>CAWHJB010000018.1:0-59567 GCA_963829555.1 uncultured Chloroflexia bacterium | reverse complement strand
CACCGAGGGAAATTTGCATGAGAAAGGAACTTTCAATTTGGGGTATTCCATGTTTGGTGTATCACTTCAAAAGATTCAAGCAGCCATGCGGATAAAGACCAGGGTACCCAGGACAACCGCCAGATCTGTCAACAAGGCCCTGCGCCCGAATTTACCGGAAAAATACGGCAGGGCCAGCGCTGATCCAGCCAGGCCGGGCGCAGCGGAAATTTGCACGGTTCCCCCCAACAGGATCACCAGCATACCGGCCCGGGCCAGCATGCGCGGCCAGGCCTGGGCGAGCACTTCCTGGCGGTACTGCGGGGCAGCATAAGTCATGACCCGTTCGCTGATGAACCAGACGTAGGTTGCCAGTAAAAAACCAGTCAGATAAACTGCCAGCTCCGGGCTGAGAAACAGGCCGCCAGGCGGGGCCGGCCCGATCCATAGCGAAATCCCGATCAGCGAGAGATAGTGCAGGCCCTGATCGACCAGGTAAGGCCCGATCACCCAATCCGGCCGGTGGACATTCAGCCAGTTCTTACCGGCGTCGATGCTGAAGTGAATCGCCGCCAGCAGGAGCAAATACGGCCAGGCGGTTTGCCAGGCCGGGCTCACCAGCGCCAGCATCACCACGAAATGGACGCCGGCGTGCAGCCCCAGGACGGACGGGCGTCGCTTGTTCGCCACCATCCAGGAGGTCTGGAACAGGTAGTCGGCCAGGAAATGGGCCAGGAGCAGCTGCCACAACATCAGCCTGAGCATCAGCTTTCAGCCGCCCATCAGCCGGCGGTGGGTAGCGCGCATGCAGGTGTCCATCACTACCTGCAGGCCGGCCCGCTCTGCCTGGTCGGCTGCGCCTTCATGGATAATGCCTTCCTGCATCCAGATGACCCGGGCGCCGATCTGGATCGCCTGGGCGACGATCTCCGGGACGAATTCGCTGCGCCGGAATATCAGGACGACCTCGACCGGGCCGGGAACCGCCAGCAAATCGGGATAGGCCTTTTCACCCAGGATCGCCTCCAAATTGGGATTGACCGGGTAAATGCGGTAGCCGGCCTGCTGAAGATAGGCCGGCACAGAATAAGCCGGAGCATCCTGGTTGTCGGAGATCCCCACCACGGCAATCGTGTGGGTGGACTGCAGGATCTGGAGCAGTTGTTCGTCGCTCGATTGGCCTGCTCCGACCGCGGTTGCCTGACCGGAGGCAACTTTTTCAAAATTGACCGGCAGTCTGATCTCGAAACAGGTGATCCCCGGTTGGGAATACACCTTAATCTCACCCAGGTGTTTCTGGATGATGTTGTAGCTGATGTTCAGGCCCAGTCCGGTGCCTTTGCCAACCGGTTTGGTGGTGAAAAACGGGCTGAAAATGTCTGGCTGGATCTCGGGGGGATTCCCGGCCCGTTATCCTGGATCTCGACAATCACCCAATCGCCCTCCTGCCGGGTGCGAAGGATCAGTTCGCCGTGGCCATCCATGGCATCCACGGCATTATCGATGAGGTTGGTCCAGACCTGGTTCAACTCGCTGCCGTAGGCTTGAATGTGAGGGAGCGAGGCTGCATAATCTCGCCGGAGTTCGATGCCGCCCTTTAACTTGCCGCGCAGCATCACCAGGGTATTATCCAGGCTCTCGTGCAGGTCAATCGATTGGACCGGCGCCTGGTCCAGGTAAACGTAGGATTTGAGGGCTTTGACAATCGCGCTCATCTGAGCCGTCCCCCGGGTGATCTCTTCCAGCAGATTGTAAAGCGTGTAGCTGGCTTCCAGCCATTGAACGATGACCGGCAGCTGTTCCTGGAGAAAGATCCCAACCAGGCGATCCAACTGATCGCTTTGATAGCCCAGGTTAACCAGAATGGGCGCCAGTTCCCAGCCATCGGCGATCCCCTGGCCATCCAGCCAGTCCTCAACCGCAGCCTCGCGATCGCTCCGGTCCAGCGCATCCAGGTCAACCGGTTGGGCAGCGCGCTGGCGGGCGTCCTCATCCAGGGAAAGCAAGGCGTTCCGTTGGGCTTGCGAGAGGTCCAGTTCGGTGAGCTTGAGGTGGATTCGCTGGAGATGGCTGATCCCGTCCTGGAGCAGGCTGGCGCCGCGCTGGACGGCCGCGGCCGGGTTGTTCAATTCGTGGGCAATCCCGGCGGTCAGGGTGCCCAGCTGGGCCATTTTTTCGCTCTGGCGCAGAACCAGTTCGGTGGAGCGCAAACGGGCGGTGATGGTAAACAACATCGCCCTGGCAGCTGAGGGGCTGGTATTTAAAAGATGGTCGAGATGTTCGTGAGCGATCGCCAGCAGCAAGCAATCCGTGCGGGCGCGGACCGTGGCAAAGCGCGGCGCCGATTTAAGCAGGGACATCTCGCCAATCACCTCGCCCGGCTGACGCACGGCCAGCAGAACCTGGCGCCCTCCCGAAGCTTTCAGGACCTCCAGCTGGCCGTCTTTGATCACATACGCCCGGTCTCCCGGACTGCCTTCAGGAAACAGCTCCTCGCCCGCCTGATAACGTTCTTCCGTAACCATCGCACACAGGCGATCCAAATCGGCCGGTGGCAGGGTAGCAAACAAGGGGATTTTCTTTAAAAAATCGTGAGTAGAGGTCATAAGATTCGAGATTTGCTGGGGCGTATCCCACCGAGCTGCCCAAAGGCTCCCAAACGAGAAGCGATGAATCAATCTTTGTGATAAATAAGTTCCAGGTACTCGGATATTATACGATATTTATCACATTTTATATCTACATTTCGGGAATGAATATTGGCTTTGGGAATTCCAGTGGTGCTACCCCCAAACCTGGGAGCCTCCCACAGAGGTCCCGGAAGTACCTGAACTTTAGCGAAATACGGTCCCAGCGCGGGCGAATGCCTGCGCTGGGACCGTATTTCGCCCGGCTTGCCTTCACATTTGACTTTCTGACTAAGATTACCTATAATCTCCATAATGGGGTCAATGGAACATCGCTCACTAACCAGGCTCAACATACTCCAGCTCTCGCCGCACTGCTCGTTCCAGCAGGTTCGCCTGCACGCTTACCACAAATCCCGTGATAGAAAGGTTACTGCTTACGGGAACTAACAATCCACTTTCAGTTCCAATTTAATGGTTGATTGGCTTGATCGGAGATCGCCTCCCCTTTCAAGCTGTACGCGTTCGTATGGAGGTATTTCGATGAAACGTCGTATTGTTTATCTCAGTCTCAGTATTGTTATTGCTTTCACAGCCGCCGCGCTGCTCATTTTCTTCAGCAGCCAGCCGGACACCGCCCTGGCCAAAGGCATCCCAGGAAGCCAGGCCGCCATCCCCCGCCAGCAGACGACGATTTTCGCCCGGCGCCTGATCAGCGTGCCCTTCGGTATCCAGGACTCCCTGGTGATGTTGAACGACCACCAGGTTGAGGTTGCCGGACACGGCAGTTGCACTGCGGACGGGACCGCCTTCCGGCTGCGCACGACCGTCCAGCAGGGCACCGCCAAGGCGATCGGCTACCTGCAGGGCGATTGCAATGGGGCCGACCCGTTGATGTGGTCGACCGTCGCCAGCACCAACCCGGCCAAGACGCTGCAGGAGGGCGAGGCCAAAGCCTGCGGCATGGTGGTTATCTATGCCCCTGGCAAAGGCGCCATCACCAAGCAATGGTGCAAGCCGGTGACCCTGTCGGCGGCAGCGCCGTAAGCATCGTATATTCTGAACCGAGCAGTGCGCGAGGGGAATCTAATCGGAAAACGGACATGAAGATCGGCTTTCACCGATCTTCATGTCCGTTTTCCGACAATTTATTTATGCTGTCAGGCCGGCGTACAGCGCTTCCGCCTGGTCGGCCATGTGGCGATCCGACATTCCACCCGCCAGGCGAGCGCCATTCTCAGACAGCTTCCGGCTTAATTCCGGGTCGTCCAGCAGGCGGGCCAGGGCCCCGGCCAGCGCCTCTTCATCGCCAACCGGGACGGCCAGGGCGTGGGTACCGTCCTGGATCACGCCCCTGAACACCGGCAGATCCGAGATGATCGTTGGGCAGCCGCAGGCCAGGGCTTCGTAAACGCTCAGGCCCAAGCCTTCCGTCTCCGGGACCGAGACCACCAGGTCGGACGCCCGGTACAGGCGTGCCATGGCGGCCGGATCGGGTTGGGCCGACAGCCAGGTCACCTGCGCCTGCAGGCCGAGGTCGGTCACCAGGGTTTTGAGCGCCTGGACGTAAGCCGGATCGGGGTTGTAGTTCAGCAGGGCCAGCCGCAGGGCAGGGCGTTCTCTCGCCAGGCTGCCGAAAGCCAGGGCCACTTCCCTCAATCGGTAGAGCGGGGCCGGGCTGCGCGGGCACAGGATCAGGCGCTCGGCGGGCGGCAGGCCCAGGGCCTGGCGGGTTTCCAGGCGATCGTCGGGGCCGGGACGAAAAATCCCGGTGTCGATCCCCCAGGGGATGGACACGATCCGCTCCTCGGGCAGGCCCAGCGCGACCGCCGCCTGGCCCAGCAGCGGGGAAAGCGGCACCAGGCGGTCGCAGGCGGCCAGCGCCCGCCGCACCAGCCAGCCGCGCAGGGGGTTTTTGTGCGGCTCGCGCAGCAGGTCCGAGCCATAGGCGGTGATCACCAGGGGGTGATAGCCCGACAGCCAGCCCAGCCAGCCGGCGGCCTGGACCTGGTGGACGTGCAGGATATCCGGCTGCTCGCGCCGCAGGTAACCGCGCAGCCACAGCGCCCAGATCGCGAACCGCAGCCGGGGCGTATTGTTCAGGCGGGTCAGGTCGATCAACTCCAACCCCTGGGGGGCGTCCAGGACCGGGGTATAAGACAGCAGGCTGATCTGGTGGCCGCGTTCCAACAGCGGATCGATCCAGCGCCAGGTATGGCTCAGGCGAGCGTTGGCGATCTGGCACAGCTTCATACCTGCGGCAGCTCCGGGTTCGTTGGCCAGCCAGCTTGAGGGATAGCGTTCAGCTTCACGTGTGCTGCTCCGTTTCGGGCAGACGGGCCCGCCACCAATCCCGCAGCAGGATCAGCAGCCATTTCCAGCGCACCAGCAGGACCGGCGGATAAGTACGGACGGCCCGCCACAGCCACTGGCCCGGCTTTCCCACTTCAGCCGGGTTTGCCAGGCCGCCGCGGGCCATTTTCAGGTAAACACTGGCGACCGCCAGGGCGTACAGGCGGCGGAATTCGCCCGCTGAGAGCCCCAATCGGGCGGCGCTGTCGGGCTGGTTGCCCAACCCTTCCTGCAAGGGTTGGGCAACCAGCCCCTGCAGGACGCGCAGCTCTTCCTGCCAGAACCGCTGCGGGCTGGCGACCGTTTTCGAGCCGGCGTGCAGCCGGAAGCTGGCCAGAGGCTCACCCTCCAGGCGGCCGAAACGGCAGCCGTGCAGGGCCAGGCGGACCCAGTATTCATAATCCAGCATGTAATCGTAGGACTCGTCCAGCAGGCCGGCGGCGTCCTGGGCCCGCCGCCGCCATAGGGAGCCGGGTTGGATCACGTAGTGGTCCGCCAGCAGGCTGCGCGGGCCGAACAGGGGCGGGTTGGCCGGCAGGCGCGGCCGCTCGACCGGGCGGCCCAGGGCGTCGATCCGCCGGACGCGGCCGTAAACCAGGTCAAGCTCGGGGTGGGCCTGGAAGAAAGCCACCACCCGGCTGACGGCATCCGGCGCCAGCAGGTCATCGGCGTTCAGCCAGCCCAGCAGGTCTCCGTGGGCGCGGCGCAGGCCCTTGTTGATGGCCTCGGCCTGGCCCCGGTCGGGCTCCGAAACCCAGCCCGCCAGCCGGTCCTGGTAAGCCTGCAGGATGGCAAGGCTGCCATCGCTCGAGCCGCCGTCGATCACAAAATATTCGATCCGGGGGTAATCCTGGGCCAGCACCGACTGCAGGCAGGCTTCCAGGGTGGCGGCGCTCTGGTAGGCGGGTGTCACCAGGCTGACCAGGGGCAGAGCCGAATCCGGTTCAGCCATGCGGCCCCCCTGCATCGCCGCCGTCTGCAGCCTGGCGGCGCTGGTAATCCCGCAGGGCCAGCCAGCAGCCGGCCACGTACCAGGCGTGGAACAGGCTCAGACCCCAGCCGTCCAGCCCGCCCAGGGCGCCGCGGTAGTCGACCAGGTTGCGCTTCAGATCCCACAACCCCCGGCTGATCAGCCCGAACCAGGAAAAGCGCTGCCCGGCCTGGAAGCGGGAGCGGCCTTCGTGGGCCAGGTAGCGGCGGTGCTTTTCGAACAGCTGGGCGTAGCTCTCGGCCCAGTAATGCTGGATGGCGTCCTCGGCGTTGAAGGGGATGCGGACTTCGGTAAAGCCGGCTTTCAACCGGTAGCCGGCGTGCACCCGCTCGTTCCACTCCACCCGCTGGCGGTGAAACAACACGGGCCGTCCAGCCCGCGACCGGCCCCAGACGGTGGTTTTCAACGGCCGGCCGGCGAAATAAAACTGGATCGGGGCCCGCAGCACCCCGGCCTGCGGATGGGCCTGCAGGGCAGCCCGGATCAGGTCCGGCAGGTGGGACGGGGCGACTTCGTCGGGATCGACGGTCAGCAGCCAATCATGCCGGGCGTGAGGCCAGGCCGCCAGGCGGGCCTGCTCCACCAGGTCCACCCGTTCGTGGGGGATGACGGTCGCCCCAAAGCGGCGGGCGACCGCGGCCGAATCGTCCTGCGAGGCCAGGTCGACGACCAGGACCTGGTCGCAAAATCCGATCGACGGCAGGCAGCGCTCCAGCAGGCGGGCTTCATTGGCGGCGACCACGATGGCGGTGTAAGGCAGGCCGGGCCGGGCGGCGTTCATTTAACGGAAAAAGTCCTCCAGGAAGGGCCGGCCGGACAGCACGGTCTCCCAGACCAGGTCGCCCTGTTCTTCCCGGAAGCGGTCCCGGTTCTGGCGATAAACCTGGCTGGTGTTGACTGCCTGGGGGTCGTGGGTGGTCTTGGCGCGGGTATGGGGTAGGGTCAGCTCCCGGGCGATGGCTTCCAGCCGGGCCGGGTCCAGCTCGCTGCCGAAATGGCGGCAGATTTTTTCGAAGGTTGGGACCAGGTCCTGCTGCAGGTGGGTGTAGCGCAGGGTGGTCTTGTGGGTGCTGAAATCCTCGTCGTGCAGCCACTTGGCCAGGTGCTGGCCGTACAGGTTGCTCCAGGCGACGATCGCCTGGCGATTATCGGTCTCCAGGCGATGATAGTTGAGCTGGGAGTAAATCGTGGCGACCGGCTCGCGGTACAGGTAGATCACGTCCCGGCGCTTCAGGTCCAGGTCCAGGTCGTGGGTGTGCAGGGTCAGGTAGTCGGTCCGCTCGGGGTAATAGAAAACCCGGGTGAGCGAGGGCCGTTCGAAGTAGCGCTCCATCATCATGCGCAGCCAGTGGCTGCCGGTGCGCGGAAAGCTCACCAGGAAAGTGTGCTCGGGGTCAGCGATAAAGGCCCGGATGACTTCGCGGTCCGTCACCGGGTAAGAACCCTGTTCGCTGGCGCTCTCGAGCTGGTCTTCTTTCAAGACCTTGGCGATCAGGTGTTTCAGGTTGGTCAAAGGTTTTGGAAGCGGCATGTGGGTAAAAATCACATTTCAGAAAGGTTGGGCGAAAAAGGTGTGCGTGGGGGCGCATGCGCCCCCACGCACACCTTTTTCGCCATACATCGTTCAACGCTCGCGGCTGTGTTGCGCCAGCCAGGGCAGGCGGCCTTTCAAGGGCGAATGATCGACCACGATCGCCAGCATCCCGATCAATTGATCCCGTTCGAGCAGGATCAACACTGCCAGGTACAGCCCCGAAAAGACCAGGCTTTTGACCCCGCCGGTCAGCCAGTCGGCGGCGGCCCCAGACAGCGTAGCGGGGACCAGCAACAGGGCGCCGTAGCTGCCCGCCAGCCCGATCATCACCCCGATGGCGGGGGCCAGCAGCAGGGTGGTTGGCGAAAAATCAACGAACCGGCGCGCTTGCCAGAATAATAACACAATCCCGACCACCAGCATGGCATCCACCGCCACCGCCACGCCACTGATCCCAAAGGGCGGGCCCAGGCCAAGCAGGCCTACAACCAGGATGGCCAGCTGCAGGCCGCGGATGCGGGTGACCCGCTCCGGCACGCCCATGGCGGTGAATAAATTCTGCAGGGTCACGTTAACTGGGTCGAATAAGGTGTAGATTAACATCCAGCGGAAGGCCGCCAGCATGGGCAGCCACCTGGCCGTCAGGGCCAGGCGGATGAACTCGGGCGCCACCAGGGCCAGCAGGCCGGCCAGGTAAAACCCGCTGCGGATGAGAAAGGCGTTCAAGCGGAAGAAAGCCCGGGACAGACCGCGCCGGTCCTCGCTCAACTCAGCGTAGGCGCTCAAGGAAATACTGGCCACCGGGGCAGCCAAAATCCGGCGGGGATAGGTGGCAAAGGTGTACGCCCGCGAATAGAAACCCAGGGCCACTTCGCCGAGCACGTTGCCGGTGAAGATATCATCGACCCGGTCCAGGGCCGAGGTCGACAGGTTGACCAGCAGGTTGCGGCCGCCGAAATTCAGGAAGTAGCGCACCGCCGGAGGATGCCACTGCAAGGCCGGGCGCCAGACCGGCCGGATGAGGTAAAAACCCACCACCCCGAACAAAGCCGGGATGATGTCGGTCGCCACCAGGCTCCAGACCCCAAAGCCGCGCCAGGCCATCCAGACCGCCAGCAGGCTGCCCGCCAGAATGCTGAGGGTGTCGATCAGGGCGATCCGCCGGAAAACCAGCAGCCTGACCAGCTGGGCCCGGGCGGTCCCCACCAGGTGATCGACGACCTCGGTCGCCAGGATCGCCCACAATACGATCCGGGCGCCTGGGCTGACCGCCACGAAGGAAAAGGCCACCATTACCAGCGCCCAGGCCAGGTTGAACAGCAGCGACAGGGTGAAATGAGTCCGCAAGCCGGTCTCGGCTTCGGATTCCGGAGCGCGGTGGATCAAAGCGCCGTTCAGCCCGAACAGGGGCAGCGCCCGGGTGATCAGCAGGTAAGAGGTCACCAGGGTGTAGACCCCAAAATCCTGCGGGGCCAGCAAGCGCGCCAGCAGGATCGAGCGGCCGAGCTGGACCACCGTCTGGATCCCGCTGGCGGCGACGTTATAGGCCGTGGATTGGATGCTGCGCTGGGTCAGGCTGGGTTGCATAGTTTATTCTTGGCAACTAATTTAACACCGATTGGAATTATATTCGATCCCAGGCATTTTACCGAATTTGGGGGTGCATTGCGGGTATAACCCGCCACGCACCCCCAAATTCGAATATCTTTCGGTAGCCATCCACACTCAAGACATAATCGTAGATTGACCTTTCCCCTACCCACCCCCGACCGGCCAAGATCGCCGGTCTGTCAGCGGCACCCCCGCCCTATGCCCCAATCGCAACGGGCGCCAGGGCTGGGGTGCCGCTAAGCCACGCTGGTATTGGGCCAGAAATGAATCCAGGCTCATTCGGTACCGAGCTGGCAGTCGTTTCTGTGATGCCGATGTAGTTTGCATGGATCAATCCTTCCGACACGGGAGCTAACCAAGAATCCAAACTCTGCAAAGCTTACCAGGTGTCGACGATGCAATCCATATTCATAGGCAAATGCATCGAAGAATCGCCTGCTACCAATGGATGGTGGCATCGTGTAGAACGGTTTCTAGGGCGGAATCACCGGGTTTAGCGGCGTCCCCTCCCTAGTCCCGGTGCCTTGGGATGAGGGAGGGGACGCCGCTCATGGCCGGATTGCGCTGTTTGCAATCCGGCCGGGGGTGGGTGCAGGGAAAAATAAGCATAGAAGAATCGATTGCAGCTATGAGCGTTTTGGCGTTTCCAGTAACATATTCGCATATAATTGAACCCATGCCCACCCACATCCTGATGCTGCTCACCAACGCCTACCGGCCCGACCCGCGCGTCCGCAAGGAAGCCCGGGCGCTGCTGGAACGCGGCTACCGGGTGACCATCCTCGCCTGGGATCGCCTGGGCGAGCTGGCAGCGGAGGATTCCGACCAGGGGGTGCGCATCCTGCGGGTCCAGGGGCTGCCGGGCGGGTACGGCTCGGGCCTGCGCCAGCTGGTGCGCCTGCCGCGCTTCTGGCGCCGGGCGCTGCAACTGGCCGCCGGGCTGCAGCCGCAGGCCGTCCACTGCCACGACCTGGACACCCTGCCGGCCGGCTGGCGGCTGAAACGCCGCCTGAAAATCCCGCTGGTGTACGACGCCCACGAGGATTACCCGGCCCTGATGTCGCTGTACCTGCCGCGCCCGCTGACGAGCGGGCTGCGCTGGCTGGAGAACCGCCTGGTGGGCGCAGCCGACGCCACCCTGACCGCCAGCACGCTGGTGGCTGACCAGTTCCGCCGGCGCGGCGTCCAGCCGCTGGCGGTGATCCCGAATGTGCCTGAGCTGGGACCGTTCGAAGCCCTCACGCCGGAGCAGATCGCCGCCGCCCGGGAGAGCCTGGGCCTGGCTCCGGAGCGGCTGGTGGTGGCCTATATCGGCGGGTTCAGCCGCAATCGCGAGCTGCTGCCCCTGATCGCCGCCGGGCGCCAACTGCCCGAGGTGGATTTTTTGCTGTGGGGCGACGGCCACCAGCGCCAGGCGGTGGAAGGGGCCATCGCCGGGAGCCCCAACCTGCGCTACCTGGGCTGGCTGCCGCCCGAGCAGGTCCCGCTGATGACCGGACTGGCGGATGTGATCTACTACTGCCTGAAAACCGATTATCCTGGGGCGGTCTACAACGCCCCCAACACCCTGGCTAACAGCATGGCCGCCGGCCGGCCGATCCTGGCCAACCGGGTCGGCGACCTGGGGAGGATCGTGGAGGCGACCGGCTGCGGCGTGCTGCTCGAGGCCGTGACGCCGGATTCGATCCGGGCTGCCCTGCAAACCCTGCAGGACCCGCAGCTGCGGGCGCGCCTGGGCGCGGCCGGCCGCCAGGCTGCCCGGGAGAGCTACAACTGGGGCGCGGTCAAACAGCGCCTGTGGCAGGTTTACGCCAACTTACCGGGCCTGGGTTTACCGGCATGAATCATATCTGCTCAGGCCTAGGTATGAAATATTGGCGAAATAGATATGCGTGGGGGCATATGCCCCCACGCATATCTATTTCGCCACAAATTCCAGGCATTGGCTGAATAATTACAAAGATGCGCATCCTGTACCTCTCCCAGTACTTCCCGCCGGAAGCCGGCGCCACCCAAAACCGGGCCTTCGAGATGGGCCGCAACCTGGTCCGGCTCGGCCACCAGGTGACCGTGTTGGCCGAGATCCCCAACCACCCGTCCGGGATCATCCCGCCTGAGTATCGCGGCAAGCTGTACGAGCGGGCCGAGCTGGAGGGCATGCAGGTCATCCGGGTGTGGGTCAAAGCCTCGCCGGTTAAAACCTTCGCCAACCGGATGGCCTTTTACCTGAGCTACATGCTCAACGCCAGTTTGGCCGGCCTGCTGCTGGCAGGCGGCAAGTTCGACCTGATCTACGCCAGCTCGCCGCCCCTGTTCGTGGGCGGGGCTGCCCTGGCGCTCAGCATACTGCGGCGCATCCCGCTGGTCTTCGAGGTGCGCGACCTGTGGCCCGAATCGGCGGTTGCCCTGGGCGAGCTCTCCAACCGCCGGGCCATCGATCTGGCCACCCGCCTGGAAGAAGCCTGCTACCGCCGGGCCAGCCTGGTGGTGGTGGTCACCCGGGGTGTGCTCGAGCGGCTGCAGGCCCGCGGCCTGCCGCCCGAAAAACTGGCCCTGATCCCCAACGGCGCCAACCTGGACCAATTCCAATTCCAACCCGAGCAGCGCCGACAAATCCGGCGAGACCTGAGCCTGGAGGGCAAATGCGTGGCCATCTATGCCGGGATCTTCGGGATCGCCCAGCAGCTCGAGACCGTGCTGGAGGCGGCCGCCCTGGCCCGGGATGACCCTTCGCTGCATTTCGTCCTGATCGGGGATGGACCGCGCAAGGCCGATCTGGTTGCCCAGGCCGTGGCCCAGGACCTGACCAACCTGACGATCCTGCCGGAGATGCCGCCCGGCGAGATCCCGGCCTACCTGTCGGCTGCCGACGTGGCCCTGGTGCCGCTGCGCAAGCTGGACCTGTTCAGCGGCGTGCTGCCCTCCAAGCTGTTCGACGCCTGGGCCTGCCAGCGCCCGGTGCTGCTGAGCGTGGAAGGCGAGGCCCGCACCATCCTGGAAGAGGCCGACGGCGGGCTGTTCGTCTCCCCGGAGGACCCGGCCGCCCTGGTGGCGGGCCTGCGCCGGCTGCAAGCCAACCCGCAAGCGCGGGCGCGCATGGGCGCAGCTGGCCGAGCGTACGCCGCGGCCCACCATTCGCGCCGGGCCCTGGCTGAAAAGCTGGCCGCCCGGCTGCAGGAATTATTGGGGGAATAAGGGCTGGTAAAATCAGGTATGCCCTCTTTGCTTCCCTTGCGTTTCACCCGCAACGCGAAACGTCTTAACCGGCGCTTGATTCCGGACGATGAACTGCCCGGGCTGCGGGTCTTCGCGACCACCGTCATCCGCGGCAGTGAGAACCCCGAGCTGACCGGTTTTCTACTGGAGATCGATTGGCGCGCCAACCAGGTCGTCCGCCGGGTGCCGATCCCCCTGGACACCCACCATCCCTTCTGGAACGCCCGCGGCGGCAACCGGGGCGGGCGGGGCGTGTTCGCTTTCCAGGGGATTCTGTACGTCGCCACGGCCATGTCGGTGCTGCTGTTCGACCGGGAACTGCGCCAGATCGGCGAGCTGACCCACCCCTCCCTGGCCGGGCTACACGAAATCTACGTCGATGCCAGCGGGATCTGGCTGACCGCCACCGTGCACGACCTGATCGTCAAGCTGGATTTCGACGGCCGGGTTCTGGATGAATGGTGGGGCTCGGAGAGCGAGCTGCTCCAGGACATACTTGGTTTTTCCGGCCGAGAACTAAATCTGCAGCTCGACTTCCCGAAAGAGACTTTTTCAGACGCCTACGAAGGCTACTGCGCCGAGGAACGCCTGCACGCCAACACCGTCTGGGTGCAGGACGACCAGGTCTACGTGCTGGCCTGTCGGAAGCTGGCCCTGGTCAGGATCCGACCCGAGCCGGAGCAGATCATTTTGGTCGACGAACGCCTGAAATCGCCCCACAACGGCATCCTGACGCCCGACGGGCGGGTGATCCTGAATGACACCCAACACCAGGCCATCCGCATTTACGAGCGCCAAACCGGCCGGCCGCTACGGACGATCCACACCACCCTGGGCCAGCGCCGGCGCTCGCGCCAGTTCGCGACCGCCGGATGGCAGCGTGGCCTGGCGCACGTCTCCGGCCCGATCTACCTGGTGGGCAGCTCCCCCGCCAGCGTGTTTGAGGTCGATATCGAGCGGGGCCTGATCGGGCAGGTTTGCGCCATCGAGCGCGACGTCCGCCACTGCATCCACGGCCTGACCGTCACCAGAGATTTTAACCGAAAAGTAGTTGCATTACCAGGAAGCAGATATGTGTGGCGAAACGACGGGCTCGCAGGGGCCGATCGCCCCTGCGAGCCCATCATTTTGTCTCCCCAGTCCCAGTGCGAAGCACCCAGAGGATTCACAAGCCAAGCATTTCATGGCAAAATAGATGAACCAACCCATTTCCGACCCAACCATAACCCGGAGAAATCAGCATGAACGAAACTGCCCAAATGTGGATGGAAATATCTTTCAATATCCTGTACCTGATCGTCGTCTGGTGGCTGGTCGCAGCCATGCTGCGCCGGCTGCCGCAGGTGGCCGCCGCCGAGCAGAAAATGGCCCGCTATTTCATCTGGGCCTTCGGGCTGCTGGCCCTGGGCGATACCGGCCACGTCGGTTTCCGGGTGCTGGCCTACGCGATGGGCGGCCTGGATACCAGCCTGCACATCGGCAGCCTGGAGCTCGGCCTGGTCGGGCTGGGGGCCCTTTCGACCGCCATCACGGTCACCTTTTTCTACGTGTTCGTGCTGTTCATCTGGCAGGAGCGCTACCAGCAGCCGCTGGGCTGGTTCGGCTGGCTGCTGGTTGGCTCGGCGTTTGTGCGCCTGGCGGTGATGGCCCTGCCGGGCAATCAGTGGAACGCAGTCGTCCCGCCCCAGCCGATGTCGCTGGTGCGCAACCTGTTCCTGACGATCTCCGGGCTGGGCGTTGCTTACCTGATCCTGCGGGATGCGGCCCGCAACGACGACCGGGTCTTCACCTGGATCGGGATCAGCATCCTGGTCTCGTACGCCTTCTACATCCCGGTGATCCTGTTCGTGCAGACCGTCCCCCTGGTCGGCATGTTGATGATCCCCAAGACGCTGGCCTACGTCGCCATCGCCCTGATCGCCTACCAGAACCTGTTCCGGGGCCAGGACAGCCTGCCAGCCGCCGCCGGAGGCTAAGCCTCTCGTTTCATACCTGATCGCCGGCCCTATCCAGCCACGATCCAGCCGGGTTTTACCAAAAAAAGACAAAATGGGAGCGTGTGATGGGCGGCTAAGCCGCCCATCACCCACCCCATACTTTCCTTGCATGCCCGGTTGGCGGAAAGACGATCGACTTTGTTAGAGCCGGGCATCATCCAGGAGGCAGGCTTGCCCTCAAACCACAGCTTTCCCCAAAACGAGAACGATCTCAAAACACAACTGGCCGAACTGCTGCAGGAGCTGTTGGGCAGCCAGGCCCGCTTAACCGGCCTGTCCGTCAGCAAACGCCTGGATGATTACCGGGTGGCGCTGGTCGAGTTGGAATCGCCGCACCGCTCGCTGGTGATCAAGCTGGCCGGGCCGGACGCCCCGCTGGCCAGCCCGTTCGAGCGCACCGCCAGCCTGCTGAAGCTGATCAAGCAGCGCACCCGGGTACCGGTGGCCGAAGTCGTGGCCGCTGACGCCAGCTACCAGCGCTGGCCCTGGCGCTACCTGGTGATGGCGCGCCGGCCGGGCCTGCAGTGGGTCCAGGCCCGGGAGCAGATGGATGCCGCCGGGCGGGATCTTTGCTATGCGCAGTTAGGCGAGGCCGTCGCCGAGCTGCACGCCATCCAGTTCGCCGGCTACGGCGAGCTGCCCCCCAGCCTGAACCTGCCCGCCAACCGGGATTTCGCCGCGGCCTGGGAGGCGCGCGCGCCTCAGCCTTTATCCCGGACGAGCGCCTGCGGGCCGCTTTCCTGGCCGCCCTCGAGCCGCGCCGGGATCTGTTCATGGATTTAGGCCCCGCCAGCCTGTGCCACGAGGATCTGCATGGCTACAACCTGCTGTTCCAGTGGACTTCGGGCGGCTGGCGGCTGTCCGGTTTGCTGGATTTCGATAAAGCCTGGGCCGGCTGCCGTGAATCGGACCTGGCCCGGCTGGAGTTCTGGGACCACATGACCGGGCCGGAATTCTGGCGGGCCTACCAGGACTGCTTCCCGATGGACCCGGCTTATCCCCAGCGGCGGTTGCTCTACCAGCTTTTCTGGTGCCTGGAATACGCCAGCCCCACCCCCCGCCACCAATCCGACACCGCCCGAGTTTGCCGGGCGTTGGGCATCCCCGCAGTTCAATTTGAAGCGTGAAATCCGACCCCCGCGATCCATGAGACATTCGGAAAACGGGCATGAAGATCGGCGAACGCCGATCTTCATGCCCGTTTTCCGAATTTTAAACCTTTGATAAGGTTGGGATAAGCGCGGCTAAGGACTCCACGGGCGTTTCAGGGGTAGGATAAAAGCAACTTTAGCGCCTAAACCCCCTGGAGATGGTATGCACACCCAATTTATTCACCACGGACACCGTTTTGACCAGATCGAACGCCTGCGGTCCCCCGAGCGGGTCGCCCGCCTGGAAGTGGCGCGGGTCGTCGACCTGTCCCTGCACGGCCTGAACGCCGGCAGCCTGGCCGACATCGGCATCGGCAGCGCCCTGTTCAGCCAGGCTTTTCAGCAGCGCGGCCTGCAGGTCACCGGCCTGGACGCCAACCCCGGGATGCTGCGGGCCGCCCGCCAGTACCTGCCGGAGGCCGGATTGGTCCAGGCGGAAGCGGAATCGATCCCCCTGGCCGCGGGCAGCTTCGACCTGGTATTCCTGGGGCTGGTGCTGCACGAGACCGACGACCCGTTCAGCGCCCTGCAGGAAGCCGGGCGGATCGGGCGGGAACGCCTGGCCGTGCTGGAATGGCCCTACCGGCCGGCGGAATTCGGTCCCGGCCTGGACGAGCGCCTGCCGCCCGAGATGATGATCGAGTTCAGCCGGCAGGCCGGCCTCGGCCGGATCACCATCCAGCAGCTGGAAAACCTGGTGCTGTACCGGATCGAAATTCCCTGACAACCTATGGGAATCGTCGAAAACCAGGCCTGCGGGCCGGCAATTGCCGGCCCGCAGGCCTGGTTTTCGATATTCTACCTCAGGGGCGCGAGTCGGGCGGCTGGGGGGGCGGCCGCTGGGTGGGGACGTCCACGGGCGGTGGATGGTAAACAGTTGGCGTGGGCGGCAGGTAAGGCAGGTAAAAGACCTGCCCAATGGTGACATCCTCCAGGCCGGGGTTGCAGTTGGCGGCTAACAGCTCGGATTTCCGCAGGTTATAGATTTCCCGAAAGAGGGCCAGGCTGTCGCCGCGCTTGACGGTATAAGCGACCCAACCATCCGGCGGCGCGCAGACCGTTGTTGTCCAGGTGGGGCTCGCCGTAGGTGTCGTGGTCCCGGTGGGGCTGGCTATTGCGGTCCCGGTGACTGTCGCCGTGGCAGTTGGAACAAGCCTGGTGCCGGTCGGGATGATCGGGATCACCGCCTGAGGGGCTGCCGTGCCGGTAGCGGTCGAACCTGCCCGGTCGGCTGCCGGTACCTGAATATCCAGCCCGCGTTCAAGTCCAACCAGGCGATTTGCAGAGCTATTCTGGATGAAAGCATAAACGAGCGCCGCAAGGATCACGCCAACAGCCAGCCCAAACAAAGCCAGGCGAGTCAGGACGATTCCAACCCGCCTGCGATGGGCCTTGATCGATTTCGGTAACGGGCCTTGCCAGTCCGGCTGGTAAACCGGGCACTGGGCGCATTTAGCAGTCAGGCAATAGTCCTCCTGGTGGTCAGTCGCAACGCCTCCAGGAGGAGTAGCCCGGTAACATACATTGTTTGCACTGGGAAAGCTGAAACTCAGTTTTGGATCAAACTTCGCCCCCAGGTGCTGGCAAACCATCACCTCGGTGATTTTGGTCTTTTTTTCCTGGTTGATTAAGATGGCGTCCATCGAACTTCCGATTATCGATTGGTATGCGATTTAGCAGGAATATAATGGGGTGAATGGATGATCGTCGTTGTTTCCCCTCCCACTTTCATTATATATCAGATTATTCGTACAGGCACTCAACATATTGAGGCTCTCTGGGATTCTCCCACAGAGATTTCAAAGACCCCCTTGATTAGTGACAGTCACATTTTTGGTTAGTTTTTGCACAACTAACGTGCAGACACCCACAGGTGGGGGTCCACCAAGCCAATTTGCCGCCACAGGTGGTGGTCAAAAAGTCACCAACCAGCCTTGATACAAACACCTTGATTAAGACTTGTTGACTCAGGTATCTTTTTATGCTAATCTACAGGTAAATAACTTAATATTCTCTTAACTCCCTTTAGCATCCAGAACACGTTTGGGGGAACTGGATGCTATGATATGAAGGACGCATTTGGTCGCTTATTCAGCAGCAGCTGACACGGCCTTCATGGAGCAAGTAGCGAAACCGGCCATGAAGCCGGTTTTTTTTATTTTCCGGGCACACCTCCAACCGGAGTGCCCCGATAACAGAAATTGAAGGCGAGCTGGGTGTGTGTGCTGGGCGTATGCCCAGCACGCATACCCGGTTCGCCCCCATATTTCCAGCCCGATCATTTTTACCCAAAGGCGCATCTCCCATGGAACTTCGCAACTATCTGGGCATCCTGTGGAGAAGGAAGTGGATCATCATCACCACCCTGGTTGTAACGGTGACTGTCGTTACGATTGGGACCTTCCTGGCATCACCCGTCTATACCGCAACCGCCTTAATCAGGATCGCGGCAGCCGCAACCGGACCGGTCAATTACGCCGACTATATGTACGCAGACCGCCTGTTGAACACGTATGTGACCATCTCGACCTCTGAGCCTGTCCTGGACGAGCTGCAGGGGCGGCTGAATCTGAGCGAACTGCCAGCGATCGACGTTGAAATCCTCCCCAACACCGAATTAATCCAAGTTACCGTTGAAGACCCTGATCCAGCGCTGGCCAGCCAGGTCGCCAATACCCTGGCCGAGATCCTGGTCAGCCAGGGCAATGAGTTATACACTGGCAGCAGCCAGAGTTCGCTTGAGATCCTCAGCGGGCAATTAACCGAGATGAAAAATGAGATCGACCAGCTGCGCAATCAGTACCAGGACCTGGTCGCCCAAAATCCAGATGACACCGAGAACATTCAGGCTGCAAAACTGACCCTGGATCTGAAGCAAGGCTACTATGGCGATCTGCTGAATCAGTACGAACAGGTCCGTTTAACGAGGCCCTCCGTTCGAATTACATCTCGATCGCCCAACCGGCCGCTCTTCCCGTAACGCCCGCCAAACCCAACAAAGTCCTGAATATCGCCCTGGGCTTTTGTGTCGGAGCCGTTTGCGGCGTAGGGCTGGCTTTCTTATTCGACAATTTGGATACCACCATCTACAACCTGGATCAAATCGAGGCGCTCACGAAGCTGCCCTCCCTGGGGGTGATACCCAACGCCAGCGTGCAGAAACGTTTTGTTTCCCTGAACGATAGCAATCCGTATATCGAAGCTTTTCGCCGTTTACGAACGAGCCTTCTCAGGCTGCATGCCGACGAACCCATCTGCACTTTACTCATTACGAGCGCCGAATCGGGGGAGGGAAAATCAACGATCGTAACCAACCTGGCATTCACACTGGCGCAATCGGGGATGAAAGTCATCGTCGTCGACGCCGACATGCGCCTTCCTAACCAGCATAAATTATTTGATTTGCCCAACCGGCTGGGACTCTCCAGCGTGTTGACGCAAACCAGCGAATTGGAGGAATCCATTCAATCCAGCGAAATGCCGGGACTATCTGTGCTCACCAGCGGACCCATCCCCCGCTATCCATCGGAATTGTTGGGATCTTATCGCATGGGGGAGGTGATCACGCAGCTCAGCAAGCATTTTGACGTGATCTTGTTCGACACGCCGGCATTTTTACGAGTGTCCGATCCCGCTGTGCTCATCCCGTTTATGGATGCGGTGGTGCTGGTGGTCAGCCGGGCAACATCCCATCGCGAGAAGGTGTCCGCTACGCTCGAACAACTGGAAGGGATTCGAGCCAGGCTGATTGGATTTGTCCTCAATCGAGCCAAACAGGATCATCGTGATTACTACCGGGTGCGTAAAGCGGCCTCGCTTAAAAAGACCCGGGAACCCGCCTCGAATATCGTCAACCCGTAACCCAGCCGGGCATTGGCCAATGGTGTAGAAATTGACGCCATTTGATCGCTCCAATCCAATTGAATTATCCGGGGGGATAAGCTCATGCAGCCAGAGATACGTTTTGAGCGATTGCAACAACTCGATCCATACGCTTTGTGTCCCGTCATAAGCGGTCGAGGGCTTTATTATTTAACCAAGCGTATCCTGGATCTTATCCTGGCAGCGACTGCCATCGTCCTGGCGTTCCCGCTGTTTGTGGTGGTAGCAATCCTCATTAACGAAACTCTCCAGGCCCGGTGTTCTTCGTCCAGGAACGGGTGGGGGTCAGGCGTAAAAGCTGGAACGGGACCAGCTATTGGCAAGAATTGCTCTTTGGCTGCTACAAATTTCGCACCATGGTTGTGAACGCCGATCCAGCCATCCACAAGGCTTATATTACTGCGCTGATCCACGACAACCGGGATGCCATGGCGAATCTTCAAAGCCAACCCACCGAGCTAAAGAAACTGGTCGCTGACCCACGCATCACCCGCATCGGGGCATTCCTGCGCAAGTGCAGCCTGGATGAGCTGCCGCAGCTCTGGAACGTTCTGAAAGGAGAGATGAGCCTGGTCGGACCGCGACCGGCCATCCCTTACGAGGTGGAAATGTACCGGCCCTGGCAGCGCCATCGGCTGGAAGCCCAACCAGGGATCACCGGATTGTGGCAGGTGACCTCCAGGAGCAGGGCATCCTTTGATGAAATCGTCAGGCTGGACATCCAATACATTGAAAACCAATCGCTGTGGCTGGACCTGAAATGTATGCTCAAAACGCCCTACGTGGTACTTTCCTGCAAAGGAGCCGTATAACGGAAAATATCTCTTGATGTTCGATTTGTGCGGTTGAGGCCGCACAAATCGAACATCAAACCGACATTGCAAAAACCAAAAACAGGAGGGATAGGATGGACAAGATCAGGATAGGGGTTATCGGATGCGGTTATTGGGGGCCAAACCTGGTCCGTAACTTTGTTGAGATCACGGAGTCAGAGGTCGTCGTGGTGGCGGACTTAAGGGAGGAGAGATTGACCCATATCCAATCGGTCTATCCACAGCTCCAGGTGACCAAAAACTACCGGGATATCTTCCATTTCGGTCTGGATGCGGTCGTGATCGCGACGCCACCCGGGCTGCATTACCAGCTTGCTAAAGAAAGCCTGAAGAATGGCCTGCACACCCTGGTCGAGAAGCCGATGACCCTGAACAGCCAGCACGCTCAAGATCTGATTGAGATCGCCGAAGCGAACGAGCGGATCTTAATGGTCGGGCACACCTTTGAATATAACCCGGCAGTCCATAAAGCCAAAAGCCTGATCGAATTGGGCGAGCTGGGCCAGATCTACTACATCGATGCAGCCCGCCTGAACCTGGGCCTGTACAGCCGTGAACTCAACGTGCTTTGGGATCTGGCGCCCCATGACATTTCCATCATGCTGTATCTCCTGGAAGCCGACCCCATTTCCGTCAGCGCCCACGGCCTGCCTTTCGTTTACCATGGGATCCATGATGTCGTCTACCTGGATATGATATTTCCCAACGACATCATGGCCCATATCCATGTCAGCTGGCTCGATCCATGCAAAGTGAGGCGGGTTACCGTGGTGGGCAGCCAGAAGATGCTGGTCTACAACGATGTCGAGAGCACCGAAAAGATCAAGATCTACGATAAAGGTGTGGATCCGCCTCCCTATACCGACACCTATGCAGAATTCCAGTTCAGCTACCGGCACGGGGATGTATTGATCCCTAACATCCGCTTCAGCGAACCGCTGCGGCAGGAATGCCTGCACTTCCTGGATTGCATTCAAGCCGGCCGCCGACCCAGAAGCAGCGGACGGGATGGCCTGGAGGTTGTCAAAATATTAGAAGCTGCCCAACGTTCCCTTGATAATAACTGCAACCAGGAGGTGATCCAATGGGAGCGGGAAACTTTAACCGCATCGCGCCAGACGTAATCCTGGGCCGGGATGTAAAAATCTACGGGTTCGTCAATTTATACGGCTGCGAAATCGGCGACGAAAGCAAGATCGGCGCCTTTGTCGAGATCCAGAAAGGCGCCAGGATCGGGAAGCGGGTCAAAATCTCGAGCCACAGCTTCATCTGTGAGGGTGTGACGATTGAAGATTGCGTGTTCATCGGGCACGGGGTGATCTTTATCAATGACAAATATCCCCGGGCAACGTCTGAGACAGGCGAGCTGCAGACCGAAGCCGACTGGGAATGTATCCCGACGTTGGTGCAGTATGGCGCCTCGATCGGCAGCAATGCCACCATCCTGTGTGGCCTCACGATCGGCGCCGGCGCCATCGTCGGGGCGGGCAGCGTGGTCACCCACGATGTCCCGCCAGGCGCCACGGTAGCCGGAAGCCCGGCCCACATCCTCAGAGAACAAAAGATGAAAGAAGGAGTTTTAGCATGACAATCCCATTGGTCGATCTCCGCGCCCAGTATGCCCCACTGAAAGACGAAATCCTGTCCGGGATCAGCAAAGTTTTCGACGGCATGTGGTTGTTCCTGGGTGAGAATGTCCAGAATTTCGAGAGCGAGTTTGCCGAGTTCTGCCAGGCTAGCTATGGCATCGGGGTCAGCAGCGGCACGACCGCGCTGCACCTGATCCTGCGCGCCCTGGAGATTGGCCCAGGCGATGAAATCATCACCGTCTCCCACACCTTTATCGCCACGGCCGAAGCCATCCGGCTGGCAGGAGCCACGCCCGTGTTTGTAGACATCGACCCGGCGACCTTCCTGATGGACGTGGCCCAGCTGGAAGCCAGGATCACAGCGCACACCCGGGCGATCCTGCCGGTGCACCTGTATGGCCAGACGGCGGACATGGACCCGATCCGGGATCTGGCCAGGCGCTACGGGTTGTACGTGATTGAAGATGCCTGCCAGGCGCATGGAGCCGAATACCGCGGCCGCAAAGCGGGCAGCCTGGGGGATGCCGCCGCGTTCAGCTTCTATTACTCCAAGAACCTGGGAGCTTATGGCGAGGCCGGCTTCATCACCACCAATGATCGTGACCTGTATGCCCGGATGCGCATGCTGCGGGATCACGGCTCCGAACGGCGTTATTATCACGACCTGGTAGGGATGAACGCCCGCCTGGACGAAATCCAGGCGGTGGTGCTGCGGGCCAAGCTGCCGCACCTGGAGGAATGGAATCGCTTACGCAGGGAGCACGCCCACCTGTACAGCAGCCTGCTGCAGGGAGCGCCGGTGATCACCCCGGTCGAGTGTCCCGAAAACAAGCCGGTCTATCACCTGTACGTGATCCGGGCGCAGAAGCGTGATGAACTGCAGGCCTATCTGAAGGAAAATGGTGTATTCACGGGTATTCACTATCCGGTGCCGGTACATTTGCAACCTGCCATGAGCGAACTCGGCTACCAGGCCGGCGACCTGCCGGTTACGGAGCAAGTCGCAGGCGAAATTCTTTCACTGCCGATGTACGCCGAGCTGCGGGACGATGATATCAGAAGGGTGGTGGATGCGGTCAAGGAGTTTTCCATAGGGACGAGTTGAACAGATTTATCTACCATATCCTGGCGAAAAATTGTCGCTTTATTTGGCGTCATAGAACAAACCGCTTATGTTCGTGATGTTATCTATGAATGAAATGTTTGCCATTAAATCTTAAACTACCCCTCCCTCTAGTAGCGGCTGGTACCCTGGGGTTACTCCTTGGGTTACTATCGCTTTCAATTTCCCCGCTGTTCGTATTAGCGGGTTTGCTAGGAATTATTTCAGCCGTCGCAATAATTAAAGTGGCCAGAGTTTGGTGTCATCGGGTTTCTAATAATCACTTCAACAATATTTAAATTTCAAGATTTCCCTTCGATCCATATTGGTATTGGTACGATTTACATAACAGACCTCTTTATTTTGACTTCTCTGGCAGTGATCCTGGTGAATTTATTATCCAATAAAAGAGAAGATTTTCGGCACTCACCACTCACACTCCCCCTGCTGCTCTTTATTGGAATTGCTTTGCTTTCGACAGCCGTTGGAATTTTGACGTCTTACCTGACCCTAAACGATGTTTTAGGCGCAGTGAGAACAATCATTAATTACCTGACCTTTTTCATCGTCCTGTATCTTTGTCGGGAAAAATATCAATTGCGTAGATTATTTAACGGGATTATTCTCGCAGCAACATTGGTTACTGTGATCATGATCATTCAATTCTTAGCGGGGCCATCGCTCCGGCTTTTGGCTGGACGCATTGAAGTTTTGTACACTGAAGGCGCGACAAATTTAGGGGCCACACGTATTATTCCACCAGGATATCCGCTTATCTCAATAGCATTCATATCGTTGACAGTTTCCTTCTTTTTGGATGACTTTCGGAACATACAATTTGCCAGTGTCCTCCAATGGGTTTTGATTGGAATTGGTGTTTTGATCACCTATAAACGCCATATCTGGGGGGTTGTGGCTTTATCAACAATCATTATATTTTTTATTGTTCCAGGGCAAAAAAAGCTGAAATTATTTTTCATAAGCCAGATCCTGATCTTATTGGTTGCATTAGCAGCGTTCTTGCTTGTTCAATTTGCGCCGGCCTCAAAACCAGCTATCCTGGTTGAAAGTTCCATCGCGAGAGCTGGTTCTCTATTTCAAAGTAGCACCTATGAAGAGAACAGCAGCCTCAGGTGGCGAGATTTTGAATATCATTATGCTATTCCACAAATCATCGGGCATCCTTTACTGGGACTTGGATTGGGCGCAATCTATCGACCATTCGTTCCCCATAGGGACAATGAAAGCTATGACGGACGAAGATTTATCCATAATGGGCATATCGCCATCATGGTAAAGATCGGACTGCCTGCCTATCTTCTTTTCCTTTGGGTATCCATAGCCTTCTTATCCCGGGGCTTTAAGCACTGGAGGATGATAACCGATCCAATTTTGCAAAAAATCTATATCGGGTTTACGCTGTCTTTTTTGGGATTATTCTTGGGATCCGTTATTGAACCGATGATTGTTGAGTGGGATTGTACGGCGTTATTAGGGATAATGATGGGAATGAATGAAGCAATCTTACTTCATAACGATCAAAAAACCGCCAGCGGGGGAAATCCGAACTAATTATCCGAAGTAATGGATGTTTGGAGGAAGGTTGGCAAATTCAATATTTTCTAGATTTTTTAGAGGCACGTTATCTTTAGCTTTTGCGCGCCTATCCCTTGTGATATTCGGTTTGATAACAGTGATGATCGCTGTTCGTTATGTTCCACCAGAAGAATATGGCGCATTTGTATTATTACAAGTCATTCTTTCCTTCTTGAGTACGTTCACAAATTTTGGCTTTTCACTTACAGTTCCCCAGATGATAGCCAAATACAACGAACAAAACCTTGTACGCAGCGTCATTAACACGACAATTTGGTTTCGTATTCTCACTGTTCTGGTTACCAGTTTATTCATTCTGGTGGTTCGGTTTGTCCAGGATTTCTTTCTTGGTGCAACGATTTGGTCAGAATTGCTCTTGTATTTGCCTATACTATTGATACTTGGAAGTCTGGAGGGTACATTCGAAGGTATCCTGCAGGGTTTATTCCGTTTCAATCTGATCGGGTTATTAGGCACCATTGGAATTTTAATCAATTTAGTTCTCACGATATTATTCGTCGGATATTTGAGACTCTGGGATTCTGGGCCTGATCTACGCAAAATTGATCCCGATCGCGGTGCAATTATCCATCGCGATTGTGTACTCTAAGATTGAATATTCGTTGGAATTAAATAAAGCAGTCCTTAAGGAAATGCTTTCTTTCGGTTTCCCATTGCAGATCCAATCTATTCTGGATTTTGTATACTCGCGCATTGATACGGTCATCATCGCAACATTAGTGGGAACCGCTGGCACGGCATATTACGAAGTCGCAAGAAAAATTCCAGATGCCCTGATGCAGCTTTACAATGCCTTCCGATCAGTTTATTTCCCCATGATTACCGAGCTGAATGCAAAAGATCATCGAGAAGAAGCACTGCAGATGTTGAATACATCCATACGAAGCCTGGCTTTTATTGTATTGTTGGGTGCGATGATTTCCGTTACCTTTGGAAAAGATATTTTACGTCTTCTTTTTTCTGACCAATATCTATCAAGCTACCCCATATTTGTTTTATTGATGATCGGGCTGAAGTCTTAATGTTGTAGAGAATACATTGGGCTATTCGCTGGTTGCGATCGGTGAACCAGATAAACCTCTCATCGTCAATATAGCCCGGGGAGTAATCAGCACCCTGGGCAACTTGCTGGCGATTCCAGGTCTCGGGATTATTGGTGCGCCACTCATCAATATTTTGAGCAATTTCATTGCAACCCCGATGGATATGTTTTTCCTGGCAAGGAGGAAATTCTATGTGAAGCCCATGGAATATATTAAACCGTTGATCGTTTTTGGGACAATCAGTGCAATATTCATTTTACTGAATTCATCCTCTTACTTGTTTAAACTTGGCACAATCTGTCTTTTTGTCTTCAGCTGTTTTATGCTTTCGGTAATTACAAAAGCAGATTTCCAATCAATCTTTGGAGAGGCCAAAGCTATTGTTTTGGGTTTCAATCTCAAAAATAAGATTGAGAAAGTGAGTTCCTAAGCCTCAATCTGATATTTACACGGTCTATGAGCGGATGAACAATGCGTATACTTCTCATCAGCAGGCGAATTCCTTACCCTCCAAATTCAGGATATCCACTTCGTGTATATAATCTGCTCTATCGTATTGCTCGAGAGCACGAGATCTGGCTGGTTACTTTCATACCTGTAGATTGTGATACGAAAGCGATTGTCCAGCTGAGGAATTTCTGCAGGATTGTTGAAACGTCCGTTTTTCAGGATCAAGGGGCTTTATCTGATCCGGTGAGAGCTATGCAATACTTTTTCCGGGGGACACCGCCAGACTTAAGAATACTGGATTCGCTCGATTTTAGTGAAAAAATCAGCAACCTTATCGCCCAGGTCGATTTCGATATCATTCAAATCGAAGATTCCCAGATGGGCATCTTCCTGGATATTGTCCCCAAGCAGCTTCATCCCAGAACCATCTTAACCTTTCACGATGTGAATTTCAAGAAATATGATCAACTTTTTCACTTAGAGCCCAAAAAGAGTTCGAAAAGTTCGTGCGTGGCTGCATAGTCGCATGATGTACCGCTGGGAACCTGTCTGTGCAGAGAGGTTTGGGCGTTGTATTACTGTGTCGGATTTTGACAGGGACCTATTGCAATCCGTTAATTCACATTTGAAAATTGAAGTGATACCAAATGGAGTGGATACTGACTTATACCAACCATTAACGGCCTCCGCCCACTCACCAAAGCTGTTATATGTTGGCAACATGGGGTACCGACCGAATATTGATGCAATGCTTTACTTTTGCCAGGAGATATACCCAAAGATCCGGCAAGAATTATCTCAGCTGGAAATGTGGATCGTCGGCGTAAATCCTTCACCTGAGATCAAACAACTGGCAGGGAACGGGGTCCATGTCACAGGTAGGGTCGATGATGTGCGCCCACTCTACCAGGAGAGCTCGGTCTGCGTTGTGCCCCTGCGTGCCGGCGGCGGGACCAGACTCAAAATATTGGAAGCGATGGCGCTCGGCCGCCCAGTGGTTTCGACTTCGATCGGATGTGAGGGGCTGGAAGTTGTTGATGGGGAGCATCTTTACGTTGCTGATACGCCAGATCTGTTTGCCCAAAGAACCCTTTTACTTCTTACTGATACAGAAGAAAGACAACGAATCATAACTCAGGCCAGGGAGTTTGTCGTTTCCCATTATGACTGGGACAGCATTTCGGATCGATTGTTGCAAGTATATTCGGATGTTGCCAGATGACTGGTTCAGCCTCAATCCCCCGAGTAATCTGGATATATCCAGGGTCGTTATCGAATAATTTAAATGCCGCCGCTTGTTTAGAAACCGTCAGAGAACTTCGCAAGCAAAATTGTCACGTCACTTTAGTCAATGTTGGGCCTGATGAACAACAGAACATTCGCGGGGTTGAGGTAGTAAGCATCCCGCGTCCTGACATCTACATATTCAATCAATTTGCATTTCATTTGAGGGTTTATAGGCGGTTGCTCTACGATCTAAATGCTTTTGACATTGTATTATTTCGTTCGATGTCTGCCCCCTGGATATTTCCTGTGCGGTTGATCCGTGCGATGAAAGGAAAAAACCGGCCGCTCCTGGTAATGGACACTCGTACCATAACGATGAAGGATGCAGAGCTGGAAAGTTGGAAAGACCGTTTGCTTCGGTTGTACACAAAACTGATGGAAAATTGGGGCAACCATTGGGCGGATGGCCGAACAGCAATCACCCAGAGAATGGCAGATTTGTTGCAGATCCCTTCAGGAAAGCTTTGGGGAGTGTGGCCATCTGGGGCTGATCCGGTTCTGTTCTCGAAGGCCGAGGAACTTCGCAGCTGGCCTTTACCAGGAGAACAAATAGATCTCGTCTATATTGGCGCCCTCCATGTTGAACGTAACCTGATGGTGTTAAGCAAAGCCGTGATACAGGCAAACCATGAAGGGATGGCTTTCCAGCTAACCCTTGCAGGTTCCGGTTCTGACGAAGCCAATCTACGCACACTCGCACAAGCGGCCGGTGGGGCAATCAATTTACTGGCACCAGTTCCGCATGAAGAGGTCGTTTTGATTTTGGCTGATGCCCACATTGGCGTTCTTCCTTTTCCTGACGAGGAAAAATTCCGCGTTTGCAGCCCCATAAAGCTGTTCGAATACATGGCTGCCGGTCTGCCGATCCTGGCGACCCGAATTGATTGTCATACGGATGTCCTGGAGAGTGGCACCTATACATTCTGGGCAGAAAATTCCGATGTCACTGGTCTGCTTAACGCTCTCAGGGTAGTCTGGAAGAATTGGGATTCATTGTCGGCCATGGGGAGGCAAGCTACGCTGGCTGCACAAGACTGGACCTGGCGGGCATCGGCGACCAAACTGAAATTAGCTTTAGGTTATGGATTATCTACGATTTAATAATGGGCACTTCGATTTTCTACATTTGGAAGAACAGGTCATGGCCACGCTTGTAACAATCTGCGGGACAGATCGTTCCGGAAGCACGATGCTGGATCTTATATTGGGAAATGCCCAGGACGCATTTTCGTGCGGCGAAGTATCTGCCTGGTACCGTCCTTATCGCAAGCACCATTTCGACATTCGCTGCTCTTGCAAACAAAATCCCTGCCCAATCTGGGACAGAATTAAGGATGCTCCTGAAGATCAGTTTCATGCGAGCCTGGTAACTGAATTGGGAGTCAATTTTATTATCGATTCGTCAAAGGATATTTGCTGGGTGATTGACCTCCAGAAGTGGGCTGGCTCAGGAAACTTAAAAGTCCAAAATATCGTGATCTGGAAGAACCCGATCGAGTTAGCGTATTCCTATTGGAAAAGAGGGCAAACAATCGCATATTGGCGAAAGCAATTTATCGGTACCTACCAGAAAATAATTCAAGTTGGAATTCCATTTTGGGCAGTCAATTACGATGAATTAACCAAGGATCCAAGCCGTAAAATTGAAGAGATCTGCCAGGCGATTGGGATACCATATTTTGCCGGTAAAGAAAGGTTCTGGGAAAAGGAACATCATTTTTTGTTCGGCAGCACTGGCGTACGAAAGCAGGTTGATGCAAAACAGTCAACGATTTACCAGGGGAAGTTATATCCTCCTGAGTTCGAAGCGTGTGTTGATGCATTGCGAATTCAAATCGATGAAGACACCAAAATACAACAGCTTATCGAAAGACTTAGAAATGCTGATGTTTCTTCGGGAGGCTGGAGCAACAGGCAGGACATGCCACCATATCGACAGAAAACATTTCCGGTTTGGTATTACCGAAAGAAAATTGTCCGCAGGCTGCGTCGTTATTTTCCGGAAAAGTACGACTCTCCGGCCATTGGATGATATGGCATGGTGTCACTGATGAATACTGACGATCGGAAGACAGGATATTTCTTATTTTCCTTAGATACAGAACTTGGGTGGGGAAATTATGATCATTTTCGCCCGGGAAGGTTTTCCACGGATGGAAAGATCGAACGCCAGGCGATTAAACGAATACTCAATCTGCTAGCTGACTACAATATTGTTGCGACCTGGGCGGTTGTGGGACATTTATTCTATGAAAAATGCGAGGATTGTGATCCATGTCCAATTCAGGGCTGGCGGGGTAAGTATTTGAGTTTTGAACAAATTTACGACTTAAATTCCCCATTGTTTTACGGATCGGATGTTATCGATACACTTCTCCAAAGCGGATCCAGACATGAAATTGCTTTTCACGGGTTTACACACAGAATTTTCGATGACATTTCTATGGATGGACAGGATGCAAGTTACGAAATTCAAGAATGGATGAGGCTATCGAAAATAAAGAATATCGTCCCTCAAACGGTCATCTTTCCACGAAATCAGCTGGGGCATCTTCGCCTATTTAAAGAATTTGGATTTATATGTTTTCGCGGTAAGGAAATATTGCCAGAGGTGTATTCTATGCCAATAATTGGAAGACTTCTTAGAAGGTTCCATCGCCAATTATCGTCTTTTTTACCTTCCAACGTGTACGAGCTCCCTGGCCTTGATCAGAATGGTCTTGTGAATCTTCCATCAACCCAACACTTCTTTGGATATGACCGTAGAGTAGATCGTCTACTCGTGGCTTTAAACCTGGACAAGTTCAGCACGCATCAAATGCTCAAAGGGATCAACAAAGCAGCCGATCAAAGGAAAATTTTCCATATCAGAGCCCATCCATCTGATTTCAGGACAGATAGAGATTTTGAAAAACTCCGCTACCTTTTCGCAAATGTTTCCGCCCAGGTTGAGAAAGGATTACTCCAATCAATTGGATTGGCAGATTTAGCCAGAAAAATTAGAATTTAAGTAACGTCTCAGCCATGGCCCACATTTTTACATCGGGCTGAGTAGATACGAATTTAAATAGGGTTTCCGTCGATGATCCATTCCATCTCTTAAAGCTTTTTGGGTCTGGTTTAACCGATGAACCACCAACTGGAAAGAAAATTCGCTAAAACAAAGATAAAGCCGCGCATCCTTCTTCTTGGTCCTATGTATCCAAAAGGAGGCGGTGTCGGTATGGTCAACAAGATTTTGTAATGAATCCCCGATTTGTGAGAATTTTAAAGTTGATCTCCTCGACACTGGACGTGGAGAAGCCGGTAAAGGCAAAGAAGGTAGCTTGGCATACATCAATTTTATCTATTTTGCGAACCAGTCATTTCAACTAATCCGAAAACTGTTCGTCAAACGGCCAAAAATTTTACATATTTCAGTGACTTGGGGAATTGCATTTTGGAAGGAATTGTTTTTTATGCTGCTGGCGCGAGGTTTGGGCGTAAAAGTTGTAGCCCATATTCATGGCAGCAAGCTGGATATCCAATTCAGAAATAGTGGTTGGTCCTACAAACAACTGATGAAATTAGCATTTTATCTTCCCACTCAAATAATCGTACTGAGTGAATATTGGCAAAAACTGGTCGCCGAAGAAATCTCACCAAGGCTAAATACGATCATCGTACCAAACTGTGTGGATTGGTCAATCGCCAAAGCAATGGATCATTCATTTGCTCCAGAAAAAAAAGAATGTTTGGTTCTGTTTGTCGGCTGGTTATCCATGAGAAAAGGTATTCTGGATGCCCTGCATGCAGCCGAGTTAGTTCACCAACAATTGCCAGATGCTCATTTTGTATTCGCTGGTACGCTCGAGCCAGGTCTGCAGATGGAAGAAGTTAAACTTGCCTGTACTAACGCCAGTTCAGAAGGGCATTCAAGTTTCCCGGGATTTGTCGGCGGGGAGGGAAAAATATCGCTTTTCAAAAAGGCAAGCATCTTCACCTTGCCTTCCTACCACGAAAATTTGCCCGTCTCGATCCTAGAGGCAATGGCCATGGGATTACCCGTTGTAGCGACGAACATTGCTGGCGTGCCGGAAATGATCGAGGATGGACGCAACGGGTTTCTGATCCAGCCAGGGGATTACCGTTTTCTGTCCGAGCAAATAATCCGACTTGCAAACGACCCTGAGCTGCGCCAGACCATGGGTAAAGCGAATATCGCTAAAGTAAGAGAATTTTTTCATCCCAGGGTGTTTACTTTAAAAATTTCACAACTCTATGAAAGTTTGATCGAAAATTAACAATCAGGAGAACTGCTTTCTTCAGGGTCTCTGGGAAACTCGGTGGGATAGTCCCAGATTTTGGGGCACCACCGCAGTAATTCCCAATGAGCGTTTCTTCAGCATCTCCTCAGGTAGATAGAGCTGTCCGAACACAAAGGTGACGATGAGTGATCAAGCACAGATTCGCATCCTGATGCTGGTGGAGAATTGCCCATTTCCGCAGGATGTAAGGGTTTTTTTTGAAGCACAGGCCCTTCTAGCCAATGGGTATCAAGTTTCAGTGATCAGTCCAGCGGGGCCAGATCAACCACTCCGCGAAGACATTGATGGACTGCACGTCTTTCGTTATCCGGGACCTTCGCCAGCCAGTTCCTTTTTCGGCTATGTATGGGAATATGGGTATTCATTGATAGCTATGTTTACCATTTCATTGTTCGTTGCAATTCGCCCAGGTTTTGATGTTATCCACGCTGCTAATCCTCCAGATACGGCGGTCTTTATCGCTCTGTTTTACAAATTGTTCGGGAAACTTCTGATCTACGATCATCACGATTTGGCTCCTGAATTGTACGTTGCTCGTTTCGATGGTAATAACCACAAAACTATCTACAACGCTTTACTCTGGTTGGAGAAATTATCCTGCCGGTTTGCAGACCATGTGATCACCACAAATCAATCTTATAAAGTGCTCGAGATGGATCGAGGACATGTACCAGAAGAGCGCATCACCATCGTCCGTAACGGGCCTGATCTCAACTGGAAAGACTTTACCGGTCCTGATCTCCAATTATGGGCAAACCGTGGGGCGATTCTTGGTTATGCAGGCACAATGGGAACGCAGGATGGGATTGATTATCTTCTAAGGGCAATAAGGTGCCTCATCGACCTGGGCAGGAAGGATTTTTATTGCGTTTTAGTCGGCGATGGAAATGCTCTTCCTGGTCTAAGATTGATGGCTGAAGAAATGGGTCTCACCAATTATTTAGTGTTTTCAGGATGGGTGGATCATGGAGAAGTAGCCCGCATTCTTAGCGCAGCAGATATATGTTTAGCACCAGAACCTTCCAATCCATATAACGACCGCTCAACGATGATTAAATTAATGGAATATATGGTGTTGGGAAAGCCTATTGTAGCTTTCGATCTCCCTGAGCATCGCATTACGGCTCAGGATGCGGCATTATACGCCTGCAATAACGATGTCAAAGAATTTGCTGACCAGATTCAGGTACTGATGGATGATCCAGCCCTGCGGAAATCCATGGGACAAGCAGGTAGGGAACGCATCTTCAAAGAATTGGCCTGGAATCATCAGAAAAACTGCCTGATCGAAGCGTATACCAGACTGCTTGGTTAAACTGGACACGCTACTAATCATGGATAATCTCAATTGCCAGATGACATGCTTGCCTGAAGTAGCCCAGCCGCCGGGGTTGATCGATAATTTTTTCTATATTTATCGCCGGACGAAACGATTTTCTCGGCGAAGGCTGAACTATTTAAAGAACAATCTCATCTGGCCTGGGGAGAAAGGCATACCGTCCCATGCAGAACCAGAAATTTCGAGGACAGTTCTTCTTCCTGGCGATTGGGTGAAAATCCGTGCGAGCGATGAAATCCAGGCCACTTTAGACGGCTGGAATTCGTTAAAGGGCTGTACATTTCTTGAAGAGATGAAAAGGTACTGTGGGACGACCAGCCAAGTGTATAAGCGAGTGGAACAATTCCTGGACGAGCGCGATTACAGGTTGAAAAAATGCCGCGGGATGGTTATTCTGGACGGCGTTATCTGTGAAGGCACAATCGATTTTGGCAAATGCGACCGGTCTTGTTTCTTCTTCTGGAGAGAGGAGTGGTTGCAAAAGTTGGATCATGAATAAAGAAGGAAATCCAATTTGCCAAATTTGTGACATGTTCTCAGGATAGAAATTCCGGTTATTTTTCAATCTACAGAACAATATGATGGCCACAGAATACAAGATCACGATCTCAAAACAAAGCGAGGATACGCCCTGGGATGCGTTCGTAGAATGCACTCCAGGTGGTCATCATATCCAAACCAGCCTGTGGGGCAAGCTCAAAGCAACGCTCGGATGGCAGACGCTCCGGATCCTGGTTAAGAATCTCATCAGATCGTTGCAGGCTGCCAGTTATTAATCAAATCTTATCCGTTGATCGGTAGTGTCATTTATATCCCGAAAGGACCTCTTCTGGCTTGTAACCAGGGTTATTTAGCAGACCTTGTCGTAAAAGAGATCGTACAGATCAGCCAAAACTGCCATGCGCAACTCCTGGCTGTGCAGCCACCGAATACCGATACGGTCATTACTGCCAGGCTGCCATCCCTTGGATTTTCACCCAGTATCCTGGAACTGGCTCCAACTGCCTCGGTTGTGCTGGATCTGGCGCTGCCCATCGAAGGTATTCTGGCCAATATGAAAAGGCAGACCCGTCAGAATATCAAACGAAGTGCAAGAGATGGAATAACAACTCGGGAAGGCGGGTTTGAAGACTTGCACCGCTTCTATAACTTGCATTATGCAACCAGCCAGCGGCAGCGGTTTATCCCATATACGGAAGATTATTATGTCCAGATGTGGAAAATTTTTTCCAGGAGCAAAATGATTGCCCTGATCCTGGCAGAGTTCAACGGGGAGCCAATCTCCGCGTTGTTATTGATCCCATTTGGCGATACAGTCATCGCAAAGATTTTAGGCTGGTCGGGATACCACGCCAGGCGGAGGCCCAATGACGCCGTTTTTTGGTCCGCAATTCAATGGTCGCAGTCTAAGGGTTACCGCTGGTTTGATTTCGAAGGCATCGAATTCGAGACTGCCCGAAGAGTGCTATCTGGAAGGAAATTGCTTGAAGACATGAAGCATTCTCCCGATTTTATTAAACTTGGATACGGGGGGCAGGTTGTACTTTTTCCAAAAGCCTTCGAAAGGTTGCCAAACCCCTTCTTGCGTTGGACTTATAACAAGATGTCCCCAAAAATCGGTGATGCCTCCCTGGGAACACAACTCTTCGAACGGCTGCGTAAAAGATAACTACGGACAAACTCATGCTGGCCAGCGTGGTGGATAACGAATTGCTCTCCTATCGCAATATTTTGGATCCGGCCTGGGAAAGATTGATCGGCGAACAACCCGAAGCGACCATCTTCCATCACCCGGCCTGGATAGGACTGCTGTCTGAATGCTATCGCTATCATCCATTCTTGATGACGTTATGCGACTCCTATGGTGTTATTCAGGCTGGATTACCGTTCATTGAAATAAACAACATCCTCACCCGGCGATATTGGGCTTCGCTCCCATTCACTGATTATTGTAATCCCCTGGGTCATACCACAGAGGCTCGAAGCGATCTGAATGACCGATTGGTCCGGCTGACAAACCAGCCTGGAATTCCGGATATGGAGGTCCGTTGGGATTTCTCAGCCATGCACTCAAAGCCCTGTGATAGCCCGTATCTCTTGACAAAAATATGTCTCGATCCGGACCCGGATAAAATCTTCGGGTTAATCCATCACTCTCACCGGAGGAATGTAAGAGTTGCCCGCAAACATGAGGTCCGGATCGAATCCGGTGCCAGCCTGGAATATATTTTGAAATACTACGCCCTTCACGTCCAAACCAGGCGGCGGCAGGGTATTCCAGCCCAACCGAGGCGGTTTTTCGAGCTGTTGGCAGAAAAGGTATTACGCCGGGGTTTGGGGTTTGTACTGCTGGCCTACCAGGGCGAAAATTGCCTGGCGGGAGCTGTTTTTCTGCACTGGGGCCAGACCCTGACATACAAATATGGCGCTTCTCGAGCGGATGGATTGGCTATGCGACCTAACCACATCATCTTCTGGAACGCCATCCAATGGGGCTGCGAACATGGTTATCGGATCATGGATCTGGGGCGCACAGATTCGGGCAATACCGGGCTGAGGGATTTCAAGAAAAGATGGGGAGGGAAGGAGACTCCCCTCTTTTACAGCTACCTGCCCGTCCAAAAACGAGTAAATTTCTCCAACAGATCGATGCACTGGATGAAGGCGATCATCCAACATTCGCCAGCCTGGATATGCCGGCTGGCAGGGGAAGCACTTTATAAATATTTTGCTTGATCGGATATACAATGAAATTACGGGAATGGTATCAAGATCGCGGTTTGGTTTTCATAGCCAAGCGTTTGGCTGTGCTGTTGCGCCGTTATGGTTTAACCCCAGCTAAAGCCCAGGGCCGAATCTTTGCCTGTCTGGCCTCGCTCAATGAGCTGGGCTGCGCGCCGACTTTCCCTGTTCCCGGGATCCTGGTCGAGCGCTACCCCGACTTCACTCGCCGATTGCTGGATGAAGGTGTAGAAATCGCCGTGCATGGCTACCAGCATATCAACCTCAACGACCTTCCGCTGGATAAGGCCAGGGGGCAGCTAGAAAGGGCCGTCCGCACTTTTGAGCGGTTAAGCATCCATCCGCACGGTTTCCGCGGGCCTTATATTGGCTGCTGTGATGCGTTAATCGACAGCCTGCCGGCAGGGATGTTTCGCTACAGCAGCAATAAGGCCGTTCGCTGGAACGCTCCAGATCCCACCCCAAAGCCGGGCAGAGGATTTTACACGACAGTTGAAAAGTTATACCAGGCCAGGGACTCGACGGAATTCGTATGTGTCCCCTGGAATCGTTCAAATATGGTTGAAATCCCAGTCTGCATTCCGGATGATTTGCAGCTCCTGGATGGTCTACGGCTCGGCATCGAGGGTCTCGCTCAAGCCTGGCAGAGGATGCTTCAGCAGACATACCAGCGTGGTGAACTTTTCACCCTGCTCTTTCACACTGAATTGGCGATGCAGTGTGAAGGCCCATTGGTGGAATTGTTGACCACAGCTGGAGCATACCGGCCAGGAATTTGGATCGCCCAGATGGGCGAGATCAGCGAGTGGTGGCAAGAAAAATCTACTTTTCAGGTTGAAGTGATTACCCAACCCGATTGTCTATCGCTTAAATTTATCTGTACCCCCCGAGCCACGATTTTGACAAGAGGATTAAATGCGAATAATTCAGATGAGCCTTGGGACGGTATGTATCATCGGCTACCTGGTAATACGCTTTTCCTGCCGGCTGACGTGCGTCCATTTATCGGCCTTGACAAAAATGCCCCAGCGCAAGTGATATCTTTTCTGAATGAACAAGGTTATATCGTTGAAACCGGTGAAACAGCCGCCTCGTGTGAGACCCATATTGACGCAGCAACTTTATCCGGATTGACCAACCAGGTGCAAATCATCAATTACATCGAAAGTTCAAACCGCCCTCTTATTCGATATAGCCGTTGGCCAGATGGAGCCAAGAGTGCCTTATGTATCACCGGCGATCTTGATGCGTTATCGCTACTGGATTATTTCTCTCGCCTATTTTCCCTATCGTAGAAATTCAGGGTCTTTGTCAGGTCCGTGGGCCTGGCAATAAGTGGGGGGCTTCGGGCAAAGCCCAAAAACCACACCCACATCGATTACTTACCACAGAGAATTCGAAAGACACGAAATTCGACGATACGCCAGACTCACCTTGAAGCGATTAATGGTAACCACGTGGAGTAGATCGTACTCGAAGCAAGTTCATAAATTCCGATATCATAGCCAAGACCTTGCGGCCGTGGATTGCCATCGTAATCATCTACTACATACGCTTGCGTGATCCCCCTGTCAATTACCGGAGAAATTGGCGACAAGTGAAAATCATCTGAACCTGGATTGATAAAAATTGGATTTACTTGCCATAAATCGTGTGGATAGGGAGAACCCCACGGGAGTTTTCCATCACTCCTGTAAACGCAGTTATAACCAATATCCAGCCCCTGCTTTGAAGTATCATCCTGAAGGTAGACAATATGGTTCGGGAGATCAAAGAATATATTATTCTTGACGAACGTATTGATTGATTTCGTAAGGGTCACCCCAGCAGTATCGAAGCCCATATCTAATGTCAAGCTGGAGGTAAATATGTTATTGATGATGGTTATATCAGCACTTCCGTTGATATGTGCATTACTGAAGGCTTCGATAATGTTGTTGCGGATCAGCAGGTGGTTTGCGTCTTCGACCATAAAGCCCTTGCCAAATTCCGAACTTGTCTGGGCTTGAACATTCTTACAAATGTTTTTCTCAATCAGGATGTCCTGCGCCAATTCGTGATCCGTATTGCTGAATGTCTGAAAGCAATCGATATGGGGATTTACGTTCTCAGGAACACTATACTTGATATCGTGGATAAAATTGTCCCTGATAATATGCCCGGATCCGAAAAATCGGATGCCGTCGGCATCTACCCAACTTGGTGGGTTGATCCACTTTGGATGATATTGAATCGTGCCCCAGATCTCATTGCCATCGATTACGTTATCTCTTCCATACACTTCGATCCCAGACTGGGAATTGCGATACAGGCGGTTATTTCTAACAGTACAGTGATTGGTATTTTGTTCGTTACCAGATCTTGCCCAAATTTTAATTCCACCACGAGTGGCGAAATGAACGTAATTTCCTTCAATCAGGCAGTTGCTTCCTTCTACAAATATTCCCCAACCGTCCTGACTATCGTCAGGTGTGTCGGTAATTTCAAATCCCAAAATCTGAATGAAGTTCGCCTCGATGGTGAAGCCTTGCATGACCACAGTGCCTTCAGCCTGGTAGGTAATCGGAGTGCCGGAGCTCCCCGAACGAGAAACCTTCACCCTCTCATGATAAGTTCCCGATAGGATGATGGTCGTCTCGCCAGCCACCATCGTATTAGCAGCCTTTTGGATTGTTTTCCATGGCAGGGCCTGGGTACCCGGATTTGAGTCGGAGCCATTCACGCCATCGACATAATAACAGTTATTACAAGCATCCAGCGGATCAACCGCCCGGCTGGATGCAAAGCCATTCGGGGACCAAACCATCAGGAAAAGTATGAAAAATTGAAAAATTGCTAATCTGGATTTCTTCTTCTGGTCTTTAATTTCCAATTGATTTTTTCCTCTATACATTCCATCGTAGAAATTTTGGATTTTTCCTACTCAGGCATGCCCGGGTAGAAAAAATAAAACAATACCTGAGAACCGCTCAGGTATTGTGTGGAAGAATTTTACCTCGGCAGTTCGGTGGACTTGCAGCGCTTAGTAAATTGAAACCGAAACTTTGCTTACGTGTCTTGCGACACTATTTCTTTTGATCTGAAGCGCAACTACTCAACCGATGCCTGGCATACCTGCCAACTATTTATTGTGATCCAGAGTAGCCTGGCAATGTCCCAGGGTCAAGACAAATCCTTGCTCCATTGCCAAAACAGTACCTTTATCATCTTACCGTTATCTGCGTGAAAAATTCTTAACATATCTGCTAATCGACAGCTATTTTATCAGCTACCGTCCAAACACTATTTAAGAGGAAATTAAAAGGTTGGTAAAACTTGATTAAGCTTTTGTGCGAAATTTGTGACAACTTCTATCCCAACGTATAGTTTTGCCTCAAAGCTCAAATAAGTTGGTCAAAAAGGAAATGGAAACCTCCGTGCAAATTTCGCCTCACCCCAGGAATTCCCAGAGAGCCGAACATCGGTTGAGGAAAATATTCAAAGTCAGCGTGTATAATTTAAACACTGATAGCGCTCGTTCCGTATTTATTTCAAAAACCAAGCATCGTTTCCTGGATTGTAAAGACCTCTTTGGGGGATTGAGGGCGGAGAAAAGCTTCTAGAGAGGGCCATAAGGAAAATCAAGATGATCATCAATCGCTCCCGTTTACCAATCAAGCACATGCTGACGATTGGCCTGTTACCAAGCGTTATGAAAGTGATTTATTACCGATGGCGTGGAGCCAGGATTGGTAAAGGGGTCAAAATCCGATTTGGAGCAGTTATATTATCAACGGATATCGAGATCGGCAATGGTACAACGATTGGTATGGCAACCGCAATTTCAAGTAAAAAACTCAAGATTGGTAAAAGAACCAAAATTCGCCCGTTCGTACTCATTGATGCCCAAGAAATTTCCATAGGCAATGATGTCACCATCAGCGAAGTGGCAATTATCCGCATGTTAATTCCTGGCATACAATCAAAAATCATTCTGCATGACCGAGTTCACATTTTCCCGTTTACTCTGATTGATTCTTCTCGCAAGGTGGAGATAGGAGAAGAAAGCTGCGTCGGTATTGGATCTTCAATTTATACACACAGCTCATATAAATCTAAGCTCGACGGTTATCCAGTTGAATTTGGAGAAGTCAATATCGGCAAGGGGGTTTGGTTATCCACGAACACAGTCATAAACCAATCAGTGACCATCGGCGATGAAGCTGTGATTGCTACCGGTACGGTGGTCAGCCGGGATATTCCCCAGGACGTGTTGGTGTTTAGTGGTCCACCCAGGCTGATTAAAAACAAAGAGCAATTTATCGTGAGTTATACCGAGCAGGAAAAGTTTTCGATACTCGTCGATATCATTGACGAATTCTGCCAATACATTTGCGACTTCGCAGAATTTACCTGGCAACGAACAGGTTCGAATGCCCAACCAAAATGGGCACTTGCCTCACGGAATAAACAAGATCATTATGATATCGAGTTAATCTCCAACTTTTCCACGTCGACAGGCCAATCTCTCAACGTGATCTTGAATGAGCTTCCCGATGACATCGGAGAAGATTGGGATAATGAGAAAAAAAGCTGGTTCTCAATCGGTTCTCGAGTTTGCAGCAAGCACCTGAATAATCTGGGCGAAGAACTGCTCGAATATTTCAAACGCTATGGGATTTATTTTGCTCGACCGTGAATTTATTGCAAAGTGATGACAATTCAAGGATAGCTATCGTAGCTACTCAGGCTTGAGCACGAAATATTGGCGAAATAGGTGTGGGTGGGGGCGTACGCTTCCACGCGCACCTGTTTCGCCACAAAAGATATTCATCCGCTCCATTTCTGAAACCAGAAAGGCGAAACATCGTATAGTTATTGAGGGTCTCGGGTAATCGCAATAACAGCGATCACCTGAAGATCCGCGTTTGAAGAACCTATCCAAGGAGAATAAAATGACCACAGAAATGACCCCCACCAAGCCGGATCTATCCAAGGTTAAGATCGTCCGCCAGGGCGGCGGCGATTTGGTCTATGGGATCGGGCTATTCGGCGCCTGGGCCTATTATCTCGGCCAGGCCAAGGATTTCAAGGAAGGCGCCCTGGGCGTGCTCAAAGGCTTCGTCTGGCCGGCCATGCTGGTCTACGAGCTGTTGAAGTTCTTCCACAAGGATGAGACTGAATCCTGACACCTTTTCGAAGGCGAGGTCAAAAAACAGGTGCGATGGCCAGCGAACGCTGGCCATCGCACCTGTTTTTTGAAAATAATCCCGTTGCCGCGAGGCATCCGCTCACAGATGATAGCGGGTTTTGATCTCCTGGACCTGCCCGGCGTTCAGCACGAGCGGCTGGCCTATTTGCAGAGCCTGGTGATAGGTCTGGAACCCGACTTCGGCGTCGTAGGCCATCTCGAAGGCGTGCTCCAGGTTCTTGCCGATCGCCACCAGGCCGTGATTGCGCAGCAGGATGGCTTTCAGCTCCGGGCGCTGGCGGAAGATCTCGACCGTCACTTCCCCGGCCTTGGGCGTGCCCGGGCAGGCCCAGGGCGCCACCGGGATGGGCGCGCCCAGCACCATCATCTCCAGGTTGACCAGCGGCACCTCCTCGCCCAGCATGGCGAAGCTGATGGCGTAGGGCGAGTGGGTGTGGCAGATGGCCTGCACCTGGGGCAGGTGGCGGTAGATGGCGGTGTGCATGGGGGTCTCGGACGAGGCCGGCGGACCATCCAGATGGTTGCCATCCAGGTCGACGATCGAGATCTGCTCCGGCTGCAAGCGCTTGTACTTGATCCCGCTGGGGGTGATGGCGACCCGGTTTTCGTCAAAGCGGGCGCTGATGTTGCCGGCCGACAGGCGGATCAGGCCGGCCGCGTTGGCTTCCAGGACGGTTTCGAATACTTGAGTGCGGATGGTTTCGAATTGCATCGGGTTGATCACTAATTCAATGGATAACGGGATGAGCGATCGTCGGACCCACACCCCCCAAATCTGGGCCTTAGTATGGCGATTCCCAATGAGCCTGGATCATGCGCATGGTCCACCCGCAAGCATGGAAATCCGACCTATTTCCAAGACAGTTCATTCTCCTATTAATCTAGTATATAGTGATATTAAAACACCGGCGAGGGATCAAGGGTAGCCAGTTTCTCCAAGGAGGGTCATCATGAGCTACGCGCTGACGGGTGTGATTCTGCGGGTAGACCTTTCCCGCGGCAAGATCGTCCCTGAGCCCCTGCGCCTGGACTGGGCGCGCCAATTTCTGGGTGGGCCTGGTCTTGCCACTCGCTATCTGATTGCCGAAACGCCTCCCGGCATCGACCCCCTGGGAGCGGACAACCCGCTGATCTTCATGACCGGCCCCCTTACCGGGACAGCTTCCGCCAGCGCCAGCCGTTACGCAGTAGTGGCCAAATCACCTCAAACCGGCATCCTCGGACATTCCAACTCGGGGGGCACCTTTGGCCCCGCGTTGAAACGCTGCGGATACGATGGGATCATCTTCCAGGGTATCTCCCCCGAGCCAGTCTACCTCAAGATCGATGATACAGGCGCCGAGTTGTGCGACGCCAGCCACCTGTGGGGTCAGACCGTCCCCGAGACAGAACAGCACATTCTGGAAGAAAACAATCGGAAGATGGTGGTAGCCGCCATCGGACCTGCTGGCGAGAACCTGGTACGCTATGCGGCCATTATGAATGACCGCCACCGCGCCGCCGGGCGCTGCGGGATGGGCGCCGTGATGGGCTCAAAACGCCTTAAAGCAGTCGCCTGCGCAGGCAGCCATCCGGTGCCCATCGCCCATGCAGACGAGTTTCGCCAGCTGGCCCGGCGGCAAATCGACCTGCTCGATGAGTCCGTGCTCAAGATCGGCTTCGACGCTTTTGGCACCAACATGGTCTCCGACATGGTCAATATCCGGGGTGGCTACCCCGTCCTCAACTGGCGCAGAGGCGTTTTCGATGAGATCGAAGAGGTTAACGCCCAGGCGATCACCAATAAAGTGCTGATCGATGGCGTGCACTGTTTCGCCTGCCCGGTTTCCTGCGGACGCGGTACCGAGATCCGGGAGGGGCCTTACCAGGGCAACCATGGTGAAGGACCTGAGTACGAGACCACCAATACCCTGGGGGCTTTGTGTGGTGTGTCGGATCTGAATGCCATTACGATGGCGAACTACCACTGCAATCATTATGGACTGGATACCATCAGTGCCGGGGCCAGCATTGCTTTTGCCATGGAATGCTTCGAAAAAGGCCTGCTGACCCTGGAAGACACGGGCGGCGTGCAGCTGAGCTTCGGCGACGCTGAGCTGGTTGTGAATCTGATCGCAAAGATCGCCCATCGCCAGGGCATCGGCGACTTGTTGGCCGAAGGGACGCGTCGAATGGCTGCCCGCATTGGCCAGGGGTCCGAACATTTCGCTATCCAGGTTAAAGGCCTAGAGCTACCGGCCTATGACCCGCGCGCCGCCAAGATCTGTGGCCTGGGTTACGTCACCGCCAACCGGGGCGGCGACCATATGACCGCCTACGTCCAGGGGCCTACCTTTATCGATATGCCCTTCCTGATCGTCGACAACTCTTCCATCCGCGATCCTTTCACTGCTAACCCGGAAGAGGCCCAGGTAGTTGTCGACCTGGAAAATGCCCTCACCGTGCTGGATGCCGTCGGCGGCTGCAAGTTCATGGGCATCTTGCTCAGCGCCGAGGATATTGCCGGCCTGATCGCCGCCGCGACTGGCTGGAATTTTGACGTTGCCGAGTTCCGCCAAAGCGGGGAACGCATCTACAACCTCATGCGCCTGTACTGTGTCCTGGAAGGGGTTCACCGTGAACAGGATACCCTCCCAAGACGCCTCATGGAAGACCCTCTGCCAGACGGGCCAGCCAGAGGCATGCGCATTGAATCTCAAGTCCTGGAAGCGTTAAAGGATGCCTACTATCGCTTGCGAGGTTGGGATGTGGCGAGCGGCATCCCTACCCCGGCTAAGCTTGCAGAGCTTGGACTCGCTGAACTGGCTGGCAAGCTGAACCAGCGCCCGGTTGTTACCTCATGACAGGATCCAAAAATGTCCGAAAGTCTGACCTACCTTGATAAACCCTGGCTCAAGAGCTACAAGCTAGGCCCCTACCGCCTTGAGCCCAGCCTGGAACCCTATCCCATCCAACCGCTCAATAAAATACTGGAAGAGGCAGCTGAACACTACCCTGGGCAGACTGCCTTACTTTTCCAGGGCCGGTCGTTAAAGTACACCCAACTTATTAGCGCGGTAAACCGGATGGCTGCCGCACTCGCCAGCCTGGGAGTAACAAAAGGCGACCGGGTCTGCCTGTTCCTGCCCAACTGCCAGGAGTTCGTCATCGCTGATTGGGCCATCATGAAAGCTGGCGCCGCCACAGTCCCAACCAGCATTTTGCGCACAGAAGATGGCCTGCTCTATGAAGTCGAAACCTCCCAGAGCCGGGTGCTCATTTGCCAGGAGGTTCACCTGGAGCGCGCCCTGAAGGTGCGCCAGCGCTGCGGCCTCGAGCACATCATCGTCACTACTGATGCTGGTTACGACATCGGCAGGGTTGCCTCCCCACTACCAGCGGGAGTGCATGAGTTCCGGGAGCTGCTTGAATCCGCGCCGCCCCAGCCGCCGCAAGTGGAGATCGATCCTCTGCAAGATCTATGCGAGCTGGCCTTCACTGGTGGAGCTACCGGGACTCCTAAAGGTGTGATGATCACTCACCACAACCGTTATGCCTGCATCCTGCAAGGTATCCCCTGGATGCTCCAACCCATCCAACGCGGTTTCGTCGGCAAGGCATCCTGCCTGCTTGCTATTCCCATGTTCCACGCCTACGGTCACTACTGCCAACAGACTGCAACCTACTTAGGCCTGCGTCTCATCCTGCTGCCCGACCCACGGGATACAGCCGGCCTGGTGGATCTTATCAACACTTACCGCCCTTTCCTGATCCCCACTGTGCCAACCCAATTGATGCGAATATCACAGGCTGGTTTGCAGCGCATGAACGTGCTCCCGATGAGCGGCTCAGCGCCCTTGCCCTTCGAGGTAGCTCAATCCATAAAGCAGCAGATTGGCATGCCCGTCTCCGAAGGCTACGGTCTGACCGAGACCTCTCCGGCCACCCACTTCAACGTTTCGGCTTTTGCCCGCATCACCGGATTTGCGAGCAAAGAGAAATTCGGGATCGGTATCCCCGCCCCCGATACTGAGTGCCGCCTGGTTGATCCCTTGACCGGCGCCGACGTGCCTTTTGGCGAGCCGGGCGAGCTGGTAGTGCGCGGCCCCCAAATCATGAAAGGCTACTGGCCTATTCCCGGCTCGGGACTTACCGAAGACGGCTGGCTGCACACCGGCGATATCGCCGTGATGGACGAGGATGGCTATTTCCAGGTGGTCGACCGCATCAAGGATATGATCAACGTCTCAGGTCTGAAGGTCTACACCACCAAAGTGGATGAAGTGCTTTTCCGGCACCCAGGAGTCTTCATCGCCGCCTCCTTTGGGGTCCCGAATCCCGAAAAGCCAGGCAGCGAGCTGGTTGTCGCCGTCGTCAAGCTCAAGGAAGAATTCCAGGGGCAGGTGAGCGAAGAGGATTTCCGCGACTTCTGCCGCCAGCACCTGGCGCCATATGAAGTGCCAAAACTGGTTGAATTTCGCGACGATATCCCCCTCACCGTCACGGAAAAAGTGTTCAAGAAAGCCCTGCGCGACGAGTTCATCGCCAGGATGAAGGCTGCCTGAGCTAAATCGAAAAGTTCGTTTTCAATCGCACCCGGAGGTGTTTGCATGACCGTACGCCAATACTGCACGCCTGAATGGCTGGCCGACAGCGCTGACGGATACCCGAAAAATCCTCGATTTCAGGCAGAGTTCAAGAAACTGTCTCTCAAGCTCTGTTTCCAGGTCAATGCTGAGCCGGAATGGGGCATTGAGAAAGACATCTATTTCCGCGCCCATGTCGACAAAGGGGAACTTCTCAAACTATCGTTTATTGGCGAGGCTGAGGCTTTCCAGGATTCGGACTTTATCCTGTCAGCCACCCCTCAGGAGTGGAAGAAAATTCTGCGCAAGGAAAGCAAGTTTGTTACTGACTTCATCTTGGGTAAAATCGTCCTTGAGCAGGGCAATAAGGTGGGCGTGCTGGGGATTGCCCCGCACTCCAACACCTTCGTCGATACCCTGACCCAGTTCGAGCTCCAGTTTCCCGACGAAATGACCCCTGACGAGCTGGAGCGCTACCGCACCTACCAGCGAGAGTTTCGAAAAGAGCTTGGCGTTTAGGGTTCAGCTCCGCCTGGCTCTCAACGAATGGTCTTGCTCAACGGCACGTTATGCAGGTTCGAGTAAAGGGCTACCTGACTTTTCGGCAGCTGATTGGCGAGCAGGTACTGACCTTCTCCAACAGCGATCAACCGACCTTAAGTGTTCTTCTGGCGCGGCTTTTCTCCCAGTGGGACCCCGAAAACAGGGCCCTTGTTCTGGACCAAAAGACTGGCGACCTCCATCGCCGGGTCGCCATCTTAATCAACGGCGCTCACTACACACATACACCTGCGGGTCTTCAGACCCTGCTGTCCGATGGTGATGAAATCTCAATCTTCCCTCCTATCGCGGGAGGCTGAGAAGAGCAGGCGCAAATGGCGCAGGTAGCTGTCGAGCAATCCATTGGGCTCCAGCGTTCACTTCGCTCCCAACAACTGGTTGTACTGATCCAGGTCCACCGGTTGGTTGCCGATCCGGTTCAACTCGGGCTGAGAACCCAGGTTGAGTGATCGAGCAGGCGGTTCAGGGGCCAGCAACTGTCGCAGGAAAAGCTGCACGCCGTCCAGATGGGCCGCACCACAATTCAGCGCCTGCTACACCACCTGTTCGACCAGCTTTTCCGGCAACGCCTGGTGGAGTTTCAAGATCTACAGGAACTCTTTCACCCCACCTCCCTCCGGTTTGCTCTGCCTCAATTCAGCCAGGAGCCGCTCGTAGCTCTGGGGCCCCTGCTTTCCGCCAGCGGTGCAGCGTTTTGACATGCTCGAAAGCGCCCGGATGCTGTTGAAGGAGCGGCAGATAGTGCAGCGGATCCAGCGAGTCGCCGATCTGGGAGATCACGATCAGCAGATCGGCCGGCGAGTGGAACGTGTCCGCCCACGCAAAATCATTTTGCCAGGCGCTCTTTGCCCGGATTGAGTTGTTCCGAGGCACCTATCCAAGGAGAATAAGGTCCGGTAGAAACATCCCGGCGGGGCAATTGCCCCGCCGGGATGTTTCTCACCAGAAAATAGAACGCAATGACTTACAGGTGATAGCGGGTCTTGATCTCCTGCACCTGCCTGGCGTTCAGCACAAGCGGCTGCCCGACCTGCAGGGCCTGGTGATAGGTCTGGAACCCGACCTCGGCGTCGTAGGCCATCTCGAAGGCGTGCTCCAGGTTCTTGCCAATCACAACCAGGCCGTGATTGCGCAGCAGGATGGCTTTCAGCTCCGGGCGCTGGCGGAAGATCTCGACCGTCACTTCCCCGGCCTTGGGCGTGCCCGGGCAGGCCCAGGGCGCCACCGGGATGGGCGCGCCCAGCACCATCATCTCCAGGTTGACCAGCGGCACTTCCTCACCCAGCATGGCGAAGCTGATGGCGAAGGGCGAATGGGTGTGGCAGATGGCCTGCACCTGGGGCAGGTGGCGGTAGATAGCGGTGTGCATAGGGGTCTCGGACGAGGCCGGCGGACCATCCAGATGGTTGCCATCCAGATCGACGATCGAGATCTGCTCGGGCTGCAGGCGCTTGTACTTGATCCCGCTGGGGGTGATGGCGACCCGGTTTTCGTCAAAGCGGGCGCTGATGTTGCCGGCCGACAGGCGGATCAGGCCGGCCGCGTTGGCTTCCAATACGGTTTCGAATACTTGGGTGCGGATGGTTTCGAATTGCATAGGGTTGATCTCCAAATCAATTGATATCGGGATGAGCGATCGATTTTCCCCCCGGCCCGCCCCCCAGTGGGCGGGAGAAAATAGCCGAAATGGAGCCGGTCAGCGCCAAATGGCGCTGACCGGCTCCATTTCGGCTGGAATCTCGACGGGCGAGCAGGAGAGATTTTGGTACTATTTTACTCAAATTTGATCCAAGGCCTGGGAGAAGTCGGCGATCAGGTCGGCAGGGGCTTCGATCCCGGCGGAGAAGCGGATCAGGCCATCGCTGACGCCGTAAGCGGCCCGGTCTTCGGGCGACAGGGCGGCGTGGGTCATGCTGGCCGGGTGCTCAATCAACGAATTGACGTTGCCCAGGCTGACCGCCAGGGTGATCAGCTCGAGCCGTTCCAGCAGCCGCACCGCGGCCGAGTAGCCGCCCTTCAATTCAAACGCCAGCATCCCGCCGTAGCCGTTGAACATCTGTTTGCTGGCGACCGTGTGCCCGGGGAAATCCATCCGGCCGGGATAATACACCCGGGCCACCTGGGGCTGCTCTGCCAGCCAATCAGCGATCCGGGCGGCGTTGTCCACGTGGCGCTGCATACGCAGCTCGAAAGTCTTCAGGCCGATATTGGTCAGCCAGGCGTCGAACGGGCTGGGCGTGCCGCCGAACACCTTGGAGGCCATGATGAAGCGCTCCTTGTTGGGGTCCAGGAATTCCGGGTGGCGGGTGACCACTGCCCCGCCGATGACCAGCCCGTGCCCGGACAGGTACTTGGTGGTGGAATGGACCACCAGGTCGGCCCCCAGGCTGAGCGGGCGCTGGCAGAATGGGGTGGCAAAGGTGTTATCGATCAGCACCCAGGTACTTAGCCGGTGGGCCAGCGCCACCACGTGGGCGATGTCTACAATTTCCATGGTCGGGTTCGCCGGGGTTTCCAGGTAAGCCAGCTTAGCGTCCGGGTGCCGCTCGAAAGCCTGCTCCCAGGCTTGCGGATCGCTGCCTTCAACCCAGACCACCTGGATGCCGTACAACGGGGCGACTTTTTTGAACAGGTTATACGAATTGCCATACAGGATCTTCTGAACGATGACGGTGCTGCCGGCCTGAACCTTGGCCATGACCGCGGTCGAGATCGCCGCCATGCCGGAGGCGAATATCCGGCCCCGCACCAGGCTGTCCGGCTCGGCTTCCGGGTTGGCCCGCAGCAGGTCGATGCCTTCCAGCAGGGCCAGTTTATCCGCCAGCTGGCGGGCATTGGGGTTGTCGGCCCGGGTATAGGCGTAGCCGCGGTTTTTGGCGGCGAAGATGTCCGCCCCGGTCTGGACGTCCGGGAAGGAGAAGGTGGAAGTTTGGTAGATCGGGTTGACGTGGGCGTGCAGGGCGTCTTCGCCTTCCTGGTAGTGGGTCAGCAGGGTGGTGAGGTCGAGGTTTTGAAAGGTTTTTTTCATTAGTATCCTGATCGTTTCAATCTACGCAAGAAACTGTTCCAAATCGTTCGGAATGTTCACCAATCCCCCAACCCCTTCCCTCGGCGCTGTGCGCCTGGGACGCGGGAGAAATCTGCGAAAATCGGTGTGTGCTGCGGCGCCTGCCGCAGCACACACCGATTTTCGCACAGATTTACGGGGAAGGGATTTTCTGTCAGTCGTGGAACTGGCTGGCGACGGCGCGGACATCGGCGATCAGCTCGCGCTCGTCCAGGTTCACCAGTTGGCCGCCCCGCAGCTGGATGCGCCCGTCAATGATGACCGTATCCACGTCCAGCTTATTAGCGGAGTAGATCAGGCTGGCGTACACGTCGTGGCAGGGCGTCAGGTGCACCTTATCGAAATCCAGCAGGACCACATCGGCCTGCTTGCCCGCTTCCAGCGAGCCCAGCCAGCCGTCCAGGCCATAAGCCCGGGCCCCGTTGATGGTCGCCATCTCGAGCACTTCCAGGGTCGTGAGCGGCTTGGGGTCCTCCCGGACGCCTTTCTGCAGCAGGGCGGCGGTGCGCATCTCTCCCAGCATGTTCAGGTCGTTGTTGGAGGCGGCCCCGTCAGTGCCCAGGCCAACATTGACCCCGGCGGCCAGAAGATCAGCCACCCGGGCGATGCCCGAGCCGAGCTTTAAGTTGCTCTCCGGGCAGTGGATGACCTGCGTGCCGGTGTCCTTCAACAGCTGGATCTCATCATCCCGCAGGTGGACGCAATGCGCCAGGATGGTGCTCGGGGTCGAGCAGCTGGTAGTGATCCAGCAGCTCGATCGGGGTCATGCCGTACTGGGCGCTGACCTGGGCGACTTCCGCCCGGTTCTCCGAAGCGTGGGTGGTGAACGGCACCCCGTACTCGGCCTTGAAAGCCCGCACGGTGTCCATCATGCGCTGGTCGGTGGTGTAGGTGCTGTGAGCCTGGATGACTGGGATCGTATAGCGGTAATCAGCCATGCCCTCCAGCACGGAGCGGGCTTTGGCGACCATCTCGTCGAAATCCGGCCCGCCGATCCCGGTGATGGGCGGCCCGGAGATCAGCCGGAAGCCGATCTCGTCGGCGGCCTGCATGGTGGTCAGGTAATGCCAGTACATATCGTGAGCGCAGGTCACCCCGCCCCGGATCATCTCGGCGAAGGCCAGCCGCGAGCCGGCCCGCACGCCGCCGGCGTCCAGGACCGAGAGCTCGTACTTCCAGACCCGCTCCAGCCAGACCTGCAGATCGACGTCCTCGACGAAGCCGCGGAACAGGGTCATGGCCAAATGGCTGTGGGCGTTGATCAGGCCGGGGATGGCCACCATCCCGTCAGCCTGCAGGGTGATTTTAGCCCGCTGCCCGGCGGGCAGCTCGCTGGCGGGCAGCACCGCGACCAGGCGGTCGCCCGCGATCAGGATGACGCCAGCCTCGATCAGCCGCCGCCCGGCGTCCATGGTGACGATGGTGGCCCCCTGGATCATGATGTCAATCGATGGGTATGGTTGCAAATGTTTCATTACCATTCTTTCTCATTGTGATTGCGGCCGGGTGTCATCACGCCTGAGTGTCATTGCGAGTTAATCCAAAGCGCGGGAGCGCATTTCAATCGAAAAGGAACTTGGCATTTCCTAAAATTAGGCATCCTGAGTGGAGGAGCCAGGTGATCTTCCTGGCGACGTAATCGAAGGATGACCGGGTTGAACCAAGGAAACGCCCTTCGATTACGTTCGATGGGGCAAAGAACGCCCCATCTCTCTCCACTCAGGGTGCCTGGAGGCGGTGGGCTTTATAGAAGAATGTTTTTTATCTTCGAATGCTGCCCTTCGGCGGGATAGTCAGGTCTCGCAATGACAGTTCCGTCGCAATGATACCAGAAAGGGCTGTCCAAAATGAATTTTTGGACAGCCCCAAATACGATCCAAATTTCGCCGGGCGAAGATCAGTCGTCGTAATCTTCGGTGAACTGCTCCCGGCCCGACAGCATAAAGGAGGCCACCAGGACCAGCAGGATAAACGGCGCCACCACCAGCCAGACCGCAGCCTGACCGGATTTGCCGGTGAAACCGTACACCGTCTGGCCGGCCGCGCCGACCGCCACCAAAATGCCCAGGATCAGGCCGCCCAGGGCGCCAACGATCATCAGGATCGAGCCCAGGTTGATCGAGAAGCCCTTGGCAACATCCTCTTTATCCATGATGTCGGTCCAGATCAGGTTCCAACGCTTGACCCGCGGGTAGAACAGGGCCACCAGGATCGGCCCGAGCACCACGGCAGCGGCAAAGTTGTTGACCGTGATCGTGATCGACAGGAAGGCGTAGGGGACGATCCCGGCCAGGTCCAGGTACCAGGCGATGATGATGGCGCAGGCGGCCGAAGCGGTCAGGGCGACGATCTCGAACGCCAGGATCTTCTTCCAGCCGTTGACGTTCTGGGACATATCGTCTTTGGGAACCAATCCAAAGGTCGCGCCCCACATCTTGTAGGGCACAAAACCCAGGAAGAAATTACCAAAAAAACCGAAAATCGAGCCGATGCCCATTGTCCCGCCGAAAATATCGCCGATCAGGTTGCCGATGGCCGAACCCCAGGCGCCGGCCGGGCCGAACAGCAGGCCGAAAACGGGCGGGAAGACGTTGGCCGGGCGCACCTCGGTGATGCCCGGGACGAGCACCAGGCCGCCCTTGAATGCAATTAAAAAGGCTGCATAAATAGCTGCGGAGAGGGCTGTCAGGATGATCATGCGGGTATTGCCCCACATTCGAACGACTTCTTTCATTGTGTGCCTCCGAATGGCTGGTGGGAGCTTCCATCTGGATTAGGCGTTGGATCGCTCCCGGTAGGGTGGATTGGGTTGCTTGAATCCGTACGTTTGGCTGGAAATTGGACAACTGCAGGCTAGGACACCTCCTGATCCGCGACCTCTCGCAATGTTTCGATGAACAGGTTCAGCAACCGGCCGCTCAGCTCGCTTAAGCCTTCCTGGACGAACTGCACTTTCGGCTGGATGCCGGCCGCCCAGTTGACTGAAAACCCGACCCCTGCAAAACAAAGTTCTCGCTCTTTTGCCAATACCAGCTCAGGAACCGCCGTCATACCGACCACATCCCCACCCAATTTTTCAAACATCCGGATCTCAGCCGGGCTCTCCAAGCGCGGGCCGTTGCTGCACACATAGGTGCCGGTGGGCTGGATGGCTATGCCGAGCTGCCCGGCATGCGCTAACAAAGCCGCCCGCAAAGCCGGGCAAAAGGGGACGCTCATATCAATGTGTCTAACTTGATTAACCCCGCCATCGAAAAAAGTTGCTTCCCGCCCGGAAGTAAAATCGATGAAATCGTCCAGGGCCACCAGACCCAGGGGTGGGATCTGCCGGTTGATCGAGCCGACCGCGTAGGCCGCCAGCACGTAATGCACACCCAGATCCACCAGCGCCTGGATGTTGGCCCGGTAATTGACCTTATGAGGCGGGTTGGTGTGCTTCGGTCCATGGCGCGGCAGGAACACCAGGTCCTGGTCTTTGCCCTGGCCGGCCAGCACGATCGCCGGCCCGTAGGCGGTCTGGATGGTCTGCTCTTCCATCTCAATGTTGGGGAGGTTGTAAATGGCTGTACCGGCAATGATGGCGACTGGCATGATCGTTCCCTCCAGACAGAAATTTTCTGAAATTGGGTTGTTTGGCGGGCGGCTGCCCGCCAAACAACCCAATTTCAGATACCTTATTTAAGACAACCCGAAATGGCGCGGCAGATCGTAGGGGCTGAAGATCCCATGGCGGGTGATGATCCCGGCCACAAGGTGTGGAGGCGTGATGTCGAAGGCCGGGTAATAAGCGGCGATCTCCTCCAGGGTGGTTGGGGTCCCGCGGCAGGAGCGCATCTCGGCCGGGTCGCGCTCCTCGATCTCGATCGAGGCCCGGTCCGGGCGGTTGCGGTCCACGCCCCACATGAAGGCGAAATAGGGGATGCCGTGGTAGCTGGCCGTAATGGCGTTTTGAAAGGTGCCTACCTTATTGACCACATGCCCGTCCAGGGTGATCAGGTCGGCGGCGGTGAAATACTTGTGGATCTTGCCCTGCGACATGACGTAGGCGGGCATGTTGTCGCCGATCACGGTTACCGGGATGCCCAGTTCGTGCACGCTGGGAGCCGTCAGACGGGCGCCCTGCAGGTAGGGGCGCGTCTCGGGTGTGAAAACCTGCAAGCGCTTGCCATCCTGCTTGGCCAGGGCCAGGGCCAGGATGAAGGAGGTCTCGGCGAAACACATCGTCAGGATACCGTCGCCGTCGGCGATCAGGTCGGCCCCGTAGCGGGCCCGCACCAGGTAGTCCGCGTAAACCTTGTCCCGGTAGGACTTGATCCGCGCCAGGATAGCGTCCTCGGCCGAATCTCCGGCCTCGATCGCCTGCTGGCCGACCGTCAGCATCTCCTCCAGCCGCAGAGACATGGCCGTGTTGGTCGGGCGGGTATTGACCAGCCGCTGGCGGGCCGCCGCGAGCTGGGCTTTGGCGTCCACCTGGCTGGCGCCCTGCGCCAGGCGAGCCGCCAGGGCCATGGCGAAGGAAGCCGCTACCCATGGCCCGCCGCCCTGGGTGACCATCATCTCGATCGCCCGGGCCACCTCCTCTACGCTGCGGCAGGTCACGAAGGTCTTCTCGAAGGGGTATTTGCGGCGGTCGCCGATCAGCACCGCCCCGTCCTCGTAACGGGCTACGTTGGCGCGTTTCAGTACGAAAGGCAGCAGTTCATCCAATTCCTGTGGGTCCATAATTCTCCTATTTGCGCTCTCGGCGCCTTTGCGGTTCAAGTTAAAACCTCGACAGGCCCGGGATCGAGCCGTAGCCGTAGGCGTTCAACACGATCGAGGCGATCGAAAAGACCAGGCCGAAAACGATCACGATGTAATCCAGGTTGTGCATTTGCAGGGTCAGGTAAAAGGTGCGGTCCTTGCGGGCCCCAAAGCCTTTCGACTCCAGGGCCATGCCGAACACGTTGGTGTTGCGGATGGTCGAGATGAATACCGGGATGAGCAGCGGCAGGTATTTCTTCAAGCGCTGCAGAAGGTTGCCGCTTTCGATATCCAGACCGCGGCTGCGCTGGGCCTGCGAGATGGTGTAAATGCTGGCGGCGATGGTCGGCACCAGCCGCAGGGCAGTCGAGATGGTGAAGCCCACCCGGTAGGGCAGCCCCAGCCGGATCATACCAAGCACCAGCTCCTCGTTGCGGGTCGTGCTGATCAGGTTGACCCCGCTCAGGATCATCAGCATGATCAGCATGGTGCGGGCGACGCTGTACATCAACGACTCCAGGTCGAAGAACCAGAACAGGTGGGTTTGCCCCGCTGGCGAAGATGTTCCACATCAGCACGCTGGAGATGAACAGCACCAGCAGCAGGAAGCGGATGCGCCAGACGTTGACCCAGGCCCGGGCCAGGGTGGTCTGGGCCAGGATCAGCACGGAAATTGGCACCAGCCAGAGCGGATGCTCGAACAGCACCAGGCAGATGAAGGAGAACAGGAAGATCAGGATCTTGGTGCGGGCGTCCAGGCGGTGTATGACGGTGTCGTAATCTAAATACAGTTCAGCGTTCATAGGTTCTTGCCTCTAGCAGTTCTCTAGCAGTCCAATATCACTCGTATTCCCATTTTCGCAGCTACCGTTTTGGTTACGGAGATTGCTACGTCGCATAGAACGCTCATCCTAAGGAACTACCACTTTGAGGCACCCTGAGTGGAGAGAGGCAGGCGCACTTTGCCTGACGACCGTAATCGAAGGGCGATTTCATTGCCCAACCCGGTCATCCTTCGATTACGGTCGGCGAAGAACGCCTCCCTCCACTCAGGATGCCTACTTTTTGGAAATGCCAAGTTCCTTTCCGATTGAAATGTGCCCCAGCACCGAGGACGTTATTCGCAATGACAGCTCGCCTCACTCCAAGCAACCCAGCATCTCCTCCGGGGTCAGGAAGGTCTTGCCCAGGCGGTTGGCGAATTGGACAAAATGCGGTGGGCGCAGGAAGGACTCGCTCAGCAACTCCTCGTGGGCAAATACTTCCCGGGTGGGGCCCTGCAGCAGGATCTTGCCGTCCTTGATCACGACCACCTTGCGGGCATACCTGGCTACTACCCACATGTGGTGGGTGACAAAAATGGTAGTGCTGCCGCGCTCGTTCAGGCGCTGGACCATGTCCATCATGCTGCACTGCTCGCGGTAATCCAGGCCGGTGGTCGGCTCGTCCAGGATCAGGACTTCCGGCTTGATCGACAGCACCGAGGCCACTGCCACCCGCTGGCGGCCGCTTTTGGTCAGGCTGAATGGATCCTCTTTCTCGTAGCCGGTCAGGCCGACCGCATCCAGGGCCTCCTTGACCCGCTCCTCGACCTCTTTTTCAGGGATGCCGCGCAGCCGCGGGCTGAAGGCGACTTCGTCGTACACGTACTCGGAGAAGATCTGGTGATCCGGGTTTTGGAAAACGTAACCGACTTTCTGCCCCAGGTTGAAAATGCCTTCATCGACGGTCGGCTTGCCGTTCACCCAGACATTGCCGCTGGTGGGCATCAGCAGGCCGTTGAAGTGCTTGGCCAGGGTGGTCTTGCCGCTGCCGTTCTGGCCGATGATGGCGAGCATCTCGCCCCTGTTGATCTGCAGGTCGATGCCCTGGATGGCCTGGACCCCGTTGGGATAGCGGTGCTCGAGCCCTTCGCACTGGATGATCGGGGTCTGGAACTGATCGGCTGCCTTGCGATCGGCGTCCAACAGCTGGAGGTATTTGTCGTCGGAGATTTTCAGGCCGCTGGATTGGAAGGCTGCTAAACCTTCATCCGGGGTCAGGGGCAGGTCATCCGAGGGTCTGGCGGCCTTGAAAAAGCGCGGAATGCCAAGCGGCATCACGCCCAGCTCTTCCATCAGGTCCACTTGCTGCAAGATCTGGCGGGTCGGCCCAACCTTGACCAGTTTGCCATCCCGGATCAAGGCGATCCGGTCGGCATTCAGGGTCTCCTCGGTTTCGTGCTCGACCACGATCAGGGTGATGTCGTCCTGCAGGCGCAGCTTGTTGGTGATGTCGAAAATACCCTGCTTGCTGATCGGGTCCAGGTCCGTAGTCGGCTCGTCCATCACCAGGATGCGGGGCTTCATCGCCAGGACCGAGGCCACCGCCAGCTTCTGCTTCTGGCCGCCCGACAGGGTGAAAGGCGGTCGGTTGCGAAAGGCTTCCAGCCCGACGTACTTGAGATTCTCATCGATGCGCTTTTTGATCTCGTCGTGCGGAACGGCGAAATTTTCGGGGCCAAAAGCGACTTCCAGTTCAACGTTGGTGGAGAAGAGCTGGGCTTCGAAATCCTGGAAGACGATGCCAACGTCTTCAGCCAGCTCCGGCACGGTCAGGTCAGCAGTGTTGCGGCCCAGCACGAACACGGCGCCTTTCAGCCGGCCGCGCATGTAATGCGGGATCAGCCCGTTCAGGCAGGTTGCCAGGGTGCTCTTACCGGCCTCGCTGGCGCCCATCACGGTCAGGAATTCCCCCCTGGGAATCTCCAGCGTGATGCCTTGCAGAGCGTATTCCTGCTCGCCCCGGTAGCGGAACTGCAGGTCGACCAGCTGGACAGCCAGGTCTGGCTTGGGCTGGATGGGGGGTTCGGCGGTTTTCGGTTTTTGTTCAGTCATGGGCTCTCCATAAACTTGCCAACCAGGGCGAGGCCAGAGGCTCAACTCGGGTCACAGCCTGTTCGCCAGGTAAGGGCGGCAGGACATACATGATTGCGAATGATCCGGCGGTTCTTTGGGAAATTCTGCCAGGGGATTACCACCTCAGATTTCCTGAAGATCCAACCCTCAACTGCCCTGGAAGAAGTTAGCTTGCATCATGGCGTCCCAGATCAGCTTCTCTTTCTGGACGGTGCTGGCGACATCCTGCATGGCCAGCCCGACGTACAGGGCGTGGATCAGGGCATACTGGGCGATCCGGGAGGCGATCGTTTCCACCCGGGTCTCGTGCGAAACGGACAGCAGCACGATATCGGCGTATTCGGTCAGCTTGGAAGCCGAGTTGCCGGTGATCACCAGCACCGGGCAGCCGTGCGAGCGGGCCTGGGCGGTGGTGCGCAGCGGATCCATCGAGTTGCCGGTTTGGGAGATCACGATCAACAGATCGGCCGGGGTCAGGAAGGCGCTCTCCATCACCTGGATGTAAGAATTGGTTTGCACCCGGCAGTTGAGCCCCAGGCGCAGGAAACGGTTGTGAATCTCATTGGCCATCGGGCCTGAAGTGCCGACGCCAACGATCAGGATCTTCTCAGCCGCCCGGATCAATCCCAGGGCCTGCTCGAACTGGCCATCTTCCAGCACGGCCAGGGTATCATGCAAGGCCTGGACGCTGCTGTTGAACACCTTGCGGGCGATCATCCCGGGCGAATCACCGGATTCGACTTCATCCAGGATCTGCTCCGGCAGGTCCGGATCGACCCGGGTCAGGTCGATCTTGAACTCCAGCCAGCGGGTGTAGCCTAAAGCGCGGCAAAACCGCAGCACGGTAGCGTCGCTGACCTCGCTGGCCCGGGCCACTTCTGCCAGGGTCATCCGGACCACAGCCTGATAATTCGCCAGGATGTAGTCGGCCACCCTGGCCTCGGATTGGGACAGGGAGGCATAGTAGCCCCGGATGACGGACAGGACGCCGCTGTTGGAAGGAGTATCAGAAGGTTCCACCGCTATTCGTAGTAAATTTGTCTTGTTATTTCGGATTTATGTTGTGAATCAACATTATCTTAGATGAATTCTTCCAGCCTGTCAAGATTAATTTCAGATTAAAATTGTGGAAAACAATGGCGAAATAAGGTGTCAGCGTGGGCAGCTTGCCCACGCTGACACCTTATTTCGCCTCCGTCATCGGTTGCTGGATTCGGGCCAAACAGGAGTATAATGGCCTGCATGGGGGTGATTCCGTTCTTCAGGTTCAGACAAGTGAGGTTGATATGAGGAAACGAACTGTTTTTGGCTTTTTTGGTTTGTTGCTGATCGCCAGTCTTCTGTTCACCTGGAAATACAGCGCCGCCCAGACGCCGGTCCCTCAAGCGCCGACTGACCAGACTGGGCCGTCCGGCAGCATCGAGACCGTCCCTGGCGCAGCCGATGCGCTGACTTCGTTCACGGTCTCCAACCCCTACTGCTACCAGCCCGACCCGAGCGCGGACCAATGCTACATCAACTTCCGCTTCATCCAGGCGACGGATAACCAGTCCAGCCCCCCGTATATGACCTGGCTGGCTGTTACGATCAGCGGCAAGAAACGCTATAACGCCACCGCTTTCTTTGAAGGCACGATTACCTATAGCTACGACCAGATCCCGAACGGCCTGGCCGTTGCCTGCGGGGCGCCGAACGCCGGGAGCGCCGGGACCCAGTTTGGCAACGTCTATGGGGTAACCATTCAGCCGCTGGACAGCAGCCGCAATCCGATGAGCACGGACATCGCCAACGTCACCTGCCCGGCCTACGCGCCGTGATCGGAGGCAGCCGTGAAGCGTCTTTTTCGCTCGATAAGCCTTCTGGTCCTCACACTTGGCCTGCTGGTCGGCACCAGCGGCTCCGCCCGCAGCTTAGCCCCAGAGGCGGTCACCCTGACCGTCAGCAACCCGTACTGCACGCAGGTCTCGGCTGGCCGCTTCAACCTGCGTAATCAACGCGCGGTCTATCAGCGCCACCAGTAGCACCCCCAACTTATTGGGCGTCCAACTGTCGATTAATGGAAAAACCCGGGCTTATTTCTCGACTTTCTTCGAAAATTCGGTGTATTTCAACGACAGGATGCTGGGCGAAGGCCTGCAGGTGACCTGCGGTAAGCCCAACGCCAGTGGTTTGCCGGGTTATGGGTTTCAATACAACCTGGGGATTTCCGCCCTCGTTTCAGGCAGCGCACCGATTACCGATACCGCCATCGTGACCTGCCCGGCCTTCGAGACCAGGACGTATCTGCCGATCGTCATGAAATAGGGATATCGTCCGAACATTTCCAGGAACCCTGAGTGGAAGGAGACCTGGCGTACTTTGCCAGGTCGACTGTAATCGAAGGGTGGTTTCGTCACACAACCGCGATAAACAGTGGCTACGCGCAATCATCTTCGCCTTCGTTTCGCTTCCAATTGGGTTGGACTAGTCGTCCTGCTCTGGCTCGTCTCCGGTTGACTCCCAGTAACCCTGCATCGCTTCCCGGGCTTCGTCGGCATGCTGCGACGGGACCAGGATCTCCACCTCCGCCAGCGGCCCGACACCGAAGCCGTACACCTTACCCAGCGCTTCATCGGAAAGCAGGCACGGGATGCCCAGGGAATTTAAGAAGGATTTGATGATTTCCGCCTCTAAATTGCCAGAAACCACCGCTACAGAAACCAAACGATCGCTCATGACCTGAACTCCTTGTGAAGGTTGGAGCTGCTCATCGTGTTTTATCAGCGCACGACTTCAACCTTGATTATAGTGCCGGACCCGTGGCTGTCAACCGGAGCATATCGGTACTCTTCAGGAAATTCTGTGGGAGGGTCCCAGATTTGGGGTAACACCACAGGAATTCCCAAAGACATCTT
>CAWHJB010000017.1:0-351362 GCA_963829555.1 uncultured Chloroflexia bacterium | reverse complement strand
AGTGTGTCAAACCTAAATCCTAGGATACAGGTGGGCTAACTTGATCCGTGCATCTGCGGTGGTAAACCGCCACAGCACTTTAACAACCGAAGCATTGCGTTCTTCCTCCCATGCACCCACTTCTGTGGTCAGGTGGGTTTTATCCGGAATGCGGCGAGCCAGGCACTGACGCCCTAAAGCACTAAATTCAATTTCGGCCATGTTGAGCCAACTGCCATGTTTGGGGGTGTAATGGAACTCAAAGCGATTGGCCAAACGATGGGCCTCTTCCGGTTCGAAAGCTTCATAGAACGAAGCGGGGGAATGGGTATTGAGGTTATCTAGGACAACAACAATCAACTCCGCCTCTGGATAGTACACATCAGACAGTTCTCGCATGGCTTCCGCCCAATCCACTTTCGTCCGCCGGTCCGTGACCTTGACGTGCCGTTTGCCCGCCAGCGGTTCCACAAACATGAACAGGTTGGCCACCCCTTCCCGCTCATACTCATAGTCATAGCGTTCTGGCTGACCGGGTTTGGCCGGAATGGACGCCTGCACATCCGCTAACAACTGTTTGCTGGTCTCATCCATGCACACCTGCGGTCGTTTGGGATCGTACGCACGTTGGTACACGTCTAACACATCTTCCATGCAACTCGCAAACTCGGCATTGGACTTCTTCGGAATGCACCACTGCTCTTTCAACCAAGGCTTAAGTTCATTTTTTTGAGCGTGGTGCGGATCGTCTCATGCGAGATGTTCTCCACGTATGAGAGCTTGATCATGCGTGCTTTGAGTAGGCGCAAGGTCCAGCGCTCATACCCTTCGGGCGGTTCACCGCAAGCCAAGGCAATCAGATGGGCCTCGGCTTCCCCATCGAGACGCCGCTCATACACCCGTTCGGGCTTTTTGCGATTGATCGCTGCCTCCAGACCGTCTTCGACATACGCCCGTCGTACTTCAGAGATGGTCGGCTGCGAAACATCGAATGCCTGGCAGATTGCTTGATAGGACCAATTTGGCCCATCTTGGCTGCTGTCAGACTTTTAACAAGATTTGCGCCCGGCGCACTTTACGCACACTGTGCGTCCCTGACGCCAGGATTTGCTTCAGTTGGTAACGTTCTGCTTCGGTCAATTCGACAGGATACTTTTGGTTCATCCTTCTTGCCCTCCCATTTTGGCTGAGTGCAAGAAGTATAACAGACTAATGGATCATGTTGGACAATCTACTAGTTTCTCAAAGAATTAGTATATAAACCTCACAAAATGCCACATTTTGTTGTACAATCTATTTGGGCGATTACACAATTTTCATTCGAAGCATTTGTGCCAGATTATTCTTAGGGTGGGGTAAGGAGATTTGTTGTCCCAAGAATTTGGGCTAAGCACTCGCAATCAGTCCAGCCGGACTCACTCATGTTCAATCACTTGGTGGTCCAATGAAGATTGTAGCTGATCAGCAAACACGGATTATTGAATTCGGCAGGAACGCACTGGCAGGGGGTAAGATTGCAAATTTATACCAGGAAGCGGTTTCTTCTACGGTTGCCATATTGCAGGTTGAACATTGCGAGATTGTTCAAATCATGCCAAACGGTGAAATTGAGATCGGAGCGAGCATTTCGCGCGATGGAAGCAGGTTTGGCGATCGTTTCTCTTTTGATATCCAGGCGCTTAATGCACTGACATTTAATGATGACCTGATTCTCTTCGCTCAAGGAGACTATATTCCCCCTTTGCTCCCAAAGGAATTGTGCCAAGGACTGAACGTGAAATCCGGTCTGTGCCTTGCCATACTGAACAACCAAGAAATTTTTGGATTCCTTTGCATTTATTCCGATCATGATCGAAGTTTCAACGAAGCAGAGATTCATTTCCTGCGGTCTGTGACAATGATACTGAGCCTGGCCATTGACCGCAAGCATACAGAAGACGAGATGCAATCATATTTGATGCAGATGCAGGTCTTGCATCAGGTCGATGAAGCCATCCTTTCTCACCAATCCTCACAGGATATAGCCCGAAGCGTTCTTCATCATGTCCGCCAACTGATCCCTTGTATGCGGGCCAGTGTTGGCCTGTACGACGAAGATAACCGGACTGGTGTTATCCTTGCCGTAGATAGCGACATGCCTTCCAGCATACAGACGGGAATTCGAATTCCTTCCCATTTTGGAGAACATGATATTGAAACTTTTCAAGAAAATGGTTTTCACTATGTCCCCGACATATTGAAGCTTGAGGACTTGTCTCCGGTTGAAAAATTATTGCTGGCAGATGGGGTGCGTTCCTATGTGGGTATCCCGATTTTCGCAGCAAATTGCTTGATTGGTTCACTGAATTTAAGCGCCGCTTATCCGGATGCGTTCAGCCCAAAGCAGATTGAACTTGGCCATAGAGTTGCTTTTTCTTTGGCAGTTGCCTTTCAAGACTCGCGCTTGTTCGATCTGGTTGTCACTCATCGCGATCAGTTACGAAAACTTGCTCATAGTACGGTTGAGGCTCAGGAAGCTGAACGGCAGAGAATTTCTCGCGAGTTGCACGATCAAGCCGGTCAGGCTTTGACAGCGCTTCAGATCAGCCTCGATCTGATCCAAAGCCAACTACCTCGAGAATTTGTGAAAATCCATAATGAGATCGCAGAGGCATCCCAATTGACATCTCGGACAATGAATGATCTGCGACTGTTGGCAGAGAATTTGCGCCCTCCTGAGTTAGACACGATCGGTCTGAAAGCTGCATTGGAAGAACTTTGTGAAACTTATGTTCGGCGAGCTGTTTTGAAAATCGAATTCTCATGTCCCCCATTACCCGTTCTTCCCGAACGGAGCATGATCAGTATTTTTCGCATTGTCCAGGAGGCGTTAACCAATATTGTCAAACACTCCGGAGCACAGCACGTCTGGATAATCATAAATGTGCATACAACTTTTCTGGCGATCCAGGTCAAAGATGACGGCTGTGGCTTTGATGTTCCAGATGTCGCTACCTCAATTAATTCCAGGACTGGTTTGGGTGTTTTGGGTATGATAGAAAGGGTTGAACTACTCAGCGGTAGGATCGAGTTTACTTCGCTACCTGGTCAGGGCACGACGATCAATATTTCGATTCCCAGGAGGCAATAGACATGATTAGAGTGGTTTTGGCTGACGATCATTACCTTGTTCGAAAAGGAATCAAGGCTCTTTTGGAAAACAATGGTGATATTGAGGTGATCGGAGAAGCCGAGGATGGACAGGAAGCTATTATTCTGGTGGAACAGCTCAAACCGGATGTGTTGCTGGCGGATATCGCGATGCCGGGTTTAAACGGCATTCTTGTTGCTCAAAACATACTCAACGTTTTTCCCACTCAGGTTGTGATTCTTTCGATGCATCTTAGCCCAGCGCTTGTCCGAAAAGCGATCCAATCAGGAGTCAAAGGATATGTTCTAAAACAATCGCTTACGGAAGAATTGATCTTAGCGATCAAGGCAGCCAGCCAAGGGAAAACATATTTCAGCCCGGATGTCTCTGATATATTACTGCGTGATTATGTCGACCAGATCGATCGCAACGACCCAGAGATTAAATTAATCGACCGTTTGACGGATCGCGAGCTCGAAGTGCTGCAACTGATTGCCGAAGGCAACACGAGCGCTGCGATCAGTGAGATCATGGGCATATCTGTTCGAACAGTGGAAAGGCACCGGGCCAATTTGATGGATAAACTTTGTATTCATGATATTGCTGGCCTGACTCGTTTCGCGATCGCCAATAAATTGGTCTTTATAGAAATCTAAGGAGATTGTTGGCGAACTCACTTACGATTGTTCTCCATGTCCTTCTGACCCCAGTGAATGGGAATTATTGGCGAAATAATGTGTTAGCGGGGGCTCAGCCCCCGCTAACACATTATTTCGCCCTATTTCCACAAATCAGGCAAAAAGAAGGCGTTGAAGTCCGCTTCGCCGATAAACTCATCTACGTAGTCTGTCCTGGCCGTTAGTCCTCGATCGGGTAATCGACGTTTGAAGTTCACCCAGGATCTCGTTAAGTCGTAAGTGCTTTGCCCGAACAGCGTTTATAGTCAAGTTTTGATGTGTAAGGTGGGCAGCCGCACTCACGCCACCTATTCATTCCCATTCTTGTGGACGCCCTTAAAATTTATCGAGCTACATATTTTCAGCCCCATTTTTGGGGCTGATTTGCTTGATTTTGGCGGATTTTCCTCATAGCCAGAATGATTTAAAAAATATACAGTAAATATGGCAGCAAAGGGGATGAGTGTTCGGGTAAGGAATTTTCAGGAAACTGCAGCCATGGAATATTCGATGATATTCGAGAAACTGGCTCTGAGTGTATGATGCTAGAACTTTTCCTGAACGATACGTCTGCAGCTATTTTTACGCTAGACGCGACTGGTTGTATTTTGGCAGCCAATCCATACGTAGAAAAGGTATTTGGTTACGCTTCGGGAGAATTATTAGGCCAATCGATTGACGTCATCATACCGGTGAATGCACTCAACCCAAACCAGGATTCAATGTTTACTTACTGGCAAGCGCCTGGCTCAGCGGTTGTGGGTGCTGGAGAGCAGTTGATTGGAAAACATAAGAACGGCAGTCGTTTTCGAATTTCGGCTTATTTGTCGCCTTTATTAAGTTCCAAGGGATTGCAAGTGCTATGTATTGTCCGCAATCAGGATTCTTTGTGGCCTCAGCTTTCTGAAGCTGCCATCATATTGCTGGATGCACTTGAGAAGGAAAAGCGCCAGATAGCGTTTTATCTGCAGACGGGCTTACTCGACGAAATGGATACGATCTATGATCAGTTGAAAAATAAGGATCAGAATATCATCGATGCGGATAGGCTTTTAGCCATGATCGATCGGGGGCGCTCGATTTGTGAGAATATTTATCCCCGGAAACTGCATGCAAACGGGTTGGATAAGGCAATCTCTGCTCATAGCCAAGAGCTTGCTAAAACCAGCCGTAATCTTTCCATTAGTCTGAACTTAATGCCTGAGCGAGGCCAATTGGATCAGCGCACTCGATTGGTACTCTTTCGGGCTTATCAACAGGCGATTGCCAATATTTTTCAACATGCCAGCGCATCCTGTGTTCAGATCCTGTTTACTTTTGATAAGGATCGCATCATCCTGGAGATCAATGATGATGGTCGTGGTTTCGAACTGCCCGAAAGCTGGCAAGCTTCGGCTATGAAGGATAAGTACGGCTTGATCAAAACAATTATGGAAGTCAATGCACTCGAAGGACGAATTACTATTGATACATCGCCAGGGGGAGGAACCTCCGTCCGGCTTGAACTTCCAAACAGATCGTATCATCCGGAGCCTTTTCAGGGCTGACCAATTCAACCTGTTAACCGATGAAAGGCTGACAGATAACATAATCCAAATCGGGCAATTGTAAAAAGTTTTACGGTTCACTGGCTTCAATGGCTGAAAGTGAGGGGTCGCTATAGATAAAAATGTGTTCAATCCAGGTGGATGACAGGATTAATAACAATTGATCGGGAGGGTTCTATGACGGCAAAACAAAGGTGGTTCCAAAAAGATAACAGTGCGGCGGTCTTTTTTATGATGTCCGCTGCGATCTGGCTGGTTTTGGGGGTTACGATGGGGCTGATCCTGGCGCTGGAATTTGTTTTTCCAGACTTGTTCAATGGAGTCGCATTTCTCGTTTTTGGACGGCTCCGCCAGGCCCATACCAATACGGTTATGTTTGCATGGCTGTCACCCGGGATGATGGGGATCTGGTTTTATATCGTGCCGCGTCTGGCCGGGCGAAAGTTATGGAGCGAGCCGCTGGGGAATTTCGCGGCGCTGTTGTGGAACATTGCACTGGCAGCCGGAATTGTCCTGCTCCTGGGTGGCTCGAACTCAAAGCCGGGAATACGCCGAGTTAGTGTGGTGGATTGATGTGGCAGTGATGATCGTTCTGCTGCTGAATGTGGTCAATTTCTACATCACCATTATGAATCGGGTTGATAAAAGCATGTATGTGTCCCTATGGTACATCAGCGGCACTCTGATCTGGATGCCAATGTTGTATTTTATTGGAAATGTCATGTGGAATCCACCCACCGGCGCATTGACAGGCATCAACGATGCCATCTTCAACTGGTTCTACGGACATAACGTGCTGGGGTTATGGTTTACAACCGGACTCCTGGCGGTGATTTACTACATCGTGCCGCGTGAAACCCGCACCCCCCTTTACAGCCACCTGCTTTCCCTGATCGCGTTCTGGGGAATTGCCCTGTTTTACACCGGGGTGGGCGGGCATCACCTGGAATGGGCGCCGATACCCTACTGGTTAAAAACCATAGCCGTCGCCGAGAGCATCGGCATGGTCCTGGTGGTGGTGGCCTTCATGATGAACATCTGGCTGACAATGCGCGGCAACTGGAACCGGTTTGTGACCAGTATCCCGCTTCGGTTTGTGATCGTTGGATGGGCTGCGTATATCCTGGTTTCTTACCAGGGCTCGCATCAGGCGCTGCGCAGCATCAACCTGATCACTCACTTCACCCAGTATGTACCCGGGCATGCCCATCTTTCTTTGCTGTTCTTTGCGGCTTCAACCATTATGGGGGCGATGTACTACATCATCCCGCGGCTATATAACCATCGCATTTACAGTCGCACGTTGGCAAATGTCCAGTTTGCTTTATATGTGATTGGCTTTACCTTCTTCTTCGGTGGGTTCCTGGAGGTTGGCCTGGTGCAAGGTTCTGCCTGGCTGCATGGCGGCTTGCCCGTCTGGACTGTACTGCCGACCTTGCGACCCTTCATGGCCCTGCGGGCCGCCGGTGGGGTGTTGCTGTGGACCAGTTTCCTGATGTTTACGTATAACATTTGGGCAACGATGGTAGTGGACCGAAAGGTTGTAGAGCCAGTTATACCGGTGGAAGAGCCGCTACCACCCGCACCCGGGACTGCCCCTGCGGCCCCTGCTGGTGCAGACTGAGATAAGGAGGGATTGATATGAAAATGACCTTTGCCGTAACTGTGATCGGCGCCTTCATTGTCTTCCTGGCTGTGGTGATGGCTGTTGTCTTCATCCCCGGTCTGGTCTGGAACCCTCCCGAAACCATCATCGCCCACCCATACACGCCCGAACAGGAACGGGGGCGAGTCCTGTTCTATTCCAATGGTTGCAACTACTGCCACACCCAGTATGTTCGCTATTACGACACCGGTCTAGGACAGATCTCGGAAGGCGGAAACTACGTTTACGATAACCCGATGATCCTGGGCTCTGAGCGTACCGGCCCGGACCTGTCGTATATCGGACGCAAACGTGATGAGGCCTGGGAAATCCAACACTGGATCGACCCGCGCTCTGTGTCTCCGATGTCGATTATGCCGCGTTTCAATTTCCTGTCGGAACAGGAATTGAAAGATCTGGCGGCTTACATCAACAACCTGGGAGATCGGGTCGCAGCCGAGTGGATGATCCAGCCGCCCTTGCCGTATGCAGATGCGCAACCGCCTGCTGCAATTCCCATCGTTAAGCTCACAGACCAGGATCAGGGTTGGAAAACCTGGACGGATGCCGGATTACAGGAGGGGAAGATAATCTATATCAATCACTGCCAGACTTGCCATGGCGACTCCGGCAATGGATTGGGAACCTACGCAGGCACCAAGGTGGTTACACCTGCCAATTTCAAAGCGGAGCCGTTCAAGAGCATGCCGCCTGAGCAGTGGTTCTGGCATGTTTCTGAAGGTGTTCAGGGGACTGTGATGCCTCCCTGGAAAGCCAGCCTGACGGAGGACGAACGCTGGAAAGCGATCAATTATGTCCGTCAGACCTTCGCCCAACCGGTTGAACGCGATCCGGCCGAAGGCGATCCAACCGGAGAGTACGCCAACCTCACTAATCCGGTATTGTTGACGGTGGACGCCCTGGAAGAAGGGAAAATGATCTTCATCCGTGAATGCTGGATATGTCACGGCGATGCCGGTCGAGGTAATGGCGTTTACCGCGCCGGCCTGCGGCCGATTCCGCCGGATTTCAGCGACAAGCAGCACTATGACAGCTTTACGGACTCGGACTACTTCTGGCGGATCAGTGAAGGTTTGCCATGGAGCGCCATGCCTGTTTGGAAAGAGCGTTACTCGGCTGAAGATCGCTGGAAACTGGTCCATTACTTGAGAGTTAACTTCACCCAGACTGAGGACCGGCCTGTGTCACAACCGGCCCAGGTTTATCCTGAAAACTACCTGAATGCCAGCATGCCGACCAGCGTGACGATCGAAGAAGTTCTATCGGATGGCCTCACCAACCCCGTCCCGGTGGAACCATCCTGGGATGCGGGGCGTTCCATGTACCTGCAGATGTGCGCCCATTGCCATGGCTTGACCGGCGTCGGGGATGGATGGGATGCGAATGATTATCTGGATGTAGCGCCCGCCAATTTCACTGGCGAAATGGTGCGCGGTCTCTCAGATGGCGACTGGTTCGCCCGGGTAAGCTATGGCATTCAAAACTCCGCTATGCCCACCTGGGGAGAGTGGATGCCGATCGAGAATCGCTGGAATGTCATCAAGTTCCTGCAGGAGACCATTGTCCAGACGGTACCTTCCGGCACAACCGAAGGGAAAAATCTGCCGCCCATTCCAAGCGCCTACAACGGCGAAGTCGCTGCGGATTATGTGACCATTGGCATGCAGCTTTATATCGATGAGGTTGGTCCGATCTCGACTACCCACGGAGCCGACCTGTACGCCACTTTTTGTGTGGAATGCCATGCTGAAGATGGCCAGGGCAACGGCCCGGGGACGACCTCCCATGGAATCCCCAGCCCAGCTCCCTTTTCAACCGATATGACCGAGCAATATATCTACTGGCGGATCTCAGAAGGCGTCCCGGATACATTAATGTATCCGTTCAAAGTGATGTTCAGTTTAGGCGATATCTGGGATATCACGGCTTATATGAACAGCCAGGGATGGGGACCATCGAATTAGCACCGGGTGAAATCCGCGTTCGCGTGAGTGGAGGTGAGAAATGTCTTTAGGTGAAGTGTTCTTTATTGGGTGGAGTTTGCTGATGTTGATAACCAGTCTGGCGTTCTTTTTCTGGGCCAAGGAATCCGGGCAACTGAAGAATGTTGAGAAGGCCAAATTTGATATGCTTGAAGAAAGAGATCCATTGCCTTGGCCTGGTCGAGAGAAAACCCCGGAGTACGAGTCGCGCAATGAGCCAGAAGTTCAGGATCAAGGAGGGTCTGTATGACCGCAAACGCAATGAACGTTTGGGGAGAGATCATTGGGATCGCGGTGGGGGCGGGTATTCTGCTGGTCTTTGGGATCTTAACCGCTTTGATGGCGCGTCGCCCACGCATTCCACCGGGGAGCAAGGGCCGTAGAAGCCAGGGGGAGCAGGGTGCCCATGAAACCATCGCCGCAGACGGTTATATCGATAGTTTTGGCGGGGTAATCGAAGAGGCAGGCGGAGCTTTGCCGCCGGTGGTTCTGGTCGCTCTGATCTCAATCCCGATTTGGTGGCTGGTCTATATGATCATCAACTGGTCACCGAATCTCGTGAATATGATCACGTACCTTCAATCGACTTATCGTCCGTAGGAGATCGATTATGGCATACACCTACGAAATTAGTTTTCATATCGCCTCCAGACAGATGGATGAGCTTTCAATTGGCCATGCGCTCGAACGAGGCCTGGGTTATCTGAAAACCCTGTTGCCGAGCGAACCGGGATTCATGTACGCCCGCGCCATGTATTCGCTGACCAGCGCTGATACAACTCGAATCATTTTTCACAGTGTGTGGGATAACTGGGAAGATCTGCTGGCCCACAAAGAAACCTATCTGGAAGAGAAACGGTTATTAACCGAGGAGTTTGAGCCACACCTGGATATCGAAGATATGGATGTTCAGTATTACAAGGAAGTACCGTAAACAATCAGGGGGAAAGTCATCGACCTGCCCCAGCCATTTATTTGGCTGGGGCAGGTAACCAGAAGGTGAGCTTTTATGGTTACGGTCCTTTTCTTAAGCGGTTTACTGGGGAGTCTCGGCCACTGTCTTGGAATGTGTGGCCCGTTGGTTTTAATGGTCGGCCAGCCTTTTCGTGATCTTGCCTGGCCGAAGGTCTTACCGCGCTACCTGTTCTATCATGGCGCTCGGATTACGGTGTACGCCGGTTTGGGTGTGCTGGCTGGCTTTTTGGGCTCTTTTGTTGGACTTAGTGATCGACTTTCATCGTTTGGCGGGATCTTCAGCATCTTTCTGGGTGCAGGTATTATTTTGTTAGGCCTGGGCTATTTGGGTTGGCTTCCACTGGGCCGCCTGGAGGGATCGGGCGCCTGGATAGGAGTCCGGATTAAGCAGGCTTTAAAACGGGGCGGCTGGCTCGGGTTGGCCTCGCTTGGGGCCTTCAATGGACTTTTGCCTTGCGGTTTGGTTTATAGTGCGTTGTTGGCAGCCGCCTCGTCTGGCTCGCCAGCAATTGGCGGGATTGCGATGGCCGCTTTTGGGGCAGGCACAATCCCTGCCCTGCTCATTCTTGGCCTGGGGGCAGGAGCGCTGAAAGTTCAGACGCGTCACTTCATGATGCGAGTAGCCGGTTTGCTGATTGTCCTGGTTGGCGCCCAGTTGATCTTGCGGGGGGCAGCCGGGTTGGGCTGGATCGGCCATTGGATGCCGGGTGGATTCATGATCTTTTAGGCAGGCAGTTATACTGCCCCAGAGTTGCTTCCCGGGGAGGCCGAGTTCCAATCTTCATTGACATTGGGAAAATATCGGGCATTCCATTTCCATCCGCAAGAAAAAAAGTGAAATATGACCTTAAACACCAAAAAGATCACCACGACGAAGGAATATTGCGACCTGTGCGGCTTGCAAATTGATGGTGACCCAGTTGTGCGAGCCTATGATGGGGAAGAAAAGCATTTCTGCTGCAAAGGCTGCGCCAGAATTTACGATATCGCCAAAGAGAACGATATGTTGGATGAGGTAATCGTCCAACCGGAAGAAAAGCAAGAATCGCTCAAGGACCTGGTATTTGATCCGGGTGAAACGGCTTATTTTTCAGTTAAAGGAATGTGGTGCGCTGGATGTGCAACTGCAGCCGAACAGGTTTTACGCCGGTCTCCGGGGGTGAAATCGGCGGATGTCAGTTTCGCTGCTGAGAGAGGTCGTTTACAGTATGACCCCCAAAAGGTTGATCCGGATGAATTGCTTAAAAGTCTGGATAACCTGGGCTACCAGGCTCGCAATCTGGTAGATCCAGCTCAGGATACTATCGATCGCAATCAGGAGCGGACGTTGCTCCAGGTCATTACAGCGCTTGCGTTTGGCATGCAGGTGATGTTCATCTATCTGGTTCAGCTCTACCCTCGTTACGCTGCGGGCCAGGTGAATGACCCTGAGGTCCGCAAACTGCAGTACATGGTCTGGGTCCTGGCAACGCCGATATTACTGTTTGGCGGAATATCTTTTTTACGCGGCGCCTGGCGGGCATTGCGGGCTCGTACGGCTACCATGGATACACTCGTGGCAATGGGTACACTATCGGCGTATTTTTACAGCGCTTATTTCAGCCTGCGGGGAGGAGAGGAAGTGTATTTTGATTCGGTGGCGATGATCACTTCATTTGTGATGATCGGGCGTTACCTCGAGACTCTGGGAGGAGCGCAGGCGCGTAAAGATATACGCAAGCTGCTTAAATTACAACCTGATCAGGCCTGGCGCAAAGAAGATGGTAACTGGAAACAAGTCAAAGCAGTAACCCTCCAACCGGGCGATCTGATCCTGATTAAACCTGGAGAACATGTCCCGGCAGATGCTGTTGTTGTCGAGGGTGAGGCTGCTCTGAATGAATTGATGCTGACTGGAGAAGTCACTGCCAGTTAATGAAAAGCTCCGGGAGTACCATTTTTGCAGGCACGTTGTTAACAGATGAAGCACTCATTGGGCGAGTTCTCCACAGTACTCAGGATGCCCGCCTGGCCAAAATCACCCATTTGGTGGACAAGACTCTGTCTACGAAACCGCCGATTCAGCGCCTGGCCGACAGGGCCTCGGCCTGGTTTGCTTTCGGAATTATTGGGGCAGCCGGATTAACCTTCCTGGGCTGGTGGTTGTTGCGAGGTTCTTTGCCTGAGGCCATGCTGGCGGCAGTGGCTGTATTAGTGGTGGCCTGCCCGTGTGCTTTGGGCTTGGCGACGCCCCTGGCGCTGGCCGTTACTTTGGGCCGTACGACGCAGGCCGGGATTCTGGTACGTAATCCAGTGGCTTTGGAGTCCGCGGCTGATACCGGGAAGATCGTCTTTGATAAAACCGGAACGCTGACTCTTGGTGAGCTCCAACTGGTAGCCATTCAAAGTTTTGAAGAAGATCGGTACCCTCAATCTGAATTATTGCGCATAACGGCTGCTGTTGAGCAATTTTCCGAGCATCCTATTGCGAAAGCAATCGTCCACGCCTACCAGGAGACTGATTCTAACTCGCTTCCCCAGGCCAGGGAATACCAGAATCTGCGCGGATTGGGAACCAGCGCCCGTCTGAAAGATGGTCGCCGTATCCTGGTCGGTTCGAGCCAGTTCCTGAATGTGGCAGAGAAAATGGATTCTCGTTATGAGCGTGCCCAACAGGCCGCTGAAGGTGGCGACACGGTCATCTGGATTGGTTGGGACGATCAACCTCGGGGCATGATGATCTTACGCGATCAACCCAATAAAACCGCCAGAGAAGCCATTCAATCCCTGAAAAATATTGGGATTGCAGCCGTACTGCTGTCGGGCGATGGCCAGCTGACCACGCAGGCAATCGCCAATGAATTGGGGATATCCGAGTACGAAGGTAATTGCCCGCCGGCGGAAAAAGCTGCCCGCATTCAATCCTGGCAGGAAGAAGATCAGCATGTGGCGATGGTGGGGGATGGTGTAAATGATGCGCCTGCTTTAGCGCAATCGAGTTTGAGCATCACAGTATCAGGCGGGACCGATATCGCCGGGGAGACCTCGGATATCCTGCTCACCCGCCCTGATCTTGGATTAATTCCATGGTTCATTCGCCTGTCGGGACGCACTCGCCGTATCATTCGCCAGAATTTGATGTGGGCATTTGCTTATAATCTGATTGCAGTACCATTGGCCGCATTTGGGTTAATTCGTCCCGTTTTCGCGGCCGTTGCTATGGCCGCCAGCAGCTTGTTGGTAGTTGGGAATTCACTTAGATTGCGCAAAGCGGGCCAGGATTGATTGTCCGACTCGTGTAGGATGGCGAAATAAGGCGTCAGCGTGGGCGTTCGCCCACGCTGACGCCTTATTTCGCCATATCCTCTGGATATTTCATGAGATAAGGATACAGTATCCCCAAAGACCCCGAGACCCTTGTAAAGAACTCTTAGGATATAATGTTAACAATAAGCACTCTGGAAAATCCCCCTTTGCTGGCGGAAATTCTATGAAAGTATCCTCTTCAAATCCATCCATCACACGTCTATGCAATTAACCATCGAAACGGCCCTTAAAGAAATTGCGATTCTTGCTCGAGCGGAAGTGGTCGCCGGCGCTGGTGGTTTAAGCCGCCCTCTACACTGGACCCATATCGTCGAGCTTCCGGATGTAGCCCCCTGGGTTCGGGAAGGCGATTTGCTGCTGACCACTGCGTATTCCCTGCGGGATGATCCCGAGGCGCAGGCCAATTTGATCCCAATTCTGGCTTCCAAAGGGCTGGCCGGGATGATCGTCGCATTGGGACCATATTTCTCCAGTGTCCCGGGAGTGATGATCGAGGTCGCCAACCGGCTCGATTTTCCCATTCTGACTCTGCCCTGGGAAGTTCCTTTCGTGGAAGTTACCCAGGCTATCCACGAGCATATCGTTGCAGAACAGTATCGCTTGATCGATGAGTCCTTGCATATTCACAAAGTGCTGACCAATCTGGTGCTTGAAGGCAAGGGCTTTGACGATCTGGTCACTACCCTGGCCAATTTGCTGAACCGTTCGGTGACGATTGAAGATGCCTCCTTGCGAGTGCTGGCTCACGCTTCGCCGGGCATGATCGATGAAATGCGCCGACGTAGTATTGCCGAAGGCCAGACGCCCCGCGAACTGATCGATTATCTGGATGCCAAGGGTTTGTTCGCCAGCCTGCGGCGCGATCCCAAGCCGCTCTACGTGCCCAGCATCCCCGAAATGGGGATGACCCTGGAGCGCCTGATCGCGCCGATCCTGGTGGGCACGCAGCTCTTTGGATATGTCTGGATTATTGCGACGGAAGGATCGCTGACCGAACTGGATTTCATCACAATCGAGCGCGTGGCCACTGTAGCAGCCCTGACCTTCACCCGCCAGCAAGCTGTTTTCGAAGCAGAACAGCGTTTGAAAGCCAGCTTATTGGATAATTTGTTGGATCTCGATCCGTACTACGATATTCGCCAGCTGACCGAGACCCTGAGGCAGTTGGGCATCCAGCGCGGCTATCACGTTTTGATCCTCGAGGCTTCCAACCACGATTCCGGAGTCCTGGATGCCACCAGCATCGATCCCCTGCAAACGCCGCGCCTGGCGCGAGCGATCGAACGGATTATCGTGGATCACGGCGCTCAGGCGACCGTTATTCAACGCGGCCAGCGCCTGATCGTGCTTCTGGGTATTTCCGAGTCGCAAAAAGCCACCGATCTGGCAAATTCGATTCTGATGTTGTTCCAAAATCTGGACGTAGCTGTGGTGGGTGGTTTAAGCAGCGTTTCGAGCGAGGCCTCCGGCCTCAGACGCTGCTACAAAGAAGCCAGTGAAGCTCTGCGCCTGGGCAGCGCCATGTCGAATAGCCGGCTCCAGGTATGGCGGTTCGAAGATCTGGGGTTTTTACACTGGTTGAGTAATCTCCCCACGGAAATTCTCACGGCTAATCGTTATTACAGCATCGTCCGTGCGATCTATGCGGAGGATCAGGCCAACGGTAGCGATTTATTGAACACGATTGAAACCTTGCTGGAACACCAGGGCAATAAACAAAAAGCCGCTCAGGCTTTGTTTGTGCATCGTAACACGCTCAGCCAGAGGCTGCGCAAGATCAGCGATAACTGGGGGATTGATCTGGACGACTCCTTTACATTAATCAATTTGCATATAGCCATCAAAGAATGGCGGCTAAACCGGGGATGAAAGTCCAATTGACTGTGCAAACTGCACAGTCTCTTTTGTTTAATGGCGTACATTCTGCCGTTTACAGCCAGACGGTCCTGGGGGTATAAAAGGATTTGGGTTGAATCAGGTGATCCGTTTCTGGGAGCGTTTGTTACCATCGTTCTACGGATTACTTTGCTGGCACCAGCAGGTGAATCGCTATGGCAGATGGACAACATACGACCGGAGCGCTGGGAAATGAGCGGTTAATCGGTGAACTAACCCGGCTGCAAGTCCGTTATCCCAAGTTGATCCATCACCTCAGTCGCAGCGACCACTCCATCTGTATCTGGTATTTTATTGAAGATCTGGCCATCGAATGCGTGCGAGTCCTGCAGGACGCGGGGATCCATGCCGAGCACTATTCGGACGAGGCCCGAGCCGTTCAGCTGGCAACATCCAGGCCGATAGTCGGTGAAAAACAGGATACACTGCTCGAGACGCTCGAAAGCTATTTGAAACGTTGTTCAGCCGGAACCCTGTAATCCCCCGGTGGGGATGCCCGGGAAAGAGGCGTCCAGGGCATGATTGCAGGGCATCCACCAACGGCTGAAAGATCGTTCGTAAGAAAACAACATACCGAGAATACTACTCAATTGGGAGCAAAGCATGGAAAATGAATTTTCGGTTGAACTTCGCCAGGTGGTGAAGAAATTTGGAGATGTGACTGCTGTCGATCATGTATCGCTCCAAATCCAGGACGGTGAATTCTTCTCTCTGCTGGGTCCGAGTGGCTGCGGTAAAACCACAACGTTGCGGATTATCGCCGGATTTGAAATGCCGACCTCCGGTCAGATCTTGATCCGCGGTGAACCTCAGGGCTATTTGCCGCCTTTCAAGCGTCCGGTCAATACCGTATTTCAGAATTATGCCCTATTTCCCCATATGAATGTCAGCCAAAACGTGGCTTTCGGGCTGGAAATGCAGGGGCTGTCCCGCAGCGAGGTGCGCCAGCGGGTCGGGGAAGCTTTGGAAATGGTGGCTTTGACCGGCATGGGACGCCGGCGGCCCAAACAGCTCTCTGGGGGGCAGCAGCAACGGGTTGCGCTGGCCAGGGCTTTGGTGAACAGGCCTAAAGTGCTCCTTCTGGATGAGCCTCTGGGAGCCCTGGACTTGAAGCTGCGTAAAGCGATGCAGGTTGAGTTGAAGAACTTGCAGGATCAAGTGGGGCTTACTTTTGTCTATGTGACCCACGATCAGGAAGAAGCCCTGGCGATGTCCGACCGGATTGCGGTCATGAATCAGGGCCGGGTTCTGCAGCTTGGCGGGCCGGAGGAGATCTATGAAGCCCCGAACAGCCGTTTTGTAGCCAATTTTATCGGCGAGTCGAATTTCATTCCCGGGACGGTCCGCAGCGCGGATAGCCCTTATGAACTGGACATCCAGGCGCCCGAACCCGTCTACGCCGATTGGGCTGAGGCAAGCGTCCGGGTCGGCGATCGGGCCAGCCTGGCAATTCGACCCGAGAAGGTCCGCATCTATCCGCTGGGGCAAGCCCCCTCGTACCCGGAAATGTCCCACGCCAGCGGGCGGGTTGAGCAAATGATCTATGTCGGTATCGATACGCGCTATGTTGTCCGTCTCAATCGGGATGCCACCATGGTGGTCCGGCTGCCCAATAATATACCCGGAGCGAGCCAGTTTAAAATCAACGACCAGGTCGAACTGCGCTGGGATCGGGCGCACGCCCGCATTTTAAAGGAGTAAACGATGCAACAGACCTTACGACGTCATCCGGCGCTGAGGGCCTGGCTGTTACTGGCGCCGGCTGGCCTGTACCTGCTGGTGTTTTTCCTGGCGCCGCTGGTGATTGTGTTGGTGTACAGCTTCCTGGAGCGGGGTACTTATGGAGGCGTGATCAACAACTTTACCCTGGAAAATTTCCAACGGGTGTTCGATGCATTGTACTTCAGCACTTTTTTGCGTTCGGTGTATATTGCCATCGTTACCACCCTGTTTTGCCTGGCATTGGGTTTCCCGCTGGCGTGGTTCATTGTCACCCGGCCGCCCCAACAGCGCAATATGTTGCTGTTGGCTTTGATGATCCCATTCTGGACCAATTTCCTGATCCGAACATATGCCTGGCTGACCTTGCTGCGCACCAATACCGGCCTGATCAATGTCTCGCTGATGTCATTGGGCGTGATCAACAAACCTTTGCCGCTGTTTGGCAACGATTTTGCGATTGTGCTCGGCCTGGTGTACGGCTGGCTGCCCGAGATGGTGCTGCCAGTCTATGCCGCTCTGGATCGCCTGGACCGCGGTTTGATCGAGGCGGCCCATGATCTGTATGCTAACAAACTGCAGGTCTTCCGGCGGGTCATCTGGCCCCTGGCTCTGCCAGGGGTGGTTGCGGGTGGCATGCTGGTGTTTATCCCATCGTTAGGAGCATTTGTCACCCCGGCCATTCTGGGAGGCGGAAAGTCACTGATGATCGGAAATATTATCAGCAATCAATTTCTGGCGGCCCATGACTGGCCGTTTGGTTCAGCTTTATCAGCCTTGATGATGGTGTTCATGTTGGCAGCTACCTTGATTTACTTCCGTTCTGCCAACCGGCAGGGAGGTCTGTGATGGATACCAGCCAGACAACAACCCAGATAGCTGCCGAAGGTCAGGTTATGGCGCGGCTGCCCGAGACCCGCGCCAGCCGCCTGGCGCGCCTGAACCAGCGCATCTCCAGCCTGGGACTGACAGGTTACGGGATCCTGGGATACCTGTTCTTATACCTGCCGATCATCATCCTGGTGGTCTTTTCTTTCAATGAGTCGCGCTCTACCGCCCAGTGGGCTGGATTCAGTACCCACTGGTACATCGAGATGATCCAGGACAGCCAGATCATCCTGTCTTTGTGGAACAGTTTGTTTGTTGCGATCGTTTCAACGGTTATTTCGACCGTGTTCGGCACCCTGGCCGCGATGGCAATGGAACGTTATCGGTTTACAGGCCAGCTGGCAATGGACGCAGTGCTCTATCTGCCCATCATCATCCCGGACATCGCCATGGCGATCATGCTGCTGCTGTTCTTAAACCTGAGCGGGATTGGCTTTGAAACCTGGAAGATCAATTTCTTGGGCGTGAGCCTGGCGGTGCCTTTCTCGGTCATCATCGGGCATGTGGCCTTTAATATCTCTTTCGTAGCAGTGGTGGTGAGGGCGCGCCTCAACCAGATGGACCGGACGTTAGAGGAAGCCGCTCAAGACCTGTACGCAGATACCTGGCAGACTTTTAAGCGCGTAACCTTGCCGATGATGATGCCGGGTATCATCGGCGGCGCACTGCTGGCTTTCACCCTGTCTTTGGATGATTTTGTGATTACATTTTTTACCAGTGGCGCCGGTTTCAATACCCTGCCTGTGCGAGTATTCGGCATGATTAAAAAAGGCGTTACGCCCAAGATTAACGCCGTTTCGACCTTGATGCTGGCTTTTTCTTTACTGCTGATTCTTTTGTCCCTTGTATTCCGGCGAGGAGGTGATGATGGCAAATTAGAAATCGGCCTGTGATCCAGCGTGTATCGGCAAATTTGAGCGAATAAAAGGAGGAAGAAAATGAAAAGTCGATCCTGGTTGACTTTGCTGGCAATCCTGGCGACGTTAAGTATTGTGCTGGCAGCCTGCGGTGGAGCTACCCCAACTGCAACCGAGGCGCCGGCAGCCACACAGGCTCCTGCGGCTACAGAAGCGCCAACCCAGGCAGAGTCCGGTACGGGCATGGTTGAGCCGGCGAGCGAGATTGTCATTTACAACTGGTCGGAATATATCGATCCGGAAATCTATACCATGTTCGAAGATGAATTCGGGATAAAAGTCGTTGAGGATAATTTCTCCAGTAACGAAGAACTGCTGGCGAAGCTTCAGGGTGGGGCGACGGGATATTCCCTGATCGTACCTTCAGATTACACGGTGAGTATCATGAAGGAAGAAGGCTTGTTGGCGAAGCTGGATCATGCCAACATTCCAAACCTGGCCAATCTTGCCGATGAATTCAAGTCCGTGCCTTATGATCCCGGCAATGAATACTGCTCGCCCTACCAGTGGGGAACTACCGGCATCGGGTATCTCTCCGATCAGGTCGATGAACCGACCAGCTGGTCCGTGATTTTCAACCCCGATCCGAACTCGCCTACATACGGGCGTACGACAATGCTCGACGATGTGCGCGAAGTCCTTCGCAGCGGCCCTGGTTTACCTGGGATACGACATCAATACCACCGACGAGGCCCAGTTGGAAGAAGCCAAACAGCTTCTGATCCAGGCCAAGCCCGGATTGGCCGGCTATGACAGCGACACTTTTGAAGATCTGGTCGCTTCTGGCGAGAACCTGATGGCCCATGGCTGGAATGGTGACTTCCTGATCGCTCAGGAAGACAACGAAAACCTGGCCTACGTAGTACCGGAAGAGGGCGGCGTGATCTGGGTGGATAATATCTGCATCCCCAGCACGGTCACGCCCGAAGAGAAGCTGGCTGCGGAGAAGTTCATCGACTTCTTGCTGCGTCCGGACATTGGAGCCATGCTGTCTGATTTCAATTACTATGCCAGCCCGAACAAGGCTGCTGAAGCCGAATTGGGCGAGGATTTCCTCAATGATCCGGCCGTTTACCCGACGGCTGAGGTGAGAAGCCGGCTGCAGTACATTACACCGGTCGGCGACATGGAATCCGTATACCAGCGGATGTGGGATGAGGTCAAGGCTGCCACGCCGTAACACAGCTTAATCGCGAGGTGTGCCGCCGGTATTCGGCGACACACCTCGCCGAAAAGGACAGGGATATGTACCTCAACGGCAAGTTTACTTCCGGAAGCGCATCGGAGCAGATCGAAATCATCAATCCCGCAACGGAAGAGGTCCTGGATCAGCGTCCCGCGCGGCACGGCTCAAGATGTAGAAGTTGCCGTGCAGGCAGCCCAAAGCGCTTTCGAGGGCTGGCGGCGGATGCCGGCCAACGAGCGGGCTGCTGCCTTGCACCAGATCGCGACAGCTATCCGAGCCGGGCACGATGAGCTGGTCCGTTTGTTGACCCGTGAAGAAGGCAAACCTATCCCTGAGAATGATGAGGAACTCTGGTGGGTCGAGGAAACGTTTGACTATTACGCCGAATTGGCCCGCCACGAGCGGGGCCGGGTGATTCCTCCTGGCGATCCGGGCCAGTTTAACTTCGTTCTGAAAGAGCCATACGGCGTGGTCGCCTGCATCGTGCCCTGGAATTATCCCCTGCTCTTACTCGCCTGGAAGATGGCGCCCGCCCTGGCGGCCGGCAATACCGTGGTGATTAAGCCTTCCGAGCTGACCCCGCTATCGACCCTGGAGCTTGTGCGGACTGCCTGCAGCCACCTGCCGCCCGGAGTCGTCAACGTGGTAACCGGTTATGGGCCGGAAGCCGGCGAACCCCTGGTTGTCCACCCGCAGGTGCCGGTGGTGGCTTTTACCGGCTCGCTGGCAGTCGGTAAACGGATTGCCAGCCTGGCCGGGCCGATGATGAAGAAACTCCACCTGGAGCTCGGCGGCAAAGATCCGATGGTGATTGCGCCGGATGTGGCATTGGATATGGCTGTATCCGGCCTGGCTTACGCAGCCCTGATTAATTCTGGCCAGGTCTGCACCAGCACCGAGCGCGTCTACGTTCACGAGAGCATCTACGGGCGGTTCAGCGAAGAGCTGGCGGATTTTGTCAGCAAGCTGCGCCTGGGAGACGGTTTGCAGGCTGGCACCGATCTGGGCCCGATGATCCGCGGCCATTTTCGGGAAAAAGTGGAAAGCCAGTTGTCGGATGCAGTGGCTGCCGGCGCTCAGGTATTGACCGGGGGCAAACGTCCGGAAGAACTGGCGCGTGGTTTTTTTCTGTCGCCGGCTGTGGTGACGGGTGTCAATCATTCCATGCGCCTGATGCAAGAGGAGACCTTTGGCCCTGTGATTCCACTGATGCCTTTCCGGGATTTCGATGAGGCGATCCGCCTGGCGAACGATAGTGCTTATGGTTTAGGCGCCAGCTTGATGACGCATGACGCCCGCCTGGTCAAGCGCTTTTTTGAGGATGTCAAAGCGGGGACGATCTGGATCAATGATCCCCTTACGGATAATTTCGCTGGACCCTTTGGCGGCATGAAAATGAGCGGGCAAGGCCGTGAACTGGGTCAGGAAGGGCTGGATGAATATTACGAAGTTAAGCACGTTCACTGGGATATCGGCGGCGGCGTGAAGGATTACTGGTATCCCTATCCCTGACACGGTAGGGCTGTCCGTTTGCCGGAAACCGATCAAGTAGTTAAGGAGTGGTACAAGCCGCATGGAAACAAAAACCATCACCGATCATATCTCGCCGGTATGGTCGCGCTTTACGGATATCGTCGCGATGCGCGGCCAGGGCGCTTATCTGTACGATCAGAACGGGGACGCTTACCTTGATTTCACCACTGGCATTGGGGTCACCAGCACCGGGCACTGCCATCCGCGGGTGGTGGCAGCCATCCAGGAGCAGGCGGCCAGGTTAATCCACGGGCAGGTCAATATCGTCTGGCACCCGCCCTTAATCCAGCTGGCTGAAGAACTCAGCCAGATCCTTCCACCCGAACTGGATGGCTATTTCTTCAGTAATTCGGGAGCAGAGGCGGTTGAAGGCGCGCTCAAGCTGGCCCGCATGGCAACCGGCCGGCCCAATGTGATCGTTTTTCAGGGCAGCTTTCACGGCCGGACGGTCGGGACGATGTCGCTGACGACCTCCAAGACGATTTACCGGGCCGGTTTTCAGCCTTTGATGCCGGGCGTCTTCGTGGCCCCATATCCGTATGCCTATCGCTATGGCTGGGACCCCGAAGCGACCAGCCAGTGGTGCCTGGAGGAATTGCGCCTGCTGCTGCTCACCCAGACCGCTCCGCACGAAACGGCTGCTATCCTGGTTGAGCCAGTGTTGGGAGAGGGCGGCTACGTGGTACCTCCGCCCGGCTTTCTGCGAGGCTTGCGCCAGATCGCCGACGAACATGGCATTTTACTGATCGCTGACGAGGTTCAATCTGGCTTTGGCCGCACCGGGCGGTGGTTCGCTCACGAACATTTCGATATCACGCCGGATATCATCACCATTGCCAAAGGGTTAGCTTCCGGGATGCCGATATCCGGGGTGATCGCCCCGCTTACGCTGATGGAAAAGTGGACTCCCGGATCGCACGGCGGAACCTATGGGGGCAATGCGGTCGCAGCCGCGGCTGCAGTGGCCACCATCCAGACGATTCGGGACGAACATTTGCTGGATAACGCTCAAGTTCGGGGCCGGCAGCTCATGAGCGGTTTACAGGCTCTGCAGAGCGATTATCCGGTGATAGGCGATGTGCGCGGTCTGGGTTTGATGATCGGCACCGAATTCCGCGATGCGGACGGTAAGCCGGATAAGGCGACGGCCAAAGCCGTCGCCCACGCCTGCCTGGATCGCCATTTGATGCTGCTGACCTGCGGGCCATGGGATAACACGGTCCGCTGGATTCCCCCGCTGGTTGTGAACGAACAGCAAGTGGCGGATGCGCTGGATATCTTTGCGGCTGCCCTGGCCGAGGTCGTTGGCCGGTAGCCGGTCTGTAAGGTGGTTACTGGAGGAAGCAATGCAAGTTTGGCGGATCAATATGAGTGCGCGGACATTTACTCGCCAGGAACCTCCTCAAAGCTGGCTTCGCCTGGGCGGACGCGGCTTGCTGGCGAGAATCTTGCTGGATGAGGTCGATCCGACCTGCGACGCGCTTGGGCCCAATAATAAGCTGGTGTTTGCCCCTGGCCTGCTGGTCGGGCATATGCTTTCCAGCTGCGATCGCATATCGGTGGGCGGGAAAAGCCCACTGACCGGAGGGATTAAAGAATCGAACGCAGGCGGCCGGACCGGCCTGCAAATGGCCTATCTCGGCCTCAAAGCCTTGATCGTCGAAGGTCAACCAGCCGAACCCGGTTGGTGGCTGCTGCACCTGGACGCGGACGGAGCGAGTTTCGAGCCGGCGGATGATCTGGCCGGCTTGGGCGTATTTGAGGCGGCTCCGCCTCTGTTGGAACGCTATGGCGATAAAGTAGCCATCGCTCTGATCGGGCCGGGGGGCGAGATGCGCCTGGCGGGAGCCGGTATTCAGAATATCGATAAGGACCGGGTCCCTTCCCGCATCAATGCCCGGGGAGGCCTGGGCGCGGTGATGGGCTCGAAGGGCTTAAAGGCGATCGTGATCGACGGCGGCAGCGGTCAAAAGCCGCCGATTGAGGATCTGCCAGCGTTTCGGCAGGCCCAAAAGGAATTTAACCGAGCTTTGCTGGCCCATCCCCAGACAACGATCTATTCGGATTATGGCACGGCCGCCATGACCAAAATGTGCAATGGTTTTGGCGCTTTGCCCACCCGCAACTTTTCGAACGGCCAGTTTGAGGCCGCCGACAGGATCAGCGGCGAGACGATGCGCCAGGTTCTGCTGGAACGCGGTCATCCGAGCGAAACCACTCATGCCTGCATGGCGGGCTGCGCCATTCGATGTTCCAATATATATGGCAGCCAGGCAGGCGAAACCCTGGTCTCTCCGTTGGAATATGAAACGATCGGCCTGATGGGTTCCAATCTGGGAATTGATGATCTTGATACGATTGCCCAGATGAACCAGGTCGTCAACGATCTGGGATTGGATTCGATCGAGATCGGAGCCGCTCTAGGGGTGGCGGCCGAAGCGGGCCTGATGGCTTTTGGCGACGGCGAACGGGCGCTGGAGCTGTTGGCGGAAATCCGGGCCGGTACACCCCTGGGCCGGATGCTGGGGAACGGCGCAGTCCTGACCGGAAAGATCTTGGGCGTCAGGCGTGTGCCGGCGGTGAAAGGGCAGGCCATGTCGGCTTATGAACCGCGGGCGATCAAAGGGACCGGCGTCACGTATGCGACTTCCCCACAAGGAGCCGATCATACCTGCGGTTTGACCATCCGGGCCAAGGTCGACCATACCGACCCCAAAGGGCAGGTGGCCCTGTCTCGAACCGCGCAGGTCAACATGGCTGGCTACGATACACTGGGAGCCTGTATCTTTGCCGGTTTTGGGTTTGCGGCCGCCCCGGAAACCATCCGGGATTTGTTAAATGCCCGCTACGGCTGGCAACTTGGGGCGGATGTCCTGCAGGTGTTGGGGCGGGAAACGATTTCACTGGAGCGGGCTTTCAACCGGAAAGCCGGGTTCACTCCGGCCGATGACCGCCTGCCCGAGTGGATGCGGCGCGAGCCGCTGCCGCCGCTTAACCCGGTGTTTGATGTGCCGGAAGATGAGCTGGATCAGATCTTCGATTGGGAGCAGACGCCCTGATTGGGCCTTTCAATTGCTCGCTTCGGGCTGCCATTATGTTGATAACCGCGCACCTGCACACGATTTTACAGAAACAGACCGATCGAGGCCTGATCGACCGGATGCAGGTCGAGCTACCGGCCGGCGCCAGCGTGGCGGATTTATTGGCGCAATTGGAAATTGAGTTAAATCCGGAAGCCTTGCTCGTGGCGGTCAATGGGCGGATGGCCAGCCCGGCCCGGATATTGAAAAACGGCGATCAGGTCAACCTGATGCCGGCAATTTCGGGAGGCAGCCGCTGCCGTAAGTAAGTGCGGGGCGCTCGAATTGCCGATGCGGTAGTCCGGTGTGGGTCTGCGGCAGGCCTAGACTGCCGTATCGCCGGAAAGGAGAAAATTGTATGCGAGCACTAGTGCTGGGCGGGGCGGGGGCGGTTTGCAAAGAGACGACCCGCGATCTGGCCGAATACAGTGACTTTGATGAGATTGTTGTCGCAGATTTCAATCTACCGGCAGTAACAGCCCTGGTGGATGAAATCGGCGATCCGCGCTTGAATCCGTTGCACTTTGATGCCAAAGACGAAGTTCGTATGCGGAAGCTGTTTCCGGGCTTTGATGTGGTTGTCAATGGACTGCCATTTCAATATGATTATGCGGTCAACCTGGCTTGTGTGGAGACCGGTGTGAATGGGTTGGATCTGTCCAGCGACGACCCCCAGTTCGCATTGCACGAACAGGCCTTAGCCAAAGACATGATCTTTATCCCAGGGGTAGGCGCGACACCCGGCATTACCAACATGATGGTGCGGCGGGCGTCCGAGCTATTGGACAGGCTGAATGAAGTGGAGGTCTTTTTCGCTGCATTCCGCTGCCTGGCTCCCGCTCCTGGCTTATTGCAAACCACCCTGTGGGAGTTCAATCCGGAAGAAGGTGACCGGGAGGAGGTCTATTTTGAAGATGGAAGCTGGCATGCGACCCCGCCGCTCTCGGGTGAGATCGCAATCCGCTTCCACGAGCATATTGGTATTCAGAATGTTTATTACGTACCCCATGATGAATCGAATACGCTGCCGCATTCCTATCCGGATTTGCGGCGAGCGGCCGTGCGTGGCTGTTTTCCACCCCATGTCATGGCGCTGATGGGCTCGTTGATGCGGGGCGGTTTGCTTTCCAGCCGGCCCGTCAAAATGGGCGAGGTTGAGATGCCGGCGATTGAGGCCGTCCGCCTGCTGCTGGCTGACAGCCCGCTGTCCCGGGAGAATCCAATCTGGGCTTACGGGCTGGTCGTGCAGGTCAGCGGCGAGCGCCGAGGACGGGAGGTGGTCTGCACCTATCGCAGCCACCATCCACCGCAGGAGGCCTGGGGCGGCGAGTCGGCTTATTTCAAAAACGTTGGCATTCCCCTGTCGATTGGGGCGCAGTTGATCGCCTCCGGCCAGTCCACGGCCCGCGGCGTCCAGCCGCCTGAGCTGGCGCTGCCCAGCGAGCCGTTTTTCACTGAACTGGCCCGGCGGGGAATCGTTGTCGAGGAACAGATTGATGAACGGGGGTATTTGGCTTGAAAGCTCGTCAGGATATGAAAGCCGCACAGGCAGGAATCAAAATCTATTTAATCAAGGATCAAGGAGAATAAACCGATGAGTCTGCAGGGAGAAAAAACCAAGGCGTTGTTTCAGAAAGCGACCCAATATATCCCGTATGGGGTCAATTCCAACTTCCGCTACTGGGGGGAGGAAGATACCATGGTGATCAGCCGCGGGGAGGGGACGTATATCTGGGATGCAGACGGCAAACGCTATATCGACTATCGCCTGGCTTTTGGGCCGATTATCCTGGGACATTCTTATCCCCCGGTTGTTAAGCGGGTCCAGGAAGCCATCCAGCACGGCACCCTGTTTGCCTGGACGACCCCGCTGGAGATCGATGTGGCGGAGAGGATCTGCCGTATGACCGGGGTGGATAAAGTCCGCCTGACCAACACTGGCACCGAAGCGACCATGCATGCGCTGCGGATTGCGCGGGCTTACACCGGGCGCGAAAAGTTCATCAAGTTCGAAGGCCTGTATCACGGCATGAACGATTATTTCATGTTCAGCACCGCCTCGGCCAACAAAGGCATGTTGGGCTCAGCGCGCAGCCCGATCGCCGCGCCGGTTACTTCTGGCATCCCGCGCGGGATTGCAGATTACGTCATCATGCTGCCGTTTAACGATTTCGAGCGGCTGGAAGAGACCATCGAAGCCAAGTGGGGCGACATTGCCGCAATTTTCATCGAACCGATCCTGGGCAACTCAGCCGGGATCATGCCCAAACCCGGTTATCTTGAGAAGATCCGCGAGTTATGCGATCGGTATGGGATTGTGATGGTGTTTGATGAAGTCAAGACCGGTTTCCGAATCGCCAATGGCGGCGCACAGGAATTTTTCGGGATCAAGGCTGACCTGGTAACCTATGCCAAAGCGTTGGGGAACGGCTTCCCGATCGCGGCGATCGCCGGTAAGGAAGAAGTGATGATGACGGTCAATCCCGGCTCGGTCGCTCACGGCGGCACATATAGCGGCAATGTGACCGGCACTGCGGCTGCTGCGGCGACCCTGGAGATTTTGGAGACCCAGCCCATTATCGCCACCATCAACCAGCGCGGGCGTAAGTTGATGGATGGCCTGGGCGAGGTGCTTACGGAGGCGGGCATCCCGCATGTGGTCACCGGGATGCCGGGTATGTTCAGCCTGTTCCTGGGCAGCGATCAGGAGCCGCACGATTTCCGCGACTATTTGAGCGGCGACGGCGAATTGTACGAGAAAATTATGATGGAATTGATCCAGCGCGGCGCGATGCCGGATTCGGATGGGCGCGAACCCTGGTTCCTGTGCTACTCCCTCAGTGAGCAGGACGTTGATGATACACTTAATATGTTTAATGACGCTGTGAAAGCGGCCAAATAACTGCTGTCAGGGCCTCCGGCAAACCTGCCGGAGGCCGTCAGCCCAATGGAGGTACTATGCCATACGGTTATCATGGCAAAATCCTGCACGTACACTTGAATGATCTGCGCCTTGAAGTGGAAACCCCACCGGAGGATTTTTACCGGACTTATATGGGGGGCAGCGCGCTGGGGCTGGTTTATCTGTTGCGCAATACCCCCGCCCATGCTGACCCTCTGGGGCCGGAGAATACCTTGATCCTGGCGCTCAGCGTGCTCACCGGCGCGCCGATTTCCGGCCAGAGCCGGATCACTGCAGTAGCCAAGTCGCCCCTGACGGACGCGGTGGGCGATTCGCAGGCGGGAGGATTCTTCCCGGCCGAATTGAAGTTTGCCGGCTACGACGCTCTGGTGATCCATGGTCGGGCCGAGAAGCCCTGTTTATCTGTGGGTCCATAACGGCGAGGCTGAACTGCGCCCGGCGGAGCATCTTTGGGGCCGGACGACGGATGAAGTGGAGGATCAGCTCAAAGCTGAGCTGGAAGACGACCGCATTCAGATCCTGCAGACCGGCCCGGCGGGCGAGAAGCTGGTTCGCTACGCCGCTTTGATCCATATGACCAGCCGGGCCAATGGCCGGACCGGGATGGGCGCCGTGATGGGCAGTAAAAATCTGAAAGCGATCGCTGTCCGCGGCAAACTGCGACCGAAGCTGGCGGATGCGAAGGGGCTGAATAAGCTGGCCCGCTGGGGCGCAGCCGGCTTCGAAGATTCGGATGTTTATGGCCTGGGCCTGCTGGGCACTGCCGAAGTCCTGGAATACCAGAATAAGAAAGGCGGCCTGCCCACCGGCAACTGGGACAGCGGCACCTTCGCAGGTTGGAAAGCCATCGATGGGAAGACGATGGCGAATACCATTTTGAAGGAGCGCGATACCTGTTATGCCTGCACAGTGCGCTGTAAACGGGTGGTTGAGGTAAACGAAGGCCCTTACCGGGTGGAGCCGCGTTACGGGGGTCCGGAATATGAAACCCTGTCGACATTTGGGTCTTACTGTAAGATCGATGATCTTGAGGCGGTTGCTTATGCCAACCAGCTGTGCGCCAGGTATGGAGTCGATACAATTTCTGCCGGGGCGACCATCGCCTGGGCGATGGATTGTTTCGAGCAGGGCCTGATCGATGAAACCGATACGGATGGAATCAACCTGCGCTATGGCGATGGGGGCGCGATGGTCGCGATGCTCGAAAAGATCGTCCGGCGGGAAGGGTTTGGCGATCTGCTGGCGGAAGGTTCGGCCCGGGCGGCCGAGCGCCTGGGACGCGGCACCCAGGACCTGGTGGTAACGGTCAAGAAACAGGAATTACCGGCGCACATGCCGCAGGTGAAACGCTCTTTGGGGCTAATCTATGCAGTTAATCCTTTTGGGGCCGATCACCAATCCAGCGAACACGACCCGTCTTATTACCAGTATCCCGAGCGTATGGCGGAAATCGGGCTGACCGAGCCCCAAGGCAGCAAAGTGATGAACGCAGCGAAAGTGCGTTTCGCCCTGCAGACCGAATACCTGTACTCCGCCCTGGATACGGTTGATATTTGCCAGTTCGTGTTCGGACCTGCCTGGCACCTGTACAGTTCGGGGCAGCTGGTTGAAGCCATGCAGCTGATCACCGGTTGGGATATCGACCTGGAAGAACTGCTAAAAGCCGGCGAACGCCGCCTGAACCTGCTGCGCGCCTTTAACGCTCGCGAAGGGATAGGTCGGGAGGCCGATAAACTCCCTAAAAAACTTTACAAAGCGCTGAAAGGTGGGGCCAGCGATGGGATCGCCTTGCAGGAGGCGGATCTCGAAGCGGCCAAAGATATGTACTACCAGATGGCCGGCTGGGACGCGGCCAGCGGCAACCCAACTCGGGCAACCCTGGAGAAATTGGCGCTCGGCTGGGTGGCTGATTTGCTGGAAACCGAAGTGTAAGGGGAAAATACAATGCGCAAATTGTGGATAAACAACCAGGCTGTGGATGGGTCCGCCAATCCGCAGCCGGTCATCAACCCGGCGACGGAGGAGGTTATTGGCGAAGTGGCCTGGGGTACGCCGGATGATGTTCAGCGGGCGGTCGCCGCGGCGCGGGCCGCTTTTCCAGCCTGGCGCAGGCTGCCATCTCCGGAACGGACTGCTTTGCTGCATGAGGTGGCCCGCCGTTTCCGGGAAAACCTGGAACGCATCGCGATCGAATTGACCCTTGAAACCGGTCGGACGATCCTTAAGAACCGGGGTTATGTGGAGTGGTCTGCCCAGTGCTTTGATTATTATGCTGAGCTTTCGCGTCACCAGCGCGGCCGGGTGATTCCCTCTCCTGAGGAGAAGCAGCTCTCCCTGGTGTTGAAAGCGCCCCTGGGTGTGGTCGCGGCCATTGTGCCCTGGAATTATCCGCTTTTGCTGCTGGCCTGGAAGCTGGCGCCCGCCCTGGCAGCCGGGAATACGGTGGTGGTCAAGCCGGCCAGTTACACTCCCTGGACAACCCTGGGATTTGACCGGATCTTCGACCATCTACCCCCGGGAGTGGTCAATTTTATCAGCGGCTCGGGTTCGCGGGTCGGGGAGGCCCTGGTGACTCATCCGGATGTCCGCATGATCGCCTTTACCGGCAGCACCGAGGTAGGGCAGCACATCATGCGGATGGCTGCCGAAGATATGAAACATATCCATCTGGAATTGGGCGGAAAAGACCCCTTGATCGTCTGTGAAGACGCCAATCTTGACGCCGCAGCGCGGGCTGCGGTTTGGGGCGGCTTTTTAAACGCCGGGCAAGTCTGCACTTCGGTCGAGCGAGTCTATGTTGAACGGCCGGTTTACAAGCCTTTTGTCGACCAGGTCGTCGAGTTGACCCGCAAATTGGTGATTGGGCCGGGGATCGACCCCGAGACCGAAGTTACTCCCATGATCCGGCCGGAAGAGCGGGCCGGTGTGGATCGGCAGGTGCAGGCCGCTGCCGGGGGAGGCGCCCGGATCCTGACTGGCGGGCGCATCCCGCCCGGTATGGCCAAAGGTTACTATTACGAGCCGACGATCCTGACGGGCGTGCAAGAGGATATGCAGGTGATGCGGGAAGAAACTTTCGGACCGGTATTGCCGATCGTTCCGGTGGCTGATTTTGATGAAGCTTTGCAGCTAGCCAATCAGTCTGTGTATGGGCTGGGGGCAACCCTGTTCAGCAATGACGCCGACAAGGTCATGCGGTACATGAACGAGATCGAAGCCGGCAATGTGTGGGTCAATGACCCGATCATCGATAACCTGGCCGGCCCGTTTGGGGGTATGAAGCGTTCCGGGATTGGCCGGGAACTGGGTATCGAAGGCCTGGAAGAATTTACGGATACCAAACACGTGCATTGGGATTACGCTAACGAAATAAAACCATGGTGGTATCCCCTGGAGTAAGCTTTTGGGGGAATCCCTGGAGGGTTCCAGCTTTGGGGGTGTGAGCGTGCTCAACCACGCTCACACCCCCAAAGCTGGTGTACTACCACAGAAATACTTAAAGACCCTGGAGTAAGCCTATTGACGCCTGGACAAATTATGGTGGATTGCTCGATTGAAACTACCTGAATAGCTCGGTTGGCAGCGAAGCCGGCCAGCTAAAAGCAGAACAGGTGCACGAAAATGCTGTAAAAAATTGTTTTGGTGTTCGATTTGTGCGGCCTAAGCCGCACAAATCGAACACCAAATCTACAAATATTTCATGCACCTAGCAGAACCAATCTTTCATTGTTTTGAAAATACGCCTGAAGGAGAATGAAGATGCGTATCACCGTTCTGGGTGGAGCAGGGAAAATGGGCAGCATCGCCGTCCAGTCGCTGGCTGGCGATAGCCGGGTGGATGAAGTGATTCTGGCCGATGTCAACCTGGAGCAGGCCGGCATCGTGGCTGAAACCATTCACAGCCCTAAGATTAAAGTCCAAAAAGCGGATATTCGTGACCATGCTGGTTTGGTAGAGATTCTGCGTGGTTCGGATGCCTGCTTGAATGCGACCGTATACTACACCAATCTGGCCGTTATGCAGGCCTGCCTGGAGTCCGGCACACATTATACCGATATGGGCGGTTTGTTCCATACCACCTATAAACAGCTGGCGTTATCGGATTCGTTTGAGCAAGCAGGTTTGAGCGCTGTGCTGGGCATGGGTTCGGCTCCGGGCATCCCGAACGTACAGGCGCGGTATGCGGCTGAGCGATTGGATAAGATTGACAGCATCCGGATCTATGATGGTATCAAACCGCCTTCGCCGGATGATGTGCGTTTTACCTATGCCGTCCCGACAATCCTCGATGAGCTGACCCTCTCGCCCATGGTCTATGAAGATGGAGAATTCTCGGCCAAGGAACCCCTGACCGGATTTGAGGATTATTGGTTCAACGAGCCTCTGGGAATGCTGCCCATGCATTATTCGCTGCATTCCGAAGTGGCTACCTTGCCGCTCACTTATAAAGATAAGGGTGTCCGGGAGTGCTTTTTTAAGATCAACTATTGGGGTATGGCTAAAGAGACCGTTGAAAAAGTGCGCGTTCTGGCCGATTTCGGCTTTAACAGCCGGGAAGCGGTTGAAGTCAATGGCCAGCTGGTCGTGCCGCGCGAACTGATGCTGAACCTGTTGGCCGAATACGTCCCGCCAATCACCGATTTCCTGGCCCCGGCCGTGAAACATCCCCCGGATTGGGTCAAAGAAATCGTAACCGAAGTGCGAGGCAGCCAGGATGGCCAGCCGGTCACCTATCGCCTGGGCACTCTGACCTGTAAAGGCGCTCTGCCGACCGGGCTGGCTCCGGCGATCGCTGCCATCTGGCTGGCGCAAGACCGGATCCGTCCAGGTGTGCATCCGCCCGAAGCGGCCCTGGAACCGGAGCCATTCTTTAAGGAACTAGAACCCTACGAGATCGAGACCAGGGTGACGGTGACGTCGAAAGTCTGATCCTCTAAAATCGACTATCATCATAGCATGGCAAAATAAGGCGTCAGCGTGGGCGTTCGCCCACGCTGACGCCTTATTTTGCCATTTCTAATCTTCACAAGTTCAGCCGGAGATGTGTATAATGATATAGGAATCCCTGAAGTCATCCGGACATGATTGTCTCCATCTCTTTGAGGAGTTGTGATGGCTGAACAAAATCCTATTCGCGTGATGATTGTTGACGACCACACCGTAGTTCGCAGCGGATTGGGCGCCTTCTTGCTGGCTTATGACGACCTGGACCTGGTCGCTGAAGCCAACAGCGGCGAGCATGCGCTGCGATTATGCGATCAGGTCAAGCCGGATGTCGTATTAATGGATCTGGTTATGCCGGGTATGGATGGGGCCGCCACCACCCGGGCGATCCGGGAGAAATGTCCCGAGATCCAGGTGATCGCCCTGACCAGTTTTAAAGAACAGGAATTAGTGCAGGCCGCTCTCCAGGCCGGGGCAATTGGTTATTTGTTGAAAAATCTCTCGGCGGATGAGCTTGCCAATGCGATCCGGGCCGCCCACGCCGGTCGCTCCACCCTGGCCCCTGAAGCCGCCCAGGCTCTGATCCAGGCAACCCGTGAGCCCGAGCCGGTTCGTTTTGAACTGACCGATAGAGAGAATGAAGTTCTGGCCGAGATGGTGCGTGGGTTGACCAATCCGGAAATTGCCGAACGACTGGTGATCTCGCGTTCGACTGTGAAATTCCACGTCAGCAGCATCCTCACAAAACTGGGTGTTTCCAGCCGGACCGAAGCTGTAGCGATCGCGATCCAGCATAAGTTGATTTGAATTAAGGGAGGCTCCAAATGGCTGCCAAACTGCATCGAGAAACTTTTTCGAATGTGGATGCAGCCTGGCTGCACATGGAATCGCCCACCAACACAGCCATGATCACCGGCGTTTTGATGTTCGATGAGCCGGTGGATTTCGAACGTTATCGCGACACGGTCAAATATCGTTTGCTCTTGCACGATCGTTTTCGACAGCGTGTGCATGAGCCTGAACTGAATCTCGGTCTGCCGGTCTGGGAGGATGATCCCGATTTCGATCTCGACCGGCACATTATCCGGGAGCGGTTGCCTGATCCGGGCGATCAGGCAGTTTTACAGGAGCTGGTAGGCAGTTTGATGAGCACCCAGCTCGATTTCAGTGTCCCCCTGTGGCAGTTTCATTTTGTTGAGAATTTCGAAGGTGGTGTGGCGATTATTGCCCGCCTGCATCATTGCATCGCGGACGGGTTAGCCCTTATGCAGCTGCTGCTCTCACTGACTGATGAAGGCCCGGATGAACCGTGGCCCAGCCCGCAGCCGCCGCAGACGGGCGCCAATGGCAGGGCGACTCGCTGGTTAGGGCCGGTGTCCGGCGCCTATCGATTGGCGACCAAAACCTGGAAACTGAGCAAAAGTTTGCTTAGCGGTGGGATGCAAACCCTGGTCCAGCCTGGTCGCGTGCTGGATGTGGCCCGCTTGGGCACGGCCGGCACCCGAGCCCTGGCTAAATTGCTGTTGATTGGTCCCGATCAGCGCACCATATTTCGCGGCAATTGCCGGGGGACTAAGAGGGCGGCCTGGTCTCAGCCGGTGGATCTCCAGGAAGTAAAATCGATCGGCCAGATCATGGGATGCACCCTCAACGATGTGTTGCTGGCGGCTGTGACCGGAGCTTTGCGACGGTATCTTGAGGAACGCCAGCAGCCGACCGAGGGCGTCAATATCCGGGCGATCGTCCCGGTTAATTTACGTCCGCCTGATGATCAAGAACAGTTTGGTAATAAATTTGGATTGGTTTTTCTCTCCCTGCCGGTCGGTATCCGGGACCCGTTGCGCCGCCTGCGGGTTCTTAAGCGCCGTATGGATGCGATTAAACAGTCGCCGGAGGCCGTGGTGGCCTTTGGCATTCTGAATGCCATCGGCATGACCCCCACCCAGATCGAGGCGGTCATCACCCGGATCTTCGGAATAAAGGGCACCGCCGTGATGACCAACGTACCGGGACCGCGTAAATTGTTGTACCTGGCCGGGAAACCATTGCGCAAGATGATGTTCTGGGTACCGGCTCCTGCCAATCTGGGTATGGGCGTTAGCATCTTCAGCTATGCCGGCCAGGTGATCGTTGGGGTGGCCACGGATACCTGCCTGGTGCCGGATCCGGACACGATCGTAGCTGCTTTCCATACCGAACTGGACTTTCTGCGCAACTGGGGCCGGCCGCCTCGCACTGCGCGTCCAGAGACACCGCCGTTGGAACAGTCAGAGGACCTGGAAACCTCGCGTAAGCGCTGCCAGGCGCTGACAAAGTCCGGACGGCAGTGTAAAAATAATGCTGCGCCTGGGTCAGACACTTGCTGGCAGCATACGAACTTGAACAGAACCTGATGGTCCCTGCTGGGACTACATATCTCGAATGCACCCTTCCTACTGGTCAGATGACCAGTTTTTGAACTCGCGGAATGTACAGGATCGAGACTCGCCAGGTGCAGGATGCGCCGGACGAGATTTTTGATTATGCTAAGGGTGGCGTTCAATACAGACCAACTCAATCAAGCGGGTGGGATAAGGATCACTTTGGCTCGCCCCGATATTTCGCGGTGGATAGAATTCCACGCATCGAGAACCTTGAAGGAGCAGCATTCATGAAGAATATCGATTACGTCATTCACACCAAAGGCCTGAGCAAAACGTATGGCAACGTTCAGGCGCTCAAATCGCTTGACCTTTCCGTGCCCAGTCATTCCATTTTTGGCTTCCTGGGACCCAACGGCGCCGGCAAGACGACCACCATGAAGATCCTGCTCGGACTATCCCGGGCCAGCGCCGGCAGCGCCACGATTTTTGGGCGCGATATCAGAAAGGATGGGGTGGAAATTCGGGAGAAGATCGGATATCTGCCCCAACAGCCCCATTTCATCGATTACATGACCGCCAGAGAAACGCTCCAGTTTGCAGCTCAATTCTTTTTCAAAGGCCCTGCTAATAAACTCAATGCCAGGGTGGATGAGATGCTTGAGCTGGTCGGGCTGGAGAAAAAAGGGGATCGGGTCGTGCGCGGTTTTTCGGGTGGTGAACGTCAGCGATTGGGCATCGCTCAAGCCCAGATCAATTACCCCGACTTGCTTATCCTGGATGAACCCGCCGCGGCTTTAGACCCAATCGGCCGCCGGGACGTCCTGGCTGTGATGGAGCGGCTGCGCAAGCACACCACCATCTTCTATTCCACTCACATCCTGGACGATGTCCAGCAGGTTGGCGATACCGTTGCAATTCTGAACCGGGGTGAATTGGTAGCCCAGGGGCCGATTGAGCAACTCCTGGCAGGCAGCGATGCTCCTGTCTATGCAATCGCCTTGAAAGGCCGGACAGAGGATGCTTATGCCCGCTTGCAAAGCCAGCCTTGGGTGAGCCGGATCGAGATCACCCATCATAACGGCACGGTGAACTGGCAAGTTACCGTCGCAGACGAGACCGCGGCCGAACACCAGCTGCTGCGGCTGGTGCTCCAGGAGCCTGGACTGGTTGTCACTGGTTTTCGGCGGAAACAATTTGAATTGGAAGAAATCTTTATGCAGATTGTCGAAGGAGCCTGACATGGTAGCCAATACTGACTTACAACGCATCAATGGGCATGGATGGCAGCGCGGGTTTGGAAATATGCTGCGCAAGGAAAATCGCCAATGGTGGAGCGGTTATCGTTGGTTGATCCAGGCCATCATCTGGCTGGTGGTTTTAAACGGATTGGTCGTGATGACTTTGTTTATCATTCCTACAATGGTTGCGGCCAACGACAGTCTTGATGCTGAAACTTTTGTCCCAGTTGTGGAGGCGGTTAATCTTTTCTTCCAACTCGGCCCAATAGCCCTGGCGGTTGGGGCGATTATATTGGCCCAGGATATGTTGATCGCTGAAAAACAGTCCGGGGTGGCAGAATGGCTGCTTTCCAAGCCGCTTGCCAGGAGCGCATATTTCCTTGCCAAGCTGGCGGCCAGCATGTTGGGCGTGGCGGTGATCCTCGTCGGGCTGCAAATGGCGGTGGCCTACGGCTTGATCAGCCTGGCGAATGGCGATCTTTTCCCGGTACAGCCCTATCTGGTGGGTTTTGCCGGGATGTTGTTGCATACCTTCTTTTACCTTTCTCTGACGCTTATGCTGGGCGTGTTCGCCAACAACCGCTCGGCTGTTCTGGGTATCGCCTTCGGCGTTTTGTTCGCCGGCATGATCTTGCCCAACCTTATCAGCATGGACCTGGTAATGAAGACGCCCTGGCTTTTCCCGAAAATCCTGGGACCCTTTGTGGCCGGGATGACTTTGCCGTTGCCGCTGTGGCAGCCGTTTGCTGCGACTGCATTGTGGGTTGTGATCTTTACAGGGCTGGCCCTATGGCAGTTCAACCGGTTGGAGTTTTAATTCTTAACGAAATCCCAGCCGGCTTTCACCTGCTTACGGCGATTGCCGGCAACCAGTACCAACGGTGTGCCAGGGGCGGGAGCTCCGGGCACACCGTGTTTGGACTGCCTTGCTCAAACTCATCATGCGGTCGGGGCAGTTTGGCTTTATTTCACAGTAGTAAAGCTGCCCCCTCCGATTTTTGGGGGAATTCTTTGACTGTGGCGGCAGCAAAGCAGATCCAAACAATTGAAAGAAAGCGAGTTTGAAAGATGTTTTCTAGAAATACCTTGATTGTTAGTTCTCTATTGGCGCTGATTGGCCTTGGAGCAGCCTTTTTGGGGTTGAATTTCCGGATTGCGAAGAGCGCCACCACCGTCAACCAACAGGTATCCACCTACAGTTATGGATTTGAGAAGGGTGAGTCGCTACAGGTTCACGGTCCATTAAGTTTAGTTGTTGATGGCCCAAATAACCTTCGTCGAATCCTTGCCAGGCGGATGGACACTGAGCTTTTGGCAAGTTCGGTTACTGAGACTATCCTTGAGGATTCTGTACAAACTGGTATCGATCACTATCAGCTTTATGTGGATCTGGCGGAAAACGCCGTGATCTGGAGCCCTTTTTTCGCCAACTCTCGGCTCACCGTCAATTTTGCCTTTAGTTCAAGCGGGGATCTTTCCTGGCTCGATCAAGACGTTGTGGCTTTCTCAAGCGAGGATGGCCAGGGAGTGGCAGTTCGGGGTGAACTCCAACTCACTGATAGCACATATGGCTTGCTTAGCCGGCCTGCTTACCTTTCCCACCTGGCTGGCGAGGTCCATTCGCGAGTTGACGAAGCAATCCGCAAGGCTTTAGAAAATCCATCTAATCCCGGCTTGAGTGTAAATCCGTAAGTAATCCTGATTAGTTTTACAATGTTACGGTAAAAAGGATACCCAAATTTTGATATGTGTGGCTGGCGGGCGGCCGCCACACATATCAAAATTTGGGAGATTTCTTCGAACATGAGAAGTTCAGGCAATTGATTATTGACTTGATGGTTGCACATAGGCTATAGTGTAGGCGTGGGGAGGCGCCTGGTGGGGAAAATCCGCAGCCAGTGGATCTGGATGACTGCCCTGGCAGTCCTGTTTCTGATCGTCATGACCGGCAGTGGCCTGGGCAGCCGGCTCACGGCTGATACAGCCTATTTACCCTGGGTTCCACGCGAATGGCCGACTCTGCCGCCGACCGTGGCTGTGGCGCGCCTGATCATCAGCGAGGTTATGTATGATCCGGATATCACGGAACCCGATGGCGAATGGTTTGAGCTGTTTAACTCGGGCGACTTCCCCCTTGATATCAGCGGCTACCGGGTGGGCGACGAAGAAGTCGCCGGTCAGGGCGAGGGGATGTACCGGCTGCCCGGCGGCCTGGTCCTGGGCCCACGCCAGGCGTTGGTGATCGCCAATCGGGCGAATGCTTTCAGAAGCCAGTTTCAGACCGCGCCCGATTATGAACTGCGCGACTCCGATCCGGCTGTACCTAACCTGGAGAAATATACCGATTGGGCGACTGGCTATGTCGAGCTGTTGAATACGGGGGATGAATTAATCGTCATGGACGCCCGCAACCGGATCGTGGATGCTGTCTCGTGGGGGAGTTCGCGGCTCATCCTGGATCCTCCGGCTGTTCGGGTTTTGGAAGGCCATTCATTGAGCCGCCGGTTTGGCTACATCGATACGGATCAGGCGCAGGATTGGATCGACCAGCCGGAGCCTAATCCATGGTTGATCGACATGAATACGCCGACGCCCACCGCCAGCTTCACACCGCGCCCAACGGGCACTGCTACCCCCACGCCCACACCGACTCCACCGGGGGTGGGAATCATCCTGATCAGTGAAGTGTTCTACCAATCCGCCACGATCGCCGATCCAATGGGCGAGTGGATCGAGGTGTACAACCGCGGTGAGCAGGTCATGTGTTTGGGTGGATTTAAACTCGGCGACGAAGAATATTTCGGTGGTAGTGAGGGGATGGGAGCCTTTCCAGGCGCCGCCTGCCTGCCGCCGGAGGGCGTCTTTGTTGTGGCCCATGCCTCCGAGACGTTTGAGGCCATTTACGGTTTCACGGCTGATTATGAGTTCGTGGACAGCGACCCAAACGTGCCGGATATGATCCCCTATGCGGTCTGGGGCGCCGGGACAGTCAGCCTGAATAATAACGGCGACGAAGTTCTGCTGCTGGATCGAGACAATCACCTCCTGGATGCTGTTTCCTGGGGAAGCTCCAATTGGGCGTTTGATCCGTCGGTGCCAGCGGTGGTGGCTGATCACTCGCTCGAACGTTATCCGGCCGGTCAGGATACCAACACCAGCACGGATTGGCGCGATCAAGCCGCGCCTGCGCCTGGTGTGGTTGAAAGACCTGAGATTGATCCACGCACGCCCTCCTCAACGCCTTCGTCCACGCCGACAGCCACCCTGCCATACCAGTTGGTGATCAATGAAATATTTGCGGCTCCATCCCTGCTGACCGGCGATGCCAATGGAGATGGCGAAGTCGACCTCCAGGCAGATGAGTTCGTGGAAATCGTCAATACCACCCTGGCGGAGATTGACCTGAGCGGCTGGCAGCTTGGCGATGCCATGGAGATCCGGCATATTTTTCCAGATGGAACACGCCTGCCCGCTGGTGGGGCGGTAGTCGTATTCGGCGGCGGGAATCCCCAGGGGAGTTTTGGCGGCAGCCTGGTTCAAACAGCCAGCAGCGGCCTGCTGGGCCTGGCTGATTTCAGCGACAGTATCAGGCTTTTGGACCCGTCTGCCATGCTGGTCTTAGCCTATAGCTATGGGCCGGAAGCGGGCAGCGGTCAATCGATTACCCGCTCACCGGATATTTACGGCCCAGAACCGCTTATTCAGCATGCCACTGCCAGTGGATCCGCCGGGGCTTTATATTCTCCCGGTTGCCGTGTCGATGGCACGCCATTGTAGATTTTTTGGCTCTTCCGGAATCTCTGAGGTGTGCGAAGGGGGCATTACCCCGCTCGCACACCACATTTCAACCACTCGGAGGGGGCAAATCGGCTAAATGCGATCGTATTGAATAACACCCGCCTTGATTTACGGGCGGGTGTTGGTACTAACAAACTGTGGACAGAGGGTTCCGTTCAGGAAGCCAGGCCGGGGACTTGACGAATAACCATCACGACTTTCCCCTGGATTTCCAGGGTGGTCGGATCGTCGATGTAGATTGGGCCCATCCTTGGGTTGGCGGGCTGCAGGCGCACCCGGCCGTTTTCTTTGTAGAAGTACTTGAGGGTAGTTTCATCGCGATCGGTTAACCAAATGGCTACCATCTCGCCATTGCGAGCCTCGCTGGCTTTTTTCATGATAACGATGTCGCCTTCGTTGACCATGGCGTCGATCATTGAGTCTCCCTTTACCTCCAGCGCGAACAGATCCTCACCAACTTTCTCGCGGGGGAGCAGGCTACGGGCAACATCGACCATGCTGTCCGCGTCGTAGTAGGAGAAGTCCGAAGATGGCACCGGCACCGGTTGAGCGGCAAAAATCCGCCCGACAATCGGGACACGCAGCAATTCTTCGACGGTCTGGCGCACATTTTGGGCGGACTTTTTGAGCCCGCTGGCAACTGAGCTGACTCCGGCGGTGGCAGCTCCGGTAACCTCAGAGAGTGGTTTCAGCAGGCGGATGCCGCGCGATACATGGCCGTCGCGCTCGATATAGCCCATTTCCTGAAGCTGATCCAGGTAGTAATTGACTACCGAGGTTGAAGAAATGTTGGTTTCGTCACAAATCTCTCGAATTGATGGGGGATATCCAGGGTCAATTTGAAAACGTTCCAGCACTTCCAGGATTTTCTTTTGGCGCTCACTGAGGCCTTTCTTGCGTTTACGGGCCATCATCGCTTCCTCTCCTGTCTAAGTAGAACAATAGTTCCTGTTATCCAAATATAACACGAACATGCGTTCTGTGTCAAGTGGGTTCTTTGGGTTTTTGGGTTCTTTGGGATGGAGCACTCAAATTGTGTAGATTGTGGTGTTCGGTTTGGGCGGCTTTAGCCGCCCAAACCGAATACCACATTTTTCTTCTACAAAATTTGCATGCTCCCCTTTGGGAAAATTCTGTGAGAGAGTCCCAGATTTGGGGGTGCGAGCGTGCGCCAGCACGCTCGCACCCCCAAATCTGGGGTACCTTTCAGAGATTATCGAAGGCCCTTGTGGAATTTCTCCTGAAAAGCAACGGATTTGTGGCATAATCTGGGGGCGTATGCACCATTACGCAGGTTAGCACGATTCGTGCCGAACACCACAGCTACACATCTCGAATGCGCCAGATCTGGAGTTGTCGATGCAATTTTCAAAGATTTGTGTTTTGGGGCTGGGATACATTGGTTTGCCAACCGCCAGCACGTTTGCGAACCACGGGCTGCAGGTTGTGGGGGTGGATGTTAACGCCAGGGTGGTCGAGACGCTGCGTTCCGGCGGTCTGCATATTCAGGAGCCCGGTTTGCGCACCCTGGTCCAGGCGGCTATCGCTTCCAGGCACCTGGTGATCAGCCAGCAGCCGGAGCCGGCTGAAGCCTTCATCATCGCGGTTCCTACACCATTCTACGATGACAAGCGGGCTGATATGCGTTACGTAGTTGCTGCCGCCGAAGCGATTGCACCTCACCTGCGCCCAGGCAACCTGGTGGTGCTTGAATTGACCTCGCCGCCGCGCACGACGATGGACATCGTGGCCCCCATCCTGGAAACTTCGGGGCTGAAGGCTGGCACAATACAGCATCCGGACGGCTTCCACCTGGCATATTCCCCCGAGCGGGTGCTACCCGGACAAATCCTGCGCGAGCTGATCGAAAATGCCCGGGTCATCGGTGGCGTTGATCCAGCGGCGGCGGAAGCCGGGCGCGATCTGTATGCCACTTTTGTGCGAGGAGATATTGTCCTGACCAATGCGACCACTGCCGAGATGGTCAAGCTGATGGAGAACACCTACCGGGATGTGAACATTGCCATCGCGAACGAATTTTCTCGCCTGTCCGAACGTTTCGGGATCGATGTGTGGGAAGCGATCGGAATTGCCAACTTGCACCCGCGGGTGAAAATATTGAGCCCCGGCCCGGGCGTTGGCGGGCACTGTATCAGCGTCGATCCCTGGTTTTTTGTCGAGGCCGCCTCTGATATTACCCCCTTGATCCGGACCAGCCGGGAAGTCAACGACCGCCAACCCCATCTGGTGGTTGAGAGGATCGCGGAGGCGCTTGGAACCCTGGCGGACAAACAGATTGCAGTGCTGGGATTGGCATATAAACCGGATGTGGATGATTTACGCGAGAGCCCGGCGGTCGAAGTGGCCCGCTTACTGGCTGAAGCTGGCGCACGAGTGTATGCCTTTGAGCCGAATAAGACCGAAGCCGAGATTGAAGGGGTGACCTGTGTGCCATCCCTGGAGGCCGCTCTGGCGAAGGCCGAAATGATCGTGCTGCTGGTCCGGCACAGTGAATTTCTCCATCTGTCGCCTGAGGAGGTCGCTGAACGCACATCCGCTCGCCTGGTCTTTGATGCGGTCAATGCCTGGCCATTGCAAGATTGGCAGCCCGCTGGTTTCGCTATGCTGCGATTGGGCGTGGGGGAATGAAAGTTCTATCGGTTTTTGGAACACGCCCGGAAGCGATCAAGATGGCTCCGGTTGTGCAGGCCCTGGCGGATAACGATCGGATTGAGGCGAAAGTGTGCGTGACTGCCCAGCACCGGGAGATGCTGGATCAGGTGCTGGAAGTGTTTGGGATTGAGCCGGATATTGACTTGAACCTGATGCGGCCTGATCAAACCCTGGCCGAGCTATCTGCGGCTGTATTCACCGGGCTGGATCCGGTGCTGGCGCGCGAACAGCCCGATTGGGTGCTGGTCCAAGGCGATACCACTACAGTCATGGTCGCGGCGCTGGCAGCTTATTACAACCAGATTCGGGTTGGCCATGTGGAGGCCGGCCTGCGCACGGGGAACAAATGGCAGCCATTCCCGGAAGAGATCAACCGCAAGGTGGCGGGGGTGATCGCCGATCTACATTTTGCCCCAACGGATTGGGCCCGCCAGAACTTGCTCCGGGAAGGAGTGCCGGATCGACAGGTGGTCGTGACAGGGAATCCGGTGATCGATGCTTTGCGACAGGTTGCCAGCCGGCCGGCGAATCCGGAATTGATCTCTGGGCTAAGGCGCCTGCAGGTACCTGAGGTGTATCTAGAGATGGAGGGATCAGGGACGGAACCCAGGAAGCCGCGCCTGGTATTGATAACAGCTCACCGGCGCGAAAATTTTGGCGAGCCGCTGGAACAAATTTGTGCTGCCATCGCCCAATTGGCGGCCATGTACCGGGATGAGGTTCATTTTATCTACCCGGTTCATCTCAATCCACACGTCCAGGAGCCTGTCTATCGCTTGTTGGGTGGTGTATCCAATATCAGTTTACTGCCGCCTCTGGATTATCTGCCCTGGGTCTATCTGCTTAAACAGGCCAGCCTGATATTAACCGACTCGGGTGGCTTACAGGAGGAAGCGCCTGGATTAGGAGTCCCGGTGCTGGTGATGCGAGCGGTAACCGAGCGTCCGGAAGGATTGCGGGCCGGTACGGTCCGGCTGGTCGGGACGGATCGCCAAAAGATCGTCGCCGAGACCCGCCGGCTATTGGATGATCCTGAAGCCTACCTGGCCATGTCTCAGGCAGTCAATCCCTATGGAGATGGCCAGGCGGCCCCCAGGATCGTCTCAGCCCTCCTGGATTATGGGGAGTAATCCCGGTATGGACATGTATACCCGCCTGGTCTATGCTCGCCGCCTACCGGTGTTCGGCCGACTGGCATACTTGCTGCTCAAGCTCCTGGGGATCGAATTCCCACGCTCTGTTCGGATTGGCAGCCAACTGACTATTGAGCACGGCGGTTTTGGGATCGTGATCCACTCGCGGTCGAGGATTGGATCGCGCGTGAAGATCTATCCCGGCGTTACCCTGGGCAGGGCCGATATTTACCGGCCCCAGGCCGAATTGGGGTTCGAGGGTATCTTGATCGAGGATGATGTCATTCTCGCCCCCGGGTCAAAAATTCTGGGCAAGGACGGTACGCTAAGGGTTGGCCGTGGCACGGTGGTGGGAGCCAATGCGGTCCTGCTGGAATTGACCGGAGAGGACGAGATCTGGGCCGGTGTGCCTGCCCGGCGGATTGGTTCGCGGAATGAAAACCGGCCAGCACAGATCCGAGGAAGCCGGTGATGGCGCCAGTTAGACCGCTGCGAATTTGCCTGACGCCGCAATTGGCTGGTGTGGGTGGTATGGTTTCTTTCCAACACAAGCTGGCAGCGGGTCTGGCTGCACGGGGCATTGAAGTTAGCTTTGATCCTAATGATCCGAACCTGGCCGCAGTTTTGATCATTGGAGGCACCCGCCAGCTGCTGGCTTTGCACCGGGCCAGGCGCAGGGGGATTCCGATCATCCAGCGTTTGGATGGCATGAATTGGGTGCATCGCATTCGCAGGACGGGCGTGCGGCATTTTCTGCGAGCTGAATATGGCAACCTGCTGCTGCGTTATATTCGCCGCCGGCTTGCCAGCCGAATCGTTTATCAGAGCGAATTTTCTCGTCGATGGTGGCAGCGCCAGGCCGGCGCCACGACGGTCCCAAACACCGTGATTTACAACGGCGTAGACCTGAGCAGCTATCACCCCCAGGGGCCTCAGCAGCCCCCCGGTGACCGTTACCGGATCCTGTTGGTGGAAGGCAGCCTGATGGGCGGCTACGAAGCCGGCCTGGAAGTGGCTGCCAGCCTGGCAAGCGGGCTGGCGGGCCGGATTGGCCGGCCGGATGCCCGGCTTGAAAATCACCCGGTGGAACTGATGGTGGTCGGCAAAGTTGCCCCCGAAGTGCAGGCGGGCTGGACGCAACGTTTTTCAGCGATAAGTGCTCAATACCCGGTGACCGTCCAGTGGGCCGGCTTGGTCAATCGCCAGGATATCCCGGCTATTGACCGCTCTGCCCATGTGTATTATTCGGCAGATGTTAATGCAGCCTGCCCGAACGCTGTGATCGAAGCGCTGGCCTGCGGGCTGCCTGTGATTGCCTTTGATACCGGCGCCTTGCCGGAATTGGTTACAGGGGACAGCGGCAGGATTGTGGCCTATGGGGCGGATCCCTGGCAGCTTCAGGCGCCCGATGTTGGCGCCCTGGTGCAGGCGGCTGAAGAAGTCCTGTGGGAGCAGCCAGTTTTTCGACCGGCTGCTCGGGCCCGCGCCGAAACCCTTTTTGGCCTGGATCAGATGGTGCAGGCGTATCTGGACCAATTATTGGGTCAATCAGCGCCTTTGGGAAATTGACTGGTCGGGCCCATGATCGACCTCCCACGGAAAGGTGCATTAAAATGTGGTTGAAGAAAGGCTGTGGTGTTTGGTCTGGGCGGCTTTAACCACCCAGACCAAACACCACAGAATATCTGGAAGAGAATGCACGCAAATGTTGCCAGAGAGGTTTTGTTGGTGAAGGCATGATTTCTCAATGGATTTTATCGCTCGCAGCCGGCCTGGCTCGCCTCTTGCCCGGGCCGGTCAAGCGCGGTATTTATCAAATGAAGCCCCTGGCAAGCTTGATCCGGAGCAGCTTGAACCGGGCTGCTCCGCAGGGCCTGACTCGCATCAAAGTGGCTGCCGGAGACCTGGCAGGATTTCAGCTGGAGTTGGACCTGCAGGCCGAAAAAGATTACTGGCTGGGAACCTATGAGCCCGAATTGCAAGCGGCCATCCGGGAGCTGGTGCAGCCCGGTTGGGTCGCTTACGATGTCGGCGCAAATATTGGTTATATCAGCTTGCTGCTGGCCCGGGTAGTTGGAAAGACGGGCAAGGTTTTCTCATTTGAAGCTTTACCAGGCAATGTGGAACGCCTGCGCACGAACCTGGCCTTGAATGATCTGGGAGCTGGGCTGCAAGTCGTGCCGGGGGCGGTGATCGATCGGCCGGGTATGATAGAGTTCCTGGTAGGACCCTCTGGCGGGATGGGAAAAGCCGCCGGATCTGCCGGACGGCACGCTGAGTATCAGCACAAGCTGAGTGTCGCCGGGACAAGCCTGGATGTATTCGTCTACTCGGATGGTAACCCGGCCCCCCAGGTGGTCAAAATGGATATCGAGGGAGGCGAAATCCTGGCTTTGCCCGGGATGGCACGGCTTTTGGCAGAAGTCCAACCTTTGATCTTGATGGAATTGCACGGCCCTGAATTGGTCAAAGCAGCCTGGGATTGTTTGAAGGCAGCCGGCTACCAGATCAGCTTGATGCAGCCGGGCTTCCCGGTCGTGGATTCCCGGGAGGCGCTAGACTGGAAAGCTTACCTGATTGCGAGAAAAGCGTGAACCTTCCGGAATTTGAGGGCAAATTAGGGCTGCAGCAGCGGGTCATCCCGGCTTACCGCCGGCCCTTTCTCGAGATCCTGGGCCAGACTTGCCAGGGAGGAATAAGTGTTTATGCCGGGCAGCCGCTGCCGCAGGAGGGCATTCAAACGGCCGCAGCTTTGGATGGGATCAGTTGGGAACGGGGCCAGAACCGGCATTTATTCGATCCGGCCTCGCCTCTTTACCAATGCTGGCAGCCGGGCATAATCGGCTGGTTGGAGGAGCAACAGCCGGACCTGTTGGTGGTTGAAGCCAACCCACGCTACCCTAACAATTACCAGGCCACTCACTGGATGCATGCTCGCCGGCGCAAGGTGCTGGGATGGGGATTGGGGGCCCCGCCCCTGAGCGGCTGGCTGGCCGGTTGGCGGCGCAGCCGCCGGCTGAAGCTGCTTAGCCAGTTCGATGGTGTGATCGCTTACAGCCAGCGAGGCGCGCAGGAATACCGGGCCCTCGGCCTGCCGCCTGAGCGGGTTTTCGTTGCTCCCAATGCGGTCAGCTTGCGCCCGCAACAGCCGGCCCCAACGAAGCCGGAATCATTCGCACCCAGGCCGCGGGTTCTATTTGTGGGCAGGCTGCAGGCCCGTAAGCGGGTGGATTTACTTTTGGCGAGCTGCGCGCGTTTGCCTGAGGATCTGCAGCCGGATATTTGGATCGTCGGCGATGGTCCCGCTCGCCAGGATTTGATAACCGCGGCCGGGCGTTTGTATCCCCGGGCGGAGTTTACCGGCGCCTTGCACGGCCCAGCGCTTGAACCTTACTTTACCCAAGCTGACCTGTTTGTTCTGCCGGGGACGGGCGGGCTGGCAGTCCAACAGGCGATGGCCCATGGATTGCCAGTCATTGTGGCCCAGGGTGATGGCACGCAGGACGATCTGGTGCAAGAGGAAAATGGCTGGCAGGTCATCCCGGGCGATTTGGACGATTTATACCGGACCCTGGAGGCCGCCTTAAGCAACCCTTCGCAATTGCGGCGGATGGGGGCGGCTTCTTACCGGATCGTCAGCCAGGAAATCAACCTGGAAATGATGGTGAAGGCTTTTATCCAGGCCGTGATAACGGTCCAAAATTCGGTTTAACCCCAGGCAGCAACATCTGAGCTGGAAGTTTATGCGAATCTTATTTGTCGCCGATGGGCGTTCTCCAATAGCCTTGAACTGGATCAGAACAGTGATCGCCCGGGGTCACGAGGTTCATCTGGTTTCGACTTTCCCTTGCCAGCCTTTCACTGGATTGGCAAGCCTGCAGGTTATTCCCGTGGCGGGAAGCGGCCTGGTGGGTGAACGCGGGGCGAGCGCCCCGGCAGAACCGGAAAAAGCGCGTCTGCGGCGAACCCTGCGGGCCTGGATCCCGGTATGGCTGCGAACTGCCGTGCGCCAAAGACTCGGGCAGGCGACCATTCCAGGCGCAGTCAGACAGTTGATCCCAATCATCCAACGGCTGGAACCTGAAGTGATCCATGCCATGCGGATCCCTTATGAAGGGATCCTGGCCGCCGGAGCTCTTGATGAGATTAATGGGCCGCCTCTGCTCTTATCCGTATGGGGGAATGATTTTACGTTGCATGCTGGCTCGAACCGGTACCTCAGGCGGGCCACCCGCCAGGCGCTTCAGCGCGCTGATGGCCTGCATGCAGATTGCCAGCGGGATATTCGTCTAGGGCGCGCCTGGGGATACGGGCCCGATTCGCCGGCCTGGGTATTGCCGGGCGGCGGCGGCATCCAGCTGGACTTGTTCCGGCCCGCAACTACTCCAGGTAAACCGCATGAACTGGTTATTAATCCCCGCGGCATTCGAGCATACATCCAAAATGATACATTTTTCCGGGCTATCCCACTTGTTCTCGCCGGCCGGCCTCAGGTTCGTTTTGTATGCCCCAATATGGCCGGTGAAAGCCTGGCAGAGCGTTGGATTTAATCGTTGGGGGTTGAAGACCAGGTCCAGTTGCTGCCGGCCCAAACCAGCGAGCAGATGGCGGAGTGGTTCAGCCGGTCGAAGGTGGTTGTTTCTCCCAGCATTCATGATGGCACTCCGAATACCCTGTTAGAAGCGATGGCTTGCGGTTGTTTCCCGATTGCAGGTGATCTCGAATCCTTGCGGGAATGGATTGTACCAGGTGTGAACGGGCTGCTGTTTGAGCCTGAGGATCACCAGACACTGGCGGCCCAGATCTTGCTGGCCTTGGGACAACACGATTTGCTGGATAGAGCCAGGATCTATAATCTTCAGCAGGTACAGACTCGAGCGGACCATCAGACCGTTATGGAACGGGCCGAAGGGATGTATCATTCGTTGGTTGAAGGTTGAATTTAGGGGAGATGAAAGGGTCGGCGATTATTCGCGAGCAGGTTCTAAGGTTTGCTGGCTGCTTTTGAGACGGAATCCTTTTCTTCGTCATCAGCACTGGTCTCCAGGCGATTGAGTTGCGATCGAATGGTTTCGGTCAAACTCAGGTAAGACCGGCAAATCGGCTTGGAGAGTTGCTCAGTTTGCAACATAAATGGCGCACCGCGATTGGTGGAAGGAATAACCGTGGCTTCATCCAGCGGGATAACGCTGGCAAAATCCTTTTGCCAGCTCTCGCTGATTTTTTCCGGTGTAATCGCAATCCGCTTATCGTATTTGTTCATTACCAATAAAATCCGCTCGCGGTTGATACTTAGCAGCGGAGCAAGATCGTAAAATTTGCGCAAGTTTGCTACGGAGGGGATATCCTGGGTTGTTACCAGCAGTACCAGGTCACTGCGCTCAAAAGTCGCTAGGGCAGTATTGTTGATTTCTGAAGCTGTGTCCACGATGATGTAAGCATAGATCATTCGCAAGTAGTCCAGAATATCTCCCAGTTTATCGGGCTTGACACTTTCGGCCTGTTCCGGGCGCGGAGGACTGAGCAGCCACACCCCGGAAGTATGTCTCACCAAGACTTCTTCCAATAACTGGGGATCCAGATCAATGGCTTGCGATGCCAGATCGACGATCGTATGTTTGCTTTGCTGGTTGAACAACACCATCGTATCGCCAAACTGCAAATCGGCATCGACCAGGACGACCGGCGTATCGTCGCTTTCCAGGGCAGCCGCCAAATTGGCAGCGATGGTGGTGCAGCCGACTCCACCTTTAGGAGAGTAGATGGTTATGATTTTTCCCTGGGGTTGGATGGCTGATTGCGATTGCCCCGCATCGGCGTTCTGCTGGCGGTTTCGCTCGCGTTTGGCATGATCGGCGGCTTGCCTGACAGCATGGACCAGTTCATCGATACCGGGGGGTTTGATCAGAAAATCGCGTGCACCGGCTCGCATGGCTTTGCGCATGTAGTCTGGATCGTCCTGAACCGTCAAAATGATCACCTGAATGAAGGGGGTTTGCTGGCGGATTGCGATCGTGGCGGTGATGCCGTCCATATCCGGCATATTCACATCCATGAGAATGACATCGGGGAGGAATTCGGATGCTTTGAGGATGGACTCCTCGCCGGAGGCGGCCTGGGCAACGATATTGATATCCGACTCGAATGAAAGCGATCGAATGATATTCTCTCGGGTTTGCTTATTATCATCCACAACCATAACCCGGATATCCTGGCTGTTAGCCGAGGCTGGGAATGTTGGGCGGGTGTAAGGAAAAGCAGCCGGGAGCGGGCCTGTGCCTTTGTCCGAGTTCTGGCTTGGTTTCGATCTCCACTTTCCGCTGCGTTCATCCGGTTTGTCTTCAGGTATGGCAAATGGTTGGACGTGTTTCAGATGCTCACGCTGGCGCGTTTCTGATTGATGTACCGGCGCGGATGACGGCGCCACTTTAGATGGTGACGCTGTTCGTGGTTCAGTCGGTTCAGGGGGCAGTGCTTGTTCTGATTCGGATTCGGGTGGAAGCTCGGTCAGTACCCTGCGCTCTCTTGCTGAATAGGATGCAGGTGGTTTGCGGCGGAAGCGATCGAACAAACCAGCAAAAACTTCCTTAACGCCGGTGCTTCGGTCAGTAAGTGCTCCAGTGAAGCCCTTGATCACTTGCAGCGGATCGGAGGAGCTTTCTGTTCCCTCCGCTCCGTCTGCAGCGATCAAAGGATATTTTTCCGGAAAATATTTTTGCGTAAACGCGCGTTGAAATGAGTTAAAGGAATGATTGGCGCCATATTTTTGATGTAACAGCGTCCAGGTGCCGCGATGAAAATAATCCTGCTCCAGGATCGTACGCAGTATGCTCGTGGCTTCTTGCTCGTTGCCCTGATCGAGTTCTTGTTGGGCTCGAGCTAGTAAGTAATCCAAATTATCGGGCACTGCGACCTCTTGTGATAACGGTGTCTGGCAGTTATGACCTACGCAATATTCCGGCTGAAGTGTTTCCGGTAGCCCGGGCTATTCGACGTAGGCCCGTAATTCGCGTTGGATTCCGGCAGATCGCAGTCTGCGCAAAGCCTGGGCTTCAATCTGTCGCACCCGTTCACGAGTTACACCCATTTTGCGACCGACTTCATTCAAAGTCAAAATCTGGCCGTCGATCAGGCCATAGCGCAGTTGCAAAATGCGGGCTTCTCGTGGTGGAAGCTGATCCAGAACGGTCTCCAGATGTTCGCGCAGCATATTCTTGGTGGCGGTTTCATCGGGTGGCGGAGAATCCTGATCTTCAATAAAATCGCCAAGCATATTATCTTCTTCATCCCCGATAGGCATTTGCAGGGACAACGGACGGCGGGCAACCTGAATCATGTGCTCGACTTTATTCGGGGGCACCTCCAGTGCTTCAGCCAGTTCTTCAATCGTGGGGTCACGACTGAGTTTTTGCTTGAGCTGGTGCTGGATCCGCAGCATCTTGCTGATCCGATCGCCCATGTGGACCGGAACTCGAATCGTCCGGCTTTGGTCTGCGATTGCCCGGGTGACCGCCTGGCGGATCCACCAGGTTGCATAGGTGCTGAATTTGTAGCCTCGATGGTAGTCAAATTTCTTGGCAGCGCGCATTAATCCGATATTGCCTTCCTGGATAAGGTCGAGGAAGGGCACGCCACGCCCCATATACTTTTTGGCGACGCTGATCACCAATCTTGAGTTGGCGATGATGAGGTGTTCGCGGGCTTCCCAGCCTTCTTCGATCATGCGCCGCAGTTCGCGCCGGCGATGCAGGCTGACATTCCCAGTCGCAAGCTCTTCACGCGCCATGCGACCCTGCTCAATACGTTGCGCCAGGTCTATTTCTTCATCCGCGTTTAAGAGCGGCACGCGGGCCGCTTCTTTTAAGTACAAACCAATCGTATCACTGATATCAATATTTGCTAACAGATCATCCTCGCTTTCCGCTGAGGCATGCTTTCCATTGGGGGATTGCTCAGGTTCGGCATCCTCTGCAGTTTCATCATCTTCCTGATCTTCGGGATGATCTACATATTCAATTCCCGCACTCAACATTGCGGCGAATGCTTCTTCTAACAGGTCTAAATCATTCTCTGCATCGGGTATCAATTGATATAGATCGTCACTGGTGATGTACCCCTGATGTCTGCCCAGCTCGATCAGGCGTGAAATTACGGTCTCTTCAGTCTTGTCTTCTTCTATGGCGTTTAACAGATTTTTGGCGATAATTTTGCTCATTGCCGCTATCTATTGATAAGTCTCCTTTCTTAAATTCTTTAACATTCTCTTGATTATACCACAATGTTGCAAATTAAGCAAGATTTGTGGGAATTATAACGAATGAGCTCATAAAATTTTGAGAAAACAACCAGGTAGATCGATTTATTTTTGCGAAAAATGATTTGAATGAGCACCAAGGATGGCTATCCTTTCGATAGCTAACAGCTATCGACCGGCGCACATGCAGGCTGACGGTACCGTCAGCCTGCATGTGCGCCGGTCGATATTGATCTGCAGGTTAGATATGGATCGCGTGCCCAGCGGCATCATGGGCCGCTTCCATCAGCGCTTCACTGAGGGTGGGGTGAGCGTGAACATTGCGGGCGATCTCCGTCACCGTCAATTCCATCATTTGAGAGATGGTTAGCTCGGGCAGCAATTCAGTCACTTCCGGACCAACCAGTTGGGCGCCCAGGATCTCGCCGTAGTTTGAGTCGGTGATCAGTTTGACCCAGCCAGTCGTTTCACCCAATCCAAGGGCTTTCCCATTGGGCTGGAAAGGAAACCGGCCGACTTTGACGTCATAACCGCGTTCTTTAGCCTGGGCTTCAGTGATCCCGAAGGTGGCTACCTGGGGCTGGCAATAGACTGCCCGCGGCATCATTTCGTAGTTTAGCTTGACGGTCTCAGCGCCGGCAATATTCTCGGCGCATACAATCCCCTGGGCAGAGCCAACATGAGCCAGCATCAATTTAGCGGTTACGTCTCCGATAGCCCAGATGCCTGGAACGTTTGTCGCCATGCGATCGTCGATCTCAACCGCGCCGCGCTCGCTGAGCTTGACGCCCAGCTCTTCCAATCCCAGGCCGCGACCATTCGGTTTGAAACCGATCGCGACCAGGGCCTGATCGGCCTCGAGCACCTTCTGGCCTTCTTTTTCGCTCGAAACCGTGACCTTCACGCCCGCATCCGTGGTTTCCAAAGCCTCGACTTTGTGATTCGTGAGGGCTTTAATCTTGCGCCTCCTGAAGGCTTTTTCCAGTTCTGTGCCCACTTCTTCATCTTCCAACGGGAGCAGGTGTGGTAGCATTTCGACGATCGTGACTTCAACCCCGTAGGAATTCCAAATGGTGGCAAATTCAACCCCGATTGCGCCGGCCCCGATGATCACCACCGAAGATGGCAATTTGGTTTGGGTGATGGCCTCCAGGTAGGTGACCACTTTCTCGCCGTCAACCTTCCAGGACGGCGGGACTGCCGTGCTGGCCCCGGTTGCGACAATGATATTCTTGGTCTTGAGTTTGGTTTCTTTGCCATCCTGATCTTTTACGGTCACGGTGTCACGGGCTGTCACCCGGCCAGTGCCCATATGCACGTCGATTTTGTTCTTTTTCATCAAAAAGCCGACGCCTTTCACCAACCGCTCGGATACCTGGCGGCTGCGGCTGACCGCAACGCCGTAATCCAGGGAAAGATTATCGAAGGAGAAGCCGAATTCTTTGCCGCGCTCCCTCAGGGTATGGGCAACTTCCGCGTTCTTCAGCAAGGCTTTAGAAGGGATGCAGCCCACGTTCAGACAGACACCACCCAGCCATTGTTTATCGACAATCGCGGTTTTCAATCCCAGTTGGGAAGCACGGATCGCGGCCACATAGCCACCCGGACCGGCTCCGATCACGATGACATCATAATCGCTCATATTGTTCTCCTAACTCCAGTTTTGCAAAGATTCTACCACTTTGCCCAGGAAATAATCCGCAATCGCCCCGTCCAGAATGCGGTGATCAAATGTAAGGGTCAGATAAGCCATCGGGCGGATTGCTATGCTGTCACCTTGGTTGGGGTCGCTGATGACGACCGCCCGTTTTTGTATGGCGCCCACCCCGAGGATAGCACATTGGGGCTGGTTAATAATTGGGGTGGCAAACAAGGATCCACTCACCCCATGATTGGTGATCGTAAATGTACCGCCGCGGACTTCGTCCGGTTTCAATTGGCGGCTGCGCGCTCTGGCCGCCAGGTCGTTGACGCTTCGGGCGAGCCCGAGCAAGGATAGCCCATCGGCGTTTTTAATCACCGGCACGATCAATCCATCTTCACCCAGGGAGGTCGCCATCCCGATGTTTATGTTCTTGTGTAATAGAATGCCTGCTTCACTCCAGGAAGCGTTTACGATCGGATGGACTTTTAATGCTGTGACGCAGGCGGCAACAAAGTAGGCTGTAAAGGTCAGCTTGACTCCGTCCCGCGCAAAGTGATCTTTATGCGCATTGCGGTGAGCCACGACCCGGCTCAAATCGACTTCCATCACAGTCGTGACGTGCGGCGAGGTGCGTTTGCTCAGCACCATATGGTCGGCAATCGAGCGGCGCACGGCATTCAAGGGGAGCAACTCGGCCTCTTGCTCCGGCATTTGCCCAGGCATTTGGCATTGGGCATTTGGCTTGGCATTTGCCCTGGCAATTGGCCCGTTGAAGCCTCCTGCGCCGGCTCTACCCGTTCGTCCGGTTTGGAAGTGGGGGCAGGTGGAACGGGTGAGGAAGCGGCCTGGATGGTTGCTGGTACAGGTTCTGGCGGGCGGTGCTCCAGATAATTCAGGAGATCCTTCTTGGTGATGCGCCCTCCCTGGCCGGTTCCAGTCACCTGGTATAGGTCAATATGTTCTTCCTGGGCGATTCTGGCAACCACAGGAGAAATGAAGCCGAGCTCGCGATTGCGCCCCGGGGAAGGTGGGACTGCGACCGAAGCAGGCGCGGTCCCGCTCGCCATGGCTGGTTGGGAGCGCTTTTCCGCGGGTGTGCCGACAGGCAGGGTGTCGCCTGACTGCGCCGGGGGTTCATCCTGTCCAGCAGCTTCTCCGGCTTCGCCAATCCAGGCGAGCAGGTCCCCGGCATGGACGGTGGTCCCTTCCGGGACCAGGATTTCGAGCAGAACACCCGCAGCCGGGCTGGGTATTTCTGAATCGACCTTGTCGGTATTGATCTCCAATAAGGGTTCGTATTCCTCGATCGAATCGCCCGCGGCTTTGAGCCAGCGGGTGATGGTGCCTTCGTCCACCGATTCGCCGAGTTGGGGCATCAAAACTTGGGTTGGCATTCATTCCTCCAGAATGAGGTAGGTGACACAATCCTAATATTTCGCCAGAGCCAGTATGGCGGCAGCTATTTTTTCAGGCTTGAGCATAAACCACTCTTGCAAAGCCGGGCTGAAAGGCATGGCTGGAACATCCGGGCCAGCCAGCCTGCGAACGGGGGCGTCCAGGCTGTCGAAAGCATGCTCGGCGATCAGTGCAGCCACTTCTGCACCAAAGCCTGCGGTCAGGTTATCCTCGTGAACGATCAAAGCCCGGCCGGTTTTTCGGACAGACTTCAGGATTAGATCCGTATCCAGGGGTGTCAGGCTGCGGAGATCCACCAATTCAACTTCAACCCCAAGTCCGGCGACCTTTTGGGCGGCCTCCAGGCAATCCATCAGGCACATGCCGTAGGCAAAGACGGATAAGTGCTGGCCTGGCCGTGCAATCCTGGCCTTACCCAGGGGAATAGTATAGGGGTCTTCCGGCACCTCGCCGCTCAACCGGCGGTAGCCCCGTTTCGGTTCGAGAAACAGGACCGGATTCGGGTCGCACAGGGCGGCAGCCAGCAGGCCGCGGGCGTCGTACGGAGAGCCCGGGATGACCACTTTTAAGCCGGGAACATGCGCAAAGAAGGCTTCGACGCTTTGGGAATGGTACAGGCCGCCTCCCATGCCCCCACCATAAGGAACCCGGATCACCAGGGGGACGGTCCAGTCGCCATTGGAGCGGAAATAGATTTTTGCGGCCTCATTGACAATCTGGTTGAAAGCCGGATGGATGAAATCCGCGAACTGGATCTCACAAATGGGGTGAAAACCATAAAGCGCCATCCCGATTGCCATCCCGATGAGTGTGTCGGCTGTGGGCGGCGCCTCCAAGATTTTTTGAGGACCGAATTGACGATAAAATCCGCGGCTGGCGCCAAACAGTCCGCCGCGCGGGCCGATATCTGTCCCGATCAAAACAACATTTTTATCCCGGGTCAGGGCTTCTTCCAGGGTCAGGTGGATGGCGTCAAGCAGGGTTAGCTCAGGCAAGGTTGGTCTCCAGGGGCGAACACCATCTGAACTGCGCTCTGCGGTTGAGGATAACCGCTGCGCTGTGCGCCTTCGTAAGCTTCGGCGATCATTTTTTGCACCCGAGTTTCCAACTGGGCATTGATTTTATCGGTTAATAAATCCGCAGCTTTCAAATCTTTCCGGGCGATTTCCAATGGATCCATTGCTCGATAGGCATCAACTTCGGCTCTGGGACGATAACTGCGGTCGTCGTCATCCGAGGAATGAGGTGTGATGCGATACGTGCGAGCTTCAATCAGGGTAGGGCCATTGCCTTCGCGGGCCCGCTGTATGGCTTCCTGGATCGTTCGGTAGGCATCGATGTAGTGATTGCTGTCGAATGTCACGGCCGGTAAGCCTAAACCACGGGCCCTATCGGCCACGCGTTCCACGGGCATTTGTTTCTCCTGGCGCATGGAGATAGCATAGAGATTGTTCTCAACCAGAAATACGACTGGCAGCTTGTGCATACTGGCCCAGTTCACGCTTTCATACCAGGTTCCCTGGGCGGTAGCCCCTTCACCGACGCAATTTAAAACCACCCGCTCCTCGGCCCGCAACCGGATGCCCTGGGCAATTCCAACTGCCTGGCTGGTCTGGGCAGCCGCCGTCGAGGAGCTGCTGATGACATTGGCGCGTTTCAGCCCCCAATGTTCAGGCAGCTGGCGGCTGCCCGAAACAGGGTCATCGCTTTTTCCGAATAGTCCCAGCATGAACTCCAGCGGTGTAAGCCCCAGGGTCAAGAGCAGGGTCAGGTCGCGATAATAAGGCGCAACCCAATCGTAGCCGGCCCGCAAGGCGAAAGCTGCCCCAATTTGGATGGCTTCGTGGCCTATCCCGGACAGGTGGAAGACGATTTTGCGCTTGCGATGCAGTTCCCAGGCGAACTCATCCAGCCGCCGGGCAAGCAGCATGAACCAGTACATGTTGAGGCGGGTGTCGTTTGAGATCGTCATGAATCAATTGAACGCTGGTGACGGTCAATCATCAGCGGTAAAAAATCGGATATGCAGATGGATCGACTTCATGCATGAGTTCGTAAACGGCCTCAAAAATCGTCTCCACGTTGGGTTTTGACCAGTAATCACCATCCGAGCCATAAGCCGGACGATGCTGTTTGCCCGGCAAGGTTCGCGGCTCGGAATCCAGCCAATAGTAGCCCCCTTGTTTTTCGATCACCTGTTGAAGCATATATGCGCTTGTACCGCCGGGGACATCTTCATCCACGAACAGGATGTGGCTGGTCTTCTTGAGTGACTCCAGGATGCGGCCGTGAAGATCGAAAGGCAACAGGGTCTGCACATCGATAACCTCGGTTTCAATTCCAACCTGGCTGAGCTTTTCACTGGCCTCTAAAGCAATCCGGCAGCAAGCGCCGTAAGTCACCAGCGTGATATCCTGACCTGCGCGCAATACTTCGGGGGCTGCCCAGCGGGACGGTGAAGTCAGCCACATTTTGTGGGAGCCTTTCTTTCATCCGATAGCCATTCAGCACTTCGACTACCAGCGCGGGCTCCTCGGCCTGGAGCAAAGTGTTGTAAAAACCGGCTGCCTGGGTCATATTGCGGGGGACGAGTACATGCATGCCTCGCACCAGGTTCAAGATGCCAGCCATCAACGATCCCGAATGCCAGATACCTTCCAGGCGATGGCCGCGGGTGCGTACGATCACCGGGGCCTTCTGTCCGCCCCGCGTGCGCCATAAAACCGTCGAAAGATCATCGGAGATAATTTGAAGCGCGTAGAGCAGGTAATCCAGGTATTGGATTTCGGCAATTGGACGTAAACCGCGCATCGCCAGCCCGATCGCCTGCCCGATGATCGTGGTTTCGCGGATACCGGTATCCGAAACCCGTAGCTCACCGTATTTATCCTGCAAGCCTTTGAACCCCTGGTTGACATCCCCCAGACGGCCGACATCTTCGCCAAAGGCGACAATGCGTGGATCGCGCCCCAGGGCAGCATCGAAACAGGCATTCAGGACCTCAAAGCCATAAACCAGCGGCGGCTCTTCCGCGTAGACAGCTGGTACAGGTGGGGACCAGCAGGGCTGAATCCTGATTTTCACTGTAGAGATGGGAATCATAACGATCGTAACTGAGCTGCTGCTGGTCATTTTTCCAGTCGACCAGGGCCTGTTTCTCTTGGATGGGTTCGTTGCGAACCGTTTGCAATACTTCCTGAACGGCAACCATATTATGGCGTCGCAGTGGGAGTGGATTGCTGCCTAATTTTTCCCGGATAGCCGCCAGGCGTTCCGCGTGAATCGAATGTGAAGCTATTCGGTCGATCATTTTGATCACTTTGCGGCGCTCGTGGCGAATCGGGGTCAGGTAGTCATCCCAGGCAATTCGGCGCTGTTCTTCAACATACTGGCGGTCTTCTTCTTCGTATTCTTTGATCAGCGCCTCGGTGAGCAATTCTTTGTCAAGGATCCACTGTCGAAATTGAGGGATGCAATCGAATTTCTGTTCCCATGCCAGGCGTTCTTTCGATTTATAGCGCTCCTGGCTGCCCGAGGTGGAATGGCCCTGGGGCTGAGTCACTTCAGTCACGTGGATGATGGCTGGAACATGTTCGCGGCGGGCTGTTTCCGCAGCCTGTTCATAAGTCCGGATTAATTCCGGGTAGTCCCAGGCTTTGACTTGATACAGATCATAACCTTCCCGGGTGCCAGCCGGCCTTTGGAACCCTTTGAGCAATTCGGCCATATTCTGTTTGATCATCTGGAACTCATTGGTGACAGAAATCCCGTAGTCGTCGTCATAAATGGTGATGATCGCCGGCGCTTTCAACACGCCAATGGCGTTGATCGATTCCCAAAAAAGGCCTTCAGCACAGGATGCATTGCCGATCGTGCCGAAGGCGATTTCGTTGCCATGGTTCGAAAATTGGTGCAGGTGCTGGAGCTCGTCAAGCTCACGATAGAGCCTGGAAGCATAAGCGAGCCCAACCAAACGCGGCATCTGCGAACCGGTTGGGGAGACGTCAGCCGATGAATTGATCCGTTCGGCCAGGTTCTTCCAACTGCCATCCGGGTTCAGGCTTCTGGTTGCAAAATGGGCGTTCATCGCTCTTCCAGCTGTAGCCGGCTCGGCTTTGACGTCAGCATGGGCATAAAGCTGGGCGAAGAATTCTGTAAAGGTCAGCGCGCCCAGGCCAAACATTAACGTTTGATCCCGATAATATCCTGAGCGGATATCCCCAGGCTGAAATACATGGGCCATAGCGATCTGGGGAACTTCTTTTCCATCCCCGAATATACCGAATTTTGCTTTGCCACTCATTACTTCCCGGCGGCCGATCAGGCTGGCCTGGCGGCTCTGGTAAGCCAGGCGATAATCCTGAATGATCTGATCGGCTAACAAGGGAAGGTCTGTTTCACTCACCACAAGTTCAGCCATCGATACTCCTAAAAAGTGGGTCTTCAGGATATTCTGTGAGAAGTTCTGGATTTGAGAAAGTGAGCGTCTGTCCGCATACTCATACTCCCAAATCTGGGGTACCATCAAAGAAAATCCCAAAGAACCTCAAAATATACCAGCCTATCAGATACGCTCTACCACGGAGGCGGTTGCCATGCCGTGGCCGATGCACATCGTTTGTAAGCCGAAGCGAGCACGTCTGCGTTCCAATTCGTAAAGCAGCTTGGTCATTAAGATAGCCCCGGTTGCCCCCAGAGGATGCCCATGGGCGATCGCGCCGCCATTTGGGTTGACCCGGCTTGGGTCCGGCTGGAGTTCTTGTTGCCATGCCAGCACGACGGATGCGAATGCTTCGTTGATCTCAATCACATCCATATCATCGATACTCAAGCCGGCCCTTTTTAATGCCTTGCGTGTGGCCGCTATAGGCCCGTCCAGCATCAGTACCGGATCCGAACCGATCACAATGCGGGATACCAGCCGGGCGATCGGGTCCAGGTTATACCGGCCAACCGCTTCGGCAGAAGCCAGCAGCAGCGCAGCGGAGCCGTCGCTGATCTGGCTGGCGTTTCCGGCCGTAACGACCCCGTCGGCTTTGAACACAGGCTTAAGTGCAGCCATCTTGTGGCGATCGGGCGGCATTCGCACACCTTCATCCTGAGTCACGATCCGGCCATCCGGTCGAGGTATCGGCAGAATCTGATCCTCAAAATAGCCCTCTGTAATGGCATGCATGGCCTTGGTATGACTCATAAAAGCGAAATCGTCCAGCTCGTCCCGGGTTAATCCCCATTTTTCAGCCATTAATTCCGCACTGGTGCCCTGGTGAACCAGTTTGTAGGGGAAATCTTCCGGCCAGGCTGCGGGATAATCAGCTCCTAACGGTTGATGGGACATCATCTCAGTGCCGCCGGCGATGACGATATCCATATCGCCCGCCAGGATGGCCTGGGCTGCAAAGTGGACTGCTTGCTGGCTGGAACCGCACATGCGATTGAGCGTGACTGCAGGAACCTGGGCTGGAAAGCAAGCCTTGAGGACGGCCAACCGGGCAAGATTGGCGCCCTGGTCACCGATGGGGGTGACGCAGCCCCAGATGACATCCTCCACCAGAGCCGGATCGATGCCGGCGCGGTCGGCAACAGCCTGTAAAATCATTGCGGTCAAATTGATCGGGGTAACAGGCGATAGCGCTCCATTGGGTTTCCCCACTCCAATTGGGGCGCGAACAGCCGAAATAATAAAAGCTTCTGTCATCGTCACCCTTTCTATTCTCCCAATGAGTGAAACGACCCAGTGCCCAAATTACCTTAAAAGCATACCACAAAACCTATCCGATAAGGCCTATTTCCCCCCGGGTCTTCAGGAAATACTTAAATTTGAGCAAGTTGCATCGCCTCTTGCGCTTCAACGCGATTGACACGGTTGCTATCTGCGAGCACGCCTCCAGGCGTATGGCACAAAATCTATCCGTTTGGATTCTGTTTCAGCAGCATATCGTACAGGAGCACGCCAGTAGCCACAGCCAGGTTCAGAGAAGTCGCCCGGCCGCGCATCGGCAGGCGAATAAGCTCATGACAGGCGGCCGCCTGGGTGGGCGTCAGGCCTTCCCGTTCGCTGCCCATTAGCAGGATAGACGGTGTTGGATAGCCAGAGACTTTCGCAATATCGGTGGACCCATGGGCAGAAGTTCCATAAATTCGATACGCCCATGTTTGGGCCCAGGCGACAACGTCGCTAAAACTGGCGGAGATGATTGGCAGCCAGAACAGGGTGCCCATGCTGGCGCGCACACAGCTGGGGTGGTAGGGGTCGACCGAACTGTCCACCAATAGCAATCCGCTGGCGCCGACAGCATCGATTGTGCGCAAAATGGTGCCCAAATTACCCGGATCTTGCGGCTCGACCAAGGCAACGCCCCAAGGGAAATTCTGAGGATTGAAGTCCGCCAGGTTAGGATTGTTTTGGGCGACCAGGGCAAGAATTCCCTGGGGATGATCTTTATCCGCAATGGAATCGAACACTTCGGGCGTGGTCGGGTAGCAGGGCACATCTCGCTCGCTTTGCTGTTGAACCAGATCCAGGGCAAAGGCGCTGGTCAGCAGTTCGGGAGCGTAAAAGATCGAATCGATCTGGGCGCCGGCTTCGACGGCTTCACCGACATGGCGAATGCCTTCAACCAGGAATAGACCGGTTGCCTGGCGATTTTTGCGCTGGCGTAAAGCCCGGATTTGCTTGATTTTAGAATTACTGCGGCTTGAAATAAGGATCATGGCGTGGTACTCGGGCGAAATGGATGTGCGTCGGGGCGTATGCCCTCAACCACATCCATTTCTCCGGAAATTCTGGGTACAGGCTGAGCAGTTACAAAATTAGTCAGAATCCCATTCAGGTATAACGCGGCACCCAGGCGAGCACGTTGGTCCCTTCGCCTGGTGAGGATGTGATTTCAACATCTCCCCCAACTTTTCGGGCCCGGATGTGCATATTGGATAGGCCGTGCCCAAGGGTGACGCTCATCTTGCGAAGGTCGAAGCCCATGCCGTTGTCCGCAATCTCAAGCAAAACACGGTCCCGGGCTGTCCATAATCGCACATCCACCCGTCGGGCCTGAGAGTGTTTCGCTACGTTCGCCAGCGCCTCCTGGCAAATGTGGAAAATCGCGGTGGCGTTGGCTGCCGGGAAGTCGGTCAGATTGCTTTCGGGCTCGGTCAAGGTTACTTCGGTGCCGGAATTAGCCTGGAACTCTTCCGCCAGACGCTGTAAGCCTTCCATTAGATCCAAGCCATGGAACTGCCGTGGACGCAGGTCGAGGATATACGCTCGGATATCGTGAATAGTACTGTTCAGCGCTTCGATCGACTGCTCGATTTTCTGGCGGGCATCGCGCGGGTCTTCGTCCAGGGCAATGCGAGCATAATCCAGCGCCAGTCCGACTCCATAGATAGACTGAATGATGCCATCATGCAGATCCATCCCGATCCGCTCGCGTTCTTCCAGAATCGCCAGCCGGCGGGCCTGGCGGTGCAGGCGGGCGTTTTCAATTGTGATGGCTGCCCAACTGCCGATTGCGATCAGCAGGTTGATCTCGCGTTCGGCCATGGACCGGACCTGCCGGGTAGCCACACTCATGACGCCAACGACATGTCCACGCGCCAGCATGGGGATGATGTTGATACATTTAATCCCTGAATTGATCACGGAGCGCCGCAAGTAAAGCATATCTTTGTTCTTGGGTTCCAGGTTAATCAGTGGCTTGCCAGTCTCGGCAACCTGCCCGATCACGCCTTCCCCGATCCGGAATCGGTCGCGGGTCCAGAATGCCTCAGTCATATCACCGCGATGAATTTCGATGTGAAATTCTTTTTCGCTATCCTCACTTAGGAAGATCTCTCCCGCTTCCACACCCAAATAACTTAAAACCCGTGTCAGGGTAAGATCGAGAATTTCGTCTACGTCCAGCGAGCTGGTTAGGGCGGCGGCGACATCATTCAATAGGGCCAGGTCCTCATTGCGCTCAACCAGGGCTTTATCACGATTGACCAAATCTTTGTACAGGTTGGCGTTGGTAATTGCGACGGCTGCATACGCTGCCAGGGTCTCAATTACCCGCTCGTCGGATTCCGTGAATTCATGATAACCTTGTTTGTCGGTCAGATAGATCTGGCCAAGATGTTTATCCCCCAACAGGATCGGTACACCCAAAAAGGAATGCATCGGCGGGTGATTTTTGGGGAAACCGACACTGCGCGGATCGTTATTAATTTCCGGTATGCGGATTGTCTTCCGCTCGCGGTGGAACATGCCTAACAATCCAGCTCCAACCGGCGGGTGCTCCATCTGTTCTATCGCAGCTTCATCCATCCCTACCGGGATGAATTGGATGAGTTTACCTTGTTGATCTACGACTCCTAACGCAGCGTAGTGGGCTCCGGCTTGTTCCCGGGCCATCTGTACGATCCGCTCCAAAACTGTTTCAATTGATAAATCGCCGACCAGCTCCAGGCTTCCCCGGTGCAGTGCGGCTAAACGGTCTTCAAGTTGTTCTCTAGTTAATACAACCATCCAATAGTCCTCACCTTTGAGTGAGTTTTACGTTGAAATTTTCACAATCAGAGGGATTGGTCGCCTCTATAGCGAGACACTGATACCTCTAAATACCCGGGCAATGCCGCAACTGAGAAATTGTTGAGACATTGTCTATAATCATCTGCGTATAACTCAATCGATATACTAATTTTACCAAAGATTGTCTGAGTTTGCTTCTTTGGGTGGATTGGGTTTTCTGTTTCCTTCTGAGTATGTTGGCGAATTTAATCATTCGGTCTGAACCAGCATCATACTGCTGCCCACCCCCTGACCCCATCCCTGACGGCTTCGCCGCTGGGATGGGGAATTTTATCGGAAAACGGGCATGCAGATCGGCGAAAGTCGATCTACATGCCCGTTTTCCGACAATTTATCAAGCGCACGGCTGAGATTGAATAGAACACCAGGAAAGATTAAATTCGGGTTAAACCATGTTTCGCCAATGTTTCCTATGCTCAGGCGTTGGAAGGGTGTGGAGAACTTGCAGAAATGAGTTCTCCAACAAACTTTCCAACTCCCATGAAATCCTCACAGAGCATGGCAAAACGTGCCAATGCTCATTTTGTGCGCCTGGATTATCCGGTTTGTGCGTTTGCTTCCCGGGTTCTGATAGTTTTTGCCAGACAGGCAGGTTTATAAATGGTTTGAATATGTGTGAAAAACATCTATCTCCTGACGGGTGTCGTTGGACTGGTATATTGGGTATTGCTGTTGGAGGAGTGAATGAGCATGTTGAATAATACTGGCAGTTCGCGTATCCCGGGGTTCTATAATCGCCCAATTGCGGAACGGCTGGCTGTTCTGGCGGAACGGGACGAATTAACCACGGCGGATTTGGCGGCTTTGAGTGGGGAGGCCGGCCTGACGTCCGAGATGGCCGATCACATGATCGAAAATGTGATCGGCCTGCACAGCCTGCCGCTGGGGATTGCGCTCAACTTCCAGGTCAACGGCCGGGATGTGTTGGTGCCGATGGCAATCGAAGAGCCTTCGGTTGTCGCCGGCGCTTCATTTATGGCGAAACTGGCCCGAGCCGGCGGCGGTTTCCAGGCCCATACAACGCCGCCGGAAATGATCGGACAGATGCAAATTTTGGATCTCGCCGATCCGGCGGCAGCCCGCCTGGCAATCCTGGAGAAGAAGGCCCAACTATTGGCCGAAGCAGGCGAGATTGACCCGGTGCTCAAGCGTCTGGGAGGCGGGCCGCGCGATCTTGAGGTTCGAATGATCCCCGATTCACCAATAGGTTCGTTCCTGGTGCTTCACCTGATCTACGATGTACGGGATGCCATGGGGGCCAACGCGGTTAACACGGCAGTCGAAAAACTGGCGCCCCTGATAGAATCGTACACCGGCGGGCGGGTGCATTTGCGAATTCTGTCGAATCTGGCAGATCGCCGCCTGGCGCGAGCTCGCTGTACCATACCCCTTGAGGAGCTGGGCTTTGGCGATTACAGCCCGCAAGATGTTCGCGATGGCATTTTGGAAGCCTGGGCTTTTGCTGCTGCGGACCCGTACCGAGCTGCAACCCACAACAAGGGGATCATGAACGGCGTCGATGCCGTCATCATTGCAACTGCCAATGACTGGCGCGCGATTGAAGCCGGGGCCCATGCCTATGCCGCCCGGAATGGGGTGTATACTTCTCTCAGCACCTGGGGCAAGGATGCGGATGGCAATCTGATCGGTACCCTCGAAATGCCAATGGCAGTTGGTATTGTGGGCGGAGCAACCCGGGTTCATCCAACCGCCCAGGCGGTATTAAAATGCATGCAGGTTAAGACCGCCGCGGAATTGGCCGAGATCATTGTTTCGGTAGGGCTGGCCCAGAACCTGGCTGCTCTGCGAGCTTTGGCTACCGAAGGCATCCAGCGCGGGCATATGAGCTTGCACGCCCGCCAGGTTGCTGCGGCCGCAGGGGCATCCAGCGATCAAATTGAGCGGCTGGCTCGCCAGCTCGTGGCGGAGAAAACCATCCGTCTGGATCGAGCTGAAGCGATCTTAAAATCATGGCAAACACAAGATTAGAGAGGTGCGCTTGAATTTGTAGAAAAGTTCTTTTTGTGTTCGCTTTGTGCGGCTCATGCCGCACAAAGCGAACACAAAATCTACAGACTTTTTGAGTGCCCGAATAGAGAGACATCCTGATGACAGAACAAAAATCTTCGAGCATATTACTTAAACCAACCCGGCAAGTTGGTATTATCGGTTACGGAGCTTACGTACCGCGCTACCGCCTGCCCGCCACTGAAGTGTCCAGGATTTGGACTGGCGGAAAAGGCGGCACGCCGATTAAGGAAAAATCGGTGCCCGGAATCGACGAAGACGTCGTGACGATGTCGGTGGAGGCCGCCCGCAACGCTCTTAACCGGGCAGGCATACTGCCGACGGATTTGCGGGCAGTTTGGGTGGGGTCGGAGTCGCATCCATATGCGGTTAAGCCGACTTCGACGATCCTGGCGGAGGCCATTGGCGCTGTGCCAAATATCCAGGCCGCCGATTGGGAGTTCGCCTGCAAGGCTGGGACCGAGGCGATGGTAGCCGCAATCGGGTTGGTCGGTTCCGAAATGGCCGATTACGCCATGGCAGTTGGAATGGATACCGCCCAGGGCCGGCCAAGCGATGCGCTGGAATATACTGCCGGAGCAGGCGGCGCGGCGTATATCCTCGGCCCGGCTGAGAATGCTTTAGCCATTATTCAGTCCTCCTATTCTTACGTGACCGACACGCCGGATTTCTGGCGGAGAGCTTACCAAAAATATCCCGAGCATGGCCAGCGTTTTACCGGGGAGCCGGCCTACTTCAAGCATATCAGTTCGGCGGCGGAAGCCCTGATGGAGGCCAATGGCACCACCGCCAGCGACTATCGCTACGCCGTCTTTCACCAACCGAACACGAAATTCCCCCAGCGTGTGGCGGGTCAGTTGGGCTTTTCGAAAGAGCAAATCGCTCCCGGACTGCTGGTGCCCGTGATTGGCAATACCTACGCCGGGGCGGCGATGATCGGGTTGACCGCCACCCTGGACGTGGCCGAACCCGGTGACCGGATTCTGATGGTCTCGTTTGGATCCGGGGCCGGATCTGACGCCTTCGATATCCTGGTGACGGATAAGCTGGTGGAGCGACGCGGGCGGGCACCGTTTACTCAGGCTTATATCGACCGCCGCACCGAGATCGACTACGCTACATATGTGCGGATGCGCGGTAAGCTGGCCATGAAATAAGGCAGGATGCGAAAATGTTGAAGCATCCTGCAGGAAAACATGTGAACATGTTGAGTTTGGCATCTGGCGCAGAAACCCGGGTGTATGCCGGCCAATTTGATCTGGAGGTACCATGACAGAAGTCGTTATTGCCGGGGCGGGACAGACCCCGGTGGGTGAGCACTGGGATGTATCGCTGCGCGAACTGGCTTTTCAGGCGATTGAAGCCGCTCAGATAGATTCGGGCGGTTTGCGTCCGCAAGCCCTGTTTGTGGGCAATATGCTTGCTCCGCAGGTATCCATGCAGGCTCACCTGGGGACACTGGTTGCGGATTTTGCTGGCCTGGCTGGCATCGAAGCGATGAGCCTGGAGGCTGCCGGAGCCTCCGGCGGCGCCGCGATCCGCAGCGCGATGATGGCGGTCGCCTCCGGTCTGGTCGATGTCGCCCTGGTAGTTGGGGTCGAGAAGTTTTCAGATAAGGTCGGCACGGATATTGATGCAGCCCTGGCCACCGCCACGGATAGCGACTACGAGGCGATCCAGGGCATTACCCCGACTGCCCAGGCTGCACTGCTCATGCGCCGCTATCTGTACGAATTCGAGGTCCCCCGCCAGAGTTTTGCGGGCTTTGCAGTGACCGCCCATGCCAACGGCGCGGGGAACCCGAATGCCATGTTCCAGCGAGCGATTAAAGCAGAGACTTACGAAAGAGCGGGAATAGTGGCCGATCCGATCAATCTGTTCGATGCGGCGCCTTATGCGGATGGAGCTGCGGCTTTGGTGCTCACTCGCCCGGAACTGCTGCCATCCAGCTATAATCACGCCCTGGTCCGAATAGCTGGCTCGAGCCTGGTGACGGACACGCTGGCGCTGCATGACCGGAAAGATCCCCTGGATTTTGAGGCCGCCCGCCTGTCGGTGCAACGCGCCTGCCAGAGAGCCCGCATCACCCCACTCCAGGTTGATTTTTTCGAGTTGTTTGACGCTTATTCCATTTATGCAGCCCTGAGTCTGGAAGCAGCCGGGTACGCAGCCCGCGGCCAGGCCTGGAAACTGGCCGATGAAGGCCAGTTATCCCTGCAAGGGACGCTCCCAATCAACACGATGGGGGGCCTGAAGGCGCGCGGCAACCCGGTCGGGGCTACCGGCGTTTACCAGGCTGTCGAGGCTGTCTTGCAGCTGCGGGGCCAGGCCGGTAAGAACCAGCTTGCCAATCCGCGCCGGGGGATGATCCAATCTCTGGGCGGCCCGGCTTCAACCGCCGCTACCCACATTCTGGAACTGGTCTAAGCCGTTTCATCAAATGTTCGATGCTGGATGTTTGTGGGCGAATTCCGCCCGAAAAACCCTTGACAAATATAGATTATGTATATAAAATGTATAGGTATTGTATAATACGAATGGGTTAATCACAAGTTGATAGTTCCTGATAGGTTTATAGTTCTAAACTTATACTCGAACCAAGGCAATCGGCGATCTCGATCAGGGCTTTTTAGCTCACTCCGATTGCTGAAAACTTAGGAAATCGATCGAACCTGCGTTAGAAGCATCGAGTGACTGACGATCTTAAAAACAGATCGTCCAAGGAGAACAAAATGGATATTCCACGCCACTGGCGGTTACGCAAGCAGCGTTATGGATTAGTCGGTGAAGTATGCCCTCATTGTGATGCTAAGATTTTCCCTCCGCGGGATGTTTGCCCGGAGTGTGGGCAGGAGGCCAAGACCTTGTATTCTTTCAGCGGCCGCGGCCAGGTTTATTCTTATACCACGGTATATGAGCCGCCCGCCGGGTACGAGGAAAATGTTCCCTATACTGTCGCACTGATCAAGCTGGAAGAAGGCCCGATGGTGACGGCCCAACTGACTGACCTGGATGGTGAAGTGCAGATCGGCGCGCCGGTTGAAATGGTTACCCGCCGGCTGCGGTCGGACGGCGATGAGCGCGGCTTGCTGGTATATGGTTATAAGTTCCGCCCGGTGTTGAATTATTAAGTATTTTAGGTTTACATTGGTTGTGTGGGCGGGTCGCTAAGATCAGGCCCCTGCTAACCAAGAATAAAAAACACTCCCTTCCTTTCGGGTGAGGGAGTGTTTCTGTTTCCGGTCACAGGCTAATGGGCCTAAGGATAGACGGATCAGGTCTATTCCTGCGATCGCAATGCTATAATCTCAGCGAGTCATGATCGATCCGCGTTTGCGCCTTTGAAGACGAACAGTCGCGGCCACAAATCTGACACCAGACTACCGGGATGAGTCCATGCGAGTTCTCTTCAGCTTTGCGGGCGGCAACGGCCATTTTTAACCCATGACCCCGATTGCCCGGATGGCCATTAAGGCCGGACACACGGTTGCCTATGCCGGACAGGCGACCATAGTCCCCGTGATTGAAGCTGCCTGGTTTACCGCCATCCCAATCGATGGGAAAATACTTCTGTCTACGTCCGAGCGGCTGCCTTTGCTCAAGTTAGACCAGGAACGGTTGGTCTCGTTTTAAATTGGAATGGGTCCGAATAGGATGGTGAGCTTGACCGTCGATGACCAAAGCTCTGACTTCAGTGCGGTTTCTCCCTCCTCGCAGTTGCTGAACGATCGTTACCGCATCCCGATTGAACGATTGATCAGCGAACACCGTAGCAAAGCGTGGGCGGTCCGCGATTTCAAGGATATGGATGAATTTGCTTCCCATCCAGCGGCGGTTTTATCGGATGGGGACTATGCCGTATTTGCAAAACTCAGTGAAGCCAGGCATGGGTTGGATCAGTTCCGGGTTGAACTGGACGGCTTGCGGCTGCTGGCAGACCTTTCCGGAGTGCTGACGCCGTCCGCCATTGGCATTGTTGAGGTCGAAGGCGGTGTTATCCTGGTGATGGAAGCTGCTCAAACGGTTGCGAGAACCCCACACCATTGGCAGGATATCGGGCGCACGCTGGCGTGCATCCACCACGTCAGAGGGGATACCTGCGGACTTGAAAAACAGGGCTATTTCGGACCGCTATACCAGGATAACCGGCCGGTTAACGATTGGCTGACTTTCTTTATCGAGCGCAGGCTGTGGCCGCGTTTTATTGGGGCAATCGACTCGGGTAACCTGCCTGCAAAAACAATCCGCCAGATTGAGCGATTAATCACCAGGCTTCCCAGGCTTTCAATTCCGGAGGGACCTATCACTCTTTTGCATGGAGATGCGCAACAAAATAACTTTATCAGCACCGAAAAAGGGACCATAGTTATCGATCCGGCAGTATACTATGGAAACCCTGAAATGGACCTGGCAGCTATAGATTATTTCCAACCGGTGCCAGAGGATATGCTGAAGGGGTATCAAGAGCTCATGCCGATTGATCCAGGATTTGGCGACCGGCGTGATTTGTGGCGCATTCCCGGTTATCTGGCCGCAGTCGAGGTGGAGGGGGATTCTTATTTGCCCAAGCTTTCGGAAGCAATCCGGAAATATTTGTAAAGATTTGTGCTTCAAGGAAAGGAGTCACAGTACCAATGTCCCGCAAAGCAATCACAGCCCAAGTCGCAGTATCGGTCGGGCCATACTCTCCTGGCGTCGATTCAGGTGAGTTTATTTTTCTTTCCGGCCAGACACCCCTGGATCCGAAAACCGGCCAGATAGTATCAGGTGGGATCGAAGCTCAAACGGAGCAATCTTTTAAGAACCTGTTTGCCGTTTTAGAAGCTGCAGGCCTGACCTCCGATGATGTGTTGAAAGTCAATGTTTACCTGACCGACATGACAGATTTTTCGGCCATGAATGCGGTTTATGCCCGCCAGTTCAACCCACCTTACCCGGCACGGACGACTATTGGAGTGGCTTCCCTGCCGCTCGGCGCCCGGATCGAAATTGAGCTGATCGCTCGTAAACCAAAGTAGTTGGACAATTCTCCCCAAATCTGTGGTTTCTCACAGAATTTCCTGAAGAACCTCATTTAATGGCATCGAGTGACAACCATAATGCTATAATGATCGAAGTACGTTTTCCCATTAATTTCAACCAATTTGTAGGTGCTGGACCAGGTGGAGCATGGCTACTTATTTAAGCTTAAGGTGGAACTGGGGTCGTGCTAGGCGTCTGTTTCTTATGGCAATGGCTGTCATCGGCCTGTTGGCCTTCCCCCAGGTGGTTAAAGCAGATATCGCTCCACCCGAGAGCCCGCCGGGCAGTAATATCTCGCCCGGCAGCGAGACCACACAGGTGCGCATGCAGGCTGAAACTGTTATCCTGGATGTGCTCTCCCAAAGCCAGAGTAAGTGGATCTCCCAGGCCCGGGTGACCGCCAGCTTTCAGATGCGTAACCTGGGCAGCAATGCGGAAAACTTGCAGGTTCGCTTTCCGTTGTCCGATCTGAATGGCTATGGCGATGGGTTTGGGAATTACCCTGAGATCCGGGATCTGCGGGTGAAGGTGGCTGGCAAAACGATACCGACCCAACGGATCACCACTCCCAGTCCGAATGTCTATGCCGACCATCAAATTCCCTGGGCTGTTTTCCCGGTTAGCTTCCCCGCGCAGCAGGATGTTCAGGTTGAGGTAACCTATACGGCCGATGGTTTCGGCGAGGACAATTTTGTGGTTTTTAACTATGTCCTGGAAACCGGTGCGGGCTGGTATGGGACGATTGGAACGGCTGATTTATTTGTGCGTTTGCCCTACGAAGCCAATCCTATGAACGTGATCTTCGAGCAGATCGGATTTGGCAGCACAACCCCCGGCCCCGAATTTCGGGGCAGTGAACTGCACTGGCAGTATAAGGATTTAGAGCCTCAGGCTTCGGAGAACTTACAAGTGGCCCTGGTGACTCCGGCGGCCTGGAATAAAGTGCTGCTCGAACTGGGCCGTATCCAGAAAGATTCCAATGACGGTGAAGCCTGGGGCCGGCTGGGTAAAGCATATAAGGAGATCATTGTGCTGCGCAAAGGGATCCGGGAGGACGAAGGTGGTCAGGAAGCCTTCGCCTGGCGGTGGAAGCTTATGACCGGGCTGTAACGCTCAAGCCGAACGATGCCCTCTGGCATTATGGCTTTGCGGATTTGCTTTGGGCGCGCTATTATTGGGTGGATAAGTGGACCGATCCACTGAATACCACTTACCTGCAGCGCGGCTTGAAGGAATTACAGCTATCCCTAAAACTGGACCCTGCCAACCAGCTCGCCCTGGATCTTTTGCATTGGATCGCTATGGATGAGCCCCAGGCTGTAAGAGTCGATGGATCGCAGGTTACTTATCTGATCCTGACGGCCACCCCAACCCCGGAAGCGACTGCAACCGCGGAAGCCAGCGCAACTCCGGCCTGGGAAGCCAGCCAAACACCGCTCGCATCAACCGCACCAGTTGAAACTTCAACGAACTCCCCGACTGAAATACAACCGCCGCCCACGTCAACATCCGGGGCCTTAATAGCGACTCGCCAGCCCACGCAGCCCACCTCAAACGGGCGCGGCATACTGCCCTGTGGGTCCAGCTTGCTGCCATTACTGGGACTAATCATGCTTCGCATTCACATGCGATTAGCAAAATTCATAACTGAAAAGTGAACGGATACGTAACTACTCAATCATGGGGGAGCGCTTAAATTGTGTAGAAAGTGGTGTTCGGTTTGGGTAGTTATTTTTTGCCTCCGAGCAAATCCCCCAGCCCTTTGGACAGTTCGTCCAGGCCTTTAGCGGCTGCCCCGCTGTTCAGAACATTGTCTACCTGGGAAGCCAGCGGAGCCGGCAAACGTTCCTTTAAATAATCCACAACTGTTTTTACGGCTACCCGGGCTTTATCTTCTGGCAAACCGGTCTTGTTGACAACGAGTTTTACTAATTCATCCATAATTGATCTCCTGATTTCCAGTAAAAAAAGCCTTAGCGAAGATACTTTAAAGACTCTCCAGGAATTCCTGGGACCCTCCCACAGAATTTCCTGGAGAGTCTTTACAGGGGCTGTACGGCGGTGCGCCGCACTCCCATACAATCAGATATCTCCGGATTTTCGGACTTAATAAGTGACTTTTGGATCTAATTCTTTGGCGGCTTTAATCCAGGATTCAACCTGGCTGAGGCCGGGTACCTGGCGGACCAGTTTTTTACGATCGTTTACTTCCCGGATCGCATGGTGCAGATTTTCTGGATTGCGATTGCGGAGTTCTTTGACCGTGTCGACTCCGGCCTCTTCGAGCAGGTCGCTATACTCTTCGCCGATCCCCGGCACCCGGAATAAATCAGCAAGATTGACCCATTCCAGGATCAGGGTTTCTGTGATCCCGGTTTTAGCGGCTAAATCCTGACGACCTTTGCGGCTGCCGCCCGCTTCGAGCAGTTTTTCGGTAGTCGTTATCCCAGCAGCCTGGAGTTTTTCGGCGTACTTTTTCCCAATTCCTTCAATTTTTTCGATTTTCACAATAGCCTCCTTGGATATGGTAGATGGACATTTTGTTAACTGGGGATTTTCCCTGTTTGAATGAAGAAGGTTGTGCGCGTGAATGGTATGGTTATTCCGTCTGCTCCGGTTGGTCACCCAGGATGTCATCGGCTGTTTTTTGCTCGTCGGCAATTTGAACGGCTGTCTTGAGTTCCTGGTTTAAAGCCTCGGCCTTGGTCTCAGCTTCCAACAATTGTTTTTCCAGGGTGCTGATGCGCCGCTTTTGACCAGCGATTGCCCAGCTCCGCCGGATGAGCGCCGGCAAGGTAGCGAAAAAGCTGATCAGGAAACCCAGGGCAAGGGTCAACAGCAGAACCAATGCCAGTGAGCCATTAAATTGCCAGAAGAAAAAAGAAACTGTGATCGTGATTGCATTTTGCAGCGCAAAGACGACCGCAACGATTGCGATGGCCAGAGCGATTAGAATGAAAATGAACATAATGGGTTCTCCAAGGGCTACAACACGGGGCAGGTTCGTGAAGAGGAAATTAAGCAATGTTCGTCCAGGCGCAAGGTCTCAATGCACGATCGTTTACCCCAGAGATTACGGGACATTTCCTATTGCCTTTATCATACTGGTTTTCGATCGACTTGTCCATCTTTTCGCTCATTAGGAATTCCTTTTAAAGCCCTGTCCGACGAATAGTCAAGCTCGATAAGGCATGTTTCTTGCAACATAGTGCTGATAACCAAGTCTTTACAACCCGGTCTGGCATGGTGAGATAAACTTTTATCCAAAGGTAAACTGGTCGTTAGCTCTCAAAAAATGCCATGTTTGTCTGACAAAATTCTTGGTGTGAACCGTTTTGCAATATGCTTGACGCTTTAACATGTTTGTGCTAGTATCATTGCAAAGTCAAGCAAGTTCTGGTTTGTACAGGCTTTGAAGCGCGGCCATTAGCCAGGCAAACCAGGTGGTAAACTTCTTCTCTAAGGAGACAAAGATGGAAAAAAAGCGCTTTTATGTTTTCATTATGATAGCAGTACTGCTGGTCGCCGGGGTAACCGCCTGTGAAAGATCTTTGTCGCCTTCCGGTGGTAAAGCGCCAGCAACTGCGACCGAAGTCGCGAATGTGGAAGAACCTGCGCCAACCGATGATATTATGGCCCAACTCGGTGTGTTCGCCACCCAAACCGCGATGGCAATCGAGGGCCAGGGAGCTCCACAGGAAACGCCTGTGCCAATGGAAGAGACCCCCACCGCAGGCGAAGAGGCTGGTGAGCCGACAGCTGCGCCTCCGGCAGAAGCCACCCAGCCTGTCGTCGCTACAGCTATTCCGGTACCCTCCGCTACCCCAGGCCGGCCAAGTTCTTACACCCTTCATAAGGGCGAGTTCCCTTACTGCATCGCTCGACGTTTCGACGTCAATCCGAATCAGATGCTCAGCCTGAGTGGCTTAGGCACAGGTGGAAGTTACTCACCTGGGACGGTACTTCGAATCCCACAGAGCGGCTCCTTCCCTGCCAATCGCACTTTGAAGTCGCATCCCACTACGTATACCGTCAAATCGAATGACTCAATCTATTCAATTGCATGCGACTTCGGCGATGTTGATCCCAATTCGATCGCAATCGCAAACGGCCTTTCGGCACCGTACAACCTGACAGTAGGACAAACGCTGCAAATCCCATAGCCTGAACCGGTTCCGTTCAGGAGCGTTGGCAGGCTTTCTGTTCGACCGGGCCAGGATGGTTAATTCAGATTTCAACAGGAGCAACCCGAACGAATTTCAGGTTGCTCCTGTTCAATGAATGGGCCTGGCCTCTGGCCCATTACTTGAAGATTTGGTCGAGTGATTTCCGGCAACTCGACCAAGTTTTTCGTTTGGGCGGATTGAAACACCGTGGCGTACAAACTCGTGGGCCGGTTCTTGCAGCTTGATTTTCTGGGGGGGGTGGATTATTTTCATGTTATGATCATCGAATAGGTTCTTGAGTAACTTTGTGAGAGAGTCCCAGATTTGGGGGTGTGAGCGTGTAGACTCACGTTCACACCCCCAAATCTGGTGTATTTCCCCAGAAATTACCAATTCGGCGGCTTGCTTAGGAAAGGTGAGATGATGGAATTGAAGACAGTGCGTTCAGAGACGATTTTTCATGGCAAGGTTTTCGATCTGCGCCAGGATGAGGTCCGGCTGCCGGACGGTAAAACCATTGGACTGGATATCATTTATCATGGCGGCGCGGTAACGATGATCCCGGTTGACGAGCAGGGCCAAATCTGGTTTATTCGCCAGTACCGGCATGCAGCCGGAAAGGTGCTGCTCGAACTGCCGGCTGGCACGATGGAAGCAGATGAGACTCCCGAGGCCAGTGCCCATCGCGAGATCCGGGAAGAAATCGGTATGGCTGCCGGGGACCTGGAGCGCTTGGGAGGTTTTTATCTGGCCCCGGGGTATTCAACTGAGTTTTTACATATTTTTCTGGCTCGTGATCTCTATGAGGCCCCCCTGGAACCGGACGAGGAAGAAATGATCGAAATTGAAAAGGTCACGATCGCACAGGCCTATCAACTGGCCGCCAACGGACAGATTGATGACGCGAAAACACTGGCTGCATTGATGCTGGCCAGGACGTCCTTAGTCGCCTGACAGCAGCGTAACTCATTTCGAAATGGCAGTTCTGGCAGGGGTAAGTGCCGAAAAACAGGCGAGAAGACCGGCGTTCACCGGTCTTCTCGCCTGTTTTTCGGAAATCCGTTCGCCGGGCGGCCTAACCAATTCAGGGCAGGGGGTGGTCTGGCTTCGTCCGGTGGTTTTTCGTAACCTGCTTGGAGCGCTTGCGTTTCGCATCCGGATTCAAGATGGTATTTAACCATAAGATTGCGCGGCCATCGTATTCTCGGCGACCACAAACATCACACACCCAGGCGGGAAAATTAGGTACCGTGATCAATTCTTCATTCAGCCAGGTGAAATAGGTAAGATGCTGCAGACGGAAAACACCCGTCTGGCATTCTGAGCAGAGTGCGACTGTTTGATAGCCATCGGGTTGTTCGACTGACATGGTTGGCAACTCCTTCATTGAAGCCCATCCTGGACCAATTTAACGCCCGAACTACTCACAACTCGCGCCGCCCCGGCGGCGATCAAATCCCTGGCTGCTTGCGGGCTTTCGACAACACCGGATGCTTTTATTTTAACTTCCGGGCCGGCGACTCGATTCAGGAAATCGATCTCGTTTGGATGAGCCTCGGCCGGGCGAAAGCCGGTGTGAGCTTTTATATAATCGGCTCCAGCAGCTTTGCCAAGCAAACAGGCGATGATCGTCTCCCGGCGGTTGAATAATGCCATTTCAAGTGTAATTGTAACCGCGGCGCGCTGATTGTGCACGACCTGGGCGACGGCATAAATTTCGTTGAGAACCTGGCCATAGGCCTCGCCTTTCAGAGCGCCAATATTCAATACCATGTCAATTTCGGCTGCCCCATTGCTGAGACAGGTAAGGGCCTCGATCACTTTAAGGCTCGGCAAGGAAGCGCCCAGTGGGTAAGCGATCGCCGCACTGACGGGAACCTGGGCATTGGCCAGTAGGCCGGCTGCCAGGGAGGCATACCCGGGATTCACGCAAACCGCTGCAAACCGGAGCTGGCGGGCATCGTCGCACAGGGTCTTCACCTGCCGCAGGGTGGCTTCCGGCTGTAAAAGCGTGAGCTCAATCCAGCCAGCGAGTGCGCTGCTTTCCGGGGGAGTATACCGATTTGCCGGTTCGGGCAGCTGGCGTTCGTACTGGTCAGTCAGCGTGAGAATGTTGGCGATTGAGTCCATCGTCTTTACCGGGCCTCTTTGGTCATTTCTGTAGTAGTTCCCCAGATTTTCCTGGAAAATCCTTTAACGGGCCTCGGCTAACAGAGATAAAGGCCGAGCGAGGTCAAAGGAACGCCCCTTGAGTTGGTTGTCTCCCGGCGAGCTGGTTGAATAGGCGCCTAAAAAGCCCCATTTATCTAAGGGCCAGTAAATGAAAAGCGCCTTTCCAACTACGTAATCCATTGGGACCGGACCCCAGTTGTGGGAGTCGGATGAGTTGTTGCGGTTGTCACCCAGAACAAACAAAGAGTTCTCAGGAACTGTCCAATCGGCCTCATATAAAGGCGGGGCGGCAATATAGGGTTCATCCAGCACGGTCCCGTTTAACCTGAACGTGTTTGTTGGCAATTACGATTCGATCACCGGGCAGGCCGATCACACGTTTGATGTATTCCTGTTCGGGATCGCGCGGAAAATGAAATACAATAATATCCCCATATTGGGGCTTGCCGATTTTATACGCCAGCTTGTTGACAATCACAAATTCGCCGGTGTTTAACGTGGGCAGCATGCTGTGCCCATCGACACGGATGCGGGCGGAAATGACGTTGATGGCTGCAAATAATAAGGCTGATAAAACCAGGGTCTCGATGATATCCACAATTACACGCAGAGTTCCCGGTTGTTCCTGTTCGGGGACATCTGGCTCCGGATCCAATTCTGTTTGAAAGCTTTCCAATCTTTCCTCCAATCCAGTGGCGATCAGCCGAAGGTGATCCGCTGTTACCGGTGGAACACCGTCTTCAGACCGGCAGGCCATACTCGGCTGAATGCCTGGAGGGATTATATAACCGCTTGATTACTGCAACAAGGTTCAGGAGATTAAGTTTTCATAAATCTACAGCATCTACCTTGAATGTCACATTGAATTAGGTTAGCCTGTATTTTGGGCATGTGTGGCAGGCAACCGCCTGCCACACATGCCCAAAATACAGGGTCATTTTATTAATCTGATATTGTCCAGCTACTCAGGCCAATGTACGAAACATGGGCGAAACAGGTGTGCTTAGGGAATTCCTGAGATGGGACTTTCCCACAGAGTTACCTAAAAAAACCGTTTTCTTGTCTGGGCGCGATCAGCGCCTGGGGCGCATCACAATCCGGATAGGCGTGCCAATGAAGGGGTGGGCTTCTCGCATGCGGTTCTCCAGGTAGCGGCGGTAGGTGAAATGCGCCAATTGGGGATCATTGACATACAGTAGAAATGTGGGCGGATCGCTGCGAACCTGGGTCCCATAATAAATTTTGAGCTGGCGCCCCGCCATGGAAGGAGCTGGAAACTGATCCTGGGCGGAATGGATGATCTGATTAAGTTCCGAGGTGCTCAGCCGCAGCAGGCGCTCTTCCTGGACCCTGAGAGCCAGCGGCAGCACTTGTTCGACCCTCTGCCCGGTCAGCGCCGATATAAACAGGATGGGAACATAACTCATGAAGTTCAATTCCTGGCGGACATGCTGCGTGAAGTAGTCCATGGTGTAGCTGTCTTTTTCGATGGCGTCCCATTTGTTGACGATCACCACAGCGCTCTTCCAAGAATCGAGGATGTAACCGGCGATGTGGGCATCCTGGGCTGTCAGTCCGCTGCTGGCATCTATCATCAGTAAAGCCACGTCCGAGCGTTCAATGGCCTGCATCGACCGTAGAACGCTGTATTTCTCCACGCCGGGTTCCACTTTGCCGCGCCGGCGGATGCCGGCGGTGTCGATCAGGGTGATGGGAACGCCTTCGTACTCCAGCAAGGTGTCAACCGCGTCGCGGGTGGTGCCCGCGATTGGACTGACAATCGCCCGTTCTTCGCCCAACAGGCGGTTCAGCAGGCTGGATTTACCCACATTTGGTTTCCCTACGATTGCAATCTTGACTGTATCATCTTCCTGTTCCTCACCGGTGATCTCGAATGTATCCACCAGGGCATCCAGCATGTCCCCCGTACCTGTGCCATGCAGAGCCGAAATCGGGTAAGGATCGCCAAGCCCCAGTTCGTAAAACTGGTAGGCCTGCAGGCGGCGCGCCTCGCTGTCAGCCTTGTTGACGACCAGGATGACTGGCGGCCAGGGTTTGCCCTCCTTCTCCTGCTGGTTGCGGCGCAGTATTTGAGCGACCTCCCGATCAGCGGGCGTGATGCCGCTATCGGCATCCACCAGAAAAAGGATAGCGTCTGCCTCCCGGATAGCTATTTCAGCCTGCGATCGGATCGCATCCACAAAATCTGCTGAACCCACCGAGAGCGGCTGCTGGCTGCCCCCCCGGCTGACCTGGGTGGGGTCAATCCCGCCAGTGTCGACGATATCGAAAACGACGCCGTTCCAGAGCGACTGGGTTACCAGGCGATCGCGGGTGGTCCCGGGCGTCTCGTCTACAACTGCCAGCCGTTCTTCAGCCAGGCGGTTAAACAGGGTGCTTTTACCAACATTCGGCCGCCCTACCAGGGCGACAACAGGTCTGGGCATAATAATTTTCTTCCTCTGGTGATAGGGGATTTAGTGAAGAACCTCTTAGGGCGTAGCGGTTAGGGTTGGGGACGGGATTACCGTTCCGGCCGGCGTTGGTGTTGAGGAAGCCACCTGAATGGTAACCTCGACCGTGTCCGGGAGGATATCCTGCACCTGTACCTGATCCGGCACCAGATCGACCACGGGATTGATCTGGTAGGTACCTTCCTCGAGTCCGGTGATATCGACGACTGCCCGGAAGCTGGATGATGTCAGCGCATCCAGAACCGGCAGCGGACCGGAGACGATCACATCCACCAGCCGGGGAGAGATATTGACATCGAAACCGGGCGCCTGTCCTAATGGCTCCAACGGCAGGGTGACGGTCAGGCTGCCTTCGATCGCGGCCACCCCGACCTGGACCAGGACGCTCTGTTCGCCAACCAGCGAAATGCCGTCCGGGAGATTCAAATCCATCCGTATGTCTACATCATCGCTCAAACCGCTCAGATCCAGGGGCTGGGTCTCAACATATCCGGGCAACTGATCGACCAGCTGTGGGTTGGATGAAAAGACTGTCACAGTGGGCGGCGAAACGGAGATGTGAGTCAGGCGATAGCCGGAAGCCAGCTGTCCCACCGGTACGACTTTGACGACCACGGTCCGGAATCCGCCCAACAAGTTAACCGGTTGGGTCACATTGACCAGTCGTGGGCTAAGCGTTACCTCTTCAACCACATTGCCGTTCGCGTCCACGGGTTGCAGCGCGACCGTTGTTTGGATCGTTTCACTGGCCCCGGCGACATCCAGACTCCCAATGACCTGTTGAACAGTACTCACCAGGGATTCGGGTCCCGAGACTGTTACAGAAGCTGGATCGATTTGCACCGTACCGCGCCGGTAACCGATGGCAGGGTCCCCGTTAACCGAAAGCTGGACCGGGAAGGTTTTACTGATAATCGTTTCCAGGTTGATGTCGTAAGTCTGTGGCTCGAGTTTTGTGATCCGGATGGGAGTGGCATCCACTTTGACCTGCACCGGCAGGGTGTGGGAGCCGCTGCCCACCCCCGATAAATCGATCCAGGCCTGCACCAGGGAGGCGTTGTTCGTGATTTCAGAGAGAATCGAACGCGGCGCCCGGATGGTGATCCGGACCTGACCGGGAGGATTGCCGATTAACATGAGGTTCGAAGTCTTGCCCCACCAGGGTAACCGTCCGGTTATAGATCCGGGTTTCATTGGGGTCGGCGGTCAAAACGGCGGAAACCCAAACGACAATCGCCAGAACAAAGGCCAGCAGCAGGGTCGTCAGGTTTCGGCCAAACCAGCGCAGTAGCGCGAGCAGCATTTATTTCTCCTCTCGCTCTTCTGGCCGCTTACCGCGTGAAAAGCGGCTGATGAAATCGAGAATTGCGTTGCCGGTGTGGGGCGGGGTATAGAAGGCGCGCAGGATATTCTCCAGCCGCTCAGAATCCAACCGGCGGATCATACGTCCGCCATGGACCACGGAGATCGAGCCGGTTTCCTCCGAGACCACCACGGCAACCGCGTCGCTGACTTCGGATATCCCCAGGGCGGCCCGGTGGCGAAGCCCCATCTGTCGTTCTGGCGAACGAACCAGCACGCCGCTGGCGGAGAGCGGCATCACGGTGGCTGCAGCGACGACTTTTGAGCCCGAAATGATGACAGCCCCATCGTGCAAAGGCGTGTTCGGATAGAAGATTTGCAACAGAAGTTCCGGGGTTACCAAAGCATCCAGTTTGACGCCGGTCAGGATATATTCATCGAGCACATCCAGGCGCTGGATCACGATCAGGGCGCCGTGCTGGCGATCGGAGAGCCGGCCGCAAGCGGTGACCACCGCGCTGATGATATCCTGGGTCTGGGAAGCCGAACGGTCATTACTGAGAACTTCTCCGGCGCGCCCAGTCTTTCCAGGGCGCGACGGATCTCAGGCGCAAAGATCACCGGGATTGCTAATAATAACGCCGGCAAGGTGGTCTGCACCAGCCACGAAAAGGCCGGCAGCACGTCCAGCGAGGTCAACACCCCGATCAGGGCGATCAGCAGCAGGATGCCGCGCAGCAGTACCATGGCCTGAGTGCCGCGTAATAATTGCAGGATGGCGAAAAAGACCGCCGTGACCAGGAACAGGTCCACCAGGCTGAGCCAGTTCAGGCGTTCAAAAATAAAGCCAATGTTCGCAATCAGGCTGTTGATTATTTCGGGCACGTATCGGTACTCCGGACGGGATCAGGCTAAACAGGTTTCAGAACGCGATCCTGGCGTAATTGTTTGAACAGCAGCACGGTACCATTGGGCATGGATTCGCTGGCGGCCTCCTGCCAGGCGCGTACCCCCAGGCTCTGGATGCTTCGTTGGCGATAGCCTAATTGGTGCAGTGAGCCTTCCTGTCCGGTCAGCTCGCGAGGCAGGAAGAGCAGCGAGATTTCGCACTGCAATTCGCGCGAAGCACGCTCCACTTCAGTCATAAGCGCTCGCAAGCTTTTGGTCAGATCAATCTGGGATTCGATATACACATCGTCGGTACATGCGACCAGGTTCTCAACTTTCCAACCCACCAGCCCGACCGATTCACCATCCAGTTTCAGGATTAAGAATGCTTTCTCGCCGAATGCGGCCATTACATCCGAGCGGCTCAATTTCCGCTGGCCGCCGGTGATATAAGTAATCAGTTTGGCGATCTCGCCAGCATCGCGCGGGCCGGCCCGCTGGACGCTCGTCTCGCCTTTCAGGACCCGGGTAACCTGGCTGGGCGCTGGTTCAACGGCCGGGAAAAGCGATTGCCAGGCTGTGTTGACCTGGCGCCAGGTGTTTTCAAAGGAGCCATCATTACGGATAGTGATATCCGCAGCGGCTTTTTTCTGCTCCTGAGAAGCCTGGGTATTGATGCGCTGGCGAGCGGAGGCTTCATCCATGCTGCGTTTTTGCATCAGGCGGGCGAGCTGGGTCTCGCGTTGCGCATAGGTGACCCAAACTGAATCGCAGTGAGCCTGCAGATTGGTTTCGAACAGCTTGATCGCCTCGATCACGATCACGTCCTGTTTTGAACGCCGCACGAGGATATCAATGGCCTGTTCAACCAGGGGGTGAACAATTTGCTCGAGCTGCTTTAACGCCTCGGGGTCGGAAAAAACCACCCGGGCCAGCCGGGAGCGATCGATCTGGCCATCTGGTCCGACGATCCAGCTGCCAAACGCGGACAGGACAGGTTTGTAACCGGGGGCGCCTTTTGCAATGGCCCGGTGGCTCAGGGCATCGGCGTCGATCCCATAAGCTCCAAGATGTTCCAGCATCTTGCGGACCACGCTTTTGCCGGTTGCAATATTTCCGGTTAACCCGATGACATATTTGCCTGTCCAGGCGCTCATCTTGCCTCCAGAATGCTGCCATTGCGAAGGTTGAAATGTTCGCTGGATGCAGCCGTTGCTCGCCATTCTCCAGCGCAAATTCGCTTTCCATACCGGCCCATTAAGTTGATTCTTTGGGAATTTCTGGCGTGGTGCCCCAAATCTAGCAACTCTCTCAGCGTTTCCGAAAGAACCCTTGCGCGCTTCCCCATTGTAAGCGGGGCGGAGCAGAATGTCAAAGGTACATTAAGAAAATGCAATGTGGAAGCATCAAAATAAAGAAATCGGCCGGCACATATGGGTGTTGACGATATCGTCAACACCCATATGTGCCGGCCGTTATCTCTTTTTGGTTACTTTTTGGGCTGCCCCTTCATTCCGCGTTTATGCACTAGCCTGGGCAGTGGTGGATTTGGGCAGGAAATCCTCAGCGAAGTGACAGGCAACCCAGTGATCGTTTGTGATCTCGCGATAGTCAGGATCTTCTTTGAAGCAGATATCTTTCGCCAATGGACAGCGGCTGTTGAAATTGCAGCCGTGAGGAGGATTGGCGGGACTGGGAATATCGCCCTGCAAAATGATACGCTGGCGTTTCTTGGCAATCTCAGGATCGGGCAGGGGCACAGCTGACATCAAGGCCTGGGTGTAAGGATGCAGCGGCCGGAGGTAGATCTCGTCCCGATCCGCCAGCTCCATGATTTTTCCCAGGTACATCACGGCCATCCGGTTGCTGATGTGGCGCACCATGCTGAGGTCGTGGGCGATAAACAGATAGGTGAGTCCCAACTGCTTCTGGAGTTCTTCCAGCAGGTTAACAACCTGAGCCTGGATCGAGACATCCAGTGATGAGATCGGCTCGTCGCAGATGATCAGGTCCGGATTGACCGCCAGGGCGCGGGCGATACCGACGCGCTGGCGTTGGCCCCCCGAGAATTCATGCGGGTAGCGATTGACGAAATCCGGATTCAGACCGACCATATTCAATAATTCTTCGATCCGGTCATGCTTCTTCTTCCCGCTGGCATAGTGATGGACTTCGAGCGGGGCTGCGATGATCGATCCGACCGTCATGCGAGGGTTCAATGAAGCGTAGGGATCCTGGAAAATCATTTGCATTTGCCGGCGGGAATGGCGCAGTTCAGTTTCATTCAGGGAAGTCAGGTCGGTTCCATTGATCAAAACCTGCCCGGCCGTCGGTTCGTACAGACGCAGGATCGTTCGCCCAACCGTAGTCTTGCCACACCCGGTTTCGCCAACCAGGCCCAGGGTTTCGCCGTGATAGATGTCGAAGCTGACATCGTCAACTGCTTTGATGTCACCCACGTGCCGCTGAAAAATGCCGCCCTGCATGATCGGGAAGTATTTCTTTAAATGACGGACTTCGACGAGTTTTTTGTTTGGTTCGGCCATCAGGCTACCTCCCTCGCGATTTCCTGCCAGCGCCAGCAAGCAACCGTATGATTCTGCTTTTCGGCCGGCTCCAGCACCTGCAGTTCTTCCAGGCAGCGATCGCGCCGATAGATGCAGCGAGCTGCAAACGGGCAGCCCGGAGGCAAAGCCACCAGATCAGGCGGTAAACCTGGGATGGCCATCAACTTCGTTCCCGGGGCTTCATCCAGGCGAGGGAGGGAACCCAGCAGCCCCATTGTGTACGGATGGCGAGGATTCTTGTAGATATCCTCAACCTGGCCGCGCTCAATGATCCGTCCCGCATACATGACGTTGATCTTGTTGGCCAGCTCGGCCACCACGCCGAGATCATGGGTGATCCACATGATGGCCATGCCGAGGTTTTCTTGCAGGCGGTTGACCAGATCGACGATCTGGGCCTGAATGGTCACGTCCAGAGCGGTGGTCGGCTCGTCAGCGATCAGCAGTTTGGGCTCGCAGGATAAGGCCATCGCGATCATCGCCCGCTGGCGCATGCCTCCGGAAAACTGGTGGGGGTAATCATCCAGGCGTTTGCTGGCAGCCGGGATGCCCACCAGCGTCAGCAGTTCGGCGGCTCGATCCCGGGCCGCGTGCTTGCTCATATCGCGATGGACCATCAAGGCTTCCACGATCTGAAAACCGACCGTGAAGACCGGATTTAAAGATGACATGGGATCTTGAAAGACCATGGCGATATCCTGGCCGCGCACATGGCGAATTTCGGAATCGCTGAGCTTTAATAAATCCCGGCCGTCAAAGATGACCTCGCCGCTTTCGATTTTCCCGGGCGGGTCCGGTATCAGGCGCATGATGGAGAGCGCATGGACGCTCTTGCCGCAGCCGCTCTCTCCGACCACCCCGAGCGTTTCCCCGACCTCCATATCATAGGAGACCCCGTTGACAGCGTGCACGATGCCATCGTCGGTGTAAAACCTGGTCTGTAAATTGCTGATTTTTAGCAAAGGTTCCATAATTGTCCTGACTGAATTTTAGTAAAAGCGCTGGCAATAACGGCGCAAAGGGAGTCATTCTTCGCCCATACTTTTTTTGGGCTCTTCGGTATATTCTGGGCCTCTCCCACAGGATTTCTAAAAGACCCTTTGTATTGGTAATCTTTACCTTGAGCCTGGTAAGGTTGAATCTTTCACAAGGAAGTTTACTTACGCAGCTTGGGATCCAGGGCATCACGCAGGCCATCGCCCAGCAGGTTGAAGCCCAACACGCTTAAGATGATCGCCAGCCCCGGGAAAAGCACCGCCCACCAGGCGCCGCTGGCCAGAAAACGGTAGCTGTCGCCCAGCATCGCACCCCATTCGGGCTCCGGGGGAATGGCGCCCAGACCCAGAAAGCCGAGCGCGGCCGCCGAGAGAATGGCATTGGCCAGTCCCATCGTGGTTTGGACGATAATTGGGGATAGAATGTTGGGCGTGATGTGCCGGAAAAGAATCCTGCCGTGTCCCTCACCCACCGATTGAGCTGCCAAGACATATTCTTTCTGTACGACAGATAGTACTGCTGAGCGGGTTAGGCGAGCATAGACCGGGATGCCAACCACACCGATCGCAATCATACCTTTTTCCAACCCGGGTCCCAAGAAGGCGACGATTGCGATCGCCAGCAGGTAGCCCGGGAAGGACAGGATAATATCCATGACGCGCATGATGATGGTTGAGAAGAGGCTGCCGCCAAGATTCAACGACAGGATACTCCCCACAAGCCCCCCCAGCACGCCGCAAATGATCGCCACAAAAGGATTGACAAGTAAGGCCAGACCACCGCCCAGGAGCAGCCCTGTGACTGCAAACAGCCCGATCCGAGCAGCAGGCCGGTGGCTGAGCAATTTGTCGAACCTGACGGAAATCAAGCCCCAGGATCGCAAACAGAGCCACCTGCAGCCATTGCCCTGCAATCCAGGCCGAAAGCGCACCGAGCAGCAGGCCAATTAATAATTTGAGGAAATAGCGCTCGTTCGTGGTCACGTGCATGCTTTCGTAGAAACCGGCCAGCAAGCCCAGGATACCGCCGACCGACAGCGAGATGCCCACCGCCACCAGGCCAACGCGCAGTGAGTTCCAGCCGCCATGGATCACCCGGGTGAAGATGTCCCGCCCCAATTTATCGGTTCCAAAAATATGGATCGTTGGAATCTCGGCTGTCGGAGCCAGATTGGGCGGTTTTAGTTTGAGGGCGTAGTTCAGATCCGTTTTCGGGTTGTAGGCCCAGAAGAAATGGGCCAGGATGGTTGTGAGTAGAAAGGCTGCGACGATCACCATACCAAGCCTGGCAGTATTGCTGGAGATTAATCGCAGCCAGGCATCGCCCCATAATGAGCGATGCTCGCGTACGGCGAAATCGGTTCCATTCAGATCTTGGGGAGTTATTTCAGCCATGCTTGCCTCAATCGTAATGGATCCGTGGATCCAGGACCGCGTATGAAATGTCGACCAGCAGATTGAAGAATACGAAGATGATAGCAATCAAGAGCGTACCCCCCTGAACAATCGGGTAGTCGCGGCCTAAAATGGCGTCGTAAACCCATTTGCCGATTCCGGGCCAGGAGAAGATCGTCTCCGTCAACACCGCGCCAGCCAGCAAGCTGCCGGTTTGCAGGCCGATGATCGTGATGACCGGCAAGAAGGCATTCTTCAGGGCGTGGCGGAAGAGGACCACTCGTTCGACCAGGCCTTTGGCATGGGCCGTGCGGATGTAGTCCTCCTGCATCACGTCCAGCATGCTGGAACGGGTCATGCGGGCGATGATCGCCATGGGGATGGTCGCCAACGCAATCGCCGGCATGGCAATGTGCTCCAGGGCATCGATAAATCCGGGAATGTTGCCAGTCAGCAGGCTATCGACCAGCAGCAAGCCGGTGACGTGCGTGATCTCGATCCCGGTGCTGAGGCGGCCGCCGGTCGGCAGCCATTGGAGGAAAACCCCGAACAGCATGATTTCCATCAAACCCAACCAGAAGATCGGCATGGAAACGCCGATCAGAGAGCCAATCATGCTAAAACTGTCCAGGGCCGTGTTCCGCCGGGCAGCTGAAGCGATGCCCACCGGAATCCCAATAGCAACTGCAATCAGCATGGAGAGTAGGGCAAGTTCTACCGTTGCGGGGAAGCGCAGGGCCAGCGTTTCAACAACTGGAATGCGGCGATGAATGGAATTGCCCAGGTCGAGTCTCAAGAGGCGCCCCAGGTAGCGAAAATACTGGCTGTCGACGAAACCACCAAAATCACCCTGTTGCAGGGCCTCCAGATCCAGGAACAGCGGCCGGTTCAAGCCGAGTTGTTCTCGAATGCGCTCAACATTCTCTTGGGTAGCATGTTCACCCAGCATTGCAATGGCTGGGTCTCCCGGCACCAGCCGCTGGAACATAAAGATAACGAAGGTTACGCCGATTAAAGTCGGTATCACCGAAATGAGGCGTCTGAGGATATATCGAGCCACTGGAAGATTCCTCCTTTATCGGTTCCTCAGGAAATTCTGGCAGTAGTCCCAGATTTGGGTGGTGTGAGCGTGCATCAGCACACTACACCACCCATTGGGGGTATCACTGTTTCACAGATGGCTACCACAAGACCCCGTTTATTTTGAGAGAAGGGGGCGGATGAAATCCGCCCCCCGATAGTCGACATTGAATTCCGTTGTAACGAAATAGTTCTGACCGTAGCCAGGTCCATCCGGTCATCAGGCTAATCGGAGTATCCAGGACTTACTGCCCACAAACATTCGTAATAGTCGGCACCGACCGGCTGTGCGATGTATCCCGAAACTTTGGTTGAGAAGATCAGCGGTGTGTTGTTGTGTCCTAACCAAAGGCGGCCAATGTCATCATGGAGCATCTGTTCGGCCTGTTTGTACAACGGTTCGCGGTTTTCCTGACCCGGGGTCACCAAAGCCTGCTGGAGCAGATTAGCTAACTCAGGGTTCTGGTACCAGCCTTCACGCTGGATCGGTTCTGTGCCGCCGGCAGAAGAAATAACCGAGGAAATTATCGGGATCGCCGTTGTCGCCGCCCCAGCCGAACAGGTATAGACCAGCCATCCGGCCTTCTCGGCGTGCGCCAAGGTAGGTCGGCCAGTCGCCTTCCAGGTAAAGTTCAGCGTTGAAGCCAGCGTTGGCCAGGTTGGCTGCGATGGCCTCGCCGATTTCTTTCGCGGCTCGGAAGTAGAAGCGAGTTACCGGCATGTAGTACAGCCGCAGGGGCAGTTTATCGCCAGCCCCGAAGAGGACATTGCCGTCGGCATCGGTGATATCTTCAGCGATCGTAACCTCGCTCAGTCCATCCGGGAAACCAGCGTCGGACAGAAGCTGCTTGGACAGTTCAGGATCGTAAGTCCAGTCCTGAATGGCATCGTTATATCCCCACATCAGAGGTGGGATAAAGGTTCTTGGCAACCGTGCCGTAACCACCGAAAAAGTTCTCGATCAGGCCCTGCTTATCGATTGCGTGGGCAACTGCTTCGCGAACCCGAATATCCTGAAACTCAGTGATCTTGTAGTTGAAGGCCAGATAACTGGTATTCAATGCCGGACGAGTGACGACGGTTAAGATCGGGATCGTTTTCAGCAGCCTGTAAGTCCTCAACGACTGCCTGTTCCAAACCCTGGATATCGCCGGCTTTTAGCGCTAGGAAACGAGCCGAATCATCCGGAATCACACGCCAGATGATCTCGTCGATCTTTGGACGCCCGCCCCAGTAATCATCATTGGCAGCAACTGTGATGTGGTCGCCTTCGACCCATTCCACGAACTTGAAGGGGCCTGTGCCTACAGCACCAACAGCCGGGGTACCGTAATCCTCACCGGCAGCTTCGATCGCCGTCGGGCTGGAAATAGCGAAAATGTCCATCGCCAGGTTAGCCAGGAAGGGAGCCAACGGCGCATTCAGGGTGAATTTAACGGTGTAGTCGTCGACTTTCTCAACGTTTGAAATGATGCTGGCGTCGTCAAAACCGCCCCACATTGCTTCGTAGTATTCAAAAACCTGACTCGCATAGTGATAGGGGTTATCGGTGAAGCGCCAGCGTTCGAAGTTGAAGACCACCGCATCGGCGTTGAAGTCAGTGCCATCATGGAATTTGACGCCCTGGCGAAGTTCGCAGACCCATTCGGTCGCATCTTCGTTGGGTGTGCAGCCGGTGGCCAGAGCTGGGACCGGCGTGGTTGACCCATGCTCGTACTGGTAGAGCGGCTCAAGAACCTGACCAGTCACGCGGAAGCTCTCACCGTCGGTGACAATGGCTGGATCAAGCTGGACAGAGTCAGCGCCCCGCCCAAAAATGAAGGTACCGCCCGCCATCGCTGGTGCTTCGGTTTCGGCGGGTGCTTCTGTTTCTGCAGGCGCCTCGGTCATGGCAGGCGCTTCGGTCGCTGCAGGCGCTTCGGTCGCTGCAGGCGCTTCGGTAGCGGCAACCTCAGGGGTTGCAGCCGGCGCACAGGCGCTCAGGATTGCGCCCAAGAGCAAAATCAGCGCGGCTAATAGATTAAAGGTCTTGCAACTCATACTTTCTCCTCCTTGAAACAGTATCTGAATTGTTGTACGTCAAACGGCATGGCGAAAATGAGTTATCGCTTTGGATTCACCTCCTTCTGAATTGACGAATTCGAGCGTATCGTTTGCCAATCCCAGGCATACTTTGCCCCTGGATTGGCCGTTATGGATTCAGCCCTGCTTCGGAAAGTTCAGATTATTTTACCCGATTCTTGGGGGATTCCCGTACCAGGGTTAAGTATGGATGTGATTAATGGGTATTCCATTTATACACCTTCATAGTTTACCAAATTCTAGCGAGACAAAAATGAAAGGATTAACTGGCTCTTTTCCCAAGATATTGGGCGAGAATGCCACATTGTCAGTCTGAAAAGGCGTAATTTGTCGGGTTGGATATATGACACCTGACACTATTCGTAACCGGGTGAAAAGGTATAATAACCTCGTAAGCGTGCAGTGGTTTTCCCGTTAAGTTACAAGTGTTGTTTATTACTAATCATTGAGCAAAAAAGCCACTGGGATTTCTCTAGGAGAGCAGATCACCTCGTAGGACGAGTTGGTGATGATCACAAGCAATTCACAGGAGGTATGGCATGGCTGAGAAAAGTTGGCAGGTTATCAAGGTGCGTTATTGTCATCACGCCGATCAGGAAGTCAATTTGGAAGCAGAAATGATTTACCCGGCGGAATTCCTGCCCGATCAGCAGCCCCGGATCAATGCCCATCGCTGCTCGCATGCGTTTGCCTGCAATTTGGACGGCCGGGCCAGCTGTGTTTGGGCCGGCACCAACCCGACGTTCGACCCATTTATTGAGGCTTCGTAGTCATTTCCTGAGCTGGTTTTATTTATGGCTCGAGCGACGATCCCCGGTCGTTCAGCCTGAGCCCGAACCGGTCTGAATTGCTGCTGGACTTATTGATACTACGCTTCGCCGCAGCGTATGGTTCATTCTATAGGGGAAGGATATTGTATCCTTCATGCTTCTGGCGAAATAAGGCGCCAGCGTGAGCGTTCGCCCACGCTGGCGCCTTATTTCGCCTATTCTTATCTGATGATCAGGCGACTACGCCCAGTTTACGGCCCACTTTTTGGAAAGCCTCCAAACCCTGGTTGAGATCGTCTGTTTCGTGGGAAGCGGAAATCATCACCCGGATGCGGGCTTTGCCGCGCGGCACGGTTGGGAAGCCGATCGACATGGCAAAGACCCCATTATCGAACAACTCCCGGCTAAATTGTTGCGCCAGGGGCGCCTCACCTAACATCACCGGGGTAATGGGGGTCACAGAGCTGCCAGTGTCGAAACCCAGACGGCGCATTTCGTCTTTAAAGTATTTGGTGTTGGCCCACAGTTTATCGACCAGTTCGGTTGATTCTTCCAGCAGGTCAACGGCTGCCAGGCAGGCAGCTGTATCGGGGACCGTCATGGCAGACGAGAACAAGAACGGCCGGCCTCTCTGGTGCAGCCATTCGACCACCAACGGATTGCCTGCCACAACACCTCCGACGACCCCAAAGGCTTTCGACAAGGTGCCGATTTCCACATCGACTTTGCCATGCAGCCGAAAGTGATCGACGATGCCGCGACCGCCGCGGCCCAGGACGCCTTCGCCATGCGCATCATCGACCATCAGGATCGTATCGTATTGTTTGCTGACCGCGTAGATTTTATCCAGGGGGGCGATGTCGCCGTCCATGCTGAAGACGCCGTCTGTGACGACCAGTGCGTGCTGAAAGCTGGCGCGATGCTCTTTCAGGGCCCTTTCCAGGTCCTGTGGATCGTTATGGTTGTAGCGAATGATCCGGGCGCCGGACAGGCGGCAGCCGTCAATGATCGAGGCGTGGTTTAATTCATCCGAAAAGATGCCGTCTTCTTTGCCGACCAGGGCCGGGATGGTCGCCAGGTTGGCGTTGAAGCCGGATTGGAAGGTTATAGCCGAATCAACGCCTTTGAATTTCGCCAATCTTTTTTCCAGTTGAACGTGCAGGTCCATTGTGCCGGCAATCGTGCGGACCGCGGCTGGCCCAATCCCATACTGATCGATAGCTTTGCGGGCGGCCTCTGCAAGGCGAGGGTGATTGGCGAGCCCCAAATAATTATTGGAGCAAAAGTTCAACGCTTTTTTGCCATCGACAACCAACCAGGCACCCTGAGCTGAACTCAGGGTCCTGATATGGTTGTACAGGCCGGCGTTTTTTAAATTTTGTAGTTCATCTTGGATCCAGGATAAAGTATTTGTCATAGTAGCCTCGGGAGTTTAAAAGGTGGATGAATGGAATATTTGGCCGTCTTTTATCTCCGACACGGCTTGCCCCGGGTTTTAGTTTTTGGGTTTTGTCTTGCGTCCACCGAAACCAAGCAGGCGGCCAAACACATCGGACGACTTGGGCAATTCCGTGGCAGGCATGCTGTCCGGTCCAGTCCATTCAGCAGCCTGGCGCTGCCTCCACCAGCGCTCACGGCCTGAGCGGGCTCGGTCCAGACGCTTTTCTAATCCTTCCGCATCTTCGGTGTCGATATCGGCGCGGATAGCCTGCAGGGCTGCGATGGTGCCATCCAGCACTCGCAGCATATTTTCCCGATTTTGCAGAACTGGAGACTTCGCAGCGTGCGGGCATCGTCCAGGTGGACGATCGGCCCGGTTGCTTCAGCGTAGGCCCGCCCGGCGATTTTTCGCCCTTCGCGCCAGCCAGGTTGATCGATCGTCGCGTTGAGCAGGGCGGCGGCCATGATTTGCGGCAGGATATGGGTGGTCGCCATCAAGCTGTCGATCTCGATCGGATCGACGAATAAAGGCGAAGCCCCCAGGATGCGGGTGAGATCGGCCGCCATCTTAACCGCTTCGGAACTGGCCCGGCGGGGGGCGACAATCGCCATGACCCCGCCACGGAACAAATCCGCCCGAGCAGCCGAGACGCCAGAATCAGTTCCATGCAGATAGGCCGCGTTCAAAACCGGAGTCAGGCCGATATAGTGACGGTTGCTCGGGAGCAGTTCGCTCGCCCAGGCCGAAACTGATTCTTTGACCGGACCGGTATCCATAACGATCCCATTATTCTTGAGGTTCATAGCAATCACTGCCAGAGTCTCTTTGATCTGGTCCATGGGGACCGAGATCACGACCAGGTCCGAATCGCGCACTGCAGTTGGCAGGTTGTTTACCACCCGGTCGAGCGCTCCCATGCGCTCAGCTTGGCGGGCGATGTTAATGTCCCGATCGTATCCAATCCTGCGGATGAGATTATCTTTGCTGGTCAGGGCCAGGCCCAGCGATGCGCCAATCTGTCCCAGTCCGATGATTGCGATTTGGATTGTCATTAAGTTTCCTCAGCTTTCGTCGTCAGCTAACTGTAATTGAATTAACCACTGTTCTCCAAAGTTTTGAGCCGGGAATGGCCTGGGGTCCTGGTGCCGGCGAATGAGCTCAACAACGTTTGGATTAGCCCCTGCTTGGGCTGCGAGTTCTGCTCCCCAATTAGCATGTTGCTGGGCCACAACGAAGGCCCGCTTCCAACCGACTGGGTCTCCCTGACCCCAACGGATGGATAGACCAGGGAGCAGCGTTTTTGCCAACACGATGATCACGCGTTCCCAAATACGCAGGGGGTACAGGCATTTGCCCACATCGTGCAGCAGCGCGGCCGCAAGCAGGTCGGGATGGGTCTGGCCTTCCGATTGCAATCTGTTCATCACCTGGATGCTGTGAGCTTGCTCATACGGCTGCAGCCGGAGAAATAACGCCATCAAGTCCGGGTCCAGGATGACCTCGATCTGGCTCAACACTGCTTGAGAAGGACTGGCTTGGAGTGCCAGAAAAAATTGTCTGGCACGGTAGCTAACACCCATGTTTATCCCACTAATAAATTGAAGATCGAACGCATGGCCGGCCAGAGTACGGCCCCCAGAACATCAAAACCCAGGTACGGGCCAATGAATAAGAGTGCGATCAGGATCATCGGCCCATAAGGGCGGATCGCTTCGAATGCCCGGGCAAAGGCCGGCGGCAGAAAGAAATCCAAAATTTTCTCGCCATCCAGCGGCGCCAGGGGGATCAGGTTAAACAGGAACAGGATCAGGTTGATCAGCACAAACTGAACTAAAAATTGATCCAGGGTTGGCAGGATGTTTGTGCCGGTTTGCAGGCCGGCGCTGACAGAGGCCCAGCCCAAACGAAAAGGTATCGCTCCCAGGATGGCCATCACCAGGTTCGAGGTCGGGCCAGCGAGTGAGACCAGCATCATCGCAGAAGGAGAACGGCGTTGAAGGGCATAAGGGTTGACCTGGACAGGTTTCGCCCAACCGAAACCGGACCAAAGGATCAGCAGAGATCCGATCACATCCAGGTGTACCAGCGGATTTAAGGTCAAACGCCCCTGTAAACGTGGGGTATCATCGCCGAAATATGTGGCAGTGACCGCGTGGGCCAGCTCGTGGATCGGCAAGGGTATCAGTAAAATAATCAGTCTGGATATAAGGGTTGCGGCATCCGGCATAGATAGGTCTCCATAGGGCGATTATACCATCAGGGTCGGATCCCGCAGGCTGGCGAAATTGGAGGTCGAATGGGGGTTCGCCCATTCGACCTCCAATTTCGCCTCCCACGCAGGGTTCAAGACTGGCATGTTATAATGCCTCTATGCTTCCCGATCTGAACCTGGGCGATATTGTGCGGCTGCGTAAACCCCATCCATGTGGTGGGTATGAGTGGAAGATTGTGCGTCTCGGAGCCGATATTGGCCTGGAATGTACAACCTGCGCCCGGAGAGTTTTACTGCCGCGGCGGACACTGGCCCGCCGGTTGAAAAGCATCCGTTCAAGTTTGGAAGATAGGCGGGATAATGAGTGATATGCCTCACATTCTTTTTCTTTTCTCAGATACAGGCGGGGGACATCGCAGTGCAGCGGAAGCTATTATCGAAGCGATTCATCTCCAATATAAAAACCAGATAACCACCAAAATGGTGGATATTATTAAGCAATATGGCCCGCCGCCCATCAATAAATTGCCGGATCTATATCCCCAGATGGTGCGCGTGCCGCGTGCCTGGGGGCTGGGCTACCGTCTCAGCGACGGCCACCGGCGGGCGAGGCTGCTTACTGCCAGCGCCTGGCCCTATGTCCGGCGTTCAATCCGTTCCTTGATCGAACAGAATCCCAGCGATTTAATTGTTTCCGTGCACCCACTGGCGACTGCGCCGGTATTGCGCGCCCTGGGTCGTGACCGGCCACCATTTATCACCGTCGTGACGGATCTGGTGTCGACCCATGCGCTTTGGTATCATCGCCGGACGGACCTTTGCATCGTACCGACGGAAGCCGCTCGTTTGCGAGGGGTGCAAAATGGCTTGAGGCCAGATCAACTTCTGACGATTGGTTTACCCGTAGCAGACCGGTTTTGCCAGCTGACGTCCGATCGGGATACGCTCCGAGCTCGCCATGGCTGGCCGTTTGATCGAAAATTGATCCTGCTGGTTGGGGGAGGCGAAGGGATGGGCCTGTCTCGAGAAAACCGCCCACGCGATCGCTGAGGCGGATTTACAGGTTGCTTTGGCGATCATTACCGGGCGAAATCAGCATTTGAAAGCGCGACTTGAAGCCCAGAAATGGCCCATCCCCGTCTTTATTTATGGTTTTGTGCATGAAATGCCCGAATTCATGCGGGCGGCCGATATACTGGTGACAAAAGCCGGCCCCGGAACGATCAGCGAGGCCCTGATCACCGGATTGCCGATGGTGATGTACAGCCGGCTACCCGGCCAGGAAGATGGCAATGTGTCTTACGTCGTAGAAGAAGGCGCCGGAATCTGGGCGCCGCACCCTGACGAAATCGTAACTGCCATCCGGACCTGGATCAGCTCGCCCAAGCGATATGCTCGGGCCGAGCAAGCCTGCCAGCGCCTGGCGCGCCCACAAGCGTCTCGAGAGATCGCCGCGCTGCTGGCTCAATGGGTGGGTATACCTGCCGAGGCTTAAAACATGCAGGATTCAAGTACGTTTAAACCCGGCCTCAGGTACACAGAAGAGCATTCGAGATTGGTAGATGTGGTGTTCTGTTTGGGCGGCCTGGTGCTGTTGGCAGGGCTGCTGGCTGGTTGTAATATGCCCCAAAATGGTGCTGCCAGCTCCGCGACGGTTAATGTCACACAGGCTTACCAGACCGTAGAAGCCAGGTTAACCGCTGCAGCCCCTCAGGCCACGGATAGCCCGGCCAGCCAGCCGGCTACCGATACCGGTCTCGGCACGCCAACCGCCACCCAGCAGGCTGCGCCGGCCACAGCCACCATCTCCAGCGCCATTACTCCAACTTCAGCGCCGGGGGTTTGTGACCTGGCCGCGCCGGGCATCCCGATTGACGTGACCATCCCCGATGATACCGAAATGGATCCCGGGCAGGCTTTTACGAAAATCTGGCGGTTAAAAAATGCGGGTACCTGCACCTGGCGGCCTGATTACCAGGTTTTCCTGTTTTCAGGCGAAGCGATGGGTGCGCCGGCCAGCATTTCTCTCGGCAGGCAGGTCAGCCCAGGCCAGAGCGTGGAGATTTCGGTGGACATGAACGCGCCGCTTAGCGCGGGGACCTACCAGGGCAATTGGAAGCTGCGCAACCAGTCCGGGACAATTTTTGGAATCGGTCCAAATGGCAGTTCAGCGTTCTGGGTGCGGATCATTGTTGTGCCGCTGCCGACCCTGTCCCCGACGCCGGCAACAACCACACCGACCCCGACAGTTACGCCGACTGAAGCAGTCCAGATCACCGGGCAGGTGACCATTATTCCGGGCGAGACCCTGGACCTTGATAGCAATGAGGTTAACATGGGGACGGGGGATGATCTGTCCTTCGAAAGCACACCGGATGGCAGCCACCAGCTCGCCCCGGTTGGTAATGTCACCCTGGCAATTTTCGGCGAAACCCAGCCTTCACTGGAAGATTGTCAGAACCTTACGTTAAAGAACGAGCCCATGCAAGTTGATTCCTATGTCGGCCAATACTTTTGTTACCGGACTGACCTGGGCCTGCCGGGAAGGGCCCAGATTGATAATTTGAATCTGGATACCTACTCCTTGCGACTGCGTATCCTGACCTGGCTGCTGCCCTGATTGGTATGGGTACCCTATATCTTATCGCTACCCCGATCGGAAACCTGGAGGATATCACCTACCGGGCTGTGCGCCTGCTGGGTCAGGTACGGCTGATCGCGGCTGAGGATACTCGCCATACCGGCAAATTACTCCAACACCTCGGCTTGAAGACGCCCCTGACCAGCTATTTCGAGCATAACAAGCTGGTCAAACAAACCGAAATCCTGCAGGCCCTGGAAGAGGGGGATGTGGCCCTGGTATCGGACGCCGGTACCCCGGCGCTGAACGACCCGGGATATGAGTTGGTGCGGGCAGCGCTGGCTGCCAGTCATGTCGTCAGCCCGGTGCCGGGCCCGAACGCCGCGATTGCAGCCCTGGTTGCCTCCGGTTTGCCGACTGATGCCTTTTTGTATCTGGGCTATTTGCCTCGCAAATCCAGCGAACGCCGGAAGGCATTGGAGCAGGTCAGCGATTTGCCCTTCACCTTGATCTATCTGGAAACCCCACACCGCTTGCTGGCCGCGCTCAAGGATCTGCAGGAGCAGTTGGGCGACCGTCCCGTGGCCGTTGGGCGCGAACTTACCAAGCTGCATGAGGAGATTTTTCGGGGCAAGCTGAGCGAAGCGGTCGTTCATTTCAGCCAGCAGGCGCCGCGGGGGGAATTTACCCTGGTGATCTCCGGCCGTCCGGCTGAATTGGAAGTCTGGGATGAAGAACGGCTGCGATCAGCCATTCATCTGGCTGGCGCTGATCAGGAGACTCCAGCCCATTTAGCCTCTCGCCTGGCAGCCGAATCCGGCTGGCCTCGCCGCAAAATTTACCGGATGATTTTGGAACTTGAACGGTAGGCCGGACTGATCGGCTGCGGGTCGATCTTACCCGCCAGCACTTGATGCCCGCAGGGATCGGTACCGATTTCTACCGGGCAGCAGGACAGTCGGCGTTCAGCCAGCAGTGGACGGCTGTGGATTTTGGGGATTTCCTGGGGTATTATCTGGCGATGGCTTTTGGGGTTGGCCCAGCGGCTGTGCCAGCCATCGAAAGCCTGGCAAACAGGTTGAAAGAAATCTGATTGGCTGGATCACAGGGGCAGCCAGTGTAAGGCCAGCCAACCGATGGCTAATCCAAGGATCGCTCCAGCAACCACATCAGAAAAATAATGCACCCCCATGGCGACACGGGCCAGGATAACCAGAGGCGCCCAGATCGCCAGCGCCAGCCCAAACCAGGCTGGCCCCAATCCGATTGCCAGAACGGCCAACAAAGCAGCCCTGGTAGCGTGTCCAGATGGGAAAGAATGGGGATCTGTGCTGCGATATATCCCCCCCCAATCGCCTTCCGGACGGCGCCGGCGCACCAGGAATTTGATCGCCAGCACAACGACCGCCGTGATGAGTATGCTCACCAGCAAGGAAAGCGCGATCGAACGCCAAGCAGGCGACCCAAACCACCACAGCAAAGCCAGTCCTAAAATCCAAAACCAGGAATCGCCAGAGTGGGCCAGAAAAGCTGCCAGCGAACGCAGTAATCCGGGCCTTTCGGCGATCCCCATCCGCTGCGAGATCTTCAGGTCCAATTTCAGCAGGCCGTCAACCTTCATCTGGGCTATCAGGCCGCCATATGGGCCGATTGGGCCAGGTCGGCCCGCATGATTTCCAGCTGGAAAGGCTTGTCGACATCCATACCGATTTCAGCGTACGGACAGAGCACAGCTTTACCCTTGATGTTTAAACGGCGGGTAACCATTTTCTCGGCGGATTGCAGGTCGATCAATCGCAGCAGGAGCAGAATCAGAGTATCGTAACCGATCAGGGAGGCCTGTTTGAAAACGTTTTTTCGGGCGCTGATGATTTTGTCCCACAGGTCATTATTCTGGGTAACCGTCCTGGTATGGATCACGTTCATATCGCCACCGCATACTTCCAGACTTTTCAGCCGGGTATAGGAGCGCTTTGAAGTCGGATAACGTGTCTCCATCACGTCCCTGCGGATGATGTTGTAGTAAATATCCATTGCCGGGTCGTCAGCGACCTGTACGGACCAATCGACAACTTCAGGTGTGATCGCCGGGATGTCAGATGAGACCGAAAGCACATGGCCGGCCTGGGGATTGAGTTGCGTAACTTTTATCACCCCGGCGCGAATGTTTTCTAGCAATCCGCCGTAATTTGGCAGCCAGGCAGTGACCTTTGGACAGGTCACGCCGCTGCCTTCTGGCAGGCCGATGACCACAATCTGGTCGATTGACTCAGCCTGGCAGAGCGCATCCAATACCCACTGGATCATTGGCTTCCCGGCAATATCCAGCAAGGCTTTATTCTGGCCCTGGCATTCTTCATACAATGGCTCCCCTGGTTGCGGGATACCGCCCGCGGTCACAATCGCATCCACGTCAATTCAACTCCTGTAGTTGAGGTTGTAAACCCAGCTGATCCAGTAATTGGTTGAGTTCTTCATACGTCAGTTTGCGGCCTTTTCCAGCTACCGCAATTAATGCGGCTTCCATCATATTCGTGCCAAAGGACCGCCCATCGAGTACAGGGGTTGACGTAATCAGGTATTTGATCCCGGCTGAACGGAACATTTCGACATCCGCCGGGGTGGTTGTGTTGGTCGCGATGATTTTACCATCCATCTTCAGCGGCATGTGGCGCTTGACGTAGTGGCAATCACCGGCGATCACGGTGGCCCACTGGTAATACTTTTCCCATTTCGGGATCCGTTTTTCCTGGGCTTCGCCGGTTGGATAAACCCAATGAAAGGGCAGCCGTCCGGCGATCGGCATGAGCAGGCTCGCGACCCGTTTAACGGTCTCGGGTGAGCGAATGGGAATGCCGATGCCCAGTCCGAACATCAGGTCACCAAATATACATTCATACCCTTGATCGACGAAGGACATGGACATCCCCCAGCGATCCGCCCCCAGTGTTATGAAGGCCTTTTTCTCCTTGATCGCTTCGCCGATCTGGGCTTCCATGAAACCGCCGATCCGGCCTTCGAGCGTGTTCTTTAAACCAGTCCCATCCACAACGGGCGTCTGTTGGATATAGCGGACCATCGGCTGGACAGAGTAGAGCGGATACCAGCGGTCAGCGACCATTAAACCCAAATCGGCGCCCCCCACACCGAAGGCATCCACTTTGCCATCCATTTCCCGGTAAAGCTGGGCTGCCTTTTCCATGTCGCCATCTGTCCCGATCCGTTCGATCGAGACTTTCTCCCCCAATAAGTCTACTTCAACGGCTTTATTGCGCTTGGATGATCCGATACTGATGCTGACTGCCCGCTTCATGCCTGGCTTCTCCTTAGACTGAATTCGGTGAGATTGATTGCGGGCACGCTTGCACCACGAAATCAAGGCCCAGGGTTTCAAATACCGTTCTACCGTGAAAAAAGTATACCCCCAACTTCATGAAATAGCGTGGGGATTTTTAAGTATGGGAGGATTCGTATGTTGTGGAAAATGAATTATGGTGTTCTGTATGGGCGGCAGTCGCCGCCCATACAGAACACCACATTTTTCTTCTACAACATTTGCATGCTCCTGGGTGTTCCCCCAGACTGGCGCCTTATTTCGCCAATGATATAATCGAACTGCCAGTAAATCTTCAGGAGGTATCCATGGATCTGCCCAAACTCGCCTATTTCCGGGGTAAAGTCGTCCCGTACGCTGAGGCAAAAGTCGGTGTGCTCACGCATGCTTTAAATTACGGTACAGCTGCATTTGGTGGGGTTCGCAGTTATTGGAATGATGAGGAAGAACAGCTGTTCCTCTTTCGCCCGCTTGATCATTACAAGCGCTTTTTAAACTCCGCCAGGTTGCTGTGTATGGAATTCGATCACACTCCGGAAAGCCTGACCCAGGTGAGTGTGACCTTGTTGCGTCAGGAAGGCTACCACTGCGATGTCTATCTACGCCCGCTGGCCTACAAAGCGGATGAGATCATCGGGGTGCGCCTGCACGATCTGCAGGACGAAATCTCGATCGTCGCCATCCCATTTCAGCGCTATGTCGCCAATGATACCAATGCCCATGTAACCTTCTCTTCCTGGCGGCGGGTTGATGATAATATGATCCCCGCCCGCGGCAAGATCAGCGGCGCTTATGCCAACTCGGCGTTTATCAAAACGGATGCCGTCAGGTCAGGCTTCGACGAGGCGCTGGTGTTGACCCAGGAAGGGCATGTGTCGGAAGGCAGCGCTGAAAACATCTTTATGGTCCGGGATAACGTCTTGATTACGCCGCCAGTGACAGAAAATATTTTGGAAGGGATCACTCGCCGGACGGTGATCGAATTGGCACAAAGTGAACTTGATCTGCAGGTGGTCGAGCGACCGATTGATCGCACCGAGGTCTACCTGTGTGATGAATTCTTCATGACCGGTACGGCAGCTCAGGTTACCGCCGTCACCCGGGTTGACCATCGCCCGATAGGCTGTGGCGAGATGGGGCCGGTTACCGCAGAGCTCCGCCAGATTTTCGATCGCGTTGTGCGGGGTAAGCTGCCGGCCTACCGGCACTGGGTTTTGCCGGTTTATGCTGACTGATTGACGACAGCCGCGTTGTTTTAGTTAATCCAATCTGGGCGAAACAGGTGTGCCTGGGGCCGGACAGCCCCAGGCACACCTGTTTCGCCACGAATTTCAGCCATGGAAAGAACTGAAGATTGCCGGTTCAGCTGACGTCATCAAGCTGGATAAGCCTGGCTTGCAAACCGCCGTCCGAGTAAATTCGAATCGTGCCCACGCTGGGCAGGTGAGGAGGATCCGGCACGTGCGCTGAACCCGGGTTAAACACGGTGTGCCCATCGATCACCTGGCAGAAAGGCCGGTGGATGTGCCCAAATACGATCACGTCGCTGGCGGGGAAAGTGGATAACAGGCGGGGCAAGTAACGTTCGATATGAAATCCATGCCGGTAATAATACAGGCGGTCCTGGATATAATTGGCCAGGCTGCCATGGCCATGGGTCAGCGCCAACCTGGCTCCATAGATCTCCATGGTAATCGCCGGCGGCAAATGTCGTAGCATCATCCAGTCCCGGTTGCCGCGCACGGCCTGCACCGGCGCTAAATTCCCCAACTGGTCCAGAACGACCTGAGTCGCAATATCGCCGGCGTGAAAGATTAGATCCACCCTGGCTTGTTGAAAGGCCTTAATGATCCGCGGGTCAAGTTCCCGCTTGCGATCGGGGATATGGGTATCTGAAAGCACCCCAATGGTAAAAACTTGGGGTGCTTTTGGCTCCGGCAGGGAGTCCGATTTTAAGAGATCGGCCATAAATCCGAATTTCTTTTGGGGAACAGGATATTAAGCAGTGCGTAGACGCTGTCGGTTTCTTTCCAGCAATCCGGATAGGCGGCCATCAATTCATCCAAAGAACGATAGCCAAACAGCAACTGGTAGAAGGTCAAGCCGGGAAAAGCAGCCTGGCCGGCATGACCAACGGGCTCCGGATTCCAGGCTTCAAACCCAATCTGGCCATGGTCCAGCGTGATCTGTAAACCGCTGCGGTAGAAAGTGAGTTTGAATTCGCCCGTATGGCCGGACATCGGCGAGTTTTGCAGGCGTTCCAGTAAAATCGGCTTGATGAGGTTCAAAAAACCGACCAGATCCGGAATGCGAATATACCAGGCGTAAGGTTTGCGGACGCGCGGCAAGCCGTCGTTCAAGACCTGGTATACCGGGTGTTCAGCGCCCATCCAAAATCCGAAGGATGCGAAAGTCTCTTTGCCGCCGTCCGCCTCCATATAAGCTTCGCCGGTTTTCTTCAAAAAGCGAATGATGCTGGGCGTGACCGCCGCGTAGGAAACCCCCGGTTTAAGCTCATATTCTCGTGCAACCATGCTAGGCCCCCAGGAATAAGGTGGGTGACCCAGATAGCCGACCGGCTCGCCTTCAACTGTCTCAATGATTTGTAAGACCAGCCGTTCCACATTATCCTGGCTCCGGCCGCTGAGTTCGTAGCGCCAGATCACTTCATCCCGGATCACGTTGACCAGAGAGCGTCGTTTCGCCCGCCGGTAGAGATTGGCGATCAGTTCCAGGTCTTGCGGTTCCGCCGGTCTGACCTGGTAAGCTTCTTGCTCGCCATCTTTTAACTTGGGCACATGGGGCAAGTAACCTGCCCGGCCTCCACCCAGATTAAGGCACATTTCGTAGCCGAACAGACGGTAGTAGTAGGGGATCCCCGTAATAGCCTGCAGCAGGTAACCACGTTCGCGGCACCATTCATGAATGACTTCAAACTGAGCTCGCACCAGCCCGCGATTGCGGTAGTTCGGGTCCGTGCCGACCAGTTCGGGCCGGCCGACTGCAAATTCTATGCCAGCGTAGGACCAGGTTTGCGGGATCAAATTTAAAGTCGAGACGATTTTGTCGCGCTGGGTGTCTTCGACCAGCGTAAAATTGGCCGGTTGAAAGGTGGGGTGAGGTTTGGTCAGCAAGTCGTGGGTCCAGACTCCGACCCGCCTGTCAGGCTCACCGGTGTCCTCGTTGCCATGAATGCAGCTGTTGAATTCGGCCAGCCGGTCGGCGTCTGCCGGGCTGGCGCTGCGTAAGATCAACCCATCTCCAAGGTCGCGCAGGGTGGACGTTTCGATTGGATTTATCATCTGGTTGGTTTACTCCAGTTTAGGTTCTTGAGAAAAGGCCGTGAGAACCCCCACGAAGATTCTGAAAGAACTTCAGTTTAAACCTGTTTAGCGAAGGTGACATTTTGCATCACCGGCCGGAAGCCCAGCCGTTCATAGATGCGCAATGCGCCGGTTAAATTTTCTGTGTCCACGCCTAGCCCGGCCGATTCGAGGCCGTCGGCCCGAAAAGCCTGCATTGAGGCGTTCAATAGGGCGGTCGCCAGGCCGCGCTTGCGCCAGGGCCGTCGGACACAAAGATCCATAATCCAGCCTTCGCGGATACCGCGAGCTTGGTTCTCGGCCAGGTTGACCTTATTCACAGCCAGGCCGGCGATCTCGCCAGTCTCGGCCGATAATACCATAAAGGACAGGTCCGGGCGAAAGTCTTCGTGCTCGAGAACCCAGAGCTGCCAGAGCTCTGCTGTCATCGGGATGAAGCCCCAATGATCGGAGAACGCCTGGTTCAAGACCGAAAGGGCCTCATCGTTGCGGTTGGCGTCCCAGTTAATCAGGCGGAATCCCGGCGGTAGTTTGGGCGTGGCTATGGGCTGGCGCAGAACACGCTGCATGCGATAGAAGGAGCGAACCGCTTGAAAGCCGTGTTTTTCATACAGCTCGACGCGATCCTGCAGATCCTGCTTGACGAAGACCCGCATGATATGAGGCTTGTCGCCCGGTAGACGGGCCAGGATCTGCCCAGCCCGATCTTCCAGCCAGGACAGGATAAATTCACCCAAGCCGCGCCGGCGGTGCTGTGGGTGAACTTCTCCCCATAAAAAGGTAATGTATTCCCCGCCTGCCTCCTGGGGCGTGAAGATCCAGCCCATGGCGGCTGCCTGACCTGCGGGCGTCATTACCAGAATAGAGTCGGTTTCCGGGTTGGTTTCGGGATCGTTTAGGTCCCGCTGCCGGTCATCCAGTGTATCGAAGATGTTACGATGGTCAACTGCTTCAATGTCCAGCAACATGCGGTTTATCGCCTGGCTATCTTCCGGTCCGACGGGGTGGACCAAAAAGTTTTCCGGAATGGCGAATTTTTCAGGGGAGCGGATCGTTTTCATTTTTATACCTTTCTGTCCGTCTATCAATTGAAGTATCAAACCTCAAGCGGCCAGTTGCGGCGCGACCTGATGCTCGCTCCGGTGGAAGAAGTACCAGGTCAGCCAGGTCGCCAGCCCATACATGCCGGCGGTGGCCAGGAATAATGGTTCGAACCCGTAGGATTCCTGCACCAATCCGGAGAGATACGGACCGATCGCCCAACCGGCCTGCCAGCCCAGAATGCGAACGCTGTTGACGGTCGCCTGTTCGTGTTCCATAACCTGTTCCATGCTGAAGGCGTCGAATAATGGTACGGCCATATTCATCAGCGCGGCTCGCATCAAGAACCCGACCGCCGCTGGCCAGAGAATGGGTGAAAATCCGAGCAGCAGCAGAAAGCCTAAACTGAGCGCCTGGGTGAAGGTGACAGCCTTGATCTTGCTGTGCAGGGAATCCGCCAGGCGCGGGCCCAGGATCGAACCGATCCCGGTGAGCAAGGCCGAGAGACTGAACAACAATCCCAGCAATGGGTCGGGAATGGCAAACTGTTCTTTCAGGAACACGTTCAGGTAAGGGATCAGGATCGCAGCGCCAAAGCCGACCAGCAGGTTGGGCAGAGTCAGCTGAAGGGTGAGCGGCTTGAAGATCGTCCGCCACAATGGACTGCTCGGCATGTCGGCTGCCTGCTGGGCAGGTGCTCTTGTTGGCTCGCGGATCAGCGCCAGGGGAACTATCATCAACGAACCGGTCAGGATTGCGCTCAACATCACCGCCTGGTAAGCGCTGGCGCTGCTGGCCGGGACATTCAGCCAGCGTCCGAACAGCATCGGCAGTTGGCCGGCAAACAGGTTGCCAATGGTTCCCGACAGGGTGACCAGGCCAAAGTTGACGCTGAACAACATGGTGCGGTGTTCGGCCGTGGACGCCCGCATCATAAAGGGCGCCTGGCTGAGAAAATACAGGCTGTACCCGGCGCCGCCGAGAAACGCCATGGCCAGAATCAGGGATGGTTGCAGTACGGTGATCTCTAAAACCGTGGCCAGGAGATAAACGCTGACACCCAGCAGCATGGCGCGCTTGCGCCCGATCCGGTCGGAGAGCATTCCCAGAGGAAAGCCAAGCAGCAACGTGGCCAGTGAATTGGCGGTCGTCACCAGGCCTAAAAATTCGCGGCTGAAGCCCCGCTCCAAAATGTAAAAATTAAAGAACAAGATCCAGGCGCTGTAGATAATCCCATCAATGCCGGTCGCCAATAAGAACAGCCTGGCAGGGCGGCTGAAGGAGCGGATTTCATTGACCAGCCTGGGAACCGCAAAAATTTTGTTCATTGAATGAGTACCTCACAGGAAACCGAACAAGCAGCTTATGCCTCAGGTTCAGTTCCGGGTTGAAGCACTTTCTCATACAGGATATATTGGTGAACGGCCGACATGCCGGCTTTTTCATACAGTCGGGTCGCACCGGTGGGATTGGCCGCATCAACGGCCAGGCCGACCCGGTTGACCTGGCGCTCCTGGAAGGCCAGCAGGGAGCGCTGCAGTAAGGCCAGTCCCAGCCCGCGCTGCCTCCAGGACCGGCGGACAGCCAGCTGGCTGATCCAACCCTGCCCATTAACCAGGCGTCCCAGGGAAGCGCCGGCAATCTCATGGCCATCCACTGCCAGGAACCACAGACCTGGCTCGAATGCCTCGCGCCCGACCATCCGGGTATGCCACCAGTCATAATCCCAGGGCGTGAAGGCCCAATGATCCTGGAAAGCTTCCTGCATGGCCTCAAACAGGCGACGGTCATCCTGGTCGGGAATGAAATTCCTGATCTGGATACTGCCCGGCGGTTCGATTGTGATCGTGGGCTGCTGGTCTAGATCGATTTCCATCAACCAGTAATAACGTTCGGGATGATAGCCCTCGGCCTGGTGCAGATCAAGCGCCAGATGGTCGCTCGCACTGACGCCATTCCGCAGAACGACCCGCTGGCCGGGTTGCGCTTCGGACAGCCATTGGCAGGCCCGCTTTTCCATCGTCCGCAGCAGGGCAGTCCCAATGCCCTGGTTCAGGTAATCCGGGTGGACATAACCATCACCGCGCAGCTCCAGGAAACGGTCACGATTGGTAACTTCTTCGTAACCCACCAGCAGGCCATCCCTGACAAGCGGTTGAGATGAATCGTCAGGCTGTTCCCGGCTCAGTTCGGCCGCTGCGGCTGGAGCGGCGATGGCCAGCCAGGCATCCTGGTTGGGATCGAATTGGGGTCGCTGCCAGTCCAAAGCCACATCCTCCAGGCTGACATCGGACTCGCCGCGATCGGCGAGATCGACCAGGACGATCAGCTTTGCGATCGCTTCAATATCCCGGCGGTCCGGATGGCGGAGAAATACGCCCGCTGGCAATTTCTCTGCCATTTCGGGGGTGTTTGAGGTGGGTTGAAGGGATGGCCGCATATTATTCTCCCAAAGGGCTATCTGCGATCAGCGGGTCCTGTGTACGGCGAATCGCCCGGGCGTAAAGTGCCAGGACCGGCGAGAGCAGTACGCCAGAGAAAGTGATCGCGGCCGGGACCGAAAAGATATTGCCAATCATACCGATGACGGGACCGCCGCCGATCTGGCCGATGGCATCGACCTGGCTGCTCATGGAGATGACGGTGGCCCGCACGTTCGAATCCAGGCGCTGATTGACCCAGGTGGTGTACAGCGGGCTGATCACATTGCGGATCATGGAGATTGCCCAGATCAGCAGCACAGCTGCCAGGAAAATCCGGACCTGGGCAAAAGCGATCAGGCACACGACCAGCCCGAAGGTGACCGCCATCATCGTTTTGGCGATCGCACCCTGGTCACGGGTATCCGTCCGGCGGCGGACGATCTCAGTGGCAAAGATGCTCAGGAAGATGCCAATCGCATTGATGATCCCGAACCAGGCGACGGTACTTAACCCATCCCAGGCCGGCAGGCTGATATCGTCGATCAAGTGCTTGGTCCAGAGACGATCGTAGCCCTCGCTGTACAGGCCATAGAACAGGCCAATCCCCAGGATTGAAACCAGAATAGGCCGGCGTTTGACCATTTGGATCCCGTTCCGGAGCGTGAGGGCCATATTCTGCCAGGTATTGCGCTCTGAGGGTGGGGTGGGCTTGAATCCGGTTTCCGGCATTACGATGATCAGAAGAAATCCAATCAGCATCAACAGGGCGCCTCCGGTGATGATCGGGACCGTGACAGCCGATTGCCCCAGGATGACGCTCAACAGGATGCCCAGCAGCGAGCCCGCCTGGCCGACCTGGTTGCCCCGCAAGAAAGCCTGGCCGGCTGCGTCTTCCCCGATTTCATCCGAGATCCAGGCCTGGGTGGCGCCGCTGGTAAAGGTATAACCCAGGCCCCACAGGAATTGGGCCAGCAAGATGGTGGCGAATAGAGGCAGAGAGCCTTCCAGGATGAATCCGGCGCCAATCAGGAAATAGCCGATAATCACAGAAAGGCGCCGGCTGTAAAGGTCCGCGACAATGCCGGTGGGAACCTCGAACAGGAAAACGGTTGTCTCCAGCATTGTGCCCACCAGCACCAATTGAAGCGGGTCCAATTTGGCAACCGTGACTTGATAGATCATATTTACATTAAAGATCATGCCAAACAGCAGCGATGCGCCGCCTTCCAAGGCCAGATATACCAGTAAGGGGTTGGTTTTTTTCAAAGCTCGGGTTCCCTTTGATGCCAGTTCGTGGCCTGCTCGTAAGCAAACGCCGCCTGGAGCAGGTCCGCTTCCGCCCAGGGGCGGGATATGATTTGCAGACCGATGGGCAGCCCGCTGGTAGTAAAACCGCAGGGGATTGAAATCGCTGGCAGGCCAGTCAGGTTGAAGGGCGCGGTGTAGCGGGTCAGCAATCGGGCCTGTTCCACCGCATCCGGTCCGCTGATCGGCGGAGCGGCGACTGCAGTTGCCGGGGTCAGCAGCAGGTCGTAGTGTTCGAAAAACATCTCGAAAGACCGGCGTAGCTCCGCCTGAGAGCGCCTGGCCAGGGCATACTCGCTGGAAGTGTAGGCTGCTCCGGTTTGCAGGCGTTGGAGCACATCCGGCCCAAAAATCTGGGGATTTTCGACGAGCAGTTTATGATGAAAAGCCGCGGCATCACTGGGGACCATCAGGCTGTTTGCTCGGGCGGCCTGGCGCGCCTGTGGGAAAGCCGCTTCTTCTACCCTGGCGCCCAAATCTTCACAGATCCGGGCGGCAGCCTTGACGGCGGCCTGCACCTCGGGATCGGTTTTCTGGAAAAATTCGTCTGTGGCCAAGGCAATCCGGTAGCCCTCCAGGCCGCTGGCAATCTGTTCGAGATAATTGCCCACCGGGACAGCGAGCGAAGCCGGGTCGCCGGGATCATAACCGGCGATTGCCTGAAGCAGCAGGGCGGTATCCCGGACCGTCCTGGCCATCGGCCCGGCGTGATCCAGGTTCCAGCTCAATGGGATAACGCCTCGCAAACTGACGCGCCCGTAAGTCGGTTTCAAGCCGACCACGCCACAGAGCGAAGCCGGAATACGGATCGAACCGCCGGTGTCGCTGCCCAATGCCCCGAAGCACAACCGCCCGGCCAGGGCAGCCGCGCTGCCTCCGGATGATCCCCCGGTTATCCTGTCCGGGTCCCAGGGGTTCCGGCAGGCGCCAAAATGGGGGTTGACGTTGGTTACGCCCAAAGCGATCTCGTGCATATTCAGCTTGCCCAGGAGTATCGCACCGCTGGATTTGAGGCGCTGTACGACGGCAGCGTCTTCCTTTGGGATATGCTGGCTGAAAACTTGCGAACCGGCCGTCGTGCGAACCCCGCGGGTTTCATATAGATCCTTGAGCGCCAGCGGAATACCATCCAGAGGGCCAAGATAACCGCCCTGGTGGATGCGCTCAGCGGCGCGCCGGGCATCCGCCAGGGCAGTATCCGCAGTCAGGGTGATGAAGCTGTTCAAGCCTGGATCCACCTGCTCGATGCGATCCAGGCAGGCCTGGGTGAGCTCCAACGGTGTGATCTCCCCGGTTCGAACCAGGTTGGATGCTTCGGAAAGGGTCAGGTGGGTCAACTGCATGCGGTACTCCCGTCAGATTTGGACCAGTGGTTCACGGCTCAGTCAGCAGGCTATTTACATCGGTCATTAACTGCTGGCTGTTTCGAAACTGAATGGCCTGCCAGCCTGCGGCGCGGGCAGCCTGGACATTTTCAATAAAATCATCGATGAACAGGATCAGTTCGGGAGGAACGCCCAGTTTGCCCTGGGTGAGCTGGTAGATGCGTTGATCGGGTTTGACCAGCCCGACTTCGGCCGAAATAATCATTTCATCGAAGATATCCGCAATTCGCCATTGCTCCACCAGCGCCTGGCGCAGATCCGACCAGTTGTTGCTAAGCAGGGCCGTTTGGTAGTCCTGCTTCAAGGAGCGAACCACATCGATCAGATCCTGGTCCAGGCGATCGCCACCCCAAAACCGGGACTGGAGCTCCTGAATCCGGTCTTCAGGCCAGGAAAGCAGCCTGCATACATTGCGCCAATGTTCGGCGGCGCTGATCTCGCCGCGACTGGCCTGGCGGGCAGATGGACTGTTGAAAACCAGTTGGTCGAGCGCTTCATAGCTGAGGTTTAGTTCCTGGGCCAGTTCAGCCCGTGGTTGGCGGTCGTCGGTGCGCAAGAGTACCCCACCCAGGTCCCAAATGATCGCTTGTAAAGTCATACCAGTCGCCTCCTATTAGGAAGATTCATGCAACGTTGGGCCGAGCTATACCTGGTCAAAGGCAGGCGGGTAGCAGACCGTGCCCTGAACGCCCCGCAGCGCGCCCGGTTCGAGCTCAACCAGCATGAAAGCCGGATCAGGGACCTCGAACGGCGCTCGGATGCCGTATTTGCTGGCCGGTTCAAAACCAAAGCGGGGGTAGAAATTGGAATGGCCCAGGACGATCACGATCCGCTCGCCGAGCCGGCGGAGGGTGACCAGCCCGTCACGCACCAGGGCAGAACCGATCCCCTGGCCTTGATATTCCGGCAGGACCGCCATTGGCGCCAACGCCAGCGCGGAAATCGCGCTTCCACCCGTGTCGATTTCAATTGGACTGAAGAGGATGTGCCCTACCGGTTTGCCGTTCAGAATGGCCAGGCGTGAATAATCCACCCCAGGCAGGTGCGGGCGCAAGGCCTGAACCAGGTTGGCCTCCGCAGGGCGCCCAAATGCCTGGGTGTTGATTGCGATGATGGCCGGCTCGTCTTGCGGGGTTTCGGCACGAATAATCAGATGGGAATCAGTTGCCATGGTCCTGTCCTTTGGGAGCGTTTGCACCCCGAGCCTGGGCTTTTTGGCGGGCCCGCCATTCCTGGTTGGTGATGCCCATAAAAATCATGTCCCAGCGGCGGCCTTCCCGATTTAAGAACTGGCGATAGCGCCCCTCAATCTTGAAACCAACTTTTTCATAGGATCGGATGGCGCGCGGGTTGTATTCGAAAACGTCCAGGGAAATCCGGTGCAAATTGAGTTCCTGGAAGCCGTAACGCAGGATTATCTCCATGGCGTCGCTGCCATAACCTTTACCCCAGTAGTCGGGTTCACCGATCCCAATTCCAACGAAAACATCGCCATGCAGGTTGGGGCGATCAAGGCCGATGTCCCCGATCACTCGGTCGTCTTCCAGTGTGCGAATGAGAAAGATCAGGTAATCCGGCTCGGCCTTGTCTTGCTCGCGCTCGAACCAGGCCTGGGTCGCTTTTTCTGAATAAGGATAAGCCGGGCTGGTGTCGAGCATGCGTTTGAATTCCGAGTTGCGTCCCCAGCGCGGGTAAAGCTGGCCCATCAGCTTCGTGTCGGCTGCCGCCAGCCGCACCAGCTGGCCTCGGAACAGATCGTTTTTCACCAGAGATGAAGGTTGGTGGGCATGGGTTTCGTTGATCATCGCGGCAGTTCCTGTTTATTCATTCTATTTTATCCCCGGATAAGGTTGTGGGCCAGTCGTCGGCTAACAGGGCCAGATGGACATCATCCCAACGGCGTCCGTCACGCACAAAGGCCTCCCGTCGCCGGACTTCTTCGATGAAACCGGCTTTGCGGAAAAGCGCCTGTGCAGCCAGATTGTATTCCGGAATGCGGGCGGTCAGCCGGTACAGGTTGAGTTCATTAAAGGCGAAACGGAGGATGATTCCCAGGGCATCGCTGCCAAAGCCTTTACCCCAATCGGAGGGAACGCCGATCCCGATCTGGATAAAGCTGTTGCCGTGAGCCCAATCGATCCCGAACAGCTTAACAAAACCGAGCAAGCGTTCTTTTTCCGTCTCGGCCGGAAGGCTGTGGATGGCAAAGTAGAACAGGGTTTTGCTGTCCTCCATTTCCTTTTCAATGGCTTCGTATTGCTTTTTTACCTGTCCAGGCGAAAGCGGGCGGGCCGGTGTGGTATCCAGCATCCTCAGGTAGAGGCTGTGCTGCGTCCAGCCGGCGAAGATATCAGGATCATGTTCGTGATCGATCGGGGCCAGGCAGACGAACCGGCCTTCAAATAAAGGGGTTGCGATGTTCAAGACGCTCTCCTCAAAGGGTTGGGTTACGCGATGTCCGCAAGGATATCAGCTTCTTTTCAAACTGCAGCGGCTAAATCCTGGATGCGATCTGGCTGGATGATTGTGGGGGCCTGGCCCCCACAATCATCCAGCTGTTCCAAATGGATAGTCTCATTCTCAGGCGATTTCGGCATGCAGGGCGAATGGCTGCGGCCGGGTGAACTCCAGGAAGGCTTCCTCCAGGCTGGTCGCCGGGCTGCCACGCAGCGCTTCCGGGGTGTCCAGGGCCACAATCCGGCCATGGTCCAGGATCGCGATCTGGTCGCACAGCATGCCGGCTTCATCCACGTCCTGGGTGGCAAACACGATCGTGGTTCCTAACTTGCCGCTGAGTTCGTTCAACAAAGCGTGAAATTGTCGCCGTGCGAACAGGTCCAGTCCGGAAGTTGGTTCATCCAACAGCAGCAGCCGGGGGCGGGGCAGGACCGCTCGTGCCAGGCAGACCATTTGCTGCATCCCGGTTGAGATCTCATCCATGGGAGTGAGAATAAAACGATCCGGCATGCCAAGGCAGGTCAGAATATCCATTACCTGACGGCGTGTCTCGGCTTCATCCAACCCCAATTGGCGTCCATCCTGGAGCAGATTATCGAGAGGCGATAATTTTCTGAAGAAGCTGGCGTCTCCGGCGATGGGATTGATCAGGCGCCGGACTTGATTAGGTTGGCGGGTGACATCAAAACCAAAAATTTGGATCTGCCCATCATCCAGGGGCAACAGGGTTGCCAAAAGTCGCAGCAAAGTCGATTTCCCCGAGCCATTCGGGCCGATCAGGCCGAAAATCTGGCCTTCGGGAACCTTAAAGGAGACGCGATCGACGGCTACCACAACTGGCAGTTGTTCCAGCAGGCCAGATTTACCGGCAGCTCCGGCTGTCAGGGCGCTGCTGAACCTGTAGCTCCGTTTCCAGCGGGGGACGCTAAGGTTCTTATAGGTTTTGGTTGCATTTCTTACTTCAACTGCAGCAGACATCTTGCGTACTCCTGATTCCTGATACCTGTCCGAAGAAGATTCTTCTATGACTTTCGGTCAGATACTCCGGGTTTGAAGATCGTGTCGTTGCGATCCTGGGGCCCGACAAACAAAAAACGGCCACGAGGCGCACCCGTGGCCGTTAATCAGGCTGATATGGCAATAAAAAAAGCCACGGGGCTGGTAGCGCGCCGTGGCCGGTATCCAAGAGGAGGGTTATTTCCCTGAAAGCAGGATCCTAGCGGTCGATAGACGCACTACGACAAGGCAGAGCATAACCACCGGCAACGCCGGAGGCGGCTGAGCGGAAAAATTTGTTGAAGATCATCATCATTTTCGTGCGCCTATCCTTTCTTAAGATTTGCTTTCTCAAGCTCAAGCAGTTTACCATAGGGGTGGCTCAGGTGTCAAGGGAAGGTCTAGGGTAATCGCATTTGGCCGGTTTGCCCCCACCAAGAGGAAAAAATGTGGTGTGCGAGCGGGGTAATGCCTCGCTCGCACACCACATTTTTTCTCATTTCGATGGCCTGGGTGGATCCGAGATTGGCAAATGCAATCGCCCTAAGGGAAGGTCTTGCGAATCCTGGGGACTCGCACAGAATTTCCTGAGGAACCTCAACAATCCCAACCCCAATCTTTTTCTTGTGAAAGCCCTGGAAAATCGCATTTGGCCGCATTACCCTTCTGAGAGGCAAACATGGGTCAGGCTATTTTGTCAGGGTATACTCGTCGATCAATTGGCCGGCCCGGTTCCAGAATTGGAAGGTGATCTGAGAACTGGTCGCCTCCACCAACATGGCGCCGTTATCCGCATTGTAGCGCACCTGGCTGTCGGGCAGAATGTTGACGAAATCGTACCTGGGGCCGCCACCCAGGCCATTCACAAAGTAGACCAGCCCATCGACCAGTAAGCGTTCATAGGTGTGATCGTGCCCGGATAGGACTGCGTCGGCCCCCCAATCCATGAAAGGCCAGCGCATCCAATCCACAGAGCCATGCAGCCCGGAGGAATAGGGAGCATGGTGGAAGAAGACGATGTTCCAGGGCGCGGTCGAAGCGCTCAGGCTGGCTTGAAGCCAGTTGGCCTGCGTCGATAGGCGCGAGACGCCATCCGGTTCGCGCAAATCGCTGTCGATTGCAAAGAAATGGACCGGGCCGGCTTCAAAATCATAATAACGTTCGTTGCCGGGCAGCGTGAAATAATCCAGGTAAGGACCTGCCCCGGGTGAATTCCAGTCGTGATTGCCCAAACTTGGGAAAAAGCGGTTCTGCTCGGCGCCGGGGCCATAGGCGCCCTGGTAAGGAGCGATATAGTCGGAAAAATACTGACCGATATTTTCATCGATCGTGCTGGCTTCACCGTTAGGATAATTGTTGTCACCGGTTGTGATGATCAGGTCAGGTTGCCAGCTGGCGATCAGGGCGGCTACTTCAAGCTCGGGCTGGCCTGCCAGGCCATAGTCGCCGATCACTGCGAAACGAACTTTGTTTTCGGCGGTTGGGGTAGGAGAAGTTGTTGGAGATGGATCGGCGATTGGAGTGGATGCAGGTGCGCTGGCTGGCGCCTGATTGGCGGAGTATGGCATGAATACATCCGGAACAGGCGATCCCCCGGCGGATGGCAACTCGGTCGCCGGGGCTCCGGTCCCAACCGCCTGGATGAGGCTGGTTGCGGCGGGCTGCTGTTGGAGCGTGGTTGGCTGGGTGCAAGCACTCATCAAGCCAACCAGCAGCAAGATCAGCCAGAGGTAGTGTTTTCGGTAGGTCAGTGACCTGGAGGCGGCAAAAGTCGAACCGCCGGTATGCGAATTATTGGGGGGATTGATCATCAGAAAATGTTTATGCGTTTCGTTCCAGCTCGGCCTCAGCGGCCATTAACCGGTCAGGATGGGTCAGGTGAATACAGCCACACCTGATAGAAGTCATCTAACGGTCTGCCGGCGGCCTGTTCAAAGGCATTGAGCAGATCTTCGGGGCGGGCAATCTTGAATTTATACTCGTTAAAGTAATTGGCGAGCGCACTGAAGAATGCCTCGTCCCCGATTTCCTGGCGCAGGGCCTGGAAGAAAAGCGCTCCTTTGGCGTAGACGATGGCGCCATACCGGCGAGGATCGTTGAGACTCTCAAAATAGGTCTCGCTTTGGGTGACCTGATCGTCGCTGCCGGCATCGACTGCCTGCTGGTAGCGATTTTCATAGTAAGAGAACAACCCCTGGGCGGCGCCGGGACCCTGCGTAAATTCGTAATACAGGCTGGATGAATAGGTGGTCAGCGCCTCGTCCATCCAGGGATTATCGATGACATCATTGCCGACCAGGTTGTACCACCACTGGTGGGCCACTTCATGGGCTGCTGTGACTGCCAGATCGGGTTTGCTGAAATCCGGGTAAAGCGAATCGCCGATCAGCACGATGCCAGGGAATTCAACTCCTGAGGCATTCCGCATGGGGGCATCCACCAGGTCAAGATCCACATAGGGATACAGGCCAAACTGCTGGTTATAGATACGCAGCGAATCGCTGCCCACCGCCAGGACCTGTTCCCCACCGGCTTCATTACCGGGCAGATAATAAGAGTTGACCTGGGTTGCGCCGATGTTCTGGCTGGTCACTTGAAAGTCCGGGCTTAGTATGACAAAAAAATCCCGGACGGGGCCGCTATCGAGGGTGTATTGGACCAACCCGCCGCCGTCCGCCTGTTGATCCGTTGTAACGCCAGTGCTGACCAGGACGATCCCTTCCGGCAAGTTGAGTTGGACCGAAAAGCTGGCCATATCGCTGTAAACTGAATCGCCGATCCCCGAAACGGGATCGAGATTCCAGCCATTTTCATCATATACGGCCAGGATCGGAAACCATCCCGAAAGCGCCATGACGTTCTGGCTGAAATTGTAAATGCCATAACCGGCCGTATCCTGGCCGCCATAGTCCAGCGGTACAATGCCGTCGAAGGACATACTGAGGTTGCGCAACTCGCCAGGCTGGACCGGCCCCGGCAATTTGACTTCCAAGACGCTGTCACTCAAGGAAAGGGAGGTTTCGGCTGGTGTGTCGTCTACTTCAACCTGTTGCACGGTCAATGAACCATTACCGTAGCTGCTGTCGCCATTGGGGAACAGGCGGAAGAACAGGCTGTCCAGCGGAACTGATTCCGTGTTGACATACCCCAGTTCCATTTGGCCGCTGAAGGAGTGATTCTCAAAATCAATCTCAGCCGTGATCTGGTAAGCGGGCAGATCGGTCAATTTCTGGATCTCCGCCTCGGCAATTGGGAGAACAGCCTGGCTTTCAGGGGGCGGGAGAACCGGCGTCCGCGCTGTTCCGCTTGGGCTGGCTGTGGCTGTAGGGTCTGCGCTGGACACAGCCGGTTGGGTGGCCTGGGCGGCTCCGGTTGTCGAACGAGTTGACGGAGCGCTGGAAATCAGAACCGGTGAGTAATCTGGCGGAGCTTTGGCGGCCTGGTCGATGGCTTCGCAATAGGTCAGGTTGCCGTCTACCGCAATGCAGCGGGCCCAGGCACCATCGAAATCGATCAGAACGGTAACCTGGGAGAGAAATTCATCATAGCTTCCAACCACCATACGGTAAGGGCCGAACACCACGCTGCTCAGCGACCGCAAAGCGTTCACACGCCTTTCCCTGGCCACTGCCCGGTCGATGGGCTGCCCCTGGTTGGCGCGCGCAAATTCCAAAACACTGTTCACCGACAGCATAGGACTGCGTAATGGCCGGTTGATTTGCAGGTCCGCCCCGATATATCCGCCTAATAACATCAGCGGGATACAAACCCCAAGCGATAACCAGCGCAGGATGAATGACAGGTTCGTCGTGGCTGCGTCGATCAGCACCAATTCGAAGACACCTACGAAAAAGCTGCTCAATCCAACCGTAAGCAAGGCAATCCACATCCGAATCTGAGCTGCGCTGGTCAGCGGGTAGCTGGTTTTTTCAGCGATCTCCGGGGTAAACAGGTTTTGAACGAAGCTGACTCCCTGATATGGGAGAATGCCAGCCGCCACGGTAAAGGCCACGCCAACCCCCAGCCAGATCAGGGCGCTGACCAAAGAGTTGTCGATGCGAGCTGCCAGCCAGCCAGCCAGCATACCCAGCAGGATGGTGAAAAGCCCCCCGGCGATAAACTTGGCCCAGGGCAGGATGGCGTGGGCCGAGGCCAGCTCGTAAGCGTCCCACCCCCAGGCGGCCAGTGCGAAGCTAAAGCCGGCCAGGGCGCCGTAGATTAATCCATTCAGTCGCTTTTTAGCCTTAAGGGCATTCAACTCGGTCAAAGGTTTAAGATTCATTTTTTCACTAGCTTATATACCCTGCCGCCGAGGTCGGTCACATACACCTCACCGGAACGGTCCTCTCCGAAGGAAGTAACCCGGCCGATATTTCTGAACAGCCAGGCCTGCTGCCAGGCTGCCTGACTGGAGCTGGGCATTTCTCCAGGCAATAAGCCGCCAATGTCTCCGGAGCAGTAGTCTCCGAATAAATAGATCCCCTGCCAGGCAGGCAGGCTAGGGCCGCGATAAACAACTCCGCCCACAACCGAGCAGGTATTGTTTTCATGGGTAGGATAATCGAAAACCGGCAAGGTCAGTCCAGCCGTATCGCAGCTTCCTGTTTTGTAGCAAGAATATCCTTCCATGATATTCCAACCATAATTGACTCCACCCGGGCTATCAGACGGTTGAAAATCAAGCTCCTCGAAGCTGGACTGGCCAACATCCCCAATATACAGATCGCCAGTCTGGCGGTCGAAGGAAAACCGCCAGGGATTGCGTAAGCCATAGGCCCAGACCTCAGGTTCGCCGCCGCCATTGGCGAATGGATTGTCCGCAGGGATAGCGTAAGGCTCGCCCTGATCGACATCGATGCGTAGAATCTTCCCCAATAAGGTGTTCGTCGATTGGGCATTGCCGAAAGGATCGCCGCCGGAACCGCCGTCGCCCAGGCCAAGGTAGAGGTAGCCATCCGGGCCAAATGCCAGCATACCACCATTGTGATTGGCAAAAGGTTGCTGGACATACAGCAAGCGTTGGGCGCTGTCGGGATCAGCCTGGTTGGGGTTGTCCGCCTGGACCTGATAACGGGCAATCACCGTATTGCCCTGTAAGTCGGTGTAATTGATGTAGAAAAAACCATTCAACGCGTAACGAGGGTGAAAGGCCAGGCCCAGCAGGCCTTGCTCACTCTGGCGGCTGACCTGAGTGCTGAGGTCCAGGAATGGCGCCGGCAGTAAAGTCCCATTTGCCAGGATCCGGATGCGGCCGGATTGTTCAAGGATGAGCAAGCGATTTTCGTCGCCGGCATTGGTGATGCCAACTGGGGAATCCAACCCGCTGGCGATTTGTTGCCAGGTGTATCCGGAAGGGTCGGGAAACTGAAGGGCCGGCGGCGGGGTGGTGGGGCTGGGGATCATTTCCGTGTTTGTCGGAGCCGGCGTATCGGTTGGCTGGATCGTTGGCGCGGCGGTAGCAGCCGGCGCCGCGCTAGCAGTCGGTTCTGGGTGGGTCGATGTAGGGGCCGGCAGGGTCGCGGTGGCCGGCGCGTTGGACTGGCTGCATGCCACCGGCAGCAGAAGAATGAGAAAAAGGATCAGGTAGCGCATACCTTATATACTCTTTACGGGTGATTCTGGTTGAATTTTGGTCAGAAATAGGTTGCCGAAAGGCCGGCACCGGGTCGTATGAACTGTCCCTCAGTCTTTCTTTTCCCAATACTCGGCATCGACCACATCGTCCTCTGAATTGAGCGGGTCACGCCATTCGCCAGGGATAACCTGTTTAAGGGCTTTCATATGTTCTTCTACGATATAAGGCGGGCAGAGCTCAACGAATAAATATGCGCCCAGCCAAAGGATCGCGGCATCATCGATCGGCCCAGGAGCTAAATCCGGGACAAAAAAATACACCACCGAGCCGATCGGCAGCAATTTTATCAACGGATTTACCCGGGGATCGGCCAACAGGCGCAGGATGAGCTTGATCCGCAGGGTGAGATCGGCAAAGATGCCCCCCTTCGAAGGCACAATTTTGGGTTCTTTCTGGTCCGTCATAACTACCTCCACTGCGAGGATTATACTACGATGTGTCTTTACAGGAATTTTCAGGACTTTACGGTTTCTGTATTACGAATAATAGGCGAAATAAGGTTTCAGCTTGAGCGTTTCGCCCAAGCTGAAACCTTATTTCGCCATTAATCAAAAAGAGGCCGCCTGATTCAGGCAGCCTCCTGATAAGCGTGGGAGTAGAAGATCAGGCCAACTGAGCCTGTTCCACAACAGCCGTAAACGCTTTGGGATCTCGAACGGCTAGTTCAGCCAGCATTTTGCGGTTGATCGCAATCTGGCTGGTTTTCATGCCGTGGATCAGCCGGCTGTAGGTGGTGCCATTTTGCCGGGCGGCTGCGTTGATGCGCGCAATCCAAAGTCGGCGCAGGTCGCGGCGGCGGGTGCGGCGGTCACGGTAAGAATACCACAGGCTTTTGAGCATGGCTTCATTGGCGCGCCGGAATAAACGATGGCGGGTGCCAAATTGGCCCTTGTTGAGCTTTAGAATTTTCTTATGGTGCTGACGGCGAATAGTGCCAGTCTTTACTCGGGGCATTTTTGTCTCTCCTGCGTACCACTGGGCGCCGGTAGCTTCTCACACTACCCGTTGCGAACACCCAACAGCCGCAATCATCTAGGTTGGATAAAATCTTACTGGGGCGCCGAAGCACCCGCTACGATCTAACCGGTTTCAGTTCGCGTGAAATACGTGTTCTTGAAATCGGCGGCTCAGTCCAGCTTGTCCAGGTAGGGCGCCAGGCGATGCACAGTTTTCTTGATTCCACGGCCTTTCACGGGGATCATTTCGTCCAGCAGTCGCTTTGTGCGGTCCGATGTGCGGCGGCGGAAGTGGCTCTTACCACCCTTGGTCCGCACAAGTTTTCCTGAACCAGTCAAACGGAAGCGCTTGGCAGTAGCTTTATGGGTTTTGATCTTGTACTTACCGGTTCTTTGCTTGCGTGGCACGGTCTAACTCCTCTCACACAAAATTCCGCGGATCTCTTGCATCCGCGGATGTTAACACCTTGAGAAAGACGGAAACAGCGCTGGAAGACCTACTTCTTCTTGGGGGCTTTCCCAGGCGCCAGCACCATCAGCATGGTGCGGCCCTCCAGCCCAGGAGCTTGCTCGACGATCGCCACATCGGACAGGTCCTCTGCAATCTCCTTCAAATCGTTCAATGCGATCTCGGGATACGTTATTTCCCGGCCGCGAAATCGGATCCGAACCTTGACTTTCATGCCATCTTCCAACCATCTGCGGGCATCTCGGACTTTTAGATCGCGGTGATGTTCGTTCGTCTTCGGCCGAAGACGGATCTCTTTGACCTCGATCTTGGTTTGGGCTTTGCGGGCTTCACGCTCTTTCTTGGCTCGTTCATAAATGAACTTACCAAAGTCCATGACCCGGCATACTGGAGGCTGGGAATTGGGGGCGACCTCCACCAGATCGAGCTCGGCCTCGCGTGCGACCTTGCGCGCCTCCTCGATCGATACAACCCCAATGTTTTCTCCTTCGGGGCCAATCAACCGAACCTGAGGTACTCGGATGGCATCATTGACACGATAGTTAACTGCGCTGATATCTCGCTCCTTCACTAACAATGAAATTAAAAGTTGGCCCTCGGCCAATCGAACGCATCATACCAAATAAAGCGTAAATCGTCAACTACCAGGAACCTCAAAAACGGAAAAAACAACCTGCGAACGCTTAATTGGATGAAATTGGCCGTCCAGAGGCTGTGCACTGTTCGAATTGCGCCGCCAAGCGGCGCAATTCGAACAGAACGTATTTATCAAAGGCGACCTGCCGAAACGACTGGTTAATCGCCGGAGTCGATGTCAATCCTGGCGCGGGCCAGAAAATCATCAATCGACATGGCCCCCGGGTTTTCGCCCGAGCGCAGTCGCAAGGCCACTTGCTGATCATCCATTTCCTTATCGCCGACCACCAGCATGTAAGGAACCTTCTGTTTCTGGGCATCCCGGATCTTGGCGTTCATCCGTTCGCCGCGGTCATCCACTTCCACTCTCAGGCCGGCTGATTGCAGTTGGTGGGCCACTTCTTGGGCGTAGGGTAGGTGCCGGTCGGCGATCGGGATCAAGACCGCCTGAACGGGGGCTAACCAGACTGGGAAGGCTCCGGCGAAATGCTCGATCAGTACACCCAGGAAGCGCTCCGTTGAACCCGTTACGGCCCGGTGGAGCACCACCGGGATATGTTCCTGGCCATCCTCGCCGATATAGCTCAGCCCGAGCCGGGCTGGTTGGATGAAGTCCACCTGGATCGTGGAGAGCTGCCATTCGCGGCCCAGTACGTCCTTGGCCATGAAGTCGGCTTTCGGTCCGTAGAAGGCGGCTTCACCGGTGGCCTCGAAATAATCGACGCCGCTGGCATCCAGCGCCTCGCGCAGGGCTGCTTCAGCCTTATCCCATTTCTCATCATCCTTGACGTATTTGCCCTCTTCCCCGCGCAACGATAAGCGGACTGAGTAGTCCGTGAACTTGTAGCGATTCAAGACTTCCTGGATCAGGTTCAAGGCCCGGGCGAATTCCTCGCCAATTTGCTCTTCCATGCAGAAAATATGGCAGTCGTCCTGGGTAAGGGCGCGCACCCGCGTCAGGCCGGTGAGTTCGCCCGTCTTTTCATAGCGATACAGGGTGGCAAATTCGCCAAACCGCATGGGCAGCTCGCGGTATGAATGGCGGCCCATTTCCTTGTAGAGCGTCATATGACTTGGGCAGTTCATCGGCTTGAGCCGGTAGGTCACGTTCTCGTCTACCATGGGCGGGAACATCGAGTCTTCGTAATTGTCGTAATGCCCGGAGCGCTTGTACAGATCTTCTTTGACCAGGTGGCCGGTCCAGACATGCTGGTAACCATAGCGCGTCTGTACCTCCCGGACATACGCCTCCATCAGATGGCGGATGATCTCCCCTTTAGGCGTGAACAGGGGGATGCCGGGCCCGATTTCTTCCGAAAAGTAAAACAGGCCGAGCTCTTTACCCAATTTGCGGTGATCCCGTTTTTTGGCTTCTTCCAGCCGCCATAAGTAATCCTTCAATTCCTGCGGATTGTGCCAGGCCGTGCCATAAATCCGCTGGAGCATGGGGTTGTGTTCGTCCCCGCGCCAATAAGCACCGGCAACACTCATCAGCTTGACCGCGGCCGGATTGATTTTGCCGGTATTCTCCACGTGGGGCCCGCGGCACAAATCGACAAAATGATCGTGGGTGTAGATCGATATGTCGGGCTTTTCCTTCAGAGGATTACCATATTCATCCTGGCCGCCTTTTTCCAGGCCTTCAATCAGCTCCAGTTTGTAGGGCTGGTCCTTAAAGATCTGGCGAGCGCGGTCGGCGGAAATGACCTCCTTCTCAAAGTCGTAGTGACCAGCGATGATCTGGCGCATGCGCTTTTCGATCACAGCCAGATCGTCCGGGGTCAACGTGCGGGGCAAATCGAAATCGTAATAAAAGCCATCCTCAACCGGCGGGCCAATGGTGTATTTGGCCTCGGGGATCATCTCGACCACGGCCTGGGCCATGATATGCGCAGCGGAGTGGCGGATGCGATACAGATCGCTATCCTCATAACGTTCTTGCTTCTTTTCTGGCATGACTAACCTCCAATTTCAACGAACAGATCCAGGCAATTTGGCGCGCCTGACATTAAATAAAAAACTCTCACCCACACTGGGGCGAGAGCAATCGTCACGCGGTTCCACCCAGATTGAACAACTGGGGCTGTGCCAGCCGCTCATCTCTTTGAGCCGGTAACGAGGCTAACCGTTCCCCATACTGGACCCGCAGGTCGTTCTGGTTCAAGCTCATGGGTGGTTTTCGCCGGCCGGCTCCCGTTGAAGACTCTCAATCGATGATCTTCTTTCCCTGTCGGGCCCGCTTGTCCGGTTACTCGTCCCAATCAATGCTGGCGTATTATTTTATAGATTATACCCAGATTATCGGATTATGGCAATACGTGGCGTGCTATCAAAATGTGTAGATGCAGTGTTCGGTTTAGCCGGTGGATGCCGGGCAAACCGAACACTGCATTTTATTTTCTACAACTATTGAGCGCTCCCAAAACGTTGATCATTGGAACTGCTCAGCCTCTACCTGAAATTCGTGGCAAACTGGGTGTGTGAGTGAGATCCTTACACCCACCTAGTTCGCCCAGGTCCTTACCAGTTTTCAGTCGAAAAGCTGGTTATGGACATACAATTGTCAGTTTGTGATCTTTCAGAGCCGTCCAGGTGCGAGTGGTATAACGGCCGCAGGCGTAAATCTGCAGATCGTATTCACCCCGGACGATGGTGTAATCGTCGTAGGTTTTGTTCTTTTCCAGGCTGAAAACGTAGGTGGAAGGCCCGGTCATGATCACCAGGGCTCGTCCGCTGGTGTCATTCTCGATGCTGATGGGCACCAGTTTGTGTTCAGTCGAGAGATCGACTTTGTCCGGGTTCTTGCTGCTTGCGCCGGCATTACCACCGCAGATGGGCATAACCAGGATCTTGTTGCTGGAGAAATCCATCGTGCCGGTAGTGGTGGCGCCGCAGGCGGTCAGGGAATATTCATATTCGCCGCGCTCGACAGTGAAATCCGTCCGGGTCTCATCCGCAACGGTCAGGTAATAATAGGATGGACCTTTCAGGCGCAGGTACAGCGAGCTGGTATTGCGATTATTGATCGTCAGGCGGATCAGGTCCGATTTCGCTTGAACGCCCATCGGCAGGAACAAGGACAGGACCAGTGCCAGGGTCAGGCTGGCAAATACCAGGCCTTTGATCGTCTTCTTTTGGGTTGCCATCAAATGTTCTCCTTGTGTGTTTTAACCGAGTCGCTTGGATGCAGTTAAAGCCCAGTTGAAACTAAGTATTGCCAATTGGATTTGCCTGTATGCAGGCGCCTGTCAGAATCAGTCTGGCTCAACCGATCAATACAGGAGCCGCCGTCTACGTAGATGGTAGCGCAGGTCCAATGAGTTGTCAAGCAAGGTTGGCTTGAGTTCCAGACCTTCCGTTTGACGAATTCGACCGACAAAAAAAAGACCGCCGGCCGGCGGTCTGTGTGGGCGGTATAGGACTCGAACCTACGACCTTTGCGATGTCAACGCAACGCTCTAACCAGCTGAGCTAACCGCCCGTGCGCAGTGGATTATACACAACCCCCCCTAAAAAGGCAAGGTAAAAATTTAGAGTCTCTGGGAAACTTTGTGGGAGAGCTCCGGATTTGAGGGCGTGAGTGTGGACCAGTACACTCACGCCCTCAAATCTGGTGTACCACACTATGAATTCCCAAAAAACATAATTTGGGGTCTTTAATCAATCCTGTGGTTGAGGCTATATGTCCGGCAGCCAGTCAGAAAACATCAGCGTAACCCTGCTATGAAATTATTGATGATCGCGGCGGTTTGTTGTGGCTGTTCGATGATGACCATATGTCCGGCTTCGGCCAGTGTTTCGAGCCTGGCATTCGGCAGGCAATTGGATAGGCTTTGAGACATTCGCAAGGGTGTCATTTGGTCTTGCCCGCCGCAGATCACCACGGCGGGCTGATGGATCTCGGAGATTCGGTCGCTGAGATTAAAACGATTGCAGGCTACAAAATCACCATGCAGCACGCTGGGGCGGATCGCTCCCATCTGGCGGATAGCCAGCTCAACCAACCGCTCGGGCGTATCCGGACTGAATGCCTTACGCCGGATTAAATCCAATGCAGAGTAGAACGTAGTTGCCTGGCTGGTGCTTTCCAGCAATTGAGGAGCGACCGGCAATCTGGAGCCGGTAGAAATCAACCCTAAACCGGCAATCCGATCCGGATTTTCCAACCCCAGGGTCAGGGCAATGGCCCCACCCATCGAATGACCGACAATAATTGCTTTGTGAAGTTGAAGCGCGTCCAGCCAGTTCAGAATCGACTCGGCGTACGCGTCGATAGATTGCTCGCCGCGGCCTTCCGATTTACCATGCCCGGGTAGATCCAGAGCATAAATTCGGTAGCCGGGCAGCCGGCGAATTTCTGATGGCCAGTGTAAGTAGGTTCCCCCTGCGCCATGTATCAAGACGACGGCGGTTCGTTCCCCCCCATTTCCCTGTTCATAGGCGTGGTAATAAATATTGGCAGCGATGGGCATAATGAAGATCGATTCTATCAACCAGTAACCTGGCGATGGTGATTTGGCTCTTTGGTTCATTGGGAATTTCTGTGGGATTCTCCCACAGGGTTTCCTTAAGGGCCGGCTCTCTGGCTGGGTGGGTATGGGTTGAGAGTATTATACTTGCTTCTTGCCCGGATCTTGCGGAGATTTGATCCGTTGGAAGAGCTGGACCCCGACGCCGGTGGTCAGGCCGCTGAGGATCCAGGCAGGGGTGCGCACAATGACTGCCAGGATCTGATCACCGCTGAAATCAGGACCTTGATGTCCGTGCAGGCCGGTTTTTAAAGCCATCAATAATAAGGCAGAAGGAGTGATCAGAAGCCCAACCAGCAGGCCAGCGATGGGAAACCAGTAACCTGATTGGATGTGGCGGCGCGCCAACCGCTGCCAGACCAGTCCCACGAGCAGGCTGCAGATCGCCGCGGAAAACAACAACACCCAATGGACGCTGGCGTCTTCCGTTTGGAGCCAGAACAACAGGCTGGCGCCCAACAAAATTCCCAGGATACGCAAACGGCGCATGGCTGGCGTATTCTCGATTGGACGCTGCGACCCGGTATGGATCACACGCCTCGGCGGATCTTATCCGCGGCTTCTTCGGTAAAGGGAATCAGGACCCGGATGCGTGTCCCGCTCTGCTTGGCAGAATCAATTTGGATGATACCGTTGACCAGTTCAGCCCGCTCGCGCATGTTGATCATACCCAGGCTGCCCCGATTTTCGTAATTCGAATCGACCGAATTGGTATCAAAACCCAGGCCGTTATCTTCAATTTCAAGCAGCCCCAAATCATCCTGGATTTTTCGGAGCCGCACCCAGATGGTCTCCGCCTGGGCGTGCTTGCGGGCATTGTTAACCGCTTCTTCAGCAATATAAAACGCCACTGCCTGTTTATTCATCTCGAGTTCGGAGACCACATCAGGTTCAGCCTGGATGAACACGCTTTGCCCGTAGGTTTCTTTCATTTTTTCGGCCATGGATTCGAGCGCCGAGATCAAACCGGAAGATTCGAGCACCAGCGGTCGCAAGGTGAACAGCATGTGGCGGATCTCTTTGGTCGTCCGGCGCGCCAGGTCTTCGATTTTAAAGAGTTCATCTGCGGCTGCCTTATCATCGCGTTCCATCAATCGCCGGGCAAAGTTGACGCGCATGGCAATAGCCGCCACCGATTGAGTGGGGCCATCGTGAAGATCCCGGGCCATTTTCTTGCGGGCCTCTTCCTGGATCGCCATCATACGCTCTTTTTCCTCTTCCAAATTTTGGTAGAGGTGCGCATTTTGAATAGAAATCGAGACCTGTTTGCCAACAATATCCAGGATCTCCCGATTTTCAGGGCTGAAAAATTCTGGCTCCGGATGGGCGAACAAGATGACCCCATAAGTGTCCAGCCCGCTGCGCAGCGGTATGCAGTAAGCGGCCGGACAGGCGCGTAAGGAGATAAAGCGCGAAAGCTCTGGATCTTGAGCGAGTTGGATGGTTAACTGCGGTTCTCCATCTTCGATTGACCTGGCGATCAAACCGGTTTCGCCAGGCAGCATCACCCTTTGATCGGCCTGAGTAAAACGACGCGCTGAGCCAACTTGAAGTTCGGCCTGTCCGGATTCGGTGACTTTAAACAGCAGAATGGCGCTGAAGAGCTGGTCTGCGGGGGCATCGATGGTCAACAAAGCACTGGCGCTCAAATCCAGGGCAGTGTCCAACACCCGCTGCATGTTTAGAGAAGTGCTGAGAGCTGAAATCAGATTGAAAATCGCATGACGACGTTCATTTTCGATCCGTTGAGACTCGCGCCGGGCTGCCAGGCGGGATTTGACTTCATCTTCAAGAACGTCCGCCATCCGCCGGCTGATAAAACTAACCATCAGAGCCACTGCCAGGTAGATTGGAATCAAGATCGCCAGGGAAGCCAACGCAGACGGCCAGGGAACATCCAAAAGCGCCAATATCCCTTGAAGCAGCACATTCAGCAGCAGCACAGTCAAAGCGCCGCGCAGCCTGAAGTACAGGCTGGCGGTGATGACTGGCAGCAAACCGGCCCAGATAACCGGGCCGAGCATCGTGCCAGTCATGTAAAAGATCCCATGGGCGATCAGCATATCGGCCGCGATGCTGAAATACGGGTGGGCAGGCAAACGCCGGTTGACTGCCGCCAGGATTGTCAGGGACACGTTCCAGGCTGCCGCGAGGGCCAGGATAACTTGTAGGTTTAAGGTGATCGGACCGGCGGCCGCTGAAGCCAGTGAAATCCCGAGCAAGAACAACCAGCGAATTGAAGTAGCCAGCCAATCGATTAATCGGAGCGGTTCAGCTTTTTGCATCACGATAATCATAACCGAAATCAATCAAAAAATGATGCTAGCCGGTTGCGTTTAGCATTTCAATGATGTAAGGTGTCGCGGCTTTGATCGCCCGGGCGCGATGACTGATTTGATTCTTGGCGTCCATGTCCAGTTCAGCCATTGTTTGGCCAAAATCCGGCAGCAGAAAAATTGGATCATAACCAAACCCATGGCTGCCGCGTTCTTCCGGGATAATCTCACCAGGGCAGATCCCCTCCACGATCCGAGCCGGTATGTGATTCGCAGCCTGTTGAGTGGTTATCAATGCGACAACACAGCGGAATTTCGCCAGCCAGGGCCGGGGGAGACCCTGGAGTTGTTCGAGCAAATAAGCTCTGCGATCCGCATCGCTGGCATGTGGCAGTGGAGAGAAGCGGGCGGAATACAGGCCTGGCCGACCTCCCAAAGCATCTACTTCCAATCCGGAATCATCTGCCAGGCTTGGCATCTGGCTTGCCAGCGCGAATGCGATCGCTTTGCGGCTGGCGTTCTCCGCGTAAGTTTGGCCATCCTCAATCACATCCAGGTTGAGCTTGATCTGCCTGGGGGATACCAGTTCAATCCCTGTTTGGGCCAGTAAAGCCTGGATTTCGACGAGTTTACCGGGGTTATTGGTTGCAAGTAATATTTTTGACATCAGCCTTTTTCCGAATCTCTATATGGTAGTATCCCAGATTTGGGGGTGTGAGCGTGCGGACGCACGCTCACACCCCCAAACCTGGAACTCTCTCACAGAGTTTCCCAGAGAGCTATTGGTAGACCTTAAATCTCACTGTGGATCGTATGATATAATCGCATCACTATTCGAATTCTAATCTAATGGAGGCGTTTGAGGCAGGTTGGGAATCGTATTTGATGCGGGATTGTTATCCAAACCACTTGCCGAAAACGGCCTCTCTATTTTAACTGCCGGTGTCAAATTCACGAAATCTATTTATCTTAAATGTCGGCTTTATCGTCCACCAGACGATAGGGTATTTTCGCGATTTCGATTTCGATTTCGACGAAGTTCATCTGCAACCCGACCTCGATCTCAAAGATCTGAGCGGGATTGCGCGCGTTACTCGAACCGCCCAGGGTCTGTTAGTGCAGGTCCGCATGCATGCCAAGGTCATGCTGGCGTGTGTGCGCTGTCTGAACGACTGCTGGCAGCCGCTCGATATCGAATTCACGGATCTGTACGCGTTCACCCAGAAGACTGTGTCTGAATCGGGCTTGATTTTGCCAGAAGATGGCAAGATTGATTTGAGCCCTGTGATTCGCGACGAAATGTGGCTTGCTGTTCCGATCAGCCCGGTCTGTAATCCGGACTGCCTGGGGCTGTGCCCGGTCTGTGGTGTTAACTTGAACGAAAACCCTCATACCCACGAGGACGAATTCATTGATCCTCGCCTGGAAATTTTGAAAACATTTCTTAAGGGTGAATGATGGTTCGGAACGATCAGAAATCTGAATAACCACTAGGCACCATCAACACTGCTGCTCATATCTTGTCAGGATGGTCGTGCATGCCACCTCCGATCCAGCGTCATGTATTCAAACAGTTGCTGCAAAAGGCCGATGAGTTGGGCTACCTCAGCATTGAAAACTTACGCGAGCTGTCTCCGACAAGCTCATTAAGCGACGAACGGATTAACGAGATTGCGGCTGTCTTACAGCGCCAGGGTATCATTGTCGTTGAGAATGATCAAGAGGCTCAGGCGCTCTTTAATGAAATCTCCGTCCCCTCAGAATCCGAACAGATTGATCGCCTGGAGCAGGTTTCCAGCGAGGATACGGTCAGCATCTATTTGCGCGAGATGTCCAGCGTTCCCCTCTTGACGATGGAGGAAGAGATCGCTCTGGCCAAGCGGATCGAGGATGCTTTCCAGGCCAATTTGGAGCTGGCTCAGATCAATATCAGGGAGAATGGCAAGCGCGCCCTTGAGTTGGAACTGATGATCCGGGATGGTTTGCAGGCCCGCGATTATCTTATCCGGGCGAATACCAGGCTGGTGGTCAGCATTGCCAGGCGTTTCACCGGTCGCGGCGTGCCCTTTCTGGATTTGATCCAGGAAGGGAATCTGGGCTTGATGAAGGCCGTTGAGAAATATGACCACCAGCGCGGGTTCCGTTTTTCAACCTATGCGACCTGGTGGATCCGGCAGGGAATTAGCCGGTCGATCGCCGATCAGGGACGTACCATCCGGGTGCCAGTTCATATGACGGATCGAATCCGCCAGATGAATAAAACCACTCTCCAATTGGAGCAACAACTCGGACGCCCACCCACCATTGAAGAATTAGCTGAATCAATGGAGCTTGATGTCTCCAAGGTCAAATGGATCCAACAGGTGGCCCAGATTCCACTTTCCCTGGAGAGCCCGGTAGGCGATGAAGACGATTCGGAGCTAGGCATGTTCATCGAAGATGAGCACACTCCCGGTCCGGCCCAAATCACCTATCAGAATATGTTACGAGAGCGTCTGGAGGAAGTGTTAAGTACATTACCACCGCGCGAAGCGCGGGTTGTAAGGCTAAGGTTTGGGCTTGGTCAAGATCGCGCCTATACTTTGGAAGAGGTGGGCCGGAAGTTTGGACTCACCCGGGAGCGGATCCGGCAAATTGAAGGCAAAGCGCTCCGGCGTTTGCGAAATCCCAGCTGTGCCCGCTTACTGCGTGATTACATCTGACACCAAACTTCTCATTTTTGGACTTTGTGAAAGCCCTGGGAAAGCCTTTGACTGAAGCTTGACAAATCCTGTCGCGGGCTTTAGACTTAAGCATTCCCTGGTGAACCCATCCGAATGCGATGATTAGACACCAGCGAGGTAGGCAATAGCTATGTGGTCCAAAGAAATTTCGGCGACGATCATTAATGAGAACGGCATGATGTGCAGCATGGTCATGTTTTCGCGCGCCGCACAATGGACAGCCGATCTCGACGCAGGCGCGCTCTGAAATTTATCGAAATAGACGATTTACGGGCTGTCCAAATCAGGGCAGCCCTTTTTTTTGGAAGAATATTCAACGCTAATGAAAGATTGACCCGGCAAACCAACCTGGGCATCGTTTTGATTAAGAACCTATCCGAAAATTGTTATGATCGTGGTCGATGCGTGCTCTGCACGCATCGACCACCACATACCCTTTTGATTTTTCGGATAGATACGAAATGGAGGCTATCATGTCTGAAAAAATACTTGTCGCGGTTGCCTGGCCATACGCCAATTCGGATATCCACGTAGGCAATATCACTGGTTCTTACCTGCCTGCTGATATTTTTGCCCGTTATCACCGGTTGGCAGGCAACCAGGTCATTATGGTATCCGGGTCCGATGCTCATGGAACGCCGGTCACCGTACGGGCGGATGCGGAAGAGACAACTCCGCTGAAGGTTTATAAGCACTTCCATGAAGGTTTTCTGGAACTATTCCAAAAATTGGGCCTGGCTTACGATCTGTTCACAACCACCCACACGGAGAATCACTTCAAGGTTTCCCAGACCATCTTCCTGGCTCTGCAAAAGAATGATTACCTGTATGTAGAGCGCCAGCAGCAATGGTACGCCCCCAGCCAAAAGCGTTTCTTGCCGGATCGCTACGTTGAGGGTACCTGTTATATCTGTGGATATACCAACGCTCGCGGCGATCAATGTGATCAATGCGGAAATTTACTGGATGCGACCCAACTGATCGATCCGCGCTCAAAAATTGATGGCTCGACCCCAGAATTGTTGGAAACGGAGCATTACTATCTCGATTTGGGCAAGCTGCAACCGGCGATCGTGGATTTCCTGAAGGAACGCGAATCCTATTTCCGACCAAATGTCCTGCGCCAATCACTCGGGCAAATCACTGCCAATGACCTGCATGGACGGGCTATTACCCGCGATCTGGATTGGGGGATACCGGTGCCTGTAGAAGGTTGGGAGGGAAAATGCCTGTATGTGTGGTTCGAAGCTGTGATTGGCTATCTTTCAGCAGCTATCGAGTGGGCCAGGTTGGATGGGAATCCGGATTCATGGCATGATTGGTGGACGAACCCGGAAGCCAAAGGATATTATTTTATTGGCAAAGACAATATCCCTTTCCATGCTGTCATCTGGCCGGCCCAGCTGATTGGATCGGGGGAATGGTTCAGCCAGCTTTTTGAGGGCCGGCCAAACGCCCCGCTCACTTTGCCTTACGATATCCCGGCCAATGAATTTATGAACCTGGAAGGGCAGAAAATCTCTGGCAGCCGTAATTGGGCTGTTTGGGGACTGGATTTTCTAACTCGCTACGATCCCGACCCATTACGCTATTATCTGACCGCCAACATGCCTGAAACCAAAGATACCGATTGGGATTGGGAAGGGTTCGTGCATCGCAATAATGATGAATTGGTAGCAACCTGGGGCAACCTGGCGAACCGGGTGCTTTCATTCTGTTACCGGAATTGGGAGGGAGTTGTGCCCACACCGGGCAAACTGCGCCCCGCTGATGAAACTATCCTGGCGACAGTGGAAGCTGGTTTTAAGGAAGTCGGAGAGCAGCTTGAGAATGTGCACCTGCGGGCAGCGCTGGCTGAAACTATGCGGCTTGCCAGCGAGGTCAATAAATACCTGGATCAAACCGCGCCCTGGTTCGAGATCAAAACGGATCGGTCCGCGGCGGCCACAACGATCTACACGGCGTTGCGGGCGATCGATTCGCTCAAGCTGCTCTTTGCTCCATTTATCCCGTTCAGCAGCGAGCGCCTGCATCGTTTCCTGGGGTATGAAAAACCTTTGTTCGGCAGCCAAACGGTGGAGCCGCGCACCGATGGGCTCGGTGAGCACGAGGTCTTGCGCTATTTGCCAGGTGAGGCCTCTGGGCGTTGGGAAGCGAGTCGGTTGCAGGCCGGGCAGTCCCTGACCAAGCCTGAACCGCTGTTTCGTAAGCTGGATGATAGCGTGATCGAGGCAGAACGCGCCCGCCTGGGAGCCTGACAGTTCGTCATCTCTCAGGCTGGATGCATTCGAATGCTCCCCTCAGGCCATCCGCCGGACTGGGGGCTGTTTGAGATACCAAAGACCAGATTCGGCCTGGAAGATCAATTCCAGCACTCTTTCGCCGGGCACCATAACCAGAATATGGAGCCCATCCTGATCCTGCCAGCGCCTGCCTGTTGATGCGACCGGGTAATCAACGTCTTGCCACACAAAGCGCTGGGGCGTTATATTCCCGTCCTGGGCAAAGCGGGCAGTGACCTCAATCAATTCCATCGTACCCTCCTCGGATGATTGTCTCAGGTTCTTGATAGCAACGAAATATTGGCGAAATAAGTGTGCGTGGGGACGCGTCCCCCACGCACACTTATTTCGCCATACACTTCAGTCATGGTTGAGTAGTTTGACGATGCCTCAATCTGCAACGCCTTGATTGGCCTCAAGATAATCGGCCAGCCGGCGGAGAGCTTCCTGGGCAGATTGTTCCTTTACCTGCAATCGGTCGCCTTGCCAGATGTGGCTCCAGGCTTCATCTACTCCCCGGGCGCTTAAACCGATCCAGGCCAACCCGACTGGCTTCTCGACGGTTCCACCACCCGGCCCGGCAATACCGCTGATCGATAATCCGATATCGGCTGCCAGAGCGTGGCGAACGCCGTAGGCCATTTCCAGCACTGTTTCCTGGCTCACGGCCCCATATTTTTCGAGCGTTTCCCAGCGGACGCCCAACAGGCGAACTTTGGCCTCATAAGCGTAGGCGGTCACTGAGCCCATATAATAAGTTGAAGATCCTGGAACGTTGGTGATCCGGTGTCCAACCAGCCCACCGGTGCAGGATTCGGCTACTGCCAGTCGCAATCCCTGCCGGCGCAACATTTCCCCAATAACGACTTCTAAAGGTTTTTGATTCATGAGCCTAATTATACAGGTACATTGAGAATCACCGAGGTAGTATCCTGGAACCCTTGACCCAAATAACCAGAGGTCCTGGCAAAATAAGGCGTCAGCATGGGCAAACGCCCACGCTGACGCCTTATTTTGCCTTTAATCCCGAACCAACGGGTGGATACTATATCTCTCGGATTAAAGCTTCTTTGGGAAACTCTGTGGGAGGGTCCCAGATTTGGGGTGTGAGCGTGCATCCGCACGCTCACACCCCCAAATCTGGAGTACCACCACAGTAATTCCCAAGGAGCCGGATTAAAAGGAGACTGCGCCTTTTCAAGGCGTGATAAAATTAAAAGGTTATGGAGATAAAGGAACACATTTCGGTAATTACTGGATTCGCTGCCGGTCAAACCGGGCTGTTACTTGATGAAAGATAGTAATGGCAAGGTGATCTATGTTGGCAAGGCCATTAACTTGAGAAATCGGGTGCGCTCTTATTTCCATAGCAGCGCCCAACAGCATCCCAGAACCCGGCAGCTTGTGCGCAGGATCGAGGACATCGAATGGATCGTGGTCGGTTCCGAACTGGAAGCCCTGATCCTCGAAATGAACCTGATCAAAAAATACCGGCCGCGCTATAATGTCCGGCTCAAAGATGATAAGCGTTATCCTTACATTAAGATTCACTGGGCTGACCCGTTTCCAAAAGTGACGGTGACCCGCCGGATGGTGCAGGATGGGTCGCGTTATTATGGTCCGTATACCAGCGTCTGGGCTGTGCATCAGACTCTGGATGTGCTGCGGCGGATTTTCCCTTACCTGACCTGTGACCGTGAAATCACTGGAAAGGATGAAAGGGCTTGCCTGTATTACGATATCAAGCTCTGTACCGCCCCTTGTATTGGCGCGATCAATCAGCAAGACTACCGCCAGATGATCGAGGATTTGGGCCAGTTCCTGAACGGCCGCACCGAGCCGATCGTCTCGCGGCTGCAAACCGAGATGGAAGCGGCGGCCGAGGCGCTCAAGTTCGAACGAGCTGCCGCAGTTAGGGATCAATTACTGGCAATCGAGAACGTTGTCGAGCGCCAGAAAGTGATCTCCAGTGATTATATTGATTCAGATGTCCTGGCGATGGCGCGCGACAATGGTGAAGCCTGCGTCCAGGTGTTTTTCATTCGAGGTGGAAAGTTGATTGGCCGGGATTATTTCCTGATGGAAGGCACTGAGGACACGCCTGATCCGGAAGTGATGGCAGAATTTCTCAAACAATTCTACGACCAGGCCTCAATGGTTCCGCCTCAGGTGCTCCTGCCCCAGGAAGTCGAGGAAGCGCAAATTATTCGCCAATGGTTGAGCCAGAAACGCGGCGGCGAAAAGGTGGAAATTCTGGTCCCACATCAAGGCCAGCAGCAGGATCTCGTTCAGATGGCCGCTGAAAATGCGGTCGAGACCCTGACCGCCTTGAAAGCCCAATGGGAGATGGACCGGCATCGTCAGGAAGAAGCCTTGTCTGAAATCCAGCAAGCTATGGGGCTGGCGCAACCGCCGAATAAAATTGAATGTTATGATATTTCCAACACGCAAGGAACTGCCGCGGTGGGCAGCATGGTGGTGTTTGAACAAGGCGTCCCCAGCAAAAAAAATTACCGCCGTTTCAATATTCGCAGCGTTACAGGTCCGGACGATTTTGCCAGCATGGAGGAAGTGCTTACCCGGCGCTTTAATCGCTGGATGGCTGCCCAGGAATCCAGCAACGGGCCAGGTAAAAAGCCCGATCAGGCGTTTGCCCGCCTGCCTGATCTCCTGATCGTAGATGGCGGCAAAGGACAGCTTAGCCGGGCAGTTACTGTGCTGGAACGCTTCGATTTGCTGGATAAAATCCCGGTGGCTGGCCTGGCCAAGCAGAATGAGGAATTGTTTGTCCCGGGTCGATCGCTCTCCATCCGGTTACCTCGCCAATCCCAAGGATTGTATCTGGTACAGCGGATCAGGGATGAAGCCCACCGGTTCGCGATTACCGCCCATCGTAATCGCCGCGCTAAAGCTGGACTTGCCTCTCGTCTGGATGCTGTGCCCGGGATCGGGCCTGCCAGACGTAAAGCGCTGTTGAACCGGTTTGGTTCGATCGAGGCTATCCATGAGGCTTCGGCTGAAGAATTGCAGTCGGTGCGAGGCATCACAGCGGAGATTGTTGAAGCGCTCAAAACACATCTTGACTGATATCCGAGCGGCGGATTCGAATGCACCCTTCGACTGTGATATTGTCAAGGTGTTGTTAAAATTGTTATATAAACCGATATGCCATGCAATGATGGCATTTGTACGAGGAGTTTAGAATGGCTAAAAAGAAGAAAATGTCCAAGCGGGAACAGCGCAATCTGCGGACCCAACAGATTGTCTTTTATGCAATTGGGATCATTATCATCCTGAGCATGGTGATCTCGTTGGTCGCCAAATAGAAAATCTTTTTCAGAAATCAGGTGAGAAAGGATACGGCCCACAAAACACCATAAGGCTAAACCTTATTCGAACCCTCAATTCGTTTGCTTGTTGTCATCTTTCAGTAAAGCCTGGATAGTTTCATTGAAATTTTGAACCGAGAACGGTTTTTGCAACCAGGTTACGTTGCCTTTTTCTAACATTTGCTGGTATTGACCTTCGAGAGGGTGCCCGGTGATGAAAAGCATTCTGACATTGGCGGTGTTCTCTTGCAGGCGCGTATAGAGTTCCACACCCCCCATCACCGGCATGACCACATCACTGATGACCAGGGCGATCTGGTTGGCTTTGTTTTGAAAGATCTCCAGGGCATGCAATCCATTGCCGGCTGTGATGACGTCAAATTGATTAGCCTGGAGCAAGGCGCAGATCGCCTCCCGGGTTATTTCATCATCCTCAACAACGAGGATCGTTTCGCCTTGTCCGGTGAGGCTTTGGACCGTTTCTGCGACGAGAGTCGCTACCGGGGGATTTTCCAACACAGGCAGATAAATAATGAAGGTTGTCCCTTGCCCTGGTTTGCTGGCGACATCGATATACCCTTCGTGATGGCGAATGATGCCGTAGACCTGAGCCAGGCCCAGGCCGGTTCCCTGGCCAACGGGCTTTGTCGTAAAAAAGGGTTCAAAGATATGCTGCATGGCCTCGGGCGAGATACCGGTGCCTGTGTCGGAGATTTGAATCTGGATCCAGCTGGCCGGGGGCATGCCGGGTATCGGGGGAGTCTGCCCATCCTTAAGGGTGTAACGCGTTAAGCGGAATTGGAGCAACCCCCCATTGGGCATTGCGTCACGGGCATTTAGCGCCAGATTCATGAATACCTGCTGCAATCGAGTGGGATCCGCGTTGGCCCAATACTGGCCGGGCTGGTAGGTCAATTCCAGGCTGATCGTTTCTGGGAGAACCCGGCCGAGCATCTTATCCAATTCTTTCACGAAAGGTAAAAGGTCCAGGGCGCTTCGTTCCATAATTGAACGCCGGCTGAAATCCAAAATCTGGCGGATCAGGCTGGCAGCCCGCTGCACCTGCTCTTCAATGATGGACAGCTTTTCCCGGCTTTTTGCAGGAATGTCAGTATCATTGCGCAGCAGGTCGGTATAGACCAGTATAGCTGCCATGATATTGTTGAAATCGTGGGCGATGCCCGCTGCCAGCTGGCCCACCGTAGCCAGTCTTTCCTGACTCTGGATCCGATCCTGATTCTCTCTCTCACGGGTGACATCCCGCAGTGTCAGAACCCACTGGTTGGATGGCTCTCCAACGGGACGAATTTGGGCTTCAAATACCTGCCGGTGAGAGCCTTCCAGGTCGATTTCAACCGGCAAAAGATCGTGTTGGCGCTCCAGCAGTTCCTGAAATAAAATCGGGCCCAAGCGATCACCAATCCGGTCGTCAATCTCAGTGTTGAGGGTTGTTAGGATGCGTAGGCCCAGCGGATTTGTGACCAGGATATTAAAATCGTTGTCCAGCAGGACGGTGCCGACTGGCATATGCTCTACCAGACTTTCCAGGTGCTTTTGTTGAGCTGTCAGCAAGGCTGCCAGACGTTGTACTGCTGCGGATGTCTGGTTGGCAAAAGTGTTGATCAGGCGAGCGTGCTCGGACCTGAAGGCGGCTCGCTTCTGGCTGGCAATCATGATCAGGCCAACCAGCTGTCCTGCCACGCGGACTGGTGCCAGCATGAAAGAACTCAACTCGCTGATCGGCATGGTTTGCTTCTGGAATTCGGCGGATTGATTCAGGTCCCATTCGCATTGTTGAGTGTGTTCGCCTCCCTGCGCCTCAACAGCCTCCAGGAAGCGGGTTCGCAACGCATGAATGACTGTATCGGAGAGTGGCTGGCGGGTGATGATCGATATCGACCGGCAAGGGCCATTGGCCAGGTAACCCAGAACCACATCGCTTCGGACCGCATTCTGGAGACGATTTATCACCAGCTGGAGAAGTTCCTGGTAAGATAGCCGGAAGGCAATCTCCTGGCTTAATTCGAACAATTCGGTTAACTCAGCCGTGCGTTGGGCGACGGTCAGCTCCAGGTCTTCAGCATGCAGGCGGATCTGTTCGTATAACATGGCATTTTCAAGCGCCACGGAAATTTGGCCTGCCAGAACCTGCAATAAATCACGATCCTGATAGTTTAATCGATGGGTGTGATCGGTTTCAATATTGATTACCCCGACGACCAGGCCGCCTTGAAAGATAGGAACCGCAAGTTCAGAGGCGCTTTCTACAATGCAGGCCTGGTAATCTGGATCGTTGGAAACATCCGGGATAAGGGCAGTCTGAGCCGTGCGGGCGACCCTGCCGATAATGCCCTGATTCATCGAAAATACTTTTTTCTCGAGTTGGGGTCCGTAGGAGGCTTTTAGAACCAACTGAGACTGTTCAATCAGAAATATTCTCACCTGCTGGTAGCCAACCTGGACGCCAAGCTGCTCGACGACCTCTTCCAGAAGCTTCTGGGGCTCCAGCCGCTGGTTGAAAGTTTGAGTCAGGCTCTGGATAAATGTAATTTCAGCCAACCTGCGTTGAATTTCTTGATAACGGTTGGCATTGCTGAGCGCCAGGCCTACTTCCTGGCAAATCGCCAGCATTAGTTCAAGATGATCGGATGAAAAATGCTCCGGATCTGAATGCAGAACAGTCAAGACCCCCAATAATTGTTGGCCTAACAGAATAGGAGCGGCGATAGCGGAGTTTGCATGCTCATCCAGTTCCGGAACCGGCAGCCAACGAGAATCTTGGTGGAGATTCGGGATATACAGCGGCTGCTGGTGTTCTGCCACCCAGCCGCCCAAACCGTTGCCTGGTCTTAAGCCATAATCACGGTCCAGCTCTTCCAGGGTTTTGTCCGTTGACCCGTAGATGGCTCGAACGCTTAGCCGGTCCTCATCTGGCAGGTAAATGAACGCCTGGCCCATTTTCCCATTCAGCGCCTGGCAAGTCAAATGGATAGCCCGTGACAGAATCTCGTCTCTATCCAGGCTGGAGACGATTTCGCGACCGATATCATATAACAGGCCCAAATGGCGTCGCTCGGTCGCCGCCTGGGCGAAAAGGCGGGCATTTTCAATCGCAATTGCAGCCTGATCGGCTAGCAAATGCAGCATGTGGAGTTCATTTTCGGGGAACTGGCGGGGTTTGCGGTAGGATATATTCATAACACCGACAACCCGATCGCCGAATCTCAACGGCAAGCCGATAATAGCCCCCGACCAGCTTTTGGGGGCATTTTCATAAATGGGGTGCTCGCCGATATCCGGGACGATGATCGCTTCACCGCTGCGGGCGACAGTGTAGGTCAATCCATCCTGGCGAGGTTCACTAAACGGCTGCTTTTGAGGCCCGTCGGACCACAGGGCTGCGCCAAAGGTCAGCTTGCCATCGCCATCGGTGTTGTACAGGAATATATGGCTGTTATTTACTTCAGGCAATAAACTGATGGCAGCATGCAGGATTTTATCCAGAACCTGGTTCAGCTCCAGACTGGCGGTCAGGCTCAAGCTTGCCTGGCGCATGGCTTCTAACTCGGCTGTGCGCTGTTCCTGAGCCTCAAACAGGCGCGCATTTTCGATCGCGATGGCAGCCTGATTGGCAAATGCCTCCGCCAGACGGGCATCGGCCTGGGTGTAAACTCCGACTTCCAGGCTGCTACAGCTCAGGTAGCCGATGACTTTCCCGTGGATCAGCATAGGGATCCCCATCCAACCACGCACCTGGCCTGATCCAATGAGTTCGCTGTAGTGTGAATCCTGGGAAACATCCTCCAGAATGATGGATTTGCCTTTTTGGGAAAGCTCCTGATACAGCTCGGCTGCAGCCGGGTCTTTCTTGTCGGGGTCCTCCTCCTGATCGGAAGAACGGCGGTTAGCTAACCCGCGAATTTTCTCGTTTTCAAACAAGAATACGGCCGCACTATCATAAGGTACAACCTGATCGAGCTGCACAAGAATACTCTCGAGAACTTGAGTCACATCCAGAGATGATGCCAACGCAATCGTAGCCTGGCGTAATGTTTCCGCGCGCTGCCGGCCGGCCCTTTCGGCTTCCAGTAGCCGTGCATTTTCAACCGCGATCGAGGCCTGGTTAGCCAGCAGACTGAGCACCTCGATATCCTGTTGGGTAAAGGTCAGCAGCGGATCTACCTGGAAGACCTGGATAACCCCGGTTACTTCACCTCGCCAGGTCATCGGCGCCCCCAAAACCGTGGTGACGGGCAGGATATCGTCCAGGCGGCGAATCCGGCCTTCCCAGTCGCGGTAGCCGGAAACCAGCATAGGTTGATTGGTTTGAGCAACTCGACCTGCCACACCTTCGCCGTACGGGATGATGGACCCCGTCAGCTCGTATAAAGCATTGTAGCTCGCGATCAAACGGATGCTTTCTTGCTGAGGTTCACGTAGAAACACTGTGCTTCCGGCGGCGCTCAAGAGACGAGCAGCCTGTTCGATGATGGTCTGCAGCAATACCGATAAATCCTGGCTGGCCGTAATACTGACCAGGGTTTCATTCAGGGCGGCTAATTCCTCAGTCCTTTGACGCAGGCTGATCTCAAGCTTTTTCTGCTGGGTGATGTCCTCGACTGTCCCTTCGTAATAGAGAATCCGACCATCCGGGGCTTTGATCGCCTGAGCCGTTTCGCGCACGTGGAGTTCGGTGCCGTCTTTGCGCAACCACAAGGTTTCCCGGCCATGTACGCGGCCGGCCGTTTCGATCGCAGATTTAAACGATTGGCGATTCGAATCCGAAACAAACCCCAATTGCTCGAGATCGCGCCTCTGCAGTTCTTCCAGGGTGTCATAACCTAACATTGTAATCAAAGCGGGGTTCGCGACAACGATCTGGCCATCTGGCGTGGTCCGAAAGATGCCGATCATAGCATTTTCGAAGATGGAGCGGAAGCGCTCCTCGGAGACCTGGAGGGCCTGCGCAGAAAGGATTTTGTCAGTAATATCCTCGAACAAACCCTGGATCAAGGGCCTGTCGTCGGCAGTGAATAACTTAGCGGAAACGCGGACATAACGCCGTTCCTGATCTGGCCGGATCAATTCAAGTTCGATATCCAGTTGGCCGCGCTGTCGCACAATCTCCAGCATCCGGCGGATCGTGGCGTTGATCTGTCCCGACTCGAGTTCATAGACCGGTCTACCGATCAGGTCTGCCTCTGTTTTACCGGTGATGGCGATAAATTTCCGATTGCAGGAAAGAATTTCAGCCGATAATGGGTCGATGATGACAATACCATCAATCGCCAATTCGAACAGACTGCGGTAGCGGGATTCTGCCTGGTGCAGACGAGCAAACAACCGGGCATTTTCAATGGCGATTGAAATGTGATTTGCCAGGGCTTCGATGACCGGTTCGTGATCCGCCGACAGACCGATGCCAAATACGTTAAAGACGCCGATATTTTCCTGCTGGCCCTGGATTGGGGCGACAATGGCAGGATAGCCCCCATAAGAATCAAGAAACTTCTCCTGAATACTGCGCATCTCTTCAGGGATGAACTGGATGATGATGTCCGAATTGTCCGGCAGGAAAATGGTTTGGCCGCTTTGGAGTGCCTGGTGATAACTATCAACCTGGCTGATGGGAATTTGAAACCCTTCCGCCTCAATGCCAACCAGCTTTTTGAGACGATCCAGAAGAGTGATTGGCTGTGAAAGCGCCCGAATAACCAGATTCTGACGGCTGTTATCCAGCATCATAATCACCCCAACCAGGTTGAGACGGGCGATCTGTTCTTTGAAAGCGGAGAAAACCTGAGCTTCGGAATTAGACGAGCGCTGGATCATGGCGGCAGCCGCGTTAAACGCGTCCAGCAGGTCCGCTACCCGGCCACTGGCGTGAGGCGGTTGATTGCGCTCATGGATCGGAAGATAATTGGGGTCGCTCATGGGTATACCGGTACGCCTCAACTTGCTGCTTCAAACGGGCGTCAAACCTCCGCATTTGATTATACTAAGTTCAGCCCAGCGCAAACCTGATGATATTGTCAGGGAATGTAGTCAAAATGTCCCGAGGAGGTGTTCGTTTAAGCGGCGATGCCGCCTACACCGGGCGCCACACTTCATTTTTACAACTATTGAATGCCATCTTGTCAGGTGCAAGAATTTAGCCCGTTCATTTTGAGCAGGGACCAACTCATAGAATTTTGCTCGGGAATCTTCAGGGTGGGTCTTTGGAAATCTCTGTGAAATAGTCCCGGATTTGGGGGTGTGAGCGTGCGGTTACCACAGCACTTAACCGTGGTATGCAATCGTTCAACTTTTTTGCAAATTTCCCTCGGTGCTTCGCACCTGGGCCGGAGAAGATAAAGCCAAAATGCAGTCGTATCAGCGTGCGGACGCATGCTCACACCCCCAACTCTAGGGGACCACCACAGGCATTCCTAATGAACTTACAGGGCGACATTGTATGGGGCCTGGGCGACATGCTATAATTTGATCGAACCAAAACGCTACGATCATTCCCGGATTTGGTGAGGTCTATGAATATTCGTTTTTATGCTACTTTGCGCCAGGTGATTGGAGGCAGTGAGATTGAGGTCGAACTCCCTGAGGCGGCCACCATTCGTGCTATGCTGGAAGCTGTTTTCCAACAATGTCCGGCCTTGAAACACGAATTGCTGGATGACAGGGGTGAGTTATACCAGCATGTCCATATTTTCGTGAATGGACGAGATGCGCCTTTTATGGAGGGCGGGCTGGATGCCCACTTGCGTAGCGACGATAAAGTCGGTATTTTTCCCGCTGTTGGCGGAGGTTGAAAACGTATATCCCCGTAAATAATTTGAACTGGTCAAGCTAGCCGGTGGTTCTTTCGGACTGCCTGTGAGTTTTCCCGGGATTTGGGGTGAGAATGTGGGTTTGTGCGCTCACACACCAAAGTCCGCTCCCCCCAGGAATTCCCAAAGACCTTACCCGCCTCATACCTGGAGAATGCACCGATAGCGCTTAATTTTTTCCAGTGCTGTATTTGATGACAATTCGAGCCTGGCTATCGGCGTTCCCCTGGGAGGTGCTAGCAGGCATAATACCCAACATGGCATTCAGGCTGCCTTTTTGGAGCTGAAGGCGGGCAAATCCAAGCTCGGTATCGCTGGGATACGGCACGTAGGATGAAATCTGCCAGCCATAGTAGATAGCCTCCCGCATGTAAAAAGCCTGTAAAGCGCCCATGCTGCTGGCCCCTTCATAGGCTTTCCAGTTGGTTGGGTTGGGGATGTCGGTTACGATCTTCGTGGGGTCACTGGGATGATAGCCTGGGGGTAAAGGGAGCTCCATCTCAGAGGCGCTGACGGCTTTTACATGACCTAAAAAAGCCAGGCTAGAGATCACCTTGGTTGCCAGAGGCTCGAAAATATCTTTTTCCTCCAGCTCGTGCATGACCATGAAATGCAGTACGGTTAACCCCCGGCTCAGGATACCTGTCCATAAACGCCGGTTTTCTTTTTTGGGAAGCACGATTTCTGCTTCCAGGCCATGCGCGCCAGCCAGACTCCAGGGGGCCGAGCCCACCTGTTTGGCGCCGATTATGCCTGCCAGTTTGGCGATGTGCTGAGACCACAGCGGCTCGATTTTTTTACCACTGGCATTCCATTCCCCCCGGACCAGGATGTGGCCCGAATCAGGTCCGCGATATCCAGTCTGGAAAGCATCCGGATTAATCGCAAATCCAATGACCTCGTCGAAATCCTGCTGGATCCAGGAATCCGGTACGGTCAGCTGGTAACCCCAGAGCGCGTTTTGATAGATCGTCATTCAGGACCGCCTGTTTAATTGAAATCCGGCAGGTGGGTCTCTGGAATTTTTTACCTGCTACAGTGATTCCAAAAGAACCCGGCAGGATGTTCAAGTATCGTCATCCTGCCGGGATATTATAAACGGATGTCGTGCAGAAGTAGTCGCCGATAATCCCTCTCTTCCGGAATTTCTGTGGTGGGTAGAAGATGTGGTGGTAATTTTTGGGCTTTGCCCGAAAATTACCACCACGTATAGCCTCAGCCACAGGATTTCCCAAAGAACCGATAATCCAGGCGGCTAACAAATGCCCGGTGGCGAAGCTCAGGCGGGAATGGCATCTCCGTCGTGTACCCAGGCGAAGACGTGATCGAGCTGATCGTCCGTGATGGTCCAGACCACATCGTGCGGGGGCAGCTTCTCGTAACGCATGAACTCCGGCGGGCGGTCATCCTCTTTGGTGAAGCCGGCTCGCTCGTTGAACAGGCGCTCCAGCTTGAGAATTTCTTTGCCGATCGGGATCACGTCCTCACCGGTAATCTCCATACCGGTCACCCCAGCCACGGTCTCGGCCATACCTTCCCAGCCCTTGGCGATGTCAAGGATGGGGAAGGCGATGAACAGGCAGTAACCGGTGCTGTCGATGAAGGCCGTGGCGGCCTGGAAGGTGAGCGAAAGCTCGGCCTTGCCCTCATCCGAGAGGGGATCCAGCTTGCCGCTGACGCCGGCGATCTCGGGGGCGATTGTGTAACCGGCTGTATGATCGGCGCCCATCGGGGTGGTGGCGTAAGTCACACCAATACCTTTGACAGCGCGGGGTTCGTAAGCCGGCATAGATTGGCCTTTGACGGTCGGGACGCGGTGGACGCCAAATGCTTTGGCGGTCGCTTCAACGCCCTGCCCGATGATCCGGCCGAGGGGAGTGCCTTTGCCAACTTCGGAAAGCAGGTTCAGCGCGCCTTCGGCGTCGCCAAATTCGATCACTCCGCCTTCCATGGCGATCGCCAGGGTATTGCCGGATTCGATCGTGTCCACGCCAACATCGTTGCATTCGCGGGTCATCTTGGCAACATAATCGAGGTCATCGATGCCGCAGTTGGCGCCCAGCGCCCAGGCAGTTTCATATTCGAGGCAGGAGACCAGGTGGGAGCCATCCTCGTTGGGATAAATGTTGGAGCATTTGATGATGCAGCCGGGATGGCAGCCGTGACCGGTGGTGCCTTCGCCGCCCTCGGCGCAGCGTTCCTGGACGACTTCAGCAATCCGTTCGCCAGAGATCTTGGCGGCGCCTTCGAACTGACCGGCGCTGAAGTTGCGGGTCGGCAAACCGCCGGCCTCATTCAGGATGTTGATCAGAACGGCCGTACCATAAGCATTCAGGCCGCCATCTTTCTTGGTCAGACCGTGTTCCTGGATCGCTTCAGTCAGCTTCCTGCGGCCGGCCTTAAAGGTATCCTGATCGGCGACTTCGACCCCAGGGCCGCCTTTGTCATCAACGACGATCGCCTTGACGCCGCGGGCGCCCATGACCGCACCCAACCCGCCGCGACCGGCGTAACGGCCAGGGCGGTTTTCGGGATCATTGACCGAAATGCCAGCATTGGAAAGCTTCATTTCACCGGCCGGGCCGATACCGATAACGGCTGTCTTGGGATATTTTTCCCACAGCAGCTCGTCAACCTCGTACATGCCCTTGCCGGCCAGGTCGCTGGCGTCCTGGAATTCGACGCCATCGGCCGTGATGACCAGGGTATACCACTTGTTTTTCTCGGGCTCGCCCTCCAGAATCACTGCTGCCAGGCCAAGTTTTGCCAGTTTCTGACCAGAAAGGCCGCCGGCGTTCGATTCTTTGATGCCCTGGGTGAGCGGGCTTTTGCCGCCGAACGAAGTACGGCCACTGCTGGGCGCCGCCGGCGAACCAGTTACCCAACCCGGAGCAATGACAAGCTTGTTATGCGGTCCAAGCGGGTGGCAGGTAGCGTCGACCTCATCAACCACGATAGCCGACGTCATCGCCCGACCTGCCCAGCGCGCCCATTTTTCGGGCACATCCTCATAAACGGCTGTCAGATCAGACATATTGATACGTAATATTTTCTTAGCCATTCAATTCTCCTTTCAAGTCAATTATCGCTGTGTGAGCTTATATCGATCCGAATTATGCCGCTGTTTTGTGGTTGGGCTTGCCCAGATACCTGGTCCAAGTGCCCCAAAACACGCCTCGGATGGGATATTAATAGGTATGGTGCATAGCACCGCGTTCTGCAAGCAACTCTCTTAAACCAGCCGACATACGAACACCATCCCGGTACTGGTAAGGCCACATATAATCGATTGCAAAAATACCGACGTGATCTCCATCTTTGAGTTCATCGGTTGTTTCGCTGACCAGTCCGGGAACGTCATAAAGCACGGCATTGATGAATAGATAGCCGCGCTCTGTATCCTGAATCCCTAAATGGCTCAGTAATTCCTTTTTCGTGGATCCAGCCTCCAATTCGACGTCAAATTGCGCCACATGTACCTTATTCGCGTGTTTTGCTAACGATCCGTATAAGGCGACATTCACTTTAATGGATGACAGGTTTGGATTTCCTTTCTGCTCGTCCTGGGCAATCTGTATACAACCTAAACTTCTGATTCTAGAATAGCGAAGATCAATCGCAATGGATAGTGACAAATGCAATAATTTCGGATGATATTTACCCTAAAATTAAACTTAACGTCGGAGGAATGCTAAAATAGAATCAAGGAATTATCTCGATGGCCATTGATCGATTTGGACGACGCATTCGCTATTTACGGATCAGCCTGACGGATCACTGCAATCTGCGCTGTGTTTATTGCATGCCAGAGCACATGGTCTTCAGGCCAACCGCCGATTTGCTCCAGGATGATGAGATCTTGAAGCTGGTGCAGGTTTTTGCCAGCCTGGGGTTTGACAAAATCCGTCTGACCGGCGGCGAGCCGACTGTGCGCGCCCATGTGGTAGACATCGTTCGCGGCATTGCCAATACACCGGGTATCCGCTCGCTTTCAATGACTTCAAACGGCGTCAATTTCGCCAGGCTGGCTGCGCCCCTGGCCGAAGCCGGTTTACAACGGGTTAATTTCAGCCTGGACACGCTCGACCCCGAAAAATTCCGGCAGCTGACCCGGCGTGGATCGATTGAGGATGTTTGGGCCGGGATTTTTGCCGCTGAGCGGGTCCGCCTGGCGCCGATCAAGATCAATGCGGTCGTGATGCGTGATTATAACGAAACCGACGTTATTGATTTAGCGCGTTTATTGATCGATCGGCCCTGGCAGGTCCGGTTTATCGAAATGATGCCATTTGGCGGAGCGACTGAATTTCAAGAAATGCAGGGGATGCAAGAAGAAGAGATAAAAGCCCGAATCGAGGCAGCGCTTGGCACCTTGATCCCGGCCAATGGGGGCCGGTTGGACGGCGAAGCCCGCCTGTACCAGCTGGACGGGGCAGCCGGCACGCTGGGATTCATCTCCACGGTCAGCAAGCCGTTTTGCGCCGACTGCACCCGGGCGCGGCTGACCGCCGATGGCTTTTTGCGCCTGTGTTTGCTGAGAGAGCAGGAAGTAGATCTGCTGACGCCGTTACGGGCAGGTGCCAGCCTGGAAGAACTTAAACAAATCATTATCCGTGCCATTTGGGAAAAACCCTGGGGGCACGGATTAGCGGAGCGAGAAATACCCTTAAACCGGGTAATGAGCCAAATTGGGGGTTAACTGCCTGCCAGGCGCTGCAGCTTCATGCGCACCTCGCGCCACTGGATCTTGGAGATACCTAATTTCTGGCGGATCTTTTCGTGGTCTATTCCAGCGTTCCAATCCATTAAAGCCGCGGTCCAGCGGCACATATCAAAGGAGAGGTGCTTATCCAGGCCGGCCTCGTTGCTCAGGTCCTCCAGCAAGTATTCCAGGCGTCGTGGCGACCAGGGAAAGATGCGATCGGTTACTTCATATTGAGCCGTATATTCGTGATAAGCAGGCACCCAGCTCTCTGGCAAAGAGATCTTGCGTTCCTTGTAGCGATGCCGCGGGCTGGCATAGCGCACAAAGACCAGGGGGCCGTTCGGCGATTCAAAATCAAGGTGGTTGGGGCTGAGAGCCAGGCATTCGCCTTTTTTAATCCCGGTACTTAGAAGTAAAGCTACCAGGGTATAGTAGCGGGCATCTGGTTTGCTGTCATGGCGATGAGCGTCGGCAGTTTCGAGAATCAACCCGGTTTCAGCCTCAGTTAAGACAGTCGGCATGGGACTGATGACTGTTTTCTGGACGACTTTGTCGGCCGGATCGATCCGGAGGACTCCATTCTGAGTCAGCCAGCGGAAGAAAGCCTTCAATGACGTAATCCGGCGAGCCAGAGTCTTGGGGCTGCAAGGTACTCCCCGACCGGTTTGCAACCAATCCAGAAAATTATTCAGATCCGGGGTGGTGATATTACCCAGGATGCGATCAGGAGGAAGATAGGAGGCCAGCAGGCGCAGGTCGGCTGTAAAAGCTTTGACGGTATGGATCGAATTGCCCTGATCATTTAGATAAATGCGCCAGGCCTTAATCGTTGGGGTAAGCAGGCTGTTGGCGTTAATATGGGCGCTGCTGACCGGGGGATTGGACTCGGGAGCCATGGGACCTCCTGGGTGAATTTTTTTCGTATAGTCTACTACAAAAGTTTAGCTGATATTCCTCTAATTGTCAAATAGTTACTACTTTGGGGTGCATTCGGGATGTGTAGATGTGGTTTTCTATTTGGGCGGCATTTACCCCCACATATAGCCTCGGCCACAGGATTTCCCAAAGCCCCGCCTTTTTACAGCGACAGGATAAGGGTATAATTCAGCCAGAGTATATCTGGCTGCATTGGCTTTCAAGGCATGGGCGGTTTTTTGGCCTGGCCTATGGGAGCTGCAGCCTGTTCAGGTGGGCCGCTGATTCGGCCTATCAATCCATTCATATCTTTGGAGGAGACATGAAGTTCCGTCTGATTACTTTTTTAAGCTTGCTGGCGCTCATCATTCTGGCAGCCTGCACCAGCCCCACACCTGCCGTCAGCACCGATCAGCCTGCAGGCAAATCCCCCACTATGCCGGCAGAGACGGCTATCCCCGAGGCTTATCCTTCGCCTGCTGAACAGTCTGTGGTCACGGAAGCGCCCCAGGCAGCACCCGGACAGGCCTTATATCCGGAACCTCAGAGCGGCGATACCGTTAACTGGTCACAAGCCGTTGCCATGTTGAATAATGGCGAGATCAGCCAGATCTTAAAAACGGATAATTTGGAACTGACCTTGAATCTGAAAGATGGCCGTTCACTCATAACGATCGAACCGAAGGACGGCATGCTTCAAGTTGTGATCGACCAGTGCGGCGATCCCTGTGCCAGTCTTGAGGTGACTGGGCCATAGGGCTTGACCTCTGGGGAACTGATAACGGTTTATCTGTTCTTTATTCGGATCCAATCAACCCGATGTAAAGAATGTGGGCGAAATGAGTGTGCGGGGTGGGCTTATGCCCACCCCGCACACTCATTTCGCCATTTATTCCTGCATGGCTGAGTTGTTACCTTTATTTGGCTGCCAGCCAAATGTCTATCTTATGGATCACGCCCGTCATTAATTCGGTGAAAGTTCTTTTTTGAATCCGGCAGGCTTCACCCGTGACTTCAACAACCGGTTGGTAATCATTGAGCAAAATGCGATCCAGACGGTATTCTCCATAGTCCAACTTCTTGGGATTATGGTAGGTTACAAGCAGCTGGCGGCCCGCAAACTGTGTCCGAACACTGGCCTGCCCATGGACGTCAAATTGAGCCCGCACGAGCTGTGGGGAGATCAGCAGATCACCGGTCTGCCCCCGAATACCAAATGCCTGGGTCAGCATCGTCAAGAGATACCAGCTGGCTGAACCGGTTAAAGTAGGGGTATACGCCCCGGCCTCTGGCATCGAAATATTCTGGAATACCGGGATACATCCGGCTGACTGCAAAATTGGTTGTATGCCGGTAGATCAGATCCAACACGGCATAAGCCTGGCGGGCATAATTGCGTTGGTACAGAGCATAAGCATACATTACCGCCATGTGACTGAACATGGCGCCATTTTCCTTGTGCCCATAGGCAAACCCAAAACAACGGCCCATGTTTAACAAGACTTCATTGAAGTTCGTGTTTAATCGGTAACCACCCACGCCCTCATCGAATAAATATCGATCGATTGATTGGATCATCGCTTCGGCCTGGGCATCTGTGGCAATATCCCCCATTAATGGGAACACTTGCCCGGTCAGTGTCATGCGAACGCCTCTGGAATCTTGACCTTCCAGGCGGTGCCCTTCATTATCATAATAACCATTAAACCAGCCATGCCCATCTTTATCTGCGATCCATTCTTGCTCCCGGATGAGTGCAGCCAGCCAATCCGCTTTGACGAAACAATCTGCAGCCAGGTCAGACAGGCGCACCCGGATGGTCTTCCCGGAAACGGTGTGGCCCAGGCTGTTGAAATAGGTTTGTAAGCGCTGCCGTTTGGCTTCAACAAACTCGTAAGGGATCGGGTCGTGAAGCGTGTCCAGCAGGATAACCAGTTCGGCAGCCAGTTGCACGCTGTCGCGGTCTGGTGTTTGCAACTCCTGAGCAAGTTCACCTAGCTGGCGCAGGTTGCTGGCATACATGGCTGAGAATGCGACGCTTTCACCCCGCTGAGCTGCCATGTCCATCCCGTCATTCCAATCGCCGCCCTCCAACCGGATGATATTATGCGCGCCGACATTATAGAAGGCAGTCAAGTGCTGCACCAATAAATGTTCCAGAACAGTTCCCCGGTAAATTTCACCCGTCTGTGTGCGTTGGTAAGTGCCTTGGGATGGCTCCCAGTCACTATCTCGGGATTGTGCTCTTTCAAGCAGGTGATCTTTGAAATAGCTCTGTTCTCTAAGGAGAAAAGCCAGATCACCGGTTTGATCGATGTACAACCGGGTGGTCAGCAGTGGCCAGGCGCCGTGATCCATCCAAACTCTGGGAATGTTGTTGCGATCAGCCTTAAATTCACCCGGGCTGTTTCCAATGATCGTGGCATTGCTGCCATCCATACGGATTCCGGCGAAATTTTCAAACAGCAATACATCGACCGGCCCACTCTCCATGATCAACAAGCTTAAGAGATCCTGCCAGAGATCCCGCCAACCGCGGCCGCCTCTGCCGTAATCATGATAGGGCAAGAACGAATTCCCAAACATACGCCGCAAGCTGGGCTGGACCCCAACCCATTTCAACCACAGGTCAAATTGGGACTCGCCGGTCTTAAATGCAAGCTTGTCCAGCTTTCCCTGCCAGAAGGTTTTGGTTCTTTCTAACCAGAGATCGAATTTTTCCGGGGTTCCATATTTCTGCACCAGGTCCTGTGAATTGGATCCGGTCTCCTGAATAGCCAGGATGAGCAGGTAAGTGCAGGACTCGCCCGGGGATAAATGTTGCTCCACAAAGCGCAATCCCCCCAACGCCTCGTAGCCTTCGATGGACGCGCCAGATAACCATAACTCCCGGTTTGGGTTGATGATCGCTTCAGGCCAATCCAGGTTGCCCCCCTCTCCAATGAAATCACTCACCAATGGGAAGAAACCTTGCGGCCGGATATCATCAGCTTGCAAACCTAAAACTGCATAGATCTTGTGATTCGGCTGGTGACCACGTTCGTCAAACGATAAAGTTGGGCAAACTTCTATTCCGTAATCGTTGCAACGGATTCGATGCAATAAGGAGGTCACATGGCGGTGATCCCGCAGGTTATCTGCCGAGCGTCCAAAAACAGGGATGGCTGCCGTTGGGGTGAAATGGATTGGATGATCAGATATATTCGTAAGGCGTACCGACAATAATTCGACCTGATCGTCTGAGGCCGGGACAAAACTGGTCAGCTCTGCCTGGAGACCATACTTCTTGTTCGACCGGGTGATTTTATGCCACAAAAGGCCGGCTCGAAGGGAAACCGAATCATTTTCTTGTTCACTGAAATTTTGGGTGATCTGCCTGGCAGAATTGCCCATTGCAGACCAGGGTCCCAATCCGTCGATATTGACCCAAAAATTCCTTCCGGAACGGCTGTTGTGAAGATCCTCCACCGAGACCGGCGGCAGGAGAAAAGCATGCTGTCCGGTCTTCGCGTCCCCATTTAAAGAAGGGGTAACCACTGACATCATGCCGGCCTCATTTACGAGGGGGAAATAGAGATAACTTGAGTGATTCGGGGCTGCAAGCTCAAATGTTCCGTTGACGTCTACAAATTTCCAAGGTGTGACCATAGTAAGTACATCCAATCTTTTTTCGTTTCAATTTGGCCCGATGTAAAAATGTGGGCGAAATGGGTGTGCGTGGCGGGCGTACGCCCGCCACGCACACCCATTTCGCCATTTATTTCTGCCATGGCTGAGTAATTACCTGTTTTCTTAATATTCTTTTTTCGTGACGAAGATTTCTATCCGTCTGGCTTGGCCTGTCCGGACTTGCTCAGCATAAGGAGACGGGATCAGCTCGCCTTCGAACTGCAAGCATTCATTTCCCAGTGAAATGGCAATTGATTGAATTCGAACTGATTCTTCAAAGGTGTCCAACCGCTGTGGATTGTGGATGATCACTTCACACTGACCCAGGAAGTTAAAGCTCACCTCCCCATTCACATTGAATAACCAACCCGGTAATGCGGGTTGAAATTTTAGGCAAAGTTGACCATTCTGGACTCGAAATGGCTGGGGACCAACCATCATGAGTGTCCACATGCTTAAAAACTCGGCCGTCGCACCTGTTAATCGAGCCACGAAGCCGGCGCCATGCAGTTTGCGGTCCGGATGAGCGCTGCTCACTATAAAAGAAGAATTTTCGAGTGGGCTGCGTCCATACCGGGCTGGATCCTGAAAAGCAACCAGGGCATTCTGAAAGTCCTCAAAAAATTCAGTATATAAACCTGCCCTGAGTAGTTCCAGCAGATATTTGTATTCCATGTGCAAGAATACGGATTCGTTCTCGAGCCAGCCAGGGGTAAACGCACGCAGCCGGCCAATCTCCAGGGGTTGAGTATCCAGCGATACGTTCGTTTTGTACATCTTGAGGATTGGATCAAACAATCCACTTTGTTTGATATTTTGATGGGTGCTCCTGGCAGAGGCTTTATCCGGGAGTGTTTTAAACATCCGCATGGGTCCTTCCAGGAACAGGGGTAGAACCCTGAGTCGGAAGTTGAGGGCTCGAACAAGCGGACGTTTTTGGTCATCCAGAAGCAACTTTCCGTCCGAACCATAAATCCGTTCATACTGTTCGACTTCATAATAAAGGTAAGTTGGCGGTAAGTTCCCATTCAGGATCAGGCTGCGACCGACACCCGCTTTCACTTTTTGCTGGAAAAGAGACAATATATTCTCAAGGTCCCGGTGCTCTACCTCTTCATTCGCACCCGCAAAACCGAACTTGATTTTTTGGCGATATGTCTCGCGAGCAGTTGTCACAGCGTCCCAATAGCGAAAATCACGGCCATCTTCATCCGTTGAATCAAGGTACGTTTTCAGGCAGTTAACAGTGGCTTGCATCAGCTCGACGAATTCCACCGGAAGAAGAAGGTCCCTCGACCCGTTCTCCCGAAGGTGCTTTTGTAGAAAGGTCAGCAAGCGGTCCAGTTCGAAGGTCTCCGGCAGAGATGAGCCGAATAGCCCCGGTAGACCGTTAAGGGCATCACACCAGCCCGGGCGATCGGCCTCCATTTCGATGCCGATTCCGAGTGGATCCATTGTGGCGAATTTAATTACCGCTAACAGCAGCAATTTATTGAATACCGTTGTCCGGTAAATCGGCCCATGCCCATTCTTAGAGCGCATGAAGTTCGGGTGAATCCGGCGTGATGCGATCAAACTGGCTTTTTCATCATCCCAAACAACAGCATGATATTGACGGGGTTGATTCCCAACCAGGACCGTTTTCTTGCTGCGGGGTTGGACGAAGGCCGGGCTGTCAAAAAATGTCAGATCGTCATGGCCGAATAGCAGGCTTTCACTTAGGTCGGGATAGATGGACAGGTAACTCTCGATCAGGTCCAGGTTATACGTCCAGTGATCAACCCAGTAACCTTCTCCGAAATCGGCATCAAAGAATTGTTCCGAGATACCCAATGCCGTGTTCAGAAAGTCCATCTCGGACTTACAGAGTTCAACTTCGTTTTGTTCGAGAAATTTCAGCAGGCTTCCGGGCGTGAACGGCTCATTCAAAAAAGGTTCCAAACGCTCAGGCTGTTGAGCCAGCTTCAAGACCGCTGCTCGGGCGTGGGGGGGATCCAGAAGCGACTGCCTTTGACCACCAGAGGATTGTAGCCATCCGCCTGGATCAAACTCATGAATGAGCGCACGTTGGCATCTTCAACCCTTGGATCAAACCAGACTTCGCTGCGCCGGTTTTGATTGATATCGCGATAGTTACCATTCCCCTGTGAGAAAAATTCAGGAGCCAGATAAAAAGCGTTGTAATCACGTTCCGGGTCGCCATGTTTTCTCGAATATATATCATATGTAACCGGATTCTCGGCGGTGCCTAGATGCACAGGCCAACCACCCCGCAGCACATTATCCAAGTACGTCTGTTGGCAATATGCATCGAACAGGGGTACACCTGTGCTGGTCGAGATAGGGCGGGTTATTTCCTCGATCAGGTCATTCCCAACCTTACGTTTATCCTCCAGGTAGACCGGTGAGATTAATTGTGGCGCGTGGTGGGTCAATAATTCCAGGCTGCTGGCATGGCCATACAGGCTGTAAATGGTGAATGATTGGTCGGCAGCCAGGCTGCCAGCATGCCCAAAGAAAGCACAAGGGGTTCTGCCACCAGCGATTTGAGGCAGTTCCTTGAGTGCAGACCAGCTCAGTTCTTGAAAATGAACCGGGAATGAAAGCGAAGTATCGGGCCCGAAGACCGTTTCAGGGTTTACGATTGCACTGAGTTGATGGAATTCGTCCCCAGTTGCCATGGAGGCGAGGGCAAAATTGCCGGCTTGAATGGGATTTACTTCGGCAGTGTCTCCCAGTGACGAGCGCAAATGAAAGAAGGGGACCTTGTTTTGCTGGTTATCAACCTCCATCCAGGCTTCAACCGTGCGGCTGATCTCTTTAAGTTCTGTGTTTGAAACCCCGTAAGGGATTAGAACAGGTAAACCATCCAAAATTTCCAGATGAACCGGTTGTTTTGCCAGACTGCTGATCTTGATAATCCGGACCAGGCCGGCTACCCGCTCTTGCGGTAAGACAAAATATCGAATCTCAACCTGCAGGCCCCGCCGGTCGTCCCGTTCCCGGATAACGAGCTCGTTAAGGCCAATATGCATGGATTGTTTCCGATCGCGAGCACCAGCTTTGAAGGGCTCATAGATTGTGGATTGGCCGTTTTCCAAGATCTTGATAAAGGTGCGGAAGCCCGTAAAGGGGGTTAGCTGATAAGCTTTGTTGGCAGGCTGAAATTCCATCAGAGGGTGATCTTTGTTCTCAACGCCAAAGCTGGTGATCGCTTGGCCGCGATTCACATAGAAGACCCACATCGGGATTCCCAGAGGGCCGGCAATCCCCGGTAACGTATTGGAGAAAGGTCGTTGTTCTTGGTAATCGTTGATGATAAAACGGTGATTACCATCAAGGGTATAGGTTCCCATTCGAGTCTCCTATCTTGAGCCATGGGATCCAACCGGAAGCTGAGCTGGCCAGATAGACTGCCTCAGCGTTGATAAACCCGAACGTAATCCACGTACAGTTGGGCTGGAAAAACTGTGTCGAGCCCGACCGGGCCCGGGAGTTGCCCGCCCACTGCCAGATTCAAGATGAAAAAGAAAGGTTGATCAAAAACCCATTCCCGATCACCGACATCCGTTCTGGACACCGTGTGATATTGAACATCATCGTAGTACCAGCGAATTTGATCGGGCTCCCATTCGATCGCATAGGTATGAAAGTCATCGGCAATATTATAGGTTTGCCGGTTCCATTGGCTAAACCCCAGCGCTCCGGCATAACCAGGCCCGTGCAGGGTGCCAAAGATCAAATCCGGCTCTTTGCCGATGTATTCCATGATATCAATCTCGCCGCAATCGGGCCAGTTGTTTCCGTTGAAATTTGATCCCAACATCCAGAACGCCGGCCAGAGACCTTTTCCGCTTGGCACTTTCAGGCGCGCCTCCATCCGGCCATATTGGAAAGATTGCAACCCCTGAGTCTTTAGCCTGGCTGAAGTATAGTACGAATCTTCATATTTTTCCTGCCTGGCTTCGATCACCAGCATACCGTTTTCCAGGCGGGCATTTTCGAGTCGAGCGGTGTAAAATTCCGCCTCACCATTGCCCCATCCACCGGCGCCGAGATCGTATGTCCAATTCCTGGGATCAATCGCCTCGCCATCGAACTCGTCATGCCAGGTCAGGTTCCATCCTTCCGGAATGGAGATCGGGGTTGGCTTCGGTGCAGGTGAAAGAGTTCCGCAAGCGGTTCCGAATACGGACACCAAAGTAATCAAAATGAAAAGCGCCAGGTTGCGTGTTAGAAAATCTATTTGCATGAACAGCCTCCTTTATGCGGTTAAACGCTAGCCAGCGTACGTTGGATCGAACCAGACGAACAAAGTCCAAAAGGATTGAAAATCGTTCGAGGGCTTCCTCCTCGAGCTTGAAGGCATTGGCTCGAGGAGGAAGCCGGGCAAATTGCATGAGAGTGGGCAGTACTGCTGTTAAGCTGCGGTCAGCTCAAACGATCCAATAGGGCGCGACTGACCTTGTGGACGCACAACGCCACGTGGATCAGCGATGGACTGCCGCCGTCGATCGGCGAGCCGATCAGGGAGATACGATGATATCGGATGGCACAGGATTGCAAGTCGCGTCCTGGAATGTATTGTTTCCACCGGACACAACGTTGCCCGTAGTGCCTGAGGCAAACTTTTCGCAGGCGTACCAGTGGTTTCCAAGGACGGTTGAGCCGGTCAGAGTTAAGGTCGGCACGAAGCCGCCGCCGAATTGGCCAATGAAAAGCGCAGCAGGAGCCGAGTCTGGAGCAATATTATTGGTGATCGTCGAATTGGTGATCGTGATGTCGCCATCGGTCTGGAAGATCGCTCCGCCGAACCAGCCGGTGGCAGTGTTGGAGTCAATGATGCTGTCGGCGATCGTCATGTTGCCCAGCGAGCGGATGGCGCCCCCAACGTCGCTCGAGACATTTCCGCTGATTGTGCTGCGGACGATGGTCGTCGTGGTGTTGAAGAATGCGTAGATGCCGCCGCCGGACCAGCCTCCCTGGTTGTTCGTAACGCTGCTGTCGATCAAATTGAGCGTGGCGCCATCGCCATTATAAATACCACCGCCGCCCTGCCAGTAATCACCGGCATTGGTCGCCATAACATTCCCGCTGACCGTCGAATGGTCAAGCGTCAGCGACCCGTTATTGAGAATGCCGCCTGCCAGCTGCCAGCCATAGCCATCGGTAATGGCTAAATGGCTCAGCGAGGCTGTCGTTCCGGCATTGATGATGAACACCCGATCGGTATGGTTGCCGCTGATCGCCAATCCGGGAGCTGCAGAGCCGTCGATAGTCACATTCTTCCCCAACGTCAGGGGACCGGAAAGCAGGGTGATCGTCTGGCCGGTCAACGCAGGGTCAAAGTGCAGCGTGCCGCCCGCGCACACCATGCTTAGTGACTTGCGCAGCGAGCCTGGACCTGAATCGGCAGTGTTGCTTACCGTTACATCATTCGGGCAATTCAGGCGGATCTGATCAATACGCACCGGGGTGCTCAGGCCGGCAGGAATTTGGAAGCCGAGCGATCCAACATTGGACAGATCCAGCGTGCCGTATGGATCGCTTTTGAACGCGGTGAAGGGCAGACTGATCTGTTGCCAGCCAGAGAAATCCTCCCGGAATGAAGCCACGAAGGGAGCAGGTTTTTCCTTGGCCTGGTAGAGATGCACATAATCGATGGACATGGTTTGCGGGAAGACGGTATCTGGCCCAACAGCGCCACCGAAATTACCTCCGACCGCGACATTCAAAAGTAAGAAGAACGGATGGTTGAAGACCCATGGCTTACCCTGCAAAAAGGCGTCGTTCGGGGTGGCTTCAAAGAACTGAATACCATCGATAAACCAGGCAATCCTGTCGGGCTGCCATTCCACTGCGAAGACATGGTAGTCATCCGCAACTGGCGTGCCCAGGTCGTAGCTACCGCCATAGCTCTGCCCGCCCGAATAACCCGGACCGTGCAGGGTGCCGAACACTTCGTTAGGCTGGCGCCCAACATTTTCCATGATGTCGATCTCGCCAGTTTGCGGCCAGTCGACCTGGTCGATATCGGTCCCGAGCATCCAGAAGGCCGGCCATAAACCAGCGCCTTCCGGCACCTTGATACGCGCTTCCACCCGGCCATAAGCAACCTCAAAGCGTTCCTTGGTCAGCAGGCGGGCTGAGGTGTATTCGCAGGGTCCATAATAACAAGTCAGCGAACCGTCGGCTTTTTTAACGGTGATCTGTAGATTGCCCAGGCCATCTGTGGCAACATTCTCGGTTCCGGCAGTGTAATATTCCAGCTCGTCATTGCCCCAGCCAGGAATGCCGTTGACCGTGCCATCCCCGACCTCCTGCCCCCAGATATTGGCATTTGGCGCCGTGCCGGCTTTATCATTAAATTCGTCGCTCCAAACCAGCTTCCACTTGGATGGATCAGTGGTAGCTGCCTGGTAGTTGGTCAGGTTAACCTGGATATCACGATTGCTGTTGCGGCCGTAATACCAGAAGCTGACACCATCCGAGTCACGCCAATCCTGTCCCTGCGGGAAGGTCCGGCTGAACCCATAGGTCCCCGCCCCATTTTTTTGCCCGACCTGCAGCACGTGCTCAAAGGCGCCCTGACCGGGCAGCGCAAGCGCGTCGCCGGCGGCGATTTCTGGATTAGAAAGGGCAGCTTTATTATCTACGGTCCAAAGGTAAGGACGGGTTTCGAAATCGTCGAGCAGGGCCGGGTCATAGGCTTCGTTGTCCAGGATACTCAGGCGGGCGATGGTTGGTTGGCCCAGACTGGCGCCGCCGGTTGGATTGGAAAGTTCCAGCAGCACGCCGCGCTCGCCCTGATATTTGTTGTCATCGATCGTTTGCACGGTGAACGATTGCAAGGTAGAGTCGGGTGGGAAGGTCAGAGTCCCGCTGGTGGGGAAATAATCCCGATCCGGTATGGCAAAACCCGTGCCAGTGGCGTAGTCGACCGTCACTGCGCTCACTCGACGGCTTACTGAGCCGGGCAGTGATCGTGGCAATCGACCCTTCAGTGAATTGATAATCGATCGAGGTGAAATTCACCGTCAACGGGCGTTCACTGGAGCCACCCCGTACAGTCATGCATTATCAACATAATACGTTTGTGGGGAAGGGGTTGTGATCGTCCCTAATGCCCAGCCGTGCACCTCGGTTAAGCCGAAGCCATCGTTCGGCGCTCCGTTGCCAATCTCTTTGCGGTGCATGCTGGCAAATGGGATCTTGATCTCTTGCCAGCCGCTGAAGTTGTCCACAACATCGATCGACCAGCGCTCGGCATCATCAGTCGTTGAGCCAGGGTTACGGTTATCGAGCACGTCCACAAACATAGTCGTACCGCTGTTATTACCATAGAGCCAGAAGGAGATCCCTTCATAGGCGCTCCAATCCTGGGAAACCCAGCTGTCGAGAGTAGCATTCTCGAAATTGTGGACGAAACCGGCATACGAGATGACGCTCACATCCATTTGCAGCACAGTGTTTGGGTCCGCAGCGCCTGGCACAGGTGCGGGAGGCGCCGTAATTGTCGAGATCGCTACCGAACTGTTAGGGTCATTGAAGGTGACAAAACCGATGCTGATACCGTTAGAAGTCAGTGCCGGCTGGCAATCCGGATTCAAAATCATCGATGATCATAGGAACTGGATCTGCCAACGCTGCCGCTCGAGACGATCTTACCGGTAGTGCTGAAATGCCTGGGAGAAAGCTCATGACGAACGCAGCCAAAATGAGTAAGGTTATTTTTTTCATCGCATGTTATCCTTTCGGTCAAGATTAATACTTACGAAGGTCTCGTGATCGTGAAAACCTTGTCCCAAGTGTGCACCTCCATGATCAAAATACGCCTCCACTTTATCATCTGTGTGTTCCGGTGATTCAGGTCAAGGGTTTGGATTTATGCTTATAAACGCTAATCCCTGCTTTTCCGCCCGCGATCTGGGAACCATCAATCGGCGCTCCAATTCTTGCCTCGACGGGACAGGAATTTTCATAATTGAATTCCCGGGGGGCTCAACTGGGCTGTTATGCCACCATCGACGTAAATGATTTGCCCGGTGATGTAGCTGGCTTCATCCGAGGCCAGAAATGCCGCTAATGAGCTGATATCAGAGACCGAACCAATTCGCCTTAAAGGTATCCTCCCGACGACAGCTTGAATCTTGGGATGATCGAGAGAAGGCCAGCGATAGGTATGCGTTACGCCCGGGGCAATCGCGTTTACGCGGATATTGTATTCGCCCAAGTCAATAGCCATTGCGCGCGTCATCGCATTAATTCCGCCCTTGGTGACATCGTACGGCAGCCCAATTTCATGGGCCCGTAAGGCTCCCACAGATGAAATGTGGATAATGTTGCCTCCAGCATTGGCCTGCATCCATTTGGCAGCCTGATAAGAGCATAGATATGGTCCTCGAATATTCGTGGCGAGCTGGTGATCCAGCAAATTTTCGTGTTCGTCTAGCAATCGTTTGCGTTGTAGATCAGCGGCATTATTCACCAATAAATGGACACCCTTATAAGATTGGAGCGTTTGTTCAAAGAGCTGTTGGATTGCATCGGATTGGCTCAGGTCGCCTTGAAAATCTAGTATGGTAGCTCCCAAGCGGCGTAGTGAGGATGCGGTCGAAGCCAATTTTTCCGAGTCTATATCGGCAACTACAACTCGCATCTCTTCGCGCGCCAGCCTGATGGCAATGCCTTGACCGATCCCCTGGGCCGCGCCGGTAACAATTGCGACTTGCCCTTTTAATTCCGGATAGCGGGGGGTCATTGAACGATAGAGAGTTTCAATCACGTTGTCCACACATTACTCCTGGGTAGATCGTCCTGGCTTATGCTGCCCATCGGCCAGTGATGGTTGGTATGTTTTATGGCCGCGCCGGGCTTCCGTCTGGGCGGCGGGTTTGGGTCCATTGCTCAACGTGATCGTCGCAAGGAAATTTCTCAGCCAACCGTTCATTGATATCAATCCCCAAACCAGATCGGTCATTGGGATACAAATATCCATTCCGCACCTGAGGCAAGCCAGGGAACATTTCATATTCGAGTTCAGATGGTTGGTACCATTCCTGGATGCCAAAATTAGGCGCCCAGACATCGAGATGTAAGTTGGCCGCGTGCCCAACGGGTGATGTATCTCCCGGGCCGTGCCAGGCAGTACGCACACCAAAGGTGCCGGCCAAAATAGCCAGATTACGCCCTGGCGTGATTCCGCCGATCTGACTGATGTGTGCTCGAATAAAATCAATCTCGTGGTTTGTAATGAGCGCTCTCCATTCGTGTGGGTTATTAAATAATTCACCCATCGCCAGGGGGGTTGCGCATTGTTGCCGTAAATATTTGAACCAACCGATATCCTCGGGCGCCAGCACGTCTTCTAGAAAGAATAATTTGTACGGTTCAACATCTTTAGCAAACTGGATCGCGTCGACAGGACTTAATCGCTCGTGTACATCGTGGAGTAGTTCGATGGTTAAACTCGTCCGGCTGCGAACATACTCGATCATCTTTAGCATGTTACGGTTGTAAGATCTTGGATCGAAGTAATTTCCTTCCGGGGCACGTTCGGGAGAGACAATATCTTCCGGTTGACCGCCATAGCCACCCATTTGGATCCGCACGTAGCGGAAACCCCGCTCTGCAAGCCGGTTTACATTCTCGACAACTTCTTGAGCGTCGCGACCGTCGGCATGGACATAAACGGCGGCAGCTTCCCTGGTTTTGCCTCCCAGGAGCTGATATAACGGCATGCCGGCTCGTTTTCCCTTGATATCCCATAAGGCCTGATCGACACCAGAGATTGCATTGTTTAGCACCGGGCCATTCCGCCAATAAGCGTGTACCATCGCCATCTGCCAGATTTCTTCGATGCGATCGACATCGCGGCCAACCAGGAAAGGCTTCAGGTGTCTATCGATAGCGGCCTGAACGGCAAAAGCTCGTTGTGTAAACGTAGCACAACCCAGGCCGTATAAACCCGGCTCGGTGGTCATCACCTTGACAATGACCAGGCGTGATGCGCCAGGTTGAGTGAGAATGGTTTTTATATCGCGAATCTGGATAACGTTTGACATCTTTTAACCTTCAAAAGGCGCGAAACAGATGGACGATTGGCGGATACCTCTCGCCCACCTATTTCGCCACGGGTTCACTGTACAGGCAAAGCCGTTCCTCTGTTCATTATCCTTTGACGGCTCCCTGGGTCAGGCCCGAGATGATATAACGCTGTAATAGGAGGAAAATCGCCAGCATCGGCAGGGTCATAATCAACACTGCAGCTGCCAGGGTGGGCCAGTTGCTGCCATAAACACCCTGAAAGACGATCATGCCGCGTGTGATCGGGTAATATTCTTGACTGGTCAGATAGATCGTCGGCAGAATGAGCTCGTTCCAGATACCGATCGCGTGTAATACGGCGACGGTGGCGATGGCTGGCTGAATCAATGGGAACACGACGGAGGTTACAAATCGGAAGTAACCACAACCATCCAGCGCGGCTGCCTCATCCAATTCCTTGGGAACGGATTTGATATAGTTCACCAGAATGACGATGCCGATTGGATTGGTTAGAAATAGCATGATATACCCAACCGGGTTGTTATATAGACCAAGGCTCAGCATCAGCTGAAATTGCGGGATCAGAGCCGGCGGTAAAAACAGGGCAATGACGAACATAGTTAAGATCCAGTTCGCCCCCCTGACATAACCACGAGCGATCGGGAAGGCCACAAATACAGCTGTGATGATGTAGATAATGGTCGCAGAAACGGTGTAAATCAGGGTATTGGTAAGGTAGCGGGGAAAATTGGCCTTATTCCAGGCATCGATGAAATTTTGGAAATTAAGGGTATCGGTGATCGAGACCGCATCTTTCATGAAAGACGGCAGGGTCTTGAAGGCTGTGTTGACCAGCATCAGCAGTGGCCCAGCATAGATAATCGCGAAGATGATCAGGACGAGATAGGAGCCTATTTTGCCCCAATTGACCCGCCTTTGCTTAATCTCTCTGACGAGCGGCGCCGCTTTTGTTGTCATCGTGGTACTCATCCTAAGATCCTCTCCTCTCTGCGCTGCAAGATGGTTTGAGTTGCCAGCCCCAGAATCAGAACCAGGAAGAACAGAATAATTGAAGCGGCTGCGGCGTATCCCTGGCGGAAGCTGCTGGTGACACTTCCGGATGTCTGGCCAAAACCGGTGGCGTAAATCAAGTATCCCAGGACTTGAGTCCCGTTGCGATAACCGATCAAGACCAGGAAAAGCTGCCAGGCCTGGAGTGAACCGATGATGTTCAAGAGCAAGTTGGTATTTACGCTGGGTGTCAACAAAGGCCAGGTGACATTTCGAAACACCTGCCAGCCGCTGGCCCCATCGATCCGGGCTGCTTCATATAGCTCGTCCGGAATAGTTTGTAAACCGGATATGAAGATAATCATCGTCGTACCCATGTTCGCCCAAATTTGAACGACGATGACCCATGCAAATGCTTCTGTGGGTTGGCCTCCAAAAAACTCGGAGCGTGTACCGAAGAATTCAAGAATTCTGGCCACCGGTCCCCCCAAAGGATACAAGAACAATGACCAGATCAATCCCTGGATGACTGCTCCCAGGATCACGGGCATAAAATAAAGCGTCCGGAAGAAATTGGTGCCTTTCAATTTCTGATTGACCAGGATAGCCACGACCAATCCGAGGGTAAACTGGATGGTGGTGACAAAGAAACAAAACACCAATGTCCGGCCGAGTGCGGCGTAATTGTCGAGGGACGCCTGACCCATAAAGAGGAATTCCTTGAAATTGTTCAATCCAATCCAATGGATCGGAGCTCCCTTAATGCCGGTTGCATCAGTAAACGAATAAACACTTGTTGCCAATGAGGGGCCCATCGCAATGAGCAGGTAAATAAATATCCCAGGCAAAAGGAACAGGTAAGGCGTCCATTTTGCCCGTCCACGGCCAAAGTGATAACCAATCATTTTCTGCCTCCAATCAGGATTGCAGGGGGCAGGCTTCTCGAGACTCGAGAAGCCTGCCTGGGGGAAGAAGTTGAGCCGTTATTGGTTGGCGTCTAAGCCAGACTGCAGATCTGACTGGACCTTATCAGCCAGCGTTTGTGGATCGTCGTACGTTCCGAATGGTTTGAAATATGAAGCGTAGGGATTGGCGTATTGGCCGGCGCCCTTGGGGGCAACCCAGTACTGTTCGTAGCCGACCCGGAAGTTGGCAAGATAAGGCGCAACTTCTTTACCGATCTGCGTATCCAGGGTGGCAGTAGACTGCGTCGGGATGAATCCGACCGCATTGGCAAAAGACTGGTAGTTGGCCGGATCAGAAAACTCAGTCAGGTACAGCATGGCGGCGTCTTTGTTGGCTGTTTTGGCTGCCACGGCCCAACCCTGATCGTATTTGCCAAAGAGGTACTGGTTGTCCGCCGGGGTATCGCTGCCAGGGAAGGGGATATAGCCCCATTCGAAGGCGGGCTGGGCCTCTTCAATAGCCGAAGCGTACCAGGTGCCGCCTGGGAACATGGCAACGGCGCCGGATGCAAAGCGGCCCGGGGCAGCGTCACCAGCAATACCGCTGGCGCCCGCTTCCATCATGTCCTGAGCGTACACCTTCATCTCTTCCCACATTACCATCGATTTGGCATCGTTCCATTTGATGGTCCCGGTCCAGAGGCCTTCAACCAGGCCGGCCTGGTCAGGATAGATGGAGCCAATCAAGCCGTAGGCGCCGACGAAGATCGGCCAGCCGTCCTTGCCGCCAGCAGTCATGCAGGGGATATCGGCAGCTTTGAAGGTTTCGCAGGCGGCCACTAACTCGCTCCATGTTGTTGGGACCTGGACATTGTTGGCAGCAAAGAGGTCCTTGTTATAGTAAATGCCGCTGTAGGAAACTCGGCCAAGGTTGACCTCATAGACTTTGCCATTGTAAGTGCCAGCATCTTTGATCGCAGATTCATCGTAATTCTTGACGAAGGGCTGATCGGAAAGATCCATCAGGTAGCCGGCTTCGATCAGGGTCTGCCAGTTGGGAGGATCTACGTTCTTCATGTAGGGTTGGGCTGCATTGGCGAACCCAAACATATCCACGATGTCGACATCATTGGCGGTCAGGCGGGTCTGGGTGACCGTACTGAGGTCGTTGGCATTCACGACGGACATATCGACCTTGATGTTCGGATGTCGGGCCATGAATTCATCGTTAAATTTAGTCATAAAATCGACCATGGGGGGATTCTGATGAACGAGGATTTTCAAAGTTACATTTTCCGCTGCGGCAGCGGGTTGGGTGGCTTCGGTTTGGCTTCCCTGGGAAGCCGGGGCCTGGGTTGCCGAGGTGCCACAGGCGCTCAGCAGCAGTCCCAAAACCATCAAAACAGCCAGTGCAAATGCGAGTGTTTTACGCATCTTCTTGTCTCCTCAAAATAGATAGTTATTTGATTAACCGATTCGAAGTCTGATTGACGATGGAAAACATGGAATTGAGATATCTCACCTCCTTAGCCCTTAATCCTTGAGCCATTGGATGGAACGCAGCTCGAAATGTTGCGGGTTTCAGCAGCAATTACATATGTAAGCGCTTTCATTAATTATTGTCGTTATTGGGTTTTTCTATGCAAGCGCTTTCATATATATTAGCAGAAATTAATCCAAAAGTCAATAGGATTGGAGAAATATTAATCTTTAATGGTGGTTATCAATTCGATTTTAATAAAATGCCCTTGCATTTCCCCCTTTTACTGAAAGCGTTTTCGTACTATAATACGGAATGAGGTAGACGATCAAAGTCCCTGGCCTACCTCTGTCCGAGAAACGAGTAGATCTCATCGCGAGGCATATATGGAACAAAATAGAAATCTCACTATTCAAGATATCGCAGACCGGGCGAATGTTTCGATCAGCACAGTCTCACGAGTGTTGAACAAAACCGCTCCGGTGGCAGATGACACTCGCCAAAAAGTTTTACGCATCATCGCGGAACTGGGTTACAAACCGAATCTGTTCGCTCAGGGTCTGGCCGGTGGACAGTCTAAGACGATTGGAGTGCTTACCCAACTGATCGGCAGCCCGTTCTACGATGTTATCTTACGTGGCATTCTTAAAGGCATCGAAGGTAGTGGATATTCGCCATTCTTTGCGGATGGAGGCTGGGATGAGCAGAAGGATCTGAACGCCATCCGGATGTTTCTTCAACGCCAGGTGGATGGCTTGATTTTGCTGGCTGGACAATCCGCAGACGGATATTTGGCCAGGCTTGCCAAGGAAACCCCGATGATTATCGTCGGGCGCGAACTGCCTGAAATCAAGCAGCAATGTCTGCCTTTCGATGATTTTGATGCAGCCTTTAAAGCAACCCAGTATTTAATTGATGCTGGTCATCAACAAATTGCGCATATCACTGGCATCAGGGACCATTATGATTCCATCGAACGAAAAGAAGGATACCTGGCTGCCCTCAAGCAGGCTGGAATTGAACCAAACCTCAATCTAATCATTGAAGGTGATTTCACCGAACCGTCAGGGGTTATGGCAGTTGAAATGCTGCTGATGCGAGGTAATGTTTTTAGCGGGATCTTTGCCGCCAATGACCAGATGGCCTACGGCGCCCGGTTGGCTTTATACCGCCGGGGTTTGCGGGTACCCGAAGACGTGTCCATCGTCGGTTTCGACGATCAGGCTCCCTCGGCTTACATGGTACCGCCGCTGACAACCATCCGGCGCCCTCCATTGGAGATTGGGGAAGCCGCTGGAAAAGCCTTGATCGCTTTGATCCAAGGCGAACCGGTAGTCATTCCCAAATTTCAGTCCACCCTCATGATCCGGGAATCGGTGATCAGGCGGCGTTAGACTTTCCTGGTGACATTGCAATACCGCTGATGTGGTTCCTTGCTTCAGCCAGGACTGCCCTCCAAATCAAGCTCTGGGGCAATCCTGCGCATGGCCTGGATAACGTTATCCACGTGCTGCCACAGTTCGACGCCAAATTCATCCGCGGCCCGGGCAATTTCCTCCCGGTTGGCTCCGGCGGCAAAAGCTTTGTCTTTCCATTTTTTCTTCACAGATGATACCTTGAGATCGTGCAAGGACCGGGAAGGCCGCACCAGTGCGACCGCGGTGATCAGCCCGGTCACCTCATCGCAGGCGAACAACGCTTTCTCCATTGGGGTGTGGCGCGGTACACCGGTGTGATCGGCGTGGCTCAAAATGGCCCGGATGATTTCTTCCGGCACCCCGCGTTCGTGCAGAATCGGTACGCCAGCCTGGGGGTGTTCTTCCAGGGTGGGGTGGACCTCCCAATCGAAGTCATGCAATAGCCCGGTCAGCCCCCAGGTTTCCACATCTTCATCCAGCATTTCGGCGTAATAACGCATGGCAGCTTCAACCGCCAGCATGTGGCGGACTAGATTTTCATTTTTTACATATTCGCGCACTATCGACAGTGCTTCTTCTCTTTTCATTGGGCCTCTTTCTGGGGGAATATCGGTTCGGGAATACCAAGGATCGGTTCAGGACGAGAAATATGCGCCTCCCAGAGCGCAACCAGCGTGGCGGGCGTTTCCCGCAGATTCCAGAAAAACAGGGAACGTTTCCGGTACTGGCGCAGGTCGGCCCGGACGCCGACTGCATCAATCCCCAAAGAATTGCACAGGTAGATCGCTCTGGGGAGGTGGAACTGCTGCGTGACCAGGATGGCCTGCTGCAATCCAAATATTTCTCTGGCGCGGTAGCAGGTATCGTAAGTGCGCCGGCCGGCGTAATCGAGAACGATGGCGTCTTCCGGCACCCCCAGGCCAAGCGCATAGGACTGCATGGCGGCCGGTTCGTTGTAATTTGCGGTGCTGTTATCGCCGCTCATCAGCAACTTTTCCACTTTCCCCGCAAAGTAGAGTTGTGCAGCGGTGGCGACGCGGTCGCGCAAAACCGGGGTGGGCGACCCATCCCGCCACAGGCCAGCTCCGAAGACGATGGCAACCCGCTTTTGGGGAGCCTGATCTGCCGAGAAGATGCGGGCAGAAGAAAAGAAGGCTGTGACCAGGCGGGGGACTGCCAGGACCATCACCGCAATTAAGCTCAGGATGGCCGCCCAGCGGATCGTGGTTTTGAGAATCTTTTTCAACACGGGCGAATTTTACCATGCTCCCAGGCTGACCATATGGAGCATATTCTGGGTCTTTAGTAATTTCAGTGGTAGTCCTCCAGATTTGGGGGTGCGTCAGCACGCTCGCACCCCTCAATCTAGAACTTCTCACAAAATTTCCTGAAGAACCACCCCGGGAATCCTCAAACGTCGATTATTTTGACCCAGAATGGAAAGGGGCCGCCTGAAGATTTCCCGGGCAGCCCCATAGTCTGGGTTGATCGTGATTCGGCGTTTAGACGACTCGTTCGCGCAAGTAAGAGCTCAAGTAATCCATCAAGGCGACAACGATCGTGATGGCGATCATCTGTGCACTGGCGGCCCGGTAGTTCAGCAAGTTGATGTTCTGCTGCAGTAACAGGCCGATACCGCCGCCGCCGGCGAAACCGATGATGGTGGACATACGCACATTGATATCCCAGCGATACATGGTGAAGGATATATAAGGGGGGACAATCTGGGGAATAACCGCATAGACGATGGTTTGTAAACGGGTCGCGCCGGTCGCCTTGACAGCCTCAATCGGCCCGGTGGAGATGCTCTCAACCTGTTCGGAATACAGTTTTGCCAGGGCGGCAATGGTGTGAAGCGAAAGGGCCAGCACACCAGCAAATGGGCCGGTGCTGACCAGGACCACGAAGATGATCGCCATAATGAAGGCTTCAATCGATCTTAAGGTATTCAAGATCGTGCGAACGACATAATAAATGGTAATGCCGATCGGCAGGGAATCGCGTGGTTCCGTGCGGGCAAACAGCAGCAAACCCAGCAAACCGCCAACGACGCCCGGCACCCCAAAGACGATCAAGGGGTTGTCGAACTGATAAAGCCACTCGACTACGCCTGCAAACATCAGGAACAGGATCGCACCAGAGACGGCTCCCAGCAGCCAGTTGACGGCTTTCAGAGCGCCCAGAGGCAGTTTTTCGGTGAGCAACTGCCCAATTCCACCTGTCCAGCTGGCCAGCATCCCACCGCCTGCCAGGCCGATTACACCGGTCAGGATGGTGGTGACGATATCGCCCAGATTTGCCATAAAGTTGGCCAGGAATCCCATCGGGCCGAGCGGCGCTACCAGCGCGTTGCCAAGCTGGATGGCCAGCGAGGAGATCATAAAGATCGCCAGGATCCCAAACAAGGCCCCTGCCAGCAAGGCTATCAAGCGCAGGATCCGGGTAGTCGTCGATGGCCGGGTTGTCTCTTCTTGCGGCAGAGCCCAGCGGGCCAGGAGAATGGCCAGAATTGGACTGAGAATTAACCCAGCCCACCGCAGGAACAGGTTGGCAATCAGTAATTGATTGATACTGGCAGCCCAACGGGCAGCTTCCACGCCCAGGATGATGCCGACCGGCCAGGCCAGGATGGACAAAGCCACGCTGGCCAGCGGACTGGTGACCTCCCTCATGATGTTGCGGGCAGCCAGGAAGCTGATCGGGATCGCCAGGAATGTACCGAATGTCGTCGCCAGGAGCGCCATGAAAACCGTCTCGATGATCCTGCCCCAGGTTTCACGCCCGTTGCGGGACAGATGCGGCGTACCGACATTGGTACGGGTGATTGCCTGGATATGTTGGGGCTCCGGTACAGGCTGGCGCCGGGGCAGGGTGACGGTCACTTCAAAATGGCCGTTGTCATCGGTCTGATAATTTCCTAGCTGGAGAGTCACTTCGCTGAGCGGGATAAAGTTGATCGGTCCGCTGACATTTGGCTGGAAATTGAAACCTTCGATCGTGATATCGGTGTCGGGATCAGCGCATGGCGGGGTGACCACCATATACGGTTCGCTTTTGTCGGGTTCGGGCGGAGTATATCCGCCTTCCGGACAACCGACCATGATCGGTACCTCAACAGTTATTTCCGTTTGCTCGTATTCGAAAAAATCCGGATGAGCCAGAGCCCGCAGGATCCGCACAAAAGATGCCTGGCGGCGTGGTTCTCGGGTCTTGTCGAGGCTGACCTGGGTTACCTGGAAACCATATGCATAGATGATCAATCCGGCCAGGACGGCCAGTGCTATTCGGAGGGTTCTTTTGGGATTATTCATTGTATATCAATGCCTTAATGATGCTATCCGGAAATTTTGGAGGTTGGGCCTGGATGAACCGTTATGCAATCATCCGCAACCACATTCATCTCGGACAGGTTAGCAGTTTTTATCCGACCCGTTCTGCGTCTTTCCCGTAAATATCTTTGAAGCGCTGATCATCGATCTCTTTCGGCAGGCCATCGAAGACCAGATTTCCCTCGTTCAATGCGATGACGCGATCTGCATAGCGGTGGACCAGGTCCAGGAAGTGCAAACTGCACAGGACCGTCACACCATCCTCCTGGTTGATTTTTTCCAGATACTGCATGATACTGTGGGCCAAGACCGGATCCAGACTGGCGACCGGCTCATCGGCCAGAATGATATCCGGATCCTGGATCATCGCCCTGGCGATCCCAACTCGCTGTTGCTGGCCGCCGCTGAGTTCATCCGCCCGGTAATGGGCTTTATCGGCGATCCCAACCCGTTCCAACTGGGCTATCGCTTTGTTCATGTCCGATCTGGGGAAACGGTTGATCAGGCTCCAGGCCGGATTGACATAACCCAAACGCCCGGAGAGCACATTTGTAATCACACTGGAGCGATGGACCAGGTTGAAATGCTGGAAAACCATGCCGATCTTGCGGCGGACACGGCGGAGTTCCTCTTGCGAGGCCGCGGTGATATCGGTGTCATTCCAAAGGATCTGGCCTTTCGTTGGCTCGATCAGCCGATTGATACAGCGCAGCAAAGTGGATTTGCCTGAACCGCTCAATCCAATGACGACCAGGAACTGGCCTTTGGGGACTTCAAAGCTGACATCCTTCAATGCCAGCACGCCGCCTTCATAGATCTTCGTCAGATTTTTTATTTGTAGCATGGGCTATTCTCGCGTGTGTATTGGATAGGATCAATTCCGTTTACCGGGATGAGCCTCGGTACTTAGTTGCTGAAATTTTTATCGATGCACTTTCTCTGGGCTGAAAATGTACTTCATGATAGCGGATTTTGATTTGGATGACAAGGTGACTTTATTCCTTGATCCAGGATTTTCACGAAGTTGGAGAGCTATGCGCCAACAAAGCTCTGAATCAGGCTATGGGGTGTGTGCTGGGCAGCTGCAGCTGCCCAGCACACACCCCATTCCTCCTTCTTATGGAAGCCCTGATTTAGATCAATCTACCTCTTGCATCGAGGTTCTCCCGCGGTTACAATCCTAAAATTATGGGCAACAATTCACCGTATCTGGATACTTTGAATTACCTCTACAGCTTTGTAGATTACAGTCTAACACATTCGAATCGCTACTCACCCGAGAATTTTGATTTAGGGCGGATGCGGACTTTTGTTGAGCGCCTGGGCAACCCCCAGGCTCGCTATCCGAGCATCCATATTGCCGGGACGAAAGGGAAAGGGTCGGTAGCCGCTTTGTGCGCGAGCAGTCTGCGCGCAGCCGGTTATCAGGTAGGGTTGTACACCTCACCACACCTGGAAGATTATGCGGAACGGATCCAGATCAATGGCCGGCCGATCCCGCACCAGGCGTTAATCGACCTGGTCGACGAATTACGCCCCGACCTGGATGCAGGCACAGAATTGACCACTTTTGAAATAACCACAGCTCTGGCAATGCTTTACTTCGCCCGTCAGGGCGTCAATGCGGCTGTGTTCGAGGTTGGTCTGGGTGGGCGGTTGGACGCCACCAATGTGGTCGTCCCCAATGTGGCGGTGATTACATCACTTTCCTACGATCACACAGCTTTCTTGGGAAACACGCTGGCTGAAATTGCCGGGGAGAAGGGTGGCATTATCAAACCCGGTGTGCCTGTGGTGCTCGCTCCCCAAAAAGATGAAGCCCGCATGGTGATTGAACGAATTAGCCAGGAACGCGATGCGCCTTTATTGGAGGTTGGTCGCGACCTCCGTTTTGCGCCCCAGGACCATTCGCTGGCAGGCCAGACCCTGTTGATCTGGCAGCCCGATGAGCAAGCGCGCCTGGCCAAATATTTAAAGGATGAAACCAGCCCGGAATCCTGGTCGCCCGTTAAGCTTAATATCCCATTATTGGGGTATCATCAGGTAGAAAATGCCGCCACAGCTTATGCTGCTTTACAGATTTTCAATCAGAGCGGCCAGGAGATTTCGGCTGAGGCCATTATGAAGGGATTCGCCGAGACGCACTGGCCGGGTCGGTTTGAGCTTTTACAGAAACAGCCACCGGTTTTGGTCGATTCAGCCCACAATCGCAACTCGGCATTAAAATTACGCCTGGCTTTAGATGATTATTTTCCGGGGTTGCCGGTTGTCCTGATTTTTGGGGCTTCCGAGGATAAGGATATTGAAGGCATGTTCGCCGAATTGATGCCGAGAGTGCGGCAGGTGATTGCCACCCAATCTTACCATCCGCGAGCCATGGCTCCCGAAACAATTGTGGAGCTTGCCCATCGCTATGGCCGCCCGGCGAGATTGGTACCAGAGATCGATGACGCTTTAACCGAAGCGATCAGCCAGGCAGAAGATCAGGCGTTGGTTCTGGCTACCGGTAGCCTGTTTGTGGCCGCCGGAGTGCGAGAATGCTGGCTGAAGCGTAAAACCATAAGTTCTTCATAGTTGGCATCAAACTTGTAGGTTCTTTGAGAATTCCTGGGGTGATGGACTCTCCACAGAGTTTCCCGGAGACCCAACTTGTAGACTGTCTTAAAAATCCAGCCAATCAACTCGCTGGCGGTCGAAAGGTAAAACGAATGAGAAATAATGACTGGTACTTGCAGGACGACGATGACGATTTTGGCGAGGCCTTGCATCGACGGACTGAAGAATTATATGGGGTTCCAGACGCCTTGCCAGATGATGAAGGCTTGATCGAGTGCCCCGTGCTGCCGCTCAGGGATCTGGTGGTATACCCGCATATGGTTTCACCGATCTTTCTGGCCCAGGAAGCAGCTCTCCTGGCAGTCGAGGACGCCCAAATGAACGACCAGACCGTGATCGCTTTGACGATGATCGATCCGGACGTAGAGGAACCGGGGCCGGAAGATTTGATGGTGATCGGTGTGGAAGTTGCGGTTGGCCGCCTCTTAAACATGCCGGATGGTTCCAGTTCGGCTTTGGTGCAGGGCCGCCGGCGGATTGAAGTGGTGGAATTTGTCCAGCAAGATCCCTTCCTGATCGCCCGGGCTCGCCCGGTTTACGAACAGATCGAGGTTGACCGGCAGATTGATGCAACCATGCGCACCACGCTGGAAATGTTCCAGAAGTGCGTACAGCTTGATCGCAGCTTGCCAGAAGAAGCCTATCTGTACGCGTTGAACATCGACGAACCCGGCTGGCTGGCAGACATGGTGGTCACAGCCATCGCGCCTCCGCTGCCAGTCCGGCAGGAATTTCTCGAGATTCTGGATCCATTGGACCGCTTGAAGGAAGTCGTGAACCTGTTGGCCAAAGAGGCCGATGTCCTGGAACTGGAGGATGAGATCCATTCGCGAGCTCAAAGTGAGGTTGATCGTACCCAGCGTGAGTTCTATCTGCGCGAGCAAATGAAGGTCATTCAGACTGAACTTGGCGAGGGCGATCCCTGGGCGCGTGAAATCTTTGAGATCCGGACCCGGCTCGAATCCGCCGGTCTGCCTGAGGAAGTGTTCGTGCGGGCGACCAAGGAGGTCGATCGATTATCCCAGATGCAGCCCATGTCGCCGGAAGTCGGGATCATCCGCACCTATCTGGAATGGATCCTGGAATTGCCCTGGGTGGATCAAACCGAGGATAACCTGGATGTGCAACATGCCGCCGAAGTGTTGGAAAGCGAACATTTTGGGCTGCCTCGGGCCAAAGAACGAATCCTTGAATACATTGCCGTGCGCAGTTTGAAACCCAAACGGCTGCGCCAGCCGATCCTTTGTTTTGTTGGACCGCCCGGGACCGGCAAGACTTCGCTTGGACGCTCGATCTCGGAGGCTTTGGGCCGCAACTTTGTGCGCCTGTCGCTGGGCGGCGTCCGGGACGAAGCCGAAATCCGCGGCCATCGCCGCACGTATATCGGCGCGCTGCCGGGCAGAGTGCTGCAAACCATGCGTCGGGCCGGCAGTATCAATCCGCTGTTCATGCTCGACGAGGTTGATAAGCTCGGCCAGGATTTCCGCGGCGATCCGGCCTCTGCTTTATTGGAAGTCCTGGATCCGGAACAGAATCATGCCTTCTCCGACCATTACCTGGAGTTGCCATACGATCTCTCGAAAGTGATGTTTATTACGACTGCCAACACGACCAGCACCATTCCACCGGCTTTGCTGGACCGGATGGAATTGATCGAGTTTCCTGGCTATATTGAAGAGGAGAAGCTGGAGATCTCACGCCGCTTTTTGGTACCGCGCCAGATCGATGAAAACGGCTTGGAAGAAGGTGAGGTCAAATTTACCGACCAGGCCATCCAGCGCATCATCCGTGAATACACTTATGAGGCCGGTGTCCGCAACCTGGAACGCGAAATCGGGAGGGTGTGCCGCAAGCTGGCGCGCCTCAAGGCTGAAGGTAAGCGCTTTCCCTCCCATATCGGCGTCTCAGCAGTGGAACGCTTTTTAGGGCCGCCCCAGTTTTTCAACCTGGAAGCTGAAAGGCAGGATGAGGTCGGCGTGGCGACTGCAGTGGCCTGGACGGAAAACGGCGGCGAGATCATGCCGGTCGAGATATTGCTTTTGGAGGGGAAAGGCAACCTCCAAATTACCGGCCAGATCGGGAATGTCATGCAAGAATCGGCTCAAGCAGCGCTTTCTTACCTGAAATCCTGCTCGCGCAGCCTGAAAATCGATCCAGAAATATACGATCAGGTGGATATCCACATTCATATCCCTGAAGGGGCCATCCCCAAAGATGGGCCCAGTGCAGGCATCACGATTGCTACCGCCTTGATCTCGGCATTCACCGGGCGGGCAGTCTTCAAAGATGTTGGCATGACCGGGGAAATTACCCTGCGGGGGCGGGTGCTTCCGGTTGGGGGAGTGCGTGAAAAGGTGCTGGCAGCCCATCGCGCTGGTTTGCGCACGATCCTTCTGCCCAAACGGAATATGAAAGACCTGGTCGACGTGCCTAAACGGGCCCGGAATGAAATGAAGATTCTTCCAGTCGAGCATCTTGACCAGGTTCTGGATATCGCATTGGAACCGCAAAAACCGCGCCCCACTCGCTCGAAGAGGAAAGAAACGCCTGACAAAAAGGTAGGCGCAGATAAACCGGCCAGTCCGGGCAACGACCAGGCCTCTGTCCAGCCGCCGGCCTGAGGCCGGCGAAGAACTGCTTGCAACGAACCGTGTGCGCTGCCGCTCCTACCCACCAGGTCCAGGATTTGCTGAAACAAGGCATGGGCCCCCGGATTTACTGGTTTCCGGAAGATGTCGGGGTTGCCCGCTTGGCAACCGTGCTGGTAGGAATGGCGAATACGGAGGGGGGCGAGGTCTTGTTGGGGGTTGCGCCACGTTCTGGGCGCCTACAGGGATTGAGCGACCCTGAAGCGATGAAAGATCTGGTTTTTCAGGCAGCCCTGCTGGCTGACCCGCCGCTGGTGCTGCCTTTACCGCGCCTGGTGCCAACCGATGCGGGCCGGGTGATGCAAATTTCCGTGCCTGCTGGCCTGCCCCAGGTCTACAACCTGGACGGGCGCTATTTTGGACGGGAAGGATCGCAGACCAACCCGCTTCCAGCTCGCAAATTGCGCCAACTGCTGGTCGAACGCGGCGTCGTCCAGTTTGAGCTCCAGGTCCCCCAACAGGCTCATTTTGGCGACCTGGCCCCGGATAAAGTTGAGGCCTATTTAGACTTGTTGGATTTCCGGGGGGACGAGCCGCCGGAGCAGGCGCTGTTGCGCCGGGGCTGCCTGCGCCTGGAAAAGCACAGCGAGGAGCCCAAACCCACCTATGCCGCGCTGCTCCTGTTTGGGCGCCAGCCCCAGCGCTGGCTGCCCGGCGCGACGATTTTAGCGGCCCGATTCAGCGGCGCAGGTTTTTCCGACCGCTACCTGAAACAAGATATCTCTGGTACCCTGTCGGATCAACTGCGCCAGGCGGAAGCTTTCTTAAGGCAAAATCTGCGCTCGGTTGTCAGGCTGGTTGGACTCCGGCATGAAGAGACTCTCGAATATCCCTTCGAGGCTGTGCGTGAGCTGTTGGTGAATGCCGTCGCTCACCGTGATTACAACATGCAGGGTGATGTGATCCATCTGAACCTGTTTTCCGACCGGATTGAGGTGCATTCACCGGGCGGCTTGCCGGGACCGGTCAATTTGGATAATTTGCTGCAGGCTCGGTTCTCTCGCAATGCGGTCATCGTTCAGATATTGGCCGACATGGGGTTTGTGGAGAGGTTGGGCTACGGTCTGGATCGAGTCGTGACCGTCATGCGGAAAGAGGGCCTGGCACCGCCGAAATTCGAAGAGGTGGCCGGTTCTTTCCGGGTGACCCTGTTTGGCGGTGACCAGGCAGACCAGAAGGAGTCCCATCCCGACCTTTCCGCTTATCAGGATATGGCCTTCAACCCCCGCCAGGAACAGGCCGTTAACTATTTATTCCACAACCGGCGGATCACCAACCGCGACTATCAAGAATTATGTTCGGATGTCCATCCGGAGACCCTCCGGCGCGATCTGGCGGATCTGGTCAGCCGCGGGGTTCTCATCAAGGTTGGCGATAAACGGGCGACCTACTATATCCTCAAATGAATCCGAGGCACGCCGAAACGGTTCTTTTGCGATCGGCTTTAGGGAGGGTCTCCTGGAAACGCTGTGGGATAGCACCACAATAATTCCCGATGAGTCTTTAGGGACTTGCCATGATCTTCAGAACCCGACCGGTATTACCGGAAGCATTGGGATCGACCGCCGCCAGGTAGAGTTCGCCGCCCTCGTCTTCCCCAAAACCAAGGATATTCAACCCGGTTGGCAGTAATTCCTGCTCTACCCAATTGCCGGCGTCTAGCTGCAGCCCCCGAATGCTTTTCTGGCAGTAATCGCCAAAAATATAGATCCCTTGCATGCTCGGATAATCTGACCCGTGGTAAACGTATCCGCCTGTGATGGCGCAGGTACCGTTAACGTGGGTCGCATAGGTATACACCGGAAACGTGTAGGTCTGGTTAGGATCACAACTTCCTGATGGATAGAGGATATCTCCCTCCCAACAATTCCAGCCATAATTTTCGCCGCCCGGGCTGCTGGCAAGCTGAAGATCAACTTCCTCACGCGAACTTTGGCCGACATCACCGATGTAAAGATCGCCGGATTGCCGGTCAAAGCTGAAGCGCCAGGGATTGCGCAGTCCCAGGGCCCAGATCTCAGGCCGGTAACCCGCCTGCCCAACGAATGGATTGTCGGATGGGATGCGGTATGGCAGCAGGGCAGTCGTCCCTGTCCCCGTTTGTTCACGCGGGATCAGTGGGAGATAGATCATAAAGTTATCGGTTATGGGCGGGGAAGGCGACTGCTCAACATCAATCCGCAGTATTTTCCCCAACAACGAGGCCGGATTTTGAGCGTTACCGTTGGGATCGCCGCCGCCGCCGCCATCACCCGTGCCGATATACAGATAGCCATCCGGGCCAAACGCCAACTGTCCGCCGTTGTGATTGGTCTGGTTTGGATGGGCTAAAGGCAAGATGATCTCCTCGCTGTTGGGATCAGCCTGGTTCTGAGACTGGCTCAGATGAAAGCGTGAAACCACGTTGTCGCCATTTTTGTCGGTATAGTAAACGTAAAAGTATCCCTTGCTATCGTAATTTGGAGGAAAGGCCACGCTCAGCAGGCCCTGTTCTCCCGAATAGAGAACCCGGTCCCGGATATCCAAAAAGGGCTGGTTCACCAGGGTATTGGTATAGATCCGGATGCGCCCAATCTGCTCGACAATGAATATCCTTCCGCTGCCGTCGCCGGCGTGGGTGACCAAAACCGGATTCACCAGATCGGTAGCGATCTGGGCGGTGGTAATTGTCGGCCAGCTGGCAGCCGGTGCGCTGGCTGTCGGCTGCACCGGGGTGGCCAGCGCCTGTGTGCTGATAGCCAGCAGAATGATCATGGATATTGAAAAGGCAGTGATGAGAGGAAGTGGTCTGGTGTTTTTTGCCATTCTTAGCTCTCCTTTACGATTTGATAGAGGCGAGGCACCTGGGCGGCGATGACCGCCGGATCGCTCCGGTCGGCAAATTTCTCGCCCAGCCCGCCATATTCGAACGCTAATAACCAGGGCGCCGCCCATTTTCCTGAGCGGATGCGATCGAGCACCCATTCCAGGACGGGCCAATCGCGGTCCAACACCGAGAGATGATCTTGCAGGCGGCCGTTCAGCTGGTGCAGACCAGTGAAGTGCAGCTCCTTGATGCGATCAACGGGCAGTTGGTCCATATAAACCTGGGGGTCCAATCCCAAATGATGAGCGGCGATGCGAGCGTGGGAAATATCCAGGAGCAAGCCGGCGCCGGTGTCTGCCAGGATTTCCTGAATGCGCTCAGGCTCTACGGCGATACGGAAGACCTTATCCTGATCGCCGCGATAAGGCACGTTTTCTATGATCACTTTTTCGGGCCCGAAAGCTTTAACGGCCGCCCGAACATCCTTGCGCATAGCTTTGTATACCTTTTTTGCCTGAGGGCGGGAGAGATCATCCACAGTAAAATCAGGGAAATCTTTCAGGGTCGGAGAGAGATGGAGATTGACGTAAGGCGTCTGAGTCTGGGCCATCAAGGAGGCGATGAAATCCCAATCGGCAGTTTTCTTGAGTTTGCCGCTGCCTGCAGTCAGGGTGAAATGAACGACAACCGGCAGCTGGGCTTGCGCTTCGGCTACCATGTCCGGCCAATCTGGACACTTGAAACGGTCCAGTTTAATCCGGCCAGCGGCCAGGAGCGAAGCAGCCTGATTTGAATAATTGATTGCTAGTTCCATAAACAGTTCTGGTTGGATGAGGCCACATTTAAAATAACTTCTAACCTGAAAAATGTGACCTTGTCAAGGCAGTTACATGCATGCGTATGGGATAACAAGCGCAAGATTCGAAATGGGGAGGTTAGGACGGACCAGCGGCCCGAACAGAATAAGCCATTCACCTGCGCAGTTGTTATTGGCTCACTGGATGGCGTTTGCTTAATCCCCTATGGCAAGTACAGACACGATTTCGGTTAGGGCATAATCCGGCAATGAAAAAGCCAGGAAGGATGGTAATCCCAGTTTTTGCCAAAGCGGGTAAGGGTTTTCACCCCGCACGGTCTGGTAGAACAAGGATATCACAGTACCGTGACTGACCAGGATTAGCGTTTCCTGAGGATATAGATCGACCAGCTGCTGTACGGCCTTCGTAAATCGGTTCGTTGCCTGGCTGGCGGTTTCTTCTCCAAAGACCAGTTGTTCCGGTTCGGCAAAAAAACGGGCCACGTTTGCTTCAAATTCCGGCTTGCCGGTAAAGGCTGCCGACAGGCGGCGATGCTCGTGCAGATTGTCTGCGGAAAAACTGGTCAGGCCCAGCTGGGCTGCCACGATCTGGCCGGTTTCGATCGCCTTGGGTTCATGGCTGGTGAAGATCCGTCCCGGGTTGTAATCTGCCAGCGCCTTCGCCAGCGGCTGGCAGCGTTTACGGCCTTCTTCGCAAAGTTGCCACTGGGCTGCCGGCCGGCCCGGATCGATCTCGGGCAATGAATGTTTGACCAGAATCAAGTATGGCTGCCGGTGGACGGTTTGCAAGTCACGGGCACTCATTTTGCAGGTGCTCCTGATAGTTTTCGGAAAAGTTATGCCTGCCTGAATTATCGCAAGCCGCTCGAAAATAATAGTAGGGAGTCTGAGCCGGGAAGGCCACCGCGTTTAAGGCAACCAGTCCGGGGCTGGCAATCGGGCCAGGCGGCAGGCCGGGATACAGGTAGGTGTTGTAGGGCGAATCGATTTGCAGGTCCGACCGGCTGAGCGGATTGGTCCACCAGGTTTTTTGGGTTGGATTGTAGCCAATCGCATATTGGACGCTTGGGTCTGTATCCAGCTTGAGCCCGGCTGCCAGTCGATTGTAAAACACCGAGGCGATCAATGGCATTTCATCGTCGACCACGGTTTCACGCTCGACGATGGATGCCAGAGTCACGGCCTGGAAGAGGCTCAACCCCTGGCGTTCAAACCCCTGGCGAAGCTCCCGGTTGACCTGCTCGTCGAAAGATTGCAGGAGCATCAAAACGAAGTCATCTGCACTGGTGCCGCGGCGCACCTGGTAACTGCCCGGGAACAGGAAGCCCTCCAGATTGGCAGAAGCGGGCAGGAACTGGCTGAGCGGGGAGCTGGAAGGGGGATGGCTGGCTGCCTTGAGAAAATCCTGGGGGTCAATTTCCAGCCCGGAAAAAGGCAAATTGGCAGCAATTTCCTCCATTCGCCAGCCCGCCAGCACGTGATAGGTGATCACGGTTGGGGTGGCGTCCTGCATGGCGTTGGCAATCTGGACCGGGGTCATGCTGGGGCTGAGGAGATAATCTCCGGCCTGGACAGTTTTATCCAGGCCGGAATAGGTCAGGTAATTCCGGAAGGCTTCGACATTCGGGATGAGACCTTCGGTGTACAAACGCCGTGAAATCGACGGGACGGATTCGCCCAAATCAACGGTGAAAAGACGTTCTTGGCCGAAGGGATCGGTGGCTTCCAACAAATCGGGCTGATCTTGTAGCAGCATATACGCCAGGTACAGGCGCTGAAATGGCTCCAGACGTGGAGATACCGGCCCAAAGCTTTCAGCAGCCCGGGCCGGGATGACCAGGACAGCCCGGCCTACCAAAATGATGGTGACACAACAGGCAGCCAGCAAAATCAGGAGCAAGATAGGCAGGCAAGGTGAACGGCGTTCTTTCATATGGGTATCTTCTAAGCCGTAAGTGGATGGGAGATCAGGGTGTCGCCTGATTGCCGGATTGGGCGGTCAGGTCGTGGTTGTCCAGGTAGGATTGCAGGATGACCGTGGCAGCCAGTTCGTCCAGGTGTCCGCTGCGCTTGTGACGGCGAACCCCCATTGTAATTCTGGCGGAGCGGGCGGCCTGAGTGCTGCCGCTTTCATCCCAGAGCTCGATTGGGATGTCGATCTGATCCCGAATCGCGGCAGCCAGGCGGGCTGCCCGGCGACTCTGGGGCGTCGGGCGTCCATCGAGATCCAGCGCCTGTCCAATGATGATCTTGACGGCCTGTTGCTCGACCGCGATTTGAGCGATCGTGGCCGCGTCGATCGGGCGGGCTACATGCCGGATAACCATGAGGGGATTGGCGATCATCCCGGTTGGATCGCTGATGGCGAGCCCTATCCTCTTTTCGCCTGGATCAATTGCTAAAATTCGCATGATCGCATCACATATTTCCTGGGGTGGTCCCCCAGATCTGGGACTCTCCCACAGAGTTTCCCAGAGATCCCTTTTTCTGCTAAACCGGTTCTAAAATTCCCAGGCAGCGACCCAATCAGGGGCTGGATACCGTAATCCGGAAAGGCAGCACCGGGAGCCGCGGCCACCAATCAGGTTGGAGGGCGACGTTCGGCTGAGTTTCCAGCGGCAGTGCCCTGGCGAGACGGCGCTCCGCCTCCTGAGGCGACAGCCCCAACGCCAGACTGACTGCCCGGGCGGGAATCAATTCAGCTTGGATCTGGCGTTCGAAGCGCAGTTCCCAGCGTGCAATCCTATCCGAGCCCAATACTGGCTCTGTCAGGTTGGTATAGACCAGCGTATTTTGCACGGGTGCAAAACCGGTCGGAAGATTAGCATCCAGCACGGCCTGGCCGAGCTGCAGAATATCTATGGATGAAGCGGTCAAGACCTCAAATTCGAGCTGCAAATTAAGACTGACATAATCGGCGGCTTGATAATCGGCCGGCTGGTAAGTTTCTTCCAGGGTTTTATTCAGCGTCAGGCTGTCCATGAACACGATATCATCCGGGTTCGTCTGGGAGCGGACCTCGTTCAGGGCAGTGGCCTCCAGCGAATCCGTCAGCTGGCCGGACAGCCGCCAGCGATCCGTCTGGCTGGGTGCCGGCGCTTTGCGGTCTTGCCCGCCATGAGTAGGCTCTGGATTGGCGACGGTCAGCGTCACACCCAGTGGGCCCTCGATCGCGATCAGGCGATTGGCTGGCAGATTACCCTGGTTACCCGGATTGATAGCCCTCACTGGCAGGTTGACGGTTTGTCCCGGGCCGGCGGGCACCTCGCCCGATCGGGTAGTCATGAAGCGAGCCAGGTCCAGCCCGGGGTAGTAGACCACCGTGCCTGTAGGGACGGTAACATTTTGTTCGGTCAGATTCGTGAAGGTAACCGTTCCCGAAGCGGACCGGTCGGGGATCGATACACTCCCGCTGGAGGCCATTTGATCGCGTCCCTCAACAATCACTGGATAGGACCGGGCCGGGATGATGCCTGCCAGGTTGATACCGTTTGCTTGGGGATCGGCCTGGATGTCCAGGGAGATCGTTTGGGTTTGGAGCTGAGGGGTTAACTGGAGATCGGCGCTGGGTAACAAAACCGCCGCGATCGATAGCATCGCAAGCACGCCCAGGGCAAACAGGATCAAACGTACCCCTGGAGACAGGCTGCGATACTGCCGGGGTGGTCGCTCGGCCCGGAAATCGGGCCGCTCAGGCTGCTCGTCAGCGGATTGAAGCAAGCTTTCACGTTCGTAGCGGCTGCGCCGGAAGCGCCGCGGGGTTCGCCATTGACGGTTTTGAGCCTGGCGCAGATTCCTGAAAGCCGGGATCGCCAGTTCCTGCGCCTTGGTGCGTATGTCCTCATCCTTGCAAACGATCCCAAGTTGAACGCCCAGAACATTGCTGTGCCGTTGCAGCAGCACCAAATCCAACTGGCGGGTCAGAACCCGGCCGCGGTCAGGCCAGACCAGCAGAATGCGCCCGGTTTTGCCCCAGCCCATCTTGTCACGGGTGGAAATAACGTCGTCGTGGGGTTCAAGCTTGATGATATGCGTTTTCACGATGATATTTTAGCATGTGAAATCAGGTTCATACAAACCTGGCCTTTGTTTGGGGAGCGACGAATTGATTTTCCGACAAACGATTGATTGGGTGTATGTCCAAGCGTTGATCTTGCCCGCGGAAACATTAAAATGGGGGTATACCAAGTTTTTCGCCTTATATTTCTGCCACGGGTAGATTACATCATATTTGCATTTAGGGTTTAGGGTCAAGCGCGCCCTCATCCTCAACAGGCGGGGGCGTTTGGTTGGCGATCACATACGAGGGACGATCCATCAGCCGGAAATGCATGCGGGCCAGATATTCACCGATAATGCCCAGAGCGAACAGCTGGACGCCAGAAAAGATCGCGATCGTCGATGCCAGGAAGGGAAAACCGGGGACGCTGCCACCCTGGATCAGAAAACGCCCAACCACATAAATCAGAACCAATAACCCAAACAACGCAAACACGAAACCCATCAGGCTGGCCATCTGTAAGGGCAGAACGCTGTAGCCGGTGATCATATTGAGGGCATGCACCAGTAATTTGCGCAAGGTGTAAGCCGATTGACCGCGCCGCCGGGGATGGTGATCGACGGTCACCGCACTGAAGTGATTGGTCCCCCAGGCCAGCAGCACATCGAGATTGACGTACGGACCCTGGTAACTGGCAAATGCCTGCCGGATCTGGGTGCGTACGGCCCGGAATGCGCTGACCTTGCGGGCGATATCGACACCCATCGTGTTTCTCAACGCCAGCTTTGTGAATTGGGAGGCCAGGTCGCGCCACAGACCGTGCTCTTCGTGCCGGGGCGTGCCATATACCACATCATAACCTTCAGCCAGCCGTTCCAGCAGTTTAGGGATCTCGGCTGGCGGGTGCTGCAGATCATCGTCCATCGTCACCAGGATCGGATAGCTGGCAGAACGGATTCCGCATAACAAGGCATTGTGCTGGCCATAATTGCGCATCATATTGATACCGCGCACCCAGGCATAGCGCTGGGCCAGTTCAGTAATCACCTGCCAGCTCCGATCCGGGCTGCCGTCGTTGATCAAAATAAGCTCATACCGGGCGCAGAATCCGGGCAGCGATTGGCCGAGTTCAGCGACCAGTTCTTCCAGGATATCGGCGCTCTGGTAAACGGGGATGACGATGGAACAGGAATCAACTGTCATGGGGTAAACCTATCAGGTGTTGCGCCGGGCAGCAGGCCATGCTCGATTTCATGGCTGGTCACAAGCCAATTTGTTGTTTATGCGGGTAAAAGCCGACTGCTTTTCTGCGCTGTCCGGGGTGGTGTCTGTAATCCGTTCCCAGGTCAGGCATAATTCTCGATCCATGCGATGCGTCAACCGATAGGCTTGCTGGGTGGTGTCCGCAGCCTGGGCCCATTGACCCTGGTGGGCATAAGCTTCGATATAGGGCAGCAGTTCAGGCGCATTGACCGGATATAGGGTCTCGTTCAGGGCGAAGGCTTTGTCTGCCAGCGAGACAACTTGCGGCCAATCGCCAGCCTGGCGGGCGAGCTCGGCTTTTTCGAAATAATAACACCAGCCTTGGGCGGGCACAGGGCCAAAAATCTCCTCGGGAGGGCGGGCCGGCTCCGGGGTATTCACTTGGATCGTGCTCAGGTCCGATAACGACATAGCGTCTGAAATGTATTTGGGCTTTTGGGGGATGGCCGAATCTGTGTCCGGGTTCAGGATCTTCACACAGCCGGGCGGCTGGAAATAAAGCACCAGCGCCTGGGAGGTACTGCCCTGAAAACTGGCAGCCCGGTAATCCTGGTCGATCGGCAGCCCTTTTTGCAGAGCCGGGAGATTTACGCCCAGCCGGGCCTCGATTGAGTAGAACATGTAATCCATTTCGGGCGAGTGTTCGTCTGGGGCGTACAGCCAGTTCAGGGGGGCCGTCAGGGAGTTGTCGCTGAAGTAGACAAAGGGCAGCTCAGAGCTCAACAGCAAGGTCCCCGGTTCGATCCCGGGCGCTCGCCAGGCCAACTGCCAGAAGAATTGGGTTTGCGAATTCCATTCCCGGCGGTAAGTGTTGCTGTGCTGGAACTGGAAACCGACTGCCAATCCGATCAGGACGCTCAGCAGCAAAATTTTTAAAAGACGCCGCTCGCCCAGTAATTCGATTAATCCTACCACCAGCAGGCTGGCCCCCAGCATCATTGCCAGGGTGAACCGATCCCAGGGGTAGACCAATTCGATCGGCAGATGGGTGGCCCAAAATGGCCAGCCGCCGACCAACAAAGCTAACAGCCCCAACCCGATCAATAATTTTGGGAAGGAATAATTCTGGCCGGGAGTCTCGACAGAGCTGTTCTGGCGCAGTTTGGAAAGGTAGACGGACGCCACCAGGAATGCCGCCACCGTCAGGGCGGCATAAAGCAGGATGGAGGCTGTGCCGAAGCTGATCAACTGTCGAAAATCGATCGGCTTGATCCAGGCCAGCAAACTGGTTTTGAATACGTCCTGGGCGATCATGCCGGCCAGCCGGGCGATTTCCTGGAGCGGGTTGGTTTGAAGGCTGTTCACAATCTTGACCTGGCCGCGGGGGGTCTGGCTGAACAGCACCCGCCAGGCCAGGAAGGCGATGATCGTTAACAGGTAAGGCGCCCATAACGCCAGAGTTTTGAGGGCTCGTTTGCGCAGATCCTGGATCTTTTCGCTCAACACAAGCCACAGCAGAACAGGACGCAGCAGTTCCAGGCCGAAGAAATATTCGACCGAAAACATCGTCACGGCCGAAGCCAGCACTGAAAAGATAATTGCAGGCCAGAACCAGCTCGGCTTGCGGATGGCCCAGATCATCGCGCCCATGGAAAGCAAGAACAGGCTCAGGATAATCAGGACATGGCTGTACGTAACCGCAATATACTGCTGGGTAAAACCTGGGTAAACCGTGAACAGCAGGGCGATCCAGGTCGCCTCCCGGGTGCGTTGAGGCCAGAGCTGGCGTAAGGTCCACCACAGGGCCAGGCTGCTGAGCCAGCGAGTGAAGATCCCGAAGATCTGCCAGGCCAGGGTTGAATCGCCCAGGAAGGGCGTGGTAAGCATGAAGAACCGCCCTAACAGAGGGCGATCGATGGCAAATACATCCTTGAAACCAGCGGGACCGAAGACGTGCAGGTACCAGATGGCTGGCCAATCATCCCAGTAGAAGCCTAACCAGGGTGATAAGATGCCATAACTGAGAAAACACAATCCCAACAGTGCGATGGGGATGGACCAGATGGGAAAATGGAGTTTCTTAATGGATTGCATGATTTGATTACCCGGGCCGATTATAACCCGAGAACTTGCATCCATGGCGTATGGTGATAAGGGGGAGCACTCAAATTGTGTAGATTGTGGTGTTCGGTTTGGGCGGCTTTAGCCGCCCAAACCGAACACCATATTTATCTTCTACACCATTTGGTAGATGTTCAGATAAGGATCAGCCGGCGATTTTGCGCTCTACCCAGGCGCTGACCCCCGCCAATGCCTCAGCGAGCTTGCTGGCGTCCTTGCCGCCGGCCTGCGCCAGATTGGGACGGCCGCCTCCCCCGCCGCCGAGAGGCCGGGCAACTTCCTTGACCAGTTCCCCGGCGTGGAAACCACGCCTGACCAGATCATCCGTAATGGCGGCCAGTACGATCGGCCGGTCATCCTGGACGCTGGCCAACACGGCGATCCCATGGGCAGGGTGGCGCTCACGGAAGCGATCTAACATCTGGCGCAGGGTGTCCGGGTCGGCGTCTGCGATGGTGGCGGTCAGGACATCAATTCCCCCGGTCGATTGGGTATCGTCAAGCACGCTGTTGAATTCGGCCGCAACCAGGTTTTGGCGTAACGTCGATAATTCCTTACGCAGATCGGCCATCTCCGCCAGCAGGGATTCGGCTTTTTCGGCCGCCTGACGCGGGGTGGTGGACAACATCCCGGCAACCTTTTCCAGGATTCTGAAGCGGCTGCGGATCAATTCATAAGCGCCGCGCCCGGTAACAGCCTCTATCCGGCGGATGCCGGCCGCTGCGCTGCCCTCACTGGTGATCAGGAAGACTCCGATATCGCCGGTCTCGTCGACATGGGTGCCGCCGCACAGTTCGTTGGAGAAAGTCTCCGGCTCGCCAATCGTGATGTTGCGGACCACCGCCCCGTATTTTTCGCCGAACAGGGCGGTCGCACCCTCATCGATGGCCTGTTGAAGTGGTTTATATTGGATGTGCAGCGAATAATTGCCCAAAATGGCCTGGTTGACGCCGGCTTCAATCCGTTCCAATTCATCGATGGTCACGGCTTTGGAATGGGTGAAGTCAAATCGTAGGCGGTCCGGAGCGACCAATGAGCCCGCCTGGCGGGCATGTGGGCCGAGAATCGCTTGCAGTTCGTGATGCAGCAGGTGTGTGGCAGTATGGTTGCGCATGATGTCCCGGCGGCGCGGTTCGTCGACGCGGGCTATGGCGCTGTCACCACTTTTGGGGAGCCCGCGTATCACTTCGCCGACATGAACGATGATCCCCGCGGCCGGTTTGCGCATATCTTCGACCCGTATTTCCCAGCGTGGCTCGGCTACGGAAACGATGCTGCCGGTATCGGCGACCTGCCCGCCGGAGGCGACGTAGAATCCCGTCTCCGGGAGCAGCACCTCAACTTTCTGGCCGGGCTGAGCCTCCCGCACCGGCTGGCCATCCCGCACCAGTGCCAAAACCGGGCCTTCGACTTCCAGCCACTGGTAGGGATTGTACTCCACGCCGTCCTGGCCAAGCTTCCCATCCGCCTGCAGATCGGCTAATAGCTGGCGGTACATGGGCACATCTTCACCGCCCAATTCACCGAAAGCCTCGCCGGCGCCCGACGCCAGCCGGTGCTCTTCCATGGCATCTTTAAAGCCCTGTTCGTCAACATCCAGTCCCTGCTCGCGAGCGATGTCGCGGGTAATTTCCAACGGCAGCCCATAAGTGGCGTATAGGTCGAAGGCCTGATCGCCTGCCAGGACGTTTTTGTGGTCATCCTTCAGTTTATTCAGCAGGTTTTCCAGTTTGGCGACCCCACCTTCCACGGTGCGCTGGAAACGTTCTTCTTCCTGGGTCAGGTTGTCCAGGATGGTCGCCTGGTTGCGTACCAGCTCCGGGTAAAAATCTCCATAATTTTCGATCACACGCTGGGCTACGGAGGCCATGAATGGCTGGGTCAGGCCGATCTTGCCGCCAAACCGGGCCGCCCGGCGGATGATCATGCGGCAGACATAATTACGGCCGGTATTGCCGGGGACGACCCCATCGGCGATCAGGAAGGTGGCCGCCCGGGCATGATCGGCGATCACCCGGTAAGGCGTCAGGTTGGCGGCCCGTTCTGCCGGGTTATGCCCGGTCAGCCGCTGGACTTCATCCAGGAGCGGACTGAGCAGATCGGTTTTGTAGTTCGAGTCCACATCCTGCAGGACCGATACGATCCGCTCAAAGCCCATTCCGGTATCCACGTGCCGGGCGGGCAGCGGTTCAAGCTGGCTGGCATCCAGGCGGTTGTACTGGATGAAAACCAGGTTCCACAGCTCCAGGAAGCGCTGGCAATCGCCGTTTACCCTGCAAACGTGACCGGGCTGGTCCTGTTTGTCGCAGTAGGAACTCCCGCGGTCGAAATGGATCTCGCTGCATGGACCGCAAGGGCCGGTTTCAGCCATTTCCCAGAAGTTATCTTTGCGGCCAAAAAAGAGCACATGCTCGGGATCCATCCCGGGCTGCTGGCGCCAGTACCCGGCCGCTTCTTCATCGGTGGGAATCTCGCCTTTTTCATCCTTGAAACAGGTGGCATACATGCGATCGCGCGGCAGCTCCCACACCCTGGTGAGCAGGTCCCAGGCCCAGGTGATGGCTTCTTTCTTGTAGTAATCGCCGAAAGACCAGTTCCCCAGCATTTCGAAGAACGTGTGGTGAGTATCATCCCTCCCGACATCATCGAGATCGTTGTGCTTGCCTGCCACCCGCATGCATTTTTGCGAGTTGGTGGCCCGGGAATAGGGGCGCTTATCGGTCCCGAGGAAAACATCTTTGAACTGGACCATCCCGGCATTGGTGAACAGCAGCGTCTGGTCCCCTCCGGGCACCAGGGAGGAAGACGGGACAAATGTGTGGCCCATTTCAATAAAGTAATCAATGAACGTCTGGCGGATCTCCGCACCGGTTGGCTTATTTGAGGTCATACATACTCCAATGTCATTTGGGTGTGTGCTAAATTTTGATTTGCGAAGTTGCTGCTCAGCCCCTGGCTCGAATCGGATGTTGGATTGGCAACCCCTGAATTATACCAAGCTGTGCCTGTTTCCGCCTTTTCAACCTTCCCGGGTGAGGATTAAGATATAATCCTGCCGTTAACACCAACTGCTTTCTAATGCTGACCGACATGTTCTACCGAAACGATTGTCACTTATGATGAAACGCTACCTTTATTTCGCTGTTTTTGCCTCCGGCATGACGACCCTGGCAATCGAGCTGTCTGCTTCCAGGCTGCTGGGCAGTGTCTTTGGGACCAGCAACCTGGTTTGGGCCAGTATCATCGGTTTGATCCTGATTTATCTGACCGTGGGCTACTTTATCGGCGGTCCCTGGGCGGACCGCTCGCCATATCACCGGACGATGTATGCTATCCTGGCCTGGGGCGCGTTTGCCTGTGGCCTGGCGCCGCTTTTCTCCCGGCCGGTGCTGCGCCTGGCCGCTGATGCCTTCGACCAGCTGAGAATTGGCGTTTTGCTGGGCTCGTTCACGGCTGTGCTGATCCTGTTTGTTGTTCCGGTGACTCTGCTGGGCACGATCTCGCCGTTTGCGATCCGCCTGGCAATCAGCAATTCGGAAGAAGCCGGTCGGGTTTCGGGTCGGATCTATGCGATCTCAACTTTGGGATCATTTATCGGTACGTTCTTGCCGGTGCTGGTCTTGATCCCATTGGTTGGGACGACCATGACCTTTATCGGTTTCAGCCTGTTCTTGTTGATTGTGGCCCTGGTGGGGCTGGGATTGGCGGAAGGCTGGCGTAAAACGATCCCCTGGTTGTGGATGCCAATTGTGCTGGTCGCCCTGGCCTGGTTCTGGGAAGGCCGGCCGATTAAAACCACCGAAGGGCAGATTTTCGAAACTGAATCGGCTTACAATTACATCCAGGTATTACAGCAAGGGCAATACCGTTATTTGCGCCTGAATGAGGGCCAGGGGATCCATTCGGAATGGCACCCCACCCAGCTGGGTTTTGCCGGCCCCTGGGAGCAATTTCTGGCGGCGCCCTTTTTCAACGCACCTACCTTCAAACCGGAGCAGGTGAAGCGTATGGCGATCATCGGCCTGGCTGCCGGGACGCTGGCCCGCCAGGCCACCGCCGTGTATGGCCCGATCCCGATTGATGGGTTTGAGATCGACCCTGAGATCATCCGGGTGGCCCGCCAAGTATTTCGATATGAACGAACCCAATTTGAACGCAATCGCTCAGGATGGCCGCTGGGGCCTGGAACACAGCGACAAGAAATATTCGATCATCGGGGTGGACGCTTACCGGCCGCCCTATATCCCCTGGCACCTGACCACTCGGGAATTTTTCCAGAGCGTTTACGATCACCTGGAGACGGATGGTACCCTGGTGATCAATGTCGGTCGTTCGCCCAACGACCGCGAGTTGATCAATGGATTGGTGGGCACAATCCGGACGGTTTTTCCGTCTGTGTATGTGATGGATGTACCGGATACGTTTAATTCGATCATCTACGCCACCGTTCAACCCACCGAAACCGAAAATCTTTACAATAACTTACTGTATCTTTACACCCGCGACGATGTTCATCCCCTGCTCATCGACGCGATCCAGCGGACGGTGGTCTTCCAGCAGCCCACCCCGGACAGTTCGGTCGTCTATACAGACGACCTGGCCCCGATCGAATTAGTGACCAATGAAATGATCCTGAATTTCGTCTTCTTTGGCGACATGGAGTCGATACAATGAGACTTTCTCCCGTACAAAATGGTTTCTCCTGGCTGGTAGCCTTGCTCGTACCGGTGGTGCTGGTGCTGAGCATCGTCCGCTTGCTGCTTACCCCGGCATTCCTGCGCTTCGAGTACAGCCTGCCGAATTTCCCCCCAGACTCATACGGGTTCAGTCAGCAGGACCGCCTGTACTGGGCCCAATTCGCGGTTGATTACCTGCTGAACTCGGACAACATATCTTATCTGAGTGACCTGCACTTTGATAATGGGCAGCCGCTGTACAACGCGCGCGAATTAAGCCACATGATCGATGTAAAAGTGACGGTAAAGGCTGCCCTGCGGGTCTGGGTCGTATCGATGCTGCTGCTGGCCGGTTTAGGCATAGCGGCATGGTTTACCGGCTGGTGGGATACTTTCCTGATCGGCATTCGCCGGGGCAGCTGGCTGACGGTGTTTGCCCTGGCCACGATCGTACTACTGGTCCTGCTGAGTTTTGGGATGCTGTTTGTAACCTTTCATAACATTTTCTTCCAGCCCGGAACCTGGACCTTTCAGTATTCGGACACCCTCATCCGCCTGTTTCCGGAGCGGTTTTGGCGGGATATCTTCATGTACGTGGGGGGGCTTTCGGTGGGTATTGCTTTAATTGTGATCTATTTGCTGCGTAATAAAGCTGGACGCCTGTAAAAGCTGAAATTGGGAATGACGTCTAGAAAACAGGCCTGGTGGCGGGCATTTGCCCGCCACCAGGCCTGTTTTCTGACGAACTATTTACTGGGCGGATGTCCAGGAATGGATAAAGCCTGAATTTATTTCGCTTTGCCCTGGTTGGCAACCGCCTGGGCGGCCTTTTTAACCGCTTCAGGATCGCCCAGATAATAATGGGTGAGCGGCTTCAGATCCGAATCCAGTTCGTAAACCAGGGGGATACCGGTGGGGATATTCAAGCCGGGGATCTCGTCGTCGGAGATGTTATCCAGGTATTTGACCAGGGCGCGTAAGCTGTTGCCGTGAGCGGCGATCAGCACTCGCTGGCCTGTTTTGACTACCGGAGCGATGGTCTCATGCCAGTAAGGGAGCATCCGGGCCACGGTGTCTTTCAGGGATTCGTTGCGGGGGAGTTCTTTTTCGGTCAGCCCGGCATAACGGCGATCGAAGCCGGGATAACGGCTGTCATCCAGATCCAGGGGCGGCGGTGGGGTCGCATAACTGCGCCGCCATATTTTGACCTGCTCTTCACCGAATTTGGTCGCTGTTTCAGCTTTATTTAAACCTTGCAAGGCGCCGTAATGACGCTCGTTCAGCTGCCAGGCCCGGATGACCGGCAGCCATTCCAGGTCCATCTCTTCCATAACGATCCACAAAGTCTTGATGGCCCGCTTCAACACGGAAGTGTAGGCGATATCGAAAGTATAGCCATCTTGCAGGAGCTGTTTTCCGGACTGGTGCGCCTCTTTTTCACCCTGCTCGGTCAGGCCGACATCGGTCCAGCCCGTAAAACGATTTTCAAGATTCCAGGTGCTCTGGCCGTGGCGTAAAAGAACGAGTTTGTAACTTGTGCTCATAGATCTTCCTTTCTTCATAATAAGGCGTCTCCCTGTGGAAGGTAAAATCCCATCGGGAGACGCCAGTTTATTTTGGATGAATTGGTCAGGTTAGCAGATCTGCCTGAACCGGTGGAGAGCAGATACCATCAATTACCGGATGGCGTGCTCGGTTTCCTTATCAAAGATGTGCATGTTGTCCATGTTCAGGACAACCTGCACCTTGTCTCCCATTGAGTAACGTGAGCGGGGATCAACCCGCGCTACGAAGCTGTGTTCACCGTTCTTCATGTAGACATAAATTTCATTGCCCATCAATTCGGTGAAATCGACGGTTGCTTCCATCGGTTTTGGAATGATCCCGGGCGCCGCAAATTCCGGATTGTGAATGTCCTCCGGGCGGATACCGAACATGATGGCCTTACCGACCGAACTGGCGTAAACGTCATTGCGGTCTGCAGGAATTTCCAGTTTGAAGGAGCCACCATCGACAAATAATTTTTCGCCGTCCTTCTCGATCGTGGCCGGGAAGAAGTTCATCGAGGGAGAGCCGATAAAGCCGGCCACGAACAGGTTGTCAGGGCGGTCATACAGGTGCTGGGGGGTGTCGATCTGCTGCAAGACGCCTTTATTGATGACTGCGATCCGGGAAGCCATGGTCATGGCCTCAGTCTGGTCGTGGGTCACGTAAATGAAGGTGGTCTGCAACTGCTGGTGCAGTTTGCTGATGTTGGCGCGGGTTTCGACCCGCAGCTTGGCATCCAGGTTCGAAAGAGGCTCATCGAAAAGGAAGACTTTTGGCTCGCGAACAATGGCGCGGCCAACAGCGACACGCTGGCGCTGGCCGCCGGAAAGCTGGCGGGGCTTGCGATCCAGGAGCTGTTCGATGCCAAGAATTTGGGCTGCTTCTTCCACCCGCTTTTTGATTTCTTGCTTGGGGGTTTTGCGCAATTTCAACCCAAAGGCCATGTTGTCATACACGGTCATGTGCGGGTAAAGCGCGTAGGATTGAAATACCATGGCAATGTCGCGATCTTTCGGAGCAACGTCGTTCACCACGGTGTCGCCGATCAGGATGCGGCCATCGCTGATATCTTCCAGCCCTGCCAGGCAGCGCAGCGCGGTGGTTTTCCCGCAGCCGGATGGCCCGACAAGCACCAGGAATTCTTTGTCCTCGATGTGAATGTCGAGATCATTCACTGCGACGACATCTCCAAATCTCTTAAAGACATGTTCGTACGTTACGCTAGCCATTATTCAGTTGTCTCCTTTCCACGAGAGTATAGTGAACTTATTATATATTCCATTTGATAAAATGGCAATCTTTTTTGGTCTTTTACCAGGGCTTTCACAAGAAGGGGTTTTGGTGTTGGGGTTGGGCGGCATATGCCGCCCAACCCCAACACCAAATTCCTTATTTTTGGGACTTTGTGAAAGCCCTGGGTCTTTAACACAATTTGCATGCTTTCCCTTGCAACTTTGCGCCTTGTCGAAAATGGACCCACATCTTACAATCTGTGTATGGCAAAAGATGAAATCACCCCCATCCGCAAACAATATCTGGATATAAAACGCCAATACCCGGATGCGATCCTTTTCTTCCGTCTGGGCGATTTTTACGAGACCTTCGACGAGGACGCTGAGATCACCTCGCGTGAGCTGGATATCGTGCTCACCTCCCGCAACGTCGCCAAAGGGATGCGGGTGCCGATGGCGGGCATACCCTATCACGCTGCCGAAAACTACCTGGTCCGGTTGATCGAGCGCGGCTACCACGTCGCGATCTGTGAGCAAGTCGGCGACCAGCCGGTCAGAGGCCTGGTGCCACGCGAGGTGGTTCGGGTGGTTACACCGGGTACGATTGTTGAGCCCAATCTGCTGCCCGGCGATGCAAATAACTACCTGGCCTGTTTCATCAGCGAAGACCCGGGCGAGCCGGAAAATGGCGAGCAGGCCCGCCGGGCCGGGATCGCCTATGTGGACATCACAACCGGTGAATTTGCGACAACAGAATTGAGCGGCCCGGATATCCAGGCGGCTATTCGGGCGGAGTTGATCCGCCTGCATCCAGCCGAGATTCTTCACCCGGACAACCAAACAGGTGGGGAGGGTTTACCGGGCCACCTTACACCCTGGCCGGCCTGGCGCTTCGAGTTGGGACGCTGCCAGGAAGCCATTTTAGGGCATTTTGAATCTGCTTCTCTGGATGGGTTTGGATTGCGGGGTCGGCAATTGAGCATTCAGGCTTCGGGGGTTATTCTGCAATATTTAAAGGAAACCCAGCCCGCCGCGCTGAAACTGCTCTTCAGCCTGAATACCTACAGCCTGGCGGAATTTATGACCCTGGATGCGGCCACTCGCCGCAATCTCGAATTGACCGAAACTTTGCGCAGCGGTGCGAGCAAAGGATCGCTGCTGGGTGTATTAGACCATACCATCAGCCCGATGGGAAGACGCCTGATGCGGCAGTGGGTCAGCAAGCCTTTATTAGATGTCGGTAAGATCTGCCAGCGGCAGGCAGGGGTTTCCTATTTCTTTGACCGTGGCCTTGAACGGGCTGAACTGCGGGCGGCGCTCAAGCCCCTGGGGGATTTGGAGCGCCTTACCAACCGGATCCTGACCGGAACCGGTCAACCGCGCGATCTGGTGGCGATAAGAGAAATCCTGACCCGGTTACCCGAAATCCGCAGCCTGCTGCCCGATCAGGAACCAGCTCTGGAACCCGTTTTGGACTCGTTCGACCTTTGCGCATCCGCACTGGCGCTGTTGGAACGGGCGATCGATGATGAACCGCCGGCGACCTTGCAAAATGTGGGCATCATCCGTAAGGGCTATTCCGCCGAACTGGATGGGGTTGTGGAGCGTTCCCGGCATGCGCGCGAGTGGATCGCCAATCTGGAAGCGGTTGAACGCAAGCGCACCGGGATAAAATCCCTCAAGGTTGGTTACAACAAGGTATTCGGTTACTACATCGAAGTGACCCGTTCGAACACGGATATGGTTCCGGAGGAGTATATCCGCAAACAGACCCTGGTCAACGCTGAGCGGTATATCACGCCGGAAATGAAAGAGTATGAGACCCTGGTGCTGAACGCCGAGGAGCGGATGCGCGAGATTGAGGGACGCCTGTTCCATGAAGTCTGCAGCCAATTATCGACCAGTGCCAGCCGGATGCTGTCGGCCTCGCGGGCCCTGGCTGATCTGGATGTACTATCCGCCCTGGCTGAAGCCGCGGTCCTGGGTGGATACGTTTGCCCCGAAGTGGTTGAAGAGGATGTGCTGGCTATTCAGGAAGGGCGTCACCCCGTGGTGGAGCAGACTTTAAGCGGGGAGCGATTTGTCCCCAATGACGTGATATTCGAGGCGGGTGAGCGCATCCGGATTCTGACCGGGCCGAATATGAGCGGTAAAAGCACCTTTCTGCGCCAGGCAGCCTTGATCGCGTTAATGGCTCAGATGGGCAGTTTTGTGCCGGCCGCCTCAGCCCGGATTGGACTGATCGACAGGATTTTCACCCGGATCGGCGCTCAAGACGAGATCCACGCGGGCCAATCGACCTTTATGGTGGAGATGGTTGAGACCGCTAACATCCTGCACCATGCAACCCCGCGCTCTTTGCTGGTGCTGGATGAAATCGGTCGCGGCACCAGCACGTATGATGGCGTGTCGATTGCCTGGGCGGTGATCGAATATCTGCACAATCATCCCCAACTACGATCCAAAACTCTGTTCGCCACTCATTATCACGAACTGACCCAGCTGGCGGATTTATTGCCAGGCGTCCGCAATTACAATGTGGCGGTCAGCGAATCGGAGAACCGGGTTGTATTTTTGCATAAGATCGTGCCAGGTGGGGCGGACCGTTCCTACGGGATCCACGTCGGCCAGTTGGCAGGTTTGCCGCGCCCGGTCGTGCAGCGGGCCAGCGAGATTTTGCACCAGTTGGAAAGCTCGTCTGGCAAAGCGGTGCGGATCAACCCGGCCGCGCCGCGCCAGCTGGCGCTCTTCCCGAAAACGAACCCGTTGCTGGATGAATTGAAAGGGTTGGATATCAATACCCTCGCCCCGTTGGAAGCTTTGAACAAGCTGTATGAATGGCAGAAGCGTTTTCTGGAAGATGAGTCTTAAGCAGGTTTATGATACTTAAGTTAATGACCCTTCAGAAAGACTAAGGGGTGTTCCCATCTTGGGCGCGCAGGATGAAATTGTCGAACACCCACACACCCTGGTCGCCGGTATTCGATAGCCCGGCCAGAACGCCGGCGCTGCCAGCCGACAGGCGGTCGTCGAACAGGGTGGTGAGGTATCGGTCGTTGATAAAGAGCAAAAAGAACTCCCGGTCGGCGATAACGCTCAGCCGGTTGGGCGCATCCGCCTTGATCTCCTCCAAATCTGTCCAGTCCAAAAGGGTTTCCCAGCCATCCTGGTTGGAAAAATACACCGCGTATTGCCGGCTGGCGTTGATCTCAAACAGGTAGTATTCGCCTCCAGATAGGCGGAAAACCAGACCGATTTCGCCATCCGGCGGCCCAGCCAGCTGCTGCAAATCAACCCCAAGATAAAAATTCGAGTAGGTCTCCATATCGGGGAGCGTCCACCATACAAACGGATCGTTGGCCGTTGCCTGCCACCGGTACTGCCCATCCTGGATATCCCAATGGATCAGCGCCAATGGATCTTCACCATCACCGGTGGGCCAGTTCAATGCATTGTTATCGAATTGGTCCTGGATAGCAATCGGCCAACCTTCTGCCTCCTGAAGCAAACTTTTCATGGCTTAAATCGTCGCTTCAGCCTGGATGCTTTCGACTTCCTGGGTGGCTTTGAGATAATCAGACATCTGGGTTGCCATTGTGATAGCTCGGTCAGCCCGGGCAGTGGCCTCATCCGGAGAGATTTGGTCGCGGCCGCAGGCTGTAGCTGCAAGCACAAGGAACAACACGAGCAGAAATCGGGGGAAAATGCGCATCAGCCCTCCGCTGGGTGAACTGCAATGATTTTCCTTACCAGCATGCCCCCCACGATCGCGCAGACATCCGTTGGCAGGTAGTTTGTCGCGGTTACGTCGAAGAGCAGCTGGTAAGAGGCGGGGAAGTCTTCATCCCCCTGCCAGCCGACCAGCAGGATTGGCAGGCGCGGCAGTACCTGAAACAGGCAGGCGAAATCACCGATGTTGACTTGATCGTCCGGCAGCAACCGGCCTCCAACCTCCAGGGCCGCTTGCTGGACTGCGCTGACATCATTGTTGAATACCCTGGTTAGCTGTTTTCCACTATAACCCTGAAAAGCCTGGTTATAAAACTTACCATCCGGCAGTTCTGAAAAGGCGATCCATTCTCCGGAGGGGGCGCGACCATTCGCGGTGTAGAAATAAAACATCACCAGGGCTTGTGAGATCAGTGGCAGGGGCTTCTTCTGTTCGGTCTGCACAACCAGGGCGGGAAAGGGTACCAAGACCGCCTGGCCCCAGAGCTTGAGGTGAAAGTCACCGGAGCGATCTCCAGACGGCAGGTAATCCGCACCGGTTTTTTCAGCCAGTGCGTCTGGATCACGGCTTGCCAGTTCGGAGCGCAGTTCACCAATCCGCCGGGTAAAATTGCTTTCCTCTTGTTCCAATGGGGTAGGGGGTTTGTAAGCCAAAGGATTCTCCTGGAGGTAGGGCCGGCTAATTCGGCTTTGTGGCTGGTAGAAGGATGGCCCATTCCCAGGATATTGTACTTTAATTCTGCCGCCAGGTAGCTCGTACAGGTTCTTTGGGAGTAGTACACCAGTTTTTGGGCGTGAGCGTGCAACAGCACGCTCACGCCCCAATCCTGAGATTCCCTGCGTTGACTGGGTGAAAGCACCAATATTTCCTACCAAAGGATGAAGATCCGCCGATCAACGCATGGTACAATCGCGACGTAAGGCTGACGGCAAAATTGCGGTTGAGTTGTGTTTGGAAAAAAGTGAACATTGTTATTAGAGATGCTCTGTCAACCGATCCCACGTGAAATTGATCAGGCGAATAAAAATGACGAGTGAAAATTCTCTGACCGAGGAACAGCCCGTTCTGTATCAGCGGCCCAAGCGCTTCTATTTTGAGTGGGTTCCGGGCGTGATCTTCCGCCCTGGCCAGATCTTCAAGAAGATCGCCGAGAAAAACACCGGTGTCTGGCTCACGCCGATGCTCGTGCTAACACTGACCACCTTGATTTTGGTTTTTGCCTCTGGAAGCATCCGGCAAAAAATGGCGCAGCAGGGTGAGATCAGTTTACCGCCGGGATTTGAGTATTACACGCCCGAACAGCAGGCTCAATTCCAATCAGCGATGTCGGCGACCTCCAGCCCGGTGTTCATCTATGTGTTGCCCGCGATTACCGGCGTGGCCAAAGTCTGGTTCGGCTGGCTGCTGGTTGGCGGCCTGATTCACCTGTTGCTGACCCTGTTAGGTGGGCGAGGCGATACCGGCTCGGCCATGAACCTGGTCGCCTGGGCCGGCTTACCGTTTGCGATCCGCGATCTGGTGCGAATAGGCGCCATCTTCACCACCCAAAATTTAATCAGTGCGCCCGGATTATCCGGATTTGGGCCGGCCTCGGGTACGGATTGGGGGATCTTTTTAACCGCTCTGCTTGGATTCGTCGACTTTTATCTGATCTGGCACATCGCCCTGCTGATCATCGGCGCCCGCGCCAGCCAGGGGCTGTCCCCAATGAAGACCGTCGCGGCAGTGTTGATCACAATCCTGCTGGTCGTTTCTCTCCAGGCTCTGGTGAGTTTCCTGACCGGAAAATTGGGCGGCCTGACGATCATCCGGCCGTTCTTTTAAGCCCGGCTTGAAGGCTGGACCTCTGACCATGACCAATTCTCCCTCCACCCAGGCGTATATTCAGGTAAGCCAGTTGCGTAAGACGTATAGGATGGGCCAGGTTGCGGTTCACGCGCTGGCCGGCGTAGACTTGCAAATCCCGGCTAACACCTTCTGGGTGGTCATGGGACCTTCGGGATCCGGCAAGTCTACTTTGTTGCACCTGATTGGGGGTCTTGATCGACCCACGTCCGGTGAAATTCGGGTGGGCAAGCAATCGATCGATCACCTGGACGAAAATGAACTGGCGGTTTTTCGACGGCGCTCGGTCGGCTTTATTTTCCAATCTTTCAACCTGATCTCCAGCATGACAGCTCTGGAAAACGTGGCTTTTCCCATGCGTTTTGCCCGGGTCTCCGGCCGCAAACGCCGTGAGCGGGCGCTGGAGCTGCTGCGCCAGGTGGGCCTGGAAGATCGGGCCTTTCATAAGCCCACGGAACTCTCCGGCGGCCAGCAGCAGCGAGTGGCGATTGCCCGGGCGCTGGTCAACAATCCGGCCTTAATCCTGGCCGATGAACCGACCGGGAACCTGGACACGACCAGCGGCGTCAGTGTTATGCAGTTATTGTCCGACCTGCATCGTTCGGGGCGTACGGTCATTGTCGTGACCCACGATGAACGGATGACCAGCTTCGCGACCCATACTGTTGGACTTTTGGATGGAAAAATTGTCAATGGCGGTGGAGATCCAGTCGTCCACCATGATGTGGCTACAATATGAATTCATGAGACTGAAGAGATCCCTATGAAGAAACCATTTCTCAAATATCTTAAAACCGTTATCCCCATTTTGCTGGCCGGCATGGCGCTTCTCCCTGTGGCCGGCCTGGTTGGACTGAACAGCTTCCCAACTGGCCGGGCTCCTGATCAGCGCAGTATGACCGCCGGGCTGATCCCGGGCGGCCTGGCGGGTATTTTTCACGCTCAGGTGGTGACCCCTACCCAGCAGACTCCCGTGATCATCGTGATCGAACCGACTGCGACAGCCACCCAAAAGCCAACCCAGGCAGCAGAAACCACTCCAACGCCTTACCAGCGCCCTTTGATCGTGATCAATTCATACAGCGCTTCGGTCAACCAGGTTTCGCCGGGCAGCCAGTTTAACCTGGTCGTCCGGCTGAGAAATGTGGGCCAGATGTCGGCTTCGAATATTGTGGCGACCTTTGCAGCCGGCGATTTTATCCCACGCGATACCGGTGGGGTAGTGGCCGTCAATAAACTCAGCCCGGGCGATAAGCGTAAGATCGAACAGCCGCTTACCGCCGGCTATGATATTTGGGGGCGGGCGGTTGGCAGCGTCAGTGTGCAGGTCAATTACACCGATTCCAACGGCACCACATACTCTGAAACCTTCAATTTGACTCTGCCGGTGGCCCAACCGAGCGGTGCAGCGGCAACCGCCACCCCCACGCCGACCGCAGAACCACGCTTGCGCCCTCAGCTTTTGATCAGTTCCTATCAGTCAGATGTTAAAATCCTGCAGCCGGGCACCCGCTTCAAGCTGGAATTGCAAATTAACAATGTGGGCAATTCGCTTGCTAAAGGCGTGACCATGATCCTTGGCGGGGGAGGCAGTTCCGGCGGTTCGACTGGCGGTACGCCTGACCCAACCGGCGGCATTTCGGGCGCCAGCGGTGATTTCGGCAATTTCGCTCCGGTAGCCGCCTCGAACGTGCAATTCTTAGGTGACATGGCCCAGGCACAATCGATGAGCGCTGGTGCAGAGCTGATTGTGAATGCTTCTACCAATCCCGGCGCGTATCCAATGAAGATTTCCTTCACTTATACGACCGATGATGGAACGATCTACACGGATGACCAGGTGATCACCATGCTGGTTTATGCCCTGCCCCAGGTCGAGGTTAATTTTTATCGCGAACCCGGTTCGATCTTCGTTGGACAACCCAATCAACTGCCAATTCAGATCGTTAATCTGGGCCGCAAAACCACCTTGTTGGGCAATATGCGGATTACAGTAGCAGGCGCGGACCAGGCGGCCGGGATGGGTCCGCAGATTTCGAATAATGTGGTTCTGGTAGGGGCCTTGGACACCGGTGGTTACTACACCCTGGACGCGATGCTGATACCGGACCAGCCAGGTCCGCTCGAACTGCTGGCTACGATCGACTACACCGATGATTTCAACCAGTCCCAGGTGATCACCAAAACGCTGCAGGTGATGGTTGAAGACATGCCGGTGATGGAGCCAATACCCGGCGAAGACGGTATGCCGGTCGATGGTGGCTTTCCGGAACCGGCCCAGCAGGAAGAGACGTTTTGGCAGAAGACTCTGCGTTTCTTGCGGGGGTTGATCGGGTTGGATAGCGCCCCGGCGACCCAGCCAGGCGAGTTGCCGCCCGGTGAAATGCCCCCAGACCAGGGAGTTCCGGGTCCGGTCGAAGGGGTTCCTATCCCGAAAGGGTAATGGTCAGGTGGTGATCGTTCATTATGGGCTTTTTTGATCTGGTCGCATTGATATTTGATAACCTTGGTCGCCGCAAGGCCCGAGTGGCTTTGACTGCCGTGGGAGTCGTGATTGGCACGGCAGCCGTAGTGGTTTTGGTTTCGCTGGCGATTGGACTGCAGCGCAATGCCAACGAACAGCTGGGCGGCATCGGTGACCTGACCCAGATTCAAGTGATGCCCAATTATGGCGAAAACTACGGCGGTCCTGGGGCGGTCCCGGTGGGGGGAGGCGGGGGCGCTGCCGCCAATCAGGTTCTAATTACCGATCAATCTTTGCGTGACTTCGAAGACCTGCCAGGCGTCGCGGCCGTTATACCGCGCGACTATCTCCAAATGGGCAGCCTGCTGCAATATGAGCGGCTCGAATCATATGCTAACCTGATCGGCGTAGGGATCCAGGATTTAAGCGCCCTGGGTCTGGAGGCTCAAGCCGGCTCATTGGCGCTCGAGCGAGGCACGGTTGTGGTCGGTGCCATGGTTGCCAACAATTTTTACGACCCTCGGCTGCGACCCGGGCAGGAACCACCGCTGCCGCCCGACCTGATGGGCGCCAACCTGAAATTGGTGCTGATGAAGTGGACCCAGGACGGGACGGAAGTTCGTAAAACGGTCCCAATCCGGGTCGGTGGAGTGATCGCAGAGAGCCGGGGCGAAGTCAGACTGGTCGATCTATATCTCCCTGGATGAGTTGACTGCCTTCAACGAGTGGGGGACTGGCCGGCGCATCAACCGTAACCGGGATGGTTACAACATGGCCGTCGTCAAGGTGGACGATGTCAGCCAGGTATTGGATGTGACCGATCAGATTACCGGCATGGGCTATATGGCCTATACCCCCCAATCTTTTGTCCAGGGGATCAACAGTTTCTATGTGGTTCTACAGGTGATCTTTGGCGGGGTCGGCGCGATCGCATTGCTGGTGGCGGCGATTGGCATCGCTAACACGATGGCAATGGCCATTCTTGAACGCACCCGGGAAATCGGTCTGATGAAAGCGATCGGCGCCACCAATCGGGATGTGTTGAGCGTGTTCCTGGGGGAGGCCGCCGGCATTGGATTTATCGGCGGTTTGGGCGGGGTCTTGCTGGGCTGGAGCGGAGGTCAGGTGATCAATGTGGTTGCCATGGCCTATCTGGCCGGGCAGGCCTCTCAGACGGGCGGCTTACCGCCCAGTGTGGCCGTCTATACACCCATGTGGCTGCCGATATTCTCCCTGATTTTTGCTACCCTGATTGGTTTGATTTCAGGGCTGTACCCGGCCTTACGGGCTGCGACGCTTATCCCGGTTAATGCATTGAAATATGAGTGAGCGGGGGATCAACCGTGGCCAAGAACTGGAAAAGGCCGTCCTCCGGTAAAGCGTTCGAGCTCATCCCAGTCCAGGTTAAAGAAAAAGGATTTGCGTTGTTGGATACCTACAGGCTATCCAGGCCCCAAATCCAGGGTACCATCACAAGAATTCCCAACGAGGCAAACTTTAGCCTTTATGAAAAAATATTGTTCGGTTTTGGGGCCTCCCCCAAAACCGAACAATATTTTTTCATACATGTTTTTACGGGATTTGCTGAAAGAACGATTGAGTAATGATGATCGATTGAACGATTATTTTGTACGAGCACGGTTTTCCAACGTGCGAGCCAGAATTCTTTCGATTTCGTCATCCGAGGAAGAAGTTTTCTTCTTGCCCTTGCTGACCGGGGCCTCTTCTTCTTGACCTTTCGATCGTTCCATGGCCTCACGCAAGGCCATTTCCATGGCGGTGGGCACCGGTTCGTCTTTGGCAGGTTCGTCGTGGGTGCGGCTTGAACCACCACGACTTTCTTTGACGAGTTTCTCCGGTCGCTCTTCCAAGGCTTTCATGCTCAACTTAATCTGGCGTTTATGCCGGTTGACACTCAATACCTGCACTTCAACTTCGTCGCCTTCCTTGAGCACTTCATTGACGTTCTTAATATAGTCGTGGGTAAGCTCACTGATATGGACCAGCCCTGGGCGTTCTGCGCCAATATCAACAAAAGCACCAAAATTCTCGATCCGGGTAACTCTACCCTTCAAAACCATATCCTTGGTGATTTCGCGCCACTCAAGTTCCAGCGGCTCAATCATCGTCAATTCTATTCGCTTCTTTTTCGGAAACACCCGTCGAATCCAGACTTCAACGGTCTGGCCAGGTTGGACAACGTCTTCAACCCTGTTCACGGATCCTTCTTTTAGCTGCGATATATGTACGACTCCCGGGACTTCTAATCCGATGTCAACGACAGCACCTGCCAGGGTTGTTTTCACCACAGTACCGGTAAATTTCATCTTGCGTTCGAGGGAGGCAAGGTCAGTGACTTCGGTGTTGTCTGGCGCTGTTATCATTTCTGGTTCCATAGCGCTTCTCTCCAATCAAATCAAATTTCAATCCGCTCAAAAAACAGCGGAAAAAGACAAAACAATATGCGGATTTATGGCTCATACCCGCGAACTTGGATTATACCGTGGGCAGGCAGAAATGTCAAAGTGTGATCTGTAACAAATCCATGAGAATTGTCTAACAATTAGAAAATAAGATATCTGCCGTCGGCTGCCTGGCTGCTCGGCCCATACCCTGTCACACACCTTCGTTATAAGGCAGTAGCGCAAAGGCTTACGGCTTGGTTAAGGCTCTGTTACTGTTCTAAGGGCTTTCACAAAGTCCTATAAATTGAGGACTTTGTGAAAGCCCTGGTAACTGGCCATCGTTTGAACTTGCCACGACTTGTAAAAAGATGTATGATTAAATCGCTCCGCAACCGGGGGCAATTTAAACGGCAAGCATCTGCCAGCCTATCTGTGCTCCTCGATACAACTATCTGCGTTCAGATCAGTAGCTGCCCTGACAACCTCGCCCGAATAGAGGAAGAAATCTACGTTGTTTGGGAATTCCTGGGGCTCTCCCACAGAGTTTCCCAAAGACCCGAAATCCACGAATGTGATATCGCCGAACTACTTATCTACCGCGCGGATCGATTCGATCCAATCTCAAGGAGATTTCTGCATGAAAAATTCAAAAATGTTACGGATGAGCTCGCCTATTCTGGCAGCATTGCTGCTGATGGCGGCATGGTTTTTGTTCTTGCCGGAGGAAGCAACGGCTCAGACCCCAACCGAGGCAGTTGCGAACCACGCCTTAACCCAGGCCAACGCAAACGTTCCTGGTGAAATCGGCCATTCATTAAGTCTGCCAACCAATGCAGATCCATCATCCGCCCTCGCCCAAACCGCTGGTCAGATCACGATCTCAAAGTCGGCGCCCGCTCAGGTGACACCGGGCGAAATCTATACGTACACGATTACGGTGGTAAACCCGTTTACCTATACTTTGACGAGCGTGACGATCGGGGATTTACTCCCGCTGGGCACATCCTTTGTCTCTGTTCAGGACGGCGGTTCGTACACGACCACGCCCTTCCCCATTGTGTCCTGGTCGGTGGGTAATTTAGCCCCATCGGCGAGCACAGCGGTGCATTTTGTGGTCACAGCTCCGAACGTTCAGTTTACGGTTGTCAATAATGTGTACGGCGTGTGGGCCACGAATATCGATACCTATTCTTTAGGCGCGCCGGTCTATACCCAGGTCGGAAGCTCTACCCCAGACACCCAGGATATTTCCATCACGAAGTCCGCCCCTGCCCAGGTATTGCCGGGCGATACGTACACGTACACGATCTCCGTGTTGAACCCGTTACCATACACACTGACGGGCGTCACGGTTGGCGACCTGCTCCCGTTGGGGACATCTTATGTCGCTGTGCTGGATGGCGGGTCTTACGACACGGTACCTTTTCCGGTCTTTTCCTGGACGATCGGTGATTTGGCGCCTTCTGCCAGTATGGATGTGCGGTTTGTGGTAACCGCCCCTATGAGTGAGACAACAGTTGTCAATAATGTTTATGAGGTTAACGCCACGAATTTCAGCCACTTCACCGTCGGATCACCGGTCGAAACCGTGGTTGGGAATCATATGTTGATCCGCCAGATCCAGGGCAGTGGAGATGCTTCTCCCTTCATCAAAGGCGATGTGTTCGGGGTCCAGGGGATCGTTACCAATATCCATTATAAGGATGCGACCAGCACAACGGCTGACGGTTTCTTTATGCAGGATCCTAATCCGGACAGCAATCCTTTGACTTCAGAAGGGCTCTATGTCTACGCACCGGCGTATGCCGGCAGTCTCCAGGTTGGCGATGCGATCACGGTGGCTGGCACAGTGGCTGAGTATTATGGCATGACTGAGCTTTCCAGTGTGACCTCTGCAATCACTGGCACCGCGACGGGCGCCATCTCGCCGGTTGCTGTGTCTATGCCGGTGCCGGTTGGGACCACCCTGGAGCCGTATGAGGGGATGCTGATCAGCTTTAGCGATCTGACCATCAGCCAGAATTACTTCTTGGGGCGCTATGGCCAATTGACTCTGTCCTCCCAGGGGCGGATGTATAACCCGCTGAATGGTAATGGCCTGGGAGATACCTTCGATCTGGATCAACGCCGGATGGTTATCCTGGACGATAATACCGGTGGACAGAATCCGGACCCAATCCCGTATGTTGGGCAGGACAATACCAATCGGGCGGGTGACCTGATCCCCACGCTCACCGGCACGCTGGATCAAGGGCCGATCAATAGCACCTATCCGTATGCCACCCATTACCGGCTCATGCCGACCGCCGCGGTCACGATCACCCGGGTTAACCAGCGCACCTCCGCGCCGGACCCGGTGGGCGGCAACCTGAAGGTCGCCAGTTTTAACGTGCTGAACTACTTTACAACCATCGATAAGGGCTCGCCTGATTGTGGACCCAGCGGTGGGTTGGATTGCCGCGGCGCCGACAGCGCGTTGGAATTCACCCGCCAGCGGACCAAGATCATCACTGCCATGCTGGATATCGATGCGGATGTCTACGGCCTGATGGAGATCGAAAATAATCCCACCGACGCGGCGGTTATCGATCTGGTCGCCGGGTTGAACGCCATCGCCGGCGCCGGCACGTATGATTACGTCGCGACCGGCCCGGTGGGTGACGACGCCATTAAGGTGGCATTGATCTACAACACGACCCGGGTCACACCGGTGGGCAGTTACATGGTCGACAACAACCCGATTTTCGACCGACCGCCGGTCGCCCAGGCCTTTGCGCTCAATTCGAACGGCGACATTTTCACGCCGGTCGTCAATCATTTCAAGTCGAAGGGCAGCTGCCCGCCTGACGGCGATCCAAACGCCGATCAGGGTGACGGCCAGGGCTGTTGGAACTTGAAGCGGGTCCAGCAGGCCCAGGCTTTGTTGGCTTTCATCAACAATATTAAAGCGACGACCGGCGATCAGGATGTGCTGGTAATTGGCGACCTGAACGCCTATGGGATCGAAGACCCGATCTTGACCCTGACCGGGGCCAGCCTGGTGGATGAAGCCGCGCTGCACGTTCCGGCAGCTTCTCGCTACAGCTATGTGTTTGATGGGTTGGCCGGTTACCTCGATCACGCCCTGGCGACTGCCAGCCTGGATGCCCAGATCGTGGGCGCCACCTACTGGCACATTAATGCGGATGAACCTGTATTTCTGGACTACAACACGGAGTACAATCCGCCTCAATACTACCAGCCGGATGCATACCGGTCATCCGACCACGATCCCGTGATCGTTGGGATCAACCTGTCCGCCCCCTCAATCCAACTGTCTAAAGCCGTCAATCCTACCATGGATGTCGATCTGGGCGGGACGGTCAACTACACGATCACACTGCAGAACATTGGCTCTCAACCGGCCAATGGGGTTGTGCTGACTGACACACTCCCGGCAGCCGTCGATTTTGGGGGCTGGAACCAACAATCCGGGGCCAGCGTGGTCAATGACGATATCTCCTGGAGCGGGAACCTGGCGGCTCACAGTTCGGTCAGCCTGGTTTTCACTGCTAATGTGAAGAATGACGTGGCGTACAACGGCCAGACTATCACCAACACATCCTACTACCAGTATGGGGCAGAAACCGGTTCCGCCGCCGCCAGTTTTACACTGCATTACGATAACTATCTCTACCTTCCGGTGGTCTTGAGGGATTTCAACGTACCCTGATCATCGAGTGATTGGCGGCGGAGTGAGTTCAAAGATCCGTTGAATTTCAGCTAATGAAAAGACCCTGACCAGTACTTTTCGGTCAGGGTCTTGATTTTTGATTGACTATTTTGAAAGGGCACCATTGGAAGAATGGGCAGCGCTTAACCACGTAAGCCCGTTACTGCTCCGAGGCACCGGTCTTTGCCAGCCGGTTTTCCATCTATGCCTGTCAGGGACTGGCGGCAGCGGCGCTGGAGGGATTAAGTACCTGCCAGCGATCGGGCGGCCAGTAAACGACTTCTGCCTTGCCGATCACGTTCGCTAACGGCACCATGCCCCAACTGTGCGAATCAGACGAATTATTGCGATTATCACCGAGCACGAACAGGGAGTCTTGCGGCACGGTCCAGCTGCCGGCATAGCTGGGAGGCGCCTTGATATAGGGTTCGACCAGAGCTGTGCCATTGACGAGCACTTTACCGTTACCGATTTCCACTTTATCGCCCGGCAGTCCGATAACCCGCTTGATATACGGCTCGCGGTTAGGATCAGGCGGATAGTGGAAGATGATCACATCGCCTCGACCGGGAGTGCCGATTTTATAAGCAATCTTATTGACGATCACGTAGTTGCCGGCATACAGGGTTGGCTGCATGCTGATGGATTCGATCCTTATCCGGGCGGAGACTGCATTGATCCCAACAAACAAGATCAACGACAGGACGATCGTCTCCAACAAGTCAAAAATAAAACGACGAAATCCGCCGTCATTGTCCGCCGAATCACCGGAGTGATCCGGATAGATTTCAGTTCGAAAGTTTTCCATAAAATTTTCGCCTAATGATCCACAGGCAACCGGTGGCCGGCTTCGCTGTCCGGATCCTCTTGCAACAATTGGATTGCGTGTGGCAATACCAATAATACCACTTTTAGGTTTTCGAGAGCAGCCTTCGGACTGCCTGGAAGATTAATAATCAATGTGTGTTTTCGGATGCCGGCTGTGGCGCGCGAGAGCATGGCGTGAGGCGTCACCTGCAAACTTGCTGCTCGCATGGCCTCAGCCAGGCCGGGCGCCGGGCGCTCGATAATATCCTGGGTGGCTTCAGGGGTCACATCCCGGGGGCTGAAGCCGGTACCGCCGGTCGTCAGGATCACATCCATGCTTCCGTTGTCGCACCAGGCGGCCAGCTCGCGGCTGATGGCCGGACGGTTGTCCGGCAGAATAGCTTCACTGACGAGTTCCCACCCCTGGGAACGAATTTCCTGTGCCAGGGCCGGGCCGGAGGCGTCGGGACGCTCTCCCCGGGCCGACCGGTCGGAAATGGTTATGATTCCAACGCGTACCAGCATATGAACCTGCTTTCTATAAACCGTTATTCTAAATTTTTCCCATATGCGTATAATCCCATCCGCTCCCAACCGTGGGATTCGTAGAACTGGATCGCGGCATCATTATCCATTGTCACCAATAAATAGTAGCGGATACAACCCTTTGCTTTCAGACGGGCTTCCAGGGCAGCCATCAGCGCGGCTCCAATCCCATGCTTGCGATGCACAGGGGCTACAGCCAGGTGATACATCATGCCGCGCCGCCCATCGAAGCCCCCCAGCACGGCTCCAACCAGTACGCTCTCATATTCTGCAACCAGGAAAAGATCAGGATCACGGAGCAGTTTTTTCTCGATCTCCTGGGGTTCATCCGAGCGCCGCAGCTGGATACCATCCCCGGCATGTGCCCAGAGATCCATCACGGAGGCATAATCCTCAGGGTAATGAAAGGTGCGAATTTGCAGGTCAGGACCCAAAGAACCACCTGCATTGACAGGTGGTTCCGGAATTGATAGGGGTGGATCGGGCCATTTTTCAGTCATCTTCCTGCCCAACCAGCTGTTTCCAGGGACCATGGATGCCGTCATCCGTGACCCCGAAGTAATACCGAATACCTGAGCCGGTTCTCTGGACCAGATCATAGCGGTAAACTTTGCCATGCTTATTACGCTTCAACAGCCCGAAAGGACCCTGCCATTGGATCTCGGAATGGGACAGATCGGCGGGCAGTTTGGCAAATTCTGTAATGGCATAATGCCATAAACGGCGGGCAGATGTCCGAGTGACGTTTTTGACGACATTGCCGTTGCGCAGATCGCGCATCGAGTAATATTTGGCGCCGTTGCGCTCTTCGACTTCAACGACTTCCACTCCGGTGCGAGGGGCCTGGTCTTTGTCTTCTGTCGCCACCGCTGACTCGGTGCTGGACTCTTTGATTTCGGTGGTTGCGCTTTCTGCCTGCACGGGTTGGCGATGGGGGCTCCGCAGCACCAGCCCGACGATCTCATCCCGAACTGCCAGGCCGGTCTCCGCTTCTGAGCGCACATAAATTTTATTCTCATCAACCGCATAGGGTGGATCATCGCCGCGCGGCACCAACACCCGCAGGATTTTCTTACTGCCGGTCTCGTGAGCGTCGACGGTGCACTGCAGGGGTGGACTGATGCGATTGCTGATCTCTTTTTCCAACTGGGCAGTCGCCTGGTCCGGTTCGGAGATACCGCTGACCGGTTTCTTGGGGTCGGCGTTGATGCCGATATACAGGGTCCCCCCATTTGTATTGGCAAAGGCGCACACATCGGCAATGATGGCATAGCGCTTGCCACCCCGGACCGTCATGCTTTCGTGGAAATCCTGGATGATATTGGACCCTTCTTCGCGAGCGCTCTGGATGAAGTCGAAGGCGGATTCGGTTCTGGTACCGTGATGGGGCCGGGTTCGGGCAAAGTCGTTGCTCAGAAACAGCTCCAACAAAGCCTCAAAACTGAGTTCCGGCAGCAGCACATCGGTGGCCCGGTCACCGATCCCCAGGTTCTTCTTGCGATTGGGGTCGGCTGTCAGGCGATGCGAGTCGGACCCCTGGATACAATGCATCCGGCGGGGGTACTCGGGCTTGGTGCCGCTGAAAAAGGCCCGTGTTGTACGGTTGCCTCCATGTTCGAGGTCGGTGACTTCCAGGGCATGCAAGTGGGGATCCTGGGTATAGGCAATCTTGGTTTGCCCCCCGAAGGAAAAGCCGCGCATGGCGACCCCATTGCTGGAGTTGGCATGCGCCGCGATCACAATTCCATCGGCGTCATTAATCAACTGGTAAGCGGTCAACACATCGGTCGTGGCGCCCACCGTAGCAGAACCCTCGTCGAGCTGGTCGGCCGGGATATTCAAGTCGAGCAGCAGGTGTTCGATCTCACGGACCGGTTTATTGGGCGGAAATATACCCAGAATGTGAAAACCGAAAGTTGCCGTGAATTCAAACCCTGGCAGAACCAGGATTTTTTTGAGCAAGCGCCGGTATTCAGATAACCGGCCCAGCTCCTCGGGCAGCAAGCGGTTCAGCTTTTCAAGCATTTCCAGTTGCTGGATTTCTTCTTGCATCTGGCGATAGCCTGAAACCGTGTTGTGATCGGCAAAAGCGATCATGTCTAATCCACGCGCTTCGGCGCGGTAGAGTACATCCATGTAGGTGGCCTCAGGCTGTTGAAAATCGCTTGAGGCGGGGGTGTGTAAATGTAAATCGATCGTGCACCATTGCATTGGAGCACGTCCACGTCTTTTTCCCATAAGTTAATTCCCCAAAGTCTCCTGAATTTTATGTATCAGTTCTTCCGGCATATACGGTTTGAGAAGAAAGCCGTCTGCCCCTTCGACGTGACTTTCCATACCCATATCCATCCCTGAGGACATTAAAATACGAGGCTGGTGGATATCAGAATCATTACGGATCATCCGTAACAGGTCAAATCCATTTAATTGCCTCAAATGAACGTCGATCAGAACGATGTCAGGGTTCTCATGCCGGACAATATTCAATATGCTATCAAAATCATTGCAGTCCTCGTGACCGAGTACTACGTAGCCTTCAAATTCGAGCAGGGTTGTGAGTAATGAACTCATGGTCGGGTCATCTTCGCATAGTACAATCTTTGTCATAGGTCAGATCCATTCCAAGAGTCAAGCGTACCAATGACCTGTTCGAAAAATCGGGGCCGGTCAAGCGCCAACTGGAGCTTCCATTTCCGGAGTTGGCTCAGTTTCGGGTTCAGACTTTCCATCGGCCGGTTCAAGGGCGGCGGACAGCACGTCATCGACCGTCTCGGCAAAGATAAAATGGATGCTTTGCCTGACCTCCTCGGGGAGATCTTCAAGATCGGCTTCGTTACGGGCGGGTAAAATGACCGTCTTAATCCCAATCCGGTGGGCCGCCAGGATTTTCTCCTTGATCCCACCAACCGGCAGCACCTGCCCGCGCAAGGTGATTTCCCCGGTCATGCCGACGTTCGGTTTCACCGGACGGCCTGATATGAGCGAAACCAGGGCGGTAGCCATCGTAACGCCAGCCGATGGGCCGTCTTTGGGCGTAGAACCCGCCGGCACATGCAGGTGAATATCGCTCTTTTCAAAGAAATCCGGGTCCAGCCCTAATTTCTCGGCCCGGGAGCGGACATAAGACAGGCTGGCCTTGGCCGATTCCTGCATAACGTTGCCGACCGAGCCGGTAATCTGGAAACCTTTGCTGCCAGGCATGCGGGTGGCTTCGACAAACAACACGTCGCCACCAACAGGTGTCCAGGCCAGACCGGTGGCGACCCCCGGTATTGCCGTCCGTTGGACAATTTCTTCGTTCCCGTGAAAATGGGGCCGCCCAAGATATTCCTGGGTCTTTTCAGGGGTAATTTCCTCATGCTCGAGGTCGCCTGCTGCAATGTGAGTGACCACCTTGCGGCAGATCGAACCGATCTCGCGCTCCAGATTACGCACGCCTGCTTCCCGGGTGTAGGAACGAATAATCTTTTCCAATCCGGGCTCTGTGAAACTGATCTCATCCGGATGCAAGCCATTTTCTCGCACCTGGCGCGGGATCAGGTAGCCATGAGCAATCGCTATTTTCTCCTTATCGGTGTATCCCGAAAGTGAGATAATCTCCATCCGATCACGCAGCGGGCCGGGAATGGTCTCCAGCGAGTTCGCCGTGGTGATGAACATCACCTGGGAGAGATCGAAAGACACCTCCAGGTAATGGTCCCGAAATTCGCCGTTCTGTTCAGGGTCAAGCACTTCCAACAGGGCTGAGGCGGGGTCGCCGTGAAAATCGAAGACCAGTTTGTCCACTTCGTCCAGCATGAAGACCGGATTCCTGGTTTCCACCCTGCGCAAAGCCTGCAGGATGCGGCCCGGCAGCGCCCCGATATAAGTCCGGCGATGGCCGCGAATTTCAGCTTCATCGCGCATCCCGCCCAAAGAAATGCGCACGAATTTGCGACCCATCGCGCGGGCAATGGAGCGGCCCAGCGAAGTTTTACCGACACCTGGCGGGCCGACAAAGCACAGGATGACGCCTTCACGAATGCGATGAATCTCGTCAACCGGCTCCATTGGCAGTTCGTCCGCCCGTTCCTGGCGCAGCTTGCGAACCGCCAGGTACTCCAGAATGCGCTCTTTGACGTCCTCCAATCCATAATGGTCCTGATCGAGAACTTCGCGGGCATGATGGATGTCCAGATTATCCGGGGTTAACTCATCCCAGGGCAGCGACGTCAGCCAATCCAGGTAGGTACGAATGACGCCGTACTCGGCGGCTGCCGTAGGCAGGCGAGAGAGGCGATCGAGCTCGCGGCGAGCCTGTTTCTCGGCCTCTTCAGGCATGCCGGCTGCATCGATCTTTTTGCGGAACTCCTCAACTTCAGCGACCTGTTCATCACCTTCGCCCAATTCGCGCTGAATGGCTTTCAATTGCTCGCGCAGGAAGTATTCGCGCTGGACTTTTTCGATCTCCGAGCGGGCCTCATTCTGAATCTTCTGGCCGATCTCCAGAACCTCAGCTTCATGAGCCAGGATATTGACCAGTTTGTGGAGCTTATCGGAGGCTGAGTCGAGCTCAAGCAAAGCCTGGGCGTCTTCCAGGTCCATGCGCTGAAAGTTGGCGATGGTGTAAACTGTTTCCAGTGGGTCTTCCAGCGAGAGCACCGATGCCACCAATTCCCGCGGGATCGAAGGGATCATCTCAGCGATGTGATCGAACTGATCCCGGGCATTGCGCGCCAGGGCTTCCAGTTCGAGCCCTTCCGCCACGGTCTCGGGAATGAGCTGGATGGTGGCCTTTAGGTAAGGTTCTTTTTCAACGAATTGGTCCAGCTTAAACCGGGACAAGCCCTGGACGACCAGCCGGATTGTGCCATCCGGCGCTCGAAACAGGCGATGGACCATCGCGACGGTCCCGATGGTGAAGAGGTCTTCCGGTTCGGGGGCCTCCAATTCCGGATCCCGGGACGCGACCAGGCCGATCAGGCGCTCATCACCGGACATGACATCATCAACCAGCCGGATGGAGCGCGGCTGGCCGATGGTCAGTGGAACGGCAGTCTGGGGGTAGACGACCAGCCCGCGCAGGGGCAAGATCGGAAGAACGGAGGGGATATTATTGCTCTCGTCTTTGCCTGGCTGGCCAGCCTGTTCATCCTGGTCGCTATCTTCTCCCTGAATGATGCGAGGGATGATTGGGCGAAACAAGAGTTCATCCATGGCTTCTTCTTCCTCTTGAAGCCAGTTGAGCATATCGAGAATACTTGAATTCCAACGTGATGCTGGCATATCGCTTTTTGTCCAGTCTATTCTGTACGCTGACTCTGCTAAAGTCGAGCGATTCCTTTGATCGTCAGTCACTGATTTCAATTTTTTGCGGTTTGGCTTTCGGCAGGACTACCTTTAAGAAGCCATTTTGGTAATCTGCCCTGACCTCATCAGATTTGACGGGCGAGGGGAGCTCGATCTCGGAGCTGAATTCGCCGAAGCGAATCTCCATTTGATGATAAGCCCTTCTCTCCTGCTGGTCGGGGCGGGCACCGCGGATCAACAGGAGCCGTCCATCCAGTTCGATTGAAAAACCTTCTTCACGCATCCCGGCAATCTCTACCCGGACGATAAATGCATTCTCGGTTTCAAACACATCGGTCGGAGGGCGCCAGTGAGGCGGGCGCATGGTCAATCGCCAATGTTCTCCGCTCAAATCAATAAAATGCACCTCTTCGGTTTGTCCCGGGTCGGGGGTTGGGGATTCGAATTGCGCTTGTTGCTTTTTCATCGCTTTACTCCCAAAATTCTGTTAACTCGCTCGTCAAGTAGGACCTGGACTGATCGCCTCGACCATACCGGTCGCGCTGTAACGGCAAGGCTATTAGGGCTGCCAATCACGATGATCTCTCCTTGTGGAGCTGCGATTTGACCCCCTGTCCTGTGTGACCCTTGGTTTTTCGAAAAGTTCCAAAAATTCTCAAAACGATTGAATAGCCAGGCGCCCCCGGCGGGATTCGAACCCACAACCTCGTGCTTAGAAGGCACTTGCTCTGTCCATTGAGCTACGGGGGCAATGCGCAAATCTAGTCCGGGCAAGGTCGTAGGCCCTTATAAACTCTGGCGCCCGATAACGTCCGTAAAATGGTCGTGGGATCCCGTCCAAGCTGTTCTGCCAGCTCAACCGGGGTTAAAGGGATATTGCCATTCGCCAGAAACGTTCTGAAAACGGAATCGACCAGGGTCGATTGCTGGGTAATGAAAGAGTCCTGAACGGCGCAATGAGTGATAAGAATATGCTGCAAGCCATCTACGCGCTGCACCTCGGCCGTATCTGGGTCAACCCAATCAACCATCGTGTCGGTCTCCAAATCGGCGAAGGCCGCCTGATGTTCAGGGCAAAGGTAATTGCGTAGATAGACGCGCCAGTCTCGATCGACTTTGCTCCACCAGTCAAAATCGATGTGGTAATGGGTTTGCAATGTAGGTTTGACGAGACTAATGCGCTTTACTTCGGTCACAAGACCCTCCTCATAGCGTGTAGGGTTTATCGTTCGGAGTCATTTAATCGGAAATGTAAATCACCTACATGGACAAACCAGGAGCGAGAAGCTAAAAGCGACAGGATCGGACCGGGTGGACAGCGGCGCACGATATTGACTGCCGCATAAAGCTCACTGGCATGCACGTGGCTCTGTGGGTTTAGTTTTGCCAGTTCTCGAACGCTATTGACAATCGTCTGCTCGAAAGCAGGGCGTTCTTTTTGCATCTTGGTCCAGACTTGCTTGAGGGCCTCCTCGTCTGGAATGGCAATCGCCATGCGCTCATCAAAATCGGCCGTAACGATCTGTTTGAGCATGGCAAACACGATCCCGCCATCTGATCCGACCAGAACGGTGCGAATCCACTCGCGGCTTGAGCGGCGTTCAGTCGTCTGGATGATGACCTCGCCCGGTTGGTCACCTTGCATAACCTTGATCAGGCTGCCGGGAATCAGGCCATGTTCATCGTACCATTCCTTCAGGCCGAAGACATAGCGTTTCTCGGGCACCACCCAGCCGGGGAATTTATCGCCGGTTTCGCCATCTACCAGCATGAAACGAATGCGCGGCGCCTCATAAGCGGTCGGGAAAAGGTGGCGCAGGCGCGAGGAGAGCGGTAGGGTCCCAGATGCCCAGTGGGGATAAATCAGATGCACTGTGACCTCTTCTGGATTTTCCTGGCTGGCTTTGATCGGAGAGAGTTCATCATCCAGCTCTTGCTCTAAGGCTAGCATCTCCTCAGTCAGGACCGAACGATCGTAATCGCTGCCGGGATAACGCAAATACACGGGTGGTTCTAAAACTTCGGCCGGCTCGAGACGACGCAAAAACCAGAGCACCTCGCCGGCTGGACCCACCTCATCAAAGCGTTCATCTTCCTGCAAGGCATGATCCAGGGAGAATTCCACCAGTTTGGGATTGGCATCTGCGGTCAGATCGATCTGTTGGATCAGTTTTGATGTGGGCATTGGACCGCCGCCAGCCATATCCAGGACGGCTTCGGTCAGATTGAGATGCCCGATGTTGACGTCGATCAGTAGGGCGCGCGGGAACCAGCGACCTGCGATTCGGACAAAATCCGGGTTCGAACCCAGCTCTTCTTCCAGGGCTTCGACCAGGTAAGGGCTGTATTCTTTTAACACCGATTTTGGATCGAGCCCAGGATCATCGATCGCAACCTCAAGGGGGTTATTGAGGGAATGTTCCTCTAATCCGGCGGCGAATTCTTTCTGCTCGCCATTTTCGAACTCGACCTTAATTACATCAAACTCGCCCAGGTCCGGGTTCTGCCCCGGCCGGCTGTCGATTACCTGGCCTTTACGCCAACCCAAAGCCGGAAAAACCAACTGCTGTTTGGTGCTGTAATGTTCCTTGGGCAAATAGACATCACCACCCGAACTGCGTTGTTGTTCAAGCGCGATCGTTTCTGTGCGAATGCGTTCGACGACCAGGGAGGCCACCAACTCCAGGGAAGTTAGGGGAGTTTCAAGCTCCAGAAGATCGTTATATAAAAATTCGATATCGTCTTCGGTTAACTCAAAATTGTCCCAGTAGTCCTCGCGAAGTGAAAAAGAAACCATAACCATAACTTATTGCCTCAACTAATTGCTAATCTGGCGCTAGGCGCGCGATATCATATGCGCTTCCGCCATATTATATTATACCCGAAGCCGTTCTTTCATTCTATTTTGAGGGTTCTTTGGGAAATCCTGTGGCCGAGGCTATATTTGGGGGTGTGAGCGTGCATCCGCATACTTGCACCCCCAAATCTGGGGTATCATCACGGGAATTCCCAACGAGGCATTTTGAGGAATTTTGGTAATGTATCCTCTCATAAAATAATCAAATGGAATGGCAAAATAAGCTGTCAGCGTGGACCCTTGCCCACGCTGACAGCTTATTTTGCCATTAACTTCTGCGGAAGGCTGCCAATGAATAGCATGGATGAAAAACACATACCGGATCTTTGGTAATTCCAGCGCCGGTCGGACGAGCCCTGTTCAGGGGAAGGCCTGGATAAGCCAGTCTTCCGGATCGACCTGGATGTCGCCAACCAATACCTCAAAATGTAAATGTGGTCCTTGGGCGCGACCTGTACCGCCGGAAATGCCGATGACTTGCCCAGCTTCGACCGTGTCTCCCACCTGGACGAACTGCTCGGACTGGTGCATGTAGGCTGTGTAAACACCCCAACCGTGATCGATCATGGTTGCGTTCCCCCGGACAGTCAATGGGCCGGCGAATACCACTTTGCCCGCCGCAGCCGCCAGGATGTTAGGTCCGGAGCCGGTACAAAAATCGAGACCGCTGTGGAAGTATTCGTAAGCGCTGCCGTTGTAAGAACGACGGTCCCCAAACCAGGAAGTGAAGCAGTCGCTGAATTCGGGTGGAGTGGGGCTGTGGAATACGCCCTGCCAGAACTTTTCCGGGGTGGCAGGAGCAGCCAGCGCCAGCCACTGGGCATCCTCCGGTTTGGTAACCGCCGGGTCAAAAGTCTCCGGAGGAACCGTCAGAGGTGGGTCGAATGGGTAGCCCCCAGCTTTGATCCATACGAGTTGTGTAAACCCGAGCGGGGTCCCATCCGGCAGGCTGCCTTTGAGCGTAAGCGGGTACAGTCCGGGCTCCAGCATGGCGTGGATGCCCTGCAAGGCGACATAATTGCCGTCAGCCCTGGAAAAAAAATTCAAACTATGGTCCACAAATGAACCCTGTAAAGCCAGACCAGGCGCGGCCTGCACCTGAATTACCGCAGCTTTGCCTTGAATCAGGGGCGATGGTTCGAGCTGAATGGCGTAGATTGCCCCTGGGAGCGCGCCTGGGCCTTGGTCGTCCTCTCCCGCAGTTCGCAGCACATCCCCAGGGATGGCGTCTACAGGGCCGGCTAATTCGTTCTGGTTGGCAATTGTCCAGGGGTTGGTATTCTGTAGCACGGCCAACTCCAACAGCGATTGGCCGTTCGCCAGGCTGGCGCGCGCTGCCGGTGGAGTTGGGGACTCGTTGACCGGGACGACCAGCGTTGCGCCGGCATAAACTTCGCCCGGGCTGGTAAGGTGATTTAGCTTGACGAGAGTCTCAACTGGGGTCTGGAAGCGGCGGCTCAGGCTGGTCAGCGTTTCGCCGAATTGGACGGTCTCGGTGGTCAGAACGCCGCTGACACCTTCGAAGCCCGGGATCACCAGGCGGGCGCCCAGGGCAAGCTGGTTGGGGTCTGTAATGCCGTTGGCCTGGGTGAGTTCATCGGTGGTCAGCCCGAAGCGGGCGGCTATGCTCCACAAGGTATCGCCTTCCTGGACGATGTATACCGGGCCGTCAGGTTGTTGATCCTGTGCTAAGCTTACACTGGTCGAGGAGAAAATCAAAAAAAGGACGACGGTTAGCCGGACCCAAAAGTGGGCCAGGCGCGTCGTACGACTTGATTTAAGATTGCTTCTGTTCAAACTGAATACGATCTCCTACGGAAAAATCACCCAAATGGGCGACATTCATCTCTAAAATATAGCGGGCCGGACTTTTCGGTACATAAGCTGGCCGCCAGCGCCGGGCCAAACACTTGTCGACAACCTGCCCTTGAGCGTTGATCCAGACGACCCCCAGGTCGATCCACATCGCCAGCATATGTATGGCTGCATCGATGCGGCTGTCCCGGCCCTGTACCAGCAGCAGTCCCCAGCCATCCGGAATACTGCGGCGAAACATAAGCCCACGCAAGCGACAAACAAACGAGTCGCAGTAGTGGGCTGTGAGGGGTGGAACGCTAGGGTGCGTCAGGTTATGGACCAGAACTTGTTGCATACCGGGTTGGGGGCCGCCTCAAGAAAAATCTCTGCGGCTTTCACTGGATTGGGCGATCATGGACATCATCCGTCTGCAAACATCAAAATCTAAACAGCTTGATTGCATCGCCTTTAAAGTATGCCCGGAAAGTTCTATCTTGATTTCGCCAGGACTCGTTCAACGCTATCCAGCAGCTCCTGAGGGCTGAAAGGCTTGGAGATATAGTCATCTACCTTGGCGATGTGCAATCCGAGAACTTTATCAATATTTTGGGCTTTGGCCGTGACCACGATCACCGGAATGTTTCGGGTGAGTTCATCCGCTTTCATTTGTTGGTAAACGTCCCAACCATCCATATCGGGCATCATCAAATCCAGTAATACCAGATCCGGTAGTTTTTTACGGACGGTGTTCAGGCCTTCTCGACCACCGCCTGCGCCAGTAACATGGTAGCCTTTGCGGGTAAGGATCAACTTAACCAGGTCGATCATTTCTTGTTCATCTTCGATGTAAACAACTTGCCTGTCGGTTTCAGCCATGCGATCCTCCACCCAAATCCAGACAATTCGCGGTTCGGCAGAACCAGAGCTGGCTCAAAGGCGAACTGCCCAGGATCCCTTTTATTGTCAAGTTTACCACAATGGCTACTTTTTAATCTATAGCGAGGTAAGCGCACTTGGGAATTCCTGTTGTGGTACCCCCAAATCTGGGGCTATTCCACAGAGTTTCCGAAAGACCCGAGTTAAGGCCTCATTGCAGGGTCCGCCCGCCCAGGCCCTTGCCATGCCCTTAGCGCTGGGCTATAATCAACGATTGGCGTAAGGTGTAGTCCGATTACAGACTGCGTTTTACTTCGTCGTATGAACAATTCTGGAAACTCCTGATTGAACATTGCTCCGTGTGGTCGGAGCAGCCTAAACTGCTCCGACCACACGAAACAATTGATAACTGCAAGGATTTATGATTGCTTCCAGAGGCCGCTGTTGATTGATGACGGGTACGCAAAATGTTTGTAGATTTAGTGTTCGATTGATGCGGCCTGAGGCCACATCAATCGAACACTAAAAGTAACTTTTTACAACATTTTGCCCACCTTTGAAGCCCATCACCCTGGCCGGGTGAATGGAATATACTATGGACGAGGCGAACAATGATTGATGTTAACACTTTAAGAAAAGGCGTCACCTTCGAACTGGATGGCAGTCTGTATAAAGTCCTGGATTATCAGCACCATAAGCCGGGGCGGGGCAACGCCACGATCAAGGTAAAAACGGTTGATCTGCGGAAAGGTACAAACCTGGAAATGACTTTCACCTCCGGTGACCGGGTTCAGGATATCCGCCTGGATTATCACAACGTTCAATATCTTTATTCGGATGATCGTTTTTATTATTTCATGGACCTGGAAACTTACGAGCAGCCAGCGATCAGCGCTGACGTGCTGGGTGATGCCCCTCAGTATTTTAAGGAAGGCCTGGAAGTAAAGCTCACCTTCTTTGAAGGTGAACCGCTGGATATCGAATTACCGACTTCGGTGGATCTGCAGGTGACCGAGGCTGAAGTTGCCGTGCGAGGCGATACAGCCACGGGAGTGAACAAAACGGTAACCACAGAAACCGGTTTGCAAGTTTCCGTCCCCAACTTCGTAGAAGTCGGCGACACGATTCGGGTCGATACCCGATCAGGTACTTATATCACCCGGGTGTAATTGCCGGAGCCTCGAAAATCGGGCAATATGCTTGAATGTGATACTTGTCAAGCCAGTTACTCGAAAATACAAAATATTAAGATTGAGTGATTAAAAATGAGAACGCCGGCCGGTAAAGAGTGCCGTTTTTTTTATGGGGATTATTATCGCGGAAGGAATGAAGAAGAATGCCGCCTGTTGAGCGGTGAATATCCCCCCTTACCCTGGAAACCCCAACTTTGCGAAACCTGTCCAGTGCCAGGCATCCTGCAAGCAAATGCCTGTGAATTTCTGGTTCTAAAACCCCGCCTGATCCGTCCGTTTCCTTTCTTGAGGCAGCAAGTTCAGGTAAAAGCCTATTGTACGAAAACCAATCGCGACGTTGCTGAACCGCACATCGGTTGTGGTGAATGTCATCCACTGCCGCCGGTGTTCACTGGAGAATTTCGTGGCCCTGACTCTTCTGCTTGATCTGGACAACACCCTGTTAGGCAATGAGATGGATACCTTCCTGCCAGCCTATCTGCAGGCATTGTCAGGCCATCTCTCAAGCTATGTCGATCCGGATCGGATGATCGCTGCATTGTTGGATGGGACTCGCCGGATGGCCGGAAATCAGGACCCCGGGTGCCTGCTCGAAGAAGTCTTCGACGATGTGTTCTATCCGGCTATCGGCATCGAGAAAGCCACAATCCGCCCGGTTATTGACTCGTTTTACGAACAGGTTTTTCCCTCGTTGCAGTCGCTGACCCAGTTTCGCCCAAAAGCTGTCCGTTTGGTGGATGCCGCTTTGAGCCGTGGTTATCAAATTGCCATCGCTACCAATCCGCTGTTCCCACGCAGCGCCTCATTGCAGCGGCTTGCCTGGGCCGGGTTCGATCCAGCCAAATATCCGTTCAAACTGGTCAGCACTTATGAGGATTTCCATTTCGCCAAACCGAACAGCGCTTATTACGCCGAAGTGCTGGCCGCGCTGAATTGGCCGGATGGGCCGGTGTTGATGGTCGGAGACGATCTGGATCGCGATATAATCCCGGCCCACCAATTGGGGCTGAGCACCTTCTGGATCCGATCACCAAACAAGCCCCGCCTAAAGGTGTCCAGCCCACCGGCCAGGGCTCATTGGAAGACCTGTTGCCCTGGCTGGATGAGCAGCCCGACGAGGCGCTCCAACCGAACTGGAAAACGCCATCCGCTTTGCTGGCGACCTTGCGGGCCACGCCAGCAGCACTGGATAGCCTGTGCCGTAAACTGTCGCCAGAATCCTGGCAGAAACGCCCGTCAAAGGATCAATGGTGCGCCACGGAAGTGATCTGCCATATGCGGGACGTGGAAAGAGAAGTCAATTTGCCGCGCGTTCGAGCGGTACTGCAAGAATCCAACCCTTTTATCCCGGGCAAAGATACCGATCCCTGGGCCGATCAGCGACTGTATATCCAACAAGACGGGCCGCGGGCGTTTCAAAGTTTCATCCAGGCACGCCGCCAGTTATTGGGCTTGCTGCAACAGAACAATCCCGATATTTGGGAGCTTCCAGCCAGGCATGCGATCTTAGGGCCAACCGATCTGGCGGAAATCATTGGAATCATTGCAGAACATGATCGTTTGCATATCCGGCAGGTGCGTAAAGATTTGCCGCCCGGTCATGCGCTTATGTAGATGGACCCGGGTGTATACAATTCGAATGCACCCATGCGAAGCCATTCGGAGATCTCCTGTCCGATTTTCTGATAAAATGAACTCCTACGCCTCTATTCTTGTTAGGCGGTGTTATAACTCCCAAAGTCTCAAGCCACAGGCAGGCAACGCTGACTAGAGGCAGCGTTGCCGTGTCGTTTTTCGAGGAGGATTGTATGCGCAAACGGGTCGTGATTACTGGTATGGGATGTATTTCCCCGCTTGGCAATGATGTACAGACTACCTGGGAAAATCTACTGGCGGGTAATTCCGGTGTGGATTGGATCACTCATTATGACGCCAGTGAATATAAGACCAGATTCGCGGCCGAGGTGAAAGGCTTCGACGGGAACGCTATTTTTGGCAGCCGCGACGCACGTAGGATGGATCGTTTTGCCCAGTTCGCCGTCGCGACAGCTCAACAGGCCGTTGACGATGCTCGTTTACAAATCACAGATGAAAACCGGGATGAAATTGGGGTGGTGATCGGAACCGGTATTGGCGGGCTGAACACGCTCTTCGAGCAAATGCAGGTATTTATCGAACGCGGTCCCAACCGGGTGAGCCCCTTCCTGGTACCGATGATGCTGCCGGACACCGGCCCAGGCATGGTAGCGATCCATCTGGGGGTGCGCGGGCCGAATATGGCAGTCGTAACCGCCTGTGCGACTGGGACAAACGCGGTTGGCGAGGCCACCGAGATCATCCGGCGTGGTCAGGCGGAGGTGATGCTGGCTGGTGGGACCGAGGCTGCTATTATCCCCCTGGCGATGGCAGGCTTGAGCGTGATGACCGCTTTATCCAGCCGCAATGAGGACCCTCAAGGCGCCTCCCGTCCGTTCGATCTCGAAAGGGATGGGTTCGTGATGGGTGAAGGCGCGGCGGTGTTAGTGCTGGAGTCGCTGGAACACGCCCGGGCCCGCGGCGCCCGGATACTGGCGGAAGTCAGCGGATATGGCGCCACGAATGACGCCTATCATATCTCGGCTCCGGCGGAAAATGGCGCGGGCGCAGCCCGCTGTATGCAAATGGCTTTGAAGAGCGCTGGCTTGTCCACTGGTGAGATCAGTTATATCAACGCCCATGGCACCAGCACACCTTTGAATGACGAAAGCGAAACGGCTGCGATCAAGACCGTCTTTGGCGAGCAAGCCTACCAGATCCCCATCTCCTCCACCAAGTCGATGACTGGCCATTTGCTGGGCGCCTCCGGAGCGGTTGAAGCTGTTATCTCCGTAAAAACCATCCAGGATTGCATGGTCGCGCCGACGATCAACTACGAGCATCCCGACCCGGCATGCGATCTGGATTACGTCCCCAACACCCGCAGGGCCGTGCAGGTTGAGCATGTGATGTCGAATTCGTTTGGATTTGGCGGTCACAACGCCACGATCATCATCAGCCGGTTCGAAAATACAAAGGAAAGCGTATGAGCCCTTACGCGCACATCACTGGTTGGGGGATGTCCGTTCCCGAACGGGTGTTGACTAACGCAGACCTGGAGCATATGGTCGATACCAATGATGAGTGGATTGTGTCTCGGACGGGGATTCGCGAGCGTCACATCGCTGATGATGGCCAAACGACCGCCTCGCTGGCGGCGGAGGCTGCCATGCGGGCCCTGCTGGTAGCAGGCCTAAAACCTGCCGATGTGGACTTGATTATCGTTTCAACTTCTTCTCCCGAACATACTTTCCCGGCGACGGCCTGCCTGGTCCAGGATCGTATCGGAGCCGTCAAAGCCGGTGCATTTGATCTCTCGGCGGCTTGTTCGGGTTTCATTTATGCCCTGGATGTGGGGACTCAGATGATCCGGACCGGCTCGGTGAAGAATGCAATTATTGTCGGGGCGGAGACGCTTTCGCGCCTGGTCAACTGGCAGGATCGCTCCACCTGTATTCTGTTTGGCGATGGCGCTGGAGCTTTCGTTTTGCAAGCCGATGATGAGCCGGGCGGGGTGATGTCTTCGGTCATCCGTTCGGATGGCTCGGGCGGTGATCTGCTGTCGCTCCCGGCGGGCGGGAGCAGGATCCCGATCAGTATCGATGTGGTCGAGCAGGGTCTGCACTTTATTCAAATGAACGGCAGCGAGGTGTACCGGTTTGCTACCCGGGTGATGGCCCAGGCCACAGAAGAGGTGATCGCTAAAGCCGGAAAAGTGATGGATGACGTCAAGTGGGTCATTCCACACCAGGCCAATATGCGGATCATCAAGGCGGCGGCCAGGGGCTTGAAAATCCCCCTTGAGCGTTGTGTTGTGAATTTGGATCGCTACGGCAATACCTCAACAGCTTCCATCCCGATTGCCACCTGTGAAGCGATCAAGGATGGCCGCCTCCAACCCGACGATCAGATCGTCTTCGTGGGTTTCGGCGCGGGGCTTACCTGGGGAGCCGCCTTTGTCCGCTGGAGCGGCCCAACCCCTGAACGGCCGCGAGTTTACCCGGCCCGCTACAAATTGTACGCCAAATTGCGTTCTGTTTTGCTGCGCTGGCTGCGCAAAGTCGATGCCTTGATCTGGGGACGGGGCCCGAATGGTAGATAAACTATAACTACTCAACCAATGCCTGGATTTATTTTGTAATTAGCCCTGGGTTGGGCAATAACATCAGCATTGCGCTTTGAGTGCGGAAATTGGAAATCTCCCCAAATCTGGGACTTCTTATGTAGTTTTCGGAAGAACCCCCGAAGATCTCCGAATTTTAAGCCCATTCTGGCTTTTGTCAGGATATAATGGAGGGGACTTCGTACGCAGCATCCCTGAATGTTAGAACGACGTTAGAAAAGGGTTGCAATCTCTTCCCTCGCCTATCTTCGCTGCCTATAGATTGGTATAATTTTAGGGAAATCTGCGGATTGTCATCTAATTTGGAGGTAACGTGAACTCTACCCGCAACCGTTCTTCAATTATCTACCTGCTGTTGTTCATCGCCATTATCGTCATGGTGTTTTTTCAGTTTCAACAACAGGCCGCCACGCAGGAAGTTCTCACCATCAATGAGGTCGCTTCACAGATCGAGCGTGGCAATGTTCAACGCTTAATCGAAGACGATAACAGGCTGCGAGTGATTTATGCCGATGGGACCGAACGAACTTCACATAAAGAATCAACTGCCACACTGGTTGAACAATTGAAAGCACTCGGTGTTACGACGGATCAACTCTCACCCGATAAAATTAAGCTTGAGATCAAACCCCCGAGCCCCTGGTTAGGGGTTGCTACGATACTGGGCTACATTTTGCCATTCGTACTGCTGGCAGGTGTGTTCTGGTTTGTGTTTCGCCAGGCCCAGGGCAGCAATAATGCAGCCTTGTCGTTTGGCAAATCCCGGGCCCGGATGTTCACGGGGGACCAACCTACTGTCACATTCCAGGATGTAGCCGGCGTGGAGGAAGCCAAAGAGGAGCTGGCCGAGGTGGTTGAGTTCCTGCGAGAACCTGAAAAATTCATCTCGCTCGGCGCTCGCATTCCGAAAGGCGTGCTGCTGGTCGGCCCGCCCGGAACCGGCAAGACCCTGCTGGCTAAAGCAGTCTCCGGGGAAGCCGGCGTGCCGTTCTTCTCGATTTCCGGTTCGGAATTCGTGGAAATGTTCGTCGGTGTCGGCGCCAGCCGCGTGCGCGACCTGTTCGACCAGGCCAAACGGCATTCGCCCTGCATCGTATTTGTGGATGAAATTGATGCGGTTGGGCGCCAGCGCGGCGCTGGCCTGGGCGGCAGCCACGATGAACGCGAGCAAACCCTCAACCAGATGCTGGTGGAGATGGATGGCTTCGATACCGATACGAATGTCATTATCGTAGCAGCCACCAACCGCCCCGACATCCTTGACCCAGCCTTGCTGCGTCCCGGGCGTTTTGACCGGCGAGTCATTTTGGACCGGCCGGATATGCGCGGCCGCGAGGCGATCTTGAAGGTGCACGTCAAAGGCAAGCCACTCGAGCCCACGGTCGACCTGGGCGTTCTGGCCCGCTCTACCCCTGGCTTTGTGGGTGCTGACCTGGAAAACCTGGTCAATGAAGGCGCCATCCTGGCTGCTCGCCGCAACAAGAAAATGATCGGTCAGTCTGAATTGGAAGAAGCGATTGAACGCGTGATCGCTGGTCCGGAGCGCAAGAGCCGCCTGATCAGTGAAGAAGAAAAACGGATCGTCGCTTACCACGAGGCTGGCCACGCGGTGGTCATGAACGCGCTACCACAGGCAGACCCAGTCCATAAGGTGTCCATCATCGCACGCGGCATGGCGGGTGGGTATACGATGTCCCTGCCGGAAGAAGACCGCACTTTGATGGCCAAGAATAAGATGCTGGCGGACATGATCGGTTTGCTCGGTGGGCGTGCAGCCGAAGAGCTGGTGTTTGACGACATCACTTCGGGCGCGTCCAATGACCTGGAGCGAGTGACTCGCATGGCGCGTGCCATGGTTACTCGCCTGGGTATGAGCAAACAGCTGGGCCCGATGGTTTACGGACAAAAGGAAGAATTAATTTTCCTTGGCCGGGAGATTTCCGAACAGCGTGACTATTCTGAAGCGGTCGCCGAACAGATCGACCAGGAAGTCCGTCGTTTGGTCAGCGAATCGCATGCAAAGGCCCGCCAGATCCTGACTGAGTATCGTGACCGCCTGGATGCGGTCGCCAGCCGGCTGCTGGAAGTCGAGACTATCTCGCGCGAAGAGTTCGAAACGATCTTCCCGCCGCCGTTCGAGAAAACCAGCGGGACGCCGCTGCCAATGTCGATGGCAGCCTGATCCCTTCGTTCATTGGAAGCTATTGAATTAGAATGAAACGTAAAACGTACCGAGTTTTACGTTTCATTTTCATTCACCCGGTGACCATAACCTGTACCTTTTCTCCAATGGTCTTAAGCAGGGTGTTTAGCAATCTCTGGGGTGGTGCCCTCAAATCTTGGGCTTCTCACAGAAATTCCTGAAGAAACCTTTCGCGGGCGTATCGTTTAGCCATTGATTGGTAGAACTAGGTGTTAATTCTAATGAGTGAAAACAACGCATTGATCGGTTACCAGCAGGCCTGCCAGGCTGCTGCTTATTTCCGGCCCGCCGCTTTGGGATCCATGATCGTCGCTGGTAAGGACCGTGAGTCGTTCTTGCAACGTCAAACCAGCAATGATATTCGCCAGTTGGAACCTGACCGGGCGCTGCTGACCGTTCTGACTTCGCCCACGGCTCGAATCCTGGATCTGCTGTACTTGTTAGCCGAGCAGGATCAGATCCGAGGGCTGACCCTGGCTAACACTGGTGGGAAGACAGCCAGCTTTTTGAAAAGCCGTATCTTCTTTAAGGATCAAGTGACAGTCCAGGATACAAGTGCTGAGGTTGTGCAAATAAATCTGGTTGGCCCGGAATGGCCGCAGGTGCTCGAGCGAGCATTTGGAATTTCGTTCTCGGAGCTCGATCGGGTGGTCTCTTTCGAAACCGAAGGCCATTTGGTGCGGGTTTGGGCCGGCCAACCGGCGATCATGCCGGGCGCGATTTTCCTGGCCCCGGCCGGAGCGGTGGAAGCCGTGATCCAACAAATCGAATCCGCCGGCGCAAGCCGCCTGTCGACCGATGCCTGGGATGTGATCCGGGTTGAATTCGGCCTGCCAGGCTTTCAGGCCGAATTGAGCGAGGATTTCACACCGCTTGAAGTCGGACTGTCGCAGGCGATCTCGGATTCGAAAGGCTGCTACACCGGACAGGAGATCATCGCCCGCCAGATCACCTACGATAAGATCACCCAGCAACTGCGAGTTCTGAGAATGGAGACTTTGCTGGAACCTGGCGCTCAGATTCGGGTCGAGGGCAAAAAAGCGGGCGTGCTGACTTCTGCCGTGCAATCGCCCCGATTTGGCCCGCTTGGGCTGGCGGTTGTCAAGCGCCCTTATAACGAGCCCGGCACGATGTTAGAACTGGAAACGGGGGAGGAGGGGAGCTTGATCTCTGCTCGCGTCGTAGAATTACCATTGAGCTGAACGGTTGGCCATTGGGCAGCCCCCAGGAATTTTGGGGGCTGTTTGTTTTAACCCAGGTCCCGATAAACCAAACCAAAATTCGATCTTGATAAAATAAGAAAATTCAATATTAATTTTAAATATATTAAATACAATATTGACATTTATGAATTATTCTGTATAATATAAGCTATAAATTCGATATGCGCTTTAATTCAGGCGCTTCTAATCTGAAAGTCGAGGCTATAGTTATGGATAACAATTTGTCTGAGAATGGATCGTTGCAGGCTGCCGGCGCTGAAGAAGCGGTCCAATCACCCTCAAGTGAAAGGATGCAGATCCTGCAAATGATCGAGGATGGCAAAGTGACTCCCGAGCAGGGCGCCAGTCTGTTAGCTGCGATCGAGGCGCCTCGCCGCCGGGAACAACAGCCAACCCGAGTTGATCAAGGCGGCCCGAACTGGTTTCGGGTCAAAGTGACCGACATGGTGACAGGCAAGTCGCGCGCCAGCGTCAGCATTCCGATAGGTTTAATGGACTGGGGTTTGAAGATCGGCGCCCAGTTCGCCCCGGAAGTGTCCGACGTCAACATGACCCAGTTGAGTGAGATCCTCCGCTCTGGTGTGGACGGGAAAATCATCGATGTGATTGATGAAGAAGACGGCGAACACGTCGAGATTTTTGTCGAATAGCTGCAAGTCGTTATATTCATCAAGGAGAATTGTTGTCCTCGAAAAGGAGCAGGAGGCCCGCAGCTGCGGGCCTCCTGCTCCTTTTCGAGACTATTCCTCAGAAGTGTCGACCGTGCTTCTGGAGATAGGAGGGGCATGTTATACTTTGGCGGATTTGGATGGTTTGATTTCTCCCGACAGGAGGATTGCATGCCCGCAGAACAACCTTTTACAGGCAAAATTGCCCTGGTCACCGGCTCGGGCCGCGGAATTGGCCGGGCGGCTGCCCTGCACCTGGCCAAACTGGGTGCGGATGTCGTGGTGAATTTTTTCCGTAACCGGGAACCGGCCGAAGCGACTGCCCGAGAGATCGAAGCGCTGGGCCGGGAAGCTCTGATTGTTAAAGCTAATGTAGGCACCGATGCAGGCCTGGACGAACTGTTCGACCGGACTGCTGAGGTTTTTGGCGGGCTTGATATCCTGGTGAGCAACGCCGCCTCGGGTTATAACCGGCCGGCCATGGAGCAAAAACCGCGCGGTTGGGATTGGACGATGAACATCAATGCCAGGGCGTTGTTATTCGCCGCTCAAAGGGCGGTGCCGTTGATGGAGGCGCGTGGGGGCGGCTCGATCGTAGCGATTTCCAGCCCGGGTGCAACCCGGGTGCTGCCTGATTATGTGGTCGTTGGGGCCAGCAAAGCTGCCCTGGAAGCGATCGTGCGCTACCTGGCGGTGGAATTGGCTCCCAAAAATATCGTGGTGAATGGGATTTCGCCTGGAATTGTTGAGACCGAAGCGCTGCGCAACTTTGATTTGATCCGTTCCGACGCTGATCTGATCGCTCGCTCGGTCCGCCATACTCCGGCTGGGAGAATGCTCACGCCCGAGGACGTCGCTTATCTGATCGGTTTTTTGTGCAGCCCGCAGGCGGCCATGATCCGCGGGCAGATCATTGTGATCGATGGGGGGTATACGCTTCCGATCCCCGGTGTTCTGCCGGAACAGTAAACACCGATCTCGCCTGCCCGCTAACTTTTCCCGGTTATCTTCAGCGGCTGAAGGTCCCCATTATTTGTCCTTGAGCCAGCATATGGCCCTGGATGGCTTTTTCGAGCTCGGCTTTGGTCGCCCCAGGGGGAAGATCGATTTTGGTATCCAGGGCGTAGAGCTTGAAGAAGTAGCGATGGGGCTTACCTGCCGGTGGGCAGGGGCCGGAATATCCGGTTTTGCGGCTGCTGTTTTGGCCATTGATACCCTCTTGAGCGCCTTCCGGCAGGCCCTGGCTGTCGGCGGGGAGATTATAGAGCACCCAATGGACCCAGGTGCCCGAGGGCGCGTCGGGATCGTCGGCAATCAGGGCCACACTCTGGGTGCCGGCTGGCAGGCCCGTCCACGCCAGCGGCGGGGATATGTTCTCGCCATTACAGGTATATTGGACCGGTATGGTTTCTCCCTGATTGAATGCTGAACTTGTCACGACGATGCTCATGGTCGTCTCTCCTATCTTGGTCGATTCTACCTGGTTTGAGTCGCTGGACCGGCAGCCTGAAGCTGCGGCCAGTAGAAAAAACGCGATCAGCGCCCAGGTAAGCTTGTGCAACATTGACATCATCTGCCTTTTCATTCGATTGCCAGCACAGCTTTCAAGCCGGTCACAATGTCGGCAGTGGTCGCCTGGCGGTCATCTTCTTGCTGGCAGCGGGATTGAATCGCTGCCAGGAAAACTTCCTGCAACTGCCGCCAGCCTTCCAGTGGTCCGTCAGGCCATCCGCAAGCCAGCGTGGCAAACGAATCTTCCGGGTGCAGGCCGCCGTGGACTCCGGACAGTGGCGCGGCGAAGTAATAGCCTGCCTGGTAATCACTCAGCAGCAGCAGGTCCCCGCTCATCGGGCTGGCCAGATTTTGGATCCGGTGGACCGGATCGATGAACAGATTAGGCGGTTGGGCCGAGAACCAGGTTGACAGATCCTGCAATTTTCCCCCGGGCGTCAGGGCGCGGTAGACTGCCTCCCAGCCCTGCACTTCTACATTCCGAACCAGGATCGCGGCCAGCGAATCTCGCATTTCGGGGGCATAGCGACCCGATTGGTGCGCCTGCCAGAAAGCCGCTCCAACCGGCAGTACATCGCGCTCGAAGTTTGGGCGTTCAGCCCAGGCTTCTGCTGGGTTGCGAAGATACACCTGAGCCATCCCGCCGTTGGAGGCCACGACCGCGTCACAATCAGGGTCTTCACCGGGATAATCGTGGACATCCAGGCCAAGGGCATCAAACAAATGTGCCATTTCGCGTTCGAAGGGAAATGCCAGGCGCAGAGAATGTTGGTCGTCCGCTGGCACGCCGATCTGGCCATGATCCGAACAAACGATGGTCAACGGGGTTGCGCCGGTCTCCCGAATCGCCTGGGCCAGTTCGGCGATCATCGGGTCCAGCTCATCGATCAGATAAGCGGATTGGGCCTGCGGCCCATGTTGGTGGGATTCGTGGTCGACGCCCATAAAATAGACCGTCAGCAAATCCGGAAAACCACCCTCGTTCAGCGATTTGACCGCTTTGTTTAACAGGTGACGGTCGTATTCAGCTGCAGATAGGCCGAACAAATTGCCGCCCTTGGTGAAACGGGCCAGATTGGTGAGGGAAGGCCGAATCCACCGGCTGGCGCCGCGAGCGTACATGTGCCCAACGACAATCGAATGCCAGCCACGTTTAGCCAGCTGCTCATAAATTGTCTCCACCTGCAGGCACTTACTGGCGAGCCCACCGCTGAAAACCCGCACCGCATCGTCGGCCGCCAGGGTATCCCCCACATCAAAGGCGTACTGGCGCGGGGTCTGGTCACTTTGCAAACCGAACCGATCGAAAAACTGGTTGCCGGCAATCCCATGCTGACTGGGGTGGGCGCCGGTAAAAATACTGGCCTGGGATGCGAACGTGATGCTGGGGGCCGGGGCCAGCACAGGATGAATCAGCCGCTCGTCGCCCAACAAACCGGCCAGATGGGGGATCCTGCCGGCTTCCAGGGCCTGTGCGAATACATCCGGGCGCAGGCCATCGATATCGATCCATAAGATTTGTTCAGGTCGTTTCATGGATAGATTCTCAACCGCAATCGGGAGCCGGGATCAAGGGCCAATCAGGATTGCCCTGGCCGGCGCTCCCTCCGCCCCCAGCAGCTTGAGCGGCAGGCAGTACAGGGTATAACGACCCTGTGAAACGCCGGAAAGATCCAGCCCTTCAACCACGACAACCCCTGTGCCCAGCAGAATTTCGTGGGTAGGGCGCCCTTCGTTAAAAGGCGCCACGGAAAGGTAGTCGACTCCCACCAGTCGAACGCCTCGTTCGGTCAGGTATTCTGCTCCACTTGCGTCGATGGCCACAAAATCTTTGTCAAATTGTTTGGCCTGTTGGGCCCACTGCTTTGAATTCCGGGTGCGAATCAGCAGCCGGCGGGTGCGGGGTGGGATCTCGGCATTTTCGAGTATCGTGCGCGTGATCAGATCCACTTCATCTGGCAAATGCAGCACATAGGCTCGACCGGTCAGTGTTTTCAGATCGAGCTTTTCGACAGTTGTCTTATTCTGATCTAAAAAATGGTTGGGGGCATCCAGATGCGTGCCCGTGTGGACGGAAAGTTCCAGGCGGGACACATTGGCATTGTCGCCTTCGGATATTTTGGAGATTCGTTTCAATTCGACCTGCGGTTGGCCTGGCCAAACGGGCATATCCGGCGAAATAGTCACAGATATATCATAAGTACGCATGTAAGACTCCTAACCGGTTCTAAATCTTATCATCGCCGATTACTCCCCATTCCCTGGGTACCAACCCAGGAATTTCCAAAAAATCGTAACCACTCAGCAATGGCAGGAATAAATAGCAAAATGGGTGTGCGTGGTGGGCGTACGCCTACCACGCACACCCATTTTGCCCACATTTTTACATCGGTCTGAGTAGATACAAATTAACTAAGATAAGTATAGCTGATTGCAACAAAGAATGCAAATGCCAGTCAAAACTGGCCAAGGGTAACACCCAATCGATTTCGGAGGGCTGCTATTCCGGCAGCCTCAGCTCTGCCAGGGAGGCCTGTTGCAAAGTGGCAGCGTCGAGCGAGACGCCCAGTCCTGGTCCGTGGGGGACGTCAATGGTACTGTCTGGATTGAGACTGAAGCGTTCCTGGGTAATATCCTGGGCGTAATAACGGTCCGAGGCGGAGATATCGCCCGGCAGGCTGAAGCCTGGCAGCGAGGCGAGCGCCAGGTTGGCTGCCCGGCCCACGCCGGTTTCCAGCATGCCGCCGCACCAGACCGGCATTTTTTGCTGGTAGCAAAGATCGTGGATCGCGACGGCTTCCGTCAACCCGCTGACCCGTCCGGCCTTGATATTGATCACCCGGCAAGCCCCCATTTCGATCGCCTGGCGGGCGTGCCGGGCGGACAGAATGCTTTCGTCCAGGCACAGGGGCGTGCGAAATTTTTGCTGCAGGCGGTGATGATCCCAGAGATCATCCTCTGCCAGAGGCTGCTCGATCAGCAGCAGGTTCAAATCGTCGAGAGGCGGCAGTGCCCGGGCGGCCTCCTCCAGGGTATAGGCCGAGTTGGCGTCTACCTGCAGGTGCAGATCGGGGAAGGCCTGGCGGACGGCGTTGGCCTCGCTCACATCCCGCCCGGGTTTGATCTTAATCTTGATGCGTTGGTAGCCTTGTGCGAGGTAACCGGCTACCACATCAACCAGTTCGGCGGTGCTGTCCTGCAGCCCAACGGAAACCCCAACCGGGACCCTGCTTTTTTCGCCCCCCAGCAGCGTTTGCAGCGATTGCCCGGTCATTTTGCCATACAGGTCCCAGAAGGCCATTTCCAGACCTGCTTTGGCCATTGGATGGCCGCGCACGAAACGCAAGGCTGGCGGGATATCCCGGGGGTGCTCGATCTCCCGGCCGATCACTGCCGGAATCAGGAAATCTTTCAGGATATGCCAGGCAGTCTGGGTGGTTTCATAGGCGTAACCCGGGTCGCGATCGGCCACGCACTCACCGTAGCCCACCAGCCCATCCGAGTACAGGCGAATCAGGATCCCATCGCGGGTATAAATGCGGCCAAACGAGGTTTCAAAATGGGACTGGAGTTGCATGCGCAGGTGATTTAGCTGGACGGATTGGATCTTCACAGGGTGCTGTCTCCATGGCTTAGAACGTAAAAACTGCGGGCTGATTTGCCGGGCAGGTGGATAAAATCGGTTACCAGGTAGCCGTGTTCGAACAGGTATTCAAACCATTGACGGGTATGCGCTCGCCAGGCCAGGGCGATCTCTGGCCTGGCCGCTTTCAGGGCGAGAAAATCGGGTGGGATTTCCAGCAGCAGCAGGTTTTCCTGGATGGATGCGGCGTCTGACTCAGGGACTGCCTTGCCAGGGCGCATCCAGCCATCTGCCATGGGTTCGGTTGGATTGAGGATCCTGGCGCCGGCGGGCAGGAAATGGGCCAGGTCCAGCGCCAGGCGTGGTTTGCGACTCAGACGGCGCTCAACCCGGGAGGTATTGATCCACCAATCGACCTGAAAACGATCCGAAGGCAGGCCAATGTTGAGCGAATCTCGCATAGATCCGTAAGCGTCCCTCAAATAGGTATTGCAGACCGCGCCCAACCGGGTGATGTTCAGATAGGCATTTCGGGAGAGCAGCGGGTCGTAGGTCCAGGTGATCCGGTCCAGCCCCTGATGGCGGACCATTTGCCACTGGGCGCGTTTGAGCGCAAACCCGATACCCTGATTACGGTACGCCGGGAGCACGCCCATCATGTGGGAGGCATGTTTCGGCCTAGGCCCATCGGGCGTCATATAGATTCCCGGAAATCCATACACAAACCCGACCATTTCGGCTTTGGGAGAATACGCGCCGATTGCCACGCCACCATTGTGTACGGCAGCCAACAGCATGTGAGCGGGTACAACATCCGTCTCGCTTTCAGGCCAAACCTGGCGCTGGATAGCCTCGATCTCAGCCATATCGTCGACTGTTTCAAGGATTTGTAGGTTCCATTTCATGAACAGGCTCATTCCTGTGTTCAGGCAATCTCGCGGTTCTTTGTAAATTCCTGGGGCTATCCCACAGAGTCTCCCAGAAACCCGATTTTGCTGGTATCGATTAAATCGGGCGAAACAGGGAACGGATAAATTCGGTTCGCCAGTTGCGCCCTTGCAAATGATTAAGATGCTGCCTGAAACGCCCCGGCATGAGATTGAAATTGCGCGGGATGGCATCCAGGGCACAGGTCCGGTTGGCAGCCAGGTAATCAAGCCAGTAAACCGAGATGGGCAGACCCGGAAAGAAGGAATCCAAGACCACGGTCAAGGCGCGCAAATACGGTGGACGGACGTTCACCAGCGAACGCCTCAGACCCAGCTTCTCAAAAACAATCTCAAGGATCTGGTTGAAGGTGAAATATTCCGGACCGCCGATCTCGTACATGTGATTGACTGTCTCAGGATCTTCCAATGCCCAGGTCAGACAGGTGACCAGGTCTTCGATCCATAATGGCTGCAGGAGCACGTTACCGTTGCCTGGCCTGAGGAAGACGAACGGCAGGCCGCTGGCAATCGCTGCCAGGCCGGTGGTAAAGCCATCGTTGGGGCCGAAAACAATCGCGGAGCGCAGGATGGTATAGTCCAATCCGCTGCGGCGGATGAATTCCTCTGCAATCGCTTTAGCCTTCAGAACCGGGTAAGCGGAGGCCCGATCGGCTCCCAGGTGACTGATATAAAACAGGCGCCGTACGCCGGCGTCCACAGCCGCCTGGACCACCCCGCGAGTGCCCAGGATATCCGTATTCATCAAGCTGGCGCGCGGGCCTTTCCATTCCGCCGATGCCAGGTGGAAGACGGTATCAACCCCGATCATTGCAGCTCGCAGGCTGCGTTCATCGGTCAGGCTGCTGACGGTCGCTTCAACCGAAACGCCGCGCGGCAAATTGGGCGAACGGGGCGAGGGTCGCACCAAAGTGCGGACGGAATGGCCGTTTTCGACCAGGTTACGGACTAAGGCTTGCCCGATAAAGCCAGTGCCTCCGGTGACCAGGATCATCGCCGGTCCACCCAGTTCTCGCAGGATGCCGGTAAAATATGAATGGGACGTTCAGGGAACATACTGCGGATTATAGCATGCTCAGGCTGATCGGTTCGCTGGCTTTGTCCGGCATTTGCCGCCCAAACAGAACATCCCATCTACAAATCTCGAAAGCACTTGCCAACGAGATGCTCATATATTGTTGTTCCAAACATGGTAAACTGGAGATGTCATCCGGGCGCGTTTCAATGATACCTGGAGACTCATGCGGTACGGGATCATCAAACTGGGCAACCATCCTGCACCGCAGTTTCTTTCTACGGATAACTCAACCAATATAATTAATTTTCGCTGGCAGGTTGCACTTCCGGGAAATCCTGGCATACGCCTGGCAGCTATCTCTTCAGGGAGCAATGAATGCCTTCCGGCTATTATCGATATCCAACCATTCAAGGGGACCAAATCGTATTCACCTGTGAGGACGACCTGTGGGTCATCCCCGTGCAGGGGGGTATCGCACGGCGGCTGACCTCCAACCTGGGTGAAGTTTCCTGGCCCAAACTGTCGCCCGATGGACAGTGGCTGGCTTTCGCCGGGCGGGATGAAGGCCAGGCCGAAATATACATCATGCCGGCGCTGGGTGGCCCGGCGCGCCGGCTGACTTACCTGGGAGGGACTGCTTGCCAGCCAGTCGCCTGGTCGCCCAAGGGCGCGATCGTCTTCGCCAGCAATGCCGGTCATTGGTATTCACGGGCGACTTTCCTTTATCAGATCGACCCGCAGGGCGGGCAGCCACAGCCTCTGCCTTACGGACTGGCCAGCCAGCTTTCCTATGGCCCTCAGGGCCGGTTGGTGATTGGGCGGATGGCCGATGATCCAGCCCATTGGAAGCGCTATCGTGGCGGCCGTACCGGGCAAATATGGATCGATCCGTCCGGCGAGGGTCAATTCCATCTGCTCAAGCCTACCGATGGCAATCTGGCAGCGCCCATGTGGATCGGCGAACGGATTTATTTTGTTTCAGACCATGAGGGCGTGGGAAATATTTACTCGTGCCTGCCGGATGGCCAGGAACTCCGGCGGCATACCGATCACAATGAGTTTTACGCCCGCAACCCGGACACGGATGGCAGCCGGATCGTCTATCACGCTGGCGGCGATCTGTACTGTCTGGACCTGGATCGGGATACCGACCAGCGCCTGCCGGTGGAGTTTTACTCTCCGCAAACCCAGCGGAACCGTAAATTCGTAGACGCCGGCCGCTACCTGGAAGATTGGGACCTGCATCCGAGCGGAATGGCGACTGCCATCACAGCCCGAGGTAAGGCATTTGCCTTCTTTAACTGGGAAGGCGCTGTGATCCAGTATGGCAATCGTCCGGTGTTCGAGGACCCGGCTTCGCCGGCTACCGGCGTGCGCTATCGCCTGCCGACCTGGCTGAATGATGGCGAAAGGCTGCTGGTCGTTTCCGATGATGGCGGTGAAGAAGCTTTTGTGATTTTTAAGGCCGATAACCGCGGGGAAGCCGAACGTCTGGTAGACCTGGATATAGGTCGCCCGGATGAAATCGTGGTCAGCCCGGTCAAGGACCAGCTGGTGTTCAGCAACCATCGCTATGAACTGATCTTTGTGGATCTGGAGACTGGCGAGCAGATACTCATCGATCGGGGCCTGGCCGGTCCGATCGATGGATTCGATTGGTCGCCAGATGGCCAATGGGTAGTATACAGTGTATCGGTCTCCTTAAAAACTTCGGCGCTCAAGCTCTGGAAGCTGGGCAGCGAAGAGCCAGTTCAGATCAGCCAGCCTGTTTTAGACGATTACGCGCCCGTTTTCAGCCCGGATGGCGAATACATCTATTTTCTTTCACAGCGGATCTTCGACCCGGTTTTTGACAGCCTCCAGCTGGAAATGGGGTTCCCGAGCAGCGTCAGGCCCTATCTCATCACTTTGCGGAAAGACCAGGGCTCACCTTTCAATGCCCTTCCGCCCCAGGCTGGAGCGACTTCCGAATCGGAAGACGAGGAAACCAGCAGCGAAGAGGCGGATTCCCCGGCAGATATGAAAGCAGATCCGGCAGCTGGGCTGGCTGAAGATGCGCCCTCATCGGTTGAACCGGTCCAACCGGAAACAGCGGCGGAGGAACCTGAACGTTTCATCCAGATCGACCTGGATGGAATCCAGGATCGTATCATCCCTTTCCCGGTCAGCGAAGGGCGCTATGGGCGGATTTATGGGACCCGGGGCGGCAAAGTGATCTATTCCCGTTATCCGGTGGAAGGCATGCTGGATGAAGATCTTGACAATAAGCCTGGGCCACGCGGCAGCCTGATGGTCTATGATTATGAAGATCGCAAAGAGGATTATCTGGTCTATGGTGTGACGGATTTCGGGATTTCCCGAGATGCAAGCTGGGTGATTTACCAGTCTCGAGGCAGGCTGCGCATCCTTAAAGCCGGGGAAAAACCCCAGGAGGACCGCAGTGCGCCCGATCGCCGGACCGGTTGGCTGGATTTGGACCGGGTCAAAGTTTCCGTGCTGCCCGGAGCTGAATGGCGTCAGATGTTTCGGGAAGCCTGGCGGTTGCAGCGCGACCAGTTCTGGACGCCGGACATGTCCCAGGTGGACTGGATTTCGGTCCACGATCGCTATTTGCCGCTGGTGGATCGGGTCAGCAGCCGCTCAGAATTTTCCGATGTGATGTGGGAGATGCAAGGCGAACTCGGCACTTCACATGCCTATGAATTCGGCGGTGATTATCGCACCGAGCCCAACTACCGCCAGGGATTTCTTGGGGCTGACTATGCCTATGAGGCCGAAAAAGCCGGCTGGAAAATTACCGCCATCCATCACGGTGATAGTTGGGCTCAAGGCAGCGATTCGCCGCTGAACAAACCGGGCGTAAATATCGAGGTAGGCAGCGTTTTGCTGGCCATCAACGGCCGGCCATTGAGTGAAGATGTATCACCGGGTAAGGCGTTGGTCAATCTGGCCGAAGAATTGGTGATCCTTTCGGTGCTGGGGCCAGACGAGACGGAACCGCACCCTGTGATCGTGGAAACCCTGCACTCGGAAATCCGCTTGCGCTATCGCGAATGGGTGAATAAAAATCGCCGGCGAGTTCACGAAGCCACCCAAGGCCGGATGGGTTATGTCCACATCCCGAACATGGGTCCCTGGGGTTACGCAGAATTTCATCGTAGTTATCTGGCTGAAGTGGATCGCGAGGGATTGATTGTCGATGTGCGGTTTAATTCGGGAGGTTATGTTTCTCCCCTGCTGCTGGAGAAATTGGCTCGCCGGAGAATCGGGTATTCGGCTGCCCGCTGGCGCCAGGTGCCGCGGCCTTATCCGCCCGATTCAGTCCTGGGTCCGATGGTAGCCCTCACCAATGAGTATGCCGGCTCCGACGGCGATATTTTTTCACACGGCTTTAAGCTCATGAATTTGGGCCCCCTGGTGGGCAAGCGTACCTGGGGCGGCGTAACCGGTTATTGGCCGCATCACTCCCTGGTTGATGGAACCATGACCACCCAGCCGGAGGTTTCCATCTGGTTCCAGGATGTTGGCTGGGGGATCGAGAATTATGGCGCTGACCCGGATATCGTCGTCGAGATCACGCCCCAGGATTATGCCGCAGGCCTGGATCCTCAATTGGAACGGGCGATTGCAGAGGGATTGAAAGCGCTGCAGACCCGACCGCCTGAGCTGCCGGATTTCACCGAGAAGCCCAGCCGGGCGTTGCCCAAATTGCCCGACCGATAATTCGTTGGACAAAGTCACATTAAAAAGCGACTCTGAATTTTAGGTATGTGTGGCAAGCGCTTGCCACACATGCCTAAAATTCGGGCTAACCTCCATAATGGGATATTGTCAAGTTAGCCATAACCTTCACCCGCAGATGAAGAACGAAAAAAAGGTGCGTCCGATGTTCGCCTCCAACGCACCTTTTTTTTGCTACGCTGACGATTGGCGCAAAGAACCAACCGGAATCATCTTGTAAGAAAACTGTAACCTCCCCACAAGAGATCTGCAAGGAAAGCTGGGTATAGTCAAGTATCGGTTTCACCTTTCTATAACCTGAAGGAGGTTACAAATGGTCAAGAAAAGTTTGGCGCTGTTGATTGTGTTGGTGTTAAGCCTGGTTGTAGCAATCCCTGCGTTTGCAGCCGGCGGTCGTGGCGGTCAGACCGGTACGATTTACGTTACCAGCCAGGGTTTGTACTATGAAACCTTTGCCGCGGCCGATCCCTTGCCGATGAAGGGCAACTTCCAGAAATTAGAGATGGGCCCGAATGGGCCTCAAACAGAATTCGGCCCCGGCAGTCCTGGATATCTGGGCGGCCGTTGGTGGCAGGATTTGAATGGCAATGGCATTCAAGACGCTGGCGATCACTTTTTCCTGTGCCCGCTGCTCGGTCCAGGTACCACCTCCCCATAAATAGCTCGCCATAGATGGAATCAAAAGCTGCGATTGGGTGGCAAAGCGCCCAATCGCAGCTTGTGTTTTGCTATCAGTATGTTTCATCCGGCGAATGCATGACAACTGTTGCAAACCTGGCGGGTATCCCCTTGATTGAGAAATGCAATCGTAGCGTCGCCGGTGGTGATATGCGATTCGTGGCAATCCACACATCCAGCGGCATTCGGATCCTGCGCCTGCCATTGAGCCAGGAAGACATGGAAATGGTTGTTGAAATCGCGTTTGCTGGTCAGATCGGAATGGCATTTCAGGCAGTGGATGTCGCTGATCGGTTGGGTTAAAGGTGCCGGTTGGGCATAGTGTTTGCTGACAAAAGCTACCAGGTCCCTGGCGCCCAGGAGCAGGGCCGCAGTCCGGCCCGGGTAGCCCTTTCCCGAGTGGCAATCGATGCAGCGGGTGTTCTTGGTGGCGTGAAAGCTGGCCAGATCTGTTGGCGCAGAGGCGGACTCGCGCTGGACATAAACGCTTTCCGGTTCGGTATGGCAGGAGGCGCAGAAGGAGTTCTCGATTCTCAAATTGCATGGCGCCAGCACTGACCCCACCCGCCACCAGGAGGGGTATCAATAAAATCAGTACGATCGGGATTACTGCCAACCGCTTCTTGGGTGTGGATTTGGGGGCTTTTTGGCGTGATGAAGGCCGGTTGGGTGTCTTCTTGGTGGACATGGCTGTTTCCTCTTGGCGAATCAAAAACGATTGAAATTGGAATGTTAATCGGCTATTTGTGAATTCCTGAGGTGGTGCGCCTCTTGTAAAGTCTCCAAAATAAACCGAAAATCTTCTAGTCAGGGTACTGTATGAATGAGTAAGTCAAGCTGAGCGGATTTTTAACGATTTACTCAAGACCAGGACATTGTTTCGCTGGTTCTGAAACAACAGGGTCTGGTTATCAAGGTATTCAATTCGAATTCAATCAATCGGATTGGGCCTGTGGGTTTGCAGTCGAAATGGCCGCCCCGGCAATACCCAATTAGCAAATTGCTCTGCCTTGCAAACCGCGCCGTAAAAAATTAGTTCTTCCTGGATGGTTGTCGGACGATGATCCACCAGCATTGGTCGACGTCCATTATAGTACTGGGTCGGACAAATACGGTCTGAATACCGATTTTTTCACCAAAGATTAAGAAATCCAGGGGAATGGGGCTCATTGGCCGATACCCTTTGATTGGGCCAGCCGGAAAATATGAGCGGTTTATAAATTGAGCCTGCCGAAATGGAGCCTCAGGATAGCAATAATCTGGAAAGGGTGTCTGCCAGCCAGGCGACATATTGTGCTTCTGTCCAGCCACGATCGGTGATGAGGAGATGGAATACTTCCGCACTGGATATCACCCAGATTGTCTCTGCGGCATTGGTGAGATCCAGGTTGTCTCGAAGTGGTCCAATCCGCATAAGTTGCTCGAGCATGAATTGCATGCCTTGCAAGCGCCCATGGAGTAAATGATCCAGATATTCCTGGATATCCGGTTCGCTTTTAGCAGTAGCCCGAAGCAGTTCGAAGATAGGATCCATGCGCTGCATGATGGCATAGACATCTTGGGAGAATTTCTGGATCACCAGGCGTTGATCGTCCAGGATCTGGGCCTCTTGAATATTCGGGCGCTCAAGCAGGGGGATCGGGAGGTCATCGCCGGTGACAGATACATCCACCAGCGCAGTCAGAATGCTGCGCTTATTACCGAAAGTTGCATAGATGGTTTCAACCGCAACCCCGGCTGAGTCGGCAATGGTTTCGATCGAAGTGCCTGAATAACCGTTTTCGAAGAACAGTTCTTTGGCTGCTGTGATGATCTTGCTGCGAGTTTCACGCGCCTGCTCTTTTCTCCGGGAAGAGTTGTATTTACGTTTCTTGCGTTCCGTTGGCATAATGCTCTCTTGACAATTGGCTAATTTGGGTATAATATATCCTATATTCAATACAGTATTACTATATTGAATATAGATTGTCCGTGTTGAAATCAGTATATCAGAAAAACCGCTAATCTGAATAGATAACTAAGGAGTTTAAAATGACGTACCAGTCGAACTTGGATCGTTTTAGAGCGCTGATTGAACAGGCCTTCAACCTGGAGAACATGGATGTTTTGGAGCGCCTGGTAGCGCCGGATTTTACCGAGCACCAGTTTGGGCTGCATCCTACAATTGCAGGGATGGCTGGGGATATCCATTTCCTGCATACTGCTTTTCCCGATTTTCGGCTCAGCATCGAGGAAATGATCGCAAATGGTGATCGCGTCTGGGCGCGAATGACTGCCCGCGGCACCAACCATGGCGGTTTCATGGGGCCGCCCAATGGGAAAACATTCGAGATCAGCGTGTTCGATGAGTGCCGGTTCAAGGATGGACTGATGGTTGAACATTGGGGCAGCCCCGACCGGTTCGCCTTGCTGCATCAGCTTGGGCTCTTACCCAAGCCGCAGGAGCAATCTGCCTAGGGAGTAAGGAGTCACGGAATTCAAAAAACAGGCGTGAGGGCAGGCTAACACTGACCTTCACGCCTGTTTTTTTGAACCTGTCCTTCTTCCAGCGCCACAGGCGATGGGGGTGGAATTAGGAATGTTTATCGCGTCGCAATCCATGCGCGGGTACCTTCCAGGTTAAACACATTCATCGCCCAGCCGACAAATTCCGGAAAGGCGCCTTCCGGCATGTATACCCATCCATCCTGCACGTGGACGTAAAACGTACCGCTCGAATATTGGCTGCGATTAAAACCTTCCGGTACCCGGTCGAGATAGACTTCGGCATGGCCAAACCAGATATGGGGCTGTTTGCCGTTGGGATTATTGGGTTCGGCCCGGACATTTTCCAGCTTGACCACGCTGGCGCCGCCCCAACCCTGGCTGTTGTTGGCAATGATCGCTTCCTCCGGGGTGGCATAAATCCCACCGGCTTTGGCCAGGGCCAGCTGCGACCGGGCATAGGCCCAACTGCAACCAAAAAACAGGGGCGCCAGGATGATCAGGATGATACCAGCCCGGACGATCTTTGGCTCCTTCCTGTTCTGACGGGCGCGAGCCGGTTCCAGACGGGGATCGCTGGACACTGGCTTGCTGAGTATGAGCCATAACCCGGTCCCGGTCAGCGTCCCGGGCAGCAGCAAGATCAGGAGCAGCTCCCATAAGCTGGTGATCGAATCGCCGCTGATCAGAATGGATCCAACGGCGAGTGTATCGAAGGCGATGATCCAGTAGGGTCGCGGCGCCTCGCGGCGCAGAACCAGCCACTGGGCCACACCCAGGCCAGCGCCCACGCCCAGGATAGCTAACGCCCGCATCCCGGCTGAGGGCACACTGGCAGACGAAACCGCCATCAAAACGAGCCCGAAAATCAGTCCACTGAACCATAATCCGGCTGCAGTCGCCAGGAACCAGTTCCCTGGACGAGTCAGATAACTGCGCAGCAGGTACCACTGAACGATTGCTATGAGCAGCGCAAGAGCGGTCAATAAGCTAAACAGCATCAAGTATCCGTTAGTATCGCTGTTCAGCAGCCCGGTTTTTGTGAGCATATTTTGGACCGGCAGGCCAATGGCTGCTATCGGCGCGGTCAAAATAAAAGCAGCTGGAATGGCTGCCGTGGTGAGCAGTACCCAGCGGACCAGCCATTTCCAGTCCGGAACCGCGGTTGCCAGGTTCCCTGGGCCAGCATTGACCGATGAGCCGGTTTGTTGTGGTAATTCCTCTCCTGCCGTCATATCGCGCTCCTTGGGGACGAATATCCAACTATATGTCGTTAAGCTACATATTAGCGAATAATCGGTTCAAAGTCAAGCAGATTTCCGGCTCATTCGGAAACTCTGTGAGAAGCCCCAACACGGGAATTCCCAATGACCCATTTCGTAAGTTACAAATCAGAATATGTGATTTAATCACGGGAACCAACGGAGGTGATGAGCGATGTTCAGTGGTGGATTGGCCTTGCCCAAAGCGATTCAGGGAAGCGTTGTTCTCCTGGCCGTCATGGCGGTTGCGATTGCGGATGTGTTGATTAAAAAAGCCGCTGGGCAGGGCAACTTGACGGCGGCCATGCGCAGCGGCTGGCTGTTGGGCGCAGCTGGCTTATATCTCTTTCAAATCATGGTATTTCTGATCGCCTTTCACGCCGGCTGGAAATTGAGCCTGATCGGCGTATTGCAAACCGCCCTGTACGCCCTGATCGTGCTGGCCGCCGGGGTGCTGCTATATCACGAAAGCCTGTCCCGCTTGCAGTTGATCGGTATCGGACTGACGATCTGCGGGATCGTCTTGATGAATTGGTCTTGAAGGAGGCCTTTAATTCTGGATTTATTTGTATTGGACTGCCGTACCTATTGATAATCTAGAACCACCATCGTTTACCGCAAGTCCCTGTCCTGGATTTTTGGATGGGGGCTTTGTAATTCGTGGTCCAGTTTCTCGTCAGTGTCGATAAATTGGTTTGTTTATCTCTTCTACGATAGTAGTTTCTTTAACAAAGAGAAGATGAAGGGGTTCGTCATATGCAGGAAAGAGGTCGTGATGTAGATATTACTTTGCTTGAACGCCTGTATAAACAGCGTGGACAGGCGTTGGAACTCAGCCAGCATGATGATGCAGCCGCAGTCAATTACGAAGAAATGCAAGCTGTGGCGGTGAAGTGCCAGAGCAAGACCATGGAGCTTTCCGCTCTCGTAATCCAAAGCCATCTCCATGGCCATTATACCGGGGTGTTTAACCCGCTTAAATCTAAAGAGCTGGCACAGCAGGCGCTGGTGCTTGCCGGTGAGTTGGGCGACCGGGCGGCCGAAGCCCACGCGTTGTGGGGGCTGCAGATTGCCGAGTTATACAGCGCCGGGGATGCAAAACAGGTCGTGGCATATGGACAGCGAGCGTTAGCGTTGGCGCGTGAACTGGGGTTGAAGGAACTGACCGGACTTGTTTTAAATAATCTGGCCTGGCCATTCGGCGCTCAGAAGAATCTTAGGCAGTCCCGAGAGGAATTGAGTGAGGCGCAGTCCATCTGGCGGGAATTGGGCAACCTCCAAAAGTTAGCCGAAGCGTCCAGATTTATGCTGATTATTCACGATATGGCTGGGGATCATCAGAGCACACTGGTTGATGCTCCGATATTATCCGAATTGGGCGCTGCCATTGGCAGCCGCCTGGATGAGGTTGAGGCTTTGCTATGGATGGCCCAAGGATATATTCGTCAGGGTCGTTTCGGCCAGGCGTTGAACTGCCTCGACCAGTATGGGGCCTACGCAGAATCTCTCGGCCATCCCAACGAAAAGCACGGTCATCAGTTCGGCCGAATCGTGTTTTACCTGGCGGTTGGGGCGTTGGAAGCAGCTGAAAGCTGGGCCGATCAGCTCTCCAACCAGCGCGAGAACATGCTGCCCAACTACATCTCAAATTTCTTCGTTGAGATTGCCCGTGTGAAGATCGCCCGCGGTAAACTGGACGAAGGCCAGGCCATTCTTGATGAACTGCTGGCGACTTTGCCATATGATGCTGTTTGGTCCTATATCATCATCGATATCGCTATTGGTTATGGAGAATTGCATCTGGCTTTGAATCAACCGGAAACCCTCTTTGGAGGGCTGGAAGATCGGTTACAACCATATCGTAGGGCCGGTTTCGGTCGTCTGCTGGCCAATGAGTACTGGCTGCGCGGACGGGCTGCACAGGCATTGGGTCAGTATGATGCGGCTCGCAAGTCGCTGCGAAAAGCTCAACAGGCAGCCGGAACACAAGAAGAGCGGGCTGTTTTATGGAAAATCCTCGCAACCATGAGCGAAGTTGAGCAAGCAGCGGGTCATATGGATGAATCCAAGAAACTGCATCGCCGGGCAATCGAAGTGGTTAATGATATTGCAGCTCATGCCGGTGAAATGCGGGATGTATTCCTGAGCCAGCCGATGGTAGTCCAACTGCTGGGCAAGCGCTAGTCTCAGTGGATGCGCCAGCATTCTCACACCTCAAATCCGGGGTACCATCCCGGAAATTCCCAAAGCTCCACCCACAATCGAAATCAGACTTTGTCTCTCCTGATATAATCCCAATATGAAGCCAGGCGTCCCTAGATTTGAGCGAGAACAGCTTGAAGAGGCCATTGCCGCCCAGGAAAAGCTGCGCGGTATCGTTGATGACGTGATTATCGATGTGGCCATCGATGCCTTGCAGAAGCAGTTGGCCGAATTGAGTGTGGACCCGGTTGTCGAACAACAGCGCAAGCAGGTAACAATCCTGTTTATGGATGTCGTCAGTTCTACCAGGCTACTGCGTGATCTTGACCCAGAAGAGAACCTGGCCATTATGGATACGGCTCTACAAACGCTCGCTGGGCCGGTTCAAGCGCATGGCGGTAAAGTGACGCGTTTCATGGGGGATGGCTTTCTGGCTGTTTTCGGATTGCCGAAGGCCCGGGAGAATGATCCCGAGATGGCTGTCCGGGCCGGATTAAAAATCTTGGAAATTGCCCAGGATATCGCCCAGGATTTAGAAGAAAAATATAGGATTGAAGGTTTCCAGGTCAGGATTGGTGTGAACACCGGTCTGGTTGTCGCTGGTGGAGTCACCGAGGCTGAAGGCACGATGATGGGATCGGCTGTCAATCTGGCTGCACGCCTGGAAAGCGCTGCCACCCCTGGTGGAATCCTTATATCCCAAAATACCTATCTACATGTACGCGGCATCTTCGATCTTTATCCGGGAAAATCGATTACGGCAAAGGGGTTTCCCGAACCCATACAGGTATTTCAAGTAAAAGGAGTTAAACCGCGCTCATTCCGGCCAAAAGCTCGGGGTATTGAAGGCGTCGAGACGCCAATGATTGGGCGTGAGATGGAATTAGGCGCTCTTCAAGATCATTTTGAATCTGTTCTTTTCAGTCAGAAAAGCCGGTTTGTTCTGGTAATTGGGGAAGCTGGTATCGGCAAATCTCGTCTGCTTGAGGAGTTCGAGAATTGGTTGAATAACAGGCCAACCACAATATTCATCCTTAAAGGGAGAGCCACACTCGATACGCTGGATCTGCCCTACGACCTGCTCCGCAATTTGTTTATTACTTCTTTTGAAATTCTGGAGGATGATCCACAACCCGTTGTCAGAAAAAAGATTGTTGATCGTTTCAGGGAGGTATTTGGGGAAGAAAAAGGAAATGTGGTGAAAGCCCATTTTGTAGGACAATTGCTGGGTTATGACTTTAGCGATAGTCCTTATTTGAAAGGCGCTCTCGAGGCACCCCAACAGCTTCGCGATCGGGCGCTGGCTTACCTGACCGACTTCATAAAGGCAGGCGCCGCTGGCGCACCCGTGGTTGTCTTTTTGGATGATATCCATTGGGCTGATGAAAGTTCGCTGGATTCCATCGAATTGATGAGCGAGAAGCTTTTAGACCAGCCGGTCGTGTTCGTGGCGTTGACCCGCCCCTCAATATCTGGGCGAAGACCATCCTGGGGAATGGAGCCTCTGCAACAACAACTCGTGCTAAAGCCATTATCTGGCCTCGAAAGTGAACGGATGCTGGAGCAGGTTTTACAAAAAGCCCAAGAGATTCCTGATGGGTTGCGTGCATTGATCGTCAGCAATGCCGAAGGCAACCCATTTTATTTGGAAGAATTGGTCAAAATGCTTGTTGAGGAAGGGGTGATTAATAGAAATGAACCAACCTGGCAAGTCCATGCTGACCGCCTGCATGACCTGCATGTTCCTCCCACACTGACCGGTGTGATCCAGGCCAGGCTGGACCTTCTTTCAGATCGCGAGCGCCTGGTATTGCAGCAAGCTTCGGTAGTTGGGAAAATCTTTTGGGAAGCAGTAGTTGCTTATATCAATCAAGAGGCCCAGTTAAATGACGTAATGCTCGAACCGGAATCGCTGAACGTTGCGGAAAATTTAAACACTTTGCAGGATAGAGATATGATCTTGCAACATAAAACGTCAGTGTTTTCAAATACGCTTGAACTTTCGTTTAAACATGCGATCCTCCAGGAAGCAACTTATGAGAGCGTGCTAAAACGCACACGCCGCGTATACCACGCCATGGTTGCCGATTGGCTTATCTCGCATAGTGCAGATCGAGTGAGTGAGATTTCAGGTCTGATCGCCAGCCACCTTGAAAAAGCCGGAAAAAATAAAGAAGCCCTGGAATATTTGTGCATTGCGGCTGAAATGGCTGCTAAAAAATATGCGATTGATGAAGCGGCAGATTTTTCCACCAGAGCGCTTGAACTTACGCCAGAGGCTGATCTGGAAACACGGTACAAGCTGTTATTGCAACAGGAATGGGTCTTTAAAATGCAGGGAAAATGGGACCGTCAACGGGCAGTTCTGGAATCTCTGTCGGTGATTGTGGATACCCTGGCAGACGAGCGCAAAAAGGTAGAGCTGTTAATTCGCAAGGCCTGGCTTGCATTTTGGGTCAGTGAATTTCCTGAAGCGCTTGCCAGGGCGCACGAGTTTGTGACTCTCGCCGAAATGATTGGTGATCAAGGCCTTTCCAGGCGGGCCAGCTATGCGTGGGCCTGGATGTTACAACAACAGGGTTATACCGATCTCGCTTTAGTGCAGGCAAATAATGCTTTATCGTTGGCTCGCCAGGCTAATGACCGTCGATCGGAAGGGAACATATCGAATGTTCTGGGTTTAATCAATCTGGCCTCGGGAGATTTCTATGCGGCTTTCGAATGCCAGATGAATTTTTTGGCGATTGCTCGCGAGATTGGGGATTTAGATCGAGAGGTAGCAGCACGCAATAATCTCGGCGTAACGCTCACACGCCTGGGAGATTATCCAACCGCGCGCGATAATTTTGAAAAAATTTTATTGATTAGCCGGGAGATCGGCGATCGGGGTATTGAGAGTTCAGCGCTCATCAACCTTGGATGGGTTACCGCTTCCCAGGGAGAATGGGAAACAGCCCAAACGTATACGGAGACTGGGCTTGCAAAAAAACGAGAATACGATCAGGATGAAGCCATAGCTGAGGGTGTTTTCTGGTTGGGCCATATTTGGATGGGACTGAATAAGCCCCAGCAGGCACAGGCCGCCTATCGAGAGTCGTTAGCTGTTCGGCAGAAGCTCGATCAGCCTCAACTTGCATTGGAAGCCAGGGCAGGACTGGCACGGACTGCGGTAGCTCAAGCCAATGTACCATTAGCCTTGGAATATGTAAATGAAATCCTTGCTTACCTTGCCAATGGAGATGGCCTACAAAAAACCTGGGAACCGTTACGGATTTATCTGACCTGCTATCAGGTTCTTCGATTGGCAGGAGATTCGAGGGCCAACGAAATTTTAGAGGTCGCCTTCAACCTTCTGCAAAATCAGGCCTCTCGAATCGCCGATCAAGCCTACCAGAATCTCTTCTTGGAAAATGTCCCCTGGCACCGTGAAATTTTGAACGCCTGGAAAACCAGGCGTGGGGAAGATTAACGGTCGATTTTCCCATCGGACAGGTATGGCGAATCTGGGGTACCACAACAGAAAATACCAAATAGATATCCTTTTATCGGGTCGATACTAACTTGGATCGCATCAAAACCATGCTGGATCGTCTCCTCGAAACAAAATTCCACACGCCCCTCTGGCGTTCCGACGGGGTAATACGTACGCGTCTTTTGGAACAACTGCAAGCGGGTTTGATAGAGCAGCGAAAATTGACACTGGTCTCCGCACCTGCCGGCTATGGAAAAACCACCTTAATTACCAGTTGGCTCAATTCTTTTACCGAACCAACGCGGAATATCTGGCTGTCCCTCGAAAAAAGCGACAATGAACCAGCACGCTTCCTGGCCTACTGGGCAACCGCCTGGGATCGGATAAGTGACTTGCCTACTGGAAAACATTCTGGATCTTTTGGACATGCCGCAACTCCCGCCCTTCCAAAACATTCTGGATGAAGTCATCAATCGCCCTTGCCCGCCTTGAAGAACCGGCGATTATCGTTCTTGATGATTACCATATCATCACCAACTCGCTCATTCACGAGATGCTGGAATATTTTCTCGAGCACCAACCACATCAGGCACATCTGGTCATCACCACGCGCTCAGATCCTCCATTGCCCCTGGCCCGTTTGAGAGCCCGCAGACAAATGATTGAGATCCGCGCCAGTGACCTGCGCTTCACAGATGAAGAAGCCAGTCATTTTTTCAATCAATCCATGCAACTCATGCTGGAAGATGAAGACATCCACTCTCTGGAAATGCGCACGGAGGGATGGGCAGTTGGCTTACAGCTCGCCGCGTTGGCGCTCAAAAACCTGCCAGACCCACAAAGTTTTGTGGAAACATTCCGCGGCAGCCACCGCTATGTGTTGGATTATTTGGCGGAGGAAGTCATTCACCGGCAAAGGGAGTGTTCGCGAGTTTCTCATTCAGACTTCCATCCTGGAACGCTTCAATGCCGAATCCTGTGAAGCACTCACTGGATACCCTAACAGCCGGGGTTTGCTTTCAGAGCTTGAACAGGCTAACCTGTTCCTGATCCCACTCGATGATAAACGTATTTGGTACCGCTATCATCACCTTTTTGCCGATTTCCTGCGAACGGAACTCTCTAAAACCGAAACCGAAAATCAATACAAGAAGGCTGCTCTTTGGCACAAAGAGAATGACTTACTCTCTGAAGCGGTGCATTATGCCATTGCAAGTGGCGATCTTGAATTTTTGGCGGATGTCATCGATCAGGGATTAAAAAAAGATGCGATCTGGTCGAGTGGAAATCTAACATTGTATACAGCCTGGCTGGATGCGCTTCCTCCACAAGCCTTTCAAAACCGTCCTGAATTAAGTTTGAACGCCTCGCAAATTCTTTACCTGTCGGGACAATTTGAGCGTGCCGAAGAACAAATTACTCAAGCCGAACAAACGCTTTCATCCTTGCCCGCATCCACAGAAAAAGAACAATATGTTGGCCCAGGCATATCTGTACCGGGGAGCAATTGCCTCCGTGCATGGCGATACGCAACAGGCAATTGAGAAGATCACTCTCTGCCCAGGAGCGCTTGCCAAACGAGCAGCATTTATTGCAGGCACGCGGATTTTTCAGCCTGGGATTGGCGTATGAACTTTCTGGGCAAACTGAGCTTGCAGTGCAGAACTATTTGAAATCGAGCGAAGAAGCGCAATCCGCGGGCGTGCTTTTTCTTGTCATTCATTCACTTTGTGCTGCGGCACAGGTGCAGATCGGCCAGGGAAGTTGCATATGGCGGAACAAGCCTGCCAAAAGCATTCAAATTGCAGAAGGGAAACGATTGCCTCCACTTGGTTTGGCCGAGTCTATTCTGGGCATTATTGCCCTGGAGCGGAATGATCTTTCCGCTGCTGAGGTTTCCTGCAGTCTGGCATTGCGTTGTCCCGCCTGGGCGGGTTGATGGATGATTTCATTTTAGGGCTATCATTCCTCGCCCGCTTGTGCTGTATAAGGGTGATGAGAACGAGGCCTTTGACGTCTTACGGGAAGTGAACACGATCATGCAGGGCTATCGGTGTGGAGCGCATGTCTATGCTCGCGGCAGCCTACATCGCAAATCTGCAACTCTTAACCGGTCAAGAAGGAGCAGCAGTGCGCTGGGCGGTGGAATACCAGGCTGTCCGAGCTGACCAACCACACGAATTCGCGGATCTGACCCTTGTGCGCGTTCTGTTGAAAACGGGCGATCGAGATGAATGTGCCGGCAATTCTGGAGGCTGTGCTTAACCGAGTGCAGGCTCAAGGTCGCGTCGAACCTGCATGGAGGTCATGATTCTGATGGCCTTATTTCATCGCGCCGAAAAAGACATCCCGGCTGCCGTTGACTGGCTATCCCAATCTTTGAAATTGGCTGCTCCCGAAGGCTTTATCCGCATCTTTTTGGATGAAGGAGCAGCACTGCTCGATCTACTTCCCAAAGCACGTCAGGCCGCCCCTGAGCTTGTAGACGCTATCCTGGGCAGTCTCCAGGCTGAATCTGAAAAATCGCCCCTGGACCAGTTGCTTGAACCACTTAGCGAGCAAGAATTACGGGTATTAGGTCTGATCGTGGCGGGTAATACCAACCGGGAAATTGCCGGCGAACTGTTCATCAGCATTGGAACTGCCAAGTGGCACGTTCACAATATCCTGCAAAAGTTGGGGGTCAGCAATCGTTCGCAGGCCATCGCCCGGGCCAGGGAATTGGGCTTCTAAACATCTTTTTCTAATCCCCGTGAGCCGTTTTTCGCGGCTTTTTTTATTTAACCTACCCCCCTAACCTATCTTACGATAGGGGACAAAAGCCGCCTAAAACTATAAACTGTAATCGTTATCAACAATAACCAAAAAGGAGACATTGTCATGAAAACGAAAACGCTTATTCCGTTCCTGGGCCTAACTTTTGGATTCACCTGGGGGATCGCCGCACTGCTGATCCTATTCAATGACCAGGTTGTGGCTATCTTCGGTGAAATCACCTCGAGCAATCCCCTCTACATCCTCGCGGTGTATTCGCCCGGGTTTGTCGGCATATTCCTGGTCTGGCGACATTATGGACTGAAAGGGCTGGGAAGCTTCTTCCGGCGCTTGACCTTATGGCGGATGCCTCGAATGTGGTGGATGTATTTGCTCGTGGGCATTCCTGCTATCAAATATCTTGCCGCCGCGATAAATGGCACCCTCAGCACGTTTCCCTTCTCCCCCTGGTATCTCGTTTTTCCAGCTCTGGCGCATGCCTTCTTCCTGGGTACGATCGAGGAGTTCGGCTGGCGCGGGCTCGCCCAGCCTCTGCTTCAGCGCAAAATGGCGCCCATTTGGGCAGGCTTGACAGTGGGAATCATTACCGCTATCTGGCATATCCCCGCCTTTTTGTTAGGGGGAGGGGTTCAATATGGCTCCTGGGCCGTTGTGCCATTCCTCGCTGGTGTTGTCGCTATCTACGTTATCCTCACGCCAATATTCAATAGCGCCCGCGGCAGCCTGTTGATCGCCTACCTTTATCACTTTCAGATGATGAATCCCATTGTCCCCGATGGTCAACCCTGGGAAAACCTGCTCTTTGGACTCGTCGCCATAGTTATTGTTATCCTCAATCGGCGGACGATGTTCAAGAAGGGATCTGGCGCGACCGGGGTTCTTATGCCTGAGCGGGACAGTCGAATGGCCAAAGATGCCGACGAAGCTACGGAAGGCTCTCTCTTCACGACTGCCGGATAGCTTTCGGTTAAGACAGAACGATCTCCCGGGATCATCCTTGAGGGTGAGGCACATCCCTTCGCCCTCCAGGATGATCCAATAACAGAAGCAAGGAGTTCTCTCATGGCGACACAGTTTTCACAACGAGACAATAAACACTGGAAGGCCACTTTCTTCACCATATGGGGCGGGCAAGCGCTTTCCATTCTGGGCAGCCAACTGGTTCAATTCGCATTGATCTGGTACCTGACGGTCAAGACGGGTTCAGCCACTGTGCTGGCGACCGCCTCCCTGGCCGGGATGCTGCCCAACGTAGTCCTCGGTCCAATCATTGGAACGCTGGTTGATCGTTGGAATCGTCGCTGGACGATGTTGCTAGCTGACGGCATCGAGGCGCTGGCAACCATCGCTTTAGCAGTTGTATTTGCACTGAATGTCGTTGAAGTCTGGCACATTTTTGTCATCCTGTTCATCCGCTCTTTGGCTGGTGCATTCCATGCCAATGCTACGAATGCTTCCACATCCCTGATGGTACCGGTCGAGCACCTGACCCGCTTCAGGGACTTAACCAACTGCTCGAAGGCGGACTGAACGTGGTTGCTGCGCCGTTGGGAGCCTTCCTGTTGGGTATGCTGCCCATGCAGGGCATCCTGTCTATTGACGTGATCACAGCTTTATTTGCCATCCTGCCGCTGGCCTTTATCCAGGTTCCCCAACCAGAACGAAGTGCGGTCGCTGCAGAAAAAACAACAGTCTGGACAGATTTCAAAGCAGGCTTACGTTATATGCTCAATTGGCCTGGTTTGTTGATCATTGGGCTGATGACGGTGGGAATTAATTTCACGATCATCCCTGCCTTTTCGCTGCTGCCGCTCATGATCAAGGATTATTTTGGTGGGAGCGCCATCCACCTGAGTTGGCTGAATTTGCCATGGGAGTCGGCATGATCCTCGGCGGTGCGTTGCTGGGAACCTGGGGTGGCTTTTCACGCAAAATACTCACATCACTGGTTGGGTTAATGGGCATGGGAGCAGGTACCCTGATCTTTGCCGTAGCTCCTGCCTCGACAATCTTTCTGGCAGTTGGTGGGGCGCTGTTGGTCGGTTTTATGACCCCAATGACGATGGGACCGTTCTTCGCTATCATCCAATCCACGGTAGAACCCGATATGCAAGCCCGCATTTTCTCTCTCCTGGGCAGCGTCGGCACAGGGATTGTGCCGCTCGGATTGATGGTCGCTGGTCCCGTAGCCGATCGGGCCGGGATCCAGGCCTGGTTCCTGCTTGGAGGCATCCTGTGTATCTTTATGGCGGTGACCGGTCTATTCATCCCCGCCGTGATGAGCCTGGAAAAGAAAGACATTCCCCTGGACGAAGCAGTTGGCACGAGCGCCAGGCAAGCGATTTGACCAAGCAGAAGACTACAGGATAAAGACGCTATGAAATCTGTGGATCGATCCATATCCTATCAAATCTGTCTCGAGGGGATTCTCGATGAACGTTGGCTGCGCTGGTTCGATGGATTGGTGGTCAAAGGCAATGCTGACAACCAAACGATCATTTGCGGAAACTTTGACCAGGCCGCGCTGCACGGCCTGTTCAATCGCATTCGTGATCTGGGCCTGGAATTAGTCTCGGTACACCGGCAAGATGATTTTAGTGACGACAACTTAACCCAAACAAGGACAGGATGAAATTATCATGAAATCAACCAAGAATATACTTGTATTTGCCCTGATTGCTTACGGTTTCTCCTGGTTGTTCTGGATTTCCGAGGCATTGATGGCACAGAATATCTGGATTGCACCAGAGAGTGTAAAAAATATGCTCGCACTCAACCTTGGGCCATGGGGGCTGTTTATTGGAGCTATTGTGACGACGTTCATTTACCTGAAAAGTTTAGGTGTAAAAGAACTGCTAAAGCTCGGCTTGATGATCCATCTTGGTAGTCAATAATGCGATGAAATGGAGTTTTCAAGAACTTGCCAGAGAGTAAACGCCAGGCATAGTACCTGGCGTTTTGCATGTTTGGGAATTTACCGACTGAGAAGATCTAGTTGACATTAGAGCATGCATAAGGGAAATCCATAGCCGTTTCCACGGGCATCAATGTTATTCCAGTGTAGGAATTAAGACAATAACACATTCTGGATAACAGACAGATGCATTTTCCGTGACCTTGGCCGACGCTCTGTTTGCAAAGGCCATCTAGAAAGCGAATACTCAACAGTCGATCCAAGCATGAGTAAATTTTATTGTCTGGGCAGAAAATCTAGCTGTCATTGCTGTTAGTTACCCGCGTAGGGTGATGGTAAGTTGGAAGAGGGTTTTGAAGCCAGTCTGATGTTGGCAAGGAGCGGAAACTTCTAAGCAGTGAAGTTGGGAGGGGCGATTGCCACTCTGCGACCAATTTCAAAATTTGCCCACCAAGTTTGGGACAAATACCCTCAAATCAAATGGTTAACTTTGGTATTCAATATGGGGTAATATGTATATGCAAGCTTGCACAAAATAATCCACCGCTAAGAACAATATTGGCGTACACTGAGCCATTTGAAGGCTTAGAGACATTTTGGCGAATACCGAAGCCGCTGACGAGAAGTTGGCGGCTTCTGTTATACAGGGAGGTGTAGATAACAAATATTTGAAATCCTATAAATTGTTACATTTTTGATCATATATGGTCCCCCAAGGAGGAAAAGTAAATGAAAGCTTCTCGTATTGCTAAATTATTAATTTTCAACATGCTGGTTCTTCTCACCTTGTACCCCATCGGAAGTGCCATGGCAGTGAGGCCAGATACCACAACCTCTGAATATGATGTATCCGGCGAATGGATTGCATTCTGCGACGGTTTTGAAGTCCTAGCAAACAGTCACCAAAAATATGTCGAAACAATTTATTATGATAAAAATGGTGAGATCAAGAATATACAGGTCCATTTATCGGTGACCGATGGGATAGTCTATAATTCGGAAGATCCTAGCAGGTGGATTCCCGAAGGACCTGACCATATTAGGTATACTATCGACCCGGTATCTGGTCTGTTGACACAAACTGGTTTGGCTCTTCACGTCACTGTTCCAGGGTACGGCATAATCGGCATCAATGCCGGGAGAATCATACTTATCCCAGAGGGGGATATTTGGGATTGGGAGGTTGTTTGGGATAAGGGTCAGAATGATTTCTTAACAGGCGACCTGGATGCTCTCTGCTCTTATCTGGCAGTCCCCTAACCTACAAGGTTGAGTGAAATAATATAAACTGCAGGTCAACCATGTGCTTGCCCCGCAGTTCTTTACCCGAAAATTGGCAGTCAGGAGGCTGTCATTTTTCATCCCAATACCGAATTATATTGAGGCAATAATTAGCCCCACGGTGTTGATACACCCGGGGCATGGCACATCCTGAAGTAGTAACCTATACCGTTGATACCAGAGCCGCTGCTTACTATCACCAGATCCCAAGCCCGTGATTGAACATATCCCCCAATTTCAACCACTCGGACGAACTCTGTGAGTGGTACAAAGATTGGGGGGCAGATCATTGATCTATGATATATTTCGGCCTAACAAAAAAACTCAGCCGCCGGGCGGCGGGACGGGGCTTGCACCGGTTAGCAGACGAAGGCTTACAGGATACACCAAACGCGTGCTATTTCTTATCTTTCCCGTGTCGCTCAAATTTCCCGTTGCCCAGGAAGTAGATAACCTGGCGCGCAACCTGTTTCGAGTTCATGATAAATGTATGCGTGTATGGGACGATCAGATGATCTTTCATTCCCGATAAATGGGTTCGGTAAACGGACACTGTGCCGTCATGCGGGGACGGCAGGATCATAGGACCCACGGGATTGATCCAATGGTTGCCTGCGATGACACCAAACTCGCAATCAGGTATCGGGAGACGCGCCGGAAGGTCATCCGATCCAGTACCGAGCTGAGGCGCTATTGGGCCAAGTACACTGCAGAATAAACTCCAGCCGCGGAAACGATCCACAATCTCACTGCCCCCGTTTGGAGGAGCAAGCATAACGGCCCGGCCAAGGTTCCGCGGGCGATGTTTAGCCAAATAGGCCCGGAGCACCAGGCCCCCCAGCGAATGGGTGACAAAGTGGACTTCATCGGTGTCATGCAGGCAGTAGTCGCTCAATAACCGGTGTACTTCGGCGACGATCGTTTCGATGGAGTCCGCCCGACGGGGATATGCGAGGTTGTGAACTCGATAGCCGGCGTTCGCCAGTCGCCATTCAAGGAGCCTCATAGACCAAGGACCTCGACCGAGTCCGTGCAGAAGAACTACCGAATCAGAACTCGGCCTGGCTCGTGTGCGTGTTGCTACCGATAGCAGGAAGAGACCAAGTGCCAACGGAAGTTTTGTCAAGCGCGGATCTAACATTACCAGTGCATAATATGCCACCTTGCGGGATATTTAGCTATATATAGGCCCATAAATATTATACAACGAGGCTGGTATGCTTCCACCGAAAAAAAGACTCCTTGACCAGTTCCGCGATCGGCTGCAGTTGAAGAATTAGATAGTGGTAGAAGTTTGTGTAAATAGCGCCCTTCCATGAACAGGTTGAAGATATCGAGGCTTTTTGTTCCCAAGTACGTACAGGTTTAGAAAATGCTGATTTTGAACAGAAACGCCAGCTCATCGAAATGCTCGACGTTCGTGGTACACTTTCGATTGAAAACGAAGAGAAAGTGGTGTATGTCAAATGTATTCTAGGACAGCAACTGCTATCAGTTGCCCGAACATCGCCTTGATCAAGTACTGGGGTAACCTGGACGAGAACTTGCGTCTGCCGGCTAATGGTTCGATCTCGATGAACCTGGACGGGCTGTATACCCGCACCCAGGTGACATTCGATGCTGATTTCAAGGACGACAGCCTCGAATTGAACGGAGCCGAGACCTTCGGGCCGGCCCTGGAGCGGGTGAGCGTATTTCTGGGGCATGTCCGCCGGCTGAGCGGGCGGGATGAAAAAGCCCGGGTGGTTTCCGAAAACAATTTTCCGATCGGCACCGGGATCGCCTCGTCGGCCTCGGCGTTTGCCTCCCTGGCTCTGGCGGCCAGCCGGGCAGCCGGATTGGAGCTGGGCGAACGGCGGCTTTCGCGCCTGGCAGCGCTTGGGCTCCGGTTCGGCCAGCCGGTCCGTACCGGGTGGATATGTGGAATGGCTGGCCGGCCAGACGGACGAAGAGTCGTACGCTACTTCCATCGCCGGGCAAGACCACTGGCATTTAGCAGACTGCGTTGCCATCGTCAGTCAGGTGCATAAACCGACCGGTTCCAGCGAAGGCCACCCCCTGGCCCAGACCAGCCCCTTGCAGGCGGCCCGGGTGGCGGATACACCCCGCCGGCTGGCGCTTTGCCGGCAGGCGATCCTGAAGCGGGATTTCGATGCCCTGGCCGAACTGGTCGAACTGGACAGCAATATGATGCACGCTGTCATGATGACCTCTACGCCTCCCCTGTTGTACTGGCGGCCTGAAACGATTGCAATCATGCAGGCCGTGCAGGAATGGCGGTTGGGCGGTTTGCCGGTTTTTTATACGATTGACGCCGGCCCGAACGTGCACGTACTTTGCCCGGCTGACCGGGCTGATGAGGTCGCTGATCGCCTGCAGGCTGTCCCGGGCGTGACCGGAATCCTTACAGCAACCACCGGTGGGCCCGCACAACTCATCTCAGGGTTAGAAATCCGTTAGAACGACCGCTTCCAGAGCCCCTATTGCTATACGTTTCCCTACGGACAAGTTATAATCCAAATTGCGGGACGATTCGCATTTTATTCGAAGCTCCGCGGTTGGTTCATGAGTCTGGCTATTGCAGGTTTAACAGGTTGAAGAATATATAACCTGCCTTCATTTGAATATTCCCCCAAATGCCGGAACGCCAATCGCAAAGCAACATACAACCTATATTTACGAGTAGTTATGACACTTAACTCTTAACCCAATTGATCCAGTTCATCATTGGACTGGGCATCCTGATTATCTTGCACGAATTCGGGCATTTTATCGTGGCCCGTTTGCTGCACGTTGAAGTCGAAGAATTCGGGATCGGATTTCCGCCTCGGATGGTCAAACTGTTTGAGGCCGGCGGCACCGAATATACCTTGAACTGGATCCCTCTGGGCGGATTTGTGCGCCCTAAAGGGGAGAACGACCCTTCGGTGGAGGGCGGATTGGCGGCAGCCAGCCCATGGACCCGCCTGGCGGTTCTGTTTGCCGGACCGGTTATGAATATCGGACTGGGGATTGTTCTGGCGATCCTGTTCTTCTATACCCTGGGTGATCCGATCCTGAGCAAAGTTCGCATCGACGGGATCGCCCCTGACTCGCCGGCCCAACAGGCAGGCTTGCAGGTTGGCGATTTGATCCTGTCGGTCAACAACCAGAAAATTGATGGGATGGAAGCCCTGCAGACCGCCATCCAGGATAATCTGGGCCAGGCAACCCAGGTGACCTACGAACGCGACGGTAAAACCAGCACCGTGGAGCTGGTACCGCGCCAAAATCCACCGCCAAACGAAGGTGCCATCGGGGTTCTGTTGGGCAACCCGACTCAGCCGATCGGATTCGGCACCGCAATCTCGCGCGGGTTCACCGCGGCGGTGGATTATGGCCGGGCCATTTTACAACTCCCGGTCAATCTGGTTCGCGGAACATCGCCTCCAGGTGAAAGCCGCGGTTTCGTTGGTTATAAAGGCATGTTCGACATTTACCAACAGATCCGCAATCCGCTGTATTTCTTTATGGCGGTCTCCTTCTCGCTGGGGATCTTGAATCTGTTCCCGATCCCGGCCCTGGACGGCGGGCGCATCCTGCTGACTCTGCCTGAAATCCTGTTGCGGCGGCGCATCCCGCCCCGCTATGAGAACATGATCCATTTGATCGGTTTTGCTGTCCTGTTGATTTTGTTGATCTACATCAACGTACAGGATTTCGTTAATCCGATCAAATTCCCATAACAAGGCGATCCCCTGAAAAAGGTTTGGGATTGCGTAGGGTTGCTTGAAGCTGTCAGACAGGCTCCCAAAAGTCCAGATATGGTGTTAGGATTGGATGATAATCACCGTCCATTCCTAACACCATCGCAGGTTAACCTTATCGAAGATGGTTGGCTGTCTTGGAAATAGGGCAGATTTTCATGCTTGCGGGTGGACTTTGTCCATGATGTCTTTTTGGGAATTTACGGATGGCAACCCAAATCCGGGAATTCTCACAGAATTTCCGAAAGAACCTGAGGGTTGATTTTCGATGAAATTAAGTTACTATAAGAGCAGATTGAAGGTTGAAATATGTTTTGCCGTGAAGATTACTCATGCCAGATGAACGCAGAAGTGCCTGGTTCATGGGGATGAGGTCTAGACTGTTTTTTACAAGAAGTGAAGAAGAAGAATGAACGATCGAATTGAATCAATTGAAACACCGGCTGAGATCCCTTTTCAGGAACTGATTGAGGCCTTGCTCAACCCCGACCAACCGTTGAAGGCCCGCTATTTATACCGGCTATCTGATCTGGAGCAGGCTGAAATGGATTTACTGGCGCGGGCCTGGCCGAACGTACCGGAGTGGCGCCGGCGAGCGCTGCTGGAAGATATCCAGGCGCTGGGCGAGCGCGATACCCTGCTTTCGTTTGAAGCCTTAGCCATGTTTGCCCTGCTGGACAGCGATCCAAGAGTCCGGTTACCGGCTTTGCTGGTTTTGCACGAGTATGAAAATCCCCGGCTGATCGAAAAGTTTATCGAACTGCTGCATAAAGATGCTGATGTTGATGTGCGCGCCGCAGCTGCGGCGGCCCTGGGTCGTTTTGTTTACCTGGGTGAGCTGGATGACCTGCCTCAGCGACTATACCGGCAGGTTGAAGTGGCCCTGATGGCCATCTACGAGCTCGAAGCGGAAGAAGAGCTTGTGCGGCGGATGGTGCTAGAATCGATTGGCTACTCGAGCCGCGAAGATGTGGACGCACTGATTGAAGCGGCTTACACCTCGGGTGAGCGAGCCTGGACGATCAGCGCTATGGTGGCGATGGGGCATTCGGCCAACGAACGTTGGGCCAGGCAAATCATGGAATCGTTGGGAAGCCGTTATCCGGACCTGCGCGCTGAAGCCGCCCGGGCTGCCGGAGAAGTTGAACTGCGGGAAGCGCTGCCTCATCTGGTGGAGATGCTCGACGATCCGGACGATACCGTGGTTCTTGCGGCTATCTGGGCGCTCTCCCAATTAGGCGGCAGCGGCATTCGCAAACGCCTCGAACGCATGTACAATTTGGCCGAAGATGAGGAAACTGCCGAGTTTATCGAGATGGCGCTGGATAACCTGGCCTTTAACGAGGGCGCCAATGGGTTTGAACTGCTGGATGTGACGGATGAGGATGAGGTCGATGAGGATGATTACGACCTGTATGATTTTATGGAAGAGGATGAGGATTACTGAGTTTGACGTCGCTGCTTTCGTTATTCCTGGACAACCTGCTGCCCATCCTGCTAGCAGCCGGAGCCGGTTATCTCATCACACGCTGGCGTAAGGTTGATCCGCGTGATCTATCCCTGGTTACTTTTAATATCTTCAGCCCCTGCCTGATTTTCAACATTCTCACCCATAACGAGCTCGGCAATGGCGAGATTGTCCAAATGGTTGGCTTTGGCTTTGTGGTCATGTTCCTGGTTGGGATCCTTGCCTGGCTGGGCGGGCGGCTGTTGAAGCTGGATCGCAAGATGCAGGCCGCCTTGTTGATCACGACCATGTTCATGAATGCCGGCAACTATGGCCTGCCGCTGGCCCAGTTCGTTTTTGGGGAACAGGCCCTGGCTTACGCCAGCCTGTACTTCGTTTCGATGGTGATGCTGTCTTATACCCTGGGGGTTGTGATCGTCTCGATGGGCAGCATGAGCCTGCCCAAGGCGCTGCTGAACCTGGTCAAGATCCCCACCATTTACGCCCTGGTCTTCGCACTCTTATTCCTGCAAACCGGCTGGCGCCTGCCGTTGCCGCTGGATCGGGTGATCGGTTTACTGGGCGACGCTGCGATCCCGATGATGCTGATCTTATTGGGTATCCAGCTCCAGCAGGTGAGCTGGCGGGGGGCCATCAAGCCGGTTGTCCTGGCAACCACCATCAAGTTGGTTGCAGCGCCCTTGATCGCCATCGGTCTCAACTGGGTGTACGGATTGCAGGGAGCGGCCCAGCAGGCAGGAATCTTGCAATCAGGAATGCCAACTGCGGTGATGACGACTGTTCTGGCCACTGAATTTGATACGGAGCCGGCATTTGTAACGGCAGTCGTTTTTACCGGAACGATCCTGAGCGCGTTCACTTTGACGCCGCTTTTGGCTTTCCTTGGAGGTTGACATGCGTAAGCACTTTTTGCCGAGTATAGCCCTGCTGGGGGCGGCCCTGACCATACTACTCGCCGGAATTCCGGGACTGAGTGCCATGGCGCAAGCTCAGGTCGATCAGGTGGAAGTCGCTTACACGTTCGGCCAGTCGCTGGTGTTTCAAGCGACGATCATTTCGGCTGTTCCGGTGGACCGGGTCTATGTGCTGTTCCGGGAAGAAGGCGATCCGGAAACGCAGGTCGGCGAGGCTGAGATCGTATCACAGACGGCTTCAGGATATCGCCTCCGGTACACTTATGATCTGGCGAGCCGGCCGCTGCGGGCTTTTGCCAGTATCGATTACCGCTTTCGAGCCAACTTCCAGGGCGGCGAGATCTTCACCAGCCAGGACTATCATTTTTATTACGAAGACAACCGCTATGCATGGCAGACGCTTGAGGACGACCAGTTCCAGGTGCATTGGGCCGATCAGGGCGGGCTTGATTTTGGGGCCGATATCCTGGAAGTGGCTCGGACCGGCTTGAAAAGAATCCAGTCATTGATTACTGCCCCGCCCTCCGGACAAATTGATATTTACGCTTATCCCTCGACCAGTGAACTCCAGGAGACCCTGGCTCTGGCAGGCCTGGATTGGGTCGCCGGGCACGCTGACCCTGATCTGGGTGTCATGGTGGTGTCGTTGCCGAACCGGCCTGAAAAGCGATTACTGATGGAACAGCGTGTCCCGCATGAATTGATGCATATCATGCTCTATCAGGCGCTGGGGCCGGGCTATAACAACCTGCCCACCTGGCTGAATGAAGGCTTGGCTTCGGTAGCCGAGCTCTATCCAAATCCTGATTACCAGATCATGCTGGAAGACGCCTACCAAAAGGATGCTATCCTTTCGATCGGCTCACTTTGCCAGCCTTTCCCCCGGGATGCATACAGCGCTAACCTGGCTTATGCTGAGGCCGCTTCTTTTACCCGCTATCTGCAGCAGCAGTTTGGCAGCTCCGGGTTGGAAAAGCTCACCCAGGGCTATGCCGATGGTCTGGACTGCGAACGGGGCGTCGAACTTGGCCTGGGCCAGAGCCTGTTGAAGTTAGAGCGCGATTGGCGCCTGGCCGTTTTTGCGGAGAATCCCAATCAGGCCGCGCTGGGCAGCCTGATGCCCTGGCTGTCTTTACTGGTTTTGATTTTACTGGCTCCCCTGGGCCTGGCTATCGGGCGTTTGCGCAGCCAGCCTGTCCGGCAATTGGTGGATGATGATTGATTTTGATTAGGAGAATGCTGGTCTTTGTTGGCCCTCAGCATGGTTGCAAGGATGACGTTTCGACTGGCGGACCAAGGAAAGGAGTATTTTTCTAATGACAGAACAAACTGGAATGGCTCGCCTGCACGCCACAGTGGAGGGGATGGTTCAAGGGGTAGGTTTCCGGGCGTTCGTCCAGCAAAAGGCGGCTGCGTTCAACTTGCGTGGCTGGGTGCGCAATCGCTGGGACGGCAGCGTCGAGGTGCTGGCGGAAGGGCCTCGCCCTGATTTAGAAAAGCTGCTTTCGGCGCTTTACCGGGGTCCCTATGCTTCAGATGTGCGCGGCGTCACGCCCGAATGGCAGCCGGCCAGCGGTGATTTTTCGGGTTTTTCGATCCGGATGACGTCCGGATGAGCGTTTAACCAAATCCCAACCCTCGTTCCTTTAAGGAGACAAACCGACCCCGGCCAACTACCAGGTGGTCAAGCACCTCGATATCCAGCAGCTTGCCGGCCTGGACAATAGCACGCGTCAAGGCCACATCGTCCGGACTGGGCGAAGGATCTCCGCTCGGGTGGTTGTGAGCGATGATGATTGCAGCCGCGTTGCGGCGCACGGCGCTTTTAAAGATCTCGCCTACCCGCACCTGAGAAGAATTCAGGGAGCCGCGATACAGATCCTCGATATGCAGTACCCGGTTGCGAGTGTCCAGCAGCAAAACCCGCAGGTGTTCCTGCTCGAAAGCCCCCATCTCATACTGCACCAGGGCTGCTGCGTCCGCCGGGCTGTGGATCGCCGGACGCTCTTCCGGAGAGAGCAGTGTCATCCGGCGGCCAAGCTCGATGGCAGCCTTGATTTGGGCCGCTTTCGCTGGTCCAATGCCGCGTTGGTGACAGACCTCTTCGTAATCAGCCCGGTGCAGGCCGCCCAGGTCGCCAAAGGTTTGCAGCAGGCGCTGGCCGACCTGAACGGCATTTTCGCCCTGCACACCGACCCGCAGCAAGATCGCCAGGAGCTCGGCGTTGGTGAGCACCTGTGGGCCCAAACGGGCTAAACGTTCGCGCGGGCGTTCGGATTCTTCCAGATCGGTGATACGGTAAAACGATTCCTGTTCCCTGACCGCCATGAACTTCCTCCTGAAGCTGAGCAATCAATTCAACGATGGGCATGTTAAGTTGCTTTCGGCAAATTCATAGAATTGGGAATGTTGAAAAAATTGGTGAGAAAATCGCTAAATCACTATACAATATGTGCCGGATTTGCGCAACAAAAAAGACCCAAAATAATTTTCTACAATATTTTCGTGCACCCTCCAACAATCGGAAATTGGGCTCTTCCGGAATCTCTGGGGTACCACTACAGGAATTCCATAGACCCGGAAATTGGTCCGGCTCTTGCATCCATGCTATAATCCACAGGGTCGGGCGCAACCAGGCGTTGTCGCCCGTCATCCAGGAAGTAGATTCGAAGAAAACGCTGATCTACCAACTTGAACGCTCCCGCGGAGTGAAAAAATGAGTTTTGATCCTTCTTATTTGGGCAATTTCATGCTCTTCCTGACTGCCTGGGGAGGGGCATTTCTGGCAGCTTTATGGTTCAGCCTGGTAATATGGACCTATCGCGACATTCGGGCCCGGGCGCGCGACCCGCTGGCGCGCATCCTGGCCGTTTTGGTTGTGGCGGTTTTGTTTCTGCCGGGAATCGTGGTTTACTTAATTTTGCGCCCACCCCGAACGATTGAAGAGGATTACCAGCATACCCTGGAAGAAGAAGCTTTACTGCAGGCCATTGAAGACGCTTCATTGTGCCCGGGATGCGGCCGGCGGGTGAGGGAAAACTGGATGGTTTGCCCCAGCTGTCACACCAAGCTGAAAAAGAATTGCCATCAGTGCGGGCGCTTGATGGAACTGCCCTGGAATCTGTGCCCCTATTGCGGCACACCGGCGCCGGGTATGCGCCGCGAAAACCAGACCCTGGATGAAGTTCTACGCCCTCTGCCGGTGGACGATGAGCCAGACAGCGAGCTAGAACCTCAGGATGAACCGGCAGGCTGATCGCCCATGTGGTGGGCGCACCTTCTTCGCCGTTCTTCCCCGCTGGCAGCAGAATGAAACGAATGCTGTATTCAGTTTTTTGGGGTCTAGAACTTCTTAATAAAAATGTGGCTGCGGTTTGATCGCAGCCACTTCTGATTCTAAGATTGGATTTAGCGAGATTTCAGCGCATTCCAGCCGGCATATTCAGCGGTATCGCCTAATTCGGCTTCGATCCGCAGCAACTGGTTATACTTCGCCACGCGATCCGAGCGCGCCGGTGCGCCGGTCTTGATCTGGCCCATATTGAGGGCAACAACCAGATCGGCGATGGTCGAGTCTTCGGTTTCACCGGAGCGGTGGGAGGTCACGGCCCGCCAGCCGGCCCGCTGGCAGGTTTCCACGGCTTCGATCGTCTCGGTCAGCGAGCCAATCTGGTTCAATTTGACCAGCAGGGCATTGGAGGCTTTTTCCTTGATCGCCCGGCGGACGCGCTCAGGGTTGGTGACCAGTAAGTCATCACCGACGATTTGCAGCGTGTCGCCCATTTCCTGAACCATCATCTCCCAGCCTTCCCAGTCGTCCTGGGCCAAACCGTCTTCGATGGATACGATTGGATATTGATCGACCCAGGATTTCCAGAATGCGACCATTTCTTCGCGGTTGAGCTTGCGGCCCTCTTTGCGCAGGTTATAGACCCCATCCTCGTAAAACTCAGACGCGGCCGGGTCAAGCGCGATGCAGACCTGTTCGCCGGCTTTATAACCGGCCTTTTCAATCGCTTCCAGGATAACCTCAACGGCTTCGTTATTGGCTTTGAGCGCCGGCGCGTAGCCGCCTTCGTCGCCGACCAGGGTAGCGTAGCCGCGCGATTTCAGGACGCCCTTCAAGGTGTGGTAGATTTCGGCGCCCCAGCGCAGGCCTTCGGCGAAGCTCTCGGCCCCAAGCGGCATGACCATGAATTCCTGGGCGTCGGTGGACTGCCAGGCGGTGTGAGCACCGCCGTTGAGAATGTTCATCATCGGAACCGGCAGCAGGTGGGCATAAACCCCGCCGATGTAGCGATAGAGGGGCAACCCGAGCGAATTGGCAGCCGCTTTGGCAACCGCCAGGCTGGTACCGAGGATGGCATTGGCGCCCAGCTTGGATTTGTTGGGGGTCCCATCCAGTTCCAAAAGGGTCATGTCGATTGCTTTTTGTTCGGTGGCATCCCATCCGATCAGGGCGTCAGCGATATCTTCGTTGACGTGTTCCACGGCCTGGAGCACGCCTTTACCCCCGTAGCGGCTCTTATCGCCATCACGCAGTTCGAGCGCTTCGTGGATGCCGGTTGATGCGCCAGATGGAACGGCAGCTCGACCCCAGGAGCCATCCATCAGGGTCACTTCCACTTCTACGGTGGGGTTGCCGCGCGAATCGAGAATTTCGCGTCCGTTGATATCTTCTATGATACTTTCCATGTTTCACCTCGTTTTGGATTGATTTCCCACACTGCGTGGGAAAAATTTATTTATGGTGTCTGCTCTGTCTTTTATTATTGGATTGGATCGATCCGCCTGCATGGGATCGCGCCCCGCATCTCCACACAAGTGATATTCGGAACTTACCTAAGTATAATCCAAAAGCGTCCAAATCCCAGGGACTTGGCGCAACAAGGGAGTATTCGAATGTTATAGAAAATGAATTGTGGTGTTCAGTTTGGGCGGCGATCGCCGCCCAAACTGAACACCACATCTACACAATTCGAATGCACCCGCGCAACCGATACTGGATAAATCAGAGTTTGTTGGCGAAGTCCGATTCCCAATCTCTGACGTGCCATCTGATTGTTCATGGGAGAAGGATAGAGTATGGCGTAAGAGCCCAAAAGCTGCAGGCCAAAACTTTCCCTAATAACATTTTAGCGGTAACAGGCGAACCTTCTAAGCAGTCAATCAAGGCATTTTAGATGGATGTTGGTGGGTGAATTTCGCCCACTAACATCCATCTAATTTATACTGACAGACTACTAAGCGGTAACTTTTTCCGTTTCGACGGCTTGCTGTTCGCCGTGTGCAGCGGCATGGTCGCGAACGGCTTTCAAAAAAGCGACAAATAAGGGGTGAGGCCGGTTGGGTCGCGAGAGGAATTCAGGGTGGAACTGGGTGGCCAGCATGAAGGGGTGGTTGCTCAATTCGGCGATCTCCACCAGGCGTCCGTCGGGCGAGATGCCCGAGAAGCGCATGCCGGCTTTGTAGAGGGTTTCTCGGTAAGCATTGTTGAGTTCAAAGCGATGGCGATGGCGCTCTTCAACCAGATCGGTCTGGTAAGCCTGGGCTGCAATCGTCCCGGGCTGAAGCTGACAGGGGTAGACGCCCAGGCGCATGGTGCCGCCCATATCGGCGATCCCGCGCTGGTCGGGCATCAGATCGATAACCGGGTGCTTGGTGGAGCGATCGAATTCAGTGGAGTTGACATCATCGCTTTGGAGAGCATAGCGGGCAAATTCAACCACCATCAGCTGCATTCCCAGGCATAAACCCAGGTAAGGGACTTTTTGTTCGCGGGCGAACTGGATAGCCTGAATTTTCCCTTCAATGCCTCGGCTGCCAAAGCCTCCCGGTACCAGGATGCCGTCCGCATCTTCCACCAAATCCCAACCGCGCCCTTTCTCCAACTCGGCTGAATGCACCCAGGCGATCTCCACTTCCACCCCGGTCGCCAGGGCGGCGTGTTTCAACGCTTCCCGGACGCTCATGTAAGCATCGTGAAGCTCGACATATTTGCCAACCAGAGCGATCTTTACCGTCGGTTTTTCCTGCTTGACGCCCTCGATCAACTGCTCCCATTCTGTCCAATCGGGCTTGCTGCGAGCCTGCAACCCTAATCTTTCCATAAGATAGTCGCCGACGCCCAGTTTTTCCATCAGTAAGGGTATCTCATATAAGATGGGGGCAGTGACCATCGGCAGAACGGCGCGTTTGTCGACATCGCAGAACAGGGCGATTTTTTCAACCAGATCGTCCGTTACCGGGAAGTCCGAGCGGGCGACGATCACATCCGGCGAGATGCCGATCGAGCGCAGCTCACGCACCGAGTGTTGGGTCGGTTTGGTTTTGAGTTCCCCGGTCGCACCAATGTAGGGCAGCCAGGTGACATGGATGTACAGGCTGTTTTCCCGGCCGACGTCCGTACGCATCTGGCGCAGCGCTTCCAGGAAGGGCAGCGACTCGATATCGCCCACCGTCCCGCCAATTTCAACCAGCACGATTTCTGCCCCGGTGGTTTTGGCCACCAGGCCGATCCTGCGCTTGATCTCATTGGTAATGTGGGGGATAACCTGGATGGTCCCACCGAGGTAATCTCCACGGCGTTCTTTGCTGATCACTTCATGATAAACCTGCCCGGTGGTCACATTGCAGACCCGGTTCAGGCTGATGTCGATGAAGCGCTCGTAATGCCCCAGGTCAAGGTCGGTTTCGGCTCCGTCATCCAAAACAAAGACCTCGCCGTGCTGGTAAGGGCTCATGGTGCCCGGATCGACGTTGATATACGGGTCCAGCTTTTGTACTGCCACCTTAAATCCACGTTCTTTTAATACCCGCCCCAATGCGGCCGCCGTGACGCCCTTGCCAACTGAGCTCACCACACCGCCGGTGAAAAAGATATATTTCGTCGTCATACCTGCCTCCAATAAAATGGATATTTGCAACCAGTTTGACAACCTAACATTCGAAGAAATCTCCCAAATTTGGATGTGAGTGGCTGGTGAGCGACTGCCACCCACATCAAAATTTGGGTATCTCTTTGCTCAGGCCGGTATCAGCCGGGCTGGTCGCTATCATCGCCACAAAGGAAGTGGGGAGGTCGCTAGAAGGCGACCTCCCCACAATGTTCGTTTTGCTATCAGGGTTTTGTTCGTTCATCAGCCTAAAACCTTCACCAGGCTTTCCGCCGCGCGGCGCATTTCCAGGAACACCAGGCCGAGTTTAGCGCCTTCCCGGGCCAGAGCCGTCAGCACAGCTTCTTCGCCCACGGCAGTCAGGATTACGAACCCATTATCGCCGCGAATATATACCTGGTCCAGGGTTCCACGGCCTAATTCGTTGGAAATCCGTTCGCCCAGGCTGAGCATTGCGGCGGACATGGCGGACACCCGATCTTCCTCGACTTCAGCCGGAAGGGCTGAGGCCATAATCAAACCATCGACGGAAACAACCGCGGATGCTTCAATATCCGGCGAAGCGGCTTGCATCTCCCGTAAACGGCTGACCATTATGTCCGTGCGCGATCGTGTCATGGCAAGAGTTTACCATATTCTGAAGGCATTGACACTTCAATTATCATGGCGAAATAATACGCCGGCGTGGGCACTAGTCCACGCCGGCGTGTTATTTCGCCTTTATCTAAATTGTCACTGCCCCTGCAAGGCGCTAATTGCCGGTTGAAAATTGTACTTCGACGCTCATCCCGGCCCGCAGTCCAGCGGGAGGCGTATCCAGTTGGATCGTGGTTTTGTAAACCACGTCGCCGCCCAGGGTATCTGCGAGTGGGGCAATTTCAAGCACGGTACCGGTCATATCCTGCGCCAACGCATCGATTTTGATGTTGACGGCTTGCCCGATTGCGATCTGGGGCACATCTCGTTCGCTCAAGTCGGTTGTCTCGACCCGCAGATTCTGCAGATCGCTGACTGTGATCACCGGCTGGCCTGGGGTGACCCATTCGTTGGCCTGGATATCCAGCCGGGTGATCGTGCCGTCAAAGGGGGATTTAATTTCCATATCTTTCAAGGCCGCTTCGGCGGCCGCCAGTTGGGCTTGAGCAGTGGCCTGGCGGGCTTCGGCCAGCCGGACAGCGTCCGGATCGGGTCCCTGCTGCAGGATTTCATAATCCCGCTGGGATTTCGCAAGCTGCGCCTGGGCGGTGGCCAGATCAGCTTTCGCCTGATCGAGATCGATCTGGCTGGCCGTTCCGGTCAGGTTGTTGTAAAGGCGCACCCGGGCGTCGTAATCTTTTTGGGCCTGGGCCAGCTTGCTCAGCAGCCCTGCCCGGACGACATTGGTCTCAGGTTTATTTTCATAAGGCTCATAATCTTCGCGAGCCTTGTCCAGCTTGTCGCGGGCCAGGATCATGTTGGCGTAGGCTGCGTCGATATCGACTTGCTCGGCCAGGGTCTGGATATTCTGGAGATAGCGCTCAGCATCGTGCACTGTTTGCTGGTAGTCAGCGATCATTTTCAAAGCTGCCGCCTGGCGAACATCCATATCTTTCGACAGGTCTGCCAGGGCCTGCTGGGCCGATAATAACTCGAAACGAGCCGATTCGACCGCTGCCTGGAGCTTTTCACTGCCCGCCAGGTTGACCAATACCTGCCCGGCCTGAACGCGGTCGCCGACAGCTACCTCAACCGAACTGACGCTGCCCGCCATGGCAGCCGCGACCTGGGCCTGGCGGGCTGGCGCCACCACGCCCGAAGCAATCACGCTGGCGCTGTTCAGCGGAAAGGAGTCTGGTCCGCTGGAGGCACTGTTGTCCAACACTACAGTCGGCAGTGGTTGGGGCGTGCCAGGCGAGATGGCATTGCAAGCAGTCAGAATCAGGCTGGCCATTAAGATCAGGGCGAAGATGTTCGCCAGTGGTTTGCGGTTCATGCTAAACTCCTGCGGCGACAAGTTCCGCCTCGTGGTTCTCAAGAATACGCCCATCCTGCAGGGTGATGATGCGCCGGGCAAACTGGATCACGCGTGGGTCGTGGGTAGCAAAGATGAACGTAACCCCGGTTTCCTGGTTTAAGCGCGTCATAGTTTCCATGATCTGCTGGCCGTTAACGGTATCAAGATTGGCCGTGGGCTCATCCGCCAGGATCAGCGTCGGTTGAGTGGCCAGGGCTCGGGCGATCGCCACCCGCTGCTGCTGGCCCCCGCTCAATTGATCAGGGCGGTGGTGAGCCCGGTCTGCCAGGTCAACGGATTCGAGCAAATAATTGACCCGCTCGCGCCTTTCTTGCGAATCGATGCCGATCAACAGCAAGGGCAGCTCGATGTTCTCATAAGCCGTCAGAGTTGGGATCAGGGCGAAGAATTGAAAAATAAAGCCGATCGTACCGCGGCGCATATTGGCGCGCTGGTTGCGATTGAGCTTGCTGACGTCTTTGCCGTTGATATATACATGCCCGCTCGTGGGTTGATCCAGGCAGCCGATCAGCTGCAGCAAGGTGGTCTTGCCCGATCCAGAGGGCCCAACCAGGGCGGTAAACTCACCGGTTTCGATCGAGCAGCTGACCCCACGCAGCGCATGCGTCTCGACTTTGCCAATTTTATAGGTTCGGGTTACATTCTCAATTTTAGTGACTTCCATGATGTTCTCCTCGGATAGCGATGATCCGGAATAAGTGTGTTGTCGTGGCGATGCGTCCACGGATGATGCAGGAAAGATCATTATTGACCGGCATGCAGGGCATTAACCGGTTCCATGCGGGCGGCCATGATTGCCGGATACAGGGCGGCCAGCAGCGATACGATAAAAGCCATAATAGTCAGGGTTATCGTGTCGCTAACAGTCAGCTGGGCATAAATCGTATCGCCCAGCATAATGCCGGTCATGCCCAAATTCCCAATAAAAAAACCTTGCACGGTGCCGTAGTAAACCATCAGCCCGCCCAATACCAGCCCGATCAGGATCCCACCCACAGCCAGCAAGCTGGACTCGGCGAAAAACATCAACATGATGCGTCCACTTTTCATGCCGATGGCCGATAGGATGCCGATCTCACGGGTGCGCTCAAAGACTGCCATCACCAGGGTGTTGACGATCACGGTCGCGGTGATTGACAGTACGATCAGATAAAGCACCATCATGTAGGCATTGGCAAACTTTTCCGTCTCGATAATGATCTCATTCGCATCCGTCCAGGTAACGATCTGGTAGTTTGAACCCTGAATGGCTGAGACGACTGCCTGAGTTTGATCACGCTGGCTCAGCAGAACGAAAATACTGCTGGCGTGATTTTCGGTGACCGTCATCGCCTGGGCTTTGGCGATCGGCATGAGCACATTGAACTCGTCATAAGCAGGCGTATGGGTTGTGTATATGCCGCGGATCACAAACGGCTGCTCATCCACATCGCCATTGGAGGTATTAGATAGCAAGTTGATCTGGTCGCCCACATTCAGTTTGAGCTTATCGGCCAGCGACTGGCCAATCAGCACCCCCTGGCGATCATCGGCGGTTAGGTATTCGCCCGACACCATCCCATCCTGGAAAGGTGCATTGGCAGGCGAAGGGGGGTCGATCCCGATGATTTTTACACCGGCCGATCTGTCACCGATAGTGATAATCCCACTGGCGAATAAACGCGGCGTGGCTACCTGGACGTCCGAAATCGCTGCAATTTGGGCCGCAACTCGATCCGGATCTTCGATCAAGTCTTCCCAGGCCAGGCTGGCTTTATCCTGGTCATAGGATTTTGCCAAAACCTGAAAATGTCCGCTTTGTAACTTAATGGTGGAAGCTACGGCAGCGTCCATTTCTCCCCGGATCACGGAAGCCATCAGGAGCAGCAATGAAAGCCCCATCCCCAGGGCCAGGGCGGAAAAAAAGGAGCGGCGCTTGTTGCGGCCCAGGTCACGAAAAGCCATTTTCAATATCGTTATCATGGATAACCTCATACATAATGCAGGGCTTCCGCCGGTTCACGGAGTGAAGCTTCTCGGGCAGGATAGAGGGTGGCTAAAGCTGCGATCACGGCCACCGTCAGGGCGCGACTCAGCAGCTTGTCCACGCCGAGGGTCGGGTAAATGCGGCCGGTTATCAGGGCGGTGTATTCGGTCAATGAAGAGAACTGGCTGTAGTCGAAGCCAACTTTGGCAAGACTGGCGTTGATAGCCAGCCCAAACATGATGCCAACGGCTACACCGATCAGGCCCATCAGCGTGCCTTCCAACACGAAGAGCAGGGCGATATTGCGGGGCTTCATTCCCATGGCGCCTAACAGGCCGATCTCGCGGGTGCGCTCGTAGATGGCCATCAGCAGCAGGTTCAGGATCCCGATCCCGGCGATCAGCATGATGATGACGCTGAAAATATTCATCACGCCCCCTTTGGTGCTGAGGGCTGCTTCCAGCTCGGGGAAGTTAGTTTGCCAGGATGAAACCTCATCGCCGGATAAGCTGGCGTTCAAGGCGGCCATGACGGCGCCTTCCTGCCCGATCTGTTTGAGCGAGACAACCACTTCCGTGGACTGGCCATCCAGACCGTACAGCGATTGGGCTTCAGCCAGCGATACATACAGGGTTCGTTTTTCGATATCACGCATCCCAACATCGTAGATCCCCACAACCGTCATCGTGCGCTGGCGCATTTGCTCATGGGTCGCCCGGCCGGTTACCTGGATCCGGTCCCCGACCTGGAGTCCCATGGCATCCGCCAGGCCCTGGCCGATAAAGATCAGGTCCTGGTCGGAGGCGGCCAGGTAGCGCCCGGCGGATACATTTTGAGCCACCAGGCTGACCGGCAGTTCCTGTTCAGGCTCGATCCCAATGATGCTGACCGGGAAAGCGCCCTCGCGGTTAGTCGCCAGGCCGCTGGTGTTAATCCGGCGCGAAGCCGCCACGACCTGGGGTTGGGCCAGGGCGGCCTGGACCGCGGCCTGATCGTTGGGGAGCGGCAGCAGCGGGTTTTGATCCAAATTTTCGCTGTATCCGCTGGCGTGGATCTGGACATTGCCTCCCAGCACTTTGATGGCGTTGGCGTAGATGGCCTGCTCAAACCCGGCCACAATACCGTCGTAGAGCATCATCAGAGCCAACACCATGCCGATCGCAACCACCACGATCGCGGTCCGGCGGCGATGGCGCCAAAGATTTCGCCAGGCCAGGCGCAAATACAAGCGGATGTTCAACATCCCGCGATGCCTGGCTACCTTCTGTGTGAAGGGCGGTACCTGGCTGGGAGCTACCCAGCTCCCTGTGGTATGAATTTTTCCTGTTTGTTCACCCATGTTCGAATCGTCTCCGTGTCCATCAGTACTAATGAACCTGGCGCGGTCCCAAGAATTCTTTCGATGGCGTCTGTATAGGCTGCCACTTTGTTTGTGATTTGCTGCAAATCATCCGGGCTGGGCTCTGAAAAGAAAAGCAGATCGACGAAAGCTTCACCCAGGCCCTGCAGGGTTGTTAAGATGATTTCACCCATCTGTTCCGGATAAGGTGTATGGAATACGCCTTCGCGAATACCCTGTTGGACGATGGACGTGAAAATCGGGGCAGTCTGTTTGATCAAAGTGGACCGGATTTTTTGGCGCACAATGGCATTCTCGTCCGCATACCAGACCTGCAGTAAAGCCAGGAGGTAATCTTTGTGAGCGGTCTTCCAACGGGCCACACTGTCGATGAAGCGCTGCAGTTTTTCCAGCGCGGGTAAGTCGGGATCATTTACAATTGGGGTAATCAGTATTTCGACTTCCTGTTGAAAATGTTCGGTCAACGCCTCCAATAGTTGTTGTTTTGAATCGAAGTAATGATAGAAAGCGCCTTTTGATATCTGGATTTCGTCCAGGATATCCTGGATGGTCATTTGCTCGTAGCCTTTGGTATAAACCAGGCGTTGAGCAGCCGCAATAATCTCATTGCGTCTCTCCGCATGATCCTTGACGGTGCGTGACATGAACTCCCTTCCAGGTTGAGCGATATTTCACAACAGACCGACGGTCGGTCTGTAATTCGAAAATAGTATACTTGATATTGGCCCCGTGTCAATCTTTCGTGGATAACTTCCAGAAATGAACCTGTATCCTTTTCTGATGAAATAGCCAGAACCTTCTATATCAGCGGGATGTACATGAATTTCATGAATGAAAGAGAGTTTGTTGGCGAAGTCATTTTTACAAGTTCTCCACGCCCTTCCGACACCTGAGCATAGGAAATATTGGCGAAATGAAGTGTTTACGGGGGCAGCTGCCCCCGTAAACACTTCATTTCGCCCCACTTCCACAGAGTCAGGGAAAAAGGAGACAGTGTATTTGACTTCGCCAACAAACTCTGAAAGATACAGTGCCCTAGAAATTGTTTCCTGTGATTATTAAATTTTTAACGGTTTCCGTTGACCACCGCGTTGCTCCATGTTAAACTAAGAGATTGTCATGAACATCAGATTATCCCGTGCTTACATCCCCACTTTGATCGCGCTGATCGCCTTCCTGGCGCTGGCGCCTCAGCCGCGCGGCCTGGCCCAGGAGAGTTCGCCCACTCCCGAGCTGGCGCCCGGGACCGAGACACCGGTCGCTACGCCCGCTCTGCCTCGCATCAACGCGCCAGTGGGGGGGCAGGCGCTGCAGGGCAGCTTCCCAATTGAAGGTTATATCCCACCGGCGGATTTCGCAGGGGCGGAGCTGTCTTTCGCCTACCAATCCGAGGCTCCCCGGACCTGGTTTTTAATTGCTGAATTGAACCAGAGCCCGGACGAAGCTGTGCTGGCCCAATGGGATACCACCACCATCACGGATGGCATTTATATGCTCCGGCTGGTGGTCAACACTGTGGATGGCGGTCAAACCAGCCTGACAATCGATGGATTGCGGGTGCGCAATTACAGCCCGGTGGAAACCATTACGCCCACTCCGCTTACGCCAACCGCTACCCCTGAGCCGGGGGATACGCCAGTGCCAACCACGACTTCGACGCCCACGATCACGCCGCTGCCGCTGACGCCTACGCCGTTGCCCGCCAATCCGGCTCAAATCAATCAGCTGGACATCCTGGCAAATATGGGCAAAGGGGCCCTGGCGATCCTGGCCTTCTTGAGCGTAATGGGTATCTATCAAACAGTGAAATCTCGCATTCGTGGCGGGGATGATCGTTTCTCGTAAGTAAACAATCAGGCCTCTGAGAAATTCTATCTTTGGATATTGCGCATGATTTTTAAATCGATCTTTCAACCGGACGCACAGACTGTCCCTTTCTTGATCGCCGGCCTGGGAAATCCCGGCCGGCAGTACCAGCATACCCGCCACAATATCGGCTTCATGGTCCTGGACAGGCTGGCAGAACGTCTCGGAACGACTTTTTCACGCCTTGAATCAAAAGCCCTGGTGACCAAGGGTGATTACCAGGGTCACCGGCTGGTGCTGGCCAAACCCCAGACATTCATGAACCTGTCAGGCCAGGCTGTGGGAGCACTGGTCAAATTTTATAAGGTCCCGTTGGAGCAGATCCTGGTTGTTTACGATGACGCCGATCTGCCGCTGGGGACCTTGCGAATGCGCCCGAGCGGCGGATCGTCTGGCCAAAAGGGAATGGGATCTATCCTGGAACGCCTCGGGACCCAGGATGTGCCCCGGCTGCGCTTCGGAATTGGCCGCCCCCCCGGCCGCATGCCAGCCTCCGCCTATGTTTTGCAGGATTTTGGTAAAGATGAGCTCGAGTTCCTGCCGGAGCTGCTGCAGCGCAGCGTTGATGCAGTCCTGACCTTCGTCAGGGAGGGGCTCGAACCGGCCATGAACCAATACAACGGACAGAATATCTCTGATGGCGCTTGAAGCATTAACCGGTTTGATCCGGCAAACCACCACTGAGCTGGTGGCCAACTTGAAGTCCGGGCAGGATCTGCCGGCTCTCGGGCTGCGCCGCTCGGCCAGACTGCCGGTGCTGGCGGCCATTTACCAGGAATTGCAACGCCCGATTTTGCTGCTGACCGACCGTTCGGATCGTTCGCTGGCGCTCAATGAGGAGTTGGCTTTGTGGGCGCCGCAGGCGAACCGCCTGCTGTTTCCCGAGCCCACGCCGTTGTTTTACGAAAACGCGGCCTGGGGAGAAGGCACTCGCCGGGATCGTTTGATGGCGCTGACTGCCCTGGCAACCTACCACATTCCGGGAGCCGTTCAGCCGGCCAAATTCCCGCTTTTGATCGCATCGGCGCGGGCACTGATGACCCGCACCATGCCGCGGCGGGAATTCCTGAAAGCTTCCCGCAGCCTGCGGCGCGGGCAGTCGGCCAGCCTGGATGAACTGGTCCGCACCTGGTTGGGCTTGGGATACGAGTTGGTCACCATGGTGATCGCTCCGGGCCAACTTGCCCGCCGTGGCGGTATCCTCGATCTGTGGCCGACCGCCGATCCTTACCCCACCCGGATTGAATTCTTCGGAGATGAAATCGATACTTTCCGACGTTTTGATCCTTCCACGCAACTGACCTTCAAGTATAAGGCTGGCGATCGGCAAGAGTTTGCCAATCCCGAACGGCTCCTGATAACTCCGGCGCGAGAATTTCTGGCGAGCCGCTGGCCGGGCGACCCGGAATCGCCTGAAGCTTCCGAACTATCCGAATTCCATCTCCCTTTGCTGCACGATCTGCCAGCCAGTTTGTTGGATTATCTGCCGCGCGGCACGATTGTGGCCTTCGACAATTTTCAGGCCTTCCAGGATCTGGTGGTTGAAGTGGAAGAGCAGGCTGTTTCAATGCGCCGGGATTATATCGCCGATGGCATCCTGCCAGAGGATTTTCCGGTGCCTTACCTGTCCTGGTCCGAGCTCCAGGATGCCCTCCAGGGGCAGTACAGGCTTGAAATGGGTTTCACCACCCACCCGGAACTCGAGCCGGACGAGCATCCTGTCCACCAGCTGGCCGAACGCTTCACCCCTGGACCGCGCTTTGGAGGCCAGCTGAAGCCCTTGATGGAACACATGGGCGAACGCTACCTGGCCGGTGAACGCCAGATCGTCGTGTCGCGCCAGGCCTCCCGGCTGCAAGAGTTGTGGTCGGAAATGAGCCTGCCCACCGACCCGGCTTATCCGCTGCCCGAGTTTCTGGAGGACAGCCTGGCGGAGGGCTGGGATTTTGCACCAGAGCTGGGCCGCATCGTTCACCTGTTAACCGACGGTGAGGTCTTTGGCTGGCGACGCCCCGAACCGCGCCGCCGGCAGCGCCCCACGGCTGAAGCCCCGGAAGCCCCGTATGCCGATCTGGAAACCGGGGATCTGGTGGTGCATGTCGATCACGGCATTGGGCGGTTTGCCGGCCTGGTGCGTCGGACGGTTGAGGGCGTGGAGCGCGAATACCTGTGTATTGAGTACGCTGACCAGGCCCAGCTTTTTGTGCCCATCCACCAGGTCGACCGTCTGACCCGTTATGTCGGACCGGATAACCGCATGCCTGCCCTCAGCCGGCTGGGTGGGAATGAGTGGCGCTCCACCAAAGCGCAGGTCAATGAAGCGGTCGAAGAAGTGGCTGAGGACCTGCTTGAGCTATACGCTAAACGCAGCGTTGTGACCGGGCATGCCTTCAGCCCGGACGCCCCCTGGCAGAACGAATTGGAGGCCAGCTTCCCGTATATCGAGACGGACGATCAAATGCGCGTACTGGCTGAGGTGAAACGCGATATGGAAGCGCCTCGCCCGATGGATCGCCTGATCTGTGGGGATGTGGGCTATGGAAAGACCGAGGTCGCACTGCGGGCCGCTTTCAAAGCCGTCATGGACGGTCGCCAGGTAGCTGTGCTGGTCCCGACCACGGTCCTGGCCCAGCAGCACTACAATACCTTTCAGCAGCGCCTGGCGGCTTTCCCGGTCCGGGTCGAGATGCTGTCGCGTTTCCGCTCGCCTAAGCAGCAAAAAAGGATCGTGAAGCTCCTGGGGGAGGGAGCGATCGATATCGTTATCGGCACGCATCGCTTGTTTTCGTCGGATGTCGTGTTTAAAGATCTGGGTTTATTGATTATTGACGAAGAGCAGCGCTTTGGAGTTACCCATAAAGAAGCGCTCAAGCAGTTGCGCACCGAAGTGGATGTCCTGACCCTGACGGCAACCCCGATCCCGCGCACCCTGTACATGGCGTTAAGTGGGGTCCGCGATATCTCAACGATCAACACGCCGCCTGAAGAGCGGTTGCCAGTGGTCACCCATGTCGGGCCCGTATTCGCCGCGCCTGGTCCGGCAGGCGATTCTGCGCGAATTGGAGCGCGGCGGGCAGGTGTTTTTTGTGCACAACCGGGTCCAAACGATCGGCGCCATGCGCCACCATCTCGAAACATTGATCCCGGAAGCCCGGATCGCGATCGCGCATGGCCAGATGCCCGAAAATGAGCTCTCCGAGCGCATGGAGCAGTTCACTTCCGGGGAAGTCGACGTTCTGTTAAGCACTTCGATCATCGAGTCCGGTCTGGATATTCCCAACGCCAATACCCTGATTGTCGATCGGGCCGATACCTTTGGATTGGCCCAGCTCTACCAGCTGCGCGGTCGGGTCGGACGGGGTGCGCTGCGGGCTTATGCCTATTTCTTCCGGCACAACAAGAAAGCGCCCACCTACGAAGGCCGCCAGCGCCTGGAGACGATTGCCGAGAATACCCAGCTTGGGGCTGGTTTTTCGATTGCCATGCGCGATCTGGAGATACGCGGTACCGGGGATATCCTTGGGACCCGCCAGCATGGCCATATTGCTTCGGTCGGTTTTCACCTGTATACCCGTATCCTGGCCGCGGCCGTCAGAAGGCTGCGCAACGAGCGCCAGCTTCTGGGCGACGATCTGGAATTCCAGCTCCTCGGACAGGTGATCAACGTCAATGTCGATCTGCCCCAGCCGGTCAGCATCCCGTCCGATTACGTGGCCGACAAAGACGTCCGTCTGGGCTTATACCGGCGCATGGCGGATATCGGCACTTTAGCGGAAGTGGATGCCCTTGCCGAGGAATTTAACGATCGCTTTGGCCCCTTGCCGGAGGCCGTCCATCACCTCCTGTACCAGTTGAAGATCAAGCTGCTGGCAGAGAGCGCCGGCTTATCGTCCGTTACGGCCGAAGCAGGCCAGCTTGTCCTGCGTTTCCCAGGGGGCGAGCCGCCGGCCGACCTGCCCGATTTGGGCCCCAATGTGCGCGTAGGCCGGGTGGCGCTCTGGATCCCGCTGGCCCCGCTCGAAGATTGGCCGGCCGAACTGACCACGATTTTAGAGAAACTGGCAGCTCATCGCCAGCAGGATGCCCATGAGACTTTATCAACCGGGTACCCCGATCGCTAAGCGAATCTTTGATCTGTGCCTGGCGGGACTGGGCCTGGTGCTGCTCTCGCCGGTGTTTCTACTGGTGGCCTTACTGGTGCGCCTGGTTCACGGTTCGCCGGTGCTGTTTCGCCAGCAGCGCCCGGGTTTCCGCGCCCGGCCTTTCCGGTTGTACAAATTCAGAACCATGACCGACGCCCGGGATGGACGCGGCCAGCTACTCCCGGATGCCCAGCGGTTAACCCGGTTGGGCCGGTTCCTGCGGGCCAGCAGCCTGGATGAACTACCTGAATTATTCAACGTTTTGCGCGGCGAGATGAGCCTGGTGGGCCCCCGCCCACTGCTGATGCAGTACCTGCCGCGCTACAGTCCTGAACAGGCCCGCCGCCATGACGTTCTACCTGGGATTACCGGCTGGGCCCAAATAAATGGTCGCAACGCCCTCACCTGGGAAGATAAATTTCGGCTGGATGTCTGGTATGTTGACCACTGGCATTTTGGCCTGGATCTGAAAATCATCGCCATCACACTGCTGAAAGTGCTGCGGCGGGAAGGGATCAGCCAGCCGGGACACGCAACTGCAGAAGAATTTATGGGTTCGGAGCGCCCCAATTCATCCGAACCGGAGGAGCCTTCTATTTGAACGTTCTAAGTGGAGAAATAGCCGCGTTACTGACCTCGTTGATGTTCTCTGGCACCTCCACCTTCTTCACCCTGGCAGGCCGCCGGGTGGGTTCGCTGGTGCTCAACCGCCTGCGGTTGGTGGTGGCATTCATCTTTCTGTCCCTGGCCCACTGGTTTATTCTGGGCAGCCCACTGCCGCTGGGGGCTGAACCGGAACGCTGGTTTTGGCTGGCGATCTCAGGTGTGGTGGGTTTAGTGATCGGAGACGCTTTTTTGTTCCAGGCGTTTATCTGGATCGGGCCGCGGCTGTCGATGCTGCTGATGAGCCTGGCCCCGATTATCGCAGCCTTACTGGCCTGGATGTTTTTTGGCGAAACCTTATCGCTGGCTCAACTCCTGGGGGTTGCGATCACTCTGAGCGGGGTCGCCTGGGTGGTGCTCGAACGCAACGGGCAGTCTCGCCCGGAAGGCCTGGATGCACCCAGCTATGCCCGCGGGATCCTGTTTGGTCTGGGTGGCGCGACCGGCCAGGCGGTCGGCCTGGTGACTGCCAAGCTCGGCGCGGGCGGTGATTTTTCAGCCCTTTCCGGCACGCTGATCCGCATGCTGTCCGCCATGGTCCTGTTGTGGCTGGTGACTTTGATCCAGCGCCAGGCCAGGGCGACTTTCCGCCAGCTCGCCGTTAATCCCCAGGCTCTGATATTCATCCTGGCCGGCGCGTTTACAGGCCCATTTATCGGCGTCACGCTCTCACTGGTTGCGGTTCAGCGCACGGAAGTTGGGATCGCCAGCACCCTGATGGCCCTGCCGCCAGTGTTCCTATTGCCGATCAGCTACCTGGTCTTCAAGGAACGTTATGGCTGGCAGGCGATTCTGGGCACCCTGGTGGCCCTGGTGGGCGTTGGGCTGCTGTTCCTGGTGTGATGTATAATGAGCGATGGTTGATTTGAAATTGATCAATGGAGCGATGGTCGATTAAATACTGGTGATTGGAACGACGGTGAATTCACTGCTCGAACATTGAAAGTCATGGATGGCATGGATGGATGCAATAAATGTCAGGTGGATTAAGCATGCCTGAACAACTTGACCTTTACGAGATGCTCTACCGCATTCGCTATTTCGAAGAGACGGTCTTGGCGAATTTTCCCCGCGGCATTTTTTATGGCACCACGCATACCTACCTGGGCCAGGAAGCAAACGCCGTTGGGGTGCTTTCCCAGTTATCCAAGGGGGATATCGTCTTCAGCAACCACCGCTGCCACGGGCATTTTCTGGCCTATGGCGGCGATCCGTTCGCACTGTTCGCAGAACTGATGGGGAAACCCCAGGGAGTGAGCGGCGGGCGCGGCGGCTCCCAGCATCTGCAGTGGCGCAATTTCTACTCCAATGGGGTCCAGGGCGGGATTGTACCGGTTGCCACCGGTATGGCCCTGGCTGAAAAAGCTCGGGGCAGCCAGGCGGTTGTGGTCGCTTTCCTGGGAGACGGCACTTTGGGCGAAGGCGTGCTGTACGAAGCGCTGAACTTGGCCGGATTGTGGTCTTTGCCCGTTTTATTCGTGGTCGAGAATAACCGGATTGCCCAAACTACGCCGGTCGAACTGGCGCTGGCAGGCGATATCGGGGCGCGCTTCCGGGCCTTTGGCCTGGATGTGGACGAATTGGATTCCAGCGACGTTAACGAGATCGTCCCGGTCGCGGCCCGCGCCCTGGCCCAAATTCGCCAATCCAACCGGCCCAGCGCCCTGGTGCTGCATACAGCCCGGTTTGGGCCGCACTCCAAGGGCGATGATACCCGCCCGGTTCAGGCAGTCGAACGGCTGTGGGCTGAACGCGACCCGATCGTGCTGCAGGCCGGGCGCTTACAACCCGCTCAACGGCAGGCGATCGACCAGGCGGTCCGCCAGGAAATCGACTTGGCTTTTCAGCAGGCTTTGCAGGCCCCCGCTCACAATCTGCCAGAAAGATCCACCCAACCCACCCGCCTGGCGGTTTAACGCAGATGGCGACCGTATTAGATTCCCTCAACCGGAGTTTACTGGATGTAATGGCCAGCGACCAGCGGGTCTATCTGCTGGGCGAAGATGTTCTGTCTCCTTATGGCGGGGCATTCAAGGTGGCACGCGATCTTTCCACCCGCTTTCCGGAGCGGGTAATGACGACCCCTATTTCTGAAGCCGCGATCGTAGGCCTGGCTGCAGGGATGGCCCTGCGCGGCTTGCGCCCGGTCGTGGAGATCATGTTTGGGGATTTCACCACCTTAATCGCCGATCAGTTGATCAACCACGCCGCGAAATTCCGCTGGATGTATAACGACCAGGTCCGGGTTCCGCTGGTGGTGCGCACGCCCATGGGCGGCAGGCGCGGCTACGGGCCAACCCACAGCCAGACCCTGGAAAAACATTTCCTGGGCGTGCCCGGATTGCGGGTGGTTGCTCCCAGTGTGTACGGTGATCCAGGCGGTTTGCTGGCGCGGGCAATCGAAGATGATGATCCGGTGCTGTTCGTTGAAAATAAATTGTTATATTTACTGCCGGTGCAGGACGAGAGTTCGCTGAACGAGTTCGTGTTGGGGCCGGTTGGCCCGGCCGCAGCGAGAGCCTCCGACCGGGATGCAGTTCAGGCCCTGGCTCCGGCATTGCCGCAGATCACGTACGCTCCGGCATATCGCCTGGTGCTGCGGGATGCTCCACCACCCCAATTAACGATCGCGGCCTACGGTTATATGGGCGAGCTGGCGCGCCAGGCCATGCTGCGCCTGGCGTACGAGCAGGAGCTGTTCGCCGAATTGATTGTGGTCACCCAATTGTCGCCATTTGAGATCGATCCCATTCTGGATTCGGCTCGCCGCAGCCGACACCTGCTGGCGGTTGAAGAGGGTGGCCTGACCATGGGCTGGGGAGCAGAAGTCCTGGCGCGGGCTGCCGAGCAGCTCGGCCCGGCTTTGGGTACCTCCCGCCGCCTGGCTGCCCTGGATTTGCCGGTGCCCGCCTCCGGGCCGCTCGAGCAGCAAGTGCTGCCTGGGGTAGACCAGATCGTTCAAATGGCCTCTCAAATGCTCGCCTAGGAGTTGGAGAAGGGTTATTATGGCTGAACCAGAGCGTGTGCTCATCCCATTGATCAACCCAAACGAACCGGAAGCCTTGCTGGCCGAGATTCAGGTTACAGATGGCCAGCAGGTGGAACGTGAGCAGGTTTTATGCACCCTGGAGACCACTAAGTCGACTGTCGAGGTGCTGGCCGAGCGCGCCGGTTATGTCGTCGGGCTGCAGTTCGAGCAAGGCCAAACGGTCCGGGCGGGCCAGGCCTTGTGTTATCTGGCGGATAACCCGGATTGGACCCTGCCTGAGCCGGAAAGAAGCTCCCCGGCGCTCCTGGGAATGGCCAGACCGGCCGGCCTGCGAATCACCGACCCGGCGCTGGCCCTGGCGCGCAAGCATCATCTCGATTTGAATGGTCTGCCGCAGGACCGCCTGATTACCGCCCAGGTGATCCAGGATTTGCTGGCCGGCTCAAACCGGCCGGGCATCCGCATGCCAGAATTCGCTTTTGATCCCGGCGCGATCCTGGTTTACGGCGCCGGAGGTCATGGGAAATCTGTGATCGACCTGCTGCGCAGCCTGGGCATTTATCGGATTGCGGGTGTGTTGGATGATAACCCGGCTGTTTCGGGCGAGTTGATGGGTGTGCCTGTCCTGGGGGCAGGCGATCAGCTGGCGGACCTGCATGCTCAAGGAATCCGGCTGGCGGTCAACGCGGTAGGAGGGATCGGCAACGTGCAGGTGCGGATCGCGGTGTTTCAGCGCCTGGCCGAAGCGGGCTTCACCTGCCCGGCGGTCGTTCACCCTTCTGCCGTGGTCGAACGGAGCGCCGTTTTAGCGCCCGGCATGCAGATATTCCCCCAGAGTTACGTGGGCAGTGATGTCCAGGCCGGGTTTGGTACGATCGTCAATACCGGCGCGATCGTATCGCACGACTGCCGGTTGGCGGCTTTCGTCAATATTTCGCCCGGCGCGATCCTGGCCGGGGGGGTTGAGGTGGGTGAGGGCAGCCTGGTTGGGATGGGAGCCACGGTCAACCTGCTGGTGAAGATTGGCCCGGGGGCTCGCATCGGCAACGGCGCGACGGTTAAGAGCGATGTCCCGGCAGGCGGGATTGTGCGGGCCGGCGGGGTCTGGCCCGCAGATTGAGAGGTTTACCATGGGGCAAATCGTCTATCAGGTGGACGCCTTTACAGACCGGCTTTTCGCCGGGAATCCGGCGGGCGTGTGCGTTCTTCCCGGGCCGGCCGACGAGGGTTGGATGCAGCAGATTGCAGCCGAAATGAATCTTTCCGAAACGGCTTTCCTGCACCCGGTTGAAGCTGGATATAACCTGCGCTGGTTCACCCCGACCACGGAAGTCGACCTGTGTGGCCATGCTACCCTGGCCAGCGCCCATATTTTGTGGGAGCAGGGTTTTATCGAGCCGGACCAACTGGCGCAGTTCCATACCCGCAGCGGCCTGCTGACGGCCGGCTGGAAAGGGCCCTGGATTGAGATGGATTTCCCGGCTGAGTTGGCAGATGAGATCGAGCCGCTGCCGGCGCTGAATCAGGCGTTAGGTGTCGAGCCTTTATTTACCGGCCAGAATCGTTTCGATTTTCTGGTCGAGGTAGCCGACGCCGCGATCGTCCGGGATCTGGCTCCCGATTACACCCAATTGCGCAGCCTGACGGCTCGAGGGGTGATCGTTACTGCCCGATCCGATGATCCACAATACCATTTTATCTCGCGTTTCTTCGCACCAGCGGTGGGCATCGACGAGGACCCGGTGACGGGCTCGGCGCACTGCTGTTTGGGGCCTTACTGGAGTGAAAAAACCGGCCAGACTGAGCTGACAGCTTACCAAGCTTCCCGGCGCGGCGGGATCGTGCGTATGCAGGTCGCTGGCGGGCGCGTCCTGATCAGCGGCCAGGCGGTCACGGTATTTCGGGCGGAATTTGCATAGAATTATTGAATTTACTCAGGCCAGCGTTTGAAATAACGTCTAAAAAAGTGTGCGTGGGGGCGTGCGCCCCCACGCACACTTTTTTCGACATGAATTCCAGGCGCCAACGGAGAAGTTACAAATAATTCACGGATCGTTAAGCCCGCTTTTGAAACCTAAACCGATAATAGGAGCCAATTTTTGAACACCAAAACCAACCATGACCCAATGATAGTCCCCATGTCATCCCCGGATCTGACCGATCCCGAGCGCCAGGCCGTTCGAGCCGTCATGGATACGCCTAATCTCAGCATGGGGCAGGAAATCCTGGCTTTCGAGCAGAGTTTTCAGGCTTATACCGGCCTTGACCATGCAATCGGAGTCAACTCCGGCACGGCTGGATTGCACCTGTGTGTGCGCGCCGCCGGGATCGGCGCCGCCGAAGGATCGCCCGGGGATCTGGTGATCACAACCCCCTTTTCGTTTGTGGCTTCAACCAATGTGCTGCTCTACGAGCAGGCCGTGCCCATTTTTGTGGATGTTGACCCGCTGACCGGAAACATAGACCCGCAGCTTGTCCGCCGGGCCGCAGTGGATTTGATGGCTGGGGGAGCTCAGGCCCGGCGCTGGCTGCCGCGCCGCGGCGTCGACGACGCCGATGGTGAGCCCAGGCTGAAGGCGATCCTGCCTGTTGACGTGTTCGGCCAGCCGGCTGATATGGATCCGATCTTGGAAGTTGCCCGGCAGTTTGATTTGAAGGTGATCGAAGATTCGTGCGAGGCGCTCGGCGCGGAATACCGCGGCCGGATTGCCGGCACGCTGGGAGATTATGGGGTATTTGCCTTCTATCCCAACAAACAGATCACGACCGGGGAAGGGGGGATGATCGTTACGGACGATCCCGAGGCTGCCGCCAAGATGCGGGCTTTGCGCAATCAGGGCCGCGCCCCCGGCGATACCTGGCTGCAGCACACCTATCTGGGCTACAATTATCGCCTGGATGAGATGAGCGCCGCGCTTGGACGGGTCCAGATGCAGCGCCTGCCGGAACTGCTGGCAGAACGCCAGCAAGTTGCGGATTGGTATGCGGAGCGGATTGGCGAGATCCCCGGTGTAGAAGCGCCGCAGATCGTCCCGGATACCAGCCGGGCCAGCTGGTTTGTATACGTGGTCCGTTTTGCTCCCGATATCGACCGGGATGAGGTGGTGCGCGAATTGGCATCCCGCTCGATCCCGGCCCGGCCCTATTTCGCCCCGATTCATTTGCAGCCTTACCTGGTCGAAAAATTTGGTTACCAACCGGGCGATTTTCCGGTGACGGAAGATCTGGGCCGGCGTGGCCTGGCCCTGCCTTTTTCCGGTGTAATGAGTGAAGCTCAGGTTGACCAGGTCTGCCGAGAACTCCAGGCGATCCTGAAAAGAATATGATTTAGCGCTCGCACGAACTGCCTGATAGGGAAACCGACCGGCAGATTGTGGCGTCGGGACAGCCTCGACGCCACAATCTGCCGGTCGACGCTTTTAATCCAGTGAATCCGAAGAAGCTCGTCCGGAATTTTTTTCAGATAGAGACCGTTTTATTGGAAAAAAAGTTTGTATGCGCTGAATTTCACAAACTATCTATCCCAACTTCACAAGAATTTCACAACTAAAGTTTAAACTGATCATAACTTGCTCAATTGAACCGGGCAAAGTATTTCGATAGGATTTATACACCTGCCGGACCTTCCGGGCAGGTATTGGAGAATAAAGAATGTCAAGCACAGGTTCTGTATCCCCACAAACTCGCAACAACTGGCTGCTGGACGCCAGTCTATTCGCCAGCGGGTTGTTGGCTGTGTTGACCGGGGTGTATTTCTTGTTTTTACCAACCAATGGTTTTGCTGGTGGACGCAATGCAACTCACAACATTCAGATCCTTTTTGACCGGCACACCTGGGACAATCTGCACACCTGGGGCAGTGTTGCGATGATCCTGGTTGCAGCGGTCCATCTGTTCTGGCATTGGTCCTGGGTGACCAATATGGCTCGCCGCAGTTGGAATGAACTCAACGGAAGCGGCGGCAGTATGAACAGGCGCAGTCGCTGGAATTTGATCCTGAATGTTGTCGTGGCTGGTTCATTCCTGGTGACTGCCATCAGCGGCATTTATTTCTTGCTGTTCCCAACCGCTCACGGTTCGGTCTCAGCGCCGGTGGTGCTGTTCAATCCCATCACCTGGGATCTGATCCATACCTGGGGCGGCGTGATTTTCAGCCTGGCGGCGCTGCTGCACTTCACCATCCACTGGAAGTGGGTGACCAAGGTGACGGGCAAGCTGTTTGGGCAACTGCAGCATGCTGCTGGGCTGGCCCACTGAAGAATAATGAAGGTATCTACTCAGGCCAAGTAGAAGTTATGGCCGAAGTGGGTGTGCGTGGGGGCGTACGCCCCCACGCACACCCACTTCGGCACAAATTAACAATAAAGTTTCGATCATTCGCCGATGACCCCTGGAAAGGGTCGGGCCATTCCCCGGTGAAACCGAATATGAATAAAGAGAGGACAATTACCATGTTGAAGAAAATCATCATCCTGACAGCTTTTGCAGCCGTAGCCGGAATCCTGATCTTCGGCGCAGTTTACCGGACTCAGGCGAAAGGCGGCATAGGCAATACCGGCGATACCGGTTCCGGCTCCGGCTACCGGGGCGGCGGCTCCCAGGCTGGAACCACCAGCAGCGCCGAGCACCTCGACAATTTGCCGGCTGCTGATCCCACCGGGCTAAGCCCCGAAGAAGCCGGTGCATTGGCGTTTATGCGGGAAGAAGAGAAACTGGCTCACGATGTATACCTGACCTTGTACGATCAGTGGGGTCTGGCTGTTTTCCAGAATATCGCTGCCAGCGAGCAGACGCACACCACCGCGGTACAGGTCTTGCTGGACCGTTATGGGCTGGTCGATCCGGCCTCGGCTCAGGCAGGCGTGTTCACCAATCCGGACCTGCAGGCGCTTCACGACCAGCTTATCGCTCAGGGCAGCCAATCCCTGGCCGAAGCCCTCAAAGTGGGTGGAGCGATCGAAGAGATCGACATCCTGGACCTGCAAGCCCGGCTGGCTCAAACCGATCAAGCCGATATCGTTCAGGTATTCAACAACCTGTTGAGCGGGTCAGTCAACCACTTGCGGGCTTTCGCGGGCGTGTACGCCGCCCAGACCGGTGAGACTTATCAGCCGCAATACCTGAGCTCGACGGACTACCAGGCCATCGTCCCCTCCAACGGAACTGGTTCGGCCAACGGCCAGGGCAATGGCGGGCGCGGTGGCCAGGGAGGCGGGCGCGGCGGCCGGCCGTGAGCCAACCACCAGATCATTCAATAGACGAAATAAAGCGTCAGCCTGGGCAAGCGCCCAGGCTGACGCTTTGGTTCATTGGGAATTCCTGTGGTGGAACACCATAGAACTTCCCAAAGCCCCGAGGCTTTATTTCGCCTTTTCATTCTCTGCTGTGGTAAACTTTTTAAGCACCGATCTATTCGTGCAAAGGTTGTTTTATTGGTAGCGCCGCCTTTCAACCGGGGGTTGAGGAAGGCCGGTGTAGTGGTCACTCCAGTACATCACAAACAGGGAGCCTCATGCCCAATAAAAAAGAAAAATCAGCCGTCGTCCCGCTAAACATAGGCCTGGCGAGTATTCACGCCGAGGCCGGTGAACACCGGGCATTTTTGCCGGATTTTGTCGCTAACCTGATAAAGCACGGCGCCCAAATCGTTTTGGAACATGGCTATGGCTCCGGGATGGGCCTGAGCGAGGATGACTACCGGCAGGCTGCGCCTGCAGTTGAATTTGCTTCCCACAAAAAGGTATACAAGCAGGAGTATGTGTTGGTCTTGCGCTGCCCGGCGGATGAAGATCTGCGCTTGCTAAAACCGGGGGCCTGCCTGATCTCCATGCTGCATTACCCGACGCGACCGCAAAGGGTGAATTTTCTGCGCTCGCTGGGCATCGATGCCATCTCGCTGGATTCCCTCAAGGATGATTCCGGCCGCCGCCTGGTTGAAAACCTGAGGGCAGTCGCCTGGAATGGGGTGGAGGTCGCCTTTCAGACCCTGGCCAGCACCTATCCAGCGCCCGGATTTGAATCACCGCTGCGGTCCCCGGTTCAGGTCACCTTGATGGGCGCCGGGGCAGTCGGCGTACAGGTGGTCCAGGCCGCCATCCGATACGGCGATCCAAAGGTCTGGCAGGCGATGGCGGAACGCCATATCCCGGGCGTGCAGGTAACGGTCGTGGATTACGACACGACCCGGTATGAAGCGATCATGCGGAATATCCTGTCTCAGACCGACGTTCTGGTGGACGCAACCCAAAGGCCTGACCCAAGCCATATCGTTGTGCCAAACGAATGGATCGCCGAAATGCCGGAACACGCTGTCCTGCTGGATCTGTCTGTGGATCCCTATCGCTGTGATGAGAGCCCGATCAGCCTGAAAGGCATCGAGGGAATCCCGCAGGGGAACCTGGACCAGTATATTTTCGCGCCGACTGACCCGGCCTACGACCAACTACCGGATTGTGTGGACCGCAGCAACCGTCGCTATTCTATTTCGTGTTATTCCTGGCCGGGCATTCATCCGAAAGAATGTATGGATCATTACGGCCACCAGCTGCGGCCGATATTCCGCAATTTGATCGAACGGGGCGGATTGAGCAAAATCAGGCCTGAGGGACGTTTCTTCGAACGAGCGATCACACGGGCTCGTTTGTCTGCCTGGAACGGTGGATAAAGGCTGCATCCACTTCTGAAAAAAACAAGATATCCCATCATTGCGCCGCCTGCGTTCCAAATTTTTAGCGAAATGGGCGCGCGTTTGGGAGCGAACGCCCGCGGGGGATTCCTCGCCATGTATCGACGAGCCCGATTTGGGATCGACGCCAGTTAACCTGACTCAAAAAAGATAGGAGAACGATGAACAAAACGAGCATTGGCTTTCCAAGGATGATGAAGGAAGCGGGGGAGAAACGTGTCTTCCTGCCCGAATTCATCGGATTTCTGACCGGTCTGGGCGCCCAGGTCTGCCTGGAAGAGGGTTACGGATCAAAAGCCGGCTTTACCTTTGAGGATTACAAAGGCGCTGATCCGAACGTCAGCAGGTGCAGCCGGGAGCAGATCTTCCAAAAAGATATTGTGATGATCTTGCGTTCGCCCAGCCGGGACGAGATGCCCCAGGTTGGTAAAAACTCAGTGTTGATCTCGATGCTGCACTATCCCACCCGGCCAACGCGGGTAGCGTTGTTGAAAGAGCTCGGTTTGAAAACGATCTCGCTCGACAGCATCGTCAACGATTCGAATATCCGCCTGGTTGAAGACATGAAAGCGGTCGCCTGGAATGGGCTGGAAGTGGCTTTCGATCAGCTGGAAAAGCGCTGGCCCGGCCTGGACCGGGGCGACGACGAGCCGTTCCGGGTGCTTATTTTAGGCACCGGGATGGTCGGGAAACATGCCGTCGACGCGGCCACGAAACTCGGCAGCGTGAGCCGGAACTACGATCATATGCTGGCGGGAGGCCCCGGCGCAGTGGCGATTGCTGTCGGGCGTAACATCACGCCGAACCCGGCCCGGATGGAGCAGCTCGTGCGCCGGGCGGATGTCCTGGTCGATTCGGCCCAGCGCCGGGACCCTTCAAAACCGGTGATTCCCAATGAGTGGATTGCCTGGCTGCCTGAACACGCGATCATCACTGATCTCTCGGTGGATCCCTACACCCTGGGCAGCGATCCACCCGTCGTGCGCGGGGTCGAAGGCATCCCTCAAGGTAATTTGGACCAGTACGTATTTCATCCCGAGGACCCCAATTGGAGCAAAACGGTCCCCGATACCATCCCGTCCGACCACCGCAGGACAACTGTCAGCTGTTATTCCTGGCCGGGTATTCACCCGGAAGCCAGCATGTTGCATTACGCCAAGCAGCTTGAGCCTCTGATGAAGGTTTTGCTTGAAAAAGGTTATAATAATCTGAGCCTACAAGGGGACTATTTTGAACGTGCCTTATATCGAGCCAGCCTGCGGACGTGGGTGCCGATCGAGTGAACAAGGATTTGCCCGGTCTTGATCGCCCTTGTCTGGCAACGCCTTGCACAGAGCAGTCAACCGCGCGACCGGTAATTTTGGAAAGGAACTTCTTGTAATGAACGTGGCTATGTGGGTAAAAGCGCTGCGGGTGATTCCTCGCATCGATAAGGATGAATGGAACCGGCTGGATGTGATCTCCAAATGGTTGATTTCAACCCGCGCGGCGGTATTGATCATGACTTTTCTCTCGGCGGCTATCGCCGGGATATTGGCCTACCAGCATGGCGCCTTCAACCTGGGCCGCTGGCTTTTGTTGGCCTTCGGACTGGTTATGGCGCATGCGACCAACAATCTGCTGAACGATTACACTGATTATATTAAGGGCGTCGATAAAGAAAATTACTTTCGGGCCCAATACGGGCCACAGCCGCTCGAGCACGGCTTGATGACCAAACGCCAGCTGCTGACGTATGCGGCCGTCACCGGTCTGATCGCCCTGGCGGCCGGCTTTTGGCTGGTCCTGCTGCAGGGCGGCTTGACGTTGCTGTTCCTGGGCCTGGGCGCATTCTTCGTCCTGTTCTACACTTACCCGCTCAAATATATTGCCCTGGGTGAAATCTCGGTGCTGATCGTTTGGGGACCCTTGATGATCGGGGGTGGATACTATGTCATCACCGGCCAATGGGATTGGAACGTGATCCTGGCCAGCTTGCCCTATGCGCTGGGCGTGACCACCGTGATTTTCGGCAAGCACATCGATAAGTACCAGGTGGATAAAGACAAGGGCATCCACACGATGCCGGTCTTGCTGGGTGAGAAGGCTGCCCGGGTCACCGTGGTGGGGATGACCGTGCTGCAGTACCTGTTGGTGCTCTACCTGGTATTGATTGGGTTCTTCAGCCCGGTGTTGTTGATTGTGGTCCTGGCGTTACCGACCTTCTTTAAAACTTTCTTGGCCATGTATCGCTATCCCAAGCCGGATCAGCCCCCGGATGACTATCCCCAGGATTCCTGGCCGTTATGGTTCGTCGCTTCCGCTTTCGTCCATAACCGGACTTTTGGGGAGTGGTTCTTGCTGGGCCTGATCTTGAACGTGGTGTACCTGGCAATCTTTTGATGGTGACATAATTTAGAAAAGTTCCGGGGTGAAATGCTGGCTTAACAAGCATTTCACCCCGGAACTTTATTTTACCGATCTGAATTTATCTGGTTCTAATAAAGATCAGGCGCGCCTGGAGCCTGACTTCGGTTTGATCGGCCCCAACTACCACCCGCATGCCGGTTGGCAGGTCGGCCGGGGTGCGGATGCGGCCGCCCGGACTGCGGAAACGGTGCAGATCGTCCGGTTCGGGGTCATTTTTTAATGTGCCACAGTCCAACTACTCAGCCTAATGGTTATTGTTAAACACCACTTCTTCGCGCCCCGAGAGTTTGTCCTGGATCCGGGCCACCACGATATCCAGATGCTTGGGCTTGTGGACGAAATCCAGGTCGTCGGTCCGGATTGTGAGCACCGGACACAGATCGAAAACTTCCATCCACTCCTCGTAAAACGAATCCAGCAGCGAGAGATAGTCAGAGGTAATACCGCTTTCGATCGACCGGCCGCGTTTGTGAATGCGCTCGATCAAAACCGGCACCGGGGCCTTTAGATAGATCAGCAAATCGGGCGGCGGCAGCGTTTTGACCATCAAGTCGAAGATTTTACGATAAGCCAGGTAGTCGCGCTCGCTGATATTGCCCATATGATGCAGGGCGCGGGCAAAAATGTAGGCATCTTCATAGATGCTGCGGTCGAGAATGGCAGATTGAGGCAGGGCCATCAAGTCCAGGTGCTGTTCAGCCCGGTGGCCTAAAAAGAATACCTGCAGATGAAAAGACCAGGCGCTCATATCGGCATAAAAATCCGGTAGATAGGGATTATCGACCACCGATTCGTAGGCGGTCTCCCAGCCAAGGCGGGCGCCGATCCTTTCGGTCAGGGATGTTTTTCCAGCGCCGATATTGCCTGCTACCAGGATCAATCTTTTTGCCATAAATTGTTCCTTTCTGGATACATGCAAATATTGTCGAAGAACACTACGTTCTGCAAAATTTGAGTACTGTCTATTTTTAACCGGCCCAGCTTTTCAGCATGGCCTGAACCGAGCGGCTCATTTCGACCGCAAAATCCGCCCCAAATTTTCTCAGATAAGCGTACTGACCGAAGTTTTGGACGCCATCCGGTCGCTCACCGGCTGCTGCGAATTGGTCGCTGCGCGCCTGGAACATTTCGGTCAGTTCGCCCGCCTCCAGGCGATGATAGCGGTCGGTGTGGACGATAAATTTAGGGTTGAAGCGGGGCGGCAATTTGCGGGCGGCTTGTTTCTCAGTAGGATAACCGAAGCAGAGCAGGCCAACCGGTAGAACGTATTGGGGCAGTGCGAACATGGCCTGGTGCAGTTCAAACTTTTCAAGGATATCGCCGATATAACAGGAGCCGATGCCCAGCGACTCGGCTGCCAGCACGGCGGTCTGGGCTGCGATCAGCGTATCGCAGCAGGCCAGGAGCAGGTCGCCTTCCTGGGGCCGGCGCAACTCCTGACCACGCGCTTGGCAGAGCGCTTCTACCCCACTGAGGCAATAATAATCGTACCAGCGTTGGTAGTCGGCCGCAAATAACAGCACCAGGGGCGCTGAGGCGATGAACGGCTGGTTGTCGCAGGATTCAGCCAGACGGTCTTTCAGAGATTGGTCGCGCACCTCGATAATGGAATAGAGCATCATGTTGCCGGCCGTGGGAGAACGCATGGCGGATTGCAGGATGACCTGTTTTTGTTCTTTCGTCACGGGGCGGTCACTGTAGGCGCGGACGGATTTGCGATTCAGGATAGTATCGATGACAGGATTCATGTTAATACCTTTCAAAATGGAAGATGTTGCGGTCAAAAACCGGCCAGTTGAGCGGCCGCTTTCAAACCACGAGATTGAGCCAGCCCGGTTCAGCGTGCAGCGGCGCCAGGTCAGGATCGCTGCGAACAGCTTCCAACGGTCCATAACCGGATTGGATCGCTTGCCGGAGGTGGTCCAGGGCCCCGGCTGTATCGCCTAATTGGGCCTGGCAGCAAGCCAGATTGTAAAATACCCAGGCCTGGGCGTCTCCCGCAGCGATCGCTCGTTCGTACCAGGCGCATGCATGTTCGAGGTCGCCCTGCCGGTGGCAGGCCTGCCCATGCAGGGCTTGCTGCAGGCTCAGGTCGAACAGGCACAGGTACACCGTACTTTCGTGGACGAGCTCAAAGCCAGTGCGCCGGGCCAGAGCGCCTGAAGGCAGGTTTTCACGCCAGCAATGCCAGCCCACCTGGTGATAGCCAAGCCGGGCGGCCTGATCGAGCAGCGCCAGGACGCTGGCTATCCCGAGCCCCTGCTGCTGGTAGGGCGCCAGGGTGGCTACCCCAACCTCGCATTGGCCGGCATGATTGTACTCCGATAAGCACCAACCCGCCAGTTCATCGCCGCGCAGGATAACAAAGCCGAAGCTCATATCCAGGAAATCCTGCGCCGAGAGCCTTTCCGAACAAAGCTCTTCGAGCAAAAGCTCCTTATGCTGCAGGTTGGGGGTTTCCAGCAGCTGCGCGTCCACGGGGCGCAATTGAAATCCGGGCGGCAGCAAGCCGCCCAGATCGTGACGTCGGGGCATGCAGGTATAGAACTGGCGCTGGCGCGCCAGGGGGAAACGGCCCGCCAGAATCTGTTCGAGTTGGGGCTGCCAGGCCTGCGAGCCCAGATGGAAGATGAAGGCTTCCTGTCCGTGAGATTGCGCCTGCGGGATTGCCTCGTCAATCAGGTACTGGCGCAGGCTCTGATTGAAGGCCGCATTTTCCGGGGAACCAAGCAAGAACATGCGGGCGTGAAAGCCGGTAAAGGCGGTTTGGGGGTCAACCGGCCGGTCGACCAGGACCCGGGCGGGGGTGTCCCCAGCCAGGATCGAGGCCAGTGCAAGGTGCTCGGCCAGCCCTTCAGAAAGCGGCTTAACCTGCGAAAAATTCGATGGTTCCAGTTCGTAAAGCAATGCGGATTCACCTCAATCCCTTGGTGTGCTCGTCATGCCCGCCCGGCCCGGTAACAGGCCCGGCATTTGCACTCACCGGTGGCCCGGTTGAAATACCACCAGTCGCTGGTTTCCTGCCCGCAGAAGACGCAGCGACCCACCTCGGTCTGGGCCGGCGGGTGGTCAGGGCGTTGTTGGCCGATCAGCTCGCCTGGCCGGGTGGTGGGGCCCGGGTTTTCCGAGCGCTGCATGGCTGCAGCTGCCTGGCGCAGGGTCGCCTGGGCTTGTTTGATCGCCCGTTTCTGCTCCGCCTGCTCCTGGCGGTGCTGCTCGATCTGACGCGCCTCGCCCGGATGCACGAATTCGCCGGTATCCAGGGATACTTGCAGGTCATCCATCCGGCTGCGATGCGCCTGGCCGCGATACAGTTGGGGGGCGTGCACCCGGCACAACCCGCGATAGGTCGTCAGGAATTCCCGCTCGGGGTCCAGGTAGCTCAGGCTCCCGGCCGGCTCCGGGCAGCGTTCCCGGTGAGGTTCATCGTAGCTGGAGACCTGGATAAACTCCCGCTCCGTGGTCGTCAGGTGCAGGCGATTCGAATGAAACTTTTGTGGCCGGAGCATCCCAATATGCAGGACCCAGTTCACCCGGACATCCAAATTTTCGAAGCTTTGTTTGAGCCGTTCTCGCAGGTCGGGCGCCAGCCTGACCGTGATGATCCAGTAAGCGAACCGCTGGTCTTCCAGTTCCACCCAACAGTCGATCGGGCGGGGTAACCCTGTTTCAGGCAACGCTTTTTCGATTGTCACCTTACCAGGATCGAATTTTGAGACCAGCCAGTGATACAGTCCAGCCCGGGCTGAGAGCAGTTCGGGGGAGGCCTGTTCGTAGGGACAATTTTCCAGGTGCTTGTGGGCGAAATGCCAGCGGCGCGTGCGTCCGGCCCGAATGCGCACCGGCTGCAGGCAGCCCGGGCAGACCAGTCCATCGCGCTGATCCAGGGCGCGCAGGGATTTCATCTGACCGGCCCAAACCGGGTCGAGCAGGATCACCTCCTGTTTGCCTTCCTGATCGTAGGCTTTGAACAAGGCGCTTACTCCCCAGGATAAAAGTTGGATAGGCTTTTCGCGTCAATTCGCTTCAGTTTGATTCTACCAGAGCATTATTTGGACGATGTATAGACTTGGGGATCATAGCGAAATAAGGCACGCGCCTGGGCGTTCGCCCAGGCGCGTGCCTTATTTCGCCAATCCATCTTTTATCTTTGCCTACCTACCCTCACCATAATCGCAGAGGTTGTTGTTCGTATCCATGTAACGATGGCAGTGGCCGGGATAAGAACAGCCTTTTGGACAGCGTTCCGTACAACCACTTGTGGATGACGATGAAGATGACCGAATCGATATGTTTGCGCTGCTGGTTGAGCCAGTCTGGGTGACAACATCTGCGGTTGCAGATGCTTCGGTTGTAACGAGCGTTTCTGCCAGGCTCTTGGAAGCATTGGCTAAAGCCAGGAACGAAGCTGCACCGACCACCCCCATAACTCGTAAGAATTCGCGCTGTCCAAGACCGCCGAAACCGGCTCTTAGGGGTTGCGCGACTGTATATTTCACAGGAGCTACAACGGGTGTTGCCCAGATTTTGCGAGTCGCATGAACAATCCGGCGCCAGTGGAAGGCCAGCTTCTACCCACCAGAGAATACTGCAAGGATCTTCAGGAATTCTGTGAGAAGTCTCCAAATCCGTGGTACCACTACAGGAATTCCCAAATACCCTACCGAAAGTCCCCGCTCAAAGCTACGAGACAGGTGTACAATTTCCGGGCAGCTCTATTCCGATATTTATTGTCCAGAAAAGGAGACCTATGCAAGCGACTATTTCTATCGAAACTTTCAAGGCGGTCCTGTTCGAGATCCTGGACGAAACTTTTGCCGAGGTGCACGGGATTTACCTTGACCGGGGCACATCTTTATTTGAAACGCTGGAAACAATCACCGCCGAGCAGGCATCTCACCCCATCACAGAGCGCTGTGCTTCGCTTGCCGCTCAGGTCCGGCATGTGGCTTTTTACCTGGATGTGCTGGAGCGTTATCTGCGCACCCGGGAGGCGGTTCAGGTGGATTGGGGCGAAATCTGGCGGACGACCCGCGTGGTCACTCCGGCGGAGTGGCAGGCCTCCAAGAACGGGCTGCGTCAATCTTATCAACGGATGATCGCTTGTCTGCAGAGCCTGGAAAGTTGGGATGATGAGGACAGCCTGGAAGGCGCTCTGGCGGTGGTCGTCCACAGCGCCTATCATCTTGGGGAGATTTGTCAGGCATTGTGTGTGCTGCATGCAGGTCAGGCCGCCGGCTGAGTTACGGATTCAGTCCCCCCAGCCAGGCTTCAGCCTCCGCCCGGTCGTAAAAGATCCGGAAATCCTGGCCGCGGTTAGTCTCCAGGGCCATTTCGCGGAATTTGCCCCGGTTGACCAGCTCGGGCGAAAGTACGGCAGCGACCTTAAGGCGATAGGTCGCAAATTTCAGCAGGATTGTCCCGGCTAACCCGCTGCTCAGGTCGAAAAACGCATCGGTCAGGTTACTGGCATGCAGCATCAAGCGATCGACGCCGTCTTCGCCGCACTGTCCGACGCAGTCGAGTGCATCTTGCTCGCCATGAATGATCCCGCCGTCCGGCAGGCATTCCAGAAAAGGATAGGGGGTTATATCGATCAGGCGATAGTTCATATCAGTATCTGTCCGTTGCATGTTAGGGGGTGATTTGTGCCACGGCTTTAACAGAGTCGATCGTCTTTCCGCCAACCAAACATGAAAGGAAAGTATGTGGTGCGTGATGGGTGGCTAATCCGCCCATCACGCACCACATTTTCTCTGGCTTGTTAAATCCTTATGATTTATGCGGTCAATCCTATCATGACTCAACCAATTGTGGTACAAAATGTGTAGATGTGGTGTTCTGTTTGGGCGGTATTTGACGCCCAAACAGAACACCACACATCACTGGCTACAGCATTCGAATACTAAATCTACAAACCCAGGTAGCGGATTTACCGGAAACGTCAGGATGTCAAAACCCTCGCACAAGAAACAGGTCGCTGTGATCGGCGGCGGCCCCGCCGGATTGATGGCTGCGGAGGTCATCAGCCAGGGCGGTGTGGCGGTCGATCTTTACGAGGCCAAACCTTCCATCGGGCGCAAATTCCTGGTGGCGGGCAAGGGCGGCCTGAACCTGACCCATTCCGAACCCTACGAACAATTTCTGACCCGTTACGGCGAGCGAAAGCTCCAGCTCGAGCCGTATCTGGATGGATTCGGCCCGAATGAAGTGACCCAATGGGTGGCCGGCCTGGGTTTTGATACCTTCGTGGGCAGTTCGGGCCGGGTGTTCCCGGAAGACTTGAAGGCTGCTCCGCTGCTGCGGGCCTGGAAGTTCCGCCTGCTGGCGGCCGGCGTGCGCTTCCACTTGCGCCATCGCTGGTTGGGCTGGGGCGCCGATGGGGCGCTGCGGTTTGATGCCCCACAGGGAGAGCTGTTTATCCGACCGGAGGCGCTGGTGCTGGCCCTGGGCGGCGGCAGCTGGCCGCAGCTTGGCTCTACCGGGGCCTGGGTGCCGTGGCTGCAGGAGCGCGGTGTGGACGTGGCCCCTTTGAAACCGGCCAACTGTGGATTTGAGGTTGCCTGGAGCGAGGTTTTCCGGACCAAATTCGAGGGCCAGCCGGTGAAACCGGTGGTGTTATCCTTTACTGATTCGAGCGGGCGCCGATTCCAGCAGCGAGGGGAGTTTATTATCACTAGCAGCGGCGTCGAGGGCAGCCTGATCTATGCCGCCTCGGCCTGGCTGCGGGATGAGATCGCCAGTCGGGGCTCGGCGATCATTTATCTGGACCTGGCGCCGGATTGGCCCCTGTCGCGACTGGCCGAAAAACTCTCTCGGCCGCGCGGCTCCCGGTCGGTAGCGAGCCACCTGGCCCGGACTGCAGGGCTGATGGGCGTGCGCGCCGGTCTGTTATGGGAATTCATCCCGCGCCCGGTCTTCGATGATCCCCAACGCCTGGCGGGCGCGATCAAAGCGGTGCCGGTACCGTTGCTGGCGTCACGGCCTTTGGAAGAGGCTATCAGCAGCGCGGGTGGGGTTGTCTTCGAAGCTCTTGATGACCGCCTGATGGTCCGCTCTTTGCCGGGGCTGTTCTGCGCCGGTGAGATGCTGGATTGGGAAGCCCCGACCGGCGGTTATCTGCTGACCGCTTGTTTCGCCACCGGCCGGGCAGCCGGCCGAGGTGTCTTGGATTGGTTAAAACAAACAACATCGTTGTCACCAGGAGAATAAACCGATATGTCACATCCCAGGCGTGAAACCCACCAAGTTTGGATCGACTTCGGTCAGACCGTGCCCATGCGGGATGGGGTCCGGCTGGCGGCTGATCTCTACCGGCCGGAAAAGTCCAGATCAGGGGGCCGTTTTCCGGCAATCCTGATGCGCACGCCCTACAACAAAAACACGGAAACGGCTACCGAACTGGGCCGCTGGTGGGCCGAGCGAGGCTATGTATTTGTGTATATGGACGTGCGCGGCCGGGGCGACTCGGAAGGCGACTTCCAACCTTATCGCAATGAGGCCCGGGACGGCTATGATTCGATCGAATGGTGCGCCAGCCAGCCCTGGTGTGACGGTAAGGTGGGGACCCTGGGCGGTTCTTACCTGGGATCAATCCAGTGGCTGACCGCTCTGGAAAAGCCTGAGCACCTGACCAGCATGATTGTGCTGGTGGCGCCCTCGGATCCCTTTGTGGAGTGGCCCTCGGGCACCCACGGGCCGATGCACCTGTGCTGGATCCATCTGACCAGCGGGCGGGTCGTGCAGAATATGAATGCGCTCGACTGGAACAGAGTTTACCAACACCTGCCCTTGATGACGATGGACGAACAGGCCGGCCGGATCAGCCCGCTGTGGCGGCAGGAGCTGCAGCACATCCGCCTGGACGAATTCTGGCAGCCGCTGTGTTACCAGGATCACTTCGATCGAATCGACCTGCCGGTGATGCATATCTCCGGCTGGTATGACGACGAGCAGATTGGCACGCCGTTGAATTACGCCGGTATGCGCCAAAATGCGCCCAGCGTTTTCGCCCGCGCCAACCAGAAGCTCATCATGGGCCCCTGGGGACACAGGGTCAACACCACCCAAAAGTTGGGCGACGTGGATTTCGGCCCCCAGGCATTGATCGATTTACGCGGCCTGGAGCTGGCCTGGTTCGATCGCTGGTTGAAGGGCATCGAGACCGATGAAGCCCGGCCCGGGGCGCGTATTTTTGTGATGGGGGAGAACCGCTGGCGGGATGAGGATGAGTGGCCGCTGGCCCGGGCAGAACGCCGGTCGTATTACCTGCATAGCCAGGGCAATGCCAACAGCCGGTTTGGGGATGGCAGCCTGTCGACCAGCACCGCTCAAGCAGAGCCGCCCGATCATTACCGTTACGATCCATCCCGCCCGGTCCCGTTCCTTACCGATCCAACTTCCAGCCAGATCGGCGGGCCGGACGATTACGCCGCGATTGAGCGCCGCGACGATGTGCTGGTGTATCTCACGCCGCCCCTGGAAGAAGATCTGGAGGTGACCGGCCCCATCCGGCTGGAACTGTACGCAGCCTCGAGCGCAGTCGACACCGATTTGATGGCCAAGCTGGCGGATGTCCACCCAGGCGGTTTCGTTCAGCGTCTGTGCGACGGCATGGTGCGAGCCCGCTTCCGGTCAGGCATGACCCGACCGGAGTTGATCGAGCCGGGTCGGATCTATCCATTTGAAATCGATCTGTGGAATACATCCCAGTTGTTCTTAAAAGGTCACCGGATCTGCCTGGAAATCGCCTCCAGCGCCTTCCCGAAGTACGATCGCAATCTCAATACCGGTGAAGACCTGGGGACCGGAACGCGGATGCTGGTCGCTGAACAGACCATCTATCATGATATTGACCACCCATCCGCTTTGATCCTGCCTGTGATTCCGAGGTAAAGGGAAGGGTAAACTCAGGCGCCGGCGTGGGCCTGGGCCCACGCCGGCGCCTGAGTTGGCCATAAAACAGATCGTTACCGGTTGCCCCCGGCCATCTGAATGGCTTCCGGCAGGCGGCGCAAAGCCAGCATAGCCCAGATGCCCACCAACGGGCCCAGGGCCAAAAATGCGAACGCCCAGTTCCAGCCGAAGCGGCTTTCCAGGGTGGGGATCAAACGGATCGTCACCATGGTGAGCAGGAATCCCAGGCTGGTTTGAACGGTGAGCGCGGTGCCGATATGGTCTTTTTGGCAAAGTTCGCTGATCGCGGCGCTGAATTGAGCCGAATCGGCCACCACGGCGAAACCCCACACCAGGCACAGGCCGGCTAACAGGATCGGGCTGCCGCCGAAAAACAGCCCTGCAACCAGGGCGCAGCCGCCGCTGATCACCAGGGAGGCGATCGAAATCGTGGTACGGCCGAGCTGGTCGGCCAGCTTACCGGCGACCAGGCTGCCAACCCCGCCAGCTGAGATAGCGGCGAAGGCCACCAGGCTGGCCCAGCTGGCCGCGATGCCGGTCTGCTGGAAGGACGCGATCAGGAAAGCCGCCAGCCAGGCCCACATCGCAAATAGCTCCCACATGTGGCCCAGATAGCCCAGCAGCGCCAGGCGCAGGCCGCGCTGTTGGAATATCTCGCCGGCATAGCGCCAGTTGAAGCGCGGCGACCTGGAGCGATAGGGACCCTCCCGCACGAAAAACGCGGCGATCAGGCCGCCAACGGCTGCCAGAGCGGCGCCGATCAGCAGCACCAGCCGCCAATCGTTCATCCCGGTCAGGGTGTTGAGCAGGTGCGGAAAGGCCGTACCCAGGGTTAGCCCGCCAACCAGTAAACCGATCCCTAAGCCGCGATCCGCCCGGGTCCAGGTGGCCATGATCTTCATCCCCACCGGATAAACCCCAGTCAGGAAAAAACCGGTCAAGAAGCGCAGCACCAGAGCAGGCGCCAGGCTGCTGGCTGCCAGCGGGATTAATCCGGTGCACAGGGCGGCCAGTAAAGCTGTGACGGTGAATAAACGCCGGGCAGGCAGGCGGTCAGCCAGGTTCAGCAGGGCCGAAACTACCGAGCCGGCCACAAATCCGGCCTGCACCGACATGGTCAGCCAGGCTCGGCCGGCATCATCCAGGACCCAGGCCGTACTCAGCGCCGGCACGACCGCCGAGGCTGAAAACCAGGTGCCCATGGCCAATAGCTCGGCCAATGACAGCAAGATGAGCACCCGCCATTTGTCGCTCAGGGCTGGATCTGTGCCAACAGCCTGACCCGCAGAAGAAACAGTTTGTGATGAAACAGTTTGTTTTGATTGCATATCAATTTCCCCAATCTGTAAAAACACGGTCTCTATCTATGGAATATAACATTTCGGATAATTGATGTCAAATTAATGACTCTTTGGAGAACGCTGTGAGTGAATACCAGATAGGGGATGGGAGCGTGCCCAAGCACGCTCCCATCCCCTATCTGGTACATACCCCTGGAAATTCCCAAAGATTAAGATTAACATCTCCTTGGGATAGAAACCCAGAAATCCCCTCTTGACATTAACGTTACGGCATAGTTTATACTCCTGGTATGTTCACGGTCAAACAGATTGCTCAAATGGCGGGGGTCACACCTCGCACCCTGCACTACTATGACGAGATCGGGCTGCTGAAGCCGTCCCGGGTTGGCGCTAACGGTTACCGCTATTACAGTGAGGCAGCCATTCTGCAACTGCAGCAGATCTTGCTCTACCGCCAGATGGAGCTGTCCCTGGACGAGATCAAGCGGATCATGGGCAGTCAGGATTTCGATACCCTGCGCGCCCTGGAGGACCATCGCGAGGAACTCCGCAAGCGCGTCATCCAGTTGGAGCGGCTGATCAGGACGGTGGACCGGACGATTTTACATTTGAAAGGAAAACAGATTATGTCTGAAAAACAATTTTTCGAAGGTTTCAGCGAGGAACAGCAGGCTGAATACGAGCAGGAGGCCATGCAGAGGTATGACCCGGAGACGGTAAAGGCCTCCAATGCCCGCTGGCGATCCTTCAGCGCGGCTGAAAAACAACGCATCGGGGAAGAAGGCAATGCCGCTTATGCAGCCCTGGTGGAGGCCATGCCCAAAGGCCCAGGCTCAGCGGAAGCCCAGGCTGGCGTGGAGCGTTGGCGGCGTCATATCGAGTATTTCTGGGTCCCTGATGACGAGCAGTTGTTAGGCTTGACCGAGCTGTATAACCAGGACGCCCGTTTCAAGAAGAACTTTGATAAGATCGATCCTGATCTGGCTGAGTTCATGCGGGAAGCTGTGAAGATCTATATTGAAAGGCGCAAGTCCTCGGGATAAAGCAAATGCAGGCAAACTGATTGCAATAAACCCGCTGGTCCTGCATCGAGACTTCTGCCGCCCCCGTTCCGGCAATAAGGATGCGGGGGCGGTTGACGTTCGGTCAAAACCCATCTGTCACCGGAGATAATCGTCTGACGTCGTAAGTATTACCAGCTAGAAGGCTCTTCAGGCGGCGGCTGTCCGCACCAGCTCAGGCAATGCAGCTGGGGCGACTCGCCGGGCAGTGGTTCGGCGATTGTTGGCACAGTGTGGGGATAACCCATGCGGTGGGCGAAGGGGTAGTCGAGGTTATCCATCAGGGCGGGCAGCATGGCCAGATACAAACCGCCATGCGCCACCAGCAACACATTCTGACCGGCCAGATTTGGCGCTTTGACCAGCGCTTCGATCAGGGGTGTAAAGCGGGCGCGGATATCCAGCAGGCTTTCGCCGCCCGGCAGGCGACTTTCCGGCCGGTTGTAAATGAACCAGTCTTCCTGCACCTGGCGGTGTTTTTCCCAGCCCTCAGGGCTGCGGGTGCCCTCGTAAATGCCGACACTCCATTCCCGCAGCGCTTCGCTGAAAGTCAGCGGCGCCTGCAGGCGGTCGGCCAAAATGCGAGCCGTCTGGGCTGCCCGGAGCACCGGGCTGGCATAGATTTGGGCGAAAGGTACGCCAGCCAATGTACCTGCCAGGGTCTTGGCCTGCTGCACGCCTAGATCGGTCAAGGGGTGCTGCGAGGCCTGATTCGAGAACTCCCCCAGGACATTGGCGGTGCTCTCACCGTGACGGACGAAGTAGAGCCGCATGGGTACTGTCAATTGCTGCCTTTCTTCAACAAATCCCCTCTAGCGGAACAGTGTGGATATCATACACTATTTAGCCGCATTTCAAGCCGTGTAGTCCCAAGGGTCATTGGGAGTTCCTCCACAGCGCCGTGGCGCACTTCTTTCCCGATGAAACTGTCTTTGCGAGGATGGCGTACTTTGCCCGACGAAGCAATCTTCGCTACCTGGACGATGGCCGTGGACGAAAATGAGGTCGTCGCCGATAGATTGCTTGGCCGTAAAGTACATGGCATGCCAAAGATCGGCTCGCAACAACAATACCAATAGGGACATTTTCTTAAGAGGCTTTGTGAGAGAGTCTCGACGTTGTGGGGCTGGCCGTTGGCGGATCGGCTCTGTACTTTGCTGGATGCCTCGAGAGCGCGCCTGGATAGGTTTGCTTAAAATCGATCGACCAGGCGGTTTGAACCGCCTGGTCGATCGCTGATTTGTCAAAGCCGGACTGAATTATCCCCCAGGCCGGCTCATACTGGGTGTTTACGGGATCATACCGGAGGCGGTCACCACATCCTCCTGGTTGATCGGGGTCGGGACAAATTCGAAGCCATAGAACCAGACCACGTCCTGCTTCTCATTTGTGTCGGTCCATAAGGCGTGGAAGACGTTATCGGAGCCGACCGAAAGGTCGGTGTAATCGCCGATAAATCCGCCGCCGAACCCGTTGCGGGTATTGATCGGGTGGGTGCTGACCATTTGGACGCCGCCCGAAGCGATATTGGTCACGTAGTAGTTCAAACGGGCATTGTTGATATAACCATCCAGGGCCAGGCAATTGATGCGGCCTTCGGCGGTAGACGGGGCGTCCGCGCAGGTCTGCCAGGGGGAGATGGTGTCCGCAGCGTATGCCGACATGTAGACGGTCCCTGAGGGCGAGACAGCCACACCCGGCCAGAGTGTATCGACTCGGCGAGCGTTCGGGGCGGTCAGTCCATCCGGAGCCGGATAGCCCTCAGCCGTTTGGGTGGAGGCGTCTAGATCCGGGAAGACCGGTACCGGAGCGGACCAGTTTACGCCGCCATCGCTGGACATACTGTAAACTGCCACGGAGTGGCAGCCGTTGTTGGTGCGGGTCGGGCACAGGCTGCCGTCGCTGTCGCGCAGCAAGGTGGACCAGGAAACGTACAGGTCGCCGTTGGGCGCGGCCGCGCCTGCCGGGAAGCTGTTGACCCGGAAGGCTGTGTGGGCGAGCGGGATGATATCCTGAACCTCAGCGATTTTCACCGGTTTGCTGAAGCTGGCACCGCCGTCGGTCGATTTGACGATGTAGGTGCTATCCAGGGTTGACAGCCGGGTGGCGCCTTCAAAGATGACGTACACCGTGCCGTCATAGCCAACGATCGGGCGCGAGCCCTGGTCGTACAGCACGTTGCCGGAAATATTGGTCGGCTCGCTGAACGTCTGGCCGCCATCGCTCGAATAGGCGAAAAAGATCGGCGATTGAACATAAAAGCCCTGAACTGGATTGAAGATAAAACGCGTCCAGCTGACATAAACCCGGTCGTGATAAGGGCTGGAAACATGCCAGTCGGCTGCGATCCACTCTTTATCGTTCAGGGTCGAGGGGGAAGAGGTCTGGTTGATAAAGGTGGGCAGGCTCCAGCTCAACTGTCCGTTGGCATCGAAGCTGCCCTTATTGACCGCCACGGTATTCGGAGCCGAAGTGCGGTTGAACCCCAGGCCGGCGTAATAAACGTTGCCCTGGCTGTCGAAAGCCAAGGCCGGGTCGCCGCCGGCGTCATAGGGTCCGCCGGCCAGGCGGGTGACCCCGGGAATCAAGGTGCCGAGGTGCTGCGGGTCGCTGCTGACATCCCCCCAGGTCTCACCGCCATCGTTCGAGAAGTAGGTGCCCGAGTAGCCATCCCCCAGGGCGCTGCAGGGCGTACCGTTAATCTGGCAGTCCCAGGTGCGGGTGACGTAATCGTTGGCGCCGGCCACAATCCGCTCGGGATTGTTGGGATCGACCGCAATCGCGGTCTCATTCTGCGGGGCGCCGGCCACATCCTGGTTAACCCGCACTGCGGGGGACGCAATCGTGTCCCCGTCCAGCGGACTGGATAGCACAAAGTCGGGACTGATCGGCGCTGCCGGCGTAAAGTTGGCACCATCGACCTGGGCTTCTTCTTCGATCAAGGCCGAAAAACGGATCTGCAGGCCGGCCTTGCCGTTCACAGCCGCGACTTTGCCGGCCAGGGTGTTGATGTCGTACTTGGGAGAGGCAGCTAAACTCGACTGGACTGCCACCCCGGCGAGCAACGCAAAGGCTACCAATAGCGTGAATATCGTGCGTGTCTTCATATTCATCTCCTTCGGTTCATACAGAGTTATTTTCACCGGGATTTATCCTTGAACCTCCATGCCCGGCGATCTCAGTAAGGGTAAAGTTCTGAATTGTCCTGCACAGATGTTAACGATTTGGTTATCGATCCGATCGAACCACCTCCTTTCGCACCGGATGGAATTTTCGGGCAGCCCTGCAAGGCGGCGGCAATGCCGCCGCGAGGGCAGGCCCAAGCGATCGAAACAACAGTCGAGTGAAGCGATGAGTGCAATGCGCTCTCAGGTTATTGGACAGGTGTCACACGGTTAAAGCCCTGGGGTGCTGCGCGGGATACAGCCAGCGCGGCTTGAACTTTGCGACAACGATCGATATGATTGGTTGGACCGGGAGGAGAGAAATGTCCGGCAGATTGCTGTGGAGTGCGAAGTCCTCAGGTATCCACGCGCTTTGTTCTCTCGTTGGGTAGTCTGAAGGCTGCCTGCGGAAATCCCCTGTTGGCCTTCAATCTGTCATAACTCAGCTCTCGGTGTGATTTTCCGGATAGAAAAATCCTCTCCTATTCTGAATCAAATGGCACTTTCGAAAGTTCTGGTGTTCCATCACAGAGATTAACAAAGACCCTCAAAATGCCCCCTTATTATGATAAGATTTATACAGAATGTCAAGTTAGCCTTTTTTAATTTCCAGGCCTGCGGCCAAAGTATGCAATAGTGGGACGGGCAGCCAGGTCGACTCTGGGGATGAGAATTGTGTCCGGTTGGGGGAGATCTCGAGGCCAGCATATCCTTTTGCCATAAATTTTGGGCATGGATTAAGTAGTTGAACGATGTCCCATTAAATAATGACCTCGGATTTTGGGCTGACCTTAAACAATGTGACCTTGTTAAGGCAATCACCTGGGTTTATTCAAGGATTGGAGCGAAACAATGAAAATCTTTTTAAACGTTCTTGGGGCTGTGCTGATTCTGGCCGGCGGCATCTGGTTCCTGCAAGGGATCAACATCCTGCCGGGCAGTTTCATGACCGGCCAGATCCAATGGTCGATCTACGGCGGGATTGCCATACTGGTTGGCATCGCCCTGATCGTATTTGCAAACCGGCGCCAGGCAAAATAGACGGCATCCGGCCTGTTACGAGGGTGGACTGCAGCCGGACCATGACCTGCCCTGCCACGATTACCAGGGCTTTCAGAAGAAAGAGGTTTGGTGTTGGGATTGGGCGGCTTTGCCGCCCAATCCCAACACCAAATCCATTATTGGACTTTGTGAAAGCCTTACCGCAATTACGCTGGTCTCTTGACAATCCATTCTTTTGGTTATAAAATTTCGTTAGTTAAATATTATCATTAAATCAGGAGAGCAGGATGCCGCGTCGCTACCGGATGAATTCCCGTCAGGCAACAGTCGAAGAAACTCGATCTCGGATCGTCGCTGCCGCGAAAGAGCTGCACGCCGATCAGGGGGTGCAGGGTACAAGCTACGAGGAGATTGCCGCACAGGCCGGCGTATCGCAGGCGACGGTTTATCGCCATTTCCCCTCGCTGGATGAGCTTATCCCTGCCTGCGCCCAATCGATCGCAGTCCTCCAGCCGCTTTCGCCCGAAGCCGCTACGGATCTGTTTCGCGGTCGACCGGATCCTGCCAAAAGGCTCGAATGGATCATCCGCGGCACCTGCGAGTGTTATGCCCGTGATGGCGGCTGGCTGAATGCTGCCCGCCGGGAGGGGGACCTGATCCCAGCCTTAACCGAAGTGGTCCAGACTCAGCAAGAAAGCCTGAGATGGCTCGTCCAGGCAGCCCTGGAAGGCACCGGCGCGGCGGAGCGTTACGTCCAAGTCCTGGCGGCTTTAATTGATTTCCCCCTGTGGAAATCACTGCTGGATGAAGGCTTGAGCGCCAGCGATGCCACCGAGCAAATCCTGGAACTTGTTCACGACCAGCTCAGTAAAGCCCATCTGGTCTGAGCGATTCGGCATGATTGGGGTAGCTGCATCTACGATGTATCTACCCATTTGCAGTGGTTGATTCAGTAGCGGTGTTTATCGAAAGGAGTGTGGGTATGTCTGGAGTAAACAAGGGCTACCGGCTGAATGCCGATGAGGGCCAGGCTATCTGGTTCGCTGGCGCTTTAATGATCCTTAAAGCGGCCGACGACCAAACCGGCGGGCGTTTTGCCCTGCTTGACCAGCGCGTGCCAGGCAATTATGCCGCCCCGCGCCACATCCATCACGATGAAGACGAGGCCTGGTATCTGCTGGAAGGCCAGGCGACTTTTTACTGCGGCGATGAAACCTTTGACGCCGGCCCCGGTTCCTGGGTATTTCTGCCGAAAGATGTCCCCCACGCTTTCAAGGTCGGTCCGGACGGTGGGCGGCTGCTGACCTTCAGCGCGCCGGCGGGCTTTGCCAGCTTTGTGCAGGCGGCTGGAGTAGCCGCGCCTGAATTGGTGGTGCCGCCTCCCGAACCTCCAGACCTGGAGCGGCTGGCGGTGATTGCTGCCCGCTACGGGGTGGAAATCGTTGGCCCGCCCCCGGCATGAGCTGCTCCGGACGCCGGCTCAGCAAGCCAGCAAACCGGCGTTCAGGGCAGCGGTTGTTTCACGATCGAAAATATCTGGCCATCGGACAGGCTGGCGATTAACTCGCTACGGGTAACAGCCTGAAGCTCTGGCAGGCTGAATAGAAAGGGACGATCGATTGGATCAAACCAGACCAGGCAGATTTTCGGCTCAGCCGGCCAGGCGCCCTTAAGGCTGGAGAGCTCGATGAGAATAGCCGGTGAGGCGTAAAGCGTTTTGGCCGGGCTCCTGTGGGCAGGGAGATTGGCCAGTATATAGACGGCATCGGGTGCATTGCTGTAGATCGGACAGGTGGAAGTCAGGGCCGGGTGCTGCTGCAGGTATTGGATGGTCTCGCTTTCGGACCAGGCCTTTCCGCTGAAGCCTATGCCCGAGCGCAGCATTTGACTGGAGATGGTTGTGGAGACTCCGATGGGATAGATTAACCAGATCGACAGTCCAATAATCAGCCCGGTATGGACGGCTCTGCCTGAAAAAAGTATCCTTAAAGGTTCAAGCAGCGCCACGACCAGCCCTACCAGGATGAGCGTGAGCGGCACAAAGATGGGCGACAGCAGCCTGGTACCGATCGGGTCATAAGCTGTGACCGTTGAAGCGATCACCAGGGCGGTTGTATACACCAGCACGAACAGGATCTCGGGCAGCAGCCGCTCCAGGCTGTTCTGGACACCCGGCCAACCGCGCTTTAAACTCAGGCCTGCCAGGGTGGCCAGCAGGCCGGCGATGCCAATTACTAAAACCGGCTGGGCAGCGAATTTAGTGGGGATATACCATGCGACCAGGCTGTTAAACGTCAACTCAAGATTTTGAAGCAGGGAAAATGCGGATGGCCCGCGCGGCCCGCTGATGGTCCCCGAAACCATAAGATTCCGGACCAGCCAGAGTCCTGACGGCAAACCAGCGATCAGGGCAAACCAGCCAGCCTGCACCAGGCGCTGTTTGAGGCTGCTCTTAGGCGCCAGCAGGACAATCCAAAGCCCCCAAGCGATCAGGGCGATCCCGATATAACGGGTGAGGCAGGCCAGCCCGACTGCGGCTGCGCCCAGGCTCAGGTCGATAAGCGCCTGATTTTGAAGATAACGATGCGCATAGATTAATCCGGCCAAAATCCAAAAGATGAACAGGGGCTCCGACAAGACCATCAACCCATTCCGGAACAGGGCGGCGGAGAAAATAAATCCCAGGGTCGCAACCACCGGTAAAAGGCCGCTCTGATGGCCCAGCAATCGAAAGCTTAACCGGCCTGCCAGGTAAACGCTCAGGCCGAAGACCACGGCATTGAAAAATCTCGCCGCCTGGGCCGGGTCAGTCGCGCTGATTTTGCCGCTCAACGCCAGAAAGGCCGGAAACAATGGCGGCTGAACCACCAGCGGACCGCCCTCGTAGGTGGTCAGGCCCTGGCCGGCAAGCAGGCTCCTGGCAGCGCTGATATAGCGGACCGAATCCGGCGATAGCCCGGCGCCATAACGGCTGGTGACGGCCAGAACCAACCCGGCTGCCACCACAGCCAGGAGCCATAATACTCGATTAGTTTGAATGGGGATTTTCGTCAGGGGGGATTGCATTTGCCAATCTCGACGCTACCCAGGCTGGCTGAGTGAAAAAGAAGGGGGGATGCGAGCGGGCAATTCCCGGCCGCATCCCCTATTTTCATCTGCCGTTGGGGACAAATCGCCTGAATGCGGTTGCCCCAGGGTCTTGATCGGACAGGTGGCCAACGTTCAAGGCCGGTTCAGGATCAGGAGGTAGCCCGCATATTGAAGCCCGTTAGGGGGTGCTGGTGGCTTGCCTCAGCCTGACCTCCAGGGTGCGCAGGGTTTGCTGGCTGCCATTATATGGCTCGCAGCACGAAGATCGCATCTTCCTGCAGATACAGGGTCACGCCATCTTGCGGGTTGAGCTGCGTAAAAGCGTCATTCCCCAGCGGTCCGCCAGTCAGGGTGATGTCTGTGGTCGGGCCAGATACGACCCAGTCCAACCGGACCGCAACTTCCTGGCCGTCAACCTGGACCGGTTGAGCCGGCGTAACGGTGAACAGGTCGATCGTCGGGGCTTCTGGCGCCGGCGTGGGTGTCTCGGTGGGGATGGGCGTCGGGGTGGGCGTCGGCTGGAGGACCGTGATCTGCCGCAAAGCGTTGGTGGTTTGGTCCCCTTTGCTGGCGGCCAGAACGTACAGAGTGGTTGCTGTTGGGGTGTCGCTGATCGAGCCGGAAGGCGGCAGGTTATCGCCGAGCGGTTGGATCGATACCGTTTCAGCGCCATTGACCTGCCAGGTGATCATGACAGGCTGTCCGGCTACGATCGTGGCTGGTTCGACCCGGAAATCTACGATCACCGGGGCAGGCACATCCGGCGGAGCGTTAACCGCCACATCCAAAACCTGCTCCACCACCTTGCCTGGCAGCGATTTGCTGTAGGCTTTCAAGGTGAAAACAGTCTGCCGCTCGACGCGTACATTCAATGAGCCTTCCAGGGTGTCCAGGGTCTGGGAAATCGTATCGCTCACCATCACCAACCGGTCGGCATCCTGGACCGACCAGGAGAGTTCTGTGAACGCCCCGCTGTCCACCTGGGGCGGCTGGGCCTGGAAGCGTAAAATTTGGGGGACGCGCGGCGAGACATTGACCGTCTGGGAAATGCTGAACAGCGACCCGGGCGCAAACAGGCGCGAGGCCCAGGTGTCGCCGGTGAGCTGGTAGCGCGTGGTCGCCAGGGGATACTCGGTGATCTCGCCGCGGGACTCGTTCAGCGGCTGACCGTTTAACTTGAGGGACATAAAAATGGGAGGCCAGGAGCTCCAGCGGACATCGACCGGTTGGCCGGCGCCGATATCGGTGGCGCTGACGGACAAATTCATGCGCGGCCAGAATCCAAAGACAGCCAGGATAAACAGGCCTGCCAGGATCAAGAGCGACAGCCAGGGGCCGATCAGCGGGCGGGCGTACAGCCGGCCCATCACGGCCCGGGGTGGCTGGGTGCCTTCCAGAGGGCTGGCGGTCACCGTGAATGGCAAGTCTCGGCTGCGCAAACCCAGCAGGTGGCGTTTGCGAGCGCTGATGAACACCGGCATGACCACAGTTGAATCCAGAGCCAGATGAAAATCCGACTGGTTGGCCAGGCGCACGTTCTCCCCGGGCGGCAGGAATTCGAAGCTGCAGGCATTGTCGTCGTCACTGCCGGTGACCCGATAATGGGCCTGGCTGTTGCCCTGGTTGGTGACCGACATACTGGTTGTGGCGGTGCGCTCGTCCCAGGACACGGTCAGCTGGCGCGGGGACAGATCGCTGATCGTAAACTCGTAAAATGGGTTGATCACCAGGGTGGCGCCGCGCCGGCTCATCCGGCCGGGATAGTTCGGCGAGGTGACCGTTACGGCAAAGTGGTGTGGTCCGGCCTGGCTGGCCGGGGTGCGTGGTGGGGTGATCGAGGCGGTCACGCTGGCGCGCTGGTTGACCTTGAGATGCATCTTGGTAGGCGTGATCGTCACCCAGCTCGGGTCCAGGCCTTCCAGGCTGACCTCAAAATCGGCCACCGTCTCGCCGCCATTGGAGATGGAAAATGCCAGGGTCAGGGTCTGGCCGGCGTCGAGGGTATATTCGGGCACCACCGGTTCGGTCAGAATGGCGTCGTCGAGTTGATCGGGAGGGCGGACGGCCAGGCCTGCCTGAGTCGCCAGGCCGGTTTCAGCGGGCCGGGCCAGGGCCTGCTCCGATTTAGGCGGTTCTTCTTCTGAGGCCGGCTTTTCTGCGGCGGAGCGCTTATCCGGGGCCTCGCTCTCGATTAACGTGATGCGGTAATCGCCCAGTTCGATGGTTTCCCACTTATGGACATCCCGGGCAGTCGACGGTAGTAGAACCTGGTCGCCCCCAGGAGTCTGCGCAGCTTCATTGAGCTGCACAAACTGGTACGGCTTGCGGCGCAGGTCCAGCATGGCGTGAAAGGGTGAAATCCCGGGGCTGGTGAGCACGACGTCGTTGTCGGGATGGCTGCCGAAATTGATTGCCTCCCGGCCGGGCTCGATCTCGAAAAAGAAAATCTCGCCGCTTTCTTTGATGATCTCAAGTTTCTCGTGAATGGCCATATCGTTTTGTCAGGCAGGAGACGTTCTGTAATAATTGGGATGATTGATCGTTCTTTGAAAACGCTGTAAGAGAGCTTCAGAATTCCGAAAGGCCCGTATTGCTGTGCTATGTAAGGATAGCAAAACAAGCCTGGAAAGTCAACGATTTTAACAGGCCAACCCCAATACCAAATTCCTCAATTTTTGGACTTTGTAAAAGTCCTGCAATCCAACCGCAAGTTCTCTGGCAACACTTTGCGCCGGTGACCGGCTCAGTCGGCGCTCAGGATCTTTTCGATGGCGTCCAATTCCGGCTGTGAAAAGTCCAGGTTTTGCAGCGCGCCGACGGCATCCTCGATCTGAGACGGACGGCTGGCGCCGATCAGGGCCGAAGTGACGGCCGGATGGCGCAAGTCCCAGGCGATCGCCAACTGGGCCATGCTCTGGCCGCGCTGCCGGGCGATCTCGTTCAGGCGGCGCACCTTTTCGATCACTGCAGCGCTGACGTCCTCCCGGCTCAGGTAAGTGCCCGATTTGGCGGCGCGCGAATCAGGCGGAATGGTCTCCAGGTAGCGGTCGGTGAGCAGGCCCTGGGCCAGCGGCGAGAACACGATGCAGCCAATGCCTTCACTATCCAGAACATCCAGCAGGCCGGTTTCGATCCAGCGATCGAGCATATTATAAGATGGCTGGTGGATCAGCAGCGGGGTGCCCATCTGGCGCAGGATGACAGCCGCCCGGTGGGTTTCTTCGGCGGAGTAGGAAGAGATTCCGACGTAAAGCGCCCGGCCGCTGCGGACGATGTAGTCCAGGGCGCCCATCGTTTCTTCCAGGGGCGTCTCCGGGTCCGGACGGTGGTGGTAGAAAATATCGACGTAATCCAGGCCCATGCGCTGCAGGCTCTGGTCCAGGCTGGCGACCAGGTATTTGCGCGAGCCGAAATTGCCGTAGGGGCCGGGCCACATATCCCAGCCGGCCTTAGATGAGATGATCAGCTCATCCCGAAACGGGGCCAGGTCTTTTTTCAGGATCTGGCCGAAAGTCTCCTCGGCGGAGCCATACGGCGGGCCATAGTTGTTGGCCAGGTCGAAGTGGGTGATGCCCAGATCGAAAGCCAGCCGGGCCATCGCCCGGGCATTCTCCAGGCGGTCGACGCCGCCGAAGTTGTGCCACAGGCCGAGCGACACGGCCGGCAGCTTGAGGCCACTGCGCCCGCAGCGCGGGTAGGGCATGCGATCGTAACGGGTTTCAGCAGGGATATAGGTCATGGGGCGCCTCCGGGAATGTTCTCGGCCCCATTATAGTTTGGATTTCTTCCCGCGTGGAGACATTGTGGGGACCATTTTCACACAACCTTGGACACCACCCCACGGATCGCCCAGGCCCGGGCGACCATCGACAAGCGCCCATCTGCTCCGGAAAGGACACGCATGCGAAGCCGCTCTTTTAATCTGGCTCTGGCGGAGACGTCCAGCGCCATGACGTAGGTCGGCGCGGGACCCTGACCGCCTAAAAACGGCTGCCAGTATTCATCGAAGCTGGCAAAATCCGTCCGGATATCGAGGGCGCTGACTTCGATTCGTTTCAATCCCGCAGCGGTGAACACCCCCATGAGCGCCTCCGGTTGGCAGAGGGGAAAACGGGTCCCTTCATCCAGCTGTCTGGCCGCCGGATCCTGCTCCTGGACGACCTCCCAGAAGAGCCGCAGCATTTCCATCTTCCCGGCATAATCCCAGACATAGATCCCGATCTGGCCATCTTTACGGGTAACCCGGATCATCTCTTCGATCGCCAACCCCGGTTCATTGATAAAGTTCAGGACCAGGCCGGAAACCGCCGCGTCCACGCAGGAGGCGGCGCATGGGATCGCCGTACCCGATCCCCCGGTCAGGATAGCCCGGCCGCGCAAATTATCCCTGGCAACCTTCAGAAAACCAGGCGACGGTTCAAGACCGATAACGAGCGCCGGAGAGCAATGGTTCAGGATTGCCGTGGAAACTGCCCCCGTGCCGCAGCCAACATCCAGCCAGCTTAATTGAGCCGGACAATTCATCCAGGCCAGAAAAAGAGGTGCAATTTTACGGCTCCAGCGGCCGATATATTGCTCGTAGTTGTTCCCCCGCTCCCACCTGTCAGGAATAGGTCCAGGGTCCACGCTCAATCCACCTCCACACTTAGGTGTTTGGCCCCGCTTTATTCTGGTGCCCAGGCAACCGCCGAACACTGCAGCAGGGCGAAGAAGGCATCCGGCCGCAGTGACCAGGCCTGGGCCTCAGACAGCAGGGCATCCAGGTGGGTATTGTCTGCCAGGCCGCGCGCGAGTATCCAGGGCCGGATGGCGTCAATGGTTGGTTTGATCACCATTTGAAACATCAGCGGCATCATCTGTGGATCGCCGCCGCCGACGGCGACTGCATAGCCTTCGGTGCGGGCAAAGCCTGCTTCCAGCAAATACGCCCGCTGGTGGCGGGCATAATAGGGGCTGCCGTTCTCCTCGCTGAAGGCGCGCATCAGCTGGTTCAATTCCTGCAAACCGGGCGTGGAAGGGGCCATTAATTGGGCTTCGTAATCCGGGTCGTTGAGTCCCGCCACGCCGCCCGGCTTGAGCACCCGGCGCATCTCGCCCATCGCCCTTTTCGGCTCGCGCAGGTGTTCCAGGACAGTGAATGCGAACACGGCATCGAACGACGCATCCGGAAAGGGAATCTCGTAGATACTGCCGGTTTCAAAACGAACATTGCGCACGTTTTTGTCCGCGGCCCAGGCACGGGCCGCCTCCACCTGGCTCGCTTCGCGGTCGATGCCGATCACTTCACCCGGAGCGAGCCACTCCGCCAGGCTGGTGGTCAGGGCGCCCATGCCGCAGCCGCAGTCGAGCAGGCGCATGCCCGGCTTGAGATGCGGCAGGAAGAAGCCGGCTTCGCGGCTGGCTGTCCGAGAGGACAGGAAAGCCCGGTGCTCGTCGCTGTAACCGTGCAGATACAGCTCGTCCGAGGTTTTTTGTTGGTGGTCACTCATGGGATTACATCCTTCCATACCGGCTTAAAACCAATAAGTATTCAACTGATCAATGCTGAAAATGGGACGTTTTCTGCTCACAGCAGGCAGTCACAGCAGCTGCTTTTCAGCTGGGCTGGTTGTATACCTGACTGATTATACCTTTTTAGTCCTGTTTTGAGATCAACCACTTGCCGAGGGGAGCGCTCAAATTGTGTAGATTGTGGTGTTCGGTTTGGGCGGCTTTAGCCGCCCAAACCGAACACCACATTTTTCTTCTACAACATTTGCATGCTCCCTTGCCGGGGTCTTCAGGAAATCCTGTGAGATGCTCCAGAGATTACCAAAGAGCCGACTTGCACACCGGAATGATGGGGTTGCGCATCCCCCGTCAGGCTGGGCGGACCTCGGCCAGTCCGCACCACTTCTGCGCTCATTTCCCACAGGCGGCGGGCTTTCTGCTCGTCGTAGGAGTCGACGCTCGAGCGTTTTTCTTTACCATCGACGATGAATTTCCCGCCGACGCCTTCCAGGGCGGGGTCGGTGGCGGCATAGATATACGAATCGGAGGCCTGTTCCAGGGAGCGGGCGAACGGCATGCGGGCCATGATCTGGGCGTAGAAGAACTTCGCCAGCGGCGACTTCCGGCGGGCGGCGATCGCGGCGGGCACGAAGCCCGGGCAGACCGCGTTGGAGGTGACGCCTGTGCCGGCCAGCCGGCGCTGCAGCTCATAGGCGAACCACATATTGGCCAGCTTGGAATTGCGGTAGAACACCTGGGGGTTATAGTACTTTTCGCCCTTGAGATTGTCGTAATCGAAATCCGGGGGCGGCCCGCCGGCGTAATCCGGGTTGTGGAGCTCGGACGAGACCGTGATCACCCGGGCCGGGGCGGATTGGATCAGGTTATCGAGCAATAAGTTCGTGAGCAGGAAATGCCCCAGGTGGTTGACGCCGAAGGTCATTTCGAAGCCATCCTCGGTGAAGCTGGCCTGTTTGCCCGGGATGGAGCCGCCGGCGTTGTTGATCAGGACCTTCAGCGGCAGCCCTTTGGCTTGGAAGGCGGCTGCGCAGGCGCGCACCGAGGCGAAGGAGGCCAGGTCGAGCGGGAGCGACTCGACCTGGGCCCCTGGCTGCCCGGCGAGGATCTCGGCGATCGCCTGGGCGCTTTTCTGCTGGTCCCGGGAGGCCAGGATGACGTGAAAACCCCGGGCGGCCAGTTTTTTGACGGTGGCGAACCCGATCCCGCTGTTCCCGCCGGTGATCAGGGCGACTTTAGGTTGATTTTTGGGCATGTTGTTCCTTGCTTTTAGTTTCTCTTACACTGCAGTGATCATCATCGCGGCCTTACACCCCAAGAAGAATAATTCAAAGGCATAAACCGTGTGGTGCATTTGCTTGTCTTTACCGCCGGTATGCTGATCGAAAAATGTGGCAATTATTTCATGTTGCTGGCGGAGAGTGATCTCATTGAATGTTTTTGTTCATCCAATTTGGATATCAAGGCCTCTGATTTGGATCAGAGGCCTTGGTATAGTTCTTTTTGTCATCACGCTTTTTCAAGCAACAAACCTGGATTACATATTCCAAGTTTCAGGCGGTGTGTTCGCTTGAACCGGCTCCCTCAGCACTCGCTATACCCGCACGCATAGCACTTTCTGCACCCTTCCTCATTGACCACTGCGGCCTGGCCGCATTCGGGGCACAGGTCGCCGACCCTGGGTAGGGTCAGTTGGCCGGGTTCGGCGGCCTGGCGGGCGTTCTCGCTGGCCAGGCGGTAGCCGTTGCCGCCGTGGCTGGCGGGATTGTCCGGTTCGTCGTGCTCGTGCTCGGTCTCGTCCAGGTATTCGGCCAGCACCTGCGAGACGCCGTCCGGCAGGGAGCGCACCCGGTTGGGCCCGAAGCCCAGCGAGCGCCCGCCGCCGATGCCCGAGAGCTGCCGCCAGACCTCTTTCAGGCGGTCGCGCGGCGCCACCGGGGAGGCCAGCCGCAGGATGTAGGAGATCAGGCGGCCAATGGCCTCCGAGACCGCGGCGGTGTCCGAGCCGGCCTTGGAGGTGTTGATGAACACTTCGAAGGGCTGGTTGCCGCCGTTCTCGTTGATGGTCACGAAGGCCTTGCCCAGCGGGGTGCCGACGTTGTAGGTGTGGCCGCGCAGGCTGCGCGGGCGGGGTTTCTTTTTGTCGTGCCAGATGGCGATCTGCTCGGCCAGGGCCTCGGCCGGGACTTCGTCGGCCTGTTTTTCCTTGGCGGTCGCCTTGGTCTCCAGGACCACTTTCTGGCGCGAGCCGGTCACATAGACCGTGATGCCCTTGGCGCCCAGCTCCCAGGCCAGCTGGTAAGCGGTGGCCACGTCTTCGGGGGTGGCGTCGGGCGGGAAGTTGATCGTCTTGGACAGGCTGTTGTCCACGAACTGCTGCAGGGCGGCCTGCATGCGGACGTGCTCCTCGGCGCTGATATCCCCCGAGACCACGAACACCCGCCGCAGGTCCGCGGGCACCTCTTCCAGGCCCTGGCAGGAGCCCTGCTCGAGGACATGCGCGATGATCGCGCCGCGGGTGTTTTCATCCAGCCCGGCATCCACCAGGGCTCGCTCGAACTGCGGGCTGGTGTAATTCAGCTGCAAATCCTGGCCTTTATCGTTCACGTGGCGGATATAGGCCAGGGCGAAAACCGGCTCGCAGCCGTAGCCTTCACAGCCCGCCACGGTGGCGATCGTGCCGGTCGGGGCCACGGTGGTCTGGGCGGCATTGCGGATGCCGTGCTGGTGCAGGCCTTGCAGGATTTGATCCCAATCGATGGCCGGGCGGTTCCACTGGTGGGTGTAGGGCGCCAGCGGGGTGGGGGGCTGCCAGCGCAATTCGTCCGGATCGTACAGGCTGCCCGTGATGGCGGGGAAGGCGCCCCGGGTTTTGGCCAGCTCGATGCTGGTCGCCATGCTGTGATAGCGTACGAATTCCATCACCTGGGCGGCGAACTCCTGGCCTTCGTCCGAGCCGTAGCGGATGCCGGCGTGGTACATCAGGTCGCCCAGGCCCATGATCCCCAGGCCGATCCGCCGGGCGCGATGGGCGGCTTCTTTGAGCTGGGGTACGGCCGGGACGTAAGCATTGGCCTCAACGACGTCGTCCAGAAAGATGGTCGCCAGCTCGACGTTCTGGCGCAGTTTTTCCCAATCCACTGAGCCGTCCGGCCCCATATGCTGGGCCAGGTTGATCGAACCCAGGCAGCAGTTTTCATAGGGCCCAAGCCATTGTTCCCCGCAGGGGTTGGTCGCCTCCAGTTCGTATAAGTGCGGAACCGGGTTGGAGCGGTTGGCAGCCGACAGGAACAGCATCCCCGGCTCGCCGTTGTGATGGGCCTGCTGGACGATCTTATCGAACAGCTCGCGGGCGCGCACGGTCCTGTGGACCTGGATCGGAATCCCGGCCGCTTCGGCCTGTTCCAGGGTGCCTTTAAAGCCCTTGAATTCCGGGGCACTCACGTCCGGGAAGCGCAGCTCCCAATCGCCATCCTGGCGGACGGCCTCCATGAACGCATCCGTAATCCCGACCGAAATGTTGAAATTGGTGATGGCGTTCTCGTCGGTCTTGCAGGTGATGAATTCTTCGATGTCGGGATGATCGACCCGCAGCACGGCCATATTAGCGCCCCGGCGGGTCCCACCCTGGGCGATCTCGCCGAAAGCCTTATCGTAGACGCGCAAAAATCCAACCGGGCCGGTTGCCTGGCCGGCCGAGGATTTGACCAGGGTGCCCTGCGGGCGCAGGCGGGAGAAACCGAAGCCGTTGCCGCCGCCGGTTTGCTGGATCAAGGCGGCATCCCGCAGGGTCTGGAAGATGCCGGCCGAATCGCGGCCCATATCATCGGTGATAGGCAAGACGAAACAGGCAGCCAGTTGGCCCAGGGGAGTGCCTGCGCCTGTGAAGGTGGGGCTGTTGGGGAAGAAGCTCTTACTTGAGAGCAACCGGTAAAATTCCCGGGCGCGGGTCAGCGCCTCGCCCTCCCATTCCGTTTCAACCCTGGCGACGTGATAAGCCACCCGCCAGAACATCTCTTCAACCGTTTCCACCGGCAGGCCGTCATCGCCTCTGCGAACATAGCGGCGCATTAAAACCTGCCGGGCGTTTTCGGTCAATTCGACCGCCGGCAGGTTGGCAGGCAGGGGTGGGGTGGGCAGCAGGCCTTTGCGGTTGGTTTCGGGTTGAGCATTGGATTTTGGGGCTTCCTGCAACATGGTTCCATCTCCTATCAACATCAATAAGGTAGCTATTATAGTACGCTTCGGACAAGTGAAGGCGGGAATTCCCTATCCGGAATCTCTGGGGTTACACCACATTGAGATTCCTAAAGAGCCTTCCCCTGGGCTCATTCCCCAAGGCCCATTCACCTGTCTTATTGGTAATTCTGCCTGAACCGGCCGAATCCGGTTCACAACCAGGCGGCATGAAGAGTCGCTTAAAACGCCTGGCGCGAAACGGAAGCGCAGGCGCTGCTCGAACGCTGGATTAGCCCTCTAGGATGCGATCGATCTCATTTCGAATGGCAACCAGGTCATCCAGCCCTAAATATACGATGGCATAGCGGATGTACGCGATCTGATCCATTTCTTTCAGACCGGCGATTGCCATATCCCCCACCACTCGCGACGAAACTTCGGAACGGCCCATGGCCTGCAAGGTGGCCTCGATCTCACCGATCAAGCGGTCAATGTCAGCGGCTGAAACGGGGCGCTTGGCGCAGGATATCCGGATGCCGCGGGCTAATTTGTCCCGGTCGAATTCCTCACGGGTTCCATCTTGCTTGATGATCAAAGGGGTGGCCAGGATGGGGCGTTCGTAGGTGGAAAAACGCTGTCCGCAGTTCTCACATTCCCGCCGCCGGCGAACCCCGCCGCGCACATCATGGGAGGTATCGACAACTCGGGAACGTTCGTTTTTACAATATGGACAGCGCATGATGATCCTCGGAAGAATGAAAAGCCTGGTTGATCGGACATTGCTCAGGTAGGGCGGGCGGCCCATCCCAGGAAAACCTGACTGATCCGGTAGCAAGCTGACGGGCAGGATGAAAGCCCGGGTGATTTCGCAGGCCACTTGAAACGAGCTGCGGCTCTCCAGCCCATCTCTGGAACGGTCGAGTCGAACGAGAATGATCCCGGTGCGTTGCATTTCCCGATGGTTTCCGGATCATTTTCAGGGTTGGGCCTGACTGGATTGCCAGAGCCCATAGTTTGTGTATAAAATAATTAGAACATTTGTCGCCGCCACATATGGGGGTTGCCGTTTGCTGTCCGGCACATGTGGCGTATTGCTTTGGATTTTAGCACGTTAACCGCGCATGTGCAAGGGACAAAAGTACTAATTTAGATTAAAAAATGATGCCATTCAGCCTGGTGTAAAAAATATAGGCGAAATGGGCGTGCGTGGGGGCGTACGCCCCCACGCACGCCCATTTCGCCACAAATTCCAGACGTTGGCTGCGTAGTTACGATTTGTTGCAGTTAAATCGGTTGGGCCTGGCTGTCGAGGACCAGGCCCATTCCAAACTGAGGAGCACGCCTCTTCGGGCGAAGGCAGACCCGGAGAAGCAAGGAAGCCTCAGAGCAATTGATTCCAATTCATTCCGAATGCACGGGCCAGGGCTGATTGATTCGAGCGAGTGTTCACTTCGTCTCATCATCACCCAGCGCCTGTTCAGCAAACAGGCAGGCAAAATCAAACCGCAAGCTGTTCATTCGGATGTACGATAACAGTAAAGCACCAATACAACCAATAACGACCGGGGAGCGTACCGGCGATCAGTAGTGCTGTCTGTGAAGATATACAGTTGTTCTGGCAGTCCGCCCGAACCGGTCAAGCGGCCAGTGAACTACCGGCCGCGATTGCGCAGGAAGGTTGGGATATCCAGATCTTCCGTGTTGAAGGCGCGCGGTTGGAAATCCTGCTGCGGTTTCTGACCCGTCGGGGGCAGGGGGGCAGCGTTCGAGCGCTCGCGCGGTTCGCTTATCGGGGTTTCCATGATGCGGCGGGGTACGCCCGTTCGTTCGAAACCGGTGGCGATGACCGTGATGCGGACTTTGTCCTTCATGTTCGGATCGATGACTGCGCCGAAGATCAGGTTGACGTCCGGATGGGCGGTTTCCTTGATGATCGCGGCTGCCTGGTTGACGTCGAACAGGGTCAGATCCGGGCCGCCGGTGACATTGAACAGGATGCCGCGAGCGCCATCGATGGTGATGTCCAGCAACTGGCTGGAGATGGCCTGCTCGGCGGCTACCCGGGCGGCTTCCTCGCCTTCAGCGATCGCCGACTGCCATCAAGGCTGCGCCGCCTTCTGACATGATCGTGCGCACGTCGGCGAAGTCCAGGTTGATCAGGCCGGGGACGGTGATCAGTTCTGAGATGCCCTGGACGCCCTGGCGCAGCACGTCATCTGCCATGCGGAAAGCGGTCTGCAGGTTGGCGCGCTTGTCCACGATTTGCAGCAGGCGGTCGTTCGGGATGACGATCAGGGTGTCGGACTGCTCTTTGAGATTGCCGATCCCATTCTCGGCCGACTGGATCCGGCGGGAACCCTCAAAGGTGAAGGGCCGGGTCACCACACCGATCGTCAGGGCGCCGACCTCTTTGGCGATCTGGGCGATCACCGGAGCAGCGCCGGTGCCGGTGCCGCCGCCCATGCCGGCGGTGATGAAGACCATGTCCGAGCCTTTCAAGACCTCGTACATGTGCTCCGCCAATTCTTCAGCGGCTTTGCGGCCCATATCGGGATCGCCGCCTGAGCCCAGCCCGCGGGTCAGCTTTTCGCCGATCCGCACCCGGGCAGTCGCCTTGGAGAGCAGCAGCGCCTGGGCGTCGGTGTTGACCGCCACAAAGTCTACGCCCTGCAGGCCTTCGTCGATCATGCGATCGACGGCGTTGCACCCGCCGCCTCCTACGCCAACAACTTTAATGCGGGCGAAGGATTCGACCTGGTTTGGAAAATTGGCATTCATATTCGACATGACTTCCTCCTCAATCTGAAAAAATACCTTCTTGGTAACTGCCCCGATCTGCTTTGATCCTTCATCACGGGCGGTTAACTTCATCCTGCGTTGCAATACTGTAAACATACTTTCCAGGAGGCGGGCAGGTGCCAGCTGGCTCGCTGCTCCCGGTGGGTATGGAATTGCCTGCTAAGGCAGCAATCGTTTCAATAAACTCTTAATTCTTTCCCAGTCGAGCGGCCCGCCGGCCGATGGGGCACTGCTGCGGCGTTTGCCGCCCTGGGGCGCAAGCTCGCTGTATTGGACGGCCCACTTGAGCAGGCCGACGCTGGTGGAATAAGCGGGCGAATCGAGCCGGTCGACCATGCCGATCAAATTCTCCGGTTGGGCGATCCGCACCGGCACGCCCAGCACGTGGCTGGCCAGGCTGCGCATTCCGGGCAGCAGGCTGGAGCCGCCCGTCAGGACCATGCCGGCCGGCAAAAGCCCGTCATAACCGGAGCGCTTGATCTCCTGCACCACCATACTGAAGATCTCTTCCACCCGGGCCTCGATGATGGTCACCAATTCCTGGCGGCTGATCTGGACGGCTTCCTGCTCGCCGAAGGGTTTAATGTTGAAATATTCCTGTGACTCCACTTCGCCGGGCAGGGCATGCCCGTGCTCGAGCTTGATCTCCTCGGCCTGGGACATGGGCAGGCGCAGGCCGTGGGCGATATCGGACGAAATATGGTTGCCGCCCAGCGAAAGCACGGCGGTGTGCCAGACGTCCCCGTCGATGTAGATGGCCATATCGGTTGTCCCGCCGCCCACATCGCAGACCACCACGCCCATTTGGCGTTCGGTCTCAGTCAGCACCACCTCAGCCGAGGCCAGGGGGTTGAGCACAAACTGAGAGACTTCCACGCCGGCGGCTGCCACACACTGGCGCAGGTTTTCGACGCTGGCTGCCGAGGCGGTAATGATATGGGTTTCAACTTCCAGGCGGTAGCCGTGCATCCCGATTGGAGCCCGGATGCCTTCCTGGCCATCGACGTTGAAACCGCGCTGGATGACGTGGATGATTTCCCGGTTGTGCGGGATGGCAACGGCCCGGGCTGCGTCGACCGCTCTGGCGACATCGTCCGCATCGATCACCCTTCCGGAAACGCCGACCACACCCCGGCTGTTGACCGAGGACACATTGGAACCGGCCAGACTCACCAGCGCGGAGCTGATCTCCAACCCAGAACTGCGTTCGGCTTTGTCGATCGACCGGTTGACAGCCTGTGAGGCGGCGGCCAGGTCGACCACGACGCCTTTGCGCATACCCTGGGCCGGCTCGATGCCGACGCCCAGGATGCGGATTTGCCCCGGGTTTTCTTCGCGGGCCACCAGCGTGCATATTTTTGTCGTTCCGATATCAATCCCAACTACAATCGAATCATCCATCCCAGTTATCACTCCACACGGAAGTAAGGCGCATGAACGAATTCAACGCTGATCAGGCTCGGTTGGATATCCTCCGCACTGAGCTGGGCGACCATGGCGTTATAGACGTTCAACTTCATTTCAATGTCCTGTGCGTCTCCGAAATAAACTTTCCAACCGCGCTCGTCCTGCCAGCCCAGGCCGCGCTGGTTGTCGTAAACCAGCGGCGTGTTGGCCGGAGCGTCCTTGGAGAGCGCTAAAACTGCAGCGACCATCTTATCACTTAATAAGCTGCTGGCGACCGCTTGTTGGGCTTCCTGAGCAGCCTGAGCGGCTTCCAGGCTGGTGTAAGCCTCCGGTGAGAGCACCATCGGCAGCGCCGCCTGGACCGTGTCCTGGGCTTCAACCATCGGCAGATCGGCCGGAGCGCTCTCGCCCCGCAGCGGGAACGCCACCCCGGACGAGTCAACCAGCAGGGTCCGGCCATTTTGCTGCCAGACCAAGACCGGCTGGCGCTCGCTCAAACTGACGCTGACCTTGTTCGGTAATGCAACTGCGATGTGAATGTCCGAGAATTCCGGGAAGGCGTCTTCCAACCGGGCCTGGGCGGCAGCCACGTTGACGGCAAAAATGGGTGCGCCATCGACGCCCAAAACCGCATTGACTTCGGTGCTGTTCAGGCGTTGCAAGCCATCGACTTCCGCGGCCTGCACTTTGTACCCGGGAGAATTCCAGAATTGGTAAAGCAAGACCCCAAAGAAGATGGTCAGGGCCAGCGATAACAGCCGCCAACCAACCCGCAGGCGTGGCAGGGAGGGCAGGCGCATCTCGGCCCCCACGATCGGCAGGGCGACATCGAAACGTCGCTTGGCGTTGCTGCGCCGGATGGGCCGGGAGGGGAATTCGGTGACCCCACCGCGTACCATGACCGGCGGGACGCCTTGCCCAGCGCTGGATGATCGCCGGCTGGATTTCGGCTTGCGGCTGGCCCGGGCGCTCGTTCGGGCGCGGGCCCCAGAATTTGTTGAAGAACGTGTTGTTCGAGCCATATCAGTCTTGCCTCCGGAATCTGCGTTCCGTGTGGTCTCGGTCGGCTTTTCGCTCGAGAGCCAGCTCAATCAGGCGGTCAAGCAGGCGCGGATAGGGCAGCCCGCTGGCCTCCCAGAGCTTTGGATACATGCTGATCTTGGTGAAGCCTGGGATTGTGTTGATCTCGTTCAAGAAAAGCTCGCCGCTGTCTTTGTCTAAAAGAAAATCTACCCGGGCCATACCGGCGGCGTCAATGGCCTGGTAAGCCTGGATCGCCAGTTGACGCGCCCGCTGCGCCATTTCACCTGGGATAGGCGCCGGGATCAGCAGGGCGGAGTCTTCGTCCAGGTATTTGGCCGCATAGGAGTAGAATTCTCCGGCTGGGACGATCTCGCCCGGTATCGAGGCTTTTGGCTGGTCGTTGCCCAAAACGCTGATCTCGATCTCGCGTCCGGCAATCCCGCGTTCCACCAGCACCCGCCGATCGTATCGTGCGGCTTCCATCAGTCCTTCCAGCAGATCGGCGCGCGAGCGGCATTTGGTAATCCCGACCGACGAACCCAAGTTGGCCGGTTTTACGAACAGTGGATATCCGGCGACGCTCTCAGCCTGGTCTAAGGCTGATTCCAGGTTGTGCTCGATCTGGCTGCGCAGCAGCAGGGTGGACTGCAACACCGGGATCTGGTGAGCCCGCATCACATCTTTGAAGGCCGCCTTGTCCATCGCCAGGGCCGAACCCAACACGCCGGCGCCGACATAAGCCAGGTCGGCCAGCTCGAGCAGGCCTTGCAGGGTGCCGTCTTCGCCGAAGGTGCCGTGCAGGACCGGGAAGACGACATCCAACTGGGCCAGCTGTTCCAGGATGGCGGCTTGCGGATCTTCCCGCAGGATGTTGAGCCCATTTTGGGAAGGATCCGGCAGCAGGGCCGCCCGGTTCAACTGCCCGGTTTGACCGGTGTCCAGCGCTTCCAGGACATCATCGCCTGTCAGCCAGGCGCCCTGATGGTCGATCCCGATCTGCGTGACCGCGTATTTCTGGTGGTCCAACGCGCCCAGGACCGAACGCGCCGACATCAGCGAGACTTCATGCTCGCCCGAGCGACCGCCAAATATTACGCCAATCCGTAGTTTCCCGTTGTCCATTGGTTGCTTCTATGCTGCCTGTGGTTGATCGGGCCATTCACCGACCAATTCAATTTCCAGTTCGAGTTGGATGCCAAATTGCCTGGCGACTTCCCGGCGGGCCAGTTCAATCAACGCCCGTACGTCGCTGGCGGAGGCCTCGCCCCGGTTTAGAAAGAAATTCGCATGCCGATCGCTGATTTCCGCTCCGCCGATCGCTGTGCCTTTCAGTCCAGCCGCTTCGATCAATCTGCCGGCGTAATCGCCGGGCGGGTTTTTAAACATCGAGCCCATGCTGGCGCCAGGCGGCTGGGTGCTGCGCCGGTAGAGGTTGAATTCTTCCATGCGGGCCTGCACATTGGCAGTGGTGCTGCGTGTCAGCCTCAATGTGGCGCTCAAGACCACAGCTTGTCCCGGGTTTCTTTTTAAACTGCTGGTGCGGTACGCCAGACCGAGCCGTTCCGGCGCCCATTCCTCCCGCACCGGGGATGATTTGTCCACCCCACCCATATGGTGCAAGATTTCTGCCAGTTGGATATTTCCGGCCATATCTCCGCCGTGGGCGCCGGCGTTGCCGACTACTGCGCCGCCGACCGTACCCGGGATGCCGGCGGCCCATTCCAGCCCGGCCAGCCCGCGCTGAGCTGCCTGCCGCGCCAGCAGTCCAAAGTTAGCGCCGGATTCGGCCCACACCCGGGGTGGATTGGCGGCTTCTGCAAACCGGACCTGGCGGGCGCGATTCAGAATCACCACCGCCCGTACGCCCAGGTCGCTGATGAGTACGTTGGAGCCACCGCCCAGGATCATGAAGCCCTGATCCAGCTTCCACAGCAGGCTGACCGCCTGGGCCAACTCATCCGCTGAATTTACTTCCAGCAGCAGATCGGCCGGGCCACCCAGACGGGCCGCGCTGTAACGCGCCAGGGAGGCGTTGGCTTCCAGGCGTATCCCGGGCTGCTCTCCCAGGGCGGCGCGCAGTTGATCGGTCAGGGTGGTTTCGACAGTCATCACAGGCTTCAGTATCCTTCGTTGTCCGGGTGATTGTATCCGTGGCGGATCAATCTACTCGGATCGATCAGTCCTTCTTGATCCGCTTGATCAGGCGCAGGATCACGTCCTTCTTGTGGGGAACCTCGATCTCAAGCGGGGCAATAGCCTCGACCGGATCCGGCAAAACTTCGAGCGCCGTTTCATCTTCCTGAATGAAGCGCGGCCGCAAGGTCAGGTTGGCCAGCGCCAAAATTTCCGCATCGTAATTTCTTTGTTTGTCAGACATCCTGACCTCCTTGATCGGATTTGTTCCTGAGCCGGAAGCTCTGTTGGGCCTGGGGAGCCTGGTTGGGCGCACCCTGGGCCAGGGCAGCGGCGATTTTGGGGTTGATCTGGTCGGCATCGCCAGCCGACAATACCAGAACGATGTCGCCGGATTGCAATTGCTCCATCAGAAGCTCGATCGTCTGGTCCAGGGTGCCCGAATATTGAACCTGGGCATGCCCCTCGATCTGAGCAGCCGCTTCCCGAGCCGAAAATCCGTCTTCAGGGGCAGTCTCGCGGGCGGCATAGATATCCGTCACGAGCACCCGGTCTGCAGCCGCGAACGAGACTGCGAACTTGTCCAGCAATGTGCGGGTGCGTGAATAGGTATGCGGCTGCCAGACGGCCCAAATGCGCCGGCCATTGTAGCGGATGCGAGCGGCTTGCAGGGTCGCCTGGATCTCGGTCGGGTGGTGAGCATAGTCATCCACCAATGTGACGCCGGCCACCTGAGCGATGACTTCGAAGCGCCGGCCTGCACCCTGGTACTGTCCCAGTGCTTCGGCAGCCGCCTGGAGAGACAAACCCAGCCGGTCGATCACCGCCAGGGCAGCCAGGGCGTTGCGTACATTGTGATTGCCAGCCACCAGCAGGTCGACCTGGTGTGTTTCGGAAGGGCTGACGGCTTCGAAGCTCATCCCGCCCCAAACATTGACCTCCGGGCGGCGCGCTTGATAGTCGGCTTGCGAGTTATCCAGCCCATAGCCCAGGATCTGCAGGCCTTCCCGGCTGGCATCGCCAGCCAGGCTGGCGGCGCCGGGATCGTCCAGGCAGACCAGCAGGGTGCCGCCGGCGGTTAGGCAGCGGCTGAAATCAACAAAGGCCTGGTAAAACGAAGCGGGCGTGGGGTAGCAATCCGGGTGGTCGTGCTCGATATTGGTCACCACCGCCAGTTGCGGTGTGAGCCCCAGGAACATCCGGTCGTACTCATCTGCTTCGATCACGAAAGTTGAACCCTTCCCTGCGTGCGCATTGTTATTCAGATTGACCGAAACCCCGCCGATAATGTAGGTTGGGTCCTGGTCGAGGGCAGTCAACAGCCAGGCAAGCATCGCAGTAGTCGTGGTTTTACCATGCGTGCCTGCGACGGCGATCCCGATCTTGTCATGCATCAGCCTGCCCAGGAAATCGGACCGTTTCAGGACCGGGATACCGGCCTGGTTTGCCGCCAGCACTTCCGGATTGTCATCCGGGATGGCGGACGAGCGTATCACCAGATCGGCGCCCTGAATTTGCCCGGCGGCATGACCGGCATAGACCTGCGCCCCGGCTGCTCTGAGGCGGGCTGCCAGCGGAGAGATCTGCCGGTCCGAACCGCTAACCTGGTAGCCGCTTTCCAGCAAAACCAGGGCAATAGCCGAGAGGCCGGTACCGCCGATGCCGATCAGGTGAACGTGAGTCATAATCCTTCTTTGTTTGACGAATACGTTCGCAGAACAAGTTCGTAAGAACGCGTTCAGATGAACACGATGATGACGAATAAAAATGCCAGTCCGACCGCAAAATAGATCCAGGGGATCGTCAGCCATTCCGGCGGCAGGATCCGGATCAAACGTTGGGCGGCTTCGAAATACGGCTGCCCGGCCTGGGGCGGGATGATGATCGGGAACGGGTAGTTGGCGTCATTCAGGAAATACCACAGGGTCCCAACCACCAGGAAGCCGTTCACGCCGCCCAGCATAAATCCCAACAGGGTGTCTTGCAGGCGCTCGCGGGCGAAGCGCGCCCCGGCGATCGCCCGGATGTTGGGCGTCTGATAACTGAAAAATACCAGCAAGATCACGATCGTCGTCCGCATCCAGAATTGCGGACGCCCACCGGAGGTGGCGATGGTTGTGATCACCACACTGACATAAGTCTCGAGCACCGTGATCAGGAATAGCGAAAGGATGATCCCAAAAGTGACCAGGATCTCTTTGGCCCAGCCGCGCATGGCGCCGATCACTGCAAATAAGATCACGTACATCCAGAAGACAATCACCAGACTGATCACAGGTCAGGTCCTCCTGCACTTTGGACGCCCGCCAGATCGATTAATTCCCTGGCGATCCGGCTGGCTGCCCTGGGTGTGGCCAGTTTGCCCATGGCCTGGCGCATTTGAGCTCGCCGATTGGGATCGTTCAGCAATTCTTTGACGGTCGGCAGCAGTTGCTGATCCAGGTCTTCGTCCATCACAATCAAAGCCGCACCGCGGGAGGCCAGGTACTCAGCGTTAATCCGCTGGTAACGCCAGGCGTAGGGATAAGGCACCAGGATAGCCGGGATCCCAAACAGGGGGAACTCACCCAAAGTGGAGGCTCCGGCGCGTGACACGACCAGATCAGCCACGCTGAGAGCTGCACCCATCTCCTCATGGAGATAGGGGTAGGGGTGATAGCGTTCCGCCAGTTCGGCGGGCAAAGCCTGGCTGGCGGCCTCGATCTCGGGCCAATCCAGGCTGCCGCTGATGTGCAGCACCTGGGCATCGGGCAGGATTCCAGGTAGGACTGCCAGCAAGGCTCGATTGATCGAACGGGCGCCTTTGCTGCCGCCAAACACGAATACGACCGGGAGATCTTCCCGAAGCTCCAGGGCTCGGAAGGCGTCCTGCCGATCCCAGACCTGTAGTTCCGGGCGAGTGGGATATCCGCTGACCCGGACGGCGGCCTGGTCGCGGAAGTATTGGCGGGAGGTCTCGGTTGTCACCGCGATGCGGTCGGCCGAACGCGCCAGGGTTTTAAGTGCCAATCCGGGCTCGATGTCCGGCACATACAGCAAGGACGGCCGGCTGCGGCCTGCAAACGCCATCGGGACTGCCACATAACCGCCGGTAAAGAACAACACATCCGGCTGGAAGCGGCGCAGGATGCGGCCCGCTTGCAGGTAGCCCTGGCTTAGCTGGAGCAGGTTGCCAGGCAGCGCGCCAAGGCCGACGCCGTGAACGCCAGCCGCTGAAATCTCTTCGTACGGGATTCCGGCTCGTTTCACCAGGTCAGCCTCCATACCGCCTCTGCCTCCGACCCATAAAACATCGGTGGCAACGCCGGTATCAGCGAGTGCCTGCCATACGGCGAGAGCGGGATACACGCCGCCCCCGGTCCCGCCGGCGCAAATCAACAACCGCACCAAACAACCTCCCTTTTTCTTTCTTGCTTTGTTCCGACTGGCGAGAGACATTCATCAAAATACCAACCGCCGCCAGGGATACCCAAAGATTTGAACCGCCGGCGCTCAGGAATGGCAAAGCGTTTCCGGCGAATGGCATCAGGCTGAGCATGACGGCCATATTTACGAAAGCTTCCCAGGCGATCCAGATGCTCAGTCCGCCAGCCAACAGCTTGCCGAATTGATCCGGGGCGTCCATTGCAATCGTCAGGCCGCGCCAGAGCAGCAAACCATACAGGACCACCAGGCCGACCGAGCCGAATGCGCCGGTTTCCTCGCCCACCACGGCGAAAATACTGTCCGTAGATGGGAAGGGCAGGCCCGTCATTTTCGTGCTTGATTTACCGATCCCAACGCCGAACCAGCCGCCTTTCACGAAAGCCTCCAGTGAGCGCTGGATGTGGTAGGAGCCCTGGGTGGGATCGTGCCAGCCGGCTAAATAGTAAGACAATCGTTCCCGGCCGGTGGGCGTAAACTGGACCACCAGGTAGCCGATCACGCCGGCCGCTGCAACCAGCAACAGGATTTTCTTCCATTCACCACCGGCGAAGAAAAACATCACCCCGCCCAGGAAGAAGATCGTAATCACTGCGCTCAGATCGGGCTGCAGGAAGATCAGGCCGCCGATGATCCCCAGGATCAAAGCCAGCGGGGCCAGTCCGAAGCTGATGGAACTGAGCTGCTCGCGCTTGGAGTACATCCAGGCCGAGAGGTAGATGATGGAGACCAGCTTGGCCAGCTCGGACGGCTGGACCGAGCCACCAATCAGGGTCCGGACGGCGTTGTTGCGGACTTCCCCGATCGCCAGCACGACCATCAGCAGCACCAGGGTAAATCCAATGGCTGGCAGGGCCAGTTTTTGCCAGCGATGATAATCCATGAAGGTCATCAGACCGATTACGAATAACCCTGAGACCGCGAACATCATCTGGCGGGCGAAAATTGTGGTTGGATTGCCATAGACCTGGATCGAGTCATCCCAGCTGGCGGAATAAACCATCAGCAGGCCGAATACGACCAGTGTGAAAACAGATAATAGCAAAATAATATCAATGCCCAGCACCGTTCGTCGCGGGGCTGATGGCCCAATCCAATTGCGAGATTTTACACTAATTGTTTCACCCAATGTGCGAAACATGTTCCACGCTCCTCAAAATCAATAAATTCATCAAAACTTGTGCCGCCCGGTGACAAGAGCACCACATCACCCGGCTCAACCAGTTCGGCTGCAGCCTGAACCGCTTGTTCCAACCCATCGCAAAGGGTGATGCTGGGCCTGTCTGGCTGGCGCCTGGCTGCCTCGACCGCTGTCGTGATGATCTCGGCAGCTTCTCCGAATGCGATCAGGTGATCCACTCGCTCGCAAACCAGGTCGGCAAAATCTTCCCAGGGCAGGTCTTTATCCCGGCCGCCCGCCAGCAGCACCAGTGGTTCTTCAAACGACCGGATGGCTGCGATCACCCGCTCGGGCGCCGTGGCGATCGAGTCGTTGTACCAATCGGCGCCGCCCCAACGGCGGATCCATTCCAGCCGGTGGCTGACCCCTCGGAACCCCCGGATGCCGGATTGCATGGCTGCGACCGGCAGCCCGGCTGCAGCGGCAATGGCGCAGGCCGCCAGCGCGTTCAGCAAATTGTGTTCGCCGCGCAGCCTGATTTCACTGCGGCCCAGGACGGGCTGTGCTTCTTCGGCTGGCGTTGCCTGCAGCATGATCCAACCATCCCGGATAAAAGCGCCGGCAAAATCGGGCAAAGCCGGTTCGGGCGGTTGAACACCGAAGGAGAACAACTGGCCCCGGACCAGGTGTTTCAGCGCCCAGGCGCCGGGATCGTCCCGATTCAACACGGCCTGGCTGTTGGCATCCTGGTAGGTCAGGATGCGGGCTTTGGCCGACGTATAAGCCTCCATCGTTTTATGGCGGTCCAGATGGTTGGGTGTGATGTTAAGGATCGCGCCGATTTGGGGCGCCCGGGTCATGATTTCCAACTGGAAACTGGAGAGTTCCATGACGGCCAGATCTTGGGTGTGCATCTCGTCAGCCTGGCCGATCAACGGCAGCCCGATGTTGCCGCCCACCCAGACTTTTCCCGGTAATCCGGCCTGCCGGGCAATCTCGCCGACCAGGCTGGTGGTGGTGGTTTTACCGGCTGAGCCAGTAATGCCGATCACCGGGCAGGGCGCCGCTTCCAGAAAGATCTGCGAGTCATTTGAGAGCGGTACCCCGGCGGTAAGAGCGGCCTGCACCAGCGGCAGATCGAGTGGCACCCCGCCGGACAAACACAGCAGATCGCAGTTCTCCAGTAAATCGAGCGGGTGGCCCTCCAGCGCCCATTGGATTCGATCGCCCATATCAGCCAGGCTTTCCCGGGCTTCCTGAAGCTGCTCAGCGGTGCGCCGGTCGTTCAGGGTGACGGTCGCCCCGTGGCGGGCCAGGTAACGGGCCAGGGCCAATCCCTGGCGGGCAGCGCCGACCACGATTACCTTGCGATCCTGCCAGTCGGGTTTCATGCGACCGCCATAGCCACTGCGATCATGGCGAACATCAGGCTGATGAGCCAGAAACGCTGTACAACCTGGGTCTCGCTCCATCCGGACAGCTCAAAATGATGGTGCAATGGCGCCATCTTGAATAACCTCCGGCCGCCGGTCATCCGGAAATAGGCTACCTGCAGCACGTCGCTGACAATCTCGCTGACCGGGATCACAGCGACCAGGGGCAGCAGGATCCATTGGCCGGTCATCAAGGCGACCACGCCCAGGGTCGCACCCAGGGCCAGGGAGCCGGTATCGCCCATAAATAACTGGGCGGGGTGAACGTTGAACCATAGAAAGCCGAACAAAGCCCCGACCAGGGTGAAGCAGAACCGGGCCACGAAGACCTGTCCCTGCAAGATGGCGATCCCACCGTAGGTGGCGAAAGCGGTGGCCGAAATCAGGCCAGCCAGCCCATCCAGCCCGTCTGTCAGGTTGATGGCATTGGACATGGCCACGATGATGAAGGCCGCAATCGGGATGTACCACCAGCCGAGCTCGATTTCGCCCTTCACGCCTGGCAAGAACAATTGGGGTACATCGAGCACCTCGTACAGGCCGTAAGCGGTGATCAGGGCCAGGATGACCTGGAATAAGAACTTGGTGCGGGCTCGCATGCCTTTGCCGCGCCGGCTGCCGCGCAGGCCAACCCAATCATCAATCGCGCCCAGGCTGGCGAATAGCACCAGCACACCCAACGGCAGCAGCACGGAGCGTCCGATCACGGTCACCCCGATCACCGAGGCGGCGTTCATCAAAACGGTAACCAGGACCACGGGCAGGACAATCATCACACCCCCCATCGTGGGGGTTCCTAATTTGGTAAAGTGCCTTTCCGGCCCTTCAACCCGGATTTCCTTACCGACCTTAAAATGTCGCAATATCCGAAGTAAGGGCGTTCCCCAGATGACAGTCAACATGAAACTGATCCCGGCCAAAGCCAGGACGAGCGAAGTTCGCTCCATTAATCTGTCTCCAGAGCCGTGACAATGCGGTCCATCTGCATGCCGTGCGAGCCTTTGATCAGAACAACGTCCTGGGGACCCAATTGGGATTTTAAAAGTTCGATCGCCTGGTCGCTGGTCTCGAGTTCCCGGATGACTTTTTTGGACAGGCCGGACTGCCAGGCTGAATAAGCAATCGTTTTCGCTCGCTCGCCTACTGTGATCAACTGATCGACGACTTCGGCGGCCCGCACGCCGACCATTTCATGGCCCTGACGCTCATAAGGGCCCAATTCCAGCATGTCACCCAGCACAGCCACTTTGTGACCTTCCAATTCACTCAGCAGGTTCAAGGCCGCCAGGGTGGATTGAGGCGAGGCGTTGTAAGTGTCATCCAGAACCAGGGCGCCGCTGGCGGAGCGGACGGCTACCAGGCGCAGCTGGGTATGCTCCGACCTCAGGCCGTTGATAATTTCTTGCCAGGTCAGGCCTTCAATCAGGCCGACTGCGGCCGCCCGCAAAGCGGTGTGAACAGAGTGCCTTCCGATCATCGGGACCCGCAGGGTAATGACTTCATTGCGAAAGTGCAGCTGAAACCGGATACCCTCCAGCCCCAGGCCTTCCACGTTGTCGGCCCATAAATCGGCCTGCGGGTCAAGCCCGTAGAAGAACACCTGAGCGGAGGTCTGATCGGCCATCTTGCGGACCAGGGGATCATCAAAATTGAGGATCGCCACGCCATCCGGGGCAGGGGGCAACGCTTCAACCAGCTCGGCCTTGCCTTTGGCGATCGTTTCCTGGGAGCCGGCCCGTTCTGCGTGGACGGTGCCTATATTGGTGATGACCCCGATCTGGGGCAGGGCCAGATCGCATAATAGCGAGATTTCGCCGGGCACATAAAAGCCCATTTCCAGCACTGCCCGTTCGTATCCCTCGCTCAGGTGGAGCACGGTCAGGGGCAGACCGATCTCGTTGTTGAGATTGCCAGGGTTTTTTAAGGTGCGATAACGCTGCGTGAGCACCTCAGCGATCAATTCCTTGGTCGTTGATTTGCCAACACTGCCAGTGATGCCAATCACTCGCAGATCGAGCTTGCGCCGCCAGAAGCGCGCCGTCGTTTGCAATGCCTGCACACAGTCTTCTACTCGCAAGCAGATTGGCGCTTCCAGGTTTGCCAGGGCTTGAGGGTCGAACGGTTTGCGTAAGTCCAGGCAGCTATAGCGTTCCGGCATCTCCTGCTGGACGAAAGCCAGGTTGGCGCCTTTATCGAACGCTTCGTCAATAAACTGGTGTCCATCCACGCGCTCGCCAGGGATGGCGATGAATAGCGCTCCGGGGATCACTTTACGCGAATCGATCACGGCCTCGGTGACCACTAACCCGGCCCCTTCGGGTCGGGTATGGGTAATGGCTTCGATGATATCCGCAAAGGTCAGCATGCTACCTCGGGCAAGCGGCGGGTTTGGCCCCCGTGTTGGGAAGGCTCACTGTCCGTATACCTGCAAACGAACACGATCTGGAGGCAGATCCATCAGGATCACCAGGCTTTGGACAACATCCCGAAAGACCGGGGCGGCAACTTCGGAACCCCAGATCGATGACGTTGGTTTTTCCAGCCAGACATAAACCAGAAAACGAGGATCGTCTACCGGACCCCAGCCGACAAAGGAGGCGTTGGTCTGGTTGCTGGTGTACCCATAAGGTGTCGGGATTTCGGCCGTGCCGGTTTTCCCGGCGACCCGATAACCATCTACCAGGGCATCGGAAGATTCGCCTTCCAGCGAGTTGGCCAGCATTTCCGACAGGGATCTGGCGGTCTCGGTTTTAATCGGCTGTCCGAGCTGCTTCAAATCGATGTCTTGCTGGTGCCCCTTATTAATGATCGAGCGGACAATGTGGGGCGCCATCATCTTGCCATCGTTCGCAATGGCTGAAACTGCGGCCGCCATCTGGATTGGGGTGGCGGAAACGCCCTGGCCGAAGGCGTTGGTGCCCAGGTCGGCGTCGTACCAGTCGGCATCGCCGGGCACTTTCAGGCGTCCGGCAGCTTCCCCGGCCAGGTCCACGCCTGACAGGCGACCGATGCCGAAGGCATTCATGTACTTGTAAAAGTTTTTCGCTCCGGTTTGACTGGCAATCCAGGCCAGACAGACGTTCAAGGAATGCTGCATACAACCCTGCATATCCTGCGGGCCCCAGGCGCCGCCGTTCCAGTTGTAAATGTACGTGCCGCCAATTTCGAATACGCCCGTATCCAAAAAGGATGAATCCAGACTGATGGAGCCGCTGTCCAGCCCGGCTGCCATCGTCAGAACCTTGTAAACGGAGCCGGGCTCATACGCCTGACTGACGGCCCGGTCAAACGGGGTGCTGCCGGGGAAAACCTCGCCATAGCGCCAGAATTCATTCAGGTTCAGGCGCGGGGTGGTGGCAACGGCCAGCAGTTCGCCGGTTTTGGGATCGATGACCACGATCGTCCCTGACTCGGACCCGGTATCCTGGATGGCATTATCCAAAATATTTTCCACGCTGACCTGAATTTCGCGGTCAATCGTCAACACCAGGCTGGCGCCCGGGGGAATTTCAGGCAGGTCGGTGACTTGATGAGGATCGGAAGGCACCCAGACGCTGCGCGGCCGGCCGGTCAATAAATCGTTGTAATTGCCTTCAACCCCGAAGTAGCCGATCCCGTCCCGATTTACAAACCCGAGCAGATTGGAGGCGACCTCATTTTCGGGATAGGTACGGAGCAGTTTGGGTTGGTGAACCAGACCGCTCAGGCTGGGCGGTAGTTGATCCTTCCCAGTTGGCTCGCTGGCTTGCATCTGCTCGGCCATTGCATCCAACCGGTCCACCTTTTCCTGGGAGACGTAATTGGTCAGTACCCGGTAAACTGCATCCTTGGAAAGGGGCGTCTTGGCAATTTGCAGAACTTCGTTGTAGTCCAGCCCAAGGACAATGTTCGCCGCCAAAGCGATGGATTCGGGGTTGCGAACCTGGCCCAGTTCAATACCGACCTCGTAGACCGTTTTGTTACCGGCCAGCAGGTCGCCCCAGCGATCATAGATCTGTCCGCGAGCAGGTTCAACGGTGATATATTTGCCGTTGTAGAGCTGGCTTTTGTCCAGCAGGCCCTCCAGGGCTTTCGGGTTGGCCTGAATGATCAGCAGACGCGAAACGATTAATAAAGGCAAAAAGGACATCAAGATGCCCAGGAAAGTATAGCGCCAGTTATGCTCGGTTTTCATCAATTCATCCCCATGAATGGCAGCGGCGGTGCCAGCACTTGTTTCTCAAACCATTCAAATAACGATTCGGTATATTCAGGCGGCAGCTGGTTTTGATCGGAAACAGTTGGCCCGGGTGCAGGGGCGAGCACAATCGGCTGGCGGTTGATATACCCCGGTACCATCACGTACACAGATTCCGTGTCGTCGATCGGCTGGAAACCCATGGCCCGCGCCCTTTTTTCCATATCAGCGGCCGAACTGACCAATGCCAGCTGAGCACGCAGATCCTCGTTCACCCGCTCCAGGTTGCGGATCTCTTTTTGCATCTCGAGGATGTGACTGCCCACTGCCGCAGATTGAGCCGTTACGTATAAATAAATCCCGGCAACCAGGGCCCCGAATACCAGCACAATCGAAAATACGACGAAAACCTGGAGCTGTTTTCGCCAGGGCGCCTGTGAATAAGCCTGGGTAAGTCCTTTTGCCCGATCCATTCATTCCTCCTGCCGGATATAGAATCCTTCGATCTCTATTCCATCAGGTTTGCAACATACGTGCCAGATCTTTTGGCCGGTTGCCTGATTATATTTTCTCAACTACTCGCAAGAGGGCACTGCGAGCGCGTGGATTTTTTTGTAATTCTGAATCTTGCGGTCGGATGGGGCTGCGATTGATTTCAATGATGCTCGCCCGATGGCCGCAGGTGCAAACGGGCTGGCGAGGAGGGCAAATGCAGTCTTTGGCTTCCTGCCGGAAATATTGCTTGACGATCCGGTCTTCCAACGAGTGGAAGGAGATGACCGCCAGGCGGCCGCCTGATCTTAATGCGTTGACCGCCTGGGGCAGGACAGCCTCAACCGCTTCCAACTCGTGGTTTACTGCGATTCGCAACGCTTGAAAGGTGCGGGTGGCCGGGTGCAGGTGATGCCCCTTACCCCGAGGTGGGTTGGCCCGGTAGATGATTTCGGCCAGCTGGCGGGTCGTTTTGACCGGCCTGGCTCTGACGATCGCCCGGGCGATCTGGCGGGATTTGCGCTCCTCTCCATAGCGGAAGATCATATTCGCCAGGTCTTGCTCAGGAAGTTCGTTAACCAGGTCGACCGCTCGCACCGGATTCCTGGGATCGAATCGCATATCCAGCGGCGCTTCGTTCTGGAAGGAAAAGCCTCGCTCGGGTGTATCGAACTGCATCGAGGATGCGCCCAGATCGAGCAGAACACCGTCAACCCCCTCCCATCCGATTTCTTGGAGTTGCTCGCTCAAGCCGGTATAAGATGATTGCTGGATAATAACTCGCTTGCCAAACCCGGCAAGCCGTTCCTGTGCAATTGCCAGCGCCTGGGGATCCACATCGAGCCCCAGCAAGCGCCCGTCTGGCGAACTGGCTACCAGAATCCCCCAGGCGTGCCCGCCGGCCCCCAGGGTGCAGTCCACATACAAACCGGCCTGGTGCGGCTTTATAGCGTGTAAGACTTCTTGGTAAAGAACCGGATCATGCGGGAGTTGTTCTCCCGTGCTCAGACCTGCCATGGTCGCAGCGGGTTAGCCAAACAGGAGCTCGTAAGCTTCAAAGCGCTGGGCGTTCGCTTCGGTATCGTTGATCTGTTCAGTTTGAGCCGCCCAACGCTCTGGCGACCAGATCTCAAAATGCTCGCCTGCGCCGATGACGACGGCTTCACTGTCAAGTTCTGCCGACTGGCGCAGGAATTGGGGCAACAGGATCCGGCCGGCGCGGTCGACCTCAACCCGGTCTGCGGTGGAGAAAAGCAGCCGTCTCAGCAGGCGGGCAGTGGGGTCCGTCATGCTGGTCTGGTTGATGCGCCGTGAGATGGCTTCAAAGGAGGTGCGGGTCAGAACCATCAGGTTTTTATCGAAGCCTTGCATCAGGTAAGCGCCTTCATCCGCCAGCAGCTCTCGAAAACGAGCCGGGATTGTCAGGCGCCCCTTATCATCAAGACTGTGGTAAAATTGTCCTAAGAACATAGGTTCTAACTTTTCCCTTAACGTCAGAACGCCGGCCAAGCCCGGCGTCCCACTTTCTCCCACTCTCTCCCACGAGTATACACAGTATATACGAAATTTGTCCGAATTGCAAGCTTTTTTACCATAACAAGGACCTTTGTACTATTGTCGAGTTTGTAAGCTGGCGGCTCGCCGGCAATATTCTTGGCGAATTTGATTAATAAATCTATGTATTTTGACCTTTGACTAGAAGCCCGCTAGTCCAGGTCGTTCCATCGCCCTGTTTATCTTCAGTAACCAGGCGTGTATAGAGAAAAATGCGAAAGCAGCTGGCAGTCGGCGCCCGCCTCGACTGCCAGCTGCTTTCGCTTCCAGTGGAGAGTGTTCAACAACTCGAAAGACTGTACAGGATCACGAGTCAAGGTACAATGTACGGAACATCTATCCAAACGCAGCGCTGAATTTCAAACTGGCATTGATCCAGGCTTTTCCCAGGTGCAGGGTGCTGGCAGGTCCATTTGGCGGGACCGGAATTCAACGACCTGGCTTGCATTCAATGCCCAATCAATTTCTGAGGAACATGATGACCGATTCCAAAGACCAAAACCCCTACCGAGCATTGTTTGTCGGGTACGATACCCAGGTTCCACTGCTGAGCGGCCGCCAATCCACCTACGTCAACCTGGATAATGCCGCCTCGACGCCGGCGTTGAAAGCCGTCCAGCGGGCTGTGGATCAATTCCTGCCTTATTACAGCAGCGTGCATCGCGGCACCGGTTTTAAGAGCCAGCTGTCCACCCATGCGTACGAGCAGGCCCGCCAGGCCACCCTGCGCTTTGTACAGGCCGACCCGGCTGACCACACCTGCATCTTCGGTAAAAATACCACCGAGGCAATCAATAAACTGGCCCGGCGGTTTCCGTTTAGCTCGCAACGTGAGGTTGTGATCACCACCGGGATGGAACATCACTCTAATGATCTGCCGTGGCGGGCCCGCACGAAGACAGTCCACGTCGCCCTCCAGCCCGATGGCCGCCTGGATGAAGCCGACTTCGACGCTCAGCTCGAAAAATACCGCGGCCGGGTGGCTTTGGTGGCAGTCACCGGCGCCAGTAACGTCACCGGTTTCCTCAACCCGATCGATCGCCTGGCCGAAAAAGCCCACGCCGCCGGGGCCCAAATCCTGGTCGACTGCGCCCAATTCGCCCCTCATCGCCCGGTCCGCATGGGCCCCTTGGACGATCCTGCTCACCTGGATTATGTCTCGATCTCTGCCCATAAAATGTACGCACCCTTTGGGACGGGAGCCCTGATCGGCCGGCGGGATACCTTCGAGAGCGGCGATCCGGAAATGGTTGGCGGCGGAACCGTGGAGATTGTCACATTAGACGATGTGACTTGGGCCGGCCCGCCCGATCGCGATGAGGCCGGCAGCCCGAATACGGTTGGAGCAGTAGCCCTGGCGGCAGCCATCAATCAGTTGGAGGCGATCGGGATGGATGAGATCGCCCGGCACGAGACCGAGCTGACCGCCTATGCCCTGGAGCGCTTGAATGCCATCCCGGAGCTGACCATTTTCGGCGATCGCGATCCGGCCCACGCCGCCAGCCGGGTGGGGGTTATCCCGTTGCTGGTCAAAGGCGTTTCCCACTTCAAGGTCGCATCCATCCTCGGGTATGAATTCGGTATCGGGGTTCGCAGTGGTTGTTTCTGCGCCCACCCTTATATCCTGCACCTGCTCGGTCTGACTGCAGACGAGGCGGGTGAGGTGCGCGAAAAAATGCTGGCTGGCAATAAAAGCGAAATGCCCGGACTGATCCGGGCCTCGTTTGGGTTATACAATAATGCGGATGATGTGGATGTATTGGTAGATGCCCTGAAACGGATCGTACGCGGTGAATACCAGGGCCACTATATTCAGGATGTAGCTTCCGGTGAGTACCGCCCCGAAGGTTGGCAGCCCGACTTTCAGGCCTATTTTAACTGGCAGGCAGATGCGTAACGATTGATCAAAAATCCTGACCGCATAAATCAAAAAGCGCCCGGCGTAAAAGCCAGGCGCTTTCATATACCCGAAGAAGACCTGAATGGGTGCACGAAAGGTTTGTAGGTTTGGTGTTCGATTTGTGCGGCTGATGCCGCACAAATCGAACACCAAAATCAATTTTCTACAATATTTTTGCGCGCCCGCTTGAAATGAAGGTTACTCTTTTGAAGACTGCCAGGCCAGCCAGACCAGGCAGATTGCCAGCCCGACGGCCGCCCCTTTTTGCAGCCAGCTGGCGGCGCTGAAAAACATCCCGCCTGCCAGCAGCAGCGCGCCAACCGCCAGCCAGCCAGGGTATCTACCCTGCGCCAGGACTGCCAGCAGCGGTCTGGATTCGCGCAGAGCGCCCTCGTAGGCGAATCCCAGGACCGCCAGGGCGATGCTCACCCCCAGGGCCTGCACGAACGTGACGGCCAGCCAGCCCCAATCGATGGGCATCATGGCTGTACGGCCTCCCTGCTGGTTGGATAAGTAACCTGTTGATACAGGCTGGCGATCAGGCCAAGCAAGACCCAGAAAATAACCCCCGGCCGACCGCCCAGAGCCGTCGCGTCTATCAGGCCAAACAGGAAATGCGCCAGCAGTCCCCCGCCCAGGCCGAGCGCCAGCAGACGGACCGCGCCGGTTTCTTGCAGCATCCGGCCCAGCATGGCGAAGGCGCCCAGGTTAAGGGCCAGGAAGGCCGCCAGCCCGGGCAAGCCCAGGTCCAGGGCGGCCTGCAGCAGCTCGTTGTGGGCGTGGGTGATCGGGTTAGCCGGATTGTAGCTCAGCAGCGGGTAGAGCAGCGGCAGCGCCACCCGGAAGGTGTCCATTCCCAGCCCGGTCACCGGCGCATCCCGAATGGCCCATTGGGCTCGTGACCAGATCTCAACTCGTTCAGTAAAAGTGCCGGTGGAGAGGGCGTTATCACCCACCGGTAAGGCGTTTGCCATGTCAGCCAGCAGGCGGTCCCAACCGGTCTGGTTGGCCCACCACAATCCAATTACCAGGACCAGTGATCCGAAAATCAGCACCAGACGGCGCCCTCGCGCCGGAAGCATGACCAGTCCCAGAACCAAGACTGTCAGGGCAGCCGCCAGGTAGGCGCCCCGTGACTGGGCCAGGGCCAGCACCCCGGCCATCAACACAGCCGCCCCGGCTACAGCGATCGTCCCGACCGGGACCAGCCAGGACTTACGGCCCGAGCTGCCATGATCTGAGACGAACCAGTCCGGACGGCGGACCAGTGCCAGGGCGCCGAAGATCGCCGGCGGCAGCAGCCACAGCAAACTCCCCGCCAGGATGTTGGGATGGATGCCGGCCTCGGCCCCCGGCAAGCCGCTCACCAACGAGGGAAGGCGGGCGGTCAGGGCGTTCAGGCCGGTCAGTTTGGTGGTGAACCACTGGGCGCCTACCAGCCCCAACAGGGCCACCCCGGCCCCCAAGCCGATAAAACCCAGCAAAGCCGCGTTCCAGCTCGCCCGGGTTGAGGCATAGCGCACGACGGTGAAGAACAGCAAAAGGCCCAGCAGCAAACCAGAGATCTTGGACAGGCTTAAGCCAAGATCAGGGCTGGCCCACAGGCTGACGAGCAGCATCACGGCTAACAGCAACAGGGCCGGGTTGAAGGCCGATAGCGGCAAGACTGTACGATCCGGATCGGCCCTGGCCTGAAAGAACAAGATCAACGGCACAAGCGCCAATAGCCAGCTCGTGCCGGGCGTTATGAAAAGCAGTGGGGGGGCGAGAATAAGAACCGGCAGCCACAGCCAGTCCCCGGCGCCTTCATGGGCTCACCCCCAGTGACTTTAACCCGTTCAGAGCTGGTTGGTAATCCGGCCATGAGCAGCAGGGCCGGGTTGAAGGCCGACAGCGGCAAGACTGTACTACCCGGATTGACCCAGGCCTGCAGGAGCAGGGCGGCCGGCAGCAGTGCCAGCAGCCAGCTGCTGCGTGGCGTGATGAAAAGCAAGGGTGGGATCAAAACTACCACGATCAGCCATGACAACCCGCGCCCTGCCCTCCCTCTGTGACTCCCCTTTTCGCTCACGGGCTCACACCCAAGGCTTCCAGCCCATTCAGGGCCGGATGGTAATCTGGCTGGATGGCCAGGGCTTGGCGATAATAGCGTTCGGCCTGGGCCGGATCGCCGCGCCCATTGTATAAATTACCCAGAAAATAAGGGGCGTTGGGTAATTCTGGGCTGAGGATTTGGGCCTGGCGATAGTAGTTTTTAGCCTGGACATCGTCGTGCAAATCTTCTAAATATAGATGCCCAATTCCGAGATAAACCCAATAACTATCGGGCGCCAGGGACAGTGCCTTTTCAAATTCGGTTAAAGCCTGCTGCGCTGAGAATTGGCTCTTTAAGGCTTCGGTATACTTCGCCGCGTAAATGATAATTTAACGCCAATTCGCCGGGAGAAAAGTATTGGCCAACTTCCAAGGCCTGGTTGTAATAGGATAAAGCAGTCTGATGATCTGGTGGATCTCGATAGATCTGATAAAAACGCCCGATTTTCAGATCGAAACTGCTAAGATAAATTGAAACGTCCTGGCTTTCAGCAATTTGTATGCCGGCCTGGAACCACCCGGCTGCGCCGGGCCAGTCGCCGGCTTGTTCCAGATTCAAGCCAATCTGCCACCACAGACGCCAAAAGGCCTTGTTTTGAGCGTTTTGTTCTGCCAGCAAACGCAGGTGAGGGCGCCAATCGAATTGAGGGTAAGCGTTAACCAACCCAGTTAAAAGTAGCCAGGGCTTCTGGTAGGCTCAGATCGGCTTCAACAAGCTGTCTCGCGCTCAGGTCAGTGCGCCCCAGCCGGTTGTTCATACCAATCTGCTGCAATTGTGTATAGACTAATTCGGGTGTAGTGAGATAAAGTTGTGCGGCGGCCTCGTTTTCACCCAGCAGACAGTAGGCTGTTCCCCTCAAATGGATGGATTGTTCAGGATCTAACGGAAAGGTTTGCCATTGTCCCAATGCCTTAGCGACCAGATCACGGGCGTGAACTGATGCCAGTGGATCGCTGGCGCAGGGGACAAGTCGGTTGGCGGCCTCGCCTGGTTCAGCCAGTAACGCGTCAAGCAAACTGCGAACGCCGGCGGCGTGCCGCAGCCCGGCGATGGCTGGCGTAATACCGGCGCCGATCAGGATCAGCAACGCTAGCAGTACTGGCACTAGCGGCAATCGGGCAGGCTTATCCAGCCTCGATTCCATTAGCTGGCGCCGCTGGCCCGCAGCACGACTCCCAGTGTGCGGATTAAGATATAGATATCCAGCCAAACGGACCAGTTATTGATATATTGCACGTCGTATTCGATCCGCTGGGCATACGAGATTTGGTTTCTGCCGGAAATTTGCCACAGGCCGGTGATGCCGGGTATGGCTTGCATATAGTGTTCAAGATTTTCGCCGTAGATTTCGCGCTGGCTGATCATGATCGGGCGCGGTCCGACCAGGCTCATTTCACCGACGAGCACATTCCAGAGTTGGGGCAGCTCATCTAGGCTGAAACGCCGCAAGAAAGCGCCGATCCGGGTCACCCTGGGATCCTGAGCGAGCTTCTGGTAGCAATCCCATTCAGCTTTCAAGGCCGGGTTTTTAGCCAGCTGCTGCGCCAGGACTTTATCGGCGTCCTGATACATCGTTCGGAATTTGAGCATGACGAAGGCTTTTCCCCGGTGGCCAATCCGCTTCTGGCGGTAAAAGACCGGCCCGGGTGAACCCAGTTTCACCAGCAAGGAGATCAGGCCCAGGATTGGCGACAGTAAAACCAAGCCAAGACCGGCCAGCAGCAGGTCGAGGCAGCGTTTTATGAATTGGGCAGATCGGTTCGTGGGCGGATAACTGATCCTCAAGCCGGCTGCCTGGTTCAGTAAATCCTTTTTGACTCTATCCATAGCCTATCTTTCCCATGCGATCTTGGGGCGAATTGTGGAAGTTAAATAATCCTTTGGGGCACCATTCGAGTAAATACCAACAATCAAAGGGACCTGTGTACCGTGCTGCTTCGGGGCTCATCGGGATAACTGTTGCCGTTGAATCCGTTTGGATCACAGTTCTTCGTGAGCAGTGTTGATCTGTGATAGAAAGCCCCCTAAAATCGTGCGTTTGTCCCAGGTTTGCTCTACGAATTGGCGGCCTAAAGCGCCCAATCGATTTCGTTCGGCTCGATCATCCGCCAGGCAGTGGATGGCAGCGACCAGTCGTGGCAAGTCCTGGGGAGGCACGACGAGTCCGACCTGGGAGATAATCTGATGTAGCTCCGTTCCGGCTTCGGCTATAGCCAATACAGGTTTGCCGCTGGCCAGCATGCCCGACAATTTGGAGGGCATCACCAGATCGGCCGTCCCGGCTAATTGCGGCAGGATATGTATATCGGCCAGATTGAGCAAATCGTTGAGTTTTTCCACCGGCTGCAGCCGGAGAAAGGTCAGATTGGGCATACCCCGGGCCTGGGCTTGAAGTTCTGCCCTGGCGGCGCCATCGCCGCACAGCACAAACTGAATAGTGGGATCGTTGATTTCTCGGGCTGCTTCGATCAGAATATCAAGTCCTTGTTTGCGGCCCAGGTTGCCGGCATACAGTACTACGATCTGATCTGGTGCGATGCCTGATTCAGCCGCAAGTCGCCTGGCCCGGCTTGTGGCCTGATCTGCGGGTATCGACCCAGTTGGGAAGCAGCTGGCGGGCGCTGGCCAGTAACCCTTCTGGCTTCAGTGGGCCAGCATGGATTCGGACGGGGTAGAAACCGTGTCGAAATGTCCCATCAGCCAGGCTTCCAGCCGGTTAGCCCAGGTAGACACCCAGCCTTGGGCGGCCAGCATATCAAGCGAGGCGGCAGTATCCAGCTCAAAATCCTGGATGTGCAGCCAGGAGCGTGCTCGCGATAATTTGGCAGCTAACAAGGCCCCCGGGGCGCTCAAAATAGCCGGCGCGATACTCATCACCAGGTCCGGTTTCCAGCCGGCCAGCATGACCGTCGGGAAAAAACTGGAGACTGCAAAGGAAGCCAGGTGCAGGATGCGCTTCAGGCCGTCCGGTCGGCGGGGCGCCCACAGCGGGCAGCGATAAATCACCATCCTGGGTCGGCATTCGCGTCGGTAACGCCAGCTGGTATAACCCAGAAGTACATGCCATTGGGGATAGTATGGCGGCGCGGTAACCACCCGGACTTCGTGGCCGGCTTCAGTCAGGTACTCGGCCAGCTCGCCGGTGTACTTGCCGATACCGGTCAGCTCTGGCGAGAAATTGATCCCGTTGATGAGGATTTTCATTCCGGCAGGATCACGCTGAGCGCCTGGCTACAACCGCTATTTTATTCCCCCAGGGAGCAATCAGATAATTGAAGAATTCGTGAATGATTTTGAATAGTATGAAAGCTGGATTGGATTCAAACCATTGAAATACATAGAGAGGTTTTTGTCGATAGTACATGAAATAACGTTTCTGATTAAAAGCGCTCAATCCTGCTTTGGCTGCGTAATTTTTGAATTCTACCGAGCGGAAACGATGGACAGTATTTCCACTTTCTTCAACGGTTTCAGCTGCACCTAAGCGGATCGCAAATTTGGTCCCCAATGATAGGGCCGGCTCGGTAATCATGACACCTTCCCGGGCAACTCGGGCCATTTCCATGAACCCCTTCTCGGGATCTCCAAGATGGTGCAAACCGTCATGAACGAAAGCGACTTGAAAACCTCATCGATCAGAGGTAAATTTTCCGCATCTGCAGCGAGTAAATTGAAATCCAGTCCGTATCTCCTGGCACGCTCCTGAGCCCCCAGCAGAGCTCGGTGGGAGATATCCACACCCAAGGTATTCGCTCCAACCAGAGACAGGTACTCTAAATCCATCCCCGATCCACAGCAAACATCGATCACCCACCGGTCGCGGAGGGATTCGTTCCAAAGAGAAAGGATGATCGAGATTTTTTTTCGGATCAGGTAATTATAGATTTTGCCTAACCCGTGGGGACGACAGATTTCCAATTCGCTCAGACCTATCTGATTTAAAATGGGAAATTGTTCCATCTTTTGCATGTGATCTGAGGTTTTCCCGGTGGATTTCCTGAGGTCGCTCGGTAATAAGAGTGGGATCCCCTGCATGATGGGAAAAGATGCATTGCAGGCCGGGCAAAGAATTGTACCGCCGACAATATTTTTCTCGCTAACCTCCGTTTTTTACAAGTTAAAAAGGATGATGCGCACAGTCGGGGCACCTGAGCTTTTTCAAAACTGCGATAAACGCATACTTTTAAATCCCTCTCAGAAAGAATGATCGATCGACTTGCAGGGGGGGTAATTTTATTCAAGCGTCACTTCGGTTGAACGTTGAATATGGCCGTGTGCCTGGAAGATTTCGTCGAGAGTGGTCCGGCCGGCGTTCAAATTCATTTTCAGACTGAAGATTTTTACATCGATAATAAACCGGAACCAGAAAGCTTATTAAAAGTGATATATAAAACCTGGTTTGCCATCCAAAATCCCAACCGGAAAAAGTAACGATAGATGTAATACATAAAGGGACGGATGAATAGAGGTAGCCTGTACCAGATATTTTTAAACCACACGATCCTTTGATCGTGATTGCCCGAAAGATTCGGCATAATTGACCAATTAACAATCCCTTTTCTTCTCAGCAATTCTTCAATCGCCATCCTGGTTGAAAAATTTTGATGTTTATCGATCCAAAAATCGATCTTTTCCTCCTTTTATTATCTTCGTAAAGAATTCCAGTTAATTTATGGGTTCGACCTGCTACAACAAATCGAAAATCAACTAGCTCGCTCATATCCATTGATATTTTGGATAATTTGAATAGTCGCAAGCTATATTCCTTAACGCCTCGTATCGGTCCACCCATAAATGGTCCTTGTGAGCGAACATAATAGCCGTTGATCTCTGGATTCGGAACGGAAAATAATTGGCTAAATTCACGCCGCAAATCCGGTGAAACAATATGGTCGGCATCCAGCGGCAAGATCCAGTCATTGGTTATTTTGAGATTTGCCAGAGCCCATTGCCAAAATAAAGCATGATCAATGTCAGGATGTTCTACAATTTCTGTTTGATAGCTTCTACAGATTTTTATGGTATTGTCTGTACTTCCGCTGTCAACAATGATAACTTGTTGGCATAAACCGTCGATGCTTTCAAGGCAGTTTGAGATATTGAT
>CAWHJB010000016.1:0-346901 GCA_963829555.1 uncultured Chloroflexia bacterium | reverse complement strand
ATCATGGCGGCCCTGGGAATTGCTTAAGCGAAATAAGGAGTGTGTGACGGCTGCACCGCGCACTCCTTATTTCGCACCAAATCCTTGCCATTGTCGTGGAATTGGATCAATTCCATCTTCCGGCATTTTTGAGATTCTCCCACAGGATTTCCCAAAATGCCTCTCTTTTGCTTCTTTAGGCAACTCTGTGGGATAGTACCACCACAGGAATACCAAAGAGCCACTCTTTTTCAAACCTGATTCACGCCAAGCGTATAGTACAATTTGGTGGGGATCAGCAAAAAAGGGCAATCCACCCGTTAATCACGAGGCCGGAACGAGATGAAGCTGCGAAACGACTTATGAAGGCAATCCTATGGACGAAATATGGTTCCCCAGATGGCCTTCAGCTTGGCGAAATTGAAAAACCAGTCCCAAAAGAAAACGAAATCCTGATTAAGATCCACACCACAACCGTAACCGCCGGGGACTGCGAAACGCGCAGTTTGAAATTCCCCGTCTGGCTGGCGCTGCCCATGCGGCTGTACTTCGGTTTCAGCCGGCCCAGCCGGGTAAACATCCTTGGGCAGGAGCTGGCCGGGGAAGTCGAGGCGGTCGGCGACGCAGGTAAGCTCGTACCAGGTAGGCGACCAGGTGTTTGCAGCCCTCGGCTTTGGGATGGGGGCTTATGCCGAGTACAAGTGCCTGCCTGAAAAGCCGAACGAGATGGCCGGGGTTTTGGCGCGCAAGCCCTCCAACCTGTCTTATGAACAGGCTGCCGCACTTCCATTAGGTGGTTTGAACGCGCTCTACTTTCTGCGCAAAGGGAATATCCGCCCGGGGGACCAGCTCTTGATAAACGGCGCCGGCGGCAGCATCGGCACGATCGCGGTCCAGCTGGCCCGCTATTACGGCGCCGAAGTCGAGGCGGTGGACAGCACTGAAAAACTCGACATGCTGCGCTCGATTGGCGCGCAACATGTGATCGATTACACCCGAGAGGATTTCACCGCAAACGGGAAAACTTACGACGCTATTCTGGATCTGGTCGGCAAGCGTTCGATCGCCGCCTGTTTAGGCTCGTTAAAACCGGGTGGGCGCTATTTGATGGCCTATCCCGGAATTACCCAGCGCATCCGTGGGAACCTGGCCACCCGGCAAGGCGACAAACAGATCATTGGCGGGAATGCGAGTTATCGTTCTCAAGATCTGGAATTTCTCAAGGAATTGGCCGAAGCGGGCAAGCTACAGCCGGTCATCGACCGGAGCTATCCAATGGAACAGGTAGCAGACGCCCACCGGTACGTAGAAACCGGCCAGAAAAAGGGGAATGTTGTCATCAGAATAACCCCGTGACCACACCTATCTTAACCACGAAATTATATTTTCCGCCTCACCGGCCTGAGATCGTGGCCCGGCCGCGCCTGATCGAGCGCCTGAACGCGGGCTTGCATCGCAAGCTGACCCTGATCTCTGCACCCGCCGGGTTCGGCAAGACCACCTTGATGAGCGAATGGATTGCCGGGTGCGGCCGTCCAGCCGCCTGGCTCTCGCTGGACGAAGGCGATAATGACCCCGCCCGCTTTCTGGCTTACCTCGTCGCGGCGCTGCAAACCATCGCCCTGGACGAGAGCGGCGATACCGCCGCAAAAATCGGTGAGCGCCTGGTGGACAGCAGCCCATCCCCGCAGCAGGCGCTCAGCGAGCCGATCCTGACAGCCTTGCTCAATGAAATCGCCAACATTCAACCAGCCTTTGTGCTCATTCTCGATGACTTTCATGTATTGGACGCGCAACCGGTTGATGGCGCAATGTCCATCGATGCAGCCATCACCTTCCTGCTCAAGCACCAGCCGCCCCAGATGCACCTGGTCATTGCCACCCGGGAGGATCCCAATTTACCCCTGGCCCGGCTGCGGGCCCGCAACCAGTTGAACGAACTGCGCAGCGCAGACTTGCGTTTTGCCCCGGCTGAAGCCGCCCAATTTCTCAACCAGACGATGGACCTGCAACTCTCGGCAGAGGATATCAACTCGCTGGAAATGCGGACAGAGGGCTGGATCGCTGGGCTCCAGTTGGCCGCACTCTCGATGCGCGGCCGGGAGGATGTGCACGAGTTCGTCACAGCCTTTGCCGGCGATCACCGCTACATCGTGGACTACCTGGTTGAAGAAGTTTTAGCGCGCCAACCCTTACAGGTCCGGGAGTTCTTACTGCAGACCTCCATCCTGGATCGGTTTTGTGCTCCGTTATGCGCGGCCGTCACCGGGCAGCCGGACAGCGCCACGCTGCTGGAATCCCTGGAGCGCGGCAACCTGTTCGTGATCCCGCTCGATGACCGGCGCAATTGGTTTCGATACCACCACCTGTTTGCGGACGTTTTGCGCGCACACTTAATCGACGAACTGCCTGACCAGATTGCCACGCTGAACAGGCGGGCGGCAGCCTGGCATGCCCAGAGCGGCGCGCGGCCCGAGGCGATCCGCTATGCCCTGGCTGCCGGGGACTTCGAGCAAGCCGCCGCCTTGATCGAGCTGGCCTGGTCGGCGATGGACCGCAGCCGCCAATCGGCCGCCTGGCTCGATTGGGCTCACAAACTGCCCGAGGCTATGGTTCGCGTCCGGCCGGTGCTCAGCGCTGGCTTTGCCTGGGCGCTGCTGGATCGCGGCCAGCTGGAAGCGGCAGAAATCCGATTGCAGGACGCCGAGCGATGGCTCGATCTGGCAGCAGACCAAAGCCCATCCCCCGCTGCATCTGACGCTGAAATGATTGTTGTTGATCAGGAAGAATTCCAATCGCTGTCGGCCACGATCGCATCCGCCCGGGCATATCTGGCCCTGGCGCATGGCGATATCGCCGGAACCCTGCGGCACGCCCGGCTGGCGCTGGAGCTTTTGCCAGAGAACGATTATCTCCGCCGGGGCACTTCCGCTTCGCTCCTGGCGCTGGCCTCCTGGGCAAGCGGCGACCTGAGAACCGCCGAGCAGTCGTTTGCCGCAGCCATGAACAGCTTTGAGCTGGCTGACAATATCCTTTTCGCCATCACGGGTTCATTTGTCCTGGCGGATCTGCGTCTGACCCTGGGGAAGCTCCGCCAGGCGTTCACTACCTACGAGCAAGCTTTGCAGCTGGCGCAGGGACGCGGCCAGCCGGTGCTTTGGGGGACTGCCGATTTGCACACCGGCTTGAGCCAGCTCTACTGGGAACGCAATGAACTGAAAACAGCCGCCGAGCACCTGGCGATCAGCAAAACGCTGGGCGAAAAGGCCGCCTTGCCGCGCTGGCGTTTTCGCTGGAGCGTGGCACAGGCTCGCCTCAAGCAGGCCCAGGGCGACCTGGATGGCGCGCTGGCATCCCTGGAAGAGGCGGAGCGGCACTACGTCCGGGGGCCGGTCCCCGATGTGCGGCCAATTGCTGCCTTGAAAGCGCGGGTTTGGATCGCCCAGGGCGAGCTGGCCAAAGCCCGGGAATGGGCGGCAGAACAAAACCTCACGCCTGACGACGATCTCGATTATCTGCACGAATTCGAACACATCACCCTCGCCCGGCTGCTCATCGCTCAATACCAGCACGACCGAAATGCTGATGAGTTGGACCAGGCGCTTGGCCTGCTCGAGCGATTGCTCACGGCTGCCGAAACCGGCAACCGGATGGGCAGTGTGATTGAACTCCTGGTATTACAAGCCATCGCCCATGCAGCCGTAAACAACCGGCCTCAGGCTCTTGAGGCGCTGAAACGTTCCCTTGAGCTGGCCGAGCCGGAGAGCTATGTGCGGACTTTTATAGGAGAAGGGAATCCCATGCCGGGCATGTTATCCGCTGCGGCTGCGGATGAAAGCGTGCGGGCATACGCCCTGTGGCTGCTGGCTGCATGTGAAGCCGAACCTATCAAGCCATCGGACCAGATCTCACCACCCGCGCCCCAATCCCTGATCGAGCCTTTAAGTGAGCGTGAGCTGGAAGTGCTGAGCCTGGTTGCCGAAGGGCTCTCGAATCGGGAGATCAGCGAGCGGCTTTTTCTGGCCCTCAGCACCGTCAAAGGCCACAACCGGCTGATCTATCGCAAACTGCAGGTCCAACGCAGGACGGAAGCCGTCGCCCGCGCCCGTGAATTAGGGCTGCTGTAAAATCTTTCTCAAAGGAACAAATCTTGGCGAAAAAAGGCAGGTGGGAGCGTACGCTCCCACCTGCCTTTTTTCGCCACAAATTCCAGGCATAGGCGCCTGGTCTCAAATTGGCTTTGCGGTCACCAACCATACCCATAACCATACTTTCGTAGCTATCCGGCATACATTCTTAGCACTAAACTACCGGTGCAGTCAAACGGATGAAAGGAGTAAGAAATGCCGTACCGGAGATTATTGGTATTCGCTTTATTTGGATTGTTGGTCCTCGCTGCTGCGGCGGCTGTAGGCCAGAGACATGCAGGCCAGGCAGTCGAACTTACCGGTTCCAGGTTTGAGACGCCAGGGTATGCCCTGCCCGGCCCTCACGTCGTTGGGATCCGCAGCCTGTCGATTGAGGCCACAAAGCCTTTGGACCTCACCATCTGGTATCCGGCTTTGGATGGGAAACAAACCCGCCCAGGACAATCGCTACCCCTACGAACTCAAACTGGGCGATCCATTTGGACAAGTCGCAATCGCCTCGTACGCCGGCCGGGCAACCCAGGAGGCGCCCTTTAAACTCGCGGCAGGGCCCTATCCTCTGGTGATCCTGTCGCCGGGTTTTTCGATCGGAACCTCTGCCTATGCCTGGCTGGCCGAACACCTGGCTTCGTACGGGTTTATATTAATCGCCCCCGAGCATCACGAGCACCTGGACCCGCAAGACCAGCTCTGGCGCGCCACCATTGCACGACCCCAGGATATCCGGACCCTGCTGGCCTATGTGGACGAACAAACAATGCCGGGTGGCGCTTTTGAGGGGCTGATCGATCCTGAGCAAGTCGCCGTGATCGGCCATTCCTACGGTGGAACTACCGCCCTGGCGGCCGCTGGCGCGCGCCTGGATACGGAACGTTTCCAGGCGCATTGCCAGGGAGCACTGGCTGAGGAAGATCCTAACGCGTTTCTGTGCGGGCAGCTCTACCCGCATATGAGCGACATGGCCGCGCTGGCCGGGCTTGATTCGGTGCCTGCGGGACTTTGGCCAGAGTGGGGCAACCCTGGGATCGACGCGATCATACCGATGGCGGGCGACGCCTTTTTCTTCGGCCAATCCGGGCTGGCTAAAATCGCTATCCCGGTGATGGCGATCGGCGGCACGCTCGACCAACGATTCACCCTTCCACTGGGGTAGCCAGTTAGCATACGACAGCGTTTCCAGCCCCAGAAAGATCAAGATCGCCCTGGATGAGGCAGAACACATGATCTTTACCGGCCCGTGTGAACAGAGTCCGTTTTACCTGAAACCCTTGGCCAGAGAATTCTGCGCCGATCCCGGCTGGGATCGCGGCTACGCCCACGATTTGATCAAGCATTTCACAACCGCCTTCCTGCAGGCCGAGTTACAAGGGGATTCGGCTGCAGCTGCCGCGCTGGCCCCCGAATTGGTCACCTTCCAATCCGTAACTTACGAAGCGCAGGGCTATGAGATCGAATCCCCCTAAACAATACCCCGACCCATACTTTGGTAGCTACCCAACCATACCTTGAAGACGATAAACTTCTTGCAACCACGAGCCGGTCGCACCGCCTGACCGAATGGAGACCTATCCATGCCCAAGACACCGAATTCATCTAATGATGTCCACCAACCCCTGATCTATCAGATCAGAGTCAAGGGCAGCCTGGGTCGTCCCTGGCAGGACTGGTTTGGCGATGTGACTATCACACTGGAAGACAATGGCGACACCATCCTGACCTGCACGGTGATCGATCAGTCCGCCTTGCACGGCCTGCTCAAAAAAGTCCGTGATTTAGGCCTGCCCTTGATCTCAGTCAACCAAGTGTGAACTCACCACCAGGGCTCACAAGTTATTTACCCTTACCCGTAGCCGTATTGTTCACAAAAGGAGTTTAGAAATGAATCCGACCACCCTCACCCTTAGAAATATGGAACAGTCCAACCACATGTCCGGCGCATCCCCACGGACAACAGCCCGTATCGCCGGGGCACTCTACCTGGTCATCATCTTCGCCGGCATCTTCGCTCAATTTTTCGCACGTTCCAGCCTGATCGTGCCCGGCGACGCCACTGCGACAGCCGCCAACATCCAGGCTTCCCAAACGTTGTTCCGGATCGGGTTTGCCAGTGATCTGGTCATGATCCTGAGCGATGTAGCCATTGCGCTGGCATTTTACGTGCTGCTCAAGCCGGTCAGCAGGTCGCTTTCCTTACTGGCAGCCTTTTTCCGGTTAGCACAGGCCGCAACCCTGAGCGTCAACCTGTTGAACCTGGCCTTCGCCTGGCTGCTGCTCTCCGGCGCCGACTACCTGGCGGTCTTGGGTTCGGATCAGCTCAACGCCCTGGCGATGCTATTCCTCGATGCCCACGGCATTGGCTATTCGATCGCCCTGGTATTTTTCGGCCTGAGCATCCTGATCCTGGGCTATCTCATCGTTCGCTCCGGCTATATCCCCAAAGTGCTGGGCATCCTGCTGGTGTTCGCTTCGGCCGGCTACCTGATCGACAGCTTCTCAAGCTTCCTGCTGCTGAATTACGCCGACTTTCAGTCGATCTTCGCCATGATCGTGTTCGCTCCCGCCCTGATCGGGGAATTAGCCCTCGGTTTGTGGCTGTTCGTGAAAGGCGTAAATGCGCCCGTGTTTGAGGCCGCTGCGCATAAGGCTGCTTCATAGGAAATTTTTTAGAGTGTATTGTTTGATGATGTCATCTATATCAAGGATACCCAAATATTGATGTGCGTGGCAGGCTGCCGCCCGCCACACATATCAATATTTGGGAGATTTGTTCGAATATGACCTTGCCAAGATCGATATCGTTGGCAGAATGGGAGACAACCTATGCGTGCAATTGTATCCACAGGCTACGGTCCGCCCGAGGTCCTTCAACTCAAAGAGATCGAAAAACCGGTCCCCAGGGACAATGAGGTGTTGATCAAAGTTCACGCGGGCACGGTTACTGCCGGCGATGTGATGCTGCGAAAACTCCACCCGTTGATGTATCTACCATTACGCCTGTTCGGTACCCGCAGGAAACACACCCCCGGGCATGAGTTTGCCGGGGAGATCGAAGCAATCGGCCAGGCTGTTCGCCGGTTCAAACCTGGCGACCGGGTATTTGGGACCACCACCGGCTTGAGCGTGGGCGCAAATGCCGAATACATTTGCCTGCCCGAAGAATGGCCTTCCGGGGTGCTGGCCGTCAAACCCGATAGCGTTCCGTATGACCAGGCTGCAGCAGCTCCGGTCGGCGGGATGACGGCTTACCAGATCCTTAATCAAGGGCCAACATCCAACCCGGGCAAAGCGTTTTGATCTACGGCGCTTCCGGCAGCGTGGGCACGTTTGCCGTTCAGCTTGCCCGTCATTGGGGGGCTCAGGTAACCGGCGTATGCAGCCGCGCCAATCTGGAGCTGGTGAGATCGCTGGGAGCCGACCGGGTCATCGACTACACCCGGGAGGATTTCAGCCAGAACGGAGAGACTTATGACGTCCTGTTCGATGCGGTTGGGAAATCTCACCTCTTCCCAATGCCAAAGGCTCATTGAAAAATGAGCGGCATTTTTCTCTCAGTCCAGTTCATCGACCCAAGAAAAGTGGAATACTTACTTTCACTCACAGGTTTGATCGAGGCCGGCGACCTCAAACCGGTCATCGACCGCTGCTATCCTTTGGATCAGGCTGCTGAGGCCCATCGCTATGTCGAAAGTGGGCGAAAAAGGGGGAATGTAGTCATCAACGTGGTGCCCCTGGCATAGCCGTACTGCCCGGGAGAAATATTCGTAAACAGATGCAACCAAAATGTATCGATGTGGTGTTCGCTTTGGGCGGCTTCTGCCATCTAAAGCGAACACCACAATTTATTTACAACTTTTGAGTGCTCCCTATGGATTTTACAGCTCCAGGCGAATTTTGCCATAAAAATCCTGATTTTTGAACTCAATCTGGTCACCTGACCAGTTCATAAACTACCAGGGAGTCCAGCAGAAATCTACCGATTTGGCTGATGACAATCTCTTTGGCTTTTCGATATTCTATATTCGAAACATTATCATTTTGATTCCGACTTTAACGTGTTATTTTTTCACTTGCTACCTTCAAAGGAGTAACAATGAAAAAGAATAATTATTGGCCCTTAATATGGTTCATTCTTGGATTTGGAATCTTTGTTTTCACCAGAATGAGCAAGCTCGTCCCAACAATTCCAATTGCTATCCTTATCGCCCTGATTTTTATCCTGAGGTTTAGCAGAACGCAACCGGTCGGGCGCGGAAATCTTCTAACGCTTTTTGGGTTTTACTTGAGCTTTAACATTGGACTCTGGTGGCTGTATGAATCGGACACCGTTTTCAATGCAGTCAAAATTCTCCTCTTGGCCTTGCTTTATTCCCTGCCGTTCATGATCGATAGACCCATTCATGAGAAGTTCAAGGAAAATGGGATCTCCTCAGGATTGGTCACGCTAACCTTTCCAGTCGTTTCAACCGCCGTACATTTCCTGTCTTCACTGGAAGGCTTTTTCGAGGGGACGGTCCAATTGGGTAAGTTTGTATTTGGGCCGGTCATCCTTCAGCAACTGCTATCGCTGTTTGGAATTTGCGGGTTTATATTTTTCGCTTCCTGGTTTGCGTCAATCGTCAATTATCTGTGGGAGAACAACTTTGATTGGGGCAAAAGCAGCAAAACAGCTATATCCTTTATCGCCATTGTCTCGGCAATCTTTGTGTTCGGAGCTGTAAAAAACAACTCTAAGGACTCAGATCGGGACACGGTCAAGGTTGCTGCAATCATCCTGTTGCCTGATGGGGGAGTTTCAACCCCAATGGATGAAATGTGGGCAGGCAGGCTGGTTTCTCCATTTGAAGAAACCATAGCCAGAATCGAAAGCCTGACAAGGACAGCCGCTGCAAACGGCGCGAAAATCGTATCCTTCCAGGAGCTCACCATGATGATCGACGAAGAAACTGAGCCGAGGCTAAAAGAGGAATTTCAGACGATAGCAAAAGAGAATGATGCCTATCTCAGCATATCGTATGGGTCCTATGCCAAAGAAGGCAAGGGTGAAAATATTCATATCCTCATCGATAACAATGGGAATATTGTCTTGGATTATCCCAAAAGATACGTATCTGGTATAGCGGAACTTGATATTGGAGAAGCCAAATATTTCCGCAAGGGACCGGAGACCATTCAATGGGTAGATACACCCTACGGAAGAATTGCGATCTCAATATGCAGGGACCTGGAAATGACGGACTATATCAGACAAGCAGGCAGGGCCAATGTGGATATCATGCTCTCCTCAGCCTATGAGTTTGAACAAGGCCTGGTTGTTCACTCATCGTATATGCGGACCTTGGAATATGGCTTCTCCCTATTACGTCCAGCCCAACATGGGATTACGGTTGCGGTTGACTACAATGGAAATGTTCTCAATCAAATGGATTTTGTTGATCCAGGTAATGGCATCATGTATGCAGAACTCCCAACGCAGGGTGTCCATACTCTTTACACCCAAATTGGTGATGTCCTGGGTTGGATTTGTGTCGTTGGGTTAGTGGGTGTTGTTCCTCTCAGTATCGTCCTGAATATCAAGCAAAAAAAGGGAGCAACAAAATAACTTAAAGTAAGTGGAGTGGACCCTAAAAATTGGCCACCTTTGAGAACGAGGACTGAACTCTAAAGAAACTATCCCTGTTGGCAGTGTCTTTGCGAGCCGATTTTTGGCGAAGCAATCTTCATAACCAATCCCATCGCTAGTATGAGATAGAATGCTTGGCCGTGAAGTGCACGGCTTGGGCAAAGAACGCCCTCCTCGCAAAGACAGTTTCATCGAGAAAGAAGAGCGCCGCGGCGCGATGGAGGAACTCTTAACTGTTGGTCCAGATGTAAGGTGTGCGCAAAAAGTGTGTTGAAAGCTTTTCCACCACGGTGAAGCGCACCCGTTAATAGCAACTCTTTCTACAACCTGCAAAGGTGAAGACAATGAACCCAAACCCAAATCACCCATCTGATCAATATTCCTTGGCTAAATCCTTTCTGTATCATATTTTGCCGGGCGCACTCGTCGCCCTGTTCTTTGTGGCGCTCAAACCACTTACAGAAAGGATCGCTTACCCACCTTTGTTGGCTTTTTTACTGGCGATCTTGCTGATCGACCTGCCGGTGATGCTGGGTGTACTGTTCGTGGAAGGCAAAAAACTGAATAATCGCTTTAGTTTGGAAGGCGTGATTCTGTACCGCAGAAAAGTCTCCTGGAAAATCTTTATCCCGGTTTTTCTGGGGGCTTTTGTAATTGTGTATCTGCTGATCATGGCAGTTAGCCCGCTCAGCGCTTATCTGAGAACCGGCATCTTTTCAAATCTGCCAGACTGGATTTTCCTTGATGAGCAAAGCCAGTACGCGCCATACACCAGGAGCGTGCTCATCGCAATCTTCACACTGCAACTGATCCTGACCGGCCTGGTGCTGCCCTGGGTTGAAGAACTTTATTTCCGAGGTTTCTTACTGCCGAGGATTTCACGTTACGGCAATTGGGCCCCACTCATTGGCGGGTTGTTCTTTGGATGCTACCATATCTGGCAGTTGTTCGATTTCCCGACTGTATTCTTGTTGGGTACCGTCCTGGGATATGTGGTCTGGTGGCAGAAAGATCTGCGTCTGAGCATCAGTCTGCACGTGGTAGCCAACCTGGCGACCCGCCTGATGATTTTGCTGGCGGCTCTGGCCATGTGATCCAGTCCTCTTCCAGGCGTCAGGGAAAAAGTTTGGTTCTTTGGTAAATTCTGTGGGAGGGTTCAAGAATTGGGGGTGTGAGCGTGCTCAAGCACGCTCACACCCCCAAATCTTGTGTAACAACACAGGAAAATCTGCTTTCTTGATTTGTTATAATTAGTAAAGTGCTAATAATGGGGGCATTCGGATAAACAGCTTGTAGCCATTGGAAAACTATTCAGTTCGCATCGCTGCCTCTTTTATCCCTGATCATTTAGTAAGCCAAATGACCCCAATGGATAAGGCAAAATGGCTCTGGCGAAATCAGAGAATTTATATCAACATTTGACCAATTTATGCAGTCCACAATAAGTTCTCCGGGAATATGCTGTCGATCTACAACGCCCCTTTGTTATAGGAGAAAACGATGAAAGATCATACCGAGCATCAAAGACACGAACACTTGACTGAAGCAGATCCGGAAACTCAACCGGGACATGAGAGCCATAGCGATCAACAAGAACACGCCGGCCATCAGGAGCATGGTGGCCATCAGGAGCATGGCTGGGCATCAGGAGCATGGTGGGCATCAGGAGCATGGCGGACAACAGGAACATGGAAAGGAACACGGCGGCCACGAAGGGCACGGCGCCCACGTTGACCATACCGGTCATGAGCAGATGTTCCGCCAGAAGTTCTGGGTTTCTCTGGTGCTTGTCCATCCCGGTGTTGATCTTCAGCCCATCGATCCAATCCTGGCTGGGTTTCAGCCTGCCGGATTTCCCCGGCAGCAGCTGGATCACGCCGGTCTTTGCTGTGATCGTATTCCTGTACGGGGGCCTGCCTTTCTTACAGATGGCCGTTCCCGAGATCAAGAACCGCCAGCCGGGTATGATGCTCCTGATCTCCCTGGCGATCAGCGTGGCCTTTGTCTACAGCCTGGCGGCCCTGTTCCTGCCCACCAGCACCACCTTCTTCTGGGAGCTGGTCAGCCTGATCGACATCATGCTGCTGGGCCATTGGATCGAGATGCGCAGCGTGCGCCAGGCTTCCGGAGCTCTGAACGAGCTGGCCAGGCTGATGCCGGATGAGGCCGAGCGTATCCGCCAGGATGGCGACACCGAGAGCGTGCCGGTTTCCCAGCTCCAAAATGGGGACCTGGTGCTGGTGCGACCGGGCGCCAGCGTGCCGGCTGATGGCGAGGTGCAGGAAGGCGAATCGGACGTCAATGAAGCCATGATCACCGGCGAATCAAAACCGGTCAAGAAAAGCCCGGGCGAAGAAGTGATCGCCGGAACGATTAACGGCGATGGCAGCCTGCGGGTCAAAGTGACCGCCACCGGCGATAAAACCGCCCTGGCCGGCATTATGCGCCTGGTGGAGCAGGCCCAGCAGAGCAAGTCCAACACCCAGATCCTGGCCGACCGGGCTGCCGGCTGGCTGTTCTACGTGGCGATCGGGGTGGCGGTGATCACCGCCATCGCCTGGATCATCGCGGTCGGGTTCAACGTCGACGTTATCGCCCGGGTGGCCACCGTGCTGGTGATCGCCTGCCCGCATGCGTCTGGGTCTGGCCGTGCCGCTGGTGGTCGCCATCACCACCGCCATGGGCGCCCAGAACGGCATCCTGGTGCGCGACCGCCTGGCCCTGGAACAGGCCCGCAAGATCAATCTGATCGTGTTCGACAAGACCGGCACGCTGACCGAGGGCGAATTCGGGGTGGTCGGGGTGGAAACTGCCGAGGGGATTACTGAAGATGAAGCCCTGGCTCTGGCAGCCGCCATCGAAGGCGATTCGGAGCATACTATCGCCCGCGGCATCCGCAAATCGGCTGAACAAAGGGATCTTGCCCTGCCTGAGGTAAAAGAATTCGAGGCCATTAAAGGGCGCGGGGTGCAGGCCCAGAGCGGGGGGCGGACGGTTTACATCGGCGGGCCACGCCTGCTGGAGATGCTGGAACTGGAACTGCCCGATCGATTGGCCCAATTTGAAGACCAGGCCAGCCAGAAAGGCCAGAGCGTGGTCAACCTGGTCCGGGAAGATCAGGACGGTAGGCAGGTCCTGGCTGCCTTTGCCCTGGCGGATGTCATCCGTCCGGAAAGCAAACCGGCCATCGAGCGGCTGCACGAGCTGGGCGTGGAAGTCGCCATGCTGACCGGCGACAGCCAGGCGGTGGCCAAATCCGTGGCAGACGAACTGGGCATCGATACCTTCTTTGCTGAAGTCCTGCCCGAACATAAGGACCAGAAAATTGCCGAGCTGCAGAAGCAGGGGAAAAGCGTCGCCATGGTGGGGGATGGGGTCAATGATGCCCCGGCCCTTACCCGGGCGGATGTGGGCATCGCCATCGGCAGCGGCACCGACGTGGCGATCGAATCGGCCGGGATTATCCTGGTCAAAAGTAATCCCCTGGACGTGGTCAAGATCTTCGACCTGAGCCGGGCCAGCCATCGCAAGATGATCCAGAACCTGTGGTGGGCGGCCGGGTACAACATCTTTGCCCTGCCTCTGGCGGCCGGAGTGTTGGCCCCGCTTGGCATTTTGCTTTCGCCGGCGGTGGGGGCGGTGCTCATGTCGCTCAGCACCGTGATCGTGGCAGTCAACGCCCAGCTGCTGCGCAGGCATCAACTGGCGGCCTGATAGACAGTCTGGATGAACATTGAGTATTGGGGGGAGAGGAGATTGCATGTGAATTGGGAATTTTTATCCTTTTTAACCAGCCCGGTTTTCGTCGTACCCTGGTATGGTTTTGGTTTGTTCGCCGCGGTCTGGGTTTTTATCGATGAAATGACGGCCAACAAAAACGTCAACGAGGCCCTGAAAGTTGGCTGGCCGATCATTGTCACGTTTTTTTCGCTCATCGGGCTGCTGCTCTACCTGTGGACCTGCCGCCCACCTGGGATCATCTCGAAGGACGGCCAGGCGGCCCAGGAGTACCACCACCAGTTCGTTAGCCCGCAATGGAAAAAAGTCACCGGCTCTGTGATCCACTGCGTTGCCGGGGATGGCCTGGGCATTATGACCGGCATGGTGGTGGCGCGGCTGCTGGACTTCCCGTTTTGGACCGAATTCTGGTATGAATATGCGATCGGTTTCATGTTCGGCTGGTTTATCTTCCAGACCTGGGCGATGCACAACATGGGTCACAACCTGGCGACATCACTCTGGAAAGCGGGGCGAGCCGAATTCTTTTCAATGATCACGGTAATGGTGGGCATGGGCCTGGTAATGCGTTTCGTCACTCCGGCAGTGGTCGGCGGCAGCCCGGATCCGACCACAGCAGCATTTTGGGGTTTCGCTTCTCTTGGCCTGCTGGTAGGTTTCGTCTTCACCTTTCCTATGAACTGGCTGCTGGTTTCGATCGGCTGGAAGCATGGGATGGCTTAATATCTATCCGAAAATTCGAAAGGGTATGTGGTTGTTGATGCGTGCTCCGCACGCATCAACAACCACAATAACAATTTTCGGATAGGTTCTTACACTTAAAAATGGGATCTACTCAGGCCAAGGTAAGAAATATAGGCGAAATAGGTGTGCTTGGAGCTCAAGCTCCAAGCACACCTATTTCGCCACAAATCCCAGGCATTGGCTGAGTAGGTACTAAAAACGAATGAGTACGTGAAGGCAGTGTATCTTGGAGATTTGTGGTACTATCCGACCATCTACATGGGATTTTCAAAATAGAACGAAACACTTTTATCGAAATGACTTCGCAAAATGATGAAATGTGGGATTTATATTGGGAAACGCGCCTGCAGCCGTTGGAAAACCTGGGCAAACGGGCGGCCATCCTGGCCGCCTCCGGTTTGATCCTGCGGTTGGCCCCCGAAGCCGGCCATCCCTTGCGGTTGCTCGAATTGGGTTGCGGCGAGGGACAGGTGATCGGTGCTCTAGTGCAAGCCCATTTCCAGGTATGCGATCTGCCCAAATCGGTAGGAGTTGATTACGACGCCGCCTCGCTGGCGACCTTCCATCGCAATTACCCCGATTTACCTTATGTTCAGGCTGATTTTACCGATCCGGAATTGCTCGCCTCCCTGGGTAAATTTGACCTGGTGCTGCTCGTCAACGCATTGCACGAGGTGTTTTCTGATTGTTACGCTTCGGAGCTGGGCCGAATTGATTTCCCGGCTGCCAGGCTGCGGGTGGAGCAAGCATTGGCAGGTGCGGCAGACTGCCTGCAACCGGGAGGCTGCCTGGTATTGCTGGATGGCCTGGAGCCACCCGGGAACCCGGACCGCATAGTGCGCCTCCGCTTGCGCGACCATGCTATCCGCCAGGAATTCACAAAATTTGCCGATCAATATCGCCCCTGGCCAATCGCTTACCAGGAAGTTGCCGGTCCGTTAACAATTGAACTATCCCAGCGGGACTTTACTCGTTATATCACCAAGTCCATCTTTGTGGAAAAACGCCTGTGGGCCAGCGAGCGGATGCAGAGCTACCAATACTTTACCGAGCAGGAGTTTCGAGCAGCCTTCGCTCGCCAGAACCTGGAAATATTCAACTTAAACACCTTGACAATGAATGAAGATAAGTGGCGTTACCGGGTGGATATCGAAACGCCCGGGTTCCGGTTTCCGGACGAGCATATCCTGATCCAGGCTCGCAAAGCAACTTCGAGGGTTTTTAGGAACTCCTTGGGGGATACTCCAGATTTAGGGATGTGAGCGTGTGGACGCACGCTCACATCCCTAAATCTGGGAACCTTCTCTTAATTTCCGAAATAAGCAGCTTCTTTATCAGACTCAATTCGCCATGTATAATACCTGTTGATGCAAAAAAGAACCAATCAAGACTGGCTAAACGATCTACGAGCATCCGGCGAGCAGCAGGAGGCCGCTCTGGACGATTTACGGCAAATCGTCGTGGATGGCCTGCCTTACGCGCTCAGTAAATGGCTTTCCCGGAACGATCCCCGCCTGGCGCCATTGGTGGACGAAGCCGCCCAGGAGACCTTGCTGCGGGTGCTGGATCGGCTGGATACATTTGAAGGCCGCAGCCAGTTTACAACCTGGGTCCATAAAATTGCCGTCCGGATCGCCCTGACCGAGCTGCGTCGCAAGCGCTGGGAGAATGTTTCTCTCGATGACCTGGTCGATGGCCAGGACAGCCCTCCTTTTTTACAACTGATGGCTGATCCAAACGCCTCCACGCCTGAGGATATCGTCGAGGGAGCTGATTTGATCCAAAGCCTGCAACGCATCATCGCAGAGGAGTTGACGGATCGACAGCGCCAGGCGATCACTGCCGTGGCGATCAAGGGTATGCCGCTTGAAGAGGTTGCCCGGCGGATGGGCACCAACCGCAACGCCCTGTACAAGCTGCTGCACGACGCCCGCATCCGCCTGAAACGCCGCCTGGCAAAAGAAGGAATTTCGCCGGAAGATATGCTGGCAGCCTTCGAAAAAAAGGGTTCTACGCATGCATGAGTACGAAATAATGGCGAAATTTGTGTGCGTGGGCGCGTACGCGCCCACGCACACAAATTTCGCAACATAATCCAGGCATTGGCTGAGTCATTTTTAAAAAAGTAAGATTTGGACCGGTGATCACGTCCTGACAGTGAGACGATGAAAAACGATAACTTGTTTTCAAGAATTTGGCGAAAATTATTCCCCCCACGACCAGCTGGAACGCCTTCCGGCGCCAGTACGGAAAATCGAGCCCGGCTGCAAGGCCTGATCCGGATGGTCGAGCAGACAGAGGCAGGCGAGCTTTCCTGTGATGAAGCCTTCGAGCTGCTCGACCAGTATGTTGACCTGGTCGTTCAAAAAGAAAACGCCGCCGAACTTTTGCCCCTCGTTAAAAAGCATCTCGATCGCTGCCGGGATTGCCATGAGGAATACGAAGCGCTTGTCAGGGTGATTGAAGCCACTGCCGAGTTCGGAAGGCTGATTCGAGAAAATCTCGAAACAGGGCAACTCCCGAATTATTCAATTCAGGTTGAACCATCATCAGACTGCCCACCCCCTGACCCCCTCCCTGGCGGCTTCGCCGCCGGGATGGGGAATTTTATCGGAAAACGGACATGAAGATCGGCTTTCGCCGATCTTCATGTCCGTTTTCCGATTTTTTATTTATCAGCTGTTTGGCTGAAGTTGAATATGGCGCCAGGAAAGATTAAATGCGGGGAAACCATGTTTCACGATTAATCCTGGCGAGTAAAAACGTGTACCTTAATGGGGGAATATCTTCTCACCAGCTCGAATCGGGACCTTCAGCCGGTTTTCTGCCGGCGTCAACGGACAGGACCAGGCATCGTTATAAGCGCAGTATGGGTTATATGCCAGGTTAAAGTCGATGAACACTTTCCCGTCCGGCAGCATTTCCGGCTCCAGATAGCGACCAGCGGGGTAAGTCTCTTCTCCGGCCAGGCTATCCGCAAATGGTAAAAACAGGCCGTATTGATTGGCATAAATGTCCAGCGCGACCATCTGGCCTTCCACCGGGAAATGCACTTTACCGAAACGCCGGTAGCGTTGAACTTCCCCGGTGGATGTCTGGATCTGGATCGTCTCCGGATCGGCGTATGGTTCCACAGGGAGTTCAAATCGTAACTCAGGCGCCTCGGGGAAATAGGCCAGGCCAGTAAACGCTCGTTTTTGAGCGGGCGTTAACGGGCTCTCGGGGTGCTGGCCAAAAAATAAATCTTTCTGGTGACGGATCTCATCAATCGTATCCATTGGTTCCATCCTTGTCTACCGCTTAGATGAGCCGGCGCCCGGCTTTCTTACTAACCAGATCAATTCAAACGAAGCTTCTTGACAATCTTACCTTTCAGTTAATCGAGGAAAATCTTTGAGCGTGATAATGTCGAAGCATCGATCCGAAAAATCGGAGGATAGGTCCTGTACCCAAAAAACACCACGCCCGGGTCACGCTGCGCTTTCAGGCTGAACCGATTGGCTGGACTGGCGGACGACCAGTTCCGGCTGCAAGAGAACATGCGCTTCCTGAGTCTCCCCCTGCTCGAGAATCGCGACTAACATGGCGATCACGCGTTGTCCAATCTCACGCAATGGCTGCCGGACCGAGGTGAGCGCCGGCGTCAGATAAGGAGCGATGCTCGTGTCGTCAAAGCCGGTGATGGCCAGATCTGTCCCAACCTGCAAGCCTCTTGCCTGGGCGGATTGCATGGCGCCCGCCGCCATAAAATCATTAAATGCGACCAGTGCAGAAGGGCGAATGTTCACAGGCAAATCCAACAACCGGGCTGCCGCCTGCCGGCCAAATTGAACCACCCCTTCCCCGCGCTGGATCCATTCCGGGTGGAGGTCGATCCCGGCGAGAGCCATTCCCCTTAAAAAACCTTCCATCCGGTTGTTCCCCACCCGCGATTTCTCGCTCCAGGCCAGGGCAGCCAGCTTGCGATGTCCTTGGGCGACCAGGTGCTCCACGACCCTGGTCATGCCCACGGCGCCATCCACATCCACAAAGGGGAAATCCCAATGGGGATTCGACCGGCCAAATGCCACGAACGGAAAGCCGCTCCCCTGGAGCATTTGAATTCGAGGATCATCGTACTCGACCCCGGAAAGAACGAAACCATCCACCCGGTTGGCGTCGATCATCTCCTGATAAGCTTCGATCCACCTGTCTCCGGGACGGTGCTGAAAAGGCAGCACGTGATAGCCGGCTTGCTTGCTGGCGGATACCATCCCCTGGAGCAGCAGATCCAGGATCGGGTTACCCTGCTCAGGCAGTGAAGGCGCCCAGGAATAGCCGATCATGTAGCTGCGCCGGGAACGCAGGCTGCGGGCAACCAGGTTTGGACGATAACCAACCGCCCGGGCCGCCTCACGAATACGTTCTTCGGTCGCCCTGGAAACCCGAATCTTGTGGTTTAAAACTTTCGAGACCGTCTGGTAGCTCACACCTGCCCGGGCCGCGACGTCTTTGATGGTCGCCTGTCGGCTCATCATGTCCTCTCAGAAGCTCTGCATTCGCCGGATATTTTCAACCGGCAAGATTCCCGTTACAACCGTCCTTGAGGGAGCTGGGCGGCCTTGATGGCGATCGTTTGCTCAGCGCTGAACGGCGGCAAAACCAGGGTCGGATCATTCTGGTAGCAGCGGAATAATTCGGCGATAAAGCCCATCCGGTCTGAAAGATCACCCCAGTATTTTGCCCCGGAACTCTCGGTTCCGGCAGGGTTCGGATCGATCGTGGCCAGCAGGTCCAGCAGATCGGGATTGGTAAGCTGCTGCAAATCAGGCGGGTAGGCGCCTTCCACATCCAGGCCAAGCCGCAGCAGCTTCCCTTTGGGAAATTCAATGGTCATCATGCTTTCGGTCACAATCCATTGCGCCTGGCGCTGAGCCCCATTTAGGTAGGTCTGGATGGCAGCCTCCAGCCCGGACAAGCGACCCAAGAAGCGCAACAACCACCAAACCAGATCGTTGAGCTGGCCCCAGTTGGGGCGCAGTGCTCGCAATAAATTCCGGGCGAAAAGATCAGGAGGAATGACCGGCGCCGCCAAAGCAGCGTTAATTTCTGGCTGCAGCCGGGTTTGCTCATGAAAACCAATTTCTAAATTCGCCAGCAGCACCAGCTCCGCCTGGGCTTTAGAGTCCGGTTCGAAGAAGGCCCGGTAATAGCGTTCAAAAGCCTGGCGCAGGTAGCGCTGGCCTTCGGGCGGATCGCCCGGCAGCAGCCCATCACAGAAAAGCTTGATTTTGGCTGGATCAAAGCGCTGATCATCCAGGCAGACGGCATTGAAGCGGGCAAATGCCCGCCCAATCTCGGTAAATACTTTCAAATTACCCCGGGCGACCGCCTGGCTGGATCGCTCGAAGGCGGCTTCCGGATCCAGCGCGTTCAGGGCCAGCGTCAAAATCTGGCCGGTGCCAGGCTTTGCCCCGAGTTTCTCGATGGCGGTGGAGAGCTCACCAGCCGCTGCCCGGGCGTCCTGTTCGGTTCCCAAGACGTGTTCGAGCGTGCGGGTCAGATCCTGCTTTCGAATGGTCTGCCCGGCTTGCCGGGAGGCCCAGGTAGCGAAGGTACACCAGCACGCATTGCCCCCCGTCCGGATTTCGACGGACCGGGCCAATTCAAAATAACACTGGGTAATTTGCAGATTACGAATCACCGGATCTTGCAAAGCGGCAATTCGTTCGATATCGGCAACGGTCGGACTCTGGTCGGCTGGCATAATACTGTCCTGGTTTAGGTACGATCAATTAATAACGATTGGCCTGAGACTGCCTGCAGCAAGATCTGGCGGTCCAACAGGCCAATCGCCCGGCCTTGCTGGTCCACAACAACCATCCACTTTCTGCGATCTTCTAACATACGACGGACAGCCTCAACCACTTCCATGTCCCGGTCAGCGGTCAACACACCTGGAGACATCAACTCGGCGGCGGTCAGCTGGCTGGCAGGCGGCCGCCCCAGCCTGACGATTGCCTGCAGCACACCCCGCCGCTCGACTGGCTTGACCCGGGCTACCAGGTCGCCATCACTGACCAGTCCGGTAGGACGGCCGGACTCATCAACAACGATCAGCCGGCGGGTGTTAAATTCGACCATTTTGGAGATCATCCCAGGCAAATCGGCGGTTTGTTTCACGATCGGAACTTTGGGGTTCATAACTTCCCCGACCAGCCGGGCCGGGCTGACCAGGGCCGCCTGGGCTGGCGGCTCTTCCGGAGCGGCCTCCACCACCTGGCGCAGGATATCCACTCTGGACAGCACCCCAACAATTTTACCCTCGTCATCAACCACCGGGAGGCGTTTGTAGCCATTAGCGATCATCACCGCCACAGCGGCTCCAAGCGTATCGGTTAGCCGGATGGTAACCGCCGGCCTGCTCATCAAATCAGCCACCGTGCGTTTCGATTTTCCCAGCGTGTCGAACTCTTCCTTCAAAAGAGCAGCATCCAGGCGCTGCGCCACTGCCAGGCGGGATTTAATCCCGGCCTGGATCAGTAAATCCTCATCGGTGAGCATGCCGATCACCCGCCGGTCGTGATCGATAACCGGCAGGGCCTTGCGCACATGCTCGAGCATCTCGGACCAGGCTGCTGCGATCGGGGTATCCGGAAATAAAGTCAGCACATCTTTGGTCATCACTTCAGAAACCAACCGGTCGGCCGGTAAAGGATTTAAATGCCGCTGGGTGTACTTGACGATCTGAAGTTCTTCAACCGTGATCAGTCCTTCCCGGACCATCGGGCTGACGATTTCGATGGCATGGGCGATCTTTTCCGGCGTATCGACAACTTCGATCAACAGGGGCAAATCTTCCGACAGGCGCAGTATCGCAGCCGTATGGATCTGGGAGTGAGCGCCGAAACCGGCTGCGCCCCGCAGCAGGGTTGCCCCGGCCAGGCCCTCCATCTGTAAGGTTTCCAACAAGGCCGTCGAAAGGGCCTGGCTCCCCCAGCGGTCGCTCTCCCCGATATAAATGGACAGGCGCCGCGCCCTCCCTTCGATATGTCTGGATACGGACATCCATCACCTCCCGCTGCAGGCCGGTGCCGGCCTCACAATTGACATCCGACAAAACGACCTGGTTCACAGCTCCCCGGCTGGCCTTGCCAGACAGGTTAAGCAAGTTCGGTCGTCATCGACCGGCGAGCATCTGATCGACGCATTCATAAGTATATGCGGAAAACGGTGTTGGTGCACCCTGCAATTCCTGGGTTCTTTGGGGAATCCTGTGATCGAGGCTATATGTGGAGGTGCCTCAGGAATTGCCAAAGAACCCAAAGGAGAGCATGCAAATGCTGTAGAAGAAAAATGTGGTGTTCGGTTTGGGCGGTTAAAGCCGTCCAAACCGAACACCACAATCTACACAATTTGAGTGCTCCCCACCCAAAGGACACCTGCCATCAGAACTCAATTTCATGGTTTAATAAAGCCTGCTCGTAGCCGGCCTTTGTTTGAAAAAGATGAGGGCCAATACCTGCCGTTTGATGTGATCTGAAACAACTAAGCGGCTGTCAACCTGGAGTTCTCCTGCATGACTTTTCCGTCTGATTCCATCCAAGTGATCGAACGCTACGACCCTCTGACCGGCTGTGGCAACCTGGTATCTTTTATTGAGGCGCTGCGGGCCCGATTGGGCGAACCGCCGCGGGGGTCATTTTCGCTGCTCTTACTGGACCTGAATTACTTTATGCAGCTGAACCTAACTCACGGCCAGGCAGCCGGCGATACGGTGCTGCGCTGGATTGGCCTGGTTCTACAGGACACCGGATTGCCGGTATTTCGGGTCGATGGAGACGAGTTCATCGTCATCTTTTCGGAAGGCAGCCACAGCGAACACCGGGCGATCTCCCAGGTGGCTTTCGACCGGATTTCTGCCGAAGCCAATCAGTTCGGTCTGGATTCACCGGCCGCGTTGGCCCTGATGCATTTCGAAGAAGGCACTCCGGTGGAGCCCTCGGATGCCTGGATCGCGATCAATCAGGCGTTGGTGGATGTGAAAGAGCACGGCGATCGCGGCTTCAAGGTTTACACCCACGAACAAGGCAGCGGCAAAGAAAACTGGATGGTGCGCCGTTTAGTCGATATGCTGACCGAGCGCATCCTTCATTTCTTCTACGAGTGGAAGAAGATCTCCGTCCTGGCCTTCACCGATCCTGTCACCCGGCTGCCTAACAGCCTGGCAGCCGAGAAAAAACTCGTCGAGACGATCATTGCTGCCCAGAAAAAGCATGCGGAGATGGCAGTCATCTTCCTGGATGGCGATAACCTCAAGTTGTTTAACGATGTCAGCTATGCAGCCGGCGACCAGATGATTCAGGACCTGGCCCATGTTTTGGAAAGAAATATTCGCCCGGATGATTTCGTCGCCCGCTGGCGAATGGGCGATGAATTCATCGTGATCTTGCCGGGAGCCAACGCCACACTGGGCCGGCAGGCCGCGGAGCGCCTGCGGAAAGCCGTCGAGCAGGCTTCCCGGGACTGGCTTTACCCCGTCACGATCTCAGCCGGTGTGGTCGCCTATCCCCAGCATGGGGACCAGGTACAAATATTATTGGCCGAGGCAGAGTCTGCCCTTAAACAGGCCAAAGAAACAGGTAAAAACAGGGTCATCGTTACTCCAAAGCGTGCGCCCGGAACCTACCAGACAAAGGATGAGCGATAATGGCAAAACGTTACGCACTGGCAACGATCGAAGATTATATCGATGATGTTTATTTCTCCTGCACGCGGCACGAATTGATTGCAGACATCATCGCCCGGGTTTATGAAATCTATCCGGAAGCCAAAATCACCTACTACCACGCGCCAGAGGAGATGCGCTTCATCAACGTCATCAATCGCCAGAAAGATGATCGGGTGATCTTACCGAGCTTCATTTGGTGGATTGCAGCCCAATTATGTGAAGATGGCTGGGAGCCCTTCTCTGAGTCGCGTGAGATCGGCCCCGCCGGGACGACTACCCCCAAGAAAACCTTCCATATGTGTTTCCGCAAAGAGATCGAGGTACTACCTTGACCAAATCACGTTCGAAGAATTTCCCCAATTTTAAGGTGCGTGGCAGCAAATTGCCCCGCACCCTAAAATGGTTCTTTCGGTATTTCTGTGATGGGACCCTACCTCAGAATTTCCCAAAGAACCCCTAAAATTGGGTATTCCTCGATTGGCGTGACACTCCTATAGACAAAACACAAGTGAGATAACAATCAATGAAAGATCGAACGATCCTGATCATTGGGGCCGGTATCGCCGGGCTGTCAGCCGGATGCTACGCCCAGATGAACGGCTACAAAACGAAAATCTTCGAATTGCACGACTTGCCCGGCGGTTTGTGTACCGCCTGGGAACGCCGCGGCTACGTGTTCGATGGCTGCATCCATTATCTGTTTGGGTCAGGTGAAGGCCAGCCGTTCCACAGCATGTGGCAGGAGCTTGGCGCCGTCCAGGATCGCCCGATCATCCACCACGAAGAATACCAGCGCCTGACAGACGATGAAAACACCTTGATCGTGTCCGCCAACCCGGACCGCCTGGAAGCGCACATGCTGGAACTTTCTCCCCAGGACGCCGGCCAGATCCGGGCTTTTGCCCGGGGGGTGCGCCAATTCAGCCAGTTCGATATGTCCGCCATGTATCAGATCCCTAAGGCCGCGATGGGGCCGACGGATTGGCTGAAGCTCGGCCTTAAGATGACACCCTTTGTACCGCCGCTGGCGCGCTGGGCCTATCTCTCCTGCGGCGAATTTGCAGCCCGATTTAAGCATCCGTTTCTACAAAAAGCCGTCGCCCAGATGTTTTCCTGGGATGAAGCTCCGGTCATGATGGGGATGATGCTGCTGGCCTACATGCATACCGGCAATGCCGGTTTCCCCAGCGGGGGTTCGCTGGCATTTGCGCGTGCAATCGAACAGCGTTACCTGGACCTGGGCGGCGAAATCTATTACCAGGGGCAGGTTGAAAAGGTTTTAGTGGAAAATGGCCAGGCGGTTGGGCTGCGCTTATACAACGATGAAATTCACCGCGGCGATATCATCATTTCTGCCGCCGATGGACGCGGCACGATTTTCGATATGCTGGACGGCCGGTTTGTCAATCGCAAAATTGAGCGCATGTATGACGGCCACCTGCCCACTCACCAGATGTTGCAGATTTCGTTGGGCGTCAATCGCGATCTATCGGATGAACCCCATTGGGTCACGCACCTGTTGGACGAACCGATCCTGCTGGCCGGGCAGGAGCACCGTGAAATGGGGATCAAGCATTATTGTTTCGACCCTACCCTGGCCCCTCGGGGCAAATCGGTGATCGAGCTGATCATTCGCACCAATTACGCTTACTGGCAGCGAATCTACGGCCGGCGCGTTTACGACACCGAACAGCGCCAGGTCTCGGACATTATTATCGATCAGATGGAAAGCTGGTATCCGAACATCCGGGAGTCAATCGAATTCGTCGACGAAGCCACCCCGCTCAGCTATGAACGCTACACCGGCAACTGGATGGGGTCCACCTGCGGCTGGCTGCTCACCAAACAAACCCTGCCCATGATGATCCTGGGAGTCCCCAAAACCCTGCCGGGGTTGAAGAATTTTTATCTGGCCGGGCAGTGGGTTGAACCGGGCGGCACGGTCACTCTGGCGGCTGCCTCCGGCAAGAATGTGATCCAGACCATCTGCGATCGCGATGAAATCCCGTTTCAAGCGATAAAATAACCCAAGAAAAGCCCGAATTTTGAGCGTGGCCGGCGGTTGCCGGCCACGCTCAAAATTCGGGGGATATGCAAACCCGACTACTCAACCGGTAAACGGTCAGAGCCGCCAGAAAAGCACCATCCCAACCAACAGGGCCACAAAACACAGCAGGGTCAGACGCCAGCCGATCTTGAAAAAATCAGCGAAGGCGTAATTTGCAGGCGCGATCATCAGGATATTGACCGGGTGCGCCAATGGGGTAAAGAAAGACGCCGAACAACCGATCGCGGTGGCTACCGCGATCGCCTGTGGGCTGGTGCCGAGGTGGATGGCAGCGCTGATCGCTACCGGCCCGGTAACCAGGGCCGTGACCTGGCCGCCCATTAACCTGGGTTAACACGGCCGTCAAGCCATACGCGCCGGCTGCCAGCCCCAGCGGGCCGACCGGCGTTACCAGCTGGACCATCCCGGCCCCCAAAACTGCAGCCAGCCCGGTATTGACCATCGCCAGACTGACGGCATACATCCCCGCAATTAGAAAGATGGCCTGCCACTCGATCGAGCGGTAGGCTTCTTCCATGTTGAGGATGCCGGTCAGGACGATGATCAGTGCGCCGGTCAGCATCGCCAGGTACACCGGGAAGCCCAGGATCGAGGCTGTGATGGCAGCCAGGATCACAGCTACCGACACAGCCGCCTGGCGACGTTCTACCGGCTGATCGCTCAAATTAGGTTTCAGGATGATGAAATCGGCCGATTTTTGGAGGTCCGCCAGGTGAGCATGCGGACCGACGACCAGCAAAGTGTCCCCCATCGTGAGCTTGAAATCTCCCACATTGGTCCGGTAACTGCGATCCATGCGCCTTAGCGCGACCGCCGTAAAGCCATACCGGCGGCGGAAATCGAGTTCTTTCAACGTGTGGCCTTCTGCCGAGGCCCGTGGCGCCAGAATAATTTCCAGGAACGTGACCCCGAACGGGCTGAGATGACTCTCCGAAGTTTCCCGTCCGATCGCCAGGCCGCGCTCCCGCAGTTTGAGCACTTTTTCCTGCCGGCCAACCAGCAGCAAAATATCGTAGGCATGGATCACCTGTTCGGAAACCGGGGTAAAAATCGCCTGGTGGCCATGCCAAATGGCCACCACCTCCACCCCAAGCGTTGCGCCAATCCTGGTCTGAACCAGGGTTTTGCCCACCAGGCTCGATTCGGGTAAGACCCGCGCTTCCCATAAGCGGTCACCCAATTGATACAGATCCTCCAGCTCGCTGCCGGTCAACCCGGCCATCATCTGCTCGGGGGCCGGCGGCCGGTCGGGCAGCAGCTTTTTACCGAACAGCACCAGAAAAGCGATCCCACATAGCGCAATCAAGCCTCCAACCGGGGTGAAATCGAGAATGTTTAAGGACGCTTGGGGCGGACTGGCAATCGGCAGTAAACCGCTGACAATGATGTTGGCGGTCGTGAAGTACGTGGCTGTCCCGCCCAGCAGGCTGCCATAGGCAACCGGGATCAGGATCTTACTGGGCTTGATGCCGGTGCGGCGGGCGACCTCCATGGCGCTTGGCAGCATCAAGGCGCCGGCAGCCAGATTATTCATAAACAGGGACAGAAAAGCGGTCACCGTCTGCAAACATGCCGATCATACGCCGTTCGGAACTGCCCCCGAGCTCGATCAACTTTCTGGCGATGGCGCGGGTCACCCCGCTTTTCTCCAGGCCGCGCGTGATGATAAACAGGCTCATCAAGGTGATCACAATCGGTTCGCCAAAACCGGAAAACGCCCGGCTGGCCTCCCCGGGTGAATTGGCTGGACCCAGCATTCCCAGGCCAACAACCTGAGCGATCCCCAGCAAAACAGCCACAATCAGGGCGGCAACATCCATCCGCAACCGGTTCAGAACCACAAATAAGATTGGGACAGAAACGATAACTATGAGCAAAACTTGAGACAGGTTGAGCATGGCGCGGTCCTATCCAATCCCCAGATTCAGCCTTCAACATGATTATATCCTCCGCCGGGCGCATTGAGCAGGGCAAGGGCAGAGCTAACCCAGGCTTTGAAAAGGGATCGGAAAACAGGCGTGATGGCCGGCGGGTACGACTGCAGTGAACCGTGGTTGGTTCCCCCCACCCCGGTCTATACACCCCCAGGGGGCGGGAGTTAAAGGCAAAAATGATGGCTCGCAGGGGCAAATTGCCCCTGCGAGCCATCATTTTTGCCTCTTCTTCCCAGTCCCAGGTGCGAAGCACCGAGGGAAATTTGCATGAACAGCGTGAACGATCGGATACCACGGTTAAGTGTTGTGGTACCGGCCGGCGTTTGCCGGCCATTACGCCTGTTTTCCGACATTCTTTCCCCTTTCCGGCGCGGCAGACTGTACAAGCCGATACTTCTCCTATAAAATTTCTACTGGTAGATTGTGTTTTTTTGAACAGCTGGAACGGTTCACCACAGGCGCCGTTCTGATGCCTGTGAAACGATCCAACCAGGAGGGCGCCCTATGGCTGAAAACTCACTTGGGTTTGCCACAGTTATCGACTCCCCGGAACAGATTAGCGCCACCCGGCTGCTGATTGCCAGCCTGCGGGCTTTTGGCGGCCCATGGGCAGACAGCCCGGTGTGGGTGTTCGATCGGACCCAGGCCGCCCGCAGCCAAATCCAGACTGATTCCGGGGTGGAAGTCATTCCCCTGAAACTGCCAACTGCGACGCAAGACTATTTCTTCGCCGCGCGGGTGGCCGCCTGCGCCCAGGCGGAAACCCTTACCGTTGGAAAGCTCGCCTCTCTCGTCTGCATCGATCCTGAGTACCTGATCGTGAACCCGCCGGACTTTGTTTGACCTCGGGCAGGATTGGGATGCAGCTGTACGTCCGGTCCACATCAAAAATGTCGGTCTGGCCGCCGATGAGCCGTTGAATAGCTATTGGGAACGCATTTACCAGGCGGCCGGACTGCAGGCTTCCAGATTGACCGTAGAGACTTTTGTCGATCGCCAGCAAATCAAGCCGTATTTTAATTCGCACGCTTTCAGCATCAACCCGGCGTTAGGTTTGCTGCAGGATTGGTCCGAACAGTATCAGGCGTTGGTGACGGATGAGGCTTTCCAGCAGCAATCCTGCCAGCTTCAGTTGAACCGCATCTTCCTGTTCCAGGCCCTATTGAGCGCCTTACTGGTCGCACGCCTGGACTCGAATCGGATCCGCATTTTACCAGAAAGCTATAATTATCCCTACAACCTGCAAGCCAGGGTACCCGAGCAGCGCCGCGCCGGTGGAATGAACGAACTGACCACCCTGGTGTGGGAAGGGCGAGACCTAGCGCCTGAAGCGATCGAAGACATCGATCTTGATGACCGCATGAGGGCTTTTCTGAGCAAGCACATTCATTGATGGAATGGCCACAGCTGGCTGGTTTGTGCCCCTTTGGTGGACACTTCTTCCAATAACCGAAACCGGCCCCGGCGCAAGATGCCGCCGGGGCCGGTTCGATTTTATTGAGTTTTCGGGATTACGGCATTAGCCGCAACCCCAACCCATTCTATAGGGCCTGTTGATTAAGGGGTCGTGCGATTATAGAACCAGTTGTAAGCGTAATATCCGGACCCATCAGCAGCCTGCAATCGGAGCGCAATCTGGCTGCGGCCCTGGAGCTTCTCGGGGATTGAGAAGGTGGCCTTGAAGGATCCATCTTTATCCGACTTGATCTTATCCACCCGGACGCCATCCACACCCATGGTTCCCATTTTGCCCATCAGGACCTCGAACTGCTTGTTGGCAGGGAAATTATAGGTTTGAATGGTGACGCTGTCGTCTGCGACCACTGCGATGACCGAGAAGGTTGGCACGCTGCCAGCTACCGAACCGCTGCCGGTGCCGCCGCTGCTGGTGGCGTTCAAGAACCAGCTGGTGGCGACGAAACTTAATCCGTTGCTTGATACCAGTCGCAGGGACAGCTCGCGGCGATCCTTGTATGAATCTGGGATCTGAACGGTGTCCGAGACATATCCGTTGGCATCGGTGTAGACATAAGCCAGCCACTGGCCGGTGACCTTATCGCTGCTGTTCTTGCGATCCAGGTAAACACTGTAAGTTTTGTTGGGCAGCAAGTTGCCGGCCTTGAAACTTACCGACTTATCTTCCACCACCGAGGTGACGATCAGGCCAGCAGTGTAGGTCGAACCGCCTTCACTACCGCTGCCGCTGTTGCCTTCGCTGCCGCTGGTGGATTGAGTCCGGTTATAGAACCAGTTGTAGGCGTAATATCCGGAACCGTCGGCGGCTTCGATGCGGATTGCGATGCTGGTTTGGCCTTGCAGTTTGGCCGGGATGTCAACCGTCAGATTGAATACGCCATTGCTATTGGTTTCAGCCGAACCAACCAGCACGCCGTTGACTGCCTTTGTGCCGATCTTACCCATCAGGATGTTAAAGGTCTTGTTAGCAGGATAACCGCTGACTTTAACGGTGACGGCCTGATCCTTTTTCACTGAGGTCACCAGGAAGGCTGGATTGCTGCCGGTGTTGGGAATCCCGGGCGAACCGGAGCCGTCGCTCATCGCCACGCACAGGATCTCACCTGGGTAAATCAAGCGGGGATTGGCCAGGTCATTGATCTCAGCCAGCCAGCGCCAATCGACCCCGTACATCAGGCCGATCTTCGCCAGGTATTCGCCTCTCTGGACGGTGTGATATTCCGTGCAGACCGGTTCGCTACTTGCGGCGGCGGCCGGCTGGACGGCTATGAAACCACTGAGCATGACTGCCAGTGACAGCGCCAGCAAACTGAGCTTGTAGAACATGGAACGATTTTTGGTAGACATTTGACACCTCACCTGCAATATATCTATCCGCCAGTGGATTGGGATCTGATCGCACCCAAACTTCTCCGGATAGGTTCTAAACATCAGGCCGTGACAGGCCGGCCTTTTTGGGTTTTGATTGAACCTGTCATTCACATAGACGAACAAGGATCGAGAATTGTTCCCACAACTTCGGGTAACTTTCCGATTTACTTGTTGTTCGTAGTTTAGCATTGTGGAGTTTTTTTGTCCTCATTCGTTGGAGGGGTTTAACACCTGACCACATGCAGGGATTCCATACCTGGACAACAGGACAGGTAATTAAGAATGATGGCTAAAGTGATGTCAAAAAACGGGCTCGCAGGCCAGCGAACGCTGGCCTGCGAGCCCGTTTTTTGACATCATCCCTGAATCCGGCGATCAAGGCCCGGCCTGGGGCCAGGGAATTTCGACCGGCAAGGTGTAACCATGCTTTTCGGCTGCCACCAGGCGGCCATGGGAGGGCTCGCTGCAGCCCGGTTCATCCGGGACCACCGCCTCGGCGGTGTAGCTGCCAACCGGCGTGAAAGTCAGGCGTCCGGCCTGGCATACCCAGGCTTCGACCACATAGCGGGCAGCCGCCTGGTCATCGCCGGCCCGCAGCGAGATTGGATTCCAGCTGACAATCACTTCCGTCCCTTCCCGCCGGGCGGATACGCCGGTTGGAGGGCGGTAATAAGGGGAGGGCGGCAGCGGGATATAAGTAGGCTGAACGTTCATGACATCGCCCTTGATTTCCATCAGCGAGGCTTTCACCCAGCAAGGATTATTGCCGCCAATCGCCTGGATCAGAATCCAGCTGCCGGTATCCGTGCGGCCAATGACATCCAGATTGCTGCCAGGCACCAGGCCATACTTATAGAGATAGGGATAGCCCGGCCCATAACGGCAGTTCGATCGCACCAGGACCTGACCGCGCAGGACAATATAAGTGGGTACCGGGGTAGCCGTCGGACTGGCTGTTGGGGAACTGGTTGCAGTCAGGGTTGCAGTTGGAGTCGGGCTGGCAGTGGCCGACGGCCTGGCCGTGGAGGTTAAGGATGGTGGGACCGCCGTGTACGTGGGCGAGGCAACCGGCGCCGGGGTAGGCGCCGCAAACAGGCGGCAGGCGGATACCAGCATGAGACCCAGGAACCAGAAAATGAGCCTGGCCAGGCGTGCCCGACCGGGCAATAGGTTTCGATTTTTCAACTTGTTAGCCGGCATCGCAACATTATAGAGGCGAAAAAGCCCGCTGACAAGCATATTTGGTTAAGAATCAGGACTTTCACAAGAAAGAAAAAATGCAGGTCGATAAATTTGGCTAGGGATTTCCCTACCCTGAAACCGGCATCTTCCCCATTGTTTGCAGCTCCCCAACCTTCTATAATTCATGCAGAGGTATTATGTCTCGGCCTACAAATGGCATTTATTTCTGATACAAGCCTGATTAGATCGAAGAGGAATGATGAATTTCAACAGCCAATGGATAATGCTGGCGAGCATCGCGCTGGCGGCCTTACTGGGGGGAGCAATCGGCTTCGAACGCGAGATCGCTGACAAACCGGCCGGTCTGAGAACCCATATGCTGGTTTCAGCGACCGCGGCCCTGTTGGTGGAGTTGGGCATTTATCTGGTCACCCAAAGCGACCTGCCGCAGGCGGTCCGCACCGACCCGATCCGGATTATAGAGGCCGTGGTGGTCGGCATCAGTTTCCTTGGAGCCGGAACGATCTTGAAAGGGCGGGAAGGTCAGGAGGTCGAAGGGCTGACCACCTCGGCCTCCATCCTGGCAACAGCCGCAGTTGGGATTTGTACGGGATTAAGCTTGTTTCCCCTGGCGTTCGGTATGACGGCTCTGATCCTGTTCATTAACCGCTTTATGAATATCGTCGAAGGCTGGTTCAATCGTAAAAGAAGCCAGTGAACCGTGGTTGGCTCCCCTGGTCGTTATCTTCTCCGTCCCAGGTGCGAAGCACCGAGGGATATTTGCATGAGAAGCGTGAACGATCGGATACCACGGTTAAGTGCTATGCTACCGGCTGGAAAATACCGGCTATCACGCCTGTTTTCCGACAAACCATATTTAGCCCACGAGCTTACTTCCAGGCAGGGTAGAGATCCTGGGCCGGATTTCGGCTAAAGTTGTATTGCCCGCCTTCCAATGCATCCAGCACGTAAATTTCCTGGTTCCCATCCCGGTCTGAAACGAAGGCGAGCCATAAGCCATCCGGCGACCAGACCGGCGCGATCTCATTTGATGGCGTATTGGTCAGGTTCAAAAGGTTCTCCCCATCCCGGTTCATCGAGAAAATTTCCTGGTTACCCTGGCGGTTGGAGGTGAACGCGATCCGGTTTCCGATCGCGGTGCCGGCCGGGAAACTATCATTGGCGGGATTGTTGGTCAGATTGACCTGCTGGGACCCATCCGGCAGCATCACGTAAATTTCTTCATTGCCATCCCGGTCAGAAGTAAACAAGATTTCATCGATCGACCCTAACAGCTCCGGGTGATTGTACCAGTCAGGCTGGTAATCGTTGGCCGGGTTATTGCTTAGATTTTGCATCTCCGAGCCATCCAGGCGGACTTTATAAACTTCCTGGTTGCCATCCCGGTCGGTCGTGAATGCGACCCACTGGCCATCCGGCGACCAGCTTGGAAATTGGTCATTGGCGGGATTATCCGTCAGACGTTGGAGACCGCTGCCGTCGGCGTTCATGATGTAAATCTCATTATTCCCATCCCGGTTGGAGGTAAACGCAATCCGGTTACCGCTTGGAGACCAATCCGGTTGCGTGTCCACACCGCCGCTGGACGACAAACGATTAGCCGTACCGCCAATCGGATCGCTGGATACGAAGATCTGAGGGTTGCCTTCCCGGTTCGACTCGAAAGCGATCAGGCCAGGCAACGCTGACGGCGGCGTGGAGCCGGTGGGCGGCTGGGTGGGGGCCAGGGTCGGGGGAACCGGGGTCGGCGGGATTGCGGACGGCGGCAGGGCGGTATCCGTTGGCGGCAGCTGTCCGATCGCAGTAGCCGTCAAAGAAGGGTTGTCAGGGTTACAGGGATCCAGATCCAGGCCATCGATAATACCATCCCCATCCGTGTCGGGGTTGAGCGGATCAGGACAGGGCAGCTGTTCCTGGCCATCCAGCAGGCGGTCTCCATCGGTGTCCGGCTTGAGCGGGTCGGTGCCGATCAGGATCTCGTCGCCATCCCGCAGCTGATCCGCGTCGGTGTCTGCGTTCAGCGGGTTGAGTCCGCGGGCAATCTCATCCCCATCGACCAGCTGATCGCCATCCGAATCGGGATTGAGGGGATCGGTTTTGTATGTCAGCACCTCATCTCCATCCGTAAGCCCGTCCTGGTCGCTGTCCGGATTGAGCGGATCGGTGCCCAGGCTGATTTCTTCACCATCTAATAGCCGGTCACGATCGGTATCCGGTTGGGTGGGATCCGTACCAAGCTGAAGCTCGTCGGCATTCGATAAACCATCGCTATCGCCATCCAGTCCCGCCAGGGAGGCGACGGCCGTTTCATCCACAAAGGCGGTTTGCGTGGCTGCATTGGCAAATTGAGCCGTCCTCAATGCCTGAGAGGTTCTGCGCTGTCCCTGGAGCAGCACAATTAATCCGAACAGGCTCACCACCAGGCAAACACTGGCCAGGCCTACCACGATCCAGACCGGCAGCAGCGCCCGGCTGAACACCCGGCCTTCCACAGCCTGTGAGGCGCGATCCGCCGAGCGGACGACCAGGCGATAATCATAAGCCCGAGCGCCGCCCACCCAGGCCGTCTGGCGTGGCCGAGCCCGAAAAGTCAGCTCAGCGGTTTCACCGGCCGGCACCTGCATCGGGACCATATTCGTCCTCTGAGGGATGCTGCCTGAATCGGACCAGGTGATCGGCACGCCTCCAAGCGCTTGCTGCAGCGGCTCAAAAATCAGCTCATTGCCAGAGCTTTGAAAATCAACGCTAAACGTCTGGTGCACATTGCCCCGGTTTTGCAGGGTCAGATTAACGGGCGTCTGCGAATTGGTTTGGCCCGGCGTCAGGCTGATGGCGAAATCCGAAAAGGCCGCAATAGATAAGACACAATCGACTTCAGCGATCTGATCGGGCTGCGATTGGCTGGCAACCCGAATTGCGAAGCTATGACGTCCCGCCCGGCTCTGCGGGCTGCGCGGTGGAGAAATTTTCAAAGTCACTGTCTTACTTGCACCTGGCTCCAGCTGGATAACCGGCGAGCTGGTCGAGATCCAGTTGCTGGGAATCCCTTCAACGGCTAAGCTAAAACGATCGGGCTCCACCCCGTGATTCTGCACCACCACCGGCAGTTCAGCGCTGCTGCCCGGGGCGACGGTATATTGAATCGAACTCGGTCATCACACCGATCCGGCCTTGAACCAGCGAGGCCGCTACGTTGAGTATAAATTCGGCTTCATTGGCATCGCTTGGGTCGACCTGGTTGGCTGCCCGGATCTTAATTGGATAGCGGCCGGCCCGAATGCGGGGCGCCTCCGGTACCTGGATCTGCACTGTGAGGGTTTTCTCTTCACCCGCCCCCAGTTGAACCACCGGATTAGGAATTGATATCCAGCTCCCCGGAATACCCAGGAAAGAAACTTCCAGATACATCTCATTTTTACCCGGATTGCTGAGGTGGATGGCCAGGCGGGCCTCGCCTCCCGGAGGCAGGTTGGCTTCTTTCGATTCAAGTGAAATTTCAAATCGGTCTTGCATCTGCCGGGAGACGACAATCAGCTCCACCGGCTCTACCTGGACCAGGTTTGGATCACCCTGGTCGCTGATCTGCAAGTTGCCCTGATAATGACCCGATAATCTACCCTCCTGGTCTGGCAAAGTGATGGTGATGGAGACCAGCCGGCTCTGCCCGGGCCGGAGCCTGACAACCGGGGGCACAGGCAAGGAGATCCATTCGGAGGGGAAGCCAGTGACCGATATTCCCAGGGCGAGTTCAACATTGCTGAGATTGTCCAGGAAAAAGGGCAGTTCGTAGCTGTTGCCTTCGATCAACGTAATCTGGCTATCATCCAGACGCAGACGAAAACGGGTTGGCGAGTTTGGAGGGAGATTTGTCATTTGTGAGCGCGCCTTTCGAATTTACTGTTAATATTTTACAGGTTAAGGTCACATTCGAAGAAATCTTCCAAATTTTAATGTGACATGTCGAACTACTCGCCAATGTTTGGCAGTTTTAGCGAATTGTGATTGAGTAGGGGGGCGTACGCCTTCCACGCGTTCACTTTTCGCTTGAATATTTGCTCACTGGCCTGAATAGTAACTGTTTTAGAATAGTCCAGGTTAACTATACTGACACAATGGCCTCTGGGCTATAAGGAATTTCCCTAATCCCAGGACAGGTGTTTCCCGTATAATAAGATCCCCAGGAAAATCAGTCCTCGCCCATAAAATTACTTGATGAAAAGATCATACCTGACCACTTCCCAAATCGCTCGAGCTGTTGGGGTCCATCCGAACACAGTCCGATTGTATGAAAACTGGGGCTTTATCCCGACAACCGAAAGGACCCCGTCCGGTTACCGCCGCTTCACGGAGCTGCACCTGGACTTGATGCGTTTTGCGCGCGCCGCTCTGGATGGACAGTACCCCGGCAAGACCATCCGGCGCTCGGTTGTGGCTCTGGTCCGGCAGGCGGCCAGCACAGATCTGCAGGGGGCATTCCAGGCCGCCCGGCAGCATCAGGAGCTGGTCAGAGCGGAAAAAGACCGCGCCGAGCAGGCCGCACGCTGGCTGGAAAGCTGGGCCCAGCGCCAGCCCGGGCCGGCCTCGCCGGAAAAGCTGTCCATCGGGCAGGTTGCCCAACGCCTGGACGTTAGCCGGGATCAATTACGCAACTGGGAAAGAAATGGATTGATCCGGGTGCAGCGAGCAAGTGGGAACGGCTACCGGTTGTACAGTGAGCGCGATCTCAAGCGGTTGGAAGTGATCCGGATGCTGAACCAGTCCGGCTACAGCCAGATGGCGATCTTAAGGATGATGATCCAGCTCGACCAGGGCCAACGGACAAATTTACCCCAGCTATTGGATACTCCCCGGCCGGATGAGGATCCGGTCATGGCCGCCGACCGCTGGCTGACCACCCTGCACGAACAGGAAGTGCGCGCCAACGAACTGATCGAACTGTTGAAGGCCATCCTGGACAAGTAGCCAGGCGGCGGCTCACCACTCCCTGAGAACAGCCGCTAAAACGGTCGCCTGAAGCGGCAGGCTGGAGACCAGGACATGCTCATGGAGCGCATGCCCGCCGTCGCCATCGGCCCCCAGGCCGTCCAGGGTCGGGATTCCCAAACCGGCGGTGAAGTTGGCATCCGAAGCGCCGCCGGTGCTGCCTTCGCGCTGTTGGAGGCCATGACCGGCCGCGATCGTCTTTACCCGCTCGAAGACAGCCATCATCTGCTCGTTTCGTTCCATCGGCGGACGGTTCAACTCGCCGGTGATCTCCAGCTCGGCTCCCGGCAGGCTAGCTGCCAGGTTTGAAACCACAGCCATCAACCGGTCGGCTTCAGACTGCCGGCTGACCCTGAAATCGACTTCGATCATACATTCCGCTGGGACAACGTTGCTGGCCGTGCCACCCTGGATCAGGCCAACATTGACCGTCGTGCCGCGTTCGTAATCCGTCAGAGCCTGCAAAACCTGGACCTGATGGGCGATTTCGAGAATCGCGTTGACCCCCTTGGCGTGATCTGCACCGGCGTGGGCGGCTTTGCCACGAGCCCGAATGGTGAAATTTCCAACCCCTTTGCGGGCGGTTTTCATCACTCTGCCGGGTAAGGCCGGCTCCAGGCACAGCACCAGCTCACTTCCAGAAGCCAGCGATTCGATCAATTCCCTGGAATGATGGGAACCGGTTTCCTCATCGCTGGTGCACAAGAGCGCAACCCGCCGGTTCAGAGGCCAGACTGAACTAGCCTGTTGGCGTCCTTCCAGGCCAGCATGTTGCAGCCCCTCCAGGCCTGCATGTTGCAGCCCCTCCAGGGCTGCAACCGCGATGACGATCCCGGCCTTCATGTCATAAGCGCCCGGGCCGTAATAGCGGTCGCCTTCCAGGCGCGGCGGGTGGGCCGCCAGAGTCCCCAGGGGCCAGACGGTATCCATATGGCATAACAGCAGGATCTGGGGCATCTCAGGGACTTCGGGGCCCCAGGTTCCCAGCACCACGTCGCCCACCTCGATTCGTGGCAACCGCTCCACCCTGCCGCCGGCGGCAGCCATCAACCCGGCTACCCGGCCGGCCATGCGATCAACCGCTGCCTTATCTTCGGTAGGTGATTCGATCGCCACCAACTCTTTCAGCCGCTCCAACAGATTAGACTGCTGGGAGGCAAAATAATCGCGAAGATCCGTCATAATGGCCTGCTCCTGAGATGTCGGCGGTTACAAATCCAATTCCGGCAGCGAATCGATCTCCGCTGCGTGCGCCAGACTGGCAACCAGCCGGTGCAATTCAGCTTCGAGTTTGGGCTCCGCCGCCGGGCGCTGGTAGGCTGTTTCGAGCTCGGCTGCCCGCTGGCTGGCCCGGGCAAAGGCATCCAACCCGCCGGCCTGCTGCCAGGTGCGGATCGAACCGCGATCGATCACCGTCGAAGGCAGGTACTGCTCCTGGGAGAATAACTGGCGGGTTGCCCGCTGCTTGAGAAAGTCTGCTTTGAATTGGATGCCCTCAAACATGGCCGTCGCCAGGGTCTCCGTAGGCGTGCGCACGCCGCCCAGCAGCCGCTTGGCCATCCCGATCGCTTCCGCGTCGATCACCAGCTTCTCCGGGCTGAAACAGGCCAGGAAATCCAACATGCCCGCCCCAGAGATCATATTGATCCCCGCCAGGGCCCCCAGAATGGCCGAGACGCCGCTCTCCAGGCCGGCCTGGGCATCGACCAGCTTGGCGTCGCTGGCGCCCAGATAAGTGTGGGTTGGAAAGCCAAGCGCCTTGCCAACCTGAGCGTAGGAGGCATCGATCATGGCCGTCTCAATCGCGCCCATCGGCGTCGTTCCCTGGCGCATGTCCATGATCGCCGGGGCTCCACCCCAGATGACCGGCGCGCCCGGATTGGCCAGCTGGTGGATGGTCATGCCGCTCAGGCATTCGGCCGCATGCTGGACTACAGAGCCGACCAGGGTGACCGGACTGCCTGCCCCGGCCAACGGCATTGAAACGATCTCGGCCGGCACCCCGGCATGGGCCAGGTCGATCAGATTCTGAGCCCCAAATGAGCTCCAGATCAGCGGTGGGGTCGGGCATACGTCAAAAACGGCCAGCGGCCTGGCGGCCAGTTCAGCCGAGCCACCGGCATAAACAGCCAGCATATCGATCATCGCCTGGGTTGTCCTGCTCGAAAAAGCCCCGGTGATGATCGGCTTCTTCGAATAGAGCAGCACCAGGTACAGGCGATACAGGTCGCCAATCTGCTTGGGGATTTCGTTGCACACGACAGCCGTGGATTGGGCATCGTACTGGGGCAGCATCTCGGCCAGCTTGATAATCCGGATCAAATCGGCCGATTCGGATGGGCGGTGTTCGAGCGTTTCCGGGTCCAGGATATGCACCCCGGATGAGCCCGGGTCAAAATGGACATCCTGGCCCCCGAAGTGAATGGTTGGTTGCCCATCCCGGTTGTAGAGTGTGAAATCAGATGGAACGCTGGCGATCGCCTGCTGCACCAGGGCCTCCGGGAGGCGCAAAACCGTTTCATCGTCTGTCTCCACAGCCCCGGCCGCGAACAGCAGTTGGCGGGCCTCGGGCGAGAGCACCTTAATGCCGGGTTTCATTAAGAGCTGGTAGGCTTCCCCCAATATCCGTTCGACCAGATCAGCAGAGAGCAATTCCAGGGAGGGCTGCATCAGGGCACCTTGGCTTCATACGCAGTTATGATCCGGCCCAGTTCGTTGGAGAGCTGAGGCTCCAGCGTTTCGGGCTGGTGGCTTTCCAGAATTTGAACGGCCTGCTGGTGGGCCCAATCGCGGGCGCCATCGCCTTTTTCGGCCCATTCATTATAGGGGCGGCGATCCATGTAGCGCGGCATGTACAGGTCGCGCATATGGCGGCGAGTATGTTTCTGAGCCAGGAAATTACCGCCCGGCCCAACCGCCCGGATAGCGTCCATCGCCAGGGTCTCCTCGTTCACCGGGATTCCCTGCATCATCTTATGGACAATATCGTAAATCTCGCAATCCATCAACATTTGTTCGTACGACCAGATCCGGCTGCCATGCAGAAAGCCGACCCCCAGGAGCATATCAGCCATGGAAATGCAGGCCATGAAGGTTGAGAGACTGTTGTCCACCCCGGCCTGCCAGTTTGGCTCCTTGGCTCCGGTGGCGAACGAACCCATTGACAGGGGGATATCATAATAATCCGCCAGCTGGTTGGTGGCCGCGCCGAACAGATAATCTTCCGGACCGCCGCCAGTATAAGCGCCGCTGCGCGGATCCGAAGCCGTCTGGGCAGCAGCGTAAAAAACGGGCGCGCCCGGATAAGCCAGCTGGATCAGGGCGGTGGCGCTCAGCACTTCCGCATTGCCAACCGCCAGGGTGCCGGCCAGCGTGGCCGGCCCGGTGGTCAGGGCAGCAGTCATGGTCATAAAGCCCACCGGCAAACCCGCTTCAGCCGCCACCAGGGCAGCTTCCAGGCTGCCGCCGTCCTGGCCCAGCGGCGGGGCGGTGCATTGCATGATCGAGAGCAGCGGTCGCCGGCGCAAAGCCTCCCGCCCACCGGCGATCGCGGCAGCCATCTCAACCGCGATCCGGGCTTCCGCTTCCGAGTAAATCGATTCAGTCTGGACATGCTTGGTGGAGTTTTCCCAGACCGCTTTCAACTCATGCAAACCGCGCGAATGGGCCGGGCGGTCTTGAGCCGAGAGCGCTACCCAGTGAAAACCGATCTGTTCGAGGGCATCGGCCACCCGGGCCACGTCGGCCACATCCTGCAGGCAGGAGGTGCGCCGCTGGTTGGTATGCAGATCGATCACTTCCACCCCACAGCCATCCGTCCCGACGAATACGTGATTGCCGTCCAGGGGCAGATCCTGTTCCGGGAGGCGGGCTGCCAGTTCATAGGCCGGCGGCGCCGATTTCAGGGCCGACTCGATCAGGTCCGGCGGGGCCTTGACGATCTGGGTGTCCCGGTTTACCTGAGCGCCGTGAGCTTCCCAGATGTCGAGCGCTTTTGCAGACGGGAACCGGACGCCAACCTGCGCGATCAACTCCAGGGTGGCGGCATGCAACTGCTCGATATCCTGGGTTGACAGCAGGTTCAAACTTAACTTTGGATTGGTTATCGATTTGATTTTGCCAGCCATGATCCAGCCTCACTCGTGTCCCATCAATTGCTTGGCCACGGCCACCGCCCCGACAGCATCCTCACTGTAGCCATCCGCGCCGATCTCATCCGCCCACTGGCGGGTGACCGGCGCTCCACCGACCATGACCTTCAGTCCAGGCCGCAAGTTCATATCTTCCAGGGCTTCGATCAGATCGCGCTGCTTGACCATGGTCGTGGTCAGCAGGGCACTTACCGCCACGATATCCGCATCCACCTCTCGGGCTTTGGCGGCCAGGTCCGTAATTGGGACGTCCACACCGAGGTCGTAGACTTCGAATCCGGCGGCTGACAGCATGGTGCCGACCAGAGTTTTGCCGATATCATGGATATCGCCTTCAATGGTCGCCAACACCACCTTGCCTTCCATCTTGCGCTTGGTCCCCTGGCGGGCCATTTCCGGCTCCAGGACGGAAACTGCTGCCTTCATGGCTTCACCGGCCATAACAAGTTCAGGCAGAAAGGCCTCCCCCCTGCTGAACTGGTCGCCGATATGATTGACGCCGACCACAAAACCCTTGTTGATCGCCTCCAGGGGATCGATACCGCGTTCGATTGACAGACGGGCCAGCTGCTCCGCCAGTTCCGCATCGCCGTCAATGATCGACTGGGTCATCGAACTGAATAATTCCGTATGCATGTATACCTCCTTCTACAATCCTTGAAATAGGATAATTTTTTATGGATGTGACATTTTCAGATTTCTCTGCCTTGCCTTTAATCTGCCTGAGTAGCTTGACAATGCCATATTTAATCAAGTTAGCCCGAATTTTGGGCATGTGTGGCAGGCGGTCGCCTGCCACACATGCCCAAAATTCAGATTCAGTTTTAATGTGACATGGTCCAAGTAGATACGGCAAATCATCCAATACCGATTTGTCGTTCGGCCTGCTTCAGCAGCTCGCCGGGGATCTCCAGGAAACGCTCGAGCTGATCGCCAAGCTCCCGGATATGATCGGCGGCAGCCCTGGCGGCCTCGTCAGGCTGGCGGGCTGCAATCGCCTCGATCAGTTGCCGGTGCTCCTGGTATTCTTTCCGGAGGGTCGTCTCTAAGATCTCGGGACGCCGGAACATCGTTTCATACAGCATCCAATCCGGAAATTTATTGGCAGTGATCTCATACAGTGAAACCAGCAGAGCATTGCCACAGGAATGCGCCACCAGTTGGTGGAGATCTTTGTTCAATTGGCGCAGTCGGGGCATGGCCTCCAGATCGGATAAGGTTTCGCTGGCCGCCAGCAGTTCCATGAGCCTGGTCACCTGTTCGGAGGTGCGATGAAAGGCAGCCAGGCGCGCAATCACAGCTTCCAGGGTCAAACGGACAACATAAGCCTCAAGGATCTCTTGCTGGCTCAAACTGATCACGTGCACGCCCCGGTAGGGTTCGCGTTCCGCCAGACCATTGAAGACCAGCAGGTCCAGCGCCTCCCGGACGGGCGTCTGGCTGACGCCCAATTGGCTGGCAAGCTCTTCCTGGCGCAGCCATTCTCCCGGTGCAATTTGTCCGCTGATGATCCGGTTCTGGAGCAGTTCGTAAACTTCATCCCGTAAAGACTTTTTCCGCAGCATGCCGTCGGTTAAATTTCCATCCGTTTCTGTACCCATTGCTCGATCCCCTTTCGATAGCCAGGTTGAAAATCCCCATGCCGGTATGGTTGCTGATCCAAATCTTCAAAATTTAGCTGTTTTTGTGCGAAGTTGAGGCGCTGTCAATTATATATTATATATAATTGATTGTAAAGTGGTGTGAGAGTTCACGGATTGGGGGTGTGAGCGTGCTGCAGCACGCTCACACCCCAATCCAGCGCAACCCGCCAGGAATTCCCAAAGAACCTTATTTTGATTGATTTTGACCGAAATTCTTGTATAATAAGGTTAAGTGCCTATCGGAAACTCTGCAATGGCTTGAAGCTGCGTGCGTTTTTCGGGCGCATCCGCGGCCACAGGCTTTACCAGGGCACCAGATGACTGATCCATTCAAGGATGGGGGAAACGTTTCGATAGTGAATTCCATGAAAGGATTAGGTCAGGTATGTCAGCCGGCAAGGACAGCCCCTATCATTTTATTTTACAACTCGAAGGCGGTCCGGATAGCTATCCGGAAGAACTCGACCAGGCCACCCGCAGCCTGCGGCGGGAACTACTCGACATGCAGGTCGAACGGGTTGATTGGATCCGCTCCAATGATGCACCTGCGGGCACAAAATCAGGTGAAATGATCAGCCTGGGTACGATGGCGGTCACGGTGCTCCCGATCTTCATCTCAAAATTCGTGGATTTATTGCAAACCTGGGTGAACCGCCATGAGGGGAAAATCGTCAAAATCAAGACCAAGGCTGGGAATCGTTCGATTGAAGTTGAATTTTCCCAAAAAACGCTTTCCAAAGAAGATTTGATTGCCTTGCTGAAGACTCTGAACCAATCACTGGATACCCGGGACCAGGACAAATGAGCCAGCGACTCGGCCTGGTGATCGGCAACAGCCTCTATCGAGACAGCACCCTGGCGCGCCTGGCCTCCCCGGATGCCGATGTTGGTGATCTGGCCGACGTGTTGCTCAATCAAGAGGTGGGCAACTTCGATGATGTCAAAGTGCTGGTGAACGTATCGAATGCGACCGCCCGGCGAGCAATTTCGGATTTTTTCTCGGACAAAAGCCGGGAAGACCTTTTGCTCCTGTATTTCTCCTGCCACGGCGTCCTGGACGAAAACGGACGCCTGTACCTGGCCTTCAAAGATACCGAGCGCCAGTTATTACGGGCCACCGCGATCCCGGCAGCTTTTATCACCGATGAAATGAACGCCAGCCGCTCGCAGCGCCAGGTCCTGGTTCTGGATTGCTGCCACAGCGGGGCGTTTGCACGCGGAACCAAAGGCGCTATCGGAGCGCCGGTCGGGACGGCAGCCGCATTTGAAGGCACCGGCTATGGCCGGGTGGTCCTGACCGCCACGGACGCCACCCAATACGCCTGGGAAGACGATCAAATCAGCGGCGCATCAGCCAATTCCCTGTTCACCCGATTCCTGGTCCAGGGCCTGCAAACCGGAGAAGCGGATCGAAACCGGGACGGGCGGATCACGATCAACGAGCTTTACGATTACATCTACGAACGGGTGGTGAAACAGACGCCCAGGCAAACCCCGGGGAAATGGTCTTATAAGGAACAGGGCGAAATCGTGATCGCCAAGAATCCCCTTCGGGCTGATGAAAGGCTGCCAACTCCAGACGCGATCGAATTTAACGACGAACTTGAAAAGCGCCTGGCGCGTTATTACATGCGCGGCCTGAGCGCCTACTGGTTGGAAGAATGGGGCAAAGCGGAAAAAGTTTTCCAGGAGATCAGGAAACTCCGGCCTGATTATCGAGACGTGGCGGCCAAGTTGAACGAAGTGCAGCGTCAGAAGAAATGGGCTGGCCTCTACCAACAGGCTCTCGAGGCCAGCCAGGCCGAGGAATGGGATCGGGTCGTGACGGCCTTGCAAAAGATTGTTGCCGAATCGCCGGAGTATAAGGATGTGAAAGACCGGTTGAAAGCTGCCCGGCGGCAGGCGACACTTAGCGATCTTACTAACCAGGCCGAGCAACTTTTCCAGGCCAGACAGTGGCAGGCGGTTATCAATGTATTCGAGCATATTCGGGACATCGATCCCACTTACCAGGATCCTTCCCGGTATTACGCTCGGGCGCAACAGGAACTGGCGACGGATAACCGCCAAAAAGAGCTAGAAAAATGGTATTACCAGGCATTGCAAGCCTTGGAGGCCGGTCAATGGCTGGCCGCCCGCGCGAATTTGCTTAAAGTCCGGGAAACCGATCCCGAATTTAGTGAAACCCGCCGGCTGTTGGAGCGCATCGAAACGGAACTGGCTCCCGGTCCTGCCCCTACGGTTGAAACGCCGGAACCAGCGATGACCGATGAGGAACCTGCAGCATCAGATCAGGCTGCATCGCTCGGAATGAAATCAGGCCAGGCGAGCCTGGCAGACCGAGCAGCCGGATTTCCTTTGAAATGGCTGCGCCAATTCCGGCGCTTGCGCCAGCGAGAAATCGTCAACCAGTCAGACCAGGCAGCATTCTCGGAAGAACTCGTTTCCCTGGCCAACCAGCAACTGTGGCGGGCCATTTACTTTTCAGCCGCCTGGTTCCTGACGAGTCTTGCCATCTTATGGCTGGCCTACGAGCCGGTCGGTGTCAGCCTGGATCAGCTCGATATCAGTTTAGCAATTTTTGGGTTGGTAGGCGGGGTAGATGGATTCATTTTCTGGTTCTTTTTGCGGCGGTTACCCATCCAGTTGAGCAGGAAACAGGGCCTGATCATCGCAACTGGTTGGGCGTTCGCCTGGATGGTGTCCTGCCCAAGCTTGATCGGCCAATTACCCATCTTCGTAAAATCGCTCATTTGTATCCTGGGCGGATTAATTGCCGGGGGGGCAACGGCCTGGATGGTCAGGCGCGCCAGGCGCACATCAGCCGACCGGCCCGGTTGGATCATTGTGGCGGCCAGTACGCTTGGTTTTGGAGCCGGCGCTACCCTTACCAGGCTCGTTTTCGATAATCTGGCAACCTCTCTGGAAGATTTCAACCTGGGGTTCATCCTGGCTATGGCGATCGGAGGCGGCATTTCTGGCCTGTTGATCGCCCTGATCGTTACAGATCAGCCCACCAGTTCAACCAGGCGATTGGTGCACTGGCGCACCGTATGGTTTGGAGCCGGGGGTTTCTTCCTGGCAGCCCTGATCGCAAATGCTCTCGCCGACTCTCCCTATCTCTATGACCCCAATATGCTTCTATTCCTGGCGATCACCGGGATCATCGGTGGAGCGATGACCGCACTTCCCTCCAGAAACCTTAAACGAGTGCTGCTGTCCGCCGGGCTGGTCCCCTCAGGTTTATTAATTGGATACTATCTGGCAATAACGTTGTTAGATGGTTACGAGATTTTGATCCTGGCCGCCTGCGGCGCCGGAATGGGTTTGGCGTTGGGCCTGATCATCCGCAGGCTGCCTGCAGTGATCCTGATGGCGATGTTCGGATGGATTGCCATGACCCTGACGGTTGGATGGCCGTCATACCTGTATGGTTACGATCCTTATTCAATTTTCTTGAGCCTGTTATTCGGCCTCACCGGCGGATTGCTGGCCCTCGGTTGGAGTTTTTTGAGCGGCAAGGCGGCGGATCAATTACCCCAACCCCAATAAAAGTTGCCAGGATCCCTCAGCCGTAGGTGCACGAACTGTTTTCAGGTTTAGTGTTCGATTTGTGCGGCTGTGATCCGCACAAATCGAACACCAAAAATAATTTTATCTTCAACATTTTCGTGCACCCTTCAGCGGGTATCGGTCACTTTGTGGATACTGCGGGGCGATTCGGTATCGAATCCCTTCACGCCGGTCAAATGGTAAGCGAATAATTGGGCCGGAACGATGCTCACCAGGGGCGACAGCCATTCTGGAATGCCTTGCGGCAGGGGGATGGCCGAATTGGCCAGGGCCAGGGCGCGATCATCGTCTGAGATCACTACCAGTTCAGCCTGCTGATCGTGTTTCAAGCGTTGAAGCAGATCAAGCAAGGAGGGAAAGACCCGGCCCTGCGGAGCAATGACCATCACCGGAAAACCGCGCTCCAGCATGGCGATCGGCCCGTGTTGAAAATCGGCCGATGAATAAGGTTCGGCGATCACGTAGGTCAATTCTTTCAGCTTTAGCGACCATTCAAACGCAGTGGCATAGTTAAAGCCGCGCGCCAGCACCACACAGCGCTGCATATAGCGGTAGCGCTGGGCCATTTGAGCCAGGACGCCATCCAGCTCGAGCACTTCAGCCACCCAGGCAGGCACCTGAGCCATTTGCTGCCACATATCTGGCCGGTCTGCCAGGGCCGCCGACAGCATACCTACCGCCAGCAACTGGCCGGTATAGGTTTTTGTGGCCGCTACCGCCCGTTCAGGTCCGGATTGAATGTCCAGGACAAATTCGGACTGATCCGCTAAAGGGGACTGCCCGGCGTTGGTGATCGCCAGGGTCAGGCAGCCCTGGCGGCGGCCCTCCGTGAGGACGCTGACAATGTCCGGCGAATGACCCGATTGAGAGACCCCCACAACCAGGGCAGCATGCAAAGCCGGCGGGGTTTGGTAGTATGTGAATAATGAAGGGGTGGCCAATGCTAACGGGAGCCGGTTAACCGAGCCCCACAGGTAATTGGCAAACCGCCCGGCATTGTCCGAGCTTCCTCGGGCAGCCAAAAACGCGAAGGCAATCTCTCGTTCCCGGATGGCGGCGGCGATTGCCTCCGCTTGCTGGCGCTGGTCCGCCAGCAAGTGCTGCAGGCGGACTGGTTGTTCAAAGATTTCAGAATGCAGGCTCATTCTTTATCTCCCATCTCCCATCTCCCAAAAAGATATTCAAATTTTGATGGTTGTAGCGGGCGGCCGCCCGCTACAACCATCAAAATTTGAGAGATTTCTTCGAATAGAACCCTATCATGATAACTTGTCATAGGATTTATAGATCCAGCTGGTGGCCGTTGTGTTTTAACCAATCGCGGGACTGGCGATAATCCGGCATCAGGCTTTGAACCAGTTCCCAGAACTTGAGAGAATGATTCCGGATGCGCAGGTGGGCCAGTTCGTGGATGATGACATAATCGATCACCTTCTGGGGCGCCATCACCAACCGCCAGGTAAAATTTAAACTGCCGCGCGCCCCGCAGGAACCCCAGCGGGTGCGGGCCCCGGTGATCGACAGGCGCTGAAAGCGGAAGCCAAACCGCTCGGCCAATCCGGCGGCGCGCTCAGCCAGCAGCGTACGGGCCTGTTCCCGATACCAATGTTCAAATACTCGCTCAGCATCCGCCAGCGCCGGCCTGGCCAGTTCAAAACGCCCATTCAAGCGCAGCAGCGGCCGGCGACGCTCGACGATGGTCAGTGGATAGCGCTGTCCCAGGTAATAAAACTCGCGTCCCTCCACGAAGCGCTGCGCGCCCTCCGGCCGCCGGTTTTGCCGGGCAAGCTGCTGCTTCTGCTCGATCCAGGCTTGCTTTTGGGCGACGATCGCCCGAATGCGGGCTTCGCTGGTGCGCAAAGGCGCTCGCACGATCAAGCGACCCTGAGGATCGATCATCAGGGCGATCGTTTTTCGGCGGGTACGGATGATCTGGTCAATTTTCATAGCTGCCTGCCACAAGTAAGACTCCAATAGCTTATTTTAATCCATAGATGGACTGCTGTAGGAACCGGCAAAGGCAGGGCAATCGCATTTGGCCGATTTGCTTCCACCGAGATGAAAAAAAGTGGTGTGCGAGATGCGTAACAGAACACCTCTTTTTAAAACATTCATTTGACTTTTCAATTAAGTTCTATTATCTTATTATTAATAGAAGGTTAAAAGCTGACTCGATCCACTTATAACTTACACCGTTGACGGTTGTGGACTACCGGATTTCAGTTGAGCGTATTGCACCTATCGCCAATCACCTTGTGTGTCCAACGGGGGTTTTAAGGAAACAAATCTATACGAAACGTCTCAGATGAAACTGGCATAAGCCATGCAACATAGTACAGGAGGGTAGTGCGAACCACAATCATTGACCATTTTCAGCTTAGTCACCCGCCACAGATCTGGAGGCACCCATGAAAAAAATCACTCGGATATTCCTTATTCTTACAATACTCTTCTCTGGCAGCCTGATGGGCCCGACCGGTCAGGCGCTGGGCAGCCAGCCGGAAAAAATCCCGGTCAGCGACGCCACGCCCGATCCACCCCCTAACAAGGTCTATATTCCTTTGATGAATTACAGCGCGTATTATGCCCTCTCCGGCCAGATCGCCGACAGCCAGAACGCGCCGCTAGCCGGGGTAACGGTCGTTGACAGCGAAGGTCATTCCGCCGTAACCAATGCCGATGGCAACTATGCCTTCCGGGGGCTGACGAGCGGCGATTATTCCTTCGCACCGGAAAAAGACGGGCTGGTCTTCTCGCCGGCGGTGATCGACGCCAGCCTGCCGAGCAACATACAATCGGCCAACTTCAACGCCCAGCTGGCCTGCGCCGATGCGGTTGTGAACGGCAGTTTCGAAAACGCGGATGCCTGGGTACTGCCTATCACCGTCAAGCCGGCCGCTTATACCACTGCGGCCGCCCACACCGGCGTTCGCTCCTTGCGGACCGGCATTCTCGGAACCGAAACCAATCAATACAGCTATTCTTCCGGCCGGCAAACGATCAGCGTCCCGGCTGGTACCACCAGCGCAACCTTGCGGCTGTGGCTTTACCCGATCAGTGAAGAAGCCGCCAACCTGGCCAAATCAACCGACGTCAGCCCGGAGGTCGCCGCCAACGCCGTCTCCAGCAGCGATGCCCAGTACGTCCTGGTGCTGGACGCCAACGACAACCTGCTCCAAACCCTGCTGTACATGCGCAGCAACGGGGCCCAATGGTCGTTTTACGAGTTCAACCTGACCAAATACGCCGGCAAGACCATCAAAATCCAGGTCGGGACATTCAACGACGGCTTCGGCGGGCGGACCGGAATGTACGTGGATGACGTGGTCCTGGAGCTGTGCGATTCGGGCACCGTTCCACCACCGCCCCCCGCGACGCCTTGCTCCAACTATTTCGGCAATCCAGGCTTCGAAGCGACCAACGCCTGGGGCATCCCGGTCACCCGCTACCCGGCCGGCTACTCCATGGCGATCGCCCACACCGGCGTGCAGTCGATGCGGACCGGGATTGTGAATCCCAACGTGGCGGTTTACTCCTACTCGGACGCTTACCAGGAAATCACGATCCCATCCACCGCCACCAGCGCCGACCTGAGCCTGTGGCTTTACCCCACCTCAGCCGACGCCAGCCAGAAAACCCTGCCGAAAATCCCCACCGGGCTAAAGTTCGAAGACCTGACCCTGGCGGGCGATCTGCAGTACGTCCTGGTGCTCGACGAGTACGGAACCATTAAAGAGACCCTGCTCTGGCAGCTGAGCAACAGCCAGACCTGGACCAACGTCACCTTCGACCTGCTGAAGTATAAAGGCCAGGCTATCCGGGTCCAGTTCGGCACCTTCAATGATGGCGACGCCTACAACACTGCCATGTACGTGGATGACGCTGCCCTGGATGTGTGCCTGGGAGTCGTCCCCACCCCGGCGCCAACCGCGGTCCCGACCAATACGCCGGTGCCGACCAACACGCCCGTCCCCACCAGTACCCCGGTGCCCCTGCCTACCCCAACGCCGGGAGCCTGCACCGAAAAATTCGGCAACAACGGCTTCGAGCTGATCGGCGACTGGGGCATCCCCATCACGGCATTCTCGGCCGGCTACTCGACCAACCAGCCGCATACCGGCTTCATGTCGATGCGCAACGGCATCCTGGCGAGCAGCCACAACCGCTACTCGTTCTCGGACGCTTACCAGACCGGCGCGATCGAGCTCAGCGCGACCAGCGCCACCATCGGTATGTGGATTTACCCGATTACCGGGGAAACTCCCGTAGCGGCCAAGAGCCTATCGCCCACATCAAATCTGGTCAGCTCGGTGGAAGCCGGCGCTAACGACGTGCAATACGTGCTGGTGCTGGACTACTGGGGCAACTGGATTGACACCCTGCTGTGGACCCGCAGCAACGCCCAGACCTGGACCTATTACACCTTCGACGTCAGCCGCTTTGCGGGCACGACCATCCGCCTGCAGTTCGGCGTGTACAACGACGGCTACAACGGTGTGACCTCCATGTACGTGGACGACACGACCATGCAGGTTTGCCCGTAAACTTTTGCTCGTTTAGATAATAAATTCGGGCTGTCCAAAAAGTAACAAATAAGAGATAACGCCCGGCACAAGTTGGGGTGGCAGGTACCTGCCACCCCAACTTGTGCCGGGCGAAAACTTTTATAAACTTCTTTTTGGACAGCCTCCAGTTTTACTTAGCTGGGCTTTGTCCATTTGCTTGCAGAAAGTTCCGCACCAACTCAGTCACCTCTTGTGGCGCGTCCAGCCATACCAGATGCCCCGCCTCATGCACAATCTGCAGTTCGGCCTGTGGCATCAGGGCGGTCAACTCCTTGCCCCAGCGAGGATCGCAGAAATCGCGGTCGCCCCAAATGAAGAGGGTCGGGATCTGAATTTTCGGCAACTCAGGCCGCAGCGCATACGTCGGTCCCATTTTCCTGGGGTCTGAAACTACGCTTTCGATCATGCTAAGCCAGCCCAACTTTGCACCTGGCAGCCTGGATGCTGCGTAGGTCAAGTCCAGGAACGCATCAGAGACTCGCTCGGGGTGCGCAACGATCGGCTGCAATTGCTTCCGCGTCCGCTTCCGGTTTGGCTTGAGAACTGTGGCAAACAGCAGCCGGTTTACGCCCGGCATGCCAAGCAATCGGAATCGCAAGTTTATGTCGCGTGAGCTGCCTGCTGGCTCGCCAATCAGCACCAGCCTATCGACGCGCTCGGGATGCGTTAGCGCGTACAGCAGCGACCAGTAACCGCCCATGGAATTGCCAACCAGTGTGACCCGGGGAAGGTTCAGCCCATCTAATACTCCGCCTACAAATGCCAATGCGTGTTCGCGGAAGGGAATGCCTCGATAATTCAGTTTATCGGTCAGTCCACAGCCCGGGCGGTCTGGCGCGTAGATGTGAAAATCATTCTGGAGCAGGCTCAGCAGCGGCTCCCACCCGGCTGCCACGCTGTTGCCGCCGTGGATCATTACCATGGGACCTGGTCGCGTCAGGCCGGTTTCCAGCACATGCACATGCTCTACTCTGGCGGCCGGGTTGTGGATTTGTATCGTTCTGGAACGGGCCTGCGTTCCATCTTCACGAAACAATCTCTCTTCTGCAATCTTAAAGCTTCTCGATGGCCGTATCCATGCGATGCCTCCGTGACACCGGTAATCAGTGATATATCCGGGTGCATTCGAATTGTGAAGATGTGGTGTACTGGTTGAGCGAGGTACACCACTCAAACAGAACACCACAATTCATTTTCTACAACATCGAGTACGCTCATATACCCCTGTTTTTGGATAAATTGGATGTAGTATAGCATAATAATTTACAGCGAGAGCCAATAGATGAACTCTTTCTAATATTATGCAAGGAGTCCAGATTTGGAGGTGAGAGCACAGTCATGCTGGCCGGCGATCGCCGGCCAGCACGACTGTTTTTGGACAGTATCTTTTTCGGGTCAAAATATGTTTACACAGTTTCAGGGGACCTCAATCTGATGCGATACATGAGACCATAGCTCAAAGCCGCTGATGCCAACCAGGATAAGCACCAGAAACCAGAGAAAGAGGCTGCCTCGCAAAGGCAAAACCAGTTTGCCCGAGAGCAGCCAAAAAGCCAGCACAATCCCACCGCACATATTAATGCAGATGGCGCCCAGCAGGCCCAGCCCAGAGCTCCCGTTTTTTCGCTGGATCAGCAGCGCGATCCCGATCCCAAAGAGCACTGCCCCAAGGATGCTGGGATAGAAAGCACTGGCAGCAGCCGGCAGGCCAAGGACAGACACCAAAGCTTTGGGAAAGATCAAGAGCAGGATCCCCAAAATCAGATTGATGGTCGCATCGATAACCAGCAGAGCAGATGATTCCATCCAGCAACCTCCTGAGTTGTTTTAAAATCTGGCAGGCTCGCAACCTGTTTCGACATCCGAGCTGACCTCAGCTGCGGTCTGCTGCCCGGGCCGGCACCGGCAGCCCTTCCAGGCGCATGATTTTCAAAGCGTTGGTGGTTGGGCAGGGGCCGGGACGCAGCTTATAGTCGAAGATCATGCGCTCGTCGCGCACCTCTTCCCGGAAATGCACGTTCTGCACCTGTTCGAAGCGATCCGCCAGGCGGACAAGCTCCAGGTCGTGGGTTGAAATCACCCCAACTCCAGAACCACCCACCAGGGCTTCCACAAAGGATTGGCTGCCGATCTGACGCTCGGTGTTGTTGGTCCCCCGGAAGATCTCATCGATCAAGAAAAATAAGGGGGCAGTGTGTGGCTGCCGAAAAGCCTCCAGCAGGGCCTTCAAGCGGCGCACTTCGGCATAGAAATACGAGATGCCATCGTTGAGCGAATCGCTGACCTGGATGCAGGTAAACAGCCGGAATGGGCGCACCTGCAGTGCCTGGGCGGTAACCGGCGCGCCGCAATAGGCCAGGCACAGGTTGATCCCCAGGGTGCGTAAAAATGTGCTTTTGCCGGACATGTTCGAACCGGACACAATCGTAATTTCACCCAGCGCGCCCAATTCGAAATCGTTACAGACCCGGCTTTCAGCTGGCAGAAGCGGGTGGCCAATTTGTTTGGTAGAGAAGACGGGCCGATCTATCTCCGCCGACAGTTCAGGGTAACGATAGCCAGGATTCAAATAGGCGAAATTAGCCAGCGAATTAAGGGCTTCCAGTTCGTACCAACTGTCCAGCCAGGCCGGCAGCCGATCATGCAGCTCGCGCTGGCAATTCTCCAGACGGTACGCGAAATACAGGTCCCAGGGCATTAAGATATTGAGCGGGGCCCAGATGAAAGGGTTATTGCGCAGGCTGGTGGCAGAGATCACTAACCCGAGCGTCCGCAGGTAGCTTGAGGGCCTGCGATCGCCCGACCAGAACGGCCGGCAAACCCGCGCCAGGTGACTATCGGGGGCGTAGGGGTAAACTTCCAGGAAAGCCAGCACCGCCCGAAAACGTTCCAGGGTGCGCCCGAGATGATAGGCATCCCCGAACACATCGCCCAGTGAGCGGAAAGCCGCCATATACAGCCCCAGGTACAGGATCAGGGTCACGAACCAGATGGCCGGCAGCCAGCCCAACACCTGCAGAACAAACAATCCGGCGTTGAGCAGGGCCAGCCCGGCCAAAACGATTAAGGTTCGGCGGATCGAACCAGCCGGTTGACGCTCGGCCAGCCAGCGCCGCAATGCCTCTCCATCCCAGGGGGTCTCGCTGCGGGAAGCGACCAGGGCGCCGTTTAAGGCCAGTCGGCTGCGAAAACCCGGCCGGGGCGCCAGCTCTTGCAGAATGGCCTGGCGTTCTTCGATCTGCTCCAGGTTTGGTTCGGTGACTAACAGCCAATCGTATAAACGCTGGCTGCCGCCCTGGGAGACGGACAGGTCAACCAGGTGGCGCAGGCTGCGCGGCCCGGCCAGGTTGAGATCGCCTCCAAAAGGGTGGCTGTAATCCACCGGTCTGGCCGGCGGCAAGGGGATATGTTCCCAATCCAGCCGGATACGGGCCAGCTGGGTCTGCAGATAATTGCGCGACAAGTTAAAGCGGTTCATATGCCGGTCGAGGCGTCGATGGTAAAAGACCACCAGCGCGAACGCAGCTACCGCCAGGATCAATACAGGCCAACCCAGGCTGGGCGGCCCGAAAAAGAAACCCAGGAAAGCGCCAAAACCGCCGGCCAGCAGTGTGATCAGCCGGGCCCAGAAAAATCGGTCGTTGGCTTGTTCCATTTGGGCCAGCCGGGTTTCAAGCCGGGCGATCTGGCGTTCGAGCAGTTTGGATCGGTCAGGAACTGGCATGGATTCTCCACGGTTCGGCCAGGAATTGCCAGGTCCGGGTCAATGATATTTTCCCCGTACGCTGGATGATATCCATTCTAACATTCTTCATGTCGATCTTGATAAAGCCACAATCGGCCTCATTGGGAATTCCTGTAGTGGTACCCCAGATTTGGGAGAGTGAGCGTGCGGACGCACGCTCACTCTCCCAAATCTGAGACTCTCCCCCAAGTTTCCTATAGGGCCCACAATCTGGCACTGTATCCTTCTGGTTTTTGGCGAAGTCCGTTCCACGATCTTCTTTTACGCTGTTCCTTGGAAATAGGGCAAGATTTCCCATTCTCTGGCCTTAGAAGGATGTGGACAACAACCGAAAATGAGTTCCCAACACCAAAAGTCTCATATTTTGGACTATGTGAAAGCCTTGCCACCCTGCCGGGGGAGCATTCGAATGTTGTAGAAAATGAGGGGTGGTGTTCGGTTTGGGCGGCAAAGGCCGCCCAAATCGAACACTATATCTACACATCTCGAAAGCACCCCCGGTTTGGCAATTGTTGACAGGCTTACTAACCTGGGTTAGACTTAGGGTCTGATAGCAAAACCTGAGGATAGCAAGAAGGACAGGGTCACAATGCTTTACACGCGAGCCGAACTGGAAGAACTCGAAGAGCAGCGTCTGGCAGCGTATGGTTGCAAGAGCAAATTATCGAAGGGCCGAAAAATTCAGGAAGAAGAGCCTGAGTACCGGACCGCGTTCCAACGCGATCGGGATCGAATTCTACATACAACCGCCTTCCGGCGCCTGGAATATAAGACCCAGGTGTTCATCAATTACGAAGGCGATTATTACCGTACGCGCCTGACCCATACCCTGGAAGTTGCCCAGATCGGGCGCACCATCGCCCGGGCCCTGGGCGCTAACGAAGATCTGATTGAAGCGATCTGCCTGGCGCATGACCTGGGGCACCCACCTTTTGGACACTCCGGCGAGGTCGTCCTGGCCCGCCTGATGAAGGATTTTGGCGGTTTCGATCATAATAAGCAATCTTTGCGGATCGTCACCTATTTAGAAAACCGCTATCCAGAATTTCGGGGACTGAACCTCACCTGGGAAGTCCGGGAGGGGATCGTCAAGCATGAATCTGAGTACGATGTTTCCGACGCCAGCGATTACGACCCCGAGCTGCGCGGCAACCTGGAAGCCCAGATCGCCAATGCCGCCGATGAACTGGCTTATACTGCCCACGACCTGGATGATGGCCTGCGCTCAGGGATGATTACCCCGCTGATGCTGGAAGGCATTACGATGTGGGAAATCCTGGTCGCGAGCGTGGGCTGGAACACCCCCACCCTGGACGAACTGACCCGCCACCGGCTGATCCGGCGCTTAATCGGCATCGAAGTGTCCGATCTGGTCCACTCGACCGACCAGCGCCTGCGCGAAAGCAACGTTAAATCCGTGGTCGATTTGCAGCGCCTGGCTTATAATGTGATCGGTTTTTCGGAAGACACACACCGCCGCAACCGCCAGTTGAAGGATTTCTTGTATAACAATCTCTATCGCCATCATCGCGTGGTGCGGATGCAGGTGAAAGCCGAGCGAATTATCCAGGACCTGTTCGATATGTATCGGTCCGAACCGGACATCCTGCCACGGCATGTGCTGGCCCTGGTGGATGAGCGCGGTCTGGAACGCACAATTTGCGACTACATCGCCGGGATGACCGACCGTTATGCGGTGGAAGAACATCAAAAATTGTTCGATCCCAGCAACCGGCCATAACCGGTCGGGGATATACAGCGTAAAATTAATTATCCCAATTCAAGCATCAACTCAGCGCCCGGATAGCCCACCTTACTGCTGTAACAAGCGCATGGTGCGGTCAGTTCTTCTTAACCAGGCAGCTACGGGGCGCACCGATAAAGGAGAATTCAAGTAACTAATCAGCCTTGGCAGGAATAGATGGCGAAATAGGTATTCGGGGTGGGCGTACGCCGACCACGCACACCCATTTCGCCCACTCTTCTACATGGGGCTGTGTAGATACGAAATAAGAACGGAGAAGGTATATGAGTGAACAACCCTATTTGACCGCTGAAGGAGCTGAAAAGCTGAAGGTTGAACTCGAGCAATTAAAAGGCCCGGCGCGCATAGACCTGGCCAAACGACTGCGAGCTGCCATTCAGCAAGGTGACCTTTCCGAGAATGCCGATTACCAATCCGCCAAAGAAGAGCAGGGCTTCCTGGAAGGTCGCATCCAGGAACTGGAATATCTGCTCTCGAACGCCAAGATTATCGAAGAGCATAACGGCAAGCGAGACGTGGTCGATGTCGGCGCCCATGTTACCGTGCAGGAAGAGGGCGAAGAACCTGAGACCTATATGGTGGTAGGCGCAAAAGAGGCCGATCCGCGCAATGGGCGCATCTCCAACGAATCGCCCATCGGCAAAGCGGTGCTCGGCCATAAAGCCGGAGACAAAGTCGAGGCGGAAACCCCCAGCGGGACCATCTTGCTCAAGATTATCAAAGTTGAATAAGACCGGCGCCTGGGGCAGGCGCAGGATCACCAGCACCTGCCCGTCCATTCACATCCGGAATAAAGGTTAGATCAAATGGGTGCGCGTTGAGTTGAACAACTCGACGCGCATCCATTTCGCTTTCGAGCCAGGCGCGGTCTGCGTCCAAATAAAAAAACGGCGGCTGCAATGCAGCCGCCGTTCAAGATTTCCAGCGAAAATATCAGGCTTTGTTCCAGACAGCCAGCTCGAGGATGAAGCGGTCGAAATAGCTCTCGGGCGGCAAAGCGCCATCGCCATAGCCCATGTCAACCACCCGGGCCACCAGTTGCAGGGTTTCCGTCTCGAGGACGGCTTCGGTCCCGGATTCAACCTCAACCGGTTCGCCCTTGGCTGCCAGGCGCTGGCGGGAAGTCTCGTCACTGAAGGCGTGGGCGCTCATCAAGACTTTGGTCACGGTCTGGATATCATTCTTGTCAAACAGCCAGACTTCGAAGGCCGTCACCTTCTTGGGTTCGCCAACCCCGATCGTCTCGGAAATACCCACACCGCACTCGCCCAAGAATTCGCCGGCAGGCGAGTCGATACTGAACGAGTTGTCGAACAGGTCGTCGCCCACCTTGTAGGAGGCCATAAATTGGGCCATGGGCGGCTCGTCGCCGGTGCTGGTATAGTCGGTATATTCCGCCTGGCGGGCGGCTTGCTGGGCTTCCATCGCCGGGGTCATCGTCCCGGGCGTCCCGCCGCCCCGGTTGCGCAGCAGGAAGAAGACGATCACAACCGCAGCCACCAGGATCACGAGTACGCACAAAATGGTTGTCAGGGTACGAATCAGGCCGCCACCGCTTTCCTGAGCTTCCCCCTGGCCTTCGGTGCTCTCACTGGGTAAGGCCTCGCCGGCCTCGGCCGTCACCTGTGGCGCCGCGCCAGACAGCACCACCGTGCTGAAAGCGGTTACCACCTCCGGGCTCTGTCCGCTAGGATTACGGACCACGTCGGCCAGCACCTGGCTGGCATCCGAGCCCAGCGCATCATAGCGCTCCTTAGCTTTGACTGGATCCCGATTCTGCCCGTAGGCTTCCAGTGCCATTTGCAGGTATTGTACTTTGGCTTCGTAAGTCAGATCCTTAGGGCCTGCTCCAACATACTGTACCGGCCAGATGCCCCACCCGATCACGAACCAGCCGATGATCAGCCCGATGAGGCCGCCAATGATGCCTGCTACCAGCGGTTTCTGCAGTTGTTCACGAATTGCGTCCATCTGTTATCTCCCAATTGAATGGATCTAAAATGGCATGATACCTGGCAACTTCGTTAATTTGTTCTAATTTTAGACCATAGTAGCGAATTATGCAACCACGGAAAGAAGGGTCTCTGGGAAATTCTGTGGGAGGGTCCAACACCACACGAATACCGAAGAGCCGGAAAGAACAAACCTTAAAGCATAAACAGGTTTACCTGCTGTTGCGATCGAATAGTCGCTAGGGCATTTGATGCAAGACTTATGCCAAATTAGCGGTCTCGACGGTCTCTTCGGAGACCTCATCCAGGGGGAACCGCTCCTCGCAGGCAATGCACTGGGCATTGTGTTTATCGGCCACAACCAACAAGCCACCACATGCGGGACAGGGCGTTGCGAGTGGACGCTTCCAGGAGGTAAAATCGCATTCCGGATAGTTGGCGCAGCCATAAAAGGTGCGTCCCTTGCGGGTCTTCCGTTCGACGATTTCACCGCCATCCTGAGGGCACTTCACGCCGATCTTTTCCAGCCAGGGCTCGGTATAGCGGCATTCAGGGAAGTTGCTGCAGCTGATGAACTTCCCGAAACGACCCCAGCGGATGACCAGATCATGGCCACACTCAGGACAGGCTCTGCCGATCAATTCCGGGCCCATATTCATTTCGGGGATTTCCTTGTCCGCCTGGCTGACCTGCTTGGAAAATGGCTCGTAAAACTCGCGCACGACCTTTACCCAGGGCAGTTCTCCATTGGCGATCCGGTCAAGATCTTCCTCCATCCGGGCGGTAAAGCCAACATCCATCACATCCGTAAAATGCTCGGTAAGCAGGTCATTGACCAGCACCCCGGTCTCGGTCGGGATCAGGCGCTTGTCCTCGCGCTCGACGTAATTGCGCTGCTGCAGGGTCCCCAGGATGGGGGCATAGGTTGAAGGCCGGCCAATGCCATTCTCTTCCAGGGTCCGCACCAGGCTGGCCTCGGTGTAACGGGGCGGCGGCTGGGTAAAGTGCTGCTCGGGGATCAAACGCAGCAGGCGTTGTACCTGGCCTTCTTCAAGATCAGCCGGAATGCGGGATTCTTCATCGTCCGCAACCGCATCTTCATCCTGAGATTCCTCATAAACCACCAGGAAACCCTGGAAACGCAGGGTTGAGCCCGAGGCCCGCAATAAGTAGGCATGCGCCTTGCTCTCGCCAGTCACTTCAATCGAAAGGGTATCATAAACCGCAGCTTCCATTTGGGAAGCCACGAAGCGCTGCCAAATAAGGGTATACAGGCGGTACTGGTCTCGGCTCAGGTTGTGCTTGAGCGATTCGGGCTGGCGCAGAACCGAAGTCGGCCGGATGGCCTCATGGGCTTCCTGCGCGCCGCGCGCTTTGGTTTTGTACTTGGGCGCTTCGCCCGGTAAAAACTTATCACCATAACGGGCCGAGATGAACTTGCGCGCTTCCGCCTGGGCGGTTTCCGATACATTGGTCGAATCGGTACGCATATAGGTGATCAACCCGATCGTGCCGCTCTCGCCGGCATCAATACCTTCATATAACTGCTGCGCCAAAGCCATGGTGCGCTTGGCGGTATACCCCAGGCGGCGGGAGGCTTCCTGCTGCAAGGTGCTGGTTGTGAAAGGCGCGGCAGGGTTGCGTTTGCGCTCCCCCCGTTTGACCTTGGTGATACGGTAAGCGCCTGCCTCCATATCCGCCAGGACGGGCTTCACGGCCGCTTCGCTATCAAAGGCAGGTTCTTCCCCATCAACCCGGACCAGCTTCGCAATAAAGCTGTCCTGGCTGCCTTGCGGTTGGAATTCAGCATGGATCGACCAGTATTCGACCGGCACAAACGCCTCGATTTCGCGTTCCCGTTCGACCACCAGGCGCAGCGCTACCGATTGGACCCTCCCGGCCGACAGGCGCCCGCGCACCTTGCGCCACAACAGCGGACTCAGGTTGTAGCCCACCAGCCGGTCCAGTACCCGCCGGGCCTGCTGGGCGTCTACCAGGTCCATATTGATCTCGCGCGGGTGCGCAAACGCGTCGGCCACAGCCGGCTCGGTGATCTCGTGAAACACCACCCGGCGAGTGATATCCGGATCGATATCGGCCGACTCAAGCAGATGCCAGGCAATTGCTTCGCCTTCCCGGTCCGGGTCGGTCGCCAGGAAAACGGTCTCCGCCTTTTTGGCCAAATTTTTCAGATCTTTCACCACCGGGCGTTTTTCATTCGGTACCCGGTATTTGGGTTCGAAGTTGTGTTCCACATCCACCGATAATTGCGAACGAAGCAAGTCACGCACATGTCCCACAGAGGCCTTGACTGTGTACCCTTTACCGAGAAACCGGCTGACCGTCCGGGCTTTGGCCGGCAATTCAACAATCACCAGCTTGCCCGAGCGCTTAGGCGCTGGTTTTTCCACTTTCTCGGGCGGCTCCAGGCCCTCGTGGGCCGGCGTCCGGCCCATTCGAAACAGGGTCGTGCCGCAGACCGGGCATTCGCCGCGGGTGGCGGGCGTGCCGGTGCTGGTAAACACGGCCTGAGGGTTTTGAATGTCGCGCTTCGTTTTACACTTTACACAATAAGCTTTCAAAAGTCGTTCCTCCTCAATTCACCAGGGCACTTAAGCATTCAAGGTACCCCAGACAATCTCGTAAAACCAGATGCGAAGAATCATCCTGGATTTTGGGAGCATGACAATCAACCGACCGTCGCTGACCCGAAATCCGGATATGTTTTCATCGTCAGGTTATAAGTACTCCTGGCCAGTCTCTTTTAAACGATCGACAACCTTCCGGACGCTCTGAGCCTGGTCTTTATGGCAAACCAGCAAGACATCGCCGGTATCAACCACCACCAGGTCTTTGACGCCGATGGTTACGATCAGGCGGCGCGGCTGGCTCATATAAATCAATGATTGCTGGGTATCTAACCCAACGTGCTCGCCGCCCATCACAATATTGCCGTGGTCATCGCCTTTGAGCACATCAAACAACGAATCCCAGGAGCCCACATCGCTCCAGCCCAGGCCGGCGGCGGGAATCACGGCTACCCGGCGAGCGCCTTCCATGATGCCGTAATCGATCGTTTCCGGCTCGATTGCGGGCCACAGGCGCTGCAGGGTTTCATTCTGGCGGGGTGTGCCCCAAACAGCCGCAATCGCCTCCAGGGTCTCTGCCAGTTCCGGCATCTGGCGATTGAACTCTTCCAGGATGCGATCCACACGCCAGACAAACATACCTGAATTCCAGGCATGGTCACCGCTTGCCAGCATGGCCGCCGCCCGTTCCTGATCCGGCTTCTCAATGAATTTGTCCACTTTGAAGACCGACATATCCTGATATTCGCCAACCTGCTCGCCCTGGCGAATATAGCCATAACCGGTGGCCGGGAAGGAAGGCTCAATCCCCAGGGTCACCAGGTAGCCATCCTGGGCGACATCATAGGCGGCTGCCAGAAGCTGGCGGAAGCGCCCTTCGTTCGCCATGTAATGATCGGATGTCAGGATCGCCATAACCGCCTCAGGATCGCGCTGTTGCAGTGCAACCGCCGCCAGCCCCACGACGGAAGCCGTCCCGCGCGGCATCGGCTCCAACAAATAATTCTCGGCCGGGATTTCGGGCACCTGCTGGCGAAGCTCGGCGGCCTGGTCTTCAACGGTCACAACCAGGATTTGCTGGACCGGCAGGATCCCATCCAACCGTTCGACCGCAGTCTGGAACAGGGAACGCTCATCGAACAGGCTCAACATCTGCTTGGGGCGGGTCTGGCGGGAAAGCGGCCACAACCGGGTTCCACCACCACCCGCCATAATCACTGCATAAAAATGTTCCATTTATCCATCACCTACTTGATATTCCGGCCCGGTTTCGCGGGCAGCCACATACTGCATGCCGCCAACCTGCCGGACCATCCCTTTTAATTCCATCAAGGTCAACGCCGCCGAAACTTTCTCGATCGGCAGGTTGGCCCTGGAGCGGATCTCATCAACGTGAAGCGGTTCCCGCCCCAAGATCGAAAATAACTGGGCTTCAACTGCATCCGCCGGCAGCACGGTGCGCGCCTGGCGGAAATCGCTAATCGAAACCAGGTCCAAGACTTCGAGCAAGTCCTTGACATCCAGCAGTGGTCGGGCGCCTTCCAGGATCAAACGATTGGGGCCTTTTGACTGGGGGGCGTAGATATTACCCGGGACCGCGAATACCTCCCGCCCCTGTTCGGCGGCGAAAGCCGCCGTAATCAATGCGCCCGAGCGCTCACCAGCCTCGACCACCACAGTAGCCTGCGCCAACCCGGAGATGATCCGGTTGCGAGGTGGAAAATTAGAGGCGTCGGGAGGTGTACCAGGGGGGTAATCGCTCAGAATGGCTCCCTGGCCGATCACTTGCTCGGCCAGTTGGCGATGTTCGGGCGGGTAAATCCGGTCGACGCCGCTCCCGAGCACCGCCAGTGTGCGGCCGCCGGCTTGCAAAACCGCCTGATGAGCGGCGGCGTCCACCCCACGAGCCAGTCCACTTACGACGGTAATCCCGTTCCTGGCCAGGCTGGCGGCAATCTCCTGGGTCACCTGGCGGCCATAAGCGGTGATACGCCGGCTGCCGACCACGGCAATCGCCCATTCGTCGGCATCCAAAAGCTCGCCCAGGGTGTAAAGCACCGGCGGCGGCTGGTCGATCTCCATCAGGCGACGGGGGTAGTCCGGGTCATCCCAGGTCAGCACCCGGATGCCCTGAGCCTGGATGCGTTCCCAGACCATCTCCAGGTCCAGGCCCGTACGCAGCCGGACCAGGTTTTCGAGGATGCGAGTGTTCAATCCAGCCGCGCTTAAATCGGCTTCTCCGGCCCGCCAGGCTGATTCGACATCCCCAAAAGCGTCGATCAACGTCCGCAAGCGCGCTGCGCCGATCCCTTTTACCAGATTAAATCCTACCCAAAAACGTTTCGGATCGCTCAAACACTGCCCCCTGGAAAGAGATCAATTTGCCAGCCCACGGACCTACTCTGGGAGCAAACCTGGCAATAGCCGCACAACCATTTGCCGCTGATCCAGATTGATCTCCAGGATCACATCTTCGATCGCCGGCAGCAGGATTTCAGCCCCTTGAGGTGGAATCACCACGTAGACATCGTTCGCGCCGGTTTCCAGAATCTGGGAAAGTGTCCCCAGCAATTGCTTGTGCTCGTCCACAACCTGTATGCCGATCATCTGATGATGGTAGTATTCGCCTTCAGGCAAGGCGGGCCGGTCTTCTGCCCGGACGTAAAGATACTGGTTGGTCAGCTCGGAGACTGCCTCCGGCGTGATGTAACCTGCCAGCGTCAGCAAGAGGGCGTTACGATGCCAGCGCTGGTCGATAATCTCTACCGGTTGGTAATCCGGCCCCAGAAATACCTTCACGCCGGGTTTGAGCCGCTCGGGGAAATCCGTCAGGATGTGCAGAAAGATTTCCCCTCGCACCCCATGCGGGCGGCCTAGTTTTCCAACGGCTAAGAAGACAGGCTCGCCGGACGTGGGCGAGCCTGCTGGCTGCAGATCAGGCAATCTAATCTTACGCTCACTCATCGCGGCTCGACGATATCGAGGGCAACTCGTTTGCCTTCCTGAGCAGCCGCCACCCGCAGGAGAACCCGCATGGCATTGGCTACCCGGCCGCCTTTCCCAATCACGCGGCCCATGTCTTCTTTCGCAACCTGAAGCTTAAGCACGTGCTGAGAGCCATGACGCTCCGTCTCAACCTGAACTTCGGTCGGATCGTCAACCAGGGAACAAGCGATAAACGAAATGAGGTCTTTCATGATGTACCTCCAGAGCAGGCCTCGGGAGGAGACTATTCCTCTACCTTGGCGGCTTTCTTCTTCTTAACAGGCGTATCCCGGCGGGTCTTGGGATTGATGTTGCGGGCTTCTTCAGCTGCAGTGGCTTCCGCCAGTAAAGTTTCCAGCGCTTCGCCTTTTTTAAAGCGTTCATAGCGATCGAGTAAACCGGCACTCTTCATCACCTGCATGGCAAATTCGCTGGGTTGTGCGCCTTTACTGATCCAGTCATAAATCCGCTCTTCGTTGAGCTGGATCGTGGCTGGTTCCGTACGGGGGTTATAAAAGCCTAAAATCTCAAGGAAGGCGCCGTCACGCGGTGCCTCTTTATCAGCCGCCACCATGCGGTAGCTGGGTTGTCCTTTTGCGCCTACACGGCGCAATCGAATTCGAACCATGTTAAATCTTACTCCTTCAAAAGTCATTTTGTGGTGGCTATGCAGATGGGGTCTCCAAGGGCATAGCTTTTAAACAGATGATCTTACATACCTGGATCTTACGATCCAAAAACCTGGATTCTCCAGGAAATTCTGTGGTGAGCGCTCTGGCGGGTGAGGGGCGGCGGAAGGAGCGCCGGCCCGCTGAGAACTCGATCGCGGGGATCGTCCCCGCGCCATCAGCCAAATAAGCGTGGCAAGCCACGCATCCCTGATTTACGCAGGGTTTTAAACAGGCGCTGGGCTTCGCGGTATTGCTTAATCAGGCGATTGACGTCCTGCACCTGTGTGCCCGAGCCAGCCGCGATCCGGCGGCGACGCGAGGCATTGAGCACATCCGGTTTACGCCGTTCCTGGATGGTCATCGAGTTGATGATGGCCTCAGTCATTTTTAACTGAGCTTCAGCATCCTGGGGCGAAATCTGGCTGGCCATTTTTCCCATTCCACCTGGCAGCATTTCCATGATCTGGCCCAGTGGGCCCATCTTGCGAAGCTGGCGCAGCTGGTCGGCAAAATCTTCCAGGCTGAAATCGCCCGCCATCATCTTTTCGGCCTGCGCCTGGGCGGTTTTCTGATCGAAGGCGGCTTCAGCCCGCTCGATCAATCCTATCATATCACCCATTCCCAGGATACGGGAAGAAAGCCGGCTGGGGTCGTAAACTTCCATGGCCTCCAGGCTCTCACCAGTGCCCAGGAATTTGATCGGCACGCCGGTAACCATACGGATGGAGATCGCCGCGCCGCCGCGTGCATCGCCGTCCATTTTGGTAAGGACCAGGCCGGTCAGCGGAATAACTTCCCGGAAGCCTTTGGCGATATTCACGGCTTCCTGGCCGATCATGGCATCCACGACCAGCAAAATCTCAGCCGGTTCAACCCGGCCGCGCATGGTTTGCAGCTCGCCCATCAGGGTATCGTCCATCTGTGAGCGGCCGGCGGTATCCACGATCACCACTGTAAAACCGCCATTGCGAGCCTTTTCGACGGCATGGCTGGCTACCTGCGGTGGTGGGGTATTCTGCTCAAAGAACACCGGGATTTTCAGGCGTTCACCCAAAGTCTCCAGCTGACGAACAGCCGCCGGGCGATAGGGGTCGCCGGCAACCATCATAACACGTTCGCCCTGCGAGCGCAAAATGCGAGCCAGTTTACCGGCCGCCGTGGTTTTCCCGGCGCCCTGCAAACCCACCAGCATAATCACCCTAGGTTTCGGGCCCGCCAGGTTGAGTTTGTCCGGCTCGCCCAGGGTGGCGATCAGTTCCTCGTTGACGATTTTCACCACCATCTGGCCAGGATTTAGCGCTTTGGAAACCTCGTGTCCGACGGCCCGTTCGCGCACCCGGCTGATGAAGTCCTTGGTGACGGCATAATTGACATCCGCCTCCAGTAACGCCAGGCGAACCTGGCGCATGGCGACGTCAACATCCTCTTCGGATAGCTTGCCGCGCTTACGAAGCTGGGTGAAAACATCATTAAGTCTTTCGGTCAAGTTCTCAAACATAGCACTGCATTTTAGCCCGGAAGCGGCGAAAGGTCAAGGTGCATATAATAAGGAAAATGCAAATCGAGCAGGGAAAACGTAACTTCTCGCAAGCAGGCGGGTTTTAAGTGATTAGCCAAAAGTATGCCAATCGCAGCGTCGCGATCTGAAATGATTGTGATGTGAACCGGTAAACAGCCCGGTTCTCTACATCCCTCGAGGAGGAAATCAGCCTATGAAAAAAGTTGCCATCGTTACCGATAGCACAGCCTATATCCCAAAAGAACTGGTTGAAAAATATGATCTACGCATCGCCCCACAGGTGCTGGTCTGGGGGGACCAGACCTACAAAGACGGGGTCGATATCCAACCAGTTGAATTTTACACCCGCCTGGCGGGCAACAAAGTTATGCCCTCTACTTCGCAGGCCTCGCCCCAATCCTTTCACGAGATCTTCTGCGAGTTGCTTGACAAAAATTACGAAATTCTGGCGATCTTACTATCCGAGAAATTATCGGGCACGATCGCTTCCGCAGTCCAGGCTCGTGATCTGATTGGGGATGTCCCAATCGAGATCTTCGACAGCCAGACAACTGCCATGGCAATGGGCTTTCAGGTATTAGCGGTCGCCCGGGCAGCCGAAGAAGGCGCCAGCATGCAGGAATGTCTGGCGCTGGCTGAAAAGAACCGCGACCACACCGGGGTGGTGTTTGCCGTCGATACGCTTGAATTTCTCCACCGCGGCGGGCGGATCGGAGGCGCATCCCGCTTCCTGGGGACTGCCCTCAGCCTGAAACCCATCCTGGGGATCTCTGATGGCCAGGTCGTCGCCATCGATAAAGTGCGGACCCGTAAAAAATCTTTATCGTATTTGCTGGAGCTGCTGCAGAAGCGGATCGGGGACCAAAAACCAGTCCGCATCGCCAGCCTGCACGCCAACGCCGAAGCGGAAGCCCGCTACCTGGTCGATGAAGCCGTGAAGCTGTTTGATCCAGTGGAAATCATCTTCTCGGAGGTCAGCCCGGTGGTTGGGACGCATGCCGGCCCGGGTACCGTTGGCCTGGCCTACATGGCCGGGGTTTAGAAAATCAGACTGCCCATTCAAAAAATCCTCCCCTGGCTGCAGCGGGAGGATTTTTCTTATCGATGATTGATGTAGGGGTGCGCTGACCCTTTTTTAGATTCGGTGTTCGATTTGCGCGGCTGGGGCCGCACAAATCCAACACCAAAAAAATTATCTACAACATTTTCGTACAGCCTGACGTAGCCAATTTTGACGTGTTTCCTGATTCGTGGTACGCTTGCAGCAGCATCGCCAGCCGCAATTTTTCACCTCGCTGTAAAAATGTGGGCGAAATGGGTGTGCGTGGTAGACGTACGCCTATCACGCACACCCATTTCGCCTTCTTTTATGGCTGAGTGGTTACAAAAAAGTGTCTATGCAACCTCAATTACCGACTTTAGCATTTGTGCCTGTCGACCATTTGATCATCCATGAACGGCACGACCTCCAGCGCACTCTGCCCTTGATCCGGCGGATTCGCACCAGTGGTATTTTCCGTAACCCGCCGGTCGTCACTCCCCTGCCGGACGGCAGCGGGCGCTACATGGTCCTGGATGGCGCCAACCGCACCACGGCCCTGGAAGCCATGGGGCTCCCGGACGCACTGGTCCAGATCGTTCAACCGGATGATCCCGGGTTGAACCTAGAAAACTGGAATCATGTCGTCTGGGAGTTGAATCCGGTCCGGTTTATCACCACCATCCGCGACCTGTCAGAAATCCAGTTGAATCCCGCCCGCCGGCACCCGCCTCAACCGGAAGTCCGAAAAACCTGCGACCTGGCTGCTATCGTGAGTTGTAAGGGGCGTTCTTATTGCGTCAGCGGCCCCACGGATGACCTTGAAACCCGGGCGAGGTTGCTAAACGACCTGGTCGACAGCTACCGGACCGCAGCCCGCCTGGACCGGACGAATGCCCGGGAAGTGAACCGCCTGAAAGAAATCTATCCCATGTTCTCGGGGCTGGTGATCTTCCCTCAGTTCAAGCTTGAAGATATTATGGAGTTGGCTGGAAAAGGCTGCCTGCTGCCTAGCGGTATCACCCGCTTTACCATCTCGCCGCGAGCCTTGCATCTGGACTATCCCCTGGAGGAACTGGCTGCCGATAAACCTCTGGCGGAGAAAAATGCCGACTTACAGGCCTGGCTAAAGGATAAGCTGGAGCACAAAGGTGTGCGCTATTATGCCGAGGCCACTTTTCTTTTCGACGAGTAAATTTCCCGGAGATCCGCCATAATGCCTCATTTAGAATTACTGTGGGAAGGTCCCAGAGAACCGCCGTAGGGTGCATTCGAATTGTGTAGATGTGGTGTTCTGCTTGGGCGGCTGTCGCCGCCCAAGCAGAACACCACAATTCAATTTCTACAACATTCGAATACTCCCCACTATAATTTCGGACCCCTAATCGGCAGATACGTACTATAATCGTGAAGTCACATCCACCGAACCGGGTAACTTTGCCAAGGCCAAAGCCGATTTCCTGAAAATGTTGAAAGTAAATGACGACCAGGATTTACGCGCCCAGGCCGAAGAGCAGCTGGGTAAGCTGCCGATCTCACCTTGACGGGAGTTGTCATGGATATATTTTTTACAGATCCAAGTGAAGTACCCTTGCCTCCCAGTGAAGTCAAAATTCAGTCCCTGAAAGCTGAACCCTGGTCAGACGGTCAACGAGTGAGCGTATCCCTGGAGGTCGATCCTTTCCAAAAACGGCCCAGTGCCGAACTGGAAATCAAGAATCAAGCCGGCCAGACAGTGGCCGCGGTGACCGTCATCGAGAGCATGAATCGCAAAATGGAATTCAACATGCACTTGAGGGAGAAACACAGCGGCGGGACCTACCAGCTGACAGCGATTCTGTATTACAGCGAATCCGAGGAAACCGAAGGCGACGAAGTTCCTCTCCAAAAGATCACCGAAGTCGACCGCCAAGAGATCAGCTTCGAGATTGATTAACCCATCACCTACCCGGCTATCTGGGACCGCAGGGAAATGCATATCGAAATGATATTTCAACGCCTGCCGCCCGTTTAGCCCGTCTCTAAATTGACAATGTCACATTAAAAAAGGATACCCAAATTTTGACGTATGTGACGGGCGGCCGCCCGTCACATACGTCAAAATTTGGGAGATTTCTTCGAATATGACATTGTCAAGCTAATCACATAATGAAATCACTTTTACGATTGGGCCCAGATCTGCGCCGTTACTGGCGCCAGGTCCTGTTAGCCCTGCTTTGCATCCTGGCCATCACTGGCGCAAACTTAATCATTCCCCAGATCATCCAGCAAGTGATCGATATCGGCCTGGCGCGCGGGGAAGTGCAGTTCATGCTGCGTGCCGGGTTGTTGATCGTGGGCATCGGTGTGGGGCAAACGATCCTGACCTACTTCCAGCGCTATTTCAGCGAATGGATTGCGGCCCGGATCGGTTACGATTTGCGCAACCGCCTGTACGATCACATCCAGCACCTGTCCTTCACCTATCACGACCATGCCCAGACTGGGCAGCTCATCAGCCGCTGCATTGAGGACGTCCGCTCGGTTGAACGCTTCACCGGTTTTGGGATCGTTGAACTGATCCAGCTAGGCTTGCTGGTGCTGGGCATCACCGTCCTGCTGTTCCGCCAGCAGCCCAGGCTGGCTGCGATCGCGCTGCTGCCCATGATCCCACTGGTCCTGATGACTGGCGGATTTGGTCGCAAGATTGGTAATTACTTCCTGGCGGTAGATCAATCGCTGGGTGAGCTGTCTTCCCGGCTGCAGGAAAACGTGTCCGGGGTGCAGGTTGTGCGCGCCTTTGCACGCGAAGGGCACGAGATCAAACGCTTCTCGAGCGCTAACCGCACCCTCTACCGCGCCCGGGTGAAAGTCCTGACGGAATGGTCCAAGATCATGCCCACATCGCACGCGCTGGTCACCCTGGGAACTATCCTGATCCTGTGGTTTGGCGGGCAGATGGTCCTGCAAGGCCAGATGACCATTGGTGAAGTGGTTGCATTCAACAGCTACCTGTTGCTGTTGGCCGGCCCGGCCCAGCAGCTCACCTGGTTGGTCAATTCGGCCGGGGAAGCAGCTGCCGGGCTCCAGCGCGCCTACGAGATCCTGGACCTGCCGCCGGCAATCGAGTCCCCACCCCAGGCCATCCGATTGCCCAACCTGACCGGAAGGGTGGCCTTCGAAGGAGTTTGTTTTCATTACCAGGGGGAAAAAGCGGCTGCGCTGGAAGATATCCAGTTGGAAGTCTCCCCGAACCAGGTAGTCGCCTTGATCGGACCGACCGGTTCCGGGAAAACCACCCTGATCAATCTGATCCCACGGTTTTATGATATCAGTGAAGGTGCAGTGCGGGTCGATGGCATCGATGTCCGGGAGGCGGATCTGGCCACGCTGCGCTCCCAGATCGGCATCGTTCTGCAAACTTCGCTCTTGTTTTCCGTGTCGATCGCCGAAAACATCGCTTACGGCCGGCCAGAGGCCAGCCAGGCTGAAATCGAAGCCGCCGCCCAGGCTGCCCAGGCCCATGAATTTATCCTCGAGCTGCCCGAGGGGTACCAGACCATCGTCGGCGAGCGTGGGGTAACCCTGTCAGGCGGGCAGCGCCAGCGGGTGGCCATCGCTCGAGCGCTTTTAATGGATCCCCGCATCCTGATCCTGGACGACTCAACCTCGTCAGTCGATACCCAGACCGAACGCCTGATCCAAAAGGCATTGGACCGGCTGATGGAAGGCCGCACCACTTTCGTGATCGCCCACCGGCTGTCCACCGTGCGGCGAGCGGATCAGATCCTGGTCCTTGACCGGGGTAAAATCGTGGAGCGCGGCACCCACAACCAGCTTTTGGCTGACGGCGGCCTGTATCGCCAGATTTACGACCTGCAGCTGCGCGACCAGGAACAATTTATCGAAGCCATGGAAACGCTGGACCAGGATGGTTATCGAGGCCTGGCGGTCGAGCAAAACCGAGAACTGGGAGGCGGATAGTCCGATGTCACAGAGCCCGCCCCAGATTGAAGAAACTCTCGATAAAGGCTTCGATCTCCATTTGAGCCGCCGGTTATGGGGCTTTACCCAACCCTACCGGCTGCAGATCCTGGTGTCCCTGATTCTGATGTTAACCGGTTCGGCCGCCGCAGTAGCGGGGCCCTACCTGGTAAAAATGGCCCTGGACAACGGCCTGGAAAAGGGCTCCCTGCCGGCCTTGCGCCAGGCGGCGCTGCTCTACCTGCTGGCGATGTTGGTCCAATGGCTGGTGACCTTTCTGCGGGTCAATATCATGAGCCGGGCCGGCCAGTCCGTGATTTATGACCTGCGCGAACGCCTGTTCCACCGTCTGCAAATACTCTCGCTGGGCTTTTACAGCCGTTTCAGTGTTGGGCGGGTCATCACCCGGGTGATCAATGATGTTGGGGTGCTGCGGGAATTCATCACCTGGGCTTTGCTGGCCATCGCACGGGACGTGTTTACCCTGATCGGCATCCTGGTGGCCATGCTGGCAATGAACGTTCACCTGACCCTGCTGGCCTTCTCAGTCATGCCGGTCATGATCCTGATTACCATGGTCTTCCGAAAATACGCCCGGCAGAATTATCGCCAGGTGCGAGCCGCAATCAGTTGGGTCAATTCTGTTCTGGCAGAGAATATCAACGGCGTCCGGGTGGTCCAGGCGTTCAACCGCCAGCAGGTCAATTACCGCTTCTACCGGGACGAAGTCAACCGCAACAACCTGGATAAAAATTTGCAGGCCGCCCGGGTAGCGGCTTCCTTCCCGGCTTCGATCGAGCTGCTCAGTGCGATCGCTCTGGGCCTGGTCATCTGGCTGGGCGGGCGCGCTGCCCTGGGACCCGAATCGGCTGGCGGAATCACGCCCGGCGTGCTGGTGGCGTTCGTGCTGTACATCAACCGGTTTTTCGACCCTATCCGGGATTTAAGCCGCCGCTATGACTCGCTCCAGTCCACCATGGCTGGTTCAGAACGGATTTTCGCCTTGATGGATACCGAGGCGGAGGTCCAGGATCGACCCGAGGCGATCACCCTGCCAGACATCCGGGGCCAGGTCTGTTTCGAAGGCGTGTCATTTCACTACGCCGACGATCCCAGCCTGGTACTGAAAGATATCTCGCTGCAGGTGGAGCCGGGCCAGACCGTGGCCCTGGTCGGCAAGACTGGCGCGGGTAAATCAACCCTGGTCAAACTGCTCAGCCGCTTCCACGATCCAACCGCAGGCCGGATCCTGATCGATGGCTACGATCTGCGAGCAGTCACCCAGCACAGCCTGCGCAGCCAGATGGGGATCGTGCTGCAGGACCCGTTCTTGTTTGGCGGGACGGTCGGCGAGAATATCCAGTTTGGCCGCCTGGAGGCCACCCCGGCAGAGGTTGAGGCCGCCGCCCGGGCCGTTGGCGCCCACGAATTCATCGCCCGGCTGCGGGCTGGTTACAACACTCCGGTAGAAGAAGGCGGGGTCGTGCTGTCCGTTGGGCAGCGGCAGTTAATCTCCTTCGCACGAGCCTTGCTGGCCAATCCCCGGATTTTGATCCTGGATGAGGCCACCTCCAGTGTGGACACCCAGACCGAGCTGATTATTCAGGAGGCGCTGGCACGCTTGTTGCAAGGTAGAACAGCGTTCGTGATCGCCCACCGCCTGTCAACCGTGGTCAAAGCCGACCGTATTGTGGTAATCGAGGACGGCCAGATCGTTGAACAGGGCACCCACAACGAACTGCTCAACGCCGGCGGAGTCTATTTTCAGCTTTACAGCATGGGATTTGAGGATTGATCGCGCCGGATCAGGCCAACAGATCCAAACGTATCAATTCTGTAAGTGACGGTGCTGGCAGGCAAGAAAGATGATTTAATAGGCCTATGGCGAAAAAACGCAAAGCTCGCATATTTCGGCTGGTGCTGATGGTCGCGATGGCGCTGTGTGTCCTGGCTGGGGTGGTTTTTTGGCCACAGCTCCAGCCTCGATTGGCCGCCCTGGGGTTGAAATTCACGCCCATCCAGGCGGCCGGAATGCCCGCGGCCGGTACGGTTGCCCAGGCCGGTTCGCCGCTGGCCCTCGCAGCCCCCACGGCCTCCCCATCCCCTTCCGCAACACTGCCATCTTCCCCAACCGAACAGCCCCCTTCAGAAACACCTCTCCCGTCCGTTAATACCCAGGCTGAACCAACCCGCCTGCCCGCAGGCGCGGCCTGGGCAACCGCTTTCTCACCATTGGACGAAGGGCTGCTGGTGGTTTCTTACAACGAAGGCGGCTACAACCATCTGTTTGCCTACCATCCCCAGGCCGAGCCATTCATCCGGCTGACGTATGGAACCTGGGATGATATTGATCCGGCTATCAACCCGGACGGCACCCGGCTGGCGTTTGTCTCGAACCGGGACGGCCAGTGGGATCTATACAGCCTGGAATTCAGCAGCGGCGAGATTACCCGCCTGACGGATACCAGCACCTACGAGGGCAGTCCCTCCTGGTCGCCAGACGGGCGCTGGCTGGCGTACGAGGTCTACACCGGTGAGAGCCAGCCTGACCTCGAGATTTTTATCAGCCCGCTGGACGGCGCGCAGGAACCATTCCAACTGACCGACAACGCCGCCGCCGATTACCAACCCGCCTGGTCGCCCGGAGGCCGGCAGATCGCCTTCGTCTCGAACCGCAGCGGTGAAAACGAGATCTGGCTGGCCGATCTGGACCAGTTTAGCTTCACCAATCTCAGCCAGGATGCGACTGCGATTGAGGATCATCCGGCCTGGTCGCCGGACGGCAGCCAGCTGGCCTGGACGGCGATGAACGCCACCGGGATGCACAACCTGATGGTCTGGGATGCCAACCAGCCCATGGAGCCGCCGCGTCTGCTGGCCAGCGGGGACTGGCCGGCCTGGAGCCCAAACGGACTGGCAATTGCGACCAGTTTCGTCAGCCCAAACCAGGTTTACCTGACCGGCTTTGCCAGCGCCGGAGGCGGCCTGGCACTGGCGCCCTACCCCCTGGCGGGTGAATGTAACGGCCTGACCTGGGGCAATGGCCAGCTGCCCGATCCGCTGCCGGACAGCCTCCAGGCAGCCGCCGGGCATCCAGCCGCCTCCCTCTGGCTGCCTGCGCTTTCGCCTGGCGGGGATATCCCGGGGGGCCGGCGAACGATCGTCCAGGTGCCGGATATCGAAGCGCCCTATACCTTAATGCAGGATATGGTTGATGAGGCCTTTACAGCCTTTCGCAAGCAGGTGGCTCAACTGGCCGGCTGGGATTTCCTCTCGAACCTGGAGAACGCCTTCGTCCCCCTGACTGACCCGCTGCCGCCTGGGATGGGCGACGACTGGCTGTACACCGGGCGGGCATTTGCATTCAACCCGGCGCCGATCAACGCCGGCTGGCTGGTGGTGGTGCGCGAGGACTACGGATCTCAGACCTACTGGCGAGTGTATATCAAGGCTCGCTATCAGGACGGCAGCCAGGGCAAACCCCTCAAGCAAATCCCGTGGGATTTCAACGCCCGCCTGTCCGGCGACGCGCTGGCCTACGAGCGCGGCGGCGACCTGGCGGCGGCGATCCCGGGCGGCTACTGGGTGGATTTGACCGCTCTGGCCAATGCCTATGGCTGGCAACGCCAGCCCGCCTTGAGCACCTGGCGGGCGTCCTACAACGCGGCCCGCTTCAATGAGTTCGCTTTCACCGGGGGGCTGGATTGGCGCAGCGCCATGCTGGAGATCTATCCCCCGGAGGTGCTGGTCACCCCAACCGCCGTGGTGCCGACCACAGCCGTGCCCAGCCGGACCCCCCGGCCAAGCATCACCCCGACCCCAACCCGCACTCGCCGCCCGACCAGCACGCCCACCCCAAGCCAGACACCACGTTCCAGCCCAACCCCATGAAAGCATGGCATTTCAGCAGCTCCAAGCTTGCAGCGAACCTCCTGCGCGGCCTGATCTGCACGCTATTGCTGCTGGGGAGCGGCTGCCGGAACCTGCCATCTGCCGCACCCAGGGCTGCGCCAACCGGCGCGCCGGCGGTGACTGAACAGGCAGCCGTTCTCCCGGCTGTCGATGATTTGTCCCAACCATTATCGGGTGAAACGCCGGCCGTGCTGGCGCCAGCCTCAGAGCTTGAGATGGTCACGGCTGTTCCAGGCGATTCGCCGGCCGAAGGGACTGATGGGACAGCCGCGAACGATGCCGGTCGCTCATCTACGGACGAGCCTGGTCGTCCGCCTGCGGAGGAGCCTGGTCGTCCGCCTGCGGAGGACCCCCTGCGCTTCGTTTTCCCGAATTCCGGCCCGCCGCCGGTCTCCGCCTGGCGCCCGCCGCTGTACCCGACTCCCTGGGCACCCACGCCCTACGATCATTTTTATTTCGCCCGCCCGATCGGGGCTGACCAGGTCAACTGGCCGCTGGCCGATTATCGTTACGGCGGGGTGTTCCTGCCGGGCGTGGTCCACACCGGGGTCGACATCCCGGCGCCCAAGGGCACCCCGGTCCTGGCAGCCGCACCCGGCAAGGTGACCTGGGCCGGCTATGGCCTGTACGCCCTCAAAGAAGACCTCAACGATCCTTACGGCCTGGCGGTGGCCATCCGGCATGATTTCGGCTACCAGGGCGAAACCCTGTACACCGTCTACGGGCACATGGATGAAATTATGGTCGCCAAGGGCCAGCATGTCGAAGGGGGCCAGGTGATCGGCAAAGTCGGCGATACCGGCCAGGTGACCGGCGTGCACCTGCATTTTGAGGTCCGGATTGGGAAGAATAATTTCTTCGGATCGCGTAACCCTGAACTGTGGTTGGCGCCACCGGAGGGCTGGGGCGTGCTGGCCGCCCGCCTGATGAGCACCGGCGGGTTGCTGCTGGATGGCCAGGAAATCCAGGTCCACTCGTTCGAAAGCGGTCAATACTGGACGGTGAAGAGTTATGCCAAAGGATCGACCAACCGCGATCCGTATTACAACGAAAACCTGGTGATCGGCGACCTGCCGGCCGGCAATTATGAAGTCTGGATCACGTACCTGGGCACAACTTTCAACCTGAAGCTGAAAATCAATCCGGGGGTGGTAAACTATTTTAGCTTCAAGGGGCGTCATGGCTTCAACACCGCTTTACCCCCCGCTCCGGGATCGGATTTCGAACCAGATTTGAATCCTTGACAGGATTTCCCACTGCATTAACTAGAAAGAGAATATCTGGTGCGTGATGGGCGGCTAAGCCGCCCATCACGCACCAGATACTCCATTCAAGCTTTGTTGGCGGAAAGACAATCGACTTTTGTCAGGGCCTGACCAAAGAGCCAAAAACCCTTGACAATCAGAACATCCGTGCTAAACTTAACGGGCAAGAGAATACAACCCGGACACCTCTTCGAACTTAAACTTTAAACCCGAATCAGGAGACACGATCGATGGCCCGAAGAAGTAACTCACAAGATGAACCCGATGGCAATCGCCAGGTTGCATTGGACAAGGCGCTGGGCGACATCGCCAAGCGCTACGGCGACGGTGCGATCATGCGCCTGGGCGAAGCCCAGCACTTGAACGTGGAGGCGATCCCGACCGGAGCGCTCTCCCTGGATATCGCCCTGGGCGTGGGCGGCATCCCGCGCGGCCGCATCACCGAAATCTATGGCCCCGAGTCCTCGGGCAAAACCACCCTGTGCCAGCATATCGTCGCGCAGGCCCAACTATTAGGCGGCACCTGCGCCTATATCGATATGGAGCACGCCCTGGACCCGGCTTACGCCGCCCGCTGCGGCGTGAACGTCGAAAGCCTGCTGATCTCCCAACCGGATATGGGCGAACAGGCCCTGGAAATCACCGAAACCCTGGTGCGCTCCGGCGCGATTGATGTGATCGTGATCGACTCGGTGGCGGCCCTGGTACCGCGGGCTGAGATCGAAGGCGATATGGGTGATTCGCCCATGGGTATGCAGGCCCGCCTGATGTCCCAGGCGCTGCGCAAGCTGTCCGGGGCGATCAAACAGACCAACACTGCCGTGATCTTCACCAACCAGCTGCGCCAGAAAATCGGGGTCATGTTCGGCAATCCCGAGACCACCACTGGCGGCATGGCGCTTAAATTCTATGCTTCGGTGCGTCTGGATGTGCGCCGGATCCAGTCGATCAAGCTCGGCTCCGAGATCATCGGCAGCCGGACCCGTGTGCGGGTGGTCAAAAACAAGGTCGCGCCTCCTTTCCGGACCGCCGAATTCGACATCATGTACAACGAAGGCATCTCCACAGCCGGGGACCTGCTCGACCTGGGCGTGAGCCTGGATATCATCACCAAGCGCGGCTCTTTCTACTCCTACGGCGACCTGCGCCTGGGACAGGGCCGCGAAAACTCGAAGGAATATCTGAACCAAAATCCCGATCTGGCCGAAGAGATCGAGCTGGCGATCCGCCAGCAGTCGCTCAGCGGGATTATGCCGGCCGGTTTTGGCGATGATGATGGCGAGGACGCCGGCCAGGAAGATGAAGACGCTTAAATCCGGCCAGGGATCAGGCAATGCAACAGCCGACTGAATTTCAGCTTCAAATTGAGCACACGGCGGTAGTTTCTTACCGCCGTGTCGTGCTTGCCGGCCTGATCATCGGATTGATAGGCCTGTTGCTGGGGGCCTGCAGCGGGACCTCCGGCCCGGATCAGAACGAAATCCGTGGTGAAGTCTTCATCCCACCCACGCCGGCGATCACCAGTAAGCCCCTGATCGAGTCCCCCACTGCCACCCCCCAACCGGCCGTCGAGGTCGTCCATCCCAGCCCGACCCCGGCCTGCCTGGATTACCTGACTTACCTGGAAGATCTTTCCATCCCGGATGGCGCCCAGGTCACCCCCGGCCAAAGCCTGGATAAACGCTGGCTGGTCGAAAACACCGGCACCTGCAACTGGAATGACGGCTACAGCCTGCAGCTGGTGGCCGGTCCCAGCCTGGGCGTGGCGGAAACCCAGGATCTGTACCCGGCCCGCAGCGGTTCCAGCGCTACTATCCGGTTGATCTTTACTGCTCCGGACGAAGCCAATACCTATCGCAGCGCCTGGCAGGCAGTTAACCCCCAGGGAGAAGCCTTCGGGGATCCAATATTTATTGAAGTGAACGTGGTGAATCCTTAAGCGCCTGGCTATTGCTGCAGCGCTCCCCCGGCCGGGGAACAATCGAACCATGGACGAACGGGCAACTGAGTCAGACCCGGTCGTCCTTTTTTTGGCCGAAATCTGTCCAGAAATTCGACCACAGGGATCTGACGAATTGTAATCAGTGCCACGATCCGGGGCTAAAGGGCGGGCGGCCCCAGACAATTCAGGGGATAATTGCAAAATTGAGGGCTTGCAGCCGTAAAACTGCAAGCCCTCAATTTCGTTTTTCATTTGGATCGAGACTGGATTTAAGTGCCTTCTTCCCAGGAATTCAGGTACTTGACCTGTTCATCGGTCAGGGTGTCGATGGTGACGCCCATGCCATTCAACTTCAGGCGAGCGATTTCGCGATCGATGGCATCCGGCACGGTGTAAACCTTGTTAGCGAGCTGGTCGGCGTTCTTGATCATGTACTCGGCGCTGAGGGCCTGGTTGGCGAAGGACATATCCATCACGCTGGCGGGATGACCTTCGGCGGCGGCCAGGTTGATCAGGCGGCCTTCGCCCAGCAGGTTGATCCGTCGGCCGTCGGACATGGCGAATTGCTCCACAAAGGGCCGTACCAGCCGCTTCTCGGAGGACAGCTCTTCCAGGGCCGGGATGTTGATTTCGACGTTGAAGTGACCGGAATTGGCCACAATCGCGCCGTCTTTCATCACTTCAAAATGATGGCGGTCCAACACGTTGATGTCGCCGGTCAGGGTGCAGAAAATGTCGCCGATCCTGGCGGCTTCTTCCATCGGCATGACCCGGTAGCCATCCATGACGGCTTCCAGAGCAGGCATCGGATCGACTTCAGTGACGATCACGTTGGCGCCCATCCCGCGGGCTCGCATGGCCAGGCCGCGCCCGCACCAGCCGTAGCCGGCGACCACAAAGGTTTTACCGGCCAGCAGGACGTTGGTGGCCCGGATGATGCCATCCAGAGTGGACTGGCCGGTGCCGTAACGATTATCGAAGAAGTGCTTGGTCATGGCGTCGTTGACTGCAATGACCGGGAATTCCAGGGCCCCGTCAGCGGCCATGGCCCGCAGGCGGATCACGCCGGTGGTGGTCTCTTCGGTGCCGCCGATCACGTTCGGGAGCAGGTCGCGGCGGTCCTTGTGCAGCGTACCGACCAGGTCGGCGCCGTCGTCCATCGTCATCTGCGGCTTATGGTCCAGGGCGGCATTGATGTGTTTGTAATAGGTGACGTTATTTTCGCCCTTAATGGCATAGACGGGAATTTCAAAATGGGTCACCAGCGAGGCGGCCACATCATCCTGGGTGGACAGCGGATTGGAAGCTGTCAGGACGACATCCGCGCCGCCCTCGTGCAGGGTCTGCATCAAGCCGGCTGTCTCAGTGGTGACATGCAGGCAAGCTGAGATCCGCACACCCTGCAGTGGGCGCTCTTTGCGAAAGCGCTCCCGAATCAGCGCCAGGACGGGCATCTCACGCGCCGCCCATTCAATCCGCCGGCGACCGCCTTCCGCCAGTTTAGAATCCTTAATATCATAACTTTCCATTGTGTTCTCCATTTAAAGAATAAGATTGGTTCTGCCGGAATCTCTGTGGGAGCGCCCCCAGATCTGGGGTATCGCCACAGGAATTCCCCAAGAGAAATAAGATTTGGCCTTGAGCCACCGTAAACTGAGCTGGTTGGTTCTATCGATGGCAGGCAGTTTTGAGTATAAAGCCCTTCGGCCGTTTTATACCTGGCGATCCGCCTTGACGACCAGGGCATCCAACAGGCCATGATCATCGTAATTCTGGCGAAAACGCGCCAGGAACTCATCCGGTGTGTAATTCTGACCCTGGGGTCCGCGCTGCTCCAGGCAGTAGGTGGCTGCCAGTGAGCCCATTTCGCCGCACAGGGCCCATTCCAGCCCCATCTCGTAACCCTTCAAAAATCCGCCCCGGAAGGCGTCGCCCACCCCGGTGGGATCGACGATCTTTTCAGCCGGGACCGTCGGGACATTGGTCTCCTGGCCATCGGCGTAGATCGTGGCGCCGTGCTCGCCGCGGGTGACGACCATGAATTCGGTCTGCTTGACGATATCCTGGGCGGACATGCCCGACATCTTCTGGATCAGGGCATACTCGTATTCGTTGACGAACAAGGCCAGGGCACCTTCCGTACCGCGGCGCACATCCTCCGCCGAGAGGCGCACAATCTGCTGGCTGGGATCATAAATGTAGGGGATCCCCAGATCCTGGCAATCGCGCACGTAGCAATCCATGGCAGCGGGATCATTTGGAGAGATCATCACCAGGTCAGGCCGGTCGTCGTCCAGCTCGCGCAAGGATAATTCGGAGGCATACGCCATCGCGCCGGGATAAAAGCTGGCGATCTGATTGTTCGAACGATCGGTGTTAGCGAAAAAAGAAGCGGTATAGACGCCGGGGATCACCCTGGCGCCGGATGTGTCGACCCCTTTGCTCTCCAGCCACTGGCGATATTCCTCAAAATCTTCCCCGACCGTGGCCCAGATACGGGGGTGATCGCCCAGCAAAGCCAGGGTGTAGGCGATATTGGGAGCCACGCCTCCTCTGAGACGAACCATCGACTCTACCAGGAAAGACAGGCTGATCGAATCAAGGTGGTCCGGCAGGATGTGTTCCCGGAAGTAACCGGGAAAAGTCATCAGATAGTCATACGCGACGGAACCAGTCAGTAAAACTTTCATGCAAGATCCTTCTATGGCGATTATCAGCCGAGCTGTTCAGCGTGGACAGCTTTCGCCAGGTTTTCTTTGAACGGGGGATAAATCACGCCATGCTCGGTAACAATGCCGGTCAGCAAGCGATGCGGGGTGATGTCAAAAGCTGGGTTGCGGGCGCTGGCATTTTGGGGCGCAACCGGTTTGCCATCCACCTGGATATTCAACACTTCATCTGTTGGCCGCTCCTCGATCGGGATAAGGTCTCCGCTGGCCAGCCCAAGATCGATTGTCGAGGTCGGGACAACGGTGTAAACCGGCACCTGGTTATCATGGGCCGCCAGGGCCAGCATATAGCTGCCGATTTTATTAGCCACGTCGCCGTTCGCCGCCATCCGGTCACCGCCGAAGAACACTTTCTGGGCCTGCCCGGAACTGAGAAAATATCCGGCCGCATTGTCGCTGATGATGTCGTAAGGGATACCGTATTGTTCCAGCTCCCAGGCCGTCAGGCGGGCGCCCTGCAAGCGCGGCCGGGTTTCGTCGACCAGCACGTGGACCCGCTTGTTCTGCTCGTGAGCCATCCGGATCACACCCAGAGCGGTGCCCCAATCGACGGTCGCCAGGGCGCCGGTGTTACAGTGATGGATGACGGTATCGCCGTCTTCGATCAATTCTGCCCCGTGGCGAGCCATACGCTGGTTGATGGCGACGTCTTCGTCGGCTATCCGCTGAGCTTCCTGCAGCACGGCGGCCCGCAGTTCCTCCGGGCTACCGGCCGTGTCCAGCGTGCGGGCGAGCACCCGCTTAACTGCCCAGGATAGATTAACCGCCGTGGGACGGGCGGCTTGCAAAACCTCTGCCGCGGATTTAAGATCAGCCTGCAAGCTGACCAGGTCCTGCGCAGACGACCGGAAGGCTGCCAGGGCCATACCAAAAGCCGCCGACGCTCCGATAGCCGGGGCGCCGCGCACCACCATATCCCGGATCGCCTGGGCTACCTGCCAATGTTCCTGATAACTGACAAGCTTAAATTCCTCCGGCAGGAGGCGTTGGTCGATCATTTGTACGGTTTCCGAAGAAGGGTCCCAAGCGACGGTTCTCATGATCATCCTTTCCGGGTTTCATGGTTTTGACAAAACCTTGCCCTGGCTCCTTAAGAGGAAGAACCAGATTCTTCCCTGTAACCATGATGCAGGGGCCAGCTCATAGGTGCATTCGAGTTGTGTCAATATCTCAAATATTCGAATGTACCCCAAACTCATGGCCATAGCGAGCCGAAATCGATAAATGCTTGATTGGGCCCTTTACAGGCACAAAAAACGCCCTCCTGGGAGAGCGCGGGCCATGAACACCGATCAGAGTTTAACACGCATCGCCCGGATTGTCAAAGGCGATAAAATATTGGGCAAGTCGGGTGCTTGAGCGCTGCTCAAGCACACCGACTTCGCCCGCCCCGATATTGACAGCCCTTGCGGGCTGGGTTATCCTCACCAGCATGAATCGACCATCCCTGTTTGTAAAACTGGCTCTGATCCTGGCCCTCCTGCTGGCAGCCGGGCTGGCTTGCTCGCTGTCCGAGCGGCTGCCGGTCTTTGGACCGACCGCCACCCCCAGCAATACGCCGACGCCCCTGCCAACCCTGACGCCGACCCCCACCCCAACACCTCCGCCGACCCCCACGCCGGTCCCGGCGGTCCGCATCCAGAGCGGGGAGCGGGCGTTATTGGATGGCGATTGGGAGCGGGCGCTGAACGAATTTCAAACCGCCTTCAGCAACAGCAGCGAGGCGGAGATCCAGGCTGCCGCCGAGCTGGGCATCGGCCGGACCTATCTGTTTTCCAATCGCTATGAGGAGGCCGCGACCACCTTCGAGAGCCTGATCAACACCCTGGTCGATTCGCCCCAGATCCCCTATGCTTATTTCAACCTGGGCCAGGCTTATGCCGGCCTGGGGCGCAACGCTGAAGCCGCCCAGGCTTACTTGAATTACCTGGCCCTGCACCCCGGCCTGGCGGATAGCTATGTATTCGAGATCCGGGCGGATGCCTTGTACGCAGCCGGCGATTTCTTTGGGGCCGCCCAGGAGTATGCCGCGGCCCTCCAGTCGCCCGGCCTGAGCGACAGCTCCCTGATCGAGATGAAGATGGCCCGGGCCTATGCCATCGGCGGCGATTTCTCGACCGCCCTTTCCCTGTATGCCGATCTGTACAACCGGACAACAAATGACAATACCCGGGCCCTGATACTGCTGCGCCAGGGCCAGGCTTACACCTCCCTGGGCAACCTGGATGCAGCCTATGCCGCTTACCAGGAGGCGGTCAACAACTACCCCACTTCGTACGATTCATACTCGGCATTGCTGGCCCTGGTGGAGGCCGATGTACCGGTGAACGAGCTCAACCGCGGTCTGGTGGATTATTTCGCCGGCCAATACGGGGTGGCCCTGGCGGCCTTCGATCGTTACCTGCAGGATAACCCTGCCGATCCCGGCACCGCGATTTATTATTACGGCCTGGCGACCCGCGCCCTGGGCGGTTACAGCGGGGCGGTCAACGAATGGGATAAGATCATCACAAATTATCCCGACCATCGCTTCTGGGATGAAGCCTGGGAGCAAAAGGCCTATACTCAGTGGTTTTACCTGGACCAGTACACCCTGGCCGTGCAAACCCTGCTTGATTTTGTCCAGTTGAGCCCGGGCCACCCGCGGGCCGGCGAGTTCCTGTTCGATGCGGCCGGGGTGGCCAGTAAGGCCGGTAAGCTGGATCAGGCCGCCCAGCTCTACGAGCGGGTGGTCAATGAATATCCCAACGACGAGCGGGCTATGCGGGCCTTGTTCCTGGCAGGGATTACCCATTACCAGATGGGCAATGATCAAAAAGCGCTGGACCTGTTCACCCGCCAGCTGGGTATTTCCGTTTCTCTCGAGGATCGGGCGATGGCCTCCCTGTGGATGGGCAAGTCCCTGGCTGGTCTGGGTGACCAATCCAGCGCCCAGGCCAACTGGCAGCAGGCCGCCAACACCGATCCAACCGGTTATTACAGCGAGCGCGCTCGCGACATCCTGCGTGACCGGGACCCTTTCACCCCGCCTCAGACCTATGACCTGGCCTACGACCTGGAGGCTGAACGCCAAAAAGCCGACGAATGGATGCGCACTACCTTCAGTCTGGCGCCCGAAATCAATCTGTCTGGGATGGATGAACTGGCTAACAATCCCGCCATCATCCGGGGTAATGAGCTCTGGGCGCTTGGATTGTTTGAACAGGCGCGCAACGAATTCGAAACCGCTCGCATGGCGGTCGCCTCCGACCCGGTGGCCAGCTACCGGATGACCAATTACCTGGTTAAACTCGGCCTGTATCGCTCAGCCATTTTTGCGGCCCGGCAGGTATTGGATCTGGCCGGGATGGACGACGCCACCACGATGAACGCCCCGGTGTATTTCAATCATATCCGCTTTGGGACCTACTTCGACAACCTGATCTTGCCGGATGCCCAGGAATTCAACTTCAACCCGCTGTTCATCTTCAGCGTCGTGCGCCAGGAAAGCCTGTTCGAGAGCTTTATCCGTTCCTCCGCCGCTGCCAGCGGGCTGATGCAGATCATCCCGGCCACCGGACAGGATATTGCCTCAAACCTGGGCTGGCCTGAGAATTACACCAACGACGACCTGTACCGGCCAATCGTCAATATCCGCTTTGGGATCGATTACCTGGACACCCAGCGCCACACGTTCAACGGCGACCTGTACGCGGCTCTGGCAGCTTACAACGGCGGGCCGGGCAATGCCCTGCGCTGGAAAAACCTGGCGCCCAACGATCCGGACCTTTTTCTGGAACTGATCGACTTTTCCGAAACCCGGGACTATATCCGCCGGATTTACGAGATCTTCAGCATTTATCGCCGGATTTATGACCGGACGCCTTGAATGAACATAGATCGCCGCACGAGGGAAAGAAGAGGCGAAATTTGGTGTTTGCGGTGGCTGCAGCCACCGCAAACACCAAATTTCGACCTGTTATAGCGCTACCATTAAGCGAAAAACCATTTAAAATAGGGGGAAATGCAATTATGTCAGAGAACTACCTTCCATACATCCAATCATGGGGAAATCCCACCCTTCCCGGAGGCAACTGATGGCTATTTATCTTCTGGACAACAGTCTTAAAGTGGATGTCTGCTTCGAAGACAGCGATTCGGATTACAACGACAATATCCGGATCTGCATCGTCGAGGAATGTCCTGATGATGAAAAGATCTTCATCCACGATGAGACCAATATCTACCTGACGCCGGAAGAGGCCAACCAGCTGGCCCGGCTGCTGGATGCAGCTGCTCAGGCCAGCCGGATCAACGGCGAATAAGCAACAAAGGTGTCTTTGGGAAACTCAGTGGGAGAGTCCCAGATTTTGGTGTGTGAATGCCCATTCAAATCTGCACGGCCGCCCTGGCAGATGCGCCGGGACTGGCCCAAATGATCCAATTTCGTTTCGAAAACCCTGAAACCTGGACACCAGATAGACTGGTGCGACCTTTTTGCTCCCAATACGTAGAAATAATGTAAACACTTTGACAATGTCATATTAATAAACAGGATACCCAAATTTTGATGTGTGTGGCGGGCACCCGTCACACACATCAAAATTTGGGAGATTTCTTCGAATGTGACATTATCAAATACTCGAGCTTGCCAGGAATGGCTGGCGAAATGGGTGTGCGTGCTGGGCGCACGCCCAGCACGCACACCCATTTCGCCATAATTTTTTTATACAAAATAATGAAGGTACCTAAAGGAGCAACCCATGTCTAACCTGGAAGAACGTAAACACGTGCCCTGGATCCTGTGGCCGTTTTGGGCAATCTGGCGTCTGGTGGTCGCCATCGTCAGCCTGACTGGCCGGCTGGTGGCGGTTATTTTGGGCCTGGTGTTGATGATCGCGGGCGTGCTGGTCAGCCTGACGATCGTTGGCTTGATCGTCGGTGTGCCGCTGTTTCTATTCGGCCTGATGCTGGTTTTCAGAGGTCTGTTCTGACCAACTGCCTAATAAAAGAATAAGTCGAAAAACAGTCAAGCCGGCCAGCGAACGCTGGCCGGCTTGACTGTTTTTCGAACATCTCTTAGGAAAGCTGAATAAAGATTAAGATCAGGGACCGGGAGGTGTGAAGTGCATCACCCGGTTGTTGCCGGTATCGGTTACCCAGACCCCACCATTCGGATCAGCTGCCACAGCTCCAACCAGGCCAAAGCTATCCGGTCCGGTGCCAAAATCGCCCCAGGTCTGGACGATCTCGCCCTGGCCGGTGAACTCGAGCACCCGGTAGCCTTCCGGATCGGTTGCGAACACATGGCTGGCCGAATCGACCGCCAGGTAAGGCTTATTGTCGAGGGATTGGCCGTACCAGGCCACCACGTCCCAGCTCGTTTCAGGCTGGAAGGTGCCGGATTCGTCCTCGTAAAAGACCTGAATGCGCTGATTCCAGGTATCGGCGACGTACACCCGCCCATCCGGACCGACCGCCACACCGACCGGCTCGTCGAACTCTCCCAGGTTTAAGCCAACCGACCCAAACTGGGTCACGAAATTGCCATCCTGGTCGAAGACGACGATCCGTTTATTGCCAGTATCGGTCACATAGACCCGGCCTTCCTGGTCCACGGCAATCGAACGCGGCCCCCAGAAAGCTTCCGGCGCCTCGGCCTGGCCGAAGTAGCCCCACATCTTAATGAACTCACCGGTTGGACTGAATTTTTGCACCCGGTGATTCCAGGTGTCAGCCACGAAGACCGAGCCGTCCGGACCGACCCCAATCCCCCAGGGCTGGTTGAACATCCCGCCCGGCGCCGGGCCGACGCTCACATCCCCAAAACTGCCCCAGGTCTGGAGCACATTCCCGTCCCGGTCCAGGTGCTGGATGCGGCTGTTTTCGGTGTCGGCCACGTACAGGCTGCCATCCGGCCCGACGGCAATGCCGCGCGGCCGATTGAACTGCCCGGGCTCAACCCCGGCCGTACCAAAGACCTGATCCGCATTGAGCTGGATGTTTTTGCCTTCATAGGGATCGGCGACGACTTCCTCAGCCGTCGGAACGGTGCCATAATTCCACAGTTCGTTTACCAGGTCCTTGCGCAGGTACAGCCGCATGCGCGCCGATGGATACCAGTTCGGCAGGCTCATATCCTGACCGGTGAGTTCTCCATAAAGCTTATAGTCCCGGTTGAGCCAGATATCGAATACCGCCGATCGCATCTGCGGATCCAACAGGGTATCCAGGACGCGCTGCCAGGTCAGTCCAAAGTAATCCTGGTTTGGCCACCACAACCGGACATAATCGAACTGGTAATAAGCCTGGCCGACCACCGGTTCGATTTTGCCGAAATTAGGATCACCCACCAGGATCGCGGGCACGTCCCGCAGACTGCGGGTCGGATTGGCCCCATAATAACGCTGGTCGCTGAAATTGCGCAGATACCACCAATAAGGGTAGGTGGTGGCATCGTCGTAAGCCACCGGCATATTCAAACCGCCAGTGGTGCGGCGTGAAAGTTCTTCGATCTGGGCCAGGGCTTCCTTGACGCCCCCCGCCGAATGGGCATAGACCAGGTATTCGGTTGCATTATCGTAATTGATATATGCCGCCCGAAAGGCCGCCCGGGCCGTCAACACGCCCAGGAAAGCCGTCACGATCAGGATCAGCAAGCGTCCCAACTGCCCGGTAGGCCATGGGCGGATCAGGAAGGAGATCGCCAACCCGCTGCCCAGGAAAGACGCCAGCGAAATCACGAAGGTGGTCGTGGCTCGCATTTGTTCCAGGCTTTTGCCCAGGAAGGGGGGATTAGTCCCCAGCAGGGAACCCAGGGCCGTCAGCAGGCTGACGAGCGCTACGGGTAGTAAAACGGCGATCAACCAGCCGCGCCTTTCTTTGAGATATTCCCATTGGAAGCTGTCGGCCACTTTGCCCAGGCCCCAGCCCGAGAGCAGGATCATCGGCAGGGTGATGTGGACCGTCAGCCAGGGCATCTTCTCGCCCGCAAAGGTATAGGCCAGCAGGCTGGTGATCGACCAGTACAGCAGCAGTTCGAACACCGGCAGTGGCTGCGAAGCCGGCAGTGGCTGCGAAGCCGGCAACGGCTGGGCTGTCCCGGCCGGTTCAGTTTCATCCGTCGTTGCAGCCAGCTCACCGGCTTCCGTTTTAGGGCTGCGCCGGAAGAGCGCGATACCGGTCGCCAACAGCGCGCCGAGCGCAGGCAGGAATTCGTAGATCGGGATCTGGATCAGGGCGTAATAATATAACGGCTGGCTGCCCCGGTTCACTTTTTGCTGTTCGAGCCAATACCCCAGAGAACCGACCAGGCCGGTGATGAATCCAAACCCATTGGTGAAGACCGTGGTGTAAAACACCACAAAGACCGCATAGAACAGGGCCATATTGATCAGCCAGAGGCGCGGTTTCCAAAGCAAGCCGATCGCGACTGCGACCATTGCGAACAAGACGATAAAAACGCCGTTCATCAGGATGGTCTGGCTGTTGTTGTAATCGATCGGGTTCAGCCCCAAAGCTTTGACCGGGAAGGGCGCCAGCATCGGCAACACTGCGGTGCCCAGCACGATCAACATATCAAAGGCGCGTTCCTGGCGCAGCCCCTCCCAGGTGTAACCGCGGATTAAGAAGAAAACGGCTGCCAGAACCCCCACGACGCCCAGGCCCAGCAAAACAAAGGCCGGCAGGTTGGCAGGGACTGCATCGGCCGGGTTTTCGAGCGCCCCGGCCCCTGGCACCGCCGGCGCGACCGTTTCAGTCGCGCTGGGAACCACTGGCTGGCGGCTGATAAGCGCCACCCCGGCAGCCGCCGAGACCAGCAGCAATCCAGCCATCAAGGCGATCCAAAATGCGCGCCGGTCTGCGGGGCGGGCCCAGGGCTGGCGCGCCAGGCGATAGATCAAGTAGAAACCCAGGAAGATCATGGCCTGGGCAGTGTAGATAAACGCGGTCTCCTTGGCGGTAAAATGCAGCACGGTTGCCAGGGTGAGGAAATACAGGTAGCGATGCTTACCACTTTCGATATAACGCAAGATCGCCCATAAAGTGATCACCCCAAACAGGGCCACAAAGGCTTCGTTACGCACATAGCGGCCATAATACAGCATGTAAGGGGAAATCAGCATCATGATCGCCGCCAACATGGCACCTGCCTTGCCCAGATAGCGGCGGAAGTTCCACACGAAGGCCACCGTGGCGATGCTGAACAGTGCTGCCGGGATGCGGGCGCTGGTGTCACTGTCCCCAAACAGGAAATACGACAGAGCTACCAGATGGAACTGCAAAGGTCCGTGCGTGACGGGATCGTGGGAATAACCCGAGCCTTTGTAGAGCAGCCAGGAATAATAAACGTGGGAGTTCTCATCGTGACTCATCACCCTGGCTTCGAGATTGTAAAACCGGCTGATGGTCGCCAAAATTAAAATGGCGGTAAAGAGAACAATTTCCCAATTGATCGTAATGGCCGATATCAGGGGACGATCCAGCCAACTCGTTGTTTTCGTCTGTGTTGCATCCATAAGATTATCAGGTTCACTCCTCCGCCAGGACAATCACCCGGTCCTCGGCAGAAAATGTTATCATTTCCGACTTGCGGGGATTGAGATGCACCCCATAGGCTTCAGCCGCCTGGTTGGCTCTGGCCATTCGGCGGTAGCCGATGGCCACTTCGCCTCGCCGGCGGGCTGATTCTACTACGGTATAAAAATTGACGGGCCGGTCCAGGACGATATAATCCGCCGCCTGTTTCAGATAAATTTCCGAGCCATTTGGATCGAACAAATCCTCAAAAATTCCAGCCAGATCCTTATTCTCGGAGACCTGAGCGAGCATTAAACTGATCAGTTTATCACTGACGATGAAATCATCCACCCGGGTGACCTTGGCGAGCTCGCGATTGCGGATGTCGAGCATCTCGCTGACGATCGAGAAAGCTGCCTGGCTGCTGCCTTCGATGTCTCTCAGGTGGAGCAGGGTAACCAGGGTGCGGGCATCGGCCTGCTGCACATCGCTGAATCTGGCGTCGCTCAGCAAAATCACATGTTGAAAGGTTGCAATCTCCAGGCCGTCCAAAGTCCGCCGGTCGGTGGTATCGCCGGGTTGGAAAGTGACTGTCTGGTTTGCCGGGTTACCGCAATCACAATCCAGCCGCTCCTGCACATCCACCCCATCGGCTACCACCAGGATATACGAGCCCGGGGCAACATAACGATCCAATTCGTTGATGATGATCGGGGCGCGCTTATTCCAACCCAGGATCAGGGTTCTTTCCGGACGCCGAGCGGCTGGTTTCGACTCCACCAGGGCGGCCTGGTCCACTGGCGGGGAGGCTTGATCGGAAAGCCGGACGGTGTCATCATCGGCAGAGATGGCGATAATTCGGTCGCCTGGCTCCAGCCGGGTGGTCATCGGCGGGTTAAGCTGCACCCGTCCGGAAGCAAACGCCAGGCCGATGACCGCCGAATCCTCGTAGCGACTGAGCGTCTCGCCGAACGTCAGGCCGGTTAACGCCGGCTCAGCCTGGAAGTATATCTCATCACCGACGAAATCCAGCAGCTCCGTATAGATCACCGATAAACCACTTTGCCGGCAGGTCTGGGCGATAATCCGGGAAATGAGCACGTCAGCCAACAGCAGCTGGGCTTCGCCTTTGCCCACCAGGTTAGCGACATCCAGGTTGCGGCGATCCCCCAGGCTGGCGACGATATGATAAGGGTGTTCATGTCGTTGTGGGTTATTGGTGAGGGCCAGGGTTGTTTTAATCACGAACACATCCGGATCCAGGCCCTCAGGCGGCAGCAAGATGATCGAACGCGCCAGATGAGGGGTGATGATCTCCAGGTCGTTCAAATCCATCGGATTGCCGCGCCGGCAAACGATGCGAGTGTTGAAAGTCTCGCCGACTTTGGCCCGCACTTCATCTTCCATGGCCACCTTGTCCTGCTGCGCCAGGATAGCGATAGCAGCATGAGCACGGTTCTTATTCGCTTCGATCAGTTCCGAGAGGATGGAAAATATCTGCGACGACCAACCCAGGATCACCGTGTGATCCTGCTCGGCAACCAGCGAGCGCCCTTTGCGCAGGTCAACCAGTTTCTCATCCAGGCCATTCGAAAGTACGCCGATCAAGGTGCTGACCAGAAAAATACCCCCAACGGTGACGGCAAACATTAAGAAGACAAATCCCCAGCTGCCGTCGTCCCCACCCATCGTGCCCGGGTCGAGGGTGCGCAGCATGCTCCACCACAGTAACCTTCCCAGGCCAAGCTGTTTGCCATCCGGGGTGAGATAAGCGGCCAGAGACACGGCGCCAATCAACAGGACTGACAGAAGAAATAATGAGACGATCAGAGCAATTGTGCCGCGCGACATCAGGATATCGAACTGATAACGCAGGCGATCCGAGCGGGTGATCTTCCTCATAGCGACCTCTCAGGCGAAACCAGGGCTTTCATCGTACCAATCCGAAAAGTCGGTGGGTATGGAGCTGCTGTAGCGCAACAGCAACAACACAAACTACTTTCTGTTTAAGTTCTTCGGTGGCCTCGGGGCCTTCTTCCGGTCAGGCGGACGTTTTCCTTCTGATTTCAATGCGCTGACTTCTTGCGGGGTAAGATGTCGCCACTGGCGTGGTTGTAAATTCCCTAAAAGCAGGCTGCCAATCCGGACCCGGATAATCTTGACGACCGGCAATCCTAATAAGAATCCGGTTTCGCGGATCTGGCGCTTGCGCCCTTCCCGCATGATCACCCGCAGCCAGATGCCTTTGCCGGCCGGATTTTCCACCAGCAGTTTCACCGGCTGGGTGCGGTAGCCATCTTCCAGCACCACGCCCCGGCGCCAGGTGTTGAGCTGCTCTTCATCCGGTCGCCGGGCCACCAGCACCCGGTATTCCTTCTCATGGCCGTAGCGCGGGTGTGTCAGGCGGTTGGCCAGATCGCCGTCATTGGTCAACAAGATCAGGCCTTCGCTATCCACATCCAAGCGACCAACCGGGTAAACCTGCTCGGGGACGTCCACCAGGCTGCGCACCGTTGGTCGCGGGTCGGGCGAGCTGACCGCAGAAATGACCCCGCGCGGTTTGTTCAGGGCGATATACACCCGCGGTTCGGGGGCCTGAATCTGGCGGCCGTCCACCGTGATGTTGTCATTTTCGGGATCGGCGCTGTCGCCCAGGGTGGCAACCTGGCCATTCACCCGCACCCGCCCGGCCGCGATGATCGCTTCACAAGCGCGGCGCGATCCATAACCGGCGCGCGCCAAAATTTTCTGCAAGCGTTCTTTCGAGGCGTTCTTTTCGAGCGTTCTTTGGAGCGTTCTTTCATAAGATTGGTTTATCTTTCATAGCAGCGATAACCGATTTTTGAAGTGAGCGGCGGACGGCCGTCCGCCGCTCACTTCAAAAATCGGAGTTTCATCATAAGGTTGGATTATAACGCATGCAGCGGAGAACGCTCGGGGGATAGATCTAACCCCATTAAGGCTCACCCGGCAGCCTATCCCCCATGGTTCGATCGGTCCCGCTGGCGGATCATTCTTTCAACAATTCCTGGGGGGCTTCATCCTCCACGGCCAATTCTTCCAGGCCCAAGGGTGGTAATTCCTCCAGTGAATTGATGCCGAAATATTGCAGGAAATCGGGCGTGGTGCTGTACAGGATCGGCCGGCCGGGTGCCTCGGCCCTGCCGATTTCCTGGATCAGGCCCTTGCTCAACAGGCTTTTTAACACCCCATCGCTGTTGACTCCCCGAATAGCGTCGATCTGCGGGCGGGTGACAGGCTGCTTATAAGCGGCGATCGCCAGCGCCTCCAGGGCAGCCCGGCTGAGGCGCGAACTGGCCTCCAGGCCCAGAAAACGTTCGATGATTGGCGCAGCCTCAGCCGCCGTGGTCAATTGAACTCGCCCAAAGTGACGCTGAATCCGCAGGCCGCGCCGGGGTCCTTCGGCCACGTACATGGCTTCCAGATCTGCCAGTCCCTGGTTGACCTCGTTGGTGGAGACTTCCAGGGCGGATGCGAGCTGGGCCGGCGTGACCGCCCCGCTCGCGACGAACAACAATGCTTCCAGCCGGGCGCTCAAACTGATCTCTGGTAAGGGGGTATCGGACATGCTGTGATAAAATTCCTTCGATTAACGCTTATCTGTAAGCAGGCAATGTGTGTACGCAAATGTTGTCAAAGATGTGAGTCCGTAGGGGACTCTGTGAGACCCTCCCACAGAATTTCCCAAAGATCCAAAAAGGTTTTGCCTGCACACAATGATTTCAGGAGATACAATTTACTGATGCAAAAGTCTATCCGTACGATTATCCTGGCCCTGGCTGCGCTGGCCGCAGCCAGCCTGGCCTGTAATTTCATCAGCACCCAGACCCCCAGCCCGACACCACGACCGACCGTCGCCGTAAGCACGGAATCCGTTCAGGAACTTGAACAGAACCTGAACTCGGCGGCCGAAGATTTGCAGCAGGGCAAACAGGTCACGCTGATCCTGACCGAGTCACAATTGACCTCCCTGGTTGCCAGCAATTTCCAGTCCGGGGATGGCCCGGTCTTACAAAATCCTCAGGTCTATCTTCGCAATGGGCAGGTACAATTGGTTGGAACGGTAGAACAATCCGGCATCGGCCTGCCGCTGGAGATTCTGGTCTCCATGCAGGTCGATTCGAATGGGAAGCTGGACTACACAATCGATTCCGCCAAACTAGGCCCCTTCCCACTGCCGCAAGCCCAGCTCGACCAGCTATCCAGCGAGCTGGATAGGGCCATCGCTGCTCAATTAGGCCAGGGGGATCAGCGGATTGTCCTGGACGGGATTACAATAGCAGATGGCACGATGACAATCACCGGCCATAAACCATGAAACTGTTCGATTGGTAATGCTCGACCGTAAAAACCTGAAATGAGATTATACCACCCTCGCCTGGGGCGATTATTTACGGGGACTTCAGGAAATTCTGTGAGTAGCCCCAAATTTAGGGTATCACTCTTAGAATTGCGATTCTGCTGGAGCGCTTTGTTCCTGGTTGGCCTGATGCTGATGTCGTTTTGGCTGGCCGGCTGTTCGGCGCCCCAGGCAACCCAGGCATCGATCAGCGTAAGCATCCTGGCTGATGGCCAGACCCTTGAAGAAAACATACCGGCTGGCAGCACCGTCCAACAGGCGCTGAATGCCGCCAACTTAGAACTGGGTTCGCTGGATCGCACCGATCCGGCACCATTTAGCGTGTTAAGCGATGGCGCCGAAGTGAAGTTGATCCGGGTGACCGAAAAGTTTGAAGTCGTCCAGACCGTGGTACCGTTCGAGCACCAGATCCTGCGCAACGAATCCCTGCCGGAAGGTAAGGAAAACGAAGTCTACCTGCAGAATGGCAAAAACGGCCTGCAGGAAATCACCTACCGCAAGGTCTATGAAGATGGTGTGGAAGTCACCAGCAGCCCGATCAAATCGGTCACCATCGAAGAGCCGGTGCCCGAAATTGTGATGATCGGAATCCAGGCCCCTCTGGTGCCGGTCGCGATCCCGGGGCGCCTGATCTATTTGCGAGACGGTAATGCCTGGATGATTGAAGAAAGCACCGGCAATCGCCGGGCGGTGATCACCACCGGAGATCTCGATGGCCGGGTGCTGGCCCTTTCGGACGACAAGAACTGGCTGCTGTTCACCCGCATGTCACAGTCGGAGGATGAGATCAACAGCCTGTGGGTCACCGATATCCGGGATGAAACCGGAAAACTGATCGACCTGAAGGTCGCCAACGTGATCCATTTCGCCGACTGGGTGCCCGGCAGCAATTCCAAAGTCATTTTTTCCACGGTTGAACCGCGCAGCACCGCCCCGGGTTGGCAGGCTAACAACGACCTGAACGTATTTTCGGTCAGCCCGAGCGGTTGGACCTCCAAGAAAACCGTGATCCTGGAGCCAAACTCCGGCGGTGTATATGGTTGGTGGGGCAGCAATTTCGCCTGGTCACCCGATCGCGAGAACCTGGCGGTTGCCAGGCCGGATGGGATCAGCCTGGTCAACTTCTACAATGGTGAGGTCCAACCGGTTGTCGATATCGTGCCGCTCCAGACCAGGGGAGATTGGGCCTGGGTGCCACCGATTGCCTGGAGCCCGGATGGGCGCACCATTTTTACCATCGATCACGTGCCCCCGCCCGGCTCGCTATCGCCGGAGGAATTACCGGTATTCGACCTGGCGGCCTTCCCATTGGGCGCCGGCGACATGATCGACATCATCTCCCAGGCCGGGATGTTTTCCTACCCGATTGTTTCGCCGATCACGGCCAAGGCAAGTGGGGAACTGGCTAACCAGGTTGCTTACCTTCAGGCGATATTCCCAACTCAGTCCGAAACCAGCCGCTACCGGCTGGGCGTGATGGACCGAGATGGCTCGAACCGGCGGGTTATTTTCCCGGCTGAAGACACATCCGGGATCGATCCCCAGCAAGATTGGGGCGCCTGGTCGCCTGAACCCCTGCCCGAGAGCGGCCATTATTCGATCGCCCTGATCTACCAGGGTAACTTGTGGCTGGTCGATACCGAAACCAGCCAGGGACGGCAGGTTACCGGCGACGGCTTAACTACCCGGATTATCTGGAAATGACGACAACTGGTGCAGCTTTGGGAATTCCTGGGATGGTACCCCAGACCTGGGGGTGTGAGCGTGCCAGCACGCTCACACCTCCAAATCTGGGACTCCCCTACAGAGTTTCTCAGAGACCCCAGCAGGCGCACTTGTTTTCAGAAAAATAAGTTTTTTATTGGAAAGGAATTATTCTATGCGTGTTCTCATAACCGGAGCGGCCGGCTTCCTGGGTTCTCACCTGTGCGAGCGACTGATCAACGAAGGCCATGAAGTCGTCGGCATGGACAATTTCATCACCGGCAACCCGGAAAACCTGGCCCACCTGTCTGGTAAAGAAGCTTTTTCATTTATTCGCCATGATGTATCCAATTTTATCTTTGTGCCAGGCAAAATCGATGCAGTGATGCACTTCGCTTCGCCGGCCAGTCCCAACCCGAATTCACCCTTCGGCTATGTCAACCTGCCCATCCAAACCATGAAAGCCGGCGCACTGGGCACCCACAACAGCCTGGGGGTGGCCCGGGCGCACAATGCCCGCTTCCTGCTGGCCTCGACCAGCGAGATTTACGGCGACCCTCTGGAGCATCCCCAGACCGAAACCTACTGGGGGCACGTCGATCCGATCGGGACGCGCTCCGTCTACGATGAAGCCAAGCGCTTCGCAGAAGCCCTGACCATGGCCTATCATCGTTTCCACGGGATCGACACCCGCATCGTCCGGATTTTCAACACTTACGGTCCGCGGATGCGCCTGGATGATGGCCGGGCTGTCCCCAATTTCCTCAAGCAGGCACTGTGCGGTGAACCTTTGACTGTGTATGGGGATGGGTCTCAGACCCGCAGTTTCTGCTACGCGGATGATTTGATCGACGGCATCTATCGCCTGCTGATGTCAGACGAACACGATCCGGTCAATATCGGCAATCCGGTGGAAACCAGCATCCTGGATTTTGCCAAAACGATCAACGTACTGACCGGGAATAATGCCGGGATTGTATTTAAGGCGGCCCAGCGCGGCGAGGGAGATCCCCAGCGCCGCCGACCGGACATCACCCGGGCCAGCAGCATCCTGGGGTGGCAGCCCCGGATTTCTTTGGAACAGGGTCTCCTGAAAACGATCCCCTATTTTAAGCTTAAGCTGGGGTTATCATGACGGCCATTCTCAACAACCCGCGCGAACGATCGCGTTTTATGCGCTTCGCCCTGGTCGGGGTATTCGGCGCGGTGGTGGATTTTGGAACGTTCAACCTGTTAACCGGCTTGTTTAATATGCCGGCGGTCCTGGCCAGCGTTTGTTCGTTTGGGGCCGCCATTGTCAGTAACTTCACCTGGAATCGCTTCTGGACCTATCCCGATTCACGTTCGAAACGGATCTCCCAGCAAATGCTGCAGTTCGGCTTGATCAGCCTGATTGGTCTGATCATCCGTACGCCGCTGTTTGCCCTGCTGGAGACGCCGCTGCGGAACCTGTTTGCCAGTCTCCATTACTCGTTCATCTCGGCAGGCAATGTCGATTTCCTGGGCCACAATCTGGCCCTGGCGATCGCCGTGGTTGTGGTGATGTTCTGGAATTTTTTCGTCAACCGGTATTGGACCTATGGAGACGTCGAATAATCCAAGCCGGACGGTACAGGTAGTATGGTTATGACAAACTCAGCCCGCCTCATTCCAATCTACACCACTCGCGGCGATGTCGGCGCTGTATTAGAATATCCTTACCTGTTCAACCCGCTTGGAGAATGGATCGGTTGGGTCACGCCTGAGCGGCAGGTCTATTCAGTCCATGGCAATTACGTCGGCAAGTTGACCCGGGATTGGCGCATCGTTCGCAAGCGGGCCTATGACTACAGCCAGCCAGACCAGGAACCGCCGGCCCGCCCTGATCCTATTCGCCCGCCGGCCCACTTCCCCTTGCCGCCGATGATGGCTGAACTGTCGTTGTACATGATCGATATTCTGGACGATATGCCGGAGCTGCTGCCTTCCATCGATTTCGGCGAGCTGCGGCAAGATATGGATTAAATTACATGGAGCCTAAGAAAGTCAGCGCCTCACATATCACGCTTTCCCAGTTGATGCAGCCCGAACATGCCAATAACCTCGGCAACGTGCATGGCGGCTGGATCATGAAACTGGTCGACGAGGCCGGAGCGCTGGCCTGCATGCGCCATGCCCAACAACGAGTGGTCACGGTAGCCGTAGACCAGATGACCTTCCAACAACCGATCCGAATCGGGGACCTGGTCACCTTGAATGCGGAAGTCAGCTACGTAGGGCGTACTTCTATGGAAGCCGAGGTCAATGTAACCGCCGAGAACCCGATCAGCGGACAGCGAACACACACCAACACGGCCTACGTGGTTTACGTCGCCCTGGACAGTTCCGGCCATCCGGTGCCCGTCCCGGGTTAATCCCCGAGAACGCGGGGCAGCGCCAGCGCATGGAAGATGGTAAAGCGCGCCAGACCTACCGCCTGGAACAGAACCGGCGCTCAACCGCCAGGTTAAACGCCCAGCAGGAAAAAGAAAACACCCAATGAATGAACCGCTGGAAGTCAGCAACCAAACGGATCCTACCCCTCAAGAACCCGAATTGGGCGGCGTGCGCTCCCTGCGCGAGCTGATCGACCGGGCTTCAGGCCGCGGTTACCAACCGCAGCTGGGCGAAGGCGACTCGGGGCTGGCCGAAGTGCTGCCGTTCCCTTTCCTGGCAGTAGTGGGCCAAAAAGAGATGAAACTGGCCCTGCTGCTGGCCCTGATCAATCCAGCGGTGGGGGGTGTCTTGCTGATCGGCCCGCGCGGTACTGGCAAAACCACCGCCGTCCGCAGCCTGGTCGACCTGCTCCCGATGGTGCCGCGCAGCCTGTGCTACTATGGCTGCATGCCGGAAGATATCGAAACCGGGGGGATCGATGCGGTCTGCCCGGATTGCGCCCGGAAATATGCCGAAGGCGAACCACTGGCCCGCCTGGATCGCGTCCGGCTGGTCGATCTGCCTCTGAACGCCGAACTCGAGGATGTGGTGGGCGGCGTCGACGAACGCGCCGCGGTCCACGACCGCCTGCGGCTGCGCCGCGGGCTGTTAGCCCAGGCGGACCGCAATCTGCTGTACGTGGATGAAGTCAACCTGCTGGCGGATGAAATCGTCGACGCCATTTTGGACGCCTCGGCCCAGGGCAATTACACGGTCCGGCGCGGACCGGTCTCCGCCACGTACCGTTCGCGCTTCGTGCTGATCGGTTCGATGAACCCCGAGGAAGGCCGACTGCGCCCGCAAATCCTGGATCGCTTCGGGCTGAGGGTGCTGGTACGCGGCCTGGTCGAGCCAGAAGAACGCCTGGAGGCCTACCGGCGTGTCAGGGCTTACCAGGAAAGTCCCCGCAAAATGGTGCTCTCTTATGGCGACGAGACCGCCATCGTACAGGCTGAGATCCAGGCTGCCCGTGAACTGTTGCCTAAAGTCAGCCTGCCGGACGAAGTAGCCCAGCGCGGGTTAGCCTTCATCGACCGGCTGCATATCGATTCCCTGCGGGCCGAGATCACCTTGTTCGAGACCGCCCGGGCTTTTGCCGCCGCTGACGCTCGCGAGACTGTCAGCCTGGAAGACTTGCGGGAAGTAGCCCCCTTGGCCCTGCGCGTCCGGCGATCGAGCTTCATGACCGAATATTTCAACACCCAACAGGTTGAAGAAAGCGAAATCACTGCCGTCCTGGACAGCGTCCTGGAACAGGAATTGGACGAGCTGGGAACCGGCGCCGGCTAAAACGGGGTGGAATTCAGTCTGCCCGAACTTGCCACCGGCGGAGCCAATTTATCATCTCATTGGGAATTCCTGTGGGGATACCCCAAAGTACCAATTTATCTCAGCTTTACGCTGAGCCAATACCCAGAAAGACGAAACATGGACAAAAACACTAAACTCACACATCGCCAGCGCCTGGAAGCCTGCCTGGCAGGCGAACCGCTGGACCGGGTGCCGGTCGCTCTGTGGCGGCATTTCCCGGTCGATGACCAGAGCCCCGAAGGCCTGGCAGCCGCCACGCTGGCATTTCAGAAAACGTTCGATTTTGACCTGGTCAAAGTGACCCCGGCTTCCTCCTACTGCCTCCAGGATTGGGGCCTGTTAGGCGAGTGGCGCGGCGCGACCGAAGGCACCCGCGAGTACACTCAACCCGTCATCCGGCAACCCGAAGATTGGGAGCGCCTGGAAGTGCTGGATCCCTATGCGGGCCGGCTCGGCGGCCAATTGGTCTGTCTCCGGCTGTTAGCAGAAGAGCTTGGGCCGGATACGCCCATCATCCAGACAATCTTCAATCCACTCTCCCAGGCCAAGAATCTGGTTGGCAGGAATAATCTGGAAGCCCATCTGCGCCTGTATCCGGAGGCGGTCCATACCGGCCTGCGGATCATCACCGAGACGACCCGCCGTTTTGTGGAAGCCGTCCGGACGACCGGGATCGATGGGATCTTCTACGCCATCCAGCACGCCCAATACAGCCTGCTCAATGAAGCTGAGTACGCCGCCTTTGGCAGCCAGTATGACCTGCAGGTGTTGGAGCCTGCCCAGGCGATGTGGCTGAACATGCTGCACCTGCATGGCAGTGATGTGATGTTCGATATCGTCAGCGATTACCCGGTCCAGATCCTGAACTGGCATGACCGCGATACCTTCCCATCACTGCAGGAAGGCCAAAAGCGATTTAAAGGAGTTGTGTGCGGGGGCTTGCAGCGCGAGGAGACCATGGTACTGGGCAGCCCGGTGCGCGTGACCGCTGAAGCCCGGGATGCGATCCAGTCAACCAACGGCCAGCGGTTTATCCTGGGCACCGGCTGCGTGGTCCCCATCATTGCGCCGTACGGCAACCTGATGGCCGCCCGCATGAGTGTGGAACTGGGGGCCGGCAGCTAAGCCGGGCAAACCAATGAGTGGTTTGAGGGTCATCGCCGGGAAAGCTCGCGGCCGCAAGTTAAATGCCGTTCCAGGCGACAGCACCCGTCCGATCACCGACCGGACCAAGGAATCACTGTTCAACATCCTGGGGGCGGATGTGCGCGATTCACGCTGGTTGGACCTGTTCGCCGGTACCGGCAGCGTCGGAATTGAAGCTCTGAGCCGGGGAGCCGCGTTTGTGCGCTTTATCGACATCGTGCGCCAGGCAGTCGACACGGTCCGCACCAACCTGAAATTAACCGGCCTGGAAGCCAGCGCTGAAGTGCTGCGACTGGATGCCTTCAGCCTGTTGGCCCGCCAGCCAGACCAGACTTACGAATACGTATATATCGCCCCGCCGCAATATAAAGAGCTGTGGAAACAGGCTTTGACGAAACTGGACGAGAATCCCGGCTGGCTGGCCGAGGACGCCTGGGTGATTGTCCAGATTCACCCGGTGGAATATGCCCCGCTCGAGCTGAACAACCTGGTCGAATTCGAACAGCGCAAATACGGCAGTACCCTGCTGGTATTTTTCGAACGATCCTGAAAATATTCCGATTCAGCCGAAAAAGGTGTGCATGGGTCCGCGCACACCTTTTTTCGCCTTATTCTTTCCCCAATACTTCTTCGTAAATTCGGACAATCCGGGCGGCGATTTTGCTCCAGGCGTATTCCCGGGCAAAACTGGCTGCCTGGCGCCCCATCCGGGCCCGGGTTTCGGGATCATTGAGCAGCCGCTCAAGCGCCCCGGCCAGGGCCTGAGGGTCGTCAGCCGGGACGGTGTAGCCGGTCTGGCCGTCCTGCACCAGGTAAGCCAAACCGCCGACCTGAGAGGCCACCACCGGCGTGCCGCAAGCCATCGCTTCCAACGCCACCATGCCAAACGACTCGTAATGGGAGGGCATGACGACCGCCTCAGCCGCCGAGTAATAATATGGCAGGGTATCCTGGCTGCGACGACCCAGAAATGCGACCAGATCCTGCATGCCGAAGCGGGCTCGCAAATCCTGCAGCCGCTTCATTTCGGAACGATTGCCGTTCGTATCATCGCCATTTTCAGGCTCGGTGTTCGGGTCGCCGCCGATCACCGACAGGCAAACAAAAACCCCCTGCTGGCGCAAGATCGCGATCGCCTCAATCAAGTTATCGATGCCTTTAAGCGGCTCAATCCGGCCGACGAACAACAAAAGCTGTTCGCAGGGCTGGACGCCGACGAACTCCTTGGCTTCGTCCTGAGGGATCGGATAAAAATGACTGATATCCACACCAGGCGGCACGATCACGACTTTGCTGGTATCGGCCCGGTAGAGCCACTGCAGCTGGGCCAGCTCCGCCGGTGTGGCTGCCACGATTCTATCGGCTATACGCAAGACTTCCTGCTCGCCCTGAATCCGGTACGCCCCCTCCATTTCGCCCGCGTCCCGCGCCACCCGCTGCTTCATCAGACCCAGGGTGTGAAACATGTGCACGATCGGAACCCCCCAGGCTGCTTTGAGATCCCTGGCAGCCACCCCGGACAACCAGTAATGGCTGTGAATCAAATCATAGCTTAACCCTTTATTGGCCGCAAACTCCTGGATACCCGCCACAAACTCGGGCAAATAATTCACCAGTTCCCGCTTGGGCCGTGGATTTTCCGGCCCGGCCGGCACGTGCACGACCCGGTTGCCATAACCCAGGTCATGCAATACATGCGGCACATGCTCGTCCTGCGAACGGGTGAATACATCCACATGCACGCCGTTCCGGCCCAGCTGGCGGGTCAATTCCCGGACATAGACATTCATGCCACCGGTATCTTTGCCACCCAGGGTCGCCAGGGGGCAGGTATGATAAGATAACATTGCAATTCTCAAGCGTTTCCTCCGCAGTTTGACGAAGCAGTTTGAAATTGTGGAGGGATCTGGAAATTTGCCCGGCCCACGCCTTGCCAAGTTGGGCCATTTACTGCTATAATCCCCGCCGTGAAATTAGATAATTTCCAGCCATGCGCCACCGTAGCTCAGCCGGCAGAGCAATCGCTTCGTAAGCGATGGGTCGAGGGTTCAATTCCCTCCGGTGGCTTCTACAACGCAGCGTTCTGAGCGGTTCTATTGGAAACGCTGTGGGAGAGGTCCCAGATTTGGGGGTGTGAGCGTGCTGAAGCACGCTCACACCCCCAAATCTGGTGTACCACCACAGGAATTCTCAATGAACCTTCTGATCCAGACGCTGCGTTTCCAGTATAATTCCTTTATGGTCAATCGTGCAACCCCTCTGGTAATCGGAATAGCCGGCGGATCCGGGTCTGGGAAAACCACCCTGGCAAGGATCATCCTTGAGCGCGTCGGGCAGGAGCATATCGCCTACCTGCCTCACGATGCTTATTACAAAGATTTGAGCGACCTGCCCTCCAATCAGCATGCCGCGGTTAATTTCGATCACCCGGACTCGCTTGACAGCGAGCTGCTGGCCGAGCATGTCCAGCAGTTGCGCAACCTGCAGGGCATCGATCTGCCGATCTATGATTTCAAGACCGACCGGCGCACCGAAAAGACCATCCGCATCGAGCCTCAGCCGGTCATCATGGTGGAGGGCATCTTAATCTTCACCGACCGAACATTGCGGGACTTATTCGATGTCAAGCTCTTCGTGGACACCGACCCTGATCTGCGCTTCATCCGCCGGCTGGAACGGGATATCAACGAGCGCGGCCGCTCGATTGATTCCATCATCCGCCAATACCTCTCGACAGTACGTCCGATGCACCTGGAGTTCGTCGAGCCTTCCAAGCGCTACGCAGATGTCATTATCCCGGAAGGTGGGTTGAATCCGGTTGCGATGGACATGGTGGTCGCTCGGCTGGAGGCCCTGCTCAAGGATCGCGAAACGGTTACATCTTAACCGGCCTATCCGAATGGTCGGCCCCCTAAAAAGCTTTGGGCCGGGCGACCTGGTGGGAAGAACCCAGGCACTCACCCCCATCGTTTATACAACATTTACCAAGAAAGGATTGTTATGCCTGAACAAACCAAGCAATGGTCGAAACCTCCGGCGATGGAGATCGACCCCAGCAAGACCTACTACGCCACCCTGGAAACATCCAAGGGCACCATCAAGTTGAAATTGTTCGCTGATAAAGCCCCCAACACAGTTAATAATTTTGTATTCCTGGCGAACCAGGGCTTCTACGATGGCACGATCTTCCACCGGGTGATCAACGATTTCATGGTGCAGGGCGGCGACCCCACCGGCACCGGGCGCGGCGGCCCCGGATATCGTTTCAACGATGAATTTGACCCCTCCCTGCGTCACGATAAGCCGGGCGTGCTCTCCATGGCCAATGCCGGCCCCGGGACCAACGGCTCCCAATTTTTCATCACCCACGTCCCAACCCCTTGGTTGGATGGCAAGCACGCCGTGTTCGGCCAGGTGGTTGAAGGCCTGGAGACGCTGTTCGCCATCCCCGAGCGTGACCCGCGCTTTTCCGATGCCCCAGCTGTGACCCTCAAAAAGGTCACGATCTCGACCGAAGAGGCCTGATCTTTACAGAGGAGGCCGGCCCTGGATGGCCGCCTCCTCTTTTTTCTACCCGAGACGGGCCCACATGACCTCTACCCAACGCCAAACCCTGGCCCGCATTCTGGCTCTTGTGGCCGTTGTTGCGATCAGCGTGTATGTCTTCAGCATCCGCAATGACGCCTCGAAGCTGGCAGTTTATGGATACCCGGGCATATTCGTGCTGGCATTTTTGTCTTATGCCACCGTGCTGCTGCCCGCCCCGGGCGTAGCGGTCGTATTTACCATGGGTGCGGTCTTCAACCCGGTCGGTGTGGCCCTGGCCGCCGGGGCGGGGGCTGCTCTGGGCGAGCTATCGGGCTACCTGGCCGGCTTCAGCGGCCAGGCTGTCGCCGAACACGCTGCGATTTACGACCGTCTATCAGGTTGGATGAGCAAAAATGGCATCCTGACCGTACTGCTGCTCTCGGCCATACCCAACCCGTTCTTTGACCTGGCAGGAGTGGCCGCCGGGGCGTTGAAAATGCCGCTGGGAAAGTTCTTGGTCTGGGTCTGGATCGGTGAAACGATCAAAATGTTCCTGTTTGCTACCGCCGGCTCTACATCACTCAACCATCTGTTTGGCGGGTGAAGTCCACCACCCAGATCATGCATCTGATTCGCCGCAAATTCGGGGCATAGCCGGAGAGTTTGGTCATGTCCCTCAAGAAAAAATTCCCAAATTTTGGTGTGGGTGGCGGGTGGTCGCCCGCCACCCACACCAAAATTTGGGAGCAATCTTCGAATTGGGTATTGTCAATAACATCCCACAATCACGAAAACCCAGCTACAATCCACCATTATAGAATGAGGAGAATCAGGATGAATGACTTCAGCGAGATGGATGCCTACCTCGAGTCGCATCTGGATAACAGTATCGATGAACTATCCAAACTGTGCGCCCAGCCCAGCGTAGCCGCCCAAAATTGGGGGATGGAAGAATGCGCCCAGCTGGTTGGCAACATGCTCCGCCAGCGTGGGTTCCGGGTGGAAATTATCCCAACCGAGGGGGCCCCGGTTGTCTTCGGCGAGCGCCTGGCAGAGCCGGGCAGCCCTGGCACCGAAAAAACCATGCTGATATATAACCATTACGATGTCCAGCCGGCAGAGCCGCTCGAATTATGGGAAAGCCCGCCGTTCGTGCCCGCCCGGCGCGACGGCAAACTGTTCGCCCGCGGGGTCAGCGATGATAAGGGCCACCTGGTCAGCCGTTTGTTCGCAATCGATGCTTTACTGTCGGCCAATGGGGATGTCCCCTGCAACCTCAAATTCATTATCGAAGGCGAAGAAGAGATCGGCAGCGTGCACCTGGCCGACTTCGTGGCCGAGAACCGCGAGAAACTGGCTGCCGATGCCTGTATCTGGGAGTTTGGAGGCGTGGATCACCGCGAAGTACCCATGCAATCTCTGGGCCTGCGCGGCATTTGCTACGTTGAGCTTTCCGTCAAAACTGCCGATATCGACGTTCATTCCGGCCTGGGCGGATCGATTTTCCCCAACGCAGCCTGGCGGTTGATCTGGGCCCTGAACACCTTGAAAGGTCCGGATGAGCGCATCCGCCTGCCCGGATTTTACGATTCCGTCCGCCCGGTCAGCCAGCGCGACAGGGACCTGATGGCAGCCCTGCCGGATCCGGCCGATGAGTATAAACACCGCTATGGCGTCGACCACTTCCTGAAAGGTCTGCAAGGCGGGGCCGAATTGAATATCGCCGAAGTTTTTGAGCCAACCTGCACGATTTGCGGCCTAACTTCCGGCTACCAGGGCCCAGGCTCCAAAACCGTTCTGCCGGCCAAAGCCTCGGCCAAAGTCGATTTCCGGCTGGTACCGGATCAAAGGCCGGCCCAGGTTCTGGAGCAGCTGCGCCAGCATCTGGATGCAGAAGGTTTTCCTGATGTGGAGATCACTTTTATGGGCGGCGAGCCATCCGCCCGCACCGACCCAGACGATCCGTTCGTCAAGCTGGTGGTGGAAACGGCCGAACCCGTTTACGGACAACCCATGGAGATTGTCCCGATGGTTGGCGGCTCGGGCCCCAATTATCCCTTCATCGAGCACTTGCACCTGCCAATCGTCAGCGCAGGGATTGGATATCCCGGCTCCAAAGCCCATGCGCCCAACGAAAATATCCGTCTCGATCTGTACTTGAAAGGAGCCAAGCATATCGTGCGGATCTTACAGGCCTTCAGCGAACAGGATTAAGATGCGGACTTCCTTCCGGCGCGACTTGGGATTGCAACTCCTGGCCCTCTACCTGCTGTTTGTCGGGCCGATCCTGATTGCTTCGCTTGTGTTCGACCGGTTGGCAGCCCAACGGCTCGTATCCGATGTAAAAACCGCGGACCTGGCTGTGGCGCGCGCCATCGCCCAGGAGACCAACACCATCATGGACACGGCCCTCCAGGCTGTCCGCCAGCTGGCAACTTACCCGGAAGTGCTGTCCGCCGATCCAGTCCGGATGGAAAATCTGTTCAAGATCCTGTTCAGCGTCCGCACGGATGTCAATCTGATCTACCGACTGGATGCCAATGGCATCATGCTGTATCACTACCCAACCGGGCCGGGCTCGACCGTCGGCTGGGACTTTTCCATGCGGGATTATTACAAACGCTCGCTGACCAGCCATTCTCCGCTGGTCTCGGAAGGCCGGATATCCCCCACTACCGAGCAAGCCGTCGCCACCGCAGTCATGCCCCTCTGGGATGAAAACAACCACTACCTGGGCGTAGTGGCCACCAATATCAAACTGCAATCTCTCAGCCATACCCTGGCCAGCATCGCCGCAGAGCACCACCCGGAAGATGCCTTTGAAGTGATGATCATCGACGCGGCCGGTAAGGTGATCGCCTCGCCTCATCCCGACCTGCTGTTGCAGGATGCCGCCAGCAAATTAGGCAATGTGACCCAGGCCGTTCTGGCCCAGTCGACCGGGAATCTGATCCTGCCCAACGAGAACGGCGAAGAGACCTTATACAGCTACGTGCCGATCTCGAGCGCCGGTTGGGGGGTGATCGTCAGCCGGCCAACCGCAGCCGCCTTTGCCACCCCGCGGGCCACCCATCAGGGCGTCCTGCTGATGGTGGGGGTTTTCCTGATCGTCGGTCTGTTTTTCTGGCTGGCCCTGTCCAGGCAGGTGATTCGCCCGTTGGAACAGCTCGCATCCTACAGCCAGAGCATTGCTACCCGCCAAAAATCTACAGCACCAGCGCGCCATACCACTGATATCGACACGATCCAGAAAATCGCCGCCCGCTCAGATCAAATCGGCCACCTGACCCAGAGCTTGCTGCGCATGGAAAAGGCGATCGAGGCCCGCCTGAATGAACTGGCCACCCTGTTACAAACCAGTTCTTCGGTCGTCTCGACCCTGGACCCCCAGCTGGTGCTGGACCGTATCCTGGAACAGGTTGAGCGCCTGATGTCGATCCAGATGTGCGCGATCGTTGCCCTGGATGAACGCCGGGGCATATTTCGGGCCCAGGCCAGCCGCGGTCTTTCCCAGCGCTATACAACCCAGCTGGCGATCAGCCCCAGCGAGCCTTATTCGGTCACCTTAAGAGCCTTACGCAGCGGCCAGCCCATCCAGATCAGCGACACCGAACAGGACGAATCCTTCGCCGCCACCCGACCGCGGGCCCGTTCGGAAGGCTATCGCTCGATCCTGGCGGTCCCGCTCAACACCCAGCATGCTTCCCCGGCCGCATTGCTGGTTTATCGCCCGGACCCGCATGTTTTTAGCGCCCAGGAGATCGAACTGCTGACCAGCTTCGCCAATCATGCTGCTATGGCGATCGAGAACGCCACCCTGTTTGCCCGCAGCGACACCCGCCTGCAGGAGCAGACCCGCCGGCTGGAAGCCCTGATCCAATCACTGCAGGATGGCCTGATCCTGGAGGATCTGGACGGTCGGGTCATGTACGCCAATCGCCGGGTCGCCGAGATGGTCAATCTGCCGCGCGAGGATCTGAGCGGCGCTCCCGTGACCCAGGTGCTCGAGCGACTGCTGGCCAAGTCGCCGGAAAAGGATCCCAACCGCAAATCCGAAAACCGCATGGCGATGCTGGCCGCTTTGAGCGGGGATGGGCCGCGCAGCATCGAATTGACGATGCAAACCAGCCGACAGACCACCTATCTGCGTATGCAAGTGTTCGATGTGACCGATTTCGACCGGCATGCCGATCGGCCGCGGCCAGATCCTGCGGGATGTCACCCAGGTCAGGGAACTGGACAAGATGAAATCCAGCCTGATCTCGACGGTATCACACGAACTGCGCACCCCCCTGGCTGCCATCAAGGGGTATGCCACCACCCTGCTGGCAGAGGACGTCGAATGGGACGCGCTGGCGCAGCATGAATTCCTGGAGATCATTTCGCAAGAAACCGACCGGCTCAGCAACCTGGTCAACGATCTGCTGGACATGTCACGGATCGAAGCAGGCAATCTGGTAGTCTCCTACGAAGAATGTCGCCTGGAAGACCTGGTCAGCCGGGCGGCCAGGCGGGCGCACCCGCAGCCCAAAGACCGGTTGGAACTTGATTTGCCGCCCGATCTACCCGGTTTCCAGGCCGATCCCCAGCGGATTGAAGCCGTGCTGCGCAATTTGATCGAAAACGCCGCCAAATACAGCGGCGAGAGCTCGCCAATTCGGGTCAGTGCCGGCGTGCAGTCCGGGAACCTGATCGTGCGGGTTGCCGATGAGGGCCCAGGAATTCCGGCCGAGGCCAGTGACAGGATATTTGACAGTTTCTACCGGGTGGAGAATGGGCTGAGTTGCTCGAACACGGGAGCCGGGCTGGGGCTGGCAATCTGCCAGGGCTTTATCCAGGCCCACGGCGGCGATATCTGGCTGGAACCAGCCTCCAGGGGGGCCTGTATCGCCTTTTCGCTGCCGATCGTTCCTGTCAAAGGCGAAAATGGCGCAGCCGAGGCCCGGCCAGCTTCCACTCAAAATGATCGGGAGGTAAACCGGACGGTATGAATGCCCCCACCGTTTTAATCGTAGACGACGAAAAACCGCTGCGGGATTTTGTGCGCCGCAACCTGGAAGTGCGCGGTTTTACCACCCAGACAGCCGCCAATGGCCTGGAAGCTCTGGCATTGTTCAACACCCACAACATCGACCTGGTGATTCTGGACGTGATGATGCCGCGCATGGATGGCCTGGAGACAATCACCCGCATCCGCCAACACTCGCTGGTCCCGGTGATCGTTTTATCGGCCCTGGGTGAGGAGGCCGATAAGATCCGGGCCCTCAACCTGGGAGCGGACGATTACCTGACCAAGCCATTTGGGGTGGGCGAGTTGCTGGCCCGGGTCCAGGCTGTGCTGCGCCGGGCCCGTTACAATGATGCGGCCCCCGGGCTGGAACGGATCGTGCGGGGCGAACTGGTGGCGGATCTGGAACGCCATGAAGTGCGCCTGGGCAATCATGTGCTCGAACTCACCCCGACTGAATTCAACCTGCTGGTCTTCTTGATGGAACACGCTGGCAAAGTTCTGCCGCACCAGATGATCCTGCAAAACGTTTGGGGGCCGGAATACGGCCCGGAGAGCGAGTACCTGCGGGTGTATATCGGCCGGCTGCGCCAGAAAATCGAAGCCGACCCGGCCAATCCCCAGTATCTGCACACCGAGCGCGGCATCGGATATCTATTTTCATCTTAAGCTTAGCCCACAAACCGGGCCAATAGAGTTTCGGAAAACGGGCCGGAAGGCCAGCAAATGCTGGCCTTCCGGCCCGTTTTCCGTCCTCATCCCAATTCGGGAGACGTGATATTTTCCCGCCTATTATTGCCTGAGCTTGCGCAGTTGACGGTCATTTTTATATTTTATTTATAGTTGATAGGTCCTTGTTTAGCCTTTATTTGTGTTTTCTGTCTACAATCAAGACGTCGATCCACCTGTCCAACCATCCGATGTATAGTTGATAAGGAGAAAATCATGAAGGGCAAGTTATCCGTTTTCGCAATTCTGATCTTGATTGGCAGCCTGGTCCTGGCCGGCTGTGCTCAACAGGCAGCAGCTCCCGAACAATCCTCCGGGGGCGGCGGCGAAGTAACGGCATTGATCGGTTTCACCGCTTCTCAAACCGGTAAATACAACGTTGAATTGACCCGCCAGATTAACGGTTTGAACATGTGGATGGACGAGGTCAATGGCGCTGGCGGGATCAAACTGGCTGACGGCTCTGTCGTCAAATTCGAATCGAAATTCTACGATGATGAATCCAACAAGGACCGGGTCCAGGAACTGTACACTCGCCTGTCCACCGATGATAACGCCAACTTCCTGATCAGCCCGTATTCCAGCGGCCTGACCGACGCTGCCGCCGTGATCGCCGAACAGTACGGCAAGATCATGATCACGACCGGGGCAGCCTCCGACAGCACCTATCAGAAGGGCTACACCCTGGTCTTCCAGAGCTATACCCCGGCCAGCGCTTACCTGACGGGCGCAGCCGATTTGCTCCAAAAGACGGATCCGAGCGTCAAAAAAGTCGCCATCGTGCATGAGAACGACTCTTTTTCCACCGATGTCGCCAACGCCTTGAATGATTATGCCAAGGCCCAGGGTTACGATGTGGTCCTGTTTGAAGGCTACGACTCCGGCACGACCGACTTCGCCCCCTTCATCAACAAGATCAACGATGCGGCCCCGGATGCGATCATGGGCGGCGGTCACTTCCAGGACGGCAGCACCTTCGCCAAACAGCTGTATGAAAAGAATGTACCCGTGAAATTCGTCGCCCTGCTGGTCGCTCCGCCTGAACCGACATTCGCCGATCTCGGTGATGCCGCCCTGGGCGTTATCGGCCCCAGCCAGTGGGAACCACTGGCGAACTTCAACAAAGACGCGGCCGACAAAGCCGGGCTGGATTGGTTCGGCGTTTCGGGCACTGAATTCACCGCCAATTACAAAGCCAAGTACAACGAAGATCCTTCCTACCACGCTGCCGGTGGTTACGTGGCCGGTTTGCTGCTCCAGCATGCGATTGAACAGGCTGGCTCGCTGGAAAACCAGGCCGTCAAGACCGCCCTGGACAATACCGATGCCCTGACCTTCTTCGGCCACATCAAGTTCGATACCAGCGCCGAGAACCACGGTCTCCAGATCGGGCACTCTATGGTCTACATCCAATGGCAGAACGGCGCCAATGGTCTGGAAAAACAGGTCGTCTGGCCGGCTGAAGGCGCGACCGCCGATGTTCTGTACCCCATCCGGTAAACCCTGATCACAACAGCTCTACCCACGGGCGGGCGCCAGCCGATCTTCCGGCGACGCCCGCCCGGCTCGAAAAGCCGTACTTCGGATCGACACGAACCTCACCAGCTCCATCCAACCTTACAGGAGAAGACCATGCAATATCTCATTGACGGTCTGCTCATCGGCTTTGTATACGGGATTGCCGCCATGGGCCTCACCCTGATCTGGGGTGTGATGAACGTCATCAACCTGGCTCATGGGCCGATCATCGCATTGGGCAGTTTTGGCGTTTTCTTATTGTTAACCAACCTGGGTTTGAACCCCTATTTGGCTTTGGTCCTGGTGGCGCTGATGGGATTGCTGCTCGGGATGTTCATCTATGCCGTAGCTATCCAACGGGTAATCGATGCCCCCCACCTATCCACCTTGCTGGCGACCTTCGCCATCAATATGATCATCATCGGCTTGGGAACCGCTGCCTTCACCACCACGCCCCGGACCATCGACCTGAACCTGGGCAGCATCAGTATTGGCTCGGTCACAATCCAGGCAACCCGCATCATTGCAGCCATCGCCTCGATGGCGATCACCGGGGCACTGTACTATTTCCTGTACCGCACCACACCCGGTAAGTACGTGCGGGCGGTGGCCAATAATCGCTCGGCAGCGGAATTGATGGGCATCCCCTCCTCCCGCATCCTGGCGTTGGCTTTTGGGCTGGGCACCATGCTGGCGGCGATCGCCGGCGGTTTGATCGCCACTTTTTTCCCCTTCACCATCCTGTCTGGCGGCGTCTACGAGCTGAAGAGCTTCGTCATTGGAGTCCTGGGCGGCCTGGGCAATCCCCTCGGAGCCTTGGCGGGCGGCCTGATCCTGGGCGTGCTGGAAGGGGTGATCCCAAAATTCATGGATACTACCTGGGTGCCGGTGCTTGAATTCGTGCTGTTCATCGTAATCCTGCTGGTCAAGCCCACAGGGATTTTCGGAGCGAAAAAATGAAAGCCTGGCGAAATCCCGGAATCTGGTTGACACTGCTTGTGGTGCTGCTGGTCGGCCTGTGGCCGATCTTTACCGGCAAAGCTTCCACCCGTGAAGTGGTCTTCACCATGTTGTTATCGGTCGTGCTGGCTTCCAGCCTGAACATCATCCTGGGTTACACCGGCTATGTCAGCTTCGGGCACGTCGTCTTCTTCGGCCTGGGCGGCTACGTCGGGCTGTACCTGATGTCCGTTTTGAACGCCTCCCTGTGGCTGGCGATCCCGGTTGGCGGTCTGGCGGCAGCCGTGCTGGCCTTTTTGCTGGGCAAGGCGATCCTGCGGCTGCGCGGCGCCTATTTTGCCCTGGCGACCATCGGCGTGAATGAAGCCATGCGGGCCTTCATTAACAACTTCCAGCCCTTTGGCGGCCCGCTGGGGTTGGATTTGAATTTCAGCGTTTACGGTAATTATGGCGGCGCATCCCAGGCCCTGTGGACGACCTACTACCTGCTGGTCGCCATGACCCTGGCAGCCATCGTGCTCAGTTACCTGGTCAAGACCAGCAAGTTCGGCCTGGGCCTGGTGGCTATCCGCGAAGATGAAGACGCCGCCGAAGTGATGGGCGTGGTCACGCCAAACGCCAAAACCTGGGCCTATGTGCTCTCGGCCATTTTGCCGGGCATGGTGGGTGTGCTGTTCTTCTTCAAGAACGGCAACGTCGAACCCGGCGATGCGTTCCGGCTGCATTTCTCGATCGAATTCCTGGTGATGGTCATGCTGGGCGGCTTCGGGACGGTCACCGGACCCATCCTGGGCGCAGCCGGCTACCAGCGGCTGCGCGGCTACCTGCTGACCAGCCCGATCTTCAAAGATATCCAGCTCTCCGTCGCCGGGGTCTTGCTGCTGGTGATCATTCTGTTTATCCCGGCCGGGGCAGTCGGCTGGCTGCGCAACCGGTTCCCAGTCTTGCGGAAGGTGCTGCCATGATTTTACAAGTTTCGGGAGTATCCAAACGATTCGGCGGCTTGCAGGCTTTGCTGCATGTGACTTTCGACCTGCCAGAGGGCCAGATCATGGGCCTGATCGGGCCGAACGGGGCCGGCAAAACGACCCTTTTCAATGTGATCAACGGGGTCTATGCCCCCGACGAAGGCAAGGTCATCTTCCGGGATGAAGATGTTTCCGGCAAGGCCCCTTACGAACTGGCGCGGCGCGGGCTGGCCCGCACCCACCAGATCGTCCGCCCGCTGAACGATCTGACCGTGCGTGAAAACGTGATGGTGGGGTCCTGTTTTGGGCGGGAAGGGCGCGGCCTGGTTGAAGCGGCCCGCATTGCCGAGGAAGTGATTGAATTCGTCGGCCTGAAAGAGCGCACCGATCAGCTGGCCGGCAGCTTGAACGTAGCCCAGAAAAAGCGCCTGGAAATGGCCCGCGCCCTGGCTTCCCGGCCATACCTGCTGCTGTTGGATGAGGTCCTGGCCGGCCTGAACCCTTCTGAAATTGGCAAGATGGTCGAAACCATTCGGAATATCCGCCAGCAGGGCGTCACCATCATTATGATCGAGCACGTCATGCACGCAGTCATGAACGTTTCAGACCGCATCATCGTGCTGGACTACGGCCAGCAGATCGCCGAAGGCAGCCCTCAGGAGATTGCCAATGACGCCCGGGTGATTGAAGCTTACCTGGGCGATCCCAAGCTGGCCGAGCGCCTGATGGAACAAATGGACGAGGAAGGCTGAGCCATGTCAATTCTTGAGATTCGCAACATAGCCTCCGGTTATGGAGAAGTGCAGATATTATGGGGCGTCAGCATGGCCCTGCAGGACAGCAAACTTACCTCATTGGTGGGCGGCAACGGGGTTGGCAAAACCACCCTGCTGCGCAGCGTAATGGGGGCCATCAAACCCTGGGAAGGGTCGGTCTGGTTCGAAGGTAAGGATGTCAGCCGCCTGCCGCCTTATGAAAAGGCCGAGCTCGGCTTGATTCTGGTCCCAGAGGGGCGCCAGCTTTTCACCGATATGAGCGTTACAGAAAACCTCGAAATGGGAGCCTCCCCACGGCGAGCCCGTCCGTATATCAAGCGCAACTTAGGGCGCATCTACGAAATGTTTCCCCGCCTGAAAGAGCGCGCCGATCAAAAAGCGGGCACGCTGAGCGGCGGCGAGCAGCAGATGCTGGCCGTGGGTCGCGGCATTATGGCCGAGCCCAAAGTACTGATGATCGATGAACTTTCCCTGGGTCTGGCGCCGGTTCTGGTGCTGCAGCTGTTCGAGATCCTGCGCCAGTTGAAGACCCTGGGGATCACAATCTTGCTGGTCGAACAGAACGTCCAGATGGCGCTGGCCGTCAGCGATTACGCCTTCGTGCTCTCCCAGGGTAAGGTCGAGCTGGAAGGCCCCAGCCGCGAACTGGCCAAAAACGAACACGTGCGTACTGCTTACCTGGGGTTATAATCCGGATAGTTATGTAAATCATCTCACAGGATCGGATACCGATTTTTTTCGGGTGTGTATGGCGGCCGCCATACACACCCGAAAAATCGGAAAATATCTCGAAAGCGACCTTGCCTGAGCATACATTACAACTACATCTCCAACCCTGCATAGAGATTCCGGACGACCTGTTCTTAACCATGTGATAAGGAGGATCCAATGCTCGTCGGTGAACGAATGTCCCACCCGGTTATTACCATCCCCCCTGATTTACCGATTGTGGATGCGCTCAACCTGATGAAGCGCGAGCGAATCCGCCGCACGCCGGTTGTCAAAGACGGCAAGCTGGTCGGTATCGTCTCCGACAAGGACCTGCTGAACGCTTCCCCCTCCCCGGCGACCTCCCTGAGCGTTTGGGAGATGAATTATTTGCTAAGTAAAATTACTGTCCGGGATGTGATGACCCGTGACGTGATGACCGTCAGTGAAGATACCGCCATCGAACAGGCCGCCCGCATCATGGCGGACAACAAGATTGGCGGTCTGCCAGTCATGCGCGGCGAGACCATCACCGGCATCATCACCGAAACCGATCTGTTCAAGATCTTCCTGGAGCTCATGGGGGCCAGAGAAGACGGTGTGCGGGTGACCGCCCTGATCCAGGATGAACACGGTAAACTGGCCAAACTGACTCAGGCAATTTCCAGCGCCGGAGGAAACTTCATCGCCTTTGGGCAATTCTCAGGCGAGGACACGACCAACCGGCTGGTAACCTTCAAAGTCAGCGATCTCGATCCAGATCAACTCCGGGAAGCCATCGAACCGCTGGTCGTCAAGCTCATCGATGTACGGGTGTGCTGCGAATAAGCCCCGGTTTCTAAGCGATTAAACGAAAAACAGGCGAGCAGTTGGGCTTAGGCCCACATGCTCGCCTGTTTTTCGAGTCAGCCGACACTTTGCTTTTCAGCCTAAATGTGTCAGGGATGGATAGCTGGGAAAATGACGCTGTATGGGCTCGTCCGATTCATTGGGAGTTTGCAAAACCAGCAGGAACTCCGCTTCGACGTCGGTGGTATTCCGCCAGATATGGGGCAGATGAGCCTCAAAGATCAGGAAATCGCCCGTTTGTAAGCGATAGATCTTGCCATCAATAATATATTCCACATTGCCCCGCTGGCAATAAACAAACTCATGCCCGGTATGAACCACCTGGCGATCGCCGCTTTCGGAATGCGGCGCCAGCGTGACCAGAAACGGCTCCATTTCCTGCCGGCGCAGTCTGCGTCCGCTGCCTGCGATTTTAACCCCCTTGCTGACAATGGCCGGTCGTTGCTCAGGCCTGACCAACAGGACCGAGTTCGGGCTGTTCTTCTTCGAAAAAGTAGCTCATCTTGATGTTGAGGGCGGACGCCAGGCTTTGAAGCGTGCTTACACTGGGTGAATTTTCATCTCGTTCAATCAAGCTGATCGCGTTGGCCGAAAGACCCGATCGTTGGGCCAGTTCGCGCTGCGACAATCCCCGCTCATCACGAATGGCCCGTAATTTTGCTCCCAAGGAAAAAGATTGTTCCATGTATCGTCCTATATTGATCGGCTGGCTGGAAGAATGACCTCAGGTATCCGTTTTCTGTTCATAAAACCTGACGACCCGTTTCCTTAATAAGCATCGAATCTGCCCATTATTCTAGTCGATTTTCAGGCATAAAGCAAATCGAAAGCCTGTCTTGGGAGCGCTCAAATTGTGTAGAAAGTGGTGTTCGATTTGGGCGGCTAAAGCCGCCCAAATCGAACACCACATTTTTTCTTCTACAACATTTGCATGCTCTCCCTGTCTTGGAAATAGGGCAGATTTTCATGCTTGTGGGTGGACTTTGTCCATGATGTTTCTTTGAGAAACCCTGTGAGAGTTTCCAAAAGACCAACCTTTTCAAGGGGCACTCACAGATTTTAGAAAATGGAACAGAGTGGAGAAAGCGCAATCCCATTTATTTAAACAATTAAATTGTAATTTATCTAAGATTATACTTAAGATTACACATTTAACTTGACATTTGTAAATTAATTTGTTATTTTTAAATCGTAAACCTTACTAATCCATGGAAGGTGATTGTGATGCCGGAAAAAGAATCCTGGCGTTTTGTCGGCCAGCGGATTCGCCAGCTGCGAAAATCAAACCAGTTAACCATCAGACAACTTGCCACTGGCACCGGCTTATCTGCAAACGCCATCAGCCTGGTTGAGCGCGGTGAAGTGGCGCCCACTGTCGCGACCCTGTGCAAGATCGCTCATGCTTTGGGGGCCTCGGTATCCACCTTTTTCGATGAAGCCTGCCCCGGAGAAAATGGAGCTCTTGGCAATGACCCATCCAGCAATGACCGCTGTGCACTAAACGATCCGAACAGAGGATTGCAGCGAAACCAGGCGGACCTCACCCAGACTCCCTTTCCCCCGGCCGGGGGGCAAGCGCTGCCTTCCTTGTTATGCCTTTCCGGGCAGTTGATATATACCCTGGATGGGCAACGCTACTTGCTCGGAACGGGGCAAGTGCTGAAGTTCGATCAGACCAGGCCACCCACCCTCCGAAATGAAGGAAAGGAGACCGGGATCGCCCTGCTGGTAATTCCAGCCAGCTCACAATAGACAATCCCAACGAAGGAACCATGACTGCTCACTCCACTATGAACCAAAGTGCCAATCCAATGCCTCAACTACAAACCAAGCCGGATTTCTATCACATCGAAATCAACCCGGACAGCCAGCGGATCGCGCCCGGGCGAGTTGAGCGCCTCCTGGCGGCCTTTGAAGCCATTCTTGAAAACAGCAATTACCGGTTTGTGCTCGATCTGTACGCCCGAACCAGCACGAAATGCGGGCGCTGTGCCGTCACTTGCCAGGTATACCAGGCATCCCACGATCCCAGGGACATTCCCTGCTACCGCACCAATCTATTGCTGGACATTTACCGGCGCTATTTCAGCGCCAGCAGCGGATTGCGCACTCGCTTGAACGGCAATAATTTCCTCTCCGAAGCGCTGATCGACGAAATGAGCGAAGTGTTTTATCGCTGCACAGCCTGCCGTCGCTGCCGGAATGAATGCCCCATGGGAGTCGATCACGGGCTGATGGCCCACCTCGGCCGCTATATCCTGAGCGAAGCTGGCGAGGCGCCGCGCGGCCTGGTTGTTTCAGTCCGGGAACAATTGGAGGGCAAAACCGCCAACACCTCCGCCATTCCGCTGCCGGCCTTACTCGATAATCTCGAATTTCTGGAAGAAGAATTAGAAGAAATGAAGGGCGTCGCGATCCCCTTCCCGGTGGACGTCGAAGGCGCCGAGTATATCTTCTTCCCGGCGGTCAGCGATTTTTTGATGGAGGCCGACACCCTGATGGGGAATGCTGCCGTGCTTAAAGCTGCGGGCGTCTCCTGGACGATCGGCTCCGGCTATTTTGACGGGATCAATTACGGCCTGTTTTACGACGATTGGGTGCTTGAGCGCATTATCGCCAAAATGGTCGCAGAGGCCAGGCGGCTGCATGCTCCCCGAATCCTGATCGGCGAATGCGGCCATGCCGCCCGCTCGGCCAAACAATTTATCCCGGCCTTCGCCCAAAAAAATCCGCCGCCGGTCACCAGTATTCTGGAATTGACCTGGAACTTAATCCGGGCGGGCAAAATTAAACTCGATCCACAGGCCATTCCAGAGCGGGTCACCTATCACGATCCCTGCAATATCGCCCGCTCTGGCTGGATCATCGACCAGCCTCGCCAAATTCTGCGCAGTTTCATCTCCGACTTCGTCGAAATGCAGCCGCATGGCCGCCAGAATTACTGCTGCGGGGGCGGGGGCGGGCTGGTTTCGCTGGACGAAACCTATGCGTTCCGCATGGAAGTGGCCGGAAAGACCAAAGCTCGCCAGATCGAGGCCAGCGGCGCCCAGATCGTAGCGACTCCCTGCGCCAACTGCAAAAAGCAGCTGCGCGAACTGGTCGATTATTACAAGCTGCCCGTTCAAATCGTTGGCGTGCATGATCTGGTTTTACGAGCCATCCAACCGGGTGCATGAAAATGTTGGAGAAAATAAATTTTGGTGTTCGATTTGTGACGATACCTTTCAAGAGGAGCTACCTATGCCAGACTGGCTGATCCTGGCCAAAGGACCAATCTTCCGCTTTATCCTCGCAGTGATGCTACTGGGCCTGCTGCGGCTGGTGATCCTGACGAGCCTGGACATGCTCCAGGCTATCCGGCAGGCCGGGGATCGGCGGCTGCCTTATGCCCAGATTTTGCGTGAAACCGGCAGCTGGCTGTTGCCGATCGGACGCCTGCACCGGACGCGCGGGCTGTACAGTTATGCCTCTTTCTTATTCCACATTGGCATCCTGGTTGTCGGGCTATTTCTCAGCAACCATATGGCCATCTTACAGGCCAACACCGGACTGGCCTGGATCACGATCGCCAAACCCTGGCTGGACGCCCTGACGTTGGTCGGTATCCTCAGCGGTGGCTATTTATTCCTTCACCGCGTTTACGAACGCAATTCCCGCCAGCTGAGCCGCTGGCCCGATTATGTTTTGCTGCTCGTGATCTTGAATCTCTTCATTTCCGGGTACATTGCCGGGCAGCCCTGGAATCCAATCCCATATAACAGCCTGATGCTGTTTCATACGCTTAACGGCCTGGGATTGCTGGCCGTTATTCCCTTCACCAAGATCGCCCATTGTGTGCTCTTCCCGCTGATCAGGCTGAGTTCCGAAATCGGCTGGCACTTTCCTCCTCAAGCCGGCCAGCAGGTGGTCAACCGGTTGCATGGCGCCGAAGGGAGAAAAATATGATCGGGATCCTGGTCGATGTCACCAAATGTACAGGCTGTTCAACCTGTGTGCAAGCCTGTGTTGAAATCAACCAGCTTGGACAAAGCCTGGCATCTCCACAGGCTGAACCGGATGGGTTATCGGCGGACCGCTGGTTGGCGATCACCGCCAGTCCGGAGGGACACCCGGTGCGGAAATCCTGCCGCCATTGCCTGGAGCCGGCCTGCGTATCAGTTTGCCCGGTTGGGGCAATGATGAAAACCCCCGAGGGACCGGTCGTTTACGATGCCAGCCGCTGCATGGGCTGTCGCTACTGCATGATGGCCTGCCCGTTCGGTATCCCGCGCTACGAATGGGACTCGGCCGCTCCTAAAGTGCAAAAATGCAATCTGTGTTATCAACGCCTGCAACAGGGCCAGCAGCCGGCCTGCGTCGAGGCCTGTCCTTCCCAGGCCCTGACCTTCGGCGATCGGGATGAATTATTGAAGACCGCCCATGCCACGATTCGAAAAGCGCCCGGCAGGTACCAACCGGTCGTCTTTGGTGAATATGAAGCCGGCGGCACTGCGCTGCTTTATATCTCCGATATCGCCCTGGATTTTCTCAATTTCCACGGTCAGGTGGGCGATGGGCCCTGGCCCGAACTCACCTGGAACTGGCTCAATAAAGTCCCGGGGCTCAGCCTGGCGACTGCCGGCCTGATGACCGGCTTGTTCTGGATCATCGGGCGCCGCATGCAGGCGGAAGAGGCCCGGCTGGCCAGAACATCCCAGCCACACGAGGAACACTAAATGACCCACGGCAACGACAGTTTGCGCACAATTGTCAAGGATCTGCTCTGGATGCTGGTTTTTGCCGGCGCGGTCGCCGCTACCTTAAGGTTCGCCTTTGGGTTAGGCGCAACCACCGGGTTAAATGACGCCTCGCCCTGGGGGCTTTGGATTGCATTCAAACTTTGTTTCGTTGCCCTGGCCGGGGGCGGATTCACACTCGCGGCTATGGTCTATATTTTCCACCTGGAGACATACCGTCCGATCCTGCGGCGGGCCATCATGCTGGCCCTGCTGGGTTACGGGTCATTTATTGTCTCCTTGTTGTTTGACCTGGGCCTGCCCTGGCATATCTATATGCCCATTTTGCACTGGCAGCACCACTCCGTGATGTTCGAGATCGCCTGGTGCGTGATGCTGTACTTTTCGGTGCTGGTGATGGAATTCGGACCGGTGATTCTCGAACATCCCTGGTTCCAGCATAACCTGCTCCAAAAGATCGCTCACCTGCTGCACATGGCCGTTCTGCCGCTGGTAATCGCCGGAATCGTGCTCTCCACCCTGCACCAATCCTCGCTGGGCTCACTCTTTTTGATCATGCCGCAGCGAGTGCATCCCCTGTGGTACAGCCCATTGATCCCGGTCCTGTTCTTTATTTCTGCCATCGCGGCCGGAATGCTGGCCCTGGTGCTCGAAAACATGCTCGCCGAGCGATTGTTTGGATCAAAACTCAACGCCGATCTGATTCCCCGGCTGGCGCATATCGGCGGCTACACGCTGGGACTTTATCTGCTGGTTCGCATCGCCGATCTGCTCTGGCGCGGGGTCCTGCCCGGAGCGATCGACGGCAGCTGGCAGTCGCTCCTGTTTGGGATCGAGATCCTGATTTTCGGGGTCCTGCCAGTCGGTCTGTTGCTGTCCGCCCGGATCCGGAACAGCCGGGAAGGCTTGTTGACCGGCGCGCTGCTGGGGATTGGCGGCGTGCTCAGCCAGCGGATGTCGCTGAGCCTGTTCGGCATGTGGCGGCCAGCAGCCACCCCCTATGTACCTTCTTTGCTGGAGATGATCATTGCCCTGGCCATCCCGGCTGCGGCCGGCCTGATCTATTTCGTCTTCATGGAGCATTTGGCCGTTGCCGAGAGGCAGGTCCAGGTAGAGTCATACGCGCCAGGACATGTGCCGGCCTGGCGTCCAGCCCTGCTGCGGCGGTCGGGATTGGCCGTGCTGGTCCTGGCTGGGATGGCCGGGTTGACGCCCGTCCGGTAATGCCTCCGGGGATTCGCTCCCGGCCTCCCCTGTTCAGCCTGCACTTGGCTGGAAGGTCATAGCGATCAAAGGCACGCGGGCCGCAAGCACCGTCTATTTTCCCCATGAGGACCACCAGGCTCGCCTGACGGCCGATCTGGGCAGCGCCGAGCCGGCCTGCCAGACCTGCCACCATCTCAACCTGCCCGGGGACGAAGGGACCGCCTGTTCCGCCTGCCATCAGGATTACAACCTGCCGACCAATATCTTTCAGCACATCGAACACCAGGTCATCCTGGGCGGGAACGCCTCCTGTCAGGAGTGCCATACCGGCGAGCATCTGGCATCAACCGCCACAGCCTGCGATACCTGCCATCCAGACATGGTGGCCAACCAGCCGGGAGAGACATTCACCAGCATGGCGCCTGCCTACCTGGCAAGCATCCACGCGGTCTGTCAGGATTGTCACGAGCGCGAAGCCGAGCTGCAGGCCCGTCCCGAATTGGGACAATGCAACAACTGCCACAAGGCGAGTGAAACCAACTCAGAAATCGTTTTGAGCCAGACCCCATGAGAAAAGGGCCCACTGGGAATTACTGGGGTGGTACTCCAGATTTGGGGGTGTGAGCGTGCGTCCGCACGCTCACACCCCAAATCTGGGACCTCTCACAGAGTTTCCCAAAGAAGCGAGAAAAGGGGTTATGTTGTGAAAAGTCAGAGAAAATACCGCGTTGATCAATCAATCCATCCAGTGAAGGAGTTTGTTGTGACAACCCTAGGATTGTGCACGAATTTTACACAAACCGATGAATGGGCATTCGACTATGCCCTCCAGTTGGCGCGCCAGCGCAGCTGGCAATTGAACATCTGCCACTGGCTGCATTCACCCTACACACTGCGGCGGGATATTGTGGCGGGCGATCTGTTCAACCCGGCCAAGCTGCAGACGGTGACCCCAGCCTTATTGACCCGCCTGGAACTGCAGTTGCGCCAGTATTTTGACCCTAAATTGGGCGATTTCACTGATGTAGCTTTCAAATTGTGCGAGGGCCAATACCAGGTGGAGTTGATCCGCTGCATGCGCAATCACCTGCTGGACCTGGTTGTGATGGGCTTTCAGCCTGCTGCGAACGCTGATTTTGAAGCCTACCAGCCGCTGGAAGATTTTGCCGCCCATTTGCCCTATCCCATTGTTCTGGTCGGTTATGCAGGCCCGCAAACTTACCTGATCAATTCCCAGGCTCTGGCCTGGCAAGACCAACTGGGGCTGACCGAAGGGAGCTGGCAGCTACTGCAGCCGGTCACGGAACACGTAAATTCTGTTTTACGAACCTGAGAAAAGGAGGCCGTATGCGTACACAACGATTAAGGCCCACCCATTGGTTCAACTGGTTGGTGCTGGCCGTCATTTTTGCGCTCTTTGGAATGTCCCCTCAAACCGCGCTGGCCCAGTGCGGCGATATCCCAGAGGAATCAACCTGTAAAACCTGCCACGAGGAAGCTTATCCCGTTTATGGCACCGGTGAATGGCACGATATCCATGCCCGTAAAGACTGCTGTTGGAACTGTCATGGCGGCAACAGCCAGAGCATGGATCAAGATATCGCCCATGCAGGCATGACCCTCAACCCGCTGACGGATACCTACCAGGATTGCTACGCCTGCCATCCATACGATTATGACGATCGCGCAGTGGCCTTTGGGACGCTGTTAAGTATGGAACCCGGCCAGACCATCCCAACCCCGTTAGCAGCGGTCAACCCGGTACGCCTGCCCGAGGAGGCGCGCGAGATCGTGATCTTGCCAACCAGCCAGCCGGCCGCGATCAGCCTGCCAGACTGGCTGCCGGTTGTCTCTCTGCTTGGATTGGGCGTTCTCGTTCTGGTGGGATTATGCCTGGCCAGCCATCGCTGTCAAACCGGTAATTCTTCCAACGCCTGAACGGCTGATTAGGGCGCTTCAGGCTTCGGTGTTCTGCTGCCGATCTTGCTTTTGGCGTTCCTTCGCCTCAATTTCAGCCAGGTGGGCAGCCTGGCGGGCCTGTTTTTTGAGCCCGTCCGCCTGCGCCTCGATTCGCTGCCAGGCAGAACGCAAGGCTTCCAGTTCCGCCGGCGTTTCCGGGATTTCGCCATAACGCACCCGTACGTAAGCCCGGGTGATCAACTCGAGCTCAGAGCCCAGGCCGGGCATCGCCAGCTCGAGAACCGGTAAAAATTCGAGCGGCGTGCTTGAACTTGGACGCGGTTGGTCGATCTCCTGGGCCAATTCCAGCAGTTGAGCGTAAATCTGGCGCACAAGCTGGGCGGCATAATGCCGCCGGCCGCGCAACCGGTTATTCAATCCATCAAACATCTGGCGCGCCTGCTGGCGCAAGCTGTTCCGCATCTGGCGCAGCAGGGCATCCCGGTCTAAAAGCGATTCGGGATCTTCAAAACTTTTATAGCGGATGCGCAGATTTTCCCGGCGCGCTTTGGCAAAATAGACCAGTACCAGCAGCAGCACAATCGACCAGAAAATCAGGGTCACAATCGTCTGGGGCAGGATGAATGACTGACCTTGCGGCGGCAGCACCGGCTGCAGCGAGGGCGAAATATCCGGATAGGGCACCTGCGGTGTGGGCGTTGGCGTTGCGCTGGGAGCAGGTAGGGCGTCCCGGATCAGCCCCAGCAGCGGGAACAGGAAAACGGACAGGATCAGCCAGGGGATCGAAGCCACAAACAGCACGACCACCAGCATCCAGCGGAGCGCAACGGTGAGCTGTTCCAGCAGGGGGCGAAACTGGCCGGTCAGCAGGCTGGCCAGCAGCATGGCCAGGCCCACAAAGCCGGTCACTGCCGCGGTAATGGTTGCCAGCCAGCTGCGGCCAAGCGGGTTTTTATACGAACCGTGGAACAGGCTGATGAAAGCCACCCGCCCAATTACCAGCGCCAGTAAACCGCTGAGCAAAAACCAGAAGAAGGGCAGAAAACCGGGTGAGGCGTGCGTGACCCGATCGATGATCAGCATATAGATCACGAGCATAATCAGACCGAACCAGAAACGACCCCACACCACCACCGGACCGATCATGGTACGCGCCAGGCCGATGCCGCGCCACCACATCCACAGGCAGACGATCACGACCAGCACGGCCCCAGGATCCAGCTCGATCAGGCCGCGCAGCAGGGATGGGTCGGCCGGATTGAGCAGCAGGCGGGCGCTGAGCGAGACATTGACCACAAATACCACCACCAGCAGCACTTGTTGGACATTTCGGATCAGCCGCAATGAGTCGAACAGGCGGGTGAGCACATAGGCTGCCAACATCATGCCGCCCAGGACCAGCCCGGCGCGCAGTTGGGTGGCCACGTAGCTGATCTCGATCACGCCCCGGTACCACGGCAGCAGCCAGCTGGTTTCCATCACAACCAGCAGGAGAGCGGTTATTTCGGGCCACAAAATCAGCCGGCCCGGGCCTGAGGTCGGGTTCTCATCCATAATAGGGTGCGTGTACGACCGGGATCCCCGGAATCTTGGGAGGCGGCAAACGGGAAAACGATAGCAGATTGACCCGCCGGCCATGCTGGTGAACTCGCAGCAAGGTGGCGCTCAGTTTTGGGGAGGTAATCGCGGATAATATATACAGGCGGGCCCCATAAGGCAGCTGGTGGGCCTGCCTGGTCAATACATTTTCAAAAGGCGCAGTGGCGAAGGGTGTGACACCCGCCAGGGCCTCCAATAATTCTGAAAGCTGCTTCGGCGACCGTCCAGGCGGTACCAGGAAAGGCTGGTCGGCATGCGCCAGGCAGCCGTTCGAGAGCAATCCAACCCGGTAGCCGTCTTCCAGGGCGCGCTGCACCAGGCTGGCGCTGGCGCTGACCATGTGCTCGAGCAGGGCCGGATCGACCCCTTGCCAGTAATATTCGAAAGTGGAAACATTCAAACACACCACCATCACGCGGGCCGAGGTAGGCTGGTAGACCTTGACCTGCAGCTCGCCGGTATGGGCGGTGGCCGGCCAATGCACGTGCCGGAAATCATCCTCGGGATGATAGTCCCGCACGCCCATGGGCTGGCTGGTGTCTTCATACAGGCGCCGCCGCGAACGGCGATCGCCAAAAGGATCATCAGCCGGGAGTTTTAACGCTTCCAACGGCAGGGGTTTTGGGAAAACGGTCAGATAATCGATCGAGCCGCTGGTATCGACCTGCTCGAAGATCCCAAACAGGTCACCCGACTCTAACCGAGCCGGGCCAAGGCTGTACACCCCGCGCTTGCGCAGCAGCAGAGTATAAACCCGGCGAGTGCGCTCATACCAGCGCAGACTGAACAGGTTGATCAGCTCCGCCCGCTCTTCGATGTGGGTCGGGCTGAGCAGCCCCTCATCCTCCGGGCCCACCGCCCAGGGCCAGGGATCTTTAACAAACAACCAGGAAAGCGGCAGGAATTTATGGTTTTCAGCTTCCACGCGCAGCTGGACTTTTTCCCCTGGGAAACCGCGCCGATAGTACGGGAAACGCCGGTAAGTCACACCCACCAGGGCCCGTTTCTGCCACCAACGCGCCAGGGCGCTGACGACCGCCAGCATCAGGGCAAAGGCGGCCAGCAAGTAAATCTTGAACAGCACGCCCAGGAAGAACAGGATCGCCAGGAAAGGCCACCAATAGGCCGGAGTCACTTCAGTCCTCCACAGGGACCGAGACCGTTTCAACCACGCCGGCGACGACCTCCTCCGGACGCCGGCCGCGCAACTGCGCCTGCGGAGAAATCATCAATCGGTGGGTCAGAACCACCGGCGCCAGCTTCTTGACATCATCCGGCAGCACGTAATCCCGGCCCTGGATCGCCGCCCAGGCCTGGCTGGCCTGATACAGGGCCAGGGTGGCGCGCGGGCTGGCGCCCAGCTCAATCTCCGGATGCTCCCGGGTCGCCCGAGCGACCCGCACGACATAGTCCCGGATCGAAATCTTCCACCCGGATCTGACGCCGTTCTTCCTGGAGCTGGATGATCTCCTCCGGGGTCGTGACCGGCTCCAGGTCCGGCAGCGGGTCATCCACCCGAAAACGTTCCAGGATGGCATTTTCCTCATCCTGCGTCGGGTAGCCGATCGCAATCCGCAGTAAAAACCGGTCGATCTGGGCCTCCGGCAATGGGAAGGTGCCCTCCAACTCGACCGGATTCTGGGTAGCCAGAACCAGGAAGGGGCGCGGCAAGGGCCGGGTGACCCCGTCCACGGTAAGCTGGCGCTCCTGCATGGCCTCTAATAAAGCCGACTGCGTGCGCGGGGTAGCCCGGTTGATTTCATCTGCCAGCACCACCTGGCTCAGAATGGGGCCAGGCCGGAATCTGAACTCCTGCTCCTTCTGATTGAACCAGTTCAGGCCGGTCACGTCGGAGGGCAGCAGGTCAGGGGTAAACTGAATCCGCCGGAAAGAGCAGCCCAGGGAAACCGCCAGGGCACGCGCCAGGGTGGTCTTGCCAATCCCGGGCACATCCTCCAGGAGAATGTGGCCCTCGCACAATACAGCGATCAGGGTCTGGTCGATCACTTTGTCTTTTCCAACGATCACTTTTTGGATATTTTCCCGCAGACGCCGGGCAACTTCTTGGATCATATTCGCCTCGTTCATGATGGTAGTAAAAACTGGAAGGAGATTTTAGCCTGAAAACCGGGGATCATCGACGCAGCCTGGTTTACAGGTGCGCTAAATTCTTGCCGAAGATTATTTTTGGTGTTTCCTAGTTTACCAGAGCCAGCCATTTTCCAGATTGGAATTTCCAGGGTTCTTGGGGAAATCTTGGGGGTTGGGCTTATTAACCTACCTGAAGCCCGGAACAAAGGTTCAAACCCTCCTGCAGATTTTTACGGACATTTGGCACTGAATCCACCTAAATCCGGGACTATTCCACAGAGTTTACCAAAGACCCTGCATCTTTCTCTCACGAAATACCCAAATGTCATGGCAAAATAAGGTGTCAGCGTAGGCGAACGCCCACGCTGACACCTTATTTTGCCAGAAACTCTGATCGATACAATAGCGAACAGAGAGGCCGAATCTTTCTGGATGGTATAATCCTGCCCATGGAATCATTGATCGCCCTGGATATTGAAACAACCGGTCTGGACTCGCAAAAAGACGCCATCATTGAAATTGGGGCGGTGCTTTTTAACGAACGCCGGGTTGAAGACGAATGGACCACTTTAATTCATCCCGGAAGGCGCATCCCACCGTTTATCACCCAACTGACCGGCATCAGCGATCAGATGGTGCTGAAAGCGCCCCCGATTCAAGCCGTCCTGACCGACCTGGTCGCCTTCGTCGGTGATCGCCCGGTGGTCGGTCACAACATCGGCTTCGACCTGGCTTTCTTGCGGCGCCAGGGGATTTTGAGGGACAATCAAGGCCTGGATACGTACGAACTGGCCTCAGTATTGATGCCGAATGCCGGTCGTTATAACCTGGGCGCCCTGGCCCAGGCGCTTAACATCCTGCTGCCCGCCACCCACCGGGCGCTGGATGATGCCCGGGCCACCCGGGCGGTCTACCAGGCCCTGTACGAGCAGGCTCTGGAGCTACCCCTGCACATCCTGGCGGAGATCATCCGCCTGGCCGAGCCATTGGATTGGCTCGGCTACCTGCCGCTGCGGCAGGCCCTGCGTCACCGCAGCAAAGAGATCGTATCAGCGGACGCCGTGAAACACAGCTATCAGGGCCCGCTCTTCAATGACAGGCTGGGGCGCCCGGCTGCGCCGCTCAATCCAGTCAATGAACCTGCTCCCCTCGATCCGGAAGAAGTTTCCGGGATTCTAGCGCACGGCGGGGCATTCTCGCAGTATTTCCCCCAATACGAGTTCCGCCCCCAGCAGGTCAGTATGCTCGAATCGGTTGCGGAGGCTTTCTCGGAATCACGCCACCTGCTGGTGGAAGCCGGGACCGGGACCGGTAAAAGCATGGCCTATCTGATCCCGGCTGCCCTGTGGGCGATCCAAAACAACCGGCGGGTGGTGATCTCCACCAATACCATTAACCTGCAGGACCAGCTGATCAACAAAGATATCCCCGACCTGCGGGCTGCCCTGAACCTGAACATTCGCGCCACGGTGATGAAAGGCCGGGGCAACTACCTGTGCCCGCGCCGGTTGGAAAGCCTGCGCCGGCGCGGTCCCGAGACCGTGGACGAGATGCGGGTGCTGGCCAAAGTGCTGGTCTGGCTGCAAGGCACCGAAACCGGCGATCGCGGTGAGATCAATCTGAATGGCCCATCCGAGCGGGAAGTCTGGCGGCGGATATCCGCGGATGATGAAGGCTGCACCGGCGACACCTGCCTGAAGCGGACCGGGGGCGCCTGCCCGTTTTATCGGGTCCGCCAGTCCGCTCAGAGCGCTCATATTCTGATCGTCAATCATGCCCTGTTGCTGGCCGATGTGGCAACCGGAAACCGGGTACTGCCCGAATACGATTACCTGATCGTGGACGAGGCTCACCACCTGGAAGATGCAACCACCAATGCCCTCAGTTACCGGGTGACCCAGGCCGACGTCGACCGCTTTTTACGCGAACTGGGCGGTCCGCGCCATGGCTTACTGGGCTGGCTGGTGGACGCCACCGAGGGCATCCTGACCCCGGGCGATGCCGCCCAATTGAACCAGTACGTCCAGCAGGCAACCGATCTGGCTTTCCGGCTCGAGCAACTGGTCCGCCAGTTTTATCTGACGCTCGACCGTTTCTTACTTGAGCAACGCGAAGGCCGTCCGATCAGTCCCTACGGTCACCAGCAGCGCATCCTGCCTGCCACCCGCACCCAACCGGCCTGGACCGAGGTGGAAATGGCCTGGGATGAGGCCGAACGGTCGCTGCAACCATTGATTGAAATCCTCGGCAAACTCAGCCAGGGGATCGCCGAAATCCACGAAGTACTGGCCGAAGAACACGAAGAGCTGAGCGGCAGTTTTGCAAATCTCTACCGCCGGATGAGCGAGTTCCAGGACCAGATGAACGGCCTGGTGTTTGAACCGGCCGAAGACCGGGTGTACTGGGCTGAAGCCCAGGCCAACAGCAATCGCCTGACCCTCAACACGGCCCCCATCCATATCGGCCCGCTGATGGAACGCTACTTATGGCACGAGAAGGAGGTCGTGATCCTGACCTCCGCAACCCTGACCGCCGCCGGTGAGTTTGATTACCTGCGCGGCCGCCTGTACGCCGAAGACGCCTACGAGCTGGCCCTGGGATCGCCTTTCGATTATGAAACGGCCACCCTGGTGTACCTGGCCAACGATATTCCGGAACCGAGCGACCGCTCCGGCCACCAGCGGGCTGTCGAGCAAAGCCTGATCCATCTCTGCCGAGCAACCAGCGGGCGGACGCTGGTGCTGTTTACCTCCTACGACCAGCTGCGGCGCACTTCACGGGCGATCGGCCCGGTGCTGGCGCGGGATGACATTCTGATTTACGAACAAGGAGAAGGCGCCTCACCCCACTCGCTGCTCGAATTTTTCAGAACCACCGAACGGGCTGTGCTGCTTGGCACACGCGCCTTCTGGGAAGGCGTGGACGTGCCCGGGGAGGCGCTCTCGGTGCTGGTGATCGTAAAACTGCCCTTTGACGTCCCTTCCGATCCGATTATCGCCGCTCGCTCCGAAACCTTTGAGGACCCGTTCAGCCAATATTCGCTTCCGGAAGCCATCTTGCGTTTCAGGCAAGGATTTGGGCGCTTGATCCGCACCCAATACGATCGCGGCGTGGTGGCCATCCTGGATTCACGCGTATTGCACAAACGCTACGGGCGGTTGTTCATCGATTCACTGCCTACCTGCACCGTGCGGGTCGGCCCGCTGGCAAACCTGCCGGGTGCGGCGACCAAATGGCTTAACCTTTGAGATGCCTATCAACTTCCAATCCATCATCAACAGCCGTCTCGGGGTAGGCCTGGCCATGGGGCTTGGCCGGACCACGCCGCCCCGCCTGGGATACCAGATTGCTCAATTCGTCGCCAGGCAGATCGGTGCGCGGTCTAACCTTGGCATCGTCCAGGCAGTGCGCGGCAACCAGGCTGTGATCGGCGGCGACCTGACCCCCGCGGCGCTCGACCAGCGGGTGATCGACACCTTTGTACAGACCGGCTACTGCCTGTATGACCTGTATCATAATCTGTGGAACCGGGCGGCCATCTACAACCTGCTCGACTGGACACCGCCGATCGATCAACTGGTTAGAAGCCGCCAGAACGCCAGCCAGGGGCTGACGATCGTGGGCGTACACATGAGCAATTTCGATTTCGTCGCCCAAATAGCCAGCATGCGCGGCTTACAGGCCATGGCGTTGGGCCTGCCCAATCCGGGCGGCGGCTATCAGTGGCAAAACGACATCCGCAAAGAATCCGGCTTCGAAGTGGTGCCGGCCTCGATAACGGCCCTGCGCCAGGCGACCAGGCTGCTCGAACAGGGGGGGACGGTCATCACCGGCCTGGACCGGCCGCTGGGCGAATCCAAGTACATGCCGCGCTTCTTCGGCCGACCAGCGGCTCTACCGGTGATGCATATCATGCTGGCGCTTAAAACCAACACCCCAGTGATCGTGGCGGCAGCTTTCCGCGACGAACGCGGCTGTTATCATATCGAAATATCCGAGCCGGTCACCATGCGCCCTTACCGCGATCGGCACGAAGAAATCGAGCGGAATGCCGAAACGATACTGGAAATTGCCGCGGGATTTATCCGCAGGGCTCCAACCCAGTGGTCAATGTTCTACCCGGTCTGGCCAGACGCGGGAGCAGCATAAATGCCTGATGTGCTCCGGAAAGGGTTCTACAGAGTTTCCTAGTATTCCATTTTTCCTTGGAGAACGGCCTTCATGACGAATCGTAAAATCATCGACAGCCCTATTGAGCGTAATATCGAATCCCACGAACGAGTTAATGACATCCTGCTGGGGTCGCTGGAACGACCGGCGCTTAAATGGCTGTCCGCGCATACTCCCGGCTGGATGACTCCCGACATGCTGACTGCAATTGGCGTGCTTGGGGCGGTGATCGTCTTTGCAGGCTACTGGTTGAGCAACATCAACCCCATCTTTCTGTGGCTGGCCAGCCTGGGCTTTTTCATCAACTGGTATGGCGATAGCCTGGACGGTACCCTGGCCCGGTTCAGGCAAATCCAGCGACCAAAGTATGGATTTTTCGTCGACCATACCGTCGATTCTTTCAATGAAGCTCTGATCTTTATTGGCCTGGGTCTCTCGCCATTCGTACATCTCGAAATCGCCCTGATCGCCCTGGTGGGCTACTTGCTGATGTCGGTCCTGGTTTATGTGCGCACCTGCGTGCTGGGGGTCTTCAAAATCTCTTACGGCAAGTTGGGGCCGACCGAGATCCGGGCGATTGCAGTGCTGGCCAATACCCTGGTTTTCTTCGGCGGCAATCCCGTTTATCATCTGTTTTCGGTCTCAATCTCCCTGTTCGACCTGTTTGGAATTGTGATTGCACTGCTGTTGTTCGGCATCTTTATCTTCTCCACCCTGGCCCAGGCGCGCGAACTGGCAGAAGTTGATTGACCCTCGATCTGGCCAAGGAACTCGGTGGGAGCACTCAAATTGTGTGGATTGTGGTGGTGGTACCCCAAATTTGGGACTTGCCCACAGAGTTTCCCAAAGAATCAGACATTCTCATTGGGGAAATCCCTAACGCCACGCTAGGGACATTCCGTATAGAAAAACTTTACCGGCCTGTGTAAACTACATTTGGGGGGAGATCATGTCTGTTTCACGCGGGTTAATCCTGACCTGCAACTCAATCGCCGGAAAGAACAAACCAATGCCATCAGCTTCTCAAAAAAACGATCCTAAACAAACCGCCAACCAATCAGTCGATGATGGGCCAATTGACGACGGCAGGCAGTTGCCCCATCCATCAGCCGATTGGTGGCGGATGGCCACCGCCTGGGCTATGGGGATCATTCTCGGTTTGGGCGGGTTGTTTGCGTTGCGACTGTTTGCCACCCCCCTGGCACTGTTTATCTTCGGGATCACGATCGCGGCCGCCCTGTCCCCGCTGGTCAAATTGCTGGAACGCTGGTTGCCGCGCACCCTGGCAATCATCCTGATATACATCCTGCTGATTGCCTTGCTGGTCGGCGCAGGCTGGATCATCGTGCCGGCCCTGGTAGCGCAGGCCAACCAGGCGACCGACCACCTCCCGCAGCTGGTCGACCAGGTCCGCAACTTTTTCAGCCAATGGAATCAAGTAAACCCCCAGACCCTGCTTAACAACCTCGGTTCCCGATTGGGCTCAGCCGTTTCCGGGCTGGTATCTTTGCCCTTAAAAATTTCGTCATCGTTATTCGATCTGGTTCTCATTTTTTTCGTTTCCCTGTATTCCCTGATCGAAACACCCCGCATCACCCGGTTTCTCGAATCACTGGTGCCGTCCAAATCTCAAAGCGCTTTGCTCGATTTGCTCAACGGCATGTCCAATGCCATGGGAGGCTACATTCGCGGCATTGTGATCAACGGTCTGGTGGTGGGTGTGCTGGTTTATCTCGGCCTGTTGATCATTGGCGTTGATTACCCCCTGGTGCTGGGCTTGCTGGCAGGTCTGCTTGAAATGATCCCCGTGTTGGGCCCGATCATCTCGGTTGTTCCGATTGGCCTGGTAGCCCTACTTAATTCCCCGACACAGGCCCTGATCGCCTTAGGATACCTGATCCTGATGCAGCAGATCGAAAATCACATTCTCGTCCCGAATATCATGCGCGGCCAGACTGAAATGCTGCCTTTGTTGACCATCCTGGCATTGTTCGCTGGTGGAACCATCGGCGGCCTCCTGGGCGCACTGGTGGCGATCCCCATTGCAGCCGCCTTACAGGTTCTGGTCCAACGGGTCATCGCCCCGGCGATCCGGCGTAGAACCGGCGCAGCCGCGGCAATTTCCGAAACAGATTGAAACCCAACATGACCACACCACCCCAGCCCTCAGGCAATCAAGAATCAGGGCCATCTAAATCAAACCGGCCCGGGCTCATTCTCAGAATGATCCAGGTTCTGGTCGCGGCCGGCCGTGATTTTGGCACCGATAATGACGCGCTGTACGGGGCCGCGATTGCCTACTACAGCCTGCTGTCCGTTTTTCCCTTGCTGCTGGCCGGAGCTTCCATCGCTGCCTTTTTCGTCGACCCATCCTGGGTGGTCACCCAGATAACCCAATTGCTCGGCCAGAATTTCTTACCGCGCGGCGCCGGCCAGCTGGACAGCATCGTTCAGAGCGCCATCCAGGCCCGGGGCAGTGTGAGCGTGATCTCATTGCTGGCTTTATTGTGGAGCGTATCGCGCTTCTTCGGTGTGGTAACACAAGCCCTCAATATTGCCTTCGATGCCGACGAAACGTACGGGTTTATCAAACGCACCATGATTGAATTGGCGTTGGCACTCTCGATCGGCCTGTTTTTTGTGATCGCCCTGCTCTCCCGCCTGGCACTTAACCTCTCCTGGGACGCGCTCCGGTTTCTGCCGCCGCAGGATTTGGCCTTTCACCGGGTTGCCCAGGAGGCGATCCCAGGGCTGCTGTTATTGATCGCTTTTTTTCTGATGTACCGGTTCATCCCCCGCCGAAAAGTCCAGTGGAAGGCCGCCTTGTTTGGGGCGCTGGCGGCTACTTCGCTTTTCCTGGCAGCCCGGCCGCTTTTTACATCCTATATAGTGAATTTTGCCAATTACAACCTGATCTACGGTTCCCTGGCGGTGGCAGTCATCCTGGTGTTTTGGGCCTGGATCGTTTCGGCCATCCTGCTTTTCGGCGGCGAGCTGGCTTCTCACGCACAGGAGATCATTTTCGAGGGCAATTTACCGGACGATATCCTTCAACGCCATCGCACCCGTTCCCCCGCGCGGAAAATTAAAAATGAATTGAGGTCCATCGACGCAGCGGCTACCACGCCGCCCGATCAAGATAATGATCCGCCGCCCAGCCATTCGACACAGCCCTGAGCACGGCCCGGCTGCCGGACCATAGCGGCAGGGCATAACTGGCCGGTTGGGCTGGCAGGTAGCCGGGACGGCAGCCATAGGCAGCGTTGCTGAACAGCCAATCGCGCAGCCGCTCAGGCTCCACCCCCAACGGCTGTAACAGGGTCTGGGCGGCCCGCAGCAGTAACTCGGCATAACGCCTGGTATCGATATGGAGCGATTCCGGGAGCGGGCCGGCATCCCAGGCTCGCACCCCGACTTCATCTGCGGTATAGATCAGGCGCACGTTTTGCCCGGCGCGCAGGCTTTTGCCAACCGCCTCCAGCTGGGCCGCGGCGCGGGCCGGCGGCGAGAGGCTGCGATATTCAGCCAGACTGCGGCTGAGCTTCTGGGTGACCAGCATTTTTTCTATCGGGATCTGTCCGGCCCGCAAAGCTGTCAGCTTGCGCCGCAGCAAAGCCTGGACAGCCGGCAGACTGTCGACCGGGTCGCGGGCCCGCGCCATCTGCTCCAGGATCTGCATCTGGGTTTCAACGATAAAAGCCGGGGTGTCGCGGCGGCGCGCTTCGATACCGCGTAATTTAAACGAACCATCCTCAAACAGGCCAAAATAGCGGTTGGGCACCGGGACCTGCTCGTTCTGGCGGGAAGGCAAAAAGGCCACCCAGCGATAGATTCCATCTAAAGCGATCGGCAGGCCGGTGCGAGCCACGACCTCATCCAGCAAAGGCTGAAAATCATCGGGCCGCACCGCGCCCGGCCGCTGGACCCACAGACCATCCACATACATGTGCAACACGGTAAAACCCAGGTCCTCAGCCGCCTCTTTGGCGCGCAGCAAAGCCTCGCGCCCGTAGGCAGTCACCGCCTCGTGGGCCTCAATCCGCCCAAAACGGGCATTTTTGTAACCCAGGTAGCCGAAACAGGTCACCAGCAGCCATTTATGGGCCGTGGCCTGGGCCTGATAGGTTTTGCGGCGCGGATCCCAGGCCGGCAGATCGACCAACCCGCGCTTGAGCGCCAGGCGTTTATCCAGCAGCGGCTGGAGGGTCTGAGGCACCAGTCCGGGCTGCCCATCCGCCACCATCACACCCAGTTCGGGCACCAGTTGAGCAGTGGGCCGCTCTGCGCCCACCGTTTCGGGCGAGACATTGAAACGGGCCATGATGCTGGGATACATCGACATGAAGTCGATTGCAGCCACGTGGCGATGCAGGCCGATGACCGGCTGGTAAACCAGGCCGCCCTGATCGGCCTGCAGCAAGTCATAGGCTGTTTTGGGGCGTTCAGCCTGCTGCTTGTGCCAGGGCACTAACACGCCGGTGCGCAGGGCAGTCACCATCTGCATGGAAGAGATACCGGTGCCAGGCGAGACCCGCGCCACCGTTTGGATGGGCAAGGCAGTCACCCGCGCCAGTTCGTAGATGCCCTCCAGGCCGTACTCGCCAAACAGCATGGCATTGCAGCCATCCACATGCCAGCGACCAAACAGGTGCACCTGCTGGCCGCGGTGGATGATCTGCCCATAGGTGAAATACGAGCGCTCAGCTTTGCGCAGCACCCCGCGGCCGGGCTCACGGTTCAGGGGCAGCGGCAGGCCTTGCTGGCGGGCGCAGCCCAGCAGATGGTCCAGCAGCCAGGTATCGCCCCAATTGGTCAGGATCAGGTCGGGATCGTGGCGCTGCAAGATCGCCCGCAGGTTGATCAGCAGCGGCCGGACCGGCTCCAGCGCCAGGCGATAGCTGGCCCGCTGCAGGCGACCCGACCTCACCCGGATCAGCAGGTGGCTGGGCGGAGCATGAAAGGGATCGACGTTAGGTTCCAGAGTCAGGATGTTGAGGGGCGGGTCGGGCGGATCGAGCGTCCAGGGCGAATCCAGGGTCTCCAACGCCTGGATGCGCCCGTCTTCGTCCGCCTCCACCCGGCAGCGCGCCAGCGGGAAGGTGCCAAAGCGGGCGGCATGCCGCAGGGACAAAGGCAGGTCGGCGTCATAATAGGTCAGTTCAGGGAAAGCCTGCGAGACCTGGCGGAACAAACCGGGTTGGTCGCTGGGCCGTTCCACCTGCACCGCCAGCACCGGCAGCATCCCAGGAGCGAACAGGTCGCGGCGTTCCTGGCGGGAGAGCGTCACCGCCAGCGGCTGAGCCTGCAGATAACGCCACAACGCCCGCAGGCGCGGGGATGGCCCGGCGGCATAAAAAGTGACCGGCAGCGCCTGGGTGAGACGGTGCCGGCCCTGCTCATCCAGCAGCCAGATCACGATACCATCCTGGGGGTGATCGTACAGATCCAGCAGCCAGCCGGTGCGCTCAATCATCCTGCCCCGGAGGCAGGGCCTCTACCAGGCGCCGCAGGCGCAGCACTTCTTTATGCTCTTCCAGCAGCATGGATAACATAAAAACTTCAAAAGGCATGGCATGCGAGGCAAAAGCTGCGGCCGCCAGGTGCTTGCGCGCCGCCGCAAATAAATCATCCAGCACAACCTGGTCGCTGCGACGCAGCGCCCGCCGGAAGCGAGCAAAAGCCTCTTGCTCTTGTAAAAATACCTGGGTAATGGAGGGTAGCGTGCGGCCCATAAGTGGCTCCTGGGTATAGGTTGGCGCCTGTTATCGGGGCTGACCGGACGCCCGGTCATTTCACCGGGCCGCCCTTCAGAACAGGCGCAAGGGTGGTTTGGGGATCTCCGGCTCAAATCGCCAGACCTGGTCGGCAGCGGCCTCCAGCAGGCCAAGCAATTCATGTCGCTCAGGCTGATCCGCCGGAGGCAGCCGCGCCGTGATCCCAACCGGCGCTGCCTGGCCTAACCGGCGCAGTTCCGCCAGGCTGATGGACAACAGCCGGCGGCGCTCGCTAAATGGAACGCTCTCGTCATAATAGGTTGCCAGCAAATCCAATACCAGGGTGGGGATCGGGCTGCTGGGCGTGCTTTCCAGCAGGGCCAGCATCTGGTAGCAGGTAAAGGCCCGGGCGACCCGGATGTTCTGGAGTGCGGCTTTCAGGTGCGGGGTCCGACGGCGCAGATAACTGGCAACCGTGTAAACGTTGAAGCTGTTGCCGCCATCCAGCACGCGCAACGCTCCTTGCGGCGCCAGATGGGCGGTCAGGTCCAGCAATCGCTCCAAAGCCCGTCCGGGTGCGATCACCAGCGCCAGTCGTCCATCGGAAAGGTCCAACAAATCATTCATCTTCAGCGTGTTCCTCTCCCCAGCTTTTCATATCTTTTCTTAAGAAGCTTTGTAACGAACCTGCAGCGTCAGATTCAAAGAATTCTCCCAATTTTTTGGGTGTGGCGAGCGGTCGGTGGAGAAGAACGGCGAAAAAGGTGTGCGTGGGGGCGTGCGCCCCCACGCACACCTTTTTCGCCCTATTCTATGAATGTGGCGAGAGAACCACTAAATTCTTTAAGGAAAAAAGAATGGATGTGGTGTTCGTTTTGTCAGCCTGAATTCAGGATAACCGAATCAGGGGCAAGAGACAATCACGTATGCGGTGTAATAAAGGGGGGAGTTCGCGGGTTAACCCGCGCGGGGAGCGCGCCTGGAGCGCAGTAAAAGAGGTTACCGGGGCGGGCAGGTCCGGCCAGGCCTAAAGCCAATCGCTGAAATCCCAGTCTTTCAGCAGCTTGCGCAGTTCCGCTTTACTGTGTAGATCGAATTTGGTCAGCACATTGCGCACATGAGTTTTAACGGTTTCAGGGGAGATCACCAGGTGAATAGCGATTTCGCGGTTGGTGAAATTGAGGCAGGTCAGGGCGGCTACCTGCTGTTCCCGCTGGGTCAGTTCGTGCCAGCGGCGCAGATTCTCTTCATCAATCGCCCGCTGGTTCAGGGCGTAAGTCAGCAGCTCAGCCGCCACATCATCCTGGGAACGTTGCTCGCGCTCTGCCAGGCGTTGCAAGGACTGGAGCAGATCCTCTTCCAGGTTGTAGCTGCGCCGGGGCGCGTCACGGCGCAGACCTAAATCCTGAATCAGGCGCTGAAAGATAGAACGCAACAACGATTTCATGAACCCTCTTTAGACGGCAAGTGGTCGCATCCGGGCCGGCCCCCGTGGAGATTGAACGAGCTGCCGCGTTCCAGTGGACAATGCCTGCGATCGCTCCACGATCAGTATAACAGAACACAAGTTCTAAAGTCAAGCAGTGTGTTCTTTGGCAGTATGCCCAGAGGATATGCCTTTTCTTATCGAATAGGGTACACCAGCCTCCAGGACGCACAAAACATGTATTACAATTCCGGCATGTTCACACGAACCGGGATCTGGCTGCGCACCTGCCTGTTGATTACCGGCCTGGCAATCCAGGCCGGCTTGTGGCGCGCGCCCAACCCGCAAGCGCTTCCGGCGGAGCTGATCTCACAAGGGCGAGATGGTTCAGCGGCCAACGGCTGGTCGGACAGCCCGGCGCTCAGCTATGATGGCCGGCTGGCTGCCTTCGTCTCGCTGGCCGGCAACCTGACCGGCGACGACAGCAACCAGGCTGCGGATGTATTTGTTTTCGATCGCCGCAGCGGAGAGACCCGCCGGGTTTCGGTGGGCAGCCACGGCGAGCAGGGCGACGGCTGGTCCTACCAGCCGGCTCTCTCGGGCGATGGCTCCAGCCTGGCCTTCACCTCACTGGCGCGCAACTGGGAGGATGGCTCGGTTAAAAATCCGCCCGGGCAGGCCAGTGTTTACCTGCACGACCTGGCCAGCGGCCAGACCCGGCGTATCTCCCAGGCGCCCGATGGCTCAGCGGCCAACGGCTGGAGCGGCTGGGCTTCAATCTCGGCGGACGGCCGGTGGGTGGCGTACGCCTCGCTGGCCAGCAACCTGACCGGTGAGCAGACGAACGGTGTGCAGTCGATCTACCTTTATGACCGGGCCAGCCAGACCAACCGGCGCATCGCGCCTGATATTCAGGACGGCCAGGGCCACGCCCCGCTTTACGATCTGGTTTGCGGTCCGGCGGTCCGGTTGCTGCCCGGTTTCCAGACCTCATTCGCAGCGCTGGATTGCCCCGGCGAGGGCCTGCACATCCGCTGGTCGTATTTGCCGGCCATCTCGGGAGACGGGCGCTTTATCGCTTACCTGAGCCAGCTCGCCGGGATCACAGGCGGGCAAGCAGCTGGGCCTGGCTTGCAGTTGATGCTCTACGATCGCATCAGCGGCCAGACCCGCGCCATCGATACGCATAACCTGGCGGTTCCGATAAGCGTGTTGGCCAGCCGCCCGGCCCTATCCGGCGACGGCTCAATCCTGGCCTTCGCCGGGATGCAGAATAATCGGGCGGGGGTCTACACCTACCAGCTCTCGGACGGGGCAATCAGCCTGGCGCCGGGCAGCCAGTTAGCCAGCCCGGGCCGGCTGCGATTTACGCTTGAACCAAACGGCCAGGCGCTGATCTACCTGGCTGCCAATGAAAACCGCGCGGCCGACCTGGTGCGCTACGATCTCGCCAGCGGTCATAGCCGGCGGTTGGGACGGCTGTCAGCGGCCGGCCGGCGGACAAGCGAGGCCACCCAACCGGCCATTTCGGCCGGGGGACAAACGATCGCTTACGCCGCCGGCAGCCAACCGGATCAGGCAGCCAACCCGCTGTCCGGCATTTTCTTATTGGATGATCCCGGGGCCGCCATCTCGCCCGGATCTGTTACGGGCTGGGTGAGCGACCCAGCCGGCCGGCCGCTGGCCGGAGTGCGGGTCAGTGACAACGCCGGCCGCAGCGTCCTCACCGATCAGAGCGGGCGTTTCAGCCTGCCGGGCCGCAGCGCCGGCGCCTCTGGTCGTTACAGTTTGACCCTGGCGCCGTCGAAAAAAGGATTCAGTTTCTCTCCGCCAGAACGGCGGGTGACCATCCAGGATGCGGCCTCCGGCGCCAACAGCCTGAACTTTATCGCCAACCCGGAGGCGCTGCTGGAAGCCGCCCGCGCCGACCTTGGTATGCCCTACAACCTGGGCCGCGGCTGCCCGTCCCCATTCCGCGAGTGCGGCGGCCCGTTCAGTGGTTTTTACAGCGGGGACTGCACCGATCTGGTGCTGGATGCTTTCCGCGAAGGGTTGGAAATCAATCTGCAGTTTGCCCTGGAGCTGGATTTCCAGGCCAATCCCTACCACTATTACCGCTGGCGGAATGCCCGCAGCTCGCAAGATATGTGGCGCTATTTTGCCTACAGCGGCCAGCTGCTGGCCCCGCAGGTACCTTATTTACCCGGAGATATCGTCTTTTTCGATTGGGAAGGGGATGGCGAGATGGATCATGTCTCCATCATCTCGGAGGTCAACAGCAAAGGCTACCCGCGCAAGATGATCGATGCAACCGGCGTCATTGAAGAGAATCCGGGCGGGCTGGCGACCGAACTCGAATGGCGACACTATCACGACCAGCACACCTACGGCCATGCCCGCTGGCAGGGTCTGAGCGCCCGCTCGTTTCCCGTTTCAAACCAGTCGCCCGACTGGCTGCTGGTGGCGGTGGACGGTCCGGCCGTCACGGTCCGCCTGACCGGCGCCGAGGACCAGGCATTGTCCCCGGGCAGTTTGCTCAGCGATCTTGGGACCGGGCGCTTGCTGAGCGTGAATGACCCTTTGAATGGATCTGGGTGGTACTTTGTTGAAGTCAGCAGCCTCGCTGGCGGCAGTTACCAGTTCGGGGCGCAGGCGATCCAATCCGGGCAGATCACGGACGCGACCGCATTCGAACGCCGGCTGGCTGCCGGCGAGAGCGAGATCATCGCCATCCAGGTGCAGCAGGACCGGGGCAAACTGACCTTCAAACTAACCGGTCCAGGCTTTAATTGAAACCCCCAGGCCGGACAAATCGAAAACGGGCATGTGGCCGGCAAGTGATCGGTTGAAAAACAGGCGGGATGGCAGGCGTTCGCCTACCATCCCGCCTGTTTTTCAACCGAATCCCCATTCCAGCGCCGCAGGCGCAATGATTGGCGTTACTGGCGGACTTCGATCCGCCCGATTGCCTGGCTGACCCTCAATTCGATCTGGCTTCCGGCAGTGGCGTAATTCGGCGAGGTGTAAACATCATTGTTCTGGCTGTAACCAGTGGGCACGGACACTGAGGTCAAGGCAGCATCCGATATGACCCGCACGCCCGCATCCGCTGGCACCACCACGATCAGCTGGCCGATGGCGCTCTCAAGCCGGGCCTGGTAGTCTTCCCCACCCGGCAGCTGGACCGTGATCTGGCCGACCCCCATGCTGACGTTTAAGCCATCGAGCTGCAAACCGGTCAGATCGAGCTGCATACTGCCAGCTCCCATCTCGACCCGCAAATCGAGCGGGACCTGGGTCGTCAGGCCTAAATCCCAGCGCCAATCGCTGGTGTTGCCCGGCCAGCTGACGAACTGCCCACCGCTGTTGGTCAGGCGGTAAGTGGCTGTCCCAGCATTGACCGAGTAATCTTCGCGCACAGCCAGGCCGCTCACATCCGGCACCGTTCCTGCCACCAGGTCGTTCGAACCGCTGAGCGCCTCGATGGTCAGCTCGCCCACAGCCGGGGATAGCTGCAGGCTGGCCTGCGAGACATTTTCCAGGCTCTGGCGGATTTCCATGCCGGTCACAGCGCGCCCGCCGGCGACGCCAATCCCCGAGACCCACAGCGCGCCCGCCAGAATAGCCAGGATCACCACCAAACCGATCAGGGAGGCCAGGGTCGAACGCCGGCCGATCAGCACGTCAAAACCGATGGCGATCAATAAGATCGGCCACAGGCGAAAGATGGTCGCCCAAACGTTGAGCTCCAGGTAGCCCAGGTTGCTGAGCAGAAAAACGATACCTAAAACGATCATCACGGTTGCGCCGACCAGGCCCTGGCGGCGCCAGATGCCGTCCAGGCCAATGGCAATCAACAGGATAGGCCACAGGTTGATGATTGTGCTCCAGATATCGCCGCTCAAAGCGCCGACATTGCTGAGCAGAAAAACGATGCCGAGCCCAATCAGGATGATTGGGAATACCAGGCTGCCCCGGTAACGGCGGGAGGGACGATTCTCGTTCATAGCTATTCTCCTCGCCCCCGCCGCAAGATCAGGGCAATGCCGCCCAAAACCAGCAGGAGGGGCCAAATGATATCAAAGCGAAGCCACTGCAACCACGGCAGCTGCAGATTGTCGATCAAATAAACCACACCCAGAATGATCAACGCAGCCCCGATGATCAGGGCTGCCTGTGGGTGCGGATCCTGGACCATATTACGTAAGTCATCCCCTATATGGCGGGCTCGGTTCGCAACTTCTTCACTGCCCATGCGCACGTTCTCTTCAAAGCTGGTCGCCCGCGGCCGTCCTTCGGCTGGCAGGATGATCCACAGCAGCAGATAAATCAGCACGCCGATCCCGTTTCCGGCGAAAGCCAGCAGCACGAAAAACAAACGCACGAAGGTTGAGTCAATGCCCAGGTACTGTCCCAGGCCGCCGCACACTCCGCCAATCATCTGGTCAGTTTGACTTCGGGTCAATTTTGGTCTCATAAACGATCACCTTTTAACAGGGTCTTTCGGATAATCTGTGATATGTCCCAGATTTAGGGGTGGGTGCCATTCATGACATGCCAATTTGTAACTACTCAGGCAATGCCTGGAAATCGTGGTGAAACAGGTGTGCGTGGGGGGGTGTACGCCCCCCACGCACACCTGTTTCGCCCATATTTTGCAATTAAGCCTGAGTAGTTACGCCAATTTCAGGTAAAGTCCGGCAAGCGGCTCGACGCCAGCCATTGATTGGCGTGATTAGCTGGCAGGTCTGCGCATCGCTCGCAGGATGAAGAACAGGCCGGCCAGGATCAGGATCACCGGGCCGAGATAGGCCATCAAGGAAGCAGCCTGTGCGCTAATGAACAGCCCCATCACCAACAGTACTCCGGCCGGGATCCAGGCCCAACGCATCTGTTTGCCTTCAACCGGCAGCAGCGCCACCAGGGCAAAGGTCGCGCCCAGACCCAGAAAGAAGATCCCGCCCGTGTCCAGGCTGGTGATTTGATCCAGGACGGTGACCCCGGCCAGGGTCAGCATTACGCCCATCGGGATCAGCGCCCACCAGTTAGTCCGGTTGGCCAGATAGACGGCCAGAAAAGCCAGCCCAATTCCACCCAGAACCAGTCCCCCGCCCCAGATATCCGAGATGCGCGGAAAAAACTGGTCCAGGAAAATGAGCAATGCGATCGCCAACAAGGTGATACCTGGGATCAACCCCCACCAGTGCTCCTGGGATTGAATGAAAATCGAAATGAAAAACACACCGCCCAGACCTAACAGGACGGCCCACACCAGATTGCTGGCTGCAAATATCCCCAGATTCTGGAGCAGAAACAAGCCGCCTGCCACAATCAGCAGCAGTCCCCATAAGAGTTGAGATTCAAGCCATTTCGACATCGCACATTCTCCTTCTTTTATGAATGGGTCTTCGCCCAGGGAAGCAACCCAAAATCGCCGGCGGTGGGCGGAAACGCTCCGCGGGCTTCAATCCATCTACGCACAACCTGGCCAAAAGTTGCAGACACGGCTTCAATCAGAAAGTGTTTTGGTGTTTGGTTTCGGTTTGCCTGGTCATTTCAAGGTTGGGCCTGATCCCAGCCCAGCGCCTCGCCGATCAATTTCTGCTTCATATCCCACAGAGACTGGGTCAAGGACACGTGATAAATATGCGGGTACATGATCCGCCGTACGCCCGGGTCCAGGCGCTCGACATCCGCCTGGCGGGTGGCGCGCATGCTGTCGATGTCCGGTAAATCGACCAGCAGCCGGCCTTCCTCGAGGATCTCCACCAGCAAAGGCTCGATCTCCGAGATCTCGCTTTGATCCAGCACGCGCTGCTTGGTGTGATCGCTTGGATGGCGCAGCTGAATGCGTTCCTGGTTGCGAACGTCGTCCGACGGCAGGGCCAGCAGGTCAGCAGTGGCATTGCCGCGCCGGTCGTAAATCCGCCAGACTGCTTTGTGGCCTGGGTTGGGCGTTTTGGAAGGCGATTCAGAGATCTTGATCGCCGGCACCCAGTTATCCTGGTCGCAGACGGCCACCAGCTTGTAAACGCCGCCCAGGGCCGGCTCGCCCCAACTCGTGATCAGGCGAGTCCCGACCCCGTACACCAGGCGTTTGATCAGGTGGTCGGCGTCCATCTGATAGCGAGGGGCCTCTTCGATGATCTGGGTGATAATCTGCCAGATCACCAATTCATCCAGATTATTGGAGAGCACGATCGAAACGTCCGGGAATCCGGCTTCGTCCAGCTGTTTGGCGGCCTGGATGGCTAAGTAGGCCAGGTCGCCCGAATCGAGCCGGATGCCGACCGGCCTGTGGCCCTGCTGGCGCAGTTCCTCGAAAACCCGGATGGCGTTGGGCACGCCGCTTTCCAGGGTATCAATGGTATCGACCAGCAGCAGGCAGTCATCCGGGTACAGTTCAGCATAGGCGCGAAAGGCATCCAGTTCGCTGCGGTTTAGCGCCATGAACAACTGGACCATACTGTGCGCATGGGTGCCTTTGGGGGGAAATCCGAGCACTGCTGACACGCCAACGTTGGAGGTATAGTCGGCCCCGCCGATCAGGGCAGCCCGGGCCCCAGCATTGGCGCCCTTATCCTGGCCCCTCCGCAGCCCGAACTCCAACATCAGCTGACCGCGACCGATCTCGCGGATGCGGGCGGCCTTGGTGGCGATCAGTGTCTGGTAATTGAGGTGATTGAGCAGAGAGGTTTCCAGGATTTGCGCCATCGCCAACGGACCGTGGACAACTGTCAAAGGGACGTTCGGATGCACGACCCGGCCTTCGGGGATGGCTGCCAGGCTCAAGCCGGAAAAGTCGCCATGCTGCCGCAGCCAGTTCAGAAAATCATCTCCGAAAATTCGGCGACCCTGGCTGGTTTTCTGATTGCGAAGAATTTCGATATCCTCATCCCGAAAATGGGCCGCGGTCATCCAATCCAGCAGCCACTCGAGACCAGCGCTGATACAATAGCCAGCCTTATGCGAGCCGTAATCCGGATAACTGCGAAAAAAGTGGTCAAATTGAACTTCTTTTTCGTGCAGACCCTGCCGGAAATAAAGTTGGGCCATGGTGAGCTGGTACATATCCGTATACAGGATACCTTCAGCAGTTTGCTGCTCGACAGGTTTCACAGCGTTCTCCTTTCGTGGGAAACAATTACCAGTAAGGTTGCGCTCATTGAGCGGTCGAGTTATGCCCGGACACGGGTAATATGAGCCAGCAGGCGCACGTGAGAACCCACACCTTTGCTATCCTTGATTTGGAACCTATCCGAAAATTGTTATTGTGGTGGTCGATGCGTGCTCTGCACGCATCGACCACCACATGCCCTTTTGAATTTTCGGATAGATACATAGTCATAAGACCTGGACCGGCATCATGATCCTGCCAGGGCAGCTATCGCACTTCGACCGAACCAACCCCAACCGAGATGTTGATCTCAACTTTATTTTCGGCGGTCTCATAATCCGGCGATTGGTTCAGGGCACCCGTGCGGGGGAAGCGGTGTTCATTAACGTTAATTGTAGCCAGCCCGGCGCTGCCTGAGATCCGAGCGGCGACCCCTTGCGGGACGAAAAATTCCACCGAAGCCGCCCCGGTTTCCACGCTGACCGCGGTAAAGCCGGCCGCGGCCGGCAGGCGGACGACCGTCGAACTGGCGCCCGATTTGACGCTCAGCCGTTCGACCTGAACGTCGGACAGATCGATCTGGGCTTCATTGGCCCCGGTTTCGAGTTGCAGTTCAATCGGCACCTGGCGGGCGAGTCCAAAAGTCCAGTCCAGCGACGCTCCGGGGCCAAACGGAACCATGAACGCCTGGGTGGGGACCTTCATGGTCACATCCAGGGTATCCCCGCTGAGCCGGCTGGAAAGGTCAAGGCCGCCCCCGAAATCACCTTCAACAAGATCGCCGGCCCCTGCCCCGGCAGATATCTTCAGCCTGCCGGCGCCGTGATTGACTCGCAGGCGAGCCCGCGCCGCCCCCTCCAGAGGCACGTTGGCGTGTTCGACTTCCACCTGGGGGCGCAAGAAATACCCAAACAAAAACCACAGGCCCGCGCCGATCAGTAAAATCGGCCAGAATAATGCCCAGATATTGACGGAGATAATGCCCAAATTGCTGAGCAGGAATAAGGCCCCAAACAGAACCAGCATGCTGCCCCAAAAGATCGTGTTGCGTCTCATCGTGAACTCCTGATTTTGGTATTGACTTTCCAGTCGACCGTGAAAGCTGCGGACACATAACCGATGATAGAATTCGCCCGGGTATCGGCGAAGTTGTATGGGCGATCTGCCAGATTCTACGCACTGCGTTCATTAAAGTTGCATTAATTGGATTGTACCGCAAACAGTTTTTCTACACATCGTCCTTTGGAAGGAAATACCCAGAGGTCTTAGCAAAACAAGGCGTCAGCGTGGGCGAAGGCCGCGCTGACGCCTTGTTTTGCCTTCTATTTCCGAACTTATGGGATGCAACTGAGGTCATTTTACTACCCATCCCTAATGCCGTACATCTGATTTTGTGTATAATGATACAGGCAGCCAGAAATGCTACCGCCACTCAGAATTCAACGAAATTCGAAACCTGGATATGCGAGGGCCGGACAACTATGCCAGATATCATCACGCTTGGAGAAATGTTGATCGATTTTGTACCTACGGTTTCGGGGGTATCCCTGATCGAAGCGCCTGCATTTCAAAAAGCCCCCGGAGGCGCCCCTGCTAATGTGGCAGTAGGCGTTGCCAGGCAGGGGATATCCAGCGGTTTTATGGGCAAGGTGGGCGAAGATGCCTTTGGGCACTTCCTGGCCCAGACCCTGGAGGGGGCCGGCGTTGACATATCGGCGCTTTGCTTTGCAGCCGAGGCCCGTACAGCGCTGGCATTTGTTTCCTTGAAAGCGGATGGCGAGCGGGACTTCATGTTTTACCGCCACCCCAGCGCCGACATGCTCTACCGGCCCGACGAACTGGATGGCGATTATATCCGCAGCGCAAAAATTTTCCACTTCGGCTCGATCAGCCTGATCAGTGAGCCCAGCCGGACAACCACCTTGCAAGCCATCGAGATCGCTCAGGCCGGACGATTGACCGTATCTTACGACCCGAATTTACGCCTGAATCTATGGCCCAGCGCCGAGGCCGCCCGCCAGGGCATCCTGGAGGCCTGGCCCCTGGCCGAGGTGATCAAAATCAGCGAGGAAGAACTGAATTTCCTGAGCGGGAAAGCACAGCTCGTCACAGGCGCGCGCCGCCTGTGGCATGACCGGCTGCATCTGTTGGTGGTCACCCGGGGAAAAAGCGGCTGCACGTATTTCACGCCGGATTTGACCGGCGACGTCGCCGGCTTCTCCGTCCAGGCAGTGGACACCACCGGCGCGGGGGATGGCTTTGTCGCCGGGCTGTTGACGGGATTGTATCAGAACCTGGACGGCGAGTTGGACGAGGGCCACCTGGACGCGATCTGCCGCTACGCCAATGCTGTCGGCGCCCTGACCACGACCCAGCGCGGCGCGATTCCCGCTTTGCCGACCCGGCAGGAAGTTGAACGTTTTATCACCAGTTCAGGAGACCCACAGGATGCCTGATCGAAACCGGTTCCAAACCCAAACGGAACGCTCATTAAACCGCCTGCTGCCGCGGCTGGAAGAGCGCTTTGCTGAACAGGCAGCCGGGCAGCCCCAGGCCTGGTCGCAATTCATCAGCAGGCTGCGAGAGCACTTTCCGCCTCTGTTTCAGATCTATTTTCAGCTTTACAGCGGCCAGTATGACTTCTTCTATCATCTCGAAGATTTGCTGATCACCATGGCGGAAGTCTGGTTGGGCCGTCCGGACGACTTGAAAACGCTCGACCTGGAACGCGAGAAACAACCGCTCTGGTACCAATCAAACCAGATGCTGGGGGGCGTGTGCTACGTGGATCTCTTCGCCGGCGATCTGGCCGGTATTCGCCAAAAAATCCCTTATTTCAAGGAACTGGGCCTGACCTATCTGCACCTGATGCCGCTGTTTCGCGCCCCGGAAGGCGATAATGACGGCGGCTACGCAGTCAGCAGCTACCGGGAAGTCGATCCGGCCCTGGGCAGCATGGATGAGCTGGCCTCGCTGTCGCGCCAGCTTCGCCAGCAAGGCATCAGCCTGGTGCTTGACCTGGTGTTCAATCACACCTCCGACGAGCATATCTGGGCGGAGCGCGCCAGGGCGGGCGCAGAAGAATACCAGGAATATTACCGGATGTTCCCCAACCGGCAAATGCCGGACGCTTACGAAGCCCACCTGCGCGAAATCTTCCCGAGCGAACACCCTGGCGCTTTCACGTTCAACCCCGAGACCGGCATGTGGGTCTGGACCACCTTCCATGCCTACCAGTGGGATTTGAATTACGCCAATCCGGTGGTATTCAACCGCATGGCGGAAGAGATGCTGTTCCTGGCAAATGCTGGCGTGGAAGTGCTGCGCCTGGATGCAGTTGCCTTTATCTGGAAAAAGCTTGGCACCAACTGCGAGAACCTGCCCGAAGCCCATCATCTGATCCGGGCTTTCAACCGCGTCGCCCGGATTGCGGCGCCCAGCCTGCTGTTCAAATCGGAGGCAATCGTCCACCCCGACGAAGTGGTCAAGTATATCGATCCGGATGAATGCCAGCTTTCGTACAACCCCCTGCTCATGGCCTTATTGTGGAACTCACTGGCAACCCGCGAGGTCCGCCTTTTGAGCCTGTCCCTGAGCGAGCGCTTTGCGATCGACCCCGGCTGCGCCTGGGTGAATTACATCCGCTGCCATGATGATATCGGCTGGACATTTTCAGACGAAGACGCCGCCCGGTTGAATATCAATGGTTTCGACCACCGCCAGTTCTTAAATGCCTTCTACACCGGGCGTTTCGCGGGCAGTTTTGGGCGCGGCTTGCCCTTCCAGGAGAATCCGGCAACCGGGGACGCGCGCATCTCCGGCACAGCCGCCTCGCTGGCCGGGCTGGAAAAGGCCCTGCGCGAAGAGACCGAGACAGAGACCGATCTGGCCATTCGACGGATCCTTTTGATGCATGCCATCATCCTGACAATCGGGGGCATCCCCTTGATCTATCTGGGCGACGAGATCGGAATGTTGAACGATTATTCCTACCGGGACGATCCTGACAAGGCAAGCGACAGCCGCTGGGTTCACCGGCCGTACGCCGACCCGCAAAAGTATGCCCGCCGCAGCGACCCGGCCAGCATCGAGGGCCGGATATTCCAGGGCCTGCAGCGCTTCATCCGGCTGCGCAGGTCCGAGCCGGCCTTCTCGGGCAGCGAAATGCAGGTGATCCAGACCGGCAACGAGCATGTTTTTGGATACGTGCGTATCCACGGATCGGAACGGGTGCTGGTGTTCGCGAATTTTAGCGAAGCGGAACAAACGCTCCCGGCCAATCTGCTGCGGTTGTATGGTCTGGGCTACGCCTTCAGCGATCTGCTGGCCGGCGGGCCGCACCCGACTGAGGCCATCACGCTCGAGCCCTATCAATTGATCTGCCTGAAAGCTTTAAGCAGCACGACGCCGGGCTAACCACTTCATCGCTTCCACCACCCAGAACAGGATCGTGCTGAGCACGATGCTGATGGCCAGATCTTTCAGCGGCAGTGCGGTGGTGTTGAACAGGTTCTGGGCAAACGGCAGGTAAACGACCGCGATTTGCAGCAGCGCGGTCAACGCCACCGCACCCAGCAGGGCCCGGTTGCTGAACAACCCGATCGTGAAGAGCGATTTGCGCGACGACCGGATCGCCATGACGTAACTCATCTCCGAAAGGGTCAGGGTGGTAAACACCATCGTTTGCCAGATGGGATTATCCACCCGCCAGTACCAGAAACCAACCCCCAGTGACACGAATCCCATCAACAAGCCGATCACCAGGATGTCCCGGCCGATGCCACGGGCGAAAATATTTTCATCCGGTGGGTAAGGCGGCCGGCGCATCGTGTTCCGTTCGGGCGGTTCCACCCCCAGGGCCAGCCCAGGCAGTCCATCGGTGACCAGATTGATCCACAGGATCTGCAGCGGCAGCAGGGGCAGTGGCATCCCCAGGAAAGGCGCCAGCAGCATCACCCAGATTTCCCCCATATTGCTGGTCAGGGTATATTTGATGAATTTACGGATGTTATCGTAAATCGCCCGGCCTTCCTCAACAGCCGCCACAATCGTGGCAAAATTATCGTCGGTCAGGACCATATCGGCGGCTTCCTTGGACACATCCGTACCGGTGATGCCCATGGCGACCCCGATGTCGGCTTTCTTCAGCGCCGGCGCGTCGTTGACCCCGTCGCCGGTCATGGCGGTGATCTGGCCGCGCGCCTGCAAAGCCTGGACGATCTTGAGCTTATGCTCCGGTGAAACCCGGGCAAACACCGCTACCTCCGCAACGGTTTCTTCCAGCTCGGCCGGTTCCATGCGTTCCAGGTCCTGGCCGGTCAGGACTTTCTCGCCAGTCTGGATCCCCAACTCGTTGGCGATGTAGCGAGCCGTGAGAGGATGGTCCCCGGTGATCATCATCGGCCGGATGCCGGCCTGTTTGCAGGTTTGGACGGCAGCTTTGACTTCGTCGCGGGCCGGGTCGATCATGGCCACCAGCCCCAGGAAGATCAGCCCGCGCTCGACTTCCTGTACCTGCTGGGTTTCAGGAAGTTTCTCCAGCGAGCGACAGGCTATTCCGAGCACCCGCATCCCTTGTTTGGCCAGGTCGGCGTTACCGGCGTCAATGCGCTGATGCCAGTTATCGTCCAGGGTTTCGATGTGGTCATTTACCCAGACCCGGTCCGAGATCTCCAGCAACCCATCGACTGAGCCCTTGGTGAACGCCACATAATCAAGCTCCCCCAGCCAGCCCTCCCAGTTCCAAACCGCTTCCAGATCGGCGGGGATCTGCTGCTTCGATTCGGGCATTGGATGGATGGTGGTCATGCGCTTACGATCCGAATCGAACGGCAGCTCGGCCTGGCGGGGGAAAACCGTCTCCAACTCCTCTTTCGTAAGGCCCAGGCGAGCCGCCGCCACAACCAGGGCTGCTTCGGTCGGGTCGCCCACCAGGTGAAAACTATCCGGATTCTCATCGTCGCATTCGATTGTGGCGTCGTTGCATAAAGCCCCGCCTGCCAGCATCAACGTCAGGGCTGGATGATCCTTCAGCATCTTGACCGTTTCCGGCGGCGGTTCTGGGTTAGCGCACATGGCCGCCTTTCCAACCGATTGGTCGATCCGCTCTTCTTCGGTCATATCGATCTGGTGCTCGGCAAAATCCAGGATGGTAACCGTCATCCGATTTTCGGTCAGTGTCCCGGTTTTATCCGAACAGATGACGGTCACCGATCCCAGGGTTTCGACTGCCGGCAGCTTTCGGATCAGGGCTTTCCGTCTCAACATGCGCCGGGCTCCCAGAGCGAGTGCAATCGTGACGACTGCCGGCAGGCCTTCCGGGACCGCCGCAACCGCAATGCTGATTGAGGTCAAAAACAGGACTTCCAGGTTTTCTCCCCGAAACAGGCCCAAAACAAACACGATCGCAACCAGCACCAGAGCAGCCAGGGCCAAACCTTTGCCAAGCTGGTTCAGGCGGCGCTGCAATGGGGTCTGTTCCTGGCCGGCTGACTGCATCAGTTCAGCGATGCCCCCCAGTTCGGTCCGCATTCCCGTGGCGGTCACGATCCCGGTGCCGCGCCCATAGGTGATGGTTGTTCCCATATACACCATATTGTGCCGTTCAGCCAGCGGCGCGTTTTCCCGTTGGATGGCATCAACCTGCTTGGAAACCGGCTCCGATTCGCCGGTCATGGCCGACTCCTGGGCGCGCAGATTGATCAACTCCACCAAACGCAGGTCGGCCGGGACCAGGTTGCCGGCCTCGAGCTGGACGATGTCGCCCGGCACCAGTTTCAAGGCCTCAATCTCCTGGATATGCCCATTCCGGCGGACGCGCACATGCGGCACGGCCAGTTTTTTCAGCGCCGCCATGGCCTGCTCGGCCTGGTACTCCTGCCGGAAACCCAGTAAAGCATTCAAGATCACAATCGCGACGATGGCGATCGCATCCTTCAAATCCCCCACCAAAGCCGACACGATCGCGGCGATGATCAGGATAACCACCATCGTCTCGGTGAACTGCTCCCATAAGATCAACCAGGGGTTCTTGGTCCCCCGGTCGATCAGCTCATTCGGCCCGATTTCATCAAGCCGCCTGGCGGCTTCTTCCGGGCTAAGACCTCGTTCCAGGTTGCTATCCAGCTCGTTCAGCGCAGCTTGCACGTCGAGTTGATACCAATCCATATCGCTTTTCCTCCCATTCATCCGCCAGTTATTTTCGATCCGCAGGCGCGTTCAAAATGATAAATCCGGCTTGATTCTAACCGATCTCGAATGAAGCAAACCTGAGGACGAGGCAAAATTGAAGCGCTCACGTTCCAACCGGAGAGGGCCAAGAAGCCCAGGCGGGCGCCGGGCTGCCCCAGGTACCGGACGGCGCACGGTTGGCGGGCAGTGAAATCAAAGGCCGCCACACCCTGGCAGAGATCGCCAGCCAATGCCAGGTATCGCTGCCGGCCCTGCTGCAGGAGAGGAAGCAATGTGGTGTGCTGGCGGGTTAATGCCCCGCCAGCACACCACAATAATTCTCATTTGCATGACCCGGGTAGATCCGAGATTGGCAAATGAAATCGCCCTTGGAATGCAATCCCCTTGAGCTGAAGGCTCACCGGCCATATTCAGACCTGGATATACGGCCGGCAAATCGTTTGTCAAAATCAAAACGCGCAGTTCTGAATTCAGGCTTTTTTTCGCAGAATTTGCCGCAAGCGTAAAATCGCCCACCACACCGCCATCAGACCAATGATGACCGCACTGAGATGGGCGCTGATCCACAAGACGACCTGGAGCAGACCGCGCCAGGCATTCACACGGTCGGTCGGCACATCCGGCAGGAGCACCGGTTTATCCCAGACAAAAGCTTTCAAGCGGGGCATAAACTGCTGCCGGACACAACCTTCCAGGCTGAAAACATGAATATCATCGTTCCAGTACCAGGCCAGCCGCAGGTCACGGGAGAGCTCATCCCAGGTCAACCAGCGCTCGTCTCCCAGGCCAACGTTAACCCCGCCGCCGGTGCTGCCGAGCCCAATCGATTCGGCCTCCGGGCCGTAGCTGCCCAGCAACCCAGGCCCATTCGAACCCAGAAAACTGCTGTATAGCATCCAGACTTCCCGATCAACCGGTAAATCGACCACCCCCGCCATGCGCTGCAGCAAGGTTGAGCGTGATTTACGCTCATCGGCAATGATGGGGAACTGGTAGCTGTCCACCCGCCATCCGCTGGCGCCGATGGCCGCTACCAGGTCCAAATATTTTCGCCGGGCAGCCGTATAGCTGCGGTGCTGCAGCAGGCGTACGCCAATCTTCCCAATAAGTTTGAACCAGTTCTTACTTGCCGCCTGCTCGAATTCCCGCAGGTCGGGTTCAATATCGATCCCTACTCCGTCCCAAATCAGATGGTTGTCCTCCGTCCAGTCAAGGAAGGCCTGGAAGCGCGTCCTGGCCTGGTCGGCGTTGGCCAGATTGAACCAGTAACCCTGCTCCTTGGGGAGCAGCAGCCAGGCCACCACCGGGATGCCCGCCTGGTTAAGCCGCTGAACCACCTGGGTCCGCTGTGAGCTGAAATCCAGGATGCCGAGACTCAGGCCAGCTTTCAACTGCTGAAGGTCGGCGATCAAATCACGGTTGATCAATTTGACCAGCGGATCGGGCTCCAATTCACAAAAAAAGGTCAGGTGAGGCGCTGTCATTGGATCCTCTTTCTTTTCCACACTTGTCGATCTGTCTCTTCGAGTATAACTCAGATTGAGATGGTTTGGCGAAATAAGGAGTCAGCGGAGGCGTTCGCCCCGGGTACCACAGCACTTAATCGTGGTATGCAATCATTCACCTTTCTCTTGCAAATTTCCCTCGGTGCGACGGAGAAGATAAAGCCAAAATGTAGGGCTCGCAGGGGCAAATTGCCCCTGCGAGCCCTACATTTTGGCTCCGACTCCCGCCCTCTGGGGGGCAATCCGAGGTGGAGGGAGCCGACTTCAGATCAATGCAGTCGTATCCACTCCCGCCGACTCCTAATTTCGCCATTATTAGCAAGTTCAACACGAATGAAGTGGCGCCAATCGCGATTTTGAAATAAGGTCACAACAGGGTAAAATGAAACTATATTCTGGCAAGCTTGACACAAGGAATAAATGAATGGCTACAGAAAATCTAAACACCGCGATCCATGATTTCTACGAAGCCCGCAATAAGGCTGCAATTCGGGATATCTTGGGTCGTTTTACCGGCGAATCGGATCAACTCTTATCGTTCGATGAAGTGCGCAAACAATTAAAAATCCAGGGTTCGGCCGAACGCGGGCTGCAGGATATCCCTCTGGATGCGATTATCGGCAGTGTGGGGCGTTACACTGATTTCACCCGCGATTTCTTACCTCGTTCTGAAGTCAGCCCGGACCGCTGGGCGCGGGTCAAGATAGCCACGACCAGCCTGACCGGGCTGCCGCCAATTGAGGTTTACAAAATTGGCGAGGCTTATTTCGTCAAAGATGGCAACCATCGCGTTTCCGTGGCCCGCCAGCTTGAGAACAAGACCATTCAAGCCTATGTGACCGAAATTCGTACCCGCGTGCCACTCACCACCGACGTCACGCCAGATGAATTGATCCTGAAAGCCGAGTACGCTGAATTCCTGGAACAAACTCATCTGGATGAAATCCGCCCGGAAGCCGATCTGAATGTGACCATCCCGGGACAATATCCCAAATTACTGGAACACATCGCTGTTCACCAGTATTACATGGGGCTGGATTTCGGCCGTGAGGTTGATTACCTGGAGGCGGTCGGCCATTGGTACGACACAGTTTACCAACCGATCATGGATTTGATCTGTGACCGGGGCATCATGCGTTCTTTCCCGGATCGCACCGAGACCGATCTCTATCTATGGCTGGCGGAGCACCGGGCGGCCCTGGAAGAAGAGCTGGGATGGCAAATCAACCCGGCTGACGCGGCCAGCGACCTGGTGGAAAGCTTCCGCCCGAAACCGATGATCGCCAAACTGGGTGAGAGGATTATGGATGTTACTTCTCTAAGTCGCTTTGAAGCCGGCCCACCGGTCGGCCAATGGCGCAAAGAACGCGGCCGCGAACGCCAGGAAGGCCGGCTGTTCAGCGATATCCTGGTGCCGGTCAGCGGACATCCGGAAGGTTGGAATGCGCTCGAGCAGGCAATCGTGGTCGCCCAGAAAGAAAATGGCCACATCCACGGTCTGCACGTGGTCCCCGCTGAAATCGACAAAGAAGGCCAAGCGGCGCTGGCGGTCCAGGATGAATTCCTGCATCGCTGCGAACGGGCCGGCATTCCTGGCAATATCAGCCTCTCCACCGGGGAGATCTCGCGCCAGATCTGCCACCTTTCCCGCTGGGTGGATATGATCGTGGTCAATCTGGCTTATCCCCCGGTGCCCCAACCGCTGGGAAGGCTGGGATCCGGCTTCCAGGAGATTATCCAGCGCTGTCCGCGGCCGGTGTTGGCCACCCCCCAGACTTCCAGTCCCATGACCCGGGCGCTCCTGGCTTATGACGGCAGCCCCAAGAGCAAAGAAGCTCTCTACGTGGCTGCCTATATCGGTTCGGAATGGGGACTCCCCCTGGCAGTTGTGACTGTTCTGGATGGCAATCGCGTGACTGCCGAAACCATACGAGAGGCCCAAGCCTATCTCGAACCGTACAAACTGCAGGCTCAATTCATTCAAGAAAGCGGCCCGGTGGCTGAGGCAATCTTGAAAGTCAGCGACCAGATGAACTGCGATCTGCTGATCATGGGCGGTTACGGCTATAACCCGGTTCTGGAAGTTGTGCTGGGCAGTGCGGTCGATACCGTCCTGCACGAATGTCACAAGCCGATGCTCATTTGTCGCTAGCAGTCAGCCGTGATTTTTTAAGCTGGAGGTTCGTGGGCGAAAACCGCTCACGAACCTCCAGCTCTTTCATTCAGATGGATCACCCGGTGGTTCCTGTTTGCCGGCAGCTTTTTTGATGGCCCGCATCACCTTCTTGACCGGTCCCGCCTGATCGTCCGCCAGTTGCTCGGCGGCGGTTTCGACCGGCACCTGGCTGCCATAATGCTCCCGCAGCCACTCCCAACGATCGATCACCCACAGGTAAAGATCCGTCTCAGTCCGCCCGGGGAAATCCTCCAGCACAGCCTGCTCCCGGATGATCTCGATAATGGGCAGGTACACATTGTCGTACCAGGAAACCACCGCCTCCTGGTAGGGCACATCCGACTGGCGCTGTTCGCCCAGGTACCATTTGTGCACATTGATGTGGTTTCGCAGCAGATCGTACATCCCAGGGACCGTAGTCTCGATCTGGGCTTCCGGCCTCAAGGCCACGATCTGGGTTTCTTCCAAAAAGCGGGCGCGTTCCTGCTGCAGCAACAGCTTATCCAGCCAGAGGCTGCGCTCCATGATAGCGAGCAGTTTTCTGACCTGTGAATCCGGATAATCCCGCAGCAGTTGTAATGCTGCCTGGGTGCGCGCCTGTTCTTGATCAACCTGCTCGTCAACCCCAGCTATGCGCACCAACCCCTGGTACTCCACAATCCACAGGTACAGGTCAGTCTCGCTGGCTCCGGGGAACAGCTTGCGCAAATTCTGGCTGCGGATCAGATCGATGATAGGCAGATAGACATTGTCGTACCATGATGCCACGGCCTCTTCATAAGGCACTTCCATCTGGCGCTTTTCACCCAAATACCAGCGATGAACGTTGATATGCTCGCGTAAACGATCATAAAACTTCGCCTGGGTGGATTCGATCTGGGCGTCCGGGCGAATATTTTTGAGGCCGGTGTCCAGGTAGAAATCCGCCTGGGCTTTTTTCATTGCCAGGTCATCCATTTTCGTTTCCGGCGACAGGATAACCGGGGTATCCAATTCGATCACGAAGGCATCCACAAATTCCTGGCCGCGCTCACGCGCCACCGAAACCCGGTGATTGCCATCCTTGACAAAATAGACTTCGCCGATCTTGTACAGTTCGACTGGCGGCAGGATGACCTGGGCGTAATGGGCTTTGTCGATGCTTACCCAGCGATCTTTCGTGCGAACCTGGATAGGCAGAAAAGCCCGGTCAAAATCCTGATAACGCCCCATGCTGCCGATGATTTTTTTCACCGCAACCTGCTTGAGGCCGATATAGTGCTGACCCCGAATCGGCAGCCGTTCACGCACCTCGTCAAAAGGCAATAGATCATTTTTCTCACCCGTCAGCCGGGAATATATTTTTCGCCAAAAAGCGCGCACCACTGCGCGTTCAAAATCCTGATTGGCGAGTTCATTCATACTCATCGCCAAATCCTCCTCGTCAAAGCTTTCAATGGATCGCCGTTTGGTCCTTCGCAGACGCCAGCACAGCCAGCAGCCATCCTGGGCCTTTCAAGATTGGGGCCCAGGATAAAGATGCATTGCTTACAGCGGAACGCCGGTCTTTGTTTTGGATGGAACCGAATGATCCTTCGAATGCAAATTTAAGGTCACTTCCTGGTAGCTAAAGGTATTGATCACTTGCGTGGACCCAACGAGGGTTTCGATGACCTCGTCAGGCCGGTAGACATGAATATGACCGTGAAAATGATAAGCCGGTTGAAAAACCCGGATCAACCACAGGAAGGCATTGATACCTTGATGGGTCAGATCTTCCCGATCATGAATACCAGCGGGTGGGGCATGGGTGACAAACACATCTAAAAACCGGCCATACCGGAGCCGGTTATACAGTAAACCGGGCACCAACGAAAAAACATGCTGCCACATTTCCGCCTGGGTGTACTGGAACTGCCCGTACCGGTAGCGTAAGGAGCCTTCAACGCCGGCCAGCAGCAGCCCTTTGTGACGGACAATCCTGCGGTGCAGGTCAACCCCGCCGCCGGGCGCAGTGCGCTGGCCAATCCCGCTGTATTCAACCACCTTGTCATGATTGCCGCGCACAAAAAACAAAGGCGCATTTAAGGCCGTCAGCACAAACTCCAGGTAATAATATTCAAGATCGCCACAACCGATAATCAAATCGATATCTTTAAAATGCGAGCGGACATGCGGGCTGTAAACGAACCGGACGATCGTATCACTTAGAGAGAGGACCTTCAAAGGTCCAACTGGCCACTTATGCATCCGATTTACCACCACGCCGCTATCCAGACACTCGCTGCCCCGGCCAGCCAGCAGGATGTTGATAAATCCTGATCGCTATCCAGTTGCAGCCCGTCGCGCGCTAAATTCCTTATTTTCCAAACTTTGTTAAGTCCCAGATCCATACCTGAGCGAACCCGGCGGAGTCGCAAGGATTGACAGTGTTCCAATCACGGGCATTGCCAGACCCAATCGACAAGCCGAGCGGCCATTCCTGCGCTAACCTTTATCACGTGTGAATGGCCCCTGCGTTTAGCTTATACCCTCATTGCCGTTTCTTGTCAACTTGCCCAATCGGGGATGCCAGGGCTTTAACAAAGTCGATCGTCTTTCCGCCAACAAGGCCTGAAAGGAAAGTATGTGGTGCGTGATGGGCGGCTGAGCCGCCCATCACGCACCACATTTTCTCTTTCTTGTTAAAGCCCTGTCGGGGATGCCCGAAGCCATATTCCACAAGAAAGCAGCCTGGCAACGCAACCCATCAGGAATTCTTGCCGAAACAGGTGTGTGGGGTGAGGCCTCACCCCAGACACTTTTGTCATAGGAAAGTCCGAACATTCTTCACTTGCCCCAGGCCAGGTTCTCCTTTATGCTTACGGGCATGCGTCCCTTAGCCGTTCTCCTGATCTTTGGGTTGCTGGTCGGAGTCAGCACCAGCCTGCCTGCCTCGGCTGCAGAGCCTACCCCAGACCCCACCTCTACCCCGGTGGTGGACCGCCTGGCAGCCCCGCCCCTGCCGGATAATCCTACCCAGGCAGATTACGGCGCGCAGGTTTATTATGGCGTCTGCATGGCCTGCCACGGCGACCGCGGCCAGGGTCTGACGGAAGAGTGGCGGGAAGTATGGGGCGAAGATTATAACTGTTGGCAATCCGGCTGCCATGGTCCGGATCACCCGCCCTGGGGCTTTTCAATCCCCGAAACCTGCTGCCCACCGGTGCTCGAAGGGACTCAACTGACGCGCTTTAAGAACGCCCAGGAATTGTATCTGTACCTGACCGAAACCATGCCCTGGTGGAATCCCGGCTACCTGACAACCGAGCAATACTGGCAGCTGACCGCTTTCCTGGTGCGTGAACATGGCGGGCTGCCGGATGATGTCGAGCTTGAGCCTGCCAACGCGGTTATCTTCAACCTGCACCCGAATATACCCCCGCCCGGCGATCAGCGCCCCCACGTTATCCTGGTTGCCAGTCTGCTCATCCTGGCGGCCGGATTATTCCTGCTGCAAAACCGCCTGCAGAGCTGAATGGTATTTTCGCCAAATTCATAAAATAGGGCGAAAATGGTGTGTGGGGGGCGCACGCACACAACCAACACTTCAATCTTATTGCCTGGATTGAGCCTTTATACCAGGCCTAAAGCAGCTTTAATTGCGGGAATTTTCTCCCGAGTGGCTGCAACCCCCAGTGCGTATAATTCATTTCGTTTCGAAAACCGGAAGTAAGTCTGGCCTGCCAGCCTGGGGGCGATCAGGCAATCGGCCTGGTCGATACCGGCGCCGGCCCGTTCAACCAGGATTTCCAGGGCAGCCAGGCTGTACCCTAGCGGCCCTAACCAGCGCCGGATCGTTGGGATGAAGATATTCACCCCAATCACGTAATCTGCGCCCATTTCGCGCAGGACCGAAACCGGGATCGTGTTGGAGAGGCTACCGTCGGCGAGCATGCGCCCATCGATAGTGACCGGCTGCACCAGTCCCGGCACGGCGCAGCTGGCCTGCACGGCGGTCGCCAGGCGGCCGCGGTCAAGCCTGACCGGCCGGCCGGTTTCCAGATCAGTCGCCACGACCGCATAAGGGGTGGCAAGATCGGCGAAATCCAGATCGCCGATCTTGTCGGCCAGCCAGCGTTGCATGGGATCGAAACTGACCAGGCCGCGCACTGGCCAGACCGGCCGGGCGACGTGCCACCAGCGCAAATTCATGGCATACGTTTTAATCTTCTCGGGGGGCGCCCCGGCGCAGAAGGTCGCCCCGATGATCGAGCCTGCGCTGGTGCCGCTGACAAAGTCGATCGGAATACCGGCCCGCTCCAACTCGGTCAGGACCCCCAGATGCGCCAGGCCGCGCACGACGCCCCCGCCCAAAGCCAACCCGACTCGCTTACGATTGCTGATCGCCATCAATTCTCTTCTTTAAATGATTAAAAATCCACAACCTGCCCGGTGGACATCGCCCGGAGCAAGCCCTTGATCTCGTCGCGATAGGCGAAGCGCCGCGAGGTACCCAGCGCAGGGTCATTCTCGATCCGATCGCAGAGATCATCCAGCCGGGCTTCCAGCTCCCCTGCTGAGATGCCCACTTCCGCCAGGGTCAGCGGCTGGACCAGCTCCTTGAGCAGCTTGCGCACGGCCTCTGCCAGGCGCAGTCCGGCCTGGCGCTCATCAGCAGCCTGCAGTGAAAGTACGTCAGCTAACCCTGAATACCGCCCGCTGCCGCCGTTGGCCGTAAATTCAATCGTGTAGGGCAGGCACAATCCCGTAATGCGTCCATGGGGGATGCCATACACAGCCCCCAGGGTATGACCCAGAGCGTGCGCCAAGGCGATATGGCTGTTGCCCATCCCCAATCCGGCCATGGTGGCGGCGTTCGCCATTTTTTCACGCGCTTCTGGATCATCCGCCCCATCCCGCACGGCTCTTGGCAGGTATTGGAACACGTAGCGAGCAGCCTGCAAGCACAGCGCGTCGCTGAAATCGTTGGCGAAAGTACTGCTGTAGCCCTCAATGGCGTGGGCCAGGGCGTCTATGCCGGTATCGGCCGTCAGCCGGGCGTCCATTTCAGTCGAAAAACGCGGGTCGATCAGGGTGACGTCTGCCACGATTTCATACGTGGTCATCTCCAGTTTGCGCTCGCCAGCCACATCCTTCAGGATGGCCCCGCCGGTCACCTCGGCCCCCGATCCGGCCGTGGTCGGGATGGTGATCAGGCGGGCCTTAGCCCGCAGCCCGTAATCAACCAGCGGCGTGACCGTATTTAAGTCGGTACCGGGGACTTCATATAAAAACCAGGCTGCCTTGGCGGCGTCCAGGCACGAACCACCGCCCAGCCCGATAATCCAATCCGGCTGGTAAGCGCGCATCTCTTCTGCGCAGCGTTCGACCGTCTCTAGAGACGGGTCAGGTTCAACCTCAGCGAACACTTGATCGGCGATACCCGCCTGGTTCAGTTGATCCTGGACCAGTTGCACAAACCCGAGTGCTACCATCGTGCGGTCGGTCACGATCAAAGCCCGCTGCCCGGTGAATTGGGATAACCAGCTCAGGGCGTCCTCTCCGAACACAATGAAAGAGCTACGAAAAAACCACATCCTCGGTCTCCCTTCAATGATTTCCACTCCAGGATTGTAGCAATGTGGTGCGTGATGGGCGGCAAAGTCGCCCATCACGCACCACATACTTTCCTTTCAGGCTTTGTTGGCAAAAAAGACAATCGACTTGGTTAAAGCCCTGGCTCCAACTTCCAATGACATTGACACTCCATCTTCTCAATGCTATATTTGATTTTATAGGTCTGGTTCACGATCATTCCTTGCATTCACCGGGAACCGGCCAAATTCGTTTCCAGCTACTACTGGCGAAGCACATCAAGCGAGGCGCTTATGGCAACAGGCAACAGTGGAAAAACAGCACTGGTGCTGGCAGGCGGGGGATTGACGGGCGCAGTGTACGAAATTGGCGCTCTGAGAGCGATCGATGACCTCCTGGTTGACCGGACAGTAAATGATTTTGACATCTTTGTCGGCACCAGCGCGGGAGCGCTGGTTGGCTCCTTTTTAGCCAATGGCGTCAGCCCGGAAGAAATGCTGAAAGTCCTGGCCGGCAAACACCAGGAGCTCGGACCGATTGAACGCCAGCACATCTTCGGCATGAACTGGCGCGATCTGGCGAAATGGAGCACTCACCTGCCTGCCAAACTGGCGAAAGCCTGGGGTTATTATCTGCGCAATCTTGACGATATGACCCTCTTCGATCTCTTCTGGACCCTGAGTGAAGCCGTTCCACCCGGGCTTTATGATGGCTTGCACCTGGAAGCCTATATTCGAAACTCGATCGCCGAACTCGGCGGCTGCAACCACTTCGATGATCTGGATCGTGAGCTCTATATCATCGCTACCGATCTGGATACCGGAGATCGGACGGTGTTTGGCCGAGATTTCCACAGTGAGGTGCCTATCTCCCTGGCGGTGGCGGCCTCATCTGCCCTGCCTGTACTCTATAAACCGGTCCGGATTGGAGCTGATGAATACGTTGACGGCGGCCTGCGAGGCACGGCCAGCCTTGATCTGGCCATCGAACGCGGCGCAACCCTGGTGGTTTGCATCAACCCGTTGGTGCCTTTTGATAACCACAACCGCAGTCAGGCAGCCAATGAAGCTGGCCTTCAGCCGCATTTGAGCGATAAAGGGGTCCAATCGATCACCAACCAGGCTATTCGCATTCTCAGCCATTCAGGCCTGCACTACCACGTCAAGCAATTACGCCGCACCCATCCGGCGGTTGACATCATCCTGATCGAGCCGCAGCAGCAAGATTACCAGATGTTCTTCTACAATATCATGCGCTATTCAGCCCGCATGACCGTCGCCCAGCATGGCTTTGAATTGATCACCATCGACCTGGCCCAGGAGTATCCTCTTTACAAACAAATCCTCGCTCGCCACAACATTCCGCTCAGCCGCAGGTTGGTGATCGCCGAGTTGAACGAAATTCGCCAGTCGGGCAACGACCCGGAAGTCATCCGGCACGTTCTGGAAGCCCGTTCAGCCGGTTGTGGGCAAAAGCGCCAGCATACCCCGATTTGCGAGCTGAACCGGGTTTTGGCCGAGCTGGAACTGGCTCTGGATGATATCGAAGGCCAGCAAGTCTAGCTGCGAAACAAGACCCAACTCCTGGCGCGCCTGCCCACCACAGGGATTTTCCAGGCCGCAAATTCAGGCAGCCGTTTCCGGTGGTGCGTCGTTCCCGGCCTGCTCTCGCAAAATCTGGGGATAAAGCGCCTGCCCTTTCCGAAAAATCCCTTCTAGTGCAAACGTTTTATAGATCGGACCGCGCACTTGCATCTGGCCGCTGGCCAGCGCCTGTTTTAAGGACAGGTTTTTCAGCAAGATGTCGTGGAGGCTATCCGCCGGAAGGCGGATGTCGAGATCCGGCCTGAGCTTACTCGGGCCGTACGTGACCTGAACGGGGTTGTGCCGCCCATTGATCAGGATTTCCGCCTGGGGGTCAAACAGGTTAAACCGGATGATCAGCCGGGAGGCGGATACTGCCCGGGTGGCGTCAGGTTCAGTTCTCCCAATGCGCTCAAACAGACTTTGGAGATGCCGGATCAGTTGTTCGGTGTTGGCATAATAGCTCATTTTGCATTCTGTTTGGTCTTTTCTGGGGTAGTATCGTTGCTCCGGTCAGCCAAAGAAGATGGATTTGCGCTCGGCCAGCCGCTGATAGATCATCTCCTGGATGACATTCCGCACCTGGTCTGCTAATTGGGAGACCAGCATCACATTCTCAGCTGCGTCCGGCTCATGGTTCTCCAGCGATATGGGCTGGCCGAAGTCAATATACCATTTGGTCGGCAATGGTACAAAGCCAAGCAAGCCAAACCAGGGCCAGGTAGGCGAGATCGGGAAGTAGGGGAAATGGATCAGTTTGGCAAGTGCGGGTGATTTTGCCAGTGAAATATAGGTTTCCTCGGCGCCCACCACGGAAACCGGGATGATGGGAGATCGGGTCTGTAAAGCCATCCGGATGAAACCACCCCGGCCAAAACGCGCCAGGCGATAACGCTCCTTGAAGAGCTTGCCCACCCCTTTATAACCCTCCGGATAAACCGCAACCAGCTGGCCCTGCTCAAGCAGCCGGACCCCATTTTCCTCGTTCGCCAGGGTCTGCCCGGCTTTCACGAACAGGGTTGAAAAAAACGGCAGCGTTGGGAACCAGTCCGCGTACAGCGTGCGTACCAGCCGCTGGGCGGGATGCTCGTTCAACACAGCGGTGCCGACCATAGCCCCATCCCAGGGCAATTGACCGGAATGATTGACGACCAGCAGGGCCCGACCCTCATCGGGGATATGCTCCATGCCGGAAGTCTCCACCCGCCAGAATTTGCTGTACAGGAAATCAAAGAAGGGCTTGACGGCATCCAGGACTTCCGGATCGTAGCCCCATTCATCGGTCTCGTAATCTCCCGTCATGCGGCGCTTCAACAGATCGGCTTGCGATTCCAACGAATAATTGAGGACATACCAGACGCCTCGCCAGGTGTCCAGATCCAGCAGGTCCTCGCTCACGGTTGTCCGCAGCCTTTCCAACAGTTTGAGGCTGACCTCCGGAGAAAACTGGCTGATATTCTTCTTAAGCAGATCCAACAATCCCTGGGGAGAAAAGGGCGGCGGACGATAGTCCGGATCAACAGTTTGAACCTGCTCAATCAGTTCGTCCAGCTCACGAGCGAAATCCTGGCGCGCAGCCTCATCCGGGAGGGCTTGCCTGCCATCTTCCGTGAGAGGCTCAGGCATTTGCGAGCTCGACCCTGCCGGCTCAGGCGGCTCGTTCAGCGCTTCTACATCCGCTTTGTCGGTGTTCTGATTGTCATCCGTCATGGTGATTTTCCTCATCACTGCGGGCATCATTTTCCTGGCGAGCGCGCGCCCGGCGGCGGCGCTCGAGGGTATCTCTCAGCCGTTCTTCATCATAGGCCAGCGCGGCCGATTCGGGCATATACCGCCGCAATCGCTGGCGTCCGGCAAACTCCCGCAGCACCTCTTCGGCCGTGTAGCGCGGCACAAAACCAAGTTCAGATCGCATCCGTTCCAAATCCGCCACCCAGGGAAAGCGGAGATAGTCCAGCTCAATCGGCAAATAATGGTTCAATGGCAGGCCCGCTCCCTCTGCGAGTCCGGCCCCCCAATAAGCAAACAGATGAAAAATCGGGATCGGGAATTTACCAGCCAGAGCCATCAGCTTGGCCAGGGGCAAAATGCCTTCAGCAGCCACATTGTATACGCCCGGGACATCCTGAATGCTCGCGTACACCAGCGCTTCGACCACATCCTGCTGGTGGATCACCTGCATCAAGGGATCAAACCCCAGCAAGACCGGCGTCCAGGGTTGTTTCAAAAACCGGGTCATGGGGGTATCGGCATCTGGCCCGACGATGCTCGGGAAACGCAGGATGGTCTGGATCATCTCCGGCACCTGGCGGCGGAACCCATTGCAAAACGCCTCAATCTCCACTCGATCCCGGGTGGTGCCATATGCCCGGCTCCCATTGAGGGCTTGATCTTCGCTCAGGAAGGCTGGATTGGTTGGCCTGGCGCCATAAACGGTTGTGCTGCTCTTCAAGACGACTTTACGCACTCCGGCTTCAGCGCAGGCGCCCATCACTTTCATCGTTCCCATAACGTTTAGGTCAAAGGAGTTTTCGGTCGGCCGGGCGGTCTCCGTAAAAGCCAGGTGGCAGACCGTGTCGACCTGCTCCGTGCGCAGCAATTCAGCCAGGAGGGGATTGCGGATATCCGCCTGGATGAAATCCAGGCCTTCGATCTCCACTTCCGGCGGTTCGACATCCACCCCGATCACATGGGCATCGAACTCGGGGTAGCTCGGATCACCCGGCCGCGAACTCGCAATTGCGATCAGGCGATCTGCGACCTGCCCACCCCAATCACCGGCCACACCGGTTACCAGAATTTTTTTCTTCTCAGTCATACTTGACTCCTGTTGGAGTATCCATTTTCATAACGCCCGCCTTTTCGCTGATTCTTCTTGTTTGGTTCGATAAGAAATTTATTGAGCACCATTTCGTTTCTATCTAGAAGGACTTTTTCGGCGGGACGCCAGCCAGGTGATGAACCCCAGTCCGGCCAATAACCACAGCCATTTACGGGCATCACCCTGGCTGGCCCGAACGCCTTTGGCTGCAACCGGGATCTCAGTCAGACGCCGGGCAGCCTCCTGACGATAACCGGCAAACAGGCTCGGGTCAGACCGGAAACGCTCGGCAACCTCGAGCCTGGAAGCGATATCTTCATCCGTGAGATATTTTCCAAATGAACGCAATCCAGCCAGTTGAAAGCCGTGTTTTTTGAATAAATGGTAAATTTCTTTGACCCGCTCAATCGAAATATTGCGTCCAAGCGTGTAATCCTCAAAACGTCCTTCCATAGCCAGCAGAGCCGTTTCAGCCAGGCAGGCATAGGCCGTTTTGGGCGGCAGGCCGATATCATAACCAAAGTCGATCTCACCCGGGATCAGCACTTCTCCACTCTCAATCACCAGCACATCCGGGCGCAGGGCCGCTTCGGCCTGGTTGATGTCGGGTGGGCGGGCCACATCGCAAATCACGGCCCCGGGTTTACACTGGGTAATGTCCAGGATCCGCTGTCCGAAAGCGGACGTGGCTGTAACGATCAAGTCGCAATCCGGGAGCAGGTCGTCCGGGCGGGTGGCAATCGTCACCTGGGCCTCCGGCGTTTCCGCCAGGATGCGGCGCTTGAGGTCGATCAGCTTTTCCGGCTCGATCGAGACCAGGACGACATCGAAAATAGCCTGAGCCAACAGGCGGGCGCAAACCGAGCCGATCGATCCCGTTGCACCGATGACCATCGCCTTACCCTGGGACAGATCGGTGGCGCCCATTTTGAGCACGGCCTGCTTGGCCGCTTCCAGGGTCGCAGCGACGGTCAGGCTGTTCCCACTGGTAATGGCGATATCCGCCTCGTGAGCCACGGTGATGCCGGCATCGCCGACGACGCTGGTAAAGGCTCCCAGCCCCATGATGCGGGCGCCGCGCCGTTCCGCCATTCGGGCTGCCTGATTTAGGCGCAGATAGGTGAACCGCTCACTGTGATTCATCATCTGGCGCGGCGTCGCGCCCAGGGAGAATAAAACACCTTCAATTTTTTGCCCGGTGGTGGGCGACTGGCCTCCCTTGATCCTGGAAAGGTAGATCGGGGGCATCCAGGCAGCCGCAGCTTCGACCAGGGCATCCGGCAGGTAGCGCGTCCACCGGAGCCAGCGATGCTTGTGAATGAACGCGACCTCCAGAGGATGGATGACGAATGCAAAGCGGTTGATCCCGGCTTCTTCGGGCTGCAGATAGCGAATATCCGGCAGCCAATCCAGGTTGGCCATCATATCCAGGTAGGTATCTTCCACCAATGGAGCGGTCGGATTCGGGCGTAAGGCGGCCAGGATTGCCTCAATGCTGCCTTCCCGCAGCCCCCGGCGGTCGCCGGTGCGATTCAAGTCGGGGATCATGGTGATGGCAATGGATACCCCCCGTTCCTTCAAATCCTGCAGGTCCGCCTCGCTGGCGGCGTTGACCACCACGATTTTCCGGCGCAGTTCTTGCGGGGCGTAACGCCGAATGGCGCCGATATCACCGGCCAGGATGTCCGCCCACAGGAACGGTTCCCGGCTGCGAAGCGTGCCCGGTGCGCCCGGCTGAGGCGTGATCCTGCGGAAGGGGGCATCTTTGAGCTGGTCCAGGGTCGGCCCAGAGACCTGATCGAGGGTCTGGCGAGCGCCCACGCCCGGGAAATCCGGCATAGCGAAATAGACGACCGGGTCGGCATAGCGGATGCGCCGGCTGTGGCGCGCCAACCCATGAGCCAGGCCTCTGTGATTGAGCCCCGGCACCAGCAAGATCCGTTTCTGGCTGAAAATGCCGGGTTGGGCCCGGTCTACCAGGATCACCCCCCAACGTTCGAGCGCGTTCCGGATCCCGCTGCCATCTACAACCGGGGTTGTCCGGGCTGCATCCTTTAAAACTGAGCCGATGACGTGTTCCCGCCGGCTCTGGCCCAATTCAAGCGTGGCCGGCAGCCCGTCCAGGCCGATGGCGTCCACCTTACCGTCAAACGCCGCGATCAAACTCCTGGCCCGCTCGGGATCGCCTCCACAGCCCACCCAGCGAATCTGGATTTCTTCGCCGAGAAATGAGGTCGCGATCGTTTCGTCGCCTTCGTTGATATGAATTGATAAGACTCGTTTCATCCCACGTCCCTGACCACCGGAAAACCGGTCAACGCATGACCAGATCGCCAAACCCTTTTTCACGCAGTAACTGCGGATACACCTTGTAAAGCGGTTGCACGGCAGGCAGCAGCTTGATGATTTTGGGGATCGACCCCTGAGCAACGATCTCTTTCTTACCCAGGGCAGTCAGCAGGTTGACCTTGCCATGCCAGAAAGCATGTGACACATCAGCTTTCATGCTCATGACGATATCCGGTTTAAGCTCACAAGGGCCATGGATCACATCCACATAGGCCCCGGCTTGAGATGGTTTATCCCTGGCATTGATGGTCGTCATAGCCTCGGGATCGGTATATATGAACTGGATAATCAAACCCGATTTAGCGATTTTTGGACCAACCTGTGGATCCTTTTTAGCCCGATCCATTAACTCCCCCACTGTGGCATAAAACTGTGCGCTGTCCTTGAATACGCCCACCCCAACACCTCCCACTTGCTGTCCTCAGGAAATTAGCGTTTGGTTGATGTTCTGCGGGTAACCAGACTTCCGAAAGCACACCTGCTCATTCCAGTTAATCTGGAATCTGTCATTCATGACAGATTCTGCCAGCAGAACCCGAAAAGCTGATTAAAATGAGTACGGATGGTATGAACGAAACGGAACTTAAATAGATGCCGTTTTTGAAGGCCGGATTGTGCGACCTGTCACGTATGAACGTTCATTAAGTAGTATAGTGGAGAAAAAAAGGCGAGTCAAGCAAGCAAACGTATGAAAAAATTCATCTGGATCCTGGCCATTCTATCTGCCCTGATGCTTTTACCCGACCGGGCAGCCCTGGCCGGCCCGCTCCAGCCTGACGTTCCGAAAGGTTTTCGACTGATTTCCGAAGCCAGCGGCGTCTGGCTGTTTCAAAAAGACTACTCGGGGGGCAATCCTGACTACGTTCAGGTGATCGATCTGAGCCTGGGAGCGGGTCTCGAACTGCTGCACGCTCCAATTCGTGAACCGCGCCTCGGCCGGGGTGTTTACGGCGGCGATGATCCCAGGCTGGGTTTTAATTCCCTGGAGGGTTTCTGGCAACAATTTTCGAATGCCAATCCAACCGCATTTTGCGTCAGCAATGGGCAGTTTTTCTACATGCTGGAAAATCCCACCCGCCTGCCCTTCCCGCTAAAGGTAGATGGGACCGTGGTCAGCGACGGTTATGGCATCAACCAATTTCCGGACCTAAAACTGATCCTGCAGCTGTGGAACGACCATGCCGATATCCAGAAGCTTACTCGATCCAGCCTGTATGGCTCCAGCGCGCCAAACATCGTCGCGGGGTTAGCCGAGGATGCCAATAAGAGCGGTAACAAGTATGTGCCGCGCACCTTCGTTGGGGTAGATGATCTGAATCAGGATGGGTTGTACGAAACCGTTTACCTGTTCAACACCATGACGGCTCGCCAGGAAGACGCCGCCAGGACGCTGCGAGAATTTGGCGCCAAGAAGATCATGATGCTGGATGGGGGCGGGTCCACCCAACTGCTGTGCCAGGGAAAATCCTTAATCGACTCAGATCGGCTGATCCCTCAGGCGATTGGCGTGCGGGCCGGCGTTGAACCTGTCCTGGCGGCCACGCCATTACAACATCCGGAATGGCCGGTACTGGTCCAGGGGGAGACGATCAACGCGCGCATCGAATTCGAAAACAGCGGTTCAGCGACCTGGCTCGCCGGCCAATACCGCCTGGTTGTAGATCGCAGTCCCTGGGGAACCGAAGCATCTGTGCCTATCCGGCAAAATGTATCCCCGGGGGAAAAAGCCCAGTTCACCTGGAAGAGTGAGCAGTTCAACCTGCAGGGCGTCTTTCCCGTGCACGTTCAGATGGCACGCGGGGAAACGCCTTTCCCAGACGAACCGATTGCGTTCCAAATTGTCGTCTTACCTCAGGAATTGATCGAAAAACGCCTGGCGCTGAATAAACAGATAAAAGCCTGGCAGGCAGATGGGGAGACTGAAATGAACCGGCTGATCTCAGCGTGGATCGATAACAATCAGGTCAGCCAACCGGTTGAGGTTGCCACCCCGTCTCCCGCGCCGGAACGCTTCGATATACGCGATGCCCTCTGGATCCCGCTGGCAATCTTACCGGTCGCCTTGATCCTGTTGGTCATCATCCGGATCATTCGCCGGCGATCCTGATCTGGCTGTACAGACTATCATTTAAAACAAAATAGGTGTGGGTAGGCCCGCACGGGCTCACCCACACCTATTTCTTATACCGTCTATCCTTAGCTTAAGCGCGTTCGATCGAAACAGCCTTTTTGCGGATGTGATAGCGACCGGTTCTCGCTAACACCTTTTCAACGTATTGGCTGGGCACATCAACCAGGGTGTGTTGGTCCTGGATAAAAATAGCGCCGATGGTGCTTCCGGGGATATCCGCCGAACGGGCAATCGTGCCAACCACATCCTGAGGCCGGACACCGATATTCTTGCCGGCATTGACCATCAACCGGACCATGCCTGCCTCGTGGGAGCTGTGGGAAGCCTGGCTGCGATTTCCTCGCCTGGAATTACGACGTCCCTCCCGGTGTTTGTTCGGCCGCTCGACCTGGACCGAGCTGACCGGATCCAGAGGTTGGCGTTTCTCTTCGGCCCGGGCCAGCTTCAGGGCTGCTGCTGCGATATCCAGCGGATCGTAACCGGCTTCAACCAGGCTGGTTGCCAGCTCTTTCTCCTTCAACATCCGGTCGCGCTTCAGCCAGACCAACATCCGCTCCATTAATTTCTGGTCACGATAGGTTTGGATATCGTCAATCGTGGGCAGCTCGGCCCGAGGTATCTGTCCCCGAATGTAGTTTTCAATTTTTCGCAGGCGCCACTGTTCCCTGGGCGTAACCAGGCTGATCGCCGTACCCGCTTTGCCGGCTCGCCCCGTCCGTCCAATCCGGTGAACATAAACTTCGGAATATTCCGGCATATCGTAATTAAACACATGCGAAATGTCATCGATATCCAATCCTCTAGCCGCCACATCCGTCGCGACCAGAACCTTGATCCGGTTTTCCTGAAAGCGATTGAGGGTCTGTTCGCGCGAATCCTGGTTCATATCGCCGTTCAAAGCCTCGGCCGGATAGCCGCGCAAGGTCAGTTCATTGGCCAGTTCACCGGTCCCCACCCGGGTCCGGGCAAAGATGAGCGCGCTGGTAATTTCTTCCACCTGGAAGAGGCGAGTCAGCGCTGCCAGTTTATCCTTCTCGTGCACCAGATAATAGCGCTGATCGGTGGTTGCTACCGTGCGCTGCTTACTTTCAATAGTCACCGCTTGCGGTTCGCGCATATAACGATCCGCCAGCCGGCGGATTTCTGCCGGCATCGTGGCTGAAAAGATGGCCGTCTGCCGGTCCACCGGGATTTCGGCCAGGATCGTTTCGATATCTTCGATGAAACCCATGCTCAGCATCTCATCGGCTTCATCTAAAACCAGAGTTTGAACGGTGGATAAATCCAGGACATCCTTGCGGATCAAATCCAGCAAACGGCCGGGAGTGCCAACGACCACCTGGGCGCCCTGTTTCAATTGGCGGATTTGGGGGCCGTACGGCTGGCCGCCATATACTACAGCCACCTGAACGGGTTGAAACTGGCTAAAGCTTTCAAAAGAATCGGCAACCTGTATCGCCAGTTCCCGGGTTGGCGCCAGGGCCAGGGCCTGAACGGATTTGTGCCCAGAAGGCAGGTTTTGCAAAATGGGCAGCGCAAAAGCCGCCGTTTTGCCCGTCCCGGTTTGAGCCTGGCCGATCACATCTTGCCCGGCCAACATTAAAGGAATAATTGCAGATTGAATGGGTGTGGGGGTGGTATAACCCAATTCGGTAACAGCCTGCACCAACTCGGGGTGCAGGTTTAATTGAGAAAAATCTTCCGACATTTAAAAACATCTCCATATCAAAATATGTTCTTCATTCAATAACTTCCGAAGAACCCGAGCCTCATCTGCTGTACGGCATAACCCAACGGGGTTGCGTTTCCATTTGCCTGCCAACAGTTGACTCGTCCCTTTGATATAGAGCCTGCTGTCGCAACAAAAATGCCCTGCATAGATCGCAAGGCGCCCTTGAAACTGCAAATTCCAACTTTGCCAACCAACAGTAACCAATGCTTTACAAGACTGAGAGTATAACACGCTTGAGCCAAAAACAGGGATGAATTTTTATGGGTTTCCAGAAAACTCTGTGGGAGAGTCCCAGATTTGGGGGTTGTGAGTGTGCATCCGCACGCTCACAAGGTTTCCGAAAGACCCTGCCCACAGCCGCCCGAGTTGACGTATAATTTCCATATCACAACCTGTGCGGCAAGATTAACCAGGCCTTGCCTGTGGGAAAAAGATCCCGGGCATCGCTTGCATGAAGCCGGCTTGCTCCGGCCTTTCCGGAAGTGAAACTGTCCAGAATTCCAAAAGGGCCCAACACAAAGGATCGATCCACGCATCCAATCCAATCATATTATAGGGAGAGAATCAACATGATCGTAACCACTAAAAAGTTATTTGAACACGCCTATGGCAAATATGCGATCGGCGCCTATAACATCAATAACCTGGAACAAACCATGGGGCTGTTTCGGGGCAATCTGGACAGTAAAGCGCCTTTCATCATCCAGATCAGCAAGGGCGCCCGCGGCTACACCCACAAGCTGATGCTGGAAGGATTGATCCGCAGCGCAGACCAGGTTTTCCCGGAGGCTATTTTTGCGGTTCATCTCGATCACGGCGATGAGGAAACCTGCTACGACTGCATCAACAGCGGTTTCTACAGCTCGGTCATGATTGACGCCAGCCACCTGCCGTTTGATGAGAATATCGCCGTGACCCGCCGGGTGGTGGATGCCGCGCACGCCAAAGGGCTGGTGGTGGAAGCCGAATTAGGCCAGCTCGGAGGGGTCGAGGAGCATGTCAGCGTCAGCGAAGCCGATGCGAAACTGACCGACCCGGCCCAGGCCAAGGAATTCGTGGAACGCAGCGGCTGCGATTCACTGGCCTGCGCCATTGGCACCAGCCACGGAGCCTTTAAATTCTCGGGCACGCAGGGGCTGCACTTCGATGTCCTGGAAGAAATCCAGAAGCGCCTGCCCGGCTTCCCGCTGGTCATGCACGGCAGCAGTTCGGTCCCCCAGGACGAAGTCGCCCGCATCAACGCAGCCGGCGGCGACCTGAAAGGCGCCAAAGGCGTAGACGCCGATCAGTTCAAGCAGGCAGCCGAATTGGGCGTCACCAAGATCAACATCGACACCGATGGCCGCCTGGTCTGGACCCGCGTCCACCGCGAGTATTTCAAAGAACATCCCGAGAACTTCGATCTGCGGCCGCCAGGAAAAGTATTCATGGCCGAATACGCCAGGTTCATTGCCGGCAAGAACGAGAAACTCGGCAGCGCCAACCAGCTGGATGCACTGCGCGCCTACCTGTCCGCCTGAAAAAACAAGTCCGTGAATCAAAAGTGCGCGGCGTCTGATCGCCGCGCACTTTTATTTACACAGTTGGCAGGAATGAACGGCGAAAAAAACATACTTTACCCCGAATTTAATCTTTCCTGGTGTTCTATTCAATCTCAGCCATGCACCTGATAAATAAATAGTCGGAAAACGGGCATGCAGATCGGCTTTCGCCGCTCTGCATGCCCGTTTTCCGACAAAATTCCCCATCCCGGCGGCGAAGCCGCCCGGGAGGAGGTTGGGGAGTGGTCAGTATGATGATCGTTCAGTCCGAATGATTAAATTCGGGAGTTGTCATGTTTTTTCGCCCAATACTAATTCAAGTCATTACGGACGTAGAGCTGGATATCGGCGCGATCGTAGATCAAGCGATAATGGGTCTGGAGTTCCTGGCCCAACCCGGGAAAATCAAAGCGGCCGATCAAGATTTGTTCTGGCTGATAGCGTTGGATCGCGGCCTGCATCTCATTGCCGGTCAGGTTACCCGTCTCGACCCGTTTGGAAGAAAGCACCGCCAATTCCGGGGGAACCAAGAGACCTTCTCGAAAGGCATACATTGGCCGGTCGGTGACCAGCCAGCGGGTCTGAGGGGCGAATTTATCCAGCTTACGCAAGATGGTGGTTTCGGCCGAGGTCGGTTTTTGGGCGCTGGAAGCCCATTTCTGCCACTGTCCGGCGACCAGTGGGATCTGCACCACCAGCATCAGGCCGGCTACAACCAGCACGGCGGCGGACAGCAGCGCCTGTCCGCGCCGGGTTTTGAAATGTTTAACTGTGGCCGGCAAATCTGTGAGCGCCTGGCCCAACCCTCCGGCAGCCACCAGAGCAGCCGGCACGCTCACCAATAATTGCTGATGGGCCCAGACAGGCGCGTATTGCATCAGAATAAGATAGGCTGATCCAGCCCAGACCAACGGGTAGAGACCCAACCAGCGGCGATGGCGAAGCAGACTGATCCCGCCCAACACGGCCAGCAGCAGGACCGGCCAGGCCGGGCGCAGATGGTACTGGATGGTAAGGCTTGAATCGGGAATGCGGAAAACTTCCAGCTGGCTGGCTTGAAGATGAGGCAGCACCAACTGGCTGACCCCGGCCCGGCCGACCAGCAAACCAACCAGCAGCAGGGAACTCAAACCAAAACCGGCAACCCACCGCAGGGCTGGCCGGAATAACTCGGCAGTTCGACCGGAACTCCGCCGGCGCCCCCACTCACCGGCGATCAAACCGGCGATAAAAATGGGGATCACGAAGGCCGTGATCAGTTTTGTGAAAATCGACAGGCTGAACAACCCCCCCGACAGCCACAGCCAGATCGCCTCTCGCCGCCGGTGCCAGAGCGCCAGCGCCAGCATCGACGCCAGCGCAAAAGCCAGGGAAGGCAGCCCGATTAACACCGATACGCTGAAAGACAGATACCCGGGCAGCAAAACCAGCAAGCCCAGACCGGCGAGCGCCGCCGCCCGCCCCCACACCAGCCGCAAGTATTGGATCGCGGCCCAGACCAGCAGAGCCGAAAAAATCAGGCTCAGCAGCCGGCCCTCATTGACCTGATAACCGAACAGCTTAAAGAATCCGGCCAACAGGTACGTAAACACAGGCGGCTGGTCGCTCCAGATCTGGCTGTAGAGCTGAAAACCCCGGCTCAACAGCAGGGCTTTCATCAGGTTGATACCCTCATCCAGGTCCATCGCAAATACTTCCCGGTAGGGGTAGGAGTGGAATATCCAGGCGAAAAAGACTCCCGCCGGAACCAGATGCCAGGCCAGTTCGCTGCCGATATGCAGAGCGCGCTCGCCCCATTGGCGTCCGGAGGGATTACTTGCAACCATGTGTTCCTGTCATCGCGTGGCCCTGATGTGCGGTTTGTAGGTCAACTGGGAACCCGGAAACCGGTCATTCCAGTGAAATATCGATTTGATCCTGGTCCCCCGCCATGCTCTGGGGCTGATTGTTGGCGGTGCTGGAAGAAATCAATGCGCGCAAACGTTCGTGATCGACAGTTTCCAGATCGGTTGAAAGCTTGCCCGAAGTGTATAAGACGGTATTGACCAATCCGACCGGCAGGCGCAAATCGGATTTAATATTGCCGGTCGCCAGTTCGCTGATCCGGATCCGGATGTGGCGCTTCTTTTCGGTTGGCGGCGAGGGCGCCAGCTTGGCCCAACGGCCCTCATCCACACCTTCCAGTTGATTGGCCGCTTGCTCCGCGGTAATCACGCCCTCTTCGAGCTGCTCGATGATCCGCAGGCGTTCATCGATCACTGCCCAGCGCGCTCTGCCGGTCCGTACCTCGAGGTAGTAAAAGGCACCCGCCGCGATCAAACCCAGCAATCCGGCGGCGTACCAGACCCATTTGGGATCGATATAATCCATAGTCAGGCCTGCCAGCAGCGGGCCGACCGCTGAGGGGATCACCCAGCTAAATCCATAAGTCGCCATGTAGCGGCCGCGCATATCCTCCGGCGCCAGGCGGGCCACAATGGCCTGCGACACCGGGCTCACCAGCATTTCTCCGATCGTGATAACCGCCATGGCCAGCAGGAAAAGGATGTAGAACGAGAAGAAACCGTACATTGCAAACCCAACCGCGTAAAACAGGGTGCCGACCACCATGATATTCATCGGCCGGTATCTGGTGAGCCGGCGGGTGATGGGGAACTGGAAAAGCACCACCATGGCTGCGTTCAGGCTCAAGATGTAACCATAGGCCTGCTCGCTGACGCCATGCACGTCGCGCAGATAAACGCCCAGGGTGGTGTTCATCTGCATGTAAACCAGCACCATCAACATCGAAGCGATCAAGAACCAGGTGAAAGCCGAATCTTTGAGCACCCGAAAATAACCGCCAAAGGTCTGGCCGATCGTTTCCTGAGGTTCATCTTCCTTGGGCGCCGCCCGGGTCTCCTTCAAGGCGACTGCAACAACCCCGGCGGTGATCACGCTGGTGACCGCATCCAGAATAAACAGCCATAAATACGATCGGGCAGCCAGCAGGCCACCGATCATCGGGCCAAAAGTAACCGCCAGGTTAGCGACAACCCGTAAAATACCAAAGCCCTGGGCGCGCTTTTCTTCGGTCAGCAAATCGGCGACCATCGCTTGCTGGGCCGGGAAACCCACATCCGCCAGCAGGCCGACCACTACCGTCACAAGCACGAAGGGGAGAAAACTATCCATTAACCCCATCAGCAGGGCGGATAAGGCGCTCATCACCAGGCCGAAGATAAGGATACCTTTGCGGCCCATCCGGTCGGTCAAAGCGCCACCCAGCACGCTGCTGATCAGGCTGGTCCCGGCGAACACACCAAACAGAATCCCCACCTCGGTCATCCCGACCCCAAACTTTTTGGTGATGTACAGGGAGAAGAAGGGGAAAAGCAGCGCCCCACCCAGGCGGTCAATAAACATCGACCCTACCAGGATCCAAAACTGGCGCGGGTATTCGTTAAACAGAGACCGGACGTTACGCCAGCGTCCGGCCAGCCCAGAATTTACAGGTCCACTCATGCAGTTCTCTCAAGAAATCTCGTTTTGGTTGTATTCTCGCAGACAGGCATCCTTTTTCGGCTGTTTGGGATATTCTCTTCTCTTCCACAGAGAGTTTCCCAATGACCCGTCAATTTTTACGATGCTGAAGCCATAAAAAGCGAGCAGCAGGGCTACATGATCCAGAAAAAAATATCCTAACATGAAATTCGCGCCCTGCCATCATTCTTTCGACCCAATTCAGGCTGGTCAATGGGCCAGGGGAGATACTGTGTCCTTATCTCATGAAATAACCGGATGCTCTGGCAAAACAAGGCATCAGCGTGGCAAACGCCCACGCTGATGCCTTATTTTGCCATATTTTTCCATATCAGCGGGATATACATGAACTTCATGAATGAAAGATACCGTTCCCCAGGGGATGAAAAAAGCATGGGAAGGGCGAAAATGTTATATAAAAAGGCTGCCCGCACGTTTTTGGGGCAGCCTTTCTGTCGATCAAACGACGGTGTGCTATGCGCCGCCCAGCTCAACAGCAAATACATCATAATAGGTCCCGGCGCCAAAACCATCGAACATGATATGATCGCCGGGATGCATCGATTTTAGATTGCGCAGGAAGGCAATCATATTCGAAGCTGCGCTGACGTTGCCAAACTCGCTCAGCACCCAGGGCATCGGCAGTTCGATGCCGCCCTTGGCTAATTGAGCGGCTTTAAGTTTATTTATTTTGTAATTGGCATGGTGCACGATAACGGTCGCGATCGATTTGGATGATTCGCCCAGCTCATCCAACCGCTGGCGGTATGCCTGGTAGACATCGCTGACCACCTGCACCCCGGAGCGGACGAAGAGTTTCACCATACCCATTGGGCCGGCCATCTCAACGGATTCGTTATTGTCGGGCTCGTGCATTTTACCGGCGAACCGGACATGACGCGCATCTTCTTCGGTCACTTCCACCAGTGAATGCCCGGATTGCTGGCCGCCATGGTAGGGATAATACATTCGGACCGCCAGTACGCCTTTATCATCAAAAACTTCGTGGGTTTTACCGACCAGGAATTTCATGGTTTTCCCCGGTACCACCCCAATCACGCCAGCGCCATTTCCAAAGAGCTGCAACGCGCTGGTGTCCCGCGAGCGATTCAGAAAACGGCTCAAGCCTTCGATCCCACCCACCAGGACTTTCTTTCCTTCCAGGAGTTTGGCATAATTCCTTCCCTGCGGGGTGTTATTGGCCTCTACTTCGGGGTTCAGAGCAATTTGTAAAGCGCCCATCGAACTGTCGCAGGCCTTGTGGACGCTCATTACCATGGCTTCCTCGGAAATTCCGGCCCGCTCGGCGATCCGGGAGACATAATCATCCGCCACCGGGCCGCTCATTCCAATCATGACCGCGTCCACTTCTTGCGGTTGCCAACCACATGCCTGGGCAGCGGCTTTCAACAGGCGGGCGCCCACTTCCACTTCCAATTCCAGGTGCTCCTCGTCTGATAATTCCGGAATATGGTGGCGATATACAAATCCCAGGGGAGCAAGGTTTAACTTGTCTTCCTCGGACAGAGGCTGGCCCAGGCGTTCTTCGAGGAACTCTGTCAAATGCTCATTGCTGTAAGCCTTGCCCCAGGTGCCATAAACGCCGCCAATCCCCAATGCCGGACTTGAGATGCACTCCATCCCCACCGGGATGCCGTCGCCAATGGAGATCTTATCTACCTGGACAGCTGGCTGCTCAAAAAATGGCTTGACGCCTTCGGCAATCATCTCATCTTTTTCATCACTCATCGTCATTCACTCCTGTCTTTCGAAACCGTCCCGCTTTCGCACGCCGGGGCCTGCTATAGATATCGGGGCAAACTGATTTCATCCTTGGTTAGCCAGTAAAAGCACTCTCAAATAAATTACGCAGGGATTATTTTACTACTTAACGGCTGGCCGGAACCGCATCCGAGCGTTCGGGTGCACGAAATGTTTGTGGATTTGGTATACCCGAGCGTTCCCACCCGCTATTTACTCACAGGTTACACTTCCTATAACCCCAATTGAGTGGTTTCTCCTCGCGAAGTCGGGATGAAATTCCGTGACCGGTAAAGTCTTTCGCTGCTGAGCATCTCGATGCAGAAGGTGCATGACAGCGCCATTCTTCCCCAAGATTCTTCAGAAAACTCTGCGTGAAAGCCCTGAAAGACCATCTCCCAAAATCTGGACAGAGCCACAGCCTGCTGATAAGATCGGAGCGGTTTTTGATATCGGTTTCGAAAACATTTCACCCGTCTCAGTCAGGAGCATCAGCATGACCTTGACCCACAAAGAGCGCCTGCGCCGGGCATTAGCCCACGAATCGGTGGACCGTTTACCCACCCAGATCAATTACACCGCCAATATGGGGCAGAAAATGGCTGGTTTTTTCCAGGTAGCCAGCCAGGACCTGCCGGTTTTTCTGGATAATCACCTCTTGCGGGTTGACCTGGACGCGCCCCAACGTCTGAGCCCGGACGGATCAACCCGCTACGACTGGTGGGGCGCCGGCCACGATACCCGGGAAGAAGGTTATTACATCAAATTCAGCCCGTTGAGCGAGTCAAAAGATCTGGAAGCCTACGCCTGGCCCGACCCGCACCAACCCGGGTTATTGGCTACCGCCGCCGCCCAGATCAAAATCTACGGGGGTGAATACTTTATCGTTCCTAATTTTGGCTTTGCGCTGTTCGAACGCGCCTGGTCTCTGCGCGGTTTCGAACAATTTTTCATGGACATGGCCCTCGACCCGGATTTTGTGGCCGCGCTGTTCGATCGCATCACCGAAATACAGCTGGTCTTGATCCGGCGAATGATCGCGCTGGGTGTGGATGGTGGCTACTTCGGAGACGACTACGGCGCTCAAAAACGATTGCTGTTTTCTCCTGAGACCTGGCGGCGGCTGGTCAAGCCCCGCCTGACCCGCATGTTCGCCCCTTTTCGCGAACGCGGCCTACCGATCCTGATGCACTCAGATGGTCAAATCCAGCAAATCCTGCCGGATCTGGTCGAGATCGGGCTGACCTGCCTGAACCCGGTCCAGCCGGAGGTGCTCGATCATAGCTCCCTGTACGAACAGTATCGTGGGCGGCTGGCCTTTTATGGCGGCATCTCGACCCAGACCGTGCTGCCCAACGGCAGCCCGCAGGAGGTTCAGGCGGCAGTCGCAGCCTGCATCCGCGACCTGGCGCCGGATGGGACCGGGCTGCTGTTAGCCCCCTCGCACCGCATGATGACCGATATTCCGATGCAAAATGTCGAGGCTCTGCTGGCAGCATTACAAGCCTAGCAGAACCCTCACCAGCCCAGTGTGCCCGGTTCCCCCTTGAATGGTCCGATCACATCTGCAGTGATCCAGCCCCCATAAAAATTGCCCGGCTGAGGCCTGGCCTGCTCGCCGTCCACCAGGCAGGCATCCATCGGACCGGCGTAAAAGGCCACGTAATCGCGGATCGGCTCGAATTGAGGTATCGGATCCGGATAGCTCCAGGCGACCCGGGGAGCAAAACGCCGATCCACCCGGACATCGTAATAACGCGCCTGCCCCTTCCATTCACACAGCGAATTGCCCGAAACCGGCTGCAAGTATTCCAAGTCGAACATCCTCGGGGGGAAGATAGTAAACCGGGGGGTGGCTGGTCTCTAAAACCCGCCAGGTATGGCGAGAATCCGCAATCAAAACATCGTTAAACAAGACCTGGATGTGTTTGCGGCATGGTTCCAGGCGCGGCGGCCGGGGATAATCCCAGACCAATTCCTGGCCAAGTCCAGGAGGAATACGTTCGGGCCTCATCATGATCTCCTAAAGAAAAGTAACTGCGAACCGCCGTTCTTGGGCGGCGTGGCAGTGTGGAGTTACTCCTAATGTCAGCTCATCCATGGATTCAACGCATTCTCTGCAGGCGTCCGGCAGCTATCCGCAGCAGTAAAACTGCGGTCAACAGGGTCAGCCAGAAGGCCAGGAGCAATCCAAAGACCTGAGCCCATCCGATCAAAACGGCTGCCAGGGCAATTACCCCGGCCCCCAGCAGGACCCCCAGGATGCCGGGCTGCGGGGCATCCCCGGCCAACAGGCTGGCCGTATTCCCGAGACGCAGGCTGTCGAGGACAGCCGCAAGGGTGACGTTGGCGGATAAACCAGGCAGCAAGCACCCGATCAGGACGGCCAGAAGCGGGTCGGCGCCCAGTAACACCCCGATCAGGAGACCAAGCCAGCTCAGGGCCGTGATCATAGCGATGGGGAAAATGGAATCCCCCAGGATCAGGCGCCTGGAAGGCAGCGGCAGCAGGCGGAAGATCCCCCATCGGGCCAGATCAGCCTGCAGCCTGCGGGTGGCAATCTGCCCGACAACGATCACCCACAGCAGCGCCAGCCAGGCCCGCACCCCCCAATCAGCGACTGTCAGCGCCCCCACGCTGAACAGCAGGATGGCCAGGGCGTAGAGCGACTGTCTCAGCCACCCGAGGCGGCTTGACTGGATCAAATCCTTCCAAACCAGGGACTGCCAGCCACTTCTGCCCGGCAGACGGCTGGCGGGACGGCCAATACCCAGCTTTTTGAGCTGCCGGTCTTTTGTTCCCGGTTGTAAATTCAGCATCTGGCGGCCTGTTGCCTGGCCGGGGGTATAGCGGCTTTCCATCGCCGCCCGGCTCAGATTCAGGTCTTTTGCCAGCCAGGCCAAAATCACCAGGCCGGTCAGGACAACCGCCAGCGCCAAAGGCAGGCCTGATGTCCAGGCCAATTGCCCGAATCCGGCCTGAAGGGGTTGGGCCAGAGGCAGGAGAATCACAGTCCAGGGAGACCGGGCCAGCGCAGCCAGCCAACCAACCGGAGCAGAACCGGCCTGTCCGCCCAACGAGCCGGTCGAGATCAACCCAACCAGTACCAGAGCGATCACAGCCACCGGCAGCCAGAACAAGCGCGGCGCCTGGCGCGCCCCGACCAGGCGATAAACGCCCAGGGCCCAAACCAGGGCGTTCAGACCCAGGTGCAGTGGCAGCACCAGCGAGACAATCCGCACACCGGCCAGCAAATAACGAGGCAAATCGGCGGTCGTAAGGCCGGCAGGTGAATTGGCCTCGACCACCCCGAAGCCAAGCGTTACCGCTACCGCCGCAATGATCAGCGCCGGCAAAACCCACTGGCCCAGCAACCAGGCCAGGGCGACCGCAGACCGGTCTGCCGGCGTCTGGCAGATCAGGTACGAGTCATCTTCGGTAAACAGAATCGGGCTGCGCCGGCTGGCGCCAAGCGCCGACAACAGGGTCCATCCCAACAGGCCGGCGGCAGCGATCGCCAGAGCAGCGTCGGCCGGCGGCTCGATCCGGGTGGCTGTCAGCATTTTCCCGGTCCCATCCGCCAGCAAGGTCAGCACCATGAACCCCCACAAGGCGTAAAATATCGCCGCATAGAGCAGATAAATCTTGTGAGAGATCGAATGGTCGCGGGGATTATAGCCAAACATGGCCAGCCAGAAACGAAAGCGGGCCGCCATTTGGCGAGAGCGTACGAGCCAGACTGCGCCCATCAATCGATTTCCAATTGGCCCTGATTCATCCGCCAGACCTGATCTGCCAGGCTACCCGACAAAACCTGGTCGTGCGATGAAAGCAAGACCGCTGCTCCGGTTGCCCGGAGTTCGGTTAATGTATGCTGAACCAGGCTCACCCCTTCCGCATCCAGGGCCGAGGTTGGTTCATCCAACAACAGGACTCGAAACGGCCGGATCAGGGCCATGACCAGCCCCAGTTTCAAGCGCATGCCGCGGGAATAATTATGCGGGAAAAGATCCCGGGCTTCCCACAGGTTAAATTCTTTCAACAGCGTTTCCGCCCGTTCCGCAAATCCATCCCCAACCCCATGCGCCAGGGCAATGAACTGCAAATGCTCCCAGGCGGTCAATTCGGTATAAAAGCGCGGCACATCCGGCACGAATGCCAGCCGGCGCTTAGCTTCCCGCTCATCGCGGTATAGATCGAACGTTTCGATCTGGACGTTGCCGGTGGTCGGATAAAGCAAGCCGCTCAAACAAAGCAGCAAGGTGCTTTTGCCGGCTCCGTTGGGGCCGGTCAGAAAGGTGATCTGACCGGCCTCCAGGTTAAAATCGGTGGGGGCCAGGGCCTGGAAAGGCCCATATTTATGGCTGAGTTCACGAACTTCCATCAAAGATTGGGGCATACAACATTCTTTCGCTTTGTTTTCATACTGGCTATTTATTGGTCTTCTCGCAAAGTCCGTTTACTTTGAAAAGTGATTGTAATGTTCATTTTTTGGGCAAAGCCCCACAAAAACGAACATTACATTTGCTCTTTTTCCTAAAGGTACCTAGCGAGAGAACCATTTAGGCACCAGTTGAGAGGTGATCCGGTTCATTGTACCGTAAAGTAACCGAGGAAACTCTGTGGGAAAGTCCCAAAATCTCGGGTCTTTCGGAATTTATGTGGTGGGACCAACCCACAGAATTCCCCAGAGAATCAAAATCTCCGTTTTGAAATCGGACCAAAATGGTGCTATACTGTTCCGATGGGTTTGCCTGTGGAAAAGTTACAGCCTCAGACTGGACCGACCACGAGGTGGCCATCCTCAGTTCATCGTGATTAGTACAGGTAAGGAAGGCAGCTATGGCTCAAATTTATAGTATTGTTTACCAACCTGATGATCAGAACGTGCCTGAACGTCAGGAAGATTATTTCCGCCTCCCTCTGGAAGTAGCCAGGCTGATTGCCGGGCACGGCATCCAGGGTGACCGCAAGGCCGGTAAGCACCCCGATCGACAGCTCAACCTGCTATCTTATGAATGGCTCCAACAGGCAGGTCAGGGCGGTTATCGCTCCCAGCCCGGCGAGTTTGGTGAGCAAATCATCATACAAGGATTAGCCCTGAACGAACTCAACCCCGGCGCCCAACTACGTATCGGCGATCAGGCCATCGTGGAAATCGTCAAACCGCGCACGGGCTGCGACCGCTTACAAGCCGCCCAGCCGCTTCCGGTGAAAGCGCTCGGCCCGATCGGGGTAATGGCCCGGGTGATCCAGAGCGGTGATATCCGGACCGGCGATGGCGTCCAATTGCTCGTCGCAGCTCCCCCGGCCCAGCAGGCCGTATAACGATCTAGCCCGGATCGGGTAAGACAAAATCAGGCGTCAGCGTTGGGTCAGCGCTGACGCCTGATTTTGTCTTTTCACCCCGAACCGAAGCCGCGTGAGTATAATGGTAAGGGTATTACCCGAACTCGTTAATAGGAACTGAAATAAGCGTGTGCGAGAACTCAACGCAGCAATGGAGGAGATTGATGAAAGCCATTCAGATCTATGCTTATGGCGATGCCGGCCAGCTTTCCTACGAAGAAGTAGCGCTTCCCGAACCAGATGCCGGGCAGGTGCGGGTTAAAGTCCAGGCAACCGGTCTGAACTTTGTCGAGATCTACCAGCGCAAAGGTCTTTACAAAGTCGAGTTGCCTTTTCGACCGGGGGGGGAATTTGCGGGCACCGTCGATGCCGTTGGCGAAGGTGTAACCGGATTTGAAATCGGCCAACGGGTGGCAACCGCCCGAGGCCTGGGCGGGTATGCGGAATTTGCAGTTGCCCCGGCCAGCCAGCTGGTCCCCCTGCCGGCAGCGATTTCCATCGAGCAAGCCGCCGCCATCATGCTGCAGGGCATGACCGCCCATTACCTGGCTCGTTCCACCTACCCGGTAAAACCGGGCGATACTGCCCTGGTCCATGCCGCAGCCGGCGGCGTCGGGCAATTGCTGACCCAGATCGCCAAAAAATTCGGAGCGAGGGTGATTGGGACAACCTCTACCCCGGAGAAAGCCCAGATTGCCCGCCAGGCTGGCGCCGATGAAGTCATCCTTTACACAGAAGAAGATTTCGAACCCGTGATCGAGGCCCTGACCGCTGGAAAGGGTGTCCAGGTCGTTTATGACGGCGTTGGGAAAACAACCTTCACCAAAGGCCTGAATTGCCTGGTGCCGCGCGGCTACATGGTGTTATACGGACAGGCGAGCGGGCCGGTAGAAACATTCAATCCCCAGATCCTGAACCAGAAAGGTTCCCTGTTCCTGACCCGCCCATCGCTCAGGCACTATTTACTCACCCGGGAGGAAATCCTCCAGCGGGCAGGCGATCTGTTCGATTGGGTTGCCGCCGGCGAGCTGAATGTCCAGATTGACCGCAGCTTCCCTATGGCAGCTGCAGGCGATGCCCAACGCTACATGGAGGCGCGCCAAACCAAAGGGAAGGTGCTGCTGATCCCTTGATTTGGAGGCTATTTCCCGTTCAACTGCGGTAGCGACGAGCGAGGGAATTGATATCCTGAATCAGGGGCTGCCAATCGTCCGGAATTTCGCTCTCGTCCAGCTCAACGGTACGTTCTTGTTGGTGATATTCGATCGTAATGGAGTAATGAAAGCGATCATGGCCTTGTCGATCGGATTCAGCCGTGAAATTGGACTCGAAAAATCCGGACGATTGCACCAGTTCGATCAGCCTCTGGCGCTCATCTGGATCGAGATCTTCCGTATCGATCCTGGATTGTACGGTCATCCCTGCAAATCCGCCGCTACGCTCCACCTTAATGATCATCCATTCCTCTTAAAGATATTCATCAAAGCCGGCAGGCAGCCGGGATTGTCACCTCCGCCATCAGGAGGCGGGGGCGTGGGTGGCGTGGTCTCACCAACTGTAATGCCCACGCCGGCCCAACCATGCTGCACGGCCAGCTGCTCAGGGCTGTTCTGACCATAGAGTTCGCCAGCCACCGTGTAGGTCAGGTCCGCCGCTGACTGGAAACCGGTATTCGGCTGGATGCGATCCCGTAAAGTGACAAACCAGATCCGGCCCGCTTTTTCCCAGGCGTTACCGCCAATTTCCATGGCGATCAGGTAAAATGCATGATTCGGGATTCCCGAATTAATATGAACCCCGCCATTGTCGCTGACGGTATTGACATAATTGTCCATATGATCGGGTTGGGGGTCCTTGCCCAGGATCGGGTCATCGTAAGCGGTGCCGGGCGCTTTCATCGAGCGGATCCCAACCCCATTGACATTGCTGGTGAACAGCCCCTCTCCGATAATCCAGTCGGCCTGGTCGGCCGTTTGGGACAGCAAGCGCTGCTTGACCAGCGAGCCAAATACATCCGAAAACGATTCGTTCAGGGCCCCGGATTGATAAGAATAGGTCAGGTTGCCGGTGAACTGAGTCACGCCATGCGTCAATTCATGCCCGATCACATCGATCGCGCTGGTGAAACGATTAAACAGGCGCTGGTCCGGCGGCAGGTTTTCGTCCCCATCGCCATAGACCATTTGTTGCCCGTTCCAAAAGGCGTTATCATAACCGACCTGATAATGCACGGTCGAATCCAAAATCATGCCGGCCCCATCGATCAAATCACGCTGGTAGACATCCTTATACAAATTATAAGTAGCCCCGGCACCGTCATAAGCCTCGTTGACCGAATCATCCGTTGATGGCGGTGCGCCCTCGGCCCGTACGAGCTGGCCTGGCAGGCTGGACTGATGGAGGGCGGTATAGACTCTGCGCTGCAACCCGACGGCTGCAGCAGAAGGCACCGCCGCTTCCTTTGATCGCTCCACCTGGCGCTGGTCCCGAATCTGTTCGCTCACCTGAGCGGTCCGGCTGGCGCTCTGGCGCTGCTCGGGTGTACCGTTTTCAATGATCCGCTGCAACATATAGGGAGGCAGAATACAGTTGATCCCGCAAGGTTTGGTCAAATTCACATCCCTCCTTCTTGATCGAATATTGGATTACCGGACTGCGCCGGTTCGAATGGGCTGGCATCCGACTGCCCTAACTGGCTGTGTGGATGGCTACCAGGCATGCTACACTCAAAATTTACCTGACCTGAGTGTATATCTTTTACCCTTGCAAGTCAAGATATCAGAGTATTAAGCTCCGATTTTACTGGCGGTATAATAGGATGTATTCCGGTACGTTCGGAACCACTGACAGAATGCCACCCCGGAAATTCCCAAGGACCCTTAAATCCGGCTCTCTTGGAAATTCGGATACCGCCATCAATCACTCCTACTGATCCTAGAGGGTGCACCAAATTGTTGTAGAAAATTATTTTAGGTATTCGATTTATGCGGCTGAGGCCGCACAAATCGAACACCAAAACTACAAACATTTAGGGCATCCATCCTAAAGAAAGGTCGCCTGAATGGATAAAAACCGTTTAAGTGAATCATTGCAAGAATTACAGGAAGCCCTGCGGAACACGACAACCATCAGCAAGGCCGACCGAGCGCGGCTTGAGCGTTTGGAAGCCAGCATCGAGAAAAGGCTGGAACAGGAGGAACCTGCCAGGGATGAAGATGAAAGCCTGGTGGATGATCTGATGGATGAGATCCAGGAATTTGAAGTCTCCCATCCACAAATTACCCTGGCGCTGGGCCACTTAATGGATATCTTAAGTCAGAGTGGGGTTTAGGTATGGTGGTTGCAAACACGGACAGCCGCATCAAGCAAGGCTGGAAAGATTGCCGGGGCTGGATTGCAACGTTCGACGGCTCACCAACCATTACCCTGCTGGTCGGTGTTCCGGATTCGGCCATGATCCCCGCACTCAGCAGCCTGTCAGAACAGACTGAAAACTTCCGGATTACGGTCATCCCAAATTCCCGAACGGATGCCGCTCAATTTGTCGCCCTCGAAACCTTTCCCGAGCACCTGGCGAGCCTCAGAGCGGAAGCGATTGCGGACCTGAATGTCAATTACGGTTTCTCCTCTCCGGATTTTGATCTCGATATTCACATGACGGTATTTGCGGCCGAAAACCACCAGTCGGTGCTCGAACTGGTTTGGTGGAGCGACCAGGTTTTCTCGGAAGAAACCGATAATCAGGCCCAGTTTCAGGCCTTGATGAAGTATTTCATCCATTTGCAGGAGCTTTTTTCCGCCTCCCACCTGATGGTCAGCTCTGAATCCAGCCGCGGACCGGGATTGGATGCCGAGGATTGGATTGAGATCTAACCTGCCGAAGAAAAGCTAACCGGAAAACGGGCCAGAAGGCCAGCGAAGGCTGGCCTTCTGGCCCGTTTTCCGGTTCCCTTCCGTCATTTCTTCAGCAGAATCTCATTTAAAAATCCCACAAAAACTACTATAATTGATGTATTATCGCCTGTATCTTGCGTATTCATTGGAGACGCCTGCGCTGCGCTCCCCTGATTCACCCTCCAATTGAATGAAATCCGCCAATCGTGAAAATTCACGAACATAGAATTGACCCGTAATACCCTACCCGCAAGTCTCTGGAGTGTATGGATCAAAGGCCCGATTCAAATCTCGAAATCTGGAAAAACCGGGCGAAGCGGCTCGGCTCGCTCGGACGACGCTGGCTGCCTTTTGTCACCGGGATGCTGGCGGCCCTGGCTGCCCTGTGGATTTACAACAGCCTGTTTCCCGGGCCGCCTCAGATCACGATCAATGATATCAACGAATCTGTGGCCGCAGCCCTGGCCTCTGCCACCCCCCCGCCTTCTTATTCATCCCGCGTTTATCGCATCATTCAGCCTTCCCTGGTATTGATCCAGACCAAGGGCCTTGATGAAAACGACCAGGTAGAAAACAGCCTCGGAAGCGGCGTGATCATCGACGCTGCCGGCAGCATCCTGACCAGCCTGCATGTTGTGGAAAATGCTACCGATATCGAACTCACCTTCGCGGATGGCAGCCAATCGAATGCCCAAATTGCCGCAACGCAGCCGGAGAACGACATCGCCGTTCTGGTCGCCGATCAACCGCCGGCACAGTTTTTCCCGGCCACCCTCGGCAATCCCAATGCCATGCAGGTTGGCGACGAAGCCTACGCCGTCGGTAATCCTTTCGGGCTGTATGGCTCGATGAGCGCCGGGGTCATTTCAGGCTTCAACCGTTTCTTTCATGTCCCCAACAGCGATAAATCGCTGGAAGGCCTGATCCAGATCGACGCCGCCGTCAATCCGGGCAACTCCGGTGGACCGTTGCTCAACCGGGACGGCGCTGTGATCGGCATTGTGGTGGGGATTGTCAATCCCACCGATCAGGATGTGTTCATCGGGATCGGCTTTGCCGTGCCGATCAATATCGCCGGCACAGCCGCCGGGCTGCCATCCTATTAAATCCTATCCCCGCCCGGTCAAATCATTTCCGCGGTTCTCTGAGAATTCCTGGGGGTGGGGCTTTTCCACTGAGTTTCTCAGAGATTCATCTTCCGCAGCAGCATTCCCGTTATTCAGGAGGGAACCAAGCATGGATCGAACGATTAATCGTAAGCCCGAACTCCCAATGGAAAAGGTTCTGTATGAAGTAAAGAAGGTGATCGTCGGCCAGGATCATATGCTCGAGCGCCTGATTGTAGCCCTGTTGGCCCGGGGGCATATCCTGGTGGAGGGCGTTCCCGGCCTGGCCAAAACCATGGCAATTAAGACCCTGGCCGAATTGATCGGTGGGGAGTTTAAACGAATCCAATTCACCCCGGACCTGGTTCCGGCCGACCTGATCGGCACCCGCATCTACAACCAAAAGACCGGCGAGTTCAACACCTCGCTGGGACCGGTGTTCACCAACCTGCTGCTGGCCGATGAGATTAATCGGGCCCCGGCCAAAGTTCAAAGCGCCCTGCTGGAAGTGATGCAGGAACGCCAGGTCACCATCGGCCGCGAGACCTTTAAAGTCCCCAACCCTTTCCTGGTGCTGGCGACCCAGAATCCGATCGAAACGGAAGGGACCTACCCCTTACCGGAGGCCCAGGTTGACCGGTTTATGCTCAAAGTGCTGGTCGGCTATCCGACCGCGACCGAAGAATTCGTGATCGTCGAACGGATGACAGGCGCGCTGGAAGCCGTCCAGAAGGTGCTGACCACCGAGCAGTTGCTGGCCCTGCAGGCAGAAGCTGACCGGGTTTATGCCGATCCGGCCCTGATCGAATATGCGGTCAAGCTGGTGATGGCCACCCGCAGGCCGCAGGATTTCGGCTTGAAAGAACTGGAACCTTACATCATGTTCGGCGGCAGCCCGCGCGCTTCGATCAACCTGATCCTGACCGCCCGGGCGCTGGCATTCGTGCGCGGTCGCAACTATGCCCTGCCCCAGGACGTCCTGGACATGGCCCTGGATGTGCTGCGCCACCGGCTGGTGCTGTCCTATGAGGCCCTGTCGGACAATGTCAGCAGCGACGATTTATTGAATAAAATCCTGAACCGGATCCCGCTTCCGAAGGTGCCACTGCATGAACACGCCAGCCTCGGCGCACACGCCTGAACGGATTCTCCAACGCCTCGACTGGCAGGTCATTCGCAGATTGGACGGCCTGCTCCAGGGCGATTACCGCAGCCTGTTCTACGGCTACGGGGTGGACTTTGCCGATTTGCGCGAATATCAGCCCCAGGACGACATTCGCTATATCGATTGGAATGTCACCGCCCGGATGACGACCCCCTACATTCGCCAGTACGTCGAGGATCGCGAGATCACCGCCTGGTTCTTGCTCGATCTCAGCCCTTCCGTAGATTTTGGCAGCGCCCAAAATCTCAAACGCAGTGTCTTGATCGATTTTGTCACCACGATGGCCCGGCTGTTGACCCGTCACGGCAACCGGGTTGGCGCGATGTTTTTCAATGGTCGCCTCGAACGGACAGTCCCCGCCAGAGGTGGGCGGATTCAGGTGCTGCGCCTGGTTAATGACCTGCTGAAACAACCCGGCCTGGAACAGGCGCCCTTCACCGATCTCACACCGCTGCTTAAAACGGGTCTGCACGCCATTCGCCGCAGATCGCTGGTATTCGTGGTCTCAGATTTTATCTGCACTCCGGGTTGGGAACGACCGCTGACCCTGCTCAACCAGCGCCACGAAGTGCTGGGGGTCCGCCTGTGGGACCGCCGCGAGCTCGAGCTGCCTGACGTTGGGCCCGTGATTTTGCAGGATTCCGAGACGGGCGAGCAACTGTATGTCGATACCTCCGATAAAACCTTTCGCCGGCGCTTTGAACAGGCCGGACGGCAGCGGGAGGCCTTGCTCAAAGCGGCCTTCAAACACGCTGGCGTCGACCTGCTGTCGTTATCGACCGAAGACGATCTGGTCCAGGCAATTGTCAGGTTTGCGGCCCTGCGCCAGCAGCACCGCCACTAAAAGACATGGAATTTATCTGGCCTGCTTTTCTTTTGTTGCTCGTTTTGATCCCGTTTCTGGCCACACTGTATCTGCGCATCGACCGGCGCCGGAGGCAGTTTTCGAGCGGATTCGCCAGCCTGGGACTTAACCGCCAGACCGGTGGAACTGACCCTGGCCGGCGGCGTCATCTGCCCATGACTCTCTTTCTGGCCGGGCTGGCCACCCTGATCGTGGCGCTGGCCCGCCCCCAGGCAGTCGTCAGCCTGCCGCAGCAAGCCGGCACGGTTATCCTGGCCTTTGATGTTTCCGGCAGCATGGCCGCCGACGATCTCCAGCCCAGCCGGATCGAAGCCGCCAAGGCGGCAGCCCGCGCCTTCGTCGATCGCCAGCCGGCCAGCGTTCAGGTCGGGGTGGTGGTGTTCAGCGATAGCGGCTTCACCGTCCAGACGCCAACCAACGACCAGGCCGCCATCCTGGCCTCAATCGACCGCCTGACGCCCCAGCGGGGTACCTCCCTGGCGTATGGCATCCTGATTTCATTGAACACGATCGCTTCGATCGGGGCGCAAGGGCCGTCCCAGTACAGCAATCTCACGCCTGAGCCGACTGCCACACCGACCCCCGTCCCGCAGGGAACCCACCAACCGGCGGTGATCATCCTGTTGACCGATGGCGAGAATAATGAACCACCCGATCCCCTGGAAGCGGCCCAGTTAGCCGCTGATCGCGGCGTGCGCGTTTACACGGTCGGGATCGGCAGCCCGGCCGGAACAACCTTGAACATCGACGGTTTTACGGTCCTGACCCAGTTGAATGAAGCCATGCTGACCCAGATCGCCCAGATCACCGGAGGCGACTATTACAACGCCGAAAATGAACAGGATCTGCAAGCCATCTATGAGCATATCGATCCACAGCTGGTCGTCAAACCCCAAAAGATGGAGATCACATCCCTGTTTGCCGGCGCCAGCATCCTGGCGCTGCTGTTGGGCGGCGCATTTTCGCTGTTGTGGTTTGGCCGTTTGCCTTGAATTAACCTTCGTGAAGGGTTTCCGGGAAACTCTGTGGGATAGCCCCAGGAATTCCCAAAGAACCAATTAACCCCCATGCCTGGAGGTCGACCATGGGCTTACTTTGGCCTGGATTCCTTATCTTGTTGGGATTAGTACCACTGATCGCCGGCATCTATATCTGGATCCTGCGCCGGCGACAGCGATTCGCCATCCGTTATTCCAGCCTGTCCCTGTTACGGGCGGCTTTACCGCGCCAGTCGTGCTGGCGGCGGCATTTGCCGTTTGCCCTGTTCCTGCTGGCCCTGGCCAGCCTGGTCGTCGCTCTGAGCCGTCCGGTCAGCGTTGTCAGTGTACCAACTGACCAGACAACGATTATCCTGGCGATCGATGTCTCTCGCAGCATGTGTTCTACCGACATCAAACCCAATCGTCTGAAAGCGGCTGAGGACGCCGCCCTGGCCTTCATCCAGCGCCAGCGTTCCAGCACCCGCATCGGGGTGGTGGCTTTCGCCGGGTTTGCCGAGCTGATCCAACCCCCAATAACAGACGAAGAAGTGCTGCAATCGGCAGTCGAAAGCCTGATCACCGGCCGCAGAACCGCGATCGGCAGCGGGATCCTGAAAGCCCTGGAGGCGATCGCCGAAGTCGATCCCAACATTGCCCCGGTCGTGACCGATCCGAATGCCGAATTCCAGCCAACCCCGGTGCCGCCCGGAGCCTACGCACCGGCGATCATCATCCTGCTCACGGATGGCGCCAGCAACGAGGGGCCGGAGCCGTTAGTTGCAGCTCAACAGGCCGTCGATCGCGGCATCCGGGTCTACACCATCGGGTTCGGCACCCCGGACGGCTCGATCCCCTTTTGCGACCAGGACTTGTTCGGCGAGCCCTTCGGAGGCGGGTTCGGGGGTGGTTTCGGGAGTGGGTTTGGCGGCGGAAGGTTCCGGCGCGGCATTGATGAAGTGACTTTGCAGGCGGTGGCCGATCTGACCGGGGGCAGTTATTACGCCGCTTCCAGCGTTGGCGAGCTCAACGATGTATTCCGCAATTTACCCACTTATCTGATCACCAGGCACGAGACCACCGAGATCAGCGTGATTTTTGCCGGCCTGGCGGCTTTACTGCTGGCTATCGCAATCGGCCTGTCGATCCTGTGGCACCCGATGCCATAAAGCCTCTGGCAGGAAAGATGGGCAAAATAAGGCATCAGCCTGGGCGAATGCCCAGGCTGATGCCTTATTTTGCTATAAACTCCAGTTATTTTATTGGAATAGGCGACATCGCTAAAATCCCATCACGCTTAAGCGTGGGATAATAGGAGCAAAACTGTGCTGCATAGCATCTATTCACAAAGGAAAAAGAAATGCCGGCCCTCGAAATTACTCCCTTTCACTGCGACGCCATCCCCGCAGCCGCGGCGCTGTTCGCCGGGGATATGGCCGCTTTGCTCAAAACCGCTCCGTCCCTGGCGCCTGATCTGTCAGACCGGGATACTGTGGCGGCTCTACTATCAGGCCTTTGTGATCGCAGCGCAGGCCTGGTCGCCCGGCTGGATGGTAAGCTGGTTGGTTATTTCGGCTGGTACATCGTGCCGGATTTTCGCGGGACCGGTCGCCTGGCGGCCTATGTCCCCGAATGGGCCCATGCGGCCCAGGCTGGTGATCAAACCAAAATTTACCAGGCACTTTACTCGCAAGCCTCCCGGCACTGGACCGACCAGGGCTGCCAGGTGCAAGCGATCACGCAGCTCGCCCATAACCAGGCAGAACGCGAACTCTGGTTCTGGAATGGTTTTGGCCTGCTGGTTGTGGACGCCATCCGCCCCATGCAGCCATTGGAAGCTGAGCCGGACACGCCGCTAGCCATTCGCAAGGCGTCCCCACAGGATGCCCAGGCATTAACCGCCCTGGATGTTGAGCACTGCCGGCATTACAGCCAGCCCCCGGTACAGATGACCCCGCGGCATGTCACCAGCCCGGCTAAATTCGTGGATTTCATCCGGCGGCCCGAAAATGCTATCTGGATGGCTTGGGACGGTCCTGCCCCGGCCGGTTTTATCCGTTTCGACGCTTACGAAGTGGAAGCCGCCCGGCTGCTGGAAGGCGACCATACCGCCTTCATCAGTGGGGCCTATGTGCGTCCGACCTACCGCAACCAGGGCGTTGCCCGGGCGATACTGAACGCAGCTCTACAGGATTTCGCAGATCGCGGTTATACCCGTTGTGTGCTCGATTTCGAATCGTTCAATCCCCAGGCGCGAGCCTTCTGGTTAAAATATTTCCAGCCGGTGGCTTACTCGCTGATGCGTGTGCCGGAGTTTGTAGGATGATTTTCAGGGGGAATATTACATTTGGAGGATAAACTTCCTTCCATTGTTTACTTGACGCCCGTGGCATCGATTGTTATAAAAATTACATAACTGCTTTGATAATGGCACCATACGCACAAGGAATCCAATTTTTGGGGTATGCGGCGGGTAGCTACCCGCCGCACACCCCAAAAATTGGGAGATTTCTTATCTGATAACGAAATAAGCCCAACCTGTAATAATGCCCTATCTTGGAGAAGCACAATGAGCAAACTTAATTACATTGGACAATCTGTACCGCGCATCGATGCCCTGGCCAAAGTAACCGGAGAAGCGGTCTATGCTTCCGATATGGTCATGCCGGACCAGGCTATTCTGAAAGTCCTGCTGGCCCACCGGCCGCATGCGATCGTTAAACGGGTGGACACCCGGCGGGCCGAGGCTCTGGATGGGGTATTGGCCGTCTTAACCTCGAAAGATGTGCCCATCAACGAATTTGGCTATTACACCTACGACCAGCCGGTCTTGTGCGGACCTTCGGCCAAACCCTTTGCAGACCGGGTTCGTTACGTGGGCGACCGGGTCGCGGCGGTTATCGCTGAGACCGAGGCCATCGCCCGCCAGGCATTGGACCTGATCGAAGTCGAGTACGAAGATTTACCGGTCGTTACGGACGTCGAGGCAGCCATGCAGCCGGATGCGCCCGTCCTGCATCCGGACGTTGGCAGCAACGTGTTCGATCACCAGAAACTCCGTAACGGAGATATCGAAGCCGGCTTCCGCCAGGCGGATGTGCTGATCGAATCCGTTTACAACACCCCTGCCCAGGAACATGCCTATTTGCAAACCGAATCCGGGCTGGCGTATATCGACGACCAGGGCCGGGTCGCGGTCATCACGACCGGCCAATGGGGCGCCAAGGACCGCAAACAGATCGCCCATGCCCTGGAGCTGCCTGAAGATTGCGTGCGGGTGATCTACCCCATGACGGGTGGGGCCTTCGGCGGGCGCGAAGATATCTCAGTCCAGATCATCGTGGCCCTGGCAGCGCTCAAGCTCAACGAACTGGGCACGCCGCGCCCGGTCAAGATTGTCTGGAACCGGGAGGAATTGATCCTGGCGCATTGCAAACGCCACCCATTCCGGGTATATGCCAAATGGGGCGCAACCTGGGAGGGGAAAATTGTCGCCGCTGAAGTGAAAATGCTGGCTGATGGCGGAGCTTATAAATTCACCACCAGCATTGTCAGCAGCAATTCCGTGCTCAATGCACTGGGCCCATACGAGATTCCCAACGTCAAGGTCGATGCCTACGACGTCTACACCAACAACGTGCCGCGCGGCGCTTTCCGCGGTTTTGGCGGGCCGCAGGGCGTATATATTGCCGAACAGCAGGTTAATAAACTCGCCGAAGCCCTGGGGATGGACCCGGTGGAGCTGCGCATGCGCAACCTGGCCCGGGAAGGCTCCCTGCAAACTGCCGGGGCGCCTTATCCACCCGGGGTCACCATCCGGGAAGTCACCCAGGCCTGTGCGGAAGGTTCCGGCTGGGAACTGGGCCAGACCGGCTGGCAGCGCCAGGCTGAACCAGCCGCCAGCCGTCAGGGCGCAACCGCCCGCGGCATCGGGATCGCCTGCGCCCATAAAAATGTGGGCTTTTCCTTCGGTTACCCCGAATCCTGCACAGTCGGGATTGAATTACGGGGCGGAGCGGATATCGAGCGGGCCATCATCCGCCACGGGGCCAGTGAAGTTGGAATGGGCGCCCACACTGCCATCAGCCAAATGGCCGCCGATGCGCTGGGCATCCCCATGGAACGGGTCGAGCTGATCTCAACCGATACAGCCGAGGTCGAAGATGCCGGCTCGGTTTCAGCCTCCCGCATGACCTTCTTTATCGGCAATGCGCTGCGGGAAGGCGCCGCTCTGGCTCTCGAGCGCTGGCGCAACGAAGAACGCCCGGTCAAACTGACGCATAAATATCTGCCCCACCAGACGACTGCCCCTGACCCAGAGACCGGCCAATGTGACCCGAACGTCTCATACGCCTATACCACCCAGGCAGCCGAAGTCAGCGTGGACCTGGAAACCGGCAAGGTCGAGGTAGAAAAGATCGTGTGCGCCATCGATGTGGGCAAAGCCATCAACCCGCAACAGGTCGAAGGCCAGATCGAAGGCGGGCTGGTCCAATCGGTCGGTTATGCGGTGATGGAAAATTTCGTTGAGAAGGATGGGCAGGTGCTGACCCCCTCACTCTCCACCTACCTGATCCCGACCTCGGTCGACATCCCCAAAGAGATGAAAACCATCATCCTGGAAATCCCCGATCCGCGCGGGCCCTGGGGGGCGCGCGGGCTGGGCGAGGTGATGAACATGTGCCTGGCGCCGGCCGTGGCTGCGGCGGTTCATGACGCGGTCGGGATCTGGTTCGACGAATTTCCCCTGGTGCCGGAGCGGGTGCTGCGTGGGTTGGGCCGGCTGAAAGACGCGCCGGCTTAAATCGCCTCGGACCCAATCCGATTTCGCTTCACTCGGAAGCACTCCACAACGCATCTACACATCTCGAATGCATCCTTTACTTTGGACATGAAATAACCAGATGTTCTGGCAAAATAAGGCGTCAGCGTGGGCGTTTGCCCACGCTGACGCCTTATTTTGCCATCTCCTCCCTAATCAGCGGGATGGGCATGAATTTCATGAATGAAAGATACAGTACCTTTACTTTCAGACCTAAACCTGAAGCAGGCTAATATGATAAGATGGGTCACATTTATCGCCAACCGATTTGGAGCAGAGAAGGGCACAAAGAGTTTGCAGAAATCCTTCTCCCCAACATTTTGTGCACTCAACCTGAGGATTAGACCATGAATACAGGCCGTATGGAAGCCTTCAGCGATGGTGTGATAGCAATCATCATCACCATAATGGTTTTGGAATTGAAAGTTCCGGAAGGAACCGACCTGCCGGCGCTCCAATCCTTAGCGCCGGTATTTCTGAGCTACGTCCTCAGTTTTATCTACCTGGGAATTTACTGGAACAACCACCACCATTTGCTGCAAGCCGCGGAACGGGTCAACGGCCGCGTTTTGTGGGCTAACCTGCACCTGCTGTTCTGGTTATCGCTGGTACCCTTCGTCACCGGGTGGATGGGTGAGAACCACTTCGCCGCCTGGCCGGTTGCCATGTACGGGGTGATCCTGTTGCTCGCAGCCGTCGCGTATTTCATCCTCTCGCAGGCCCTGATCGCCAATCACGGCCAGGACTCCGCCCTGCGAGCGGCGATCGGCAATGATTTTAAAGGCAAAATTTCCGTGGTTATTTATGCTTTGGCCATCCTTGCCACGTTGGCCAGCCCCTTCATTGCCCTGGCTGCCTACGGACTGGTCGCTCTGATCTGGCTGATCCCGGACAGGCGCATTGAAAAAACCCTGGATGGATCTTGAGCTTTTTTCGTCAAGCGCTCGTCCGTGCAGCCCCAGGTAAGCATACCCCTATGAATCCGGAAAGACTCTGCCCGCCCGCACATACAAAGGCCAGCGGATGGCGCGCTTTTCGCTCGCCTCACCCCAGGCCTGGTGCAGATCCGCCCACACGTTCTGCAAGGAGTCGGGCCCATTCTCGCCCAGATAACGCCGGGTTGCCGACCAGCTGCAAATGAAGCCGATCAGATCGTTGAGGTCCCAACGCGATTCCATCACGAAATCCGGTACAGGGACCTCATCAAATGGAAATGGTAGGGTGGCGTAATGCTCGGTCAGGTAATGGATCCGCTCGGGCCAGTAGCCGGCCAGCATCTCCACGTTATACCAATCGAGGATGCGATCAACGGATGCCGAGATGGCCGGGTAGTGATAGGTCCAGACCGCGATCAACGCGCCCGCTCTCGCCACCCGCCGGACCTCCTGGTAGAAAGGGTCGAAGTCGAACCAATGGACGGCTACGCCAACGGTGACCAAATCCGCGCTGTGAGCCGGGATACTGGTCCTTTCCGCCGGTTCCACCCGGTACTCAACCCCGGGATGAGGCACGGCGTTGCCGATCTGCTCCCGGCTGGCGTCCGTGGCAATGACCCGCCTGAAATGCTCCGCCAGCCCAACCGCAGCCTGGCCATTGCCCGTGCCGCAATCCCAGGCTAATTCCCGACCGGGAGCTTGTGCAGCCAGGTAGGCAAACATTTCCGGCGGATAGCCCGGCCGGTAACGGGCATAATCGTGGGCATGTTTCGAAAAATAGTCGCGAAATGGCATGACGGAGCTCAAACGTTCATAAAAATTACTGCCGATTGCAGGCCATCTAGCTTGACCTGGACTGCGGGCTCACCGCTCACGCGCCTTCATCCCCTTGAAAATCGAGCGCGGCTGAATTGATGCAATAGCGTAAACCGGTCGTCTGGCGAGGTCCATCCTCAAACAGATGACCCAGGTGCGCGCCGCAGCGGCTGCACACCACCTCGACCCGGCGCATCCCCAGGCTGTTATCCTGGCGAAGTTCGACATTCCCGGTCTGGATCACATCCCAGAAACTCGGCCAGCCCGAGCCGGACTCGAATTTTGTCTCCGATGAAAATAGAGGCAGGCCGCAGGCCACGCAATTGTAGGTCCCCTGGGCTTTATGATGCACGTATTTACCGGTAAACGGGCGCTCGGTCGCTTGCTGGCGGGTGACTGCATACTGCTCCGGGGTGAGTTCCTGGCGCCACTCGGCATCGGTTTTTTGGATTTTTTCTGGTGTGTCGGACATTGAATTACACTCCTAGAAAGGCGCTGGTTCAGCGTCTTTCGATCAGGCTTAAAAGCCAACTGGTTCTGCAGATATTATAACGACAAATTGGCTCTGTTTTGACCTGTTGAGTGGCTATTAAAGAATCAAACCTAAAACAGCAGGGAGGCAGTTGTGTCTGCGCATACCTCCCTGCTGTTTTGGGCGCCGAGCAATCCTGGCGCTCTCTGTGTTTATCACTTGGACGAAATATAATAGTAATTCATCAAATCGTGCGGTAATTGATGCACCTCCGTGTGCCGGAAACCAGCATTTGCCAGCATCGACAGAGCCTTTTCCTTGCCCCACATCGTGCCTAACCCATCGCCATCGTAAGCCAGTGAGACAGTCATACAGTGCATCGTTGAGATGGTGTAAAGGAACGGTGCAAAGTCATTGTCAAGGTTAGCCTCTACCCGGCTGGAAGAGGCGATATCCTGCGCCAGGTAGACACCACTCCGTTTCAACGCCCGGGCAATGTTGCTCAAGACCCGGGCAGGATTGGCCTGATCGTGGATCGCGTCAAAACTGGTGATCAGATCATAGCGGTCTCTCTCATCGATCAAGGCCGCATCCCGAAGCACGAATTGCACGTTGCTGAGCCCCAGCTGGCGCGCCCTGGAACTGGCCCAATCAATCGCCTCTTTCGAGAAGTCTAATCCGGTGAATCGGCTGTTTGGAAAGGCCTGCGCCAGCAGAAGCAGAGCGCGCCCGCGACCACAACCCACATCCAGTACTTCGATGCCTGCTTCCAGCCGGGCCTTCAGCCCCGGAACGACCGGCAGGATCTTATCCAGCAGATGCTCGACGATGTTGATCCCGCTGTCTTCGGCCATCACCTCGTGGAAACGACGGTATGCGCTGTAAGGCACGCCGCCCCCATACTGAAAGCATTCGACGATCTCGTCTTCCACGCTGCCCAGGCAGGCGATGTACTGGGTATACAGCGCCAGATTGTCGGCTCCGGCAGCCCGAGTCAGCCAGGCTGCGTGTTCTAACGGCAAATGATACGTACCGATATCTGGATCGTAATCGACTACCCGTCCGGTGACCAACCCATTTAACCATTCCCGAACATAGCGCTCATTTAAGCCAGATGCTTCAGCAATTTGAGCGCTGGTGGCCGGTGGCAAGCGAGCCATCACGTCGAAGAGTTTTGTCCGGTAGCCGATACTGCAGAGCAGCCCCAAGGCGCCTTCGTTCAAAACATTGACCATCCGCCCGGCAAAAGCTTCTGTTTTTTCCTGGTTCATCACTACGGTATCCATGAGATCCTCCTGTAAACTAAATCGAATAAGCTGCTTACAGGATAGCGGTAAACCCCGGCAGCCGTCATCTACCGAAAGTTAACTCCAGGGGTTAACCAGGGGGGATTATTTAACGGCAATCTGCCTGCCCTCCGGATCTTTACAAAAATGCGGCGTGACCCGGGCGAAAGCGCCCAATTCACGCCGCATACCTTCTGACGTCGGTTAACATTCTGTCGACTCGGAACAGAGCGAGCTTCTCCTATCCCGGATAAGCAGCGCCAGCATGATCAGACTGGTCAGGGTGTAGAAGAAATGCAACAGCCAGATCGGGCCCGGCGGCAGGCTCAAGACATATATCCAGTACACCAGGTTGCCGATGTTAGCCAGAACGATGTTCCAACGGCTGTACGAGTGTAGATCCCTGGTCCGGTAAGCTTTCCAAAGCATCGGGATATTACTGCCTATAAAGATAAGTGTAGAAAACGTACCAGCAGCGATTGATAATTGATCCATGATAAATGGCTCCTTCCTTCGGTCGGCTGGTCTCAGCATCTCTGATCGCCATTCCAGCCGGATATCTCCATCTATCATGGCGCTAAACCGGTTGAGCTGTCATCCTACCAAGGTTAGGTTTTGGGGGTTATTGGGGTGAATTCAAGGGTAAAGAGGTCTCAGGCAATCAAGCCCAGCTCGCGGGCCCGCAGGATGGCCGTGGCGCGATTTTTGACCCCCAGCTTTCCATAAATGCTATTGTTGTGCGCCTTGACGGTGCCGATCACGACCGTCAGTCGTTCGGCAATCTCGCGGTTGGTCAGCCCCCGGGCAATCAAATTGAGCACTTCGAGTTCCCGTTCCGTCAACGGCTCGACCAGGGAAGGCACAGCCGGAGCAACCGGAACACTTTCCACCTCCGGTGAGATGGCTGTGGACAAAACCGATCGAGCGATCTTGACCGCCTCGCCAGCCTCGACCGGGCGATTGGCGGCTTGCCAGACGGCTGGTGATACGGTTCTGCGCGCCTGGCCAATGAGTTGCTGCGCCAGGGTTTTCGTCTCCTGATCGCTGGCAGGATCAGCGCTGACCGTCGCCAACAACGCCAATCCCTGGTCATTTCGCCCGGTTTGCAGGCAGAATTGACCGCAGGCAGTTAAGATTTCCAACAGCAGCGGCGCAAACTGGATCTCTGCAGCGATATCCAGCGCACGTTGGAAAGTATCTCGGGCAGTCTCATACGCGCCCCGGGCTAAAGCCGTCTTCGCCAGGCCATTCAAAACGCTGGCCTGGCCGCCCCGGTCATTGATCCGGTGATAAATGTCAATGCTCCGATCGAAATCAGCCCGGGCGTCGTCGTCTTGATTTTGGCGCAAGGCAATGTCGCCCAAAAGGTACAGGCTTAACGCCATGCCCTCCGGATCGGCGAATGACTTTCGCAATTCGTAACTGGCTTCAAATTGGCGGCGGGCGGTGACGTAATCTCCCAAAGCCCGGGCAGCCCGGCCGATCTCTATCAGGCAATACGCCATAAACCACTCATCGCCAGTTTGCCGGCAGGCCTGATAGGCCTTCTGGCCGTAGGTTTGAGCCAGTTCATAATCACCGCGGGCGTAAGCGATGCTGGCCAGCTGGTAAAAGTTTGTCTCCAGGTTATTCAGGTGGTTTTGGGCTTGCGCGGCCTGCAAGGCGCGCTGGGCCAGCTCCTCAGCGCTGCGATAATCCCCGCCGATCGAGGCCAGTGTGCTGAGCCCCAAAAGTGGATCGGTGCCCTGCCCGGGCGGCGAGACCCACTCAAAGCGCTCGTAGAGCCGGACGCATTCCAGGAACATCGCCCGGGCCGCGTCAAATCGGCCTAACCGGATCTCGATCCAACCCATCTCCAGTAGAATTTGGGCCCGCAGCGCCAGGTGGGCAGGATCCGCAAACGCCAGCAGGTCCAGGGCGAGTTGATACATCCGGGCGGCATCCACATACCGGCTTCTGATCTGAAAGAACATGGACAACGCTGTTATGGCGCGCTCGACCAATTCCAACTTCTGATTGTCGACGGCCCATTGCCAGGCAGCCCGGATATTGTCGAACTCTGCCGCGATTTCGGAAGCGGCTTCTCGCTGGCGCTGGCCCAGGGTCGCCTCCATACGCTCATGCAGGAAATCGCAGTAGTAGGCGGCGTGGCGACTGCGGGCGAGCGCCAGGTTTTTAGGCGACTGCGCCAAGCGGCTCTCAGCATCCTGGCGTAAAAGTTCGTGCATCTGATAGCGGCCGTCAGCCTGCCAGCGCAGCAGTGAATTGTCTACCAGTCTGGTCAGCAAGGATAAATCCGTCCCGGCAATCTTTTGGGCCGCATCCCGGCGGAAACCGCCTCGAAAAACTGCCAGCTGGGGGAAGATTTCCCGTTCGGCAGGCTCAAGCCGTTCAAAGGAGCGGGCAAAAACGGCTTGCATACTCTGGTGGCGGCGCGGCAGGTTACGCAGGCTCGAACTCAAAAAAAACAGGCTTTGTTGGATCTCGGCCGCGATCGCGGCACAATCCATGCCCCTGGCCCAGGCAGCCGCCAACTCTAACGCCAGGGGCATCCCTTCCACCAGCTGGCAGATGCGCACGATCCCAGCCCGCTCATCCTGAGGGGTGAAATGAGGCCGCACCTGCCGGACCCGTTCCACCAAAAGCTGAACGGCTTCATAAGCTTCGAGCTGTTCCCAGGCAGCTGCCTCCGTACTCACCGGCGGATAAGGCAGGCCCGAGACTGGATAAAGCCATTCTTCAGCGAGTTGGAGCGCTATCTGGGAGGTCACCAGGAACTGCACAGCCCGGGTGACCTGCAATAGCTCTGCCAGCAAATCCGCCCCTGCCAGCAAGTGCTCGAAGTTGTCCATCAGGAGCAAGACCTCCCTGGACTGTAAAATATCGCCCAATTCCTGAATGGGATCGCCACGCCCTGACAGTGGCGCCGAAAGCGCATCGGCAATCGCCGCCGCCATCAGGTCAGTCGATGGAATCGGCTGGAGATCGATCCAGAAAACACCATCCGGAAACTTATCCACCAGTTTTTGAGCGGTTTCAATCGCCAGTCGGGTTTTGCCGATACCGCCCGGCCCGACCAGGGTCAACAACCGGCAGGCCGGATCGGATATCAGGCGAGCAATATCGCCGGTTTCAGTCGAACGGCCGATAAATGTGGTCAGTTGGCGGGGTAGATTTTGCTGGTGGGCGGGAAAGGACAGCTGGTTCACGGTCGGCTCCATCGGTCAGTCTTGACCCAGTCGATTCTGACCCGGTTGATCCTGGCCCAAGTATACTGCATCCGGTTGGGTGATTTATCCTCGGCCTTTGGGCTCTTTCGGTATTTCTATGGTGGTACACCAGATCTACAAACATTTAGTGTCTCCCTTTGGTAAGGCCAGATATGGACAATTTATTCCCTGCGGTGAGAAAAATGGGCGAACTCCAGGCATGCTGCCCGTTGGTCTGCCGCACCCGCAGGCGATACCATTCCGGCCGGTCCGAGGAAGCCCGGTGCTCGCAGGCATACGCCAGGCGCGTGCACGATTCGGGAACCAGCTGGTGAAACAGGTAGGCCGGCGAGACGAACCCACCCAGGTAACCGCTCTGGCTGGCAGACAGCAAATCCAGCAAGTCAATCCGTTGCTGCACCCCATTCAGGTTGGCCTGTAAATACGCCTGAGGGCCGCCACGCAGGGTTAGGGTGAGCCCCTGCGGCTGCTCGCCCCAGGTGCGAGTCTTGATCCGGATCCGGTTAGGGGCCGTTTGTTCCCACTGACTGAAGAAATAACCCTGGGCTTCATCTTTCTGGGGCGCCAGCACGTTATAGCCTCGAAAATGAGGCTCTACCCCCAGCAGTTCCGCCCCAAACAGTTCCAAATCCACCCGCCAGTCCACCTGGGCCTGTTGTTTGCCCCAGCCCACTTCCAGCCTGAGCTTTAAGCTTTCCGCCCAGGGATCGGCCGGGGGACCCGGTGAATAGACCCGTTCGAGGATCCGGTCCCGGTAGAGCACCTGAACATCATCCAGCCAGCTGGAAGCCTCCACCTGCAGCTCGATCCGCCGCTCGCGGCTGGCCGGGTACGAGGCTGCCCATCGGCCAGCCGTTCAAACTGAACTGCAGGCCGATCCGGTCGCCGGTCAAGGCATAAGTATGGCGTTGTTTAAGCGCCTGCCAGATACCCTCCCGGCTGAGCTCCGGCGCCCACACGGCCAGCCGGCCCGAGCCATGACTGCCGGGATGGGCGCTGTGATGATCGGTCGAACCGATCACACCGCACACCTGCCCCTGCTGCAAACCCCAGCGCAGGCTGCTGCGCCCATCCAACGGCCCCATGGTGTGGCGGTAGGGGTACGGCCCAGCGCCCCCTTCGGACAGCCCATGCATCGAATAGATTTCCACCACCGGGGAGAACTCGGAATCGAACGCCTCCCAATTGATCCCGCGGTAGCCCTGGAGGTAGCCGATATGGTGCGGGAGGATCAGGCAATCCGTGCCGCGCCGGCGCAGGTTGGCCGCGGCCTGGCGCAAGGCCGGCAGGTCAAGCGCCGGGATGATCGGCCGCTCCGAGCCGTGGAAATAGACATTGTGGTCGCCGTAGCGGTTCGAGTGCCACTCAAAGCCCGGTAGTGTCACAAACTGCCCCGGCTGGTTGGCGGCGTCGATCGCCGCCAGATAAGCCTCCCAACTCTGGCGGGTGCGCTCGAAGCCGCGCCGGTGATAGGCGATCAGGTCGGCCAGGCGTTCCTCCTGGGGCATATCCGGCCACCAGGCATGCGGGGTGATCGCCACGAAATCCAGCTGCTGGCGGGCATTGGCCAGCGCCTCGGCCAGGGTGCCGTGCCCGTAACCAATTTCACAGTGACTGTGAATGTCGCCAAAATAGAGGTTCAAAGCCTCGTAAGGGGATGACATTGTTTTCAGTTTATTCCCTTCACGCGCCGGGGTAAATAGCTTGACAAGGTTATATTCGAAGGAATCTCCCAAAATTTTGATGTGTGTGGCGGCCGCCACACACATCAAAATTTTGGTATTCTTTTTTAATTGTAACCAATGTCATGTTTGATGGAGATTCAAACGGTTGAGCACTGCCATGGCGGCGTTGTGCCCGGGAATGCCGCTGACCGCGCCGCCGCGTTTGGCGCTCGAACCGCATATCAGCACATTTTCGTAGTTCGTTTCCACGCCCCAGGTCCCGGCGTCGTCTTCGTTTTCAGCGAACGGCCAGGTCAGGTTGCCATGAAAAATATTGCCGCGCGGCAGCCCCAGGCCACTTTCGAGATCCAGCGGGGATTTGGCTTCGACGCACAGATTGCCGTCCGCATCCCGCGCCAGGCAGTCGCGGATATCACCCTGGATGAAATCGTTGATGGCCTCGAGATAGGCTCCGGTCAGACGGGCCTTCATCCCGGCATTATCGCGTCTGAACCAGTCATAGGGCACGTCCAGTCCGAACAAGGTCAGGGTCTGGTAGCCCTGGCGCTGTAGTTCTGGGGACAGGATCGAAGGATCCGTCAGGCTGTGACAGTACATCTCACCTGAAACAGGATCGTTGAAGCGGCCAGCCTGGGCGTTTTGGTAAGCGGCCCGCAGGTGCTCATAACCCTCGTAAATGTGGAAAGTGCCGCTAAAGGCTTCAACCGGAGAAATCCGGCTGTCTTTCAACTGCGGCAGGGTTTTCAGCATCATATTGATCTTATAGACCGACCCTGGCACCTGGGTCTCAGCATAAGCGCCCGGCAGGCAGCGGTTGGCGATATCCGAGGCGACGTTGAACAACACGAACCGGGCGCCGACCGTCTGCATTTGCCCGTTTTGGAGGTAGCTCACTTCGCTGGTGGGCAAGCCGTGCTCGACCTGCACCACTTCGGCCGAGGTCTTCAGGGTTGCCCCAGCGGCTAACGCCCTGTCATGCAGGGCGTCGACCAGGGCGCCCATACCGCCGACCGGGACGCGCCACTCCCCGGTTCCCTGGCCGATGATGTGGTAGATAAAGGTCCGGTTCTGCAGTAAACTCGGATCTTCCGGATAGGTTGGGACCCCAATCTTGGCATCCGTAAACACCAGGCCGCGCACCAGGTCGTCGCTGAGATGGTCCTCGATCAGCGCGGCCAGCGGCTGCTCGACCAGGTAATCCCAGACCTTGGTCTCCTCTGGCGTCCGAAATTGGGCCCGTAAAGCTGCCTTCGAAGGCAGCGGGGCTAACAGGGTCGGCCAGACCTTGCGAGCGAAGAGTGCCAGCCGCTCCTGGAGCTTCCGGTAGCCCTCATATTCACGCTCATCCCCGGTCCAATCCCTGAAGGATTGCCGGGTGACCCGTTCCGACCGATTGCTGATCAACAGCCCTCGGGGTTGGCCGCCCCGCTCGGCCGGGGTGTACGAAGCCACTGCCCGGGAGCGAATTTCCAGCGAAATATCCAAGTCTTTCAGAATTTTTCCGGGCAGCAGGCTGATCAGGTAGGAATAGACCGACAGGCGCGCCTCGAGCCCGGCAAACGTATACTGGGAGCTGGTCGCCCCGCCAACCGTTTCGTTCTTCTCCAAGACCAGCACCCGCAGCCCGGCCCGGGCCAGGTAGCAGGCCGCCACCAGTCCATTATGACCTGCGCCGACGATGACCGCGTCGTAAACTGTAGGCTTGTTCATTTTCCCCAACCATTGGAAGGATGATCTGTATCGGTGGCGGAAAACGGGCGTGGAGATCAACCTCCACGCCCGTTTTCCGCTATTCTCTTTAACTGAAACGGCAGGCGATCACGGTGATATCATCGACCAGCTGCTGGTGGTTCGAAAATTCCAGCAGTTCCGACTGCAGCTCCCGAATCAGGACTCTGGCCGCCTGGTCCGGATTGCGGTGGGCCAGTCCTGCTAATCGCTCGTAGCCAAACTCCTCATTTTGAGGGTTGAAAGTCTCCGTCACGCCATCGGTATACAGCAGGAGCGTATCGCCCGGCTGGAGCTGGACTTGCTCGCCCTGGAAATGCGGGTCATCGACCAGACCGATGGCTGCCCCGGAAGGTTTCAGCCAGTGATCGGTCACTTCCGCATCACCGGAGCGGCGAGATAACAGAGGTGGGTTATGACCGGCATTACAATAGGTCAGCATCCGGGTGGCCGGATCGTAGGCGCCTAAAAACAGGGTCACAAAGGTGGTGAACTGGATGTTATGGGAAAAGACCTCGTTCAGGGTCGTCAGCACCTCCACCGGTTGCTCGCTGATCGGGATCAGCGAGCGCAACGCCGCCTGCACGCTGGCCATGATCATGCCGGCCGACATCCCCTTCCCGGCCACGTCAGCGATGACGAACGCATAGGCCCCATTGCGAAAGCGGGAGAAATCGAAGAAATCTCCCCCCACAATTTGAGCGGGCCGGCTGAAGGCGGCCACATCCACCCCGCTAATCTGGGGCACCTGCTGCGGCAGCAGCGCCCGCTGCACGATTTGAGACAGTTCCAGTTCGTACTCCAGGTGGCGAATTTCCTGCGGAGAAAAATGCGCCAGGCATACTTCTGACGTGTAATCCATTTCAATCAGGCTATCCTCAACAGGGTAATGGCAAATTTTACAAATCCCCAGGGTATCGGTCGCAGCTTTTTGCATGGCATCATCCAATACGTCTAAATGCTCCTGTACCTCTTGAACGCCCAGCCGGCCCAACGCGTTGTCCTTTTTCGGATCGGGAGTTGTTTGCAGCCAGCCGGTTAAATTACTTCGTGCTTTTCCGCCAGCTTGAGCTGGATTTGTTCCGATGCTTTGACAGCCATCTACCCACCTCCTCGAGTCGCTAACCCCTTTTGTAAACTTCGAACGTATGTTCTTTATTATACCTCATTTGTCCGATTTTGGAGATTAAAAGATTGGGGTTCTTCGGTAAATCCTGGTGTTGGGGGCGGCGAAACCGCTTCTCCCAATGCCAGGATCCGGCTTTTTGAACGCCGTGGCAAAATGCTACTCTTTATGGCCAAGTACGCCTGAATACCCCCGTTTCTGTACACGGAATATTTTTAATTCGTGTTGGGTTTGTCCAGCAGGCGCCGCACAAACCCAACACGAAAAATCTCTTGCCACAACAATTTAGCGTACCCCCGCTACTCCACCGTCACGCTCTTGGCCAGGTTGCGGGGCTGGTCGACGTCCAGGCCGCGCAGGGCGGCGATGTGATAGGCCAGCATCTGCAGCGGGATGACGGTCGTGACCGGACTGAGCATCCAGGGGGTCTCGGGCACCCACAGGACGTGGTCGGCCACCCCGGGCATCAGCTCGTCGCCGTCGGTCGCCAGGGCGATCACCACCCCGCCGCGGGCCTTGGCCTGCTCCACCTGGCTGAACATCTTCTCGTACCAGGGGTCCTTGGGGGCGATCACCACCACCGGCATGCTGCGATCGATCAGGGCGATCGGACCGTGCTTCATCTCGCCGGCCGGGTAGCCCTCGGCGTGGATATACGAGATCTCTTTGAGCTTGAGGGCGCCTTCGTAGGCGGTTGGCATGTTGATGCCGCGCCCCAGGTACAGGCAGTGCTGCACATTCAACAGGCTGCGAGCCACTGCTTCCACCTGTGTCTCCCGGTCCAGGCAGCGCCCGGCCAGGTCGGGGACCAGGCGCAGGTCAGCGACCAGCCTGCGGCGGGTCTTTGGGTCCAATGTGCCGCGCAGGTCGCCCAGCAGGATCGCCAGCATGTACAGGTCGACCAGCGGGGCGGTATAGGCCTTAGTGGAAGCCACCCCGATCTCGGGGCCGCTCTGCATCGAGATATAGCCGTCGGCGATCCGCATGGCCTGCGAACCGATGGCATTGACGATCGACCACAGGGTGGCGCCCTTCTGGCGGCCCTCTTCCATGGCAGCCAGGGTATCGGCGGTCTCGCCCGACTGGCTGATCGCCAGTACGACCGTGTCCTCGTCTACGATCGGGTCGCTGTAACGGAACTCGGAAGCGATATCGACCTCGACTGGCAGGCGGGCGATGCGCTCGATCAGCACTTTGCCGACCATTCCGGCGTTGGCGGCGGTGCCGCAGGCGGTGATGAAGATCTTCTTGATCCGGCGGGCCTTCTCAGCCGTCAGGTTGAGCTCCGGCAGGCGGATGCGGGCCTCGTCGAAATCAACCCGCCCGCCGATCGTGTCGGTCAGGGAGCGGACCTGTTCGTGGATCTCTTTCTCCATAAAGTGGCGGAACTCGCCTTTTTCAGCCGCCACCGGATCCCAGGCCACACTGACGATCTCGGGCTGGAGCGGTTCGCCGTCCAGGGTCTGCAAGGTCACACCCTGGCGGGTGACGATCACCATCTGGCGCGAACTCAAGGAAGATCACCCGGCGGGTGTGCTCCAGGATGGCCGGAAGGTCGGAGGCGATGAACATCTCATCCTGGCCGACGCCCACTACCACACCGCCGGCGTTGCCGATCCGGGCGGCCACGATCTTGTCCGGCTCTTTGGATGAAAACAGCACGATCCCGTGAGCGCCGCGCAGGTGCCGCATGGCCTGTCGGGCGGCCTCGGCCAGGTCATTTTCGGTCGACAGGTAGCGCTCAACCAGGTGGACGATCACTTCCGTGTCGGTATCCGATTTGAAGACCACACCCTCAGCTGCCAGCTCTTCGCGCAGCTCGAGAAAGTTCTCAACGATGCCGTTGTGAACCACAACCACGTCTCCGGTCATGCCAAGGTGCGGGTGGGCGTTACGGGCGCTGGGCTCGCCGTGGGTAGCCCAGCGGGTATGCCCGATACCCAGGTGCCCGTGGGTGGGCAGTTCATTCACCAGGGAGGCCAGGCGGGCCAGCTTGCCGGCGTCCCGGCGGACCTCGATGTGGCTGTTTTCCAACACAGCCAGGCCGGCCGAATCATAGCCCCGGTATTCCAGGCGCTTGAGGCCGTTCAAAATAATCGGGGTCGCGTCCTGAGGCCCGATATAACCTACGATTCCACACATGGGGGGTTCCCTCCAGTTCACAAAAGAATACCGCCAGGCATGGGGCCTGCGCCAGACGGGGAAGCATCCTAAGATGGCAACACCTGCCGGCTGGCCTGCAGCCTGCGGTTGGATCTCGTCCACTCCGAGGATCTTTTGTCCGAGCGGTTGCCCGCCAGGCATTATCGATTCTGGTTTAAATTGGAGGGAAAGATGGCGGGTGGTGGCACACCCGGAGGGCTTCCGCTGATCTGTCGATTTTCCCGGATATCAGGCCGACAGCCTGTAGTGATAAAGTATTTTCGATCCGGTTAGCCTGTCCTTGCGGGCAGGAACCCTCATCCTCGTAATCCCATCCAGCGATGGGACCATGCGCTCTCTTCCCTGAAGTTGTTGGTTGGCCGGGCACCTCCTTGTTAGGGGATCGGATAATTGGCGAAATTATACCGTATTTTTTCAAGCAACATGCAATTCTACATTTTGGTTCTTTGGGAAATCCTGTGGTGGTACACCAGATTTGGGGGTGTGAGTGTGTTCAAGCACGCTCACACCCCCAAATCTGAGCCCCTGCCACAGAATTTCCTGGAGAGCCTTACCGAACCGGGCGACAGGATCAGGGGCGGATAGTATAATTAGGCAACCTTCCGAAAATCCAGTCCAATCGGATTCGGACTGGCCTTCCATGAACCACCAGTTGGTTTCCACGCCAGCTATTCAAACGACGCAGAAACTCCCGCGCGCAATCATCACCGGCTGGCAATTGCCAGCCCATCAGAGAGGAGAATAAGCGCTTTGTCTTCCCCCCAACCCAATTCGCTCCACTGTTTTGTGTGCGGCCTGCACAATCCTTTTGGGCTGCAGCTCCGCTTTTTCAACAGCGCCCCGGGTGAGGTGACCGCCGAGGTCACCGTGCCCGAACAATACCAGGGCTACCCGGGCGTGGTACACGGCGGCATTGTGGCCGCCATGCTGGATGAGGTCTCCGGTCGCAGCCAGATGGGCGGCGACCCACCCCGCTTCATGTTCACCGCCCGGCTGGACATTCGCTACCGCAGGAATGTACCGGTCGGCCAGCCGCTGAGGCTGGTAGGCACAGCTGGCGAGAGCAAACGGCGCACTGCGACCGCTCACGGGGCGATATACGGGCCGAATGGCGAGCTGCTGGCCGAGGCCGAGGCGGTGCTGGTCAACGTACCTGACGAGGTCCTGGACCGCGCCGATCTGGATGCGCTTGGCTGGAAACAATATCCTGAGGATTATCAGGCTCCGGTTGAAGCCGGACAGGCTGTCTTCGGAAGCAATCACAGCCATGCGGCAGGAGAAAAATCATGATCAGTGAATATCATCGACCCGAAAAGATCGAAGAAGCCCTCCAGCTTTTGTCCCGTCAGCAGCCCCTCACCGTCCCCATGGGCGGCGGTTCCGTCCTGAACCGCCCGTCCGCTCAATCCATGGCAGTGGTGGATTTGCAGGCGCTTGGTTTGGACACGATCCAGGCGCGCGGCAATGCCCTCAACCTCGGGGCTACGGTCCGGCTCGAGCAGCTTCTGCAGCACCCGGAGCTTTCGCCCGCCTTGCACAAGGCCATTCGCCAGGAAGCCAGCCACAATCTGCGCCAGGTTGGCACGGTGGCGGGCAGCCTGGTATCCGCCGATGGACGTTCGCCGTTCGCGACCGCCATGCTGGCCCTGGACGCCACCCTGAGCCTGCTCCCGGAGGAAGAGGAGCTTCCCCTGGGCGATCTGCTCCCCATCCGGGCCGAGCGTCTGAAGGGCCGCCTGATCACCCGGGTGACCATCTCCCTGAACACCTCCCTGGCGTATGAATATGTGGCTCGCACCCCGGCCGACCGGCCGATCATATGTGTGGCAGTCGCCCGCTGGCCCTCCGGCCGCACCCGGATCGCCCTGGGCGGTTACGGCCCCTCCCCGCTGCTGGCCTTGGACGGGCCTGAGGCCGGCGGGGCCGAAACCGCCGTGCAGGATGCCCTCAGCCAGGCCGGCGATGCCTGGGCCAGCGCCGCTTACCGCCAGGCCAGCGCCGTGACCCTGCTGCAGCGCATCCTGGCCGGGCAGGGCTGATCGCCCGCCTGCATGGTTGGTATCCCTGAACAAGTGGTACCTGCTTAATAAAAAGGATACCCAAATTTTGATATGTGTGGCGGGCGACCGCCCGCCACACGTATCAAAATTTGGGAGATTTCCTCGAACTGTCGATCGATAAACTGAGGTAACTATGACTGTTGAACACGGATTTGAAATCGTTGATGACCGCCAGATCCCGGAATTGAACACCCGCGCCCGCTATTATCGCCATCTTAAAACCGGAGCCCGGCTGCTGTCATTGAGCAACGATGATGAAAACAAAGTTTTCGGGATCACCTTCCGCACCCCGGCGGCTGATTCGACCGGCCTGCCCCACATCATGGAGCATTCCGTCCTGTGCGGCTCGCGTAAATATCCGGTCAAAGAACCGTTCGTCGAACTGTTAAAAGGGTCGCTGAACACCTTCGTCAATGCCTTTACCTATCCGGACAAGACCTGCTACCCGGTCGCCAGCCAGAACTTGCAGGATTTTTACAATTTGATCGACGTCTATCTGGATGCCGTGTTTTACCCCCTGATCACACCCTATACCCTCAAGCAGGAAGGCTGGCATTACGAGCTCGAGGATCTGGAAGACGAAATGACCTACAAAGGGGTTGTGTTCAACGAGATGAAGGGCGCCTATTCATCGCCCGACAGCCTGCTCGGAGAGAAAAGCCAGAACCTGCTCTACCCTGATAACACCTACGGGTTAAACAGCGGCGGTGACCCGGTCAAAATACCTGACCTGACCTACGAACAGTTTCAGCGCTTCCACCAGACCTATTATCACCCTTCCAACGCCTACATCTTTTTCTATGGCGACGACGATCCAGAAAACCGGCTGCGCATCCTGGATGAATGGCTGCAAGCCTTCGATCCGATCACGGTCGATTCGAGTGTGAGTCTTCAACAGCGCTTTGAAGCTCCCCGCCGGGTGACGATTCCCTACGAGGCCGGCTCAGACCAGGAGGACCCCAAGACTTACCTGGCTGTGAACTGGCTGCTGCCCGAGGTGGGCAATCCGGCTCAGATGCTCAGCCTGGGATTGCTGTCCCATATCCTGATCGGCACGCCCGCCTCGCCGCTGCGCAAAGCCTTGATCGATTCCGGCCTGGGCGAGGACCTGACCGGGGGCGGCCTGGAAAACCAGCTGCGCCAGATGAACTTCTCGACCGGATTAAAAGGCATCGCCCGGGAGGCCGCTTCCCAGGTTGAGGCCCTGATCGACGAGACCCTCCAGCAGCTGGTCCAGAACGGCATCGACCCGGACACAATCGCAGCCTCGCTCAACACGATCGAATTTCGCCTGCGGGAAAACAACACCGGCTCCTTCCCACGCGGCATCTCGCTGATGTTGCGCTCACTGGCCACCTGGCTGCACGAAGGGGACCCGATTGAGCCGCTGGCTTTTGATGGACCGTTGGCGGAGATCAAAGCCCAGCTCAAGCAGGACCCGCACACCTTCGAGAAACTGATCCAGGCCCACCTGATCGACAACCCCCACCGGGTCACCGTAATCCTGGAGCCCGATGCGGAACTGTCGCAGCGCCGGGCGGCAGCCGAAGCCGAGCGGTTGGCCCAGGTTCGCCAGCAGATGAGCCCGGACGAGGTGAAAACCGTGGTCGCCGATACCCACGAGCTGAAACGCCGCCAGGAAGCGCCGGACAGCCCCGAAGCGCTGGCGACCATTCCGACCCTGACCCTGAGCGATCTGGACCCAAAGATCAAGCATATCCCCAGCCAGCTGCTGGAAAGCCAGTCCGGACGCATCCTGTACCATGACATCTTCACCAACGGGATCTTGTACCTGGATGTGGGGATGGATCTGCATAGCCTGCCAACCGAGTGGCTGCCGTATATCCCGCTCTTTGGCCGGGCGCTGGTTCAGATGGGCACCGAGCAGGAAGATTTCGTACGCCTGTCACAGCGCATCGGCCGTGCAACCGGCGGCATCCACCCGGATTGGTTCAGCGCCTCGGTTTACCAGCAGCAGCAGGCCGCCGCCTGGTTGGTGCTGCGCTCCAAAGCGACTGTCGCCCAGGCCGGCGACCTGTTGGACATCCTGCGGGATATCCTCCTGACCGTCCGGCTCGACGATCGCGAGCGTTTTCGCCAGATGACCCTGGAGGCCAAGGCCGAGGCCGAAGCCATGCTGGCGCCCGCCGGGCACCGGCTCGTCAACCGCCGCTTAAGGGCCCGCCTGGGCGAGGCGGATTGGGCCACCGAACAGATGGGCGGTCTGAGTCACCTGTACAGCCTGCGGGAGCTGGCCCGCCAGGTCGAAACGGATTGGCCGTCCGTCCACCGGACTCTCGAAAATATTCGCAGCAGGCTGGTTAACCGCCGCGTCATGCTGTTCAATGCGACCCTGGACGAGGCCGGCTGGCAGCTTGTCCGGCCCCAGGTCGAGGCGTTCCTCGAGCAATTGCCCACCGCCGACACCGGCCCGGTCGCCTGGAACCCCGACCTGCCTACCGGTAACGAGGGCCTGACCTTCCCCAGCCAGATCAATTTTGTCGGCAAGGGTCTTAATCTGTACCGGCATGGCTACCAGTTCCACGGCTCCGAACACGTGATTTCGCCCTACCTCCGCAATACCTACCTGTGGGACAAAGTCCGGGTGCAGGGTGGGGCTTACGGCGCCTTCGCGGTCTTTGACCGGTTCTCAGGCGGCCTGACGATGCTCTCGTATCGCGACCCCAACCTGACCGCGACCATCGACGTGTTCGACCATGCCGGCCAGTATCTGAAAAACCTCGAGATCAGCCAGAGCGAGCTGACCAAAGCGATCATCGCCGCCATCGGCGACATGGATGCTTACCAGCTGCCGGACGCCCAGGGCTATACAGCCTTTACGCGTTACCTGGTGGGCTCGACCGATGCCATGCGCCAGGGAATCCGCGACCAGATCCTGGCCACCCAACCGGCCGACTTCAGATCCTTTGGGGAGGCCCTGGCAGACTTCAAAGACCATGGCGAGGTGGTGGTGCTCGGTTCTCAAGATGCGATTCAGTCCGCCAATCAGGATCATCCCGATTGGCTGGAGGTCAGGAAAGTGCTGTGAGGATTGATCAAGAAATTCAGCTGGCCAAGGAACAGCTGGGCGAATCGCAGCGTTTGCAGCGGCAGCTCAACCGGGTGCGCCAGAGCCTGGTGAAAGAACGCCAAACGCTCAAAACACTGGAGGAGCTGCTCCGGAAAGAGCAGCGGGATGTCGAGAAGCTGGAAGGCCTCAGCCTGACCGGCCTGTTCTACACCATACTCGGCTCGAAAGAAGAGCAGGACCAGCGCGAGCGCCAGGAATTCCTGTCCGCCCGCTTAAAGCACGCCCGCGGCAAGTTCTCGGTGCAGGCCCTGGAAACGGAGGCAGCTGATCTGCAGGCCAGGCTGGCACAGCTTGCCGGCGCTCAGCAGCGCTATGAAAACCTGCTTGAGCAGAAAGAGAAATTACTGGCCGGGCAGCCCGGCAGCCAGGCCCAGGAGCTGCTGGATTTGAGCGAGACCATCGGCGAAACCCACGCAGAGCGGCGCGAATTTTCCGAAGCCATCCTAGCCGGCCAACAGGCCTTGAGCGGGTTAAAGCGCGTCCGGGACGCCATGCAAAGCGCCAGCAACTGGGGCGTCTGGGATATGCTGGGGGGCGGTGTACTTACCACCGCCGTCAAGCATTCGCGCATTGACGATGCCCGGGCGGAAGCCTACCAGGTCCAGGAGCTGCTGCGGCGTTTTCGCCGGGAACTGGCCGATATCGATGAATTCACCCGCGAGCTCCTGACCGGAATCGATGGATTCGAGACTTTCGCCGATTTCTTCCTGGATGGCCTGATCTTTGACTGGATCGTCCAATCGAAAATCGATCGCTCCCTGGAAAACACCCGCCAGATGATCGCCAAGGTGCATGCCTTGCTGCGCGACCTGAACGACCAACAGGCGCAGATCGATGAAAAATTGCGCCGCATGGAAACCAAAAAACGCGGCCTGATTGAGAGCGGCTCGCTGGATAAACCTGAATGAAGGGTCTTTCAGAAACTCTGCGAGCGTTCCCAAGGAACGCCTAAACAAATACAAAATATTCAAACTCGCTTGCGCGGCAAATCGTGAGCCGCCCGAAAACCAATTGAGAAAACGAGAGGTCATGCATGAAAATAACATTGCAGGTAAATGACAAAACTCACGAACTGGATATTCAACCCGGCGACAGCCTGTTGAAAGTATTGCGCGCCCAGGGATATTTCAGCGTCAAACACGGCTGCGAGACCGGCGAGTGCGGCGCCTGCGCGGTGCTGTTCGACGGAAAACCGGTGAATACCTGCGTGATGCTGGCTGCCCAGGCCGATGGCCATCGTATCGAGACGATCGAATCTCTGGGAGAGCACCCCGAACAGGGCTGGAAGCGGACCCCCGGCCTGCATCCCCTCCAGCAAGCCTTCGTCGAGAGCGGCGCGATCCAGTGCGGCTACTGCACGCCGGCCCAAATCCTGGCGGCGAAAGAACTGCTGGATCGCAACCTCAATCCAAGCGAAGCAGAAGTCCGGGAAGCCCTGTCGGGCGTGTTGTGCCGCTGTACCGGTTACCTGAAACCGGTCCAGGCGGTCTTACGAGCCGCAGCGGTGCTGCGCGGCGAGCCGGTCGACCCGATCGGAGAGGCCGGGACTGCTCCGTCCGGCGATCAGGGCCAGGGGTCTATCCCGGCCCCGTCCGAGTGGCTGCCCGACGAAGAGCCTGGCGCTCCGGCGGAGACGCCCACCGGCGGCACGCTCACCCGCAAAAAGGTCATGCCCAAGATCCAGGTGGCGCAAGAGGCGGCCGCCTACCAGCAGGTGGGCAAGCCCGAACCCAAAGTGGATGCCGTCAAGCTGGTTCAGGGTAAACCGGCCTTTACCGCCGATTTTGAACGCCGGGGGTTGCTGTACGCCAAGGTTCTGCACAGCCCGGTAGCCCACGCCTTGATTAAGAAGATCGATGTGAGCCAGGCCCGGGCCCTGCCCGGGGTGGCCGCAGTTCTCACCCACGAAGACCTGCCGCGGGTCATCTATTCGACCGCCGGTCAATCCGACCCCATCCCGGGTCCACTGGACACCTTTTCGCTGGACCGGAAAGTGCGCTTTGTTGGCGACCGGGTGGCTTTTGTCGCCGCCGAGACCGAAGCGATCGCCGAACAGGCCCTGAGGTTGATCGAAGTGGAATACGAGACCCTGCCGGCGGTGCTCGACCCGGGCCAGTCCATGCAGCCGGAGGCAGCCCTGATTCACGACGAGCCCGAATACGTGAACTTTGCCGATTCGGACCCGAAACGCAACCTGGCCGCCGAGATCCGCATCGACATCGGGGATGTCGAACGTGGTTTCGCCGAAGCGGATGAAATTTTCGAAGCCGAATACGAGGTTCCCAAGGTCCAGCAGGCCCATATCGAACCCCACGTCGTGGTCACGTATTGGGACGAAGACGATCGCCTGGTGATCCGCACCAGCACCCAGGTGCCTTTCCATGTCCGGCGGGTGCTGGCGCCGGTGCTCAACCTGCCGGTCAAGCGCATCCGGGTGATCAAACCCCGCATCGGCGGTGGTTTTGGCGGCAAGCAGGAGATCCTGATCGAAGATGTGGCCGCCCACCTGACGATTGCGACCGGGCGACCCGTCTTGTATGAGTACACCCGCGATGAGGAGTTCACCGCCGCCCGTTCGCGCCATCCCATGCGCATTCGCATGAAGACCGGCGTCAAGCGAGACGGGACCATGACCGCCAACGCCATGTATGCCTTGAGTGACACCGGCGCGTACGGCTGCCACGGCCTGACTGTCACCGGCAACACCGGCCATAAGGCCATGGCGCTGTACGTCGGGGATGGCCTTTACCGGCAGTCTCCCAACATTCGCTTCTATGCCGACATCGTCTACACCAACACCCCGCCGGCCGGCGCGTACCGCGGCTACGGCGTGCCCCAGGGCTACTGGCCGCTCGAGCGGCACATGGAGAAGATCGCCCGGGCCATGGGCCTGGATCCGCTCGAATTCCGCCTGAAGAATGCCCTGCGAGCCGGCGAACTGCACCCCTTCAGCACTGCCTGGAGCGAGGGCCGCGAGCCGCGGCCCGAAACGATCGAAACCAACGGGCTGGAACAATGCGTCCAGCAAGGCAAAGCCGCCATCGGCTGGGATCAGAAATTCAACAATCCCGCCTGGCGCCAACTGGTAGACCAGGCCGGAGAACCGCATCCCTATCTGCGCAAAGGCATCGGGGTGGCCATGGTGATGCAGGGCACCGCCATTCCCTACCTGGACATGGGTGGGGCCAGCCTCAAGATGAACGACGATGGTTCCTTCAATTTGCTGGTCGGCGCGACCGACCTGGGCACCGGCTCAGACACGGTCCTGGCCCAGATGGCGGCCGAGACCCTGGGCGTGCCGACTGAAGACATCCTCGTATACTCATCCGACACCGACTTCACCCCCTTCGATAAAGGCGCCTACGCCTCCAGCACCACCTACATCTCCGGGGCGGCTGCGGTCCGGGCAGCCGAGAAAGTTGCCGAGCGGATCCGCATGCGCGCCGCCGATATGTTCAACACCCAGGTCGCTGAAAGCGAGACCCCGCTTCCCCTGGTGCTGCCGGAGAAAGTCACCCTGGCAAACCGGGCGGCGGTCGCTCCCGATGGACGCCGGTTGAACATGGCCGAGATCGCCCTGAACGCCCTGCACCACGAGAATCAGGAACAGATCATGGCGACTGCCTCGTATATGTCGCCGGTCTCGCCGCCGCCTTTCGCCGCCCAGTTCGCCGAAGTGACGGTGGATATCCAGACCGGCCAGGTGGTGGTCGACCGGCTGGTCATGGCGGTCGATTCGGGAGTCATCGTCAACCCGATCACGGCCTCCGGGCAGATCGAAGGCGGCATGACCCAGGCTCTGGGTTACGCCGTTTGTGAGGAGATGGTGTATGATGAAAAGGGCCAGGCCCGCGAGCGCGACCTGAGCGATTACCATATTTTCCAGGCGCATGAAATGCCCGAACTGGAGACGATTTTCGTCGAGACCTTTGAACCCTCCCATCCGTATGGCGTCAAAGCGGTAGCCGAAATCCCGATGGATGGGGTCGCGCCCGCAGTAGGCAACGCCATTCTGGACGCCAGCGGCGCTCAGGTTGACCAGAACCCGGTCCTGCCAGAAAAGATCTGGCGGGCCTTACAGGCAGGCTGAACGCACATTTTGTAAACGCACATTTTGTGAACGCACAAATTTGGTTCTTAGGGAATTCCTGGGGTGATACCCCAGATTTGCGATCGCAGAACCTTTAGCGGTAATTAGGGAAAGCTCAATGGGCGCGGCTTGCGATCAAGCGATAGAGCCCATCGTATGGTTTGGAGGAAAACTGGTTGATTGATAACCTGATTAATTGGCTGGAACTGACTTTTGGAATCGAGCAGGCGCTGGCAGGCAAACTGCTGGAAACGATATCTGCTGGGTTGGTGTTCTGGCTGTTGAATCTGGTCCTGCAGCGCTTCCTGATCCAACGCATTAAAGACATCCGGCTGCGCTTTCAATGGCAAAAAATAACCGGCTATATAATGTTCATACTGGCCGTGATCGTCATCTGGCCGATCTGGTTCCAGGGTTTACAATCCCTGGCAACCTACCTGGGCCTGCTTTCCGCTGGACTGGCGGTCGCTTTAAAGGATCCGATCACGGATATTATCGGTTGGGGCTTTATCCTGCTGCGCCGGCCTTTCGAGATTGGCGACCGGATTCAAATCGGAGATTTTGCCGGTGATGTGATCGATCAACGTATCTTCCAGTTTTCCTTAATGGAAATCGGCAATTGGGTGGCGGCCGACCAGAGCACGGGCCGGGTCCTGCACATCCCCAATGGGATGATCTTTACCAATGTGCTGGCCAATTACACCAAAGGCTCCCGTTATATCTGGAACGAGATACCGGTCCTGGTCACTTTTGAGAGCGATTGGCGCAAAGCCAAAAAGATACTGGAAGAGATTTCCGCCCGGCAAACCGAAAAGATCGATGGGGAGGCGGAAGCCAGTTTCAAGAAAGCTTCCAAACAATATCTGCTCCAATACGGCACACTGACCTCGATCGTCTATACCAGCGTTTTGGACAGCGGCGTGATGTTGACGATCCGGTATCTGTGCGAACCGCGCCAGCGCCGGACCAGCAGCGCCAGCTTCTGGGAAGACATCCTGGATGAATTCGCTATGTATCCTGAAATCGACTTCGCCTATCCCACCCAGCGGTTTTACAATCTGGCGGTCGAAGGCTACACCGGCGAACCTAAACAGGGCCCCGAAAACCGCAGCGTGGCGGGTAGCCCATAGAACCTATCCAAAAGATCGTCGAGATGGTTGGCGCCAGCCGCCTCCCCCTGAACTTTCGGATAGCTCTTCGTCCGGCTTTCCAACCGGACCCCCCGCTGCGATGGACCTTATGTCGGATCACTCGAACAGGATACCTATGCAAATAACCAACCGTACTTTTGTGATTGGCCATGTTAATCCGGACACCGATTCGATCGCGTCCGCCATGGGTTATGCCTGGCTGCTCCGTGAGCGGGATAAAGAAGAACTGATTGCAGCTCGAGCCGGCGCACTCAATCCCCAGACTGCGTGGGTCCTCAAACGGCTGGGGCTGGAGCCGCCCATTTTACTGAATGACGCCTCGCCCCGTTTCGAATCGGTCACCCGCCAGCTGGACGTCACCGGGCCCGACCAGCCATTGCGCGATGCCTGGGCGATTGCCAGCCGGACCTGGGGGGTAGCCCCCGTCGTGGATCCCGACGGCAAGCCCTTTGGCCTGGTGAATGGGATCAGCCTGTTCGCCCTGATCAGCCAGCAAGTTGGTCCCCGCCCGCGCCGGTCAGAAGTCACTATTGGCGAAATCCTGGATCTTCCCAGCCGGGAAGCTTGCCGGATCGATGTCCCAAAATTCCAGGCCGGCGCTCGCATCCGCGATTCGATCAACCGCATCCTACGTGAGGAAGGGGATGACTTTTGGGTTGTCGACGAGGCCGGTCATTATCTGGGCGTCTGCCGCCAGCGCGACGTGCTTAATCCTCCCCGCATGCGCCTGGTCCTGGTCGATCATAACGAGCCCCGCCAGGCGATTGGATCGCTCGAGGAGGCCGAACTGATCGAGATCCTGGACCATCACCGCCTGGGCAACCCCTCCACCCACACGCCCATTCGTTTTTCGGTTGATGTGGTGGGCAGCACCAGCACCCTGGTGTCGGAACGGATCGAGGAGGCCGGCTTGAGGCCGCCCCCGGCGCTGGCCGGTTTGCTGATCTCCGGTCTGTTGTCCGATACCCTGATCCTGACCTCGCCGACGACCACCGAGCGCGATCACCGGGCTGCCGAGCGGCTGGCCCGCTGGGCTTTCGTGAGTAATGGCCCTCTGGCAGGAGAAACGATTCAAGGCTACGGCGAACAGGTCTTACGGGCCGGCGCCGGCCTCTCCACCCGCGACCCGGCTGAAATCGTCAGCACCGACTTGAAATTATATGATGCCGGCGGGCTGCGCTTCGCCATTGCCCAGGTCGAAGTGACGGATATGATGCAGTTGAAAGACCACCTGGAAAGTTTAACCAAGGCCCTGACCGAGCTTCGAACGCAGCGCGCCCTGGATTTTGCCATGCTGATGATCACCGACGTCGTCCGCAACTCCAGCCGCCTGATCCTCAGCAACGAACCGCCGGCCCTCAGCGACCTGCCTTACCCGCTGCAACCGGATGGGACTCGCATGGCCGAAAGAGTGGTCTCCCGTAAGAAACAATTATTACCCGTCGTATTGGGACTTTTGGAAGGATAATGAACCTGTATGTCGATTTATCGCGCCGTATTCGAACTTGAAGAACAAAACGAAGCCGGAGCCATTTGCACGATCGTGCGCAGCCAGGGCTCCACGCCCCGCCACACCGCCAGCAAAATGCTGGTCTACCAGAACGGCTCATTTACCGGCACAGTCGGCGGCGGCGAACTGGAAAGCCGGGTCATCCGTGAGGCCCTGGATGCCATCCAGTCCGGCCAACCCAAATATCTCGAATATCAGATGACGGACCCGAAACGCGGTGATCCGGGCGTCTGTGGTGGACAGGTGGAGGTGTATGTGGAACCGATTCTGCCCAAACCTACCCTGGTCGTGATCGGCAGCGGACATGTGGGCAAAGCAGTGGCCTTTTTGGCCAGGTGGTTGAACTTCCGGGTCGTAGTCAACGACGACCGTCCGGAGTTTTGCACCCCGGAGGCTGTACCCGGGGCAGACCAGTACATCCCCACCACAATGGCGGAACTGCCCGAGCAGCTTAAAATCACGCCCTGGACCTATCTGGTGCTCACGACCCGGGGTGTCAACGTTGACGTGCCCGGTTTGCCGGCTTTGCTGGATAGCCAGGCCGGTTATATCGGTGTGATCGGCTCCAAACGGCGCTGGTCAACCACCCGCGCCCAGTTGCTGGCCCAGGGTGTGCCGCCTGAGAAGATCGATCGCGTCCGTTCGCCAATCGGTCTGGAATTGAAGGCTGAAACGCCGGAAGAGATCGCCGTCAGCATCATGGCAGAGATCATTATGCTGCGCCAGGGCGGAGATGGCCAGGTGATGTCTTCTCAAGCCAACCCATCCTGAATCTTCGGTGTGTATGAGCCCCAACAGGTCAACCACAAACCAACCCATACGCACCAGCTTGACCCCAAGCCTGGCCACAAGCTTCACCCCAAGCCTGTCCACAAGCTTGACCACCCGTCTGGCTGCAATCCTGGCATGCGCCGTGTTGCTGGCCAGCTGCCTGCCGGGATCCAATCCGCCGACAGCCACCCCGACAGCAGCCGCCACCGCCATTCCGCCCACCCGCCAGGCGACCAGCAGCCCGACGCCCTCTCCCAGCCCTACCCCGGCGCCCAGCCTGACGTTAATCCCCACTTTCACCGCCGCGCCCGAGCTGGCAGTCGAGGTCAGCCAGGCGACGCCCACCCCTTTGCCCTTGCCAGACATCGCCATCGAGGCTTCGAACGCAGCCGAGGTAGGGCAGCTGGCGCTTTGGGGCCGGGGCGCAATTCTCCACCGGCACCTGGCTGCAGATGGCCAGGTATGGGTCGTGCTGAGCTCTTTGGGGGTTTATCTGTACGACTCACATACGCTGGAGTTGATCGCCCATATTGAAGATGTGCAACTCGATCAGATCTCGCCTGACGGTCAGGATCTCGCCGTCGCCGATTCGAACCAACGCATCAGCCTCTATCGCCTGACAGACGGTCAAAAATTATTAACCCTGGATAAGCCCACTTTCAAGCCCCCTGCAGATCGTCCCGTCGAGACCATCGCCCCGGAGGCGTCCACCGGAGGCGAAACCGGTGATACCGTCCCCGCCCAGGCAGGGCCCCAAATCCCAGCTACATTCTACGAATTTTTGGACCCCGATCAATTACCCGGGGTGACGGCCCTGCATTTCTCCACAGCCGGCGACCGCCTGGCGGTTGGTTACAACCAACCGGCCATTATCGTCTGGGATCTCCACACCGGGCAGATCGTATCCAGGCTTCAGCACGCCATCATGCCCGCCGCCAACCGGATTGAATTCTCGCCGGATGGCGCTTACCTGGCCAATAATACCTACGCCAATGTGCTTGGCTTGTGGTCGCTGGCTGAAGAGCGCCTGATCTGGCGGACGGCCAACGGCGGGCGCCTGACCCCGGTCTCCTTCCTGCCCGATGGCGCCCGCCTGCTGACCGAGAGCACCAGCTCCGAACGGGTGTTTATCTGGGATATGAAATCCGGCAGCCTGGAGCAAACCGTCCAGGTGACCAACCTGGTCGATTATCTGAATTTCAGCCAGGATGGGAACAGCCTGTTCTTTCTGACCCTCCGGCCCCAATCCCGGCGCTACCTGATCGAACAACGCTCCGTGCGGGACGGCAAGCTGGAGACTTTTGCTGAATTCCCGGCCAATTACGCCATTGCGCCCGATCGCCTAAGCCTGGCTGGCATGGATGAAGCCAGCCAGCTGCAGCATTTCAATTTGCGCACATGGCAGTTAACCACGGATCTTCTGGATGCCGGCGATCCATCCAGGCGCCTGGAATTTTCTTTCTCGGGCAGCAGCCTGGCTGCCGTCGGCTGGCAATCGATCACCCGCTGGGATTATCCCGATCTCCAGCTGATCGCCCAGGATTCTTTCGAGCAACCGCTATTCAACCTGCATCTCAGCAAGCTGCAAGGCTTGCAACTGTTGCGTAACCAGTCAGCCGGTCAGGGGCTGCTGGCGTACGGCCAGGATGGGGGCCACCTGTTCGTCTGGCATGTGACCGATGGGGGGATTGACCGGCTCGATCTCCCGGTGGCTGCCTCCGCCCCGCCTGCCCTGGCGCCGGACGGCCGCTACCTGGCGATCTGCACTTCGGAGGGGCTGCGCCTGTTCGATCTGGTCAACACCCGGAGCCAGCTATTGGATCGTTGTAAATCACCGGGCCTGCTCTTATTTTTACAGGATCGAACCCAACTGGCACGGGCTTCCGGCCTGCAGATCGATCTATTAAGCCTGCCGGGTGGGGCGCGCTCCCAATACCTGGCCGGGAACACCCTGGAGATCACCAGCCTGGCTTTTTCCCCGGATGGCAGCCACTTTGCCAGCGGCACCAGCCCGGAGCTGGGGGGAGCCGAGGCTGTGATTTGGGACCTTGGGCGGCCATTATTCCCGATGCGGTTGCCAGTACCGTCATTTGGGGTAGAATTGTTAGCATTCACAAGCGATAACCAGTTTCTTGTGACCGGCGGCGGTGACAACAAACTCCGCCTCTGGCGGGTTTCTGATGGCTGGCTGTTGCGGGTTGCTACATTGCAAGGATCCGCCAGCCGGCTCGCGATCTCGCCGAACGACCAGTTGGTCGTCGCCGGACTGAGCGACGGCAGCATTCAGATGATGACCATTCCGGATGGCGAAACGCTCGCCGTTCTGTCGGGTCATCGCGGGCGAATCACTGGGCTGGCCTTCTCTCGAGATGGCACATCGCTGTACAGCAGCTCGGCAGACGGAACGGTTCGCTTGTGGGGGCTCCCATTGCCCAGCGCAAACCAGTGAATCGGTTGCAGGCCGGCACTGATCCCGACCACCAAATCTACAAACATTTCGTGCACCCAGTGGGATACCTGGGATGATATCCCAGAATTTCTCTAAGGACACTATCACAAGGCTTAAACGAGAAAAAATACTAAATGATTTCGGAGATATGTTATGTGGCATGACTACTTCAATGTAACCAGTGTTGATCAGGCAGTCCAACTCCTGGCCGAGCGCGGCCAGCGAGCCAGAATCGTCGCCGGCGCCACCGACCTTATCCTGGAGCTCGAACGCGGCGTCCGCAAGGGGATCGACACCCTGATCGACCTGACCCGCGTCTCCGGCCTGGACCAAATCATCATGGATGAAGATGAAGTGATCCACCTGGGACCTCTGGTTACCCACAATCACTGCGCCGGCTCCAAATTGATCCAGGAGCGGGCTTTTCCTCTGGCCCGGGCAGCCTGGGAGGTGGGAGCCCCTCAAATCCGCAATCGCGGTACAGTCGCCGGGAATTTGATCACTGCTTCGCCGGCGAACGACACCATCACGCCGCTCATGGCCTTGAACGCAAGTGTTACCTTGAAATCCAACCGGGGCGAGCGGATCGTTGCCTTGAAAGATTTTTACACCGGTGTCCGCCGGAATGTGATGCAGCCGGATGAAATGCTGGTGGACATCTCCTTCCCGGCCTTACAGGCTAACCAGCGGGGGACCTTTATCAAGCTTGGCTTACGTCGGGCTCAGGCGATCTCGGTTGTGAACGCCGCAGTCGTCCTGACCCTGGAGCAAGGTAATGGCTCCGGCCACAGCTCGACCCGCGTCAACCAGGTTTTGATTACCCTGGGATCGGTGGCCCCGACCATCATTCACGCTGCCAAAGCTGAGACCTACCTGACCGGGCGCGAGTTGAGCGATGTCACCATCCAGCACACCGCCGAGTTGGCCATGGAAGATGCTCGCCCGATTGCGGATGTGCGCAGTTCAGCCGAATATCGCCGGGAGATGGTCAAGGTCTGCGTGGCGCGTGCCTTAAAAGCTATCGCTGCGCATCAAGAACGAGCCGGTTACCCCACCCATCCGGTGCTTTTATGGGGCCAGGATTATAAAGGCGAGGCCCCTGAACTGGCCGGCCCCAGCGAGCATCGCAGCGGTACGTTGATTGAGACCCGCATAAACGGTGAGCCTTATACCTTTCATAGCGGCTTCGAAAAAACTTTGCTGCACCTGCTGCGCGATGAAGCCGGCCTGATCGGGACCAAAGAGGGCTGCGCCGAGGGTGAATGTGGTGCCTGCACTGTGTTCCTGGATGGTGTAGCCGTCATGAGCTGCCTGGTCCCCGCAGCCCGCGCCCACGGCGCAGAGATTATGACGGTGGAAGGTTTGGCGATCGGCGATCGCCTCCATCCCGTCCAACAAGCCTTTATCGATGAGGGGGCGGTGCAATGCGGCTATTGTACGCCTGGCTTTCTGATGTCAGCCGCCAAGCTGCTGGAAGAACGGCCTCACCCTTCTCATGAGGAGATTCAGCAGGCCATCACTGGCAATCTGTGCCGCTGCACAGGTTACTACAAGATCGTCCGTGCCATCGAACGCGCCAGCGAGTGGGTCCCAAGCGAATAACCCTTCCGGCTGGCGGGATTGGCTGAAATTCAGGCCATTTGGGATTTTCTGGGGCTCCCTCACCGAGTTTCCCAGAGAGCTTGAGTTCAAAACCGCAAAGCACCACAAGGAGATTGCGAATGGGTAGATTCAACAAGTACGAACGATCCAGTCAAAGCACGGAGCGGCCCTATAAAATTCACCCGATCTGGCAGGGTATCGGCTGCCTCTTACTGATCCTTATTCCGATCATATCCTATGCGGGCGCGGTATTGTTGGTTGATGAAAATGTGAACCAGAACTGGCTGCCCGCCCCCACTGCGCTGATGCAAACGGTCAATGTGCCCGTGTTGGACATGTCCGTTCCGCATCTGTTTGCCAACCTGGTGGTAGCCGCTTTACTGGCTTTGATCGGTTTCGCCGCTGTCACCGTGCTGTACGGGGTGCTCTACAGCGTAATGGGCCCCAGCCGCTACGGACCACTGGATGCCCATCCGGACGAATTCCGGCCGCGCAAGCGCCGGCGTTAGCCACTAATGGTTTTTGGGCTGTCTCGGAAACAGGCCAAATTTTCATGCCTGCGGATGGGCTGTGCCCAGGATCGCTCATCGGGAATTCCTGGGGGGCTGCCCCAGACCCATTTTTTACCGGTCAGCGGGACTCTGGGATGCAGCGTCCCGCGATCATACAGTCGAATTGAAAGATAGCGCCAGGCGATCCATTCATGCCTGGCCCGGGAGAAAATAGCCTTCATTATGGAGCGAACCGTTCCCACAACCGAATCGGAAGAAATTGACCTCTATCTGCGCACGTATTATTCGCTGCTGCGCTCCACCACCGAGGTGCGGATCCTGACGCTGGAAGAGGCGCATACCAGTATGAATTCGCTGCTTCATCCGGCCGCCCGCGACCCGAACCCGGATATGTCCGCCTTTATTTACAGTGTCCTGCGCCTGCCAACCGAGGTCATTTTCTCGAACCTGGTCGTCATGGGGCAGAGCGCGGATGTGTTTTGTCAGGCCGGGTATGGCGATGTCAGCGCCTGGAAACAGGTATCAGCCCCCGCTCGCCGCCGGCGCTGCTATTATGATGGCGAAGAAGTCCTGGCCTGTGTGATCGCCAGCCGTTCGGATATCGACGATATCATCCCCATGCTGACCGCTTACCAGATTGAATGGAATAAGATCAACCGGCGGCTTCAACGCTTGCCAAGGAATGTCTCGGTGGAGGCCCTGTGCGAGACGGGCTCCGGGTTACGAACCCTGGCGGATATTCTGGAAATTCCGATGGAGGACATGGACCGCTTGTCTGCGGTCTGGGATGAAGACACGGCCCGTTTCCTGCAGCGCATCGCCGACCACCCTTGCGATCTGCGGGTGCGTCTGCTAAGCGGCTCGTTCAGTGATTACCGCCGGGCGACCCATGCCTGGTGGAATAACATCATTCGCTTCGTCCCACAATTAAAAGATCGGCCGGTCTATTTCATTTCCAGCAACACCCACAGCATCCTCAACTTAATGACCGGATTCGCGCTCCAGCATAAAGAGCAGTTGATCGATTATCTGCAAGCGCCGGGCAACGCTGGCCTTCTGAATGAATGGAATGATATCCAGGCCGGCGTGATTTCCGCCAACCCGCAAAACTTCCTATATTATGTTTACAAAAAATATCTGCTGACGCCTCCTGGCCAGGAACTTGCCCGGCAGCAGGCTGAGTACGAGCAGTCCTGCGGCGTCACCCGCGTACCAAGCGAGAATTATTTCGATGTCGAGGCGCAAGTATTTGAACTTTCCGCTCTCAAACATGCTTATCTCGATCCACGCATCCAGGACGGTCAGGCTGTCGACATCACCGATCACCTGGCGGACAGCGATGCCCTGATCTTTAATATCGATTACCCGCTTGGGTTGGGCGCTTACAATATCCTTTCGGAAGTATCCGAGCATGTCGGCGAAGTGCTGGGTGTCTACGTGATGGGCAAGGCGGCCACGTTAAATGGGGTCGTCGGGGATGTCATGATCCCGGGAGTTGTCCACGACGAGCATTCCCAGAATACTTTCCTGTTCTCGAATTGTTTCACCGCCGCGGATGTGGCTGACTATTTGGTCTATGGAACTGTGCTGGACAATCAAAAAGCGGTGACCGTTCAGGGCACTTTTCTGCAAAATACCCGCTATATGGATGTCTTTTATCGGGAGGGCTACACCGATATTGAAATGGAAGCCGGTCCTTATCTGTCCAGCGTTTATGAGATGTACCGGCCGAAGCGGCACCCGACCAATGAGATTGTCAACCTGTACGGCCTGCCCTTTGACCTGGGGCTGATCCACTATGCCTCCGACACCCCATTAAGCAAAGGCCGTAACCTGGGCGCTGGCAATCTGTCCTATTTTGGGATGGATTCAACCTACGCCGTCAGTACGGCAATTTTGAGACGGGTGGTTCAGCGGGAGCGTGAGCGAATGCGCTCAAAATCGGGATAAAATCCGATCGATCTGGAAATGGATATCCAGATCGATCTTTTCGTTTAACCAACGGCCGCGTCGGTAATCTCGAGCGCCTGATCCAGCACAGCCAGCCCTTCGGCCAGTTGCTGCTCGCTGATGATCAAGGGTGGAATGATCAACACCGTATGCCAGTGAGTATACAGATAAACCCCGTGATCGAGCATATATTTACGCAGGGCGTTCATCTCCGGGCTGCTGCCATTATAGGGGGCCATCGGCTGGCGGGTTTTCCGGTCACGCACCAGTTCTAACACCCCAAACAGGCCAATCGAGCGGACATCTCCCACCGAAGGATGCTGCTCGCCCAGATCGGTCAGCATGCGATTAAGCACCGGCCCCATCGCGGCCGCTTTCTCGACCAAATGATCTTCCTGCATAACCTGAATGTTGGCGATTGCGGCGGCCAGCGAAACGGGGTGAGCATTGTACGTTAACCCGCCCTGATAGACCCGCTCATTGAAGAATTCGGCGATGCCCTCCCGCATGGCAACCGCCCCAAGCGGGGCATAACCGGAGGTCAGGCCTTTTGCCATCGTGATAATATCCGGAACAACGTTCCAATGGTCAACCGCAAACCACTTTCCGGTCCGGCCAAAACCGCTCATCACCTCATCGGCAATCATCAGGATACCATAGCGGTCACACAGGCTGCGGACGCCCTGCAGATAGCCTTGGGGTGGGACGATGATACCGTTGGTCCCCGTGACCGATTCGATCAGCACAGCCGCGATCGTTTGCGGGCCTTCGTACTGGATGATCTCCTCCAGGTGATTGAGATAATCCTGGCTGAACGCCGCCTCGCTGATCTCCGGCTGCCTTTGATGGAAAGTCGACCGGTAGCGATAGGGATCCAGGAAGTGGACTACCCCGGGCATGAGATTAGGCTCCCAGGCCAGACGGCGCGGGTCGCCGGTCAACGCCATTGCGCCAGCCGTGGCGCCATGATAGGAACGATAGCGCGCCAGGATTTTATGGCGTCCGGTGTAAGCCCGGGCCAGCTTGACCGCATTTTCGTTCGAATCTGCCCCGCCCAGGGTGAATAAAAAGCGGTTCAGATCCCCGGGTGTGATTTCGGACAGGAGTTTGCCCAGTAAAGCCCTGGGACGGGTGGCCATGGGCGGCCCTGCAAAGGGCAGCTCGCGCAGCTGCGCGATCATGGCCTCCACCACCCGCTGATCGTTATGCCCAATATTGGCGCACATGACCATCGAGTTCAGATCCAGGTAGCGCTTATCATCGGTATCCCAAAAATAAACGCCTTCCGAGCGCTTTACAGGTATCGGGGCTACCTTGCCCTGGGCCGACCAGGTCCAAAAGCTATGCTCAAGTGAGAGGGGAAGAATTTCCGAATCGGGTAAGTCGAACATGCCATGCTTCCTTGTGTATGGGTGGATTTTGCGTTCGGGAACACTCGAACCGGCAGAAGGGATTCGTTTCCAGGATACGCCTGACTGCCATGGACGAATCGTATCACACCCCGAAATGTGTGGCGGAGCCAATTTCCGCGCTCATCGGGAATTACTGTGGTGATACCCAGATTTTGGGTATACCTTCCCGCACTCATCCCATTGACACCCGATCCGACTTCTGGTACGATGAATCGGGCCACTTACTGACCGGTCGGTAAGCAAGTGGTAGAAGACAGCACCATCAAGCCGCCGCATGCAGGCGGCGATATACTCCATGGAGGAAATGAATCGGAATGTACGCTTTCATCTTGGCAGTTCACAATATCGTCCGCTGGGTCGTCCTGATTTTGGGTTTTCTGGCCGTCCTGCGCGCCTTTATCGGTTGGTTCGGTAAACACGCCTGGATCCCGGCCGACCCCAAAATTGGCACCTTTTTCACCTCTGCCATCGACACCCAGCTGTTGTTAGGCCTGCTGTTGTATATTTTTTTCAGCCCTTTTGCCCTGCAAGCTATCCGCACCATCGGGTTGAGTGGGGTGATGGCCCAGCCTGTTGACCGTTTTTTTGCAGTTGAACATCTTTTCTACATGCTCCTGGCGGTTGTTTTTGCCCACCTGGGGAATGCCCTGCCCAAAAAAGTGGACAACCCGGTAGATAAACACCGCCGGGCTGCCATCTGGTTTGGTCTGGCTTTTCTGGTCATTCTTTTGGGCATGCCCTGGTTCCGGCCGCTGCTGCCGGGTCTGGGTTAAAACGGCCCCCAATCACCCATTATCGCAATACGAACAAAACGTTAATTCGGGATAAAAAACCTAAATTCGAGAAAGAGTGGTTGTGATCATTTTATTTTGCGCAAAGCGCCAAAATAAAATGATCACAACAAACCTTTCTTTCATCGGATTTTAGGTTATCCCGAACTCACGTTTACGAAAGTTTATTACACCGAAGGTTGGTTTGGAAGAATTTGCGCTAAATCGAAATCTACACGATGAGATACTTGCAGCTGCATTGAATCTATTTATCACCCACGGCTACCACGGCCTGTCCATGCGCCAGATCGCGGAGGCTGTTGGGGTATCCAAGGCCGCGCTGTATTATCACTTTCGGGATAAAGAGCAGCTCTTTCTGGCCGTTTTGGATATCCAGCTCAAGCATCTGGAAACGCTGATTGACCTGGCCGCCGAAAAACCAACTGCCCGACAGCGCATCCGGCGCCTGGTCCGAGAAATTCTGAGCCAACCGGTCGCAATGCGGGCGGCGATCCGTCTGGCCAGCCAGGAAATGGCCCAGTTGAGCGAACCGGCCCGAGAATCCTTTACTCACAGCTATCATACCCGCTTCATCGATAAAATCCGGGCCGTGCTTAAGCGCGGGATCGACCAGGGTGAATTGCGCCCGATCGATCCGCAGGTCGCAACCTGGGCGTTGCTGGGTATCCTCTATCCCTATTTCTTCCCGGCTCAGGCTGGCGAGGTGCCGCCTGCCAGTGAAGTGATCGAACCCGTTTTGCAAATCTTCCTGGATGGGATAGCCCGGCCTGAAACCTGACCCGATGTCAAAATCCTACCGAATACCTCAAATGGAGACCGCCCTGGCAATCGCCTTGTGGGCGATCTCTTTTGTATCCATCAAGATTGCCTTGCAGGAAGTTTCACCGGTCACTTTGATCGTTATGCGTTACGCGATGGGTGGGCTTCTACTGGGAATGACCGCCTGGCTCCAGGGCAGTTTCCGCGAGTTCAAGCGTTCGGACCTGCCGGGCATGGCTGCCCTGGGGGTTGTAGGGGTCGCCCTGCACCAGTTCTTACAGGTATATGGGCAGGCCAGCGCGAATGCTTCTGCCGCCGCATTCCTGGCCTCGACCGCGCCGGCTTTCATGATCCTGTTCGGCGCGCTGTTCTTGCGGGAAAAAGTGCATGGCTGGCAGATCCTGGGCGTTCTGCTGGCCACAGCCGGCGCCGCGATTGTCTCAACCGGGTCGGTCCTCCCGTGGGCGGCCGGCGCTCACTGGGCGGAGCCGGGCAACCTCCTGGTCTTGCTATCAGCAGTCGTTTGGGCCATCTATTCAATCATGAGCCGCACGATCGTACAAGGCCGGTCGCCGGCTCTGATCACTACCGGCATGATGTTTTCCGGATGGTTGATCAGCCTGCCGGTTTTCTTCCTGCAGCGCGGCTGGCAGGAGATCCCAGGATTGAGCCTTACCGGTTGGGGTGCGCTGCTCTTTACCGGGGTTATGAGCACTGCCGCCAGCTTCCTGCTGTATAACCATGCCTTGAAACAGGCGCCCGCTTCCCGGTTGGCGGCCATTCAAAATATTGAACCGCTGATTGCCACGATCACCGCCGTGCTGATCCTGGGCGAGACGATCAGCCTGCCGTTCATCCTTGGCGGCGGCGCCATCCTGAGCGGTGTGATCCTGGCGGAAAGCTCCCCGGCCGGCCCAAAACTACGCCGGCCTAAATTTTATTCCGCCAGAAAGAAACCCTGAGCCGTAACTACCTTGACCATGCCGACACACATGGCGAACATTTGGGTATCGCTTTCTAAAGCGTGGCATCGTCAAACGCAATTGATTTCGCCTGTAATCCAATCATCAGGTCACCAGGTCGTCGGGCAGATGGTCAGCCCGGTTGTGATAAACCAGCCCGATCTGTCCGTGGTAAAAATCCAGACGGGTGATCGCGGCGTTATTCATCAACCACCATATTTCAGGAGAGCGCTCGAATCCAAACACCTCTGCCATCAAAGCGTTATAAAATCCGCCGTGGCTGACGACGCCTACCCGGTCATCCGTATCGCCATGCCTTTCCAGCAAGGTTTTCAGGACCCGGCGAGCGCGTCCCTGAGCGGCCTCTTCCGGTTCGTGAGGTCGATTCCACCATCCACCGGGGTTGAAATCCTGGTTGAGTTGCAAGTCAGGGTAGTTTTGGACAAAATAGTCCCGATCTCTGCCCGGCAAACCAGTGGGTTCTCCCCGTTCATCATCCAGGTAGATTCCGCCAATTTCATGCCAATCCGGCCAGGCCTGCAGGGGGATATCGATGGCCCGCGCCAGCGGCGCCGCCGTCGCCACCGCCCTGACCATCAAACTGGTATACAGATGGCTCAAACCAACCCCAGACCGGTTCTGAGGGTCCCACCGGCTCTCGCTTTGTCCAGCTTCATCGCTCGCATGCTTTAAATAACGGGCCAGCAATTCCACCTGCTGGCGCCCAAGCGCGGTGAGTTCCGGATCGGAACTGCGTCCGTTCGACGAGCCGGTTTGATCCCAGAGGGCATTGTTTTCGGATTGAGCATGCCGGATAAAATAAAACTGCATCTTACTTAAAGCCTCCATTCAGGGTCAGGTTCAAGGGTCCATTTTAACATTGAACTAAAGATAGCGTAACTTGAGTGCGAAGTCCAATCACGGCTTTAACAAAGACGATCGTCTTTCCGCCAACAAAGCCTGAAAGGAAAGAATGTGGTGCGTGATGGACGGCTAAGCCGTCCATCACGCACCACATTTTCTCATTCTTGTTAAAGCCCTGGAAGTCCAACACGCATTCTTCCTTCTTCCCTAACTCGTGGGAGTGGGGCGGTTCATTGGGAAATTCTGTGGGAAGGTACCACCACAAGAATTCCCAAAGAACCCATTTCGCCAATACTGCTTGCCTAGATCAAGCGGGGTATAATCGTATAGGAAATATCGCCCAGGTGGGTAGGGGCGTATGCCGGGATTAAGCTTGTCCGGAGTGACGCTCCGCACAGGGAAATACGACCCACTGGGATATTTTTTAAATGTAACTTTATCAGGAATGTGACGTTTGGAGTACATCATGCCGAATACCATTGGAAAATCACTCACCCGGGTAGACGCGCTGGGAAAAGTTACTGGTGCAGCCCATTATCCTGGTGATATCAACAAAACCGATCAGGCTCATGCCAAAATATTATTTGCCCGGCGTCCGCACGCCGTGATCACTCGGATCGATACCAGCCAGGCGGAAGCGCTAGAGGGCGTCGTACTCGTTCTGACTGCCAAAGATGTGCCCGTGAACGAATATGGTTTGATTATGCCGGACCAACCGGTATTCTGTGGTCCGGGCTCTACCAAACCTTATGCGGAACGCGTCCGGTTTGTAGGCGACCAGGTTGCCATGGTTGTGGCCGAAAATGAAACCATCGCGGCCAAAGCGCGCGACCTGATTGAAGTGGAATATAAAGACCTGCCGGTCGTTAATGACCCGCTGACCGGTATGCAAACCCAGGCTACCCTGCTGCATCCCGACCTGGATTCCAATATTTTCTGCCACTACCGCATCCGGCACGGCGACGTTGAAAAAGCCTTCCAACAGGCAGATGTAATCGTGGAAGGGGAATACCGCACCCCGGCCCAGGAACATGCCTACCTGCAGCCCGAAGCCGGGCTTGGCTATATTGATGAAGAGGGCCGCGTCACGGTGGTGGTCGGTGGGCAATGGACGCATGAGGACCAGGAGCAGATCGCCCATGCCCTCAACCTGCCGCTGGACCAAATCCGGGTTATCTATCCGGCGATCGGTGGCGCCTTTGGCGGCCGTGAGGACATGTCGGTCCAGATCGTGCTGGCGCTGGCAGCCTACCGGCTGCACCAGCAGGGCATCGACCGCCCGGTCAAGATCATCTGGAGCCGGGAAGAGTTGATCATTGGACACCATAAACGCCATCCTTATTATTTCAAAGCGCGTTGGGGCGCGACCAGGGACGGCCAGGTTATCGCTGCGGAGGTCGATGTGGTAGCTGATGGCGGAGCCTACGCTTACACCTCCACCAAAGTGCTCGGCAACGCCACCTTGATGTGCACCGGCCCATACGAGATCCCTAATGTGAAGGTCGATTCTTACGCCGTCTATACCAACAACATCCCCGGCGGAGCGTTCCGTGGCTTTGGAGGCCCGCAGGGGGCATTTGCAGCCGAACTGCAGATGAACAAGCTGGCTGAGGCACTGGAAATGGACCCGGTTGAGTTGCGGGCCCGCAATATTCTGCGGGAAGGCTCGCTCCTTTCGGTGGGCTCGCCCCTGCCCAAAGGTGTTAGCCTGCCGCAGGTGCTGGAACACTGCGCCACGGTAGGCGGTTGGCAGCCAGATCCTTCGAAAGGCTGGCAGCGTCCCAAAGAATCACAACCGGGGACGATCTTCAATTTGCAAACCAGCGCGCCCCACCTGAAACGCGGGGTGGGATTCGCCTGTGCGTATAAGAATGTGGGCTTTTCTTTTGGAGCCCCGGAAAACTGTTGGGCGACGATTGAAATTCAAGGCGGCGCCGAGATCGATCAGGTGATCCTGTACCACGCCGGTGCAGAAGTCGGCCAGGGCTCCCACACCGCCTTCATCCAGATGACGGCCGAAGCCGTGGGCGTGCCCTTCGAAAAGGTGCAGCTGGTTGCTTCGGACACAGCCCGCACCCATAATTCCGGCAGCGTTTCCGCCTCGCGTATGACCTTCATGGCCGGCAATTCCATTCGCGGCGCGGCTGAGCTGGCCCTTAAAAAATGGCAGGCTGAAGAACGCCCGGCTGTAGGCACCTACCAGTATCGTCCACCGGCAACCACCCCGTACGATCCCGAAACCGGAAAATCGGAGCCGAACTTTTCCTATGGGTATGTCGCCCAGGCTGCTCTGGTTGAAGTGGACACGGAGACAGGCCAGGTCCGCCTGCTGGATGTCATTTCGACCGACGACGTCGGCCGGGCCGTCAACCCTCAACAGGTGCAGGGACAAATCGAAGGTGCAGTGGTCCAGGCGACCGGATATGCCATCCTAGAAAATTTCGTCCAGCAGGACGGTTATGTTAAATCCGACCAGCTGTCGACTTACCTGATTCCGACCGTTCTGGATGTGCCTGAAAGGGTCCACTCCCATATCCTCGAATATCCGGACCCGATTGGCCCATGGGGAGCGCGCGGCATGGCCGAAATGCCCTTCCTGCCGATCGCACCGGCGGTAGCCGCCGCGGTGCACGACGCCACCGGTGTGTGGATGAACGAATTCCCGCTGACCCCGGAGCGTGTACTGCGCGCCCTGGGAAAAATTTGAGTCTTCCCCCGATTGGTATGGATTTATCTGCAACGATTTACCTGTTAGGAGATATTCTCGGCCAGGTTCTGGCCGAGCAGGAATCTCCCGCAACGTTTGAGCTGGAAGAGCGGATTCGGAATCTGGCCAAGGCTGCTCGGGCCGGCGAGAACGGCAGCGAGGCTGAACTTGTCGAGCTGATCCCCGGTTTAGATGTAGCCCATGCCCGGGCGATTGCCGCGGCTTTCAGCCTGTATTTTGACCTGGTCAACCTGGCTGAAGAACATCACCGGGTGCGGGCTTTGCGCGAGCGCAAGCATGAAAAATTTCCGATCCCGGTGCATGATTCGATCGGCGAAGCGATCATCCGACTGCACGACAGCGGCGTGGATCGCCAACAGATGGCCGACCTGCTCGACCGACTGCATATCGAGCTGGTGCTGACCGCCCACCCCACCGAAGCCAAACGCCGGACCATGCTGTCCAAGATGCGGCGGATTGCAGGTCTGCTCTCGTCCCTCAGCCGGACAGACCTGGTCCAACCGGAGATCGCCAAATTCCAGTCCACCCTTAAGGCTGAAATTACCAGCGCCTGGCTGACCGAACGAGCCCGCACCACCCGCCCGGCGGTAACCGATGAAGTCCGCACCGGCCTGTATTTCGTCGATGAGGTTTTCTGGCAGGTCCTGCCCGAAATTTACACCGAGTTGGACGAAGCCATCCAGGCGTATTACCCCGGCCTGCGCACCGGCCACGCCTGGCTGCAGCTGGCCTCCTGGATCGGCGGGGATCGGGATGGCAATCCCAACGTCACCCAGGAGGTGACAGCCGAAACCCTGCGGCTGCATCGCGGCCTGGCGGTTGAAAAACATCGCCAATCCATGCAGGATCTGGCCCGGCGATTGAGCCTCAGCGCCCATTGGGCGCCGCCCCCGGCCGAGCTGCTGGCCTGGCTGCAGAAACGACGTCCGTTTCCACCCCATGTGGCCTACCTGGCTGAGCGTTACGCCAACGAGCCTTACCGCCTGGCGCTATCCCTGCTGGCCCAGGACCTGGCGCACGCCTCGCAGGATGATATGCGCGCCCGGCTGCTATCCCGCGAGCCGCATTCTGCCCGGGCCAAACTGGAAGATTTCACCAACCCCATGCAGATCATCCGCCAGGGATTGCCACCGGCCCTGGCCGAAGACCAGCCCTTGACCGTCCAGCGCCAGCTCCAGATCTTTGGATTACAGGCTGCCCGGCTGGACATTCGCGAAGATTCGCGGGCTTTGAATGCTGCGTTAGGTGAAGTCTTGCGGGCATTGGAGATCACCCCGGAATTTGAAGCTCTCCCACCCCAGGAGCGGGTCGACTTACTGAGCCGGCTGCTGGACGAACCACCGCCCTCCCTGGCGCCCCACCCCGGCATCAAGCCCGCTACATCCGAGACCTGGGCCTTGTTCCAACTCATCGATCGGGCGCGCCAGGTGTACGGCCCCGACCTGTTAGGCCCGGTGATCATCTCCATGACCCACAGCGCGGCCGATATCCTGACCGTGCTGCTGCTGGCGCGCTGGACCGGCAATCCCACCGGGATGCAAATCGTCCCACTATTCGAAACCGTTGCCGATCTGAACGGCGCTCCGGCTATCCTCAAGCAGCTTTTCGAGCTGGATGTGTATCGCGCCCACCTTCAAAGCTGTGGGAACCATCAAATGGTCATGATCGGGTATTCCGACAGCAATAAGGACGGCGGTTATTTGACCGCCAATTGGGGTCTCTACCAGGCCCAGGAAAATATTTCCAGGCTCTGCCGTATGTACGGCGTCATCCTGACCTTGTTCCACGGGCGCGGCGGCACGGTCGCACGCGGCGGCGGTCCGGCAAATCGGGCCATTTGCGCCCAACCGCCAGGCAGCGTGGGTGGGCGCTTTCGAGTGACCGAGCAGGGTGAAATTATCACTTCACGCTATTCCGATCCCGCTCTGGCTCATCGCCACATCGAGCAGATCGTCAACGCCGTCCTGCTCTCCTCTGCGCCAAACGTTCAGGCGCAACAGACGCCCGTCAAACCCGCCTGGCGAAAAGCCCTGGAAGTGATGTCCGGGAATGCCCTGGAGACGTATCGCAAGCTGGTTTACGAAACCCCAGGTTTTCTGGAATACTGGCGGAACGTCACACCCCTGGATGAAATTACCCGCTTGCACCTGGGCTCGCGGCCGGCTTCACGCACACCGGGTGGACCGGTCGTGCTCAAAATTCGGGCAATTCCCTGGGTCTTTTCCTGGATGCAAAGCCGTTTTAATCTGCCCAGCTGGTATGGCCTTGGGACCGGCTTGAGCTCACCCGTCCCTTTGGAACTGCTGCAAGAAATGTACGCCGAATGGCCGTTTTTCCGCGCCATTCTGGAAAACGCCGAGCTCTCCTTGCTCAAAGCGGATATGAAAATCGCCAGTCTGTATTCCGCCCTTGCGCCCGACCAGGATTTCGCCCGGCAGGTATTCGGAATGATCCAATCAGAATATGAACACACCCAATCGGCGCTGCTGGCCATTACCGACCAGAACGAGTTACTCGAAGCCGAGCCGATCATCCAGCGGTCGATCCAATTGCGCAATCCATATGTCGATCCGCTGAACTATATTCAAGTCGAAATGTTAAAACGCCTGCAAGCCATCCCCGATCCGGAGAGCCCCCAGGCAGCCCCGCTTCGCGAAGTGCTGATCGTCACGATCAACGGGATTGCAGCCGGTTTGCAAAATACCGGATAAGAGGTCTACAACGTGCTAACACTCATCCGCGGCGGCGGCGACCTGGCCAGCGGGGTCGCCTACCGCCTTTACCGTTCCGGGATCGCAGTGCTGATCACCGAAATTGCTCAACCCTTGATGGTGCGCCGGTTGGTCAGCTTTGGCGAAGCCGTCTACAGCGGCAGCATCACGGTGGAGGGCATCACCGCCCGCCGGGCGAATACGCCGCAGGAAGCCGAGGCCATCCTGGCGCACGGCGAAATTGCTGTGCTGGTCGATCCACAGGCGGAAATTCGCCACCAGCTTCATCCTGACGTGATTATTGACGCGCGCATGATTAAACGTGCTCCCGACCTGCCTTTAGATGCCGCCGACCTGGTAATTGGCCTGGGGCCGGGCTGTGTGGCTGGCGAGAACTGCCACGTCGCCATTGAAACTAACCGGGGGCATTATTTGGGCCGCGTCATCTGGAGCGGCAGCCCCCAAGCCGATACAGGCATACCCGGAGAAATCAATTCCCGCAAGAACAGCCGGGTGCTGCGGGCCGAATGCGCCGGCGAGCTGCAGGTGATCGCCCCAATCGGTGAACTGGTTCAGGAAGGCCAGCTCCTGGCTAAGATCGGCAGCCAGGAGGTGCGGGCGCCTTTCCCGGGGATTTTACGAGGCATCGCCCACCCGGGCATCCAGGCCTGGCCCGGCTTAAAAATCGGGGACGTCGATCCACGGGCCGATCCAGCCTATGCGACCTTAATCTCGGAAAAATCGCTGGCGATTGGCGGGGGCGTGCTGGAAGCAATCCTATCCCAATCCGAACTGCGACGGAAACTCTGACAACCCGATGAACTTGAAACAAGCCCTGCGCCTGGATCGCGGCACCCGCCTGGCGCTGGTCGGGGCCGGAGGTAAGACGACGGCCCTTTTCCAGGCTGCCAGGCAGCTGGCCGCCGCCCAGACCGGCCTGCCGGTGCTGATCAGCGCCAGCACCCATCTTGGCGCCTGGCAGTTGGACCAGGCAGATCGGCATTTCAGCATTGAAAGCAAGGCCCAACTGCTCGCCCTTGAAAACCAGCTTCCACCCGGCCGGCTGCTCTTTACCGGGCCGCGCGGGGATGACCAGCGTATGGCGGGTCTGCCGCCAGACTGCCTGGACGAACTCGCCCGTATGGCTGACCGGCAGCAGCTCCCCTTGCTGGTGGAAGCAGACGGATCGCGCCAGCGGTCCCTGAAAGCGCCGGCCGAGCACGAGCCGGCCATCCCAGGCTGGGCCAACCTGGTGGTGGTTGTGGCCGGACTTTCCGCCCTGGGGCACGCCCTGGACGAGAGCCGGGTCCACCGGCCCGAGCGTTTCAGCCGCCTGGCCGGGCTCTCTCCCGGGGAGACGATCACAGCCGAACACCTGGCCCGCCTGCTGACCCATTCTCAGGGCGGTCTGAAAAACATTCCTCCAGAGGCCCGCCGCGTGGCGCTGCTCAACCAGGCCGATACGCCTGAGGCGCAGGCCGGCGCCCAGATCCTGGCGCAGCGGCTGCGGCCGACCTTCGATGCCGTCCTGATCTGCTCGTTGCACGCTCGCCTGGAGGCGGACACCGTTTTGGCGGTTCACGAACCGGTCGCCGGGATCATCCTGGCGGCTGGCGACGCCAGCCGCTACGGCCGGCTCAAACAGTTGCTGCCCTGGCAGGGAGAGCCACTGGTACGCCGGGTGGCACGCACGGCCCTGCAAGCCGGGTTATCGCCGGTCGTGCTGGTCAGCGGTGCTCAGGCGGCTGAGGTAGAGGCCGCCGTCAAGGATCTCCCGGTACAGGTCGCCCAGAACCCGGATTGGCGCGCCGGGCAAAGCACCTCCGTCGTTACCGGGATTAACGCCTTACCCGCTGATTGCGGAGCGGCCATCTTCTTATTGGCCGACCAACCGCAGATCTCGTCAACCCTGATCCGCAGCCTGGTCGAAGAACGGAGCAGCACGCTGCCAGTCATCCTGGCGCCCCTGGTCAACGGCCAGCGCTCCAACCCGGTGTTGTTTGACCGCCAAACCTTCCCAGATCTGCTGGCCTTATCCGGCGATACAGGCGGCCGGGCCTTGTTTTCCCGTTATAAAGTCGCCTGGCTACCCTGGCATGACCCCGGGCCTCTGCTGGATATCGATACGCCCCAGGATTACCAACGCCTGCTGAAGCAGCAGGGCCGCCAAATTGCCGCCGTCATCCTGGCAGCCGGGCTTTCCCGCCGCATGGGCCGGCCTAAAATGATCCTTCCCTGGGGAGGTCATACCGTGATCGGCCAGGTGATTCGCAGCCTGGCGGAAGCCGGACTGGGGACAATTGTGGCAGTAGTGGGCGGCGCCCGGCAGCAAATTGAGGCCGCCCTGGCCGATCTGCCGGTCCAGACGGTCTTCAACCCTCGTTTTGAACAGGATGATATGCTGTCATCCTTACAAACCGGCCTGTCCGTCCTGGCCCCGGAAATCCAGGCTGCTTTGGTCGTACTGGGCGATCAACCTCAGATCGAGAGCGAGATCGTGACTGCCGTTGTCGACGCCTTTCAATCCAGCGGCGCCGAGCTGGTCATCCCCAGCTATCACAGGCGGCGCGGCCATCCCTGGCTGATCGCCCGCTCTCTATGGGGTGCAATCCAGTCCACCCACGCGCCGGATACGATGCGTGATTTTATCGACCGCCATGCCGATCGCATCCATTACCTTAATGTGGACAATCCCAGTGTGTTGAAGGATCTGGACACCCCGGATGATTATGAGCGTGAACGTCCGGTCGAAGGGTAATCAAGCGCTGTGCTGAATTAATCCCTGAATCCAGGACTTTCACAAGAAAGATGTTTGGTGTTAGGATTGGGCGGCAAGGCCACCCAATCCCAACACCGAATTCATCATCTTTTGGACTTTATGAAGACCCTGCCCACTGAACCCATCTTGGGCTGTTTTTTCTAAGGCGTCTATACTATAATTTCAAGTGATCGTTCAGTCAGTCGCCGTCCATTTTTGCAGCAAGATGCCTGAAAACTGCGTGCTCATCGTTCCGCCCTTTTGACTGATTCTTTGCACAGTTCTGAGTTGATCAACTTTAACTGAATCCGTGTTCTATGAGGAGCCAACCAATGACCTTCGGACAAAAAACGGTCATCATCGTTGAAGATGAGCCGGATACCGCTGAGATGTTCATCGAAATGATGCATCTGGCCGGTTATGAGGTATATAATTCTTATGCTGGGGCTCCCGCAATTGCTTTGATCGCCAACAAGAAACCGGATGCCGTCATCCTGGATATTATGATGCCGGATCTTTCCGGGCTGGAAGTGATGAAATATATGCAGCGCGATCCCAGTCTGGCGGATATACCGGTGGTCGTGGTGTCGGCCAAGACCTTGCCGACCGATATCCAGGCTGGATTGAAAGCCGGCGCCGTCGATTACCTCACCAAACCTGTAACCTTCTCGGATTTAAAACAGGCGATCTACGACGCAATCCAGTCAGCTACCGAGAAGGCTAATTCTTCAACTGGAGGCTGACAGGTTGACCGGATCAGGCTGCAGACTGCAAAATGATGCAGGAATAAATGGCGAAATGGGTGGGCGTGGTGAGCGCACGCTCACCACGCCCACCCATTTCGCCCATATTTTTTACATCGGGTTGTGCTAATACGATGTTTGTTATATATTGAGAAGTAGAAAAAAGTTGGTTCTTTGGGAAATCCTGGGGTGATACCTCAGAAACCCCAAAAGCAGCCTTATTCAGGGAAATACTATGTCTGTGATTTGGGCGTTTATCGCCATCGACCTGTCAGAAGAGATTTACCAGCGACTGGATGAAGTTGTCCGCAATTTACAGGAGCAGCTGGCAGGTGTCCCCATTCGCTGGGTTCCGGTGCACAATATTCATGTCACCTTGAAATTCCTCGGGGACGTTTCCATCAAAAATCTGGAAGTCCTGAAAAAATTACTGGAGGCTGAAACGCGCAACCACGCCCCATTTGAGATATCGGTCGGTGATCTGGGCGCTTTCCCCTCAGAGCGCCGCCCCCGGGTGCTGTGGGCCGGGGTGGAGGCGCCGCAAGAATTGCCAGCACTGCAGCGCGGCATCGAAGCCGAGACCGCCCGTTTAGGATACACCCCAGAAGACCGGCCATTCTCCCCGCACCTGACCTTGGGCCGGATCGGCAGGAACGCCAACACGCAGGATTTGCGCCGGGTTGGAGAAATTCTCAAAACATCCAAAGTCGGTTTTCTGGGAGCAACTCGGATCATGGCTGTCCATCTGTACCGCAGCGATCTCCAGCCAGGCGGCGCAGTTTATTCTCAGCTCTACACCGCCAATCTGAATACCCAAACAACCTCAAATTAATAGATCGAAACAACTTTCCGGATCTTTAAGAATTCCTGGGGCGGTGCCCCGATAGATACAAACAATCATTGTAACTGCCTTGACAAAGTCACATTAATAAAAAGGATACCCAAATTTTGATGTGGGTGGCGGGCAGCCGCCTACCACGCACACCCGTTTCGCCACTAATCCCAGTCATGACTGAGTAGTTACCAATCAATTATCAAACGATGAAGAGGTGAACTCTGGATACACAAGAACTTGCCCGTAGTATTGTCAACATTCTCGAAGAGAAAAAAGGGGAAGACATCCTCCTGCTGGACATCCATGATGTCTCGGATTTTGCGAATTATTTTGTCATCAGCACCGGCACCAGCGACCGGATGATCGGCGCGCTGGCAGACGCGGCTGTCGAAGGAGTTCGAGATCAATACAAGATCAAAGGCAGGATTGAAGGAACGCCGCAAGACGGCTGGTTGCTGGTTGACTTTGGCGATGTTATCGTGCACCTGTTTTCGCCGGACCGCCGGGACTATTACCGCCTGGAAGAGCTCTGGTCCGAAGGAAAGGTCTTGGTCAGGCTACAATAACATGCAGTAAACCGATTATCGAAAAACAGGCGTGGTGTCCTGCAGATACTGGACACCACGCCTGTTTTTGGTGATTATTTCCCAGGCCTCAATTTTCAGTCAACAAGTTACGCAGCACGGTGTGCAGGATGCCGCCATTACGGTAGTAATTGACTTCCACCGGCGTATCAATCCGGATGATGGCACCGAATGAAGTCTCGCTGCCATCATCCTGCTTAACCCGGACGGTGACCTCGCTCTGCGGGTTCAAATCATCGCTCAAACCCTCAATGGAAAACGATTCGTTGCCGGTCAGGCCCAGGCTGGCAACGCTGTCCCCGGACTTGAATTGCAGCGGCAGCACCCCCATGCCCACCAGGTTGGAGCGATGGATGCGTTCATACGATTCGGCCAGGACCGCTTTGACTCCCAGCAGAATCGTCCCCTTGGCAGCCCAGTCGCGGCTGGAGCCGGTGCCATATTCTTTGCCCGCCAGCACGATCAACGGTGTGCTGTTCTCTTTATACAACTGGGCGGCTGCATAGATCGACATCTGCTGGCCGTGGGCCTCGCCGGCGCCCAGGTAAGTGGTCACGCCGCCCTCTGTCCCAGGGGCCAGCAGGTTCTTCAATCGGATATTGCCAAAAGTTCCTCGGGTCATCACCCGGTCATTTCCCCGGCGAGAACCGAATGAATTGAAATCCCGAACGGACACCCCATGATCGATCAGATATTTTCCGGCCGGGCTGTCCACCGGGATCGCCCCAGCCGGTGATATGTGATCGGTCGTGATCGAATCACCCAGCAAGGCCAGCGCCCGAGCGCCAACAATGTTCCGGATGTGAGGCGTATCCAGAGTCAGCTCGGTGAAGAAGGGCGGCTCCTGGATATAGGTGGAATGCTCGTCCCAGTTGTACAGCTCGCTTTGTTCGGCTTCGATGGCGTTCCAGGTGGGATTGTCCGAGAATACGCTGGCGTACTCGTGCTTGAACATCTCGGGCTGGACGGATTCGGCAATTGCCTGTCCGATTTCCTGGCTGGTAGGCCAGATATCCCGCAGATAAACCGGGTTGCCATCGCGATCTTCGCCTAAGGGCTCTTTGGTCAGATCGATATCAACCGTCCCGGCCAATGCAAATGCAACCACCAGCGGCGGAGATGCCAGGTAATTGGCTTTGACATACGGATGGATGCGGCCTTCGAAATTGCGGTTACCCGACAGCACCCCGGCCACAACCAGATCGTTGCCGGTGATCGCTTTGACGACTTCACCCGGCAGCGGGCCGGAGTTGCCGATGCAGGTCGTGCAGCCGTAACCGACCACATTGAATCCCAAGGCTGCCAGCGGTTCAAGCAAGCCGGCATTTTGAAGATAGTCGGTCACCACTCGCGAACCCGGCGCCAGGCTGGTCTTGACGTAAGGCTTAACTTTCAAACCCTTCTCCACCGCGTGTTTGGCCAGCAGCCCGGCCCCCAACATGACCGAAGGGTTGGAGGTATTGGTGCAGGAAGTGATCGCAGCAATCACAACCGAGCCCTGACCCATTTCAACCACCTCGCGGATGCCGCCATTGCCGCCGATGGTTGTCTTCTTGGCAGCTTCGCTGGCGTTCAATTCAAAGCCCCGCTGGGATTTCGGCGCTTTGAGGGTCTCCCGGAAGGCTTTGTCCATATCTTGCAGCGCGATCCGGTCCTGCGGGCGCTTGGGGCCGGCCAGGCTGGGTTGAACGGTGCTCAAATCCAGCTCCATGGCATCCGTATACAACGGATCAGGCGATTCGTGGGTGTGGAACAGGGACTGGGCCCTGCAATAGGCCTCCACCCGTTCCACCACTTCTTCCGAGCGACCCGTCAGGCGCAGATAGCGCAGCGTCTCTTCATCGACAGGGAAGAACCCCATGGTGGCCCCATATTCCGGCGCCATGTTGGCGATCGTGGCCCGATCGGGGAGCGACATCGAACGCAGCCCAGGGCCAAAGAATTCCACAAACTTACCCACCACGCCTTTTTGACGCAGCATCTGGGTGACGGTCAGGGTCAAATCCGTGGCGGTGACCCCTTCCGGTAAGGTGCCAACCAGTTTGAACCCGATCACGTCCGGCGTCAGCATATCGATCGCCTGCCCGAGCATGGCGGCTTCGGCTTCGATGCCGCCGACCCCCCAACCAACGACACCCAGGCCGTTGATCATGGTCGTGTGGGAATCGGTGCCCACCAGGGTGTCCGGGAAGGCGACTTGCTGACCGTTCTCTTCCCGGCTCAAGACCACCTGGGCCAGATACTCCAGGTTCACCTGGTGCACGATACCGGTCGCGGGCGGGACGACCTGAAAATTGTCGAATGCCTGCTGGCCCCAATGGAGGAACTCATAGCGCTCGCGGTTGCGTTGGAACTCGATTTCGGCATTGCGCGCCAGAGCGTCTGGACTGGCGAAGAAATCGACCTGAACGGAATGGTCGATCACCAGGTCAACCGGGACCAGTGGGTTGATTTTTTCAGGGTCCCCACCCAACCGGGCCATAGCGGAACGCATGGCAGCCAAATCGACGACTGCCGGGACCCCGGTGAAGTCTTGCATCACGACCCGGGCCGGCCGGTAAGGCACCACCGGACGGCGCTCAACCTGTGGCTGCCAGCCTGCCAGATCGATTACGTGCTGACGGGTGATTTCTTTCTCATTGCACTGGCGTAATAATGATTCGAGCATCACTCGAATAGAATAAGGCAAGCGGACCAATTCGGTCAGGCCGGCCTCCTGTAATTTCATCAACCGGTAATAAACATAATCACCATAATTGGTCGTCAATGTCTCCAGCGATTGAAAATAGTCTTGCAACATTCAACACTCCTTCGGCTAGGATAAATAATTTGTTCCTGCAAGTTGGTTAAGGAATGGAAAGAAATAGGTGTGCATGGAGAGGTGTACGCCCCCACACACACCTATTTTTTATCGATTTCTTCCCCAACCCGGGCAGTCCTAAGTAGCTTGACAATGTCACATTCGAAGAAATCTCCCAAATTTTGATGTGTGTGGCGGGCGGCTGCCCGCCACACACATCAAAATTTGGGTATCCTGTTTATTAATGTGACATTGTCGAAGTAGTTACTTCAACATGCGCTCCGGATAATGGCATCTGCCATACGGGCAACGCGCACAGCCGGAGCCACATCGTGAACCCGCACGATGTCCGCCCCTTTAACAATCCCGATCGCGATCGCCGCCAGCGTCCCTTCCAGGCGCTGGTCGGGGGGCAGATCGAGCGTGTACCCGATAAACGATTTGCGGGATGGGCCCAGCAGGATCGGATAGCCCAGGGCCCGAATCTCATCCAGGCACTGGATCAAGCTGAGATTTTGTTCAACCGTTTTGCCAAAACCGATCCCGGGATCGAGGATAATGGCTTCATCTGGTATTCCAGCATCATGGGCCAGTGCCACGCTCTCCAACAATTCGCGCTTTACGTCTGCCAGCAAATTTTCATAGGGCACCCCCACGTAACGACCACCTAATTTTTCCTTGATTTCGGCGTGCGCCCAGGAGCTGCGATTATGCATCAAAATCACCGGCGCCTTATGGCGGGCAACAACCCCAGCCAGGTTGGCATCGGCGTGTAAACCCCAGACATCATTGACAATATGGGCGCCAGCCTGCAAAGCAGCCTCAGCTACCTCGGCTTTGTATGTATCGATCGAGATGAGCACATCCAGCTCGGCGGCGATCTTACGGATCACGGGCAGCACCCGTTCGACTTCAACCTGTGCGCCGACTTGTTGAGCGCCCGGGCGGGTGCTCTCGCCGCCAATATCGAGGATATCCGCCCCCGCAGAGACGAAATGGCGGGCCTGCTCCAGCGCCTTCTCAAGCCAGCTGGTTGCACCCGTTGTTTCCGCCTCCAGCAGTCCATCTCCGGAAAAGCTATCCGGGGTTGCATTGATAATCCCCATCACATAGGTCCGGGAACCCCAATCGAATATTTTATTTTGAATGGTAAGAGACGAAGCGAGCACAGAGCTTAAACCAGTAAAGTCAGCGGGCGATCCAACCAGGCTTCAGCTTCTTCCAGATCAGTGAAGATCGCCATCTCCACTCCGGAAGGCGTGGTCAGGTAATCGATCTCCTGGATCGCCTGGCGAACTTCGTCCCCGGCGACTACCACCGCCAACCGAATATTCCTGGCGGAAGGATCGCTGTTGACTTCAATCGCGTACTGGATCGCCTCCGCCGGGATATGCTCCACCTGGCGCAAATCGTAAAGATTGCGGGTCAGCCGGTCTGCATTCAGCAGGTGCTCCAAGGCGAACGCCCGCCAGTGCTTCAACGTCGCTTCATTGACGTCCGTAAATGTGTAATGCATACCACCGTCCGGCCGGCGCACAACGGTGTAGCCAACGTCCGGATCTGGACTCCAATTCAGAGGTTTAATATCAAGATCGGCCATGCTGGAAACTCCTTTTGAGCTGAACTGATCGGAAAATTCCGGTCTATTCGTCCCGTCTTGTCGAAGCGCCATCTAAAAACATTGCCAATTTTGGGGGGAGCGCGGGCTTGTAACCCGCGCTCCCCCCAAAATTGGACGTACCTATCTCGGGAAACTTCGACGAACAATCTGCAGTTGATGCCAGTTTTAAGTCACCTGGTTTCGCTTCGGTCAAACTGTACAACAATCCTTAAGATTGTACCCGAAAATTCGGGCTAATTATACCTTTTAAGAATCTGGTTCTTTGAGAAATCCTGTGAGGTATCTCACAGAATATTTCCATTCAGCAGTCACTCGCGGCGAATTGGGTGATACCGCTGCAATCCGCTTCGGACAGCATCTCCCGGATGCGCAAACCCGAGCGGGGATGGACCAACTCCGGGGCCAAGTCCGCCAGCGGCAGCAACACAAAACCCCGCCCCGCCATCCGGGGATGCGGGAGGATCAAGCGCTCGCTATCCATGATCAGATCGCCATAGAAAAGCAGGTCTAAATCGATCACCCGCGGGCCATTCTGGATAGTTTTCACCCGGCCCATCTCCGTCTCGATGCCCTTCAGCGAATCGAGCAGTTCCAGGGGCGCCAGGCGGGTTTCACCCTGAATGACCTGGTTCAAGAAGTGAGGTTGGTCGGTGAAACCCCAGGGCGGGGTGTCGTAGATGGCCGAACAGGCCAGGATCTGCACTTGCGGCTGCAAGTGAACGATCGCCTGGCTCAGGTTGGCTTGCCGGTCTCCCAGATTGGTGCCAAGGGCAATGTAGACAGTTTGTTCCCGCGGTTTTTCAGGCATGGGTTACTTCCAGATCCACCCCGGAGCGACCAGGCGTCCTGGTGGGTTTTCGAGCGGATTGTCTCATTCCAGCTGGTCGGCAATGATCTCGGCGACGTCCAGGACTTCCATCTGGGCGTTGGCATCCTTCTTGGCATCGGTCAGCATGATCATGCAGAATGGGCAGCCAACTGCCAGGGTATCGGCCCCACTGGCGATCGCTTCCGCCATCCGGTTCGCATTCACCCGCTGGCTGCCCTCTTCCTCCTCTTTCCACATCTGGGCGCCGCCTGCCCCACAGCAGAAAGATTGCTCGCCATGCCGCGGCAGTTCAATGAATGGGGATTTCGTCTGCCGCAAGACGCTGCGAGGCGCCTCCAGGATGTCGTTTTGGCGACCCAGGTAGCAGGGATCGTGGAAAGTCAGGGAGTGCTGGTCGCTGGCGTGCAGTTTCAATTTTTCATCATCCAACAATTCCTGGATGAGTTCTGTGTGGTGGATCACGGTATAGTTGCCACCAAAGGCCGGATATTCGTTCTTCAAGGTGTGCAGGCAGTGCGGACAGGTGGTTACGATCCTCAGGGGTGCGACCTCATTCAACATTTCCACGTTAGCCAGCGCCAGTTCGTTGAACAGGAATTCGTTGCCGGCCCGGCGGGCAGAATTGCCGGTGCACTGTTCCTGCTCGCCCAGCACTGCGTAGTTCACACCGGCAGCGTTTAAGATCCGGGCGAAAGCCTGGGCGGTCTTTTGAGCCCGGGAATCGGTTGCGGGAGCGCAGCCGACCCACCACAAAAGTTCAGGCTGCGGATTTGCCTCGATGGTCGGCACTTCCAGGCCCTCAGCCCATTTCATCCGCTCCGTGGGCGAAACATTCCAGGGGTTGAGCGTCCGTTCCATCCCACGGAAGGCAGTCTGAAGCTGATCCGGAAAAGCGTTCTCCATCAAGACCAGCGCCCGGCGGATGTTCAGAATATCCCGCATGGGTTCGTTACCTACCGGGCAGATATCCACACAGGCCCCACAGGCCGTACAGGCCCAAACCGCCTCCGGCGTGATAGCAAACTCAACCAGCGTTTGCTCGCTGGGCTCGCCTTTGGCCAGTCGCTCGCCCTGATAGTTGAGAAAATAGCGCTTATTGATTTCCAGAGTCGCCGGGGAAAGCACTTTGCCGGTGGTGTAAGCCGGGCAGACTTCCTGGCAGCGGTAACACATAATACAGGCGTAGGCATCCAGGATTTCTTCCCAACCTAAATCTTCAATCCTGGTGGCGCCAAATTGTTCGATGCTTTCGTCATCAAAATCAAGCCGGCTCAACTCACCCATCGAGCGGCGTTCGGGCTTGAGCAAAAAATTCAACGGGGCTACCAGCAGGTGAAGGTGTTTGGAATACAGGAAATAAGGTACAAACAGCAAGATCGTTCCCAGGGCAATCCAGAAGAAAGCATGCTCGGTAATCACCAGCCCGTTCGCGCTCAGCCCGCTGAACAGGTTGGCCGTCCATGAGGCGAATGGCTGCCATGGATCCGCTTCACCAGCCGCCAACCGGACAGACTCACCCAGAAAACGAGAACCGACATGCACGAGAATGAAGACACCGACGATGGCCGAATTGCGCTTGATGCTGGAACGCGCCTTGGGCCAGAGCAGCACATCTTCCCTGGCGGTTAATGTATCCGGCTTCAGAATAAACCGCCGGACGATCAAGGCCAGCATCCCCACCAGTACCGCCACACTGATGAGATCGGCGCCAAAGCGGTACAAATTGCCGATCAACCCCCGGCCCAGAAATTGCAGGTTTGGAAAGAAGCCCTGCAGCACATCGCCCAGGTTGACGAGCAAGTAATACATAAAGCCCCAGGCCACAAAACCGTGGAACAGGCTGGGCGCCAGCCGGATCCGGAAGGTTGGCTGTAAAGTCACGATCTTGCCCACTACCGAGAACAATCGGTTACGGGCGACCTGCCAATCCACTTCGCCCTGGCCGCGCCGGATCGTCCGGACGATCCGGTAGGCAGCCAGGTAGGCTGCGTATACAGAAGCAAGGAGCGCAACGATAAAAATGATCTTCTCAATCGTGGTCAGCATGTTTGTCTCCCTTGGGTGCCCGATAGATTTGTTCTGCTGCTGGAAGTATTTGGTGAAATGGTGTGCGTGGGGGCGTACGCCCCCACGCACACCATTTCACCTTAATACACGAGCTTGAGTAGATATGACTGAGTGATTAAAAGTTTACCATAGCCACCCCACGCCAACCCATTAATAGTCCTTTTGGGATGCACTAAAATGTTGCAGAAGATTATTTTCCACAAACATTGAGAGCACCAGTTCGTCAGGTAATTCTGTGAGAAGCCACAGAAAATTCCATTGGATGGAAAGGGGCAGATCGCCCATCCGGAGATACTGCTCGGGATGGAGGATAAAAAGGGCATCCAGTAGATCCATAAGAATGGACTGGCCCGTGCTTTTGGCAAGTTCCGGGCCAGGTCGAACCGGCAGCAGGCGGAGGCCTTTTTGGAGGTAGGGCGATTGCATTTGCCAATCTTGGATCTACCCGGGCTATTGAAATGAGATGGGGCTAATCGGCCAAATGCGATTGCCCTGCTTTTGGAGGAACTGTTGATGCTGTAGACAGCCTGCTATATAATAGACTTACATCCATGCATTCATTTGGCGAAAAATGGCGTACGCCCCACGCACACCCTTTTTCGCCAATATTTTCCTGGGAGAGGTGATTTGACGAAAATCAGAGTGCTTCTGGCAGACGACCACGCCATCGTGCGCGGCGGCATCCGGGCTCTTTTGGAGACTCAGCCGGACATTGATGTCGTTGGAGAAGCGGAAGATGGGCGTGCGGCCATCCGGATGGCGGCTGAGCTGAAACCGGATGTCGCCATTATTGACGTCGCCATGCCGAAGCTGAACGGCCTGGAAGCTACCCGCCAGATCTGCCAGGATTTTCCCAACGTCAAAGTGTTGATCCTCACCCAGTACGATCACGAAGAATACATCCGCATGGCGCTTGGCTGCGGCGCGATGGGATATTTAACGAAAGATGCAGCCGTGAAAGATTTAATCGGCGCGCTCCGAACCATCCATCGCGGCGAAGCGGTGCTCTCCCCGGCCATCACTCGCCTGGTGGTTGAAGACTACCTGCGATGGGGCGACCTGGAAGTCAATTCCGTGGACAGCAGTCTGAGCCGGCGTGAGCGTGAAGTGCTGCAATTGATCGCCGAGGGCTACACCAACAAAGAAATTGCCGAGATTTTATGCATTTCAATCAAGACCGTCCAATCGCACCGCGGCAATTTGATGCGCAAATTGGATCTGCACGACCGGGGTGAGTTGATCAAGTACGCCATCCAGAAGAAGATTATTGAGCTGTAGGGTTCGTAGAGAACATCATTCGGATTTATCATCGTATTCCGGCACACTTCCCTCAGTGCTTCGTACCTGGGACGGAAAAGATAAAGGCCAAATTCAGGGCTCACATGGGCAAGTTGCCCATGTGAGCCCTGAATTTGGGTCTCTGGGAAATTTTATGGGAGGGTCCCAGACCCCTGAATTTTGCCCCTTTTTCGGAAATAAGGTGAATCCTTGGGTTAGATAACCCAATAAATTACCCTACCGTTTCATCGATTGTCTTAAAAATCAGGCGCAGACCTGATTTATTTATTGATCAGGCTGGTATAGGCTATAAGTGAGGTATTTCACATAGTTTCCACCGTTTGTCACAAGTTCATAACATGGGGTAAAGCATGAAACAGTTCCGCCTAAAACCGTTTCGCTTCCACTGCACCCACCGGAAAGCCGCGCTGGCCTGCGTCGTCATCGGGCTGTTTGTGCTTTTGCTGGCAAGTTATACCGCCGTCACCGCCAGGGAAGCCACCACACAGGACATGACTCAGCCGATCGAGTTGGACCGTCTGATACAGAGCAGCTCATCAGCCAATGGGCCGATCCCGCGGCCGACAGGTTCGCTTGCCAGCAGCCTGCCTCCACCACAGGAAGATCCATGCCAGCACTGTCATCTGGCCGGCGAAAACAAAGGTATCTGGACCCCGCTGACGCGCTGGTCGGTCTTCGGCCTGGCGGGGTTGGTGTTTGCTTTCGGTTTCTACCGGACGACCAGCGTCTGGATAACCCGCTCCCCCTGGAAGCCGATGAGCGTGAGAGCCGGAGAATGGATTGACGAGCGCTACCAGGTTAAGCAGCCACTGGAAGCCATTTTGAGCAAGCCGGTCCCAAAAATTGCGCTGCGCTGGTGGTACTGCCTGGGCGGGATCACCGCCTTTTTATTCGTGGTCCAGGCCGTGACGGGGATCATGCTGGCCTTCTACTACAAACCAACCCCCGAGCAGGCTTTTGCCAGCATCCAATTCATCGAAAACGAGGTCCGCTTTGGCGCATCCATCCGGGCGATTCACCACTGGGCGGCCAACGGAATGATCGTGATGTGCCTGGCCCATATGATCCGCGTGTTCATCGTTGGCGCCTATAAGCCGCCGCGCGAACTCAACTGGGTCAATGGTGTGTTGCTGCTGATCCTGACCCTGGCCTTCGGGTTCACAGGCTACCTACTGCCCTGGGATCAGCGAGCTTTCTGGGCGACGACAGTAGGATCGGAGATCGCAGGGAGCATTCCAGTGATTGGGGAGCTGGCTTTGGTCTTCTTGCGGGTTGGATGGACGGTCAGCGATCTGACTCTCAGCCGGTTCTATGCCCTGCACATCATTCTGCTGCCGATCCTGACCCTGGCGCTGATGGGATTGCACTTCTTGATGATCCGCCGGCAAGGGATTGCCAGACCGTTGTAAGGAGGTTGAGGTGACTGATCAACATACCTACTCCAAAGAAGACTCGATCCCCTTTTTCCCGGATCACGTCAAAACGGAGTTCAAAGTCGTTCTGGCGATCCTGGCTGTAGTGGGCATCATCGGGGCGATCGCCTTATTCTCCCCGGTGGGCCTGGAAGAGCCGGCCGACCCGATGAACACCCCAGCGCACGTCAAGCCGGAATGGTACTTTTTGGGGCTCTACCAGCTGCTGAAATTTATCCCGAAGACAGCTGGGGCGATGCTGCCGGTGCTGGGCGTGATATTGGTGATGATCTGGCCGTTTCTCGATCGCAGGAAAGATTCATCCACCAGGACCAGGCTTATCCGGGCAGTAGCAGTGACGATCGGGATAATCGTTCTGGCGGCCCTGACAATTTGGGGAGGGATAAGCTGACGATGAGCGACATTAAACGAAGAGACTTCTTGAAAGTGATTAATTGGGCGCTCGCCTCGCTGGGTTCTGTTGCCCTGATCGGGCCGATTGTAGCTTACTTTTATCCACCGAAGCTGGAGGAGACGCCGACCGAGCCGGTCCTGGTGGGTAAAGTGGACGAACTTCCGCCCGGCGCCGGCAAAACAATCGCTTTTGGACGCTACCCGGCCCTGGTGATCAAAACGGACCAGGGGCTACGCGCTTATTCGGCGGTTTGCACGCACTTCGCCTGCATTTGCAAGTGGGATCCGGAGCACGGCATCATCGCCTGCCCGTGCCATGACGGCTATTTCGATCCGATCGATGGGCACGTCGTCTCAGGCCCGCCGCCAACTCCCCTGACGTCGCTGGCGGTCGAAGTCCGAGGGGATGAAATCTACGTGGGAGGCCAGGCATGAACGTCCCGGTTGCGGCCAAGAAAATCTTGCCTGATCCAGAGAAAGTCTCAGCCGGCCTGCGCAAAGTTGGCAGCGCGGCGAGAGAGCTGGCAATTCACGCCCTGGCCCAGGTGCGGGTATGGCGCAAGCTCTATCCGGGCCTGATGCACGCCCTGATCTTTTGGGGCGTCACCATCCAGGTCTTAGGCACCGCTATCAATCTGATGCAGATGCAGCTTTTCATCCCGTTTGTGGAGCTGCCTTTCCCGCGCAACGCCGGCTACCTGACCTACGAGCTGGTCATGGACCTGGCGGGAGTTGCCATTCTGCTGGGCGTGCTGATGGCGGCTTTCCGCCGGGCTGTATTGCGCCCTAAAAACCTGGAGACCCGCTGGGACGATGTCTTCGCGTTAATCTTGCTGACGCTCATCCCGCTGGCAGGCTTCACCCTGGAAGGCTTGCGGCTGATGGCAGTCGCGCCGGAATGGTCGCGCTGGTCGCCGGTAGGAAGCCTGTTCGCGGGCGGGTTACTGTCTCTGGGGTTAACTTCTGAAAGCGCGGCGTTGATCCACCCCTATCTGTTCTGGACTCACGTGATCCTGGGCCTGACTTTGGTCGCAAGCATCCCTTTCACCAAGTTCAGGCACCTGATCCAGACCCCATTAAATATCGTGCTGAGACCCCGACGTAAAGCCAGCGTGCTGGAGAAGATCGAAGATATCGAGGAGACCGAAATCCTGGGCGTGGGACAGGTGAGTGAATTCACGCCGGTGCAATTATTGTCCTTCGACGCTTGCGTTCGCTGCGGGCGCTGCGAGGAGAACTGCCCGGCAGTCCTGTGCGGTATGGCTTACTCTCCTAAGGACTTCATTCAAACCCTGCGCCAGGCCCGGATCAATGCCCTGGAAAAACCCAACGGGAATGGCAAGGCACTGATTGGGGAAGAGATCCCGGAGGACTACTTCTGGTCATGTACCACTTGTGGGGCCTGCCAGTCGGTCTGCCCGGCGTTCGTCAATCCGATTGACGAGATCATCGATCTAAGGCGGCACCAGACCCTGGTGACGGGTAAAATCCCAAAGTCGATCGCCGACACGCTGCGCAATCTTGAGCGCCAGGGCAATCCCTGGGGCATCCCGATCGACGAGCGCCTCCCCTGGCTGGACAGCCTGAACATCCACCAGCTCAATCCCGGCGATGAAACCGACGTGCTGCTGTTTATGGGCTGCGCGTTGAGCACCGATGAGCGCAACAAAAAAGTCACCCGCGCCTTTGTCGAGATCCTCAACAAGGCCGGGCTCGACTTTGGCACATTGGGGCTGGATGAGGCCTGCTGCGGAGATTTAGCCCGCCGGTTGGGGCACGAATACCTGTTTCAAATGCTGGCCGAGCAGAACATCGAAACCCTGGGGCAAGTCAAATTCAAACGGATCGTAACCCAATGCCCGCATTGCTATAACGCCCTCAAAAATGAGTACACCCAATTTGGGGCCAGCTACACCGTCTACCATGCCACCGAATTGCTGACCGAACTTTCGTTATCCTATGGCGGCGGGGCGGCGAGAACGAATGGGCATGGGTCGAAGCTGACTTACCACGATCCCTGCTACCTTGGCCGCCACAACGGGGTGTTCGAGCAACCCAGACAGCTGTTGGCGGAGGCTCAACGGCCTGTGACCGAAATGACCCGCAATGAGGATAACAGCATGTGCTGTGGCGGTGGGGGCGGGCAGATGTGGCTCGAGGCGGATGCAGAGGCGCGCATCAACCTGTACCGTTTGCAAGACGCACTGGAAAGCGGGGCGGAGACGATCGCAACCTCCTGCCCGTATTGCCTTTTGATGTTTGATGATGCCATCCGGTCAAAAGGCCTTGGCGAGCAGGTTCAAGTATTGGATATTTCAGAGGTATTGGAACCGCTTATGACCGCTGAGAAGGAAGGTGTTTGATGGTCACCCAGGTAGTTACCCATTGGTCCAAACAAACGCATGGCGACCCGATTGGTGCGGTACAAAGTTTGCTCGCCGAACTCTGGGAAAAAGCAGGGCTCGACGTGATGCTGGTCCCTGCCCAACGGGCTCAGGAGGCCGTGATCGAGCCGCGCTTGATCCGCGATCCTGCCGAGCTTAAGGGCACGAATCCATTCAAACCGCTGATGACGATTAACAGCGCCCGGCTGATCCCGGAAATCCTCAGCCGGTACCCAGAAAAATCTCTGGCGGCCGTCTTGCGGCCTTGCGAGCTGCGCGCCTTGGTGGAAATGGCCAAACACGATGGTTTCGATCTGGACCAGATCCTGACGATCTCGATCGACTGCCTGGGTTCTTTCCCACCGGACGATTTTATCTGGCGGGCCGAACGCAAGGGGTCACCGGAAACGTTGTCGCGAGAGAGTTTGCGATTTGCCCGCCAGGGGGGCATCCAGGCCTATCGCTACCGGCCGGCTTGCCAGTTTTGCATTGCGCAGGATGCCCATGGGGCGAACATCAATATCGGTGTGCTGGGCTTGCCGGTTCGCAAGGAAATCCTTGTGACTGTCGATGCAAAGTTCACCGAGCAGATCGATTGGTCCGTGATTGCCGATGGGCCGGCGGATGATGCGATGATCGTCCAGCGGGTGAAAATGCTGGAACGTCTGGTCGAACGGAACAAGCGGACGCGCGAGCGGGTTGTGACAGGCCTGTCCAGCAATCTGCCGGGCGACGTGGACGCTTTGATCGTCCAATTCGAACAATGCGGAGACTGCCAGATTTGCTTGGATACCTGCCCGATCTGCTCGGTGAATTATCCTCGCCGGGGTGAAGATGATCGCTTCCTGCGCCAGGACGTGCTGCGCTGGCTGGTGTCGTGCGCTGGCTGCGGGATGTGTGAGCTGGCCTGCCCGGAGGGCAAACCACTGAGCGCGATCTTCGCCCAGATCCGGGACGAAATGAAACAGGCTTTGGATTATTCGCCTTAGTGGTATTTTCGCTAAATACCTTTAGGAAAAAAGACCAAATGTAATGTTCATTTTTTGCGGCTTCGCCGCAAAAAATGAACATTACAATCACTTTTCAAAGTAAAAGGACTTAGCGAAACTATCACTTAGTGGTTTATCTCGCTAAGTATTTTTCTGCAGTCGGCGAAGAAGAACGGCGAAAACGGTGTGCGTGGGGTATGTGTCCCACGCACACCGTTTTCGCCGTATTCTATAGCGGTTTTGACTAGAAAAACTGGCACTGACAGAATTTGGGGTTGTTTAACTTGTAACCAATAGGATCAAGGATCAAAATGATCGAGTGCTGCCTGAACCACCGGATCACTGTTCAGGGTCACCAGATCCCAATCCGACAGGACCGTCAGGTCCGGTATGATCCCGCTTTCTTCCCAGTTGAGGGAAGGATCGTTGAGCGGCTGGAAGGTGTCATGGGCAATCCAGGCGCTGGATCCATCCGGGAAGTCATAAATGTACAGCGTTTCGACATTCCCATCGGTGGTCTGGCCGACGATATACGCCCGCCCCAGATCCTGCAGGATTCCGGCAAAAATCTCGCCAAAACTGACGGTATCTCTGCCAACCAGCACCACCAGAGGCAGGTTCTGCGAGCCTTGAATATCCTGGCCCACAATATTGAATGCCCGCCTGCCGGCCCGGTTCACGAAATAACCGACTGTGCCTCGGGTGAAGTTCGCCAGCACCCCGCGCACGACCGTATCGGCTCCGCCCGAATTCTGGCGGTTATCGATGATCAGGCCGTCTAAGGGTCCTGAGCGAGACATTTGCTTAATCGCATCTTCGACCTGCCTGGCAATCGTCCGGTCGCTGAAAGATGCCAGCAAAATATAGCCAATCTTTTTGCCTAGCGGGGAGGCCAGCACTTCATACGGGACCGGCATCGAGCCGGTAATCCGCTCGCGTATCAGGGTCACCTCATGCGGTCGCTCGCCCGGGGTTTCGATCGTCAGCTTCAGGCTCGAACCAACCGGACCTCGCAGCGACTGAACGCGAAAACCATTTTCATCCAGCACCGGCTCACCGTCGATGGCCAGGATGCTGTCATGGATCTTGATCCCTGCTTTTTCGGCCGGGCTGCCCGGAAAAACCAGGATCACAACCAGACGATTGCGTTCTGGTACGGCTGCATTCAACAACCCGATCCCGGCATAATCATATTCCCCCTCATACTCAGCCTCGCCCGCGATGGTTTCATCCGGATCGAGAAATACCGAGTGATCATCCCCCAGGCGGTTAATCATCTCGTACATCGCCAGATAGAAATTCTCATTGGTCATCCCGGCTTCGATCAAGAGGCTGTATTCTTCGTGGATCGCATTCCAGTCCAGGCCGTTGAAATCCCGGTAGAGATACTCTTGATTAACGACCCCCCAAAGTTTTTCGAACACCTCGCGTTGAAGGGCTGAAGGAGTGGGAACAGTCGTCGCCGTGGGGCTCGGGGTGACGGTTGGGATTGTTGTGCTGGTAGGTTGGGGGGTGAAAGTTGAAGTGGGAGGCGCTGCTGTGGGAGTAGCGCTGGGGGTCCAGGTAGGCGAAACGGGTGAAGGGGAGAGCCTGATCGTCGGCGTAACCTCGACCAGCCGCGGCTGACTGACCAGGTTAGTCGCCTGACAGGCAGTAATACCGAGCAACAATGTCAGCAAGAAGAGATCAACTCGTTTAGACATGACCCGCCATGAAATTCGTATTGTCCCGAATTTTCATAAGGGTGTAGAAACTGCCAGCAGCTGGCAGTTTCTACGGAAAAAACCCAAAAGCCGGTAGACCTAACTCAGCACCCGGCCACTCCTGGATATCAAAAATTGATTCATTCTGCCAGTTTTATGCCCCGCCGGCCGTATAGGAGCCAGGATCAACCGGGGTTTTCCCGGAGGGATCCCAAACATAGACCCAGTCACCTACATTGGCCCAATCATAAAGCCAGTGCGAATCGCCCACAGACAGATTCACACAACCATGCGATTGAGGAAACCCCAGATTAGCGCGCCAGTAAGCGCCGTGTAACGCCCGAGCTTCATCAAAATACATCGTCCAGGGAACATCCTCAAGATAATAAGCGTCCGAACGATCGACTTCAAACGAACCGCGCATGGGCGTGCTGTCCAATTTCTGGAAGATCTGGAAGACGCCCGGACGCGTCCAGAAAGGCTCCAGGCCGCTGGCGATCAGGGTGGCAAAGACCAGCTGGTAGTGATCGTAAACTGCCAGGGTCTGTTCGTATAAATTGACCTCGATCCAGCGGCCCCCGGTCACGCCTTGCGGTGGGGTCGTGTTCGGCAGGACCCGGGCGACAACGTTGTGAGGCAGCCATTCATCCGGTCCGACCATGTACCAGGACACGCCATCGACCTGCTGCTCATCAAACACCTGGACGACATCGTAATTATTAAAGAAATGCCCGGTGCGATCGTCCAGTTCATTTCCGGGCGTGCGCTTGCTCTCCACCGGACCAGCCGCCAGATAGGTAAGCACCCAACCGAATTGATTGTCCGGCGTTTTGGAGAACGTCAGGCCCTGGAATAAGGGTACCGAACCGATCCGGGACACATCGTTAGCAGTCATATAAGCCCCTGGATCGACCATGTAGAAACGCTTGCCATCCACGTAAGTCTCTTCCGAGTACGAGATATAACTGAAAGGCGAATTGATCCGCCGGATGGCGTTCTTTTTATTGCCTTTGAGGGCATCTTCAATCGATCCATAGACGGGTGCATTATGCGTTCGCACCAACCCGTAGCCAGTGTTGACATAGGTCAGCGAAAAATCAGGGCGATTGGCCGGCAAGGGCGCCAGCGGTAAAGCGATCCCCTTTTGAGCCATTTCCATCAAATAGCTCGAGGGGCCAATCGGAGAGCAATCACCAGGATCGCTCAAATACACGCCGGGCAGGCACAGCGCTCGCGGCCCGGTCGTCGTGGCAACCTCCGCAGCCTGTCCGGGTGCGGAGGATAAGAGCAAGGCAAGTAACAATAAAAATGGTACGAAACCAATCCGTTTCATCCAAAACTCCACAAGGAATATACAGTCAGAAAGACTTAATTGTTTTATCAATTATTCGGATTATACCAGAGTCAAGGGAAGCGGCGAATCGCCAGCTCCTGGGATTGCTTTATCCTCCGCTCATAAAACAGCCAGAGATCTTGTATGCCTTATAATGCTTTCAGCAGGTACAGATTGCCGAATTTTTGTGTATACTTGGGCGAACCGATTTCTGGCCGAACCGTGAGGCGCACGTGACTCAATCCACATCACACCCAACCCCAAATTTAACCCCGGCACAGATCTGGCTGCTGGCGGCCCGTCCCAAGACGCTCCCAGCCGCGGCTGCGCCGGTCGTTGCCGGGACGGCAGTCGCCGCCCTGGAACAGCAGTTCCGGTTCGGACCGGCCGTGGCAGCGCTGCTGGCGGCTCTGCTTTTACAGGTTGGGGCCAATATCGCCAATGATGTCTTTGATTTCCACAAAGGGGCCGATAACGAGATGCGCCTGGGTCCCCTGCGAGTGACCCAGGCCGGTCTGCTGGCTCCCCGGCAGGTTCTGGCCGGTATGTGGATAACCTTCGGACTGGCCGCCCTGCTGGGTGTTTACCTGGCCTGGGTAGCCGGCTGGCCTGTGATCCTGATCGGGCTGGCCTCGATCGCAGCCGCGATCGCCTATACCGGGGGGCCGTTCCCGCTTGGCTATCATGGCCTGGGCGATCTGTTCGTATTCATCTTTTTTGGACTGGTAGCTGTAGCCGGCACATACTACGTCCAGGCCGGCCAGCTGAGCGCCCTGGCGATCTGGACCGGGGTGCCGCTCGGGCTGTTGATCACTGCTATTCTGGTGGTCAATAACCTGCGCGACCTGGAAACCGATCGCGCCTCCGGCAAGCACACTCTAGCGGTACGCCTGGGTGAAAATGGCACCCGGATCGAATACCTGGCCTGCCTGGCAGGCGCTTACCTTACCCCGGTGTTGCTGTGGATATTCAAGCTGGCTCCTGGCTGGGGGATCCTTGCCTGGCTTTCGCTTCCCTGGGCGATCGGCCTGGTGCGGGTTATCTACACCGTCAAAGGACGCGGCTTAAATAAAGCGCTGGCCGGTACCGGCCAGCTGGCTTTGCTTTACGCCATTTTTTACGCCCTGGGTTTGCTGATCAGCACCTTATTTTAATCCTGCCTCGACGGATCTGGACGCCTCAGACTGTGTTGATGTGGTGTTCGGTTTGGGCCGACGGACGGCCCAAACCGAACACCACATTTCACTATCCCAGGGCTTTCGATTGCCACCCCACACCACAATTTTGCGCCCTTAAGCCACATACTGCCAGGGACACAGTTTGCGCTCCAGCCAGTCCACACCGAAATACAGCCCCAACCCCATCAGGCTTAAGGCCACGATGCCGGCATACATCGCCGGATAATCAAACAAAGTGCTCCCAGTGAAGTAAATGTAATAGCCCAGCCCGCGTTGGGTGGCGAACAGCTCAGCGATATACAGAACGGCGACCGCCGTTCCGACCGACTGCCGCAAGCGCGGTCAGTATCGCCGGGAGGCTGGCCGGTAGATAGACAAACCGGAATAGCGCCCGGCGCCCGGCGCCCAGGCTGCGCACGCTCTGGATCAGCTCCGGCCGGATTGAGAGCGCCTGATCGCGCACCAAGACCAGGATCTGGAAGAACAGGATTAAAAAGATGATCAGGATTTTCGGAAAATCGCCCAGGCCAAACAGCAGCAAAATGATCGGGACCAGTACAACCTTCGGGATCGGATAGAGCAGATAGATCACCGGTGCGAAAATCCCGTTCAAAGTTTTGGACTGGCCTAAAAGCAGGCCAACCGGGGCCGCCAGCAAGATGGCCAGGATCGTGCTGGCGACGACCCGCCAGAGGCTGACCAGAAAATGCCCGACCAGGACGCCGTTGCGGGTTTCGGCAACAAACTTGACCACCACCCGCCAGGGCGTAGGCAGCAGCGGTTCGGATACCAGTAGCGCCGCCAGTTGCCAGAGCAGCAGCAAGGCCAGGATCGCCAGAGCCAGGTCGCGGCGTTTCATGCCCCCTCCATCAAACCGCGCAACCGGCGGCACAGCGCCAGGTAATCCGCCGTTTCACGGAAGCCCGCCAGCCTGGCAGCCGGGTTTTCAATCACGTTGGGTCGGCTGTTCGGCGGCTGCCCCAAAACCAGGATTTTCTGTCCCAGAATGGCCGCTTCTTCGATCGCGTGCGTGACGATCACCAGGGTCAGGTGATGTTCAGACCACAATTCCAGCATCAAATCCTGCATACTCTCCCGGGTAGGCGCATCCAGGGAAGAAAAGGGTTCATCCATGAGCAGCAGGTCGGGGTTAAGGGCCAGCGTGCGGGCTACCGCGGTGCGCTGGCGCTGCCCACCCGATATTTTGCCGGGATATTTATCCTGCAGCGCCATCAACCCCAGGCGTTCCAGCCAGGGATCGACCATGACCGGGGTGAGCGTATCGGCAGGCGCATGGCGGCCGTCCGGGCCATAAAACTGGCGGACGCGCACGCCCAACTCAACGTTCTGGCGCACAGTCGCCCAGGGCAGTAAACCATAATCCTGCAAGATCAGGCCGGTTTGGGGACGGGGGCGCTCCCAGGGCTGCCCATCCACCAGCACCCGGCCTGAAGCCGGGAACAGCAAGCCTGCCAGCAGGTAAAGTAAGGTTGTTTTTCCGCAGCCGGATGGACCCAGCACGGCCCAGGCTTCACCTCGCCCGGCGCGCCACGAAAAGTCTCTGAACACGGGTTGAGCATGGCCGTAAGCGTAGGTGATGGATTTAAGCTCGATCATTATGGGCAGGCGTTATTTCGGCAGGAAATCCGGATTGACCGAAGTGTTGTAAGCGACCTCCACATCGATCAAACCCTTGGATTTGGCCCACGCCAGGGCATCGGCCCACTGCGCTTCAGTTGGGACGCCAGCCGCCGGGAACTGTGGCACCTGGAATGAATCGAGCACGGGCGGCGGCACCAGGTTCTGCTCAGCCATCAAGCCACTCCAATCGGTCGGGGCAGCATTGATCTGTTGGGTGGCCTCTTCAACCGCCGCCAGAAAACCCCGGATTGCCTCCGGATGAGCGTCGATCACTTCCTGGCGGAATGAGATCGTGCTGAAACTGTATTCGGGATGGCGGGTATCGTCCAGCACCACCACAGCTCCCTGCAGCTCCGCCAGGGACGAGAGTGGTTCCGGCAGCATGGCGGCCTTGAGCTCGCCGCTGGCCAGCAGGGACATGCGCACATCAATTTTCGGAACTGCCACCGTTTTGATCTCTTGGGGTCCGAAACCCTCCTGCTCCAGCAGACGTTCGGTCAGGTACTCGATCACCGTCCCTTGCGAGACCCCAATTTCAACCCCTTTGAGCCCCTCGGGACCGCTGATGCCGCTGCTGGCAGGTGAAAGGATCCGGAAAAGGGGCGTATCTGCGGTTGCCGTGCGGGCATAACGGACGATTTGCAGCCGGGTGCTCTCGCGGTTGTAAAACAAGGTCGAAACCGCCTCGTTGATCATCCCGTCCGCCTGCCCGGATGAGACAACCTGGTCACGCTCCGGAGCGGAGGGCACCGGAACGAATTCAACCGTAACCCCGTGGGCTTCAAACAGGCCGGCCTGTTGAGCGACATACATGGGCAGAGCATCCAGTACCGGCAACACGGCGATCTTTAAGTTGACCGGTTGGGAGAGCGCTTCGGGCACAACAGTCGCGGTTGATCCGCAGGCAGGCGCCAGCCAGGTCAACATCAATCCCAGGATAATGAGCGCATAAAATGGACGATTCTTACGCATCGAAAAAGATACTCCTTCTTGCTTGGTCTTGCTTGAGCAGATTCTGGCCTGAAGCTTGCATCATACCTGTCAGGCCCGGCAGGTAACCGGGCAAGCGATCGGATTCGTATGCGCTGCTGTGGTGACGAGGAAAGTGTCGGATGCGATTGATCCGCGATGCGTCCGGTCAAGATTTTAAGCCTCGGAATTATAGCATGATCTCCGAATGTTAAATATCAGGCTCTTCAGCAAATTCTGTAAGATACCCCAGATTTGGGGGTGTGAGCGTGCGTCCGCATGCTCACACCCCCAAATCTGGGGTACCTGCACACAGACAACCGAAGACCCTAAAAATTTGATAGGTCTGCTTGACACATCCATATGCGTATGCTACAGTTACACTAATTCGCCGAAATTGGCCCAAATGAACACGCCCGAGTCCTGCCGGCAGGTTTTCCCACCGGACATCTCTCACAAAAAACTCGCAACCCATCACGCCCGGGCTGCCGGCGCCCAGCTTAGACCCATAATGATCCGTGACGGTGCTTGCCGTCACTTGAAACAACACACACAATTTGAGTGCATCACAAAGGAAATCTACCTTGACGAAATCACGCTCTCAACTCATGGTGGACCGTTTACGAGACCTGCAGGCTTCCTCACCGGATATTGAGGCTTCTGCGGTGGTCAGCGTCGATGGTCTGAGCATTGCCTCTGCCCTGCCCCAGGGAGTTGAAGAGGATCGCGTTTCAGCTATGTCGGCGGCTATGCTTTCATTGGGCGAACGGATTGCGACAGAATTAGGCCGTGGCTCGCTCGATCAAGTTTATATCAAAGGTGAACAGGGCTACGTAATCTTGATGTCGGTCGGTGAGGAAGCTGTACTGACGGCCCTGGCCCGAGAACAGGCCAAGCTCGGCCTGATCTTCCTGGACATGCGGCGTGCAGCCGAAGCCCTGGAAAAACTTATCTGACGGCGGAATTATGGATCCAATCCCAAGAAGTGAATACAACTATGCGAATAAGATTGCCCGGATCACCATCCAAGCGCTGGAAGAGGTGATGGGCAAAAACGGCATTAATGCCATCCTCAACCTGGCCCACCTGCCGCATCTCGTCAACAACCTGCCCCCAGATAATCTCGATCGCGAGTTCAATTTCGCCGATTTTTCCGCCCTCAACCTGGCGCTGGAGGAGATGTATGGTCCCCGCGGCGGGCGCGGCCTGGCCTTGCGCGCTGGCCGGGCGGCTTTTGCCGATTCCTTGCGTAATTTTGGCGCCCTGGCAGGCGCCGGAGACCTGGCTTTCAAGGTGCTCCCCATTCAGGCCAAGATGCGGATCGGCATTCCTGCCATGGCGAAAATATTCAGCCAGATCAGCGATCAGTACAGCACTGTGAAGGAGCAGGAACACGAATTTATCTATACCATCCATCGCTGCCCGGTTTGTTGGGGTCGGCATGATATGGATAAACCGGTCTGTTTTATCGCCGTAGGGCTGCTGCAAGAAGGGCTGAAATGGCTTTCCGGCGGTAATGAATTTCGGGTTAACGAATCCCAATGCATCGCCATGGGCGATGAAGTCTGTGAATTCGTGATCCAGAAGTCCCCCATCAGCTAGGACCCCTCCGTGGCGGAAAAACAGACAACCCTGCTTGTGGTTGAGGATGATGTCGATGTAGCCGACATGTTGAACGCCTATTTTCGCGTTCAAGGCTATGAGGTCCTGACCGTTAACTGGGGGGAAGATGCAGTCCGCACCTGCCGCTCCAGCCGGCCCGACCTGGTGATCCTCGATATTCGCCTGCCGGACATCGATGGATATGAAGTCGCCCGCCGGATGCGCTCCAACCGCCGAACGGCCGATATACCTATCATTTTTTTGACCGAAAAACGCGATCGTTCCGACCGCTTGCAGGGTTTTGAGCTCGGGGCGGATGACTATATCACCAAGCCTTTTGACATTCAGGAGTTGCGATTGCGGGTGCGCAATGCCCTCCGGCGCGTGACTGAAGGGCCGCTGACCAATCCGATCACCGGTTTGGCCGAGGGCCCCCTGGTGGAAGAGCGTCTGAGCGAATGCCTGGAAAGGCAAGATTGGGCTATCCTGGTCGTCAGCCTGGATCACCTGGATGCATTTCGAGAAGAATATGGGTTTGTCGCCTCCGATGACGTCCAGCGGGCTGTCAGCCTGATGATTTCCAATGCTGTTCGAGACGTCAGCAGCCCCAGTGACTTTATTGGGCAACTCAATCCAACCCAATTCCTGCTTGTCACGGTGCCCGCCAACCTGTCTGGATTGGTTCAGCGGATTAACAGCCGGCTGGAACAAGCCCTGGATTATTTTTACCCGTTGAAAGATCGCGAGCAAAATGGCTTTCAGCAGCAAAGCCGCTTGAGCGTTCAAATTCACCAGCTTCTGGGTTCCAAAGGATCTTTCAAGGACCTCCAGCAGCTCAAAGCTGAACTATTTATCCGGTCGAAATAAGGCGCGCTGTGCAACTTACGGTCATTATTCCAACATTTAACGAAGCGGAGAACCTGCCGAAGTTGGTCTCCGCTTTATTTCGTTTGCCGATACCCGAGCTGTGTCTCCTGGTCGTGGATGACAACAGCCCGGACGGCACCGGGCAACTGGCTGATGCCCTTGCCCGGGAATACCCGGGGAGCATTCAGGTGCTGCATCGAGCCGGCAAGCTTGGCTTTGGAAGCGCCTATATCCAGGGTTTCCGGATGGCGCTGGCAAACGGAGCCCAAGCCGTGGCCCAAATGGATGCTGATTTCTCCCACCCGCCTGAAAAACTGGTCGAACTGCTCGAAAACCTGGAATGCTGTGATATCGTTCTGGGTTCGCGCTATGTGTCCGGCGGCGCAGTCGACAAGCATTGGCCAGTCTGGCGCAAAGGCTTATCCGCCTTCGGGAATCTATATGCCCGCACCATTTTGAGCTTGCCGGTCCGGGATGTTACCGGCGGGTTCCGCATGTGGCGGCGAGCCACCCTGGAAGCCATGCCGTTGGATCGCATCCGGTCCAGCGGTTATGCTTTCCAGATCGAAACCACTTATCTGGCCCATCATCTGGGTTTTTCCTTCGGGGAGGTCCCGATCTATTTTGCGGATCGTCGTTGGGGGCAATCGAAAATGTCGCTTCGCATTCAGTTGGAAGCTGCAATCCGGGTATGGCAGATGCTGCTTGAATACCGAGATCTCACCGCACCAGCTTAGTTCGGTTCAGCGCGCCAATTTTCGCCATCTGTACGCTGACGTAGCCTGGTATGGCCTGTTGGCGGGCAGCACGATGGCGTTTGTGTCCATATTCGCCACCCGAATGGGCGCAAACAGTTTCCAGATCAGCCTGCTCGCAGCCGGGCCGGCTTTGGTCAATCTGATATTTTCGATACCTGCCGGACAATGGCTGGAGAAACATTCGCTAACCAGGGCCAGTTTCTGGTCTGCTCTCCTGCACCGGGTCGGCTATGCTTTGCTGGTGCCGCTGCCCTGGCTGCTGGCAGATACCCTGCAAATCTGGGCGATTGTGCTGATCACCCTGCTGATGTCCATCCCGGGCACTTTCCTGGCGATCGGGTTCAATGCTATGTTTGCCGATGTGGCGCCGCTCGATAAGCGCAGTGAATTGGTCAGCAAACGCACCGCCCTGACCTCGATCATCATGACAGTCGCGACCCTGCTGTGCGGCCAGCTGCTGGTGTGGGACCGCCTCCCATTCCCGCTAAACTATCAGGTCGTTTTCCTGCTGGGGGCTTTCGGCGCCGCCATGAGCACGTACCATCTCAGCCGGATCCACCTGCCCGGAGAACAGCCCGCCAGGCGTGTCAATCGCCTGATCCGCGATCTCGCCCGGCCCGGCTTGCTGCGCTTTGCCGATAGTTTTCGAACTCCGGCTGGGCTGCGTTTCCTGACACGCTCGGGTGGCAAACCACTCTTGCGCCTGGATTTGCTGCGCAGTTCCTACGGGCCTTTCCTGGCAGCCTACCTGGCCTTTTATGTCTTCCAGTACATCCCCATCCCCCTGTTCCCACTCTATTCCGTTCACGATCTTAACCTGACCGACAGCGCCATCAGCCTGGGAAGCAGCCTGTTCTATGTGCTGGTATTCCTAACTTCCATGCGGCTGGGGCCTGTTCTGGGGCGCTTTGGCAACAAAACCATGCTGGTCGTCGGAGCAGTGCTGTATGGGACTTATCCGCTGTTCCTGGGGCTCGCCAGCGACGTCACCTTATTCCTGGTAGGCTCTTTGATCGGCGGGGTCTCCTGGGCAGTGATCAACACCTCCATGTTGAACCGGCTTATGGAAGTCGTTCCAGAGCACGATCGCCCGGCTTACATGGCTCTGCATAACCTGACCATGAATTTAGGCATTTTGGTAGGTTCTTTTCTGGGACCAGTCCTGGGGGGATATTTTGGGTTACGGATTACATTATTGATTTCAGCCGGACTGCGGGCACTATCCAGCCTGTTCCTGGCCCGCAAGGCCTGATTGGATTCACCCAAGCCGTCAACTTTCTGCGTGAGCTTTCTCGGTCAACAGACTCCATTCATCCAGGCTGAGCGTTTCGGCGCGCCGCATCGGGTCGATCCCGGCCGACTGCAAGATCTGTTCTGTCCTGGCTTTCGGCCAGCGCATGCCTGCCGAGACTGAATTGCGCAGCGTCTTACGTTTCTGGCTGAAACCGGCTTTTGCCAGGCGGAAAAACTCGTCCAGCCGGGCCACCGGCATGACCGGTTCGCTGTAAAGATCCACCCGCACCACTGCCGAATCAACTTTCGGAGCCGGGTAGAAGGCCCCGGCAGGGATGGCAGCCGCGATTTGCGGACGCCCATAGACCTGTACGCTTAAAGCCAGCAGGTTCATATCCCCCGGGAGGGCGCAAATCCGCTCGGCTACTTCCTGCTGCACGGTTAAAACCATGCAAACCGGGCGAACGTCGGCTTCCAGCAGGTGCCGGATGAGTGCGGAGGTGATGTAATAGGGAATATTTGCCACGACCCGGTAAGTTTCCACCGGCCTGGCGGCCTCTCCATCTCCAGGCGCGATTAAATCAGCCGGGTTAAACCCCAGGATGTCGCCCTCGACCACCTTCACGTTCGGATAAGGCGCCAACACCTGCCCCAGGACCGGCAGCAAGCGACCGTCAAGCTCAACAGCAATCACCTTATCCGCTGCCAGCGCCAGATAGCGGGTCAGGCTGCCCAATCCCGGGCCAATCTCCAGCACCGTGTCGTTCCCTGAGATACCGGCAGCTTCTACCACCCGGGTTAATGCGGCTTCGTCGGTCAAAAAATTCTGGCCAAGGCGCCGGTCGGGGCGCAGGCCATGTTGGCGCAGTAAAGCAGGGATATCCAAAGGCGGCAGTTTCATGGGCAGCTCGGCTCCTTAGGCTGATCTGGCCAGGTGCCGGCCAAAAATCGGGCCACGTAATCGCGCAGCACCTGGTTATCGACGTCCAGAATAAAAGTCTCATCCTTTAACACCGGGCTGTACTGGCGGGATGGGGTCAGAATTTCATCGGGCAGGCTGGTGAACAGCAGATTTTCTTTCTTCAGGCTGGGCAGCAAACAGGCCATCTGGCCGATCTGTTTCGGCGTCAGATCAGTAAGCACTGAACCCTGGAAGGCGCCAATGATCTGGGGGACCTTGGGCAGCACCGAAGGCGACATGATTTTTTCCCGCAAGGCGCACAGCACCATGTTCTGATTGTCCATCCGGGTGAAATCGTTATATTTTTTACGGATTCGGGAAAACCGCAGGGCCTGGTCGCCGTTAAAATGCTGCTGGCCGGCATAGAAGTAGCCCATATCCTCGGTGTGGTCGTCGATCGGGCGTCCATCCACGTCCGTAGGCAGGTAAATATCAATTCCGCCAACCGCATCCACGATCTTGGAGAAGGTGGACATGTTGACCGCCCCGTAGTGATCCACCCGGACCCCAAAATTCAAGTCGAGCGTGCGCGCCAGCAAACCCGGGCCGCCGCCGGGGCCATTGTAATAACCCATACCGGGCCCACCGTAAAAATAAGCCTGGTTCAATTTGCCATGGTCGATCCCATAATTATTCTCGATATCGGGAATTTCCACCCACAAATCGCGCGGCATGGATAACACGCTGACCTTGGGGGTGACGAAATCCACCCGGGCGATCCGGATCACATCTGCCAGGCCGTAGCGGTAATCCTGCCCGCTGTCCGCGCCAATCGCCAGAACCACCATCGTCGGGGGTCCACCACATAACGGCTTGGGGGTGGCTGTCGAGGCAAGCGTAGCGGATGGCTGCGGGCCTTGTGTAACTTGCACCGAAATGCCAGCCGGGATGGTAGCCGGCAGTGAGGTTGCAGTTGCTTGCGGTAAGAGGGCGACCGGCGAAGCGGTCAGGGTGGGTAAATCCAGCGCAGGGCCAAGCGGCGTCGTCCACTGCTTTCTCAGGCCAGGGTAAAGGATCGCCCCCACCACGATCAGGACAGCCGCCAGGCCGGTCAGGACCGGCCATACAGTTCTTCTCTTCGAACGCCTGGGTTGATTGGTTGTCATTCCTGATAAAAACTCCTGAAAAGCAGCCTCTTTTTAGGCTGTCTTGAAATTATGGCAGATATTAATAATTGCGGGTGGACTATGTCCATGATCGCTCTTTGGGAATTCCTGGGTCATCCGTGAGCGTGCGGCCACAATCAAGCTATAATGTGGAGATCTCCAACACCGGCCGGCGGCAGACACAAACACCGATTATAACACTGGGCCGGATGGCCTTTTGGGAGCATTCGAACTGCTCAATGGGAATTTCTGTGGTGGTAACCCTCACGGGCGCACAAAAATGTTGTAGAAAAGGGTTCATGAACAATTTGATCACACCAGAACCAGAAATGGATCCTCCAGCATGACGGTCACGAGCGCTATGGCAAATGCGAGGCAATCCCGTAAACCGCTCGGTATCTTGCTACTGCTGGGGCTTTGGCTGACCAGTGCCTGCCAGCCCGGGACTAATCCGGCTGATGTGCGAATGAGTGCGTCTCCCACTGCTCACCAAGTCCGTCCAACCACAAGGATGGCTGCGATTTCGACCGCCATCCCGGCGACCGGCACACCACCACTCAGCCCATCACCGCTGCCCGAGTCTACGGCCACTCCCGCGCCTGAGATTTGCTCACCATTGGCCGGCTACAACCGGTCCGATCTGGAGGCAGCCGTCTTCAACCCCTACCATCCACCCGCAGCCGGGTTGGATGATCCCCATCAGGGCATCGATTTAGCCGATCTGGAGCCCATCGACCGCTATGCCCGTGCGGGATTGGCCGTCCAATCCATACTGGACGGGATCGTGGCAGCCGCTATCGATGACCGGTTCCCGTATGGCAATGCGCTCATGATCGAGACGCCCCTGACTGTGCTGCCAGAAAGCTGGGTCGACGCCCTGAATCCCCCAGCCGTCCGACCCCCGCAGACGCCTCACCCGGCCTTGACCTGTCCAGAGGCGGCCTTACCCGATTGGGACCTGCAAACCCGCTCTTTGTACGTGCTGTACGCCCATATGCAGCAGGCTCCCTCCTTACAAAACGAGGATCCAGCCAGTTGCGGGCAGGTGATCGGCGCAATCGGCAGCAGTGGAAATGCCCTCAACCCCCATCTGCACCTGGAAATTCGGATCGGGCCGTCCGGAGCGCGCTTTGACAGCCTGGCCCACTACGATGCCAGCGCCAGCCCAGAGGAAATGGCCAATTACTGCACCTGGAGGGTGAGCGGGGTTTTCCAGCTCATCGACCCGAACCGGCTGGTTGACCTGCTCCCCTGATGGCGTGGTGGATTTGGGAAGGCGAGCTTGCTGCAGCGAGCTCGCCTTCCCAAATCCATGGAATCACCACAGGATCATTATGGAGACCCTGATTTGCGCACTTCTCCTTAGGGTATAATTTCAGCATCTATGGCCCGAAATCTCGCTCCGACGACGACAGCTACCGCCTCCAGGTCGCACAACGGCCTGAGCTGGCATTTCCTGCTGTACGTTGGGCCGGTGGTCCTGCTGGGGGGATTTATCTGGCAATACCTGAACCACTTCCAGTCCGAACCAATCATAAATGAGAAACTGCTCGTTCTGGCGGCGGGCTTGCTGCCTTTTCATATCCTCCTGGTCTACGTGTTCGAGCGGCTTTTGACATTCACCCACCTGACGGATGGTTGGCGTTACCGGGCTGCCTTCCTTGCCAGCCTGCTTGCAGGCCTGACCTGGTTAGCGCTGGTTGAAGTCAGGCCCAATTCGAGTGGTTTCTTGCAGGCAGGTGGGATACCTTCCAGCAAGCTGGACCTCTTGATCCTGGGCAGCGCCCTGATGGGCGCGTTCATCGGAGGCGTGATCGCCTCCGGGCGTCAGGATGGCTTTTGGGAAAACAATTCCCCCCCGGCAGATTGGATCCAGCAAGAGGTCCAGGCGCGGCACCGGACTGTCATCGGCCTCCCGGGTTCACAACCGCTCAACAAACGCCTTTTCGACCTTGGGCTGGCGCTGGCCGGGCTGGTGATTTCCAGCCCGATCTGGATTTTGAGCAGCCTGTTGATCTGGTTCGAAGATCCGGGTCCGGTTCTGTTCGTCAAGAATTCGGTCGGCAAAGGCGGGCGCAATTTTCACCAGTACAAATTCCGCACGATGGTGATTGGCGCCGAAGATCACACCGGGCCGGTTCTGTCTCAGCGCGGCGACCAGCGCATCCTGCGGGTGGGACGCCTCCTGCGCAAAACCGCCCTGGATGAGCTGCCCCAACTGATCAATATCCTGCGAGGCGAGATGAGTTTCGTCGGGCCGCGCCCGCAGCGGACAGTCCTGGTATTGGGCTATCTCGAAAAAATGCCGGAATACGCCGAACGGCACCGGGTGCTGCCCGGCCTGGCTGGCCTGGCCCAGGTCGCCGGAGATTATTATCTGACCCCGCGTCAAAAGCTGCGTTTCGACCGGCTATACATCCGCTACCACAGCCTGGGATTCGACCTGAAACTCCTGCTGCTCGCCTTTCTGATCACCTTCTGGTATCGTTGGCAAAAGGATTGGCAAGGCCGGCTGCCGCGCCAGTTATTGCGCTATGACGGTCCCTTCAGCCGTTGAAGACAACTCTGCCGTGCCTTGTAACCAGCTCAATCCTGAACAGCCCGCCTGACCCCCACCCAACTCCACCATAAAATAATCGCGACCACCAGAGCGTTCAAGGCTTGCCCGGCAATCGTGCCATAAACTCCCCAGCGGGTGATCGCCCAGATACCAACGGTGAACATGACCGCTATGGCACTCAGGTTGGCAATAAAGATCGGCCGGCTGATCTGGGCCGCCTTGAAGGCAGTCTGAAGCGGCCAATAGGCATACCACAATGCATAAAAGATGGCCATTAATACCATCCCACCGCTGTAAGCGAGGTATGTCTCACCATACAAAAAGCGCAGGATTGGCGTCGGGAAGAGGATCGCCAGGCTCAACAATCCCAGGATCGGCAAACCCGAGACCAGGTAAACCAGTCGCAAGGTGCGTGACAAGGCGCGATGGCCGTTTTCTGTAAATTGTCGGGCAGCTCGCGGCGTCAGAAAAGTATCGGTGGCGCGCAGCAGCAAATGAATGGGGGCGACCAGATTCTGTAGCGCGCGGTAAGCCCCGGCGGCCGCAAAACTGATCATGCCTGCGGTCAGCACCGGGTAAAACTCCACCGAAATCCAGTTGGCAATCGTCCCCCCCATCACCCAGCGCCCAAAATCCCAGTTCAGTTTCCAGGTTTCCACCAGATTGGCGAAGTGGCGGGTCCAGTAGGTGCGTGTCTGCCACAGTCCGGGTATCAGCGCGGCCAGCGATCCCCAGGCGATTGCGTTCAGTCCGGCGATCCCCGTCAAGCGCTGGCCGCTGGCCCACCACAGCAGCAACCCAATCCGAATCGCATTGGCAAGAACTGTGTTCACCACCGCATTCAATATCGCGCTGCGAGTATAGAGCAAGCGACGGATATATTCCTGAAGCTGCCAGAAAAGAAAAACGAACCACAGGGAAAACATAGCCGGGCCGGCGGTATCATTGCCGGTCACAGTTAAAAACCAGCCAGCCAGAGCCACGACCCCGGAAGCAATCAATGCCAGCAGGATCTGGATCAGGCTGGTGCTGGTCGCGTAACGCCGGAAGCCTTCCGCGTCCATCCCGGCCCCAAAAGTATTGACCGGCTGAATTGTCAGGCCCTCCTGAACCGAACGCACCAATCGCAAGGCTGTAAAACCGACCCCATAGACCCCCAAATCCGTGGGGCTGATGGACCGCGCCAGGATAATGGTGGCTGCGAAATTGGCAACGCTGATCACGCCCTGATCGACTGCCGCCAGATAACCTTCCCTGGCGCCCTGGCCCGAAAATAACCTTATCGCCCGCTGCAGCCAGCCGCCTCGAACGAAGGCTGCAGCCCACAGGCTGCGGCCTTTCGAAACTAGTTCAGGTAAAACAGGGGGAAGGGTAGGAGAAGGCATCGACGCTCGGGCGATTTTTACAACCGTTCGCTCTGAACCATTACCGGCTAGGGTAAAACCCACATGATCCGGTCAGGCACCGGCGTCAGGAAATAGACCGTGACGTATTGGTGCCAGGAAACATAATCTTCTTCACTGTAACCCAGGTCGATCCAATAACGACCTGGGATGCCACCACCGGTGTCGCCAATCGTCGCTGTGCCATAACCAGGTACGTAGACCTGGTCAAAGCCCGAGTAGTAGTACCACTGGCCGGTCATCGCCGCAATCCCTTTTTTCAAGGTCATGCCGCTGGCCGTATATGAATCGCAGCGATCTTTAAATATCCGGCAGGGTGAGTATGAGGTGGCATACATGCTAACAGCCCGCCAATATTCGATGGGTCCGTCGGGGGTACTCATCGTGCGGACCACAACCTTGGTGCCATAGCCAACGATTCGAGTCTGAGGCTGGCGAGCGACCCACTCCGAATTCCACCTGTTGGCTGACTTCTTCGCCATTCTCGATCCGGGTGCGCACCCGCCGGGCGCGCAAACCGAATTCGCCGGGTTGCAGCACCGCTTGAGAATCTAACTCGACCTCCGGAGCGGGTTGCAGCTCGGTTTCGAACTCGATCGGTTCCTGCTCGATTGAAACCCGCTCAGTTACCCTGACTACCTGGATTTGACCATCCTGTGGCAGCGGCAGGCTGGCATCGGGCTGGCTGTAATCGAGGCCTTGCAACGCCAGGCCGGCTTCGGCTAACGCGTCCCCAATCGTTGGCGCAGCCGATCGAATCTGGACCTGGCGATCCTGGTCGTGAATCGATAGATCGAGCGAAGGCGTCAGCCTGGCATTCAGATCTTCGGTCAAAAGCGCGTCCAGAGGCGGGTCGAAATGATCGGAAGCATGTACATCCAGATGGATTTCCGCTAAAGCCTGTCCGAATGTCGGCGCAGTCGTGTACAATATTTGTGATGCCTCACCCACTTGTAAGTCAATTCGCACAGCTGGCTTGAGGCGCAACTGGTAACTGGCAGCTCTTGGAAGCAATTCTTCCGGTGAGACTGGCTCATCATCCTGGATGATTTGATCGCCGGGATATAAATCCAACCCGGCCAGGGCGAGCAAATTAGCTGGCCGCCGCTCCGGGCTGGAAAACCGAATTTGGCGGTCCCGAAACCAGATCGTCACCGGAACGGCCTGCTCCAGCTGCACTATCTCACTGTCCTGGACAGGTTGATCGGCCTCCGGCCAGACTCGGTCATACTGCGATAGGGTGATCCCCTGCTGGCGGAAAACCTCCCCAACCGTTGTCGCCAGGGTCTTGGCGGTGCTGGGCTGCCCGTTTATTTCCAGGATCACAGTCTTGCGAATGCTTGCCAGGAACATCAGCGCACCCGTCAGCGCCAATCCAAGACCAATCAAACGTAAATGGGTTACCTTCATAGAGAGACGATTCTAACAGATTTATCCCGAATGCACCCGGGACCTGGTTCGGGTCTTTGGGAAACTCTATGGCTGAGGCTATATGTGGGGGGATTTTCGGGCAAAGCCCGAAAATTCCCCCCACATCTTCTATCCACCACAGAGTTTCCGGAAGAGAACCTGGTTATTTGGGCGCACGAAATGTTTGTAGATTTGTGGGTTCGCGACCCAATAAACGTATCTATTCGGCATTTTTTCCGTCTTATTAAGTGATGCCAATGCAATCAGAACAAGATTTACTCAGCCGCGCTCGTCGCTTCGAAGCAGATGCTCTGGCAGAGGTTTACGATTGTTATAACCTGGAGATTTATCGCTACGCATTCCGGTACTCCGGGGATGCTTACCTGGCAGAGGAATGTGTGGCCGAAACTTTCAGCCGGTTTCTGGGGGCAATTCGGAACGGTAAAGGGCCCAGAGATTATCTACGGGCTTATTTATACCGGGTGGCCCACAATTGGCTGACGGATACCCACCGGCGCCAACCTGCACCCGCCGTTCCGCTTGACCCCCGGATGGGAACCGATCCGGAAACCAACCCGGCTCAGGCGGTTGCCACCCGCCTGGAACACCAGGAAATTCGGGACCTGTTAGATCAACTGACACCCGATCAGCGGCAGGTGATTATCCTGAAATATATTGAGGAATGGAAAAACAACGAGATTGCCCAGGCGCTTGAAAAACCCGTCGGGGCAGTCAAGGCCCTTCAGCACCGTGCCTTGCGAACTTTACGAAAACTCAGGGAAAGCGCTGACGGGAACCAAAATGAGACAGACAGGCAAAGATGATGAATGACCCGATCAAGGATGAATTGGATCCTCAACTGCGCCAACAATTGCAGCAGTTAAAAGACGTCCCGGAGCGCGACCCCAACCTCGCAGCACAAAACCGGGCAAAATATCTGGCGATGGCTCACCGTCTGGCCGCCGAGCAACGCGCAGTCGCCCGGCAGCACGCAGCCATATCTGCAACGCCGTTTCTGCGTCTTAAGGAGTGGATTGGTTCGATCAACATTCCAATATTCAGAAAGGAGCGTTACTCAATGGTAAGCGTACTCGCAACAATAGCAATCGTTCTAGGTCTTGTTTTTGGCGGAGCCGGAGCAACCGTATATGCTGCCCAGGACAGCCAGCCTGGAGAGACATTATACGAAGTCAAGACGCTATCCGAAGATGTTCGCCTGGAATTGACCACGAACCCGGAAGCCAAATTTCAACTGGCATTGACGCTGGCCAACCGCCGGATGCTGGAGCTTAGCTCCCTGATCGAGGAGGCAGAGCCGGTACCACTGGCGCTTGCCACCCGGCTACAGAGCCACATGCAACTGGCTTTGGACCTGACAGCCAGTATGGACTCCGAAGAACAAACTGCAGCCTTGCTGCAACTGCAGCGACATATTCAGGACCAGGACCGGATCATGGGCCAAACCATGCCAAATGCCCCCGAGACCGCCGACCCGGTGATGGCTGTAATCCGATCCCTGAACCAAAACCAGCTTCGCCTGGTGGAGACAGGACTGGAAGACCCACTCCAATTCCAGATGAGACTCCGCAATGGCCAGATTAGCGATGATGAAACCATCGACGATCCGACCCTAGAAGATGCGAACAACCTGGATGCCGGCTATGGTCCTGGACCAGGCCCCGGCCCGAACGAACAGCCCGGTGAAGGCCAGGTTGGACCAATGGCTACTCCCGAAGTAATCCCGGCCGGCGATGGTTACGGACCCGGACCGGCAAATTGTGACCCTCAAACCACCTGTGACCCCGCTTACGATGGCAGCGGCGTCCAGAACGGGCCCAATAATCCGGATCCCAACGGCCCTCAGGGTCCCATAACCCCGACCGATAACGGCGGCGGTGCTGGCGGCCATAAACCCTGATAGATCGCCCCCCCATTTGATCGCTGACCACGGACAGCCAGGATGGATACCATCCTGGCTGTTCTCTTTCCCCACGCTCGCCTAGACCTGGAAATTACAATAAACCAACAAACTTGCAGGGTCCTGGAAAACACTTCAAAGCTACCGCAATCGTCCAGTTATGCTAGAATTCAGCCCAGGGAGTAAAGATTTGGCTCGTGCCCGGATGGTGCTGGCGCCCGCCCACACTCCCAAATCTAGAACTCCCCCTCAAAGTCTCCCGGAGACCCTCAGGATTGGTTGCGGTCTACGATTACACAATTGTGAATCTTCATTATTAATCTGTAACATTCGAGCGGTATCAACGTTTTTCAAGGTGGATCTATGCCAGAGTGGCAAGACCAGGAAATTATCCAATTGATCGAGAGCGCTAAAAACGGCGACGCCGATTCTTTTGGATTAATTTACGAAGAATACGCCGATATCGTTTTTCGATTTATTTACTCGCAGCTGTCCCATTACCAGGATGCTGAAGATCTGACTGAGGAGGTTTTCTTGCGAATTTGGCGCTCGCTGGAAACCTATGAGCACAAAGGCGTCCCTTTCATCGCGTACATTTTCAAGATTGCCCGAAATGCCATCATCGATCATTACCGCCAGGCCGCTCGAAGCCGGAACCAGATTCCTTTTGAAGAGGAGCTGGTCGGCCATACAAAATACGAGCCTGAACAACAAGCAACCCTGAACAATACCCAGCGAGAGATACGCGCCAGACTGAAAGAACTGCGTGAGGATTATCGCAATGTGTTGATCCTGCGCTTTTTTAGCGGTTTAACCACCAACGAAACCGCACAGGCTTTAGGCAAATCACCAGGGGCAGTTCGTGTACTGCAGCACCGGGCCCTGGCAGCCTTACGAAAATCGATCTCCGGTCAAATGAGGACTTAGATGGCACGAAAACAAGCCGATATTGCGACCGAACTGAATACGTGCCTCGATTGGATTCAAACCGGACAAGAAACCCTGGAAAGCGCCCTGGCCCATTTCCCAGACCAGGCCGATGAATTGCGGCCTATGCTCGAAACGGCTGTATGGATGCAGTCGATGGCCGAGATGTTCGATCCAGATCGACAGCGCCTGGCCATCTCAAAGCGCAGGCTGGTCGCCAGGATCAAGCAGGAACAAGCCGCTCCCCAAACCAAAGGTCTACGGGGCTGGTTGGAGAACCTGTTCAAGTCCAGGAATTTTGTATTTCAAGCCGCGCTTTCGCTGCTGCTGGTCCTGGCTTTGACCTTTGGGAGCATTGGTGTCGCTCAGGCTTCCCAGGGGACGATCCCGGGAGATAGCCTCTACGGCGTTAAACTGACTCTGGAGGACGCTGAACTGGCATTCAGCCTGGATCCGCTGCAGGATGCCCGCCTGCATCTCAAATTCATTCAACGGCGAGTTTTCGAAATTCAGGCCCTCGTGCTCGAAAACCGACTCGAGTTTCTCAGCCAGACAGTCACCCGCTATCAACAGCAGGTAGACAAAGCAGTGCAAAGCCTGAAGCTCGCAGCCCAACGCCTGCCGGCCCAATCCATCCAGCTGGCCAATGAGCTACAGGGGATCCTGATTGAACAAGCCCCCCTGTTCGCGATCCTGTCAGAGGCGATACCGGCCGACTACCAGGCAGAGCTGACGCGCTTGCAGGTTATCACGAACGACGGCATCTCTGCTTCACGTGAAGTGATCGACGCCTCGGAAAACGTTTCCAGGACCACCGCAACCCTGTTGCCATCCCCGACATCCGGTCTCAACCCTTCCAATACCCCCGCCCTGATGGAGACCGCCACCCCAACCGGAACTGGTTTGCCCCTGTTCCTGGCAACGGAGGATGTTTCGATTGACCCCTCCAGCACGCCAACACCCACGATAATCACAATGGATGGGGAAAACGATGACGACGATGGCATCATCCCCACCAGAAAACCCACCAAGACACCCAGGCCCACAAAAACCCCGAAACCGACTAAGACGCCAAAAATAAAAATTAAAGAATAACGGAGACTGTATCCGTAAGGACCTGGCAAAATCATGGCGCCAGCATGGGCAAATGCCCATGCTGGCGCCTATTTAGTTATTACCTCCTACTTAAGTAATGGGTAGCCGCCTGCTGGCATGTCGTTTTTGATGGTTATTCTTTATACAGTTTTTACGCCCAAATTTTATTTTTTATTGCAGAATTAGCGTAGTCTACAAAAATGTTAGTTTTGTAACGAAGCAAGCGAGACCTACGTTGTACATAGCGAAGCTCAGTCAATTCAGACGGGAAGAGAAATTCTCCTCGGCCAGGGAGATCGAATATGAAACGGAATGGAAAGCATGCAGGTTGGAAAATTCTAACTGAATCAGCCCAGGGGATGGTTGAATTTGCGCTGGTTCTACCGATGCTAATCGTAGCTTTATTTGGCATCATCGAAGTCGGACGCTTACTGTTTATCTACAACGCAGTTGCCACTTCCAGTCGTGAGGCTGCCCGCTACGGCTCCGCAGCCGGAGATGTTGGCGGCTACCTGGCGCATTATGAAGACTGCGCCGGGATCCGGGCGTCCGCAAAAAAGATGGGGGTCCTGGTAGGCATTCAGGATGCCGACATCAGCATATCATACGACCATGGTCCCAACACCTCGACGTTTGCCAACGCTTGCCCGCCCAGCGGGCAATTGGTCCATCTCGGCGACCGGATTGTGGTCGAATCAATCGCCTACTACCAGCCGATGGTCGGCTTTGTAAATATCTCGCCATTTCCGATCCGCTCCACCACGGCCCGGACGATCATTAAAGACGTCACGATCGAAGGGACGCCCCCCACGCCTTACCCGACCAATACACTCACCCCCACGATCACCCCAACACCAACCAATACGCCTACTTTCACGGTGACACCCTCGCCTACCTTCACAGAAACACCCACGCCCGGGCCTTCGCTGACGCCGACACTGACGCCAACCAATACGCCCACGCTGACCCCGACCAATACGCCGACCCAGACGCCCACCAGCACGATGACGCCCACCCCCACCCCGGCCTGTCCGCAGGGCGCCATCACGGCCTTCGTCGATCCATCCCGGAAGAAGCTCAAGTGGACGATCACCAATCTGTCACCCAATGTGCCGATCGGGATCACCCAGATTTACGTCGCATGGCCCGTGACCGGCAATGTCAATCTCGACCTCGGTCAATTTCATCGGGATTAACGAAGTCGCCCCCTGTCGGACAATACTGGTATCCGCCTTCGGTCTATCTGAGCACCGCCTGGCAAGGCACCTTCAACCAGTACCAGGAGGACATGATTTTGACCTTCGGCACCCATATCAATAGTGGTTTCTACCACGTTGAAATCTCGTTTGACCGGGCTTACTGCCAGACCATCAGCCTGGATTATTACTTCACTCCTTAACAATCAGCATAAAGGTATAAGGGTCCTATGAAACGCTCCCGTAAATTCATCCATGGTGTCCTGGCGACCCTGATCTTGATCGGTGCAGCCGCCCAATTCAGCGCCGTACAGCCGGCATTGGCGGACGAATCGTTTCCACCGCTGACGCCGGAAAAAAATCACAAAGTTGACTATACCGAAGGAAAACCCGGTATAAGCGCCGCGGAGACCGCCACGAGCGATAACTTCGGCTATAGTCTGGATGCCAGTGGGACTTCCAGTTGGAAAAATCTCGTCTCGGGCGGCACAGTCGTGGACACTTTCTCCAATCTGACGATGGTTACAGTGCTGCTATCCCCCTGCCCTTTGACGTTTAAATTCTACGAGCACTCCTACTCGGAAGTCTACATCTCCACCAACGGCTTCATCACTTTTGGCAAAGGCAGCAAGGAGTATCGTAAACCAGCCGATCCCCAGGGATACCCAGCCGGATAATTTTCTGGCGCCTTTCTGGGATGATCTAGATTCTCCCGGCAGGCAGCAATGTGTATACGAAGAGCGGCAGCGATGCTTCGGGCAATTATTTCGCGGTGGAATGGTACCAGGTCACCCGCCTGAGCAGCCCGGATCAGCTGACCTTCGAAGCCATCCTGTACGAAAATGGCAATATCATTTTCCAATATCAGCAGCTCAATGGGGTCGTTAATCAAATGACGGTCGGCATCGAAGATGCCGATGGGGTCGATGGCCTGCTCTACCTGTTCAATATCGGCGGTTTGAGTGTCTCGAAAGCCGTCCGGTTCACCCGTCCCCCCGCGCAGTACCGGGTCAAGCTGACTCCCACTGAGCTCAGCGGGTTCACCAGCAATCAAGTCGCTTCCCTGGACCTCGCAGTGACCAACACCGGTGAGCGGGGAACCGACAGGTATAACCTGGCGGCCAGCGGCCTGAAGGATGGCTGGAGCGCCGAGTTTCACAATGCGGATACCGGATCCGTGCTCACAGACAGCAATCAGGATGGCAAGGTCGATACCGGTCTGATCGCCCAGGGCTCTTCCAGCCAGGTGTACCTGAAGATTAAGGCCCCGGCTGCTGCCGATACAGGCGCTTCGATCGATTTGACCGTGACGGCCAGTTCGACCAAGGATCCTGCCAAGACAGCCACTACCAGTGTGACAGCCGCCGTCCCGGCTCCCTTTGCCCAGGCTGTTTTTGACAGTTACGCCGGGATGCGGCTGCAGCTCACCTGGAAGGAAAACCAGGTGGCTACCCGGCTGACTGAGCAGCAATTCACAGGCAGCAATCTATCGATCGTATCGCTGCCCGACCAGCGCTATTTCTACGCCTGGGAGGAGAATAAAAGCACGGCAAATCAATCCGATTGCATATACCAACCTGGAATATGCCATCTTGAATCATTATGGGACCATCATCAAACCGATCGGGCCGCTGACGGATAACTCCAATTATCACCAAAATAACAACGACCGGTCGCTTTACCTGGCTGGTCTGTCGACGGGCGAGGTTGGCGCCGTCTGGGTGCGCACTCTGAGTGAAAGTCTGGCAAAAGAATTTACAATGTTTACTTCACGATTTTGACTTCGGCCGGCCAGACCATCCTGCCACCGACCAACGTAACCAACAATACTGGCTCGAGCGGATCGGGCAGTCTGAATATCCCAATCTTACATGTCGCCCCGCATCGCCACCAGCGGCGCCGACCGCTTATCTTGGTCTGGAACGATTATCCGCCAGTCTGGCTTCGAATTCAACTTCCGATCTGTACGCAGCGGTCTATACGAAGAATGGCACACGCGTAATAGCCACCCACCAAGCTCACCGACAGCCTGGGCTCCGGCGATCCAGTACGGGGTCACCGCCCCGGTCAGCCTGGGCAGCGATCCGAACGTACTGCTGGCAACGGTTGTCAAAAATATTGGCGACCCATCCGATCAGAGCGATGACGTCTCGTCCACTTCCTACCGGATCCTGAATTCCGATGCTGCAGTTGTTTCTGCCGAGACAACCATCACCGGCAGCGTTGGCTCGACCCCGGATGGAGTTCTGATCAGCAACGGCGTGGTTCTGCTGGCCTGGAATGTCCCAGGCACAGACCAACTGCAGTACGTCACGGTGAGCGGTTCATCTTACACGACCAGTATGAGCCGAATGACCATCACCAATCCGAAAAACCGGATAGCCGGAACAGTCTCCGTCACTCGGGATGGATATGGGCACGGCATCCTCACCTGGAGTGAAGCCGAACAATTCGAATACCTATCTTACGCCCTGGTTGATGATACGGGAGCACTGGTGACAGCCCCCATGATTTTCACGACTGGACTCGGCGATGAGCCCAAAATCGATACCAATACCTATGGCGTCGGGAATGCCTATTACGGCGGCTCCTGGCAAATTTATCTTCCTATTACGGTGCACTAATTCGGAGGTCCCAATGAGCGATCATCAAAATCCCCCCCGCAGTGAAAAGGGCCAGAGCCTGGTCGAATTTGCTTTCAGCATCGTCGTGCTGCTGCTCCTGGTAGCCGGCGCCGTCGATCTCGGGCGGGCTTTGTATACCTATATGGGCCTGCGTGACGCTGCCCAGGAAGGCGCTCTGTATGGCTCGACCAACCCGACCCAGCAGAATGAGATCGTATCCCGGGTCCGCAATAGCTCAAACTTGCTCCAGGGTATCAGCGCTGATGCAGCGGCCAATACGGATGTTCAGGTAACCGTCTACGGCGCTGCCTGCACAAACAATGCCATTAAAGTCCGGGTCTCGTATGATAATTTTCCCATCACGATGCCATTTCTCGGCACCCTCATCGGCAGCCAGTCGATCCCCATCAGTGCGGAAGTCACCGACACGATATTAAGTCCTTCATGCAATTGACTCCAGGCTCAACAAACCGGGCGTTGACCAATACAAGGTCGCCAGCCCGGCGGCAAGGTCTCAAGGTCAGCCCTGCAATAGCCAGGCAGCAAACGCCAAGGCTGCCCGGCAAACAAGTCGGCTACGGAAGAGGTAACCTAATGAATCATCCAATCCACAAACAATCATCCGAACAGGGACAGGTCCTGGTACTGGTGGTGCTGGGCTTTGTTGTGCTACTGGGATTTGTCGCCCTGGCGATCGACGGCAGTATGGTCTATTCCGACCGCCGTTTCGCCCAGAATGCGTCGGACGCCTCGTCGCTGGCCGGCGGCGGGGCGGCCGCGCTTTCTATGGAAAACGACTATGTCGATTACACCAATTTCAGTTGCTCAAGTTCTGATGTGGTCGCCGCCCAAGCAGATGCGAAAACAGCCTCCATTTCGCGGGCTGGCAGCAATGATTTTACGATCGACACCAACATCTCCGATAAACATGGCGTAACAACCAGCTGCGGCCAGGTGGACAACGGCAGTTGGGTGGATAAATTTATCGACATCAACACCTGGATCACATCGGATACCCGCACCACTTTTGCCCACTTCATCTATTCTGGGCCGCTCCGCAACACCGTCGATTCAGTCGTGCGGGTCCGACCCCGCACCTCACTGGCTTTCGGCTATGCCGTTGCGGCCCTGCGCGAAGACTGTCCCAACAGTTCCACCGGCGGGGTGCACTTCGACGGCACCAGTGATCTGATCGTGAGCGGCGGCGGGGTGTTCTCGAACGCCTGCATGGTGGCCGGCGGGAGCGTCGATGTATCCGTCACTGGCGGTGATATCGTCTGCGTGGGCGCTGGCTGCTATACCAGCAATGGTGGACCCGCAGTCAGCCCGGCGCCCAATGTCGGCACGATCCCGCTGCCCGAAATCGGCCTTTACTGTTCCCCCGCCAGATTGTTCCGTTCTCCCGGACCGCGGTAGCCATTCGGGCAGTGGTACCATCCAGCCCGGCCATTATTCCCGCATCCGGGTGAACAGCAGCGGTTCCGTGCTCGACATGCAGCCGGGGTTATATTGTGTCGACAATGATTTCACCGCCAACGGCGGCACCATCACCGGGGATGGGGTGACGCTTTATATGACCGGCGGCGATTTCAACGTCGCCGGTGGGGTCCAGATCAATCTCAATGCGCCGCCATCCCGGAGCTGCGCTTACTGCCCACCGCCGATCCCCGGTGTTTTGATTTACCTGGCGGAAGGCAATACCGGCGAAGCCTCCCTGTTGGGCACTTCCGATTCGGAATACCTCGGATTGGTTTATGCACCCAGTGGGACCATTGAGGCCGGCGGCACTGGTTCGGAGTTGAGCGAAATCCATGCCCAGTTAGTGGCAGATACAGTGAAACTGCATGGAAATACCACCGTGGTGATTCACTTTGATGGCCAGGAAAATTATACGATCCCTACAATGATCGAACTTTACAAGTAGCCATCCAAAGAAGAAAACCAAAAAGGTGTGGGCGGAGCATTGTCCGCCCACACCTTTTTTCATTTAACCTGTTCTTGTCGAAGAAAAATATAAAAATGCCCGGGCAGGCAACCCGGCGGCACCCAGATTTGCCCACTTACTGCTGCTTCCTCTCGGACCTGACAGGGTTCGCGGGTTTCTGCCGCGCCGGACCCACCCGGACACGCACGCAAGCATACCTCAACCATCTGCACTTGTCAATAAAGAATTCCGGAGGGGGAGCACTCAAATTGTGTAGATTATGGTGTTCGGTTTGGGCGGCTAAAGCCGCCCAAACCGAACACCACATTTATCTTCTACAACATTTGCATGCTCCCTTCCGGAGAGGCCAGAGCTATAACAAGAAAAAGGTTTGATGTTTCTTATTCCGTATTACCTTTTAATACAAACCGGGCGGTGGTAACCGCCCGGTTCCATTACCGATAAAAACTACTTTTACCGACCAATCGTCCGTGAAGCTGCGCCTGACGGTCGTTTGCAGGCCGCAGCCTTAGGCAAACGCCAGCCAGTTCAACGGACATACCGCTAATTGGGCTGGTCCCGTTTTTGGAACCAGATTGCAGCCAACAGGATTAATGTAAACAAACCGATAAACAGCACTACCCCACCCCAACCGCTTAACCAGGAGGGAGAATACGGGGGGGTTGCCGTTACGACCGGCGGTTGGGCCTGCATGTTCGGCCGGCTGAGAATGAACGCCACCAGGTCGTCAATCTGAGACACCGTCAAGGGGCCGCCGTTGGCCTGGCTCCAGGCCGGCATAACCGAGCCCTGCACGCCGTTTTCAATCGTATTTTGAATACTCAGATCAGGCCGGATGCCCGCCCAGTTCTTGGCCAGGGTTGCTCCGATGCGGCCCTCGCCTTGGGGGCCATGGCAAACTGCACAGTTCTCACTGAACAGCACCGCGCCTTGATTGGGGTCGCCTTTCACGTTCGGTATGGGCGTGATGGGCGGCAGCGGCGTAATCGTCGGCCGGGGGGTCAGATTGGGCACCCCGCCGGTTTGCCAGCTTAAGATGTACACCAAGAGCGACTCAATTTGCGTGTCGCTCAATGGGCCACCGTTTCTCTGCGCCCAGGCCGGCATGACCGACCCTTCGACGCCATCTTCAATGATGGTTTTGACGGTCGCCTCCGGGCGGATGGCAGGCCAGTCTTTATTCAAAGTCGCCCCTACCCGGCCCTCGCCGTTGGGTCCATGGCAGACAGCGCAGTTTTCAGCAAATAATTGGGCGCCTTCCTCTAGTTGGGCCGGGGTCTGGGCAGCGACCTTCAACTGGCCGAAAACCAGCGCCAGGGCCAAAAGCAGTATCGGCAGCAGGAGTAAGCGGACTGTTTTGGAAGCTGGCATAGGTTTCCTCTACTTGAGAGTCAGCAGGTAGGCAATCACGTCGGCCACGTTCTGGCTGGTCAGATTCTGCCCGTAGGTTGGGGGCATGATATTCGGCGCAAAACCATCCACGACGTAAACGTTCGGATCCACGATCAATTCGAGCAGGTACTGCTCAGGCGTGCTGGCCGCGCCGGTATAAGTTGGATCGGTAATGCGAGTCGCAGCTCGATCGCCAATCCCGGGTTGGTCGGCCGAGGGCAGCCAGGCAGGTCCGGTTGGGGCATCGATATGGCAAGCCGTGCAGCCCTGCGACTTGGTCAAAGCTTCGCCTGCCGTGGGGTCGCCTTCGGGCAGTTGAACGTTGATATCCGTTCCAACCGCTTCGCCGGGCCCCGCCGGTTGGGCGATCTCGACCAACTGGGCTGTCGATTCCCAATTCATGATGAAGTCGGCGATGTTGCGGATCTGGTCATCCCGCAAGGGGCCCCCGAAACGGTCCGAGAAAGAAGGCATCGCAGGAATGCCGCCCCCGGCAAACAGCGCCGGGCGGGTGGAAGTCAACCGGCCGCTGCTGGCGGTGGCAACGATATAGTCTTCCTGGGTCCCACTCCAGCCAACCTCCTGCAGGCGGTCATCGAAGAAATGGCGGTCGTTCAGCGGAGGGCACACACCCGGAATGCCCAGGCCTTGTTTACCGTGGCAGCGGCTGCACTGGGCATCAAACAGCGCCGCCCCGACCTCGATGGAACGAGCTTGTTGGGCGTCCTCCAACTCGGCCATCCGGTTATTTTCGTTCAATCCATATACCAGGATCAACGAGGATGTGAGTAATACCAGGAGTATCCCCAAAGAAATTTCAATTTGAGTACGTGACATAGCGCTCAATGCCCTCCTCTAAGGCAGAATTTTCATCATCACACTGGTTCAGACAGTTCCTTGCCAGGCTGCAGCCGCACAACTCACTCATTGCCCCGGTTGCGATGAAGGAAGATCTGCCGTTCGTAGGTTTTGGTTGTGCCGCCTTCTTGCCACACGATCCGCGGAGTAACTTTCTTGAGGTCTTTCTGCCAGTCCTCGATCACGAGAACCGCCTGACCATTAGGCAACGCGCCTGAATCGATCGCCTGGTTGATCCGATCGGTATAATCTGCAAAAACCTTTTCCAGGGCGGGGCAGCCAAAATCCAGTTGTGGGCACAGCCGTTCGGTGGGAGTGGAATTGACTTCGTACACACCAGCCGCCAGTTGATCGAACGGGATGGCCCGCAAGGGCCCAACCCCTTCTTCAGGCGCCAGGTCCTGGACGATGCGGGTCGCGGCCGGAGTCTGGATCTTGTACACTGGCGTGCCCATATAACTCAGTACGACCAGAGTAATGACGCCCAACAATCCAACCCCAATCGCAAATGGGCGCTTGTAGAGGCTGCGATGGGGATTGCGGTCAATGTAAGGGACTGCGAACAACAGTCCAACCAGGATGGTTGGGATAATGATCCCCATCAGGGTTTTATCGCCGAGTTTCAGCATGCCTTGCAGCCACCAGAAGTACCAGGGCGCCTCCGTGTCCAGGGGCGTCACCTGGGGATTGGCTACATGCTCAAGCGGGGCGTGGTAGCCGCCATACGTGACGATAAACACCATCACCGCTAACCCAAGCACTGTCAGGAAAACCTCGTGGGTCAGTAAATCAGGGATGAAATCGATCCGCTGCTTGGCGTCTTTCTTCACTTCCGGTGTAACGAGATCGTCCTCGATCACAGCCGGTTGGGAAATACCATGCTCGCGCGAAACTTTGTAATAATGGATGCTGATCACCAGGATCGCGGCCAGGGGCAACAGGACAACGTGCAGTAAATAAAACCGCAAAAGACCGTTTGCCGCGATGTCGGGGGCGCCTCGCAGGATCAGGTTGGCTTCATTGCCAAACAACGGTGCAGCTTCCGCCATACTGGTGCCGATCGTAACCGCCCAATAAGCCAGCTGGTCCCAGGGCAGCAGGTAGCCACTGAAGCTTAAGATCAAAGTTACGAATAGCAAAACCACTCCTGTCAGCCAGGTGAACGAACGGTCCTTTTTATAGGAACCGGTCAAATAAGTGCGCATCATGTGCAGGAACGTGAAGATCACCATCCCTTCCGCACCCAGCCGGTGCAGATCGCGCAACATCTGGCCAAAAGGCACATTGCTCAACAAATTCAGGATCGAGTTATAGGCTTGCTCCGGGGAGGGCGTGTAGTACACCATCAAAATCAGGCCGGTAAACAATTCCACAAAGAAGAAAAAGCTGGTGAAGAAACCCAGCCGGAACGTATGGGTCAGGATGGTGCTGCCCTTCTCATAATAGCGTGGGCGGATGTGGGCCAGAAAACTGGTGGTATGAACCTTATAGCGAGGATTCGGTCGCTCAGTTGGCGGGTCTCCACGCAGCAAGGCCTGGATTTCCTTTAAACTCAATCCGGCAGTAATCGCCCGAACGCGCTGGTCGGTCGCTTCCGAGATCTTCTGCCGCAAATTCTGGATCGATTCACTTTTTATCATATCAGTGGTCTCCGCCTGTTGTGGCACTTAATCATGACGATCGCGCCTAGCCGTGGTTAACCCCTTTGATGCGTTTGCCTGTATCAACCTTGACGATCGCATCGGGGTTATCAACCGGCAATGGGTTGCCGTCATCCGATTCGGACAGAATTTCCTGGCTATTGGGGTCGACCAGCTGGACGACGAATCGATCCAGGGAACGCGGCGCAGGCCCCTGAATATATTGTCCATTCGCCTGAAACTGGGAGCCATGGCAGGGACAGATAAATTTATTTTCCTGGTCATTCCAATTGTACAGGCAGCCCAAATGGGTGCAAACCTTATACAGAGCCATGACTCCCTGGTCCGTGTTGGAGAGCCAGAGCTTTACTTTGGGAAAATTGACCGGCGCCGAACCGGTCGGGGGAAGTTCCGAGACGTTTCCAATGGTGAAAACCCCACCAAATTCGCCTTCTTTAAACCGTGGCATGGCAAACAGGTAAGTCATACCGGCAGTGTTCACCAGGAGAAAACCAAGCGAGGCCAGCCAGGCAAAATTAAGGAATTCGCGGCGATTGATTGATTTTTTTTCTTCGGGGGAAGGTGGCTCAACCTTGGCCATGTAAAATCCTCCTTAGGCGAGTTTAATACTCCAAATTAGGGAACTGGGTGAATTATATCACCCACAAATATCACGATCAAGACAATAAGGGTCGATATTCTTACGATTTAGGGTGATTTTTAAATCACCCTTAAATGCGATTAAACGGGGGATGAATCGGCGCTCATAAAAATATCGAATAAAATTAACTGTCGGCGACGAACATCAACCACTCAATCAATTCATTGGGAGACTCTGAGGGAGAGTCCCAGAATTCCCAGTGAACCAGTCAATCTACGCCTGGAATTCGGGGCAAAACAGGTGTGCGGAGGCAATCCTATGTCCATCATTGAAGTACACAGCCGGTTGGCCAACACAGCGATTTTCTATACAGCGATCATGGCTCTGTGGGGATTATGGCGATATTTTCGCAAACAAGAAATCGATAGTTCTTATTTTGGCGCCCTGGTGATCGCCGAAATTCTGTTTATCATCCAGGGCCTGCTTGGAGCGTATATCTTTATCAGCGGAATCGGCCATCTGGCCCGAGCCTTCATGCATATCCTGTATGGAGTCGTCACGGTGCTGTTGATCCCGGCCGTATTCGCTTACACTCGCGGCGATAACTCCAGGCGGGTCCAACTCATCTATGGGATCGCCCTGCTTTTCCTGGTGGGTATCTTGTTTCGTTCGATGGCAACTGGGGTATAGGGCCCCTCGAAAGGCCCATGGATGGACCTTATCCGCGGTCGCTTTCCGCACAGATGTGGAAAGGGCCGGAACCGGACAGGCCAAGACATTAGAGTGTTCAGTTAACGGCTCGACCGGGAGGGAACCCTCGGGGGATTGCCACCAGATGATGTACATGTATATGCTAATAAATCTATACAATACCTTGACATCGGTAAGAAAACCCGGTATACTTGCGTCTAGTATAAAGAATGCCTGGAATTTACGGTGTAACAGGCCTTTGTAGATATGAAGAACAAATTTACCCTGAACAGGATCGCATTGGCGCACGAAGCCTAATGCCATCACTGGCAGCGCTTACGAAAGGTATAAAAACAAAACATTATGGATACACGCCCTATTGAAACCAAAGTAATCCAACCTTTACAGAATTTCGTCCTGGCTGAGGAACGCGATCAAGACCAGGCCATCATCGATACCGCCGTTCGGGATATATTACATGCCATCGGTGAGGATCCGGATCGCCAGGGCTTGGTCAAGACCCCCAACCGTGTTGCCCGCATGTTTGGCGAGCTTACCAGCGGCTACACGACTGACCCGGTCAAGTTGGTTAACGGCGCCTTATTCGACGTTGATTATGCTGAAATGGTGGTTGTTAAAGATATCGAATTCTACAGCCTGTGCGAGCATCATATGCTGCCCTTCTTCGGGCGCGCCCACGTGGCCTACATCCCGAATGGCAAAGTGATTGGGCTGAGCAAGATCCCGCGCGTGGTTGAGATGTATGCCCGCCGATTACAGGTCCAGGAACGGATGACGTCCGAAATCGCCGGTTTCCTCCAGAAAGTGCTGGATCCAAAAGGTGTGGCCGTGGTCGTGGAAGGCTCCCACATGTGCGCCATGATGCGAGGTGTTAAAAAGTCCGAAACGAACATGACCACCAGCACCTACCTGGGAGATTACAAAACCGACCAAAACCTGCGCAACGAATTCCTGGCTCATATCGCCCGGACATACCGGGATTAAGTGATCCAGAGTTATCCACCGAAATCTGGCCTGTATCGTAGGTAAGCGGGAAAACCATGGACAAAATATTCATCAAAGATTTATCCGCCCGGGGGATTATCGGCTTGAATGATTGGGAGCGTGAAAAACCGCAGGAGATCCTGATCAATATCATTCTGTATACGGATATCCGGGCAGCCGGAGAGAGCGACGATATCGTACACAGCGTCAACTATCGCACCATCGCCAAAAAAGTCCTGGCACACGCGGAAACAGTTGGCAGGCTGACCGTGGAAGCGCTGGCTACGGATATCGCCCGTCTCTGCCTGGAAGAAAAAGGGGTGGAAATCGTAACGGTGCGGGTTGAAAAACCGGGTGCGGTGCGTTTCTCCGAGTTGGTTGGCGTTGAAATCGACCGCCAGAAGGAGGACTTCGAATGACCAACACATTCCACCAGGTTTGTATCCTGCTCGGTTCAAACATTCTCCCCGAAGTCCACATCCCCCAGGCCATCGCCCACCTGGGCCAGGCGATGATCATCACCCGAATCGCGAGCGTATGGGAAACGGAAGCAGTCGGATCAGAAGGCCCAAACTTCCTGAATACGGCTTTACTGGGATACTCCCCGCTGCATGCGGACAGGATCAAGACTGAGCTGCTGCGACCAATCGAGGCCGGACTGGGACGTATCCGGACAAGCGACAAAAACGCCGCCCGCACGATCGATCTGGATGTGGTTGTTTTTGACCGGCATCCCATCGATCAAGGGTTGTGGAAATACGCTTACGCGGCTGTACCGGTCGCCGAACTGCTGCCGGAAATCAGGCATCCCGTCACAGGGATCAGTCTGGCACTGGCCGCGTCTATCCTGGCCCAACAAACAGCTATAACTCGCAGGTCCGATCTAAACCTGCCAACCATCATCGAATTCCCAACCTTGAAACCGGCTTCTCCGGTTACAGCATATCCCGGCCAAATTTAAAGTCATAGCGCAATAATACGACAGCCTGGGCGAACGCCCAGGCTGCCGTATTATTGCGCCTATTTTCCTCCCGATCTGGTGATGCAAAACAAAAGTACCCAAATGGGTACTAGACCCAGCCCCCCTTAATCCCTAAAATCTCATATGTGATTGCAGCTTGCCAAAAAATTACAGAGCGAGCAATGATCTCCAACGGGCAGATCGCTGGCCTGCCCTTATCAATTTACCAGGTAAAGGATGGATGGATGGATGGTTTTTCTTCCTGGAATGGGGGTTAGAACTGGAGGTGTTTTGCGGTGCGGCCCGCAAAACACCTCCATAGACCCACAACCGGGAAACCACCTGAAATACCAGCCTTAGCAATGAACTCATCCGAAAATTGAATTGTCTGGTTGTCGATGCGTGCTTCGCCCGCATCGACAACCAGATACCCTAGATTTTCTGACGGACTAAATCGAAGTATATGAAAACATTTGGATGTATCGTGAAAACCCAAAATTTACCAGCGATCAGCTGAACCCAGCTCCTTCTACGAGCTGATTATCAGCCAGGTGTTGTTAACTAAACCAATTTCAATCCTTTAGGAGGAACCATCCATGTCACCCATCAACAAACTTTTACCCCTGGAAACCGTCGCCGATCTGGCGGTTGGCGCTTCGGACAACGGAAAAGTCCGTCCGCTCAGCCCGGATATTGAGCGCTGCACAACGCCGGAAGAAGTACTGGCATATGCCAGCAAACGCCACCTGAAGATCGTGGATTTCAAATTCACGGACCTGCTGGGGCGCTGGCATCACTTCTCGATGCCCATTCATCACCTGGAAACCTCGCTGTTTGAAGATGGGATCGGCTTCGATGGCTCGAGCATTCGGGCCTTCCAGGAAATTCACGAATTGGACATGCTGCTCTTCCCGGATCCGACGACGGTGATTGTCGACCCGGCTATGGAAGTGCCCACCTTGAGCATCGTCTGCAATATCCATGACCCGATCAGCGGTGAACCCTACAATAAGGATCCTCGCTACGTGGCTGCTAAGGCCGAAAAGTTCCTGGCCTCATCCGGCATCGCCGATACCAGCTACTGGGGACCGGAAGCGGAATTCTTTGTATTCGACGGTATCCGCTTTGGGTACGAAACCGGCCGGGCTTTCTTTGAGATCGCTTCGGATATGGCCGCCTGGGAAACCGGTCGTTCGCATGAATCCCGTTTTGGCGCCAATCTCGGCTACCGGCCCGAACAAAAGCGCGGCTACTTCCGGGTGCCCCCGGTGGACAGCCTGCAGGACTGGCGTTCGGAAGCGATTATGCGCATGATTGCTGCTGGCATCGATGTCGAAATTCACCACGGCGAAGTCGCCTCCGCCGGACAGATGGAAATCGACCTCAAATACGGCTCGCTGGTCAGCATGGCCGACGGCCTCCAGTTATACAAGTACATTCTCAAGAACACAGCGGTGGCGCACGGCAAGACCCTGACCTTTATGCCGAAACCGATGTACGGTGACAACGGCAATGGGATGCACAGTCACCAGAGCCTGTGGAAAGACGGTAAAAACCTGTTTTACAGCCAAGATGGCTATGCCGGCCTGAGCGAACTGGCCATGCATTACATCGGCGGTATCCTGAAGCACACCCCCGCCCTGCTGGCGATCGTGGCGCCCACTACCAACAGCTACAAGCGGCTGGTGCCGGGATACGAAGCGCCGGTGATGATGGCCTACAGCCGCCGCAACCGCTCCGCCTGCGTACGCATTCCGGTCTACAGCAACAGCCCGAACGCCATCCGGATTGAGTATCGCTGCCCTGACCCGTCCACCAACCCCTATCTGGCATTTTCCGCCATGTTGATGGCCGGCATCGATGGCATTATCAACAAGATCGACCCGGGCAATCCGATGGATATCGACCTGTTCGAAAAAGACGCGCCGGAAGTGCAGCAGGTGCCGGGCTCTCTTGACGCCGTGCTCACCTGCCTGGAAGAGGATCATGATTTCCTGTTGCGCGGCGATGTGTTCACCGAGGGATTGATCAGCAGTTGGATTGAGTGGAAGCGCAAGAACGAAGTGGACGCCCTGCGACTGCGACCGCATCCCTTCGAGTACGAAATGTATTACGACGTTTAACCACAGCCTTCGGGGTTCATACCTGGTACACGGGCCCGATTTTTCTCCAGGCTGAACCCGGGACATCTTTCTCCAGAGACCGCGCCCGAGTGGCGCGGTCTCGCCAATCAGGGCCTGAGGCTGTCCAATGGGGGGTCGTGGAGGATCGTCGCGCCAAAATGACCGAAAATTGCGCAAATGATGCCCCTATGCTAAAATCCTGGATAATCCCCCTTGCGGCCAATCCCAGGTTGCAGGGAATCCAATCCGTTCCAGGAATATTTGCATCTACGACTGTGGCAGCTCCCACCAACCTCCCCCTGTATGAAATTCTCGCCCGCTTGAACGAAATCGGCGCCGCGATCAACCGCCAGGATTTTAACGATCCGGGCAGCCTGGAAAGCAGCCTGCACCTGATCGTGGAAAGCGCGGCTGCAGTGGCGTCCGGTTCGACTGCCTTGATTTACACCTTTGATGAGGCCTGGGCGGCTTTCGACCCTCAATCCGGGGTATCCTTCGGGCCATTATCCGGAAATGCCCCGGCCGATTGGCCCCGCCCGGATGGCATGGGGATGCGGGCGGTAGCCACTCGCCAGCGGGTGCTCTCTTACGAAAGCGAAGAGCTTTCTATCCATCCGGCCAAGCAGGCCCTGGGGGCCCGGGCCGTGGTTTGCTATCCGCTCGTCACCGCAGAAGGGGTCCAGGGTGCGCTGTACGTTTATCTGCACGAACGGGCGGCCTTCACCGAGATCGAACTGTTGATGCTCGACAATTTTGTCAATTTGGCTGCCATGACATTGGACGCGGCCCGCAGAGCCTCCCAGGCCCAGCAGGATCAGCAGCGCAAAGACCAGGAGCTGCGCCACCTGCGGCGGGCAGGGCGGATGCTTTCCTCCCGCTCCAGCCTCAAAGGCACCCTGGATGTGATCCTGCGGATGGCCCTCGAGATGACCGATGCCCGCTATGGGATCTTCCGGCTGGTGGATAAAAGCGGGAAGCTGCTGGTCGCCCATGCGATCGCCGGAGAGGGGCTCGAACGACCCGCCATGGAAAACCTGCCCATCGATGAACATTCGATCATGGGCATGGTCGCCATCCGGCGCGAGCCGCTGGTGATCTCGGATCTGAGCCAGGAGCCCTGGTCCAATATCTATTACCCGCTCGATCGCGATCTGGTCATGCGCTCCGAAGTGACCGTGCCCCTGATTGGGGCCAGCGGTCGCCTGGAAGGCGTGCTCAATCTGGAAAGCCCGCAGGTTAATGCTTTCAGCAAACAGGATCGCTATATTTTGCAAATCATGGCGACTCAGGCAGTCGCCGCGATTCAGGAAGTCCGTCTGCTGGATGCCCTGCTGGAGATCTCGACCCGGATGCTGACCCAGCCCATCCGTCAGGTTCACCAGAGCCTGGTTGAAAAAGCCTGTGACCTGTTAAATGTCCCGTTTGCCCTGCTCTGGCTGCTCGACTCTGGCGAACTGGCGCTACAAGCCAGCAGCCGGCCAGCATTGGCCGGAACGCGGATCCCGATTGGCGGTACACTGACCGGCCAGGCCCTGCTCGAACGCCAACCGGTCATCGCCCCAACGAGCCCGGCTGACCAGGATTGGTGCGCGCCCCTGCCTTGCCAGGAAATCGCCTCAGCGCTGATCGTTCCGCTGTTTGCCAGCGAACCGCAAAGCACGGGCGAACCGGCCATCGGGGCTATCAGCGTCTACAGCGGCCCTGAAGATGGCCGGGATTTCAGCCAGTCTGAATGGGACCGCAAGGTGCTGAACATTCTCGGTCATTATGCCGTGCTGGCCCAACAAAGCGCTGCCCGCCAGGATGCGCTCCGCAACGCCCAGGAGCAACGGGCCGTGACCGAAACCTTTGCTGCGGTCGGAGATATCGCCTCCAACCTGCTCCACCGGCTGAACAATAAAATCGGGACCATACCTGTCCGGCTGGAGGGCATCCAGGATAAGAGCCGGGCCAGCCTCGAATCAGATGCTTACCTGGCCAGCAACCTGACTGAAATCGAGCGCAGCGCCCGGGAAGCCCTGGATGTGATGCGTGAGACGCTCTATCACCTGCAACCCATCCAGTTGACCCCGGTGAGCGTGGCTGGCAGCGTCGAGGATGCCATCCGGACAACCCGATTGCCGGAAGGCGTTCAAGTCCAATGCCAGGGGCTCAAAGAACTGCCGCTGGTTCAGGCCGGCGCCCAGCGTCTGATGCTGGTGTTCGTCAATTTGCTCGAGAACGCCTCGGATGCCATGCACGGTCAGGGCCTGGTCCAAATTACCGGACGCACCCTGGAGGATTGGATCGAAATCCAGGTCAGCGACAGCGGGCCGGGCATCCCCCCGGAAATGCACGAGCGTATCTTTGAATTTAATTACAGCAGCCGGGCGAAAGACACACCCGGCAAGCTTGGATTTGGATTATGGTGGGTCAAAACCTTGATGACCCGCTTCGGGGGTTCCGTTCAGGTGGAGAGCGAAGGCCAGTCCGGCACTCGTTTCATTTTGCGCCTGCCCCATAACGAGGCTGGGACATGAAGCCAGCGATGAGCCGCGCCCTGGTCGTGGACGACGATTTTTCCTGGCAGGAGATCCTGAGTGAGATCCTGGCCGACAACGGCTTGCCGGTGGATATCCGCGACAGCCTGGAGGGCGCCATCGAACAGCTACACAACAGGACTTACCGACTGGCGGTGGTGGATCTTTCCCTGGGCGGCAAAGACCATCACAACCGCCAGGGGTTGGAGGTTCTGCAGGCCATTCAGCGGCTCCAGCCGGGCTGCGCCTCGGTGCTTTTGACCGGCTATGCCGATGTGGAGCTGGCGGTTCAATCCATCCAGGAGTACGGCGCCTTCACCTGCCTGCGCAAGGAATCCTTCCGGCGGGCCGACTTCCGGGATACCGTTCAGCAGGCCCTGCTGGTAGCCCCACCTGGGTCATCCGGCGAGACCGCAGTTCAGCCATTCGAAAAAGTCGCCGCGATGGCGTCGCCCCGGGCCGCTGAAAACCTCCAGAGCCGGGCGCTGGTTATCGAAGACGACGCCGGCTGGAGGAGCCTGCTGGCCGAGCTGTTGCAGGATGCCGGCTATCAGGTCAGCTTCAGCAGCAGCTACGGAGAGGCCCTCGGCCTGATCAAGCGACAGCCGTACCAGCTGGCGGTGGCCGATCTGTCTTTAGCCAGCTCGCTGCAGCCCGAAAATAATCTGGATGGCTACCGGTTGTTGGCCAGCACCCACCAGGCGGAGATCCCGACCATCGTGGTCAGCGGAAACGCCCGCCCCGAGCTGGTTGAACAGGCTTACCAGGAACACGCGGTCTTTGCGTTTATCGAAAAGCAGGCTTTCGACCGCGGCGCATTTTTACAAACTGTCACCAGCGCCCGCCAACAGCAGCCCGATACGGCCGCCCTGGACCTGTTGAGCGAACGCGAAACTGAAACCCTGAATCTCTTGGCGCAGGGGCTCACCAACAAGGAAATCGCCAGCCGTCTGTTTATTTCCACCAACACAGTCAAACGCCATCTCAAATCGATCTTTGATAAGCTGGAAGTCAACACTCGGGCGGCAGCTTCCGCCCGGGCGATCCGAATGGGTCTGGGCGCCAGATCAACTGGTGAAAATGACGCCGGTTAGCGCCCTGGGCGAGCCTATTCTGTAGCCACGGATTGGTCCAGCTGGCGGCTCCTGGCTGTCACTTTCACAAACTGATTGCGCCAATCTTGCCGGCGCCCCATCACCCGCAGAGCTTCTTCCTTCTGGTGATTGTGGCTTAACTCCTCCGCATACTGCGACAACAAATATTCGAGGTTGGCAGCGTCGCTTTCATCCACCGGCCGAAGGTCCACACCGGCGCCCCGGGCGATCCGGCGCTCAATAGCCGACCGATCAAAATTCATTTCAGGCTGCAGGCGCAGATACAAAACGCCGCCTGTCATCCCGGCGCACATCCACGGGCCGGGATCACCCATCACCAGCACCCGCCCGGCGGTCATATATTCGCACAGGAAACCCTTGACGTTGGCCCGGGCTCCCAGGCAGCCCTGGCTGTCATCGAGCGGCCGGGCGATCTCCCCGCCGATGATGACGTCCGCGCCCGAAAGCCGGATGCAGGCGCGTGAATCGGCATCTCCCTGGATCATGATCAGGCCACCGGTGGCGCCGTAACCCAGGCTCTTGCCGACTGACCCATCGATCAACTGGCCATCGTGGTTGTAGCCTTTCAAGATCACCACCCGCCCACCATGCATGCCTTTGGCGACCCCGTCCTGAGCCCCGCCTTCTACGATGATGCTGACCGGGTCCGCGTTGTAAGCCCCGAGCCCATTGCCCGGGACTGAGCTGGCGTAAAAGCGCAGGGTGGCATCCCGGACGTGCCTGCCGTTGCCGTTGTGACCGTTGAGCGGCTCCCGCCAGGTCTCCTGGGCGCCCCCCACGCCGCCGTGACCGGGCTGCCAGTTCCAATGCTGCTGGTAGCGGGTCAGGGCGCCGGTCAGATGGGTGCCGAGGGCCCGATCCACCGGCGTTACCTTATCATCTTCAAAGCTGACCTGCGATTCGCCCGCCGCGAAGGTTTCCATGACCAGGTTGGAGATGACCGTGGTGAGATGGTTGCGCGGCCGGCGGAGCGGGGTCGGATTGCCGGACCGCCCATTCCCATTCCCCTGGGCTGCGGCCGGCGCCAGCTGAGCGTCTACGCCAACCGGTTGGAGCAGCTCCGTCAGATCCAACTGCTCAAAATGGGAGCGCTGGACCAGCAGGTCCGAGCGCCCGACCAGGTCCTGCGTGCGGCTGAAACCCAGCCGGGAGGTGATGGTCTTGACGCCCACACCCAGGGCGCTGAACAGGTTAATCAGCCCACGCACCGCGTTTTCCTGGTTGCAAGGCACAAACCGCCGCAGCCCCAGGGCTTCGGCCTGCTCGAGGCTGGCGATCTGGGTCGTAATGCCTACATGGCAGGTCCCGGTCTGGCAGTCACGGCAAATCGTGCAGCCGGCCGCCACCATCGCCAGGCTGCCGAAACCGACCCGGTTGGCGCCCAGACAGATCATCTTGACCACGTCGGCCGCGGTCCGCACGCCGCCATCACACCACAGTTCGACCTGCGAGCGCAGGCCGGCTTCGGTCAGGGCCCGGTGCGATTCAACCACCCCAATCTCGGCTGGCAGGCCGACGTTCTTGATCGAATGCTGGCGGGCCGCGCCGGTGCCGCCGTCATAGCCGCTCAGGTTGATGATGTCCGCGCCGGCTTTGGCGACGCCCACCGCGATAATCCCGATCCCGGGCACCACCGGCATCTTGACGGCTACCCTGGCCTTCGGGTTGGCCGTCTTCAACTCCTCGATGAACTGGGCCAGGTCCTCAATCGAGTAGATATCGTGATTATTGGATGGCGAGATCAGGTCCACGCCTGGGCTGGCATGGCGCGTCTCGGCAATTTTGTGGGTCACTTTGCGCCCCGGCAGGTGGCCGCCCTCGCCCGGCTTGGCGCCCTGGCCGATCTTGATCTCCAGCAAGTTGGAAGAATTGATCAATTCGATATCGACCCCGAACCGCCCGGAGGCGATCTGCTGGCCGCGGTTGTGCGGGTACAACCCGAGCATATCTTTGATCTCGCCGCCCTCGCCGTTCAGCGCGATGATGTTCAGCCACCCGGCGGCCTGGGCATACGACCGAAAGGCGGTCTCGCCCTGCGAACCGAACGACATCGAGGCAATCACAAACGGCAGGCTGTGACCGGTCAGCCCGGCATCCACTTTGGGGGTCGGTGTGGTGATGACCTCTTCCGGGGGATAGTTGAAATCCAGCACGTGCCGGAGGGTGACCGGCAGCTTCAGCGCCAGATCCTCGGCCTGCTGCTCAAAGGTCTGCTGGGGAACCTCTCCCCGGGCTACCTGCCCGGCGGCCTTCCACACCTTGGGATAGAAATGGTTCTGGCGGGAAAGTTTGGGCCGGACCTGCCCGCTGGCGATCGCCGCCCGGGCAGCATTTTCAGCCTCCAGATGCTGCCAGGTGAGCCCACGCTCCTGAGAGCCACCGTAGTTGAGGCTGTGCAGGGTATCGGCCAATGGCTGGCTCAAGCCCAGGCTGGCAAACAGGCGGCCATAGCCGCGCAGCTCATGGATCCCCATGGTGCTGATCACTTTTTCAATGCCGGCCTGCAAAGCCTGGAGGGTGTGGTCCACCCGAACGGCCCGATCAGAAGGCTCTTTTTCCAGGCCGGGATCGACGCCCGCCACTTCGAAGAGCAGATAAGGCGCCACGGCGTCGGCCCCAAAGCCGATCGCCAGCATCAGGTCGTGCAAACCGCGAATGGCGCCCGAACAAAGCACCAGGCCGGTTTTACGGCGCAGGCTTTGAGCCGGGGGGTGGAACAGATGGGCGTAATCAAACCCGTCCGGATCCAGCGGGCCGGTTGGGTTTTCAGCATCATCACGATGGTCGTTATCGTCAAAATGCAGCTGCAGCGCCCGGTCCACGCTAGCGATTGCCAGCAGCGGATCAATCCAACCCTGCCCCTTGCGAAAGGCGCTGCGGTCATCCAGCAAGATCAAATGAGCCCCGTTGCGGACCGACCGGCAGGCCGCCTCAGCCAGGCGATCACAGGCCTGGCGGACGCTTTCATCCGGCAGCGTGACCGTTTCCAGGATTGCAACCCGTTCGGGGCCAAAATGCGCCAGCAAATCCTCCAGGCGCAGGCTGCCGGCCTGCTCGGGCGATTTTTCGTCCGGTTTCGACCGGGAGAAATTCGGACTGGGTATGCCCACCCAGCAGGATCGGGCAGTCGAGGGCGACCGGCGTCTGAAAATCCAGCCTGTCCCGCCCAAGTACGGGCCGCGGCCCCACCAGGGTCTGGGTCGAGAAATGCTCGACCTCCCGCTCCCGGTCGATCGACGGGTTGGTTACCACCGCCACCGCTTCTTTGAAATAATCCGCCAGGTTCTGGCGCTCCTCCGCCAGGGCTGCCAGCGGTCCGTCGTACCCCATCGAACCGATCGGTTCTTTGCCGGAGTCAGCCAGCGCCTGCACCCAATCCCGATCCTCCCGGGCCCAACCGAAAGCGGCCATGCGGCGCTCCTGCAGCAGTTGCGCCGGTAAGCGGTCTTCCTGGTCTACTTCGTCAGCCTGGTCGGCCTCGTCGGGATCAATATCTTCCGTCGTGGTTTCCGCTTCGGTCCAGCCTTCTCCGTTTTCCGGATATGGGAACAAGGCCGTCGTTTTACCGAACTGGTCGTGGCCGGCCATCATCTGGCTGCGCAGGCTGGGATAATCCAGGACTTCAATGCCTTCTTCCCGGCACACACGCACGCTCATTTTCTCGCCCGGGGCCAGCGGGCGCGGGTCACTGCACAACAGATCCAGGTGATAGACGCCTTTTTCGGACGAGAAAAAGATCTCCTTCTCGGTCTCACCGACCCATAACGGTCTCAAACCAAGCGCATCGACGCTGAAAACACACTCATCGCCGTAACGAGCGATTATGCCGGCCGGCCCCTGGGCGTAGGGGCCGAAAGCCTGCCGGAAGTACCGGTAGACCTGCTGCTCCTTTTCAGGCAATTGAGCCACTTCGCTGAGGATCGGCGGGAAGATCAATTCCATCGCTTCAGCCAGGCTGTAGCCGTAGCGGCTGATCAACGCGCCGATCGTGCGGTCAACATCCTGCGAATTGCTGCCACCCGGTACAAGCTGGATGCCCAGCATCTGGGCCTGTTCCCGCAGGCGTGCGATGGTGTTGATCTCGCCGTTATGCCCCAGGATCGTAAAGGGCTGGACCCGCTCGAAGATCGTAGTAGTGTTGGTTGAGTAGCGGGCGTGGCCCAAGGTGATGGCGGTCATAAAATCCGGGCTGCGCAGCTCAGGATAGTACTGGTACAAGGTCTCGATCGAGCCGCGCACTTTATAGACCACGCTGTGAGAAGACAGGGAGGCGACGTGCACCTGCGCGCAGCGTTCGATCGCCAGGGCCAACTCGAACAGGGCCCCCTCGACTTCCTCCAAAGGACAATCATCCACCACCCCGGCGATCTGCCAGATATACGGCATCTGGGCGTGCGCCATCTTCCCCAGGGTGGTTGGGCGGGTCAGGGCCGGGCGTTCGACCAGCAAGCTGGCCCCCAGGCGGTCCATCAGATCGACCACCTGCTGTTTGACTGCCGTCAGATGATCCTGCTGTTCGGCCGGGATCATCAAATGGCCCACAAAAAAGCGGCGATCCTCCGCCAGCCAGGCCGGTTTGCCGGCCTCCGCCAGGGCTGCAGCCCAAAGTTTGCGGGGGATATCGGTTAACACCCCACAACCATCCCCCTCGCCGTTGACGCTCCCGGAGCGATGGCCCATTTTGCTCAGCGCTTCCAGGGAGCGCTTCAGATTGCCATGCGTGGCCTGTCCCGTTTTACGGACCGAGGCCACAATTGCACAGGCATCGTGCTCTTCCAGACCCAGGGCCGGCAGTTCCTGCGGCCGGGGAGCCGGGATCAGTCCAATTCGTTTTTCAGGATTCCGATAAGTTTTCTGCATGGCCATCTTCTCCAATAATACGAGGCGTTTCTTATCAACAAACATCGGTGAATTGGATCAAAGGGTGTGCGTGGAGGGCGTACGCCCTCCACGCACACCCTTTGATCCATCTCTTTCTACCCAAGATCGAGCAATCACAATGTGGCTTTTGATGATCCGCGGTAGCCAGAGCGAATTGTGACAACTTCGTTCGGTTGTGTAAAAAAAGGCTGCCCGGGTGGGCAGCCCTTGTCGTTCGGATAAATAGTTAAGCGCCGGGACAAACGCACCGGACTCTCAGATATGGCAGCCGGACTCAACTGCCGGAGATACTGTTGAACCTTAACAAACTATAGTTTAGTAAAGAAAACCCGGATTGTCTATTGGCAAAACTATCAGGAATTTGGCGACGATTCTTGTATAGATTGCCTAAATTAGGTTCTGTAGGAGAGTCCCAAATTTCCCTCTGTGACTATAATAGTGAGACAGCTCCCGAATTTTATAATTGGGTCTCAACCAGCATCATACTGCCCACCCCCTAACCCCCTCCCTGGCGGCTTCTCCGCCGGAATGGGGATTTTTATTGCCCTTTCAAGATAAGATCTAAATCCCGATCAAGCCACCTCCATAACGTTACTGTATATCCCTGTGGTTTCTTCTGATGCGGTTTTAATTTGAAGCCAAGCCGTATCACCCGATCGCGCGGTAATTCTCGGGCGCTGACTCGTCCCACCATGAGCTGTTTACCATCTCTTGACCATGTTCTGATCCCAACGGATTCGAGTTCTCGACGTTCAGGCAGTTGGTCACCGGTCCAGTCGAGAATCTCGAAAACCGGTGCAGTCCCCCCCTTATCCACATGGTATCCGATGACACGGAACATCAGATAAGTCCCTGACAATAGCCGATAACCAATGATCTCACCGATTTCCCATTCACACGTATCCCGAAATTTCTTTCGGATGCGTTTCTCCGGCGGTTGAGGTGAAAGCAAAGTCTCTCGCAGCTTGCTCAGCACCAATTTTCGGTTCTTGAGCAGACGAGGATCCTCTTGCCACCGGATCAAATCGGAACCGCTATCGATGACTTCCAAGGCATGCGCCTGCACCTGTGGCTCGAGACGACCCAAACGCCACTGTATCGCTGCCAATGCCAACCAGAAGACAGGAGACACATCAGGATCGTCGAGTTCATCGCGCCATTCTTCCAATAAAGCTTGTGTGGCTTGCTGCCCGGTGAGTTCATCCCCGAGAAGATCACGATAGCTATCGCGAACATCACAAGCGGTGTCGTCAGAGAAAATGCCTGGTCCCCACACGCCCATAGAGGTTTATCCAATCTCACGGTCCCATGTCCCGGAAAACAAATGCAGGTAAAGGCGATCTGAAATAAGTTTACCTGGGTAAGCTTTGCATTTGCTGAAATTAAACAATTGCAACCATGCTCACCTTAGCTCTGGTTTGGTAACAGATCGAGGATGTGAGCCTAGATTGGCAATGATTTGGATTACACAAAGACCAAGCATTAGCATCCCATATATCACGGAATAAAATTTCCAAACCATCACTACAAATCCATAATTCATCGAAATGTAAAGGGCTACATATGGTGTAAAAATTTTCCAATCCATTTCCTCTCGGAATGGTATCTTCAGTATCCAATCATACAGAGCTTCGATTACTAAAAATGCTAAAAAGATCCCCAGAAAGATCGTGTAACGCTGATCCTTCTGTTCCTGTTGGACCAGAAAAATAGCATAAATGGCTGGAATTGCTAAAAAGAAATATAACCAGCCGATTTTTCGTAGAAGGGCAAGGTTCCTCTTGCGAATAAGAAAGATAAGAATTAGAAATCCATTATTCAAAAGACCAAGGGTGAAAAATATTGGTTCAAGCATTTCGTGCCCCTTTCTGATATTTATCTTGTTGAATGGAATATTATTGCCCAGCTCATATGAATGACGGCAGTTGTTTGAGTTTTCAGAACTTCAAAAGGGTTAAAAATAATATTTTTGATGATGCACCCAAAACACCCTCACTCTTGAACTTGTACATAGACGCATCTCTGATGCAATCGCCCTCCAACGGCTCGTTAGGAGGGCTATGGACGCAGCGGTATTACTCCACGATATTATTCGGCTGTCCTGGAAATCAGTCAGATTTCGGGTCTCTGGGGAATTCTGTGGGAGGATCCCAGATTTGGGGGTGTGAGTGTGCTTGAGCACACTCACACCCCCAAATCTGGGGTAGCACCACAGGAATTCCGAAAGAACCCAGATTTCCATATTGTCCTCGAAGGCTAATAATAGTATACGGATGAATCCTTTTCAGTGCAACACGTATTGCTGGTTTGAATAAGAATTAACAGCCCCGTCCGATAGTTTCGTGGTTGTACAATGGGGAGTGCAATCCCAAAGTGAACCTGGGAGTGGCAAACAATTGAATACCCTGCCCCACCAGTGCCGGTAGTCCATTAAGGTGTTCATCACTGACATATACCGCTCGAGCAACTGGATAGCGGAGGCAAGCCAGCGTGCCGCCTGACCTACGTGACCATTCACACGATAAAGTTCAAGCTCACCTTCACCCGGCCCACACCATCATAAAAGGAGCATGTGGATACGCGCACGCCTTCCCGGATACAATTCAGTGCTAAAAACGCGAAACCCCCATATCCTGGGTTTGAGACCCAAACATAAGGGGGTTTTTGATGGCGGAGAGGGAGGGATTTCGAACCCTCGGAGCCTTGCGGCTCACACGCTCTCCAGGCGTGCGCGTTAGGCCGGACTACGCAACCTCTCCAATAGCACTGACCGGTTTTCTCCCCGCCAGCGTGCAGGATTATACCACAAGCAATGCGCTAAACTTCTCAAATGCAGGCATTAAAAAGGGGCGTTTTTCGCCAATCTATCCCACTGAAGGCTGAGTAGTTGGACAATGCCCCATTTTTAAAAATGACCCCGAATTTAGGCGTGTGTAGCTGGAAGTCGCCAGCCATACACGCCTAAAATTCGGGGTAACCTTAACAAAGTTTTGATTACAAAGCGGGGATGTTAACGCTTCTCAAATATATACAGCGAACTGTCCCAGGTGCGCTCGAAACCGGCTGCTTCCAGGCCGCTTAAGAATTCAGGATTTCAGGCTTGCCATCCAGCAGGCCTGAGGATAACCCAATTCAAACGCCAGGCGGCGGTAGTCCAGCAGCAAGCCGGGCAGATCATCCAGCCCGCAGGCCAATATCTGTACCCAGGGCAGCGGTGAGAGTGGATCATCCTCGTCTTCGTCGATCCGCAAGACCAGCAGGCCGCGCCCGTTACGCCACCCAAACACCAACCCCTGCCCGGCGGCTCGCTCCAGAAAAGCCTGCCGGGGCGTAGCCCATTCCCAGCCCAGATCCCACAGTCCGCCAGCCAGGTGGACGCTTGGGCTGTTGGCCAGCATGGATTGAACCTGGTCCCAATTGGCCGCGGTCAACCGTGCAAATCCATGCGCCGGCTCGTCCAGCGCCGGGGCTCGAAATGAGGATACTTCGGCGACTTTTATAAAGCCGGTCCGGTCGCAAAGATGATGGATCGGGAGTTGCTTGGCGCTGGTAGCCAGCCGTAAGACCCCGGAGCCTAACTGCTGCCAGGCGGCCAGCAGGTACTCGTGCAAATGGCTGGCGATGCCGTGGCCCTCAAAATCCGGATGGACCCGCAGGCCTTCAACCCACCATTGTCCTTGCGCCAGGCAGGTCAGCTTGCCCAGGCCAACCAGTCGACCGTCCAGCCGGGCCACAACCAGCCGTCCGGTCGAGTCGAGCAGCCAATCATCCCAGACCTGGGGCAGATAATCGTGACCTTCCCAGATCCGGGCGGTCAGGGCCAGCATATCCGCCTTATCCTGGGCCAGGGCCGGGCGGCAGACCACGCCGGAAAGTGTTACTCTTGAGTTTATTCGCTGGCTCATGGATTAATTGGGGAACATCTGCTCGAAAATTTCGGGGGCGAAGCGCGCTACCATTTCGGAGGAGATGCCGTTCTCGCGGCAGATCGCGGCATACAGATCGGCGCTTGGCCGTTTGCTGCGTCCCTGGGTTTCAGGATTCAACTCCCACAGGCCAAACCGCTGGCTCCAGCCGCGTTCCCATTCAAAATTGTCGACCAGGGTCCAGTGAAAGAAGCCTTTTACTGGAAAATTAAAGTTGACCGCTCGCCAGACCTGATGCAAATGCTGGATCAGGTAACGCGGCCGCAGATCATCATCGGCGTCTTCGACCCCATTCTCCGTGATAATGATCGGCCGCTTGTACTTGAGCGCCCATTTAATACCTTCGAATAGGCCAGCAGGAACGTTGGCGATAAACCCGGTATCGCTTAGATCGGCCCCGGGCAGGAAAAATCGCTTCGAAAAAAGCTCGCCCGGGCTGAAGGGGTCAAAGGCCACGTATTCACGGGTGTAATAATTCAACCCGACGAAATCCTGGGTCCCTTTGGCCTGCGGGATGCGTTTGGCCCAGGCAGGGAAGCGCATGACGCCCTCAGCCAGGGCACCCGGCACCAGATCGTTGAACAGGCTGGATTGAATCCTGGTGATCCAGCGATCGAACGGCAGCCAGGATCGGGCCGGCTGCATGCTGCGATAATTCTGGGCGATCCCAACCCGGGATTCAACCTGGAGAGCATGGATGGCCTGGTAGGCGGCTGCGTGGCCGCGGATCATATTTTCGGCCACCCGGAAAGCTGCGCCAACCTCCTGCCGCCCAGGCGGAAACTCCCCGGTAACATAACCGGAGGTGTAATAAACGTTGGGTTCATTAATTGTCACCCACAAGGTGACGTATTCCTTGAGCGCTTCGACAACTTTTCTGACATAGGTCTCGAAACGCTCGACCACCAACTCCGATTCCCAACCGCCCATCTCGACCAGCCATAAAGGGTCGCTGAAGTGGTGCAGGGTAACCATCGCGGTCATGTCCCGGTCCTTCAATCCCCGCAGCATCTCACGATAATAATCGATGGCGCTTTCATCCCAGCGATCCGGCTCAGGCTGGATGCGGCTCCATTCGATCGACAGCCGGTGCGCATTCTGCCCGGCCTCGGCCGCCCGATCGAAATCTTCCCGCCAGCGCCCATTCCACCAGTCACAGGCCAGGCCGGACTTTTGGCCGTTGATAATTTTGCCGGGCTGCTGCTCCCAAGCCCACCAGTTATTGTTGGTATTATTGCCCTCCACCTGGTGGGAGGCGGTTGCCGTGCCCCACAAAAAGCCACGCGGGAAATGGAATGTCGCTTGTGCCATGGATTACTCCTCAATGCTCCATCAGGATTTTCTAACGAACCTAATTGTACCGAAAAAATGTGCGCCTGCCCGGATCGGGTGCACTCAAATTTTATAGACAATTGTTTTTGGCGTTCGATTTGTGCGGCATATGCCGCACAAATCGAACGCCAAATCTACCAACTTTTCGTGCACCCACCCCGATCAGGGTGAAAGAGAGCATTCGAATTTTGTGGAAAGGGGTTTCCTGGGGTTACGCATTGGGCTGGTTTGTCCCCCCGCCGGAAGAGAAAGGGCAGGATGGCAGCTGTGACCGCCATCCCGCCCAAAAGAATGCAATTGCGGGTTCCTGGTTTAGAAAAAAGCTCGCAGAAGCTCCCAGTTGGAAGCCAGGTCGTAGATCGCCACGCTCACCAGCAGTAATCCCCCGATCACATTGATCAGTCGGGCTCGCATCGCAAACTGGCGGGTGATCCAGCGCTGCACGCTTCCAGACAGGAATGACAGCAGCAGCAAAGGCAGCCCAAAACCGATCCCAAACCACAGGAAGACGGATAATTTATCGATGAATTCGGCTGCGGTCAATGAGTAGGCGAAGATGCCCACCACCAGCGGGCCGGAACACGGCAGGGCGATCGGCCCATACAGCAGCCCATAGATGAAGGCGTTGACGTAGGGATGCGATAGCACCGGCACGCGAATTTGGGGCAATTGCTTGAAAGGATTGATGTTCAACAACAGCAGCACCCCCAGCCCAAAGATCAACAAATCGGCGATTGGGATCACGATCGAAAGCGCCCGGCCGATGGACACGGATAACAAGGCGATCAGCCCACCCAAAGCCAGCATCATGGTCAAAACGCCGGCCAGCACAAAAAAACCGAGGAAATACCGCCCCACCCGCGTCTGCAAACCTTCCTGCCCGCCGCTGATATAAGCCAGGAAACCGGGATAAAGCGGCAAGATGCAGGGACTGGTGGTTGCGATCAGGCCCAGGGAGATAGAAGTGAGGATGGCTTCAATTGACATGCTTGTTTTCCAGTTCGAAGAATTATCCAGTCAAACTACATATTGTCTGCCAGGAAAGGATCCAGAGCCTCCTTGAGGGTCTGAGCGTCCTTGATCCCAAATGGCAGCAGGTGGACCTCGCCGTGCCGATCCACAATCAGCATGGGCGTGGAAGGCGGGTTCAAGAATTGGGCACCATACAGGTTCCCCAGCTCGCGGGCGACCTCGGTCGGGGCGACAGCATAATGCCAATCAAATCCATTGCGGTCGATAAAATCTTTCAAATCGGCGGCGTTCTCGTTCGGGTCGATATCCAGCCCCAGGCTGATAAAATCTTCCCGCTCGCCAAGCAACCCATGCAGGGCTTTAACCTGGCGTTGCTGTTGGAGACAATTGCTGCACCAAACTGCCATGGTCTCCACCAGAACAACTTTACCACTCAAATCCTGCAGCGTAAAACTTTCACCGCTGTTAACGTTATCCAAACTGGCGGACAGCCAATTGGGGCTCGTCTTCGGCACAGCCGATGACTCGGTCATCGGCGCAGCCGATGACTCGGTCATAGTCGCCTCGGTAGCCGCCATCATGTCATCCGCCTGCATCCCGGCATCGTTCTTGCCAGAATCATTCATGCTGGCATCGTCTATCTGCTCAGCTTGCATGCCAGTATCCTGGGTCGTATCCATTATCTCGGTAGCGGGTTGTGCCTCCATCCTGGCCGGCTCCTGAGTATCAGCCATCGTGGCTGTTTGGGTTGCTTTACCGGCGCAGGCCGACAGCCCAACCGCCAGGATCATCACGAGACTGGCAAGCAGGCGCCAGGATTGTCCGGGCTTAAAGAAATCGCGCCTCATCTTATTCATTCCATTTCCTCCTGAACTTTTAAACTGTAATTGGGCTGCCATCGCTGAGATCGAATACTTTCCCGAGCGACCAACGCCCGCTCATCCATGATCCCAAACAACCCTTACAAATCTGGAACCGAGAAATTACAGGAATCTGAATGTTTCCGGCCAGGATGTAATCTTCTTGTAAGAAATCCTTGAAGGTGTTGTAAGCTATCCGCAGTAAGATCGCATATAATCCAGACAGGCGAGGGCGGTTTAAGCGCGCCTGCCGAAGGTTCTTTCCCGGCCTGGCGCTCAGAATTCCCCATCGCCTCAATCGCATTCTGGCGCGTCTGAATTGGGGCTTCTGGGAAACTTTGTGGGAGAGTCCCAGGGATTCCCAAAGAACCCTGAATTGGAGTAACTGCTATGAGCCCAACTGAAATTATGATCGTCGAGGATGAACCCAGTATCGCAGAAGTGGTCAGCCTGTATCTGAAACGGGCCGGCTACCAGGTTACCAGTTTCAATGAGGGCAAGGCCGCTCTGAAAAGGCTTGAACAGCAGATGCCGGATTTACTGATTCTGGACTTGATGCTGCCCGGGGTCGATGGGCTGGCCATCACCCGCTGGGTGCGCGATCGCAGCGACCTGCCGATCATCATGCTGACCGCCCGCCGGGCGGAGGGGGACCGGATTGCCGGGCTGGAAATGGGCGCCGATGATTATGTGGTTAAACCTTTCAGCCCGCAGGAACTGGTGAGCCGGGTGCGCGCCGTACTGCGCCGCACCCAAAACAGCAGCCAGACCAGCAGCGAACAGGCAGTGGTTTTTGCCAACCTGCGGATCGATCCGCAGACCCGCCTGGTGACGATCGGCGAAGAGGAGATCAGCCTGACCGCCAAGGAGTTCGACATGCTGTGGGTGCTGGCCTGCCATCCTCGCCAGGTTTTCAGCCGGGACCGATTGCTGGAAAACGTCTGGGGCCTGGCAGAATATATCGATCCGGGCACCGTCACGGTCCACATTCGCCGGCTGCGTGAAAAGATCGAGCCCGATCCTTCTAATCCCGTTCACATCCAGACGGTCTGGGGAGTTGGCTACAAGTTCGAGCCATAACAAGTCAAAGGAAAAATGATGAATCTCGAAGGTAATCCTGCAATCACCCGCGCCTCTCTGCCTCTGCGTTTTGTACTGGGCGTCATCCTGATGGTTGCCCTCACCCTGGTGCTGTTCAACATCTTAATGCGTCCTGCCAGCAGCGACCTGGGGCTGATGGCACTGTTTTTATCGGTCACCGCGGTGGTTTCCACCCTGGCCGGCTATGGGGCTTACCGCCTGGGTTGGATGAACCGCTCACCGACCCTGTTGTGGACCCTGTTAGGCGGTTACGCGCTTTCGAGCCTGCTTACATTTATCAACGTCTGGATCACGGCCAACTTGATGTTCAGCAGCGATCATGATCTGATGCTGGCCACCGTCTTGCTGGTGTACGCCGGGGGTATCGCCATGGCCCTGGGCTATCTTCTGGCCAACACCTTAACCCAGCGCATCCGCCAGCTGGACCTGGCCGCCATGTCGATCGCTCACGGGAACTTGCAAACCCGTACAAACGTACATGGCCAGGATGAGATTGCGGCCCTGGCAGATACTTTCAACCAGATGGCGCAGCGCCTGCAGGCCGCCGACCAACAGCGCCGCCAGCTTGACCTCATGCGCCGCGACTTGATCGCCTGGGTCAGCCATGACCTGCAAACCCCGTTAGCCTCCATCCGGGCCATCATCGAGGCGCTGGCGGATGAAATGATTGAAGACCCGGATACCCAACACCGCTATTTACGGACCGCGCAGCGGGAGATTTCGGATCTTTCCATGCTGATCGACGATCTGTTTCAAATGGCTCAACTGGATGCCGGTGGTCTGCCTCTGGAATGCGAGTATGATGCGCTTTCGGACCTGATCTCCGACACGCTCGAGACCTTCTCCGAAATGGCGGCCCGCCAGGGAGTGCGCCTGGAAGGCAGCGTGACGGAAGGCGTCGACCCGGTCTGGATGGACAGCCCCCGGATCGGGCGGGTGCTCAACAATCTGGTCGGCAATGCCCTGCGGCACGTCCAGCCTGGCGGTTCGGTCACAGTGACCGCCCGGCCCGTACCCGCTGGCGTTCAGGTGGAAGTCATTGACGATGGGCCGGGCATCAAGCCGGAAGATCTACCCAACATTTTTGAGCGTTTTTACCGGGGCGAGAAGTCCCGGAACCGGGCGACCGGAGGCGCCGGGTTGGGGTTGGCGATTGCCCGCGGGATCGTAAAAGCCCACCACGGAGAGATCGGGGTCGAAAGCATCCCCAACCAGGTCACGCGCTTTTACTTCACGTTGCCGGGCAAATCCGATTGATCTGCTACATTCCCCTGCGGTAAACATGACACATACCGAATTATTAAATTCGGTATGAACCATCATCATTCTACCCACCCCTTAACCCCCTCCCTGGCGGCTTCGCCGCCGGGATGGGGAATTTTATCGGAAAACGGGCATGAAGATCGGCTTTCGCCGATCTTCATGCCCGTTTTCCGACGATTTATTTAGCAGGTGCATGGCTGAGATTGAATAGAACACCAGGAAAGATTAAATTCTGGCATATCGGCATCGAGAAAGGTGGCCGGTGATGCCCTGGAGGAAAGTGACCGCGTCTGCTCAGGTTGATCTGCATTTTCGGGTAGAATACCCCCTATATCCTTCGGAATACGATACCCATGGAGGTACGGTTGCATGGCGATCGCGTGGTTCGAATCACTCAACCCGGTCACCCAGGCGCTGATAGGGACATTATTCACCTGGTTTGTGACCGCTTTGGGCGCAGGGATGGTTTTCTTTTTCAAATCGATCGAACGCCGCATCCTGGACGGCATGCTCGGATTTGCCGCCGGAGTGATGATCGCGGCCAGTTTCTGGTCGCTACTGGCCCCGGCGATCGAAATGGCAGAAGATGGACCTGGGCCCAGCTGGATCCCCGCGGTGGTGGGCTTTCTACTGGGCGGCGGATTTCTGTGGATCGTGGATCAATTGCTGCCGCATCTGCATCTGGGGCTGCCCATCTCGGAGGCGGAGGGTATTAAAACCAGCTGGCAGCGATCACTGCTGCTGGTTTTGGCGATCACTCTACACAATATACCGGAAGGGCTGGCCGTTGGGGTTGCCTTTGGGGCAGTCAGCAGCGGGATCCCATCCGCCAGCCTGGCAGGAGCGATTGCACTGGCCCTGGGGATTGGACTTCAGAACTTCCCGGAGGGGGCGGCCGTTTCGGTACCATTGCGCCGGGAAGGGTTCAGCCGCTTGAAAAGTTTTGTTTATGGGCAGGCTTCGGGGATCGTCGAACCGATCGCCGGCGTCCTGGGTGCGGCTGCTGTCCTGATGATCCGGCCAATCCTGCCCTATGCGCTCTCCTTCGCCGCCGGCGCCATGATCTATGTTGTGATCGAAGAGTTGATTCCCGAGTCACAATACGAGAAAAACACCCATATCGCCACTTTTGGATCTATGTTGGGGTTCGCCGTCATGATGCTACTGGACGTGGCCCTGGGTTGAGCAAAAGCTACCCGTTAAACGAAGAAATGGGGCTCCGGTTTGATAGACTGTATTGGAGCCCTGTTCTTTTAAAGTAAAGACCTTGAGAACATCACCTATCAGTTTAGCCCGAATTTTTCATTGTGACATAGTCCAACTATTTCACCGACACAGGAGTAGATGGCGAAATGAACCAATCCCATAGAATTCATCGAATATTCACCATCCTGTAATCATTTCGCAAGATTTATCTTTTACAATGTTGGAGATGAGATGTTACTGCTCAGCCTATGACTGAATTTGACAAAAAAAGGGTTACCCAAATTTTGATATATATGGCGGGCAACCGCCCGCCACACATATCAAAATTGGGAGATTTCTTCGAATGTGACCTTGTCAAGGAAGTTTCCTGAGATTGAGTAAAATAGATCGTTATTCTGAATATCGTGAGGGACAAACCATGAAATCATCCAAATTCAAGTCGGTGCCGATTAAACCATCCGAGATCACACCCGAGCACCTTTACCGCTCCCGGCGCGCTTTTCTCAAAAGCATAGGCCTGGTCGGAGCCGGCGCCTTGCTGGCAGCCTGCGGTGTGGCGGGCAATACCAACAATGCTCCCACCCCATCGGACCAACCTGCAACTGTCCAAACCGATGTTCCCCTGGCGGATGGCGCAGTGGACGAACTGGGCGACCCCATCAATGACTATGAAACCATCACAAACTACAACAACTTTTACGAGTTCACCACCGATAAAGGCGGCGTCGCCAGGCTGGCCAAAGATTTCAAACCCTCCAGCGGCGAAAATCAGTATCCCTGGCAATTGCAGGTATATGGGCTGGTCAATAATCCGGTCACGTTCGGGTTAGAAGACATCCTCAAGAAATTTACCCAGGAAGAGCGCATTTACCGGCTGCGATGCGTCGAGGGCTGGTCGCTGGTGATCCCCTGGATGGGCTTTCAATTGTCGGAACTGCTCAAAGAAGCCGATCCGCAGTCGAGCGCCAAATACGTACGTTTCGAGACCCTGGAAGATGCCTCCCAAATGCCGGGATTAAAACGGCGCAGTTTCCCCTGGCCTTACCAGGAGGGTTTGCGCCTGGATGAAGCCATGAACAAGCTGACATTAATGGTAACCGGATTGTATGGTAAAGAATTACCGGCCCAGAACGGCAGCCCATTGCGGCTGGCAGTACCCTGGAAATATGGCTTTAAAAGCATTAAGTCGATCGTCAAGATCGAACTGGTATCCGAAGAACCCGCTACAATGTGGTCCACGATTGCCCCGAATGAATATGGGTTTTATGCCAATGTAAACCCGGATGTGCCCCATCCCCGCTGGTCTCAAGCCAGCGAGCGCCGGCTGGGAGAAGCAGGCCGGCGTCCAACCCTCAAATTTAACGGCTACGCAGAAGAAGTTGCCAGCCTGTATGAGGGTATGGATCTAAAAGTTTATTATTAAACCCAACATTCAGATGGTTTGGGGATGGGATTATTTTGGAAATTTATTAAGGAGGTCCAGGGATAGGGAGCCCGATCGACATGAAGAAGTTGCATTTCACACCTTTACAGATCATCACGCATATCGCCGTCTGGCTGCCGCTGGGCTGGTTTTTGAGCCAATACGCCTCGGATATCAATCCAATCCAGGCGTTTACCCAGCGCACGGGTAAGACCGCGTTGATATTACTGGTTCTATCGTTAGCCTGCACGCCGGTCATCACACTGTTCGGTTGGCGGCAGGTCGGCAAGATCAGGCGGGCCCTGGGTCTGTATGCGCTGATGTACGCCGGGATTCACTTCTTCACGTTTATTGGCCTGGATTATGGGTTCGATTGGTCCTTATTGAAAGGGGCGATTTTTGAAAAAACCTATATCGTGGTGGGCTTGAGCGCCTTGTTGATCCTGTCCGCCCTGGGAGTGACCTCCTTTCGCTACTGGCAGAAACACCTGGGCAAGAACTGGAAACGCCTGCACAAACTGGTTTACCTGGCCAGCGGGCTGGTGATCCTGCACTATGGCTGGGCGAAAAAAGGCGATCTCTTCCGCCTGCAGGGCGATATCATCGGCCCGGTCTTATTCGGTATCCTGGTGATCTTTTTACTGGTGATGCGGATTCCGGCTGTGCGCCGGTGGGCCAGCGGGCTGCGCGGGCGTTTCAAACGCCAGGCCAGGTCCCTGACGAGCACCCAGCCCGAACAAATCTGATTTATCTCAGCCATGGACTTAAAATGAATGGTCGAAAAACGGACAAGAAGGTCGGCGAATGCCGACCTTCTTGTCCGTTTTTCGATAGAATTCCCCTTGCCAACCCGGCTATTCCTCCGGCTCGGAGGGCGGCTGCCCTGGGACAGGTTCGACCTTCTCGATAACCAGGGTCAGGTTAGCCGCCAGGGCGGCTATCGCCCCTATCGCCGCCCAAACCGGCAGCAACAGGGCCCCGACCACGCCCAGGGTCAATGGAATCTCGATCAACGTTTTGCCTTCATCATTTTTGATCGTTATTCGCCTGACATTGCCTTCATGGATGACTTCTTTGATCTTGGCGATCACAGCATCGCCGTCGACTTCGAACTCTTCTTTATAGACTTTCTGCTCGCTCATCCGGTGCTCCTTTTCTTATTCGATCTGCATCAAGCCCCATTTACTCCAAACCCAGGCAGCCGCTTATTCCACCGGCCCCTGAATTCCCGGTCAAAGCCCCCGCAGTTTAATTATACTGGATGACATCGAAGATGGATGAAAGGCCAATCATCGGGAGCACTCAAATTGTGTAAACTGTACAACGTTTGCATGCTCACCAATCATCAGGAATTCCTGTGATGGTATCCCACGGAGATTCCTGGAGAGCCTGAAGGGCGCCAGCTTACACCGACTCGTGCAAGGGGCTATTCCCGTCGAATCCACTCGCTAATCTCGGGTTATACTATCCATATGGATGAGACCTACCTCTACCAGAAAATCGCCGAATCGATCCGCCAGGATGTGCTGGAAGGCAGCCTGAAACCGGGCGATCGCCTGCCATCCGTACGGGAGATGGCGGCCCGCTGGGACTGCACCATCGGAACGGTTCAGCGAGCCTATCACGAACTGGCGCAGCACGGACTGGTCACCAGCCGGACTGGTCGCGGTACCCAGATTGTGGAAGACATCCCCACCCAGGACGACGCCCCACTCCGCAAAGCCAATCTTGTCCACCGGGCCGAATCCTTTTTACTGGAAGTGTTGACCGCCGGCTACTCCCCGTCTGAAGTCGAGAGCGCGGTCCAAATGGCGCTGGATCGCTGGCGGGCTATCGCCAGTCAGGCCAGCGCTCCCGCCGGAATGACTTTGCGTTTTGCCGGTTCCCATGATCTGGCCGTCACCTGGCTGGCCGCCCATTTTGGAGAGATTGCTCCTGAGTATCGGTTACAGCTCAATTTCAGCGGCAGCCTGGGAGGCCTGATCGCGCTGGCCGAGGGCAAAGCCGACCTCGCCGGCTGCCACCTGTGGGACGACCGGAGCGACGACTATAACCTGCCCTTCGTCCGGCGTTTGCTGCCGGGCAGGCGGACGGCCCTGGTCACCCTGGCCCACCGGCGGCTGGGATTGATCTTACCGCCGGGCAATCCGGCCGGCGTCCATTCCCTGCAGGATCTTGCCCGGCCTGAGCTGATATTTGCCAATCGCCAATCCGGCGCTGGAACCCGCGTCTGGCTGGACACCAACCTGAAAAAACTGGGGATTCCACCCGGCGAAATCCAAGGTTACCAGACCGAGATGCTGACCCATTCCGAATTGGCCCGGGCGATCGCAGAAGGCCGGGCGGATCTTGGGGTTGGGCTGGAGGCCTCCGCCCGGGCGCTTGGCCTGGATTTCATCTTCCTGGTCAATGAACGCTATGACCTGGCCATCCCGGCCGAATGCTGGCAGCATCCAGGCATCGCCTCCCTGCGGTCATGGTTACAGAGTTCCTCCGCCCGAACTGCTTTGGCCCGGTTGGCGGGGTATGATATCAGCCAGACAGGCCAGATCCGGTGGGTCGAACCCTGAACGGCGCCGGTTTCCCAGATGGTCTCATTTCTTGCGCCCTTGCTCCATAATTCGATCTCCGCATGACGATCCCCGCTCAACCACGCTTAATCCGATGACCAATTCCCCCGAATCAATCCTGCATACCGTATTCGGCTATGAACAGTTTCGCCCTTTACAGCGCGAAGTCATCCGAAATGTACTCAATAAACACGATACCCTGGCCATCATGCCGACCGGTGGCGGAAAATCGCTATGCTATCAAATTCCCGCCTTGATTTTCCCGGGCATGACGGTGGTGGTCTCGCCCCTGATCTCCTTGATGAAGGACCAGGTGGAACAATTGCAGGCATTCGGAGTCTCGGCGGTTTTTCTGAACAGCTCTTTATCCCCGGATGCCTACCAGGAGAACGTTCAACAGGTCAGAGCTGGTCAGGCCAGGCTCTTGTATGTGGCACCCGAAACCTTGCTGATGCCGCGCCTGTTAGATCTGATCAGCAGCGTTCCATTCAGCTGCCTGACGATTGATGAAGCCCACTGTATCTCTGAATGGGGTCATGACTTTCGGCCCGAATACCGCCAACTGGTTGAAGTGCGCCAGCGTTTTCCACAGGCAGTCTGCCTGGCATTAACTGCTACGGCAACCGAGCGCGTTCGCAAAGATATTCTCACCAGCCTGGATTTCGCCCGCTCCGATGAATTCATCGCCAGCTTCGACCGTCCTAACTTGAGGATCGAAGTGGCGCCCAAAACCGAGCCGCTGGCCCAAACCCTGGAGTTTCTGCAGAATTTTCATGACCGGTCAGGGATTGTATACTGCTTCTCGCGCCGGCAAGTCGACGACCTGACCCACGTCCTGGTGCAGCGAGGCTACTCGGCCCGGCCTTATCACGCCGGACTGTCTGACGATGAGCGCCGCCAGAATCAGGAGGATTTTATTCGGGATAAAGTCCAGATCATGGTAGCAACCATCGCCTTTGGGATGGGCATCAACAAACCCGACGTGCGCTTTGTCATCCATTACGACCTGCCCAAAAGCATTGAGAGTTATTATCAGGAGATCGGCCGGGCCGGCAGAGACGGCCTGCCGGCGGACTGCCTGCTGCTCTACAACTATGGGGATGCTTACAAATTGCGTTATTTTATCGACCAGAAAGAAGGCCCGGAGCGCGAAGTTTCCTACCAGCATCTTGAAGCATTAACGCGCTATGCAGAGAGTACGATCTGCCGGCGGGTGCCGCTGCTGGCCTACTTTGGCGAGCATTACACCACAGAGAACTGCGGGATGTGCGACAACTGCCTGAATGGTAAGGCGGATCAGGTTGATATCACCATCCCGGCTCAGAAGTTTCTATCTTGCGTGGTGCGGACCGGGGAGATGTTCGGCGCCGCCCATATCGCGGATGTGCTGTGCGGCTCCCAGAATCAGAAAGTACTCAAATTTGGACATCAGAATCTGTCCACGTTCGGGATTGGCCAGGAACTGACCCGCAAACAATGGTTCCATATCGGCCGCCAGCTCGTTCAGAAAGGGCTGTTGATCGAGGATGTACGCTACCGCAGCCTGAAACTCAGCCCGCAGGGTCTGGAACTTCTGAAAGAGCGCCAGCCGGTCATGGGCGTCATCCAGGAAGAAAAAGTGGATAAAAAATCTTCCAGGAAGACCGGCGGCATCGAACATGACGCTCGCTTATTCGAAATCCTGCGCGCCAAACGCAAAGAACTGGCCGAAGTTGGCGGCATCCCACCTTATGTGATCTTTCCCGACCAAACCCTGTACGAAATGGCTGCCTATTATCCACAATCGGAGCCAGGCCTGTTGAAAATTTACGGGGTCGGCCAGGTAAAAGCTGAACGCTATGGACCTGTTTTCCTGGAACTCATCCAGGCTTATTGCCTGGAGCATGGGCTGGCCGAAAAGACCCGCTCGACTGCTGAACCCGTACCGGATGGCCAGCTGAATATGGCGATAATACCGCGCCAGCTCGAGGTCGCAGAGGCCTATAACGCCGGCCAATCGGTGCAGGAACTGGCAGACGCCTATCAGGTAAAAATTGATACAATCCTTAAACATCTCTGGCAATTTGCGCGCTCCGGTGAACCGCTGCGGCCCAGCCAGGATTTTCTGGCTCTGGCCGAAGCCGATCCCGAACAACAGGCCCGGGCGCTGGCCGCCTTCGAGGAACTGGGTGCGGACTTGCTCAAGCCGGTTTACGAAAAGCTGGAAGGCGATCTGAATTACGATCAGCTGAGACTGATTCGGCTACACTACCTCTGCAGCCGGTAAACAGGCTGTCAAAAAAAGGCAGGCTGGCTGGCTTTTGCCAGGCAGCCTGCCTTTTTTTCGAAATCATGTCTATCCGTCTGATCTTTATTGGGATTTCGACAGCGTGATGGATCCATTGCTGGTTTGGACTTGAATGAAAACCGCTGGATTATCGCCGACAGTTCCAACCAGTTCATTGTCCTCCGAACCCCGGCTGGATTGCAGTGCAAATTCGCTGGTCACACGGCCGTTAGAGGTATGGGCGTTTAAATCAAACTGGCTGTCGGCTGGCAGGCTGATATCCACCGAACCGTTGCTGGTTTCAAAGCTGTGTTTGCCGTCGATCAACTCGCCCGTAAAGCTTATTGGGCCATTGGATGTCCGGGCATTGACCCGGGCAGATTGAGCCTCAAGCTGGATTCTGCCATTGCTGGTAGTCAGATCTTGCGAACCACGGCCGCCCATGACGACGATTTCTCCATTCGAGGTTACCAGCGTCAGGTCCCCCTGAATACCAGTGGAGGTAATTTTTCCATTGCTGGTCGTGAGATCCAGCATGGCAGAAGCCGGAACCGTGAGGTCCACCCGAGCACCCGAATTGCCGATCGAATTGTTGTCAGTTCGTTTGATGGACACCCGAATCGTATCGCCATTCTGGGTCATTTGAACATCGATGTTTTTCAGATCCGCTTCGGCTGCTCTCTGGCTGGCGCCAGAACCGGTCTTCGTGACAGCGACCGCCACCTGACCGTCCGCGCCCGCCTGCACGTCAATTCTCCCATTGAAGGTTTCCACAATGATTGCAGGCTGTGCACCGGTAGAAAACGAATCGGTAACTGTCTCGGTCGCCTGGGAACTCCCAAAGTTAACCATGCAGCCGGTCAACCCGAATAACAGGATGAGCACGATCAGGCTGCTGTTTAAAAACATGCGGTTTATTGGGTTGCGGGTTTGGTTTGAAACAGAGGAGGTATCCATTACTTTCCTGGCCTTTTCTTGATTAGGGTTACTATCTTGACAAGTTCACATTCGAAGAAATCCCCAAATTTTGATGTGTGGTGCGGGCACCCGCACCACACATCAAAATTTGGGTATCCTTTTTTTAAAGTGACATTGTTCAACTACAAAAATATCTACGCAATTCGTTCAGAAATGTTGCCAAAGTAAACTGCCCAGTTTGGGGGAATCCTGTAGAAATGGCTCATCTTGCTTGCTGGAACAATCAGGATTCCGCACGGAGCAAATCCGGACGCACTTTACGGATCGTATCGATTAACAGCGCAGCGCCGCCTTGCTTGGGAACAAAAGCCCTGGCTCCCGAAGCCATGGCCCTGGTCCGGTTATGGCTGTCATCGTGCAAGGTCAGAATGATGACCGGGCAGCCCGGCATACTCTTGCCCAACTGCTGTAAGGTTGCAATGCCATCCAGATCCGGCATTTCTATATCCATGACAATCACGTCCGGCATTAGCCTTCGGCTGAGATCGAGCGCTTCGAGCCCGTTGTTGGCTTCGCCAATGATCTCCAGATCCGGCTCTAAAGCCAGGCGCATACGCAGACCCCTTCGTACCATAACTTGATCGTCGACCAGTAATATCTTGATCATGAATTTCATCCGATCGTTGGTTAAACCATTGGCAAGGAACCGGCATTTCAGGATTAACTGTCCCAAACTTTGCACGCCTCCCACCAAACAGGTATAATTCGCATCACATCAGGTGCATTCAATCATTGGATCTTGGCTATTGCCACCCCCAAAAAAGTGAGTAGACCGATGATTGCCATTCAGGATTCATTCGCGGTGACATTTCGCCGCGCTGATCTTTTTGCACCCACTTATAGTTATAGCCGCGTCCCTGTGGAGGCGCATCATGCGAGCGGTCTTAACCAAATCAGACTTAAGATGGGTGAAAGCCTATCCATCGAAAGTAGGAGTAATCCATGACAATTGACATCTTGATCGTTGACGACCACAGTGTCGTTCGACAGGGGTTGAAAATGTTTCTGGGTTTGGACCCGGAACTCAATGTAATTGGCGAAGCGGTCAATGGCAAGCAGGCCGTGGAACTGGCAGCCCAGCTCAAACCCGATGTGGTTCTGATGGATTTGATGATGCCGGTGATGGATGGCGTCACCGCCACGCAGGAGATCCGCAGCAAGCTGCCGGATATAGAGGTCATTGCTTTGACCAGTGTGTTGGAAGACGCATCAGTGGTTGGGGCCGTTCGGGCCGGCGCGATTGGTTATTTATTGAAAGATACCCAGGCGGATGAACTTTGCCGGGCGATCAAAGCAGCCGCAGCCGGGCAAGTTCAGCTTTCGCCCCAGGCTGCCGCTCGCCTCGTCCGGGAAGTGCGCGCCCCGGAAAGTCCAGAGACCTTGACAGAACGAGAGACTGATGTACTGCGCCTGCTGGCGACCGGCAAAGCCAACAAAGAGATCGCCCTGGCCCTGCACGTCAGCGAAACAACGGTCAAAACCCACGTCAGCAATATTTTGATGAAGTTGGGCGTTTCCAGCCGGACCCAGGCGGCCTTACATGCCGTCCGGATTGGATTGGTTTCGCCCTCCGACACATAATGGAGAGCCGGCGCCAAGGCCCGGATTTTGCTCCTAAACACGTCCCAGAATCCATTCGTCCACCCCTACCCTTCAACGCCTGGGATCTGGCGCGATCAAAACGAAATGGCATATCTACTCATCCCCGATGTAAAAATGCAGGCGAAATGGGTGTGCGTGGTGGGCGCACGCCCACCACGCACACCCATTTCGCCTGTATACCTGCCATGGCTGGGTAGTTTAACAATGTCACATTAATAAACAGAATACCCAAATTTTGATGTGGCTGGCAGGCAGCCGCCCGCCAGCCACATCAAAATTTGGGAGATTTCTTCGAATGTGTTGTTAAGGTAGTTACGAAATGCTTAAAGAAAACCGGTATGGATAAAGAACCAGGTATGCTGCCAACTTCTGGGGAATCGGATCAATCCGAACCCTGGTATCTCGATTCTAGTTTTCTGCTGGATATCCTGTCCATTGCTACGGATGCAATCCTGGTGATGAACAGCGAGCAGCGGATCGTTTTTTTTAATACCGCAGCTGAAAATATTTTCGGTTTCGAGGCAAGCGAAGTGCTGGGACAGCCCATGGATAGGATCATCCCGCCCAGCTATGTCAGTGACCATTACGGACATGTATTGAATTTCCTGGCTTCCAGCGAGAATACCCGCACCAAAGAAGAACGCATGCTGGTGCGCGGCCAGCGCAAAGACGGCAGCAGTTTTCCAGCCGAGGTCAGCATCATGAAACATGGCACTGACGAGCGGTTGACTTTCACAGCCATCGTGCGCGATGTGTCCGAGCAGCAACTGGCTGAAGCCGCATTGAGTGAGAGTGAGGCAGTCTACCGCTCGGTCATCACCGCCCTGGAAGAGGGGGTTCTGATCCATTCGAAAGACGGTATGATTGGCGCCTGTAACCCCAGCGCCGAACGCATTTTGGGTCTGCCGGCGGATGAATTAACCCGGCTGTCTTCCCTGGACCCGGTTTTCAAACCCATCCATGAAGATGGCGCACCCTTCCCGGGCTGGGTGCATCCAGCCGTGATCACTTTACAAAAAGGCCGTTCGCAAACCGGAGTGGTCATGGGCGTCCAGCGCCCGAATGGGGAACGGGTCTGGCTATCAATGAATTCCAGTCCGATTTTTATGGACGAAAGCAGCCAACCGATGGCCGTGGTGGTATCTTTCAGCGATATCACCGAGCGCAAACACACGCTCGACGCGCTACGCCAATCGGAAGAGCGGTTTTACAAGGCTTTTAATTCCAGCCCGGCCGCAATTTCGATCCGCTCGGAAGCCACGGGTAAATACCTGGAAATCAACCAGAGTTTCATTCAAATGGTTGGGTACGAGCGGGGTGAAATCATCGGCAGCACACCCGGAGAACTGGGCGTGTGGGCGGGCGCCAGCAGTTACGAACGGCTGATGAACTTGCTTAATCAGGAGGGGACTGTACGCGATCTCGAAATCGACATCCGCACCAAAGCCGGCCAGATTCGCAATTGCCTGGTTTCCGCTGAGATTATCGAACTGCAGGGTGAGCCAGCCGTCCTGGCAATGGTCAGCGATTTCACCGAGAGGCGCCAGTTCGAGAAAGCCCTGGGAGCCTCCGAGGCTCGCTTCCGCGGCCTGTTCGAACAATCCCAACTCCCCATTCACCTGGCTGCGCCGGATGGAAAGACGATTGCTGCCAATCAAGCTTATCGTCAGCTTTGGGGGCTCAGCCCGGCCGATTTCGCCGATCATAATGTAATGAAACGGCCCGCTATCATCCATTCCGGGGTGATCCATTATCTGAAAAAAGCCTTTACCGGCCAGGTCACTGTCACGCCGCCAATTTTGTTCGAACCCGATACCATTCCGACCATCCAGGGGGGACAGGCTCACTGGATCAAGTCGTTCATGTATCCCATCAAGGATGAACGCGGCCAGTTGCGCGAACTGGCGACCGTGTTTGAAGATGTGACCGAGCAAATCCAGGCCGAACATTCGCTGATCGAAAAAGAGGCCCAATATCGCAGCATCTTTGAATCGGTCAGTGATGGCTTGCTGATTACCAATCTGGAGGGTGAACTGGTTGATTTTAATCCGGCAGCCAGCCAGATGAACGGCTACACAGCGGAAGAATTCCGCCGGCTGCAACCCAAGGATTTCATCCACCCGGACTCGCTGGCTAAATTCGAGCGGTCGGTCACTGCGGTGAAATCCAATCGCCCCTTCCGCACCCAGGCTCGCTGGGTGCATAAAGACGGCTCATTGATCGATGTCGAAATCTTTGGCACCCTTTTCAACTACCGCGGCAAACCCCACACGCTGGCAGTCGTCCGGGATATTACCGAGCAGGTCCAGGCGTATCAACTGCTGGAACAGCGGGTCAGCGACCGCACCCGCGAATTATCGACTTTGCTGAAAGTCTCCCGTAACGTCGCTTCGACGCTCGAACTGAAGCCATTGTTGGCTTTAATTCTCGATCAAATAAAAGAAGTCGTAGATTTCACCGCCTCGTCAATCTATGTTCTGGAAGATGACGCCCGGCTGGTGCTGTTAAGTTCGCAAACCCTGATCCCATCAGAGGCCCAGGCCCATACCTTGGAACTCCCCAAGGCTTCCCATTGCCGGGTTGTTATTGAGCAGCACGAGCCGGTCATCATCACAGATGTACACCTGGACACAGCCCTGGCGCGATCCTGGCAGCAAACTTCCCCGCAACAATCGGCTCAGAACCAGGACTATGTCGGCGCCTGGATGGGAGTTCCACTGCTGGTCAAAGAACGTCCGATCGGGATGCTGGCATTTGAACACCAGCGCGTCAATTTTTTCACCGAGCGCCATGCTGAGCTGGCCCTGACGTTTGCGAATTTCGCCGCCGTGGCGATTGAAAATGCGCGCCTGTATGAACAGGCCCAAACGCTGGCCTCGCTTCAGGAACGCCAACGGCTGGCGCGTGAACTGCACGATTCTGTCTCGCAAGCGCTGTACGGCATCGCTCTGGGCGCCCGGACAGCCAGGACTTTACTGGACCGGACTTGCGATGGCGAAGCCTCCTCCCTGGCAGAACCGTTGGATTATGTTTTGTCGCTGGCCGAAGCCGGGCTGGCCGAAATGCGGGCTTTGATCTTTGAGCTTCGGCCCGAATCGCTCGAACTGGAAGGGCTGTCGATGGCTCTATCCAAGCAAGCCGCCGCACTGGCCGCCCGTTATATGATCCAGGTAAAGACGGAACTCTGTGATGAGCCCCAAACCAATCTGTCGATCAAAGAAGCTTTTTACCGGGTCGCCCAGGAGGCTTTTAACAATATCGTCAAACATTCGGGAGCCTCCGAAGTCAAGCTCCGAATGCAGTGCAACGGCTCTGAACTCCTGCTGGTTGTCGAAGACAATGGCCAGGGGTTTGATCCGAGTGGAGAATTTCCGGGCCATCTTGGCTTGCGCTCAATGAGTGAACGGATGGAAAAATTGGGCGGCCAGTTAGTCATCGAGAGCAGTCCCGGAAACGGTACACGCGTGATCGCCCACCTGGCAAATCTTTAAGCTTCTGTGGGAATTCCTGGTGTGGGACTCTCCCACAGAGTTACCCAGGGCACCCTTTAAGCTCCGTTTGCACCTGTCTTCAGTTTTACGAAAAGAACGGGAGGCAATGATGAATACCAATGATCGAACCACTGCGCCCCAACCAGATCAGGGATTTCTGGTCGCCCTCATCCACGGCCTATTCCTCCTGTTTTTCCTGCAATGTTTGACTGATTTCATCGCCGCCGTGTATGCGTTTGGCCTTTTAGGGACAAGCATCCCGCCGGAGATCGCCAGCGTCCTGTTTCTATTCTCTCCCATCATTCTGATCGTGGTCAAGCGCAGACTGTCTCACCGGCAAGTGCTGGTTGCCGGTGAATTGTTCCTGCTTTGTCGGGTCATCGAACCATTGCTGGACACCCGCGGGCGCATGCTCACTTCTGGCCTGGGGGTGGCAGTCTATTTGATCCTCTTGCCAGCCTGGCTGCAGCAAGCCGGCCAGCGGGGCCGGCAGGATAGTTGGCGGCTGGCCGGGGCTGGCCTGGTGATCGCCATTCTCAGTGGGTATAGTTTGCGCGCTTTCAACTCGGGAGTCGATCTGTCTACCTGGGGCTGGGGAAACTGGATTGGCTGGCTGCTGGCCCTGGGCGGCGGTATCTTGTGGGCACGCTGGCAATCGGCCCTTGAACGGAACGGTCACCCAACACCAACAGAGAAAGAGCCCTTGCAACCACTTGGATTTGGCCGGCTGGCTATGTTCTGCCTGGGCTTGATGGGCTGTCTGGTGCTGCTGTATTTCGGTTTCTTCGCGCCAAACGTGCTCGCCCGCTGGGTAGATTTATCCTATACCGGCATCCTGGCAAGTCTCAGCCTGGTTTTTACGATCACCGGGTTGGTCCTGGTATTCAAACCGGGCTGGATCGATCAATTGAACCCGGGAATCTGGGCTCTGCTCAACCTGCTTTTTGCTCTCACCCTGGTCGGGTCCATCCTGGCGGCTCAGGTTGCCCTGCCTGCCGATCCGGCGGCATATCCTCTTTACGCCGACCCGCTGCCCACATTCGGGTCCATCCTGTTTTGGATCGCGCTGTTCCTCTCACCGGTCATAGCGATCAATTTCGTTCGTTACTGGCAGGAGATTGTGGCCAGTCGATCGAGCACCCGGCAGCTTGCGGGTGGTTTTTGCTTTGCCAGCCTGTTCTTACTGGTGATGGTCTTCGCCAATGTGTTCACCACCGTTTACGACTATATTCCTGTGATCGGGCCATTCTTTCGGGATAAGTACTGGCTGGTGTATTTACTGGCCTGGACGGGCATGGCTCTCCCCCTGCTCGGGATCCGGTCAATCAGAGCCGGGCGGGCACAGCCTGAGCGGATTCCAGGGCCTTTCCCATCGAGCAGCCCACTAGTATTCATCCTTCTGGGCATTGCGCCCGTGATCGGCGCCCTCCTTGGCCAACCCACTCACCCGGAAGCAGCAGCCCCGGGCGCCCTCAAAGTATTGACCTATAACCTGCAGCAAGGTTACAGCGAATTCGGGCAGAAGAATTACGCCGGTCAACTGGCAATCATTCGCGCCCTCAACCCGGATGTGGTCGGGCTGGAGGAGACAGATACCAACCGGATCGCTGGTGGCAACGACGATCTCGTCCGCTATCTGGCAGACAATCTGAATTATTATGCTTATTATGGACCCAGCACCGTGACAGGCACCTTCGGGATTGCCCTGCTTTCTCGCTATCCGATCCTTGAGTCTGCCACATTTTTTATGTACAGCCAGGCTGAGCAAACCGCTACCATTTCCGCTCAGATTCAGGCTGGCGATCAACGCTACCACCTGTTCGTGACTCACCTGGGAAATGGCGGCCCGATCGTCCAGCAGCAGGCAGTGCTGAACCAGGTAGAACAATTCCAGAACGTGATTCTGATGGGTGACTTTAATTTCCGTCCCGATACCGAGGCCTATGCGCTGACCACTCAATCACTGACCGATTCATGGTTGGCAATCTGGCCGGATGGCGTAGACGGCTCAGGGATTGACCCCAGCCGGCGGATTGATCACATTTTCGTTTCCCCCGGTACAGATATTCAGGATTCCCGGTTTCTACTCGACCCGGCCTCTGATCATCCCGCCTTGATGACAACCCTGGGATATTGATCTCCAGGCAGGTTGGCTGATTAATGGGAGCATACCCCAGGCGGGCGTTGGTCCATAAACCCATCAGCCGCCAGCTAATAGCATCACCAGGATCCAATCACCCAGGCCGTGAACCAGGACAGCAGCGGTCAGCCCCCGGTAGCGATAAACCAGACCCATAAATATACCCATCATGAATGAACTGACCACGGCAGTGACTGGCGTGGTTAAATATGCTGCCTGAATGCCGCTCAACGGCGAAATGTGATACAGTCCAAAGAGCAAGGCTGAAAAGAACAACCCCAGGCTGAAGCGCCGGGTAATCGTCCATACCACGGTCAGGATGCCCATCCGGAATAAAAGCTCTTCGAACAGGCCTGCTCCGATCATCAACTTCGCCAACAGCACGATTGGAACCTGGGTGTCAAATCCGGAAGCGGCTTGCCTGGTATTTAATCCGGTTTCGCCAAAGCCGTTGGCTAATTGTTTAACAAGATCGGTAGTTAAACCGGTCCAAAGCTGGGCCAAAATTGCGAGGAAGAAACAGGCTGTTAAAACATAAATTATTCGAACAGGCTCTCGCCGACGGATTACAGGTAGAAGATCATTGGAAAGCGTTCGCTCGGCCGCGAACCCCCAGCCGCCGAAGACGATCCCCAGGAGACAATACAGGCCGAACCACAAAGGTGACTGATCGCCCGAAGCAGGGACGATCTGCGAAAACAGCACCATCAACAACGCGCCGCCCAGGAAAATGGCCGCGGCGATTTTTACGCCTCGAAATAATTGCCTTCTGGTAAAACTGGCCGGCTGCTTATCCGGAACGCGCATCGGTTTCCACAGCACGATACCAATATATAGAACAGCCAGGCTGATCAAAAGCAGGTTTTGCCAGGATGAGGAACGGATCGAATTGGAACTGGCGATGGACCGGAAAGTGACCAAGCCCAATACGGGCACAATGAACTCTGACCTTGATCGGATGGCCAACCATATTCGCTTGACCAATGTAGCTGGGCGAGGTTTCGCATCAACCTGTTTCATGAGATTCTCCTCCTGGCAACCGGTACACAGTTATTTTAAACCAAAGATCGAAACCGTGAGGACCTCTGGGAAATTCTGTGAGAGGGTCCCAGATTTGGAGGTATGCGCGTGCCTGAGCATGCTCATACATTCAAACCTGGTGTACCACCACAGAAACACCGAAAGACCCAAACATGAGTGAAATCGATAGCAAAATCGCAGCCCGTATAACTCATCAGATTCTTATCAAATATTAACAGAATTGAAATTGACAACGGCTTCAAAATCTGCATAATAATAAATAGAAAGGCCGGTTTTTCACGGCTCGAACTAATCGAACCAGGCCTTTCAAGCGTCGGACAAACATATCGAAGATGGAAGGAGGGCATATCGAGCCTATATGAAGCGAACCCCTTTCACGAAGTTGTATGACCGCCGTAAGGTCTAAGGATCTGTTCAGTCAGTCAGGTATTGAGAATACAGGAGTGATTTACAACTGAATAGGATCATAAGAACGCAAGTTTACCCAAGCATCAAATGATTACAACGCCCGGTAGGAGCCGGGCGTTTTTTATGCCTGAATCTCACCGGCAAGGTGTCGTCAGAATCAAACAGAGCAGCAAGAAGAACTTGCTGCTCTGCCTGTTGGGTTTCAGGGGAAAGCTTAGAGGGCTACGACTTCGCTAGCCTGGGGGCCCTTGGCGCCCTGGGTCACGACGAATTCAACCCGCTGGCCTTCATCCAGATTGCGGTATCCATCAGACATGATGGCGCTGAAGTGAACGAATACGTCCCCACCAGCATCGCGCTCGATGAAGCCATAGCCTTTCGAGCCGTTGAACCACTTAACTGTGCCTTGTTCTTTTTCGGACATGATTTGGAACTCCTTTCATAAGATGGTGCTTGGGTTTTGCATGGGTTCCAAATCAAAAGAAAGCATTCTTTGTGCAGACGAGCCAACTATGGGATCGTTTTTTGGAACTTCTGTAAACAAGCCCCTAATTTTAGCATAGATTTGAGACACGTGTCAAGCATTTTTAAAGTTATTGGCGTTTTGTGAATTTTTTTACAAAAAAAATTGAGGGGTTAATCCACCAGCCTTTGCTGAATGGCGGTTTTCACCGCTGCAACCCGGCTCTCGACCGCCAGCTTGGAAAATATATTGCTGACGTGATATTTTACCGTCGACAGGCTGACCACTAAACGCTCGGCAATCTCAGCGTTGTTCAGACCCTCAACCATCAGGCGAAGCACGTCCCTCTCGCGCTCGGTGAGCTCATTACTGGCCATTGGTTGGGTGGCAGCGTGCACCAGGGCCTGAGTGGCCTCGGTTGACAGAATCATTCTACCGGCATGAGCGGACCGTATGGCGGATGCCAGTTCCTGCGCTGAGACATTCTTCATCAAGTAGCCGGTCGCGCCCGCCTGCAAGGCACCTTGAACCAGTTCTTGTTCCTGATAGCTTGTCAGGGCAACAATGTGGATCTTGGGATATTTCTGGCGGATGGCGCGTGTCGCTGCAATGCCATCCATCCCAGGCATTAACAAATCCATCAAGACGACATCCGGGTTATAGATTCCGCAATACTGGAGCGCCTCCTCGCCTCCGCCTGCTTCTGCAATCATTTCCAGGTCAGGGATCACGGATAAAAAAGTGCCCAACCCGCTGCGGACCACAGCATGGTCATCGACAATCATTACGCGAATTCGAGTGTTTTCATTCATGGCTTTCCTCCAGGTTCCTCCGCACACCCTTCCCATAAAACGGAAATAACCGAACCTTCACCAGGCTCACTATAGATCGCCAGCTTTGCGCCCACAGCCTCGGCCCGCTCTCGCATTATCTTCAATCCCAAATGATCCGGCGGGATAGAAGCCGGATCAAAACCGATCCCATCATCTAAAATGGACAGGCGCAGGCAGTTGCCAAACTGCAAATGGATGGTCACTTCTTCTGCATGGGCGTGTTTGACGATATTGTTCAAGGCCTCTTGAGCGATACGGTAAAAAGTTACCTGAATATCGGGAGGCAGGCTGCCGCGTCCCTCAATCTCCAACCGGATCGGGATCAAGGAACGGCCGGTGACACCCTCGGCCAGGTGGCGTAGGAGTTCAGGCAACGGCACTTCCACCAAGGCATTCGGCCTCAATTCGACCAGCAGCGTGCGCATCTCGGCCAGAGCGCCGCGGGTCAGCGTACGCAGCTCCGCCAGCCGGCGGCCGGCTTCCGGCGGATTGGATTTCCATAGCTCAGGCAGCACTTCAGCGATCAAGCTGGCCGAAAATAATGTCTGGGTGACCGCGTCGTGCAGCTCGCGCGCCAGACGGTTGCGCTCCGAGGTCACGGCGGAGAGCGCTGCCTGATTCGCCAGCGCTTGTTCGGCCTTCTCGCGCTGCTCGATCTCCTGTTGGAGTTCACGCGTGCGCAAGGCCACCCGTTGTTCGAGTTCACTGTTTTGGTTACGAACCGTCCACAAACGGAACTGAAAGCTGCCCACCAGCAAGCCAACCACCATCAGGATCCCCAGCCCTCGGAACCAAAGCGTATCCCAAAATGGCGGCGTAACTGTTACTACCAGAGAAACGCCTTCCGTATTCCAGACGCCATCATTATTAGCCGCCTTGACTCGAAAAGTATATTGGCCTCCCCGTAGGTTAGTGTAACTGGTGTAGCGGCGATTGCCGGCCTGGACCCAATCAGGATCCAGTCCTTCCAACATATAGGCGTATCGATTCTGCTCGGGGGCATGGAAATCCAGAGCAGCAAATTCAAATGCGATGAAATTTTGTTGATAAGATAGCTTAACGGGCTCCTGAACGTTGAGGTTCACCTGCACTGGCTGGTTGAAAACGCTCAATGATGTAATCGCCACCTGCGGCGGAACGGGATTGTCCCGCACCTGATCAGGATAAAACGAATTGAATCCATCAATACCGCCAAAATACAGGCGTCCATCTTTGGCCCGGAAATATGCGCCTAAGTCAAATTCATTAGATTGCAAGCCGTCCTCAACCGTGTAGACGCGGAACTTTTCCGTGGATGGGTCTAACCTCGCCAGGCCATTGTTGGTACTGATCCAGAGATGTCCGGAATCATCTGGCAAAATGCCCAAAATAGTATCATTTGGCAGGCCATCGGATTCCCGATAAGCCTGGAAGACGCCCATCTCCGGGTCAAAACGGTTCAAACCACCCTGAGTGCCAGCCCACAGTACCCCAGCCGGATCTTCATACAATACCCAAACAGAGTTTTCACTCAGGCTGGTGGGGTCATTCGGATCGGAAAGATAACGCGTGAAGTGAGCCGTGCTGGGATCCATGTTCTCCGCCAGAGTCAGATCCAGAAGATTCAAACCGCCGCCCCAGGTGCCAACCCAAAGTCGTTCCCGGTTGTCAAGTAATAAGGAGACTGTTTTATTTTCGCTCAAACTGGCAGGATTATCCAGATCGTTCTGGTAGCGCCTGAACTGCCCGCTCGCATGATCATAACGCGCCAACCCGCCCAACGTGGCCACCCACAGATCTCCGTTTTCGTCCTGAACGGTGCTGTTGACGCTGTTATCGGGCAGGCTGCCCGGGTCCGCAGGATCGAAATGTAAATGATCGAATTGATTACTTGATGGATCAAAGACGGTGAGGCCGCTATCCAGGCTGCCGATCCAGAGCCGGCCGTCGCGAGCCGTAAAAATCGACATGACCAGATCGCTGCCAAGGCTGTTCGGATCTTCCGCATTGTGGCGATAATGCGAGAACACGCCCATTTCAGGGTCGAATCGATCGAGCCCGCCCCCCCAGGTTCCCACCCACATCATTCCAGCCTTATCTTCGGAAAAAGCGCCCACCGCATTAAGGCTCAGGCTGTAAGGATTGGCTGGATTACTTTGGTACAGTCCAAATTGCTCCGTCTGGCGATTCAGCTTGCTCAGCCCGCCATTCAACGTACCGAACCACAACACACCGGACCGGTCTTCATACATTGTCCAAACGGAATCCTGGCTGAGACTGTGCAAATTGGACGGGTCGTGCCTGAAGCGGGTGAAACGCCCATCGCCCTGGTTTAGATCCAGGCGATTTAATCCGCCTCCCTGGGTACCTACCCATAGATAGCCCTGCAAGTCGATCATGATGGAGAGAATATTGTCATCACTCAGGCTGAATGAATCGCCGGGGCGGTTTTGGAAGTGCTTTACCTGGCCAGTCTGCAAATCCAGGCGATCTAATCCGGCTCCTTCCAGGCCATACCCGCCGGTTGCGACCCAAAGCGCTCCTGAAGCATCTTCTGCGATCCCGGAGATATTATCGCCTGCCAGGCTGTTCGGTTCAGCCGGATCGTGGCGGTAATGCACAAAGGTCTGAGTGGCGCGATCGAAGCGGTTCAACCCCCCGCCCCGCAGGTTATAAGCCCCGGTGCCCACCCATAAATTGCCAGCTCTATCTTCATACAGGCGCGAGATCACATTACTGCTCAGGCTGTTTGGGTCAGCCGGGTCGTTGCGGTAATGCGTGAAACGACCTGTTACCGGGTCCAATCGATCCAGCCCGTTCAGAGTGCCCACCCATAGGTTGCCGTACGAATCCGGCAGTACGGCTGAAACCAGATCATGGCTCAGGCTGTCTGGTTGATCAGGTTGGTGAGAATAATGGGTGAATTGATTTGTGTGAGGATCGAATTGATCCAGCCCTCCACCCCAGGTGCCGATCCACAGCTGTGCCTGGCTATCTTCAGCCAGGGCAATTATAGAGTTGTAGCTGAGACTGTTGGTGTTATTCGGGTCATGCTTAAATATCGTAATGCGGTAACCGTCATAGCGATTCAAGCCATCCTGGCTGCCGATCCACAGGTAACCATGGCTGTCCTGTAGAACCGCCAGGCTGGCGTTTTGCGACAGGCCATCTTCAATTGTTAGGTGATCGAACCGGACGCTGCTGCCCGGCGCCGAAGCGATTCGATCGGGATATCCTTGGAATTGGACGGAATTGAGACGACTGTTCTCTGGTCGTTGTTCCGCCTCCTGGCCAGACGCAGGCAGATTGAACAACCATGCTGAGAGGCTTACCAATACAGCCAGCAGAGCCAACCAAACGAGCCTGAGTATGGGTTTATGGGTCATAGTTGAACATCAGGATGTAATGCCAGCATGTTGCTCAGCGTAAACCCGCAAGACGAAGGAACACGGGTCACCCCATATAACCAGTGATATTCAATCTCGTAATACCCTTGCCAGTCTCAAAATCCGGCAAGACTTTTCCCTAAAAATGTTTTTGGCCGGATTCAGGCAGACAATTCGCCTGAAGCCAGCCAAAGAAGACTCGCTCGAACGGTTAATGTAAATTCATCCCGGGGGCTCGCGGTCATACGGCCACAAACCCATCACGTGAATTTTTCTGATATTCAATTCTAACATAAAGGATGCTTTTATTTCATTACAATTTACCGCGCTCATTGGGAATTCCTGTGGTGATACCCCAGATTTGGGGGTGTGAGCGTGCATCAGCACGGGAATACAAGGCAAAATAAGGCATCAGCGTGGGCGTACCAACCCACGCTGATGCCTTATTTTGCCTTGACCTTTTCCGCTGGCCCGGGCCACATTACCGCACTGAGATGTGGGAAAAATCGACCAGCTTAATACCGAAGTTACTCAGTTCGGCGCGCAAGTGCGGATCCAGCAGCACATCCAGTTCAACCTGGCGAGGTTCGGTATACTCATCCTGCCCAAGGGCGCGCAAATCATCATCCACAACCCCAGGATGGACCATCATCTCGCTCACCCCGGGCGGCAGTTGCTCCAAAATAGACAGGAAATTCGCCAGACTTGCATTCTGATAATAACTGTCGATAAACCAGTTGGTAGTACCAATTCGTTCTTCCACCAGAAGGGTAGCCTGGCGCTTATAAGCCGCTGGCTGTATATAAGGCATCACTCGCAGGGCCAGGATCGGATGGCTGAATCCAAATCTAAGCATGGCTTTGATCGCCGTCCGGCTGCCTCCGCCTCCCGGCAGCTTGATCTTGCCATAGACCAATTCGGGCACCGGCAAACGAACCGGAACCCGGTACTGGCGGGCCAGTTCGCGGACCGTCTGAAAGAAGGGTGTGTACAGTGAAACCACCATCTGGTGGTAATCAATATGATCAAAATTCACCCCGACCCCCTGCAATAAGCGCGCCTGGGCGCTCAACTCGGCGCTCAAATCTGCCCTGGAGATCGAAGGCAACCGGACAAGCAACTTTGACAGGGAATAGAACTGCCCACCAGTGTCAACCAGGCTGGGCACCTGCTCGGGAGGCAGCACCGGGCTGCCGTGGCTGATATTCAGGTGCAGGCCGATTGGCAGGCGCGGGCAGCGGGCATGTGCGGCGGCAATCCTTTCAGGCGCGCCGTCCACATTAATCATTGCTGAAGTTGATGTCAGCACCCCGTCTGTATAGGCGCGACAGATGCCATCTGTCACACCATCCGTGAGACCAAAATCATCTCCATTGACGATCAGGTAGCGGGGGCCTGGGATTGTATCCATACTTTCCTTTCAAACAGACTTCTATCTACACAAAAACGGGTTTCAGGCATTCGCCGATTAGTTGATAGACATCGACATCAAAATGATGACTGTGGATAAATCAATTAACGCATGACCGATCATAAAATAAGGCAGCAGCCGCGGCCGCCAGTTCAGGGCCAGTCCGATCGCCAGGGCAAAAGGCAAAAACATCAAAGTCCGCCAGGCAACAAACCGGCCGTCCAGAAGGAACGGCAGCGTAATATGTTGCAGCGCCAGAAAACCGGCCGCCAGCAATAACGCCAGCCAGCGGTTGTGAAGCGCCTGTTCCAGCCGGGGCTTGATGAAACCGAAGTAGGTAGGTAATTCGGCAAAGGCGATCGTGAGCGGGAACAGCAGTGCCAGGGTTGCGGTCCACACCGGCAGCGGCTTGAACATCAGCTCATAGCCGCCCTGGCTGGATCCAAATAACCAGTTCGACAGCATGGTGGTCGGCAGCATCGCAATCGGACCCATCAGAACAAAGATGATCAGGGTTATGATCAGATCCACGCGCAGATGCTCGCGATCGAAATGATAGAGCTGCGCCAGGCTACTGCCCTCTCGCTGCAACAGGACTGCCAGCACCCCAATCGAAATAAGGTTGCCGAACAAGGCCGAAAAAGGCCAATAATAGGCTGAAGTTTCCCAGGCTGACTGGCTGCCCATTGCGGTTAAAAATAAGAGCCAGACCACTCTGGAAGAGCGCAAAGAAAATCAAGCGGGAGGGAAGTAACCCCAACAAAATGGCGGTTGAAGTCGTGGATTGTTTGGTCACAGGCTGCTCCTCAAAGATCGGATAACTGTATTGATGATAACCGCCCCCCTTTGAAAACACACCCGCCGCTGGTCCGGTTTATCCCTGGTCAAGGGGCCAGTTTAAAAGTTGCAAAGAGCCGACAACGTGTTAAGACGTCTCCACTCAGGCCTAAGTACGAAACATAGGCGATACGCACACCTATTTCGCCACAAATTCCAGGCATTGGCAGAGAAGTTGAGTTTAGACTTTTATTCAAACTTTATTGCCTTCACCTGGACAAATCGTTTATCTTATGGGAAACACGCCACAGGATCGATCGGCGCGATACGAAACAAGCGTATGTTATCCAACCGTCTTAACCACATCGATCCGGCCGCTGAAATGTGCCCCACGGCATCGCAGAGGTGAAAGCGCCCGCGATGATTTTTTTACTTTTCAAAGCCACAACTATGAGCAAATACCAGAACAAGTTCTCCGGCTTCTACATGCTCCTCTGCGATGATGATTGACACAACCATCTTAATGTTGTATCGATGAGTTAACCATCGATCAGATCGAACGAACATCCGGCGACCATCTTGCAACCGTTCGTCCCTAGATAGGATCGGTCTGAACATACAAGCATAGATTAATTCGTTTGATTATCCCGTGTCGGAAGGGCGGAGCGCGGCTGCGGGAGCATGCAAATGTTTTAGAAGAAAATGTAGTGTTCGGTTTGGGCTGCTAAAGCCGCCCAAACCGAACACTACAATCTACACAATTTGAGTGCTCCCGCGGCTGCCAAGCACCCCCAAACTGGCAATCCTTTCAGTATAATGAACGCCAGATGACAATCGTAATCCATCCGTCAGGCTGCCTGCGACCTGGCGTTGATTAATTCTCCACGATGCTTGATCGTCAGGTTCGTATCATCAAGCGCCAAGGAAATTCTATGCCTGAAATACCCGGCCAACCTGCACCCTTCTATCTGGATGAGGATCCATCCAACGATGAGGCGCTGGATATCCGTCAATACGTGGCCTTGTTCTGGCATTGGGCCTGGCTGATTACCCTGGCCGGTCTGCTGGCGGGCGGAACCGCATACATCGTCAGCCGGCAGCTTACCCCGGTCTACCAGGTGGCAACCACCTTGCTGGTGAACGAAGCGACCTCCAATCAATCCAGCGACTATAATTCGCTGCTGGCCTCCGAGCGGCTGGCCCGCACCTATGCACAGATGATCGTCAGTGAGGACGTGCTGCTTCAAGCTGCCGGCAACCTGGGACTGTCTATCCCCCTGGAGGACTTGCAGGATACGGTCAGCGCTCAGCCGGTGCGTGACACCCAGCTGATCGAGGTACAGGTCGAATTGAGCGACCCTCCCCAAGCCGTAGCGCTCGCCAACCAGCTGGTGCAGGTTTTCGCCAACCAGCTGCTGGAGATCCAGTCGGCCCGCTTCACCCAATCCAAAAGCAGTCTGGAAGCCCAGATGGCCGACATCCAGAAGCAAATCGATGGCTACGCTGCCCAACTGGCCGAGACGAATGAACTCGGCCAAAAAAGACGGCTTGGAAGGGAAGATCACTGACTACCGCCAGATCTATTCGACCCTGCTGCAGAGCTACGAAGAGGTGCGCCTGTCGGAGGCCCAGAGCGTCTCGTCGGTAGTCCAAATCCAGGCTGCCACAATTCCCAACGAGCCGGACCGTCCCAAGGTGCTGCAGAACACCCTGCTGGCGGCGGTACTGGGCGTGCTGCTGGCTTCCGGGGGAGTGGTGGCCCGCGAAGCGCTGGACGACAGCCTCAAGACGCCCGACGAGATCAACCGCTTGCTCGGCCTGCCTGTGCTGGGCGTGATCAGCCATCACAGCGGAGGGCAGGACAGCCTGGCGATACTGGCTGAGCCGCGCTCACCCACGGCCGAAGCTTTCCGGACCCTGCGCACCAACGTCCAGTACGCCAGCGTCGACCGCCCGCTCGAGCGCCTGCTGATCACCAGCACCGAGCCGGGCGAGGGCAAGTCGACCATCGCCGCCAACCTGGCGGTGGCCCTGGCCCAGAGCGGCAAGCGGGTGGCCCTGCTGGACTGCGATTTCCGCCGCCCGACCATCCACCTGCGCATGGAGCTGCCCAACCAATCCGGGCTCTCGCAGCTTTTCTTTGATCCAGCTCACGGCCTGAACGGCTCGCTCCAGCCGACCCAGGTGAACAACCTGGAGGTGCTGACCAGCGGTCCGCTGCCTCCAAACCCGGCCGAGCTGCTCGGCTCACAGCGCATGCTGACCCTGCTGGACGAGCTAAGAAGGCGGGCCGATATCCTGGTGATGGACACGCCCCCGGCCCTGGTGGTGGCAGACGCCTCGATCCTGGCCCCCCAGGTGGACGGGGTGTTGCTGGTGGTCCAGCCGGGCGTGACCAAACGGGAGGTGGCCCGCCAGGCGGTGGCCCAGCTCAAGCGGGTCAATGCCCGCCTGCTGGGAGTCGTGATGAATAACCTTGACATCCGAAAGAAACAATATAGCGTTCGTTACAATTATTATCAGTCTTCCGCGGCTTACAAATAGACCTCACAATCCAATACAGTCAAAATAACCTCGGTGAAATAACTGAGGGAAATAATCAACAAGATCTAACCTCAGCCATCTTGATCGCTGCCCGAGCAAGGGACTGTTGCCGAATTAAGATTCCCTGATCCAGGTTGACATAGCATGCTGTCATTTAGCGCAAACAATGTATTTCCAGCCGAGTAGAAGCGGAGATCATCCAGATCTGAGTGAGCGTTTTCTTTAAAGATAGTATGACACTGACGCAGAAAGTTACTTCAGGTGTAAGAAGCACCGCCATCGCAAGTGTCCTAACAATTGGATTGCAAGCTATTCAGCTTGCCGTGTTAACACGGAGTGTTAAAGCCTGAAGATTTTGGATTAATGGCAATGGTCGAAGTGATTCTTGGTTTTTCAAGAATTGTTACGGATTTAGGTGTAAGTGCTGCCATCATTCAAAAACAGAATTGTTCACAGAAAGAATTATCAACCTTATACTGGCTAAATTATTTGGTGGGATTTCTTGTTTTCGGTTTAGTTTTTGTTTTTCGACCAATCCCGGCAAACCTTTTCCAGGAACCAAGGTTAATGACATTGTTGATGTGGATATCGTTGGTTTTCTTGATATCCCCGATTGGGCAACAATATCAATCGCTTCTACAAAAAGAATTACATTTTAAGGCGTTGGCGATTATCGATTTAATATCGGCTGTAGGTGCAGCAATACTGGCTATAATCTCCGGATTTATGGGCCTGGGAGTTTTCGCCCTTGATACTGGGCGAGATTATGCGCACAATTTTTCAAATCCTTATTATCAGCTTTTTGGGGCATGAAAATCTGGAAGCCATCCATTCAGTTCTCATTCGCAGCGATTAAGCCATATCTATCATTTGGTTTATACCAAATGGGAGAGAAATCCCTTAAAAATTATTTCAACCAACGTTTAGATCAAATACTGGTTGGAACGTTCCTGGGCGCCAATATCCTTGGTTACTATACCTTGGCCTACAATATCGCCATTACTCCCTTCCTTCGTATAAATCCGATCCTAACGAAGGTTGCTTTCCCAGCATTTTCAAAAGTACAGACAGATAATCGTCAGTTTAAGAATGGTTACTTTAAATTGATCAATACACTCACCACGATCAATTTTCCATTACTGATTGGGTTAGCGGTACTGCATTCCGAATTAATACCGGTTGTTTTTGGCCCGGGTTGGAAACAATCGATCATCTTATTACAATTATTTTGTGTTGTGGCTTTAATTAGATCGATCATAAATCCGGTTGGAATTTTATTGCTTGCCAAAGGCCGTGCAGATATTGGTTTCTATTGGAACCTGGCAATGTTTTTTGTGCACCCTCCAATCATATATTTTGGAATCGTCGGGGAGGCGTGATTGGAGCTGCCTCGGCATTAATGATCATTTTCTCGCTCCATCTATTCTTTGGATATTTTTTCTTAATCAAGCCCCAAATTGGAAAATGTCTCCAAGAATATTCAACTGCCGTGTTTCCCGCTCTATTTATTTCACTTATCATGGGCATGACCCTTCTTGTAAGTAAACATTTTGTTTTCGATCAGGGATTGATCGAAATGGTGGTTCAGATTTTCTTTGGGGGAGCTCTCTACTTCGGCTTGAATACTTTGTTACGAAGAGATTTTATGGTCTCAAATTTCAGGATGCTATTCTTGAAAAGTGCAGCTATCAGCAATGAATAATCGTTTGTCCGGGCGAGTGGATCTGCTGATCTGCATATTACTGTTATTCGCAGTAATCCTCTTCCTGCTTTTTGACGCAAAAATCACCAGCAGTCTGGGTCTGATTTTGGCTATCTTACCGATTATTCTTTACTATTGGCTATCAGTGCGCTTTAATATCCGAAGTTACTTCAATATCATTTAATCGTGCTTATTTATTTCTTTTTCTTCATTGTCAGAGGATTTCAGCTGGTAATTATTGAAAATATTCAACTACTCATCAATGTACCAATCGAGCCGTCTCTTGAAATCGTATTGGTCGGTGTCGGCCTATCAATGACAGGGTTGATTATAGGATATTTCTTCTCTATCAAAAATACTCCCGTAAGTGGGGTCAAAATTCGTCATACAATATTATCCCGACCAAGCGAGAATCTGCCCTTTTTCGTTGCTGTAGGCTTTATTATCTTCAGCTATTTTGGGCTGTCCCTATTGTTGTCAGAATATGGTGGACTGAAAGGTGTGATATCCCGATTTATTTCACACCAAAAAGTATTCAACTATTCAGTTCGTGAAAGTTTTGGCCTGATGTTGTGGAACTCTTAAGCCCGTGGTCGCATGGTCGATCGGGCTGGCGTTTGCAGTATCCCGAGGGAGAAAGCGAAAACTGTTCATCGGAGCGATAACAATTACCTGCCTTTTGATAACGTGTGGGGTCGCAATCTTTCTGTTTGGAGCAGAACCCAATTATTGCTTATTCTGGTTGGATTGGCTTTTATTTTCCATTACCGCATAAAACCGATACCCAACAAACTTGTATTATTGTTAATCCCAATCCTGGTATTGTTTAGCTTCTGATTGTTGTATATAGGACAGATGGTAATACTGTCAGAGCGAATCTTCAAAATATATCTGAAAACATGGGACACGGAATCTTAGATGTAATGATTGCACTCCAGGAAAATCCAATTCCCAATAATTTTATTATTAACCCTGAATTTGTTTCTGCAAATCCCAATCGCCCTTATCCCAAGGATTATTTGGCCCGACAAACCTCAAATGACCGTGACCAGGTTAGATTGGCTCATTGCCGATTACTACCGTTCAGGGATTTATAAATCTTCTACAGGTTATCCGTCTTCCATGTTTAGCGAATGGTATATCCTGGAAGGTCGGCCAATGGCTGTCCTGGCAGGTTTTATTATCGGTTGGCTTGCAGGCAAAGCAGACAGATGGTTTTTATTAAATTCGAATAAGTTTTGGGCATTACTGCTTTATCTTCCAATCATGACGTCAATACTTTATTATTTCAAAGACGGGGGATATCGTTATGGGCCTGGCTTCAGCATACAAAGCAATCATCATTGGATTTACCCTTCAACTAATCTTAGAATTCCAGTTCCTGCTCAATCGCAATCGTTTTCCGGTACAAAGGCACTGTTCACCAACCATAGATGACGTGATGAAAGTACTTTATGTAATCAATGTTTTCCCAACGGAAGCTGAAACTTCCGTTATTAACGAGATAAATGCGCTTGATGGATTGGGCTTGCCATTACAATTGTATTAGATGAGGAACGGTCCACCAGATGGTTATGGGAATCAAGTTAAGCACCTTTGCCTGGTCTCCACTGGTTCCGAATGGAGAAGCTTAATTTCTGGACTATTTAGAAATCCTAAAATATTCCCGCAGATATCATCCATTCTGGCTGCAAGCAAATTCAAGATTGCGCCTTGTCGGCTCATTATCTAGCCTTGGACACGCAACAAGAATAATCACTGAACTTAAACAAACAACCAGCGGAGAAGTGGCATCTTCACGCAAATTTCGCTGGTAGAACTGCCGAAGTCTGCCATTTCGTAAATTATCTGGCCGGTACCCAATATTCTGTAACTGTCCACGCGGCCGACATCTTTGTCAATTACCAGGATACCTGGCGAAAAAATCTTAAAAGATGCACAGGCACTCATTGCCATATCAGATTTTGGAAAAACCTTTTTACTAGAACATCATATTATTCCAGACAATTTTCCAATTCAGGTTATTCATTGCGACATTGATTAAACCATTTATAATCCCTGAGAAAATCATGGGCCCAATCGTCCCAAACTAATTCTTAGTGTTGGGAGAGCGGTTGAAAAAAACTAACTTAATTACTTGATCGAAGCCTTGGCGTTAATAAACCAGGCGGGGATTTTTGCTAAACTGATATTGATTGGAGATGGTCCTGAATTACAAAAATTAAGAAAGATGGCAGTACACCTGCAGCTCGATCTCATCATTGAGTTTTTGGGCGCTGTGAACAATGAAAAAATACTGCCCTGGTATGAGCAAGCCGATATTTTTGTGCTTCCCTGTGTGCAGGCGAAAAACATGGATATGGACGGAATTCCGGCTTCTCTGATGGAAGCTATGGCCTGTGGTGTGCCGGTGATTTCCACACCCATATCCGGGATCCCCGAACTCATTACCCATGAAGTGAGCGGGATTTCATCCCCCCTAATGATCCCAGCGCCCTGGCGAACGCGACTAATACTTTACTGACAGACGATCGGTTGGCTGAGAGACTTTCTGCCAAAGGAAGAAGCGTAGTTGAGGCAACTTTAATTTGGATCATTCAGCTCGTTCAATTATGGAGTTCTTTTCGGGGTCTACAATGACCGGTCTGTTGTATAAAAGTTTAACAAGGAACAGTCGAGTTCAGACCTGGAATATTTGGCCGTAGCAGTAAAGAGTTTGTCAGCAGTCTAGATTATTATGAAAATATTGATGGTTATTGCAAACTTATCTCCTGACAAGGGGGGGCCACCTAAAGCAGCAACCGAGATGTGCGAAGAACTGGCTAAAAAAGGCCATGAAGTAACTCTATGCACAACAAATTTTCGAAGTGATGGCAAAGTAAATATTTTCGTTAACCAACCCTTACAAGAAAACGGATACACCACTTTCTATTTCGCAATCAATAGACTAATGTCTGGTCATTTTCATTCGAGCTCGGAAGGGATATTAAAAAGATTTGAAGTCGTTTGATATTGTACATATTCACAGTGTGTATTTGTTTCATACTTTCATCACGGCTTATTATTGTAGAAAGTACAAAATTCCCTATATAATCAGGCCGCATGGTACGTTTGACCCCTATAATCGTAAGAATAGGGAAGTTTAAAAAAACGATCTATCATCTATTCATTGAAGATAGGAATTTAAATAATGCGGCTGCCATCCATTACACCGCAGAGGAGGAAATGTGGCTGGTGCATGAGGCATTACACATTAAATCACGCCCTATTATTGTTCCACTGGGTCTACAACTTGAACGATATTCAAATCTTCCCGAAAAAGGATTATTCCGTAATTGTCATCCTGACTTCCGGGATCAGTTTATTGTCCTTTTTCTGGGAAGGATGACGCTCAAAAAAGGTTTAGATCTGTTAATCGAGGCATTTAGCCAAGTCTGTAAAACACACAAGAACATTCATCTGGTCATAGCCGGACCTGAAGATTTAGGGTACGGCCAAACTGTGCATCAATGGGTAGAAAATGATAGCCTCGAAGAGCGGGTCAATTTCACTGGTATGCTTCAAGGCAAGCAGAAACTTTCTGCGTTCGTTGATGCGGACATCTCCGTCCTTCCTTCCTATTCAGAAAATTTTGGTCTCGCGATTTAGGCCATGGCCAGCGGCCTACCCGTGATTACCACCAATAAAGTCAATATCTGGCGAGAAATCAAGAATGCAGCGGCAGGTGAAATTATCGATTGTGATGCCAAGGCACTGGAAAATGCTTTAGAAAAGTTGATCAATAACCCTGCTTTACGAACACAATATGCTGCCAATGGACGCCAGCTTGTCCTGCAGAAATATGACTGGAATATTGTAATCAACCAACTTATTGAAGCATACCAACACATCCTATCAGATCGAAATATGCGGAAAGAATTTCTCTGATGTTCAAGCTAAAAGCCGATGAGTATGGTTGGCAAAAAATCAACCAGTTCAACAACCACCGGTATTTATTGCCTGAAATCAGAAAAGTGCTTTTGGATATTCAGCCCAAGAAGATACTGGATTTTGGGTGCGGCGATGGTAGATTTACTCGCCAAATTTCCGAACTCGGATTTGACATAACCGGTTGCGATATTGATGCAACCGGAATTCAAATAGCCGCACAGAAAAATGAAGGGATTTTTTTTTTCAACTGCAAGAAAAAGACCCTCTAGAAAATTTCGTATTCGACGCTATGATTGCAATTGAAGTGATTGAGCACTTGTTTATTCCGAAAGAGCTGCTGGTATATGCCCAGAAACACCTCCCTATAAATGGACATCTGGTGATCTCAACGCCATATCACGGTTATCTAAAGAACCTGGCAATTTCGATTTTTGATTTATGGGATCAGCATCATCATCCGTTGAAGGATGGTGGCCGTATTGCAATTTTGGTCCAAAAAAACGATCAGTCAGCTGCTAACCCAAAATGGATTCCGAATCAAAAAAATAACAGGGGTTGGTAGATTCCCACTTTTCTGGAAAAGTATGGTGATCGTATCGGAGCTGGTCGGTTTTACCACAACTCGAATTCTTTTTAGGAAATCGAGAAAGTGGAACATATACCAGTTACTGTAATCATTCCTACGTATAACGAAGGAAATCAATATCTCAAACTGCCTTGAAAGCATCGACGGTTTATGCCAACAAGTCATCATTGTTGACAGCGGAAGTACAGACAATACCATAAAAATCTGTAGAAGCTATCAAACAGAAATTGTAGAACATCCTTACATTGATCATGCTTTATTTTGGCAATGGTCTCCAGCAAATCTCAAAATAACCAATGACTGGATCTTGCCGCTGGATGCCGACCATATTGTTTCACCGGATTTGCGGCGTGAATTTAGCCA
>CAWHJB010000015.1:0-53565 GCA_963829555.1 uncultured Chloroflexia bacterium | reverse complement strand
ACACCACTCGCAGCGCCTGCTCCAGATCCGCCAATAGATCGGCCGTGTCCTCCACCCCCAGGGCCAGGCGCACCAGGTTGTCCTTGATCCCCAGGGCGGCGCGCTGCTCCGGCTCAAGGTCGAAGTAGGACATCAGGGCCGGCTGGGTGATCAGCGACTCCACCCCGCCCAGCGAGGTCGCCAGGAAGGGGATTTTGAGGGCATCGATAAAGCGGGAGGTGTCGTCCAGGTCGCCCCGCACGGTGAAGGAGACCACCCCGCCGAAGCCGTGCATCTGCTCGACCGCCACCTGGTGATCGGGATGGGAGGCCAGGCCCGGGTACCAGACCTGCTCGATCCTGGGGTGCCCTTCCAGGAATTCGGCCACCGCCTGGCCGTTGTGGTTCTGGCGCTCGACCCGCAGGCCGAGGGTTTTCAGGCCACGGGCCAGCAAACCGGCGTTGTGCGGATCGGCCACCGCGCCCAGGGTGCCGAGCGCTTCGCGCAGGTTGGCGATCAGGACCCGCTCGCCGCAGATCACGCCCGACAGCAAATCGTTGTGCCCGGCCAGGTATTTGGTGGCCGAATGGGCCACCAGGTCGATGCCGAACTCGATCGGGCGGACATTGAGTGGGGTGGCGAAGGTGGCGTCCACCAGGGTCTTGACCCCGTGGCGCCGGCCGATCTCGCCCAGCTGAACCAGGTCCAGCACCCGCAGGTAGGGGTTGGTGGGCGATTCGGATACGATGATTTTGGTATTCGGACGGATGGCTGCTTCGAGCGCCTCGTAATCCCCCATTGGAACGACGCTGCATTCCACCCCCAGGCGCTTCAGGAAAGTCAAGCAGAACTGGCGGGTGCGGCGGTAGCAGTCATCCGTGACGACGATGTGCTCGCCGGCCGAGAGCAGGGCCAGCAGGACCGTGGTGATAGCCGCCATGCCGGACGAGAACAGGATGGCGTCGTCGGCGCCTTCCAGGGCCGCCAGGCGGGCCTCAACCGCCTCAACCGTCGGGTTGCCGTAGCGCCCGTACTCTGTGCGGCCCTCCACCGGGCCCCACAGGCGCAGCTCCATGAACTGGCGCAGCTCGGCGGTGTTCTCGAAGGTGTAGGTGGCGGTCTGGACGATCGGGTCGGCGATGGCGTGATACGGGTTGCGCCGCCGGCCGTCGTGCACCGCCCGGGTGGACAAACCCGGAGGCGGCTTGATATCGTTCAAATCCGGGGGCAAGGGCGCGGGCTGGGCAGGCGGAGCGGCGGTATCGGGTACGTTCGGGCGGGTGTTCCTTTTCGACATGCGTGCCTCCGGGTCAGGGTTCTATCCGTAAATTCAGAAGAGTTGTCAAACGCCTGATTAAACGAAACAGGCTGCCGGTACGGGCAGCCTGGATTTCACAATCGACGATCGAGCCTATCTGCGTCTGCGCTCGACAACCGCGGCCACCCGCACCCTCTCAGGGCGCATCATCGCCACCATCGACATGACCATGGCAAGAACAGGGGCAGCCAAAACGAGCAACGCAATCAAGTACATCATGGCTAATATTTTAAGGGAAAGTCCGCCCGATGTTAAGCGCAATTCTCACAAATAAATCGGCCAAGATTTGTGCAATTTATACAATTTGGACCTGGGCAAGCCGGGGAAAGTGATCACCGCCAAGACGCTAAGAACGCGAAGAGGAAGATATTTATACGCGAAGTTAGCGAAGAAATCGAAGTAATCAAAGGAATTTTAAAAGATCTTCGCTAACTTTGATTCCTTTGATCCCTTCGCGTTGAAATATTTTCTTCGGGCCCTTGGCGTCTTGGCGGTTGTTTTCTTACTTCCCCTTCTTTTCCGGGCGGTTCATGCGCTGGATATAGAGGGCCAGCTGCAGCGCCAGGCGGTTCTCGGGATCATCCAGGGTGCGGTTGAGGATCGTGGCGATCCGTTCCATGCGGTAGATCAGGGTGTTGCGGTGGATATAGAGCGCCTCGGCGGTTTGCGACACGTTGCCGTGGTGCTCGAAATAGGCTTCCAGGGTGTGCAGCAGCTCCTGGCTGTTTTCCTGGGCCAGCAGCGGGCCGATGGTCTCCTCCTGGAAGGCGATCAACTCCGGGTTATGTTCGATCTGGAACAGCAAGCGGTAGATCGACAGATCGGGATAATACAGCGCCCGGTCCACTTCCAGCCGGCGGGCCATCTCGAGGGCCTGTCCAGCCTCCCGAAAAGAGCCGCGCCAGCTGCTGATCTCGCCGGCCGGCACGCCGATCCCGCAGCGGATGGGGATATCCGGGTACTCGCGCTGCCCCTGGGCCAGCACCCGCCGGGCCATTTCCAGGGCCAGCTCGGGGCGCTTGCCATCCGGCGAGACCTGGCAGATGCAGATCACCTCGCTGCCCATCGGGTTGACGATCACCCGCAGGCCCATCCGGGAGACCTCACCGTTGACCAGGGTTTCCAGCCGCCGCCGGGAGGGCGGATTTTGACCTTCCCAGGCGAAGCGCAGCACGACGTGCGCCTGAGACAGGTCCAGGCCCATGGTCTGGGCCCACAGGGCCGCATCGCGTGGGGTCAGCGATTCTTCCAGGATCGCGGTCAGCAAATCGCCCCGCAGGCGTTTTTCAGCCTCGCGCACGGCCTTGTGGCGGGCCATCTCGATGGCGCACACCACGCCGCCATGCTGGGCCACCAGATGATCGAGGGCATCCAGTTCGCCCTGCAGGGCCACGATCGACAGGTAGCCGCGGGCGACCTCCGCCACGGTGATCGGGCCGACCAGCCGTACCAGGCCGCCGGGGATCTCCTGCTCGACCATCTCGCCTTTCAAGCCGACTTTTTTGCGGTCCAGGAAGTCTTCCGGCAGGCTGCCCAGAGGCTGCAGCTGCTGAAGCACATCCTCCCAGATGCTGAGCAAGGCGGAGGATGGGCATTGGGCCAGCACCTGGCCGCGTTTATCCTGGACGATCACGCCCCGGCCGGATAGATCGGCCATGGCCTGCACCAGGCCATCCAGCCCGGCGCCTTCAGCCTCCAGCTCGGAGAGCTGGGTGTGGATCCGCACGCCGCGTTCGATCACCGCCGCCCGCTGGTTGATCAGCACCGTCAGGAGCAGTCGCTGGACTTCCTGCGGGTCCCAATCGCCGGGCAATTGGGCGACCGGGAAATCGTCCGGCAGTTCCAGCTCAGGCAGGTCATCGCCCAGCAGGAGCACCGCCAGCGCACCCTGTCCGGCAGCGGACCGGATCGTCTTTACGTCCGCCTGCGCCGCCGGCAGCAGCAGGATATCCCCGGGCTGGACGAGATCGCGGTGGAGCGCGACCCAGTGAACGGGTTTAAGCTCGTCTTTCGCTCCGGCCAGCCAGCGGCATGGCTCGGACAGCGAGAGGCGGAACAGGTCATTGAGGTTGGTAGACTGGGTGGACATAGCGGATTGACGTTTGGGTTGAGAGTTGCCGGATTGTGTATCAGTTTACCACAGGGCAGGCAGTTCAGTCTGGCTTCAGTTTGGCGATGCAGCCGACCCCTTCTCAGCCGGCATGCTCACGATCACGCGGGTGCCCTGACCCGCCTCGCTCTCGATCCGGATCGATCCGCCCTGGGCCTCCACCAGTCCCCTGGCAATCGAAAGCCCCAAGCCGTTGCTGCGGTTTTCATCGCTGCTGGTTGAGTTCCTGACCTGGTAGAAGCGTTCGAACAGGTGCGGCAGGTGCTCGGCCGGGATGCCGATGCCGTTATCCTGTACGCTGATCTGGACCTGGCTGCCATGCCGGGCGGCGGACAGATGGATCTCCCCATCCTTATCCGTATACCGCAACGCGTTATCGAGCAAAATCAGGAGCAGCTGGCGCATCCGGTCCGGATCGCCCTGGAATTCCCCTCTGGCTTCATCCAGGATCAGGCGGATATCCTGGTTGGCGGCCACTTTTTGGGTCTTCTGTCGGATATCTTCCAGCAAGGCCCGCGCCTGGATCGGCTCTTTATCCAGTTTTAAACGCTGCGAATCCAGCCGGGAGAGCAGCAGCAAGTCATCCACCAGCCGGTTCATGTAATCCGTCTCGCCGAGCACGTCCTGCAGCAGCTGGCGCTGCTCCGGATCCTGCGTCCGGCGCAGCCCATAGTCGGCCGTCGCCCGGATCAAGGTCAGGGGCGTGCGCAGCTCGTGGCTGGCATTCGAAACGAAAGCTTGCTGCTGATCCCAGGCCCGTTGGGCCGGGCCCATCGAGCGTCCCGACAACCACCAGCTGCCGGCCCCCAGGACCACCGAGCTGCCGGCGGCCAGGATCAGCAGGGTAGACAGCAGCCGGTTGAGTAAACGGTCCTGGTCGTTGAGCAGCCGGCCGACCTGAAAGATCGCCGGGGCGTCGCCTCCCGGCGTGCGATAGGTCAGCAGGCGCACCCGGGTGCCGTCCTGCAAGGTCGTCGTGCGCAGATCAGAGCCATGACTTAAAGCCGCAGCCCGGGCCGCACCGTTTTCCGTGATCGGCGGCGGAGCCGGATTCGGATTGGAAACCAGCACACCGTCCGCCGTCAAAGGCAGCACGAAGATCGAAGCCAGGCGGCTGTCGTAACTCTCATCGTGATGGCTGCCGGCCGGCTCGTTATCGCCCCCATCCCCTTCGAGATGCTCTTCAACCTCACCCTCCGGCGGGCGGGCCGCGTTGATATCCGGGGTAAATTGCTGCACCTGCGAGATGCCGGTGTTCTCCGGGGCGTTGCGCTCCAGCCAGGTGTTTTCGGCGGCGATCAGGTCAGCGGGGACCGGCAGTTGATACAGCTGGAACAGGGTCGCCATTTTATATTCCAGCGCCAGGTCGGTGCTCTCGTCGAAATATACCCGGATCAAGGTGTACGATCCACCCCCCACCAGTCCGACCAGCCCCAGGGCGGCCAGCAGATACAGCAAGGTCAATTGCCAGCGCAGTCGTCTAAGCATTGTCGGCATCCAATCGGTAACCGACCCCGCGCTTGGTCTGGATGGGGTCTTTCAGCCCGGGACGGTTCAACTTGTTCCGCAGATACGAAATATAAACGTCCACCATCGTCGGTTGGACATCCCGGTCATAAGACCAGACGTAATCCATGATCTGCTGGCGGGTCAGGGTATGGCCCGGATGGCGCATCAGGTACTCGAGCAGCAACCATTCGGTCTTGGTCAGGTCCAGGATATGCTCGGCCCGCCGGGCGCTGTGCGAGCGCAAGTCCAGCACGATCGAACCGACCCGCAGCTCCATGGGATCCACCGCGTTCTGGCTGAAACGCCGTCCCAGGGCATAGACCCGGGCGATCAATTCGTCGAACGAGAACGGTTTGCCCAGGTAATCGTCCGCGCCGCTGTACAGGCCGGCCACCCGGTCCTCGACCTGGGTGCGGGCAGTCAGCATCAGGATGCCCATCGGCAGGCGCGCCGAGCGGATCGCCTGGCAGATCGCCGGGCCATCCCGGCCGGGCAGCATCCAATCGATGATGGCAACGTCGTGGCTGCCACGCAAGGCCAGTTCAACTCCCGTATCCCCATCGTGGGCCATGTCCACACTGAATTGTTCGTCCTCCAGCACCTTGCGAATCAAATTCGCCAGGCGCTTATCGTCTTCAATGATCAGTACCCGCATATCCCCGCCTTAAAGGTACATTTAACTATAGCCAATGCCTGGTATCTATGGCGAAAAAGGTGTGCGTGGGGGCGTACGCCCCCACGCACACCTTTTTCGCCATCCACTCCCGCCGGCAGCCGAAACACACCTGGCGAGAACTCTTTTCATTGAGTTTAACCCAAAAACATTGGAAAAAGATTGGAAAATTCGTGGCTTTTTTCAAGAAAACCCCAATCTTGATCTGTTATCCTTGATTTGTTGATGGCGCACCACGCCTGAAAACCTGTTTCAGGTAAATCTTGACAGAATATTACGCTGATAAGCGAAAACACATAAGGATTGAATGGAGAAAACCATGAAAAAGACAGCTCTCGTCATATCCATCGCCGTAACTGCTCTGGTGCTGATCGCTCTGGGGGGCCTCTTCACCAGCGTTCAAAGCAATGCCAGCGCGGCTGCCCAGACAAACGTGAAGGCAGCCAGCAATATCTCGAACGCCAACCTGGATCCCTCGATCCAGCAGTTGCTCAACGATCGGGAGCAGTCTTACCAAAATCTGATCGATCAGGCCAACCAGCGGATTGACCAGCTGCAGAAGGAAAACCAGCAACTGCGCGATCAGCTGAATGCCCTGCAGTCTAACGCATCCAGCGGCCAGAGCGCCGCCGGGCTTGACCCCGATCAGGCCGCCCAACTGGCTGCCAACTACCTGGGCGAGACCGATCTCTACAGCCTGGAAAGCGGCACGTTCAACGGCGTTCCGGTCTACAAAGTGACCTTCAGCTCCGGGAGCATTATCCTGGTCGGCACAGACGGCCGGATCGTCGCCCAACAGATCGTCTCCAACAATAATTCAAATAGCGGATCTTCCTCATTCTTTGGAGAGCGCAACGAACATGAAGGTTCCGGCGGCGACGATTAGTTTGATCCAACCAGAACCGCAATCCTTATCAACGCATCTTACCGTTGACATATTTCATTATTGAAAAGGAATCATCGATGTCTAAACGTAATCCGAACCGGAAATCATTGAGCGAAGTCAAAATCCTGATCACCACGCTGTCGATCGGGATCACCCTGGGCTTTTGGAACCTGTTCTCGAACCAGGCCAATCCCACCGCCACGGCTGCGGCCGCATCATCCAATAACGACCCGGCGCCCTCCGCAGTCGTCAATTTGCCGCCTTTGCCCACTTTGATCCCGGAACTGTCCTCCTCGGGCAGCACGTCCGCCAGCAGCAACAATTCCAACGGATCAACCTTGAACGCCCAGACTGCCCCACAATCCCCGTTCAGGATCTTCCTGGGTGGATCAGCTCCTCAGCAGCCCCGGTCGTTCACTACAACCCGCTCCTCCCATTAATGGTTTGAGTGTTACAGCACTTTGACATGGTCCAATGAATGAGCACCCGAAAAGTTCTTACCAATGTGACAATGTCAAATACTTGGAGCGAGTAAAGGTTAACGTTGTGGATGGGTGGGCAAGCCAAGGGGAATGTCCCCGAAGGTTTGCCCACCTTACCTTGTGAACTACAAATCCCGGATAGATTTTGACCAAAATTTTCCAAAAGGGCTGGAAAAGTAGAACATGGACCAGACAATAATAGCCAGGAAAGAATTTAGAGCGATGGGATGCCAGATGCTGGCCGGCCTGGACGCCCAGGCTGGTCGTGCCGGCCTGGACGCCCAGTCTGGCCGTGCCGCCCGCCAGCTGGACAAAGTACCGGACTGGTTCGAAACCTGGGAGCAGGCCTTGAGCCGCTTCCGGGACGACAGCGAGCTCAACCAGCTCAACCGCCAGGCCGGCCAGCCCGTGGTCGTCAGTGAGATCCTGTGGGACGTGCTCCAAAGTGCCCTTTGGGCGCACACTTTCAGCCAGGGTCTGGTGACGCCGGTTGTGCTGGACGCGATGCTGAATATCGGCTACGACCGCAGCTTTGACACCCTGCCGGAACAATCCGGCGCCAGGGCGGCCACCGAGGCGACCGCCAGGGCGACCACCGGGACAACCCCTACAGCGGTCGCCGGGGCGACCACTCTGGACGGAATCCGGATGGACCCGCAGACCCGCACGGTCACCCTGCCGGCCGGTATGCGCCTTGATTTTGGCGGGGTAGCCAAAGGCTGGGCGGCCCACCAGGCTATGCAGCGCCTGAAAGCTTACGGCCCGGCCCTGGTGGACGCCGGCGGCGATATCGCCATCAGCGGGCGCCAGCAGAACGGTGAACCCTGGGTCATCGGGATCGAGGACCCCTTCGCACACGGCGAAGAATACGATGTGCTGCTGCTCGGTCGCTGCGGCGTGGCCACCTCGGGCACGGATTTCCGCCGCTGGCAGCAAAACGGCGTCTGGCGGCATCACATCATCGACCCGCGCACCGGCCTGCCGGCCGAGACGGACCTGGTCAGCGTCAGCGTGGTCGCCCCAACCGTCATGCAGGCCGAAGCCGCCACCAAGGTCATCCTGATTTCCGGCAGCCGTGACGGCATGGCCTGGCTGGAAAGACAACCCGAACTGGGCGGCATCCTGGTCCTGGAAAATGGGGTCCGGCTGTACAGTCAAAAGATCAAGCCGTACCTTTGGAGATAAATAAATATGAATCTGAAATCAACCAAACAAGACGAATTTGATAACCTAAAACCGACCTTCAGCCCGATCACCATCCTGCTGATCCTCCTGGCGGTCGTCGCCGGGACGGTGCTGGCAGCCATCGTCCTGCCGGCCTGGCTGCCGGGCTTATCCCAATCGCTGCTGGGCACGCAGCCGAAGGCATTCTGGTATCTCTCCCGCAGCAGCGCCATCGCAGCCTACATCTTATTGTGGTTGTCCATGGTCTTTGGGCTGATCATCACCAACCGCATGGCGCGCTTATGGCCGGGCGGGCCGACGGCCTACGACCTGCATCAGTTTACCAGCCTGTTGGGCCTGGCTTTTGCATTTTTCCACGCCTTCATTTTATTGGGCGACCATTTCATCAACTACACCGTTGCCCAACTCCTGGTGCCGTTTGCCAGCGCTAACTTTAAACCCTTCTGGGTAGGGATCGGGCAGATCGGCTTTTATCTGTGGATCATCGTAGCCGCCAGCTTTTATGTCCGCAAGCAGATGGGCACCCGCACCTGGCGCCTGATCCACTATGCCAGTTTCCTGTCGTTCGGGATGGCCATGCTGCACGGTATTCTCAGCGGCACCGATACTGCCACGACCTGGGCCGGCAACCTGTACTGGATCTCCGGTGCAGTGCTGCTGTTCCTGTTTGTTTACCGGGTCCTGGTGGTGACCTTTAAACCTTCTTCTGGCCGGCATACAACAGCTTAATTTTTATTGCCGGGTAAAGATACTCCCGGCAAAATAAGGCGTCAGCGTGGGCAAATTGCCCACGGGTACCACAGAACTTAACCGTGGTGTCCGATTGTTCACACCTTCCTTGTGAATTTCCCTCGGTGCTTCGCACCTGGGACGGAAAACAAGACAAAATTTAGGGCTCGCAGGGGCAAATTACCCCTGCGAGCCCTAAATTTTGTCTTAGCTCCCGCCGGGGTCGGGGAGCCAACCACGGTTTACTGCAGCCTTACCTGCCCACGCTGATACTTTATTTTACCTAATTCTCCCAAAATGGCGGGAGGTGCTATCCGCCGGATTTGGTACAATAAGCCTGCAGGGGGTTCGAATGCTTACTCAACAACAGGAGGTTCTCTCTTGAGCGAAATTCAACAGGCTTTCCAATTAACACCCCAATATCGCGATTATGTTTGGGGCGGAGACCGGCTGCGGCCGGGCCAGGACCCCACTGCGGAGGCCTGGGTAGTGTACGAAGGCGATCAAATCGCGTCCGGCCCGCTGGCCGGGCAGACCCTGGCCGAGCTAACCCGGCGGAACGGGGCGGAGCTCCTCGGGCAGCCGGTCGTGGAAAAAACCGGCGAGCGATTCCCGCTGTTAATTAAACTGCTGGACTGCGCCGAATGGCTTTCCTTGCAGGTCCATCCCAACGATGAGCAGGCCGTCCGCCTGGAGGGCAAAGGCCATTTTGGCAAGACCGAAGCCTGGCATATCCTGGAAGCCGATCCGGGAGCCGAGCTGTTGGGCGGCGTCAAGCCCGGCGCTTCACCTGCCGAGATCCGCTCTGCCATCCAGGCCGGGAAGCCGCTGGTTGAACGCATGCAGCATTTGCAGGTGCAGGCCGGCAACTCGATGTTCATCCCGGCCGGGATGATCCACGCCCTGGGCCCCGGGTTACTCCTATACGAAATCCAGCAAACCTCAGATATCACCTATCGGGTCTATGACTGGGACCGGCCCGCCTCGGCCGGCCGAAAGCTGCATATCGAGCAGTCCCTGGAAGTCGCCGATCCCAGCCTGACTGCCAAGCTGGTCCGCTCCCAACCCGTGGCGGATGGCGAAAAAAGATCCCTGATCGCCAGTCGCTACTTCAACCTGGACCTGTACGCTGGCGAAAAGAACAGTTTGCTGCAAGACACCGGCCGGCAGAGCTTTCACGCTCTGACGGTGATCGCCGGAAAAGCCGCTATCCTGGGCGATGGGTGGGAAGTCTCGCTCGAACGATTTCAACAGCGCAGTCGTGCCAGCCGCGGTCGGCGCCTACCAGATCAGCCCGCAGGGCCCCGCCCGGCTGCTGCTGGCCTCCGTCCCCGGCAACTGAAACTGCCGTAACCTGTTTGTCAACCTCGATTATCCCCCCAGGCGGTCAATCTTTTCGGTCAGCCCAGGCGCTATTTGTTTGAACTCGCCGCCGATCCCTGCCAGATCGTCCCGGGGAGCACCCGGCGAGAGGCCGCGCAGGGGGATGCCCACCCGATATGCCGCCGAAGCCAGCGCATGGGCTACTACCGGGCCTGAAATCAGCAGCAGGCCGATGATGACCATCCCTTTCCAGAAGCCCAGCGGCGTCCAGGCAATTCCAGCCACCAACAAGAATACGGTCCCATACACCCCTACTTTTCCGGTAGCATGCAGGCGCGTGTACACATCTGGCAAACGGAGATAGCCCAGCAACCCCAGCGCTGAAAAAAAAGTACCAATAACAATTGCCAGAATGGTGATCCCTGCCAGTAAATTTTCCATCCGCTCTAATCCTTTCCCCGTTTCGTTAACAAGGCGACTGAGATTTCATGGTTCTCTCGCCTAATTTTTAGCCGTTCATCCCCGCCGACATTCGGAACTATTTTTTGCAAGAACAGCATTAAAACACCTGGTCAGTAACGATGAAGCGCGCCAGGGCGATGGTACTGACAAATCCCAGTGCCGCCAGGCCAAGCGCAACATCCAAATACAGGCTGTCGCGGAAAATCAAACCGATCAAAATGATCGCGGCCAGGCTGAGCAAACCAACCAGATCGACCCCGATCAAGCGATCGATGGCATTTTCACCCCGCAGGATCCGCCAGAGCGCTACCGCGATCATCCCGATATGGATGACGAGGGCCACATAAATAACGATTGAAACAAGATTTGTCATCGGACGTATTCCTGATCGCTGTCGATCAATCCAGGATTTTCGACAGTAAGTTTCGACGCATTTCCTGAGCCTGGCTGATATATTGAGCGGCCCGGGTAATATCCAGGCAATGGGTATACAGGACGCCCTGCTGGTCCATTTCCACGACCAGCTCGCCTGGTGACAAGGTGATGGCATGGGCGCTTAAGGCTGTCCCCAATTCCGATTGGCAGCCGGAAGGTATGGCCATGATCCCGGGTTCAATGCTCAATTTGCGCTGCAATAAAATCCGGGCCACCTGGACCCCACTGATCAGCATATCGTAGAGCATGACCCATAGATAGCGTACCAGCGCCCATCCGGCCCCCGGCAGTCTGCGCCAGTCGGGCCGGACGAGTTTTGGACGCATCAGCGCCAGGATGCCGGCCGCAATTCCCAATCCCAGAACCAGGTTGCCGATCTCCCAACGGTCGGAAAGCAGCAGGTAGACGATCCAAATCGTGAACAGAGCCCCGAAGGACTGCATAAGCTTAACCTCCCATCACAGCTTGAATGTAGCGAGCGGGTTCAAGCAGCCACAGGCTGGCGTCTTGAGCCAGGCGGATCATGGGTTCAGCCCAGATCCCCAGTACCAGCGCCAGTCCAATTAAAATACCCGGTGAGATCAGCCGGTCGCCCGCTGGCTTGGTTCCGGCAGCCTCATCCGGGTCATGCCACCAGATTTTCTGAAAGGCGCGCAGCGTATAGATCAAAGTCAACAGACCGGCGCCGGCCACGAGGATCAAAACCGGGATCGCCTGCAGTTCAATTCCACTGCGGAACAACAACAGTTTGCTGATAAATCCGTTGGTCGGGGGTAATCCTGCCAGGGCAAGGCTGCCGATGAAAAACATGACCCCTGCAGCCGGAGTCAGGCGGCCTAAACCGGTCAGGGTCTCAAAATTGGCCGATTTCACCTTCGATCGGCTGGCGACAGCCCCTGCCAGCATCAGCATACCCGCCTTAATCAGGCTGTGATTCACAATAAAGACCAGCGCAGCGACTAACGCCAGCGGCGTGCCCCAGCCGATGGCTACCAGGATGAAACCCACCTGGGCCAGGGTCGAATAGGCCAGCATCCGCTTGGCGTTATAGGTCCCAATCGCTGCCAGCCCACCGTACAGAATCCCGGCTATGCCAAGCCCAATCAGGATCTGATGGATGAAAGCTGCCTGGCCAGTAAACAACAGGGTTGTCATGCGCACAAAGCCATACACGCCCAGCTTAACGACTACCGAGGACAGCATGGCGCTTACGGCAGTTGGTGAAGTCGTGTGAAAATCGGGCTGCCAGAAATGAAAAGGGAACACAGCGCTCTTGATCATGAACGCCGCCAGCAATAAGGCAATCGCAGCCGGGAGCAGCGGCTGGCCGGGATCAGCCGCGATCCGCACGGCCAGATCGGCCATGTTCAGGCTGCCATACGCGGCATACAGGCTGCCGATCGCCAGCAACAGGAAAACGGACGCCAGTAAGCTGATGTAAAAATATTTATAAGCTGCTTCGATTCCGTAGCGATCGTCCGAAATGGCAGTCAGGACGGCCCCGGAGATCACCACCAGTTCAGCGAACACATACAGATTGAATAAATCTCCGGTCAGAAATGCCCCGCTCAATCCAGCTGCCAGTGTCAGGAACAAGGCCGGAAAGGCAGGATATCGCACGGCCTGGTCTTTTGAGCCCAGGCTGTACAGCATCCCGGTTGCCAAAACAAGCTGGCTCATCAAGACCATCAGTACAGCCAGCATATCCGCAACCAGCGAGATCCCAAAAGGAGCAGGCCAGCCGCCCGCCTGGAGAACCAGAGCGGTTTGAGACTGCCAGACCAGGTAAACCAGCCAGCCGCTGATGATCAGGGAACCGGTCAGGGTGAGCCCGAACAGAATGGACTGCAGCCGGCGATTACGGCGGAAGATCAAAGTACATCCAGCTCCCACAAGCGGCAGCAGCACCGGCAGTATAACGATGAAATTATTCCCAGGATCCATCAAATTTACCTCTGCACGTCAAGCCATTAAGAACCTATCCGTAAATTGTTCTTGTGGATAAAAACTAATTTTTTAAAGCACTGACCTCATCCTGATCGCTGGTTCGCCAGCGAGCCGAGATGATGTACAGCATGGATAATAACAGGGCAATTCCGCCCATCCCGATCACGATCGCGGTCAAAACCAGCGCCTGGGGCAGCGCGTCGCTCGGCTGGGCCAGAGCAGTCGTGTAAGCCGGCGCCAGGCCGCGGTAGGCACCCGTGCTGAGGAGAAAGAGATTTACTGCATTCATCAGGATCAACAGTCCAATAATCGACCGGATCACGTTTCTCCGCAGGATCTGAAAGATCCCAACTGCGAATAAAATCCCAACCGATACAGCCGTCAGCAGTTCCATCGTTCACTCCTCGGTGCTTTGCAAAGAATCCAGGCCGGCCGGTTGCACGTCATCCTGGCCCGGATGCCCAAGTGTATTCAACATGGTCGCCAGACTTCCCAATACGCTTAAAAAAATCGCCACTTCAAATAGTAAAGAAGTGCTGAAATTGATCCCCTCCGGCATAGTCAGTCCAGCCAGGGCTCCAAAATCTACCGGTGAAAAGAAGATGCCGTTGAATACCAGGCCTGCCAGGGCTGCCACCGTCCCTAACAAGAGCCCAGCGCTGATCAAGGGTACCCCTCTGAACCAGACCAGTCGCCTGCGGATCGTTTCATAACCCAGGACCACATACCAGAAACCGACCGCTAAACCCACAATTACCGCGGCGGTAAAGCCGTCTCCGGGCTGGTCATGCCCGAAAAGAATTTGAATCGCAGCCAGTATCCCGGCTAACGGCAGTGAAATATAAGCCAGCATATGCAAAAATGCCGAGGTGGGCAGCCCGGCAATTCCGAAAACGGTCTTTTGGGAGATGGGCGGGCGTTCAGACAGTTGATTATCCAGATCACCGGATCTCCTGGCAGCCTGCCTGACGAGGGTCAGAATTCCGAGTCCGGCAATCGCAAAAACGCTGATCTCGATCAGGGTATCCAGGGCGCGGAAGTCAACCACAATCGCCCCGACGATATCTTTGGCGCCGGTCAGTGGCTTGGCGTTTTCGAAATAGAAAGGTGTAACTGCGCTCTCTCTCGGACGGGTAGTCAAGGCAGTATAGGTCAGGGCCATGGCTAACAGCCCAACCCCTGCGGATACCAGCAAATCCCGGACCAGGCCGGGTTTACTTTGCCGGAAGGTGTACAGCCAGGCTTTACGTCGTTGGAGGGCCGGTAACCGGGTTAAGGCCAGCACCAGGATAACCATACTTAACAGATCGACCACAATCTGCACCAGAGCAACATCCGGAGCAGGTTCGAGCGCCATCCAGACCGCCAGGCTTAGCCCGGTAACCCCCATTGACAAGACAGCGAACAAATCGCGGCGCAGCACCACGCTGGCGATCGAACCGACCAGGACAACCACAATGGCAGTCATCCTCAGCAAGAATATCTCCATACGGGCCCCATTGGCAAACCAGCTCACCTGCCCCGGAAAGGTCAGGGCTGGGAAACCGCCGAAAAGCAGCACCAATCCTAGCATGCCGCCCAAAATCGTGATCAGATAAAAGCGCAGGCGTCCCTGCTGAAGTCGGGTAGCCAGTTTCGCCAGGATAACCGATTCCTGCGAACATGGCCTGGTAGACCCGGTTGATGGAAAAGTTCGGAAGGAAATCGGCTTGCAGGGAGCGCAATGGACGACGGAAAACAAAAATCAGTCCTCCGAGCGAAATCGCTACCCCGGATAGCAACAACGGTACGTTGATCCCGGTCCACAAGGCCAGGGAGACTTTCACCGGACTGCCATACGCGGACTCAGCTGCCCGAGCCAGGAAGCGCGCCAGGGACTCGGGTTCAGGCAGCAGCCCAATGGCGAGTGAGAGCGAAGCCGGGATGGCCATCGGGATCAACATCTTAATGGAAGGATCGTGCCCACTGACCTGACCTTCCCGTTTTTCCCCGAGGAAAGTTCCCCAAACCAGGAGGCCAGCCTGAGCCAAAAGAAAAGCGCCTGCGATCACAGCCGCTGCGGGGAATAACCAGTTCACCAGCGACGGTAGACTGGGGTGCGTGGCAGTCGCCAATAAGGTCTCTTTGGCCAGGAAACCAAACAGCGGCGGCAAACCCGCCATCGATAAACCAGCCACGACAGTAAATCCAAAGGTGATCGGCATCTTCCGCCCCAGCCCACCCAGAACGCGCAGATCGCGGCTGCCGGTTTCATGATCTACGATCCCGGCCGCCAGGAACAGGCTGCTCTTGTACAAGGCATGAGCCAGCAGGCCGATGATCAGGGCTTTAAAAGCAATCTCGGTATCCTGGCCGATCAACATCACCAACACCCCCAACTGGGAGATGGTTGAATACGCCAGCAGGGCTTTGAGGTCGCGCTGCTTCAGCCCAAGATAGGCCCCAACCAACATCGTGATCAGACCCGTCAGGCTCAGTCCCCAGAACCACTGGTCAGTATTTCCCATGGCCGGGTTCAAGCGGGCTAAAAGGTAAATGCCGGCCTTGACCATCGTGGCCGAATGCAGGAAAGCGCTGGCCGGGGTTGGCGCGCTCATGGCCTCCGGCAGCCAGGCATGAAAAGGAAATTGGGCGCTTTTCGTAAAAGCCGCGACCGCAATCAAAACCAGGCTAAGCCCATACAATGGGCTGGCTTTTAGCTGGTCGCCGGCCTGCAGGATGACCACCAGTTGGCTGCTGCCGGCCGTCTGAGCGATCATAAGGAGGCCAAGTAGTAACGCGATCCCACCTGCGCCAGTGATCATCAGGGCTTTGAAAGCCCCGCTCCGGGCGGCCGGAGATTGGGTTTTATAACTGACCAGTAAAAAGGAGACGACGCTGGTTGCTTCCCAGAAGATAAACAGGGCAATCACATCACCGGCCAGAACCAGGCCAAGCATCGCGAACATGAAAGCAAACAGGTACAACAAGAAACGCCAGGAATCAGTTTTGCCTTGAAAATAGCCGGCGCTGTAGATCATGACCAGGGTACCGATCCCGGTTACCAGCAGGGCAAATAAGGCTGCCAGCGCATCAAGCTGCAAGCCAAATCCAAAGCCAAGTGAAGGCAACCACTCAAGCTGCCAGGTTAATGGCCCAGAATTTTCCAATCCTGGCAATCGAGTGAGAAACCAGACAAACGCCGCCAGTGGAAACAGGGCCGAAGCAAGGAAAAATCGGGAGACCTGATCTCGCCGCCACCAGCCCGCTAAACCGGTGATCGAAGCGAAAACCGCCCCAAGAATTAGAAGAACGAAAGGGATCATTAATTGCGCCATATCTGACTATCGCAGTGAACTGGGTGCACCCGGGCGGGATGCCCAGGAGAACGCCCCGGCCACACCCAGCTCGCCGATCTTAGAAAACCTGCCCGAATAGATTTACCGAACAGAATATATCATCCCACTCCCATATTGTCAATATATTGTAACGATTAATTATACAATATTTATATATGACTTATCCGCTCTCAGCCGGAAAATGGAGAATATTCCCGGGTATCTGATTTTGAACCATTTGTATCCAAATTGCGACTATACTAATGGGCATCCGTTTATCATTGGAGGATCGAGGTTCCGCAGCTCTCTTTCTGCAAATCGCGTATATCCATATTTTATCTTAGGAGGACAAAAACGATGGTTCGAAGTAGAAAATTCCGTATGACAGCCCTGGCGCTGGTCGCCATTCTGGCCCTGGTCTTCACCGGGGTGGCTCTGGCAGCTCAGCGCGCCATCGATCACTTTGATGAAGCCGCTCCCGGAACCACCGCTTCCACCGTGGTCGATCCCGTTGGCGGTGGGGCAACCACTGGTTCAAGCACCGGAACGACCGCGATCAGTGAGCGCGACGTGATCGTCGATGCCACCGTGGGGACGGGAAATCTGACCTTCCAGACAGTAACGGAAGCCTCGCCCTCATCCTACCACTACATGCAGTTCCTGGCCGACGCAGGTGTGGAAGGGACCATTGAGGTGCAATGGGACGGCAATGCGGACAGCGGCAGCAGCACCCTCGACCCGACCGGACTGAGCGGCACAGACTTGACAGACGGCACAACAAACAGCCGTTTCCATATCGAAGTCGTGGGGAGTTCCGTCCCGGTGAATTTACGCATCGAAGTTTATTCCAATGCAAACAGCTGGTCCTATTATGTATTCAACATCCCCGTGATCCCGACCGGCGATCACGTCGATTTCAGCCCCCGCTTCGGGAACTTCATCCAGGGCGGAACCAGCGCTGCCAACTTCGCCAGTGTCGGCGCGGTCCGGATATTCATTAATTCGGATGTCACCAACAGCCCGGGTGCCGATTTCCGGCTGGACTTCCTGGCCGCCACGGCTTTCGCCGACTTCGGAGATGCGCCGGCTACTTACGAACAGGGTAATCCGGCCTCTCATTCCTCCGACGGCCTGGTGCGCCTGGGTGAAAACATCGATACCGAAGCCGGGGCCTTGTCGTCCGCGCTAGCCAATGGGGACGACCTCGACCAATCCGATGATGAAGACGGCGTCACCCCGGTCGGAAACTGGATAACAACCGGCACCATCAACGTCGATCTGGAGGGTAATTTCCAACCCAACGCGATTGCCTGCCTGAGCGCCTGGGTCGACTTCGGGGATGATGGCACGTTCGATCTCACAGATAAGGTTCTGGACCGCCAACCGCTCACTCAGATTGGCGTCACCCAGCTCAGCTTCCCTCTGGTAAGTTCTCTGGCAAACGCTTCTGCATACGTCCGCTTCAGGCTGATGCCGGAACTTGTTAGCTTGAACGGGGACTGTTCGGATGAGAACCCCGCCATATCACCTATCGGCTACCAGGAATACGGTGAAGTGGAAGATTACCTGTGGAGCTTTGGACCGACCGCTGTTCAGATTTCATCACTCAAAGCGAGCCCAGGCACCGCCCACAGCGAACTGCTCCTGCCACTGGTTGGCATGCTGGGGCTGGCCGGATTCGGACTGTTCCTGATTGCCCGGCGCCGCAGGGCATAATACCTTAGCAATCAGAGGCAAAATAAAACATCCGCCTGGGCGTTTGCCCAGGCGGATGTTTTATTTTGCCAATCCATATCCATTTAATTGTTGCAGGCCGAACAGCACTCCGGCCTGGGAGTATACGCGATCATGCCGCCCAGGCGATCGAACTCGAAATGGCAGCAATCCAGCAACGACTGGCGCAGCATCTCCCGGCCGCGTTGGACCCGCGATTTAGCCCCACTCGGCGAGAGCCCCAGCCGGCTGGCCAGTTCGGTCTGTTTTATCCCCCGAAATTCGGTCAGGATTAAAGCCTGGCGGTATTTTTCCGGCAGGCTGCTCACCATCTGTTCCAATCCTGCCGCAATTTCTGCCGCCGCGCTGGGATCGTGGATATCGGGCTCAACTGCAATCGTTTCGGGCAAAGGCAGCAGCTCCCGGCGACGGCGATAATAATCGACGATCAAATTGCGGGCAATCTGGTAGACCCAGGCCGCCAGTGAGCTTTCATCCTCGAGCGTGTCAATCCGGGTGTGGATGCGAAGAAACGTTTCCTGCAACAGGTCTTCGGCGTCGTTTTCATTTTCCACCCGCACCCGGATGAATGTTCGCAATCGCTGGCTGAAATCCTGCCAGACCATTTCGGTGGTCAATCTCAAGTTTTCTCTCCCAGTACGGTGACGCTTGCAAAGCCGTAGGCTTCGCCTTTATAGGCATCGTAATCTACTTTTTGCCCGATCCGGACGTTTTTGAAACCGCTATCCCGGATCAGCGTAAGATAATCCGCCTGGTCGACGGCGCCGGCAATACATCCGGCCCAGGCTTCGGCATCCTGGCGGATCGTGTCTGGGATCTGCCCGTAGGAGACGATATCGGAGATTGCGATGCGCCCACCGGGCTTCAACACCCGGTAGATTTCCCCAAAGGCCCGGACTTTATCCGGGACCAGATTCAACACACAGTTCGAAATGACGACATCGACACTGCCCGCTTCGACCGGTAAAGCCTCGATTTCCCCCAGGCGGAAGGAAACATTCTCAATCCCGGCCTGTTCTGCATTCTGGCGAGCGCGCCAGATCATCTCGGGGGTCATATCCACACCAATCGCCAGTCCGCTCGGCCCGACCTGCCGGGCGGCGATGAAGACATCCACGCCTGCTCCGCTGCCCAGGTCCAGCACCGTCTCACCGGTCCGAATGTCGGCAAAACTGGTTGGCAATCCGCAGCCCAGGCCCAGGTTGGCCTGGGAAACCAGCGGGTCAGCCAGGGACTCGTAATCAATCAAAGCGACGACCTCGACTTGCGTGTCCGAACAGCAGCCCGGACCACAGCCGCAGTCGTTCTGAGCAGCAAGCTTGCCATAATGATCTTTTACCGCTAATTTAATCGTGTTCTCGTCCATATCAAAGCTCCTTAGATGAGATTTCGTTCCGGTCACCGCAGGGCAGCACGGCTTTAACAAAGTCGATCGTCTTTCCGCCAACAAAGCCTGAAGGGTACATGTGTGATGCGTGAGAGGCTGGCGACGACCGGACTGCCTTTCGACCTTGTCACTATCATAGACGAGTAATTTTCAAAAAAGACGCAAAATAACAGGGGCGAACTATTCTACCTGAGCGTGGCGCGGCTCGAGATGAACGAATACATCGACGACGTCCGGGAGACGCCGGGCGAGCTCGTGCTCGATGATCGAAGAAAGATAATGAGCCTCGCTGATCGGCGTGTCCGCCGAGACATCGCATTCCAGGGAAATATAATATTGCCCGGATTCGCCCTGGTTATAACGCACAACCAGGTTGTGCGGATTCTCAATCCCCTGCAGCCCGGCGACCAGTTGATCGACCTCCGCCTTCACCTGGGATTCGACCGCATCCGAGACGCGCGCCCCCTCCGTGACCTGGGTGGTCGCCATCTCGATGTGCGTGTGGACTGCATCTACCTGGGGCATGCGGTGCCGGAGCTCCCATTCGAACCGGTCCATCAGGGCGTGTGCCTGGCCCAAAGTCAGTGAGGGGTCCACCCCGACATGGGCCTCCACAATCAGGGAGCCGTTCAAACGATGCGCCCAGGATTCGTGGATGGTCAACCCCATTTCGCCCGCCAACTGCTTCAGGGCCGCGAACAAATCCGCCTCCCCTTCCTGCGGGTTGTGCTGCACTTCCAGGTGAACCGTGACGTCATTAATACTATCGAGATCCAGCAGCCGGCGGCGCACCTCGCTGGCGATCGCATCCGCTTCCCGGATGGTTTTTTGGGGCGATACCCTGAGATGCAGGTCGACTGCTGCGCTGCCCTCCGCCCCCCGGCTGCGAACGCGATGGAACGATTCGACCCCTTTGACCGATCCGACGATCTCAGCGATTTCGTTGGGATCGATGGCTGCCCGGTCAACCAGCACGGGCAAGGTTTCGCGCAGAATGTCGATCCCAATTTTCGCGATCATCAGCGCCACAAAAGCAGCCAGAAGCGGGTCCGCCTGCGGAAAGCCCAGCCGCACGAACACCAAACCGGCCAACACGGAACCGGAGACCAGGATGCTGGCTCGGGTGTGGAGCGCATCGGCCACCAGGATCTCGCTCTTTAATCGCCGTCCTTCCCGCAGCTCGTAGATACTGGTGATGGCCTGCACGACCATCGACACCAGCATGGCGCCCACCGTCCAGGCATTCACGTCGGGTCTGAACTGGCTGCCCAGGCGCTCCCAGGCGGTGACCAATAGCTGGTAGCACGTCAGGAACAGCAGAAATGCGATGCTCAAGGCAGCGATCGTCTCGAATTTGCGATGTCCATAAGGGTGTTCGGCGTCCGGCGGCTTGGAGGCTGCATACAGGCCGGCTAAACCAACCACATTCGACAGGCCATCGAACAGGCTGTCCAGGCTGTCCGCCAGGATGCTCAACGCCCCGGTGGCGATGCCGGCCGCCAGTTTGACCCCGGTTGCGACGAAGTTCAACAGCATGGTGACAATCAGCACCCGGCGAATGCTGCTCATATCGCGGGTTTCCGTGATGTAGTAACCGTCATCTTGCCAGTCGAGTTTCTTCATGACAGTTGAATTATATCCCAGCCCGACCCGGTCCGATCCGCCTGTTCATGCGATGTGAAAGTGAGGTGAAACATGGTTTACCCCGAACTTAATCTATCCTGCTGTTCTATTCAGTCTCAGCCATGCACCTGATAAATAGTCGAAAAACGGGCATGCAGATCGGCGATCGCCGATCTGCATGCCCGTTTTTCGATAAAATTCCCCAAAGAGCTTACACGATCACCCCGGCCATTTACGCTATCTATGATATTATTTATCCAGATACAGCCCTGCCTGAATACCGACGGTTTTTGCAATTGGGGAACTTATCCATTCCGTATTCATACAACACCAGAAAATCCACCCGAAAATTGATCTCAGGAGAACGAAATGACCTTACCCGAAACGAATCTCGACCCCCAGGATTGGGGAGCTACCCGCGAGCTGGCCCACCAGATGGTCGATGATATGTTCGATTACCAGCAGCACCTGCGAGATTTTCCCGCCTGGAAGCCAATCAGCGCTGATACTGCCGCGTTTTTCCAGCAGCCAGCGCCTCACCAACCGCTGGGCGAGGACCAGGCTTACCAGGATTTTGTCGATTACGTCTTATCCAACCCGATGGGCAACCTGCATCCCCGCTTCTGGGGCTGGGTGATGGGCAACGGGATCCCATACGCCGCTCTGGCAGATTACCTGGCAGCGACGCTCAACCCGAATATGGGCGGCGGCGAGCATATCGCCAATCATGTCGAGCGCCAGGTACTCGACTGGTGCAAACAGATCACCGGATTCCCACAGGACGCCAGCGGCATCCTGGTCAGCGGCGGTTCGATGGCCAACCTGGTTGGGCTGGCCGTGGCACGAAACGTCAAAGCCGGCTTCGATGTGCGCGCTCAGGGTCTCGCCGGCCTCCCCAACCACTTTACGGTTTATAGTTCGACGGAAACCCACAGCAGCAACTACAAGGCGATCGAACTTTTAGGGATCGGCAAAGACTGGATGCGCTTTATCCCGGTTAACGAACGCTACCAAATTGATATTGAGGCCCTTGAAGCGGCTATTGCCGAGGACAAAGCCAATGGGCGCTTGCCGATCTGCATCATCGGGAATGCCGCCACGACCAACACCGGCGCCTTCGATGACCTGGACCGGTTGGCAGACATCTGCGAGCGGGAAGGGATCTGGTTCCACGTCGATGGGGCCTTCGGCGCCCTGGCGGCTTTATCGGACCAATTGAAACCCCTGGTCAAAGGCATGCAGCGGGCCGACTCACTGGCTTTCGACCTGCATAAATTGATGTATATGCCCTTCGAAGTGGCCTGCGTGCTGATCCGGGACTTCGAAGATCATATCAACACCTTTGCCGCTCACCCCGATTACCTCTCGCATATGCCGCGCGGCCTGGCAGCCGGAGAGCATGCCTGGTTCGGCGACCTGGGCCTGCAGCTGACCCGCGGTTTTCGGGCGCTGAAAGTCTGGATGACGGTGCGAGCTTATGGCCTGGATCATTTCACCCACCAGATCGAACAGAACGTCAATCAGGCCGCCTACCTGGTAGAGCATATCCAGGCCTCACCCAAACTGGAACTCCTGGCCGACGCGCCTTTTAACATCGTTTGCTTCCGCTTTAACGATCCAAATCTGAACCAGACGGCATTGAATGATCTCAACCAGGAGATCCTGATGCGCCTGCACGAGCGCGGCCTGGCGGTCCCCAGCTATACCCGCATTCACGACCAGTTTGCCCTGCGGGTATCGATCACCAACCACCGCACCACCCGCGCCGATCTGGATTTCCTGGTCGAGCAGGTGCTCGCCCTGGCGGATGAAATCCAGAAACAGGAAGCCATCGAAATATAAGAACCTATCTGGAAATTGTTATTGTGGTTGTCGATGCGGGCAGAGTCCGCATCGACAACCACATACCATTTTGAATTTTCGGATAGATAATAAGCAAGCAGGCCGGCGAACGCCGGCCTGCTTGCTTATATTTCGAAAATCTACTCAACAAATTAATGGACCATCAATCATCATGGCCTTCGTGGTCGCCACCGCCATGATCATCGTCTTCGTGATCGCCGGAATGTTCTCCGGAACCGCTGCTCTGGTTGTGGTCGTCCTCGTGATCGTCTTCATAGGACTGCCCGCTGTGATCATCATCCGCCGAGTCGTCGTACGAGCCGGTATTTCCAGGCTGGCTGTTGTACTCGTGATCGTCGTCGGTGTACATACTTCCATATTGGGAACCGTCCTCATATTCACCCATGCCCTGCTCGTAGGAGTCATCGTCGTAGGAGTCATCCATATTCTCACCCAGCGAGGAGTTGTCCTGCGATTCGAGTTTGACGCTGGCCAGCACGAGCGCGCCGTCGGCGGTCGTGTAGGTGTGGAACTCAACCCAATCCCCAACCTGGATGGCGCCAGCCATCATGGTATTGGCGTCCAGCGTGTACGTGACGCCATCAATCGTCCAAGAGTCCGCAGCAATGGCCTCGACGGTCCCTTGTCCTTCCTGGTCGTCCATAGCGTTGTCGTCCATCCCATCTTCTTGCTCGGGATCATCCAGATCGTCTTCCATCCCTACGCTCGTGTCCTGGCTGCCGGAAAGCTCCACCTTCCACAACGTCTGGGAACCATCCGAAGCGGTGAACACGTAGAATTCCACCGGGTCGCCGACCTGGATGCTGCCTTCCACGATCGTCATACCGTCCACAGCATAGCTGACGCCGTCAATCACCCAGGCTGAATCCGAGATCGAATCCACCGTGCCCTGATATTTTAGTCCGTTTCCAGTGGATTGAGTGCTGCTCTCCACTGCCGGGCTGGCAGTTGCGAGGGTCGCCAGAGAGTCCTGCAAGACTGGCCTGGCTTCTTCAGGCATCGCAGAGACCATCTGGGTCAAGGCCAGCGACTGGCGGGTCAAAATACCGGCCACCAGCGTCGTCATCTCCCGGGCCTGGATCTGATCGCTGGCCAACGAGAGCGTACCCAGGGCGTCGATCGCACTGCCGGTCGAGGCCTGGAACGCTGCCAGAGCCGTTTCCAGATCCTGATATCGGCCCTGATCGGCGAGCTGCTGCATTTCATTCAGGCGGTAATCCGCAAACTGGAGATTCAGCCTGGCCTTATCGATTGCGCTGCGGGTCAGTGCCAGCCTGGCCTGTTCCATGCCGGTCTTGACGGCAAACAAACTGTCGCCCGGCAGCGCATCTTGAGCGGCATAAGCGGTAATCCCTGCGCCTCCAAGCGCGAAAACCGCCAGGAACGAAGCAATCACAGCCGCCAGGACAAACCGGAACCATTTCGTAAGTTTCATTGAAGTCACTCCTCCGTGTTTCACTGCGGAAACGAAAGACCACCATCCGGACTTCCGTCCCGCGTATACTTGATCGGTTGTTCTACCTTCTAGGTCGTACGATAGCAATAAAAGTTGCGCTTCTGGCAAGAATCTTTACCTGTTCTTAATATGCCTGGAATCAATAACGAAATAGGTGTGCGTGGGGGTGTACAACCCCACGCACACCTATTTCGCCAAACTTGCGGACCTGAACGGCGCTCTGGCCGGTGTGATTCCAGCCAGGAATCAATCCAATCGAGGCATTTTCCCGTATTGATTCAATAGAATGAATGTTATCCAACGGGCTCACCACAGTGCTGGACGGGCTGCTCCGCCCCCCTTCTCTCATTCACAGGCAACCGGCCGTTCCGAAGCAGCGGCGCAAATCTCCGCCGGGGATCAGTCTTCAGCCGGACATTTAGGTTCAGGATATAATCCAACTGTACGCAAACCTGAAACCCCCGGAGTGCCTGTGGACGCCCAGCAGCTGGACGACGATCACCTGATCGCCTTAATCGTGGAAGAACAACAGGAGGCTCTCAGCCTCCTGTATGACCGTTATAGCAGACTGGTCTTCAGTTTGGCATACCGGACGATCGGCGATTCCGCCCTGGCTGAAGAGATCACCCAGGAAGTGTTTCTGCGGGTGTGGGAGAAGGCCCATACCTACCGCCCGGAACAGGCCAAGGTGGTCACCTGGATCGCAAGCATCACCCGCTACCGAGCGATCGATCTCCTGCGCAAGCGCAAGATCCGGCCGGAGGGCAACCAGGCAGACTGGGATGAAAGCCAGGCCCAGGAGGCCAGCGGATCGACCGATGTCGAGCAAATGGTGGAGCTGCGCCAGCGCCAGCTCAAAGTCCGGGCCGCCCTGGCGGAACTCCCGGTGGACCAACGCCGGGCCCTGGCACTGGCATACTTTTATGGGTATTCGCACAGCCAGATCGCCGAACATCTGCAAGAGCCTTTAGGAACGATCAAAACCCGCATCCGGTCGGGGATGCAAAAATTACGAGTGTTATTGGAAGAGTGAACGATGGCAAGTCATGATCACATCGACAGCCTGATTCCAGGTTATGCATTGGATTGCCTTGACCCGGAAGAAAAACAAATCGCGGAACGCCATCTCTCCGCCTGCCGGATTTGCCGCCAGGAGTTGGCCGCTTATCAGACCGTCATGGCGGATTTATCCCTGGCCGTGCCGGAGATGGAACCACCGGAACGTGTAAAAACCCGGCTGTTAGCCCAAACCGCCCAGCCAAAAACCGTCCAGCCTGCGCCGGACGGCATTTTTACGCGGCTTGGACGGCCCATCCAGGAGCTCCTGGCCGCGCTCAGCCGTTCGCCTGGATTTGCACTGGCAAGCCTGGCCTTGGTCATCCTGCTGGCAGCCGGCAACCTGGTGCTTATTGGCCGGGCCAACCGGCAGCGGCACACCCAACTTGACGGCATGCGGACTGTTGCCCTCAATGGGACGGAGAACTCACCAAACGCCAATGGTTTGATCGTGGTCAGCGTGGATGGGGAATACGGGACCCTGGTCGTGGACGGGCTGAACGAGCTGAACCCGGATCAAGCTTACCAGTTATGGTTAATCAAGGACGGCATGCGCGACAACGGCGGCGTCTTTAGCGTCGATCACGGCGGCTACGGCGGGTTGTGGGTTGAATCGCCCCAGCCGCTGGGCGATTACCAGGCCTTTGGGATCACGATCGAGCCAGCCGGCGGCAGTCCCGGTCCAACCGGGCCGAAAGTGCTGGGCGGCGAGTTTTAACGGGTCTTTCGGAAATCCTGGGGCTAAGGCTAATAGTTTGTTGGAAAACAGGCGTGATGGGCGTTTACCGCCCATCACGCCTGTTTTCCAACCCGCTTCTCCCCTTCCGGCGCCGAAAGCGCCAGGGAGGGGCTGGAGGTGGGCCTTCTGAGGCCGATTTCAGGCTGAAGACTAAATTCGGGACGAGTTATGTGTCACCCACATCTGGGACTATTCCACAAAGTTTCCCCGAAACCCTTTTTTTACGACAACCCGGGGCATGTATAATGGGCATATGCGCATCCATACAATGAATTTCAGGCAGCAAGGGTTCAGCCTGGCAATTTTGCTGCTCCTGCTGACGGGCTGCGTCCGCCGCACACCGGGCACCACCAGCCCAGCGACGCAGACCCTCCCACTCCAACCGGGCTCCTCAACCCCAGGTGGATCGATCTCCGAGTTTACCGCGACGCCCAAACCGCCATCGATCAACCCAACCGGCTCCCCTACCCAGGCCTCCCCCGACCCAACCCAGGCTTTAGCCACGCCCACCCCGGAACTGGAAACCTATAACCACCAGGCCTGGTCGGACGCCTCACCTTACGGCCCGTGGCAGGTTAACTTTTTGGTGGCTTATCCCGAGGGCGAAGGCGGCAGCCTGATCGGCGATCGCTATTACGTGCGGGTCGAGCTAATAAACCTGAGTTCCAGCCAGCAGGAATCTCTCATCGATGAATGGCGCCCATACGGGTTAGGTTTCACCATCCCGCAAGCGCTCCGCTGGACGAATAACGGCCAATACCTTTTCCTGGCAGAAACCGGCAATGCCGATGGCAGCGGCGAGCGGTTTTATGACCAGCTCGAACGCGTCCGCCTCGATACCGGCCAGTTGCAGCCTTTGAATCTACCTGGAGGATCGGGTGAGTCGATCTCGCCGGATGGCAGCCAGTTGGCTCTCATCGATGAAGAGCGCCTGGCGGTCATTGAAATCGATACCGACCAGGTGGAAACCTATAATTTCGATCTGCCGCGGGTTGAATGGCGCTCGGACCAGATCTTCTGGTCCGCTCAGGGACAGACCATCCTGTTCAATCTACGCCTGAATCCGTTTGCCCCGCTGGACGAGATGCGCAGCAATCTATACCTGGCGAATTTATCCACGGGTGAGGTCAAAACGCTGATCGCAGATGACCGCCGGCGGTTTTCGATCCTCAGCTTCCCCCAGGAATCATCCGCAGTCCTGGCAGATTCAGAAGCCCGGGAGTGGTGGTTGAGCCTGCCGGATGGCGCGGTGCGATCGGAGCCGCCGGATAATTTCGCTCTGGCCAGCCGGGCGCTGAAGATGTACTTCAATGCGCTTCAATCTGGCCTGTACAAAGAAGCCGCCATCTGGTATGGCGGCTCGTATGAGGCCTTGCAGGCCAGCAATCCGGATATCCCTGCCGATGATCCCGCCGCCCTGTTCGAACGCGCTTGCGAGGTCAATGGCTATCAATGCCTGAAGGTAGACAGCCTGCTGCTTAAACAGGTCAGCGCTGACGGCCGCTACCTGTTTGAGGTGTCCTTCACGGATCTGGATGGCAACCTGTTTATCTTGAACCCCTGCTGTGGAGCGGATATGGTCACCCAACCCCCAACCTGGCTGTTCCAATATACCGTCCAGCAGGATGCTAACGGGCGCTATAAAGTCATGCAACTGCCGGTGTATGTGCCTTAAGGCAGGCGCTGATTTATGCGTCAGCCTGCCGGTGTTTAGACGCCAGCGCCCGGTGCGCAGCCTGGAGCATTTCTTCCGGATTGTCCCCATCGCGTGGGAAGATGGCCACGCCCGAACTGGCTTGCACCACAACCTGCTGGTCCTGAATGATGTGCGGCTCGCTCAGTTCGTGGCTCAATTTATTGGCGACCAGTGCAGCGTCTTCTTCCCGGGCGATATTTTCGAGGATCACCACAAACTCATCGTCGCCTGGGCGGGCCAGGATATCGCTGCCTCGCAAGCAGTTCTGCAGACGATCAGCAACGGACCGCAGCACCTGATCGCCCCGATCACGGCCGAATACCTGGTTAACGGCCCCAAAGCCAACCAGATCGAGATAGATGAGGGCCAGGTTGGTTCGTTGGCGGCGAGCAAGCTCTAAAGCATGCTCCAACAAATATAGCAAAATGGTCTGGTTATTCAGACCTGTCAGAGGATCGTGGGTCACCCGATACTGCTGCTCCCCCGAATGCCTGGCATTATCGAACGCCAGGGCTGCCAGGGCCGCAACCGTTTCCAATGGCCGGCGAACGGACTCCATCCGGTAAAAGCCCGGGGTGTGCGATTCGCAGTTGATAAAACCCGCCAGTTCATCCCGGATCAAAATTGGCACGCCGGCAAAGGACTGCATATTATCCTGACCGGGGCCGGCAGGCCACTCCGGCTCCTTCATAACATCTGGGATGACCAGCGGCCGGGTGGAGGTTGCCATACGGGTGAACAACCATTGATCGTCAAGTTGCTGGCCGTTCTCCCAATCGTGGTGCTGATCCTCACCCCGCCACACCTGGTGCTGAACTTTCAGGCTGTTTGGCTCGACCAGCAAAATACTGGCTGAATCGAATGGAAGCATCTGATCCAGGCGGTCGATCAGCTTTTGAGCGACGATCCCCGGGTCTAAACGGGCGATTGCTTCCAGACTGATCTCACGCAGGGTATCGATCATTTCCAGACCCGCCAATCTGGAGGCCTCAGTCACTTTCAATCCTGTCACATCTTCGCACAGCAGAGCAAGCTGCCTGGCCTGGGGAGAGTACGCCAAAACATTCATGGTCCGCCGAATTTCAGGCACATACTCTTCGAGCCGCAAGGGACCTCCGCCGGAAGCTACCGGTCCATACCGGCGAATAAATTCGGTTCCACTGGTGGGGAAAAGCTGGCTGACATGTCTCCCAATCGGATTGGTCGCCAACTCCCCCAGCAGACGTTGATAAGCCGGGTTCATCTCGACCAGGCGAAAATCGACCGGGCGGGTGTCTTTGTCCAGGACCATTTCGAATAAACCAAAACCATTCTGCATATTCAGAAACAGGTTGCGATAACGCGCCCTCGCTCATGCGCAGGTTATGCTCCAACCGCTCACGCTCGGTGATGTCTTCAAAACTCTCGATTGCGCCGATCACCGCTCCGTTAGCGGCCCGCAGCAGCTCCACATTTTTTAGCACGGTCCGGTGTTCACCGCTTTTGGTCCTCAGGCTGCAGCGCATATTTCGTACCGGGCCGGCCTGATCGGGATGATTGATCCAGCAAGCTTCAGCGCACTCCTGATCCATGAAATCATGACAGGGATGGCCGAGCACTTCCTCCTGGCCAAACCCCATCATTGCCAACGCGGCGGGATTGAGGTAAGTGATGATGCCGCGCGAATTGACCGTCAACAAGGCGCTGGGCACCATCTGAAATAACAGGCTGGCCCGGATCCGGGCAGTCCCTTCTTCCTGGCGCAGGCCGAGCGAGCCGGTCGTCACTTTGCGCATCACAACCAGCTTGCCAGCCGGCTGGCCATCCGGCTGTTTCAGGATGGCAATCGTGACCCTCAACAGGCGCTTGGAATCCCCATCCTGGGTGAGGACGTATTGCCCGCTCTCCGTGCCGAAACGCACTGCTGACAGCAATTCCGGAGCGCCGGCGCACATTTCCGTCACCGGGCGGCCGGCCCACTCTTCTTGCGGGAGCCCCAGCAGTTCCAGGCAGGCAGGATTGTAATCAATCACCTGCTCCTGCATATCGATCACGAACATGGCATCAGGATAATCGTTCATCATAAATCCACAAAATTTTAAATTCAGATCCGCGTCTACCTATTTTTGTTGCAAGAAACAGACCCGTGCCAGAGAACTTGTCGAAAAAAGGGTCAGCAGGCCGGCTACCGCCGGCCTGCTGACCCTTTTTTCGACAGTATGCTCATTCTGGGGTGTTACAATAGCTCCTTAAATGAAGCAACCCGGTTCATTTCATCCGCACCAACAAAGCCAGAGCAGCCAGAAAACCAACCGGTTTTGGACCTGGCTGGCTGCGTCCTGCATCCTGGCGGTCTGGCTCTCAGCCTGCCAACCCACCAGAGCACCTGGATCCGCGCCAGCGGGTAATCCAACCGGCGTCCTGGCCCTCAACCCGCTCACGAACGAGCGGATCACCCGCACGGACCCCGCAACTTACCAGGTGGTGGAACAATTTACTGTCTTCAACCAGGGTCCCGGCGCGCCTTCCAAGCAGGATGTCTGGCTGGCCATCATCCAGGACTTCCCCCCATACCAGCAAGTGCGGTCCACCCAAATTTCGCCAAAAAACTACCAGATCGTGACTGATGAATACGGCAACCGCTACGCCGAGTTCGACTTATCGGAACAGCCGGCCTACAGTAAGATCACCATCCGGGCCAGCTATGAAGTGAGCTTGCAGACTGTGCACTACGATCTGGGCGATTGCCTGGGCGACCTGCCTGATTTTTATACCCAGGCTGAACTGCACATCGAATCGGATAACCCCCAGATCCAGGCGCTTTCCCAACAGCTCGCGGCCGGTTTAAAAACACCCTGTGAAAAGGTCGCAGCCTTCTACAATTATGTTGGCGACCACCTGGTGTACAGTTACAACGCAGCCAATTGGGGCGCCCAGGCTGCCCTGGGGACCATGGGATCGGATTGCACCGAGTACTCCGATTTACTGATCGCCCTCAGCCGGGCTGCCGGTATCCCGGCCCGCTACCTGGAGGGGGTTTATATCGCCCCCGGCGAGCAGGATGCGCTGGCCCGCACCGAACATGCCTGGGTGGAAGTGTACCTGCCCGGACTGGGCTGGACCCCCATGGACCCGACCCTGGGCCGTTCATCCCAATTCCGCCAGGATTATTTCGCCCGGATGCCCGCCAACCATATCATCGTCACCAATGGGCGCAGCCCGTCCACCTTGCGAGGCGCCAGCTATTGGAACCACATTTACTGGCCCGGGCCCAGCACCAAGATCACCACCGAAGATTTTTCCTGGACTTTCTCCAAATTACCCTGACATTTTATGAAATTTATCGGAAAACAGGCGTGATGGCCGGCAAATGCCGGCCATCACGCCTGTTTTCCGATATTCTTCTCCCCTTCCGGCGCCGAAGGCGCCAGGGAGGGGGTTAGGGGGTGGGCTAACCAGCGCTGATTCAGGCCAAGCTGATAACTCCTGCCCCCTGAGCGGCGCTGACCGGGTAAATTTCGGGCTCGATGCCTGAACGGCGGGCATACTCGACCTGGACGGACTCTGAGAATGCCTGGACCTGCGCCTGGTCGACGAAGGCAACCATGCAGCCGCCAAAACCGGCGCCGGCTTGCCGGGCCCCAATACAACCCGGCGCCCCGCTCATCGCCGCGAACATATGCTCCATTTCGGAGCAGCTGATTTCATACAGGTCGCGGGCGCCCAGATAAGAGGCTTCGGCCAGGGATTGAATCGCATCCAGATCACCCGTTTCCAAAGCCTGGGACATCTCCAACACCCGCTGATTTTCTTCGATCACGAAGCGGCAGCGTCGGACGACAACCGGCGGTAGCTCAGCCTGATGCGCTTCGAGCAGGGCCAGGTCGGCGTCTCGCAGCGCTTTCAACCCGGGACGGTGCCGCGCCAACAGCCGGACGCCATGCTCGCACTGAGCCCGGCGGGTGGCGTACTCGGAACCGGTCAGCGCCCGTTCGGCCCGGGTATCGCAAATCACCACCTGGATCTCGCCGGCAACCGGCCGGATCTGGCTGGTCAGGGAGCGACAATCCAGCAGCATCGTGCAGCCTGTCTGCCCCATCACAGAGCTGTATTGATCCAAGATCCCACAGTTCAGGCCCACAAATTCATTTTCCGCCCGCTGGCACAGCAGGGCCATCTCGACCGGTTCGATGGGTAAGTCACCCAGCAGCTTAAACGCCTGGGCAGTGGCGACTTCCAGAGCCGCCGATGAACTCAAGCCACTTCCAAACGGGATGGTGCTGTGGATCAGGCCATCGAAACCGATCAGTGGGTAACCGCCCTCCTGCAGGCTGGACGCGACCCCACGGACGTAATTGCTCCAGCGCACCGCTGGGTCGTAGTCAATCGCATCCAGGGAGAAAACCGCTTCGCCGGCCACATTCAGCGACCGGATCGCCACCCGTCCATCGTCGCGCGGCCGCAGGGCGATCCAGGTATTGCGATCGATGGCTTGCGTCAGCACAAAGCCTTCGTTGTAATCGGTATGGCTGCCCATCAAATCCACCCGCCCCGGGGCCTGCACCCAGCGGGTTGGCGGCTGGCCATACCGGCTCTCGAAGGCTGCCTCAATCAAAGCAAACCGGGCGGCATCTGATCCGGCCATTTAATTCATTCGTTTCCGCAGCACGGAGTGCATGGTCACCGACAGGATGATAATCAAACCATAGATCAGCTGGGTCCAGAAACCGGTCAACCCGATTGCCACGATGGCGGCATTGATCGCGCCAATGATGAAGGCGCCGATAAAGGTGCCTAAAATTGTACCCACACCGCCGAAAACCGAGGTGCCGCCCAGGAAGACCGATGACAGGGTCGTCAGCAGGTAGCCATCGCCCAGGCTGGGCCAGAAGTAAGCCACCTGAAAACTGGCCATGATCCCCGCCAGCCCAGCCGCCAGACCGACCAGGGCAAAAGCCAGCATCCGGGTCCGGCCGGCATTGATCCCCATCAACCGGGCGCTGGCTTCATTATCCCCGATCAAATAGATGTGAGCGCCGAATTTATGCCGGTTGAGCAACAGCCAGGTTAATCCACCCACAACCAACAACCAGATCATCTGGTTAGGGATGTAGCCAAAAGTTTTTCCAACCAGCAGGTTGTAAATAAAAGTCCCTTTGGCCGGTACCAGGGATGCGCCTTTGCCGTTCAAAATCACCAGGGTGGCGCCTCGCCAGAAATAGGAGGTGCCGATCGTGGCGACCAGGGAGGGAATCCCGAATTTAACCACAATGAACCCATTGGAGAGACCCACCAGAAAACCGACTACCAGCCCGGACAGAACTGCGATCGGTACACTCTGAGTGACATCATAGACCAGGATGTAGGAAACCATCGCCATCGCCATGATCGACGGGAAGGAAAGATCCATCTCCCCGGCAATGACCACCATGGTGAGCGGCAGCGCCGTAATGGCGAAAAATGGAATCGTGGACATGAAGGCGGCGTAGATCTGCGGCGACAGGAAAGTGTTCGGGGCGGCGATGATAAATGCCAGCCACATCGCCAGGAATACCCCCAGAATACCCAGTTGGGTGCCGTTCTTGCGCAGAAAAATCTTCAGCGTTCTCTGAAAACTCGGAGCTTCGGCATCAGAATCTGGAACGAATTGGTTTACTTCTGAGCTCATACGCTTCTTCCTTAATGTGTGATTTCTCGTAAATGTCGTGACAGGACGACGACCCTGGCATTGACCCAATGTGTGGGGATGCACCCAGGCTTAGCCACCGTCAAGGTTCAATCGAAGCTCCCGGTTTCAGCAACCCGGTACATTTTTTCCATCAAATCATCTAAGGTAATATCGCTGGTCATGAATTCACCGGCCACCCGGCCCCGGTCGATCACGACCACCCGGTCAGCGACATCATAGACGTGGAAGATATTATGATCGATGAAAATTGCCGATTTACCAGCCTTTTTGATATCACGGACGAAGCTCAACAATTTACGGGTTTCTTTAAGGGATAGCCCCATGGTCGGCTCATCCAGAATAATGATTTCCGCCTCGAAATAGAGGGCGCGCGTAATGGCAACGCCCTGTTTTTCACCACCCGAGAAGGTGCCGATCACCGATTCGGGCGAAACAGCCGAGGAGGTAAAGCCCATCGACTCTACCATCAGGCGATTGGTTTCATGCCGCATCTTTTTGACATCCAGAAACCCAAACCGGTTGGAGATTTCGCGGCCGATAAAGATATTCCGCCACAGGCTCTGCAGGTCTGCCAGGGCGCGTTCCTGGTAAACCGTTTCCACGCCCAGCTTGCGGGCCATAGGGACGGTCAAATTTTCCACTTTCTGCCCGTCGAAGAAAATTTCACCTTCATCGGGCTGGTGATAACCCGTGATGATCTTGATCATGGTCGACTTGCCGGCCCCGTTATCGCCCAACAAACCGACGACTTCCTGGCGATGGAGCTTGAAATCGATATTGCGCAAAGACCTCACCTCGCCAAAGGATTTCGATACATTTTTCAGTTCAAGCCGAACATCATTATCCATACAACCTTCTCCAGCTTGGGTCAAGCAAAATAACTTCAAATGGTTTTGAGCGGGTATCGATGCCCGGAGAAAGGGTATCGATACCCGCATCGAAACGATTTTCCGAAAGCGGACTGCTTAGCGGATCTGCTGGTCAACCAGATCGGCCAGCAGGTCGACGTTGTCCTTGGAAGCGAAACCGGCGCCCGTGTTGATGTGCAGACCGGTGAATGCATAGTGTTTGGTGAGGCAGATTTGCAGGATGGGCAAGTAACCCTGCAGCCACTGCTGCTGATCGATCACCAGATCGGTCCAGCCGCCCTTGATGGCAGTCACGGTGGCGGTTGACAGGTCAAAGCCGGCCGCATAGACATCATCCGGGCCGAGACCGGCAGCCGTCAGGTAGGATTCCAGGGTAGCGGTCAAAGCGCCGTGATCGGTGACTACCAGCTTGACATCCGGGTGGGAAGAAACGTAGCCAACGAAGGTCGGTATACCGGCCGAGGCGTCAGCATTGGTGGCGTCATCGATCTCGATGTAGTCCACTGTCAGGCCAGCGTTTTCGAGGGCTTCCTTCACGCCCCGGGTGCGCTCGCCACGTCCGGGCTGAGCCAGCAGACCCCAGACCATGGCCCGGTCGCCGGCCTGCAGGCCGAAGCGGCGGACAGCTTCTTCACCCAGCGAGTAGCCGGCCGAGTAGAGCTCGGCGCCGACGTAGCCAAAGCCGTTGGAGGCATATTGAGCCTCCAAAGAGGGCAGGGTGGTGTTCTGGCTGGTGACGATAATCCCTTGAGCTTCGGCGTCATCGACAACCGACCGGAAGGCGTCATCACCGGGGTGCCCCATGATGGCGATACCATCGGGATGGGTCGCAGCAGCTTCTCCGAACTGGGTGACCATTTTCTCTGGGTTCCAGTCCGACCAGACGTACTGCACGTTAGCGCCCAGATCAGCGGCAGCCGCAACTGCGCCGTTATAAACGACGGTTGCGAACGGGCCACCGGCAGGGCCGCCGGGGAAGAACACGATGTTGGTGTCACTGCACCACTTGCCTTCAGCGGCGGGCGCAGCCCCGGAAGTTTCGGTGGGGGCGGCGGCGGCTTCGGTCGGCGCGGCGCACAGCGGCCTCGGTCGGGGCGGCGGCAGCTTCAGTCGGCGCGGCAGCTTCCTGCGTGGGGGCGGGCGTGGCGGGGGCACAGGCAGCCAGCGCCATCGCTGCGATCATCAGGGCGGCAAATAACCATTGAGCCTTCTTCATCATCTAATCTCCTTATCGTTTTATGGTCTTTTCTTGATGATTTGCTTATCCTTAGCGAATCCCTTTGAGAAAATCTTACATGGACACCTCCTCATCGTGCCTGGATTATTCAAACCGGGTGCACTGACTGTTTGTAGATTTGTGCGTTTGTCGGCCTATTCAACTTTCGAGCAGCCTTCAGACCCATTTTTCCAGTTTTTTGAGAATTTCCAACTCTTCCTGTTCGTTCTCGGTCGCAATCCACAGGAACAAGCCTTCCGGTTTCATCTGATCGATAAATCCATCCAACTCGTGTTTTTGCAGATCCACAATGGTGGGCATTTTCCTGGCCTGCAGCTCTCGGATGAAAGGCAGCCATTGCATGATCGCCTGGTCATCCCCAACGCCCTGCACCCATTGGATCGCATGCACTTCCGGCACACTCAAAATCGTATCCAGGTGACGGGCCACACCTTTACCATCCATGTGGAAGATGTTATGGTCCATCGTTTTCACTTCTTTTTGCAACAGCGGCAGGCCGAATTCTTTGTAAAAATCCTTCGAAATCAGCGTAGAGACATCACAACTGGGGATATGCATCCGGCCAAAGGAGGGGATCCCCATCCAGCTGACCGATAGCTGGCCATGGGATTTCAGGATCGCATCAAAATGATCATAGATCAACTCAAAGTCCTGGACCGCCAGGCAGGCGAGTTCGTGGACTTTATCCGGCGCATCGATCAAATCCAGGCAAAATTGCTGGGGATCACGCCAGGCGGCCACGCAGTCCAGGCCGGGGTGTAGATCGGTGTAGCCCACCAGGAACTTACCACCGCAGCGCTCCAGGGCGCAGCAGGTCAGCCGTTCAATCACCCGGAAATATTCATTGTTGAAATCCAGCTTGAGCCGGTCGATATCACCCCAATCCCTGACGATTGGGGTCGACCAGGAGGTCACCTCGCCGAACTCCAATGGCGCTCCGTAGAATGCGGCATAAGCATCCGGCCCCAGGTTGGGGAAGTAGACCGGAAAAGTCTCGCCGTGGAAGATTTTGCCTTCGATTGAATTTAGAAATGTATCAATCTGGTACTCGGCATCGAACCAGCGGGCTTTCTTTTGTTCCGAAGACCAGGATCCAAAATCCACTTCCTGGTTCAAAAAATCGTTATGGGCCTTAAATCGGACCGGGGCCCGGTCGATGATCTCATTTCCATACCAGGCATACACCCGGCGCATCGCTTGATCGAAGCCGGGCATGTTTTCCAGATCCACGCGCCACCCATCCGTGTTGTTGTTTGCCATGCAATGTTTGCTCACACTTTTGTGGTTGTTTCCGGTTCAAGGACGGTATTGACCATCGCCCAGAAATTTTCCAACGGTGTATCTAATTGAACGTGATGCGTAGGGGCTATGATTAAGCCACCGCCCTCGCCGGCGGTTTGCATTCGCACCTGTACCTCCCGGCGCACATCCTCGGGACTGCCATACGGCAGGGTGTATTGCTCGTCAATTGTGCCCCAAAAACTCAGCCTGTCGCCATACAGCCTTTTTAATTCCGCCGGGTCCATGCTGGCGGGCTGGACCGGGTTCAGCACATCCAGACCGATTTCGATCAGCTCGGGGATGATGCGGCGGATATCGCCGTCCGAGTGGTAAGCAACTTTCACCTGGGGGTTGATCGCTTTCAACGTACTGATGAAGTGCGCCATGCGGGGCTTCAGATAGGTCCGCCACATTGCCGGGGAGATCAACATATCGCGCTGCGAGCCGACGTCATCCCCGGTCCAGATCATGTCAACGCCCATTTCCACCAATTTCCTGGCAGCGGCTAAATGATAATGGTAGGGGATATCCAGAATTTCGTTGGCGAGGATCGGATCGCTCGCCAGATCGATCAGCATCTGTTCCAGGCCGCGCAGCGCCCAGGCGCATTCAAAAATGGTCGTGACCGTAACCCCAACGATCCAATAGCTGTCGCCAAAATCGGCGATCAACCGGGCGGCGTCCCGATAGAGCTCGGGCCGTTCCGGATCAGGCGGCTGGAAGGTGCGCAGCGCGGCGCGATCCGCCAGGGGATGGCCGGCGATCTCCGTGTAGTGGCCGCGGCCGAACGGGGTATCGTACGGATGGATGGCCCAATCGATCCCCCATTCATCGGTGTAAGGCCTGTCATCCAGGTAATACGAATTGGCCCATCCAACCGAGGTCAGGAGCATATCTTCACCCAGAGCGCGCTCCAGGGCATAGGTGTTACCCCCGCCATGCGGGTTGTGACTCGAACGGCCTTGCAAGGCCATATCCTGCCGCAAACGGACCGCAAATTCCGGGGTAAAGCTGGCTTGAAATGGGGTTCGATCTGGTTGTTGGTGGTTGAGCGCCGCAGCGACCCGTTCACGGTGATTCACGCATACTCTCCACAGGTGATTTCAGCCTTGACTATAGGGATGATGGCTTGCATTCGGTAGGAACCGTTGGAATGCCCGCTCTGCTTACCGGTCAGGCAGCGAATTCAATTCTAGATTGGATGCCCGCTTGGATGCACGCTTGGATGCCCGTATCGAACTTTTGCGGATGATCAGGCGAGGGCGCACCCAGGATACATCGGAATCCAGGGTTTCGTCAGATTGGCCGGCCTGGATCAAGCGGTGCATGCGGTCAACCGCCAGAGCGCCTAATTCGACCGGATTTTGCCGGATTGTCGTCAGGGAAGGATGGAAAAAAGCCGCCTCCGGCAAATCGTCGAAACCGACCACGCCCAGGCGGGCTGGCACCTCCAGGCCTAAACGCCGGGCGGCCTGAAGAGCGCCCAGCGCCATCTGATCGTTCGAAACAAATACCGCCTCAAGCCGGGGATTGTTCGCCATCAAAGTGCGCAGACCAATCTCACCGCTGGCGGCGGTCCAATCACCTTCGGCAACATAGCCATCCAGGTCATCCACCCCGGCCTGCTGGAGGGTCTCTTCCCAACCGCAATAGCGCTCGGCAGCCTCCCACCACTCCAATGGACCGGTAATGATCCCGATGTTTTGGTAGCCCTGCTCCAAAAGATGGCGGGTAGCCAGCTTGGCGCCGAAACGATTATCCATAGCGACAACTTCGGCGCTATCATCTGCGCATTTATTGATTTGGACCAGGGGAATAGAAATCAGATTTAATTTATCGCCAATCCATTCGTGGACGCCAGTCTGACCCGGCACCGCCCAGATGATGCCATCCACCTGTCGGGCCATCAATCCGGCCAGGATATTATCCATTTTCTCGGGATCAAAGCGATCGAGCAGGCTCAGTTGCAGCGAATAACCCAGCTCATAGACCTTCTTCTCAATCCCTACCAGGGTATTGGCAGGGCCGTAATATTCCAGGCCATACCCAATCACCCCGATCGTATTGCTGCGACCTTGAATGAGTGAGCGGGCCAGCACATTGGGAGCATAACCCAGATCGTTGATAACGGTTTTCACCAAAGCTCGGGTCTCATCGGAGACATCCGGCCGGTTATTGATCACCCGGGACACGGTCTGAGTGGAAACCCCGGCCTCCCGGGCGACATCTTTAATAGTGACACGGTTACTTCGGTTCATGTTCGATCACATCCGCGGCAATGTTATCGTTCCCGTTATCGTTATCATATCGATATTAGCATGAGTTTAACGGCTTGTCAAGAAATTTTAATCTGAGTAAAAAAAGAAACCCGATTTTGGATACCTGCGGCGGACGCTCGTCCGCCGCAGGTATCCAAAATCGGGACAATTCTTCAAATTCGTCTTCTCTAAACCATTTTTTACCAGTACTGGTGAACCAGGGGCTTGATCATGGAATCATACACCTCTTGGACCGCCTGCATGGTCTCCGGTTTCAGCGGCGGGAAATCGGCGGCGGCGGCGTTTTCCCTGGCCTGGCTGGGACGCTTGGCCCCGGGAATAGCGCAGGTCACTGCCTCATTCATTAAGATCCAGCGCAATGCGAATTGAGCCATGCTCATATTCTCCGGCACCAGGGCTTTCAGGCGCTCGACTGCTTCCAGGCTGGTATCATAATCCACACCGGAGAAGGTTTCACCCCGGTCGAACTCCTCCCCATGACGGTTGAATGCCCGGTGATCGTCCTGTTCGAAAGTCGTTTTGGGGGTCATCTTTCCGGTCAACATCCCGGAAGACAGCGGTACCCGCGCCAGAATGGCGACATTGCGCCGTTTTGCTTCTTTAAAGAAGAGCTCCGCCGGGCGCTGCCGGAATATATTGTAGATGATTTGGACCGATTGCACGTTCGGGTATTCGATCGCCTTCAAACCTTCTTCGACCTTTTCAACGCTGACCCCATAATAGCGGATCTTCCCGGCCTGGACCAGATCATCCAAAACGCCAAAAACCTCCGGCCGGTAATACACTTCGGTCGGCGGGCAATGCAGCTGGACCAGGTCAATCGTCTCGGTGTCCAGGTTCTTCAGGCTGCGCTCAATAAAAGCGGTTAAATTTTTGCGATTGTAGCCATCGGCCGTGTGCGGTTCCAGGCGCCGGCCGGCCTTGGTGATGATGTAGAAATCCTTGCCGGTTTCTTTCTTGAGCTGGCCCAGCAGGCTCTCGCTGCGGCCGTCTCCGTACACATCGGCGGTGTCGAACAGGTTGATGCCCGCATCCAGGGCGGTATGCAAAGCCTGCAGGGATTCGTCATCCTCCACCGTCCCCCAGGCTCCCCCAATTGCCCAGGACCCAAAACTGATCGTCGAAACTTGCCAGCCAGTCCGTCCAAATTCTCGATATTGCATGCTTGCCTCTCCTTGATTAAGCCGTCGTAAAGTGCACGTAAATTCGCAAAAAAACACTTGTATCGTAATGTTAATTGCGATAACATGTTAATTGTAACGCAAAAGGAACATTAATTTGGCTCTTTGGAAATTCCTGAGGGAGTACCGGTCATCGAGTTTCCAAAAGATCTAGAATTATTTTTCAGAGGTTATGGCATTGAGTTAGCAGTGCTGCTGGCTCACACGGGGTCATTAAATTTCATCGATGGATCACCTCTGCCTGCTAACATCCGTAAAACGAGGCCTCAAATACCATTGATTTCGATCGAACATCCATTCTTCGATCCGATATGTAAGGACTATGCATAAACATCCTGTGAACAATCTCTTCGGCCCGAAATCGGAGAAAGTTGCGACCGCTTTCTTCTCCGGGTCGGACCGATTCCAGGTCAGCAATCCGGTTAATCGGCGTGACTTTTTAAAGGTGATGGGAGCGAATATGGCCGGGCTGTTCTTACCGCTCCAGTTCAACGATGGCGGCCAGGCGGATGAAAATTGGCCTGCCTTGACCTTCGATCAACTGCCGGCCGAAATCCAATCAATCTTGAAGCGCACCCCGCAGGCATACCTCGATTTCCAGGGCTTCCTGCAGATCAAATCTCCCGGAAAGAATCCGGCCCCGGCGCCCCTGGCCCCAACCCAGTGGAATCTCGAGCACAATCAAAGCTATCACCGTTTGCGCCCGGATAAGCCCTGGGGGATTGTGCTCCACTGGTATGGCGATAAAGAGAACTTCGACCACAGCCTGAAAGGCTACCTGCGCGGGTTCGACAGCCTGCGCGAAATCGATGATTACATCACCCAGACCAGCGCTCACTTTCTGATTGGGGATGACGCTCCTGGGATGAATGCCGATTTGGAGATCTCTCAAACCCCAATCGCGGTCATACAGACCCAGGCTCCGGATCAGGATGGGACGCCGTTTATCGCCTCGCATCTTCGCAATCTGGATTACGAAGCGCATTGGGATAAAAGGCAGTATTTCGTGCGAGCCTATTACCAGCTGGCCAACCAGGAGCCCGCCGTCCACTCCCTGCTGCAGGATATGTTCGACGGGCCGCGCGAGGACCCCAATCGCCGGACGATCGCGATCGAGATTACTGGCTTCAGTTTTGATCAGCCTGATTATTACCCTGGCCATCAAAAGATTGCCAATGTGCTGGCGACGGTCTGGGCGATCATGCGTCGTTACCGCATCCCGGTTAAGAACCTGTTGGGACACCACGAAATCCAGCTGGGCAAAGCCGATCCCGGGAAAAAACTGATGGCTATGATCCGCTTCCTGCTGGGCGTCAAAGCCCTGCTCGAAGGCGATCAACTGATGTGCACATTGATCTTCGGCCAGTACTTGAGTGAACAAATCGGCCGGCAGCAGGCCGTGGATCGTTATTTCCGTTTGGTTTACGATTACGCCACCCTGGTTGGTTCGCGACGCTCCATCTACGAATGGGAGATCTGGAGCAAATACTGGCTGGTGATGAATGCCATCGACCAGCGCAAAAACGTCCATCTGGCAAAAGAATTGCAACCTCCCTTGTCAGGTTCCGCATTCCTGGATGGCAAAGCCTACCTGGCTCCGAAGAACCACGAAGGGGTAGATCTCTACGTCCGCAGGAAATCTGCTGCCTCCGCCGCCTCCCTGTCCTACCCCGTCAAGCTGATCGGGGATGGGCTCTGTCTGTACCATGCACCCTTTTGCCATTGCGGACAGGGCAGCGCCAGCATCTTTCGCCATTACCAGGCCGATGGTTCGGAAATACTCACGGTCTACGAACAGTTAAATGAAAGCGCAGAACTGGTACAGGGGCAATCTTATCCGAAGGGGTATCGCTTAGGGAACATCAAGGCCAACAAGAGTTACCAAACGCCCTATTTGCACTTTGCCATTGCCTATGGCTCCTGCTGGGAAATGGACCTTCAAAACCTTGGGCACCCGCCCCTTAACGCTGGACAAAGTTGGATCACGGAACGGTATCTTGAACCGCTGGAATTCCTGGCGAACCTGTCATCCTGAAGCTGATGAAGCCGAGAATAGATACCTCATCCACAGTAGTTGAAATACCACGCCAGCACGTTGATCGCCTTGGGCGACCTTTCTATAATGGTTATCAGGATGAGTGAGTCAAACGACCAGGACGATCAGCGCCTGGCCCGCGAGGTGAATCGAACAGATGAGTAAGCTATCCGTGGAAGTTCAAAACAAAGAACTGATTGACGCCATTCAAATCATGGCGGTGATGGCCGAGTACCGGGAAAAGGATATCCGAAAACACCTGGAACGGATCAAAGGCTACTGCCTGATCCTCGCCCGGGCGTGTGGATTCAGCGCTCAAGAGGCTGAAAGCATCGCCTACGCCAGCATGTTGCACGATATCGGCGAAGCCGGGATCGACGAGAGCATTCTTCAGAAATCCGGCAAGCTGACCCCGTACGAGTTTGGGGTCATCAAGCAGCACCCGGAGATTGGCGGGGAGATCCTGCAAGGCTCGATCTCCACCATCATGCAGACCGCCGGGACAATCGCCCTGACCCATCACGAGCGCTGGGATGGTTCCGGCTACCCGCACGGCCTGAAAGGGGATGAGATCCCCATCATCGGGCGGATCTGCGCCCTGGCCGACGTGTTCGATGCCCTGACGACTTACCGCCCGTATAAGCCCGAAGTGCGGGTCGAAGAAGCGCTGCAGTGGATCAAAGAAGCCAGCGGCCAGTTGTTCGATCCGGAACTGGTCAGGCTGTTTCAGGACAACTTTGAAAAGATCATCCAGATCCGGCAAAACCATATTTGATGGCAGCCGTATGGACAGACGATTGTAACCAGAGGAAAAGGTAGTAGATGAGACGAAAGCATAGCAGTCGAAAAGGACAGGGACTTCTAGAATTTGCCCTGGTATTACCGTTTCTGCTGATCGTCGCAGTCGGGGTCCTGGATTTGGGCCGGGTATTTTTTGTGCTGATCACGGTATCCAATGCTTCCCGGGAAGGCGCCCGCTATCTTTCCTTCAATCCGCAGGAACCGAGCTATCGGGCCACCTCTACCAGCCCGATCGATCCATTCCGTGGCACGAAAGATGCAGCCATTCAGGAAGCCTCAGGTTCCATTATCACCTTGACAGACACCGACGTCGTTGCAAGCTGTACTGCATACTTCACGTTAGATACCGATCAGTGGTGCGCTTCAAGCTCGACGGCTACCGTTACAGTCAGTTACCAGCTGGACTTGATCGCCGGCTGGGTGCTGCCCAGCCCGGTTACCCTCAGCCGGACTACTTATATGGTTGTGCCATGAAGACGAGAAATACAAACAGCCACCGCGCCCAGGGCCTGCTCGAGTTCGCTATTATCCTGCCGGTCCTGCTGTTGCTGCTCATGCTGATCTTCGATGTCGGTCGAGCGGTCTACGCCTACAGCGTGATCTACAATGCCGCCCGGGAGGGCGCTCGCTACGGTATCATCCATCCTACCGAGGTCTGCACGCAATACACCGGGGCAGAAGCCCAGGCCCGGCGCCTGACATCGGGTCTGGACTCGGATCCGACCGTACTCCAGGTCGCCTGCTCGACAACCAATACACCAGGAGCGTTTGAAGTGCGAGTTCGTTACACTTTTTCAGCCGCAACCCCGCTCCTGGGCCAGCTGCTTGGGAATTCCACCAATTCAATTGATCTGGTAGCCAGATCGACTATGGTTATTGAAAATTAACTTTTTACCGTTGAGATGTTAAGGTTCAGTCGAGTTACGATTAAACCGGTCGTTATGCAAGAATAGGAAGAAAATCATGGATACTGAAAACACCTTTTTCAATGAACATGGACAGAGCCTGATCATTGTCGCACTCATTATGGTGGCCCTGATCGCCATGCTGGCCTTTGCCCTGGATGGCGGCAATACCTATTTCCAGCGCCGCAACGCTCAAAATGCAGCCGATGCCGCCGCAATCGCCGGGGCGAACGCATACTGCAAGGAATTTAATATATCGGCCGGGTATTCCGCCGCCAATACCTATGCGGATACCTGGAACGATTTCACCCTGGCGGGTTTTTCCGTCGTGACGACGCCCACCCATCAGATCAACGTCACGACCACCAAAACCTTTGATACCTTTTTTGCCGGGATGATCGGCCGGCCACAGATGACCGTGCAGGCGGAGGCCTCGGCGAGCTGCTGCGTCCCAGACACCGCCAAGTATATTATGCCGGTCGCCTGGGCCTGCCATCGACCGAATGCATTTACCGGGCAATTTTCAACCAGCGAAGATTGCGTCGCCAATGGCATCTCTGAGGCAACCCTCTACGACTATCTACAGGATCCCCCGCCTTCCGGGTATTCCTATCCATATTCTCACCCGACTACCGGCGTACCGTATCATTTTTATGACGACCTTTACATTATTATGGACTCGAGCTCTCAGCCAGACGATCTGAGCTACCGTTTGCTGGCAGTATGATTCAACCGGGGCGCCGATCGACCCGGATCCATCCACAGCGATTGTCGAAGGCCTCGATTGCGATTTCGATAACGACGGCGAGAACGACCTGATCTCCAACGGCGACCGCAGCTGGGTGGACCTGGATGGCGGCGGCGGCGGCGCCACCGACTTGCGCACCTGGGTAACCCAGGGTTTGATCGACGCCCTTGAACCTCCCCGTCTGGGTCGATGGCCAGCCCGGTGTAACCACCTCGGTCTACCACGACATCGACGCCTTGTCGGGCAATTTCTTCCTGATCCCTGTTTTTGACGCCCTTTGCCCGGGAGATCCGACCAACTCCTCCACCTGCCCTTACTATAATTCCGGTGAGCCGATCCTGGAATACCATAATAACAGCTATACCTACCGGCTGGTTACGTTTGCGGTGTTTTACATCACCTGTGTCGATGATGGCAATGATGGCTGCCCGGGTAATGAATATTTAGGGGATAACCTCAGTGTTTGGGATCCGAATGGAACTTCTAACTTCAAAAAGACAGCCACGAAGACCATCGAGGGCTATTTTGTGAACAAGGATGTATCCGGCAACTATGCTTCTACCTGTGACGGCAGCGGGTTTGATCTCGGTGCTTACGTCACTCGTCTGACCAAGTAAGGTTTGGCAATTATCTAATTTTCAAGGAGGCCACCATTGAGCCGCAGAGTTCGAATTGGTTTATTGATCGCAGTGATCGGGGTCGCCCTGGCAGTGGGGGGGGTGTACGTGTTGAGCAATTTGCTGCGCCAGGCGCTGGCGCCGTTGCCTGCCCCAACCCAGGTGGCGGCGATCACCCAGCCCGCGGTTGTGACCACCCACAACATCTCGCTGGGCACAATCTTGAAATCGGCCGACCTGGCCGTGGTCGACGTTCCGGTAGAGTTGATCCCGCCTGGAACGTTTGCAGATCCGGAACTGGTTGTCGGGCGGTTTGTCAAGTCCCAACTGGTAGCCGGTGAGATGGTGCTGGATCACAACCTGGCCGATCCAACCAACAACAACCATGATGTCGGCTACATCATCGGCGACAACCAGGTGCTGATGGCTTTCCCGGCTGATGATCTGATGAGTTCGCTGACCATCCCCCAGCGGGGCGACATCATCGATATCTTCGTCTCTATCAACGAAACCGTCGAGGTCACCCCGGAGAATCCCGCCACCTACATCGCCCCCGGCGAGGAAATCCCGACCGAGAGCCGGCTGTTCACCTTCGACGCCTTCCAGCGGATCGAAGTGACTGCCCTGGTGGTGGACGTGGTCACCCAGGACCAGGGCCAGAATAATGCCCAGATCCCGACGACTCAGAATCAACAGCAGCAGCAGGCCAATCAGACCCAGCAGATTACAAATATAAGAGCCTACTTGTTGGCCCTGGCGCCTCAGGATGCGCTGGTTCTGAAGCATTTGAAGGATACCGGGGCACAATTCGATATCGTGCTGCGCTCGCCCACCTCGAACCAGTTATTCGAGCTGACCCCGGTGATCGACGAATATTTGGTCGACCGCTATCAACTCGAGATTACCAAATAGTCTGGGACCTTTCAGAATGAACCCACCAGGCAAGGGGAGCTTGCAGGTAAACACCAAACCAACCATTGAACCGGTTTTGGGAATGGATCAGGATCATTCCGGTTTCGGTCCCGATCCAAGCGAGACGGTACAACCGGTTTAGAAGGAAAGGAAAAAACTATGGCGTCGAACAATGAACCTGTCCGAGTCGTATTTATCGGAGAACCAGGCGCGACCCAACAACAAATCACAACCGCGTTGAACGCCACGTCCGAATTTCAACTTGTCGATGTGCTGTCTTCACGCGACCGGATGACCCGCGAAATCAGGGCGGTTGAACCCCGGCTGCTGCTGATTGACCACGTTCTGGAGGGAAGCTCCACCCTGGATCTCCTGGACGATCTGGCGCTCCAATTCCCAGAGATGGCGATCATCGCCATCTTACCCAGAGACGACGCCGTGCAGGTTCAGCAGGTGATGCTGGCGGGGGCGCGGGCTTTCCTGGTCCAGCCCTTCACCCAGGTGAACTTGATCACCACCCTCAAGCGGGTCAAAGAATTAGAGAACCGCCGGCAGCAATCCCAGGTGGTCACCACCAGCGCCAAAGGCGGCGACAGCTCGACGCCGCTCCGGACGATTTCAGTCTTCAGCCCCCGCGGCGGCACGGGCGTTTCGACCATCGCGGTTAACCTGGCCATCGCCATGCAGATCCAAACCGGCAAACAGGTACTCCTGCTGGAAGGCAAGCAGTTCTTCGGGCACCTGGATGTCTTGCTGAACATTCGCTCGCGCAACACCATCGCCGACCTGCTGCCGCATGCCACAACCATGGATGAAGCCCTGGTGCACGACGTGGTTGTACCGCATGTGTCGGGCATCCACGTATTGCTGGGACCCAGCGATCTCCAAATCGCCCAGGGTATCCGGCCGGACGATCTCTACAATGTGTTCATCGGCCTTCAAAAAATCTATCCCAGCATTGTGATCGACGCCGGCAGCCACTTGAACGAAAATACCGTCACCCTGTTGGACGCCTCGGACCGGATCTTGCTGGTCACTAATCCCGACCTGGCTTCGCTCCACGACGCCAGCCGGTTTATCCAGATCAGCAAATCGTTGGCCTACCCGTCCGACAAGACCCTGATCATCCTGAACCGGGAAGGCCTGGCCGGGGGCGTCCGCACCAACGATGTCGAAGGCGCCTTGCATAACCAGGTTTATGCTCAAATCCCCGATGATGCCCAAAATGCGCTGCGCAGCCTAAACCGCGGTATTCCGGTGATCATGAAGTACGGGCGCAGCCCGATGAGCAAAGCCCTGGTCGGGTTGGGTAAAAGTCTCACTTCGATGAAAGTCGCCGCACAGGGATCCGTTGCCGGAAGCGCCAATATCAACCAGCGAGAAGCCTTAATGGCCTCGTCCAGACTTGGGTAATGGATCACGCCGCTATGGGTAACGCCGTTATGGATAACGCCGTCATCAGCTTATAGGAAAGGCAATCTCTGGAATGTCACCCCAATTTATCAATATCCTGCTTATCAGCCTGGGGGTCCTGTTGGCCATGGGCGTGGCGGTTTTCAGCCTGATCCGGGCGCTCGTCACCTACACGAACGTCAATGAACGCCTGGAGACGTATGCCTCCATCGACCGTGAAATCCGGCAACAGGACACGAGCCGCAATAAAGGCAACCTGGTACGTATTCGGCTGAAATTAAATTCCGCCCTCTCGATCCTGGCCTCGGAAGAACTGGGCATGAAATTGCTCAGTGCGAACTGGCCGATTACGGAAACCGAATACATCCTGATCCAGATCTGGGGGATTGTGGTCGGATTTTTGCTGGGCTGGTTGGGTTTCAACTCCATCATATCCGGGGTCGGTTTTGCAGTGCTTGCCTTCCTGATACCGGGGATTTTCCTGACCAGAGCCATCAGCAAGCGCAGATTGCTGTTCGGCCGGCAGTTGATCGACGTTCTGGTACTGATAACCGGTGCAGTACGGGCCGGGTACAGTTTTCTCCAGGCGATCGACGTGGTGGTTGAAGAGATGAACGCCCCGGCCTCAGAAGAATTCAGGCGGGTCCGGCGCGAGGTCAGCCTGGGGCTGCCGATGAGCCATGCCCTGGACAATTTAAACACCCGCATGCAGAACGATGATCTGCATCTGGTGATCACCGCCGTCAACATCAATTCGCAGGTAGGCGGCAACCTGACCACCATGCTGGAAGCGGTCACCATTACCATTCGAGAGCGCATCCAGCTATTCGCCGAGATTCGGGCAGTGACCTCCCAGCAGCGGTTTTCCAGCTACCTGCTCACCTTGCTGCCATTTCTCGTGGCCGGCGTTCTGTTCATTATCAATCCGGAATATATCTCGCGCTTATTTGAACCTGGACCCATTCTGTGTATTCCGATCGGGGCCTTGATCCTGGTCATTTTGGGCAACTTTACGATCCGGATGGTCAGCAAGATCGATGTATGAGGTGCTTATTCCCCTGCGCCAGATAGCTGCATGAATGAAACCTTATGGATAATGGATAAAATATTATGGATCTGGTAATCACAGTTGTTTTAGGAATTTCGTTGGTCGGCATTGGGGGCATCCTGCTGCTGATGGCGTTTGCCTGGGTCAATCGAGACGACGTCTCTCCCCGCCTGAAAACCTATGTGGTCGAACAGGAAAATAAAAAGAGCCGCTGGTCCCCCGCCCTGGCTGCCCGCACCCGCGAGCTTTCGGGCTCGATGCTTAACCGGATTTTATTGCCGATCTTTAAAAGGTTTGGACAATTTTTCGGCCGTATGACACCGGCCGGTTCGATGGAGAATGTGCGCCACCAGCTCATTGTTGCGGGCAACCCGATGGGACTTACTGCACTCGAGTATTTCGGCATCCGCCTGATCTTCACGATCGTCGGCATCTGGCTGGCCCTGGTGGTCTGGCGCCGGGAGAGCACTCAGCTCAACCTCCTGCTCAGCATCGCCATCTTCGTGCTGATGTTCGTTCTGCCGATCCTGTGGCTCAGGCTGCTCGTGACCAAACGGCAAAAAAATATTCAGAAGGGCCTGCCAGATGCGCTGGATATGCTGAGCGTCTGCGCTTCAGCCGGGCTTGGCTTTGACCAGTCTCTGCAGCGGGTCAGCGAGTATTGGGATACGCCGATCGCGCTCGAATTAGGCCGGGTAGTCAAGGAAATGGAAATGGGCATCTCCCGCCAGGAAGCGCTGCGTGGTCTGGCTGACCGCCTGGATGTCGGCGAATTGACCACCTTTGTCTCGCTTGTTCTGCAATCCGACCAGCTCGGTATGAGCATTTCGGATACGCTCCAGGCCCAGGCTGAACAGATGCGGGTCGAGCGAAGATTCCGGGCCCAGGAACAGGCCCGCATGATCCCGGTTAAAATGCTGATACCGCTGGCATTTCTGATCTTCCCGGCTTTGATGGCCGTTGTTCTAGGACCTGCACTGCCGCCCATCATTGATTTGTTCCAGGGTCTCTAGGTTGGAAAAAAGTGAATCGTTACCCAAATGACTAACGGAGTTATGATGTCCGCAATAAATGGTGAACCCTACCTCAACGATCCGGTGTTCAGACAGGCTATGAATAACCTTCAGGCCGGCAAATGGGCATCCGGGCTCAAAGAATTGAATTCTTTAACCGAAAAGTATCCTCATAGCTCGGAGCTGCGCTCGGTGCGCCAGGAAATGCACCTGCGCGCCAGGATCGACCAGTATGAAAAAGAGGATATTCAAGAACAAAAAAAGGTGCGGTTTTTCACCTGGGGACTCGACTCGGCATCCTCACTTTGGTGATTCTGATCGCAGCCTTTGGGATAAGAACCTACTCGAACTGGTTCCAAAGCCAATGGATGGCTACCCGGGACAGGATCGAGGCTGAAGTCCAGAACATTGAGATTGCGATCCAGTTCCGGAATGCCCAAAACCTTATTCTTGCAGGTGAGTTCCCCGAGGCCGAAAAAATGCTGGATGACATCGCGGCGCAGGCCCCGGATTATCCTGGGGTAAGCGAAGCCCGCGACCAGATAAACAGCTTAACCGAGGTCGAGGGGAATTATGCCCAGGCAGTAAGCTTAATGGATCAGGGCCAGATGGCCGAGGCGCTGACCCTGTTCGAAAGCATCGACTCACAAAAGCCATATTATAAGGATGTCAACGTCCGGATCTCGCAGTTGAAATCGCAATCCATGCTGGGCGATATCTATGTCCAGGCGACGAAAGCATACAATGCCGGCAATTGGGCTGACGCGGTGGCAAGTTACGAGACCTTGCGGGCGTTGGATCCCGATTATAAGCCGGTCGAAGTGGAAGAGCAGTTGTTCAATGCTTACATCAATGCCGCCGACCAGTCGATCGTGAACCAGCCAAACTCGCTGGAGGCCTTAAATGTCGCCGAGAATTATTATCAGAAGGCGCTCACCTTGCGCCCGCAGGACCCGGTCATCCGCCAGCGGCGAGAACAGTCCCGCGCCACAGTGATCGACAGGCTCACCACGAGTTACGTGGTCGCCGCCCAGAACGCTCTGACTGAAGAAGCCAACTCGCTGGCAGCCCTGAACACCGCCGAACAATTCTTTGGTAAAGCCCTGGCGCTCAAGCCCAATGATCCGAGTATCAGCCAGCAGCTTCAAAATGCCCAGCTTTACGTCGGCGCCCAGGACCAATTTGTCAAAAGCAATTGGGACGGGGTCATCACGAATCTGGAAAGGGTCTTCCAGCTCGATCCTGAGTATGCCAATGGCACCGCTCGCCAGACCCTGTATGAAGCCTACATCGCCCGCGGCAACGAATCCGTGGCTGGCGGTGAATATGAGTTGGCTTTGAGCGATTATGAGCGTGCAGCCGTCCTGGCAGAACAGCATTCCGAAGCGAAGATCAGGCTTTACGAAGCGCAGATCAAGGTCGCAGAAGCCCAGGGTCTGCTCGGCAACTATGAACAAGCGGTATTGATCTACCGGGCTGCGGTTGACCTGGCGAACCTGGATGAGAATACCAGCCAGGATCTCGACCAGCTGCGCTCGAAGCTCAATCAGGCTGAAAGATATGCCAACGGGCGAAATTATCGCACCTCTTATCGCCTGTACAAGGATGCGGCCAAATCGGTGCTGCTTGTGTTCCCGAAAGTCACGCACGTGGTCCAGGAGGGCGAATACCTGACCCAACTGGCCAACCGGTATAACACCACCGTTGAGGCGATTCTTTCCAGCAACGGATCTTCCAGCGCCAAAACCATCATTATCGGTCAGGAGCTGAACATTCCAGTTGAACCATAATACGGTTCTTTGCGAATTCCTGTGGTGGCATCCGCCGGGTTTCACAATGGACCCAATCCGAAGCAGTTATTCACCCGGTTCTGTTAAGCTGTCAAAAAGTCTGGAGTAGCGTTCATGTTTAATAACCGACCCGCAATTACCAATCGCCCCAGGGGGCAAGGCCTGGATGGCAATACGCCCAATATCGAAAGCCTGGGCGGCGTTTCGACCGATGTGTACCATATCCGCGACCGTGTCCAGCGCAAGTTATTGGCCGATTCGGAAGGCGAAGTAAACACCGCCCACATGCCCCAGATGAGGCAGATGATCGAAACCTATTTCAACCAGGTTCTCTCAGAGGAAAACCTGTTATATACCCGTTCCAATCGGGCCAACCTGCTGGAATGGGTGATCGCGGATATCCTCGGTTTCGGTCCATTGGAGCCCTTGCTTTCGGACCCATCGATCACCGAAATCATGGCCAATGGCCCGAAAAATATCTATATCGAACGCTACGGGAAAATTGAAAAATCGATCGTGGTCTTCGAAAACGAAAACCACCTGATGCGAATTATCGACCGGATTGTGGCGCCACTCGGCAGGCGGATCGATGAATCCTCCCCCATGGTGGACGCCCGCCTGCCGAATGGCTATCGTGTCAACGCCACGATCCCACCCCTTTCCCTGGACGGGCCGCTGCTCACGATCCGTAAATTCGCCCAGACCCCATTCACCGCCCAGGACTTGATCGCAAACGGCACCTTAAGCACCAGGCTGGCCAGCTTCCTGAGCGCCTGCGTGCAGGCCAGGATCAACCTGGTCATCTCTGGAGGTACCGGCTCCGGTAAAACCACCCTGCTCAACGTTGTCTCGGCCTTTATTCCCGACGATGAGCGCATTATTACGATCGAAGATACCGCCGAGTTGCAGCTCAAGCAGGCTCACGTCTTGCGATTGGAAAAACGCCCCCCCAATGTGGAAGGCAAGGGCGAAGTACCGATCCGCTCCCTGGTGATCAATGCCCTGCGTATGCGACCTGACCGGATTATCGTCGGCGAGTCGCGCGGCGGCGAAGCGCTGGACATGCTCCAGGCCATGAACACCGGCCATGATGGTTCCATGACAACGGTCCACTCCAACAGCCCGCGTGACACCCTGCGGAGAATTGAAACCATGGTCCTGATGGCAGGCATGGAATTGCCGCTCAAAGCGATCCGGGAGCAGGTGGCCTCCGCGATCGATTTGATCGTCCACATGGAACGTATGCGTGACGGCACCCGCCGGGTGGTAAGGGTGGCCGAAGTCCAGTCGATGGAGGGTGAAAACATCGTCATGCAGGACCTGTTTGTCTTTGATCAGACCGGCTTCCAGAACGGCCGGGTGATCGGGAAATTGAAGTCCACCGGATTGCGGCCCAAGTTCGCCGAGAAGTTCTCCGTCAATAATATCAGCCTTCCCGATGACATCTTCAACTCGGGTGCGCTCGACTGACCAGATATTTTATTGGTTCTTTGGGAAATCCAGTGGCCGAGGCGCTACGCGGGGGTAATTTTCGGGCTTTACCCGAAAATTACCCTCGCAGCTTCTACCCACCGCACAGATTCCGGAAGAGCCATTTTATTGACCTTTATTTCACTGGTTACCTTCAGCGCCGGCAGGGAAGAGTTTGCAACACAGCGTAACGGCGGGCGAACGCCCGCCGTTACGCTGTGTTCCGGCCAGTTGCTCGCCGGGATGAGATCAAAATCGGATCGGTTAGGTAACCAAAAATAGCCCTCCTACATCAAAAGGAGTACCCCAATCGGTGTAATTTTTAGCCTCTTTTATGTAAACTTTACGTAACAATTTGCAGGTACAGGCGTTATTTATGGTGAGGCGAT
>CAWHJB010000014.1:0-326430 GCA_963829555.1 uncultured Chloroflexia bacterium | reverse complement strand
GTTTCTGGTCAAGGTGAAAGACCCATCCGGAGAACAAACCGTGTTCTCGCAGTATATCGACCCCAAGCACAACCCGGCCGATCAGCAATGGCGGCATTATTCCGTCGATCTGAGCGAGTATGCCGGGCAGGCGATCCAGGTCATCCTGGAAACCAACAGCGGGCCAGCCGGCGATCTGCAGTTCGACTGGGCAGGCTGGGGTGATCCGGTCCTGGTCGCCAGCCCAACCGAACCGGTCCAGTAAGGCAGATCAGATGCGCAGGGAAAACCTCCGCTCGACCCTCATCCTGATGGCGGGCTATGCCACCGCCACTCTGACCGGCTTCCTGCGCCAGGCCGTCCTGGCCGACCAGTTCGGGGCCACCCGGACGATGGACACCTTCCTGGTGGCCTTTGCCGTGCCGGAGTTCGTGTTTATCGCCCTGCCGATCGTGCTCTCCCCTGCTTTTCTGCCCGTATTTGCCAGTTTGCGGCTTAAAAAAGGCGAATCAACCGCCTGGCATTTTGGCATGCGCACCGGCGGCCTGCTGCTGGGCGCCCTGGTCTTGCTGACGGCCCTGGCCATGCTGGCCGCGCCGGTCTATATCCGCTGGCTTTCGCCGGGATTTACGGCGGAGGAGCAGGCGCTGGCGGTCCAGGGGGTGCGCTGGATGCTGCCTTCCCTCGCCTTTATGGGCCTGGCCACCTACGCCTCGACCGCGCTGCAGGTTTATCGCCGGTTTTTCCGGCCGGCATTCTTGACCGCGGTCTATAATGCGGTTTTTATCCTGACCCTGCTGTTTTTGCCGGCCTTTTCGATCTACGAACGCGCCGCACTGGGCGTCACCTTCGGCGCCGTGGCGGCGTTGATTTTGCAGCTCCCGGTCGTCTGGTGGTTCAGGCCCGGCAAGCAGGCGGGGCAAGAGCGCTCCCCAGAAACCTATTCTCTGCAGGATTCCAAACAGATTGCCGGACTGGTCGGCTGGTTTGCCGCCGGTTATGCCGCCCATCACCTGATCTTGTTCATCGATCGGGCCATGGCGACCTCCCTGGGAGCCGGCAGCGCGGCGGCCCTGAGCTACGGTTTGCACCTGGCCCTGGCAGTCGGCCAATTGAGCAGCCTGCCGGTCTCCACCGTCCTGTTTCCCCAGCTGGCGGAGGAAATCGAGCGCGGCGACCGGGCCCAGGCTCGGCGCAGCCTGTCCCAGGCTTTGCAAACGATCTGGACGATCGCCCTGCCGGCCAGCGTTGGCCTGATCCTGCTGCGCAAACCTCTGGTAGAATTTCTGTTCGCGCGCGGCGCTTTCGACCAGGCAGCCATCCAGGCGGTCACCCCGACCCTGATCTGGTATGGATTGGCCGTGCTGGCCGATGCGCTCTGCCAGCCGCTGTGGCGCGTGATCTACGCCCAGAAAAAGGCGTCGATGGTCGTCCTGATCAATGGCCTGCAGACGTTTATTCGCATCCTGTGCAATATCTTCTTTAGCATGCGTTGGGGTTATATCGGGCTGGCAGTTTCAGCCGCCGTGGGGCTGAGCGTTCAACTGTTCGTGCTGGGCTGGTTGGCCAGACGAAGCTTTGGGCCGTTTTTAGAGATTCGCTGGCGTCCGGACTTTGGCAAGCCGCTGCTCGCCTGCGCAGCCGCCTCCGCAGGCATCGGCCTGCTGACCTTCCGGCCGCTGGATGTCGCGCCGGTCGTATTCCTGGTGATCGCCGGAGCAGTGGGCGGCGGCATTTATCTGGGTATACTCCTGGCGCCCAACTTGAAACGGCTGGCTCTGGGCAATCGTTAAGCCCCTGCCAGACTTTTCCTCGGTTCTATTCAGAGAGCGATCTACGAGTTTACCGCTCCAGGTCTCAAGATGGATCAAAATTCCGTTTCAGTCATCCTAATCAACTGGAACCACTTAACCTATTTGCCGGATTGTCTGGGGGCCCTGAAAGCCCAGGAATACCCCGACCTGGAGATCACGATCGTTGACAACGGCTCGGCGGATGGTTCGGTTGACTGGATCCAGCGCCATTATCCCGATGTGAATTTGATCGCTTTTCCGGATAATCGCGGCTTCGCGCCGGCTTTCAATCTCGCTGCCCGGGAAACTTCCGCTGAGTTTCTGCTCTCGCTCAATCCGGATGTAACCGTGCAGCCGGGTTTTATTTCTGAGCTGGTGAATGCAATACAGGAGGAAGGTCGTATTGGGATCGCCGCTCCAAAACTATTGATGGCGGACCAGCCCGAGCGGATCGATACGACCGGCCTGTTTATCAGCCGGGCGCGGCAGGCCGTACGACCGCGGCCAGGGCGAAATCGATCAGGGCCAGTACGACCGTCAAACCGAGGTTTTCGGCGCCTGCGGCGCGGCCGCACTCTACCGCCGGAAGATGTTGGTTGACCTGGCCATCGACGGCCAGTATTTTGACGATGATTTCTTCGCCTACTACGAGGATGCGGACCTATCCTGGCGCGCCCAGCTCCATGGGTGGCGGAGTGTGTTTGCCCCGGCCGCGATCGGCTTCCACCGGCGGGGCGGAGGCGATACCCTCAGAAAGGGCAAAGCCAGAGTCTCCAGCGGACCGCGCCTGGCGCTGCGCAACCGCTACCTGATGACCATCAAGAACGATGAGCTGAGTTCATTCCTCCTGGATTTGCCTTTGATCCTGGCAGCGGAAGCCCCACGCCTGGTCTACGCCGCTCTGACCGCCCCGAAAACACTGCTGGCCTTGGCAGACCTGGCCAAATACTGGCGCAGGGCGCAGGCAAAACGCCGCCAGAATCAGGCTGCAAGAACGGTCAATCCCGGCGAAATAAGGCGCTGGTTCATTCATTTCTGACACCCATTCACCATGCTGAAGATCCTGCAACTTTACTACGAGCCCATTCCATCCGGCCAGACCACCCACGTGCTTTCCCTGACGGGCGAACTCGTCCGGCGCGGCCATGCCGTCACGGTCGTTTTACCCGATTTTCTCCAACAGACCCGGGCGGATTTCTCTCAAACAGGCGCCCGGATCAGTCCCCTGCCCCTGGAGAAAATGTTTTGGAAACCTGCAGCCGTCTCCGGATTGGCCGGGTTGATCCGAAACGATCCGTTCGATATTGTCCATGTTCACAGCCAGGAAGCGGGCACGACCGGCCGCCTGGTTGCCAGACTGGCCGGGGCCAGCAAAATCGTCTACACGCCCCAGACGATCGACATCCGGCGAAGCGGATTTCAGGGTCTCTACCAATTCACGGAACGTGCGCTTTCTTACCTGACCGACCGGATCATCTCCGTCAATCACCGGGATCGAAACAGGCTGATCAGCTGGGGAATCGCCGCCAAAAAAGTCGTTACGATTCCGAATGGTATTGATATCCGGCCAGATCAGTCTTCACGCAGCCTGGCCGAATTGAGGGCAATCGCCGGTGTGCCGGAAGGGCGCCTGATCGTCATGCAGCTGGGGAGATTGACCGCCCAAAAAGATCCGCTGGCCTTCGTGGATGGGGCTGCACTGGTCGTGCAAGCATTGCCCGAGAACTCATTTTGTGATGGTTGGCGAGGGGCCTCTCCACCAGGAAGTGCTGGACCGAATTCGACAGCACAAGCTAGAAGCTAATTTCCATCTGACCGGCCGGGTAGCGCGTGCCGCCGAATTGCTTCAACTCGCCGACCTGGTGAGCCTGACCTCCCGTTGGGAAGGTTTGCCTTACTCGCTACTGGAAGCCATGGCTCACGGCAAGCCCTATATCACCACCGAGGTCAACGGCATTCACGACCTGGTTGAACAGGGCGCCGGGGGCCGGGTCGTCCCGCCGGGCGACCGGGCTGCCTGGGCGAGAAATGTGATCGAACTGTTAGGCAATCCAGCCGAAAGGGACCAGTTGGGTCAAAGGGGACGCAAGCATTTAATCGAAAATTACACGCTGGCAGACATGGTTGACAGGATCGAGCATTTATATCTGGGGCTGGTCCAATAGTTTTTTCGCCAGAGCCAGAGAATAGGGCGAAAAAGGTGTGCGTGAGGCCGTGTGGCCTCACGCACACCTTTTTCGCCATTATCCCCAAATCATTCCAAAAGACCTGAGAAAGCGACCCGTGGTGTGAGGTATAATCTTGGTTGGTCCCGATGATCACCACTGAGTGGGTGCGGACTCGCCTGAACAGGATCGCGATCGTCAATGCCGGGCTGGATCGAACCTGATAATTGTACGAATAATAGTCCATCCGTTGGTTCTTTGGGTGGTACCCCAAAGACCTCATCGTAAGGGGGATCCAGATCAAACGACTATGGTATGATAAAAAGCCTGGGCTCATGCATGGTTTGTTCGAACGGTAGCGCACAAATATTGTCAAAATGGATCGCCTTGTTTCATTGCTATCATTCGTCCGGGTATCCCCAAAGCGCCATGAAGTGGGTCCTTTTCCTACAGAGATCGAAACCAATGGCTCCTTGTACTGGTATGCTTGTTGGTAGACTGGAGAAATGAAGATGAATGTATTATTACTAAACGCACCGTTTCACCCCAAATTTTCCAGGTCACAGCGCAGCCCCGCGGTGATCAAAAGCGGCGTGATGTATTACCCCATCTGGCTCGCCTATGCCACTGGCGTGCTCGAGCAGGATGGCTTTAACGCCAAACTGGTAGATGCCCCCGCGAATGGCGATACGCTGGCGTACGTGCTCGACCTGATAGATTCATTTCAGCCCAGGCTGGTCGTCATCGACACTACCACGCCCAGTATTAACAACGATATTGAAGTCGCCAGAGCGATTAAAGATCGCCTGCCGTCAACCTTCATCCTGTTTGTGGGGCCGCATGCAACTGCCCTTCCCAAGGAAACCCTGGAGATGGACTCGGTTGGAGATGCCGTTGCACAAGGTGAATACGATTACACCGTTCGTGATATCGCCCGTTTCCTTGACGGAGGCGGGGATCTCAGTTCGATCCTGGGAATAAGCTACCGCGCCAGCGACGGCGAGATCGTGCAGAATCTGCCCCGCCCGTTAATCAAGGATCTCGATGAACTGCCGTTTGTCAGCGATGTTTACAAGCGCCACCTCAATATCGAAAATTATTTCTATTCGATCACCCGCTATCCGGAAGTGGCGATCATCACCGGGCGCGGCTGCCCTTACCATTGCACCTATTGTGTCTGGCCTCAAACTATCACCGGCCACGGCTACCGGCGGCGGAGCATAGAAAATGTCGCCGATGAGTTCGAATTCATTGCGCGTGAACTCCCCCAGGTGAAAGAAATTTTCATCGAAGACGATACCCTGACCGTGGATCAGAGACGATCGGTCGCCCTATCCAAAGAACTGGTCAAACGGGGTAACCAGATGCCCTTCACGGCGAATTCCAGGGCCGATATCAGTTATGAGACCTTACACCACCTGCGGCAGGCCGGGTTACGCCTGGTGTGCGTTGGGTTTGAGAGCGGCGATCAGGAAATACTGGACGCGATCAAAAAGAAGATCACGGTCGACCAGTTCTTCGAATTCCGGTCGGCGGCGCGTAAAGCCGGCGTTTTAGTGCATGGCTGTTTTATGGGCGGCAACCCCGGCGAGACCCAGGAAACTTTACAAAAGACCTTGCAGCTGGCCTGCGATTTAGACCCGGACACGGCTCAGTTCTTCCCCATTATGGTATACCCCGGCACGGAAGCCTACGATTGGGCGGCCGAGCGCGGTTACCTGACGACCCAAAATTACAAGGAGTGGTTAACCGATGACGGCCTGCACCGCACAATCGTCACCCAACCGGGCTTACCCCCAGAGGCAGTGGTCGAATGGTGCGATCAAGCCCGGCGCACGTTCTATCTGCGCCCGCGGTACATTTTCAAGAAATTCACCCAAATCATCACGACTCCCAAAGAAACGGTCCGGATATTCAAAGCGGGTCGCACATTTGCCCGCTATCTTTTTCGTCCCTCCCTCTCCGAAAAATGATGGACCCGTCTGATAGAGGATTAAATGCAGGGAAATCCAAAATATACAATCATCGTTCCTGTTTACAATTCACAAAATACGATTGGTCAGTGTATAGATGGACTGACAAAACAGACAATCGATCGGGCTGCTTATGAAATCATTATCGTGGATGATGGTTCTACCGACCGAACGGAAGAAATTGTCGGGCAGTATCCCGATGTAACCTACCTGCCAGTGAAACATGGAGGACCTGCAGCTGCACGCAATGCAGGTTCTTATGCTGCCCGCGGCGAAATTCTGGCGTTCACCGACAGCGATTGTATCCCTGCTCCTGACTGGCTCGAAAAATTGACCGCTCCCTTTGATAATCCCAGAGTAGTGGGCGTCAAGGGAGTTTATCGATCGAATCAAAAATCGATTATGGCGCGCTTTGTCCAGCTGGAATACGAGTATAAGTACCGCCGGATGGCCGAGCAGGCCTCGATCGATTTCATCGACACTTACGCTGCTGCTTACCTGAGAGATATCTTTCTGAAAAACGGGGGCTTTGAGATCAGTTTCAGCACAGCTTCGGTCGAAGACCAGGAATTATCCTTCCGCCTGGCCAGCAAAGGTTACCTGCTGTTATTTGAGCCGGAAGCGATTGTTTTCCATAAACACGATGCGACGTTAATCGAATACATTCGCCGGAAAGTTGGCATCGGATATTGGAAAGCCTACATGCTGCGCTGGCTCCCTCAAAAGACCTTTTCCGATTCCCATACCTCGCCCTCCCAAAGATGGCAAATCGCCAGCCTGGCATTCAGCGCGCTGACACTGATTGCCGGTTTGCGCTTTCCGGCTGCTTTATGGCTCGCCTTGATTAGTTTCGTTATCTTTCTTCTGATCAGTCTGCCGTTTATTAGCTTTATCCTCAGCCGGGATCCGGTGACCGGGCTGTTTGCATTACCGCTGACGATTGTGCGAGCCGCAGCATTGGGTGCTGGCCTGTTTTGGGGGTTTCTCTTTCCGCCGGCCAAACAACCGATCCGTCGCCGTGGACTTTCCATGGAATGGGTTTTTCTCAAACGCATTTTGGATATCCTGGGATCATTGATCGGACTGATCTTTTCTGCTCCGATCACCTTGCTGGCAGCGATTGCAATTAAGCTGGATTCGCCCGGCCCGGTATTTTTCGTACAGATTCGGGCCGGTGAAAATGGCAAGCCGTTTAAGATGATCAAGCTACGCACGATGGTCAACGGGGCCGAGCACCAGGTTCACCAGGTGCTGAAGGATAACCACCTGCATGGCCCGGCGTTCAAGATCCGCAACGACCCGCGCGTGACCCGCGTGGGTCGCTATCTGCGCCGCTGGAGCCTGGATGAGCTACCCCAATTTTGGAATGTGTTTATCGGCGAGATGAGCCTGGTTGGGCCAAGGCCAGAAGAGATGTGGGTTGTCGCTCTGTATAACGATCAGCAAAGGCAGCGCCTGCAAGTCAAGCCAGGTATGACCGGACCAATGCAGATCAACGGCCGAGGGCATCTCGACATGGAGGATCGCCTGCGGCTGGAGCTCGATTACATCGAACATTACTCTATCTGGAAGGACTTCTCCATCCTGCTGGCCTCGATCCCAACGATCATCACCGGCAATGGCGCGATCTAACCGAACACTACATTTCTGCCTCTTGTCAGAGATTATGGCAAAATAAGGTGTCGGCGTGGGCGCTCGCCCACGCCGACACCTTATTTTGCCTTTACTCATGGATCAATAGGTTTTTAATGAGATTCATGAATGAAAGAGACAGTGTCGTTCGTTCGATTGGCTTGCAAAAAGTGTTAAGTGCGGGTAGAATAGGCCCACTAAAGTAAGCACCTGTGCGGGTATAGTTCAGTGGTAGAACGTTTGCTTCCCAAGCAAAATGTCATGGGTTCGAGTCCCATTACCCGCTTTCTGAATAGCAAGGCTTCTGGCCTTGCTTATTTTTTTAACCGGTGAGTGCCATAAAGGCTGGATACCTTTACTTCGGGTCGCTGGGTTTCCTGTGAGAGAGTCACAGATTCAGGATACCCTCATAGTAGAGCCTGTAATGCTGACAGATTCGATAGTGGCTGCCACATGCATACGGGCATAAGGGAACTGAGATTATAATTATCAGCAGTCACTCCGGGGCAGGATCCACTAAATGTTCGTGGATTTAATGTTCGATTTGTGTGGCCTCAGCCACACAATCGAACACCAAAAATAATTATCTACAGCATTTTCGTGTACCCATAAACGAATAAGCTCTCAGAACGACCGTCATCCATGCTACAATAACTGGCAGTGGAGAAGCTAGATGGAACAGAATGCCACAATTTTGTACGTTGAAGACAATCCCGATAACCGCCTGCTGGTGCGCCGGATTTTAGAGGCAGAGGGCTATCAAGTCCTGGAAGCTCAAAACGCCACCCATGCCCTGGAGGTTGTCCGAAATCGGCAACCGGATCTGGTTCTGATGGACATCAATATGCCTGATATCGATGGGTACACATTAACGACCCAATTCAAATCCATGGGAAAATTTCAACAGGTGCCGATCATCGCTTTGACTGCTAATGTGATGCGCGGCGATCGTGAAAGAACCTTGCAAGCCGGCTGCGATGGTTATATCCAAAAACCAATCGATGTAGATGAACTGCCCAATCAAATCAAGCGATTCCTGTTAGCGAGGTAAATTGTGTTCGATGACTCCAATAAATATAGCGGCAGGAAGGATGCAGCGCGGGAAACTAGGCCCTCGAAAAAAGAGACCGGCCCACTTCGCAGGACCCAAATTCCACAAAATGCAACCGTACTGGTAGTTGAAGACAATGTGGCTAACTTTGTGCTGATCGCCCGTATGCTGGGTTACATGGGCATCCATTGTGAGTGGAAAACCTCCGGTTATGAAGTGGTCGAATACGCCGATACCCTGCCTCGCCTGGACTTGATCCTGATGGATATCCGCCTTCCCTATGAGGATGGTTACGGCGCGCTTCGGAAAATTCGTTCATCGGCCAACCTCAGGAACACCCTGGTTGTCGCAGTCACCGCGGAAGCCAGCCTGGAAGAGATGAAAAAGGCCCAGGCGGCGGCTTTTGATGGCTTTTTGGGCAAACCCCTCGATCCAGACCGATTCCCCGAGCAGATCCGGCGAATTTTATCGAGAGAACCGGTATGGGAATACAAGTAAATCCGAGTTTTTGGAAAACCCTGTGAGAATTCCCGAAATTGGGCATCACCCGAGGAATTTCCAAAGAACCGTAAATCTTGACATAAACAAATTGTAAAATCTAATTACAATTCTGTTAGAAACCCCTCCCAATCAAACAATCTAGATTGATAATCTCCTGAACGGGACTTTGCGTTTAAGGAGAAGCCTACATGTCATCAGACAGCACATCGACAGTGCGTCAATTCCGTGGTCGCCTGGCGCGCACCACTTTATTGACTCTGCTATTGCTGTCGCTCGGACCGTTAATCATCATGGGAGCGATGGGGTACTGGCGCGCCCGCACCCTGTTGCAGCAGCAAGTCTATTCCCTGCTTGGATCGGTTGCCAATGCCCAAAGCCAAAAAATCGTCGCTGAGATCAATACAGGGCGACTGCTTCTAGAACGCGCTCTCTCGGATCCGGCCACTGCGGATAATATTCAGACCAGCCTCTCCATCGCTGACCGTGAGGACCAGAGATATTTAAATTCCCGCAGTTCCCTGTTTACATCATTGCGGACCGTCAACAAAGCCCAAACTGTTTTCGATCAATTTATGCTGATACGGCCAGATGGATTGGTGCAGGTCGCCACACAAGCTGACTGGCAAGGTCATTATCTGGCGGGAATCGCGCCTGGATACTTCAGCAGTGCCACATGATTATCTGCCGTTATTCAATCTGGCGCCCTATTATCGCAATAACCTTATATTCTTATCCATGGTCCCTATTCAAAACGAGCAGGGGGAATTAATCGCGACCCTGGCTGGCGTCTCCGAACCGAATACGATTCGAGATATGATTCAGCGGGCGACTTTCTTCACCACCCGTCATTATTTCGTCACCAAAGACGGCGACTACATCAGTATTAACCCTTTCCCGAATGCACTTTCTAAGCTCATCCCGGTTGAGCCGGGCGAAACCCAGCGTGCAACCATCGCGACAGCATTCAACAGCCCTGAACACACCGGCGTAGAGCAGTTTACATCCTTCCAGGATGTGCCGGTCATTGCCGCAGCTACGTGGGTACCGGGTCTGGATATCGGTTGGGTAGCGGAAATCCCTCAGGAGGAGGTATTTCGCCAACTCAACTCCCTGATCTATTTTATTTTGTTACTGTTTGCAGGCACTGCCGCGCTGGCGCTCCTGATTTTATGGGTTGTCAACCGCCAGCTCATCAGACCAATTCTGCATTTAGCCAACACTGCCCGCCAGTTTTCAGAAGGTGATTGGCAAGAGCGGGTGCCGGTCAATCGCCAGGATGAGCTGGGCCTGCTTTCGTATTCGTTTAATCAGATGGCCGACGATCTATCCGAATATACCCAATCGCTGGAAGCAAAGGTAGAGGAACGCACACGCCAGATCCAGACCTCAGCCGAGATTTCACAGATTGCGATCTCCACCCAAAATCTGGATGAGTTGTTGCGGCGGACCACCGATTTGATTGCAGCTCGTTTCAACCTGCCTTATATTGCAATTTACCTGATCGACGACGCCGGCGAATTTGCCAACCTCCGCAAAATGGTGGCTCCCGCCCTGGTCCGTGAAGCGCTGCAAGCTGACCGTATTCGGATCGATCCGTTGACCCTGATCGGATGGGTCGCCCGATCTGGACGCTCAAAAGTTAATCTGCTTGCGATCGGCGGCGCCGCACAGGATGAAAGAGCCAGGAAATTGCCAGATGCACGGATTGAGGCGGGCCTTCCGATCGCGGTCGGGAACCGCGTCCTGGGCGTTATGGAGGTGCGCGCCCCTCAGGTGGAGGCGTTAAACGAGGAGCATATTTCCGAACTGCAGCATGTTGCCAATCAGATCGCGCCTGCCCTGCACAATCAATATCTGTTAGAGGCTACCCAGGTCAACCTGCAAGAAACCAGCCTGCTTTACCAGGTCAGCCACCAGATCGCCCAGGCCAACTCGGAAGCCCAGATTGTTGCATTGACCTCTCAAACCCTACAAAAGACGCCGTATATTGCTGCACTGCTGGTATCCGCTCGCACGGGATTCAATGTCATCCCTTTGGCAGGCGCTCGCCCGGATGGATCCAGGCTGTTCCCAGAATGGCTGCAAGTGCCGCCAGCTGTACTGGATGCCAGGATCGACTCAACTGCCCCAATTATCTTCAGCGAAAGAACTTCGGCGACCTCCCTGCCGGCAGCCCTGACTGCCCTGCCGCACCAGATCGGTTGTTCTCTGATCACGCTCCTGCCTGTAAAACGCAGCGGGAAATTGGCTACTTTGCTTTTACTCGGGATTCGGGCTGGCAGCGAGATATCCACGCAGCGGTTTTCTTTTGCCGGACTTCAACCTTACACAAACCTGGCCGAGTTGGTTACAACCGCGCTCGAGAAGGTTCAGGCCCTGTCAGATGTTCGCCAGCGTTTCAATGAATTGCAGACTCTGAACTCGGTCAGCCAGTCCATCGCGGTGGAAACAGATTTGAATGCCTTGTTTGGAGTGATCCACAAGCAAGTTTCACAAGTGATGGGAAACATCGATTTCCAGATTGCCCTGTACGACAGTGCCAGCCAGCTCATCCACATTCCGTATGCGTATGAAGGCGATGAGAAAATCAATTACCCGACCGTTAAGTTAGGCAATAACTTGATTTCCTACGTCATTCAGAATCGCCAGCCGGTCCTCATATCCCGTGACCTGGCTGAGCGAGCCCAAGAGTTGGGCATCACGATAGCGGCCGGTGAGACGGTCAGGTCCTGGCTTGGGACGCCATTAATCGTCGCCGGGGAAGCAATCGGTGCAATCGTTGTCCAGGATCACAACCAGGAAGACCGTTTTAGCGAACAAGATTTACATTTGATGACGACACTGTCCTTGCAAGTCGCGGCCGTCGTCCGTAATGCCCGCCTGCTCGAAGAATCACGCCAACGGGTTCGCCACGAGACATTCCTGTATGACATCACAGATAAACTTCGCCGTTCAAGCAATATCCACACAATCCTGGAAACGACCGCGCGCGAATTGAGCGCAGTACTGGGAGTTCGCAAAGCAGAAATCGTGATCCGTCCGGATACGATCTCTGCCCAGTCGCCGGAGTTTGAAGCTCGCAAGACCAATAATGGTCACCACTCACCGAATGGTAATGGGCACGACAACCAGTCCGGAGGTGCCTCATGACGCTTAGTGACCTGAAAGAGCTTTCTCAGCCGCAGGCGACCGGTGACCGGGCTCCCATTGAAACCGGTATACTGACAGGATTGCGGGCGAAGATCCTGGATAACATTCTGCGGGGTATCCTGTGGGTAGGGACCCTGGCTTATCTGGGAGCTTTGTTGCTCGCATTCCAGCGCAGGCTGCCTTTGCTGGCCATCGGAGCGAGCGGGGCTTATATATGGCTGTTGGTCAGCAGCCTGTTTAAGCGCATACCTTACCATATCAGGGCAATTGGATTATTACTGGTTCTGTACGGATTTGGGATCGTTAGCCTGCTCGTGTACGGCCTGAGCGGCACCGGCCGTTTTTTCCTGTTAGGCGTGCCGCTCCTGGCCAGCATTCTGTACGGGTACAGAGTTGGGATCTGGTCTTTAATCCTGAGCACAGCCACACTGGCCGCAGTCGGCCTGGGCATGAACACTGGCATGATCCCGTTGCCGGCCACGGAGTTGCTGGCCAACTCCAATGATCCGGTTTCGTGGGCGACAGCCGCTCTGATCGCCTTACTGCTGGGATTGATCGTGATCGTTTCACAATCCGGCCTGACCTCCGGTCTCGAAGCCAGTATTACCCACGAAAGGCTGCTGTCTGCCCAGGTTGATGCTCGCCAGAGCGAATTAGAAGTGCAGGTCCAGATGCATACAGCCGACCTCGAACGCCGCATTGTGCAGATCCGGACAGCTGCCGAGATCAGTCGATCCATCAGCACCCTGACCGATACACAAAGTCTGCTCGATCAGGTTGTAGAACTCATCCGGTCGCGCTTCGATCTTTACTACGCCGGTGTTTTCCTGATGGACCAGGATAATGAGTATGCCATTCTGAAGGCCGGCACAGGTGAGGCCGGTAAAAAAATGATCGCAAATGGCCACAAGTTGAGCGCCGGCAGCCAGTCGATGATCGGCTGGACTGTTGCCAATCGCCAGGCCCGTATTGCTCTGGACGTCGGACAGGAGGCGGTCCGGTTTGATAATCCCTACCTGCCATTAACCCGCTCCGAGCTGGCTTTACCTATCCTGGCAGGCGATCGGGTGATCGGCGCCCTGACGATCCAATCAACCTGGCCGAGTGCTTTCGATCAGGATGACGTTACCGTCCTACAAGGTATCGCCGACAGCCTGGGGACGGCGATCGAAAACGCCCGCCTGTTCAGCAGTGTCCAGGCGAACCTGGAAGAAATCCGGGCATTGGAACGACAAAATCTGAAACGGTCCTGGAATGAACTTCCCTACCGGCCATCCGATCTGCATTACATCTACCAGGCATCTGAAGGCAATCAGGCAGTCCCCGGACAAATTGTTGAAGTACCTCTCGCTATCCGGGGAGAAAGTATCGGCAGCGTCAGATTGGAGATGGACGCCAAAGAGATCAGTCCAGAAGAGCGCAGCCTGATCGACAGTGTGGCCTACCAGGCTGCCCAGGCCCTGGAAAATGTGCGCCTGTTGGAAGAAACGCAAAGACGCGCCGATCGAGAGCGAATTGCAGCGGAGCTATCCGCACAAATCTGGGCTTCTCCGGATGTTGATGCAATTCTGCGAAATGCACTAAAGGAATTAGGGCAAGCCCTCAACGCAACGGAAGGCGAGATTCGCCTCGAATTTAATCCTGCCAGTGTAGCAGGGAATGGTAGGAGCTCTCAACTTACTGCCATCCCTCAAGATGAGGCGGTGTCATGACTGTTGAGGCTTTATCGCAATCCCTGCAGTTAATCGCCTGGTTTATTGCCCTGGTGGAGCTCATTGTAGCCCTGTATAATCTGGTGCTCAATGCCTGGCACCCGTCCAACCGGCACACCAGCGCCTATTTGCTTCTGGTCGCCGCGAACACCTATGCCCTGGGAGCGATGACTGGAGCAAACAGCCTGCAGGAGGCCAGAATTCCGGCTGTTCTACTGGGCGTCACGACAACTGCCATTCAATCTGGGCTTCTGGCAGTCGTGATCGTTTTGTTAAAACCCGAATGGCGACGAAATCGGATGCGGTGGCTGCTCTTAATCAGCTATTTGTTCGCTTTTTTGCCGGCTATTTTGACCGCGATCGACCTGGGATTTGGAACCCGGCTATTTTATACCGGGATTAATCCGTCCACATATAGCGGTGGTTTCCTGGCCACCCCGGAGTACCTGCAAGGGAGCCTGGCAGTACCCATACGCATGATCGAGTTGGGGGGATTCGCAGTCGCGTTATTACTGGTTCTGCTTTATTTTTCTTTTTTTGATCGCCAGCTTTCCGCCACTTCCCGCCGGCTTGCCCGCTTGTTGTTGGTAGCCGAGATCGCGGCTGCCGCCGGGCAGGGCCTGCTCATCAACCAGAACATTCGCTTGAACGGTATCGCCGCGCTGGTGTCGAGCACAATTTTTGCGGTTGCGTACGGTTATGCCAGTTACCATCAAATGATCTCGGATCGCCGGAGCCAACGAGGCAGCTTGCAGATCCGGGTGACCGGATTGATCGCAGTTGTGACCATTCCCCTCGTTCTGGCGGTTATCGCGTTCTTAAGCACTCAAGCCGCAAAACAGTTTGAAGCTGACGCCAGCAAAATCATTGATGGCAAAGCCAGGTCAATGGCAGCGACATCCCAACTGTGGCTTGACCAACAAGCCAAAGCGCTGCAAAGTCTGGCAGCGATGCCCGCCATCCAGAGCATGGACTCCGTCCAACAGCGTCCGTATTTACAGGCCATGGCAAATGCCCACCCGGAAATCTACCTGGTCAGCACGACCGACCTTTCAGGTATGAATGTAGCCCGCAATGATGATGAAGTGCCCAAGGATTACAGCGACCAGTTATGGTTCAAGCAGGCCGCTTCCGGATACCCGGTAACGTACCAGACCCTGATTGGCCGAACCAGCAATGTTCCTGCACTGGTCATTTCCGTTCCAATTCGAAACGAGCATGGCGTGATCGTCGGCGTCAGCATGTTTGCCAGTTACCTGGATATCCTGGCGGATGAGATCAAAGCAGCCCGACTTGGGACAACTGGGTATGGATACATCGTCGATGAAAATAACCAGATCATCGCTCATCCAGATTCAAACCTGGTCACAGACAGACTCGACTTAAGCGACTACCCGCCAATCTCCAGCTTGCACTCAGGCCAGGAAGGTTTCATCCGCTTCAGCGACGATATTGGCCGCACCTGGCGGGCGGAAACCATTCAATTGAGTAATGGTTGGGGAGTTGTTGTCCAACAGGAACAGCAAGAGTTATTGATCCCGCTCGGCCGGTTCCAACAATTTGCCGGACTCGTGCTTGTATTCGGGGGATTATTCACCCTGTTCATCATCACGCTGACGATCCGGCAGAGTTTTCGTCCGATCCGCACGCTACTTGAAACTGCCAATGCCATCGCCCAAGGAGACCTCACCAGGGTTGCTCCAGTTGAAAGCGAAGATGAATTGGGTATGCTGGCCAAAACCTTCAATGCCATGACAGCCCAGTTAAATGCGCTGATCCTAAACCTGGAAGAGCGAGTTCAGGAACGCACCCAGGCTCTGGAACGCCGTGCAGTCCAATTACAGGTAACTGCGGAGGTTGCACGAGAGTCTTCCAGTATTCGTAATCTTGAAGAACTCCTGGGAAAAACTGTCGGCCTGATTTCCGAAAGGTTCGGCTTTTACCACACCGGTATTTTCCTGCTGGATGACCGGGGTGAATACGCGGTCCTGCGAGCAGCCAATTCTGAAGGCGGACAGGATATGTTAGCGAACGGCCATAAATTACAGGTCGGCCAAACTGGTCTTGTGGGTTACGTCACCTCGCATGGTGAACCCCGTATCGCCCTGGATGTAGGCGAAGATGCAGTTTATTTCAATAATCCTTACCTGCCGGAGACCAGGTCCGAAATCAGCTTGCCGCTCAAAACCCGCGGCCGCATTATCGGAGCGCTGGACGTACAGTCCAGGGAGCCGGCCGCGTTTGGGCCTGAAGATGTGGAAATCCTGCAAATTCTGGCGGACCAGATCGCACTCGCTATCGAAAACGCCCGCCTGCTCACCGAGAGCCAGGAAACGCTCAATGAACTGGAAACTCTCTACGGCAACCAGGTTCGTCAGGCCTGGCAAGAACGACTCAGTAATCGTTCGATTGCATTCTCTCTGGACTCACTCGGCGTAAAACGCACACCTGCTAACAGGCTCACACCAGAAAACGGTAAATCGGATCAGCAAACCCTCAAGGCGCCCATCCAACTGCGCGGCCAGCCGCTGGGCTCGCTTGCCCTTCGACGGTCGGAAAATCAAGCTCCCTGGACGGAAGATGAAGCCAGATTGGTGAACGAAACGGTTCAGCAGATTGCTCTGGCTCTTGAAAACGCACGCCTGCTGGAAACCGTGCAGCGGAATGCCCATCACGAGCAGCTGGTTGGCCAGATTGCCGCCCGTACGCAAAGCTCTCTGGACCTGGAAAGCGTAATGAAAATCGCGGTTCAGGAAATCGGTCTGGCAATCGACGCGGCCAAGGTCCAGATCAACCTGCGCAACGAAATTCACACCCCAGAAACCGAACAACTTGAAAAAGTGACCTTAGATTCTGGGAGCTGATCTTTATGATGAAATCCAAAGCATTCAAGCCAGCCCGCTCCATCAAATTCAAACTGCTGCTTTTGCTGCTGGGTATCTCTGCCGCCGCAGTGGTCTTAATCACCGTTATTGCGATCAATGCAACCCAGACCCAGGGACAGAACGCCCAAGAGATCAGCAGTGAAGCGTTATTAACTCAGGCTGAAGATTACTTGATCCAACTTACAGATGCCACTGCCACTGAAAACGATCAGATTCTTTCAGAAGTTGTCAAATCCAGCCAGAACCTGGCAGTCTATACGGCAGCGGTCTTCGACCATCCCGAAGCGTTTGGCAAAGAAGCCTACTGGCAAACCCAAAATCATATGTCCTACCTGGACGATGGCCAATTTGCCAATGGAGAAAGTGATCTTTCCAGCGCATTTGTGCCCAATTCAGCGGAGATCAACGATCGGGTAAGCCGAGACCTGGAGCTCAGCGCCTATCTGGATTTCAACTTCCCGGCTTTCTTTCAAAACACGCCCAATATTGAAGCGATCTATTTTGCCACGCCGCTGGATATGGTTCGTTACTATCCTAACGTGAATCTGGGACGGGTATTACCGCCTGATTTCAAAGCCACCGAACGTATCTGGTTCACCGGCAGCACCCCTGAACAAAATCCGTCCGAGGCTACCTGGTGGACGCCTATCTATGTGGATGCGACCGGTCTCGGCCTGGTTACCACCGCAGCGACACCGGTCTACAATCAAAATCACGAACTCCTGGGCGTGATTGGATTTGATGTAACCCTGGTGGGGATGAAAGCCAAGGTTGAAGAGACAAAATTTTTGCAGACCGGTTATTCATTTATGATGGAGAACAGTGGACAGGCCATTGCGCTGCCCGAACAGGGCTACCGAGATATCCTAAACAGTGAGCCTGATCCAGAAAACATCAGTCCTAACCTGCTGGAAAATGCCAGCGCCTTTCAGCCGGTGTTACAGGCAATGCAAACGGGTGAGACCGGCCTGGAACAGGTTACGGTAGGCGATCGCAATCTCTTTGTAGCTTATGCGCCTTTGCCGAGCACCGGTTGGAGCATCGGCAGTGTCGTCGAAGAGCGTGATGTTTTGCTCGCGGTCGCGGCCATGCGCTCGGAAATGGCCCTGACCACCCGATCATTGCTGCTGCAAAGGATCCTGCCGATTAGCCTGGCGATTTTCTTAATTGTTTTGCTCGTGGGCTTGATTGCAACCAATCGAGTCGTCAATCCAATTCGAAGGCTGGCCGACGCAGCTCAACAGATCGGTAGTGGGGAATGGGATACCAGGATAGCGTACACTCAGGATGATGAAATCGGCTTGCTGTCCGCATCATTGGCGAGCATGGCAGAACAGCTCAAAGAAAACTTCCAGCAACTTGAAGACCGCGTCCAAGAACGAACGCAGGAACTTGAAAGGCGGTCCCTGCAGGTGCAGGTAGCGGCTGAAGTCGCCCGGGATGTAACCCAGGTTGTGGCAGCTGCAGAAGGGGCTGACCTTAACCAGTTGCTGCGGCGAGCAGTCCAATTAATTCGTGACCGGTTTGGGTTCTATCACGCCGGTATCTTCCTGGTGGACCCAACCGGAGAATACGCGGAATTGAAGGCGGCTACCGGTGAGGCGGGACGGGTTATGCTGGAATTTGGTCACAAACTTAAAGTAGCCGAGACCGGCATCGTTGGCCTTGCCACCGGAAAAGGCCAACCCAGGGTAGCCCTGGATGTCAACTCCGACCCGGCCTATTACAACAATCCGCTCTTACCAGAGACCCAGTCCGAGTTAGCCCTGCCGCTGCGGGTTGGAGAAAGCATTATCGGCGCTCTTGACGTTCAGAGCAGGGATGCCAATGCTTTCGATCAGGACGATATTACCATCTTGCAAGTTCTTGCCGACCAACTGGCCGTAGCGATCGAAAACACACGTCTTTTCCACGAAGTTCAGACAAACCTGGACGAACTTGAACAATTCTATCGCCAATACAGCGAACAAGCCTGGAAAAATATTCGCGAAACCTCAAAAACCAGTGGTTATGTGTATGAGCGGGGCAATCTGAGACCGATCCTCTCCAGCGGAAGCATAAGTAACCCTAAATCGAACAACGGCAATGGTCACAAAACTTCCGGCACAGACTCACCACAGCCATACATCATTCCATTATCTGTCCGCGACACGGTGATCGGCAACCTGGAGGTCTGGCCTGGGGAGAGCGGATTTTCATCGGATGAAATAGCGCTTCTCGAGGCTGCCAGCAGCCGGATCAGCCAGGCCATGGAGTCCGCACGCCTGTACCAGGAAACTCAGCGACAGGCTCACCAGGAACAAATGTTGGGCGAGGTCACAACCAAGATCAGAGAAACCTTGAGCATCGATACCGTTCTTCAAACTGCTGTCATCGAAATGCAGCGCCGGTTGGATCTGGCTCAGGTTGAAATCCGGCTTGGCACTGACTATGAAACGGAGGAGGCGTGATGAGCACGCAAACAAAAGGGCTCCTGAATCCGCCTATCTTTGACAGTGAAGAGAAGAATCTCTCCGCCCGCCTGCTCAACCTGGTTTTAATTGGCGCGATGCTGATTACACTCCCGGCCGTAATCCTGAGATGGCTATCCTTGCAAAGCATCGATCCAATGATGCTTACCCTGGCAGGTTTGCTCGGGATCGAAATCATCTGTTTCGTCTGGATGCGGCGCGGCAACGTATTCAGCAGTGGGCTAATATTTTCATTTGTGATCTGGGGAGCCTTGCAAGTCTTTCTTTTCCTGCAAGGTGGTGTCTCAAATTCGATCTTTGCACTGCTAATCCTGACGATTTTTATCCCAGGGCTACTGCTGGGAGAGCGTTATGCGCTCCTGTTTTGGTTTCTCAATACACTGGCCAGTCTCGGCTATTACATTCTCGAAGTTAAGGATCTGTTGCCACAATCAATGGTGCCTACCGGGGCATTTCAGCAGTTATTGATTAATCTCGGCATATTAATCCTGGTTACCCTGATCACCCGCACCAGTCTGGAAAATATCAAACAAACGCTGGATCAGGCCAGACGCAATGAAAAGACACTGGCCGACGCCAACCGGGAACTTCAGACTATCCGAACATCGTTGGAGGTCAGGGTGGCAGAACGATCTTCTGAGATGGCTCGCCGGACCCGCCAATTGGGTGCCGCCGCCGAGATTGGCAAAGCGGTGACATCCATCCGTGACCTGGACCAACTATTAACCCAGGTTACCCGATTGATCTCCGAACGGTTCGGCTACTATCACGCCGGGATCTTCTTGCTGGATGAGGCCCAGAAATTTGCGGTTTTACGAGCCGCCAACAGCCTCGGCGGACAACGGATGCTGGAGAATGGTCACAAACTGGCGGTCGGAGAAAAAGGCATCGTCGGTTATGTCACCGGTACACGCCGACCCATGATCGCATTGGACGTTGGCAAAAATGCAGTTTATTTCGACAACCCTGATTTGCCCGAAACACGTTCAGAGATGGCTCTTCCGCTGGTTGTAGGTGGCGAACTGCTTGGGGCCTTGGACGTCCAAAGCATACAAGAATCGGCTTTTGGGGAAGAAGATATTGCCACCTTGCAGCTGGTTGCCGATCAGGTCAGTATTGCGATCGATAACGCCCGCCTGTTTGCAGAGACACAGGCTGCTCTGGAATCTTCACGGCGGGCTTACCGGGAACTCAGTCACGAAGCCTGGTCTGTCGTGCTGAAAGAACGCCCAACGCTAGGCTATCGGGTTGACGATCGCGAAATTGTTCAGCATGTAAGCGGTGAATGGTCCAGAGATATGCTCGAAGCCGGACAAAAGAAACAAATCATTCAAATCAGCGGCGATACACTTTCCGTTCCGATCAAATTTCAGGAGCAAGTCACCGGGGTGATCAAGCTTAGTAAACCCGAATCAGAAAAGTGGTCGATTGAAGAAAAAGACTTCGTAGAAGCCCTGGCAGATCAGCTTTATCTCGCCCTCGAGAGCGCCAGGCTGTACCAGGAGACCCAAAGCCGGGCCGAACGCGAACGTTTGGCCGGTGAAATCATCGCCAAGGTCCGGGCTTCGAACAATCCACAAGTTATCCTGCAGACCGCGGTTCAGGAACTCCGCCAGGCTCTGCAAGCCAAGCAAGCTCAGGTATTAATGCAAACCAACCCGACAGGATCAACCGACCAGCCCGGCGCCGTAAACGGCAATGGACACAAGTAGTGGAGTTATGGTCCAATGACAACTATCCTGGCAGTAGCGAATCAAAAAGGCGGAGTAGCCAAGACAACCACGGTGGTTTCTTTAGGTGGAGCTCTGGCCAAATTAGGCCATGAAGTCCTTTTGGTTGACCTGGATGCACAGGCAAACCTCACCCTATCCCTGGGCAATAAGATGAACGGAACGCATGGATCGATTGCGGACGTCCTGCTTAATTCAGCCGATATTTACAGTGTTTCACGCCAGAGCGGCATCGAAGGCATCGACATGATCCCGGCCAATCAGGAAATGGATATGGCAGAACGTTTCTTACCCATCCGGCAAAACTATGAATGTATTCTGCGGGATGGTTTAAAAGGCCGGCAAGCTTATGATTTTATTTTGTTAGACTGCCCTCCATCGATGGGTGCGGTCACATTAAATGCGTTAAATGCCGCCAATCTGCTGATCATCCCCACCCAACCAGAGTATTTTTCTGCCCATGCACTCCGGTCTATGATGGCTGCAACCCGGAAAGTTCGAGGTCAATACAATCCCAACCTGGTTTATCGCGTCCTGATCACCATGCAAGATCGCCGCAACCGGATCCATCGCGATCTAAGCGAACAGATCCTGAATACGTTTGGTGAAGGAGTATTCCAAACAGTGATCCAGCTGGATACCAAGTTGCGTGAAAGCGCTGTTGCCGGATTGCCGATCACCCATTACCGCACTACCACTCGCAGCACGCTTCAATACAGCGCTCTGGCCGAGGAGTTAATTCAGTATGTCCAAAAAACGCATCGACAACCGGATCCAGAGTTTATTTGAAGATCTAAATCGAGAAGCGCCGCAGGATACCGCCGGCCCGGATTGGACTCCGACAGGTTGGGCCTGGGAGTGCGATGCGCAGGGTCGTTTTATCAACTGCGGTTCTGAGGTCGCGTCGATTTTAGGTTTCGATGCCAGCATTATTCGTGGAAAAGAACTTACCAGTTTTGCTTTGGAGACCGAATCAGCACAGGCTTTATCCGCAGCGCTGCAGGTTGGTGAATATCCGCTTACGATCGATTTGATATACCACACCACCAATCGACATTCGGTGGCAGTAACATCTGAAATCTATCCCATCCCTTGGAACTATCCTGGCGAGCATTCCGGGTTCATCCAGGTTGATAGAGATGATATTACCGGCTGGCGAGGCTTTACCCGCCTGCAACCCGCGTCGGGCCAACAACCTGCCAGTGAAGTACCAGAATCACCTGTATCTACAGGGCCAGGCCAGAAAGAAGAATCAACCGAAGCCGCGCTCTCCCCTGAAGAAATGCCGACCAGGGTTCCACCGTTCGAGTCGCCAATCGCAGCTCCAAGCTGGCCGACGTACCGAAAGCCATCCCAACTCGGCTACCGGGCAGAATCGATCGATGTCCACCCTGCCAGCACAACGCTGACGCCGGCAGGATCAGAAAGCCTGCTTAGCAAAATGCCGATCGTTCAACATAACGAACCGGATGAGCCGGCTATGTTGGCGCTTTCAACGCTTTTTGAAGAAGGGAATTCCAATCTGCTGCTGGAATTCCTGGACGAGGACCCTTACCGGTCGTGGAGCCAAAACGAACGCCTGCTGGTAGAACAAGTTGCGGACCAGTTATCCCTTGCACTTGAAAACGCCCGCCTGTTTGAACAGACTCAACTGGCTCTGGCTGAAACAGCGGTGTTGTATCAGGCCAGCGCCGAATTAAGCGCGGCCCAGGATTACGACCAGATTCTGGCAACACTCCAGACCCATACGATCGCAGGCAATGCCGACAAGCTGCTCAGCCTGGCATTGTTCAACCATCCCTGGTCGAAAAATGACATCCCGGAAAGCTACCAAGTAATTGCACGCTGGACCAGTCTGCCAGCAGAAGTGCTGAGCGATCAATATCCATTAAAACCCTTCCCATCCGCCACGCACTTGCTCTCGGCGACTTCAGCTACCGTCATCGAAGATGTACCGAGCGACCCCCGGTTGGATGAAGCAATGCGCACGTTATATTCCTTCCGGTTTCAGGCAACCAGCACAATTTTCGTCCCTCTGGTAGTTGCTGGACACTGGATCGGATTTATCAACGGGGTTTACGGTGTGCAAACAAAGTTTGAAGATGCCGAAATCCGGCGTCTGATGTCGCTTTCCCGACAGGCTGCTGTTGCTGTCCAAAACTTGAACAGCATTCAATTAGCGGAATTACGGGCTCGAGAAGCTCAGAAACGCAGTGAAGAACTTGCCCTGGTTAACCGAATTGTTACCTCGGTAGCAGGCACCCTGGATTTACAACTCAGCTTGAATATTATTGCTTCCGAAATCGGCAAATCGCTCCAGGTAATGTCCGGGATTGCATTGCTGGACAGCGACCGGCAAGTTTTCAAGATGCTAACAACCTTCTCTCCGGATCCAAACACTATAGATGTAGCCGGAGCAGAGCTCTCGATTCAAGATAACCCGGCGCTTCAAAACTTGATCCACACTCGCCAAACCCAGCTGGTAAATAATCCCCGAGAAAATCCGGTTGTGGCGCCTTTGCATTCAATGATTGACCTGCGCGGAATTGAATCCATGATGATCATCCCCTTGATGGGTTCAAACCAGGTCAATGGAATTGTCTGTCTGGACTCGCCCGAACCAGGTCGTGATTTTCAGCCGGAAGAAATTCGCCTGGCGGAAACGATCGTGTTACAAGCAGCGACAGCCATTCAGAACGCCCAACTTTTCGATCAAACCGAAATGGCCCTGGCGGAAACCGAAACGCTTTATCAAGCCAGCGCTGAATTAAACGCCACGGAGAACTATGAACAAATCCTGGATATTTTGCGCCAATATTCAGTTCTGGGACAGGATATTCAGGAAGTATCCATCAGCCTGATCAAGAGGAACGATCCAGAGCCAGTCGAATGGCTGGCGCCAATGATCGCCTGGAGCAATGATTTCAATTTTTCACCGGACCGGATGCCGATCTCGCCGCTACAATTGTATGGCGTAGACGAGCTGCTTCAGACAGATGGCCCAACGATCATTAATGATCTCCACAACGACCCGAGGCTGGCCCCGGAAGATCGAGATTTCCTGATCAAGGAGTTCGGTGCCAAAGGTTTCCTGGCAGCCCCTCTGGTCGTTTCCGGTGTATGGCTTGGGCATGTCCTGGCAGTCTATCAGCAAAATATTTACTTTAATACCAGTGAAGTCCGCCGGATGATGACCCTGATTGGGCAGGCAGCGGTTGCTATCCAAAACTTACACCTCCTTGAGGAAACTCGTTTGCGGAATGAAGAACTTGCCGCAATCAACAGCGTCATAGCTGCCGCCAGCCGCTCCTTGGAATTAAACGAGATGCTCCAGGAGGTGCTCGCCAAGGCATTGGAAACGGTTAATTTTCAAACCGGCTTAATCAGCCTGGTGCGGCCTGAGAATCATGAACTTTACCTGGCAGTTCACCAGAATCTCCCAGATGCAATCTCCCAAAAATTAACCGTCTCTGGGTTGGATGGGACATTATGTGATCTCGTTTACAGGTCCGGTCAAACGATGTCGATACGAGATATGGCCGATTCTGCCCCAATCGATGTCAGCGGCCTGATTACACTGGGTCTGCGATCCTATCTGGGCGCCCCCCTGGTGTCAAAAGGTCAGATCCTGGGTACGATCTGTATTTTTGGACAACAACCCGAACCGAATAATGAATTAAAGCTTTCCATGATCCAGGCGGTTGGCCAGCAAGTGGGAGCCGCAATCGAAAACGCCAGGGCATATGAATTATCCCAAAAAGCGGTTGAAGAAATGCGCGAGGTGGACCGCCTGAAAAGTCAATTCCTGGCAAATATGAGTCACGAACTTCGCACTCCGCTCAATTCAATCATCGGTTTTTCCCGGGTAATTTTGAAAGGCATCGATGGCCCCATCAATGAGGTCCAGGAACAAGACCTCGGCGCCATTTACAATTCTGGCCAACATCTTTTGAACCTGATCAATGATGTTCTGGATCTCTCCAAGATCGAAGCCGGCAAGATGGAGCTATCCTTTGAAGATCAAGTCAACCTTAACGACCTGATCCAAAGCGTCATGTCTACGGTGACAGGCCTGGTGAAAGATAAGCCGATCAAACTCATCAAGGATCTGGATCCCAATCTGCCGGTCATCCGGGCCGATCCAGTCAAGGTCCGGCAAATTCTGATCAACTTATTCTCGAATGCCGCCAAGTTTACCGAAACAGGTTTTATTACAATATCGGCTCATCCCCAGACCGGTCCCAATGGCAAACCGGAAGTCAGGCTAAAGGTTACTGATACAGGGCCTGGAATCGCGCCCGAGGATCAAGCCAAACTCTTCCAACCATTCTCGCAAGTGGACGCATCTTTGACCCGTAAAACGGGCGGCACGGGTTTAGGCCTTTCCATCTGCCGCCACCTGGTCGAAATGCATCACGGACAGATCGGGCTGGAGAGTGAAGTGGGCAAAGGCAGTACGTTCTACTTCACACTCCCGGTTGCCTCGCCTGACCCTGAACCCTGGGCATCAGAAGATACTCGCGTGATTCTGGCAATCGATGATGAGCGGCCCGTGATTCAACTCTACGAACGTTATCTTACGCCGCATGGATATCGCGTGCTGGCTCTCAGCGAACCAGGGGATGCAGTCAAACGTGCCCGGGAAGTCGAGCCGTTCGCCATCCTGCTGGATGTGATGATGCCAGGGCGGAATGGCTGGCAAGTGTTGAAAGATTTACGGGATGACCCCACGACTGCTTCGATCCCAGTCGTCATGTGCAGCATTCTGGAGGACAAGAATCGCTGGCAAGAATTTGGCGCAAATGCCTATGTTACCAAACCAGTATTGGAAGAAGATCTGGTCAAAGCATTAGAGACATTGGACGCCCCGGCCCAAGAACCGTCCGTATTGGCGATTGCGGATGACCAGCACAAGCTGGCAAGCATCGCTGGTACGTTTGACGACCAGGCTCCCTATCTGCTCCGGCAAGCCATCGGCGGCGTCCAGGCTTTACAGGCTCTCGACTATAAACTGCCGGATGTGATCATACTATCGACGGAATTTCCAAGCGGCTCTTATGCTGGCGCGGATACAGCCGAGATCGACAGTTTTTCGTTATTAGAGACCATCCATACAAATCCCCGGCGCAACCAAATCCCGATCATTATTCTGACGGAAACCGAACTGGATTCAGACCTGCGCAATCAGCTGGCTCGCTTTTCTCCGGAAATGATCCTAAAATCACCGATCCAGAGCGCTGAATTGCTTGCTTGCATCGAGCATAGCCTTCAATTGCGAGTCCAATCGGACAATCATCATTGATCGGGTCGTTTTCCCTTTTTGGGATGGCAGGCGCGCCTGCCATCCTGTCATTCTAAACTTTGGAGGCAAGGATTGTCATCGTTACCTGAAGTTGTCTGCCTGGATTGCGGGACTCATACGCCCTATCGTTCAGGATCAACTCACTGTGAAGTCTGTGGAAGTCCCTGGCGCCAGGCGCGCTACGATTATGACCTTCTTGGCAAGATTTTGCCAGAACTGCTAAAAAACCGACCGAATAACCTCTGGCGCTACCAGGAACTTTTACCAGTCCAGGATTTTAACGCCTCGCTATCCATGGGTGAGGGGTTCACGCCGCTCATCCGGGCAGCCAACCTGGGGATGATGTTGGGTTGTCCCAATATCTTCGTCAAAGATGAACGTCAAGGCCCGACATCATCATTCAAAGATCGCCAGGCTGCCGTCTCGATTGCAGCACTGAAAGCAGCTGGCGTGACGGAAGCAGTGCTGGCTTCAACCGGCAATGTCGCGATTGCCTTTTCAGCTTACGCGGTCCGCGCGGGTATTAAGCTATGGGCATTTTTAACCAGTCTGGTGCCGGCAGAAAAAATGCGCGAAGTGGCCATTTACGGCACCCAGGTGGTTAAAGTGACTGGCTCGTATGATCAGGCGAAACAGGTGGCTGCAGAATTTGCACGGCAGCGCGGTCTGCATCTGGAAAGTGGTTCGCGGTCGATTCCGGCGGTTGAAGCTATGAAAACGATCGCTTTCGAAATCGCCGAACAATTGACAAAGGAGCTTGAAGCAACTTCTCAAAACCCGGCTGCCACGATCTCAAACAATGGTCACGCAACGGGCCAGCAGGCTGCCTGGCAAGTACCTGACTGGTACTTCCAGGCAGTGAGTGGTGGACTGGGCCCTTTGGGCGTGCAAAAAGGCTTTTATGAACTTCAGGATATGGGCCTCACCGATCGGGTCCCAGCCCTGGCCTGCATCCAGACAGAAGGATGCGCTCCAATGGCGCATGCCTGGCGACAGAATCTCGAAGTTGCCGAACCAATCCGTTCGCCGCGCACGCACATTGCAACCCTGTCAACCGGCGACCCTGGGAGAACCTACACCCTGCTGCGAGAAGGGATGTTGCAGGCCAGCCGCCAATTCACTATGCCAGCCGGGGCAGCCGGAACCGGCGGTATTTTCGAAAGCGTGAGCGACGAGGAGACTTACCGGGCGATCCATATTCTGGCAAAGATGGAAGGCATCTCGGTTGAACCGGCCTCCGCGGTAGCTTTTGCTGGATTAATCAAACTGGTTCGGGCCGGCGTGATTCAGCCCAAAGATACGATTGTGGTCAACTGCACCGGCCATACGATTGCTGTCGAGCGCACGGTGCTGGGAGAAGGCTGGGCGCGCAACGTGGTCCTTCCAACTCAGGCTCAAATAGATACGCCTCAAGAGGGCCTGCTGGCTGCCTTAAGCCGGGTCACTGAAGACCGTTACCCGAGAGTGGCAATCGTCGATGATACGGAACATGCCCGCCGGCTCATAAGGCGAATTTTACAATCCCAGGGTAATTACACTTTGTTTGAGGCCACCAATGGTCGTGAAGCAATTGAATTAGCTCAGCAAGAATTACCCGACCTGATCATTCTCGACCTGATGATGCCCGAAATAGATGGGTTTGCCGTTCTGGACGAACTGAAAGCTCATCCAGAAACGGCTCCGATACCGGTCATTGTTGTGACGGCAAAAGAATTGACGAATGATGAAAAAAAGCGCCTGGAAGGGCGGATTCATTCGCTGATGCAAAAAGGTGAATTCATGAACGACGATCTACTCGACGAGGTCAGAACCCTGGTCAAATAATCCGTCGGGGCTCTGGGAAACTCTGCGGGAGACCACCCCAGAAATTCCCAAAGACCAATCCGTCCGTAAAGGCGATCGATGAACCAACGTTCAAAAGGGATCAATGCAGCCCTCGTTTCGGCGTTTTTTTTGGGGATGGCGCCGGTATTTGGGAGACAGGCTATCTTACTCGGCTTGACTCCCATGGCGGTTGTCGCCTTTCGGACACTGGCTGCGGCCCTGTTGTTGTTGGTCATCGTGGCTATTTTCTTTCGCAAATACCTGTATATTTATCCGGCGGGCCTGCTTGGCTGTTTACTGGCGGGATTGGTCAACGGGATCGGGTCGTTGTTCTATTACAGTTCGTTAGGGCGGATTGACGCCGGTGTGGGCCAGTTGATCTACTCTCTCTACCCGCTTTTCCTGGTCGTATGGTTGTCGCTCGATCGCCAGGCACCCAGCCGGCTTACCCTGCTCCGCATCGGGCTTTCTCTGCCGGCAGTATTTTTATTAACCCAAAGCGGTCACCAACAAATCGATCTGATCGGCATTGGCGAGATGTTAATCGCCTCGGCTCTGTACGCGCTTCATTTACCGATCAATCAGCGGGTTCTCTATGATATGCCTGCCCCAACGGTAACACTTTACACGCTCCTCTCGATGAGCGCAGTGGTGGTCCCGGTCTTCCTTTTTACGAACCGCGCCCTTCCCCCGGCATTGAGTCATGCTGCCTGGGGGTCGTTGGTAGGCCTAACACTGGTTACATTCTTTTCGCGGATCACGCTGTTTCTGGGAGTCAAGCATTTGGGGGGAATGCAGACGGCTTTACTGGGGTTAAGTGAATTATTGGTGACCGTATTTTTCGCCTATTTGATTTTGCATGAACGTCTCAACCTCATCCAGTGGGTTGGGGCCATTCTCTTGATGCTAAGCCTGATCCTGGTTGGGCTAGAAAAAACAACTCCGCGCCCATTCCATCAGGGAGGCTGGTTAGGCTGGTTGAATCCCACCGGAGTGCCATCGATTCCGATCAGCGATTCAGATCACGAAATCAAATTTTGATTTATTACACCTGTATTTCTCAGGTCTTAGGTATACTCGGTGAGAGATTTCCAGGTGTGGGGGTGCGAGCGTGCTGGCGCACGCTCGCACCCCCACATATAGCCTTGGCCACAGGATTTCCCAAAGACCCCCAATTTCTTATCAGTCGGGATTTCCCTTACTCCAATCAAAAACATAACCGGTCCCGCGCACATTGGATATCCAGGTCTCTCCCTCGGGAAAGACGGATAATTTTCGGCGCAGCCGGCTGATGAGCGGGCGGAGCACTTCTGGCGCTTCCCAATCCGTCGTTTCATACCCTTGCACGAGGAACACCAATTCTTTGTGGGTCAGCACCCTGCCCCGGTTTTCAAGGAATACCTTCATCATCCTTCCCTCGGTTGGCGTCAGTGTGACCGTTTGAGAGCCGCGCCAGACTTCTCTCCGTTCCAGATCGATCATAACCCCGTCAGGCAACGAGAGGCTCGGTTGGTCAACCACCGACGAATATTCGGTTCCTTCAGCATCCTTCAAGCGCCGAAGCGAGCTATCAATCTGGTCGATCAGCAGACGCTTGCGTTGCTGCTCCGTTCGTTTTGCGAGTCCGCGAGCCACGCTGCTTAAAATGTCTCTGGATGAAGAAGGTTTCAGGATATAGTCATGGGCGCCAAAACGGAGCGCCTGAATGGCTGATTCCATCGAACCATGGGCCGTAAGCAGAATTACACGGGTGTCAGGGCTTATCTTGGTAGCAGCCTTCAATACATCCAAACCATCCATGCCTGGCATTTTCAGATCGAGCAACATTAAATCATACGTTTTGGTTTTTAATGAGTCTAAAGCCTCTTCGCCTGTCCCCACAGCATCCACATCGTAATCTTCTAATCGCAAGATCTCTTTGAGAGAATCCCGCAATGATTGCTCATCGTCCACAATCAGGATTGTATTCCTCATCGGTTTCACTCCTCCGGCAGGATGATTTGGAAACAAGCGCCTTGTTGGCTATCAGGTAACAGTTTCAACGTTCCTCCATGCGCCTCTACGATTCCAAAGCTGACTGCCAAACCCAATCCGGTTCCATTGGGTTTGCTGGAAATCATAGGTTCAAATAAATGATCAAGCTGTTCCCCATGAATCCCTGGGCCACTGTCTTCTATCGTCACCTCGACAAACCGGTTTTCCGCCTCGGATATATGCCGGCTGGCAATCCAGACATCGCCTCCTTCCGACATCGCTTCCATTGCATTGATCAGGAGGTTAATCAATACTTGTTGGATCTGGTTAGCCACAGCCATGATCAGAATAGGGTCATGGTCAAGCTGGTAATGGACAACAATATGGGCTTCATCAAATTGAGGTCGTAATAATTCCAGGACCATTCGAATGATCTCATTAATGTTGACCCGTTGGCGATCCCGTGCAATGGGTCGATAAAATGAAAGCATTTGATCAACTGTTCCCATCAAGCGATTCAATTCCTTGATTGCCAAATCCAGATATTTTTGGCGCTGCTCTTTTCCCAAATCCTTGCGCGAGGCCAGATCCAGGCAATTTTGTAATGCCTGTAATGGATTATTGATTTCGTGAGCGATAGAGGCTGTCAACCTGCCAGCAGCCGCAAGACGCTCTGCCTGGAGTAAGGCATTCTGAGAAAGCTCAATCTGTTTCAGTGAATTTGCCAGATCCGTATAAAGCCGTGCATTTTCAAAGGCTATACTCGATTGGCGGGCGAGGACAATCAGCGTCTCCAGATCAGCCTGCGTAAAATTCGTTTTTCGAGGCGATCGGACAGCCAGAATAGCTAATTGCTGGTTATTGGCAGGGATGGGCACATACAAAAGCGAAGCTTGTTTGGTATCGAGGAGAATATGCTCCCAGGCAGGGTGGCTGTTTCGCTCCAGATCGGTCATAACCGGTTCATCCAGTGGTGAAACGAGATACAAATCCAGCAGAGCCTCCACAGAAAGACCGCCGGATGTTTGGAGCTCTCCAAACGACTTGATTATCTGCCAGCCAGTGTCTGGATTAATGGGACCGTCTCTGAATGGCGCATCCGAGCCTCGACGGATTAGAGCTGTATAATCGTTTTTCAATATATTATGGGTGACATTCACCAGCGTATCTGCCAACATACCCAGGTCCCGCAAAGAAAACAGGGTTTGGCTCACTTCCAAAAAGGGCTGTAGCGTTTGCAGCCGCAGCATTTCTTGCTCGCGGCGATGTTCAGCCAGGGATCGATCCACATTTTTGACAAAATCAACCCCAGAAAAGGGCTTGATGACCAGTCCATCGACTCCTTTTTGTAATGCGGAAATAGCAGTTTCCAGGGTCCCATAACCGGTCATCAAAATAGCTGCCAAATTCGGCAGGAAGCTCCTTGCCTGGCCGATCAATTGCAGTCCGTTCAGTCCGGGCATTCGGATATCAGCAACTAAAAGATCAACATGCTGGGTATGCAGGATCTCGATCGCATGTCCCGCGTCATTGGCAGTGAGCACCTGGTAATTGCTTCGTTCCAACAATCGCTGGCAAAGATGCACCACATTGGGTTCATCATCAACGACCAATACAACTGGTTCGTTCATCTTTTTTTACCTGAATCAAGGAGGTTATTCGCTTTCGAATTGAGCAGGGTATTGAACCGGCAGCCAGACACGAAAAATGCTTCCCTGGCCAATCTGGCTTTCAACCCATATTTGACCATTGTGGTCTGTAACGATGCCATAACTGACAGATAAGCCAAGCCCGGTTCCTGTTCCAACCTGGCGGGTGGTAAAAAACGGCTCAAATACCCGGTCGATATGTTCTGGTGAAATACCTTCGCCAGTATCCCGGACTAAAAACACGATCCCGGCCTGACCATCATAATTCATCGATTCCGTCCGAATCCATAATACTCCACCGTTTGGCATCGACTGGATTGCGTTTTGAGCCAAATTTAGCAACACTTGTTTGATCTGGTCCGAATCGATCAGGATCGGGGACATTCCTTCCTGACAGTCCACATTAATCTGGATATCAATTCCATGAGCCTGGTGCTGAATCAAAGGAAGGAGTTCATGCAATAATACACCCGGATCTATGAAAAGCCGTTGGTGCTCACTTTGACGTGAAAAATCTAATAATCTGCGCACTACTTTTCGAGCTCGATTGGCCTCTACCAGCACCAGTTCGAGTTCATCTCGCTGAGGCAGGTTGGGCGGCAATTCCTCCAGAGCAAGTTCAACAAATCCGGTCACTGTAGTCAGCGGGTTATTTAATTCATGCGCGACCCCGGCCGCCATCTCGCCGACCGCGGCCATGCGGGCTGATTGTAACAGTTGCCGCTCGGCTTGTTTTTGGGCTTCAATCCGTTCGTGCAGTTCCCGGTATAAGCGTGCATTCCGGATTGAAATCGCAACCTGTGGGGCCAGAAGCTCCAGAAGATGAATATCGTGTTCCGTGAAAACTCTTCCGGGCACGTCATCCATCACAATCAGCGAGCCAATTACATCCCCTTTGATCATCAAGGGTATCCCCGCGACCGCGGTACAAGGATGTGGTTGTTCCGGATACATCCTGCCATCCCAGGAATTGTAATCAGCAACCGATAAAGGCATACCGGTCTGAACAATTCTGCCAGTCACACCCATACCTAAAGGCCGAATACCTTCTTGAAGTCGATACCAGGGATTTTCAGACGCCAACACTTTAACGTAGCCGTTTTCGGGTTCGTATAAACCTAATTCGGCGCCTGGAGCATTGACAAGCAAACGAGCATTCTGGATGATCCGGTTGATCAGCATATCCAATTCAAGATTGGAGATCTCAAGGGCAGTTTCCCGCACCAGATCGAGTTGGGTAATTGTACGTTGGCTCTCTTCATAACGCCGGGCATTAGCCAGCACACTCGTCAGGATCCCCGCGAGCGCTTCTATCAAGAGGATATCATCATCGGTGAAAACATTGTTCCCTGCTCGCTGACAATCGATAACGCCCAGGATTTGATCGCCTGATCGAAGTGGTACTGCCAGTTCGGCCGAAGCCGCCCAGGTGTCGGTAAAAAAGTAATCCGGATCATCTGAGACATCGTTTGAATAGCAGCTAAGGCCAGTCCGGTAAACCCGGCCTGTAATTCCCTGTTGTATCGAAAACTGCCAACTATCCTTAAGCTTGGCAGCCTGCTCACCACCTGCCCCAACCAAGTTTAGCTTCCGTCCGGAATGATCGGGGAGCAGAATACTCACCAGGTCATACCCAAAATATTCCGCAACCAGATTTGTGGCTTCAGCGGCTATCTCTTCGATATTGACCATACCCACGACCGCTGTCAGAACTTGATGGATCAGGCCGAGGTTTTTGGCCCGTCGATTTGCGTCCTGCATCAGACGCACGTTCTCTAAAATCCCTGCAAGTTGGCTGGCGATCACAACCAGAAGCTGTTCATCCTGCACGGTAAAAGCCTCCCGGTTGAGGCTTTCAATTCCAATTACACCGATAACCCGACCCCGATATTTCAAAGGGGCTGCTAAAAAAGATTGGATCGGGCGCTCTTCCCGGAGGAACCGGGGGGCATCGGCGACCTTCCCTGAACGATAAGGCAGTCCAGTTTCCACAACATAACCAAGCAAGCTCTCTGAAACGGGTATTGTTAATGGATAAGTGTCCTGATTACCACCAAACTCACTGAGATTCTTCCCGTCCGAAGAGACCAGAAGTACCGCCACCTGGTCTGTGTGGAATGTACGCGCCAGGCGTCGAACCAATCGCCTCGCAATATGGGATGGCTCAGATTTTATGGTCGCGGCAGTAGCCAGTTCACTCAAAAGTATTGACTGCTGTAAATAACGGGAAATGTCATCAAAAATGATAGCGCTCTCAATTGCATGAGCGAGGCGCTCTAAAATATAAGCTGCCCTCTCCCGGTGTTCATCCTGTAGGCCAGGAGATTTTGCAGACGCGAAAACCATAATCCCGATCAGGCGTTGTCCAAGACAGATTGGCATGGTTAATACCGAACTCGGCTGAAACGATAATTTCCCGACCTCCTCAAACGCTGTAAATGGGGCTCTCGTTAGCATGCCTCTCAATGTAGCCTGGACCAATCGTAGTTCACGCGAGCTGTAAATCGGGATCCGGTTTCCCAGGATAGCTGGATCATAATTCCAGAAAGCGTCTATACGGAAGACGTCACCAACCCGGAGTGCCAGGTACGCTGCATCGATCGGCAAAGACTGGCGCATTACCTGAATAACCCAATCAAATACTTTTTCAGGTTCATAGGCTGCCCCCAGGCTGGAATCCATCGGGGGAATCAGGGGAATATCAAAACCAGACTTATTTTCATTCTGGAAAGCGAATGGATTTTGCAAAGAAAGGATTTTGAAAAATTCCTGAATCTCTTTGCTCAACTGATCGCACCCAACAAAAATAGCAGACTGCGCCTCTGCATTCGGGAAAAAATAAATTCGCTTACAGCCCAGCGATGAATGTATTTGACTTATTTTGCGAGATCGTACTCTGCCGCTGCTCTGAGCGCCCGCCATCCACGTTTTTATCGCTGCGGTTCCCAGTAATTCATCGAATTCCAGGCGCCTGGTTTTTCCCAAACCTGATTGAACGAGAATGACCCATTCTCGAGCTTCAATACCTAGCCAAACGGCCCAGCGTGCGCCAGAAAGCTTGACCGTGCGATCTAGTTGATCAGATAAATATTTCAATTCATCGTTCATAAATACAAAACACCTCTGGATGGGTGCACGAAATGATTGTAGATTTGGTGTTCGATTTGTGCGGCCTCAGCCGCACAAATCGAACACCAAAAATAATTATCGACAATGTTTTCGTGTACATCTCTGGCTCGTCCGAACATATCAAATACCTACAAATTATAGCATCTGGGCCCAAACCTAACACCCAATTTCTCAGCCGATTAAATAATGATAAAGCCACCTCCAGAAGTCTTTACTATTGGGGTTGTCACCCTAATCGGCTGTGCCTGCCCAGCAGACTTGATATGACAAAAATCTGCAGCAAATCCTGCCCTATGACCCGTGCGTCTCTTCAAACAGCTATGTTATACTGCAAGGTGCAGCGACCGTAAATGCGGCAAACATCGGCTCTTTGGGAATTCCCGGGGTGGTTCCCCTGAGTTTCCCAGAGACCCCAAACATCTTCAAAACCGAGCAACTACTCAGACACATCTCAGGCGTAAAATTCGCCGCGGGCTGGGTAGTTACGCAGCAGTCTAAACCCCAGGAGAAAAAGAATGAAAGATTTTCTCGCGATTGCCGATTATTCGCCCCAGGAAATTCAGGATCTGCTCGACCTGGCCGTGCGCCTGAAAAATGAATGGAAGGCTGGAGGAAATTCCCCCCGATTTTAAAGGCAAAGTTCTGGCAATGATCTTCCAAAAGCCAAGTTTACGGACCCGGGTTTCATTTGATATGGCCATGCGTCACATGGGTGGCGATGCACTTTATTTATCACCGGCCGAGATTGGCCTTGGCAAACGCGAATTGATCGCCGATGTGGCCCGCGTGCTGTCAGGGTATGTCGAAATCCTGATGGCGCGCGTGTTTGAGCACGAACACGTATTCGAACTCGCCCGGTGGTCCGAAATCCCTGTAATCAATGGTTTGAGCGATTACAACCATCCTTGCCAGGGGATGGCTGATGCCCTGACGATCTACGAGAATTTTGGTTCTTTGAAAGGACTCAACGTCACCTTTGTTGGTGATGGGAATAATGTCGCCGTTTCTCTGTTGCATGTATGTGCCAAGCTTGGAGCGAATTTCACGCTGGCCAGCCCGGAAGGATACGATCTAGCCCCAGCAGCTCTGGAACTTGGAGAAAAACTGGCTGCCGAAAGCGGTTCAAAAATTAATTTGACAAGAGATCCCCACCAGGCAGTCCGAGGGGCCCAAGTAATTTATACGGACACCTGGACCAGCATGGGCCAGGAGGAAGAAGCAAAAAAACGCGAGCAAGTATTCCCACCATACCAGGTCAATGATACCCTTGTAAGCGAGGCTGACAAGAATGCTATCGTCCTGCACTGCTTGCCCGCTCATCGTGGCCAGGAGATTACAGATTCAGTCGCGGATGGCAGCCATTCAAGGCTCTTCCCCCAGGCCCACAACCGCCTGCATGCTCAAAAAGCAATTCTAGCCAGACTTCTTGGGGTAGCATAATATGGAGTCCAGCCAGTACATCAGCCTGGAAGAACAATATGGCGCTCATAATTACCACCCTCTGGATGTGGTCATCACCCGAGGGGAGGGCGTCTGGGTCGAAGATGTTGATGGAAATCGATATCTGGATTGTTTGAGCGCTTACTCCGCCCTTAATCAGGGTCATGTACACCCAAAAATTTTGGCTGCATTGCAGGAACAGGCAGCTCGCCTGACCCTTACATCGCGCGCCTTCCGCAACGATCAACTGCCGCTCTTATACAAAGAATTATCAGACCTGACGGGATATGAAATGGCCCTGCCGATGAACAGCGGGGCCGAGGCTGTTGAAACCGCGATCAAGCTGGCCCGCAAATGGGCTTACCAGGTTAAAGGGGTGCCACGCCATCAGGCGGAAATTATTGTGTGTAAAAATAATTTTCACGGGCGAACGGTTACGATTATTTCTTTCTCAAGTGAATCACTCTACAAGGATGATTTTGGACCATATACGCCCGGATTTATTAGCGTCCCCTATGGAGACGCTGAATCAGTCGCCAGGGCGATCACACCAAATACCGCCGCGATCTTGTTTGAACCGATCCAAGGTGAAGCAGGCGTCGTCCTGCCCCCAGCGGGCTATATCGAGCGACTCAGGCAAATCAGCGCACAGAATCAGGTTCTACTGATCGCAGATGAAATTCAGACCGGACTGGGACGAACCGGGAAACTCTTTGCCTGCGACCACGAAGATGTCCGTCCAGATGTTATCATTCTGGGAAAGGCCCTCTCCGGTGGTTTTTACCCGGTCTCGGCCGTTCTGGCAGACAAACCAGTCATGGGGTTGTTCCAACCCGGCGAACATGGTTCTACCTTCGGGGGGAACCCTCTCGGCGCCGCAATCGCCAGAGCTGCGTTAAAAGTCATCGTAGATGAACATCTGATCGCAAACGCCGCTGAATTAGGCGATTATTTTATGGATCAGCTGGCAGAAATCCCAAGCCGGCATATCAAAGAAGTGCGCGGCAAAGGTTTGCTGATCGGCGTGGAACTAAAACCCGAGGCAGGTGGCGCTCGTCGCTTTGCAGAAGCATTGCAATCACAAGGCCTGCTTGTCAAAGAAACCCACCAAAATGTGATCCGCTTCGCTCCCCCCTTGATTATCGACCGGGCAACACTGGACTGGGCAATACCCAGGATACGTGAAGTCCTCACCATGCAATAAGTGGTCTTCTCGTCAAGTACCTTTACTTAACAGAGATTTATGGTGTCCGTTGTGTGCGGCTTCGTCGCACAAAACGAATACCATATTAATTCTTTTTCTCTTAAAGAATTCAGCGAAAGAACCAATAAGTCACTTGGATTAGTTGAAGCTAAAAACAGTCGGTCTGTTTTCACTTCATGGGGCTATCGAAACCAATGAATTCGCCGAGGTGAATTATGAATATTGGCATCCCAAAAGAACGACGCACATTTGAGTATCGGGTTGGTATGACACCTGCTGGGGTGAGCATGCTGGTCGAAAACGGCCATACTTGCTACATCGAGCACGATGCTGGCCTTGGGGCGGGTTTTAGCGATCAGGAATATGAACAGTCCGGAGGAAGGATCGCCTACACACCTCACGAGGTATTCGGACGGGCCGACTTGCTCCTAAAAGTGGCCCGCCCATTACACGAAGAACTGGAGTGGCTGCGTCCAGGCAGCGCCATGGCCGGTTTGTTACACATGGGTTCTGCCCGGCAAGACAAACTTGATTACCTGGTCGAAAATGAAATCACCGCGATCGCTTTAGAGCAGATCCAACTTGCTGATGGCACTGTGCCAGTACGCCGTCCTCTGAGCCAGATCGGAGGCCGGATGACGGCTCAAATCGCCTCCCGGCTTTTGCAGAACAATGCCGGTGGCAAAGGCATCTTATTGGGAGGGGTAGCGGGCGTACCGCCGGCGGAAGTTGTTATTATCGGAGCGGGTATCGTTGGCCGCTGTGCAACTCAGGCTTTCTTAGGAATGGGCGCCCATGTGACCGTACTGGATACGGACATGGTGGCACTGCAGCGCATTTTTGACCACAACCCTGGGGTTGTGACCATGATTTCCAACCAGATCAATATCGCCCGCGCCTGTGCTTACGCTGATGTGGTTGTAGCCGCAGTCTTGGTGCCGGGGGAACGCCCTCCGATTGTCGTTACCCGCGAGGTCGTCCGGGCGATGAAACCGCGTTCACTCATCATGGATTTGAGCATTGATGAGGGCGGCTGTGTTGAGACCTCGCGCCCAACCACGCATGAACATCCAACCTTCATCGAAGAGGGCACCATTCATTACTGTGTTCCAAATATTCCCGGAATCGTAGCCCGCACCTCGACCCATTCGTTTCTCAATGCGGCCTTTCCATTTATTTTAGAAATCGCAAACGAAGGTGTCGATCAGGCCATTGCGAATAATCCAGCGATTGGCCATGGCATTGCCACCTACAAAGGTGAGATTCGCAATGTTTCCAGGTTATCGCCAATGGGCTCGATGGAGTAACCCATGGACTATAACAAACTATACCATTCTCGGGTTGTCTCACCAGAAGACGCCGTCAGAAATATCAAAGATAATCAGCGGCTTTTCCTCACCGGTAATTGCTCTGTTCCTCAAAAGACCCTGGCAGCCCTGGTCGATTATGCGCCTCAATTACACAACGTTGAAATCTGCCAGGCATTAAGTGTCGGACCGGCGGACTATGTCGATCCCAGTTTGGAAGGGCATTTAAGAGTAAATACCATGTTCATCAGCGCCAACGTGCGGAAGGCTGTCCATGAAGGACGCGCTGATTTTACACCGGTTTTGTTATCCGAGTTCACCCTGCTGTTTAAGAACAAAATCCTACCGATCGATGTTGCCCTGATCCATTGTTCACCACCAGATGAACATGGATTTTGCAGCCTGGGTATCGAGGTCGGATTAACCAAATCGCCGGCCGAGTCTGCCAAAGTGATTATCGCCGAAGTAAATCAGCAGATGCCTCGCACGCTGGGAGATTCGTTCATCCACGTCAGCCGGTTAAACCATATTGTGCCCGTCGATTACGAACTGCCGGAAATGCTGATGAGCGAGATCCAGACCGACCCTGATACCGAGCGGATGGCGAGCTACATTGCCGAATTGATCCCGGATGGGGCTACGATACAAATGGGCATCGGAGCGATCCCGGATGCCGTTCTCAAGTATCTTTTCGATAAAAAAGATCTTGGCATTCACACAGAGCTTTTTTCCGATGGCGTCATAGACCTGGTTGAAGCGGGTGTGCTGACCAATGCTCGCAAAAATATTCACACTGGCAAGATTACAGCCGGGTTCGTGCTTGGCAGCCACCGGTTGTACCGTTGGGTGGACGATAATCCATTGATTGAACTCCATCCCACCGAATATGTAAATGATCCTTTCGTGATCGCCCAAAATGACCGGCAGGTTGCGATCAATTCGGCAATTGAGGTGGATCTGACCGGCCAGGTATGCGCTGACAGCATTGGTCCCAAGCTTTACAGCGGCGTTGGTGGGCAATTAGACTTCATCTATGGAGCTTCCAGATCGAAGGGTGGTGTCCCCATCATCGCCTTACCCAGCACAACCACGCTGAAAAATGGTCATGTTGTGAGTAGAATAGTAACAATGCTCAATCAAGGAGCTGGCGTGGTCACAACCCGTAATCATATTCGCTTTGTTGTCACCGAATACGGCATCGCTGATCTTTATGGAAAAACGATCCGCCAGCGAGCTCAATCGCTTATCAATATTGCCCATCCAATGTTCCGAGATCAACTCAAGAGCGAGGCCAAAGCGTTAAATTATCTTTAGCCTGCTCACCGGAGGTATCCATGGTTAGAACCAACCTGATCCCGAGATTCGCCAAGATCGTCGCAACGATTGGACCAGCAAGCCAGGAAGAAGCGATGTTAGGTCATTTGATTCAGGCTGGTATGAACGTAGCCCGACTCAACTTTTCGCATGGTAATCACGAAGATCATGCAGAAGTATTCCGGCGGATTCGAGCGACCTCTGAAAGGCTTAAGAAGCCTGTAACGATCCTTCAGGATCTTCAAGGGCCTAAAATACGGACTGGGGATCTGAAAAACGGGCAAGTTGAATTGAAACCGGGCCAAAAATACATTTTAACAACTCAACAAATCCTTGGAAACGATCAAATTGTTTCGGTTGACTATGACGATCTGCCCAGCAGTGTGAAAACTGGGGGCCGTATCCTTCTGGATGACGGGAATCTTGAACTGGCTGTCATAAAGATTGAAGAACATCAGGTAGAAACTCGGGTCGTACTCGGCGGCACCTTAAAACCCCACAAAGGGGTGAATTTACCTGGGGCTAAGCTGGATATACCCAGCCTGACGGAAAAGGATCTTGATGATCTTGCCTTCGGCATCAAGCTAGGCGTTGATGCAGTCGCTATTTCTTTTGTCCGTACCCATCAAGATATTGTCAGGGTGAAACAAGCCATCAGCCGGTTTTCACAGGATAAGAAGGAAATCCCGGTAATCGCCAAGCTGGAAAGACCCGAAGCGCTGGAGAATCTCGAAAAAATCGTTGAAATTGCGGATGGTGTTATGGTTGCTCGCGGTGATTTGGGAGTAGAAATGCCCGCCGAGAGTGTTCCGATTGCTCAAAAGAGAATTATTGAAACAGCCAACCAGCATGGCAAAGTAGTGATCACAGCCACCCAGATGCTTGATTCGATGATTCATAACCCCCGGCCAACCAGGGCTGAGGCTTCGGATGTGGCCAATGCCATCTTTGATGGAACCGATGCCGTGATGCTTTCCGGCGAGACAGCAGCTGGTAAGTATCCCATCCAGTCTGTGGAAATGATGAATGCCATCATTTGCCAGGCTGAAAGTCATATGGCGGAGTGGGGTCACTGCCGCATAATTGCTTCGAAGGAGATTGATAGCGACGATACCTTCTTCATGACACAGGCTGCTCGGGAATTGGCCCATGACCGCAATGTCTCTGCAATTGCGGTGTTCACGAAAAGCGGTCGTACAGCCAGAATGATGTCCAAAACACGGCCGGAAGTACCAATCCTGGCCTTTACACCCGAACCTGATACCTACCATCGTTTGAGCTTATATTGGGGGGTAGTGGCCAAGTTGGTGCCGCATGTTGACACCATTGATGAAATGCTAGCCGCTGTTGAAAATAATATGCTGGCAACTACGCCGATTCAACCAGGACAGCAGATTGTGTTGATTTGTGGCTTCCCGGTGCACGCTGTCCGGCCCACCAATATGGCTTTGTTACATACTGTCGGAGAACAGTAGCAAAAAGATTGAACCTCTGAGAGACGCGAGAATCATTCAACTTAATCACTGTGGTGCTGTTTAGCCGCTTCCGACGGCAAAGCAGCACCACAAGTTTTAAATGGGTATCAGTTTTCGGCCCGATTCTTTGGGAATTCCCGGGGTGGTATCCCAGGGAACCTTCGGTTTGTTTTCCCTTGAAGCGATTATAATTTGGATGGGAGGCACAAATGCCCGGTCCCATTGCCTTTATTCCCGGAAAACCAGCTGATCCATCCAGTCCATTTGGGCGGTTCCTGCCACTGATCCCGGCCGGAACGGTCTCTGCCTGGCTGGACAAATTTGCCGCTCCAGGTGAATGGATTCTGGAACCCTTTGGCGCTTCTCCGGATGTAATCATCGAAGCTGCTCGTGCAGGGTACCGTGTGCTGGTTGCTGCCAACAATCCCGTCGCACGGTTTTTACTCGAAATGGCTGCCGACCCGCCCTCGGAGGCCGATCTCAAAGCTGCGCTGGCTGGGCTGGCTGCTTCGACCAAAGGCTCTCAAAGGCTGGAGCCTCATCTCCGTTCGCTCTATCTGACCCATTGCGCTCAATGCGGAAGAGAAATTGAAGCTGAAGCGTTTCTTTGGGAAAAGGACGCCCCAACTCCGTACGGAAGGTTATATACCTGCCCATATTGCGGCGACAGCGGGGAACACCCCACCACTGAGGAGGATGCCCAACGAGCGGCTCAGTACACTTCCCGGGGGTTGCACTGGTCCCGCGCCCTGGAGCGAGTCGCGCCGTTGAACGATCCAGACCGGGCACATGCAGAAGAAGCGTTGGATGCTTACCTGCCTCGCGCCGTGTATGCGCTTTTCACCCTGATCAATAAGCTGGACCAGATGGCTCCTTCACCGGCGGCGCTCGGCGACCGGACGGATTGGGAAGACCGCCAGCGTCTCATGGAAGCCCTGGTTTTATCCGCCTGCGACCAGGCCAATAATCTCTGGCCCTATCCACAGGCGCGCGCCCGCCCGCGCCAATTGAGCACGCCCACTCGTTTCCGAGAAAAAAATGTCTGGTTGGCTCTGGAAGAAGCTGTTCTTCAATGGGCTCGTCCTGAGACAGAAACAGATGCTCCGGTTCCGCTGTGCATCTGGCCCGACCAGCCTCCCGCCGGCGGTGGAATCTGCTTATTTGAAGGGCGATTAAAGACCCTGAGCGAGTCGCTTGATGACGTCCACCTCAGCGCGGTGCTGGCCGCTCTACCCCGACCCAATCAAGCCTACTGGACTTTATCAGCCTTATGGGCCGGTTGGTTATGGGGACGTGAATTTGCAGCCTCGTTCAAGAGCGTATTGAGACGCCGACGCTACGATTGGGGCTGGCATACAGCCGCTCTGCACGCTGCCCTTGGCAATCTGTCCACCCAGCAAAAAGGTATCCCGGTTTTGGCTATTACCGGCGAAGCGGAACCAGGTTTAATTTCTGCCGCGTTGATTTCTGCTCGTATGGCCGGGCTTGGGCTGCAAAGCATCGCATTGAGGGTCGAATCAGATGAAGCCCAGATACTTTGGGAACTGGGCACCCACCCTGAGACATCGACGGCGGCCGACGATCTCGAAAAATCGCTTCGAATCACCCAGCTGCAATCTGCTGGGATCATGGAAGGGCAAAGACTGTTGAAACAACGCGGCGAACCCAGCCGTTACATTCAGCTCCATTCGGGTGCACTCCAGGCCATTTTGACATCGCCTATCGCAGGCGGGATCTCAGGATTTGCTCCAGCCGATGTTTACAGCCATATCCACACCGCGCTGCAAAAAGCCTTCAGCTACCAAAATGGATTTTCTCGGTTCGGCGGCAGCGAACAATCTCCTGAAACTGGGTTTCTTTGGCTGCGGGAAGATCCGGGACCATCTATGTCGCTAAGCGATCGACTGGAGATCGAAGTGGTGCGTCTGCTGCAGACCCAGACCGCACTCACCGAAGACGAGTTCGACCAGGCCATCTGCATCCATTTCCCGGGTTTGGAAACCCCTGAACGCTCCATGGTGATCGCCTGCCTGAAATCTTACGGAGAACAGGCATCAAGCAAGAGCGACATCTGGCGGTTGCGAGCGCAAGATTTACCTGCAGTTCGCCGAGAAGACCTGGCGACGATGAATAAATTGCTCATCCAGCTTGGCCAACGGGCAGGTTATCAAGTTGCCGGCGACCCCAAGGTCACTCCTACCGGCCAATTTATTATTGAATGGAAAGACGACTTGGGTGTGATCCGGTTTGGATTTTACGTCATCGCTTCGGCCTTGCTCAGCAAAGTCATCCTCCACCGCTTGCCCGTCGAGCACCAGGCTGTGATCGTTTGCCCGGGTGGGCGGGCCGGTTTGATCGACCACAAAAGAAAAACGAACCCCGCCCTTCATCTTCAGCTTGAAAGAAACTGGCATTTTGTCAAATTCCGCCACATCCGTCGCCTGGCGGAAAACAGCCAGATCGATCTCACCAATATCCTCGATCAACTTCTCCTGGACCCATTGAGCAATCAGGATCCTCAGATACAGTTGCTGTAACTATTCAGCCAACGCCTGAAATCTGTGGCGAAACAGGTATGTGTGGGGGCGTACGCCCCCACACATACCTGTTTCGCCAGTATTTCGCTCTCACGCCTGAGTTGATACCAAAGGTGAACGACAAGATGTGCTGATCAGGATTGTTAATCCGTGATCAGGATAAAAATAAAGCGTGGTTGTCGAAATGCCCCAGGCAGATCGACAACCACAGCGTGTTTTGATTTTGGAGCCGCAATCGAGACAGAGGTCAGGGCACAATCGTCGGTTCGCTGAACACGATCGGGGTAGGGCTGGGCGTCTCAGTCGGCACGGGCACACCTGTTGGAGGCACGGTCGAAGTCGGTGTGAACGTCGGCGTCACAGTTGGAGTTAACGTAGGCGTCGGCGTTTCGGTCGGCGTTGTCGTTGGCGTTGGAGTTGGAGTAGGCACAGCCATATTCACGGTAACTTTTAACTCGGCATGCGTGTCTTCGGTGCTGTGTAGATAAAGCCGCAGGGTGACCGGCCCGCTGATATTTTTCTCGATCAAGTCATCCAGATTCCAAATTGTAAGCACATCCGTGTTGGCGATCGGTTGTTTCTTTTGCTCGAGCGTCTCCCATTCAACCGGGTCCTCGCCGATGCCATAATCCAACCGCCAGTAATCAAACCATTGGGTAGCGTAGGCGATCCCACTGATCGAGACAGGGCTGGTTTTGATCGTATCGCCAGCATGCGGCGAGCTGATTTCTAATTTCGGCCGGGGATCCTCCTCCCGGCATTCCCGTGAGGGCGTGAAAGTAATATCCTTGGGAAAACCATTGGCTTCCAACCAGGCCTGACCCTGCGGATCTTTCTTAACCCATTTCTTGGCCCACGGATCCACAACATTGAGCACAAAACGTTCATCGGCAAACTCTGAGCACGCGGACGAAGCCTTTAGTCCAGTCCAGGTATCTAATTCGATTTTCTGCCAGAGGTCTTCTTCCTTGGGCAAGGGCGGCTGATCGGCGGCAAAAATTTCTGTGCGCTGGCTGGGGCACCATTGAGATGGCAAAGTGCCTGAAACAGCACAGATTGCGTATTCAACGATCCCGGCAGGGCGAGAGAATGGGGATGGGTTGCCGCCTGTCACTTGCTGAATTGCAGCCTGCATGAACTGCGACCAGATCGGAGCCGCGCCGGTCAGGCCGCTGGTGTTCTGCATCGGTGTGAAATCGGCGTTGCCTATCCATACCCCAACAGCAAGATCAGGCGTGTAACCGAGAGTCCAGTTATCTCTGAAATCGTTCGTGGTTCCGGTTTTAGCTGCCGCCGAAAAAGGAAGGTTCAAAACCGAATTAGGTCCAAAAGCCGGTGTACGGGCCTGATTATCAGAAAGTATTGAAGAAATCAAGTAAGCGTGTTCGGGGCGTATCACCTGTTCGCCGGCCGGTTGTTTGTACTCATAGATCGTATTGCCTTGATAATCGAGGATCTTGCTTATGGCTACCGGGGGGACCCGGCGGCCACTGTTGGCGAAAATGCTGTAAGCGCCGGTAAGCTCCAGCAGAGTCACGTCGCCGCCGCCAAGGGTCAAGGAGAGACCGTAATCTTCTCGATTGAGAGTCGAGATACCCATGCGGCGAGCAAAAGCGATGAAGCCATCTTCGCCGGGCAGATCAGGGTTATCGTAGATATGTACGAAGTCCAACGCCTTTACCGCCGGGATGTTATAGGAATTGGCCAGGGCGGTACGCACAGTCACGGGCCCATGGAAGCGCTCATCATAATTGACGGGTTTATAAGGCGGGCTGGGGTCATCGGCCCTGCCCGAAGGAGGAAATTCGGAAGGCACGTCCCAGATCAACGTGGCTGGCGTCCACCCTTTTTCAAATGCTGCCGTGTAGGTCAAAGGTTTGATCGATGACCCGGGCTGGCGCGGGCTGATCGCCATATTCACCTGGCCGGATATCGCTTCATTGTAGAAATCAGGCGATCCAACCATGGCCAGAATTTCTCCGGTGGACGGCCGAATGGCCACCAGGGCGCCGTCCGTGGCGCGTTTATCCGCCAGGCCAGCGACCTGTTCGGCAACCAGTTGTTGGGCCAAATCCTCCAATCCGGGATCGAGAGTTGTGTAAACGCTGAATCCGGAGCGATAGATCGTTTGCGGGTCGTATTGCGCTTCCAGTAAATACCGGATGTAGTCCACCCAATGGGGGTAGCGAATTTGAATGTCAGGCGATTTAAACTCGTAATTCTTCATCTCGTTGGCCGCCTGAATAACCATCACGGGATCAATACACACTCGCTGCGGGCTGTTGCTAACATAGATACAACCCTGCTTCTGGCTGGCCTGGTACATTAATACCAGCACATCCTCTTGCCGGCTGAAAACCAGATCAGGACGAGTATAGACGTCATATACCGAAGGAGCCTGGATCAATCCACCCAGGAGAGACGCCTGCCCAAGGGTGAGCTGATCAGCTTTGACCCCAAAATAAGTCTCCGAGGCGGCTTCAACCCCGTAAGCCAGATTCCCGAAATAAACCTCGTTCAGGTACAACTCGAGGATCTCATCTTTGGAATACCGCCGCGTGATCTCGGCCGCCAGGACGGCCTCGCGGATTTTGCGCGCATAGGACTGCTCGGTTCGTTCTTCCGGGGTAAAAAGCAATGCCCGGGCTAACTGCTGGGTGATTGTAGAGGCCCCCGACACAGTTTCGCCGCTCTGGTAATTCTGCCAAAAAGCTCGCACGATGGCAAACACATTGAAGCCGGGATGACTGTAAAACTCATTATCCTCCGTAGCAATCGTAGCAGCGACCAGGTAAGGCGAGATATTTTCAAGGGGGACATACGTTCTTCGCCCGGCATTTGGGTCAAGGATTTCATACAATACATTGCCATTCCGGTCGAGAATACGGGTAGTCTCAAATTGCGAGGCTCGATTACGCAGATCAGTAATATCCGGAAGATCGGATGCAATCCGGTAGTATTGCAGCAGAACGAAGGAAACGCCGCACAAGGCCACGATCACAAACACAAAGATTGTGGCGATCAAGCCGCGAATAAAACACCCTAAGCCTTTGCGGTAATCCCTGGGTGGTTTCCTGGCAGGCGGCGGAGGCGGCGAGCCAGCGAACTGTTGTGGGCGATGGATTTGTTGCGGCGGTGGGCTGATCGGCTTGCCTGAGTTCGGACGACGCGAAGCTGGCCGATACGCGGCAGGAGAAACCCGGGTCGCGTCGACGTCAATCTCGTCAACCCGGCGAGGTAAGGGAAAACCATATTCATCGACCGCCGGCAGGCCCTGCGGGGGGGTTCGCCCTTGATATGGCGGCGGGGGCGGTGTTTTTGGCTGACCGGTTGAACCCAGTTTCACCGGCTCGGTATCGCCAGGCTTGTTTTCACCGGTTGGTTGAGCGGGTTGGGTCGCCCCCGGCTCTCCCGCATCCTCTTCATCTTGCGCAAACCAACCACCCGTCATCTCAGGTTCACCGGTGGGGTGGTGGTTTTGCTCTTCGCCTGGCTGATCCTGTCCAAACCAGCCGCCTGTCATTTCAGGCTCGCCAGTTGGATGCCTTTCAAGATTTTCGCCTGATTCCTCTGCCTGTTCGGCTTGCTCATTCTCCGATTCGGATAAAAGGCGGCGAAAACGCTCGTGAGGATCTTCTTCAGGAGGTTTGGTTGGTGAATTAGACATAAATTCCCTATATGAGCATCCAGCCTTGTTCAGGCAGTTGATGGACGCATTGCAAACAATGCTTTCCAGATGCCTTTCATTACCGTTTCGTCCTTCTGATTCTGGACATCCAATTGAATGGTCACCAGACCCGTGCCCGTTCTTCGCAATTCTTTGGTTTCCAACACTTCAATTTCGACATGAATGGTATCCCCAATGAACACTGGTTTAATAAATTTCCATTCATCGATCTCGCGGAAATAGACAACTGTCCCTTCCATCAGCCCTGTCTGCACTGTGAGGCCCGAGGCAATCGACAAAACCAACAACCCGTGGGCAACCCGCTGCCCGGCCAGTGAAGATTGGCTATAAGCGGCATCCGTATGAATTTGATTATAGTCTCCTGACATACCGGCGAAATTGACAATATCACTTTCGGTCACTGTTCTGCCGGCAGTGGTAATTCGCTGACCTGGTTCAAATTCATCAAAATACATACCGCGGGGCGAACTAGGTAATGGACTCATGTGTATTCCTCTCGTCATTTTGATTGCGAATGAACAGGCAATTGCGACGAAAACGAAATCATTTCAGCCACATTGCCGGTTAATTTGCTCCATTCTAGCACAAAAACCTATCCGATCTATCCGCGAACATAAGCGGCTTAAGGCAATCCTATGAGAGTTCCAAGCTTTGAGTTTGATAGCATGCAGCCGCAAGCTCACACCCCCAAAGCTTGGGTACTGCCCCAGAAATACCCAAGTGCCAACCTAAGGACAGATAGAGCGCTGATCGAAAAATTCACAGATAAAAACCTTTGACCATCCACGCAAGATACCATACAATTCAGGTATGCGCGAATGGAATCTTCAAGATGGCGATCCTCTGAATCTGGTGATTGCAGCAGATATTCGTCTATGCCCAACCAACTATATAGACGATCAAATCTGGGAGCTTTCTCTTCACGATGGCGCACCGCCAGCCATTGCAATTCAAACGACTTTCGGCTTACGAGCCCGCTCTTTTCGGATCTTCCCTCGGTTCCAGGAAGGTAATATAGCCAGTTCAGATCCAACCGATTTTGACAGGCAGCCGACCATCACTAAGAATTATCCAAACTACATCTGCCTGAACTATGCTCCTTTTAGGGGTATAGACGTCCAGGCGGAGTATTGGGTTCCCGCTTCCAATTGTTTGGCTGGCAGGTTCAGCCTGCACAACCAACACAAACAAACCCGGCAGATTCAAATTGAGCTGATAGGACAGCTGACCCCTACGGAAGGGGAAAGAATGGCTTCGATCGAATTTCAGGCTGCTCCAATCTTGAGTGGATCGACAGGCAACATCTTTCCGGTTATTTTCCTGACGGGCGGAGCACAAGCAGGAACAGGGTCGTACCCAACCCTGACGCAAACGATTGAGATCGAGCCAGGACAAACGGCCTCGCTGGTATGGGCCCACGCCGCACTTGAATTTATGCAAGATTCTTTCCAGCTCGCTCGGCAGACTGCTGCCAGAAACTGGGACGCCGAAAGAGCCCGGATTGAGTTAGTTAACCAAGGTCTGCCGGAAATATACACCGGTGATCTGGATTGGGATATCGCTTTCGAGCTGACCCAAAAAATAGCCCTATCCAGTTTTGTTGGCTCAAATCAGAAATTACCCCACCCATCCTATGTATTGAATCGTCTGCCAGATCAAGGCTTTTCTTTACGGGGCGATGGCAGCGATTATTCCCATCTATGGAATGGTCAGAGTCCGCTGGAAGCCTGGTTTTTATCCGAAATGATCTTGCCGGCCGCGCCGCAATTAGCCGAAGGGTTGTTGTTAAATTTTCTATCCGTACAAACAGAAGATGGAACGGTTGACTGGAAACCAGGCCCGGGCGGGCAAACCAGCCGATTAATGGCAACGCCAATACTTGCCTACCTGGGCCTGCAGATCTATGAGTTCACCGAGGACCGTGAATTCCTGGAACAGGTATTTCCAGGGTTAGACCAATTCGTGCGCGCCTGGTTTCATCCAGCACACGATCGCGATGAGGATGGTATCCCGGAGTGGGATCACCCGATGCAGTCTGGTTTGGAAGAACACCCCATTTTCTCGCACTGGCATGACTGGTCGCAAGGGGTTGATATTGAGGTTGCCGAAAGCCCGGCTCTATGCGCATTCCTTCACCAGGAATGCCAGGCACTGATCGCCATAGCCGAAAAGATCGACCGAACTGACGTAATCCCTTCACTGGCGACGCTGTCTGAAAAACTGGCAGAAGCTGTAGAAGCCTCCTGGAACGATCTGGATGCCTGCTACCATGATTGGGACCGCGATACCCATCTAACCCAAACAGGTGAACGCCTGGCACAACGAGTGGGGCCAGGTGAGTTAAACATCGATCGCAATTTTGATCAACCGGTGCGATTACTGGTACATATAGAAACCGAAAGCGCGAACAGAAGGCACCCACAGGTTTTCATTCATGGCGCCAGCGCAAGTGGTCATCGCAGGGTCGAACAGGTTGACGAGAACCAGTTCAAGTGGCATCTCCAACGGGGCAGAATGACCGGAGAGCGGGTCTATTCAACTGTCGAACGCCTGGAAATCCTGGGCGTTGAACCAGGCGACAGGGTCGATGTCCATACCATTGGTTTGGATAGCGTCAACGAGTTGCTGTTGCTGCCAATTTGGGCCGGCATCCCTGGCAGTGAACGCGCAAAACAACTGACCACCCAAACCATCACCGCCGCAAATATTTTTTGGAGACCATATGGCATGCCGGCTTGCGCGGCGTCGCTGTCCGTACCAGAGGATGATGTGTGTGCCAATGTGAATATGATTTGGAACACGCTGATTGGGGAGGGACTGCTCCGCTATGGTTACCAGGCGGAAGCTGCAGAACTGATCACCCGGATGATGCAGGCAGCGATTCAATCCCTTAAACACGATCATGCTTTTCGGCGATATTACCACGCCAATGATGGCCATGGATCCGGCGAAAAGAACGCCTTCACCGGGTTGGCCCCGCTCAGCTTATTTATGAAAGTCTTAGGAGTACGAATCATCTCCCCAACACGGGTAGCTCTCAACGGGCATAATCCTTTTCCCTGGCCTGTTACGATAAAATATCGGGGATTGACCGTCCTGCGCCAGCATGATAAAAGCAATGTGGTTTTCCCGGATGGCCAGACGGTAACAATCAAAGACCCCAAACCGCAAATCGTGACCTTAGATTTGCAGGATCAATAAATGTCCAACGCTCACATCTTAGAAATAGCAATCATCCTGCTCTTCATCGCGACCCTGGTAGGGCTGGTAACGCGGCGTCTGCGATTGCCCTATACCGTTGGATTGGTTCTGATGGGATTGGTATTGGGCCTGATCAACCAATCTCAAATGGTGAATCTACCGGCCTTCATTGTCGATTTAGGGCCGATCGTTCGCGAAACCATAACTCCCCAAATTATCCTTGGCATCCTGGTAACACCTTTGATTTTTGAAGCCGCATTTCACCTGAGCTGGGACGATTTGCGGCGCGACCTGGGGTTGATCCTGGCACTGGCCGTTCCGGGGGTGATCCTTACGACGCTTTTGGTGGGAGGGATTGTTTCTCTTGGAGCAGAACTGACTGGCATTGAGATCAGCCTGTCACTGGCGCTGGTATTCGGAGCAATGATGTCGGCTACCGATCCGGTATCCGTAGTGGCCCTTTTCCGCTCTCTGGGTGTTCCTAAACGCCTGCAAGTATTGATGGAAGGTGAAAGCTTATTCAACGATGGCACCGCCATCGTGGTCTTCGCCCTGATGGAATCGATTGTGTTCACGGCCCAACAATCTTCTGGCGGAGCATTCTTGCTGACCCAGCTCACAGAATTTGTGCGCGTCGCGGGCGGCGGATTGGTCGTTGGCCTGTTTATGGGGTGGCTGGTTTCTCAGATGATCATCAAGATCGATGACCACCTGATCGAAACCACGCTGACGACTGTGCTGGCGTTCGGCGCATATATCTCAGCCGAGCAGCTCCATGTCAGTGGTGTATTGGCGGTCGTCGCCGCCGGACTGGTCAATGGAAACATCGGGCCACGCGGCATGTCACCCACAACCCGAATCGTGGTAACTAATTTTTGGGAACTGGCTGCATTTCTATCAAACTCTTTCTTGTTCCTGCTCATCGGCCTGGAAATGAAGCTGGACGAGCTTGTATCCAGCTGGCAGCTAATCTTATTGGCGACGCTGGCGGTGTTGCTCGCCAGAGCGGTTGTCATTTATGGGCTGGCATTTATCAACCGGAATATCCCCTGGCGTTGGACCCATGTGCTTCTATGGGGGGGCCTGCGTGGAGCCATCTCCTTGGCATTGGCTCTCAGTTTACCCCTGTCCGTTGGCACCCAATTGCAAACGATGGTGTTCGGGGTTGTGCTGTTCACAATCATCGTGCAGGGTGGCAGCATGCAACAGTTTGTCAAGCGGATCAACCTGGTTGAACGAAGCGAGATGAAAGAGGAGTATGAACGCCGTCACGCTCGGGCTGTAGCTGCCCGAGCCGCGTATGATCATCTCGAAAAGATGCACGCGGAGGGTCTATATTCCAACCACACCTGGGAATTGATCGAACCATTGCTGGAGCAACACGCCACCACTTTAGCTATCGAAGTGAAAGAAGTCCTGGAAGCTGACCCAACTGTTGAAGCAGAAGAACTGGATACAGCCCGCAAAGAAGGCCTTCGAGCTCAAAAGAGCGCTTTAATCGGGCTGTTGAAAGATGGGGTCATCTCTGAAGAGATATATTCCCAATTGGTGCGGGGTATCGACATGGAATTAACCGGTGATGGGGTGCGTTGGGGAGAGTTTGTTATGTTGAATTCCATCAATACTTACGTTGTCCACAAACTGATGACTGCTGTGATCCAAATCCAGGATGTTGAAAAATCGATCAGTGCCCTCAATGAAGCCGGTCTCTCCATTACGCGCATGTCCAGCAGCGGCGGTTTCCTGGGCCGCCGGAATGTCACGCTGCTCATTGGACTGCCGGAAGGTTTTGAGGCCACCGCAGTCAACATTTTGAGCAAAGCCTGTCGCCGGAGAGTAGAATACATCGCCACACCTTTCGAAGGGGCGCCTTTCCAGATACCAACCCAAACCCCGATCACGGTAGGTGGCGCCACGATCTTCACCTTTGAAGTTGAACGCTACGAGGAAATTTGATGAAATTAATTATCGCCATTATTCGCGACAGCGATAACGAGCCCGTTTCACGGGCATTGATCGATAATGGTTTTCGAGTAACGCGCGTATCGTCAACCGGGGGGTTTTTACGGCGAGGCTCCAGCACATTAATGATCGGCGTTGCCGATGAAAAGGTCGACGAAGCTATTAAGATCATTCGCGAAAGCGCGGAACCCCCAGTCAACCCGGGTTTTAAAAGAGCAACGTTGTTTGTGCTTAATGTTGATCAATTTACCCAGGTTTAACATCCAGCAAAAGGGGGCATGAAAATGTTGTAGGTTATTATTTTTGGTGTTCGATTGGTGCGGCTGAGGCCGCACCAATCGAACACCAAATCTACAAACAGTTTGTACGCCCCAGCAAAAGGATCTTTTTGGAAATTGGGAAACTCTGTTAGCGTTCCCTTATTAGGGAATCACTCCTAAAAAACACTAGAGCCTATCTTAGATTAGTAATGGCCGGGCTCGGAAGCGGGACCGCGCTAACCCTCTCGAAATTCCTCAACCTGATAGGTAAACACAGCCATTATTTTCCGGCGCCAGAGATCGTACGGAACACCCATTTTATCGCACAGGTGATCCAGGAACATCGCTGGATCGGGAATTTTTTCCCAGACCTGGGGGAGAAATGTTGCCCGGCGCAGGCCGTCTTGTAGCACTACCCCATCAATCCCGGGGCGCAGTAAGCGCAGCAAATCCGTAGCATTTTGATATTCAAGCGGTGTTGGTTTGGTCAAACGGGAGATCTCGATTTCGATCGTTTCAAGTTCTTCCGGTTGGACCGGAGGGAATCGGTAGTCATGGATGGCCGCTGCAGCCGCATGTTCAGACACATCTTCCACCAGAGGCAAAGAAGCCTCCAATGCGCCGATACAACCTCGCAATTCTCCGGAACGGGTCAACGTGACAAATGATGCCCCTGGCTGGCACAGCCGCTCAGGCAGAGAAGCAAGGTCTAAAACTGGAAGCGGACGGTGGTTCACGGCCGCGATCAGGCTCTGCCGAGCCACGCCTAATAATATCATGTGCTCTTCAGCTGTCAGACGGTCGTCCATAATGATCTACCCCACCCGGTTAAGAACAAGAGCTAACAATTTCGAGAAAGGAGAAGCCAATGGTTTGCCCGGCAGCCATTAATCCTTCAACTGGCGATACTGCCGATCATAATAGATCAGGGGTTTACCCGGATCGCCGAGGCGGACTGCAACCACCAATCCAATAAAGAGGGAGTGACTGCCAGCCTCGTGCTGGCCAACAACTTTACAATCGAAATTAGCCAGGCCATCTTGCAGGAGCGGCGCCCCGGTATCCAAGGTAAATGTTTCAATACCTTTGAAACGATCTTCTGCCTCCGATTCGCGCCCAGCGAAGCGATCCGAGATTTCCTTATGACCTTCGGAAAGGATACTCACCCCAAAAATTCCGGATTGGCTCACCAATTGGTGCGTCCGCACGATCCGCTCGATCGAGACTAAAATTAATGGCGGTACCAGCGATACCGATGTAAATGAACTGACTGTCATCCCATGGCTAAAACCATTATTCGTCGAAGTCACAATGGTCACTCCGGTTGCCCATTGCCGCATCGCCAGCCGCAACTGCTCGGAGTCAATTTTTTCATTGGTTGGATACTTCACGTTAGCTCCTGAATCAAAACAATGTCAGAGAAGCGAAAATCCGCTTCCCGACTGTCCTGATCATACTTTCCGAAAGGTCAGACGTCAAGAGTGGCTTAAACATGTGGTGTTCGATTTGGACGGTATCGGCCGTCCAAATCGAACACCGCAGAGATTACGAAAAACTCGTTACCTTCCCAAATTTGTGGCTTTGTGTTAGACTATGAGCCAAGCCACGCAACGCGTGGCTTACTTTCCGCTCCGGCCTTGCCTGTGGCGACGGTCAGGGGCTAATCCCAAGGAAAGGAGGCAATTTCCCATGCGTGAATATGAATTGATTTTCATTGTCCATCCAGAACTGGAAGAGACGGCATTTAACGACGTTGTAGAACGAGTTAAATCCTGGATCACTGGTGATGGTGGAGAAATCGCAAAAGTAGACGTTTGGGGGAAGCGGCGACTCGCTTATCCTATTCGTAAACTAAACGAAGGACAGTACGTCTTGATGGAAACCAAGATGAAACCGACCTTTGGCGTTGAACTGGAACGCAATCTGCGCTTGCTTGAACCCATTTTGCGTTTCTCAGTCATCGCGAAATAACCCGTATCCAACTTTCGGTCTCCATCAGGAGGCAATTATGAGCCGAGGTCTAAACAAAGTGTTGATCATCGGGCGTCTCGGAAGAGATCCCGAAATGCGTTACACACCATCTGGCAGGCCCGTAACTACCTTCAGTGTGGCTACCAGCCGCACATGGAACACCTCCGAAGGGGGGCGGCGAACTGAAACCGAATGGTTTAACGTTGTCGCCTGGAGCAACCTGGCAGAGATCTGCAAACAACATCTGTCGAAGGGGCGGTTAGTTTATATCGAGGGCCGCTTACAGACCCGCCACTGGGAAGACCCAGATGGCAACAAGCACTCATCGACCGAAATCGTCGCCAATGAAATGATCATGCTTGATGATCGCCGCGAAAGCGGCTCCGGTGGTCTTGATGACGAGGAAGAAGAAGTCGATGAAGAAGAATTTCCATTCTAAAAATATGATCGAGATCGCAAAAAGCGATCACGAGGAGTAGTATCGTGAGCAACCAATCTTATTCCAATTCGCGCGGCGGATCACGGCGTTTCTTTTCACGCCCGCGTGAATGCCAATTCTGTACAGATAAAAATGCTGTCATTGATTACAAACAGGTAGATGTTCTGCGGCGTTACATCACGGATGATGGCAAAATTCGTCCTCGCCGCCAGACAGGCACCTGTGCGAAACACCAGCGCGCCCTGGCCCGCGCCATCAAACGCGCCCGCCATCTGGCTTTACTCCCCTTCTCTGGGGAAGTCCTGCGCTAAGATAACTATCCTCGGTCCGTCGAGGTTGTTCACACGCAAGGTTGAGTTGTAGGACGACAACGGGTATCAACCCGATTACGACTACACTCATCCTTTGGTTTACGAGCATACCTGACGAACCACATTTTTCGATATCAAGCGCGGGGCATAGCGGATCAACCCTATGCCCCGCCTTTGTGCAAAGGTAAGCAATGGCTAAAAACCCCAGAAAGAATGTAGCCCCCACGAAGAAACATCTGGCACGACTGGAGCGCGAACGCCTGCAACGACGGAATCTTTTAATCGTGGCTGCAATCGTGCTGATCGCCGTGGTGGGCGTTATTGGCTATGGTATTCTCAACGAAACCTATTTGAAAACCATCCAGCCAGTCGCAATTGTCAACGGTGACAAGATCCTGACCAAGGACTTTCAAGCTCAAAGCCGCTATTATCGCTACACGCTGATTCAACAAGCCAACAGCACGTATCAGTTTTCCCAGCTGTTTGGCAGTGATCCAGCGACCATGTCAACTTTCGTCAACCAGTTGCAACAGATCCAGATCGAGCTGACTTCCGGTAACGTGGCGCAACAGGTATTGGACCAGATGATCAGCAACCTGTTGATTCGGCAGGAAGCGGATCGCCGCGGTATTACCGTATCAGAAGAAGAGATCAACAAGGCGTTTGAGGAAGCTTTTGGTTATTATCCCAACGGGACTCCAACGCCGACTCCAACCCGCGAACCCGTTCTGACTGCGACCCTGTCACCGTTGCAAATGACCCTGGTTCCACCTACAGCTACTCCGGTCATAACCCAAACGGCCACACCTACCCCTACCATGGAGCCGACGATCGCTCCGACTGAGGTGTTAACCCCAACAGCCACGGCTATTCCGTCGCCAACGCCAACTGAATATACGCAGGAAGGTTATCAAAGCCTATATCAGCAAACCATTGATAACTTCCAGGCCAACTACGATATCTCCGAGGCTGACCTGCGTTATGTGCTTGTGTCACAGCTCTATCGCGAGAAGGTTATGGACGCTGTTCTGGCGGAGGCTGACATCCCCAAGGAAGAAGAACAAATCTGGGCCCGCCATATCCTGGTTGCTGATCTGCAGACCGCCCAGGAAGTTGAAGCCAAACTGAAAGCAGGCGAAGATTGGACAAAACTGGCCGCTGAATATTCCACCGACACCAGCAACAAAGATAAAGGCGGCGATTTAGGTTGGTTTGGCAAAGGCCAGATGGTATCCGAGTTTGAGCAAGCCGCGTTTGCCCTGACCGATATCGGCCAGATCAGCGAACCGGTTCAAACCCAGTTTGGCTATCACATCATCCAGCTGCTTGGCCGCCGGACGCAACCCCTGACCGATACGCAATACCAGCAAGCCCGGCAATCGGCCTTCAGTGATTGGTTGAGCACGCAACGGGATAATTCGAAGGTCGAAATTCGGGACTATTTCCGCGATCGCGTCTCGATCATCCCTACTTTGGATCCGCAAATCGTTTCGTTTATCCAGCAAAATCAAACTCCGGTCGTCACACCGAACCCACTGCCCTAATTCACCTGGACAGAACAACAGCAAACGACGATCATCCCCGAAAAAGCCAAGGCGGGCCTGGAAATACCAGGCCCGCCTTGGCTTTCGGAAACACACAGCTGACCGTTTAGCTCGGACAGGTGGAAAACATATGAAGATTTATGGGTATGTAATGCTATGACCCGCAAGGAGCCGGATACCCGGCGAATTACCCAGACAGATGACTTTTATCAGCTGGCCGGATCATCACTCGACCAGTTTACTGACTTCATCCAGTTTAAGACTCAAAATCTGGCTGGCGGTATCACGCCCCATGGTCACCCCATAAATCACATCGGCTGCCTGGACCGTATTGCGGTTGTGGGTGACTACGACAAACTGGGTGTTCTGGCTCAGTTCTCGCAACAACTCCCTGAAACGACCTACATTGGCCTCATCCAGCATTGCGTCCACTTCATCCAGAACGCAAAACGGGGTAGGCGAAATTTTCAACAGGGAGAAAACCAGGGCAGTGGCAGTCAGGCTACGCTCGCCGCCAGACAGCAAGGCAAGCCCCTGAGTCCGGCGCCCCGGCAGGCGGGCCTCGATATCGATTCCTGTATCGGTCAGGTCATCCGGATTTGTCAGAACCAGACGAGCCGAGCCTCCGCCGAATAAACGGGTGAAAATCTGCTTGAATTCTGCTGCAACCGCATCAAACGTACGCACGAATTCGCGCTCCATGATTGCGTCCAGCTCTTCAATTACTTCGTGAATACCTCGTTCAGCCTTTTCCAGATCGGCTACCTGCTCCGTCAGGAATTGAAAACGCTCTTTAACCTCTTCGTGTTCCTTCTGAGCCTCCGGATTGATAGCCCCCATCCGTCGCAACTGAGCCCGTTGGCGCTTGATATTATCTTCGATCTCAGGGGCAAGTTGCCGGACCCGGGGTAATTGTTCCACCATGCCTTCCAATGGCAACGGTGTCGGGCCCGAAACATCCTCGGCGTATTCAAAAGCGACCAGGCCAAAATCATCCTCGACCCTCCGGCGGAGGGTTTCGAGTCCTTCCTGGCGCCGGGCCAGGGTAATGCGCGCCTGGGCATGATAATGCTCAGCCTGGCTGAGACTCTGGCGGGCCGCAGTTTCAGATTTTTGGAGACTGGTTTGCTGGTCTTCGAGCTCGGCTAATTCTGATTCGGCCGGATCGATCAGGCCTCGCAACGTTTCAATCTCATCCGCAATCCCCGCCTCGGACTGGCGGCTTTCCCCTTTTTCATTCCCCAACGATTCAAGCGACCGTTGGAGCTCTGTGATTCGATCCTGCAATTCGTTGTGACGGCGCATAGCTCTATCCAAGGCATTCCGGCGTTCTTGCAGGCGTGCTTTCCCATCAGCCAGCGCTCGCTCCGCAACGGCAGTCTGAGTTCTCCAGTGAGCAAGCTGAGATTGAAACTCATCCACAGACAGGCCGGCCAGGGCGAAACTACCTTCTCTAATCTGAGTGCGAAGTTGATCAATCTCTTCTTCCAGCCCTGCCAACGCAGCCTTGATCTCGGCTGCCTGAGTTAATCCCTGATCTATTTCAGCTTCCAAACGCTGGCGCTGTTCTTGTTGCCATTTCATCTGTCGCATCGCCTGGTCGTAGGCCAGCCTGGCCTGATTGAGATTTTGGGAGGCGGTTTCTTCTGATTGGCGTTTTTGTTTCAAATCTTCAACCAGTTCTTTTTCATGCTGCTGCAGTTGATTAAACTGTGCATCCAGCTCCGTTAACCTTTTACTGGCAGCCTCCACATTGCGTTGCGACTGTTCAATCGTTTCTTGCAACTCTCGCTGCTGGCGCCCACGACCGAGCAAACTTTGCTCACCGCTACTACCACTCCCGACCAGAATAGGCCCGGAGTCCATAAAAACTTCACCTTTCAGGGTTACAGCTCGTAATTGATGCGATGATCGCCGCTCGCTGGCCACATTCAGGGCCAGGCGAGCTGCCTTTCGATCCTGGACAACCACGACCTGTCCCAATAACAGGTCGACAGCCGGTCGGTACTCCGGAGTTACATTGACCAGGTCAGATGCTACCCCAAGAACACCATCGACCTTTGAGGTTAGAACAAGCGGATCTTCTGGTTTTAAACCCTTTACCGGTAAAAGCACGCCCCGGACGGAATCGCTGCTCAACAAATCCAGGGCCGGGTCGGTTTGATCGGCGAGCAGGACGGCATCCAGATACTCTCCTAAAACCGCCGCGATGGCTGTTTCCAATTCGGCCGGCACATCCAAATGGCTGCTCAGAGCCCCCTCTGCTCCATTCAACCTTGCGCTTCGGGCAGCCTCCAAAAGTAATCGAGTCCCGCCCGCGTAACCGGTCAGGGCCGCCTCAGCCTGTTCGAGGACGCCAATTTGGGCTTTCATTCTGGCCTGCTCGGCTACCAATCCGCTACGCTGATCGATCAGCGTTTTACGGGCAGCCTCAGATTCGGCCAGCAGCTCGCGCTGACTCTGCAGCGCATTCTCAGCCTGCTGACGGGCAGTCAGCGCCTGTTCCTGGCGTTTTTGAGCGGCCTGGAGCTTTTCGATGGCGCTATTCAACTCCTGTTCCACTTTCTGAACAGTGTCGTTCGCCTCAACTAACGTCGCCTGGTCGCGCTCGGCCCGGTTCTGGCGCTCTACCAGGCGCGCCTGCAATTGGCCCTGGCAACTCAGCAAAGCATTGCTCTTCTGACGGGTGGTTTGAAGCGCTTTCTCAAGCGCGGTACGTTCAACCAGCCGGTTATTCAGATTCTGTCCGGCAGCATCGACCTGAGCGCGCGCCTCGGATAATTCAGCCTGTAAACGGGCCAGATCGTGTTCTGCGGATTTAGAGCGTTCCTGATGTAGCCCCACTTCCTCTTCAACGCGGGTTAATTCACTGGAAGTGTTTTGTTGTTGTTCTTTTATCGAACGAATACGCTCTTCCGCGACCGCCAGCTCCCGGCTCAAGGTTTCCCGCCGGGTGTGGAGCTGTGCTGATTGGCGATGCCATGAATTCAAGCTGGCGCGCAGTGATTGGATCTGGTCTCTCAGGCCGGCCAGTTGATTGGTCTGCGTTTCCTGATGACGTCGGGCTTTATCAAGGGCTTTTTCCTGGGTTTGGGCAAGCTCACGGGCTTCTTTCAACTCTTTTTGAGCCCGGTGCCAATGAAAGCCATACCACTCTCTCAAGAGCACTCGCAGGTCATCCATTACCTGTTCATATTCTTTAGCCCGGCGCGCCTGGCGCTCCAGGCTGCGCAAACGTGGATGGAGTTCTGCCAGAATATCCTGAACCCGCTCCAGGTTCCTGCGGGTTGTTTCTAAGCGTTTGAGGGCCTCTTCCCGGCGAGAGCGATGGAGGCCAATCCCCGCGGCCTCTTCAAATAAGCGGCGTCTTTCCTCGGCCTTCAATGCCAGGGCGGCATCGACCAGACCCTGACCAATGATCGTATAAGTTCGTTCGGCCAGGCCCGATTGGGCCAGCAGCTCCGAGATATCCTTTAAGCGGACTTTTTGGCCATTGATCAGGTACTCATTTTGCCCATCCCGGTACGCCCGGCGGGTGATGGCCACTTCTCCGAAATCGATCGGGAGCCAGTTATTTTGGTTATCAAAAGTGATGGTGGCGGAGGCCATTCCGGCGCGCGACCGGCTTTCCGAGCCGGCGAAGATCATATCTTCGGTTTTGCGGCCGCGCAAAAGCGAATAAGATTGCTCACCTAAGACCCAGCGCAAGCTATCCGCAATGTTCGATTTGCCACTGCCATTCGGCCCGACGATCGCGGTGACCATATCGGCGAATTCGAATAACGTCCGGCTGGCGAAAGTTTTGTATCCCTGAAGTTCTAATGATTTCAGACGTCGCGGCATAAAAAATCAATCCAGGCCCAGTGAACTCAGCGCATTGCGGGCCGCAATTTTGGTAGCAGCTTGCTTGCTGTGACCGGAACCCTGACCTAAAGGTTGACCATTGACGACCACCTCGACCTCGAATGTCTTGGCGTGTTCCGGGCCTACGGCAGCCAGGGTATGATAGACTGGCGGCCCAAAACCTTGAGCCTGTACCCATTCCTGCAGCAGGCTTTTTGGATCCTGCTCTTTGTGCGCGGCCAGAATTTGTACGGTTGCCCGTTCTAACAGCGGCTCAATAAACTCTCGCACTGCCGGAATGCCTGCATCCAGGTACAAGGCTCCGATCAGAGCTTCAAACGTGGCGCACAACAATGCCGGCCTTTCCCGGCCGCCGCTATCATCTTCACCTTTCCCAAGACGCATCACAGAGCCAAGCCCGGTCAGCGTGGCAAAAGCGCCCAGTTGCTCTGTGCGCACAAGCGCAGAGCGCAAGCGGGTCAATTCGCCTTCCTTCATCTCTGGAAAATGATTATAAAGCCAGGCCCCCACCAAAAAATCCAGGACAGCGTCGCCAAGAAACTCCAGGCGTTCGTTGTCCTCTAATGCCTCAGGATGTTCGTTGAGGTAAGAACGGTGGGTCAAGGCTCGACCCAACAAACGGCCGTCAGAGAACGGCAAATTCAGACGACTGGCAAATTCCCGGGGCGATTCAACCCCCAGTTCTCCCTGGTGATTGGGTTCCATTAGAAATCCTCCCGGAACTCAGGGAGCGCCAGATACCCCACACTGTCGAGTCTCTGGCGATCCATTAGTTCCAATAACGTGGTTTAACAATTGTACGCAGCGATCCTGTCTCCGGTGGATAACCCCATTTGCAGCCTAACTGGTGCAGTTACTAACAAAATCCTTCCCTGGCTATCTTTTATCTGTCGCTATCAGGCATACTTACGAATGACCAGAACTGCGTTATGACCGCCGAAACCGAAGGCATTACTCACTGCTACATTTACAGGCAAGCGACGGGCCTGGTTGGGTACGACATCCAGGTCACACTCCGGATCAGGCTCCTGATAATGGATCGTCGGGGGAATGACATCTTCCCGGACCGCCTGAATACAGAAAATGGCCTCCAGCGCTCCGGTTGCGCCCATCATATGCCCGGTCATCGATTTGGTTGACGAAACGGGTATATTATACGCTAAATCGCCAAAAGCCGCTTTAATCGCCCTGGTTTCTGCCAGATCGTTCAAGGGTGTAGCTGTACCGTGGGCATTGATATAGCTCACGTCTTCCAGATTTATTCCGGCAGCCTGCATGGCAAGTCGCATGGCCTGAGCGCCTCCCTGTCCATCCTCAGAAGGGGCTGTGATATGGAAAGCATCGGCGGTGGAAGCGTGTCCAGCCAGTTCTGCCAGGATATTGGCGCCTCGAGCCCGGGCATCCTGTTCTCGTTCTAAAACCAACACTGCGGCGCCCTCCCCCATCACCAGCCCATCCCGGTTGCGATCGAACGGCTGGGGGGTCATATCAAAAGAATCATTCTTGCGGGACATGGCGCCAACCCGGTCGAAGGCAGCCACACCCACCGAGGATATGGTCGCCTCGCTGGCGCCTGCCAGGGCAACATCTACCACGCCATTGCGAAGCATCATCCAGGCCAGCCCGATTCCATCCGCTCCAGAAGCACAAGCAGATGCTACAGACAGGCACGGGCCTTGAAAACCATAATCAATTCCGATCAATCCAGAGGCGCCATTCGACATCAGCATTGGGATCACAAACGGGCTTACCCGCCGAGGGCCGTTCTGCTCTATAGAAAGAATGGCTTCTTCGAGTGAAGTAATTCCACCGATCGCGGATGAAATAATCACGGCCACTCGACCTGCTTTATGCTCATCAATTTCCAGGCCGGCATGCCGGATCGCCTCACCCGCAGCCGCAGTAGCGAGTTGTTCGAAGCGATCTCTGCGGCGCGCTTCCCGGGCAGGCATATACGCTTCGGGGTTAAAACCCTTGACCTCAGCCGCGATTTTAACCTGAAATTCACTGGCATCAAACTGGGTGATCGGCCCTACTCCGGATTTGCCGTTAATAACATTCTCCCAGGTTTCAGCCACAGACAAACCAAGAGGATTGACAGTCCCCATACCGGTGACGACAATTTTCTCATCCATTTCCCACTCCTCTCGTTTATTAGCCAATTAACAAATGCACAGTAAACGGATTCTTTGGGAAGGACTGTAAGAGAGCCCCAGGTTTGGGAGTGCGAGCGTGCTGGAGCACGTTCGCACTCCCAAATCTGGGGTACCACCCCAAAGATTCCTGCCCGGTTCTCAGGTGGATTTCAGCCCCGATCCGGTTAGAATTACTGCGATGGGGCCCGGAGCATCTTCGGCAATCTGCCTGAGTGCGCTCCACACAATCGCAGAGGTTGGCTCTACATATAACCCCTGACGGGCAAGTTGGTCGCGTCCCGCTAAAATTTCTTCCTCGTCAACGGCTACAAAGCGACCCTGACTATCTGCAACGATTTGCATGACTGCATCACCCCGAATCGGGTTTTTGATGCGCACGCCTTCGGCCAGCGTCTCACCCTCCGTGACCCAACCGTATCCCGCCATGCCGTAATTGAAAACGGCCCATAACGGCGCACAGGCTCGCGCCTGGACGCCAATCAGGCGTGGCATGTGTTCGATCACACCCCCATTTCGCAATGCCAGAAAACCGCGCCCAATTGCGAGCAATAAATTGCCTTGGCCCGCTGGCACGACAACAGTCCCTGGGAGTGTCTCCATCTGCTCAACCAGCTCATAGGCGATGGTGGCGTAGCCGGCCAGACCTTGCGGTAAATAGGCGTGACTGGCATATACAGCGCCTTGCTCGGCAGCTCGTCGAACGGCATCCGCGGCATTCGAACGCGGGCCCATAACGCGGACTACCTCAGCGCCGGCCATTTCGATCTGTAGCCGTTTTGGACCGGCTGCATAATCCGGAACGTAAATGCGGGCTTTTATCCCTGCTCTGGCTGCATACGCGGCGAAAGACGCCCCGGCGTTACCAGACGAATCTTCAACTGCTTCTGAAACATTACGAGATAGTAAAAAACTAACCAATACAGCCGAACCCCGGTCCTTATAAGAACCGGTCGGATTCAAGCTCTCGAGTTTGAAGGCCACCTCGCGATCGAAGGCTGTGCCCCAGACCAGCGGTGTAGCGCCCTCACCTAAATATATGATGGGAGCTTCAGCAGGTAAGCCAAATGAACGACGGTAACGCCAGATGCCGGGCTCCGAAGCAAGGGCTGACACGTTGGCCGGGTCAAACTGGATGGGAGCCGAAAAATCATACGTGCCGCCGCAGGTGGGACAGCGATACGGCACGTCCATGGCCGGAAAGGGCCGGCGACAATTGGTACAAATCCAATTTTCCATTGGGAAATTATTCTCCCGCCTTCGGGCGGTAAGCGCCTTCGACCCAGCTTTGCCCCTGGGGGCCGACCTCTTTCTTCCAGACCGGGACAATCTCTTTGAGTCGGTCGATCCCATACCGGGCCGCTTCAAAAACACCTGTGTCACGGTGAGCGGCAGTACAGGCGATTAATACCGTGGGCGTTCCCGGGTCCAGGCGGCCAATGCGTTGGACGATGGCGATCCCTTCCACACTGGTCCAACGTGCGCGGATCTCATCAGCGACCTGTTCCATCTTGGCTTCAGCCATGGGCTGATAAGCTTCATATTCCAGGTAGAGGGTTTCATGGGGGTCATCCCGACTGGTCACTCCACGCACCATACCTGTGAATACGCAGGCCGCTCCGGTTGTCGGCAGGGTAATTTGAGCGACCAGATCGTCCAAATCCAGGGCATCCTCAGTGATCCTGAAGAGCGTCGGGAACCCCGATCCACCGCTTACCGGCGGGAACAGAGCAGCTTCAGCCTGAAAAGGGATTTGATCGTCATCGAAAGCAAATTCTCGATTTAAAGATACCAGGGCTGAATTTAAAGCCGGGGCCAAAGCAGGAAATTGGTCTGCCAGTCGTTTTTTTAAATCCTTTACGCTGGCATCTTCCGGTAAATCTAAAGTCAATGAGCTTGTTCCGGCGCGTTCCTTTAATGTTGCAAACAATAAAACTTTAATCGAATTCATAAATCGGTTCTCCAGTAAATTCTGTGAGAAGTCCCAGATTTTTTTTGGGTGAGAGCGTGCGGACGCACGCTCTCACCCTCAAAACTCGGGTAGTACCCCAGAAATTACCCAAAACCCCATCAATCACTTCGCTGATGTCAATAGGGTCATTCTACTCGGCAATCTCACCCACCGTTCATTGATTGATAATATCGCCGCTTCGCCCACCATGCTTTTCGATCAGACGGATATTCTGAATGCGCATGGTTTTTTCTACGGCTTTGGCCATATCGTAAACGGTCAGGGCCGCCACCGAAACCGCTGTCAGGGCTTCCATTTCTACGCCGGTCTTTCCGACTGTGCGAGCCGTAGCAGTGATTTGCACCCCAGGCAGGTCGGGGTCCAGATCAAGATCTACAACCACCTGGGTTAGGGGTAAAGGATGGCAGAGTGGTATCAGCTCGGAAGTTCGCTTGGCTGCCATAACCCCGGCGAGCTGCGCCACGGTCAACACATCGCCTTTCTTCATTGCTCCAGCCCGGATCAATGCCAGGGTTTCGGGGCGCATCTGAACTTCGCCTTTGGCGATCGCCATCCGCTCCGTGTCATTTTTTTGGCCGACATCCACCATGCGGGCCCGGCCAGTTTCGTCAAGATGGGAAAGTGGAGAAGTCATGCCCCGATTATAGCATTGCCATCTTGAGAAAGGGAATATCTGGGAAAAAGGGTGCAGGCAGAATGTGTAAACGGAGTTCCCGGTTTGGGCAGTGCCCACCGTCCTAATCGAACACCAAATCTACAAACATTTAATGCACCTCCAACCGGTATTGTGTCTTTCTGAGTTTGTTGGCGAAGTCCAAATTAATTTTCTCTCGGGTAATCCAGGCCGCAATAATGGGTGAAATGATGTGTTGTCGGGGGCAGCTGCCCCGACAACATATCATTTCACCGTTTCTTCCCGCTCCTGTGGCAGGATCGAAGAGTATGAACTTCACGAAATGATTTCGCAAACAAACTCTCTTTCTTACATGAAATACCGAGATAGTATGGCAAAATAAGGTGTCAGCGTGGGCGAACGCCCGCGCTGACACCTTATTTTGCCTTTTACTTACGGAACAATGGGATGCAAATGAATTTCATAAATGAAAGATACAATCTCCCCCCGACCCCCGACCATCAAATTACACGCTCGCAAGGCCTCATGATATAATAGCGCGCCATGGCTACCTTTTTAAATAAGTGGAAACAAGGGCTGGCAAAGACCAGCAAAGCAACCTTTGGGCAGATTGCCACCTTCCTGGGGGCGACTCAAATCACCGCCGAAACCTGGGATGAATTGGAAGGCTTACTCGTCCAGGCTGACCTGGGCGTAGAAACCACCCTGGAAGTCGTCCAATCCGTTCAGGACCTAGTTTACAACCAGGGACTGACACGCTCGAGCCAGCTATTTGATGCCCTGCGGGACGAGCTCCGCAACCGTCTGGACGATCCACCTCAAATAGATTTTTCATCAAAACCAACCGTTATCCTGGTTGTAGGCGTCAACGGTTCTGGTAAAACCACCAGCATTGCCAAGCTCGGGAAACGCTACACTCAGGAAGGCAAACGGGTCATTCTGGGCGCAGCCGACACTTTCCGGGCAGCAGCCGTCGATCAGCTTCAGGTGTGGGCAGACCGATTGAGCCTGCCAATCATCGCCGGCCAACCGGGAGGCGACGCCGGCGCGGTTGCTTACGATGCCGTTCAGGCTGGTCTCAGCCGCCACTCTGACGTTGTGCTGATCGATACAGCCGGTCGGCTCCATACCCGCTTCAATCTGATGGAAGAACTTAAAAAAGTCCACCGGGTGGTCGGTAAAGCCATGCCCGGTTCTCCGCACGCAGTTTGGCTGGTCATGGACGCCACGACCGGTCAGAATGCCCTGCATCAGGCAAGAGCCTTTAAAGAAGCCGTGAATGTAACCGGCATTATCCTGGCGAAATTAGATTCATCCGCCAGAGGCGGGATGGCCTTCGCGATCCAGCGCGAACTTGGCCTGCCCATTTTGTATGCCGGCCTGGGCGAAAAACCCGACGATCTGCAACCTTTTGATCCGGATGCCTTCATTGCAGGTATTATGGGAAGCCAAACCAATCAATAGGATCTTTAGGATTTGGGAGGATAACCCGATTTTTTTGGGCCCACAACTTATCCCAAAGGATCAATGAATAGCCAGATGGAGACACGTTGATGCAAGATCTGATTGACCGATTGACCGAAAGCGAAGAACAAATCCAAAATCTACTGGTGCGACTTTGACTACGCTTCCAAAGAAGCCGAGTTAGCCAAATTACAAAAGCAATCTGAAGATCCAGCGCTCTGGGATGATCCTGAAAATGCCCAGCGCGTCATGAAAAAACTCGCCGCCCTGGGGGATGAAGTCGAGGGCTGGCAATCACTCCAACAACGTTCCAAAGATGCACTCGAACTCGCCGGCCTTGAAGATGAAAGCTTACGGCCTGAACTGGAGCGCGAAACTGCAGCCATTGAGAGTGAAATCGCCCGTCGCGAATTTCATGCCATGCTTTCGGGCGAATATGACAAAGGGGACGCCTTACTGGCCATTCACGCTGGCGCAGGGGGGACTGACTCGCAGGACTGGGCAGCCATGCTGGAACGTATGTACCTGCGCTGGGCAGAAACACATAATTACCAGACTGAGATTCTGGACACTTCCGAAGGCGAAGAAGCCGGGATTAAAAGCGTTACGATCGCGGTCAATGGTCGTTACGCTTATGGTTACCTGCGCCCGGAAAAAGGCGTCCATCGACTGGTCAGGCTCTCTCCTTTCGATTCATCCCATCGCCGCCATACATCCTTTGCCCTGGTTGAGGTATTGCCGCAGGTTGAAGATGAGACTGCCGTAGAAATCAATCCAAATGATCTACGGATTGACACCTATCGCTCGGCCGGCGCCGGCGGGCAAAACGTCCAGAAAAATGACACCGCCATCCGGATCACGCATCTGCCCACCGGGATCGTAGTGACCTGCCAGAATGAGCGTTCCCAATTACAAAACCGCGAAAACGCCATGCGAGTTTTGCGAGCCCGCCTGCTCGAGATCAAACAGCAGGAACAAGAAGAACAGATCGCAGAGCTGCGTGGTGAATACACCAAAGCGGAATGGGGTTCCCAAATTCGCTCGTATGTCATGCATCCTTATCAAATGGTCAAGGATCACCGCACCGAATACGAGACTGGCAATGTCCAGAACGTATTGAATGGCGACCTGGATGGCTTTATCGAAGCCTATTTACGGATGCAGGTGGGTGAAAGAAACAATCATAGCTGATCGATTGAAGACTTGGCGAGGGATTGCGCGACGGATAAACCCGGCGCGTATTGCGCCGGTGTTGCTGGTTGTATTGCTGACCCTGATCGCCGGGGGATGCGTTACACTTGACGATCCCGAAGCTTCGCAGGATTTCCGCAGCCAGGTTGTGGCGGTGGTCCGGCCTGAGCAATCGGTTGGACAGACATTTGTTGCCCGCCGTGCGCCGCTCAAGACGATCCAGCTCTGGTTACGTCTGGAGTCAGATAGCGCCAGCCAGACTGGGATGCTCACGGCCGAACTCTACCATGCACCGGGGGAAAATTCGCCGCTCACCAGCGTCCCATTAAGCGCCTCCGTAATCTCCAACCATTTCCCCGTTGCCATTGCAATCCCCGAGCTTGGAGATCCTCCCGAACAGAGTTATTACCTCAAGCTAACCACCACGGACCTCGCCGTCCAGGTTTTTGGCAGAGATGAAGATGCCTACCCTCGCGGAACTGTGGATCAAAATAACCAGCCGTTGCCCGGCGACCTGAGTTTTCGATTGAGCTACGACTACAATGTCGGGGCTATGCAGCAGGACTTGCGGCGCGGTCTGATCGATCTCTGGCTGGTTATTCCGTTGGTGTTAACGCTGTGGCTGCCGGGCTGGTTGTTGATGGAGATCCTTCAACTCAGCAGGAGCCGTGATTGGGGCGAGCGGATCGCATTAGCGGTGGGCTTGAGCCTGGCGGTTATCGCAGTTGGTCTGGTCTGGATCACGCTGCTAGGTTTACGGCTCAACCGGACCGCTGTGATTGCCATCTACGTGATCATGCTTTGCTTCGCAGCCTTGCGCAGCTGGCGACATCGGTCTGAACAGGCCGATCTGCTTGGTTCAGCCGCAAAACAATGGTCAAGCTGGGCTCTGCTGGTGATCTTCGGGCTGAGCCTGTGGGTTCGAATGGCGATGGTTCGTGATCTGGCCGCCCCGCCCTGGGTCGAACTCGGTCCATCATGGCATCATCACCCGGCTCATTCTGACAGCAGGCCATTTACCACAAACCTACGCTCCTTTTTTGGATATCGATACCGCCAGCTACCACACCGGTTTCCACAGCATCCTGGCCGTCTTCGATTGGCTGTCCGGCCTGGATATAGCCTGGGCCATGCTGATTTTCGGTCAGGTGCTAAACGCCCTGAGCGTGTTTGCGGCTTATTTGTTCACTACCACGCTGACTGAAAATAAAACTGCTGGCGTGTTTGCTGCCCTGGCGACCGGGCTGCTTTCCCCCATGCCGGCGTATCTGACAAGCTGGGGACGCTACCCTCAACTAACCAGTTTACTGGTCTTGCCGGTAGTAATCCACCTGATCCTTTCCGTTCTCAACAACGATCAAAGAGCGCTTTTTCCGAAAATCCGCAGTCCTTGGGGCGGAGCTCTCCTGGCGGCCGGTCTGGCAAGTAGCGGGTTGTTCCTGATCCATTACCGGGTCGTAGCCTTTATGGCGCTCCTGTTGATTGCGATCCAAATCATCCGCAGCCAGGGCTATCTCTGGCACAGGATATCCATCCGGTTCACAATCCGGGACATCGCCAGGCTCAGCCTGATTGCCCTCGTTGCGATTGGACTGGCCTTGCCGCGCTTGCCCCTGATTTTTAACAGTGTTTATTCAAAATTGAACTGGACAAGTGTTCCAGTCGAAGCGTTTAATGATTTCAGCTGGGGTTTCCTTACCAGCGCCTGGGGAACTTATACGCTGTATGCCGCCGGGATTGGGATCCTGGCTGGTTTGCTCCTGCGCAAACGATTTCCCTGGATCTTTTCAATCTGGCTGGGTCTGCTGATTTTGCTGGCGAATCCGGCCCTGTTTGGCCTGCCTGGGGGAGGCTTCGTCAATAATATCTCCGTCGAGATCAGCCTCTTTTTACCCATTTCGGCGGCGGCGGGCTACCTGCCGGGCTGGCTGCTTGAAATAAGCCGGGAAAAACTCCCTGCCAAAGCATATGCCGGTTTAGTTGGCCTGGTTAGCCTGGGAGGCCTGGCAATTGCGCTCTTTGCCGGGAGAGCGTTAATGCCCATACTTAACCCGACCACCTTCCTTTTTCGATCAGCCGACCGCCCTGCCCTGGAGTGGATAGAAGCTAATATTCCTGGAGAACAAACCATTTTGATCAATCCTTTTGCCTGGGGATATGGCTTATATGCCGGCAATGATGGTGGATTCTGGATTGCTCCCTTGGCCGGGCATCCCACCCTGCCGCCGCCAGCCCTTTACGGACTTAACGATCAAGCTGAGACGATCCTGTCCATCTCGGATTTGAGCCGGCAAGCGATCGATCTGGGGACAAAACCGGCTGAATTGCGTGACTTCTTGTTAGAACATGCTATCCACTACGTTTATACGGGCGCCCGCGGGGGAGCGATCTCCCCGGCCAGTCTGGAAGCTTCACCCGAATTTCACGCGCTCTATCACCGGGATGGCACCTGGCTTTTCGAGGTGGTTGACCGGCCCTGATCGGCATAATTATTCTTGATAAAACACTACCCCTGAAGGGTGAGCGCAAACCCTTCACCCATGAATTAATGTGGAGATAATGGCGAAATAAGGCGCCAGCGGGGGGCGAATGCCCACGCTGACGCCTTATTTCGCCCACTTTCATCAAAATGGTACATCACTCAATATTTCACGAGCTGAGTATTCGAGTACACAGATTTTTAACTTGACATTCAACCACCATACTCGTATAATCGTTCTGCTTCCTGCCCATTGGGCAGGCATTCTTTTGAATTTTATGGGACGCAAGCCCTTGAAACGCTTCCCGTAGAAACCGGGATTTGAATAACGCTATTTCCATCAAAAAAGTTCCGGGCATCAGTGCCGTCAGGATATTTGAACTCATATAATACAGGAGTAAGACCATGCCCCCACAACCAAAAAGGAAACACACTTCGGGCCGCCGTGATCGCCGTCGCGCCCATGACGCACTGAAAGCCCGCAACCTGGTACAGTGCAGCAACTGCGGCGAAATGCGCCTGCCTCACACCGTTTGTCCAAATTGCGGCCACTACAAGGGCCGTGAAGTCATCAACGTCGAAAAGGAATAAAGCTTCCACGGGCCGTGAAATTCACGGCCCGGATGCATTTAATGGGTGCTCCAAAGCGTTGTAGAAAAGGCTATTTTAAATTCGGTTTATGCAGCTGCCTCCGCACAAACCGAATTTAAAATCCATACACTTTTCGTGAAACCCATTTTACGGAGGTTGACCGATGTTGCCAAAACCAGAACAAACTGCATTCTTATTTCCAGGACAGGGCTCTCAAGCCCTGGGGATGGGTCGCGAACTGGCAGCCGAATATCCGGCCGGGCGCGAGGTTTTCGAGCAGGCCGATCGCATCCTTGGTTTCAACTTGTCTGAACTGGCCTGGAACGGTCCCCAGGCTGACCTGGATGACACCATCAATACTCAGCCTGCTCTGCTGGCCCACTCCGTTGCTGTTTTGCGAGTATTTCAGGAAGCATATCCGGATTTCAGGCCGGCGTTTGTCGCCGGGCACTCCATGGGCGAGTTAAGCGCGCTGGTAGCATCTGGCGCGCTCCCATACCCACAGGCCCTGCAATTGGTGCGGAGACGCGGCGAGTTGATGAAGCAAGCTGGCGTTCGTTCCCCCGGCGGTATGGCGGCGATTTTAGGGCTCGATATACCCACCCTGGATCGTATTTGCGCTCAGGCCTCCAGACCCGCTGAGATCGTGCAAGTCGCCAATGATAATTGCCCTGGACAGGTCGTCATCTCAGGAGCCACACCTGCCCTGCTGCGGGCGATTGAATTGGCCCAACAAGCTGGGGCGCGACGAGCCGTCCAGCTGGCCGTGAGTATCGCCGCCCATTCTCCTTTGATGGCGAGCGCACAGGATGAATTTAATCAGGCTGTCGAACTCTTCTCCCATTCAAGTCCCACAAATCCCTTTGGTAGGCAACGTAACCGCCGAACCATTGACCACTGCGGCGGCTATCCGGGCAGACCTGCAAGCCCAGCTGAACTCCCGCGTTCGTTGGACCGAATCCGTTCAACGCATGTTGGCAGAAGGTGTAAGTACCTTCATCGAGATGGGTAGTGGCACCGTGTTATCCGGTCTGCTGAAACGGATCGACCGCCAGCCGACTGCAATTTCGCTGAGTACCCCCGCTGATTTCGAGAAGTTAGCGGCTGCGTGAGCTCCTTTCTTCCCAACCACCAAAGCCCAGGAACGATGTGGTGTTTTTTTGCTGGCGATAGCCGCAAGACAACATCACATACTTTCCTTTCAGGCTTTGTTGGCGGAAAGACAATCGACTTGGGTAAAGCCCTGGAGACTCATTCTCCCGGATCATTGGGAATTCCTGTGGCCAAGGCTATATGTGGGGGTAATTTTCGGGCAAAACCCGAAAATTACCCCCACATCTTCTACCCACCACAGCGATTCCGGAAGAGCCGTACTCCCGATCAAATGCAGGTGGGCGCAATCGCGGTATAATGAGCAACGTTTCAGGTGCTTAAGAGTGTGAAGTGGTCAGATTGTTGCCTGGCGTAAATTGGAACGTTTATCGTGGTAATCAATCTCCAGCGCGGCAAGTAACTGGCAGAAACCAACTGCAGCGGAAATGATGGAGGATGAAGGATGCAGTTTGATGGAAAATTCGCAGTAGTGACTGGTGCCAACCGCGGAATCGGCCGCGCCATCGCTGAAACCTTCGCCGCCGGAGGCGCCCAGGTTGCTCTGGCTGCTCGAGGTTTCGGATTCCTTGACTCAAGCGGCTGAGGAAATTAGCGCCGCCAGCGGGCAGCGAGTAATCCCTGTTCAGGTAGATGTGGCGGACACTGCCAGCGCTAAAGCGATGATCGACCAGGTACTGAAAGTGTTTGGACGGATTGATATCCTGGTAAACAATGCCGGAATCACCCGTGATAACTTAATCGTCCGCATCAGCGAATCAGATTGGGATGAAGTGATTGACATCAACCTAAAAGGTACCTTCAACTGCTCCAAGGCCGTTATCCGATCTATGATGAAGCAGCGCTACGGGCGCATCGTCAACGTCTCTTCCGTTTCCGGGCTGGCCGGACAGGCTGGTCAGACGAATTATTCATCTTCTAAAGCCGGAATGATCGGTTTCACGAAAGCGCTGGCCCGAGAAGTAGCCTCGCGGCAGATCACGGTCAACGCGGTTGCCCCTGGTTTTGTACCAACTGCACTGACCAACGACTTGCCGGAGGACTTGGTCGACTCGATCCTGAAATCAACCCCGATGGGGCGGATGGGTACGCCCGAAGAGGTTGCCTTCGCCGTCGCATTTCTGGCTTCCGAGCAGGCCTCCTACATCACAGGCCAGGTTATCAGCGTTGATGGCGGCATGGTGATGATGTAAGGCAGTCGTTGGGAGAAACTATGGCAAAAAAGAAGAAAGCCTCTATCCAGGAAGTTCATTCCGAGCAATATTCAGACAGCGGCACAACCACGATCGCCCCAGAGGTGCTCCTAACGATCGCTCGCCTGACCACCCTCGATGTGCCCGGGGTAAGCCGCATGAGCCCTGTACCGGGTGGCGTGAACCGCTTGTTCAAGCGCGGCCTGGGTGAAGGGGTGCGAATCGACATTCGGGAAGATGACACCGTCTATGCTGATCTGTACATTATCCTGGAAAGCGATGTCAATATCCGGGATGTAAGCCGGCTGGTTCAGCATCGCGTAGCCCGTTCGATCTCCGATATGGTTGGTATGCAGGTTGGCCGTGTTAATATTCATATTGAAGATATCGATTATCCTATGGAGTTTGAGGCCTGACCTTTTATGAAACCTCGCACCAGGGCACGTAGTGTAGCCCTGCAAGTACTTTACGAAGTTGATGTGGTCAATCACGCCCCCGGGGAGGTCCTCAATGAGAGGCTGGAAGCGGAGGGCGTCGATGGCATCCTGGCAGAATTCTCACTGGCAATCGTGACCGGGGTATTGCCAATGGTGGCGCAACTGGATGAATTTATTGCAGAACACGCGCCAGAATGGCCCCTCGATCAGGTTGCGATTATCGATCGCAACATCCTGCGGATTGCACTCTGGGAATTTGCTGTTTATGGAAAGACCCCATTAAAAGTTGCGATTAATGAAGCTGTCGAACTGGCGAAAGTTTACGGCTCAGACAGCGCCCCTCGCTTCGTCAATGGCGTTCTTGGAAGCCTGGCGAGCCGGCAAAATGAAATCCAACAAGCTTTGAACCGCACTACGGATACACACAACGAATAAAAAAGAATCTCGATTATGGAAATTTTAGGTATTGGTCCACTCGAACTCATCTTCATACTACTTATCGCCCTGATCGTGCTTGGCCCCAATGATATGGTTAAAGCCGGTCGAACGATAGGCCGTTTCCTGCGCAAGATCGTCACTTCACCAACCTGGCGGACCGTTCAACAAACCTCGCGTGACCTCCGCTACCTCCCCAACAAATTGATGCGTGAGGCCGGCCTGGAAGATTTGCAAAATCAATTGCCGGACGCCGGTCAGATCCGAAAAGAATTAGGTTTTAATGAGCTCAAAAAAGAAAAAGACCAGATGGAAAAAGAGATTTCCAGCGGCCTGTCGGATTGGACCACACCACCTTTGACGATTAATACGCCGGAAGAACCGCCAACGGCGGCTTCACAAACCATCGAACCACCCACGGTGGCTTCGGAAACCATCGAACCGCCAACTGCCGACAACGAAGCAGAACCCCAAACCACGGACCAAGAATAGACTATGCGCAAATTTTTCCGCACCTTCGTGCGCATCATTACCGCACCCTTCCGTTTTATCTTTTGGGTTTTCCGCACAATTTTCCGCTGGATCGCCGGCGTTTTCAACAATATGAAGGTCTTCTTTTTAGAAGAACCCGAGGATGCTCCCCTGCCCGACGCGTTCGCAAAAACGATCGAGAATCCGATGGGCATTCTTGAACACTTGAACGCATTACGGAAACATCTCTTCCGGGCGCTCGTTTTTATGGTGATCACAACGGTTGTCGCATTCGTCTTTATCCAACCCATCCTTTCGTTTTTATCCTACCCACTTCCCGGCGGGTTGGAAAGTTTAACTGCGATCGACGTCACCGAACCGATTGGTACCGTGATGCGGGTCGCCTTGCTGGCGGGATTTGCATTGGCTTTTCCATATATTGCCCTGGAAATCTGGATGTTCGTCGCGCCAGGTATTTCCCGGCGATCACGGCTATTCAGCCTGCTGGCGATCCCGATCGCTACCCTGTTTTTCCTGGGAGGGATGGCTTTTGCGTTCTATGTGATGATGCCGACCGCCTTGCCATTTATGCTCAATTTCGCCGGAATCAATACAATCCCGCGGCCATCTTCCTATATTAAATTTGTCACAGGGCTTATGTTCTGGCTGGGGGTTGCCTTCGAATTTCCTCTGGTCATTTATCTGCTTGCCGGTCTTGGCCTGGTAAAGGCAAAAATGCTCTCGGACCAGTGGCGCCTGGCTATTGTGCTTATCGCCCTGCTGGCCGCAGCGATCACGCCCACCGTCGATCCGGTCAACATGGCGCTGGTCATGGGGCCGATGATATTGTTGTATTTTTTGAGTATCGGGTTGGCCTTAATTGCCCAGCGCAGACGCCCCTCATCCCCGGCCTGACGCGATCAGGTTCTTTGGGAATCTATGGGGTGGTATCTCATAGAATTTCCTTAAGAACTCGAGATTGAGTTCTGGATTTGAGGAAAAAACAGAGCACAAGAAACTCTGGTGATGGAAGCGAAGCAGCTTTCATCCCTGGTCGGGTTAATTCTTAATGGACCCATACCGCAGGGGAAGAAATGGAAATCCTGGCCTCGACAACCGACACTTCCGACCCCCATTTCAAAGCCAACGCGCAACATCACCGGTATCTGGCCGACGAACTGAAACAGCGGCTGGCCCAGGTAAGCCAGGGCGGCGGATCCAAGTATCAAAAACGCCATGAAGCCCAGGGCAAGCTGTTTGTCCGCGCTCGCATTGACCAGCTTTTGGATCCCGGCTCGCCTTTTCTGGAACTATCGCCTCTGGCAGCCTGGGGGATGTACAACCAACAGGCTCCCGGCGCCGGAATTGTAACCGGCATAGGACGAGTAGCTGAACGCGAAGTGATGCTGATCGCCAACGACGCCACCGTCAAAGGCGGTTCCTACTTTCCCATGACGGTCCGCAAACACTTGCGCGCTCAGCAGATCGCCGAACAGAACTATCTTCCCTGCATTTACCTGGTCGATTCTGGTGGTGCATACCTACCCATGCAGGATGAAGTCTTCCCGGATGCTGATCATTTTGGCCGGCTTTTTTACAATCAGGCGCGCATGAGCGCGAAAGGGATTCCCCAGATCGCGGTCGTTATGGGTTCGTGTACTGCAGGAGGCGCGTATGTGCCGGCCATGAGCGACGAGGCGATCATTGTTAAAGGCACCGGGACAATCTTTCTGGGCGGCCCGCCGCTGGTAAAAGCCGCGACCGGTGAGGACGTCAGCGCCGAAGAGCTGGGGGGCGCCGACGTTCACACCCGCCTTTCCGGCGTTGCGGACCATTTTGCGCAAAATGACGAACACGCATTGGAGCTTTGCCGTGGGGTCATCGCCACGCTCCCACGCACTCGGTCCAGTCAGACCACCTCCTGGCTCGAACACCTGGATATTCAACCACCCGAGGATCCCCGTTATCCATCCGAAGAAATCTACGGCATCCTGCCAGGCAGCTTTCGGGAAGTATATGACGTGCGCGAGATTATTGCCCGCCTGGTGGATGGCAGTGAGTTTCGCGAATTCAAAGCGCGCTATGGTACGACCCTGGTCACCGGTTTCGCTCGTATTCACGGTTATCCAGTCGGGATCTTGGGAAACAACGGGGTTCTGTTCAGCGAAAGCGCCTTGAAGGGCACTCATTTTGTAGAACTCTGCGACCAGCGTGGTATACCGATGCTTTTTCTGCAGAACATCACCGGTTTTATGATCGGAAAGGAATACGAAGCCGGCGGCATCGCGAAAGATGGCGCCAAGATGGTCCATGCTGTTGCCAACACCCGCGTGCCCAAACTGACGGTCATCATCGGCGGTTCATTCGGAGCCGGCAATTACGGTATGGCTGGCCGCGCCTACGATCCCCGCTTTCTTTGGATGTGGCCCAATGCCCGCATCAGTGTAATGGGCGGCGAACAGGCAGCCAATGTATTGCTGACCATCAAGCAAGACCAGCTGGAGCGAGAGGGGAAACAACAACTTGATCCGGAGCAGGCTCAAGCATTTATGCAGCCCATTCTGGATAAATACGAAAAAGAGGGCAATCCCTATTATTCATCCGCCCGCCTTTGGGATGACGGCATTCTCGATCCGGCTGAAACCCGCCAGGTCTTAAGCCTGGCCTTATCTGTGGTACTAAATGCCCCGCGCCAATCGGGTGGTTTTGGGGTTTTTCGGATGTAAAGCAAGCGCAAAGATCACGCAGAAGTGTCCATCCCATTTCAGGAGAATTCCTGGTGATTCAAAAAATTCTAATTGCTAACCGGGGCGAAATCGCAGTGCGGGTCATCCGGGCCTGCCGAGAGATGGGCATTCAAACCGTCGCGGTCTACTCGGATGCAGACCGCCACGCGCTGCACATGCGTCTGGCCGATGAAGCCGTTCACATCGGCCCGGCCACAGCTCAGGCATCCTATCTTTCCACTGAACGTATCCTGGAAGCCGCCCGCCAGACCGGAGCAAATGCCATTCATCCAGGCTATGGATTTTTGTCCGAGAATGCCAGCTTTGCACAGGCCGTAACCCAGGCGGGGCTCATTTTCATCGGCCCCTCGCCGGAAGCCATTCAAGCCATGGGCGATAAAGCCGAAGCCCGGCGGCGAATGCAGGCTGCCGGCGTGCCGGTCGTCCCCGGTTACGAAGGGCTGAATGATATTGACAGCCTGACCCAGGCAGCAGATCGCTTAGGTTATCCGCTGCTGGTCAAGGCGGCGGCAGGCGGCGGGGGAAAAGGGATGCGGGTCGTAAGGCAACCTGCCGAGCTGAGCGAATCCATCGGGGCAGCCCAACGGGAAGCGCTCAATGCTTTCAACGATCAACGCCTGATATTGGAACGTTATATTCCCAACGCCAGGCACATTGAGTTTCAAATTCTGGCCGGCGCGCACGGTAACACAATCCATCTTTTCGAGCGGGAATGTTCCCTGCAGCGGCGTCATCAGAAAATCCTGGAAGAGGCGCCCTCTCCCTTGCTGAACAGTCCGGCAGCAATTGATATTGGTTTGCGAGAGCGGATGGGGGCGACCGCGGTCGCCGCTGCCCAGGCTGTAGGTTATCAGAATGCAGGCACGGTTGAATTCATCGTAAATCCGACCACGCTGGACCACTACTTTCTGGAAATGAATACCCGGCTGCAAGTAGAGCATCCCATTACTGAACTGGTTTCCGGCCTGGACCTGGTTCACTGGCAAATCCGCATCGCTGACGGTGAAGTGTTGTCCCTCCGCCAGGCCGATATCAAACAACGCGGTCACGCAATTGAGTGCCGCCTGTATGCCGAGGACCCGGCTAACGGATTTCTACCAGCCACCGGCCAGCTTTTGCGATTCATCCAGCCCAAAGGACCCGGCATCCGGGTCGATACCGGCGTAACCAGCGGGGATGAAATCACCATCCATTACGATCCTTTGGTTGCAAAACTGATCGCTTATGCTGAAAATCGCCCTTCTGCAATTGCCAGAATGCAAACTGCCTTGCGTGAAACGGTGTTGCTCGGCATTACCTCGAACGGGCAGTTTTTACAAGATGTGCTGAGCGAAGCTGAGTTTCAATCTGGTCAAATATATACCACCTGGATAGAAGAGCGATTCGATCACTGGAAGCCGCCGCAATGTGGATTACCTCCGGAAGTGCTGGTTGCCGCCGCGCTGACCACCTTTCAGGACAGACGCTCAACCAATTACCGCTCCGGCTCTGATCGAGCCCAGCCCGGCGACGACCCTTACAGCCCCTGGACTATCGCCAATGCCTATCGAGTTCGGGCAATAATTAATGGCGAAACAGGTGTGCGTGGGGGCGTACGCCCCCACGCACACCTGTTTCGCCACGCTTTCCCATGATAGTCTGATGCTTGTTAAAAAGTGATTTGGAGCCTTTGAGCCAACCCGGGAATAAGTTATCATGCAATATCGTTATCAATCGGAAGGTAAAATTTACGAATTGTCCATCGAGCGCCAGGGGGAGATGTATCGGGCGATTTTAGATGGTCAAACCTACGAATTAGAAATTCTCGATTCTCAACCCGGACAGCTCGATCTGCTGTTCGCCGGCCGGCCGATCAGCCTGTATTGGGCTAATGAAAGCGATCGCAAATGGGTGTCGTTGGACGGATGCACGCATGTTTTGGAACGCCCCACTTTACAGCGAACCTCCAGGACGGGTGAACAACCTGCCGGAAGCCAGATTCGAGCCCCCATGCCTGCTCAAGTCCAGGAAATTCGGGTTACTAATGGCGAAGCTGTTGAAAAAGGCCAGATCATCATGCTCCTCGAGGCGATGAAAATGGAGATACGGATCCAGGCTCCTTATTCAGGCACGATTAAGGTCATCCTGGTCGAAAAAGACCAGACAGTCAACCGCGACCAGCCATTGGCCGAAATGGATGATTCAGGGCTCTTTGGGAATTCTTTGGATAGTACCCCAGAGTTTTCCAGTGATTCTGATCCAGCAAAGGAACAAAATGTCAGGTAAATATTACGAAGATCTGCAGATTGGCGACAAACTACGCCATTCTCAAGGGCGAACGATCACGGAAATGGACAATGTTCTGTTTTGCTCACTGACGATGAATCCCCAACCGCTGCATCTTAACGAGGATTTTGCATCCCAGACGATCTTCCAACAACGGATTGTCAATGGCATCTTCACCCTGGGTCTGGTCGTAGGTCTTAGCGTTCCGGAGCTAACCGAGGGTACGATCCTGGCCAATCTTGGTTATGAGCATATCATCCATCCCAACCCGGTGTTTCATGGTGATACGATCTATGTAGAGAGCGAAATTTTGGAAAAACGCGAATCGCGCTCCCATCCTGAATGTGGGGTCGTCCGGATAAAACATACCGGGTTGAAACAAAACGGTACGATTGTCCTTGAGTTCGAGCGAACAGCTCTGTTCTATAAACGACCAAAGTCCGATTCTGCGCAAGGATAACAAGAGGTTCTTTCGGAAACCCTATAAGAGCTCCCGGATGTAGAGGTGTGAGCACATGGTCGCACGTTCACACCACTAAATCAGGAGTGCTGCCCCACAAATTCTCAAAGAACATAACAGGAGGCTCCATGCGTGCCCGACGAGCAATCCTCTATATGCCCGGCGATGACCCCCATAAAATCCAAAAGGCCACTCAGTTAGGCGTGGATTGTGTCTGCATGGATATGGAAGATGGCGTTGCCGTCAACCGAAAAACAGCAGCCCGCCTTACAATCTCGCATTCCCTTAAAGAGCTGGACTTTGGCCGCTCGGAACGCCTGGTGCGCATCAACGCGGTTGGGTCTGGTTTGGAGCAGGATGATCTGCTGGCCGTTCTGGATGATCGTCCTGATGGGATCGTAGTGCCAAAAGTAGAAAGCGCCGACCAGGTCCGTTGGGTGGGCGACCAAATCAGCAAAGCCGGTTTTGCTAAAGCTGAGATGGGCCTGATCGTCATCGTTGAAAGTGCGCTGGGGATCATCAAACTGGCCGAGATAGCCAGCCAAGACGAGCGCCTGCAAGCCATTATTTTTGGGGCAGAAGACCTGGCGGGTGATCTCGGCGCAGTCCGTACCCGGGAGGGCTGGGAGGTATTTTACGCCCGCAGCGCCGTCGTAACACATGCGGCTGCTTTTGGGCTGCAGGCAATCGACCAGGTTTATGTGAATTTCAGGGATACAGCCGGTTTAACCCAGGAGGCAAAAACCGGCGTTCAAATGGGGTTCGCCGGTAAACAGATCATCCATCCAAACCAGGTAGATCCAGTCCAGGAAGCCTTTACCCCCAGCGATAGCGAGATCGAACATGCCCTGCAGCTCGTCTCGGCTGCTTCACGCCACCAGGAGGCTGGATTCGGCGCGTTTGCGATGGATGGCAAAATGGTGGATGCACCCATTATTAAATCGGCCGAGCGCGTTCTCGACCGCGCCCGCGCGGCAGGGAAGCTGCCCCAATAAACCCGGGGGCAAAAGAAAGGAGGCGTAATCCTGGCATTTTAAATGGCATGTTATTGGTTAGGAAGGAGGCTGGTTTCTGTACGCCAGTGCAAGCTTTTTCGCGTCGACCTTATCCAAAAGGAGAACCATAAATGAGACCTGTATATGCCATTTCGGGGGGCGTCTCAAAATTTGCCAAGGCGCGTCCCGACAAAAATTTTCAGGCAATCGTAAAAGAAGCCTATGATTATGCGATCGCTGATCTTGGGTTAGACTTTCAGACCTTTACCCGCCTGGTAGATGGCTCGGTCGCTTCCTATTTTTCAGATCATTTCTCCCGCCAACTTATGGCTGGGATCATGGTGCAGGATTACCTGGGCCTGGTACCAAAGCCCAGCCATCGTGTAGAAGGCGGCGGAGCAACTGGCGGCCTTTGTTTTCAAGAAGCCTGGAAATCAGTCGCCAGCGGGCATATGGATATCTGCCTGGCTTATGGCTTCGAAACCATGAGTCATGTGGAGACCTGGAAAGGCAACGAGTTTATCGCCCTGGCCTCCGACGTCTCGTTTGATTATCCGGTCGGCGGGTTTTACTCCGGTTATTACGCCATGATGGTCACCCGTCATATGAAAGAATTTGGCACGACCGTGGAGCAAATGGCGGCTGTCAGCGTCAAGAATCACATCAATGCCTATCATAATCCGTATGCTCAAAAGCGGAATCGCTACACAATCGAAGACGTCCGCAACTCGCCCATGGTCGCGTGGCCGTTGACGCGTCTGGACATCTGCGTGATGTCAGATGGAGCAGCAGCAACAATCCTGGCGTCTGATGAGGGACTTAAAAAACTCGAAGCAGCCGGAGCGACCATAACCCACCCACTGGTGCGGGTCAGCGGCATTGGGCGCGGCACCGATGCGATGCGTATGGCCGACCGGCCCCACCTTGATTACGATACGTTCATGGAGATGTACGCCACGGAACAGGAGCGCAATTCGGATGCAACCCGAGCGTACTATCGTGAATTGTGGGAGCGCGGAACCCGCTATCCCGGCGTACATTCATTCCGGGCCGGCAGAACCGCCGGGAATATGGCCTATCGCATGGCTGGCATTCAAGACCCCTTGCGGGAATTGGATTTCGTTGAACTTCACGATGCCTATACCTCCAGTGAAATTCAAACTTACGAAGATCTGGGACTTTGCCGTTATGGTGAGGGGGGTCCATTTGCGGTCTCAGGGAAAGCCTTCTTGCCGCAGATTGATTACGGACTGCCTTTGAGCGAGTCTCCGGAGTGCCCGGTAAACCCATCCGGTGGATTGATCGCCTGTGGGCATCCGGTTGGCGCCACTGGCCTGATGCAGGCAGTATTTGCGGTCTGGCAACTTCAGGGGACGATCGGAAAGCACTTTCAAGACCACTCTCTTCAAGTCAAAGGAGCCCGCTGTGGCGCCATTCACAGCCATGCAGGGACTGGTACATATGTAACTGTCACCGTTCTGGAAAATACGGACTGAACCAAACGGCGGAATATGCAGCCCGTTCTGGCACAGTCAGTGCATCTGGTTAAGGATAGGAGTTCAGTATGTCCAAACTTCCCAATCGCCGTCCAGAAACCCTCGGCGGCTTTATCGTCCATGGATTGCCGTTCCCGGTAGATACTGATCCGGAGAGCTTAGCGTTCCTAAAAAAGATGGCGCCAATTCAAATTGAGCAGGATTACCAGGTCACATATTTGCATTCTTACGCTCAAGATAGTCCCTGGTTTGCCGGATTGAGCAATAAGCGCCTGCTTGCGAACCGCGCCCCCGACAGCCAATACACCTATGCCACACCGCGTGGTCATGACATGGTTTCAGGCCAGGAGACAGATTGGATTGATATTACCGAGCGTGAAGCAGCCATCCACGCCTTTACGGTTTGCCATTTCGGCTCTGAAGAATTTTTACCGGAAACACCGTTCGTGCTTGCCCTGGTAGAATTTGAGGGCGTAAACACCTTATTGCTGACCAGAATTTTGGGTATCGACCCTTATCAAGCTTCTCTGGATTGGATTGGCATGCCTGTGAAACCGAAATTTCTTCGTAACAGCAAACTCAAACCGACCGACGTGTACTTTGTCCCAGCATAAATCACCCTCCGCCACACAGCCTTCCCGCGTCCGGGCCGCCGCGCGCCGCAGTAAGGCGGCGGCCCGGACGTCTCGCCAAACAGACGACGCCCAGCGCCCAGTAATCCGTTATCGTGGCCAGCAGTTGAGGGCCAGAGATATTCTGTTCTTGTTTTTCCCTGGGGTTGCGGCCATTTTAGCGCCTCTGGGTTACGGTTTATGGCGCGCCAATTATGCCTATGCCAGGTATGGCCCGGTAGCCGCCGAATATTGGAGCCGGCCCTGGTATTATCTGGCGCTTGCAGCAGCAGCCATTTTCCTCCTGTTAGGCTTGACTCGTCTGCGGCTCAGTTTGACCGAGGTGAAAGTATATCCAGGTGGGCTCTCAATACGAACAGGCTTTGGACGACCAGGCAGCTACGATTGGAGCGATATCAGCGGGCTTACCAGCAGTATCGTAGAGGAATCCTTTTTCGGTTTACCGGTTCAAAATAAATATAAAACCAGGTTAATCCTGCATTCAGGCAAATCAATCACGCTTCCAAGTAAGCTGAACGATCTGGCCGAGTTAACCTCACGCCTCAAAGCCAGTATGTACCCGCGTCTGCTGCCCAAATTGCAGGCAGAATTCCACAACGGGAGCTGGCTGTTTTTTGGCCCACTCGCCATCCAGGCGGCAGGTTTGCGGCTGGACAACCGTGAAATCTCCTGGCAGCAGGTGAAATATATTAACGTGCAAGCTGGCAGGCTGGTGATAGAATTCAACGACCGCCCGACCCAGAAACTGCCTGTAGAGCGGATCCCGAATCTGGAACTAGTCTTGCAACTGATCGATCAGAGGATTTCGTGATCCGTTTTCGCCCTGAGTATACACGGCGGTTTTATTGGGTCTTCGGGAATTCCAGGGTCGGGGGCTCATAAAGAGTTCCCTAAAGAGCCACAATTAAATAATCAGACAGCGCTGTTGATTCCGTTAAACTAAAGGTTTCCTATGAGAAGTGTCGCCAACCGTCCCATTCTCCAGATTGTGATCCTGTTCAGCTTAATTTTCAGTGCAGGTTGTAACATGCCAACGTTCGTCGCACCTGCACCTCAGGAAGACACAACGGTATCTATCACTCCTGAGGGTGCAGAAGGAGGCATTGCTACTGCGGTTCCCCTACCACCCCCGCCGCAAACTGAAATCACGTTTCAAGTTCAATTGCCCGAAAATTCCCCTCCCGACCAATTGATTTTCCTCACGATCCTGGATGAAGTGACCGGGCTCTCGTTAAACGCCCAGAGCTACTCCATGCAACCGGATGAGGCCGGAGAAGGCGCGCCAGCCAGCTATTCCATCACCCTGCCTTTTCCCCTTGGTTCAGTGATCCAGTATCGCTACGAACGACAGGCTGAGATCGCCACCGTCGGCGAATATGTGTCTGACGATCGGCCTGTTCGCTACCGGATGTACCATGTCGAGGGTCCGGGCAAAGTCGAAGACGTGATCAGCCGCTGGCTGGACACCGAAATTACCGGTTCAACCGGGCGCATCAGCGGCAAGGTCACCGATAGCCAAACTGGCGAGGGCGTCCCACAGGTGCTGGTCGCTGCCGGGGGTGAACAGACCTTAAGCTCATCGGATGGAACCTACTTACTGGAAGGATTACCACCGGGTGTCCATAATCTGGTCGCCTTTGCACTGGATGGTTCCTATCAAACTTTTCAACAAGGCGCATTAGTGGCAGCCGAATCAACCACACCAGCTCCAATCAGCCTGAACAAAGCTGCGAAAGTCAACGTCATTTTTGTTGTCAGTCTGCCGGAAGGCAGCCCACCGGCTGTACCGGTCAGGATTGCCGGCAACCTGATGCAGTTTGGAAACACATTTGCGGATCTATCCGGCGGCGCAAGTACTACATCTGTACGTATGCCGGTCCTTGAGCCCTTACCGGATGGGCGCTACACCCTGACCATGGAAATGCCGGCAGGCGCCTACCTGTACTACAAGTACACATTGGGCGACGGCTTTTTTAACGCAGAACATGACGAAGAAGGGGCGTATAAATTGCGCCATGTTGTTATACCCGACGAAAACGTTCTGATCGAAGATCAAGTTGTCACCTGGAGTTCCAGCAGCCGGGGCCCACTGACGTTCGATGTAACTGTACCGGAAAACACGCCGGTTGACGACCAGATTACGATCCAGTTTAAACCGGTCTATGGTTGGACAGAACCTATCCCGATGTGGCAATTGAGCGATTTTCGCTGGGCGTATGTGCTCTACAGTCCCCTCAATTTGCCTGGCGATCTGAGCTACCGGTACTGCCGGAACAGCCAATGCGGGATCGCAGATGACGAAGAAACCAAAGGTCCACTCGCTACCGGCCGACTGGCCCCTATCAGTGCAGAACCTCATAAATTCGTCGATGAGGTCAAAGCCTGGGCCTGGCTGGGTACGGACATAGAGATCCCGGAAATTGACACCAGCCTGCTGAACCCGGGAACACCTTTCGGCGCTGGGATCGAGTTCGAAGCCGCTTATCACCCATCCTGGCTGCCTCGTATGCCATTTGCGTTGGAGGATGTACGCTCCGCGGGTGCGCAATTCGTTTTCCTTGCACCAACCTGGACCTATATCCGCAATGACCAACCGGTCCTGGCGCCGGTTGCAGGCCAGGACGCCCTTTGGTACGATCTGATCAACATTACTCAACAAAGCGAGTTGCGCGGGCTTTACACCGTCATATTCCCGCAGCCCAACTTCCGCATGGATCAGGATGAGTGGTGGCAATCTTCCCCACACGATTTCGGCTGGTGGCTGGTCTGGTTCGAACAATACCGCACATTCATTCTAAATCATGCGGATCTGGCAAATCGAGCTAATTCAATCGCGTTAGTTCTGGGGGGTGAATGGCTGACTCCAGCTTTGCCAGGCGGGAAACTGCCGGACGGTAGCCCTTCCGGTGTACCGGCAGACGCCGAACAACGGTGGCGAGACCTCATTGCGGAGGTTCGCAGTCGTTTTGATGGTCAACTTCTCTGGGCTTTGCCTTATGACATGATCCAGGATACCCCTGCATTTGTGGATTCCTTGGATACGATCTATTTGCTGTTCAATCAACCCCTGGCAGCCGAGGTCGAGACGACCACGGCCCAAATGACTTCCGAAGCTGGCCGTTTGCTCGATAACGGAGCATTGCCCATTTATTACCTGTTTGACAAGCCAATCATCGTCGGAATCGATTATCCTTCTGCTTATGGCAGCATAACCGGATGTATCGTCAGCGCAACCGAAACATGCGCCCAGGCGGATCGGCTTTCACCTACCCTGCCGGATCAACCGACGATCGGGATCGATTTAACCGAACAACTTAATGCCTACGACGCCATCCTGACAGCCGTCAGCCAGCGCAACTGGTTAAGCGGCGTCATTGCTCGCAAATATTATCCACCCGCGGCTATCCAATACAAGTCGGCTTCTATCCATGGCAAACCCGCCGAATCGATTGTAAAATCCTGGTTCAATTTGTTGGTACCGCCAGTCACACCTTAGGACAATAAATGCCACACCTAAGAGGGCGATCCATTCGGGTCGCCCTTTTGGGTTTATTGAACTGCGCGCCAGGAATTCCCCCCACATCTTTTACCCATCACAAAGAGTCCGATACTTTATCCTTCTCTCATGAAATAACCAGAGGTTATGGAAAAATAAGGTGCCAGCGTGGGCGTACGCCCACGCTGGCACCTTATTTTTCCATATCTTTTCATATCAGCGGGATGTATATGAATGGAAGATACAGTACCAAGATTCCGGAAGACCCCAATTATCTATGTCAATATGATACAATTTGTTTAACATTAATCCGGGGTATAATCAATTTGTCTATGGAAACTGATCGCACTTCAACTGAAATCACAACCTATTCTCAACAAGAATCGAATTCGCCCGATGAGTTAACAGCCAGCCAGAGGAAAACGCTGATTGGCATCATCGCTGGTGTGGTCATACTGATTGCTGCCATTATCGGGGGCATTTGGTGGCTGGTACAACCCAGCACAGATACAGGCAGGGTTCGAGACATCTTTATCATCTTCATGGCGTTTGAATCCCTGCTCATTGGTTTTACACTGGTAATCTTGATCGTTCAACTGGCGCGTTTGATCAACTTGCTCCAGAATGAGATCAAACCGATCATCGATTCGACCAATGAGACTGTCAGCAATTTGCGCGGTACAACGGCATTTTTAAGTGACAATTTATCTGAACCCGTTATCAAACTAAACGAATACATTGCAGGCTTATCCGAATTGTTGAAAGTGGTTGGCCTGTTCCGTAAACGCCCGAAAAATTAACAATATCCGAAAGGAGATAATCAAATGTCTGATCGAGATTTTGATCTTGGAAACTTTTTAGCCGGCTTCATCATTGGTGGCCTGGTTGGCGCAGCCGTTGCCCTGCTTATGGCCCCACAATCGGGTGAAGAAACCCGGACCGTTATCCGGGAGAAAAGCATCGAGCTGAAAGATAAAGCCGTCGACACAGCCGATGACACCCGCGAACGAGCGGAGCGTGCTTTAGAAGATGCCCGCGTTAAAGCGGAAGAAGCCGTCACCGAGCTACGGAAGCGAGCTGATGAAGTCGCCCGCACGACCAAAGAGAAGGCCAACGAACTTCAAGAGCGCGGCCAGACAGTCGTCAATGAACAGAAGGCCAAAATCGATAGCGCTTTAAAAAAGGATGAAGGCGAGTCAGCAGAGGCTTGATTTCTGATGCATCCTAACGAATGAACAGGCTTCTGCCTGATCCGTTTGGATTCGTGGCTGAGATATAAACAAATAAGGTCTGTTACGCATTGCAGTTGCGCAACAGACCTTATTTTTATCCTGGCGAAAAGATCTGCCAGGTGACTTCTGGTAATCCCTTAATTGTAGATCACCGGCAGGAATAATCTGTGGGCTGTGACCGTTGCTTGAGCGACGTTTGAAGTTACCTGGGTTCCGGCGAAAAAGCCCGAGCCAGTTGCAGTATTCGTCACATACCCTGCTATCATATCGGCAGACGTGATCGTGTACATCGAATCACAGTAGATTGATTCTCCCGACGCCAACGTGGCTATCACTGGACAGTTCACGTTGGCTTTATCGTCCGTCACTGTAAACGGGCCGGTCAATTCAACCAGACCAGTGTTGGTTAGTTGATAGCTGTAGTTGATAACAGCATCAACGATACCGAAAGCATCGGATACGGGGACCACTACCAACGTTAACTCATAAACTGGAGAGATGACAAAATTACCCGCAGAAGCAGCAGTGAGACTGTTATAGTGAACTGTATCGGTCGGGGTGAAATCTGCTGTGACAGCATAAGTACCGACGTTCGTTGGGGCAACTGCCGATCCATCATACAGAATGTTGCTGACAACGCCATCCACAGAACCAACGACAATCGCCGCCTGGGGAAAGCCAGTGTAGTCAACCGGCGAGTTGGTCACTGAAAGGATAGGCGTGGCTACGACGATCGTCAAATCTGCCCCGTTGTAGGTCAGGTCATAATAAGCTGCAAGCGCCAGTGAACCCTGTTGGATAGGATAAGTACCCAAATCCTCACCCGGAAGGCGAGTCAATGTACCGGTGAAGTCATCCCCGGCCAGAAGCGAGCCAGAAGTGATCTGATATGTGAGGGCTGGATCAGGGTCGCCGTAGGCTTTCATCTGTGCATCGGCCTGAACTGTGATCAAACGCTGGTTAATAGTCAGGTCTGCTCCGGTAAAAGACAAATCATAGTAATTGGGGAGTGCTAGCGTACCCCGTCGGATAGGATAAGTGCCCAGATCTTCACCCGGAGCCCGAGTCAATGCACCGGTGAACACATCACCAGGTAAAAGCGAGCCGGAAGTGACCTGATAGGTGAGCACCGGATCGGGGTCACCATAGGCTTTGGTCTGAGCATCGGCGCTGACAGCGATGGGGCGTTGCGTGATGGTCAGGTCTGCTCCAACATAGGAGAGATCATAGTTCGCCGATAGGGCCAACGTGCCTTGCTGGATAGGATAAAGACCGATATCCTCTCCTGGAGCCCGGGTCAATGTGCCTGAAAAGACATCGCCAGTTAAAAGCGAGCCAGAAGTGATCTGGTATGTGAGAGCTGGGTCGGGGTCCCCATAGATTTTGGACTGAGCATCAGCAGTTACAGTTACCGGACGCTGAGTGATCGTCAGGTCTGCTCCGATATACGTCAGATCATAATCAGCAGAAAGCGCCAAAGAGCCTTGCTGGATGGGATAGATGCCCAGGTTCTCACCAGGGGCGCGAGTTAGCGTCCCGGTGAAGACGTCGCCAGCCACCAATGAACCAGAGGTTATCTGGTAAGTGAGTGCTGGATCGGCATCTCCATAAACCTTGGTTTGAGCGTCAGCGCTGACGCTGACTAAACGCTGCGTTACGGTAACCGTCTCCGAAGCGCTACTGGAAATAAAATAATTGTCACCGCTATACGTCGCACTGATGAGATGCGATCCAGTTCCAACAGCGCTGGGTGTATAGCTGACGTTACAGGTTGAAACACCGCCAGAACCGGTAAGTGTACACGGGCTTGTGGCAAAGGATCCACTTCCGTCTGTAGTCCAACTTACGGTCCCACTGGGAGTGCCTGTTCCGGTGACCATCGTCACGGTTGCGACGCAACTGATGCTTGAACCGTAGATCGTTTCTGGGGTTCCATTACCGCAAACCACATCCGTTGTAGTATCGTATCCATAATGGACTGTGATTTGGATCGAATCTACATAAGCAGATCTGTTCCCGTTCGAGCCTTTGGTCACAGAAAGCGCCACTCCAAAACCAGCATCGTTAATCTGAGATGGCGTCCACGCGTACCCCCATAAATCAGTTGGGCCGCCATAAGACGCCGTAACGAGACTATTCGGCCAAGAAGTTGCCGTATCCGCTTTATTATCGCCAAGATAAGCACTATTTAACACCAGATAGATTGCCTGATCCGTGATCAACGAAGGGGTGTTATTTACATACCGGTTGACAGCTACGGTGATTCCAGTAATCGTGGCATCCGATGGAATTGAAAAGCCGTAATTCGATGCCAGAAGATAATTAGAAACCAGATTAGGTGTGTTTGAAAAATCAGCAGTCGCATAAGGAGATCCCGGGCTCGTTATATTGCCGGGATTTGTCCATGGAACAGTACCTACGTCGGTGTTGTTGACCGCGGTCCCAGGGTTATTTGGACCTAAGGTCTCACCGACGACTGGCAAAACAGGTAAGAAAACCAGCGAGACGATGATAATTAAGGTCGCGGCCACCCCGACAGGTAATGAGTTTGATTTCATAGTACTCTCCTTTAATACTAGACAAGCAGCTAATTTCTAAATTGCATGTTGAATCTAAAATCTCTTATTCCATTCTCGTAATCTGTTTGAACAGATCAGCGAATGACACATAATCAAGTTGGTCACTCCCAAAAACAGATGGGCTACGGCACATCACCTGTGTTACGGAGGTGTAGGCGCGTACGATGCTATTGATCATGTCCGGGAGGATTGAAAGACGAACCGATGAAAATACGTCCAGCTTCATCTTGTATGCGACACCATTCTTTGAAAAAGGATTGCACCCCTTTATACCCTGTCAGCCGAAATAAACTTAATGGTATTTTCTCTAAGTCCTTTAACTTTGAAAAAGTGATAAAGTGATTGTAATGTTCATTTGCTCTTTTTCCTAAAGGTATTTAGCGAAAATACCACTTAATATCTACCCGAAAAGTCAATGAGGTATGTGGTTATTGATGCGTGCTAAGCATGCATCGATAACCACAAAACCACTTTTCGGATGGGCTTTAGCAAACTCATCCAAGAGCAGGCAAATCATGATGCCAAATTTATCTGCTACTGGTTGTGTTGCAAGTTATATTCCAATTTTTATGCAAGTCGGTGGGAGCTGTCACCACTGGAAAATAATTAGTCTTGGATTTGTTGTCGAGCATTTAAATCCATTCGGCGGGAATTACTGCGGTAGTACCCCAGAGTTTCCCAAAGAACCTGTGTGATAGGGTTAGAATAAATCCGAGAAAATATCCACCAGCGACTTTAAGATATCGCCTGCCAGGACGGAAGCAGTATTGCCAATGCGATCAGCAGCGAGCAGTCCCGCCTGGGCATGTATCCAGGCAGATGCAACGGCCGCTTCAAAAGCCGGGACTCCCTGAGCACGCAGTCCTACAACCAGACCAGCCAGGACGTCCCCGCTTCCAGCTCGAGCCAAAGCAGATGATGCAACTGGAATCACTACCCGCCGTCCATCCGGGGCAGCAATAACTGTAAATGCGCCTTTTAATATAACAACATGGCCCCATGCCTGGCTAAAATTCATGGCAACGTTCAAACGATCCGATTGAATCTCCGAGACCGACAGGCCCGTCAAATAACTCATTTCCCCTGGGTGAGGTGTAAGCACTGCCGGAGCGGGCAGGCGATTAGGCCAGTCTGGCACCTGAGATAATAATTTCAAACCATCCGCATCGAAAACAATACCTGGCGTTCTTTCACTATCCTCATTCAAGCCGCCAAATCTTGAACACCCTTCAATGAACTGATAGACAAACTCAGCAGCCGGATCTTGAAGACCAAATCCTGGACCAATCAGCAGGCCGGTAATCCGGTTCAGGTTTTCAAACAGCACACTCGCCGCAGCAGCTGCCACACCACCCTGGGCTTCCGGCAACAGCAACCAGGTCACTTCTGGCAAATGTCCGGCCAGGATCGCATGCAGGGAAGCGGGGACTGCCAGTGTCACCAATCCTGCGCCACTGCGGTAGGCAGCTTCGCCGGCTAGTACAGCTGCCCCGGTAAAATTGAGCGAGCCGGCGACGACCAAAGCCGTTCCAAATGTACCCTTGTGTGAATCAGCTGGACGCGCAGGCAAAATCGCCTGGACCTTTTCGCGATCTGCCACCTCGGTATGGATCGATCGCCAGGCTTCCAGGGCTTCGCCGTCTTGAGGCAAGCCGATGCCAACCAGTCTCAACTTACCAACCAGATTATTCGCCGGAAACTTTAGCAACCCCTGTTTAACCGCTGCCATGGTTACGGTCAGTTGAGCAGGCAAACATTCTGGAGCAGCCTCCCCGCTATCGCAGTCCACCCCAGAGGGACAATCGACTGCAACGATGTGAGGCGGGTCCACCAGCCCGGATAAAATTTCACCCACGGATGCCAATTTCTGCTGCAGATCGCCTCGCAGAGGTAAGTGAATCCCAGTTCCAAGGACACCATCCAAACAAACTGCATAGCTTGCCAACAGACTTCGCAACTCTTGAAAATCCGAATCTTCGTCCGCTTCAATCACCCTTCCACCAGCTTCTTGCAACCGCGTAACCAGAGGGTCGCTCTCCTGCCTTGCTTTGAGAATATATGCACAGACCGGCCATCCTTGGTGAGCAAGAAGAGCCAGCGCAACCAGCGTATCGCCGCCATTATTTCCAGACCCTACCAGACCGATCGCTCCATTTTGCCATTCTGAGCCAAACTCGACCTGTATCTGGTCGGCCAGACCCCGTCCGGCGTTCTCCATCATCTGGTCGTAGGTCAATCCACTGGCGTTTGCTTCTTTTTCAACAGCTACCATTTCTGCTACAGACACTAATTTCATGATGCTATCTCCCTGGGCCGACAGGCTGAACTTGATCCGATCGAGAAAGGTATTCAGTAACAAAAGTTCAGCCGGTACTTCATATTTACTCCAACTATGTGCGGCTTTATACTGAACCAATAGTTCCTCCCTGGTTTTAAAGTTTACCATAAACACATTCTCAATACCCGGTCTACTGTGGGCCTCATTGGGAAATTCTGTAAAAATTCTCGGAGGTCATGGCAAAATAAGGTGTCAGCCTGGGCGAACTCCCAGGCTGACACCTTATTTTGCTCACAGATAGCCTCAACCTCAGGATCTACTCAAGCTCCTTCTTCATGGTGTTTTTCCAGCCAAGTATATCGGTCGGATGCTCATGAAGATATGCCAATATTTTTCGGGATAACTGCTGATCTAACGGGACGGACACCAGGTAGCCCTGGCCGAATTCACATCCGATGGATTTCAGCTTATCCATTTGCTTGGTCGTCTCCATCCCTTCGGCAATCACACCAACGCCGAGCCGGTGGGTCAGCGTCACAATCGCCTGGATAATTTCCATCTGATTATTATCTTCCAGCATCTGGCTCACAAAACTCTGATCGATTTTCAAAGCGTTGATTGGAAACTGAGATAGATAATTTAAGGAAGAATATCCCACACCGAAATCATCGATTTGTACTTGAACACCGAGCTTCTGCAATTGTTTAAATACTTCAACCGTCAATTGGTTATCTTCCAGGATCACATTTTCAGTAATCTCTAATTTCAGACTTTGGGGCGGTAAACCGGTTTGCTTTAAGGTTTGATCAACCGTTTCAATGATGTCTGGTTGGGCGATTTGTTTGCCTGAAAGATTGACGCTGATCGACAGAGGCGGATCGAAAGAAAATTGCTCGTGCCACTCTGCCATCTGGCGGCAGGCTTCACGTAAAACGAACCGATCCAGGGGTATGATTAATCCAGTATCTTCAGCCATGGGTATAAATTGACCCGGTGTCAAAACGCCCATTGTAGGGTGCGACCATCGTGCCAGTGCTTCGAAGCCAATAATATTCTGACCCGGAAGCGACACAATTGGCTGGTAATACACCTGCAATTCGTCATTGGCGATAGCACGCCGCAGCTCAGTCTCTAGTTCAAGGCGCTCCAGGATGCGCTTACGCATAATTGGATCAAAAATTTCATAACGGGCTTTTCCAGAGGCTTTGGCCGAATACATGGCGATATCGGCATCCCGTAATACATCCTCCGGCCGTTCATATCCCGATGAGCTAAGAACGATGCCGATACTGGTTGAAATTTGCACATTGTGACCGCCAAGATTAAATGGTTCAGCGAGTGTAACCAGCAACTCATCTGCAATTCGGGTCACTGAATTGAGATCACTGATGTCATCGAGCAAGATTACAAACTCATCGCCCCCCAAACGAGCCACGGTGTCTGTCGCTCGGCGTCTATTTTCAATCCGACTGGCAATCTCAATTAACAGTTTATCCCCCATCATATGACCGAGACTATCATTCACATTTTTAAATCGATCCAGATCGAGAAACAGAACGGCGAATTGATATTCAGGCCGACGCTTGGCACGTTCAACTGCGAAGCGGAGATTCTCGACAAATAGCGCTCGATTGGCCAGCTGGGTCAACCCATCGTAGAAGGCATTTTGAAGCAGCTTCTCTTCAGCAAACTTACGATCGGTTGTATCTGTTAACGATCCGGCCATTCGATATGGGGATCCATCCGAGGACCGGATCGCGATCCCGCGGCTCAACATCCAACGATAGGCGCCATCCTTGTGCATCATGCGATGCTCATTCACAAAATGAGGCGACACCCCTTTGATATGTGCAGAAATATCCAGTTTGAGACGTTCGATATCCTCGGGATGAACCCGACTGAACCATTCGCTCAAACGATTCGCGATTTCTTCATCTCCATACCCAAGCATCGATTTCCAGCGAGACGAAAAATACACCTCATTCGTTCGCATGTCCCAATCCCATAATCCGTCATTTGCCCCATGCATAGCCAAAGCATAGCGTTCTTCGCTCTCTCGGAGAGCAGATTCAACTTGCTGCCGGCGAACGATTTCCTGCTGGGCATTTTGATACAGATTGGCATTCTCGAGGGCTATCGCCGCATAATCGGCCAGGGATGTGAGGATCATTTCATCCCGATCCGTAAAAGCCCTGCGCCGAAACTGATTATCAACCGAAAGAACCCCGAGAACCACACCTTTGGAAAAAATTGGGATATGAAGCAGGCTGTGCACCAGATAGCCGGTTGTCACTTTAAGACTGGGCTTATCACCTCCCTTGGCGGTTCGAAGCGGCTTACCGGTTTGGATCACTTTGCCAAGCAGAGAATCTTGAACCGGCAGGCGCATCGTTTTCACACGATCGGCATCGATATTCTTGACTGCCCGCATGAATAATTTCCCGTTCTCATCCAGGATTGCCAGGAAACCTTCATCCGCCTGGGTTAACAATACACCTGCATCAACAATTCTACGAAGTACTTCATCGATTTCAAGAGTGGATGTCAGGCTTTGTCCTACCCTGGAAAGCACCTTGTACCATGAAAGCTGTTCCTGTAACCGGCTTGTCAGGGTATCTTTTTCTCGCCGGAGTCGGGACTTCCGAAAGAGCCCGAGAAATGGCCCCATTCAAAACGTCGGGTTCAACCGGCTTAGGCAAATAGTCTTGAACGCCCAGTCGAAATGCATCCGCGGCTACCTGTTCGGATCCATGAGCGGTCGAAAGTATCGTTGGGATACTGATCCCTTCCCTGGATAAGCGTCGCAAAAATTCCAAACCGGTCGTATCAGGGAGTTGCAAATCCAGGATCATTAACGATACCTGGTTGGACTTGACAATCTCGTAAGCGGTTTTTCCGTTATACGCAACCAGGGAGTGATAACCTAGATCAGGGACAACTTTATGTGCGATAAAGTTGGCTATCTGACGATTATCATCTACGATCAGGATAGTTTCATCACTCATGACAGACCGCCCTGCCTTCCGTCGAGGACAATCAATGCCTGTAAAGCTAAACGATCAGGCCACAACATACAAATCACCGATTAACCACGATTAAACGTCTCTTGTTGATATATGGTAATCAATATTGTGCAAGGATTGTGCCGCGAATGGATGGAAATTTTACCCACTTAGCCATCGTCTTCGTGGACTTATCTAACAATCCCTTGAGAAAAGAGAGGTAACTTCTTCTATTTCTTGATACTTAGTGAAAGAACTACGTTGAGCCTCCCTATTCGATGCGAGCATTGCAGGGATATGAATCCAGTTGAACTGGCTTTTAAATATCCGCGCAATTATGCTTTAGGAGGCCAGTCATTGGAAAGAAGACAATTTCTGACCGCTTTAACTATACCGGTAGTTACGAAGAACTACAAGGAAACCTGATTTACAATCGTGCAAGGTGATCTGTTTTCAGCCAGGGCCATTAAATATGTAAAATGTGGTGTTCGGTTTGGCCGGCGCATGCGCCGGCCAAACCGAACACCACATTTTACTTTTCCAACTGTTGCGTGCTCCCCAGCAAGCCGTTGGGAATAACTATCCTTGCTGGTTGTTATGGCCGCTTATTGTTCGGTTTGCCCCCAAATATCTTGCAAGGTAAATTCAAGACCTAATTCACGCAGTTTTCCAATAGATGGGTAACCTGTCTCCAAATCCCAACAGCGAGCCAGATAATAGGCATTTAACATTGAGTCGAAATCAAAAACGTGAGCATCCGATGGGCTGGCAGAATCCGCATAGGGAATCATCAAAGCCTTGGGCAGTTTATCATTTGCCCGGGTTAGGCCAAGCCGGTTATTAATCACGCGTTTCAGGTTCCAGCCGCGCTCACCGGCTTTCATCATATCCACAATGGACCAATCAACGCCACATGCGCCTCGGATAAGCTGTAACACTATTTCTGGTTCCACATTTGAGAACAAACACAGCACCAATGAATTAAACAGCGTGCGCCAGTTTTGATGGATGGCGACATTGCCGGCCTTCTCTCCATTACCATCGCGGGGATAATACTGCATCCCAAGACTTGGCTCAACCTGACCAACATCTACCAGGAAATAATCCGATTGATTGTGACAGGCTCCCCGGGGCGAGGTCGCGTAAACCAGCGCCATGCCAGAAGCTCCACGTGGGTCGTGATAGGCCACCTCCAATCCATTTACCTGGACAGCTTCTTCCGGGGCGCCGAATCGTTCCGCCAGCTCCCGCGCGCCTTCTGCCAGAAACTCGCCAAATCCTTCCCGTTTGGCAGTTTGTGTGATTAATGTTTCCAGGGGATCAGGATTTCCCCAGGTTAACGCTAACCCCCCAGTATCCAGTTCAGTGACCAACCCCAATTCGAACAGCCGATAAGCCAGACCAATCGTATTGCTTATACTGATCGTATCCATCCCATAGCGATCACACAATTCGCCCATACGGGTAACGACAACCGGATCGTTCAACATCAAGTTAGGGCCAAATCCAACCAGGGTTTCGTACTCGGGGCCCTTGCGCTTCTCGCCATCTTCCAGGCGCACAACCCGTCCACAGGCAATCACACAGGCATGGCAGGCACTCACACCGGTTAAGATCGTTTCCTTCAGCCCGGCTCCCGATATCTGTAAATCTTCAGGGAATGTCCCCAGACTGAAATACCGCTTGGGCATTTCACCGAGGTAATCAAAATATTCAGCTGCACCGGAAGTACCCAGCTCACGCAACACTCGCGTCATCGAATCAGCGCGCAATTGGCGATTGGATTCCGAGCGGATCGTCTGATACTGCTTGGGTTTGGCAACCGGCACCTTTCCGTGCCCTTGGACCGCAATCGCTTTTAAGTTTTTAGATCCCATGATCGCCCCCATACCTGTTCTGCCAGCAACACGCCCATGATCACATAGGATCAGCGCAAAGGGCAAACGGTTTTCTCCGGCAAGGCCGATCGAGGCAACCCGCACCTTGCCTGCCCCCAGCTCGGTTTCGATCGCCCCTTGAATCTGATAAGTATCCATCCCCATCAAATGAGCAGCTGGCCGGATCTCTATCTGATTTCCAGCTTCATCCCGGTCATGGATCCAGAGATAAACTGGCTCATCCGCCCGCCCGGTAATCCAGATACCATCGAATCCGGCCATACGCAGTTCCGGCCCCCAAAAACCTCCACAATTCGACTCGCCCCATAAACCGGTTGCGGGTGACCGTCCACAGACTACGAACCGCCCAACAGCCGGTCCGGCTGTCCCACTAAGCGGCCCGTTCAAGAAAAGCAGAGGCGCCTCAGGCGTTAAAGGGGCGACATCTGGATTTAACGAATCATACAGTAACCTTGCAGCAAGAGAAGCGCCACCCAAAAATTGATTTTCCCACGCCTTGGGTGTATGATAAGTTTCAATCGACCGATTTGATAGATTGATTTTCACGATCGGCTGCATCGTTCCTCCTGATCGGCTGTTACAGTCTGGTTATATATCAAGTGTACACCAAACCTGCTTCCAACAGAAATATTGGTTCATTGGGAATTCCTGTGGTGGGACTATTTCACAGACTTTCCCAAAGACCCTAACTATTCACGTAGTAAGCGAAGCTAATCCCAACCAAATCCGGCGCGATCTATGAACCCAACATTTACCATCAATGCCATTGCACCTCAAGATCGGCCTTGGATTCGAGCTTTTTAACCGAGCAATGGGGTTCGGTTGAAATCGTTTCGCGTGGTAAAGTCTATTTCGGGGATGAACTGCCTGGTTTCGTCGCCAGAGTAACAGGTACGCCGGCCGGTCTGATCACCTATCAAATCAAAGCGGAAGAGTGTGAAATTGTCACAATCGACAGCCTGAAGCCAGGTCAAGGCATTGGCAGCGCCCTGATCGCCAGAGTTCGCCAGGAAGCCGTGTCGTTTGCTTGCCGGCGGCTGTGGCTAATTACGACCAACGATAACCTGCCCGCTTTGCGTTTTTATCAGAAAAATGGGTTCCGACTTGTTGCAGTTTATCCAAATGCGATCGAAATCTCGAGAAAATTAAAACCCAGCATCCCTTTGCTCGGTATCGACAACATCCCCATTCGGGATGAGATCGAATTAGAGCTGCCGTTACCGTAGGAATTGGCAGCAAGGGCAGCCGCGCATCAGTCGCTGTCTACAAAAAACTGGCTAATGCAGACCGGCAGAGCCCGGATCAATCGAGCCATAATTTTTCCGGCTTCCGCCGAAAAATATTCCAGATTCCCATACGCTTCGCTGCCCACGCTGCGGACAATATCCGATACCCCTCGTAAAATGATCACACGGGTTTGATTCCGTTTGGCGACCCACGCAATCGCCCCGGATTCCCAATCACCTGCTACCGCCCCGTAGCGCTGGATAAGTTCTGGAATCTCTGTAATCAACAAATCACGATCGCCTGAGACCAATAAAGTCTTACGAACTTCAAATGGCAATCCAGCCTCATTGAACCAACCTGTTTCCAGAACCGTGCTGTAATGAGCGATATGTTCATCCATATCTCCCATCAACTCAATAATATCGTAAACAATTGTTTTATTTGCCAGGATTATATCGCCCAGTTCCACCTGGCCTTCGAAGCCTCCACATGTACCCAGATTGATCAGCAGCTCGGGTTGCCAGCGATCAATCACGTATTGAGTCGAGGCGGCAGCCGCTATTTTCCCCCAGCCGCCATGAAAAAATATCAGCGATGGAGGCGTTTTTTGCAGGTGAGAATCAGTCTGTAGCGCTTTTAGCAGGGTATCCGTCTGAACATGAAACCACTCCCCAAATGGGGATAGCTGTTCGTCCAGGTCTTCAAAAAGGCTCTTGATTGCTTTCCATTCAATATCAGCGGATATCAGCACGATCGCTTTCCCGTACTTGCCTGCCATGTGGTTAAAATCCCTGCCTTTGCTTTGTATGTAGATCCGATCGAGGTGGTGGTTGATTTTGGTTGGCATGCGCTTTCGATAGTTTTGCCAGCCCAGCGCTATCCAGAAAACCATCGGCTGCGCCAGATTCCCCAATTTTGTAGGAGGCGAATACGGTCGCGGTGCGAATCGCATTGTAAGGATCTCCAGTTTGCAAATACACATGGAGAAAAGCAGAAAACAGGGCATCCCCCGCTCCAATAGTATTCTTAACCGGGCGGGTGTAAACCGCCGGAACTCGTTCCACGAAGCGATCGCTACGAACCGCCAGCAAGGCGCCCTGAGCGCCCATACCGATTACGACAATCTCAGCTCCAAAGGTCTGGAAAACTCGCTTCGCCCAAACCTCCGGAGGATCTGGCAGATTTTCGTCGCTCATAAACAGGATGTCAGCCGCCGCCATGAAATCACGGTTAAATTCGTCCGCAAGATTGGCAATCGCGTGTACGTCAGTAGCTATCCGGATGCCGGCCTGGCGAGCATGCGCAAGCATCGGCCGCGAGAAGTTGATGTTGCACAAGACAGCCACCTGGCATCCTTCTAACGCTTCTGCAAATTGATCTTCTGGGTAGAGTTTTTCCTGGATATCCTTGAGGTCCACATTAATCTGGCGCCTTCCATCCTGATCGTACAAGATCACCGATTGGGGCGTTTGGTCGAGAACGGGCAAGATATAGCTTGAATCAATCTGCTTATCACGCAACGCCTGTTCAATCAGTTGACCCGGGGCGTCCCTTCCAATCAGGGACAAAAACCGAGGCCGGTCGCCCAGCCTCGTGAGGGCATTCGCGAGATTAAAGCCAACCCCGGACACCGTGCTGCGGACTCCGTTGAATGGAAATCGAACCGGAAAATACGGAATGGGGAAAGCTTCAACTTGCAAAGTCGTTTCGAGGTTGATCAATCCCGAGATCAGAATCTCATTCATTCAGACCTCACTGTCAGGATAATCGGCTCTCCAGGAAATTCTGTGGGAGGGTACCACCACAGGAATCCCCAAGGAAACGGATAATCGCTTCAGTTGGCAAGGGAGCATACGAATGTTGTAGAAAGTGATGTTGTTGTATTGGATCAGCCTGGACTGCCATCGGCTGCCTGTGCTGATCCCCGTTTGGAGTTCAAAGCATAACTTAACTGGATTGATTGCCAGCCAGCTCATCAATTTTCCGAACTACAGTGGTAAGCTCCACGACCAGGGGAGAGGAATTGATTTCCTGAAAAATCTCGACCAGGGAATGGTAATACCACAGAGTCCCATCCCGACCGCCGCGAAAACGCCCCCAGGTTGCATCGCCATTACCTCTTAAGTCTGTCAAAATCGCCCGAGCATTGTGGAGTTTATCAGCCAATGAAATTCGCTGAACCTCGGGGCCAGCTTTACGCAGATGATTGAGATAACGTTCCTTGCGTTCTCTCCAGGGAGGTTTAGGGGAACCATACGCGTCCGTAAGTCCATCGACCATGATTGCGACCTGCTCACCGAAACGACGGCGAATTTCTTGCCAGGTAACCATGCCGCCTTGATCCTCAACCGCATCATGAAGCAATGCTGCAATGGCCTGGTCTTCATCCCCGCCATCCTCGAGCACCAAAGCGGATACAGCCATCAAGTGTGAAAAATATGGAATCTGGGTGCCTTTGCGTTTCTGGCCAGCATGCAATCGAAAGGCATATTGTAAGGCCTCTTCAAAACGGGTTGTGAGCAATCTATAATCCTTTCCGTCAATGCAGATCCATTGACAGCCACTTCTACAATCAACTTCAAAAAGAGTATATCAGTATCTTTATCCAAAATTGGGTGGGCTTTGGAAATTCCGGCGTGGCGCTCTCTTTCACAGAGTTTTCCATAGAATCCATTGAGCCTGATTGAATCCGGATAGTGATAAGACTTCCAGGATAAAGGACGCTGTTCGAACAACTTACGCTCTCCGAACAGTTTAGAGGCTCTTCCGGAATCCCTGTGGTGGGCAGAAGATGTGGGGTAGTACCACAGGAATTCTCAAAAGAGCCAAAGAACCAGTTTAAAGTTTTCTACTCAATTGGAATAAGATGAGATTTGCGCTGTATAGGGCCCAAACTTACCGTGGCGCTAATGTTCCACAATTTCGTAATCGCTGGTGATGGGGACGCCGGGCCGTAAGGTGCTCACTACTGAACAATACTTATTTTCAGATAGATCGATTGCTCTTTCAAGTTTCGCTCGATTCACATCACCTTTCATCTCGTAGTGCATATGGATTTGTGTGAATGTATAAGGAGGATCAGACTGCTGTTCGCCGGAACATGTCACCTTCATATCCACGAGCGGTTCACGCTGTTTGGTCAAAATTTCAACGACATCATACGCCGAGCACGAGGCGGCGGCCAGTAATAACAGGTCAGATGGCTTGATCCCATTCCAGACGTCATGATCTTCCGGCGATCGTCCAATAACTACCGAGTGCCCGTTTGAGTCACTGCCGACCATTAATTTTGATTCAACCCATCTGAGTGTCACGCTTCCCATAGTACTCTCCTTATGTTTGCAGCTTTGGGTGGAATGTTTATCTCATACATGTCTGTTCACCACACCTTTTTGGATGCTCTTAAGATGAAAATCGTTACACCCAATTTTTAGGGCAAACCGGGATATGTGAAAACCATCCAGGGACAAACGCGTCAATGATCGAACAGGAAGATACCGTTCAGATAGAGCAAACTAAGATGGGCTGAGGCTGGCTAAGATATTGTCAATTTTCTGAGCTACCCGGGCATTTTCCGGCCAATCCGTACGGTTCAATGCAATTTGATTGGCAATGCGCCGCAATAAACCAGGGTTGACTTTGGCAAGTTCTATGGTGATTTTTTCCCATAATCTACGCAAGTCGGGATTCGAATGATTGGCGGCATTGACGGCAATTTGAGCCGGAGAAGAACCACTCAAATTCCAGCTGGAAATATTCAAATCCAGCTCCCGGCCTGCATTCGCCCAGAAATAAGTTAACATGGGATTGATCAGACCCCGCATCCGGCTCCAAAGGGGGTCTTCTTCCTGGACAAGGGCAAAAAATGCCAGGTAATAGGGCCGTGCTCCGGCATAATCCCGGTTGACCTGCGAGAGTTTACCAGCCACAGCCGAAGCATACGAGGCCATATACCAGCGCAAATCTTCCAGCGTAGCGCCGGGCTCACCCTTTTCAACAGCCACCCACTGGACCCGGCAGGCTAATTGATAAGTGCTCGCAGAAGCGGCAAAATCCTGCGAGCGTTGTAGCATCGCTTTTTTCGCCAGCGCTCGAGCAGTTTCGTAGTTGATCGCAATACCATTGACCAAATCAACTTGCTCGATATCCCGAATCAGAATACGCAAGGCCTCATCTTCTCTGAAAGGAATCACACCATGACCGGGTAACGCAAAGCGACCTTTACGAAAGACGATCAGTCCGCGGGCTTTCAGATCTTCTAACAAACATTGGACATAATCGCTCTGATTGCGATCATTCAGAAGGATACTCGCTAATTCTGCTGCATCGATTTCCAGTCCTGATCGGACAACTGAATAAACAAAATCCGACTCGGCTCGGCTCACAAACTCTGCCTCGCTGTCGATCCCGGCAGCCAGGTAGACCGGCGTATAGAGCGATACGGGTTGATTGTGATAGTCAAATGCCCTTTGGCGGAAAGCCATTTGCAGGATCTCTCTGAGGGTGGCTTTACTGCGAACCATACCTTGATCTTCGTAGCGCTCGCGCAGATTTTCGAGCAACTCATCGGTCGTTTGCGCACCGGGCCGTTCGCAGAGTTCGCGATAAATATCCCGCAAAACATCCCGGCGAGTGGCGAGATCAACTGAGGTCATTTTCAAGCGCGCAAAAATCTGCCGGTAATGCGCTTCAAGGTTGAGGCCAGATGACCCGCCCTGCTCAACCTCATCGGGAATATGTTCTCCACCGATCACTTCGACATTAGAAGGCAATGTGTAATCCAGCGGGGTTACAAAGAGTTGCAAATCCCGCACAAATAACTTGACCAGGTCGCGACTATCTTCAAGCCAGGCTTTGAACTGGGAATAGCCGAAGTTGGCTTCATTGAACGCCGGGTCCATTAACAGCATGGTTTGTTTGAGACGCGTCGCCAGGACGGGCAACTCGCCGCGCTGTCCATGCGCTTGAATTGCCTTGGACAGCAAACCACGCGCCATGTCGCGCTCCATGGTCGTCTGTTCTTCAACGTTGGACATCTCTCCCATCACCGTTTCGAGATACACAAATTCATCACAGGATTTCACCAGCAGATGATGAGTTACACTACGCGGACCAATGCCCAGGGTGTAACGCCCATATTCTCGCAGCTTGGCCACCAGAGGGCCGAAATCGCTATCCCCGGAAACGATCACAAAATGATCGATCTGCGAGCGATGAAGGGCAATCTCCATAGCATCGATCGCCATCCGGATGTCTGCCCGATTCTTGCCAGCTCTTACGCTGTAGATCTGGATAAGATCGATGGAATTATTCATCAACTCGTCACGATAGCGCGAAAAGCGAGACCAGTCTCCATAAGCCCGCTTGACAACCGCCGGGCCGCGACTCTGTAAATATTCCATCAAAGGCGTCAATTCAAAGTCGAAGAATTCTCGTTCGGCCCACAGGGCTACATTCTCAAAATCGATGAATACGGCATATTGTTCGCTCATCCTTGCTCCTTCTTCGAACCGAACACCCACAATATGTGGCGCATTTCCTCCCCAATCAGGGATGCTTGTCCCTTTTCACACATATACTTTACTGCAAAGTCAGGAATAAATCAATAAACCCGGTAACATCCTAAACGACCATCAGCGGGATAAGTTGCTGGTTGGCTATAACTTCCAGAGCTCACATACCTTGTTGATTGTTTGCCGCCAATCCTCAGTCTCAGTATAAGGCGCCGGTCCTAATTGATCCTTCCATGTCTGTCCCAACAGAGATTTGGCTGTAGCCAGGCCGCAACTTCCGGCGGCATCAAGATCATAGCCGCCCTCCAGGAAGACGACAATTTTGCCATCGCAATTCTGATCAGCCCATTGGATCAGCTGATCCAGCAATTCACCATACACCTGTGTGGAAAGCATCAGCTGTCCAAGTGGGTCGCGCCAATGGACATCGAAACCAACACTGATCAACAGCATTTCCGGGTGATTCCGATCCAGGAATGGCAAAATACAACGCTGCATTGCCGCCCGAAAAGCTTCGTCGCCAGAAAAGGGTGGGAAGGGTAAATTCAAGTTCAACCCCTCGCCTGGACCGCTACCTGTTTCTTGTATATTGCCTGTGCCAGGGTATAGGGGAGTTTGATGGGTTGATAGATACATCACCTCACCCCGCCGGTAGAAGATGTCCTGGGTACCGTTACCGTGGTGCAGGTCGAGATCCACAATAGCTAATTTCCGAGCGTTCTTGGTCGCCAGCAAAAACTCGGCAGCCAGGGCGATATTGTTTAACAGGCAAAAGCCCATCGCGCGGTTTGCAGTTGCGTGATGACCTGGCGGACGGGTGAGTGCAAATCCCCGTTTGGCCTGACCACTCCAAACGCGTTCCGCCACGGCAGCGCCTCCACCAGCTGCGTTGAGAGCCAGGTCCCACGACGCGGGTGTTGTATATGTGTCCGCATCAAACCACCCGCTGCGCTGACACATTGCAGCCAGCCGATCTAAATAATCGGGGGTATGAATAGCTCGAAGTACATCAATTGGTAATGAGATGGGATCTAGCTGTGGATAATTATCCCATATATCTGCCCTGCTTAATGACCGGCGAATGGCTTCAACCCGCTCTGGCCGTTCTGGATGACCTTCTGCATAATGGGCTTCATGCCCACTTGGATAAAACAATACCAGATCATCCATGTTCTGTGCCTCCGTAGACCAGGGTGCTGTGAAAATTCCTGGGGTAGTACCTTCGAAATGTGCCAATGTCAATTTACGAAGCCCGATCAAAGGCGTGGAGCGTGCTCTTTAATGCTTTTTTGATCCGTTCCCAGGATTGACGAACAATTCCGACTTGATCGCGTGTGACTTCATGCCGGCTGTACCTGGCTTCCACAAACGCATTGGTTAAGGAAGAAACTTCTTCGCTCGCTTCCGGAAGGCGACTGCCCAGTTCGCTGGCATATTCATAAGGTGTTTGATCCACGTGGCGCGGGACCCCTCGCTCACCACCGCGACGCAGCATAGCCAGGTAGTAGAAAAAAACACGTTGGCGGGCTGACAGTTTGCGCAGGCTGAGAAATCCTGGCAGGTGTTCGCCATTTAATCTTGAGACTCGCAAGCCTCGAATCCGCTGCATACCTGCATCCACCGCCGTAACAATCCCCTGGTTGACGCCTCTTAGCCAGTTCTTAATCACCACCCATAGATCCTTAAGCCTTTCAATCAGAGGGGCGTCACGAAAATAGCGCCACACATCTTTGCGCTGTTGGAGATAATAATAGACCGCAAAACCGATTACAGCGATAAATATCACCCAGAATCCTATCGATGCCACAAGCTCAAGCCAGGAATTACCTGCCGCCTGGCGAGGAATAAGGTCAGGCGGAGGCTGTATATTCATTTGAGGCGCGGTCTCACTCGTACTAAAAAAAGACATCAGCAAATTGAACAGGAGTGAGATCGGCAAAAGCAGGAGAAATGCAACCAACATCATGAGATTGATAAAGAACCCCAGAAATAAACTCAATACATCTAACAATCCAATCGTGTAGCGGGTTGGCAACAAACTCGCAACGATCACCAGCAGGATTAAGAAGGCAGCGCTGTAATATATCCAGCGTTTGGATAAATCCCGGCTGATTGAGATCTGCTCCAAACTCCAATGCACTCGTAAGATTGAGAATTGGGTCAGGCTCAACAAGATGAGCGCGAGGACAAAATAAGCCATCAAATTCGCGGTGCCAAACAACAAAGGTGGGCGATTTTTCCAGACGACTTCCCAATCACTGCGCAATAAAGTTGTCATGATGATCAATACTGCCCCAACAAACATAATCATACTTAGCAATTGCTGTCGATGTTTATGGCGATCTTCACTGATCCCGGCTTCTCGCTCAACCGCCAACATACGTTCGTTTACTTCCATCTTGGCAAGCAACTCAGCAAATTCCGAGGATAATCCCCAGATCACAAATGCCAGGCCACAAGCGACCAGATAATCGGGCGTTATAAAATATGTTTTAAAATCCTGGGCCCAAAGTGGTATTTCTGCGAATAATTGAGCCGGGCCGCGGGCAGCAAATTCCGCCAGCTTGATGACCAACAGGATGAATACCCACTCCGATATTCGGCGCAGCGCCCATTCCGTACTGAAAATTGGGTAATTGCGGATGGCCCTTTGCGCATACATAGCCTCTAAGGAGATCAAAATAGACAATGGAATCAAATATCCTCCCTGCCAGGAGGGCAATAATGCCATACCCAGTTGCACTGCCGAAACCGAAAAACAAGCCAGCATCAAGCTCACAAGCAGATAACTCGCCAGGGTAACCAGGCGATCATTAGTTTTGAATTGAGGATCGAGCTCTGAGTTTTTCATATTGTTTATCGACGCCAGATGTCGAGATCTTTTTCGTTCAATATCTGAAAAAATGGGATCCCAAAGTGATCCGCTCGCCGGCGGGATTCGGCGATATGCGGCACCGCCCCACACGGGATCAGGACAACATTCATCCCGGCCCTACGAGCCTGGAACAGTTCATCAAATAAGGCCTCCTGAATGGAAGGCGTGATGATCAGTAGAGTTGTGCCCCAGGAAAGACGGGGGATTTCGTGACGAAGCACATCAACAAGAGGCTGGGTTTCAGCTAGCTGGACGCTCGCAAGCGCTTCCAAGATCCGCATCAGGTGCGCCCGGCCACGCCGTGGTGGAATTGAGACCGGATTTCCAGCGGCCTGGTTGGGTTCGTGTCCATTGCTGATCAATCCGACTGCCTGGCGGATACTGGTCACCCAATTCGATAAAGAAGCGGCGATCACAATAGCCAATTCACTCGTATCAATACGGGTTCGCATCCCATATTCTTCGCTGTTCAAGTTCAATATCACGGTTGTTTCCAGCGCAATCGAGGGCTCGAAAAGCTTAACTTGCATCCGACCTGTATTCGCGCTGGATTTCCAATCTATCCGGCGCAGCGAATTGCCGGGAATATAGTCGCGTTTACCCAAAACACGGCTTGGATCCTCGAATATCGGCTGGGTGTGGCGCAAAGTGCCAAACGGAGATCGGGAAGGCATGGTCACCCGAGTGAGTGGGACAATTTTGGGATACACAATCAACCGGTCTTCCGGAACAACACTGCTTAATGTATTGGCCAGGCCAAATGGATCGCCGGAATGGATGCTCAGGGGACCAACAGCATAAATACCCCGGCGGCGTCCCTCTAAAAAGTATTGATAATGGACACTTTTTCGGGCCGGTAAACTGATCACCCTTTGGAGAAATCCATGGATGGATAGCGAAACCGGCATACTTTCGTGCAACTGCAACCAAACCAGCGGAAATAAGCTACGATTGGCAACATCGAGCTGAACAGCGATTGTTTCACCAAAAAAAACTCTCTTCGGGAAAGTTCTGCTGGCAACAATGCCATTCATCGCCCTATGGCTCCAAAGGCGCCCCAAGATGTAAACACCCAGCAGGATATAGACCAGGGTCAGCAAATAATCGGCATTCAGCCAGATCGCCATAAAGGCCATGAAAATTAACAGGGTGATGACAGCGCTGCCCATAAGATTGGATTATGCTACTCCGTAATCCCGCCAAGTTCGAGCGAAGTTTGGGCGAGAATCTCCCGCAAAATGCTCAGACTGTTTTTTCCGCGCAGTTCGGCTTCAGGATGGGCGATCAATCGGTGAGCCAGGACAACGGAAGCCAGCCGTTTGAGATCGTCTGGAATAACATAATCCCGACCCTGTATGGCCGCCAGAGCCTGGCTGGATCGAAAGAGCGCCAAACTTGCCCGCGGACTGGCGCCAAGGGCCAGATCGGGATGCACGCGGGTAGCCCCGACCAGACGGATGATGTACTCCTGCAAACTGTCATCGACATGGATATCCCAAACCTGGCGCTGGAAATTTGCCAGCACATCCAGGCTATTCGACGAGGACAGTTCTTCGCCAGAGACCGATTGATCGGAAAACTCGACCGGTTGAAGATGGTTAATCGGATGATCATGCTGTAAGTTCAATAAGATCTGGCGTTCGTCTGCCGGCAGGGGGTAACCAACCGTCAATCGCATGAGAAAACGATCGAGCTGGGCCTCCGGCAAAGGGAAAGTGCCCTCATATTCAATTGGATTCTGGGTCGCGAGCACCATAAAAGGTCTCGTCAGTGGCCTGGTGACTCCATCAATGGTAACCTGCTGCTCTTGCATGGCCTCCAACAATGCGGATTGGGTGCGCGGCGTCGCCCGGTTAATCTCATCGGCTAATAAAATATTGACGAAAATTGGTCCAGGCCGAAATTCGAAGTCAGAGCGCTGCTGGTTGAAGACTGAAACCCCGGTCACATCATTCGGTAACAGATCCGGTGTGCACTGTAACCGCTTGAAAGTTCCCCCCAGGCTGATTGCGATAGAACGGGCGAGCATTGTTTTGCCTGTGCCCGGCACATCTTCTAACAAGATATGACCTTCACTGAGCAGGGCAACCAGTAATAACTCGATCGTACTACGTTTGCCAACGATGACCTGCTCAACATTTTGTATCAACGCTTCAGTGTATTGTTGTAATGGGGGCATAGGAATCCTTCTTGTGAGAACAATCTTCAAAATTCTAGCCTGGTGCGGTTGCCAGATCGTTCAATCCGGAATTTCGACCAGACACGCTGGTACAATTGTCTGTGATTCAATTATAACCCGCTCGCATAATATCCCCTAAATTTGGGGCGTGAGCGTATAGCTGCACGCTCATACCTCAAATCTGGGAGCTGACGCGGAATTCCTGGCGAAACCAAATTAGAATTTATATGGGGATCCTGTGATGTGATCGTGACAGAATTTTCCAGACATGACAAGAAACGCGATGACTTCAAGATAATTTATAAAGGAGTAGTAATGACCGAGCTTCTCTATCACACCGATAGCTATCTGCAAACATTTGAAGCAGCCGTAACGTCAGTCGACGATGAAAACCATGCGGTGGTGCTTGACCAGACTGCCTTTTATCCCGGTGGAGGAGGCCAACCGGCTGACCGAGGTAAGCTTTCTCTCCTGGAGGATGAAACTCAGGTATTCAGTGTAAAACGCGCGAAGAAGGCCGGCCCGCAGATATTGCACTTGATCGAAGGCAGCGAACCACTGCCCCAAGTAGGCGCCAGGCTGCGCGGACAGATCGATTGGGACCTGCGGTACAAATTGATGCGCACTCATACTGCCATGCACATTTTATGTGGGGTGATCTTTCGAGATTATGGCGCTTCCGTAACTGGCGGCGATATGGAACCGTTGAAAGGCAGGATGGATTTTGAATTCGAAACGATGCACCGAGAGCTGGTCGAAAAAATAGAAGCAGCGATTAACCAGGAAGTGGCTAAGGCCCATCCGGTCCGCACAGCGATTTTACCTCGCCAGGAGGCTTTCCAGATCCCCGATCTCATTCGAACGAAGATCAATCTTTTACCCGAAGGCATCCAGGAAGTGCGCGTGGTCGAAATCGTTGGGCTGGATTTGCAGGCTGATGGTGGCACCCATGTCCAGAACACATCCGAAGTTGGACATATCCGGGTATTGGATTACAAGAGCAAGGGCAAAATCAACAAACGCATTTACGTTGAAATCGAAGAGGCGTGATAGTTTGATCTTGGGTATTTTCAGATCCGGCAGATTGGGGCTTATACCACAATCAGAGAACCCGGTCGTTTTACCCCTGGCTCATCTCGGATATGAATTCGTCGATCGGCAGGGCGGGCAAAGTCGTAATTTTTAGGTTTCCGCGCAAGGAAAGCTCGGTTGAAATTCGGACAATCGTACGGTTATCCGGAGCTTCCACGATTGTCACAAAATCATAAGAACCCAGCACTGCGAATTGTGAAACCACTTCGACGCCTAGCGCAGCCATATCTCGATTGGCATCCCGAATTCGTCCGGGATGCTTTTTTATTAGCTCGGCCCCGCTTTCGGTAAGCGTACTGAGAAGAATATAGGTCGCCATATCCACCTTCTTTCTACGTACGAGACCCCCTTTGACATGGTTATAAGACAGCTCAGTCCCAATGCCAGCAGTGATGTTTTGGATCTCTGGGAAACTCTGTGGGATAGCCCCAGACATGAATATATGGGCGTGCTGACGCCCGCTCACATCCCAAATCTGGGGTGCGATCACAGTAATTCCCAACGAGTCGATGTTTTCTTGAAATGACTGGCGATGGAGCAAGATGGCTGGAATTGAGGATTAGATTGCAGATGATGAAAACATTCGCTGTCGGCACGTTTATTGCACGCTCTATCTCTGCAAGCGCGCTTTCATTATACAAAATATACCAATAGAATTCAATTATTACACGCCCGGCGGCCCTGAACAGGTAGTTCAAATGGTAGTATACTCGCCTCATACCATCGAAACGAAGAAGCAACCTATGATACCGTCTGAAATCAAAGATGCATTTCTACTCGATCCAAAGATCACTTTTCTCAATCACGGTTCATTTGGCGCCTGTCCTCGGCCAGTTTTTGAAGCTTATCAGGCCTGGCAGTATATTCTAGAACGCCAACCGGTCGCCTTCCTGGGAAGACGGGCTGGCGAGTTCCTGGCAGAAGCACGCCGGAGTCTGGCAAACTACCTGAATGTAGCTGCGGACGATCTGGTTTATTTCCCTAACCCAACCACGGCTATCAATATGGTTGCCAGGAGCCTGGCTCTTGAGCCAGGTGATGAAATCCTGACGACCGATCATGAGTATGGCGCCATGGACCGGACCTGGAATTATGTCTGCCAGAGGCGCGGCGCTCACTACATCCACCAGCCCATTCCGCTCCCGGTTCTGGATCAAGATCAGTTCGTAGAGCAATTCTGGTCCGGCGTTACCGGAAAAACAAGGGTTATTTTCATCAGCCACATCACCAGCCCGACCGGATTGATCTTTCCAGTCGAGGCGATCTGCGCGAGAGCGCGCCAGGCAGGCATCCTATGTATCGTGGATGGGGCGCATGCACCCGGTCAAATCCCGCTCGATCTGAAAGCCATCGGGGCCGACATTTACACCGGCGCCTGTCATAAATGGTTGCTGGCCCCTAAGGGAGCAGCTTTTTTGTATGCCACCCGTGAATCTCAACAGTGGTTGGATCCTCTGGTCGTCAGTTGGGGATACGAGAGCGAATATCCATCGGAGTCCCAATATATTGATTACCACGAATGGCAAGGGACCCGAGATTTATCAGCATATTTAAGTGTACCGGCCGCGATTGAATTCCAAAGCGAAAACAACTGGCCCAGAATCCGAACTGCCTGTCACGAGCTTGCCAGCAAGACTCGCCGGCAGTTGATCCAATTAACGGGATACCAGGCCCTTTGCCCTGACTCGCCCGAATGGTATGCCCAGATGTTCAGCGCCCGCATTCCAGACAATCTTGAGATCGCAACATTGAAACAAACGTTATATGATGTTTATGGTATCGAGGTGCCGATCCTGTCCTGGAATGGTATGAACTTGATTCGAGTTTCTATTCAGGGATACAACGATGAAGCTGATACAGCGGCTTTATTGGACGCTCTTGGCCAGCTTCTCCCACACCCTGAGAAGATGCATCAGGCCTGACCTGACAAGAATATAGGCCAAAAAAGGCGTCAGCGTGGGCAAACACCCACGCTGACGCCTTTTTTGGCCATGACTTCGGAAAATATCCCGAGAGAAGACAACTCAGAATATTATAAAAGAATGAAAATCGATAGTTACCCCTGGATCAAGGGCAAAAAGATTCTCTTCCAGCCATAGATGGTTAATAGAACATTCCCGCTTCGCTCTGGGTCCAGTTGGGAGGTCGCTTTCAAGGTCAGGAAACTTTTTTCACCATCCAGGATCTCCAGGGGTACCTGGATGCTAGCGACAAGCTCACAATATTCACCTGCCGCGATCCAATCCGTTTGGGAATCTGGGGCCTCGGCCAGCCAATCACCCGACCACTCCAACAAATAACGGTCCGCAAAATTTCCCAGGTTCGCAAGGTAGAAAGTGACCTCAATTGGCCTACCGGCAAAAGCATCCATAAAAGCTGGACCATTAATTCGTAAACCAGCAATCAGATCTGTACTGGTTGTGCTGGCAGCTTCAACCCCAATCTGGTCGGACCATCCCGACTCGGCTCTTAAGCGAAAGGTATCGGTGATGACAAGCTCAGCAGTCTTCAAGGGACCGGTAGGGATTGCTACCTGTACTGGGACGGATTTCTTCTCTCCCGGATGCATCAATCCGGTATTTGGCAAGCTGTAGGTCAGCCATCCAGCCTCGTCTACCCGTAGACGGAAATCATCATCAACATCCCCGGTATTCGTCAACGAGAAAGTATGGGTGACAATTTCTCCTGGCACACCTACAAGCTGGATTTGGTCCGCTTGCAAGCCGAGGCCAGGATTGACATTCAAACTGGATATCCCGGTCGATTGCAGCACTAAATCTGGATGATTGATTGAACGGACCAGCAAGGAAAAGCTATCTTCCATGAGCTGGTCTCCCGGCGTTTCCGGCAAATCCACGCCCACAGATACCGTAAACACTTGTCCAGATTGAAGATTCACCTCCGGCGCTGTCTGAAGATTGGCTAACCAGGCCCCTGGCTGAAGTTGAATTGTATAATCGTCGTCCAGGCCAAGATTTTCTAACCGAAAATCGTGGAAGACATGGTTGCCAGGATAGCCAACCTGATTGCTCACCGGGGTAATCTGGGCTATATAAGCGCTTGGGCAGGATTGGACGACCAAATCATCCAAGTACCAGCCTTCCCGGCTCTGCGAATTATTCGTGCCGACCCGGAACCGGAACTGTACCGGCAGTCCGGCAAATTCATCCAGACCCACGATCGATTCAATCCAATCCTGAGAGTGCCCGCACCAGGCCCATCTACCTTCCAAGGGATTATCCTTCCCTGCATCTATCACGCCATTGTAAGGGTCGGTGAGCAGCTGGTCATCGAGCTGTAGCCAGGATTGCCCGCTGTCCGACGAAATCTCCAGCAGTGCGCCATCATTGCAACCGGAATAACTGTTCTCAAGGTCCCGAAATGCCCAGAATCGAAGGAAAATGGGCGATTCATTATCCGGCAAAATGATGGAGGGAGAATACAGGGATTGATCGTCCGGCACCGCCGGCGCCTGGTCATACCAGGAATACGATCCACTGACAGCCCGCAAGTCATAGATCTGCCAGTAGTCAGGCGCGCCTGTGTGGGTCCAATCTTGGGCGCCGGTCTCGACATATTCTTCGTAGATGAACTTGGGATAGGTTTCTGGTCCACAGTCCCCAATTGATTGAAGCGTAGATGATCCTGGACTGACCGGAAGTACGGAGTTGAGTGGGTGCTCCACCCCTTTAGAGAAAGACTGCTCTACGGAGGCGATCATGCCTACGAACAGGATGAGTGCGCCCAGAATGACAAGGCCGCAACGTTTTTCAGGCCGATTACGAGAAGGTTGCATCCATATCCTCCCGGCCAACACACGATCAAAGTGGGCTCAACCTTGATTTGATTATGCAATTAACGAGACAAAAGTCAAGTGACAAAAGACAGTTATCAGGCTTCAAGACTTGCCAGTTCCGCTTCAACCATGATCCGCACCAGGTCCTCAAATGAGGTTTCAGCCCTCCAGTTCAGCCCAGACTGGGCTTTACCGGGATCACCAACCAACAGATCGACATCCGCCGGGCGCATAAAACGGGGGTCCTGGATCATAAACTCCTGATAATCCAGGCCAACGCTCTGGAAAGCCAGTTCCACAAAACGTTCAACGGTGTGGGTATGACCAGTGGCCAGCACATAATCTTCGGGTTGGTCTTGCTGGAGCATCAGCCACATACCTCGCACGTAATCAGGAGCGTAACCCCAATCTCGCTGGGCATCAAGATTGCCCAGACGCAGCTCAGTGTCGAGGCCGGCCTTAATCCGGGCGGCACCGCGGGCGATCTTGCGGGTCACAAATTCATGGCCGCGGCGCGGGCTTTCGTGATTGAAACAAATTCCCGAAACAGCAAACAGGTCATAGCTTTCCCGGTAATTCACCGTGATCCAATGGCCATAGACTTTTGCCACTCCGTAGGGGCTGCGAGGATAAAATGGGGTCGACTCGCTCTGGGGAACTTCACGGACCTTTCCGAACATCTCGCTGCTGCTGGCTTGATAAAAACGAATATCCGGATCGACGATCCGGATCGCATCCAGGACCCTGGTTACACCCAGGGCAGTCACTTCTCCGGTAAACACCGGTTGCCTCCAGGAAGTCTGCACAAAGGACTGGGCAGCCAGGTTATAGACTTCATTCGGCCGGTGTTTATCCAGGATGTCCACCAAAGAGATCTGATCCAATAAGTCACCAGAAACGATCGTCAAACGGTCCTGGATGTGCTTGATCCGTTCAAAGTTGATCGTGCTGGAGCGCCGGACCATACCAATGACTTGATATCCTTTTTCAAGCAACCATTCGGCCAGGTAGGAACCGTCCTGCCCGGTAATTCCCGTAATTAGAGCGCGTTTATTTTTCATCTTATCTCCATTTTGTGAGGACAGCTGAAATCAGGTTTGGATTTGCCAGCCAGCCCTATTTGCGGCCATAGATATTCCATTACCCGAGAACAAAAGCACGAATTGCCATCGAATTAACCTTAGCAAAAGATGATCGTCCTGTCAGCTAAGTGACTTAGCATTCAGAAATCTTTTTTTCGAGTATAGTGTAGGATAGCGGTGACTCAGTAGACGGAGTAACTCATGTCACGTTTCAATCTACAACCAACTAATGAACTGGTTCAGCAACCCGAATCGATCGGTAAAAAGATAGCCCGCCTGCGCCAATCCATGGGTTGGACCCAACAATCACTTTCAGAACGCCTCGCCATCTCGCGGGTTGCTGTCTCTCATATTGAAATGGATTTGACAATCCCAGGTGAAAGAACAGTTACCCTGCTGGCCGGACTGTTCAAGATCAACCCAGACGCTCTGGTTTCCGGAACCACTTACCCGGAAGCCAAGGCCGAGCGCCTGCCCCTGGTTACTTGCTGCTATACACTTCTCGAACTGGATCTGGCATTGCTTGAAAATGATATCGAGTGGTTAACTGATCTACAAAGTTATTCAATCCGCGAGCATCAAAAAATCCAGGAAAAGATCTGGAATAAATGGCGCTTTCGATTAGACAATTGGCAAAGGAAAAGCTTTGATCTGCGTGAAAATGAAAGCATAGCCGCCGCCAATAAAAAACTGGCGGCGGCCTGTAATCGAAAAGTTGGGTCAGATTAGGCTAAAACTCGGGTATTTACCGTTGAAGAGAGGACCTCGGTTAGATCATCGCCCTCTGAAACACTGCATACAGGCACATTAATCGCCTGCATGGCAGCCACAAGGACATCCGATTTGAAATATCCCCCAAAAGACGCTGCATCAATGGCCACGACGATTGGTCGCAAACCACGCCGAAGCAGTAGATCCGCACCCTTTACAACCGCATCTGAGGCGCTCGGTGTAATCAAAACGACGGTGCTGCCGCGGGGCAAATGCCGCGCCTGGGCTTCGATTAATCCCTGCAGCGGCAGACTTCCATCCGGGTGCAGTAAAGCCAGGGCTTCCAGGATTTTCCCCAACTGTCGCCCCCCCGGTCCGAGGATAAGACCCTCAAGATCTGACCTGCGCTCACAAAACCTACCGCTCGGCCATTTTGAAGGTAATACCGGGCAATCGAAGCTGCCACCGTCACTGCATATTCAATCGAAGCTGGGGGAAGTTTGAAAGGTTTCCTTCGCCGCCAAATTTCCTGCGGATCGTATTCTTCAATCTGGTAAGGCTTTGAGGCATGCACCGAGCGGTTTGCATCCACAAACATCCACACCTCCGCCAATGGATCCAGTTCGAATTCTTTGACCATCATGCGGTTGCGGCGAGCCGTGCTCAACCAATGGATGCGATTAAGCGGGTCCCCGGGTTCATATTCGCGCACCCCGGCTGCATTGGATGTAATCTGGCTCGTCCGCCGGCGAAGCGCCTCACCCCCGGGCAGCAGGCCAGCCGGACTGGGGAATTGGCGCACATCCACCATCATTGGATAAACCAGCAGCGAATCTTCGCTTGGAAAACGCCGGCTGATCGGGAACAACCCGAACAAATCTCCGGATTGTAAAACTGTCGGCCCCAGCGGGAATACACCTCGCCGGGTCAGGCGCGTCCTCGCCAGATAGGAACGGCTTTCCCGTCCACCAATTAAAGTCAGGACATGCGATCCACTTGAGCCGGGCAGATCTGATTCATCCCGCACTTCTATCCACAGGCGAGGCCAGCGGCTTGTATTCCGAATTTCAAAGCGCTCTTCATAAATCTGACCAACCTGCGAACGCAAGGTGCGCGCTGTCCGAACAAAAGTCACCCCACGCAAGGACAGCACAGACATCAGCCAGCTACCAACCAGCAAAATTGCCCAGATGTAACTTAACCGGTAATAGAGCTGCTGACCAGTCATAACGCCAGCCAGCAAACTGATTGCCAATAATAAAAGCACCAACCGCTGGGCGGAATTCATCCCTGCAACTCGCCGGATTGAACGGCTTTGGCGGCTTTACCCATTGGATCTCCGCCAGGCACCGGCACACTACTTAGAATTTCCTCGACAACTTGCTCGGCAGTCAAATCCCGTAATCGGGCTCCTGGTCCCAAAATGACGCGATGAGCTAATGTTGGAACTGCCAGCGCTTTTATATCATCGGGAAGTACGAATTCTCTCCCTAAAATTGTCGCCCTGGCCTGAGCCGTTCGATAAAGAGCCAGGCTACCGCGCGGGCTGGCGCCCAGGTATACTTCCGTATGTTTACGGGTCTGGCTGACCAGATCGATGATATATCTTTTCAGAGCTGAAGATACATAGATTCCCTTGATAGCTTCTTGAGCCTCTTTCAATTCTTCAACCGAGACAATTTTATCCAGCGTCCTGAAAGGATGCCGGAATTGTTGCCGTTCGAGAATATTGACCTCATCCAGGGCTGCTGGATAACCAAGGCGCAACCGGAGCAAAAATCGGTCAACCTGGGCTTCTGGCAGCGGGAATGTGCCCTCATATTCGATCGGGTTTTGGGTTGCCAACACCATGAAAGGTTCTGGCAAAATGTGGGTAACCCCATCCACCGTCACCTGGCGTTCTTCCATTGCTTCCAGCAAGGCTGCCTGCGTTTTGGGTGTAGCACGGTTGATTTCATCTGCCAGAACGATCTGGGCCATAATCGGCCCTGGCCGAAATTCAAATTCACGACTGACTTGATTGAAAATCGATACCCCGGTCACATCACTAGGAAGCATATCTGGCGTGAATTGGATCCGGCTGAACGTACAACCTAACGATCGCGCCAGGCTACGAGCCAGCATTGTCTTACCCACCCCGGGGACATCCTCAATCAACAGGTGACCCTGGCAAAGCAATCCAACCACAGCCAGTTCAACCGAAGAGCGCTTACCGACGATAACCGTCTCAATATTATCGACAACTCGCTCAGCAAATTTCTGTACGTCAGACATAGATTTCTCCGTTCATGTTGGATTTTTGTCGAAGCCTAAGATATGTTTTACTTCAACAAGAAAACATTTAAGACCAACCATAGCGGACTGTAGTTCAACACCCGCCCAAGGTGATAACGGCCACTATAAAGGAGTACCGCCAGAACCAATCCACAGGCAAAACGCATGAGACCCCCAGTCTCGCGAAAGGTTGAAAACGGCAGTGTAGCGATTACCAGGGCATTCAAGAACAGTGCTAATACTATCACATTTCGTTCCCCAGAGAGCCATTTTTTGCCCGCATGGAACAGGCCCCAGATAGATGGCAACACCACTGCCGGCCCGAAGACAACCAGCATGGCAAGCAGATATGGAATGCTGTCAAATCCTATGCGAAACAATCCCATGTATGGGATCCACTCAAAAGATGTCGCCATCAGGCCGCCGGACCCCAAACCGAATTGTCCGAACTGCCGCCACAACCAGACCTGGAACAGCAGATAAGGAAGGAATGCCAGACAAGACAGGCCGAAAACATCCCGCCAGCGCTGATGAATGAGATCCGCAATGAACTGGGCAACTACAAACACGACAGTAACTTCGCGAGCGAACAATGCCAGTCCATAGAAGATCCAGCTCAAGACAGGTTTCTTTTGTTCATGAGCCAATAATCCTGCCGCGATCAGGCCGTAGGCCAATGGCTCGGGCAAGTCTAATCGGACCGCCAGGACAAATCCAGCGTAAAGTCCATACACAAGGGCATACCAGGGATTGATTCCCCAACCGGCAAGCAGCCGTGCAACGATCCAGGTGCCGGCCGCCTGGGAGATTACTCCGATCATCACCAAGACCCAGGGCAGCAGATTGACATTCCCAAACGAGATCAGGCGGGCGATCAGGGGGAGCAGAATGCGTTGATACCGATAAGCTGGTACATCCAGATATTTGGTCACTGTCCCGGGATCGGGATCGCGGGCGATGTAATAGATGAATTGACCATCGTACCCTTCCGTTCCAGCAGGATCGCCCTGGCTGAAACGTGTCCCCAGTTGAGCCAGGGTTAAGGGATCGCCCCCTGCCTGGACAATCACCCAGCCCGTAAGTAAAAGAAGAATCAACCCGGTGACAAGCGCCGGAAGAATCGGCCTGGATAGATTGCTGCGTAAAGAAATCACCATGAGTAGTTAGCTAAATCAGCGTTAGCGAAGTCGCGACCATATTCCAAAGATAAGCAATCCGGATAGTAACCCAAGCGTGATGACGGCTCCAATTCGAAAGGAGATGGGTCGGAATCGAAATTCGACCAGGTTTTTTCCAGCGTCAACCGGTACAGCCCGAAAAAGAAAGTTTGCTCGTTCGATCTTTACCGGCTGACGATTGACCGATCCGACCCAGCCAGGATACCATTGGTCTGCCAGAACGACCCAGCCAGGAGCATCAACAGTCACTTGAACACTAAAATATGCTGGCCTGGCTTCCAATTCAATAACTTCGGCCTTCGCTGCCTGGCAATCTCCCTGGGAGACTGTCCCAGGTTTTTCGAGCACCACTTCACGAGCGCTATCGACATTTCCCGAAATCATCAACTGCCAGGCTGCCTCTCCGTTTGCGGCGAAACGGGCGCAGGGCACCCATCGAACCCGAGAAGGCTGGCTATTGCTTGACTGGTCGGATTCCAGGGATGCGACGGGCAGGAAACGGACCCCGGCAGGTAAACGGCTATCTACATCTTCTACCACGCTAATCGCCATCAGGTTCAGCCAATCCAACTCGATCTTTGAATTTGCCTGTGCCAGAGAATTCCATCCAGCGATCATAGCGGCCCGAAATCAGGGGGTCGAAATTATTTACGGATGCCACCTGATCCAACATATTCAAATTGGGAAGCAAAGCCGCCCGCATCGCCTGCCAGTCCTCACCGGGAAAGAACGTGTCGAAACGCAGAAATCGGTCAAACTTCAATTCTCTCTCTGCTTCTTCCGGCAGATATAGCCGACCGCCATCCAATTTTTCAACAACTTCTGGCAAGGTAGCTGGTTTGTGGCTGTAAAAACTCAGATCGACTCCCGGGTTCAAGCCCCATCCAGCAACCACTAAATCCAATGCAACAATGCCAATTACCCCCCAAAGCCAAAGACGTTGCCCACGAGAACGATACAGATCCTTCCAGGGTGTTCCCAGTGGTGGAGCCAGCAAACTGAGCGCACCTGCACTCAGACCCCAGAAGCCGGCCAGAGCGGTAGCGCCAATTGCGCTCAAGGCAATTTCAGGCAAGGTTTTGGCTTCGTTCATTAAATACCAGGTGATGCCTGCACCCAACGTAACTGCAAAACCGCTGGCAGTTGCCAGGCGAGTCCAATACAGAGCCCGTTTTTCTGGGCGGCGCCAACGGTCCGCTCCAATTGCGGCTAATAACACCAGGCAGATCTCGACCCAGATCAGGAATCTGGCAGGCGCCTGGAACAGGCTAAAAGTTGGCACATGCCGGTACAACCAGGGAAACACGGGTGTATTCCGGCCCAATGCCAGGAGGAGCCCCGCCAGAAGAACGAGCCAAGCAAATTTCACGAAGCGACGGCGAAGTTCGGGGAACTTAAATGGCCGGTCAATCCATCGATCATCAGCAGATAGGCTATCGCGGAGATTGGATCCGCGAGCGGGCCGGAGTAAGACCGACAAAGCCAGCAAAGCTGGCAAGAATCCGATATAAACCGCGTCTTCCCAGAAATTAGCATACCCCCAATAATCACCGTGAGCGGGATTACCAAACAGGTTGGGAGCGAATAAGCCCAAGATTCGCCAGGGCCAGAATGAATAAGTCATGGCCAGCTCGTAGTCAACTGCCGCAGACCGTTGCGATTGCATCAAGTATTCCGCAGTGGGCAGGAGCTGGATCGACGCCAGGCCAACGGCCAGGGTAATCGCCAATCCCAACCGGACCCAGGCAGCGAAGATCTTGCCGAACACCTTTTGTTTGCCGGAATCGATTGAGCCTGCATACGCTTGGCCAGCGATATTTGTAGCCTGGAGCCAGCCCCAAAAACCGGCCCACATCCCAGCCAGTAAATAGCTATACCAAACCGTCTGAGCATGGCCCGCCAGCAGTTGCATGGCCAGTACGACGATCAAGCCCACAAAAGTCCTGCGATTGGCGGGATGGACAACGACGGACCAGGTTCCCAATAAAATCCAGGGAAGCCAGGCTACTGCTGCATTAATCGATAAGAAGCCGGCTCTGGCAACCAGGTAACCCGAACAACCGAAGGCCATGCCCGCGATCGTCTGGCCCAATATGCCTGCTCCCAGACGGCGCAGTAACAGGCTTGCTCCAATCCCTGCCCAGATCAGATGCAGCATAACCAGCAAGGTCGCCGCCCAGGCCTGCCAGCTTACCCCACCAAGGTACCAGAACAGCCCCTCGATCCAATTAGGCGGATAGAAAAAAGCGGATTGGTAATTGGCAGCCAGGGGGGCCCCCATCCCTACCAGAGGGTTCCAGAGGGGCATCTGGCCGCTACGAATGATTTCCTCCCAGCCGAATGCTCTCCAGGGAATAAACTGTAAAGCTGGCGTGCCCCAGAAGAGTACCTTTCCAGTAATAAGCATTGGAACAAATAAAGCCGCCGGAGCGCAAATGATGGGTAATAGGGGCAGGGGGAAAAGGTTGCGAATTTTTTTCATTACGGTTCAACAATTGGAAGGGCAACATAAAAAGTGCTACCCTGACCCGCGGCACTCTCAACCCAAATTTTCCCATGATGAGCATCGATTGCAAGTTTACAAAAATACAAACCAAGTCCAGAGCCCTTGCGCCGGGCTGCATTCGAAGAATTCGCAATAAATTTATCGAACAGATGAGGCAGCATATCATCAGCAATGCCAATCCCATCATCTTTCACTGATACGATCAGGCCGGATTCACTTTGAGAACGATCGAGATGAACATTTATATCAATTTGACCACCATCGGGTGTAAATTTGATGGCATTATCGAGCAGATTAGAAAATATCCGCTCGACATGTTCTGGATCAGCATACACTTGAGGAGCATCGTCTGGCAGATTCAGATTGAGCTTAAGATCAGCATCCTCAATGGCCGGGCTATACTGCTCAACCAGATCACGAAAAAGCGACGGTATCGATACGGATTGCAAATCGAGTTCGAGACTGGCGGATTCCAGTTGGCGAATGTTCAGCATCTGATTAATTAAATTCAACATGCGCCCCGTATTTTTAGCTATCATTTCAAGAATATGATTTGCACTTTGGAGTTGATTCGCTTCCAGTAAGGATTGAACCGCTTCATTGCCGCTCTGGATAATCGTCAGCGGAGCTCTAAGGTCATGGATGATCATCTGGATCAAGTCTTCACGAAGCTGCTCCAGTTTATATTCCTCGCTCATATCTCTGAGCACAAAAAGTAAGCCATCCACTTCTCCACCTAACCCCAAAACAGGTTGGAGGGTTCGTTCGACATGTTTTCCCGGCTGACCAGGAAGATCGATAATTTGCCTTCGAAAATTATGCGTACCCCGAATTAAGTCAATGGTTTCAACCTGAAATTCGCTTTCAGAATATCCTAATCGCTGCGCGATGGTTTGCTGCAGAGAGCCCAGGCTTGCATACACACCGGTAGAAAGGAGTTCCTTAAGGTCAACGCCGAGCAGATCTGCTACGGCGGGGTTGGCCGTGATGACATGGCCTCCCAGATTCAGCAGCAAAATCCCTTCGTGGGTAGCTTCCAAAACGGAGGTTAGTTGTTGAAGGCGCCAGGCAAGGGCCTCGTCAGTACGTGCATAAAGATGAGCATTCTTAAGCGCGATGGCTGCTTGCGCAGCAATCGCAGCTAGAACAGTTTGGTGGGCACGGTCATACACGCCGGTAGCCTTATATGATTGCAGGGCAATCACACCCAGAGCCTCTTCACCCGCGACGATTGGGACCCCCAACCAGGATGAAGCCGGTTTATTGGAGGGCGCTAAACCCAGCATTGACCGGGTTGTATTGGTATTCTCCGTGGCAAGCACTGAAGTGCTGGTGCGCAAAATATATTCGGTCAGACCTCCGCCGGCTTTACGGGTGTTACCCGAAATGCGCAGCCCACCTTCAATAACCAATGGAAAAGAGACCTGATCGGTTTCCCGGTCATATAAGGCAATATAGAAATTCTCAGCCGGCATCAAGCGGCAAACCTGTTGGTAGATTGTCTCCAGGATGATATTCATATCCAGGCTGGAACTCACAGCTCTGCCTACCGCCTGTAAACTATCCAATTCCCGAACGCGGCGCTCTAACCGCAGACGGGCCAACGACAGGTTACGCATGATCAAAGCTGAAGCCACTATTGCCAGAGAAAGCACAAGAAAAGAAGCCAAACCTAAATTGCTGTACACCAACGCCATCAGCGGCGCGAACAGGATGGGAGTGCCTTCAAAAGCCAATAGACCCGGAATAGCCTGTAAATACCGTCCAGATGATTCGCGACCGCCCGCCATAAAAAACAAGCCTGCCAGGGCGTAATTGACCACCAGATAGGCGATCCCCAGCACGAACAATGGGAATATTTGGCTCGGCTGGACAGATTGCAAAGGAAAGACGCCGTCCATTCGTAAATAGATTGCCCCTGCAAATAAAATGCTGGCGGGCTGAATAGCAGCGTTGGCTGCCGCTCTGCTGAAGTTATCAATAAAGTTCTTTTTATTGGATCGATCATCCTCCCTGGATTGAATGTATTCCAACCAGGGTGCCAACAGTTCGCATCCAAAAGCAATCCAGCCAGCCGGGACAAGCCCAACCACCAAAAATGCCAGAATGGTCGTCATCGGCAGGAATGAGGCTGTCCCGCCGCCAAGCGGCACTCCAGCCAGCGACATGATGAGTAGCAGTAAGAAAAATACAATCCCTGGCAGGATGGTTTCCGGACCAGGCGGAGCCAATATCGTCAGCCACACCAGGAAAATTAAGGTCAACAGACCCGCCAGGAAGAATATGATCGAGCGTGAAGTCGGTTGCATACGTTTAGGGCCCTATCACAAGTAAAAGAACAAACCTCTATTAGAAAGCATTCACCGGACCGAAAAGACAGCATACTCCTCGGTTTGATAATCAGCTACCAGATACGAGGCTTGATGAGGGTCTCAATTACCAAGTGCCTTCTCTGAAGGTCCCCAGAGCACATAACTCACGTTAAATTCGTTCAGTAAATCTAAGCGGATTGAGTCCGGAGTTTTCTGCTGGAAGAATTGAGCCACACGTGCGGTTAATCGCTTTTAATTCATCAGATTCGGGCGCCTGTCCCGTAATTACTCGTACAGGCGCCCAGGCTGGAAGAGCATTGGAGGTTGTATATGTGGCTAACACGACCTGGTTCGTTTGAGACAAATCGGCTATTTGTTCAAAAGCGTCCACTTCAGTAGCGGGCCGAAAGACCGGCATAGAGGGCTTCTGCAACGCCATGCAAGCCCCAAAAAATAAAACAAGCGTTGAAGGAAAAGCAAGAAACAACGACAACTTAATCCAACGCTCCTTAGACGATGCCTTAATCTGAAGCTCAAATTTTTCCAAGCCAGCCATCGCTAAAACAATCAGTGCGATCCAAACGCCATCCGGAAGACGGCGCTGAAGACTGTACGGAGCATAAGCCAGAATCGGTAAGGATAAAACCCATCCCACCACAAACCAGCCAATCCAGGGTCGATCCATTAATAAATACTTACTGCCAATACTGCCTGGGATCAGCATCAACCCATATGCAAGCAAATAATGGAGCGGATGTGGAGATGGGATGCTACTTTGAGCCGTCCATCGTTGCAAAAATGGATCCAGATAGAGCGAGAAAAAATTGTAAAGGACCCAGGGCAAGGCTACACTACCAGCCCATATCGCCAGCACCAGTCTTTTGTTAAACTCATCCCATTGCAACAGTAAAGGTCGACTTACGCTCATCCAGAGCTGCCATAAAAGAACCGCAATGATATAGATACCTGCAACGGCACCAACAACCATACCGATAAGAGGCTGAACCAGACCAGTAAGCAGCCAAATTAAACCTACCTTCAGTCCAGGTTGCCAAGCAGACCTGACATCTTTCAGTGTATCTGCTGCCCGCAAAAAAGCGAGCAACCCCCAAAGCATCAAGGCCCGCCCCAGTGCCAGGTGAGGAATGCCAAACAATCCAATAAAACCAAATGTTTCCGGAGAATAGAATTCCAGCGGCAGAGATCCCAGCCAGGCAATTTCGCCCGGTTAAAGCATCAACCATCCCAACCCCCCCCCTAATACTGCCAGCGCCACACCTAATCGCCGCAGAGAGATCTTTCGGATGAAAAAGGCTATAAAATCATAGGTCGCCAGGATTGCCAGTGTACCACTGACCAAGCGAAAAAGTTGGTAAATAGCTACTAATTGATCGTGCAAACCAGGCGAAGCAGCTAATTTGCCTAACAGGATATAAGGAATAAAAAGGAATACCCCACGTTGTGGATAGGCGGTATAGGGCGTTCGAAATAACCAGGCACCGGCTGAACCACTGAGCATTTTTGCGATATAGGAATTACCATCTTCCACACCGATCAAAAAACCAGTAAAACGCCAATCTGCGCCTTGCATAGTGTAGCCCAACAGGTAAGGGAGCAGGCTCACCAGCATCACTGCAATTGCGAAAACCGCCACCCATTTACGCTCCTGTCGGTCTGGTCTGGCATACCCCATCGGAAATTGCCTTTCTCGGGAAGAATCTGCATTCGGGTCGGTGGGATTACTCACAACATTTTTGCCTGCATCACAGAATTATCCAACTCGTTTTATTGAAAACCTGATAACAGGGCCCACAGCCATGCAAGAGCCGAAGCGATCAATCCCAGATACAAACTCACGGGCTGGAATTTAAACACGATCTCATGGGGTCCAGGCGGGACGATTACACTTCTCAAAATCTCGGCCTCCGGCTCGAGTGTGGCAGGTTTGCCATCCACATATACCCGCCATCCAGGATAGAACAGCTCGGAAAGCACCAATCTCTGGTCAACAATTGAACTGTCCGGCACATTGACAGAGATTGCCACTCGATTGGGAGACCAATCGATCGCTTCCACCGCAGAAGCATTTTCCCCGGCAGGCGCATTGGCTGCTTGCAGCCAGGCTCGTGGAAGCGCATCCTGATTTTCGTAGATCCAGGTGCCGTTTATCCTGTTTCTCAGGCTTAAACCCGGCGCATTCTGCTCGTATGCTGCCACAATAAAACGTACGTTCAACAGACCTAATAAAACCGGATCAGGCCGGGCCCAGGCGTTTACGCTGTGCGGATCGCCTGCATCAAATGCCGGTAAGGTGACGCTGTAACCATCCCAACCGATCCCCGTAGCTTTTCTCATGAAATCAACGTAGGATTTTAATTGGAGCGGGTCAACTCCATCTGCAAGCTCGAACCCCAGATAGCCAGCAGTTTGTTGGGGCATGCTGTAGGAGGGTGAATACACCCGGTAAGCGAGGTTGGAAACCGGCAAAGCCTGCATGACTGAGCGCCCTTCCGCCAGGACATCTGCTGGCGATCGAGGCGTGAAAGCCTTGAGATCGAAAACACTCAAATCGATCATGCAGATGCCAATTAAAGCGATGTATGTATAATGGGGTGCAAGACGTTTGCCAACCAAAAATTCATACCACATCCAAAATCCGGCCAGTATCAAGCAGCTCCACACAAAATTGAAGGGCAGGCTGCCGGTCAGCCACCAGATACCGACTGAAAGAAACATCACAAATGCCAGCAAAGCGATCAGAATTAGTCTTGGATTTCTGCGGGCACGGTTAACCTCTGGCGAGCGATCAGGCAGGTCCGATAACAACCTGTCAAGCGTATAAGCCGCCAGGACAATAAACGCAATCCCGCTGATAAATAAAGCCCGGGAAGGGACCCGGAGCATATCAAAACCAGGCAACCGGCCGATAGTGCTTAACAAGGGGATTTGATCACCCAGGGCATACAACACGGCCAGCCCCGCCGCCCACAACCAGAACTTCGCCCGGGTCTGCACCACGCCCAATAAAACCGCCAGCGTTGCCAACAAAAACACAACCAATCCAGGATACAGGACAAATTCCTGAAATCCGCCAAAATCAGGAATGATTAAACCCAACAAGCGAGAGAACGGTAAAGAAAATGTAAAAATGTCCTGCAAGGCCATCTCAGAGCGGGTTGATAGCCGAGAATATTCCAATAAGGGCAATCCTAATGGAGCCGAGAGCAAAGCGGCCAGTGCCAATTGCCAGACGAAATCCTTGAGGCGAGGTATCATCTTCCATTTTACGATCGGGTTCTTATCGCGATAATCTGATGTCAAAGCATAACCAAACCAAAGCAGGCCAGCGTAAGCGGCCCAACGCACATCAGCAAGAAAGATCAAGGATAACATCAAGCCGGCAGGTACCCGCCAGGTTAAACGGGGGAAGCTCAATCTCAGGCCGGGCGCTCTCCAGGCAAGCAGCAGCCAGGGCGTCCAGGGCACTGCATACAACAGAGTCAGATGCCCTGCCCCATAATGAGCGAAGAGCTTCGGCATCGCTTCAAAAGCCAGCGCCCCAAAAAGGGCTGCCTGATGAGTGCGGCCTTCAGTTTGCAGCAGCTTGTACATACCGATCCCGCCCCATAATAAGTGCAAACCGACCAGCAGGTTAAACCCAAAGGGCAGTGGAAACAGATAAGCCAGCCAACCGGGGAGATACCAAATTCCCGCCAGCGGATTCGCAATAAACGGATAACCACTTAAGATCGATGGTGACCAGAGCGGAATGGCATGCCAGGTTTTTATTGCGCGCAGGAGAAAAACCGCGTTGGGATAATGCGAGATCGCCAGGTCAGAGTATTCCGCCTGGGCCGATGGATAGGGGAAAGAAAAAATCCCTGGCAATAACAGCAGCAGGGGCAGCGCCAGCGGCCAATATTTTTTTAGCAGGGTATAAAGCTCTCCCCGGATCAAATTATGGCGGGTTCGCATAAATCGATACTCCACCACCCGAATAAACCGGCTTGATCCCTGGGATTGGAAACGAAGGATTCAGGTTACGTTCACGCGGTCCATAGAAGATGAATTGAACTGGATAAACCTCCAGAATCGCCAGATCCCCGGTCAGATAAAAATGGGTTACCTGCGCTTCGGCCTCATCTGCATGCGGCGTTTCGAAGGGATGGCCATAAATCACCCGACGACCGGTATATGCCGGAATTAAAAGCCCGGTATCAGGTGCAGCCAGAATTAACGCGTCTGGATCGCTATTTGATCTGAGCCAATCAAATGCCTGATTCTCGCCTGCCGTCATGTAGATGAGCTCATCGTGGGTTTGAATCGCCTGAAAACCAGTCAGCAGAATGATTAAATTGGTTGGTATTGCCAGACCAAATACGACGACTGAGAATAACTTAAAGCGCGAGCTTGAATCACGTACGAACCATGCCAGTCCAATAACGGCCAGGGCCACAAAGGGCACAAATAATCCGATTAAAAAACGGCGCTGAAGGCTAAATGGGAAATAGGTCAATAGCAGGCCCAGTCCCGCCCAGGCCACCAATGAAATCCCTTTGATATCTCTACGCTTGACGACCAGTATTGCTCCTGGAATAGCCAGCCAAAAGAAAGGCGAAAGTGATAAAACAAGATCCCATAACGGCGGGGACCGGGTTATGTTTTGGGCGTTCCACTCTGCTAAAACCGGATTAATTCGTACAACCCAGACATCGTAGAGTAGAAGCGGAACACCAGCAAGAAAAACCCACACGAGACGACTTTTCAGGATGGCTCCGATTTTTTCATGAGAAAAAGGCCAAAGCTCGATAACAAGCTGGCTTCCCAAAACGAGCAAAGCAACCACGACCCCAAAGGGGGAGATGATTGCAAGCGCTAACGCTGCCAGGGCATATAACCAGGGAATCCGGCTGGGTCGGACATGGATGGGCGTCGCGGGCGTAACGATAAATAATAACAAAGCCAATCCGAATGCAAAATGAGGCGTCGTGTACGATGTTAGAAATGGATACATCTCGGCCACCCAAAAATCGGAGGTGAACCCGCCAAACAGTAGCGCCAACCAACCCATACCAGAGACCAATGCCACCCAGACATATGTTGTGGTAAGCCATTTTGGGTTGGATAATGTATTTTCGAGAAAATAGTATAAAGAGAACTGCAAAGCAATGATCGCAACGAGCCGAGCGAGATGAAAAACAGCTATCAGGGGCAAATGGAACAAATGAGCCAGGTGGCCCAAGAAAAGATAGAACAAAAATAAATAAGTGCTTTGACCAGGGTTAGCGGCATATGGTAAGGTAAAATTCCATGCACCCTGCCATCCTTGATACATTTTCGCCAAATACGATGCCCCGTCAATCGGATTTAATAGGAAACCACCAAAGACAAACGTCGGGGGACCGGATTTTGCTGCCAGAATCGTAGGACCAATGGTCAGGATCACGACGATCAAGCTTACCAATCCAATTGTGCGATACTTCCGGACAGGACTCATAAAAACAATTTTAATTCGAAACCACAAAGCATCCTGTTACGTTGACAAAACTGCAAGGACAGGTTCCCGATGGCAGTTTCGAGTTGTTAGATATGTCATTTCCTCTTGTCTTTCCGTTCAACCGAATCTATAATCTCAGCATGAGCGAGACCTTTAAACTTTACCGCCTGCAACAGATCGACAGTCAAATCGATCAGATCAATGATCGATTGAAAGCGATTGAAATCGCACTCAACAAAGATAAAACTGTCCGCCTGGCCCAAAAGCGAGAAGAACAAAGCCAGGAAATTGTGCAGAAAGAACAAAAGAATTTGCGGACCGCCGAACAGGAAGTTCAGGCTCAAAGGGTCAAGATCGAGCAATCTGAAGCGACCCTCTACGGGGGCAAAGTTCGCAATCCAAAAGAGCTGCAAGATCTTCAAAATGAAGTTGCTGCCCTCAAGCGCTATCTGAACGTGCTGGAAGACCGCCAGCTTGAAGCAATGATTGCAGTGGAGACGGCCGGAGAGCAACTTCAAACTGCTTCAATAGAACTGCAAAGGGCACTGGCTGCATCTGCTGCGCAGCATAAAGATCTATCGCAGGAAAAAGACAGTTTGCTCACCGACTTAACTCGCCTGCAGGGGCAGCGAGCCGCCACAGTCAGTTCGATCCCTGTTGAGGATATGCAAATATACGATCAATTGCGGCGTTCGCGCTCGGGCATCGCAGTCGCAAGAATTGTGGACAAATGCTGTTCTGCATGTGGGACAACATTGAATGCTGCCCTACTCCACGCAGCGCGCTCACCAAACCAAATGTCACGCTGCGACGGCTGCAGCCGAATTCTGTACTCGGGCTAAACACAAGATCCGTACCCTGGATAATCACACTCTGACCTGAAGAGGATGATCAATTTTTTTCGCAACCTTCACATCGATCGACTTTCCTTCTGGATCGGCTTTTTTGCTGGCAGCCTGATATGGTTGGTACTGCGCCGCCTGGGTCCAATCCTGGTTGACTTGTGGCATTGGTTGAGAGAGCGTTTGGCGAGTGCCCGGACCGATCTTTTGACCAGCACTGAAGTTCGCCACCTCAATGATACCGTCAAGCGAGTTCAGGGCCTGCATCTGGCTTCGCCGCTGTTTTCACTCGAAGAAATTTTTATCGAGCCGAGTTTTCTCGCTCCTCCAGCTCCGGTCGAACCTGAAATAACGCCTGCCAGACCAGATATCACCGAAACGGTACTGCCCTTTATGCCCGACTGGCCACGATTGGGCCATGTGTATGGTGCACCAACCTTCAAATTTGCTGAAGCGCTGCAAGCCGACAGCCACATCACCCTTATCGGCGACAGCGGCACCGGGAAAAGTGTTGCGCTGGCATACCTTGCGGTACAGTTAGCCCGCCACGCGATTGACAGCGGGCCTTATGCGAATCGGGTGCCTTTTTATCTGCACGTCAATGATCTGGCCCTCACTTCAGAGGCGCCCGAAGCCGTCCTGGGCCCTATTCAAGCAGCAATTAGCGCTTATGCCTCAGCGATGACTATGCCCAGACTGGCAACCCTCATTTCGAATACATTCGAAACAGGCCGGGCTGCCTTGCTTCTCGATGGTTTCGATGAACTCCCCCCTCATAACCAGGAAGAGATCGTCCAATTTCTGCGGAAGCTTTTAACCGAATATCCACAAACCAGAGTGGTCGTCACCGCAGATCAACAATTGACCGGCCTGCCCGGATTGGGCTTTTACCCTCTGGCACTGGCTCCCTGGGATATTTTTCAACGGGCGGCTTTCATTCAACGTTGGAGCGCTCGTTGGATGAAATACATCGCCGTCCCCACCTCTGACGAGGATCATGAACCCGTTAACCCGTTACTACTCAATGGTTGGCTGTTAGTTGATCAAGAACCATTTACCCCCCTGGAACTGACCCTTAAAGTCTGGGGAGCTTACGCCCAGGATATACCTGGCCCCACGCGCATGGATGCGATTGAAGCCTATCTGACCAGATTTAACCGCAGATATTCCCGACGGCGAAAAGGTCCTGGAACAGTTATCCGCTCAGATGTTGTTCACTTTACACACTAGCGTTAATCGTAAAGAAGTCGAACAAAACATCAATGCATTCAACACACCTCCTGAAGTTTTTGAAGCGCTCGATCCATCCAAGGATGGATCTGATGCAGGCTCACCCATACCTGATGAAATCAATCTCGACGTAAAGATTGAAAACCCCGGCCTCAAATGAGAAAATTATGGTAGCGCGGGCGCTGCCTGCATTGATCGAGAGCGGGTTGTTGGCTTCCTATTCGGGAGGGCAAATTTCGATCGCCCATCCGTTGATCGCGGCCTATCTGGCTGCCAACGCAATTATGGATAAAACCGAAGGCGGAAGTCTGGTCAGCCAACCGGATTGGAATGGAAAACAATTGGCGCTGCGGTTCCTGGCTGCTAACCAAGACATGGACGGATGGCTTACTCCTTACCTCAGCGAACCCGCCAACGATATCCTGATGAAACAACTCTTGATTGCCAGCCGCTGGTTAGGCTACGCCTCCTCAAAAGCAGCCTGGACGATAACCGTCATTCGAAAACTTGCCGACATTCTCCAGAATAATGCCTTTCCGCTGGGTCTGCGCGCCAGGGCACTGGCTGCTTTGGTAGAAGCCAATAAGCCGGGTGTGGATATTCTATTCCGCCAATATCTAAGCCAAAAAGACCCGATCCAGGTTCATCTCGCTGCCTTGGGATGCGGGGCTATCCAGGACAACAAAGCCATCTCAGGGCTCAATAAATTATTAAGCGATACACGGCCCAATATTCGCCGAGCCGCCTGTCTGGCATTGGTGAGCATCGGCACTGATGAGGCTTTGGAAGCCGTAGCCACCGCACTTCTGCATGCAGATGAGGATTTGCGAATAACGGCCGCAGAAGCGCTGGCAAATCATCCCGAGGAAGGATTCCCAGTCCTGAAGGATGGCAGTAAACTCGATGATGTACTGGTTCGTCGCGCGGTTGTCGCCGGGTTACAAAGAGTGGCCCAACCCTGGGCGGAAGAAATCCTGGCTCGCATGCAAGTCGAAGATAGCCAATGGGTTGTCCAGAATGCTGCGACCCAGGCACTGGAAGAGCTTTCCCAGCCCAATGGACGGCTCCCAAAACCGCTGCCTGAACTGAGCGAAACACCCTGGTTAATTGCTTTTGCCGGCGAACATGGAATGGGAATCGTACCAGGCAAGCCAGCAATGGACCTGGTTTACCTGGCGCTTAAAGAAGGGAACGAAGAACAGCGTCTGGCTGCCCTTCATTATCTGGGAAGATGTGGGGATGAGAGCTCGATTATCCCGCTATACGAAGCTTATTTTTCAAGCACCGGTGAAGTTAAAGAGGCTGTCTATCAAACGATCTGGCTCTTAGAGGCTGGCGGGTTGAACATGCCTGCCCCGATGCAATTCGGTTTTAAGTGACCGTCAAAATTTATATTATCCACTCAGGCCAATAAAAAGAGTGAGCTGTCATCTTGCAAACGACAGCTCACTTTTTCTTAAGAGCTAGGGAAATCCATCAGCTGAGTTTTCTCAGAATGCGCTCGTGGACGGTCTCTGCATCCAGATCCAGAATTGAAACCAGTTTATCTTTTCCGGTTGTGCCGGCAACAATTTCAATCCTTGAACGGGGAATTTCCAGCACACCTGCTAAAAATTCGATCAAAGCCTGATTGGCTTTGCCATCCACGGGAGGAGCGGTTAAGCGGATCTTGATCGTTCCATCACTCAGGATCCCTGATATTTCATTACGGCTGGCCCGTGGAGTCACCCGGATCATTAATGCTGATCCTTTCTGACCATTATGAAGATGATATTGTCGCGACGACATTAACGACCTCCGCCGAATCCCGAGTTAACATTTTTGCTGTGAGGTTATCAAGGTAGATACTGGTATCGTAACTACTCAGCCAACACCTGGAATTGATGGCGGACCGGATGTACGTGGGGGCGTACGCCCCCACGTACATCCGGTCCGCCCATATTTCTTAGGCTTGAGTAGATACTGGTATCAATCATAACCGAAGCAGAATTGAAGTCAAGATGGTATCCAGGATTTGAACCAGGATGATCAACACCAGAGGGCTGAAATCCAATGGCCCGGTCTGCGGCAGGATCCGCCTGATAGGGGCATACAATGGCTCGACAAAGCGGTCAATCGCCTGCCTGACCGGATTAAATGGGGAAAGAAAATAGGTCAGAAAAGTTTGAATAATAATTATGATAATGATCAATTGGGAAATTCGATGAATTAGCGTAACAATGAAAAGCATTTCTTTTTCCTACTGAAATCTTTCGGTGAAAGTATATTTTAAGTATCTACTATGGCCAGCGTTTGAAATAGTGCCGAAAAAGGTATGCGTGGGGGCATATGCCCCCACGCATACCTTTTTACGGCATGAATTCCGGGCATAGGCCGAGCAGTTACAATTTTCACTAAATTGTTTTTCAAATTATATCAAGTTTGTATGCGTGGGCCCATAATTGCAGTCCCAATCCTGACAATTGTAGCACCTTCTTCGATAGCAACCTCAAAGTCTGCACTCATCCCCATGGATAGCTCATCCCAATGAGTTTCAGGGAAACGTTGCTGTAACCGATCTTGCAAACCCCTCAATTTCCTGAAGACCGGCCGGGCCTGTTCTGGGTCATCAAAGAATGGCGCCATGGTCATCAAACCGCATACGGACAGATGCTCCAGTGAAACAATTTCAGCGACCTCATCGAAAAAATGGGGCAGGTTTTCATCAAGCCAAACCTGAAATCCGTATTTGCTATCTTCGCCGCTGACGTTGCATTCCAGCAAAACCGGCATTGTCTTATTTAATTCACCGGCAAAACGATCCAATCTGCCTGCCAACTTGAGACTATCCAGAGAATGCACATAATCAAAATATTCACAGACCAGCCTGGCCTTGCGACTCTGCACATGGCCGATCATATGCCACTCAATACCGGGGAACACCCTCAATTGTTCGATTTTTGGGGTCGCCGCTTCGACATAATTTTCTCCCAGAAGCCTGGCGCCCGCGTCAATGACATCCCGAATAGCCTCAACCGTATGACCTTTTGTCACCACGACCAGCTGAACATCCTCACCCAAGCGACCCCCATGTTCGGCAGCTTTCGCAATTTGCTGCTGAACCAGCTCAAAATTATCTACGATCTGGCCGCGAGTAATCATTAACTCAATCCGATGAGTGCCCCAAAACGTCCGGTTTGACCCTTTTCAGCCCGATGAGAGTACCAATCATCAGTGTGACATGCTGTGCAAATCCCCGCAACTTCAATCATATTCACTCCAGATTGCTCCAAGATCGCCCTGTTTGCGGCCCAAAGATCAAACTTCGCCTGCTCATCTGCCGTATTCCAGGCGCCATCATCTAAAGAGGTTAAAAATTTACCCGACTGGCTTCCGAAAGACTGAATTACCGCCTTGATTACCTCCATCCCTACAGGATAGTGATGGGCGCTGATCGATGGCCCAATTCCGGCTATGATTTCAGACGGCATCGATCCATATTGCGCCTGCATTTGATGTACGGCTGCAGCTGCCACTCGCAGGGTTGTGCCTTTCCAGCCCGCATGCACCAGGCCCACAACCCCCCGCCCGGGATCCGCCAACAGGATCGGTACACAGTCAGCAAAGCGCATAAAAAGGCTGATCGCAGGTTTATCCGTCAGGATTGCATCCGCTTTTCGGTGTTCCTGATCAGGCAAGCGTGGTTGACTGGCATAAACAACCTCACGGCCATGAACCTGCCAGACATCAAAAATAGAATCCGGCTGGCGATGGATGGCTAAAAACGCTTTTTGCCGATTTTGAATAACCCGTGAAGGTTGATCTCCGACGGTGCCCCCCATATTCAAAGATGTCCAGGGCTCCGGGCTTACCCCGCCATGCCTGGTGAAGATAGCATGTTCGATTCCAGCTTGCGTCAGGCTGTTGAACGTATAATAACGAATTCCATTTTGGGTGTGAAACAGCATGCGGACTCGCGATCAGAATCTCATTTTTGAGAAGACAATCCACCCAGAGTGTTCAACGCCGCCTGCACTTTGAGTTTTTTCTGAGCCATGATCTGGCGTGTCTCTGCCATCGTGACCTCAACCATCGGATATCCAAACCAGGCGGTCATAAACCCAAACAAAGCCCCGGTCAACACTCTCAAAAAGGGGGTGCTCTCTCGATACACGATGAAATTAAACGGTGGTTGACTGAGAAGCTGGCTGACGCCATCCACCCCGATCGGAACCAGCCCCAACAAAATCCAGAGATACCAGGGTAAAGCCGGTAAACGCCGACCGGTAGCGGCATAGATCAAACCGAACAATAAGATCGCGCCATAGATAGCCACATCCCGCTCACACAGGGCAATTTTATAACCAACCTGATCGTTGCCGGTAAATCGCCGGGCTGCATAAAGAGCATCCGTTGTATCATTTTCGCTCAGTCCGGTCGCCTGGTTAAAGGTCAACAGGCCGACAACACCGGCAGCCGTTCGGGGGTAAACCGGCTGTTCTCCAAACAGGAAAAACGACCTGTATGCGAGCTGGTGACAGGCCATACTATAGACCCGGTAAATCGCTCCGGCTGGCCCGGTTATACCCGACTTCAACAAAATGGGAGCTAAAACTGGCAGCCCCAGATAGAAAACGACAAACAAGTTGAATAATGCCAGATAATGACGCGAAAGCCAATCACTAAAGGAATCGGCTTTGGTCCAGACGGCCTTACGTCCCGAAGTAGACTCTTCTCGGGCCCTTTGAACGGCATCAATATGATTTTCACGATCGATCGCGGCGGACAGGGTCATTTTCAACTCTTCGATCACGATCGGCGCTTTGAGCGTATAGGGTTGAATTTCGATAACGGGCACATTGAAACCATAGGCTCGCTGAAGCTCTGGAGTGCTATCCACATCAATAATTGTCAAACGATGAGGATATTCGGACTGCAGCGCCTCAAGATCCTGACGAGCCAGATCACATAAATGGCAATCCTTGCGAGTATAAAGAACTACTTCAATCATTCAGAGAGACCTACTTGCTTAAGATATGAAAACAATTGTGCGCGCGACAGGGTACCGATATGTTGCACTTTAATGAGTTCCGTCCTGATCAACCAGATAAGTCGTTGGGAAAGCGGTTACTCGATAAAGCTCCTGTACACTACTGCCGGGATCGAGCAGCACATCAAATTTGAGTCCCAGATCATCTATAAAAGCCTGAACTTTGTCGGCAGGCTCATCTGCATTGACAGCCAAAACGATCAAATCCGGGGTAAATGTTTCATAGGCTTCTTCAATATATGGCATTTCAATCTGGCATGGGCCACACCAGGTTGCCCAGAAATTGATCAAAACCGGATGGCCCCGCAAATCTTTGGTCTCAACCTGCTGTCCATCCAGTCTGACCAGACTAAAATCAAGCACCGGTTTATCAACTGCCGGTCCGTTGACTTCGAACTTTCCAGCATCGATCCGCGATTGCAAATAACTACGTCCGATGCCAAACGCTGCCAGCAGGAAGATACCCAGGCCGATCCCAATTAAGAGTCCGGCGCCGATGGTTGCCCAATTACTGCGAGTTGAACTCAAATCGATCTCCAGCGATCAATCCACTTAAGCTGCTTGAGGTTTGTTTTCCGATGGAGTTGCCTGACCATCCACCTTGGTGTCCAGCCGTAAAGCGAAATACAATGCAACCGGGAACAAACTTGCTCCGAAAAACCACCAATCGGCAAAATGGCGTCCTTTTCGGGAAGCTATAGCAGCCGGGATCAATCCCAGGGCAGTCAGTGCGATAAAAGCAAGCAAAAGATACCGGCCAACAACGAGCTCATCGAATGTGCCAAAGAAAGATGATCCCAGGGTAGCAACTTGCCCGTACCGGTCGGTCAGCAGCATGCCCCCAACCAGAATGAGCAGCACGCCCATCGCAATTTCGACATAGCGCATTACCTTACCATAGCGGCGTATAACTTTGGTGACCAGCCCAATCTGGGTGGAAGCGACCAGGAATGGGATCGCCAGACCAGCTGAATAAGCCGAGAGCAGCAGCGCGCCCTGGGTAACCGAACCACCGTTCAAAGCCAGCGTAAGAATCGCTCCCAAGACCGGTCCTACACAGGGAGACCAGCCTGCAGAAAAGAATACGCCCATTAAAGCGGAAGCGATATAGCCACGCTTGCGGTCTGGTGTATTTTGAGGTCGCAAATCGTATTCCAGGAACGGAATTCGCAAGATGCCCGTCATATGCAAACCAAAAACGATCACAACCAGGCCGCCGATGCGAGCCAGCCAGATGCGCAGTTCATATAACACACCGCCCAGAAATCCACCTAAAGCAGAAGTCGCTATCCCCAGAAAAACGAAGACCAGGCTGAAGCCCAGAACAAAAGCGAAGCCGTGCCGGAGAGTCAGCCAGCGATTTTCTTGTTCTCCCGTAGCGGAAGCAGCTGAACGTCCACCAAGATAACCAACGTATGCGGGCACCAATGAAAAAACACAAGGCGACAGAAATGAGGCGATACCGGCTAAAAAGGCAAACCCCAGACTCACATTGGCAAATTCCATTCCTAGATCTCCTTAAACAACTCCCTGTATGAAATGCATACAACAACTACACACCACAAAGCCAAACCCCAGGCTCACATCGGGTTTCTGAAACCATTCGCAACCCTGGGCTTGTGAACCATTACCCAAAAGTCATCGCCGCAATCTGCTATTCGACGATAAGAATTCTATCAGGGAGCAAGCATTCCTGTCTTCACGATCTTGTAAGCAGGTTAGTTTTCCACGACCAGGATTTTGGTACTTGAATTTCCGGAAACCGTGATATCCCCGGAAAGAGCCGGGGCAACCGGCATTGTCCATCGATAGACAAATTTTGCATCATCTGGGCGGGCATTGACACAGCCATGGGACATGGGGACCCCAAAATTATTGTGCCAAAAGGTTGAATGGATGGCAACGCCTTCGCCTGAAAATAGAGAAGTCCACCCGATACCAGGCAGATCATACCCACCCCCGGTTGTTCCGCCGCTCATGTGGACGGAAACCATCTTACGCCAGATATAATGTGGTCCGACTGGCGTTGACCACTTATCCACGGGCTTACCATCCGCATCATATTTCGCCCCAGATGAAATCCGGCAGAAATACACTTCGCGATCGCCCTCATAACAGGCCATCGTCTGATACGTGACATCAACCACAACCTGCTTGTTTTCAACTTCCGGATGGATTGGGCCCAACTCTTCTTCGGTCAGCGGACGCAAAGCTTCCGCCGGCACCCAGAAGATATCACCATAAGTGCCATAACGTTCATTTACACGGTACCAGACCTGGTTAGATTCATCCGTTTTTAAATCATCCACCCATAAGATCTGGCTGTAATAGACCCTGGGCAGCAGCGCGTCTTTGAGCCAGGGCGAGCGGGCCGGTGGGTTAGCCAGCACCAAGTCGGCGTAAGGTACTGTGACCTCGGTCCACATGCCTACCCCTTGGTCCGCAGGCGGAAGCGCACCGACCGGCTGATTAGGCTTATTCATTACCGGCTGCAAATTGGGGGCATAGAGATAACCCTGGTCCGTTTCCACCCAACGCTGATTGATCCATAATGGGCGTGGGCCAACGATTTCTTTCAACCAGGGGACAACCGCGTCCTCATATAAAACGCCGATATCCTGACTATCGATGTCAGGCCGGGCTTTAACCGGGACCATACCGACGGCAACCCGGCCAAGCCGTTCACTCTCAGGAAATTCCGGCAGAGACAGGATCCGTTTCCAGGAGCCTAAAGACAAGCCGCCTACACTCAAGGCGGCCACTTTGAGAAAATCGCGGCGGGTCAAATTCTTGCGAATCATTCTTAATCTTAGATAGATCGAGTTTTGAATTTCTTACGTCTATTACCTGCTGGTTCCTTGGGAAATTCTGTAAAAAGTTCCGGATTTGGGAACCCCCACAGAAATTACCGAAGAACCGACGAAATGGTTCTCTCGCCCGAAAGACAGCAATAAACTTAAGATTGAGCCATTGATCGAAATCAAACGGTATTAAGCATAATCCGAAACAGAACGCGGGTCAATACCAGAAACTTGGAAGTCAATTAAGGTTTGGTGAGAAGAAATCGAACCGATTTGTTGGTTTCCCCAATCCAACCCCCGGTATTTTTATGCAATTCGCCATTAGCCAGACCGCGGCGACGCTGGTAAAATCAAGCTCACTGGCACATTAAAGCGATATCCATCTCAGGGGTGTGCTGAATAAAGGTGAACCTGAATATCGTCACATTTGTGTCTCATTGGGAATTTTTTTGGTGGCGTCCCCAAATCCGGGACGATCCCGCGGATTTTCCCGGCGACCCACATTTGTGGCGAACGAATTCTTCGCAGGGACATTGTTACATAGTTAACGTGAGTTCGGGATAACTCAAACCCGACCAACACAACATCTCCTTTTCGAGTTTAGAGCTGCTTTTCCAGAATTTACGTTATTTAGATTTTCATTTGCCATTAGATTAAAGGTAAGCAAAGCCGGACTTCGGAGGCATCAGCATGACGGATAAAACAATTGTTATCAAATTCGGCGGGACTTCGGTTGGGACGAGTACTGCCATGGCCCAGGCTATAGAAGTTGTAAAAAATGTTCGGGCGAGCTGGCAACAAACTGTGGTTGTTACCTCGGCTCTGAGCGGGGTTACCAATGTCTTACTGGAAAGCGCCCATCATGCCGCCGCCGGTGATTTACGCACTTATTCGAATGCACTGCAATTTTTACGACACAGTCATGGTGCGATTGCGGATGCACTGATCAAGGATGAAGGACGACGAGCGGCGATAAAAGAGGAGATCGAGGGTCTCATCCTGCATTTTGCCAACCTGTGTAAAGCAATTGAAGTTCTCGGAGAAGCAACTCCGCGAGCCCTGGACGCGGTAGCCAGCCTGGGCGAGAGGATGAGTGTGCGCCTGCTATCTGCCGGTTTAAATGACGCTGGCCTGGATGCTCAATTTGTTGAGGCTTCCGAATTGATCGTGACAGACGAACATTTCATGTCTGCCCATCCAGATATGTCGAAAACGATTGAGCGCACACAGAATATCTTACAGCCGATTTTAGCTGCTGGAGTAACTCCTGTGATCACCGGCTTCATGGCTGCCACTGAGGGCGGAGTAATCACCACCCTGGGGCGCGGGGGCTCAGACTATTCTGCCGCCATACTTGGGGTCGCATTACCTGCCGATGAAGTCTGTATCTATACGGATGTAGATGGTGTGATGACCGCGGATCCACGTCTGGTACCGGAGGCCCGCACAATTGCCAGACTGACCTACAGGGAAATCGCCGAACTGGCATATTACGGCGCGAAAGTTCTGCATCCAAAAACAATCCGGCCTGTCATCGAAGCGGGAATTGGGCTCAAGGTTGCCAATACTTTTAATCCACAATCATCCGGGACCCGCATCTTCGCCAATGGACAAAAACAGGATGATGGTCAAATCAAATCCGTAACGGCGATCACCGGGCAGAGTTTAATTACCATTGAAGGCCGGGGGATGCTGGGTGTACCAGGTGTCGCTGCCCGGGCATTCAGCGCGGTCGCCGCAACTGGCACCAGCGTCCCATTAATCACCCAGGCATCTTCCGAACAATCGATATGTTTTGCTGTGCCGATCAAAACGGTTGGCCAGGTGATCGCTGAACTTGAAAACGCGTTTGCCAATGAACTGACGAAACGGGATATCGACCGAATCTGGGCAACTGAAGAAGTCGTGATTATCACGGTCGTGGGATCAGGCATGCAGCACACGCCGGGTGTTGCCGGAAAAATATTCAGTTCACTGGGCGAGAATAGCGTCAATGTTATCGCAATTGCCCAGGGATCTTCGGAAGTCTCAATCAGCCTGGTGGTTGATGCCAGCGAAACAAAGCATGCTGTTCAGGTCTTGCACCCCCTCATTCTATCTGTCCAGGCCCAATCCGAATCTGCTGTGTAAAAGCAGTTGAATAGCTATTCTTGGTCTGCTTTGGCGACCAGAATTATTCCCCTCAGAACTGTGATCATATCGTCGTGAATCAAAAGCCGGACACCATCAACCTCCTGGGAGTAAATATCCATCTGGTAACGATCGAAGATGTATTGGAACAGATGGATGGACTTCTGGCCACACGTCAGAAATCAGTGATCACACATGTCCATGTGATGGCGATCAACCTTGCCTATGAACAAACCTGGTTTCGAGACTTTTTGAACCAGTCCAGCCTTGTTTATTGCGATGGGATGGGCGTGCGCCTTGGCGCTCGCTTACTGGGATATCAAAATATTCCTGAACGATTCACATTGGCAGATTGGATGGATCAGTTGGCACAATTTGCCGCCGCACATCATTATTCGATCTTTTTCCTGGGTAATCCACCCGGATCAGCAGATCGAGCTGCAGACATTCTCTGTAAAAAATACCCTGATTTGAAGATTGTGGGCACGCAACATGGATATTTTGATCGATCAGCAGGCTCTCCTGCCAACGAGCTGGTCATCAATCAGATTCAAAAGACCAGACCTGATATCTTGATGGTCGGATTTGGTATGCCCGCTCAAGAAAAATGGATTTACGAAAATGGGGATCGGATTGCCGCCAGGTTGATCATTCCATGTGGGGCAATATTCGAGTATGTAGCCGGCGATCTGAAACGCGGCCCTCGCTGGATGACCGATCACTATCTTGAATGGCTGGCGCGTGTTATCATTTCACCCTCCCGGTATTGGAAGCGGTATCTCGTCGACAATCCAAAATTTATTGCGCGGTTATTGTGGTCTAAAATCAATCCACCCATACCGAAGAAATAGAGTTCTTCAGGAATTCCTGGGGTGGTCTTACGGAGACCCAGAAATAAGCCTGGCTTAATCACGCCGGAGCAAACATGCACATCCATCTCTTACAGGTAAACAAAAAACATCGCCTGCGCACGAATAAAGACACCAACAGCGGTTTTGGAACGGTCAATGATTTTGGGAAAGGCCTGGTTGCCAGCCTGTTGAAATACTTTAAGAATGGCACCATGAATTTTCCGGAGATATTGCCTGCCTATCTCAATGCCATCCTTACCCAGCAAGGACATCGAGTCACATTCAGCCAGAATCAAGTCGATCCCGCTGCTCAGATTGTTGTCATTCAAACCTCGATCATTAATTTTAATGAAGAACTCGATGCAGCCGCTGAGATCAAGCAAACTCACCCGGGCATCCGGGTTGGTTTTATAGGTGGGATTTCTTCGGCCAATCCTGAACTGTATGCAGACAAAGGTGATTTTGTGATCGGCGGTGAGCCCGAAAATGCACTGCTGAATGGGCACATCGCCGAATTTTCCGGGATCGTCAACGGAGGCCAGGTGGAGGATCTGGATTGCTTACCCTTCCCAAACTGGTCCCATATACAGAGCTGGAAAGATCGATATGGTTTTGTGCGTGTCAATCGCGGCCGATTTTTACCCATGCTCTCCAGCCGCGGATGCCCAATGTCCTGCCGTTATTACTGCACCTATCCGCTGGTTCAAGGATCTAATTTTCGTGCCCGATCCCCTGAAAATGTGGTTGACGAGGTCACCTATTTGCAGCAAGAATTTGGTATGACTACCGTTCTGTTCAGGGACCCGATTTTTTCTCTGGATATGGATAGGATTGAGGCTATCTGTAATCTCATTTTAAAGAAAGGCTTGAAATTCTCCTGGCTGTGTGAAACACATCCGCGTCTACTGACAACGGATCTGATTGAGTTAATGGCTAAGGCAGGATGTGTTGCGATTAAGTTTGGGATCGAGTTCAGGCAATCTTGAGGTTATGAAAAAATCCCATCGAGCGTCAGCTAACCTGGAGCTCCAAGAAAACATCATTCGAAGCTGCGAACAGCATCAGATTGATGTACTCGGGTTTTATATCCTGGGTTATTTTAACGACACCGAGGAAACGATCCAACAAACCATTGCATACGCTCAAAAGTTGAACACTTTTGGGGCGCAGTTCACGATCGCAACGCCTTATCCTGGGACCCAATGGTACCAGGATTTACTTCAGGAATCGGATAAATACCAGTTAGATCAGGATCTTGAACGCTATACCCAATATCAACTTGTTTACAAACATCCGAATTTATCTTATGAAGATTTGGAGCGCTTGAAAAGCCTGGCTTACCGGCGATATTATCTGCGACTATCCTATATTGGCAAACATTTTCTGAAATTGATTCAACGCTAGAGCACCAAAATAGCCAAACTTTTTTGGGCTCTGTGGAAAATCCCAGCGTGGTATTCCACAGAGTTTCCCAGAGAACCACTTTGTGGCTTCCCCTGTCCACCGAACCAAATTAGAACATACTTCAAACGCCAATCCATCATAGAGGCTCATTGGAAAATCCTGTGGTGGTACCCCGGATTTAGGGGCGTGAGCGTGCATCGCACGCTCACGCCCCTAAATCTGGGGCTATTTCACAGAGTTATTAAAAGACCCGATTTAAAACTACCAGTTCTATCCATATTTTACATAAATTTTAGGGCGTTACCAGGTCGCCTACGTTACAATAAAAATGCAATTTAAGGTTTCGACGACGAAGTTAAACGGTTGTCCATTCGCCAATCGATCTGGGCGTTGCTCATTCAAGAACGAACGTTGGTTGTTTGATAGGTAGGAGAATGTTTGTATGTTTAATATTGATAAAAATTGTTTGACAGTCTTTGTATGTTTTTATACAATTAATCCCGGCGAAAATAATTGACATCTATTGGATTTCATCCATAATACTGCCCAATGAACACGCCAAAATCAGCACGCTCCTGTTATCCTTTCACGTCGACGCAAAGGCAGTCCTGTAGTAGAGCTGGTGTCTATGAGTGATGCAATTGTTCGGTTTGCGACAGCCATCAGTAAATTAATCCTCAAAACCCGCTGGTTGCTGGCAGCCATGGTTAGCCTGATGGTACTATTAATCGAACTTGAGGAGCATCATCCGTTCAATGTACGTGAACTGAATCCGGATTTTTTGCTTGAGACAATTGTATTTGGATTCATCCTGCCTGTCCTGACCGGTTTGCTTTTATCCCTTTTAGCTTACACGGAAAAAGAAAGGGTTAAAGCAGTAAACTCATTGGATCAGCGTAACCTTCTGGCGCAGCAATTAAATACGGCTTCTAAATGGGATGAATTGATCGAGAAAATTGTCGCGTTTCCCAACAGTATCGCCCCCGCCCTCAGCACCTCCTTGCATTTATACAACCCTGAATTCGACCGGTTCGAATTAATTGCTGACTGGTCCATAGACAGGAAATCTCGAGCCGCACTTCGTCCGATCCTGACGAGGGAATTGTGCCAAGGTTGCGAGTTCGATCCGCTTGAACCGGGCACCAAAACCAACCTGACTTTATGCACACAGTTGAACGAGCTTAATTCTGATTCAGATAAATACTGTTTGCCATTGATTCATCACGATCATCCCGTAGCCATCCTGCACCTGGATTTTCCTAAAGGAATGACCATCACCAGCAGTCAGATTAGAGTTTTGAACAGCGTCGCTCATGAAATGGCCCTGGCGATCGATGGGGCTCGCATGCAGGATACATTCGAGAATCAAGCCGAAGCGACGGAAGTGGAACGGAAACGGATTGCCCAAAATTTACATGATACCCTCGGACAGAATATCAGTTTTCTCCGTTTAAAGCTGGACCAGCTCACCGGTGAAGATGTACTGCTTGAAATTTCAATGATCCGCCAGGAATTGGAACTTATGCGGGAAATCGCCGAAGATGCTTACGAACAAGTCAGGGGTACTCTGGCAGATCTAAACTTGAACAACAAGATCGATATCCATACCGAGCTGCTTGAGCATGCCCGCTCGATTGGGAAACGGGCCGGATTTGAAGTTCATCTCACAGAAACCGGTCAATCATTAGCCTTACCGCCAAGATACAAACGCCAAATCATCTATATTGTGCGCGAAGCGATTAATAACATTGAAAAACACGCCCAGGCGGGTAAAGTTGAGATTGAATTCCAGTGGAGTGAAACGGATCTGACGTTGTTCGTTCGAGATGATGGTGAAGGCTTTGAATCTACCAGCTCGTCCGCAAGCGACCATTATGGACTTCAAATCATGCAGGAAAGAGCTAAAGATATTCACGGCTGCCTGACAATTGATGCATTACCTGGTGCAGGAACTCAAATTAAACTCTGGCTGCCATTCGTCCAGGAAAAAAAACCAAGCTTGGTACAATAACTTTATGACTATCAAAATGCTGATCGTTGACGACCATGTACTGTTCCGTCAGGGGCTGGTAAGCCTGTTTAATCACCAACCTGACTTTGAAGTGATTGGTGAATCCGGAAATGTGAATGAAGCGATTGAAACCGCACGACAATTAAAACCGGACCTGATTCTGATGGACTTCAGTCTACCCGATGGATCCGGCGTTGAAGCAACCCAGGCAATCGTTAAAGTCCTGCCGGAAACAACGATCGTTTTCCTGACCATGCACGAAGATGATGAACGTTTATTCAGCGCCATCCGGAGTGGGGCTAAGGGTTATTTATTAAAAAATTTACCTGTGACCAAATTATTAGCCTCTTTGCGAGCGTTAAAAAATGGCCAGGCGCCAATCTCTCGAGAGATGACGGGCAGAATTATTGACGCATTTGCCAAATCCGAACCCAATAAAATCGTAGATAAGCCCAACCTGATTGAAATCCTGACATCGCGCGAAATCGATGTTTTCTACGAACTCATCACTGGTGCCAGCAATCAGGAAATTGCTGAAAGGCTTTTTATTTCAGAAAATACTGTCAAAAATCATGTTCACAATATTCTCGATAAATTGGGGATGAATAATCGTCGGGAAGTTGCCAGTTATGCCATTCGATACGGCATAACAAAATCCAGCTAATCGAAATCCGATTAAATCGCTGTAAGACTGCGGTTTATAACTGAGGCCAATCAGCTCCATCGTAATAGCGCGTGCCACGATGCCCTTCACGATGGATGGGTTTTGCCAACCTTTCTCCCGGCGTTTGGACATAGATTAAGGTCCGCGGCTTGCCCGAATTAGGATTGCGGGCGCCGGCTTGCATGCGAACAATCTTCAACCTGCCCACAAGCTGATTATTCAAGATAGTGTAGACAAAGTCTCCTACTTTTAGTTTCGAAGGAGATCCGGCCATATGGAACTCGTATTCCCCCTGAACCCCGCCATATAAACGCTCGATTGTTTCCGCCCCTTTCGCGTGGGGAATTGTTTTCGTGATTCCAAAACTCATCTTCAGCCTCTTCAATTGAAGTCTATCTGGTCAACTGCGTATCGGGTTTAATCAGACGATCAACACCTGTCCGGCTTTTAAGCTATACGCAACTCGCCCACCTAAGCCTTTTTCAGACCTGGATTCTGATTGTCGGTGCATGGGTGGTTATAAAAATGTTCCCAGGCCAGTCTATAAGCCGCATTCTGTCGCGCAAGGTTCGCACCTTGCGCCGGCAATCATCTCTCTGGATCAAGCGTCTCCGCCTGATTCTAGCAGCCTACCCGGAGTATTGGCCTTCCGAAGGAGGCAGGCGGCGAGCAACCACCCTCTGCAATGCAGACTCCACCCCTGCTTGGCCTTGCTCCCGATGGGGGTTGCCTGGCCGTTCATATTACTATGAACGCCGGTGGTCTCTTACACCACCTTTTCACCCTGACCGGCACTTACGTGCTGGCGGTCTGTTTCTGTGGCCCGATCCGGCAGGTTACCCCACCCCGGGTGTTACCCGACATCGCGCTCTATGGAGTGCGGACTTTCCTCGACGCCGTAAGCAGCGCCGCGATTGCCCAACCAACCTGGGACGTTCATCATACTATTATTGAGATAGAACGTCAATCGAGAATTCCCGAGCGTCAAGGCTTTCACAAAAAAGAGAAATGTGGTGCGATGGGCGGCTGAGCCGCCCATCGCACCACATACTTTCCTTCCATGCTTGGTTGGCGGCAAGACGATCGATTTTGTTAAAGCCGTGAAATCCTATCGAAAATCGCTGGACAAATTGGGAGGCCTCAAGTAAAATAGTGTGCTGTTATAAAAGGCAAGTATTATTTCGGAGGAAGGCTTTGGCTAATATAAAGTCCGCTATCAAGCGAAACAAGCAAAACGAAAAACGACGTTTACGCAATCGATATTATGCCGGTCGGGCGCGCACATTCGTGCGCAAAGCCCGCACTGCTATCGAGGACGGTGAAGTAGAAGATGCACGCCAGGCGACATTAGAGGCCATCAGCGCGCTTGATAAAGCGGCTGAAAAAGGTATTCTGCACAAGAACAACGCCTCTCGCCGAAAAAGTCGTTTGATGAAACATCTGGCTGAACTCGAAAAACAGTCAGCCGAATAAATTTATCTTTTTTTACCCGGCAAGGCCAGTGATGCCAGCGGGAGCGAATTTTGCTCCCGCTTTTTTGCGTTTACACCCCAACGGGGGCAAGATTGCTCTCCTTCTGTTACAGCTGGACGGGAATTAACGGGTCTTTAGGGGACTATATGGGACGGTCCCAGATTTTAGGATACCGTCCCAGAGAGCCGATTTAACGAGAGAGCCACGCCTGCGCATGTTATAATCCCATCTGCCAATCTGGCGACCCTAATCAATCACAGGCCTCGGTCCGGGATCTCGTCCAATCATCCAATGAGCCTGAAAGCATTATCCAACAGGTGAGCTTCATGTTTGACGCCGAACAACACAAAGTTGAACAAACCATTCGCACCTACTGCGCGGAGAATGGTCTGCCCGATCCGGGTGATTTTGCCTGGGTGCCGATCCCTTTTTCCGGTGAGTGGGGCATTTCCACCTCATTCTTTCAATACGCCGCTCAGGAAGCACGCGCCGCTGTCCAGCGTTCCGGGGAGCGGATCAACGTTCCTCAACGCGCTCAGGAATTAAGCGCCCGTATCGCAGAATACATCGGAACGCCTCCGGGCTTCTCTCGCGCTGAAGCGGTTAAAGGCTACTTGAACCTGTATTTCTCTCCAGCAGAGTACAGTCAACGGGTGATCGATACCGTCCTTAAGCAAGCGGACCGGTTTGGTTTGGGCGCCTCCAAGGACGAGCAGGTTATGGTTGAATTTTCTCAACCGAATACCCATAAAGCTTTCCATGTTGGCCACTTACGCAGCGCCATCCTCGGGGATGTGCTTTGCCGTATCCTGGAAGGCGCGGGCTATGATATTGTGCGGGCCAATTATTTCGGTGATATTGGTCTGCATGTGATCAAGTGGTTGTGGAACTACATGAAATTCCATGCCGGTGAACAGCCTCCAGCCGATACGACCCGCTGGATGGGCGACCTTTATGCGGAGGCCAGCCGAAGACTGGAGGAGAATCCCGAGTTAGAAAGCGAGGTCCGCGCCCTTTACGCACGCTGGGATCGAAGGGATCCGGAAGTCGTCGACCTGTGGCAAAAGACCCGCCAGTGGTCGCTGGATGGCTTCTTTACGCTGTATGAAATTTTAGATATTCGCTTCGATCGCCTGTACTCCAACAGTGAGGCGGAAGGCCCGGGCAAGCAAATGGTCGAAAATTTGATCGCCCAGGGCATCGCGGTCGATGAACGTCCGGAAGGCCCGGTCATCGTGCGGATTGACGAATTGCTTGGCCTGGATAAAGAAAAATACCGGGTCCTGGTGATCCTGCGATCGGATGGCACCGCGCTTTACTCGACCGAAGATCTGGCATTAGCCAAAATCAAATTCAGCGAATACGAGCTGGCACGCTCGCTATATGTAGTGGATGTGCGCCAATCGCTGCACTTTCAGCAGGTGTTCAAGACCCTGGAAATTGCCGGCTACCCCTGGGCAGAACAATGTCTTCATCTGCCTTACGAACTGGTAAACCTGCCAGGGAACGTGGTGATGGCCTCGCGGGAAGGGACTGTCGTTCTTCTTGAGGACTTAATCCGCGAAGCAACCCAGCGCGCTTTGGATGTTGTAAATGAAAAAAACCCTTCTTTGCTTGATGAGCAGAAGCAATCGATCGCACGAGCTGTTGGCCTGGGAGCACTGAAATATACAATGCTTTCCCGCGATAATACCAAAATCGTGACTTTTGATTGGGAAGCTGCACTGGATTTCAACGGGCAGGCCGCACCTTATATTCAATATGCTCATGTGCGGGCCAACAGCATCCTGCGACGCCTGGATGGGCCCCTACCTGATCCCTTAGCCCCTACACACCAGCTGGATCCGGCAGAAATCCAGCTTATCGACCTGATCTCTCGCATTCCGACCGAAGTCCAACGTGCGGCGGCGGAATACAAGCCTTTACAACTGACTAATCTGGCCTATGATCTTGCCCGAGCCTTTACCGATTTTTACAACCAGTGTCCGGTCCTTCAGGCGGAACCGGCTGTCAGAACCGCCCGGTTACGACTGGTTGCAGCCAGCCGCCAGGCCATTGCCAATGTGCTCGCCTTATTGGGCATTGAAGCACCAGAGATCATGTAAATACCACCGAGATACGTGAACCTGAGTTTCACGTTTTTTGGTATCCGGGTATTAAAATTAGAACCAATTCAACCTCGGCCATTACAAGTCAGCCGAGGCAAACCAATTTCAAGGGACTTTGGAGAACTCTATGGGATACCACTCCAGGAATTCCCAAAGAACCAATCTCAAACTATTTTTATTAAAAGGAAAGTCGACCAGATATGTCACCGATTCGAACGATTATCATGGGCGCCGCCGGGCGTGATTTTCACAATTTCAATGTTTTTTTCCGGGATAATGCCAGTTACCAGGTTGTTGCCTTTACGGCCACACAAATTCCCGATATTGAAGGACGAACTTATCCGGCTGAACTGGCAGGCTCACTCTACCCTTCCGGCATTCCAATATTCCCCGAAAGCGACCTCGTCAGCCTGATCAAAGAACACCAGGTAGAACAGGTTGTGTTTGCCTATTCCGACGTTCCTCACGAAGTCGTGATGCATAAAGCTTCGATCGTCAATGCAGCCGGGGCGGATTTTCGTTTGATGGGAACCCACAGCACGCAGGTTAAATCCTCCAAGCCGGTTGTCTCCGTATGTGCGGTGCGCACCGGATCGGGGAAAAGCCAGACGACCCGCCGGGTATCGAAGATTCTACGCAGCATGGGGTACAAGGTAGCTGCCATTCGCCATCCAATGCCCTATGGAGACCTGGCGAAACAGGCAGTCCAACGTTTCGCAGATTACAGCGACCTCGATAAAAACGAATGCACGATCGAAGAACGTGAAGAATATGAGCCTCACATCGATAACGGCGTGATTGTTTACGCCGGCGTGGATTATGAAGCGATCTTGCGCCAGGCCGAAGAGGAAGTGGATATTGTCCTTTGGGACGGCGGTAACAACGATTTCCCCTTCTATGTTCCAGACTTTCAGATTGTTGTGGCCGATCCGCATCGTCCCGGACATGAGATGAAATACCACCCGGGAGAAACTGTTGCGCGTTTAGCAGATGTATTTGTGATCAATAAGGTTGATACGGCCAATCCCGATGCAGTGATCACCGTCCGGGAAAATCTGCGCGCTTTGAACCCCGATGCTGTCGTTATCGAAGCCGCCTCGCCCTTGTTTGTTGATAACCCTGCTGCAATCCAGGGCAAGCGCGTCCTGGTAATCGAAGATGGGCCAACCCTCACCCATGGCGAGATGGCGTACGGCGCCGGTTGGGTGGCTGCTCGCCGCTTTGGGGCGGCTGAGATCATTGATCCCCGGCCTTTCGCGGTCGGCTCGATCAAAACCACCTATGAAAAATACCCTAAAACTGGAGCGATCCTGCCCGCCATGGGGTATGGTGAAGCCCAGACGCGCGATCTCGAAGCAACGATCCGCGCTGTCAATGCTGACTATGTCGTGATCGGCACGCCGATCGATCTGAGCCGGGTGATCACGATCGACCAGCCCTACACACGCGTGCGCTATGAGCTCCAGGAGATTGGCCAACCCACCCTGGAAGATTTGTTAAAAGCTAAATTTGGTAAGTAATTCGTCTTCTAAGATGGGGCTGTCTATTGATCGTTGGATAGCCCCATCCCATCCTTTCCCATGCCTTCACTCAACTGGTCATCCAAAACACCACCGGCGCCAATCTCGGCTGCGCTCAGGATTAACAGCAGGATTTACCCTCATGGCGCAGGCTATCCTTCCGAAATCCCTGACAACCGGGTGATTCTTGGCGACAACCTGGCAGTGATGTCCGCACTGCTGGCTGAGTACGAAGGCAAAATCAATCTGATTTACGTTGATCCGCCATTCTTTACCAACCGGCGCTTTTCGGCCAGAGTAGGGCGCGGTGAAGATTCGCGGCGCCCTCAAGATTGGCTGCTGGCGGATGGCTACCAGGATAACTGGGAAAACATCGATGCTTATCTGGACATGCTTTACCCGCGCCTGTATCTGATGCACAGGCTCCTGGCGCCTACCGGCAGCCTCTACCTCCATCTTGACTGGCACGCCAATCATTACGCCCGGCTGTTATTGGATGAGATCTTCGGCCCAAACCAGTTGTTAAATGAGATTATTTGGGTCTATCATGGCCCTTCCCCGATCCGCAGCGCGTTCAATCGTAAGCATGATACGATCCTGGCTTATACCAAGGGAAAAGAATACACCTTCAACGCCGATGACGTGCGTGAGCCGTATCATCCCAATACCGTTAAAACGTTCGCATCTTCGCGTAAAGCTGGTTTTGGGAAAATCCCAAATCTGAAGCGCGGCAAAGTGCCGGAAGATTGGTGGTATTTCCCGGTTGTGGCCCGGCTGCACGGCGAACGGACCGGTTACCCAACCCAAAAACCGGAAGCGCTGCTGGAGCGGATCATCCTGGCTTCCTCCAATCCAGGCGACCTGGTGGCCGATTTTTTCTGCGGTTCCGGCACAACCGCCTGCGTGGCATCCCGAACGGGTCGCTCCTTCATTGCCAGCGATGCTACCTGGCGCGCCATCCAGACCACGCGTTCTCGACTGGTAAGGGAGGATGCGAAGTGTTTTACACTCGAACACGACAGCCGGCTTTCGACGATTACAACGACTGAAGTCCAAGCCGATCTGCCAGCATTGCAGCTGGCAGCAACGAAAGATAAATTAACCCTGTCAAGCATCCCCCCAACGCTTGCATACTGGGAGGTAGATCCAGATTTTGACGGGGAAGTTTTTCACAGCGCCGCCCAGGCCGTCAGACCGCTAAAAAAAGAGGCGATCCAGGCTGAGCTGCGATTGGAGCCCGAGCATATCGGGGAACAAATCGCAGTACGATTGCTCGATGCCGATGGTGGCCAAACTCAAAAAATCATTCAAGAAGGAACAACGCCATCGTGAAACTCTTCGTACCTGGACGCGTCTGCTTGTTTGGCGAACATTCGGATTGGGCTGGCGGCTATCGCCGCGTCAATGCTGAGATCGAAAAGGGTTACACCTTGATCTGCGGCACGGATCAAGGAATTTATGCTGAGGTGAAACCGCATCCATCAGCATTAGTCTTAAGTTCCGTCACCACAGATGGCCGGAAACTGGGGCCTTATGAAATTCCAATGCAAGCCAATACCCTGTTGGAAGAAGCCCAAAAAGGCGGCTTTTGGAGTTATATCGCCGGTGTAGCCTATCAGGTCCTGACGAACTACCACGTTCGCGGCCTGGTAATCGACAACTATAAAACCGACTTACCCGTGAAAAAGGGGTTATCTTCAAGCGCAGCAATTTGCGTGCTGGCAGCCAGGGCATTTAACCGCATCTACGATCTTAAACTGACCACCCGAGGCGAGATGGAGCTGGCCTATCAGGGCGAAATCACAACTCCATCTCGCTGTGGTCGCATGGATCAAGGCTGCGCGTATGGCAACCGCCCGATATTGATGACCTACGATGGCGACCGGATGGATACGCGCGAATTACAGGTGAATCAAGAATTGCATTTCGTCATCATCGATCTGCATGCTCAAAAAGATACCCTTGAAATCTTAAACCGCCTGAATCGCTGCTATCCTTTCGCCGAAAATCCCATCGAGCAGCGAGTACAGGAATTGTTTGGCCGAATCAATAAACGGATTACCAATCAAGCCGTCGAAGCCCTGCAAGCCGCAAATAGCGAGCGGCTTGGGCAGTTAATGCAGGAGGCTCAGGACTTCTTTGATCAATATGCGGCTCCGGCTTGCCCGGAGGAATTGACTGCGCCGGTACTGCACCGGGTGCTATCCTATCCACCGCTCCAGCCTCATATCTGGGGTGGCAAGGGGGTGGGTTCACAAGGGGATGGAACGGCGCAGCTCTTGGCCCGCTCCCAGGCTGATCAACAGGCAGTGATTGAAATTATCGAACGCGACCTGCAAATGTCATGTCTGCAGTTGACCATCAAACCCGGTCCTAAAGTTCGAAAAGCCGTCATCCCAGCGGCTGGTTTTGGCACGCGCCTCTTCCCAGCCACCAAAGCGACCAAAAAAGAGCTGTTCCCGGTTGTCGATCATGATGGGATCGCCAAACCGGCGATCCTGTTGATCGTGGAGGAAGCCCTGGCAGCTGGCATCGAGGAAGTTATTATCGTGGTTCAAGAAAATGATCTGGAAGACTTTCGCTCTTTTTTCAATACCCAGATTTCCATCGAGAACTACAATAAACTCTCCCCGGCCTTCAAGGATTACTCCAAACGCATCCTGGAGATGGGTCGGCGGGTTTCTTTTGCGGTTCAGCCGAACCAGGAGGGATTCGGCCATGCGATCTTCTGCAGCCGGGAAGCCGTTGGGGGCGAACCTTTTCTATTGATGCTCGGTGATCATATCTACCGTTCGGATGAATCTCGCTCATGTACCCAGCAAGTGTTAGCAGCTTACCAGGAATACGGCGGAAACATTCTGGGCTTGCGGCGCACGCGTGAAGATCAGATCGCGAATTTCGGAACGATCACCGGCAACTGGCTGGAAGACGAAAATATCATCAATATAACCGAGTTCGCTGAAAAACCGAATCTGGACTATGCCCGTAACAATCTGAGAGTACTCGGCTTGCCCGATGATGAATACCTGACGGTTTTTGGCCTCTACGTGCTGAAACCTAAGATTTTTGATCTGCTCGAGGAAGAAATCGACAACAATTTACGCCATCGGGGTGAATTCCAGCTAACAACCGCCCTTGACCGCCTGCGGCAGGAGGATGGTTTCACTGGAATTATGATGTCCGGAAATCGCTACGACATCGGTTTGCCAACTTATTATCTTGAGACCTTAAAAGTTTTCAGCCAGGAAGAATCCCCAACCGGATAAGAACACCGTGGTCCTGTAAAATACGGCCCAGTTTGGTTCTGATAAACGACAGGAGGCTGGACAGAAAATCGATTTTCTGTCCAGCCTCCTGTCGCAATCGGCTATTCTGGATTATGGATCCAGCCTGTAACCTACACCCCGAATGGTCTTCAAGAAACGAGGTTTGCGTGGGTCTTCTTCGATGGCCTGGCGCAGCCAGCTGATGTGCACGTCCAGCGTACGAGTGTCACCTGTGTACTCTGTTTTCCACACTTCGCTAAATAGTTTCTCCCGCTCGATGACTTCACCGGGATGTTTCATCAGAGTTTGAAGAAGGTGAGTCAGTCGAGGCGTGAGTCGCTCTTCTTTGCCCAGGCAGCGGACCCGTTTTCCATCTACATCCAGACGAATCGGTCCAACATGTAAATACTGTCCTTCATCATTGGGCAATAAACGGACAAAGCGATTGATCAATTTACGAGCGGTGAAAGGCAGTTCTAGAACCACACTGGCAATGTTCTCACCAGCGATCGAATTCCCCGGATCAGCAATAACGATGATCGGGACATTTTCTGATTGGGCTTGGATAGACTTGCAGATTCGGCGACCATTTGTCCGCAAAGAAGCGGCGTTCAAAACGAACAAATCCGGGTCAAAATCCAGGAGCCGTTCAAGCGCTTCTTTCCCGTTGGCAACGATATCCACTTCATACCCTTTTTTTCGAACATTGGGTATAAAAGACGGGCTTCCAGCCCGCTTGCCTTCAATCCATAAAATTCTGGCTTTCATATTTGGCGAGTTCCTCGGCAGTCTGTTGGCGCCCAACAAGAATAGCGCCCCCCTGACTGAAAGAGGACATCAATAATTCCCTGAAGATAAGTGTATAAATGCAGTTTTCGGCCTAAAAAGGCGGGCAAAGCCCGCCCAAAAGGCAGCGAATTGTAGATTCGAACCAGCGATTCTTTGGACCAGTTACCTGGCTGGCACCGAAAAAGACCGGTGATCCACAATTCAGTCGTATATTTTGTCGCAACAACTGCAAAGGAAGTTCGACTTAAATGATTATAATCTTATTCTTAAAAAATTGCAATCCAGATTTGCTGTTTTCTTTAACATTGTGATGGATCGAACTAGTTTTTAATAGGCCCGCCAGGGCCATTGAAGGTCTTTCGGAATCTCTATGGGAGAGTCCCGGATTTAGAAGGCGTGAGCGTGCGGAAACACGCTTAGGTTTCTAAATCTGACCTATTTCCAAGACAGCCCGCCATGATCTTCATAACTTTTTCGTGAGTGAAGGAGACAATATCAAGATCCCGGCTTTACCAAACTCGATCGCCTTTCTCCCAACAAAGCATAAAAGGAAAGTATGTGTGATGGGCGGCTAGCCGCCCATCACACACCTCATTTTCTCTTTGTTGTTAAAGCCCTGATATCAAGATGTCTGGTAGTTGCGACTTCGCCTTGCCCATGTTAGAATACATAGACGCACGAAGATTGCTGCCTCAAACAGCGAATAAGCTAGCATTGGGTATCGGTGCATGGAAATCTGGGGTTTAAAAAACGCCGGGATTTAACCTGTCCGACCGAGCTGTATCTTTTGAGGCGCTTTCGTCTACGGAGGCATGAATGTCAGATGAAATGATTGAAGTCGTTATTGATAGCATCCGTGTGAGCTTAATGTCTCAACAACGTATCGTCATTTTGCGTGAGCGAAATGCTGAGCGTTATTTGCCGATCTGGATTGGCATTTATGAGGCAGAGTCAATTACCATCGCTCTCCAAGAAGTTGAAGTAGCCCGGCCGCTGACGCACGATCTACTGCGTAACGTATTCCGCGAACTTAATGCAAGCATTCAAAGGGTTGAGGTTGTTTCCCTTAGAGACGATACCTTTTTTGGGAATATTGTCGTTAACGTCAATGATCAGGTATTAAATATCGACTCAAGGCCATCCGATGCGTTGGCGATAGCCGTCCGAGCGCATGTGCCTGTTCTGGTAGCCAAGTCGGTCATGGATTCGGCCGGTATCATCCCGGAGGAAGATTTACAACCCGGTGAAGGTGAAGAAGGCGCTGAATCTCAGGAAACTGAAGAAATGGATGAAAGCAGCGAGGAACGCCTATCTGTCTTTTCGGATTTTCTGGAGGGGCTCGACCTTGACAAAATGGATAGTGAAGAAGACGATCAAGACGAAGACGACGACTGATAAATTAGGAATCTTTTCGCAAAAAACTGGTTGAATTTTTTGTCCTAATCGGACCTCCCTTTTGGGGACCCCTTTTCAGGATTTGGTCAGTCAAAAGTTGCAGACCTGCCGGGGTATGCCAGGCTATGGGCCCGGCGCCCCGGTTTTTTTATCCGCAAACGTTAACCACCAATAGAGTAACATTCGATCAACATGAGCGATTTCCAACCTGTTGAACAGACTTCATCGGTAAGCCCTCAGATCGTTCCGCACAGCCGGGAAGCTGAGGAAGCTGTACTTGGGGCCGTTCTGATTAACCCCGAAGCTTATTACGATGTTGCCCAATTTTTACAGTTTGACGACTTCTACATTCACCGCCATAAATGGATCTGGCAGGCATTTAATCGATTGCACGAGAAACGTGTCCCGGTTGATTTCCTGACCGTTACAGAAGAACTGGACCAGATGAACCAGCTCGCAGAAATTGGCGGGCCCGCTTATATAACCAGCCTGATCAGCAATGTACCCACCTCACTGCATGCGGAAGCCTATGGGAAAATTGTTGAAGAGACGGCTATCCGCCGGCGTATGCTGACCGCTGCGAATGATATTGCCAAACTCGCCTATCAAGAAGAGAACAGTGTTGATACGGTGATGGACGAAGCGGAAAAGGCGATTTTCGGCGTTAGCGAAAGGCGGATGACCCGCGATCTGCAGTCCATTCAGCAGGTTTTGAGCGACTACTATGACAGGATCGAAATGTTGGCAGGCCGGGATGAGGAACTCTACGGCGTTCCAACCGGGTTCATCGACCTCGACCGCCTCCTGGCCGGGTTGCAGCCGTCCGACTTTATCATCATCGCCGGCCGGCCTGGTATGGGCAAAACATCTTTCATGCTATCGGTCGTGAAGAATGCTGCCCAGAGTTATAAGAAACATGTTGCCATATTCTCCCTTGAAATGTCCAATGAACAACTGGTTCAACGCCTGCTGTCCCAGGAAACCGGGATCGACTCGCAACGCTTACGCACCGGTAAACTCGAGGATAACGAATGGCCGGTATTTACACATGCCATTGAAGTTCTTAATGACACCCATGTGTTCCTGGACGACACCCCGGCGCTGACCCCGCTGCAACTGCGGACGAAGGCTCGCCGTCTGCACCTGGAGTACCAGCTCGATTTAATCGTCGTGGACTACTTGCAGTTGATGACCACTGGTGCGCGCAACGAGAACCGGGTACAGGAAGTTTCCAACATCTCTCGCAACTTAAAAGTGCTGGCCCGTGAATTAAATGTTCCCGTCCTGGCCGCCGCCCAGCTATCCCGGGCGGTTGAACAGCGCGCAGATAAAGAACCGCAACTCTCGGACCTGCGCGAGTCGGGTTCTTTGGAGCAGGATGCCGACATCGTCATGTTTATCCATCGCCCTGAGATGTACGAAAAGGATACCCTCCGGGCCAACATCGCCCAGATCAAAATCGCCAAGCACCGTAATGGCCCCGTCGGCACCATCGAACTGGTCTTCCGGAACAACCTGGCCAAATTTGAAAACGCGGCAACCAGGACCGTTGACCTGGCGCAGGTGACATGATGGACAGTTTCAATGGCTATCCGGCTGGCGAGGCTTATCTCACGCCGGTCCCCGGACTTTTTTTTCGCTCCCTGTTACCGCAAATTGAAGATATCAATGAACTGAAGGTAACCGTTTACACGTTCTGGCGCTTGAATCAAAAAGAAGGGCCTTTGCGTTATCTTCAGATCGAAGATTTTCTGGATGACAGGACCTTTATGCAGGGGCTGGAAACCCGGGGTGGCTCAAGTCAAGATGCACTTAAAGATGCACTGGACAGGTGCATCCAAAGGGGCAGTTTACTGATGGCCGAGATCACGACCGGCAAGAAGCGGCCAACCCTTTATTTTATCAATTCTCCGAGGGGGCGCGCGGCTGTACAGGCAATTCAAGCCGGCCAGTGGCGACCAAATGAGGACCCAAGAATACCTCTCAATCTGAGCCTGGAGAGATCGAATATATTTCAGTTGTACGAAGAGCATATTGGGCCTCTCTCCCCGATGATCGCCGATGCACTGAAAGAAGCCGAGGAGACTTACCCATACAGTTGGATAGAAGAAGGTGTGCGGATCGCAGTAGAACGCAACAAACGGAACTGGCGCTATGTAGCTGCCATTCTCGAACGATGGCAGCAAGAGGGACGCGATGAGCGAACGAATAGACGAGACTCTGAAGAAGCTCGCCAGCGGTATGCCGACTGGGGATCAAGCGAATCCGACTGGTGATGACCAGATCCAGGCTCAGGCCCGTAATGGGCTGCTTGGCGATCCCGACTGCAAAATCTGCGGCGGGATTGGCTACATCCGCCTGGATTTACCTTTAGGCCATCCGGATTTTGGTAAAGTGCAGATATGCCCATGCCGAAACAACCAGGTTACCCAACAGATCAGGAAGCGCTTATTTGCGTTGAGCCAGCTGGATGAGCTGAAAGATTTAACATTCGAAAATTTCAGTCCGCGCGGCCGGGTCGGATTATGGCCTCAGGAAATCCGCTCAATTGAATTGGCCTTTAACCATGCGAAGATCTTTGCCCAGCAGCAACAGGGATGGCTGCTTTTACAAGGCAAATATGGCTGCGGAAAAACCCATCTGGCAGCGGCAATCGCCAATTTTGCCGTCGGTATGGGCGTGCCAACCCTGTTCATCACAGTACCGGACTTACTGGACAGCCTGAGATACGCGTATCAGGACCCAACCGCAACCTTTGAAGAACGCTTCGGGCGCGTTCGCAACGCGCCTCTGTTGATCCTCGATGACTTTGGAACCCAGAATGCGACTGGCTGGGCTCAGGAAAAACTCTTCCAAATCATCAACTATCGCTACATTAACCGCCTTCCCACCGTTATCACAACCAATCTGAGCATGAATGAGATTGAAGGCCGGATCAGCTCCCGATTAGAAGACCCAGAACTTGTTACCTCGGTGCGCATCATCGCGCCTGATTATCGCGATCCAGCTCATAGCTCAGGTCATCACCAGCTATCCACCCTGGGATTGATGAACCAGCGCACCTTTGCCAGCTTTGATCTCAGGCAGAGCGAGGATTTGAAACCTGAGGACTTGAAGAGCCTCGAGCGTGCTTTTGAGGCTGCCCGAGCCTACGCGGAGAAGCCCAACGGCTGGTTGATCTTCACCGGGCCTTATGGTTGTGGGAAAACCCACCTCGCGGCCGCAATTGCGAATTATCGGGCCGAGGTGGATTATCCGCCGCAATTTTTGGTCGTACCGGACTTGCTGGATCATTTAAGAGCCACTTTCAGTCCCAGCAGCAACGTCAGCCTGGACCACGTGTTCGAAGAAGTGCGAACGACACCCTTATTGATTCTCGATGATTTGGGGACCCAATCTACGACCCCCTGGGTGCGTGAGAAACTATACCAATTATTTAATTATCGCTATAACGCTGAACTGCCCACGGTGATCACCACGGCTAATTTCAAAGAGGAAATGGACGAACGCTTGCGGAGCCGGATGGAAGATGCACGCCTGTGCAAAATTTATGGGATCACCGTACCGTCTTATCGCGGCTATGCGGTGCCAGCCAGAAACCGCCGCAGCAGGCGCACCAAATAAACGGGTCCTTGGGAAACTTAGTGGAATAGTCCCAGATTTGGGGGTGTGAGCGTGCATCCGCACGCTCACACCCCCAAATCTGGGGTACCACCACAGGAACTCCCAATGAACCAAATAAACAGATGTATCTTGAACCAGGAGATTGGTATGCCATTGGATCCAAAATGTATCGTTTGTGAACGCAACGCCGAGCAAGTCCCGCTTTTAGCGATCCAATACCAGGGCGAAACCTATTGGATCTGCCCCCAGCATCTGCCCATATTGATCCACAAGCCTGAACAATTAGCAGATAAATTGCCCGGGATTGAAAATCTGCCCCCGCCCGAAGATCACCAGCATTGATGCTGATGGAACATCATTCTGAGGCCGAGGAGCTTCAACGGCGCAACCGGGAACTCTCCATTCTGAACACCATCGCCCAGGCGCTCAACCGCTCCGTTGATTTGGAGCAAACCTTACACGCTGCTCTGGCTCAGGCAGCCGATTTGTTAGACTTGCATACCGGATGGATCTGGCTGCTGGACGAGGTAAGCGGCGATTCCTACCTGGCTGCAACCCAAAACCTGCCACCCGGCCTTGCCAACCACCCCGATCTGATGGAAGGCTCTTGCTACTGTCTGGATACCTACCGGGCTGGCGATTTAGATGGAGCCGCTAATGTGAATGTGGTGACTTGCAGCCGGCTTAAGAAACTGGTGGGTGGTACAGCCGGACTGCGCTATCATGCCAGTATCCCGCTGTATGCACACGGCAAGCAGCTAGGCGTCCTCAACCTGGCCAGTCCGGATTGGCGCGAACTCTCTCCAGCCGATTTAAGGTTGCTTTACACAGTAGGGGACTTGCTCAGCATCGCAATCGAACGGGCGCGCTTATTTGCGCAGAGCACAGAGTTCGGGGCAGTTACCGAACGCAATCGCCTGGCGCGCGAAATTCACGATACACTCGCCCAGGGCCTGGCAGGCATCGTGTTGCAGCTGGAAACCGCAGAAGTCCTGCTCGAAGCCGGCAACAACACCGATCAAACGGAGCGCTCAATTCATCAGGCCTTGGAACTTGCCCGGGCTAACCTGGAAGAAGCCCGCCGATCTGTGATGGATTTGCGAGCAGCGCCCTTGGAAGGCCGTTCTCTGGCGGAGGCTTTGACAGACCTGGCTGGCTCTGCAGGTACTCAATCTTCTGCAAGGATCAGGTTTAAAGTCATTGGAGCAAACCGCCCGCTGCCCGTCCGGATTGAAACCGGATTTTATCGGATCGCCCAGGAGGCAGTTGCCAATGCCATCCAGCACGCCAATGCCAACCAGATCATGATTGCACTGACTCTGGAGCCGAAGCAGGTAAGGCTGGTTGTCGAGGATGACGGGATAGGTTTCGACCCAATCGAAACACCACCTGGCCATTTCGGCCTGATAGGCTTAAACGAACGGGCGCGCTTATTCGGAGGGCAATTTTCCCTTGAGAGCGAGCCAGGTGTCGGGACTCGGATCGAAGTCAGTGCGCCAATTTAATCATTTGTTTACTGGCTGTTCGAAGCCTTAAGATCTGCCGCTAGCGGTGTCTTACAGAAGGACTATTGAATGCCCAATCCCATTCGCATTTTAATTGCCGATGATCACCCGGTCGTTCGGGATGGCCTGGCAGCTATGCTGACAACCCAATCTGATTTCGCTGTGATCGCTCAGGCAGCTTCCGGCCAAGAAGCGCTCGAAAAGGCTGGGTCTTACCAACCGGATGTCATCCTGTTGGATTTAGAGATGCCCGAGATGGATGGCGTTGAGACTTTGCTCCGGTTGAGGAACCAGCTTCCGGAGATCCAGGTTCTGGTATTTACTGCTTTCGACACGGATGAACGGATCCTATCGGCAGTACAGGCCGGCGCCAAAGGCTATCTACTGAAAGGCGCACCGAGAGACGAATTATTCCAGGCCATCCGAGTTGTCAGCGAAGGGGGATCCCTCCTCCAACCGGTCATTGCTTCCAAATTATTACGGCAGATCAGCCAACCAGCCGAATCAAAGCCGGACATCCCGGAGACCCTGACCGATCGAGAAACCGAAGTCTTAGATTTATTGGCCAAAGGCATGACCAATAAGGAAATTGCCGAGGTCCTGGTAATTACCGAACGAACGGTAAAGTTTCATGTTTCCGCTATTTTGACGAAATTGGGGGCCTCCAATCGTACAGAAGCGGTTACGATAGCAGCTCAACAAAACCTCATCGATTTATAAACCTTGCTTATGACAACTGAAACGATTCAATACACCAACACTGAAGCCCAAGATTTCCAAACCGGCCAGGTACTGACCATCGTGAACGGCCATTTCATTCACGATGTCTACACCGCCTTTGTTGCCCCTCTCTTGCCAGTTTTGATGGAACGCCTGTCGCTTTCCCTAACCCTGGCCGGTTCTCTGACTGCCATCCAGCAATTTCCTGCGCTGCTGAATCCCTTTATCGGATACCTGGCCGATAAGGTCAGCTTGCGTTATTTTGTGATCCTGGCTCCAGCCGTCACTGCGACCCTGATCAGCAGCCTGGGGTGGGCGCCGAATTATTTCAGCCTGGCTATCCTGCTCTTTGTGACCGGCATCAGCGTCGCTTGCTTCCACGCGCCTGCGCCAGCGATGGTTGCACGCATCTCGGGCAAAAAAGTAGGCCTGGGCATGAGCCTCTTCATGGCAGGCGGCGAATTGGGCCGGACAGTTGGTCCATTGCTGGCCGTCTGGGCGGTCTCCACCTTGACCATGGATGGATTTTACAAAATCATGATCCTGGGATGGGCCGCTTCTATCTTGCTGTACCTGCGATTGAAAGATTTACCGCCGATCACGGATGGACCCCGGATCAGCTTGCGTTCCGTATCCCCAGTCCTGGTGCGGGTATTTATCCCATTAATCCTGATAAACATCTTTCGCAATTTTATGATGGTGGGCCTCTCCATCTATCTGCCAACTTATATGAGTATGGGAGGGTCAAGCCTGTGGATCGCAGGAGCAGCTTTATCTATCCTGGAACTGGCCGGTGTAGGTGGGGCGCTGGTGAGCGGCACGATCAGCGATCGGATTGGCCGTAAATCGGTGTTGATCATCGCCACTGTCGCCGCTACGATATTCCTGATACTATTCATCAATCAACAAGGCTGGATTCTCGTTCCAATCTTACTTGGGCTGGGATTTACAGCCCTGTCCACCTCGCCCGTGATGATGGCAGTGGTTCAGGAGCATTTCCCCAATCACCGGGCAGTGGGCAATGGTTTATATATGTCGCTTAATTTTCTTTTACGGCCAATCGCCATCCTGGCGATCGGCTACGTAGGGGAAAAATACAGCCTTCAGACCGCATATTTATGGAGCGCCATTGTGGCTTTGCTGGCTATCCCTGCAATCCTCACTCTGCCCAGCGTAGCCCCATCTGAAGCAATAACTTAAGGCTCTTCCGAAATCTCTGTGGTGGGTGAAGATGTGGGGGTAACCTAAATAAATGTGACATTCAAGGTAGATACGCAAGGTTTATTGTTTCTTGGGGAAATCCTGTACGAAAGTCCAGGAGAAAAGTGTGAACCTCCGATCAGGTAAAAACTGGCCTGCCGCTCGTTACGGCAGGCCAGTTGGTTTGTTATCCTCGTGCTAACTTGGATATTGTCACAATAAAAATGATTCTGAATTCTGGGTGTGTGGTAGGCGTTGGGTGCACGGAAATGTTGTAGATAATTATTTTTGGTGTTCGATTCGTGCGAGCTCAGCCGCACAAATCGAACACCAAATCCACGAACAGTTCGTGCACCTCAGGTGGTTGCCAGCCACTCACGCCCAGAATTCGAGCTAACCTAAATCATGTGAACTTGTGAAAGAGATCATTCCATCAGGCTATGAAGAGGTAACAGAAATGAATTTCAACAGCAATAAGACTGCATTGATTACCGGGGCCAGTCGTGGGCTTGGGTTAGCGCTGGCTCAGGCTCTTTCAAAGCGCAACTGGCGATTAATTATCGATGCGCGGGGCGCCGACGCCCTTCAGAAAGTCAGGGACGAATTGGGGAAAAACGCCCATGTCTGGGCCATCCCCGGGGATATTAGCGATCCTGAGCATCGCCGGCAGATTGCCCGGATCGCGGCGGAGGCCGGCGGTCTCGATCTGATTGTCAACAATGCCAGCATTTTAGGGCCAAGCCCTCAGCCTGTTCTGCTGGCTTATCCCCTGGAAACCCTGATAGATGTGTATAAAGTCAATGTATTGGCGCCCCTGGGCCTTCTCCAGGCCGTACAAGGCCACTTAAAATCGGGGGCGCACATCATCAATGTCACCAGCGACGCCGGGGCAGAAGCCTATGCAGGCTGGGGGGGATACGGCTCAAGCAAGGCTGCGCTCGAACACTTGAGCGCAATTCTGGCTCAAGAACGACCGGACTTAATGGTCTATTGGGTAGATCCTGGCGATATGCGCACGCAAATGCAGCAGGAGGCTTTTCCTGGTGAAGATATCAGCGACCGCCCACTGCCGGAAGAATCCGTACCTGGGATGATCCTTCTGGCAGAAGGCGATTTACCCAGTGGGCGTTATCAAGCGCGCCAACTGCCGGTACAGGTGCCCTGATGTTAGCCAATGTCAACACCCATTCGAGGTGGTCCAGTTGGGAAATGCCGCTGCTGAAATCGTTCGACTTTCAATTACCGAAAGAATTGGAGGCTGGCGCGCCGCCGGAGGTGCGCGGCTTAAGCCGGGATCAGGTCCGTTTGATGGTCACACGCAAACCCAACCAGGCCGTGATCCATACTCAATTCCAACACCTGGCAGATTACCTGGAGCCAGGCGATGCCCTGATCATCAACACCAGTGGCACTTTGAATGCGGCTTTGCGTGCCATCCGGCCGGATGGCACGCCCATGGAACTGCACCTCTCCACCCACTTACCTGCCGACCTGTGGATCGTAGAGCTACGTCAACCATCCGGCAACGCCAGCGAAGCGTATTACGCCGGGATAGCTGGTGAACGCCTGGAACTCCCGCAAGGTGGAAGCGCCGTGCTGCATACCCCATATCGGTCCGACCAAAGGCTGGATTCTAAGCCAAAAGCTGCCAAAGTCCGGTTATGGATTGCTGGCTTGGATCTACCCGAACCGGTAGAAACTTATCTGGAAGCGCATGGCTTCCCAATCCGTTACAAATACGTACAGGATGCCTGGCCCAACCGCTATTATCAGACCGTATACTATACCGAAAAAGGCAGCGCCGAGATGCCTTCTGCAGGCCGAGCATTTACACCCGGTTTAATCACCGCTCTGGTAGCGAAAGGGATCCAGGTGGCTCCATTAATTCTCCACACCGGGGTTGCCAGCCTGGAAGATCACGAGCCCCCCTATGAAGAATATTATCGGGTTCCGGCGACAACCGCTCGAGTGGTCAATCTGACCCGCCAATCGGGTAAACGAGTGATCGCAGTGGGCACGACGGTGGTCCGTGCCCTGGAAACCGTAACAGGTGAAGACAGGATCACCTTACCAGGAGAAGGTTGGACCCGCGTCATCATCACCCCGGAGCGAGGCTTGAACGCTATAGATGGCCTTTTGACCGGCCTGCACGAGCCGCGCTCCACGCACCTGGCGATGCTCGAGGCGCTCGCCGGACGCCAACACCTGAGGCTGGCTTATGAGGCAGCCTTGCAGCACGGGTATTTGTGGCATGAATTTGGCGATCTGCACCTAATCCTGCCCTGACGACGCCGGACAGGATTTATGGACCCCATCGGCAGCGCCTGGGCAATTGCATTTGGCTGAATTGCCCCCAACGTGAGGAAGCAATGTGGTGTGCCAGCGGGGTAACGCCCCGCTGGCACACCACATTAATTCTCATTTCCGTGGCCTGGGTAGATCCGAGATTGGCAAATGCAATCGCCCTATCGGCAGCGCGCCAGAAAATACCAAAGCGCCAGAAAAATGGTATCCTTGAGCGCAACAGACCGGCTTAACTCTAAAACACTTCCGGACCGCCGGCTCAAAGGATATTCCATGCCAGAATTGGAAACAACCAGACTGATCTTGCGTCCTTTTGTCCAGGGTGATTTGGATGCCCTGGCAGAGATGTTTGCCGATCCCGAAGTTATGCGTTACCTGCCGGCAGGCCAAGGAATTTCCCGCCAACGCACCCAGGCCGCATTATCCAGGTATATCGATAGTTGGAAAACCCGCGGTTACGGACTGCGCGCAGTCCTCGACAAGGACAGTCACCAGCTGATTGGGCATTGCGGGTTAGACCAGCTGGAACACACCGAAGAAATAGAACTGGCCTATGGATTTGCTCGCGATTTTTGGGGACAAGGCTATGCAACCGAGGCTGCAAATGCCTGTTTAGCTGAGGCCTTTAATGAACTCGAATTGGAACGGGTTGTCGCGATCGTTGTTCCCGAAAATACCCGTTCATGCCGGGTCTTAGAAAAACTCGGCATGCAGTATCTGGGTGATGCCTCCTACTACAATTTGAACGTCCGTTATTATTGCCTGACTAAGTCGGAATATCTGCAAAATATCGGTAGCATCTGATCGACGGGATGCGACCACATCCTCTCGGCGGGCATTTAAACGCCTAAAGCAAACTCTAATGAAGCATCCGCCAATTCAGGAGAGCCATCGGATCAAAATGACGAAATTCTCCGCTGATCCGCCAGCGCAAATAATTGTCTCTTTCCTGCTCGGTGGATTCGGCCAGATAATACCCCATCGTTTCAAATGAATTTCCAGCAAGGCCCAGCCGTGTTTCCAGATGCAGATGGGCCACGCCGGCATTGCCGCTCTTACCGACTGCTCCCGAGCCTCTGGCAGGCGAAAGCTGTCTGCCCGAACTGGACTAGTGGGGCCGTATCGAGGTGGGCGAACAGGGTATAAAGGCTATCTCCCTGCACCGGATTAACGCGTTCGAGAAAACCGGCTGGAAGGTCAGACAGCTCGGTTTCAATCACGACCACATTCCCATAAGGGAAGCTGTCGGTCAGGGCCATGACAACCACACCCGGAAGAATCGCCTGAACGCCGGTGCCCTGGATGGAGGCTTGTTCGCCTCGGCGGTAGTACGAAAAATCGACCCCATGATGACGATCTTCTTTGCCGGCCGGGGGCGGATCGTATGAAGATGAAATGATATCAGGCAGTTCATCCAGGGCAATCCCATCCAGAGGTGAGCAGACTTCTGCCGGCACAACTTCTGTCAACTCGGGCGCAATAACTATTCCTGGCTGAGTTGTTGCGGAAGCAAACATTTCGGGCTGGCGGCTTGCTGGTACCGGTTGATCGGAATTCGATGAGGAGGCTGTAGTCCGCCCATTTAGCGTCGAGGTCGATTGGACCGATACCGGCGTCGTAGCAATCAGCAGTACCGGTTCCGGCAGGCTTTTGGAGCGTTGGCAGGCGCTCAGCCCCAGGAAGAGCACAAAGATCGAGTAAGCGAACCCCGGTTTCCATCTCATGGCGGGATTATACAGCGAATCTACCCAATTACTTTCTTGTTAAAACCCCGAATCACATTGCAGGGCTTCAACAAGAAAGAGAAAATGTGGTGCGTGATGGGCGACTTGGCCGCCCATCACGCACCACATACTTTCCCTTCATTCTCTGTTGGCAGAAAGACGATCAACTTTGTTAAAGCCCTGAATCACACCGGGTTTGGGGTTGTCAGAATAGCGCATCCGCGCTATAATGTGGGCCGTTCTATCGGGGCGTGGCGCAGACCGGCTAGCGCGCTTGCATGGGGTGCAAGAGGTCGGAGGTTCAAATCCTCTCGCCCCGACAACAATTGACTTTTTGGACCTATCCGCATGGATGCTGTGTCCAACTCAATGCCAGAAAACCGCTGATGTCGACCAGCGGTTTTCACTTTCTCTCCTGAGCATCTTGTTCACTTATTCTTCAACTTCCAGCTCCCAACGGACAAAGCGTTGAACATTGATGTTTTCGCCAATATTGGCGGCAACCTGGTGCAGAACCTGCTCGACGGTCAGTTGTTGATCGCGAATATAAGTCTGCCTCATCAGGACCTGCTGGTCCTTATATTTCTTCAGGTAGCCCTCCACGATGCGTGGGATCAATGTCTCAGGCTTGCCCTCTTGACGCGCTCGATTTGCCGCTTTGAGAGTCTCCTGTTCCAGCACTTCAACGGGAATATCAGCCTCACACACGTAGCTGGGATTCGCGGCTGCAATTTGCAACGCCAATTCGTGAGCAAGCTGGCGGACAGCATCCGAGCGAGCGGCAAAATCCGTTTCGGTTCTGGTTTCCACCATCACACCAATCCGGCCATCACCGTGCGCATATAGATCGATCCGTCCCTGCATGGTTTGCTGCCCGGAACGCCTGTCAGCCTGAGCCTGGATTTGTTCGCGCAGGTCGGCCAGGGCCAAATTGTAATTCCCATCGGTTTGTTCCAATGCGAGACGACAGGCCTGTACCCCGGCTCCGGTCTCTTCTCGCAATTGTTTGATTAACTCTATCCTTGTCTGCATGAATAGTTTCTCCAATATATCAACTTTAATCATTCGCCCGGCGTAATTCTTCCCGGATTTTTTTTACCCATTCCAGTTCACTCTGATAAAAAGAGGTGACATGATCCAAAATCATCTTCCACAGATAGGTTTCACGCTGTGTTCGGGTGGGCACATCATCTCCGGAGGATTTAATTTCCTGGCGCATGCGCAGTTGTACGTTGATTTCATCCTCATATCCGGCCAGTAAGGCATCCAGCTCTTCAGCAGATAACAGATCTGCCCAGGCTAATTGGATCAAAAAATGATTGCGCAATTCCGGAAGCTCAGGATCAGCCAGCAGCTGCGAACGCAACTGCTGTTTACCTGTCTCCGTGATGGAATAGATCTTTTTGGCCGGCAAACTCTCCTGAACCAGCACTTCCTGGGTTACCAACCCGGCTTTATGCAAGGCAATCAGGTTATTGTAGATTTGATTATTGTTCCCCGACCAGTAAAAAACATCTGACTCGGCGATTTTTTTCTTGAGATCATAACCCGAGAGCGACTGCCAGCTTAATAAACCCAAAATTGCGAATTGAATATCCATGGCTACACCTATGTATTTCCTATCATATGTTATTAATAACATATATAGCTTGTGATTGTCAAGGTGTAAAAGCTTTGGGTTATCTTCGATTGGAGGTCATTGGGAAATTCTATGAAATAGTCCCGCCACAGGATTTCCCAAAGAACCTTCCATTGACAGTTTAACTGCGAAGAAATATGTGGTAGTCAGGAGAAAAGAACGCCTATTCTTCGATCAGCCACAACCAGGCGTTGTTGAACTGGCATTGGGTGTGCCCCGACTCAGCCAGGGCAACCATTGCGACCAGGCCGCGCTCGAATTCTTTGTCGGCGCTTCGATAGGCCTTCAACCTGGCTGCATACTGGGCCTGAATCTGGTTGACCACGGTTTGATATTCAGCCTGGGCAGCCGTATAGGCGGCCATCGCCGCCGAATCCTTAAGATCCGCCGGTTTTTCCGGGGCAGTCGGCAGCAGAGGTTGGGGCGGTGGGGCCGAGGGATCGACTTCCCCGATCCTTGTGCCGTTGGTATAGATGCTGAACCGATCCCCTTGTCCAACCACCGTAAGCCGGTTTGTGGTGTCATTCCGCCAATCGAATTCAGGATCCAATCCATAGGCATAAATGTCCTGGCCTGTGACCACCTCTCCATTTGCCATCGTCAGGAAAACGACATGGCCATTCGAACCCCGCGTGGCGACCACCACATACTGGTTAAGAGCATCCCTATTACCGTCTGAGCGCAGCACGAAACCGCAACCTGAGCCGCCATACTGCGTATTCCAGGTGATATCTGCCGAAACAACCAGATCAGCCGCGACAATGCCCAGGAATTGATTGGCATAATCGAACTGGTTCTTACCATTGATTTCCAGGGTCAGCGGTGGGTGGATCCATCCAGGGCGCCCGCGATCTGGATTAACGCCGTAGCGCGGCAGTTCAGCCTGGAAAGGTGCAAAGGCCGCTGATGTGGCTTGCAGCGCGGCTGCATCTAAAGAACCGAAGGCGTTTTGGGTTGCTTGCAAGGATTGAAATATCTGGGTTGCCTCGGCCTGGGCCGTTTCCACAACTGTATCGGAACCCTGCTCCCCGGCATGTGCAGTGACTTTCGCGGCTGCCAGTGTACCGACAGCTTCGGCGGTTGCCTGGCGGAGGCCGCCAGTGACCGCGGCAGTGCCACAGCCAGGCAAAAGTAAAGCCAGACAGGCAACCGCCAATAAATATCGCCATAAACAGGTCGGTCGTTTCAATTTTCCTTCCATCTGATCGTCAGGTTCGATCCTTGCGCCACATTAATACCAATATGCCAACAAAGAGAACCAATATAATCGTACTTTGAGCCAGCCAGGTAGCAAATACTTTTCCAAAGAATGCCTCCCGGTCGGTTTTATCTACAAAGGTCCAGGAAAAATCTTTTTGAAATTGATTTAATAAGCCTTCCGCTTTACCAACCGCGGCGTTTCGAGCGATCTCATATTCTGCCAACGACTGCTGGTAAGCAATTGCCTGGGCCTGATAAACCTCTGCCTGAGCCTGATAGGTTTCCAGACTGTTCTTGTAACCCATCTGGATTTGCTCGACCTGATCCTGGTAAGCACTTAATGCCGTCAGGTAGTCCGCCACCGCGACCGTATCACTTTGATCGACTGGTTCAGACGGCGGGATCGGTAATTCAGGTTCAGGTGGAGGATCGCCAAGTTCAGCAGGCGCCGCTGGTGGCAGTTCGTCCACGGCCGGATCGTAAAATGAACCCAGGCCTGGGAAATCGCAGGAATCCTGCTTCAAAACATTCAGACCCATACACGTACAACCCAGATCGCGCTTATCATCCAGATTGAGGTGGTCCCGCAACTTCTCCGGCAGTTCCCAACAGACATCCGCAGCGACATCGGATCCAGCTCCTGTCGTCGCCATAAACGCTTCGAAAGCCCAGCGGGTGGAAGTTGGCGCGCTGATCACTGAAGGCAGCGGGATTAAGGCCCCGCCCAGAACCACTTGCGGAATGATCAGCAGGATCACAATCAATGGGACCGCGTTGGCATTCGGGGAAAGCGCTGATGAGAACAGACCCAGCATCATCCCGGCCATTACTGCCAGAGTCATCGTAATAAAAATAAAGAAAAATTCCAGAGGTCCGCCCGGAATATCAAAGGTCAGATAACGGATAAGCATATAAGCTCCAGCCTGATAGAAGGCCAAAAGTCCAGCTACCCAAACCTTGGAAAACACGTATGGGATGATTTTTAAGTTCACCAGTCTTTCGCGCTTATAGATATCCGCTTCTTTAACGATCTCTCTCATTTGAGCCAGGGCGCCGACCATTACTCCGTTCACTGGCAGCAAGAAGAATATTGTGGTGATATCCGTGAAACTGCCGTCATTGAAACTATACGGGGTGCGTCCCAGTACAGAGGAGAGAATAACGTCTAATAAGCCAATCACTGGCGCAGACGCCAGCATCAGGATCAGGCTGAAACGATCGCGGGTGAGAATTTTAAAGTTACGGGAGGATAAGATGAGAAACTGCCGCAAGGCGGAGGCTGTATTCGGCCTGACCTGGTGTTGATTTTGTTTGGATGAGCCGGGCTCAGCCGTGGGTACAGCAGCGCCGCCCTTTGACAGGCTTAATGGGGCGCGAATATAACGCTCGTAGGCTGGATGGGCCCGATAACGCTCCGCCCATTCAGCAGCGCTGCCCTGGCTAGAATCATCCAGGATGGCATAGATCTCATCGAACTCCATCGGCCCAGCCCGGCGGTCACGCTCAGAGCGGTATTGGTTGAAATATTCCAGCGCTTCTTCGGGAGGGCCGAACCAGGCCAGATAACCACCGCGCGCCAGGAAAACAACTTTATCGGCCAACATCACATTCTTGGTCGCATGAGTGATCAACACAATAGTCCGGCCTTGATCAGCCAGCCGGCGCATTAGCTGCATCAAGGCGGTCTCGGTTCCCGGATCCAGACCCGAGCTGGGCTCGTCCAGGAAAAAGAGCCCGGGCTTGGTCAGCAGTTCAACACCAATCGACACCCGCTTTTGTTGCCCCCCGCTTAATCCGCTGATCTGTACGTCTTTACGATGGACCAAATCCAGGTCCTGTAGAACCTCCAATACGCGCAGATGCCGTTCTTTTTTACTGGTATCCGAAGGCATACGCAACTGAGCGGCATAATCCAGGGCCTGAAAGACGGTTAACTCCATGTGGATGATATCTTTTTGAGGCACGAATCCAATATGATGGCGGATGGCATCGAAATTCCGGTAAACATCAATCCCATTGACCAGGACCTGACCATGCGTGGCCGGCCTGTAACCTGCAATCGCATCGACCAGAGTGGATTTACCGCCGCCGCTCTGGCCAACCACCACGACGAATTCACGCGGGCTAAACCGGAGCGAGATATCCTGGAGAATATTTAGATCTTTGCGCACCCATTTGTTCAACCCCCGCGCATCGACTTGCAGTCCCCCACTTTCATCATATTGGGATAACTGATCCTGTCCAACCACAAATCGATACGGCCCAATCCGTACCGTATCCTCCAGTTTGAGCCAAACATCTCCCACCACGGGTTGATCGTTAACGTAAGTGCCGTTTGAACTGTTCAGATCCCGAATCCGATAGCGTTGGCCAGTGCGTTCCAGCTGTGCATGAAAACGCGAAACGGTAGGCGCATCTACCACCACATCGTTGTCAAGGTCGCGGCCGATTTGTAACCTGGATTTCTCGCCGAACTTGATTTCTCGAATCTCGGGTTGAATGGCAGCAGCCGGGTCATGGTAAATCATGGTAACCATCAAACCAGGGTCCGTGCCGCCAATTCGCAGCGTATCCCCATGTTTAAACTGCAATATTTCAACAACCTGCCGACCCTGAAAATACATCGGATTCGTGACATCCGGCAGAACGATCATTCGATAACCGCTGGGTGTACGTTCCAGACGGCCGTGATGCCGGGATATCAGTTTCGAGACAACCACGATATCATTATCATCCTGGCGACCAATGGTGATCGTCGGTTGGGTGAGCTTGAAGCGCATGGGTTGTTCACCCGCAACAATTATCTCGAATTCCGGCGGTTCCTGGTAAAGGTTTAGAAGATCTACTTCACCAATGGTCGTTTCACGTTCATGTGGATCAACCATTGATGTCGCTGCTTCCACCCCGGTGTCCGATATTACAATGTCTTTGATAGCTACCGGTGCTTCAAAGATGAGGTTAACCGATAAACCCAGCCGGATATGGTCCCCGGGTGTGAGTAAGGCTGGTTTATCGATTCTGGAATCATTCAAATAGGTGCCATTACTGCTGCTCAGATCTTCAAGATAATACCCATCTGTTCGAAAAATAATTCGAGCGTGCCGGCGCGACACGGAGGCGCTGTCGATTAGAATATCAACGCCTGCCTCGCGCCCGATAACCATCTCGGGTTGTTCAATTGGGAATTCGTGAAAATGATCTGTGTCCGGATTGAGAATAATCCTATGACTGTCGAAGGACATCAACCCATACCCCCAACGACCTTAACATAGCACCAATTTTGACCTGTCCGCATCCCACCCTCCTGGCAATAAAATCCTTAATCAGGGCACCGCGCGATCGTTTCTTCCCGGCATTGCAGGGTCTCGGGGAAACTCTGTGGGAGAGTCCCAGATTGGAGGGTACGAGCGTGCTGGCGCACCCTCCAATCTGGGGTACCACCTCAGGAATTCCTAAAGAACCGCTATGCAAATTCCAGGAAATGACTACAATACAACAAAAGATACCACCAGACAGCTGATGTACTCGGAAATGAAACCGGACGAATAATCAATCTATCTAAACCAATTGAGGACATGGGCGATACCAATGTATCGCCGCATCAACACTGCAATCCCTTAATTGGATAGAAAAGGATATGGATAGATGGTTTAATAAAATATTGACGTGGTATTCCAGAACCAAAAGGCTGGAATAATTCAATCACACTGTATAGTGGATTATTAAGATAATGTTAGTGTTATTATACCCAGGGGTTAAGGAATGTCAAGGAAGCGGCTTTTTGGGCCTCCGGGAAAATCTGTGGGAGATTCCCAGATTTGGGGTTGTGAGCGAGCGGATGCAAGGCTCACGCCTCAAAATTTGGGGTATCACTACAAAAAATACCAAAGAGCCCACCTTAAGACCTTGCAAAAATATAATGGATTATGTATAATTTGTTCGGCGTCGTTGGCCTGCCCCCCTCAGGTCGGCGACGCTCTTTCTATTTAGGCAAATGAGCATGAGATCGGACCCCATCAGCCCGGCAAATGCCAATCGACTGTACCTGATCTCCATGGTTTTACTGACCAGTGTCGGTATCGCGATTCAGGCCTGGTCATCTCTTGGGGGCCTCATCGCCACTGAGCTGTTTGTTATTCTTGTCCCGGCGCTTGTCTTTCTAAGAACCTATCACCTGCCTGTTGTAAACACTGTAAACTGGCATTGGCCCAATCTTCCGATCGGTATCGCCAGCCTCTCGGTGGGATTGGGAACCTCCCTGATCGCCATCCGTTTCAGCCAATTCATCAGTTTTATCCTCGGCTATGAGATTCTGCCAACTCCCAGCTCCTTACCCCAAAACTTCAACCAGATACTCCTGCTGATTTTAGGCTATCTGATCCTGGCTCCGGTATGCGAGGAATTTTTGTTTCGCGGCGTCTTGCTGACGGCCTATAAAACCAAAGGATTCTGGGCTGGGATCCTTATCAGCGCATTATTGTTTGCCATGTTTCACCTCAGCCTGATTAAGCTGCTGGCGCTTCTCCCAATTGCGATCCTGCTGGGGTATATCGCCCTGCAGACACAATCCTTGCAAGCCAGCATCCTGGCCCACTTCGCTTACAATCTACCGGCGACACTCTTGTTAGCCCTGCAAGGGACCCACCCAGAGCTTCCAATGCAATGGGTTGCCAGCGCTCAGGTCACAGGGTTAGCCTGGCTGCTTGTCCTGGCCGGATTATGGTGGATAAATCGAACAACCTCCCGAACAGAGCGTCCGTCCGCCATCGTATCGCACGAATTCTGGTTCAATTGGGCCTGGCCAATTATGGTTTCGTCGCTGTTTTTCATTTTCTTTGCAGGGATGGAAGTTGTCCAGGCTCGCTATCCCGAGCTAATCGCCCAGAATATGCCTTCGATCCACGGCAATCAATGGATGCCTGATCAAGATTGGCATTATGAGTTGCGGGATATTTTGGATGCGCCGGTTGGAACAGCACATTGCAGCCGGGTAATGCTGGAAGAAACCATCGCACTTACCTGCCAGATGGATCTTAACCCGTTTGAAGCCAAGACCTCGACCAGTTTCTTCAAAACAGACGGCTATAGCAGCCAGAGCCGCTTCGAATGGGATCAGACCAACCTGCAATTAGTAGCGGCGAACTACATCAAGCGGGGTGAAAATGATCTAAGTTATCGAGTTCGAGCCCAATTCAAACGGCCTGAACCTGGCCGTTTCCGCCCAAGGCATCGTCACAACCCACCTGGATCTTTCAACCAACACATTTCTGGAGCAGGAACTGGCCTGGAGGCTGAGCGCTTTACCCTTCGATAATCAAGCTATTTACCGGGCAACACTGGCCCACCCGTTGATGTGGATGCCTTCCGCCCAAACCAGCCAGCCAGCGATTGAAAATACGGTCATCAATATTCGGGGGATCGAACCGGTAGCCACAACGACCAGAACCGTTCAGGCCTGGAAAGTAACCATCGGTAGGTACACGCTTTGGTATGCAATCGATGCACCCCATGACCTGCTCCGTTTCAACAACGATTTTGTGAGCTTTGTACTGGTTGACAATCCTTAAGCAGCCGTCAACCCTTCCGCAAGGTGAGCGCCCAGTCAAAGATTCAGATCTCATCCGTACGAGCCTGCCAGATCTCGACACCGGGCGACATACTGTCCAGAGCAAGAAAGCCATTTTCAACCATTTTCATCCGACCGCTGAAAATTTCTTTAAATACCAACCCGTCTGGAATACCGCCATGTATAACCCTGAGTGGATTTGGTGGTCTCCGACCAGGGCCCCGATGGGCGATAAGTATTAAGCGCTCGTTTTCACTGTCGCGCATGTAAGCCAGGGAGTCATCTTCAATGGTCAGGATTTGAAAACCACCCTCGATCAAGGCCGAGGAGGTACGCCTTAAGCGGATCATCGTGCGATAAAACTGGTACATAGCCTCATCCCAATTCGATCGATCCCAGTCCATGCAAGCCCTACTGGCAGCGTCGCCATTTCCTAAAGCAATCTCATCGCCATAATAGATGCCAGGAACGCCAGGGTAGGTCATCAGGATCCCGGTTGCCACCCGGTTGAGACTCCGGTCTCCCGCCAACTCGTTGATCACCCGGGGTGTGTCATGGCTCCCCAGCAGATTATATTGTTGTTGGGCGATGACCCAGGGGATTGAAGCTCGAAATGCCGTCCAACTTTCGACCAGATTTCGGGTCGACATCCGAACGCCGGAATCCAGGTGTTTCGGGTGCATGTGCTGATCGTAGGAAATATCTGTGAGCCAATAAAACAAAGGCGAGTAGAAGCCTGCGTAGTTCATCGTAGCATCCCATAAATCGCCCTGCAATTGGGATGTGCCGTCGAAGAAGTTTTCTCCTAACAGGTATGCATTGGGATTTTCAGATTTAACCGCCGCACGAATGCCTCGCCCAACTTCATGGCCAAGTTGATCGGGACCCTGACGAGCCAGCATATTGGCCACATCCAAACGCCAGCCATCGATCCGGAATGGCGGCTTGAGCCAGCGGCGGAAGATCGCGTTCGGCGAGGCAAACATCCTGTCTTGCAAAGCCTGGCTACGATAATTCAATTTCGGAAGGCCGGCCACACCTAACCAGCAGGCATAACGGACAGGATGGTCAAAAAAAGTAAAAAATTCGGCCGTTGGCGCTTGAGGATCGGCCAGGGCAGCCTGGAACCAGGGATGCATCACGCCGCAATGATTGGGAACGATATCCAATACCAGGCGCATATCGCGTTCATCCAACGCTTTCCGGAGATCGATCAGAGCCCGATCGCCTCCAAGGTGCGGGTCCACCTGTCTATAGTTCACCACATCGTAGCGATGATTGCTTAGAGAAGTGAAGATGGGATTGAGATAAATCGCATTGACCCCCAGATCCTCCAGATGATCCAGGTGAGCGATAATGCCTGCCAAATCGCCGCCAAAAAATTCGAGCGATGCCGCCCGGTGACCAACGATCGGTGGTTGGCCCCAACGCGCTGTGCGGACAGGCTCACCCCAGTAGGTATACTCACCGGAGACAACATTATTTTGGGGGTCGCCATCTGCAAAGCGATCGGGGAAAATCTGGTAAAAGACGCTGGCTCTCACCCAAACGGGTTGTTGGTATCCACAAAGCAGGCGAAAATCGTGAGCATCCGTCACGAGGTGGCGATGGAGCCCGCTGCCGTTGTACCAAGAGACGGTGTCGGATAAAAACAGGAGAAAACGATAACCGGTGACCGGCATTTCCAATCGAAGCTTCGCTCGCCACCATTGACATGCCGACCCAGGTCGAACGCGCTCGGGTTCCATTTCCACGAGCAGCTGCTCGCCATCCGGACATGTCCGCAAGACCACTTTTTCAAAATGTACATCCAGCCCGGCTCTAAGCCGAATGGTAACTTCATCGCCAATTTGAAGCTCTTTGTCGTGGGGAACACATACATAGCGAGGCGAACCATCATGGTGAATAGAGAGCAAATTCAGGGAAAGCTCGTCAGCCACACTTTACCATCCTTCCTGACAAAAATCGCCAGCAGACTGTGGAACACAACGAGGCTGGCTGAACTTGAGATCTATACACACCACCACTTCCAGAGATTCCTCCAAATCTAGTGCGCTTCTCCAAAAATTTCCAAATTTAGGGGTAGCACCACAGGAATTCCCAATGAGTGTCCAAAAATCCTCTTGCAGAATCGAAAGATTAGCGTATAATTAGAACCGCTTCTCTTGGAGGAGAAGGAAAAAGTGCGGGCGGGCGTCGAAGTTGGCTTCGGCAATCCCGCCCGTTTGATTTAAAGCTTATCGGGTGAACCGGTAATTGATCACTTATCGTTAGATAATCGATCCCCGAATGGAATACCATTCAAATAAATATTGGTCGCCTGTACGCCTCTCTGCTGCTTGATTGTATCCCAAATTTGAGCTTTCACCCGGGTATTGTCACAATCATCCCCAGATGGCACATAAGTCCCACGAAGATTGACGGTAATCAAGTCGCCCCGTAATTTCACATTCTCTACGCGGATATTCGATCGATAGAGGGGATTATAGAATGAGCCATAAAACTCTGTCTTGATGGAAAACAAATGCTCCAGAGCAAGTTTGACATCCTTGGCGATATCATTCGAACGAGAGAAACCGGCGCTGATCCCATAAGAACTATCTCCACATCCGACGGCTCCACCCGTATTCAACTGAATAAAGTAAGCATACATGGGATCAGGGACAATCGGAACAGCCGGGAAGGAAATCGAAACTGTTGGCGCCGCGTAGGTTTCCGTCGGAACCGGTGTTTCGGTTTCGGTCGGTGCGGCAGTATTCGTAACTGTCGGCGTGGCTGTGGGGGGCAGCGGAGTTGCCGTGGCGGTCTCCGTTGCGGTTGGCTCCGGAGAGGCCGTGGCTGTGGGCGGTACGGCTGTATCGGTTGGCGCAGCAGTCTGAGTTGGAGGGATCGGAGTAGGTTCAGGCGTTTGGGTACTGCACCCCGCCAGGATCAAACTCAAAACAACCAATGTCAGCAGCCCTGTTCGAAAATTTGAATTCAGCATAGCTTTCTTCCATTCCACTCTTCGGCCGAAATTTCGGAATATCCACATCTTCCAGACGATAGATAAGGTCATCTTTCCGAAACTGGCATCGCGTTACTTGTCATTCGCCAGTACATCACCCAGGAGGTTGCTGTTCAAGAGAATGTCAACGGTTTTGACCTCTGAAAACTGACGGATCGTCTGCCAGATTTGCGCCCTGGAGCGGCTATTATCACAATCATCACCGGTCCGCCCGTACGTTCCGCCCAGGCGGATAGAAACAACGCCGGTAGAGGGCTTAAAGTCCACCGATTCTACCGTGAGGTTGGATTGGTACAAAGATTGGTACAGGGATCCATTGTATTCATAACGGTACGCGAACAATCGCTTTAATGCAGACCTAACGTCATTGGCGACATCCCCGGTCCGAGGCAAGCCCGTATTGACCGCATATAAACTGTCCCCGCAGGAAACCGGTCCACCTGTGCCTTTAATGATGTAGTAGATGACGATGGCATTATCCATATTCGGCGTCGGGGGCGGAGCAGTCACCGTTGGCGTATCCGTCGGCAGGGGCGTTTCAGTTGGCAAGGGCGTCTCCGTCGGGAGAGCCGTTTCGGTGGGCGCGGGCGTGTTCGTCGAGGTAGCCGTGGGCGCTTCGGTGTTGGTCGCAGGAATTGACGTAGCCGTGGGCGCGACCGTTGCTGTCGGCGGGAGTGGTGTGGGTTCCTGGGTTGCGGACGAACATCCAGCTAACAGTAATGCTATGGACAAAATTGCGATCAATAAAGTCGAGAAAAATCGAGCGTGCATACAAGCTCCTCCAAAAAGAATCATCCGTAAGCTAACCCAGGCAGCGCATGACCTTCGGTCAGTATCTCTCGCTGGCCGGTGACGCCTACGGATCCGATGACATTCAACTGCCAATTTTACAACGATTTTGGAATTCTGGCAGTTGGAATTGACGGATATTGTATCTTTCATTCATGAAATTTATTTGCAGCCCATTGATCCGTAAGTAAAAGGCAAAATAAGGTGCCAGCGTGGGCGAACGCCCACCCTGACACCTTATTTTGCCCTGCCCTCTGGGTGTGAGGCCGAAAAACAGGTGTGAAGGCTGGAAAATGCCGGCCTTCACACCTGTTTTTCGATCAACTAAACGGGGCGTTCAAGACCCATCCGTTTATACGCGGGCCATTACCTCCCGGGCGAATTGGCTGCCTTGCTGCAGCGCTTCGAAATTCTTCGGCAACAATTTCTTATGCCTTGCCGGCAGATGGTCTTCCAGAGCCTTTTCAATGGTCTCAACACTTAATACTGGCAACAATTCTAACATTGCGCCCAACATAACCATATTCAACAATTTTTTATCGCCAATACGCTCGGCGATTTCATTGGCTGGGATAAGTACGCCTTTGATATCGGAACGTTGAAAGTCCCGATTGATTAAAGATGCGTTGGCAATCAAAACGCCGTCCGGCACGAGCAAAGGCTCGTATTTATCGAAGGAGGGCAAATTCAGCACCATGGCAGCTTTTGGATTGCGCACGTTCGGCGACCCAATTTCTTCATCAGAAATGATGACCGTGCAGTTAGCGGTGCCGCCCCGCATCTCTGGCCCATAGGAGGGAATCCAGGTCACATCATGTCCAGAATCCATGGCAGCATACGCGAGGAGTTGTCCGGCAAACAAAACCCCTTGACCACCAAAACCAGCTATGATTATTTCAATTTGCATCGCAAATCCTTTTGATGACGTAGTATTTATCCGAAAATACTACTAAACCCGAACCCCAGCCAGGGCGGAAGTAACCTTGAAATCGTCCAGTGGGTAGACCGGAACCATATGTTCTTCCACCCAACTCAACGCCTCATTAGGGGTCAGGCCCCAGTTTGTCGGGCAGGTGGAGAGCAACTCAACCAGTGAGAAACCCAGGCCGCGTTGTTGGACCTCGAACGCCATCCGAATCGCCTTTTTTGCCAATCGAATATTCTTGGGATTGTGCAAACTACGACGAACGATATAGCCTGCGCCATCCATTTTTGCCAGAATTTCAGCCATGTGAATGGGAAAACCCATTTGTTCTACGTCCCGCCCGGTTGGCGACGAACTCGTTTTTTGACCGGGCAGACTGGTTGGGGCCATCTGCCCGCCTGTCATACCATAGATGGCGTTATTGATAAAAATCACCGTGATGTTCTCGCCCCGGCCGGCTGCATGCATAATTTCAGCCATCCCGATCGAGGCCAGATCGCCATCCCCCTGATACGTAAATACAGTCCGGTCCGGCATAACTCGTTTGATACCGGTTGCCATAGCAGGCGCTCGGCCGTGAGCAGCTTCGACAAAATCGGTATCGAAATAATTATATGCAAATACCGAACACCCTACCGGGGCAACCCCGATCGTTTGTTCACGTAAGTCCATCTCATCCAGAACCTCGGCTATGAGCCGGTGAGCGACTCCATGGGTACAACCCGGACAGTAATGGGTGGGAACATTCGCCAGCGATTTTGGCCTGGCGTAGACAACCTTAGTATCTTCCATCAAATTCGTCATGAAATCCTTGCCTCCACAACGCTGAGTTTACTTCGGCGATTATTTGCCATTTTTTCCCCAATTTACCCGTTGCAGCCAGCGCAGTCTCGGATCGCCTTCCAGGGGGACAGGCTGCTTTGCCACTCGATGAATCTCATTGAGAATTTCTTCAGGGAAAGGAACGATGCCGCCCATGCGGCCATAAAACTCGACCGGTACACGCCCGGCAACAGCCAACCGGACATCTTCCAACATCTGGCCCGAGTTCATTTCGACCACCAGGAAAGAACTGGCCTGTTTGGACAGTTCACTTATCTTCCCCTTAGGGAACGGGCTGAGGGTGATCGGGCGGAACAGTCCCACCGGAATGCCTTCTGCTCTGGCGGCTCGCACGGCGGACAAGGCCACTCTCCCGGCCGTGCCAAACCCCGTCACGATGATCTCGGCATCATCCAGATAGTACTCTTTATAACGAATTTCATTGGTTTCAATTTGTTGCCAACGTTCCATTAACCTGAAATTGGTGGTTTCTTCATCCTCAGGATTGAGATAAATGGAAGTCAGGATCCGCTTTTCGCGATTTTCAGCCCCTCGGACAGCCCATTCCGGCACAGGTCGCTCCAATGATCGCATCGGTGGTAGTTCTGCCGGTTCCATCATTTGGCCAATATTGCCATCCGCCAAAACGACTGTGATCGAACGGTATTTTTCAGCCAGATCGAATGAAAGCACCATCATATCGATCGCTTCCTGAACGCTGGCCGGGGCTAAAACGATCGAGCGGTAATCGCCATGACCGCCGCCGTGAACCATCTGGTTATAATCGCCTTGAGATGGAGCGATATTTCCCAGGCCAGGCCCACCTCGAACAACGTCGACCAGGACTACCGGCAGTTCCGTACCGGCAATATAGGATATCCCTTCCATCATTAAACTAACACCGGGGCTGGATGATGAACTCATCACCCTTGCCCCGGTGCATGCAGCCCCATAAACCATGTTAATGGCTGCAACCTCACTCTCGGCCTGGAGGAATACTCTGCCTAGTTCGGGCATCCTTTTCGACATCCACTCCAAAAGTTCGGTCTGGGGTGTGATTGGATAACCGAAATATGCCTCCACACCAGCTCGGATGGCAGCCTCCGCCATCGCCACATTCCCTTTAAGCAATTCCCTTGGCACAGACCACCTCCTAGGCTGTTACTTGTGCCTGACGAACTGGAGCTTCACGATAAATCGTGAGTGCAGCTTCTGGACATACAATTGCACAAATACCACAGCCGGTGCAGCCATCTGCCTTTAAATAAGCCGGGTGGTATCCTTTGGGCGTCAGATGTTGCATATCCAAACGGATCACATCCTGTGGACAGGCGCTAACGCACAATTCACACCCTTTGCAGTACAACTCGTCGACCTCAATCCATCCCTTTACGGGCATTCTTACCTCCTTAAAAAGGGCAACTAAATCGGTACTCGCACCAAATTCAGGCTAAATGCCAAAGTAATGGCGTTGGTACAATTTCGCCGCGAACCGAACAAAACATCGCTCTTTTAGCTCAATAAACTTTTTGGTATCGAGACGAAGATTCGAGCGGCAATAATCGCACTTATATTATCGTATTCCCCTACCCAAATTACCAGTGCATTCTGTCATATATAGGAAACTACAAATATCCTATCCGGATTACGGGATAGAGGCATTTATAGCTGTTCGGGCTCTGATTCGATCCCGGTTGTGAGCGCCAAATTTCAGCGGACATTTAGTGAATCCAAACGCCACTCCAGGGCTGCAGACTGACCAGCAGGCTATCGCCGGAAACGATGTATTCTTGCTGGCCCAGCAAATTACGGACGATCCGGCCATCTTCCCACCCCAACCCTTTAATGCTGAAACGGATATGGCGTTGGGTGGGGCCGGCGTTCAAGGCAACCAGAACCCGCTCGCTCCCGAGCGTGCGGGCAAAAATGTAACAGTTACGACGATCATCGATAAAAACCCGTCGATATTCGCCCCGCCGCAGAACCGGCAGCCTGTGCCGGATGGCGATCATGTTTTGCAGGTAGCCTCTTAATTCAACATTTTGGGAGTCGCTGTCCCATGGGAATGCTCCCCGGCAATCCGGATCTTTGCCTCCTAGCAGCCCTATTTCATCGCCATAGTAAATGGCCGGGGCTCCTGGATAAGCGAACAAAAAAGTGTAAGCCAGCTTCACTTTATTGATATCCTCATCCAGCTTGGTCCGTAAACGTTCGGTATCGTGGGATCCCAACGGAAGGTACATTGAATAGGCGTGCTCGCGCGGGTACAGCTTCAACAAATTCTCAACCCGGTCAGCGAATCCACTAGCCAGCAAACTGCTGCCGCTCAGGAATTCGATGACGGCATCCCGGACCGGATAATTCATCAAGCCATCGAAATGTTCGTTGCCCACCCAGCGTGTGTCCGCAGTCCAAATCTCCCCAAGCAGGTAGGCATCCCGGTTAATCGACTTGACCACCTGCCGAAATTCCGCCCAGAATGAATCATCATCGATCTCATTGGGGACATCCAGACGCCAACCATCAGCTCCCACCTCAATCCAGTAGCGAGCAATATCCAGAAGGTAGCGACGGACTTCGGGGTTACCGGTATTGAACTTTGGCATACTCTTAAAACCCCACCAGCCGAGGTATGTGTCCAAATGGCCGGGAGAATAGGCGTCAATCGGAAAACGCTGCACGTGGAACCAGTCTTTGTAGGCAGAATTGGCTTGATTCTCGAGCAAATCCGTAAAGGCAAAGAATCCACGCGAACAATGATTGAAAACCCCGTCCAGGATGACCCTCACCTGGTTGGCATGGGCAATTTCCAAAAGAGCTTTGAAATCGCTAAGTTCTCCTAGCCGTGGATCAATTTTGTAATAATCGGTGGTGTTATAGCGATGATTCGATGGCGATAGAAAAATCGGGTTCAGATACAGTGCGTTGACGCCCAAATCCAGCAAATAATTAAACTTGGTGATAATCCCACGTAAATCCCCGCCTTGAAATCCCCAGGTAGTCGGAGGAGTTCCCCAGGGTTGGATATTGGATGGATCGTTATTGACATCCCCATTCGCAAATCGATCGGGGAATATTTGGTAAAAAACTGCATCTTGCACCCAGTAGGGAATGGTCATCAAAGCCTCGCTTCAACGCAAAAAGTGGTTCGTTCGGAAACACAGTGAGAGTTCCCAGATATGGTAGATGGTAACTACACAGCCCAGGTAATAATAGTTAGCAAAAAGGGTGTGCATAGGGGGCGTACGCCCCCTATGCACACCCTTTTTGCCCATATTTTTCAATGAGGCGGAGTTGATACGTTCGATGATTTTAATGCAACCAGCCTCATGGATTGGTTTGGCCCTGAGCCTGTTCCATTTGGTTGAGGATCTCATCCTGGGCGGTTTGAAGTGCGGTTGCCGGTTCAACTGCATTGAAAAAGATCGATCGTAAAGCCAGATCCATTTGGACGTTATAGATATCCATTACCGCTACAGGTGGATAGGTTGTTCCGCCCGCCATGGCGGTCATCGCCTCAGACATCAAGGGATCATCGACTTCAACATTCTCAATAACCGGAATATGATCGACCATTGCGAGGACTTTCTGAGCCGGAACTGATAGCAGAAATTGCATGAACAGCCAGGGGGCTTCACGCTGGCTTTCGCTGACCTGGGCGCTCATATAGATATTGTCCGCACGCACATATCCCGACAGGGCCCCATTCGCATACTGGGGCCAGGGATCGATGGACAGGCGGTCACTCCCGATCGCTTCCGCCAAATTAGATCTGTTCCAGGTACCATCGATAATCAGGCCCACCCGGTTCTGCCGGAATAAGGCAATATCATTGTCGCTGAGGTACTCTGTAGGGCCAGCCTGTTCGAAAGCTTGCAGCAAGCCTATCCATTCTAAACCATTGGGATCGTTGAACGCCGGCTCATCGTTCTCATCCATCAATTGTCCCCCAAGACCATTCAAATGGCCTCCCGAAAAGAAAAAGCTGCGCTCGAGTACAGCCCCAATGATATCCCCGCTGGTCGCTTGCTGAGCCTGGTCCACCAGCTCATCAAATGTCCTCGCAGCCTCAGGAATGATGAGTTTATTGCGGAATAAAACCACACCATCCATGGAATGCGGCAGGCCAATCATGGCTCCCTGATACGCCACAGATCCCAGCGCGGCAGAATTTATTTGATCCAAGAAAGCAGGTTCAGCCAGATCGGTAATATCCGCGATCAAGCCCTTATCGTACAATCCAGGTCCCCATTGTGACGGCCCCAGCAGCAAGGTTGGCCCCCAGCCATCCCGGGTAGCTTCTTCATAGCGGGCCGGAAGGGTCTCGATCGGCACATAAAGCACATCGAACAAGATATCCGGATACAGTTCGTTAAACATCCGGATAACCTCAACCAGAGCAGGCAATTCGGGTTCATCCCAGGCGTGCCAGATTTTCACCGTTCCATGGGGGACAGCGTCCGTTGACGTCGGTGCCGGTGGGCTGGTGGCGGAAGGCGTTGCAGTCGCTGTGAGCGTTGCAGTCACCGTTGGGCTCCCAGCAAATGGGACCTGGGCACAAGAAGCCAAAAACACCAAGACTGCTGCAAAACAAACACTGATGATTGTAGAACGTTTCGACATGGTTCCTCAGTTTCCAGTGGTTAGAATTGTGATCGCCCGGTCATTGCTCCACCGGAAGCATCGGGACACTCGCAAAATCGGCAGCCGTCAAATCTGCCTGAGTGCTGCTGGAAATGGGAAAATCGGACAGCCAGGCTTCCTGTTCACCCTCAGCAGGCCAAACCAGATCAATGACCCGGGTATGGTTGGTCGCGCCCGAAGGAGCGCCGCCAAACCGCCATTGTTCTGCTGTGGTGCTCACATCTCTGACACGCATCACACCGCTGGATGGATAGCCCTCCTGCCCCATAATGATCACGGCATATTTCCAATCAGTCGGATTATCACCCAGGAGATCTTTGGGTACCAGGATCGTCACTTTTCGCTGGCCTGGATCGGTTAATATGGAAAACTGGCTACCAGTGGCGACTTTCTCAGGTCCATCTGCGCCCGGTTTAAATATGGCCGGTTCCCAACCCTCAGCCGTGATGGCATAATCCCATCGATATCCATCTACCAAAGCCAGGTTGCGTCCGGGCAACATCGCTTCGCCGCCGTTCTGGTCCCCATCCTGATCTAGATAAATATCAATCGTCTGGACCGACAGCCCGTTCGGTGAACCCCAGGGATTGTCAACCGGCCCACGCAAGTTGATCTTAAAAATGATGTTCCGATCATCGTACCCAACCTGAAAATGGAGCAGATCAAAGTTGCCGGCTGCAAACACACTATCGGTCGGATAAGTGTACGTGCCGGGTCCATAATCGTCATTTTCGGGGTCGTCCACATCGAGAACCACCGTCGAGGTTCCCAGATCAGGCACAGCGATCAGGGCGGGACCATCCAATGGCAGCCGGTCTTGATCGAGCAATACAGTGATGCCATTCCGATCCTGAGCCTGCGTATAGATTGCCCGCAGGGAGATACGGTCCCCTGTATCGAGCCGTCCCAGAACTTCATAAGGCAATCCCAACTCGATCAAGTGATCACCCGCTGCGACCGAAGCGATCGCTTCCTGGGTTAGCTGCCAGCTATCCCCATCCTGGGCGGCATAGATATCCGCCTGTGCCAGACGATCTCCCTGGAAGCTGAGGTCGACCAGGCGGTTGGCCCCGAAACCAAGCAAGGTGCCTCCTCTCGAAAAGCTGTTCACCGCCCCTGAACCCGGCAAAGCCAGGTAGAGTTCAACTTGACTCTCGCCAGGAGGGAGATTGAAACCCGAATCCTGTTCGATCTTGAAATAGAGATTGGACGCATCAAATCCGTAACCCAAACTCGCGAAGTAAGGCTGCGCCGCCGCCATGACCCCGCCCGAGGCCTGGTATTCCCCACCGGCCGACCACTCTCCCTCGGCCGGGGTGCCATCAATGATCGGAGTGATCAGGCCGGAAGAGGCCTGGTCGGCGGAAACGGGCTGCAATGGAATGATTGGTACGTCCAGTTGGACCGGGGGCGCTTCTCCCAGGGTTGAATAAACTTGTTTGAGTGTATCCCGATATTGCCGGTCGAAGGCGGCATCGTCACCCGAGTCTTGATCGGCGCCATACCACCAGAACCAATCTGAACCTTCAGCGATATACATTAAAGTCTGGGCAGCTTTTAACGCCTCAGGAGTCGACGGCGTCCGAATGCCATTTTCGTATTTTTTCAGGAAAGCACGCGTATCTGCCAGCAGATCCCAGGCCTGATTTTCTTCCGTTTCACCGATCCAGGTCGAAAAATCGTGCTTGATCCAGGAACCTGCCCACAAATTTTCAATCTTGGGCTGGTCAGGCGCCAGGCTTAAGAATTCGCTGGGTGTAACCGTCTTGATGAGCGGGTCGTCGCTCAGGCCTGCATACAAACTATGCAAGAACTCTTTGCCATCATTATCATAATATTCCCAGGCGTTTTCGCCATCCAATATAACCGAGACGAGATGAGGACCGGTGGAGCCATCCTCGATCAGCTTCTCACGAATGGCGTGAACACGGTTCAAGAAATCGTCGGCAGCCTGCTGCCCACCCATACCCGAATAAGTAAATCCAACTTTATCGGAGAGCACCACATCCCGAAATACCATCCCGACCGGATCGCTCTGGCTGCCCTGGACATAATAAGGCCGGTAGAGTTGGTCGGCCTGGTTTACGACTTCGTTCGAATCGCGCGTAAAATCGGTGAAACCCAGGCTGTTGGCCAACACGCCTTCATCAGACGCCATCCATTGGATCCCCGCTTTGGAGACCATTGTAACGATCTCCTGAGCGACCGAACCTTCCGCTGGCCACATCCCACGGGGCGACATCCCAAAATGGTCCTGATACAGCTGCACGCCCAACTGAATCTGGCTGACAGCATCCTCACCATACTGGAACTTTTTCGAGGGCAGCTCAATATCCGGCAAAGCCACTTTCGCCAAATCCGTGCTGATCAGCAGCGGCAGGATGGGATGGGCAAATGGCGTCATCGTCACTTCAATCTGGCCGGCATCCTGAAGCTTGCGATGTTCGGGGATAACCTCCGCGATCAACCGCTGCTGTTCGGCGAACAAAATGGCTTTATCGCTTTCGCTAAATCCCTCTCCCCTGCTGACCAGATCCGCCAGAGGCGCCTGCGCCAGCCAGTCCGGGTCCGTCCAGGCTAAATTAAAAAGAATCTGCAGATCCAGAAAATCCTGGGTAGAAAAAGCCTCCCCGGCATCACGCTGATCCAGGAGTTCCTGATAACGTGGGAACCGGGCAATAATCTTGCGGTTGGTATCAAAGAAACGGTCCAAAAGAAACTGTTTTTGCTCATCGTTTAAATCGGTTGCCGGTATTTCAGCCGTCACCCAGTAAAGGTCTTTGGCGCCGTTCTCCAAATCATCCAACTGCCGAATCAAGCTGGGAGTCAAATTAAAAGTAACCTGAATCTCCGGATATTGCTCCAAAATTGCGGCCATATCCACGTAATCTTTGGTCGCATGAACTCGCACCCAGGGCTTGGCGTAGATCCCCGTTAGCGGGTCCTTATAGTAAACCGGTTGGTGCTGGTGCCAGATGATGGCGAGATAAATCGGCTCTTCCGTTGGCGCCTCGGGGGACTGGGTCGGTTGGGCAGCCAGCGTGCTGATCGGCGGAGGTGGATTGGTTGGCTGTTCTGTTGGGGTCGATGTGGGTGCAGGAGCCGTGCAGGCAGACACGCCAAAAACCAGAAGGAACAGAATGAGAAAAACCTGCTTGCCGTTTTTCTGGATCATTGGAGAATGCGGCCTGATCCTGCAAAACCTTCCCTGCGCGGAAAAGCCTGACAAATTGTTTCGTGCTAAGTGTTCTATCTGCCTCTGCATCCAGGTTCCTCCACATTCGCCTTGGAAATTCATCTGAAACGACGGATTGAATTGTGATGCATGGTGGATTGTCTGTCAAGTGCCAGTAATGGCAGCCCCAAGATCTGGATCCACGCATCACCTTGGATCATAAATATCCAGCCCGGCTGTCAGGGTAGCAAACCAGATCCGACCACTTTGATCAACTGCCATACTGACCGTTTCTGCCCCAGAATAGCCGGTACGATCAGGCCGGAATGTATGCCAGACGCCATCTTTCAGTCTCGAAATCAGGCCTCCTGCGTTGTTGGGAACCGCAGTGGCAATCCAGTATTCGCCTGGGTTGCGTTCCAGAATGGAACCAACCGAGTTATAAGGCAATCCCGAATTTGAGACCAGATATTGGGTCCATTCCTGCCCATCCCAGCGATCCAGTCCGCCGCCCAGGGTCCCGACCCACAACCGGTCCTGCGAGTCAACCAGCAAATCCGAAACACTACCGGGGCTGATACCTGAATTTTGTTGGGTGTAGCTGGCCCATGTCAGATCGGGAAAGTCCAGGCGGTTCAAGCCACCGTTCGTTCCAATCCAAATCCGTTGGCCGGATGCATATGGCTGAACTGCCAATGCAAAAATGAAATTCCCTGATAAACCGGAACTCTCAGTCGTGAAGGCTTGAAAGCCTACGCCATCATACACAGCCAAACCGGTACTTGTACCAACCCAGATTCGGCCATCCGCATCCTGGGCCAGGGCGTGAACTTCGTCGCCAGGCAAACCGAAATCCTTTGCCTGGAAAGATTGCCACGCCGTTCCATCATAGGCGGCCACCCCACCCTGGGTGCCAAACCAAATCTTACCGTCATCAGCCTGTAAAATGGAAGATACGCGATTAGAGGGCAAACCTGAGTTTTGGGTGGTAAAGATCTGCCAGCTATCCAGCAATTCAGTATCTCCGGCCGGGGTCCAGATCGCCGCCCCTGCACCGGTGCCAATCAACATGCGTCCATTCTTCCCCGGAACAACCACGTACACAAAATTATCCGGCAGCGGTTGGGTATCTTCGGAAATATGAGTCCAACCAATCCGGCCAACAATCACCATATAGGTATTGGCAATGCCGCCCACCGTGAGCAGGCCCACAAACAAAATCGATACAATCCAAAAAACTCGGGGCGGGCGGGGAATCATCTCAGAAAACCAGTTCCAATATTCCTCTTGCTCCCTCACCCATTGAACTATCAACGGGATCTCATCCGCCGCGGCCAGGCATACAGCCGGGATGACGATCAGCGAGTATTGAGGCCATTTCGTCGGCCAGAGCAGCAGAAAGGAAACACCCGAAATCAGCCAGACCAGAACCCATAAACGCTTTTGCCATTCAACCCGCAGGCCGAATACGGCCAACCAGAAAATGAACCCGTCGAAGCCAAGATAAAAATACACTTCAGGATGCCATTCAGCCGGCATTGATCTGGCCAGCCAGATCAATGGTTGGTACCAGCCATAATCGGACTGTTGAACGTGTGCACTGCGGGCATACTGGGTATGAAAGAAGAGCGAATCGAACAGGCGCGTGAAAGGATCATGCCATAGAGCCGGATTAAGGCAAAAAAATGTCAAAATGGCCAGGCCAAGATAGATAACCAGGCTTTTCCAGGAATATTGCTTCTCGATCAAAAACAGATAAATGAGCACGATCACAATCGGAAAATAGCTGTATTTACTGGCTCCAGTCAGGCCCAGCAACATCGCTGACAACCAGAACCAGCCGTCTCGAGTCCGCCTCGAGCGCAGCAGCATGACAATGGCGGCCAGGGCGGCAAACAAAGGGACTGCTTCTAAATAAGCCTGGCTGGTGTACTTAACCGCGGTCGTTTGAACGGCCAACAACGCCCCAGCCAGCGGATTGATCAAGGCAAGCATCCAGACTGCCAACGTCCCGAATACGGCTGAAACCATTCGAGTGGTAAGCAAGGCCGGTTCCCAGCTGGGGCTGCTGCCTTGCAGCAGGATCACGGATCCATAAATCAGCTTGACCAAAGGTGGGTGTTCAGTATTGCCGGTGTAATCTAATGAGCGCATTTAAATCCCGATTTTGCATCGCCTGGGCATAATCAAAACCAGCATTCAAATAAACCGGCTCGTCAAAATCTACTGGTAATTGCCAGGCTGCCCAAAGACGTAAAGCCGCTGCCAGGATCACACTGGCTAGAATGGCCGTCCGGCGATTCCAAAATTTACGCATCTGAAAACCCCACACCCGATGCAGTGGATCCATCACGGTCCGGCATTGGAAAAAGATATTCCAATCCTCGCCACAGATCGTCTCGCCAGGCTGTATAGTTGTGCCCGCCATGATAAACACGCGCTTCAACAGCAAACCCGCGAGAACGCAATAATTTTTCTATCGTGTGATTTAACCCTACCAAGGTCTCAAACTGCCCAACGTCCATCCAAATCAAGTTTCTTGGTTCACCATTTTGGATCAGATCAGCAATCACAGTGTGAGGCCAAAAAGCTCCAGACTGGCTTATAACCTTACCAAATATATGCGGTAAACGCAGTCCGGTATACAAGGCCATCAAGCCACCCATGGAAGCGCCCATAATCCCGTAGACGCCTGGCTTCTCGTCCCAGGGGATCAGAGGCAATTGCTCCTGAGCCGCAGGAAGCAAAACATCCATCAAAAAGCCAAGTGTAGCATCGTTGCAGGCATATTCCACCGTGCGACCCTGGCCAGCGTTTGCGACCAATGCCATAGCAATCGGTTGCATACGTCCTGCCAGAATTAACCGGTCGACCAGTTTCACCAAGCTCGCCAGGCGAAGGTATTCAATTCCGTCATACACTACCAACAGAGGACTGGGTTTTCTGATAGGAGGACTGTAGAAATAAACAGCCCGTTTGCCCCCCAAAAGAAAATAGGGATGTTCAAGGATTTGCCGATCCAAACAGCCGGATAAACCAGGCCGGCGTTGATCGAGCAATAGCGGTGGGCCGCCCTCGGGCATATAAAAGTAGCTGTTAAATCCCTGCATTCCATTGAAAATCTTTCTCGGATTTAGAGGGTCGATTTCTTTTTGGCCGGAAATTTGGAATGCGTACTCCACATAAGCATCCGCAGGAAGTTGAATGGTTGCAACCCACTTTTCTGTGTCAACCTGATTAAAACAGGCGTTTGGGCGGCGTCCCACTGGTTAAAATCGCCAACAAGGCAAGGCGCCTCTGGGCCATACCAGATGAAAGTTGCTGAATCTTCCTGGAGCAACGGTATTTGAGGCTGATCATCATGCATCGTAGTGGAACCTTCATCCAGTTTTCAAGAGACTGCCAGATGCCAGGAGGTCACTGCATTGAATGCAATCGCAATAAAACTGCCGAAAGTCCTGGCAAAAAGATTTGGTTTAGACTATTTTGTGTGAGCCGGCAATCAACGCTGGTCGCCAACGCCAATTGAGATTGCTGGCCTTCCAACTCAAAAAACTGTTCCGTCTCACTCAGATTAAACACCGCAATCATCCCTGGCGCGTCACCAGGTTCGTGTGGATCAAGGACAAGCTGATAAGCCAATAATCGGCCTTCGGCTTGCAAAATTCGGCGTTTACCGTGCCGTAAGGCGGCTTCGGAATGCCTAAGTCTGATCAGCTGGCGGTAAAAGGCCAAAAGATCTCGATCCTGGTCTGTGTTTCCCAGAGCATGGGCAGGCGCGATTCTTCCGGCAGGCCGCGCCCGTCCTGGCGGACATCCCGTTCCTGCGAGAGGCCAACCTCAGTTCCATAATAGATCACCGGGGGTCCACTGAGCGTGAACTGGCACAGGGCAGCCATCCGCAAACGACGTTGATCTCCTCCAGCCGCCCATAAAAAGCGGTTCATATCATGGTTGTCCAGGAAAGAAGGCCTTGAAAAGTCCGCCGGGAAATATGCCTCATGCCGCGCGAGAAACGACGCCAGTTGAGCCGCATCCCAACGTCCATAAGCGAATGTCTCTCGCAAAGCTTCTAGCAGAATGAAATCAAGACAGCCATCCAATAAACCGCTGAAATTAAGCTGCGAGTCGGACGGTTCGACTACTTCGCCAAACGTCCAGCACTCGGGCCGGATCGTTCGAGTCGTTTTACGAAAGTCAGCCCAAAACTCCTGCACCGGTCCGATGGCATAGTCCAATCGAAAGCCATCCACACCGAACTCAAGCCAATACGCCGCGGCATCGAGCATATATTTACGGGCGGGTGGGTGACGCAGATTGACCTGGGGCAGATCGGGGACGCCAAAAAAGCTCTCATAGCGGTCTGGCCAGTGCACAAAGTTATACCAATCCACATAGGGACTCTTTGGGTCAGCGATCGCGGCCTGAAAGCTGGGATGTTGGCTGGACCAATGGTTAGGCACAAAATCCAACAGGAACCGGATCCCGCGGGCATGAGCTTCATCCAACAGCTGGCGCAAATCCTGTTTGGTACCCAGACGCGGTTCAATCTCGAAGTAATCGCTGGCATCGTATCCATGGTGAGAAGGACTGGGAAAAACAGGGGTCAACCAGAGCACATTGATGCCTAAATCTGCGAGGTAATCCAATTTCTCGGTAATTCCAGCCAACCGGCCCCCGTAAAAACCGGCCGGCGACTCGGGATTCTGCCATTGATAGCCGCTCCCCGGGAAGAAACGATCGACAAAAATCTGGTAAACGACCGCGTCCACTGTCCAGGCCGGAAGGGGGTCATCGGCCACGTAATAAGCATAGATTTGGCCCTGATCCGCCAGCGCCTCCGGGCCGGCTTGGTGACCAGCCGCCAGGCAGTAGCGCACCACGGTGCCCTCTGCCTGGGGAGGTAGTGCCGCCTGGAAATGATGTCGATACCCCCATAGCAGGGTATCCCATTCAGCGCCGGTCGATTCCATTGGCAGCCTGTTCGGGAAACGAGGATTGGAAAGATTCAGGCTGGGATCACTGCCATCCGTCGTCCAAAGCACCCAGGCGCGATCATAAGGATGCCCGGGGCCAACGCTCAAATGAACCCGGACAGCCTGCCCAGGCAAAGGATCCCGCGGAATGCGAGCATGGTTATGACTGATTCCGGCTCTAATTGCGCGTTCGTGGGCCAGCCTGAGTTCAACAGTAGCCAGCGTGCCAAAGATAAAATCGCTCATGATTCAGATTTCATTTTTATTCCTGGAAAAGATGGCAAAGTGTTTTCCACAAATTGCCCCGCGGAAAACACTCTGCGATATCACTTATTCGTTTGTGCCGATGCCCAAATCACCCTTTAACACCGCCCAGAGTAAGGCCAGCCTCCAAATAGCGCTGAAGCCATAGAAAGACGATAATGGTCGGCAAGATCACGATCACAAAGCCTGCCGCGAAGTAACCCCAGGGCACACTGATACTGTTTGCCAGCGAGAAGAGGGCTGGAACCGCCAGTTTCTTGATATCCGGAGCCGGGACCAGCACGCCGGCAAAAATAAAATCGCTCCAACCAGCCAGGAAAGCCAACAGTGCGGTGATCGCCAGAGCCGGGCGGGCAAGCGGCAGGGCAACCAGCAGGAAGGACTGGATTGGGCCACATCCGTCGATCATAGCGGCTTCTTCCAGGTCAATTGGAATAGTATCGAAATAGCCTTTCAAGTTCCAGGTTGAGAACACCAGAGTGGAGGTGGTGTAAGCCATAACCAGGCCCAGGTGGGTTCCATACAGACCAATCGCCGTCAGGATTTGGGCTACCGCTACCAGGGAAAGAATCCCTGGAAAGGCCTGCACGCCCAGCAAAAAGATCAGCCCAAACTCGCGGCCCCAGAAACGGAAGCGAGAGAAAGCAAAGGCCGCCGAAGTAACCACGATCATCGATGCGATCGTGGTCGAACCGGCCACCACGATGCTGTTACGCAGCCAGGTCAGGAAAGGCAGATCAAAAAGAACGTGGCGGTAATTCTCAAAAGTCCATTCGGTCGGGAAAAACATGCCTGCCAGGTTAAGGGTGTAGAGCCTGTCGCCTAAGCGGCCAGAAGCCAGAATAGCAAACCAAACCGGATAGATAGCGACCAGTCCTGCGAAAACCAGGATGACATATTGGACAAAACGCATGAATTTGGAAGGTGGCCGGTTCATTCGTAGGCTCCTTTCGTAATACGAGTCACTCGCAAGCTGTAAAGTGTAGCCGAGAACAGGAAGATGAAAATGATCATCGCAAAAGCAGTCGCCTTACCATAATTCTGCAACTGGAAGATCTGTTTGTAAGCATAAACCATCACAAATTCGGTGGCGCCCGGCTGCCCAGCGCCCTGAATCGGACCACCTGTCGTCAGCGCCCAGACGGTGCCAAACATCTGGAAAGCTGTGATGGATGTTAGAACTATGGCTGGCAAGATGGCAGGCCGGATCAGGGGCAAGGTAATTTGAGAGAGCTGGGTCCAATAGCTGGCGCCATCCACCTCAGCCGCCTCATATAGCTCACCGGGAATACCGGCCAGGGCTCCCAGGATGGCAATCATAAAGAAAGGATACGAGAACCAAACATCGACCAGGATCACTACCGCAAAGGCATAGATCGGGTTGTTTAGCCAGACCGGCCCTTTGATACTACCCAGCGCCAGCAAGACCTGATTAATCGTACCCTGATCCCGGAAGAAGAATTGCCAAACCAGGGCCATCAAGATTGCAACGGATGAGGCTGCCCAGGGTACGAATAAAACCACCCGGAAAAAAGTCCTGCCCGGCAACTTCTCGCTGCTCAAAATCAAGGCAAGGACCAGTCCGATCACGAAGCTGAAAGGTACCCGGATGACCACGAATAAAAGCGTGCGCATGACAACCACCATGAAATCCCCGGTGCTCATCAACTCACCATAAGACCCTCGAACATTCAGAATCCAGGCCAAAAACAGTGCCGCCAGGATCCCCCCTACCCATACCAACCAGGTAGGTATCGTTCGGGACAACTGTTGATCCAGTCGTTTATCGATCTGATAAGCTCCCCATAAAGGGATCAAACAAATAACAATACTTAGCAGCGCGATCATCGCCTGAGAAGTAAATAAATCCCCGAACAGGTCAGTATAATTTTTAAACAGAGGATCAACTACACCGTATGGCTGGCCCAATCCAGTCGGAGCCTTATCTTTAAACACGCTCCAACAGGTCGGGGCCAGGATGCTGTTCAATCCGGCCTCACAATCCGGATTGGGATGAAATTTATTGCGATTGGTGAAGGAAACGTAAGTGTTGAGCACCATCGGGTAAACATTAAAGATCAATAAACCCAAGATGGTGGGAAAGGTGAACAGGAGTATTGTTAATGCCTTGCGGCGCCCTGACCAGCCAACCATTGAATTTCTCCTCTCAACTGATTGCTCTAAATCGATTTAACGGGGAGCACTCAATTTGTGTAGATTGTGGTGTTCGGTTTGGGCGGCTAAAGCCGCCCAAACCGAACACCACATTTTTCTTCTACAACATTTGCATGCTCCCATTTAACGCTTGTTTCCTTGACAATGGTCACATTAATAAAGAGCTACCCAAATTTTAGGGTGTGACATTGCTAAGTTACTTACCATGAGGGGGAACAGGTTGAGATTGGATGATTAAGTTATTAAAAGGCTACCAGGAACAGATACGAAAAGCGTTGCTTGTCATGCAGTTGTCAACAAAACAGATCTGTGGATTTGCAAAGTGGGGGGAGCTTTTGCTCCCCCCACTCCAAAAAACGATCTACTTCATTTGGGCAACGGCGTCTTCAATGGCTGCCTGGGCAGCATCGAGAGCTTCCTGTGGCGTCTGAGAACCATTCCAGATTGCCACGCTGGCGTCGCCAACAGGCCCCCATTGAGCGGAGGCGTAGGGGGTGTTGGCCATTGGAACACCCAGGTTGGTAGAAGCGCCAAAACCAGCCAGGGTTGGCAAGGCTGCCACTTCTGGATCCATTAAGGCTGCAGTGGGAGCCGGGATGGTCTTATTGACCAGGGCAATCTTTTTCTGCACATCACCACTGGTGAAGTACTTCATGATATCCAGAGCAACATCCTGATTGCCGCGATCGACCGCATTCTTGGACATCATGAGAGTCTTGATGCCGACGAAGGGCTTGCCCATCGGGAGAATGCCGTAGTTGATGCCGGCTTCTTCAATGCCAGCGATCGCCCACGGACCGGTCCAAAATATGCCTACTTTACCTTCCGCGAAATTCGCGTTGCAGATATCGTAGGTGTTTTCAGGCAAAGAAACCTTGGAGAACTTAGCAAGCCATTCACCAGCGGCTAAAGCCTCGGGGGTATTGAGATAGGCATTGCCCTGATCGTCCACGTAGGTTGGTACACCAAAGCCAAAATAAATCGGCGCCACGTGATAGGCATCCTGGTTCCCAAAGCCCTGGTTGCAGACCAATACATTGCCAGTATCCTGCTGGAACTTCTCAGCCTTATTGTAAAGGTCTTCGAAATCCATCGGATCCGTGGGGAGGTATTCCTCGGTAACGATATCTTTGTTATAAACCAGGGCGATACCTTCCTGCGATTCGGGCAAAGCCCAGATCATGTCCGACCAGACGACGCCATTAACCGCCGCCGGTTCGTAGGTGCTGTTCAGGAAGTTCATATCGATCCCATAATCGTTCAGGGCAACGATATTGCCGTTCAATGCTTGCACGCCGATCTGGTCGTTAGCCCAACCGATGATGTCGGGGCCTTCCCCGGCGGGGATAGCGACGTTCAACGCGTTCGATACGTCTTCAGGCTTGGAAAGATCGATCGAGACCTCGGGATGCATCGCCATATAATCATCGAAAGCGGCAGTAATTGCATCCAGATATGCGCCATCCCATTGATGCCAGATGGTGATGTTGGTTGCTGCAGCCGGCGCTTCAGTCATGGCTGGAGCTTCGGTCGCGGCGGGTGCTTCCGTCATGGCTTCCGTCGCAGCTGGTGCTTCCGTCGCAGCCGGCGCTTCCGTCATAGCTGGAGCCTCTGTCGCAGCCGGCGCCTCAGTTGTCGGCGATTGGGCGCAGGCAGTCAGGGCCATTGCAGCGATCAGCAAGATGCTGACCAGGGTCCAAATTTTACGAGACATTTCTCTCCTCCAAAAATTTTCAAGCAATTGGTATTTTCCAAGATTGACCTGGTATTTTCCAGGATTGACCTGGTTGACACTCCATCGTTGCTGGTTGTGAAGCCGTGTCAGGGGCGGATGAAACTTTATGATTGGATATGTAGACGGACCACCTCCCTTCACTCACTTTCTCTGATTTTACATCAGTTTCCACCATCTGTCATGCGGCTCATTGGGAATTCCTGTGGTGGTACCCCAGATTTGGGGGTGTGAGCGTGCGGATGCACGCTCACACCCCCAAATCTGGGACTATTCCACAGAATTTCCCAAAGACCCTGTCATGCAGTACAGGATATTGGGTGCATTCGAGATGTGTAGATATGGTGTTCGGTTTCCTGCTGCCAGCAAAAAGTTAAGGTCGACCTTGCTTTCATGCGAATATAGATGATAAATGGTGAATTTTAGTGGGTATTTTTATCATTCAGCAGTTAATATGTCAAGTAAATCGCATATATATCTGTACATGTACATTAAATATTACGACATCCTGTCCCAGAAATTCACCCTGGAAACCTTGTGACATTCGGAACTGAGTTCCAGACCTGGGATGCACCCACATCTTCTACCGATCACAGAGTTTCAGATTGGTGGGGGTGAGCGTGCGGATCGCACGCTCACCCCCACCAATCTGGGTAGCACCACAGGAATTCCCAATGAGGCCATAAGACTTCGAAGATTCAACCAGCGTTTTCGGCTATAATCAGCCCATGGAAAATTTTCTCGAACTCTCGGGAGTTTATGCTGCCGCGTTGACGCCCCTGAATGCCGATGGTTCGCTTGCGCTGGCTGATCTGCCTGGCTTGCTTACTTTTCTGGCCGGACGTGGCTGCCATGGCGCATTGCTGTTTGGAACGACCGGCGAAGGGCCATCCTTTTCGCCTGCTGAGCGTTTGCAGCTCTTAAAAAGCGCTCAAGCAGCTCGCCAGGCAATTCCCAACCTTAAGCTGCTGGTAGGGACCGGAACGCCCAGTCTGGATGAGACGATCGAGCTAACGCGGGCAGCCTTCAATTTGGGCTTTGAAGGAGTGGTCGTTCTACCACCGTACTACTTCCGCAAAGTGAGCCTGGAAGGCCTGTACACGTGGTACAGCCAGCTCATCAATCGGGCCGTCCCTGAAGGCGGGGCATTGCTGGGCTATCACATCCCAGGCGTATCGGGGGTACCGCTCCCGATGGAATTATTGGCTCGTCTGAAAGACGATTATCCATACCAATTCGCCGGGATAAAAGACTCTTCAGGCGACCCTGAACATGCCCGGCAGTTGGGAATTCGTTTTGGCAAAGACCTGCTCGTATTCAATGGGAACGATCCGCTCTTCAATCTGGCCTTAAATCATTCAGCTTCCGGCTGCATCACTGCCCTGGCAAATCTGTATTCACCTGATCTCAGAAAAATCTGGGATGCATTTCAGGTAGGCGGCACAAATCCAGACGCCCAGTCCACACTGGAAAAAGCCAGAGCGGTGCTCGACCGCTATCCGCCTGCCCCACCATTGCTTAAAGCGATGATCGCCCGCCGGTATCAATTTCCAAGTTGGGCGGTGAGGGCTCCGCTATTATCTCTCCCCGATAATCTATCGATGCAAATAGATCTTGAGCTTGAACCGCATAAGACCGAATAAACTGGGGAGCCTGACAGCCTCATATGTCTGAGACGCCGCCTGATATTCAACGTACTCGCTTTTTACTCACCAGCCTGGTTATCATTGCGATTTTTATCCTGACACTGGTTTTCCTGATCGCAGCCTATCCGGACGTGTTAGCGCCTGAACCAACGCCGCTGCCTACGATAACGGCGACGCGCCGGCCATCCTTTACCCCCACCCAGACAGCCCCCACGTCTACGATAACGCCTACTCCAACGATCACGCGCACCCCCAGACCAACGCTTACCCCAACGATCACCCCTTCGCCAACCCGAACATCAACGCCAGCGCCAACATTGACCATGACTGGCCCGCCGACACTGACTCCCGCCCGCCCAATCCCCGGTTACGAAAACTACCAGCTTGGCGCCTGGACGCCCGAGAAAGCCAGCTCCGTCATCGAACGAATGGAATATTACCCCAATACCCTGACCAGCAAAGCGCGCGGCGAAGACAATGGGGCCTATTACGCAGCCTATGACTATGCGGTCGTCGCCTTACGGGAAGGCTTATTACGCTTCCCAGACTCACCGGAGGCGAACAGCTGGCGCTGGGACCTGGCTTATAACCTGGCCAGGGTAGGTGACCCATCTGCGGGCCAGGCTTATGCGGATTTAATCGTGAAAGGTTTAAATCAAGGTGAGGTTGAATTCAACAATCTGTCTGCCTGGTTCAAATCCCTGGAGCCGCGCCTGGATCTGGATGTCGTTGCTTTAACCCCACTTCCGGGGTATATCAGCGCTGACCTGCTGGTTGTGCGCGGACCTGGCAGTGCTTTTATCTGGCTGTATCAAACCAGCAGCGCTTATGCGGCCGAGGTGTTAACCAGCCAGTTCGATTTTGTGCGCTCCCCGGAATTGTATGCCCTTTTGAGCAATCTCACCGGGGAACCAAACGGCGATGAAGAGCTGGTCATCTATAGCGTCACACCGAATTCAGACCTGCATATGATCGCGCCCGAGATCTTTAGTCTGACCCAGGTTCCGGCAGGACGGCTCGATTTTCAACCGAGTCAGGCTGAATTTGAAATTGGCACCGATTTTCGCAACTACTGGGCCGTGGCAAAAAGCACCTCGGGCGGAAATGATCTGCTCTTCAAGACAACTATTTTCCCGGCTTGCCCTTTAACGATCGAACGCCAATTTCATTGGGATGGGGAAAGATTCGTCCTGGCCCGCCAGGATTTTCAGATCCAGCCGGACCCTGGCAGTATATGGTTTTGCCAGCAGGTTATTGACCACGCTCACAATGTTTGGGGGCCGAAAATAACCGCCGGGCTGATGGCAACCGTCCTGCCTGATTGGCCGCCGGCTGAAGATGACCTGGGCAACCCCATTCCACCGGATGCACGGGATGAATGGCGCTACCGGCTCGGGATCGAGTATGCTCTGAGCGGCGATTTTGACGGCGCTACCGGGGTATTGAACGACGTGGTCACATCGCCAGCCGTGGTCAACAGCCGCTGGATTGAGCCAGCCAATACCTTTTTAGCTAACTATCAGAATCCGGAAGATCTTTACCGGGCTTGCGCCAGCGTTTCCGCCTGCAACCCGGACGATGCCATCGGCCAGCTGTTAACTGCTCTTCCAAAAGATCAGCTTCCTAATGTCATCGACGTACTCTGGAAAGCTGGAGCCAGCCTGAGGGTCAGCGGCTATTTCGATTTTGATCTGGATGGACAATCGGAACGCTGGTTCATGGTCCGCCCTCGCCCGCTGGAACAGCTGACTTTTTGGATCGCGGCTGCCGGTCCGGATCATGTTTACGCCTTTCCTGTCACGAAACTGGACACCAATACGCCAGACCTGACGTATTACAATCGGGAGCAAATTCCTCCAATCGTATGGATTGATGGCGAAGTTGCCATTTCGATGGAGCGCGATCCGGAAACGCGCCAACCATTCATCCAGACGGCTCCGGTCGGCTATGTATTCCCCGACCGCTTCCAGCTCGGATTGTATACAGCCGAACAAGCCTTATGGGCTGGCGAAGATCCAGTCCTGGTTCAGAGCGAGCTAATCAATCTAAAAAAGAATCCCGGTCTATCCTGCCTGGCCTACTATCGCTGCGATGAATATTACTATTATCTCGGATTGGCGAGTGAGCTTGCCGGAGACACCAACCAGGCCATCGAGGCGTATTTACAGGTATGGTGGGATAATTCGCTCAGCCCATTCACCACCATGGTTCGGTTGCGGTTGACCGGAGGCGGTGTCTTACCTTCTATGACGCCAACGCCGACCCAAACGGCTACGCCTACGGCGACCGATATTCCGACAGTGACCGGAACGCCTCCTACCAGCACGCCAACCAGCACCGAGACCGGCACGCCAGCCGAAACTGCTACAGAAACCCCGACGCCAACGGAGACAGCGACATCGTCTGCTTCCTGAACAAAAATCATGGATAAGCCAAGCATCATGCAATTTCAACCAACAACCTGGCGTTATCTTGTCACGCCGCCAGCCTCCGGAGCCTGGAATATGGCTGTTGATGAAGCCATCCTGGAAGCCACCACTCGCGGCGATGCACCACCAACCCTGCGCATGTACGCCTGGGAACCGCCTTGCCTGTCCCTCGGGTACGCCCAGCCATTCGGTGATGTTGATTTCGAAGCCCTGGCCAGACAGGGTTGGGGGCTCGTCCGGCGACCTACCGGCGGGCGCGCCATCTTGCATACTGATGAACTCACCTATTCTGTGACCGGCCCTGCGGATGAACCTCGCCTGGCGGGCAGTGTTCTGGAGAGCTACCAGATCCTTGCCCAAGCCATTCTGGCCGCATTGCACCGTCTGGATATCCCCGCCGAAGCGCACGAGAAACCGCCAGTTGCGCCCGGCGCCGACCCCAAAGGGCCGGTGTGCTTTGAAGTTCCATCCAATTACGAGATCACGGTTGAGGGCAAGAAGCTCGTTGGCAGCGCGCAGGCCCGCCGCAGGCAGGGCGTGCTGCAGCACGGCTCTTTGCCGCTGTATGGCGACCTGAGTCGCATCACCCAGGCCCTGGTTTTTCAGAACGAAGATCAGAGGGCGCGTGCGGCTGAACGTATCTGGCAGCGCGCTACAACGGTGGAACAGGTTTTGGGCAGGGTCATTCCCTGGAGCCAGGCAGCCCGGGCCTATCAAATTGCCTTTGCAGAGGTGCTTAACCTCGACCTGCAACGATCCGATCTGAGTGAGACTGAGATTGAACGCGCCGACCAGCTCATGGCAGAAAAATACGCCCATTCATCCTGGAATGAGCGTATCTAAGCCAAATTCATAGAATAGGGCGAAAAAGGGTGTGCGTAGGGGCGTACGCCCCTACGCACACCCTTTTTCGCCGTTCTTCTTCACCGACTGCTGAAAAATACTAAGGAGTATTTGGGAAATCCCCTGTTCGAGAGTTCTCAGTTTTCGGGGGTATGGGTGGAGCTGCACAAGAACCGACGGCGTACAGACTACCTTGACAATGTCACAGATATTAAGGTTAGCCCGAATTTTGGGCGTGTGTGGCCGACGACTGCCGGCCACACACGCCCAAAATTCGGGGGCATATTTTAATGGTAGATTGTCTAGCTAATCAGGCTCTGGGGTGGGATGAACGAAAATCACTTCCGGGTAGCCCAGGTCACGCAGCAGGCGTTCCAGGAAATTTTCCGCGTTTTGCCGGGCCTGGTTCAGGATGCCATCTTCTAGAGCAGCTTGCTCGATCTCATTTTCAGCCGCCTGGCGGGCAGTTGTTTCCAGGTTAATATCCCCGTGGGTTAATACCCCTGTGTTCCGGCCGTAAATGTAGCTTTTATTATTATCCAGCGTAGCGATAAAAATTTCCGGTTCAGGTAATTGCACATAAAGTGCGCCATTCTGAACATTTAAATCCGCCGGCGACAGCTTCGCCAGGTCCACACCGGCGACCACGATTCCGTGAGCGACCAGGATTAACCGGTCGCCAAATAAAAAGCCGAAAGGCCCCTGGCCGGTTTCGGCAGTGATCACTTTTTCAATGGTGTAATGGATTGTTTCCAGGCGCGCCAGGGTTCGAACTGAATGGATGATGGTGATTGGGTCCGGCAGAACGGTTGGTGTGGGGTTAAGCACTTCCGCAACCCGGGTGCCCAAATTACCGGTGACAGCCTGAACCGGTGAAACCGTGCGTTGGATCGTATCTCGCACCACCCAGACCACACTGAAGGCTGCCAGGGCTAAAATTACCAGTATTCCAATCGCCACGACCCAGCCTCTTGTATTATCCATGGGTTTGATTATACTATGACTGAAATTTGGGTCTGTGGGAAAATCTGGGGTAGCACCACAGGATTTCCCAAAGAACCTTCCTAAGGTGTGGGATCTCTCCCAAAGAGTATCCTAAAGTATCTGAGATTTGGCCCAACTCACCAGGCCCGCACTGAGTGTGATTGGTCCAATCTGGCTGAGCTCAGAAACAGATTTACCCATGTCTATCGGATATCTGACCTTGTACTTGCTGCTGCCCGGCTGCACTTCCCTCAAGGAGAAAAGAAGCCGGTTAAAACCTCTGATTGCCCGGTTGCACCGGGAGTTCAACATCTCGGTTGCCGAGATGGATCGCCTCGATGCGTGGCAGGAAGCCGTCCTGGCTTGCTCGCTGGTAAGCAATGATGGCCGCCATACCCAGCGCAGCTTGCAGAAGGTCGTGGAATGGGTCGAAACATCGTGGCCAGATGTCAGCTTAATCGATGATCACCTCGAATTACTGTGACCTGCTTCAACCAGGTTCCCAACAGGTCTTATGGCCAGGGTATCATTCACCAACCCAAACAGGATGAAAGCGATATGGATCTCAAACTTGAAGGAAAACGCGCCCTGATTACCGGATCCAGCCGAGGACTTGGCTATGCAACCGCTCTGGTCCTGGCCGAGGAAGGGGTTCGGGTTGCCATCAATGGCCGGAAACCGGCGTCGCTTGATCAGGCAAAAGACCAGCTCATAAAATCGAGCGGAAATCAAGCCATAACCGCCCTGGCAGGCGATATTACCCATCCCGATGTACCCGCTCAAATTATCGCCGGGGCCGCGGAAGTATTTGGAGGGCTGGATATCCTGATCACAAATGCAGGTGGGCCGCCTTCCGGGAGCTTCGAAAGCTTTGACGATGCGGCCTGGCGGAAAGCGATCGATCTATCCTTGATGAGCCATGTGAGATTGATACGGGCAGCCATCCCCTATCTCGCCCGCTCCTCGGCTGCCAGCGTGCTGACCATCACATCTTATTCGGTCAAACAACCGATCCCAAACCTGGTTCTATCGAACAGCATCCGGGCCGCCACTGTCGGGCTGACAAAAACCCTGGCCCTGGAGCTGGGGAGCCAGGGCATCCGGTTTAACTCCATTCTGCCAGCCTGGACAGAAACCGAGCGAGTCCAGGAATTGATGAGGGCCCGCGCCCAGGCCAATGGCACCGCCATTGAAGAAGAGATCAAAAAACAGGCTGCCAGCAGCCCGTTTAACCGCATGGCGACCCCGGATGAATTTGCCAGGACGGCCGTATTTTTGGTGTCTCCGGCAGCATCCTATCTTACCGGCGTGATGCTGACGGTGGATGGCGGCATGTACAAAGGAACCCTATGAAAATCATCGCGATTGCATCGAAAAATCCGGTCAAAGTCCAGGCAACCTTGAACGGTTTTCAACGTATGTTTCCTTCGGAAACTTTTCGAGCCGAAATGATTTCAACACCTTCGGGTGTGAGCGATCAACCATTCTCCAATCAAGAAACGCTGCAAGGAGCGCTTAACCGCGCCAAGGCAGCCATCTCAGTAATCCCGGAAGCGGATTATTGGGTTGGCATTGAGGGCGGCATTGAGGATTATGGAGACGAGATGGCTGCTTTTGCCTGGATTGTGATCCAATCAAAATCCCTGTGTGGGAAAGGGCGCACAGGAAGCTTTTTTCTCCCCAGGCAGGTCGCAGCGTTGGTTCGGGATGGGAATGAACTGGGCGACGCGGATGATCTTGTTTTTCAGAAAACCAACTCAAAGCAGAAGAACGGGGCTATTGGCATCCTGACCGGAAATGTTATTGACCGGACCGGCCTGTACGAGCAAGCCGTCATTCTGGCACTGGTCCCGTTTAAGAACCCAGACTTATACCAATCTGAGGCTTCAGAAGATGAAGGCGATTACTTCATCAGCACGGAACCCGGACGATTACAATTCGATGTGATCCACGATTTTCTGGCCAATCAGGCCTATTGGTCACAAGGAATCCCACGCCCGGTGGTCGAGCAAGCAATCAAAAACTCGTTATGTTTTGGCGTTTATCGAGGCTCTGAGCAAGTCGGCTTCGCCCGGGTCATCACCGATCGGGCGACATTTGCCTATCTGGCGGATGTATTTATTCTGGAGGCTCACCGGGGACAAGGGCTTTCCAAGCGGCTGATTGAAACGGTGATGAAACACCCCGACCTGCAAGGCTTGCGCCGCTGGATTCTGGCGACCCGCGACGCCCAGACACTGTATACTCGCTTCGGTTTCCAACTTATCCATGCCCCGCAATACTGGATGGAACGCTCGTCTCCGAACCCGTATCATAAGGCACAGGCATCCGATTAGAGGCCAAAGTTTACAGTCAGTATAGTATTTACGAAAGTCGAAGTTGAGCGGGTTCAGATCAGGCTCGCCGGTCAGAAGGTACTGGCGCCAGTTGAACACCGAGCAATTGCAGTCCCTGGAGCAGCAGGCTGATTTGGGCGATCCCCAACCATAAAAAGGCCAACGTGATCATCCATGCCAGGCTGCTGATCCAGACCGGTACTTTGGGGCGAAAATTTTCCAGGCGGGTTTCGAGGTCATTAACAAGCCGTTGGTATTGTTCAATAACCCCCTGGGCGTCATCCAGGCTGGTATTGATGGAGCGAATCGTGGTCGCCATTTCATCCATATCGGCTTGCATGATCTCTAAATTACTGGAGGTGGCCTCCATGCTGGTGCCGATGGATTTTAATGAGGTCGGCAGGCCATCCAAACTCTTGGAAACATCACCCAAGGCTTCATCCAGGGGAACCGGCGGGTTATAGATATCCTTATTGACGAAAGGTATTGAAACCAATGCCCGCAGGACGCTGTCAATGATTTTGGCGCTTTCCTGGGCAGCCAGCAGTGATGTCTGGGCAGACTCTACTGTCTGAGGCAATTCATTCGAAGTCAGGTTCTTTAATGTATTGAATACAGGTATGGAGTCTTCAAAGGTTTTTGAGGTTGTGGTAACAGCAGCCTCCAGAGCACTGATGCTCGCGATGGTTGAATTTAAAGATTGTCCAGCCACGGTCAGTCCCTGATCGGTCGTATCCAGACTCGCCTGGAGCAAATCCAGGCTGGCGGCTGCATTTTTCAATGCCACTGGTCGCAGTCTCCAAACGCTAACCAGGCCGTAGAGGCTGAAAATCAGCCCGCCAATGGCCGCTACAATCAGTAATAAACCAATGACCCGTCGAAATAATGCACTCATGTGTAACTCCCACCATAAACTTGTCCGACGGTGTGCTTGCATAATTTGTCATGACTGAGAGCACTCAAATTGTGTAGATTGTGGTGTTCGGTATGGGCGGCTAAAGCCGCCCATACCGAACACCACATTTTTCTTCTACAATATTTGCAGGCTCCCTCACGACTTGCCGGCACACTGTGTTACGGTCTTCATTGTACCATTTACCTTTTGATCGTTCTTTCGGAATTAATGGGGTCTTTGGGAAACTCTGTAGAATAGTCACAGATTTGGTGTTCGATTTGTACAGCTGAGGCCGTACAAATCAAACACCAAAAAAATTTTCCACAACATTTTCGTGCACCCAGGGAACACACTGGCGGAATCATTTTTGTTTCAGGGCTTATAATCCAGCTGTTCTGCAGAAGCATTAGCAAACATTTTAGGCTTCGTTTAAAATTGGCTCTCAAAAAAATATAATCCATCAACAGGAACCTCATGCATATACTTGTAACAAATGACGATGGCGTGACTGCCCCGGGACTGCTGGCCCTGGCTCAAGAGATGCGCAAGTTGGGTGACGTTACGGTCCTGGCCCCGGACAGAAACTGGTCCGCATCCGGCCATGTAAAAACCCTTGACCGCCCTCTGCGTGTCAAAGAAGTTCGGCTTGCCGATGACAGCCGGGCGTATGCCTCGGATGGCGCGCCATCCGACTGTGTCGCTCTGGCGGTCCTTGGCGTGATACCTGAGGCGATTGACCTGGTCGTAGCCGGCATCAACCCGAACGCCAATCTGGGCCACGATGTAACCTATTCGGGCACGGTCACCGCGGCAATGGAAGCCGTCATCTGGGGCATCCCAGGCGTGGCTGTATCGCTGGACACCCCTGAGAATCACCTGGGGCTGGTCGAATACGGGCCGGCGGCCAGGCTGGCGCGCCAGATTATCGCCGCCCTGCAGGATCAAAATTTACCGAAAGAAACATTGCTTAATATCAACATCCCTGCGATACCGGCAGAACAAATTCGCGGGATCCGCGTCACCCGCCAGGGACTGCGGGTTTACCGTGACCTGCTCGTCCGCCGGGAAGACCCGCGTGGCCGGCCATACTATTGGATTGGCGGTGAGGCTCCGACCGGAATCCCCGAACCTGGCACCGATTTTGGCGCCCTGGCAGAAGGTTATGTATCGGTAACTCCGCTGCATCTCGACTTAACCGATCATCGTATGATCTCTGCCCTGGCCGGCAATCCGATATTCTCCGACAAACCGAATTAGCATAAATCCGAAGACGGCTTTGTCTCCAGGGTCAACATTGGATGAGAAACCGGTGAGACTCTGGAATCAAGACCTTGACATTTTCCCAAAACTGCTTAAAATCGGGCGGAATGGAACGCCCAATGACCCCACCAGTAAATATCCCCTTTCGAGATAAGGTGATCGCCTTTCGCCCCGGAGCTATTGCTTCTGTGGGCGATTTTTTTATCATCTCAATTTAGAGCCCTTGTGGCTCTATTTTTTTGCCAATTATCAGGGTCAGATCTATTCTGCTGGTGGTATGCAGGCTGACGCAATGCAATTTGTCGAGCCCATATCGGGCTCACGGTGAGAAACAATGGGAAGAGAACAGAGGTGATCGGGATGAAACTACCCGGGCTGATCGATCCGCACGTTCATATGCGCGAACCAGGAGCTACCCACAAAGAAGACTGGGATAGTGGGACGGCTGCAGCGCTGGCCGGAGGCTTCACGGTAGTACTGGCGATGCCCAACACCAATCCACCTATTATCGACGGCCAAAGCCTGGAAATGGCCCTGGCTGCCGCCCGGTCGAAAGCCCGTTGTGATTATGCCCAATATCTCGGAGCCGGACCGGACAATGCCCAAAGGCTGGCCAGGCTGGCCCCCCATGCAGCCGGCCTAAAAATGTACCTGGACCAGACCTATGGACCGCTTCGGCTGGATGACATGACGCTCTGGATGTCTCATTTCGAACATTGGCCCCGGACTCTGCCGATTGTCGCTCATGCCGAAAGCAGAACCCTGGCCGCGGTGATGTTCCTCGCCTCGCTGTATGAGCGCCCGATCCATCTCGCTCATGTGTCCCGAAAAGAAGAGATCCTCTTAATCCGCAAGGCCAAGGAGAAGGGCCTGCCGGTAACCTGCGAGGTCGCGCCCCATCATTTATTCCTGACTTCCCAGGATATCGACCAAATGCCCGGAGTGGGACGCGGAGAAGTGCGACCGCGCCTGGCCAGCCCGGAAGATCAGCAGGCGCTCTGGGAAAACCTGGATGTGATCGACTGTTTCGCCAGCGATCACGCTCCTCATACATTGGATGAAAAGGATGGCCCAAACCCACCCCCGGGATTTCCCGGCCTGGAAACCAGCCTGCCGCTGCTACTCACCGCCGTCCACCGGGGACGGTTGACTCTAGAAGACCTGGTCGACCGGATGGTTACCAACCCGCGCCGGATTTTTCAACTGCCTGAGCAACCCGATACCTGGATCGAGGTCGATTTGGATGAAATCTGGCAAATCCGGGCCAGCCAGACAGTTACCCGATGTGGTTGGACCCCTTTTGAAGGCCGGCAGGTGCAGGGCCGCGTGAAAAAAGTCGTCCTGCGCGGTATGACGGCTTACGAAAATGGACAGGTGCTTGCGTCACCCGGCAGTGGTGTTAACCTGCGACCTGATCTTTAGAACGAATATGGCAATGAATAACAAAATACCAAAGGAGTAAAAATCAGATGGCAACTTATGTACCCCCAACCCGCAACAACAGCCCCTACCTGCCATTTGGCGATCATCGTGATGCGCCGTTCTATGGCATGGATATCTTATCGGTCAAACAGTTTCACCGCAAAGATTTGGAATATATCTTCGGCGTAGCCCACGAGATGCGCGAGATGGTTGAACGTATCGGGACTTTCGACCTGCTGAAGGGAAAAATTCTGGCAAACCTGTTCTACGAGCCGTCGACGCGCACCTCTTCTTCCTTCACTGCGGCAATGGAACGTTTAGGCGGCAGTGTCATTCCGATCAATGAGGTGCGCTATTCCTCTGTCTCAAAAGGCGAATCATTGCCTGACACTGTCCGGACCCTGGAATGTTATGCCGATGTGATCGTCTTACGCCATCCCGAAGTAGGCGCCTCCGCCCTGGCCGCCAAGTATGCCAGCAAGCCGATTATCAACGCGGGTGATGGGGTTGGCGAGCATCCAACTCAAGCCTTGCTCGACCTCTTTACGATCTTAAGCGAAATCGGGCAGGTAGATGGACTGACCGTGACCATGCTTGGCGACCTCAAGTTTGGGCGCACCGTTCATTCACTGGCGCGCCTGCTTTCCTTGTTCGATGTAAAGATCAATTATGTCTCGCCCGAAATCTTGCGGTTCCCAGCTGAAATCGTCGCTGAAATCAATCAGAAAAACATTCCCCAACAAGAATATTTCTCATTGGAAGAGGCCCTGCCAAAATCGGATGTTTTATACGTGACCAGGGTACAAAAAGAACGGTTCAATGATCTGAATGCGTATGAAAGTGTCAAAAATGCTTTCATTATCAACCCCGAAACCATGAAGCTGGCTAAAGAGCGGATGATCGTGATGCACCCCTTGCCACGGGTTGGAGAAATTACCATGGAAGTGGATGAAGATCCACGGGCAGCCTACTTCCGGCAGATGGAATTGGGCCTGTACGTCCGAATGGCGCTGTTAGCCATGGTGCTTGGCAAAGCCTGATCCTGGTTTGCGCCCCGGATCGACTGCAACCGGTCGTACGCCCACCCGGTCGTGGCTCCGGTGCGTGTAATGTGCGGTTTGCACCTATCGGAGCCACCCGAATCGGATAAGCAGACAGACATACCTCAGGAAAGGAACCAGAAGTGGGATTTTTTGCAAACCTGGAAGCCAGAGTAAAATCGGTCGACTTGCTGCTTTGTGTAGGCCTCGATCCTCACCCAGGCGATTTACCTAAACCAGACCCGCTGCAAGCAGAAGCATTCTGCTTACACCTGATCGAAGCGACGCTTCCGTTTGCAGCCGCTTTCAAACCAAACGCGGCCTTTTTTGAAATCTACGGCGCACCGGGGATGACAGCATTAGCAAATGTGATCGCTGCGGTCCCAGATGGAATCCCGGTTATCTTAGATGCCAAGCGGGGCGACATTGCTTCTACCGCCCAGGCATATGCCCAGGCGGCTTTTTCAACCCTGAAAGCTGACGCCATCACCATCAACCCCTATCTGGGCCGGGACGCGATCGAACCCTTTATTACCGAGCCGGAGCATGGGGTCTTTATGCTGTGCAAGACTTCCAATCCAGGCGCCAGTGACGTCCAGGATCTTTCCATCGAGACCCTGGCTAATGGCTCGCCCATGCGTCTATACGAAGCAATAGCTCGCTATGGAAAAGAATGGAACCAGCTGGACAATCTCGGCCTGGTTGTCGGCGCAACCCAACCAGAGGCGCTGGCGCGGGTACGGAGGGTCGCCCCCCAGATCTGGATTCTTGCCCCGGGCGTTGGCGCTCAAGGGGGTCAGCTCAGCGCAGCGCTGCAGGCAGGTTTACGGGCGGACCGGCTGGGGATGCTACTGCCTGTCTCGCGTGGCATTTCTCGGGCAGAAAACCCCGCCCAGGCCGCCAGCCGGTTGCGAGAAGACATCAATCGTGTTCGCAGCCAGGTTCAGATAGCCGCGCCTGAGCCAGAACCATTTCCATCTGCTCTGGCCGAGGGGTTATTGGCTGCAGGCTGTGTTAAATTCGGCCAGTTCACCCTCAAATCCGGGTTGATCTCTCCCATCTACATCGACTTGCGCCGGCTGGCAGGCTTCCCAATCCTTTTACGCCAGGTAGCAGCCGCATACCTGCCCATACTGCATAAACTTAACTACGACCGGCTGGCCGGTCTGCCCTACGCGGCGCTGCCGATCGCCTCCGCAATCAGCCTTCTATCGAACCGCCCTATGATCTATCCTCGCAAAGAAGCCAAGGAATACGGCACCCGAGAAGAGATTGAGGGTATCTACGCCAATGGTGAAAGGGCGGTTGTGATTGATGATCTGGCCACAACCGGGGGTAGCAAATTTGAAGCAATTGAAAAATTGAGCAAAGCCGGCTTGCAGATCGAGGATGTGGTCGTTCTAATCGATCGAGAATCCGGCGCAGCCGCCTCCTTAGCGCAGGCGGGCTATCGCCTGCATGCAGTCTTTCGCCTGTCGCAGCTTCTGGATTATTGGGAAAACAAGGGCCAGGTGCCGGTTTCTCAAATCGCGGCTGCCAGAGAATTTATTGCCAACACGCCTTAGCGCCCGGCTGTATTCCAAGGCACGTTTGATTTCCAAAGATCGGCCAGATTGCCAGGAATACCAGCTTCTTCTCGCTAACTTACCGGACAAAAATGTATCAAGCCATTCGCCCCCTGCTCTTTCGTCTTGACCCTGAACAGGTTCATCACCTGACGATCCGCCTGATCCGCCTGGCAGGGAAGATGCCCGGTATCCCGCAGTTGCTGCGTCATTGGTATCCTGCCCCAGCCAGTCCTGTCAGGGCGTTTGGATTAACCTTCCCCAATCCGGTCGGGCTGGCCGCCGGATATGATAAAGACGGATTGGGATGGCGGGGGCTGGCCAATCTCGGATTCGGCCATATCGAAGTAGGCACAGTCACCCCACGCCCTCAACCCGGCAATTCTCTTCCACGCGTTTTTCGACTGCCTGAAGCCCAGGCGGTCATCAATCGCATGGGTTTTCCCGGCCAGGGGGCCCAGGCAGTCGTTCGCCAACTTAGCGGGCCGCGCCCCCCCGGGCTCATTTTAGGCGTTAATCTTGGCAAAAACAAAGACACCACCCTGGAGGCGGCCGATCAGGATTATCTCAGCCTGACTCGGACCTTTGCCCCACTGGCCGATTACCTGGCGATTAATGTCAGCTCACCCAACACGGTCGGTTTGCGCCGCCTGCAGGCCCGTAACGCTCTGGAAAGCTTGCTTACAGCGATCGTAGAGGTCCGGTCACAGCTGGCCCCTGCACTGAGCCGATACCTTCCGATCCTGGTGAAGCTGGCCCCGGATCTCAGCGATGGCGAACTGGACGATGCGCTTGAGGCGACGACCAGGGCCGGGATTGACGGCGTCATCGCTACCAATACCACCACCAGCCGGGCCGGACTCGCAGAGCTAAACCGTGAGACGGCCAAACTGGCCCAGGAGGCCGGTGGGCTGAGCGGCGCCCCCCTGCGCCAGATCAGCACAGACATGATCCGCAAAATTACCAGGCGCACCAATGGGGCCCTGCCAATCATCGGAGTGGGAGGCATTCTATCGGTTGAGGATGCAAAGGAAAAATTGGATGCCGGCGCCGTGCTGGTTCAGGTGTATACCGGCCTGATCTACGCCGGCCCGGGGCTGGTGAGCCAAATCGTGACCGGTTTGGCAGCCAAATCGTGACCGGTTTGAGGAGCCAAAGCTAAGCCATCCAGCCGGCTGATCGGCAGGCCATCTCAAGGGATGGCGAAATTAAACCGCCATTCGCCGGTTTCCATCTGGCTGACTTCTGAAGATTGGCCTAAAACCTGGAACCAGACATTACCCGGCTTAAGTGGATAGGGTTTGCCATTTGGCGCAATCAGGGTTACCAGGGAATCGGTCGCTTCACGCTGCCAGACGATTGGATAAACCTTGCCATCCCGAAATGCGTAGGCATTGCCCTGACCCATGAAATCCATTTGCACCATCTCGGTGGTGTTGGTGTGAATGTAATATTCATGCGGAATCAACAACACGATCAGATTATCGGCTGCTAGCGGTTGTCCCGTCAGGCTGTCGGTTAATGGCGCATATTGAAGCTGCCCGCCGGTTTCGTCTTCGGATTCCTGGTAACGCACATAACGCCGAGTCCCAGGATCATACTCCCAACGATTATAGGAAACAAACGAATATTGGATCGAAATATTTTCGCCAAGCTGGTACGTGAATGGCACTGTGCGCTCGAACCGCAGGCCATCCAGATTTTGACGGTCATTCGAGGTGCCGCGATCGCGAATATACTGCGTCAGCGCGCTCGTATCCGCGAACAAAGTATTGTAATTATATTTTGATCCAATCCGGCATAAGGGCGGGCAATTATCCTCCCGCTCGATGACCAGAAAATTACGCAGGTCCGATTCGCTCCAGGGATCAACGACCCGGTCATCCGCATAGGCGAACACAAAGATCGCCTTGTACATTCGTACGATATGCTCATCAAAGAAGCGGCCCGACCGGACCGGCCCCACCCGGCTGGCGTCATTGCCATAAAAAACGCCGATAAAGCGGGTGATCAAATTCTCCAGATAGTATTCATAAACATGGTCCGCCAGGGTCAAACCATACTGCGGACGCACGCTGCGCGGGAAATTGGTCACCTTGATCGCCATCGGACGGCGTTCCAATAAAGCCGGATCACTGACCGGTAACCCAGTTAAGGGGTTGACACCGGGAGGAAAATCGGAAGGTCCGAGTCCGGGATCATATTCCAGGGTTGCGAATGGCGTCCGGGTCGGGATCGGTGTACTCGAAGGCTTGAGCTCAAACACATAAGTCGTGGCGGTAGGGGTGAACGGCCTCGGCGTTGGAATGAATGGCGTATCCGTCGGTTGAGGCGCAGGCAGGTTTGAGGCTACCGGTGCAATCAGGCCACAACCGCTGATCAATATTGCCACGAATACAAACAGGAACGCTAATCTTTTCGTAGTCATTCGTTTCACCAGCCATTTGCTCTAGAGTTGCGAGGGGTAAACCACGAGCTACCTGCCAGATATGATAATACTAAGTCCAACTTGTACACACAACAAAATCGTAAGGGGCGCACGAATTGTTTGTAAATTTGGTGCTCGATTTGTGCGGCTAAGGCTGCACAAATCGAGCACCAAAATAATGTTCTCCAACATTTTCATGCACCCATTGTAAAGGCCGGCCCATGGAGAATGGCGCCGGCCCTTGCAGTAGTTACACAACTTGTGCTAACCCACCTTCAGTCGATCAAGGGATTGTTGAAGTGAAGCGCAGTGCGCCGTCAGTCTGAGTTTCCATTTTGGAGGATTGCCCGATAATCTGAAACCAGGTATTGCCAGGTTTTAGCGGGAAAGGCCTGCCGTCCTTTAAGGTAAACGTAACCAGAGAGTCGGGTCCCGGCCGGTTCCAGGTGATTGCGTAAACCTGCCCATCTCGGAAAGCATAGCCATCGCCGCTGCCTTCCAGCTTGATATCCACAATTTCACTATTGCCCGACTTATAAATGTATTCGTGCAATACATACAACACCAAAACATTATTGGCGGTAATTTGTTGATTGGTAAGGCCATCCATCAGGGGTGCATAAGCTTCTCCCTGTCCGGTATCTTCTTGAGTATCCTGGAAGCGGAGATAGTTGCCGTTCGCCCGATCATAGTCCCAGCGTACATAGGCGCTGATCGAGTAGCGAGTAAATAACTGGGCGCCGCTCGCCCCGCCGACCGGAACCTGCGGATCGAAGGTCATGCCATTCAGGTCCTGGCGGGTGTTATCAATGCCATTTTCATCCGCATATTTGCTGAGTTCGGCAGTATTGGTGGACAGGTAATTAAATCCATTCGGATCGATCCGGCACATGGGCGGGCAATTACGAGCCCCTTCCAACACCAGGCGATTGGCGAATTCACTGTTGACCAACGTGTTTAATATCCGGCGATCTGCTCCGCCAAAAGCCAGGATCGATTTGTACATCCGAACCGGGTGGCGATCAAACAATCGAGCGGACCGAATCGGGCTGACCCTGTCAGCATTCTGGCCATAAAAAACCGCGTGCAAACGGGTCAGGCCGTTATTTTGATAATAATCAAATACCAGATCTGCCAGGCTGACGCCAAACGGAGGTCGCTGGCCGCGCGGGAAAGTCTGCACCTTGACAGATAAAGGCCGACGATCCAATAAGGTCGGATCAGCGACTCGCAACCCGGTCAGAGGATTCACATCAGAGGGGAAATTATCCGGCCCATATGCCTGGATTTCCGGGGTTGGCGTGTTCGTTTGGGTTGAGGTCGGCGCAGGTATGGTTGCCGTTGCAGGCAATGCGGTCTGGCTCGGAGTTGGTGAGCTCAACGCCACCTGGGCAGATGTAGCTGTTGGCTGCGCTGAAGCGGTAGGGGTTGGCGTTTCCGAGCGGCAGGCTGAGAGCAGCAAAGCCAGGATCGGCAGAATCGCCAGAAGGATTGATTTACGCATAACGGTTTACTCCATTTTGGTGAAATTTATTTGAGATGGGTTCGTTGCATCAATTCAGATCCATCGGTTTTTGTACCTGGAGCTAAAACCGAATCATACCGCGAATAAAGTTCTTTGCCAATCGAGGGATCCTTGGTTCTTCCGGAATCTCTGCGGTGGGTAGAAGATGTGGGGGTACTTTTCGGGTAAAACCCGAAAAGTACCCCCACATATAGCCTCGACCACAGGATTTCCCAAAGAACCGGATCCTTGGTCCTTGGATATTGTATCTTTTAGAGTTTGTTGGCGAAGTCCAATTCAATTTTCTCCCGGGTAATCCAGGCCGCAATAATGGCCGAAATGATGTGTTGTCGAGGGCAACTACCCCCGATATCACATCATTTCGCCGTTTCTTCCCGTTCCTATGGACGGGATAGAATAGTATGAACTTCATAAAATGATTTCGCCAACGAACTCTCTTTTCTTCATGAAATTCATTTAGATCCCATAAATCCGTAAGTGAAAGGCAAAATAAGGTATCTCATGAGAGACAGCCACAGTATCGATCCTTGGGAATTCCTGGAGAGCCCCAGAAATCCCGGATTTGCATTTTTACGGAAAGGCTCTATAATCATGCCATGCAAAATACCAGCCTCCCCAGGTCCCGGCAGTTCTTGGCTGCCTATGGCCTGGTTTTCCTAGTCGTTGCCACTTTACTCGTAGGATGGCTCATCAATACACCCCCTGGTCTGCTTGGCAAAGCTGATGCGATCGGTTATGCAGTTTGTCACCAGATTGATCTACGCTCGTTCCACCTGGGTGATCGCAGGTTCCCCTTATGCGCCCGCTGTTCCGGCATGTATTTGGGGGCGATGCTGGGACTGCTCTATCAGGCAGTGACTGCCCGCAAACGGGGCGGTATGCCCTCCTGGCGAATTGGCCTGGTATTGGGGCTCCTGGTGTTGGCCTTTGGTGGGGATGGCTTGAACTCATACTTACATTTGTTTCCGGGTGCCCCCGGTCTGTATGAACCTCAAAACTGGCTGCGTTTGTTAACCGGTAGCGGCATGGGCATCGTTATCGCGGTGGTGCTATATCCATCTTTTAATCAGACGGTTTGGAAAGATTGGGATCAACGTCCAGCAATCACTAACTGGAAATCCCTGGGTGGATTATTTATCCTGACTTTGCTGCTCGATGCTGTCGTACTGACTGAAAATCCAATTATTCTGTACCCCCTGGCATTGATTGGTGCAGGTGGTGTGCTCGTGATCCTCAGTATGGTTTACAGTATGATTATGGTGATCACTTTCAAGGTGGAAAATAGATTCTCAACCCTGTTGCAGGCGATTTTACCGCTCACAGCTGGCTTTGGGATTGGTTTGCTGCAGATCGTTTTGATCGATCTACTCCGTTTCTGGCTGACTGGCACCTGGGATGGCTTCCATTTAGGTTAAAATAAGAACTGAAGTGCAGCATGGTCAGCAAAAGTCGCCATCCTGACACAGCGGATGCCGATCCGTGCAATCCCCAGTGTTTGGGCAAACGAAAAGCTGGCCTTTCACCGATATGTTCGTAACAATCTCCCCGGAAATTCGATCAGGAGGATGTGGTGGAGCTTCTAACCGGATTATTTTCAGCTTTCGGGCTGTCTGCCAGTGCGGGATTAAATGCGTACATACCGCTGCTGATTATTGCATTGATGGGCCGTTTCACCGATCTGATCAGCCTGAATTCTCCCTGGGATCAGCTGACCAGCTGGTGGGCAATTGGGGCCCTCTTACTATTATCCCTGATCGAATTCTTTGCAGATAAAATTCCTGCAGTCAATCACATCAACGATTTACTCCAAACGATCGTCCGGCCGGTTGCCGGAGCGATCACCTTCGCTGCCAGCGCCAATGTGATCACAGAAATCAACCCGATTCTGTCGTTGTGTATGGGATTGCTGATTGCGGGCAGCGTACACACTGCAAAGTCTGTCGTCGTCCGCCCGGCTGTGACAGCTACCACAGGCGGGACCGGAAATATCCCCGTCAGCATTCTTGAAGACTTCATCTCCACCATTGTTTCGTTTGTTTCGGTGGTCGTACCAGCCATCATTGCGATTGTTGCGATAGTATTCGCAATCTGGATCTTGGTCCGCCAATATCGACGTTCCCGCCGGACTCGGCTTGCATGAATCCGGCAGGGTTACGATCATGCAGTTCACACTTCATCCACACTAGCGAACAGGAGGCCCTTTATGTCTTATAACCCTTCCCCTGGCGAGACGCCTTACTCTCAACCCAACAGTACCCTGGCACTTGTCAGCCTGATCACCGGTATCCTTGGCCTGACTTTTATTCCTTTATTAGGGAGCATTGTGGCCGTTATCACCGGGCCGATGGCTCAGAAAGAGATTCGGGAAAGCCAAGGGACGATCGGCGGTGAAGGCCTGGCGAAAGCCGGGGTCATTTTAGGCTGGATCGGAATCGGCCTTGGTTTACTCGGCCTCTGTATCGCCGGGTTTGCCCTGGCAATGGCCCTTTTTGCCATTTCGCGTGAGGCCACGAGCATGATTGTCCCAACCATGTTCGCCTTGTTGTAGTAGAATTTTGCCATAAGCGTTCAAGGATATTGCAAAGATTTTGGGACATAGATCATCGAAGGGATCCATCTTTCCCATAGATCATGGGACAATAACAATTAAGACCAACCCAAGGAGAAGAAAATGGACGATCAAGGCCAAATCCCGCCCCTGGAAGAACCCAAGAAGAACAATACCACGCTAATCATCGTCATTGTCCTGGTTGTATTGCTGCTGTGCTGCTGCTGCATTGTCGTAGGCGGTTGGCTGCTCTACAACAATGGGGATCAGTGGTTTGGGTTGACTTCCCAGTTGCTCAATCTACTCGCCTGAAAACGCTTTCCCATCGATTTTCTTGATAGGGTATTCCTGGTGGCGGTGATAATCTCATCGCGCCAATCATCACCGCCACCACAACCTGCCCTGGCATTCAGACCACACTGAAAAACGTGTGTTCATTAGCCCAACAAGGTATATGCGAAACCCGGAGATCCAAAACAGGAACTCCGGGTTTCTATATTGCGGGTCCTCAGGGCAACGCTATAGAAGCGCTCCAGGAATTTTGGGGAGGGGGCGGCGGCCTATTTTCCCCACCCAGTTTCAGATGACCTGGAGGCAAACCTGTCTTGAAGCTCCTCCAGCGCTTTGCGAGCCTGATGTTTTATTTCCTCGGAAACCTTCAATTCCTGAAACTCATCCTCGTCCAAGACTTCCTGGCGGCCATTGGGAAAAACCACCAGATCAAGAGCGAGGTCAATGTATTGAATTAATGACGAAGTAAAGGTCGCCGGGCGGGTGATATTGCAGTACCAACCGCGCAAATGACCGTCATCGCGAGCATGAATCTCAAAAATGTTATACCAGCGGTCAGCGTAATACGTTTCAACAAAACGATCGCCCTTGCCGATGAAGAGACCCTGGATATTCATATCCTGGCGATCGAAATAGGCTTCGACCACAATCCGGTTGGCGGTCCGTTCCACAAGCGTGGCGCGGTAGCGCCAGGTCTCATCACCTTCAACGTTCAATTTGATAACACTGAGCTCTTCCATTGTATTATTGGGTTGGCTGTTGCAGGAGCACCTGAGCAATGCCGGCCAGATCTTGATTGATATTTTCCTCTTGCAGGGCCGGGATACGCTGGTCACCGACCCCGGAAATGGTGTATTGATCGATAAACATGTCGGCCGAGCCTTTGGGAGGGTTGAATTTCCAGTTGAATTGTCCGTAGGTTTCCAGCCAATCTTTCAACATCAACCGTTCCTGTTCAGGAAGATCGCCTGAAGCCAGGATTCGATCCGTGCCACAATCTTTGACAATCGCGTGGGCATCCGCATAGATATCCATTTCCTGGCATATTCCAGCGAAACCGCCTGAACGCTGCCAATGCACCACAACTTCATGGCTGTCTCCACTGGCAGTGAGCAAGTCGCTCGCCTGCCCAGATTTTGTCGGGGTTTCACGAATTACCTGGCCGCCAGGAGTTGCCGGCGCCTGAATGGAGGCGCAGGCGCTAAACAATAACGTCATCCCAACTGCAATGATTGAAATCTTCTTCCACATATTAGCTCCTCTGTTCCAACCGCATCAACCGCGATCAGCAATCTCCGGGTAGAAATCGGGCCCTATCCAGGTATCTCAGGATAGCTGGCCCAAGTTTATGTACTATAGACGTCCAACAAAGGCTTCTGGTTCCAAGCAGGCATTATATATCTAAATACCCCGAAAATGTGCGGCTTGATTTTAATCCATAAATAACGAAAATGGGATGAATGGTTTTCGCAGTGCTTGTCACTGCGAAAACCATTCATCCCACGAGGATCGATCTACGAATTACCGCGACTGATGTATGGTAAAGTTCCTATTTTTCAATCGGAGCATTCACAAGATTGCCCCACTCGGTCCAAGAGCCATCATAATTCATGACATCGGGATAACCGAGTAAATACTTAAGCACAAACCAGGTATGCGAGCTGCGCTCCCCAATTCGGCAATAAGCAATAATCTGCTTATCAGGGGTAATCCCGCGGTCTGCATATAGTTTGCGCAGTTCTTCCGGGCTTTTAAAAGTACCGTCTTCGTTGGTTGCTTTTGACCAGGAAATATTAACAGCTCCCGGGATATGGCCGCCTCGCATGGCACCCTCCTGTGGGTAATCGGGCATGTGCAGTAACTCGCCGGAATATTCCCTTGGTGAGCGTACATCTACCAGCGGCAATCTGTTTTCTACCTGGGCAAACACCTCATCCCGGAATGCTCGAATCTGGTCATCAGGTTCCTGGGCATGATAATCAGTTTTCGGGTAACTGGGAACTTCTTTTGTCAGTGGACGATTTTCTTGAACCCACTTCGCCCGGCCCCCATTCATAATTTTCAGGTTTTGATGGCCGTAATATTTAAATCAGCCAGAGCGCGTACGTCGCGAACCAGTTGCTCTTATCCCCGTAAAAGACTACCGTGGTATCGTTGGCAATCCCCAATCTGGAACATAATCGCTCGAAATCATCTTTGGAGACAAAATCCCTGCGAACTGAATCTTGCAAGGTTGTGAACCAATCAACTTTTACCGCCCCAGGTATGTGACCGGTTTCATATAACAAAAAATCCTCATTGGACTCGACCAGGCGAACATCTGGGTCATCCAGATGTTGTGCCACCCAATCGGTTTCCACCAGGACTTCGGGATGTGCATAACTTGCTGCCATAAATTACCTCCTGCCTAATTTTTACTAATTTTATCACAATAATACAATTTAGTAAAACTGAGCCAAGTTGGGCCTGTGGTGATTTCTGTGGCAGTATCCCAGATTGATGGGGGCGAGCGTGCGTATTCACGCTCTCACCGAGACAGAAAAAACAGGCACTCAATCGAGTGAATCGGGAAAAATCTGGAGCGCCTGCTGAGGATCAAATGAAATTTGGAGGGAGTCGCCGACCGCCGGCAGTCGAACATTACTCGGAAAATCGAAGCTCAATTCAAGCCCTTTGACTTCCAGAGTTGTTCGAATGGTACTGCCCCGAAAAACAACCTCAACCAGCCTGCCAGATAACTTTGCCGGTTGAGATCCATCCAGGTGAATGGCATCCGGTCGAATTAAAACGGTCACCGGCCCTTCCCAGGAGGCAGGTTCAATTTGAAAGACACCCAGATCAGTGGCAAGCCGGGTATGATCGTGCTCGGATTGGGCCATGGCGGGGATCAGGTTATTTAAACCGATGAAACGGGCGACGAAAAGGGAAGCCGGACAGCAATAGATATCTTTTGGCGGAGCAACTTGTTCAACCCTGCCGGCTTTCATCACGACCACACGATCAGCGATCACGAAAGCCTCTTCCTGGTCGTGGGTCACATAGATCGCAGTAAGCTGCAATTCACGCAGTATTCGCCTTAAGTCTTAACCAATCTTTCCCGCAAATTGCGATCCAGAGAGCCTAAGGGCTCATCCAGCATTAGCAGCCGCGGGCGGGGCGCCAACGAGCGAGCCAGTGCGACCCGCTGCTGTTCGCCTCCGGATAAGGTATTTACATCCCGATCGCCAAAACCAGGCAGCCCAACCAGATCCAAAACCTCGCCAACACGCTCACGAATCGCATCTTTCGGGTTCTGAGTGATCTGCAACCCAAATGCCACATTATCAAAAACATTGCGATGGGGGAAAAGGGCAAAGTCTTGAAACATCAAACCGAAATTTCGCCGGTAGGTTGGCACCTGCCGAAGCAATTCACCGTCCCAGCTAATTTCACCCTGATCCATTGGTTCCAGCCCTGCGATCAGTTCTAAAAGAGTGGATTTTCCACAACCACTTGGACCCAAAACCGCGAGGATTTCACCGGAGGCGACCTCAAAGCTGACATCTTTCACCGCCTGGGTTGTCCCATACGATTTAGCAACATGACTTACTCGCAGCATGCTTAGAACTCCCCCACATCTGCGATCCGAAAACGTTCGATCGCCAACATACCGGAAGCAGTAACAACCATTAAAATCGTGCTGAGCGCCAGAGCCTGGCCATAATTCAAGGCACCAGGCTGTGAGATCAACCGGTAAATAGCCAGCGGGACCGTCGGGTACTCCGGCCGGGCGATAAGGGCAGTGGCACCAAACTCGCCCAACGAGATCGAAAAAGCAAAAGTTGCCGCCACCAGCAGCGCCCTGCCAATCAGGGGCAAATCCACAAAACGGAAAACCTGGCGCGGTGACGCCCCTAAGACAGCCGCCGCCTGGCGAAGTTGGGGGCGGATACTTTGGAGCGCTGGCGTGAGACTCCGCACCACAAACGGGAACGCCACCAGCGTATGGGCAATCGGAACTAAAACGGGCGAAGCACGCAAATCGAGCGGAGGCCTGTCGAGAGCGATGATAAAACCCAACCCCAGAGTAACAGCCGAGGTGCCCAATGGAAGCATTAAAATAGGATCCAACCAGCGGTTGATAAGAGCCTTTCGATCGTTCGCCAGAGCCCAGGAAGCGGGCAATCCAAGCCCTAAAGCAATCACAACAGTTGCCGATGCATAAGCTAAAGATATGAGAATCGCTGAAGCGGGAGAAGCATAAAATATAGATGACCGGCGATTGACCGTTAACTCACGGTAATAAGATAAAGTCAGGGCCAGGCCATCAGAGCTTGCGCTACGCCCTCCACCGATACTGGTGACTGAGCGCAACGCCAGGGCCGCCAGAGGCGTAATCATCAAGCCCAGCAGTAGCACGATCATGATGCCGGCCAGCAGGCGGCTGCGCCGGGTGCTAAGCCGGCGCTGGGTAATGCTGCGAGGTTTTAGCGAGCGCGGCACAGACAACCGGGCAGACAGGCGAGAATAAACGATCGTCAACCCTAGCGTGCAGGCAAGCTGCAGCAAGGAAAGAACGGCTGCCAGCGGCAGATTGAATAAACTGATCGTCTGGTAATATATCTCGACTTCCAGGGTGGCAAAGCGAGGGCCTCCCAAAATGAGGATCACGCCGAAAGATGTGAAGTCGAAAATGAACACCAGTAACGCAGCCGCACTGATTGCGGGCATCAACAAGGGAAAAGTCACCTGCCGCAATGTTTGCCAGCGATTAGCGCCTAACATCTGGGCTGCTTGTTCCAGGCGCGGATCCAGATGAGACCAGAAATCGCCCACCATCCGCAGCACGATGGTCGTGTTATAAAAAACATGGGCAACCAGAATAGCAGCCAGCGTATTGGTAAACTGTAGCGGAGGTTGGGTGAGGCTGAACAACTTCATCACAATCAAATTCAACCAGCCTCGCGGGCCCAGCAAAGCAAAAAAGGCTGCTGCGACGACCAGAGTCGGTAAGACAAAGGGAATCCCGGCTAAAGCCTGGAGCAATGACTTACCCCGAAATTCATACCGGGCCAATAAATAGGCGCCGGGAAGTCCCAACAACAAGGTCAAGACGGTCGAAAGGGTCGCCTGCCAGATCGTGAAGCTCAGCGCATTGCCTACAATTGGAGAGTTCACGGCCTGTAAGAAAGGAGTCCCCAGGCCGCCTGCCGAGCGGCTTAAACTGGTGCGCAAAATGCTCGCGAGCGGATAGAAATAGAACAGAAGCAGGAAAACCAGCGGCAAAATCCACAATAGGATCAGGCGCCGCCGGGAAATCCTGTGTTCCAAAGTATCTTTAGAGTCTTCAGCCACAAGTGGCGATGGTGTATGCATACAACCCTTTTAGGTTCGCAGGAAACCTATTTATCGCAACTTCAGGAAATTCTGTGAGAAGTCCCGGATCTGGGATAGCGCCACAGAGATTCCCAGAGAATCTTCTTACCTCAGAACGGTCTCCGTCCAGGCCTGGATCCATTTCTCACGATTTGCAGCGATCAGGTCAGGATCCAGTTGAGCGGGATTGGCAGGCTCCTGTAAATATTTTACGAAGGTCTCGTTCAGTTTAGCCGCCGGATTGACGGGAAACACATACATTTGCAGCGGGATATCCTCCTGGAATGTTGTCGACAGCATGAAATCAACCCATTTCTCAGCCAAATCCCGGTGGGGTGTCCCGGCCAGAATTCCCACGAACTCAATCTGGCGAAAACAACTGCCGTCGCCAACCATAGCGCCGGTGGGAGGTTCAGACAAAGGCGTATCCGAGAATATCATCTCAAATGGAGGGCTGGAGCCATAGGAAACGACCAGCGGACGTCCGCCTCCGGCCCGGCTGAACTCCTGATTGTAAGCTGTTTCCCAATCATTCACTACCAGAACCCCATTATTGACTAAGGTCTTCCAGTAAGGCAGGTAACCGTCTTCGCCAAAATGGCTGATAGTAGCCAATAAAAATGCCAATCCTGGAGAGGATGTAGCCGGATTCTCAACGACCAGCAGGTCGCGGTATTCAGGCTTGGTCAAATCCTCAAGAACTTTGGGGAGTGCGAGACCGTGTTCTGTGAAGTATGCTTTATCATAGTTCACACAAACATCCCCATAATCCACAGGCAGGGCGCGATTTTCCGGATCCAACTTGAATTGTTCCGGGATGTCTTTAAGCACAGGCGCGTTATAAGGCTCATAGATACCTTCCTGCAATGCCCGGCTCAGGAATGTGTTATCCACACCATAAAGCACGTCCGCTAGAGGGTTGTCCTTTGAGAGGATCGCTTTATTCAAGGCTGTGCCTGCGTCGCCAGATTTCAAGAAACGAACGTTGACATGATACTGATCTTGAAAAGCCTGAAGGACCCCCTCTGAAATTGCAAAAGAATCGTGGGTCATAACCGTTAATTCGGCCGGGCCAGCGCTTGTCGGCGCCTTTGTTGCTGAAGAACTTGCGGACTGGCAGGCAGCTAAACCTGCCAGGAGTATGGCCAATCCGATCATTGTAGATAACCATTTCGATTTCATTTTTCCACCTTCTATCATTTGCAGTTGTGCCGGGTTGTGCAAACAACAGCTTAACTGCCATTTTCGACGAATCCCCATTCGGAAAGAGAAGCTGTGAAATTTAGCGCATGGGCTATTAAGTCTTGGGCTCAGCTTTGTTTTGGCGAATAACAACACAAAGCAGCAAACCACTCTGGACAAATATTTCGGCTCGATCTTCAAGGAGCACATTACTCACACCCCTGGTCGCCCCAAAAGCCAGCGATTCGCCGTCCAAGGGGTATTCCAGCCCCCGGGTACTGACTCCTGCAACCGCCCCGTTTAACGGAATTAATGAGACCGTATCTCCGGGGTCTCCGAACACCTGCAAAGTCTGGCCGGAGTTGATCAGATTGATCTCCTGATTACCATCGACCAACCTGATCCGGGATGAGGCGAGGTCTGTGTGCGCAGGCAGCAACAGATTCGCCAGGGTTTGATCCCAACGGGCGCCCAGAGCTCCAAACACAACGATATCTTCGATCCCCTGTTCACGAGCAAAACGCAGGGCCAATTCCAGATCGGTGAAATCCTTACGGGCAGGGTGTCGAATCACGCGACTGCCCTGGGACTTGAACCTATCAAGGTCGCCAGGTTCCATTGAATCAAAGTCACCGATCAAAACGGCCGGGGTCAAGCCCAGCGCCAGGCAATGCCGGCTGCCCCCATCGGCTGCGATCAGCAAATCATCTCGCTTAATCCACTGCAAAACTTGCCCGGGAGCATTCAGTTCGCCATTGGCAAAAATGACCGCGCGCAAAATAAAACCTCCTCGCAGGCGGAGGAGGTGAAAATTGCTTGCATCAATGCGATTCCTCCGCCGGCATTACCCGGATCAGGTTCGCGGGTCGAGGGCAAAGGCCCTCCTCTCAGCCCGGCCTAACCGGGCTCCCCGTACAATGATAACGACAACTCAGCAAACCCAATTGAGTTGAGTAGGTGCAGTCAAAATATGTAAATTTGTTATCTACAGCTTTTGAGTGCTCTCTGCTGAGCAGGTACCAGATTGTTCAATTATGGAATGAGTATAATGTTGGCCGGAAAAGTTGTCAAGCAAACTCAAATCAACATTCTAAACAATGGTGTCACCATGCGACAATTTCTTCAGGCAAATAATTGCGACGGCCCTTCTGGTTCCACACGAAGATATTCCCCGTCCCAAGTACCTTCCCCTGTGACTCCTGTACAACCAGAGCAGTGTTGCCGGGGATGCCTACCAGGCTTAAGCGCGAGGCCGCCAGGAAACGGGCAACAGGTGTCAGCCATTGCGGAACCTCGTCGAAGTGAGGGATGATCAGGGCATCTTCCGGCAAAAGATTGAAGGCAGGTTTTGCGCGTGGAAAGCCGGGAATCCTGGCGCCCATGACCATCGCCCCGGCGCTGCAGCCAGCCAGGATACCCCCACGCTGCAATACAGCCTGGATGGCCTGCCAGACGAGGCTGTCCTTCAGAACTTTTAACAAATAATCCGGATGGCCTCCGGATAAATACACAAGCTCAGCCCGACGAACCTGCTCAGCCATATCTTTATTTTGGGCATCCTGACGGGTGACAACGGGCACAGCATGAGCGCTCGCTCCCAACCGGTTGAAATGATTTACCCCCAAATCGGACCAATACTGAATCCGTACCACCCCCTCGGTTCCGGCCGCAGTAGGCAGACAGACCACCTGGGGGCGTTTCCCAAGAGCCGAAAGCAACTCTTGATCGACCGGGATCATAGCCGGCAAATACTCACCACTACCAACTAAAGCTAACATTAAATACCTTCCGTTATCGCACTCGCCGTTTCCACTCTTCCTTCAGCTGTAACTGCCGCGGCCCAACACCAGGCCCCAGCGCCAGGAAATCAGCCATCAAACGTTGGAATCGAGTCGGATCTTCCAACATTGGGAAATGTCCGCATTGTTCGAATTGGATGCGGTGTATATGTTCAGGCAGTGAAAGGCTTGGTTCGTTTGACGTCCCATTGATCGCCGGATCTTCCTGCCCATCAACCATCAAGCACGGGATTGCCTGATTCGCCGGCAACTGGGCCAGGTCCAGCCGATCCAAATCAAACATGGAAAGTTGAACTGCGCGCGGGTCCGCTTTGGGCGCTTCCACACGCGCGGCTTCACCAGCTTCATCCCGACCCAAAAGCCAATCTGCCAGTTCAGCCGGGCCTTCCGTATAAAGGCGAGGATGGATCGCCGAACGATTTTCCGGCAAACTAATGACCATCATCCGATCAACAAACCGGCCAAATCGTTGGGCGAAGAGCAGCGAAACGATCGCGCCCAGGCCATGACCGATTAGCGCCACTTTTCCAATCCCCATGGACTGCATGAATTCATCCACCAAATTGACCTGCTGATCTAATGAATAATTGGCTGTATTTTTCGCTGTGTCCCCAAACCCCCAGAGATCGAGAGCATACGCGCGGTAATTATAGGAGACTGCTTGCATGGACGGGATCCAATAACGCCATGAGCCGACCCAACTGTGCAGGAAAATGATCGGGCGGCCACGCCCGAGCACTTCATAATGTACAATTTCGTCCTGCAAAACAACAACACTCATGATCTGATGGCGCCGTCCGCAAAAATCTGACGCCAATTTACTCCTATAACGATTATAAATTCTTCGCTTTGCCCGGCTCGCTCAAGCCAGACTATTTTCTTCAAGGATACTGTTTACCCGGGTGGTTAAATGATCAAGAGAAAATGGCTTCAAAATATACTCGCTGGCACCTACGGACATACCTGTCATCACTTCGCTTTCCTGGCCTTTGGCTGAGAGGAAAACAACGGGTATGTTCTGCGTTGCGGATTGAGCCTTGAGGCGCTCGCAGGCTTCGTATCCGGTCATGCGAGGCATACGTACATCCAGCAGGATCAGATCGGGGAGTACCTGCATAGCAGTTTGGTAGGCTTCTTCACCATTGGTGGTTGTAATCACCTCGTGACCGGCAATTTTCAAAGTAAATGCCACAAGTTCTCGAATATCACGTTCATCATCCGCGATTAATATCTTCGCCATAAGCTTTCACCTTCATCTCTTCAAGCGGAGTATAGACGGGCAAAGTAAAGGAAAATACACTGCCTTCGCCTAATACGCCAGGGCTCTCTAACCAGATATCACCACCGTGCATGGCAACCAGGCTTTGTACGATCGAAAGTCCCAACCCGGTACCCGAAACGCCCAGGATCAGAGGACTCTCACCGCGATAAAAACGCTCGAATACCCGCGGTTGTTCTTCTACTGGGATACCAACCCCTGTATCGATCACATCAATCTGCACCTTGTCGCCCAAAGCAGACGCTCGAACGGTGATATGACCCTCCGCGGTATTGTAATAATATGCGTTTTCCAACAGGTTACTCATTATTTGCAGGACGCGCTCTAAATCGCCGTAAACGCGTGGCAGACCCGGATCCACTTCTTTCTTAATCTTGACCGGCTTTTCATCTTCTCGTGAACGCAAACTGAGATCCATCAAAGCCTGATCGACTACTTCATTCAAGTCGAGCGCCTGGCGTGAGAGCACAATCCTGCCCGATTCAATCCGCGAAATATCCAGCAAATCATTGACCAAAACGGTTAAGCGGTCAGTATTTTCCTTGACTACTTCAAGGAACCGGTATTGTTGTTCGCTTAATTCGCCGGCAGCCCCCATCAACAAGACTTCCACATAACCTTTGATCGAGGTCATGGGCGTCCGCAACTCATGACTGACCGTGGCTACAAACTCCGATTTCAGACGATCGACTTCAACCTGGTGGGTGATATCCTGGAAAATGGATACCGTTCCGAGAAAATCATCGCGCAGACCGACCGGGGCCAGGCGGACGGCAACGACATGTCCATTTTCGAGGGTTATCTGTTCTGTATACGTGTCACTCTCTTGCGAAGATTCAGGGTCTTGCGACCAGGCATCAATGGTCTCCATCCAGGATCGAGCGGCCTTACCAAATAATCCGCTAAAATGCTCAAGGGATTTACCCTGGACCCGGCTCCGGTCCAGACCAAGGATCTCTTCGGCGGAATGATTAAAGAGCGTGACCCGCTTTTCAGCGTCCGTTACCAAAACACCGTCGGCGACAGCTTCCAGGATAGCTTTGGAGCGGCTTGTCTCAACTTGCTGATTGCGTAGCATCACACCCAAATCTTCAGCCTGATCGCGGATTAAGCGATAGAGTTCGGCGTTGTTGACCGCTACCGCTACCTGATTGCCAGCAGCCTGCACTAAATCCAGGTGCTCAGGCGAGAAATGGGCTTTCTCTGGATGAAAGAGCAGCATAGTCCCAAGCGCTTCGGCGCCAATCATTAAGGGTACTGCCAATGCGCTGCGATGCGCGGTCGTAATTCCCGGCAGTTGGACCCAGCGTTTATCGACAAGCACATCATCGATCAAAGCTGCCTGACGATTAGCGATCACCCATCCAGCCAGGCCTTCACCAGCAGTAAACGGCGTCGCAATTCCATCTTCAGGCGTTGGAACGGTATAACCAACTGAAGCAATACGGTGGAGGGTTTGACCGCCATCCCGGGTAATCAGAACCGTGATCTGTTCGGCGTCTAAAATCTCGTTCAACACTCCCAACGTCCGCGAAAGCACCTGATCCAGGTCCAGGCTGGCTGATAACTCGGTAATGATCCGTAATAAGATCTCTATCCGCTGGTGTTCTTTTTCTAATTCAGAGGTACGTTGATTGACGCGCTCCTCCAAATCTTCGGACAGGCTACGAGTTTCAGCGTACAACCGCGCATTCTGAATCGCAATTGCCACCTGGTTCGATACGGTCAGCGCCAGCTCCAATTCATCAGTTTCAAACCGATGAGGTTCCGGTTCGTTTGCCAACAATAATCCATGCAGTTCGCTTCCGGTTGTAACAGGCAGAATTAAAAGACCACGGGTTTTAAATCGCTCGAACAATACAGTCAACGATTCCAGATCGGGTTCCTGGCTAACATCTTGACTGGAATAAACCCCCAGGCTTTCCCGCAAACGGTCAAATAAGGGATTATCCGAAACTGCCTGAGGCAGCTCCTGCCCGGTAAGTGGATACTCGGCCTGAAGGAAAATCTTTCCTTCGCCTTCAAATAACAATCCAGCGACAGCACTACAGGTAATGGTCTTATACAGTTCCTGGACAGCAAAATTTAAGATCTCCACCGGATCTAATGAACTGCTCAACTCACTCGAAAGGCGGTTCAATGCTGCCAGCCGTTGCGATCTCTCATCCAACTCGGCGACATGCTGGACGCTATCATGATATAGGTTAGCATTCGCCAGCCCGACAGCCGCCTGACCGCTAAAGGTCCTCCCAATTTGAATCTGTTCATGGGAATAGAAGTTTTGCTCTGTTTTTTCCAAAGCAATCACGCCGATAACAATGCCGGAGGCGATTAATGGCAACCCTAACCAGGACAGGCGAGTGTAAGGTACCAGGGATGAAAACCGAGGATCTTCCCGAACATTTGGGACGAAGATGGGCAGCCCGGTATCGATCATTTCCTTGAGAAGCAAACTATCTTCAATAGCTACCGAGAGCCCCACCCGCGATTCGTTATCCGTGAAGCCACTTTCAGCCTGGACTAACAAATAATCAGCCTGCCGCAGCCATAAAGTACCGGTATCATACGGCAGGATCTCCTGCAATTGGACTAACAGAGAAGCTACCAGTGCAGATGGCTCGAGACTGGCAGATATGGTCGTGGCCACATCGGTTAGCGCCTGTAACTCCTGGGCCCGTTTTTCAGCCGCCTGGTATAGTCTGGCGTTTTCAAGCATCAACGCAGTTTGTTGAGTCAAGGTTGTGATCAGAGTCTCATCTTCTGTCGAAAAAGCTTGCGGAGTTGTGAAATTATCCAGCACCAGAATGCCCAAAGGTTCCGCCTGAGGGCCGGCCTTGATTGGTATCAGCATGCTCGAGACAGGGGGCGAGCCGGCAGTCGCATCCCGGTAAGCTAACAATTTTTCCGAACTCAGGTTATAGTCTCGGACAAAATCGACCTCGCCAATCCGAACAGATTGACATTCTGCAAACACCCGCCCGGGGAGTCCCTCCCCCTTCTGGTAAGAGATCTGGACCAGGCTCTCGACATCCGCATAACCAACCGCAGCTTCCGGCTGCAATAAACCCGTGCGATGATTCCAGAGCGCTACCATCGCAGCTCGGGCAGAAGGTACGACCTGCAATGAATTGGCTGCCAGTGCGGGCAAGATTCCAATCGGGTCCAGTCCGCCAAGTTGCCGACCGAATTCCATCAACATGTTGGATTCTCGCAGCCGGCGTCTGGCTTCATCAAGCAAGTTCAAGTTCTGCAAAATCATCGCGACCTGCTCTGATAACAGCGTGTATAGCTTCCTATCATCATCATTAAACGCTGCTAAAGGTGTGCGGCTGATTGCCAACATGGCAGCTACTGGTTGGTTTTGAGCGACAACAGGAATACAAAGGAACCCTTTGCAATCCAAGGCATAGAGCAACGGCGCGTTTTGCCATTCAGGCGTTTCGTCCAGATTCGCTACCAGGATAATTCGCTCTTGTTGAAGAGCCAGCTTCAGAGGATTACGTTGTCCCAGCAGTGCATCCGGCTTCAAACCAGGAGGCAGAGACCCCAGGGCATAACGCAGGCGTGGGCCATCAGCGCTCATTTCCGCAATCAGAGCGATATCCATCTCCATCCTGCCCAATACTTCCTCACCCAGTGCGGCCAGTACCTCAGCGCGGCTGCCTCGTCGGCTCACGTTTTCAACCACTTCCAGACCAGCCTGGATACGCTGGGCGCGCTCACTCAACACCCGAATTGCCAGGGTCTGTTCTAGATCCTTGTGCAGTAAAACCGGCAGATTCTGCCTGGCAGTTTCTGCAGCCTCACTGGTTTCCCGCAGAGATTCTTCCGCATGCAAGGTCCTGGTCCGCAGCTCATCAATACGCTGTTGAACATCGATCGCCAGAGCGGCTTGACTGGCAAATATTTCCAGGGATTCAATCGCGGCGCGATCGGGACGCAGGTTGTTGCGGGGCGCATCCACGCTCACCAATCCCAGCGGGGAGCCATCTTCATGCAATAATGGCACTACCAGAACATCATCCGGATGCCAACGGCTACCTTCTTCCTGAATTCGATTTTCATTAAGCAAGGTAAGGCTATGAATTTCTTCCGGTAGGATCGGCATTTGTTCATATGGAATAAAGTAAGCCTGGCCCAGACAAAAATCTTCGGTTAAGAGTGCTTGTAAAGCCTGCCACGGCTGCTGGTGTGCTTTCAATTCTTCCAAAGCTTCGGGGGGCAATCCCGCCCCACTGACGCGACGGAGAACGTTTTTCGCAGGATCAAATACACTAATTAAGGCGACCTCAAACGGCGTAGCTGATTGGATAGCCAGCGCGATCGTATCGAGTACTGATTCAAGCGAAGTGTCCTGCCTGAGGACTTGTGAAGTTTGGTGCAGCTTGGAGAGGGTTTCCAAACGCCGGTTCAATTGCTCACTGCGCAGAACCTGGTCGCGATAACGAAGCGCATTACCGATCCCGATGGCAGCTTGTACCGCCAGGGTTTCTCCAATCTGGCGAGAGGCTTCATCAAACGCATGCGGATGGCGAGCATGTAAATCGATCAGGCCAACAATCTGGTCCTGATGGGTAATTGGCAGTAATAAAGCAGAGCGAATACCGGTATGAGCCGGATTCAGGACGGCGGGCTCTTGAACTGCATCATCCGGCAACTGGCTTGTTTCGAAATCATCAACAATCAGGGGCTCCCCGCTCTGGATGACCCGTTCTATCAATGGCCCTAAGACCTCTTCCACCGGATCGCCAGTCTGGAAGGCAATGGAAGGTACATTCAATCCATCATTCGAATTGGGCGATTCGAACAACAAGATCGAACCACAATCAGCCCTGGTTGCATGCAAAACCGCACGATAGACTCGTTTCAGCAAATAATCTCGATCCAGGGTTGCATTCAGCTCCCGGCTGATTTGAGATAGGGTTGTCAGTTGTTCAACTTTTTGCCTCAAGCTCTGATCAGTCTGGGTGTATAGGGAAGCCTGTTCGATTGCGGAAGCCAGCAAGCCAGCCGCGGTTGCTGTTGAGAGCACGTCACCGCGATTAAAATAATTGGCATGCAGGCTGCCTACCATCAATTCGCCGATGCCACGTTCTCGCACTACCAGGGGCACATTGATCGCCGAGTGAATTTCCAGATGATCCACCAGATCCTGATAGACCGGGAGGACTTTTTCATCTTTGATATTGCCGGTCACGTATTGTTTCCGACTGCCAGTGACTGTTTTAGGGAATTGAGGGTCGATTAACCGATATGCGGCTCACGCGATTCGCCAGCTGAGAGTCTACACCATAGGCAGAGTTTTTCTGGAGCCGCAATTCACCTTTATCCTCATCCAGTAAATATAAACCTACCATGTCGGCCTGCAGCAGGCGGGCCAAATCGAGCAGAGAGTATTTGAGGATCTCATCCAGGGTGGCGGTCGATCCGGTCAGGCTGGCAATCCGCCGCAATGTTTCCGAACGCTGGGCCCGGCGGCGCGATTGGTGCAACAAGGTGACATTTTCGATCATCGGCGCGATTTGTCCGGCGATGATGGTAAGCAGGCGCAAATCATCTTGATCGAAAGGCGTGCCATCTCGCTTGTCGCCCGCTTGCAGATATCCAATCATCCGGCCCCCAGAGTTTAAGGGCACCAGAACGGTTGATTGGATACCACCTGCCAGGGCCACGTAATGCAGTTCCAAAGCCTCCAACAAAGGGTCATCGGGAGCATTGTTCGCCACGATCGTCCGCATTGAGAGCAGGATTTCTTCTGCCTCGCTCTCAGGTTGGATTACCGTCCGGTACCAATCAACGACATTGGTTTGAATCCCTTTGAAAGGTGCCTGCCCAGCCAGCGTCTGGCGATTCTCGTCGTAGAGCAAAAATCCCAGGATTTCTACATCAAACAACTGGCTGATCGTATCAACCAGGCGAGCGTACAGCTCGGAGGGGTCATCCAGGGCGCTTATCGACAAAGTCAGCCTGGCCAGACCTTCTAACTCTTGCACTCGAAGTTTTTCTGCTTCATAAAGGATGGCGTGATGCAGAGCCACTGCAGCCGATTCAGAAAACTGTTTGAGAATTTCAAGTTCATTTTGACCGAAAACCTGTACATCCATCGAACTGATCTCTAACAGGCCGATCAAAATGTCGTCATTGAGAAGCGGCACGCCCAAATAAGAACGAAACATATAGGCCCGCTGATTGCTATCTGGAAGTGTGTCAACGTACTGAGATACATCCGGAACCAACAAGGGCTGGCGCGCTGCTGATTAATTCGGCCCGATAACCCTCGGGGGTTTCGATCGGATCCAACCTGGCCAGCTGGTGATTTTGGCCGGCCATACCCAGGCGGTAATAAGGATCAAGTGGGCTCTCTTCTGTACGCCAGATACCAATTTCCAAAAAATCAACCGGGATCAGTTGTTCGATCGCATCAAAAATGGCCTGAATAGTGGCTTCAATCTCAAGGCTGGATCTCAGGTTTTGATTGAATTGACTTACCACCAGCATACCCGGGCTTAACTGGCCAGCTGATCCTGACCGGTCTGTAATCAACGCTACGTTTGTGAGATGCGTCCGTCGTAGCGTGACCAATAAAACCGGTTCTCCTTGGTAGGCAGCCTGATAAGAGCTGCCATCCAGATAATGTCCGTCCAATGACAGTCTCACCTGGCGCTTTCCGGCGCACAGGCTTAGAAAGGCCTCGCTCGGCCGGGTCCGTCTGGCCAAACATTCCAGGTCAGGCTCGCCCTCAGCCAATTTGAACCACTGCCTGGCCAGGTCGTTTAGATACACAATCCGACCGCCATTTTGGACCATAAGAACGGCTTCCGCATGGGGCATTAAGTCGAGCGAGCCGGGCAACAAGGGCGCGTTAGCTTCCTGGGGCTGAAGGTGAGGGATGAACCGCGTTAATAACAGGATCAGACCAACCAGTCCAATCCCCACTGCCAAAAACAAGATACCCAAAGAGACTGTATTAAGATCGAACATCACAAGGAGTAAACTTCCCAAATACGATCCCAGAGTCAGTGCGACCGGGCGCCCTTCAATAAAACAACACTTAAGCGCTTTGACGGCGAGCTTCGGCTGCCATTTCTGTAATTTCGCGAATATCCGCGAATTGATATTGGGATGGTGAAACGACCCCGATGGCTAAAGTCATCAATGGATAGCGAACCTGCTGTCCATCGGAATTATTGGCGACGATATAGCTAACTTCACGATCCATAAAGCTATAATGCGAAAGCACCTCCTCTTCGAAACGCTCTATTAACCGGGTAGCGATGACATCTGCGGCCGTTTCAGTAGTGATCACAATGAAGCTATCCCCACCGGCATGGCCGATGAAATCATTGACCGTGCCATATTCATCGACTACTTCGCCCAACATCATCGCGGTAAAGCGCAATACATCATCCCCCGCGACGAAGCCATAAACATCTTTGAAAGGTTCGAAATGGTTAATCCGAATATCCATTAAAGCCCAATCATCCAGGCGGATGATTCTGCGCAGTTGTTCTTCAATCAAACGTCCGGATGGCAACCCAGACCGTGGATCAGTCAGGCTTTGCTGTTCGGCTCGAGCGATCGCTCGTTGAACTCGAAGCTTGAGCTCCTCGATATCGAATGGTTTTGTCACATAATCATCCGCTCCCAGTTCCAACCCTTGAAGCTTGTCACTGCGTTCATCCTTCTGGGTTAAGAAGATGATCGGTACGTGACTGGTTCGCGTGTTGGTTCGTAAGATACGGCAGACTTCAAACCCATCGATGTCTGGGAGCATAATATCTAAAACGATCAGATGTGGCAGATTTTGGCGAGTCTTTTCGAGTGCATCCGAACCACGCGAGGCCGTATCGACATCATAATTTTGACCGGTGAAGTAGATCTTCAGCATGTTGGCGATATCGAAATCGTCTTCCACAATCAATAACCGGGCTTTACCCATAGCAGCCTCCCAGAAATGTATCCCTTGTATTCATCAGGTCTGGCAACAATGGCCAGGAATAAATGCAGCCTTTGATATCTTATAAGTGTATTCGTTGATGCCAATTCTCACAGTAAAAACAAGCTTAAAAACGAGCCCATGCCCGGGCGCGAATCCTTTCAATTTGTTCAGGTTGAACAGGGCGGTCAAAGGAGCGGAAACCACTCAACTTAAACCCATGGCGAGTGGCAATTCGATCAATCTCTTCTACCTGTACTTTTGTGATTTGCTTACCCAAGGTGTAGTTCTCCAGGCGTCCATCTAAAGCCAGCGCCATCGTTTCTGCCATACAGGCGTAGGCTTTGCCCGCAGGAAAACCAAAATCAAAGTGGAAATCAACCTGTCCCGGAACTTCCACCATCCCGCCATCAATCACCAAAACATCATCCCGGTGAGAAGCTACATGTAGAGAGACGTCTCGAGGTCTCGCCACGTCACAGATGATGCTGCCAGGCTGTAGATCCTGTGGATGGATCACCGCTCCAATATCGCTCGTAACCGTCAGGATCACCTGCGCTTGAGACAATTGCTCTATGCTGGTTGATGTGGAAATTTGAGCCCTCGACTCACCCTGCTGAATTTCAACCGCCAATTCTTTCAGTGCAGCCTGGCGACGACCGATCAGGATTAATCTGGCAACTTCATCTGCCAGGATCTTTGCACACACCCGACCAATCGCTCCAGTTGCGCCTACAACAGCAGCGGTTGCGTCCGTAAGGCATATTTCCATCATTCGGGCCGCCTCACGAGCTGCCCGGAGCGCTATCGCTACGGTATATGAATCACCGGTGGTCACAGGTATGTCCAGGGCCCTGGCAATCGTCACGCCGCCATCTCCGACCACAGAAGTAAAAGCCCCTAAACCAAGTATGTCAGCTCCCAGCTTCTCAGCCATCCGACCGGTCTGAATGATTTTCTGATATACCGTCTTGACCGGCAACTGCATCATTCGGGCTGGCGTATAGGGGCAGGCAATCAACCAGCCCCGAGTGGATTCGCCGGTTGCCTGTGAAGTGATACCGCTAATCTCCGAAATATAAACCGGTGGGAAAAACCTCGATAAGAAATTGATCTGGCGTTCGGTAAAAATCCTTCCAGCCAACGGAAATTTGCGACTCACATCCCGCTTGGGGTCAATCGGATGGATAATAAAAGCAAAAGTGTGGCTCATTGGTAAATTCTGTGGGATGGTCCGCCACCGAAATATCGAAAGACCCAAAAGCGTTCACGATCTACCATGTTTCTTGTGTCACTTCGCCAGGCCTTGGGTAGAGTCTTGGATGAATATTGGCATATGGAAGTTTGTGATGATCGCTATCCTCGTAACGCACATCCCGATCAATCACGCGCCGCTCCGAGGAGGCAAATAGCACCACGTCGGATTCGATTGTTCTGGCAGGGAAAATGATCATGCCGGAACCCAGGCGGCAGTTATGACCGACGCATCCACCTAACACAGGGCGATTGGCGATGCTGAGTTTGCTGTCGCCGTCTAACGCCCGTATCGGTCTGGGCAGCAGATTGTAATCTGTAAACGTTGTACCGGCGCCCATAAAGGTATTTCGACCCACCACGCACATCTGTAAACAGGTATTTTGCGCGACCATACTGTTATCCATGATGGTGGTCATAAAAGTGGCCGAACGGAAGGGTAAAAACGCGCCATCTCCAATTACCGAGAGCATCAATTGACAATCCTGAGAAATATTAACGTTATCGCCAATAATACAGTTTTCAATCACAGTGCCGGAATTAATTGTGACATTGTTTCCAATCGTGGTAGGTCCATGAATGATCGCATGCGGGTCAATCACGCAGCCCTGGCCAATTTTTACCAGACTGGTGCTTTCCAGAACCTGCTTACCTTCATACATAGCCCGCGCCAACACGCCCAGCTTAAACAGTGGGTCCTGTTTCAAGCGAGCTTCAAAACGGGCTCCCCGTCCAAACAAACCGAAGACCACATCGGCAATAAAAATATGGACCCAGGAATCGATGGCAATCAGGCTGCGGAGAGGCACCTGGAAGACCAGTTCTCCTTGTTCATAGGCCATGTAGGTTGGGACATGATAATATCCGGCCTCGGTCGCCTGGAGGTCAATCACAACAGGGTCGGCTTCGAATTGCGGACCCCGGGGAAAGTACCATAAATCAGCCAGGTATAAATCGCCTTGCTCGGTATATGAATTCGAAAGCGGCAATGCATGTTCACGAAAGGCAGGATCGCTTGCGGAAAAAGCCGCCCGGCTGGCACGCTGGCGTTTTTGCGCCTCGGCCAGAAACGTATCGATATAATTGCCATCGAAAAATAGATTATCTCGATAGACCAGGCATGGCTCGTTCGTCTCCGGCAGCGGGTCATCCGGAGCGAGTTCGATCTCTTGATTGGTGTATTTCGCAAGCAGATCGCGTTGGATCAACCATAAAGGTTGGTTGAGCACCCTTAAATCGTGGGCACGCTCATTGAAGGGGATAAGATAACGCGGATCTTGAAGAATAATCTTCAACATAATATTTTCAAGAATTCAACAGGGGTCAGGCTTTCACAGAGCCAGCAGCTGTCTGCAGAGGCTCATGCACTTGTTGGGAGTCGCCATCCAGAAAATCGCGCAGCCTAGCCATGAACAAGTCTGGATCATCCAGCATGATAAAGTGCCCAGAACGATTGAAACGCTCTATCTGGGCATGGGGCACACCTGCCAGGAGCGGCTTCCATTCCCGCGGACTGACCACAATATCCCGATTGCCGTACATCCCCATCACCGGGACCTTGATCTTGTCTAATTTGGGGCGCAGATCGGTTCTCCGCAAAGAAGCAATGCTCAGCAAAAAGGATTCGAGGGTTGTCCTGGAAATATCCCGATCCATCATATCTGGCCAGCGTGGATCACGGGAATAAAACGGCGCAAGCAATCGAAAGCTCAACTTGAACGCCCACAAATTGTGATAAATCACATAGGCGATTGGCCGACGCCCGAACAACTTGAGGAGAAAAGACAGAGATGAACCGACGATCGGTGATCCGATCACCACCACCTTGCGCACTCTTTCCGGAAATCGAATGGCAACGGATAGGCTTACAGTCCCCCCCATGCTGTGACCAACCAGGGGCGCTTCGACAATGCCCAACTGCTCCATAAACTGATCGACCAGGCTGACAAAATCTTGCACTGCGTAGGTATCACGCTTCTTGCCCGACTCACCGAATCCCCAAAAATCCAGGGCATAAGTTCGATAATAGCGTCCAAGATAAGCCATCGTCTCCTGCCATAATCCCCAGGAGCCCAGCCAACCATGCAGCAAGATCACGGGGCGGCCTCGCCCGTAGACCTCGTAATGTACGATACCCTGATCAGTCGTTATGGATGACACTGAAGTTGAATCACAAAACGGCCCGGCTTAAGATCCGTTCTCCATTTCTGCCAGAATGCTGAACAACAATTCCAGAAGTACGTTTTTAACATTTTCTTTGTTGGTAGCCACACAGGAAAGCAATTTAACCTTTGGGTCCAACCGCAAAGCTATACGCATGTCATCCAGATCCCAGGCGTCATCTTTGTCCTGCTTATTGGCTGCCACCACGTAAGGCGTCGGTGCGTATGCCCGAAAAGTTTCCAAAATACTGCGAGCCTCACGGAATGTTTCCGGGCGGGTGCTATCCAGCATCACGATAAAACCAAGCATCCCTTCCGAGAGAATTTCCCACATGAAATCAAATCGTTTTTGGCCCGGGGTTCCAAAAAGATACAGCACCAAATCTTCATCGACGGTGATACGGCCAAAATCCATCGCTACCGTTGTCGATTGTTTAATCCGCTCGGCCTCGGATGTAATTTTGCGTTCCGTGGAGACCACATCAATCTCGCTGACGGATCGAATGAATTCCGTCTTTCCAGCGTTGAAAGGGCCTGTAACCACCATTTTTACCGTTTGCATAAGATGCTGTCCTTAATGTTCGTACTTTCAGTCAGTACCCTGATCCGTTACAGCGATCTGATCCGCCGGATCAGGCGGTTAATCAACGACTTCTGCTCTTCTTTATTTTCCTGGGTAACTGGTATGCGCTCCGGGCCCCGCGGAGTTGGTCGAGGTCTTCCTGCTGGACGAATGATCTCCACCAGGCCTGCTTGAATCAGGCCGTAAACGATCTTCCGAATTTCGAGATCGTTCAGTTTCGTTGCACGAGCAATCTGTCGCATACTATTCTTGGGATTGATATACGAGACAACCCGCCACTCTTCGACGCTCAAATTCACATTGCGGATATTGGTTCCTGGACGATCGGTGAACTTAAGTGCCATATCCAGGCTTGGGATCTCATCTTTAAGCTGCTCTAATTCACGGAGCCGGCGCGACCCTTCAATAATGATGTTTTCCAGGCTGATACGGACAGTGATCTTATCATCTGGTGGTAACAGATCATTCTCAAAGCGAAAGAAACCCTCTACCCAGGAGAACAACCGGTTGACGATCCCGACAAAGTGCATTTGCAATGAATTGAGGATATCCTGCTGGCTGATGTAGTTCGCATTGATCAGCAACAGGCCTAGCTCTTTATCGCTCATTGTGCCCGCCCGGGCCCGGATCGCTTTGTGCTGGCCAGCCGATATTTTCTTGGCTTTATACAAGATGGTTGCCAGGCTGTTATCTTCCTGGCCAACTTGAGCGTAGGCCAGCCTGCCTTCCTTAAAGCTGATCCAAACTTTTTCGTTTGGCCCTTCAACCATCAGCGTTCCTGTTTTCCGGGCCAAATTAATTAAATTTAAAAGTTGCGTAATGGTGAAATCGCGTAAATTGCCCTTTAGCGCCATACAGGCCTCAACAGAAACTGCAAGAAAGTTGGTTCTTTCGGAAACTCTATGAGAGTCCCCAGGAATACCCGAAGACCCAGAAAGTTAAAAAATTATTTAAGACTTGAAAATTATACTTGCTAGCCAAAGTCGAGTCAAACCTGGGACCCCTGTGAGACCTAACAAGTTAGTCAGAATTATCCAAAAACAACGGCAACCATCAAAATTGAGAGGTCTTTGATCCTGAAATTGCAGAAGCCAATTTTCACCGTGTTCTCTGCGACAATCACCCTTCAGGCAGCATGCATCCTCATTTCAAGCCTACTTAGCGCAAAGATTTTCGACTTTTGCCAAAGCCTTGGTCACACAAGCCAAGGCTTTCATAAAGCCTAATCACTGAGGAATTTGGTGTTGGGATTGGGCAGCATAGACGCCCAATCCCAACACCAAACCCCTTTCTTGGGAAAGCCGTGTCACACAAGAATCTGCCTTGACACTGATCCAGCTTGAGTTTATAATGCGGGTCGTTCCATTCCTCGATAGCTCAATAGGCAGAGCGGGCGGCTGTTAACCGCTAGGTTGGAGGTTCGAGTCCTCCTCGAGGAGCCTGAACATAATAAAAGCGCACCCGCTGGGTGCGTTTTTTTGATTTATCGTTGTTAAGATGGCATTTGCTGAACGTGTGACACAAGCCTATCGCGAGCAGGCGAAATCAAATTCCAATATATATCCTTTTTGGGCTGGGGACAATCAGGCAGATACAGGACTATCAAATAGGATCTCCTGGATTGACAGGTTCATTGGGAATTCCTGTGGTGAGGCTATTCCACAGAGTTATCCAAAGATCCGATTGACAGCTCCAGTAAACCTGCTATAGTATGTCCACAATGCCCTCTTCTGTCGTTCTCTCAGAACCGCGCGAGATGTGCGTGACCTTCTACTGGCCCGAACTGGCCCAGGACTATATCGGCTATCGTTTTGCAGAGGCTGAGCCCAGGTTCACAGAAAGGCCTATCCAAACGGGTACCCCGGCATATGTCTACAGGGAGTATACAGCCCAGGCGTCTCCAGTTGAAGCCTCGCATTCCATCCACCATATACTTCTACAACCAGGCTGGCTTACGGACTACCGGCAACAGGCCCCGAATGACCCATACCAACTTAATTTTCAATCCTATCCGGACGGCAGCGCGGATTGCAGTTGGCAAATCAATGGTGGGCAACAAAATGCGACTCTGACTTTTCAGCCCCAATCCAATGGGATTTTATTGCATTTGCGGTTGACAACCGGCCCCCCGATACCGGGAGCATTTTGTTTGCAACAATGCCTGCGATTTACAGGAGTGATGAATGATCCCTGGCGCCAGGGGATTGCCCATGTTCCGTTTCTGAGCGAATATGACATGCAAGCTATGGGAAATGCCAATGCCACACTTACCTGGTCCCGGCGAGCAAATCAATGGCTTCCCTTTCCAGTGCCGCACACAGTTTTTTCTGTCGCAAACGCCTCAACAGACGAAATTGCCGTCTCCAATGGGGAAATCGACCATGGATTGATTGTCCGTGAATCACCCAGCCGCGAGTTGGCTCCTGACTGGTATTTCCAAAGAGTTGCCCCGACGGCCACCTGGGAGCAGGTCAGTTCCGGTTTATTTTGGGAACGCAGTGTCTTTGTCAGCAATCGCCATCCCGCGGATTGCGTTCATGCCTGGGTGGACCTTGGCCCGTTGGCGGCCGGAGACAGTCGTTTGATTACCGGTAAGTTTTACTTCATCGAAGGCAGTAAGGATGATCTCCTGGCGCAGTGGCAAACAGAGTTCGCCAACCTATGAACGAAATCCTGAAAAATATCCTGTTGGTTATCACGCTGGCCACGCCGTTCGGCCCTGCCAGTATCGCCGTCATACAAACAAGAAGGATCTGCAAAATTCAACCAAAAGTTAACCTCCATGGGGGCACTCAAATTTTGTAGATTGTAGTGTTCGGTTATGTCATCAACATTTCCAACCCGCTGGCAGTGGTCTGGTGGCTGGGAATTTTCGGATCGGTATTAAGCAGTATAGAAACCGGCTCCTCCCGCCTGAGTGCATTGGCATACAGCACCGCCATTCTGGCTGGGATCTTGTTCTGGCACTCGTTTATGGCCGGTTTGTCTCATTGGGGAACGATTTTTAAATCCGAAAACGATGCGCATCATCTCCATTGTCGCAGGTATCGCGCTCATTCTATTCGGTCTGCGCTTCGCTTATTTTGCGATCAATACTTTCCTTTAGCAGATCGGGCGGTTCCCTGTTCGACAGGTACTGTATCTTTCAGAGTTTGTTGGCGAATTCATTTTACAAGTTCTCCACACTCTTCCGACACCTGAGCATAGGAAATATTGCCCCACTTCCACGAGTTGGGGGAAAAGGGAGTCAGTGTATAGGACTTCGCCAACAGACTCTCTTGCATTCATGAAATTCATGTGTATACCGCTGATATGGAAGAATCTGTTTATTTCACGAGAAAAGGATATCGTATCGTTCGACAAACGAGATCGCCATAAGATAGAATAGTTCAGTGGTAACTGCCTGGACAATATCACCTTAAAATAATTGTTCCAGATTTTGGGTGGTTGTGGCGGGCAGCCGTCCGCCACACACATCAAAATTTGGGGGATTTCTTCGAATGTGACATTGTCAAGATAGATACGTTGATTGTATTGTTATAGGAGGTTTTATGAACGAAAAACTTGAACGCAACAAGCGGAACGCCAAAGCATTTTACGATCTGGCCTTCAATCAATGTAAACCTGCAGAAGCAATCGAAAAATATGCCGGGGATGAATATATTCAGCACAACCCGACCGTGGCAAACGGTAAACAGGCGTTTATTGATTATTTCGAGAAACTGGCAGCAGAATATCCCGGGAAGCGAGTTTTCTTTAAACGCGCCATCGCAGAAGACGACTTTGTTGTGCTGCACACCTACCAGGAATGGCCTGGCGACGAGCACTGGGCCAGCATGGATATCTTTCGGTGTGATGAGGATGGTCGAGTGGTCGAGCACTGGGACGTGCTGCAGGAAATCCCGAAAACCTCGGCCAACGAAAATACAATGTTTTAAGCAGACTTGTGGGACGATCAGACGCTTGGCAGGATCTCATTCAAGCGCTGGCTGCCATAACCGGGGGACCAGATCCTTCCTGGCATACAGTGGATGACGCGGCTGCCCCTGTTTGGTGAGGTTTAAACAATTGACCTGATCCAATCTTACAACAACATCCTTCCATCGCTGCCTGAACCGGCCATGATTCCCCCAGGCAGCTACAATCAGATCGGCTCTTGCAGCCAGGTTTGCGATCCACGAATCGTTTAACGGTCCAATCGGATCGCGGGCCTCACGCAAAGCTGAGGGGGCAGTCGCGCGATAGGCAAACAGGTTTGCGACGATCAGGCCACCGTAGCCCCACGAACGGGCAAAACCCAGACACCGGCGGATAGTTGGATCGTCGGACTTTTCATCGGCGGTCGAAGGGTTTAAACCGATAAAAAGAACCTGTGGTGCGGCGGGGAGCCAGATTTTCCGCAGTGCATAGCGATATGTCCCACAGGCGGAAAAATCGGCAGATTGCACGATACCCCCGCCGGTCAAAAAATGGCGGTTTTGCGAAGGAACCCTCATAGGCATCGTTAACCCTCAAGGGGTGTCATCAGCCCCCAGTATCAATGCAGCCAAACCAAGCGCCTGATGGGTAAATAAAAAAGGTTGTCCGGCATAACCAGTGGACAACCTCGATCGATCATGAAAACCCAAGGCCATACGCCTGGAGCGATTAATCGTCGCCAGACTTGTTCGCCTCACTCTTTTTCTCCGAGCTACCAGACTTGGATTCTGTTTCGGTGGACTTGGCTGTGCTTTCATTGTCATCTGACTTGCTGCTGGTATGCCGCGGCGCCCCGGAAGGCGAACGATGGTCGGTGGCATAAAAACCAGAGCCTTTAAAGACGATACCGACCGGTTGGTAAACCTTGCGAAGGGTCTTCTTGTTACATTCCGGGCACTTAACCAAAGGCGCGTCCGAAAATTTTTGTTGTTTCTCAAACTGCACACCGCAGCTTTCACACCGATAGGTATAGACTGGCATAATTGTGGACCTCTAGAAAAAATTCCATTAATTTCAGCACCGGAATTCTTTAGGCTATCCTGTGATGATCTTCGGAAGACCTATGGAACCCCAACGTTTGATTATAGCGCGCCTGGGAGGGCTTGACAAGAGGCCCTGAAATAACGCTAACAAAACTCATATAATTCCTTGGATAATGCCTCTCTAAACAGGCTGCGCCGATTGAGTCGTCAATCCTTGGGCGCCAGGGGCAGCGTGAAAACGAATAAGCTTCCGCCGCCGGAGTCGTTTTCGACCCAGATTTTTCCACCATGCGCTTCTACTGCCAACCGGCAGAAAGTCAGCCCCAAACCTGATCCACGGCGGCGGCCGCGTTGACCAGGGATTTGGGTAAAGCGCTCAAAGATTTTCTCCCGGTACTCGGCTGGTATACCCGGCCCGGTGTCGGCCACTCGGATTGCCAGCATCCCCTCGGGTTGTACCTCAGCCCCAACAGTGATTCTTCCCCCAGCAGGCGTAAATTTCAGGGCATTATCCACCAGGTTGGTCAGCACCCTGGACAGCTTACCCTGGTCGGCCCAGACCGAAGTCAAATCGGGTGGTACGGCATTGACCAGTTCAACCCCAAATTCCTGGGACTGGGGTGTAAAGTCGACCAGGATATTTACGACCAGCGCCGGGAGATTGACCGCAGTCCGATTCAGATCCATATTGCCGGCCTGCATGCGGGAAATATCCAATAATGACTCCACCATTCCCATCACTCGTCGCGAACTTCGACGAGCCAGTTGCAAGGCTTGCGGGAATACATCAGCATATTCTTCGGCCCCGATGCTTTCAGTCATTACATCCAGAGCTCCCAAAACTGCGGACAGCGGGGAACGTAAATCATGAACCAGGGTTTCTGTAATCATTTCCCGTGCTTCAGTGATGCGCACTTCTTCAGTCACATCCCGTAATACGATCATCCAACCAATGGCTTGCCCGGCAAGCGCCTTGACCGGCAACGCCATACGCTCCAGATAACATTCCGAATCGCTCACCGAGAGCTTATACTTTTGCTGTTGAACCACTTCATCAGGATGCCCATCCTTAACGGTGACATCTGAGATTGAATTAACCAGATCGCTGACTTGCTGGCCAGTGTAACCTAACCGAGCCAATGTGCCTTCTTCGAGTTTCGCCAACCGTCTGCCAATCAGGTGTTTTTCGGTGAGTTCGATCAATTCCTGAGCGGCTTCATTGACGAGAATGATCTGTCCGCTCAGACCAATCATAATGATGCCTTCGCGCACTGAATTCAGAACAGCCGCCAGACGATCTCGCCCATGGGATACATCGGCGAACAGGCTGGCATTTTGAAGCGCAATTGCGCCTTGACTGGCAATAGCCTGTAAAAACTGGCCGACATCCTGGTTTCCATTGACCCTATCGGTGTGTAAAGTGCCTGGATAGTACAACAAGATTAAGCCCAGGATCTGTTGGCTGGCAACCAGTGGCACAATAACGACCGAATCATTCGGACTCACTCGACGCAAAGTCGCCGGCAAAGCTGAGCCTGAGGGGAGCTTTACCAGGCTGGACTCTGTCAACCTGGGGAACAAATCTCCTAACTCATTTGGATTCAAAACTGCCGGGAAATTCGCTCCATTCAGCACCGGCTGGGTTGCCTGGGTAGATCGCTTGATCAAGCGGTAATGATTGTCGATATCGTCCCACAGATAGATACCGACGTTTTTTGGACGGTCCCGCATCGAGCCCAAACTTTGGTAAAGCACTTCCACGACGCTGGTCGTATCCAGATTCCCGGCCAAGCGGGTGCTAACCTGATATAGCGTGGTTTGTTGGTGAAGCCGCTGTTGAACCTCACGATACAGGTCTGCATTGACGACCGCGATCGCGGCCTGGTTGGCTAATTGTGCGACAAAAGATTGATCGTTTGAACTATAGCCCTCAACCTGGGATCTCTCCAGAGTCAGGACGCCCAAAACCCGTCCTTCGTGCATCAAGGGGATACTCAATTGGGATAATGCCTGGCCTTGCGACATATCCACATAATCCGGGTCAGTCCGCACATCCCCCAAATTAATCATTTGTTTCGTCCGGATCACTTTACCTGAGAGCCCCTGATCGATAGAAATATGGTCCGGTACATTCTGATAACCAAGCGTTGCTTTGACCTCCATCACCTGCAGCTCTGGAAGATACAAAGACAGGCGCCCCCATTCGGAGTCGGTGAATTCCCGCGCATAATTTAAGATCATTTCAAATAAACGCTCTGAGTGAGTCGCGGCGGCCAACTCACGACCAACGGCCTCCAGGATCGATAGCTGGTTTGCTCGGCGGGAAAGAGCCAAATCAGTCCGGGCATAAAGGCGGGCATTGGATACCGCCAAGGCAGCCTCAGAGGCCAACGTCTGGAGAAGTTCAACTTCATCGGAACTGAAGGGGTGCAGCGTATCGTAATAAACGGAAAGAAAACCAATCTGGCCTTCTGGCGTGACCAATGGAAAGTCGCCATAAGCAGCAACACCTTCAATCGCTAAAGAGCGCCTGTAAGCCCGATTGAGGTTTGAGTTTTTGATATCTTCTCTAAGATCAGGTCGACCAGTCAATAAACACTGGGTGCGCGATTCTTGGGCAACAGAAAATGACTTATTCTCAGTGATAAATCGCTCGGACAGGCGGTGAGCATACGCCAACCACACTTCCGCTCGCTCCGGATTGATTAAATAGATCGCACTGCGGCCCGCGCCTCCGATCTGGGTGACGGACTGGCAAACTTGAGCCAACACTTCTTGAGGATCGAGGCTGGCGGAAAGCAAACTGCCAACCTGATTGAGCATCTCTAATTGTGCCGACCTCCGCTGCGTCTGCCGGTAAAGGAGGGCATTTTCTATAGCCACGCTGATCTGGCCCGACAAAGTCAGGAGCAGGTCCAGGTCCGCTTGAGTGAATTCGGTATCTTCGTCCAGCGAAAACAAAGCCAGGCAGCCGATCGTCCTCTCAGATGAAACTAACGGAACGCCGATCCAGGCTTTCGGAGGCCCGTCCCCGATCGGCAGGTTGAGGGCAGCCATCTGTTCGGGAGAGAGATCATTCAGACGAATTGGGACGCCTTCCCGGATCACGCGGTCGGTTAGCCGATCCTCCAGGGGACGATCTGGCCAGTGTTCATGCTCGCCGAGTTTAACGGCCAATGGATACCAGAGACTGTCATCTTCCGGCTCATAAAGCGCAACATAGAAACTATCAACCCCCAGTAACTCAGTTACCTGCAAATGAATAACGCCAAGCAAACTCTCCAAATCCAGCGTAGATCGCAAAACATCACTGACGCGCTGCAAGGTCCGCAGTTCCTTCATCCGACGCGAGAGATCTTTGCGACCACGTTGAATGCGGAAAATCATAATTTGAGCCAATCCCAACACAGCCCCCAAAACCAATAAAGTGCTGATGCCGATGGCTGGATAACTCAGGGCGGAATACCAGATCAACGGAATTGGCAGCAACTCGATCCCAGCCAGTGCAAGCCAATCGAATAGCTCGCCCGTCTGTTCTAGCCAAACGAACCAGTAGTGCAGGGCCAATAAAACCACATGAACGAAAAAGAACGCCAGAATACCAGTCAGAATTTGGACCGCCGCTCCGGGAAACTGGCCTGTTACGTCTGGTCGAAAGGCTGTCCCCAATCCCATCGCCCTCCAGGCGACTCCGATGGCAATAACCTGGATAGCGGTCTCAGTTAACCAATTCCAGTAATTGGGTTTTTCAGTGCGCGGTCCGTTTTCCGTTTTCCTGGCTGCATAGGCGCGGGCCGTGGCGCCCAGCAGCATGCCACTTGAGACACCCACAACTGCAGTTGGTCCACCGAGTAACAGGCATCCGCTCAGACTGATTGCATGGGTCAGATCGGCTTCAATGGATAACACCGGCATGCCAAAGACCAACTGGATAAAAATAAAGAACGCCAGTAGCAAGCCTCCGCCTATATTGATACTGTTTATTTCTGGGATCAGAACCCAAAGGAATAATATTCCCCCTGCCAGAATCACCAGCAGGCGATAGAAAAGTTGGAAGGAGTGATGCCGGGCTGGCCGCCTCTTTTTACGCATATCACCTTACGCAGCGGATCGAATGACCACCCCAAATCGAGCCAATCGCGATCCTGCAGTGATTCGGATCAAAAACCCACGTTCAAGCAGGTGCAGGCTGCACATCAAGCGCCAAAACGCCCATTTCGGTGAAGGCTTTATGATCGCTCTTCAGGAATGTGGGAAACGAAATCCCGTCATTCCCAAAGCGCATCGATTATGAACGAAATTGGTCTTTGGGAAACTCTGTGGGATCGTCCCAGATTTGGGGCACCACCACAGGAATTCCCAATGAGACAACGAAATTGCTCCGATACCTCCAAAGTGTAACAGCAAGGCGTAAGAATTTACAAGGGTCAAAGCAGATTCAACCAGGACTTTCACAAGCAAGAAATAGGGAGTGAATTCACTGCTCGATCCCAACGGATGGCGTCCTAACGGGGGCCGTACCCGCATCCGAAAGATGCCGTTGAGCAGTCTTGAGCCAGTCCGGCGCCACAACCTTGGCTGGCAAGTCGACTAACTTCTCCCAATCCAGCATTGCCGCTGGTCGGTTCCCGAGCGCTTCCAATAAAAGCGCACGCCAGTAATAAACCTGCCCGGATTGATGGTCGTCCTCGGCCAGATCCAGACTGGTGTTAAACTGGCTGCGAGCTTCATTCAGGCGCCCAGCGGCAAAGAGAGCCCGTCCCAGGTTCAAATTAATCACAAAAGAACGGCGCTCGATCCGGTTGGCGCGCATCAAATCGTTCACTGCTTGCTGGCCCTCATCCAGTTCAATCGAAACCAAACCACGAGCAATATAGGCTTCCGCCAGATTTTCATCCAGATCAATTGCAGTGTCGAGAGCGTCTTTAGCTTCTTCAAATTCGTCTTCACCTGCGAATGCCTGGCCCAGGACCAGCCAGCCTTGTGGATCATCCGGCAAATAAAGCGTGTAGGTTTCCATTGTTCGCACGGCTTCACGATAAGATCCGTTCACCAGATAAGCTTTTCCAAGCACCAGATAACCGGGCAGCAGGGTTTGATCCGTTTGATTGGCCTGTCGAGCCAGTTCAAGCGCCAATTCCGGCTCATTTTGAGCCAATGCGATTTCACTGCGGTAAAGTGGCAACCAGGCAGAATCGGGCAATAATTCTTCCAGCCTGTCCAAATCCTTCTGAGCCGCTTCGATATCACCCTGCTCCAGCCAATAAGCTGCCCGCTGCAAATAGGCCTCGCCAAACTGATCATCTTGCTTTATGGCCATATCCAGGTCCTGCTTGACACTGTCGGGTTGATCCAGCGCCAGATTTGTCAAGGCCCGGCCCAGATAAGCCGGCGAAAATCTTGGGTTGGTATCTATCGCCTGGTTATAGCTGGCGAGTGCCTCCAGATAATCGCCTTTCCGGCGCTGGATCTCTCCGATCGTGTAAATAATATCAGCGGCATTTGGATCAATCTGGCTGGCCTGTTCCATAAAACGAAGCGCCGTTGCCAGGTCGCCCCGGTCAAAAGCTCGCTGACCAGCCCGAAAAGCCTCACTGATCGGGTGCGGCGTGGCCACGTACATGGGCGTGGGGGTATAGTTAAGATTGAGAACGATTGCCAGGGGAGTGGGACCGGCATCCAAAGGAATTACAGTGGGGCTCGGCTGCCGCCCATTGGAGATCAACGTTGGCGTGGGGGTAAAAGTCGGTGGAGGGCCGGCAGTGACGGTAGGCACCCAGGCTCGGACATTGCTGGCCCTTCCACTCCAAAAAACGACGCCGACGATAATTCCAATTAAGATGACCGCCATCCCGATTATTAAAGCGCTGCGCAGCACGGGATTAGCCCAAATGGCTTTCAGCCCATGAGGTTTCGGAATTTCTTCTTCAGCGACTTTCCAGTTGCGGCGGATAACCGGCGATGGTGCAAGACCAGGCGGGGGGGCAGCCGCCCCCATCAATACCAGACCCTGCCTGGCCTGACGATTATCAGGGTCCAACCGCAGTACCATTTCAAGGCAATATTTACGCTCTTTCAGTGAATCAACGACGGAACTCATCCAGAGCCAGTATTCAGGATCGGATTGGTCAGCGCGAATTAGCCGGGTCAGCAAATCGCGTGCTCTCCGGCGCTGCCCTTGCCGAACAGCATCAATCGCTTCCTGAAGCATCACGTTTTCGGCCATAGACTTCCCTTCCCGTCGCGTTCCAGGCGTTCAACCTGATCAACAGTTCCGTTTCGGAACTGTCTCCGTATTGTTCCAATAAAGACTGCTTCAGAACTGGTTATCCAGTGGTCCTTTGGGATATTCTGTGGGAGAGTCCCGGATTTGGGCTACCACCCCAAAAAACACCAATGATCCTACCAGTTGAAGTCAGTAATATTGTACGAGTATAATCGCACTCATGAGCTTTCAATTTCGATTGGAATACATCTTTATTGTCGCCATTTGCGTCGCAGTAATCCTGAGCGGCTGTCAGGCCCAACAAGCTGTACCGACCGCCACAGTCGAACCTGCCCAGGTAACGCCTTACTGGACAGCGACGCCCAGCCCAACTGCAACTCCACGCCAGCCAGCCGACCCGGCAACTGAGACGTCTATCCCGGCTACCATTCCGCCGCCCCCGACACCAACGCCATTCATTTACGTTATTGAGAAAGGGGATACGATGGGGGTCATTGCCTACCGCTTTGGGGTCACAGTCGCAGATCTCAAAGCGGCTAATCCTGAAGTTGACCCCAATCTGATGAGTGTCGGCACCGAGCTTGTCATCCCGATCCTTGAAAAAAACGAAGACGGCACTCCGGAAGCCTTAGCAACAGCTACCCCGGTTCCCATTGAGATCGGCCAACCGGATTGTTACCCGGTAGCCAGCGGCGGTGCGTGGTGCCTGGCTCTGGTCCATAACGATCAAAACCAGGCGTTGGAAAATCTGGTTACCTGGATGCAGCTGGTATCACCTGATGGTGAGGTTTTGGCTGGACAGCAGGCAGTCCCCCCACTCAACCTCTTACCAGCCGGCCAATATTTACCGGTTATGGCTTTTTTCCCTGATGTATCTGCCAGGGACATCAACCCGCAGATCGACTTGCTTTCCGCCTTGCCGATTCCACCTGGTGACAGGCGCTATCTTCCGGTCGACCTCCAGGTTGAACAAACGGAAATTGGCCCCGATGGTCTGCATGCGTCGGTGAGCGGCAACCTGACCTTGCTGGCATTTCCCGCCCCAACAACCACGAACGAGAATCCGGATGAGCGCTCACCAACCGACACGCCCGCGCCAACGGTTGATGCCACAGCCGCGCAGAGTGATCACGCCAGCCAGGTTTGGCTGGCGGTCACCGCCTATGGCGCCGATCATAAACCGGTGGGTTTAAGGAAAAGAGAACTCGCTACGGACCTTGCCCCGGGAGAATCGTTACCCTTTGAGCTGAGCGTCTTCAGCCTGGGTCCGCAGATCATCAGTGTAGAGGTGCTGGTTGAGGTTCACCCTTGATGTTCGGCCTCAACGAATGACCTTTACCAAAGTTGGTTCAGATTAGAGGCGAAAAAAGGTGTGCGTGGGGCCCCACGCACACCTTTTTTCGCCTGCCTTACACGCACAGGGGTGGTTCTCCAGGTTTTAGGCTGTGCGATCGGCGATGCCACCTATGGCACACCATAGTATATTTATGCAGGCCCTGTCAAAAACCTGACCACCGAATCAGGCGGGAAAGGCGTCTCGCCACGTGGGAATGAAAAGCCTGCCGCGCCATGATGGCCACCGCCGCCAAATTTCCGCGCTATTTTGGAGACATCGACTTCAGCTGAATACAACGTAACCGCGGTAATCAGTTTCCCATTCTGCCAGATGTCGACGTAACAATAAGCAATCTGATAGCCTTGTTGGCGTATGATCGCGCCTACATCCCCCGAACTGCGAGCATTGACAGCCAGGGTGCGATAACCTTCAAAACTCAGTTCGAAACCATATTTTTGGACCGTGCGACGGATATCTAACAACCGGGCTTGCCGGAGCATTCCCCCCTCTGCAATCAACTCCTGCAGCAGCCGGCTGTCATCGTCCAGCAGGGGCTGCCACAAGCCATCATTGTCCGGCCGGGTGTCACGCTGGTAAAGCCCCTCATCAAATGGACCGGTATCCTCTTCCGCCCAGCGCCAGATATCGCGATCGCCGATCAAGACGATGGCGCGAGGGATAGGTTGATCCGGGAAGAAATATTTCCAGGTCAGCACACAGCCCGCTTCACCGATATCCCGTAATCCGGGCCAATCGTCGGCAATTCCGGCCATCAACTCCAGGGCTGAGATATGGTGATCGATCCAGATCAGCTCAGTCATTTCCACCAGCCGCTGCATCTCCGCTGCGGGCAGAGAAAAATCCACCATCACGACCTTATCCGCCAGGTCGATCTCACTCCAGGGCGCCGGTTCACCATAATCGATTTCAATTAGTTTGATATTCTGGCCCAAGGCGCGCCGAACGATAGCCGCCGAAGCGCGGCCGTCCGCGTCATTGTGATGCAGGCAAATCGTGGACATTTTGGAATTAAAAGAGGCGACCGTTCGTATCTCGCTCGGCGTATCAGCCGCCCATAAACTGGATTAATGGAACCGGGATAAAGACCAGGATGAACAAGACAATTCCAAACCAGGCAATTGCCCGGCGAACTGGGTCGAGGGTGGTTATTTGATCCAGTGGCTCAGCGTGGAAACGGCCCAACAAGAACACCAGAGCAGCCCATAACCACCAGCCTGCCCAGACGAATCCCAGCGCGACCAGTCCGGCCAGGATAAATGGCAGCAAGGCCTGAACACGCTTACCCAACAAGACATACAAAACATGGCCGCCATCCAGTTGGCCGGCCGGAATCAGGTTGAGGGCAGTAACCAGCAAGCCGGCCCAACCAGCCCAGGCAACCGGATGAATCATCACATCCAGGCCGCCAACCGGCAGCGGTTGACCGGTGAAGAAGTACTTCAACCAGTAGATCGTTGGGCTCAGACCTCCAAAACTGACCGGCTCCGGCAGCCAGCGGCCGAAGACCAGGTACTTGGCCATGAGATAGATGATCGAATTACCCTCCAACATAAACCCCTGGCCTTTGACAAGCGCGATCGGCTCGACCCGGGAGAGCGAAAGTCCGATCAAAAGTACCGGGATCGCCACGACCAGACCAGCCAAGGGTCCTGCAATGCCAATATCCAAAAGCACCCTCCGATTGCGGGGAGGTTCCTTGAGCTGGATAAAAGCTCCCATGGTGCCAAATGGGCTGAATGGGAACGGAATGAAATAAGGCAGAGTCACATACGTATTGTGATAGCGACCGGCCAGATAATGCCCAAATTCATGCGCCAGCAGAATCGCCAGCAGGCTGACGGCGAAAGCCAAACCGGGGCCGAAACTGCTTTGGAGCGACTGCAGCAGCTCTCCCAGGTTGGTAGGAGACGGTCCATTGTACGCAAAAAGCGCTCCTGCAAAAATGACGCTGAGGACGGTCAGGCCAAACATCACCAGGTTGACCACCGGGTTCGAGGGTTTGGGTCGGACAGTTCCGGCCATCAACAGAACAACGTGCTTATCATCCTCTTTGCGAAACATGGGGGTCACATCTCGCGGGCGCAGCAAAGTTGCCAACTCATTGTAGGCTTTTTCGGAGTCGCCGTACAATTCGCCCCGGTAACGCACCAGAAAGTTACTCTTGGAGTCACCCAGGGTAATATCGTCAATCCGCATGAACCTGGACACAATCGGGGAATAAACTTCTGCTTCTAAAGGTAAACTCGTAATCGTAGTGGTAACCATTTAAACTTCTCAATCCAGCCAGGTAACTACCAAACAGGGCAGACTTCATAAGCACTATTCAGCAGGGTAATAAAGGCGGGAGTGGATGGGAGTCGAACCCACCGCGGCCCGCAACGCGACCCGCCACCGGTTTTGAAGACCGGGGAGCCCACCGGGACCCAACCACCCCCACGGCTGTTAAGCATACCGCAAGGGAATATTTTCAACAAGATCATTTCAGCAGGTTTTGCAAAAAATTAATAACTACTCAACCTTTGGCTGAAATGGATGGCGAAGTGGAGGTGAGGGCGCAAGTATCCTGACACATCCATTTCGCCTATAGTTGGCATGCACACCAGGCTGGATCCCCGGGCATATCCTGCGTAGATTGGCGGCACAAAACTGACTTAATGGTTCTTTCGCTAAATACCTTTAGGAAAAAATGAACATTACAATCACTTTTCAAAGTAAAAGGACTTAGCGAAACTACCACTAAATTGCCTGTTGGATTTCGCGTATATAATCCTGCCAGGCGCTGGTATCTTTCCCGGCGCTCAGGTTTTCGTAGTAGGACCGGCAAATATCGCCTTGTTGTTCCAGGTTGAATTTACGAAAATTCCAGCCATCCTTACGGCGCATCTTCAAACCTTTTTCCCCACCAAAATCGTAACCCTGTTTGAATTGGGCAGACAAGGCTTTCAACAGATATCCCCAACCCATCTTTTGATATTGCCAGGCGTGGGTAAGTTCGTGGATCAACCAGGACAGTTTATAAAAATCCGTATCGCCCCATTTGACCGGTTGAGCAGGCAAGATCACCGGAAAAAAGCAGTGATTTCCGAGCGTGATGGCGTTATGGGAATTTTCCACCGGGGGCTGGCCTTTCAATTTGCGGCCTAAACGATCGATCGCATCGGGCCAACCGGCACACTCGTGGATACGGACCCGATTGTAATTAAGCCGGTCCGCGAAAACCAGATAGGCGGCTTGAATTTCCCACACATGCAAAGGGCGAACACGTGGCTGGCAATTTTCACTCGGACTCATGGCTTTGCCTCCCTCACATGTCAACTGTTCAAAAATTTCCAGCTCCCCAACATTGTTGAGCTGCTGGCTAAATTCGATAAACCAGACCGACTTCATTAATATACCACAGGACTGAGCCATCGTTTAGTCGTATTGTATCCATCCAGGGCTATCGCATTTGGCCGATTTGCCCCCACGGAGAGAAAAAAAGGGGATTGCGAGCGGGGCATTACTCCGCTCGCAATCCCCATTTTTTCTCATTTCAATAGCTCGAGTGGATCCTTCTAAGTATGTTGGTGAACTCATTTTCGCAAGCTTTCCACACTCTTCTGATGCGGGAGAATGGAAATTGTTGGCGAAATGATGTGTTCGCGGGGCCGCGAACACATCATTTCGCCCCACCTCCGCCAGTCAGGGGGAAAAGAAGACAGTGTATCGAACTTCGCCAACAAATCCCAGCGTTGACGAATGTTCCGGCATGGAATAGAATGCTTGGAGTTTACGGATGGCCAAAGGAGAACAAAATGGATCAAAAAGACCTGCTCAAACAAATCAAAAGTGATGGGGTTAAATTTGTCTCGCTGCAGTTTACCGATGTGACCGGTTCCGTCAAAAGTGTGGATATCCCCGCTTTTCGTGTCCAGGAAGCATTGGAAGACGGAATCTGGTTTGACGGCTCATCGGTAGAAGGCTTTGCCCGCATTCAGGAAAGCGATATGCGCCTGGTTATCGACCCGCAAACCTACGCTGTGCTGCCCTGGACATCTGAAGATAACCGCCGGGCGCGCTTTTTCTGCGACATCTACCAACCCGATGGCAATCCATTTCCCGGGGACCCACGCGGCACCCTCAAACGCATGCTGACCAAGGTTGAATTGCGCGGCTGGACCTATAATGTCGGACCTGAACCAGAATTCTTCCTTTTTAAGCGAAACGGCTCCCAGACCATTCACCCTGTCCCGCACGATGTCGGCGGTTATTTCGATTTCTCCGCCAACGATGAGGCTGTACGGGTGCGCACCGAACTGATGAGCGCCCTGGCAAGCATGGGGTTGGAAGTGGAAATGGGTCACCATGAGGTGGCCCTGGGCCAGCATGAGATCGATTTTCGTTTCAACGACGCCCTACAAACCGCAGATAACGTGCTGACCCTCAAATACACCGTCAAGGCGATAGCTGCCCAGAATGGCCTGGTCGCTTCATTCATGCCCAAGCCCATCTTCGGCATCAACGGCTCCGGCATGCACTGCCATCAATCACTGTTCACGACCGAGGGCAAGAATATATTCTACGATCCGGACGAGGATAGCAAATTATCATCGTTCGCGTATGGCTTTATTGCCGGCCAGCTCAAGCATGCCCGGGCGCTGGCAGCCGTGGTGGCCCCAACGATCAATTCATACAAGCGCCTGGTCCCGGGCTACGAAGCGCCCGTGTACGTGGGCTGGGCCCAGATCAACCGATCCGCCCTGATCCGAATTCCACACTATACCGAAGGACGGGAAAAATCTATGCGGGCTGAACTGCGATGCCCGGATCCCTCGGCCAATCCATACCTGGCGTTTACCGTCATGCTTGGGGCCGCACTGGATGGGATTGACAGCCAGACGCCATGCCCAGAACCTTTGAACAACGTCAACGTCTACCATCTGAGCAAGGAAGAATTACAGGCGCGCGGCATTGCAGAATTGCCAGGATCGTTGAGCGAGGCCATGCGTGAGCTGGAAAAGGACAGCTTGCTGCAGGATTCCCTTGGAAGCATGGTTTATGAAGCTTTCGAACGCGCCAAATGGGCCGAAATCGAAGAGCACCGGATGAAAGTCACCGATTGGGAAGTCGAGCGCTATTTAGAGACGGCCTGAATTCCGGCCTCTCCAAACTGGCATATCAGGAATAAATGGTGAAATGGATGTGCCTGGTGGGCGTACGCCCACCAGGCACATCCATTTCACCCGCATTTTTAAATCGGGCTGAGTAGATGCTTAAATTGTAAATTCAGACGGTTTCGGCTACTCGCTCGACCATGCGACAGAAGGCGCATTCCCCGGGTGCTGATGTGGGCTGCCCACAGGACGGGCAGCTGTGCAGGTGCTCCACCCCAGGATCAGCCTGGGGGGCAAATAAGCCGTTATCTTTCGCCTGCAAATAAGACAGATAGAATGCCAGCTTGGCTCCGGGACGATCCGCTTCAAGTTGATTGAGCAATTCTTTGTAATAGATCTGTTTGGATCCCTCCGCAAAGGGACATTCTTCGTAGATGTATTCAATGCCTCGCAATAGCGCGTAGGCAGCCATCTCCCGCTCGTAAATCCGACAGAGTGGTTTAACCTTGCGTACCAACCCGGGCCGGTTGGCTTCCAACACCGGGCTTTGGCGGACCAGATAGCCCGGAATCCAGTTCATCGTGTTGGCAAACAGCACTGCGGCCTCATCATCCAGGTTATGACCGGTTACCAGGACGTGATAACCGCCATCTCTGGCAACCCAATTCATCACATGGCGCTTGCTCAACCCACAAACCGAACAAGGTTTCCCGCGGCCGCGGGTCGTGTTCTTTGCAATGACCGGTATCGGCTGCCCATATTCTTTTTCAATATCGACCACATGCAGTTTCAAACCGCGTTCGGCAGCAAATTCGACCGTGAGGCGGTGAGATTCATCCGAATAATGGATCCCCTCATCAATCCCCAGGCCGATGTACAGGCCATCGACCTGATAACCCAGGCGCCAGAGAATATCCCACAAGGAGAGTGAATCTTTCCCGCCCGATACGGCCACCAGGATCTTCTCCTGATATGAAAACATTTGGTACTTTTCGATGAACCGCTGGGTCTGCTCGGGAATCCACGCCAGAAAATGTTCCTTGCAAAGCGCCAGCTTATGTTGGCGCATATTGATAACGGCTTTCTGGTCACACTTGCGACATCTCACCGCTCACCTCCACACACAACTTTACCGAAATAAAAGGGGACGAAACAGCCTGCGCATAGAACTCGGGGCGAAACAGGTATATGAAGGCGTGCCCTCACGCGCGATTAGCCACCCGAAATAACCGCAATCAGCTTGACAACTTCCCCGTCGTTTAAAATCTCTTCTTCCGTGATCATTTCCCCATCACGAGTAGCGAGAACCGCTTCCGGTTTCTGATCGATCTTAAAAAGTGACTGGCGCAAGGTCATCCCAGGTTTCACTTCGTATTCCTGCCCTCGAAGAATTAATTTAACCGTCATCGTGATCACCGTCCTGTTTTACGCTATCAATCTGCCACACATGGATGGGTCTTCAGGAAATTCTGTGCGTAGCTTGACAATATCACATTCATTAATATTAGCCCGAATTTTGGGCGTGTGTGGCGGGCGAATGCCCGCCACACACGCCCAAAATTCGGAGTCATTTTTTACTTTGACATTGTCGAAGTAGTCCCAAAGAACCACATGGGCAGCTGCATCTTGTATTTAAGAACATGCGCTTGCTAACCTACCGATACAGGTTCAGCCTGAGGCAAGCGCTTGAGAAACTCCAGGACAAGCTGATTAACCTGCTTCGGTTTGCCGATATGGGGCTGATGGCCACTATTCGGGATCGCGACGGCTTGATTGTTGGGAATGGCCTGGTGCAATTCCGGGAAAGAACTGGTCGACAGGGTTAAATCCCGATCACCCCAAAGCAGCAAGTTGGGTACCGAAATCTGGTCCAGCTGCGGGGTCAGATCTTCAATCGTTGCAGGAATGTGGACGATGCGGGCAGACGCGCGGATGTAATCATTGGCGATTTGCTGGCGGGCGGATTCCGAGAAATCGTTGGCATTGGTAGGGTCCAAACCGAGGACAGCATTCAACAACCACTCCGGCACCAACCGCAACGCGGTTTCGCCCCATTGTGGCCGTTGATTGAACCAGCGCAGCAACTGTGAAAGTTGATCCAGTCTGTACAATGGATCGATCAGTACCATGCCGGATAATTGCTCAGGCTGCTGGATCGCATACTTCAAGCTGAGATAGCCGCCCAAAGAATGGCCGATCAGCACTGGCGCTCGTTCCAAATCCAGCGAATTGATCCAATCCGTCAAAACGTTGTATACCGATTCCGCCCGGTAGGCCTCGAGCGCTTCCGGCTTGGGACTTTCTCCATGCCCGGTCAGATCCGGAGCATAAGCCCGATAACCGGCCGTAGCCAGGGTCGGCAGCATGGCAGCCCAATCATAGCAGGAGGCTGCCAGTCCGTGGATGAGGATAACAGGAGGCCCCTGTCCCTCTACCAGATAATGTATTTCCTGAGGTTCCATCGTCATTGTCTAAGCCAATAAATTTCAGCCCGGCTGGCTATAAAGCACCGGTCCAAGTTAAAATTCAGATCAAGGTACCGCTTAAAGAAAAAACGCTCAATGGGAATACCGGTGGATTTGCTCCTCACAGAATTCCCAAAAGAGGCAAAAACCAGGAGACATTTTACCGCATAAAGCGCCCCACAAAGCGCCAGATCCGGGAGTACATCGAGAATCACCCATCCTCAATACCCGTTCCAAGCGCCGACCGGCTTTGCTTGAAGCGCTCAGCCAGTTCACGCCGCAGCACTTTGCCGATGAAAGTGCGTGGAAAATCATCCAGGAACAGCACCATGCGGGGCACCAGCTCCGGCGGCAGGCGGCGCTTACAATAAGCGAGCAGCGCTTCTGCCGTCGGCCGCTCCCGGCGGGCGATCACAAAAGCGATCGGCTGCCCAGCAATGGCCACCACCGCGGCTTCTTTCACCTGAGGAATTTCAAACAGGACTTCTTCGACATCCCGCGGGAAGGCCGGTTCGCCCGGGCGGGCAGGATACCACATATCCGCTTTGCGGGCAACGATCCTGAAGTAGCCTTCCGAATCCATTTGGGCCACATCCCCGGTAAGCAGCCAGCCATCCCTGGAGATCACCTGCTCGGTCGCTTGCGGATCGTTCCAATACCCAAGCATCACCTGGGGCCCGCGCACAGCCAGTTCGCCGATGTGGCCCACCGGGACAACTTCCCTGCCCCGGCGAAGATCAACCAGTCGGGCCTCGCTGGACGGCAAGGGGATGCCGATCGTGCCGACCTTCCGCATGCCATTCAGCGGGTTGGCATGCGTCACCGGGGAAGCTTCGGTCAGGCCATAGCCCTCGACCAACCGGCCGCGGGTCAGCTTTTCAAAAGCCTCCTGGACTTCGACCGGCAGCGGCGCCGAACCGCTGATGCAGGCTTTGATCGATTGAACCCCGAACTTACGAACGCCCGGGAAATCTTTTATGGCCACGTACATTTGCGGCACGCCCGGAAAGATCGTGGGGCGCTCGCGTTGGATGGTCTTCAGGATATTTTTGATCTCAAAATTTGGTTTAAGCACCAGGGTGGCTCCCAGCGCCAGGGGCACATTCAGCGCCGCCGTCAACCCGTAGCTATGCGAGAAAGGCAGCACACACAGGAAGCGCTCCTCGCCTTCCTGGGCAGCCGGTATCCAGTGCCGGGTCTGCAGGGCGTTCGCCACCAGATTGTAATGCGACAGCATCACCCCTTTCGGCGCGGCGGTGGTGCCGCCGGTATACATGATGACTGCCAGGTCTTTCGAGTTCGATTGGATTTCGGGCGCGTCCTTGCTGTGGCTGTACAGCAGGCGATCGAATAACTGCATACTGGCATCCAGGGGAATATCCAGCAAGTGACGCTTGCGGCTGGTGCGGGAAAGATGCAACCCCAGCCGTTTGAAAAAAGGCAGGTAATCGCCGATATGGGCAAACACAATATGCTCCAGGGGCGAATCCCCCTCGGGCTCCAGCTTCGACTTGATCTCGTAGATTAAATCGTCAAACTCGGTCAGGGTCACCAGGACCCGGGCGCCGCAATCGCGCACCTGGCGAACCAGTTCGCCGGGATCGTGGGTTGGCAGGCTGAACACAGCCACCCCGCCAGCTTTTAACGTACCAAAATAGGCGATCACCAGCTGGGGGATATTCGGCAGGATCAGCATCACCCGATCGCCGGGCTTCAGACCAAGCGCCAGCAGTGCATTGGCAAAGCGATTCGTTTCCTGATTGAGGCGCCGGTAAGGCAGCCGGGTGCCTTCAAATTTGAGGGCGGTTTTAAGTGGAAAGCGGCGGGCGGAGGATTGTAAAAGATGATGCAGCGGCACCTGGGGTACCGCGATGGAATAGGGGACTCCTTCATCATAGTGAGGCAGCCAGGGGCGTTCCCTTAACATCCTGGTGTAGGCATCGCTGACATTCGCGCTTTCTGAATCTCGCCAGGAAAAGCTGGAAACGTCCAAAAATCGCTGGATGGCGCGATTGACCGCCTCCCGGCGTTCGAGCATCACCAGATGACCGGAAGCACCTACATCAACATCATCTGCGTCCGGGATGGCCCGGGTAACTTCCTCGAACATCGGTTTTTCAAAAACCGCATCCTGATAACCGCGGATCACCAGGGTTGGGACCTTCAGGCTCCGAAACGCGCTCCAGCCAACCCATTGGGACAGGTTGTTGTAATACCAGGGATGCAGTACGTAGGTGGGAGCGCCCAGCCAGCCGCGGGCAAAAAAATCGAGCCAGCGCATGGAGGCCAGAGGCAGCCGCAACAGCAACCGGTACAGGGCGTTGAGGTGGAATTCACCGGCGGTAGCAATCAAGATCAGGTGATCCAGGCGCTCGGGATGCGCCAGGGCGTATTCCGTGGCGATCGCCCCTCCGAAAGAATGCCCGACCAGGCTGAACTTGTCTGCCACCCCCAGCGCGTCCAGCACGGTGACCAGATCCGCCTGGATTTCTCCCATCGAATAGCTGCTGCGGGGCTTATCCGAGCGACCATGACCGCGCAGGTCAATGGCAATGACACGGTTGGATTTTGAAAACGCCTGGAGTTGGTACTGCCACTGGCGCGCCTGCCCGGCGTATCCGTGCAAGAATACGATCGTGTGCTGAGGATGATCGGGAGCAACATCGATGACCGATAAGCGCACCACCGGGCTGGCCGAGACAAGAATGTCTTTGCGGTACAGTTCCAAGTCTAATTCCATACGAATAGTCTACTTTAAACAATCAGCAGCGTCAATCAGGAATGCCGACCTTCGTGCGGCTTTAACAAGAAAGTATTGGAATCGCTGTGGGAGGGTCCCAGATTTAGGGGGCGGGTGGCTGGGGAAGGTATACTAGCTGTATATTTCCTGGGAACTCGCCACTCTATAGCAACTACCAGCCAGATCAAGGAGGCATGATGGCAGTCGAATCATTAGCGATCCAGTTTAACACCCGCGGCAATGCGGATATGATCGATATTACCGACCAGGTGACCCAGGCGGTCGTCGAAAGTGGGTTGGAGAATGGGTTGGTGACGGTGTTCTGCCCGTCATCGACCAGCGGGTTGACCACGATTGAATTTGAGTCGGGGGCTTTGAACGACCTGCGCCGCCTGTTTGACGAGATCGTCGATCCGGACCGGCATTACGCCCATAATGCCCGCTGGGGCGATGGCAATGGCCATTCCCACGTTCGCTCGGCTCTGGTGGGACCGTCCTTATCCATCCCAATCGTCGCAGGCCGCCTGACGCTGGGTACCTGGCAGCAGATCGTATATATCGACTTCGATAACCGCCCGCGCCAGCGCCGGCTGGTCGTTCAGGTCATCGGGGAATGATGTCACGGCTCTGCCAGATTTTTTCCGGTGCCAGGAAGTAATGCAGCACTACAGCCTGAACAACCGCAAAAACCGCCAGCCAGTCCTTTCGGGAATACAGAAGTGATTTCATTCGAACCTCCGGATTAAACACAAAAGCCCGGCGACGTTGAAGGAACGTCGCCGGGCACACTTGGCGCAAGTGTTAGCATGCTGTGTCTTGCAATATTGGGTTGCTTAGGTTATAGCATAATTTCGGTTTTATACCCAACACCACCTTTAATGCATTGGGGATTTCTATCCATCAATTAATCTTCTAGGTATTGACAATTATAACAATAAAGTTATAATTTAGTTACTTGGGAGATTGCGTACATCATGTGGTCTATTGAATTCTTCAAAGATAATCGTGAAATGAGTCCGGTAGAAGATTTTATTAATGGGCCTGATATACAGTCGTCTGAACTAGCCAAAATAATCTTTTATTTAGATTTGTTGAGAGAAACTGGAATTCTCCTTGGGATGCCCTATGCACGAGAGGTTGTTAATCATAAACCTCTATGGGAATTACGGCCAAAGGGTATAAGATTATTTTATTTTTTGACTAAGGGTCAAAAATTTATTATTTTACACGGGTGCAGAAAGAAAAGTAATAAAGCCAAGAAAAAAGACATTAGGATTGCAGAAAATCGGATGACAGAATTCTTGGAGAGAGAAAATGATTGAAAATATAAAATATGAAGATTGGCGAGAAAAAGCAATCCAAAAACAAGAAGTACAAGATGCACTTGATGAATTAGAGGCTGCTCATTTAGTGGCCCGACTCAGAATTGAACGACAATTAACTCAAGAAGAATTAGCCGAACGTGTTGGCACTAAACAAGCAAGTATAGCACGGTTGGAAAGTGGTAAAACCCAACCAAGACTTTCTTTTCTTCGTCGTGTAATTTCAGCTTTGGGTGCACGACTTGAGTTGCGAGTTGTAAAACTCGAAGATGATGAACAAGGTGAATCAGTCTCTGCTGAAAAAAGAAACGTTCTGGATAATCAGGTAATAATAATTGTTGGGCAAGAGACTGGTGATTATCCCCAAATTATTCCAGTGACCCCAGCCACATCGGACGAAGAGATTACATACAAGAAAATTTTCGCTCCTACTTTCTCAGGAAGGGCACATCAATATGATAAATCACGTATGGACGATCCTTTGCAGTAGTGCTGTTATTGACAAGGATTCGAACAAAATTAGTTTGCATGATGTCATTGAGAATATAGAAATTAAGACATCCCCAAAACCAGACGGGATATTACCTATTCATCTTGAATTGGTCACTTTATGGATCCAAAAAAAGGACAGCGGCCCTTCAGTCGGCCAATCCCGGATCACATTTGTTTCCCCTTCAGGTAATATTTTATTGGAGGTGGAGCCAGAAGTCGATTTATCTAAAACTCTTAGAACCAGAAATAAGATTATATTTGATGGTCTACCTTTGGGAAAGTCGGGACGATACAATTTCCAAGTTTACTTAAAAAATAATGGTGATCTAACTCAGGTAGCAGAAATCCCACTTTCAATTAAATTTAGCCCACAAGAATCTGCCGAAGAACCAATTACGAAAGAAAAGATTTCCGCATAATTATCTAATAACCTATCATTCGATCTAGCTACTTAAAGCCCCGGTTAGATACGGGGCTATTTGTTTACAATTATTCCCAGGTTATATCCTATGTCCTCATCCCAGTATTAGCCAGTATCCGCCTCAGTCTCACATCTGAGCTGGTCCAGTGCAGCTGGACGCCGTAATTGTGCCAGCCGTGCAGGTCGTACACGTCCATGCCAATATACAATTCGAACATCTTATTACCGTCCTGCCTTAAGAGTCATACCCCCATAGAACAGATCGTTAAGTCTCGTAATAATCCCCTAACGCTCTCGTAAGAATTGAATAAGGCCAGCGTAACCTCTTCCCGGTAGACTTCTCCTTGTCGAACACGCCAAGCCAGAGCCGGGAAGGAGGTATGGATAGCCAATGCGATGGAACGCTCAATGGCCTGTGCGGCGCAACCTTATTCACTTGATTACCTAAAGGAGACAAGACCATGTTACGAGTGATGGATCGATCAAAAACGATGCGGACACTGGCATTCCTGCTGCTGGTACTATCGCTGGCTTTGATGGCGGTAACGCCTGCGTTCGCCAGCCAGCCCGAAGATACCGGTGTGCTGACGGCCAATGGCTGGTATGAAGGCGAAGAGATTTACTATCTTCTCCAGGGCATTGAAGAAGGCGTAACCCAACGCGGCGAAAATGACCTCTACCTGATTGGCGGCGATCGCATGTTCCAGGGGAATGTCGCTGAGTTCATCCCCGGTGAAGCCGGCTATACGCCTCACTGGAACGTCAATGTCGTTCACACTGCCCCCGGCAAGACCCTTGACGATATTCTGGCTTCCCCGTATGCGTCTGCCCACTACCCCGAGGCGCTCTTTGATGACGTCGGAGACATTCGGGCAGCCGCGGCAGCCGGCCTGATTACCATTGATACCCCGGGTGTGGTTGTCCTGTGCCCGATCGTATCGGAAGCAGCCGCGGACGCGCCCGGGAACACAGCGTTGTCCGAAGATTTCCCGGCCTTCCCCGGGACCTTCTAGATTGGATTACAGTCTAAAAATAGTCGCCCCAATCCTGGGGCGACTAAACTTTTTGGTTCTTAATAAACCCACTGCTTCAGTTCTTGCAGGAAAATACCTGTCAAGGATTGACTTCCCAGATTCGCACGGTATGGTCATCGGAACCGGAAGCGACCACCTGGCCGCGAGGGGAGAAGGCGACACAATTAACCCGCTCGGTATTGCCGACCAGAATCCGATCCGGCGTAAACAGGTAATTCTCGGCTGCCTGTTGCCACAGCCGCAAGGTCGTATCGCTGGACCCGGAAACCAGCCAGTGCCCATCGGGAGAAAAAGCCAGGCTGTTCACCGCTCCGGTATGGCCGGTTAAAGTCTGGAGCAAACTACCATCGCTTACCCGCCAGATACGAATCGTCCGGTCGGCAAAACCGGCAGCCAGGTAATGTCCGTCGGGCGAAAAAGCCAGGCTGTTGGCCGCTTGCTGGCTTTCCTGATAATGCCCGGCCCAACTGGATGTGGCCACATTCCAGAGCCGGACGGCCCCATCTGTTTCGGCCCAGGCCAGCAGACTCCCGTCGGGCGAAAATGCGACCGATGTGATGCCCGAAAGTCCCTCGTCGATCGTATGCACTAATTTCCCATTGAGGGTGCGCCACAGGCGGATCGTAAAATCATCACCACCGGTTGCCAGGTAGCGGCCATCGGACGAATACGCCAGGCTTTCTACCCGGCCGGCCTGGCCCTCCAAAGTCCGGGCCAGGTGACCGTCCGAGACGCGCCAGATGCGAACTTCGCCGTCGTAGGAACCGGTGGCGATGTCGATCCCGTTGGCTGAGAATGCCAGACTGGAAATTGGAAAAGGATGCCCAAGCATCGTCCGCAGCAGGCTGCCCTGTTCTACCCGCCAGAGCCGGAGGGTATTATCCACCGATCCGGAGGCGATCAAGCCCCCATCCGGCGAAAAAGCCAGGCTGAGCACCCTGTCCGTATGACCCTCCAGGCTATACAGCGGTTCTTCTTTCGGCACAGCTGGGGAGGGAGCCGGCATACATGCAGCGCTCAAGGTTGGCGAGGCTAATTCCCTTGTGCTGCGATTGTTAGCTTCGTCGCTTTCCTTAACCAGAGAGGTGACGTCCAGCCAGACTTCGGTCTCGGGATGAAAGCCTGCGAACCACAAATCGATCTGCCGGTGGGGTGGTAATCCAGGCTCAACCCGCTGCCAGACGCCATTCACCTGGACGATAAAAGGACCAGCCGGAGCCTCGCCCTGGTTCATGATCCGCACCCAAACCCCCAGGTCCGCGAAAGGATCCGGGCAGGGAGCACCGCTCTCGGTGTTAATGGATATAGCATTCAGGATGAGATCGGGGAGGGCTTCGGGAGTTTGTGAAGGCGATGGCGAGGGTTGGACCACAGGAGAAGGCTCAACCCAATTATCGCCGATGCTACAACCAGGCAGCAACACAACCAGGGCGCCTGAGATTAAGAATATGGCAAATTTAATCTTTGCTGCCATGATTGCTCATTTGCCAGCGGCCTGGAAAATAGGTCTGGCCAGAACTATAGTGTCAGGCGGTCTTCTTCTATTCGCATGGCCTGGAAAGCTGCGATCGCCACCTCAAGCATTTTTAAGTCCGGCTCGCGGGTGGTCATGTGCTGCAGGGCCAGATTGGGCTTCACAATCCAGCGAACAAAAGGGGAACTCAAATGATTGGCTGTCCAGCGGATATATTCATAGGCAATGCCAGCCAGGACCGGCAAAAGTAAGACCCGGCTGATCAACCGCCAGGCTAAAGGCAGCGGACCCAGCAGACTGAACAACAGCACCGAAAACAGGACCAGCGTCAGCAAAAAAGCGGTTCCACAACGAGGATGTTCGAGCGAAAACCGGGACACATTTTCAGGCGTCAATTCCACCCCAGCCTCAAACGCGTTGATGGTTTTATGCTCGGCGCCGTGATAAGCAAAAACGCGCCGGATATCGTCCATGCGTCCGATCAAGCCGATATATACAACCAGCAAAACCAGGCGGATCAAGCCTTCCAGAAGATTGCCCCACCAGGCATTCCAGCCGGCGAATCTTTCGCTGAATTGCCCGACTGCCGCGGGAGCCAGGAAGAACAGCCCAATCCCAAACGTCAGGGAGATGCCAATCGTGAGATAGAGCGCCGGACCTTCCAGCTTCTCATCCTCACCAGACTGCGTGTTGGCGGAGATCGTCAGGGCGCGCATCCCCAAGCCGAGAGCGTCCCATAAACCGATCAAACCACGTAAAAATGGGATCTTCGCCAGCCGAGACTTGTAAATACCAGACAATTTTTCCGTGTGAACGACAATTTGTTCGTCTGGCGCCCGCATTGCGATCGCCACGGAGCGCGCCCCCGCATCATCACACCTTCAATCACTGCCTGACCGCCATAAGAGGGTAATTTTTCAGCCATAATCCTTGATTGTACGGGGTTGTCAAACGCTCGTCAAGCCTGAAGCGCAAACCCTGAGTAAATACTTAACTTCGCCAGCCAACTTACTCCCAAATTCATCCAATTACGTCGTATCCTGGGGGACCAACACGTCCGCGATCCGTTCCCCGGCATGTCCATCCCAGAGCGGCGGCACCTGAAATTCCAGCGGATGATCGGCGTTTAAGAAATCGATGACTTGCCGTTGCAGTTGTTCCGGGCCATCGCCTGCCAGGTGGTTGGTCCCCAGGTGCAGGGTGATCGGACGCTCGGTGTTTTTGCGGAGGGTAAAGCACGGCACGCCCAGATAGGTGGTCTCTTCCTGAATACCGCCCGAATCGGTCACGACCAGCCTGGCATTTTGCATTAAAGCTAAAAAATCCAGATAGCTTTGGGGCTCGACGAGCTGCAGCGAAGGTTGAATGCCGTTCAACAGCCGGCCGGCGATCTGCTCCCGAGTCCGCGGGTGGACCGGGAACAGCAATGGGACCAGGCAGCTGATTACGCCCAGTTTCTCGATGATCGAACTCAACCGATCCGGGTCGTCGACATTAGACGGGCGGTGCAGGGTTACCAGGCCATAAGGGCCATTCAAACCAAATTGCTTCTCGAGTTGGCCGTAGCGAGCCCGCGCGGCCGGCAGCAACCTCACCAACGTGTCGATCATCACATTCCCCACTCTGTGGATTTTATGCGGGTCAATGCCTTCCCGCAACAAATTCTGGTCGCCATCTTCGGAGGGGGTGAACAAGTATTCACTGATTTGATCGGTCAGCTGCCGGTTGATTTCTTCAGGCATGCTGCGGTCGAAAGAACGCAAACCGGCCTCGACATGGCCCACCGGGACTTGAAGCTTTGCACTGACCAGGGCAGCCGCCAAAGTTGAATTGACGTCTCCATAGACGAGCACCAGATCTGGCGCCTGGGACTGCATCACCGGCTCAAAGGCCAGCATGATCTGGGCTACCTGCCAGGCCTGGGTCCCGGAGCCAACGTTCAAATTCAAGTCAGGGTCCGGCAGTCCAAGCTGTCGAAAGAATACTTCGGACATGTTGGCGTCATAATGCTGCCCGGTGTGAATCAGGATCTGTACCACCCCCTTCCGCCGTTTCAAAGCGGACAACACTGGCGCAACCTTCATAAAATTGGGGCGGGCCCCAACCACGTGAATTATCTTCATTTCATTAATCGGGAAATGTTTATGGTTCCCGCGATCCGAAAACTGATCCCGGGAACCACGATGTTATCACTATGCGATGCAAGCTCGCAGCTCATGCCAACCGGTTCAGGATGCAGCGTTTGATTCACCCAGATTCGCAAAGAAACGGATCAAAGCGTCGATGCCACGGTAGAAAGTAGGCAAATTCATTTTTTCATTGGGCGCATGCAGGTTATCATCCGGCAGGCCAAATCCGGTGAGCACCGATTCGACCCCCAAGATATCTTTGAATTGGGCCGTCACCGGAACGCTTCCGCCTTCGCGGCGGAATACCGGCCGCTTACCCCAGGTCTCCTCGAGCGCATCCGCCAGGGCCAACACGCCAGGGATGTTCCGGTCGGTGATCGATGGCGCGCCGCCAGAGTGCACAAGCACTTCATAGGTCACGGTAGACGGAACATGCGCCTCCAGATAAGCCAGGAGCTGTTGGTGAACTTTTTCCGGTTCTTGATCCGGCACCAGTCGCATGGAAATCTTTGCCATGGCTTTGGACGGCAACACTGTTTTCGATCCCTCGCCCGTAAATCCGGATAACAAGCCGTTCACCTCCAGGGTTGGCCGAGCGCCAACCCGTTCCATCGGGGTAAAACCATGCTCGCCAAACAAAGCCGGAGCGCCGGTCTCTTTCAGGTAGAACTGCTCGTCCATCGGCAAGCGAGCAAGTTCCTGGCGTTCTTCTTCAGTCAATGAGCGGACATCATCGTAGAAACCCGGTAGGGTAATCCGTCCTTGTTCGTCATGCATACCGGCGATCAGCTCGCACAAAACCTGGGCGGGGTTGTGAATGGTGCCGCCAAATAAGCCAGAGTGCAGGTCATGATCCGGTCCGGTTAAACGCAGCTCAAAATAAGCCAGGCCGCGCAGGCCATACGTGATGGTTGGGGTCTGAGCCCCGATCATCCCGGTATCCGGATTAACCGCAAAATCGCATGCCAGCAGATCCTGATGCTGAGCGATGAATTTACCCAAATTGGGAGAGCCGATTTCTTCCTCGCCTTCAACCATGAACTTGACGTTTACCGGCAGGCCGCCGTTCTTAATTAAGGCCTCGACCGCTTTTAAACTGGCCACGACCTGGCCTTTCATATCGGAGGCCCCGCGGCCAAACAGATCGTCGCCCTTCAAGGTTGGCGAGAATGCAGGCGTTTTCCAGAGTTCCAGGGGCTCCGCCGGTTGCACATCGTAATGCCCATAGATCAAGACGGTCGGCCGTGCCGCTCCCGCGGTTAAGTTTTCCCCATAGACAACCGGGTGTCTGGCCGTAGGGTAGATTTCTACATTTTCAAAGCCAAGATCACGCAATTGACTCGCCACCCAGTCCGCAGCTTTCTGCATATCCGCTTTGGCGGCGGGATCAGTTGAAACAGATGGGATGCTGACAAACTCTTTTAATTCATCCAGAAAACGCTCGCGGTGATCTCGAGCGTATGCTAATGCGGCGCTACGCGATACAGTCATTCATTAACTCCTTCTTGGATTTCAAGGTCTGTTCGGTTGGCACATCTGCCTGTCAGGCGCCCAAATTATACCCCGGCATGCGCCCACATCTTCAACTTTCAAGACGGGTCTCTTTTAGTGGTATTTTCGCTAAATACCTTTAGGAAAAATGAACATTACAATCACTTTTCAAAGTAAAAGGACTTAGCGAAACTACCACTTAGAAACGCTGTAGGAGAGTCCCAGACAGTCAGGTTCAATCTTCCAGCATTTCCACTTTATGAACAGAGATAAAGGTGAGATAACAAACCAGCAGAAAGGCCGTAAAAAGCAAAGTGAACCCGATAAATCGCAAATTATCCATCGGGTTTAGCATACGTTTGGCCGTTTCTTTGAGGATCGTTTCGAAATGAAACAACAAGTCCCAGGTATTCCAGCGTTCGAACCGGCCAAGGTAAATCCCCAAACCGCTGAGACCGAGGGCCACAGCCACGAACAACCAGCTGACGAACTTGCCTAAATAGATTTTCACCAAAACCTGCATTGTGCGCAGGGAAGCGATCGCCAAAAACAGGCCTGTCCAGGCAAAACTCGCCAGCAGCAAAATGTCATACAAAAGCGGGACAGCAGGCCGCTGCTCCAGATGCAGAAAATCGGTGACGATATAAGGCGCATTCGGGAAAAACGCCAGCCACAAGACACCTGGGACTACCAGGAGCAGACCGGCCTTAGGCATCAGACGGTGGAGAGCAGCCGCGCTCATACTAAAGATGTATGGCATCCAGGCTAAGAACAAGTTCCAGACCAGATTGCCATAAATCAACCACCTCCGGCTAAGATAAACTCGCCCCACATACAGGACCAGGGAAAGAAGCGTGGACAGCAGGATGGGATAGGTCATCTGGCCGACAAAAAATCGGTGAATCCGGTTTATTCGAGCAACCATCAATACCTCCGAATTCGATTATACGTGATTTTGGTCCACCATTTCTTAGTGTTTCAAGAATAATCACGTTCGAATTTCCCGGACTCGTGAAAGTGGGGCAATACTTTCTTTTCAGACTTTGTTGGCGGGAAGACGATCGACTTTGTTAAAGCTGGGCTCCCGTCATTGAACAGCCCTACCGGTATGGGTGTATCCATGCTAAAATATGCGTGTGGGAACGCATTCGTCTGACGAGTGCAGCTTCCCTGCAAACATTTGCAAGGTTTCTCGATAGGGAAACGATTCACTTGGATCGGTGGTCGCCACTTGGGTTCATCTGGTGGCGGCGTCGGATGTCACCCAGCCGTGATCTGTTCACCTGGTAACAGCGTCCGTAATCATCTGTATACGATGCCGGCAGGGTTATCCGTCGAAAAGTGCCGCCGTTCACATTAAGGCACCGGCCTGATAACCGGAGACGAAAGGCACCGATCCATGACCATTTGGAAGAATTACCACCTCGCTCATTCTGTAACTGATGCACTGCAAGCCCTGGATAGCGCGCCGGGCTCCGCCAGCCTGATTGCCGGTGGAACCGACCTGTTATTGGATTTGCAGCAAGGTCACCATCCCCCTGTAGATACCCTGGTTGATATAACTGCGATCGATGAAATGAAGGTCCTGGAAATTCGCAAGGACCGGCTGTTTGTTGGCGCCTCGGTTCCCCTCAACCAGATCGTGAGGTCCGAGCTCATCCAGGAACATGCCCAGGCTCTCATCGAAGCCTGCGGGTTAATTGGGGGTCCGCAGGTGCGCAATACGGCCACCCTGGGCGGCAATGTCGGGCATGCTTTGCCCGCCGCCGATGGGACCATCGCTCTGATGGCAATGGATGCCGAGGCCGAAATTGCCGACCTGGGCAGCAGACGTTTGCAACCCCTGGAAAGTCTGTTCGTCGGCCCAGGCCAATCTTCCCTCCAGGCCGGGCGCGAGCTTTTAGTAGGCTTTTATCTCCCCCTGCACGGGCCCGGTACGGCCTCCGCCTTCCGGCGCGTGATGCGCCCTCAAGGCGTTGCGCTCCCTATTCTGAACATGGCGGCCTGGGTTCATCGACAGGATAACGTTTTCGTCGATCTGCATATTGCCGTTGGACCGTCGGGCCCTGTGCCACAGCGCATCCAGGCGGCAGAAGAAGTGCTCCGCGGTAAGACATTGGATGAAAACAGTTTTTCGGAAGCACTTCAAGCCTTGCTGGGTACTGTTCATTACCGCACCAGTCCACTGCGGGCCAGCGCAGAGTATCGCCAGCACCTGTCCAAATCACTGCTGCACGAAACCCTGTGGACCGCCTGGCAGCGAGCCGCTTAGCCCCGATTTCCCCGATTCAGCGAATCTACCTCTAGTATATAAAAAAGCGATGGTGAATGATGAAATTTACTGTAAACGGTAACCCCATAACAATTGACCCACTCCCGGGTGAAATGCTGGCGGACCTGCTGCGCGAGCGGTTGGGCTTGACCGGTACGAAAATCGGCTGCAATGAAGCTGAATGTGGCACCTGTACGGTACTGGTGGATGGAGAACCGGTTCTTTCCTGTTCGTACCCGGCTGCGCGCGCTGAAGGGCACGACATACTGACGGTTGAGGGTCTGGCAGCTACCGCCTCACCGAAGGCTGAAACCAATGGCTCCGAAGCGGATGTGCCACAACTACATCCGCTGCAAGAAGCATTCGTCACCCATGGCGCAGTCCAGTGTGGGTTCTGCATCCCAGGCCAGTTGATGACCTCTTACGCGCTGCTCCAGCGCAATCCAAATCCGGATGACGAAGCGATTAAACACGCCTTGAAGGATACTTTATGCCGCTGCGCTGGCTATCCAACCATCTCCAGGGCGATCAAGGCGGCTGCCGAGGCCGTCCAGACCGGGACGCATCCAGCACCAGCAGAACTGCCGGACCTGCCAACCGAAGGCGCTTTCAGCGTTATTGGCACCGTTCACGCTCGTCCGGACGCCATCGAAAAGGTCACCGGAGCAGCGATGTTTACCGACGATCTACATTTTGAAGGCATGCTCCACGCGGCAGTCCGCCGGGCCGGCATTCCCCATGGCATCGTTTCCCGAATTGATACCAGCAAGGCCAAGGCGTTACCTGGCGTTGTCGCCGTGCTGACTGCCGAGGATATTCCCGGCGAACATTATCACGGCCTGGTCATTTATGATTGGCCCAGCCTGGTAGGCGTTGGCGAACGCGTTCGCTATGTCGGAGACAGCCTCGCGATTGTCGCTGCCGAAACCCGTAAAATAGCACTTGAGGCAGTCGGATTGATCGAGGTGGAGTTCGAACCTCAAACCATTATCAAAGACGCCGTTCAGGCTCACCAGCCGGAAGCCCCTCAGCTTCACGAAAAAGGCAATTTGTTGAAGCATATTAAGGTTCGTAAAGGCGAGGTCGAAGACGGATTCAAACAGGCCGACCTTATCATTGAACGCACCTTTCACACCGCGATCACCGATCACGCCTTTCTTGAACCGGAATGCTCGATCGCCCGTGTCAATGAAGAAGGGCGGATGGAGGTCTATGTTGGCTCACAGATCCCGTATGCTGACCGCGAGCAGGTTGCACGGGCGTTGGGTTGGCCCCAGGAAAAAGTGCGTATTCTCGGCCAGTTAATGGGTGGTGGATTTGGCGGCAAGGAGGATATCACCGGGCAGATCCACGCAGCGCTTTTGGCCCACGCGACCGGGAGGCCCGTCAAACTGCTGTTCGACCGCCATGAAAGCCTGGTCGTCCACCCGAAGCGCCATGCCACCCAGATCCGGGTCAAAATGGGCGCCAAATCCGATGGGCAACTGACCGCGGTAACCACTGAGCTTTACGGCGACACCGGGGCGTACGCCTCATTGGGTGAAAAAGTGATGACCCGCGCGACCACCCATTCATCCGGTCCTTATGAAGTTCCTTATGTCAAAGCAGACTGCTTCGCCATGTATACCAACAACCCGCCGGCAGGGGCTTTCCGCGGCTTTGGTGTCACCCAATCCGCGTTTGCTGTGGAAAGCATGATGGATATCCTGGCGGAAAAACTCGATCGGGACCCGATCGAACTGCGACGGCAGAATGCGCTGCGGGTGGGGTCCATTACGAACACCGGTCAGGTTCTACGGGAAAGCGTCGGCCTGGTTGAGTGCATCGACAGGGTTACTGAAAAACTGAAACAGGTTGCGGGAGACGAACCCTTTAAGGCCCGCACCGTAGAAGGCGCGCCTCACCTGCGCCGGGCTTGGGGATTTTCAGTCGCTTATAAAAATACCGGCCTGGGCGGCGGCGCCCCGGATAAAGCCGGCGCCGAAGTTGAACTTTATCGGGATGGCAGCCTTGAAGTTCGGACATCTTCCGCTGAACTCGGCCAGGGCTTGGTCACGGTTCTCCGTATGATTGTGGCTCAGGAATTCGAAATGGCGCCCGAAAAGGTCAAGGTCCTGGTGATGGACACTGACCTTACTCCGGATGGCGGGCCGACCACCGCTTCCCGCCAGACTTATGTCTCTGGCAACGCGGCCCGGTACGCAGCCAAGACCCTGCGCCAGGCTATCGCAACTACTCTGGCTGAAAAATACGATCATCCGCCGGAGCAAATCCGGTTTAACGAGGGCCTGGCCCAGGTCAATGGCTACTCGATCCCGCTGGGCGACGTGGTTGAGATCATGAAATCGGAAGGCCGCGAACCACGGGCGCTCTACGAATACTGGGCGCCTGAAACCAAGCCGCTCGGGCAGGGTGGGGATATGCATTTCGCCTTTGGCTTCGCAGCGCAGGCAGCGGAAGTGGAAGTCAATACCGATAGTGGCGAAGTGCAGGTCCTCCGGGTGATCGCAGCCAACGACGTCGGCCGTGCGATCAACCCGCTTGGCCTGCAAGGGCAGGTTGAAGGCGGGATCATGATGGGCCTGGGCAATGCCCTGACTGAGGAATTCATCGTCAAAGATGGGCAGGTGGTCACAGATCGCCTGGCGCGCTACCGGATCCCCTCTATCAGCCATACACCTGAGATCGAGTCGATCGTAATTGAACACCCCACAGCCGATGGGCCTTATGGCGCCAAGGGTATTGGGGAGATTGTCAGTATTCCCACCACCCCGGCCATCACCAATGCCATCTACAACGCTACCGGCGTAAGAATTGACAAGCTGCCGGTCGATCAGGAACAGATCATCAAGGCTATGACCGCCAGTGCATCCGGCGCTTAATGCCGAGATTATTGCGCATGGAGCTGGGAAATTAAGATCAAAACCTGCTCGTTGACGCCGGCGATGGTCGCTGTCAACGAGCAGGACTGAACCCTTCAGAGAATCGTTCGGGCAGTTGCCGTCTGAAACAGGGGAAACCAAACCAGGCTCGCCAGTTTACCGAAACTTCCCGAATTTGCACCGTAAACAGCTGGCCTGACCCAACGATGGGAAATTGGCTCATTTGGAATTCCTGTGGTGCTACTCCAGATTTGTGGGTATGAGCGTGCATCAGCACGCTCATACCCACAAATCTGGGACCTTCCCACAGTGTTTCCCAGAGAGACGGGAAATGGATCTTTGGGAATATCTGGGATAATACCCCCAGCTCTGTTATTCCCTCACAGGATTTCCTATAGAACCCGGGAAATGCATTCATGAATTTTACCGAATTGCCCCTTGGCTTAAGCGGCAAAGTCTATCGCAGCGTGATGCCATTCGGCACCTACGACCGGGAAGGGAAGCTGATTCAACGTTATCAGCAGGTGGGGATCGAGACCGTCATAGTACTGGCAGAAGAGCGTGAAATTGTCGCCCAAACAGGGCGTAACTTAATCAATTTTTACAAAGAACTTGGGCTGAATGTAGACTATGCACCCATCATCGATTTCGGCGTGCCAGACGCGAACGCAATGCGCGCCACGATCGAAGCTATGCTAAACGAGGCGAGAGACGGCAAAAACATCGCCATTCACTGCAACGCTGGTAAGGGGCGGACAGGAGTCGTGGCTGCTTGCCTGGCAAAAACAGTATTTCACTTTGAAGGAACAGAAGCTGTTGACTGGGTTCGCCAGCTTATTCCCGGGGCAATCGAAACGAAGGAACAGTTTGATTTTGTTCTGGCTTACTCAGCCTGAACCGGGTTAATGCCGGGAGAAATACTTCGCAAGGAGCCCAGTAAAGTTAATCACGAATTACCACGATGCTACGGAGGAAAATATGCTGATCACAAACGCCGCCTTGATCACCTGGGGTGAGCCGAACCAGATCCTGGAAGGCCAGGCGCTTTATCTTGAGAAAGGCTTGATTGCTGACATGGGTCCGGAGGCGGAAGTTATTGCCCGCCACCCCCAATCTGAACGCCTGGACGCTGGTGGACAATATGTAATGCCCGGAAACATTTGCGCTCACACCCATTTCTATGGCGCATTTGCACGTGGAATGGCTATACCCGGTTCCGCCCCAAAAGATTTTCCTGAGATCCTGCAAAAACTCTGGTGGCCTTTAGATAAAGCGCTGCGCCCGGAAGACGTGCGCGCTTCCGCGCTGGTTATGCTGGTGGATGCGATCCGGCATGGAACCACCACCCTGATCGATCATCATGCCTCGCCAAACGCAATCGAAGGCTCCCTGGATCTGATTGCTGAGGCGGTCGATTTGTCCGGGTTAAGAGCCGTTTTGTGTTATGAAGTCACCGATCGGGATGGGCAGGCTAAAGCCGAGGCGGGGATTGCCGAAAATGTTCGTTTCATCGAGCGAATTCGCCAGCTTAAAGAAGGGGACAACAGCCAGAACAGCCGCCTGGCAGCCACATTCGGTTTGCATGCCAGCCTGACGCTTTCGGATTCCACCCTGGAAGCCTGCCGGGGCGCGGTTCCGGAAGGAATTGGATTTCATATCCACGTAGCCGAACACGAAGTAGATGAATACGACAGCCTGGCGAAATCCGGCCTGCGGGTGGTAGACCGCCTGGCGAAGCATGACATGTTAGGGCCCAACAGTATCGTCGCCCACGCCATTCATGTGGATGCTCGCGAGATCGAACTTCTGGCCGAATCGCAGACCTGGGTAACCCACCAGCCACGGTCGAATATGAACAATGGCGTCGGTGTCGCCGGGGTTGAATCAATGCTCAGGAGTGGAATCCCGGTCTGCCTTGGAACGGACGGTTTTACCCACACAATGTGGACTGAGTGGAAAACCGCCTATCTCTTACACAAAGTCTGGCATCGCGATCCGAGACGAATGCCGGGGGATGTGATCGCTCAAATCGCAACCGGAAATAATGCCCGCCTGGCAGGTTCTTTCTTCCCTGGAGCACCGCTCGGTCAGATTGCCCTTGGCGCTCATGCAGACCTGATCTTCGTGGACTATCACCCGCATACACCTCTTACGGCTGGCAACCTGCCCTGGCAGATCATTTTCGGTTTCCATGAAAGTATGGTGACGACCACGATTGTTGCAGGCAAAGTCTTAATGCACGATCGCCAATTACTCACTCTCGATGAAGCCGAAATAACCCGTGAAGCGCGCCGGCTGGCTCCGGCCGTATGGGAGCGGTACGAGAAGTATGTGCCCGCCGGTTGAGCCTGTACGCATCCCTGGCCACCATGACTGATAGGTGCGAGGATAATGGCGCGCTTTTTCTTTCAATCTTTTTCAATACGGAGAAACCATGACCAGTTCAGAATCCACCACATTTCCTACGATCGCCATCCTGGGGGGCACCGGTAAAGAAGGACCCGGCCTGGCAATGCGCTGGGCAAGTGCGGGCTACCCGATCATCATCGGGTCGCGCCAGCTCGAAAAAGCCCTGGCAACAGCTAAAGAAATCAACGCTAAATTGGGTACTGACCGGGTTACCGGGCTGGAAAACTCGGAAGCCGCCCGCCAGGCGGATATCGCGATCCTGACCGTGGTGCAATCAGCCCATCAAGCGGCGGTTGCAAGTCTCAAAGAGGCGCTGCAAGGTAAAATCCTGGTAGATGCCACTGCCCGAGTTGACTTTCGCGATCCGCGACCACCCGAGCAACCTTCAGCCGCCAGGGTGGCTCAGGATATCCTTGGCCCGGGCGTCAAAGTGGTGGCCGCGTACCAGAATGTCCCTGCCAGCTCGCTGAAGAAAAATCTTGGCCAGTCCATGGATGTAGATGTACTCGTTTGCGCAGATGTAGTTGAAGCCGCCGAAGAGGTGATCCAATTAACTCGGGCTACCGGGATGCACGCCTTCTATGCCGGGAACCTGGATAACGCCGTCGTGGTCGAGGGTTTAACCTCAATTCTCATCAGCATGAACAAATATTACGGCGGCCATTCCGCCGCCATCAGGATAGCGGGTATCCAAACGGCCTGAAAAGCAGACTATGCCACTTACGCTGACCTCCATTCCAGAAATTCCGCTCATCCAGGCGGGTGATGATCTTGCAGAGATTCTGCTGCATTCAACAACCAATGCCGGCCTTGATTGGCAGGACGGAGACATCCTGGTATTGGCACAGAAGATCGTTTCAAAAGCAGAAGGCCGGATGGTGAATCTCGCCGAGGTACAACCTTCTCAGGCGGCTTTAGATCTGGCCGCCCGGTGCGAAAAAGACCCCCGCCTGGTAGAGTTGATCCTGGATGAAAGCCGTTCAGTCCTGCGCACAAGACCCGGCACAGTCATCGTTGAACATAAGCTTGGATTCATCTGTGCCAATGCCGGCATCGATCATTCCAATGTCCGGGGGGCCGGAGGCGATCCTGACAACTGGGTGCTCTTATTGCCCGAAAACCCGGATTGGTCAGCCCAAACAATCCGCCGAAAATTAGAGGCTCGAACAGGCCGCCAGATAGGGGTTTTGATCATTGACTCGCATGGGCGCGCCTGGCGGATGGGCACAGTTGGCATCACGATTGGCTTATCCGGGTTGCCGGGTCTGGCCGACCTGCGCGGCCAGCCCGACCTGTTCGGCTTTCACCTGCGCATTACCCAGGTTGGGGTCGCCGATGAATTGGCTGCAGCTGCATCGCTTTTGATGGGCCAGGCCGCTGAGGGCACACCAGCCGTCCATGTGCGCGGTTTTCCATACGCATTACGGGAAGCCCAACTCGATGAACTTATCCGCCCCAAGGATCAGGACCTGTTCCGCTGATGCATGCTTTAATCTCTACCCTGGATGATTTGGCCCATGAACGCGTGAGCCGGCTTTGGGAAGATCTGGCCGAGAGCTGTGATTTGCGCGGGATCTTAGGGATCCCGCTGCCTCATTTCTCCTGGCATGGTGCCGATGCTTACCAACTCCAACGGCTTGAACCCCTGCTGGCGGGCTGGTCGCAGCAGGTTGAACCATTCCAGGTAAGAACCAATGGATTGGGAATATTCACCGGGGATAAACCGATCATCTATTTGCGCCTGGTCGCTACGAACCTTCTGGAAAATTACCACCACCAGATTTGGCGGCATATCCAGGCTACCAACCCGGATGGCGCCTCGGCTTATTATGCCCCTGATACCTGGTTGCCGCATATTACACTCGGGATCGAGGATGTCAATGCGTCCAATATCGGCTGTGCGATCAGGCTGCTGGCCTTTCAACCCTTTGATTGGATCATTTGGATAGATAACCTGACGCTGGTCTCACATGAACCAGATCAACCAGGCCAGATCATCAGGCAGTTCAAGCTTGGGAAGAATGATGGAACGGAATTCGGATAGGCTGTTACGTAATGAAATGAACGACCGAGAAGAATTCTGGCGTTTCGTAGACGATCTGGTCGCGGACCATCAGGTTCTGGTTGACAGGCCGAAAGGGTCCAGTCATCCTCGCTATCATGATCTGATTTATCCGCTCGATTATGGTTATCTGGAGGGTACTTCCAGCATGGATGGCGACGGGATCGATGTCTGGATTGGCTCGGAAGGCGTTCAGGCGCCGGGTGCGATTTTGCTGACCATTGACCTAAAGAAAAAAGACCTGGAAATCAAACTGCTGCTTGGCTGCAATGATGAAGAAATTCAAACCATTTTGGACTTCTTGAATACTCATTCCATGCACGCAATGCTTTACAAACGCACATGGGATGGGCGCGAGCTGTTAAAAAACCGGCATTCCATCCGGCGGTTCACCAACCAAATGGTTCCACCGGATTTAGTCGACCGTGTTTTAGAAGCGGCCACCTGGGCGCCTTCATCGCATAACCGCCAGCCCTGGAGAATAGCCGTTTTAACCAGCCAGGAGGCCAAAGCCCGCCTGGCCAGGGCGATGGGTGCAGATTTTGAGGCAGATCTGGCAAAGGACGGGCTGGGTCCAGCTGAGATCCAGTTCCAGGTGAAGCGATCACGCGACCGGATCAACGAGGCTCCTGTATGTATACTGCTCTGCCTGGACCCCAACCTGGGCGATCACTATCCCGATCCAGAACGCAGCCGGGCTGAGTATCTGATGGGAGTCCAGAGTGTCGCCATGGCCGGGCAAAATCTGATGCTCGCCGCCAGCGCGCTCGGTCTCGGCAGCGTGTGGATGTGTGCGCCCTTGTTCGCGCCCGAAACGGTATGCAAGGCGCTTGATTTACCCCTACATTGGCAGCCGCAAGGTATGATCCTGCTTGGATATCCTGCCAAAGAGCCAGCTATCAGGCCGAGATTGCCGATTGATCAGATTGCACGATTCTTATGAGATTGGGATTTGCATAAAGGGATTCATTGGGAATTCCTGTGGTGGTGGGCTATTCCGTGGGTATACGAAAATGTTGTAGAAAATTACTTTTGGTGTCCGATTTTATTAAGAATTAATGGCAAAATATAAATCACAATGGCACCATCATAAAGGGCAAAAAGAATGCCCAAATTTTGATGTGTATGGCGGGCGGGCGCCACATACATCAAAATTTGGGAGATTTCTTCGAAAGTGACCTTGTCAAGGCAGACACGAACAGGATAAATCGATCGATGAAAGTAGTAGCATTGGCAGGTGGGGTCGGTGGAGCCAAATTGGCGGATGGGCTGGCTCAATTATTAGCCCCAGAAGATCTGACCATTATCGTAAATACCGGGGACGATTTCTCGCATCTTGGCTTACAAATTTCTCCGGATATCGATACAGTTTGTTACGCATTAGCCGGCATCGCCAACCCAGCCACAGGTTGGGGCCAGGCTGATGAGAGTTGGTTTGCCCTGGAAAGTATAGGCAAACTTGGTGGGCCCACCTGGTTTAGATTAGGTGATCGCGATTTGGGCGTCCACCTGGAGCGAACCCGCAGATTGGCGGCGGGGCAGAGCCTGAGCCAGATTACCCACGATTTTTGTCGCGCCTGGGGTGTAGAACACCGTGTACTGCCCATGAGCGATGAACCTATCCCAACCTGGGTGGATACTTTGGAAGGGGAACTTCCGTTCCAGATCTATTTCGTTCAGCGCCAATGCCACCCTCAGGTGACCGGCTTTCGCTTCGCCGGAGTTGAGCAAGCCCAACCAGCCCCAGGCGTATTGGAAGCACTCCGAACTGCTGAACAAATCATTTTCTGCCCATCCAACCCCTGGGTAAGTCTCGATCCGATTTTGGCAATCCCTGGAGTGCGTGATACAATCAATACCCATCGATTGGATAAGCGCAGCACGGTTACAGCCGTATCACCTATCATAGGGGGTACAACGGTCAAAGGACCTGCCGCCAAAATGTACCGTGAACTGGGAATCGAACCTTCATCCCTTTCTGTAGCCAGCCACTACCGGAACTTGCTATCTGGGTTCGTTCTAGACAACCTGGATAGAGCGTATGCCAAGCCGATCCATTCGATGGATGTCCAGACTCTTATAACGGATACGATCATGAAATCGCCAGGCGATCGCCGCCGTCTGGCGCAAGAAGTGCTCGCCTTCGGCCAAAGTCTGAAACAGGATTTATAAAGCCGATCTCTTTGAACAAGATTTCGAACGTTGGTCAAATAAAGGAGCCCTGATCCAAACAGTCAGGAGGAAGAGATTTCGCCCAGCGCTTCATCTAGGCGCAACCAATTAAGTCGATCATGATCTGCAACGAAATGGAGACACACGAATGACTTTATGGGCGATCGTCCCAGTCAAACCCTTACGACGCGGAAAATCCCGCTTATCATCCGTCCTCTCGCAGGAGGAACGAGCCACATTAAACTCACGCCTGTTAGCCCATACGCTTGATACGCTGGCAGAAATTCCAGAAATTGAACACATCCTGGTCATAAGCCGCGACCAGGCGGCCCTGGCCCTGGCCCGGGATCATGGCGCCCGGACTGTACAGGAGAACGGAGCTCCTCAGTTAAACTTGGCACTCGCCCGTGCTACGATCGTCGCAAAAAGCTACGCCACCCGGGGTGTCCTGGTTGTTCCAGCCGATTTACCTTTGATCACACCGGAAGACGTCCAGGTTATGCTGGCCCACGCCACGGATCCTCCGGTGGTTGTCCTGGCACCAGACCGTCATCGTCAGGGCACCAATGCGTTACTGGTTTGCCCGGTTGGATTAATCGATTACGATTTTGGGCCCGGGTCATTCCAGCGCCACTGCGCTCGCGCTGAACAAGCCGGCGCTCGAGTAGAAATCGTTGATCTTCCCTCTCTTGCTCTGGACGTCGATTTACCGGAAGATCTCGAAATGGTAAGTGAAGAATTGAATGGCTATGTATTCAACCATTCAACCTTCAAAATTAGCCCCTAATAACCCTGGAGGAAGTATGACCGAACGAGTTGCCCTTTATCTTCAAGATGCCCATGACTTACGCGCCGGGCTAGATTATGTTCGATACGCTGAATCGCGTGGTTTTGAGGCTGTCTGGCAAGCAGAATCGAGGCTGGTGCGAGATGCTATCGTTCCGATGGCAGCCTATGCCGCCGTTACAGAACGTATTAAAAGTGGGATCCGGCGTTATCAACAACTGGACTCGTAATATTGGCTTGTTGGCAGCGACCTTTCTCACGCTTGATGATCTGGCGCCGAATCGGGTAATCTGTGGAATTGGCGCCTGGTGGGACCCGCTGGCGCGGAATGTCGGTATCGAACGGCGCAAACCGTTAACAGCCATGCGCGAGACGGTTGAGGTTATGCGGCGGCTGTTGAATATGGAGCGCGTCACCTTCCATGGAGAATTTCACCAGGTTGAGGGGATTGAACTTGACGTCGTTCATGGACGCCGGGAGCCCCGCAATGTACCCATCATGATTGGCGCCACCGGAGACAAAATGATGGAAATGACCGGCGAGATCGCCGATGGAGCCGTACTCAACTATTGCGTACCGCCCGAGTACAATGATCGCGCTTTGGAATTATTGGACAAAGGCGCACGTAAAGTCGGGAAATCCCTGGATGACATCGATCGCCCACAGTTGGTAGTCTGCTCGGTAGATCAAGATCATGAAAAAGCGATCGATACGACCCGCGGATTGCTGACCCAATACCTGGCCCAACAACCCCACATTGCCAAAGCGTCCGGGGTGTCGTCGGATGTTGTGGCCAAAATCCAATCGATTCTGGGATGGCCTGCCACCAAGGAGCAAATCAATAAAGCCAAACACCTGGTTCCTGAAGCCTTGATTGATCATATCACCGCCTCAGGCACTCCTGAAGAAGCCCGGGCAAAAGTTCAGCAATACCGTGACCATGGCTGCACCTGCCCGATCCTCTATCCGGTTGGCGGTGATGTGCGCCTCTTGATCGATACTTTTGCCCAGGCCGATTGAATCTGGCACTTGCTTGAAAAATAAAAAGAATGTGCTCAAGAGCACATTCTTTTTATTTTTCAACGAAAACCTGCCCAAATCTAATTTACCACCCAGAAATTTCCAAAGACTATGGAAGCTTGACTTTTATGACGCGGCGTGTTACAATCATTACGACGCACTGCGTCATAAAAGTTCTCCCCGAATGCGCTTAACCATCAGCATCGGAGAACAACCGGATAACTCAAGAAAAAAAGGCTGAATGCAGGAGGCAGAAATGGCCACAAAAACAAAAACTGAAGCCGTTGAAGAAACCAACGGGAAAGAGGAGCGCAGTCCGCTCCTGGAAACTGCCCGCAAAGTTCTGCTGGCAGGCATTGGTGCAGTAGCGCTGGCCCAGGAAGAGATCGAAGATTTTGTCAACAAACTGGTTGAGCGCGGCGAGATCGCCGAGAAAGATGGACGCAAGCTGGTCCGCGAAGTGATGGACAAGCGCAAGAAGGACGCCGAAAAGGCCGAGGACGAACTCTCTAAGCGAGTGGAAGAAGTCCTGGACCGCATGAATGTCCCGACCAAAGGCGACATCGAAGCCCTCGGCAATAAGATTGCAGCGTTATCTAAGAAGGTTGACGAACTGAAAAAGAATCAGGCCTGAACGATTTCGGGGGGCAGGATGGATAGGGGAAATTTTTCCCCTATCCATTGCTTTAATTACCGCTCCCTTTCACGCAGGTTCTTTGGGAATTTCTGGAGTGGCACCTCAATTGGGGGGTGCGAGCGTGCGTCCGCACGCTCGCACCCCCCAATCTGGGACTCCTTCACATAGTTTCCTAAAGATGCATGATTCTGGAGATAAGACAATGACAGTAATCAAACGTTACCCCAATCGGAAATTATATGATACGGAAGCAAAACAATACATCACCCTGGATGGGATTGCCAGTCTGATTCGCAATGGAGATGAGGTTCAAATCGTCGACAACGCCACGGGTGATGATCTTACAGCCGTCACATTATCACAGGTTATTTTGGAACAGGAAAAGAAGCAAGGCGGTTTTCTGCCAAGATCGGTGCTAGCCGGCCTGATTAAAACCGGTGGGGACCGCCTGAATTCGATCCAAAGGACGTTGATGTCATCCATGGGTCTCTGGCACCACGTCGATGAAGAAATCGAACGCCGGGTAAATAGATTGGTCGAACTGGGGGAAATGACCCAAAAAGAAGGCCAGACTATCCTGGGCAAATTGCTGTCTGACACATTTCATCCGGACAAGGATGCGCCGTCTCATATCGCTCGACGGCCGCTCACATCGGAGGTGCTTGAGGATCAGCTTCACCGATTGCAGATTCCAACGCAAGATGATATCGAAAAGTTACTCGAGCAAATTGATGCGCTTAGTGAAAAGATCAACCAGCTCACGAAAAGTTAAATTTATCGTAAATCCGGGGGGGAAACGAACTGGAATATAATTGGCTCATTGGGAATTCCTGTGGTGGTACTCCAGATTTAGGGTGTGAGCGTGCTAAAGCCCGCTCACACCCTAAATCTGGAACCCTCCCACAGAGTTTCTCAGAAACCCAATATAATTGATTTACCGTTAATACGGGCCTAAACTCAAAAAGGAGATGTTGTGTTGATGATTTGGCGCTTTGCGCCAAATCATCAACACAACAAATCTTTCTTGCGTCGGATTTGAGATATCTCAATCTTACGTTCATCAGGAACCCTCCCAGGAGCACTGTATGTCCAAAAAACTTCGTATCGCCATATTCATTGCTGCATTGGCCCTGGTCACGCTGAGCTGCCAGGCTATCAGTGGCATATCCGGTCCCGCCGGCGCAGCGACGACAGCCCCAAATCCCACTCCGGCGGCGACAGCCACCGCTCTCCCAGCGATCCCGGTTGAGGCCGGATCAAGCAATCCGGATGAACCCGTTTACATCCAGGGAGGAATCCCCTATTCGTCGCCGTTCTTCCTGAACACGATATCCGAACCCTTTGTCCTGCTTGAAGACGAGGCTCGGATTCGTGAAACGCGATCGAGAGTTTATATTCAACTTAGAGAGCCAGGTGATTGGGCCGGTCATCGTTCATTCCGACAATACGCTCAGTTACGACCTGGCGCTGCCTTCGATCCCCCAGGGCACGATGGTCGACGTGGACCAGAATGGTGATACCAATCCCGGTGTACAGGTTTTTGCAATTGCTTATTGGTCGAATACCTGGGGCGGGCCCTTTTTGGAGGAGCGCGACGGCACCGGCTGGTCGACTGCCTATGTGTCCACCATTACCGACCCGGATAACAATGACGAGATCAAAGGCGGCACCCTGGTCGTCTGGGCTCCAGATGATCTGCAGGGTTTTCCCAGCGGTTTTGGGGCTGATAAACTGCTTTTCACCGAAGATGATCCCATCCAGACCATGCCGGCTGGTTACAGCCTGGTAGATCTTAATCAAGACCCTTTCAAGGTATGGAAGGAAGCTCGTCCGAATATCACGCTGAATGAGGGCGACATCGCCCTAAACGATTATTCCGCCGATAGCTACAGCGATGCATTCGAGAAACTTTTCAAAAAAGTCTCACTCGAATATCCATTCACTCAGGACAAAGGTATCGACTGGCAGGCTCTCCATGACGAATTTGCACCTCGCATTGACAGCGCCAAGAATAAAACCGACTTCTATAATGCTTTACGATCGTTTACTTATAGTATCCCGGATGCTCATGTCGGCCTATCGATTGATCCGGATGTGTTTTTTCAGGAATGCGGCGGCAGTTTTGGCATGATTTTGACGGAACTAAGCGACAGCCGGGTACTGGTCACCGATTTGATCTCGCATACTGCCGCCACAGAGGCCGGCATTGAAATCGGGGCGGAGATCATCGAGTGGGATGGCAAGCCAGTCAGTCAGGCAATCGATCAGGTCACACCTTTCTTCGGCCCTTATTCAACCGAGCAGCAAAAGCGGTTGGATCAGGTTGTTTTCCTGACAAGGGTGCCACCGGATACGCGTCTGGAAATCAGCTACCAAAACCCGGGGGATGCCAGCCCGGAGACTGCCCGCATGACTGCCGACGTTGAATATGATTTTCTGTTTGAGGCCCTGCCCAGTCTCAGCCAGGATGAACTGGCTTTGCCTATCGATGGACGGATATTGCCCGACTCCGGACTTGGGTATATCCAAATCAACACATTTTCGGCCGATTATCGGATGATGGCCCAACTTTGGGAGCATTATCTGAAGGGCCTGATCGACAATAAAGTGCCCGGCTTGATCATCGATGTTCGCTCTAATGGGGGCGGCTCTGCTGGGATGGCCTACGACTTCGCTGGCTATTTCTTCAATCAGAAGATACAGCTCTACCGATCCGCTTACTACAACGACCGCACCGGCCAGTTTGAGTACACCGATAGCCCGGCTGAGACCGAACCCGGTCCATTCCAATTTGAAGGCCCGGTTGCCGTTCTGGTAAGTCCCAATTGCGTCAGCGCCTGTGAAGGTTTCTCATATGCCATGAGCCAGAATGATCGGGCAATCATTGTGGGGCATTACCCCACCGCGGGAGCATTTGGTGAGGTGGGCAGAGGTCAATATAAGATGCCCGAGGATCTCTCCATGCAGTTCCCAACCGGGCGTCCGGAGACAATGGATGGCAAGCTGCTGATCGAAGGTGTGGGTGTAATCCCAAACATCACTGTACCCGTCACCGAGGCGAGCGCTCTCAACCACACCGATACAGTCTTACAAGCAGCCGTACAGGCGCTTCAGGATAAAATCGGGAATTGATCATCCATTTCTGATGGGAGTTGGATTTTTGGGTCAGAGTCTGAAGGCAATACCAACAATATAGGTGTGCTGGGATGAATAATTCCAGCACACCTTTTTAGTCCAGGAACAGGCGCGATAGCGAAAACGGAACGAATAGATCAGGGCGACCACTCCAGGTAAATGGGAGCGATTGTTGCGACCAGTTCCTGGACTGGTTGTAGCGGGTTGCCAAATACATCGTAAACAGCATCGGGGATTTTCTGCAGCCGGATGGCCCCGGCTGTTTCATCAGTTGACCAGACCAGCCAGACTCTGGTCCCATCCCGATCAAATTCATAACCGGACCATCCCTGAAATTCGTTGATGTTCCTGCGGAACACAGCCGTATCCAATTCTTGAATGCTGAACTGGTAACTCTCAAAAACGGGCAAAGGAGTGTAATTCCTGCCAACCAGTCCGGAAGAGCGCCAGCCTGAAATGCTGTACCAGATGTTGGCGGTTAATCCTACCATCCGCCCTGCACCGAGAGAGATAGCGGCATAATACGCCTTGGTCAGATCAAATGCCTCGCTTGAGCAGATCGCCAGGCTGGAGCCACAGATAAGAGCGTTTTCCGTATTCAGTAATTCTTTATCAGTTCCAAATCTCGCCAGCAAAGCTTTCAAATAGTCCGTTTTCTTAATCACCAATGGCCCGGTCGTGTTCCAGGTACTGTTCCAGTTTAAATTGCCATATGCGCCTAATTTCTCGCCATAATAATCGTAAGCGTGAAAACCAACCGCGTCAAAAGAATCCGCAGCACCGCTCTCTAAGACCCCTTCCAGAAAGCGAGCGCTGGAACAATCTTTCAACTGACCGGAGCCGGGCGGCCATTCAGGCAGGTTGACCGGGTCACAGTCCAGCAACAAACCACCCACCACGACCTTGACTTCGGGATGAATCGATTTAATCTGGGGATAGATCACCTTGAGCAGTTGTCCATAATACTGCCCACCGTTATAGATATCCTGTTGATCACCCCAACAGCCATAAATGCTGTCAAACTTAACGAGAGCCGGATCAACATCCGGCTCATTCCAGATCTCCCAATACTTTACGTTGTACGGAGCGGCACTGTAGCGATCTACCAGATCGAGCATAAAATCTGCAAACGCCTGGAATTTTTCTTCCCGGATGCGGCCACACTTGCTGCCTTGATCGATGCGCGCCCACAAGGGTGTACTGCGAACGATCAAGACGGTTTCCAGCCCCATTTCCGAAGCTGAAGCCAGGAGATCATCGAAATATTGAACTGCGCCCCAATTTCTTTGGCCTTCAAAGGGTTCGACATCGCTCCACAACAGCGCGTTGACGCGAATCCAGCTTGCTCCGGTTTGCTCGACCACAGGCAGTTCCCCATTAGCCTGTTTTCCATTGATCTCAATCCCTGCAATCGGGTTCGAGGCTGGACTGGGGTTCCGGGTAACTTCGCTGGTTGGGGACGGGGGGGATAAAGTCGGTGTGCTCGTTGGCGTAGACTGCGGAATAGTGGCAGTTTCAACAAAAGTCGTCGCCGTGGATGTAAGCGAGGCTTCAGGTTGTGTGATCTGAACCGTCGCGGACGGATCAGGCGTTTCATTTCCGAGAAAAGGGGTGCTCGCGACCGGAGCGGGCAGACAGGAAACTAGAATGACGCTCAGAACGATCCCGAATAACGGCCGTCGTATTAAAGGATGGGTCCGTCGAACCATTAATTTTCTTCGTAAATTGTCCATAGAATACATTCGCAAATGCAAGCCTTGGATAAATCCTGTTTTCAACTCAAATCACATTCAGATCTTTTACCTACTCCAGAGACGAAATGTCTGCCGTCTTTATGGAGTAAAGATCAAATAGGTAGGCTGAATTGTCACCGTGAAGCTGGTTCCGGTCGGCGTCGTGGAAGCGCCGTAGACATTCAAGATTTGATTGGGAACTTTCGGCAAGGTAACCGGGTGATTGGCTCCATCTTTAGACCATACCAGCCAGATGGTTCGGTTATCGCGTCCAAACGCCAGTGCCTTCACACCTGGATCTAGTGCAGGGGTCTGTAAAGATGTAGAACCTGCCAATTGATTATTAGCTACATCGTAGGCTGTATAGGCGGGCAGCGTGGTTTGAGTGTTAAGCACCAATCCCGATCCTCGCCAACCCGAGAAGCTGTACCACACATTCGCCAATAGATCCTGATGGATCGCTGAGGCGTAAGACTGAGCCAGATAATAAGCCTTGGTATCCTCACAAATCGAGCAATTATCCGGCACATCAACCAAAGCCGATTCAGTGTTCAGTAAAAATTTTCCGGTTACCTGGTAAGTGTTCAGCAAATTTCGTATATAGGCTGCTTTTGCATTCAAGACCGGCCCAAAATCATTATTCCACAAAGCCCCCCAATTCAAATTGGCAAACTGGCCAACGCTGCCCGGATCGCCTAAATAATCATAAGCATGAAAACCAACCCCATCAAAGCTGCTTCCCCGCGTGGACCGCAGGATGCCTTCCAGGAAAAGAGAGGATTTTGGGTCACCGATGCACCCACTCCCGAGGGCAGGATCGCAATCTAAAAGCAGCCCCCCAACCAGGACTTTTACATCAGGATTAGCAGCCTTCATCATCGGATAGACAACATTTAGCATATCCCCATAATATTCCCCCCCATAATAGGGGTTATTTTGATCACCCCAGCACCCAAATATCTTATCCGGGGCGACATTAATCGGATCGATATCGGGCTCATTCCAGATCTCATAATACAAGACATTGTAAGGTGGTCGGCTGAAATGGTCGACCGCATCCGCCAGGAAGCTTCCGAACTCAGAAAACCGGTCGCGATAAACCGGCCCACAAGGTCGGTCGGCTGCCCAGTCAGGTGCGCCCCGGACAACAAGCAGAACATTCATGCCCCGGCTGGTAGCATTTTTCATGTCATTGGCCAATGCATCGACTTTTGACCAGTCTCTCGAACCTTCAACGCTTTCCACATCGGACCATAAAAGACCATTCCTGCGAATCCAGTAAGCGCCTGCCTGTTCCATCAAATCGGCGCCAGATGTATCCGTAACGCTGGCCATTTCAATCCCAAATACCGATCTGTTTGGATAATTCTGGATCACGACGGGCAAATACAGGCGAGATTCCATTCCAGTCGAGGCAGTATTATTCGATGCCAGAGCAACCTCGCCCAATCCCGACCAAAAACGCGCCGGATCAAGGCCCCCTGATAAAACAGATCCAACGATCACCAGGCAAATCATTGCCATGCCTGTAACAAGTATTTTAAAAGCTTTTCCAGTCATTGAATGCTCTCCTGGCTGAAATATTCTTGGCTTGAAATTAATTCGTTTCCCAGAGGAACCGCGAGAGTTGACTAACGCTCACGGCTCCAGGGATGACGAGAAATGGTAAATGGATACCCTGTATGCATAATCTACTTGATGGAAAAAATCCGTTTTAATCGATCGAATCGTGCGGTCTTGAGGGGCATAATTATCAATGGTGATCTGTTGATAACTTTGTTCGAGTTGATCGATAAAACTGTCCGATTGGTTCGCATTGATATTCGGAGCCCCAAGATTTATTTGAATCCACCATAAATCCTCGGGGAGCTGGTTAAGAATGCGCTCACGACTCCACGAATCGGATCCATCCAAATTGTAGCGCTTCAGGTAGTACGGACAGGCTACGTCACCTCCACTACACATGACCACCGAATCATCGTACTTCTGAACCTGGATCTTTTGCATGATTGTTCGCCAGGGAACCGCCAGCAGGGGTTTAATCATTTGGCTGTTGTTAAAGTAATTGATGATGCCAACAGTATAAACCAGAAACAGGATCCCCAGGCTCAGGTAAACAGACTTTGGTCTCAGGCTGGTCAGAACCCCAGCCAGCCAGATCACAAAAAAAGGATAGATAAAAAATGTGCGATTCGATAAGTTCTGCCAGGCGGATTGCGGATATACCGCAACAAGGTTGACGATTACACTGAGAGACAGGCATACCAAAATAACGCTCATTGGCAGCCAGCTGGATTTGATTGTCTTACCAGCCGCAAACAGGTTGGCCAGGAGAAACAGCCCTATCATCAACCATACCAGGGGATTGGCTGGAGATAGAAATTCTCCATTCAGATAAGCGTACCCGAGATAACCGAAGCGGATGAACAGCTCCACTACCAGGTTTCCAGCAAGCGGACTTTGATTGAGGTTACGCCCTGCAGCATTGATGAAGACACTCAGCCACGGCAGGAAACTGATGACAATCAAAACATTGGCTGACAGCCAGCCGAAAACCTCTTTAGGCGGAATTCTCTGTCGAAGCGCTGAAACAAAGTACCAGATGTTTACAGCAATCAAGATCGTTGCGCCCATGTAAAGTGTATAGAGCAGAGCCGCGCCAGCGGCGAAGTAAAAAAATAAATCCATCCAACGGGCATCGTCCAGATATCTTTTAGCCATCCAGACTAAGAACAGGCTAAGCGCGGCGCTCATCGCATAATATCTGGCGTTGTGCCCATAAGTGAGCACATAAGGGGAGAACACAAACACCGCGACCGAGACAACCGCAGCTCGCTGGCCATAAAGCGTATCGGTAAGTTGATAAAGGACCAACGCAGCAAGCACCAGCCACAACAGCGATAGAGATTTAAGTCCCCATTCCGTGTATCCGAATACCCGCCCCCACAAGGCCGCGCTCAACCAATATAGAGGGGGGTGGTTGTCGGCAGCCCGAGCACGCGTGATTGTCCCGAAATCCAACGGTCCTAACGTTGCGGTTACTGTTTCATCCTCCCAAAAACTTCGTTGCTGAATCGCAACTGACTGCAGCAAGATCAGGGCAATCAACAATAAAATGAGAAGGAATTTACTGCGATTCTGCATAAAGTAATTCGAGGCGAATCCGGTCATTGTTTTGCTATCAGCCTATAAAGTAAAGGTACAGACTGAATAGTGCATATAGATTGATCCCCAGAAATAAACACAGATAGCCAGCGATAACCCAGGGTTTTAGCGCCTTAAATCTGTTCCAAATAAAGCGCATCCATTCGTGCCAGCCTAACACCAGCGCCAGGGTCATCGGTATGACTACCGGAAAAACATACCGGGCAACAGGCAGAAAGTGAGCCCGATCGAGAATAAAGCTGGAACCCCTAAACAAGGTCGCCAGCCACACAATCATAATTGCCAAGGTCAGAATAAAAGTAACTTTCCAGTTGATTCTATGATGGATCCGGCCAAGCGCCACGATTGCGCCAATCAGTCCCAGGATAGTCAATCCGGCCAGAGGTCGATATGGTTTTTGGCCAATCAGGGAGACATTTCCCCAACCAAACCGGCCCCAAAAAGTACGGCCCAATTGGCCAATTGAATTCCGGTAGAACCAGCCCGCCGCTGATTGATCACGAACTGTGTAGTAGGCCAGGGACAGGCCCTCGCGCCCATAATCCGGATAAATTTTAGGGCCCAGGCGATCGATCCAGGACCGCAGTCCAATCCACGACCCTTCACCCGAAGAATTTCGCACCAGATTCATGAATGGCCGCCCACCCCAGACACCTGTCTGGCCAAAATGATCATCAAAACTTGGCGTACCCGACTTAGAAAAATCTCCCTCGACCAGGGTTAATCCATCCATATAAATCGTGGAAAACTCTGGCAGTTTTTGAGTCAGCGGCTCAAAAATGACCCAGGCCCGCACCAAATTCTTGGGCAATGTCACAACGAACGCATAGAATTCAGGCTCACTTGAAACAGAATAATTCTGACCAATCTGCTTACGATGACCGATTAAATACAGCCCGGGACCCTGGATTTGAACCGGATGGTCCGACCACAGCCATGCTCCCAAAGTGACCGTCTTGCCGCCCAGATTCTTACTGACATCCAGGGGCAGAATTTGGACCATTTTCGTCGCCAGCCCGTCAACGGGTAAATCAATTTGAAACTCGTAATCCCCAAGCGGCGGCCTGGATTGGTTCGAGCGTACCGGATGATTTTGCTCTGTCCGCACATACCACCAGGCAGGTTGGCCCATTTCAAAAACCGCAACAAAACCCAATACGGCCAGGCCCGCCAACGACAGCCAGGCATAGCGCTGTGCCCTGCCTCTCAACAAGCTAAATAATATGGCAATCGCAAAAACCGGCAGCATCAAAAGGCCAGTCTGTTTTGTAAACACCGCCAGGAATAATGTGACTGCACCCCAAAGAAAATCGATCGAATTGAAGCCCCGCCGGATCAATCGTACTACCGCCCAAAGAAACCAGGAACAAAACAAAACCAGGCCGGCATCATTGTTCAGCGAGGTCATTAAGTCGGCAAAGCCGGGCAAGAGCGCCAGGGTAAAAGGCAATAACAAGCGTAGTGAATGCCCGTCGGGTGTTAATTCGCTGATGATTCCATAGGCTGCCACGATTGTCAACAAGAAGAAAAGCAGCGATACCCCTCGTCCAAGGTAAAGCTGAGTTGTTACATCGGCGTAAGAGAATACCCGCAGTGGGATCGAAACGATGGCGTAGTAAAGAAATGGATCATTTACCTGGGAATACTCACCGATCCAGATATCTTTGCCTTCGGCGTTGAGATCCGGCAGAAAATGTAGCTGATCGAAGAAATGATGTTCCACCATCGATCGGGCAACTTCGCGGCGCATTTCAGTATCCACATCATTTGCCTGTGGGATACTCCACCGATTGGCTAGCCACCATGCATACTCAAAATGATTGGGCTCATCATAATGTTGCCAGGGCGGAACAATGAACAGATACAGTAAGCCATTGACTAGACCCAACAATACAACCAGTACGAGAACGACCGGGACGGATGGTTGTTTAGCAGGAATCTTCATCGATGCAATCAAACTCGAACCAGTTCAATCAACTGTTTGGGAATCTCTGGAAATCAATGGGAAGTGAATATGTGGCTTCGGAGGTTGTGGTTATACGGATTACTGATCGCCAGCCAGCTGGATTATTTTTTCCGATCCTTTTTTCAGTATTTGAGAAATTTCTTCGCGAGTGGTAAAAAAATCGGCTGTTGACATTCCAATTGGGTCCTGAATTTCAAATTTTTCGTCGATCATTTCGCTTAACAGATAAACATTTCTGGCGATCTTCGGAAATTCAATCTGCAAGGCTTCCTTATGGCCCCGTTCCATCACGAGGATCAGATTAAATCTGGAAAGCATCTCCCGAGTTACCTGCCTGGAGCGATGATTAAGCACGTCGATCCCCAGTTCTTTTAGCACAAGCTGAGTCTTCTGGGCAGCCGGCTCGCCTTCGGGAGCCCAGGTCCCTGCCAATTCGATGACCCACTCTTCAGCCCGATCTTTGACCATATGCCGCCACAATCCCATTGCCATCGGAGATCTGCAAATGTTGGCAGTACAAACGAAAAGTATCGAATACATAAAATTTACCCGTCCCGGATTTCTCGTGAATTATAAAGCATTCATAACCCTAATTTAAGGCTGTCCAGGAAATCCTGTGGCCGAGGCTATACGTGAGGATAAATAGTCTCATTCCATGAGAGTAGATTGCTTTGGATTTACCTGGCTTTGACGACCTATCCCCAGATCCAAAAACCAGATCGAGATTAATCCCACCAGGGTGATTGGAACAAAAACCAACACGTGCAAGATGATCGCGAAGCTCAATGCAGTCGCTTGTTCAACCTGAAAGACAGCCAGCGCCAGAACACATATATATTCAAAAACGCCAAGGCTACCCGGCACCGATGGGAGGGAGATCCCCGCTTGCAGAGCAACCAGCAGAAGCAAGGAAGCGGTCACCGGTAAATGGATCTGCAAGGCCAGCAATGTTAACTGGTTATTCAGCAATGCAGTTGCCCAGATCACAGCCGACCAAAACACCAACCATGCCAAACTGGTTGAACTCTGGAGGACTCCCAGGCTGGCAAGCCCATATTGCAGCCGGTTGCCGATATAAACACCCACTTTTTCGGGCAGCAACCGGATGATCTTTTCAGTGAGCTGAGTGAACCGCTTGGGGAATAAAACCACGAGTAATGTTGCCAGGGCTCCCAGAACAGCAAACAGGATCAGTGAATAACCTGAATGGTTGATCCAGCCGGGCAAAGGCATCAGCAAAATCAACAACATAAACAAAACAGCATAAACCACTATATCGAGCAGCTTCTCAATCACCACAGTGCTCAAGGTATATACCCTACCCGGACCTGCCGGCCCAATGACCAGCGCTCTGCTTAAGTCCCCGATGCGCGCCGGGTAGATAGCGTTTAGCGTTTGCCCAGCCATCAACGCCAGGAATAATTTCCAGAATGGGATGTGATTACCGGGCAGGCCAAGCAGCGTTCGCCAGCGAAAGGTTTTGGCAAGGTTATTTACGCTTACACTCAGGAATGCATATAAAAGGAATAGCGGGGTCGCTTGTTTGATCGCCTGAGCCAGTTCATGAGCGGCCACATTTCTCAAAGCCAGGTAAAGGGTCAATAAGCTGATCACCAGCCCCAGGATATACCGGATTACTGGCGAACGCAGCGGGCTATTAAAGAACTTGAGCTTCACTCGGAGACGTTGCCACACTATATTAACCATCCTCGCGATAGGCGCTCCCTAACTTGCCTGGATTGAACAAAAGAGACGCACCGGAGTGCGTCTCCAGACAACTGCCTGCTTGGGCAAATCTTCAGGTTCATTGGCCCATACTTACGACTTGGTGTCTCCAACGATGCCATTTACCGTGGCGGGCCTCTAAAACCTTTTTCCCTTCTCCTGGACTGTCTTGACCCGAGAGCTCCAGGTCAGCGTCCATCATGATCCGCACCAGATCACGGAAGAAGATCCGTGGTTCCCAACCAATGACCTCCCGCGAGCGACTTGGGTCCGCCATCAAAAAATCCACTTCGGTGGGGCGGAAGTAACGAGGATCGATCTGAACATAATCATGCCAATCGAGATTGACGTATCCAAAGGCCTCATCCAGGAATTCTCGCACAGAATGGGACTCCCCGGTGCCAATCACAAAATCATCCGGCTGATCCAGCTGGAGCATCTTCCACATTGCTGCAACATAATCCGGCGCATAGCCCCAATCGCGACGGGCGTCCAGGTTGCCCAGATAAAGCCGGTCCTGTTTGCCGGCCTTTATGGCAGCGGCTGCCCGGGTAATCTTGCGAGTGACAAAAGTTTCCCCCCGACGAGGTGATTCGTGGTTAAACAAGATGCCATTACATGCAAACAGTTTATAACCCTGGCGATAATTGCGGGTGATCCAGTAAGCATACACTTTTGCCGCTGCATAGGGGCTCTGAGGCTGGAATGGTGTGTTCTCATTCTGAGGTGGATGAGCGCTGCCAAACATTTCACTTGAAGACGCCTGGTAAAAACGACATTGGATGCCGCTTTTCCGGATGGCTTCCAGTATCCGCATGGTACCCAAACCGGTGACATCACCGGTGTACTCGGGTAAATCAAAACTCACCCGCACATGGCTCTGCGCTGCCAGGTGGTAAATTTCATCTGGTCTGACGTTATAAACCAGGTCTACCAGGTTGCCTGTATTGGCGACATCCCCATAGTGCAGATGCAAATTGACCCCATTCGGATTGTGAGGATCATGGTAGATGTGATCGATACGCTGGGTATTGAACGTGCTCGCTCGACGAATCAATCCATGAATTTCATACCCCTGATCTAATAATAATTCTGCCAGATACGAGCCATCCTGGCCCGTAATTCCAGTAATTAATGCTTTTTTCATTCAACCTCTTGTATGATAAACAAATTTGATCAGAGTTTACCTTTATTCGTCAGCACGTATTGTGCCTGCATCTAGGCAGTCAGTCTCCCTTTGAATAAAGGATCTCCCTTTTGATATCGCTAAAAAAACAAACCACAGCAATCTTATGGTTAAGTTACTTGCGTTTGATTTGCCCAGCATTAAGCTCCAATGGCACTTGCCTCTGGTTATCCAGGAGCTCCAACAATACCCGCACCCTTTCCGTGCCAGGCAGGCGGGCGTCAAAAATAGCTTCGTAGCCCTTGAAAGGACCTTCGTTGATCCGGATCACCTCGCCAGGTTTGAGTCCATCAAAAAGTTCGCCGCCAGCGGCGGTAATCTGGTCAACGCGTTTGCGAATTTCATGGATCAGGTGCTCTTGAACTGCAGCAGGTTCGCCTCCAAAACTTACCAGGCCGATTGAGTACGGCATCCACTGCAAGGCGGACATACCGATCTCATCGAGATCGACTTGAATGAAAATGTAACCCGGGAAATACGGTACCAGTTTCCTGGATCGTGGATTCACCGGGTTAACCCGCAGACGCGGGAAGTAGACTTCATAACCTTTCGATTTTACCTGCCGCCAGAGCGCTTCTTCCTTGCGCGGCTTGCTGCGCATTACATACCATTGGGTAGCCATAATCGTTTTCCTTGCTAAATTGAGGCCAATTGTTCCTGATTGAATTGGCCAAATCTCAACATGTTGCGCGATACACACTAAATCAGCGGGGTATGTTGCCAATCAATATACCCGTTAACCCATTCTAATAGATATTTGCATCCTGCTCAAGTAATATCGGTTAAGCGGTGGATGAATAAGATACTTATATGCCACGAAGCCGTTTCCATTCGGACGAACCGCGCTTCAGTCTACAACACTGGAACGTCCAACCACGTAAAAACAAACTAAATTTGTCCATTTCCCGGTTTTCAGACTGATTGGCGCACTTTTCAAGCGACATCTAAACCGGTTATCCTGGCCAAAAAGAAATGGATTCCCCACAAAGGTAACCACAGCGCCAGGTGAATACCCAGGCTGATACCGAATACTACCACCAAAGATTGCAAAACTCGATTAAACCATGGGGCGAGATTGGCCAGCAACCACGGGCCTGCTCCGGCGGTCCAACTCAATCCAAGCAACAGCCCAATTGCGATCGAGAGAGGCAACCAGGCTCTTCGATCAGAACTTGACGGCAACATGGTGCTTGAAACTGCGAATGTCAGGTACAACCACAACCAGAAATCTGGAACAGAGTAAAGATGGCGCAACAGATCCGGGGTAAACTTTGGCCCAAACGTGAGCATTGCATCCCAAATAGCCGGTAAACCGAGACGGGCCACACCAGCGTAAGCGACAAATGCTCCACCCGCAACCAAAGGCGCCGCGCCAATCAAAGCATCCCGCAACCAATCGCTGCCAGCGGTTTCAACATATCCTAACTGTAACCGCCCATTTCCGATAGGACGAGGAAAAAGCGAAAAGCCACCCGTTCGGACCAGAAGCAGCCTGGCCATAATATAATGACTGGTCTCATGCAGCAATACGCCAGGGAAGAATAACAAAGAGAATAATGCCAGAGTCAGATCGCCCCGCCTGGTGATCAAGAGGAGAATTGACTGTGTTTCCCGATGGACCCTGCGCTGAATAAACAAAAGTGGCCCCAGCAGTAGCAGGAGCCACACCAGGCCATCCAGATCACTTAACATCAGATAACCTGCTCAAAGTTCTTTGGATCATCACCTCGGTCTCAACCTGTTGCGATCGGACCAGAGGCTGAGCTATTCGGAATGCTTAATTGCTCAGGCCGCGGCCTGAGCAATTAAGAGAAATTCCGCCGCTTTGAGGCTGGCGCCGCCAACCAACGCGCCATCAATTTCTGGCTGCTGGAAGAATTCGGCCGCGTTATTGCCTTTCACCGAGCCGCCGTAGAGGATCCGGATCATCTGGCTGATCGATTCGCCGAACAATTCAGCCAGCGCGGGCCGGATCACATCGCCCAAAACTGCATTGGCCCCTTCGGCTGTAGCTGCCCGCCCGGTTCCGATAGCCCAGATCGGCTCATAGGCGATGACCAGCGGAATCTCGTCGCCGCTGCCCAGGCTGATACCAGCCAGGCCTGCGCGGACCTGGCGGGAAACAACCTCGGCTGTTCTATCGGCCTCATTTTCTTCCAAGGTCTCACCGACACAAACGATCGGGGTTAGATTGTGAGCCAGGGCTGCCCCAACCTTGCGATTTACAGTTGCATCCGTCTCCCCAAAATAGGCTCGCCGTTCAGAATGGCCCAGGATGACGTATTGGCATAATTCTGCAACCATCGGTGGAGCGATTTCACCTGTAAAAGCGCCAAATTCTTCCCAGTGCATATTTTGAGCACCCAGGCCTATGTCCGAACCTTCTAACAGCGCAGCGACAGCCAGCAGGGCAGTGAAGGGCGGGCAGACAACCTTCTCCACCCCATTCACAGCTTGCAAACCTGGGACCAATTCCGACACCAGGTGACGGGCTTCTGCCACTGTTTTAAACATCTTCCAATTTCCCGCAACAAGTGGTGTGCGCATAAAAAAGCCTTTCGTCTGAGCAATTTCATCCATCCCAGTGATGTCCTTACCGAAGTACAACACCATCCGGCTGCAATTACTCTTTGCACCGGGGGTTGAACAGCACAGACCGCCCAACCCCCAGCGTTATTCTGGTATTCAGCGACATCTCCCGAATCATCAATGCAGATATTCCGGGGCAGGCTGAAATTATGATTACTTATCCTGCAAAGCAGCCAACCCCGGCAAGGTTTTGCCTTCCAGCATTTCAAGGGATGCACCGCCGCCGGTCGATATATGGGTGATCTGATCCTGAAGACCTGCTTGATTGATCGCTGCAACCAAATCGCCGCCGCCAATGATCGAGGTAGCTTTACTCTCCGCAACCGCTTCAGCGACTTCGACAGTGCCAGCCGCAAATCGCGGGAATTCAAAAACACCCATCGGCCCATTCCAAACGACAGTGCCTGCCCCGACAATCGTCTTACTATAAGCTGCGACCGTCTGAGGGCCGATATCCAGGATGCGCCATCCATCTGGCACCGGCCCCATGGACATCACCTTACTGGCCGCATCGGCATCAAACTGATCGGCGATCACCACATCAACAGGCAGCCGGAGATGGTCGCCACCCTCCTGCAATAATTCACGGGCGGTTTCCAAAGCTTCTTCTTCAACCAACAAATCCCCAACAGGATAACCCTGAGCCTTAAAAAAGGTGTTAGCCATCCCACCGCCGATTAAAATTTGGTCTGCTTTCGTCAGCAAATTGCGAATTACGCCGATTTTATCGCTGATTTTAGCCCCGCCTAGAATGGCTATGAACGGCCGCTCAGGATTGGCGATAGCCTGTCCAAGGTATTTGATTTCCTTCTCTAACAGAAAACCCGCTACGGCAGGCAGGAATTGAGCCACACCCTCAGTTGAGGCATGGGCCCGATGAGCCGAGCCAAAAGCGTCATTGACATAAATCTCCGCCAGGGATGCCAATTGCCTGGCAACCTCAGGATCATTTTTGGTCTCACCAGGAATGAAACGAGTATTTTCCAGGAGCAATACCTGGCCTGATACCAGTTTTTTAGCCGCTTTCTCCGCTTCCGGGCCGATGCAGGATTCGGCAAAAGCTACTGGCTGATCCAACAGGTTGGACAGATAGTTTGCTACCGGGCGTAGTGAATATTTAGGATCGGGTTCGCCTTTAGGCCGGCCAAGGTGGGAACAAAGAATCACAGCCGCGTCATGCTCCAACAAATAGTTTATCGTTGGCAGAGCAGCACGAATACGGGTATCATCACCTACTTCTCCGTCTTTGATCGGCACATTGAAATCCACCCGTACCAGAACCCGTTTACCCTGCACATCGATATCTTTTATGGTCTTTTTGTCAAACATCAGAACCTCCAGCCTCAGAGACGTGCACCGCGGCGCGCGATGCACGTCCACTATTGCTACAACGTGCGAATCAGAGGCTCTTCGCCATCATGGCCGCCAGGTCAGCGGTCCGAACGGAATAACCCCATTCGTTATCGTACCAGGTCACAATCTTCGCAAAGTTATTGGTTTCTTTGCCAAGTACCATCGTGAATGGTAAATCAACCGAGGAACTGTGAGGATCACCTTTGTAATCAATGGATACCAACGGCTCATCCACCGCAGCCAGAATCCCTTTCAACGGACCAGCAGCAGCGTCACGGAAGGTCTGGCGCAACGCTTCAGTCGTCGTAGCTTTCTCGAGTTCAGCGGTGACATCGATGATCGAAACGGTCGAAGTCGGGACCCGCAGAGCATAGCCATCGATCTTGCCAGCCAATTCTGGGATAACCAGCTTGAGGGCGCGGGCAGCGCCGGTAGTTGTTGGAATAATACTCAGGGCTGCGGCCCGGGCTCTGCGCAGGTCGCTGTGCGGCAAGTCCAGAATTTTCTGGTCATTGGTGTAAGCGTGAATGGTGGTCATAAAACCACGCACAATCTTGAAATTATCATTCACAACTTTCATCGCCGGAGCCAGGCCATTGGTGGTGCAGGATGCGTTTGAAACGACATTATGTTTGGCGGGATCGTACTTTTCATCATTGACGCCTAGAACAATGGTCAGATCTTCACCCTGTGCCGGGGCAGAAATGATAACTTTCTTTGCACCGCCATGGGTGATGTGGTTTACGGCGCCCTTGACAGCCTTGCCTTTCTTGTTGAGGCCGTCCTCTTTGATGGTGAAGATCCCGGTGCTTTCGACGACGATATCTACGCCCAGGTCCCCCCAAGGGATAGCTGCGGGGTCGGTCTCTTTGAATGCCTTTACCAGTTTGCCGTCGATCACAATACCGTCATCAGCGACCTCTACATGACCGTTGAAACGTCCATAATTCGAGTCATATTTCAACAAATGTGCCATGGTTGGCAGATCGCCGATATCGTTGAAGGCAACTACTTCCAATTCATCGGGATGATAATCCCGGATCGCTTTAAGTACTTGCCGGCCAATGCGGCCAAAACCATTGATGCCAACTTTTACAGACATTTTGAGCCTCCTAGATACAATTGTTTTGTTGTTTTTTTATATAGCGACTTTGAGGAATTACTCGCTAATTTATCCGTCTATTGGAAGGATTCGAGTGAACGAAGTTCCATTGTCCCGGGCCTCCACTCCCCTTATATGCTCTATTCTACCAAAGGTCCGGTGCGTTCTTGATATAAATCCATGATCGCCTGGGCTAATTTTCCAGCATCATGCCGCCAGGGATGCATTGTATCGATTAAGTCGGTCTGGTATAGATTGTAATCCTCCTGGAGATCGTCCTCCGTCACCACCCACTCCACACCAGGGGGCAGAGTCCCTTCAAATTGATTGTTACTGACAGCCACGTCAAAAAAACCGCTGCCGACATGTGTCTCTAAAGCTCGAATATGGTCACCACAAGTGTAGTGTTCGGTCTCGCCAGGCTGGGTCGCCACATTGCTGACATACACTTTAAGCGCTCTGCTGACGCGTACTGCTTCAAAGAGATCACGGACCATTAAATTGGGCAGGATGCTTGTGAATAAACTCCCCGGCCCAATGATGATGATATCGGCGCTTAAAATTGTTTGAATAGCCTGAGGAAAAGCGGGAGGATTATTAGGCTCGAGCCAAACCCGCTGAACTCGGCCATTGCTTTTGGGGATCTGGCTTTCGCCCTCTACTCTAACTTCCTTCTCAGACAGCGGCAGCATAACATCGGCCACCAGGCGAACATCGTGCAAAGTGGACGGGATGACCTTTCCATAAATCGCCAGCACCCGTCCTGATTCTACGACGGCCTCTTCGAAGCTGCCCGTAATATCAGCAAGCGCGCTGATAAATAAATTCCCAAAGGAATGCCCTTCCAGCCCACCCAGATCGTCAGGGAAGCGATATTGAAATAGCTGACCCAACAGGGCTTCATCGTTCGACAGTGCTGCCAGACAGTTACGGATATCTCCCGGGGGTAAAATCCCAAGATCCCGCCGCAAGCGGCCAGAGGACCCGCCATCGTCGGCGACCGTGACGATCGCGGTGATATTATGGGAAAACATTTTCAATCCCCGCAACAGGGTTGCCAACCCATGACCACCGCCGATCGTAACAATCCTGGGCCCTTTCTCACGCTGGCGATGCTCCATCAACTTATCAACAACGCGGTGTCCCGGACGCAAAAAAGGAGAGACGATCGATCGGTTCAACTCCCAGATACCAAAAAAGATCATCCCCAGCCCGAGGCCGCCAAATATTGCCGCTCGCACCGGGCGGGGTAAGAATCTCAACGAGGCGGTTGATAATAAATTCAACCACCAGGCAGTATCCGGGGTCGTCCGATAAATCTCCAATATGATGACTGCAAAGCCAACAGCGATTAAGGTAATTCCCAGGAATATCAGAATGAACCAGCGTTTTACCCCCAGGCCTGGGATTAACCAGCGTAATAGACCCGCAGTCCCTGGCTTAAGGCTGCGATAACCATTCCGTCTTTCATATTTCATACCGAATTGATCATAGCAGTGTTTGGAAGAGTCGTCAACTACCAGGGTTATACCAAAACAGGGCTTTCACAAAGCCCAAAAAAATGAGGGTTTTGGTGTTGGGTTTGGGTGGTATAGCCGCCCAAATCGAACACCAAATCTACAAACAGTTAGTGCACCCCTGCCCAAGACCCTAAAAATCAGGGCAATCGCATTTGGCCGATTTTCCTTCCTCATTTCGATGGCTTGGGTGGATCCAAGATTGGCAAATGCAATCGCCCTACCCTAAAAATATTACGGGATAAATTATGCTATACTTTGATTCATGAGTGTAATCATTGCCGTCGATGTTGGCGGCACCCAAATCCGCGCAGCCACGTACGCTCAAAACGAGACTCACCCTGCCCAGCTGGATCGTATTGGAACCCGCGACGAGAACAGTTCTCCCTTAGAACGCCTGATCCAGTTGGTTGAATCGGTCTGGCCTGAGGACGATTCCGTTCTGGCCATTGGAATTGCCGCGCCCGGACCGCTAGATCCACATCAAGGCGTCATTATTGCCGCCCCGAATATCCCCGGTTGGATTGACTTTCCGCTTAAGAAAAAAGTAGAAGAACACTTTGAAATACCGGTGCTTCTCGGGAACGATGCCAATTTAGCTGCCTATGGTGAATGGCGCTATGGCGCTGGAAAAGGTCACCATCATCTGGTCTATCTGACAGTCAGCACTGGGATTGGCGGTGGCGTTATCATCGATGACCAGTTGCTGATCGGGCTGCGTGGTATGGCAGCAGAGCTTGGGCACGTAACCGTATTGCCTGACGGTCCGATGTGCGGATGTGGCCAGCGCGGCCATCTAGAAGCTATTGCTTCTGGCACCGCTATTGCAGAATGGGTTAAGCAGGAACTCGACCTGGGGGCAGCTTCCTCCCTGACTGGTGTGGATGCCCCAACCACGAAATTGATCGCCCAGGCCGCTGAAGAAGGGGATGAACTGGCAATCGCAGCACTGGCCCGCTCTGGCACCTATATTGGCCAGGCCCTGGCCAATTATTTACACATCTTCAACCCCTCGATTGTCATTATTGGCGGAGGAGTTTCCCATAGTGGATCCTTCCTTTTGGATCCGATGCGGGTGGCGATGTGCGAACATGTGCTCTCGAACGAATATGTTGAAAATCTCATCTTGACCACAGCGGCACTCGGTGACGAAGCCGGATTGATGGGCGCCCTGGCATTCGTTCGCGACGCTTACCCTGATCAAACTAACGATTGATGGATTTATGCTACCCTTAACCAAACACTGGCATCTTCAAACGCGTCTGACAGACGTAGCTGACACCAACCTGAGTGGTTACCATCCGGTACTGCGCCAGCTTTTATACAACCGTGATTGTGTGACCCATGAGAAAGCCCAGGAATTTTTAGAGGCCAGACTCCCAGAGGGCACCGACCCATATCATTTAACCGGGATTGCAGAAGCCGTTGACCGGATCCAATATGCAATCCGTAAACATGAACAAATCGCGGTTTATGGCGATTATGACGCGGACGGCGTCACGGCGACAGCGTTGTTAACCCAGGCCCTGCAAACGCTGGGCGCCAACGTAATTCCCTATATTCCGAACCGTTTTGACGAAGGCTACGGCGTCAACAATGAAGCCCTGGATAGCCTCAAATCCGATGGCGTCCAATTGGTGGTCACGGTCGATTGTGGTATTCGATCTCTGGATGAAGCCCAATACGCCCGACAAATTGGGCTGGATTTAATCGTCAGCGATCACCACCATCCCCGCACCGATCTACCGGAGGCGGTTGCGATTATTAATCCAAAACAACCCGGGGATGATTATCCGGAGAAGGATCTGGCAGGGGTGGGATTGGCTTATAAACTGGCCGCCGCACTGCTCAATCCGGACCAGCTTGACATGAACAATCCCAGCAATCCGGCCCTGGCTTACCTGGATCTGGTCGCGCTGGGCACGGTGGCTGATCTGGCCCCATTGGTTGGTGAGAATCGGGCCCTGGTCCGGTCTGGTTTAATGCGCATGCGACAACCGACGCGCCAGGGGCTGCTGGCCTTAATGGGCGTGGCAGGCATCAACCCACGCCAAATCAACGCCAACGATATCGGTTTCGGCCTTGGCCCGCGACTAAATGCGGCCGGCCGGCTTGATTTGGCCCAGGCGGCCTTAAATTTGCTCTTGTCGGAAGATATTTTCGAAGCTGGCCGGTTAGCCCAGCTGCTTGAAGTCCAAAATCGAGAGAGGCAACATATCACCCGCGAAACTCAGGCCAGAGCAGAAGTCCTGGCATTTGCTGATGACCCGGACGCCCTTTTGCTATTTGCCATTGATCCTGGCTTCAATCCCGGTGTGGTTGGTCTGGCAGCCTCACGCCTGACCGAGCAATATTACCGCCCTGCGATCGTTGCCCACCAGGGGGACGAGTTTACTCGCGGTTCTTGTCGGAGTATCCGGGAATTCCATATTACCGAAGCTTTGGATCAATGCGCGGATTTGCTGGTTCGTCATGGCGGCCATGCCGCCGCGGCCGGTTTTACGGTGCAAAATGAGCGTTTACCAGAACTCAATGAAAGATTGAAACAGATTGCAAGCGATCAGTTAAGCCAGCTGAATCTGCAGCCGACACTGGTTTATGACCTCGAGATCCCCCTGATTGATCTAAAACCAAAAATCCTCGAATATCTGGATTTATTGCAGCCAACCGGATACGGCAATCCCCAGGCTGTTTTCGTTTCTCGAGACTTGAAAGTGACTTCCAGCAGGCAGGTCGGCAAAGATAAAACTCATTTAAAGTTGACGGTGACGGACGGGCATATCCATTTTGATGCCATCGCATTTCGCCAGGGATATTGGCACGATCAGATGCCCCCTCAAGTTGATGTTCTCTATACCTTCGAGCGGAACGAATTTAACGGCCGGACCACTTTGCAATTAAATATACGCGATCTCAAACCATCCGGGATGCCTGATTGAATTTGATGGCCGTTCCTGCTATCCAAAATATGGTTCGAGCCCGGCGTTAGAAAACCGAAGAATCCTTGGGAATATCCGGGGTGGCACACTCTCACAGAGTTTTCCAGAAGAACCAAACCAAAAGGGTCTCTCGTAATTCTGGTATTCCTGACGATCCATTGAAAAGAGGTGTGCGTGTTGAGAACGAAACAGGCACACCTCTTTCAGTTATCAATATCAGCGGGTGGATATAGAATGCCGGACGGTCAGTTTACAAAACGGTATTTTATCAGGGTCCATACAGCCATAAAGGCATCCGACAACTTAATCTTCTTGCCGTCCGAGTAATCACGTGGATTGAATGTGATCGGAACCTCAAAAATCCGCTCTTTTCGCTTGAGTATTTTGGCCGTAAACTCGGGTTCGAAATCGAATCCGCGGGCATGGATTTTCATTCCCGCGACAACCTCGCGCCGAAATACCTTATAGCCGGTTTCCATATCTGTGAGAATATTATTATAAAGAATGTTGGTCAGTAAGGTCAGCAGTTTATTGGCGACCATGTGCCAGAACATGGCTGAACGACGAGGCGCGCCCAGAAACCGCGATCCATAGACCACATCCGCGATCCCTTCTTCGAGAGGTTTCAACAGGGCAGGATATTCACGCGGGTCGTATTCCAGATCTGCATCCTGAATTAAGAGCACATCGCCGCTGGCATGGCGGATGCCGGTGACAACTGCTGCACCTTTGCCTTGATTGCGCTCGTGCAAGATGACCCTGATCGCGCCCTGACCATCTACACCCCGCAGAAATTCGCGGGTACCGTCTACAGATCCGTCATCAACGACTAAAATCTCATCTGCAAGATTCATTCTCTGCACACGAGCCAGGATTTCCCCGATAGTGTCACGTTCGTTATAAGCAGGAATAATTACGGTAAGTTTCATGCCGGAGATTATACCTGCACTTTTCGAAAAAATGAAAATTTTGGGTTCTTCCGGAAACTTGGTGGTGCTACCACAGGAATTCCCAAGCCAAATTTTGGTGATGGGTTTGAGAAACCAAGCCGTCCAATTTGAGAAGTTCCCAGCCTTCTTTCCCATCCCCAGAACGGGAGGAAACGGCGAAATGACGTGTTGTCGGGAGCAGTTGCTCCCGACAACACGTCATTTCGCCCATTTTTGCGAGCTGGACGACCCGGGAAAATATAATTTGGATTTCGCCAACAAACTCTCCTTTTGCCATATCCTTCCAAATCAGCGGGATTTATATGAATGAAAGATACAGTACCCAAGACGACTCTGACAAGAAGGAACTGCGTGCTATAATTTTCAATGCAGTAAGCCGGTTTTGAGTCCCTTGCACCGAACCTGCAGGAGATCTGCCAATGAGCTTCACCCGCTCAAATCCCTGGGCCGACCGAACCCAAAGCGCAACCATGGAAACTTTTATCCCGCCGCCGATCCGCACCATTGAAGATACAGGTCTTTCTCAGCTCTGGCTGCAAGATCTGATCATGAAAATTTTTTACTTCCAGGGTTATGTAAGCGGATTTAAAATCGCCGAAGAAATCACATTACCCTTTGCCGGGGTTGTCGATCAGATGCTCGAAACCCTTAAACGGGAAAAATTAATCGAGGTCCGTTCCACACAGCAAATTGGTCTCGGAGAAGGTTCATACCAATACGCCATAACCGGGGCAGGAATTGAAAGAGCCAGGGAAGCGCTGGAGCGGAGCCAATATGCCGGCCCGGCGCCAGTACCGCTTAATGACTATAATAATGCCATCATCCTGCAAAGCCGCGACAATTCGATCATCTCAACCAGTCAGCTCAGGCAGGCGCTCTCCGATCTGGTACTTTCCGAGAAGATCATTCAACGTATCGGTCCAGCCGTGAACTCAGGCACATCGATATTCCTGTATGGTCCACCTGGCAATGGAAAAACCAGTATTGCCCGGGCGATGGGGAGCATGATTTTAGGGGAGAGCATGTATATCCCTTACGCCATTTATATCGATGGCCAGGTGGTTAAGTTATACGATACGGTCAATCATCGTCTACCACCCAACGAAGATTCAGAGCCGCGCGGCACCGGCGCACTTCGCATTGGCCAACGACGCGATCCTCGCTGGGTCCGTATCAAGCGTCCTTTTATCGTTGTGGGCGGAGAATTGACCTTAGAGGGTCTGGACCTGGTTTTCGACAACTCAAACAAGTATTACGAAGCGCCGTTTCAAGTCAAGGCCAACGGCGGCATCCTGCTAATTGATGATTTTGGCCGGCAACTGGTTCGGCCACGCGACCTGTTGAACCGCTGGATCGTCCCTTTAGAAAACAGGATTGATTACCTGACCCTGCACACAGGACGAAAAGTTGAGATACCCTTCGACGTAATGGTGGTTTTTTCGACCAACCTGCCGCCAAGAGACCTGGTAGATGAAGCTTTCTTACGCCGTTTGAGACACAAAATCGAAATCGGCGACCCATCTTATGATCATTATCGGGAAATATTTTTGCGAGTGGCCCAGTCTAAAAATATCCCCTTCAGCGATCAAGGGCTGGCGTATCTTCTGCAAGAATGGTATATCAAACGAGGCCGGAAGCTGCGCGCCAATCACCCTCGCGATCTTTGCGATCAACTCCTTGATATCGCTCGCTATTTAAGCATTGAGCCGGCAATGACCCGCGAACTACTAGACCGGGCGGCCGAATCTTACTTTGTGGAACTTTAATGTACGCAAACTTACCCCGTCCTGCGATCTTTGCCCATCGTGGCTCAAGCGCCCATGCTCCAGAAAACACGCTGGCAGCCTTTAATCTGGCGATTCAACAAGGCGCCGATGCCATCGAGCTTGACGCTAAGTTGACCGCAGATGGACAAGTCGTGGTTATCCACGATCCGACCGTAAACCGCACCACAGGTTCAGAGGGTGTCGTTCGTCAAATGACCCTGGCTGATCTCAAAAAACTCGATGCAGGCAGTTATTTTGACTTCAGTTTTCGGGGTGAAACGATCCCTACCCTTGACGAGGTATTTGAAAGCGTTGGGCACCGCATCTTTATCAATGTCGAGATAACAAATTACACCAGCCCGCTGGACAATCTGCCGGGCTGTATTGCCCGGATTGTGAAACGGCATAAACTGGAAAAACAAATTTTATTTTCCTCCTTCAACCCTATCGCCCTGATACGCGTGAAACGTTTGCTGCCCCAGACGCCGGTCGGCCTGCTTGCACTGTCGGGGAAAAGCGGCGCCTGGTCGCGCTCCTGGATCGGCAGATTGATAGGGTATCAGGCCCTGCACCCAGAAACTTCCGATGTGACCGAAGCTCTGATCAAGAAAGTCCACCAATGGAACTGCAGGATTCATGTCTATACGGTAAATTCAGAGCAGCAAATGCGCCAATTATTTTCCTGGGGAGTCGATGGTATATTCAGTGATGATCCCGTTCTGGCCAAACAAATTCTTGAAGAGGATCGCCAATCCTCTCATCCTTCCAATTGACCAAGGCAAAATCACGGAAGCAGAAATTGATGCGATCAGCCCAAACGCACGGATAAAGTTATTAAGAACATGATCCCTTATTCATGGCTGGAGGAAGCCGCTGAGCGGATTGCTCCTTATATTCATAAGACGCCGTTGACTTATGATCCGAATAATGACCTGTACCTGAAATGGGAAAACCACCAGGTAACCGGCTCGTTTAAAGCTCGCGGTGCGCTCAACAAAGTATTAAGCCTGGAAGACTGGGAAAGAGAACGGGGTCTGGTGGCCGCGTCAGCCGGCAATCATGGCCAGGGTGTTGCCTTAGCCAGTCAAATCGTGCAAACGAAGGCCATCATTTTTGCCTCAGAACATGCCGTGCCTACGAAAGTGGCCGCGATGGAGAAATATGGCGCAGAAGTCCGGTTAGTACCCGGTGGTTATGGAGAAGCTGAAAAGGCTGGACTGGCCTACGCCGCCGAGCATGGGGCCACCTGGATCTCGCCATACAACGATGGCCAGGTCATCGCCGGACAAGGCACCCTCGGACTGGAGCTTCTACAGGCACTTCCCAGCGTTTCCGAATCCGCCTGGTTGGTCCCGGTCGGAGGAGGCGGCCTAATCTCGGGTATTGGAGCAGCCATTGATGCATACTACCCGGATCAATCAGATGGACGTAAATCTCAATCCAAGCCACGGCTGATAGCTGTCCAATCGGAGGCTTCGCCTTTCTTCCACGCTATCTACCACACCGGTTCCCAAACCGGCGTGCAAGAACTGCCATCGCTGGCAGATGGATTAGCCGGGCCGGTGGAAGCCAATGCAGTGACCATAGCCATTGTCAAACGTTGGGTTGACTCATTTATATTGGTTACTGAAGATGAAATTAAACGAGCTATCGCTTATGCATGGCATCGATATAGCGAGAAGATCGAGGGTTCGGCTGCCACTGCACTGGCAGCCGTACTGACAAATAAAATTACGCTTCGTCCGTGTGTGGTCGTTCTGAGCGGCGGGAACATCCAGCCAGAGCTCCATGCAGAGATTATCAATAATGCTTAAATCTCGTGCAGAAGCGCAGGCGAGTTCCACCAATTCGGAGCCAGAAATTGAGAACCTATCCCAAAATTGTTATTATAGTTATTGGTGCGTGCTCCGCACCAACAATCACACACCCTTTCGAATTTTCGGATAAATACTCAAAAATTTGAAGGTATTTAACCAATGGATATTACAGCTGATGAAATGATGGTGGTATGTATCTCGCGCCAGATTGAAGACGGTGAAGCGGTTGCGCAGGGATTGGCGACCCCCCTGGTAACAGCCGGCTATCTGTTAGCTCGCCATACACATGCCCCCCATCTATATTTTGCCTCGGCGATTGGCCAAGGGATGTGCCGCCAACCGGCTCCAATGAGCCTTGCGCACATCGAAAGCCTGTGGCTCGATCGTTCGATGACGAATGTCGGATTCGTACGAGCTGCGGCCGATGTTCTGCCTGTGCTGCGTCCCAAGGAGTTTTTTCGCCCGGGCCAAATTGACATTCACGGCAATTTTAACAATATTGCCTTTGGAAAGGATTATCACCGGCCTCGCTTGCGCTTGCCTGGCACCGGAGGCATACCGGATGTGACCACGTTTATCGACGACATTCACCTGTACGTCCCTCGTCATTCAAGGGTCACGTTCGTCGCCGAAATTGATTACATCTCCGGGCTTGGTCATCATCCCAAGCGCACACATGGCTCTGGTCCACGTTATCTCGTTTCCGATCTGGGTCAATTCGATTTCGCCCAGGGAAGAATGCGCCTGACCAGTTACCACCCAGGCATTGATATCGCCCGCATTCAGGCTAAAACCGGATTTGAGTTGGATATCTCCCCGGAGGTACATGAAACACCGTTACCGTCTCAAGAAGAAATCGATCTGTTACGAAAAGTCATCGATCCATTGGGCATTCGGAAACTTGAATCGCTAAGCGGCGCGGCGCGACGGCAGCTTCTTCATGAGATCATTGCTGCTGAAAGCGTGCGGCAAATGTCCAAATCCTGACCTCCAGGTATTATTTTTTGTATGAAGCCTTTCTTTCTAAAACCATTTCGTCAATTTAAGCCCAGGCTCTTCAGTTCTATGCTGCAACTGTTGACTGCTGGCGCACTTATCGCGAGCATAGCCGGCGTAGCATGGGCAGCTCCAATGCCGCAGTCTTCTCCCACTCCCGGGGAGAAAGCAGCCCAGTTAATGCAGGAATTAACCCCAGAAGAAAAAGTCGGACAGCTATTTTTAATTACCATGGATGGCACGGATGTGGGGGAAGATACCAATATATTCGACCTGGTTAGCAACCAGCATATTGGCGGGGTTGTGTTGCTGGCCTCACATGGTAATTTTATCAGTGACGGTTCAATTCTCAACCAGACTCTGAACATCAATCGCCAGCTGCAGATGGATCGTTGGACAGCGTCCCGAAGGGTGACGACCGATCCAGTCAGCGGCGAGAATTTCTCCCCCAGTTTTATTCCTTTGTTTATAGCTGTGCCCCAGGAAGGTGATGGCTATCCTTACGATCAGATCTTGAGCGGTGTGACGCCGCTTCCTAACGAAATGGCGATTGGAGCTACCTGGAAACCAGAACTCGCTTCGCAGGTGGGCAGCGTCCTGGGGCAGGAATTAAGCTCATTGGGATTTAATATGTTGATCGGGCCTTCCCTCGACATTCTGGAAACGCCTCATGTGGAAGGCGTCAATGATCTGGGCACGCGTACCTTTGGCGGGGACCCATATTGGGTCAGCGAGATGGCCAGCGCTTATATCACCGGCGTTCATCAGGGAAGCCAAAACAAAATGGTCGTTGTTGCAAAACACTTTCCTGGCCAGGGCGGCTCTGATCGGCTGCCGGAAGAAGAAGTTTCAACCGTCAGGAAATCGCTTGAACAACTGAAAAGCTTCGAACTGCAACCTTTCTTCATGGTGACAGGCAACGCCAGCTCTCCGGAAAGTACAACCGATGCTTTATTGACCTCACATATCCGCTACCAGGGTTTTCAAGGAAATATCCGGGCAACAACCCGTCCGGTGAGCCTCGATCCGCAGGCTTTCAATTCTTTGATGGAATTAGCGCCAATTGCAGCCTGGCGGAACAGCGGCGGCGTAATGATCAGTGATAATCTGGGGAGCCAGGCAATTCGGCGATTTTACGACCTCACCAGCCAGACCTTTGACCCACGCCGGGTGACCCTGAACGCTTTTTTGGCGGGCAATGATTTACTGTATGTGGCTGATTTCTCCACGCCCGATTCGCCAGATGCTTATACAGAAACCATGCGAACGTTAGCGTTCTTTGCCCAGAAATATCGTGAAGATCCAGCATTCGCTCAAAGGGTAGATGCATCGGTTTTACGAATTCTGACGTTGAAATTCAAGCTGTATCCCAATTTCACCCTTGGAGAGGTGATTCCAAGCGCGTCACAGCTCGACCAAATTGGGCAAGGCGATCAGGTTGTATTCGAGGTAGCCAGAGATGCAGCCACTCTGATCAGTCCTTCTCAGGCCGAACTCGACGATCAGGCTCCTGATCCACCGAATCAGAACGATAGGATCGTGTTTATCAGCGATGCGCGCCAGGTTCAATCATGCCAGAACTGTCCGGTTGCTACACCCTTACGTGTGAACGCCATAGAAGAATCGGTCCTGCGCCGTTACGGTCCAAACACGGGCAGCCAGGTTTCGTCGCGCAACCTGGCATCCTACACGCTAGCCGATTTACAGGAACTGCTGGACACGAACAGCGAAGATCTCCCCATTCTCGATAGTCTGCGACGTGCGCATTGGGTGGTTTTTGCGATGCTGAATGCCAGCAACAATTATCCATCCTATCAGACCCTGAGCCAATTCCTGGCCGAGCGGCCCGATCTGTTTTTACAGAAGAGAGTGATCGTTTTTGCATTCAATGCGCCTTATTACCTGGATGCGACCAACATCACCAAGCTCACAGCGTATTATGGCCTGTATAGCAAAACGCCTCAATTCATCGATCTGGCAAGTTATTTATTATTTGGCGAGATTCGATCTGTGGGAGCGTTACCCGTCAGCGTACCGGGCGTTTATGATCTTAACCGTTCGCTTTTCCCCGATCCGGAACAGATCATCCCGCTACAACTGGATCTTCCCGAGCCTGAGACGCCGATTGAAGGAGGTACTCCTGAACCCACCCCACCGCCGGAATATCGGGTTGGCGAAGTGATCCCCCTGCGAACAGGTACCATTGTTGACTATAACGGTCATCGAGTGCCGGATGGTACGCCTGTTAGTTTCATTTTCAGCCAGGCCGGATTAGACACCCAGGTCGTGGAAACAACCGCAGGGGGGATTGCCAGGACCACGTTTACGGTGGCAAATTATGGTCCGCTTGAGATCCGGGTTGAAAGTGAGCCCGCCAAGCAATCTACTCAACTTAAGTTTGACGTCCCGGTACCCAACGAAGAGGGCATCCTGGAAACGCCAACGCTTCAACCCACGCCAACGCTTGAACCCAGTCCCACGCCAACCGAGACCCCGGTAGCAACCGAAACGCCCTCAACACCGACTACAACGCGCCCTGACCTGGGCGATTGGATTATTGCGTTGTTAGTTGCCAGCGGAATTGCCTGGTCCTTTTACCGGTTGGCAGCGCTGATTGGCCAGGTCCGCTGGGGCGTTCGCGGCGGTTTTTTGGCGTTTATCGGTGGGTTAGCAACTTATAGCTACCTGGCCATGAAACTCCCCGGTAGTGAAATCTTACTGATCGGTTCTATTTCCCGGGGCGTCTTTTTCTCAACCCTGATCGGCGCGGCCTTAGGGCTGTTGCTGGCCTGGACATGGCGACAGATCGATACCAGTAGAAATAACGCAGACGTTCCTTCGAAGTGAGGGAAAGAACCGTCCGGGCTACTAATGGATCAAAGTGACAGCCAGGCTAACGAGCAGCAGACCCGCAGCCAGGAATATCAATAACCGTTCAATCGGGGAAGATACCAGATCCGCCAATGTCGGCGTAGGCAAGGGAGCGCGCGGCCGGGTAATTGGGTCCCAGGCTCCTAATAACGCCTGACGGAAAGCTTCAACACTTTGAGGGCGTTCGTCTGGGTGGAGACTCATCGCCCACAAGATTGCTCGCTCGGTTCTCAAACTTACGCTTGGATTGAATTGGCGAATCGGCGGCAAATTACCTGGATTAAGGAAACGCTCCCGGGCTTCAACAGGGGCGTGGTTGGTCAATAAGTGATACAGCGTAGCACCGAAAGCATAAACATCGCTTCGGCCATCCGTGTGGCCCGAATCGCCTCCATATTGTTCTAAAGGCGTATACAGGGCTGTGCCGCGCCCTTGCAACACTGTCACCGTCATTTCATCGGATGCCAGGATTTTCACCAATCCAAAATCAACCAGTTTCAACAATCCGCTTGGGGTAAGCTTTAAGTTACTGGGTTTAATGTCGCGATGCAAAATCGGTGGATCCTGGCTGTGCAGATAAGTCAAGGCATCAGCGAGTTGATTGGTCCAACTTAAGACATCACGCTCGGAAAGGAATTCGCCTCGTTGGCGAGCCTCCAACATCAGGGTACGAAGATCTTTACCTGGGACAAAGTCCATCACCAGGTAATCTCTCCCGCCGATCGAGAAGAAGTCGGACACTTTAGGAAGATTGGGATGATCGAGGCGGGCCAGTACGGTCGCTTCGCGTAGAAACTGCTCTCTGGCTTGCTTCAACATTTCTGGCGGTACACTGCGATCGTGTTCAACTTCTTTAAGCGCGCAAAGCCGGCCTTCCAGACGCAAATCATCTGCCAGGTAGATGCTGCCCATGCCACCCTGACCAATGATCCGGCTCACGCGGTAGCGTCCGCGTAAAATCTCACCAGGCTTCAGTGGAGTAGGCATGATATAAATCTCAATTGTTCGATAGCAGGTATTCTGTGCTGAACAACAACACAAATACACCTGCCATACTGGTATAGCGGCGTATTCATTGGGCGATTCCGTTGCGGCGATTTATGTTATTATACCTGTGGAGAGAAGGAAGATGGAGAAAAACAGCGAAGAAGTTCCAGTTTTAGTTGCACAGACCGGACCTTTGAATGGACGACGCTGGCCTGTTAATGGACCTCTGATTGTAGGGCGGGAAGCCATCTGCGATATAGTTATTTCAGATCGACAGGTTTCCCGTCAGCATGCCCGGATTGTGCCATCGGGGAATACGGTCCTGTTGGAAGATCTTGACAGTAAGAACGGGACCCATCACAACGGTCAACCACTGCACGGTTCTATTCCCCTTCAGGATGGAGACATCGTCCAGATCGCGCTCGCCCAACAGTTTATCTTTCTAAATTCGGATGCCACAGTACCCCTGGATATCAATGAATTCGATTTTGCAGCTTTAGCGAGCCAGGCAAACCCTCCCGTTGAAATGCCCAGGCGGTTGCAACTTGAAAAACGGTCGCGGCGAGTGTGGGTAAACGAACAGGAAGTTCTGCCGCCATTGTCAGTTTCCCAATTCCGTCTGCTCGAACTGCTCTATGAACAAAGCGAGAAAGTTGTACCTCGGCAAGATTTGATTGCCCAGGTGTGGGGTAAGGAGCAGGCAGTTGAGGTCTCGGAGCAGGCCCTGGATGCTTTGGTAAGAAGATTGAGAGATCGTTTAGCCAGTGTTGACCCAACGCATAGCTATATCGTCACGGTTCGAGGCCATGGTCTGAGATTGGAAAACCCACCGCTCAAAGCGTAATCTTCAGATAATTGAACGACAGCGTTCCCGGCCCGAAAATCGGCCGACGCCTTCAGGAAATTGCCGGGATGGTATCCCGGGGTTGGGGAACGTTCGAGACCGGTAGGGACGGTTAGAAGCTATGGGCTGCCCAAACATATTTGGGCAGCCCGTTCGTCAATCAAGCAAATTCAGTTTTCATCCAGTCTGCCAAACGGCAGGTGGCTATTATTCGAAGCCCGACTCACCCACCAAAATTTTTCTGCATGGATTGACGCAGGGCCTTTCGATAAACACTCTGTACCTTTTGAGCGAACTCCTGGTCATCGCTGGCTTCAACCTGGTTCATCACATTCGCTAAAGCAGAAATGAATTCGGGGGTGATTTCTTCCTGGTGTTCAGCCAACAATGCATCCAATTCAGCCTCGTCAGCTGTGTCCAGCAATTCCTCGATCAAAGCAACCTCTGGCGGGGCAGAGCTCATCTGCTCGAGCACACCGACTACTTTTTGCAGTTTACTGATCCGATCCAGATCGCCCTGGCTGCGGGCAGCCTCCATCGCCGAATTTAATTCTTGCACAAAAAACTCGTCGATAGCGGGGATATTCGCCACCAATGCTTCTTCCACGTCCTCAGATTCCAGAATTTCATTCAACAGTTCTCGAGCGGAATTGGCGCGCGCTTCCATCTGTTGATCGATCTGGCTTGTAAGTTCAAGTAATTTGGCCCGCAATTCGACCAGCCGGCTCCGGCCATCACCGCGTGCTCGCTCGATTTTGTCACTCAGCAATTGAAAGAAATTGTAATCCAACGCTGGTCTGGCCAGACTGACGTAAGCGGTCAGGCGCGCTTCGCTGGGGGCTTCTTCGATCAATTCCAATAACTTTTCGCGGGTCAGGCCTTCACCCGCCGCACGAAGCTCTGCCATAGCCGCTTCAACTTCTTGAGATTGGGCTTGCATTTCGCGCCCGAAAGTCGTGATCGGCAACAGTTTCTGCTGTAAATCGGCTAAAGCCTGGGCCGATTCCTGATCACCGCTCATCATAGAAGCCTCGACAAGGCGCCTCAGGAGACCAAAGAATTCCGCATCGATGATCTGATCTTCCTGACGGGCGACCTCTTCCAGGACATCCTGGGATACGCCCACCAACCGTTGGATCAATGCCAGGCGTTTCTGCTGGGCCTCGATCATTTCATGGGTAATACCATCCTTCTCCAAAATCCGCTCGACCAGGCCCTGTAAGGTCAATGCAGTTTGAGGTTGAAGAAGATAAGCTTTGCGCTTTTCCTGAGGCAGGTTGTCGATCACCTGGTTGATCATGGAACCAATGACCCTCTCTTGTTCATCGCGTGGCAGAGCGATTTCGGTTGGCACAAAGGTCATCAACAGTTCTTTCGATGGATCGTGATAGACGATCGGGGTTGCCAGGTTGCCCTGGTAGCCGCAATGAGGACACTGAACCAGGTTAAATGCCCCTGAGAGCAGTCGCTGCTTTGCGCTCGGATCAACTCCCTGGTCAAAGAGTTGTTCAACTTCCACCGAGATTGGTTGGCGGCAATTGGGGCAATTAATCATCGTTTTAGGCATGAAACTCTCCAATTCATAAAAATATTTGTTACGATCTAGACAATATCACATTCGAAGAATATTTTCTGGTTTTAGGGGGAGGGTGGATTGCGGCCCGCCCTCCCCAAAAAACCGGATTGCTCATTATTAATAAATATTGTAATTCTAAAAAATTTGGTTCTTCAATAAATTCCGGGGTGCATTCGAATTGTGTAGATGTGGTGTTCTGTTTGGGCGGCGGTCGCCGCCCAAACAGAACACCATAATTCATTTTCTACAGCATTCGAATACTCCCAAATTCCGTGAGCAGCCCCAGTTTTCACGAACGCTGGTCATCTCTGGGCAACGAAAAGCAGATCCGGGCGCCGGCGCCGGGTTTCGGATCTACCCAAATACGGCCGCCATGGGCTTCAATAACCGCTCTGGCCAGGTACAACCCTAAACCGGCGCCTTTTGTTTTTCTGGAAGCATCCGTCGACCGATAAAATCGATCAAAAATAAAGGGGATGTCACTGGCTGCGATCCCAGGCCCTTCATCGACCACGCAAATGACCACCTGGCGGGGGCGAACTTCTCCTGTAACTCGGATTTCTCCTCCTTTGGGGGAGTATTTGATCGCGTTTGAAATCAGGTTTGTCAACACCTGGCTCAGCCGGTCTTCGTCTGCCAGGATAATCGGAAAATCGTCCGGGAAATCGACAACGATTTCGTGGATCTCTGACTGGGTGGACAGCCGAGAGGCAATTCGCCGAACCAGGATGTTCATATCCACATCGGAACGATTGATTGAAAGCGCACCCGCCTGTAAACGGGAGGCATCCAACAGGTTTTCGATCAATTCAGTCAGATGGTCGGCTTCTTCCTCAATGACTGCCAGGCTATCAGCGACAATATCCCGGTCCCAGGTTGCATCTTCCCGGCGAAGGGTGCTGACATACCCTTTGATCAAGGCTACCGGGGTTTTTAGCTCGTGACTGACGACGGATATAAATGTGCTTTTTAACTCCTCGGCCTCACGGAACCGGGTAATATCGCGCACCGAACCAATGATATTAATCAAATTCCCTTCGGCCGACACCAATGGGGCGTAAGTGATCCCAACAGGTAAAGTCCCACTGACACTTCTCTCGAGATCACCTTCCACATAGAGATTGGCATTGGGCGTGAGCGGCCAGCCTCCAGCCTCAGCATCTTCCAGCGTCACACCCGCGTGTTTTCGCCAGCGCACGATCTCTTCATGCGGTTTGTTCAGTATCTGATCGATTGGCTTTTCAAGCATGCGCACAAATGCCGGGTTGCAATGTTCAATCGTGTGGTTGTAACGCAGAATGAAAATGCCATCTGCCGCCGAATCGAGCAATGCATCCATGCGCCTTTTTTCATGAAAAACCTGGGTATAGAGCTGAGCGTTGTGTACGGCAATGGCTGCCTGATCGGCGAAACTTTGGAGTAAGGCCCGGTCGTTGGCTGAAAAGACGCCCTGGTAATTCCGAAAAATGAAGATAACGCCCACAACACGTTTGAGATACAGCATAGGCAACACCACCCCGGTTAATAAACCGAGACTGGTTGCACGTGTCAGGCTTTGCAACAAACGATTGATCTCCGCCAGTTCAAAACGAGCCGGTTCTTCATGTTCCGGGACCTGAGCCAGCAGCGGCTCAAGATAGCGCAAAAAAGCAGGGGGGATGCCGTGCGAAGCGCCGACCATCCAGCCCCCCTGCTCCTCACGCAGGGCAATCAGCCCGGCCTGGCCCGCCAGCATTTCAACGGAGATATTTAAAATGCGCTCCAACAACTTATCCAGATCGAGTTCCTGGGTAATTGCGCGGGTAATCTCCAGTAAGTAGTCTCGCTGGCGGACTCGGAAATCAGGCAACAACTCGCATCGCCTCTCTTTCGGCTATCGACATCACCTCATCCAAAATAGACAAGCCTTCATCGATTTCAGATTGGGTCACACACAGCGGAGGGGCAATCCGAATGACACTCTTGCCACAGCCGAGCAGCAATAAGCCATGATTGAACGCCAGATCAACAATGTGATCACGTAATTTTTCAGCTGGTTCCTTGGTTACCCGATCCTTCACAAATTCAATCCCTATCATTAAGCCCTTGCCGCGCACATCGCCGATCGTCGGGTGCTGCGCCATCAGCGAATGCAAGGCATTCATTGTGTACGCACCCATCTCGACCGCATTTTGCATATACTGGTTTTCGATCAAGTCGATCGTCGCCAGCGCGGCTGCACAGGCGATTGGATTACCGCCATAAGTGTTCCCGTGGGATCCTTTCGGCCAGTTGACGATGTGTTCTTTAGCGAACATGGCACCCAACGGCATTCCTGAGGCAATCCCCTTGGCAGCGCAGACGATATCCGGTTCAACCTCAAAATGCTCAATCGCCCACCATTTACCCGTACGCCCCATACCAGATTGTACTTCATCTACAATCAATAATATACCATGGCGGTCGCAGACTTCCCGCAGAGCAGGGAAGAACCCCGGGGTGGGCACTATGTAACCGCCTTCGCCCTGGATTGTTTCAACCAGAATACCTGCCACATTATCCGCGGGCAGCAAATGGCCCAGAATCTGCTCTTCGAGATAACGAACCACCGTCTCACCATAATCCTCACCGGGCATACCTTGAAGGATTGGACGATAAGGATCGGGAAAAGGGACATGAACCACACCGTTCATCAGTGGGAAAAAATCACGATGGTAAACCGGCTTGCTGGCGGTAAACGTCACCGAACCCATCGTTCGTCCATGGAAAGCTCCCAGGAAACCAATAAATTGAGTCCGACCAGTATAATGACGGGCCAATTTAATGGCGGCTTCAACGCTCTCCGTTCCCGAATTGGTCATGAACGAAACCGCATTATCCATAAAAGGAGCGATCTCATTCAGCTTCTCGCCCAATTCGATCCATTTATTGTGGTAAAAATCCGATGAAATGTGAATAAATTTCTCGGCTTGTTCCTGAATAGCCCTGACGACATTTGGATGGCTATGCCCGGTCGACACAACCGCAATACCGGCTGCGAAATCGAGAAACCGATTTTGATCGACATCCCACACTTCAGTTCCCCGTCCATGGTCCATCACAAAGGGGTAACCACGCGGATAGGATGGCGATATAACCGCCTGATCTCGTTTAATCAAGGCACGCGCCTTGGGTCCGGGCAAATTCATGGCTGGCATAAAATATTCTCTCCTGAATGTTGTTTGAACATAACTTCCCCCGCTCTTGGGCCGGGCATGTTAATGAAAAGTCCGGAAATTATAACATTCAACACCTGAAGTCAGGGCTTCTCTTCATAAGGCTCTTCAGGAAACTCTGTGGGAGAGTCCCAGATTTGGGGATTTCGGGCGCACTAAGATAGTGTAGTTGTTTATTTTTGTGTTCGATCTGTGCGGACTCAACAGTACCAATCGGGCACTAAATCCACTACTATTACATGCACCTGAAGTGCTAGGGCGATTGCATTTGCCAATCTCGGATCCACCCGGGCTATTGAAATGGGGAAAAATGTGGTGTGCGAGCGGGGTAATACCCCGCTCGCACACCACATTTTTCCTCTCGGTGGGGCAAATCGGCCAAATACGATTGCCCTGCCCGAAGTGCCTGGATTCTGCCA
>CAWHJB010000013.1:0-131831 GCA_963829555.1 uncultured Chloroflexia bacterium | reverse complement strand
ACCCTGGCAGACCCGGCGGCGCTGGAGATCGTGCTCTTCCCCTCCGCAGACGACCTGGCAGCCTTGGGCGTAGGACAGGCGGCCACCGTACAGCTGGCCACCCGCTCTGGCGAGAGCTTGAGCGCCTACGTGCGCCAGGCGCCATTCGCTGCTGTGCCCGCAAGTGAGGATCAAGACCAGTCGGAAGACCACTCCGTGCACATCCAGCTAGACGATGCTGGTGTTCCACTGACCTTGAACGAAGCGGCTACAGTCGTGATCCAGTTGGAGCAGCGCCAGGAAGTGCTCTGGCTGCCTCCAGGGGCGCTACGCACCTTTCAGGGTAGGGACTTCGTCCTCATCGAGGAGGGCGGCGTACAGCGGCGGGTGGATGTGCAGCTCGGGTTGCGCAGCACTGAACGCGTCGAAATCCTCGCCGGCCTGCGCGCAGGGCAGGTGGTCATCGGCCAATAGGGCTATCCTGCAGGTGAATATGGAGCCACTGATTTGTCGTGAAAACCTGGTGAAGATCTATTCCCACTCCGGGGTGGAAGTGGTTGCCCTGCAAGGCCTGGATTTAAGCGTGCAGCCAGGTGAGATGGTGGGGATTGTGGGGGCTTCCGGGTCGGGCAAGAGCACCTTGCTCAACGTGCTAGGCGGGCTGGATCGCCCCTCGGCCGGGATGGTGCGGGTGGCTGAGCGCGACCTGTTCAAGCTCTCTGACGCTGAACTGGACGCTTACCGGCGCTCGCAGGTGGGTTTTGTTTGGCAGCAGACCAGCCGCAACCTGATCCCTTACCTGACCGCGTGGAAAATGTCGAGCTGCCCATGCGATTGAGTAACCAGTTGAGGAAGTGAGCGCCGCCAACGCGCCATGCAGTTATTAGAGACCCTGGGACTGTCACCCCGCAAGCACCATACTCCGGCACAGCTATCTGGCGGTGAGCAGCAGCGCACCGCCATCGCCGTTGCTCTTGCCAACCAGCCCCAGATCCTGCTGGCCGACGAGCCCACAGGCGAAGTGGATACCGCCACCGCCGTAGAGGTATACGCCGACCTGCGCAAAATCAACCATCTATATGGCATGACCATCCTGATCGTCTCACATGACCCTGACCTCGGCCACTATACTGATCGGGTAGTGGCTATCCGTGACGGGAAAACCAGCACCGAGAGGGTCCGCTCCGGGCGGCAGGAGGCAGTAGAAGCCCCGCTAACCACCTCCACCGCGGTAGCACTCCGTCCAGGAGTACAAGAAACACAGGAATTTGAAGAACTAGTGGTGTTAGACAGCGCCGGGCGCCTGCAGATCCCGCGTGATTACCTGGAAGCATTAGACATCGGCAACCGGGTTCGGCTCGAGCTCAGCGAGGGCCGAATTGTGATTTAGCCGGTTTCCGGGCGTGGGCGTGCCGCTGCCCCACAGGAGGTTCACACCCGCCCGGAAGAGCTGTACCTGACCCCAGACCAGGCGCCAGAGCGCGCCGAGAACCCCTGGCTGGCGCGTGTTCGCCGTTTGGGTGGGCGCATCCATTTCCTAAACAGAGGCTCTGACCATGAATGAGCCGGAAAGCACCCGGCCGCTCCTACGCCTGCGCTGTGTCTGGCGGATCTATCATCCCGATGGGCAGGAAGTGCAGGCGCTGCGTGGCGTTGACCTAGACCTGCCGCACGGGGTGCTGGCAGCCTTGAAAGGCCGCTCTGGCTCGGGTAAGACCACACTGCTCAACCTGATCGGCGGACTGGACCGTCCCACACATGGTGACATCGAATTTGACAGCCGGCCGCTAGCCGCTTTTAGTGACAAAGAGCTCACCTTGCTGCGGCGCCACAAGATCGGGTTCATCTTCCAATCTTTTGCACTTCTACCGACTTACTCAGCCTATGAGAACGTGGAACTGATGCTCAGGCTGACCGGAGCTGGGCGTCATACCCGGATGGAGCAAGCCTGCCGCTACCTGAGGCTGGTCGGCCTGGAAAAATGGATGCGCCACCGCCCAGACGAAATGTCCGGCGGGCAACAGCAGCGCGTGGCCATCGCGCGGGCCCTGGCCACCCGACCAGCGCTTATCCTGGCGGATGAGCCTACCGGCGAATTGGACACGGATACCAGCCGCCAGATTTTCTCTTTGTTTCAGATGATTGTAAAAAGGGAGGGAATTACGGTGCTCTTGTCGACCCATGATCCCTTGATCGATGAATTTACTGACATAAGGTTTCGACTTGAAGATGGCATCATAATGCCAGAAAACAAGAACCGGGAAGGATAGAAACACCTTCCCGGTGACACTTTTACTACTTGTTCCCGAATAAACTTAGGCGATATTTCAGTTTCATCGACTCGGCGGTTCTTACTAACCGTGGAGAGGGGCCCCACCCTCTCCGCAGAGCGTAAAGTGACCCCCGGCTCTCGATCTGTTGAAAAACGGATGTGAAGGAACGGGGACTTACGCCTTGGCGTGAGGATATAATATGCTGGTCACGCCCGAGATCGCTCAGGTTCCGCTGGGCGATCTCGCTTTTAAATCGCATACCTAACTTTCTATCTACTCCTCGGCGCTTGCCAAGATATTGTGGGACATAGGGAGCAAAATTTCGACACCGGTGCTTTCTTGTCCGGTAACTATCGCAATGTCACAAATGTCCCCTTCCGTCCGTCTGTACTCTATCCTGTCGTGCCTAATGACATCTAGACGCAAGCAATTGAAGATTGAGGGAAACGGTTCGTGAGTAGTTTCGGTGAATACTTTATAATTGAGCCATGTCTACGCCAATTTTGGCCACTAAACTTTATATCCCCCCACCTCGGCCAAAAATTGTCCTGCGCCCGCGCCTGATCGAGCGGCTGAACCAAAATCTCGCTCTGGGCTGCAAGATGACCCTAATCTCCGCTTCCGCCGGGTTTGGCAAAACAACGCTGGTCAGCGAGTGGATTGCGAGTTGTGGAAGGCCGATCGCGTGGCTGTCACTGGATGAAGGGGATAATGATCCCACACGCTTTCTGACTTACCTGGTGGCGACTTTGCAGACGATTGCGGCAAATATAGGAGCAGGGGCGTTGGCTGTGCTCCAATCCCCTCAGCCACCCTCCACTGAAGCGATTCTGACGGCCCTGCTCAATGAAATCACCAACGTCCCGGACCATTTCATCCTTGTCCTTGACGACTACCATGTTCTTGATTCCAAACCGGTTGACGAGGCCCTCACCTTTCTGCTCGAGCATCTGCCGCCACAGATGCACCTGGTCATTGCCACCCGTGAGGATCCACATCTGCCCCTGGCCCGGCTACGCGTCAGGGGTCAATTAACTGAGCTGCGCGCCGCCGACTTGCGTTTCACCCCCGCCGAAGCCGCTGAGTTCCTCAACCAAGGGATGGGACTGAATCTATCGGCTGAAGATATAGCCGCATTGGAGGCTCGCACCGAAGGCTGGATCGCCGGGCTGCAAATGGCTGCTATATCCATGAAGGGGCTAACGGACACAGCAGGTTTTATTCAATCCTTTACCGGTAGCCATCGCTTTGTGCTGGACTATTTGCTCGAAGAGGTCTTGCAGCGCCAGCCCGTCGAGGTTCAAGCTTTTTTGCTGCACACATCCGTTCTTGATCGTCTGTGCGGACCTCTTTGTGATGCTGTTGCGGGATTTTCTTCTGCTTCCGGGCAAGAAACCCTGGAATACCTCGAGCGGGCCAATTTATTCATCATACCCCTCGATCACGAGCGGCTATGGTATCGCTATCACCATCTTTTCGCCGATTTGCTGCGCCAGCGGCTGGGGCAAAGTGTTACCCCTGAAGAAATTGCCAGATTGCATATCCGCGCCAGCCAGTGGTATGAAGATGATGCCCTGGAGATTGAAGCCTTCCACCATGCGGCAGCTGCCAATGATATTGAACGCACCGAGCGGCTTATGGAAGGAAAAGGGATACCCCTGCATTTACGCGGTGCATTGAACATTGTTCTGGCATGGCTGGATTCTTTACCCCAGCCCGTGCTTGATGCCAGACCTGTATTACGGGTACGGTCAGCCACAATAGCATTGATGGCCGGGCAGACAACTGGCGTGAAAGAGAAAATACAGGCAGCTGAAAAAGCATTGGAAAGAGCCGTTCTTGACGTCCAAACCCGTGATCTGATTGGACAACTTGCCTGCGCCCGAGCCATATTGGCAGTCACGCGCTACCAAGCAGAAGAAATCATTTCCCAGGCGCAGCGTGCCCTGGATTATCTGGCTCCTGAGAATCTGCGTTACCGCTTTACAGTTGGCTGGGCGCTGGCAGTTGCTTACCATTTCCAGGGTAACCGTACGGCATCCATGCAGGTTATGACAGAAACCCTATCCATCCAGGCGCCTGTGAGCAAATTCGCCATGATGCTGGCGATTACTCATTTAGGGCATCTGCAAGAGTTGGGAAATCAGCTCTATCAGGCGGCTGAGACCTATGGGCGTGCGCTGCAATTGTTAGGCGATCAGCCCTTGCCAAGCGCGCACGATGTGCATCTTGGCCTAGCCCGCATCTACTACGAATGGAACGATCTGGACAAAGCCCAACAACACACGCAGCAGAGCCTACAATTAGCATACCAGTATGACCGAATGGTTGACAGGCATATTCTCAGCGAAGTGCTTCTTGCACGATTAAAACTGACGGTGGGTGATGTAGATAGCGCCGCGGCGCTTTTGGATCAGGCGCAGCACTCTGCGAACCAAATGAACTTCACCCGGTGGATGCCGGAGGTTATCGCTGCCAGGGTTCTGGTCCTAATCCAACGGGGACAATTAGTCGCCGCTGCTGAAATGGCTAACCAGTACGGACTTTCTATGAGCCAGGCACGCGTGCTCCTATCCCAGGGAAACCCGTCCGAGGCACTGGCATTGCTGGATCCATTCCGCCGGGAAATGGAAGCGAAGGGCTGGCAGGATGAACGGCTTAGAGCGATGATATTGCAAGCAATCGCTCACCGCGCGTATGGCGATCAAGAAAAAGCACGAGAAACGCTTAATGAGGCGCTGGCACTGGCTGAGCCGGAGGGCTTTGTCCGCATGTTCCTGGACGAAGGACCTCGGATGGCGGAACTCCTGTCCGCGATGGCTGCGCAGGGCATTCGGTTGGTCTATGTCAAAAAGTTGTTAGCTGCTTTTGCGGCGGAGCCGAAGGAACAACAGCCAGTAGTCTCCCTTTCCGGTTCTTCAGGGTTGGCAAACCCCCTGACTCCTCGCGAGTTAGATGTACTGCGACTGATCGCCACGGGTCTTTCTAACCAGGAAATCTGCGCGCGGTTGTTTCTGGCTCTTGATACGGTCAAAGGGCACAACCGTCGGATTTTTGAAAAACTGCAAGTACGGCGGCGCACCGAAGCCATCGCCCGCGGGCGTGAGTTGGGCTTAATCTAAGCGCCGACTTCCCCACTTCTCTACCCAACACTCTAAAACAACACTCCGACCCACACCAAAGTGTCTAGCGGCGGCACTCTGGCGCAGGTATATTGTCTGTGTACGACACAAGCAACACAGACCATTCTCACATGTCACCATGGAAATGAAGCGATGCCAAACCCATTCAACCCCCAACCTGATTCATTGGAGCCCATGATCTATCAGATCAGGATCAGGGGGCACCTGGATAGTCAATGGACAGACTGGTTTGAGGGCCTGTCTATCACGCTGGAAGAGAACGGCAACACGCTTCTTTCTGGACCTGTGGTTGACCAGGCTGCGTTGCATGGCTTGCTAAAAAAAGTGCGCGACCTGGGAATGCCACTGGTCTCGGTCTGCCCTATCCAACCCGGCCATACGGATCAATCAGATGCCAAATAGTAAACGCAATAAGCACTTTGGAAAGGAAACTCATCCATATCGTTCAAAAGGAGAACAAATGAATACACGCGCAACCCCCACCATAAAGCTTGACACCAAAGTCCTGCTTTCCACCCTATGGATCGTGGTGATGATCAACATGCTGAAAGCGGACATCCTTTCACTGTTCATCCCCGGCGCGGCGGAAGAGGTGGCAAGAACCTCCGCCAGCACGGGCGTATCGATTCCCCAATTGATGCTGGCCGGCGCGGTGATGGGAAATCTCGCGATTGTGATGATCATCTTGTCTCGTGTGTTGGAGTACGGAATCAATCGCTGGGTCAATATCGGCGTGGGCATCGTCACCATTGCATATATCTGGGGCGGCGCGGCGTCATATCCCCACTACACATTCATCGCCATGGTCGAAACCCTCTACCTGCTGCTGATCATCGGGTTTGCGTGGACCTGGCGCAACGTTGAAGCCTGATTTATTCGAAATAAAAGGAGCAAAACATGAAAACCTTGCAGAAATTCGGCGGTTTGGCTGCACTTTACATGGCTGTGGCCTACATTGTGGCGATACCCTATTTCCTTGTCGTAGTTAACTACCCCGCTGTCGTTGATCCCACTGAAAAGGTCATTTTACTCAGGGATAACTACACGAGCATGTTCGCGATGCACGTGATTGTGTATGAGTTTGTTGCGCTTAGTCTGGTTGTGTTGGGGTTGGCCCTCTATCACCGTTTGAAAATCGGCGCACCGATAGTCGCCCAGGTCGCGACTGCCATCGCCATCATCTGGGCTTGTCTTCTTTTGGCAAGCAGCATGGTGTTCAACTATGGCATGGAAGCGATCGTTGGGTTGTATGCCATTGATCCGCCTCAAGCCGTGTGGGCCTGGCAAGTGCTTGAAACGGTAGCCCAAGGCTTGGGTGGAGCCGGTGGAGAACTCCTGGGCGGGTTGTGGCTCTTGCTTGTAAGTTGGGCCGCTTCTCGAACGAATGCGCTTCCCAAACCGCTCAACTGGCTTGGATTTGTGATCGCTTTCGCGGGTCTCGTCTCAGTTGTGCCATCGCTTGCGGATGCGGGTATCGTCTTTGGACTGCTCCATATTGTGTGGTTCCTCTGGGTGGGGATCGTGCTATTGCGAAGCAACCCGGACCGGGAAGCGTAATGAGCTGGACAGGTTGGCTCATCAGAGCGATATAAAAAAGGAGTAAGCGATGAAAATTTGCATTATTGGAGTCTCTGGGAAACTCGGCAAGTACATGACACAACACGCGCTGGACCGGGGCTATGAAGTGGTTGGCGTTTGTCGGGAACGTAGTCTAAGTAAACTCGACGAATTCAGAGGATGCATCACGATCATGCCCGGTGCGACGAACGACCGTGAGGTAATCGAGAAAGCTGTCTGTGATTGTGACGGAGTTCTCACTGTGCTGGTTCCGTGGGGCAATCAGAACTATTCAACTGGCACAGCCCAGGCGGTACTTGACTTTGCGTCTCCAGGGGCGCGCCTCGTCTTTTCTTGCGGATGGCATATCTCCCGCGATGGCAAAGATGTGTACCCATCCTCCCTGCAAAGAGAGGAGAAGATTACCCGCTGGCTTACGAGGATCATTCCCTTCATTGACCTTGACGACCAAGTGGAAGCGTGCCGTCGGATCTTTGCCAGCGCAACTCGTTGGACGGTCGTACGCGGAAGCGATCTTGAGGAGGGAGAGAGCCAGGGTTTGCCGGTATGGAGTCGGCACGTAGGCGATCCCATTCTCGCCAGCAACCTCACGCGCCGGGTGGACTATGCCTTGTTCATGGTCGAAGCTCTCGAGAACGACGCGCTCATCCATGAAGCCCCCGCCATCGTCGGCTGTCGTACACCTTCCGCGTTGGCACATGCCGCTATTCAATAAGGAACGATGTTTAGTTTCGCCATCCTATTCGGTATTCACCTGAACTGTGCAAAGGCGCGGGAAACCAAAGAAAAATAGAGTTTCGATGGACGAGGACAATAATAAGAAGGAAAAATGAAAAAGATCTTTACATTCTTAATCATTTTGATGACTCTGACGGATTGCGCAGTGCCCCAAGTCAAGACACCTGAGCCGGTTTCGACAGATGAATCTCAGGTAAATAAGCCAAATCCTGCAGCAGCCTATTGCGAGCAGAACGGCTACGAATACGAACATGAAATCCGTAGCGCGGACGATGGCAGTACTTGTGACGAGTGGGCTTATTTCCGGGGAGAGTGTGGTCCCGCTTTGGCAACCACAGAAGTAAGTGGTGGCGGCCCAGGAGGAAGAAGTGACACGGAAGAAGAGGGCTCCGGCGGTTTCATGCCTTCCGGCCACAGCCGGTCAAGCTCGCCGCTGAACAACTCCAAGCGCCAGGCCGTGAAGGGCTGGCAGCTTTGTGCGAGCGCAACGTTGACCTGCTGGAACAGGTTGTAGGGGCTTTCACCGACCGGCACTTCGCGCAGGACGATCTCTCGATCCTTTGTCTCGACAGTTGCCGGACGGCGCGCCCGGGCGATCATGGCGGTCATGGGCTGGATAGGTGTGTGCAGGTCGTTATGGATATATACGTTCACGGCGTCGATGTCATCACGAGCCTATAACTGGCGATAACCTGTGTAAAGCTCGTCTATGCCGTATTTCGTTCCCCCGGCATCCAGTCTGACCTGGTCAATATCACAGCCCGCCACGACCTTTATCCCAGGCATTTGCTGCCAGACCTGGACATGCAGGTTGGGGCCAGGGGTACCATCACAGGATTATCCAAAGAACCGGTGTTCAGGTTCTTTCGGAATCTCTGGGGCACCATCCTCGGTGGATCGGGAAATTGGTTTCATGGCGTCGTCGAACGTGCTTTCTGCCTGATGAGGCGGGGAAGATGGTAGACAACCAGACCGGCAATAAAACCCAAGGCCATATTGCTCAGTAAGGAGACGATGATCGTCGCACCCATGGGGGCCAAATCCTTGTTTAGACGGATATTTTTTGCGAACCTGGTGAGCTCTATCCCGACGAGCAACATCATTGCGCCAATGATCGCCGAAGGAAAAACAGCAAACAGGCCGGCGACCGAAGCGGCAAAGAACAGGCCCAAGGAAATTTCGATGACCCCTTCAATGATGTTGGTCCCACCGGTACGGGCGCCAAAGTAGTATTGTCCTGCCAGGCCGCCGGCTCCGTGGCACATCGGCATGCCGCCTAAGAACGGTACGATGATGTTCATGAGGCCCTGGTTTAGCGAGAGCTGCCTCTCGCTCACCGGTCGCTCGGGCCAGTATGTCTTGATTAAGGCGGCAGTGGCGATGGTGGCGTTGGTCACGGTTAATGGAACCTGTGCAAATCCAGCGAGCAATAAGGTCTGCCAGACTTCCCCAAGGTTAAAACTTGTAATCGATGGCAAGGTAAGCGACGGTGGGCTGACCTGGTTGAAGGTTCCATTGACAAAGTTGATGACCACGCCAAGCAGAATTAACACGATGGCGGCAGGCGCATAGCGGTTTTGACGCAGCACCAGCACTAACCCAATCGAGAGGATCCCCAGCGGCCACCAGGTAGAGAGTAGCTTGACGGCTTCAACGGCGAGCAGCAGTCCTAATGTAACCTGAATCCCCCAAACAATGGACTGGGGCGTAATCTTTGCAATCCAGCCGATTAGGTTAGTGGCGGCAAGGAACAGCCAGATCGCCCCCATTGCGAATCCGGAAGCATAGATCATGGATGGCGACCAATGCTGGGCAATTGCCATCACAGCCAGCACTTTCATCGGTTCGATCGGCATGGGTAGGCGATAAACAATGCCAGTGACGATGTTTGCCAGCCCCATCATTACCAAGAATCCGGCCGGATCGAGACCATTGATTACAATGTATCCGATCGCCAATGGCAGCAGGGTGCCGAAATCCCCCATCGATCCGGCCAGCTCTCTCAGGTTGAATTCGAAAGACTTAAATCGCATGACACCTTGTCACGAAAGGGGGACATTCGAGTTGTGTAGATGTGGTGTTCTGTTTGGGCGGCATTTGCTGCCCAAACAGAACACCACAAATCTCTTTCTACAACATTTTAGCGCACCTGGCATTGACTGCCAATCTACACTTCCGACAATCAATGACATCATTATATCGTTTGTGTTTCAGTACAATCACTTTCGATGATATCGTATCTATAAGAGTTTGTTGGCGAAGTCCAAATTAATTTTCTCTCGGGTAATCCAGGCCGCAATAAAGGGCGAAATGCTGCGGGAGCGGCTGGTGAGTTTGCCGGCCGACAGGCTCGAGCAGGGTTTCTGCCATGGGGATCTGCAAGGGTATCATGATCATGTATCGTCCGAGGGCACCCTGACCTTCTTCGGTTTTTGACTGCGGCGGGTATGGCTATCGGGCCTGCGATCTGGCCGTGTTTCTGTGGTGCTGCCGGCTTAAAGAGGCGGTCGCCGGGCGGTGGGGGGCGTATCTGAGCGGCTACCGGGAAACCCGTTCGATCCGTGATCTCGATGTGCAGGCTGTTGCGCTGTTCGTGTGCGCCCGTTACCTGTGGCATATCGGCGTGCATGCTCAGAATGCCCCAGAGTGGGGGATCGACTTTCTCAACCCAGCCGATCTTGAGACCCACTTGAAGCGGTTGAAACAGGCGGAAGCGGATTATCTGTCGTGAGATTAAAATCCTGCAAAATCGGGGCACAGCGCCAGCAGGCTGTGCTATGATTGGCTGACGGAGGAATCGATATGCGACCGGATTGGGATTCGTATTTCATGAAAATTGCCTATGCGGTTTCCGAGCGCAGCACCTGCGACCGGGCGCTCGTGGGCTGCGCGCTGGTGCTGGATAAGCGCATCCTGACGACCGGATTCAACGGGTCGCCGGCGGGGCAGCCGCACTGCGACGAGATCGGGCACCTTTTGGTGGATGGACACTGCATGCGGACGATCCATGCGGAAACCAACGCGATCATCCAGGCGGCCCTGCACGGCGTATCGTCGCGGGGCAGCACCTGCTATGTGACCCATTTCCCGTGCATCAACTGCGCCAAGGCGTTGATCAATGCCGGGATCACCCGGCTGGTATATCATGTGGCTTACCGGATCGATCCGAATGCGATGGATTTCCTGCAGGCGGCCGAGATTGAGATTGTGCATTTGAACAACGGTCTGCTGCGGCTGGATGAGGGGGGAGTTGATTCGGGCGGATGACGATGGGTGGATGAAACCAACTATACAATTAAAATATCGCCCGGTGAGAGCCAGGCGATTTTATTTATCAATAGCATATAGCAAGCGATAGGAATGGAGACTGCCAAGGGATTTGTGAGTAATTCACCACATCAATCACCACAACGTGGTGATGACGGTTCACCACATTCCTGGGTATCCTTGGGGTAATGATTGATGAAACCCGAGCCAAAGTGCTTCTGAAGACGATCGGGGCACGGGCTGCGTTCTAACGAAAGGATACGTTCATGAATGCGATTGTGTACACCAAGTTCGGACCGCCGGAAGTCCTGCAATTGAAAGAGGTAGAGAAACCGGCGCCAATGGATGGTGAAGTTTTGATCCGGGTCCATGCGACCACGGTGGCGGCGGAAGATCCCGGCTTGCGGGCTGCCCCGGGCCTGAATGGGCTCCGGAAGCCGAAGAAGACCATCCTGGGTTTTTACCTGGCCGGGGAAGTGGAAGCAGTGGGCAAAGCGGTGAGGCGCTTCAAGCCGGGCGACCAGGTTTATGGAAATACGGGCCTGGGCATCCTGGGTACGTATGCCGAGTACATCTGTATGCCCGAAGACGGAGCGCTGGTGCATAAACCGGCCAGCCTGAGCTACGCGCAGGCTGCTGCGATCCCGAATGGAGCCTTGACGGCCTTGCCTTTTCTAAGGGATCTGGGTAAGATCCAGCCCGGACAAAAGGTCCTGATCATCGGCGCTTCCGGGGCAGTCGGGACTTCGGCGGTGCAGATCGCCAAATCTTTTGGGGCCCAGGTCAGCGGGGTATGCAGCCCGAAGAACCTGGCCCTGGTGGCCTCACTGGGCGCCGATGAAGCGATCGATTACACCCGGGAAGATTTTCGCCAGAACGGGCAGAGCTATGACATCATTTTCGACGCAGTGGGGAAGAGTTCATTTTCGGGCTGTAAAGATTCGCTGACGGAGACCGGAGTTTATCTGACAACGGTCCCTTCGCCGGCGGTGATTTTGCAAATCTTGTGGACTTCAGTAACAGGCGGTAAGAAGGTAAAATTTGGGGCCACGGGCATGCGGCCGGCCCGCGAAAAGACGAAGGATCTGGTTTTTGCCAACGAATTGATCGAGGCGGGCAGGCTCCAGGCCGTGATCGATCGATCTTATCCTTTGGAGCAAATGGCCGAGGCCCACCGGTACGTGGCAGCCGGACATAAGCAAGGGAATGTGGTCGTCACTGTGTAGCTGCCTGAATGAACTGCTCGCGAGCAACAAGGCGCCGGGCGGCCTTGAAACGAACGCCAGTTTGAAACGGTCTGAGGGCCGGGACAACAGGCGTTCTTTTTGAGGAGCGGGGCGGCTGGAACAAAATGGTGTAATATTTAACGTAGATAAGCTTACTGGTTGGCGAAGGCCTGATGAAAGGAGCCCGAAGATGGCGACCGATTCACCCAAACAACCGGCCCCAAAGCCGGATCGTACTGTGATCGACTGGCTGCTGAATTCCGACCCTACGATCCGCTGGCAGACGGGGGTTGGAACTGCGAGGCGCCGGACAATTCGCAGCGGTCGTCGTTCGACACCACGATTTGCGTGCTGGAGGCACTGCTCGAGTACGTGCTAGCGGGCGGAAAAATCCGGAGGTGAGCGCGGCGCGTCGGCGCGGGCAAGAATACCTGCTCGAACGGCGTCTTTTCCGGCGGCGGTCGACTGGTGAGACGATCAAGCGGGACCGCAAAGGCGGCGCGGCTTGGACGAGCTTTACCTTCCCAACCTGGTGGCATTACGACGTGCTGCGGGGGCTTGAGTACCTGCGCAGTGCCGGCATCAGGTCGGATGAACGAGTGACCGAGCCGATCGAGCTGGTCGAGTTGAAGCGCGATGGCGACGGGCGCTGGCCCCTCGATACCCGGCATCCCGGCGAGACGCCGGTCGAGTTCGGCGAGAGCGTGGGCCAGCCAAGCCGGTGGATCACCCTGCGGGCTTTACGGGTGGCAGACTGGTATGCGACCGACAGGTAATGCGGTTCGTCCGGAAGGCAGCTTGGTCTTCCAGCATAGAAAGGGAAAGGCAGGCAACGAGAATGTCTATGGAGGTCGCCCACCGGCGCTGGTGGCAAATTTTCGAGGTGGTGTTTGGCATCCCTTTCCTGGCGGCGATAGCCCTGCAATGGTTGATACCCATCTCGCTGCCCAGGGGGGCGCTGGCAATCGTCTTCATCAGCGGGGGTGCGGCGCTCATCATCCTGGGCGTGATCCTGATCGTACTGGCGCGGCGGGAGCTGGCGAAACACAGCCAGCCGACCGATCCGGGGCAGCCCACCAGCATGCTGGTCACCAGTGGGGTGTTCTCAATCTCGAGGAATCCCCTGTATCTGGGCGGAGTGTGCGTCCTGGCAGGGATTGGATTGGCGTTCAATTGGCCCTGGGTTTTGATACTGCTGCTCCCGGCCCTGATCGCATGTCACAGCATCTTGATCATCCCGGAAGAAAAGTATCTGGACGCCAGGTTCGGCGATGAATACCGCCGGTATGCCAGTTCGGTACAGCGGTGGATTGGCCGTTCCTGGCGGGATGTATAATTTATCTCAGAATGTCTGTCTCGCTGCTGGCCACCAAGCTGTATATCCCGCCGTCGCGCTCGAATGTGGTGGCGCGCCCCCAGCTGGTTGAAAAAATCCTGGCAGGTTTGGACCGCCCGGGCAGCTTTACGCTGGTATCCGCTCCGGCGGGATTTGGCAAAACCACGCTGATCAGCGAATGCGTGTCCCGGTTGGGGCAGCCGGCGGCGTGGGTGTCGCTGGATGAGGGGGATAACGATCCGATCCAGTTCTGGACTTACCTGATCTCAGCCTGCCAGTCTGTCCTGGAAGGCGTGGGCGAAGCGGCGCTGGCACTGTTCAACACCCCGCAGGCGCTGCCGGACGAGATGGTGCCGACCCTGTTGATCAACGATTTGACCGCGATAGATCGACCGATCGCCCTGGTGCTGGATGATTACCACACCATCCGAACCCCGGCCATCCATGCCGGCTTACAATTCCTGCTGGAGCACATCCCATTCAACCTGCACCTGATCGTCGCCACGCGCACCGACCCGCCGTGGGCCCTGGCGCGCTACCGGGCCCGCAACCGGATGATCGAAATCCGGGCCCAGGACCTGCGCTTCAGCACGGAGGAAGCCGCGGCGTTCCTCAACCGGACCATGGGCCTGGCCCTGTCCGGCGAGGATGTGGCTGCTCTGGAGGAACGGACGGAAGGCTGGATCGCAGGACTGCAACTGGCGGCGCTCTCGATGCAGGGGCGGGAGGATGTGGCGGCCTTCGTGCAGGCGTTTACCGGCAGTCACATGTATGTGGCAGAATATCTGGTCGAGGAAGTGCTCCAGCGCCAGCCTGAAGCGATGCAAACCTTCCTGCTCAAGACCTCGCTGCTCAAGCGGATGAACGCAAGTTTGTGTGAAACCCTGACCGGCTGCCGGGATGGAAGGGAACGGCTGAGCGCGCTCCACCGGGAGAATATTTTCGTCGTCCCGCTGGACCAGGAGGGCAATTGGTTCCGCTACCACCACCTGTTCGCCGATCTGTTGAACGCTCGCCTGCAGCAAAATCTGTCTGCTGAGGAGAGTGCGGGGCTACAACTGAAGGCGGCGGATTGGTACGAAGAGCATGGATTCCCGCTCGAGGCTGTGAGCCACACCTTTGCGGCCGGGGACTTTGAGCGGGCGGCTACCCTGCTGGACCGGGCGGGCCAAAACATGATCTTCAGCGACCAGTACACTGTTTTGAAGACCTGGTTGGAGGCGCTCCCGGAGCAGGCTTTTAAACAACATCCCCGCCTGAAGATCTACGAGTTCCTGATCGATCTGAGCCTGGGTAAGATCGATATGTTCGAACAGACCTTGCTGGAGAAGGAGCAGTTCATCCGGGCTTTGCCGCACTCACCGGAGAACGACCGGCTGCGTTTGGAAGCCCTGGTGTATCTGAGCGGGTTCATGGCCCATCAAAACACCGCCCGGGCGATCCAGATGGCGCAGGAAGCTTTGGGAGAAATTTCCGGTGATGACCTACGTTTAAGGGCTTCGCTGTTCACCACGCTGTATCGCGCCTATGGGATGGAGGGGGATATCGAAAAGTCCGCCCCGGCCTACCGGGAAGGGCTGCGGCTGGCGCAGGATGCCGGGTCATTCGGGCTGATGTCCAATATCACGATGGTGCGAGCCTTCGATCTGTGCCAGTACGGCCGGCTGGATGAGTTGGCCAGGTACTGCCAGCAGGTTATCGAGGCCTGTAATAAGGCTGTGCGCCAATCGTCCGGCCAAAAGCGGGCCTATGCGGCCGGACCCAGCTACATCGGGCTGGCCGGGATCCACCTGGAGCGGTATGAACTCGAGCAAGCGGAGGCGTATCTGCAGACCGGTCTGGAGCTGTGCCAGCAGGGGGCCAGGTATGGCCTGTACACCGGTTACATCCAAAAAGCGCGCCTGCAGCAGGCTAAAGGGGAGCTCGAGGCAGCCATCCAGACGCTGCAGCAGCTGGAACAGATCATCCAGCGGATGGATTTCACTTTGACGGCCCAGCAGGTTGCCAGCCGGCTGGCGAGCGACAACCTGGAAAGCGCGGCCAGCCTGGAAGCGCCGCTACTGGAAATCCTGGGGGCCAGTTATTACGCCCAAAAGCTGCCCCGGATTGCGGAAGAAGCGTTTAAATTAAGCCTGGCGCGTATCTATATCGCGAAGGACGAATTGGAACCGGCGGGCAAGCTGTTAGATGAGATCCAGGCCAGCGTGGAGCCGGGGATGCGCTTCGGGCGCCTGATGGAAGTCTATTTGCTGAGGGCCCGGATCATTCAAAAACTGGCCGGCGGCGAGACACCGCCCGAGGCGGTCGCTACCCTGGAGCAGGCTTTGGCGCTGGGCGAACCGGCTGGTTTTGTGTGCCTGTTTCTGGAAGAAGGCCCGACCTTGGTCCCCTTATTGGAAGCGGTGCGAGAGCAGGCGGGGGCGCCTGAGCGGATCAAGCAGTATGCCCGCAGGCTGCTGGATGCTTTCGGGCGGCCGGCCCAACCGGCCCCGGAGCGGTCGCAGGGCCAGGCGCCGGACCTGGTGGAAGCGCTGACCGCCCGCGAGCTGGAGGTCCTGGTGCAACTGGCGCTGGGCGATTCCAACCGGGTTATTGCAGAAAAACTATTCATCACGGTGCGCACGGTCAAGAAGCACACCAGCAATATCTACGGCAAGCTGGGGGTCAGCAACCGCACCCAGGCGGTAGCCCGGGCGCACGAATTAGGTCTCCTGCCGAACGATTGAACGGCTAAGCCACTTTAAGTGGTTGTCCGGCTTATTTTCTTGGCGGTAAAAAAAACGGGAAAGTGTACCGAAGTACACCTTCCCGTTTTTGCGCAAAGATACTCCTTGTGTCCACTGAAATTCAGGGCGGTACCAGGTATCCTATAAACAACCAATCGAAGAAACTGAAACAAGGAGAATGAAAATGGACACTATCACAAGCAAACTGGTCGTCGCCGGGATCCTGTTCGTATTCACGCTGGTCTCGGGCGTGATCGTCAGCCATTCGGGCAAGCCGCTGAACATCTGGCTGGTCAGCGTGCACAAGCTGATCGCCGTGGTGAGCGTGGTCCTGATCGGGATGGCGGTCAAGCAACTGTATCAAACTCTGGACGGCAGGGCCCTGGTTGAGATGGGTATGATCGCGGTCAGTGCGATTTTATTCCTGGCCCTGATCGCTACCGGGGCGTTCCTCACCCGCGAAGAAATGCAGCTTCCGGCCATGGTGCTGCGCATTCACCAGGTTGCGCCGCTGCTGGCGCTGGTTTTCTCGACCCTGAGCGTGTACCTGCTGGTCAAGGGCAATGCCTGAAGTCGAAAGGGGAAAAACGATTTTGGACCTTTCTGCTTTTGCACGGTAATCCCTCAGATATGGCGATAGCTAACCTGAACAACACCGCCAGGGGCAGAAAGGTCCAAACTTCAAAATAGGAGCAAACGATGAACAAGAAGCAAATCTACCGGACGGTGCCATTTACGACCAACCGCCGAATGGTGGCGGCCTCGGCCGCAGCCGGGCGCGACCAGAACAATATCGAAGCCCTGATCGAAGTGGATATTTCGGAGCCACGCCGGCTGATGCGAGCCTATAAGCGGCGGACCGGCGAAAGCCTGTCCCTGACCGCGTACGTGGTGGCCAGCCTGGCACAAACCGTGGCCGAGTTCCCCGAATTCAATGCCATCCGTAAAGGCAGCCAGATCCTGATTTTTGACGATGTCACGGTCGGGGTGCTGGTGGAGCGGGAACTGGAGGGAGAAATCGTGCCCGATAACCTGGGTGTCCGGGCGGCGCAGGCCAAGACTTACCGGCAAATCCTGGACGAGATCCGGGGGGCGCAGGCGCACGATGATGACGGGTTAGGGGGTCTGAGTGGGGCAACCTGGGTACGGTTCATCCCGAGCTTTCTCTTCCGGATCTTCATCCGGATCGCGTCCCGCAACGCGGCCATGATCGAACGCTACGGGGCGGTAGCCGTGACCGCAGTCGGCATGTTCGGGGCCCGGAATCAGGCCATGTGGCTGGTTCCGCTGGTCGGCGGGGCGACCGTGGGGGTCGCAGTGGGCGGGATCGTGGAAAGGCCGTGTGTCCGGGATGGGGAACTCGAGAACCACGAACACCTGTGCCTGACGGTGACGTTCAACCACGACCTCGTCGACGGCGCGCCGGCGGCCCGGTTCGTGAAGCGATTTTCCGAGCTGCTCATGAGCGCCGAGCCGCTGCGGGTCGAGCGTGAAACGCTGCGGTCAGAACTGCAATGGGCCGAACTCGAGGCAGCGCCGAAAGCGTGATGACCATGAATGATTGCGGGAAGGTTTCCGACTTTTACGAGATCCGGGTGGCCGGCCACCTCAGCCAGCGCTGGTCGGATTGGTTCGAAGGGCTGAGCATTCGCAACGATCCCGGTGGGGAGACAGTGCTGAGTGGGGCATTCGCCGACCAGGCGGCGCTGTTCGGGGCGCTCGCCAAGGTCCAGGCGCTCAATCTGAGGCTGATCTCGGTGAATCGCTCGGCCCGGCTGGAATGATGACAATATTCGCCCTCATTCCAGCTTTCAATCCTACGGCGGTTCATTGGGCTCTGCTAAACCATCAATCGGGAACGATCAGGGTCGATTCGCTAAACTTAACCGGTGATTATTTTCAAAGGAAGCAAGTATAAGGGGACACTCAATCTGCAAAGTAGGCACACAGCTTATCGAAATCACCCGGTTCTGGCAGCCAATAGGGGTGATGGCCCACTGCGGTTACGATAGTAGGAAACGGGTCAAACACGATTCGGCCGACATCGACCAGCAAGGTTCCTTCTCCAGGCAAGGTGAGTTTGAACTGAATGCCCATGGCGACGGTTTCACCGGTGGCGGGAAGATCGATCGTGTTGAACAACTTCCCTTCCACAGCTGCCTCTTTGCCGTTATCCGGATTCCAGAAGGTGTCCTGGCTCCACCATCGAGTGATGATCCGAGTGGGATTGCCCTCCCGGTCGTAGTGGATCATCCCGTCATAAACAATCTGAGAACCCCTGGTCCAGACCTCAAAATCGCCACAGTCTGCGACCATCAATGGCTCTTCGGTATAGGTGTCAGAGAATTGATCCGGCGGTTTCGCCAGTGCAGGCAAGGCGACCGCTGCGAAAAAGGATGGCGACGATCATGGCTGCAAGCATTTTCATGTTCATGATATTTTCTCCTTTTCTGTGCTTCTACATGGAAGTCGATCCTCCCCATTCCTCATTCATATGTAGCCGATCCCCGTCAGGAAAACGTCAGGGTGGCTGGGACGGGTGTCCCATAAACTTAGTAGCCCTTGCGAAGCTGAATTAGTATGCCAGTCCCATGACAATGGGACTGGTTTTTGTTTATCTTTATGTAGATTGTTGTTGATAAAACCGGTTATCTGTTTCAATACATGGAGGTTGTGATGGTCCTGAAAAGTACCCCCGTCCAAACCACTCGTTTTAAGATCGGCTGGATCAGCCTGATCATACTGGCAGCCCTTATGGCTGTAAATCACCTGGGGCTGATCTTCTTTTTGAATGAGCCCGTCCTGTTCATTGGTTATGCGGCCTTTAACCTGTACGCCCTGATCGTGATCCTGATCCCTTTTCGCAGGCTCGAAAAGTGGGCCTGGTGGACCAGCTGGATCCTGCCGGTTGGGCTGGCGCTGCCCGCATTGTCCGATACCAATATCGCGCTATTTTATTTCGGGGCGGCTGCTATCGGCGCGCTGGGGCTGTTTTTGACAGGGCAGACATTCTTTTCAAATCAGGTGGGAAGTTCGTTTCTACAGGTTCAGTCTGGTAAGGAACAACAATATGATGGCTAAATATATCCTTTCCGAACGAGTGGCAGCCGGCTGGTTGTTGATCCTGGGCGGGATCATCTTTTTGCCGGCCGGACTGCTTTTCACCGGCCGGGCGATCCTGAAGTGGCCGGCAGCCCAGTCACAGGTTTACCTGATCTGGGAAAGGAGCCTGGTCATGGCAGGTTTCGTGGTCAGCGCGCTGGGGTTCTTGCTGTTGAGCAGGCTGCTCGAGACCGCCGGCGATGGCGTGCTGGCCCCGATCGGGCTGGCAATTTTCCTGATCGGGACGGTGTTGGTGCTGGCGGCCGAAACCTTTGCGCTCAGCCGGCAGGAGTGGATCTACGCGCCGATCGTGGCGTTTGTGGTCCTGGCGTTCGTGGGGCAAGCCGTTTTTGGGGCCTCGATCCTGCGCACCGGGCTGCTGCCCGGGTGGGTCGGCTGGGCGACGATCGTCTGGAACCTGGCCTGGCTGGTGATCCTGCCAATTGCCAGGCCGAAGGATGTGTATTATCCCTGGCTGCATCATGTCGCCCCGGTGCTGATCGGGATCTGGTTGCTGCTGAGAGGTTGAAGGGTGGTTTCTCAGTTCAACCCGGCTCCTTCGATTACGTCGCCAGGAAAATCACCTGGCTCCTTCACTCAGGATGCCTGTTTTTACAAGAACGAGCTGGTACTCAGAATTGATATGAGGTGATGGTATGTTCAAGAAATGGTTGAAATGGATTGGTATTATTCTGGGCGGCCTGGTTGGGCTGCTGGTGCTGGCAGCGGTGGTGATCTTTGTGTTGGGAACTAATAAACTCAACAAGCAATACCAAATCTCGGCTGAAGCTGTAGCGGTCCCGAGCGACGCGGCTGCGATCCAGCGCGGAGAGCACCTGGCCACAATCTTCCTGTGCGCGGACTGCCATACCGCTAACCTGGGCGGGCAGGTGTTTTACACGGTGCCGGGCATGCTGACCATCCCGACCCCCAACCTGACGGCCGGAGCGGGCGGCGTGGGAGCGGGCTTCAGCGATGCAGACTGGGTGCGAGCCATCCGGCACGGGGTCAGGCCGGATGGCAGGGCGCTGTTCATCATGCCGTCCGCGGCTTTCCATAACCTGAGCGATGAGGACCTGGGGGAGGTGATCGCTTACGTCAAGAGCCGGCCCCCGGTGGACAACCCGATGCCCGAGCGACGGGTCGAGCTGATGGGCCGGTTGATGATGGGCGTGGGCATGTTCCCGCCCTTCGCGGCCGACCAGATCGACCACACCAGCGCTTCTCCGGCTGCGCCGGCCCCGGGGGTGACGGCCGACTACGGACAGTACCTGACGCATGTCTGTACGGAGTGCCACGGCGCCCAATTGAATGGGGCACCCTTCGGGCCTCCCGGGCAGGAAGTCCCGACCCCAAACCTGACGCCGGGCGGCGAACTGGCCGGCTGGACCGAGCAGGGTTTCATCGACACCATGCGGACGGGTGTAACCCCATCCGGGGGCCAATTGAGCGAGGAAATGCCCTGGAAGTATTTCGGGCAGATGAGCGACGATGAACTGAAAGCGGTCTGGATGTATTTGCAATCCCTGCCGGCCATGGCCCAGGGCGGGGTGAAATGATGCGGCTTGAGAAGATGAACAAAAAGCGATCTCCATTCGGCCTGGCGGGGATGGGTGCGGGCGCGGTCTCGGCGGGCTGTTTTGGGCTGATTCACGCCCTGCTCATCAGCGATATCTGGTTCTCGCTCCCAATTCTGCTGGTTGCCGGGGCGATCTGCGGGCTGTGCCTCGGGTGGACCTATGGAGAATTGATCCGCCAGCCAACAGCCGCCAACTGGATGGGTTACAACGCCCTGTATGTGGGTATGTTTGCGCTGCTGGGGGGAGCATCTGTCCTGATTTTTGAGCCTGTCATCACGCTGCCAGAGTTGATGACCTATGATGGGCTGCCCGGGTTTTTGATCCGGCCGGCGCTGCCGGTGACCATCACTTGTACCCTGCTCACGACGGCGATTATCGGGCGATTGTACGCAAGGACCTGGCAGCAGTATGGGGGCATCCTGGTAACAAGCGCGGTGCTGACCCTGCTGCTGGGCTTGAATGTGGCGGCGATGGGGCTGGTCGCGATCCCACGCAGCTCACTTTACCTGGTGGCGGAATTGGCCGGGCTGATTCTGGCCCTCAACCTCGTTTTTGCAGTGGTCTTTATGGGAATCAGCCGGAACGTATTTTTCGGTTGGGGACGGGCCACTCAAAAGTCGTAGAAAAAAATGTGGAGTTCGGTTGGGAGGGCATCTACCGTCCCAACCGAACTCCACATTTACGCATTTTTGACCGTCCTCGATGGGATTATCTGAGACCTATTTAATAGTTTCTTGATCTATAATATCAATTATGGAAAGCACATCCGCCAGAATACCCATAGAGCAACCAAGCGGTAAGGCAGCAGCCGGCAGTCTGGCCTGGATGTTAGCATGGGTCGCCATACTGGGGGCTACGGCTGCGTTGGGGATCGCCATCCATCAGGCTGCGAGCAGCGGCGATTACCGGACATTGATCACCCACCAGAGCCTGACGCCTTTCATCACCAGCGGGTTTGCCGTGCTAGGGGCGCTGGTAGCGGCCCGTCGGCCGCGCAATCCGGTCGGCTGGATTTTCGTGGCAGTTGGGCTGCTGTTCGCCCTGGTCGCGCTGGCGGCCGCCGTGAAGGGTTATGGCCCCACTTTGCCGGTCTATGACTGGGCCACCTGGCTAAGCGCCTGGCTGTGGATCCCGGCGGCAGTCCTGCCGGCGACGTTCGTGCTGTTGATCTTTCCGGACGGGCAGCTACCTGCCCGGGCCTGGCGATTCGTGGCATGGTCGGCCGCGCTGGGGCTGGCGCTGATCGTCGTATTTGTGATGTTCTACCCGGGCCCATTGCCCAGCCTGGGGTTAGAGGCTAATCCCTTTGGTATCCCGGGGACCGCAGCTATCCTGGAGAAGTTGTTCGCACTCGGCGAAGTTTTGTTGGCGATCGGATTTTTGGGTTCTTTGAGCGCCTTTGGTGTGCGCTTACGCCGCTCGGCGGGCGTCGAGCGGGAGCAGCTAAAGTGGCTGGCCTATGCACTCGGAATCAACGCCCTGGTTATGATTTTAAGCTCGATCGCCGGGTTAAATCTGGCCGGACTTCGCCTGGAAGCAGGAAGTTGACATTGTCCTGACCGACCTGGGCATCCTGGGGATTGCGGTGGCGGCGGCAATCGCCATTTTGCGCTACCGGTTGTACGATATCGATCTGATCATCAACCGCACCCTGGTGTACAGCGCCCTGATGGCGGGCGTGGCTGGATTATACGGGCTGGTGGTTGGAGCGCTGGGGGCAGTCTTCCAGGCCAGGGGCAACTGGTTCGTCTCGCTGGTTGCCACCGGGATGGCCGCGATCCTGGTCCAGCCGATGCGCGACTGGCTGCAACGGCTGGTCAATCACGTGATGTACGGGGAGCGGGATGACCCTTACGCCGTCCTGGCGGGCCTGAGCCGCAGGCTGGAGGGTTCGCTGTCGCCCGAGGCCACCCTGCCGGCGGTGGTGGAAACCGTCGCGGCGGCGCTGAAACTACCGTACGTCGCGATCGCGTTGAAACAGGAAGGTGATTTTAAGATTGAGGCAAGTTATGGACTGGCGGGAGAAAAGCCGGTCCAACTGCCGCTGATCTACCAGGGAGAAATGGTCGGGCAGCTCAGGCTGTCGACGCGGGCTCCGAACGAGCTGTTCACGCCGGGCGAGGAGCGCCTGCTGCGAGATATCGCCCGACCAATCGGAGTCACTGCCCATACGGTGATCCTGACCAGGGATTTGCGCCGGCTGGCGGAGGATTTGCAGCGCTCGCGAGAAGCGCTGGTCTTGGGCCGGGAGGAAGAGCGCCGCCGTCTGCGTAGAGATTTGCACGATGATCTTGGCCCGCAACTGGCCAGCCTGAAACTCAACCTGGACGTGGCCCGCAATCTGGTGAGGCGCGACCCGGAGGCCGCCGAGACTCTCCTGCTGGACCTGCGCTCGCAAAGCCAGGCTGCCATCGCCGACATCCGCCGGCTGGTATTCGATCTGCGGCCGCCAGCGCTGGACGAACTGGGACTGATCGGGGCTGTCCGGGAATACGTCCGCCAGATCAGCAGTCAGGGCAGCCTGCAAATCGGACTGGACAGCCCGGAAGGCCTGCCGCCATTACCGGCCGCGGTCGAGGTGGCGGCGTACCGCATCATTCGGGAGGCCCTGACGAACTTCGTCCGGCACAGCCAGGGAAGGAATGGTCGGGTCAAGATCAGGGCGAACGGGCGCTATTTGCAGGTGGAAGTGCAGGATGATGGTCTGGGCTTGCCGGAGGCGATCCGTCCGGGGGTGGGCCTGAACTCGATGCGCGAGCGGGCGGTCGAGCTGGGGGGGGCCTGCACGATCGAAGCGCTGCCGCAAGGGGGCACGCGCGTATTTGCGCGCTTACCGCTGCGATAAGGGGTAAAAGATGGATACAATCCACGTTCTGATCGCTGATGACCATACCCTGTTCCGGGCCGGGCTGCACGCGCTGCTGAACCTGTTCCCTGATATCCAGGTTGTGGGTGAAGCCTCGACCGGGGAGGAGGCGATCGCTAAAGCCGAAGCGCTTCAGCCGGATATCATCTTGATGGACATTCAAATGCCTGAGGTGAATGGGATCGAGGCCACCCGCCGGATCGTACATACCAGCCCGGCGATCGGGATCATCGTGGTGACGATGTTCGAAGATGACGACTCGGTGTTCGCCGCCATGCGGGCCGGAGCGCGCGGCTACATCCTGAAAGAAGCGGATGAAGAAGAAGTCCTACGGGCGGTCAGGGCGGTAGCCAGGGGCGAGGCCATCTTTGGCCCGGCCATCGCCACACGCTTGATGCATTTCTTTGCCAAATCAAATCCAGGCGCCAATCCGGTTTTCCCTGAATTGACCGGGCGGGAGCGGGAAATCCTGGATTTGATCGCACGGGGGGAAAACAATGCGGAAATCGCCCAGCGCCTGGTGCTGAGCCCGCACACAGTGCGCAACCACATCTCCAATATTTTCTCCAAACTGCAGGTCGCCGACCGGGCGGAAGCCATCATCCGGGCCAGGGACGCCGGGCTGGGCCATTAATTGGAAATTGGCCTCATCTCGACTTGTTTACTCTCATCTGAAATGGCAGCGTTACGCCCGCTTGCATTCTCTTTCCCCGGGGAGCACTCAAATCGTGTAGATTGTGGTGTTCGGTTTGGGCGGCTTTAGCCGCCCAAACCGAACACCACATTTTTCTTCTACAACATTTGCATGCTCCCTTTCCCCGACATCGTAGACGACGGAAGGGGAATGATATACTATTTGCCGGGTGCACGTCCAAGATTAAATTCGGGGAATCATATTTTTTAGCCATTTTTCAGGGAAAACTTATGCAGAAACATCACAGCAAAACAGTCGAGACGCTCCTGGCTCGAATGACACTGGACGAAAAAATAGCCCAACTAGGTTCGACCTGGTTTTACGAATTACAAACCGAAGGCCAGCTCGATCCCCACAAACTGGCCGGAAAACTCGGGCATGGGATCGGCCAGATCACGCGAGTGGCAGGCGCCTCCAGACTTGACCCCAGGGCCGCAGCCCAGGCAGCCAATACCATTCAGAAATACCTGGTCGAGAATACCCGGTTGGGGATCCCGGCCATCCTGCATGAGGAATGCTGTTCGGGGGCAATGGCGCTGGGCGGCAGCGTTTTCCCACAAATCATCGGCTTGGCTGCAACCTTCCAGCCGGAACTGGCCGAAGCGATGACCGGCGCGATCCGCCAGCAGCTCAGGGCGATTGGAGCCAGCCAGGGTTTGGCGCCGGTGCTGGACGTCGGACGCGACCCGCGCTGGGGACGGATTGAAGAGACATTTGGTGAGGATCCCATCCTGGTGAGCCAGTTCGGGATGGCCTACGTGCGGGGCCTGCAAGGGGAATTGCTGGCTGAAGGGGTGTTGGCGACCGGTAAACATTTTATCGGCCACAGCCTGTCCCAGGGTGGGTTGAATTGTGGCCCGGTCCAGATCGGACGGCGCGAGCTATATGAAGTCTATCTGGCGCCCTTCCAGGCGGCCATCCGTGAGGCCGGCCTGGGGGCGATCATGAACGCCTACCCGGAGCTGGACGGCGAAGTCGTGGCAGCATCCAGGAAGATTCTGACGGAGCTGCTGCGAGACGAGCTTGGTTTTGAAGGAGTGGTGGTTTCGGATTATGAGGCCATCGCCATGCTGCACAACTACCATTTCGTCGCCGCAGATCGTTCCGAGGCGGCCCGGCTGAGTTTGAACGCCGGGATCGACGTCGAGTTGCCAACGACGACCTGTTATGGGGAGGCGCTGAAAGCGGCGTTGGAGTCCGGCGATCTGGCGCTGGAAGCTGTCGATACGGCCGTGCGCCGCCATCTGCAGAAAAAAGTTGAGCTGGGGTTGTTCGATCAGCCCTACGTGGATGCTTCCCGGGCTCTGGAAGTGTTTGAGACCCCTGAAAACCGGACCCTGGCGCACCAGATTGCCTGCCAAAGCCTGGTGCTGCTGAAAAATGACGGCCTCCTGCCGCTGAAGAAGACGCTCGGCTCGTTGGCCGTGATTGGTCCGAACGCCGCGGCCGGCCGCAATCAACTGGGGGATTACGCTTATGCGGCGACGGTGGAACTCCTGGAAGCCCAGGCCGTGCCTGATTCTTCATTCAAAGATGCCAATCGCCCACCGGCATCCGATCATCAAATCCAGATCATCACTGTGCTGGAGGGGATTAAGGCAATCGTTTCGAGCGATACCCGGATTGTGTACGCCAGAGGCTGTGATAACCTGGCGAACGATCGGAGTGGATTTGAGCAGGCCGTGCAGGCCGCCCGGCAGGCGGAGGCGGTGGCGCTGGTGTTGGGAGACCGCTCGGGCCTGACGCCGGGATGCACAAGCGGCGAGACCCGGGACAGCATGAGCCTGCAGCTGCCCGGCGTTCAGGGCGAGTTGGCGGAGGCGATCCTGGCGACCGGAAAGCCGGTCGTGGTCGTGCTGATCAATGGGCGGCCCTTTGCCATCCCGGAGCTGGACAGGCGGGCGAACGCCATTTTGGAAGCCTGGCTGCCGGGTGAGGAAGGCGGCCGGGCGGTGGCGGAGGCTCTGTTCGGCGAATACAACCCGGGCGGCAAATTACCGATCACGGTCCCGCGCTCGGCGGGACAGACGCCGGTTTATTACAATCACAAGCCTTCGGGGATGCGTTCCAACTGGTATGGGGATTATTTCGACGGCGAAGTGAGCCCGCTGTATCCCTTCGGGCATGGCTTGAGCTATACGGAATTTCATTATACTGATCTGGAGATCAACCCACCCAGGGCGGGCGCCGGGGAACGGGTCGACATTACGTTTGCGGTTACGAACGCAGGCTCCGTTCCGGGCGACGAGGTCGCTCAAGTGTATATCCGGGACGAAATCGCCAGTCTGCCGCGACCGGTCCAAGAGCTCAAGGCATTCCGCCGGATTCACTTACAGCCGGGCGAAACCCGCCGGCTGACCTGCCACCTGCCGGTGGAGCAGCTGGCGTTTCTGGATGCCAGTTTCGCCCTGGTGGTTGAACCGGGGCGCTTTGCGGTCATGATCGGCAGTTCCTGCGATGACATCCGGCTGCAAGGATCGTTTGAAGCCACCGAACGGGTAGAAGTCCCATTGCGGCAGCGGGTATTTGTCTGCCCGGTCGAGGTCGATCCGGAATAGGGTAAAATCAAGATCATTATTTAACGCAAGTTCGGGACAACTCAAATCCGATGAAACAAAGGTTTGTTGTGCTCATTTCCGGGTTGTCTCTACTCAGCCCGATGGAGGAATGTGGCCGAAATGGGTGTGCGTTGTGAGCGTATGCCCACCACGCACACCCATTTCGCCATTTATTTCAGACATGGCTGAGTAGTTCCTTTGGGCTTTTTATCCATAGTCACCAAGATCTCTACCCGGCCAGAAAACCGAGTTTTGCCAGGACAGGCGCATGGACGATTTTTACGGACAGCCAACACGATGTTTGAAATCGGAATGGTTATCCCTGGAAGTGCTCGAACATGGCGGCCCGCGGATCGTGCGGTTGAGTTTCATGGGCTCGCCCAATTTGTTCGCCGAACTGCCCGATTTTGTGGTACCGACCAGCTTTGGCGATTTTCGGTTTTGGGGAGGGCACCGGTTGTGGCACGCGCCGGAGGCGATGCCGCGCACCTATTTCCCGGACGATAGCGGGCTGAAGCTGACAGAGATCCCGGAGGGACTGCACCTGGAAGGACCTATTGAACCCCATACCGGCCTGCAAAAATCGATCGAGGTGCGCCTGGCCCAGGACAAAGCGGAAGTCAGGTTGGTTCACACCCTGAGCAATCACGGCCCGTCGCCGGTTGAGCTGGCCCCCTGGGCAATCACCCAGCTGCGCCTGGGCGGGATCGTGGTGGCGCCGATGCCGGTTGGCAACTGCGACCCGGCGGGACTGCTGCCCAACCGCCAGATTTCGCTGTGGCCTTATACGCGGGTCCGCGATGAGCGGCTGCACTGGGAGGATGATTTCATTTTGTTCCAGGCGCGCCCCAACCTGCCCGCCTGCAAAATCGGCTATTACAACCCACATGGCTGGCTGGCTTACTGGATCGATGGAGTTTGGTTTCGGAAAGTATTCGAGCTGCACCCAGACGCGCCCCACCCGGATGGAAACTGCAATGCGGAAATTTATTGCAACGACCAGTTCATCGAGCTGGAAAGCCTGGCGCCGCTGGCAGCGATCGCGCCGGGAGGACAGGTCCGGGCCGTAGAGACCTGGGAACTGTTCGAAGGGCTGGAGCAGCCCGGTATGGAAGCCGTGGCCGGGCGATTGTCCAAGCTTGAACGGGTTTAGTTACAAAGTACTCCGGCATTCCTCCAGGAATACCCAACGGTCCCTGGAATTCAGGGATTCCCGCTTTGGGGAAAACAAACCATGGAATCACAAAACCAAGATCCTCTGCCATTTCCCTCGGGAACTACGATCTATCGGTTCAACGGTGTGCCGGTTGTGGCGCAGCCTGATTTTTGGCCGGCTCCCATCTTGTTAACCGGCCTGTTGGCCTGGGCGGCCGGGCTGCGCAATCCGGAACGTTCCTGGCTTCAACGGCTGGGCGTCGGATTGCTAGCCATGGCGCTGGCGACATTTGCCGATATCGGGCATGCCATGGCGCATACCATCAGCGCCCGGCTGGCCGGCGCTCCTATGGACGAAATCCTGCTCTCATCCGGAATGCCGCGCACCCTTTACCGGGACAATACGGTTCCAACCCAAACACACATCCGGCGCTCGCTGGGCGGCCCAATCTTCAGCCTGACCGGGTTCAGCCTCAGCCTGTTGTGGCATCTGCTTTCGCCGCGTAAATCGCTCAGCCGCGATCTGGCCGATGCTTCGTTGGCCGGCCACAGCTTTATTCTGTTGGGCAGCGTGGCCCCGCTGCCAATGGTCGATGGCGGCATTATATTGAAATGGAAGCTGGTGGAAGCAGGCCAAACACCGGAGCAAGCAGAAGAGACGGTTCGCAAGACCAGCCTGGGACTGGGGGCCGCTTTTGTGGGGGCAGGCGCTCTGCTGGGACTTGCCCGCAAACGCAAACTGGTGGGCGGTCTGCTGGCAGCCGGCGGCCTGGTGGGAATCGCGGCGGCGCTCGGCTGGTTGAAATAGGGTTCGATGCGTTTTGATCTTCCAGGCAGGTGCTTTATAATTGGTACGTGTCTATACCGATACTCGCCACAAAACTAACAATCCCTCCAAGCCGGCCGAAAGTTATCCAGCGCCCGAGGCTGATCGAGCGGTTAAATGAAGGCCTGCGCACTCCATTGACGCTTATCTCCGCGCCGGCTGGTTTTGGAAAAACCACGTTGGCACGCGAATGGCTGGCCGCCTGTGAACAAGGCGAGCCCAAGGTGCGAGTCGCCTGGCTGTCATTGGATGAAGGGGACAGTGATCTCGGCCGCTTCATGACGTATTTTATCGCCGCGTTGCAAACGCTGGCCCGAGACGAATTCGAAGCGGCGGCGAAAATTGGCGCCGGGGGACTCAGGCTGCTCCAATCCCCGCAGCCACCATCTACGGAAACCATCCTGACCGCCCTGATCAACGATATCTCAGCTTATCCGGACGATTTCGTGCTGGTGCTGGACGATTATCACGTGCTGGACGCCAGACCGGTCGACGAAGCGCTCACTTTTCTACTCAGACATCTACCGCTTCAGATGCACCTGGCTCTTACCACGCGGGAGGATCCCAATCTGCCCCTATCCCGCCTGCGGGCGCGCGGCCAGCTGACCGAGCTGAGGATTGCAGACTTGCGTTTCAGCCCCTCGGAAGCGGCTGAATTCCTCAATCAGGCCATGGACCTGAACCTTGGGGAGAAAGATATTGCCGCCCTGGAAAAGCGCACCGAAGGATGGATCGCCGGACTGCAATTAGCGGCAATATCCATGCGGGGACAACCCGACTTAACCAGCTTTATTCAATCCTTCACCGGGAGTCACCGGTTCGTGATGGATTACCTGGTGGAAGAGATCTTTCAACAGCAGCCTGAACCTGTTCAGACTTTCTTGCTGCGCACTTCGATTCTCGAGCGCCTGTGCGGCCCACTGTGCGATGCGATCTTGTGTGAGACACCGAATACCGAGCCCGGCACAGGCGGACAAGGCGCCAACAGCCAGGAGACGTTGGAATATCTCGAACAGGCCAACCTGTTCATCGTACCTCTGGATGACGAAAGACAGTGGTACCGCTATCACCAGCTGTTTGCCGATTTACTGCGCAAGCGGCTGATGCAGCAAGAACAGTTGCAGGCCTCACAGCAGGGCGATGTCCCGGGGATTGAGCAGGTGGAATGCAGCGTAAATGGGTTGCATTTTCGGGCCAGTCAATGGTACGAAGAGCATGGCTATGAGCTGGAGGCATTCCAGCATGCGGCGGCTGCCAGGGATGTGGACCGGGCCGCCCGCTTGATGGCGGGCAAAGGGATGCCGCTGCAGTTCCAGGGCGCAATGGCGCCGGTTATGGATTGGCTGGCATCCCTGCCTGCGACAGCATTGGATGCTCGACCCGCTCTGTGGGTGGCGTATGCCTCGGCGCTGACGATGATCGGGCAACCAATCAGCCGGGTGGAAGAGGTTCTCCAATCGGCGGAAGAGGCTTGTGAAGCCGCGACGCCGGATGGCGCTGTGCCGGATGAGGAAATCCGGGACCTGATCGGACAGATCGCTTCTATCCGGGCCATGCTGGCTATCCCTCTAAACCAAGTAGATATCCTGATCTCCCAATCCAGGCGGGCTCTGGATTATCTGCTGCCGGATAACCTGCCCGCCCGTACAACCGCCACCTGGACGCTGGGGTATGCGTACCAGCTGCAAGGGGATCGGGCGGCGGCCAGCCGAGCTTATCTTGAAGCCATACCGATCAGCCAGGATTCCGGGAACCTGATGATGACGATTGCGGCGACCACCTGTCTGGGCCAGGTACAGGAGTCGGAGAACCAGCTCCAGCAAGCGGCCGAGAGCTACCGGCAGGTCCTGCGATTGGCCGGCGAGCCGCCATATCCGGGAGCCTGTGAAGCACACCTTGGCCTGGCCAGAATATCCTATCAATGGAACGATCTGGATGCGGCCCAACAGCACGGACAGTTAAGCCTGCACCTGGCGGAACAACTGGAAAATGTGGATACGCCGGCCGCCAGCAGGTTGATGCTCGGGCGGTTGCAATTGGCCCGAGGGGATACAGCCGGAGCGGAGGCGCTATTTGCGGAGGCTGAAGCGTTCTTGCGCCAGCAACCTTCCGCCCGACGAATGGCCGAAGTTGCGGCGGCTCAGACGCTCAACCTGCTTCAACAGGGTGAGCTGAAAGCGGCCGAAGCGCTGGCCGAAAAGCAGCAGCTACCGCTCAGCCTGGCGCGTGTGCGCCTGGTTGCAGGAGATCCAGCCGCAGCCCTGGCGACGTTGGAGCCGCTGCGCCAGCAGGCGGAAGACAAAGGCTGGCAGGATGAACGGCTCAAAGTGATGGTCCTGCGGGCGATGGCGCTACAAGCGCTGGACGAGACGGAGCAGGCCTTGCAAGCGCTCAATCAGGCCCTGAGGCTGGCTGAGCCGGGCGGTTTCGTCCGGATCTTCATCGACGAAGGACCTGCTATGACGGCTTTGTTGGAAATAGCCAGGCAACACGGCGTGGCTTTGAAGCAGATACAGCGCTTAATGCGAGCCTTCGGGACTGTCGAAGAGCAAACGCCCAGTATGGAGAGCCTGATCGAGCCTCTGACCGAACGCGAATTGGAAGTGCTCAGGCTGCTCAGGACTTATCTAACAGGCCCGGAGATTGCCAGCGAACTGATGGTCTCGCTGAACACCATGCGCACCCACACCAAGAATATTTACAACAAGCTCGGCGTAGGCAGCCGCCAGGCGGCTGTCCGCCGGGCTGAAAAGCTCGGTTTGTTCTGAAGCGGGACAATCTAGCTTACCCGGCTCCGGCAGATTTCATCGAATTTACCGGAGCCGATTTGATTCCTCGGGCCGGGCTGGGATATTACCATAGGATTTCCCAAAGACCCCTCAATTAATCACCATCCCACTCACCAGATTGTGGTGATGACGCCTCACCACAGTGCCGGGTATCATCTGGCCTATGAAAGCAACCCACACCAGCACGATCATCCATCCGCCAGAACCGCAGCAGGAGGCGCAGCATGTGTGACGCATGGCACAACGCCAAGCGTGACGCATGGCACACGCCAAGCGTGACGCATGGCACGATGCCAAGCGTGACGGCGATCAACACCAGCCAGGCATTTACGAAATTCGTCTCCAGGGACAGCTGGACGAAGAGTGGACCGACTGGTTTGGGGGGCTTGCCGTTCAACTGGGAGTGAACGGCGAGACCATCCTGACCGGACCGGTGGTTGACCAGGCTGCATTGCACGGATTGTTGAAAAAAGTACGAGATCTGGGGATGCCGCTGCTCTCGGTCAACCGGATTGAGACCGGAGAAGCGGATACAAATGGGCCGAAAGGGTAACCTAACGGGCGATCGGGCAGACCGTCCAACCAATTGGGAAGGAGATCGAGCTTCAAAACATTCACGACTTTTCACGTTTTTGTCAGAGGTGGCGCTTTTTACAAGTGAAAATCAATGAACGAGTTTACCGGATTGCGAAAGGAGAAATAACGATGATTAACAATGAAAATGGGCGTTCGATCCAGAAGACTGCCAGGATTGCCGGGTTCTTTTATCTTATACTTGCCATCTGCGGCGGCTTTGCTGAATTTGCATCTCGCCAGGGCCTGATTGTGCCTGGGGATGCCGCAGCAACGGTCAGCAATATCAGGGCGTCTGAAGCGCTGTTCCGGACCGGCATCCTGAGCGAACTGCTCGGCCAGACGGTCTTCATTCTGTTGGTGCTGACTTTATACCGGCTGCTTAAGCGCGTGAATCGCAACCAGGCTGTCCTGATGGTGGTGCTGGTTGTCGTGGCGGTAACCATCACCTGCCTCAATATGCTGAACCAGTATGCCGTGCTGCCGCTTTTGAGCGGGGCAGACTACCTGAGTGTGTTTGAAGCCAGCCAAATCCAGGCGCTGGTATTGTACTTGCTCAATTTGCATAAAGCCGGCTACCTGATCGCCCAGGTGTTCTTTGGCCTGTGGCTGCTCCCCCTGGGTTATTTGGTATACAAGTCGGGTTTCATGCCTAAAATTGTGGGCATACTTCTGGTCGTTGCCGGGTTTGGGTATCTGATCGACGTGGTTACCTTCTTCCTGTTTCCCGGTTTCGAAGTGGTCTTGAGCGAGTTCACCTTTGTCGGTGAACTGGTCATGATGCTGTGGCTTTTGATCTGGGGCGTCAACCTCAAGCAATGGGAAAAGCGAGCGCTCCAATCGGCGTTAGCGTAAATCGTTAGAGGTAATATGTAGATGTGGTGTTCAGTTTGAGCTGTGTCCGCCGCCCAAACCGAACACCACATTCCAATTTCTTAAATTCTGAGTGCCTCCAGCGACTCCAATTCAGCAGGTTCAATGATATAAATAGTTTGACAATGTCACATTCATAAACAGGATACCCAAATTTTGATGTGTGTGGCGGGCAGCTGCCCGCCACACACATCAAAATTTGGGAGATTTCTTCGAATGTGACATTGTCAAGATAGTTACAGTATTCTCGCAAATTTGAGCATGGAATTTGGGCAAAGCAGGGATGGCTGGGGCACAAATGAAGTCTTAGACGATGTGATGACCAGCTACGAGAGATTTGGCCGCGAGGAACAAGATGGTCAAGAAAAAAACCCGCATCAAAGATAGCAAGCTCGATTGGCCGTCCAGCGTCGGGATTCTATACAGCCATGTTCGGCGCGAGGATTTCCCCACAGAGGCGCAATACATCACCGAGAAAGATGCCGAGCACGATGCCCGGGTGATCGGAGAGTACCTGGGCGCCTTCGGATTGGACGTGCAGCTTTACCCCGGCGACCCGCAGCTGCCCCAACGACTACGCCAGGACCGGCCTGAAATCCTCTTAAATCTGGTTGACTCGGTCAATGGCAAGGAGAACCTGGCAGCTGCTATCCCGGGGGTGCTCGAGCTGCTCGAAATCCCTTATACCGGCGCCGACATGCTCGGCATGGCGCTCGACACCAACAAGTTCTTTATTAAAGAACTGCTTCAGCGTAATGGCCTGCCGGTCCCGATCTTTCAGCTCTTCACGTCCGCGGAAGATTATCTCGATCCCACCCTGCGCTTCCCGGTCATTTCCAAATTGAATGCCATCCACGGCTCGGTCGAGATCACGGCTGAAGCAGTCTCAGAAAATGAAAAACAGCTCCGCAAGCGGCTGCGCAAGCTTATCCGGACCTACGACCAGCCTGTCCTGGTGGAGGAGTTCGTTGGGCGACGCGAGATCACTGCCATCCTGCTGGAAGGCAGTCGCAAAAAGGTTTATCTGGCCGAGAAGATATTCCGCGATACCGAAGGCCCGTACGTGTATCTGACATTCGACGATCAATGGCTGACCGAGATGAATGCGGCTTTCTACTACCAGCCTTACCGCGATCCGGTCCTGAGCGAGATGGTCCGCAAAGCCTTCAGCGTAGCCCACATGGGGGATTACGGCAAATTTGACATCCGCCTGGATGAGGCCGGACGCTATTATTTCATCGATACTAACTGCAACCCGGCTCTGGGGCCTAAAGAGCTGGACGTAGCCATCGCCCAAATCCTGGACCTGTACGGGGTCAGCTTCTACGAACTGCTCAAACGTCTGCTGCTCAACACCGTAAGGGAGCGAGTCGAGGCAAATGGCCCAGATCAACTAACAGGCTTTGCGCCATCAGCGACTTAGAATCGCAATAAACGGTCACTCAATCCGCAAACAGATCCCAAATTCCCCGGGCTTCAGAGGCCCACGCCGGATATCCATCACCAATGAGAAACTTGTGGGCGTATAACTCGGCTAATTGGGCGTAGCGTTCCCCGGCGGTCCCCGCCAGGCGATACAGCAGGCCCACCTGGGCCGCATCTGCCAGGCGACGCAAGGCGTCTTTCGCTCGCCATTGGGCTTCGGCAGGGGGATGGGCGGCAAGCTCGGCCAGGGTGGTTTGGATGGTTTTAATGGCAGCGCCCGCCGCTGGGGTGTCCACGCCCTGCAACAAGGGCATGAACTCATCCAGGAAGGCCTCATGGGCGCCCTTCTTCTGGATCGCTTCCAGCATGTCGAGGGCCTGGATATTGGAGGCGCCCTCCCAGATGGCAGTTACCAGGGCCTCACGGTGCAGGCGAGCCAACGGATATTCATCCAGAAAGCCTAAACCGCCGAAGATCTCCATGCCCAGGCGGGTCAGATGATCACTGTGCTCGGCCGTGCGGTTTTTGGCCAGATGGGACAGGAAGCGGGCGTAGTGATACTCCCCCGAATATGGAGGCGTCTGGCGCCAGGAGCGGTCGAAAGCCTGGATGGCATGAAACACCAGCGCCAGCCCGGCGGCCGTCCGGACGGCGAAGTCGGTCAGGTCCTGCTGCATCAAGGGGTGATCGCGCAGTTTTTTACCGAAGGCTGAACGGGCACCGGCTCGCAGGGCGGCCTCGAAATGGGCCTTGCGGGCCAGCCCCATCGCCCCGATGGCATTGGCAAGCCGCGAGACGGTCAGATTTTCCAATGTGTAATAAATGCCCAGTTCGGCGGCGCCGACCAGGTAGGCCTGGGATGCGTTGAACTCCACTTCCCCGGTCGGTACTGCCCGGGTGGCGCTCTTGGCTTTTAAGCGGCGGATCTGGAAGTTCAATTGTCCGCTGTCATCCAATCGCGGAACCAGAAACAAGGCAATACCCTTAGGCCCCGGCCGGGCGCCTTCCGGACGGGCTGTCACGATCGCCAGGTCGGCCAGACCGGCGTTGCTGGCGAAAAACTTGTCCTGGCCATACAGGCGCCAGACGCCAGCCTTCAGACGAGCCTGGGTGGTGTTAGCGCCCAGATCGCTGCCGCCCTGGGTTTCCGTCATCCAGGTTGCGCCCCACATCTCGCCCGACAACAAGCCTGCCAGCCAGCCGACGTGCTCGGGGGCGTATTTGTGGATTGCATAAGCCGTCTGATTGGTGACAATCAACGAGCAGTACAGCCCTGGATCGGCCAATAGATAGCCAAAGGCAAAGTGCTGATGCCAGGAACCGTCCTCGTAGGGCGGGCGGTTAATAAAGGCCATCTCCTTCAACAAGCTAGCATGAGCCGGCAATAAGCGGGCCCGGTCGATCCGCTGGCCGTCGACAGCGTGCATCACCAGGACCGGCTGGGCTGCCCGATCGATCTCAGCCGCCAGGGCGTATGCCGGCCCGCCCGCCAGCGCTCCAAAGCGCTCCAATTCGGGCTCATGCCGGGGCAGATCGGGCCAATAACTGAGCAAAATCGCTTTCAAGTCCGGCTCGATCAGCCAGTGATTTTTACCATAGGCATAAGATTGGTATTGCATGATATCCCTCCTGGTAGATCAATTCTCCCTGGGTCCTTTCGATCATACCCCAAAATGCTCAGATTAAGTGGTTTCTTTGGGAAATCCTGTGGTCGAGGCTATATATGGGGATGATTTTCGGGCGAAGCCCGAAAATCATCCCCATATCTTCTACTCACCACAGAGCCTCCATTCTCATTGCTTAACAGGGACACTGCACAACCCGTCATGGTACAACGGTCACGTGAAACAGCGCCGAGGGCAACTGCCCGAGTGACCAGGTTAAATTCTCCCCCAATGCCCAGAACCCAGTCCCCCCATACAGCCGGTGCGGCGAGAGGTTATGTCTTGTATCCTCAGTATATGAAAACAAGAGACCAGATACTTAAGTTTGGGGGTAATTTCTGCCGGTAATGGTGGTCTTTCGGAACCTCTGTGAGAGTTCTCAGGAATTCCTAAAGAGCCAGTTATGAGGCCATTCGAGATATTTTTCGTGTCCGTATACTATTACAAGGAAACATGATGAAAAACTTTGCACATAACCACCCTGTATGGACCTTTTTGTTGATCAACTTTGCCTGGACCTGGCTGTTTTGGCTGGCAGCTATCCCCTACCGCGACCAGCCCTTGCTGGTGATGGGGATGGTGATAATCGGCGGTTTTGGCCCGGCCATCGGCGGCATCCTGGTGCTTGGCCTGAAGAGCGGCCAGGGGCTGGGGCTGTCATCAAAAATGCTGGCTGTGATGATGGGCGCCTCCATATTGATGTTCACTTTGATTTCCCTGCGTTACCTGGCGGGCAATATCCCTAACTATGACATCCTGTCTCCGGACCTGAGCCTCAGCCTGCCAGTCGTGGCGGCCGTATTGGCAGCTGTCCTGGTCGGAGGCTGGGTGTACTCCAGCGCTGTCTCTCCTAATCCAGAGGTGCGGGATCGCATGGGTTCGATCCTGCCCGGGCGGCTGCCCTTAGGCTGGACTATTTTGGCGCTGCTCTTTTACCCAGCCATGATCCTGGCTGCCTGGGGGTTGTCCAGTTTGATAGGAGCGGGCGTTGAATATCCCGGTTTATGGGGGCAACCCCTGAGGGAGATTCTGCCCCTGTATGCACTGACCTTCGGCCTGACGATGATAGCTCAGGGCGGCAATGAGGAGCCCGGTTGGCGCGGGTTAATGCAGCCGGAATTACAAAAGCGCTTCAGCCCGCTGGTCGCGGCGTTGATGGTCGCCCTGGCCTGGTCGCTCTGGCACCTGCCGCTTTATCTGAATGGATTTTATTCCGATAATATGGCCGGTGGTATGCTGGGCGGCTTAATCTTCCGGATCCTGCTATCTATCTTCCTGGCCTGGTTCTACAATCGCTCGGGCGGCAATCTGTTCCTGATGATGGTGTTACACACATCCTTCAACTGGATGGTAAACTTCCTGCCGACCTCTGACCTCGGTTTGCTGGCACTGTGGCTGATCGTTGTAAGCGTGGTGGTGATCAAAGACAAAATGTACCGCCATTTGCCCGAGGCTGACAGCTCAGAAAAGGCTCAGCCTGCGCAGCAAACGCATTTCGGCGCAGCCCGCTCTCAATCTTCGGGGTAAATCCCAGAGTGAAAATCGCCGGTGAGGCGGTCCAGCAGCCCGGCTGGATCGCCAACGGCCAGGGCGATGCTCCTTCCACAGCGTTTCCCAAAGAACCAATTTTTGAGGGCTCCCAGGCTCCCCATTTTGTCCAAGAGTGAGGTTTAATAGGGCTATCACAACCCACTTTATAAAGATATATCGTGCTGAGTGGCCCCCTGATCTTATCGGAAGGACATGCGATGCTTTTGCGTTTCACAACCATCCAGGCGCCCAACCAGGAGTTCATCATCGCCAAGGTATGCGATTTTGTGGCGGCAAAGTTGGGCCTGGAAACAGCGTTCGTCAATGATATCCCCTGGGATGAACGGGCCCGGCGCCTGGATCGCGGCCAGATCGAGGTCGCCTGGATCTGTGGGCTGCCTTACGTAGAGCGAATGGAGGCGCCCGAGCCGAGCCTGGAGCTGCTGGCTGCGCCGGTGATGGCCGCAGCGCGCTACCAGGACCGGCCGGTTTATTTTTCAGACGTGATCGTCCGGCGCGAAAGCGAATATGATCGCTTTGAGGGGCTGCGCGGAGCCCGCTGGGCATACAATGAGCCCCATTCACACTCGGGTTACAACATCACCCGCTGGACCCTGGCGCGCCTGAGCGCATACCGGGGATTTTTCGGGGAGGTCATCCAGGCGGGTTCGCACCAGCGCTCAATCGAGATGGTGCTGCGAGGCGAGATCGATGCAGCGGCGATCGACAGCACGGTGCTTGAAATCGAGCAGCAACACGACCCTCGATTAATGACCAAGCTGCGGGTTATCGCGGCGCTGGGACCCAGCCCGATCCCTCCGCTGGTGATCTCAAAGCGTTTGCCAGTTGAGCTGCGAGCTGAAGTTCGACGGCTCCTGGCAGGTATGCACCAGGATGCAGACGGCCGTAAGATACTGGAGTCGGCAGCCATGGCACGTTACGCGGCAGTCTGCGATGCCGACTATGATCCGATCCGAGAGATGACCCGCCTGGCCAGCCTGGCAACATTGTGAGCGATCCCGCCAGGAGAATGCTTCAGGAGCGCAGGCCGGCAAACAAATCCGTTTCGATTGCTCGCCCGCCGTTGACCCGGCTGAAGGCGCGATAGTAATGCTGAACCCCCCAGACCTTCTGATGGTATGCCTCGGGTAAGTGTTTCAAGGGTTCGTAACCGGTGATTTGCGTGGCGTGGCAACCAACCGCCTGTAAAACCTGCTCCCAGTACTCCGAGGTGTGAATGACGGTAGTGATCATCCACTCTTTCCAGACCGGACCGCGCCGCTCCTGCCCATCAATTTGCATGACCAGTTCGCCCATGGCGGATTCATAAGCTTCCAATTTCCCGGGCGTGATGGCCAGGTAGTACAGCTTGTCTACCAGGTGAGGCGCCTGGTCAGTTTCGCAGCCGGCAGCCGCAACGACTGCAGCCGTGGTGAACTGGCTGATGGCGATGTGGTCGGGATGGCCGTAAATACCATCGGGACCGAAGGTTAAGACCACCTGCGGGCGGACTCGCTGCAAGTGGGCGGCGATCTGCCCAATGATCCGCACCGGGTCGGCCTGATCGAGCTCGCCGTCGATATAATCGAGCAAGTTCACTTCCTTGATCCCGAGGGTCTCAGCCGCCCGATAGAGCTCCTGCTCCCTGATGCGGCCCAGTTTTTTGGGGCCGGGATAGTCTTGGGGATCATCGAACCAGCCGTGTTCACCGCGAGTGGCGGTGACGAGATAGGCGTCGACGCCTTCGTGGGTGTAACGGGCGATGGTCCCGCCCATACCGAGGGTTTCGTCATCCGGGTGAGCTGTTACGCACATTAATTTTAAGTTCATCCTGTAGCTACCTTTCACCAATTCAATCCCTATTGATAAATTTTGGACAGCCTTCAGGCCATGAATGGCTAAGCGGTTCTCTCGCTAAACACTTTTAGGAAAATGAACATTACAATCACTTTTCAAAGTTAAAGGACTTAGCGAAAAGAGCACTAAACGGCTGCCAGATCGTTGCCTTTCTCGCCGGCTTTGCAGAGTCCGAGGTTTGTATGGCAGTGCTGGGAATGTCCTTCCAGTCAGCAGCGTTTGTTCCCCCTGAGATTAGATCTGAGCGTTCCGATCGTTATTGGCCAGGCCCAGAATTTCTGATTCGATAAAAAGGATCACCGAATTGATTCTAATTATAAGACGGGTGCGCTTAACTTGTGTAGGTTGCGCCTCGACAAACTATTCATTGGTGTATGTCCGGTAATAGCTACTGGGAGCATTCGAATATTGTAGAAAGGGATAGGTGGTTTTCAGTTTGGGCGGCATTTGCCGCCCAAACCGAAAACCACATCCACAAATCTCGAATGCACCCAAGCTACTGCTCGAGGAAAGATAAAATTTGGGGTGTGATATAATAGAAGCAAAGTTACTTGGGATTTGTTGAATATTTGCTATTCTATATGCAGGAACAGCAATCTTCTTCACGGGATCGTTCCCAGGTATATGCGATCAGCGGGTGGTCATTCACCGCAACGATCCGAGCAATGACTATGCGCGTGATCGAGGAAGGATGGAATCCGCCAATGAAGGAAGAACAGACCACTTTTCAGGTCGGCGATCAGGTGGTCCATTGGGTTTATGGTCTGGGGGAAATTGTTGAACTGGACGAAAAAGTCATCTCCGGAGAAGCTGCCAGGTATTACGTTTTAGAGGTTAACGATTTGACCCTGTGGGTCCCCCTAACAGAGGTCGGTGAACACCATCTGCGTTTCCCCACGCCTGCAAAAGACTTCCAGAAACTATTCAATATTCTGGCTGGTCCGGGTGAAGAGCTGCCGCCTAACCGGCATAAGCGCAAGCTGCAGCTTACCAAGCGCCTGAAAGAGGGCACGCTTGAAGCAATTTGCGGGGTTGTGCGCGATCTGACCGAATACATGCATTCCAACCGGACTAATATGAACGATCGTTCTGTCCTGGAAAGGGCCAAGAATTTATTGTTGAAGGAATGGAGCATCGCAATGTCTATTCCGGTACGCCAGGCTGAACGTAAGTTGAGCACACTGTTGGATAACAGCCCAGCCTGATACTTTCAGGTATCGCCTGGGTTTTGGCGCCGCCGGCTCTCTTCTGGGAGGCCGGTGGTTTTTTATTCATAAGGGTGAGAGACCCAGCTTCTAGCTTGATGGAATTTTAGGCCGATTAGAATCCTGGCGGCGGGTAAAGGTGTGGGTTGCGTTCGTCAGGGTTTTGTGGCATAGTACATACCAGGATAGGTTTATAGATGTTGGACCAGCTTAGCAATTTAAATAAAGGTGAAATGGTTGCGCCAGGATGCGTTTACCCGGGGTTTGTGCCCCAGGCGCGCCTGTTTTTGCACAATTTCCAACGATAAGCAGAAAAGTATCCTATTGTTGTTGGGGGTCAAAGAAGGGAAAATGCCAGAACCGCTTTTACAAGAGCCTGCAGCAATATTCTTAACCATCATTGCCGTGATCTTAATCGCCCCGCTGCTGACTGAGCGGGTGCGCCTGCCCGGTATCGTCGGTTTGATCGTCGGAGGGGTCATCATCGGGCGGCATGGGCTGAATCTGCTGGTTACCGGCCCGGTGATCACGCTGTTTGGCGAGGTTGGTTTGATCTACCTGATGTTCAATGCCGGCCTGGAAATCGATTTGCAGCAGCTAGGAAGACAAATCAAAAAGCCGATCGTTTTCGCCTCGATCAGCTACGTGCTTCCGCAGGCTTCGGGCATCGTGCTGGGCAGGTTGTTTGGGTTAAGCTGGTCCGGCTCGGTCTTATTAGGCGCGGTCTATGCTTCACAGACCCTGCTGGCTTATCCGATCCTTTCGAAACTGGGAATCATAAAAAATGAAGCGGTGGCGATCACGATGGGCGCAACTGTTTTTACCGATGTCGTTTCCCTGCTGGTTCTGGCAGTAATCACCGGCTCCCAGAACAGCGGTATATCCGTGCTATACATTGGAAAGTTGGTGGGACTGACCGTGCTCTACACGGTTGTAATTCTATGGGGCGTGCCGCGCCTCGGGAGGCTGTTTTTTCGACATTTCAGCGGAAACGTGGTCGAATTCCAGTTCGTGCTGGTGGTTTTGTTTGTGGCGGCGGTCGCCGCCCAACTCATCGGAATTCATACGATCGTAGGCGCTTTTCTGGCCGGGCTGGCGATCAATGAGACGCTTTCAGAACAAAGCCGGGCGATAAAAAATGTGTTGTTCCTGGGCGATTCATTCTTCGTGCCTTTGTTCCTGGTGACCGTTGGTATGCGGCTGGACCCAGCCGCGGTGGTAGCCAACGAGCGCACCCTGTTGATCGGGCTCTCGCTGACCGCGGCAGTCTATATCACGAAGTTTCTGGCAAGCTGGATTACCGCGCGGTTATACGGATATTCCAGAGACCAAATGATGACTTCCTGGGGCCTGTCTCAAGCCCAGGCCGCAGCTACGCTGGCCACCATTCTAGTCGGGACAGAAGCCGGCGTGTTTCCGGAGTATATTTTCAATGCGGCGATCCTGATGATCCTGTTTACATCGGTCAGTTCGCCTTTGCTGGTGCAGCATTTCGGGGAAAAACTCAAGCCTCCCCGGGAAGAGGAAGAACATCGCCCGGAATTCAACCGGATCCTGGTCCCAATCGCGGCGAGCGACCCGCCGGCGCAGGCGCTGAATCTGGCGAGTATGCTGGCCCGCTCCCAAGACGGGAAGCTGCTGGTGCTCAACCTGGCGTCGGAAGACAAGCCATTAAAGACCCGCCGGGAAAAGTTGAAAGCTGATTTCTTGAAGCAGCCGGAGACGGAGGTGGAATTACTGGACCGGATTGAGGAATCCTTCCAGCACGGGATTTTGAAGGAAGCTGTCGAGAGCCAGGCCTCGATGATCCTGTTGGACTGGCCGCAAGAAGAGCAAAGCAACCGGCGAATTTTTGACCGACTGGTGGATGAAGTGATCTGGGAGGCGAAAGTGCCGGTGGCGGTGGCGCGTCTAAATCAATCCGTAGAGGCACTTGAAAGGTTGATCTTCGTGGTCGCGGCTCACACAACCGGGGTTAAGCTGGATGAACGGGCGGTGAAACTGGTTGAACATGTTGGCGAGGCGTTGGAACTGCCCTTAACGGTGCTGGCGAGCAGACATTACCTGGAGGATTTGAAACGAAAATTCGCCCCCGAAAAGGCGGAAAACCGCCACGAAGTGGAGGCTTTGCACGGCGACTATGCAGCCCAGGTGGCTGAGTATGCCGGCGAGCATGACCTGGTCGTCGTGACTACGATGGGCAGCCAGAAGCGTTTTGGCCAGGCTCAAAAAAGAGTCCCTGCCAGTTTGTTGGAGACACTTGAGGCTTCAATGCTGGTAATTCACGTTCCGTGAGGTAAGCCGTCCTGATTGTTCGGCCGAATTGTCTGTGAATGATGGAGTGCTGTGTCCTTGGGAGTTGGGTGGCAAAATAAGGCCTCAGCGTGGGCGTTCCCCCACGCTGAGGCCTTATTTTGACATATCCTTCCATATCAGTGGGATGTACATGAATTTCATGAATGAAAGAGAGTTTGTTGGCGAAATGATGTGCCAGCGGGGCTGAGGCCCCCGCTGGCACATCGTTTCGCCATACCTTCACAGAGTCAGGAAAAATAGAAGAATGTGTATCGGAGTTCGCCAACAAACTCTGAAATATAAAGTACCACGGCCGCTCAATACAGGTCGAATGTGGTTGTGGTATACTATTTATATAAAGAAGATAAACTTTATGGCGTCGAGCGCCATGAAGGTATTTGAACCGCAGCCCATTGGGGATGAAGCTGGCTGGCAACCCACATTTTTCGCAGCACCAACGTATAGGGGGATTGTTCGTGGGTTGAACAGGGACGAAACCAAACCTATCCAAACGATTTCACAGCGATACACCGGCGTTGTTGCCGGCAATTAATTGTGCTTAGGACCCCAGGCGCCGGCGGCTCTTACTAGCCAGACCGTGCACGCCTGATTTGAGCTTCCTTCATGGCCGACTCCTTATGAGCATGCCATTCATCAGGCAACAGCCTGAAGAGAAGGAGCTTTTATGAGCACCCATTCCTATTTTTTGATCCTGTCCGTTTTTTTGATTACGATCGTCGAGACGATCGAAATGGCTACGATCGTGATTGCGGTCGGCATCCAGCGCGGCTGGTTCGCGACCCTGTTGGGCGGTGGAGCCGGTTTGGTCGTGCTGGCAGGGGTGGTGTTTATTTTTGGCACCCTGTTGGGCGATCTGCCGCTGAATGTACTGCGGGCGGTGATCGGTATTTTACTGCTGTTGTTCGGGGTGCAGTGGCTGCGGAAGTCCATCTATCGCGTCAGCCAATCCGGTTTCTGGTCAGGGGAAGAAGAGGAAGAAGAGGCTGAGACGGAAGGCGAGGCAGAAGGGCCGATCGAAGGACTCGACTGGATGGCCTTTGCGCGCGGTTTCCAGGGTGTGTTTTTGGAAGGCCTGGAGATTGCCTTTGTGGTGATCACTTTTGGAGCAGCCGCCAATCATCTCGGCCTGGGCGCCATCGCAGCTGGGGTGGCCTTTGTGCTGGTGGCCGGAATTGCCATTGCGGCTCGCAATCTATTGACGAAGGTCCCTGGCAATACTCTCAAGCTCGTTGTTGGGATCCTGCTGACTACTTATGGGACCTATTGGGCCACGGTTGGGATGGGGGCTAAATTCCCATTTGGGGATTACACCGTGATCGGGGTGCTGGCGATTGTGATCGTGTTTTCACTCATTGCCGTCTATACACTGCGGGCCATGCTATCCGGCTGAAGCCTAGAAAGGAGCCTTCGATGGAATACTGTTAAACGGTTTTTCGCTTTTTGGTACGATTTTCTAATTGGCGACGACCTGGTGAGCGGGCTGATCGTACTGGCCGGTTTTGTGGCCACCTACTTTGTGGCCCAGGCCGGGATCACAGCTTACTGGATCGTTATGGCAGCCGTGCTGATCAGCCTGAGTTGGAATCTGTGGCGGCGGGTCCATCAGAGCGGACATTAAGTTCACCCATCTCATCTCAATACTGGTTAGCTGACCAGGAGAAAAACTCACCCGCCGGCGGGTGAGTTTTTTGGTTTGATTGACTACAATATCAATGACTGCTTTGATCATGCCGGAATCGAAGGTATCTAATCAGGCTTGAGTGTGAAATATAACGAAATAAGTATGCGTGGGGGCGTACGCCCCCACGCATACTTATTTCGCCAAAACTTCAAGCATTGGCTGAGTGGTTGCATCCTTTTTTTACAGGAGATGTTTCTATGAGCAAGACTACGATCCAGGCTCGCCTCGATTTGGAACAGGGCCGCTTTTCGCTGGAAAAAACGACCAGTACGATGACCCCTATGGTAGCCCGAATGGGTTTTTGGGCGGCCGTAAGCACCACTATTTTGAACCTGCTGTTTACGATCGGGATCGTCGCCATCCCGGCCAGCATCTGGAATAGCCTCCAGGGGTATGCAAGCTCCTACCGAGCGGTTGAGAACCTGCCGGCCATCCCCTCGCTGCTATTGGGGCCGGCCGTGGTGGTGCTGCTGGTGAGCATCCATTATTACAGCGAGCAGAACAAAAAGATCCTGAGCCTGTCAGCGGCGTCATTCGGGCTGCTCTATGCAGCCCTGACCGGGTTGAATTACTTCGTGCAGCTCACGGTAGTGCGTCAAAGCCTGCTGGCCGGGCAGATCGATGGATTGGAGCCTTTCATCATGGCGAATCCCCAATCGGTGATGCTGGCGATCGATACCCTGGGTTATTTGTTCCTGTTCCTGGCCTGCCTGTTCGCGGCGCCGGTGTTTTCTGGGGGAAAGCTGGAGACCGCCATCCGCTGGTTGTTCGCGGCCAGCGGCGCGCTGGGCCTGCTGGGCGTGTTGGGATTTGCCCTGGGCCAGCAGCAGCTCTATTTCATCGGGTTGATGGTTTCAGGGCTGCCATTCCTGGCGCTCACGGTTTTACTGGCGGGGCTGTTCGATCGGGAGATCAAAGCCGCTGACCGGTTTGAACCCTGATCGAAAGCGCCGACCTGGGCCTGAAAGCCGGATCATAGGCTTATTCGCTCACCAGCGCGCAGCACCTGATAGGGGCAGCCGGCGGCCCGGGCTGCCCGCACAAAACCATCCGGCGAAACCGTGTTGAATTCAAACATCTCGTAATGGCAGGGAACCACAAGCCCGGCCCCGATCCGCCGCCCGAGCCGGGCGGCCTCTTCGGCGTTAAAATTGCCAGCTACCCCGCGAGCCGGATCGCGGCCATTGATCGGCAGCAGGGCCAGGTCGAGCGAGCGGGGCTGCAGCCGCTCGACCAGCCCAGCATACATGCAGCAATCGCCGCTGTGGTAGATGGTCCTGCCAGCCACTTCGATCAGGTAGCCGACGAATTCGTGCTCACCATTTTCGTCGGTCTTCAGCGTTTCGTGGGCAGCGGGGATCGCCTGGAAGGTGAAAGGCCCCACGCTGAGCGGGTCGCCGTCCGCATGGGCGGGCGTCAGGCGTCCCGGGCTTAGCTTGAGGCGGTCAGCGGCGAACTGCCGGTTGGCGGCCGGTACGATCACCGTCAGGGATGGGTTGGCCTGCAGCAAAGGGATAAGGGTCTCGCCGTCGAGGTGATCGGTGTGGTTGTGGCTGGATGTGACGACATCGATGAAATCAAGTTTATCTGGAGAGATCACCCTTTCGGTCATGCGCACATGCGGTATGGATGTACCGGCGTATTTGTGGGTAAGCGAGTCCGACAGGTAGGGGTCGATCAGCAGGCAATGTCCATCCGATTGAACCAGATAGCCGCTCTGGCCCAACCACCACAGGTTGATACGGCCAGCCGGAGCGGAGCGAACGTCTTCCAGAAAAGCTTCGTCCTGTAAAAGTGGTTTGATCACAGCCCGAGCTCCTGGCGCACGATCCTGACACCGGCGACCATGTTGTGGAGTTTCTGCCTGGCTGCCCAGCGGGCTGTCTGGCTGAGACCACAGTCCGGGGCGAAGCTCAGGCGCTCAGCGGGCGCATGAGCCAGACACTGGCGCACCCGCCGGGCGATATCCTCGGGGGTCTCAATATAATAGCTTTTCACGTCCACGATCCCAACCGCCACATCCTTCTCCCGGGCGACCTGCGCAAGCAGTTCGAGTTCGGCGTATTCTCGGGAGGCCATCTCCAGGTGGATCTCATCCACGTTGAATTCCAGGAAATCCGGGAACATGGGGGCGTACTGGCGCGGGCCGACTGCATGGCCCTTGTAATTGCCAAAACACAGATGGGTGGACAGGCGGCATTTGCCGACCACCGGAGCAACCGTCTGGTTGAAGATCTCCACGAAGCGGCGGGTGTCCTCCTTGTAAGCGTAGCAGCTCATTGAGGGTTCGTCGAGCGTGATCTCGGTGCAACCGGCTGCCACGAGGGCCTGCAGTTCGGCCCGCATGATCGGGATCAGGGCCTCGGTGATGGCATAGCGGTCGGGGTAGCGAGCGTTAGGGATCAGCCGCCCGCTGAGCGTGTAGGGTCCCGGCAGGCTGGATTTGAGGGTCGGACCCGCCGGCGCCAGGCGCTGCAAGCGCTGGAATTCTTCCACAGCGCCCAGGCCGCGTGGGGCGCTGAGCTCCCCCAAGATGCGATGCTTGCCGCGCTGGTCGTGGGCCGGGGGGCCAAATACGCGCAGGGGACGCTCGTTGGGCTGGATGTTTTCCAGGTAGCCGTAAAAGGACAGGTTGAAATCCAGGCGGGTTTGCTCACCATCAGTGATGACATCCAACCCGGCCTGGATCTGTTCGTGGATCGCCACCGTGACGGCGTCATCCTGCAACTCGCTGATCTCATTGACTCCCAAGCGGTCGAGCTGCTGGCTGGCCAGCTCCAGCCAGGAGGGAAAGGGATAGCTGCCGATCACTGTCGTGCGCAAAGGCCGTTCGTTCATAAATACTCCTTAAAGGCGGATTTCCAATCCATACCCGGGTAATAAAAAGACAGTCAATTATTGAGGTGTGACATTGTCAGGGCAGGCACGATCAGGTTTGTAATGCGGCTGGCGCATCCGGTCAATGAATACGCGGTTCAGCGGACCGTCCAGCCGCCATCGACCGTCAAAACGCTGCCGGTTACAAAGGCGGCTGCATCGGAAGCCAGGTAGAGGGCCGCCCCAGCCACATCCTGGGGAGAGCCAAAGTCTCCGCCCAGGGGCTGCAAACCGGCCAGGCGGCTGCGGATGCGCTGGCTGGCCTGAGCGCGCCGGCTCATGGGCGTGGCGATCAAGCCGGGGCAGATCACGTTGGCGCGGATGCCTTGCGGGGCGTAATAAGAGGCAATCGAGCGGGTCAGGCTGATGATCGCCCCTTTACTGGCGGCGTAGGCATGGGTGGCGAAATCCTCATCCCCGCCCACCAGACCGAGCACCGAGGCGACATTGACGATCGCACCGCGTCGGTGCGGCAGCATGGCCTGCAGGGCGTATTTGCAGCAATAGAATACGCTATCCAGATTGAGGGCCAGAGTTTTCTCCCAGCCCTCCAGCGTGCAGGCGTCGGTGGGACCATCGCCCCAGCGACGGCCGCTGCCGCCGGCCACATTGACCAACAGATCGATGCGACCATAGGCTGCCGCTACGCTGGCCATCACCTCAGCAACCCGGGCAGGGTCACGAACATCCAGTACATGGACAGCAGCAGGCTGGGGGCCGGTTAAGCTCGCCAGGGTGTGAGCGGCAGCTTCGGCATCGATATCCAGGATCATGACACGGGCGCCTTCGGCTGCGAAAAGTTGGGCGGTGGCCTGGCCAATCCCGCTCCCGGCGCCGGTAACGACGGCGATCTTCCCGCTAAGGGCGGCCATCAGCGGCAGGCCCCATATACTTTCTGGACCCGGGCGCGGTAATCGTCGTAGCAATCATCGAAGCGCTGGCGGGAAGCCTGGCTGCCGAGGAAGTAACTGCTGGTGAGGACGATGGGCGGCTGGCCAAGGTCGGTCAACATTTCGGCCACCCGGCATTTAAGGGCATTGGTCACGGCCGCGGCGCCAATCGTGGATCCCGGCCCGACCGGATCGGACAGGCCGGGCACCCGGACGATGGCATCACCGGCGGGGGTGCAGTTGTCGATCACCACGTCGGCAATATCCAGCAGCTTCTTGCCGCTGCTGTGCAAGGCCTGGGATTGGCTGCAATGGTCAACCGAAACCACGGCAATCACCGGAAGCGACTGGCTTTGGGCCTCCAGAGCGATGTCAACGACCACCTCATTGATGCCGCTGTTCGAGAAGATCAGGAAACAATCGGGCGGCGCGAACACGAAATTACGCATGATCACTTCGCCAAAGCCCTCAATATGCTCAAGGAACATGGCCTGGCGCTGGCCGTTTGAGCCGACCACCAGATTGTGATAGGTGAGCGACAGCTCAACGATGGGATGAAAGCCAGGGAAGCTGCCATGGCGGGGGAACATCTCCTCGACAAAGATGCGCGAATGGCCGGAGCCGAACATATGCACCAGGCCGTTGCCGGCAATCGCGCGGGTGCAGATTTCGGCGGCCTTTTCAATCGGCTCCATCTGGGTGGCGGCAACGCGTGCGAGGATGGCCTGGGCCTGTTTGAGATAATCCATTGCGGCGTTCATCGATCGGTCTCCTTATCTTCATTCACCAGCTGATGGGCAACACGGAAGTCTGGTCGAAATGCTTTTCAGTCGCAACAGGTCTGGCTGGTGCTGTACTCGTAGCGATCGGCCCGATAATAGCTGGATGAGTATTCGATCAATTCGCCGTCGTCCAGGTAGGTGGTCGTGCCGACAAAGAGCAAAGGGACGCCTTCCCGCACTTCTAACAGTTCGGCCCGGTACTCATCGGCGGCAATGGCCCGGACCACGTGGTCTATGCGGGTGATCATTAAGTGGTAACGGGTTGCCAGGACTTCATAGAGCGATTGACTGCCGAAATCGTACGTCTCAATCCCAGGGCAGCGGGAGCGAATCACGGTGGTGACCTGGTGGCAGATCGGTTCGTCATCGCCCAGGCGCAAGCGCTCCAGGATCAGGCAGGGCATGCCCTGGTAAGCCTGGAGAACGGGCAGATCGAGGTCCACGTTGGTCACTTGCTGGCTGAGCAGCCGCGAATGGGGGGTACGGTCCATCTCGCGCATCTGCTGGCTGAAACTGCGATCGAGAAAAAACTGAATGCGGTTGGGCTGCTCGCGGACGAAAGTGCCGCGCCCGGCAAAGCGCTCAACCAGGTTTTCGTCCACCAGCCTGGCAATTGCCTGGCGGACGGTTTGGCGACCGACGCCATACGCCTGGCAGATCTCCAGCTCGGGAGGCAGCATCTCTCCGGTTGAGATCAGCTCACGCTGGATCATCTGGCGGAGATCGAGGTAGATCTGATGATAAAGCGGGATGGGGCTGTGAGGATCGACCGAGGCATAAGGCAAGGTTTGTGACTCTTCGGCAATCATAGGGTCTCCCTGTTCCCGGCAAGGCCGGTTTGAAGCGGATAGCGCCCATATTGTTGGGCAGTCTGAAAGAGCGTGACGACATTTTCGGGCGGCACATCAGCCTGCAAGTGATTGGAAGGGGCCAGGATGTAACCGCCGCCCGAGGCCAGCTGAGCAATCCGCTGGCGGGCTTCAGCAACAACCTGGGCAGGGCTGCCGGGCATGGCATGCGATATATCGATCCCGCCCAGAAATGTGACCCGGTCACCGAACTGGCGCTTGATGGCGGGGAGATCGGTGGCGGGCAGGGGTTCGAGGGGGTGGATGACATCGACGCCCAGGTCGATAATATCCGGGAGCAGATCGGTGATGGCCCCATCGCTGTGGAGCATGATGCGGGTGTTTGGGTTGTGCTCTTTAACCGGCTGGATCAATTTTCTCAGACAGGGTTTAATGAACTGGCGGAACATGCGCGGGGAGATCAAGGTATTGGTGTTACCGGCGTAGTCGTCGCCGGGCAGTTCGAGCATATCGAAATAACGCCCTCCGGCCCGCATGGCCAGCTCCTGCAAGCCAGCGATCACTGCAGTAACTTTTTCCAGCAAGGCATGGGCGAATTCGGGCTGCAGAGCCATATCCATCAGGAAGTTCTCGGTGCCGCGCAAATCGCAGGCCGTCTGGAAGGGTCCATGCGAGGAGACCATACGCATGACGATGAAAACATCGCTGCGCTCGTGCAGCAGCCGGGCGCGCTGGGCCAGGCCGTGCATCCAGCGCGGGTCGGACAGATCGGGCCAGCGCACCAGGCGGTCGATATCCTCCAGGCTGCGGGCGTCTTTCAAGAGACCTTCCCCGGCATAGAAGTATGGCAAGGCCCGGATCCAGGGCTGCCCGTAGGAATCAGTGAAGGCGCCGGGCTGCGGACCCGGATCGATCGGGCTGTTTGGCAGCAGTCCGGGCCAGCAATAGCGCAGATCGGCGCCGAGCGCCTCCAACAGGCGATCATCCATGTAAGAAATATTATGGCCGGTGCGGAAGGGGGCGACAGGCCGGCCCAGGCGCAGATGTTTGACGAGGCGCAGGTAAAGCTGATCCACAACCCCGTAAGGGCCTCCCCCCAGAGCGGTTGGCACCCGGTCAGGTTCTTGATGGGCCAGGGCCGTGAGGACGCGCTGGCGTGAGGTCATAGGCGTAGAAGTCATAGGGTCGGCTCGCTTCGTCTAAATGTACGTACAATAGGACAATTCTACCTGATTGCCCGACCGGCTGCAAGGGCCAGGCACATGGGTTTGTGAACGCCCTGGGGCCGGGCGGGCCAAGATTGACGTGTGAAAAATTCTACTATATAATGCGAATGTTCGGACATTTATCTTTTTGCACAAGCATCAAATCAAGTAAGTGTCAGCCGTGACAACTTAATCATGAGCGATCATGGACTTAGTCCACCCACAAATATGAACATCTGGCTTATTGTCCAAGACAGCAACCCAAAATTGTTGGCGCAACGGCAAAATAGAATGCTTTCATAGGAGAATGACATATGCACAAGATTGCGATGCTCGGGACTGGTTTAATCGGCCGCTTCTATACGATGAGTTTGCTTAACTTCCGCGGCAAAGATGAGATCAAGATCGTTTGTTCGGCCAGTAAGGCCGAAGCCAAACAGTTTGCGCAAGAATTTGGCATCCCTCGTTGGACGAACGATATCGCGGAAGCTGTCCAGGATCCTGAGATCGACACCGTGATTATCGGCTTGCCGAATTATTTGCATAAACAGGCCGTGCTGCTGGCCGCCGAGGCGGGCAAAGCCATCCTGTGCACCAAGCCATTGGGGCTCAATGGAGCCGAAGCCCTGGAAATGCTCCGGGCGGTCGAAAAGGCCGGCGTATTTCACGGCTATTTGGAGGACCTGGTCTATACGCCCAAAACGATCAAAGCGTTGGACTCAGCCCACAAGGGCGCGCTGGGCAAGGTCTTGTGGGCGCGCTCGCGCGAAACCCACGCCGGGCCGCACAGCGACTGGTTCTGGAATAAAAAACTTTCGGGTGGCGGGGCGATCGTCGATATGGGCTGCCACTGCATTGAGATTGCACGCTCCTTCATCGGCAAAGACAGCCGTCCGTTGGAGGTAACCTGCTGGGCCGATACCCAGGTTCATCCGATTGAGGCCGAGGATCATGCCGTCGGCCTGGTGCGTTATGACAGCGGCGCGATCGGCCAGTTCGAAGTCAGTTGGACTTTCCGGGGCGGTATGGATCTGCGGGACGAGATTTCCGGTACGGAAGGGACGGTCTGGCTCAACCACTGGCTGCGAACAGGCTTTGAGATGTTTACCAGCGTGGGTCAGGGCGGGTATGTGGCTGAGAAAGCCGAGGGAGATACCGGCTGGCTATTCCCGGTGGGGGATGAGATCGGAGCGCTGGGTTATGTGAACATGTTCATGGACATGTTCAATTCGATGGACGCCGGTAAGGCCCCGATGGAAACTTTTTATGATGGCTACATCGTGAATACGATCATCGACGCCTGTTACAAAGCTGCGGAAAGCAAGAAATGGGAACCGATTGAGATCCAGGAATGGCGGGGAAGCGGCGCGGACAGCACTGTGGTGGTAGCGTTGAAAGATTTTGATAATGAGCATTATTTGATCAAAGAAGAACGGATGCCAAACGGACATCTGAAAATCATCCTGAAGCATAAACAGAGCGGCGAAATTTCCCAGTTTATCCGGGAATAACTGCCAGAAAAACAGATCGGACCGGCTGGGAGCATTCGAATGCGGTAGAAAGGAATATGTGGTGTTCTATTTGGGTGGCATATGCCGCCCAAACAGAGCACCACATCCACACATCTCGAATGTACCCGATCGGGTTAGTGAGACCGGGCTCTTGGTAATCTTTGTGGTTGTACCCCGGATTTGGGGAGTGCTGCCGGAATTTCCTGACGGACCGCGGACTTTGTTTGAAAAGTGAACAAAGTTGTTGTAAAATTATTCGAACAGTGCGATTGAATTTACAAAGTATTTGTGCTATAAATTTGTTGTAACTGCTTGGGCTCGATGTTGAAATACAGGTGAAACGGGTGTGCGCAGGGTGCACCTCTCCCACATCCGTTTCACAAACCATTCATCCCTGGATGCGATCGAACAGCGCTGCAGGGTATCTAAGCCAATTCAAATCCGATATCGCCGTACATTTCAGATGGCCATCACAATCGCCTCCGCCACGAAGTCACCATCCATTCGCCAAGCCCCTATTTTGCTCAACAAAGCAGAGGCTGAGGTCACGCGGCTGCTGCGCAAAAACGGCCAGATCTCGCGCTCGGACATCGCACAAATCACTGGCTGGTCAAGGGCAAAGACTTCGCAGGCAGTGAACGCCCTGATTGAAAAAGGCTATTTGCTGGAAGCGGGCGAGGGCAATTCGAACGGCGGGCGCAAGCCGCGCCTGTTGTGCTTTAATGGGCAACTGGGCGCTATCGTGGGAGTCGACATCGGAGCCACCAGCCTGGAAATCGCCCTGGCAGATGCGACCGGCAAGATCCTGCGGAGAGCAGCGGAACGGGCTGACGTCCACCGGCCTCCGGAAGATTTGCTGAGGCGCTGCAACGATTTGATCCTGGAAATGGCCATGGCTGAAAAGATACTCCCTGAGCAGATTTTGGGGATTGGGGTGGGCGTTCCCGGGCCAGTTAATTTTGGCATGGGTGTATTGGTTGCCCCGCCATTAATGCCGGATTGGGAGAATTTCGCGATCCGGGAAGCTTTCCGGGAGGCTTTCCCTGCAGCTTTTGTAGTCGTGGATAACGATGTCAATATCATGGCGCTGGGTGAGCAGCGCTCTGGCAATGCGGCGGCTATCGATCATTTCCTGGTGGTCAAGATCGGCACAGGAATTGGCTGCGGGATTATGACCAACGGCAGGATCCACCGCGGCAGTGACGGCTGCGCTGGCGATATCGGCCATATTTGCGTGGATCAAAACGGCCCGGTTTGCCGCTGCGGCAATCGCGGCTGCCTGGAGGCGATGGCGGCGGGACCGGCAATCACTGAGATGGCTCTGCAGGCGGTGCGCTCGGGCAGGAGCGAAACCCTGCGCAAGATGATGGCAAGCAATCATGGAGCGCTTACAGCGGAGGATGTCAATGCTGCCTGCCGGGAGGGCGATGAAGCTGCGTTGGAAATCATTCGCAGCTGTGGTCAGATGGTCGGCGACGTACTGGCGGGTATCGTCAACTTCTTCAACCCCAGCCATATCTTTATCAGCGGCGGAATTGCCAACTTCGGCAACCATTTGTTAATTGCCATTAAACATGCAGTATTGCAGCGCTCGCTGCCGCTGGCCGCGACAAACCTGGTCATCAGCTTCTCCCCAACCGGACCGGATGCTGGCCTGATTGGTGCGATCATGCTGGCTCTGGACTATCTGTTTGTGGTCGAGGATGATTTACATTTTTCGATTTACCAGTGAAGGGCCGGGCGAGGTGAGCAACACGGCCTGGCTGCCCTCATCAGCGTGGCTGAAAAGCCGCGCCAGCCAGTTTCTAAAAAGGAGGTTGAAAGGTCACCAGAAGAGAAATACACCTTCCAAGTTCAACGAAACAAAAAACTATTTGAGGAGAAACCATGTCTAAAAAACTGTTTACGATTTTGAGCGTTCTGCTCCTGGCATCGATGGTGCTGGGCGCGTGCAGCCCTGCCACGCCCACAGAGGCGCCGGCACAACCAACCGAAGCGGCCCAACCCGCAGCGACCGAAGCGTCATCTGAACCTGCGGCGACCGAAGCGCCAGCGGCGACCGAAGCGCCGGCGATGGGCACCCATGAGCCACCCTACACGATCGGCGTATCGAACCCGTTCATCAGCAGTGAATACCGCACGCAGATGATCGCCGAGCTGATCGATGTCAATAAAGAATACATGGATCAGGGTCTGACGACCGAACTGGTGATCGAAAGCGCCGACACGGATGTGGCCGGCCAGATCCAGCAGTTACAGAACCTGATGGCTAAGGGCGTGGACGCGATCCTGGTGAACCCGGGCGACGTGAACGGCCTGAATGCGACCCTGGAAGAGGCGGTGTCGAAAGGGATCATCGTGATCTCGGTGGACCAGGAGCTGAACGTGCCGGGCGTGTACAACGTGGGCATCGATCAGAAAGCCTGGGCGATGACGAGCGCCGAATGGCTGGCTGAGAAGCTGGGCGGCGAAGGCGACATCGTCGAGATCGAGGGTTTCCCGGGACACCCGGCGAACGTAGCCCGGATGGAAGGCGTAGCCGAAGTGTTCGCCAATTATCCCGGCATCAACGTGCTGGCGACTGAAACCGGCAACTGGGACGAGGCCACCGGGCAGCAGGTAATGTCGAACTTCCTGGCGGCTTACCCGAACCTGGACGGCTACTGGACCCAGGATGGGATGGCGATCGGTGCGCTGCAGGCCGTGATGGCCGCCAACCCGGCGCAATGGCCGCAGGGCGTGGGTGAAGGCCGCTGCCAGTACCTGAAGCTGTGGCAGGAAGCCCTGACGATGAACCCGGACTTCGACTTCGATCGCGGTTGCGAACCACCCGGGCGTCTCCCCGACCGGTTTGCGGATTGCAGTCAACATGCTGCAAGGCAAGCAAGTTGACGAGACCAAGCTGGGCGGCGCCAACGGGCTGTCGTTCGTGCTGCCGCTGGCGGCAGTGATCACCTCCGACAATCTGGACCAGGGCCTGGCGATGTGTGAAGGCCAGCCAGACGCTTACCTGCTCGACAGCATCATGACCGACGCAGAAGTCCAGCAATTCTTCGTGCAGGCAGGCGGCGCGCAAGCTCCGGCTGCTGCCGAAGCTCCTTACACGATCGGTGTATCGAACCCGTTCATCAGCAGCGAATACCGCACGCAGATGATCGCCGAGCTGATCGATGTCAATAAAGAATACATGGACCAGGGTCTGACGACCGAACTGGTGATCGAAAGCGCCGACACGGACGTGGCCGGCCAGATCCAGCAGTTGCAGAACCTGATGGCGCAGGGCGTGGACGCGATCCTGGTGAACCCGGGCGACGTGAACGGCCTGAATGCGACCCTGGAAGAGGCGGTGTCGAAAGGGATCATCGTGATCTCGGTGGACCAGGAGCTGAACGTGCCGGGCGTGTACAACGTGGGCATCGATCAGAAAGCCTGGGCGATGACGAGCGCCGAATGGCTGGCTGAGAAGCTGGGCGGCGAAGGCGACATCGTCGAGATCGAGGGTTTCCCGGGACACCCGGCGAACGTAGCCCGGATGGAAGGCGTAGCCGAAGTGTTCGCCAATTATCCCGGCATCAACGTGCTGGCGACCGATACCGGCAACTGGGACGAGGCCACCGGGCAGCAGGTAATGTCGAACTTCCTGGCGGCTTACCCGAACCTGGACGGCTACTGGACCCAGGATGGGATGGCGATCGGTGCGTTGCAGGCCGTGATGGCCGCCAACCCGGCGCAATGGCCGCAGGGCGTGGGTGAAGGCCGCTGCCAGTACCTGAAGCTGTGGCAGGAAGCCCTGACGATGAATCCGGACTTCGACTCGATCGCGGTTGCGAACCACCCGGGCGTCTCCCCGACCGGTTTGCGGATTGCAGTCAACATGCTGCAAGGCAAGCAAGTTGACGAGACCAAGCTGGGCGGCGCCAACGGGCTGTCGTTCGTGCTGCCGCTGGCGGCAGTGATCACTTCCGACAATCTGGACCAGGGCCTGGCGATGTGTGAAGGCCAGCCAGACGCTTACCTGCTCGACAGCATCATGACCGACGCAGAAGTCCAACAGTTCTTCGTGCAATAAGCAGCATGGCTGAGTCGCTTTCTGCCCGCAATATCGTCAAACGCTATGGGGGCGTCGTGGCGCTTTCTGACGGCAACCTGGACGTTCGAGCCGGGGAAGTCGTAGCGTTGATAGGCGCAAATGGAAGCGGCAAAAGCACGATGAGCAAGGTCATCAACGGGGTAGTTGCCCTCGATGGAGGGCAACTACTCCTTGATGGTCAACCAGTGGAGCTTTCCTCGCCGCAGGCAGCCAAGAAGCTGGGCATTGCCAATGTATTTCAGGAGTTAAGCCTGATTCCCCAGATGACTGTGGCGGAAAATATCTGGCTGACACGCGAACCGCTCACCAGATGGGGCACCGTCAATCGTAAGGAAGTCAAGGCGAAAACCGAAGCGCTGCTGGCCCTGTTCCGAGGCACCTATAAAACGGATCTCCAGCCGGATGATCCGGTCGCAGCGCTGCCTCCGGATGAAAAACAAATCATCGAGATCTTAAAGGCCATCAGTTTGGATCCCTGGATGATCATTTTGGATGAGGCCACCGCCAGCCTGGACAGCCGGCAGGTACAGCGCCTGTTCGAACTGGTCGGCCAGTGGAAGCAGGATGGTAAAGCCGTCATTTTTGTGTCACACCGGATGGAAGAAATCTTCCGGATTGCGGACCGCTACAGTGTCCTGCGCAACGGCAAGACAGTCGCCTCGGGCGAGATCAAGGATGTTGACGACAAAGCTCTGGTCCGGTTCATGATCGAGAAAGAGGCCGTTTTCGGTTTTTCCCGATCCGAGCCCGGCGCCGAGCCGCAAGCAGAAAAACCTGTCAGCCTGGCAGTGGAGAATCTCTCGACCGAATCCCTGAACGGGGTCAGTTTCAGCGTGCGGGAGGGGGAACTGGTCGGGATCGGCGGCCTGCGCGGCCAGGGCCAGCGCGAGCTGCTGCTGGCGCTGTTCGGCGATATCCCTTATACCGGCAAGATCAATTTGTTTGGCAAACAGGCCGACCTCAGGCATCCCCGGGACGCCATGAAAATGGGGCTGGCTCTGGTGCCGGGGGACCGGGCCAGAGAAGGACTGCTTTACATACGCTCCATTCTGGAGAATTTACAACTGCCCTCGTGGGGGCAATATGGCTTTCCGCTGAAGATCGGGAAAGCGAAAAAAGACGCCGCCCAGACCGGGGAGAGCTTAAATCTGAAAATGGCCGGGCTGCAGGAACCGGTCAACAGCCTGTCGGGGGGCAATGCTCAAAAAGTGGTGTTGGGCAAGTGGCTGATGCGCAAACCTCGCTTGCTGCTGCTAGACGACCCTACCAAAGGCGTGGATGTGGGCACAAAGGCTGAAATTTACACCTTACTCAACAATTTGTGCGAAGAAGGCAAAACGATTTTATTCTACAGCAGTGACGATGAGGAATTAATCGGTCTATGTGACCGGGTCCTGGTGCTGTATGAAGGAAAAATCCGGACCGAATTATCGGGCGCTTCCCAGACCAAAGAAAACTTAATCGCTGCCAGTTTGGGCGCATCGAACGGAGGTGTGCAGTGAAAAAAAGGCTCACCTGGGATTTCCTGATCGCCCATTATCCAGCCTTCTTCCCTTTAATTTTGCTGGTGATCGCAATTGCCATCAATTTATTTTTGCAACCCAACATGTTCGAGCTGGAAACGATCAACAGCAATATGCGGGTGTTCCTGCCGCTGATCTTGTTATCCATCGGGCAGGCGATTGTGCTGCTGGGCGGCGGGATCGATATCTCGGTGGGCGGGATCGTCTCGATCATCAACACCATTCTGGCCACCCAGGTCGGGTTGGACGGCAGTCCTGAGAAGATGTGGCAATTCGTCGTGATCTGCCTGCTGGCAGGCGCGTTGGCGGGAGCGATCAACGGATTTTTTATCGCCTTCCTGCGCTTGCAGCCGATCATCACGACTTACGCAACCAGCTTCCTGTATGCGGGCTTTGCGCTCTTTATTTTGCCCAACCCAGGCGGCGGTATCCCGGCAGAGATCGCCAAATATTACCGGACAACCACGCCGCTGGGTCTGCCGCTGGCTTTTTACGTAATTGGGCTGATTTTACTGATCTGGCTGTATGTCAGTTCCACCCGGTATGGGAAGTACCTGTTTGCGGTGGGCGGTAAAGCCGAGGCCGCCTACGAAACCGCCGTCCCGGTAACCCTGATGCAGTTCAGCACCTATGTCATCTCCGGCCTGATGGCGGCATTGGCCGGGATCGCGATCACGATGTTGAGCGGATCTGGCAATGCCGATATCGGCAATCCGATGACTTTGAACTCGATCACGGCCGCGGTCATCGGCGGGAATGCATTCAGCGGGGGCATCGGCGGCGTGGCCGGGCCGGTGATGGGGGCGCTCACCTTAAGCGTGATCCAGAACATCATATCTTTTGCGCAAATTGACACCTGGTGGGAAACGCTGGTGAAGGCGAGCATTATCGTGGCGGCGCTGGCCGCGCCCGGGGTTATCAACCTGTTCCGCAGGAGGCGATCATGAGCAAGCTGCGCGTCTCACCCACCGCGGCCGCCCTGATCCTGGCAGCCGTGTTGTTTGTGGCTTCCGGCCTGCTCCCGAATGGATTTGGCAGCGACCTGGCGGTGGCCAAGGCCCAGGCGGTCAATATTATCCGGCTGGCGGTTTTCCTGGGCGTGATCGCGGCCGGGCAAACCCTGGTGATCATCAGCGGTTCCGAAGGGATCGACCTGTCTGCTGGATCCGTGGTCACCCTGACAGCCATCCTGACGTATGTTTATGTGAGCGGTGAAAACGATAAGGTCCTGGTCGCGCTGCTGATTTCGCTGGTCGTAGGGGCGTTGATCGGATTCCTCAATGGCGTCGGGGTTACCTTTTTAAAGATCTCTCCTTTTGTGATGACCCTGGGCATGTCGGGGGTGGTCACCGGGGCGATCATCGTGATCAATCATGGCAATGTAAGCGGCAAGGTGGCGCCGATCATGACGAAGCTGATCGCCCGCCCGCTGGTGCTGGGCATCCCGGGAGCGATCATCATCTGGGTGCTGTTTGGGATATTGATGTGGCTGCTGCTTGAGCGGACGACCTACGGCAAACACCTGTTTGCCATCGGCGTCAACCGGGTGGCGTCCAAGCTGTCGGGCGTCAACGTCACCTGGACGAACCTGGCAACCTATTCGTTGGCCGGGGCGCTGGCCGGTTTCGGCGGCTTCCTGGTGGTCGGGAATACCGGGGTGGTTTTTATTGCCCTGGGACAGCCATTCCTGTTCCCCTCGATCGCAGCAGTCGCGGTGGGCGGCACGTTGCTTTCGGGCGGTAAAGGCAGTTATTGGGGCACGATGGCAGGGGCGATCGTGCTGACCCTGATTACCAGTCTGCTGACGACCATGCAGATGCCCGATTCCGTCCGCAGGATGGTATTGGGCGCGACCTTGCTGATCTTAATATCGATCTACGGACGGCAGCAGGCGCTGAGGCAATAGATGGTTTCATGAGTACGAACTATGCGAATTCCAGGCAGTGGCTGGTAGCAGCTCATTTGCGTGATAAAGAGATAAAGGCCGCTGAACTCTGAGAAGGAATTGAGGCGGACCGGGGTGTCTATCTCCTGCCAAATGAGCAGTATTTCAATCAGAACTCGTCCAGGGACAAACCTGGCCAACCAAGGAGGCTATCATGAATAAAACCGTTAAAGTTGGCATGATCGGCACCGGCTTTGTGGGCGATATCCATCATGCGGCATTTAAAGGCTGGGTGCCACAGGCGGAAGTGGTGGCGGTCGCCAGCCCGCATCACGCCGGGCAGTTCGCCAAAGAGCGCGAAATCCCGACGGCTTACAGCGATTACCGCGAGATGCTGAAAGATAAGGATATCGATGTGATCGATATCGGCATCCCCAATGATTTGCATCATGAGGCAGTGCTGGCCGCGGCCGAGGCCGGCAAGCACGTGATTATCGAAAAACCGCTCTGCGTGACCCTGGAAGAAGCGGATGAGATGATCGCGGCCTGCAAGCAGGCTGGGGTGCTGCTGATGTATGCGGAAGAACTGCTGTTTGCCCCGAAATATGTACGGGCTAAAACCTTGATCGATGAAGGCGCGATCGGTGAGCCGTTTCTGGCCAAGCAGTCGGAAGAACATCCCGGCCCGCATATGCCCTGGTTCTGGGATGTGAATCGCTCAGGCGGGGGTGTATTGCTGGACATGGGCTGCCATTCGATTGAATATACCCGCTGGGTACTGGGTAAACCCAAGGTCAAGAGCGTGACGGCGGTGATGGGGACCTATGTCCACCAGGATCGCACCGAAGGCGAAGACCATGCGTATTCGATCATCGAATATGAAGGCAACAAGATCGCGATGATTGAAAACAGCTGGGCCAAAGGCGGCGGGGTGGATGACCGCTGTGAAATCTACGGCAAGAAAGGCCATACACGCGCCGACCTGCTGCGAGGCAGCTCCCTGCTGACCTACTCGGAAGAGGGTTACGGCTACGCGGTGGAAAAATCGGGGCAGACCAAGGGTTATACGTTCACGATGTTCGAGGAAGTCTGGAATTATGGTTTCCCACAGGAAATGCAGCACTTTATCAACTGCGTGCTGGGCAAGGAAACCTGCCTGGAAACGGGTGAGGATGGCCGGGAAGTGTTGAAGATCATCTACGCGGCCTACCAGTCGGCCGGTGAGGGGTGCAAGATCGAATTCCCTTACGATCCCCCAACCGTTGAAAAGCCGATTGATCTGTGGAAGAACGCCCGAGGGCTGTCCTGATGGAAACTTTACGAAGCCAAACTATTACCTACGAGCAGCTTGCCAAGGTTATCGACCATTCGCTGCTCAAGCCGGAATTAACCGAGGCGGATGTGATCGCGGGCTGCGAGCTGGCTGCCCGTTACCACACTGCGACAGTATGTGTAAAACCCTGCCATGTCCGTCTGGCCAAAGAGGCGCTTAAAGATTCCGACGTGCTGGTCAGCACCGTGGTGGGTTTCCCGCACGGCAGCAACCTGACGGCCATCAAAGTCGCGGAAGCAGAACAGGCCATGGATGATGGGGCAGTCGAACTGGATATGGTGTTGAATATCGGCCAGCTGCGTTCGGGGAAAACGGATGCTGTGCGGGAAGACATCCGGGCAGTGTGCGAGGCGGCCCACGCCCGGGGAGCCAAGGTCAAAGTGATTTTTGAGAATGCTTATCTGAGCGACGAGGAGAAAATTACGGCCTGTCGGTTGAGCGAAGCCGCGGGCGCTGACTGGATCAAAACTTCGACTGGATTCGCGCCCGGCGGCGCGACCCTGGAAGACCTGCGATTAATGCGGGCTAACGTGAGTGATCGGGTGCAGGTTAAGGCGGCTGGGGGCGTGCGTTCCCTGGATGCAATCCTGGATGTGATCGATGCGGGTGCGACTCGCTGCGGGGCAACGGCCACGGCGGGTATCCTGGAAGCTTTCAAAGCCAGACAAGGGGGCCGGGATGAATAAGATCCTCGACAAACGATCCATCGGCGTGGGGGTGGCTGGAACGGGTTTTATCGGACCAGCCCACATCGAAGCCTTGCGTCGCAATGGAATCCAGGTGCTGGGACTGGCGGAAAGAAGCCAGGAGATCGCGGTAGAAAAGGCTGCCCAACTGGGTATCGAACGGTCGTATGGATCCATGGAGGCCTTGCTGGCGGATCCGGATATCGATGTGGTTCACATCGCCACACCAAATCATCTACACTACACGCATGCGAAAGCTGCTCTGCTGGCAGGTAAACATGTTGTGTGTGAGAAACCGCTGGCCATGAATGCAACCGAATCGGCCGAATTGGTCAAGCTGGCGGCCGAAAGGCAGCTGGTCAACGCGGTCAATTTCAATATCCGGATGTATCCCCTTTCGGAGCAAGCGCGCAGCCTGGTGCAGAGCGGCGAGCTGGGTGAAGTCTTTATCCTGCGTGGTTCTTACCTGCAGGACTGGCTGCTATTCTCCACCGACTGGAACTGGCGGCTTGAGCCGGAGCTGGGCGGCGCGTTAAGGGCGGTCAGTGATATCGGCTCTCACTGGCTGGACTTGCTGACCTATATTACCGGCCTACAGGTGGAAGAAGTGTTTGCCGATGTCAAGACCTTCCATCCTGTGCGGCAAAAACCAGTCCGACAGGTCGATACCTACTCTGGAAAAACGCTGGCATCAGGGGATACCGTAGAGCAACCCATCCACACGGAGGATTACGCCACGATCCTGCTGCATTTTGAAAACGGGGTCCACGGGGCGCTGACGGTTTCGCAGGTTTCGTCTGGCAGAAAGAACCAGCTGTTTTATGAAATCAATGGCTCGAAATCGTCACTGGCCTGGGATTCGGAAAAGCCCAACGAGCTATGGGTTGGGCATCGTACGCAACCCAACCAGATCATGATGAAGGACCCGGCCCTGATGGCGCCGGCGGCGCGTGAGCTGGCTGCCTATCCCGGCGGCCACAGTGAGGGTTTCCCCGATACCTTCAAACAACTGTACGCGAAAGTCTATGGTTATCTCCTGTCCGGTGACTACAGCCAAAGGCCGGATTTTCCAACTTTTGCTGATGGCCATTACGAAATGCGACTTTGCGAGGCTATCGGGCGCAGCGTCAAAGAAAATCAATGGATTAAGGTTCGATAGGAGGTAAGCATGAAACTCGGTTTCTTAACAGCAGCTTTACCTGGCAGGTCTCTCGAGGAGCTGGCGCAATGGGGGGCCGAAAGCAATTTCCAGGCGATCGAGATCGCCTGCTGGCCATTTGAAAAAGCAACCCGGCGCTATGCCGGGGTGACGCACATCAATGTCGCCGAACTGGATAAAGCCGGGGCCCGGGAGATCCGGACCATGCTGGATGGTTATGGATTGACGATTTCTTCGCTCGCGTATTATCCGAACCCGCTCCATCCAGATGCCGGACATCGCGAAATGGTTATCGGCCATCTTAAAAAGGTGATTGAGGCGGCCGAACTGCTGGAAGCGCCGATTGTGGGAACCTTCATTGGCAAGGATAAGAACAAAACCGTTCCGCAGAACCTTGAGGATTACGCCAGGATCTGGCCGCCGATCGTCCGGTTCGCCAAAGAACACGGCATCAAGATTGCGATTGAGAACTGCCCGATGATCTTTTCCTATGACGAGTGGCCCGGCGGCAATAACCTGGCTACCACTCCGGCTATCTGGCGCCAGATGTGGGAGATTATCCCGGACGACAATTTCGGTTTAAATCTGGATCCCTCCCACCTGATCTTGCAGATGATCGATTACGAGCGGGTGGTGCGCGAGTTCTCCGAGAAGATCTTCCACGTGCATGCCAAGGATCTGCATATCGACCGGGAAGGCCTGTACAACCACGGCGTGCTTTCGCAAGGCATGGGCTGGCAACAGCCACGCCTGCCAGGCCTGGGAGACGTCAACTGGGCAAAGTTCATTGCAGCTTTAACCGCGGCCGGCTACGACTACGTGGTCAGCATCGAGCATGAAGACCGGGCTTTCGAAGGCGAGGAGGAGCTGGTCAAGCGCGGCTTCTACCTGGCGCGCGATGTGCTGAAACCCTATATTCACTGAGCAAATCCGAGGTTCGAGCCAACAACCCCGGGGAAATGCCGGCCCCGGTGCAGAAGGATGTGTGGATGAAGCCATATATTGGCTGTGATTTGGGTGGAACCAATCTGAGGGCCGCCCTGGTGAACGTTGAAAGCGGCGAGGTGCTGGGGCAGATAAGCGCGCCTACGCTGGCCAGGGAAGGCCACCAGGCTGTCATGCAGCGGATGGCCGACCTGATCGCCAGGTTGATCCGGGCGGCAGACACCACCAGCCAGGCTGTCGGCGGGATCGGGATCGGCGTGCCGGGGGTGTTGGACCTGGAAAAAGGCGAAACCCTGTTTTTGCCAAACCTGCCGGGCACCTGGCCGCATGTACCGTTAGGCGATACGATCGCAGAACTGACCGGCCTGCCGACCGTATTGCTGAACGACGTGCGGGCGATCACCAATGGCGAATGGCGCTTCGGGGCCGGGCGAGGCGTCGATACGGTGGCCGTGTTCGCCATCGGAACCGGAATTGGGGGCGGCCTGGTGGTTAACGGGCAACTGCATCTCGGCATCGGCGGGACAGGCGGCGAATTGGGGCACACCACGATTGATTTCAACGGCCCGCGCTGCGGGTGCGGCAATTATGGCTGCCTGGAAGCGTACGCGTCTGGCCCGGCCATCGCGGCGATGGGCATGAAAGCGGTGGTTCAGGGACTGACGACCAGCCTGGCAGAGATGTGCGACTATGACCTCAACCGGATCGACCCGGCCATGATCGCCGAGGCGGCGCGGAGCGGCGATGCGATCGCTCGAAATATTTATGAGCGGGCAGGTTTTTCGATCGGGATCGCCGCGGCCAATATCTGCGCCGCGATCGGTCCCCGACGGATTGTCCTGGCTGGTGGGGTGGCCCAGGCGGGCGACCTGCTCCTGGAGCCAGTGCGCCGTACAATCCGGGAGCGGGTGCACATCATGCCGGTTGATCAGGTCGAGGTGGTCCCCTCGCAGTTGGGGGATAACGCTGGCGTCATCGGTGTGGCGCGTTGGGCCGCGGGCTAGGATCTTGATGGGATCCGCGGGCCTTACCATCGGCATCGACTTGGGCGGGACCAACGTGCGGGCCGGAGCAGTAACCTCGGATGGGCAGTTGCTGTACTGGCAGGAGGCCCCGATTGAAGCACGGCGCGGCCCAGAGCACGGCCTGGATACGATCGTCCGGCTGGTCGAAGAAGTTCTCCAGCAGGTGAACTTGCCGGCGGCGGCTTTAGGGATCGGATCCACCGGTCCGCTGGACCGCCAGCGGGGCTGCATTCAAAACCCGTACACCTTGCCCGGCTGGGAGGATGTGGATATTGTCAGCCCGCTCCGGGAGAAATTCGGCCTCCCGATCGCGCTGGAAAATGACGCCGATGCAGCGGCCCTGGGCGAAGCCTGGGCCGGCGCAGGGCACGGGATGAGGCGCGTGGCGATGGTGACGATCGGGACCGGGGTAGGGACCGGCCTGATCTTGAATGGGGAGATTTATCGCGGCCTGGAAGGCGCCCATCCGGAAGGCGGGCATATTTTGATCGATCCGAATGGCCCGGCGTGTTATTGTGGGGCGCACGGCTGTTGGGAGAGCCTGGTAGCCGGCCCGGCGATTGCCCAATTCGCACGGCAGTCGCAAGAATTAAGTTCCAGCGCACTGTATGCGGCCTGCCAGGGGGAGCCTGAAAAGATCGAGGCCGGCCTGGTGTTCCAAATAGCCCGCCAGGGGGACCGATTGTGCCTGCAACTGGTCGAACGGACCGCAGCGTATATTGGGCTGGGGTTAACCAGCCTGATGATGCTGAACCTGCCGGATTGCATTGTGCTGACGGGCGGTGTGCTGCGGTCGTATGATTTGATGGAAAAGGGCATTCGGGCCGTGATCGACCGCCACAACGTGATCATCCCGGCCAGCAAAGTTCGTCTGCGGCTCGCCGCGCTGGGCCAGCAGGCTGGCATGATTGGTGCGGCCCGAGCTGCGCAAATCCTATCTCTGGAAACGAAATGATGAATCCTTATATCGCTGACATACTCGCCCAGCCGGAAGCGCTGCGGGCGGCCACCCGGGCTTTTCATTTCCCGTTCGCGCCTGCCGACCAGCAAAGACTGCAATCCGGCGGGTTTGACCGGATTTTGATGACTGGAATGGGGGCGTCGCTCAACGCGGTCTACCCGGCTTATCTGCAGTTGTCGCAACTGCCGGTGCCCGTCATCATGGTCAACGCGGCCGAACTGATCCATTACCTGGGGGGACTGATCGGACCGAAAACTTTGCTGTGGATCAATTCGCAGTCCGGACGCAGCGCCGAGGTGATCCGCCTGCTTGAGCAAATCGAATCGCAACCTCCAGCCCTGGTGCTGGCCTGCTTGAACGATGAGGCCAGCCCGCTGGCGAAGGCGGCGGACATTTGTTTACCGATCAACGCCGGACCGGAAACCTCGGTCAGCACCAAGACCTATTTGAATACCCTGGCCGTCAACCTGCTGGCAGCCAGGCAGATGAGCGGGAAGACGATCGCCGGCCTGAAAGAAGAGATTGAAGCGGCCGCAGAGGCAATCCAGACCTATTTGCAAGACTGGCAGGGACGGGTCCAAGCGATCGATGAACTGCTGGGTTCATTTGAAGAACTATTCTTGATCGGCCGGGGCGCCTCGATGAGCGCGGTTTGGAACGGGTCGTTGATCAACAAAGAGGCGGCGCGCTGCTCTTTCGAAGGGATGAACGCGGCTGAATTCCGGCATGGCCCCCTGGAACTGGCCGATCCCGGATTCCAGGCGCTGATTTTCGCCGGCGACCCGGCCACCGCGGCGCTCAATTACAGGCTGGCCCTGGATATCCGCGCTCACGGCGGAAGGGCCGCCTGGCTCTCCAGCCAGATTGATGCCGAGATCCCGACCCTGGTCCTGCCGGAAACGGGCGGTATGACCCGGCCCCTGGCGGAAATCCTGCCGATGGAACTTCTAACCCTGGCGATGGCGGAACGTAAAGGCCTCATCGCAGGCGCTTTTCAGGTGGTGGAGAAGATCACGGCAATCGAATGACAGTATCAGGGCACCAGCTTCACTTTCCGATTATGCTGCTTTACCAGACGCCTCCGGTCGGTCTGCAGATTCCGTCCGTTACCATTGAGAACCAAAATGGGGCCCGGGAGGTAGTCGAACACCTGATCCGGGTGCACCAGCGCCGCCGGATCGTTTATCTGCGCGGCCCGGAAGGCAACCAGGATTCGCACCGGCGCGAACGCGGCTACCGGGAGGCACTGGAGGCGAACGGGATCCGGCCGGATGAATCCCTGGTGGCGAGCGGCAATTTCGACGAAGAAGAGGCCCGGGCGATGATTGCAGGGTTGCTACAGCAGGGGATCAATTTCGACGCGGTGTTCGGCGGAGATGATGAGATGGCGGCCGGGGCGATCTCGGCGCTGGCTCAGGCGGGGAAAAAAGTGCCGGAGGAGGTGGCTGGTTTTGACGACCTGCCAGCCGCGCGCTATCTGCGGCCGGCATTGACCACCGTCAGGGCGCCGATCGAGCAGGTGGGTCGGGAAGGCGTGCGGCAGCTCGTGGGCCTGATCCGTGGACAGCCGGTTGAGAAACTGGTCAGCCTGCCGACGGAACTCGTGGTGCGTGAATCCTGTGGATGTTCAAGCTGGAAGCCGCAGGAATACTTTCAGGATAAAGCCTTTTCGAGTGCGAAGAACAATAATCCCATCTAAATGAACAAGAGGGCGGCAAAGCCGGCTGCCCTGATGGAAAAGAACCAGAAGCCACCCATCTCAACTGGCGGGGTGAATCCAATCTATAAGATGTTTGACAGGGAGGGTCTTTGGGAAACGCTGTGGAATAGTCCCAGATTTGGGGGTGTGAGCGTGCGGAGGCACGCTCACACCCCCAATTCTGGGGTACCATCACAGGAATTCCCAATGAACCGACAAGGAGCAAAGCATGACGATCTATAAATTTCCGCACAATTTTCTGTGGGGCACGGCGACCGCTTCCTACCAGATCGAAGGCGCCTGGAACGAAGACGGCAAAGGCGAGTTGGTGTGGGATCGTTTCAGCCATACCCCCGGTAAAATTTCCGATCACTCCAACGGGGATGTAGCCTGCGATCATTACCATCGCTACCTGGAGGACGTGGCCCTGATGCGCCGTTTGGGTTTGAAGGCCTATCGCTTCAGCACCTCCTGGCCGCGAGTCCTGCCGGAGGGACGGGGCAGGATCAATATGCCGGGATTGGATTTTTATGACAGGCTGGTGGACGCCCTGTGTGCGGCAAATATCACGCCTTTCCTGACCCTTTATCATTGGGATTTGCCGTTTGCGCTGCACCAGGAAGGTGGTTGGACCCGGCGGGAGGTCGCCTACGCGTTCGCCGATTATGCGACCGTGATGGTCAAGCGGTTGGGCGACCGCGTCAAGCATTGGGCGACTTTCAACGAACCGGCTGTAGTGATGAATTTAGGTTACCTGTATGGCCTGCATGCTCCCGGCTTGCAAGACCCGAAAGCCGCTTATCAGGTTGGGCACAACTTGATGCTGGCGCATGGGTTGGCCGTGCGGGCGATCCGGGGGATAGACCAGGACCTGCAAGTTGGGATAGTGCTCAACCAATGGCCGGCCGATCCAGCCTCGGATAAGCCAGCCGATCTGGCGGCGGCCAAAGATTTCTGGGATCGCCACGAGCCATTTTTCCTGGACCCGATCTTCAAAGGATATTATTCGGCGGCAATCCTGGAGCAGATGGGCGCCCATAGGCCTCAAATTGAAGACGGCGACATGGCGATCATCGCTCAAAAGCTGGATTTCATGGGCTTGAACTATTATTCGCGCCATTTAATCAGCGAAGGTGGCCGGGTTGAGCGCAATCCCGATGCGGAATACACCGAGATGGACTGGGAAGTCTACCCGCCAGCGCTGCGCCGCCTGCTCAATCGCCTCAACAATATGTACGACCTGCCGCCGATTTACATCACCGAGAACGGCGCCGCCTTTGCCGACGTGGTATCCGCGGACGGTAAAATCCATGACGACCGGCGGTTGGAATACCTGCGCCAACACTTCATCCAGACTCACCTCGCCATGCAGGACGGGGTCGACGTGCGGGGTTACTTTGTGTGGTCGCTGCTGGACAATTTCGAGTGGGCGTTCGGATATACCAAGCGATTTGGGATCGTGGGTGTGGATTACAATACCCAGGAGCGGATCGTCAAGGACAGCGGTGAGTGGTACAGCCAGGTCATTGCCAGGAACGACGTGCGCTGACCCGGCCGGCGGTGAAACCGGCAGATCCGAAGTCAACGGTTAACTATCCCTATCCTTTCCAAGCTGGAGGCCTATGTATCATCGACAACGCTGGACCCTTGAGAAAATCCAACAACGCCTGGAACTGATCGGACCCCTGGTGTATATTCGCCAGCAAGCGCTGCCGGCTTTTAAATTCCAGGCACTCAATGGGCCGCTGGAGCCGCCCCTGGTTGGCAGAGAAGTGGACGATTTGAGCTGGACGGAAATCCATCCGGGCGATTACTGGGGCTTCTGGATGACCGATTTTATGCTGCGCGCCAGGTTCAGCATCCCGGAGGGGTGGGATCATGCGCTGCCGGTGGCGCTATACCTGCCGCTCGGCGAGGCCGGGGATTTCAGCCATCCCGAGGCGCTGGCTTATATCGACGGCCAGCCTTATGGAGCCTGCGATCGCCACCACCAGGAGATCCGGCTGCGCCCCGATTGGGCCGGCGGCCGGCGTTACCAGCTGGCCCTGCATGGTTGGACGGGGTTGGGAGGCGCCGCTCGAGGGGATTTCTTCAGCAAGCTGTACATGCGACCATGCCAGGTGGTGCAAATCCACCAGCCCAGTCGCGATTTCGCCAGCCTGGCTCGGGTCGCGCTGGAAACGGCGCAGAGCCTGGACGAGAACGATCCGGTACGGCCTGGCTTGCTGAACGCCTTGAATGCGGCCTTTATCGAGTTGGATACCCGTGACCCGCTTGGGGAGGGCTTCTATGCCAGCGTACCGGCGGCCACGAAGGCGCTCAAGGACGGCCTGGCCAAAGCCGGCCGGTCTTTGGATATCCAGATTCACGCCATCGGACACGCCCACATCGACGTCGCCTGGCTGTGGACAGTCGGCGAAGCTCGCCGGAAAGCTGAGCGCACCTTTCAGAACGTCATCCGGGCTATGGAGCAATTTCCGGATTATCATTTCAGCCAGAGCCAGCCGCAGCTGTACGAGTTTATTCGCCAGGACCAGCCCGAGCTGTTCAAGGCCATCCAACAGCGGGTGCAGGAAGGCCGGTGGGAGCCGATGGGCGGGATGTGGGTCGAGGCGGACTGCAATTTGAGCGGGGCTGAATTGCTGGCGCGCCAGTTCCTGCTGGGGCGGTCTTATTTTCGGGAGCATTTTGGCCCGGAGGCAGAAAGCCCCCTTTTGTGGCTGCCGGATGTGTTCGGTTATGCCTGGGCGCTGCCGCAGCTGATCAAACAGGCCGGCCTGAAGTATTTTATGACCATCAAGATCGGCTGGAGCCAGTATAACCGCCTGCCATACGATACCTTCCTGTGGCGGGGGCTGGACGGGACGGAAATTCTGACCCATTTCAGCACGGTGAAAGAGTTCGGCAGCCCCTACGCCAGCACGTATAACTCGATGGCCAATCCCAAGGAGGCGCTCGGCACCTGGGCGGCTTTCCAGCAGAAAGAACTGCACCGCGATCTTTTGATGGCCTATGGCTATGGGGATGGCGGAGGCGGTCCCAGCCGCGAAATGCTCGAGAATATCGAGATCATGGGAGATTTTCCCGGGCTGCCCCAGGTACGGCAATCGAGCGTCAAGGCCTTTTTTGAGCAGATCGCGCCGCTGACCGGCTCACGTATGATGCCAGTCTGGAACGGCGAGCTGTACCTTGAATACCACCGGGGCACCTACACGACCCAGGCGCGCAACAAACGGGCCAACCGCAAGAGCGAATTTCTGCTGCATGACACCGAATTCCTGGCCAGCCAGGCCGTTTTGCTTGACCCGGCTTATGGCTATCCGGCGGCGGATCTCCGGCAGGCCTGGCAAACCGTGTGTCTCAACCAGTTCCATGACATCATCCCCGGATCCAGCATCGGACCGGTGTACGAGGAGTCACTGGCTGAATACGAACGGCTGACGGAAGCGATCACGCAGGTGCGAGACCGGGCACTGGCAGCCATCGCCGAACGGGTCGCCGGCGATGTACTTCTGATCAACCCGACTTCCTTTTACCAGCCAGGCCTGGTCTTCCTGCCAGGAGATCCCAATCAGGATTTCGAGCGGGATGGAAATCCGCTGCGCGGGCAGCCGGCCGAGGCCGGTCTGTGGCTGGAGGCGGGCGAGCTGGCGCCTTACAGCGTGACGAGTTTGAAGGCGATCCAGCCGGGCCCGGCAAAGACCACGGCGGAACAGTCCAGGCCGCCGGACCGCTCTGAATTGGAGCTGGAGAACGACCGGCTTTATGTGAAGCTCAACCCGGAAGGCGATATCATCCGGATCTGGGATAAGGCCGCCAGCAGGGAAGTGCTGCCAGAGGGAGCGATCGCCAACCAGTTCCAACTGTTCGAGGACCGGCCCATGCAGTGGGACGCCTGGGACATCGATATCTTCTACGACGATAAGATGTGGCTGGCGGAACCGGCCGAATTCGATCGAGAAAGTCGAGGTCGGACCTGTGCGCCAGACGATTGAAGTCAGGCGAAAAATCCTGAACAGCGAAGTCACCCAGCGGATTTCACTTGAGGCAAATTCCTCCCGGCTGGACTTTGATACCAGTATTCAATGGAACGAACGCCATACCCTGCTCAAGGTAGCGTTTCCGGTGAACGTGCTGGCGCCGCAGGCGACTTACGAAATTCAATGGGGCAATGTCCAGCGGCCTACCCACCGTAACACGAGCTGGGACTGGGCCCGGTTTGAAACCTGTGCGCACAAGTGGGTCGATCTGAGCGAGGGCAATTATGGGGTTTCACTGTTGAACGACTGTAAATATGGACACGACATTCATGAAAATGTGATCCGCCTGACACTGCTGCGATCCCCAACGCTTCCAGACCCGGTGGCGGATTTTGGCGGGCACCGGTTTGTTTACAGCCTGTGGCCCCACGCCGGTCCCTGGAACGAAACCACCCAGCGTGAGGCTTACCGGCTGAACGATCCGATCATCGCATACCGGCGCCCAGGCGGCCAGCATGATGGTAAGCTGAACCAGCTGGCACCGCTGGCGGTGTGCGATGCGCCTAACGTGATCATCGAGACGATCAAGCAGGCTGAAGATGGGCAAGGATTCATCCTGCGGCTGTATGAGAGCCAGCGCAAGCGCGGCCCGATCAGGATCCGGTTCGGATTCAAAGTCGAGGCAGCCTGGGTGACCAACCTGCTGGAGGAGAACGAGACCGATTTGGAGGTTGAGGAGAATGCCATCCTGCTGGAGCTCAGGCCTTATCAAATCGTCAGTTTGCGGGTCAAAGCGAAATGAGACCGTTCCGGGTTTTATGGATCAGGGCAGGTAAAGCATGAAAATTACTGTGATTGGCGGCGGGTCAACTTATACCCCGGAGTTGGTCAGCGGATTGCTCGCCAGAGCAGAGCGTCTGCCGATCCGGGAACTGTGGTTGATGGATGTCGACCAGGAGCGGTTGGAAATCGTCGGCGGTTTTGCGCGGCGGATGGCCGCCGCGCAGGGCAAGCCATTCAAGGTGGTGCTTTCGCTGGATCAGCGCGAGGCGATTGCAGGCGCAAACTACGTGATCACCCAATTGCGGGTCGGGATGATGCCAGCCCGGCGGGCGGATGAATATCTGGGCAGACGTCACGGGTTGATTGGGCAAGAGACCACCGGTGTGGGAGGCATGGCGAAAGCGCTGCGTACGATCCCGGTGATCCTGGACATTGCCAAAGATATGCGGGCGACTGCCCCAGGAGCGCTGCTGGCGAACTTCACCAACCCGGCCGGGCTGGTCACGGAAGCTCTGGCGCGACACGCGCCGGATGTGCCGGCAGTGGGGGTGTGCAATGTTGGCATCACGACCAAGATGGAACTGATCGCAGGTTTAGAGCAGGCCACTGGCCGGAAAATTCCTCCTGAAAACGCCGTCTTAAAAACCCTGGGGCTGAACCACCTCACCTGGCATTACGGGTTCAGTGTGGAGGGCGAAGAGATGTGGCCACAGATCTTCCCTGACTACGTCGAGACCATGCGTCAGACGGCCACCCCGGAATGGGATGTTCAAACGCTGGAAGCGCTCGGCATGATCCCCAATTACTACCTGCAGTATTTCTATTACACGGATAAAAAGCTGAAAGCCCAGGAGCAATGGCCGCCCTCCCGGGCCGAGCAGGTGATGGCGATCGAATCAGCCTTGCTGCAGGAATACGCCGATCCTTCGCTGGTTGAGCCGCCCGACGACCTGATGAAGCGCGGCGGAGCTTATTATTCAACCCTGGCGACTCAATTGATCGAGTCACACGCCAATGACCTGGGACAAATTCACACCGTCAATACCCGGAATAATGGGGCGGTGGCAGGATGGCCGGCGGATTGGGTGCTGGAAATGCCCGCCCGGGTGGACCGGGATGGCATCCATCCACTGCCAGGGGAGCCTTTGCCAGCGGGTTGTTTTGGGTTAATCGCGGCGGTCAAGATGTATGAAATCCTGACCGTGCAGGCGGCGGTGGCGGGCGACCGGAAGGCCGCTTACCAGGCCCTGCTGGCCCACCCGCTGGGGCCGAGCGCCGACAGGGTCCAGGCAGTCCTGGATGACATGCTGGAAACCAACCGGCAGTGGCTGCCGCAATTCTTCGCCTGAAAAGAGGTTCTTTGAGAATTCCTGTGGTGGTCCACCACAGGAATTCCTGGAGATCCTGAAAAGAGTGTACCCGGGTAGATAAGGTGATCATGCCAAAACAGTATTTCCTGGGCGTCGACGTGGGCTCCTCAAAAACGCACGCTTTGATCGCGGATGAAAGCGGCCGCTGCCTGGGTTTCGGCAAGGCCGGGGCGGGTAATTACCAGATCGTTGGTTATGGCGGGCTGGAGAAGGCGCTGCAGCAGGCTTGCGAGCAGGCCTGCCGGATGGCGGGGGTCACTGCCGGAGAGTTGGCCGGGGCAGGTTTCGGCGTCGCCGGGTACGATTTCCCATCCGACCGGGCGCCGCACCTGGCCGCGATCGGGAAACTGGGGTTGGCGTGCCCGGTCGAGGTGGTGAATGACGGGGTAAACGGTTTGCTGGCAGGCACTTCGCATGGCATGGGGGTCAACATCAGCGCCGGATCGGGGGTCAATTGCTGTGGGCTGGGACCTCATGGCGAAGCGGGGCGGATCGTCGGAAACGGGTCAGCTTTCGGAGAATTCGGCGGCGGCAGCGAAATCGTCGGCCGGGGGCTGCACATGGTCAATTACGCCTGGATCAAGCGCATCCCACCGACCGAGCTGACTGCGGTTTACCTGAGGGCAACCGGAGCGGAAAATGAGCTCGACCTGATGGAAGGCCTGTCAAACGGTCGCTATCAGCTGCAGGCCTCCATGGCCGTTCAAATCTTCGCTGCGGCGTACCATGGTGATGCGGCGGCTGGTGAGGTCATTCGGTGGGCGGGTGAGGAACTGGGCTGGCTGGTCGTCTCGGTTGTGCGCCAGATTGGCATGACTGAGGCTGAAGTTGAAATCGTCCAGTCGGGCAGCGTGTTCGAAGGCGGTGTTCTGATCTGCGCGCCGATGGAGGCAATCATCCGGCAATGGGTGCCCAAAGCTCAAATTCAACGGCTTGAGGGGCCACCGGTGGTCGGGCCGGTACTGCTCGGTATGCAAACGGCCGGGGTGGATGGTTATCCGGTTCGCCAACTTCTAATCTGGACCGCCAAAGCATGTGAACAAGCCGCCTCAGGGGGAAAATAACAGGGCGGCGTTCTAATAGTGTCGCATCTGCAAGAATTCATCCTTAAGTAGTACTTGACAAGCGACCGGCGGTCGCTTATAATAATAGCGACCGATAGTCGCTTTCAGATGGAGATCATAATGCCAAAAGGAATACCTCTCACCGAAGAAGAACTCGAGCGTCGCCGGCACGAAATCTTTGCCAGGACGGTCCACCTATTCATTGAAAACGGTTTCCGCGAGACCAGCATGCGCGAGATCGCGGAGACGGCCGGAATGGGCAAATCTTCGCTGTATGATTACTTTCGAACCAAGGACGATATCCTGCTGTGGGCGATGGAAGACGAGATTCTGGACCTGACCACAACAGCCCAGGAAATCGCCAGCCGGCCCCTCCCGGCAATCGAGCGACTGCGGCAGATCATGCAAAAGCATTTGGAATACCTGGTATCCAGCAAGGAATTCTATCTGAAATTAAGTTTCGAGGTTCAGCGGCTGGCGATTGACAGTCAAAAGCGGATCCAGGCGCGGCGGCATGCCTATCAGGACCTGATCCGCCGCCTGATTGATGACGGCATCCGGGAAGGCGCGTTCCGAGCGGTCGATTCCCTGCTGGTGGCACGCTTGCTGATCACTGCACTCACTCCAACTGTGTTTACCTCGCGGCCAACCGGGACGCCTGAGGAGATGCTGGAAACGGCTTTTGACATCATTCTGAAAGGCATCCAGGCATGAATTGAGAGCTATCCGAGTTTGGGATGTATGGCGGGCAATCCCCCGCCATACATCCCAAACTCGGAGACCTTCTTCGAATATAACACTGTCGAGGCATTTAAATTTTTGTCAAAATGAGCGACCGCTGTTCGCTCTTGAGGAGAATAAAGCCATGAAACCCTATATTCTACAGCTGTCTGACTCGCAAGCCGATTTGGAAACTGTTGGGGGAAAAGGCATGTCACTGGCAAAACTCGCCGCGGCGGGCCTGCCGGTCCCGGGCGGTTTTCACATCACCACGGAGGCTTACCGGCAGTTCGTGGCGATAAATGATCTCCAGTCCGGAATTGGCGCGGCGCTCACAAATGTGGATGCAGCCTTGCCGGCGACGCTGGAGAGCGCTGCGAAAGAGATCGGCCGGTTGTTCGCCCAAGCGAAAATGCCGGGCGAACTGGCGAATGCTATTGTCAGCGCCTATGCAGACCTGCCCGGGCCCAATCCTGCAGTGGCCGTGCGCTCTTCGGCTACGGCTGAAGACTTACCGGAAGCGTCCTTCGCCGGACAGCAAGAGACTTATCTGAATATCAGCGGCGCGGCCCAGGTACTGGAAGCTACTCAAAAGTGCTGGGCGTCCTTGTGGACTGCGCGGGCCATCGGTTATCGCGCCCGCCAGGGGATTGGCACGGAAGGCGTTGCCCTGGCCGTGGTCGTACAGCTACTGGTGAACGCCGAAGCGGCCGGGATCATGTTTACCGCCAACCCACTGGACGGAAACCGGGAAGAGGTCGTGATCAACGCCGCCTGGGGGCTGGGTGAAGCGATCGTTGGTGGGGCCGTAAGCCCGGACACGATAAGGATTGAGAAGCAGAGCGGTACAGTGATCCATTACGACACGGCCGAAAAGCTGGTCATGACTGTGCGCGTGGATGGGGCTACCGAAGAGCGCAGTGTGCCCGAGCAGTTGAGGAACATCCCGGTTTTGAGCGCTGATAAGGCGGCCGAACTGGCGCGAATCGGCGTGCAGATTGAAACCCTGTATGGCATGCCCATGGATATCGAATGGACACTGGCGGACGGGGCATTTGCAGTGGTGCAGGCTCGCCCGGTAACGGCGCTGCCGGAAAAGCCGCTTGAGTGGGCGCCGCCAACTCCAAAGGGCACCTACATGCGCACCAGCATCGCCGACCTGATGCCCGAACCACTCAGCCCACTGTTCATTACCCTGGGAATTCCGGCTCATGTGGAGCAGATGCAGCCGATTGGCAAACGCATGACCGGATCCGAACCAAGGTTGGCGGAAGATTATTTCACCAGTATCAACAACTATGCCTACTTGAATGCGGCGATGCCCCCGCGGGCGTGGTGGTGGGCGCTGACCGGGCTGATACCCGCATACCCGCGACTGCTGCGCAGGCTGGTGCCGCTCTGGCGGGATGAACTTCACCCGGAATACCAAGCTAAGGTTGCCAGCATGCAAGCGCGGGATCCGGCCCAGATGACCGCCGCTGAACTGTGGAGCGATGTGCAGGAACTGGTCAACGCGGCCGCCTATTACACCTGTGGATTGATGTTCGCCACCATGGGGGCTTCGGCCGGCTCGGAAGGACTCTTGACCCAGGTTTACAACCGGTTTGCCAAGCAAGCCGGCGACCCGGAGGCGACCACCCTTGTGATGGGCTGGGATAATATCCCGGTGCGGTCTGAAAAGTCGCTCTATGATCTGGCGATGTGGATCCGGGATAAAGAATTGATTGAGGGCATATGTACTGGCGACCCCTTCAGAGATGCTGGCCAAGCAGCTCGAGAGCCCGGGCGAAAGCCCGGCGGCAGATTTTGACGAACTGGCTGCTCGCTTCCAAAGATACCTGGCACAGTTCGGGTATATCATTTTTCAACTGGATTTCGCCGAACCCCTACCCAGGGACCACCCTGAAATGCTGCTCGAGACCGTCAAGATGTATCTGCGGGGCGAGGGCAGCAATCCCCACGAGCGGCAGCAGGCCAGCGAAAAGAGGCGCATTGCGACCTCAGCGCTGATGCTCGAGCGCCTGAAAGGGCTGAAGCGCTGGGTGTTCCGCCTGGCGTTGAACTGGGGCCAATCCATGGCGGCCGTGCGCGAGGATGCCCTGTCTGAAATCGGGCTGGCGTATCCCCGAATAAGAGAGCTGTTAATCGAACTTGGCCGGCGACTGGTTGAAGCGGGCTCGATCCAATCCGCCGCGGATATTTTCTGGCTGGAAAAAGATGAAATTAGTGACTGCGTGGCGAAAATCAAGCGGCAAAAGCCATTAGATAATTTGAGCGGGCGAGTTGAAAAACGAAAGGCGTTCAACGAGCGAGCGGCGAAGGCGACCCCTCCACCTATGATGCCAATCAAGAAACGCGTGATGGGATTCAAAGCGGAGGCGTTCCTGGCGCAAACCGTCGAAGGACAGGGCGGGCAAGTACTCAAGGGGGTCCCGACCAGTGCCGGCAGAGTCACTGCGCCGGCCTGTGTCATGCTGGGACCGGAGGACTTTGACCAAATGAGGCCGGGGGATGTGCTGGTCGCCGGCACCACGACGCCGGCCTGGACGCCCATTTTTGCGATGGCCTCGGCGGTTGTCACGGATATCGGCGGCCCGCTCAGCCATGGGAGCATCGTGGCACGTGAATACGGCATCCCGGCGGTTATGGGCACCGGCGTGGCGACCAGACGGATACAGAGCGGGCAAAGGATCACGGTTGATGGCGGGGCGGGTGAGGTTATTCTCGAAGATGCGGGTGACATGCAACCCGGATCGATCACGCCGCCGCAGGATTGGGAGCGGCCTGATCCCAAGGCGACCTACGCCCGCGGCAGCCTGGCCGAGCACACCCCCAGCCCGGTTTCGCCGTTGTTCGCCACGTTAGGGCTGAGGATCGCCAACCGCGAAACTAGGCGGCTGTGGCGCGAATTTATCGGGGTCGACCCATCCGGCCTGTTTCCCGAGACAGGGTTCTATACAGCCATCAACGATTACGTGTACGGCGCATTCCGGTTGGGGCTCAAATCCAGCTGGCAGCTGATCAAGATGTCGTTCGCCCAGCTTGGGCCGATGATGCGCAACGCGCCTGAACGCTGGCAGGCTGCCCGGGAGAAGTTCGCGGCGGTCGTGGCAGGTTGGCGCGATCGGGATTTAGCAGCACTGACGTCCGCCCAACTGCTGGAAGGAGCCGGCACGGTTTTTGGCGCGGCCTGTGAATACTATACTGTCCTGCAGACCACCATCCCGACTGCCTCGATGGGTGAAATCTTTTTCACCCGTTTCTACAATGCCCTGGTCAAACGTAAGACCGACCCGGAAGCGACCGTCTTTCTGTTCGGTTTTGACACCATGCCGGTGCGGGCGGAGAAGTCATTGTTCGACATAGCCGCCTGGGTCAAGGCGAATCCCGGGCTGGCAGCGTACGTTCAGGCCGGACCGACAGAAAAACTGGTTGCGGATTTCAAACACCAGACGGCCCCGGAAGGACTCCCCGAGGAGTTGTGGACTGAGTGGCGCGGTCGTTTTGAGCAACACTTCGAACGATTCGGGCAAACCGCCTATGAATTCGATTTTGCCAACCCGACCCCTGCGGATGAGCCCAGTCCACAGTTCGAAGCGGTCAGACTGTTCCTGGAAGGGAAAGCCACCAACCCGTACGAAAGGTTTCGGGTGGCGAGCGAGGCAAGGGAGCAGGCGACCGAATCCGTCCTGGCCCGGATCGGCTGGCCACGGAAAAACTGGTTCAAGAAATTGCTCGAATGGGCCCAGGCGGCTGGGGCAATCCGGGAAGACTCGATTGCTGATATGGGGCTCGGGCATCCTGTGATCCGGCGCATGTTCGCCGAGCTGGGCCGGCGGCTGGCGGTGGGTGGAGCGATTGAGACTGCGGAGGATATTTACTGGCTGGAAGAACGGGAACTGGAGCAGGCCGTTGCGGCGCTCGAGCGGGGCGAACATCCTGCGACTTATGCTGAGATCGTTCCGGGACGTAAAGCTGCCTGGCGGGCTGCACAGCAGGCCACGCCACCGGTAATGCTGCCGCAGAGAACCAAATTGCTGAAATTGTTGGGCGGCGGGGAGGCAGAGGAGAAGGATGGCCAGATCACTTTGAAAGGCCTGGGCACCAGCAGTGGCAGGGTGACCGCCCCGGCCTGTGTGCTTTACGGTCCAGAAGATTTTGGCAAGATGAAACCCGGCGATGTGCTGGTCGCTACGACCACGACCCCGGCCTGGACGCCGCTGTTCGCGATGGCCTCGGCCATCGTGACCGATATCGGTGGGCCGCTCAGCCACAGCAGCATTGTGGCCCGCGAGTACGGTATCCCGGCGGTGATGGCCGCACGTGGGGCGACTCGGGTCATTCAGACCGGGCAGATCGTCAGCGTGGATGGCAAGAATGGAACCGTCGTACTGAAAAATCATCATTCAGTTGAGGTGGCCTGAATTTGACCCTTAACCCGGGGAGAAGGCAGTCTATCCTCCGAGGAGGCGATCGATGCAAGCTTTTATCTGGATTGGGATCCTGGTTTTTATCCTGCTGGCAGCAGGCGCAGTGACTCTGGGCGTGATTGCAATCCGGAGGGCTGGTGCAGACACTGACCTTGATCAGGATACCCGGCCTCAAGGCTATTACGTGAGTCTTGGTATCAGCATTGGCGCCGGATTTGGAGTAGCTTTGGGCCTGGTTTTTGATCATCTGGCCTTGGGGATCGCGATTGGAGCAGCAATAGGAGCAAGCCTTGGCGGCATCCTGGAGCAAAGAAATAAGGATCGGATTCGGCCCCTCGATATGACTGAAAACACGATGCAAAACCGGGGATTGATCCTGGGCGTCATTTTTGCCCTGTTGGGATTGGTTGTTTTGGCGGGTCTGGTTCTGCTGCTGATTAGATAAGTCGAAATGGTTGGGATGCAGCCTATGACAAACATGGATGGCTTCAACCTGTAAAACGGTAAGTGGAATAACAGCCTGATTGGCGGATTTGTGTGGAGCATTACCAATATCGCTGAAAGGCCGTCGGAGGTTGTGACTCCCTTTGGACTGGTCTTTGGTCAGCGCCGGTTTCGGGTAATTGAACGTTATGCCGGCGAATCCAATGGCCGTCAATTGCGGGAATACTACCAGGCGGCTGAATTGCGGAGATTACATCCGGGTGGATAGTCGTGCCTGGAAGAACAACATCTTAGCAGGGAAAAGCTGATGGACGAGTTTAAAAACAGGATGGTCGGATCGAAACGCAATTTATCTATCCTGGTGTTCGTGTTGTTCGTCGTCATGCTGGGATATGGGATCGTTATCCCGATCCTGCCGTTCTACATCGAGAGCATGGGCGCCGGTGGGACCGAATTGGGCCTGCTGGTGGCTTCCTATGCGGTGATGCGTTTGATCTGTGGGCCAATCTGGGGCGGGCTGTCCGATCGGATCGGGCGCAAGCCTATTTTGATGGTCGGCATCCTGGGCTACGCGGTGACGATGGTCTGGTTCGGGTTGGCGACCCAGTTATGGATGCTGTTTGCAGCCCGAATTTTATCGGGGATCCTATCATCAGCCACCGCCCCGACGACCATGGCCTATATCAGCGACAGCACACCTGAAAAAGAACGCGGCGGGGGCATGGGCATGCTCGGGGCGGCAGGTGGGGTTGGCACGATCCTGGGGCCTGCGCTGGGCGGATTTATGGCGAGCGAGTCGCTTTCGACGCCGTTCTTTATTGCGGCCGGGCTATCCGCGCTTTCGCTGCTGCTGGCCTGGCGCTTTTTGCCGGAGTCGCTGCCGGCCGGGGCGCGGCCGGAATCTGCCAAAGATAGCAGGATCCTGGACCTGGAAAGCTGGGTGCAGGCCATTCGCAGCCCGCTGGGCATCCTGTTCGGACTGACTTTTATCAGCACCTGTGGGTTGATGATCTTTGCGAACGTTTTCGGTTTGTATGCGCTGGAACGGTTCAGCTTTGGGCCCCAAGAAGTTGGGGTGATGATGATGGTGTTGGGGTTGGTTTCGACCCTCGCTCAGGGTGGGTTGGCCGGCCCGCTCACCAAGCGATGGGGTGATGCAGTGATCATCAAAGCCGGGCTGCTGGCGACCGCCCTGGGGTTTGGTCTCATGCTGCTCGCCAACGACACCTTTACGATCCTGCTCACCACCGCCTTTTTTGGACTGGCTACCGCTCTACAAGTCCCGGCTTTAAGTGCTCTGACGTCCAAACGGGCCACGGTGCCTCAGGGCATTGCCATGGGGTTGAGTAATTCGTTTGTCAGCCTGGGACGGATTTTCGGACCGCTGATCGGGGGCGCCATTTTTGATCTCAACTTGCTGCTGCCTTACATCATTGGGGGCGTTATCATGCTGATCGGGTTTGTTATGAGCCTGATTACGCTGAAAGACACCAAGATGGGAGCGCCTCTGGCGTACACGCCCAACATATCCGGTAAAAAGCAGGCGCCGTGATCCATGTGAGGTTACCGGCTGGAAAAAAGGATTCGGTCGAAAAACAGGCGTGATGGCTGGCGTTCGCCAGCCATCACGCCTGTTTTTCGGCGAGCTATTGGGGTACCACCACAGGAATTCCCAATGAGCGGAACTATTTGCCAGGTGAATGTCCGGCCGGAGGTATACTATAGCGAGCCAAGCATTCAGATACACTTAATTGAAGATGGTTTTTGGTTGGCGGGGAATTGATAGTCACAGTATACCGGACCGAAGGGAGGCCTGCATGTCCGAGATTGAACGAATCAAGAATTTTATCAATGGTTCCTGGCGCGACTCCACCGCGAGCGCCACAGTCGAGGTTCTGAATCCAGCCACAACCGGGCAGCTGGCCCACACGCCGCTCTCGCCGGCTGCGGAGGTCGACGAGGCTGCTCAGGCGGCCTGGCGCGCTTTCGATGGCTGGCGGCGGACACCGGCCACACAACGCATCCAGCATCTTTTCAAGTTGAAGGATTTGCTGGAAGAACATTTTGAAGAGCTGGCCCACACGATCACGTTGGAAAATGGCAAGACCCTGGATGACGCTCGAGGTGAAATGCGGCGGGCAGTCGAGAATGTCGAGGTGGCCTGTGGCATTCCAATGATGACGCAGGGGGCCTTCTCGGAAGATATTGCCAGGGGGATCGACGAGTATATGATCCGCCAGCCGGTCGGGGTGGTGGCTTCGATCTGCCCCTTCAATTTTCCGGGGATGATCCCATTCTGGTACCTGCCTTATGCGCTGGCAACCGGCAATACGGTGATCATTAAACCATCCGAGCGGACGCCATTGACTATGGCGAAGGCTTTTGCCCTGTTAGAGCAAGCTGGCTTCCCGGCGGGAGTGGTCAACCTGATCAACGGCGGACCGGACACCGTGAATGCTATTCTGGACCACCCGCTCATCCATGCGATCACGTTTGTCGGCTCGACAGCGGTCGCCAGGCACGTTTACAGCCGGGCATCTGCGAACGGCAAGCGGGTACAAGCCCAGGGCGGCGCCAAGAATCCACTGATCATCCTGCCGGATGCCGATCCGGAATTAACCAGCCGGATCGTGATGGACAGCGTATTCGGCAACGCTGGACAGCGCTGCCTGGCGGCAGCCAATATCGTCATGGTCGGAGAAGCATGGGAAATCTTCAAGCCCATTTTTTCAGACGCCGCCGAAAAGCGAGTGGTGGGGAGCGGGCTCGAAGCCGGCGTTCAAATGGGCCCGGTCATCAGCGCAAAAAGTAAAGCCCGGATCCAAGGCTTAATTCAAAAAGGGGTCGATGAAGGCGCCAGTTTGCTGGTGGATGGACGCGACCCGACCATCCCCGGGTACGAGCATGGCTATTTCATCCGCCCAACGATTCTCGATAAAGTCCAGCCGGGCAGCACGCTGGCAACCACGGAGATATTTGGCCCGGTGATGAGCATCGTCCACCGGGCGAGCGTGGATGAGGCCATCGAATTGGTCAACAGCGGCAAGTACGGTAATATGGCCTGCATTTTCACGAGCAGTGGGGCGGCGGCGCGTAAATTCCGTTACGAGGCCCAGGCGGGCAATATTGGGATCAATATCGGGGTGGCGGCGCCGATGGCCTTCTTCCCGTTCAGCGGATGGAAAGAAAGCTTTTTCGGGGCACTCCACGGCCAGGGGCAACACGCGGTCGAATTTTTCACCCAGACCAAGGTGGTGGTGGAGCGCTGGTTCGAAGAATGGTCGCGCCAGTTTTAAAGAACGAACGATAGGATTGGCACCCTAACCTTAATCCGGTACGTGTTCGTGTTCGCTTTCAATCGTGCGGACTCTGCGTACGGTGGGTTGATAAAACAGCAGCCAGACCAAGCGAACCAGGATCCAGCCCACAAGAGCATACACGAACATGGCGATGATCGAGGAAATCTCGAGCACCATGCCTTCGGCTGAAGGGGTGACTGTAAGACCCTGGAAAGGCCACAAGAACAGACTGGTGAGCGAATACACCAGGTTGGCGAAAGGGTTGGCGGGGTTGGCGGCGATGAGTTTGAGGACCACCCGCAAGCCGATCAAGGCTTCCAGGACACCGAACAACAGCCAGATCAGGTTTGCGATCCGCCTGACTGCCATCCGCCGGCCAGCGTTAACATCCTCAACAACCTGGGTGCGGCGTTCATATTCATCGTGAACGTGGACATCCTGGTGTTCGTGATGAGCTACTGGGTGCGGCGAAGTTTTGTCGACCATGTGGACCTCCTTGTTTTTACAGGTACTGGTTGGGGGGCCTGGGTGTTGCGGGACCGGTCAAGGGCCGCCAGGAGCTTGAAGAATGCGCCTGTTAACCCAGCGATGATCAAGATTGTCGATACACCTAGCACAGACATGATGGAATGCTTCCTTTCTTCGTTTCCAGGTGGGGCAGGTGAAAAATTGGCCTGCCCCGTGAACATTATGTGATCTTTCTCTAAACTAGCAGAGTTTTATGGTGGCAGAGCATGGATGACTATCAGGCAACCTGCTCAGTTTACACACAAAGCCTCCAAGTAAATCCGTGTGGACTTACATCATAATGATAGACAATTTTCAAGAGAATGGCTATGGGGGGAGTTTCTAAGGTCATATCAGGAATTTCCCTACTTATGACTAAGGCATTTGCCCAGGTGCGCTCAAGTTTGTGGGAATATTTTGTGACGATCGACCTTGTGGACAGACACCCCCAAATCTGGGATTCTCTCACAGAGTTAGCCAAAGAGATACTGTATCTTTCATTTATGAAACTCATATCCCTCCCGTTGATATGGAAGGATATGACAAAATAAGGTGTCAGCGTGGGCAAACGCCCACGCTGACACCTTATTTTGCCAGAACCTCTGGTTATTTCATGAGAAAAGGATACGGTATCCCCAGAGACCCAAACAAACCGGTTACGACGAATGTGATATAATAGGCTTAACTTACTACTGGGTACAGTTACTGTCGGCCCCTTGTATGAGGCCGGCGGTTCTTTTTTAATTATCTCAAAGGAGATATACGGAATATGGAAACCAAGCTTTATGTAGGCAACCTGTCTTACGATACAACGGAAGAAGACTTACGCACGTTGTTCGCTCAGGCAGGCACGGTAGAATCGGTAGACTTGATCAAGGATCGCGACAGCGGCCGGTCGAAGGGTTTTGGGTTTATTGTCATGGGCAGCCAGAGTGAATTGGAAAAGGCCATTCAGATGTTCAACAATTACGAACTCGGGCAACGCCAACTGACCGTCAATATTGCCCGCCCACGCGAAGAGCGTGGCCAGGGCGGTGGTAGGGGAAACTGGCAAAAAGACAACAGAAACAGCAATCGCGGCGGCTCCCGCCGTTATTAGACCGTAAGGTTTCAGGTTGAACTCAGGGCTCCAGGCCGGTTTACGCGCCTGGAGCTCAAATTGGGTTAATCAATGATTTTTATTGCCCAGCTTTTCCGAGCGGCACGACCCGCATGCAGCGATGATCGTGTTTTATCGACTCCCTTTCTGCCTGGAAAAGCCAAATAACCTGGCCATTTGTTTTGGGAGAGACCACCGCGATAAGGTGGGATAAGCCAGCTGTCAGGCTGGGGTAAACAGACGGTCGAATTTATTGTTAAAGGATATCGCGTGAATTTTGATACATTTTCTTTCAACCCCCAGATAAAGTCTGGGATCTCCGCTGCTGGGTATTCTGACCCTACTCCAATCCAGCAGCGCACTATCCAACCCATTCTGGACGGGAAGGACGTATTGGGCCTGGCCCAGACGGGTACGGGCAAAACGGCTGCTTTTGTTTTGCCTATCCTGCAGAGGCTCCTCAATGGGCCGCGTGGCAGAGTGCGTGTTCTCATAGTATCTCCTACCCGTGAGCTGGCCGAACAAACCCATACCGCCATCGAGATGCTTGGCCGCCAGACGCATCTGCGTAGTATGACGATTTATGGCGGCGTGGGCGCCCAACCACAAATTCAGCGCTTACGTCAAGGGGTCGATATTGTTGTGGCCTGTCCAGGCCGTTTATTGGATCTGATGGGACAACGAGCCATCAACCTCAATTCGGTCGAAACCCTGGTGCTGGATGAAGCGGATCAGATGTTCGACATGGGTTTTTTGCCGGCCATCCGGCGTATTCGGGCAGCACTGCCCACTTCACGCCAGACTTTGCTTTTTTCGGCAACCATGCCAGACCAAATCCGGAAGCTGGCTGACGAATTTATGCGCCAACCCGTAACGGTTGAATTGGGTGAATCCAGGCCGGTCGAAACGGTTGGTCATGCGGTCTATGGAGTCGAACAAACCAGGAAATTCGAGCTTCTTTTAGCCATTCTTCGGCAGTCCGGTAGCGGAAAAGTGCTGGTCTTCACCCGTACGAAGCACCGGGCCAAAAAACTTGCCGGACAATTGATCAAAGCCGGGCTGTCTGCCACCTCTCTTCAGGGCAACCTTTCTCAACGTAGGCGGCAGGAAGCAATGGATGGTTTTCGGAGTGGGCGGGTGAAGGTTCTGGTCGCTACGGATATTGCTTCACGGGGGATCGATGTCTCGCGCATCTCCCATGTGATTAATTACGATATGCCCGACACAGCCGTGGCCTATACACATCGCATTGGACGGACAGGCCGCATGGAGAAACGGGGCACGGCGCTCTCGCTTGCTACTCAGGACGATTTGCCCATGGTGCGGACTATTGAAAAGCTACTGGGACGTTCCTTAGAGCGGCGCAAACTGACGGGGTTTGATGTGCGTTGGCTTCATTAGCTGGCTAGGACTGGACGGGAGAGGATCCAGGTCAACAGCGGAGACGACCCTTTAGCGCACCTTGACCAGCTGGCCGAACAGAAAGCCAAACAAGAGCACCGGGATGAGGAAATAGCTGGCCGTTATCCAACCGACTGTGGGTACCAGATTGCCGAAAACCAGCGGGCCGACCATCATGCCGATATTCTGGCCCAACATCAGCACGGCCATGGCGATGCCGGCCAGGCGAGGGTCTTTCATCACTTCGGGGGCGGCGGCAAAGGTTGCGGTGGGTATACCGCCGATCAATATGCCCTGGAAAATCATGTACCAGACAATGGCGGCGCCAGTCAGATAAAAGGGGAAGACAACAATAGCGGCCAGAATCAGATAACTGATCGAATAAACCCATTTGCGGGTACCGAAACGATCGGAGATCCAGCCGGCCAGAGGGGCCGAAAAGATAACGACAATCGAGGGAATGTTGACAACCAGGGCGGCATCGGCCAGCGAATAGCCGCGCACATCGGCAAGGTAAGTGGGCAGGAAAGTGGCCAAAGACATGAAGACCAGGTTGAAACAGGCGAAGCTGGCAGCCAGCAGCCAGCTGCTGCGATTGGACAAAGCCTGGCGGAGATTCAGGCTTGCCAGATCGCTCTGCTCGTCAGGCAAAACAGGAGGGCGGCGCATCAAGAACATGAACAGCACAAATGCAACCAGCGACAGGCCGGTCCCTAACCACCAGACGGACGGCCAACCCTGAGCGGTCGTCATGCGAGGGGCCAGGATGGCAGCCGAGATGGCTCCCAGTGGCACCCAGGTGGCCCAAATCCCCAATGGGGCGCCCTGGCGATCCGCCGGAAACCACATGGCAATAATCGCCGGGGCAGCGACCGCGATCAGACCTAATCCAATGCCTTCGATCACCCGGCTGGTCAGCAAGAACGCCGCGGTTGTGGCGATGGCGCCAAGCGTTGATCCGACGACCAGGCTGCCTACCGCTACCAGAACGGTCAATTTGGGCCCGATCCGTTGCAGGATAAAACCGGTCGGCAAGGCCAGAATGACGCCTGTTAAAGAAAAGACAGACATCAGCCCGCCTGCCAGGCTCAGATTCATCTGGAATTCTTCCATTAAAACCGGCAGGATCGGCGGAACCTTTTGCTGGTTGAATGCGGCGGCCACACTGGCCAGGTAAACAATAAACAAAATGATCCAGGCATAGGGCACTGCCTTGGGGGGGGTATTGACGGTGGTCTCGTTTTGCATGCGGATTCTTTACCTCTTATAAATAAATTTTGGCCTCTGGGGACCACCTTTAGGGTAATACACGAGCATTTGCGGTCGTGTGCCGCAAATGCTCGTGTATTTTACCGGATGTAAGCCATTTTATGAGTGTCGGATTACATTTCGAGTTGATAAAACAACACCCTGATGGAGCGCGTTAATACTTGCCGTATTCTTTTCCGGTCCGGATCATGGCGTGGAGGTTTTCGGCCTCAGCGTCGTCCAGCACCGCGCCAGTGGAGAGAATGAAACCGCCGTCGCCGGCGACGTCGTCGATCAGGCCCTTGGTATAGTCCTCAACCTGTTGGGCTGTCCCGGCTTTCAGCAAGGAAACAGGCACATTGCCGCCGAAGCAGGCCCAACCACTAAAGCGCTGCTTGACCTCTTTCATGTCGGTCTGGTCGAAGATCCAGATGGATTTTCCGGCGGGGATATCCGGGTCGGTGATAATGTCCAGGCGCTGGTTGTAGCCGCCCTCGACGAACAGATAAGGCACAACCCCTTCTTCGATCAGGCCAAGCACAACGGCTTTGAGGGTAGGCCAGTAGAAGGTCTTAAAATCCTTATTGGACATAAAACCGTCGGCGCCTTTGTGCAGCGGGATGAAGGCAACCGGGTTGCCATTGTTGGTTGACGAGCGAACACCCATTTCAATCGCGAGTGGAACGATGCGATCCAGGGCGGCCAATACTTTCTTGGGCTGGCGGTACATATCCAGCATGATGGCGCGGGTACCGCGGATGGTGTCGCCCAGGGTGTCAAAGGGCGCCTTGGTGAAACCGCCGATCAGCGGGGGGATGCCCAGAGTGCTGATGGTGGCTCCGTCGATTGCCAGAGCGGCCCCGATCCATTCCATGGCGAGGCGGCCGGCTTCCAGCAGTTTTTGGAAAGATTCCTGGACCGGCGGTATGCCAACCGGGACCATGAATCCGCCCAGGAAGGGCAGCTCCAGGATATCGGTCAACGGGGAGAGCATGCTCCAGGGGCCCAAAGCTCCAAAAACACGCGGCAGGTACTGGCGCATGAAAAAGTTGGACGGATCTCTGATGAGATCGTCGTATTCATCGGCTTTCATGTACTCGGCTTCAACGCACTGGTACGGCGAGCTGGACGGAACGCCGTGCCCGGGCCAATGATAAAGTTTGTAATCGAGCACTTCAAACACCTTGCCCGGCCCATAGATAGGCGCGCTGGCCAGAGAATTGGGCAAGAAGTCGGCATGATATTTCTTCAGGGCATAGCCGAGTTTATCGTAATCGTACATGGCCTCTTCGGGGGTTACACCCGCATAGGCAAAGGGATAAAAGCCCGTGTTGGGAGCGACCGGAACGCGGACGGGCTTTTTCAATTGGACCACGTCCTTGACCATTTGTACGCGTTCCTGGAAGGCGCTCCTGGCTTCAGCACTGGCAAACTCTACCCCTTCGGCCGCCTGCCAGGCGTTAAACCGGGATTCCATTTTTTCATCGGCATTCAGCTTGTGCCAATTTTCGGCAGTCATGTTTGTACTCCTTCAAGTTCCATAACCATCCATTCCGATTGGACCCGCTGCCCGTTCGATCGCAGGGTCGGATACTGGCTGGGCAGCGAGATGTCATCCAGGGAGCTTGCCTCATGATTGGGCAGCACTTAGCTCCACGACCCACTGTTTGGCGATGTTGACGGCGGCCATGGCGTCGCGGCCATAGGCGTCGGCGCTGGCATACTGGCGGATCTGTTCGTCGATCTGCCCGCCGCCGATCATGACTTTGACGTCGTTCAGGCCGGCCGCTTTGAGCGCCTGGACGGTGGCTTTCATGGGATCGTAAGCCAGGGTCAGGAATCCGCTCAGGCCGACGATCCTGGCGCCGGTCTGCTGGACGGCTTCGACAAATCTGGCCGGGGGCACATCCACGCCCAGATCGGTGACATCGAAACCGTTGATGTCGAGCATGAAGGCGACGATGTCTTTGGCGATGTCGTGAATGTCGCCTTCGACGGTGCCGATGACGACCTTGCCGAGCTTCTGGCGCGGTGCTTCCTGCTCGAGGCGGGGCTTGATCTCAGCGGAGATCTGGTTGAGCATCTCGCCGGCGAGGATCAATTCGGGGATGAAGCAGTCACCGGCTTCGAAGCGCTGGCCGATGATTTCCATGGCCTGGCGGCAAGCTTCGAGCACGTCGAGGGGATCGGCGCCGGCATCCAGCATCCGGGTGGTGATCTGGAGGGCTTCTTCCTCGCGCATCTCAGTGATGGCATCGATCAGTTCTTGGGACATGGCTTTCTCCTTAAGATATCCATCGCATCCGCTCCCGTGCGGCTCGCTTTCGTCGGGCCGCACGGGGATGCGGAAGTTTTAACCAATCCGTTTTCAATAAACTCCGAATTCTTTGGTGGCGTCCGTCCAGACTTTAATCAGTTCCGGATCGCAGCCTTCCAATTCCATGACGGTATTCGCCATCACGAAACCGCCGTCCTTGCCCACCTCCTGGCAGAGACGCCGGGTGTGCTCGCGCACTTTTTCGGGCGAAGAACCCGGTTTGAGCAAGGAAAGGGGCATGCCGCCCATGATGCACATGGTATCGCCAACCATTTCTTTGACTTTGAATATGTCACTGTCCTGGAAGGAACCGATGCTCTTGCCTTTGGGAAGCTCAGCCAGATATTTCAGCCGCTCATCCCAGACCCCTTCGTAATAGCACCAGGGTGTGATGCCATTGTCGATGAAGGTCAGCATCATGTCCTTCAACTGCGGCCAGTAGAACTTTTCGAACTGCTCGAGGGACATAAAGCCGTCGGAACCGCGATGGAGAGGGATGAATACAAACGGGATATTATTGGCCTTGACTACATTGAGGACGAACTCAACCTGGAAGCGGGCCACTTTCTGCTCGGCAGCGAGCAGCTTATCCGGCTGGCGCATCATATCCAGGAATATGCCGCGCATGCCGCGCAGCGTATCGGACATGAAGTCGAAGGGCGCTTCGCACATATTGGCAAGCAGCAAGAAGGGCGGGAAACCCAGATCGGCCAGACGTTGGGCAGAAACCGCCGACTGGCCCAGCCAGGCAACCGTCTCTTGGGCAGCTTTGTACATGGCTTCGAAAGCTGAAACGACCGGAGGCAGGGTGAGGACCGGGTAATTCAAGGTGTTGTAATAGCCAAAAAGCCACATGCCGAGCGGCGGCAACATGGCAAAGCCCTCACATTCTTTGAAGGCCCGGGGGGTGTAAACCCGGATGGCCCAATCGGCGGGATCTTCCAGGAAGGCGTCGTAATCATCAGCCTTCATGAATTCGTGTTCGTTGAATTGGAAGGAACCGTTAGGGCCCAGGCCATAACCCGGCCATTTGGTCATGCGGTCGCCCAGGGCCATACTCGGTTTGGGAGTGTGCCAGGCGCCGAAGATCAGGTCGGGCTGGAACATCTGGGCGGCCTGTTCCAGCAATTCCTGGGATTTCTCGAAATCTTCATAGAGGGTTTGCTTGGTGATGCCGCCCATTTCAGCCAGCAGGTAGCCGGCGCCCATCATGAGCGGGACGCGGTCCGGTTTTTTCAGGGCGATGGCATCCATGACGCGCTGGTTGCGCTCAGCGACCAATTGCTCGGCAGTCTTGCCGGCGTCCAAATCGATTACGGAAGTTTGTTCGGTCATGTCAGTCCTCTCCTACCCACTGTTTGGCGATGTTGACGGCGGCCATGGCGTCGCGGCCGTAGGCGTCGGCGCTGGCATACTGGCGGATCTGTTCGTCGATCTGCCCGCCGCCGATCATGACTTTGACGTCGTTCAGGCCGGCCGCTTTGAGCGCCTGGACAGTGGCTTTCATGGGATCGTAAGCCAGGGTCAGGAAACCGCTCAAGCCGACGATCCTGGCGCCGGTCTGCTGGACGGCTTCGACAAATCTGGCCGGGGGCACATCCACGCCCAGGTCGGTGACATCGAAACCGTTGATGTCGAGCATGAAGGCGACGATGTCTTTGGCGATGTCGTGAATGTCGCCTTCGACGGTGCCGATGACGACCTTGCCGAGCTTCTGGCGCGGTGCTTCCTGTTCGAGGCGGGGCTTGATCTCAGCGGAGATCTGGTTGAGCATCTCGCCGGCGAGGATCAATTCGGGGATGAAGCAGTCACCGGCTTCGAAGCGCTGGCCGATGATTTCCATGGCCTGGCGGCAAGCTTCGAGCACGTCGAGGGGATCGGCGCCGGCATCCAGCATCCGGGTGGTGATCTGGAGGGCTTCTTCCTCGCGCATCTCAGTGATGGCATCGATCAGTTCTTGGGACATAGGTTTAACTCCTTTTGTGGTCTATTCGAGTGATCCTAAGCATGACTTTTCTGAGGCGGGCAGCGTTTTTGATTTTTAAGCCGGTTAATCGGCGGGATTATCAAAAATCCCTTTGCGGGAGGCCCGGATGTAATTCAAACAATGGTTATCCCGCCCTAAAACCAAATCGGTGGTCAGGATGGCGGCCTGGATCTCACGGTCCAGCGGATCAAGGATGGCGCTGTCCAGGCCAGCCTGGATGGCCAGGCTGAGGAAATAACGGTTGACGAAGGAGCGCGCCGGCAGGCCAAACGAGATATTGCTCAGACCAATCGTGAGATGGGCCTCAGGATGCTCAGCCTTGACGCGGCGCATGGTTTCAAAGGCGATCATGGCGCTCTGGCTGTTGGTGGAAAGAGTCATCGCCAATGGATCGACATAGACGTGAGAATCGGGCACGCCAGCAGCCTGGGTCGCTGCGAGCACCGTTTGGATCACTTCGAAGCGTTTCTTAGCCGATTCGGGGATCTTCTTTTCGTCCAGCGCCAGTGCAATTACCTGGCAGCCATGCTCGGCAACCAGGGGCAATATGCCGTTTAAGCGTTGTGACTCACCGCTGATAGAGTTGATCATGGGGGTCTTGTGAACCGCCTGGATGGCGATATTGAGAGCTTTAGGATTGGCGCTATCCAAAGAAAGGGGGGTATCGACAACCGACTGGATCGTTTCGATCAACCAGATTAAGTCGTCCGGTTCCTGATCGGGGTGGGTGCCGGCGTTGACATCGAGCCAGCTGGCGCCGGCCTGGGACTGGCGGGTGGCCAGATCCTGGATATAGTCTTTATCCCGCTCGGCGATGGCGCGGGCAACTCTTTTACGGGTGCCGTTAATCTTTTCTCCGATGATTTTCATTTGCACTCTCCAGGAAATTTGAGTTTTGATACGGTGACCTACTCGGGGAACAACATGCCGAGGGCGAACTGGCGTCTGAATTTCGGGTAGGTCGTTAATTCGTTGTAATGGGTGCCGGCGGCAATATCCTGAGCACGCTGGCGGGCAGCTTTCGAGATCAAAATCCATTTAGCACCGATCGCGGCTGCATTACCGACCTGACGATAAGTCGCCTTGGGTAGATCGGGGAAAAGACCCATTGCAATCGCATTTTGGATATTGAGGTAGGAGCCAAAGGCGCCAGCGACAATCACTTCTTCGATCTCATCCAGCCTGATGCCGGTCACTTCCATCAGCACCTTCATGCCGGCCTGGATTGCGCCCTTAGCAAGTTGAACTTCGTTGATATCTTTCTGATCGATGACGATATCCCGCCCGGTGCCGCTCTGGCTGGCGGGCACGAGCAGGTACTCGGGGCCATTGCGTCCTTCCCGGACCCCATTTTTGTCGCGCTGAAAGCGGCCATGCATGTTGATGAAGCCAGCCTGATACAGACCGGCGACAGTGTCGATGATGCCCGAGCCGCACAGGCCAACTGCGGGGGCGTCATCGATCGTAACCAGCTCGAGCCTGTCGAGCGAGATGCGAACTTTTTCGATCGCGCCGGTCGCGGCCCGCATACCGTCACTGATGTGAGCGCCTTCAAAGGCAGGGCCGGAAGCGCAGGAGGCTGAGGAGAGAAAAGGTTGTCCGGGCACGCGCAGGGCGATCTCTGAGTTCGTACCGATGTCGATGCCCAGGGTTACTTTGTCGGCGCGATCCAGTTCGCTGGCCAGGATCATGGCGACGTGATCGGCGCCAACGAACCCGCCGATACAGGGTGGGATATGAACGTAGGCGCCGGGAGCCATATCCAGCTCCAGGCGGTCGGCGCGGACATCAATGGCCGAACTTAGCGCGGGCACATACGGGGCGGTGGCCAGCTGGTGCACCGGCAAGCGCAGCAGCAAATGAGTCATGGCCGTGTTGCCGACGATGCAAGCCTCCACCACCTGGCCACGATCGACGCCGGCGGTATTGACCATCGTGCCCAGGAGCTCATTGAGGGTCTCCCGGACTTTGCCAGCCAGGACCACATCTCCCTGGGGCTTGCGATGGGCGTGGCTGAGGCGGGAAATCACATCCTCCCCGTAACCAATCTGGGGGTTGGGAGCTCCTGCGGAGGCCAGTTCCTGGCCGGTTTCCAAGTCCAACAGGTAGGCAGCCAGCTTGGTTGTGCCCAGGTCAACGGCAAATCCGAGTGGAGCCTGGTCAGGAGGCGCCAGGCCGACGATTTCACGATCGCGCAGAAAGACGGTTGCCTGCCAGGCATTGTCGCGCAAGATTGGGGAGGCAGACCGGGCGACCTGAATGCCGACCCAGGCGTCCGCCAGGCCTTCCTGTTCGGCCAGCCTGTCCTGGATGCGGGCGATATCGGAGCGAGTGTCTTCCAGGGTGGGCTTCGCTAACGACAGGGTAACAGCCCGGACAAATGGGTCGGGCTCAATATCGCTCAGGCTGCTGCCGGTCTGCAAAACCTGCCCGGTAATCAGGGAGTAAGTTGGTATCTGAATTTTGACATCCCCCTGAATCTGTGTGCAGCAGGCCAGGCGCAGGCCGTTGGCGCGCTCGATTTCGGTCAGGATGAACTCTTCATCGTCATTTGGGGGCGTCACCTGCCCGGAAAGCCAGATGACCTGGCACTGGCCACAACTGCCTTCACCACCGCAGTCCGAGGTGAGCCCGATACCGGCCTGACGGGCCGCTTCGAGCAGTGTGGTGCCGGATGGAACCTGAACATGTTTCCCGATCGGCTGAAATTGAACATCGAAAATGTCGTTTGACGCCATTCAAAAATTCTCCAAATTTTCCCAATTTTTGGGGTATGCGGCTATCCCCCAAATCTGGGGTATCACCACAGGAATTCCCAATGAGGCCAAAAGTGGTTCGTCCCTTTATCAAGGTGACATCGTTTAAGCAACGATAAAAAATCTCACCTTTGGAAGTTGGCCGGCTCGCCGGGAGATTTGAAATCGGTGTATACGATCTCATGGCCCGGGTGAGCGACCAGGATCTCGTCATCCCAGGGACCATAAATGAGTTTGCGGATCAGAGCATCCGAGCCGATAATCTCTTCGTAAGCCAGATTGAATTTTTGGGCTGTTTCCCGGGCATAGCGGCGGTAACGCTCCTGGTCTTTCTGACCGGTGTCGATATATGCCAGGCGGGTGTAATGTTTCAGCATGATGCTCATGATGCGATCGGCGCGTTCCTGCCCATACTGGGCCACCATGCGCTCATATTCTTCAAAAGGCGTGTCGCTGACCTCGATCCAGCCCTTGGTCAGGTAGTAGGTGCCGGGGGCCTGCTTCGCCTGGGCGTCATAAGCATTTTTGGATCCCAGAAAGATGGCGATGCAATCATCCACCCGAGGCACGACCAGGGTGCAGTTCCTGGCATTTAACCCAATTACGGCCAGGGAACAAAGTCCATAGCCGAGGATCAGGGTTTCGTAATCGCCACAGGAGGCGTCAATTGCGTTCTGGAGGGTTTGTTTTAACGATTGGGGGTTGAGATGCAGGCCGAAATCAAGGATCTCGTAGTGAACGTCGGCGGGCAGGATCGGCAGCATTTCTTCGATCACCGTTGCGCAAGCGATCACTTTGGTTTTTGCGGGGTCGATGAGTAGGGCGGGCATAGATGAAATTCGGATTTTGGAGCGCCAAAACTTATATACTTATATAGGGAAGTTCGCGGTCATAGTGTATACTTATATAGGGAAGTTGTCAAGAGGCTTGACATTTCTCAAGAAGCGTACATAATAAATTCAACCCCGATATACTCAAGGTTGGTTGCTAATCAATCATTGTGAAGATCTTTGGGAATTTCTGGGGTGAGGGTTTCTCTCACAGAGTTTCCCAAAGATCCTTGTTAAAGGTGATTATGGATCAGGGGATAGGAAAATTGCCGCAGTCGGGAGATCGCATTGATCGCGATTTGTATGAGCCCGCGTATGCCCAATTAGCGAATATATTGCGCAAGCAAATCGCGGAGGGGACGTACCGGCCTGGCGACCAACTGCCGTCCGAAGCACAACTATGCCGCCGCTACGGGATCAGCCCGATGACGGTGCGGCGATCGATCAATTTGCTGGCCGACCAGGGGGTCGTGGATACCCAACAAGGTCGGGGAACTTTCGTAAAACCGATCGAATTGGGCAAAGCGATCTTCGACTTGCAAGAGCTGCAAGATCTTTTCAGCAGTGGTAGTGACGCCAGCATCAAGTTGCTGGACGTGCGGATTGTGTCGGCTGATGACCGCACGGCTCGCAAGCTGAATATCCAGGTGGGGGCCCCGACCATCTATATTCGGCGCTTGTTCACCAAAGAGTCCAAACCCATTTTCTATCATCGGGCATACCTGGTTTATGATCCGATGCGCCCAATTGTGGAAGCCGAACTGGATGTGACCTCTTTGCAAGGCCTGTTCGCAAGCGCAGATAATACGATCCTCAAGCGCGGCCAACTGACCATAGAAACCACCCTGATGAATGAAGAGGAATCTGAAATCCTGGAAACCCCTCTGCCGGCGGCCGCCTTTTATCTGGCCCATGTGTTTTATGATTTCAATGACTGCCCGATCAGTTGGGGATGGTTCATCTTCCGGGGCGACCAGTTGCGGTTCAGCACCCAGGTTGGCATCAATGATTGAAGGGCGCAGCGCTACAAGTGTTCGCCGGCGGCTGCCATACGGCCTTACCCTGGTTAGGCGCGAGCCGGTAGAGCCCCCAATGTTTCTTCAGCCTGATTTCGCTCCCGGGATTTAAGTCAATGGCAGATTTTGCAGATAACCTCAAAGCACGCGCTGAACTGGTTTCCAAAATATCGGACCTGCTCGAACAGGAAGCGCTGGACCTGGTGAATGAGCGGGTGAGCCAGGGAGGCAATCCCCTTTTAATCGTGGAGGATTGCCAGGAAGGCCTGCGCCAGGTCGGCGAACGTTATGAAAAACGAGAGTATTATCTCTCGGGGTTGATCATGGCCGGCGAAATATTCCGAGAAGCGATGGAAATCTTGCAGCCGATCATTCAGGTTCAGTTCGATAATAACGAAACCGGGACCATCCTGATCGGGACGGTGCGGGGGGATATCCACGATATCGGGAAAAACAGCCTGAGTATGCTGCTAACCAGCTACGGGTTCACCGTGCATGACCTTGGCGTGGATGTGCCCCAGGCGGAATTTTTGCTGAAGGCCATTCAGATTAAACCCGATATCATCGGGCTTTCCGGCCTGCTGACGAGTTCTTTCGACCCGATGCGCGAGACGATCCACCTGATCCGGAATTCGGGCGAGGGCGGGGTGTTCGATCTGCCAATCATTATCGGCGGTAATCAACTCAACGAGCAGATTTGCCAGTACGTCGGGGCAGATTATTGGGTCACGGACGCCATGACCGGTGTCAGGCTATGCCAGCAGCTGATGGAACACAATTCTAAGAAGACGCCCCAGCGATAATAAAATTGAAGGTGGCCAGCAGGCTGGTACCGTTTTCCTGTGTGATGTTGATCACCAGGGCCGGGTCGAAAATGCGGTCGGCCTGGTTATCCTGGACGCTCGGGAAGAACAACTGGCTGGTCAGCACCGGGCCATTGGGGGCCTGGACCTTGAAATGGATGTGCTCCGTGCGTCCTGGGTATTCACCCGGCACAACCGTTATCAATTCGTAACGCCCATTTTCATCGGTGTACTGGTGGCCGCGGAAGGTGTAGCCGCTGTTGTCGTATTGTCCACTGGCGTCCGCCTGCCAAAAATCCAGCAGGGCATTGGCCACGGGCTGGCAATCGGCGGTTAAGACATAGCCGGTGAGGGTCAGCTGCGTACCGGGCATCCCGGCTTCAAGCAGGGAGGAACGCTCGGGAGAATTGGCTTTGAAATAAGGGCCTTCAGTCAAGGCAGGGGTCAGTTCCGCCGGGCTGGTGCAGACTGGGGTGGGCAAGGCGGCCTGCGCCTCGGACGGTTGGCCTGCCTCTGGCTGGGTGACATCTCCAGTGTGGGCTGTTTCCGTTGGGAGAGCGGGTTGGGCGGTATTTGTGCCGGCGGAGGGACTGCTGCAAGCTGCCATCAAAACGACGACCAGCAAGAGCATTCCGATACGGCGGGCAAGACTACGCATGGTTACTTGCCAGTTTGAAATGTTTAGAACAGGCATTTTTTCCCTTTCGGATACATCGAGCTGATATTTCCTGAGATAAAGTCCGACAAATTATTGATTGGGTGTATGTCCGGCAATAGCTACTGCTCGAGGAAACATTAAATTTGGGGTGTATCATGTTTCGCTTCCTTATTTTACGAGGCTCAGTCCAGCATAGCCTGTAATTGGGCTGCATTTTGGGGGGCAAAGCCCTGCTCGTCGTTATCAAAATAACAAAATATGCGCTTGTCCTGGCTGCTCCAGGATGAGATCGCTCCGGCCCAACCGGCCAGTTCATTGGTTGTATATTTGCCTTGGTATGGTTCGCCGGGTCCATGCAAACGGATATAGATAAAATCGGCGGTCACTTCCTTGGGTGAGAGCCGACCATCCAGGTGATACATACAGAAGGCTGCCTGATGTTGGCGCAAGAGGGCGAAGATGCGTTCATCAAACCAGCGCGGATCCCGGAATTCGAAGGCATAACGAAATCCTGGCGGCAAGACTTCTAAAAATGCCTGCAGCCTGTCCGGGTCAGGACGCCAGTTCGGGGGCAATTGAAACAGCAAGGGCCCAAGCCGATCACCCAGACCTTGAATACGTTCTATGAAGGTGCCGACAGGATCGCGCGGATCCTTGAGCTTTTTCATGTGGGTAATGTAGCGGCTGGCTTTGACGGAGAAAATGAAATCGTCCGGCACGGACTGACGCCAGCTTTGCAAGGTTGATCCGTCTGGCAACTGGTAAAAGGAGTTATTGATCTCTACTGTCCCGAATTGTCCGGCGTAAAAGTCGAGGAACTCAACAGCGGGCAGATCTGGAGGGTAAAAAGTACCACTCCAATGATTGTAATGCCAACCAGAGGTACCGATGTAAATGTTGGATTGGCCAGCCATTTTCCCTCCTGTGGCATCATCCAAGAATTAGACCTGGTATCTATTCGAAAATTCAAAAGGGTGTGTGGTTGTGGATGCGTGAGGCGCACGCATCCACAACCACAATTTTCAGATAGGTTCCAAGGATTAAGTAAAGGCGAGGAATCAATTTATGTAAATCGATCAGGGTATAGATTATGGATACAAAAAGGGGTATATTTACGGTTTTTTTGAATTGCAACGACAATTGGGGACGAGATTTGCCTGTTTTCGGATCGTTCGAATGCCTTGAAGCCAAAGGAGTTTTGATGCAGACTTATATTGCCTTTTTCAGAGGAATCAATGTGGGCGGCCATAACCGGTTGCCCATGAAAGCGCTTAAGGTGCAGCTGGAGAAGCTGGGCCTTTCTGGGATAAAGACTTATATCCAAAGTGGGAACGTGGTTTTCCAAAGCGATCCAATCGATCCATCCCAGCTAGCTGAAAAGATCAGGGCCGAGGTCAAAAAGGCCCACGGTTTTGACCCCGAGGTGCTGGTGCTGCGATTGGATGAATTGAAAACAGCGCTGGAGGCCAACCCTTTCCCGGAAGCTGAACCCGAGCCGAAGACGCTGCACATCGGTTTCCTGGCTTCCACGCCGGTAAGCCCGGACATGGAAGGGCTCGAAAGTCTGCGCAAAGACAATGAGCGCTTTCAGCTCAAGGACCGGTATTTTTTCCTGTATGCCCCCGATGGGATCGGTCGGTCCAGGCTGGCCGCTAAAGCAGAAAAACTGCTCGGGGTGGCGATGACCGATCGTAACTGGCGAACGGCGGCCAAGGTGATGGCGCTGGCTGAGGAAGAATGATGCTCTCTTTCTTACTGACCATACGGCAGTTTGGGCGGGCAGTCCGGTATGCCGGGCAGGATCCGGCTTTCCAGTTTCTGGCGCTCGTAGCCAACCGCGGTTCGCTGCAGTCGTACCGAGAGTGATTGTCCTGGGAATCATCACATTTTCAGTGCAGGTCCCGGGCGCGGCCTTGATGACATCTGACGCTCCGGCTCGGGCCAGGAATGAGCGCAATGGAGATGGGATTAATTTTGGGGTACAGCGATCTGAAAGGGGATCTCCCAATCCAGTGGGGCGGTATCCAGCCGGGCAAGTGCCAGACAATGCAGGGTCATGGTTAGTTGCTGTACATCAGCCGGAATTGTGGCCTGAAATAGATGAATCATGTAGGAGCTTGCAGACGATTCGATCACCCCAAATACTTTGCCATCCAACATGTAATTTACTGCGGCGATGGCCGTTCCGTCCGGCAGGACCAGTCCGGGATAGCTGTCCGGACTGCCACAGCTCAGTTGAGGATCATTCAGGAAGGGGTCAAAAAGCGCTTCATGGGGCAGGTCCCGAAGGGTGTACAAAAGCTCGACCTGATCGGGATAAACCACAACCTGTTCCACGGCAAGCGTGATCCCATCGCGGGTCAGGGCGGCGGGCCGGAGCAGGCTGCTCATCCCGGCATGGGAGCAATCTCGACGCAAACATTTTACAAGGGGTTGGAGGTTTTTTTCTTTGGAATAAACCCAATATGATATACTTTTTCTTGGTAGTTGTTTTGCTCCGGATTGCAGGGGGAAATGTCGTGATTCTGGGAAACCAGATGAACGGAAAGGAAAATTATCCATGATTGTTATCAGAAAACCAGATGAAATTTACCAGTCCCATGGGGAGATTGAACAGGGGACTTTCACAGGGCGCTGGCATTTTTCATTCGATCAATATCGTGATCCAGATTTCGTGCAGTTCGGCAGCCTGAGGGTTTTTAATGACGATACCCTGTCGCCGGGGGCGGTCTGGCCGCTCCATCCGCACCGGGAGATCGAGGTAGTCACTTACTGTGTCCAGGGTGAGTTCCGGCACGCCGATCAAAATGGGAAAGGAGGGGTTCTGAAACCGGGCTGGGTCCAGCATACAACGGTTGGCAAGGGGATGTACCATTCGGAGATCAATAACCTGTCCGACGAGCCAATGCGGTTCATCCAGATGTGGTTCATTCCGTCAGAATCCGGGCTTGAGCCGGCGGTCCAGCAGATGCCGGTTGACCGCCTGAGCCGGACCAATCGCTTTCTGGCCTTGATCTCCAACCAATCCTCAGACGCCCTGCCGATCCATTCCAAGGCGGAGGTCTATTCAGCGCATATCCAGGCAAATCATAATGTGACCTTCGAGACCCGGACCGGTTGGGGGGCGTATCTATACCTGCTGGAAGGTGGACCGGTTCAATTAAATCATCACAAAATCGAACCATTGGGTGCGGCCATGCTCACCGATGAGAATGAGCTACACATCGATACGGAAGCGGAGGCTGAGTTGCTGCTGGTTCAGGTTGGAGTACCTTCTTAGTGGTCAAAGATGATCCTCCAGGTTCTCGCCCTGAGAAACAGTAACACATAGAACCATGAATGACTCGTTGCTGATAACCAAAATTGCAGTTCCTGGGCCGCCAAGACAAATCCTTCACCGTAAACATCTAACCCAACTGCTCGAACATAATTGCTCGGACCTTTCGCAGCCTGGTTGCCTGTCTGAGAAATGATATCAGCAAAGCGGAAGCCTATGGGAAGCGCGCATGGCAAAATCTTGGCAGCAAGGATGTATTTTATCGAGCCGGGATCTACCACTCCTTCGGCGACCTGGGGTTTGCGATGGCGCGCCTGCTGCAGGAAGCCCGGGCGCGCCATGATATGCCCGACTACGTTGAGGGAGTTGCTGGCAGCGTATGAAAGCCAGGAGGCGAGCCTGTCCTCCGCAACTGGGCAGAAATTGCCAGAACCGCTTACCGATCGCAAACCCAGGTTTTAAGCCTGCTGGCCGCTGGTTTTACCAACCGCGAGATCGCCGATGAACTGGTTATTTCGCCAGAGATGGTCAAGAAATACACCAGCAATATTTACGGTAAACTGGGCGTGGGAAATCGTACCCAGGCTGTGGCGCAGGACAGGGGGTTTGATCTGCTCGAAGAATAATTTTCTCCCAAACAGAGCATCACATCTGCACATCTCGAATGCACCCATAATTGGAATTCCCGGCGAAGTGGGTGTGCGTGAGGCATACGTCTTCACATACATCTCGCCGGAATTTTTTGCCGGATGGCTGAATAGATACCCCATCGGAATACCACTTTGTGGGCATGACTGAAAGCCTTGGCGAGGCTATCCTAGATATGTAACGGATTGCATGTCACAAGGAAGGACTTGGGTAATTTCTGCAGTAGTACTCCAAATCTGGTTTACCTCCACAGAAATACCGAAAGAACCCACAAGGAGGTTATGGATGGCGACTCAAGGAAGAAACGCGCGGGAAAATGCGATTGTCATTGGGGCAAGCATGGCGGGACTGCTGGCTGCCAGAGCGTTAGCCGATCATTTTGATCAGGTAACGCTGCTGGAGCGAGATGAATTTCCGGCGCCGGGCGAAAATCGCAAGGGCGTCCCCCAGGGCAGGCATACCCACGTTTTGCTGGCGCGCGGCCGGGATATCATTGAAGATTACCTGCCCGGTTTGAGCGAGGCATTAACCCGTTCAGGGGCGGTCACGATCGAGGATGTCAGCGCCAATGTGCGCTGGTTTAACCGAGGCGGTTTTCACCAACCCGGCAGGTGCGGCGTGTCCGGGCTGGGCGTCTCCCGTCCGACCCTGGAGGCAGCCGTTCGTAAGTGCGTTCTGGCAATTGACAATATTTGCGCCATCCCTGAAAGCAACGTGATGAGATTGGCCACCACGCCTGATCACGCCAGTGTCGTGGGCGTAGAGGTTGAACATCGCAATCCGGGGGGCAAGCGGGAAACGATGTCCGCCGACCTGGTGGTCGATGCCAGCGGCCGGGGCTCACGCAGCCCGGCCTGGTTGGAAGAACTGGGCTATCAACGCCCGCCTGAAGAGGAAATCCGAATTGGGGTGGGTTATACCAGCCGCTATTATCGCCGCAAGCCGGAAGCTTTAACGGGCATTCATGGCATCGTGCTGAATCCAACCCCGCCCGACAAGCGCCTGGGGGTATTGTTGGATCAAGACGGCGATCGCTGGGTGGTCACTTTAGGCGGCTACCTGGGCGACCACGCTCCAACTGACCCGGCAGGTTTTCTGGAATTCGCCCGCAGCCTGCCATCACCTGCGATCTACAAGCTCATCAAGGGGGCTGAACCCCTGAATGAGCCTGTGCCCTATAAATTCCTGGCCCATTTACGCCAGCATTATGAAAAACTTACCCGATTCCCACAGGGATATCTGATCATCGGGGATGCTTTATGCAGTTTCAATCCCATTTACGGCCAGGGCATGACGGTTGCGGCCCTGGAAGCACGAGCTTTAAGCGAATGGCTGGCGGAAGGCGGGCGCCCGAGAGCCAATACGTACTTCGCTGCGATGGGCAAGATCATCGACGATTCCTGGGAAGTAGCAGTCGGCAATGACCTGGGCTACCCTGAAATCGAGGGACAGCGCACCCCGATGGTCCGGTTTTTGAACTGGTATTTGGGAAAACTACACCGGGCCGCGCACGAGGATGCGCGGGTATCGACCGCCTTCCTGAAAGTGATCAATATGGTCGCACCACCGCCCAGCATCTTAAAGCCCGAAATTGTTTGGCGGGTCCTTAAAGGCAACCTGCGTGCGGGGAAACGAAAACTGAAGGCCGGCGGTTCAGCCACGATGCCCGAATTGTATTGAAAGCTTTACCTGTGTCCCCAGCCTATACACCGCAGGGACCCTCAAATCCAGGTTTTCCACAGGACGACAACAGTCAGCGGGGCTTCAACCATCCAGAACGGCATTCAGACCGGAGTTGATCCGGGGGTCTCCGGGAAACTCTGTGGGAGAGCCCCCAGGAATACCGATTCAAGCGAAAAAAGCGTCCGCCTGTAGGAGGCTTTCGAAAATTTGCCAGCTCAGGTCTGGCCCCCAACGGCGGGCCACGGCAGGCGCGCAACGGGCAATCCCATCCAGAAAATTGCCCCGCCCCAACTGGCGAAGATCGATGAGCAACTGGCAGGCCCGGGCCGGGTCCAGCTCCATCCAGGCGGCGGCGCTGTCGCTGATGGCGCGGCCGCACTCGCGAATTCCATCCAGTTGCGGGGCCAGACGGGTGGCTTCTTCCAGCACCTGCCGAGCCGGTAAAGGCAAGATTGGGAACATGACCCGTTGCACCGCCAGCAGGGCTTCGACTTTGCGAGGAGGGGATGATTCCTCCCGGGCCGCCTGCAGGGCGCGTTCGAAAGCTGCGGCAGAGCGCTGGTCTTTGCGGGAGTGCCAGAAAGCGGCCAGCCGGGCCAGGGCGCCGGCCAGAGCAACCGAGCCGCCAGTCACTGTGGCAGACAAATCCCAGGCCTGCTGCCAGGCTTGATCCGCTTCAGGACCTTGCAGGGTGGAGGCCAACTCGACCTGTCCAAGCACCTGATTGTCCGGTGAGGCCAGCGCCTGGCAAAGCCTGCCAGCCAGGTCCGGCCGGCGCGGCGCCAATACCCGCAAGGCTTCCAACAAGAGAAAGTCGAAGCGTTCAACCTGGTTGCGGATGGCCAGGATGCTATCAACAATCTGGTCGGCCAGGTCCGAGGGAGCGAAGGCGGCTACTGCCGCCAGGGCGCGCCCCCGTTGAGAAAGGTCGTTGATTTTCTGGGCTAATTCCAGGGCTTCCTGCTGGTGTTCGGCGGCCAGACTGGCTGCCATATCGGCCAGTGCACGGTCGTTGAAATAGGCGCCCTTGAAGACAGCTCCCCGGACGGTTGCGATCTCCCGCAAAGAGGCGGCGGCAGCCAGACCCTGCTCAGCCAGCCAATCCCGGTACAAAGTCGGAAGGTCGGCCCCGGCGGCGGCTTCATCCTGGGCGCGTTTTTCGAGTTCAACCGCTTTATCTGCCTGGCCGAGCTTGCGGCGCAGTTCGGCCAGCTCCAACAGGGCACGCGCCAGGTAACCGCTGCCGGCCTGCTGGCAGGATGTTTCAACCTGCGCCAATATCTGATCAGCACGGTCGGGATCCTGCTCGATCAATCCATGGGCTAAGGCCAGCAACGCCCGGGCCAGAAAGGCTTTGCGATCCGGCGGGGGGCCTTCCTGGGCCTGCAAAGCGCTCTCCAATTCCAGACTTGAGAGCGCCGGTGGGACTTCATCAAGGTCGGCGCCGGACTCGGCCGCTAAACGCCGGCTGGCCAGGTAAGCGTCAGTCTGCTCTTTAAAGGCGAGCTGCATCCCCTGAGAGCCAATCTGATCGGCGAGTTCTTCGGCCTGGTTAAAGATCTCCTGGCCGCGGGGATCACCAGCACGGACCAGCCAGCAGGCGACATCGGCCATGGCCCGCGCCTTGGCGCCGAGGGTATCGAAAAGGTTTTGATCCTGGACCCAGCCAGCTTCGATCGAAGTCTGGGCGACCATATTGGCGCTGGTGATGAAATCGCGGGTGGCGTTATCCAGCTCAACGGGCATTCCTTGAACCGTTTCAATGGCGGCAGCAAAATTTTTCTGGGCGGACTGGCCCTGGTGAGCCTGCTGCTGAAAGGCCAGCTCGGCGAGCAGGCGGGCGCGCTGATCCGCCCCAGGCAGCCGGCCGGTGATCTGGCCAGCCTGAGTAAAGGCATTTTCGGCCTGCGAAGCCTGTCCTTGGGCCGCATAAATGGCGCCCAGGCGGATCCAAAGGCGAGCGGCGGAAAAGGCCTGATCGCCGTCCGATGGCAGGCCGGCAGCGATGGCGGCGGCGCGGGACAGCTGTTCAGGGTCCCTACCGTCCAGAATCCCCTGGGCGACATTGGCCACAGCCTGAGCGCCGGCTTCGCCGCCGGTCTGCGCCAGGTTTAGGGCGCGCTGCCATTGGCCGGCTCGGGCCAGCTGGCGAAGCAGCGTGGCTGAAGCGGACCGGACACTGGAGATCAAGGTCGCCGAAACCAGCCCGCAGCGTACGATCTCCGGAATCCCTTGGGGCGCGCCCAGCTCAAGCGCGGCTGCAAGGGCTTCCGCCAGATCGTTGTTGAACAGGTAATCTGATTGGGTATTCAGCCGGCGGGCAGTGCGTACCTCAGGTGAGATCAGCTTGAACAAGCGAGGCAGGTAGGCTCGACCTGCGCCGCGCAAATGAAAGGCCAGGTTGGACAGGGCATACTCGTCGTCTAAAAGTGATAGGTCGGGATATCGGTCGAGATAGTATTCCGCAATCTGGCGATGGTATTCGGCGGCATCCAACCAGAATTCACCCGGCAAATCGGGATCCAAAAGAAAAGCAGTAAAGGCGCTGTGATAAAGCCGGTAAGCGCGACGGCTGGCCGGCAAAGATGGATCGAAATCCAGCAAACCGGTCAGGTTTTCCAGGGCTGGGCGCACCTGGCCGCCGCCCAGTTTGCTGTATGCGATCAACCGGGATTCGGTGAGTGGTTGGCGGGCTACTGCCAGTAATCCCAGCAAAGGCGCATAGCTGGTTTGCCATTTCCCGGGATCGTTTTGGGTCAGGTTCACCAGGCTGAGACGGTAAAGCTGGGCCATTTTGTGCGTAAACGATTCCAGTTCGATGGCGCTGCGGCCCGCTTCCAACGCCTGCCAGAATGATTTGAGATCGTCCGGGCCGGACTTTTTCAACACCTCCAGCAGGGTTGTGAGGTACAAAAAGTTGCCTTCACTGAAGGCCAGAACTTCCCGGATGAAATCCGAGCGCTCTATGCCGGCGGCCTGGAAGGAACTTCCCAATTGCTGGTCATCCAGTTCACGCTCCAGGAAGTTACGACAATCACCCAGATTCTCCTGGTTTTGTCCCTCCAGCACAAACGTCATGCCTTTTTCGGGCGGAAGCAGGTCACGCGCCTCGACCAAGGCCCGACCAGGCGCGCTGGTAAGCAGCAAGCGCAGATTGTCCCTGCGGCCCAGGTGAGCGGCCAGCAAATGAATGGCAGGCGGGGTGGGATAGCCGTAAGCTTCATCCAGGCCATCGATCACCAGGGTGACCGGACTGCCGCCACGCGCTGCCAATGTTTCCAAAGGCTGAATGACCAGGCGCAGGAACTCATCTTCCACCGGGGAATTAACAAAATTTTCAATGCTGGCTCCGACAAGGTGGGCTCCGGTTTGCACCTCTCCGATCTTAAAGGTTACATTGACCTGAGGAAGATCATGGACAGCCTCTAACAAGTCCGCACCAAAGCGGTCGATGATCTGCGAGGAGATTGCGTGGATAAAGGCCAGCGGGTTGCGTTGCTGGATCGATTGGGCGTCGATGAAATGATATAAACAAGCCTGGGTGGTTACCAGATGGGCTGCAAAGGCGGTTTTGCCGATGCCACGCTCACCGATCAACAGGAAATAGGTCCCCTGTCCAGTTTCAAGAAAATGGGTAAACTGCGCTTCCAGCCATCCCCGGCCAGTAAAGTCTTTCGCCGCCGGAACCGGGGCTAATAGCCTGGCGATTGCATTGTCAGACATAAGCCTCTCCAATCGCCTGGATCAGGGCCTGGTCGCCCGGTTCGCTGGCCAGGATCAGACGGGCCAGGACAGTGTCCAGGGCAGTACGATCTGTCAGGGCCAGGGGGATCAATTGCTGGATCAGAGGCTGTTTGTCCTCGGGGAACAAATCCTCAAACTGCATGAGCGCGCCTGCCAGGTGAGCTGCCATCAGGGGGATAAAGGTGGGGTCTGGCAGAAAAACCCGGGTCCCTGTGGGGAGCGGCTGGTCCGGAGTATATTCCGGATTGTAAAACACCAACTCATCGAGGGATGCGCCCAGTTCCGCGGCCAGGGCCTGCAAGCGATCGGCTGCCTGCAGGGAAGGCCGCAGCGGCACCTTGGTGGGTGAGCGGTCCCGGCCGCGGAAAGAATTGTTGACGATATGGAACGGAGCGAATTGGGGAGCGGAGGGCTCTTTGATAAAATCCCTAACCGTCTCAACCAGGTTTTTATCAGGCTGGCGCCAGCTTTGAGCCAGAATGGCATTGACACGGGCGGTGGCCCAGGCGCAAAAGTTTGTATCCTGTATGTTCTGAGCGCTGACCAGAGCCTGGCGCCGGGCTGTCAGTGGAGATAACTTCGAGCTGACTGGCAGGATGCAAATCGTCTCAGCCAGATTCAGCCAGGTGGTGTACATATAACCGGCAAAGCCGGACGGCGCCTGCAGGGCAGCCTGCAAACATTCCTGGGATGCGGCGGTATCGTCCAGGACGCCATAGGCTAAAGCCAGGGCTGCCAGACGCCGTTTATGTTCGCCCCATTGGTCGGTGCGATTCCGCTTCGGGGACAATTCACCGGCGGACTGGATGGCGGCCTGGCGTATCTGATCCAGTTGCTGGCGAGCGCCATCTGTTCCGGCGAGCGCGGCTAAGGCCAGGCGAGCCGTGGGCAGCGCTTCAGTAAAATCGAACCCGCCGCGCGATAGTGCAGCTTCAGTTAGCTGGCGCATGGTATCCCGAGCCCAAACCTGCTCAGGATGGCGCAGGACGGCGTCGCTTAGAAATTGCAGCGACAGGTTGCGGTATTGAACGTAGCGATTGGCCGCGTGGATCCGTAGATAATTCTCAAAAACCCAGGCTTCCTCCGGGTAGCTGACGGCATAGGCTACCAGAGGCAGACCGTCCTGGTTGGCCAGGAAATCCGGCACGGATTGACCTGCCTGGCTGATAGTTTCCAGCATGGCTTCGTTGATATACTCACCAGCCGTGTTGAGGTGCTGGCCGATCATCGATTCGTTCGCATCTTGCCCGCCGGCGCGTTTAAAATCTCCTCGACTTCATCCCTAACCGGGATCATACCCGGAAGAGGCGGCAGTCCTGCCAGGGCGCCTTCCAAATTGCCATTCAATGCGGCCTCAACCCGATAAGCCAGAAGATCCAAGGGATAGCGGAACGGCTGGCTGGAAACGACCTGGCTGTGCAGCTCGCGAGCCTGAATGGGCCTCTGCCCGGCAGCCAGCCAGGCAACCACCAGAGTGGCGGCTTTCTGCCAATAGGGTTCAACATTTTTGAGCAGATTGAGCTGGCGCAGGGCTGCATCGATCTGGCCGTTCTCGGCCAATTCGAACACCAACCCGGGGCGTTGATTGCCCTGATGAAAATCAAACATCCCGAGAGCGGCGCGCACAATCAAGGGCAGCGCCTGGTGACCACGTCGGCCCAAGGCTACCTGCAGACCCATTTCAACCTGGCGCTGCAAGTTGCTGAAATCCTTGACTTTTACCCCATGCCTTTTTTGAAAATCCTGACTGGTAACCAGCCTGACAACCCTGGCAGCTTCCAGCTGACTGGTGGTTTCATTGGTGGAAAGGCTGGCGCCGGCCAGGTGAGTGGGCAAGTAAAGGTAGGCATAGGCATCCCATTTGCTAAAATCCGGTTTTCCATTCGGGCTGCCCCAGTAATGATTAGCGATTTCCGTATGAGGGGTCCAGGCGTTGATGTGGAAGGTTTGATTTTCTTCATCTTCCAGTAAAAAGTCGGCTAACGATTTATGAAAGAGCCGGAAGGGACCCTGGGCTGGGTCTCCATCCAGATACTGCAAACAAGCGTTGAGGGGTTGGGTTATATCCTGGCCGCGAATCCGCTCCAGGGTTGAGCGCGACAGGCCATTGGCCTGGCTGACGGCAATCAGGCCAAGCAGGGGGGAAAATTCATTCTGCCACTGGGTCAGCATACCGGCGCCCAACTCGCGAATCAGGCTGAGATGATAGTAGCGCCGCATGCCGTCAGGAAATTTGAAGCTCTCGGCCAGCGGATTTTCGTAGCGGTTTGCTTTCAGGTCCCGCACTACCAGGTCGGCGTACAGGAAAACGCCTTCGGATGCCTCGGCCACTTTGCTTGCCAGCACACTACGATCCGGTTCCGCCGTGGCGTCCAACTGGTTGAAAGCGTAACGCTGGACGTCATCCAGGCTGGCAAGGGAGTCTTCCCCCAGGTCGATCCGGCTGGCTCCGTAATAATTCTTCAGCAGGCGTTCATCGGGCCGCAGCGTAGCCAGAAATCGTACTTCGGGAGGCAGTTCTTTGAGAGTTTTCAACAGATCGAGGATGGTGAATTTGCCTGACTCCGTCTCCTGGGACCGGTTGGATGAAAATGCATAGGTAGCGGCTTCATCCAGCGAGTCTACCAGGATCAACATGGGCAGGTTATAACCCAGGTCATAAAGCTTTCGCAAAGGATCGTGCAGCAATCGGAAAAAGCTGGTTTCATCGCCATAATCCCCCAAATGGAGATTCTCAATGCCGACATTGGTCGCGTTTACCTGGGCCCCGGCGTCAACCTGTCCGAAACGCTGGGTGGCTTCCAGGCGGATCAGTTCCGGCAGCGATTCGATAAAAGCCTGGTTGAAAAGCGGGATTGATTCTTTGAGCTGATAGTGAAGATTGATGGATAGATTTTTAGGTGTGATGCTGCCACCCCCAGCCTGGCAAAAATGGACGCCGTACACCTGGCCGCGCAGGAATTGGAGCTGCCCAGCAGCCTCTGGAGTATCCGGGGGTGGGCCAAAATTCGCCAACCAGGCTGTTAGCATACTCTTTCCGGTGCCCGGTTCGCCGGTAATTAACAGGAGCCGTTCGGAAGTGTTGTCGAACCAATCCAGGATACGGGGCAGCAGCCATTTCCGGCCGGTAAACTGGTCGATATGATCCGCGATTTTTTCTGGCAACTGGACCGTCATATTCTTTTCCTTTCGCTGCAGCTAAGAGCACCACTTCTGTACAGTTAAACGAAAGCCGAGATGACATTCCGGTACAGACAAGGCCATCGGGGGATTGGAGAGCCCCGATCCACTTTACGATGAATGTAAACTCTCTATAGTTTATCATTTAACTCTCATAATAAGGTGGATCAAGGTTCTTCGGGTAGGGCGATTGCATTTGCCAATCTCGGATCCACCCAGGCCATCGAAATGAGAACAAATGTGGTGTGCGAGCGGGGCATTGCCCCGCTCGCACACCACACTTTTTCCTCTCGGTGGGGGCAAGCCGGCCAAATGCGATTGCCCTGGTTCTTCGGGAGCATCTAACTGTTGTAGAAGGAAAACCACAATCTACACATTTTGACTGCAACCAATTCATACAATTGGTTGCAAAGGTCGGGAATTTCGGGTATTGTATAGACAGTCTGGCTGGCTGCCAGAAAAACGATACGGGGAGGGTGTGAGGATGAATGCTGAAATGGATCTGTATGAACGTCTGGCCAGGTTTGTAGATGACTTGCCCGCAGGATATCCGCGGACCGAAAGCGGGATCGAATTAAAAATCCTGCGATTGCTATTTACGCCGGCAGAAGCCGAGCTATTCATGCACCTGAGCTTGATCGGTGAAGAGCCCCGGGTAATTGCCCACCGGGCTAAAAAGCCGGAAGCGGTCGTGAGCCAGCAACTGGCGGAAATGGAACGCAAAGGGTTAGTGTATGCAACCCAAAAAGAGGGCCAACCCCCTGAGTATATGGCTCAGCAGTTTGTGGTTGGGTTTTGGGAGGGCCAGGTCAACCGGCTCGATCGCGAACTGGTCGAAGCGATCCAGGCGTATTTGCCTCAATTTGTGGATTTCGATTTGTGGCAAAAAGCCCCGCAACTGCGGACGATCCCAATTGGCGAGAGCATCCCGGTGACGGCCGAGGCGATGCCTTACGAGCGGGCTGAAGAAATTATTTTGAAGCAATCGTCGATTGCGGTGACCAATTGTATCTGCCGCCAGGAAATGCACATTGCGGAGCAAGGCTGTTCCAAACCGATGGAAACCTGCATGACCTTCGGCAGCGCAGCGGAGCAAACTGTTCGAACCGGGCGCGGTCGTAAGATCAGCCAGAAGGAAGCCCTGGCAATCCTCGACCTGGCCGACCGGGCCGGATTGGTGCTTCAGCCCGGCAATGCAAAATCGCCGGCGTTTCTGTGCGCCTGCTGCGGCTGCTGCTGCGGGATCCTGCGTAATATTAAAAGGCATCCCCAGCCTGCCACGATCGTATCAAGCCCTTATATCGCTGGCCTCGATCCGGAAATTTGCTCGGGATGCGGCACCTGCGTAGAACGCTGCCAGATGGACGCTATCACCCTTCCGAATGGAACGGCGGAACTGCAGCAGGAGCGCTGCATCGGGTGCGGTCTGTGCGTCAGCACCTGTGAGACCGGGGCGTTGAGGTTGGAACGCAAACCGGAAGGCGAACAGCGCCAGGTGCCCAAGAATATGGTAGCGGCAAACCTGCAGCTGGCCCAGGCCCGCGGCAAGCTGGGGAAAAGAGAACTGGCGAGCATGCTGATCCAATCGAAGAAGGACCGGCTGGCTGCCAAACGCCATGCAAATTGATTCTATTCCAGCGGATAACATGAGGTAAAGCAATTCGGGTGCCAGCCAATCATGAATGATTCCCATCGCTTCGACATCCTGTTTGAACCGATCCAAATCGGCCCGGTGACAGCGCCTAACCGTTTCTACCAGGTACCCCACTGCAATGGGCTGGGGCACCGCATGCCGCGCGCTTTGGCTGCGATGCGGGCAGTCAAAGCGGAAGGCGGCTGGGGAGTGGTCTGCACCGAGGAAGTGGAAATCCATCACAGCAGCGACCTGACGCCTTACATCGAGGGCCGGCTGTGGGATGATGAGGATATCCCGGCTTTACAACTCATGGCAGAGGCAGTCCACGCCCACGGCGCCCTGGCCGGGATCGAACTGAACCACAGCGGCGTGAATACAGCCAACTGGTATTCGCGGGTGCCACCATTAGGCCCGCGAACGATGGGGGTCCATATGGATCCAGTCCAAACTCGCAGAATGGATCGCGAAGATATCCGCAATTTTCGGCGCTGGCACCGGCAGGCGGCGGCGCGAGCCATGCGAGCCGGTTTTGACCTGGTTTACTGCTATGCCGGGCATGGCCTGTCGCTGGCGATGCAGTTTCTATCCAGGCGCTGTAACGATCGCAGCGATGAATACGGCGGCAGCCTGGAAAACCGGGTCCGGCTGCTGCGAGAACTGATCGAAGACACGAAGGATGCGGTCGGGGACCGCTGCGCGGTGGCAGTGCGACTTGCTGTGGACGAACTGCTGGGCGAGGAGGGCATCACCAGTCAGGGGGAAGGCTACGAAGTGGTCGCTATGCTGGCCGAGCTGCCCGATCTGTGGGATGTGAACGTCAGCGATTGGAGCAACGATTCGGCCTCTTCCCGCTTTGAAAAGGAAGGATATCAGGAGCCTTATATCGCCTTCGTTAAATCCCTGACCAGCAAACCGGTGGTTGGGGTGGGTCGCTACACCTCGCCGGATGCGATGCTGGCGGTGGTCCAGCGTGGGGTGGTCGATCTGATCGGGGCGGCGCGGCCATCGATCGCCGACCCTTTCCTGCCGGAGAAGATCAGACAGGGCCGGTCCGAGGATATCCGGGAATGTATTGGCTGCAATATTTGCGTTACAGGGGATACTCGCATGTATCCTATCCGCTGCACCCAGAACCCGACGATGGGCGAGGAGTGGCGGCGCGGCTGGCATCCGGAGCGGATACCGGCGCAAAAGCAGGCTGCTCATATCCTGGTGGTCGGCGCAGGGCCGGCTGGATTGGAATGTGCCCGGACGCTGGGACAGCGCGGTTACGGGGTGTCGCTGGTGGAAGCCCGGCGAACGTGCGGTGGCCGCGTGGCCCTGGAAGCCGCTTTACCTGGACTGAGCGAGTGGCGACGAGTGATCGACTGGCGGCTCGGCCAGATTGAAAAAATACCCAATGTTTCGATCTATCCGGGCAGTCCGATGAGGGCAGAAGAGATTTTAGATGCGGGCATCGAGCATGTGATCCTGGCAACCGGGGCGCGTTGGCGGCGGGACGGGATCGGCCGTCAGCGCTGGCGACCGATCCCCGGGCATACCTCACCGCAGGTCTTTACACCCGATGATTTGCTGACGGGTCAGCTGCCTGAAGGCATCGGGGCGGGCACCCGGGTTGTGCTCTTCGATGACGATCACTATTACATGGGCGGGGTACTGGCGGAACTGCTGGCGGCCCAAGGCTGCCAGGTTACACTGGTCACGCCGGAGTCCCTGGTTTCGGCCTGGACGGTCTACACCCTGGAACAGGAACGGATCGAACGCCGCCTGCACCGGTTGGGCGTGCGAATGATCAAGCAGCACAACCTGATGGCCATCCGGCCGGGTGAAGTTGGACTGGCCGCGACTATTTCTGAAGAGACACTGGATCTCTATTGTGAAGCGGTGGTATTGGTGACCGAACGACTGCCAGAGAGCGAAATCTTTGAAGCGATCAAGGATGCGGTCTCGGATGGGAAATTAGCATCCCTGCGCCTGATCGGCGACGCCGAAGCACCGGGAATCATCGCCCAGGCTGTTTATGCCGGGCACCTGGCCGGGCGCGAATTTGGAGAGCCCGCCGTGGACGGGACGCCGTTCAAAGTTGAGCGCTGAGGGTCCGATAGGGGAACCGGCTTAACAGCAGCACAATGATCAGTTTCCGGATTTTATGGGTTCATTGGGAATTCCTGTGGTGGTACCCCAAATCTGGGACTATTTCAAAGAGTTTCCCAAAGACCCATTTTATGGTTACCTGATCAGAAACAGAGGATCTTGAAAGAAAAGCTCAGGTCGGATGGTGATGGATGAAATATGTCCGCAGCCAGCCATCGAACAAGCAGATGACTGCAGATTATGGATGGAAGCGGAATCAAAAAGGGCTGCCCGGTTGTTGGGCAGCCCTTGTGTTTGGCCTGACTATACTTTGACGAGATTAGGCAGGATGACCGGCCTGGATTGGGTCTTGCTGTAGAAGAAGTTCTGCAGGGTCTCCTGGACGGATTTTACCTGGTCGTGGTTTTTGCCATGACCATTATTGTTGAAATTGCGCTTGACGTGATCCCGAGCAGCTTCCAACAGTTCGCGGGATTCATCCAGATGCAAGAAGCCGCGGGAGAGAATCAAGGGTTCACCAGCCAACTTGTGTTTGCCGTTAATCGGGATGTTGACAACGACAAAGCCGTCCTGAGCCAGGCGCTCACGGTCATGAAGAACGCGTTCACCGATCTCGCCTACCAGGGAGCCATCGACATAAACGTCGCCGGCGGGAACAGAGTCACCCAGCCAGGCTTTTTGTCCATCGGTGATCCAGGTAGCGCCGTTGTGCAGGATGAATGTGTCGTCGATTTTCATGCCGTTATCCTGGGCCAGACGAGCGTGCAAGTGCAGGTGGCGCAACTCGCCATGGACCGGGAGTAAGTAGCGCGGCCGGACATTTTCCAACATGATGCGCATGTCTTCCCGGCTGCCGTGGCCAGACACGTGCACGGTAGCTAACGAGCCATAAATGACATTGGCGCCGCGGGCAAACAAGTGATTCAGCATGCGGCCGACATCCTCCTCGTTGCCGGGGATGGTGCCGCCTGAGACGATGATGGTATCGCCGGCATGAACCTGGACCTGACGATGCTCGCCGCGGGCCATGCGGTTTAGGGCAGAACGCGGTTCGCCCTGTGAGCCGGTGGAAAGGATGACCAGTTGATCATCGGGGATATTCTTGCGGATATCAACCAGCAAGCCATCCGGGATTTGCATGTAGCCCAGGTCGCGGGCAAGTTCGATGTTTTGTTCCAGGCTACGCCCGGTCAGAGCCACTTTACGCCCATACTTTTTGGCCAGGTGGATAATCTCTTGCAGGCGGGCTAACACGGAAGAGAAGGTGGCGATAATGATGCGGTGACCGGCAGCGTTGGCAAAGAGTTCGTCCAGGGCGTCGGCGACCAATTGCTCAGTCGGCGTCCGGCCGGGACGATCGGCGTTGGTGCTGTCGCCCATAAGGGCCAGGACGCCATTGGGTGTGAGCTGGCGCAGCCGGTTGAGGTCGGTCGTACGTCCGCCGGTCGGAGTTTCATCCAGCTTGTAATCGCCGGTGTGCACGACGGCGCCTACCGGCGAATCGATCACCAAACCGACAGCAGCGGGTATGGAGTGCGCTACAGCAAAGGGGCTGACCCGGAACGGACCCAGATGGAGGGTCTGGCTGTCGTCGATGATCTGGAGATCGGCTGAAGAACGCACGTCCATTTCTTCCAGTTTGCGCTCAACCATACCGATTGTCAAGGCGGTGCCATAAATCGGCAGGCCACCTTCCACCGGGTCAAGGCGTTTTAATAAATAGGGCAGACCACCGATATGGTCCTGGTGGCCGTGGGTGAGAACGATGCCCCGCAGCGTTTCTTGGTTTTCTAGAATATAATCGAACCCGGGTAGTACCAGGTCAATCCCGTGTAGATCGCTCTCGGGAAACATTACCCCACAATCAATAATGATCTGGTTGCGGCCATATTCCAATACAGTCATGTTCTTGCCAATTTCCCCAAGGCCGCCCAGGGGAATGATCTTTAAATTTTTACTCATAAGTTGTTACGTTTTTACCTTGTAAACCTCAAGCCAGGGTGTGAAACCGGGATAAAAAACGGGGGCGTTACGCCCACAGCGTATTAACCAATATGTTTCACAATGGCTTATGTGTGTTACTTTCCTTTCTTATATTGTGGGACACTTCTGCTGAAGTGGAGCCCTGGTTGATCCGTAGCCGCGTCCGATTTTGGCCGGTGCAGCCAATGGGTCGTCGCTTACGGTAAACGCCATTCAGGATAAGATCCCGTATTGGCAGGTACCTGTAGCAATACAACACCTTTCAGGCTGGCCTGGCTGACTGGTAAATTCTGAAATCTTTGCGAGACGGGGGAGTCGAGCTGGGGAATCAGAGTCTTACAGTTAAAGTGACGCAGCAATGTCGTTGAACCAATGATAACACAGAATGATAAGAATTGTGTTAATAAAGATGGAATTGGTCGAAATTGCTTCCGGCTAGGACTTGTTCAAATCCTGTTTTGAACCCCCAAAAAATTGTTCGAAGACACATGGTTGAGCGTTGGCAGAAAGGATCACTCAGATCGATACGGACCGAATTTTGGCAGGCGTTCGACGGGAACCCCGGTCATACGCTCACTGTCCGGACTGATCAGGTAAGCCCGGCCGTTGCGGTGTAAGAGCGGAATGCGCCGGCGTAATCCGGCAAAGTGAGACCGCATATCCTCCGACAGGGCAATATAACTGTTAAATTCCTGAGGCCAGAGATCAAACAAACGGTCAAAGGTGCGGACGAATTGCCGGCGGTAGTTATCTGAGACAATTTGCAGATTGCTGATCACCCAACAGTTGACTTCAAACTCCCATTCGTAGGCCAGGCCGAGGAACTGCAGGCTGGAAGAGACATACGGGAAGAAGGGGAACTGGCGGCAGCTGAGAGCGCGATAAGGCCGCTGGCATTGGTCCGGGCCCAGGCAGGCCAGCAACAGCATATGTTCGGGAGTCTCGGACAGTAATCGGGCCGGATCCTCGGGATCCTGGACACATTCATCCCCGTGCCAGGTATGCCACAAATCGGTGTTAGGTTGCAGGTAGGCCCACTCCTGGCGATAGGCCGCCGGAACAGCATGACAGATATCACAACAGAAAGGCTTACCGCCCGGATTATGGGGGGCGCATTTTTGGCCGCAATCAAAAGCTGCGATTGGCGCATCGAAGCCATCGTAGAGACCGCGGATATCGAATTGAATTGGTTTGTCTGTCATACTTTACTCCCAATCTGATTTTAGCTCAAAAACGTAGCTGTCCTGGAAATAGTTCTTTCGGAAACTATGTGAGCGGGGCATCCCCTCAGGAATTACCAGTGACCTTGAGAATGTTTCACTCAAAGAAGGGGGCGAGAACTGGCTCGGGAGCAGTCAAAATGTGTAGATCGTGGTGTTCGGTTTGGGCGGTTTAGCCGCCCAAACCGAACACCACGTTATTTCTTCTACAACATTTGCATGCTCCCACTGGCTCCGAACCATACCAAAATCTGATAAGGCTGGATATAATAATACCAATTAGATCGAAATTGGGTAATATTGGGTCTTCTGGAATCTCTGTAGTGGGTAGAAGATTATTCCTGGTGGTCGATTTGTGCGGGCGATTTGAAACAGGTAATTCAGACCGGTTCGGGTCACTTAACCGGTATGGGTCGAAACCTACGATCCGGAAAGGAAAGGGCGAGATGAATATTTTCCAAAAATACCTGGCAGAAGAATTTGTTGAGGATTATCAAGAGGGGCGGTTGAGCCGGCGGCAAGCGTTGAAGATGATCGCAGGCGTCACGGGCAGCCTGGTGCTGGCCAGCTCTCTGCTGGCCGCCTGCGCGCCGGTCGAATCGGACGGCGGCAGCCCGGGACCCGCCAGTGCGGGCGTCAGTTCAGCTGAAGCGGGTGGTGAACCCGATAATTCCGCGACATCCGGGCAGGAGGTGGCGATTAACGCGACGGTCAGCCCGGACGACCCGGCTGTTCAGGCCGGGCCCATCCGTTTCGATGGTCAGGATGCCGAGTTGATGGGTTACCTGTCCCGACCGGCCAAGGAGGGGGGATTTCCGGTGGTGCTGGTCTGCCATGAGAACCGGGGATTGACCGATCACATCGAGGATGTAACCCGCAGACTGGCCAAGGCCGGCTATGTGGCTCTGGCGGTCGATCTGCTCTCTCGCCAGGGAGGCAGCCGGGCGTTGAGTTGGGATGAAGTGCCCGGCGCGCTGGGCAATATGCCGCCTGAGCAGTTCGTGCAGGACTTGCGCAGCGGCTGGACCTATTTGCAGGGTCAGGCCTACGCGCTCAGTGAGCGATTGGGTATGGTCGGCTTTTGCTTTGGCGGCGGAGTGACCTGGCTGGCCGCGACCCGGATGCCGGAACTGAAGGCAGCTGTGCCTTATTACGGGCCTCACCCACCGCTGGCGGAGGTGCCCCAGATTCAGGCAGCCGTGCTGGCGATCTATGGGGAACGCGATCAACGCATCAATCAGGGGATACCTGAGATTGAAGCCGCCATGCAAGAGCACAATAAGATCTTCGAGAAGCGGATTTATCCAAACGCCGACCACGCTTTCAATAACGATACCGGCTCCCGGTATAATCCGGAGGCGGCCCAGGACGCATGGCGGCGGACCCTAGCATGGTTTGGGAAATACGTGTAGGTTTTTTGCGGCCTCAGCCTGAAGCCAGGGCGGGGCCTGATTTAAGCGCCGCATCGACGATCGTTTCAGGGGAGATATCCGGAGCGCTTGCAGCCAAATCTACCTGTTCCGGGGTGCTATAGCCCAGAGACGTCAGGGCGCTCTGGACGCGTTCCCGGATCGATTGGGTGCCGGCTGGATGGCGAGCAATGCCGGCCAATAAGCCCACTACCTGATCGCCGGTCTCGTCATGGGCCCGGATCAATCCCCAACCAAGCAAAGCGTCCAGCATTAGGGGGACAATTTGGGCCTGCCTGGCAATCTGCATGGCGCGCTGCAGGTGCGCGCCTGCCTGGTCGAATTTTTTCAAGGCCAGATAACTGTGTCCCAGGTTGTTCGCTAACCAGCCCAGACTGGCCTGCTCGCCCAGAACCTCGAACAGGCTCAGGCCGCGTTCAAAAGCGGCAATGGCTTCGTCGTAGTCGCCGCGTTTGTTGGCTAATAATCCCAGGTGATTCCAAGCGGTCCCAACGCTGAACGTGTCGCCGGTAGCCTGACCCAGTTCCAGGCTCATCTGGAGATGGCGACTCGCCTGAGTGTATTCACCCAAATTGACTTCGATGTTGCCGAGGAAGGCCAGGGCGTAGGTGCGGCCGCGCAAATCGCCGATACGATCCCAAAAATCCAGGCTCTCTTTTAGCAGGGTGTAGGCCTCAACGTAATTTCCCAATAGTTGGGCGACCCGGCCTAAGGAACCAAGCGCCTGGGCAACCAACCAATAATCGCCAGCAGTTTTTCCATATGCGATCGCCTGGTTGAGCAATTCGATGGCCTGGCCATATTCGCCGGTGATGTAATGCAGCGCCCCTCCAAAAGCACGAGCCTCATTCAAGGCCAGTGGGTCTGGCGCCGATTTGAGCAGAGTAAAACTGGCATTCAGCAGGTCGCGGGCCTGGCTTAACCGACCAAGGCGAAACGCAAACCAGCCTTCGACAGCCAGACAATGGCCGGTAACCTGGCGATGGAGCGAATCCGGCGCACCAGTCGCCTGAAGCTTTGATACAGCCTGGTGAAAGGCCGCAGCGCCTTCGGCGAGCTGGCCCCGGACCTCATAAAACCAATACAGGCAGCGCAAAGAATTGCGGATATCTTCCAGGCGCTGAGATTGTATGGCCCAGTCCCAGGCAGTTCGGATATTGTTCATCTCTTGAGCCAACTTTTCGCCAATCGCCTTTTGGGTCCCGCTTTTCAAGCCGACCTCGCTTGCCCGAAGATATTCCAGATAGTAGTGACTGTGGCTGGTCAGCGTGTCCAGCAAGATATCCTGATCCTGTTCGAGTTTCTCGCCAGCATACTGGTGGATCAACTCGTGGAGTTCATATCGGGTGGCATCTGAGCGATAGATCAGCGATTTGTCGACCAGCGCAAAAAGGCTGGGCAGGCTGGCTCCGCAAACCTGTTCGGCTGCCTGGCGATCGAAACCAGCCTGAAAAACGCACAATTTACTGAGTAGATCCTGTTCCTGGCCGGTTAACAAACCCCAGGAATGATCAAATACGGCCCGTAAACTGCGGTGACGGGCAGGCGTATCGCGGGTTGTGGCTTCGAGAAAATCAAGGGATTGGGTGATTTCGGTGGCAATCTCCCCGGCAGAAAGAACCCGCACCCAACTGGCAGCCAGTTCGATGCCCAAAGGTAAACCGTCAACCAGCTGGCAAATTTGAATGACCTGGGCGAGGTTGTCGGATGTGAGACTGAAGTGGGACGCCACCCGGCGGGCGTGCTGAACAAAGAGGTTGATGGAGCTATATTGCAATGCTCCGGTCAGATCCTGGGCGATCTGATCGTCCATTTCTGGAACTGGTAGGCCGGAAAGCTCAAACAACCATTCGCCATGCAGGTTCAAACGTTCGCGCGAAGTAATCACCAGCTTAACATCTGGCGCTGCCGACAAAATCTGCCCCAGGATTTCGATGCCAGACTGCTGCAATCCCACGGCGGCGCGGGCCGGCAACAACTGTTCAAAGTTATCAAGAACGAGCAGCAAATTTTTATTTTCCAGGTAAGCTAACAACTGAAGCTGCTGCTGGCGAGCGCCGTCCAGCCGGATTTGGATGTGATCGGCGATCACCGGAACTAAATGCGTGCCGGAGGCCAGCTGAGTCAGGGGGATGTAAATGACGCCATCAGGGAATTGTTCAGGATAACGAGAACTGATCGAGCGAGCGGTTTCCAGAGCAAGGCGAGTTTTCCCTATTCCGCCTGGTCCCACCAGGGTTAACAGGCGGCATTCAGATTGCAGGATCAATTGCAGGATGGTCGCCAGTTCATGGTCTCTGCCGATAAAAGGTGTAGCCGGCGCAGGTAAAGAGACCGGCCTGGATATTGATATGCTGATTGCCGATGACGATTGGGAAAGGGGTATCCGGGATAATTGAGCGAAATCCTTTTCCTGGCGGGCGACCATAATAAACCGGTCACGCTCTTCAGAAGGGACCTGTAAGGCCTCCGCTAAGAGACCGGCAACCTGGCGGGATGGGCGACGTTCTTCGGACTCGATTTTGCGGATTAAAACGACTGAGCAGCCTACCGCCTGAGCCAGACGTTGCTGAGTGAGGTCCAGGGACTTGCGCCGCTGTTTGATCCATTCGCCGAAAGATACAGAGGACACTGATTTTTCTCTTTGCCAGGTTCCAGGAATGATGACGGGCAGCGTTCAGGGCCAGAAATATCGACTTTTCGCTTCTAAAGAAAGGTTTGTTCAGCAGGCATGCAAACAGCGCACGAAGCGCCATAAAACGGCCATCTACGGTCAAGCACCACTATCACACAGGAAAGGGCCGCTGTCATCCTACCAAAGAAGGAACTTACCTGATCTTTTTGGGATAAAAATTCCCCGACAGATAAGATCTAAGTGGTTTTCCCGCGGCCCTTTCGGACACTCTGTGAGAGCTTCCAGATTGGGGCACCACCCGAGGAATTCCCAAAGACCCTTTCTCGCTAAATCATTTTACTTTGAAAAAGTGTTCTTCTATTTGAGGAATTTAGCGAAAGAATCACTTTGTATCGGTAATTGTATCAGTTAACAGTACCAATCGGATAGATTTAGGTGGTTTAATCCGTTCATTGGGAATTCCTGTGGTGGTACCCCAGATTTGGGGGTGTGAAACCAGGAGCGTGGACATCGTCCACTCGAAAATGCGAAAATCCGGCTTGCTTTCCAGCCGGTGGAGAAAGGATGAGCCAAGATGAAGGATGTGATTGTGATCGGTGGTGGGCCAGCAGGTGTAACGGCGGCGTTACGTGCTCGTGAATTAGGCGCCTCGGTCGCTTTGGTTGAACGCGGCCATCTGGGTGGGACCTGTACCAATGATGGCTGTGTGCCAACCCGGGTGCTGGCCCGGGCGGCCAGGCTGCGAAGAGATGCAGAACAATTCGGCAATTATGGTCTGGATGGCAATCCGCCGGAGGTCCATTTTGAGGAACTCATGGGTAAGGTGCAGCAAAAAGTCTACGCGATTCACGAGAAAAAGCAAATTGCTGCCAACCTGGAGAAAGCCGGGGTCAGCCTGTACAACCAGGCCGGGCAGGCCCGCTTTAACGATCCCTACACGATCGAATTGGAAGACGGGACGACCCTGGAAGGTAAACATTTTATCCTGTGCGCTGGCGGTCACGCCCGCAGGTTTCCCTTCCCGGGAGATGAATTTGCCTTGACTTACAGCGATGTGTGGTCATTAAAAGAACTGCCAGACTCGCTGGCGATCGTTGGCGGCGCTGCCACCGGCTGTCAATTGGCGTCAATTTTTGCCGCTTTTGGGGTTGAGGTGTCATTGCTTGAGGTCAATCCGCGGTTGCTGCGGCTGGAAGATGAGGTTGTTTCCATGGGGATCACCGAATCCTTCCAGAAGCGAGGCATCCATATTATCGGCGGAATCGGCGGGGTAGACCGGATCGAACAGGATGGTCGGGAATTGAGATTGCATTATCACAAAGATGGGCAGCCGCAAACACTGCGGACTGCGGCGGTCGTCATGGCGGTCGGCTGGGTGGGCAATGTCGAGAGCCTGAACTTGGAGGCTGCCGGGGTCGAACAGCAGCGCGGCTATATCGTCGTTAATGATGGTTTGCAGACCTCACAGCCGCACATTTATGCTGCCGGAGATATCACTGGCCGGATGATGTTGGTGCAAAGCGGCAGTTACGACGGCCGGTTGGCGGCAGAGAACGCGGTGATGGGCGGGGTTCAACCTTACCGGCACAGCATCGTACCCCACGGCGGTTTTACAGATCCGGAATATGGCAGCGTTGGATTGACCGAAGAGCAGGCCAGGGCAACCGGTCAGGAAGTGGCGTCGGCTGTCGTGCCGTATGCCGACATGGATCGGGCGGTAATTGACGGCCATACGGATGGATACTGCAAGTTGATTGTGTCTGTAGAAACTCACCGGATCCTGGGGGCGCATATTATCGGCGAGCAGGCGCTGGAAACGATCCACCTGGTGGCGGGCGGCATGGCAGCCGATATGTGGATCGAGCACCTGGCCGAACTGGAGATCGCATATCCAACGTTCACCGCCGTTGTGGGCCTGGCTGCCCGGCAGATTGTGAGCGACCTCGGTGTTCTGCCGCTGGCGCCTCAATGGCGGACCCTGGGCAAACCGCTGGCTGAGTGGGAGCGAAGCTATCCATGACGGATTCTGGATTGAAAGAGGCTTTGAAGCCATTGCTGGCACTCGGCGATTTGCCGATGCGCGGGCTCTTAATCCTGGTGGGTGGGTTGACTTTATTGGTATTCTGTTTTACACCGATCTATGCCTTGACCTGGAATCTTTTACCGTTCCCGGGTTTTGTGGTCGAACAAACTCTGGTTGTGGCCGACAGCAATGGCAGTGGTTGGTCCGGCCGGCAAGCGGGTATGACCCATCCTGAACGGGTGCTGTATATCGGTAACCACCCGGTAGGCAGCCCAGCTGAAATGCAAACTGCCCTGGCCGGATACCAGGTGGGGCAGGAAGTAGGCGTCGTCACGGTGACGCCGGGCGGCGCATTGCGGACATATGCCCATCTGAAATTGATCAAGTTCCCGAGTGCAGACCTGGTGCGGTTATTCTGGCTGCCCACGCTGGTCGGGTTGGCTTACCTGGTTATGGGCTGGTGGGTGCTGCGGGTGCGCGGTAAAAGCCCGGCCGGCAGAGCATTTGCTTATTTTTGCTTCATGGCTGCGATTGCTTCGGGGCTGTTGTTTGATTTGATCACCACGCATGTCGGCTCGTTTTTGTGGACGATCGCCGTCGCCCAATTGGGGGGAGCGTTGATCAGCCTGGCGATGCTCTTTCCGAACGTCTGGCGGCCGGTCGAAAGCCGGCCCTGGTTGAGATTCCTGCCGTATCTCATCTCAATCGGTCTGGCAGTCTGGGGCCTGGTAGAACTGCGTGATCCGCAGTCGCCCTGGGCTTATATCACCAGCTGGCGCTACAACTATTATTACACCTCGCTGGGCATTCTTTTCTTCCTGGGAATGATGATCTGGCGTAATTTTACGATCCAGGGAAAAGTCGCACGGCAGCAAGTGCGGATCATTCTGCTCGGCGCCTTGCTATCTTTTTTGCCGCTGGCGGTCTGGTTCATCTCGCCCATTTTCGCGATCCCAGTGCGCTGGATCCCCGAATTGCTGCTGCCGTTCCTGCTGATTTTCCCGATCTGTATCAGCCTGGCGATCCTGCGTTACCGGTTATGGGATGTGGATGTATTGATCAACCGGGCGCTGGTCTATGGGGCCTTGTCCATTATTTTGGCGACGATCTATCTGGCCAGTGTGGTGATATTCCAAAGCCTGTTTGCTTTAATCATCCGCAATAACTCGCGATTGGAAGCAGTACTTTCCACGCTGGTCATTGTGGCCTTATTCAATCCAATCCGGACCCGGCTGCAATCGACAATCGACCGGCGCTTTTATCGCAGAAAGTATGACGCAGCCCGGACAATTGCTGATTTTACCGAAGAAGTGCGCAACGATGTCGATCTGGATGAGATGGTGAAGCATTTACTGGATGTACTGGATGAAACTTTAGAGCCAGCCAGATCGGCCTTATGGGTTGTTGAGAATTCAGAATGAGGACCGATCTCATTCAAAGCGATCAGGGAGAGATGATGGCGATCACTCCATCTAAATTACTTCAGAGCCTTTTGCGGAGGAACACTGTTCAGGAACCGGCGACCTTGTCAGAACTGGCTCCAAACAAACCCGCGCATCCACACCCAGCCGTGGCGGGTATCCCTGGAGATGATCCACTGATCGGTTATTTCCTACGATCGCCGGGCGTGACGGAAATCGACCGGCTTGACCTTGATTCGCCAACCCTGGCCCGCTTAAAGCGTGAGAAATACCACCTGGTTGCACCGCTGGTCAGCCAGGGGAAGGTAATTGGGCTGTTAACGCTGGGAGAACGCCGCAGCGAACAAGAATATTCAAAGGATGACCTGCATTTGTTGAATATGCTCACCAGCCAGGTGTCTCCGGCGTTGCGCGTCGCCCAACTGGTTCAGGAGCGGCAAAAAGAGGTGATTGAAAGAGAGCGGATCAGACAGGAATTGCAACTGGCGCGTCACATCCAACAGAACCTGCTGCCCAAAGAACCTCCGGACCTGCCGGGCTGGAAGATCGCGGTCCAATACCAACCGGCGCTCGAGGTGGGGGGAGATTTTTATGATTTCATCCCGTTGGCGGATGGCCGGGTCGTATTTGTGGTTGGCGATGTTACGGATAAAGGGGTGCCGGCCGCGCTGGTTATGACCACTACCCGTGCGATCCTGCGCGGGGCGGCCCGGCAGATGCTTTCCCCGGGCAAAGCCCTGGCCCATTCCAACGAGCTTTTGTTGCCGGAAATCCCCCAGCGGATGTTTGTCACCTGCCTGTATGGCATCCTGGAACCACAGACGGGCAGGATTGTGTATGCCAATGCCGGACATAACTTGCCATGTATCCGTGACCGGCAAGAAGTGATGGAACTGCATGCCACCGGTATGCCGCTGGGATTGTTGCCCGATATGGTTTATGAGGAAAAAGAAGCGATCCTGCCTCCTGGGGGATGCATGCTACTTTACAGCGATGGGTTGGTGGAGGCCCATAACAACCAATCCGAGATGTTTGGGTTCCCACGCTTGCGAACACTGGTGGGCGAGCTGGCGGAAGATCCCGAAACAGCCCTGAACTGCGTGGTGGAGGCGTTGCAACAATTTACCGGACCGAACTGGAGCCAGGAAGATGACATTACGCTGTTATCTTTTCACCGGCTTGGACAGGAGCGATCATGGTAAGGGTCCAAAGAAAAACCAACGTATCGATACGCTCCCTGGGCGCCGAGTGGCATTTGTTAGCTGAGATCCTGGTAGCCGGGGAGCCGGATCAGAAAACACTGGCGATCGAACAGGTACTTGAAACCGTTGGAATATTCCAGTTAACTGCCCAACACATGGAAAAAATGAAAACGGCGGTTACCCGGGCCGTGATGAATGAGATCGAACTGATCGGCCAGGAGCGTACGCTCCAACCCATATCCATCCGGGTCATGGCTTCCGAGCAGGCAGTCAAAGCCCAAACGAACCCGGAGGCATTCAAAGGGCACGGCTGGGGCTACTTCTTGATTGAAAAAATGACTGAGGAAGCCTGGCTGCGCGGGGCAGTATTCTGCCAGAAGATCGAATTATATCTTTACCTGGAAGGCGAAATTTAGGAGACTTTGGGGTACCACCCCAGAAATTCCCGAAGAACCAAATTTAGAACGGATGGAAGGAGAAATAGTGATGGCAGCGAAAGCGATTTTTCGAGTGCGGAAGCCCAATCCTCAGGTGAGCATTATTGAGGTTGAAGGCCAGGTGACGGCTTTTGTCGAAGATTTATTGTTGAAAGCGTACAATGAGGCTACCCAGGGCAACCCGGAAGTGATCATATTCGACTTCAACCAGATGAATTTTATCAATAGCAGCGGGATCGGCCTGCTGGTGACTTTGTTGGTGCGTTCCCGCCGCAGCAATCAACAGTTGTTTGCGTTTGGGCTGAATGAACATTTTGAATACGTGTTTGAACTCACCCGGTTGAACGAGGTGATCCGGTTGTTTAAAACTGAAGCGGAAGCATTGGCCGGGGTCCCCGCCTGAAAACAGCAGGTCCAGAAAATTTAGCCGCGTAGGTCTATCGATTGGGGGAAATTCTGCTGGCATCCTTCGGGTTGATCAGCGAAACAAAACCTCAGCGTGGGCGTTCGCCCACGCTGAGGTTTTGTTTCGGCGCGCCCTGCAAGGGCAATCAGAGTTTTCGCGAAGTCCAAATAAAATGAGGAATTTGGTGTTGGGATTGGCGCATAGCCGCCCAATCCCAACACCCTCCCCTTGCTTGTGAAAGCCCACAAAGGCAGTATGGCAGGATTGCGTTAAGGTAAAATGGGTGCACCGGAACGGAAGGAATTCATCAGCAGGAGGTTTTTCGTGAAAGTTTTATTTATTGGAGGCACCGGGGTCATCAGTACGGCCTGCTCCGAACTGGCGGTTGCGCGGGGAATTGATCTTTATCTCTTGAACCGAGGCCAGAGCTCTCGCCCGATCCCAGATGGCGCAAAAGTGATAACCGGTGATATACGCCATCCGGAGGAAGTGCGTGCAGCCCTGGGCAAGCTGAAATTTGAGGCGGTCGTCGATTGGGTGGCTTTTAAGCCCGAACACATTCAAACCGATATCCAAATTTTTGAGGGTCGCGCCGACCAATACATTTTTATCAGCTCGACCTCAGCCTACCAGACGCCCCCCGGCATACTGCCGGTGAAAGAGAGCACACCGCTACATAATCCATTCTGGCAGTATTCGCGCGATAAGGCCGCCTGCGAGGCGTTGCTGATGAAAGCTTATGTGGAAAACGATTTTCCAGCAACGATCGTGCGTCCTTCCCACACTTATGATCGGACCTCACTGCCTTTTAAGGATAAATACACCACGGTCGCGCGGATGCGGGCTGGTAAGAAAGTGGTCGTGCACGGTGATGGAACTTCGTTATGGACGTTGACCAACAGCGCTGATTTTGCAGTGGGACTGGTGGGATTATTGGGGAACCCTCTCTCGATCGGTGAAGCTTTTCACATCACCTCAGATGAGTGGCTAAGCTGGAACCGGATTTACGAGCTGGTCGCTCGTGCAGCCGGGGTCGAGCCGCAGCTGGTGCACGTTCCATCCGATCTGATTGCAGCTTTCAACGCTGAATGGGGCGCCTCTTTGATCGGGGACAAAATCCACAGCATGCTGTTCGACAACAGCAAAATCCGGCGACTGGTGCCGGACTTTAACCCGGTTATCCCGTATGCACAAGGCGTGCGCGAGATCATGGCCTGGTTTGACGCCGATCCACAGCGGCAGAAAGTGGATCCCGCAGCCGACGCACTGCATGACCGGATTATCGCAGCCATGGAGAACGTTTATCCCGAAAGTTGACTGGTTAAACGAAACAGGGATTATTTTTTCGGTTGATACAGCCCGGCCGGATTGACACCCAGGGTACCGGCCTGATACGAACGCGGGTCGATCTTGACCAGGTTGGCGGCCATTTCAGGGGTGAGTAGAGGATAACGGTAAAGCTGCAGCAGGCGTTGTTCGATGGCGTCGGCGCCAGCGTCGCTCCACATCCAACCGGTCTGATCGTAAGCGGCCAGTTTTAACGGCCGGGTATAACTCCGCATGGTGCGCAAACCATCTACGTTGAAAAAGCCATCAAAATAAGACATCACCAGCTCGCGCAGGCTATGATAGACGGGTTCGCGATACCGCAAAGGCACAAAATTAGATTTTGCCAGGGCGCCGTAGCGTCCATTGAGTTTAAAGATGGCTAGGACATGGTCGTCGTCCAGGCCCGGCTCGGGGTACATATCGACAAGTAGAGGCGCATGGCCGAGCTGGCGCAAGGCAGCGGCAGCGAACAAGGCCCCGTCCAGGCAATGCCCCTGGCGGTCACGCAGCACATTGAGCGGGCAGCGGTTGCGATCTGTGGCGGGATATTGGATTTCATCCAGAAAAGCCTGGATCCTGGCCGGCAAGTCCAGGCTTTGAAATAGACCAATTTCTTGCGGATTCAGATGGGACAGGAATGAGGCGAACATAAAGCACCTTTCAAAGTTGCGCAAATGATGGATTCTCTGGCGCCTTCAGCGCCGGAAGGGGAAAAGCATGGCGGAAAACAGGCGTGATGGGCGGCAAACGCCGCCCATCACGCCTGTTTTCCGCCAAACTATTGATTGGATGTATATCATGTTTGTCGGTCAGATTTTACTCCGGATTTGTAAATTGCAAGAGATCGGTGATGCAAGTATCATCCGGCGGCTCATCCGGGTTGTCCAGAAAGGCGCTGGCCATGTCCTGGGGACAGCCTGGAATGATGCTGGCGCCGTGGCCGATGCCAGGATATTCGAAAAAATAGCCGTGAGAAAGAGTCTGGGCTGCCTTACGGCCCCAGGCCGGAGGCGTGATCGGGTCAAACTCGCCGCTCATCAGCAGGGTGGGGACGTCACTGGTAACCGCCTGGTTGGCGCTCGGATCTGCACTCCCGGCGGGCCATTCCTGGCAGATCTGGAAGACGAAGGAGCCGATCAGGGAGTTCTCGTAGATCCCGGCCAATTCGGAATGGTCCGACAAACGGGTTTGGACGATCTGCCGCGAACTGAAGGCCAGCTCCTCATGACACTGCACGGAAAGGCTCATTCCCAGGCTGGACAAACCAATCCGCCCGATCATGATGCCGTGCATTAGATTGAAAGCGGAGAAGTTATCCCGGCTGGCGTCTTCGATATACATGGGCAGCAGATAACGCACCTGGCTGTTGTACAACAGCCGGAAGGTTAGTCCCAGCATGGTCTTGCCATTCATCCAGGTCTGGTAGCGGGCGCCGGTGAACGGGTCGATGATCGAGGCCTGGACCGGGGTCTCATCCAGGCGCCGGATGGTCTCATAAAAAACAGTCTCGAGATCGGGATACGCCTGGCCACAGACCGGGTTGGCCGCGCAGGCCGAAAAGAGCTTGTTCAAGGCCCGGTCGAAGTTGGCCGGGCCTTCGGCGTAAAGATCCACGTCGGGTGGATACACTGAATCCAGGATAACGCTTCTGAGACCCTGCGGGTCCTGGCGCATCACTTCCAGAGCCAGGCGGGTGCCATAAGAGCCACCCCACAGGTTAACCTGGTTATAATCCAGGGCCAGCCGTAAATCACGTACGTCCTGGGCGCTGGCAAGACTATGATAGGCGCTCAGGTCCGCAACTGTGGACAGCTCGTCCCGGCAGGCGGCGATGGTTTTAAGCAGCGTAGCGGCGATCTGGGGATCAGTCAAGACCTGACCATCCTTTTCACGGTCAAGCAGATCTTTGGCGAGGTGATCATAACCCGGGCAATCCAGGGCCGGGCGTGAGACGCCAATACCACGCTGGTCGAAAACGATCAAATCGCGCCCATTCGAGAAGGCCAACTCCGAGAAAGCCTCAAAATCATAGCGCACTACTTCCAGGGCGCTGGCCCCAGGGCCGCCGGAAAGATAGATCAGCGGGTCCGGGTGAATTGCGCCGCCGGGGGGATGAAAAATTGCAATCGCCAGCTGGATCAGCCGGGTGCTGTCCAGGGGCAGATCGCGCCGCTCTGGAACGGCCAGATAGCCGCAGTCGACATCTTTACCCGGTTCAATCCCTTCCGGCAGCACAAAACGGCAGGCGGTTGGCTGAAAACCCCCAGCAGATTCCGGGGTGGGCAAAATGACGGGCAGAGAGGCCGGCGCCTCAACCGCCGGCGCCGTTTCGAGCACAGAACCGGCTGCCGGCGGGCTGCAGGCGACAAGGGCCACAAGCCACAGGAGAAACATCCAACGTGTTTTCATACGATCTAGCGGTCCGCGCGTT
>CAWHJB010000012.1:0-657678 GCA_963829555.1 uncultured Chloroflexia bacterium | reverse complement strand
ACAAGTTCCACTTGAAGGTACAGGGCGAGCTGGATCCTGAATCTTTACCTGGCCGTCAACAAGCACCTGAAAGCGCTGGGCGGGGCCTGGAAGGGCGGCAAGGTATCCGCCGACATCTTCGAGGATGACCCACGCCCGATGCTGGAGGGGTCACCCAGAACGGCGAAATGAGAGTGGACAACGAAGACTACTCTCCGACGCCGGAAAGCGTGGTCCAGCAGATGGTCTGTTCGCCGGATGCGCAATCGCTGATTCCTGACCGCCACCGAAATCCTGGAGCCATCGGCCTGGCGAGCGTCATCGCGATGCGCTGGTGCGTACGGGCTACGCCCATCAAGGCCGTATCAGTGTTTACGAACTGAACGACAAGCGCCGGGCCAGGCTCCAGGATAAAGGCTATCACTTCGAAGGGGCCAACTTCGTGACTGGAAGCGCTATGCCTATCCTGATGGCCCGCCTTCACCAACTCAGCCGACGTGGATCATGTACTCCACGCCTGGACCCTGCTGAGCCCAATGGCTTCCGGTCTCCGTGATGGCAAACGGCCAGAATGGACTTCAAATCGTGAAAAACTGGCTGGGTTCCGGGCGCTGGTCTCTGAATACGGCTACGTCATGACACTACCTAAGGGCGCCTTCAAGGAAAGTGGAACCGCAATCGATACCGTCTGGTTTTCCTGAAGAAACCAAACGGAAAGAAGGGTCAGCGAAAGTCAAGCTCTGGACGCGGCGTCCGAGGCGCATGACCAGGACCGACCATGCAGGAGAAGGGAAATGAAATCATCTGTTGCGACGGGTGGAACGGTCCGACAAAAGAGGCGGCTGAGCCTTATCTGATCGAGTCTCGGTCGCAAAGGCATCATGCCGCATACGGATTGTCTCCAGCGCGCTCTGAGCGGGAAGTACCTGGCTTCGAATACGTCACGCTCAAGGCGCTATACGGCACCAATGGGAACCGCGTCCGGGTATCACGTCACCGAACTACTGGGGCTGCCAGCTCAAGGCGTACTGGGACAAGGTTGATCCGGTACCTGGACAAGCGCCCACAAAGCATGTTTGGCCCGGACTGGAGGACAGCCTGGCACAAGTTTGTCGACATGGCACCGATGAACACGTGCAGTGTGAGCTCCCCAGTCGAATTGGGAAGCCTGGGGCGGGAAGTGCGGCTGATATCGTCTACAGCAAACGGCCGGCTTTGCGATAACAAAACGACCGCTGGCTCTCTCCCAGGAAAGTTGCTTATTGTCTCATGAGCTGCAAGTCAATATCTATGCTTTCATGCTCCGGCAGATGGGGACGGGAAGTCAAATCCCTGGCGATCCAGTACCTCGACATGGAGCGGCCCAACCAAGTGCCGCCTTGTGGGTTCCCGGCCTAGACCCGCACGACGGCGTGATCGCCCGCCCGAACTGTGGCAACACGCCCCAAGGGACGCTGACCTGGGCTTGGCCCTGGTGGAGGTCCCGATCATGACCGATATTATGCGCCCGACATCATCCACGACAAGATCTTGTCGTGGATGACGTCCAGCACCTCCACGTCGGTCATGATCGGGACCTCCACCAGGGCCACGCCCAGGTGAGCGTCCTTGGGCGTGTTGCCGCACTTGGGGCAGGCGATCGCGCCGTCGTGCATCTCCACCGGGACCCGGCAGGAGCGGCACTTGGTTGGGCCGCTCATGTCGAGGTACTGGATCGCCAGGGATTTGACCTCGTGGCCCATCTGGCGGAGCATGAAAGCGTAGATGTTGACCTGCAACTCATGAGAGCCGTAAGGCAACTTTGAGGAGAGAGCCAGCGGGTCGGTTTTGTTATCGCAAAGCCGGCCGTTTGTGTAGACGATATCGGCTGTACCCACCAGGTCTTCCCATTCGACCGGCAGCTCGCACTGCACATGCTCGTCATTCGTCTCGACGAACTGGTGCCAGGCTGTCCCAATGGTCCGGGCTAACATTTTGTGCGGCATCTCCGGCACCGGATCAATCTTGTCCCAGTACGCTTTGAGCTGGCAGCCCAGCAGGTCGGTAACGTGAATACCCGGACGGCGTTCGTTGGTGCCATATAGAGCCTTGAGCGTGACGTATTCAAAGCCGCAGGTATTATCCCCGCTCAGAGCGCACTGGAGACAATCGGTATGCGGCATGATGCCTTTGCCGGCCGAGCACTCGATCAGATAAGGCTCAGCGGCCTCTTTTGTGGACGGTTCCACAGTCGCAACAGATGATTTCATTTCCCTTCTCCTCGTGGTCGGTCCTGGTCATGCACTCAGGACACCACGTCCAGAGCTTGACTTTCGCTGACGGTTTTGCCATTTGGTTTCTTCAGGAATACCAGTACGGTGTCGATTGCAGTACCGCTTTCCTTGAAAGCGCCCTTGGGTAGCGTCATGATATAGCCGTATTCAGAGACCAGCGCCCGGAACGCAGCCAGTTTTTGGCGGTCCGAGGTCCAGGTCTGGCCGTTTGCCATCACAGAGACCAGGAAGCCGTTGGGCTTCAGCAGGTTCCAGGCGTGGAGCACATGATCCACGTCGGCTGAGTTGGTGAACGGCGGGTTCATCAGGATGCAGGCATAGCGCTTTTTACAATCAAAGAAGTCGGCCCCTTCGACGTGGTAGCCCTTGTCCTGGAGCCTGGCCCGGCGTTTGTCGTTCAGTTCGTAAACGCTGATGCGGCTCTTGTGGGCGTAGCCCATGCGCACCAGCGCATCACAGATCGCGCCCTCCCCGGCCGATGGTTCCAGGATTTCGGTGGCGGTCAGGAATGAGCAATTGCGCATCCCGGCCAAAGCGACCATCTGCTGGACCACGCTTTCCGGCGTCGGAAAGTAATCCTCGTTGTCCACCTTCATTTCGCCGTTCTGGACGAGCCCTTCCAACATTGGGCGTGGGTCTTCCTCGAAGATGTGAGCGGACACCTTGCCGCCCTTCCAGGCCCCGCCCAGCGCTTTCAGGTGCTTGTTGACGGCCAGGTAGAGCGATCGATCCAGCTCGCCCTGTAACTTCAGGTGGAACTTGTCGTCCACCTCTTCGACGGTCGCTTTGGAGATGACCTCCAGCACATCGGGGGTTGCAGTCAGTGTCTTGATACCCATCAATCCTCCTCATCTAAGATCGGCGCCTGTTGTGAAGCGCCGTGGATAAACGGAAACTGCCGGTCAACGAAAAAGGCCCACTTGTTCCAGACGGTATACAGCGTGGCTTCGTTGAATTTCTGGCGTGTAAAGAGCGGCATCCAGACCGGCTCGACGATGACGTCAACTTCATTCCTGACGTCTACGTTGATCCCCCACCTGAATAAGATGGGGGATCCTTTCTTGATATAGGGCAGCTCTCCAACGAGCTGCTTGTTGTGAAAGATTTTCATTCTGGCGCCTGCCTGAATGTGAGCGGTACGAAGTCGCCGGTGTGTTTCATCCAGGCCACCGGGGATGTAATACCGGTGGGGCCGTTGGTGTTCTTCAGGACGTGAAAACGGATCGGGATCACTCGCGGTAGCGGAGAAAGCGAGCCATCCGGCTCAAGGTTTTCCGGGAACGCGCGCAGGATATTTTCGTTCAGTCCAGGTAAAGCCCTCGGGAACATGATGATTTTCCCGTCCTGTTCGATGGAGCCCGAGCCTCGAAGATCGGACAGCTCCGGTTCTGCGTTACCGCCCCGCTTGACGATCTCACGTGAGAGCTGGGAGGCTGCTACGAATGGGATTTTGTAGCGCAGGGCCATGGCCCGGACCGCCACGGACGTCTCGGTGATGTTCTCGACCTGATCGCTGCTCCCGTTACGAACAAGCTGGAGGTAATCCAGGCCCATCAGGGTGGTTCCGTAGCGCTCGATTTCGTGCCTGGCCGCTCGCTCCACTTCCCGGATGCTCGGCCCTGCCAGCGTTACGATCCTGAGCGGGACAGTGAATAGATACTCGGCGCTGTCCTTGACCCGTTGCAGCTCGGCGTCGTTCATCAGACGCGGGTTCTTGATCTTGGCGCTGTCGAGCCTGGCGTGGAGAGCGAGGGCTCCCTTGGCGTATTCGTTATCGGTGTTTTCCAGATTGAAGATGGTGGCCGGCTTGCCGTCCGCGGCCCGGTAAAAGAACTCGTAACGCATCCACGAGCTCTTCCCTTCTCCCGGCCGGGCGGCCACGACGACAAAGTCGGTGTCCTCCACGTAGTCGATGACTTTCTTGAGCGGTTCCAATCTCGGCACCCAGGCGGGCTCGACCGTTCCGTCGCGGTAACCCTGGAGCCTGGGCATGTAGATCGAAAGAATATCTCCAAGCGACATGCCTTTTTCGTAGGTCCGGTTGCGCCGTAGGGTGGTCAGGCGCCGCTCGGCGCTGTCCATCACATCCTCGATGGGTGTGCCGGTGTCTTCCGCTTCCACCATGATGAAAGCGGCCGCTTTCTTCAGCTCGCGGTCTAACGGAGGCGGAGAGCACCTGAGAGACGTATTCCGGCATGGCGTCGCCCCGATGCGAGAGCAGATCAGCCAGGTAGGCTTCTCCGGTGGCGAAGTTTCCGGCGTCGGAAATTGGATCGCCGAGCGTCTCGAGCAGGTGCCTGGTTCTCAGGTTCTCTACCAGCGCCCTCATCTCGAGCGATCCCCGCCGGTGCAGATCGAGTATTTCCGCAAACAGGGTGGCATGGCATCCGGTGAAGTCGCTCGGGTACAGCTCCTCGGTGTCGTCTCATGGATGCGGGATTTGCCAGGGCGGTCCCGAGAACCGCCCTTTCCCAACCGATGCTGTCGATCATCGCTCACTCACCAGATCAACCAGGGCCCGCAGTTCCGGGATGCGAGCGGCTTCAACCTGCCGCTGGCGTGGATCGTGGGGCAGGCTGACTGGGGTAATGTTGAGGCGCCCCCTCATCCTGCGTGACAGGAGATCGAGCTGGTCCTGGTCCAGTTGCGCCATGACGATGCGGTTGTCGCCGGTCTCGACCAGGGTGATATTGATGGGTTCGGTGCGCTCCGGGCGCATGTGCTGGCGCAGGCGCTCATTGGTCAGGTCACGGCCCAGGTCGAGCAGTTCGTCGATCACCCGCTGGCGGACTTCCTGCTGGACTTCTTCGTTCTCGACATCTTCGCCGGCACCCTCAGCCACATCGAGCCCTTCCTGGAGGATGCGCTCGATGCTCTCGCGAGTAGAACCGCGGCCGGGCATCTCGCCGGTGATCAGGGCTTTCAGTACCGGGGTCATCTCGCGGAACTTGCTTTTGCCGATCTCCTCCCACCACTGAGCCAGCGGGATATCGTAGTTGTTCTGGAGATACGGGAAGATGATGTTGTACAGATCCAGGGTTTGGGAAATCTCCGACATGGAAATGCCGTTCTTGGACGCCATTTCCTGGAGGGTGACATACTGGCCTGGGTGGGTCGCGAACAGATTTTCCTGAACGATGACGTTCAGAACTTCGCCGCGGAAGAGCACGGCGGCCAGGTCCAGGCCGTTGATCTGCTTGAGCTGATCGATATAGAACATCGATCGCTTTTGCAGTTCCGTCATGCCTGGGTAGTTGTCCACCACGAGCTTGACATTTGCTGCGGCCGCATCTTCGATAGCGGATTTGAGATCAACCAGCTTGGAAGAGAGTTGCAGGCTGGTTGATGGTTGATAGCCAACAATCGCGGTTTGTGGTTCGGTCATGAAGTTTTCTCCAATCATAAAGATCAATTACGATGGTCGTTTCGCCGAAAGGCATCCCTGGTCTCCGCAAGGCCAGGGCGCTCACGCCGTCCGGGTAATTCGCTTTGGTCCATTCATCCATGTGACCGTACCAGTCGACGATCATCTTGGAGTACGGGCGAATGTCCGTTGCGACCGGCCTGGTCTCCCACAGCCCAGGCAGCTCGTCCAGGCGGATGCCGATCAGGGTTGTCCCAAAGGCCACCAGCTCGCCTTTGCGCAGCCTGGACATGCTGGGCACTTCCTTACGGGACTTGACATCAATCACCATCCCCATCTGATTGATGGATATGTCGGGGCCTGTTCTACCCAGGACCGGGATGCGCTCGACCGGGTCCATCCCCAGTTTTGTAAAGTGCGAAGATAAAAGGGCGGCTACTTCTCTCTCCGCCCTGCGTGGTACAGCTTTCATTCGAGCTCCTCTGCGATGGCAAGAAACGGATTTTTCCTTTCTTCAATTGGGATCGTGATACCCCACTCGTCCTTCGGCTCGACTGCTACATGGACATCTACCTCGGCCATTTTGGCGGAAGCATTCCGCAACCTCCAGACGAGCAATGGGATCGGGTCTCTGTCGTCGACCAAATTTTGGAAAACTGGTAGTAAATATGGTTTACAATTATGACAATTTGTAGTACACTTTCCGTTGAAAGCGTTGGGTCTACAGAAAAAACGAGCCACCCGGTTGTGCTGGATCAGCGGGTGGATGTCTTTTACGAGTAAAGGAGAGAGCGTATCGAATGGGATAATCATAGTCTCTTGTAAAAGTTATTGGTCAAATGTATAATTATTATAACATTTGCTCGATGGCTTGTCAATGTGTGTTATTCATAAACCAGAAGGCTTACCAGCGGCCGAGTTGAGGAGAGCATGTATGTTAGTGCAGTTGATGAAGGATAAATTACAAAGTGAACGATTGAGCCTGCGGGCGGCAGCTCGGCAGATTGGGGTTTCGCATACCACCATTGCGCGTGTCCTCAACGGCGAGCAGGTGGACATGGATACCCTGGTCGAGCTGGCAAACTGGCTGGGCGTACCACCCAGCACCCTGCTGAATACTCAGGGTGATGTGGATGAGACGTTAAGTGATAAAATAGCCAGCGTTTTAGAGACCGAACCCAGGCTGAAGGAGGTGTTCGAAGAGGCGATTAACCGTATCGAGCGTGGGGAGGCATCCCCGCAACTGCTGACAGAGATTATTTCTTACGCAAAATACAAGCTAGATATGGAGAGTGCAAAGCGTGGTGGAGAAGAATGAAGTAAAGCAGAATATCGACCTGTTCCGAAAAATCGACGCCGTTATGGTGGTCAGGTCGAAAGAGCAAAAGGCCGGTAACAAATCAAACAAAAAACGAAATAGGATGAGCAAACTTTTGGATGCCAAAGCAGTTTTTTGTTGGTGTATGTGCCGGTGCCTTCGAAATGAACATTGTGCTGGGATAGCCATCTGCTGATCAGGTGAGGAGTTCCACAGCCTCCATATAGATGCAAAAAGGAGAAGGGTTCGCCGCCCTTCTCCTTTTTTTTGTTTATGGTATACTTTTTGTGGCGGTACCGGAAGGCCCATGAATGGTAGCCCTCCCACCGAGGTAGCATAGTAGCCTCGAAAATTTGGTCCGGTCCGCAACTCCGAAAATATGGTAAGTTACGAACCAATTGTAGATTTTCGGGCTTAAAATCTACATAAATCTACGTAAATCTACAACCCCGATCACGCGGGCGTCGCCAAGTGGTAAGGCATCAGCCTTCCAAGCTGACATTCGCCGGTTCGAGTCCGGTCGCCCGCTCTAAGACGGACGGGCAGGTTAAAACGACCTGCCCGTCATTTGATTCCTGACGAGTAGGAGAGCAAATCTTTGGTTGTATCAGTTTTCCATGACAACTTGATTGAGCGATCCTCCGTAAGCCAAATTATGATATACTTTTTGCGCTTATAGTTCCACGGGCCCGTAGCTCAGCGGCAGAGCGGACGGCTCATAACCGTTTGGTCGCAGGTTCGAACCCTGCCGGGCCCACTTTTGATCGGGAGCTGTGCACCAACCAGGCTCCCGTTTATTGTTTAAGCCTTCATACTCCCCAAATCATTTTTACAGTACAATAGGCTTTCCAGTTCGTTGTGATGTTGGAGCCAACCTCCGACTGGCGTTCTGCTCCTGGAATTTCCTTTAGCGGTGAAACGAGCATCAGGAGAATAGTATGCCCACTCCCCCTAGAACCTGCAAAGTGATTAAACCAGCTGAATCTTACGAAGGTAAGCAAGCTCTGACTTACTTCAGCGGGATTTCGGCAGAAACGACCGGAGCCCAGGGCATTTGCATGCATATGCTCACCATTACGCCGGGCCAGCGCGCTCGGGCGCACCTGCATGAAAACCATGAAACGGCCATTTACGTGCTGCAAGGCGAAGCGGGGATGTGGTTCGGTGAAAACCTGCAAGAACACCTGACCGTCAAAGCCGGCGAATACCTGTATATCCCAGCCGGCATGCCGCATCTGCCGTACAACCCGAGCAAAACCGAGAAGGCGGTCGCCATTTTGGCCCGTACCGACCCGAACGAGCAGGAGAGCGTGGTACTCGTGCCGGAACCTGAAGTTTGATTCATTGGTAATCGATTTTACAAAATATTGGTCTATATTCGCTCGTCAGGTAGCTGTACTGATTCGAAAGGATGGCGCTAAAATGTTTAAGATGAGCCCAAATATTGCGGTCAGGCATAAACAATATTCCGCAGCAGTGGAGTTCTATTCAAAAGTAATTGGCTTTGAGAATAGATCCACTGACCCGGATTTAGCCGATTTCGATGCGGACCCAATTAACTTATTTGTTCTTGAAGATGATGAGTTTAGCGGTCCTGTGATGGAATTATTTGTCAGCAATCTGGAAGAAGCCAGGGATTATCTGGTAGAGAACGGTTGTCAGGTTCTTCGATGGAGAGGTAAAGGTCAAGATTGTTATATTCGCGACCCATTCGGCGTGATCTATAACCTTTGGGAAGCGTGAATTGGGTGGCATAAACATGGGCTGTCCGGCAATTAACTGTTGTCGGCCTTTATATGGGTATCCAGGAAACTTTGTGGAAGAGTCTCGATTTGGGGATGTAAGCTTGCATCCGCACGCTCACACCCCAAATCTGGGGAATTCCTGCAGGAATTCTCAATAAGCCCTTCTGTCCACTTTAACTTTGTGGATTCTGTTACAATGGGGCGGTTAGTGGTTCTTTCGCTAAATACCTTTAGGAAAAATGAACATTTCAATCACTTTTCAAAGTAAAAGGACTTAGCGAAACTACCAGTTAGTCTGATAAGCTTTTGTTTCGCATGAGAAAGGGGTATTTGATCCTATGAGCCAGAACGTCGTTTTAACTTTAACCGGTCCCGATCGGGTTGGGATCGTCGAAGAAGTGACCAGGCTGCTGCTCGAGGTGGGGGGCAACGTGGAAACCAGCCGGATGGCCCGGCTGGGCGGGGAATTTGCGATCCTGCTGCTGGTCACGTTGCCTGATGAGCGGGCAGCCGGCCTGCAGTCAGCAGTCGAAAAGTTGACCGCCCAGGGCTACCAGCTTACCACCAGGCAAACCGAATACACGCATGCCGAAACGCACCCCGGCTGGCAGCCTTACCAGATCGAAGTGCTGGGCGCCGACCATGAGGGCATCGTCCACCAGGTGGCTCGCTATCTGTCGCAGCGCGGCATCAGCATCGAAACGATGGACGCCGGGACCAGCCGGGCGCCGGTCAGCGGAGCGCTGCTTTTCGGTATGAAGGCCCAGGTGGTGGTTCCGCCCGAACTGCAGTCCCAGGACTGGCAGGAGGCCCTGGAGGATTTGGGTAAAGATCTCAACCTGGATATCCGGGTCACGGCGGTTAAATAAGCCCGGAAACTCGAACGAGACCGTTAAATGATGAGCGGGACAGCTAATCTGCCCCGCTCATTTCTTTGGGTTTGGCGGATGGATTAAAGCCAGCCAGCTGCACCCGCAACCAGCCATACCAGGGCCATGCCGTTGGTCAGTGCGTGGACGATCAGCAGTTGGATGACCCTTTGAAGACTTTCATGTATACTATTTATCATATAAACCGGAGTAGTATCTACTCAGCCCATCTAAAGGGTGCATTCGAGATGCGGAGATGTGGTCTTCTGTTTGGGCGGCCTTTGCCGCCCAAACAGAACACCACACCTCACTTACTACAACATTCGAATCTCCCTTGGTAAACATGTGGCCATGAACTCCAGGCATTAGCTGAACAGTTACAGATGTTTTTCGCATTGAGCCCATGAGGTTAAATAAATTCAATGCCAGTGGCGAAGACCAATCCAGCCCTCAGAATTATCCGCTACATGCTCGGGCGCAGTTTGGGTATCCTGATTACGCTTGTGCTGGGCGTGTTCGTAACGGTCGTTGTCGCGAATCATGGCGGGATGGTGGATGCAATCGTCCAAAAACAGATCGATCTTGAAATCCGCCAATTGGTGAGACGGCAGATATTCAATGCCGATGAAATCGATCATCTCCGCCAGGAATTAGAAGACCAAACCGGCCTGGCGCTGCCTTTTTGGCAGCGGCATTTGCGCTATACGCTTAAGGCCCTGAAACTCGATTGGGGGGATGTTGCAGATAGCAGGACCTTCGCCATGTATGTAAAAAACAGCTCGGGGGACCTGGTAAGGACTATAGACAGCCGGACGATCATCCTGTCCAAACTGCCGAACTCTTTATTGCTATCAGGGACTGCTTACTTGCTGTTGGCGCTGGTCAGCCTGCCCATAGCGCTTTACCTGAGCCGGCGGGAGGGATCCTGGTTCGATCGATTGATCAGCGCCCTGACACCCATATCTTCCGTTCCCAGCTGGGTCATCGGGGTCTTATTGGTCATGGTGTTCGCAGTTGAGATCAAGCTCTTCCCGGTCGCAAAGATGTATGACAACCTGCCGCCCAAAACCACCTTGGAAACCATCCGGATGGTTGGCTATCACTTGATTTTGCCGGTGACCGCGATTATTCTGAGCCTGACTTTCCAGCTCATCTATAACTGGCGTACTTTTCTGATGATCTATGCTGATGAGGACTACGTGGAGCTGGCCAAGGCCAAGGGGCTCAAGCGTTCAGCGCTTGAGTACCGTTATATCCTGCGGCCCGCGTTGCCCTATCTTGTGACCGGTTATACACTCACCCTGGTTGGTTTCTGGCAGTCCATAACTGCCCTGGAATTCTTTTTTCAATGGCCTGGGATTGGAAAATTGTATGTTGATGCCCTGCCCAACTTTCTCGGCGAAAGTATGTACCCGGGTGAAGTAAGCCTGATCATTGGTATTGTCGTCCTGTTCGCCTATTTATTAGGCCTGACAGTTTTTGTTCTGGATATCGCTTATGTCATGATTGATCCTCGATTGAGGTTAGAAGGACAGGCCAGAACACCAAAGTTGTCGATTGCCCGGATCGGAGGCCAATGGATCGAGGGTCTGAGAAAAATATTCCGACGTGATAAAAGATCTCAAGATCGATTTCCGAGGGTAAATGATCGAAAGATAGTTATTCACAACCGGCGTAGTGTTCAACAATTGATCGCCGACCTGTGGGATGGCTGCCAGGAAGTATATCGGACTTTACAACGATTTTTAGGGGAAGTCCGGCGCTCTCCTGCTGCAGTTGTTGGGCTTGTTTTGGTCAGCGCCTTAATTTTTGGGTCAGTATTGGTAAGCGTATTCCTTCCCTATAAAACGATCGGAAGGCAATGGTCAACCTCTGCCCTTTCGACCAATCCAACCAGGGCAAAACTGGCTTTCCCAGAATGGGTGAACTGGTTCCGGCGCAACGATTTGCCCCCAACGATCGTTTTAGATAGCCAGGTTGATCCTACTTTCAAGCAAGTAACTTACGACGCTGGTGGAATTCCCCAGGTCCAGATCGATTTTCATTTTAATTACCCGTATCTTGAATTCCCCGATGAACTTGCGCTTTACTTTACGTCCCAATACGAAAGTAAAATACCTTTCGCATCTTTAACCTGGATCACGCCCGATGGGCGAGAATTCAAGTTGAAGAATACGAGCGTAGAAACAAATCAAGCATATTCATTCGATCAAAGTCTCAATGTCCGCCGGATCGTCCAGGAATATCCTGCCTGGCAGAATTGGTTCATTTTTACAGGAAATTACCCGACACCAACTTTTTATCCTTTATTTGCTGACCCGGTAACCGAAGAAGCACGGACCTTACCAGGGGAGTACACCTTGCGGATCAACGGCACGACGTTCGAGCCCGGCAGCGATCTGGATGCCCAGATGGTGGTATTCGGAAGGGTGGAGGGTTGGGCGGGGACAGATAACCTGCGCCGAGACCTGAGCGTGCCCTTACTCTGGGGTTTGCCATTCGCGTTGATGATCGGTGGCCTGGGGGCGGTGATCACGACCCTGGCATCGCTGCTCATCGCGGGTATCGGCGTGTGGATGGGCGGCTGGGTGGATGGGTTGATCCAAAGGCTGATTGAGGCAAATCTGATCTTGCCAGTTGTGGCCATTGGGGTGTTGTTTTATGCCTTCTATGGCTTTAATCTATGGCTGATCCTGGTATTTCTGATCTTATTAAATATTTTTGGCAGCCCAACCAAAGCATTTCGGGCGGCATTATTGCAAGTAAAAGAAGCGAGCTATGTTGAGGCCGCTCGCACGTATGGGGCCGGCAATTTTCGAATTATCCGGCATTATCTTATTCCGCGCATTCTGCCGGTGGTCATTCCTCAAATCGTCATCCTGATCCCAAACTTTGTTTTTCTGGAAGCCACCCTGGCCATTTTGAATATTTACGATCCGCGCTACCCGACATGGGGTAACGTGATCTATTCGGCCCTGCGTTATGGAGCGGCTTACGGCTCTCAATTTTGGGTGCTTCAACCGATTGCCCTGCTTTTATTGACCGGGGTAGCGTTTGTATTGCTAGGTTTTGCTTTTAACCGGATTTTCAATCCGAGGTTGATGGATGGTTAGAACTGCTCTTTGGGAATTCTTGTAGTGCTACCCCAGATTTGAGGGTGGGAGCGTGTGACAGCACGCTCACACCCCCAAATCTGGGGCCCTCCCACATAGATTCCGGAAGAGCCCGTTCGTGCCCAACCTGTTGTGCCTAAACAGATTGTAAGCAGGCTGCCTGTTCCAAAAGCCCGGTTTTCAACTATAATTTGTACAGGTACACAGCCGCGATATGTTGCGGCTTTCGTGGCGAGCCCAAAGGATAAAGCTTCACCTGGTCAGGGAGGTGAATGGTTGAATTGGCGCCAGGTTCTCATTATTGACGACGACAAAGAAACCGCTGAATTGTTCAGCACCGTCCTGGGGATTGTTGGCTACCGATGCGATGTGGCGTTAACAGCCCGCACGGCATTGGCGCGCCTGGCAACCGGCGTGCCGGATCTGATTCTGCTGGATATGCGCCTGGGAGTAGAAATTGGCGGGGAAGATATCCTGTACCAGATCCGATCCAACCCGCGCTTCGATCGCACGAAAGTGATCGTGGTTACCGCTCATTCGAGCAATGCTGAGATCGTCAATGAACTTTCGGACCTGGTTTTACTAAAACCGGTGGATGTCAGCCAGCTGCAAACCCTGGTAGAACGGATCGATTCCACCGAATCGGACGTACAGCCGATCCCTTTTCGAGACCCGGTCACACGGATGTTCAACGAAGCTTTTTACGATACCCGCCTGGAGCTGGCTTTCGAGCGGGCTCGCCGCCGCACGGATTTTTTGTATGCAGCTCTGGTTTTGCAACTGAGCGTTACTGGCCACGAAGTCGAAGAGCTGGAGCCAGTCGTGGCAGCGAGTATTTTGCAACAGGCGGCTGATCGTTTGCGGGCCTCTTTGAGACCCATGGATACCATCGCCCGGTTTGCGGGTTGGAAGTTTGCCACTTTGCATGAGGAATTGAAGGATACCCAGGATGCCCAGGTGATCATCACCCGGATCCTGGGCCAGTTACTGGAGCCCTACCAGTTCGATGGGGATCAATACCGGGTAGAGGTTTTCTTCGGGGTGGGGGTGAACAACCCGCGCTACCGGCAGGCAGGCGATGTGCTCGCGGCGGCGGAACGGTCCCTGGCCGAGGCGCTCGAGCGCCAGGTTAAACACACTGACCCTGATTAAGTCGGCTTTCGTTTCAATCGGCCAGCGCGACCGCGGCGCGACGGCGGACCACAAAACCTTCAGCCGTGTAAATTAACAAAGCGGTCCAAATGATCCCAAACCCGATCAATTGAATCCGGCTGAAAGGCTCTCTGTAAACCAGTACGCCCAGTAAAAACTGGCAGGTCGGAGCGATGTATTGCAGCAGGCCCACCAGTGTCAGCGGGATCGTGCGGGCCGCGCTTGAGAACATCAGGAGCGGGACGGTGGTGAACAGGCCCGCCAGGGCCAGCAGGATGTTGTCCAGCGCGCCGGCGTGACCGAATGAGCCGATCCCCTGGATTTCGGCGAACAGCAGGTAACCGGCAGCCGGTAAAAACAGTATCCCGGTTTCCAGGGTCAGACCATATAATGAGCCCAGGGGGGAAATTTTTTTCAATAAGCCATACAGACCGAAAGAAAAGGCCAATACCAGCGCGATCCAGGGCGGGGCGCCCAGCCGCACGGTCAGGTAGATCACGCCCACCGCTGCCAATCCGACCGGCAGCCATTGCATTGGGCGCAGTCTTTCCTTTAGAAAGATAACCCCCAGGGCCACGCTTACCAAAGGATTGATGAAATATCCCAGGCTGGTTTCCACCACATAACCGGCATTCACCCCCCAAACATAAGTGAACCAATTGATCGCCAGCAGACCGGCCGCGATGGCGTAGGTCGCCAGCATCTTCGGACCGGTGACGGAGGCTCGCAAGCCGCGCCATTGACCGCGCAGCAGCAATAGTCCCGCCAATAATACGAATGACCAGGCAATCCGGTGAAACAGGATTTGTTCGGCCGGGACCGCCTGCATGGTTTTGAAATAAATCGGGAAGAACCCCCAAATTAAGTAGGCTCCAATCCCAAAAAGGACACCTTTGTTATGCAATCAAGTCCTCCAGAGTGTTCTTCCCAGCTCTGCGAGTGAGCGTTGGCAATATTAGCCCCGAAAATATTGGTGAGGTTCAGCAGCGCGGTGAATGCGCCCGAGAACAGGCGCAATCATAACAGATTATAAGCCATTCATATATCCGATTGCGGGGGAGCACTCAAATTGTGTAGATTGTGGTGTTCGGTTTGGGCGGCTATAGCCGCCCAAACCGAACACCACATTTTCTTCTACAACATTTGCATGCTCCCGATTGCGGCGGGTCTTTGGGAAACACGAGGTACCACCACAGGAATTCCCAATGAACCATTGCGGGAATGCAAGAATATGTTGTTGAAGGAAAGATCCACACAATTTAATTGCTCCCGAATACGGGCTGGAATCCTCCCACAGAGTATCCCAGCGGCTCAATAGTAGGCTCGTTTCGGCCAGAAAAGTTAAGAAGTAGTTAAGGTTTTTGCAAAAAGTGACACATTTGCAAAACTATTTCGTTAATTGTTATGCAGCGGGTGAAATCGAGCCGGAGCGCCCCGATCAGCCCAAAGTGGCCAGCTGGCAAAACGTTTTATCAAATCTAAAGTTCGATGCGTGATGGATGGTCGCCGGTGAAAACGGATGAACGATGGCCATTTGCCTGATAGGATGAGGTTGTTGTTCAGGAAAATTGTATGCTTGAAGCTGTAAGTACAGAAATGATCAGCCGGGCCCAGGATGGTGATGCGACTGTCCTCTCCGACCTGTATGAACATTACCGGGAGAGTATTTTTCGTTTTCTTTACTACCGTGTGGGTGACATTCAGGCGGCAGAAGACCTGACTTCGGAAGTGTTTTTGCGCATGATCCGCGCAATTGGCGGGTATCGCCCCCGGGGTATCGCTTTTGAGGCCTGGCTCTTCCAGATTGCCCGCAACCAGGCGATCGATTATTACCGCAAGGCGCATCGTGAACAGGACCTGCCTTTAGAAGAGGAATTTTTGATTGTGAATGAGGGTGTGGAAAAGATGATCGATGGCAATTTCAATAACGAACGATTGGTTCAGGCGCTACGCCACCTGAACGAATCTCAAAGGGATGTGATTGTGCTTCGTTTTGTAAATGAGATGCCGATCGCTCAGGTAGCTCAAACCCTGCATAAAAGTGAGGACTCGGTGAAGGCTTTACAAAGGCGAGGCTTGATTGCATTGCGCGAGATTCTGGCTCGCTGGGAGGTCCAGTATGAACCAAGTTGATGAAATCTTACAACAAAAACTAGAAGAATTAGAGCAGGGCAAGCCCCTGGATGAAGTCCTGGCGCAAATCCCTGCGGAGATGGAAGGTCTGGCATCCCTGGTCATGCTGGCCAATACGATGCGCCAGATGCCGCACCCGCAGCCTACCCGGCCGCCTATTCAGCAATTGATCGGGAGCAGCAATGGGCGGAAGGCCCAGCCGAAATACGGCTGGCAATGGCCGCGCTGGGCTTTTGCCACCGGCCTGGCCGGGGCCGCGGCCGCCATCATGCTGGCGATGGTCAGCCTGGCAGCTTTCGGGTTGTGGTTGGCCGGACCGCGCAGCGCCCGGGCCGCCACGCTGATGGACCTGACCGGGCAGGTCGAAGTGGCCTCTACGACTGGCGACTGGCATACTGCCCAGGATGGCGAGCGGGTTGGCGAGGGGATCCGTATCCGCACCGGGGACGCTTCCAGCGCAACCTTGTTATTCTATGAAGGCAGCCGGGCGACCCTGTCTGCAGATACTGACCTGAGCATTTCCCGGCTAGGGGGCAGTTGGAATAAAGTAATCAAGGTGAATATGACCCAGTACGCCGGGCTGACCAATCACAGCGTCGTGCCGCTGCACAGCCCGGACGGCCGCTACCAGGTGCTCACGCCTTCGGGCGTGGCCAGCGTGCGGGGAACGGTCTTCAAAGTGGCCGTGAATCAGGATGGACAATCCCTCTTTGCCGTCGAACGGGGCAAAGTATGGGTGGACCAGGCGGATACTCAGGTCGTGCTGGTCGCCGGCCAGGCGACTGCCTCGCAGCCAGATGACGTGCCGGCCGATCCAGCCTACCAGTTCAGCCTGTCGGGCGTGGTGACTGCGATCGAAGACGATACCTGGACGATCAACGATGTACCTTTCCAGGTAAATGCGGATACCGTCATGACAGGCAATCCTGGTTTCGGTGATTATGTCCTGGTCGAAGGCCGGGTGCTTGAAAACGAACAACGGGTCGCAGATATGGTCACGGTCATTAACGACCAGGAAGAAACCTCTTCCTTTACGGGTGTGATCGAGTCCATGGAAGGTTTGGTCTGGAAAGTCAGCGGGACTGAAGTCCTGGTCAACGGCCAGACCGAAATCGCGGATGACCTGGCGATCGACGACCCGGTCGAGGTCAAGTTCGTAGTACTGGCCGACGGGCGCTGGCTGGCTGTTGAGATTGAGAAACTGGATGAAGACCATGAAGAGCCCCCGCAGCCCAGCGAAGAGCCGCAGCTGAGCGAGACCATCACTCAAACTTTGCCAGTCAGCGGGACCATTTCAGCCACGCCCGAGATTTCTGCAACGCTGATCACCAATTGCACCGGCGCCGACCCACAGCCTACCGGTGAAAAATTGGCTCAGCGTTATGGAGTGCCCTATGATGAGATCATGGGTTGGTTCTGCCAGCATTACGGCTTTGGCGAGATCGATCTGGCCTATGGCTTGAACCTGCAGTCTGGTGTCCCGGTGGCGGATATCTTCGCCATGCGCAGCTCCGGTTTAGGCTGGGGCCAAATTAAGGCGCAGCTGAAGAATGTAACCCCGACCCCGGTGCCGGCCATCACGGCGACGATGACGACCACGCTCACCACCACGGTGACGGTTGAACCGACCGAACCGCCTCCTACCGAGACGCCGATTCCACCGGAGGCGACAACCTGCACTGGCGCTAATCCGCAGCCCACCGGCCAAAGGCTGGCTGCCCAGTACGGTGTATCCTACGAGGAGATCATGAACTGGTTCTGCCAGGGCTTTGGCTTCGGCGAGATCGATCAGGCTTACAGCCTGAGCCGCCAGGTAGGTGTACCGGTCTCTGAGATCTTCGCCATGCGCAGTTCGGGGATGGGTTGGGGTAATATTGAAAAGTATTACAATCCCAAGAAACCTCCTAAGCCCAAGAAGCCATAGCGGGCAAGTAAAGCCCTTGGTGTTTGAGGAAAGTTATCGAGTTGTCTGGCAGACTGAACCTGCCAGACAACTCTTTTTTGGGTCTTTGGGAAACTCTGTGAAATAGTCTCAGATTTGGGGGTGTGAGCGTGCGGGCGCACGTTCATACCCCCAAATTCAGGGTACCACCCCAGGAATTCCCAATGAACTCTTTTTTAACGTGCATTTGGCCCATGAAAAAGTTTCGCTTGCTGTTAATGGTGGGCGTTATTCCGAATGCACGGTTTATAAAAGAATTGACAGGCTGCTCAAGGTAGATTATAATGTGACCGATCAGTCATATGACTGATCGGTCACATTATTGAATTGGCAGGTGGTAAGGGAGGCTGCGTGCGTATGAATATTCCTCAGGTTGATATGAGCGGGAAAGTCTGTATCGTGACCGGGGCGAATGCCGGGATCGGTAAGCGGGTGGCTCTGGGCCTGGCGCGCATGGGCGCCCGGGTGGTGATGGCCTGCCGGAGTCCGGAACGCTCTCTGCCGGCGAGGGATGCAATTCGGGCGCAAAGCGGCAACCAGCAGGTTGAAGTTGCCCAGGTGGACCTGTCCTCCCAGCTTTCCATCCGGACTATGGCGGCCGCCTTTCTACGGGATTACGATCGCCTGGACGTGCTGATCAACAACGCAGCCAATTTCGACCAGTCTTTGAAGCAGCCGATCCTGACGCGCGAGGGAGTTGAAACCGTATTTGCCACCAACCACCTGGGACCGTTCCTGATGACCAACCTGCTCCTGGAAAGGCTGCAGGCCAGCGCTCCCGCCCGGGTGTTGAATGTGGCCTCCAAGGGCTTGCTTTCCTTTCCATTCATGACGATCGATTTCGATCATTTGAATGGGGGCAAACGCTACAGCGTTACGAAAGCTTATTACCAATCCAAGCTGGCGCAGGTGATGTTCACGTTTGAGCTGGCTCGGAGATTGCAGGGCAGCGGGGTTACAGTCAATTGCATCCGGGTTGCGAATGTGCGCCTGGATAACGACCGGCTGAAGCATCTGCCAGCCTGGATGCGTTCGGTTTACCAGCTTAAGTCGCGTCTGGCCATCACGCCTGAGCGCATGGCGGAAACTTATCTAAACCTGGCAACCCTGCCCGATTACGCCGGGATAAATGGGACATACTTTGATGAAAACTGCCGGCAAGTCAGAGCCTCGGCCCGTTCGTACGAACCTGCAGTCTGGCGGAGTTTATGGGAACTCAGCGCCGAGCTGGTGGACATGAAAACTCCGCGAATAGAACCAGCGGGTTAATTGCGCAGGCGGGGTTGAATACACAACCCCGCCTGCGAAGTATTGGGAGGATACTTACAACGTTAGTCGCCGGTTGTGGGGGCCGCAGCCAGGCGGGTGGCCGGTCTCTTGCTCTTGGAGATCCCCCAGACCACTCCGGCCATAAGCAGCACGATCACCATCCAACCAGTCCAATTGAGATGCTGGTACTGGACCAGGATGGGAGCCGCGATCAAGGAAACCAGATTGACCACCTTGATCATTGGATTCAACGCTGGTCCGGCGGTATCTTTGAGTGGATCGCCGACTGTGTCCCCAACCACGCCGGCCTTGTGACGCTCAGACCCTTTGCCAGTATTACGACCCGGGTTGCTGGGCTCGTCTTCGATGGCCTTCTTGGCATTGTCCCAGGCGCCGCCGCTGTTCGACATGAAGACTGCCAGCAACTGGCCGCTCAGGATCACACCGGCCAGGAAGCCTCCCAGCGCTTCCACACCCAGAAGCATGCCGATCAGGATGGGGGTCACGATGGCGATGGTAGCCAGTGGGATGAGCTCTTTTTGCGACGAGGTGGTTGAAATCGCGACCACCCGGGCATAATCGGGCTTTACTTTCCCCTCCATCAGGCCCGGGATGCGGAATTGTTTACGGACTTCTTCAACGATCTGTTCGGCAGCCCGGCCGACGGCCCGGATAGAGAGCGAACTGAACAGCCAGGGCAGCGCCCCGCCAAACAATAGCCCGATGAATACCTGTGTCTCCGAAATGCGGATGGCATCCAGGACCGGCAAGCCCATGGCCGCCTGCGCCCGGCCGACATCGGTGATAAAGGATGCGAACAGGCTGACCGCCGCGATCACGGCTGAAGCGATGGCGATGCCCTTGGTGATGGCTTTAGTCGTGTTGCCGACCGCGTCCAGATCGGCCATGATCTGGCGGGCTTTCAAGGTCTGCGGGTCTTCCTGGCCGTGCCAGGCCATTTCCCCGATGCCATTGGCGTTATCGGAGATAGGGCCGTAAGAGTCCATGGCAACATTGTTGCCGGTGTGGCTGAGCATCCCGATTCCTACCATAGCAACTGCATAGAGCACGTAGATAGAGCCCTCGCCTCCATAAAGCAGCAAGGACAGAATAAAGCTCAAGCCGATTACTACCAGGGCCCAGACGCTGGATTCCATCCCGACGGACAGCCCGGAGAGAATGGTGGTAGCTGCCCCGGTCCGGGTCGACTGCACGATCTCCTGAACCGGCGCTTTGCGAGTGGCGGTAAAGTAAGATGTCAGTGGGTTAAAGATCACTGCCAGGCCGACACCGATCGTGGTCAGCATCGCCAGGCGCCAATCGTTGGCGTAAAGCATCGCGATCAGGAAGGAGAAGATCACGGTATTGAGGCTGGAGACCTCATAAGAGCGGAACATCGCCTCTTCGGCGTTGTGGGCTCGCAGGGCGCGGATAGGGAATTTTTCCCAGATGGGCACGGTAAATGTGCCGATGATGGAGCTGAGCACGCCCACCCCGCGGATGATCAAGGGGTAAACGATCCATTTCAGGCTGTGAGCGGGATCGATGGCAAGCAAAGCCAACCCCAGGATCAGGGCCGAGACGATGGTGACTTCATAACTCTCGAAAATGTCGGCCGCCATGCCGGCGCAGTCGCCGACGTTGTCGCCGACCAGATCGGCCACCACGGCTGCGTTGCGAGGATCGTCCTCCGGGATGCCCTGTTCCACTTTGCCGACCAAGTCTGCGCCCACATCAGCAGCCTTGGTAAAAATGCCTCCGCCGACGCGCATAAAGAGCGCCAATAAGGTTCCACCGAAACCGAACCCGAGCAGAGCATCCGGCGCAGCCCGGCCAAAGACCATAAAAATCACCGTGCCGCCCAGCAATCCCAGTCCGTCCGTCAGCATGCCAGTAAATGTACCGGCATAATAAGCGATCGAAAGGGCTTCGTTAAAACCTCTTCGGGCGGCAGAGGCAGCCCGGACATTGGCCTGGATTGCCATGCGCATGCCCAACTGGCCGACCAGGAGTGAAAAGGCTGCGCCCAGAATAAAGGCGATGGTGCGGCCAATCGATACAATGATGAGCGTGTTATTGGGAAACTCTTCCAAAGCCTCCTTGCTGGGGGGAACGATGTATACGCTGAAGAACAGCGCCACGCCCAGCACGGCGATGGCGGGCAGGATGGTTTTGAGTTGGCGATTCAGGTAGCTGTCGGCTCCGACCCGAATCGCATCCCAAACCTGCTGCATCTCGGGTGTGCCCTTATCTTTCTTAAGCACATGCCTGCGCAGCAGCCAGGCATATACCAGGCTGATCAGCGCAGTAACTACCACGCCGAGAATAGCAATCTGCTCAAAAGCATTTAGACCATGTCTGGCAAGACCAAAGATATCCATTATGCCTCCTGTCGATTTGGTTATGCCGGCGGCGCCCTAAAAGGGAGCATTCGAATGCTCCCCCCCTAAAATGCTGTGGGATATTTGTCCCTGTTTCGTTCGTATGACCTCAGCCTTCGAACCGAATATCAAATCTACAGACCTTTAATGCGCCGCGCCGGTAAAGCGTGTTGATATTGTTCCCTTGGTTTTGTAAAATAGCAGGCATGCTTTCAGGCGTGCATCCTGCTGAACAGGTGAACGAAAATACCGAACAGTGACCATCCAGTTTCGAAGGGTCAATTCGTACAGGCAGTGCGTGATTATTTGTTCGACTGGAGGAAATATCAGCGGTAGGCAGCCCAATCAGCTGAGGTCAGGGACGGTCCACACAGGACATCCCTTGCCTCGAGCCCTTTCGATCTGAGTCCCCCTGGCTGTCTGGACCGCAGATTCGATCCAGGATCGCAACGCATGCTTGGTGTATTGAAAGATCCAATTGTCGGCGTCAGTGTGATGTCCGTTGTCACATTAACGTAACAAACTTCCGCCTAAACCACATTATACTGTGATTCGTCAAGGGTGGGAAGGTTTTTGGTGGTCGATTTGTGAAAAATAACATTAATGATAGCGCCGAAAAGTGTCCTATCTGCGATATACTGCAAGGACGCAGCATAAGGCGGGGCATTCGGATGTTGTCCACATCTACACAGCTCGAATGCACCCGTCTAAACACTCAGCTTCGTCATATCATGAATTCCTGGGAGGAGGTCACGATGAGCCTGCGAGACACACTGCGACAACTGGAAGCCCGTGATCAACTGACGCGGATTAAAACGCCGATATCAAAAACATACCAGATTGCCGGTGTGTTGAAAAAACTTGAACCTACCCCGGTGCTCTTCGAGCAGGTGCGCGATTCAGGCTTTCCAGTGGTGGGTAACCTGTACTGTACCAAAGCCGATTTTGCTGCCTATTTAGGCATTGAGGTGGCGGAAATTATCCCGACATTGACGCGGGCGATCGAAAATCGATCGTCCTGTGAATTGGTCGATCAGGCTGCCTGCCAGGAAGTGATTGAAATGGATCCCGACCTGGACAAGCTGCCCATCCTGCGCCATTGTGAGAACGATGGGGGTAATTACATCAGTTCGGGTGTGGTGATCGCCGGGCATCCGGTTTACGGACAGAACGCCGACTTCCATCGCCTGATGCAATTTTCAAAAACAGAAATGGCCATGCGGGTTGTGCGTTCACGCCATTTCGACACATTTCTGCAAGAATCAGGGGAAGTGGATATTGCGGTTTGCATCGGGGTGCCGCCGAATGTGCTGGCGGCTGCGGCGACTTCGGTAGAATTGGGCGTAAATGAGTTGGAGATCGCCAATGCGCTGGCGCCCCTGCAAGTTGTAAGGGCTCAGACGGTGGATTTACTCATACCGGCTGAAGCCGAGTTCGTTCTGGAGGGGACTGTCTACCGGGATCGCCGTCATGCAGAAGGACCGTTCGTCGATTTGACCGAAACGCAGGATGTGGTTCGGCAGGAACCAGTTTTGGTGGTTAAAGCCATCACGCATCGCCGGGACGCGGTCTGGCAGGCGCTGCTACCGGGAAGGCTGGAACATAAATTGTTAATGGGCATGCCGCGTGAACCAACGATATTCCGTAAGGTCAATGAGGTCACCCGCTGCCTGGATGTGAACGTCAATCCCGGCGGCTGTTCCTGGCTGCATGCGATTGTTCAGATTGACAAGCAAACCGATCAAGATGGCTTGCTGGCGATTGAAGCGGCCTTTGCGGGACACCGTTCCTGCAAACATGTCTTTGTCGTCGACCCGGATATCGATATCTACAACCCGCTGGAAGTAGAATGGGCGCTGGCGACCCGGTTTCAAGGCGACCGCGATCTGGTAATCAAACCGCGCGAAGCGGGTTCCAGCCTGGACCCAAGCTCGGAGCCGGGCAGCCACCTGACAACCAAAATGGGCTTCGATTTGACCAAACCACTGGATGTGACAGGCAAATCGTTCGACAAAACCCCATTTCCGGAAGTCGATCTGGCTCAATTTCAGGTCTTTCGAAATTCCTAAGGAGATAGAGTGGGACATTTCCCCATGTGACCCCACCCCAGGATGTTCCGGAAGTCCTTAATTTCTACTGGAGTAAACGATGCGGCTAACCGATGATCAACAGGCCATGCTGGCAGGCGAACAAGGCCGGGCGACGCAGAAAGCGCTCGAGATCTTGAACGCGCTTGGAACGATTTACGGGGCCGAGAATATGATCCCGGTCGGATCGGTGCAAATTTCAGGGGTCAGTTATGCCAACCTGGGCGAAGCGGGACTGCAGTTCCTGTCCGAAATGGCGGACCACGGCGGTAAAGCCAGGGTAGTCACCACCCTCAACCCGGCCGGGATGGATATCGAAAACTGGCCTGCACTGGGGATCGATCCGGAATTCGCCCGCCAGCAAGGGCGGGTGCTGGAAGCTTTTGCTCGCATGGGGGTGATCACAACCTGCACCTGCACTCCCTACCTGGTCGGCTATACCCCAGGTTATGGCGAGCACATCGCCTGGGCCGAAAGCAGCGCAGTGTGTTACGCCAATTCGGTGCTGGGCGCCTGCACCAATCGAGAAGGCGGCCCGAGCGCTCTGGCCGCTGCCCTGACGGGGTTCACTCCGGCTTATGGCCTGCATCTGGATGAAAATCGCCGGCCAGGGGTGAGTATTGAAGTGACGGACTCCACTTTTAACCAGGATGACGAAGATTCCTCCTGGATGTTTGGGGCGCTTGGAAAAGCAATCGGCACTAAGCTGGAAGCCCACGGCGGGAACCGGGTTCCCTACATCCTGGGGGTCGAACGCGCCTCCCTGGAAAGCCTGAAATCTTTCTGCGCCAGCATCGCCACATTTGGCGGTGTGGCGCTATTCCATATGCCCGGCCTGACGCCTGAAGCGCAGCAGTTCGCGCCTCCCGCTGAACGGATCAGGATCACAACCGAGGATATTCATTCGGCGATCGAATCGATGCAGGATGCGTTTCCCGACGAAGTTGATTTCGTCAGTCTGGGCTGCCCGCACCTTTCGATTGCTGAAATTGCCCGGGTTGCAGAACTGCTGGATGGGAAAAAAGTGGTCAAAGAATTCTGGATCACGACTGCCCGGCCCACCAAACAAGCGGCGGACCGGCTGGGATACACGGCCCGGATCGAAGCGAGCGGGGCGAAGTTCGCCACCGATACCTGCTGTGTTGTGGCGCCGATAAAGGGCCGATTTAAAGCCCTGGCAACCGATAGCGCCAAAGCCTGTTATTATGCCGCTTCGAAGAATGCGTTCAAAACGTTAGTTCTGCCCTTTGATCAGGTGGTCAGGCAGGCTGTGGAACGGAGCGAATGAGCATGGATGCAATGGATACCAGCGAAGGTGTGACGATCTTGCAAGGCCGCACGATTTTTCAGGGCCGGGCCCAGGCAGAAGCCCTGGTGACCTCGATGGGGATCTCGTTTTATGGGGGCGTCGATCCCGAAAGCGGGATCGTGGTGGAAAGGGGCCACGAACTCGAAGGCCAATCGATCAGCGGTAAAATCCTGGTCTTCCCAACCGGGAAAGGTTCGACGGTTGGTTCATATACACTCTATCGCCTGAAACATAACGGCAAAGCTCCGGCAGCCATTCTCAACGCCGAATGCGAGACGATCACCGCGGTCGGTTGCATCATCGCCGAGATCCCGTGTGTGGATCAAATCCCTATCGGTGAGATCAAGACTGGCGATCTGCTGGTAGTGGATGCCGCCCAGGGTCGGGTTGAAATACGCCAGCAAGATTAAAGGGTTCTCTACTCGGTCCGGTCGCACCGGTTGCCCACAGTATCAGCAAGATGCAGGCCAGTGCAGCCAGGCAACCGGACCGATTTGGGTGCTTCGAACGCGCTCTCGATGAATTCAGCAAAGTGAGCTCCGTTTGTATGGTTGGGTAAGGCTTTAATGGCCGTCACAGCCGCCGGTGTCATCACCGGGCTCGCCTCCGGTATCGTGACCGCCGCAGCTGGTATCGTCGCCTGTATCATGGTCATCGCAGCCGCCGCCCATATCACCTCCACCGGGCTCGCCGCCCGGATCTTCACCGCTGTGGCCGTCGTCGTGGCCTCCACCACCGGTCCAATAGCCATCCAGGTTGCTGTGCAGGTCTAGCCCCGGCGTGATCAGCCGGCCGGTTTCTTTATCATCGTTTCCGCCCAGCCAGTAGAAGGTGGTCACGGCGGTGCGCTTGAACAGGTAACCGTTGTAAATTGCCTCGTTAAGAACCAGCCCGCACGGTTTTTTGGGTGTGCCGGTCCAATGGAAATGGAAAAACTCGGGAAATTCATTGGGTGAATCCGGCAGATATGCTGCCGGAAGCTTCCACAAGCGCGGTCCTTTTTGGAGCAGGGTCGCGCCATCAACCGGGATGCCGATGACTTCCCAGCCTACCCGGCAGTCCAGGGTTGGATCGTCGCAGTTCGCCCGCCGGGCGACCGGTACGCCATTGAGCATTTCGCCGGTAAACTGGACGTAGATATAACCCTGAAGGCGCCCGTTGTTCAAGAAACGGGTTTGCTGGTGGTTATCGATCAAGTTGTTGAATTTGAATGTAAAAGGCGTGGCATGATTGTCCCATGGCAACCCCAGGTCGGGTCCATCTGCCCGGGCGACGCTGGCCCCGGCGAACAGCAGCAGCCCGATCACCAATGCGACCAGTAATTTTTTGTACATATCATCCTCCTATATTCCTTATCATCACGCTCTGGCTATGAATGAGGACATCGATAGCCCGGCCCGTTCGAGCGATTATCTTAAAGACCTTTGCTTGCATTGAAATCGGCGGGATGGTTAAAAACAGGCAAGGGATGAGAGATGGCTCCCATCCCCTGCCAGGAGATCCAGCCACCCTGAGCTTACACGCCTCTAACCATCGTGTGCCAAGCTAAGGTTCGGAAATGGATCATAGGTCAGTCCTTGTCGTAGTTCCTTGATGCAGAACCCTTTACGGATACAGCACCTCAGGGATCTTGTAGTTGTGGATGTACTCGATCACCTGCAGAGCATCATCGGCGGCCTGGGCGAAGCCGCGGACGTTAGTGGTAAAGTTTTGGGATAAAGTTGTTGCCCCTACGGGAACGAGATTGCCTTCGTCATCGCTGTCGGTCATAGGTGCGCCATCTTCATACACCCAATCGGTGATATATGTTTCCTCCATATCCGTGAAACGCACCGCATTGACCGGATCCGTGGCATTCGGATCATACCCCAGGAGATACATGCAGGTGGTGACGAAGTGATTTGGTACTTCTAGGTTAGATGCGTCCAGCTCCGGTTGAAGAACCTGGACCCAGCCGTCAGCACAACCCCCGCTACTTCGATCGCTATAGACTTCACTCCGGCCATAGCTGAATTTACTGCCGTCTTCGTTGGTGATGTTGCGGAAGTCGAAATAGTACCTCCCATCTGGTATTTCGTCCCACAGGCTGCCGAGCTGGTTGATGCCGTAAATGAAGTTGATGTAGACCACCTTATCCAGGGTGATGGTGCCGGTCTTATCGGCGGCTGCCGCCAGCAATGAGGCCGCCAGCAGCACTTCCTGGCTGTTCAAAGAATTCTCAGCGAGTACGGTGTTAAGTCTATCGTCTTTGTCAACGCCGAGGTTCGTGAACCCGAGATCCTCTAAATGGCCAATCGCTGTTTCGTTGATGACAGGCCGATCTTCAGCGGAAGGCCCGTCGCCCTCGGGTGGTCCCACATCGGATGGCAGCCCGCCGGGGTGATGGGGGTTGTATCTTCGGTAACCCAATCGCCGTCGGTCATCATCTCGATATACAGGGCCAGATTCTCGGCCGGGGCGTCGATGGTCTTGTCCACGATAAGACCCCTCATTTTCTTCATCGGGCAAGTTCAGCACCAGGCGTCCGGCCGGGTCCAAATAAATCTACAGTGGCGACATTCAACTTGTTGATCGCCTCGTCAAATGCATGGGCGATCACGCTGTCGGGGGCGCGGCCCAGGTTCAGCCGGCCGAAGTCAACCGTCTGGACCCAGGTCCGCCATCGCCTCGGTCAGCTCGCATTCGACCAGATCCCCGGCTGAATCCGTGTAATCTGCCAGTGAAAAAGGCTGGCCCTTAAAAGCATAAATGGTTTCTGGATGCCCTTTGTCGTCAATACTTACAGTCGTGTCGGTCACGCTGCTGATCGGCTGGACGCAATCATTCTCATCAAACTTCGGCACGCCGTTCTCATCGCGCAGGATGACGTACAAGTCCCCGTACAGCGTGCCGGTATCCGGAATTTCCTGTGTGGGTTCTTCTTGTTTATCTTTTCCGCCCCCTTTTCCGCCCGGACCTTTACCGGTATGCGCCATAGCGGGTATCGTCAGGGACATCAGCAGGACCAAAACCACAAGGATCTTCAAGGCTTTCATGATCGTTCCTCCCTCTATTCGAGTAATTTCTTGGCCGGCGTCCGGTTTGCTCGAAAAGCTGGCCCGGACCGGACGGTCGGCACGGATCAGATGGATGGTTCCGAACTTCTAGCTGGGATTGGTTACTCCTTTATACAATTGGTTGCCTCCTTCCTGAGTTAATTCACTAGCAGCCGAGACATCACTTACGATTTGGTAAAGATCGCTCATCGTCCGGGTTTGCTTTTGGACGCTGTTCATAACCAGCACCTGGTTACATTCAAGGTCGATGCCAAGCAGATGGATACCGGGCTTTTCTTTCAGCAGGTCGAGCAAGATATAGGATCCCGGCGTATCGAGCTGAAAAATGATCAGGTCTGGATGGTGGGTTTTTAGCTGTTTCGCCAGGTCGCCGTCGATCGTGTCCCAGCGAGTCAGATCTGTTAGCGTCAACTCCCTCAGGCTGGCTTCAATGCCATCCATGAGTACGGTGTGGCCGATGATCCAGACATCCGGATTGGCATCCTGCCTGCCTGTTTCTGGTTCCATATTTTTCTACTCTTCTTTCTCGAGGCGATTGATGGGGATGGGTTACTTTCTATCCTATAGGAATTTCTGGACCGATTCAATCACTCGAGCCCACTCACAGGTATGAAAAAAGAGCGATTTTAAGATCGCTCTCTTTTCAAAAGGCTTAGCTCTAACGAAAATGGACCTAATCCTGTTCCAGATTGATTATTTATCCGAAAATCCGAAAGGGTATGTGGTTGTTGATGCGTGCGGAGCACGCATTAACAACCACAATAACAATTTTTGGATAGGTTTTTAGAAGATCATTCATCCTCTACCGGGGGAATTAAGCCCTGGCGCAAAGCATAATTGGCGGCTTCGTAACGCCGTTCTTGATGAAGTTTTGCCAGAATCTTGCGCATATGGGTTTTGACGGTATGAATACTGACATGCAGCTGGGCCGCAATCTCCATATTGGTGGCCCCGGTTGCGACCAGGCCCAGAATCTCCTGCTCTCGCTGAGTCAATGCCTGTGCCTTTTCCTGTGGCTCCTGGTTTGACCTGGCGCCGACACGGCGAAACTCTTCCAGGATGCGCCTGCCCAGTGCCGGTGTGAGAGCTGCTTCGCCGCGTACAGCCGCCCGCAGTAATTCCAACATTTCTTTCGAGCGAATACTTTTGAGCAGATATCCCCGGGCGCCATTACGGATCGCCTGAAATAAATTGTCATCCTCGTCGCGCACCGTCAGCATGACGATGGTCATCTGAGGCGATTCTTGCAGGATACGTTGGGTTGCTTCCAGACCATTGCTGCCCGGCATGCTGACATCCATCAAAATGAGATCAGGTTTCAATTTTCGGGCTTTTACCTGGGCCTCCAAACCATCCCCGGCTTCCCCGATCACTTTGAAGTCCGGCTGGTTGTTTAGAATATTAGCCAGGCCTTCCCGGAAAAGTTGGTGATCATCTACCAGCAAAACTCGAGTTGGTGGCATTTTTCATTCCTCTACGATTATGATCGGGGAATCTGTAAACAATACCGGGGCATCGGATTCCCCGGGTAGCGCTTAAGTCATACGGCCAGGACAGTATGATCCGGGTACCTTTTCCTGGGGATGTGTCTATCATAAAGATGCCACCCAGGTGTTCAGCTCTGGCTTGCATAATACTCAGACCAAAGTGGTCCGCCTCTGGTGCCAGCGCACCGGGATCGAAGCCGCAGCCATCATCCTCGATGGCGATGCGGGTCAGATTGCCAGTTTTCTCCAGTCGAATGGAGACAATTTGGGCATTGGCATGGTGGCAGGCATTCAGGATCGCCTCTTGAACAAGCGGCATTACCTGCTCAGTTTGATCCGGCGGGAGGAACAATGGCGGCAGCGTGCCCGGATTGAATTCCAGTTCTGGCCCGGCGGGGTCCTGGAGCTTCCTAAGCAAGTCGTGGAGCATATTTTGAAGCGAGCTCTGCGGCTGAGGCGCTGACTGCAGGCTGGCGATCGAACGGCGCACTTCGGTGGCCGCCAGGGATACTGCTTCCCGAATTTCGATGATCGCGGTTTCGGTTTCCGGATTAGCGACCTCCTCGACCAGATCGTGCATACGATCCACCCTCAGACCCAGCAAACTGAGCGTCTGGGCTAAGCCGTCATGCATATTGGCAGCGATCCGCTGCCGTTCTTGCAGCGCGGCAGCAATCTCCAGTTGATGATGCAGGTTAGCGTTCACCAGGGCCACTGCAGACCGGTTGGCCAGGCTTTCAAATAACTCTATTTCATGAGCATTCCATTGACGGGTAGAATGCTCCTCCAATAACACGATGAAGTCCTGGGGATTCTCCAGGCTCCATATGGGGGTAAATAGAGCGGCCTTTACTGGGAACATCTTTCGCATCGTTTCAGGCAGTCGCATATCAGTGCTTGAGAACTGAATGGCTGTGGTTTGACCCCGGAAAGCGATCTCGCTCAAAAGCGCCCATTCAGGCAACTGAACTCGCCAGAGTTGCTGTTCGATCTGGCTGAGCCCAAAACTGGCTGTTAATTCGCACTGCCCCGCGGTTCTGTCTAGATGGATCACAATAGCTTTCGAACACCTTATCAGCCAGGCCGCCTGGCGGGCTATCTCTGCGTGCACATGTTTCAGGTCAAAGGATGCGGTTAAACAGGAACTGGCTTCATGTAAACGGGTCAATTCAGCCGCCCAATTTTCGGAATCTTTGTAAAGACGGGCATTTTCGATCGCCATGCCAATTTGCTGGCCGATGGCGGTCAATAAGTCCAGTGTATGGGCCGGAACGGGCATTTCCTGGCTGGTCCCCAGAGTCAGCACGCCGACCGCTCTGCCTTTGTAGACCAGCGGCGTGCTGACCAGCTTGCGGATGCCGTCCTGGTCTGTACAAGCTGTCTGCTGGGCAGGGATAAGCTCGGACGGATTGGCTTTGACCGCTTGTTTGCGAGTCAAAGCCCGGCGTGAGATTCGCTTATATGGGCAGTCTTCACTGGCCAGCAGGCGGGCATCATCCTGTGAACGCAAACCACTGTAAAGATGGAGGGTAAGTTTTTGTTTGTCTGGACTCAACAGGAAGATAAGCCCGACTTCCATCTCGGTTTCAACCAGCACCATTTTCAGGACGTTTATTAAATTCTCATCAATTTCAAGCGATTGACTCAGGGTGGCGGCTACAGCATTTTGGGTTGCCAGGCTGGCATTTCGCCAGGCAATTTCCGCTTCACTGCGCTTGCGTTCCGTGATATCTTGAAAGACGACAACGGCTCCGGCAAGCCGGCTTTTCTCCTGGATTGGGTTACTGAAGTAACGAACCGGGAATCCCGTTCCATTTTTGCGCCAGAAATATTCATCATCTCCATAGCGCTGGATGCCCCGCCTGTACCCTTGGTAGATAGGACAATCTTTCTGGGCATGCGGGTTGTCCGGCGACTTATGCCAGATCGACTCACAGGAGCGACCGATCAATTCATCCGGGAAATAACCCAGTATGTGGGCCGCAGCCGGGTTGGCAAAAACAATTCGCCCGCGATGATCGATTCCGCAGATGCCTTCTCCGGCAGATTCAAGGATCAATTCATAGCGATGGGTTATTCTCTCCAGAGCTTCCTCGGCCAGAGCTCGTTCGGATATCTCTTGCTTAAGCTGGGTGTTTACTGTGGTAAGTTCTGTTGTGCGTTCACCTACCAGTTCTTCTAGATGATCGCGGTAGGCTATCAGGGCTTCTTCAGCCTTGTTCTTTTCGAGTGACTGTTCGCGAAGATAGACATACCCCAACAGCGGGATCGCCAGAATATGCAGGGTATTGCCGATCGGGCAAATAATGTAATTGTACGACCGGGCTGTAGCATAGTTTAGCAGCAACAAAATTTCACTGATCAAGTCGAAGGTCAGGGCGCAGGCAACGATATTGCGAAGCCAGCCTCTTTTTCGCCATAACAAAAAAATAGCCACACCCATCAAGATCGACAAAGGCACATGAAACAACCAGGCTGCCCAGGTCTGGTGAAATTTAATCTGAGGATAAGCGGCCAGCTGGCGCGGCCAGGACCAGGAAGTAAAGACGAACACCAGGATTGTTATCCCTAATCCGAACTGCAGGTAGCGGCGGGCGATCCGGGCGTCTTCAAAGGTGTAGCGCAGAAAAGCGCCTGCGACAACGATCATGGCCGCCATCGCCAGGCCATGCTCCAATGGTTGGATGACATCACAACTGGCTTCAACGTTATTGCTGCCCAGCAGGCGATAAGCCATTTGGCCAAACATATAAAGCTCGCGAATCAGCGCCAGTCCGAATCCCCATACCAACAGTTTTTCGCGCGGCAAATCTTGCGCACGCTGGCGCGACCAGGCGATATACAACAATATAGCCCATAAGATGGCTGGCAACCCGAAGCGCACCAGGTTATTTTCGACTGGACCGGGGCCGCCGGCAAACTGGCTTAGCAACAACAGTATGAAATCCAGAACTTTTCCCAAAACAGCCCTCCATCCCCGAAATCAATTGGCTGTTCCCGTGATTAACTGGTGAAATGTTCTTTGAAACCGCGTCGATCTGATACATTCAATTTAGCATAATCGAATCCTAAAGTCAATTTATTGGGTCTTTAGAGAACTCTGCGAGCGTTCCCGGATTTGGAATTCACAACGAGTCAATTTATTATAGGGGGATGCGTTGAAATATCGATATTTTCCTCAATTCAGCCCGTATCTTTTCAAGTACTTGTGCGTCTTAAATAGTGAAGGTTAGAAGTTTTATCAGGCGAGCCATCATCCTCTATGTTCCCCCTTCAACAGCCAGCGCCCTAGGCCCAGGGCGCTGGCTTGGTTAATCCACTCAATCGATCGGGGCAGTCTCTGCTTCGAAAGGATCAGGGTGGGAAGACATGGGCTGGCTTCAATAGCAAACCGACGGTCGCAGACCGTCGGTTTGCTATTGAAGTTGGGAAAAACTCCGAAGGATAATTTGTCAGGAAATGTTTACTGATGGACCATCCAGAGAGCAGTCACAGGTCTGGTAGAGAGAGGGCGATCAAGCTCTGATCGCCCTCTCTCGAGAGGATGGGGAAATCCCTGGTCAGCGTGTGTCCGGCGGCTGAGTGTCGACTGGTTCACGCGAGGTTGGCGCAGTAGGCGCTTCCCGGGCCGTCGGGACGCCCGGAGTTGGATCGGGAATAAGCCATGAATCGGTCACATGGCAGCGCGAGCACTGGCCGATCGGATGGTTGGCCGGTTTTTCATCGGCATGGCAGGACTTGCAATCCTGGTAATTCGTATGGTCGAAGTGGATGATGCCCCAACTGGCGACGATGTGGCAGCTCGAGCACTGTCCGGGCCAGTGACCGCTGGGGCCCTCATGACAGGTTTTGCAGTTGTCGGTATCGATGTGCGGGAAGGAGATCGGGTTCCAGTTGTAAACAGAATGGCAACTGGAACACTGCCCCTCGTAGTGCCCACTAGGCGCAGAATGGCAGGATTGGCAATCCACAGCCCCGACATGGGCAAATAGGATATCGTTCCACTTGTTGATGCCGTGGCAGTTGGAGCATTGGCCCACATAATGGCCCGCAGGGGCCGTATGGCAGGCCACGCAGTCCGTATACCCGACGTGGCTGAACGAAACGCTGGTCCAATTATTGGTCGTGTGGCAGTTAGAACATAGTCCGGTATAGTGATGGGCGGGTGCGGCGCTGCTATGGCAGGCATTGCAATCATTCAAGCCCAGATGTGAGAAGGAGAACGCTTTCCAGGAACGAGTAGTGTGGCAGTTGGTGCAGGCCCCCGGAAAGTGATAGGCAGGCGTGGAATGGCAGCTCTTGCAGTCAGTCAGTCCATTGTGGCTGAAGTGAATGTTCTCCCAACGATCCTTTTTATGGCAGTTGGAGCACTGCCCATTGTAGTGATGGCTGGGCTTGGTATGGCATTCCTGACAATCGCTGAATCCATCGTGGTTAAAATCGGCCCGCAGCCAGCTAGTGGCTGTATGGCAGTTGGAGCACTGACCTTCGTAGTGATCGATCGGATCCGTGTTTTTATGGCAGCTCCGGCAATCGTTGTAGCCAGTATGGTCGAAGCGCAGTTCCAGCCAATCCTGGGTATCCTGGTGGCAGCTGTCGCATTTACCGGAATAATGATCGATGGCGACATCCTGCTCGTGGCATGAACGGCACTCTGTGACGTCCTGGTGGTCGTAATCGATGGCCTGCCAATCACTTACATCGGCATGGCAAAGCGCACAATCGCCCTGGTAATGCTCTTCAGGTCCCTGACTGATGACCGGCAAAACCGGCCCCAGGCGGGCGCTCACAGGCCACAGCTCAGCGAACTGATCGGCGGGAGGTAAGTCATCCTGATGACAGGAAGTGCATTCGGTGACGCTTTCGTGATCGAACTGGTATGCTGTCCAATTGGCGATGCCGTGACAGTCCGAACATTCCCCTTCAAAGTGATCGGGGTAAACTTCGGCGGAAAGGACTTCGGCCAGATTTTCCGGTAGCTGGTAGGTATGGCAGGCGCTGCATTCAACCGGCGTATTGGCATAGACCCCGTCGGCATGGCAGTCTGCGCATTCCAGGGCGTTATGGCCTCCGGAGAGGGGGAATTCGGTGTGATCGACATTTTGGCCCAGGAATGAGATCGCTTCCGCCTGGATTTTCAGCGGTGGCATGGTGGGGATAGCTGCTTGAAGTTCTTCACTCGATTCAGCTGTAAGCAGCGAGTTGATTTTTTGGTATAGCGAGACCAGGCTGACATTTTGTGGGCCTAACTCAAGGCTAGAGATGATCAGGTCTGTTTGTTTCAGTACTATGTCGACCTGCTCAAACAACTCCACCTGATCGCGGGCAGACAGGACCGAGATGCGTTCCAGGGCCAGATTCAGGGCTTCATCGAAAGCTACCGCGCTGATTTCTGTTTGAGACAGGCCATTGGCTTTGGCAAGATCGGCCAGCCGCCTCTCGGCCAGATTGACAGCATATCTGGCCCGATTTGCGTCCCCCGGCGTCAGGCTTAAACGGGCCTGTTCAGCTACGTTTTGCAGGCCGAACAGCGATTGACCAGGATGGAACGGGTAGGTTTCTGCCAGGAAAAACATCCCGCATAATGAGCTGATCAACAGTAAATTGAGGCAGATGAAGATCACACTTATCTTCTTCTTCATATAGTCATCCCTCCTCACAGATGCGTGCCCTGAAAAGCTGTCTCTGAGGCATCCAATATGGGGCGTCAGTCGCCGCTGGCGGTGTTTTGCTCACCCCGGCCGGGTGGAGACTGGATTTGATTGGCCTTTTCAGCCTCCCCTTCTCGTCCGGTTGGATGGCACTCGATGCAATTTTCATAGGCGTAGAGGTCACGGTCATTATGGAACAGATACATTTCGTCGATATCGTGACAGGTATAGCAAGGATAGTCCGTGTAGGTTCCGGCATGGCAGGTTTCGCAAACAATCTGGCCTTCGCTGCCATGATCGATCAGGAAAGTATGCGCGGTTAATTCGGCCGGCGCCCAGGCGGTTGTGCCATGGCAGCGCTCGCAGCTGGTCCCGAATACGCCGGCGTGTAACTCCGGTTCAGGATGGCAGTCCAGGCAGGAGCGATAGGGCTGGGCATAGGTCTGGTCGGCGTGGCAATCCTGGCAGTCTGCCTGGGAATGGCTGCCATCCAGCAGGTAAAAGCGATCGTGATTAAATTCGCTCATCCGGTCAGCCCCATCATGGCAGCTGACACAGTCCAGGCCGTAAGTGTCGATGTGTTCAGCCATGCCGTCGTGATCGTGCTCGATATGGCAGGTAAGGCAATCCAGGGTGCCTTCCACGTAACCTGCCTGATGGCAGGACTCGCAATTGAGAGGCTGCCCATCATAATCTTGCTGATGCCTGACCAGGCTGAAGTTGGCCAGCTTGTGATGATCGACGTTGGTAAACGCGAAGGCTGTGATGACGGCATCGTGTCCCTGATGTTCGCGATGACAATATTCGCAGTTCTCTGTTGGTAACGATCCGTGAATACCTTCGGCGGCCGCGCGTTGCCGGGCGACATCCAGATGGCAATCCTGGCAGCGGGTATCGGTGATGCAGTGGATTGGGGCATGGCAGTGACCACATTCCTGCTCAAATTCAGCATGGGAAACATAGCCGCCCAGCGCCTCCCCGCTTTCGTTGACTGCCGACAGCCGCCCGGGGCTCAGCCTCCCGGCTTTCTTCAAGATCATCCAGCCACCCATCGAGCAAATCAGGATCACTGGCAGCAGTCCCAGTGCCAAAATGCGCATAAGGTTCTTGGTAGGTTTCATCCAACAACTCTCCTGGCAGAGATAGTTTCCCCGAATTTAATCGGGATATGATCCGTTCAGTTTTGTACCGTCTCTGTCGCCCAACCCAGGATCTTTGATTTGAATCGATGAGGTGGGCTGCATATATCTTTACCGAGCCTGGGCAGCTTCTAAAACCAGGGGCAGGCTGAGGCGGTAGAAGGTGCGTTCGCCGCCGTAGAATACCAGGGCGCGTCCCATCGGGTTGGTGCCCAATTTGAAATTGGGAGCGCCAACGATGACGTCCTGGTACGTGTCGCCATTCACGTCCCCGGCCGCTTCCGAAGCAAAGCCAAACCAGGCATCGGCTTTATCGCCGGTCGCCCACCAGCTGCGAAGCGAGCTGACGCCGGTCAGACCGCCGAAATGGATGAAGGCGCCACCTTCATCCATCTGCCAGTCGGCTTCATATTTGTAGGCGCCAATCAGGACGTCATCGAAACCATCCTGGTTGATATCGCCCGCCGGGCCGACCTGGCAGCCATACAGGGCATTGTCCTGGTTGACCATCCCGGTCCAGACCGGGGTTGTGGCCAGCCCGCTTGCCGAGCCCAGAAAGGCGAAAGCTGCGCCGTTGCCCGCCAGGCTGTTGAGCATATTGGGGGCCCCTACCAGGACGTCGGCGTAGCCATCGCCATTGACGTCCCCGGCCGTCCCCACGGCATAACCGAACCAGGCCTCATCGACATCGCCCTCGGCAGTCCAGTCCGGGGCGGCGGGCAGGCCGGAGGCCCGGCCGTAGAAAGCGAAGGCCCGGCCTTCGCGTGATTGGTCGTTGTCGAAACTGGGCGCGCCGACCAGAATGTCGTCCCGGCCGTCGTGGTTGATATCCCCGGCGCCGGCGACTGCGGCCCCCAGTAAAGCCCCGCTCTGATCGCTTTGATAGGACCAGGCCGGGCTGGCGACCACGCCACTCGATGAGCCGAAGAACACGTGGGCTGCGCCTTCATTCTCCTGGCCGTTGGTGAAATAATGCTCCCCGACGATCACGTCATCGAAGCCGTCGCCATTGACGTCCCCGGCGCCGGCCACGGCATTGCCGAACTCGCCCCATTTTTGTTGACCGGTGATGGTCAGGGCTGGGCTGTCGGCCAGGCCGGTGGAGCTGCCGTGGTATACGAAGATCGCGCCGACGTCCGGCTCGACCCCATCATGCCCAGGTGCGCCGATGATCACGTCGGCATAACCGTCGTGGTTGACATCCCCGGCCGAGGCGACGGTATCGCCGAAGCGCCCGGCCTTTTGGGTTCCGGCCAGGGTCTTGTTCGGATTGGGGGCCAGCCCGCCGGCCGAGCCGTAGAACACAAACACCGCGCCTTCTTTGTCCGGCCCGTACTTGGGGGCGCCGACCAGGATGTCGGCATAGCCATCGGCGTTGATGTCGCCGGCGATCGCCACTGAGTGGCCCAACTCGGCCCCTTGCATATCGCTGTCCAGGACCCAGCCGGGGATGGGAGAAACGCCGATCTCGGCGCTGATCTTGGCCGGGGCGCTGGCCTGGACGGCCGGCAGGGCCGCGTTCAGCCCAAGCAGCAGGCCGGCGATCACCAGCACAGAAAAAAAGCGGCGTTTCGACATTTGGGCACTCATCCTTGCATGAATATCCATGACCCTGCGGACACCGGGCGTTCGCAGGAGGGGGTACCTGCCCTCGACTCGAGGGCAGGTACCCGGTTCAAGTTGGGTTAGTGAGTGATAAGCGGCAGGTTGATCTTGGTCAGCACTTCGGCGATCAGGATCTTGACAGAGACGGGCTTGGACCAGTTGCCATTACCGATCGCGGGCGTCGAAGCTGAACTTGCCCCAGCCTGGGTGCAGATTACGGGCTGGGACATTGCATGCTTGTTCACAGCCAGGCAGATCGATGACCTGGCCATTGACTAACTCGCCAGCGATATTCTTCGATCTCATTCGTTGCCAAAAGCCTGAGCCGTGCCAACCAGTGTGATCACGTCATCTGTTTCCTGGCTGGCAGCAACCGTGTTGATATACAGGATGCTGGCGACAGGATGTAAGCTGGATGTGTCAATTGAATCATCCGGAAGGTAAAGCAGCCGGCGGAAGATCATATCGCTGTCGTAAACCAGTCTCCTCGCCGTCCGGCAGGAATCTCCTCTTTCCACTGGTTCCAAACGGAGTACATGAAGGTCCCGCCCGGGTTGGCCACCATGCCGGCTTCACCGGACAGGTCGTCGGCTTTGTTTTCCAGCCATGGCCAGCGGATCAATCGCTCGAGATTCCAAGACACCATCAATTGGTTCATCCAGTATCAATCCGTGATCTACCACTCCCAAATATCGCCATAGATGGTTGCCCGGCTGTAGTACAGATCAAGTGGTATGGCCTCGCCTTCAGCCACGGTGGTGTTGTCGCCGGTTTCGTAGACCATGAAGAACTTGGATGGATCGCGCACCAAATCGTCATCGTAGGGTAAATCCTCGGTTGTGAAATCAATCCCATTGGCGGTCAACCAGTCGGTGCGGATGGTCGGATAGAGCTTCAGTCCACCAGTTGGGCTGTAGCGAGGATCCAGGATTGTGATCTTGTTGCCGTTCAGGAGCGAGACATTACGAGCCTGCTCAAATTCACCTGGGCCGTAGGTCAGACATTGGTAGTTCAGTTCCAGGCGAACCGTCATGAGATATTCTGATGCCGTAGATCTTCACCGCATTGCTAACTTCGTCACCGCCCAGCTCAGCCGGGGTAGTGGTCCAGGTCAGGCCGCCGTCGAAGGAGCGCCGCACGTACAGATTGTAGTGGTCGTTGCCGACCGCGTTGGAGTTCCAGTTGGGCGACCAGGCGTACATCATCATGACGATATCGCCGTCCAGAAAACCGCGGTGGCCTTTGGCGACATCGTAGGGGTTTTCCCAGGACTGGTCGTCCAGAGTCGCCGCCAGGATCCTCTGAGCTTCGCAGCCTTCGATTTCGGTGGTTGCCATCGCATTGGCGCCATTCATAAACCTTGGGGAACAGCTGCCAGTCGGATTGCTGCCATCATCATTCATTGGGAAGAGAGCTGCGCAGGCGTCGTTGCCGGATGCCGCCGTCGCAGGCGACGATCGGTAGTTACCGGAGAGATTGATCGCTGGCGAGAGGCACACGCCTTGCAGGTAATTGGGGTTGCTACCATCGGTGTAGGCCCACTCGTCGCATTCCATGTTTTCATAAGCGTATGGATTCTCGACGATTAGCTCGCCGACAATAGTTGGCCGGCCATTCACTGCTTGATATGCAGCATCAACAACCGCGATTGCAAACGCATAGTCCTGAGGTACGTCTTCGAACAGGTAATAACCATTCGCATCCGAGATGGTAAGGATTGAGAAATCACCATATTCGACAAGATCAAAGATTCCATCCCCATTAGTGTCTGGTTCCTCAACATCCAGATGACCGTCACCATCGATGTCTTCATCGTAAAGATCTAGGAAGCCATCTCCATCAATGTCTTCACCATCATCTAGAATGCCATTGCTATTGGTATCTTCAGCGACATCCAGATTGCCATCCCCATCAAGGTCTTCAGCGACATCCTGGTAGCCATCGCCATCTATATCTTCATTGATCATGTCGCCATCGCCATCAAGGTCGATGTTGAGGTCAACAACGCCGTCACTGTCCACGTCTATGAAAAGGTGTAGGGTCACCCCAGCGATACCTTCTCCTGGGTTATAACTGCCATCTCCATCGTTATCTTCATAGACATAACCATCCACATCATAGTACACATCGGCTGGGAAGAGGTTCTCGTCCGGTAGTGTTATTGGATCAGATGTGGTGGTAGTTGTTATCGGAATATCAACATTAACTATGGGGTGATCTGTCTCGATGGGGTCGTAAGTCGGTTCGTAAAGCACCCGGCGCAGGAAGATATCAGCTGGCCCGCCCTGGTTGATGATGCCCTGCTTGTAGATCAGCATGGCGGACAGTCCGCTTTCCGAGTCGATTGCTGACTGGACCGAGTTGGTGGTCAGGGCGAAGCGTCGAGCAATCTCAGTCAGGTAATACTCGTCATCACGATCATCAGTTTGTACAGGGTAAGGGGTGCCTTCTTCTAAACCGTGAACACAAAGGATCGTCTTCACCAACGGTCCATAATTGCATTGTGCCGGTTGGTTGAAGTATCCCGCCTTGGGCTACCATGAAATGATCCTGGAACGGGTCAAAGGAGTAGTACCAGACATCCTTGCCGATATCGATCGGATCTCTCTTGCCTAGGATGACAGTACATCGCCAAGAGCCTTGGTCTCCTCAGCCGCCATGACTACCCAGGCGCTTTTCTCTACGAAATCATCTGATGGATCGTCTGGGGTTCCATTATCATTGGTACCAGAGTCGGCAGGGGTGTATGGTTTGAGATTCAGGCGTACCCGGGTGGATGCCACGCGGCCGTTCAGCACGCGGTCATCTTCGGTCACACAGATAGATTGAGGGTCGTGCCGCCCGGATTAGTCCACTGCGATTGTCGATGGCGCAGAAGTCAGAGTCTGTCGTCGGAGCCAGTTAGCAAGTTTTGTACATTGTGTGATCGATAGCATCGATATTGTCAAAATCGATGTAGCAGTATGGGTCGCTGTTCGATGGACCTTGCACATGTTGTTGTCTGTCAGACGGATGGGCATGGCCATCGGAACATAGGGTTTGGGCATCGTGGTGTCGGTCCGCAGTGCGTAACTCATCCATCGTAATTGCGCCGACCGTGTCTTCAGCAGCGAAAACCTTATCGAAGTCGCCATAACTGATGTAGGAGTACCAGATGTCCGTCTTGTTGATTGGCGATCGCGCCGCTCCAACCCTCTCCCGGGCCAAGGCCCTGTCCGGGACGCAAGCCTTCAGGATCTTCCTGCCAGGTTAGGATGCAGCCAGCGCCCATAGCGCAGTCGACGGCCGGCAGGTTGGCATCCCGTTGCCGGAGGTCAGCCGCTCGGGCTTGGTCCACATAACGTAGGATGCCTCTCGACTTCGGTTGTGGATGGATCATCCCCAGCGAGCAGCTTGCCGCGCGCTGTCCAGACGCAGGAATAAGGAATCTCGCCGATGTCTGGATAGCCCTGCAAAGTGTAATCTACCGAATCCTGGTTGCCGGCAACGCCAAACAAATCGTACAGGTAGACTGCATCCTTGCCATAGGTTGTTTCCAGGTCGTCGAAATAATCAGCATCCTCTGTCGGATCCAGGCTGTATAGCGGCGTGCCGCCTTCACAGTATTTGCTGACCCAGGCCACAAAGATCTGATCGCCGGCCACCTGGTGAACAACATTGTGCACGTCGCCTGGATAGGCGTGGCCGTTGGCCAGGTTGAAGGACGACAGATCGGCCGAGCGGGACAGGTTGGTGGTCTTCCAGGTGGTGCCATCATCCAGCGAGACGCCGGCAAAAGCATCGAATTCGCCAAAGGTGATCCCGCCCTGGATGCTGACCATCCCATCAGGAATGGCCTCTTCCGCGCCGCCGATGTCGTCGATGTAGACCGTCACCAGTGGCTTGGCGAAGAAGCGATCTGGATAGTCATCGGCAGGTATGCCATTCCATCACCATCCTGGAAAATATCATCATTCGTCCTACCGGATGCCGACCTGTGCCTCATAGGTGCGCATCGCCGTTGGGCAGGGACGTAAAAGTCCATCATATAGATGGCGGCTTTTTCGGTCTCGCCTTCCGGCGTCTTGGAGATATTGCGCCGGAAATATCTCCCCATCCTCGGCCAGCGCCAGCCCGGCCAGCAGGCCGGCCAGGAGCAGCACTGGGATCAAAATATAGAACAGTTTTTTGAGCTTCATTACAGGACCCTCCTCAATTTGGGTGTACGTCAGTTGGGTTGGATTTTCAATGATTAGCCTGTGCAGTTAGCTGATATTGATTGGATCGGTCTCTCCGTTGGTGAGTATTTGAATAGGCGGCTGATCGGTTCTCTGGCAGATGAATGTAAAAAGGTCTGATAAGCTTCCGAAATTCTTCACGTCCCCGCTGGTCACATTTTGGAGTGAGGCTCGCCACTCTCCGTCCACACTTTCTCGCCATAGTCGCAGGATGTAGGATTGGTATAAGCGGTTGTTTCCAAGCATATGCTCGCTCTTTCATGGCCCGGATGGAAGTGGGTTTACGAGTTTTTTATTGCTAAATCGGTCGCGACCATGTAAGATACATCTACAGGGAGGCACCAGTATTTGTTTCCTTGTGCTCATTAAAACAAGTTAATGTGACAGGCGCGTGACAGCGGCGTGATATTAGCGTGAAATTGGGTTAAGAATTAAGATTTTGTTAAATCTGTGGGATGATATTTCAGGCTGCTGGATGGTAAGGTCAACATTGTGTGGGCATGAACGTGGGTTCGTTTTGGGTGGGAAATCAGGAATGAGACAGTTAGCCATCCATTACCTGGGCGCTTTTCAGGTGATCCTGAATGGCCGGGCAATTACTGCTTCTTTCCGAACGGATAAAGAGCGGGCTTTATTAGCATACCTGGCCTTCGAATCGGGCCTGGTCCACCGGCGCGAAGTGCTGGCTGAGCTTTTCTGGCCGGAGCGCCCGGAGGGCTATGCCCGCACGAATCTACGCCAGGCCATCTATGGGCTGCGGCGCGCCCTGGGGGACCGGAATGCGGAAGAACCATTTCTGTTAGTCGATGATGAAAGCGTACAGATAAATCCGCAAGCGCAGATCCAGCTGGATGTGAACGCATTTAACCGCTTGCTCGATGGGACGCTTGCGCATACTCACTCCGATTTGTCCGCCTGCCCGGTTTGCGCCAAAGATCTACAGGCCGCGGTCGAGCTATACCGAGGCGATTTTATGAATGAGTTTTTTGCGGCGGACAGCCAGGCATTTCTGGAATGGATCATGTTCCACCGCGAACAATACTTCCGGAAATTGTTATCCAGCCTGCAGAATCTGAGCGAATTTCACCAGCAGGCCAAAAATTATGAGCAGGTTTATAAGTTTGCCTGGCGGCATGTCTCTCTGGCGCCGCTGGAAGAACGCGCCCACCGCCAGCTGATGCTGTACCTGGCGGTCAGCGGGCGGCGAACCGCGGCGATTGAGCAGTATCACACCTGCCGGAGGATACTGCTGGATGAACTGGGTGTCGAGCCGTCCGTGGAGACGACCAGCCTGTATGAGCGGATTAAGAACGGCGTCGTCCTCGAAATGAACCAGCCGTCCGCCCCAGAACCGCATGACAATTTCCCAGCCCCATTCACGCAATTCCTGGGCCGGGAATCCGAGCTGGACTGGTTCGCGAAGTGTTTGCCGAACCGGGTCTGCCGCCTATTGACCCTGGTCGGGATGGCCGGCACCGGGAAATCGCGCCTGGCGGTCATCGCGGCCAGGCAGCACAGCGACCGGTTTAAAGATAACGTCTGGTATGTGAATCTTGAAGAGACCAAAACGGTCAATGATGTGTACGTTGGTATCGCCCAGTCGCTGGGGTTGCCGTTCGACTCGGTTTTTGATTTGAAAAGCCAGGTCCTGGCTGCCTTGCAACCACTGCAAGCTTTATTAGTGTTGGACGGTTTGGACCATGTCAACATCCGCACGGATTTTCTGCTGGAAATCCTGCGCCATGCCCCCAATGTGAAGTTGCTGGTTACCAGCCAGATGCGCTTGAATTTGCAGGCTGCCTGCACCCTTGAATTGAACGGGCTCGCCTATCCGTTGTATGCCCAGGATACGGATGCCCGGGAGTATCCGGCGGTGCAAATGTTCATCGACCGGGCGACGCGCTCCATTTCGGGCAATGGTATCGCCGACCGATATCTGCAGGATGTTGTTCAGATCTGCCAGAAGCTGGATGGGCTGCCGCTGGGCATCGAACTGGCGGCCGCCAGCCTGCGCAACTGTTCATTGAGCCGGCTCACACAGGAATTGCCCGGCAATCTAAACCTGCTGGCTGTTCCGATGCAGGACCTGCCCGAGCGCCACCGCAGCATCCGGAATGCCTTCGATCAGGCCTGGGGCAGGTTGAACCCGGTCGAACGGCAGGTCTTTCGGAATATCTCCAGGATCCCAGGGGAGTTCCGGTTGGATGACGTTGAAAGTTATGGCAGCCCATCGGCTTCCACCCTGACGGGCCTGGTCGATCGCTCAATGCTCAATGTGGATGCCGGCGGCCGCTATAAAATGCACCCACTGCTCAGAAGTTTTGGCCTGGAGAAACTGGGCCACGATACCGGCGATTTGAGCCTGGCCGGCAGTTATAAAAGCGAGAACAGCCAGGCGGTCGCCACCCATGATCCCTTGACCAACCTGCCGAACTGGCTGCTTTTCCGGGACCGGCTGGCCCACACTGCCTCCCGCTCGCGCCGGTCCAACACGGGGTTCGCCATTTATCTGATGGATCTCGAGAATCTGAACGCGATCAAAGAGCAAGCCGGGAGGGCGAGCCGCGATCAGGCGTTGCAAATCATCGCCAAACGCCTGGTCGGCGAAATGCGAGTGAGCGATACGGTTGCCCGGGTCTCACCGGACCGGCTTGGTTTTATCCTGGAGGATGTCTCCAGCGTGAAGAGCTGCCAGATCGTTGCCAAAAAATTGCTTAAATCTCTTTCGCTGCCTGTCGTCATTGGCGGTGAAAGCTATTTGATTAAGGGGCGCTTGGGAATCAGCCGTTTTCCTTTAGATAGCGACGATCCGGATGGGCTGATCCAGCAAGCCGAAGATTTAATCGTGCAGGCTCGCCAGAAAGACGAGACCTACATTAACCCGATCGACGCCGAGGTTAACCAATCCTGGAATACGCCGCTACCAATGGAATAGTCGCCACCAGACTGGTTGAGGTATGTCGCAAAAAAGGTGTGAAGGCGGTATTCACCCGCCTTCACACCTTTTTTTGCGAATAAACGCGCCAATCACGGTTATAATGGGCGCATCCTGGCTGTTCTTTACGTCGATGGTGGGATATAGCATTTAAAGGCCTTAGAAGAATTTGAAACGAATCCCTAGAAACCATGCAATCGTTTGGCGCTTTTATCGCTCGTGGATTAATTTGGATCATTTTTAAGACCATCGCCCGGATCCAGGTGACCGGGATGGAAAATGTGCCGACTTCGGGCGGCTTTGTGGTCGCTTCGAACCATGTCGGCCGCCTGGACGCCCCCTTAGTCTATTACTTGCTGAATCGCCGGGATATTACCTTGCTGGTGGCGGAAAAATACCAGAAAGTCGCCCTTTTCCGGTGGGCCGTCCGCCAATTGGACGCCGTCTTCATCGACCGTTTCAATCCGGACATCCATGCCCTGAGGATCGCACTGGCGCGCCTGAAGGCCGGGGGTGTGCTGGTGCTGGCCCCGGAAGGGACCCGCAGCAAAAGCGGACAACTGAATGAGGCCCGGTCAGGGACGAGTTACCTGGCCACCAAAGTAGGCGCGCCGATCATCCCGGTGGGCGTGACCGGCAGCGAGGATGCGGCCGTGGTATCCCGGCTGAAACGCTTGCGGCGGCTGGATTTGTCGGTACACATCGGGGAACCATTTACCCTGCCGCGCCTGCCAGCCGGCGACCGAGAAGCTGCTTTGGAGCGCTACACGGATGAGATTATGTGTCGGATAGCGGCCCTGCTACCGGACGATCACCGTGGGCATTATCGCGGCCATCCCCGGTTGCAGGAGCTGCTGGCTGAGACAAACTGAACCAGCTGGCCGCGAAGCACTGAAGAATCGAAACCGACCGGCGCATGCTGGCAGTGGCGCCACTGCCAGCATGCGCCGGTCAATTATTCTGATCGCTGGAGGGGCGTTCAGGCGGAGAGGCCATCCTGCATCTGGCGCTCGTGTTCAGCCCGAGCTTGCAGCTGCGCGCGCAAGGTATGGATATCCTGCGGGACCAGGTAGGCGGTGAATGCCAGGAAGACCGCTCCAAGCAACCAGGCGCTGACGCAGATCATCAGGATTGCATTGCCCAGAGAAGAACCGCGGGCGATATACCCGGCCAGAAGCGGCGCCAGCGCGGCCCCACCATTTTCGATAAAATATTGAATCGCCAGGGCCGTGCTGCGCACTTCCGGTAAGGTGATATCGTAAACCGTGGAGATCACGTTGGGGGAGGCAAAAGGCATAAAAATGGCCGTCGCCATCAGCATCACCGTGAACGTGGATTGGTTTTCGAGGGGGACATTCATCGTGATCGTCAATAATATCGCCCCAAGCAACACGGCTACCATGGAAACCAGCATGCGACCGCGTGGGGTGCGTTTGAAGAAATAATCCCCGATGGCGCCGCCGATAAAGTAGCCGGAAGCCAGCACCAGAATCGCCGGAGCCATGGTGAACAAAACCGAGTTGGGATCGTAATGCCGTTCCGTTTCAAGATAGCGGAAGAACCAGTAGGTAATGACATTCCAGGGAAATACGCCCACAAAGCCCTGGACGAACAGGAGCAGCAGGCTGCGCTTGCGGAACAGTCCCAGCGCTACCTGTTTATTGAAGCGATATACCCCGACCTGTTCCAGGTCGGCCAGTTCCGGTTCGCTCTGGCCGCGGGGAGCTTCTTTCACGCCAAAGAAAATGACCACCGCCAGGAAGATACCCAGGCTGCCGGTGATGTAAAATACGCCCCGCCAGCCGATCACGCCGCTGAGCATGGTCGCGATCAGCAGGCCGGCCATGTAGCCCAGCGGTTGGGCCAGCTGCAGCAGGCCGTAAATCTTGCCGCGGATGGCAGGTCCAAAATAATCGGCGATCAGGCTGTACAGGCCAGGATAGCTGGAGTTGTCGATTCCGGTTGAGGCCCGGCTAACCAGGAAAGTTGGGTAAGTTGGAGCGATTGCGCTGATCCAGGTTGTAGCGCCCCATATGAAGGAAGCCAGAGCCAGCAGTTTGGAACGGGCATAGCGGTCGTACAGATAGCCCCAGATCGGATAGAGGACAGCGCCAACCAACAAAGCCCCTGAGAAGATCGCCCCCATTTGGACTTCATCGATACCGTAGGTTTCCATGATCGGGGTGGTCAGCGGCCCGATCAACAGTTTGTCCGCCTGGTGCAGCAGCATAAAAAGAAAAAAGATGAACACGACGAACCAGCGATATTTGGACTGTTTGTACATTGGGGCTACCTCATAAGAAAGATGATGGGTCATTGCGCACGCTAAATGAGCGCCAGGTTGAGATAGGTTGTCTGTTTTGTAAATCAAGCCGATTTGATATGCTGCTGGGTCGAACAAACTTGGGTTCGCTCTATTCTACTTCTGTAACGCCATGATCACAAGTGATCTGGTAGAAAAAAAGCTATAACCTCTGCTTTGTAATTGGCCACTTTATGGACAGTTTTAGTTATAATTAAGCGGTGTCGGAACGATATACTTATTGGCGTGACAGGAGCGCGCCGGCTGGCGTTAACTGCTCCTGTGCGATAATGGATTAACGAGGTAAGCGAATGGCAGATATAGTTCAAACAAAAATTCATCCCAAAACCCGCATCGGTGGAATTTCCTTAACGATCGCGGATTTGGAACGATCGATATCCTTTTATCAGCAGGTATTAGGCCTGGGGCTAAATGCCCGGCAGGATCAATCCGCCTGGCTGGGTACGCAGGCCGTACCCGAACTGGTCAACCTGGTTGAGGTCCCGGGAGCGAAACCGGCTTTTCAGAAAACAGGCCTGTATCATATGGCATTTTTAGTCCCTTCGCGCCAAGCGCTGGCAAAAGTTTCACACATTTGCTGCAATCCGGTTGGCGTTTGCAAGGGGCGGCGGATCACCTGGTCAGCGAAGCGCTCTATTTGGCCGATCCGGATGGGAACGGCATCGAGATCTACCGGGACCGGCCGCGGGAAGATTGGCCGAGGCGTAACGGTCAGATTCAGATGGCGACCGATCCTCTGGATGCTGAAGGGATCCTGGCGGAGCTGTCTCCGGACGCTGAGCCCTGGCAGGGCATCGATCCGGGTACCCGGTTGGGACACATGCACTTGAAAGTCGCGCATATCCCCGAGGCGCAGTCTTTTTATTGTGATGTGGTCGGTTTCGATCTGGTGACCCGTTATGGCCCTTCCGCGGCTTTCGTTTCGGCCGGTGGGTATCACCACCATATCGGGATGAACACCTGGGAGAGCGCCGGAGCATCTGCCCCGGCGCCAGGTTCGGTTGGGCTGCGTTATTACGAAATCCTGCTGCCGGAACAGGCTGAACTGGAACAGCTATCGCTGCGGCTGCAGAACGCCGGATGGCCCTTCCAGATGACGGCTGACGATCTGGTGGTTGACGATCCGTCCGGGAATACCGCCAGGTTCACAGTGCGCTCGTGAAGTCCTCCGGCTCCGCCTGCCCCAAAGTGCGGGATTCACAAGGCGATCAAGGCGTCAGCGCCGGCGTTCGCCCAGACTGACGCCTGATTTCGCCTATATCCCCGGTTTTTTCTGTCCGGTTCTCATGATATAATCACTTTCGCACCGTGGATCAGTGCTTTTCTCGTGATATTACTTCAGGATCATAGTGAGCACGGTTTTGATTGTCTTTGGGTAACTACTCGGCCCTGGTAGGAATAGATTGCGGAATGGGTGTGCGTGGGGGCGTACGCCCCCACGCACACCCATTCCGCCTATATTTTTTTTACACGAGACTGAGTAGATACAGCTTTGCTGAGATAAAACCGTCTTGCAGATATCATCAACTGCGGAGGCTTGCCGATGGAAATCAACACAACCCATTACAAACATAGCGATCTCGTTAAGGTAACCGGCCGGGTAGATAGTTTCACCGCTCCAAAACTGGGAGAGGTGATGGAATTGATCACGGAGGCCGGGCGTTATAAGATCGCTTTCGACATGTCCGAACTCGAATATATGTCCAGCGCCGGCTTACGCGTTCTCATCAGCACGCAAAAGACCTGCAAGCGTTATAACCGCGGCGAAGTCGTCCTGGCCTGTGTTCCACAACGCATTTATGATGCCCTCGATCTGGCGGGTTTCGTTCCCTTATTTAAGTTTTATGATGACGTAACCGCTGCCGTTGGCAACCTTTAAGTTAAGTTTTCGGGCCGATACACTTCGCATGGCTCGAACTGTTGCCTGTATGTATTCCGGATGAAGGTCTGAAGACGGTTTGAGCTTCCACCTTCATCCTTTGTTTTATCACCAGCAATCTTGATGGTAAGCTCGCCAAATTACTAATAGTAAAAAGGCAGTTGTAGGATTTGTTTGATGATTGGCTTCGCCGAACAAAACCAAATCCGCCCCGCTCATCCGATTTTGCGAGCGTATCACCTGGTTCGTCTTTATCAAACTGGAACAAGCAACGACTATGGAAGCCCCAAGGACAGCGGTCTTTTTAGCCCATTTTGAGAGTCTGGATAGTATCAGAGAATTCGTCGGGAAGGCAGCCCAGGACTTTGGTTTTAAGGAGAAGGATGTGTACGCCGTCCAGATGGCTGTCGATGAAGCCTGCTCGAATATCATTGAACACGCATACGGGGGCGAATGTCAGGACGAGATCGAATGCAAGTGCATCTTCGAAAAAAAGGCCTTAACTATTCAAATCGTTGACTGCGGCGAGCGGTTTAATCCATTGGAAATTCCAGAACCCGACCTGGACGCCAGCCTGGAAGAACGTGATGCCGGCGGGCTGGGGCTGTTCTTCATGCGCAAGTTGATGGACGAAGTCAAATTTTCGTTCGATCAGGATGTAAATGCTGCGGAAACAGGCTGCAACATCCTGACCATGATTAAACGCAAGCGTTCGTAGGCTGGATGGAGTTGCCCGTGAACAGCGGTGAAGCGGCCTGGAGACAAGTTCTTCAGTTAGGCGAGCGTTTGCTCGCATTGAAATCCTCATCCGGCCTGGATCGGCCTAATGGGGGCGTGCGCGATATTGGGGGATTATTCCTCGATCAACGCCATTTAATTGCTACAACTACTGGAAAATTACTCGAGGCCGAGGTGCAGTTGTGGTTGTCACGCAAACTCCTGCCGTTTTCGGGTGCCCAGATTTCAGGGGCTTTACAGGAACAATTCCCGGCCGAGCCTGAGAGCCCCACCATGCGCCAGGCGCTTGAAGATACTCGGACCGGGCATTTCAATCCGAAAAAGACTTTTTCGAAGGATGGCGGCTGCATTGCGCTGGCTGCTCCACTGACGTTTCAGCAGGAAGGCGTTACGGAACCGCTGGTGCTGGGTGTACTGCAAGTTGAAAGGCCCGAGAATGAGCCGTTCGACGATCGGGAAACGGCCTTGTTAGCCGGGCTGGCTACCCAGGCGGCGATAGCTCTACATGCCAGCTACCAGACGGCAGTCGAGCAGTGGCGCATCCGACAGCTCACTCTGGTGCGCCAGGTCAGCGCTAAAATTGCTAACGTGCGCGATCTGGATGAACTATCCCGCCAGGTGGCCGGTTTGATCCTGGACACCTTCGATTATTACTACGTCGCTATTTTTACCCACGATCCAGAGCAAGCCTACCTGCATTTCCGGGCCAGCGCCGGCGGCAAACGCGACCTGCCTGATTCGGGAGGCGCGCTTTCCCTCAAGATTCGAGTGGGCGACGGCATTATCGGCCAGGTGGCTCAGACCGGGCAGGAGATCGTGGCGAATGACGTCAGCCGGGAAGCGCGCTTCCAATTTTACAAAGCCCTGGCTGACACCCGCGCCGAGGCCACGCTGCCCCTGATCATTGAGACGCGCGTTCTGGGGGTGTTGGACGTGCAGAGTGACCAGCTCAATGATTTCCAGGAAACGGATATGCTCGTGCTGCGAGCGCTGGCCGGGAGCATTGCAGTGGCGATCGAGGGCGCTCAGTTATTCCATGCCTTAAGCCGGCGGGCCGAACAACTGACCATCGTTTCGGAAGTCAGCAATGCGATCGCATCCATACTCGATGAAGAGCAGCTGTTAGAGGAACTGGTCAACCTGATCCAGAAACGGTTGGGCTTCCCCTATGTCCACCTGTTTTCCGTCCACCCTGGCCGGCGCAAAGTATTTTTCGAGGCCGGGAGCGATCATCGCCGCCACACCTTAAAAGACGAGCCCTTTGCCTACGATCTTGACGATCCGCGAGGGATGATCCCCTGGGTTGCCCGCCAGGCGGTATCGCTGCTGGCAAATGATGTGGCTGCCGAACCGTTGTATCGGCCATCGGCTCTTCCGCCTGATAACACTCAGTCGGAATTGGCGGTGCCGATCATCTTCGGCAAACAGGTTCTGGGGGTGATCGATCTGCAAAGCGACCGGCTGAACGCCTTCGATAAAGACGATGTCTTTGTTTTGGAAACCCTGGCAGACAGCGTTGCGGTGGCGCTCAGGAATGCGTTCTTATACCGGTCTGAATTGTGGCGCCGGCAGGTGGCGGATAGTTTGCGGGAAGTCGCGGGATTGTTGTCGGCGGATGTCGATCAGGACCAGGTGCTGGCAGCCATTCTGGCCGAGATGAAACGCAGTCTGCCCTGCGACGTGGCCGCGATCTGGCTGCTGGATGAAAGCAGTTCCGAATTTGAAACGGCTGGAATAGCCCATTTACACCTGGCCGCGGTATTGGGGCCGGATGATGCCCCAGGTGAACTGAGCGGCGCGGACGAGCGGCGCGGCGCGGGCGAGCTGCGCGGCGCCAGTAGTCTGGAAGACCTGATCCGGCATTTTGAAGCCCAGCCGGACCAACCGGCCAATGGCTGGCTGCTGGAGGCGTTAACCGCTTCCGAGCCCCTGGTCCGGAACGAACAAACCGAGTTCGAGCCTTTCGGATCGGCCCTGGGGTATGCGGCCGATTATTCTGCGATCGCGGCTCCTTTGCGGGTTGGTGAACAACCATTGGGAGTATTGAGCCTGGCGCATCGAACTGCGGGGCGCTATGGCAGCGAAGCGCGCGCCATGACCGCCACTTTCGCCAGTTATGCCGCGGTGGCGATCGAGAACACTCGCTTGTTTGAGGCTGCCCACGAACAGGCCTGGGTGTCCACGGTGCTGGTGCAGGTGGCTGAAGCGACTCAGAATTTGACCAATTTGAATGAACTGCTGTCCACGGTAGCGCGGATTACGCCGATGCTGGTCGGCGTGAAGTCCAGCGCGCTGTACATGTGGGATGAAACGGTGGAAGCTTTTGCCCCGGCGGCGGCCTCCGGCCTGACGCCTGAACAGGAAACGGCTTTTGAACGCTGGCGATATGCTCCCGGCGATGCCGAGGTGTTTGACCGGCTATTACAAGAAAAACGTCCGGTCCTGATCCACAGCCGAACGGAGAACCCCAAGCTGCCCGAGGTGACGTTCACGACAACCGAAATCCTGCCCGATGCCGAATTAATGATCCTGACCCCTTTGCTGGCGCGAGGCGAGGTGCTGGGGGCGTTGCTGGTGGATTACAGCGCCGACATGCCGAATGCCAGCAGCCTGGAAACCCTGGAGAACCTGTTTGATGAGCGCCTGGCGATCCTGCAAGGCATCGCCCACCAGACCGCGGTGGCGGTCGAAAATATTCATCTGATGAAGGCTCAAAAAGAGGAAGCCTACGTCTCTGTGGCCCTGTTGCAGGTAGCCCAGGCAGTCGTCAGTTCCAATGACCTGGACGAGATCCTGGGAGCGATCGTCCGCATCACCCCGATCCTGGTCGGGGTCCGCCGGAGCCTGATCTACCTGTGGGATAACGCCAACCAGGTCTTCCGGCTGGCCCAATCCTACGGCATCCCGCGCAACGCCGGGAAAACCGTTTATGCTCCTCAAGAGTTTGAAATTCTGGAAAATGCCCGCAAACATGACCGCCTGATGGCCTACCCTTTGAAGGACGACCTGTTTTCGGGCGAGGGCGAGAACCTGGATCCGCCTGAATCCTGGACGCGGCTCAGGTTGGAAAACCTGGACCTGATCGAGTCGTACCTGGTCGGTGAGGCTCGCCTGCTCCTGGCCTTTCCACTGTCGGTCAAAGGCGAAGTGGTGGGTGTGTTCCTGGTCGAGGAGCCTGAAGGGGGTGCTGGCGGGGCGATCCGGCGGCTGCGTGAAAAACGCCTCGAAATTACGACTGGGATCTCACAACAAGCCGCCCTTGCCATCCAGAATGATCGCCTGCAGTTCGAGATGCTGGTCCGGGAACGGATGGAGCAGGAACTGCTGCTGGCGCGCCAGATTCAGCGCACTTTCTTGCCCCACAGCCTGCCGGAATTGCCAGGCTGGAGCCTGGATGTGCGCTGGCGCACTGCCAGGGAGGTCGGCGGCGACTTTTACGATATTTTCGACCTTCCGGATGGGCGCCTGGGGTTGGTGATGGCCGATGTGGCCGACAAGGGTATGCCGGCCGCGCTGTTCATGGTGCTGACCCGCACCCTGGTGAGGGCGACCGTGCAAAGCGCGACCTCGCCGGCCGAAGTATTGCGGCGAGTTAATGATGCCCTGGTTCCGGATGCCCAACAGGGCATGTTTATCACCCTGGTGTACGCCGTGCTGGATCTGAAAACGGGCGAACTGGAATATGCCAATGCCGGTCACAACCCACCGCTGCTGCTGCGCAACCGTTCGTTGAGCGTGGAACAGCTGGAAAAAAGCGGCATGGCCCTGGGCGTGCTGGATGGCAGCCAGATGGAAGAGCGCCAGGTGCAGCTGGAACCGGGGGATTACCTGGTGTTCTACACCGATGGCGTCACCGAGGCCTTCTCGCCGGAGGGCGAGATGTATGGCGAGGAACGCCTGGAAGCCACCATCCGCGGCGAAGCCGATTGGGTCACGGACCTGAACACCGAAGCTACCTCCGGGACGGCTGGCGAGATGTTGGAAGCCATCGATGAACTCGGTTATCGTATTTGTGGGGGATGCTCTGCCGTACGACGATCTGACCCTGATGGTACTGCGCAGGCTTTCGGATTAAAAAAGGATCGCCGGACGTGGGGGGGGCACGCCCGGCAATCTAAGGAGGGCCACCGGTGCTACAACACGGGGGGGACGTGCTGCAAGCCATATCCGGTGACACGACACCTGTAATACCAGTAAGAGGGAGGGCAGGTGTCGGCTTGTTAAATATACACTATTTTGATCTGAAAAGCATTAATAGCGGATTAAAATATCGGACGTATTGTATCCGAATTATTCAGCCCCCCTGTTTTTCCTGTTCCCAAAGATCTGCAACCATTGTTCGATTTCTTCGTCGTCCAGCTGTACTTCTCTCTGGTCATCCGGCGTTTCAGCGTTCCCGGCCAGGGTTTGCATGAGCGAACCGGCAAATTGTTCCGCACTGACGACCTGGGCCCTGGCCCGGCGGGCAGCCGCCTGAACCTGTAAGTCGGAGCTTACCACGGTCCAATTCGGGCCGGCGCGCTTTAACCGAACCAGGCGTTCACGAATAGCCTCGTCGGCGGTTTTGCCCTGCCGCACAAAACGGGCGGTTACCAGCCCGAAGGTCTGGCTGCGGGCCTGGCCGGGCGGGGCGCCGTCGAAAAATACCTCCACTTTTTTGCGATGAAAGCGGCAGTATTCCTGCAACAATTCAATCAGCTTGCGCTCATCGTCCGGATCGCTCAAGCTCAGGCCCTTGATTTTGGGAATCAGATTGTGACCGTCGATGATGATTGCCATAGGTGGATTGTAGTTTCAATTGGAAGATGCGTCAATTCGATCTTAAGATTGATCTACGCTTGAACGGCTTTATAATTGGCACATGGCCCCATCTGTGCTATCATTTTCCGGGGAGAAAACGTTATGAAACAATGGAAACGGCTCGTCTATTACCTGCTGCTGAACGTGTTCGTGTCGGCCTGTACGATCCTGGTGGTGCTGTTCTTCTGGGAACGGACCCACAACCCCGGGTTGGACAATGGCCTGGCGTACCTGTTCGGCGGCGCCCAGGCCCCCATCCCGACCCTGGCGGCTACGCCGACCCCGGCCGATACGCCTACACCAGAGCCAACCGCCACGCCGGCTTTCATCGTTTACACGGTTAAGTCCGGGGATACCTTCGGCATCATTGCCGATGAATTCGGGGTGACGATCGACGAGCTGATGCAGATCAACGGCTTCACCGACCCGAATTCGCTCGGCGTGGGCGAGCACCTCCAGATCCCGATCGTGACCAAAGAGGCCCCGGTGGCCAGCGGCGAGGTGACTATTGACAGTGTCATTGGCGTGGGCGATCTGGAGTCGGAAAGGATCCTGTTAAAGCACCAGGGGGACGGCGAAATTTCGCTGGTGGGCTGGAAGATCCTGGATGAGGATGGGCACGTTTTTACCTTCCCTGAGTTTCCGGAACTGATCCTGTACAAAGCGGGGGCCGTGAATGTATTGACCCGGGCCGGCAGCAATACCGTAGTCGACCTGTATTGGGGCCTGTCGGAAGCGGTTTGGCGCTCGGGCGAGACGGTTACCCTCCAGGATGACCAGGGCCGGGTGCGAGATACGTATCTCATCCCATGAGCGGCATCGATGAGCTGATCCGCAAGGCAATCGAAGAAGGCAAGTTCAAGGACCTGCCCGGGGAGGGTAAACCGCTGCGTCTGGACGAAAACCCCTGGGAGGATCCTGGTTGGCGGATGGCCCACCACATTTTGAAGGCCAATGGCTTCACGCTGCCCTGGATCGAACAGCGCCAATCGATCGAGAACGATCTGGCCGCGGCCCGGCGCCAGCTCCGGCAGGCCTGGCAGCAGCGCCGGGAGGCCGGCCCGGCTGTAGGGGAGCAGGAATGGAGGCGCGCTTTGCAGGCTTTCGAGGCACAAGTCACGGCCATTAATCAACAAATCGCCAGCTATAACCTGGCGGTGCCATTAGACCGGTTTCAAAAAAAGTTGGTGCAGTTGAAACAGGAAGTTGATCGGTTGACCACTCTGCCCCTCTCTGATAGACTCTAAGCATGTCTCAAGCTTTATATCGTAAGTGGCGGCCCAACCAATGGGATCAGGTTGTCGGCCAGGAACACGTGATCCAGACCCTGCGGCACGCGGTGACGTCCGAGCGGGTGGCGCACGCCTACCTGTTCGCCGGGCCGCGCGGCACCGGCAAGACGACCACGGCGCGTTTGCTCGCCAAGGCCGTCAACTGCCTGGATGAAGACCTGGCCGAACGGCCGTGCGGCAAGTGCGAGCACTGCCTGGCGGTCAATGCCGGCCGGTTCCTGGATTTGATCGAGATCGACGCGGCTTCCAACACCAGCGTCGAGGATGTGCGCGATCTGCGCGATAAGATCAATTTCTCGCCCAACCAGGGCCGTTACAAAGTGTACATCATCGACGAAGTCCACATGCTGTCCACCGCGGCCTTCAACGCCCTGCTGAAGACCCTGGAAGAGCCGCCCCCCCACGCGATTTTCATCCTGGCGACCACCGAAGTGCATAAGATCCCGGCCACGGTCCTGTCCCGCTGCCAGCGCCACGAGTTCCGGCGCATCCCGGTGGCCGATATCGTCGCCCACCTGCGGGAAATGGCGCAGGGCGAAGACATCAAGATTTCGGATGAGGCCCTGACCCTGGTTGCCCGCCAGTCGACCGGCGCTCTGCGGGACGCCATTTCGCTGCTGGACCAGCTGGCCTCCACCGGCGAAAACATCTCACTGGAAATGACCCAGGATCTGTTGGGCACGGCTGCCAGCCAGGCCGTCCTGGACGTGATCGAAGCGCTGATTGCCGGGCAGGCGGACGCGGGGCTGGCCCAGATCCACCAGGCCCTGGACGCCGGCAGCGACCCGCGCCAGTTCGCCCGCCAGATTGTTGAATATTTACGCGACCTGCTCCTGATCCGGGTGGGCAGCGCCGACCAGATCGACGCAACCGCCGAGGTACGGGCCCAGATGGCCCGCCAGGCCCAGGCTTTGGATAATCCCACCCTGCTGCGATTCATCCGCAATTTCAACCAGGCCGCGGTCGATACGCGCGGCTCCTGGCAGCCGGCCCTGCCGCTGGAGATGGCTTTCGTGGAATTGCTGGAGGGCCCGACCGAAGTGGTGCCAGAAACCCCGCCTCCGACCAGGCGTAGCAAAACAACCACCGCGTCCAAGAGCGGCGCCGGCCCGGCCGCGGCGCCTCCCCCGGCCCAATCCGCCGGGGAGACGGCCGGCCCGGAGGCCAGCGGCGGCGACCTGGTGCTGCAGCAGGTCAACGAGAACTGGCGCCGGATTGTGGACCTGGTCGGGTCGCGCAGCCGCCAGACTATCGGGCTGCTGAATTCGTGCAAGCCTTTTGGAATGAAAGACGGCGTGCTGTTCCTGGGTTTCAACGGTGAATTCGCCAAGTCGAAGATGGAGAAAGACGACACGATCGATCACATCAAGGTGACCTGTGAGGCGATCGAAGAGATCATGGGCACATCCATCCCGATCCGCTGCTTCGTCGCCAGCGGGCGGGGCGGTAAATTGCCGCCCGACATCGACAGCGACGGGATGGTCGCGGCGGCTCTGCGGGACCTGGGCGGCGAGATCGTCGATATACAGTGAATCTTATTTGGATGGAACACTTCTTAGTTCTCATCCCAAAGTCATAGAGTAGGGCGAAAAAAGGTGTGCGTGGGGGGCGTACGCCCCCCACGCACACCTTTTTTCGCCATTCCTTCCCGTTGAGGGTTGAAAGAAATTTAGCGATAAGATCGCCTGAAACACAGCAAGATTAAACACATATTGGAGGTACCGATTATGGCAAAAGGATATAAAGCCAACAAAATGGGCGGCCAGATGGGGATGATGCAGCAGCTGCAGAAACTGCAGGAGCAAATCCAGACCACCCAGGCCCAGCTGGCCGAAGAAACCGTCAGCGCCACCACCGGCGGTGGGGCCGTCAAGGTGACCGTCACCGGCGACCAGCGCTGCCAGGCGGTGGAGATCGACCCGGAGATCCTGCAGGACGTGGACGCCGAGATGCTCCAGGACCTGCTCCTGACGGCCTTCAATGCCGCCCTGGATAAATCGCGCGAGATGGCCGCCGAGCGGCTGGGACCGCTGTCCAGCGGGCTGCCCTTCTAAGACGGGCCCGACCGGGATGCCTGCCTGTAATCGCGATCCGGAATGATACTCCCCGAACCTATCCAGAATCTGATCAATGCCCTGTCGCGCCTGCCGGGGATCGGCCCGAAGACGGCTTCGCGCCTGACTTTCCATTTGCTGCGGACCTCCGACGACCTGGCCGGCGACCTGGCCAACGCGCTGCTCAACCTGAAATCCGGGACGACCTACTGCCAGACCTGTTTCAACATTACGGTGGCCGGGCGGACCGAATGTGAGATCTGCGCCAGTTCGGACCGGGACCCCGGCCTGATCTGCGTGGTCGAGGAGCCCCTGGACGTGCTGGCCCTGGAACGGACCGCCGGCTACCAGGGGCGCTATCACGTCCTGCACGGGGCTCTGTCGCCGATCGAAGGCATCGGCCCGGAGGACCTCAAGGTGCGCGAGCTGTTGGAGCGGGTCCGGGCGGGGGGCGTCCAGGAAGTCATCCTGGCGACCAACCCCAGCATGGAGGGCGACTATACGGCCGCCTATCTCAGCCAGCAGCTGCAGTCCAGCCCGGTGCGGCTGACCCGCCTGGCGCGCGGCCTGCCGGTGGGCGGCGACCTGGAGTACGCCGACCAGAACACCCTCTTGCGGGCCTTATCCGGGCGGCAGGAAATGACTTAGCTCCTTTTTTCGATTGTATTCTAAGCGAGGCCAGGGATAGCACCTGGCGAAATTTGAAGTTGGCGGTGGCTTTTTACCACCGCCAACTTCAAATTTCGCATCTTCTCCCGCCCCTTGGGGGGCGGGCTGGGATGGAGGGACCAACCAGCGAAAAATGCCGAGCTGCCTTGTCAGGCGGCCTGAATATTACGGACTGATCTCGTTGCCGGTCTGCTCGGTGTGGTAGCCGGCTAGCGCCCGTATCTTTTGCCTGAGCTCGGCGCTTTGCAGGCGGTCCAGGACCGGCTGCAACTGGGGGGAGGTTAGCAGCGCCTGGGGCAGCACCAGGTCGAAACGTTCTTCGAACAGGGGGATGAAGTCCAGGCCGCACTGGATCGCGGCGGCCTGCAGTCCCAGGCCCAGGTCGGCGCCGCCGCGGGCGATGATCTCGGCCACGGCGGTGTGGGTGCGGACCTCATGGGCGTAGCCGCTGATCGCGCCCGGCTGGAAGCCCAGCCGGCCCAGCTGCTGGTCGAGCCAGATGCGGGTGCCGGAGCCCGGGTTGCGGTTGACCAGGCGCAGTTCCTGGCGGGCCAGGTCCTCCAGGCCCCGGATCTGGCGGGGGTTGCCCGGCGCGACCATCAGCCCCTGGGCGCGGTTAGCCAGGGTGATCAGGCGCATGTCCTGGTCGGGGAAGAAATGGCGCACGTAGCTGGTGTTGTACTCGCCGCTGGAGGCATCCAGCAGGTGGCAGCTGGCGATGTGGGCGTTGCCCTGGCGCAGGGCGATCAGGCCATTCAGGCTGCCGACCGGCAGCGCCAGCAGATGGGTGTGGTTGATTTCGTTGGCGCCGTTGGAAAGCAACTCGAGGGCCAGGTCGTGGCTGCCCAGGATCAGGATGGTGTCCGGGCGGGCGTTTTGGGGCAGGATGATCTCGTTGAGGGTGAAGGCCTGGGCGGCGGCGGCGTAAAACTTCTCGGTGAAGCCGCGCACCACCTGGGTGTCGACCAGCTCGACCAGCCCGGCTTTTTCGAGCTTGAGCAAATGGTGGCGGACCCGGGCGGGATGCTCCCCCAGATGTTTGCCCAGGGAGGTCAGGGTTTCCGGCTGGACCATCAGGAGCTTCAGGATGGCCATGCGCCGGGGATCGGCGACGATCTTGAGCTGCTCAAAGCGTTGAATGCGCCGGACGGGTTCCATGGCTGGCTGACTACCTTTAAGGAAAAGTTTAATGTCTGAGGAAAGTGTATCACCTCCGGGCGCATTCGTCAAAGCGGGGGTGGGATGAGGCGGCTAATTGGGAAAACTATTCCTGCGGCCAGGGCAACCTGGAAGAAAGGATAGTTACAGGTGGATTTTTTGTGAGCCCAACAGGATTAGGGACTACGACCAAACGGATAGATGTTCAATTCCAATCGGGATACTTAATCGTTCAATGTAGTAGCTGCTTAGAGGACGGAGTGAATCATTGGGGGCAAATTATTATCAATATATTTTCCAATGTCAACCGGGACAACAAATGTTCTAGATAATAATGCAGTAAGATAAAAATAAAACCACATTAGTGTATCTGTTTCTTCTTCCTTAATGATGGGTACAACAAATCCATCGTTTTTTCCTTCTTGCGCTTGAAGAGTAAAATTTACTAAAGAATCGGTTTCTAAAAATGGTTCAATAGTCTCATCGTTTTTGGGCTTTCCGATCAATATTAGTCCTTTGTTTAAGACAATTATCATATTTAGCCAATTATTGACAACGCCAATATCTTTGTTGATTTCTAACCAATTCTTGGCTATGGTTTCCAAAGATATATTCGACTGGAAGGAAAATAATACCCCAAAGGGTCTTCCAGGACGTGCCAGTGTTATATGTTCGGTTTTTCTAAGGATAGCTAAATCCCTTGGTGCCTGTTCTTTAATATTCTTAATCTTTTCGGCTGAATTTCGCAATTCTTCTGTTGATAGAGTAAGATTTAACCTCGATAACCCCGTAAACTCCATCAATGGGTACTATTACAGATTCTTTTGAATATATAAGGGGGCATTTGATTTTATCGAAGAGAATAATGTCTTGTTGGTTACTTAATGACCCATCACGGAATACGATTTCTCCTGATGATATGTCGTATTGAAATGGCAATTTTTCTCTCAAAAATTCGCGTAATATTTCTTCACGATTTATACCTTTTGTTGGATTATGTTCAGTAAAGCCAGCTTCTTCAAAGTCGAGCATCATTCGCTCAGATATTTTTTGGAAACGATCTTTAAGTTGCATGTGACTAAATCCCCATTTCTCATCTTCTTAAAATTGCTATTTGTTACGCTTTCTTTCCAAAAATTACTTTATCTCCTCATCAATTTTATCTTTTTCGATAATTGTATCAATTGAATCTACAACCAAATCTGTGGGATCAAAATTTGCTATAACCTTAACCATGTTAAGCGCTAATACACGTAAATGGTCGCTCCAAATAGCTCCAAATGTGTCTAACAATTCATGTTCTAATGGAGTGAAATCTTCTGGTTTTAATTCTTGATACACAAACGGGGGGAAGAAATATGTAATTGGTTTGTCCAAAGCAGCGGCTAATAGAACTAGTGTAACGGTCCCAACTTCAGATTTTCCGTTCTCTAGATCTGATAATGTCGCCTGGCGTCTATAAATTCTCTCGGCTAGCTCTTTCTGGCTCATGGCAGCATCTTCGCGAGCTTTCCGGATCAATTCCCCCATTGCAATCGTATATTTATTGGGGGTAGGCTCTTTGTCTGCGATTAAGTCTCGAATTTTATCTAAGACCATATAAAGGCTCCCCAATATACTTGACATCCTATACGGTATTACGTATAATAATTACGTATTTCCGTATAGGACGGTCGCTTATATCCTGTGCCTCTATCTTACAACGATATCACCTGTGTGACAAGAGGAAACATACTTTAGCCGTCCGTCACCCAGTCTACGGTGTCCGTCCGCAGCCGTTCTTATCTGGATCGCCGAGGCTCACTGTCAAGAGCGGTGAGCGAAGCGGTCGGGTACGCGAGTTGAGCTGATTTAATCCTCTGATACGTACTCATAAATCAGCTTATCGCGTTGCACGGTGTAAAGTTCCAGCCGGTCTGGGGACACCTGATACTGATCGATCCTTTCCAGCAAAGTCGTGTACGTCTCTTCCGAAATCAGATCTTCCGGGGCGCAATCTTCATGGGTGGTCATTTCTAAAAATGTCACCGTCAGCTGATCTTGTTGGGCTTGATAGCTGCCCCGGTAATCCCTGCACGAGGTGGTTCCGTTAAATGTGTTCCCCTCAAACCGCAGGGTAAATGCGCCAGGCTCGCTGGCCTCCATACCCCCTGCATGACTCAATTGCCAGGTCTTCCCCTGCAGGCCGTCCGGATTGGCTTCAAATTCAGGCAAAATCCGGTAAGCTAACAGCCGGTTGCCTTGTTCATCCAGAATGGACAGGGTTTGGCCATCGCGCTCATAGGCGGCCGCTTGCTGGATGGTATGGAGGTATTTTTCTTCTTGCTCCATTAATCCGGCTGGTTCCAGGCAGGCCATTTCGGTATGCTCCACCTCATTGATTTCGATGCCATGCTTGAGCCGGTTGGTAAAGCTTGCCCCGTAAAGATTACAACCTGAAGAGCCGGAAATTTCTCCCTCTGTAATCTCCAATGTGATGGTCGTGCCTGCTAACAGTTTCTGGCTCTGGATGGATTGGAGTGTCCAGCGCGTTCCGGGTAACTCGAATGGCTGGGAGGCAGAACTGCAACCAGATAAGAGGATGAGACATCCAAATGCAATGAAGATCTTATTAATTCTATTCATTCTATATCTGTGAAAAGGCTGCAATCTTGGAGACAAGATGTTGCCCCTGGTCTATTCTTCGGATTGTCGGGGGCGCATTCTTTTGGGGACTTATTGGTCATTTGGTGAGCCATCGCTCTTATTGTACCAAGATCGGTTACAGGGACCGGGCCGTTGGATCATTCGATTATTCTATCCCTCACCCAAAAACTGGGAGGAAAAAAGGCGAAATAAGGCGTCAGCGTGGGCGGACGCCTTATTTCGCCAATACGCCTTGTCTGGTGCAAGGATTAGCCAATCCACCTCCAAACCCCGGCCTTTTGATAAGAAAAGCCTATAATCAGGTATACTTGGATTTTGTTTTGGCGAGAAATTTGAGCCAAAACGGCGGATAAATACCGGTCCGTGGTATGAACAGCGCCAGCAAACCGGGAGAGGCATAAGGCGTGGGCAAAGGACTCGACATTTTCATCGGCATGAAAGCGCCCCGCGGAGACACCGGCCTGGAAGGGCTGGCGGACCTGCTGGCTGGGTGCGTGCTGGCGGCGGGCCATACCCCGCTGGTAGCCTATCGCGAGATCGAGCGCCGCGGGCTGGCCGAGCCGGAAGTCTTCATGCCGTTCGTGCGCCAGGCCATCCGGGCCAGCGACCTGGTGCTGATCCTTTATCACCCCGAGCTGCGCGGCGGCCTGATCGAGGCCGGGATCGCCTTCGGCCTGAATAAGCCGGTCTGGTTGATCTACCCGGCGGGCCAGCGGGTTTCGAGTTCGGCCCGGGGCTGCGCCAGCCGGAATATCGTCTACCTGGATGCGGGCGATCTGCAGCGCCAACTGGGGGAGGCGCTTGAGCAGGGGCTCGCACAGCAGTCTGCTGTGCGACCTGTATCCTGAAAGAAGGTTTTTTGATGGAACGAAACTACACCAACCGCCGCTTTTTAGATGCTTTGCAGGAGCGGGTGTTGATTTACGACGGAGCTATGGGCACCAGCCTGCAGACTCTGCACCTGACCCCCGAGCAGTTCGGGGGCGAGCGTACCAACGGCTGCAACGATTACCTGGTGATCAGCTATCCCCAGGCGGTCGAGGCCGTGCACCGCTCGTTCCTGGAGGTGGGGGTCGACGTGATCGAGACCGACAGCTTCCGGGCCAACCGCCTGACGCTGAAAGAATACGGCCTGCAGGACCGGACCCTGGAGATCAACCGGGCCGCGGCGGCCCTGGCGCGCCGGCTGGCGGACGAATACTCGACCCCGCAGCAGCCGCGCTTCGTGGCGGGCTCGATCGGCCCGAGCGGCAAGCTGCCGTCCGCCGACGACCCGGAGCTGTCCGATATCCGGCTTCGACGAGCTGGCTTCCATCTTCCAGCAGCAGGCCACCGGGCTGATCGAGGGCGGGGTGGACCTGCTGCTGATCGAGACCTCCCAGGATATCCTGGAGGTGAAAGCCGCCATCCACGGGATCGAGGCGGCCTTCCAGGCGACCGGCGCCTGGCTGCCGATCCAGGCCCAGGTGACCCTGGACACGACCGGGCGGATGCTGCTGGGCACCGACATCGCCGCGGCCCTGACCATCCTGGAGGGGCTGCCGATCGACGTGATCGGGTTGAACTGCTCGACCGGCCCGGAGCACATGCGCGAGCCGATCCAGTTCCTGGGCGAGAACGCCACCTTGCCGGTATCCTGTATCCCCAACGCCGGCCTGCCGCTGAATGTGGACGGTGAGGCGGTCTATCCGCTGCAGCCCGAGCCATTCGCCCAGGCCATGCTGGAGTTCGTGGAGAAGAATAACATCAGCGTGGTGGGAGGCTGCTGCGGCACCACCCCGGCTCACCTGGAGCTGCTGGTCGAGAAGCTGGGCGGGACCGGCCAGGGCCGCCGGGCGCACCCGCCCCGGCCGGAGACGGAGACGCCGAGGCTGGCCTCCGCCATCCGGGCCATGCCGATGCACCAGGAGCCGCCGCCTCTACTGATCGGGGAGCGCTGCAATGCCCAGGGCAGTCGCAAGTTCAAGCGGATCCTGCTGTCGGAGGATTACGACACGATTTTGGAGCTGGGCCGGGACCAGGTGGACGGCGGGGCGCACGCCCTGGATATCTCCGTGGCGGTGACCGAACGGCCGGACGAGGCCGAATTGATGCGCCGGGTGGTCAAAAAGCTGGCCATGGGGGTCGAGGTGCCGCTGGTGATCGACACCACCGAGCCGGAGGTGATGGAAGTGGCCCTGAAGACCGCCCCGGGCCGCTGCCTGCTGAATTCCACCCACCTGGAAGCCGGCCGGGCCAGGGCCGACCGGGTGTTCAGCCTGGCCAAAGAGCACAACGCCGCCGTGCTGCTGCTGACGATCGACGAGCAGGGCATGGCCAAAACGGCCCAGCGCAAGCTGGAAGTGGCCCGGCGGCTGTACGAGATCGCCGTTCAGGATCACGGCCTGAAGCCCGAAGCGCTGGTCTACGACACCCTGACCTTCACCCTGGCGACCGGCGACCCGGAATTCGCCAATGCGGCTATCGAGACAATCGAGGGCATCCGGCTGGTGAAATCCGGGCTGCCCGGGGTGCTGACCTCGCTGGGCGTGAGCAACGTCTCCTTTGGATTGAGCCCGGCGGCCCGACCGGTGCTCAACAGTGTGATGCTCTACCACGCTGTGCAGGCCGGGCTGGATATGGCGATCGTCAACCCGGCCCATATCACCCCCTACGCCGAAATCCCGCCCGAAGAACGAGCCCTGACCGAGGACCTGATCTTCAACCGCCGCCCGGAGGCGCTCCAGCGCTTCATCGAATACTTCGAAAAATCCGACCGGCCCGCCAGCGAAGGCGCCCAGCGGGAAGACCCCACCCAGGGGATGAGCCCGGAGGAGCGCCTGCATTGGCGCATCCTGCACCGCCACAAGGAGGGTGTGGAGGCCGACATCGACGAGATCCTGGCGCGCGAGCTTGGGGCCAACGGGCAGGCCGGCGCTGCGCGGCACCAGGTCGCGGTCACGATCTTGAACCAGGTGCTGCTGCCGGCCATGAAAGAGGTCGGTGATAAGTTTGGGGCCGGCGAGTTGATCCTGCCCTTCGTGCTGCAGTCGGCCGAGGTGATGAAGAAGTCGGTCGCCCACGTGGAGCAGTACCTGGAGAAAAAGGAAGGCACCAGTAAAGGCCTGGTGGTGCTGGCGACGGTGTACGGCGACGTGCACGACATCGGCAAGAACCTGGTCAAAACGATCCTGTCCAACAACGGCTATGCGGTCATCGATCTGGGCAAGCAGGTGCCGGCCGAGACGATCATCACCAAAGCGGTCGAAGCCGGCGCAGACGCGATCGGCCTGTCGGCCCTGCTGGTCAACACCAGCAAGCAGATGCCGCTGATCGTGAACGAACTCCAGCGGCGGGGCCTGAGCCTCCCGGTGCTGGTGGGCGGGGCGGCGATCAACCGCCGCTTCGGCTGGCGGATCCTGATGACGGAAGACGAGCGCTTCTACGAGCCGGGCGTGTTCTACTGCAAGGACGCCTTCGAAGGGCTGGCGACGATGGATGCCCTGTCCCAGCCGGAAGCGCGCCGGGACCTGCTGGCGAAATTGCGCCAGGACGCCGAGCGGGAGCTGGGGCGCGATATCCAGCTGAAGCCGGCCTCCGCGGCGGCCGGGCAGACATCTGAGGTCGCAGCGGCGGCCCAGATCCCACAGCCCAGCCATTGGGGCCCGCGGGTGGTGCGCCAGATGCCGCTCGAACTGATTTTCAAGCATCTGTTCCAGAATGAATTGTTCCGGCTGTCGTGGGGCGCCAAGAACGCCCACGGCGAGGAATGGACCCGGTTGGAAGCCGAATTCGAGGCCCGGTTGGAGCGGATGCAGCGCCAGGCCCTGCGGGAAGGCTGGCTGCAGCCGCAGGGGATCTACGGCTACTGGCCGGCCCAAGCGGCGGGGAACGACCTGATCGTTTACGACCCGGCTTCGGTGACGGCCGGCGCGCCGGTGGAGATCGAACGCTTCAGCTTCCCGCGCCAGGGGAGCGGCGACCATTTGTGCCTGGCAGATTATTTCGCCCCGCTCGATTCGGGCCGGATGGATATCGTGGCATTCCAGGTGGTCACGGTTGGGCAGGCGGCCACCGAGCGCTTCGACCGGCTGCAGGCCGCCGGCGATTATTCCGAGGCTTACTTTACGCATGGACTGGCGGTACAGACCGCCGAAGCGACCGCCGAATACCTGCATCTGCACATCCGCCAGGAGCTGGGATTGGGCCAGGACCAGGGCAAGCGCTATTCGTGGGGCTACCCCGCCATCCCCGACCTGGAGGATCACCGCAAGGTGTTCAAGCTGCTGCCGGCCGAGGCCGAACTGGGCATGAGCCTGACGGAGGCCTGCCAGCTGGTGCCCGAGCAGTCCACCGCGGCGATCATCATCCACCATCCCGAGGCCAGGTACTTCAGCCTGGGCGAGAGCCGGGTCGGGCAGTTGTTGAAAGGATAATACGCCTGCCTACAAGCTGATCGTCCCGGGGAATTATTGGCGAAATTTGGTGTTTGCGGCGGCTCCTTGCCACCGCAAACACCAAATTTCGCCTCTCTCTCCCCGGGACAAGCACTTAGGTGCAGAGCTATCAAGAAAGGGTGTTATGGAGACCAAAGCAGACATCCCAGCCGAGGCGCTGGCGGACGAGCATACACCGGCGATCGTCAGGGCCTATTATGAATTCAACCATCTCAAGAACCTGTTCCGGCAGGGCTGGCTGAAACGCGGGGTCCCCAGGGCGCGCTGCGAAAGCGTGGCCGAGCACACTTTTGGGGTGGTCGCGCTGACTTATTTCCTGGCGAGGGCCGAATTCCCGGATCTGGACGCGGACCGGGCCATCCGCATGGCCCTGTTGCACGATTTCGGGGAGATCTATGCCGGCGACCTGACCCCGCAGGACCGGATCGAGCCGGATGAGAAACACCGGCTCGAAAGGCAGGCCGTCGAACGGGCCTTCCGGGACCTGCCCGGGGGCGAAGATTACCTGGCGCTGTGGGAAGAATACGAAACCGGCCGCACGGCGGAGGCCCGGTTCGTCCACCAGATCGACCGGCTGGAAATGGCCCTGCAGGCCAGCGTGTACGAGCGCAGCGGCTATCCGGACCTGCAGGAATTCCTTGAATCGGCTGACCAGGGCATCTCGGAGCCAGCTTTGCGCCGGATCCTGGAGGCGGTCAGCGCTCTGCCAAAAGGGTGAAACTCCGATGATCCGAGCTCTGATTTTTGACTTCGACGGTTTGATCCTGGATACCGAAGGTCCGATTTTCCAATCCTGGCAGGAGCTGTATCGCTCCTATCATCTGGACCTGACACTGGAGCGCTGGGCCGATACGATCGGCCGGTCTGAACAAGAAGCGCCTTTCGATCCAAAACAGGATCTGGAGGAACGCCTGGGCCGCCGCCTGGATTGGGCCACGCTTGGACTGCGCCGCCGGCAGCGCGAGCTGGCCTTGATCGCGGCCCAGCCGGTCCTCCCGGGTGTGCAGGATTACCTGGAGCGGGCCCGGCAGCTGCACTTGAAGATCGGCCTGGCGTCCAGCTCGGATCGCGGCTGGGTCCGCGGCCACCTGGAGCGGTTGGGCCTGCGAGGTTATTTTGATTGTCTGCGCACCAGCGAAGACGTCCGCTTAACCAAGCCGGCCCCGGACCTGTTCCTGGCCGCCCTGGCGTGCCTGGAGACCACCCCCCAGGAAGCCGTGGTGTTCGAGGATTCGCCCAATGGTATCCTGGCAGCCAATCGGGCGGGAATCTTCTGTGTGGCCGTGCCCAACCGCCTGACGAGCCATCTGGACCTCGATCGCGCCAACCGCAGGCTGACCGCCTTCACGGATCTGTCCCTGGACGAACTGCTGATCGAAGTAGAAAAAGAAAAGGCCGCCGAAACGTGAATCCCTTTACCCAGACTTTGTTGGAGCGCCTGCACGATCAGCGTCTTACCCGCTTCGTGGTGAACTGGGACGAACTGGAGGCGCTGGTCATCCGAGTTTACAAAGCCGGGGCGGCTTCCCCCGAGGATCAGGTTGCATTCCAAAATCTGCAGACCTGGCTGCGCGGCCATTATGCCGCCTGGCGGGCGGTTTTGAGCAGCTACTGGCCCCAGACCCGGGCCGGCGGCAAGCTGCTGGAGGCCGATCCGTTTGATACGATTTTAGGTATCCAGGCCGTGGGGGAAATCCCGGGGAACTGGGGCGCTATGCAGATCCTGCCGGCGGCCCGCGAGGCCCTCAATCAATTCCTGCTCGATCGAATAGAGGCATAGGGTTCAATTCCGCCGAGGAAGTCGAAAAATAGGCGTGAAAATTGGCGAAGGCCAATTTTCACGCCTATTTTTCGAAAATCTGAACGTTGGGAAAATTACGAACCTGGTCAGGGTCCAACCGGCAGCATGACGGTGAAGCAGGTGCCCTGGTCCAGCTCGCTTTCAACCTGGATGCGACCGCCGTGCTGTTTGACGATCCGGTCACAGACGGAGAGCCCCAGGCCGGTACCGCGCCCGATCGCCTTGGTGGTGAAAAACGGCTCAAAAATCCGAGGGAGACGTTCGGGGGGGATACCCTTGCCGTTGTCGGAAATTTCCACAAAGACAAAGCTGTCTGCAAGTGAGGTCTTGACCTTTAAGATGCCATCGGTGTGTTCGATCGCATCGATGGCGTTCAGCAAAAGGTTCAGCCATACGCCCTGGATCTGATCCTGGCTGGCGGCCACCAGCGGTAAATCGGACTGAGGCAGATAATCCAGGGTGATCGAGCGGGCCAGCAATTCGTGCTGGACCAGGGAGATGGCCCGCTTGACGGTCTCATTGATGTCGGTGGGCAGGAACTGGTAACGTTCTTTGCGGGCGAAATCGAGCAGATTCCTGACCACGTGAGCGGCCCGCGCCCCGGCTCGGGAAATCAGGTCGAGCGATTCGAATAGTTCGCTGTCGGAGCTGACCTCACGCTGCATCAGCTGGGCGTTGGCGATAATGGCGGTCAAGGGATTGTTGATTTCATGGGCTACGCCAGCGGCCAACTGTCCCACGGCCGCCAATTTTTCGGATTGGGCCAGGGTCATTTCAAGCCGCCGCTTTTCGGTGACATCTTGCTCCAGGAGGATGGCCTGGACAACCTCGTCCGACTCGTCGTAAATTGGGAATGAACTGATGTCCCAATCGGTCGCCTCTTCTTCGGAGAGAAGCCGGCGTTCGTTGCGGTTGGTAATCCGGCCTTTGATCAGGGTTTCGCTCACCCGGCAGCCGGGACAGATCTCCTGGCGCTGGTAGAGCGCCTGGTAACATTTTTGCCCGACCAGCAGGTTCGGCCTTTCACCGGCCCGATCGGCGCTGCTCATATTGAGGGCGATCAAGGTGTACTGGCGATTGACGATGTACAGGGCGGCCGGCATGCTGTCGAACAGGGCCCGCAGGGTGTTGCGGGAGTGCAGCAATTCCCAGCGGCTGGCTTCCAGATCGGCGTTGGCAATTTTATGCTGCAGGATTAAGCGGTTGCCATAGATGGTCTGGGCTACCAGATCTGCGATCACGTCGAGCAACGCCTGATCCTGCGGGGTGAATTTTCCCAGGCGCTGGTTGATCATCAGAATGGCGCCCAGCACTTCCGAGCGGACCTGCAGGGGAACGCACAGCAGGGAATGGACCGCTTCCCCGCTGACCGAGTTGTACTCCGGATGGAACCGGGATTCTTTTTCCGGATTATTGGTGAGGAACGTAAGACCGTGGCGAATGCATTCGCTGACCAGCCCGCCGTCAGAGGCTTCATCGCCGCGATACTTCCAGGAAGTTTTTCCGGAGACCGTTTTCTTGATGATGAAATCCTGGCTGTCTTCATCAATCAGGGCCACGACGCCCCCTTCCGCATCCAACAGCTGGCAAAGTCCTGCGATGATGTGCTTTTGGAGTTCATCCTGGCTGGCATTTACATCCAGCTGAGTGACCAGCACCTGCAGATCGGCCAGCAGGCGGGCGCGCTCGTCGGCGCTGAATTGGGCGATCCGGGCGGCGACCATGTGCCCAATGGGCCGGGCCAGGCGTTCGAGCCAGAGGCGATCTTCATACGAACATTTAGGCCCCTGGACGAGCACCATGCCCAGGACGTCATCTTGATGCCGGATCGGGACAGCGACTGCCAGATCGTCGATCACCTCCGGCTGCCTTACCGGTGCAGGCTCCTGCCCGGAGGCCGATTCCGAATTGGATGGGTCCGGTGCATACGGGCGGGCGACTGCCCGGACCAGTTGCCAGATCGGGCTGCCGGGATCGTCCAGTTGTTTCTGCCAGGCCGGCGAAAGGCTGGCCTGGGCTTTCAGGACAGGCTCGCCAGCCGGTTTGGTTTGGACGAATAATGCCCCGGCGACCCGGTTAACGGCTCGCAGTAAATGCTCGAGAGCAGCCTGAAAGGCTTTTTCATCGCTGAGAGAATTTTCCAGGAGATCGTATAAGCTGACCAGGGTTTCGGAAGCATCATCCATAGGATCAGGTCGTTCCTGTCGTGAAGTGTGGCAGCAGAAGTCCGTTGGTTGATCTTTGGGAATCTCTGGGGTACCACCCCGGAATTTCCTGAAGAACCTTGTTATTGATCCCGGTCATCGTCGGGATAGATCGTGTAACCGAAACCCGGCACAGTGCGGATAAAAGTGGGCGAGCGGGGGTCGTTTTCAATCCGCTCGCGCAGGGTCTTGATGTGGACGCGAACCAGGTCAGGGCTGCCTCGATCGGATGGGTAGTCCCAGATTTCATCCAGCAAGCGCATCGGGGAAAATACTTCTCCGGCGTGGCTCATTAAGTGATACAGCAGATCGAATTGGATGGGGGTCAGGCGGATGCGCCCATGCTCCGGCGTATCGACCTCAAAGGTGCGCGGGTCCAGTTTGTAATCGCCGATCGAAAGCAGTAAATTAGCCTCGGTCATCTCGGACTGATCGGGTGTATCCACCTCTGAGGAGAGTTCAGTCAACAATTCCTGTGTTTCTACAGCCCGGCGCAGGATAGCTCGAATGCGCAGTATCAGTTCATCGACGTTGAACGGCTTGGTGATGTAATCGTCAGCTCCGGCTTTCAAACCGGCGATAATATCCTCATCTTTGATTTTGGCTGTCAGGAACAGGATCGGGACTTCTGCGAGCTGGGGGTCGCTGCGCATGGTATTGCAAACTTCGTATCCGTTCATGCCGGGCATAATAATGTCTAAAATAACCAGATCGGGTGTATCCTCGTGCGCCAGCTTTAAACCTTCGACGCCGCTGTAGGCAACTCTGACCTGAAATTCATCGCTGCGTAAACTGCGTTCAATCGTACGGGCGACAATCTCGTCGTTTTCAATTACCAGCACATTAGCCGCGTCCAAAAATGCACCTCAAGTTTGGTTCTTTGGGAAATTCTGTGAGCAGTGGGGTACCACCACATGAATTCCCAAAGAACCCGCTGAATTGTTAAGCGACCCAAACCCATTTAGTTTATGGGTTTATGGACAGGTAGGCTGACACGGAAAATTGTATCACGCCTGGGCAGGCTGTCCACCTCAATCTTACCATTATGCTGCCGCACAATCTCCCGGCAAATGCTTAATTCCACACCGGTGCCGCGCCCGATCGCGGGGCCGATAAAGTTGGGTTCAAAGATGGTCTCTAAATCTTCCTGGGGGATGGGCGCGCCGTCATCGCTAACAGTTACTAGAATCCAGCCATGTTCTGACATAAAGGATTGGATCGCAATGCGATGCGGCCGATCGTCGGAAGTGGCATCTCTGGCTAATAAGAGCAGATTGAGCCAGAGGTCTTCAAGCTGGCGTGAATTGCCTTTCACTTGCAAATCATCCTGGCTCAGTTGAGCTTCCAGGCTGATGCCGGCCGACCGAATTTGTTCACTGACCATGGCCAGGGCGCGTTCGATGGTCGCATTGACGGATAGCGCTTCCATGGCGCCGCTGCCCGGCTTGGAAAATTCCATCAGGCGCTGGATCACTTCCTGAACCCGCCAGCCAGCGGCTTCGATCGCTTCGGCAGATTCGCGGCCTGGTTGGTCCGTGGGTAAGGCGCGCAGCAATAACTGAGCATCGCCAATGATGGTGGTCAGGGGGTTGTAGATTTGATGCGCAATCCCCGCTGCCATCTCGCCAATCGTTGCCAGGCGGGCGGCCTGGGTCAATTGGGTCTGGGCGGCCCGAATTTGGTCTTCCATGTGCTTGCGCTTGGTGATGTCGTGACTGACATCCATGTACCCCAACAACTGGTTGTTATTTTGGATATCGCGCAGGGCTGCGATCCGAGAGCTGACCCAGATTGCCTGGCCCGTTTTCGTCCGGCATTGACGTTCGATATGGCGACCGATCGTTTCGCCTTCACGGGGTAAGCTTATTTCCGGATTGAAAAGTTTCAGATAGACCTCTTCAACGGGTTTGCCCAGCCGTTCGAAATGGCTCCAGCCGTACAGGCCACTGGCGGCCGGGTTCCAGTAGGTGATTTCGCCCTGTAAGTCCCACACCACGATCGCATCCCGGACGTTGTTCAACAGGGTCGCCTGGTAGCGGACCTGTTCCATAGAGCGGCTGATCGATTCTTCGAGTTCCCGCGAGCGCAGGACCTTTTGCAGAACGTTCGGTAAGCTGCGCAGGTAGTCGTCTGTTTTCAAGATGTAATCGCTGGCGCCCTGTTGGATCGCCGCAGTGGCCACCCGATCGTCTTTGTGGCCGGTAACCAGGATGACCGGCAGTTGATAACCCCGCTTTTGAATCTCACCGAGCGTGTCTAACCCGTTACCGTCGGGCAGCATGTAATCGAGTACCAGGATGTCGAACTGTCCCGTCGCCAGTAACGGCCACATGTCGTGCAAGCACTCGATCATGACGGGCTCGAATTCTCCCGTCAGGCGAAAATACTCTGCGACCATGTCGGTTTGCTGGTCGTCATCGTCAACATAAAGAACCTGGTAAACTTTTTGGGTTTGTTCTTCCATATCTAATCAGGCTTGAATTATAAACTTTTGGAGAAACAGGTGTTTGTGGGACGTGCGTCCATTTCGCCACACACTCTAAAAGTTGGCGGATTTTCCGAATGTGAGCTTGTCAAGTTGGTTGCGTTGATCACTGATCTGGCCTTGGCTCGGCATAGAAGCGGTAGGGTTGGTCGGGGTAGTAATGATAGGCAGCACGATCGGGGAAACTGGCGGCCACTTTTTCGTCTATTTCGGGGCCGCGCGAATGTACGAAGATAAATGGGGTATCCAACATCGGGTCGCTCAGTTCCAGGAGTGTACCATATTCGACCCACTTTTTCTCGGGATGTACGATGATTAATGCCGGGGTGAGTTGTTGGGCCTGGGGTGTTTCAAATGGCAGCAGATGGGAGCGCTCAACCCCATACAGGCCGTGCATGCCGCCAACCCGCAGGGGGACGAAAAAGATGACATTCAGGCTGACCAAGATCACCAGGGCGGCGGTGACGACCAGCGGGCGGGCCATGCGCCAGTCGCGATGGTTCACCCAGGGTTGGCCGGGGCTGATGGGCCAGCCTGCCAACCAGGCGACGCCGGCGGCGCTCAGGAGCATAAGACTGATCATGCCTGCGTAATAATAGCGCGGACCGAACAGCGACGAACCAATCCAGTAAGCCAGGTAAAAAATGACCAGGCTGGGGAATATCGCCGCCAGCAGCCACATGCGGCGGTTACGACGGGCAGCCCACAGGCCAAAGGGGAGCAGAATGGCGGATAAGGATCCCCAGCCTAAAAGATCGTTGACGCCCGCCTCCAGGCTGTGGCGAGTGTTGATGTAAGCCTGCCGCAAGGTATGCCCGCCAGCGAGGCGGCCATGCCCAGGGCCGAAACCGACCTGATCGTAGGGCCACCATAGGGTGTACGGGTTGAGCAATGGGTCCCCGGTCACGGCATACTGCCAGAGGAACAGAGTGGCGGCCAGAGCGAGGACAATCAGGCCGAAAATCAGCAGGCGGAGGCGAACTTTCCGGTTCGAGCGTACCAGCAGATACAGGCCATGCAGGCTGAAAGGCGCCGCTACGGCAACCGCGGTCAAAGGGCGGGTGATCGCCAGCAAACCCAGGCTGCCCGCGGACACCAGCAGGGGCAGCCAACCGGGTTGGAAATCTGTATCCCAGAAACTGTCAAACCAGCCGAGCGCAAAGCTGGCTGTCAGCACCAGGCCGATGGGATGCGAGAGCAGCGATCCCGAGTTCATTAAAAAGAATGGCGAGCTGATCGTCAGCCCAGCGGCGAGCAGGCCGACCGTTTCCCCCATGGTGCGCTTGCCTAACCGGTAAATCAGCCAGACGCCCAGGCCAGCCAGAATAGGGTTGACCCAGCTGCGGATTCCCAGCCAGACCCCAACTGCCAGCAGGGCGGGCCAACCGAGCGGGTATTTGCCAAAACGCTGGCCATTGTAATCGACCACAAAGGGGACTAGAAAACTTTTCGGCTCTGGAGGGGACGGTACGGTTAAATGCCCGGCGGCTATCGCTTCGGCCTGCCAGACATAAGCCATTTCGTCCTCAATATGGGCCATCTGCTCGAAGACCCTGTCGGTTACCAGGTAAGCAACCGCCACGGCCAATAAACTGAGCAGCAGGGCAATGCGATCCGAGCGTGACATTAGCTGAAGGGGGTGTGATCCTATCGGTGGAGATGTTTCGTCAGGCGCCGATCTCTTGCAGGGCCTGTAATGCGACTGCGTGCAAATGACCGTTTGTGGCCAGGATGCCGCGGTTATTGGTCAGTTGACGACCGGTGGTGAAATCGAGCGGACGGCCAAGCAAATCGCTGATCCGTCCCCCGGCTTCTTCCAGAATAATCGCCCCGGCTGCCTGGTCCCAGATTTTTTCGCGGTAATCCGGCTGAGAACTGGACAGCAGGCGCAGGATGATCTCTCCCTGGCCGGCCGCCAGGACCCCGTATTTCGCCTGGCTATCCATCCGGACCGGCTCGGCCTGGACACCCATGGCCTGGGCGAAGTGATCGATCTGGCCGACATTGGTGTGGCCCGATTCGAAAGAACGCAGCAGGCGCGCCTGGCGCGGGTCCTGGATGGCGGAAGTCGCCAGGGGCAAATATTGCCCGGGTTGCTCCAAATCGGTCTGCCAGGCGCCCTGGCCGCGGCTGGCAACGATTAATACCCCTGGCCGGGCGCTCGGATGGCCCAGATTCAGCTGTGGGCAGCCCAGTACGCCAAGCTTGACTTCACCGGCTTCAACCAGAGCCAGGGCAATGGCGTACTGGTCGCGGCGTAAAAAACCCTTGGTCCCGTCGATGGGGTCCAGCGTCCAGAAGCGCTCGCCCGAATCGGCCCGGTTGGTATCGATCCATTCGCAGACGGTCTGAGCGGTAGCCCCTGGCAGTGCCAGGCCGGTAAATTTCACCACCTGCTGCAAGGTTTCGGCTGCTTCCGGCGCCAGCAAAGCGCGCGAGTCTTCCTCGGCCACCAGGTTGGCCTGGGGAAAGTGTTCGACCAGACGGCGACCGATCACAGCCTGAGCGGTGAAATCTGCTACCGTGACAGGGGAACGATCGCCTTTGGTCAGCGCCGGTGAGACCAGGTCGGCCTGGATGCGGCGAACCATCAAGGATGCTTCGCACGCCGATTCAAGCGCGAACTTCAATTCGGGTTGGTTAAGATCGAGCATTGGTTGTACCTCGGATGAGTTCTTTTACCCCACCAGGGGGGATGGCATGGTCTGGGCCAATCTTTCCGGCCCCAATCCCATCGAAATGATCATAACTGGATCAGGTTGACGTTATTTTTAACAATGCCGCTCAGGTCGTAGGGCATCGCCCCGGTGATCGTTACAGGCACCATTTCGCCGATGGGCACATGGCCTTCGATGATCACCAGCCCGTCGATTTCCGGCGCATCCCGATAGCTGCGTCCCATAGACAGCCCATCTCCGTGGCCTTCCACCAAAACATCGATCGTTTGGCCAACATAGGACTGGTTTTTTTCGAGGGAGATGCCATGCTGCAGCTCCATCAGGCGCTCGTAGCGTTCCTGCTTGACTTCCGGGGCAATCGGGTCGCCGAGCGGCTCACTGAATGTGCCGGGTTCAAATGAGAATTGGAAGGCTCCGACCCGGTCGAACCGGATTTCCTGAATGAAATCCAGCAGGGTCTGAAATTCTGCTTCCGTTTCGCCCGGGTAGCCAACGATGAAGGTCGTGCGCAGGGCCAGGTCCGGCATTGCAGTCCGCATTTTCTGCAAGGTGTTGTGGACCCATTCCATATTTGCCGGGCGGCGCATGCGGCGCAGGGTCATGGGGTGGGCATGCTGCAGCGGCATATCCAGGTAGGGGACGATTTTAGGCTCAGCGGCCATCACCTCGATCAGCCGGTCGGTCACATAACCTGGGTAAGCGTAGAGTATCCGGATCCAATCGACATCCGGAACCGCCGGGACCATTTTCTCCAGCAGGTGGGCTAAACCGTTTTTGAGCCCCAGGTCATGGCCGTAATCGGTGCTGTCTTGAGCGATCAGGATGATTTCTCGCACCCCCAGGTCCTGTAACTCGCGGGCTTCATCCAGGATGGATTCAACCGGCCGGCTTACTGCCGTGCCTTTAATCAGTGGAATGGCACAAAAAGCGCACGGTCGGCGGCAACCATCGGCAATTTTAATGTATGCGCTGGCGCCCTGAACGGATACTCGCAGGGCCCCTTTTTCGTCCGTGCCTACCGTGGCTGCCTCAGGCAAATGGTAAACTGGCTCCGGGTGGGGGCTTTTGCGCAGCGACCGGACTACATCGACGATATCCATCCAACGGCGGGTGCCCAAAATCCCGTCGATGCCCGGCACCTGGCGAACGACCTCAGCTCCATAGCGTTGGGTCAGGCACCCGGCGGCGATTAAGGTCTGGCCCTTGCGTTTGTTATGGGCCAGTTCCCCTAAGACTTGCAGGGATTCGGCTTTAGCGGGCCCGATGAACCCGCAGGTGTTTACGATCACAACTTCGGCCCGACCGGGTTGATCGACCAGGTCGTAACCGGAATTCAGCATCAACTGGGCCATCGAATCGGAATCGACCGTATTTTTCGCACAACCCAGGGAGACCACATGAAATGTTTTGGTTTTCATTCAATTACCTGTAAATAAGCTTCTCTTTTTCTTCACATTCAATCAAGGCAGTTCAGATGGATATTTGCTTGGGCGAATTTTGCCCACAAAAAAACAGGGCGAAAAAGGTGTGCGTGGGGGCGTACGCTCTCACGCACACCTTTTTCGCCATTCATACCAGCCAAAGGCTGAAATAATTTAGTGAGCATATCACTCGGATCCATATAGCAAACAAGTTACTCCCCTTAAACCGGCTATGGGATGGCGGGCTGGGTGCCCGGCGGGGTAGCCGTCAGACGGGAGGTGGGCGAGGGACGCGGCGTTTGGGTGGTAGTCGGCGTGATCGTCGGGGTCGGCGTTTGGACGCCATCCAGGGTGAACACCCGGTCAACCACTTCGCCCAGGAAGCCCAGGACGCCCAGGTCCTGCTGGTTGTAGAAGACCTGGAGTGCCGACCCATTACCGGTCAACACCTCAACTCGATCTTCCCCGGCGTAATTATAGGCGCTTCCTGGCATCGCCCGGCCCTCGAATTCAACTTTACCGTCTACGGTTACCCGCATCCAGGCTCGCTGAAGCACCGTGATGTAGATCTGGACGCCTCCCTGGCCGGCCTCAGAAGTTGCACCGCCAGGGGTGCCGCTGGTTTCCAGCGCCTCGGTTGGGGGGATAAAGGCAGCCGCCGGGCGGGTTGGCGTCGCAGGCGCCAACGTGGCCGAAGGAGAAGGAGATGGGGACGATAACAGCACTTCGGCGATAGACGGCGCCGTGGGGGACGGGGGTGCATTCGAACTGGTTGACAGGATTCGGATAGCGCCCCAACCCATGAATGCCACCAGCAGAATGACCAGGACGGACCCTTTTAACATGTCGTTTGAAAAGAAACGGCGCAGCGGGCCAGGTAAGGTAAGCGGACGATTTGGCCGTGTGGGGCGTTCGACGGGTCGGGTGGCTTGTTTTTCGGCTAATTGGGCTTGCAATCCATCCGCAAACCGCAGCAAGAGAGGTTCAGGGTCCATCCCCAGGAAGGAGGCGTAATTGTTCAACATACCCCGGCCTTGCACCGGGGAGGGTAATTTCTCCAGATGACCGGTTTCCAGGGCGGTCAGGTAACGCTGACGGAGATGGGTGTGTCGTTCGACATCGTCCAATGATAACCCCAGCAGCTCGCGCTGGTTCTTCAATTCCTGGCCCAGTTGTTTGAAGATCTCACTGGCTTGCCCGTTGCGGGTGGGCCTGGCAGCCATTTCTTCCGGAGCAACCACCGCCGGTGTTCGTGATGGCCCAACATCCCCGTGACCTTCCATGGAGGCCAGTAAGGGTTCCGGATCGAGGTTGAGGTAGGCGGCGTAGGTGCGCAAAAAGCCCCTGGCCTGGGCGTTGGATGGCATGGCGGTAAAATCACCGGCCTCCATAGCTCGCAGGTAGTGCTGGCGGATCAGGGTGTCGTTGGCGACCCTTTCCAGGGAAAGAGAGCGTTCCTGGCGTGCTTGTTGGAGTTGCTGGCCGATTGTATCGTTCATTTCAGGAAATGCATACCGGCCTGGGAGTTGAATGGAGCTTGCTGCGCTGGCGCGCTGTCCTCCACCCTCTGGCTTCACTTGCTGCCAGGTTCTTGCCCAGGCCGGTGATTGAGCGGTGATGGGCTATGAAAGCCCGAAACCTAATCGATTATTCGGTTGCTTCGGTTTCAGTTTGTGCTGATTCTTCAGCTGTTTCCTCAGCCGTTTCCTCAGCCATTTCTGCGACGGGTTCCTCGGGTTTAGCTTCTTCGACGACAGCCTCATCTTCAACAGCTTCGGATTCCTCAGCGCTTTCCAGATCAACCACTTCGCCCTCGCGATGGACGATGACGGTCACTTCCGGAATCAGGTCGACGGTCAGGCGGACATTTACCTTGTGTTCACCCAGTGTGCGGATCGGCTCAGAGTCCATCTGGCGACGATCGACCTCAACCCCGACTTTCTCCTGAATTGCCTCAGCGATCATCTGAGAAGTGATGGAACCATACAATTTACCGGTTTCACCCGCTTTGGCCGGGAAGGTCAGCGTGAGTTGGGAGATGAGTTCGGCTACGCCGCTGAGCTCTTCGTTCAAGACAGCTCGAGTGGTGGCGGCTTTGTTGCGGATCTGTTCTGCCTGTTTAAGTGCCCCGGAAGTGGCCAGTACAGCCAGGCCCTGGGGAAGCAGGAAGTTGCGCCCGTAGCCATCGGCGACCTTTTTGACATCGCCTGCCCGTCCAAGTTTATAGACATCTTTGAGTAAAAGTACTTTCATTAGTCAAGCCCTTTCAAATTTGGTATATGTTCCGCTTGCCTCGCGGTTAGGCCCGGGCGAAGGGTACAACGCTCCGGGCCCAGTGATTTTACCAGAAGGCAGGGGCGGCGTCAAACACCAAATCGGTGGGGTTGTATCCTTGTTTATGGAATTGCTGAACAATCTGTCAGTTTGAGAAGAACAAGCAAAATAAAGCGTCAGCATGGGCAAACGCCCACGCTGACGCTTTATTTTGCTCTTATCCATTTACCTACGGTGCAGGAAACTAAAGTAATTTTGGTTGCCTGATATAATGCCTGTATGCCATCCAGGGAGCGTTCCGTTCGGGTTGAGGCGATTGTCTTGCACCATCGTGATTGGGGCGAGGCGGATCGCTTTTTGCGCCTGTATACCCGAGAACGGGGGAAAATCAGTGCGATTGCCAAAGGCGCCCGCAAACCTCGTTCCAGAAAGGCGGGCCACCTGGAGCCATTCACTCGGGTGAGTTTGCAGTTGGCCAGCGGGCGGGACCTGTTTATCGTGACCCAGGCCGAAACCCTGGACGCCTATTTGCCCCTGCGGGAAAATTTTCTACTGACTAACTTCGCAGCTTACGTGATCGAGATCGTGGACCGGTTTACCTATGAGGACGAGGAAAATCGAGCGATCTTTCGGCTCCTGGCCGATACACTGGAGCGGCTGTGTGTCTCGGAGAATCCTGACCTGGTGGTGCGCTATTACGAACTGCGCCTGTTAGATTTGATCGGTTTTCGGCCGCAGTTGTTCGAATGTGCTTCTTGTGGAAAAGTTATCCAGGCCGAGGACCAGTACTTTTCCGCTGAACTGGGCGGGGCGCTGTGCCCTACCTGCGGACCAAAGAACTCCGGATCCCGCAACATCAGCATGCAGGCATTGAAGTATTTGCGCCATTTCCAGCGCAGTAACTATGCCAATGCCCGGCGGGCAGCCTTGACTGCCACACTCAACCGGGAATTGGAAGCCTTGATGAACCACTACCTGACCTACATGCTGGAACGCGGTTTGAACACCCCGGCGTTCCTGCGCAGAGCGCGTAAAGACCTCCAGCAAGCGGATGCGGAACTGCAGGATTTGGATGAGGGCTTGGGTGGGGTGGAGTAGTTGGGCGTTTCCAAGTTAAAAAAGGTACCCGGTTTATAGGGTATGGAGCGGCTGCCCCCCATCCTATAAACCGGGTGAATTCTTTAATGAGAATTTATCAAGGTCGTCATAGTGAGTAGTGGCGACGCTTGAACAACGTTCAGGCAGTCGCCCATTCCGCCGGCTGGATCAACTGGGGCCTGGCCGGCAAACTGGCCTGCATAGACCACGGACCGGTCCATGTGACCTGAACAGCCCGGACCTGGCCGCGCAAATTCTCTTTCGACTCGACGAAAACCAGTTTATTCGTGGGCGTGCGCCCTCGCCAGCGACCGCGCACTTTATTCTCAAACAGGACCTCGGTCATTTCGCCCTGGTAGCGGGCATTGATTTCCGCCGCGATGCCTTCCTGCAATGCCTCCAATGCCCGGAAACGGCGCCATTTTTCGGCATCCGGCACGTCATCGCCCAAGCGGCGGGAGGCTACGGTACCCGGGCGGGTTGAATAGCGCGCCAGATGAGCTACATCCAGTTTTAGTTCTGCCAGCAGATCATAAGTCCGTTGGAATTGGGCTTCTGTCTCGCCCGGAAAACCGACGATAATATCCGTGGCGATCGAAACGCCCGGGATGCGGTTGCGGATCTTGTAAACCAGCTGGCGGTAGCTCTCGGCGGTATAACCGCGCTTCATATTTTCCAAAACCTCGTCGTCGCCAGCCTGGACCGGCACTTCGATATGCGGCATCACTTTGGGGGACTCGGCGACCACATCCAGCAGTTCATCCGTCATCCAGTTGGGATGCGAAGTCAGGAAACGCACCCGCTCCAGACCTTCAACCTGGCTGATGATGCGCAGCAAAGCTGCCAGGTTGGGGCCATCCGGGATATCTTTGCCATAGCGGTCGACGATTTGTCCCAACAGGGTAATCTCTTTAACCCCCTGGTCAACCAGGGAGCGGGTTTCGGCTACGATTTCACCGACCGGCCGGCTGCGTTCGACCCCGCGCCGGTAGGGGATGATGCAGAAGGTGCAGGCATGCGAGCAGCCTAAGACCACCGGTACATGCGAGGCGACCAGCTTGCCGCGTTCGTGAACCGGCAGGATCAATTCATCGTCCATGGTGGCAAAACGATCCGCGACTTCGGCCTGTTCCATTACCCGGCTTTCGTCCTGGGTCAGGAAAGCCACCAATGGCCCCGGATCAGAAGGCGGCGAAAATATATCTACAAAGGGAAAACGCTTCTGCAGTCGCTCGTGGCCTTTGACCCCTACCAGGCAGCCCATCAGGTTGATGACCAGATCAGGGTTTTGTTCTTTCAGGGGGCGCAACGAATTCAGCCGGCCGTAAGCCTTATCTTCCGCGCTCTGGCGCACCACGCAGGTGTTCAGCACAATCACATCAGCTTCTTCAGCCTGGCGAGTCATCTGGTACCCCAGATGTTCCAGGGAGGAAGCAACCCGCTGGGAATCGGCCACATTCATTTGACAACCGGCAGTCCAAATATGATATTTCATGTCCAATATTATATCAGTCCAATAAGTATTTTTAGGTTCTTCCGGAATCTCTCTGTGGTGGGTAGAAGGTGTGGGGGTGTGAGCGTGCATCCGCATGTTCACATCCGGGCTAAGATTATACGCTAATGAGGTGAAACTACCAAGGCTTTTCCGATGCTCGTTCAGGGCTTTATCAAGAAAGAGAAAATGTGGTGCGTGATGGGCGGCTTAGCCGCCCATCACGCACCACGTACTTTCCTTTCATGCTTAGTTGGTGGAAAGGCGATCGACTTTGTTAATGGAGGCTCGTTGCAAACTGTTAGGGGGAATCCAGAATCAGGGGGAGCGTGCAACCGCACCCTCCCCCCTGATTCTGGATCTCTTTTCATCAGCGCTTCATCTTTAGCCTTTTTTTTCGATGATACAATACCCGCCATGCGCAAGTTAACTCTGACAAACTGGATAATCATTGTGGCCGGCGCGCTCGTGCTGGCTTTTTTGATCTATTCACTGCCTCCTGTAAAGAACCGGCTCTCCTGGCGGATCGATTTCGCGATGGCTTACGTCCGCGGTGTGTTGTACCCGGCGGATCAAATGCCAACGCCGCTGCCGCCACCGCAGATGGCGGTGACCAGCCTGCCTACCAGCGTACTGACCCCCACAATAACCTTCACGCCAACGCCAGGGCCGACCCCAACGCTGACGCCTTCTCCAACCCCATTGCCGCCCAATCTCGCGCTGGCCGCTCCCGCCTGGGAAAAGCAGGATATCAATAACTGTGGCCCAGCTTCGCTGACGATGTACCTGCGATATTATGGCTGGGAGGGGGACCAGTTTGATATCGCCAACCTGCTCAAGCCACAACGAGAAGATCGGAACGTCAATGTCGAGGAATTGGCCTACTACGTCCGGACCCAGGCCGGCTGGCTGAACGCTGAATACCGGGTCGGCGGCAATCTGGAACTTTTGAAAAAACTGCTGGCCGGTGGATTCCCGGTCATTATCGAAGAGACCTTTCATTTCGAAGAACCTTATTGGCCCAACGACGATCTGTGGGCGGCCCACTACAACCTGCTGACCGGCTATGACGATGCCAGCCAAACCTTCACCGGGCAGGATAGTTTCTACGGATCGAACCAGAAAACCTCCTACGATAAACTGGATGAATACTGGCAGGCATTCAACCGGGTGTACTTGCTGGTCTATTTGCCCGATCAGGAGGAGCAGTTGAAGGCTATTTTGGGCCCGGATTGGGACGTGGAGACCAATCGCAAGCATGCCCTGGCCACAGCCGAGACGGAAACCGAGCAGCAGCCAGACAACACGTTTGCGTGGTTCAACCTGGGAACAAACCTGGTTTATTTCGAGCGTTATACCGAAGCGGCCAGCGCCTACGACAAGGCCCGTGATATCGGCTGGCCACAGCGGATGCTGCGCTACCAGTTTGGCCCATTTTTTGCCTATTTTCACAGCGGGCGGATGGACGATCTGAAAGCACTGACGGAATATGCTTTGCAGCGCACACCGAATGCAGAAGAGGCGCTGTTATGGTCAGGCTGGGCGGCATATCGCCAGGGAAACACCAACCAGGCGATCGATTTTTTCCAGAAAGCGCTGTCTGAAAACCCGAATTACCAGGATGGCCAGTACGCCCTGCAATTTGTCCAACAAAATCCATGAGTGGGGCTTAACAGCCGGCCTTTCAGGTTCGCCCCCGGAAGCAGAGCAATTGAACGAATTACCAGCCGAACAGACCACCGGTCAAATCTATCTCCAGGTCGAACAGGGCCGCGCCGGGCAGCAGGACGCCAGCGATGACAACCTGCAACCCTTCCTGCCCCGGCTCCAACCAGCAGGATCACCCCGGCCATCTGGATGCATGATTTGCGATTGAGACGCCGGGCAAAAAGCTGCAGGATCAGGATAGCCAGCCCGGCATACAGGAAGGCATGCATCAGGATATGCATCCAATCCGGACCGAAGATCGTGGTGAACGCCTGGCGATAAGGATTGGAGAAATAGCCGGGCCAGGTCATTGGAAATAATATCCCCACATCTTCTACCCACCACAGATAGATTCCGAAAGACCCCAGCCAGAGACGATTTCAGGACATGATCGTAGTTATTGTTCGCTGACCTGACGAGCCAGACCGGCCGGCTTATTTTCCTCGCGTCCGGGCTTAATCCATTGGGTCGCCGCCAGCCACAAAATTCCCATCAGGATACCTGCCAGCAAGAAGGGCATGCTGGCCCCAAAGGCCTGGAAGATCGCCCCGCCGATCAGAGGGGCGATGGCATTCGCACCGCTCAGGAAGGAGGATGAAATCCCCAACATGCCGCCGACATCCTCCTTTTTCACCCGCTTGGTGATCAGGCTGTTGATGCTGGGTTGTAAAATGCCGCCGCCGATAGAGATTGGAACCATGGCAAGTAAAATCCAGCCTAACCCCGCCCAACCATTGTGATTATCGGCAGGCAAATTAACGGAGAGGTTCTGGGTGCTTGGATTTTCGTGGGTGCGAAAACTGCCAGTGCTGTCAAGTTCTTTGACGATTTCAGCTTTGGAATACCAGGGCACTGGTTGCCGGGGAGTCAGGGCAATTAAAGTAAGACCGATTGCCAGAGTCGCCAATCCCAGATAGATCAGGCGCCGGTCCCCCAATTTGCGGCTCCAAGGCCCGATAAATCCACCCTGAACGGCCACAACGATCACTCCGACGAACACAAAGATGACAGAGTTGCCCGATGCATTCAATCCAAGGCGGTCCAGAGTGAAAAGCGCCAGTAACTGCTCGAAACCGCCAAAAGAGATTTGCTGAGCGAACATCAGGACCAGCAATAAGCCCACCGCCGGATTACGCAGCGCGTCCAGCATGGCTGAAAATGAAAAAGATGATTTTTGGGATTTGGCCTGGCCGCGCTGTTCAGCCGGGAGAGTTTCGTGAAACCAGAACCAGGTCAACAATATCGAAATGAATGAAAACCCGGCTGCCACAAAGGCGGGCACGCGGTAGTCATTGCCGCTGGCTGCCAGGGAAACAAAGGCGATCACAGGCCCAATCACGAATCCCAAACCAAAGGCAGCCCCCAGTAATCCCAACCCCTGGGTGCGCGATTTTTCGGTCGTACTGTCGGTGATGGCGGCCTGGGCGGTTGAAATATTCGCACCGGAGATGCCGTCAATGATGCGGGCCAGGAACAAGATCCACAATGCATTGGCAAAACCCAGGACAATGAATCCGACAAAGGTGCCCATCTGGCTGATCATCAGGATCGGTTTGCGGCCAAAGCGATCCGACAGCCGGCCTAAGATGGGTGCGCCAATAAATTGAAAGATCGGATAAGCTGCTCCCAAAGCCCCAACCATAAAGGCGTTGGCGCCAAAAGCAGTCGCATACAATGGCATCAAGGGGATAATGACGGTCAGGCCCAATAAATCGATCAGGACGATCACGAAGATCGGCAGTATCTTTTTAAAATCGAGTTTTTCGTCTGAAGCAGCTTTCGTTGATGGTTTGTTTTCAGCCATAAGTATATTTAAACTCCTAGGGGCAAGCAGGGGAGGCCTGTATGCCTCTCGTGCTCATTTTTCTGGTTGCTCATGTGGACAGTAAAATAAACATGTCACCAAATCCTGCCGTTCCAACCCGGTAAATAAATGGCTCATGGGAAATCCTGGAGTGGTACCCCAAATCTGGGACTATCCCACAAAGTTTCCCAAAGACCCAATTAAACGAGATCACCAATAAGATGGTCGGTTGAGTTAGCTTTCAGGATACGGCCTCGTCCAGCTTCGCGATCAGCTCATCCAACCAGGCTAATTCCGCTTCCAGATGATGAATTTGGTGCCGGATCGTCCATTGCAGACTGCCTTTATGGACAGGTGCAGCCCGAATCTGGAACAGAGATTCTGGGCGAACTTTTCTCGGCGTTGCTTCAAAAGCGCCAGTGCTTCTTCGTCCGGCAGGTCATCGATAAACGCCAGGCCAATATCCCCGGGAAAGTAGATGGGATAAAATTCAGCCAGGTTGGCGCGCAGCAGACGCTGGTATTCAGCCTCTCCGGTGGGCGTCAAACTGTAGACCCGGCGGGGAGGACGGTTCCCTTCCTGAACCTGCTCTTCAGTGATCCAACCATCGGCGGCCATTTTGTTTAGCAGGTAGTAGGCTGTAGATTTCTTGATGTCCGTGCAGGCAGACAGCGATTGCTCAATGAATTCATACAACTGGTAGCCGTGCATATCCTGCTGGCGCAATAAGCCCAATAAAAGTAATTCTCTTTCCATCACATTATTTCCAATTCTGAATAGTCAATATTGATTATTCAGAAATAATTATATGCCTCCCTTCCTGATTGTCAATGGTCAGATTCGAATCCTTATTCATTATTAATCTGGAGAGCACCAGAAGACATGAATTTGGGGAATGTTTTTGGATGCGTGCTTGAAAATGGGTTCTTTAGTAATCTCTGTGGCGCTACCGCCGATCTTCATGCCCGTTTTCCGACTATTTATCAGGTGCATGGCTGAGATTGAATATAACAGCATGAAAGATTAAATTCGGGGTAAACCATGTTTGCCATATCCTTCCATATCAGCGGGATGTACATGGATTTCGTGAATGAAAGATATAGTACCAACCCTAAAATAGTCAACCATAGCCCTTCATTTTTTAGATACAATTAGTTTTAGGTTGTGTTTCGTCCCGGCTAAAGCGAACAGCGATTCATCGAAGAGGAGCCATCTGTTGTGAAAATATCCCCTCAGCTAGCAGCAATCCTTCAGGCGCTGTTGGTGACCTTCCTGTGGTCAACCTCATGGGTTTTGATTAAATTTGGGCTGGCCAATATCCCAGCGTTGACGTTTGCGGGTCTGCGTTACTGCCTGGCAAGTCTGTGCTTATTGCCATTTGTGCTCAGATCCGAACAGCGGCAGGGTTTACACCATTTTTCCAGACGCCAGTGGTTCTGGTTGGTGGTATTGGGTCTCCTGTTTTATGCAGTGACCCAGGGTGCTCAGTTTCTGGGGCTGGCATATTTGCCGGCTATCACCGCCAGCCTGCTCTTGAACTTCACCACCAGTGTGGTGGCAGTGCTCGGAATTTTTTGGTTAGCTGAGGTGCCAGGCCTGCGCCAGTGGTCTGGCATTTTGCTGGCGCTGGTGGGCAGTTTTATCTATTTCAGTGGGGCAGTTTTTGATCGAAATCAGGTCATCGGCCTCGTCATTGTGGGGGTGGGGGTTCTGGCGAATGCCGTTTCTTCTGTACTTGGCCGGCAGATCAACCGGGAGAAAACAATTTCGCCCTGGTTGGTCACTGCTATCAGCATGGGTATTGGAGGTACAGTCCTGCTGGCGAGTGGGATCGTTTTGCAGGGACTGCCGCGCCTGGGGCTGTCCAGCTGGGCCATTATCCTGTGGTTGGCAGTGGTCAATACAGCTTTCGCCTTTACGCTATGGAATCATACCCTGCGAACGCTCTCAGCGGTTGAATCCACCATCATCAACAGCACGATGATGATCCAGATTGCCATCCTGGCCTGGATATTCCTGGGGGAGGGACTGACCCCGCCAAAACTGCTTGGGCTGGGATTGGCTGCCGCAGGCACGTTCCTGGTGCAATTGCGGGGCAGGCGATCCGATCAGGGCCGGCCTACCAGGGCGGCAAGGTAACGCTTGAGGTTAAAAGGCTGGCCGGAGAACAGTGTTTGAGCGTGAAACAAACCGGCGGCAGAGCGGATCAGCAATCCCGCGGTGAGCGCCATCAAGATAATCGCTAATAAGATTTGCCAGAGTGGCACTTGAGTGGATGCCAGTCGGGTCATCATAGCTACCGGAGCTGTCAGCGGGATCAGGCTAAAGATCGTGGCGACTGCACCCTGTGGTTGTTCGATCAAGGCGCTGATGAAGAGCATTGGAATGATCAGGGGCAAAATGACCACAAATGTAGCCTGGGAGGCTTCCCGCATGTTGGGAACCAGCGCCCCGACGCTGGCCATCAAGCTGGCATAAATGAGATAGCCGAACAGGAAGAAGATCAGGCCCCAAACCAGGAAAGAAATCGGCAGTTGGAAACTGTCCGGCAGGTTAAAGATATCACCACTAATCCTGAGCAGGCCATACCCGAAGCCGATCCAGATTGAGGTCTGCAGCAACCCGACGATACCCAGCCCGATGATCTTACCTGCCAGCATCTGCCGGGGGGTGATGGAGAGCAGCATGATTTCCAGGACGCGATTTTCTTTCTCTTTAGTGACGCTGTTTAGCAAAAAGCTGGCAGACATTAAGATGATGACATAATACGCCATCGTCACGATATAAGGGATCAAAAAGGTCAGGGGATGTTCCGGGGCGCGTTCTGGTTCAGGGGCCTGGGAAACCATGGTCAGGTTCAGCGGGCGGGTAACCCGAGCGGACAGATCCAAATCCCCATTCAGTAAATTAGCCTGGAGCGCCTGGCGGATGATCCCACTCTGAATGAAGGCGTTTAATGGCGAGAAGTCCGGGCGGACATAGGTGATATGGCCGCTGGAAAGATAGTCTGCCGGGATGATCGAATAGGCGTTGATCTCGCCGGAAGCCAGGGCTGCCTGGGCGGATGGCTCATTTGGAAAGGCTCGCAGGCTATAGTTATCCGGCAACGGGGGGACAATTTTGATGAGTTTGCCTGGATCGATGTAGCCTTCAACTTGCTGAGCCGGCTGGCTGGCCGGCCCGAAGACCGTCCCGAGTGTATCCGGCGATTCCCGGTTGATGGTTGTAACGACCAGCATCACCAGGGCGGAAATCAACGGGAGTCCGAAGGCCGCGAACAAAAAAGAAGGCCGGGTGATCATGGTTTTGATTTCGTGAATTGTGATTAAGCGGATTTTTCGCATTGTGAAACCTCAGTCCCGGCTGGGTCGATGAAACAGTTCGCTTAACCTGACGCGCTGCCCGTAGCGCAGCATACCGATCCGGAAGGCCCTGCCGGCCAGCCATAAAGCGCCCAGGGCGTATAAAACCAGGGCGGCGATATTCAACCCGAATTGCCAGCTTGGAATCGATGCAAATCCAATCCGCATTGCCAGGGTTATCGGCGCTGTGAGCGGAAAATAACTCAACCCAATCGCCAGCGGCCCATTTGGGTTGGTTAACAGCGGGTACAAAAACCAAAAAGGCACCATGATTGGGATGGTAAAGATTCCGGCCATTTGTTGGCCCTCGCGTTCATCCCCTACGGTGGCTCCTACTGCAGCCATCAAGGCGGCGATCATTACAAATCCGGGCAGCATAATGGCCGTGATCTGCCCGAACAGATCGGGGGAGATGTATAGGCCAGCCAGGCTGGGTATAATATTCCGGCCTACCTGCACTCCCAGTGCAGCAACGCCCATCCAGACCGCCAACTGGGTCGAACCAACTGCTACCAGCCCCACGATCTTGCCGCCCATCAGCTGGAATGGCGAGACCGAGGTGATCAGGATTTCCATGGTGCGGTTTTCTTTCTCCTCGACCACGGCCTGCATCAGGTAACCCGAGGTGCTCGAAATTGCGAACAGGAACATCAACCCGGCGGCGATAGGCGCCAGGATGACAAACCATTCATCTTCGGACATAGAGCGGCTGCCATCGGCTGTTCGAACCGTCAGCCGGGGACCCTGCATCACCCGTTCGATGACTGTTTGAGGCTGGCCAGAGAGCAGGTTGTAAACCAGGAAGTCCTGGAAATCGCTTTGCGCCGAAGTGCCGGGTTGTCTCCGGTAGATCAATTCAGCATTGGATGTTTGCAGGTAATCGGCGGCGATAACATAATAGGCCTGGATTTTGCCTGCATCCAGGCTGGATTGAGCCTGCTCTTGCGTGGAGAAAGCCAGGATTTCGATCGGCTGCTCGAAACGGCTATTTACCGGCGGATATTCAGGGTTTGCCAATACGCCGGAATGATCGACATACCCAATCGGGCTGTTGTCGCTGCTCAAGGCGGCCGCGACGGCTCCAACAACCAGAATAACGAGCAGAACCAGCGGCACGCTTAGGAGTGCGAACAGAAACCGTCTTCGTAAGACATGCCGACGATACTCGTAGCGCACAACTCGCCAAAATTTCTTCATACAGGCAGGGCCTCACCCTGAACTACCTGAACGAAAATTTCGTCCAGGGTCGGGGTGGCGATTTCGAATCGTTCCAGTTTGATATCCTGAGCAACCAGTTGTTGGAGAATGGATTGCGGCGCCACCCCGGAAGCGAGCGTAAGCAATACCGCTGAATTGTGTGGTTCGATCGCCTCAACCCCCTCCAGGCTGGGGAGCACCTGCCCGGTTTGCAACAATACCGCATGGCCCGAGTAGCGCCGGCGGATTTGCGCCAGGTTGCCATACAGTAAAACCTGACCCTGGTTGATCAACACAATGCGATCGCAAAGTTCTTCCACCTGGTGCATCTGGTGTGTGGACATAATAATCGTCACGCCCTGTCGGTGCAGATCCTGAAGCAGGTTTTTAACCATCCGGGTATTGACCGGATCGAGTCCGCTGAAAGGCTCGTCAATGATTAAAAGCTCAGGTTGGTGCAAAATTGTGGCGATGATCTGGGCTTTTTGCTGCATCCCTTTGCTGAGCTCTTTGACTTTCTTATTACGGTGATCGGCCAGGTCAAACCGCTCCAGGTACTCACCGGCCCGCGCTTTGACTTCGTTGGCGCTCAGCCCTTTTAAGGTGCCCAGATAAACCAGACAGCGCTCCAGGGGAATATCCTGATACAAGCCACGTTCTTCCGGCATGTAGCCGATCCGCTCCTTTTTGGCCTCGGTCATGGCGCCGTCAAGGATCGAGATCTGCCCACGATCGGGCTTGAAAATGTCCAGGATGAGGCGGATCGTTGTCGTTTTACCGGCGCCATTCGGGCCTAACAGGCCAAAAATTTCCCCCTTCTCGACCTGAAAGCTGACATCGTCGACGGCCTTGACCGGACCAAATGATTTGGTAAGATGGGTCACTTCAACAGCTGGCACTTAAATACTCCTGAGGGTTTTATCTGTCGTCACCCGTTTTGGGACGACTTTTTTGGATGATTTTATTCTACCGGAGCCCTGCGGAAATCATAGGGTATCACCACAGGATTTCCCAATGAGGCCCGGAAGATCTTTCTACCGGGTTTTCGATAGAGATTATAATCGCCCTGTATTCGATCAGGGTTTTTTGGGTTTCTGGGAAACTCTGTGAGACAGCCCCGGACTTGGGGGTGTGAGCCAAAATGGAGATCAACGATGCCACTGGGATGGATGGATACCTCGCAATTATCTTTCAACTATCTGTTGCTGCTCGAAAAAGTTCAGATCAGCTGGTTGCCCGGAGTCCCGGAACAAGAAATGGCAATCGCTTTAAGTGCCAATCCAGTTGTGGCCTGGTATCTACGCCATAAATGCCCCGAATTAACCACCTGGTTCGACCATCTGGAAAGTCTATCACCTGGTGCGCTGAGCGACGAACAGGTATATGCCGCCGAGCAGCGGGTGATGCAAGCGATTAATGATTGGCTGGTCTATGTGGTCGATCCACAAATCTACGACCGGCAACCATTTTTGAGCTGGAATTCAGATGAACTGATCGCTCTGGCAGATTTCTCTGGACAAGTGGTCGCAGATGTGGGAGCAGGCACTGGCCGGTTGGCCATGACGGTAGCCCCGCTGGCCCAGTCCGTTTTCGCGATCGAGCCGGTCAGTAATTTGCGCAGCTATTTGAAAGACAAAGCGCGTCAGGCAGGGTTTCAAAATGTCTACGTACTGGATGGGCTGGCAACGGATATTCCATTTCCGGATCAATATTTCGATGTTACTATGGGCGGGCATGTTTTCGGAGATGCGCCCCTGACGGAGATCCGAGAACTTGAACGGGTTACCCGCCCAGGGGGCAAAGTGATCCTTTGCCCAGGCAATCCGGATGTGGACAATGACGCTCACCAGGTTCTGGTCGAGCGGGATTACCATTTTGCCCGATTTGAAGAGCCTGGCAGTGGCATGGTACGAAAATACTGGAAGGTATGCTCATGAACATTCGAAATATTTGTGTTTATTGTGGTTCTTCCGATCGGCTTCATCCGGAATATCTGAAAGCGGCCCGGCGAGTCGGTGAGATTTTGGCCGGACGCGGTATGCATCTGATCTATGGCGCCGGTTCGACCGGGTTAATGGGCGCGGTTGCTGATGGCGCCCTGGATGCCGGCGGCCAGGTGACCGGTGTGATCCCAGCTTATTTCAACACTCCTGAACTGGCTCATACCCGCCTGACCCGGCTGGAGGTGGTCGATACCATTCACCAGCGCAAAGCTCGTATGGCAGAGCTGGCGGATGGCTTTATTGCGTTACCCGGCGGTTTTGGCACATTTGAAGAGTTGTTCGAAATCTTGACCTGGGCTCAGATCGGACTGCATCGCAAGCCGGTAGGAATTTTAAATATCCGCCATTATTTTGATCCACTGCTTCAAATGGTCGAACGAGCCCGGTCGGAGGGTTTTATCTACACCGAGCACCAGGCTTTGTTCGCGTTTGCCGAGAATCCGGACGAGCTGTTGGATGAATTGCAGAATCACATTCATCCGGACGGGCTTGAAAAATGGCTGACCCGTGATGATGGGTCGGTGAACAAGTGAAGGTTTGGTTAAGATATGGCGGAAACTTTCCAGGAATGGCTCTTCCGGAATTTCTGTGGGAGGGTCCCAGATTTGGGGGTGTGAGCGTGCATCAGCACGCTCACACCCCCAAATCTGGGGTAGCACCACAGGGAATTCCCAAAGAACCCCAGGAATCCCTTTCAAACCCGTCTATTTATAAGGTATAATGAACCCGAACAGGGGAAGTACGAGTTAAATCGTGGGCTAGGTTCTTATTGATTCGTAAATTAAACTGCTGAATAAAGCATAATACGATACCCAAATTGTGTCTCAGACTAATAGGCTGCCTGTAAGGTATATAGGCGCTTGCTGTATGGATGCTTGCATGCTATAATGAAAGTGCAATTTCCGAGATAAATGCAAGGGCAATTACCAAGCGAATTGCCCGAGCGTACTGTCGGGATTGCGAATTTTTTTGACCCCCCTTTCGGTCTTCCTTCCTGAACTTTCCTGTAGCTTATCCATCCAGTTGGCCCGCCAACTGAGAATCGGCATCCCTTGTTGAGTTCAACTTTGAAATCTTCACTATTTTTCAATTTCCAAATCTTCTATTCCCGAGAGTTAGATCATCATGAAAATAATTGAATTAGAAAATACTTCGTTAAATGCCCTGCGCCAGATGGCCAGAGATCTGGACGTGGCCCACGCCTCCCGATTAAGAAAGAGGATCTGATCTTGAAGATCCGGCAGGCAGAGGCTGAGCGTCAAGGTCTGGAGCTGCGTGGCGGCATCCTGGAAATCATGAGCGAAGGGATTGGTTTCCTGCGCTCGGGGCATTATCAACCAGGACCGTATGACGTTTACGTTTCGCAGTCTCAAATCAGGCGTTATGGGCTGCGGAACGGCGATCTGATTATCGGTCATGTGCGACCACCGCGCGAGTCGGAGCGGCATTATGGCCTGCTCAAAGTCGAGACGATTAATGGCTTCGACCCGGAAGACGTCCGTCGCCGGCCGACTTTTGAGTCCCTGACGCCCATTTTCCCGGATCAGCGTTTCGATCTGGAATTGGATCGCCACACCCTGGCCACCCGCCTGATCAATCTGGTGACACCGATTGGACGTGGGCAGCGCGGTTTGATTGTTTCGCCGCCAAAAGCCGGTAAAACAACGATCCTGAAACAGATCGCCAATTCCATTTCTACCAAGAACCCGGAAGTGCATCTGATGGTCGCACTAATCGGTGAGCGGCCTGAGGAAGTAACCGATATGGACCGCTCGGTGGATGCTGAGGTCATTTCCTCCACCTTTGATGAGCCAGTTACCTCCCACGTACGCGTGGCTGAAATGGTTCTGGAGCGCGCCAAACGACTTGTAGAAGTCAACCGGGATGTGGTCATCCTGATGGATTCGATTACGCGGCTGGCGCGAGCCTATAACCTGGTGGTGACGCCATCCGGAAGGACGCTGTCTGGTGGTATTGATCCATCCGCACTGTATCCTCCCAAGCGCTTCTTCGGTGCCGCTCGTAATATCGAAGAGGGCGGCTCGCTGACGATCATCGCTACCTGCCTGATCGACACCGGTTCCCGCATGGACGATGTGGTATACGAAGAGTTCAAGGGAACGGGTAATATGGAACTGCACCTCTCCCGCCGCCTGCAAGAACGCCGCATCTTCCCGGCTATCGACATCGAGCGCTCCTCCACCCGGCGTGAAGAACTATTGTTGGGCCCCGATTTGACGCCGCGCGTATGGCTGATGCGCCGTATGTACGATCAGATGGTAACTGCCCCGCCGCACGGAGCCGGCCTGGATTCTTCTTCTGCAACCGAGGCGATCCTGCAAAGACTGGCGCGCACAAATGATAATCTTACTTTCCTGGAAACATTAACTGAGGACAATCCGTGACAAAATCGCAATCGCCGGCAACGCCAACCCCGGCTGAACCAGGCGGTTGGCTGCCGGTAGTGGCCTGGATTGCTGCAATAGGCACCTTAGTAGTAGCACTGTATCTGGGTTGGGGAGTATTCAAGAATAAATTGGCGGCCGAGCCGGGCACAGCCCGTCCGGCTGCCTCTGTGGTTAACGCCCCCCAGCGCCCGGCTTCCAACAAGCTGACCGGCATGCCCGCCTACCAGCAATCTGAAATCGTTCAGCCCATCACCCGCCAGACCTCGATTCACACGATTATCCCGAACCGGCCACGCCAGGAAGTCCGGGATTACAAAGTCGATACGGGCGATTCGGTCTTTGAAATTGCCAGCAAATTTGATATTAAACCAGAGACCGTGCTGTGGGCCAACTACGATCTGTTGAATGACAACCCTGATATGATTTCGGTGGGCATGGATTTGCAGATCCCGCCGGTGGATGGGGTTTATTATCAGTGGCAAGAAAGCGACACGATCGATTCCGTCGCAGCTCGCTTCGATGCCAAGGCAGAGGATATTCTGAACTGGCAGGGGAACCAGTTGGATTTATTCGATCCAGAAATCGAGCCTGGCACCTGGATAATGATCCCCGGCGGCCATCGTGAGTTCCGCCAGTGGATCATCCCGGTCATTCCGCGCGGCCGGGCGGGCGTCTCACGCTCAGTCTATGGCGCCGGCGCCTGCGAAGGCGGTTATGAGGGCGCTTACGGCAGCGGAGCCTTTATCTGGCCGGCCGGCAATCACTATCTTTCCGGTAACGATTATTGGTCGGGCCACCTGGGTATCGATATTGCAGCCGGGGAGGGCGCACCCATCTATGCGGCCGATAGTGGCGTGGTCGTTTTCGCCGGATGGGCCACGGGTGGGTATGGCAATATGGTCATGATCGATCATGGTAACGGCTACCAAACCCTGTACGGACATATGAGCTCCGTTAGCGTGTCCTGCGGGCGCAGTGTTGGACAGGGCAGTATTCTCGGATACAGTGGAAGCACTGGCAATTCAACCGGCCCACATCTGCACTTTGAGGTCCGCTATCAAGGTGGATTTGTGGATCCCTGGTACGTGCTTCCGGCGCCTTGATCGTACACGCCGACACTCAGCTTGATGAGAATATTCTGAACATAACAAACCATTCAGGCAATTGGTTTGAGTTATCCCAATTCGGTTCATTGGGAATTCCTGTGGTGGTACCCCAGAGTTTCCCAAAGCCCCCGAATTCATGCTAGGAGGATTATCCTGATGGCAAAGACTGATCTGGAACCGAAGACCGTAGTGATCGCTGAGACTGACGATTATCTGGCCTGGAAGGCGGAAGAACCTGATGGTGAGACAACCTTTCACCTGGAATTGAACAACGTCACACTACATTTCTTTGAAGAGGAGTGGCGGGAATTTCTGAAGCTGGCAGGTATGCTGGCGGCCAAATAGCATACGAATATCGTCTTTGAGTACGGAAATACGAAACGGGTGTGGGCGGGACGTTTGTCCTCGCGCGCACCCGTTTCGTCACAAATTGCAAACTGATTGGCGGGCGGTCGAATTAGCGCGTGATCTGGTTGACGTAAGGGATCACACCCTGGCAGGGTTCCGTGAAAAAGTCGGAAACCTGATCCCAGGTGAGCTCGCCAGTCCGCTGCCAGGCATTGTGAATGGCATAGGAGACGCATCCGGGTCCGGCATGGTAGTTGGCTATGGTCAGGCGCCAAAGATCCTCGTATGTGCTGACATCGCCGGGGATGTTGTTCGTGGCGGTATAGATCAACTGGCTGATCTGCTGGCAGTTCGCTTCCAGGGTGTTGGCGAACAGACTGACACTGAAGTCAACGTTGGTGAGGTCGATCCCAGTTGGGCAATCTGCACAATCAGATTTGGCCTCCACGGCCAGTGCACCTCTTAAAAGGGACTGTTCGTCGCTGGTTAAGTGTAAATAGCCGCCGTCGCAGGCATCCTGCGCCAGGACAAGGGGGCAAAATTGGCTGTAGAAAGACGGGTTCCAAAGCAGGACACTGTCCACGCCGTTATCGGTCAGTTGACCCAGGCCAAACTCATTCTTGACCCGGAAGACTCCCGGCCAGAACTGACTCTCCTGGGCAAATAAATTTTTCATCAACTGGGCCGGAACGCCGGTTTGTTTGGCCACCTCGATGATCCGGCCATCGAATAGATTTTGCCATTCTTCAACCATTGGACGGGCTTTTTCCAGGCCACAAGCATCAGCATATCCGTTTGAGAGCAGGCCGCCGGAAGAGCAGTCGGCGGCATCGACCAGCCCCTGAGCGATCAACCGGCCGGCCAGATAATAGTAAGGCGCGTCAGATGCGAGCAGCTCGCTCCGATCCGGAGTTGAGAGCCAGGAAGGTGGAGCGCCAACAGAAGGGAAAGCATCCCAGATGCGCGCACAACTGGCAATATCGGCGCCGCGCCACTGTGTGCTGATCACATCCACATACCAGCCACCCGCTCCAGGCGTGTCGGAGACGCCGGTATCGATGACGCGCACCTGGGCGGTGAAGTGTTCGGATGAGTCGCCGTAACTGGAATTGGCCCAGAATTCCACTTTGAGGCCTTCCATGCCGGTTGTTCTGAGCGGGATCGTGCATATAGCCGATTCGCACAGAAATGGGTCGCCACCGATAAAGCCTTCTATTGAGGTGATATGTTCGTTGGGGAGGGGTTCTTCAGCGGTAAGTTGTAAGGAAGGAATTTCAGTACACAGGTTTTCAGGAGGTTGGGGGGTGCAGCCGTCCAGGTTGACGAGAACAGTTGGTGACGGCAGCTCAACGACAACTTCCTTCTCCCGCGGCGTGGACGAGACCAGATGCAGGTAGAGCCCGGTGCATAGGGTCGTCGATTTTTTGCCTGCTTCTACAATGCGACAGGGTGGGGTACTTTGCCATTGCTGGCTGATATCTGCACCGCAAGCAGAGTATACTTCGTCAGCAGTTGGCAGGCCTTCGTGATCGATTTTCAGGCGGCAGAGGATCTGATTATCGGTCCAGCGGATTAGCCACCATTCATATTCAGTGTAGGAAACAACGATCGTTTGTTGACGGTCAGCACTCTGCGCGCTTGCCCAGTTCCCCTGCGTGGCCAGAGCCGCAAACAACAGGATGAACATTGTGAGGCATGCGACCAGGACGCGTCTCCATATCGTCATCTTGGAGTAACAATATCATGTTCAAGAGGGCTTGTCAACACTATTTTCTTCCTATTTAAATCTATCATTTAATTACGCAATATGAGGCAGGCGCATTGGGGATTCCTGTGGCGCTACCCCCCAATCTGGGACTCTCTCACAGAGTTTCCCAGAGAGCCACCATTTTAGGGCGATTGCATTTGCCAATCTCGGATCCACCCGGGCTATACACCACATTTTTCCCCTCGGTGGGGGCAAATCGGCCAAATGCGATTGCCCTGTGCCATTTGGCTTGAGATCGAACCAACGGGCGTATAATATTTTTCTATGAAAAATATTCTGAAACTACGTCGCTTCATTATCCCTTATTGGAAGCAGAGTTTGCTGGCGCTGGTGATGTTGACCGCCGTGGTATTCATGGACCTGGCCATCCCGCGCCTGATCCAGGCGATCATCGATCGGGGTATTCTTCAAAAAGATATGCAATTCGTATTGAATACCACCCTGATCATGCTCGGCATCACCGTTTTGAGCACTATTTTGGCGATCGGCAATAACCTGTTTTCGGTACGGGTTGGCGAAGGTTTTGGCAGAGATTTGCGGGAAGCGCTGTTCCTCAAAATCGAATGTTTTTCATTCGGGAATCTCGATCGTTTACAAACCGGGCAATTAATGGTCAGGCTGACCAGCGACATCAGCATGATGCAACGTATCATTCGGATTTTCATCCGGATTGGGACACGGGCGCCTCTGTTGATGATCGGCTCGATTATCTTGATGGTTACTACCAGCCCGCGCCTGGCCCTGGCGATCTTCCCTTTGTTGATCGTTATGGGGGTCGTCATTGTGTGGTTTATATCAAGAACCCAACCCCTGTTCCTGGCTGTTCAACAGAAGCTGGATACCCTCAACACCGTGCTGCAAGAAAATATTGCCGGCGTGCGGGTGGTCAAAGCTTTCAACCGCAATGAGCATGAAACCGAACGCTTCTTCGGTACGAACCAGGATTTTGCCGACCAAAATATCCGGGTCATGCAGTTTATGGCTTTCCTGATGCCGGGCTTGGGTTTTTTGATCAATATTGGGATCGTTGTGGTTATCTGGGTCGGGGGCGTTCAGGCGATCGGGGGTCAGCTTTCCTTGGGTGAAATCGTGGCGTTCACCAACTATTTGCTGACCACCATGACACCGCTCGTCATTATGTCCAATCTGGCCCAGGTGCTTTCGGCGGCAAACGCATCGGCAGGACGGATCAATATTGTCCTGGAAACCGAGGCGGATATCAACGATCTGCCTCAGGCCCTGCAGCTTCCGGCAGAAAGTCGTGGAAGGGTCGCCTTCGAGCAAGTTTGTTTCAGTTATAACCAGGATTGCAGCGAGCCGGTGCTGTCGAATATTAACCTGGCAGCAGAACCGGGCGAAACCGTTGCCATTCTGGGTTCCACGGGTTCGGGAAAAACGACCCTGATCAACCTGATCCCACGTTTTTATGATGTCACCCAGGGGCGAGTGACCATTGATGGCCAGGATGTTCGCAGCTTATCCCAGGATTCCATCCTGGCGCAGGTCGGGATTGCCTCTCAGGAAACGGTTCTGTTTTCCGGGACTGTCCGGGATAACATCCGGTACGGCCAGCCGGATGCCGATGATGAGGCTGTCATTGAGGCTGCTCAGGCAGCCCAGGCGCACGACTTCATCCTGGAGTTGCCCCACGGCTATGATACCCATGTGGAACAACGCGGGGTCAATCTCTCCGGTGGCCAGAAACAGCGGATTGCCATTGCCCGGGCTTTGCTGCTTCAACCTAAGATCCTGATATTGGATGACAGCACCAGCGCTGTCGACGTAGAAACGGAGGTCAAAATCCAGGAAGCGCTCGATCAGATCATGCGCGGCCGGACCAGCTTTATAGTGGCTCAACGCATCAGCACGGTGTTAAACGCCGATAAGATCGTCGTCCTGGACCGGGGCAAGATCATGGCAATTGGAACGCACCTGGAACTGATGGAAACCAGCCAGATCTACCAGGAAATCTATCATTCACAGCTGGGCAATGGCGTGATGGTGGAACAAACCGGCTTGGACCAAACTCATGTCTGATTCTTCTGCGCAACAAAAACCCAGCAGGCTTCAACCCGGATTCAGGCGTTCACCGGCCCAACCATCCCGGATCGAGAAGGCCAGGGACTCCCGATTGGCGCTGAGACGATTTGTCCCGTACTTAAAACCGCATCTTTCCGCCCTGACGGGTGTGTTCTTTTTGACCCTGTGCTTTACCCTGTTTGATCTGTTTGGGCCTTATTTGATGGGGGTTGCCATCGACCGTTTTATCAGCGGTAAAGATCTGGCCGGGTTGGCGCGGATTGCACTCATCATGCTGGGGGTTTATTTGGGCAGCATGGCCTTTCAAATCGCCAGCGATTTCACCATGGCGCGGATCTCCCAGAATGCCCTCCGACAGTTGCGCCAGGACTTATTCGGCCATCTGCAAAGCCTTTCGCTCAGCTTTTACGATCGCAATCCGGCTGGCGAGTTGATGAGCCGGCTGACCAACGATATCGACGCTATTAACCAGGCGATCTCACAGAATGTAACCTCTTTTTTGGCGGGGATTTTGACTCTGATCGGCATCCTGGTGGCCATGTTCGTGCTCAATTTCTGGCTGGCGCTTACCTCCATTTTCGTGGTTCCAATAACCTTCTGGTTCACCAGTTTCGTAGCCCGGTATACCCGGCGGGGCTACCGGAGCTTGCAAAAAGAGCTTGGCAATTTGAACGGCACGATGGAAGAAAGCATCAGCGGCCAGCGGGTCATCAAGGCATTCCGGCACGGCGATCAGACCATCGCCGCTTTTCGTCGTGATAACCAGGCAGTTTACAAGGCAGGCGTGTACGCCAATTCCTATGCACTGTTGTTGATGCCTTTGACGAATGTGCTGGGTAACCTGTTTGTCATTGTCCTGGCAGGCGTCGGTGGCTGGTTGGCTTTACAAGGATTGGCGACGATCGGTATCATCGCTACATTCATCAGTTACGGAAGGCGTTTTATCCAGCCTCTGCGGCAGCTGGCCAATATCTACAATGATATTCAGGCTGCCCTGGCTGGCGCAGAGCGGGTATTTGAGATTATTGATACCCAACCGGAGCTGGAGGATGAACCCGGCGCAAAGCCGCTGGATGCTATTCGGGGGGATGTATGCTTCGATCACGTGTGCTTTGGCTATCTACCCGATCTTCCTGTGATCCGGGATATGTCTTTGGAAGCCCGGGCAGGCCAGACCGTTGCCCTGGTGGGGCCCACCGGGGCCGGGAAGACAACCCTCGTCAACCTGCTATCGCGGTTCTACGATATAGACAGCGGTTCAATCCGGATCGATGGACAGGACATCCGCCGGGTACAAAAAGCCAGCCTGCGCCGCCAGCTGGGGATTGTTTTGCAGGATTCGTTTTTGTTCTCAAATACGGTTATGGAAAACATCCGCTATGGGCGCCTGGAAGCCAGTGATGAAGAATGTATTCAGGCAGCCAGAATGGCCGATGCGGATTATTTCATCCGCCAGTTACCTCAAGGGTACCAGACCCGCCTGTCGGAACGGGGCGGAAACCTGAGCCAGGGACAGCGCCAATTGTTGACAATCGCCCGGGCTATTCTGGCCGACCCGGGTATTTTGATCCTGGATGAGGCTACCAGCAGCGTGGACACCCGTACCGAAGCGCGCATCCAGCAGGCCCTGTTACGCCTGATGAAGGGGCGGACCAGTTTTGTGATCGCCCATCGACTGAGCACAATCAGGGATGCGAGCGAATTACTGGTCATCCGCAATGGCGAGATCATTGAGAGAGGCAGCCATCCCCAATTGCTGGCCAAAGGCGGTTTCTATCAACAGCTCTATATGAGCCAGTTTAAAGGTCATGCCACTTGATTCCGCGCCCTCCCCATGATACACTCTACCTATGGCTGTTTCCGTTCTGATCGTCACGCCCACGACCGCTTTTGGGGAAATTATCCGGCAAGCGCTGACAGATGATGGCGGGTACCGGCCGGTACTTGTATTTGACGCTCAGGAAGCTATGCGTCTGGCCAGCCAGCGCCCATTTGAGGTTGTGATTGTGGATACCGACCTGCAAGCGCCGCTGCATGAGTTGGAGCTGGCCTTGCGCCAGACTTCAGCCGCCATGCGATTGATTGTGATTCCGCGCCAGGGCGACACACAACTGGCAGGTTTATCGCCGGACCTTTTCCTCACCAAGCCTTTTTATATGCCCGATCTGCTCGAGAAGCTGGATGAAATACTTTCACCGATCCCGGTGAGCGTCAGCGAGAAGGTGCGGAATGAGCTGGTTTCAAACGGCCATCCGGCAGTCCAGCGAGCCAGAGCTAGTCATATCGAGGATGTGCCGCCCTGGTTGAAAGATGTCTCGAGGGCTGCGCAACACCTGACGAGCCTATCCCTGGAGACAGCAGCCCAGGCTTCCTTGATTACGCGGGATGACCAGCTATGGGCGTATGCCGGGCAATTGCCCCAGGAAGCTGCGACAGAACTGGCTGAGGCAGTGTTGAAAGATTATGATTGGAACAGCGCAGATCGGGCGGCGATGCTAAAGGGCGATCTGGCGCGTTTTGTCCACCTGGTTTCCACGAACTGTGATTACATGTTATACACGACCCGGCTGGCTGACAAAATGGTGCTGGCGATGGCTTTTGACGCCCAGATGCCTTTCAGCCAAATGCGGGCCCAGACCGGTAACCTGGCACGCGCGCTGGCCTCACCGCCCGCGCCGCCTTCTCCAAAGAACCATCTTCAGCTAGCCCCTGTCGTTGAAGAGGAGCCTGACATGGATGTTGTCACGGACGCCTGGATACCGGAACCTGACCTCGATGAGCGGCTCGCCGAGCGTTTGGCGCAACCTTTCTTGAGCCAGGATGACATCCTCCCGCCAACGCCCCAAAACGACTCGACCCAATGGCAATCCATTTCGGTAGATGCCGGGACTGATATCGGCCCAATGACCCTGGAGAAGGATGGTCCAACAGGCTCGCAGGCTGCCAGCACACAGACGGAATCAGGAGCAACGCGATCCCAGTCGTCGAGCCATGCCGCGACCACAACGCAAGTGGATGCCTTTTCTGTCGCGAACAATGCCCAGGAAGGTACGTTCCAGTCAGAGGATCTCGCAATGAACACCGCAGCCTGGCACCATTTGAGCTATGCGCTGGTGCTGCTGCCGCGCTTGCCTCAGCACTTCATTACCGGGGATCTTTCTGACCAGATGTCGGATACCATTCAGCGGTTGAGCCTGGCTTTTGGTTGGCGGTTGGAGCAACTATCCATCCGCCCCGAGTATTTGCAACTGGTGATCTTGCTTCCGCCGGATATGACGCCGGAGTCCGCAGTGACGAATTTGAAAGTGTATACTTCCCAATGGATTTTCGATGACTTTCCGCGATTGAGGCGCGAAAATCCTTCGGGAGATTTTTGGGCGTCCGGTTATTTGCTGCTTGGTTCGAACTCAACTGCCGTCGCACCAAGTGTTAAAAAGTTTTATCGAGCAAACCCGCCGGATCCAAGGTGCGCCTCACCGCAAGTAACCACCCAGTTGTTTGCCTGCAGACCCTAAAGCGCGCCTGCGCTTGAATTCAGGCGGATTGTCCCGAATTCGGCGAATATCGTCCCCAATCAGCCATTTGATCTGTTGCTAAACAGCAACCTGCTATAGGTGTTTCTATGCCCCCAACCCTTTATATGATTGACGGCCACGCATTGGCTTACCGAACCTATTTTGCGCTGACGCGCGGTTCTTCAACAGCTTTCACGACTCGCGAAGGCGAACCTACTGCCGGTGTTTATGGTTTTACCAGTGTACTGCTGCGTATCCTTGAACAAGAACACCCCGATTACCTGGTGGTGGTCTTCGACACTGGACGGACTTTTCGGGATGATTTATTTCCGGAGTACAAGGGCACCCGTGAGAAGATGCCTGATGACCTGGTGACGCAGATGGTGCGTGTCAGGCAGATTGTGGATGCTTTTGATATCCCGCGGCTGGAGATGGAAGGCTATGAAGCAGATGACGTGCTCGGCAGTGTGGCCCGCCAGGCGGTTGAAGATGGACTGACTGTAAAAATAATTACCGGTGACCGTGATTTGCTCCAGCTGGTGAACGATCGGGTGATTGTCAATTTACCAGGGCGATCGTTAGCGGATGCCCGAGATTATTTACCAGATGATGTGGTCGAGTATCTGGGGATACCTCCGCGCCAGGTGGTTGATTATAAAGCTTTGGTCGGGGATAAATCGGATAACATCCCCGGTGTGACCGGGGTGGGTGACAAGACCGCGATTTCATTGCTCCAGGAGTACGATACACTGGATAACATTTATGCTCATTTGGATGATTTGTCCAAATCGGTGCGAAAAAAACTGGAAGCAGGCCGCGAGAACGCTTATTTGAGCCAAAAGCTGGCCACGATCGTCCAGGATTTGAAAGTGCCATTCAAGCTGGAACGTGCCCGGCCCGATCATATCCATCCGGCCAAGGTGGAGGCGTTGTTTCGGGAGTTGGAATTTCGCGCCCTGATGGGGCGGTTTACAGCCTTAATGGAGGCTTATGGCAAACAGGTGAGCGCTCAGGGACAACAACTGCCGTTGTTTGAGTCGCGGGCTGAGTTCTTAGAAGCGAAAAAAGAGGATCATGTCGAGCGTGGCGCCATCCTGGTGGACAGCTCTGAAACCTTGCAGGAGCTGGTCAAGCAGCTAGAAGCGGCCGAGATGATCGCTTTTGATACCGAGACCACCTCGACCGATCAAATGCAGGCTGAACTGGTTGGGATCTCTCTGGCGGTCAAACCCGGACAGGGTTATTACATCCCGGTTGGTCACCGGTCGGGGCAGCAGCTGCCGATTACAGCCGTACTCGACGCGATCCGGGGCCCGATGACCAATCCCGCGATCCCCAAAGCAGGCCATAATCTGAAATATGACTTTATCTTGCTGGCCCGGTATGGATTAAGGGTCAGTCCCCTGCGGTTCGAACTCAATGATCGCCGAATGGCTGATCAATCCAGCTTCCCGCAATCTGGGCTTGAAAAACCTGGCCTGGGTAAGGCAGGCCGTGCGGATGACCCCGATTGAGGAGTTGATCGGCAAAGGTAAAAGCCAGATTACGATGGCTGAGGTGGACATCAGCGAGGCGGCCAAATACGCCGCGGCTGATGCGGAAGTAGTCTTACGTTTGAAACCGGAACTGGAAAAAGAGCTGGATGATCACCAGGGGCGCGAATTGTTTGACGATCTCGAAATGCCGCTGATCGAAGTGCTCGCTGATATGGAAATGGAAGGCATTGCCCTGGATACGGATTTCCTGGTAGCCATGTCGGATGAATTGAGCATCCGCCTGAACGAAATCGAAAAACGGGTGCAGGAGGCCGTCGGTGAGCCTTTTAATCTGAATTCTCCTCAGCAGCTATCAGCAGCTCTATTTGAACGTTTGCAGCTGGAACCGCCCGAGCGGAAAAAGACCGCCAGTGGGTACTATTCCACGGCTGCAGGCGTTCTGGAGGCGCTCAGCGGCAAACATCCGGTTGTGGATCTGGTGCTCGAATACCGGGAGCTATCCAAGCTAAAGTCTACATACCTGGACGCCTTACCCCTGCAAGTAAACCCGGTGACGGGTCGGGTGCATACCTCCTATAATCAGACAGGGTCGGTGACAGGCCGGATCGCTTCATCGGATCCCAACCTTCAAAATATACCCATTCGCACTGAGCTCGGTCGCCAAGTCAGGCACGCTTTTATCGCCTCCCCTGGTCATGTATTGTTGGGCGTAGATTATTCCCAGGTCGAATTGCGGATTGTCGCCCATATTGCCAATGACAAGGCCATGCTGGCTGCGTTTCAGGCAGGTCAAGACATCCACGCCGCCACTGCGGCTGCCATCTATAGCGTGCCTCTGGATAAGGTCACGAAGGATCAGCGCAGGCGCGCCAAGGCGATAAACTTTGGCTTAATCTATGGTATGAGCGCCTTCGGGCTGACCCGTTACACCGACCTGACCCTGGCCGAATCCGAGGATTTTGTGCAGGCCTATTTCCTGCAATTCCCAGGTGTGAAGTCTTACCTGGATGGGGTCCGTAAGCTGGCTGCCGACCAGGGTTATGTGGAAACCTTAATGGGCCGGCGCCGGTATTTCCCAGGCTTGAAGAATCAAAGCAATCGGAATATCCGCAACCGGGAAGAACGTGAAGCCATCAATGCCCCTATTCAAGGGACCGCCGCGGACATCATGAAACTTGCTATGCTGCGATTACCACCGGCCCTGGATAAAGCAAGCTTATCAGCCCGAATGCTGCTGCAGGTCCATGATGAGGTTGTGCTGGAGTGTCCCCGGGCCGAGCTTGAAAAAACTGCCAGGCTGGTACGTGATATTATGGAAAATGCTTATCAATTGAATGTGCCCCTGCGAACGGAAGCCCGTTTTGGAAAAAATTGGGGCGTGATGGAACCTGTGCCTGATTAATTGCCCCAATATGGCGGCAGATTGGAAAACCGGACGATATTCCGGCCTGACAGCGCAGCCGCGTGAATGGCAACTATCAACAATGCAAACCCGAAATCCCCAAAATTAGCGTTAAATCGTTCTATTCGGGTTAAAATAACTGGAATAGGGGCGCAAGGTTCCCTTTTACAGCAGTCGACCGGTTTCTCTCCTTGGAGCTGGAATGAGCGGAAATTTCGAACTTTTTCATCAATCAATGAGCCAGGGCCACTCAGCCGCCTGGGAACAAAACTGGCATAAAGCCGAAGCTTTGTATCGCCAGGCTTTGGAAGAGTTCCCGGAAGACCCAAAAGCGCTGACCAGTCTGGGATTGGCTTTGTATGAGCAGGGGGAATACGAGCAAGCCTTGACATATTATCAGCAGGCCGCCAGAATTTCCAGAGATGATCCGATCCCCATGGAAAAGGTTGCCGAGCTGCTGGAAAAATTGGGTAACGAAGTTAATGCCGCCAAAACTTATTTGCGAGCTGCTGAACTTTACTTGAGAAGCAGGGATGTGAATAAGGCGCTCGAAAATTGGGATCGAGTGATCCAGATTGACCCTGAAAATATCAATGCGCATACCCGCCTGGCGGGAGTCTATGAACGGATTGGCGAGGTTCAGCGGGCCGCCAGCGAATACCTGGCGGTTGCTGGCCTGGCACAGCACGCCGGGGACACGGAACGAGCTGTCCGCTCGGTCAATCAGGCCTTACAGATCATTCCAAATCACAGTGAAGCGATCCAGGCCCTGACTCTGCTGCGCGATTTTAAGGAACTGCCAAAACCAACCCGGCCTCCAAGCCGGGGAAGTAAGGGCACAGCCCAGCTGAAGCGCCCACAGGTCCCCCAGCTGGAAGATCCCAGGATGCGCGGCGAAACTGATGAGCAGCGTACTGATCCCATACAACAGGCCAGCCAGCGCGCCTTGGCTGCTATTGCCGCGATGTTGTTCGATTTTCCCGAAGACAATCTGGAAGAACTGCCCGAGCAGCGCGATCTGGTTTCGATCTTGCGCGGTCGCGGCAAAGCTCCCAAACAGGTTGACCGGACGAAAATTATGCTCCACCTTGGACAGGTGGTCGATCTGCAAAGCAATGAGCAGTATGCCCAGGCCGCCGAGGAGCTTGAACGAGCGGTTGAGGCAGGTTTGATCCATCCGGCCGTTTATTTCGATTTAGGCTATCTGTACAGTCTGCAGGGTAAAGAGACAGAAGCTTATTCGAACCTGCAATACGCGGTCAAGAGCCGCCATTATGCCCTGGCAGGGCATTTGTTAATGGGTGAGATCCTGCGCAAAAGAGGCCGGTTGAAAGACGGTTCGATCGAATACCTGGAAGCTTTAAGGCAGGCTGACGCCCAGGTTGTTCCGGAGAACCAGGCTGAAGATTTGCTGCAATTATACGAACCCATCATCGAAGCTCACCGTCATGATGATGATGCCGAATTTCAAGAGCGCCTGTGCGATAATGTGGCTGGATTGTTGATGCGCCCGGATTGGCGCGATCAGATGGTACGGGCCAGGACCCAAATGCCGGTGCATGGCGATGAGGCGCCTGTGATCCCGCTGGCGGAAATCCTGACCGAGGCGCGCAGCAGCCAGGTGGTCGATTCACTCGGGACGATTTACCAGCTGGCGAACAGCGGACACCTGCGCTCTGCGATGGAAGAATCGTTTTATGCCATTCAGTATGCACCGACTTACCTGCCACTTCACACGTATATGGGCGAGTTGTTGGTCAAGCAAGGATTGGTACAGGACGCAATTGCGAAGTTGCTGGCTGTGGCCCGCACCTACAACACCCGCGGCGAAACCCATCGGGCTGTCGATGTTTACCGGCGGATTATCGATTTCGCTCCGATGGATTTGTCGGCCCGCAGCTTGCTGATCGATCAGCTTGTTTCGATGGGCCAGGCCACGGACGCCATCACTGAATATATCGAACTGGCGGATGTTTATTATAGCCAGGCCGATCTTGAAATGACCCGAAAAACGTATTCCGATGCGCTGCGCCTGGTGCAGACTTCGCGGTTGGACCGCTCCTGGCGGATTCAGGTGTTGCACCGGATGGCTGATATTGATCTTCAAAGCCTGGATTGGCGACAGGCGCTGCGGATCTTTGAACAAATTCGCACCCTGGAGCCGAATGATGAAAAAGCACGCTCCAACCTGATCGAGTTAAATTTCCGCCTGGGACAAGAGCACAATGCCCTGGCTGAGCTGGACGATTTTCTGCGCTATCTGGCCAGCACAGGCCAGCGACATAAGGCTCAGGATTTTCTGGAGAAGCTGGTCAACGAAAGTCCGGAACGGATTTCAATCCGGCGCAGGCTGGCAGAGTTCTATCGCCAGACCGGGATGCGTAAACAGGCAATCGAAGCTTTGGACGCCATTGGTGAAGCCCTGCTTGAAAGCGGCGATCGGGTTGCTGCTGCAAAAGTGATCGAGGAAATCCTGAGTTTAGAACCAGCCAATGCGGTTGATTACCAGAATTTACTTGCCACGTTGCGACAGAAGGAATAGGGGGGAGCATGCAAATGTTGTGGAAGAAAAATGTGGTGTGCGAGCGGGGTAATGCCCCGCTCGCACACCACATTTTTGCCTCTTGGTGGGGGCAAATCGGTCAAATACGGTTGCCCTGCGTGGCCCACCCGCACGCATGAAAATCTGACCTATTTCCAAAACAGCCAATGAATCGGTTTCGATTGATCAAAAAAAGCGGGCGCCTGTCTTCAGGCGCCCGCTTGATAATTTTATTTTTACTGTGCTTACCACCACAGGCGATAAGATGTAACCGTGGTGGCGTCCAGATTCTGGTATTCCACCAAGATTTTTACTTGTGCCAGCCCCTGTGTTTTGGCATTGAAAGCAAAACTGATTTTGGTAATGCCATTCTTATCGGTCACTGCGGGAGCAGGGAGCTGAATCTCACCGCCTTGCGGTGTTTGCAGGGTCAATGTGACCTTGGCGCCTTGAATCGGGAAAAGGTTCTGATCCTGAACGATCACATAAATAGTCTGCTGTCCTTGTAACGCAGTTACAGCGTTCTGGGGGAATGCCTGAGCGTGCAGTTTGATGATTGTGCGAGGGGCAAAGTTGTCCAGCTTGATCGGTGGGAGCAGGCCGGGATTTTCGCCGCGCACATCGAAGTACTCAGCCCCTAAATTGCTGACGACCACCTGTTTGCCGGGTGGGAGTTCAGGATGCCACTCCAGACTGGCGATCTGGAAGAATTGTACGATACGGCCATTACGGTCTTCAAAATTTGAGATTGGATACCCAAACTGGGCAACCCCGCCGTATTTCTTGAAGAATTCCAGGAAGCTGTAACAGACCTGATAGCCTGTTTCAGGAAAGAATTGACAGCCCAGTGAACTCTCCAGTTTGGGAATCGTAGCGCCGGCGTTATAAATGAACTGGCCGATCGGCGTCAGTTTGACGCGCAGCTCGGCCGGGGCATCCATATGCAATTCAAAACGCGCCTTTTGGAAATACTGAATGTAATACCCGGTGGTCGGGTCCCTGAACATTTCCGTGATGGGGTAGCCATAAAGCAGTTGTGGATCTTCGACGCGTTCATAGGCATCCAAAAATTCCCCCGAAACCAGGTGGCCGGTCTCGGGAAAATACCGCTGCCTGCTTTGTTGGGCTACCGCATTCGTCCACCCCAGGCTGCTGGTAAGGATTATGATCAAGGCAAATATGATCCAGCGGCTACGAGTATTCACGGTATCATTATAGAAAGTATTCTATGCGAAAGCAATAGACATATTGTACTATTACATTTGAGGTAGTTTTTGCAAAAATTGCTATATTTTATAAATTTTCAACGAAAAATGTGGTGTGTGATGGGCGGCTTAGCCGCCTATCACGCACCACATACTTCCTTTCAGGCTTTGTTGGCGGAGAGACGATCGGCTTTGTTAAAGCCGTGTGTTTATAATGCTCCGTCAATCCGCTAAGATGCCGGGCAGATCGAGCAGGTCCGGCGTATTGGGCAGAATGTGGTCCGCTCCCATGCGCCGTAACTCGGATTCCTCGCCAAATCCGCACAAAACGCCAACTGTTTGGGCTCCGGCCGCCCGTCCGGAGCGGATGTCGACGGTGGTATCCCCGATCATCAGGCAATTGCCAGGCTGCACATCCATTTCCTGGGCGGCGAACAGGACCGGGTCCGGATACGGCTTGGTATAGCGGCAGGTCTGGGCGGTAACAATGGCTTGAAAATAAGGCCGCAGGCCAAATTGATCCAGAAACGCCAGGGTATTGCGTTCATCCCGGGCGCTGACGACCGCCAAGGGATAATGACGGTAGAGACGGTCCAGCATTTCTTTGACCCCGGGAATCAACAGATAGCTGGCCGTCTTTTTTCCGGGCCTCAAGTGGGCAAGCCGGTCACTGGCCGCCGCCAGGTGATGGTCGAAGCCCATCCGGTCCGGCAGGCTGAGGATCAGATTCCCGGGATTTTCGATCGCCATGATCAGCTTGCGGGCAAACGGCTGTGGGTCCCGATTCGGAAAGATAAACCGAAACCAGAGCAAATAACGATTCAAGCGCTGCACCAATTGGTCATCTGTGTCGCGCAGCGTGCCGTCAACATCAAAACAAAGGGCTTTGATTCGGTTCGGATCGATAGGCATAGCGATTAATTCAATAACAGAGTCCCTGCCCAACCTGCTAGCAACAGGCTCAGACAGAGACATATTACGAACAAGATAACAGCGCAAGAGAGCATTACGCGGCGAATGGTTTCCGTCATGAATAGTATTTTTTCCTCATACAACAGGTGCTCCGGGAGATTACCTATATTTCTTCTGGAAGCAGGTTCGATTACAGAAATTCCTGTAGAATAGGCTCTGTAGAGATTCTTCCTGAAATGATTTTTTCAGCTTGGTTACAATCGTATCATTTTACTGTAAAGTTCGGGGTCGCAAATTAACAAAAAAGTGAGCTCTTCCGGAATCTCTGTGGGAGGGTCCCAGATTTGGGGGTGTGAGCGTGCATCCGCACGCTCACACCCCCAAATCTGGGGTAGCACCAAAGGAATTCCCGGTGAGCCAAAAAGTGGAGGGATTTTGGGAAAGTATCCCAGTTTGGTCGTGCCTGAAGGGCGCATGAGAGGCTGCAGATGAGCGATCAAGAGTTAAGACCGGTCCGATTTATCCAGGAGCCCATTGAAGCTCAATTCGACCAGGAACCGCTTTTGGAGAAAAAGCCCGGTTGCCCGGATAGTTTTCAATGGCGAGATGAACCATTTCGAATCGTTCGGATGATCTCGGAATGGCACGATTATCAGCGGCGCGGACGCATGGGACGCAATATGCGCCCCGAACACGCAGCCCGGGCTGCCGGTCGGGGGTCCTGGGGGGTGGGGCAGGATTACTACCGGGTTGAGACGGACACAGGCCAAATTTTCGACATCTATTATGATCGTGCTCCGTCGAGCGTCGATGACCGTAAAGGCGCCTGGTTTCTGGAGAAAGAACTGGCGTAAATCGAGGCTGGGGATGCTAACGCCAGCCCGACCTGAGTCATGCCCGGTTTACGCTCGGCGCTTGAGGAGGTTGCCTACGACCACCAGACCGGCTCCAATCATGGCCAGGATGATGATCACGATCAATAGAGGATCTGACGAGGAGGTTTGAACCTGAGCTGGGAAGACGGATTGGGTGGCGCCAGGGAGCGCCGTCGCCTGTGCTTCGAGAACGGGAGTAGCTGAGGCCAGCTGGGTAGCCGTACGGGTTGGCCGGTGGGTCGGCGCAGGCAAGGGAGTTGTGGTGGGCAGGGCGGTCTCGGTCGTGGTGGCTGATGGGGTTATGGTAGCCGGCCGGATAATTATTTTATCTCCCGGGTAGATGACCGAATCGGCGGTCAGCCCATTCAAGGCGTAAATACGCGACAGGCTGACCCGGTAGGCGGCAGCAATGGTGATGAGCACCTGCCCCGGTTCAACCACGTGAACAATGGAGCCATCAGCGGCGGGGGTGACCGTCACAATAGGTGTGGTCGAGGTTGTGGCGATGGGAGTCATTGAGGGGGAGTTGGTGGCGGCCGGGGTTTCGCCAGCCTCCTGGTAGCGAGGCGCTTCCTGATAGCGGTTTCGCCCCCCAGGGATGAATGATGCCCAGTCAGTCGGCGAACTCAAACCGGACGGCGCGAGCAGCACGTATATCAATGCCAGCAGGTAGCGCCAACCGGCAATCGCCGCAAAGCCGGCCCACACCCTGATCGAATCCATAACCCTAATCCATCAACGCGCTTTTAACCAACTCAGCAGCCGGTCCGTATCCCAGGTGTTAATCACATGCTGTGGTTCCACCCAGCCACGCCGGGCAGTCGCAATCCCAAATTGCAGCAGATCAAGGTCGCTCTCACTGTGAGCGTCGGTATTAATGGTCAGTAAAATGCCCATTTCAATCGCTCGCCGGGCATAGACATCATCCAGGTCGAGTCGGGCGGGATGGGCATTGATTTCCAAAGCCACGCCATGTTCCAATGCGGCTTTCAAAACTGCATCCATATCCAGATCGGCGCCTTCCCGGTTGGGAATCATCCGCCCGGTGGGATGGCCGATCACGTCGACATGGGGGTTGCGGATGGTGTTGATCAACCTTTCGGTGACCTGCTGGCGTGGCTGGCGCAGGCTGACATGCAGGGAGGCGATGACAATATCCAGCTGGGCCAGGATTCCATCCGGATAATCCAGGCTCCCATCAGCCCGGATCTCGACCTCTGAGCCCTGCAGCAGCAGGATCTCGTCGCCCAGTTCTTCCTGGACTTCGTCGATTGCAGCCCGGTGGGCGGTTAACTCATCCGCTGACAGCCCGCCGGCTACACCCAGGCTGCCGGAATGATCGGTGATCGCCAGGACTTTCAAACCGCGGCGAATAGCGGCCTGCGCCATTTGCCGGATGGTGAGCTTGCCATCACTCCAGGTGGAATGGGTGTGCAGATCGCCCCGGATATCACTGGCCTGGATCAGGTGCGGCAGCTGGCCGGCTTTCGCCGCCTGGATTTCGCCGCGATCTTCGCGAATCTCCGGCGGGATCCAGGGGAGCCCCAGAGTCTGGTAGACCTGTTCCTCTTCTGCGCACAGGATTTCCGTACCGTCCGGGCGAAGGAAGGACTGGTCGGAGAGCGATAAACCCTGTTTGAGGGCCAGTTCTCGCAGCCTGACGTTGTGCTCTTTCGAACCGGTAGCGTAAGCCAAGGCGGTGCCGAAGCGTTCAGGCGGGTGAACCCACAGCTGGGCTCGCAGACCGTTGTCGAATTCGACGCTGGCCTTTGTCTCTCCCTGGCTGACGATGTTAATAACCTGGCGGTGACCGGTAAAGGCCTGCATGACTGCCTGCGAGTCGCTGGCTGCCGCCAGCAGGTCTAAATCTCCTACCGTTGAGCGCATTCGGCGCAGGCTGCCCCCAAGGGCCACTTTTTCCACACCCTGCGCCTCTTTCAGGACAGCCAACAATTCCTGGGCAAAAGGCCAGGCCCTGCCAAGCGGAATGCGGTCAGTCCGGCGAGCCAGCGCTTCCAGGCCGGCGATGATCTTGGCCTCGGATTTTTCACCCATGCCGGGCAAGTCGCGCAGTTTTCCATTCTCTGCAGCTGTTTTTAGCTCTTCCAGGTTGGTGATGCCCGCCTCTTTCCAGAAGAGCGCCACTTTCTTGGGGCCTACATCCGGAACCTGCAGCAGCTCGACCAGGCTGGCCGGTACTTCGGCGGTGAGCTTCTCCAGGAAGGATAGCTGGCCGGTTGTAATCAGCTCGTCGATTTTCTCGGCGATCGCTTTGCCGACCCCGGGGATATCGGTCAGCTTGCCTTCTTGCCAGATGTCAAAAGCATCCCGGCCCAGGTTGGTCAGGCTGTCGGCGGCTTTGCGATATGCCAGGGTTTTGTAAATCACCTCACCCTTGATCTCAAGCAGGTCGGCGATTGTCAGAAATATCTCAGCCAGTTGGCGATTTGAATATCGTTCAGGTGTCATGGGCGTTATGATACCACTGATACCAGTGGAAGATTGGCTGGGGGAGCATGCGCTTCCACACACGCTCCCCCAGCCAGAATACTTTGCCGGAAATTTCGGACGCTCAGTTACCGCAAGGGGCAACATTCCGCCAGTTCAGGACCGTATCATTGACGCTCATGGAGCCGTTCGAGCCATAGCTCAAGGTGAGCTGGCGATTAGGGATCTCTACGCAGAGGTCGCCCTTTTCAACATAGGAGAAATCGGTACTACCCAGAGTATATTTGTATTCGATCTGGACTCCTTCCGTGCCGGTAAGGGTGATCGTCCATAGATTCTGGCCGGCGGAAGATAACGGAACTGCCGATGAGTTCCAGTCGGGCAGATTGCCGTCAAAGCGGCTGAGCGTGCCGGCGATGTGAACGGATTTGTCCGTTGGGGTCCAGTCGGGGACTGTTACGTTGAAAGTGACCGAGACCTTGCGCGGCTCGGCGATCGCAGCGACAATATCAGATGGCCCGGAGCGGTTAAAGCTGGCATCCAGGGCCAGGATATAGTAGCTATACTCGGCGTTTTCAACGACGGAGCCATCGATATAGCTGGTAGCATTAGCATCGATGATGCGGGCAAGCAGCGCATGATCCCGATAAACCTCGAAACCGGCCAGATCGCCATCCGGGTTGGGATGAAGGTCCCAGGCCAGGGAGATAGCCGATGGGGAGGTCCCCGTGACTGTCAGGCCGGTTGGTGCTGCGGGTGGCGTGGTATCGCCGGATGAATTGACCGTCAATTTACCGGGGTTTGGTGGCAGGCCGCCGGATTGGATGGGGCCTTTTAAATCAGCGTAGTACCAATCCCGCCCATTGGTGGTGGAATAACGGTAAACGTAGTCGAAATTGCCGGTGCTTTCAGGCAGCAGGCTGGCGACGAACTCGTCATTGTTGCCGGCATCGACATTGAAACCGGCGTCTACCCAGACCCAAGCCGGGTTACCGTCCGGATTGCTGCCCTCCGGGCCAAAGCCCAACTGGGCCATCAAGCCCGGGGTCGGACCAGGCTGGCTGGTATTGTTATCAATCCACACCTGCCCGTAGACATTACCGGTGCGGTTGATGACGCTGATGGTGTGTATGAGCGTCGGAGGCCATTGCAGGTTTGCCCAATCAATCGACAGGTGAGGTAAGCCGCTGACCTGGTTTGAATAAGCGCTCTCGTTGCCGGCCTCATCCAGAGAGGTGATAACGTAATAGTAGGCCTGCCCATTCCGCAGCCCTGTATCGACAAAATCCGTGGCGGTGAGCAGTGAGGCATTCACTTTCACCCAGCCGCCGCCACTCACCGGACTGCGATACAGATTATAGCCAATGGCATCCGGGGTCGCAGCCCAGGCCAGGCTCAGCTGGCTATCGCCTTCGCCCATCAGAGTCAGGCTGCTGGAGGCCTCTGGAGGGTTAAGATCGATCAGGCCGGTTGCCAGTACGAGCGCGCTGCGCGGCCCGACCATCCCGTTCAATTCGCCGTTCGAGACGACCAGCGAAGCTGGACCGCCGGTGCCAACCGTATAAACCGGGATGAGAGACACGCCATCCGGCAAGAAGCCGGCTACAGGAATGGCTCCGGATTGTTCGAGATCGCCGCGATTAACGATCACCACAACTGCTTGAGAACCGGTCTTGCGGCCATAGGCAACCACTTCGGTGGCGTCGTCGGCCAGCAGGATCTGGAAGTCCCCGGTTTGCAGCACCGGGTATTGCTGGCGCAGTCCGGCTAAGGCCTGGTAATGGCTGAGCAACGCCTGGTCGGGGCTGCCGCCTTTATCGGCCCAGGGGAAGGTACGGCGGTCATCCGGGTCATCGTCGCCGGTCGTGCCCACTTCGTCACCGTAGAAAACGGTCGGCGCGCCGGGCAGGGTGTACTGAATGGTCGAGGCCAGCATCTGGCTCTGCTTGCCGGTCGACAGGTTGGCGGCGTTCAGCTCCTTGTTGGCCGTCGTCTCGGCGCCGGGCGTCAGCGTCCATAACAGGCGTTCGGTGTCGTGGCTGTCCATCAGGTTCATCAGGCTGTAGTAGGCGGCGTCCGGATAATCTTCGCGGATCGATTCCAGGCGAGCGGCGAACTCGGACGGCGAGATGGGATGACCGCTATCGGCAAAGCCCTTAGGATCGAAGTTGCCTGGAGCCAGCAGGCCCAGGACCGCATCCCGGAGCCGGTAATTCATGGTCGTATCGGCGCGATCGCCGCGCAGCATGCGCAGCAGTGTGCTGTCTTTCTGCCAGGTCTCGCTGATGATCAATGCATCTGACCTGGTGTCCTTGACCACCTGGCGGAAAGTCTCCCAGTAACCGGGTGGGAAGGAAGAGTCGCCCATCACGTCCATCCGCCAGCCACTGGAACCCTGTTCGAGCCAGTAACGGCTGACGCTGTTGTCACCGGTCAGGAAGTAATCCTGGACTTCGGGAAGCGATTTGTTGATCACCGGGATGCTGTCGAAACCGAACCAGCCGTCGTACGTAGCCGCATCCGGCGTCCCGTCGCTGCCGACGCAGGTCCCTGTACCGGGGGCGACATCCTGGAAGTAAAACCAGGCCCGGTAAGGCGAGTCGACGCTCTCACAGGCCCCGACGGAGGCGTAATGGTGATAGCGGTCAAAGAACGGACTATCGGAGGAAAGATGGTTGAAAACACCATCAAGCACGATGTGCATCCCCCGCTGGTCGGCATGCTTGACCAGGTTTTCCCAATCCTTTTGGGTGCCGAAATATGGGTCGATCCGGTAATAGTCCTGGGTGTCGTAAGCGTGATTGGAAGCTGCATCGAAGATAGGGTTGAAGTAGAGCGTATTGACGCCCAACGCCTGCAGGTAATCCAGGTACTGGTCAACCCCTTTCAGGTCGCCGCCCATGTAATCGCGCCCGCGCGGACCTTCGATGGTGGGGCTCCAATCCGGTGGGGTTGGATCAAAGCGCCAGGGGCAGTTGGTGTTGGCATCAGCGTAATTGCGACAGTAGCCTTCCGGCAAAGTGCCCCAGGGCAGGGCCAGCACAGGATCGTCGTAGCGCTGATCCCCGGTGTGGGCATTATTATTGCTGCGGCCATCGCGGAAGCGGTCGGGGAAGATCTGGTAAATGACTGCATCCTCCGCCCAGGCCGGGGCTGAAAAGGCCGGGTCATAGACCATCAGGGCATAGCTGTTATCCACGACCTGGTCGCTGGGGCTGCCCAGGCCACCATCCAGGGCCGCAGTATCATCGGCATAATAAACGGTCTTGCTCCCGTCGGTCACGAAGAAACGGTACCACAGGTTGTTGGGAGAGGTATTGTTGAGGATTACCTCCCAGAAATCGCAGGTATAGGGGAGCCCGGCTTGATAACAATCCACGTCGGTGGCAACAGGCTGCATGGGGAGCAGTTGTTGGCTGTTGGCGTTGAGATCATAGATGCGGGCAGTAACCATGGTGACATCGTTATGGTAAGTGCGGAAGCGCAGCTTGACCGGCTGGCCAGCCGGGACGGCTCCACCCGGCGTGCGGTAAAGCAGGTCGCGCGAGTCGTGGCGCAACCCATCCCACTCAACGTTGTTGTCTGGTTGGGGGCCGGTGCTGACGATGGCGACGCTCGGAACGTTCGTTGCTGAATCGAACTGGAAGGTCACCAGGTAACCTGCCCCAGGCACCGAGAAGGGGATATTCTGGCCGTTTGGGGCGCCGCCGGCGCCATAATTTTCATCCCAGGTTTCGTTGATGGCGACCTTGAAATCATAGTCGCCAGCAGGGATGGCCAGGGTCGAAAAGGTGTAAATGCCATCACCATCCGGGTCCTGCAACCACGAACGCAGGCAATCCGGCTGCCAATCGCCCGGACAACCGATCTCGCTTTGGTAGCTGCCGGGCGCAGTGGCGATGCGTGCGTTCTGGTTATCCGTTACCCAGTGAGACTTGTGATCGTAATAGAACTTGACGTCGGTTGGCGATCCGAGCGCCAGGGTTATATCGGCTCCGCCTGGCACGGCATTCGCGCCGTAGTTCTCATCCCAACTATCATTAAGCGCAGCCTTGTATGCCCAATTCCCGGTGGGGACAGTAAAGGCCCTCTGCCAGACATCATCGCTGGCATCGTAGGTTAGATAAGTAGCCGAACAGGCTGGGTCCCAATCACCCGCGCAACCCAACTCGGACTGCAATGAACCGACAATGGTTACTGTGCCTGGGTCGGGGGTATGATCCGCCTGAACGGAGGTTTGGGGCTGAATGGAGAGCAAAGAACCCATAGTCAGAATGACTATTCCGACCAGGAATAGCAACCAGCGCGATTTGGGTACGTTCATTTCAAATCTCCTGTAGTTGAGTTTAGTGGTTCTCTGGCTGAATAAGAGGGCTTTGTGCTGTTTGTCAAGTGCGGCGAAGCCGTACAAAACAACCACCACGACCATCCTGTCAATGTTAGTGACTTAGCAAGAGAACCATTTAGTTGGGGCCTGTTCAGGTCTTTGTGGATGGGTATGGGTCAAAAAGGGGGGTAAGTGATTGCGCCCTTCGGTTGCCCTCTTTGCTAGTTGTTTGAACAGCAGACAGGGTAAGTATGTGCTGGAATGGCTTGGCCAATGAAAATTCGATGATCAGGTTGAGCTTAATCGCAAGTTTCGTTTTCCTTATGATTCCTATGATACCAAGTTTGTCGGATTATGGATAGATTGCGTTTCCTTTGGATTCAGGGCTTCCAGGGCACTCCGACCGGGGCGCCAGGCGTGGGCAGCAAAGCAGACCGATCAGCGATCGTGACCTGATAGCTTTCGCCTGGCAATACATCCAGGGCTTGCAAATCCGAAGATGGGCAGTCTGTCCCGGCCTGGCAGCCAGTCGCTCCGTAATGGTAGTCATCGGGATTGTTGATCAGGGTGGCGTAGAATACGTAGGTGCCAGGGGCATCGATGGTGATCGTAATTGGCTCAGAGGGCAGCACAACCAGGCCGTGAGAACCGGCTGAATAGAAACCTTTGAAGGTTTTCCCGCTGGTTACTTCCTGAGCGTAGATCGTGGCTGCAAATCCGGCTTTACCCCCACCCATATCGAAGGTGACGGTAACTTGGGCCTGTTTGGGAGTCAACCGGAGCCAAAGGTAACCGCCGAATAGGCCGAGAAGGGCCAGCAAGATAATCACAAGCAGGAAAATGGATCGCCTCGACATGATCCCTGATTCTACACTCAGTTGTTATAAAGGGTTTGGATAAATCTTCGGGGTCTTCAATAAGTTCTGCGAGAAGCCCCAGATTTGGGGGTGTGAGATGGGAAACGATCAAGCCAGGCTGGCTGAAATGGCCACCCAATCCTCGATCAGGCGCAGTTCGAGAATGCCCAAGCCGTGTTTTTCCAAAGCTGCCCCAACTTCATCTGCCTGTTCAGCCAGAATACCGGATAACACCAACAAACCGTTCGGAGTGAGGGTTTCTGCCAGACCTTGGTCCAACAGGCGGATCAAGATTGGCGCCAGGATGTTGGCCAGTACCAGCGGAGCGACCTGTAATGAAAAATCACCCCGCTGTAATTCCAACAGAGAGCCTAGGCCCAGATCAAACTGCTCACCGATCTGATTGGCGGCGGCATTTTTCCGGGCTGAACGGATCGCATCCGCATCGACATCCAGGCCCAAAGCCCGTTCAGCGCCTAACTTGAGCGCTGCCACGGCCAGGATACCCGACCCACAGCCCAGGTCAATCACAGTGGCGGGTGGATCGGCCTGCCGGTAGCGCTCTTCGATGATCTCCAGGCAAAGCCGGGTGGTTGGATGCGTGCCGGTTCCAAATGCCATCCCCGGGTCAATCCGTATCGGGATTCTCCCGCCGGTGTCCGGTGACAGCCAGGCCGGTACGATCATCAAACTTTGACCGATTGGGATCGGCTGGTAATGCTGCTTCCAGGCCTCGGACCAGTCGGCCTGCTGGATCGGTTTGAATTGGGGAGCAGGCAGTTCGCGAATTCGGCTCAGATACCAGAGCGCTTCTTCGAGCCGCCGGCGTGTATCCTCGACCTGAGTGTCCATCGGGAGGTAGCCAACCACGCGCAAAGGCCCGACCGGATGGCCTTCGACATCGTTCAGGCTTGATTCGATCAGGGTGGATTCGATGACGACTCCATCCGGAGCGAAGCGGGCCAGCACCTCGGCCACAGCCTCAGCCATTTCACCATCGACAATCAGGGATACTTCCAACCAGCTTGAGGTATTCATACATTTTTTCGGAAAGCAATTGAGTATTACTCTCGCCAAATCCAAGTAATAAGGCGAAAAAGGGGTGCGTGGGGCATACATCCCCACGCACCCCTTTTTCGCCATTCATTCATACCGGCAGTTGAAAAAACTTTGCGCGGAAATCATTTAGCCCCCAAGGGTTTCTTTCAGCCATTCGAAGAAGCTGCGCTCCTGGGGCCGCACTTCACTGCCCAAACTTGCAGCCAGTTTTTCAAACAACTCACGTTGTTCGGCGTTCAGGCGGTTTGGCACTTCGACATTGACCACCACACGCTGATCACCGCGCCCATTGCCGCGCAGGTGAGGGACGCCCTTGCCGCGCAAGGTCAGCACTTTGCCGGGTTGCGTTCCGCTGGGTATTTTCAAAGTCGCTGGTCCATCTACAGTGGGCACTTCGACCTCGGCCCCCAAGGCCGCCTGGGCAATGTTAATGTTCAGGTCCAGTAAGATTTCATCATCCTTGCGCCGGAAAAATTTGTGCGATTTGACGTTGATGACGATATACAGGTTGCCGACCGGCCCCCCGTTGATCCCGGGCTGGCCTTCACCGGCCAGGCGAATTTGGGTGCCAACATCCACACCGGCCGGGACAGAGACCACTTTTTTGCGGACAACCCGCTCCACACCCCGGCCCTGGCAGGTATGGCAGGGTGTTTCAATTGTCTCTCCCTGGCCATTGCAAGTCGGGCAGGTGGCTACCTGAACCATTGAGCCCAGGATCGTCTGGCGCACCTGGCGAACTTCCCCGGTGCCGTTGCAGGTTGTACACCGAACGGGCGAAGTGCCTGGTTCAGCGCCGGTGCCATTGCAGGTGGAGCAGGTCTCGTCGCGGGTGATCTCGATCTCTTTTTCAACTCCAAAGATGGCTTCTTCGAAAGTCAGATCCAGCCGGTATTGCAGATCGGCTCCCCGCCGAGGTACATTCCGGGAACGACGATTGGTGCGCCCAAAACCACCGAAACCGAACAGGTCGCCGAAGATATCGGCGAAATCCGAAAAATCGACGTTGAAATCGGGGGCGCCTCCAGCGCCCCGGACGCCGGCGTGGCCGAAGCGATCATAGGCAGCGCGCTTGTCTGCGTCAGAGAGCACTGCGTAGGCTTCGTTAATTTCTTTAAAGCGCTCTTCAGCATCGGGGGCATCATTAACGTCCGGATGATACTGGCGCGCCAGCCGGCGAAATGCTGATTTCAGTTCTTCCGAGGTCGCATTGCGGCTAACCCCGAGTACTTCATAATAATCGCGTTGGGTCATAAAACCATCGAAGAATACAAGCGGATGAAGGTTGGGTGGGCTTGAAAAGGCTGCGGGAACCTTCCCGGGTGGGCCATTCAGACACTCCAACCTTCAACCGTGGAATTATTGGCTTTCAGGCGTTGCGGAACTCGCCGTCGACGACATCTTCATCATCGGGTCCTGAATCGGATGGGGGCGATTCACCTTCACCGGGTTGTTCCTCGGGGGCGCCGGCCTGAGGGCCAGCGGATTGGTAAGCAGCCGCGCCGACTTTCTGAAGTTCCTCGGATAGCCTTTCGGTAGCTTTTGTGATTGCGTCTGCGTCTTCGCTATCCATAATCGCCCGTACGCTGGAAATCTCCGATTCGACCTGGCTTTTCACCTCGGCCGGCACTTTATCACCCAGATCCTTGAGCACTTTTTCCGCCGAGTAGACCGTATTGTCGGCATTGTTGCGGGCCTCGATCAAATCTTTGCGCCGGCGGTCTTCGTCTGCATGAGCTTCCGCCTCTTTGCGCATCCGTTCCACCTCATTATCCGATAGACCGGAAGAGGCTGTGATGGTGATGTTTTGACTGCGCCCGGTGGCCTTATCCTGGGCTGTCACTTTCAAAATACCGTTGGCATCGATGTCGAAAGTCACTTCGATTTGCGGGATGCCGCGCGGCGCCGGGGGAATCCCGTCCAGAATGAACCGGCCCAGGGATTTGTTATCGGCTGCCATCGGCCGTTCGCCTTGCAACACGTGGATCTCAACCTGGTTTTGGTTGTCACTGGCGGTTGAGAAGATCTGGCTCTTGCGGGTTGGGATCGTTGTGTTGCGCTCGATCAAAGGCGTGGCAACGCCCCCCATGGTCTCGACAGAAAGCGTGAGCGGGGTGACATCGAGCAGCAGGATATCTTTCACCTCGCCGCCCAGCACGCCGGCCTGAATGGCTGCGCCGACAGCTACAACCTCATCCGGATTGACACCTTTATGAAGCTCTTTACTGAATAAGCGGCGGACAGCTTCCTGTACGGCCGGCATGCGGGTCATACCGCCAACCATAACGACTTCGCTGATCTCAGATGGCTGCAAGCCAGCGTCCTTCAAAGCGCTGCGCACCGGGGCCAGGGAACGTTCTATCAGGTCAGCGGTTAATTGTTCCAGCTTGGCGCGCGTCATCGTCATCGCCAGATGCTTGGGCCCACTGGCATCTGCGGTGATATAGGGCAGGTTGATCTCGGTTTGCATCACGCTGGAGAGCTCGATTTTAGCTTTTTCGGCGGATTCTTTCAAGCGCTGCAGCGCCTGGCGGTCGTTACGCAGATCGATGCCATTGTCGCGTTTAAACTCTTCAGCGATGTAATCGATGATGCGCTGGTCGAAATCGTCGCCGCCGAGGAAAGTATCACCACTGGTGGAGCGTACCTGGAAGACGCCATCGCCGACATCCAGAATTGAAATATCGAAGGTGCCACCGCCGAGGTCATAAACTGCAATGACCTCGTCTTTTTTCTTGTCCAGGCCGTAGGCCAGCGAAGAGGCGGTCGGTTCGTTGATGATCCGCAGAACTTCGAGCCCGGCGATTTTCCCGGCGTCTTTGGTTGCGTTGCGTTGCGCATCGTTGAAGTAGGCCGGGACGGTGATGACAGCCTGGGTGACAGACTCACCTAAATAAGCTTCTGCATCTGCCTTGATTTTTGCCAGGATCATGGCGGAGACCTCGGGCGGCGAATATTCTTTGCCGTCAAGTTCTACCCGCACGTCTCCGTTAGGCGCTTCCGAAACTGTGTAAGGAACTCTTGAGATCGCTTTCTGAACCTGGGCGTCGTTGAATTTGCGGCCCATGAAGCGTTTGATCGAAAATACCGTGTTCTCCGGATTGATGACGGCTTGATTGCGGGCCACACGGCCGGTAAGACGTTCGTGATTTTTGTTAAAAGCGACAACGGATGGAATGAGGCGCTCGCCTTCTGCTGATGGGATCACCACAGGCTCGCCGCCTTCCATGACGGCGACAACAGAATTGGTCGTGCCCAGGTCGATACCGATGATTTTGCCCATTGATTATTCCTCCAGGATGATAGGTACAGGTGATCGATTGGAAATTGGTATGATGGAAGCGAAATAATATCTTGGTTTCGTAACGCTTAACGCGCTACTCGGACCATCGCGGGGCGCAAGACGCGCTCCCCGATCAGATAGCCCTTTTGGAGAACTTCGATGATTTGCCCGCTTTCATGCTCGGGGCTGTCTTCCGAAGTGACGGCTTCATGCAGGTTGGGGTCGAACATTTCGCCAGTCGGGTCCATCTGGGTCACACCTTCGCTCTCCAGAATGCCCAGGAACTTGCGATAGATTAATTCAATCCCGCCGGCCCAGGCCAGACCCTCGCCCTGCTGAGGGCGGTTCTTTAAGGCGCGTTCCAGGTCATCAATGACTTCGATGTAACGACGAATCACGCTGGAAGCGGCGTTCTGGTAGACCAGCGCTTGATCGCGGTCAACCCTTTTCTTATAATTGGCGAACTCGGCCCGGGCTCGCTGCCAGCCTTCCAGGTATTCGGCAGCTTCAGAGCGCGCTTTGGTCAGTTCTTCCTGCAGCGCATCGTGTTCTCGTGTGGATACCTCAACGATCTCGCCTTCCAGGGTGTCGTTCTGTTCATCCAACGCTTCTTCCAGCGTTTCCTCAAGCGTCTCTTCCAGTTTGGATTCTTCGTTTTTATTTTTATTGCTCATTTTTGACCAGTTTGCTCCTTGGTTGATTATTGTCGGTTGCAAGTCTTATTCCGCGATCACGCCGCCGACCAGGTCGCTTAACAAGCCAGCAACAAAGCGCACGGTAGAGATGGTTCTACCGTACGGCATGCGCGTGGGCCCTAATACCCCCAGGGTGCCGGTCATGAAACCGGGCACGCCGTAGCGGGCGAGCACCATCGAGGTGTCACGCAGTTCTTCCCAGGTCCCTTCGCCCCCGATCAGAACCTGGACGCCGCCCATCTCCGAGGACAGCACCGTCCGGTTCAACAAATCTTTGAGCAGGGCGCGCTCTTCTAGAATCCGCAAGGCGTTGCGAGCCACTTCGACCTCGGCGAACTCGGGCTCGGCCAGGACGTGAGTCAGGCCATCCCGGTAGACTTCTCCGCTTAACACTTCTCCAGAACGGCGCAGCTCATCGGCTACCAATCGGGCGATATCCTGATCCAGCAAATCCAGCTGCCTGACGATCGCGCTGATCTGTTCCGCGTTCTTCCCCTGGAAAGTGACATTCAGGCGTTGGGCAGCCTGGCTCAATTGTTCCTGGGTGGTAGGCTCGGCGAGCGCCAACATTTGCTGGCGAACTTCACCGCCTGCCAGAACCAGCACCATTAGGACCTGTTGGCCGCGCGTGCTGATCAACTCGATATGCTTGAAAACCGGCTGTTCCGGATGGGGGGCCGTTACCAGGGAAGCGGCTTGTGATTGGTGAGCCAGAACAGAAGCAGCCAGGCGCATCCAGCGGTCGATATCGGTGCCTGCCTGGTAAAACTGATGAATGATGGTGCGCTTGGTCGGGCGCCGGGAGGTCCGTGTGGCCCATCAACTGGCGCACAAAGTAACGGTAACCATCTTCGGATGGGACTCGCCCGGCGGAGGTGTGGGGCTGGCGAAGAAATCCCATATCGGTCAGCGCGACCATCTCATTTCGGACAGTGGCTGAGCTGAAATTTAACTGATAATTCTCTACCAGGTGCCGGGAGCCAACCGGTTGGGCGGTTTCAATATAATCCCGGATCACCAGCGCCAGGATCAATTTTTGGCGTTCACTCAGTTCGTACATGGTCAGTATAGGTTCGATAACGACGACAAATCCTGTAAGAGGCCCCATGAGATGGGTTTTCAAATTTTAGCACTCTCGTACTGAGAGTGCTAAAAAACTGTGTATCATCATACCACGGCGGAAAAATAACGTCAAGAAAACTTCTTGCATGGCGCCTGGATTCTGATATGGTGTTAATATAGCCGTTGACCGGGGAGACTGGCGGAAAACAGGGGTGACTGGCAGACGATCGCCTGCCAGTCACCCTTGTTTTCTCAAAATGGGGTGGCCCGGGGTCAATCAGCAGCTGCTGCCGCGGTGGGTTCGTATACGGCTTCCCCGCGCCGGACTCCGGCCATTAACAGCAGGGCGACCAGCATGAAAATCGGAGCAACCAGCATGATCAGGTTGTAGTTGAGTCCGGTAAGCTGGACGATCCAGCCGTTAATGTTTGGCCCCGCAATAGCGGCCAGGGTGGAGAATAAGTAATACAGCCCTGTATAGGTCCCCAGCCGGGCGGCATCGGTCATGTCGACCACCATGGGGAGCGAATTGATGTTTATCAGGGCCCAGGCGATCCCTGCGCCCATCAAGATCAGACCGACGACCGGCACGACCCCCAACACGGGGAGTTTGGTCAGCTGGGTGGTCAGCAGATCAACCGGGAGCCAGTACATCGCCAGCATGGCGGCGCTGAGCAAAAAGATACCGGTCATGATCGTCACTCGCCTGCCGATCCGGCTGCCAATGTAACCGGCCGGCAAGGCGAACAACACAAAGAGCAGCGAGAGCTGCCCGAGCAAGCGGGCTCCATCCGCCTCAGGGAGCATCAGATGGTGATTGGCGTATAAGGTAAAGAAAGCCTCAATCGCGTTGTAGGCCACAAACCAGAAGAAAATTGCCAGCAGCAGGCGCAAGGCGCTCTTTTCTTGATCTTTAAATACTTCACTGAGGCTCTCCAGCATCCCCGGCTGTTTTTCATTTTCAGCGTATTCTTTGGGTTCTTTAATGAAAATAAATACCAGTAAGCTGGCCAGGATGACCAGGACAGAACCCAACCAGAACGGGAAGGCCTGATTCAACTCATAAAGCGCAGCCCCACCCAGGAAAGAAATGATTGCCCCGACGCCACCCATTAAGTTGATGATCCCGTTTGCCTGCGAACGAAATGGCGATGGCGTGATGTCCGGCATCAAGGCAATCACCGGTGTGCGCCAAAAAGCCATGCTGAGCAGCAAGGTGCTGGTGCAGGCCACAAAGAGCGGCAGTATGGCAGCCAGCGGGATCAACCCAAAAGCCAGGGCGCCCACCGGAGCCCCGATCAAAATAAACGGCATGCGCCGGCCAATCGGGGTCCTCAGGCGATCCGACCAGGCGCCGACTGGGGGCTGGATCAGCAGCGCGGCGATGTTGTCCAGGGTCATGAAGAAGCCAATCCAGGCCGGCGCAAGGTTGAATTTATTGGCCAGGAAGAGGGGCACAAAGGCATTGTAAACGCCCCAGATCACGCTGACGCCGAAGAAACCAAAACCTAGCAGGAAAATTTTGCCGTAGTTGAACTTCATGGGTGCCTCCATCGTCGGGATTGGTTTGGGGAAAGGGCGGGCAGGGATATTATAGAATGTTTGATCAGGATTGATCAGGGGAATTGGATGGCCCGGATGCCGACTTGGTCTCAAGATCGGCTAGATACTGGCGGTCGTCCGGCGTAAGCTGCGCCTGTCCCAACAGGTCAGGACGCCGCTGCCAGGTGCGCAGCAAGGACTGTTGCCTGCGCCAACGGGCAATGCGGGCGTGATCGCCGGAGGTCAGCACCTCCGGCACCTGCCAGCCGCGGAAGTTCGCCGGGCGGGTATAGTGTGGGTACTCCAGCAGCCCGGTTGCGTGCGAATCATCCTGGGCGCCATCCGGATCGCCCAGGACACCGGGGATCAGCCGGGTGACAGCGTCGATCACGACTAAAGCAGCCAGCTCGCCGCCCGTCAAGACATAATCGCCGATGGATAGTTCATCGCTGACCAGATGTTCCCGGACGCGTTCGTCGATCCCCTCATAGCGACCGCACAGCAGGGCCAGGCGAGCTGGCGGCTCGCCCGAATCACCTGCAGATAGAGCGGCAACCGCCGGGGTGGCTAATTCCTGGGCGATGGTCTGGGTGAACAGGCGCCCCTGGGGCGTGAGCAAAATGAGCGGGCACGCCGGTGGGGCTCCCAGCACACTTTCGATGGCGGTAAAGATCGGTTCGGGTTTCATCACCATCCCGCCGCCGCCGCCATAAGGCTCGTCATCGGTGACATGATGCCGGTCGTAGGTCCAATCGCGGATATTGTGAAGCCGGACATCAATCAGATCCCGCTGACGAGCGCGCAGCAGGATACTGGACTGCAAGTAAGGTTCAAACACCTCGGGGAATAAGCTGAAAACGTCAAAACGAAGGGCGGTTGGCATGAGCTCCTTTTTGGTCTGGCTAAGAATTTATCCGAAAATTTTTATTGTGGTTGTCGATGCGCTGCATTTAGCACGGCATCGACAACCACATATCCTTTTGAATTTTCGGATAGATAATAAATGAACGCCAGCTTCCATTCTAGCTCCAAGCGGCAGGATTTGAACAAGGAAAAGGCTCTTTCAGAAACCCTGTGAGCGTCCCGGAATTGAGTGTGTAAGTGTGCGGTGACAAACTCGCACCCTCAATTCCGGGGTATCACCGAAGAGATTGCCAGAGACCTAAGGTTTATCGGGATTCATAGGATTTTATATCCGGTATGCCTGACAGCTTAATCGTGGATTAAGGCTGGAGCGCATCATCTTGACGCTGATTTGCCCGGGGTGGTAAGATGCTAGTATGTATCTTCGCGGAAATAAATGGACGATGAATCGCCGCAAGAAAAAGCGAACCAACTGGGGCCTGGTCGGTATTCTGCTGGTCGCGATTGGGGCGATGTTTTATGTCAACCAGGTGGTGGTGCCGGCGACGCCACCGCTTTTTATCCCTACGCCCACGCCAACCACCAGCCCGGAGGCTTACGTCAACCAGGCTGAACAGTACTTTAATGAAGGTAAATTGCAGCAGGCGATTGAGGCTTATAAAGCTGCAATCGATTCAGACCCGGGCAATCCGGCCAATTATATTGCCCTGGCTCGTTTGCAGGTCTGGACCGGAAACTACGATGATGCTATCCTGAATACCCAAAACGCCTTACTTAAAAATCCCAATAATCCTCTGGCCCACGCCGTACAGGGTTGGGCCCTGGGTTTTGAGGAAAAATATGGCGAAGGTGAGCTCGAGATCAAGAAAGCCATTGAACTGGATCCGAATAACGCCCTGGCGCATGCCTATTACGCCGAAATTCTGATTATCCAGGGCGATTACGAACTGCAGGATAAAGCTATTCAGGAATCGCGCACTGCCCGCGACCTGGATAACAGCCTGTTTGAAACCCACCGGGCACGCGGTATTGTGCTGTTGAATACAAACAACCTGGAAGAGGCCGTCACGGAGCTCAATGCAGCCCTGGCGATCAATAAGAATATCGCCGATGTGCATCTCTATTTAGGCGTGACCTACAAAGCCCTGGGCGATTATGATAAGGCCGAAGAAGCGCTGCTGGCGGCTTATGCTTTGAACCCGACGGATCCCGTGGCGCTCACCGAAATCTCTCGTTCTTATTTCGCCGATGGCCGTTATGGCCAGGCAGCGCAGTATGCCGAAGAGGCCATTCAAGTTGCGCCGGCTGATCCCAGCTTGCATGGCAACTTGGGGATCACATATTACAAGAATGAGGAATTGAGTAAAGCCATCGATCAATTGAGCCTGGCGGTGCACGGTGGGACAACCGATGAAGGCCAGGCTGTGGAAGGGCTGCCGCTGGATTATGGCCGGGTTGAAGAATATTACTGGTACTATGGCTTTGCACTGGCGAAATCCAACCGCTGTAACGAGGCCGTGCCTATTTTCCAGGCTTTGCTCCTGGGCGTACCGGATGACGATATTGCTGTCTATAACGCCAACGCTGGCATCGAAATGTGCCAGGAGGGCCTGAACACGCCGCCCGCTCCCACCGAGGAAGCAACCGCTAACCCATAATATGGACCGTCCACTTGTAGGTAAACGCCCGACATTTCACCAATCCAAATCGGGCACCCGGTTTTACCGGCTCCTGCTGTTGATCAGTCTGATTCTGGGCGGGATCTGGGTTCTCCTGGGTTACCAGCGCGGCCAGGTTGAGCCGCTGTTCCTGGCGACCCCGACTCCAACGCGCATGGCGGCTTCCTATTTGATGGAAGCCGAGGCGTATTTCGATGCCGGCGTGATCGACGATCCCAGCAACAACCAGCCCGGCAGCACCCAGCCGCCGGTCAACGATGCCATTGAAGCTTACAGCGCGGCCCTGCGGCTGGACCCGAAAAACGCCGCTGTCTGGGCCGAGCTGGCCCGCATTCAGGCTTACTCCTCCACCATGCTGCAAAACGATGAACAGCGCCTGGCACGCCTGAATGAGGCCCTGCAATCAGCCGAAAACGCCGTCAATCTTGAATCGGATAACAGCACCTTTTATGCCATCCGCGCCTTTGTGCGGGACTGGTACGCCTTCAACTCGTTGGTAGACGCAGCTTCGCGCGAGCAGGCTTTACTTGAGGCCAACCGGGATGCATCCAGAGCCTTTCAACTCGATCCCAATAATGCCCTGGCGCTGGCGTATTATGCTGAGATCCTGGCCGACCAGCAGAAATGGACCCAGGCGGAACAATACGCCGTCCAGGCCGTGAATCAAGATCCCTCCCTGATGGATACCCACCGGGTCTATGGCTACGTGTTAGAGACCCTGGGGCAGTACAACAGCGCCATCCAGCAATATCAGCGTGCAGCTGAGATTACCCCTAATCTGACTTTCCTGTACATCCGGATTGGGCAGAACTTTCGGGAAGGGATTAAGAACAGCGATCGAGCCCTGGAATATTTCGATCGGGCTGCCAGGATCAACGAGCAGTTAGGCGTTCAGAATCCGCTGCCGTACATCGAGATCGCTAAAACCTACACCCAGGAAGGCCAGTTCTTCGTGGCCTCTGTCAATGCTCAGAAAGCGCTGGACTTCGATTCCACTAACGCCCAGACGTATGGTCAGTTGGGGATCATTTTTATCCGGGCCCGTAACTATGAAGGGGCGCTGCCGCTTCTGCGCTGTGCGGTGGTCGGTTGCACTGCAGAGCAGAATGAGATGGGCGGCGTGGCGGTGGAGGGTCTGCCGCTCTCCAACCTGTCGGTGGCCTACTATTACGTTGAGTATGGCACGGTGCTGGCATTTTTGAGCCGGCCGAACGAGAATTTTTGCTCGGAGGCCCGACCGGTGCTGGAAGAAGTGCGGGCGAAGTATCCTGATGATACCATCCTGGTCAGCATTGTTGAAGATAGCGAAGGGATTTGTAATCGGCTTGAGGGGAGCAGAGTCTCAACCAGCACGCCGGCGCCTGGCCCCACACCCACGCCGGGGCCGGCGATGGACGGTTAAAAACCGCATCCTCTATTAACCCCGAGGTGGGTCAAACAAAACATGCGGTATTTCGTCTGGCAGGGGGAAAACCGGCCGAGAAATATAAGAAATTCGAAAGAATCTATAAATAGCCTCTTGACTTTAACCACAAAAGTCGGTATTATTCTGTTCGCAATTAGCACTCTATGTTGTTGAGTGCTAATTTCCATGAAGAGGCGGATCTTTGAGAATTTATGGGACTCTCTCCCACAGAATTGCCCCAAAGAGCCGCAAAGCCTAAGCAAGTCACACACAATTTCAGGAGGTAAAAATGTCAATGACACTTAAACCCTTGGGTAATCGGGTCGTAATTGAGCCCGTGGAACAGGAAGAAATGACCGCTGGTGGGATCGTTCTTCCCGAGACCGCCAAGGAGAAACCGCAAAAAGGGACCGTTCTTTCTGTTGGCCCTGGCGAACGCAACGACAAAGGTGATCGCGTTCCGCTCGATGTAGCCGAAGGCGACATTGTCTTGTTTGCGAAATACGCTGGCACAGAGATGAAAGTGGATGGCAAAAAGCTACTCATTCTGCGAGATAGCGATCTTTTGGCAATTGTTGTAAATGACTAATTTCACGGAATTGATAATTAAGGAGTAAAGATCTATGGCTAAGCAATTGGTTTTTGCAGAAGAGGCACGTCGTCAACTGTCCCGCGGTATGGAAATTCTGGCCAACGCGGTTGCGACAACCCTTGGACCGAAGGGCCGCAATGTTGCCCTGGATAAAAAATTTGGTTCCCCCACCATCACGCACGATGGTGTGACCGTTGCCAAAGAAATTGAATTGGAAAACCCATTTGAGAATATGGGCGCACAGCTGCTCAAAGAAGCTGCGACCAAGACCAACGATATCGCTGGTGATGGCACCACTACCTCCACCGTCCTGGCGCATTCGATCGTGGTCGAAGGTATGCGCAACCTGGCCGCCGGCGCCAACCCGATGCTCTTGAAGCGCGGGATCGAGGCTGCTACCAAAGCCGTTGCCGACAAAATTAACGAGCAGGCTATCGAAGTCACCACCAAAGACGAAATCGCCAACGTCGCTTCGATTTCAGCCCAGGACCGCGTGATCGGTGAACTGATCGCCGAGGTCATGGACAAAGTCGGTAAAGACGGCGTGATCACAGTGGAAGAATCCAAAGGCCTGGAATTCGAAACCGAATACGTTGAAGGTATGCAGTTCGACCGTGGTTATATCTCGGCATACTTCATCACCGATTCTGAGCACATGGAAGCTTCTATTGACGATGCTTACCTCCTGGTGCACGATAAGAAAATTTCCGCAGCTCAGGATATTGTCCCCTTATTGGAAAAACTGGTTCAGATCGGCAAGCGCGATCTGGTTATCATCTGTGAAGATGTTGACGGCGAAGCTCTGGCTACTCTGGTTCTCAACAAGCTGCGCGGCATGCTCAACGTCGTGGCTGTCAAAGCCCCCGGTTTCGGCGATCGCCGCAAAGCGATGCTGGGCGATATCGCCACCCTGACTGGCGCGACCGTGATCTCCGAAGACATCGGCCGCAAACTGGAAAGCGCCACCCTGGACTGACCTGGGCCGCGCCGAGAAGATCGTCGTCACCAAGGACGACACCACCATCGTGGGCGGCAAGGGCGATTCCGATCAGATCAAGGGTCGCATCGAGCAGATTCGGGTCGAGATCGATAAGAGCACCAGCGACTACGATCGCGAGAAACTGCAGGAACGTCTGGCCAAGCTGTCCGGCGGCGTGGCTATCATCCGTGTCGGCGCTGCAACCGAGACCGAACTCAAGGAAAAGAAGCACCGGGTTGAAGACGCTCTCTCGGCGACCCGCGCGGCCGTCGAAGAAGGCATCGTTCCGGGCGGTGGTGTGGCCCTGATCAATGCCATCGAGGCCCTGAATGACGTCAAGATGGAAGACGAAGACGGCAAAATCGGCGTCAACATCGTCCGCAAGGCCCTCGAAGTTCCGCTGCGCAAGATCTCTGCCAATGCCGGCAAAGACGGCTCCGTCATTCTGGAAGGCGTCCGCCGCGCTCAGAAAGAACAGAAAAACCAGCGGCTCGGCTTCAATGTGATCTCGGAAGAATACGTTGACATGGTTGCTGATGGCGTGATTGATCCCGCCAAAGTGACCCGCGGCGCTCTGGAAAATGCCGCCTCGATCGCAGCGATGATCCTGACTACCGAAGCCCTGATCACCGACCTGCCCGAGAAGGACAAACCGGCTGCTCCCCCGATGCCGGAATACTAAAATAACCCGTCTTATCAAAAGGCGCGTGGCTCACCCCGAGGTACTCGGGGTGAGTTTTTTAATGCCTATCGAAGGGACTACCGAACACCACCCAGCTTCAATGCGAGCCTTGTTAGCGTAAAACCCCGCGACTTTATGAAAACACGATGCCGCCAGGCGCTTTACTTTGACAAAAGTATTACTCCATGCTAAAATCCCTCAGGTCACATCGCCGAATGGGTCCAGCCAGTTTTCCAGCCCATCAGGTACCAAATAGGTGGAAGGTTGGGCCGTCCAAAGCAGCAGAGCAGTGTCTTAATAAAAGCTTTTTTGAGCGAACCCGATGGTACTGCGAGCCCCGGCCGGCAAACTCCCGACGGGGTCTTTTTTGTGTCCATAAAGGCAAATTACAGCCACAGGCTGAGTAGTTTGACCATATCTCATTAAAAAGGATACCCAAATTTTGATGTGTCTGGCGGGCAGCCGCCCGCCAGACACATCAAAATTTGGGAGATTTCTTCGAAAGTGAGATTGTCAAGGTAGTTTGACCATGTCAAATTAATAAAGAGATACCCATATTGGGGGCTGGCATATTCTCACAGAATTTCCCAAAGCACCAATCACTTTGCTCGGCCGGGCCGGCTTGAGCAGCGAGGCAAGGTTTACCAAGCATGAATGAGTTTTCAATAGGCGATTCGTTCTCGGACAGTTCGAGTCCGACCGATAAAAAATTGCGCGTCATCCCGCTGGGCGGATTAGGGGAAGTAGGCAAGAATATGATGGCCTACGAATATGGGGAGGAGATCCTGCTGGTCGATACTGGCCTGATGTTCCCTGAGAATGATATGCTCGGGATCGACTATATCATCCCTGATTTCCAATATTTATTGGATAAGCGCCAGAATGTGCGCGGCATTATCGTCACCCACGGCCATGAGGACCACACCGGGGCGATCAATCATGTGCTGGAAGAGATCGATGCCCCGATCTATGCCACGCCATTGACCCGTGGTTTGCTGGAAGTGAAGCTGTCGCGCGGCGGGCAGCTCTCCAAGGCTCAATTGGTCACTGTTCAGGCCGGGGAATGCATCCAGATTGGGTCATTTGAAGTCGAGCTATTCCACGTTTGCCACTCCATTCCCGATGGCGTCGGCCTGGGGATTACCACGCCGGAGGGACTGATCGTTCATACCGGGGACTATAAATTCGACCATACGCCGGTTGATAACTGGCCGACCGATTACGCCAAACTGGCCGAACTGGCCGGGCGGGGCGTGCTGGCTCTATTTGCCGATTCAACCAATGCCGACAAACCTGGCTGGACCCCTTCCGAGCGGGTGATCGATCCGGCCTTTGATGAAGTTTTCAGGAACGCGCCCGGGCGGATCATTATCGCCAGCTTTGCCTCCTTAATCTCCCGTATGCAACAGGTGGGCAACGCCGCTCTCAATCACGGGCGCAAGATGGCCTTTGTGGGGACCAGCATGGTTGAGAATGCCAAGATGGCGCGCAAGCTGGGGTATCTGGATCTGCCGGATAGTGTGCTGGTCAGCCTGGACCAGGCTTTGAAAATGGACCCCAAGGAAATCGTGCTGATGTCCACCGGCTCTCAAGGTGAACCCAGCTCGATCATGGGCCGGCTTTCCACCGGGACAAACCGCCAGTTCGATATCCAATCCGGAGATACGGTGGTGTTGTCGTCCCATCCTATTCCAGGTAATGAGGAGACCGTGTTCAGGACGATCAACCGCCTGTTCCGGCGGGGCGCCAACGTGATTTACGAAGGCATCGCGCCGGTGCATGTCTCCGGGCATGCCAGCCAGGAGGAGATGAAACTGCTGCTGCACCTGGTGCAGCCCAAGTATTTCATCCCGATCCACGGCGAACTACGCCATCTGCACCAGCATGCCAACATTGCCCGCCAGCTGGGCGTGCCGGAAGAGAATATTGCCATCGTTGAGAACGGCCAGGTGATTGAATTCTCGAATGGCAGTATGGAGCTCGGCGAGCGGGTCAAGGGCGGCTGGGTGTTCGTGGATGGTTCCGGCGTGGGTGATATCGGCCCGAGTGTCATGCGCGAGCGTGAAGCTCTGGCCCGGGATGGGTTCATCCTGGTCAATTTGACCATGGAAAAAGACAGCTGCAATTTGATCGAGGAACCGGAGATTATCACCCGCGGGTTTATTTATGCCCGCAATGGTGACGACCTGCTCGATTCGGCCCGTGATATGGTTTTGGAGGCGGTCCGCTGCGGTAAAGACAGCCTGGAAACGGACCTGGAGCAAAGCCTGCGCAGTTTCTTCTACAACCGTACCAAACGCCGTCCAATGGTTTTCGTCACATTGAGCCGGGCATAAAATTCTTCGAAAATAAAAGCAGCCTGCGGGCCACCTGCCCGCAGGCTGCTTTTATTTTCGAAATAACGTTATTTACCCAGACTCGCGCTGCATGCGCTTCTCCTGGCGGTACATTTCGATCCCGTCCCACAGCAAGGTGATCGCTGTCAATCCCAGGGTGGCTGAAAGCAAATTGGACCGGGTGGCAAGGGAAAGCGCCAATATCAGTACTCCAGCTCCGAAGAAAGGCAGGGCCGGACGGGTGCCGTAGCGGGCGTGCAGGCGGCGCACAAGCACATGCCCGATCCCGATCGTGGCAAAGGTGACGAACGCCAGGATGACTCCGGCCCACTGCAGGTTCATTGGCCCTCCTGGTCGGGTTTGCGCCGGGGATTGGCGGGGAACAGCCCCCGCCGGACGCGTTCGGCCTGGCCGGGCAGTTCGGTAGCGCCCCAGACGACGGATCCGCCAAAGATGCCCAGCAAGGCCGATCCGGTGAAGGTGGGCATCAACAGCGAGAGCAGGCAGATGGCGAGCCCGACTGCCAGCACGATTTTCCAGATCCGGGCGCCCAGGTAATACTCGAGCTTGATCACCCAGAAAAAGCCAAAACCGATCGCGAACAGCATAAACAATCCCAACCCAAGCCCGGAAAGATTCAAGGACAACTCCGAAAATAAACCCGTCATTGGGCAAATACCTGATTCTTATTGAGCAACCAGACCAGGCCAGCTCCGGTCAGGGCAGCGATCAAAGTGTGAAAAATGACATACTGGCCTAAATAAGTTGTGCCCAGAGCCAGGTTGAGTCCGGGCGCCAGGATCACGCCCAGTCCCCAGGCAAAAGCGCTGATCGCGATCCAGACCCAGGCTGCCGGCAGTTTGGATTTCAGCACAAGCCACTGTCCGCAGCCGACGATCAGCCCTCCCAGGAATCCACCCGGAGCCCGGAAGGCAAAAACAGACCATTCCGCCAGGAGCCACAAACCGGTCGTCGCGCTCCACCAGGCGCTTACGGACAGCCGCCCCCGCAGGACGAGCCATTGACTCAGCCCGACAATCAACCCAATGATAAGGGGATCGATCGGCAGGGTATCGCCTGGGATGAAGGAGTTTAGGGCGGTTACGAAAACCCGGCCGCTGGCAGTGGCAGCCCCCGTTGCCAGCACCCATGCCAGCCAAAGCGGAAAGGGTTGGCCCAGAAGGTTACCAGATGGATTCCTGGCAGCGTTCGAGGTGCGATCAGTCATCCCAACCATGTTCACCCAACAAAGGCACGAAAGCCACCGGCTCCAGGGTTTCGAATTTATATTCGTCGCCATAGCGACGCCAGCGCTGCAGGTACTGGCCGCGCCGGCCGCCGACCGGGATCACCAACCGGCCGCCATCCGCCAGTTGAGCGAGCAGCGGGCGGGGCACTTCCGGGGCTGCGGCTGTGACGATGATCCCTTCGTATGGGGCGGCCGGCGGATAGCCCTGGGTGCCGTCCCCAACGTGAATGCGGATGTTGTCCAAACCCAACCTGGAGAGGATCTGTTCCGCCTGGCGCGCCAGCGGGGCATGCCGCTCGATAGTATATACATTTTTCGCCAGATGGGCCAGGATCGCAGCCTGGTATCCAGAGCCGGTGCCCACCTCCAGCACGGTTTCATCCCCTTGCAGTTCGAGCAGTTGGGTCATCAGGGCTACGATGAAAGGCTGTGAGATGGTCTGACCTTCGCCGATTGGCAGCGGCCCGTCGGCGTAGGCCAGGTGGCGGTGCTCGGGCGGCACAAACTGCTCGCGGGGCACTGAGCGCATCGCGTCCAGGACGCGTGGATCGCGGATCGTGCGGCTGGCAAGCTGTTCGCTGACCATCCTGTCGCGTGCTGTCCGGTAAAAATCATCATCCGTCATCGTGATCCCTACTTCATTCCATCCGAGCCACGAACCTTCACGCCCGGAGCAGGCTGCGCCAGAAACCGTCCCTTTCGCCAGGGACAAAGGGCAAATAAACACTCAGGCGGTCTACCAAGCCGATATAGCGAGCCTGCAGAGCGGCCGCGAGATCTTCCGGGGCTTCTGCCAGCACGGCGAAGGTTGCCAGCATATCGTCATCGATCAAGGCCGGCATCTCGCCCCATTTGCCGTGGGCTGCCAGCCCGGATAATTGTTCGGCGATATTTTCCCAGCCATGCAACTGCATCACCCGCCGGTAAGAGGGGGTGGAGGCGTAGAAAGCGATTTGCTGGCGGATAAAATCCCGCTCCTGGGCGTTGGTGGCGATAAAAGCCGTGGCCGCCACGGTAATTGCCTCAGGCTCGCGCCCAGCCTGGGCCGCGCCCTGTTGGATCGCGGGCAGGAGCACATCGCTCAGATAGCGCGGCGTGTGGAAGGGATGGACCTGGAAGCCATCCGCAACCTCGCCCGCCAGGCGCGCCAGGCCGGTGTTGACACCGGCCAGGTAGATCGGGATCTGGGGATATTCAATCGGTCCTGGGTTGAAGAAAGGCGACATCAGGCTGAGCCGATAATAGTCTCCCCGCACTTTCAGCGGCGTACCATTTTGCCAGGTATCCCAAAAAGCCCGAACTGCGGCGATTTGCTCCCTCAGTTTGCCCGTCACCGAGTCGGGCCAGGGCATCCCGAAGCGCCTTTCAATATGGGCTCTGACCTGGGTTCCGAGCCCCAGAATGAAGCGGCCTTTGGATGCCTGGGCCAGATCCCAGGCGGTGTAAGCCAGGGTGGCCGGGCTGCGGGCGAAAGCGATCGCGACGGCGGTGCCGAATTCGAGTTTGTGGGTATGCTCGGCGATCAGAGCGGCGGGCAGGAAGGGATCATGGACAGTTTCGTTGGACCACAGGCCCCGGAATCCCAGGGCCTCGGCCGCCTGGGCGATGGCGGGGATGGCGGTCAGGGCCACCGGAGGCAGCCCGGCATCTAGACGGATGGTCACCTTGATTTTCCTCCTTACCCTGGCTTATGCAGATCAGGGCACAAATTGAGTGGTGATTGTCCAGCGTTTGAATGCAACGGTTCGGATAACGAAGGCAGGCCAGGTTTGGGTTTGGACGACCAGGCTTAACTCAACAGGTAGGCCATCACCCATTGGGTGGTCGCCACCAGCGCGTCCAGGTGGGTGCGTTCATAATTGTGGGAAGCGTCAACTCCCGGACCGATCAAGGCCACGGCGACATCCCCGCCGGAACGCCAGAAGGCTTCCCCATCGGATCCATAAAACGGGTAGATGTCCACCTTGTAGTCGATCCCATATTCATCGGCCAGGCGCCGCAAGCGCTGGCTTAAGCCGTGATGGTAGGGTCCGCCAGAATCTTTTACGCACAGGGTGACGTGAAATTCATCCGAGGCCTGGCCTTCACCAACTGCGGCCATATCCACCGTAAGCAGTTCGGTGATATCCGGCGTGATCCCGGCCGCGGCGCCGTGCCCGACTTCTTCGTAATTACTGAAGTGCAGCAAGGTTTTTTGAGCGGGTTCCAGCCCGGCATCCTGGAGCGATTTGACCGCGGCCACAAGGCAGGCCACACAGGCCTTATCATCCAGGTGGCGCGAACGCACAAAGCCATTGTTGATTTCCACCCGCGGGTCAAAGGCGACAAAGTCGCCGACCTGGACACCCAGCCGGCGGGTGTCTTCGTCGCTGGATGTACGGGCGTCCAGGCGTACTTCCATATTTTCATCTTCCCGCTTCAATTCGTTGACCTGAACGCCATACACATGGCTGGAGGCTTTCTCCAGCAGCAGGGCGCCGCGCAGTTGTTCTCCGGCGCTGGTGAAGATGGTGCAGCCTTCACCTTCAACGGTATTCCAGGCAAAGCCGCCGATTTTGCTGAGTTTCAGGCGGCCATTGGCTTTGATCTCTTTAACCATCGCGCCCAGGGTATCGGCATGGGCTGTCAGGGCCCGGGGTGCATCCTGCACTTTTCCGGGCCAAAAGGCTGTCAGGGCCCCTTTCCTTGTCCTGGAGAGTTCCAGCCCTGAGAAAGCCCGCAGACTCTCTTCGACCCGAAGAATGGCTTGCTCGGCGAAGCCAGTTGGGCTGGGAGTGTTCAAAAGATCGGTCAAAAAATTCAGTAAATAATCGGTATCAACGCTGGGCAGTTGCATTCGGAATCTCCAGTGATCAGGTATGAAGAATAAAGCGGTTCCGGGGAGAACCTTGACCAACGAGTTGATCTGCTGCGGCCATTACTGCGCATTACTATCCAGATTCTCATAAGCCTGGATTATGGTGCGCCAGTTTTCAGGGATCAGAATCGTGGCTTGCTGGTGATAATCATAAGTAACCAGTACAGTGCTCGCGCTGGCAAAGATCGCTTCATTTGCTTCCCCCATGATTTGATACTGCATCGTCATGCTTTTATTGCCGAGGTGGGTGATTTTGACCCCCACCCGGATCCGGTCGTGAAACACGATCGGTTTTTGAAAACTGATCTGTGCATCAGCCAGGATGATGCCCACATCTAAAAATGAATCGCTCTCCCATAATCCCAACTGGCGGATATAGGCTATCCGGGCCTGTTCCAGGTAAGTCAGATAGCTGGCATTGTTGACGTGTCCCTGCGGATCGAGGTCGCCATACCGGACTTCAATCGGGTGAAGAAAGCGGAAGTCTGCCATGAAGTGATTATACCGCGGGCAAGCACTTCATTGGCTCTTCCGGCGTTCCTGTGGTGATATACCAGATCTGGGGGAGCTAGTGCGTTCAAGCACACCCGCCCCCCCAAATCTGGGACCCTCCCACAGAATTTCCCAGAGACCCGCTTCGTTCCTGCGGTATAATGTGCCGCATGGAAAATCACGAACTTGACGAAAATCAAAAACCTCTTCTGGAATCAAACGTACCAGATCAAACGCCAAAACCAGGCAAGAAACGCGGTACCTGGGGGCTGATTGCCATCGGCGGGATCCTTTTCCTGGTCGCAGTGGCTGCGATCAGTGGTTTTGCGGGCTACAACAGCGGGATTAGCTTGCGTACCGCCGCCCAGGAAACCCAGGTGGTGTCGACTGCCAAAGAGCAGTTCGAGCTGGGTGTACAGGACCTGTCCGAAGGACAGTATTTCCGGGCCCGCCAGCGATTTGAATATGTCATTCAGCTAAACCCCGATTATCCGGGTGTAACCGAGAAATTAGCCGAGGTCTTGCTGGAACTGAATACGACCGCCACGCCCACGATCGCCCCGACGCCCACACTCACGCCGACGCCTGATTTGCGCGGCGTCGAACAGCTTTATTCCGACGGCCAGCAATACGTGGTCAACGGTGAGTGGACCCAGGCGATTGATACACTGCTGCAGTTGCGCAAGACCGATCCAAACTATCACACCGTTGACATCGACGGGATGCTGTTTATCGCCCTGCGAAATCGCGGCTGGGATAAGATCGTCAAAGAGGCCGACCTGGAAGGCGGTATTTACGACTTAAACCTGGCGGCGCGCTTTGGGCCAATCGATGCCGAAGCCCAGAATATGCTGACCTGGGCCAGCATCTATATCACCGGGGCCAGCTTCTGGGAGCTGGACTGGAGCCAGGCTGTATACTATTTCGGCCAGGTGGCGCCGCAATTGCCGGGACTGCGTGATGGCTCGGGGATGACCTCCACGGAACGATACCGCCGGGCGCTGATCGGTTACGGTGACCAGCTAATGGCTCAAGGGCAGTATTGTGACGCTCGCGAACAGTACAACCTGGCGTTATCCTATGGCTCGGATGCGGCGGCGGAAGAGTCGAACGCAGAAGCCAACAAGCGCTGCGAAGGCGGTTCGAATGATAAGCCCGATAAAAACAACGAGCCAGCTCCGACCGAAGCGCCGGCGGCTCCAACCGAGGCTCCGCAGCCGACCGAGCCCCCTCCGAGCGAGACCCCTTACCCGGCGCCCTAAGCGATCGTGAACCCATATTCCGGCCTCAGCATCATCTACTGGTTGCATATGCTGGCAACCGTGGTTTGGATTGGCAGCCTGGCCGCGCTGTCGCTCTTAATCCTGCCAGTCGCCCGCCGCACTTTGGATCGCGCTGCCTTTTCGGCCTTTTTAGGTGGTTTGCAGCAGCGGCTGGACCCACTGGCCTGGATGAGCCTGGTGGTGCTGCTGGGGACCGGGATGTTTCAGATGAGCGCCAACCCGAACTACAGTGGATTTCTGGCGATCCGCGGCCAGTGGGCAATCGCGATTTTGACCAAGCATCTCCTGTTCCTGGGGATGATGGCTTTATCTGCGTATGTCACCTGGGGCTTGCTGCCGGAACTGCGCCGGAACGCCTTACGCCAGGCAAGCGGGCAGGCAGCACCAGGCGCGGAAAAGCTGGTGCAGCGCGAATTGACCTTGATGCGGGTTAATTTGATTTTGGGGGTAATTATTCTGTTGCTGACCGCGATCGCCCGGGCAGCATAGGCATCATCTTCAAACTATTTTATCAATAGGTCAGGATCACCTGGATGGCCTTTTCGGGGGTTTGATATAGCAGTTGGTACGCCCGGCTGGCAGACTCAATGGGCAGTCTGTGCGTGATCAGGCGCTCCGGGCGAAGCTGGCGAATATGCTCCCAGCACAGAGCCAGCCGCCGGATTTTCGTCCAGCGCCCGCTCAATCCAGGATCGATGCTGCTGACCTGGCTGGAAATAAGCCGTATTCGGCTGCGGTGAAACTGACCGCCCAGGTTCAGCTGCACAGATTTCTTGCCATACCAGGAACCGATCACCACGCGACCGGCGAAGCCGGTGATCGCGATGGCCTGATCGAGGGCGGTGGGCGCGCCGGACAACTCGTAAGTCAGGTCTGCCCCGCCTGGAAACCACGCCTCGATCCAGTTTTGCTCAGAGAGCGCTTCGGGGTCGAGGCTGAGATCGGCGCCGATATCCAGGGAGGCTTTCCGCCGGTTTGGATAGCGATCCAGGCTGAGCAGGCTGCCCAGCGGAAATTGGGCCAGCAAGGCGGTTGTCAAAAGTCCGACGATACCCTGGCCGAATACCACCACCTTTTCTCCGATCAACGGCGCGCCGTCCATCACAAAGTTGACGGCGGTTTCCATATTGGGAACAAATACGGCCTGTTCCGGGGTCACCTCGGGCGGCAGGGGGATTAAGTCTTCGGGGTCGGCGATGAAGTGGCTTTCATGGGGGTGAAAAGCAAACACCCAGCGATCTTCCCAGGCCCGATCGACCCCCTTGCCGGTGGCCTTCACCTGGCCGACCGCCGCGTAGCCATATTTCAGCGGATAACTGAAACCGCCGGCCAGATCGCCAATGGTCGCATCTACGGTCAAATCTTCCGGGAAGAGGCCTTTAAACACCAGCCCCTCTGTCCCAGGGCTGATGGCTGAACATTTGGTTTCGACCAGCACCTGGTGATTTAAAGGCTCAGGGCAGGACTCTTCCCGCACTTCGATCTGACCAGGACCAGTGAAATACAGGCTGTGACGGTTCATTGTGGTCATCCAACCTTTCAAGCAGGCTATGGTCGGGTTGGGAGCCAGCCCCAGACGATTAAGTCATCACCCAGCTTTTCTGTCCGCATATTTTCCAGGCGGGGGAATTCCGCCGGAAAGGGCTTATCCAGGACCGGTAAGCCTCCCACGAAACAGGGTGCGATGGTCAGCAGCACCTGGTCGACGAGCCGCTGGCTCAAGAAACTGGTAATCACCCGGGCGCCGCCTTCGACCATCAGGCTGGAGATGCCTTTTTCGGCCAGCCGGGACAGCAAACCCGGCAATGAGACCCCATCATTGGGGCCGCAAGGCAGATTGATGAATTGCACCCCTTTTTTGGCCAGGGCGATACGCCGGTCCGCCGGCGCGGTCTCCCTGGTGGCAACCCATAACGGGTGGACCGGATCAGCCACCAACCTGGAGGTTAACGAAATGCGCAGAGTGCTGTCCAGGACCACCGGCTGTGGATGGTCCCCAGGAGAAAGGCGCACCGTCAGGCTGGGATCGTCTGCCAGGACCGTTCCAATGCCAACCAGGATTGCATCGTGGGCAGCCCTTAACTGGTGGGTGAGCCGCAAGGATTGCGGGCCGCTGAGGGCCAATGGCCGGTCTCGCCTGGCAGCCAGACTGCCGTCCAGGCTTTGGGCATAGGTCAGGGTTACCAGCGGCCGTCCGGTTCTGTGGCAATGGTCAGCCGCATTGGCGAGGTCGTGCTCAAAGGGAAGCATGCCTGCTTTGTGAGGTGGCGTTTCCCAGGAGATTTAAGTTTAGCAGATGGTTCATGCGCTGTACTTTGGTTCGCAGGTAGCTGGCATTATCGGCATAGACCGTTGGATCCATCTGAATCCGCTCGCTGATTTTAACGCCCAGGCTTTTCAAACGCTCGATTTTGGTGGGATTATTCGTCAATAGCTGGACAGAGCGGATTTTGAGATCCTCCAGGATCCTGGCGGCGACGGTGTAATCCCGCTCATCGGCCTGGTGGCCGAGCAGCAAGTTGGCATCGACTGTGTCGTAGCCTTGATCCTGCAGGTTATAGGCGCGCAGCTTATCGCGCAAGCCGATCCCGCGGCCCTCCTGGCGTAAATAAATGATCACACCCTGGCCCGCCTGGGCAATCGCCTGCATGGCGCTGTGCAATTGTTCGCCGCAGTCGCAACGCCGCGAGCCGAGCACGTCCCCGGTGAAGCACTCCGAGTGCATCCTGACCAGCACATCACTCTTGCCGGTGACATCGCCAATGATCAGGGCCAGATGTTCTTTATCGTCCTGGTTGTTCTCATACAGGCAAAGCTTATATTCGCCTTCCTGGGTGGGGATACGGGCGCAGACACTTCTTTCAACAATCAACTTGGTTTCCATGTACACTCATCCGATTGCGGTGATCACTTGGATTCAGGATCTCTGGGAAACCCTGTGGGCTAATTCTGGGGTATCACCCCGGTAATTCCCAAAGTACCTGGATCAGATGACCACCAGCCTGATTAATTTTGATCTGATTTACGGGCGACCAGCATATCGATGAGCAGATCGACCGGGAAGGTCAGGTTCTGGTTGGCCGCCTCGGCCGCCGACAAGGCTGACCGTATGTGGTCCAGGCCAAGCTGGTAGGCTTCATCGCTCAGCAGGATCAACTGGGAGGTGCTGTTTTTGGCCAGAAAGGGATCGGACCATACTGCCGCGCCGACCTTCGAATCGCGAACATGCTCGACCGTTTGGAGGCGGGCGGACGGGAAGCCTGCCGCGATCATCCAGTCCAGAACCCGGCCCCAGGAGGGGAATCGGCGCAGATCGGTCGCGAGGGTGCCTTCGAAAAATTCGTAGATATACCAGCGCGCCCTGGCGGGTCGGTCAGAACTCCCGAGGAAATTGCGGGGATCCATTCCGATCACGGCCAGCAGTCCGCCCGGCTGAAGCAGGCGAAAGGCCTGCTGAATGAACTGCTCTGGCCGGTCGAAATGATGGAGCGCATTGACACAGTACACCAGGTCGAAGGACTCAGACGGGAAAGGCAGCGCTTCGGCTACTCCCTGGACGATTCGCAGCCCGATCTGCCGGTTGCCGGCCTGCAACAGCATGCCGGCGGAGCGATCCAGGCCGACCAGTTCGCCCGGGCTCACAACCTGGCTGGCCAATAAGTCTGCCAGCCAGCGCCCCGTCCCGCAGCCGATCTCGAGCGCTCTGGCAGTCCCGGACAGGCGCGCCAGTTCGACCAGGGCTGACCCGATCGGGCGTTCTTCCTGGTTGTCGAAACGACGGTTATAGGTCGGGGCGACCAGATCGTAATTGACAGCCTGGTCAGACATCTTTAACAGGTCCTCATTCTCGTTTTGCAATTTCATCGCCAGGTCACTTCAATCTGAATAAGGGCCGGATTGTGTTAGGCCTTTTTGACCAGTTCACTGTCCAAAACCAATAACACAAGTGGTTCTTTGGGAATTCATGAGGGGTACCCCCAAATCCGGGACTCTCCCACAGAGTTTCCCAAAGGCGCACACAAATCTCTCTTCTTCTAACGAAATCTTGCGGCAATTAGCGCTTAAACGACTTGCGCCGCAGGTTGGGGTCGATCGATCACCAGCGCAATGACCAGCAGCACCTCGATGGTTTTCGTAGCATATCCCAGGGCCCCAGCCGGCCAGGTTTTGTCACCGATCGCCAGCCAGGCAATGATCGTCACCACGGTAAAACCGATGAAAGCCCAGCGAACCAGGCCGCGACGGTTACGCACGATTGGGATCGGCAACACATAAGCGGCTAACAGGGTTAAATACCCCAGGCCATTGAGGATAAACAATACGTCCGGAAAGAGCAGGGTTAGATGAATGCCGGCCGTCAGAAGCGTCAAAATGATGATAACCCATTTTATACCACCCAAACTTCCTGAATTGTTGTTCATACGTTTTCCTCCTCTTGACAATCCAATTAAGCTATCAACTCGGGCATGAATACGAAATATTGGTGAAATAGGTGTGCGTGGGGGCGTACGCCCCCACGCACACCTATTTCACCAAGCATTCCAGTCATTGGTTGAGATGAAGAATTCACCCTTTTCGCCAACATTTCGTTATTCCTGGATTTTAATAGCGGCGGGGACGACGCGACGGCCACGGTTGGCAAGACCCAACTGCCACAGCCCTAAACCGCCGATCGCCAGGTCGCGGGCCCGGATCAACAGGGTGGCGCTGATCCCCAGGGCTGGGGAAAAGCCAAGCGCCTGAATGGCGAAGGCCTGACTGGCCTCTAATGCGCCCAAACCGCCCGGCGTGGGGGCCAGAAAGGCCAACCGCGCAGCTGTCAGGGCGATGATGGTCTGGGCCGGGCTGAGCGTCAGTCCGAGGAAACGCAGCATCAGCCAGTATTCTAAAATCATCCCGGCCCAAACGATCATAGACAGTATCAAGGCCGCCAGGAGCGGGCCTGGATGCTGGCGGCAAAACTGGCCGATCTGGGTTTCCGCCTGGGCCAGGGTTACCAGGAAGGGCTTGCCCGCCAGCCTGGGCAGGCGCCGGCTCAGCCAGGTGAAAGGCCGCCAGCCAATCCACAGGAACGCCAGATAGCCAGCGGGAAACACCAGCAACCCCATGGCCAGCCATAAGATCTGGCTAACCGCCAACTCGCCCAGCAGCCCGCTTTGCAGGGTGATGGCAATCCCGGTTGCCAGGAAAGTGAAATTCACCAGCAATTCGATCAATTTATCCAGGGTCACTGAGGCGACGGCTACATCCGTCGGCAGCTGATGATGTTTGCGGGACAAATAGACTTGCAGCGGTTCACCACCAAACTGGGGCCCGGGGGTAAAGTAAGACAGGCTGAACCCCGCCAGGCGGTAACCGACCAGCGCCAGGAAGGGCACCCGATAGCCCTGCGCCCACAGGATCAACCACCAGCGGCTACTGAACAGAAGGAACAGGCCGCTGTTGACCAGGACCAGGATCATCATCGCGGACAGTCTGAGACCCTGGATGGTCTGCCAGACCGATTGGATCGGGATCGACCGCAAGCCCCAGGCGATCAGGCCGATCAACCCAAGCCACAAAATCGGGCGAACTCTCAGAGCCGGTTTTCCGAATGTCAGCCTCATTGGCTGCCCTCCAGGACGGAATTCGAGACCGGTTCACCCAGCCGGCCAAATACGGCTCTATCTTCCGGTGACCACAGCGAGAATGAACCGGTGCCGGCAAATAAAAGCACTGTGTAGATGGCTGCCAGGATGAATTGCGGCGGCGCCAGGCTGGCAAACTGCTGGCTGATGCCGATCAGGATCAATCCGGCTACTGCCGTGATCCGCCCGGTGATCCCCAATAAGATCAGGGCAACCACGGCCAGTTCCAGAACTATGAAGGCCAATGGAATGCTGTAAGCTGGCCCAGCGTTCAGACGTGAAACGAAGATGTAGCCCGCCAGTCCAGCTGCAAGCACACGCAGGAAGGGCAGCCCCCACCGGCTGAGGGCATTCTTTGAAGGCCTCGGGCCAGCGGGTTTCAGTACCCCACTTACAAACAACCAGTCTCGCCCGAAACCGATCAGAAAAGGGGCAGCAAACAGCCCGGCGGCGAAGGTTGTCCCAGGCGGTGACAGTACTGGCCACAGGACCACCCCGATGAAACCCATCTGCAAACCGGCAAACAGCCGGCGGCTGATGCTGGGGGGCAGCTCGTAATTGGTCCGGCCTGTCAGTCTCCGCAGCCACAGCCCGGCCAGGAAAAGATAACGCGCCAGGGCAACGGACAGATACCAGATGGGGACCTGCCCATATTGTACGGCCAGCAGCGCCGCAGCCAGGACGCCCAGCCCGTCGAAGCTCATATCGAGAATTTCGCCCAGGCGGGTGGCGTGGTTGTTGACCCGCGCCAGATAGCCATCCAGGAAATCGGCGATGTCGGCCAGGGTATAGAGGACCCCCGGAACCCAAATCAACCAGCCCGGCGGCCGCGGCGAGAACAGAAAACCAACCAGGCCGGCCACCAACATCCCGCGCAGTAAAGTCATGTGATTGCCAATCCCCAGGCCGGGCAGCAATTCGGTTTCGGCAGGCCGGTGGTTGCGGGTCAGGTTGTGTCCCAGTACGATTGCCTGATAGATCAAAACGACGGCAGCCAAGATCAGCCAGCGTAAGGCATGCTCCGGGGTCCAGGCCTGACGCAAAATCAAGTAACCAAGGCCGGTAAATCCAATGCACAGGACCACGAAGAGGCTCCAACGCAGACGCAATCCGTTAAGTATGCTTTTGGCTGTTCGGTTCGCATTTAACATTGCAAAGATTTTACCATCCAGTGAGACTTATTATGATAAATATACGTTAAATATTCCGGATTGGATGTAATCGAGGGTTTAAATTGAAATAAAAATGTGGCGTAAACCGCTCGCAGGGTTGCAAGCGGCCAACGTCACATGCTTGATTAATTCGAGAGTGAATTGAACGAAATATGTAGCGGCTACCAACCGGCAGTGGTTATCTCTGTTCTACTTCTGTTTGGTCAGCCCGTGTGTTTCAGGCGGCTCAGAGATCACGACCTGAAAATTGGCGCATGGCCAGCAAGAGCATGACCAGCAAGTAAACGACAGCATAGCCAATCATGAGCGGACTGGGCGTTGAAGTTGACGAGAAGGGTGTGAAGCCGAGGGCGCCGGCCAGGGGGGATTGCATTTCATAGACAGCCCGTTTCCACAGCGCCTCGCTGGGTAAAATCAGGCTGGATATAATTCCGATATTGATGGCGGTGGGATTTTTAAGCAAGGCGCCGAACTGTTCGATCCAGCCGCCAATAAAAGCTACCCCATACAGCCCAAAGACCAACACGCCATTGGCAAGGGTGGAGAGGAACGACCCGCCGAACAATGAAACGGACAGGATCAAATTGATATTCAACCACATCAAAAACAGCCCCGCCCAAACGTTTGGAGCGGTGTAACCCGCCAGCCAGTAAACAATCAGGATGACCCCGCCGGCCATCAACAGCAAATAAAGCGTCAGCATACCTGAAAAACCGAGCCATTTGCCAAATACGATTTCCCAACGCCGAAGCGGTTTACTGACCATGGTGTGAATTGTGCCCGAAGCGATCTCTCCGGATAAAGTGTCGACTGAAGTCAGGACAGCCATCATCAGGGTCAGAAAGCTGACCGCATACAACCCCGCCAACAGGATGAAACTGGTGAATTCGGATCGTTCCAGCACGGAAGCATTTTTGGACATATCCTTCAATATTTCCCGAAAGCCAATGCCATAGACGACCAGAAACAGCAATCCCAACAGCAGGGCAACCCATAAAACCCAGCGACGGGAAGCCTCCCGGAAAGTGAGCCTGGCGATGACCAGGGTGGTTGAGGGTCGTTTCATCCTATAAACCTCCATCCGTTCCAATGACCTGGATGAAGAGATCTTCGAGCGAAATATGTTCTGGCTGGAAGGCGAATATTTCTGCCCCGTGCTCAACCAGGTAGCGGTTAATGGCGGGCAATTCCTCTTCGCTTTTGACCGTCAGGCTGAGATGGTCGGCTGGTTGACCTGGATCGTAGCGGACATTCTGGCTCCAGGAAGACAGTCCGGCAATCATCTCGGGCTTGATGTGGCTGGCTCGCACCTGTACACTGACAGCACCATCCACCAGGGCGGTCAAGGCGCTAATCTTGATGATTTGCCCGAACTTAATGAACGCCACCCGGTCACAGGTGATTTCAACTTCGCTCAGCAGGTGAGAATTGAGAAAAACGGCAGTACCGTTTTGCTTGAGGTCCCGGATGATATCGCGTACCAGCCGCCGTCCAACCGGATCCAGGCCGGAGGTTGGCTCGTCCAGAATGACCAGTTTTGGGCGGTTCAGCAGCGCCTGTGCCAACCCAATTCGCTGCAGCATACCCTTAGAAAAAGCTCTCAGTTTCTTGTCGCGGTGCGGCGTTAAGCCGACTAAATCTAACAGTTCCTCAATCCTGATAAGGGTATCCCGGCGATCCATGCCATACAGCTCGGCATGCAGGTTGAGGAACTCCTGAGCGGTTAGCCAGTCATGGAAGCGAAAATGCTCGGGCAGAAAGCCAACCTGGCTGCGCGCCTGAGGATCGCCCAGTGGTTTACCGAACAGGGAGCCGGTACCGCTGGTGGGCGCGATCAGGGAAAGCAGCATTTTGACGGAGGTAGTTTTCCCGGCCCCGTTCGGACCCAGGAAACCAAACACCTCGCCCGGCTGGACGGACAGCGTCAGGTCTTCCACGGCGACTTTGTCGCCAAACTCCTTCCGCAAGGAATGGGTTGCGATGATTGGATTCGATCCTGCATAGGCCATAGGATTGGTCCCTGTCTGTAAGCGTCATCTGGGAGCGATTCTACCCCATCCGCATTAATCACGCTTCCCGGGATTAATGGTTCTTTGGGAAATCCCAGGAAGGTTCCCAGATTTAGGGGTATAAGCGTGTGACTAAACGCTCATACCCCTAAATCTGGGGCGCTGCCCCAATAAAGGCGAAACAAGGCGCCCGCGCGAGCGCCTTGTTTCGCCCATTCATCTATGCAAGCGTATCAGGGAATGGAATTGGCCATATCCACTGCGGCCTGCTTGTTGCCGCGACCAGTGATCGCGTACACGACCCCATTTTTGACCCACAGGAGGGCGTAATTGCCGCCGCCAGCAGAGAGCAAGGTCCCCTGGACACCATCGACCGTGACATCTTCATATTGGGCCCGGTAGCGCGGCACCGGAATGATCAGGGTGGAGGTCCAATCGATGTTTTGGGAGAAGCGGGCCGCCTCTTCCGGACTCATGCCCAGCACTTCCAGCATGGCCTGACCAAGCTGATTGATATCGAGATCGGGCGGGGCGCTGACAGTGGGGCTGGGTACCTGGATAAAGTTGACGCAATTCGCGCCGATCATCATCGACGAGGGCCCATCCCGGTCGTCATTGACCTCTTGAGGCTGGCAGTCGCCGTAATTCGCTACCACTGCAGCGGGAACATCCACGTTAACATATTCACCGTCCAGCGTTTTGGGCAGGCGGACATCTGCATGCCCTAGCTCATCCAACAATCCTTGAGCCTGGCGCAGGTTGATTTGCATGCTGGCGCTGAGGCTGGGCTGGACTTCATACACAACCGGCTCAGGCGCTTCGGCGGGCATGCGGACTGCAAAACCGGCCTGCTGGCTGGCGTCCGCCGGGCTGGCAACAGAGACCGGATCGCCACCGCCATCGATTGTCACGCTGTCGGAGAACAAAGCCTCCAACTGGTTGGCCGTGTTTCCGCCGAGCTGTGACTTCGACCTGATTCTCATCGACCTGAATGACCGAGAACTGCTGAACTCGGAAAAGTCCCAAAAAATTGTTAGCGATGGCTCGGACGGAGGGCACAGCCAGAGAAACGGCCAAAATGGCGATTACTGCCAGCACTGCCCAGAACGGGCGGGTGCGGCGGGAGAACAAATGCTTCAACATGGGGAATACCTCCATTTGTGATTGCTCGCGAAGCGCATCCAGGCGTTTGCGGGCGGTATTTACTGGCATTGGACCCCGTTCTGAAGCCGGGGCCAGGCGATCCAGGCGGGCCTCAACGGCCCGGGCACGCGTTTCGATGGCTTGAAAGCGTTCCTGGCAACTGGGGCAGGCGCTGAGATGCAGGCTTATCCGCTCCATTTCGGCCCTGGCCAGCTCGCGATCCAGATAAGCGTGTAATTCGCCGGCTTGTAGATGCATCTCAATCTCCTTCCAGCTTTGAAAAAGCTTTTTCAAACTCTCGCTCGGCGCGGGCCAGCAAAGTGCCCACAGAGCCGGGTGCGACTCCGATTGCGGCGGCGATATCGGCGTAAGATTGCCCCGAGTGGCGCAGGATCAATAGCTGAGCTGAACGGGCTTTCATACTGGCCAGGGCAGCCCGCACGCGCTGCTTTTCCAACGATTGGGCTGCCGCAGAAGCAGCATCCTCGGTTGAGCTGGCCATTTCCTGAATGCCGGCCTGCATTTCGTAATGCTGGCGCCGTTTGCGGGCCCGCAAGGCATTCAGCCCCAGATTGGTGGCTACCCGGTAAAGCCAACCTCCGGGGTTGTCCTGCCGGGCAGGCGGGTGCTTGTACCAGCGCCAGAACGTGTCGATGGCCAGGTCTTCCGCTTCGTCCCAGTCGCCCACCAGGCGGTAGATCACCCGGCAGACCCGGTTCCAATGTTCCTGGAACAGATCTTCAAACCGGAGTTGCTGATCCTGGGCCTGGGAAGTCGAATATTTTTTGGCAGTCAATGTCACCGGTCACCTCTCCGCCGAGCGCGCGTTCATTAATGTAACACCGCCCGGCGAATAAATGTGACAATAAGGTTTGAAGTCCAACGATACCCATTGTAACCCTGGCGACCACCATTCGGACACTTTTTGAGAGTTCCCGGAAGTAAATCAGGAGAAGAGATATTCGAAAAATGGGCTGGCAGGCCGGTTTTCGCCGGCCTGCCAGCCTATTTTCTGAATGATGCTATTCTTCAGCGCCTGGCGATCGTGAAATCGACCTGTTCGCCATCGAACTCGGTTTCCTGACGAACGCCTTCCAACGGTTCAGCGCTTTCCCTCAGGGTCACGGCCAGGATTTCAGCCATAATGGTTTCCCGATGCGCGTTGATTGCCTCAGCCAGTTTGGGGCTGGCCTGATAGTGCAGGTGAATGCGTTCGGCGATATCGAATTCCGCCTGTTTGCGCAACTCCTGAACATGGCGTACAAACTCGCGCGCCAGGCCCTCATGCACCAGTTCCGGCGTCAGTTCAGTATGCAGGGCGGCCAGATAGGGACCTTCTTCGGCGACCACCAGCCCGGCCCGCGCTTCTGCCCGGACTTCCACTTCATCCGGGGTAATGTCCAGATTAATCCCTTCAACCGGAACTTGAATGGTCTGGCCGGCTAAAAGCGATCTGGCCGCCTCGCCGGATTCAATTCGTTCGATGGCCTGGCGGACTTTGGGGAAAAGGGCCTTGTATTTTTGCCCCAGTTGTTTGGGTAGCGGTTTAAGATAATACGTGACCGCCTCGCCGGCCGAGCCAAGCCGGCGAACCCCCTTGACGTTCAGTTCTTCCGCCAATAAATCAGCATGGCGTTCCAGGGCCAGACTCTCCTCCTGGCTGCTGACCGAAAAGGCGATCTCAGCCAGCGGCTGGCGCACTTTGATACCGGCCCGATTGCGGGCAGCGTGCCCGAGGGAGGCCAGGGTCATCACCAGCCGCATTTCACGGTTCATGGCCGGGTCGATCCATTCCGGATGCACCTCGGGCCAGTCCGTCAGATGAACCGACTCGGCTGCCTCCCGGTCTCCCGACCGGACCAGGTTTTGGTAGAGCTCTTCCGCTAAAAAGGGCATCATCGGGGCCAGCAACCTGCTGAGGGTGGTCAGGGACTCCCACAGGGTGGCGTAGGCCGCCTGCTTATCTGCGTCGGCTTCGCCCTTCCAGAACCGGCGTCGGGAGCGGCGCAGATACCATTTGGAGAGATCATCGACAAAGGCTGCAATTGGGCGGGTTGCGCCGGTGACGTCGTAAGCCTCCAGAGCCTGCGTGACCTGGTCTACCAGGCTGTTCAACTCGGACAACAGCCACAGGTCCAACTGGTTATAGGCATAATCCCGGGTGAGCTGACCCTGGGCCGGCGGGGTCCAGTGGTCCAGGTTGGCGTAAGTTACAAAGAAAGCGTACACATTCCACAGGGGTAAGGTGAAACTGCGCAGCACTTCGCCGACCAGGTCAACCGAAAAGCGCCGTTCCTGCCCGGGCGGGCTGGCGGTGTACAGGTACCAGCGGAAGGCATCCGCCCCGTGGACTTTCAAAACTTCCCAGGGATCCAGGATATTACCGCGCGAGGTGGACATTTTCTGGCCACGATCATCCAGAATCAGGCCCAGGCAGATGACGTTTTTGAAACTGGCCTGATCGAACAGCAGGGTGCCAATGGCATGTAAAGAATAAAACCAGCCGCGGGTCTGGTCGACTGCTTCAGAGATGAAGTCCGCCGGGAATTGTTTGGGGAATATATCCTGGTTCTCAAAGGGGTAATGCCATTGAGCCACGGGCATGGCGCCCGAGTTCGAACCAGACATCAATCAGCTCGATAACCCGCTGCATGCTGCCGTTGCACTCTGGGCAGGGCCAGTGGATCTCATCGATAGATGGACGGTGCAGGTCCAGGCTGGAAAGATCCCGGCCGGCCTTTTCGGATAATTCCGCCACAGAACCGATCGCCTGCTGCTGGTGGCAATCCTGGCATTCCCAGACCGGCAGGGGAGTGCCCCAGTAGCGTTCCCGCCCGAGAGCCCAATCGATATTGTTCTCCAGCCAGTTGCCAAAGCGGCCGTCCTTGATATGTTCCGGGACCCAGTTAATCTCCTGGTTGAGAGCCACCATGCGGTCTTTATACTGGCTGGTGCGGATGTACCAGGTGCCGCGGGCATAGTAGAGCAGGGGAGTGTCACAGCGCCAGCAGAAGGGGTAGGTATGGGTGATCTGATCGGCCCGCAGCAGCAACCCGCGAGCGTGCAAATCCTGAATGATGAGTGGGTCGGCGTTTTTGACAAACTTGCCGCTCCAGGGGCGCACTTCGGGCGTGAAAGTCCCCTCTTCTGTGACCGTCATCAGGATCGGCAGGTCATCTTCGAGAGCGACCTGCAGGTCCTCAGCGCCGAAGGCCGGGGCGATGTGAACCAGCCCGCTGCCATCTTTGGTTGTGACGAAGTCTCCCAACAGCACAAAATAGGCTGGCTTTTCCGGGATAACAAAGGTGAACAGCGGTTGGTAACGGGCGCCTTTGAGTTTCTTGCCCTTAAATCTTTCCAGAATCTTGATTGCCTCATCCGGGAAGACCTGATCCACTAAGGCCTCTGCCAGGATCAGGCGCTCGGTACCGCCATCAGCCAGATGGCGCTCGACTTTGACATAGTCGATTTCGGGGTGGGCGGCAACCGCCACATTGCCAGGCAAGGTCCAGGGAGTGGTGGTCCAAATCAGGAGCGATGTGCCCGGATCGTCGACCAGGGGTAGGCGCACGAACACCGACGGATCCACAGCGTCGCGATATCCCTGAGCGACTTCGTGGTCGGAGAGTGGTGTGCCGCAGCGCGGGCAGTACGGCACGACTTTATATCCCTGATAGAGCAGACCCTTATCCCAAAAACTTTTGAGAATCCACCAGACTGATTCGATGTAATCATTCGTGAAAGTTACATAGGCTTCCTGGAGGTCGACCCAGAAGCCGAGTCGGTCTGTAAAGCGCTCCCAGTCCTGGATGTAATCGAAAGCCGATTTGCGGCACAACGCGTTGAAACGGGCGATGCCGTAAGCCTCAATCTGGCTCTTATTGGTGAAACCAAGCTGTTTCTCCACGCTGATTTCGACCGGCAGCCCATGCGTGTCCCAGCCACCTCGGCGAATCACGTGATAGCCGCGCATGGCCTTATAGCGTGGAAAAATATCTTTGAAAGCGCGGGTCAGTCCGTGATGGACCCCGGGTTTTCCGTTGGCAGTCGGCGGCCCTTCGTAAAATACGAATTCGGGTTGGCCCAAGCGCTGCTGGCCGGATTTTTCGAAGATCCGATTGCGTTTCCAGAAACGCAGGACTTCCTCTTCCTGCAAGGTGATTTCCAAATGAGGAGAAACAGCTTTAAACATCATTACCGCCTTTTAGATTCTTTGGGAAACTCTGTGAGAGAGGGACGCACTAAATGTTTGTAGATTTGGTGTTCGATTTGTGCGGCTGAAACCACACAAATCGAACACCAAAAATAATTTCCTACAATATTTTCGTGCACCCATGAGAGGGTCCACCACCCCAGAAATCCCCAAAGATCTTATTTAAGGGGCGTTACGCTGGATAGCGAGCACCAACTCCTCCCCTTCGATCTTATGGGTTTCCTGGTAAGCGGCTTCAGGCGGTTGAGCGGCGACCAGATTGGTTGAGAGCGTCTCGGCCTTGATGTAATCGGCCCACTCGACCATCACGCTGGCAAAATCACCTTCAGCCTGATAAAAGGTCGTAATGCGGTCTTCGATGTTGAAATCGGCGTCCTTGCGCATGGCCTGGACCCGCCGGACCACCTCGCGCGCCAGACCTTCGGAGCGCAAAGCGGGTGTCAGAGTGGCGTCTACGGCCACGGTAACCAGTTTGTCGGCTGCTACGGCCAGTCCTTCAGCCGGTTCGGTTTGAACCAGGACCTCCTCGGGGCTGAGTTCAATCGTCTCGCCGTCCACCTGAACAGTCACTGGTTGTCCGGCCTGGACCGCTTTGGCGATCTGATCCGGTTGGGCGGCAGCCAGGGCGGTCCGCACCGCCGGGAACCGGGCGCCAAAGCGCGGCCCGAGCAGCTTATTATCGGGTAGAATGCGGTAGTTGACCAGTTGGCCGGCATCCTGAACGAATTCGAAAGCTTTGACGTTTAACTCATCCGTCACGATCGCGATCAGATCCGGCCTCAAAGTCTGGCCGCTGGCGGTATAGACCAGAACTTTAGCCAGCGGCTGGCGGACTTTCAGGCCGGCGCTGTTGCGAGCGCTCAGGCCCAGGCTGGCAATCTGGCGGGCCAGAGCCATCTGGCTCAGCAAGTCGTCATCGATCACAGCCTGGTCCACTTCCGGCCATTGGCAGTGGTGGATGCTGGCATAGGCCTGAGGATTGACGCCCACGACCAGATTCTGGTAGATCGCTTCGGTCACAAAGGGTGTGAAGGGGGCCAACGTCAGCGCCAGCTTGACCAGAACGTGATACAGGGTGGCATAAGCTGTGTTTTTATCGCTGTCATGCTCACTTTTCCAGAAGCGGCGCCGGCTGCGGCGCACGTACCAATTGGTCAGGTCATCCAGGAAGGCCTCTACGGACAGGGTGGCGTTCAGCGGGTCGGATTCTTTAAGGCTGCGAGTGACCTGTTCGATAACTTGATTGAGCCGGGCCAGGATCCAGCGATCCAACAAATGATCGCTCTCCGGGGTGGGGCCTTGCGGTTGAGCCAGGGTCGCCTGGCTGAGATCCGGCGTCCAGCCGTCCAGATTGGCATAGGTCGCCAGGAAGCTGTAGACATTCCATAACGGGATCAGGAACTGACGGCGGACCTCGTCGCCACGATTATAGCCAAACAGCAGATCGCTTTCGGGCTTATGGGCGCAGTACAACCAGCGCATCACATCCACGCCCATTTTGTCGGCGGCCTCGTTGAACTCAATCGCGTTGCCCCAGCTTTTGTGCATGGCGCGCCCATCTTCTGCCAGCAGGGTGCCGTAGCCGAAGTTCTGCAAGAAGGGCGGACTGCTGTCCAGTACGGTCGCCATTGCCAGCAGGCTGTAAAACCAGTTGCGGAATTGGCCCGGGAAGGACTCGCTGATCCAGTTGGCGGGATACCAGCGCTGCCAGTACTCGCGGTCTGCCCGGTAACGCAGGGTGCTGAACGGCACGATGCCGGCGTCCAGCCAGGGATTGCCCACATCTTGAATGCGCTTCATCTTCCCACCACAATCCGGGCAGGTGAGGGTAACCGAATCGATGTAGGGCCGGTGCGGGGTGTGGCCTGCAAAGCTTTCCCAGCCGGAAGTAGCGCGGTCTTTCAATTCCTGTTCGTTACCGATCACATCGTAATGCTTGCAACTCTGGCAAACCCAGATGGGTAAAGCCAGCCCCCAGTAGCGCTTTTTGCTGATCATCCAATCATGCATATTGCGCAGCCAATCCATCTCGCGCGAATAACCGAAATCTGGGATCCACTTGATCTGATCGACCACATCCATGATTTGGTAGCGCAGGCTGCTGGCCTTTTCTTCAGCGGTTAATTCCTCCCGGGGTTTGTCATAGACTTCGCCCATACTGATGAACCACTCGTCCACCAGCCGGAAGACCAGCTCGGTCTTGCAGCGCCAGCAGGTGGGATAGCGGTGGGTGTAAGGCTCGACCTGGTACAGGATTCCTTTCTTTTCCAGATTCTCGAAAATGGGGGTGGCAACGTCCGAGACCTGCATACCGGTCAGCCAGTCAAAACCGTCTACAAAGTGACCTTCATCTTCCAGGGGAGCTACCAGGGGCAGGTGGTATTCACGACCGAGGGCGAAGTCCTCGGCGCCGCAGCCAGGAGCGATGTGGACGATGCCGGTGCCTTCCGTTTCGCCGACTTCATCCCACAGGATCACCCGGTGGGCCTGGGCGGCGCTTTGGGTCAGGCCTTTGGTCAGTTCATGCAGCTCGGTGTGACCGCCGATTTCCTGGGCGGCAGGCAGTTCATCGAAGGGGCCATCGTAAGTCCAGCCATCTAATTCCCGGCCCTGGAGTTCGTCCAGCACCTGGTAGTCGCCGCGCAGCATGTGCAGGGTGCCCTTGGATAAATAATAGATCTGATCTCCCTGGCGAACTTTGGCGTAGGTCAGGTCGGGGCCGACCGCGGCGGCGACGTTGCTGGTCAGGGTCCAGGGCGTGGTGGTCCAGACCAGCAGGGATTCGTTCTGGCGCCCTCGCAGCGGAAAACGGAGGGTTACACTGCGGTGAGTCAGCTCGGCGTAGCCGTCTGTGACGATCTCGTGCTGGCTGATGGCAGTGGCGCAGCGCGGGCACCAGGGCATCACGTCGGCGCCCCTATACAACCAGCCTTTTTCCCAGCATTTTTTCAGCATGGTCCAGATCATATAGTTGTTTTCGTTCGAGAAGGTGAAATAGCTGCCACCCAGCTCGGGCAAGCCCAAACGGCCGACGATCTGTTCAACGCTGTCTGTTACCGGTCCCTGTGGCCCCTCAATGGTAATGACCCGGGATGGGTCTTCCATCATCAAGTCGGCCAGCTCGCGCAGCTTATCAGGATCATTCCAGTCCATCCAGTAGCCCAGGCGGATCGATTGTTCCGTCTGGACCGCGGCGTAACGCAGAACGCGGGCTTTACACCTGCGTACAAACTGTTCCAGCCCGAAGTTCTCGATATCCTTTTTGGTTGCGAACCCCATTTGCTTTTCGACTTCAACCTCAACCCATAATCCCTGGCAGTCGAAACCGTTCTGGTAGCGCAATTTCTGACCGCGCATCGTCTGGAACCGCTGGAATAAATCTTTATAGGTACGACCCCAACCATGATGGACTCCCATCGGGTTATTGGCGGTAATCGGACCATCGATGAAAGACCAGTGAGGATCGTGTTCGTGAATGTGACGCAGCTCATCGAATGCACCGATCTTGCGCCAGAACTCGAGTAACTCCCTCTCCTGGGCAGGAAAATCCATCTTGGTAGGTACTTCTTTGAATGCCATCTGTCCTCCATTAAGGTGCTAAGAAAATTCAGTCCAACTACTCAGCCCGCGCTTGAAATTTGCGGTGAAATTGGTGTGCGTGGGGCGTACGCCCCACGCACACCAATTTCACCTTATATTTTTGGGGCTAGCTCAAATAGATACATATTTTTGGTTTGTTTGTCGTTAATCAAAAACTCCCGTCCCACCTAAGGGACGAGAGCTTGTAAATCTCCCGCGGTACCACCCTGATTCCCGCCAACGAGCGGGCATCTTCACCAGGTACGGCCAGGGTTCCAGAAGGATCATCAAGTACCCGAGGATATACCTGCACCTTAGCTAACGGGTGGTGAACCCGGCGCCCCTACTTGCCGCCAGTGAAGAAATGCGATAGCAATCCGACGGTTTTCAGTTTGCGACTCCGGAAGGATTTTCAGTCTGTTGGTTTGCCCCGGCTCGCACCTTGGCCCGGGGTCGCTGACAAACCAGCTCAGACTTACTCGTTTCCATCAATGCCTTTGACGAAATATTAGCCTTGATTATCCCACAAACTGAAACCTGGGTCAACCTGCTTGTTTTAGAGGGAGCAGTCAAAATGTGTGGATTGTGGTGTTCGGTTTATGGGACCGGCTGCGGGTCCACCTGATATTCGACCTCATCCTGTTCCGGTTCGTCCGCTGGCGCTTCGTTCAGTTCCGAGGCGGGCAAGGGATTCAAGGTGAAATAAAAGCGGCTGCCTTGGCCGGGCGCGCTCTCCACTCCCACCTGTCCCCCCATTTTTTGGATAATCCGCTGCACGATGGACAGCCCCAGGCCATGTCCTTTACCACGCTTGTTCAACTGGTTGAAAGGTTTGAACAGGATGGCCTGTTCATCCGGGGTGATGCCCTGACCGTTGTCCTGCACCCAGAAGCAAATGTCCCCGTTGGCGCGTTCTTCGGCGCCGAGTTGGATCAGCAGGGGGTCTCCACCGTATTTGAGTGCATTGCTTAGGTAATTCGCCAGAACTTCTTCAACCCAGGGTGCATATCCAAGCGCCACCGGCCAATGATCGGGACTCTCGATCCTGGCGTGGGATTCGGCAATCATCGGGCCAAGCCTCTGGCGAACGTTGTTGACGACCTCGGCAAAATCGACCGCTTCCAAAGGCATGTCGATTTTCCGTACCTGAGCCAGGAGAAGCAAGTTGTCAATGATGCGGTTCATACGGTAAGCGGTTACTTTGATATCCTGGAGAAATTCAGGCAGTTCATCCGGGCGCACATCGGTGCCGCGTAAAACATCCACCGCTACGATCAGGGTTGATAGTGGGTTTTTAAGGTCATGGGCGACGGTATGGGCAAATGCATCCAATTCCTCATTGCGGATCTGCAGTTCATGAGCTTGCTGGCGTAACTTAGCCTGGCTATCCACCAAATTATGGAACAGGATCGTCTGTGGTTGAATCAGCCCCGTCTCAACAATGGCTTTATAAATCAGATAAAAGGATATCAACCGCAGAATATGCCCAAAGGCGCTCACCCCGCTGTACACATTGACATAAGCTGTAAAGGCCATTTCCGCCACAATGGTCGCTACCATTGAACCAACCAGCAGGTTGAGCACGCCCTGATCGAAATGCCGGCGTTTCCCCAGCAAGACCAATATAGCTGCGCCCATCAGGATAATCACGATCATTTCGCTGATAATTTTAAAGGGAGTCAGGCCGCTGCCTTCAATGTAACAGGTCGGGAAATTACGCCAGTAGAAAATGCTGATTAAGATCAACCCTGTGATGATACTGTAGACCAGCATCAGGGGATAGACCTTAATTTTTTTACGGAAAAAAAAGGGGGCCAGCAACAGGGAGCCGCTCTGCAAATAACGCCCTGAGACCCATAACTGAGTGGCCAGGTTGGAGCCTGAGTTCGGAAATACGCCCATGCCCTGGTATGCCAGCGTATGGAGTAAATCGAGAATGATTGTGAAAAAACAGGCGATGCCAATGAACAAAAAGTAGTTGTTGTCCAGGTAACTGCGAGCATTCCAGGCAATCATGAAGATGCTGCCGGCAACGATGATGCTGAATAGCTCAATCAGCGAATGGAAAAGCAGATAGCTGTCTTCGCTGAGTACCAACAATACGATCAGTACGACTGTACTACTCAATGCCACCCAGGCGATCTGCGCCCATCGATTTGGTATCTGCATGGATCTATCCCCGCCCAGCATGTCCGGACTTGTTTCGAAATTTCAACCGGTCTCGATCAGGCAGTTTCCCTCCCGCCTGAATTTCACCCCGGCAAGCGGTCGAAATACAACCTTGCCCTGACTACAGAATACAATAAATTAGTGGGGATTGCAAGCATTAAGACAGGTTCGCACACGGCTTTAACAAAGTCGCTCGTCTTTCCGCCAACAAAGCTTGAAAGGGAAGTATGTGGTGCGTGATGGGCGGCTCAGCCGCCCATCACGCACCACATTTTCTCTTCCTTGTTAAAGCCCTGCAGGTTCGCGGGGCATTCACAAGCCAGATAGCGGTCAATCTTGACAAAGTTACCTTCGAAGAAATCTCCCAGATTTTGATGTGTGGCGGCCGCCACACACATCAAAATCTGGGGAAACCTTTTTCATTATGACTATGTCGAACTACTTAGAGACTACCTGGCGCTGGATAGTCACGGCCCAACACGCCTTTGACAATCATAATTGCCAGAAAGGAAAAACCCACCAGGATCACAGAAAGCGTCAAGGCGACATTCAGATCCAGCTCGAAGCCGATGTAGATTGCCAGGGGCATGGTCTGGGTGCGCCCGGGAAAATTCCCAGCAAAGATGATGGTCGCGCCGAATTCGCCCAGGGCGCGCGCCCAGGTCATCACGCTGCCGCTCAATAGCGCCGTCCAGGAAAGCGGGATGACGACATAACGGAAAATTTGCCAGCCATTGGCTCCATCCAGGCCGGCTGCCTGTTCCAGCTCTATATCGATTGCGCTGAAACCCAGCACTGCGGATTTGATGTAAAGTGGGGCCGCGATGAAAGTTTGGGCCAGGATCACGGCCAATGGGGTAAAAGCGATCCGCAGTCCAAACAGATCCAGGTAGCTCCCCAGGATACCGCGCCGCCCGAAAGCCATCAAGAGCGCCACCCCGGCGACCGCCGGAGGCAGCACAGTGGGCAGGTCGATCAGGGTGTCGATCCAGCGCTGGTGGGGAAAGGAATGTCGGGCCAGGGCATACGCCAGCGGAGTGCCGAACAGGATCGTGATCAGGGTCGACGCCAGGGTTGTACCGATACTGAGCATCACTGCCTGCTGCACCTGGTCGACCTTGAGATTGGCCATCAAAGCCGCCGGCGTGGCCTGTAGGAAAAGCGCCAACAGCGGCAATCCAAAAAAGAACAACAGGGGCAGACTTAAGATCTGCAGTGCCCGCCGGGTTGTGGGCCGGAGGGTACGCATCGGTAATTCTTCTGGCCGGTCAGGATATCTGTTCATTCGCCGATCAAGTTCAGTTTTATGATCCCATCAGGAATTCCTGGGGTGGTACCCCAAATCTGGGAACTCTCACAGAGATAACCAAAAACCCGTTTTTCAGGCAGTCGTGGTGTGCTCATTGCACGGGAAGAAAACCATACTGGCTTAAGATGTCCTGGCCGCCGGGCGACAGGACAGCCGCAATAAATGCTTTGGCCAGGTCGGGAGCCTGGCTGTCGTTCAATGGGGCCAGGTAGTAGGCAGCCTGGGCGTTCAATGAGGCCGGAATTTCTATAGAAATGATCTGATCGGGCTTGGTTGTGGCGGCATCGCTTGTGTAAACAATCCCGCAATCTGCTTCACCCAGGATGATTTTGCTCAGTACCGCTTTGACATTTTCCTCATAGGAAACCACGTTTTTGAGCACCGCGGCTTTGTAGCCAGACCCAAATTTTGGGTCCTGGCTGGCTTGTTCCAGAAAGGTGAGCGAATATTTTCCAACTGGAACAGCCTCAGCCGCCAGTATCAGGCTGTGCCCGGGCAGCGCCAGGTCCTTGAGCGAACTGATTTCGCCGGGATTATCGCCTGGTAGAATGACTACCAGGTGATTGTTAGCGAATACCTGTTCGCTGGCAAGGTCGATCCGGCCCGACGCTGCGGCTGCTGCCATTTGGGTCTGGTCGGCGCTGGCGAATACGTCAGCGGGTGCCCCCTGCGCGATTTGCTGAGCCAATTGCTGAGAGCCGGCGTAGTTTGGGATGATTCTCACGCCTGGATGACTTTGTTCGAAAGTCTGGATGATTTCAGTGAAAGGCTGGGTGAGCGAAGCGGCGGCGAATACATACAACTCCCTGGATTGCGGTGCTGCGGTCGGATTGGGCGCTTGAGATGCGGGGGTTGGCTTTCCGCAGGCGAACAAAAACAGGGCCAGAATGATCGTGCTAAAGTGTTGTTTTCGCATTTCGTTCCGTTGGATCTTGCGTATCGGTCTTTGGATGATTTAGCCCTGACCCGAAGCCGCCAGCTCGTAATGCCCGGCCAGCCGGTGGATCGCGGTCCGGCAAAGTTTGCTGTTGAGGTGTTCGGTAAAAGGTCAAATAACTTCGACAGTATATCTTTCCATTTAGCGCCCGTCAAGCTGACCTGGCGCTGGGTAGGGCGATTACAATTTTCATTCGCGACTCTATCCGGATCATTAAAGCGAAAAACAGCTTGCACGTTTCCGGACTTGAACCTGGAGATGAGATAGTCAGAAAACGAGCTGGAAGGCCAGCGAAAGCTGGCCTTCCAGCTCGTTTTTTGACTTACCCAACAGGTGGTCCGTAAGCCTACATATCAGCCGCAGCTCGTTCTCGCATTTCGGCGTTGAACAGGATCGTTTCGATCTCCGCGGCCATCTCGGAGGCCAGGGGCGGAGCCTGGTGGGTAGCCAGAATTTTAGCGAGTTTTTCGTGGACGCGGGTTTCCATTGTCTTGCGCCCGTCTTTGACCCAATTATGGTAGATCTTGCGATCGAGCAAGGTGGGAATCCAGACCTCCTGGCGGCACAGGACGGCCGAACGAGGTTCGGCCAGGAAGGAGCCGCCCGGTCCGACCTGTTCGATCAGATCCAGCATGATGGATTCCTGGTTGACCTCGATCCCACGCTGGATTCGTTTGGACAAAGAGATGATCTCATCAGCCATTACCAGCATCTCCAGGGAGCCAATATCGGCGCAGTCCAGAAAACCCACATCGTGCACCAGGGCAGTGCCGCTCAGAGCCGCCATCAGGATTTGAATGGCGCTTTCGATGGCGGCCTGGCTGTCCAGGACCTTGCTCTCCGAAGCGCCGGCGGTGCCCATAAATGGCAGCCCCAGGTAACGGCTGATGTCGACTGCTGCAGCACTGTTCAGGCTCATCTCGGGTGAGCCGTATGCCGGGCGGGCTGTGCGCAGGTCCATGGCGGAAGGCACACCGCCCACCACGATCGGAGCGCCGCGTTTCTTCAACTGGACGATCGCCACCGCGCTCAACACGTTGGCCATCAGCAGCACCAGGCCGGCGGCGCCCGTCACCGGGGATTCCAGCCCGACAGTTGGGCCCCCCAGGTAGATGATGGGGACACCGTGATCGGCCGCCCACAGGATATTGGCCAGGTCTTCATCGGTATGGCGCAGCGGGGAAGGATAGGTGCTGAAAAATCCAAAATTAGGCCGGGCGGCAAAAGCGTCTTCGCCGCCGGCAACCAGGCAGGCAATCTGGTAAATGTCCGCCAGCGCCTCTGTGCGGTGGGCCCAGGCCAGGATCGGCTTGGTCGTATTGGCGATCTCTTCAGCAAATTCATAAACCGATGACAGCACTGTGGTGACATCATCGAACAGGGAAAGCCCCATGATGTAATCGATGTTGGGCAATGCATCGCAGACGCGGGCGGTCATACCTGCATCGCCGCGCCGGGCCAGACGCATCTCGCCGGTTTCGGGGTCCATAAAATAGGTACAGGTAGGCCCTGGGCCGAAATGAACCCGGTCGGGGGCGATACGCATCTCATGGGTCGGGTCGCGCCCCCAAATTGTGAACGTGCGCGGCGCGGATACCAGGGCTTCCTGGATCAGATGAGGGGGGATGAAGGCAACGTTGTCTTGAAAACGCGCCCCGGCCTGGAGCAGCAGATCTCTGGCCTCGGCATTGTTGACCTGAACGCCAATCCGGTTAAGACATTCCAGGGTGGTCAGATATAGTTCACGACACTGGCCATCGGATAACACCCGAAACTGAGGGGTCTGGCGATCGGAATAGTTGCTAATAATCAACAGATTCTCTCCAGTGTAGCGCAGAGGCTACAAATAGCTCGTGAGACGGATCAGATGGGTGCACTAAATGTTTGTAGATTTGGTGTTCGGTTTGTGCGGCTTAGGCCGCACAAACCGAACACCAAAATAATTTTCTATAATATTTTCGTGCACCCGGCCAGACTGGCCACTGGTTGACTTAAAGTTTAGCAAAAGCGAAATTGAGCCGTTCCAAAGCGGTTTGGATGTTTGCCAGCGAGTTGGCGAAGCACAGCCGTAAATAGCCTTCTCCATTTTTGCCAAAGGATGTACCGGAAAGCAAAGCGACTCCGGCTTCTTCCAGGAGGTAATCCGCCATCCAGTCAGAGGTTTTTCCAAAGGCAGTGATGTTCGGAAAGACGTAGAAAGCGCCTTGCGGCAGGCGACAGCTCAGGCCGGGGATGGCATTCAAACCGGCCACCAGTACATCCCGGCGGCGTTGATATTCGGCGACGACCGCCTCAACCTGATCCTGGGGACCCGTTAAGGCCTGGACACCGGCCACCTGAGTAAAACTGGCCGTGCAGCCAACTGAATGGGTCAGCAGCAGGCCAACCCGGTCCGCCAGCTCTTCCGGCATAATCCCGTAACCCAGCCGCCAACCGGTCATCGCGTAAGCTTTGGAGAAACCGTCGCAAATAATGGTGCGTTCAGACATGCCTGGTAAAGCGGCAATGCTGGTGACTTTAAAATCATATACCAGGCGATCGTAGATTTCATCCGATAGCACCCAGAAATCGTGCTGCTGGGCCGAAGCGGCGAGATGTTCCAGAGCTTCCAGCGACATGACCCCTCCGGTTGGGTTGCTGGGAGAGTTGATAATGACCAGGCGGGTGCGATCGCTGACCAGTTGATCGAATACCTCCAGATCAAACGAGAAATCAGCCGTTTCCTGCAGCGGCACCGGTACGGGCACCCCGCCAGCTACCTCGATCATCGCTTTATAGGTCGGGAAGCCTGGATCCGGATAAATAACTTCGTCGCCGGGGCGGACCAATGCCAGGGTTGGGAAGAAGAGCGCCGGCTTTGCGCCCGGCCCCACCACCACCTGAGAAGGATTCACTTTCAGGCCTTTTTGCCGGCTGGCGTAGGCCGCAATTTCCCGGCGCAGTTCACCCATACCCGAGGAAGGTGTGTAGCGTGTGAAGCCATCTTCAATGGCCTGAATACCGGCTTGTGCGATGTTTTCGAAGGTGGGCACATCCGGCTGCCCGATTTCGAGGTGAATGATCTCTTTGCCGGCGGCTTCCAGGGCCTGGGCTCTGGCCAGCATATGGTAAGCGCCTTCCGGCGCCAGATTAACGACCCGCTCTGCAAATTCCATCATAGTTGCCTCACTGCGTGGTTCCCGTGAATTCGGGATAACTCAAATCCATTGAAAGAAAAGTCTGTTGTGTTCGGTTTTTTGCCGCAAACCGCCCAAAAACCGAACACAACACATCCACCCCTTCGGCAATCTCATATTGGATCGGAAAAGGATAGGCGCTGGCATTACCCACATCGCCAGGAAAATGAGGATAGACATCCTCCAGAATGATGATACCCAGTCCCATCCCATAGACTACCTGGCTTTTGCGGGCCTGGATACGTTGAAATTCAGGGTTCCTACCGGATGTCAACATGCTGTTTCGCTCTATTTCTGTTTGACCGGATTGCTGAAAATAAATCCGGCCGGATGGCACACTGCAGGCAGACCTAAAGCTTGTTCAGGGCCTGGTCGAGGTCAGCGATAATATCCTCGGGATCTTCCATGCCCACGGATAGCCGGATCAAGCCATCGTCGATGCCGGCGGCGTCCCGCTCGGCCTGGGTCATGTGCTCGTGGGTGATTGTGCGGGGATGCATACAGATCGTCCGGCTGGTGCCAAAGGTCACAGCGTGAACCACAAGTCGGACTGCATTCATCACAGTCGCGGCGCCTTCCATACCGCCGGGAACCACAAACGATAGCAAGCCGCCGTTCATTTTCATTTGAGTTTGGGCCAGCGCGTGGGTTGGATGGGACTTCAGGCCGGGATAATTGACGCGGGTCACTTTTGGATGAGCATCCAGGAAATCCGCCACCCGCTGGGCGTTTTGGCTGTGGCGTTCCATGCGGAAGGGCAGAGTTTCAAGATATTGCAAAGTAAGCCAGGCCTCCAAGGGCTGCATGATGGCGCCCACAAATTCGGTCGTATTCCAACGGATATCCTCGACCAGAGCCTCCGGGCCGACGATCGCCCCACCCAGCACACTGGCATTGCCGCTCAAGAACTTGGTGATAGATAGCAGGATGATGTCGGCGCCCAGATCCATAGGCCTTTGCAAGGCTGCCGTGGCAGTGGTATTGTCCACCATCAATGGCACGGCGCGTGCATGGGCAACCTCCGCCACGGCTGCGATGTCCGTTACGAACAGGGATGGATTGCTGGGGGTCTCAACCCACACCAATCGGGTACGCTGGTCGATTTCAGCATCCCAGGAGCGGGGATCGCCAGGATCTTCGACAAAGCGAAATTCGACCCCGCAGCGCTGGGGGAAGATGGCGGCCGCCTGTTTATAGCCTTCCCCAAAGATGTTGAGCGAGGTGACGACATTATCGCCTGGGCGGGCAATGGTAAAGATCAGGTTGAATAAAGCTTGCGAGCCGGAGTTAGCGCTGACAGCCCCTTCACCACCTTCTAATGCCGCCAGGCGTTCTTCCAAAATGCTGACGGTTGGAGTCTTGCTGCGACCATAGATAAAATCAGGGAATTTCTCAAAACTTTCGTACGGATACGTCATCGATTGGATGATCGGCGGGACAAAAGATCGGAATTGTTCTACGTTCTCGAGCGGGTGAAACCCGGCGTGCAAGGCGCGGGTCGCCAGGCCGAGGCCGGCATCCTGGCGTTGAACTGGTTTTGCGTTAGGATCATATCGCCAGGGATCACGCATAAAGAATGGTTTGTCAGGATTCATTTTCTGTCTGCCTCTCGGATCACATAAATGGTTCATTGGGAATTCCTGTGGTGGTTCCACAGCGTTACCCAATGATCACGATAAATGCGTTGGTCGGGCGTTTTAATCAGCTTAACGCTGACTTTCTATCCAGGCTTGTTCTCGGTTGACGATCTGTTTGATGGCCGCCTGTGAAGCCTTAGAAAGCGGCGGCGCCTCGTGTTTTGCCAGAATCTCATCCACCTGGTTGGCTGCCCGGGCTTCCATACTGGTGCCTCCGCGTTTCATCCAGACTGCATAAGGGTTTTTGTCGGCCAGTTTTGAGTAAAAAGGCTCCTTATAATGGCGTAAAGTATGGTCGTGGCTTAAGTATGTGCCGGTTGGTCCCAGTTCGTCGACCACATCCAGCGCCAGGGTCTCATCATCGACCAAAACGCCCGCGGTGGCGGCCCGGATAAAGCCCAGCCAGTCATTGCACATCGCGATCAATTGCAAGGAACCCTGCATGCCTGCATCCATAAATCCAACATCGTGGACGATATTGGCTCCGTGCAGCAGGGCGGTCATCAGGCTGATGGTCGCTTCGAACCCGCATTGTTGGTCCAGGAGTTTTGAATCGGTTGAGCCACCCAATCCAAAGACGGGCAGATCATAATATTTGCCCATCGTGGTCGGGACGCCTTGCTCATCGGCCAGGACATAGTTACCGACCATTGTGCGCAAGTTATATGGGCCGCCGTTCCAACCGGGGACTGCGATTGGAGCGCCGGGCTGCACCAGCTGTGAGAGAACTACGCCCAGCAGGATGCCTGCGTTCATTGAGGCCATGCAGCCGGCTGTTGTTACGGGCGAGTTCACGCCGCCGGCGTTGAGCGGGATATACAATTGGGGCAATCCCTTTTCGGCCAGGTAGATACATTTTTGCAACGCTTCCGCGTTGGCAATCAGACCGGAGGTGACATTGATATAACAGGTGGCAAAGGGATGCTGCCGAAAGGCTTCCGGACTGCCGGCGACCGCTTCGCACATTTCTACAGCCGCCATACAACCCCTGAAATCGGGTGTAACGAAAACAATCGGTTTGGTGGTGTTGTTGAGCATCGCTTCCATCTGGTAACGGTCGTAAATGGATTGGTCAACATCACTGGGCAAAAACGCCGACATCACGAAATCTATTTCAGGCAGAGCGTCCATTAATCGGGCCGCGTTGACGACATCCTGCAGGACAGGTTTGCGGCGTTCACCGGTCTGGTGATCGAGGATGTTCAGGCAGTCGGAACCACCGCCATAATGGGTGCTGTAGCCTCCAGCCCGGATAGCAACCTTGCCATTGCGATCATACAGGATCAGTTGGGATGGCGTCGTGTTCAGCGCGTTTTTTACCATAAATTCCGGTATGCGAACGCGCAGCCCGTCCGACTGCGCCCCCGCTTTGATCAGAATATCCCGAGCCCGCTCGTCATGAACATCGATTCCAACCCGTTGCAAAATCTCCAGGCTGGCCAGGTGAATTTTTTTGCATTCCTGCCCTCCCATCCGGGCATAGTGGGCGCTGGTCATATGGGTGCCATGAGTTTCAATCATCGCAATCGGTCCTTTTTTTGCCAAAGCTAAAATTAGCGAACATAACCTACCCTCTTCTTGCTAAATTTCGTGGCTATCAGGTTTCCTTCCAGGTCTCGTGAAAGTTGGCATACTCCTCCGGGGAAGGATCCACACCGTGAACTGTGTTCTTATGGATTTTCCATACGTTCAAAAAGAAAGGAATACATACTGGACCGCGCACTTTCATGATTTCCTCGATCTTGCCGATCGTTTGGCGACGGTCCCTGAGGTCTAACTGGCCTTCAGTTATTGCTAAGAGTCGCTCGAATTCGTCATCCTGCCAGCGGGTTTCATTCCAGGAGACGGGATTACCGGCCTGATCGCGGGTGTAAGCCTGGGCCAGCAGCATGGGCGCCAAGGGCCGGTGGACCCACCAGGTGATGCCCATGTTAAATTCGGTCCAGCTCTCCCAATACTGCCGGGCCGGCATCGGTTTCAGGTTGATGGTGAAGCCGCCCGCAGTGGCGTCATTTTTAAGCGTCTGGGCGTAAGCCATTGATTCAGGCCAGTCGCTGGCAACAGATAATTCAACGGTAAGCCCATCCTGGTAGCCAGCTTCTCGCAGCAAGGATCTGGATTTTTCAGGGTCGAAAGGATAAGGTTCGACCGGCATATACTCTGGTTGGATAGGGGCTACATGACTGTCATTCCCAATCGTGCCCTGGTTGAGCAGCGCCAGCGACATGATTTTTTGGCGGTCATGGCAGTGCTTGAGCGCTTGGCGGACCAGGTTGTTGTTCCAGGGTTCCTGATCGACCCGCAGACGCAGAACCCGGGTGGCGGCAGTGGGTGTCGAAATGATCGCCGTTTCGGGATCATCTTTTAGCGATTCCCAAATCGAGACCGTTGGTTCGATGATGGCGTCAATTTGACCGGAGCGCAGGGCCGATACCTCAGCTGATCGATCCTCGCCCAACTGGACCATGACAATTTCATCCAGATAAGGCAGCGGCGCACCGTCTGCACCCATTCGCCAGTAGTCGGAGCGAGCTTTTAACCGGCAGCGTTCGCCGGGGAGATATTCTTCCAGCGTAAATGCCCCACTGCCGACCGGCTGCCGGGTGGCGTCGCCCGCAAAATCTCTGGGAAGTACACAGGCTGCAAAGTGGAACAGATGCTCTGGGAGAAAGATCGTGGGCGAGGATAGGTTACAGCGGATCGTGTAATCGTCCACTTTTTCCAGGCCATCTGCAGACAGGTAACTCAGTGTGCTCCGCAAAGGGGAGCCGATATCCGGATCAAGCCATTGGCCGAAGCTGAACAATACATCTTCGGCGGTCAAAGGTTGCCCGTTATTGAAATGGATGCCTTTTTTGAGCCTTAAGGTCCAGGTCAGAAGATCATTACTGGCATTCCAGGTCTCCAGCAGGTAAGGATGTGTGATGCCATGGGGGTCTGTATAAGTCAGGTAATCGAATATATGCCGCCAGGGATGGGATTGACTGACCAGGGAAAACCGGGCAGGATGGTCTACTCGTTCGATCCGGGAAGCCGCGGTAAGGATTCCGCCACGGGTGATCTGCGGCATCGCCGGAATCGAAGCAGCTGGCGCTGACATTGTGGCGTCGGGTTGTTTTTCCACCGGGCCGGAGCAGGCGGATAGCGCTTGTGCGCCTGCCAGTGAAAGTCCAAGCAGGGTGGAGAATCGCAAGAACTCACGGCGTGAAATTTCCTGTTGATGTAACAGCTCCTGAGCCTTTGGGATGAATGGATGCAGCTTACCAAAGCCGATCATAGCGAATCACCTCCGCAATCTTTTAAGGCGGATATGGTTTGATATGCTTTGGTTACCAGGGTAGAGGGGTATGCCGGATAGCCGGTTTGGGCCGGGCGATTGGCAGGTTTGATCTCTTTTCTGTCCGCCCAAGAGAATTGAACCCAAAACCTGCCCACCGGAGGGATGCGGGAAGACATTTCTCGCTTGGGTAAAGTCGGGATGAGTCGCATCAACAGGTCAAACTCAGGACAATCTGAAAAACAGTCCTTGAATATTTCCGGAGATCAAACGGCTATCGGGATCAATTGAAGCCAGTGAAATACTTACCAGCCGTCGACGAACAGCCATAGAAAGATCGTTTTAGTATATCAGATATTAGGATTGGCGCGGCGATAATATCATCTAATATATCTAATGTCAAGATTTCGCCCCTTGTAAGACGCCAGGACTTGTAAATAGATATATCATATGTTATGATAATTCAAGATTACGGATATTAGATCGAATGAGCCCCGTTCGAGATTATAACGAGAGCCAGCAGCTTGAACGGAGCCAAAATCCCGGTTCTTTGGGATTTCCTGTGGTGATACACCAGATTTGGGGGTGTGAGCGTGCTTGAGCACGCTCACACCCCCATATCTGGGACCCTCCCACAGAATTTCCTGGAGAGCCAAAATTCCTTTTGAATGGAGCAGTCCAATCTTGATTGGGAAGGTATCTATAGCGTCAGGCGCTGATAACCCTCCGAAACAAGCTTTAATACGGCGGCTCTTTTTTTTACCATTGGCAAAGGCAGGGAATGGCTAAGAGGGCAAAACATATTGTTGATTGATCAGGAGATCAAAAAGTGACAACAGGGGATACTTCGAAAGAACTTATCTATAAGGAGCTCCGGCGTGAGATCATCATGGGGCACCGTAACCCTGGTGAACGCTTCAATGTTGAGGAAATCGCGGGGCGTTACGAAACAAGTGTAACCCCGGTGCGCGATGCTCTGCAAATGTTGAGCCAGGAGGGGTTGGTCACGATTAAACCACGCTCGGGATATTTTGTCAGCCGGATAACCCTGAAAGAGCTGCGCGATATGCTCGAACTGCGCCGGATTCTCGAAGTGGCTGCGATCGAACGAGCGGTGTTGAGGATTACCAACGGGCAAATTGCCCAGTTGAAGAACGTTCACGCGGGCTACACCGGTGATGACGATGTTTCTTACGACCGCTATACGGATGAAAACCGCCGGTTCCATTTCTTATTGGCGGAAGCATCCGGCAATCATGAACTGGCCTTAATGCTGGGGCATCTTCATGATCGGCTGGCGCGGTTTATGGTGATGCGCAAAGGGGGCCGCTCGCAGGATGTGAGCCATGCAAAAATTGTGGCCGCCTTGGAAGAGCGTAATGTGGATGCCGCCCGGCAGGCTTTGCTGGATGAAATTGACACCAGCCGGGATATGATTTTAGACGGCGTTATGCAAGAAGAGGCTGCTTTCTGGCATCTGGATGCCAATCGCAGCAGCGTCAAAATCTAGATTGTTGTTCGATTTATCAATATCTTGCAGTCCAGGGCAGGGCTTTAACAAGAAAGAGAAAATGTGGTGCGTGATGGGCGGCCTAGCCGCCCATCACGCACCACATACTTCCCTTTCAGGCTTAGTTGGCGAAAAGACGCTCGACTTTTTATGTAATCCGTGCCACCCAAGGCAGCGAGCATAGACAATAAAAAAACTTTGTTATAAAATTGCACAAGCCGTTCGGAAAAAACATTCAAAACTGGATCGAGGAAAAGGACTATGTCACTAGAAAAAATCTTCCAAGACGTGATCGATGGGCAAGCTTCCGAAGTTGAGGCTGGCGTAAAAGCAGCTCTGGCAGATGGCGTTGCTGCTGATGTTATTCTCAATAAAGCCCTTATTGCAGCGATGGATGAGGTAGGTAAGCGCTTTGAGGAGGGCGACTTCTTCGTTCCAGAAATGCTGATTGCAGCACGCGCCATGCAGGCGGGCTTGAAGCTTCTCAAGCCCCATCTGGCAGAAACTGATGTCAAATCGGCCGGTAAGATTGCCATTGGCACAGTCAAAGGCGACCTGCATGATATTGGCAAGAACCTGGTTGCCATGATGCTGGAAGGCGCCGGTTTTGAGGTCGTTGACCTGGGCGTCGATGTGGCTCCCGAAGCATTCGTCAAGGCGGCTCAGGAAGGAGCCCAGGTGGTCGGTATGTCGGCCCTGCTGACGACGACCATGGGCAACATGCAGCGAACTGTCGATGCCTTGACTGCAGCCGGGCTTCGTGAGCAGGTCAAGGTCGTCATTGGCGGTGCGCCCGTTACCGAAGACTATGCCAGGAAAATTGGGGCTGACGCTTACGCTCCCGATGCTTCCAGCGCTACCAGGGTTGTACGATCCCTGGTCGAGTGAGCATGATGCAAACCAAACTGACGAATAAAGACCGGACCGTTGTCATCAGTCCGGACCATCCGTTTGTCATGATTGGCGAACGGATCAATCCTACCCGCCGGAAGAAGCTGGCTGCCACAATGGCAGAAGGTGATTATTCGGTCGCCGTTGAGGACGCCCGCCGCCAGGTAGAGGCCGGGGCCCAGGTCCTGGATGTCAACGCAGGCGTTCCTGGAGCGGATGAACCAGTCCTGATGAAAGGCCTGGTTGAGGCTATCCTGGGCGTCACCGATACACCCCTATGTATTGATTCGGCCAACCCGGATGCTTTGGAAGCTGCCTTGCAGATTTATCCAGGTAAAGCCTTGATCAATTCCACCACGGTGGAAGCCAGCATGATGGATAGGGTGCTGCCGCTGGCTAAGAAATATAATGCGGCTGTGATTGGGGTGATTACCGACGAATCTGGCATCCCGGCAACGGCACAAGACCGCCTGGAAGTAGCCCGTAAACTGCTTCAGCGGGCAGCCGATTATGGTATCCCGGCAGAAGACGTGGTGATCGACTGCCTGGCGCTGACGGTTGGCGCCGATCATAAGGCCGGCCAGATAACGCTGGATGCCATGCGCATGATACGGAACGAGCTGGGCGTCAATCTGAGTCTGGGCGCCAGCAATGTATCTTTTGGATTGCCCGACCGCAAACTCATTAACACCGCTTACCTGGCGCTGGCTATTGCGCGCGGAATGACGGCCGCGATTACCGATCCGACCGTCCCCGAGATCCGCACGACCATTTTGGCTTGCGATCTTTTGATGGGGAACGACGAGTTCGCCATGCAGTGGATCAAGGCCTACCGCAAGCGGGTTAAAGAAGCCGAAGCCAGCGCGAATAGTTAACGCCCTGACGGCTCAATCGGTCAATTGTCTCGGGCCATCCTGCCTCAAACGGATGGCCCGATTTTGCAACAGGAGGGATTTTCTGTGACCAGCAGCATCCCCAATTTGCAGGTACACGGCCGGCTTAGCCGGCGGATGAAATTGCTGTTCAGTTCGGGAGATTTAAGCACCAGCATTCCCCTGGCGATCTTAATGTTTTTCCAGCTGTACTTCCTGACGGATGTGGCTGGTCTGCGCCCGGATTATGCCGGGTGGGCTGTTGGGCTCAGCCGGATCTGGGATGCAGTCAATGATCCGCTGTTTGGCCTGATATCGGATCGCATCCGCTCCCGTTGGGGCAGGCGGCGGATTCTGCTGCTGTTTGGTGCGGTGCCGCTCGGCCTGTCTTTCATGCTGATGTGGTGGGTACCGCCGTTGGGAGCCATTGGTTTAACCCTCTATTACACGATTGTCTTTATACTGTTCGATACTTGTTTCACAATGGTCCATGTTGGTTATAACGCCCTAACCCCTGAACTGACTGAGGATTACGACGAACGCAGTTCCCTGAACGGGTACCGGATGGTGTTCAATATTTCAGGAACCCTGGGCGCAATCATCCTGGCGACGGTTTTAGGTTGGTACCTGCCAGCCCGGTTTCAGTTTGCCGTGGTGGGCATTTGTTTGGGGTTGGTTTCCATGGTCCCACCGCTGGTCGTATTCAAGGTTACCCGGGAGATTCCAGCTGAGCAACAGCCTGAGGCCCTGCCGATTAGCAAGGCGCTGGCTGCCACTCTGCACAACCGGCCTTTTCAACTCGTCATGGGATTGTATCTGCTCAGTTGGACGACCGCCAGCATCCTGGCGGCTGTCCTGGTTTATTTCGCCAATTACCGCTTAAATGTACCCGATCAGGCCAACTATTTTGTTTTGCTTGCCCAGGGATCCGCTATCTTATTCATCCCCCTGGTAGTTTGGCTGTCGCAGCGGTTAGATAAACGCCGGGCCTTTATTCTGGGTACATTAACCTGGATCGTGGTGCTGCTGGGGATTTCTGCCCTGCAGCCGAACCAGATCGGTCTGGCGTACCTGCTGGCAGGGGGAGCGGGGTTAGGGATTGCCACGGCCTACGTGGTTCCATGGGCAATGATTCCCGATATCATCGAGATCGATCAATTACAAACTGGCCAACGACGGGAGGGCTCTTTTTACGCCTTCGCATCCTTTTTTCAAAAATTGGCCACCGGCTTTGCGATCTGGGCATTGGGACAGACGCTGGCCTATACAGGATACATCACCCCGGCAGCTGGCGAGGCATTGCCAGCTCAGCCCGCCCAGGTTATCGGAGCGATCCGGATCTTCGCCGGCCCAATTCCAGCCGCCTTACTTTTCCTGGCAATCGTGTTTGCCTGGAGGTTCCCGATTACGCGCACAAGCCACCAGGCCACCCTGGCTGAACTGGCTGCCCGGGAACTATAAAAGGGACGGATCTACTCGGCTTATGCGTTTGAAATATTGAACCGGAATAGGCTGAGCAGATACAAATGGACATCCTTATCGGATTTCCGGACGAGCAAAAGCGCAGGTTTTAATCGCCGTGAATTCCGGGTACAGGCTGAGCCCAAGATGTAAATGGACATCCTATCCACCACAGAGATTTCCGGAAGAACGTAAAAGCGCAGGCTCAACCGGCGAATGAGATAAAATCATCCTGGTAGAACACCAGGCGTACTGGAGCGAAAGGGTTATGAAAGTTTACGGAAAAGCGGCGATCAGTGAATTCATGGGCGACAGGATTGTCTATCGCAACCTGGTTCCGGTCGATAAGCGCCTGCCAGGTTTAGATGATTTTCGAGATCAAGTAGGCATTCCGGCTGGCCAGATTCCCAGAAAGAGCGATGCTGACTACGCCCGTGCAATCGTACATCTGCTGCGACTGGCTCACCAGCTGGACACCCCCGGGGAGAGCATCCAGCGTTTGATCTTCATTGGCGATACTCGTCTGAACGATGGAACCGCATTCGACAATTTATGCCGGGCGAGCGGCTGGCCTGGTCTGGCGTTCATCGGTTCCGAGTTTGTTGAGGCGCCGGCGACCGAGATGACTTACACCTCTGGCGGGCAGGCGATCTTTCTCTCCAACCGGTGGTCCGCATTGATCGATGAAAGTCCGGATGGATTTGACCATTTTCGGGAAAGCCAGGGTTTCCCGATCGACCAGAATACTGTTGTTGTGGTGGATCTGGATAAAACTGCTTTGGGGCGCGCGGGCGGAACGCGCAGGTGATCGATCTGGCGCGCGTTCAGGCCGTGCGTGACACCGTAGCCGATTTGCTTGGGCCCAGTTTTGATCCGGATTCTTTTGAGAAGGCTTATCTCAAGCTTAACCAGGTTGAATTTCACCCCTTTACCCGGGATAACCAGGATTATCTGGCTTACATCTGCCTGATTCTGGGGAGCGGGATGTATGAGCTGCAGGAACTCATTCAAAATATCCAAACCAAACAGTTCGAGTTTATTCAGGCCTTTATGGACCAGGTCGATTCCCGGTTGAACGAACTGCCGCAGGCTCTGGGTGAGATCCACCGGCAGATCTACGCCAACGTTCAGGCAGGCGATCCCACGCCTTTTAAGGCTTTCCGGCGCAATGAATTCCTTGTGACCACCAGCCGTATGGGTTATTTGCCCGACGATACCCCGCTTCAGGAATTATTAACGCATGAAATTCTCCTGACACGGGAGGTCCAGGTTCTGGCTCAGAAGTGGCTGCAAAAGGGGGCAATGCTATTTGCATTGTCGGACAAGCCGGATGAGGCTTCGCTGCCGACTGCGGAACAGGCGGCACAGGGCTACCAACCCATCCATCGCACGCTGACGCATGTCGTTGGCGAGTAATTGCTGCAGATTGTAAAACAGAAGCTGATTGGACGTCGCCAGTCAGCTCCTGTGTTTGTTGAAGTGATTGATATCAGGCTTCCAGACTTGGGCTGCCAACCTCCAGGCTTTGATCAATTACCGCCTGACTGGCCGGCTCTTCGGGAACGATAAGCCACAAGACCAGGTAGACGAGCAGTCCGTGCCCACCCAGCAGGAAGGCGAAAACGAAGAACAGCCGGATCAAGGTCGGATCGAGATCAAAGAATTCGGCGATGCCGCCACAAACGCCGGCAATCTGGCGATTGCTGCGTGAACGGTAGAGTCTTCTTGTGTTTTTTGACATTTTCTTTACTCCAGGGTCGATCAACTTGGCGCACAGGCGCATGATTATTAACAAGAACCTATCCGGAAATTGTTATTGTGGTTGTCGATGTGCGCTCTGCACGCATCGACAACCACATACCATTTAAAATTTTCAGATAGATAATAAGTTAATGCAGTACAGCACGCTTGCAAAGCAGTGAAAAACCGGCAAGATCGTGTGCTTCATTTCCTATTACGCAATCCGGTGGAAAAGGTTGCAGCGCACGATCCCCAGTGGCTGCTCCTTGGGAGTTGCTGACGGTGGAATCAAAAGACGCTGTTCGATCCCACCGAAGCAGCGCCTTTTTGACCACGTTCATTCAAACCCAGATGTTTATCGCTTGATCATCCCAGGACGGCATGTTCCAATGCAGCCAGATCGACAGGCAGGATTTGAGGCTTTGCCATCCGGCGCGTGATGATGTCGGGATCTTTCATGCCGTGTCCAGTGCAGACGACTACAATACGCTGGCCCTGGGGATTAAAGCCCCCTGGTTGATTTGTTGGGCCAGGCCTGCCAATCCGGCGGCCGAGGCCGGTTCTACCCAGATGCCTTCACCGGCTAACCGGCGCTGCATCCCCAGGATTTCATCATCGCTGACAGCGATAATCCGTCCGCCGGATTCTTCGGCTGCCTGAACAGCCTGTTCACCGCGGGCTGGTCGCCCGATCCGGATGGCGGTTGCCAGGGTTTCGGGGTGCTCAACCGGATGCCCAAGCACGAGCGGCGCGGCGCCTTCCGCCTGAACCCCCAGCAGGCGAGGGAGTCCAGTCCCTTTCAACTGGTTGTACTGCCGGAAACCCAGCCAGTAGGAGGTGATATTGCCCGCATTGCCTACCGGCAGGCAGAGCAGATCTGGGGCGCTTCCCAGGCGGTCGCAGATCTCGAAAGCAGCCGTTTTCTGGCCCTCCAGGCGGTAAGGGTTAAGAGAATTGACCAGGGCAATCGGATGTTTTTGGGTGATGGCGACCACCAGTGAAAGGGCATCGTCAAAGGAGCCATCGATCTGGACGACTTCGGCGCCATAGGCGACCGCCCCTGCCAGCTTTCCGGCTGCTACTTTCCCTTCCGGGATGAGGACGATGGACCGCAAGCCGCAGCGAGCGGCGTACGCGGCTGCCGAAGCGGCTGTATTACCAGTTGAGGCGCAGATGACCGCTTTGGCGCTGCGCCCCAAAGCTTCACTGATCGCGGCGGTCATGCCTCGATCTTTGAAAGATCCGGTTGGATTCAAGCCTTCATATTTGATCAGGAGATCAAAGCCGCCGCCAAGCTCTTCGACTAAGCGAGGCACCGGAATCAGAGGGGTATTGCCCTCCTGCAGGGTGACAGGTTGGGTGTGTTCTGGCAGATTAAGCAAGTGCCCGTATCGGGAAAGTAGTCCGGAATAATTCGTCATCTTTGTCAAGGGAAAGTCACATTGGTTAAAAGATGAGCTATTCTACCATCACAAAACGATTCCACAAATCATTCGTGCGTTCGGGTACAAGTCCAACAGTTGGAAAAAAAGCGAAATAAGGTACCTGCTTGTGCGTTCGTACGAGCAGGTACCTTATTTCGCCAATATCCCCAGGTTTTTTCGTGGGTCTAGGACCCGGGTTTCTGGCGTTCATCAGGTAAAATACTCACAGCGATGTCATGGTAGCCAATGGGAAGAGATTATGAGCGTTTCAAACAACCGCAAAAGTACGGAAACCAGCGCATTCGGCACTCCAGGCAGGATCAACCATGATGCCTCGAAATTCTACGAGAGCCGTTTGTATGAAGGCATTCCAGGTGAGCAGGATCGGATCAACTACCAGGAAAACGCTATCCCGGAAGAAATCCTCGACCGGCTGTATTGTAAGTCGAGCGAAACGATGGGTGAACTGCCGGATAACAGCGTTCACCTAATCGTAACCTCACCGCCGTATAACGCTACCAAGAGCTACGATGAGGATCTTAACCTGGCTGAGTACCTGGGGATGCTTGGGCGTGTGTGGGCCGAGTCTTACCGGGTGCTGGCGCCGGGCGGGCGTATTTGTATAAATATCGCCAATTTAGGGCGCAAACCATACTTGCCATTACACGCGTTTATCATTCAACAAATGCTGGCGATTGGCTTTCTGATGCGGGGGGAAATTATCTGGGACAAGGGCGCCAGCGCCAGTGCTTCCACTGCCTGGGGCAGCTGGATGTCAGCCGCTAACCCAGTGCTGCGAGATGTGCACGAATACATCCTGGTGTTCTCGAAAGGCAGCTTTAAACGCAAGCGCGGCAAGCGTGTCAATACGATTGCAAAACAGGATTTTTTGGATTGGACCCGTAGCGTCTGGAGTTTTCCGGCTGTCTCGGCTAAAAAGATCGGTCATCCGGCTCCATTCCCGGAAGAACTGCCACACCGCCTGATCCAGCTATATACCTTTCAGGGCGATATCGTGCTTGATCCCTTTGTGGGCAGCGGGACCACCTGCCTGGCCGCCAGGGTCGATGGCCGGCGCTATTTGGGATATGACACTTGCGAAGAATTTCTCCAATTAGCTCGGGCCAGGCTGGCTGAGGCGTGAATTCGATTAATTCCAGTAGTAGTTGGGATTTGTCCCATTAAAAAACGACCCCGAATTTTGGGCGTGTGTGGCAGGCGATCGCCTGCCACACACGCCCAAAATTCGGGTAACCTTCATAAAGATACTGTATTCTTAACTCGTGAAATATCCTTCTATATCAGCGGGATGTACATGAATGAAGGATACAGTACCTTCATAAATATGATTGTCAAGTTGGATAGTAAATATTTGCTCAGACCGGCCCATGGTAATGGGCATCGCCTGTAATGATCAAGGGAGGGCATTGACTGTAATAAGTTCTCGGATGCGTTCAAATGTGGCTGGGCCAATTCCGGAAACTTTTTGAATTGCCTCCGGGCTGCCGAATGAGCCATTCTCTTCCCGGTATGCGATGATCCTGGCTGCAATGACCGGCCCGATCCCGGGCAGGCTTTCAAGTTCAGCCTGGGTAGCCAGATTGATATTGATTGGGCCGATTGAGAGCGGCTGGCTGGAGACCTGGGGAGGGGCAATTACTGTCGCAGTCGGCGGCATCAGCAGCGGCACCTCCACTTTCGCCCCATCCTCAAGGGCAGCAGCCAGGTTCAAAGCGTTGGGATTGGCACCCGGTAAAACGTCTCCGGCCGCCACGATGGCGTCTTTCACCCGGCTGCCTGCCGGTAATGTATAAACTCCCGGATGCACGACGGCCCCGCTGACGTGCACGATCAAAGGCGAAGCGGTTGGCGGGGGTAAAAGACGGACCATCTGCCCGCGTGGCGGCCTGGTTACCAGCCAAACTGTGCTGGCAGCCAAAAGCCCACAGATCAGGCCCATTAAGATAATCCGCCAGTTCTTCATCTGGTTTGATCTGAGGCAGGATCTCTCTCGTGAAGAACCTGCCTCAACGCAACACCCAACAACACCCCGCCCGTTGATAAAAAGGCCGGTCCGTTTGGATCGTTTCCAGGATTGTTTTGTCAGCCAGGCTTACACCGCAAAGGCGAGCCGGCTGTCAGTCTATCGCATCGTCGTCCAGCCGCAAGCTTAAACCCAGCCGCTGGCGGGGTCCATCGACATGCAGCACCCGGACTTTTACTGCCTGGCCTTCTTCCAGACAGTCTCCAGGTAAAGCTGGGCTGCCGTCCACACACACTTCGGAGATGTGGATGAGGCCGTCCAGACCCTCCTCCAACCGGGCGAAAGCCCCAAAGGGGACGATACTGGTTACGGTGGCTTCAATGATCTGGCCAGGGTGGTAGCGTTCTTCAGCTGTTTCCCACGGATTGGGATACAGGCGTTTCAGGCTGAGGGCTACCCGGGCTCGATCCTGGTCGACGTTGATGACGTAAACTTGAACCGGTTGACCCAGTCGGACCACATCACTGGGATGACGAACACGTCCCCAGGAGATCTCGGAAACATGAATGAGGCCCTCCACCCCACCCAGGTCTACGAATACCCCAAAATCTGTCACGTTGGTAACCGTGCCAGGGATGCATTCCCCCGCTGCCAGATTTTGCAGGAGTTCGTTCCTGCTGCCGGGCTCAGCCAGAGCAGCCCGTTCGGAAAATACAACCCGTCCCCGGTCTTGATCGCATTCAATCACCTTCAGGGTGAGTGTCTGCCCGATGTATGACGCCAACCAGTCTTCCTGTTCTTCTTCGGATTTTTGCCCAACCATCTCTACCAGATGTGAGAGCGGTACAAATCCTTGCAGGTTTTCACCTTCTACCAGCAACCCTCCCCGGTTGTAACCGGTCACCAGTAGATCGATGGTGTCATCCTGTTCGTACAGTTCGATTGCGTGGTCCCAATCCATCTGAGCAGCTTCGATAGATGGGCGGTGAACAGGCGGTTGAGTGTTCGCTGCCGATCGCGATGAGTAGCTTGGAACGGGCTTGCCGTTATTTACAGCTTCATCTTCCGCCATGACGGCTTCCCACCAGGATTCGTCCATCGGAGGAGGTCCCCCCTTAAATTCTCGGGTAAAGTTCTTATTTACCATTAAACCCAACCTTTTATGATGTTAGTTTCAGATACCCTTGCATTCTCGCGTATTATTTGGGCATCTACTTCTTCATTGATTCTGTATTCGACTGAGAAACCTCTTGCAAGGCTTCTTGTTCCATCTCCACAATAGCATTCGCAACCGCTTCGATGGCGACTCGTTGCTTTCGATAAAGGTCAGCTTCGGACATCGCCAGCCGCATCGCGATTTCGCGAACTTTTCGGCCCTCCATAAACTTCATCTCTAAGATATTATACAAAATCCAGTCCGCTGTAAAGCGCCTTTCTCCTTCCGGACGAGTATATTCGATGGCTTTGCGCAGGATTGCGCGCAGCGCATTGGTTGGATTGCCCTCGTTTTCCTGGATGGCCTGTTGGACGATGCTCAGCCCCATTAACGGGCTCTCCGTTAGCTTCGGTCCGCCCCAATAGTGCGTTAGCGCGTCCTTAACCCATTGAGAGAGTTTACGATCTTCCAACGGCATATCCGGAGTTGTCAGGACCTCCGTGCCATCGTAACGAGCCGCGGCTCGTAACCTTTGAATAATACTCATCGTCGGAGAGAGCGCCTCGAGCGATGAGAAAACCTGCTGTTGTCGTTTTCGATCCTGCAGTGCCAGTACGGCTCGCTCTGTCAGGATGGATAGCGCTTCAACCTGTTCCGGATCCAGATCCTGGTTAGCATTGTGCATCACACCGAGCAGCCCCAACAACTCGGGCGATTCTGATTCTTGATCCAATAAAGGAATGAACCAGTAATCTCCTGCACTGAAGAGGGTTTCGCTCAGTCCGTTTTGGGCTGCAACCTGGAGCAGGTTGGTTGACAGGTCTTCATTCTCGAGCGGGTTATCACCTCCTATCGTAACCATGAAATCAACGCCCTGGGAGCCGAGCGCTGCTACGAAAGCCTGGTCGACCTGCAGCCGGTCAACGACTGCAGCCAGCACTGCTTCCAAAAACTGGCGCAGATCGCCGGTGGTCAACAGGCGTTCTTCCAATGTTTGTAAAATATCCATATTGTCGCGATCACCGCCATTGAACAGCCAACGCTCCCACAGCGGGGCGACAAATGTGATCACGTGTTCCATGATCAAGATCGTAAAGACCATAGCAACCGGCACGATAGCCGAGTTGGGCAAGCCGAAGTTTAGCCCCAGGCGTCGCAATACGGTTGTGACCGCCAGGACGCTCGAAGCCGTCACCGGGCCGCGCATCAGCCATTTTGCCAGCCGGCGCTTCACGACCCGGTCTGGCCAGGGCACGCCGAAGAAGGCGACTGCATAGGCCATGACGATCAGCAGGGCAGAAACCAATAAATTGCTGACCGTAACCGCCAGCCAGAAAGTCAGCTGGAAGCGGGAGGCAAACCCCGAGCCAAACAAAAGGTAAGGATAGGACCCCAACGCCGGGGCCAACGCGCCGGCGATCAGATAGCCCATCCGGCGCCGGCTGGTGCTGGTCACGGTGCGCTGGTAAGCTCGCCAGAAATTGACCCAGGCCAGCCCCATGATTAGGGCGTAGTACGCCGTAAATAGCCAGGTTAGCCAGGTGCGCTGCAGATGTGGGGCCGGTTCCACATTTTGAACTAATGGACCGACCAGGCCAAGTGGCAAGGTCAGTAGAAAGGCAAATGCGACCACGTAATTCAGCTGGACGAACCGTCTGCGCCGGCCGCGGGAGGGCCGGCCAGTGGTTTCGAGCAGCGCATCTGAGATATGCAGGTAGGCAGCCGGCAGGAAGATGATTCCCAGCCACTGAAGCTGCAGCCAGGTGGTAAGTTGCTGGGCTGAAACCGAAACACTGCCAAACGATTCGGCCACGTACACGATCACCACGCACAGCATGATGAAAGCAAACGAACGAGCTACCCGATCTCGCAGGTTAAAGCTCAACGCATAGATCAACAGCGAAAAGGCAGTGACTGCTATTCCCGCAGTGAGTAGATCATTCAGCGTCTGTAAACTTGTTAAGATCACCGCACATTACCGTTCAAGCGGAGTAAACCTGGGCCGGGCGATCACCTGCCGGGCATGCATCGAGGTTCACCGCAGTTGTTTAGCAAAAAACAACCCAATGTCATGATTAACATAATAGCGGTCGTTATAACCGCAAAAATCAAAGCCAAGCTTTTGGGCCATATGAATAGCCGGATAGTTTTTGGGTTGCATTTCAAGGATCAAATGCCGGCTGGCGTGCTGGTGCCCCCATTCCTGGGATGCCAGCACCAGTGTGCTGCCAATGCCTTGACGGCGAAGCCGCCTCTTGACCACCAGATCGGTCATCCAGGTGGTTTTCGGAGCAATATCCAGCATCAGGCTGGCGTAGCCAACCGGCTCGCCTTCAAGTAACGCGATCAGGATACCAGAACGATGGGTCCAATCATCTGCCAGGCCAGCCGTTGAACGTGGATACTCCACGCGTACGGAGCGCGGCAACCGAACTTCTCGAAAATTAACCTCGACGCCGGTTTCCTGAGTTTGAATTTCCATTTGCCAGACGTATTCGCTGGTGTAGTTATGGTCGATGGCCATCAAAACAGGAATGTCGTTCGAAATGGCCGGTCTGATCTCAATTTCGGGCATGAATTTCCTCTATTCAACAGCCAGACTCACTAAGGCGCCGGGGTCTCTTCAAAGGGCAGTACCCGCACCTGAACGATACAGGCTTGAGATGCCTGTCCCTGGTTATCTACTACGACCAGGCTGAGTTGATATTCGCCTGGAGAAAGCCGGCGGGTATCCCAGGTGCCCAAACTCTCCTGGTTACGGACTTGATTGCCCGCCTGCAAAGTTTGCCAGCTCGTCTCTTCAGGCCGCTTTATTTCAAATTTGTAGAAACCAAAGTTGGGAATATTGGCCGTTCCAACGATATCAACCGCCCCACTGACCTCTTCGCCATCCTGCGGGCTGGTGATATTAATCGAATCAGGCACACAACCACTGACACCAGTCTGCAAAGCAGGCGTCGGCGTCAGGGTGGCCTGGGCAGCATTACCGGCTGGCGTATCGGTGATGGCCAGCGTGGTAGTTGGCGTGGCTAACAAATCCAAAGTTGGGGTTAGCAACGGGCTGGCTCCCGGTACAGATGGCGCAATAAACGAAACCAAAACAAACTCCGCAACACCAATTGTTAAGAGTAAAACCAATATACTGGCAGCCTGGTTTAACCGCGCCTGGGCTTGTTGGCGTTCCAGCCCAAAAGCCGCAACACGCAGTTCCTGCCAGGCCAGCACAAATTTTCGGATAAAAAACAGCCCCCCGAACCCAAGAAGCAGGTATATCCAGACTTCAAAGGTCTTTAGATTGCGTAATGCTTCCTCCATACCTCACCCAGGGAGGGGCGCTAGCTTTGTCTGCTATTAAAGACCAAGTGCCCGTAGAGTTTCGATAAACTGCTTAGTTTTATAACGATAAGCTGCCCAGTACGCCTCGGATAACTGCCGTCAGCTTCGGTACGATCACCTGGCCCGCTTCCAGGACTTCTTCATGGGTCGTCAATGTGTTGCCATCCAGATTGGCTTTGTTGCTGATACCCGAAATGCCAAGCACCCGGGTGCCGCCGTGACGGGCAACGGTGACTTCCGGTACGGTGGACATTCCAACGGCATCGGCTCCGATCGCCCGCAGGAAACGTAGATCGGCTGGCGTCTCAAACGATGGGCCTGCCAGGCATATATAGACGCCTTCCTGGAGCTGGATATTTTGGCCGGCGGCGACCCGGCGCGCCAGATCGCCCAATTCGCGGTCGTAAGACCGTCCCATATCGGGGAAGCGCGGCCCCAGCTCGTCCAAGTTCGGACCACGCAGCGGCGTCCGCCCGGCCATGCCGATGATATTGATGTGATCGGTGATCAACATCAAATCTCCCGGGCTAAAATCGGGGTTAACCGCCCCGGCGGCGTTAGTTACAATCAATATTTCAACGCCCAATCGTTGCATGACGCGTACTGGTAGGCCCACTTCCGCCATGCTGTATCCTTCGTAATAGTGGGCCCGACCCTGCATCACGATAACATTTTGGCCCTGTAATTGGCCGATTACCAGCTGGCCTTGATGACCAACAACGGTTGAGACTGGCCAGTGAGGCAGTTCACGGTAAGGGATCCTGGTTGCGTTTTCGACCGATTCAGCCAGTGGCCCCAGCCCCGATCCAAGAATCATCCCGATACGAGGCTGAACGTCAGTCTGGTGTCTGATCCGGTTGGCAGTTTCATCAAATTCTGCCAGGGAAAAATATTTGCTCATCGAAGGCATGATCTCCTGAAAATTAATTATTCCTTAAGAAAACTGTAGCCATATTGTAACTGATCCTCTGAAATTCACCGCATGAATTCCCCGGTTCTTTGTGAATTCCTGCTAAGGAATCCCCAACATCGAATAGAGCTTCCGAAAGGAGTGCACTCAATGTTTGTAGATTTGGCGTTCGATATGTGCGGCTTTTTGGGGCGCCTGGACAGGCAGAACATGAAGGGATTACTCTGCCCGGGCCGGTTTATCCAGCCTGGATGGTTTCCCCGAAAGCTTGCACGACCCGCTCAACGGCAGCCTGATCGATCCAATAGTGAGTCACAAGCCGGAAGCGGCGTTCGCCGATAGCGCTCACTTTGATCTGCTGGCTCAGCAGCTTGCCGGCCAGCTGTGGGGCCGTCTGTGGTAGATTTTCATCCAGGCTGACAAAAACCATGTTGGTATGCGGGCTGCCGGATTCGACCTGCACGCCGGGGATAAGCTTCAATCCTTGAGCGAGCTGCCGGGCACGTTCATGATCCTCTGGCAGGCGCGCGACCATCGTTTCCAGAGCTACGATCCCGGCAGCAGCCAGGATGCCAGCCTGGCGCATCCCCCCACCCAGTTGCTTGCGAATGCGGTGAGCGCGGCGAATGAAATCCCGCGAACCGCACAAAACGGAGCCAACCGGTGCACACAGGCCCTTGCTCAGGCAGAAAGTGACCGAATCCGCCGGGGCGGCTAACCGGTTGGCCGGTACCTTCAGAGCTGCGGCTGCATTGAACAATCGGGCGCCATCCAGGTGCAGGGAGAGCCCATGGGCATGGGCCAGCTCACCAACGGCGCGGGTATACGCTTCACTCAGGACGACTCCACCGCAGCGGTTGTGGGTATTTTCCAGGGCAACCAGCCGGGTTGTAGGGAAATGATCGTCCTCGCTCCGGATGGCGGCCTGAATGGCGCCGAGTTCCAAAGTGCCATCCGGTTGGTTGATTAACTGGCGTGAATGTACGCCGCCCAGAGCGGAGACCCCTCCGGCTTCGAAATAGAAAATATGGGAGAGATGCCCGAGGATAATTTCATCCCCCCGGTTGCAATGTGTCAAAACCGCGGTCAGGTTGCCCATCGTCCCGGATGGAACGAACAGGCCGGCCTCTTTGCCAACCAGTTCAGCAGCCATGGTCTGCAGCCGGTTGACAGTTGGATCTTCTCCGTAAACATCATCGCCCACTTCAGCACTAGCCATGGCTGCGCGGATCTCGGGCGTAGGCCGGGTGACTGTGTCAGAGCGCAAATCGATGAATTTCATGATGTTTCCTCTGTGAAATTTGGTTTTTGATTGGGTTGACCGCTCAAGCTGTCCGCCGCAACTCCGCCAGGACTTGTTCCAGTTCCTGTGGTAAGGGCGCTTCAAAGCTGCGGGGCTCACTTTCACCGGGGATGCGAATTGTAAGGCGGGCAGCATGCAGAAAGTGGCGCCCTACCGGGATCGTGGCGTGCCGGTGGCCGTAGATGGTATCACCGGCGATTGGGCAGCCTATGAAAGCCAGGTGCAGGCGGATTTGATGCGTCCGGCCAGTGATCGGATGAACCTCCAGCAAGGTGTGCTCAGGAAAACGCTCAATTGTGCGATATTCACTGGTCGCCGTCCGGCCTTTCTGTGGGGTAACGATGGCCATTTGTTTGCGTTGGCGGCTGTCGCGGCCAATTGCGGCTTCGATTTGCCCGCTGGAGGTAGGCGGTTTGCCATCCGTCAGCGCCAGGTAAATTTTTACCACTTTTCGCAAGCGGAACTGATCTTGTAAAAATTGATGAGCGCGATCGTTCTTGGCCAGCAAGATTAATCCGGACGTGTCTTTGTCCAGCCGATGTACCACGCCCGGGCGCAACTCGCCTCCAATACCCTCGATGTCCGGGGCATGCGCCAGGGCGGCATGGACGAGCGTGCCAGACGAGTGGCCGGCGGCTGGATGGACAACCATACCGGCAGGTTTGTTGACCACGATCAAATCCTGGTTCTCAAAGATAATATCCAGCGGAATCTCTTCCGGAATCAGCCAGCTGGGCTCTGGCGCCGGAATGTGCACCTGGATGGAATGATCCTTTTCCAACATCTGCCCCGATTTTTCGGCCGGGATACCATCTATCAGTACAAATCCATCTTTGATCAGAGCCTGTAAACGTGAACGGGAAAATTCGGGAAGTTTTTCAACCAGGAATTTATCCAAACGTTGGGATTGTCCGCCTGAAAAAGAAATTTGAACAGAACGTTCATTCACTGTGGATATCCGCGCTTTCTCCACTGGAAGGCAATCCTCCCGGCACCGAAGGCGTTTCCGGTTGATCGGCGGCCGAGGTTCGTTCGCTGCGTTCTTTGAGCCAGATTGCGAGCACCAAAACCGCCGCGCCAACCGATACACTGGCATCCGCCACGTTGAACACCGCGAAGTTCCCCACCGAGATAAAGTCGGTTACGGATCCAATCGTAAGCCGGTCGATCAGGTTGCCAACCGCCCCGCCGAGTTGTAACCCCAGGGCCAATCGCAGCGGCCAATCCTGAGATGGCACCTGGGGGAAGTAATAGAGAATTGCCACCGAAACGATCAGGGCCAGGATGGTAAACAAACCACCCAAATGTTGAAACATGCCGAAGGCGGCCCCGGTGTTGGTCCAATGGACCACGCGTGCGAACGGGAGCAGCCAGGGCCAGGGGGCCCAAATCTCGCCGACAGCCAGATTATTCCTGACCATGGCTTTGGTAATCTGGTCGAGGGCGATCACCAAACTTGCTAATCCGAGCAGGTAACTGTAATCTTTAAGATACTTGTTCAAAACGGTTCTCCACTGATGACAACATTTGCACCCCATTTTACCTCACTCCAGGTTAGATGGATGAGGGACCAAGGGGCGGGAGCGCTCAAATTGTGTAGAAAGTGGTGTTCGATTTGGGCGGCTTTAGCCGCCCAAATCTGGGACTTTCCCACAGAATTTCCCAGAGAGCCCCCATGGGCGGATACTGTATCTTTCAGCGTTTGTTGGCGAAGTCCGATACACTGTTTTTTCACCTGAACTCGTGGAAGTGGGGCGAAATGATGTGTTTACGGGGGCTCTGCCCCCGTAAACACATCATTTCGCCAATATTTCCTATGCTCAGGTGCCGGAAGGGCGTGGAGAACTTGCAAAAATGAGTTCGCCGACATACTCTCTTTCAGTCATGAAATTCATCCGCATTCATCGGTTCGCGGATAAGGACATTTGAGTATTACATGAGAGAAGGCTGGCGAACTTTATTACTCTGCCTGCCAGGTTATGATCCGCAGCGGTGATACCCCAGCTGCCCAGGCCAAAGCTGCAGGTAATGATGCGGGGATCGATGCAAAGCCGACCAGATGCGCTCGGCAGCCGGACTGGCAGTCGCTGGCCCCAAAACCGGGAACGGGCCAGAATGCCTCTGGCAATAGCCCCAACGACTGACTCCAGCGGCATTCAAGCCGTTCAGCTGGCAGTGCCTCATGGGCAAGCACATAAACCGCGATCAGCCGGGCCTGGTGACGAAGGTAATCGACGTGCCAATGCAGAGGACCCTGCCCGTGGATATGACGTTTCAATCTGGCCCGCAGACCACCCGGCCCCCGGGCGCTCCCAAGATAGAGAAAAGAACCACCTGGTAATTGTGCCGAACCCAGCTGGCCAATCTGGAGACGCCTGGGATGGTCGAGTTGCAGCAGCAAGGCGTAAGACCCGGGTTCGGCAGGAATGTTCTGTAGATCGTCCATAGGCATGGCGAGGCTTTTATTCAATTGGCTCAGCCGGCTGGTGGGCAACCGGCGACTGGCCCAGGAAATCCAGTTGATGGGCGATATAAATCAGTTCGCCACGCTCGATCTGGTTGTGTCGCTGAGCGATCCAACGGTCGAACTTTATTTGATCCAATTCTGGGTGACCTACCAGCGCGGTGTGCAGGGTGTGGATGATGAAATGCAAGAAATAAGCCTCGTCATGCTGATACCTGCCTGCCTGCGGGAAAACCACCCAATCCGATGGGCCGGCGGCCAGCAGAGCGGCGCCGGCAGCCTGCAGATAACCAAAAAGATGTCGTCCGGCCTGGCTATCCCCAGACGGGCGACCATCTGTCATCCGTTCATCCATGGTCCGGTGATAGAGATGTTCTACCCGAGCATCAAACTCAGGATCAATGGAGGGTTCGAAGCTGGTAACCCCGTCAAAATTGATCGTGTAGTAAAACAAGCCTTCCGCACGAATCATCTCGAACAGGCGCGGCAGGGTCGCCGGGATATCCATCAGATCCAGAAATGCGTGGGCGATCTGGAGATCCCATGGCTGTTGCCCTTGAGATCGATCGGCAAATTCGAACAGGTCGGAGGCTTCAAAGCGGACCCGGAGGCGTTGGTTGCCGCGCTTGAGTTCAACCGGCTCGCCGAGGGTTGAGCCGGTGAACTGATAAGCGTTGATATCTGCCCAACGGGTAAGGCGTTCCCAGGCTGCGGCGATATTCTCGGGCTGGGCATCAATACCGGTATAGTCCAGCTGATCAGGCAATCCCCAGGCGAGCAGACGTTCCAGCATGGTGCCAATTCCCGCCCCAATCTCCAGCACCCGCAGCGGCTTCTCAAAACGCCCCAGTCGCTCCAGAAGAGCTGCCTGGACCTGGTGGTTAAGCGCCCGGTCGTCCACACTTTTTTTGGCAGACAGATAGCGTTGGAATGAATAAGCCTGTGGGGTGGGCATCGACGCACCTAGCCAGATGGTTTAAGCAATTGTTCGAGGAAGCTGGCGATGCTGGTCGTTGTTTCTCGCCAACCTGGGTGCGCAAGAAAGCGAGCGCGGGCAGCCTGGCCCATCATGATGAGTTGTTCCCGATTGGCAATCAAGCGTTTGAGAATATTTCGGAGCGCTTCCACATCATCCGGGTCGATCAGATATCCATCCTTCCCAGAGGTGATGATTTCCCCGGCCGCGCCCGCAGTGGTGGCAATGGCTGGCAGACCGAAACTCATGCCTTCCAGATAAGCGATGCCATACCCTTCGTAACTGGATGGAACGACCAGAAGATGGCTGGCTCGCAATTGTTCGGCCAGTTCACCTTTGTCGAGAACGCCCAAAAAGCGTACGCTATCGACCAGGCCGTTATCCACCACCCAGCGGCGAACCTTGCGGGTGTAAGACCGATTTGCCGACAGGTTGCCGATGACTTTTAATTCCCACTGATCGTGCGAGACTGGTCCGGCGGCTTGCAGTAAAATGTGTAAGCCTTTGCGGGGAATGACGTTTCCCAAAAACAGAATGGTTAGGGGACCAGGGAGGCGAGCCCGAGCGGCGATGTCAGCCGGACTGATTTGTGGATTAAAGCGATCGCCAGCCGGGTAGGCCACAATATGGGGGCTGGCTTCATGGCTTAATCTCTCCACTGCTGTGCGAGTGGTCTGGCTGTTATAAACGAAGGCCTGTACACTGCGAAGATAAGCCCGCTCGATCGGGCGGTACAGCAAGTTTTGCCAGGACGGCCGGGCTTCACTGCTGCGCAAATGATGGACGATTGCGGTAATGGGATAGCGCACCCTGGGCTTTATGCGATTGTTTAGCCAGAACAGGGATGGATGATTTAGTTCATCCTCTAATAGAATATCGTAATCCGCCGAGATTAAACTATGCTTGAGACGTGAAGAGAGGTTATCGAACAGATGGCGGGCATAGGTGCGCCAGGGAAGTGAATGGATCTGAATTTCGTGCCCGGTGGCACGCAGGTGCTGGACCAGTTTCCGGTCATAAAGATAGCCACCTGAAAGGGTGTCCAGGCTGCCGTATATGATCAATCCGATCCGCAAAGCTTAGCCTCCCTACCCAACAATAACTTGCTAATTTAATATTGCCCCCACACTCGGCCTGGATGAATCACTTCGGATGGTCGAGCTCGTAAGAAGCCCAGGCAATCTCATTCTCCCACAATTTCACCCGGAGGGTAAGTACATTCACGGCGGTTATTCTGCTGGCCAGCTCTCGGCATAGGATTTCGGAAAATCGCTCGATGCTGGGGTTGAGATTTTTAAATCCTGGCAGGTCATTCAAAGTCCGGTCCCGGTAAAAATCGACCAAGTCGTCCAATTGCGATTCAATTTCAACAATATCCACCATGTAGCCATGCTGGTCCAGGGTGCGCCCCGAAAGCTGCAATTCCAGCTGGTAATGATGGGAATGTTTCTCATTTTCCGCCCCCCAATCACCCCCGATCAGGTAATGTTGAGCGATAAAGTCACGTTTTACGGCTACTGTGAACATCGATTACACCTCCGCTTTGAAAGAATTGGGCGCCAGGTAAGTCCGATGGATCACGGTGTCAGACTGCGATCGTTAAAAAGCGCAATCTTGTGGCAGCGGCGCCTGGTTGGCCAGGTTGGCGGCAAAGCCCGCGTCCAAAGCCATGGTCTCAAATCCATCTTGAACACTGCCTTTGAAAGCTGCGCCGCCGTACCCGTCAATATTCATGTGAGCCCGGATCCAGATCAGAGTGTCTGCCTCAATGGGTACGGGACCGCCGCTGCGTGTGAAGGGTTGTTCATCGACATGGCTATGGGTTAACACTCGCCGGTAAAGCAAGTTGCCTTCTCCATCGAGAATTTCCCACCAGTCCGCATACTGGAAACAATTCTCATCCGGGCTGGCAATCTCAACCGCAAAGGTGTAAGCGCCGCTATCTCCGCTGACCTGGACGGAAAGCACATCCGCCAATCGTGAAACTGTCGGGGTTGTGGTCACCGGTGTGGAGGCGCTGGTTGGCGTACCTGGACCCGGTTGGGTGGGCTGGTTGCGGGCGGGGGAACTGCAGGCGACGAGCAAAAGCAAAGCAGCCCACAACAAACCTTGATACCATTTCATCCGGTTAAGCGTCAAGCTACCCTCCGCATCTTGGGAACTCGCCACCAGATTGCAATTGCGAACAGCAACAGGATGACGGCGCTGATTTGAATTGTCAGCGGTTCACCGATCCAATCCGCCGCCATACCGGCCAGGAGCGAGCCAATCGGCATGCCGCCCATAAAGGTCAGGGTATAGAGGCTCATCACCCTGCCCCTGAGTTCATCTGGCACTTCGGCCTGGATCAGAGCGTTGGAGGTGTTGGCTTGAACCATAAAACTCCATCCAAAAACGCCGATCACTGCCAGGGACAGCGGCAGCCAGCGTGCGTCTGCAAAGGCCAGAATCGCGGCGGGCATGATAAAGCTGCCGGCAGTCCAGAGTTTCCCTTTGACATTATAACGGCTTAATGCGGCAATCATTAACGCCCCAATCAAGGCGCCCCCGCCGCGGGCCGAAAGCAAAGCGCCGTTCGTTTTTACGTCTCCGCCCAGGATGTCGACCGCCCAGGCTGGTAAAAGCGTCACCAGGCTGAGCCCAAACAGGCAGATCATGACCATATTGAGCATTAATGCCTGCACCATGCGGTGAGATTTGACGTACCCCAGCCCTTCCCGGATCTGTTTTCCGGCAGACAGCCGGGAGGCATGATTCTTCGGACGATTTATATGCATTAACGCCAGGGCGGTGATCACACCCAGAAAGGTCAGGCCATTGATTGTGAAGCACCAGGCCGAGCCGACCCAGGCGTAAACCAGGCCGGCGGCTGCTGGGCCAATCAGTGCCCCGCCATTGAACAGGGTCGAATTGAGTGCAATCGCATTCGACAGATCTTCGCGTCCAACCAGTTCAACCACAAAGGACTGGCGAGCAGGCGCGTCAAATGCGTTGGCAATTCCTAATAAAAAGGCCAGGGCGATGATATGCCAGGGCTGTACCAGTCCGGTAAAAACTAATCCAGCTAAAACGAAGGCCAAAATCATCATGGATGATTGGGTGATGATTATTAAATTCCGCCGGGATACCCGATCGGCAATCAGGCCGCCATAAAGCGTAAAAAACCAGGCTGGAATACCGCCGGCGAAGCCGACATAGCCTAAGAATACCGGCGACTTGGTTAATTCATAGACCAGGTAACCCTGGGCAGTGGTTTGCATCCAGGTGCCGACCAATGAGATCATTTGACCGATGAACCACAGCCGAAAATTGGGATGATTGAGGGCCGCGAAGGTCATTGGCCATCGTAGTGGCCGGCGCAGTAGCTGGGGAATGAGCGTCATTGAAGGGTGATTGGTTCCTCTTCTGTGTAATTTTAGCCAGGCCGGGATGGCAGAGTCAGCCTGTCGTTGATAAGTCCTTTTCAGGCCAGTTCAAGTTTGACCGGTCGAGCGATCCCCGGATGTAGGGAGCCTGCGGGCGCGCTGCATTGGGCGGCTTTCCTAATTGTACATCCACTTTCGGGTTTGATTTCTTGCAAATGTGGGTCACCGGGAAAATCTGTGTCAGAGTCCCAGATTGGTGGTGTGAGCGTGCGCCAGCACGCTCACACCACTTGTTGTCTTTTCTCTGCATAACGACGACAGAAAGAGAATAAAGTGGTGTTTGCCACCACAAAAGAACTTGATTCGATAACAGGGAATCAAAATTTAAGGTGCAGTGCACTCGCTTAAATCGGGCTGGTTCGGATAAAATCATCCTATCGCAGCGCCACTTTAGTCCCTGACCATCGGATTCGCCAGGGCCCGATTTCCATAAGTGCCCAACAGGAGGTTGTCATGATCCGAACGTTATGCTACGCCAAAGATGGAACTATCCGCGTCGACGTCAAGCCCGCAGAGTATGGCAATCTGATAACCGACCCACAAAATTTGCTCTGGGTTGATTTTCAGGAGCACAGCGACGTGGAGGCAGAATCGATTCTTTCAAAGACCTTTGGCTTTCATCCGTTGGCCATTGACGATGCCCTCCAGGAAACCCACGTGCCAAAAGTCGATGATTGGGGCAAATTCCTTTATATCGTACTGCATGCGGTGGTATTTTCTCTGGACAGCGACGAACATATTCATACCCAGGAGCTGGATGTGTTCCTTGGGCCGAACTATATTGTCACTCATCACGACCACCAGATTGAAGCGGTCGATAAAGTCTGGTCGTACGTCCAGCGTGATGACCGCCACCTGAAATATGGCGTTGACCACCTGCTTTACCGCCTGGCCGATGAACTGGTGGCTCACTACATGCCGGTGGTGGATGCACTGGACGATATGATCGACAGGCTGGAGGATGAAGTCTTTGGCGAGCCTACCTCATCTACCCTGGCGATGATTTTTGCGGCCAAGCGGGCTGTGCTGCATCTGCGCCGGATCATTGGCCCCCAGCGGGAGGTGATGAACAAACTGGCGCGGGATGATTACCGGGTGATCGATTTGCAGGCTCGAGTGTATTTCAGAGATGTTTACGACCACCTGGTGCGCTTATATGACATCAGCGAATTGATCCGAGATCTGGTAGGTGGATCCCTGGATACCTATCTATCGGTGATTAACAATCGTATGAATGAGATCATGAAAACCCTGACATTGATCACCGTCATGTTTTTGCCGCTTTCCTTCATCACATCTTTTTTCGGAATGAATTTCTTCATCCCGAATGCTCCGGTCACCACCTGGGTGGCGAAGCCTGTGTTTATGTTAGCCCTGGCAATCCTGGTGCTTATGCCAGTGGGGATGTTCTATTGGATCAGGCGACGGGGGTGGATGTAGGGGATCTTTGGCGTGATTTCCCAGAGAACCGGAGGTAGGCTCGGGGGGAGCATGCAAATGTTGTAGAAGAAATAATGTGGAGTTCGGTTTGGGCAGCTAAACCGCCCAAACCGAACTCCACAATCTACACATTTTGACTGCTCCCGGATCGGGGTTCCATGCAGGCGATCAGGATAAAATAGTAGAAAAGCAGGAGACGATCAAGATGACAGATGAATTAAGCTCAAGCGCACAAAAGATCCAGGATTTTCTCGCCCAGAGCGGCTATCAGCTTCAGGTGGTTGAGTTGCCTGATTCAACCCGGACTGCGGTGGAAGCCGCCCAGGCGATTGGTTGTGAGGTCGGTCAAATAGTCAAATCCCTGATATTTAAAGCGAAACGTTCTCAAAAACCCGTTCTGGTGATTGCCAGCGGCAGCAACCGCGTCGATGAAAAACGGATTGAGGCCCAGATTGGTGAGCCTCTTGGCAAAGCCGATGCTGAGTTCGTGCGTGTTCAAACGGGTTTTGCTATCGGCGGCGTGCCGCCACTGGGACACCGATCGCCAATCCAGACTTTTATTGATCAGGACTTGTTCGATTATAAGGAGATATGGGCCGCGGCCGGTACCCCGCACGCCGTTTTTCAACTGACACCGCAGATCTTGCAGGAACTGACCGGGGGCCAGATTTTAGAGATCAAGTGAAAAGTTAAACACTCGGCCGGTTATGTGTGGGGTGCTTCGACAGAGTTGGTTGACGAACTCAGTTTAAAAAATTCTCCCCATCCTGTTGGTGCCAGAAAATGGGAGTTATTAGCGAAATAAGGTGTCAGCGTGGACAAACGCCCACGCTGTCACCTTATTTTGTCAGAACCTGTGGTTATTTCATGAGAAAAGGATACAGTATCTGTACACCATTCGTTCTACCCAGAATGCACGTTAAGGTATAATTATTATCATGTTATTCACAAAAATTATTGGTGTCTTACAGGTGTAAAGATGGCCATTGATCGTTTTGGAAGAAATATCCATTATTTGCGCATAAGTTTGACCGATCATTGCAACTTGCGGTGTGTTTACTGCATGCCCGAGGATATGACTTTTCGGCCAAATGCTGAGTTGATGCAAGATGATGAAGTGCTGCAACTGGTGCGACTGTTTGCTCAACTTGGATTTGACAAATACCGCCTGACAGGCGGCGAACCCACGGTCCGGGCAAACCTGGTTGACCTGGTGGGTGAAATAGCCCGGGTTCCGGGGGTCCAGTCCCTCTCAATGACCACCAACGGAATCCTGCTCTCACGGCTGGCTGATCCTTTGGCTAAGGCTGGCCTGCAACGGGTCAATGTCAGCCTGGACACATTGAATCCTGAGAAGTTCCAGCGGCTCACCCGTTGGGGTTCGGTGGAAGACGTCTGGGATGGATTGCAGGCGGCTGAAGCGGCCGGCTTGCGACCGATCAAGATCAACGCCGTGGTGGTTAATGGCTATAATGAATCAGATGTAGTTGATCTGGCTGGATTGACTTTAGATCATCCCTGGCAGGTGCGGTTTATCGAAATGATGCCCTTTGCAGGAGCGACAGAACTGCAGTTGAAGCAAGTTGTCACTGCGGAACAGATCCAGGCTCAGATTGCTGGAAAGTTTGGCCCGCTGCAGATAACCAACAACGGCAAATTGGATGGTGAGGCCAGACTGTTCCGTTTGCCGGGTGCGCAGGGAGATCTGGGTTTTATCTCCAGCGTGACCGAGCCTTTTTGTGCTTCCTGTACCCGCGCCCGTTTGACGGCTGATGGAAGGCTGCGACTGTGCCTGCTGCGGGAAGGAGAGGTGGACTTGTTGACGCCATTGCGGGCCGGGGCCAGCCTGGAGGATTTGCGCCAAATTATTCTGGATGGCATCTGGTATAAGCCCTGGGGGCATGGTTTAGCGCAAGGGATCATACCCTTAAATCGGGTGATGAGTGAAATTGGAGGGTAATTTGTTTTCTGGTGCAAAGATTCGAGCTGTCCTGTTTGATTTGGATGGGACGCTGCGGCATAATAAACCTTCTTCGGTCCATGCCTTTTTTGATTACGCGGTCCAATTTGGGTTGGCCGACTCGATGGAGAAGCGCAAAGCGGCTGCTCGTTGGGCGCATTATTATTGGGCGCAGTCTGCTGATCTGGCAGATGATTTGCGGATCTATCAGGAGCTCGAAGACCCCTTCTGGACGAACTACTCCCGGCGTAATTTGCTGGCCTTTGATTGTGAAATCGAATGCGCAGATGAGCTGGCCCCTAAGATGGTCACCTATATGAACGACGAATATCAACCGGAAGATTGGGTTCCGGAGGATGTCCCAACCACGTTACAGTCCTTAAGCGATTCTGGATACCACTTGGCTGTGCTTTCCAATCGCAGCCAACCATGCCAGGATCACCTGCATGGCTTAGGCCTGTTAGATTATTTCGATTTTGCGATGGTCGCAGGTGAAATTAATGTCTGGAAACCTGACCCCGCGGTATTTCAGCACGCCTTAAAAAGGATGGGCACGACCCCGGAACAGACCATCTACGTGGGGGATAATTACTATGCCGATATCGTCGGCGCTCAATCCGCCGGTTTACAGCCCGTGCTCATTGATCCCGAAGAAATATTTCCGGAGGCTGAATGCCCGGTGATCCACACCCTGGGCGAACTGCCGGGAATGCTAAACCACCAGTAACCAGAGCAAGCTGGCGATCAAAGCTCCAACGAAAGAACAAGCCAGGTTAACAAGATCGTTATTTAACCAGGGCCAGCCGCGCACCAGTGAAGTTGGGTTGCCGCAAGTATGCACGGGGTGGCGCTCGGTTTCTTTCTGGCAGACAGGGCAAAAGTAAATCGCCTGGATGGTCGCGCCCAAGAAAGAATCGAAAAAGGATCCTGCAATTCCCCCTACCGCCGCGGCAACCACCACCAGCCAGCCAAGTTCGGGCTTAACCACCAGGGCGGCTAATCCAATCAGGGCGGCTCCGGCCAGGGAGGCCAATGATCCCCACAGACTGACCGCTCCGGATGTGCCGCGCTCGACCGGCGCGCCGCTGGTGATCAGGCGCGGCGCCTGGGGATTGAGCACGCCCAGTTCTGTCGCCCAGGTATCCGCGTTGACCGCGGCCAGTGCTCCGATATAAGCCAGCCAGGGCCAGTTCTGTCCGGGCCGCCAGATATGCAGGATCACGAGCAAGGTTCCCAAACCTCCATTGGCCAATACCTGGCCCCAATCGCGTTGATTGCCTTTGGAGAATTTCTCGCTGAAGGTATGTTTGCGATTTTCGAACAATTTGGACAGGACGCTTGAGGAGATAAAAAAGGTTAACAGCACGATCGCCCATGGTAATCCGCCCAGGCCGAAGATCAATCCGCCGGTGAATGCGGCTGCCAGGGCACCGCTGGAGCTCAGGGAACGGGCTTTCCAGGCCAACATGGCGATAACGCCACCCAATAGTAATCCGAGAAATAATTGTAAGGCCATGCTCGTTTGGTTAGCCAGCAGGTTGACCTGCTGTGGATATGTTGTGAAACACTGTCCGGTCGTCCACCCGACAAGAATGTGGATAACTATGGAAAAACTGTGGATAAATATTACTCAACGGGGGATAAACTACCCTATTTGAAGTATAAAAAACATACTCACTAGAAATAGCAACGGTGATAACGCTCCACCAGCCCACAGCAAAAACGCCAATGGCTGGGCTTCGGTATCGCGGAAGAAATAAAGCCCCAGTAAAGTGTCTGCCAGAAATACCAGGCTGTTGATGACGGGCAGCAGAAGCAGCCTCACCGCCGGAATCGGATCGCGAGGATTGCCGGCGGCATCGAAGCCAAGTGTAACCAGTGTCCTGTTTGGAATGACCAGGCTGATCCAGATCAGGAGCAGCAATGACAATCCCACTCCGGTCAATATAAGAATCCGAGCCGGGCGAGAAGCCCAGACCTTGGCGAGCAGAAAGGTTGGAAAAACGGATCTGGCGGGCAGAGGCCGAAGCGACCCGAGCTCGGTCAGGCGCTGGTAGGAGGCCATAAAACCACTGACATCCTCCGGGGAAATGGCATAGTTTTTGTTGGTCGTGCCGATCAGGATCAGTGAGGCCCGGTCGGAGGCCATAAATTCCACCTCGCCCAATCCCGGCACGGATCGTTTACCCACCAGAGCACCTGGCCAATGCAGCCAGGGAAGCAAAAGAGGTTTCTCCAACTCCTTGGCCGGATGGATCCAGCGGATGGTATCAACAGGAATATCTTCGGCCCGTAATCCCCAATGCAAGCGAATACCATCACGCTGGAGAATATAGTGTGAACGATATAACGCATACCCATAATATCCGAACACCGGGATCAAGGCAGCCGATATTAATCCGGTCAGCAAATAGAGCAGAAAAGCCGGTCCGATACTGGCTCGAGTAGCTTGCAGCAAGCCGGTCACTAAGCCGGCAATTAAAAGCAGGATAATTGCCAGGTGAAATAACAGTCCTGCACGCCGATTGGCCTGGAAAACGATCTCTTCATTCACAATGGACATTTATACCATAAGGAGAATTCGAGATGGCAGTGTCTTTTCACGGGGTTCTATACAATCTTGGACATGCATTCGGCCAATAGATCGACGAAAAACAGGACCTGATGGCCGAAGTACACCGGCCATCAGGTCCTGTTTTTCGATATTACTCCCCCCTTGATGATTTTTATTGGATCTGGAATACGACCTGAACATCAATTGTGATGTTCAGCTGACCGGGAGATACCGGAACTGCAGCTGACTCCACCGCAGCAGCGCGTGTGTCAAACATGGGAGTCGGGTTGTTGCTGATAATGTTGATCGATTGAACCGGGCCAAGGGTCACTTTGGCTGCGCCGGCCAACTCGGTGGCAATTTCAGTCGCATTGGCTACTGCGGCTTTACGGGCAGCAGACAGGGCCGTGGTCTTGTCAGCGACATCAAACTGAATCCCCGAGATGGAATTGGCGCCCGCTTTCACAGCGGAGTCGAGCAGGTCACCTACTTTTGTCAGGTCGCGCACAGTTACATACACCGAATTGTCGACGATATAGGTGATGCCTTGAATCTGGCCCTTATCATCATATTGCTGCTGAGGGTAGATGCTGAAATTGGTGGTGCGGATATCTTTGGCGGCTATTCCAGCCGCTTTCAGCGCATCCGTTACCGCCTGGGCCTGGGTATTATTGGCGGCGACAGCTTCGGCAGCGTTCTTATTCTCAGTATGCACCCCGATGGTCACATAGGCGATATCCGGGGTGAGCAAAGCCTGGCCGCTGCCAGTGACCGTCAACGTGCGAGGATTTTGAGTATCCGGCTCAGCCTGCTGGGCAGAGGCGACCGGCGCGGCTGCACAGGCGCTTAACAGGCTGGCAACCAGTAAAATACCGACGACGAATGACAGTTTCTTCTTCATGGATTGAACTCCTTTAAGTTGACAAGATTTAAATGTTGTGACAGGATCGTTATTATGTCCCGTTCTTTATGTAGACGGCGACCAGGCAAAAAAAGTTCCCAAAGGGTATCTACCTTAACAAGATTACTCCAGAAGAAATCTCCCAAATTTCGATGTGTGTGGCGAGCGCCCGCTCGCCACACACATCGAAATTTGGGTATCTTTTTAAGGTGACATTGACAAAGCAGTAGCACAAAACCGGGACTCTCTCGTAGAGATTCTCAAAGAACCCTCCTAAAACTGAAGTCAGATGTGGAATCTATAAAAAAAGCTTTCATATACATTTCTTACGGTTTGTTGTCGTGAACCTAATACGCTCAATGTTATAATCTCCTCATCAGGACGTATAAGATCCGGATGGAATATTGTAGTTAATAGGGGGATATCGAAGCAAATTAGGATGTTCCAGATTTGGATTTAGCCTGATAAGCATTACCTGATAGGTTTTGGATTTTTCTAATGGACTGTGCTTTCTTGAAGATACCATACCTGGAAAAATCATTGAGGATAAAATATTATGATGAGATTTGATCGGTTTACCGAGCGGGCCCAAGAAGCCGCTCAAAGAGCTGCCGAAATCATTCAACGCTACGGTCACAATCAAATTGATACGGAGCATATCCTATTGGCGTTGATCGAGCAGCCTCAAGGGGTTATCCCCCAAATTCTAGAGACTTTAAAGGTTAATTCGACTGCGATAACAGAACGACTGGATTATATTCTGCGCACCAGCCCCAAAGCCAACATCTTTGGCGGCGGTTCAGGACAGATCTTTATCACTCCTCGGGTGAAACGAATCATCGATCTGGCCAATGAAGAGGCTAATAAACTAAAAGACGAGTATATTTCCACCGAGCATATCTTCCTGGCAATTTTGAGCGAGCGCAGCACGCCCGCAGCTCGCTTGCTGGAAGGCGCCGGTGTAACCCGGGAACGGGTTTATGAAGCTATCCAGCAAATCCGGGGTGGTCAGCGAGTGACCGATCCGCAGGCGGAAACCCGTTATCGCACGTTGGAGCGCTATTCTCGTGATCTGACACAGATGTCCCGCGAAGGTAAGCTGGACCCTGTTATCGGCCGTGATACGGAAATTCTGCGGGTGATCCAGATTTTGTCGCGACGCACCAAGAACAACCCGGTGTTGATTGGGGAAGCCGGGGTCGGAAAAACAGCCATTGTTGAGGGACTGGCCCAGAAAATCGCCACAAATGACGTACCTGAGATTCTGTCCGGTAAACGAGTGCTTTCCCTCGACCTGGGCGGTATGATCGCCGGCTCACGTTTTCGGGGTGAATTTGAAGAACGGCTGAAAGCTTCTTTGGAGGAAGTTCAGCGTTCGGAAGGTGAGATCATCCTTTTCATCGATGAGTTACATACCGTGGTCGGCGCCGGCGCCGCCCAGGGAGCGATGGATGCTTCGAACATGCTGAAACCGGCCCTGGCGCGAGGCGAATTGCAATGTATCGGCGCTTCGACCCTGGATGAATATCACAAGCATATTGAAAAAGATACTGCGCTGGAACGCCGTTTCGCGCCGGTGTATGTCGAGGAACCCACCGTGGAAGACACGATCCAGATGCTCTTTGGATTGAGGGACCGCTATGAAGCCCACCACAAAGTGCGTTTCTCCGATGAAGCCCTGGCGAGCGCGGCCCGGCTGTCGGCTCGCTACGTAAGCGACCGCCGTCTGCCGGATAAGGCGATCGATTTAATGGATGAGGCCGCTGCCAAATTACGAGTGGCCCTGTATTCTTTGCCGCCTGAACTGAAAGCCATGAAAAGCGAAATCGACCGGCTGTCAGCAGAAGAAGAACAGGCTGGTCTGGAACGCGATTACGAACGCGCCGCGCAGAAAAAGGCTGAACGCCTGCGCAAAGAAGATGATTTTAAGCACCTGAGGGACCAATGGGAATCCGAGCACCAGCTCGATGAAGTGGTCGACGTTCATGATATCGCCGAAGTGGTCGCTCAATGGACCGGAATACCGGTCAATCAAATGATGGAAACCGAAGCTGAGAAATTGCTGCAGATGGAAGATCGTTTGCACGAGCATATTATCGGCCAGGACGAAGCCATCCGGGCGATCTCGGATGCAATTCGCCGGGCGCGCTCAGGCCTGAAAGATCCGCGCCGGCCAATCGGTTCCTTCATTTTTATTGGCCCATCCGGTGTGGGTAAGACCGAACTGGCCAAAGCGCTGGCAGAATTCATGTTCGATGATGCTGACGCCATGGTGCGGATTGACATGAGCGAGTACCGTGAACAACACACAGTCTCGCGCCTGTTCGGCGCTCCGCCCGGATACGTTGGTTATGAAGAAGGCGGTCAATTGACAGAGGCGGTTCGCCGCCGACCTTACCGGGTGATCTTGTTCGACGAGATTGAAAAGGCCCATCCCGAAGTCTGGAATGCTTTATTGCAGATCCTGGACGATGGTCGTCTGACGGATGGCCAGGGGCGGGTGGTTGATTTCCGTAACAGTGTGCTGATCATGACCAGTAACCTGGGCACAGAATTCGTTCGCAAGTCTGGCAGCCTGGGATTCTTGCAGCGCTCCGGTGATGCCGAGGAACGTCAACAGGATGAGAAGATCGAGAAAGCGCTTAAATCCACTTTCCGGCCAGAGTTCCTGAACAGAATAGACGAGATCATTACCTTCTCGCCGCTCTCCCTGGAACAGATGACAGAGATCGTTGACCTGCAAATGAAAGAGGTGCAGGAACGCCTGTCTGAACAAGGGTTGACGGTCCAGCTGACGGAAGAAGCCCGTTCCTGGCTGGCTGATGAAGGTTATGATCCAGACTTCGGCGCTCGCCCATTGCGCCGGGCACTCCAAAAGTATGTTGAAAGCCCGCTTTCGATCAGCCTTTTAGGTGGAGAATTTTCTCCTGGCGATACAATCCTGGCGGATGTCGATAAAGAAAATCATAAGCTGAAATTCAGCCCGGTTGAGAAGGTCAAAACGCAAAAATCTCTGGAATTGGATTCGGTAAAATCTTAAAGCCGGAGTGCGAGCTCAGGGAGGGCTGATTTAGCCCGCCTAATACACACACAAACAAGCCAGAGGCTGTCCGTAAACACGAATCGGACAGCCTCTTCGATTTTAACCAGACTTTGAGTGCAGCCCAAAATCCATGATCTACAATATGCAGCGCGTCCCTAAATCTGAACCACAACCCCAGAAATTCCCAAAGATTCAATGTTGTTTGTTGTCATCACCTGATTTAACAAATTGTCAGGGATGAATGTCAGTCTTGTGATGATATTTGTCAATACAATCAGGAAGTTTGCCACTATAACCAGAGCATATATTTGGGGTAAATTGTAGGATAGGAAAAAGGTTATGTCTGGCAGTATATTGGATGAATTATCGATATTTGAGGGGTTTACTCCGCAGGAATGTGAGCAACTGCGGCCTTTGTTTATCGCGCTAGATGAATCCGAAGGCAGGACAATCTTCGAGCAAGGCAGCCCGGCAGAGTATTTGTATTTACTGGTGCAAGGCGAAGTGCACGTGCGCTTCAAGCCAGACGACGCTCCGGTGATCACAGTGGCGAAAGTACGGCCAGAGGGGGTGGTCGGTTGGTCGGCGGCTTTGGGCAGCCCCTTGTATACATCCTCGGCGATCTGTATGACGGACTGCAGAATGCTCATGGTGCGGGGTGAAGATTTGCGTTTGTTATGCGAAAACAATCCGGAGGTTGGCGCTCAGTTCCTGGAACGGCTGGCGACAGTGATAGCCCAGCGCTTGCGCAGTACCCATAGTCATGTGGTGGCGCTTTTACACCGTGGGCTGGGCGCCGGAATTTTGCACAACCATCTGGATGCTGTGAAGACCCGAGGAGGTTGATCGATGGACGTCAATCAGAATGGTACGAATTATTCAGATCAGGAACAGATGCAAGCCTTGATCGAAAAGATCAGCGCTTATGTTGAACAAATTCACGGGGGTTCGGTTGAATTAATCAATTTTGATGGCCGGGTTTTGAAGGTCCGCCTGGGTGGGTCCTGTCTGGGATGCCCGCTCTCCCCGGCCACCTTACATGGTTGGGTGGAAGGCACTGTGCGCCAATTTTTCCCCGATATCGAGCGCGTCGAATCAGTTTCATGATCCAAGCGAACGAACAATTGGCCTGACGAAAAGGTTCTTTCGGGAACTTTGTGAGAGTTCCCAAAAATCCTGCGAAATCGACCTTACAACACGTATCTGTCTTTTACCACCGGGCATCTCAGTTTGCGAGATGCCCGGTTTACTAGGTGTTGGCGAGAACTACCAACACGCGAATATCATAGCTATCCGAAAATCTAGAGCAGGGCTTTCACAAAGTCCAAAAAATGAGGAATTTGGTGTTTGGATTGGGCGGCTATGCAGCCCAATCCAAATACGAAAACCCTTTCTTGGGCAAGCCCTGAAATCTAGAGAACAAGTACTTGATTAATACCCACCGAGGGCCTCAATAAGGAGCAAGACCATGTATATGATCCTGTTTGTCTTGGATGACCCTGAACAATTGGATGCTGTGCTGGATGCCTGGAACGCCATCGGCGTTAGCGGCGTGACCATTATCGAGAGCACCGGCATCAACCGCCGGCGAGGAGCCAGGCAGGTAGGCGCGCCGTTTATGGCCGGGATCAATCGCTTGATGAGCGGCGACCAGGAGAATCACTTCACTCTATTAACGATCGTCGATAGGGTGGAACTGATTGAGCAATGTACCAACGCAGCCGAGCGGATCATGGGAGATTTGAACACTCCCAATAGCGGCGTGCTGGCGGCCTGGCCTCTGGCATATGTCAAGGGCGTTCCGGATAACAGCCCTTCTGAAGGGGAGCTCTGATGGCCTGGCTGCAATTTCTCTTCAGCGCAGTCGTGGTTGTCCTGGCTGCCATCAAGCTGGCCCAGTACGGAGATGTGATTGCGGTGCGAACCCGGCTGAGCGGCATGTTTATTGGTACTTTGCTGCTGGCGGGCGCAACGTCGCTCCCCGAGCTTTTATCGGCAATTAACGCTCTGGCAATTGATGTACCCAATCTGGCAGCGGGCTCAGTGTTTGGCAGCAGTATGTTCAACATGTTTATGCTGGCTTTGTTGGATATGTTTTACCAACAGGCTCGTATCTTGCGCCGGGTTGCCATGAATCATGCCCTGACAGCCAGCCTGGCTAATTTGCTGATGGGGCTGGCAATATTTTTCCTGTTGGCGAATATCGATGCCAAAGTCGGGTGGGTGGGATTTGATAGTCTGGCGATGATAGCCGCCTATGCCGGCGGCATCTGGTTAATCCAGAACCAGGGTGGTAAGCCTCCCAGTGAAGTGCCGGTCGATGACACCGGTATCCCGCAACTGTGGAAAGCCTTATTGGGTTTTGGTCTGGCGACTTTGGTATTGATCGTCGTGACGCCGGTGTTGGTGCGCAGCGCCACCCAAATTGCCGATCAGACCGGACTGAGCGCTGGTTTTATCGGCGCCACTTTGTTGGGAATCACCACTTCTTTGCCGGAACTGGTTGCCACGATCGCTGCGGTACGGATTGGCGCTTTTGACCTGGCCGTGGGCAATCTGTTTGGGAGCAATCTGTTCAATATGTTTGCGCTGGGTATTACCGACCTGTTTTTTTTACAGGGCCGTTTCCTGGGTGTTATCGATCCAACCTTTGCCCTGGTTGGGTTGATCGGACTGGTCCTGACCACCCTGGGGTTGATTGGAAATATTGCCCGGGTTGAACGCCGGCTGTTCTTTGTGGAGGTGGATGCCTTACTGATCCTGTCCGGATACCTGTTGGGAATGTGGTTTTTATACGTGCGCGGCATTGGGGCATGATGGTTGGCCGGCTGAGCGCCTGGATCGATTATTCGGATGATAAAAGGGCGCCTCAAGCAGGCGCCCTTAGTTATCTGTTTACGAGCAGAAGTGAGCTATCGATCGCTGATTCGAGAAGACGCAATCACTCTGCAGCCGGCGCAGCGGCATCGACAATCGGATTGCGGGCCAGGAAATCCTCGACCCACAGCATGTTGGCGCCAGCGCGTTTGACGATGCTCAACAACTGGTCCATGGTGGTCACTTCTTCGAGCTGCTCGGTGACAAACCAGCGCAAAAAGTCCTGGGCGATGTGATCTTTTTGTTCGATGGCCATATCCATCAGGGCATTGATTTGATTGGTCACTTCCATTTCCCAGTCCAGCGCGGCCTGGACAGCCTCTTCAGCGGAGGCAAAGTCTGCTTTGCTGGCAGGGATCGCAGGTACGTGCAAATGGCCGCCGGCGTCGACGATGTAATGGGCAAATTTCATCGCGTGCATCTTCTCTTCTTCCGCCTGGCGATAGAAAAAGGCCGCCAACTCGGGAAGATGGTCCGCATCGAAGTAAGCCGCGATATTGACATATTGCATGCTGGCGCCGAATTCGCGCCCGACCTGGGCGTTGATCGCTTCAGAGAGTTCTTTCTTTATCAACATGATGGTCTCCTTTATTAGGTTTATTTGAAGGTGGATGGCTGATGTCTACGAAAACCGTAACTATTCGCACAACCATGCCGGGAAGGTTTCATACTCAAGCCTGAGCAGCTACCGAAGCTTAAGGTTAGGCGAATACAATGTCCCCACGTAATTATAACATTTTTCGACATAAACCAACTTAAGCCGTTCATTGGGAATTCCTGTAGAGGTACCCCAAATCTGGGACTATTCCACAGAGTTTTCCAAATACCCCTTAAGCCTGATCTGGCACAATGGGACCAGATGTTCCGTATCCTTTCTTCAGAGAAAACAGCAAAGAACCCTGATCTGATATCGTTTATAAACCCATTGCACAGCCATCGGCGCGTGGATCGCTGCCGGCGGACAGGACACCGCTCTCAGGATCGCGCAGGATAATCTGGCCCCGCCCGAATACAGCCCGTCCCAATCCGCTGACCGGTACAACTGTGTGCCCCATACTGGCCAGTTGGCTCATAACGGCTACCGGGAGCCCCTCTTCCAACGCTACCGTGCCCCCGCTGGTACCGTCCATAATGCAGAAACGCGGCCGGTCCAGGGCGGCCTGAGGATCCAAGTGATCGTCGATCAGGCCGACGACAACCTGAAGATGTCCCTGGGGCTGCATGAAGCCGCCCATGACGCCGAAGCTGGCAAGCAATTCGCCAGGTTCATCCGCATTGGCCCCGGGCTGCGTGAGCAGGGCAGGGATGATGGTGTGGTAAGGACGCTTCCCGGGCGCCAGGGCATTGGGATGTCCTGGCTGAAGTGAAAAATTGTGGCCGCGATTTTGCAGGCTGAAGCCCCAGCCGGCCGGCACAATCCCGGTGCCAAACCCCATGTAGTTGCTGTTGATAAAGGAACAGGCGTTGCCATCAGCGTCAATCACTGACAGATAAACCGTGTCGGAAGAAGCCGTCGGGCTGCCACGTTGCTGATCGAGGCTGGCGCGTTGGGGATCGATCAAAAGCCGCCGCCGGGAAGCGTATGCTTTCGATAAGAGCGCTTCTAATGGAGCCGGATTGGACGCCGGGTCGGCCACATACCAGCGGGTATCGCTGAACGCCAGACGCAAAGCCTCGATCTCCAGATGCAGGCGTTGTGCGGAAAGCGGCTCAAGGATGTGGAGATCAAAATCTTCCAGCAAATTCAAAGCCAGCAAGGCAGTCAGGCCCTGCCCGTTTGGTGGGCATTCCCAGACCTGCCGGCCGCGGTAGTTGACCGATAGTGCCTCTTCCCAGGTGCTGGTGTGTGCCGCCAGATCAGCCTCGGTCAGGCAGCCGCCGGCGCCCTGCACAGTGGCGGCAATTGCGGCTGCAATTTCACCCTGATAAAAGGCTGTTTTACCGCCTTCTGCCAGCTTGCGCAGGGTGCGAGCCAGACCTGGGTTTCGAAATATCTCCCCGGGGTTGGGTCCCCGGCCGCTTATAGTCAGCTCCTGGCCTCCCGGCGAGGACTTTAACTGACGACGGGCGGCGGATTGCCAGTAATAAGCGGTGAGCGGAGCTACCGGGAAACCTTGCTCGGCCAGGCGAATGGCGGGCGCCAGGATTTCACTGAGCGACAGGCGCCCGTGGCGTTCCACCAGATCGCACCAGCCGGCGCAGGCGCCTGGGACCGTGATGGTATAAGGGTGATAGGGGGGCAGTTCATCCGCCAGGCCTTCGCGCTGAAGTTTATCCAGGTTGAGCGCCGCCGGCGATCGCCCAGAGCCGTTCAATGCGTGGATCTTGCGCCTGTCCGCTTCGTAATACAGGCCAAAACAATCCCCGCCCAGGCCGGTTGATCCAGGCTCAGTGACATTCAGGGCGGCTGCAGTGGCGATAGCGGCATCGGCAGCATTGCCACCCCGGGCAAGAATTTCCAGACCGGCGGCTACTGCCAGGGGCTGGGATGTGGCTACCATGCCACGGGTGCTGTAGACCGGCGACCGGCGGGATTGGAAGTTTAGAAGTTCGGACATTGAGATATTGTTTTGGTAACTACACTGTCACGATCAGATTCGAAGAATTGCCCAACCCGGGGGAATTGGTTTTCTGGGAATTCTGTGAGAAGTTTCAGATTTTGGGTGAGAGCGTGCGTCCGCACGCTCTCACCCAAAATCGGGGATATTACCATAGAAATTACCCAAGGCCTGGAGAGTTGAGCTCCCCGCGCTCTTCCAAAATCTCCTCGATTTTTTAACCTTTAGATAAACCAATATACTGACCACCAGGCTGCCAATGGGCAAAAGACTGCCGAATAACAGGATGATGATGATCATGATTAATTCAATCGGGCCAATGCCACCAACCATGGTTGAACCTCCTTTGGGTATGGTTTATAGCTGTGGGTGCAGGAAAAACGTGTATAGGTAGTGTTGTCGCGCGATGGTACCGGGCGCGATTTCAATCTACGAGTATTTTGTTTCCCGGGACGACCTCGCCGATCTCCCATAGTACTTGCCCGGCCTGGGCCGCCCGCTCGAACAATTCGGCGATCTTCGGCTCTGGGACAGCCAGCAACAACCCGCCGCTGGTCTGGGCATCAAACATCAACATTTGGGAGGATTCATCGATATGCGGTTCGAATTCGACGTGTTCTCCAAAATACAGCCGGTTGTCGGAAGATCCTCCGGGGAAGATCCATTTCTGAGCGGAGCGTTGGGCGCCGCGGGTGAAAGGCAGCCTGTTGAAGTGAAATTGCAGCCCTACGCCGGATGCAGCCGCCATTTCCCAGGCATGCCCAATCAAGCCGAAGCCGGTAACGTCGGTGCCGCTCAGCAGGCCCATCTCGATAGCCAGTTCTGAGGCGGTTTTATTTAAGCGTTTCATCCACCCGACAGCTTCGGAAACATCGGTCGGGTCCGCTTCACCGCGCTTGAGGGCAGTCGTGATGGTACCAAAACCGATCGGCTTGCTGATCACCAGCCGGTCCCCAGGCTGCAGGCGGCCTTTGGTGATCATCTTTTGGGGATGAACAAAGCCCAGGGCCATCAGCCCGTACTTGGGCTCCTTATCCTGGATTGTGTGGCCACCAGCGAGTACAACCCCGGCCTGGCGCGCTTTTTCCGCGCCGCCGAGAATGATCTGGCCGGTGATTTCCGCCGGCAGATCAGGCGGGAAGGCGGCGATGTTCAAAGCCAGGAACGGCTGCCCACCCATGGCGTATACATCCGACAGGGCGTTTGCAGCGGCGATCGCGCCATAATCATAGGGGTTATCCACGACCGGCGTGAAAAAATCCGTCGTGGCGATCAGGGCGCGTTCATCGTCCAGCCGCCAGACAGCCGCATCGTCTGGATGGCCTAAACCGACCAGCAAATCTGGGTATTCATCGGCCTGGAACAGACCCTGGATCGGGCGCAGAACCTGCGCCAGCGCTTCAGCGCTTAATTTAGACGCTCAGCCAGCGCAGCTTGACAGGCTGGTGAGCCGGATCTGGCGACCAGATGGGGGATTGGCGGGTTTACTCATGGTTCATATTATATATGGGATATGAGCCACTCAGGTTCAAAGTTCTTAAGGTCTTTGGTAAATCCTGAGGTAAAAACGACCTGTGGTGGGGATTTTCGGGATTGGCCCAAAAATCCCTCACCACAGGCATTGAGAAAGATCCGCGATTATGGCGTCGCAGTCGGCTCCGGTGTGGGCAGCGGAGTGGGCGCAGGCGTGACGACCGTGGTCGTGGTCGTCGCCGGTGGCCCCATTTCCGGCAGCGGCAGCAGGTAGGGTGTATCGTTGGGTACGAGCATCACCTGGACGCCTGGGGCGATCTTGGTGATGTACTGGTAGGTCAACAGCTCCGGTTTGTCGGCCAGGGAAGCGGCGATTTGTTCGAGGGCATTGGCCTCGGCTTCCGCTTCGATCACCCGTGCCTGGGCGCGGCCCTGGGCTTCGATCACATCGGCGTCTGCCTTACCCTGGGCAACCTGGCGAGCCTGTTCAGCTTCCTGTTTGCGTTGCTCGACGACAAACTTGGCCTGTTGAGCCTGCTGCTCAGCGATCTGTTTTTGCTCGACTGAGGCGGCATATTCCGGTGAGAAGGTGATATTGCGCAAAATAAAGTCGATCAGCAGGATACCGTTGGCTTGCAAGCGGGTGTCCAGGTCAGTGCGAATTTGGTTGGTCAGCTCCAGGCGCTTGGAACTGTAAACCTGTTCAATGCCGTATTGTGCCACGACATCCCGCATGATACCGCGTGAAAGCGGGCGCACCAGTTCGACCGTGTATCGTTTTTGCCAGTCGATATGCAACTGGATGACTTGCATTGGATCAACCGCATAAATGACTGAAGCGTCCAGCAGGACTTCCTGGCCGTCAGCAGTCCGGGCAGCCACCGAGTCATCGCCCTGGAGCTGACCTTCCAGTGGGGCAATTGACATGGTATAGGTCTGGCGAGAGATTGGATAACGCTCAACCCGCTCCAGGAAAGGGATCACCCAGCGCAAGCCGGGCTCAAGCGGTACAGTCCGGAACCCGGTCGGAGTTACAGCGGAAATGACCACCCCGCGCTCCTCCGGTTCGATGAAGACCAGGCCAGCGCTGACGGAAGTCAAGATCAGGCCTAAAACACCTACCACAGCGATTGAAGTGGAGATGGCGCGCACTTTTTGGCCGCGTGAGGCCCGCAACACGGCCAGTAAGACCAGGCCGACGAAAACTACCCAAATCAATACGACGAAACCTTGTAATGCATTGGCAAAATTCATGGCTTTCTATTAACTCCTCCAAATTTCCTTATCAAAACTTGCATATTCTCTGCCCAGGCCGGAGTGACCAATCCCCAGGCTGAACAGGCAATTAAATTGGTTCTTTGGGAAATCCTGTGGTCGAGGCTATATGTGGGGGTAATTTTCGGGCGAAGCCCGAAAATTACCCCCACATCTTCTACTCACCCCAGAGATTCCGAAAGACCCGGTAAATAACTTGCCGCCCAAAAGAAATTTATCAAGCGGCCTGTGATCGCGTTCGCAGGCTAGATTATACACGGATTTTGATCAGGGTACTTCCGGCAGGCCGTAAAATCACTCAGGTGGTGTTTCCTACATTGATCTACGCAGGAGTGGTAAGCAGGTTGCTGCCCTGGAACGCTGCCCACATTCAAAACCAATACGCTATCTGGTAAAGCCGTGATTATCCAAAGCAAAAAAAGTTGTCGGGTGAGACAATTCGTGATAGGATGCAGGCATGCATCCAAGTACAGGGCAGGTATTGGAAATTCAGCTGGATGGATCTGAAAGGTCGGCCTGGATCGCATGCCCGGCGGCCGCAATTCCTCAGCCGGGCCAGTACGTTCAGGCCTGGTCGCCACAGGATCAAGAAACCGCGCTGGGTTCGATTCTGTTCGCAGGGGAAATCGGGTCGCAGGGTTTTTGGACCGCCTCTCCGATCTCACCCAGTTGGGAACCCGGGACGACTTTAGCGCTGCGCGGGCCGCTCGGAAAGGGGTTCCAATTGCCGGACTCCGCCAGGCGCCTGGCTCTGGTTGCTTTGGGGGATCGGTTAAGCCGTCTGCTGCCGCTCGGGATCGCAGCGATTGGACGCCAGCTGGCGGTCGCCCTGTTTACCGACTGCATGCTCCCCAATCTACCCGTTGCGATGGAGGTGAATCCGTTAAGCGCGCTGCCTGAAGCTTATGATTGGGCCGACTTTATGGCGCTTGATCTCCCGATCGAACGGCTGGAAGATTTGCGCCGGACGCTTGGTCATCCGGCTGGCAGGCGCTTGCCTTGCCCGGCGCAGGCGCTGGTGGTTGTCCCCATGCCTTGTGGTGGACTGGCCGAATGCGGCGTCTGTGGCGTTCCTTCCCCCCGCTCCTGGAAATTTTGCTGCCAGGATGGGCCGGTTTTCGATCTGGAAGAATTGGAGTGGTGAATATGAACGTCCTGGCATTTTTTGCACATCCTGATGATGAGACCATGCTGGCCGGCGGGACGCTGGCGCTGCTATCCCGGCAGGGGGCACAGATACATTATCTCTCTGCTACCCGTGGCGAAGGTGGCGAGGTGGGAGAACCCCCGTTATGCAGCCTCGACGATTTGGGATCGGTGCGCGAAGAAGAACTTGGCTGTGCTGTGGAAGCCCTGGGAGGCAGCAGCCTGGAATTTCTGGGTTATACGGATCCTCGAGTTGGGCCGGAGGATGAACTTTACGCCTACAGCGATGATTTGGACCGGGTGGCGCGCCAGGTCGCCAAGGTTATCCGAGAGATCAACGCCGACGTGGTTTTTACGCATGGCGTGAACGGAGAATATGGCCATCCCGCGCATGTATTGACTCACCGGGCGGCCCGCAAAGCGGTCGAAGCCATACCGGAACGCTCCCCGCTGCTCTATGGGATCGCAGCAGCGTTTCCCGAGCACCCCCGGCCGCGGTTGACCAATCAGGATAACCCGGCCCACCTGGTCATCGATATTGGACCGGCTCGCGAGCAAAAGACCCGGGCAGCTTTATGCCACCGGACACAACATGCCTTATTTGTGCGCCGCTCGTCACAGGAGGCGGGAAGACAGTTGACGGTTCCAGAAGTTATTATCCCGTTGGAGGGTCTGCACCGTATTTTGCCCCCAGTCAAAGATGGTCTGGATGACGAGGTCGCTCGCTTGCTCAAGCCCTGGGTGTTCCAACCCTCACGGGCCTGACCAGCGGCGGGTTCGCCGGATACCTTGAGCCATGCCCAAGTACGATCTTTTTATTCAGCCTCCCTACATGAATGCCGCCGGCAGCCTGGGTTTTGCGCCTGATTCGCATGGCCCGGTCGATTTAGAACGCCTGGGCGTTTTTGTGACCAATCCGGTCAGTTTAAAACCCCGGTCAGTGGCGCGCGGCCGGCGCTATGCCAATTTCTCGGGAGGGATTATCGTCCATACGGGCTATCCGAATCCTGGCCTGCGTGCGGTCATTCGCAAGTATGCCTCCCGCTGGGAGCGGGCTGAACTTCCGGTTATCGTTCATGTATTGGTTCAACATGCCGGCGAAATAAGCCAGATGCTGGGTCGATTGGAGATTTTGGATGGGGTCGTGGGGGTGGAATTGGGACTACCGCCGGAGCTGGATACCGACAGTTTGCGTACTTACGTTCAGACGGCTCAGGGTGAACTTCCAGTGATCGCCCGCCTGCCGTTTGAATCGGCCCTCCATCTGGCCCCCGCAGCGATAGAGGCCGGAGCGACAGCCGTAAGCCTGAGCCCGCCGCGCGGCCTGGTAAGCGGTGATGGCACAGAGGGCTTGATGCGCGGCCGGCTGTATGGCCCGGCTCTGCTGCCGCAATCCCTGGGACTCGTTCGGGCGATCGCGCAAATGAATATCCCGGTCATCGGGTCTGGGGGAATTTACAGCGAGCAGCAGGCCGCAGCCATGTTAGCTGTTGGGGCGCTGGCAGTCCAACTGGATACCTGCCTGTGGCGGGGGGATTTCTGGAAGGCTTAACGCTCCAGCCAAAGCGTCACCGGGCCATCATTGTCGATTTCAACCAGCATGTGAGCTCCGAATTCGCCCGTCTGGGTGGCGATGCCTTGTTCGGCTAGCAACCCGGCGAAGCGCTCGACCACCGGCCGGGCAATCTCGGGAGAAGCGGCACCTGTGAACGATGGCCGCCGGCCCCTACGGGTATCTGCATACAGGGTGAATTGCGAAACCACGATCGCCTGTCCGCCAATATCCAGTAAGGAGCGGTTCATTTTGCCCTGCTCATCTTCAAAGATCCGCAGATTGGCAATTTTTTCAACCAGGTAGCTGGCTTGCTCCTCACCATCCTGCGGCGCAACGCCAACCAGCAGGACCAAACCTGGCCCGATCTCGGCAATCACCTGATCTGCCACGGTCACACGCCCTTGACGAACTCGCTGCACAAGCACCCGCATCAACGGCCTCCAGGAGGGCTGCCCCATGTCCCCAGAACAAATACTTCGAACCTATCCGAAAATTGCTATTGTGGTTGTGTTAATCAGGCAATCCAACGGCTTCCCGGACTTCTGACATCGTCTGGGCAGCGATCGCCTTGGCGCGATCCTTACCGTCGTGCAGAATATCCCAGACTTTATCCGGATCCTGATCCAGTTCGGCGCGGCGCTGGCGGAAATCGGCCAGATGGTCGTTCAGGTTGGCTGCCAGGATTTTTTTGCAATCCACACAGCCGATGCCGGCACGGCGGCATTCGACATTGATCGTTTCGACCTGCTCCTTGGTGGAGAATGTTTTGTGGAGCGTGAAAACATTGCACACATCTGGATTGCCGGGATCTTTGCGGCGCATGCGCTGTGGATCAGTCACCATTTGCATGACCAGCTTGCTGGTTTCCTCCGGGGTCGCAGCCAATTCGATGTGATTGTTCAGGCTTTTACTCATCTTGGACTGCCCGTCGATGCCCAGCACTTTCGGAAATTCGGTGGCTTTCATCTGGGGTTCGACCAGGACATCGGTGTTGTAGCGATAGTTGAAGGAGCGAACCACTTCGCGTGTGAATTCAATGTGAGGCGCCTGATCGATGCCGACCGGAACCGTGTCGGCTTTATACAAGGCGATATCGGCGGACATTAACACCGGGTAGCCAACCAACCCGTAATTGATGTTATGCGGATGCTGGCGAGCCTTTTCTTTGAAAGTGGGCAAATCGGTCAGTTTTCCGAGTGGTGTGACCATCGACAGGATGGTGTGCAGCTCAGTAACTTCAGGAACCTGCGATTGGACGAAGATGATCGAATCTTCGGGGTTGATGCCGGCAGCCAGCCAATCCAGGGCCATTTCATACGAATTCTGGCGCAGATTTTCGGTCGTATCAACCGTGGTCAGTGCATGCAGATCGACGATGCAGTAGATGGTGTGATACTCATCCTGCAGGGCGACATAATTCTTGATCGCGCCCAGGTAATTGCCTAAATGCTGGCGTCCGGTGGGACGCGCGCCTGAAAATACCCGGCCTTTTTTTGTCTCGGTTGTCATAGACCCTCCCGAAGAAGTTTTTTAATCAATAAAGATATCTCGCCTTTTTCGGCGTGGCGATGTGTTTCCAGTTTGGAATAAACCAATTTATCGTTGACAGCGATTTCAAACCGTCCCCCATCGGAAGGTATCAGCGTGATCGTTTCGATTTCAGGTTCAAAATATTTCAATAATTCAGCCGCCAAACTGACGGCTCGGTCTGTATAGTGTCAAACCGCGCAGTAGACGATTTGAATATTAAGTAGCATCGGTACGCTCTGGCTTTCTCTTTGCAGACAACCCATGCGCGCAAGCAATCCGAGTACAGGCCAGGCGGATCACCTGTGGATGGGGTCTGACCAATTGGGGGTTAAGTTTTTCAAACGGCGTCTGGGGATGCAACCAGATTGTGCCGGCGGGTGAAATTCGACGAAGCGGGATGTTCTACCCGGCTGGCGGCTAGTATAACATAATTGAAGCAGGTGTTCTTACAATGGTATTTCCGACGTCAGGGAATGGGAATTATTGGCGCAATGATGTGTTAGCGGGGGGCCGAACCCCCGCTAATACATCATTGCGCCATCTTAAAACGTAAATACTAAATGGGGTGCATTCGAGATAGGTAGATGTGGTGTGCGAGCGGGGTGATCACCCGCTCGCACACCACATTTTTTCCTCTTGGTGGGGGCAAACCGGCCAAATGCGATTACCCTACCCCACTTAATGCACGCGTGGTTAGCAAAGGCGATAGTATGCTAAAATTAAACCGATTATTTGTTCGAGGCACCTGATTGGATAGTTAGGACAATCGCTATGAAAACAAATCTGGATATCCGCCCGTCGCCGATCGCCGGCCAGTGGTACCCTGCCGACCCGGGGCGTTTGGCCAGGTCTGTGGATGAGTATCTGAATGTGGCCGATCTGTCCACAATCAAGGGGCAGATTATTGCTGTGATGGCACCTCACGCCGGGCACCGCTACTCAGGACCAGTCGCCGGCTATGCCTTCGCCGCTGTGAGAGGCCTTGAACCAGAAATTGTGGCGGTGATATCGCCCATGCACTATGCCTATTACGAATCGATTTTGACCACCGCTCACCAGGCTTACGCAACCCCGTTAGGCGAGATTCCCGTCGATGTCAATGCCGTGCAAATGGTAGCTACTTACCTGGAAACCCGCCTGGGACTTCAACTGGCCCAAGTCAGCAACGACCCAGAACATTCGCTGGAGATTGAGTTGCCTTTTTTGCAGGAAGCGCTGGCGAAACCTTTTCACTTATTGCCCATCATGGTGCGCGATGATGATCCTCGGATCGTGCGAACACTTGGGAGCGCCCTGGCACAAAGCTTGCGAGGGCGCAAGGCGCTGCTGGTTGCCAGCACGGATCTTTCGCACTTCTATCCTCAGGCAATCGCGAACCAGTTGGATGCTGAAGTTCTGAGGCGAGTAGAAGCCTTTGATCCCGCAGGTGTGCTGCAGGTTGAAAAGGAAGGTAAAGGATTTGCCTGCGGCCGGGCCGCCCTGGCTGCCGTGATGTGGGCGGCTCAGGAACTGGGCGCTGATCAGGTTCAGGTGCTTCATCACGCTACCTCGGGCGATGTGACCGGGGATTTTAATCAGGTGGTGGGCTATGGATCGGCAGTATTCTTCCGGAGTGACGAATGACAGCTAGAAAAATATGGATAGTACAGTACTGATCGATTTACTCAAACTTGGTGTTGTCGTATTACTCGTTCTGGCAAATGGATTTTTCGTGGCAGCTGAATTTTCGCTGGTCAGCGTTCGCCGGACCCGGATTGCCGAGCTGGTTTCGCATGGCAATCTTTCCGCAGAAGCAGTCCAAAGAGCGATTGAAAATCCCGATCGGGTGATTGCGGCGACCCAGTTGGGGATCACCTTGGCCAGCCTGTCCCTTGGGTGGATTGGGGAGCCGGCCCTGTCCCATTTGATCCTGCCTGTGGTGAACCTGTTTCCCAATATGATCCAAACCGAACTTTCGCACAGCATTTCGGCCGGGGTTGCGTTTGTATTCATTACCTTTCTGCATGTCGTCGTCGGCGAACTTGCCCCCAAATCGATCGCTTTGCAGGATCCTGAACGAACCTCCTTGATTGTCGCCCGGCCCACTTTGTGGAGCGAGGTGGTCTTTAAACCGGCCATCCTGCTCTTAAATGGCACCGGTAATGCCCTTTTGAAGCTGGTGGGCGTCCAGCCCGCTTCCGGGCATGAGCTGGTCCATTCGGTTGAAGAGTTGAAAATGCTGGTGACGGCCAGTGCAGAATCCGGCGTTGTGGAGGAAGAAGAGAGCCAGATGCTGCACGCAATCTTCGATTTTGGTTCTCTGATCGTTCGCCAGGTGATGATCCCGCGCACCGAAGTTATTGCCGTTGAGGCGGATACGAGCCTGAACGATATCATCAGCCTGGTGAGCGAATCAACCTACACAAAATTCCCGGTCTACGAGGACAACCTGGACCAAATCCTTGGAATTGTGCACGTCAAGGATTTGCTTAGCGCCATGCAAAGCTCAGACTGCCAGCAGTGCACCGCCCGTGATTTTGCCCGCGAGCCGATTTTTGTGCCTGAAACCATCTCGGTCAATGCGCTTCTGCATCAGTTCCGCTCGGACCGGCAGCACATTGCCATCGTTATGGATGAGTACGGGGGGACAGCCGGGCTGGTAACCCTCGAAGATTTACTGGAGGAGATTGTCGGGGAGGTCAGCGATCCCTTTGATATGTTTATCCCCGAAATCCAGACCCAGACGGATGGGACCATCCTGATCGATGGGTTGACATTGATCGAGGTGGTCAACGAGCAGCTCGGCCTGGAACTGAATGATCCGGATTACGATACGATCGCGGGATATGTGCTCGGCAAACTGGGGCGCATCCCGCGTTTGCACGATACCGTCGAGGGGGATGGTGTGCGGCTGCAGGTCGAAGCCATGGACGGTTTACGGATTGCGCGCCTTTCCTTGGTGCCACTCGATGAAGTGAAAGATGTCGGTGAGCCGGTCTCAGCGCCTGATCCGGATGCGTGATCGCGCCCATGTTTGTTCGCCTGAAACTTGATTAGCCCCAACTGATAAGCCATTCGATGCCAACCTACCTCGAAATAGCCGTCAATATCCCGCAGGTGACTGACGTCTTTCACTACCATCTGCCAGCAGTATTGGAAGGGCAGGTGGGGCCTGGCCACCTGGTTGTTGTTCCGTTTGGCCGGCAACAGGTGCAGGGCGTGGTCTTACGCCGGCTGGATCGTCCCGAAGTGGCTGAAACCCGTCCGGTGCTTTCGTTAGTAGACCCGGTAGAAGTGCTGACGAAGCTCCAAATTTCCCTGGCAGAACAACTGGCTGACGCCAATCTGGTGTCGGTCGCCAGCATCATCGATATGATGCTTCCCCCCGGCTTGAGCCAGCGGTCCGAGACCGTTTATGCCCTGGTTGAGGCTCCTGAAAATCAGGGACCTGTTTTATCCCGCCTGGACGTTCGACTGGTCAACCTGCTGCGCAAGCGGGGCCCGCTGCGTTCCAGCCAGATCGATCGAGCGATGCCTAAATTTGACTGGCGTAAAAGGGCGGATAATCTGGTGAAGCGTGGGCTGCTCGATTCGACGGTTGAACTGCCCGATCCGAATGTGCGCCCTAAGCTGGTTCGAATGGCGCGGTTGAGTTGTCCTCCGGAGCAAGCCGAACAATCCCTCCCGGAACTTGGACGGGCAGGTAGTAAAGCGCTGGCTAGGCGGCAAGCGATCCTGCGCTATTTAATCGAAGAACCCGGACCGGTGGATGTAAGCTGGATTTATGCCGCCAGTGGGGGATCACTGGCGGACCTCCGTTACCTGGCTGAACGGAATCTGGTTGTATTGAGCGAGGGCGAGATCTGGCGTGATCCATTGGAGCAGATTGAACCGGCATCCAGCCGGCCCCCGGTTTTAACTGCCGGACAACGGGATGTCTGGCAAGGAGTTCAAGAGGATATTCAGCGCTCGCTGCAAGGCGGAATCTTGCGGCCGATTCTGTTGCATGGGGTAACCGGTTCTGGGAAAACCGAGATTTATCTGCGAGCTGTGGCAGAAGTTCTGCAGGCGGGTAAACAGGCCATTATTCTGGTACCTGAAATCGCTCTGACGCCGCAAACCGTCAGGCGTTTTATGGGCCGCTTCCCCGGCCAGGTCGGATTGGTCCATTCTCAGTTGTCGGCCGGCGAGCGCTACGATACCTGGCGCCGGGCGCGCAGCGGGAATTTGCCGGTCATCATCGGGCCACGCAGCGCCCTTTTTACCCCCTTGCCGAACCTGGGGTTGATCATACTGGATGAATGTCACGACTCATCTTATTATCAATCCGAAGCCCCGAGTTATAACGCCCTGGATGCCGCAGTGTTATATGCCCGTCTGGCAGCCAGTGTGTGCCTGTTGGGCTCAGCGACCCCGGATGTTATCAGCACCTACCGGGCTCAACAAGGCGACTGGCGGTATCTGCATTTGCCGGATCGCATCCTCGCTCACCGTGATACGGTTCAGGCCCAGGTAGAACGCCTGGCGCAGCATGCTCTCACCCATTCGAAAGGCATGGCAGGCGCAAGCGCATCCCGATATCGTCCGCTGGAGGCGGCAGCCGATACCATCGATCTTCCCCCGGTCCAGGTGATTGACATGCGCCAGGAACTGCGTTCGGGCAACCGGTCCATTTTCAGCCGGGATTTGCAGGCTGGATTAAAGGCCGTGCTGGAAAGAGACCAGCAAGCGATTCTGTTTCTGAACCGGCTTGGGATGGCGACTTACGTTTTCTGCCGGGATTGCGGCTACAGCTTGAAATGCCCGCGCTGTGATCTGCCGTTGATTTTCCACGAAGCCCAGCATAGCCTGACCTGCCATCACTGCGGTTACCAGCGCAAGATGCCGGCGACCTGCCCGGAATGCGGAAGCAGCCGTATCCGGCAATATGGAACTGGTACGGAACGGGTAGAGAGCGAGGTCGTGTCGCAGTTTCCCGAAGCGCGGGTGCTGCGTTGGGATTACACCACCACGCGCACGAAAGGCGCTCACGAAATGATCTTGAGCCATTTCTCCGCGCACCGGGCCGATATCCTGGTCGGGACGCAGATGTTGGCGAAAGGTCTGGATCTGCCATTTGTGACGCTGGTCGGGGTCGTGTTGGCGGATGTCGGATTGAACCTCCCGGATTATCGCGCTCCAGAGCGCACTTTCCAGGTGCTTACCCAGGTGGCGGGCAGGGCCGGACGCAGCCCGTTAGGAGGTCAGGTAATTTTACAAACCTTCCAGCCGGATCATTACGTGATCCGGGCGGCCTCGGCTCACAATTATCGCCAGTTCTATCAAAAAGAGCTGGCTTACCGCCAGCAGCTTGGCTTTCCTCCCTTTGCCAATATCGTCAGGCTCGAGTATCGCCATCGGGATGAGGAGCGGGCAGAGCGGGCGGCCGAGGCCCTGGCGGGGAAAATTCGAAGCTGGATGCGAGCAGCCAACAGCCAGGCAACCCAGATGATCGGCCCGGCCCCGTGTTTCTTCTCCCGCCAGGATGGCGCGTATCGCTGGCAGATCATCCTGCGCGGGCCAGCTCCGCAGGATCTGTTACGTGAGAAGGCCCTTAAAGATTGGCGCATAGAGATCAACCCGACCAGCCTGCTTTAGGTTCTACCGTTATAATAGGAGACGCCCGAAGATCCTTCAAGTGTGACATTGTCTTCGTAGTCAAACAATGTCACAGAATAAAAGGCACCCAAATTTTGACATGTGTGGCGAGCGGCCGCCCGCCACACATGTCAAAATTTGGGAGATTTCTTCGAATGTGAGATTGTCAAGCTATTCAGAAATCAAAGGTTGAGGCAGGCATGGACAGCTTTCGGCGTGGTTTCGCATTTTTAAAGCAATCCTATCAAATGATGCTGGCAGACCGGGATCTTATCAAGCCTTCCATTCTGGCTCTGTTGGCCGGTTTTGTGGTGACCGTTATCGGCAGCATTCCGGTCATCCTGGCTTTCGTGCTGTTTGGCGATCAGGGAATTGGCCAGGCAGTCGGTTATGTGTTGGGCGCCGCTCTGATCTTTGTGCAGTATCTGGTCAGCTACGTTTTTTCGGCCATGACAATCTACCTGATATTCGGCTACCTGTCCGAAGGAGACGGGCGGATGGATCGGGCCTGGGCCATTGTCGGCCGCGATTTTCTGGACATTCTAAGTCTGGCAGCAGCGTCGACAGTGGTCAATTTGTTGCGCAGCCTGGTGCGAGGCAAGGGCAATCAGGGTGGCCGCAACTTCCTGGCCGGGCTCATCGACACTGTTTGGACTGAGGCTACTTACCTCGTTCTCCCGGCGATGGTGATCGACGACACCAACTTGAAAGAGAGTTTGCGCCGGGCCACCCATATCGTTCGGGATAATTTGCTTTTGGTCGGTGTCAGTACGGTTGGTGTACGGGCAGTGACCGGATTAATTGGCTTTCTGCTGGGGGGCACCGGGATAGCCCTGGGGTTTGGCGTGGCGATTGGCGCGATCACCTTGACCAATGGCGCCAATTTTGGGATGATTGGCGGCATTGGATTGGGCGTCCTCATTGCCGGTTTGTTTATCATGGTAGCCGTGGTAATCGGGTCGTATACCTCAACCGCTTATCATACCTGCCTGTACATTTGGGCCCGGGATGTAGAAAGATCCGGCCAGGCTGACCGGTCGATTTCTCCTCCGGCGCCTCTGGCTGCTGTTCTCGAGTGAGAAGAACGACCTTATTGTTGGCTCTTTGGGAATTCCTGTGGTGCTAACCCAGATTTGGGAGTGTGAGCGTGCTTATGCACGCTCACACTCCCAAATCTGGACCTCCCACAGAGATTCCGGCAGAACCTTATGAATATCCAGGCGATTTTTAGCGACGCCTGTAGCAGTTTTTTTACAAGGAGTTTTCTATGCAAATGCGGCGTGAATTGCTGACCTGGGAGGACGTCGAGCGTCTGATCCAGCACCTGTTACCCCAGTTTGAAGGTGAATATGATGCCATGGTGATGATCACGCGCGGTGGGCTCATCCCGGGCGGCATTCTGGCTGAAAAGATGAATATTACCCACCTGCTGACTGCAGCTGTGGATTTCCCCGCGCAAGTCGAAATGGAACGGGCTAAATTATTGGCCTGGCCTCAGTTCATCCAGTTCCCGGAAAACAGTTTGCTGCGGGATCGGCGGACGCTGGTTGTGGATGATGTGTGGGGGTCGGGCAGGACGATCACGTCCGTGCGTCATCGGGTTGCTTCTGCTGGCGGCTTGCCGAAAACATGCGTACTGCACTTCAATCCATATCGAAACCTTTTCAGCTCGGCTCGCCCAGACTACTACGCCGCCATAACGGATGCTCACATCGTTTATCCATGGGAGATCGACCGAGGGGCAGATATGGTCGCATTGGGCGAGATGTGAGCAATGGTTGAAGCGGCCAGTGAACCTTACCTGCGTTATCCAAGCGAGCGGTTGTCGATCAGATTTAACCTCCGCAGGTGAGCCCTCTCACGGAGTTTCCAAAAGTCCTTTTAAGAGACTTAGAACCTATCCGAAAATTGTTATTGTGGTGGTCGATGCGTGCTCTGCACGCATCGACCACCACATACCCTTTTAAATTTTTCGGATAGATACTCAGAGTATTGAAATAGCGAGCGCCAGATTCTGGCGAAATTCAGGGCGCAGGAAATACATCCAGGCTTCCTGGAAGGTGACCATCAAGCGGTGCCGTTCGGCATGCCGGGCAGCCAGATATCCAACGATCGCCTCTGGGTTCTGTCGCTCGCTGACCGGCAGATCAGCCTGGCGCTCATCCCAGCCATCTAAAAAGCCTCGCAGGATATTGGTAGCCACATCGGCGTCATTTAAATCGCCCAGATGGTCCTGCAGTTTCTTGATGTCGTTGATGACTTCCTTGGATTGTCCCCCCAGCACTTCGCGGAAATATTCTACCGTGTAGCGGAATTTTTTGAATTCGATTCGCAAAGCGTGCATCTGCTCAATGGAGGCCCGGGCCAGAACGGATTCGTACGCCCGAACTGCCGCCAGGCGGTTATAGATTAATACAGGGGCAATTTCGCGCACCAGGTAAGGCGTCGGCTGATCCTGGGGGATAGCAAGGGCGCCGTCACCTGGAGTTTGCAAGAAGCGATTGAACTTTACTTTGAATTCCTGGTAAGCTGCACTGACCAGATAGGTGTTCATCTCAGACCGGGCCAGCCCGCGTTCATCCTGCCAGACGTGCAACAAGGGATCCAGCCCGGTTCGTTCGTTTTCTGGCAGGCCATCCAGGTAGTGTTGGGCCTTTTGCATAAAGACATCCAGGTCCCGCACCCTGCCCAGCGCCCGACCGGTTGCCTTTAAGCCTTTCAGGTGTACTTTCAGCACTTTTGGTTCAAATGATTGTCCGAATACTTCGAAAGCGGCGCGCATGCGGCGGGTAGCCACTCGCATATCATGCAGCTCTTCAATATCTTCTCCCAGACGGGTGCCATCTTCGTGGGCGAGCATCTCAGCAAAATGATATAAAAGCACTTTGCGACCCGCCTCGGACATCGGATCGTCGGGTGAAATGCCCGTCTTTCCCAGCGGATGCGGCATGGGTGGTTCGGACTGTCGCAGGAATTCTGCCTGGGAAGAGTCCAGTACTTCCAGGCGGTGATCGTTGAAGCGATGCCAGCTGGAAGTATAGCGCCGGGCTGCGGCAGCATCTTCCGATGCCTGTGGGCCGTTGACGATCAGGCGCAGGCCGCGCGGCATGCGTTCGACCGTCTGCAGGCGAGTGCTTTGGGTGCGCGAGTTGTCCAGGGCGCGCCCAATTCGCAGGATGCTGACCAGGATATTGATCTGGTTGTGCTCTTCGGGGGTGATATCCAGTTGCTCCTGCAAGCGGCGCTTTTTCTTGACCTGCTGAACAGTCAAAATCGCGATTAACATCGTTCGGTCGCGCTCGTCCAGACTGTCGACCTGGGGTAGTTCAGCCAGGCAATCGCGGGCAGCGGTGATGATCTTGCGGGCAGAACCCTGGACGTGGAGCGGCGGCAGGCTGGCGGCGATGGATAAAAGGCGACGGTGACGATCGGCTAAATTGTGCAGTGTACGGGTACTGTCGAAAATGGCCAGGGCTTGCCTGGCGATATGCTCAAGATGCTGGATTTCTGCCGGGTCTGGCGGGGCAGGCATTGGTTCTGTGTGCACTTCCTCCGCAGGAACAGGCGTTTCTTCTATGGCCTGGGGCTCTTTGGCCTCAATGTCATCCGGTTCGGCCGTTTGGGTGGCCGACTCGTCCGGAGCCCGGACATCCTCGCCGGGGTAGTCTGGGAAAAGCTGCATCCCTTCTTGCCGGAACCTGGCTCGCCAGTAACGCACCGCGCTGCGCGTCAACCCGACCCGCTCAGCAATTTGATGCGTGGGTAAGCCTTCGGCATACAGCGTGAGGATCTGCGCCCGGTGGTAGATTGGTCCGGGGGTGTTGTCATCCAGCAGACTGGTGAGGTATTGATGCTGTTGCGGTGTCAGTAAAACTTCGTTCATGGAAAATTATCCTCATCGGTCCATGGTGGCACAACGCTCAGGGTGCTGGTTGCGAGGGGCGTGGGCCATGAATTGGCCCACGCCCCTCGCAACAAACTTAACAGCGTGTTACGCTGTACAGGTCGGGGTGGGTGCACTAACTGTTTGTAGCTTTGGTGTTCGATTTGTGCGCCATCAGTCACACAAATCGAGCACGAAAAAATTGTCTACAACAAATTCGTGCACCCGTCGAAGTTATTTGTTCGATTTCTGGTTGTGATTCAGCAGCCACAGCTGGCTGTTGAGACGAGGTGCATTGCCTTTAACGCTGACGCGTTTATAAGTTCCATCGGGATTCATCAAGCGGGCCTTGACATTATCGTTCAGGTAAGTCTCCAGCACGTCGTCACGCAAGTAACGAATGAGACGCATTTCCCGAACCGGGAAAAGCACTTCGACCCGCCGGTTGATGTTGCGCGGCATCAAGTCGGCGCTGCCCAGGTAAATCTGTTCGTGGCCGCCATTTTGGAAGTAATATACCCGGCTGTGCTCCAGGAATCGCCCCACCACGCTCACCACTCGGATGTTTTCGCTCAATCCCGGGACGCCCGGGCGCAGGCAGCAGATGCCGCGCACGATCAGGTCGATCTTCAAGCCTGCCTGGGAGGCCTGGTAGAGCAGTTGAATCATCAACGGATCGACCAGAGCATTCATTTTGAAAATCAGGTGAGCGGGACGCCCTTTGCGCTGGTGTTCGATTTCCCGTTGGATCAGCGTTTCCATTCCCTCCCGCAAGTTGACGGGCGCCACCATCAATTTGCGATAATCTTGCTTGGTGGAGTAGCCGGTCAGGTAATTGAACAGATCGGTGGCATCTGCGCCGATATCTTCGTCACAGGTAAACATGCCGATATCTTCGTAAAGTTGGGCCGTGATGGCGTTGTAATTCCCGGTCGCCAGGTGCATATAGCGGCGGATGTGCTCCCCTTCTTTGCGGACAACCAGGGCGATTTTGGAGTGCGTTTTTAAACCCAACAAGCCGTAAATGACATGAACGCCTTCGCGTTCCAGTTTGCGGGCCCAGTTGATATTACTTTCTTCGTCGAAACGGGCTTTTAGTTCGACTAATACAGCGACCTGTTTCCCATTCTCGCGAGCTTCTAACAGGGCGTCAACAACCGGCGAGTTGCGTCCTACCCGATAAAGGGTCTGCTTGATTGCCATTACATCCGGATCCCTGGCTGCCAGGCGAAGAAAATCCACTACCGGACTGAAGGAATCGTAAGGGTGGTGAACGAGAATATCCTCCCGACGGATGATATTGAATAAATTGCCGTCCTGCTGGTAATCCTTCAGCCGGACAGGGATGGCAGGCTTGAAAGGCGCGTCTTTTAAGTCACGCCGATCAATCCCATGCAGGCCCATCAAGCCGCTGAGTCCCAATGGGCCGTCCATGGCATAGATATCTTTCGGATCGAACTGCAGGTTTTCGACCAGGATATTCCGGATGTGGACCGGCATCGTGTCGTTGATGGAAACGCGTACCACCGAACCGAAGCGCCGCTGCCGGACGCTTTCTTCCGTGGTCTCTAACAAGTCGGAGGCCTCCAATTCCTGGATCACGGTATCGGCATCGCGGGTTACCCGGAAGGGGTGGGCTTCCAAAATTTTCATGCCTGGAAAGAGCTTGTCCAGATTCGTGGCGATAACCTGCTCCAGCCAAACAAAATAATGATGGTAAGGGACCGTTCCATCCTGGCGCACGCTGCCGGATGAGCGTTTAATCGGCAGCAGGCGCGGCAAGGTACCGGGCACTTTGATCCTGGCGAAATGCTGTTGGCCCTGCTCGTCCTCAAGCAGGACAGCCAGGTTCAAACTCAGATTGGATATATGCGGAAAAGGATGGCCTGGATCGAGGGCCAGAGGCGTCAGTACCGGAAAAACCACCTCAGTAAAATATTCATCGACCACATTTTTTTGGCGTTTGTTCAGGTTACGATAATCCATCACGTGGATGCCGTTCTTATCCAGGGATGGCAACAGATCGTACTGCAGGCATTCGCGAGCCTCAGTCATCAACTTCCAGGCGAACTTGCGAATCTCAACCAGTTGCTCCGCCGGCGTCAGGCCATCCGGCGGTGTATCGATCACACCGGCGTCAACCTGTTTGCGAATGCCCGCCACGCGCACCATGTAAAATTCATCCAGGTTGGAGCCGAGAATCGCCAGGAATTTAACTCTTTCCAACAATGGGTTGCTATCGTCCTGGGCTTCTTGCAGTACCCGCCGTTGAAACTCCAGCAAAGCCAGTTCCCGATTGATGTAATTGGCCGGGTCCTGGATATCTATCTGGGTGGCCTGGGCTTTTTCATCTGTCTTAACGTTCTCTGCCATAACATCCTCAATTATCAGGCCGATTCAGGCCTGCATTACGACCGCCGGTATTTTTCAGGCAAGAATAGTAGAAGGGCAGGCCTATTTGCCCATTTTCCCCTCAACGCGATCTTTCACACGGCCGCGCCCTTTTCCTGCAGTTTTGATAGGATTGTACTTCAATTCAGTCGAAAATATTGCGTAGAGGGCCTGTAAAGTCTGTAGTTGGGCATTGATCTTCAAATCGCTGTCGATTACCGTCCAGGGTGCATAGACTGTAGTGGTGCCTGCCAGCATGTTGTCCGCCGCGGTTTGATATTCATGCCATCTGTCACGCCGCTGCCAATCTTCGGAGCTGATTTTCCAACGCCGGGTTTCGTCATTGGCGCGTGATTCGAAGCGTCGTAGTTGTTCATCCGGGCTGATTTGCAGCCAAAATTTAACCAATAGAGCGCCGAATTCAACCAGCTGGCGTTCAATCTGATTGATCTCCTGATAAGCCCGTTCCCATTCTTCCACGGAGCAATTGCCTTCGATCCGATCGGTCAAGACGCGGCGATACCAGCTGCGATCAAATATCGCCAGCCGGCCTCGCTCGGGAAACTGACGCCAATAACGCCACAGGTAGTGATGTCTGGCCTCAGCTCCTTCCGGTCGATGGTTAGCCGACACAGCATATAGCTGCGGGTCCAATCTGGCTGTGACAAGGCGGATGAGGTCGCCTTTGCCAGCTGCCCCCCAACCTTCGAAGATGATGATTGCCGGTCGCTTGCGCCGCTTTAGCTGAGCGACCAATTCGGCAAAGGCTTTTTGGTAACGGCGCAGAGTTTTTCGAATGGCGACAGGATTTTGGGAAAGGTCGTCGTTAAGTGGCTCGGCCATCACGCCTCTCCTTCTGATGGGACTGGGGCTGCACCCTCAGTCTCATCAGCCGGCTTGTCAGGGGGGAGCGGCTCAATCCCGGTCGGGGATTGCTGGTTTCCTTCCGACTCGGGTTGGGCAGGAGAACCTTCGGTTGTGATTGGCTCGGTGGGCTCGCTATCGGTACCATCCGTTGTGGAGCTTTCCATTTCCGGTGGAGGCTGAGCCGGCCGGGCGCGTTTTGATTTCGGCGCTTTCCGCTTTGGGCTCAATGTTTCCGTAACTGCGATAGGCGGTTTCGGTTTACATTCTATTCCCAGGCGTTGTTGGAGCGATTTGATGATGATCTTCAGGAAGTGATAACGGGCAGTGCGCCTGTCATCCGCTGGAATAATGTGCCAGGGAGCGTATTCCTGGTGGGTGTGCCTCAAGCCGTCCGCATAGATCCCGAACAAGCGATCGTAGCGCCGGGCAAGAAGTTTGCTTTCGGTACCCGCCGGTGATTCCGTGCTCTTCTCGAGCAGGGAGCTTTTTATTTTAAAGGTGTTTTTACCCGTGTGAAAAAAGAATTTCAGAATAATCGTGCCGTCATCACTCAAGGTGCGTTCGAAATCATTGATGTCGCGCAAAGATCGGCGCAAATCCTGTTCGCTGATATTTTGCTGAATATGTTCATAAAAGATCCTGCGATACCATGATTGGTCGAAAATCGCCCATTGGCCGCGTTCGGGGATTTTTAGCCAGAAACGCCACAGCCAGGGCCGGGCCTTCTCATGGGTTAGCGGTGAACGAATGGCGTGAAAAACAAAGCCGCGCGGATCAAGCGGGCTGCTCAGGGACCGGATCAGGCTGCTTTTGGGCACCGTTTCCCAGCCTTCTACCAAAATGATAATCGACGTGTCTGCATCCCAGGAAGCTTTTTGCAAACAGTAAATTTGCTCCTCCAAAGCGGGGAGCTGTTTTTTAAACTTTTTCTTGGAAATTTTCGATTTGAAATCAGTTCTGGTGAGCATAATCGGTTCGTCTCCGGCGGTCCGTTTTTGGGCCAGTTGGAATGATGCGCGTCTCGAACCTGCCCGAAAAAGCAACATCATAACTGCATGATGTTGAGAAATGAAGCCCGCGGGTAGCTTTCGCTTAAGGATATTATTTAACTTTGGATTTGTCCAGTCATTTAGTCGGATTGGAAAGGCTCACCGAAGACCCACAAACTCTAAATGCTTGATTGGCCGTTGTAATCTGGTCATGCAAATTCTGGCAAGCGATCTCAAAACCAAGATCAAGGCACTGCAAAATAACAGTTATTTTGCTGGCTTGAATAGCGATGAACTCAGGGACCTGGCGCAGCCAGCCTGAGATTATACGAAAGCGGTGAAGCGCTGTTTTGGCAAGGGGAGGCCTGTGCCGGGCTGCATTTCGTTCGCTCAGGCAGTATCAAGCTATTTAAGGTTTCTTCTGGCCTGAGGTCGAACAACAGGCCAGAGCGTGAGGAAATTCCCACCCTCTGGCCTGTTGTTCGACGATATATATGGGAGCGGTTTGCCGACCAATCCAGCCTGTCTCGCACTCTGGATGCCCTAACTCTAATGAACATTGATCAGCTTCGTCAAAACACAACGGCGATCTGGTGGGTCAAGAGCCAAATCCGATCGCATGACTGGCGCGGTTATCTGTGGCTGGACTTCGATTTATCAGGGCTACCCTGCTCTGCTTTGGCTGAAAACAGCCAAAAAGGGTATTTCAGCGGTAAAAAAACGTCACCGGACGCCAATTAGCCCGGGTCAGCGCCATCAATTACCGCGAAACCATTTGGTCGGAGGTCTACCCAGGTAATCGGCACACGGTTCAATGTTTGGAGCCAGCGGTCAAAGCGGCTGAAATTGCTTTAGAGTTAGTGCCAAGCCAACGCAAACGCACGGTTTGGCGTCTGGATGGCGGTGCAGGTAGCGACAGGCACGTTCGTTGGCTTCTGAAGCGAGGCTACCAGGTCATTGCCAAAGGGATGGCCAATAGCAGAGCCAAAGCTTTGGCCAGACAAGTCGAACGCTGGGATGCCTATCAAGATGTCTGGCTCGGCGAAGTGAAACCACCAACAGACTATGGTCGTCCTGTCCGCATGTTCGTCAAACGCAGGCTCAACCATGGTGTTTATCGGCACAGTTACTACCTCGCCACTATCCGTTTGCCTTCGAAAGGGCTTCTGATGGCCAGTTATCACGCTCGGGGCGGTGCTGAAGTCGAACAATTTCGGAATGACAAAGCCGGTTTGGGCCTGGAAGCTCGCCGAAAACGCAGCTTCCTTGGACAGAAGGGTTACATCCTCTTGACGGACCTGGCTCATAACCTGTTGGCTGATTTCCATGCCAAAGCTCTGGTCGGGACCGATTTCGAAGGGTTTGGCCTGAAGCGGATCTTACGAGATCTGTTGAATATCCCGGGCCGTCTCATCTTCGACCGGCATGGGACGCTCGTTCGGGTCGAGTTGCTAAGTCTAAAGCAATTTTCCAGAGAGCTATGTATTTGCTTGGAAAGGTACTCCCGTCTCGCCGATCACTCCTTGGGATCTAAGAGCACGACGAGCCCAATTGCACCGATATCGGCGAATAGCAGCGGCGCTAGAAACGGGGCGCCGCGCAAGAAACGTTCGTTGACAATGGTGCCCTGGCTGGTGAGGTTGTGGTCGATGTGCAGGATGGAACCCAGCACGCCCACCAGGATCATTAAAAGCATGGCTGCCAGGTAAGTCCATAGGTCGCCGCGGGTTGGTTTCCGAATAGCTCCCAGGAGCACGGCTACGACCGTGGCAAAAACGCCCACAGCCGTTGGTATCCACAGCCAGGGGTTAGAGAAGTTGGTGCGGGCATGATCCAGTACGCTGCTGATAACGGTAGCCAGCGATCCCATCCCCACGATGAAGAAATAAGCGCGGGTTTTGCTGTAGGGAAGTTGGATGTACTGATCAGCATAGATGTTGAGCCGGCCGCTGTCCATTGGTTGTTCAATCCAGGCGGAGCTGATGCCCAACAGGCCTACCAATGCGAATGTCAATGGTCCCAGGATCGGCGGCGCCCAGACCAGTAAGGGCACGGAAATCTGGTCCCCGGTAGCAGCATAAGGCAGGATAGCTCGAACCAGGTGGAAATAAGCACCCAGCAGGCCAACAAAGATGCTACTCAAAAAAACCAGGTTGGCCAGTATCGTCGCCATGAAGCGCTTTCTGAGCGCCAACAAGCCGGCCGTCAGCAAGAGCAAGCCGGCGATAGGGCCGAAAATAATCGGGATCCACTCGTAAGTCACGATTGTCCCGCTGATCAGGTGGGCCAGATAAGTTTCCACGCCCAGCATGATCTCGTTCATAGCCGCAACCAGCAACATGACCTGGTCGCGGGAGAGCGGGATGCGAACACGCCGCATCCCTGGGATTAGGGTGGCGAGGTAGCCCATGTTACTGTCCCATTCCAGCTGCATCCAGCTTCTGCTGCACCTCATCCTTTAAATTCGCCAGCTCATGCAGAACCTCATAGGCGCCGTGCCATTGGGCGTAATCGGGTCCTTGCATCCAGGTACCAAATTTGGCCGTTCTGCCAAAATGATGCCACAGGTTGAAATAAGTGAAGTCGATTGGCTCATCGAAAGGCTCCGCGGTCAGAAGGTTCATGTCCTTCAGGGGCTGGATGATGGCGTCGCTTTCCCGGACCCATTCATTAACTCTTTCGGTAGCCTTATCAGCGCCGGTGTAAAAGGTATCGATGAAATTCTGGTTGTGGCACTCCTGGCAGACGCCCTGCATGCGGACCATGTTGTCCTGCCAGCTCGGGCGTCGCTCGCTGATGGGAGCGAACAAATACCAGGTCAGGCGATCGCCAACGTCGTGGGTGGTGCCGCTGGTGCCGAAGCCGCTCATATGGCAGACGGCGCAGGTCGGGGCGGGAAAATCATTGACAGTTAAAGTGCCGGGTTCGGCCTCCCAATCCCAATAATGGCCCATCGTTTCATAGGCAATCCCATGGGGAGATTCGTGGTATATCTCCCATTGGGGATGATCGGGGCCGATGTGGCAGGCATTGCAGGTTTCTGGTTTGCGCACCTGTTCCAGGCTGAATTCATGCCGCAGGTGACATTTCTGACATTGCCCAGCCGAGCCATCCGCTGCGGGCCGGCCAATATTATGACAGACTTCGCAAGTGAAGGGGGTCATATCAGGGCCTTCCAAAGCTGCAATTGCATTGCGGGATTTATCCGGCGCGAAACTGCCCTCCGGGATGGACTCGTACATGGCCATGAATTCTGAGGAGAGCTCGCTTGAACCAAACACGGCCACGTAGGCCGGCAGGCTGTGACGGCTTTGATTGAACTGGGCTACTTCCTGAGCGTGGCATTTCTGACACATGGCGGTTGTTGGTGAATGCAGCACGTAAGTGCCTTCGTGTTCTACCGCCCCCGGATAATCGGCGGCGACCTCATGACACTGCTGGCAAGCGACTTCGGCATCGGCCATGCTGCTATGCCCGTATTGCTCAACGATCCCGGGGGTGGTCTGGCGGTGGCAAGTGACGCATTGATTATCGCTGTTTACGAGTGCGTTCACTTGTTCAGGAGTTGCCGTTGTGCCGGAACGTCCGATAGCCATTACGATCAAAGCCGCACCCAGCACGACAATGACCGCCACCAATCCAAAAATCAGCACCCGAGCCGATCGAAATATGCTCTGTCCTTCGCTCATAAAGTTTTCTCCTCCTGTCATTGATTACGGGAATTTCAAAATCGGGGAAAAAATGGGGAACGTAAATTATGTGTATCGTGGTTGACTCGTTTTATTCAGTGGGCCTGGCTGCAGTGATGGGAGTGGAGAATATTAATTTCTGTTAATATTCTAAACGAAAATTCTCATGTTGGGTTAATCATATCGGCGGATTTTGGTTTGTGTGTGACGTTAATCACAATCTTCGGGCACAGGATTTGCCATACAGGGTTTTCATAAAGTCGAAATCGTTTGCGCAAATAAGGTTTGAAATGAATCGATGTGGTGTGTGATGGGCGGTGAAGCCACCCATCACACACCACATTTTTTTCTTTCTTGCGAAAGCCCTGGATTTGCCAAAGACCCAATGTGGTCGTTTCGGTTTGCTTAGGATAAAATGGTAGGAATGATTCCGTGTGATAGGGTAATGGTGTTTGCCTGATGACGTCCTCGCTGGAAGATAACGAACTCCTCAAGCGAGCTCGCCGTCTCGACCAGCATGCATTGGGCGAGATTCACGACCGCTATTATTCAGAAGTTTATCGATATGTCCGCTACCGTCTGGCGCACGAGCAGTTGTGTGAGGATATCACTTCTGAAGTCTTTTTGCGTTTTCTAAACGCGCTCAATCGCCAACGAGGCCCGAACACCAATTTGCGGGGATGGTTATTTGGCACGGCTTCGAATTTGGTGAACGATCATTTGCGGGGGAAATACCGGCGGACGCTGGAAAATATCGATGAAACAGATGAGCATTTGCTGATTGATGACCACTTGCCGGAGGATGCATTAGCTATCGGTCAGGAACACCAGGAAGTCCGTGAGGCTTTCGATCAATTAACGACCGAACAGCAACACGTTCTGGCTTTGCGGTTTGGGCAAGAGCTTTCCCTGGAAGAAACCGCCAGGACCGTGGGGAAAACGATCACAGCGGTCAAGGCCTTGCAGTTTCGGGCCCTGGCCTCCCTCAGACGCCTGATAGAGCAGCGCGATACCGAAAACTCATAAAAATGTTTGGGACGCGATTAGCGGTCTGCCGCAGGGCGATTGCTCATCGCTGGTAATGGCGGCCTTTCCAGGTGACTCCCTGGCCGGAAAGCACTTTATAGGCTGAAGTCGCCATCATAGCGGTAAATAGTAAAGCTCCCAGTGGAAAGGTAAGCGCATAACCCGGTGCAATCCGGAACGCCCTAGCGGCCCGAACCCGAAAATTCAGCAGAACTGCCCACAGGATGACGGCCTCCCCGAACACCAACCAGGCTGCCGGTTGGCCGCTCACCACCAGCCAGTACAGCCCGGCCAGCAACCAGACAGGCAGCAACAAAGCCCCCAGCAGGCCAATCAGGGCGCCAGTCAGCAGCAAGCCCGGCCGATCGCGCATCCCAAGATAAATGTTTTTGGTCCAACCTTCCCATATCTCAGGCAGGTTGGTGTACATACGGGTCAGGGCAGCTTCGCGCCCGTCAGCTAATATCAGCCGGTATCCCAGATGTTTGACGCGCCCGGCCAGTGCTTTATCCTCGGCGATTTCGGCGCGGATGCTGGCGTGCCCGCCGATAGCCTGGTAAACCGGGCGGCGGATCAGGATGAACTGACCGTTAGCGATCGCTTCCGGTCGTTCCGGATCGTTCACATGCTTCGCCGGGAAGCCAACCGACAAGGCTGTAAATACCAGGGGCAGGATCGTTTTTTCCCAGAAACTGCCTAATTCCTGATCGGTCAGCATGCTGAAAAGATCCGCCTGGTGGCGCTCGGCGGTCGCCAGGGTAGCCGACAGGCAGGCAGGTTGGCAAAAAGTATCGGCATCGATGAAGCACAACCAATCTCCCCGGGCCTGCTCAACTCCCTGGCTGATAGCAAATGGCTTGCCGGCCCAATCGGGCGGTGGTTCAGCGCCAGATAGGATGTGTAGATTGGGATGCAGACCGGCCAATTCGTTCAAGATGCGTGGGGTAGCATCTGTCGAGCGATCATCCACCACGATGATCTCGAAGCGGGGATACTGCTGAGCAAGAAGCGCTTCAAGGCAACGACGGATATTACGGGCTTCATTGCGGGCTGGAACGATGACCGAGATCAAAGGACGAGCAGATGGGGACGATAACTCCTGCGGCCGGACGACAATTGCCATCTGATGGCTGCCATGAATCCAAAAAGTGATTGCCAGTCCGATAATCAGACCTAAGCTGGATAAAGATATCAGTAGTATCGATGAGTGCATATATTGTGGGTCTTTCGGAAACTTTGTGAGAGTTGCCAGATTTGGAGGCGTGAGCGTGCGCCCGCACGCTCACGCCTCCAATTCTGGGGTATTATCCCAGGAACTCCCAAAGAATAAAAATTTTGATTTGTGGCGATCTGGATGTCATACCCTTTGTGTCTAGGAGCATCACTTTGGATGAAAAAATGTGCTGAAAGATTGCAAGCAGGCCAACCTTACAGCACATTTGATATCCTTGAACATCGGGATGCGATCAATAGATCGGCATCTCAGGATCGACTTCCCGCGCCCAGGAATTGATCCCGCCTTTCAAATTCTTGACTTTGCGGAAGCCGGCGCTGACCAGCAGCTCCAAAGCGCGGGCCGAGCGAGTTCCGGCCTTGCAGAATACGACCATCTCATCGGCTGTGTCGAGTTCGGACAGGCGGGCAGCCAGCTGGCCCAGAGGGATTAGCTTCGCCCCTTCCAGGTGGGAAATTTCCAGCTCGTGCGGTTCGCGCACATCCAGCAGTTTGAGCTTGTGACCATTCTGTTGATCGCTCCCCAGGCGTTCAGCCAGTTCTGAGGCGGTTATATCCCAGCCGCCGCCGACCGAACCGGTTTCATGATCGTGTCCAGGTACGCCACAGAAGGCTTCATAATCGATCAATTCCGTGACTTCAGGATTAGGTCCACAGATCTTGCAGTTGGGATTTTTTCGCAGGCGGACGTATTCAACCGACATATCCAGGGCATTGTATAACATCAAACGCCCGATCAAAGTGTCGCCGATCCCCAGGATTATTTTGAGCGCTTCAGTCGCCTGGATCGTACCGATGGTGCCTGGCAGCACACCTAACACGCCGCCTTCTGCACAGGAAGGTACCAGGCCGGGGGGCGGTGGTTCAGGGAACAGGCAGCGATAACACGGACCGCGGGTGGCATCAAAGACGCTGGCCTGCCCATCAAAGCGAAAGATCGAGCCATACACATTGGGCTTGCCAAGCAAAACGCAGACATCGTTGACCAGGTAACGGGTAGGGAAGTTATCGGTCCCGTCGATCAGAATGTCGTAATCTTGTGCGATGTGCATGGCATTCTCGGATGTAAACGGTTCGTTATAGACGTCTACCTGGATATCCGGATTGAGATCGAGCATGCGGTCACGGGCTGATTCGACCTTGAGTTTTCCGATTGCGGCGCTGCCATGGATGACCTGGCGCTGCAGGTTTGAAAAATCAACCACGTCGTAATCGACCAGGCCAATCCGGCCAATCCCGGCTGCTGCCAGGTAGAGCGCAACCGGAGAGCCCAGACCGCCGGTTCCAATCACCAGGACCGAAGAGGCTTTGAGTTTTTTCTGGCCCTCTAATCCGACTTCCGGGATCAACAGGTGGCGAGAATAGCGCAAAATTTCATTGCGAGAGAGTTCTGGATTCATTTTGTTTTCCGGTCAGTTGGTCGTCCCCCTGCGATGCTGGGGATAAGCATCAACTTGTCAGCCTCGTCCAGCGGAGTGTCTACTCCTTCCATGTGGCGAATATCTTCTTCATTCAAAAACAGATTGACGAAGGCTCGTAACTCGCCGGATTCAGTAAAGAGATGCTGCTTTAGCGCCGGATACCGGCCAGTGAGATCGTTTAACGCTGCTCCGACTGTATCGCCCTGAAGCGATACTTCCGTTTGGCCTTCCGTATAGGGACGAAGGGGGGTGGGGATTCTTAATATAGGCATCGTTCTTCTTCTCAATTCTATCAACATCCAGCCCGGTCTACAACCACCTCGCAGGTAGAAGCGGGGATAATTTCGACACTGCCCGCCTGTTTGAACGGCTGCATGAAGTTTTCAACGTTTTCAGGCGATTCAGATTCAACGATCAAAACGAAGGTGTGCTGTCCGTCCAACACAGCATCACCCTGAATATTGACCCCATATTTGCGGGCATTCATAGGGTTGATGTGAGTTAACAACATCGCGCCAGATTCGGGGTTTTTGGCCGGGCAGGTTGCATCCGAATGTTGGTGACGTACAAAATACAACGACATGAGTTTTTCCTCCAGTAAAAAGTTGGGTACCGATCATTTCTATATTTTTAGCGAATTAATCTGCTCATTGGGAATTCCAGTGGTGGACTCTCCCACAGAGTTTCTTGGAGAGCTAATTAATTGCTTAACTATTGCCAGACATGGCCCGGTTCTTTCATCCTGCCATCGCGTGACGATTGGTTCAGAAATCCGGTGGAGTTGGTAATACGGCCACTGATTCCTCTGTAAATTGGCTGCGATCTTCTTCCAGGCGCCAGGACCGGCTTCCCTGAGCCTGTCCGGCGGCGACGGTTGTGATCAAATAAGAAAACCAGGGCAAAGCCCATTCGCGATCGAATTCAGACGGACGGTTGGGCAAATCGGGATGGGAATGGAAAATGCCAACGATATCCAGTCCAAGGCGCACGGCTTCTTGCTCGCCGTGCAGCATGTCCTGGGGTGTAATCAAATAGCGGTTATGACGGGCGGCGCTTTCACGTGAGTTAGCCAGAGGCAATATAGCCTGGACTCGCCGCTGCCCATCCTGGTCATTCCCCAACAGTAAGCCGGCGCCTTCGTCGGGATAAGCCGCTTCAAGGAAAGCGTGGATTTGTTTGCTGGTCTCGAATGTAAGTTGAATGGCCATCGGCGATCCTACAATTTCCCCTCCCACAAATCTTTATCGCTCAGGTACTTATATCCCGAGTCGGGGAAAACGGTCACCACAACGCCCGCTTCCAGTCTTTCAGCCACCCGCAACGCCAGGGCAGCATTTGCGCCGGCGGATACGCCCACCAGCACGCCTTCTTCATGGGCCAACCGGCGCACCATCTGGCGGGCTTCTTCAGTGCTGATAATCTCAGTCTGGTCAAGCAGGTTTTCATCATAGATGGCCGGCACGATCGCGGTGGCCATGTGTTTAAAACCTTCGATCCCGTTCAGGGGGGTATCGGGCTGCCCGCCGATCAACTGGATCTCTGGATTGTAATGCTTGAGGTAGCGACCGACTCCAGTCATCGTCCCTGAAGTGCCCATCCCGGCCACAAAATGGGTGATGCGGCCCTCGGTTTGCTGAACAATTTCCGGGCCGGTGGTGTGATAGTGGGATTGCCAGTTAGCCGGATTATCGTACTGATTGGCGTGGAAATAACGCTCGGGATGGTCTTCCAGTAATTCCCTGACTTTGCGAATAGCCCCGTCGGCGCCCTCCATTGCATCGGTCAGGATCAATTCAGCTCCCAGAGCGCGCAAGATGGCAATGCGCTCCCGGCTGGCATTCGATGGCATGGTCAGGGTGACCGGGATACCCAGTGCGGCCCCGAAAGTAGCATAGGCGATGCCGGTGTTGCCAGAGGTGGCGTCCAGCAGGCGTTTACCAGGCGTCAAAGAACCATCGGCGATCGCTGTACGGATGATATTCAGAGCCGGGCGATCCTTGATCGAACCGCCAGGGTTAAACCACTCCGCCTTGGCATAGATTTGAACCTGTGGGGCGATCTGGCTGCCAATCTTGTGCAACGGAAGTAAGGGGGTGTTGCCGACGATGGATTCCAGGCCTCCCAGTTGTGGAGCGCTGGTATGTAATTTTTGTATAGTGATAAGATCCATCTTATTACTCCAGATAATTTAACAACAAAACGGCTAACAGATAACAAAAAAGGGCGGCGGACCACGCACAAAGGCGCAACGCTATGCGATTCAATTCGCAAGCGGGGTCGCAACCACCCTCGTCAAGTCTGTTAGCCGGAAGTAGCTGGGTGTAAACTGCTTCAGGAGATGTTCTGTGACGAGACGGTGGTTACAATCCCCGCCTCAGACACATGCAATTCTTCATCAGATGATGCTCCAAACGAAATGATTTTTGAATGGAGTGAATGTTTTCTGCAGCTTGAGCGCAAAAACATTCACAACTTCTAAATTATTATGATCAAACTGATAATTATTATAAGCACCTCAGCGCGCCTGTCAAGAGGCAATCCCGACCAAATTGGGGCGATTATTCAAACGCTCATCTGGCTTTCATAATCGGTACTACTGGACAGGCGCGCCGGTATGCGAGCATCAGCTTCTGTTATTCTGAAGGCTCGGTTTCTTCTCCGCTGCCGATACCCAGGGGGATCCATTTGGCGGCGTCCTTCAGACGATGTTGGATTCCACCGCGATCGTGCAACCGGTCAAATCCTTCCGGCTTGATGAACATCTCATCGCCTTCCAGCAGACCCAGCACCCCGCTTTGGCCCGGTTCGGGCCGTTTGAGGCCGGGTTTAGCGGCCATATCGGGGCGGTAGTCGGTCGGCTCTTCGTAAGTGGTGATGAACCCTTCATAGTTCCGCAGGATAACCTTATGGTCCGACTGGCTGATCAGGTATTGGGGCTGGACCGGGATTTTCCCACCACCGCCGGGAGCATCGATGATGTACTGTGGTACGGCATACCCGGAGGTATGGCCGCGCAGCCCCTCAATAATTTCGATGCCTTTTGCAACCGGGGTGCGGAAATGGCCGGCGCCTTCCACCAGGTCGCATTGGTAAAGATAGTAAGGACGCACCCGAATGCGCACCAGGTCCTGTACCAGCTGGCGCTGGATGTGCACATTGTCATTGACGCCCGCCAGCAGCACCGACTGATTGCCGAGTGGAATGCCCGCTCGGGTCAGCCTGTCACAGGCCTCAGCCAGTTCGGCGGAGATCTCGTTGGAGTGGTTGACGTGGATATTTATCCACAGGGGGTGATATTTTTGGAGCATGTCGCACAGCTCGTCGGTCACGCGCATGGGCAGGAAAACCGGCACACGCGAGCCGATCCGTACGATTTCGATATGTTCGATCTCATGTAGGCGGCTGAGGATCTCTTCCAGGATTTTAGGATTAAGCACCAGAGGATCGCCGCCAGAGAGCAGCACGTCTCGCACCTGGGGAGTGCGTTTAAGGTACTCGAGCTGCATTTCAAACTCGGCTCTCGAAAAAGTAGCCGAAGGGTCACCGACGATCCGCGAGCGGGTGCAGTAGCGGCAGTAGCTGGCGCACTGGGTTGTGACCAGCATCAGCACCCGATCCGGGTAGCGATGGACCAATCCGGGGACCGGCGAATGCCGGTCTTCCGCCAGTGAATCTTCCATCATGGCTGTGAAGGGCACCAATTCCGTGTCGGTGGGGACAACCTGCTTGCGGATCGGATCGTTTGGGTCCTCCGGATCGATCAACGAGATGAAATAAGGGGTAATGTCGACTCGAAACAGCCCCGAGGCCGAAAGGGCTTTCCGCTCGCTCTCAGTCAAGGGCAGCACTTTTTCAAATTCTTCAACCGTGTTAATCCGGTTGCTCAGCTGCCAGCGCCAGCTGTTCCATTTTTCATCGGGAACATCGGCGTAAAACGGGGCTCGTTTGGATAGAAAGGGATGTTTGGCCATTGGGAGTACTCCTCTCGCAGCGTTAACCAGTAATCTGTTTTTTGGGTCTTTGGGAATTCCGATGGTCGAGGCTATATGTGGGGGAAATTTTCGGATGAAGCCCGAAAATTCCCCTCCATCTTCTACTCACCACTGGAATTCCAAAAGAACCTGTCGTTTCGTGATTGGCGCGATCAGAGAGCTCGTCAGTCACGAAAAATCAATTTCGGAAGGTATTTATCTTCATATTGCGGGGGGATCGTGGTCTGTGCGGAAAAACCCCGCAATTTCAGAGAACGTCAGGGTATTGTCCATGTCTATATTGTAAGAGATACGCATACGTCTGGTCAATATAAAATACTTGGGTCTGTGGGAATTCCAGAAGCAATGGCCCAGATTTGTGGGTGTGGACGTGTTGTTTCACACTTATTTTTGGTGTTTGATTTGTGCGGCCTCAGCCGCACAAATCAAACACCAAATCTACAAACAGTTAGGGCACCCGTTATTTATGTCTCAAGGGCTGAGCATGAATTCCATACTGGCCAGATGGCGTATGGGCGACATTTGTTCTCCGGCTTCGTAAACGATCAGCCGGACGGAGCTAAAACCGTTTACCTGGTAAGGAACTTCAACTGCGAAAGTGCCATAACCACTGTCATTTGGCTGGTCAACGGCGGCCAGGCGCTGACCGACGACCTGGTTCTTGTCATTAACAATCTCAACGTGCAAAGGCCGGTCGGTGTCCGGATTCGCCAATCCGGAGACGACCAGGGTACCGCCCTGGATCAGAGTATTGACCACTGGCTGTTGGATGATGATATCTTCTAACAGGGCGTCCGAGGGGTTGAGGTCGGATTGGCCCAGGGAGAGCAAGATCAGATCCACAGAATTCACTGCCACAGGGCGCCCGGACTCGTCCTGTGTGCTGATTACCAGACGCCCCACTTCGGCGGCGGCCTGAATCCCGAATTCCAACTCCGCATTGAGGTTAACTCTTGCGCCAGGCAGGGTATTAAATGGTTTGATCTGGCGCACCAGCTGGCGACCATCCTCACCGAACAGTTCCAGAGTTACCCGGCCGCGAGCACCAGGCCGTAGATAAGCGTTGATTTCAATCGGAGAAGCGACTTTGGAAAGATCCCCCGGTTTAAAAATCTGGATGCCAGCAATGGGGAATTCAGGTGTGGAAGTAGCCGTAGGCCCGATGGTTGGGGTTTCCAGGAAGAAGGTAGTTGGAGGTTCGGTCGCTGGCGGTAAGACTGTCGAGGAAGGCCCAGGACTGAGTGTTGCAACCGGCGTTGTAGTGTTGGTGGGGGGAGTGGTCTCGAGTAATCCGGTTGGCTTTGCAACTCCTGCCTCAAATGTAAGGGCCACAGCAGTTGGCAGGTATTCTGGCGGCAAGGGTGTGGGTAATGCCGGTTGGCTCAAGCTGCTGCAAGCGGCCAGCAAGCCGGCCAGCAATCCAGCGGATAGTTGCCTTGGCTTACAGCAATTTCTTATGAACCGGATAACAAACCTCATGGTGTGATTATGGCTCAGTGTACTGGCGGATGATTTCGATCAATTTTTGCAGGCGAACCGGTTTGGTAAGGTATTCTGAGGCGCCTGCAGCCTTCGCCAGAGCTTCGGCTTCCTGCTCGACACTGGCTGTCAGCATACAGATGGGTACATCTTGGGTCAATTTCTGAAGATGAAGTTGATTGACTAATTCGTCCCCACTGATATCCGGCAGGCGCATATCGATGAAGATCAAGTCCGGTGTAGCCGCAAGCGTTTTGGCGAGCGCTTCCTGACCGCTGCTGGCAATCACTGCCTGATGTCCATAAATCTGGACGGCCCGGGCCATCGTTTCTAATGTGTCGGGATCATCATCAACGAAAAGGATGCGCGCCATGTTTGACCTGTAATCGATTTGACCGTAGCGAAACCACTATTTAAGCCCGGCGCGATTCTACCACACGCAAGTTAGCAGTGGAAATGATGCAGGGCTTTAACAAGAAAGAGAAAATGCGGTGCATGATGGGCGGCTCAGCCGCCCATCATGCACCACATACTTCCCTTTCAGGCTTTGTTGGCGGAAAGACGAGCGACTTTGTTAAAACCGTGGGAAATGATGCGCCAGGCCGGGAGCATTCGAATGTTGTAGAAAGGGATAGGTGGTTTTCTGTTTGGGCAGAAAATGCCACCCAAACAGAAAACCGCATCTACACATCTCGAAGGCACCCGCTTGGCCTCATTGGGGATTCATTGTGGTAACAAGGAATGAATTGATCGTCCCCGGTTTTAGAGATTGTATATCTCTTTATACTTGACATTCAAGTAGCGCACGTAAGGGGCCGGATCGATCTTTGACCCGGTTACCCGCTGCACCAATTCCTGAGGTTCGAACATGCTTCCGTGGCGATGGATGTTTTGCCGCAGCCAGCCCAGGAGCGCCTCGAACTTTCCTGTGCGAATCTGTTCTTCCAGATCGGGGATATCACGGTTGATGACCTCCCAGAGTTGAACGGAGATCAGGTTGCCCAACGCATAGGTGGAAAAATAGCCAATCATACCGCCGGACCAGTGCACATCCTGGAGCACGCCCTGGGCGTCGTTGGGCGGCAGGATGCCCAGGTAATCTTCCATCCGGCTGTTCCAGGCATCTGGCAAATCCTTGGCTGCCAGGCCGCCTTCCATCATTGCGATTTCAAGTTCAAGCCGTAGCATAATGTGTAAATTGTAGGTGGCCTCATCGGCTTCTACCCGGATCAAGGAAGGCTCGACTTTGTTAATGCCCTTATAGAAACTGTTCAATTCCAGGCTTCCAAGCTGGCTGGGGAAATACGCCTGCAATCTGGGGTAGAAATGTTCCCAGAAAGGCCGCGAGCGCCCTACCAGGTTCTCCCACATGCGCGACTGGGATTCGTGAACGGCCAGCGAAGCGCCGCCCGAAAGAGGTGTGCGGGCCAGCGCATGATCAACGCCGAGCTCATACAGGGCGTGACCAGCCTCGTGCATGGTCCCAAACAGGGCCGGGTTGAGGAATTCCGGATTGACCCGGGTCGTTATGCGGACATCATCGATCCCGAAATTGGTAGTAAATGGGTGCGCCGATTTATCCTGACGGCCGCGCTGCCAGTCGTAACCGAATTTAGAAATCACTTCAACGCCAAAATCCCATTGTTTTTGTTCTTCGAAGGGTTGGTGCAGGAACCAGTCTTCAACCTGAGGTCGCTCTGAGATCGCCTGGATCAGTTCTACCTGCTGGGGGCGCAATGCTTCGAAAATCGCTTTGACGTCCGCCGTCTTCAACCCGGGTTCAAAATCATCCAGCAAGGGATCATATATGTGATCGAAGGGTGTAAATATGGATGCATACCGCTGGCGCAGGTCGATGATCTTAGCCAAAGAAGGCTGGAATTTGCCGAAATTATTCTCGGCTCGGGCTTCCTGCCAGATCTGATGCGCGGCAGTGGTCAGTTGGGCAAATTCGGCTACCATTTCCGGCGGGACTCGGGTCTCTTTGTCATACAGTCTGCGAGTCACTTTTACCAGGCGGTTTTCATACGAATCAGGATCCAACTGGGCAACCAGGGGTTCGAGATCTTCCAACAGTTGGCCGACTTCATCCGAGGTGAATTTATTGTGGGCAATCTGGCTGAGGGTTGCAAGCTGGTTGCCTCGGTCTTCGGCCCCACCGGGGGGCATATAGGTCTGCTGGTCCCAGCCTAAAAGGGCTATGGCGCCGTGCAAATCGGAGACCTCGGCTAATAACTGTTTGAGTTGGTTTATCTTGGTTTCCATTAGACTCCTTTTTTAGTTCTTGATGAAAGACGACAGAGAGCTCGATGACCACCATATTGCCTGGTTTGGTGCGCCTGTCATGTTAGGTTGAATCAAGGAGCAAGTGCTTTTCAGGTAAATGCCCCTCTTGATTGGATCGGGTACCAGCATAGTACGCCGTTAAACTTACTGATGTCGCCCCAGATATGTTCAAAAATTACGCTGGACCAAAAGGCCAAACCTGGGCCAGGCCGGATTAGACGATCTTCCACCGCAGGGGTTCGCCGCGCAACGCCGCCAGGACCTCGGTCGCAATGTCTTCAGCCGCCCTGGCCTGCGCCTCGGAGGTCTGGGCAGCGATATGGGGCGTAGCGATCAGGTGGGGGTGAGAGACCAGGGCAGTCAGTCCGGGCGGTTCGTTGGCAAACACATCCAGGGCGGCCCCAGCAACCTGACCGGTTTCAAGAGCGCCATGCAGAGCAATCTCATCAATCACGCCGCCGCGAGCTGTGCAGATGATCCGAGCCCCGCGTTTCATCTGGCCGAAGGCCTGCCCGCTGATCATGTTGCGGGTTTCGGGGGTGAGCGGCACGTGCAGCGTAATGAAATCTGCCTGGGCATACAGCTCAAGCAGGCTGACCGGGGCCGCGCCGCGGGCGCGAATCTCTTCCGGTGAAAGCAGTGGATCGTAACCGATGATGTTCATGCCCAAAGCGGCTGCCCGTTCAGCCACAGCCGAACCAATATTGCCCAGCCCGATGACGCCCAGGGTACTGCCGTTGAGCTCAATCCCCATCAATTGTTTCTTGATCCATTGTCCCATTTTCATCTGACTGTCGGCGCGTGGGATGGAGCGGGCCAGGGCCAGCATCATGGCCAGGGTGTGTTCCGCAACAGCCAACGTGGTTGCCAACGGCGAATTGACGACCCGGACATCGTGGGCGTTCGCGGCAGCCAGATCAATATTATCTACTCCCACACCTGCCCGGCCAACGACCTTCAGGCGTTTTGCAGCCGAAAATACCTCGGCAGTGACCTTGGTTCGGCCGCGCACGATCATGGCATCGTAGTCTGCCGCGCTATTTAAAAGTTCTTCGGCACTGATGCCGGCACGGTCATCTAGCTGTGCGGCAGCGCGTAATAGCTCCTGCCCATTTTCTTCCAGACCATCTGTTAGCAGGATCTTCCATTGTGGCATGGTTTCACTCCGTACTATGGGAAAATAAACGAGTTCATTGGAACGGGTCCAGAATCCACCGGTCTTTCAAACAAGTGGTTCCATCAAATCAAGTCCGGACCCCTGGTGGTATTTGCCTAATTATGATCGACGCACTCGTGATTTTACCGCATTCAAGATCAAAAGGAAAAATTTATGGTTCTCCAGGAAATTCTGTGAGAAGCCCCAGATTTGATGCTGAGAGTGTGCGGACGCACACTCTCAGCATCAAATCTGGGGTATTACCACAGAAAGACCCGAATTTATTCGTACCGCAGGGCCTCCACCGGTTCCAGGCTGGCTGCTCGATTGGCCGGATACAGGCCAAAAAACAAACCAACCGCAGTCGAGAACAGCGTCGCGAGCAGGATGACATCCAGACCAATACTGGGATCAATCGGTGTGTTGTTAGCGGCTGCGATCCGCCCAACGACGAAGGAGATGGCCCAACCAAGCATAATGCCGATCAAGCCGCCCAGCAGGCTGAGGACGGAGGATTCAGTCAAAAATTGAACCAGGATGTCGACCCGACGGGCGCCTAAAGCTTTCCGCAAGCCAATTTCACGGGTTCGCTCTGTAACTGAAACCAGCATAATGTTCATAATCCCGATACCGCCGACCAGCAGCGAGATCGCTGCGATACCACCCAGGAAGATGGTCAGAACGCTGGTAATCGTACTGGCGGTGTTAAGAAAATCTTGCTGGCTGAAAATCGTGAAATCATCTGCGCCGATGGCTGTCCGATGCCGGGTCCGCAGGATCTGGGCGATCTCTTCAGTCGCCTGAGGAACGGCCTCAGCACTGACAGCCTGCACCATGATCATATCGACCCGGTCGATCGTCGACCGTCGCAGCAGCCGCTGTTGAGCGGTCGTCAAAGGGACGAGAGCCCGATCGTCTTCATTCGAAAACCCGGAACCACCTTTCGAGGTCAGCACCCCGATGACCCGAAACGGCTGTCCTTCAATCCGGATTGTCTCACCGGTAACACCTTCCTTGCGCCCAAAAAGTTTATCGGCCAGGTCTGGCCCCAGCACGACGACCGAGGCTTTTCCCAGGATGTGTTCTTCGTTGATGAATTCCCCTTCTGACACCGTGTTATTGCGGACCGGCCCATAAGCCGGCGTGACAGCCTCAATGGTCGAAGTGGCGCTCTCACCCCCATAAGTGAATTCGCCGGATCCTTGCAGCACAGGGGCTACCCCCTGGACGGAAGGGGCTTGAAATGGGTCCGCAATCGCATCCGCATCGCCTAGAGTCAGTGGCTTGGGGTTGCGGACTTCCTCGCTAGTGCCGCCCCGGATCACGAAAAGAAGGTTGGTACCGATCCCTTGAATAGAGCCTGTAATCGTATTTTGGGCGCCGCGACCGATTGAAAGCATGGCGATTACGGCTGCGACCCCGATCACGATCCCGAGCACTGTCAGCGCCGAGCGCATCTTGTTGGCTGCAAGGCTTTCCAGCGCCTCGACAAAAGATTGTAAGAAGTTCATTCGCTATCCTCCACAACCCCGTCTCGGATATGAATCATACGTTGGGTCTGGGCAGCGACTTCAGGGTCATGGGTGACAATGATCAAGGTTGTGCCCCTTTCTTTGTTCAGGGAAAGCAGAATTTCCATGATCTCATCCCCTGATTTGGTGTCCAGGTTCCCGGTCGGTTCATCAGCCAGGATGATCGCCGGATCGTTGACCAGCGCTCTGGCGATTGCGACTCGCTGCTGCTGTCCGCCGGAGAGTTCATTTGGCCGGTGATGAATGCGGTCGCCCAATCCGACCGCCTGCAAGGCGGCGATAGCCTTTTCTTTACGGCCGCGAGCAAAGCCAGCATACCGCATGGGCAATTCCACATTGGAAATAGCGGAGGTTCGAGACAGCAGGTTGAAGCTCTGAAAAACGAAGCCAACTTTTCGGTTGCGGATAGCTGCCAGCTGGTCGTCTTTCAATTCAGACACCTGTTCACCGTCCAGGTAATACTCTCCCGAAGTTGGGCGATCCAGGCAACCGATGATATTCATCAGGGTGGATTTGCCCGACCCCGAAGGACCCATTATGGCGACCACTTCGCCTCTGGCGATCTGAGTCGTCAGTCCACGCAGCGCGTGGACCTCGACCTCGCCCATCTTGTATATTTTGGTCAGGTTCTTCGCTTCAATGACCCAGTCGCTCATGATTATCTCCCTACGAAAGCTGGCGGACCATTGGTGGAAAATTCAAGCGGCGGGTTCAGAATAATCGTATCTCCTTCGTTCAGGTCTCCGCTGACCACTTCGCTGTTAACATCCGAAGATGCACCCAGGGTGATATCGACTGGGGTTGGCTGACCATTTTCGAGAATGTAAACGACGCGTTTGCCATCTTTGATCCGTACAGCCCGGTTTGGAACCAGCAGCACATCTTCTAACTGGTTGACAACGATATTGACGGCCGCAGTCATCCCGGTCTTTACCTGCTCATCGGCATTGTTTAGCTCGACGGTCACGGTGAAATCAACGATGCCCTGATTGGTCGTGCCAACCTGATCGACTTTGCTGACCTCGCCTGAATATTCTTTACCCTGAATGGCGTCAAAAGTCAGGGAGACCGGCTGGCCTACTTTGATCCGGTTGATATCTACCTCAGAGACCGATACATCAATCAACAGGTGCGAGAGATCGTCCAACCGAAATGCGGTAGTCCCTGGCGAAGCCTGATCGCCAGTTTTGAGCATCACATCCGTAATCGTCCCAGCAAACGGCGCCGTCAGATGAGCCAGGTTGATGGTAGCCTGGGCGGCGTCCACCCGGGCGCGAGCCGCCAGAATATCGTCGGCTGCCGGCCCGTCTTTGACCCGGTCCCATTCCCGTTCGGCGTCAGCCAGCTGAGCCTCCAACAAGGCGATGTCGGCCGGGCTGGTGCCGTCCTTGATCCGCTCCCAGTCGCGCTGGGCCTGGAGTAACTGGGCCTGAGCTTTCGCCAAATCTGCCTTGGCGACAGCCTGGTCCGTTTCGTTAGCAGTTCCTTGAAGATTGTTCAACTGCCGGACGGCAGCATCATACTGCTGTTGGGCTTGAGCCAAATCGCTTTGCAAACGAGCCCGGGTCAGATTGGTTTCGGGTCTGTTGGCATAAGGATCGAATTTTTCCTGGGCCTTATCGAGCTTGTCCTTGGTGATCGTCACCTGGGCCTGAGCCTCATCAATCAGGCTCTGGGTAGCTGGCGAAGCCAGCCAGCGTACGTTTCGTTGGGCGTCCTCAACTGTTTTTTCGGCTACAGCAATCGCTTCCAGGGCCTTGGCCTGGGTGAGTTCGGGATTTCTGGCATCCTCCAACGCCTGGCGGGCATTCTCTACCGCCTGCTGAGCTTGAGCTTGCTGGCTGTTGGAGTTCAATAAGTCATCCAGAGAGCGCTGGGCGTTCACCAGGTCCGCCTGGGCCAGGATGACTGTTTGAGGCAAGGAGGTCGGCTCGAGGCTGGCCAGCACCTGGTCGGCCTCGACTGTCTCTCCGACCTGGACATTGACCTCCCCGACTGTTCCCGTGGTCTGCCAGCCTAAGATGGCGGTCTGGTTGGCGTGCACGATCCCGGTAGCCCCGACGGAAGCCGTCAGGCTGCCGCGGCTGGCAGTCGCGGTTTGGTAATCTGATCCACTGGCGGCTTGGCGTTGCGCTCGGGCGGGGCCAAGCAGGTAAAACGCGCCTGCGAGAACAATCAGGACGACGATGACGATGATCCACTTTTTCATAACTTCCTCCAACTACGGTTTTGCACGTTATACGCAGACGGCACTTTGCTTGATGCTCCCGGCAATTGATTCTCCCAAAGGGGGATTTTGTTGACAAAACCCATCTTTTCCTGGAATGAATTGGCCGAAAGAACTATTCAGGCTTATTAACCGGTGCGCTGTTTACTTTGTCTTGTAATGCGTGTCATCTGGTTTATTCAAATTTATTTTGAAACCTGAATGAATACGCATTCGATCGCTTTACTGGTTGCCAGACTCAGATGATGGCTGGTACTCAGGTAAGCCTGCCGGAGGATCCACCAGGATCAGATCGCCTTCAGCGAGATCTCCTGAAACCACTTCTGAGTTGGATTCGGACGTAGCTCCAAGTTCGATAGCTACCGGGGTCGGTTGATCGTTCCGCATCAGATACACAATTCTCTGACCGTTGCTGAAGCGGATCGAACTGCTGGGAATCAGGAGCACATCCTTGAGTTCTCGAATGACAAGATCGGCGCTGGCCGTTATACCTGGTTTAATCAATGGATCCGGATCATTCAGCTCTACGGTAGCCTGATAGACAACCCCGCCCTGGCTTTCCTGTCCATAGGTCAGTACCTCGGATACCTGTCCCTGGTAAACGGCTTGCTCGCTTGAAGCTGCATCTGACGAGCGCAGGTTGGCCGGAATGGCGTCGAATGTCAATTGAACCGGCATCCCGACTTGAATGGCATTGATGTCAACCTCAGAAATCTGAAGATCGATCGTCAGATGGGTCAGATCGTCCAGCGCGGAACATAGGCATGCCGGATGTGACCTGGTCGCCAGTCTGTCCGATCACTTCCGTGATCGTGCCGTCAAATGGCGCGGTTATATTCGCCTGGTTTAGCACTGCCTGAGCAGCGTCTACTTGAGCCTGCGCGGCGGCTAAATCGGCCGGGTCCGGCCCGTCCTTTAACCGCTCCCATTCTCGTTGGGCATCCGCCAGGTTGGCTTCCAAAACCGCGATATCGGCCTGGTTAGGACCATCCTGAACTCGCTCCCAATCACGTTGGGCTTGAGCAAGTTCGGCCTGGGCTTTGGCCAGATTCGCTTGAGCGACCAGCAGGTCGTTCGGATCGACAGGCTCGAGCAGGCGGTTGTATTTTTCGGCAGCAACATCGTAGGTGCGTTGATCGCGCACCAGTTTTAATTTCAGGTTGTCCAGGATGCGCCGGTAAAACTCTTTGCTTTCAAAGAAAAAGTACGCGGTTGGAGATTGGTCCAAACGTTTTTGAATCCGGTCGACCGAAGATTGGGTATTGTCCAGATTGTTTTTTGCCAGCAGCATATTGGCGTAAGCCTGATCGATCGCAGATTGGGGCGGCCTCTTTTGGACGATTGCCAGCTGAGTTCGCGCGTCTGCGACTTTTTTCTCCGCCTCCGCCAGGGTTTGTTGAGCGTTAGCCCTGGTTAATTCAGGGTCGCGAGCATCCTCCAACGCCTGCCCGGCATCTTCAAGAGCTTGCTGCGCCTGGGCCGCCTGGAGTTTGGATTGGAGCAGATCTTCCAGATTCTTTTGAGCGTTAATCCAGCTAATCCTGGCGCTGATCACAGCCTGGGACAATGAGGTAGGTTCCAGGTTCGCCAACATCTGCCCGGTTGTGACCAGATCACCTGCATGCACGTTGACCGCATCGATTGTCCCGGTCGTTTCCCAGTTAAGGGTGGCAGTCTGGTTGCTGTGAACGACTCCGGAGGCGTTGACCGTCACGGTCAGATCGCCGCGTTGAACAGCTTGCGTTTGGATCTTATCCTGAGCCTGGGCCCTGGCCTGGCCGATAAAATAAGCGCCAACTGCCAGGCCAGCCAGAATAATGACAAGGGTGATAAAAATTTTTCTCATATCAATCTTCTTGCAATGCGGTTAAACTCCAGGGCTAACCTGGACCAAATCGGGCACTGGTTGCCAGGTCAATCCCAATCATCGGCATGATCAGGCGCACGAGAAAACCCAGGTAGGGTATCGTCGCCAGGGCAAACAGTAATAGTAACCCATGCAAATAAGTCAGTAAAGGGGAAACTCGCCGGGTCTTCAGGAACTTCCCACAGAGATTACCAACGGACCAATTCGCCTCCAGCCTGCCCGGGGTACCAATTGACGTCCCAAAACATAAGCCAGGCTTACGAGACTAAGGAACGCTGTGATGAATACTTACCTTCCCGGGATGATAGCCAGGGGCAAGGTCTCCATCACCTGAGATGCATTGATACCAATTCCAAAAATGAGGTCGTCATTAATAACCCGAGCAGGGTGATTTATTAGTAAATTGCTGCTTTCCTTGGAAAGGCTGATTTCCATTATACCCACAGTAGTCTCTCTTTGAATCAAGTTTCACAATCAAAGAATGATTATAGTTCTTTAATGATTCTATTGATCAGTTGGACAAGGCGCGAATCGAAGAAGCTAACCGATTACAAGTTACCTGTTGGGTTAGAAGAAAACGTGCCAGCTTTGTGGGCCTTTTCGGTAAATCGGCGATCATGATTCCTTTATTTAATCGACTGATTGGAGCAAACCTACATCTAATATACTGCGGTATGTGACAACCGTCACAGCAAATCATGACTTTTGGGACTGAAATTAAACCACTTTTGTCGTTATTATCTGACATGTGAAAAATTGGCCCTTTGGGAATTTCTGGAGTGGTACCCCAAATCTGGGACTCTCTCACAGATTTTCCAGGGCCCGGAATGTTCGTAGTTATGATGGAGGTATCTCAGTATGCAAGCAGTTCCCAGCGATTTTCTCGCCATTGATCGTCGAGCCAGGATGCGAGTGCCGTATCTGGATATAGACCATCGCTCTGCCGAGGAGCGGGTATGTGATTTTAATGACGTCACGATCCCAATGGACGCCGAACGGGCAATGCTGGAAGCATCACGCTGCATCCACTGCCCGGATCCAGCACCATGCGTGGTTGCTTGCCCGACGCATAACGATATCCCCTCGGCCATGTGGTTAATCGAGCAGGGACAATTTCTGGAAGCAGCTCAATTGTATCGACAGACCAGTTCTTTGCCCGAGATTTGTGGCCGGGTGTGTCCTCATGAACAGCTTTGCCAGGGTTCTTGTGTGCGCAACAAAACCAACGAACCGGTTCTGACCGGCGCCCTGGAAGTGTTTGTGACCGATTATGAGCGCCAGGCCTTTGCAACAGATATTCCTGTGGCACAAAGCAGCGGCCAAAAAGTGGCGATCATTGGAGCTGGCCCGGCTGGCCTGGCTTGTGCAGAACAACTCATTCAAAAAGGGCACGCTGTGACGATTTTCGAAGCCAAACCGGCTCCGGGCGGCCTGCTCCTGTATGGGATCCCGAACTTTAAACTTCCCAAGGAAGTGGTGGCCGCTCGCTGGGGAGATATGGAACGCGCCGGGGCAAAATTTATCCCCAATACCTACATCGGCAAAGAGAAAACAGTCGACGAACTGTTCGCTGAAGGTTACGCGGCAGTCTTCATCGGCGTCGGCTCCGAGATTGATGCCCCAATGGAGGTGGAAGGCGAGGATCTGCCGGGCGTTTACAAAGCGACTGAATTCCTGATCCGAGGCAACGTTGATCTCGAACTTTTACCGAAAGATCTGGAAAGCCGTCCTGAGATTGGCAATAAAGTCGTGGTCATCGGCGGTGGCGATACGGCTTCAGACTGCCTGCGGACCGCCCTGCGGTTGGGGGCTGATGAAGTGACCTGCCTTTACCGCAGGACGGAAAAGGAAATGCCCGGGGGCCGCAAAGATCGCAAGTTGGCTCGTGAGGAAGGGGCCCATTACCAGTTTTTGACCCAACCGGTGCGCTTTATTGCCGGTAATGATGGCAAGTTAGCCCAGGTTGAATGTATTCGGATGGAATTGGGCGAACCGGATGCGAAAGGCCGCCGTCGACCGCTGCCGATCGAAGGCTCTAATTTCATCGTCGAAGCCGATACAGCCATTCTGGCTCTGGGATATTGGCCGGATCCGGTGATTGGCGATACGACGCCAGATCTGGAAACGCATAAGTGGGGCCTGGTGGTGGCTGATCGTGAGACCGGTGCAACTTCGCGTCCGGGCGTGTATGCGGGCGGTGATGGCGTTACCGGACCCGACCTGGTCGTTACCGCCATGGTCGCCGGCCGAAAAGCCGCCAGGGCCATCCACGAATATCTCTCCATGAAATAGGGCTGAGAGCTGCAACTTACGCCCGTCTGCAATGATAGCAGCACACCTATAATGGGCAGACCCGATTTTGGGACCCCCATAAAACGAAAATCTATTTTCTCCATATAAACGTGAGCAGCTCGCCAGGGTTGCTCACGTTTTCATGGACACCCCCTTTCCGATACTATATCTATCTGAGTTTGTTGGCGAAGTCCGATACACTGTCTCCTTTTTCCCTAACGTGTGGAAGTGGGGCGAAATGAAGTGTTTACGGGGGGTTCTACCCCCGTAAACACTTCATTTCGCCAATATTTCCTATGCTCAGGTGTCGAAAGGGCGTGGAGAACTTGCAAAAATGAGTCGCCAACAAACTCTCTATCATTCACGATATTCATTTACTGCCATATTTTCGGAAATAAAAACCAAAATAAGGTGTCAGCGTGGGCATACACCCACGCTGACACCTTATTTTGCCATGAGATCTGAGTATTTCATGAGAGAAGGATAAAGGACCCCCTTTCCGGGAGTATTCGAATGCTGTAGAAAATGAATTATGGTGTTCTGTTTGGGCGGCGGTCGCCGCCCAAACAGAACACCACATCTACACAATTCGAATGCACCCCCCCTTTCCTCAAAAAGCCGATTTTAGATTTTAGAGGGTATAATTTAGGAGTGTGTCACAAACAGGCACACACATTTAATGTGGCGCTATCGCATTCCACAGCGAAACAAAATCAGGTTCTTCCGGAATCTCTGGGGCAGCATCACAGGAATTCCGAAATACTCCAAAATCAAGCATGAATTGTTTGGGTAACGACCGCAACTTATCGACAAGCCCAAGTTATGCGTGATTGACCCAACTCAACGGAACGACTCATTTTTGAAGGAACGTGAATGGATATTGGGACGATTTAATCTGTAGATATTGACGAACAAATGCGTTCGGCCTATCTCGATTACGCCATGAGTGTCATCGTGGCGCGCGCTTTACCCGATGCCCGCGATGGGCTGAAACCCGTTCATCGCCGCATCTTGTATGCCATGTACGACATGGGCATTCGGGCGAACTCATCTTATAAAAAATCCGCCCGTATTGTGGGTGAAGTATTGGGTAAATATCACCCGCACGGCGATTTGGCAGTTTACGATTCGATGGCACGCCTGGCGCAAGATTTTTCGATGCGTTATATGCTGGTGGATGGACAGGGTAACTTTGGCTCGATTGATGGCGATGCCCCGGCGGCCATGCGTTATACCGAAGCCCGCATGGCGCGTATGGCCGAAGAGATGCTGCTGGATATCGATAAGAATACGGTCGATTTTGCCGAAAACTTCGATGGCTCATTGCTGGAGCCGGTCGTATTACCGACCCGACTGCCCGGATTATTGCTGAATGGGTCTTCCGGTATTGCCGTAGGCATGGCCACCAATGTCCCGCCGCACAATCTGACTGAGCTGGTCAATGCCATCACCTTTATGATTGATAATTATGACCGGCTTGACGATATCGCGATCGAGGAGCTGGTCAAGTTCGTGCCCGGGCCGGATTTCCCCACCGGTGGAATGATTGTCGGCAACGAGGGGATCATGCAGGCTTACGGCACCGGGCGGGGTCGGATCATCCTACGCGGGCAGGCCCACATTGAAGAAATGGGGCGCGACCGTTTCCGAATCGTGATTACAGAAATACCCTATCAATTGAATAAATCCAGCTTGATCGAGCGGATTGCTGAATTGGCCCGGGAAGGTAAACTGGATGACATATCTGATTTGAGAGATGAATTCAGATCGGCGCGGCATGAGCATTATCGTTGAGCTGAAGAGGAACGCTCAACCCAAGAAAGTGCTCAACCAGCTGTATAAATACACACCACTCCAATCAACGTTCGGGGTCCAGATGCTGGCATTGGTGGATAATGAGCCGCGCTTGCTGTCCCTCAAACGCGCCCTCCAAATCTATATCGAACATCGCCGCGCCGTTATTGTACGCCGGACCGAATATGAGCTTCAGAAGGCGCGCGCCCGCTCCCACATTCTGGAAGGCTTGTTAATTGCCCTGGCGCACCTGGATGACGTGATCCAGACTATTCGAGAGTCACCGGATGCGGATGTCGCCAAAGAACGGTTGATGAACCGCTTCAAGTTGTCCGAGTTGCAAGCGCAAGCGATTTTGGATATGCAGCTGCGCCGCCTGGCAGCCCTGGAACGCCAGAAAATCGAGGACGAACAACACCAGTTGCTGGAACGGATCGCTTATCTGGAAGATTTGCTGATCAGCCCGAAGAAGGTGCTGACATTAATCGGGAAGATCTGAAAGATGTGGCCGAAAAATATGGCGATGAGCGTCGCACAGTGATTGCGCCAGATGCCAATACTGAATTTAACGAAGAAGATCTGATTGCGGATGAAGCCGTCCTGGTGAGTATCACAGAACGGGGCTATATTAAACGGGTGGATGCTAAGGCATTCCGCGCCCAGGGACGCGGCGGTCGAGGTGTGACCGGGCATGCTACCAAAGACGAGGATGAGGTGCTGATGCTCTTCCCAGCCCGCACCCTGGACACGATCCTGTTTTTTACCGACCGGGGTAAGGTTTATTCTGAAAAAACGTACCGCATTCCGGAAGCCGATCGTACCGGTCGAGGCGTGCCGATCGTCAACGTGCTGGCATTGAGCCCGCGGGAAACGATCACCGCTGCACTGACGGTTCCCGATTTTGAGGATTCGCAATACTGCACCATGGCCACTCGTAAGGGCCGCATCAAGCGATTGGTGCTGTCCGAACTCTCATCTGTCCGGCCATCCGGCCTGATTGCGATTAACCTGGATAATGGCGATGAATTGGGTTGGGCGCGCCTGACCAGCGGTGAGGATGATATTTTTCTGGTCACTGAAAGGGGGCAGGCGCTGCGCTTCTCGGAAACTGAGGTTCGCCCGATGGGACGGACTGCGGCGGGTGTTATTGGGATCCGTTTGAAGAAAGACGACAGCGTCACTTCGATGGAAGTGACCGAAGCCGGAGGAGACCTGTTGGTGGTCACAACGGCCGGTTTTGGAAAACGAACCCCGATCGAAGAATACCCGATCAAGGGACGGGCAACTGGTGGGGTCCTGACGATCGATAAACATGCTTTCCGAAAGATTGGGGTGATCGCTGCGGCTCGGGTGGTTCAAGCGGCGGACGATTTGACCTTGATCTCCGCCAACGGAGTTGTGTTGCGCACCAAAGTCAAGAATATTTCACAATCCGGACGAGCCACGCGCGGGGTTACGATCATGAACATGCAAGAAGGGGATTTGGTCGTCTCCCTGGCCCGGATTGCAGACGCTGATTTGCGTCGGGTTGGAGCCAGCGAAAGCTAAACGATTGGTTCGATCCACCACAGGTTAAACAAATCATGTGGTGATTGCCGCTCGCGGTGCCCAGCGCTCGGAGCGGCAATCACCACATTTCGTTTTCGGAATGGAGTAATAAGACAGAAGCGGTGTTGCCTTCACCGGCAACGCCAAGTTGAGCCGGTCGAATAATTAATTGTTTTTTACCGCCTACACTTTTAAAGCGGTAAGGCAACCTTCCCGGTGACCAGCAGGCAGAAGGAACTGAGCAGCACAACCAGAAAGAGCATCAACAAGGCAATGACAAACCGTTGAGCCGGGGTCATACCGAAAAGTTCCCGCTTGGTCACAGTAGGCAGTTCGTCGAAGGTAGAGGCTTCTTCCTCGTCGAATAATGATGAGTTAGCTTGTTCTCGAAAATCGTCAAGCATATGCAACCTTCCTTATTTCAGGGTTCTTAATGAAAAGACGGCGGCGTCGAATTGGTATCGATTCTGGTTCTAACTCGGCCATGTCAGGAATTCGGGGCGAAATGGTTGCGACCGGGTCATATCCAGGCATATATTTTACACCGGGCGTAGGTTCAGTTCTCCACTGCGCAAGATAAATAATTGGCCCGCGTGGTTGCGCAGCCTTAATTGGCCGTCAGCTTCTAATCCCAATATCTGTCCTTCCACAATCGAGGTGGAACTTTTGCCAGACACCCTGACCCATTGGCCGCGAAACGCCAATCGATTCTCCCAGGCCGTGATAAACTCCTCACTTGCAATCCGATTTTGCCAGTGCAAGAGTTCGCTTAACACACCGGTTAGCAGTTCTAACCGGTTGATGGACCGGATTTTTGACCCGGTTTCATCCAAAGCGCTTTCAACACAAGTCGCTGGAAAGGAGAGCATATCCGATGATGGCACAGAGTCCGGCCTGACATTGATGCCAATCCCCAGAATTATGGCTGCCAGCTGGTCGCCCTGCCAGATCGCCTCTGCCAGGACGCCACAGCATTTGCGTCCATGACACAACACATCGTTGGGCCACTTGATCCTGGCCGCAAAGCCGTAGTGTTTTTGCAAGGTTTCACAGACGGCCAGGGCACCAAGGGCAGTTATCCGGGGTAGTAAATCTGGAGAAAGGGGCCAGGCTGGCTCCCGAATTGATTTATTAGGCTGCAAGATAAGGCTGAATGCCAGGGCTGTACCGGGCGGAGTGAACCAAACCCGCCCCGCTCGACCTCTCCCGGCAGTTTGTTCGTCGGCAACCACCAGCGCCAGGTCCGGGCAACCTTTTTCAATCCAACGGGCTGCTTCTGCATTGGTCGAATCGATCTGGTCGAAATATCGTGTGGGTCCGATGGCCAATCTGTCCACCGCAGCGGCAATATCGGCTTGATTCATATGCGGATTTTACCGCATTATCTGGCGAGGAGGTTTCGACCCTGCAAAGCTGAAAGCCTTCCGGCTTTCGCACATCGCCAAACTTCATTTGGTTCTTTCGGAGATTCTGTGAGAGTTCCCAGATTTGGGGGTGGGAGCATGCGGACGCACGTTCACACCCCCAAATCTGGGGTACCACCTCAGGAATTCCTAATGAGCGTGATAAAAGTCTGGACGAATCCGAATAGCTTGTGATATACTTGCGTGCGCTCCCGCCCAGAGGCGGGAGCGATGCTGCCCGCCTGCGGGCAAAATCATCCTACACGTCTCCCGACCCAACTGGGCGTGCCGTTTATGCGGTTCCAGGAGGGAAGGACGGGGGCGGAAGAATAACGCAAAGGAGTACGATAATGGCAATTGTCCCCATGAAAGCGCTGCTCGAAAGCGGCGTCCATTTCGGTCATCGGACCCACAAATGGCATCCGATGATGAAGCCCTATATTTTCACCGAACGCAACAGCATTCACATCATTGACCTGCAAAAAACTGTCAAGGCTCTGGAACAGTCCTATAACCTGGTCCGCGACACAGTAGCCGATGGCGGCACGGTCCTTTTTGTCGGCACCAAGCGTCAGGCTCAGGAAACCATCCAGTCAGAGGCCACTCGGGCTGGAATGCCTTACGTCACGGTTCGCTGGTTGGGCGGTATGCTCACCAACTGGCGCACCATTCGCCAGCGTGTGAACGAATTGGAGCGCCTTGAGCGGATGCGTGACAAAGGCGATTTCGAACGAATTACCAAGAAAGAGGCCCTGATCCTGACCCGCCAGATCGAGCGTCTTGAGATGCTGTTGGGCGGTATCCGTCACATGAACAAACTCCCCGAACTGTTGTTCGTGGTGGATGTGCGCCGTGAAGACACAGCTATTCATGAAGCAAACCTGCTGGATATACCAGTTGTTGCCATGGTCGACACGAACTGTGACCCACGCAATATCGACTATGTTATCCCATCCAATGATGATGCGATCCGAGCGATTAAACTGCTGGTAGGCAAGATTGCCGACGCCGTCCTGGAAGGGAAAGCGATGCGAAAAGAGGTCGCTGACGAAGAATTGGCAGCCGAACCCAGCCGCATCGATCGGCAAATGACTGAGGACCAGGAACTTTCAGATGAAGATCTGTTAGGCGAAGCCACTCTGGCGAAGATTTCCAAGTCGGCAGCTGCTGATGAAGAAGAAGCTGAAGAAGCTGAAGAAGCGGAAGTAGTTGAAGAAGCTGAAGAAGCGGAAGTAGTTGAAGAAGCTGAAGAAGCTGAAGAAACTGAAGGCGGCGAAGAAGCTGAAGGCACTGAGGAAGAAACGGACGACGAGGACGAAGAATAATTATGGCGATTACAACCCAACAGATCAAAGAACTCCGCGAGGCGACGAACGCGGGCATTTTAGACTGCCGCAAGGCCCTTGAAAATGCAGATGGCGATTTCGATAAAGCCGTCGATTATCTGCGCGAAAAAGGCCTGGCGACTGCTGCCAAACGCTCCGACCGTGAAGCCTCAGAAGGCGTGGTTGAGCTGTATTCGCATGGCAATGGACGCGTAGGCGTGATGGTAGAGGTAAATTGTGAGACCGATTTTGTCGCTCGCTCGGAGGCTTTCCGCATTTTTGCGCATGAAGTGGCTCTGCAGATAGCTGCAGCCGCACCGCGCTTCATACGTCCCGAGGATATTCCTGAAGATGTCCTCGAACACGAGCGCGAGATCGCCCGCAACCGGGCGGTGGAAGAAGGTAAACCGGAAGCCGTGCTCGGCCGGATCATTGAAGGCCGGCTCGAAAAGTTCAAAGATGAAGCCTGCCTGCTGCGCCAGGCTTACATTCGTGACGAGGATCTTACGATTGAAAAGCTTTTGATGCAAAACGTCGCCGCAATCGGCGAGAATATCATCATCCGGCGCTTCGCTCGTTGGGAATTGGGTGAAGGCAAGGAAGAGTGATTGATTAAAGGCCAACCGATGGGTTGGCCTTTTTTCTAACACTGCTTTTAAAATCTATTCGCAAACGGATGACTGGATTTGTCATTACGTACAGCGAGTGCAATGACAACCACAGCAACTCAGACTTTCGAATAGATGCTAAGTGATCTTCTCATGATGTCACTTTCAACTGGCGGTGAGAGAGCCACGTAGATAAATGGTAACTACTCAGCCTCCGCTTGGAATTCAGGGCGAAATGGGTGTGCGTGGGGGCGTACGCCCCCACGCACACCCATTTCGCCTATATTTTGTGCTCAGGCCTGATTAGATATAATGAATTTTGGTTCTTTGGGCATACCCATCATGCTGCGATTGCTCGGTGAATGGATAACCTGGAATAAGAAAGGGAAAAAATGGAAAAAGAACTGAAATATAAACGAATATTGCTCAAACTCAGCGGAGAAGCGCTGGCTGGGGATAAGGGTTTCGGAATAGATCCGCTTAAAGCCGAGGAACTTGCCATCCGGGTTAAGGAAGTGCGCGAGCTTGGCGTGGATGTGGCGATTGTGATCGGTGCCGGCAACCTTTGGCGCGGCCGGAGCGGCCTGGACCGGGGCATGGATCGGGCGACGGCTGATTACATGGGCATGTTGGCGACCGTGATGAATGCGCTGGCCTTGATGGATGCGATGGAACGCATGGACCTGGTCACGCGAGTGCAATCTGCAGTAGAAATGCATGCTGTGGCCGAACCTTATATCCGGCGGCGAGCCATTCGGCATCTGGAAAAGGGCCGGGTAGTCATCCTGGGTGGGGGTACCGGTAACCCTTACTTTTCTACGGACACGGCGGCGGCTTTGCGGGCGATGGAAATTGATGCGGATGTGGTTATCAAGGCAACCAAAGTGGATGGCGTTTACGACTCCGATCCGATGACCAATACGGATGCAGTTCGATTTGAACGGCTCACGTACATGGAAACGATCAACCGTCGATTGGAAGTGATGGACAGCACGGCGATATCCCTGTGCATGGACAACAATTTGCCGATCCTGGTCTTGAATTTATGGCACCCAGATGCGTTACGGCTGGCGTTGTACGGCGAATTGGTGGGTACGCTAATTTCGTAAACAAACTCGTTACAAAAATAAACCTAAATGAAATGGTCCGGCCTGGCAGGCAGTCTGCTCAGGCCGGATTGCTGTGTTTTGCGAATCATCTTATGACGTTTACGTCGCAACACGACTGTCGAGATGTGTAGATGTGGTGTTCTGCTTGGGAGGCATTTGCCGCCCAAACAGAACACCACATAGCCCTTTCTACAACATTCGAATGCTCCCCAGGATTTTTAGCCCTTTCCTCTCGCCGCATTTTCGGGTATCCTATAGGTTAGTGGTATTGAAGTGATTTGAGCACCGAACCACTATTGCGATGGGATTTTCATTCACTGATTGAGCCATTCATCCGACTTCAGGCGAGCATGGAGGCAATATGCTAAAAGAAGTATACAAAGAGGCCGAATCCCGTATGCGTGGGGCCATTCAGGCTTTGGAAGAAGACCTGGCAGGCATTCGAACGGGGAGGGCAACTCCAGCATTGGTGGAACGTATGCCGGTCGATTACTATGGATCGCCCACCCCGCTCATTCAGTTGGCGTCGATCAGCGTCCCGGAACCGCGTTCGTTGTTGATCCGTCCTTTTGACGCCAGCAGTTTGAAAGCGATTGAACGATCCATCCTGACATCTGATCTGGGATTAACGCCGAACAATGATGGCAAGTCGATCCGGTTGAATTTGCCGCCCCTGACGGAAGAGCGCCGCCGCGATCTTGTGAAAGTTGTCCATAACCGCCTGGAGGAAGCACGCGTGGCAGTCCGCAATGTTCGCCGGGATAGTATCAAAGATCTGCGCGAATTTGAAAACGAAAAAATGATCTCTGAAGATGAGCTGAAGCGCGGTGAAGATGAACTCCAGAAAATAACAGATCGGATGGTTGATGAAATCAACGCCGTTGGTGAGCGCAAAGAGAAAGAGATCCTTGAAGTCTGAGCGGATAGTCCAATTCATATGAATCAAAAATCGCATTCTGAACTCCCCGATCGAGTCCCAGCTCATGTAGCCATCATCATGGATGGCAATGGCCGCTGGGCCCTGGCCCGCGATCTGCCGAGATTGGCAGGTCATCGAGCTGGCACCGAGAATTTACGCCGGGTAATTGAAGCCTGTGTCGAATTTGGTGTTCAGTACCTGACGATTTATGCATTTTCAACAGAGAACTGGGGACGCCCCGAAGAAGAGGTCCAGGGGCTGATGCACATCGTAGAAGATGTCATCGATCGGGAGCTTCAAGAGTTGCATGAGCAAGGAGTCAAGCTCCGGCATATCGGGCGTCTTGATCGCCTGGACCCGAGCCTGCGCGAAAAAGTATTGGACGCGGTCGAGCTTACCAAGAATAACACTCGATTGGTTCTCAATGTGGCCTTCAACTACGGCGGCCGTGACGAAATCGTTTGCGCGATTCAAAATATCATTGAGGACGGAGTTAAACCTGAAGAAGTCACTGACGAACTGGTCAGCAAATACCTGTTCACGGCCGGGGTACCGGATCCCGATCTGGTTATCCGTACTTCCGGCGAACTGCGAGGAAGCAACTTCTTGATCTGGCAGGGCGCGTACAGCGAATGGTATTTCACGCCTACCTACTGGCCCGATTTCGATAAAGAACAATTGCGCCTGGCACTGGAAGAATATGGCCGCCGCGAACGGCGATATGGGCGTATCTCTCAAACTGAAGAGGATATTGCCCACCATGCTGGCTAAGCGGACAATTGTATCCTTAATCCTGCTGCCGATTGGGTTGGCGCTGATCGTTTTAGGGGGCGCGCTCTATACTGGTTTTATTGCTTTAATCCTGGGGCTGGCTGCCTGGGAATACGACCGCATCATGCGCACCGGTGGTTTTAAGCCTGCCACTGTTCTGGTCGTGGGGGGCGCAGTGCTGATTGTGGTTATGCGGGCAATCGATGGGTTTACCAGCGCTGGATGGATCATCAGCCTGATTTTACTGGCCAGCCTGGCGTATCATCTGGTTGAATTTGAACGCGGCGATTCGCATTCGGCGACAGATTTTGGGATTACTGTGGGCGGGGCGTTATATCTGGGATGGATCGGGGCTTACCTGATCTCCTTACGAGCCTTGCCTGATGGCAAATGGTGGGTGCTGGTGGTGCTGCCGGCAGTTTGGTTTGCTGACTCGGGCGCTTACCTGATTGGCAGCCGGTTTGGCCGTCATAAGATGACCCCCAGGCTTAGCCCGAAGAAATCCTGGGAAGGTTATTTGGGTGGGATTCTGTTCAGTGTCGTTGGTACGGCGTTATTAGCTGTGGCGCTGCGTAACTGGCTGGTATCCGACATGGCTATTACCGCCTGGAGCGGCGCCTGGATTGGTCTGATGATGGCTGCGATCACACCGCTCGGCGATCTGGGTGAGAGTATGTTCAAGCGCCAGGTAGGATTGAAGGATTCGGGGAAATTATTGCCTGGCCATGGCGGCGTGTTCGACCGGATTGATTCGTGGCTCTGGGCCGGTGTAATTGGTTATTATGCTATTCTGTGGTTATTATAAGTTTATGCAAAAGTAAAAATAATTGGGTTTACAATCGGGAAGCCATCCTTTAACGAGGTTCAGTGGATCGACTTTCTGTCTTTCATTCACCATCCAACATTAAACGAACAACATAAAAGATGGCGAACAGCTTGGTCGAGTTCCAGGGAGGTTATATGAATACCAAACCATCTATCGTGCTAAGGTCAATGACTTTACTGGGTGTATTCTTATGCGCGCTCGGTTTTTTGGCTTTGTTCCTTACTTCGCTTTCTACCGTCAACGCAGCAACCGAACGCTCTACCCGCAGTGCTGAGGCTTTGAACGGGGTCATCGATGAGCGCTGGCGGATTTTTGCCGATATGGTAAAAACACGCGGGGATCCAGGCGTGGTCGCGTTGAATAATAAGATCTATGTGATAGGTGGCTATTTCCCCACATTTTTTGGCTACAACCAAACCCAAGAAGTCTACGACCCTCAAACCGACACGTGGCAATATGCGGCCAATATCCCGATTGGAGAAAGTGACATGGCGGTCGAGACATATGCCGGTAATATCTATGCTATCGGTGGATGGAACGTCAATATGGGTGGTTCGCTAAGCTATACCCTCATGTACGATCCGCTTGCTAATAACTGGATCACCAAGACGGCGATGATTACACCTGTGAGTGGGGCAGGTTCGGTTGTCATGACAGATACCATCGTTATTCTTGGCGGATTTTTTAATTCGAACAATATTGCGGATGTCCAAATTTATGATCCGGCTTTGGATAGCTGGTCTTTGGGTACGCCAATGCCGGCGGGTAGAAGTGAGTTTAGCGCTGTCTTTCTGAACGGCAAGGTCTATGCAATTGGGGGTGTGGTGAGCGGCGGGGTTACCACGAATACTGTATCTATTTATGACCCTGTTGCAAACAGCTGGACAGCAGGGCCACCGCTGCCTGAAGCAAGAGCCTCGATGGCAGTAGATGTGCGCCAAGGGAAGATCTATGTAGTGGGTGGCACCAATGACCGTGGTTCTGGAACATCAGTGAACACGACTTTTGTATTCGACCCGGGTCTTGGATCCTGGAGCTCCGTCACGCCAATGCCTACCGCCCGGTACGCGACCCGGGCTGCAGTGATCAGCGATACGATCTACGTGATTGGAGGTGTGGGCGATCCAGGCGCATCAAGGGCCAATGAAGGCTACGGGTTCCCGCCCGTTACCTCTACCGTCACAATTAATTCCGATGACCCGGACCCATCCCAATTCAACCAACCATTCACCGTGAGTTATACCGTAACCGCCACCGGCGTTATTCCGACAGGAGTTGTGACAGTTACCGTGGGCAACCGGCCTGAGAGCTGCACCGGATCACTGGTTAATGGTGTTGGAAACTGTCAGCTGGCGATTAATGCACTGGGCACGTTTACCCTTACAGCAACTTACGGCGGAGATTATATCTTGCTGCCAAGCAGCGATAAAGATGTGCACACCATCATAAAAGCGGATACGAACACGATCATTTCCAGTGAGCCTGAGCCATCTTTGTTTGGAATGCCGATCACGACAACTTTCACGGTCAGCTCGCCGTTCGGCCTGCCAACCGGAGCGGTCACGATTACCGTCAGCAATAATAGCGCGATATGCTCCGGCATCCTGACCAATGGGACTGGTAATTGCTCCTTAACCTTCGATGCGCCGGGCGTTTACACGCTTAACGCTGATTACCCAGGCGACACATTCTTTAATCCGAGTACTGATACAAAAACGCATGTGGTGGTGCCCTATCAATTGTTTCTGCCAATTATTCCAAAAGAATAGGCGGTGGAGAGGTTTAGGCATAGACCGAACAACAATTGAGTGCTCAGCCGATTTCGGGCTTTCACAAAGTCCAAAAATGAGTAATTTGGTGTAGGGATTGGGCGGTTTAGCAGCCCAATCCCTACATCAACCCCTTTTCTCGTGAAAGCCCTGTCCGCTTATTTCGGTCCTAATTGACAGCTTTTCTTACTCGTGGTATTATCCGTGAACAATTAATTGGATGCCCCTGACGGCACTCTTATCCAGAGAGGTGGAGGGACCGGCCCTGTGAAACCTCGGCAACCCCAAGCGGTTTATTACCGTATGGAAGGTGCCAATTCCGGCAGACGGAGGTTCTGGAAGATGAGAGGGCGAGTGTTTTTATGTATTGCCCTTTCAAGATTTTTTGGATGGGGCAATATTTTTTTATGGAGGTGTTGCGTGAACACAACATTTATGAATTCAGCTCGACTATTATTCACTTCGGAATCTGTGACAGAGGGCCATCCGGATAAAATTTGTGACCAGATCAGCGATGCCGTTCTGGATGCCTGCCTGGAACAAGACCCCTTTTCCCGGGTGGCTTGCGAGACGGCTACCAAAACGGGTTTTGTAGCCTTATTAGGAGAGATCACGACCAATGCTCAGATCAATTATGATGATCTGGTCCGAAAAGTGATCAACGAGATCGGTTATGACAGCAGCGCTAAAGGGATGGATGGTAATAGCTGTGGGGTGCTGGTCGCTATCGCCCGCCAATCCGGCGACATTGCTATGGGGGTAAATCGGGCCCTGGAAGCCAAGTCAGGCGAGATGAGTGAAGAGGAGATTGAGGCTATCGGAGCCGGCGATCAGGGGATGATGTTCGGGTATGCCTGTAACGAAACCCCGGAATTGATGCCGATGCCGATTTATCTGGCCCACAAGTTGACTCGCCGTTTGAGTGAGGTGCGCAGAAATGGCACCCTCCCCTGGCTGCGTCCGGATGGAAAAAGCCAGGTGACGGTTGAATACCAGTATGGCCGGCCTGCCCGGGTCGAAACTGTCTTGGTGAGCACGCAGCATGCCCCTGAAATATCCCAGGAAGAGATTCGTCAGGCGGTCATCGAACACGTGATTATGCCGGTGCTTCCGCCGGAAATGGTTGACGACCGGATGAATATCTACGTCAATCCAACCGGACGGTTCGTGATCGGCGGCCCGCAGGGAGATGCCGGGGTTACCGGACGAAAGATCATTGTGGATACTTATGGCGGAATGGGCCGGCATGGCGGTGGAGCGTTCAGCGGCAAAGATCCGACGAAAGTGGATCGCTCAGCAGCTTATGCGGCTCGCTGGGCTGCTAAGAATATCGTGGCTGCCGGGTTGGCGGAACGATGCGAAATTCAGGTGGCCTATGCGATTGGCGTTGCTCATCCGCTCAGCGTAAACGTCGAAACCTTTGGCACCGGGGTTATTTCGGATGTAGAGATCACTCGCCTGATCACCGAGAACTTCGATTTACGCCCCGGCGCAATCATCCGCGATCTTAACTTGCGCCGTCCGATTTATCAACAGACGGCTGCTTACGGCCATTTCGGCCGCGATGATATTGAACTGCCCTGGGAGCGCACGGATCGTGCTGAGATGCTGCGACAGGCGGCGGGACTGGAAGAGGCTGCGGCCCTGGCAGATTAGGCGCCGTCAAGACTTCAGATTACCCCCTCGAAATACTGGGGTGCCTGAAATATTTTAAATAGAAAAGTGGTCTGCAAGAGTATTCCATCATCTTGCAGACCACTTTGATTTAATTTTATTAGTTGATCAGGGCAATTCCAGGCCATGGGCCTCCAGCAGCTCTTTATTATCCATTAAATCCTTCGTTGGCCCATCAGCCACAATCCGGCCTTCATCCATGATAATCGTGCGCGGGAAAAGCTCTCGCACCAATAACATATCGTGAGAGGAGACCAGCATCGTGAGCGGCAGTTCATCCAGTAAATGGATCAGAGAACGGCGGGCGCGTGGGTCCAGACCGGCGGTCGGTTCATCCAACACGAGCACCTCCGGTTTCATCGACAGCACCGTCGCGATCGCGATCCGTTTCTTTTCACCGGTACTGAGATGATGGGAAACCCGCTGGGCGTAGTCACCCATGTGCACGTCTGCCAGGGCCTGTTCCACCCGTTCTTGAACTTCCTGTGGCGATAAGCCTTGGTAGAGCGGTCCAAAGGCCACATCATCAAAGACTGTGGGCGAAAACAGCTGATCGTCGGGCATTTGAAAGACCAAACCGACCATAGCCCGGATCCGCCCCAGATTCTGATCGTTCATGTCCAGGCTGCAAACCCGCACGGAGCCTTGTTGCCCGAGCAGGATACCATTCAGATGCAAAATCAGGGTCGATTTGCCGGCTCCATTAGGCCCAACCAGGGCGACTTTTTCGCACGGTTCGATATGGAGCGAGATGTCCTTAAGCGCCTGGTGCCCATCCGGATAGGCAAACGAAAGTTGATCGATTTCAATAGAATGATGCATGGTTAATGTCAACCCCATACCAAAAATGAAAGAATCAGCAGCAGCGTAAAGGTTGCCAGGCTGGCTGTTGTTATCAGCCAGTGCACGGAGCGTAATTGCGGTAATGGCAAAGCGCGCACCTCGCCATCATAGCCGCGTGAAAGCATCGCGGTGTAGATCCGGTCGCTGCGTTCGAAGCCTCTCAAGAACAGATTGCCCGCCATCCCGCCGGTGACGCGAGCGCGCCAGATCAAACTGCCACCAGTCTTTTTATCGGCGGACCCGGTCGAGCCGCTCCGCGCCGCACGAGCGCGCATCAGCCGGATCGCTTCATCAGCCAGAACGAAGAGATACCGCCACATCAGGCCGAAAATAGCCACCAGCAGCCGGGGGATCTTTATGGCTCGCATCGCCAGCAACAGCTCGGGAAATGATGTGCTGCTGGCCAATACGATCGCAGCCTGGACTGAGATCCATGATTTAAGGGACACGCTGATAAAACGTTCCAATCCGGTCTGGGATGCTACCAGAGTCCATTTACCGAGAACGAACTGGAAGATCGGTGGGCCGGACATCGTAAAGATCACTGGAAACGCAGCCAGAACAAAAGGCAGAGCCAGGATCGCTCGCTTGAGCACGTAAGGGATGCCCAAATCCGACAGCATTTCGATGGAAAGAATACAAGCTAACAATAAGATATAAATCGGCCAGGCGCCTGTCGGAATCAGGGCCGTGGTCAGGATAAAAGCCAGGGTGATGACCAGCTTTACCCTGGGATCCAACGCATGGATCAGGCTCTGGCGAGGCCGGTAAGGATCAAGAAAGTGTACGTGCATTAGTTACTGGTCTGGCGTTTGCGGCGTGAATAACCGATTGCCAATGAGACCCCAAATACGAGTAAAGTCCCCAGGATACCCGCTACGATGGTTGCCAGGGCTTCATTGGAAATCCCTGGAAAAATGTATTGGGGAATGACATTGACCAGCGGTTTGCGGGCCGCGTCCAGAAAACCCCTCTGGCTGGCGAACCATTCAAGCCCGTCCGGATGAGAGGAGGCCAGTGGTGATGCGATCGCCAGGCCAATTGCAATCAGCAGACCGGTAACCCAGACCAGCACGCCGTTAGTCGCTTGCTGCTCGCCTCGTTCGATTAAATCGCGGCGGGTGGAATACAGGAATGCCAGCGCGCCAACCGTGATCAGGCCTTCGCCAATCCCGATGATGGCATGGATACCCCCCATCGCTGGAACAGCGATATTGGCCGGCGAGGTCCCCGAGAGGGCCAGCTGCAAGGCAGCTGCCAGGGCGGCGATTTCAATCGACAACCAGGCGGCACTAAAGCCGCCCACGAACAGGCTCCAGGTTTTCTCGCCGGCAAGTTTTCGGACCGTGCTGTAAACCATATAAGCAACGGCCACACCGATCAGGCCCATATTGAAGATGTTGGCGCCCAACGCCAGCAGCCCGCCATCCTGAAAAATGATGGCTTGAACGCTGACTACACTGGTCATGACCAGGATCGCAGCCCACGGGCCCAGCAAAATGGTGGCGATGGCGGCCCCCATCAAATGTCCTGAAGTCCCGCCAGCGACGGTGAAGTTGAGCATCTGGCCGGCAAAAATTGCGGCAGCCAGCACGCCCATCAGCGGAACCTGGCGCTCCCCCAGTTCTTGATTGACCCTTTTTAACGCATAAGCTATAGCGGCTATGGAAACGATCCACAGCAAAATGGAAACGGTAACGGATAGGAATCCATCCGGAATATGCATCGGAGCAGGTGATAGCAACACTTTAGCCTCCCTTCAATTGTTCGTCACACCCGCTCGAAAAGCCTGATTGTGAGGCTTAGAACGGGCGGTTCATCTTTACGTAAGATTTTTGTAACTGCTCATTTCATCGCTGAAGTTTGTAGCGAAACAGGTGTGCGTTTCGCATCGAATTTATGCTTCAGCCTGAGTAGATGCGAATTCTTTTTCAGGCTATTGGCAGTCCGGACAAAGGCCGAAAAACGTGACATGCATGCTGTCGATTTTGAAGCCGGTTTTTTCCTGTAACTGTTCGTATAGTTCGTCCAAATCTTCGTGATTGATTTCTTGATTCAACCCACAGGCACGGCAGATGAGGTGATCGTGGGCGCGCTCAGCAATTTCGTACACCAATTGCCCGTTCCCAATGTGGGCGGGCATTGCCAGGCCCTGGTCGACTAAAAAAGTCAGGGTACGATAGACCGTTGCTTCCGTCAGGCCGGGAATGTCAGCCTGGGTTTGTTGGTAGATTTCCAGTGGGGAAAGATGATGGGGCGTATTGCACAGGATGTTCAGAATGGCCAGACGTTGGGGGGTGATGCGAAAGCCACGCTCTCGCAGCCTGGAGGTATATTGGTTTAGCATAGAATCCTCGTTATTGATACTAATTGCAATAAAGAATTATATCAGTAGCGAGAAGAGTGGTTTATTAAAAAAAGTGACGTCTGGGTTAAAATTTCTTAACCCAGACGCTGAGAAGCGAAAAAGGGAAGAGCGCTGATCAGGCCAGATGAGGTTGGAATTTCTTTTCCAGGCGATTTTTGGGCTGATATCCGGTAACCCGTTCGATCGGCTGCCCGTTTTTGAAAAGCATCAGGGTGGGGACTCCCATGACCTGATATTGCATGGCCAGATTGGGGTTGTTGTCCACATCCAGTTTGACGACTTTCACGTGCCCGTTCCAGGCCTGGGCCAGTTCCTTCACCACCGGATCGAGCATTTTGCATGGCCCACACCAGACAGCGGTAAAATCGACCAGTACAGGCTGGGTGGCATCAAGTACATCGGCTTGAAAAGTGTCTTCAGAAACATGAACTAATTCAGACATCGAGGCCTCCATGGCGCAAGAAGGATAAACTTTGGAGTGGGGTAAAAACACATGCCCGGCTTTTCAAAGTATAACGCCTTCCCGGTGTGTTTTACCGAAGCCGGATCCATCAGAACCCGAACCATCGTAATCATAGTCATCGAGCAAACGTGCTCGCAAAAAAAATAAAATCAGAGCCCATTCATGTTACCGAGACTGAGGAGAAAAGTCAAGAGAACCATCGGCCTGGATGGAATAAATTAATCAAAGTTTTAATGTAACTACTCAGGCAATGCCTGGAAATCGTGGCGAAACGGGTGTGCGTGGAGGCGTACGCCCCCACGCACACCTGTTTCGCCCATATTTTGTAATCGAGCCTGCGTAGTTACGTTTTTATAATTAGAACGGATGTTGACGCCTGTAAAAGAGCATGATAGAATGCTCAACGCCGAACCACACGGCACCTCATGGGCGCGTAGCTCAATGGCAGAGCAGTGGCCTTTTAAGCCATTGGTTGAGGGTTCGAGTCCCCCGCGCTCACAACCGTATATACAGGGGTCTGATGCACCCCAAAACCCCACAGATGGTGGTGGTTGCTGGCCTGTCCTGGTGCGATTTAAGGATAGGCCATTGGTTATAGTTATAATGGGTCTGATGTTTCCCCCATTTCAGCCTATTTCATTGTAAAGTTCTCTGAGTCACATGGGCACGCACAAACGGGGAAGCATATGCGGTAGAACATGTGACTCCTCAATAATCCATAACGACCTGATTTCATTATATACTAAGACTTAGATGTTGCTATCCCCCTGTGGTCAATTTAGACAACCAATTTACTCCCACATTTCGTGCAGAAGACAGCATTTGATAGGCTCTCTGTGTTACATAGGGGGCAGATCAGATTGGGAGCACTCAAAGTTTGTAGATTTTATGTTCGGTTTGTGCGGCGTGACGCCGCACAAACCGAACATTATATTTTTACAGTAACATGTGAGTACACCCAGCAGGAGTGTCCTCACGTCGTCTTGGGGTAGAATGAACTCAATCGCTGTCTTTTGCTGAGTCAATGTGAAGCAAATCGATTGATAAATTCCACAGCATTCATTACCCCATTCTCGCTCCGGATGGTTTTTCCAATCATCGACGCGTTTTGCTGGATCGTCTCGTTTTCAAGCGCCTGGCGCACGGCAGCCGCCACCTGGCTGGCGTTCAGGGTGCGCGCATCAAGCGGAGCCGGACTGGCGCCGCCGGTATGAATACGTCTGGCCCAGAAGGGCTGGTCGGCGGCTAATGGCAGCGCTATGTTGGGTTTGCCTGACCGTAGCGCTGCGGCTGTGGTGCCTGCTCCAGCGTGATGGAGGATTGCGGCGCAGCGGGGAAACAGCCATTCATGAGGAGCGCTTTTCAGGAAAAGCCGGTCGGGACCCGTTTCGGCAGCAGTCCAGCCATCCCATCCGGTCAAAATCACTGCCCGCTGCCCGGCCTGGCGCAGGCCAGCTAAGATAGTTTGCTGCAAGCGCCTCGACTCCGGGTGGAGCATGCTGCCAAACCCCACACAGACTGGTTGTGGGTCGCCAGCCAGAAATTCAAGAAGTTCGTCAGGGGGTTGGTATGTCTCTGACTTCTCAAGGAACCAAAAGCCGGTTTGATGAACGTGGCTCTCCCAATCTGGTTCGGGCGGCACCAGTGCCGGGCTGTAGGCCAGCAGCAGAGGTGTGGCGGTCCGCCCGCCAGACGCTTTGAACGGCCAGGGCAGGTGTGAGGGAGCGTCCGGGATAGCTTTGCGGACGCGCGGGTACATGAGTTGTTGGGCCAGGGCGAAAATGATGTTGCCGATAGAATGGGTCATACGGTTGTAAGCTTTGCCCAGAGGCAAGGGGGGAAAAGCTAACTGCGGATAACTCCCACTTGTCAAGAACATCGGAAAAAATTGAACTGAAACGTCAGGAATATCAAGCTGCCGGGCGAATGCATGCGCGCCCAAGGTGAAGATAAAGGTGTGTACAACCAGATCTGCTCCCTGGCAAGCCAGCCGGGCAGCCCTTACAACCTCGATCGCGACCGGCTCAACGTTATCTTTCATAGCGCGTATCATGGCCGGCAGGTTCTTGCCGGCCTGATTGAGCTCCCGTGAGAGTTGAGCGATGTCGCCAGGCAGCGAAACCGCGGGGATCCCTGCGGCATCAGCCTGGGCGCGGAAAGGTGTGGGTAGGACCAGCCGCGGTGTATGACCCGCCTGCTGCAAGGCGACTGCCAATGCCAGGCAAGGCTGTACGTCGCCGCGGGAGCCGTAGGTAAGAATTGTGATGCGCATGTTTGTACGGACCTTCTATTTGTGAGCTATCATTCCCAGTGATGACCAAATATCCATAAAGATACTGTATCTACCAGAGTTTGTCTGCGAACTCATTTTCGCAGGTCTTCCACGTCCTTCTGACGCCAGGGAATGTGAATTATTGCCCCATTTCCACGAGTTCAGTGAAAAAAAAGACTGTGTATCGGACTTTGCAAAAAAGAAGGATAAGTACCTACAATAACAGGAATTTGGCTCTTTGGGATTTTCTGTGGTGTTACCCCAATCTGGGACTCTCCCACAGAGTTTTCTGGAGAGCCAGGAATTTATGATCAGTACCTGCCAGATTATAATGTAGACAGTGAGAACGATGGTTCAATCGTTACCTGAGAGGCCTGCCTGGAGTCACTCGAACGATCCAGGCCGGTATTGAAAAGACTGAAAATTGAAAAAACTTTCGTCAAAAATTTTGGTTAATAGTATTTTGTCGCTGTTGTTATTAGGTATGTTAAGCAGCGTGATTTCCGTCCGGAGCCAAGCGGCGGAGAATCCCGCTATCTGGCTGCCGCAGGTATTCGGTCAGCCGGCTGCGAGCAATCCCATCCACCAGGGTATTGCCACCTATTATGACGCGACCGGGGCAGGCGCCTGCTCTTTCGACCCGTCCCCAAATGATTTGATGGTAGCCGCCATGAACGCGCAGGAATACAACCATGCGGCTTACTGCGGGGCTTACGTGCAGGTGACCGGTGCGCAAGGTTCCGCCGTGGTGCGGATCGTCGATCTGTGCCCGGAATGTCTGGCTGGCCACCTCGATTTGAGCCCCCAGGCCTTTGCCACGATCGATGAGCTTCCCAAGGGCCGGGTTCCGATCACCTGGCAGGTCATCAGCCCGGAACTGGTTGGACCGATTGGGTATCATTTTAAAGATGGCAGCAACCAGTGGTGGACGGCGGTCCAGATCCGCAACCATCGCAACCCGATCGCAAAATTTGAATATTTTGATGGCTCAAAGTGGGTTTCTGTACCACGCACGGATTACAACTATTTTGTCCAAACCAACCCGGGCATGGGTCCGGGGCCATATAGCTTTCGGGTGACGGATAGCTATGGCAATATCCTGGTGGACAACGGCATTCCGCACATCGAGAATGGAACAATTGATGGCGAGGCCCAGTTTCCGCCAGGGCCGTGATGGTTTGTTTGCCCTACAAAGTGCGGGACAAATGGGCTGGGTCCCATTTGTCCTGCACTAATCTCCCCTCGAAAATCAACGAATCAGCTTTGCGCTACAATCGCATCGATCCTGGCCTGGACATCGTCTGGCAGGGGCTCGGGTTTGTGGCTGTTGAGCAGCTTGAGAGCTTTTTCGTTGGCGCGCTGTCGCAGAGTCTTGCCGCCGGCGTTCTTCCAATCCTCGTAATTGCGGCGGTCGAATAACTTGGGGTACCAATCCTCCCGGAAATGGTTGAGGGTGTGTTCGGCGCTCAGGTAATCGCCATCCGGCCCGACCTGGTCGATCAGGTCCAGGGCCAGAGTATCGGCATTGATCTCCAGTTTGCGCATAAACTGCTTGGTGTAAGCGATCAACTCATCGCAAATGACGATCTGGTCAATGGAGTTGGTCATCCCGCCTTCCAGATAGCCGACATCGTGGGCCATCTGAGCGCCGGCCAGGGTTTCCAGCAGGATGGCGAAAGCCGCCTCGGCGGCGGCCTGCTCGTCGGGCAGCTTGGAATCACTGCAGCCGGTCAGGCCAAAGATGGGCAGTCCATAGCGGTGGGCCAGCTCAACCAGCATGACCCGGTTGGTGGGATCGGCGTATGCATCGACCGTGGTGCGCATGTCCAGCATGTCGTTCACGCCGCCAGTCAGGATGATGGGAGCGCCCTCGCGCTTGAGTTGGGCGATCACCAGTCCGGCCAGTTCACCGGCATTGGCCAGGGCAATCGCTCCGGCGGCGGTCACAGGACCAGTCGCGCCGCGCAGCACGACGGGGGTATAGGTCGTGGGCAGCCCTTTCCCGGCCAGGAAAAGCAATTTGCGTAACGCTTCTTCGTTATGGCGCATCGGGTGGGTTACATTAATGTAGCAGGCGCAGATTGGATTGCGGCGCAGTTCTTCTTCGCCGCCGGCCACGGCTTCAGCCATGCGAATGGCGTCCACACAGCCTTCGAATTCGGTGGTCACAAACAGGATGGGCTTGGTGCTGTTCATCAGCATGGCCCGCATTTGGTGGCGGTCAGCCGTTTCCTGAGGCAGATCGGAGGCCACACAGAAGGACATTAAAAAGTCGATGTTCGGTAAGGCGTCGCACACCAGGGAAGCCTCAACGATATCCTGCAGTGTGCCCGGACGACGCTCACCGCTGCGGACGTCGATCACATTCGGGCAGTCGGAACCCGGGCCGTAAAAAACGTTGTTGCGTTCCAGCGGCATCACCCGCTGCCCATGCCGGTTGCATAACACAGTGCGTTTTGGGGCGATCGAGAGCGCCCATTCTACCAATCCGGCGGGGATGCGTACCCGGTTGCCGTCTTCGACCTTGATCCCCTTGCTTTTTAACAGTTCCAGGGCTTCGGGCTCATACAGGCGCACGCCGGTGCGCTCCAATATTTCCAGGCTGGCGTGATGGAGCTGTTCGACTTGGTCATCAGATAGTTTCCGAAAGCGAGGAGCTTCCAGGGCGGTGTAGTTGCTTTGTAATACCATAAGTTTCTCCAAATAAGACGGATGCCGGGCGATACGATGGATTGAATTGAAAAGATTTTTTGTAATCGGTTCGTTCAGTATAAGCTGAACGAACCGATTACAAAATTTTAAAAACAATTAGAGCACCCAGGTGAGGGAGACGAAATGCCGATCACTATTTGGGCAGCATCGGGATTTTTACGCCGTGGGTCCTGGCGAATTCGATTGCGGACGGATAGCCGGCATCGGCATGCCGCAGGATGCCCGTGCCGGGATCGTACGTCAGCACTCGCTTCAACCGGCGGGCGGCAGCCTCAGTGCCGTCCGCGACGATCACCTGGCCGGCGTGCAGACTGTAACCGATCCCGACCCCACCGCCGTGATGGAAGCTGACCCAGGTGGCGCCGCCGACCGCGTTCATGGCAAAATTCAAGATCGGCCAGTCGGCGATCGCATCTGAGCCGTCCAGCATGCCCTCCGTCTCCCGGTTGGGGCTGGCGACCGAACCGCAGTCCAGGTGATCGCGGCCGATGACGATCGGGGCGCTGATGCGCCCGCTGGCGACTGCCTGGTTGAAGGCCAGCCCGGCTTTATCGCGTTCGCCGTATCCCAGCCAGCAGATCCGGCTGGGCAGGCCCTGGAATGCGACCTGTTCCTGGGCCATCTTGATCCAGCGGACCAGATGCTCTTTCTCCGGGAAAAGATCCATGATGATCTGATCCGTTTCGTAAATGTCCTGGGGGTCGCCGGACAGCGCCACCCAGCGGAATGGCCCCTGACCCTCACAGAATAAGGGCCGGATGTACGCCGGCACAAAACCAGGATAGACCCAGCTGCCGTCCTCGTTCATAACCTCCGTGTAGCCGGCGTTATAGGCCATCTGGCGCAGATTATTGCCGTAATCGAAGACAATCGAGCCTTTTTTCTGCATTTCCACCATCGCCTGGCAGTGGCGGGCCATGGTCTGCATGGACAGGCGCTGGTACTCTTTGGGATCGTTCTGGCGCAGTTCCTCGGCTGCTTCCAATGACAAACCGTTAGGTAAATACATCAATGGATCATGGGCGCAGGTCTGGTCGGTGACCATGTCCGGCACGATCCCGCGCACCACCAACTCGGGGAAAATATCGGCGGCATTGCCGATCAGGCCAACGCTGAGCGGTTTTTCATCCCGGACAGCCTCCTCCACCAGGGTCATGGCTTCTTCCAGGGTATCAACGACCACATCCAGGTAGCGGTGCTCCAGGCGGCGCTGGGCCCGCCAGGGATCGATTTCAACCACCAGGGCCACGCCTTCGTTCATGGTCACTGCCAGCGGTTGCGCCCCACCCATCTCGCCCAGGCCGGCGGTGAGCACGAATTTGCCTTTCAGGCTGGCGTCCGACCCATAATGCAGGCGGGCCGCGGCTGCCAGGGTTTCGTAAGTCCCTTGCAGAATGCCCTGGGTGCCGATATAGATCCAGCTCCCGGCTGTCATTTGTCCGTACATGATCAGGCCTTCCGCTTCCCAGCGGTCGAAATTCTCCTGGGTGGCCCAATGGGGAACGATGTTGGTATTGGCGATGATCACCCGAGGCGCGTCCTCGTGAGTCTGAAAAATGCCCACTGGTTTGCCGCTCTGAACCAGCAGGGTCTCGTTTGGTTCCAGGTTGCGCAACGAGTCCAGGATGGCGTCAAAACATTCCCAGTTGCGGGCAGCCTTGCCGCGCCCGCCGTAGACGATCAGGTTGTCCGGATCGCCGGCTACCTCGGGTTCCAGGTTGTGTTGGATCATGCGGTAAGGAGCTTCGATCAACCAGTTCTTGCAGGTGATTTGGGTGCCCCGCGGGGCACGGATGGTGCGGCTCATGATTTTGCCTCCAACTATTTTGTTTAAACTGACGTTTTGAAATGTCTCGGGCCACGGCGGCTCATCGATTGACAGTCGGAGGATTAATCCAGGCTGCCCACAACGGATTCCACCGCCTCGAGGATTTCACCTGAGCGGACCAACGCTTTCATTGTATTGTGATCCGAATACAGCGGCCGGTCTTCGCCCAGGTGTTCAACATGTTTCCGGATGATATCCCTGGCAGCCTGGACCCCTCGCCCCGGTGTGAATTCGCGGAAATCAAGGGCCTGGGCAGCCCCCATGAATTCAATTCCCAATACGCCGCAGGCATTATCCATAATCTGGTGATTCTTGATGGCGGTGTTCATGCCCATCGAGACGAAATCTTCCTGGTCAGCTGCTGCAGGAATTGATTGAATGCTGGCCGGGGCGGAGAGAATGCGCTGTTCCACGATCAACATGTCGGCGGTGTACTGGCTGAGCATCATGCCGGACATCAATCCAGCCCCCTTGGTGAGAAAGGGTGGCAATCCAACACTTAAATTTGGATTGGTCAGGCGGTTGAAGCGCCGTTCGGAGAGCACGCAGATCATGGTGATCGCGGCTCCGGCCATATCCATCGGCAGGCTGACCGGGGTGCCCTGGAAATTGGCTCCGGTCAGGGTCAGATTGTATTCCGGGAAAAATATCGGATTGTCGCCAACGCCGTTTAACTCAATTTCCACCTGGCTTTTGGCAAAAGCGATGGCGTCGTGGGCTGCTCCGATGACCTGGGGTGTGGAGCGCATCGAGTAGGCGTCCTGGACTTTGACTTTCAACTTGCCAGTCACCAGGTCCGACCCGTCGATGCACTGCATGATCGCCCTGGCAGCGCGGATGGCCCCTGAGAAACCGCGCGCCTGATGCAGACGCAGATCGTAGGGTTTCATATTGGCAAGCAGGGCTTCGAGCGACATCGCGCAGGCAATCTCGGCCTGTTTCAGCCAGCGCTCCATATCGTAAAGCTGCAGGGCGCTCATGGCGGTCAGAAGATTGGAGCCGTTAATGGTCGCCAGGCCATCCCGAGCCTTCAAACCCGGGATCGGGATGCCAGCCCGCTGCATGGCTTCATGTCCGGGCAGGCGCTGGCCCTGATACTCGGCTTCGCCCTCTCCCATCAACAGCAAGGCGATTTGTGACATCGGCGCCAGGTCGCCGCACGCCCCCACCGAACCTTTCTGGCACACGATTGGGGTGAGACCTTTATTCAACATCTCGACGAGCGTGAGGGTGATCTCCGGTCGGCAGCCGGAATTGCCGTGGGCATGGACGTTGATCCGGCCCGCGATCGCGGCCCGAACGTATTCGGTCGGGGTGGGCTCGCCAATTCCTGCGGCGTGGTTGTAAATTAGATACTTTTGAAACTGTTTAACCTGATCATCATCCAGAATAACTTCAGAAAATTCCCCGATACCGGTATTAACTCCATACATAATCTCGTGGGCTTCAATTTTGCGCTCCAGCATGGCCCGACAGGTGCGAATGCGTTCCAGCGCCTCCCGATGTAGCTCGACTTTTTCACCATGACGGGCGATGCGGACCAATTTTTCAACCGTCAGGTTGGAACCATCCAGAATGATTGTCATTGTATTCTCCTGTCTGTGTGGCTGATGAAGCGAAATGATAAGGGAGAGGTTTAGAGTTCGGCTGTGAAACGATACTCGTCGCCGCGATAAATCGTCCGGAACCAGGTGACGGGCTGGTTCTTGATGGTGAAGGTAAGGCGTTCCACCAGGAAACCCGCGGTTCCATCAGGTACTTGCAGCAATTCAGCTTCCTGTCCGGATAGGACGCGCGCCTCGATCGAGTGCCAGGCCCTCACCAGGGGGATATTAAATTTGTCAATCAGCAAACGGTGAATGGATTGATGTTCAAGATCTTCGTCTAACAATTCCGGGCAGATTTCACGGGCCAGGTAGCGGGTTTCGATCGCCATCGGTTTATCGTTCGCCAGTCTGAGCCGGGCAATTTCGATCACTTCAGCACCCGGCTCGATTTGCAGACTGGCCGCGATCTCTTCCGTGGCGGGAAAGGTTTTCAGGTGCAGCAGCCGGGTCTGCGGTTCCAGGCCACGCTGGCGCATATCTTCGCCGAAGTCCGCCAGTCGGAAGAAGACCGGCGACAGCTGAGGCGGAGTAACGAAAGTGCCGCGTCCCTGGTCCCTGCGCAGGCGGCCCTCTTCCACTAAAATTTCAATTGCGCGCCGGACGGTACCGCGACTGAGATTGTATTGAGTGCATAATTCGTCATCGGTGGGGAATTGATCGCCCGGCTGGAATTCGCCGGCATTGATCCGCTGTTCGAGAATTTCTTTGAGCTGGTAATAGCGGGGGATAACGCCTGATTGGATGCGCACCGATCTTACTCCCAAGAAGAATTGTGAGGCAAAAAGGCCGAAAGACCTGTGGGTATTCTGCCGCTTGACAGAAAATCGCTGGAAGGCTATGATCTAGTTATCTATACAACTAGATGTATTGTAGTTTTCTTTAGTGGCACTGTCAAGCATTTCCTGCCTGCCCAGAGAGCAATCAGCATGTCTACCAAACAGCCACCCGGGGATCAACCGGATACATCAAAAATTATTGGGGGGAGCGCTTTGCGGATCGATTCGATCGGAAAGGTGACTGGTCAGACCCGCTTTGTTGAGGATATCTGGATGCCCGGCCTGGCCTATGCCTGTGTACTCCGCAGCACATACCACCATGCCCGCTTGTTGGCGGTGGATAGCGCAACAGCGGCCCGCATGCCGGGTGTCATTCGCATCCTGACAGCCGCGGATATTCCAGCTGAAAATGGCCTGAGCGGCTATAGCCGGAATGAACCGGTCCTGACGCCGCCTGGCGATACCCTCCGGCAAAGAGGCGCGCCGATCGCCCTGGTTGTGGCCGAATCCCTGGCGCAGGCCCGTCTGGCAGCAGCCGCCATTCAGGTGCAGGTTGAGGCATTACCAGCCTCCATGGAAGTCGCAGAAGTGTTGCAGGCTGATGCGGTCAGGATTTATCCGGAAGGAAATTTCCTGAATACCTACAGGATCGCCCATGGGGACCTGGATGAGGCCTTTGGGACTGCCGATCGGATCCTGCAAACCACCTATGCAACCAGTTTTCAAGAACACGCCACGCTGGAACGGGAGGCTGCCCTGGGTTATCTGGACGAAAGCGGGCGCATCACGGTGCTGGCAGGCACGCACGAGCCGCATTGGGGACAAGGTTTTATCGCCCAGGTGTTAGGCATAGATCCGGCGCGGGTGCGCGTCATTGTGCCGCCGACCGGGGGCTCATTTGGCGGCCGGCAAGATCCCTGGCCTCTGGTCGCGGTTGGGCTGGCTACTTTTTGGGTGGGCCGTCCGGTGAGGCTGGTCTATTCCCGGCGAGAGGTTTTTGATGCCACACCCAAGCGGCACCCCTATCAGGTTCAACTGCAGATCGGAGCGATGGCGTCCGGCGAATTGACCGGCATTCACGCCCGAATTGACGCCAATACCGGCGGCTATGACAGCGCCGGCTACTGGATCCCTAACTATGCGGTGACTTCAGTCGGCGGAGCATACTCCTGGCCGGCGGTGGACGCCGAAGCGCGGTCGATCTACACCAATGGGCCAAAAAGCGGCCAGTTTCGTGGCTATGGGACCCCGCAGAGCGTTTTTGCCATGGAATGCAGCCTGGATGAACTGGCCCAAGCCCTGGGCATGGACCCGCTGGAACTCCGCGAGAAGAATTTGCTTCAGCAGGATGAAAATTCCTTCCTGGGTTATCCCATCGCTAAATCATTGGGCTACCAGCAGGTGTTGGATGCGATCCGCCCCAGTTACCTCCAATACCAGCGCGAAGCGGAAGCCTTTAATGCTTCCACACCGGATTCGGCTTACCGGATGGGCGTGGGATTGGCGGGAATGTGGTACCGGTTTGGAAAGTCCGGCTCGTTAAAGATCGAAACCCACGCTGAATTAACCCGGGACGGCGCCATCATTATCTATTGTTCAGCTCCCGATTACGGCCAGGGGATCGGTACGGTGATGGTCCAGCTGGCTGCGGAGACGCTGGGTGTACCGCGTCATTTGATCCGCCTGATCAACGCGGATACTGCCCTGACGCCGGATAGCGGGGTCCAAGGAGCCTCGCGGGCGACCTATTTTATCGGCAGTTCGGTGGTCCGGTCGGCGGAAAATCTGGCTGCCGAGATGCTGGCGGTGGCAGCCGAATTCCTGGACTGTGATCCGGCCGGATTGAAGATCACCGAAGGTGGGATTACCTCCGGCGCTGATCCGGCCCGTACGATGTCATTGGCTGACCTGGCGGCTGAGTTTGACCGGATCGGAAAATCCCGCCGGGTAGTTGGTCTGTTTGACCTGACCCCCCAGTTTCCGGATGAGTCTCGCCCTGAGTATGTGCCTTTATTTGTGACCGGAGCCCAGGTCGCTCAGGCCCTGGTGGATATGGAAACAGGCCAGGTGGTTATCAAGCGAGTGGCTGCCGCGCATGACGTGGGGCGCGTGATCAATCCACTGGATGCTGTTGGACAAGTTCAGGGAGCGATTGTGATGGGTCTGGGCACGGCTTTGTTGGAAGAATACCGGCCTGGTTTGACGACCGGCTTCACCGATTATATTCTGCCGATGATCCAGGCGGTGCCGGAGATCGAAGTGTTCATGGTTGAAGTTCCCAGTTACCACGGCCCTCTGGGGGCTAAAGGATTGGGAGAGGCCGCTATTCTACCGACCGCGCCAGCTATCATCAACGCAGTGTCCCGCATCATTGGATCTCGGCTTCGCAGGCTGCCCGCCACACCGGAAAGGGTGTTAGCAGGGATCAAGAGGCGGGCCTGACCGGCTTGCGGAGAACGTCAAGCCCGCTTTCTCTTCGGATGCCCTTCAATCAATCATCTCGATCCGGTCCACCTGGATCTGGGTGCCATTTACATCGGGGACGCCGGACAGCAGCTGTCCCCAGACCTGAATCGTTTGATCGGTGTCGCGCAGCTGCTCAATTTGTGCCAGTACATCCGGATTGGCGCTCCATAGACCATACCAAATGGGAAAATCCCCATCCAGCACAAAGGCATTGCCGCACAGGTTGCTGGGGCTGCTGTTAAAGTGGCTGCAGGCCACGCTACCCAGCCAGCCATCCACCGGCGCGGGATCAACCTGGATCTGGCCGTAACGGACCTCCCGGACTAATAGCTGGCAGCCGCCATAATCCGGCACATCGCAGGCCAGTTCGCCCCATAACATGGGAAATTCCTCAACGCCGGTTCCATCCCGCAAGGCCACCAACTGGGCTTCTACCTCCGCTGAGATACCGCTGATCCCGACCTCGCCGGCGCCGTCAGGCATCAGGCTGAGAAAATCATCGTATTGTGAGCCAGAAGGGCTGCTGGAAATATGTCCTACCCAGGCAATGACTGGTTGAGTTGAGTTTTGATCACGATCGGTGATGTCTATAGTTTCTGTTTCCGGCTGAATTGAGGCGTCTGCCTGGCTTTCGTCCGGATATGCCGGAGAACATTCGCCCCGGAAATAAGCCCATTCATCACATTCGCTGCCATCTGAAAAGACACAAACCCCGGATTGCCCACTGCTGGCATCTGTTCGGATCTCAAGCCTGCCGCCCTGCTCCTGGCAATAAACCGAGGCTGGATTGGGCAGGCCCAGGCCGGCCTCGGGCGTGGCTTGGGATGGTTCTGGAGTGGTTGCGCCGGGTATGGTCGCACAAGCTACCAGCAGTGAGCCAGCCAGGCTCAAAATAAATACTTTCCAGATGGATGATTTGGTATTCATGCTTGTATTGCTCCTTACAATCGGATGGGTGGTTCATCCGGATCCTGGTTTCGGGGACCTGTTTGAATGGTCATCCGACATCGTTTGTAAATTTATTCACATTCAAAACAATGACGGTAAACGCATTGTTTTAGTTCCCGTGTTGGACTATAACAAAGCCGAAAGTCTTTGTTCTGGTTCTTTGGGCAATTCTGTTGGAGGCAGGGCTTTAACAAGAAAGAGAGAACGTGGTGTGTGATGGGCGGCTTAGCCACCCATCACACACCACGAACTTTCCTTTCATGCTTTGTTGGCGGAGAGGCGATCGACTTCGTTAAAGCCGTGTGTTGGAGGGTCCGGCAACTTAACAGCAGGCTGTAAAGTGCATGTAGTTGCTACTGAAACTATACGGCGTTATATTTAATGGTTCTTTCGCTAAATACCTTTAGGAAAACGAACATTACAATCACTTTTCAAAGTAAAAGGACTTAGCGAAAATATCATTTAAAGGGTAACCGATGATGCTTCCGAAACGTTCCGAACAGATTGTCGATTTGCAGACCGCGATCAAAGACACGGCCTGGAAGCAGACCGCCGAGCAGGGGGCCGCGGCGCCCTCCTTGCGGGCGATTGCCCGCGCGTTGAACATCACGGCTCCCGCGTGCTACTATTACTATCCCAGTCGGGACGATCTGGTAACTGCATTGATTAAAGATGCTTACAGTTCATTTGGCGAGACTCAGCGGGAGGCTATCCAGGCTTTACCTGAAAACGCTCATACCGGACGTTTCATGGCCCTGGGTTCGGTCTATCGCGCCAGGGCGATTCGTTATCCGCAGCGATAACCGTTGATCTTCGGAACCCCCATATCTGGTTATCACACGCCGCTGGAAGAAGTGATGCCGATTGAGGCCCGAGGGTTGGAGGTATTAATCGAAATTTTAGCGGCCGCGGGCGAAGCAGGAGCATTGCAGCGCTTCGATTTGAACGAGTTTTCCCCGGGGCTGAAGCAGGCCCTGGCAAAGGCGACGACAGCCTATCCACGGGCAGCTCCGGTAATTGTGTACCCGGCAGTTACAACCTGGGCAAAGGCGCATGGGCTGGTATCCCTGGAGATCGGCAACCCGTACCCGCCTTATCTGCAGGAATTGGGGTAAGTCTGCCGGGTGGAGATGCTGCGCATCAGCGCCGGAATATTCAAGTGACGCCAGAGTCGGCCAGAAGAGTATGACCATTACCCCCAACACCAAACCGAACACCAAATCTTTAAACATTTAGTGCTCCTTGTTACCAGAACCCCTATCTGTTTGTTTACCAAAAGATTAACAATATCTTTGAATGCCCGCGAAAACTCGGGAGCGGTGGTTTAATAAAGTATTACCTGAATTTCAGGATGGAAAGTGGATAGCCAACCGCGCCCAAATTTGAGGTGCTGGCCTGGGAAATATCAAAGAGAGTCCCCGAGACTCAGCTGTTGAAGGATCTATGAGCGAATCTTCTAAAACCCGAACCAATCCATTGGCAGGTATGGATCAATTCCGCCGCCTGCTGGTATTCGTAAAGCCCTATCGCCGTCGCCTGATTCTGGCTCTGATCGCGATCGTAGGTGGTAGCCTTCTGGGGCTGGCCGGCCCATACGCCCTGCAATTTTTGATCGATGCGGTTTTCAAGCAAAACGATCCCCAGATGCTCAACCGGATTACCCTGATCCTGGTAGCCATTTTCGCCTCGCAGAGTGTATTTTATTTTGTGCGTGGCTACCTGCTGGCCTTTATCGGCGAGCGCGTTATGGCCGACCTGCGTATCCGGCTGTTCGAACATCTGCAAGGGCTATCGCTTTCTTTTTTAATGAGCGCCGGACCGGGGAGTTGGTCAGCAGGCTGACCAATGATGTCTCAACGGTGCGCAGCGTGGTGACCAGCGATATTTCAACGGCCCTTTCCCAGGTGCTGACCTTTTTTGGCGCGCTGATCCTGATCATTATCACGGATTGGCGCCTGACTCTGTTCATGTTCGCACTCATCCCCCTGGTAATGGTGATTGCGATCGTTTTTGGGCGCAGGCTGCGAGGGTTATCATCCGACGTGCAGGACCAGCTGGCCAACGCTACCACCGTTCTGGAAGAATCGATCGGCGGCGTTCGGGTCGTGCAGTCGTTTACCCGCGAACCATATGAGATTGGGCGCTTTACAAGCAGCATCGAGCGAACCTTCGGCCTGGCTATGAAACGAGTGCGCCTGTCGTCGTTATTCGGCCCGACCATCTCGTTCCTGGGTTTTGCGGCAGTGGTGTCAATCTTTTGGTTTGGTGGACACGAGGTTCTGGCTGGACGATTGACCGCCGGGCAGTTGTTCATGTTCCTGGTGCTAACACTGACGATTGCCGGTTCGATCGGACAATTTTCAGGCCTGTGGACTGGTTTGCAGGAAGCTCTGGGCGCCACCCGCCGCCTGTTTGAGATCCTGGATACAACCTCGGATATTGAAGATAAACCGGGGGCGCCAGCCTTACCGTCACTGAAAGGCGCGATTCGATTTGATCAGGTCTCCTTTGCGTACAGCGATGATCCGGGCACAAATATCCTGACGGACATCTCGCTTGATGTTCAGCCCGGCGAAGTACTGGCCCTGGTCGGACCAAGCGGGGCAGGGAAGACTACCCTGGTGAACCTGATCCCGCGATTTTTCGATCCAATCCAGGGGTCCATTTCGATCGACGGGTACGATTTGCGGGAGGTAGAGCTGCTCAGCCTGCGGCGCCAGATTGGGATTGTGCCCCAAGAAACCCTGTTGTTCGGTGGAACCGTTCGGGAGAACATCCTGTATGGACGGCTGGACGCCGGGCAGGAAGAGCTGTTCGCCGCAGCAAAAGCGGCGAATGCCCATGCGTTTATCCGGCAACTGCCAAATGGTTACGACACGGTGGTGGGGGAGCGAGGGGTAAAGTTAAGCGGCGGTCAGCGCCAGCGGATCGCGATTGCCCGAGCAATCCTGAAAGATCCGCGCATCCTGTTATTAGATGAAGCCACCTCATCCCTGGACAGTGAAAGCGAGGGCCAGGTGCAAGAGGCCCTCGAGCGATTGATGCAGAACCGCACCAGTATTGTGATCGCTCACCGGTTGTCGACCATTCAGAATGCAGACCGGATTGCTGTGCTGGAAGACGGTCGTCTGGTGGAATTGGGCGCTCATACCCAGCTGATCGAACTGGACGGCCTGTATGCCCGCCTGCACCGGATGCAGTTTAAACTGGATGAACCGCCAGAGGTCGCTCTGGCTGAAGATGAGCCCGAGGCAGCGCCGAAGAAGAAACGCCGGTCATTCGGCCTGCTCTCCGGGTTGACCGGCAATTAAGCAGTTCGGTTCTCTACAAAATCCGGAATACCACGACGACTGCTGGCCACCGATTGGTTGGTTCTTTGGGAATTCTGGGACCCTCCCACAGAATTTCCTGGAGAGACATCTTGGATAAAGTCCACCCGCAAGCATGAAAATCTGCCCTATTTCCAAGACAGCCGATTGGTTTGAATAGGACAGGTGGACCGGTCTTGGTTGGCGGACGGAATGGATCACCGCGAACTGGCTGGCGCGGCTTGAGCCAGCGACCGTCATGATTTCCCCCGGGCGATTATTCAGGCCTGGTAAGTTCCAGGATCGGCTGACGAAAACGACTGGCGACACAAGAACGGGGCGATTGGCGATAATTGTCCCGGTTTCATGGAAATTCGGACGCCAAAACCTCATTTTTCTTGTAAAATAGCAGCGTGGGTCGGTTATTCCAGCAAGACATCCTTTCGTCTGCTGGTTGTTTTGACATTCGAAGATCCCGCGATCGTGAAACTGGATCGCACCAAGGTAGGGCAGGACGAACAATCCAATGGCTGAGAAAAAACCAATTCGGGTTATCATCGTTGATGATCAGGCGATCGTCAGGAGCGGCCTGGGGGCGTTTGTGATGGCCTTCGATGAACTTAACCTGGTTGGTGAGGCTTCCAATGGAGAGGAAGCTATTCAGCTATGCAAGATGGTCCAGCCCGATGTTGTTTTGATGGATCTCAAGATGCCGATCATGGATGGCATCACTGCCACTCGCCAGATACGACAGAGCTGGCCGGAGGTCCAGGTGCTGGTCTTGACCAGTTTTAAAGACCAGACCAACATCCAGGCGGCTCTGGATGCCGGCGCCCGGGGCTATCTTTCCAAGGATATCACCGCCCAGGAGCTTGTTGATGCAATCAGGCAGGTCGAAGCCGGCCATACGCTGGTGGATCAGGATGTGGTTGAAGCGCTGGGTTCAAGCGAATTGCTCGACCAGTTTCGACGTGAATTGCATGCTTCTAATTTGGATCTAAAGGGCCTGACGGCGGCTTTGAACAAGCACCTGCCCGGATTGCTGCCGGATTGCGCCATCGTGGTGCGAGTATATCCAGACCAGAATTTGCTGCTGTACCCTGCCGATGCGGCGAAATTTGTGGATGATCTGGCCTGGGAATGGGTTCGACAGGCGTCTGGACCGAATGCTTATTTGCCGGGCTCGCGCTATCCCTGGGGCGGACGCCAGGGCGAGGATTGCGGCATGGTGTTGGCGCCTCTGTTCTCGGATGTCAGCGATCAGGTTGTCGGCGGGATAGGCGTTGTCCGCCATCATAACCTGGGCGGGTTAACTGAACTGACCGGCCTGGTCGAGTCGATTTCTCAACAAATCGTGGCTGTGTTGAATAAATTCCAGAACCGGGAAGTTCTGGAAGCCAAACAGACCGTTACCCAGGAGCTGGTTTCCGCCGGAAAAATTCAAGCAGGTATCCTGCCGGAGCATTTGCCTAAGTTAAACGGTTGGGAAATAACGGCGCATCTCGAGCCGGCCCGGGAAACATCGGGCGATTTTTATGACTGTATTCCGCTGGCTAACGGCAATATGGGGATTGTGATCGCTGATGTAACCGATAAAGGCATCGGCGCGGCCTTGATTATGGCGCTTACCAGCACTTTGATCCGCACCTACGCCACTCAATATCCCACTTTGCCGGCTTTCGCGATGAATGCCGTCAACCGCCGGATGCTTTCCGATACGCGCGGCAACATGTTTGTCACGGCATTTTATGGCGTGCTAGAACCCAGGATTGGGCGGCTGCGCTACGTCAACGCCGGTCACAATCCGCCCTTCTTAATCAGCAGCCAGAAGGGTAAGCCGGTGGACAAATTGCATGGCACCGGAATGGCTTTGGGCGTTCTGGAAAGTGCGGTATGGAACCAAAAAATCGTGCGGTTCGCCCCAGGCGATTTCCTGTTGCTGTATACGGATGGCATTACCGAGGCGCGCAACCGGCGGGGAGAATATTTTGGGGAGGACCGTTTATTGCGAACGATCCGGTTCAAGTTGGGAAGCTCCGCCGATGAAATTCGTTCGGCTGTGATGGATGAAGTGCGCGGCTTCCTGGGTGACGAGCCGCGCCAGGATGATATTGCCTTAATGGTCCTGGCGAGAGAAACGTAGTAACTTAAAAACTACGGCGAAATAAGGCGACATATGACTCATCCCGAATTTAATCTTCAGCCTGATTCGGCCTCATAAGGCTCACACCCAGCCCCTACCTGGCGCCTTTGGCGCCGGAAGTGGGGTAGCATATCGGAAAACAGGTGTGACGGCCGGCAAACGCCGGCCATCACACCTGTTTTCCGATCAACTATTGATTGGGTGTAGTCCATGAATTGATCTTGCCCGCGGAAACATTAAATTTGGGGGATACCATGTGTCGCCTTATTTCGCCTATACACCTCACACTGGTGGATGGCTCGAGAAGTTGATTAATTAAGGACGCAGGTCCCATGTTGCGGTTTACCCGGGTTGGGTTTATACTAAGGTCACCAAAAAAGGAGGCGAAATGTCCGATTATGATCTCGGTGCTTTGCAGCCATTACTGGCCCGGTACGCGCCCCAGGGTCGTTCAGCCCTGCTTGGAGTTCTACAAGCTGCTCAAAAACAGTATGGTGGATTACCCGAACCGGTCACAACCGAAATCAGCCGGGGACTAGGAGTGCCCCTGGCAGATGTTTATGGGGTGATCGAGTTCTATACGATGCTCAGCACCGAGCCGGTCGGGGATACCGTTATCCGGGTTTGTACAGATCCGGCCTGTGCCATGCGAGGTGGAAGAAGCGTTTTGCAAGGCGCTTGCAGCCAGCTCGGTGTGCAGCCCGGGCAGGTCAGCCAGGATGGTCGTTATCAGATTGAGGCCTCCCCCTGTCTTGGGCTTTGCGAACATGCACCGGCTGCCCTGGTCGGAGAGCGAGCCGCCGGTCCAATTGACCCTTCCCGCCCGGAAAATCTGTTTCTTGCCCGGCCTGAACTGCCTCCAACCCGGGTGGAGGGCCCCGTCAGGATCCTGACCCAAAACTGTGATGGCGAGCACGCCACCGGCCTGGAAGCATACCAGGCAAGCGGTGGTTACCAGGCCATACGGCGCGCTTTTCAAATGCCGGCAGCTGATGTGATCGCGGAAGTGAAAGCGGCCGGTTTGGTAGGCCGTGGTGGGGCAGCTTTCCCCACCGGCGTGAAATGGGAAGGAGCTGCCAACGCTCCCGGTTCAGAGAAATATTTCGTGTGCAATGCCGATGAATCGGAACCGGGCGCTTTCAAGGATCGGGTGCTGCTCGAAGGTGATCCCCATAAGATCATCGAGGGGATGATTATTGGGGCCTACGCAATTGGCGCTCGAACCGGGTATGTTTATCTACGCGGCGAGTACAGGCGGGCATTTGAGATTATGGAGCAGGCATTGACTGATGCCCGGCAGGCTGGTTTTCTGGGTGAAAATATTCTGGGATCGGGATTCTCCTTTGAGATTGTGTTGCAGCAGGGCGCCGGGGCTTATATCTGCGGTGAAGAAACTGCTTTGTTCGAATCTTTGGAAGGCAAGCGCGGATTTCCCCGCATAAAACCTCCGTTTCCGACCACGCACGGGTTGTTTGGCAAACCAACGGCTATCAACAATGTCGAAACGCTTTGCAATGTTCCCACGATCCTGGCAAATGGCGCTCAGGCTTTTCGCCGGATTGGCACCCAGAACTCGCCGGGATCCAAGTTGTTCTGCATCTCCGGGGACGTCGCCCAGCCGGGTCTATATGAAGTGCCGATGGGTTTCCGATTGAGGGACCTGGTATATGATCTGGCCGGGGGGATGCGGGCTGAATACCCATTCCAGGCCGTATTGATCGGCGGGGCTGCCGGAAATTTCGGGACGGAAGCCGATCTTGACGTGAGGCTCTCCTTTGAGGATTTGCGGGCAGCCGATCTGCCGTTAGGGGCGGGCGTGATCATGGTTTTCGATCAAAGCCGGTCCATGGTTGAAGTGTTGGAACAACTGGCTCATTTTTTTGCCCACGAATCTTGCGGTAAATGCTATCCTTGCCAGATCGGGACGCAGCGGCAGCTTGAAATTCTGCAGCGGGTGGCTTCCGGGAGAGCGCAAGCCGGCGATATTGAGCGCCTGCAAGATGTTGGCTGGACGATGACCGACTCATCCCTGTGTGGGCTGGGCCAGACGGCCGCATTAGCCGTTTTGAGCGCCATGAAATTGTGGCCGGATCTATTCGCCACCTCGTAAAGGCTTCCCGACCATTCTTTAACAATCTGGTAGCTGCCGAATGTTGTAAAACGTTTAGGGCGGCATTCTTACGATCAAACCATCCAATCGAAATCTATGTCAGACGGTGCTGTACCAACCCATTATCAAACATTTGACGGTGAGTGGCGAGCGGTCGAAGCCGAAGTGATTGACGAGGGCTTCCTGACCATTTTTGTGAATGGCCAGGAACTGGCCACCTTGATGTGTACACCGCGCGATCCCGTTCAACTGGCGCTTGGCTTTTTGGCAAATGAAGGTTTTATCGCATCTTTCCAGGAAGTAGCGATCTGCCATACCTGTCAGGGCGGCGGGTGTGTGGATATCTGGTTAACCCATCCGATCTCAGGCGAGCCCCGCCGCAAGATCATCACCTCGGGTTGTGGCGGGGGCCTGACCTTCGCCGATCTGGCGGCTTATCAACCCCCGGTGCAGGCCGAATGCAGGATCCAGCCAGATAAGCTGGGCGACCTGATCGCCCAGCTGCAGGACCGCGACAGCCTGTATGCCCGCGCTCGCGGCGTTCACACTTCCGGGTTGAGCGATGGCGAAATAATCCTGATGACCGCTGAAGATGTCGGCCGGCATAATACCATCGATCGTTTGCACGGCGAATGCCTGCTGAGCGGAGTCGATCCGGCCGGGCTGATCTTGCTGGCAACCGGAAGAATATCATCCGAGATGATCCATAAAGCGGCCCGGATGGGCTGCCCGATCGTGGCCTCGCGTACCTCCCCGACCAGCCTGTCGGTCGGCCTGGCCCGCGAGTGGAATATCACTTTGTGCGGCTATGTCCGCCGCAACCGGATGAACGTTTATGCTCATCCGGAACGGTTAATGCTGCCCGAACCGGTAGCGGATTTTCCGAAACCGCTCTGAGGTTCCCTGGGAAACTTTGTGGGAAAGTCCCACATCTGGAGGATCATCCCGTGATTTCCCAAAGAGCCCAAACTGACTTATCCGGACGAGGAACGTGTATCCAACAAAGTTGGGAGAGAGATGACAGATACAATCACCCTGACCATTGACGACCAGCCGGTAACAGTCCCAGCCGGCACGACCATCTTGAAAGCTGCCGAGAGCCTGCCGGGCGAGATACCTACCATCTGTTACCACGATCATTGCACGGCCAACGGCCTGTGTAGGATGTGTGTGGTGGAAGTGGAAGGCGCCCGCGTCCTGGTTTCTTCCTGTGTGGCTCCGGTCCGGGAGGGAATGGTCGTTCATACCCAGACCGAGCGAGTGGCACGCAGCCGCAGGACGATCTTGGAAATGCTGGCCTCCTCGGTCGATTTGTCCGAAGCGCCTGAAATCCTCGACATGTTAGAAACCTACGACGCTGATCCGGAACGTTTCCCTGGAGCGGTCCGCAGGGAACCGCCGGTGATCGATGACAATCCGATGTTCGTGCGCGACTACGCCAAGTGCGTGCTGTGCTGGCGCTGCGTCCAGGTTTGTGCGGAGGACGCCCAATACACCTACGCGATCAATTTCAACGGGCGCGGTTATGAAACCCAGATCGGAACCTTTTTTGACCAGCCTCTGCCTGCTACGAGCTGTGTTTTTTGCGGGCAATGTATTGGCGTCTGCCCGACCGGAGCACTGAAGCCCAAGCGCGAATATTTACTCGAGCAGGGGTTGAGCATGGATGAAATCATGCAAGCGACCCGCATGGGCCGCAAGCGAAAACGGTGATAGGCTCGCAGGGTGAACCAGACCATGTAAAGCGAATTTCAAATCGGTAGCCACAAAAGAATCGGGAGAGCAGAGCGATGATCCAAGCAGATCGCGTTGTCACAACAACCTGTCCGTACTGCGGTGTCGGCTGTAAATTGGATATGCACCTGAAAGACGATATCATTTACCGGGTGACATCGCCTTTCGATGCGGTCGTGAACAGTGGCAATTTATGTGTTAAAGGCCGCTTCGGTTACGACTTTATCTATAACCCCCACCGTATTACAACTCCTTGAATTCGCAAGACCCGCCAGGAACCCGGGACTCGCACCCAGGCTTTTGACCTGGACGAATGGCGGGCTGTTTCCTGGGACGAGGCCCTGGACACAGTCGCCAACCGGCTGGTCGAAATCTACCGGCGGGATGGTTCGGATGCCATGGCGGTCTATTGCTGCGCCAAAGCCACCAACGAAGACAACTACTTGCTGCAGAAACTGTTCCGGTCCTTGTTCCGGACCAACAACGTCGATCACTGTACCCGTCTGTGCCATGCCGGTTCGGTGGCTGCATTGCTGCAGGCGATTGGGTCATCGGCGATGAGCAATACGGCGTCCGAAGTGATTAAATCGGACTGTTTTATTGTGACGGGTTCGAATACGCCTGAGAATCACCCCATCATCGCTTTGCAGATGAAAGCGGCCGTGCAGAAGTACGGCGCCAGGTTGATCGTGGTAGACCCGCGCCGCAGCGAACTCTGCGATTATGCCACGCTGTGGCTGCCGCTCAAGCCGGGTACCAACGTGCCGGTATTTACGGCCATGGCGCATGTCATCATTCGGGAAGAACTGGTCAATCAGGAATTTGTGGCAAATCGCACTGAAGGTTTTGAAGACTTTGCCCGATCGATCGAAAAATTCACGCCAGAATATGCTGAAATGGTATCTGGCGTGGATCGCAACCTGATCGTTGAAGCCGCCCGCATGTATGCCCAGGCCGAGCGGGGCGCCATTTATTGGGGCATGGGTATCTCCCAGCTCTCGCACGGAACAGCCAGCGCGCTTTCCTTGATCCACCTGGCCTTTTTGACCGGGCACGTTGGCCGGGAAGGCACCGGGCTCAATCCGCTGCGTGGCCAGAACAACGTCCAGGGCGCTTCGGATATGGGGGCCATGCCGCATCACTACCCTGGCTACATGCAGGTCGATCGCCCGGAAAACGCCGCCCGCTGGGAGGCGGCCTGGCACGTCGAGCCAGGCGGATTGAGCCAGAAAAAAGGCCTGACTACCACGGAGATTTTATCGAACGCACATCCGGGCGGAGTACGCTCGCTGTATATCATGGGCGAAAACCCGATGATGTCCGAGCCCAATTTGAACGTTACCCGCCAGCATATGCAGGACCTGGAATTTCTGGTCGCTCAGGATCTATTCATCAATAAATCGGGGGCGTTTGCCGACGTTTTCCTGCCGGCGGCTTCCTGGGCCGAAAAAGAAGGTACCTTCACCAATACCGACCGGAGGGTCCAGCGGGTGCGCCAGGCGCTGCCGCCGCGCGGCCAGGTCCGGGCCGATTGGGAGATTATCAGCGACCTGGCCAAACGAATCGAAGCCCGCCTGGGCCGCAGCCAGTCGACGGGCTGGGATTACGCCAGTTCTAAGGAAGTGCTGCAGGAAGTATCATCGATTGTCCCGGAATACGCAGGGATTAAGTACGAGCGCATCGAAAATGAAGGTTTGCAGGTGCCTGTCTGGGATGATGAGCATCCCGGGACCCCCTTCCTGTTTGCGGAGCGGTTCCCCAGCGGGCGCGGCCGGTTTTTCCCGCTGGATTTCGTCCCGGTGGCTGAAGGCCCGGACGATGAATATCCCTTCATTCTGACTACCGGGCGGGTGTTGGAACACTGGCATGGCGGCACGATGACTCGCCACTCGCAGTTGGACGAGCTCTATCCCGAAGCCCGGGTCGAAGTCAATCCGGTCGATGCCGCCATGATCGGTCTGCAAAATGATGCGGTGGTCCGGGTCTCGTCCCGGCGCGGTACCGTGGTGCTGCGGGCGACGGTCACTCCCAAAACGACGGCCGGCGTGGTCTTCATCCCATTCCACTTCAGCGAGGCTGCCGCCAATTTATTGACCATTGACGCTTTGGACCCGCAAGCCAAAATTCCGGAGTTCAAGGCCTGCGCGGTGAAAATCGAGCAGGTGCGCGAATCGGATTTGGCGAATCCCGAAGCCCATTTGGAACGCGGGCGTTATTAGACGGACCTAAGTGTAAAAAAGGTGGCGTCGAAGGTCAAACCTGCCTTCGACGCCACCTTTTTTGATTTAATATCTATCCGAAAATTCAAAAGGGCATGTGGTGGTCGATGCGTGCAGAGCACGCATCGACCACCACAATAACAATTTTCGGATAGGTTCTTAATGATATCGTTTTGGCAACCACTAAGACCGCAGTCTGGCTAAAGGCTCGAATTGGGGAGACAAGGCCTGATAAATCTGCTGGTAAATACTGTAAATTCGCTCGTAGCTGGCCGAGTCGGGCGCGGCGGGTGAATAGACGCCTTGCAATGCAATTAAGGAATCCAGTTCATCCAGGTTCGCCAGCCGCCCGGAACCCAGCAGCGCCCAGCAGGCCGCGCCCAGGCTGGAGGTTTCCCCCCAGGCCGGCACGACCAGCTCACGGTTGAGCACACTCGTCATGATCTGCAGCCAAAGCGGCGAGCGCGTGAAGCCACCCGAGGCCCGGATCTGGCGCACCTGCGCACCGCAGTCAGCCAGGACGGCGTGCAGGCTACGCATCCGGTAAGCTACCCCTTCCAGCAGCGCCCGGGCCAGGTGGCCGGCTTGATGCTCCAGGGTTAGACCCACGAATGCGGCCCGGGCCTCAGAATTCCAGTTGGGACTGCGCTCCCCGGCAAACAACGGCAGGCAGATCAAGCCATCGGAACCAGGGGGCGCCAATCCGGCCAGCGCCAGAATTTCTTCAAAGGTCAGTTGGCGAGCGGCACCGGTTTGCAAATTGGCCTGATTGAAAACGTCTCGCAGCCAGGCTAAGGCGATCCCACCGTTATTGATGGCCCCGCCTGCCAGCCAGTGATCCCGGTCGATGGCATAACACCAGGTCCGGGCATTGGCATCGAGCATGGGTTGGCGGGCGATGATCCGGAACGCCCCGCTGGTGCCGATCATACAGGTCGCTTGCCAGGGGGCGATCGCGCCCGATCCAATGCTTGAATTAACTGCGTCAGATGATCCCAGGGTGATCGGGGTATGGGCCGCAATGCCCATCCTGGCGGCCAGCGCCGAGTTCAAGCGCCGGGTGAATTTGTAATGGGGGGCTCAGGGTGGAAAGCCTGTCCGGCCCAATAGAGGCTAACCCTAAGGCGGTTTCATCCCAGGTGAGGGTATGGGTGTTGAGCAGGCCGGAACCGGCGGCCAGCGAGTAATCGATCCAGTACTGGCCGGTAAGTTTGTGAAAAACGTACTCCTTGGCGGAGACGAACCGGTCCGCCTGCTGGAAAAGGGCCGGTTGCTCCTGGCGCAACCAGATCAATTTGTAGAGTGGATACATGGCGTGCGGAGGGCAGCCGGTTTGCCGGTAGAGCTGCATCCCTGAAGAGGAAGCCTTGACCGCCTGGGCCTGTTCGCCGGCCCGGTTATCGGCCCAGGTCATGACCCCGCTGAGCGGTTCGCCGTGGCGATCCAGGGCGAGCAGGCTGTGCAGGGCGCCGCCCAGGCTGAGCCCGGCGCAGCTGCCCGGCAGGGGACCGGCGTTGGCCAGGGCAGCCTGTACCGATGCCAGCATACCATCCAGCAAGCTCCGGGGAGGCTGTTCCTGCCAACGCGATCTGGTATCCGGAGCGGGGTAGGCCCCGGTTCCAAAGCCGAGGATTTGCAGGTCCTGATCGACGACTACCGTTTTGCAGCTGCCGGTGCCGAGATCAACTCCCAGGTACCAGGTTTCAGGCCGGCGAACTGGCATGGTTGCTCATCCCTTCCCGATCGTAGACCTCCGGGTTGACAACATATTCGGGCCGCCTGCCTTGCAAAACATCCAGGCAGGCTTGAATGGCCATCCAGCCCATCTGATTGGTGGCCTGGTCGGTGTGCGCGCCGGTGTGCGGGGTGATGATCACCTGGGGCAGTTGGAACAAAGGATGATCGGCCCCGGGAGGCTCGCTGCTAAAGCAATCCAGGGCAGCGCCCCGTAAATGGCCGGTCTCAAGCGCTGCCAGGAGGGCCTGCTCATCGATCAATTCACCGCGGGCCGTGTTGACCAGGAAAGCTCCCGGCTTCATCCTCTCCAAAAAATCCCGGCCTACCATTCGCACGGTTTCAGGCAGGACCGGAAGATGTAATGAGACGATATCCGCTGTGGCGATCAAATGATCGATCGGCGCCGATTCGATCCCGGCCCGTTGGGCCAATTCGGGGGTCAACAAAGGGTCGTGGGCCAGGATGCGGCAGCTAAAGCCGGACAGCCGCCGGGCGACTGCCTGGCCGATGGCGCCGAAACCCACCAGGCCGATCGTCTTGCCGTGCAAGCTGAGCCCATTGAGCCGCGGCCATTCACCCTGGCGGGTGGCGCGATCCGCGCTGGTCAGGTTGCGGGCCAGGGCCAGCATTAACCCGATGGTCAGCTCGGCCACCGCACTGGCATTGGCCCCCGGCGTATTGGCGACGACAATCCCGGCCCGGCTGGCGGCAGTCAGGTCCACGCGGTCGATCCCCACCCCGTAACGGGCGATCACCCGCAGGTTTCGGGCTGTGGCGATCACCGAGGCGTCAATCTCGTCCAGACCAGCAATCCAACCGTCCACCTCGCCGATCAAAGCCTGCAATTCAACCGACTTTAACGGCCTTTGGAGCGGGTTATAGACTACCTCGCCCACTTTGCTTTCGAGGGTCTCTTTCAGGGCTGGGTCGTGGCGTCCAAACGAGGTGGGCGTGACCAGCACCCGGCAGGCGTGTAACGGCTGCGATGAAGTGCGTAGATTCATAGGTATTTTGATGGTCAGCCCTGCCCTAAAAACAGATCCCGCCCCTGGACCAGGGCCTGCATTTTTCGATCGGCGACGCTGCGGGGCAGCATCCAGAAGCCGCAGTCCGGATGGACCCATTTGATCCGCCGGCTGCCGAGGACCTGTACAGCCAGCTCGATCCTGGCGGCTACAGTCTCGGGTGATTCGACTTCGTTATCCTTGATGTCGATCACCCCGATGCCCAGAGCGATGTCTTCCCGCAGATCTGTAAACACTTCTAATTCGTCATACCCCCGACGGGCAAATTCAAGCACCAGGTGGTTGACCTGCAGATTGTTCAAGAACCCGAGCATGTTTCGCCAGAAACCCTTTTGGATCGATTGGCCGCCGTAGTTGCCGAAACACAGGTGCAGCCCTCGCTCGCCCTGTATAGCCGATAGCACGTGATTGATGGGTTCATGGGCCCAGGCGGCGTCTTGCGGATGGCCGGGCAGGTTGGCTTCGTCGACCTGGACGACAGCTGCATCGATCCCGGCTACCTGCTTGTGCAGCACCTCGGCGATGGCCATGGTCAGGTCGGGCAGGCTGCCGTAGTGTTCATCAACCAGGGTCTTGGCCAGCATGTAAGGAGCGGTCAGGGTAAATTTGAGCGGCCTGGTGGTCAATCCTTTGACCGCCGACCAGGCTGCAGGCAGATTGAGGCTGCCTTCATCAATCGGACCGCGCACGACCCCGGCCGGCTGGGTCCGGAAAGCCATGCCGGCGGTCGCCCGGAATTTCTCTAATTCCTGGCGGCTCAGGACTGGAGCGATATTCTCCATCGGGCGGATGAAGTATTCGATCATCCCATTGGTTTCGGGGTGGTTCACATTAAACCGGGAAAGTTCTCCGTCCGCAATGACATCCAATCCGGCCAGTTCCTGGGTCTTGAGCACCACCAGGATGGCATCGTGCAGATTGGGCGATGATGGATAAGCTGCCAGCCAGCTGGGAATTGGGTAGCTGCCGACAACGGTAGTTTGAATAGGTTTCGGTTCCATACGGCTCCTTCCGGGAGATTGTTTTAGGCTAAGTGGGACGGCGTCTAAACTGGCAGGCCGGTTCGATTGTACCCGCCGGTCCGTTGTTTTAGAAGGGGGATTTAATCTCTCCCCGGATCTGCTGGTTCTGGCGTTCGATCAGAACCGCGATTTCCTGCTTGATATCATCCGCGCTGCGCATATCATCTTTGAGCAGGTAATCCGACCAACGCTTGCCGTAGCGGACGTGGTTGATCTCGTCGGACCAATCGGCATCCGCAAAGATCAGGGAGCGGTTCTCCTGTTCTTCCTGGTAGCGCAGGACCCTCGGCCGCTTGCGGGCCATAAAATAAACTTCCATATCCAGGGTCAAATAAACCAGGCGGTGTAAAAACGGCCAGTTGACCGCCTGGGTAAAAAGGGTCATATCCACGTTGCGAGGCTCATCACCCAGCTCTTTCAGCCGGATCGCGCCAAATTCCGAATGACGGACTTCATCCCAGCAGTGATGCGAGAGCTCGTAAAAGAAGTCCCAGGGCGCATCCGAATCCCAGGCATCAAACAACACGGTTGCCAGCAGGCCGGCAGCCCACCACTCGTTGAAGAATACTTTAAACTGCTCTTTCACTGAGACTTCGATCGGCGAGTCTTCCCGGGCCTGGTAACTCGCCAGAGGTCCCGCCTGGATGCGCTGATCGAATTTAATCTGGTTAGGGCGCAGCATCCTGTAAGCGTGAGGCCGGGAGATGGCCGCGGCCGGGGCGACATAGCCAAACCCGCCGATCCCGCCAGCCTGTTCGATCAAGGCCAGAATATAGGCGCGCCATTGTTCGGCAGCTTCCTGATCAACTCCCGGTCTGTGCAGCACCTCCTGCGCCCAGTCAATCTGGCGCTCCAGGTCGGGGATCATCCGGGTGAGCAAGCGGGCTTCAGCCGCATTGGCGGCGGAGTCGGCAAAGGTGAGATGAGCCTGGTAAGCTTCCAACAGCGCTTGTTTGAGACCCAGGTACATCCCGGCTGCCAGTTCGCTGGTATTCCGGGCGTGCAGGGTCTCATCCAGGGCAACTTTCAGCAATGGTTCTACGGCGGCGTCCACATTGCCGCCGCGCAGTTCTTCCAGGCGGGCGCGAATCCACTGAACGTGTTCCGCGTGATCCCATAGGTGATACCCAAGGGCGTATTTATCCTCGTAGCGTGGGGCTTCAAGCAGCCAGGCGATGGCGACTTTCATGCAGGTCCGCTCCACCTGTTGATAGCGGCGCAACAAACGGGCGCTTTCATAAACGCTGAGGCCTGTATAGCTGCGTTCGCCGAGATTATCCGAGGGTACGATTGCCTTTGCCATGCCGGTCTCTCCTTATACTTGGATACGAATAAATTTGGGACTCTGGGACCTTCCCACAGAAATTCCGGGAAAACCTTAAAAAGCGTCATCGGTACAGCCTGCCCGATTCAGGCATATTCCAGATAGGCTTGTTTAATTTCCTGGAGAAAGCTGTTTTGTTCTTTGGCCCAGTGGCGGTGAGAAAAGATCTCGACTTCAATGAAACCCGAAAATCTGGCCGATTCCACCCAGGAGCGGATCTGTTTCAGGGGAATACAACCTTCGCCCATCAAGCCGCGGTCGTTGAGCAGGTCCTCGACCGGTAATTTCCAATCTGAAATGTGGTAGGCAAAAATATTCTCGTCCTGGCCGCAGCGTTGAATTTCAGATTCAAGATCCGGATCCCACCATAAGTGGTATACGTCGATGGCGACGCCCAGCCAGGGGGAGGGTAGTTCCTGGCACAGGTCGTTCGCCTGGCGCAGAGTGTTGATGGCGGATCGATCGCCGGCGTACATGGGATGCAGAGGCTCGATAGCGAGTTTAATGCCGCATTCAGCCGCATGAGGCAAAATGGCTGCAATCCCGGCTTGAATCTGGCGGCGGGATTCGGCCAGGGATTGGCTAGGATCGGCGCCACAGACCAGGACGATCAACGGAGCGCCCAGTTCGGCCGCTGCATCAATCAGGCGCCGATTTTCATCGACGGCTTGCTGGCGCTTCACCTGGGAGCGGGCGGGGAAGAATCCACCCCGGCACAGCGAGGCAATTGCCAGGCCCGCCTCCTGCAGTTGCTTGCCGGCTGCGGTAGGAGAACGACCGGACAATAAATCCCGCCAGACGGTAATCGCATTGATTCCGGCCCTGGGATAGGCGTTCAGGATGTCTTCGAAGTTAAGCGGGCGGGTGGTGAGACTGTGGACGCAGAGCCGTCTGGTGTCTTGCAGAGGAGTGGTCATCAGACTGGTTTCCAGATGGAAAGCGGATCGTAAGGCTCGATCCGGGATGGTTGGGCTGTGGTTATGGAGTGGACAGGGTCGATTGTTCAACCAGCTATCTCTTCTGATGGCTGAATATGGCAACTTGACAACCCTTGCCCGCCCATGATACCATAGTGCGGACGATAATGACACACACTGTTCGGTAATGCCGAACATTCCCGTATTTTCTACAATTTGGATGCTTATGAGTTCTCGCAGAAAGGTCATTGGTTCCGTCCAAAGGGCGATTGACATTTTAGATCTCTTCGACGAGCACCATCCAGAGTTAGGTACGACCGAGATCGCCCAGGCATTGGGCCTGCCAAAAAGCACTGCGGCAGGCCTGATCCTGACGTTGGATCAAAATGGTTACCTGGAACAGAACCCCGCTACCCGTAAATACCGTCTCGGCTATAAGCTGGCAGAAAGGGCTGGCCTGCTGCTGAGCCAGTTTGATTTGCGCCAGATCGCGAGCCCCTCTCTGGAGGCTTTGCGGGATCGCTGCAATGAGAGCATTAACCTGGCGGTGAGAGACGGCCCATATGTGGTGTACATTGAGCGCCTGGACGGCACCAGCATGCTGGGAATGCGCTCTGAGATTGGCAAACGAGAACGGATTCACAGCACTGCCCTGGGGAAAGCGATCCTTTCGACCCTGCCCGAGGCTGAGCTGCAGGAATTCATTGCCCGGTTGAAATTCGTGCCGGTCACCCCTCGCACGATCACTTCCCCGACAACCTTTCTGGTAGAGCTTCAAAAAACCTGCCAGCGGGGGTTTGCGATTGATGATGAGGAGAATGAGTTGGGCGGGCGCTGTGTCGCCGCCCCCATTATTGATTATCGTGGCAATTCGATCGCAGCGGTGAGCATTTCGGTTCCGGTCCAGCGTTTCCCTAAAGAAATGATTGAAAAATACGGCTCATGGGTCAAAGAAACCGCCGGCGAAATCTCTCGCAAACTCGGCGCCGCCCGGTGAGAGCGCATTTCTGGCCGCGGTTTACGGACAGAATCCGGCGCCTCAATAACCAGACGATGCAGGAAAGGAAGGAAGATGCTCCCAAACCCGGATCTTGAACGCTTGCGACCCAAGATGCAGGCTGCCTTAGAATTTGCCCAGAGCCAGGTAGCGAGCCTTGTTCTGCAACACCCTGATTACTTCCCCATGTATACCGAGCAGGGCCGTTGGATGCACAGCGGGGAAGCATGGACGAATTGGTGTGAGGGCTTTTTGGGCGGAATGATGTGGATATTTTACCGTCACACCGGCGATGAGATCTGGCAGGCGCGCGCCGAGCACTACTCCCGGTTGATTGAAGAGCGCAAGCACGACCGCACGGTTCATGATCTCGGGTTTTTATTCTGGTCGACCTGGAAGCGCTGGTACGATCAGATGGGCGATCCGGCCATTAACCAGGTGGTGATCACCGCCGGTCAGACTATGGGCCTGCGCTTCAAGGAAAATGGCCAGTATTTACGCTCATTCGTGGCGGATGATTCCCTGTTCATCGACATCATGATGAATGTCGGCATTGTATTTTACGCCGCCCTGCAAACCGGAGATCAGGACTTGCTGCGTAAAGCCAGCCAGCACTGCCTGACAACCCGGCGCTACCTGGTGCGTGGGGACGGCAGTACCGCCCACGAAGGCTTATTTGATCTTGAGACGGGCGAATTTTTACGGCAGTCCACCCATCAGGGTTGGCGGGGCGACTCGGCCTGGGCGCGCGGCCAGGCCTGGGCCCTGTATGGTTTTGGCACGGCCTACAGCCTGAGTGGCGACCGCCGTTTCCTGGAGACGGCCCGGATGTGCGCCGATTTTTATATTGATCACACCAGCTTCAGCCCTGAGGCGCCGTTTGGGCCAGGTATCCCGCCCAACGACTGGGATGAACCAGGCAGCCGAGCGGAAAGTTCGGCTGCGGCGATCGCGGCCTCGGGTTTGCTCAACTTGAGCCGGATCGTCCAGGATCGATTGTATGCCCTGCGCTACCGTCAGGCGGCTTTGACCATTTTGGACACTCTGACAGGCCCGGATTACCTGGCAGCCTATCGTCCGGAGTGGGAAGGGATTCTGCTGCACGGCAGCTATCACCAGCGGAAAGGGCTGGGCGTGGATGAAAGCGTGATGTGGGGCGAGTATTTCTTCGTCGAGGCGCTGGATAAGGCCCTGGCATTGGAGGCGGGATGACTGTGAACAAAGTGGCATTAATTACCGGCAGCAGCCGCGGTATTGGCCGGGGTATTGCCCTGGCTTTAGCGGAGCAGGGCTGGCAGATCGTGATCAACTATAACAGCAACCGCGCCGCAGCCGAACAAACCGGCCAGGCGGTGGCAACCGCCGGCGGATCCGCCATGCTGGTCAGGGCCAATGTCGCTTCACTCGACGACCTCAACCAGATGGTCTCCCAGACCCTCGAGCAGGCCGGCCGGATTGATATCTTAGTGAATAATGCCGGGGTAGGCCCGCGGGTGCGAACGGATATGCTGGCAGTCGGCGCCGAAAGCTACGATGAAGTCATGGCGATCAATTTACGGGGACCTTTTTTCCTCACCCAGCGTGTGGCTAATGAGATGATCCGCCTGCTGGCGGAAGGTGTGATCAGCGACCCTAAAATCGTCAATATCAGCTCGATCAGTGCCTATACCAGCAGCACTGCCAGAGCCGAGTACTGCATCAGTAAAGCCGGCATGAGCATGATGACCGTTTTATGGGCGGACCGGCTGGCTGAGCATGGCATCCCGGTTTATGAGATTCGCCCGGGAATTATTGAGACGGACCTGACCTCCGGGGTTAAAGAGAAATACGACCGGATGATTTTTCAGGAGGGCTTGACCCCGCTCCGTCGCTGGGGGCAGCCGGAAGACATCGGGAAAGCGGTTCTGGCTATCGCTCAGGGATTGCTGCCCTACTCGACCGGCGAGGTGATCAATGTGGATGGCGGTTTCCACCTGCATCGCCTTTAGGGAATCGGCGGGATGCAGAACCGGATAGTTACCGGCTGTTCATGCCACGAACTAAGGAAGGAGAATGTCGAATGACGAGGGTAGTTACCTTTGGCGAAATCATGATGCGACTATCCCCGCCGGGGAATCTGCGCTTTTCCCAGGCGCGCAGCTTCGATGTGATCTACGGGGGAGGCGAATCGAATGTAGCCGTCTCACTGGCGAATTTCGGCATCCCGGTGGATTATGTCACCCGCCTGCCGAACAATGATCTGGGAGAAGCCTGCCTGCAATACTTGCGGCAATATGGGGTCGGCACCGGTTCAATTGTGCGGGGCGGGGATCGCCTGGGCATCTATTTTCTCGAACATGGCGCGGTGCAGCGCGGCAGCAAAGTCGTTTATGATCGCTCTGGCTCGTCTTTAGCCACGATCCAACCGGGGATGGTCGATTGGGAGGCGGTATTCGCAGGTGCCTCCTGGTTTCATTGGACCGGGATCACCCCGGCAGTCTCCGAGGGAGCGGCCCAGGTTTGCCTGGAGGCGGTCCGGGCCGCCCGGGCGCAGGGGTTGATGATTTCGACCGATCTCAATTTCCGGGCCAAGTTATGGAAATGGGGCAAACCAGCCGGTGAAGTCATGGCCGAACTGGTCCGTCTGTGCGATGTGGCGATTGGTAATGAAGAGGACGCCGCCAAAGTATTTGGGATACACGCGCCGGATACGGATGTGACCTCCGGCCAGCTGGAGGCTGAAAAGTACAGCTTCGTCTGCCAGCAACTGGCAGAACGCTTCCCAGAACTGAAGACGATTGCCATCACCCTGCGCAGCTCCATCTCTGCCAGCCACAACGATTGGGGCGCGGTCCTGTGGCACGCCGGCCAGCTGTATTTTGGACCGACCTACGAAATTACCCACATTGTCGACCGGGTGGGCGGCGGCGATAGTTTTGTGGCCGGGTTGATCTATAGCATGCTGGTGTATGATGGCGATTGGCAGCAGACGGTGGATTTTGCCGTGGCGGCCTCAGCCCTCAAACACACCATCTTCGGCGACTTTAACCTGGTGACCGTACCGGAAGTCGAAAAACTGATGCAAGGCGATCGTTCGGGACGCGTCAGCCGCTGAAGGCGAAATGCAGCATTTATGACGAAACAGGTGTGCGTGGGGGCGTGCGCCCCCACGCACACCTGTTTCGTCAATATTTCGTACTTATGCCTGGGTAGTTTGACAGTGGCAGATTAATAAACAGGATGCCCACATTTTGATGTGTATGGCGGGCGGCTGCCCGCCATACACATCAAAATGTGGGAGATTTCTTCAAATGTTGCATTGTCAACGTACATACAAGACAAAGGAAATTACATTATGGCTAAATTTTCACGTTTGCAAGTCCTCAATACCATGATCGATACGGGCCTGGTGCCAGTTTTCTACCAACAGGATGTTGAAGCTGCCTGCCGGATCGTAACCGCCTGCCTCGACGCCGGCGTGCGCTGCATCGAATTCACCAACCGGGGCGATCAGGCTCATCTCGTGTTCGGCGAGTTGGTGCGCCGGTTTCAAAATGATGACCGGGCGATATTGGGCGCCGGATCGGTGCTGGATGCCGGCACGGCCGCGCTTTATATTCAGTTGGGCGCTAATTTTATCGTTGGGCCGGTGCTTAATCCGGAGGTTGCCCGGGTCTGCAACCGGCGCAAAGTGGCTTACTCACCGGGATGCGGCAGTGTATCCGAGATTTCGCAGGCTGAGGAACTGGGCGTGGAGATCGTGAAAGTGTTCCCGGGGACGCAGGTTGGTGGGCCGGGGTTTGTTAAGTCGGTGCGTGGCCCAATGCCCTGGACGAACATCATGCCCACCGGCGGCGTGGACCCAAGCGAAGCCAACATCCGGGCCTGGTTCGAAGCGGGGGTCGCCTGCGTCGGAATGGGCAGTAAACTGGTACGCAAGGACCTGGTCGCCGCCGGAGATTATGCCAGGATAACAGAGCTGGCCTCCCAGACCCTGGGGTGGATTCAATCCGTCCGGAATAAATAAACTTGCGATTATTTCGTTGTATTGCCAAATGCCAGTTATAGACTGAGCGGTTACAAAAAAAATTTTTAGGAGCGATCATGCCAAACGCATATACTCGGGTTGCCAGACTGAAAACCCCGCAAGATTTTGACGCTTATTTGCAGGAGCTGGGCATTGAAATCCCATATGAACCGCAGGTAGAATTGGGCGAGCATTCGCCGCTGGCCCAGCCCCACGTGTTGAAAACCGGCCGCCGCATCGGCAATCATTTCGCTATTCTGCCAATGGAAGGTTGGGATGGCACCCGGGAAGGCTTACCGAGCGAGAATACCATTCGCCGCTGGACGAATTTTGGGTTGAGCGGGGCAAAGTTGATCTGGGGCGGCGAGGCTGTCGCGGTCCGGCAGGATGGGCGCGCCAATCCCAACCAGCTCATGATCCAGGCGCATACCCTGGCTGGATTAGAAAACCTTCGCAAGACTTTGATCCAGACTCATCAGAATCACTTTGGCGACAGTGATGACCTGCTGGTTGGGCTGCAATTAACCCATTCCGGTCGCTTTGCCCGCCCGAACGAAAAAACCAGGCTCGAGCCCAAAATCCTGTATCACCATCCACTGCTGGAACAGATCTACAACGTCGATCCTGATTTGCCGGTGCTGACTGACATGGAGATCGAGGCGATTATCGCCGAGTTCGTCCGGGCGGCCCGCCAGGCTTACGAACTGGGTTATGAGTTCGTCGATATCAAGCACTGCCACGGCTACCTCGGGCACGAATTTCTCAGCGCTTACCGGCGTCCCGGGCCGTATGGCGGCAGTTTTGAAAACCGGACTCGTTTTTTGCGCACGATTGTGGCAGGGATCCGCCGCGAAGTGCCCGGTTTGATGGTCGGCGTGCGAGTCAGCGCGTTCGATTTCCCGCCCTTCCGGCCTGGACCGGACGGGATTGGGGAGCCCATGGCATACCAGAATGGGGACGGGCGTTACCCGTTCGCATTCGGCGGCGATCCGGAGCACCCGCTGGAGATGATGCTGGACGAAACCTTCGCTTTCCTTAACCTGTTGCAATCGCTGGACATCGAGCTGGTCAATCTCTCCGCCGGCAGCCCATACTACAACCCCCATATCATGCGCCCGGCTTATTTCCCACCCTCAGATGGCTACCAGCCACCTGAAGATCCCCTGGTGGGCGTAGCGCGCCAGATCCATGCGGTTGCCAGGATTAAGCAGCGCTTCCCTGAGATGGCGTTGGTAGGGACCGGTTATAGCTACCTGCAGGACTGGCTGCCCAATGTTGCCCAGGCGGTTATCCGCCAAAAAATGGTTGATTTCGTCGGACTGGGCCGGATGGTGCTGGCGTATCCGGACATGCCGGCGGATGTGCTGGCAGGCCGGCCTTTGAAGCGCAAACATATTTGCCGCACGTTCAGCGACTGCACCACTGCGCCGCGTAATGGCATGGTGTCGGGCTGCTACCCATTGGATGATTATTACAAGCAAACCGCCGAGGCGGAACGTTTGAAAACAATTAAGGCAGCCAGCTAGTTTTCTGGACTGCCAGCGTTTGGCTAACGAAGGAAATTAACGGCGAAACGGGTGCGGGTAGGGGCAACCCCATTCGGGCCTGTTTCGCCCATTGCTCTCAATGGAGGTGTCTGGTTGCGGGTGGTTACTTTAAACGAGGCGGTAAATCTGGTGCGGGATGCCGATACCGTCCTGATTGGCGGATCGGGCGGCGGCCATGCTGTTCCGGAAGCCCTGATCGTCGCACTCGAAGATCGTTTTGTGGAGTCGGGTGGCCCGGTAGGCCTGACCCTGGTTCATCCGGTTGGACTTGGCGACAATGATACCCAGGGTGTGGGTCACCTGGCCCACCCGGGCTTATTGAAGCGCATTGTCACCGGCGCGCTGGTCAACACGCCGGCCATTCAGGAAATGGCCCGGAAAGATCAGGTGGAAGCTTACACCCTGCCGCAAGGTTCGCTGTCCCAATTGATGCGGGAAATGGCAGCCGGTCGGCCAGGTTTGATTTCCCATGTTGGTCTGCACACTTTTGTGGATCCGCGCCATGGCGGCGGGCGGCAGAGCGACTGCGCCAGGGACGATCTGGTTGAATTGGTGAGCCTGGCCGGGAGGGAATGGTTATTCTACAAGCCATATACCGTCGATGTGGCTTTTCTACGCGGCACGACTGCGGATGAAGATGGCAATATCACCATGGAGCGGGAAGCGGTCTTTGGCGAGATGCTCGCCATGGCGCAGGCCACCCATCGTTCTGGGGGTGTGGTGATCGTCCAGGTGGCCCGCCTGGCGCAAGGCGGCACGCTTGATCCCAAACAGGTCAAGATCCCCGGTATGCTGGTCGATCTGGTCGTGGTCGATCCGGACCAGCGCCAGACCTACCAGACAGCGTACAGCCCATCCTACGCCGGAGAATTGCGCGTGCCCCTGGATGAAATCCCTCCGCTGCCTTTTGACGCTCGTAAGGTTATCGCCAGGCGGGCGGCGATGGAACTTTTCCCAGGCGCGATCTGCAACCTGGGTGCGGGCGTGTCCACAGGGATCGCCAACGTGGCCGCGGAAGAAGGCTTCCTGGATCAGATTGTTCTCACCAACGAGCAGGGCCTGATCGGCGGCGCGCCGGCTTCAGGAGTGGATGCCGGCGCCGCCATGAATTACAGCGCTATGATCGACCAGCCTTACCAGTTCGATTTCTACGACGGCGGCGGTCTCGACCTGGCCTTCCTTTCCTTCGCTCAGGTCGATGCGGATGGCAGTGTGAACGTCAGCCGTTTTGGCAGCAAAGTGATTGGGATCGGCGGTTTTCAAAATATTGCCCAGAATGCCAAAAAGGTGATTTTCAGCGGCACGTTTACCGCCGGCGGCCTGGATATCGGCTGGGAGTCAGGGCAAACGGTTATTCGCACAGAAGGCCGGTTCCCCAAATTCGTATCCGAGCTGGACCAGGTTTCTTATAATGGGCGTTATGCAGCCGAACTTAACCAGCAGGTGTTGTTTGTCACCGAACGGGCCGTTTTCCAGCCGACCGGGGCCGGGCTCACGCTGGTCGAAATTGCGCCGGGGATTGAGGTAGAGCGCGACATTTTAAGCCAGATGGCATTCAAGCCAAACATCTCGCCCCAGTTGAAGGCTATGGATGCGCGCCTGTTCGATCCGCAGCCGATGGGATTCCTGATAGACCTGGCTGCTAAACCGCGCCTGAACTTACCGGCCCGCCTGCGGAATATGCCCGAATTCTAATGGTCAGGCGCAACTACTCAGCCCAGGTAAGAATAGTTGGCGAAAAGGGTGTGCGTGGGGGCCGTACGCCCCCCACGCACACCCTTTTCGCCCATATTTTTCGATCAGGCTGAGTAGATACATTCAGATTTTGTTTAGGTGCTTTCCCATGGATAACGATTTCGGACGTCCAGGAAAACAGTTTGAGTGGAAGAGTGGAATGGAAGAGTGTAAATGAATGCTGAACCTGAAACAGCCAATGATCCGATCGAACGTTCGGCCATTCAGGTCGAACGGCCATCCGATGGAGTGATCCTGCTGAAAATTGCTTCCCAACCATTGGGGGTATTGCGTTTTGGGGTCAAACGGGCCCTGCTGGCGGTACTCGCTGAGCTGGAAGAGGATCCGTCTGTCCGCTGTATCGTTTTGACCGGGGTTGAAAAAGCCTTTTCGGTTGGCTCGGATATTCGAGACTTCAGCCTTGAAGTCGGCTGGCTGCTTGAAAATGAGTACGTGGAAGCCGGCTTGAACGCTGCGATCGAAAACTCCCGCTTACCGGTGATAGCGGCTCTGAATGGGTTCGCCCTGGGGGGTGGGGCGGTGCTGGCCCTGGCCTGCGATATCCGGGTGGCGGCGCGTTCGCTGAAGATCGGCTTCCCGGAAGTGAAGGTTGGAGCGTTCGCCTCCGGCAGCGGCACTCAGCGCTTGCCGCGGCTGGTTGGCCGGGGTAGAGCTTTGGACCTGTTGTTGACCGGCCGTACGATCGCAGCGGATGAAGCCCTGGCGATCGGGCTGGTGGAATACGTCGTATCAGATGAAGCGGCGCTATCGAAAGCCCTGGAGCTGGCTGCAGCGATTGCCGCTAATCCGGCCGGGGCAGTATCTGCTAGCAAGCAGTGTGTGAACGTCGGTCTGCGGAATGGGATCGAGGCCGGGCTGGCGCTGGAGCGAGAGCTGCGCATCCAGACCGGGCGCGGCGCAGACGCGATTGAAGGGCGGCAGGCCTTTTTGGAAAAACGCCCCCCGCGTTTCAATCAGTTTTGACAAGGGTACATTTTAAAAAAAGATACCCAAATATTGATCTGTGCGGCGAGCAGCCGCCCGCCGCACAGATCAATATTTGGGGAACGATGACGCTGTCAAGTTACTTGGGTGAGCCTATAAATACAGGCTTGGAACGAAGAAATCTGGAGCAGGATTTTCAATGCAATTGGTCACTTATTCAGTAGCAGGGCAGCCTCGCACCGGGGCGCTGAGAGATGGTTGGATCGTGGACCTGGCCAAAGCCTGGGAACGCCATCCCGGGAGAATACCGGAGCTGGAATTCCCCACCGATCTGTCTGGCTTGCTCCAGGCGGACAGCGGCTTATGGTCCGAACTGAACGATCAGGTGGCTGAAATCCTGGCCCGTCTGCCACAGGACGAACCGGATCTGGTAGCTGCCGGGGTCGTCATCCGCCAGGCTGAGGCGCACTTTTTGCCACCCGTTCAGACGCCTGGCAAAATCCTGTGCGTGGGGCTGAATTATCCCGTTCCGGGCACTTTTTCGAGCCGGCCTGACTATCCGGTGATCTTTGGTAAGTTTGCCAATACCCTGGTTGGCCACCGCCAACCGATCCTGTTGCCCCGAATCAGCCGGCAGATAGCCTGTGAGGGTGAGCTGGCGCTGGTGATCGGCCGGGGCGGGCGGCATATAGCCCGCGAGAACGCCCTGGATCATCTGGCCGGTTGCACCCTGGCAAACGACCTGACGGCCAGCGACCTGGAGAGCCGCAGTTCCCAGTGGATGACCGGAAAACTACCGGACACCTTCACGCCGCTGGGCCCGGCTCTGGTCACGCTGGACGAACTGCCGCCGTTGGATGAGTTGGTTTTACAGACTTATCACAATGGCAAGCTGGTCCTGAGCGGCGCCACCGGCAATATGCTGTTTGACGCCCGTGAACTCATCAGTTACCTTTCGGACATCACCACCCTGACGCCGGGCGACCTGATCCTGACCGGCAGTCCCAAAAGCATTGGGAACTTGCCAGCGCCGAAGGTCCTGGTTGAACCGGGCGACGAGATCATGGTAGTAATCGACGCGCTTGGCAGTTTGGTGAATCAAGCAATTGCAGAGGAGCCTTATGACGGATAAAACTCGCCCGATGGTATTTGTCGTTGAACCAGGCCGGGTGGAAATCCGCGACGTGCCGATCCCCGAGTTGGGAGCTCAGGATGTCCACATCAAGGTCCGGGCAGCGACCGTATGCGGCAGCGACCTGCACCTTTTCAAAGGCAAGCACCCGGCTGTTGGGTTGCCCACAGCGGTGGGGCACGAGCTGGCCGGAGAAGTGGTTGCGGTCGGGCCCGCAGTCAGGCATATCAAGCTCGGGGACCGGGTGGCGGTTGAACCAGTGATTGCATGCGGAGAATGTGTTTACTGCCAGCGTGGCCAATATCACCTGTGCGTCGACATCAGTTTCCAGTACCGCCGCGGCCAGGGGAGTTTTACCACGGATTTTATTGCCCCAGAACGCTGGGTGCATCGCTTGCCCGAGCAGGCCAGTTATGCCGAAGGGGCGCTTTTGGAGCCTCTGGCGGTTGCCCTGCATGCCCAGGGCAAAAGCGGGATCCAGTTGGGCGATCGCAGCCTGATCTTTGGGGCAGGCGCTATTGGCTTGCTGCTGCTGCAGGCTGTCCGACAGGCGGGTGGCGGTGAGATCTGGGTGGTGGACGTCAATGATTACCGGCTGCAAATGGCCTCTCGTTTTGGGGCGACGCGGGTGGTGAATAATCTGTCCGCGAACCTGATTCAGGAGGTTATGGAACATACGGATGGCCTGGGGATGGACCGGTCGTTTGAGGCCATCGGCTTGCAAACAACCCTCGTCCAGGCCCTGCAGGCTCTGAGAAAAGGGGGCCTGGCAGTTCTGGTCGGGCTGTTCGAACAGACAGCGATTGAGATACCGGCGAATATTTTTGTGCAGCGGGAAATTGGCCTGGTGGGCTCCCAGGGTTATTGTTGGGACTTTCAAAAAGGTGTGGATTTGCTGTCCCGCGGTCAAGTCGATCTACAGGGATTGATTACCCATACGTTTTCACTTGAACAAATTCAAGCGGCCTTTGATACTTTAATGGATCGCGACAATCAGGCGATGAAAGTCGTGGTGAATATCGATGTTTAAAGCGCCGGAAGCGGGGCTGAAAGTCTGCGAGAGCGAGAGGTTGCCTGGAGCGGAGCATCCCGGCAGCTTCCCGCCAGCGCGTTTCGAAGATCTGCTTGACAGGTGCAAAAATTTACGCTACACTTTTGTTAGCGCTATCGTTAGCGCTAACGGTAACGCTAACAAAAGTGAGGACGCCATGGCCCATCGTATCACCATGACCGATGTCGCCCGTGAGGCTGGAGTCTCTTTGATGACCGTCTCCCGGGTTGTGAACAACAAGGATGATGTCAGCCCGGCTACCCGCCAGCGCGTCCTGGAAATTATCGATGCGTTGGGTTACCGCCCCAGCAGCATTGCTCGCGGGCTGGTCACCCAGCGTACCGGAACACTCGGCCTGGTTGTCCCTGATATTGATAATCCTTTTTTCTCTGGAATGGTGCGAGGCGCTGAACACGAAGCATATGCTGAAGGGTACAGCGTCTTTTTATGTAATACGAACGAAGATCCCGAGCGGGAAATGGCAGTGTTAGACTCGCTTGAGGAAAAAATGGTGGATGGATTGGTCTTGTGCAGTTCCCGCCTGGGGGAGGAAGAACTGCTCAGGATTATCGCCCGCTTTCCGGCTGTGGTACTGGTATCACGCCGCCTGGAAGAAGATTGCGTCGGCACGGTGTTGATCGACGACGAAGACGGCGGCTGGCAGGCAGCCCGGCATCTGCTGCAAAGCGGCCACCGTTCGATTGGTTTTATTGCCGGACCGCAGGTCTCCCACAGCACCCAGGCCCGCCTGAAGGGCTACCGCCGGGCGCTGGCCGAATCCGGCATCGCATACGAACCAACCTGGGTCAGCTACTGTTCGCCAATTATCGAGCGGGTCCAGGAAGCGGCCCGTGAGATGTTAGAATCTCATCCTGATTTGACCGCCTTGCTTTGCCATAATGATCTGGTGGCCATCGGCGTCTTGCAAGTCTGCGCCGAAGATGGCATTCTGGTCCCGGAACAGCTGGCCGTCGTTGGCTTTGACGATATCCCGGTTGCCTCCATTGTAAACCCGCCTTTGACCACCTGTCATGTCCCCCGCCATGAAATCGGCGCTCAGGCCATGCGGTTGCTGCTGGAACAAATCAATGACTGCGATCAGTCTTACCAGGAAATTGTCCTGAGACCCAGACTGGTCGTGCGTTCCAGCGCCCCCTGAACTCCTTCACCGGCTGAAAGTTGGATAGCGCCGGAGGATGCACGGCCAATCATACCTGGTAGGAACGTTGTATGAATAACAAACAACGCTTTATGAACGCTCTCAATCAAGTTCCGGTCGATCGCCCGCCTGTGGTTGCGGTTGCGACCGGCATCACCGTTCATATGATGAAGAAATGCGGCATTTACTGGCCGGAGGCGCATACCTCTGCGGATCAATTAGCCGGGTTAGCCGAATCGATTTACAAGTACACCGACATCGAATGCATCAAGCTGCCGTTTGATATGGCGGTCGAGGTGGAAGCCATTGGGGCGCCGATCGATTACCGCACCATGGATACCCTGCCGACCGAAAAAGGCCACATCTTCAATCACCCAGATGAGCTAGCGCTCCCCGAAGATTTGTTGGATCGCGGCCGGATCCCTACGGTCCTAGATGCGATCACGAAGCTGCGCAAGCGCTACGACAATGAGTGCGGCATCGTCAGCTCGATTGTTGGTCCATTCTCCTTAGCGGCCAAATTGTTCGGTTTTAATAATTTCCTGATCTGGATTATCGATCATCCCGAATTTGTGCATCAGGTCATGGCTGCCCTGACACCCCTGGCGATCCAGTATGCCAACACCCAGGTCGAGGCCGGCGCCGACACGATCATCATCGGTGAAGCCACCTGCACTGGCGATTTAATCTCCCCTGCTACTTACCGGGATTTTATTGCCCCATATCACAAACAACTCTGCCCGGCGATCCAGGCTCCCACGATCATGCACATTTGTGGAAAGTCAACCAGGCATACCCCTTATCTTGCGGATATTGGCACGGATGTGTACAGTTTTGACGAAGGCGTGGATATTCAGGTGGCCAAGCAGAATCTAAAAGGCAAGGTCGCTCTGGCTGGTTATGTGCCAACGGTGACCGTGTTACTGAACGGCACGCCCAAAGACGTCTATCTGTCGGCCCAGGAATGCCTGAATAATGGCGTCGATCTCTTAACCCCTGGCTGCGCGATGGCGCCTTACACCAGTTTTGAAAATATCAACGCTATGACCCAGGCCGTTCATGATTGGAGTGTTGCCCAGGCTGGTGAAACGCTGCGGTAAACATTGGCTTTATGTATCCATTCAAATTGAAAGGAATGGTATCAGGTGAGCAGGATTGTATTGGTAGAACTAGGTCGGTTTGATTATGATTTTGCCGGTGAATTTAAGTTTTTTAAACCTGGACCCGATGGCAAAGTCCGGCGGCCCAGTGTGCTGGTCCGGCTGACGGACGATGATGGCTGCCAGGGCTGGGGCCAGGCCGTACCGGTGCCCACCTGGACCTATGAAACCGTCGAAACTGTGGAGACGACTCTGCGCTTTTATCTGGCCGAGGCCATTTTGGGTGCAGATCCAGAGGATATAGCGGACATTCACCGACGTATGAATCGGGCAATCCGCCCGGGTTTCACCGTCGGCCAGCCCTTGTGTAAAGCCGCGGTTGACCTGGCCTGTTTTGATCTGGTTGGAAAACGAACTCAACAACCGGTTTACCAGTTGTTGGGCGGGCGCAAGCAGGATGCGTTGAAATTGAATTGGACAGTGGCCTCCCCCAATATGGAGGTTGTCAACCAGCAGTTGCAGCAGGGTGAGGCGCGCGGATTTTGCAGCTTTAACATCAAAGTGGGTTATCCTCAAACCCCGGAATATGATCTGGAGCTGGTGCGGCGGGTCAAGGAATATGCCCCGGGTGGTTTTCTGTGGGCTGACGCCAACACTGGCTACGATCTCGAAACTGCCCTGGCAATGGCTCCCAAGCTGGCAGACGAGGGCGTCCAGGTATTGGAATCGCCGCTGCCGCCGTCCCAGATCCGTGGCTATCAGCAGTTAAAACGCCAGGGCGCACTGCCAATCACCATGGATGAGGGCGTGGTCTCCCCGGCAGAAGCAGCTGAGTTTATCGCCCTGGACATGATCGACGGGATCACCATGAAACCGGCTCGCTGTGCCGGATTATGGCCTTCGGTGCAAATCATCAAGCTGCTGCAGGAGAGAGAGATGCTGATTTTGGGGTCCGGTTTAACCGATCCGGACCTCTCACTGGCGGGTGCACTGCATTTATATGCCTGGGCCGGCATTGAGCATCCCTGCGCCTTGAATGGTCCGCAATTCCTGGCGGATACGCTGGTGACGAACGAGTTAAAACCGGACGGCGATCTGATCTATGTGCCGGACGGCCCTGGCTTGGGGCTGGAGCTCGATTCCCGGGCTGAAGCAGTCCTCACGCCGGCGGCCAGCGCTGCATGAAACCTGCTGGGATTTCCGGCGAGAAACCGGCCCGGCTCGATATTGAGACTTGAAATGGCGATCAGAATACTGGATACTAACCTGTCGGTACAGAATATCAACGCCCGGATTCCTTTCCGGTATGGGATTGCGGAACTGATCGCCGTGCCCCATCTTTTCGTGCGTTGTTTGTGTGAAATCGACAGGCAACTGCAATGGGGAATTGCCGCTGATAGCTTGATCCCTAAATGGTTCACCAAGGACCCCCATACAAGCTATCAGGATGACCTTGATGATATGCTGGAGGTTATCCAGCAAGCCTGTGAGATCGCGGTTCAGGCTGCGCCAGCCGAGACGGTCTTCGATCTGTGGCAGCGAGTGTATCAAGGCCAGCAGGCCTGGGCCAGCCAGGCCGGCCATCCGCCGTTGTTGTGGAATTTTGGCGTCAGCCTGGTAGAGCGGGCAGTTATTGAAGCCTTTTGCCGGGTTGAGCAAATCCCTTTTTCACAGGCGCTGCGCACGAACCGGCTCGGAATTCGCCTGGCGGCGATCCATAGCGGCCTGGGCGACAGCCAGCCGGCCGATTGGCTGCCGGATCAGCCTTTGGAACGGATCCTGGTCCGGCATACGGTAGGGTTGAGCGATGCGCTTACGGAAGCTGAAATTCGTTCTGAAGAGCGGGTCTGGGACGGTTTGCCCCAATCGTTGGAGGCCAGCATCCGCTTTTACGGTTTGACGCATTTCAAGCTTAAGATCCAGGGCAATCTCAAGGCTGATCTGGCGCGGCTCAAACGGATCCAGACAGTGCTTGAAAAAAATGCGCCGGCAGATTTTGCCTTCACCCTGGACGGCAATGAGCAATTCACCGAGATCGAACAATTTCAGGAATTCTGGCAAGCGCTCCATAAAGATCCGGATTTAGACCGTTTGTTGGACCATCTGCTGTTCGTCGAACAGCCTCTTTATCGAGAAGTCGCTTTTTGCGATGAGAATCGGGCTGGATTACAGGCCTGGGGTGAACGACCGCCTATGATTATCGACGAATCAGACAGCACTCTGGATAGCCTTGAGAAAGCACTTGGCTGCGGGTATAACGGCACCAGCCACAAGAATTGCAAAGGCATTTTCAAGCACATTGCCAATGCCTGTTGGTTGGAATATTTACGGCGCAGCCAGCCTGATCGGCGCTACATTCTCAGCGGTGAGGATCTGGCAAATGTGGGTCCGGTAGCGCTCCTGCAAGATCTGGCGGTCATGGCCAATCTGGGCATCAACCATGTTGAGCGCAATGGGCATCATTATTTCCCGGGTCTGAGTATGTTTCCGGCTAATTTGCAGTTGAAAATGGCCCGCCAGCATCCAGATCTTTATGAAGCGAACGAAACCGGTTATGCAGCGGTCAAGATCAGCGAGGGCATGGTCTCAACGTTGAGCGTCATTCAGGCGCCGTTTGGAATAGCGCCATCCCTCGATCAAGCGGAATTCATGCCGCTAGAACAATGGGCTTTTGATTCATTGGAGCTTTCGTGATTTTCTTGCCAGGTTTTATTCAGCCGTTGGCAGAAATGAATGGCGAAAAAAGGTGTGCGTGGGGGCGTACGCCTCCCACGCACACCTTTTTTCGCCCTATTCTCTATTTTTGGCGAAAGACCTGTTTAGCTCCTCTCCAAACGTGAGCTTGCTTATCAGGGCAATCAATGCCACTTGAAAGCCGGGTAAGAACTTATTCAAAGTAAGAAAGGAATGGATCCATGGAAAAAGCTGTGAACGCAATGCCAAGAAAAGCAGATACGGATTGGGTAGAGCAACTCAAACACAGGTCTTTACCTTTTGTTGGCATTCTTGGTTTTCTGGTGATCTGGGAAATCCTGGTCATCTTATTTAAGGTACCCGAATACCTGCTGCCGAAGCCAAGTGTAATATTCCTGACGATCGTTGATGATATCAGACCATTACTGTATCATAGCGGTATCACTGGCTACGAGATGCTGCTGGGCTATGGCATGGCGATCGTCATTGCAATCCCATTGGCGATTGGGATCACAGCCTCGGATACTTTTGACCGTTTCATCATGCCGATCCTGCTGTTTTTCCAGGTGGTTCCAAAAATTGCCATCGCGCCGCTCTTCCTGATCTGGTTTGGTTTTGGCACGACGCCGAAGGTCATGGTTGCATTCCTGATTTCATTCTTCCCGATCGTGATCGATACAGCCGTTGGTTTGCGGTCCGTTTCGACCGAAATGATCGATTTGGCCCGCTCGATGGGAGCGACCAAGGGGCAGATCTTTCGGAACTTTCGCTTGCCAACCAGTTTGCCTTACCTGTTCAGCGGTTTGAAAGTGGCTGCGACTATGGCAGTCGTCGGTGCGGTCGTCGGTGAGTTTGTTGGCGCGGATCGGGGGCTTGGTTATTTGCTGCTTGTATCCAATTCCAATCTGCAAACCGCTTTGACCTTTGCCGTTATCGTTGCCCTTACATTGCAAGGGCTGATCATGTACTATGCCGTTGAGATTTTGGAAAGGTTCTTGATTCCCTGGCACGTTTCCCGTCGCGCTGGCCCGGAACAAGCGACGCTCTAAATGGTATCCAACTCCAGGCACGCTGGCGCTGGAGGCTTGCAAGCCCTTTGCCATCCTGAATTTTGGATCGGTATCTGGCTTGATCGGATTGGAAAGGAGGTGCATGTCCTGTAAAGAGAATGTCACGCGATCGAACATCATTCGTAATAGCCAAAACCATTCGAACTATTCTTGGAGGATCTTGAAAAATGAAGAAAGCTAATGTCCTTCGCATGCTGGCTTTGCTGATCGTCGTAGCTCTGCTTGCCGGCTGTGCCCAGCAAGCCGCTGCCCCGGAAGTTACGGACGTAGCGGATACCGGTCCGATCAAAGTCGATTTCCGCTTAAATTGGACCCTGTATGGCGAGCACGCACCCTTCTTCCTCGGTGTTGATAAAGGGTTTTACTCCGACGAAGGTCTGGATGTATCCATCCTGGAAGGCAGTGGGTCGGCGACAGTCGTCAAACTGATCGGGAATGGCACCAATGTGATCGGTTATGCTGACGCGGCTACCATGATGCGCAGCATCTCTGCCGGCGTCCCGGTGAAAGCCGTGGCGGTCACTTTCCAATCCAGCCCAATGTCGTTCATCCAGCGCGCCGATCATGACCCGATACTCGATTCGATCGATAAGGTGCCCGGTGCGAGCATCGCAATCACTGCTGGCGACGCCAGCCTGGCCATCCTGGATGCCTGCTTGGGCAAGAACAACATTTCCAAAGATCAGATCAACCTGGTCCAGGTTGCCAACCCGGCTGCCAAGGAAACCTCGGTGTTGGAAGGCCAGTCAGATACCTTCCTGGGTTACTTCGTTGATCAGCCCCTCCGCATGGAGAAGGTCACCGGCGTCGATATGACCTGGAACAAGCTGGTTGATGTTTGCGGTGTTAACACTCTGAGCAGCGCCATCATCGTGAACAACTTCTACGCCGAACAGAACCCGGATGTGGTGGCCAAATTCGTGCGCGCCTCCGAGCGCGCCTGGCAGTACACCCTGGAGCACCCGGATGAAGCTGCGGAAATTTTTGCCCAGCACGCCGATGCATTCGATGTGCCGCTGTCGCTGGCCGAAATTGAGGGCTCCCTGACACTGCTGCATTCACCCGCGACTGAGGGCAAGCCGATCGGTTGGTCAGCCCCTGAAGATTGGACCGACACCCAGAATGTTCTGGCTGAATATGCCGGCTTTAAGCCCGAAGAAGACATCAATGTCTTCTTCAACAATGATTTCATCTCCGAGCCGCCCTATATGCCGCCTGGCAACTAACCATGGTTGTTGTGGTTGTTGGCGCATGCGAACCATGCGCCAACTACCTTTCCCCTTCCGAACGGCCGTTCATGCATGAGAAGAGAAAATGACAGAACCCAATATCCGTTTACAAAACGTAGAAAAAATATATCAAACCAAGGACAGCCCAATTGTGGCCGTCGAGGATGTCAGTTTTGATATCAACCAGTCGGAGTTTATTGCCATCGTTGGGCCGAGTGGTTGTGGTAAAACGACGATCTTGAAAATGCTGGCTGGTCTGGTGCCTTACACCTCCGGTTCGATCACAATTGGCGGCAAGAAAGTCGCCAAGCCCCAAACAGAAGTCGGTATTATCTTTCAAGACTCGGTCATGCTGGATTGGCGCGATGTGCTTTCTAACGTTATGCTGCAGATCGATATCCGCGGCATGAACCGGGCTGAATACGAGCCAATTGCACGCCAACTCTTGCGCACGGTCGGCCTGGAAGGTTTTGAGAAGAAAAAACCCTACGAGCTTTCAGGCGGTATGAAGCAGCGCGTGTCTATTTGCCGGGCTTTGGTTCACGATCCGCCGGTGTTGCTGATGGACGAACCATTCGGAGCGCTTGACGCATTGACGCGCGAACAAATTTCGATGGACATCCAGCACCTGTGGATGGAAAAGATGAAAACCGCGCTGCTGATCACCCACAGTATTCCCGAGGCGGTTTTGTTGGCTGACCGCGTGATCGTTATGAGCCCCCGCCCCGGCAAGATCGTCGAAATCATCGATATCGATCTGCCTCGCCCGCGCCGCCTCGACCGTCTGCCAGATAAGTATAACGAATACACTGGCCGGATCCGGAAGATCTTCCAGGCCAGCGGCGTTCTGGACCTGGATTAAGGGTTGGCGCGATGTCGAATTACGTGGTCGCTCAACTGGATCGTATCGACCCAATTCGCTGCTCGTGCGGTTTCACCCGGCGTGCATTCACGGCGGATGAGGATCAGCGCGCTACCATGCATCTCCTGGATGTGCAGGAGGATGCCCGTCTCCATTATCACAAGCAAATTACCGAGATCTATCTGATCCTGGAGGGGGAAGGTCAAATGGAGCTGGATGGTGAAGTCATTGATGTCAAACCAATGACAAGCGTGATGATCAAACCTGGCTGCCGGCACCGGGCTATTGGCCAATTGAAAGTTATGATCGTGGCTATGCCGGCATTCGACCCAAACGACGAGTGGTTTGATGCCTGATTCGGAATCCCTGGCTATCCCAAGGGCCAGTGTTTCACGTGCCGGTACCAGGGCGCCAGGCTGGACCCATACGGCCGGCGCCTGGCTGGGGATTGGCACCTCTCCGGGGGCATTACTGGTAGGCGCCGGAATTGCGGCTCGTTATAATGGCCCGATTCCGCTCCTTTCCATTTTACTGAGTTTTCTGCTTATGTTTACCATTCTGTGGTATCAGGGCCAATTGGGGATGGCGCCTCCCTATGGGGAAGGGGGCGACCTGAATAAGATCACTCCCCGCTATTTCGGCCCTTTGATGCAGCGCGTGATTGGGGCGGTCATCGCGATTGGAATGATCGGTTGGTTCGGTTTCAATGTGGGCTTGGGCGGCGCAGCATTGAGCGCTTTGCTGAAGCTGCCAGCTTTTACGGGTCCGTTGATTATCGGGCTGCCTATCCTGATCCTGTCGTTGATGGGCATGCGCAGTTGGAATGGCCTGGCTACCCTGACCACCATTGTTGTCCTGGCGCTGGTCGTTCTGGTGGTCATCCGGCTTTCCGCCCGCATGGTTCCGGTGACCCTCAAAGTCGCCAGCCCGGTTAACACGATCATGGATGTGGCCGCTTTTGTGGGCTATATATCCGTATTTTCCGTGCGCGCCCCGGACTTTACGACCAACATGGCCTCCCGCAAGGGCTTGAGCATCCTGGAATTGTTATTGTGCCTGCCGATCCTGTTCATCGCCCTGGCCGGGGTGGGGCTGCAGCAAGGGATCGGCACGCTGGATCTGGTGAGCGTGCTGGCAAGGCCGGACGGCTTGCCGATTGGCAACCTGTTGATCACTTTGGCGGTCATCGCACCCACCTTTACCACGCTGTACTCCGGTGCGCCTTCTCTGCGTTCTGCAGTTGGCATTCAAGATCGAGTGGGGATGATCCTGATCACGGTAATCGGTTTGATCCTGGCCACCCTGCGTTTCGATCTGTGGTTGATCTCCTGGGTTTCTGTACTGGCGGCGATGCTGCCGCCCTTGCTGGTGCCCCTGGCGGTCGAGTCGAGCCTGCGGAGACGGCAGGCTGCCCCCCGCCTGATCCCGATCTGGGTCTGGCTGCCTGGATCCGTGACCTCCATGATCCTGACCATCGCCAAGCAGCCCCTGGCGGCTTTGATTGGCCTGAGTCTCTCGGCCATCGTTACAGGCGGATGGTATCTGTTCTTAAAAAACCGTTCCTCATAAAAAATAAATGCAAACCCAATTTGCTGGATTAAGACCGGAAGAACCCCAAAATCGCAACGGGTTGAGCAAGAACAATGAATCAAACCAAATGGCAAACGATAAAGAAATGCGCTGCGCTGGAACCGGTCGATCGAGTTCCGGTCAGCCTGATCGTCGATAGTCCCTGGATTCCAGGTTATCTGGGTATTTCGACCCTCGATTATCTGACGATCCCCGAGGTCTGGTTGGAAGCCAATCTCAGGGTAGAAGCGGAGTTTCCGGAAGTGATTTTTCTGCCCGGATTTTGGCTGGAGATGGGCATGGCAGCCGAGCCCAGTGGCTTCGGCGGCAAAACCAGTTTTTACCACCATAAAACACCATTGATCCATCCCTGTTGTGAATCGGCCGCTGATCTGGTCGATGCACAGGTTCCGGACCCTCGCACCGATGGATTGATGCCGATCATCCTGAACTTCTACCAGTATCTGGAACCGCAGATCAAAGATACCGGCCATCACATCAAAGTGGTCGCCGCCCGCGGCCCTCTGGCGATTGCCACTCATTTGATGGGAGTCACGAATTTCCTGTTGGGCTTAAAATTGGAACCTGATCAAACGGCCCGTTTGTTGGCGATGACCACCGAACTGGTCAAAAACTGGCTGCACGCTCAGGCAGAAGTTTTGAGCGAAGTCGAGGGGGTGATGGTGTTGGATGACATCGTCGGTTTTCTTTCTCCAAAAGATTACCTGCAGTTTGCTCATCCATATCTAAGACAAATCTATGACGCCTTTCCAGGGACGGTCAAGATATTGCATAACGACATGGATAATCCCAGTTCCTATCCGTACTTGCAGGAGCTGGGTGTCAATATTTTTAATTTCACCCATTTACAGGAATTGTCCAGCGTGCGCCAGGCAGTTGGCGATAAGGTGTGCCTGATGGGGAATGTTGCACCGCTGGATGTACTGGCGCAGGGCTCAGCGCAGGAAGTCGCCGAGCAGGCAGATCTTTGCCTGAAAGCCCATCCGGGGAAGGCCGGGTTGATCCTTTCAGCCGGCGGCGGCGTCTCTCCAGGCACACCCGTAGAAAACATTCGAGCGTTGATCTCGGCGGTTAGGCGCTAACATCGTCAAGACCAGGAGGTGCGGTCATGTTAAAAGTAGCCATTCTTGGGATCGGAGCAATCTCCACCAGTCATATCGAGGCTTATCAAAAATTTGGCGATCAATGCCAGATTGTGGCCCTGGTGGACCTTTTCCCGGAAAAAGCCCGGGCGAAAGCCAGGCAATTTGATCTGGATGTGAAAATTTATCAGGATATTGCCGAGCTGATCCGGAACACGGATTTCGATCTGGCCTCAATCTGCCTGCCGCCATTCGCTCATGCGAACGCGGCCATCGATCTGTTGAACGCCGGCAAGCACGTTTTGACTGAAAAGCCAATGGCGCCCTCGCTGGAAGAATGCGATCAGATGTTAGTAGCTGCAAAGGCCAATGACCGGCTTTTATCCGTTGTCGCCCAAAATCGTTTTAAGACGCCCACCATGAAGCTGAAACAACTGCTCGACTCGGGGCTGATTGGCAAAATCCTGCACGCCCAGGTTGATTCGTTCTGGTGGCGTGGCCACAGCTATTATGATCTCTGGTGGCGCGGCACCTGGGAGAAGGAAGGCGGGGGCTGTACGATGAACCACGCGGTCCACCATATCGACTTGTTCCAGTGGATGATGGGCATGCCGGATGAACTGCAATCTGTCATCCTCAATCTGGCTCATGACAATTCTGAAGTCGAGGATATGTCGATCACGGTGATGCAATTCGCCGACGGCCGGGCCGCCCAATTGACCACCTCGCTGGTTCACCATGGGGAAGAACAGCAGCTGGTATTCCAGGGCGAGAAGGCCTCCGTGGCGGTGCCCTGGAAGGTGAGCGCTTCCAAATCACTAGATAACGGGTTCCCGGTCCCGGACGCGGCTTTTGAAGCCCAGGTACAGCAGGCTTATGAGGCTTTGCCTGAGGTAACTTACAGCGGGCATGAAGGACAAATTGCGAACGTGTTGGCCGCGATTGAAGGCCAAGAGCCCTTACTGGTGGATGGGGTCGAGGGGCGCAAGACGATCGAACTGGTGACTGCGATTTACCACTCAGGAACCCTGCAGGAAAAGGTCGTACTGCCCTATGCACCCACGGGGCCTTTCTACACTCGCCAGGGCGTCCTTGAGCACGCCCGCCATTTCCATGAGAAAACGACCAGTGTGGATAACTTCTCGACCGAGGAAATCAACCTGGGCTCCAGCTACGAACGTTAATTGTAAGACCATGATAAGCCGGGGAGGCGATGGAATGGTTCAGAAAGCGGATGGGATGAACTACGCGCCACAGGGTAAACCCAATCCAGTGTGCGCCAAAGGGGATTTTCGATTTGCAGCGGTGGGCCTGGATCACGGGCATATCTACGGGATGTGCAATGGCTTATTAGAAGCCGGGGCCGAACTGGTTTCTGTTTATGATCCCGACCCGGCTAAGATGGCCCTGTTCTGCGCCAGGTTCCCGGAGGCCCGGCCGGCCCGTGACGAAACCGAGATCCTGGAGGATGCAACCATCCAGATGGTCGCCAGCGCCGCTGTACCGGCCGATCGCTGCCCGCTTGGATTGCGGGTCATGGAACATGACAAAGATTATTTTGCCGATAAACCGATCTTGACAACCCTCGAACAGCTCGAGGCCGCCAGGGGAAAAACACGCCAGACTGGCCGTAAATATGCCGCCTATTATTCCGAAAGATTGCATGTTGAAGCCGCGGTCTATGCCGGGCAGCTGATTAAGTCCGGCGTGATTGGCCGGGTGGTTCAGGTGATCGGCCTGGGACCCCATCGCCTCAATCTGCCCAGCCGACCCGGTTGGTTCTTCAAGCGTGACCGCTACGGGGGAATTCTGTGTGATATCGGCAGCCACCAGATCGAGCAGTTTTTGTATTACGCAGATGTCCAGGATGCCCGCATCGTACAGAGCAAGGTGGCCAATTTCAATCATAAAGATTATCCAGAGTTTGAAGACTTCGGGGACGCTTCCCTGGTGGGCGATAACGGGGCGGTGCATTACTTCCGGGTGGACTGGTTTACGCCGGATGGTCTGGGTGTCTGGGGAGATGGGCGCACATTTATTCTTGGGACGGATGGTTATATCGAACTGCGCAAGTATCTCGATGTGGCCCGCGATCCGGAAGGCGATCACGTTTACCTGGTCGACCAGCAGGGCGAGCAGCATATCCCCGTGCATGGGCGGGTCGGCTATCCTTATTTTGGCGAGTTGATCCTGGATTGCCTTAACCGGACCGAGCGCGCCATGACCCAGGCCCACACCTTCAAAGCAGCCGAGCTTTGCATTCAGGCACAAATGCAGGCAGAGAGGGTTGAATGAAATATTCACTCGATCCCGACCGTTACTTCTCGGCCGAGCCCAGCCAGCGCCGGATCGCCCGCGAGCTGTATGAATCCGTGGCGGATTTACCGATCATCAGCCCACACGGACATGTAGATCCAAACCTGTTTGTGCCGGCCGAGGCTACCTTTGGCTCGCCGGCGGACTTGTTGATCATCCCCGATCATTATGTTTTTCGCATGCTTTACTCTCAGGGAATTGCCCTGCAAAACCTGGGTATCCGCCCACTGGATGGCAGCCAGCCGGAGCAGGACCATCGCCAAATCTGGCAGCTGTTTGCCGACCATTTTTACCTGTTCCGAGGTACGCCAACCGGCAGCTGGATTACCCAGGCGCTGGTCGAGGTTTTCGGCGTAGAGCAAAAGCTGGATGGCGTCCATGCCCAGGAAATTTATGATCAGGTTGCAGAGAAGCTGGCCTCTCCGGAATTCCGCCCGCGGGCGCTGTTCGATCGTTTCAAGATTGAAACCCTGTGCACAACCGACGCGGCCGGGGACAGCCTGGAAGCTCACCGTGCCATTCGATCTTCGGGTTGGCCGGGGGATATCCGGCCTACCTTCCGCCCGGATGCGGCGACAAATTTGCTGGGAACCGATTGGAAAGAACAAATCGAGCGGTTGTGTTCTGCCAGTGGGATCGAGGTTGTTTCCTACCCGACTTTCATCCAGGCCCTGGAGCAGCAGCGCCGGCATTTCAAATCCCTGGGCGCGACGGCCAGCGATCATGGCGTTATCACTCCCTACACGGAGGCACTGCCTGCCGGGGAGGCCAATGCCATCTTCCAGCGGGCCTTACATGGCTGGGCTACGCCGGATGATGCTGCCCGTTTCACGGCGCATATGTTGATCGAATTTGCCAGAATGAGTGTCGAAGATGGCATGGTGATGCAGCTGCATGCCGGTTCGATTCGCAATCATAACCGCCAGGTCTACGAACAGTTTGGGCCGGATATGGGCTGCGACATTCCGGAGCGAACGGAATTCACTCACAATCTGCATGAGCTGCTGAAAATGTACGGCAATGATCGCCGGCTGACTTTGATCCTGTTCACGCTGGACGAGTTGACCTACGGGCGCGAGCTTGCACCGCTGGCAGGTCACTATCCGGCCTTGAAGCTAGGCCCGCCCTGGTGGTTTTTTGATAGTTTGCAGGGCATGGAACGATATTTTGAGCAGGTGATGGAGACAGCCGGTTTGTATAATACGGTCGGTTTTAACGATGACACCCGGGCTTTTCCTTCGATCCCGGTGCGACACGATGTCTGGCGCAGGGCCAGCGCTAACTGGGTTGCCGGATTGGTCGCCCGGGGGATTGTCGACCGGGAAGATGCCCGCGAGATGGTCGCCGACCTGGCTTATAACCTGGCGAAAAAAGGCTACCGGCTCTAGGCAGTCTGGCTGGCTGAACTTTTTTCAGTGTGTTGGAAACTCTCACAGAGGATCCGAAAGAACCCGTTTTCATTCAGTTACATAGGAGGCGGATTGGCGAAAGCAACCGATATCCGGCCGCTGGCGGCAGCGTTGTATTTTCTACCGGTCGAAACCAGGGTGCCATTGAAGTTTGGCCCCGAAGTTCTGACGTACGTCACCTGTGCACGCGTCCGGATCACCGTCGAAGACCGGGGCGGGCATGCTGCCCAGGGGTGGGGCGAGACGCCGCTCAGCGTGCAGTGGGTCTGGCCCGGATCGCTTTCCTACGAGGAACGTCACCGGGCGTTAAAGGATTTTTGTAAGCTGCTGGTCGATGCCTGGGCCGAACTGGACGCCTGGGGTCACCCCTTGGAGGTCGGCGCGGCTTTCCAGCAGCGGGTTTTACCGGAGTTGCTGAATACCTTCAACCGCCAGCGCGGTCCTGGGAGCGAGCCAATGCCCTGGCTGGCAGCCCTGGTGTGCTGTTCGGCTTTTGACATTGCCTTGCATGATGCCTATGGGGTTTCGCTTGGGCTGCCAGTTTATGCGACTTATGGGCCAGAATACCTGAATGCCGATCTATCCGCCTTCCTGGAGCCGGCGGACGACAGCCTGGTAAATTTTGAGGGGCGTTATCCCCAGGACTATCTGACCTTCCCCCGGCCACAGCAACTGCCGGCCTGGCATCTGGTTGGCGGTCTGGACCTGTTAACCAGGGCGGAACTGACCGGCGCTGAGCCTCAGGATGGCTATCCGGTGCTCCTGGCGGATTGGATCGCCCGAGATGGTTTGAAGTGCCTGAAGGTAAAACTGCGCGGCACGGATGCAGCCTGGGATTACGACCGGCTGGTACGGGTAGGAGAAATCGCCCTGGCAGGCGGTGTGGACTGGCTGACTGCCGATTTCAACTGCACAGTCACAGATCCGGAGTATGTCAACCGGATTCTTGACCAGTTGGTGCGAGAGCAACCGCGCATCTACGGCATGATCCTGTATGTCGAGCAGCCATTTCCTTATGACCTCGAGCAAAACCGGATCGATGTTCACAGCGTTTCCGCTCGCAAGCCACTGTTCATGGACGAGAGCGCTCATGACTGGCACCTGGTCCGGCTGGGACGAAGCCTGGGTTGGACCGGTGTGGCTTTAAAAACCTGCAAAACCCAGACCGGTGCACTGTTAAGTTTGTGCTGGGCGAAAGCCCATGGAATGACCTTGATGGTCCAGGATCTGACCAACCCGATGCTGGCCCAAATCCCCCACGTACTTTTGGCTGCCCACGCAGGTACCATCATGGGGGTGGAAAGCAACGCCATGCAGTTTTACCCGGATGCGTCTTTGCCGGAGGAGGCTGTGCATCCAGGATTGTACCGCCGCAGGCAGGGATCATTGGATTTGACCTCGATCCAGGGCCCTGGTTTTGGTTACCGACTGAACGAGATCCGGAGAGAACTCCCTGCACCGGAGACCACTGCAGAAAAGTGAGCGATCCAATCGGAATCGCAGTCTCCCACCGATAGAATGGGATCGCGCATCCAGGTCAGTGGGCCAGCGCCTGTAGATTTCGCCAATGCCAAACAAATAGAGCCGGAGGATTGGTACATGAACCTCGATGAAATCAATGAACTGTATAACTTCGCCGGCCGTACGGCGGTCATCCCCGGTGGCGCCGGCGTGTTGGGCGGGGAGATGGCCTGTGCTCTGGTTGGCTGTGGGGCCAATGTTGTGATCCTCGATCGCAACCCCGGTATGGCTGATCGTCTCAAAGACCGGCTGGATTGCGGACCAGGCTGCGCGATCACGCTCTACGCCGATGTCTTGAAGCGCGATACGCTGCTGAAAGCCCGAGATGGGATTCTGGGCGAATTTGGCCGGGTGGATATCCTGATCAACGCGGCCGGCGGCAATTCCGATCAGGCCACGACCGGCCCGGACCTTTCATTTTTCGATCTGCCAGAAGAGGCCCTGCAGGCCGTGATCAATCTCAACTTGATGGGCACGATCTTGCCAAGCCAGATCTTTGGAAAAGTAATGGCTGATCAGAATGAAGGGGTGATCCTGAATATCTCATCCATGAATGCTTTTCGACCGTTGACCCGGGTTCCTGGATATTCGACGGCGAAAGCGGCAGTCAGTAATTTTACGCAATGGCTGGCTGTCCACATGGCGCAGGAGTATTCCCCCAATATCCGGGTCAACGCGATTGCCCCTGGCTTCTTCCACACTAAACAAAACCATTTTTTGTTGTATGATAAAGACAGTGGAGCATTGACCCAGCGTGGCCGTTCCATTATCGAACACACGCCGGCGGGCCGGTTCGGTTTGCCGGAAGATTTACTGGGCAGCGTTCTTTGGCTGGTGTCAACGGCCTCCAGTTTTGTCAGCGGGGTTGTGGTCCCAATCGACGGCGGTTTTGCGGCTTATAGTGGAGTGTGACGATGAATGATGCGAAGGATAACCCAGTCGATCTGGTGGGACAGGGTTTTACCGATCGATATCTATCCGAGCAAGAAGCCCGAGATATTCTAGTTCAAGCCTTCGTAGATCGCGATCTGGATGGAAAGCGGGTGCTCATTATCATCCCCGACGGCACCCGGACGGCGCCGATCCCACTATTTTTCCGGCTTTTGTATGATATTTTGGGGCCGCGGGTCGCGGCTCTGGATTACCTGGTGGCTCTGGGCACCCATCCACCCATGCATGAGGCGGCGCTCAACCGCCTGGTAGGAGTGAAATCCGGTGAGTGGGAAACCCGCTACCCCAAGGCTCGCATCTTTAACCATCGTTGGGACCTGGATGACACTTTCGTTGAGATCGGGACGATCAGCCGGGCTGAATCGGCTCAACTGTCACGCGGTATGCTCTCGCTGGATGTCCCGGTTCTAATGAACCGGATGGCGTTGGATCATGATCTGCTCCTGGTATGCGGTCCGGTGTTCCCCCATGAAGTGGTCGGTTTTTCCGGCGGCAGTAAGTACTTTTCCCCCGGGATCAGCGGCCCAGAGATCATCAATTTCACCCACTGGTTGGGCGGATTGATCACCAGTTATGAAATCATTGGGACCAAAACAACCCCGGTTCGGGATGTGATCGAGCGAGTGGCCGAAATGATCCCCCGGCAAAAACTGTGCCTGTGTATGGTCGTCAAATCCGAAAGCCTGTCGGGCTTGTTCGTGGGCGAATCGCGCCAGGCCTGGTCGGCAGCCGCCGATCTATCTGCTCAATTGCACATTCGCTACCTGGACCGGTCCTACCAGCAGGTGCTCTCAGTGATGCCGCGCATGTACGATGACCTCTGGACCGGAGCAAAAGGTATGTATAAACTTGAACCGGTGGTCGCTGATGGCGGGGAGTTGATCATTTATGCGCCCCACATTACCGAGATATCCTATACACATGGCGCGATCATCGATCAGATCGGTTATCACGTCCGCGATTACTTCGTCAACCAGTGGGATCAGTTCAGGGACATCCCCTGGGGTGTGCTGGCCCACTCGACCCATCTGCGCGGGATCGGGACCTATCAAAACGGGGTCGAGCAACCACGCGTTCGGGTTACGCTGGCGACCGGCATCCCGGAAGAACGCTGCCGGCGGGTCAATTTAGGGTATCGTGATCCGGCGACGATCGACCCGGATCAATGGCAGGCGCGCTCACAGGACGATGTGTTGGTCGTGCCGCATGCCGGCGAGATCCTCTACCGGATAAAAGATGATGTCCAGCATTAAAGCCGCAGCCGCACAGGCTCCCCTGATCCTGGCGCTTGATTTTGGGACTTCTTCCGTGCGCGCACTGTTGTTTGATGCCCAGGCGCGCCAGGTGGAAGACCTGTTCGCCAGCCGCAAAACTGATCTTAAGATTTCTCCGGAGGGCGCTTCAGAGCTTGACCCGGATCAATTGTTGGCTTCGCTGGGAGACTGCATCGACGAGTGCCTGCAGGCCGCCGGAAAACTGGCCGAAAAGATTGGGGCTGTGGCGGTCAGCACTTTTGTCAGCAACTTGATTGGGCTGGACGCTGATGGAAATCCCGTCACGCCACTGATGACATATGCCGATACCCGTCCAGCGCCGGACGTCGAACGTTTAAAATCAAGTTTGGATGAGATCGCGCTGCATGACCGCACCGGCACCCACTTGCATCCCAGCTATTTACCGGCGCGCTTCCTGTGGATCAAGCGGGTTCATCCAGAATGGTTGGAACGCGTCCAACACTGGGTATCGATCGCTGAATACCTTGGTTGGAGATTGTTTGGAACCTTCTCGGTCAGTTTTTCGGTCGCCTCCTGGACGGGACTCCTGGATCGCCGCCGGCTGGTGTGGGATGATCGCCTGCTGAAGGTGTTACCGGTGGAGGCCGAAAACCTGTCCACTTTGGTGGATGTTGACGAGCCCCAGCAGGGGTTGAAACCGGAATTCGCTCAGCGCTGGCCGGTCTTAAAAGATGTGCCCTGGTTCCCCGCGGTGGGTGATGGGGCCGGGGCGAACATCGGCAGCGGCTGCTCCACTGCCGGCAGAGTTGCCCTGACAGTGGGCACCAGCAGCGCCATGCGAGTATCCATGCAAGAGACGATTGAACGCCTTCCAGATGGCCTATGGTGCTACCGTGTGGATCGCCAGCATGCTTTGGTGGGCGGGGCGATGAGTGAAGGCGGCAATATCTTCGCCTGGCTGCGCCAGACGCTAAACCTGAAGGATATTTCCGACCTGGAACAAGCCCTGGCAGACATACCGCCGGTTGGGCCAGATCTGGTGTTTTTACCGCTTTTGCTCGGCGAACGCAGCCCCGGCTGGCAAGGACAGCTGCGCGGTACGCTCAACGGGCTGGCGATGGCAACCACGCCGCTCCAGATCTTGCACGCCGGCCTGGAGGGGGTATCTGCCCGGCTGGCGATCATCTTTGGGCTTTTGCGCCCACTGCTGCCTGACGAACCTGAAATAATTGCCAGCGGCGGGGCGATGCTGCACTCGCCTACCTGGGTCCAAATCATGGCCGATATGCTGGGCCGTCCGGTGACAACCTGGCAGACCGAGGAAGCGACTGCCCGCGGCGCAGCGATATTGGCCTTGCGCTCGCTGGGCGTCTTCAAGGATCTTTCGTCAGCGCCCGAACTAAGCGATACAATAGTCGAGCCTGACCCTGAACGCGTGCAAACCTACGCGCTCGTCCGGCAGCGGCTTGAAAGTCTGTACGCCGCCGTACGCAGTTTATAAGATGAAATGGATACCCAAATTTGGATGTGTGTGGCGGGTGGCAGCCCGCCACACACATCCAAATTTGGGAGATGTATTCAAATGTGAGTTGTCAAGGTAGTTACAAAGCCCCTATCAAAGAATTGGAGCAATTTCATGGAACAATGTGATCTGGGCCTGGTTGGCCTGGCAGTAATGGGCCAAAACCTGGTCCTGAATATGAACGATCATGGCTTCAAAATCGCAGTCTATAACCGAACGACCTCCAAAGTGGATCAGTTCCTGGAGAATGAAGCCCAGGGGACGCAAGTTGTCGGAGCCCATTCGCTGGAGGAACTCGTTGCTGTGCTTAAACGGCCACGGCGCGTGATGTTGATGGTCAAAGCCGGTAAGCCGGTAGATGATTTGATCGAAAAACTGCTGCCGCTGTTGGAAGAAGGCGACATTATCATCGATGGCGGCAACTCGAATTTTCAGGATTCGGCCAGGCGCGCCAGGTATCTGGAAAGTAAAGGCTTGCGTTATATCGGCACCGGCGTCTCGGGCGGCGAGGAAGGCGCCCGGAACGGGCCTTCGATTATGCCCGGCGGCACGCCCTCGGCCTGGCCTTATGTGAAAGCTATCTTCCAGAGCATCGCCGCCAAGGTAGAGGACGGCTCGCCGTGTTGCGATTGGGTCGGTGAAGGCGGGGCCGGACACTTTGTCAAGATGGTCCATAATGGAATCGAGTATGGCGATATGCAACTGATCGGCGAAGCTTACCACCTGATGAAATCTGTGCTTGGAATGGAAGCCGATGAGATGCAGGCGATATTCGCCGACTGGAATAAAGGCAAGCTGAATTCTTACCTGATCGAGATCACCGCCGATATCCTGGCCTATAAGGATGAAGCTGGCGACCCAATTCTGGAAAAGATCCTGGATGTAGCCGGACAAAAAGGCACTGGGCGCTGGACCGCGATCGCGGCCCTGGAGCAAGGTATCCCCGTAACCCTGATCAGCGAAGCGGTCCTGGCTCGCTCCTTGTCGGCACTGAAAGACGAGCGGGTAGAAGCTGCCCGGGTGCTGCCTGGCCCCCAGGAGACCTACCGTGGCGAACGCCAGGCCCTGCTTGAAGATATCCGGCAGGCATTGTATGCCGCCAAAATTATCTCCTATGATCAGGGTTACATGTTGATGCGGGATGCCGCCTCTGTCTATGACTGGAACTTAAATTATGGCGGCATCGCTCTGATGTGGCGCGGTGGCTGTATTATCCGCTCGATCTTCCTGGGCAGGATTAAAGATGCCTACGACGAGGACCCTGAACTGTCTAATTTGCTGCTGGCGCCGTATTTCCGAGGTGAGATCGACGATGCCCAGGCGGCCTGGCGGCGAGTTATCGGTTTGGCTGCCCAATTTGGCGTGCCGGTGCCGGCCATGTCATCAGCTCTGGCCTTTTATGATGGCTTGCGACATGAACGCCTGCCAGCCAACCTGATCCAGGCTCAGCGGGATTATTTCGGAGCGCATACCTACGAGCGTGTCGACCGGCCTCGAGGTGAGTTCTTCCATACCAATTGGACCGGCACTGGTGGTGATGTGACCTCGAGCACCTACGACGCCTGAAGACCGCTGTCAGACTTTCCTGGCCTCCCAGCTGGCCTCAACTGGGAGGCTTTTATTATTGATTTGCTATCTATCTCGACATTGTCCAACTATTTACCCCTGGTCATCTGGCTGAGGTCGGGACTATCCGGCTGGCAGATGACCTACCGCCGGGATCGTTGTATGATTGATGGGCAGACAATCTGGGGAACTGACACGCAATGGTTCTCTCATCAAATGATTAGCCTATGGCGTTCCTTTTTGGCAACGGTTGAAAGAAAACTGGCCGGGGAAGCACTTAAGTGTAAGGAGATGTGATGATGAAGAAGAGAAGGTTTTGGCTGGTAATTCCGCTTGGCTTGCTGGTTGTATGCCTGGGCCTGATTGGCTTTTTGTATCTCAGCAATTTGAGCCTGCCCACTCAATCCCAGGTGGTAGATCGTCTCAGTGAGCCGGAAAAAGCCCGCCTGTTGGAGGCCACCCATTTGCGAGAAAGCCTGGGAGATCAAGTCTGGCCCGGCTGGCAGGATCAGGATATTCCGATCATTGTCTATAACGAAGGTTATGCGTTCCTGGTAGGTTTGAACGATCCGGTTGATGGCTGGGTGAAGGTGCCGCAAGAACAACCGCGCGGCGGGCCCTGGGAGCTGGTGCCTGACGAAAGTATTGGCGGCCAGCCCTATTATCGCCAGCAATTGGCCGACGCCAATCGAACCCCAGAGAATTTCACCGTGCTGGTTGGAGACCGCTGGGTGGCCACCCTACAGACGAACGAATTCATGTTTATCTCCTTCGCCCAGGGGTTTCGTTCGGAACTACCATCGTTTGTTGGCCCCATTTTCCCGTATCGATTGGCTTTCCAGACGCTGATCCGGGGCAGTGACGGCTATATCACTACCCTGCTGCACGAAGCGTTTCACGCTTTTCAGGGAATGCAAGTAGCCGACCGGCTGGCCGCCGCTGAAAGGTCTATGGTCTCAGAAGGAAAATACCCCTGGGACCAGCCCGCCAGTGAAGAGAGCTGGAAGCAAGAACTTGAGCTGCTCTACCGGGCCGCTACTGCCGACACGGATGCCTCAGCCACTGAGCTCGCACGCCAGTTTCTGGCCCAGCGCGATCTGCGCAGGGCCACGACGGATTTGAGCGGAGACCTGGTCGATTTTGAACGCGAACGAGAATGGTTGGAAGGCCTGGCCAAATACGCCGAGTTGGATATCGGTCTGGTGGCGGCTGAGACGCCGGCCTACCAACCGCTGGAAGCCATCCAGGAGAATCCGGATTTCAAGAATTACTCCGGTCGGGTGAAATTCTGGTCAAACCAGCTGAGCGAAGTAAAACGCATGACCAATAATGACAGCGAGGCCCGATTTTATTACACAGGTTTTGCACAGGCGGTGACCTTAGACCGGCTGATGCCGGATTGGAAAAGCGAAGCTTTTGACGAAGGCGTCTATCTCGAAGATCTCTTGAGACAGGCGGTCAAATAGCTGACGAAAGCGAGAACTCCATTTAGAATAGCTCACATGGAGGGCTTATTGAAATGAGGTGGGAAGAGGCAGGTCCATCCAGGCTCAGAACCATGATCCAGCGGGTGCCGTTTACCCTGGCGATGCTGTTCTTGCTGAGTGCAGTCGCCTGGTTGACGGGCACCCAAACCGGACAATTATCAGCATCCTGGCTCAACCGGCTGGGATTTGCCCCGCACGACTTGCTGATTCTGAACTGGGAGCGCCTGGTGACCTCCGCTTTGGTCACCAGCGGCGGGCGAGTCTTTTGGGAAGCGATTGGAATGATCGTGCTGGCGACCGGCGCTTCCGAGTGGCTGGCTGGCACAAAACGGGCCGGTCTTACCTTTTGGGGCGTACACCTGATGAGCCTGCTGACCTCAGCATTGATCCTGGCGTATCCGTTACATTGGGCCGGCATCTCCATTGGCAGCGCTCTGATCGTGGCCCGGGACGTAGGGCCTTCGGCCGGCTACTTTGGCAGCCTTGGTCTGGTGAGCAGTCGCCTGCCTCAAAAATGGCGCTGGTATTTTTTTGGCCTGATATGGGTGGGGCTCATCGTGACTCTGGTTACTTCGCCGCACGGAAGTTCGGGTGAGATCGTGACTTTATCCGCCAATCTTGTGCATGCGTTGGCTTTTTCGATGGGAATGCTTTCAGGTTTTTTGTTTACGTATCGTTGACGTTTAAGAGGCTGAGCCAATCCAGAGCATGGACCGTTTTATAGAGCCCATGATCGTCATCCACGATGTGAAAGGTCAGATTTGTGAACACCATTTTGGCCAGCCGGCGGGTAGTTTCCAGGGGGACAATCACGTCGCGGCGGCCATGGTAAACCACAACCGGTATATCGATGGGGTCAGGCGGCTGGTTGGCGAAATCCGGCCAGATCAGGGCTGGAGCCAGCAGGATCAGGCGGGTTACCTGGTCTGGATGCCGGCAGGCAAACAGCGCCGCCATCAGCCCGCCAAAGCTCGAGCCGATCATCGTCCAATCTTTTTTAGCCTTCAACAGATCATTTAATTTCGCCATGCGGGTGTCCAGGTCACCCTGGAAATCTGGCGTCTGGATGCCGGGAAACAAGCCGCGCAGCAGAGTCGCTTTGTCGCCCTGGCTGCTGCCTTCCAGTCCATGCAGAAAGATCAGTCGTTCTGGATTGATGGTCATAAACTGGACTTAGTCCTTTCTCATCAGTAGCCCGATCAAAAACAGAGTATCACCTCAGGAAATCCCAAAGATCCAAAAGACTCAGCTTCCGATCTGTCTTTTCGCCTGATATACTTGGCCACGAGCAGGAATTGTACCATAATTGTGCCAGGCTTGCGTTGGATGGACATCTCCGGGGAGCGCTAAAATGCTGTAGAAAATTATTTTTGGTGTTTGGTTTGTGCGGCTGGCGCCAGCCGCACAAACCAAACACCAAAGTCTACATACATTTCGTACAATCCATCTTCGGATGAATGATCTTCTCCGGCAGGAATCATATTGAAAACAGCCGTTCAAGGAATCCTACATGGAATCAAAAGCAGACACTCAAATCAGCCAACGGGCTTTTGTGCAGTCACTGGTTATTTTATTAGTCCTGATGCTGGCGGCCGGTATTCTGACGCGGGTTGTGCCGGCCGGCCACTATGATTTGATGCTGGAGGGGGGCGGGAGGTGATCGATCCAATCTCATTCGAGTATATACCCCCGCCAGACTACCCGGTCTGGCGCTGGCTGACTGCTCCACTGGAAGTATTGTGGGGACCAGTTGGTGTGACAATCGTCACGATTATCGTCTTCTTGCTCCTGGTGGGAATTTCTTTCGCGGTTCTGGATAAAAGTGGCCTGGTCCGGGTTGCATTAGGCCGGATTGTGAAACGCGTCGGGACGCGTAAATACCCGTTGTTGTTGGTGATTACCTTGTTTTTCATGCTGATGGGCGCCTTTTTCGGGATCTTTGAGGAGGTCGTCCCGTTGGTACCGGTCATGATCGCACTGTCCTATTCCCTGGGTTGGGACGCCCTGGTCGGCCTGGGGATAATCTTTATCTTCCTCGCCATTGGCGTGGCGATCCACTATGGACCTTTCTGGCATGGATGCTAAAGCGAGAAAATCTGCCAGTTGCCTGACGGACGTGGAACTTGCTGATCTGTTCCCCGCCAGTTATGAGGCTTCCCGGTTCAGGTTTCGGGCGCAGCTTAAGAACATTCAAGCAGGCTGGCCGTCTGCCAGGTTGGAGAGCATCCGATTGGATGGTGAGGAAGATCTGACGATTGACCGGATCGAAGCGCCAGCTTTGCAGCGCCAGGAGAAGTTGTTGGCGCTGACGACCGGCGAGCACGGTATCGAGGCCTATGTGGGTTCTGCCATGCTGGAGCTGTTCATACGTGAGTACTTGCCCCGGCTTGATCCGTCCGTGACTGGCCTGCTACTGGTACACGCCATCAATCCCTGGGGGATGAAGCATCACCGGCGGGTGAACGCTAACAACGTTGATCTGAACCGCAATTTTCTGCTGGCGGAGGACGAACGTTCGGATAACCCGGGTTATAACCGCATCGCAAATTTCCTGAACCCAAGCCGGGCCGCGGTCAGTTGGCAGAGCGCCAACCTGAAGTTTGGAGCGGGGGTGCTTGCGGCGCTGCGAAAACTTGGGTTTAAGCACGCCCTGGGGGCGATTTTGCTGGGTCAATACCGATTCCCGACCGGACTGTATTATGGCGGGGACGGGCAGCAGGCCGAAACCCGGCATCTGAGTGCACTCTACCGCAAGTGGCTGCCGGTCTATGAGCAGGTCGTCTTGTTAGATATGCATACCGGTTACGGGCCGCGCTGCCAGATGAGCCTGGTGAATTCTTTTCTGGAGCAGCGTAGTTCTGCCGAACTGGCCGACTATTTTGAGTATCCTCAGGTTGTCAGCACCACCCCGGATGAATTTTATGCCATCCGGGGCGATATGATCGATTTCGTTTACGCTTTGCGGGCCAGCCTGTTCCCGGAGAAACCTTTGTATGCCACCAGCTTTGAATTCGGGACTTATGGCGATGGACTGTTCGACCACCTGCGCGAACTGCGCACCATGATCCTGGAGAATCAGGTTTATCATTATGGCACGGATAATGAAACCTTGCGCCGGCGCACAGCAGCCGATTTTCAGGCCCTGTATTTTCCCCAGTCAGTTGAATGGCAGGCGCAGGCCGTTCAGACTGCCCGCCAGGCGTTTACGGGTATTTTAAGGGCCGAAGGGTATCTACCAGGAGATGCTCTCCAGGAAACTGTGTGGGAGAGTCCCAATGAGCGCTAAGAGATGAAAAATAACTGGCAAGATTTGCGGATCAACCCGGAGCGGTTCCGGGCTAATTTCGAAGCCCAGGCGGAAATCGGCGCGACTGGGGACGGCGGCGTCCACCGCCCGGCGTTGAGCGAGGCGCACCTGGCGGTTCGGAACTGGTTCCGGCAGCGAGTGGAATCCGCTGGCCTGGAATTCCGGATGGATCAGGCTGGCAACCATTCGGCCGTTTTAGCCTGCGGCCCCTCCGGCGCCAGGACGTTTTTACTCGGCTCACACCTGGATTCGGTGCCATACGGCGGCCGCTTTGATGGCCCTTTAGGCGTGCTGGCTGCCCTGGAAGTCCTTCAGGTTGTGAAGGAGGCAGGGTTGGAACTGCCGGTCAACCTGGAAGCGATCGACTTTACCGATGAAGAAGGCACCCTGATCGGCATCTTGGGCAGCAGCGCGCTGGCCGGCCGGCTGCACCCACAGGACCTGCAGGCGCCGCGCGGTGGGCGTGAAGCTTTGCTGGCCGGGCTGACCCGCAGCGGGCTGTCCGAAGCAGGTTTGCTGTCAGCCAGGCGCCCGGAGGAAAGCCTGGCTGGCTATCTGGAAGTGCACATCGAGCAAGGACCGCGCTTGATCGACGCCGGCCTTGACATTGGGATCGTGACCGATATTGTTGGGATTGGCTCGTATCGCCTGGCGTTTACGGGGATGGCCAATCACGCCGGAACGACGCCAATGAACGCTCGCAAGGATGCCGGCTTGGGCGCGGCCGCATTTATCCTGGCAGCCCGACAGTTGGCGCTGGATGCGTATCCCGGTTGTGCTGTCAATGTTGGTGTAGTCCGTTTCGATCCGGGGGCATTTAATATTGTGCCTGGGCTGGCCGAGTTAACCCTGGAATTCCGCGCCCCGCACAAGGAAAGCTTTGCTAAGCTGGAAGAAGCGTTGATCGCTTTGGCGCATACCCAGGCTGAGCAATACGGGTTGGGGCTGGAGGCTGAATTTTTGGGGCGCCACCAACCAACCCCGATGAACTCGGCGGTTAACCAGGCGATTGCTGCAGCCGCTGAGGCACTGGGATTGCAGGCGACCCAACTGGTCTCGGGCGCCGGGCACGATGCCCAGATTATGGCGGAAGTCTGCCCTGCCGGATTGTTTTTTATCCCTTCTGTAGGCGGGATCAGCCATTCACCGGCCGAATTCAGCCGCTGGCGGGATTGCCTGAACGGAGCCAATGTGTTATTGCAGACCTGTTTGCACAGGGCCAATGATTTGGGGGATTCTGACGGAAGACAGGCCTGATGACCGGCAAATGTGGGCCATCTTACCTGGTTTCCGACTAACGATCTACCAGATACGAAAAATCCTACCAAGGTATGAGGCTGGTCCAACTTTCGGGAACAAAACCAGTGCTATACTCGTCTTAACAGCAATGCGCAACGCGTCCGGCGGTTGTTTGACGCGCTTTCCTGACGCCAGAGTCTAATCGGCTTAACCATTCAAACCAATTCGAATGACTGAGACTGCCCGGATGGCTTTTTCGAGAATTCCATAAGAAAGCCCTGATTTTTCGGAGACCATCCTCAGATCCGTATGTATGAAGTGAGAGAGAATTGTATGGCTACTTTTCCGCGCTCCACCCATCCCAAAGCTTTGGTTTTGCTCATGGCGCTTTTCATCCTGGCGTTGTCCACCAGCGCCTGTAAAAAAACGGGCGATCTCACGCCTACCCCTTCACAACAGCCGACTGCCGCGCCTACGCCTACCCCGCTGGTGCAAATCGAGGATTCGGGCGCTCCGCTGGCCCCCAGGGTGATCGAACAGAAGCCTGTCGGCGGCCAGGAGCTGGCTCCGGATGGCGATATCGTGCTGACCTTCGATCAGACCATGGATCTGGCTTCGGCTGAGAAAGCCTGGCAGCTGGTCGGGCCGGACGGTAAAAAAGTGGCCGGTAAGATCAGCTGGCCGACCGGACGGACCTTGCAGTTTAAACCGGATAGCCAGTTGGCCTTGGGGACCACTTACCTGGCCAGCCTGAGCACCATGGCAACCAGTTCCGCCGGGGTGGCGCTGGCCGATCCGGTTCAGTTCCAATTCAATACGGTTGGCGAGCTGCAGGTCAGCCAGGTATTCCCGGCGGATGGCTCGAATGAGATCGCCAGCAGTGCGGTGATCACGGTGATCTTCAACCGCCCGGTAGTGCCCCTGGTCATTCATGAAGAGCAGGGCAGCCTGCCTCAGCCGTTGGAGATCAGCCCGGCTGATAAGCGGGCAAGGCGAGTGGATCAGCACTTCCGTCTATGCTTTCCGGCCGGATAAATCCTTGCGAGGCTCCACGACCTATACTGTGACGGTCAGGGCCGGGCTGGCGGATGCCGTCCAGGCCTCCACGCTGGGCCAGGATTATGTCTGGCAGTTCACCACTGTCGCGCCTCAGATTGCCAGTTACGCGATCGCTAAGGGGGAAGTCAATCCACAGGACAACTATCAGAACCTGCTGCTGGACGCTTACTTTACGGTCAGTTTTTACCAACCTATGGATCCGGGCAGCACGGAGGCGGCCTTATCACTCACCAGCACTGCTGGGGAGCCTGCGGCTCTGACGACAGCCTGGAACGAGGCTGGCACCCAGGTCGTCATTACGCCCACCCAGCAGCTGGCTTTGGGAACGACCTACGACCTGGTTCTCGACCAGAGCGCCCAGGCAGCCAATGGTGGATCGTTGCAAGCCGGTTTGAACTGGCGTTTTACAACTGTGCCGTACCCAGCGATCCTTTCCTCCCAACCAGCCAATGGATCGCGGCAGCAAGCTTATAACGGTTTTATTACGATCAAGTTCGCTTCTCCGATGCAGATCGATTCTGTCAAAGAACGGATTGTGGTGACACCCACACCGGCTGAGGATGTTCAATGGTGGTGGAATGTTTGGGATAACAGCATCTCTGCCTATTTCCTTGAGCCTTCGACCAACTACCAGATCGTGCTGCAAGCCGGCATGGAAGATATTTACGGCAATCCAACCCGCCAGCCTACCACCTTGCGATTCACCACCGCTGCGATGCAACCGCAGGCTCAATTGCAAATGCCTTACCAGGCTGCCATGTTCCGGGCCGGCCAAACCCAGGAGTTTTACGTCACCCATACGAACACCAACCTTGTGGCGGTAATGCTTTATCGGCTCACGCCCGAGCAGTTCGTGAGTTTTCAAAATGGCCAGCGGGATCAGTGGAACTACAGCCCTCCGGAAGCCGATCTGGTCTGGCAGTCTGTCCAAACAAACCGGGCCCGCCAGAACGAACGCGTGTTGGATAAACTGCAGATGAGCACCTCGGATGGCGGATTGCTGCCCCCCGGTTTCTATTTCCTGGGCCTCAACGCTTCGGGAGTCAACCCCCAGGGTACGTTTGTGGATACTCGCTTGCTGGTGGTGGCCTCGGCCAATTTGACCTTCAAGACCGATTCCAGCGAAGCCCTGGTCTGGGCGACCGATCTGGAGAGCGGATCGCCGCTGAACGGCGTTGATCTGACGATCTACGATAATAAATTCAATCCGATCGGCAGCGGTACATCCGATGCCAATGGATTGCTACAGCTCGACCTGCCGGCTCCGGAAGATCCTTACAGCGTCCGCTATGTGGTGGCTGGCAGTCCGGGCTCGCAAGGCGCATTTGGTTTTGCTTCCAGCGATCTCGGCAGCGGCGTTTCGCTCTGGGATTATGGGATTGGGTCGAGCTATTATGCCCCAGCCCAACAGCCAACCGGCTATGTCTATACCGAGCGGCCGATCTACCGTCCCGGCCAGCCGGTTTATTTCAAGGGAATCGTGCGCCTGGATGATGACCTGGATTATCGCCTGCCTGATCAAAGCCAGGTGGTCGTTCAAATCACCAGTTACGAAGAGACGGTTTACAACCAGACCCTCAACCTGTCGGAATACGGCACCTTTGACGGTGTTTTCACACTCGACAATAACGCTGCATTGGGCTCCTACACCATCATGGTTAAATTCCCAGGGCAGCAGGACCCATTTGCCTACCTGGATTTCAGTGTGGCGGAATACCGTCGTCCGGAATTCCAGGTGACGGTCAGTTCATCTAAGACCGACGTTCTGGCCGGCGAGAATTTCGACGTCAGCGTGGCGGCGGATTTCTATTCGGGCGGCGGCGTCAGCGAGGCCACGGTGGACTGGACTCTGACGGCTCAGCCGTACACCTTCCAGCCGGGAGGCGCCCTCAGCCGGTATAGCTTCAGCGATCCACAGGACGAGTGGGTATTTTACAGCGGTCCCCAGCCTCCCACTCAGGAGGCGATCGCCAGCGGGCAGAGCCAGACCGATGCCAACGGTAAGCTGGTTTTGACTTTACCTGCCGATCTGTCCGAGGCGAGCACCAGCCGCCAGCTGACTTTTGAGGCTTCGGTCACCGATCTGGCGGGCAACGTGGTCAGCGGCCGGACGAGCGTGACTGCCCACCTCAGCTCGATCTATCCCGGCGTGGCGCCTCAAACCTACGTCGGCCAGGCCGGCCAGGAGCAGGGTTTTGATCTGGTCGCAGTCGATTGGGATGGCAATCCATTGGCCGGGCAGAATCTGGATGTGGATATCGTTGAGCGGCGCTGGTACAGCGTGCAAGAACAGGATGCTACCGGGCGAATCCAGTGGAAATCATCGGTCGAAGAGATCCCGGTCACCAGCTTTAGCGGTGTCCAGACGGATGCCAATGGGAAAGCCAGCGTCATTTTCGTCCCTGAGAAGGGCGGCGCCTATCGGGCGCGCGTCACGGCGACGGACCCACAGGGCAATCAGGCCAAGGCGTCCACATTCATGTGGGTGGCGGGCCAGGATTACATCCCCTGGCGGCAGACCAATGACCGGTCCTTCGATCTGATCGCGGACCGGGATCAGTACAGCCCGGGCGATACCGCCGAGATCCTGATCGCCTCGCCTTTCCAGGGCGATGCCTATGCCCTGGTGACGGTTGAGCGCGGCCGGGTCCGGTACAGCGATGTCGTTCAGCTCACCCGCAACAGCACGATCTACCAACTGCCGATCGAACGCGGCATGTCTCCGAACGTCTATGTCTCGGTGCTGATCGTTAAAGGCGTCGATGACACCAACCCTCGTCCGGATTTCAAGATGGGGATCGTCGAGCTGCAGGTTGATCGCGAGCAGCGAGCATTGCAGGTGGAGCTGACCAGCGACCAAACCCAGGTCGGGCCGGGCGACCAGGTCACCTACCACGTCAAAGTTACTGATTATAAGGGACAGCCGGTCGCTGCTGAGTTGTCGCTCAGTGTGAGCGACCTGGCGACTCTCTCGCTGCGCGATCCCAACTCGGCCCCCATTCTGGATTACTTTTACAGTAAGCGTTCGCTGGGAGTTTGGACTTCTGTCCCAATCGTCAATGCAATCGATGATTACAACGCTTCGATCGACGAATACCTGGCTCAGGGCCAGGGTATGGGCAGCGGAGGTGGTAAGGGCGGCGGCGATTTCGCCGTGATTGAGGTCCGTCAGGATTTTCCCGATACCGCCTTCTGGGAGGCCCATGTCGTCACGGATGCCAGCGGGCAGGCGAGTGTAACGGTCACACTGCCCGACAATCTGACCACCTGGCGGATGGATGCCCGGGCGGTTACTGAGGACACGTTGGTCGGGCAGGCGACCCTGGATATCGTCAGCACAAAGCCCCTATTGGTCCAACCCCAGACACCGCGCTTCCTGGTGGTTGGCGACCAGGTGCGCCTGGGAGCCTCGGTCCATAACAATACGGACCAACCCATCAGCGCCCGGGTTACCCTGGCGGGACAAGGGCTGCAGGTGCAGGGCGACCTGACCCAGAACGTTGATATCCCCGCTCATCGTCAGGCGTACGTCTCCTGGAACGCCAGCGTCGATTTTGTGAACGCCGCTGGCCAGCCGCTGGATCGCCTGGACCTGGTCTTCAGTGCGGAAGGAGGCGGTTTCCAGGATGCCAGCCGTCCAACCCTGGCGAAACTGGAAGGCCAGGGTCTGCCAGTCTATCGCTACGAAGCTCATGAAACCGTGGGCACTTCGGGCACGGTGCCGGACAGCGGGACCCAGGTTGAAGCGATCAGCCTGCCGGCCGGATGGACCGATGCATCCAGTCATGAAGGCACGCTGACGGTTGAGATCGCGCCCTCGCTGGCCGCCGCGATGACCGACAGTCTGGATTATTTGCAGCACTATCCGTATGAATGCGTCGAGCAGACGATCTCGCGCTTTTTGCCAAATGTGCTGACAAGTTCTGCCATGCAAGCTGCCGGTTTGAGCAATCCCAGCCTGCAAGCCAATCTGGATACCCAGGTCAGTACGGCCTTGCAGCGTTTGTACAACTGGCAAAACCCGGACGGAGGCTGGGGCTGGTGGTCGAATCAGAAGAGCGACCCACTCACCAGCGCCTATGTCGTCTTTGCCCTGGTCGAAGCCAGGGATGCCGGCTATGAGGTCGCTGAAAATCCGCTGGCGAATGGGTTGAGTTATCTGAAAAGCCAGCTGCGCTCGCTGCCGGCCCTCAGCCAGCCTTACCAGGTTCAACGCCAGAGTTTCCTGCTGTATGTCCTGGCGCGCGCCGGCCAGCCGGATGTCAATCGCACCGGCCAGCTTTATGACAACCGCCAGGAGCTTGCCATCTATGCCCGGGCGTATCTATTGCAAACGATGTTTTGGATTGATCCACAGGATCCACGGCTGCAGACCTTACTGTCTGATTTCAATAACACAGCCATCGTCTCGGCATCCGGCACGCATTGGGAAGAAGCCACCCCGGATCCTTATAACTGGAACACCAATACCCGCACCACGGCCATTGTGCTGTCCGCCATCAGTCAGGTGGACCCACAGAACCCGCTTAACGCCAACGCCACTCGTTGGTTAATGAGCAACCGCACCCAGGGACACTGGGGGACGACCCAGGACAATGCCTGGACAATCCTGGCCCTGACCAAGTGGATGGTTGCCAGCGGTGAACTGCAGGCGGATTACCACTTTGGCGTGGCCGTCAATGGGGAAACACTGGGCGAGGGCACTGCCGATGCAGCCAGTCTGCGGCAGACGTTTACCTATCAAATGGAGGTTGCCCGGTTGCTGGTCGATCAGGCCAACCGCCTGGCAATTGCCCGGGATGAAGGCCCTGGCAATCTATACTATACGGCCCACCTGGACGTATCCCTGCCGGTCGAGGAGATCCAGGCGCTGGACCAGGGCATTATCGTCTCGCGCAGCTACTTCAACCCGGATGATCGCACGCTTCCGGTTACCCAGGCCGCCGTTGGCGATTTGCTGTTGGTGCGCCTGACTGTGGTGGCTCCCAACGATTTGCACTACGTCGTGGTGGATGATCCCTTGCCGGCTGGCCTGGAAGCGCTCGATCAAAGCCTGAATACCAGCCAGCAGGCAGTTACGCCTCAGCAGTATGACTGGCAGGACCTGTCAACCAAGGGTTGGGGCTGGTGGTACTTCAACCACACGGAGCTGCGGGATGAAAAGCTGGTGCTCTCGGCGGATTACCTGCCCGCTGGTACGTATGTGTACAGTTACCTGGTGCGGGCCGGCACGGCCGGCGAATTCCGCACCATCCCGCCCACCGCCCAGGAGTTTTACTTCCCCGAGGTTTACGGGCGCGGTGATGGCAGTCTGTTTACGGTAAATCCGTAATATTCCGGCGCCGCAGGCGCCGGGAAGAGGACGATCCCGGAAAACGGACCGGCAGACCGGCGTCAGCCGACCAGCCGGTCCGTTTTCTGAATATCTTAGGACCTAAGGCGATTCGTCCGGATTTTGGTCGGGACTCAGCACCTGGAAGTTGATCCGCTCGCTCTCTATCCTGCGGCCGTTTTGACCGAGTCCCTGCGCCCAAACCTGGTGCTCACCCACCTCCAGCTGCAGCCAGATCTCAAATGGGGGCTGGTTGAAGGCAGCCAGCTGCCGGCCATCCAGCCAAAGGCTGATCTGCGTCAGGCCTGCTGCGCTCACGGCTGCGACCTGAATGCGCTGGGCTTCCCGATCGTAAGTGTCCGAGAGCCGGTACAGGCTGTTGGCCGGGGGAGAAATGACCTGGATGTCAGAATTGTTGCCGGCTGGGGTAGATGCGCTGCGAGCCTGTAAATCGCTCAACAGGGTCAGCCCCTGACTGTGGGCCCACAGTTGGGCCTGGGGCGGTAAATCCAGCACGGTTTGCCAGACACCCGGCCGATCTGGGTCCGGCGGGTCGATCAGCTGCCCGCTGTTGGGATCGAGCTGGACCCGCTGGTAGAGTGTATCCGTCTGGGTGGGCTGAGTGCCATCGATGAACCACTCCAGCCGGCGATAGGGGCAGTCCTGGCCCGGCAGCAGGCCAGACAGCGCGCAGACTTCTACCTGGGTCAGTCCCGGCGGACGTTGAAATGGCGTTTCTGGCCGACCTGTCAGAATACTGCGGATGAATTGGTGCCAGATGGGGGCCGCGCCACTCAGCCCGTCTACTTCCCGCATGGGCTCATAGCTGGCATTGCCAGCCCAAACTCCGACCACCAGATCCGGCGTATAGCCGACCGTCCAATTATCGTGAAAATTGGTGGTCGTGCCGGTTTTTACGGCGGCCGGGCGATCAAGCTGCAGGGCGCTGGTTGGGCCGAACCCCAGCATACGGGCCTGGTTATCGCTGAGAATATCACTGATTAACCAGGCCACTCTTTCGTCCAGCACGCGCGGCTGGCGTGGCGCTGGGGCGGTGTACACCGGTTCGCCTGCTAAAGTCCGGATGGTTTGGATGGCGACTGGTTCAACCCGCATGCCGCCATTGGCAAATGTCCCATAGGCGGCGGTCAGATCGATCAGGCGGACCGCACCGCCTCCCAAAGCCAGGGAAAGATCGTAGTTTTCGGGGTCGTCCAGGGTCGTGATGCCCATATTCTGGGCCAGGTGAAAAAGGCTGTCCAAACCGATGTGATCCAGGGTTTTGACGGCGGGTATGTTTAAGGAAGAGGCCAGCGCCTCACGGGCCAGGACCGGGCCGTGTTCTTTGAGATCGTAATTTTCGGGTTGGTAGGCGCGGCCATCATGGGTTACAAAAGCGGTGCGCACATCCCAGATTAGGGTCGCGGCTGTCCAGGGGGCAGGTTGGGCCGGGTCGAATGCCTGGGCATATACCAGCGGTTTGAGCGCCGAACCCGGCTGGCGTGGCGCCAAAGCCATGTTGATGGCCCCATTGTTTCCATTGTCAAAATAATCCGTATTGCCCACCATCGCCAGAATCTCGCCTGTGGCAGGGTCCAGAGCCACCAGGGCCGCATTGTGAACGTTATGGCCGAGGCCATCCGGGCTGCGTTTTAAGGCCTCGATCTGACGGGCGACTGCATTTTCAGCCTTGTGCTGCCAGTTCAGGTCCAGGGTCGTCTGAACGACCAGGCCGCCCGATCGATAGATTTGCTCGGGGGTCAGGATTCCATCCAACAATGCCCGTACCATCAGAGCGAAATGAGGCGCTTCAATTGGATAGGGCGCTCCACTGAACACCAGCGGCTCGCGTTCCGCTGCGTCTTTTTGTTCGGCCGTGATATAGCCCTCGGCTTCCATCAATCCCAGCACCACGGCCTGGCGTTTTCGGGCAGCCTCGAGGTCGCTGAAGGGGTTGTAGCTGGCCGGCGACTGGGGCAGCCCGGCTAACAGGGCGCATTCCGCCAGGTCAAGTTCGCTGGCCGGTTTCCCAAAATACGTCTGGCTGGCCGCCTCAACCCCGTAGGCCAGCCCGCCGTAGTACATCTGGTTAAGATACATGCCAAGAATTTCATCCTTGTTGTATCGTTGGGTCAGCTGCCAGGCCAGCAGCGCTTCTCGCAGTTTGCGGCGCAGGCTGCGTTGCGTGCGCTCTGTTTCGCTTAACAGCAAATTGCGGGCCACCTGCTGCGTGATAGTGCTGCCGCCCGCCAGGGTTTCACCCCCGCGCAAATTGATCCAGACAGATCGTATTACGCCTGCCAGGTCAATGCCGGGTTGCTGTAGAAGTGGTTGTCTTCGGTTGCGATCGTGGCTTGTTGTAACGCCAGGGGAATTTGGTCCAATGGCAGCACCGCATGCCGGCCGCCATTTTCTGCCAGAACTTCGTAGAGCGCCTGGCCGTTGCGATCGACGATCCGGATGCTGGGTGTATTGAGCTGATTAGGTAGATCTTCAGGTGAAGGGAGGTTTCCGAAAATAAACCAGAGTCCAACACTTGTGGCACTCAGTACCAGCAGCAATCCGGCGACCAGCAGCCTCTGCTTGTTGAAAAAATTATTTCTGCTCATGGCCTGTTGGGATTGCTAAACAGCAGCGCTGATAATGAAATTAAAGTTCTCCGGGACCCTCCCACAGATATACCGAAAGACCCTTAAGTTAGATTGGCACTTGACGCAGGTTTCGACATTCATACTTCGGATTTTATCATTCCTCTGACGTCCCATGTCGCCGTTCTTCCATGGGTACTGTATTCTTAGTTCATGAAATTGATTTACATCTCGCTGGTAAGGAAGGATATTTCAAAATAATGCGTCAGTGTGGGCGTTTGCCCACGCTGACGCATTATTTTGACAGCCCATCTTTCGGAAACGCGAGAGAAGTTTGTATCCCCACAGGTCTTGCCGAAGATCCTATTTTTGTCATAAATTCCTGGCAAGGCTGAAAGACGACGAATTAACCTGTTTATCGGTATGTTGCCGATCAAATAAACAGAATTGTATCCCCTATTGTGGTGAATTACCCAATATTTCTTTGTGAAAAATGGTATATTTATCCCAACAGCGATTAAAATAAATGCGTCCAGATACCGGTTTGTTTGAGCCATGCTAGCGATCAACGTCAACATCATTTTCGTTTTCTTTATCTATGGGTTAGCTTTTTTCAGCATGGGACTGGTCATGCTGATGGAAGCAGGCCGTTCTCCTTTAATTGTTGAAACCAGAGTGTTGTATTTATTATCCATTTTTGGATTCGTGCACGGCATCCACGAATGGTTGGAAGTGGCTGTTGAACACTCCGATTGGTTTGCACAGTTCGATCCGGCTCAAATTGGGCTGGTCCGGGTCGGGCTGCTGGCGCTCTCATTTACCCCGCTAATCCTGTTCGGTTTACGGATTCTGCTGCCCCAACACAAGTTTACCCGCCGAGAAATTTTGCTGGGTGTCATCGTTTTAGGCATCTATTGTAGCTGGATGATCTTGGTGACCTTGTTCACCCGCAGCGTACATGCAGATTGGCTGCGCCATACCGATGCTCTGATCCGTTATTCGCTGGCCGTCCCTGGTGCGCTCCTAACCGGGCTGGCACTTGAACAACAGGGAAAGGCAGCCCGGCTGGCAGGACGGCCGCGTTTGCATCGCTACCTGCGGGGAGCTGGGATAAGTTTCGCCCTGTATGGCCTGACCCAATTTTTTGTGCCTCAGGCGGATTTTTTCCCCGCCAACCAGTTTAATGCAGCTTCATTTGATCAGGTCGTGGGCGTCCCTATCCAGGTTTTTCGGGCGATTTTCGCCGTTGCGGCGACAATCAGTTTGCTGCGGGCTACGCTGATAGCTGAAAATGAGCGGCAACGCCAGTATCAGGTAATCCAGCAGGCTCGCCTGGACGCCTTAGAGCAAGTCCAAAGAGATATCCTTGAGCGCGAAGCGCTGCGCCGTGAACTGCTGAGACATACGGTAGTTGCCCAAGAGGAAGAACGAGCCCGGATCGCCCGTGAATTGCATGATGAAACCGCCCAGGTATTAACCGCTTTCTCTTTGAACATTGCAGCGCTGCAAGATAGCTTGCCGGATGATGGGCAGTTCCGAAAAATACTTTTGCGGCTGCAGGCGCTCAGCAGGCAAATGTCGCAGGGTATTTACCGACTTGTACATGATCTGCGCCCGGCGCAACTCGATGACCTGGGACTGGTAGCTGCCCTAAATTACCTGGCGGATGAAGAGCCCAAACGAACCGGAGTGGAGGTTGAACTTGCTGTTATCGGAGAGCGGCGGCGGTTGGAGCCCTTGGTCGAAACGGTGCTTTTTCGGGTTGCCCAGGAGGCCTTGATGAACGTTGCCCGCCACGCGCAGGTCAAACACGCCGGTATGGAGCTCGAATTCAAGCCGGAGGAGATCGCGCTGACGATCAGCGATCAGGGTATCGGTTTTGATACCAAGATTGATTTAATCCCGCCCCGTGGTTGGGGACTGGCCGGGATGCGCGAGCGGGCGGAGTCCCTGGATGGAGAATTATGGATTGACTCAACGCCTGGCGAGGGGACCGTTGTCAAGGTGGTCATCCCGACCCAGGTCGAGCGGGTTGAAATCGCCAACCAGGCGCTGGCATGATTTTGGTGAATTTCCCCTGGCATTCGCTATGGGATTTGGAGCGATCGAATTTTTTAGGTAGGGAGAATGGGTATGGATGAGATACGTTTGATGTTAGTCGATGATCATGATGTGGTCCGGACAGGTTTAAGATCCTATCTGGAAACCCAGGCCGGATTGAAGGTTGTCGCCGAAGCAAACAGTGGTGATCTGGCCATCCGCACTGCCGAGCAGGTCCAGCCAGATGTGATCGTCATGGATATTACCATGCCGAACATGGACGGTTTAGAAGCAACCCGGCGATTAAAGGTGCTTTGTCCTAAGTGTAAAGTGTTGGCGTTGACTGTCCATGAAGACAAGCAGTATTTCTTCGAAATGCTGGCTGCCGGCGCGGCTGGTTACGTAACCAAGCAGGCCGCGGCTGAAGATCTGGTAGCCGCAATTCGGGCTGTGGCAGCCGGGCAGGTTTACTTACAACCGACCCTGGCGCGCTGGTTGTTGGACGATTATCGGCGGCTTCTTCAACAGGTCCCGTCTGATGGGACTGGCGCGTTGCAAGAGGAAGCCGGAAGCCAGGCTTTGGAGGTGCTCAGCGACCGGGAACGGCAGGTGCTTGAACTGGTGGCTGACGGGCTGACCAACCCGCAAATCGGCGAGCAATTGGGTATTAGCTATAAAACGGTCGCCAGGCACCGTGAAAGAATTATGAATAAATTAAATTTGCATTCGAGTGCAGAACTGGTGAAATTTGCCATTCGAACAGGATTAATCAATATCCGTTAATCACTCGTTTAAGGCTTGTATTTGTGGCGAAATAGGGTGCGCTTGGAGGCGTACGCCTCCAAGCGCACCCTATTTCGCCCATACATGGCGCCTAAACAGACAAATAATATACGTAAACTTATATTTATTGGATTGCTTTCTAATTCGATATTTCCGGCATTCTCAGGTTGTATTAATCTTTCTGTGACAGAATGACACTGCAGCGTGTCCTTCGGCAGCGCATCGAATTCTAATGGTAGGGCTTAATCGGCCCAGAGGAGAGAATATGGAACAATCCACCACGCTACAAACCAATTCCGGTAATCGTCTTAAATTTATTATCGGTGGCTTATTGATCATTGCCGCTGTGGTTTATTTGATCGCTTCATCCACCCAGGCCAGCGCTCAGTATTTTTTGACGATTGGCGAAGTCGCTTCGAAAGGCGGCGAAGTGATGGGGCGGGATTTGCGTGTATCGGGCGCTGTTATTGGGGATACAATCCAATATGATTCCCAGACGTTAACGCTGACTTTTACTGTTGCTGATATCCCTGGTGACAACAATCAGATTGAAGCCCAGGGAGGTCTGGCAAAGGTTCTCCATGAGGCGACTGTGGATCCTGGCCGGACACGGATCGAGGTTGTTTATAATGGTGTGAAGCCGGATTTGCTGCGCAACGAGGCTCAGGCAATAATGACTGGGCGGCTTGGGCAGGATGGAAAGTTCTATGCGGATGAATTATTGTTGAAGTGTCCCACCAAGTACGAGGAAGCTGTGCCTGAACAGGTCGATGCGGCCGGTTGATCAGGCGATGTGATGCGATTGAAACACCCCTGAACGTTTCTTACCGACTCAGCCAATGGTAAGGTCAGGCAGTTGATAGGGCTGAAGGCAAACATGCCTTTGGCTGCTTATCGACAATCCGACCTCGCGATTGGCTGAGCGGTTGATTGTATCCAGCATGGTTGTTTTGCAGGCTGATCGTTTATTGAAGGTTGGTGTCTTACCCAGCTATGGGCACAAAGCAAACCCTATTTGAAGAGCTGCTTGGCGGCTGGTTGATGGTTATCTTATTCAGCCCAGGAGCAGGTTTTTAGATAGATATGGAGAATTCAATGGTAGCTAATTTTGGTTTCGGAGCATTATTTATAACATTTCTCGTTTCTCTGTATGGCATTTTCGCGGCGATTTATGGAGCCAGTAAGAATCTCCAAAAATGGGTGGATAGCGCCCGGCTGGCCATGCTTCTGACCTGGCCGCTGGTGACTTTATCCGCCATTAGCTTGATCATCTTGTTGGTTACTGGCCATTATGAGATTGAGTATGTGGCCTCAGTCACCTCCAACAGCATGCCACTGTATTTACGAATTACGGCCCTGTGGGGCGGCCAGGCCGGTTCGCTGGTTTTCTGGTCCTGGTTGATGTCGGCTTTTGCCTCAGCAGTGATGTTGAGAAAATGGGACCGCGACCGGGAATTCCTGCCCTGGGTGATCGTGGTGGCGCTCGTGACCCTGGCATTCTTCCTGGTCATGATCATTTTCTTTGAAAATCCCTTCAAAAGCATCTGGCAAGGTCCGGCTGGAGTGGTTGTAGCCATGTTCCAGCCTGCGGGTGCGAGCCTGGTTCACCAGGCAGATGGGCGTGGCCTGAATCCTCTATTGCGGCATCCCGGCATGATCATTCACCCGCCGATGCTCTATCTAGGTTTTGTTTCGTTCGTCATCCCGTTCGCTTTCGCGATTGCAGCGCTGGTGACCGGACGGACCGATGACCGTTGGATCCGTTTGACCCGCCGCTGGACCCTGGTCGCCTGGCTGTTCCTTTCCCTGGGACTGGTCCTGGGCGGACGCTGGGCATACGACGTCCTTGGTTGGGGCGGCTATTGGGGTTGGGACCCGGTTGAGATCGCAGCTTTCATGCCTTGGCTGACAGGCACCGCTTTCTTGCATTCGGTGATGATCCAGGAAAAGCGCGGCATGCTCAAGCACTGGAACATGGTATTGATCGTTTTGACCTATTCGCTGGTGATCTTCGGCACTTTCCTGACCCGCTCAGGGGTGCTTTCGTCGGTCCATGCTTTCGCGCAATCTGCGATCGGACCCTTATTCTTCGCCTATATTGGCCTGTCGTTTATCATTTCGCTCTCGCTGCTTCTGAAACGCTGGGATAGCCTCAAATCGGATGCCCACATGACCTCGCTGCTTTCTCGCGAGGCGCTTTTCCTGTTGAACAATTTACTGTTCCTCGGCATCCTGGTGATATGTTTCTGGGGTGTGATCTTCCCGCTGATTTCGGAGCTGGTTACCGGACAAAAAGTTACCGTCGGTCCGCCTTTTTACGAGCGTGCGACCGGCCCGCTCTTTGCCGGCCTGCTGCTCTTGATGGGCGTCGCCCCTCTGGCCGCCTGGCGCCACTCCACGGCCAAAACCCTGGGACGGGCCATGTGGAAACCCTTTGTATTCTCCTTGCTGGTGGTTGTGGCTTTACTGGCGGGGGGGATGCGCCAGTGGGCAGCCTTGCTGGGCTTCTGGTTGGTGGCTTTTGTTGCTGCGGTTACGTTGTATGAATTCTGGCGTGGGGCGGTCGCCCGTCACAGAAAATCAGGCGAAGCCCTGCCGATCGCGCTCTGGAATCTGGCCGGTCGCAACAGGCGCCGATATGGCGGATATATCATCCATCTCGGGGTTGTTTTGATGGCTCTGGGCATTATTGGTATCGAAATCTTCCAGACCGAAACCCAGGGCACTATCCCGGCTGGTGGCACGTTGTCGCTGTCGGGGTATACCATGACGTATAATTCCCTGGCTACTTTCGACACCGCCGACGGGCGCAATGTGGCCCGGGCAGTGGTCACCGTGACCAAAAACGGTAAATTTTTAGCTGAATTGCATCCCCGACGGGATTATTTTTACGAGTCTCAGCAGCCGATGACGATCCCCGGTGTGCGCAGCACGATGGAAGATGATTTCTATGTACTGCTGGTGGATTGGCAGCCGATCTCATCTCAGGGCGCAACGTTCAAAATTTATCATAACCCTCTGGTGAACTGGCTGTGGCTGGGCGGGATCGTGTTTATCTTTGGTACTTTGATTGCGGCCTGGCCGGACAAAGATCCTGAACCTGCGCAAATCCGAGTCCGCCCGACGGTTTATTCAGGCGCTAAAGCCTGAGGCGCGTCTCCAAGTTTTTCAGGACCGACCTCACGAACGTGCTGAGAATTACGGAAATGAAGGAAATTTGAATGAAAGTAAGAACCTGGTTGGCAATTCTGGTAACCTTGCTTTTGACGGGATTAATCGTAAGTGGTGTCTCGGCTCAGACAGGCGCCCAGCCGATGCCGTCGGATGATGAGGTAAACGCCGTCGCCAAACAATTGTACTGCCCGGTTTGTGAAAACATCCCACTGGATGTTTGCCCTACCCAGGCCTGCTCCCAGTGGCGAGAACTGATCCGCGAAAAGCTGGCCAGCGGCTGGAGCGATGAGCAGATCAAGGCGTATTTTGTACAGCAATACGGTGATCGAGTGCTGGCGACGCCGCCGGCCCACGGCTTGAACTGGCTGGTATACGTGATCCCACCTCTGGCGATATTGACAGGGGGATTCATCTTGTTCAAGGCCTTTAAAGCCTGGCGCCAGCCAGATTCGTCAACTCTGGCAGCTGATACTGGCGTGCCAGAAGCCGCACCGGACGATTATGTCGCTCGTCTGGAAGAAGAATTGAAAAAACGGTAGGCCTTTAAGGGAACCTTATGACGATTAATTCATCCGAAATGCCCGCTGAAGAAGGCACTCAGGAAACAAACCGCCCCCGATGGGGGCGACTGATTGCCTGGGGAGGGGTGCTGGTTTTATTGGTTATTCTGGCGCTAGGTCTGTTTCGCAGCCAACAAGGCCCGGTCAGTAAAGGCCAGGTGGTGCCAACCTTTACATTGACCTCCTTCGAAGGTGAAAGTTATCAACTCGAAGATATGGCTGGAAAAGTGGTGGTGCTGAACTTCTGGGCATCCTGGTGCAAGCCGTGCGAGCAAGAAGCGGCTGATCTTGAGGCTGCCTGGCAGTTTTACAAAGATCGGGGTGACGTGGTCTTTCTTGGCGTTGATTATGTTGACACAGAGCCGGAAGCCCTCGGCTATCTCACCAAGTTTAATATCAGCTATCCAAACGGTCCGGACCTTGGAACGCGGATATCACAATCCTTCCGCATACGCGGTGTACCGGAAACCTATTTTGTTGATCGGGAAGGTAAACTGGCGCACGCCCAAATCGGGCCGTTCAGTTCGCTTTCACAAATTAAAGGGATCATCGAGCCGCTCCTGGGAGAATGAATTGCGCCTTGACGGGAAAAATAACCGGCTCGACACACTACGACGACACGACAACTGGAAGAACAACGCATGGATATTGGCTCTATATTTTTGATTCTGGCACTCCTTATTTTGGTGGCGTTATTCATCAGCCGCCCATTTTTTGAAGGCTCAACCGTAAGCGCAGATGCATTGACCAACCAGGAAGAGCATGATTATTCCTCTCTGCTGGCGGAACGCGATCGCATTTTAAACGCTTTACAGGAACTGGATTTTGATCATGTGCTGGGTAAAATCCCAGACGAAGATTACCCTTCTCAGCGGGCTTTACTTTTGCAGAAGGGAACCGAAGTGCTCAAGAAATTGGACGAAATCCAGTCGCCAGGGACTACCGATGGCAGGGACGATCTGGATGTCCGGATCGAAGAGGCCATTGCCCGGCGCCGGGCGGACGTTGCCTGGGTGGGAGGTGAGGCTGCTCCCCAGGCTGTGGCTGTCGCTGCGCCACCGATTGATCCGGATGATGATATCGAAGTGCTGCTTGCCAATCGCCGCCGCCAGCAAAAAGAAAAGCTGGGCGGTTTTTGCCCTCAGTGCGGCGGTACGGTCCGTAAGTCCGATCGTTTTTGCCCGAAGTGTGGCGCTGGACTTGATTAAGCCTCACCTGGATTGTTCTCCAGCCCGAAATTAATTCAAACAAGAATCAAATCGCACACCAACCGGTGGATACCAATTCGAACCACTTAAATCCTGTGAAACCAAATCGAGTGTACTAGAAATTCTCATGAAACCATATCGTATCTTAGCTGTACTGCCCATTATTCTGTTGCTCTCAGCCTGTTCGTTTTCTCTGGCGGAAGACGTCACGCCACCGCCAAATTACCAGGCGCCAGCTATCGCGCAGACCCAGCCAGCCCCAGTCGCTGGACCGCTGTATCCGTTTGTCGCGCCTGATCCGGCTGCCGGTGAACCCATCTTTGCCGAAAAATGTGCTCCTTGCCATGGGACAACCGGCCTGGGAGACGGCCCGCGCGCTGCTCAGTTACCAAATCCGGTTGCGGCGATTGGTACGGCCGATCTGGCTCGCCAGGCGACTCCGGCTGAGTGGTATCGGGTTGTGACGGAAGGCAATCTGGACCGGTTTATGCCGCCATTTGCCAGCCTGTCTGATCCGGAGCGTTGGGATGTTGTGGCTTATGCGATGCAGCTCAGTATGACCGATACGAGCCTGGCCGAAGCCAAAGATCTTTACCAGGCCAATTGTGCCAGCTGCCACGGCGCGACCGGGCAGGGCGACGGGCCGGACGCGGCCGGGTTGGCGAGCCAGCCGTTAGACTTCACCAACCAGGAAGCCATGGCGCAGAAGACCGGAGCCGATTTCTATCAATCGATCTCCGCTGGAATGTCTCCCGGGATGCCTGGATTTTCCGGCCAGTTAAGCGAAGACCAAATTTGGTCGTTGAGCGATTATATCCGTTCGCTTTCCTTTACATCCGGGGCCAGCAACCCGGTTGCAGCCGCCACACCAGGGCCCCAGGATACTGCCGCGGCAGCTGAGAGCGGCGCCCCGCAGGCAACCGCCGTGGCCGAAGCCAGCTCCTCCATTGGGATAGGCGTCGTCTCAGGCCAGGTTGCCAATGCCTCCGCAGTCGCCGTACCGTCTGATTTGGAAGTGACATTGCACGGTTTTGACAACATGCAGGCGATAATTACCAAAACGACAACCCTGGCGGACGATGGGACTTATCAGTTCAACGATGTCGAGATGCCGGAAGGTCGGGTCTTTATGGCCACGATCGACTATGATGGCACCACCTATGGTTCGGATATCGGGATTGCTGAAAACGGCAATACCAACCTGGATTTGCCGATCACGCTCTACGAGACCACCAGCGACACCTCAATCCTGGTTGCTGACCGCGTTCATCTATTTTTTGAATTCGCCGACGCCCAGACCATGCGGGTAATCGAATTATGGATCATGTCTAACCCGACCCAACAGACCCTGGTCGCCAATCCAGATACAGGCGAGACCATTCATTTCAGCCTGCCGGAAGGCGCGACCAACCTGGAATTCCAGGATGGCGCCCTGGGTGGCCGCTACCTTGAAACCGCAGATGGCTTTGCGGATACCATCTCGGTCCGTCCCGGCGCGGGCAGTTACCAGGTGCTGTTCGCATTTGAAATGCCTTATGATCGTAAACTGGACCTGGAACAAAAGATAACGATACCCACCAATGCGTTGGTCATCCTGGTGCCGCAGGGCAACATAAACGTCAAGGGCGATGGGCTGGTGGATGCCGGTTCGCGTGACGTTCAAGGCTCCCAATATCAAATGTATAACGGCAATGCTTTGCAAGCCGGAGATACGCTCAACCTGTCCATTACCGGCAAACCCGCCACGGGTGCGGCCGTGACGACCGGCTCGCAGTCCAGTTTACTGATTGGCCTGGGCGCCCTGGGTATCGTGATGATCGGGGCCGGGGTTTTCCTCTACTCGCGCAATCGCAGGATGGCGTCTGATGAAGATGATCTTGAAGCGAGCGAGTTTGTCAACGAACCGCTTTCGGAGAATTCGGAAACCCTGATGGAGGCCATTTTGGCGCTGGACGATCTGTATAAAGCTGGCCAGCTTCCGGAGGAGGCTTATCGCACTCGCCGGGCCGAATTGAAGAGCAGGCTGCGTGAAGTCTTGTCTCAAGATCAATAAGTGAACTGGCTGAGTGGTCATGATTGAAGTCCGTTCACTGATTAAACGATTTGGCCTGAAGACCGTTCTGCGCGGCTTGAATTTCTCCGTTAAGCCCGGTGAGTTTGTGGCATTGTTAGGTCCGAATGGGGCTGGCAAGACCACCTTTTTACGGATTCTGGCGACGCTGTCCCGGCCGGCCCTAGGCCAGGTTATGATTGCCGGTTACCAGTTGCCTGGTCAGGCCGCCGCGGTTCGTCGCCGCCTTGGGGTCGTTTCTCACCAACCGCTTTTATACGGTGATTTGACGGCCGAGGAAAACCTGAAATTTTTTGGAAAGATGTACGCTATAACCGATATGGATGACCGCATTTCGGAAGTCCTGGATTTGGTGGGGCTCGCTCCTCGCCGGAGGGACCTGGTGCGGACCTTTTCGCGCGGCATGCAGCAACGCCTGGCGATTGGCCGGGCGGTGCTGCACGATCCGGAGGTCATGTTATTCGATGAGCCTCATACCGGCCTGGATCAGGATGCCTCTGCCATGCTGGACAACGTGTTGCAGGAAGTCGCTGCCCGTGGCCGGACGGTCGTGATGACATCGCACGATCTGGCTCGAGTTGGCGATCTGGCCTCAAGATTTGACATTCTTTCGCGAGGTGTGATCACCGCTTCGGTGCAGCGCGATGAAATTGGTCCGGACCAGTTGCTGGCCTTCTATCGAGAAGCTATCATGGATCCGGTTCAATGAACTGCGCCGATCTGTGGGAACATCTCACCAACCATCACTGATCACAGAAATGAGCGTTCCAAATCGTGGAAGATAAATTTGTGCCGATCGAATCGACTGCAGCTCATCAACGGCCGTCCAGGACAGCGAATTTCCTGCAGGCGCTTTGGGCGGTTGTCTGGAAGGACCTGGTAGCTGAACTGCGCAGTCGTGAACTGCTTTCAGCGATGCTGGTTTTCGCGCTACTGGTGATTCTGATCTTTAACTTCTCTCTTGAACTGGATACCAAAACTCGGGCGACCGTGACCGCCGGTGTGTTGTGGGTAACTTTCGCTTTCGCCGGGACCCTGGGCTTGAACCGTTCAATGGCAACCGAGAAAGATCGCGGCTGCCTGGATGGATTGTTGCTGGCGCCGGTCGATCGTAGTGCGATCTATTTTGGTAAAACCTTGGGCAACCTGGTGTTCATGATTATTGTGGAAGCCATCGTACTGCCCGTGTACAGTGTGTTATACAATACCAACCTTTTCCAGCCGGGACTCTTGTTGGTCATTCTGCTAGGCTCGATCGGTTACGTGGCAGTCGGCACCCTGCTTTCCAGTATGGCTGTCCAAACCCGCACCCGGGATGTGCTGCTCCCGATCTTGCTTTTCCCGATCGTGATCCCGGTGTTGATCGCTTCCGTGAAAGCCAGCACGGGCTATTTGCAGGCCTTTCCGATGAATGAAATCACCCCCTGGTTGAATTTATTACTGGTTTATGATGTGATCTTCACCGCGGTTGCCTTTATGACGTTTGATTATGTAGTGGAAGAATAGTGTACGAATTCAGTTTTTGAAAGCGCTACAGTAAACATGCAATATCCAATTTTGGGGGCGTGTCTCGGGCGGCTGCCCGAAACGCGCCCCCAAAATTGGAGAAGTATTTGAAACATGAAATCGTCAAGATAGTACCAATCAATCCTTTTGACCAAACGGAGTTGTTCTATGGATGCAAAACCTCGTTTATTGACCCTGCTGGATGGCTTTACCGTGTTGATGCTGGTAATCGCCACCGGGATGGTGTTCTTTTATGCCCCCACCGAAGCGGTGATGGGGGATGTCCAGCGGGTATTCTATTTTCATGTCGCGGCTGGCTGGGTCGGTATGTTAAGTTTCTTTGCCGCAGCTTTCGCCGGCATCGCCTACTTGCGAACTGGAGACCATAACTGGGATATCGTGGGGCTTTCGGCGGTTGAAATCGGGATCGCGTTCATCTTCATCAACATCGTCACCGGTTCGATCTGGGCTCGCCCGATCTGGAACACATGGTGGACCTGGGATCCCCGCCTCACGACTGCTACGATTATGGAATTGATTTATGCAGCTTACGTCATGCTGCGCTCGGGGATTGAAGACCCCGATCGCCGCGCTCGCTTTGGGGCGGTTTACGCTATTGTGGGTGTGATCAGTGTGCCGTTGACCTTTTTCTCAGCAAGATTGTTCCGCACCATTCATCCGGTGGTCATCGGTGGCAGCGATCCCTCCGCCCAGGGGACTTTCGATATGACCCCGAAAATGCTGCAAACCTTCATGTTCAGCCTGTTGACCTTTTCTTTCATCTTCGCTGATTTGCTCTGGCACCGCATCCGCCTGGGCCGGCTATCCCAGAAAGTTGAGCAACTTAAGCTGAAAATGATGGCTTGATCAATTCGATACAAAGAGAGAGAAAAGACACACTTTACACATGACATTTTACGGCTCCTCAATGCGGCCGGTTGGAAGGATCTGATGGACGCCGTTACAACTGGAGGAACAAAAAGATGAATATGGTTGCTTTAATGAGTTTATTTTTACAGGATGGCCCTGCGCATACCACCTCCTACATGATCGCTGGTTACGCGGTTATTTTTGGGGTCATGTTGATCTACCTGGTGAGCTTGCTGGTGCGCAACCGCAATCTACATCAGGACCTGGATCTGTTGGAGGATCTGGAGAAGAAACCATGAGCCCGAAAACTGCTTTGAACTGTGCTGGTGAAAAGGTTAAATTCGGTACACCGGTCAGGACCGCCTGCGGAGGCGTGGTTCAGTATGCTGCGGATACGCCTTGTACTCTGTATAAAGGTGAGGTCGTTTATTTTTGCCTGCCTATCTGTCAGGAGGACTACGAGCGGGACCCGCTCTCCTCCTGCCTGGCCGCCCGGATTTTGTCGGGCAAATAGACCCTTGACATACATATCAATCGGTCAAGTTAAGCGACCACCCCCTGCGCGTGAAAGGCAGGCGAAAAACATGACACCTCCCGAATTTAATCATTCGGTCTGAACCATCATCATGCTGCCCACCACCAAACCCCCACCCTGGCGGCTTCGCCGCCGGGATGGGGAATTTTATCGGAAAACGGGCATGAAGATCGGCTTTCGCCTTTCTTCATGCCCGTTTTCCGAGTATTTATTTATCAGGTGCATGGCTGAGATTGAAGATAACAGCAGGAAAGATTAAATTCGGGGTAAACTAAGTTTTTTCGCTCCTGTCTTTCGTGGGATTTGAATTATCCCGAGCTGATAGCAAATAATAAACAAACAATTGGTTGGCAGCTGAACTGCCAACCAATTGTTTGTTTATTGGCTGGATATCTGGAACCTTCAGGCTCGGGCCAGCAATTGATCTAGCACACTTTTGGATTTGCGATCAATCACTGCATGCAAGCTTTCGCCATGGGCATCCATCGTGACCACGACCGGGAAATCTTTGACCTCGATCACCCACATGGCTTCTGGAACACCAAAATCCATTTTGTGGACACCCAGCACTCTGCTTACGGATTGAGCGATAAGCGAAGCTGCGCCGCCGATCGCATGCAGGTATACGCCGGGGACCTCCTGGCAGGCTTGCAAGGTTTTTGGCCCCATCCCGCCTTTTCCGATCACGCCCTTGAGGTTAAAGTGGCGCATCACTTCGCTTTGATACGGTTCTTCTCGGGCGCTGGTTGTCGGGCCGGCGGCGACGAAACGGTAATTTCCGCTGTCAAGCCCGGCCACAACCGGGCCACAGTGGTAAATGATCCCGCCATTCAGGATCGGTTTGATCGCCTCATAGACAGCCAGATCATCACCCTGAGGCTTTCGGGTCTTTCTGATAAAGGTGTCGATCATCCATTTGTGAACGGCATCTCTGCCGGTCAGCATTACGCCGGAGAGACTGACTGGATCGCCGACCTTTAAACTCAAAATGTCTTCATCCCGGATGGGGAGGGTCAGGTTTTGCATCATCGATCTCCTCTCTCGATCATTCGTAATGGACTTCATCGCCCCGGACCGTCATGCGGCGCCGACGATAAGCCCAGCACATATAGGAGATGGAAACGAAATAGCTGGCAGGCAGGCGATGCAGGCCAGTGATTTTCGCGCCCAGCACAGTTGTTTTGCCGCCAAAGCCCATCGGGCCGATGCCAAGCTGGTTGGCTTCTTCCGTCAGGCGCTCTTCGAGTTCGGCCAGCTGCGGATCGGGGTTCGTGTCATCCAACTGGCGAAACAGGGTCTCTTTTGAAGCAAAATAGGACGAGCCCCGGTCACCGCCAATCGCGATCCCTAAGACGCCCGGGGCGCAGCCTTTCCCCTGGGCTTTATAGACCCCGTCCAGCACGACTTTGCGGACCCCGGCCAGGTCGCGCCCTGCTCCCAGAGCGGTGTTTGGCAGGGAATACTGGATGCCAACATTCTCACATCCACCGCCTTTCAGGATCAGGTCCATGGACAGGGTCTCGCCTTCAACTTCCTCGAAATGGATTGAAGGATAGTAGTGGTCCCCAAGGTTGTTGCCAGTATTTTTACCACTGAGGGTATCGACTGAATTCGGACGCAGATAGGTGCGCCGGGTGGCTTCTACTACCGCCGCCTCGATCTGTTGGCGAAGCTTGCGAGTGCTCCAACCTTCTGGATAATATACATAAAAAATGGGTGTGCCAGTGTCCTGGCAGATTGGAGTGGAATTCTGGCGCGCCATGGCCACGTTCTTTAATATAGTTTCCAAGGCGCCGTGGGCAGCCGAGCCGGGCTCTTCCTGTTCGGCTGCCTGGCGGAGCCGCTGTTCCACGTCGGGCGGCAAATCCGTAGCGGCTTTCCTGATCAACTCAAGGATTTGTTCGGTTAAATCTGGCATCATTTCCTCCGCATGGCAGATAGACTTATCTCTATCATACGAGAACTTTTGGATAAAAGCGAGTGACAAAGGGCCCTATTGAGGCTGAAACCCGTCATACTTTGGATTCCGGTTTAGGTACAAACAACCGTAAACCGACCGGGCCAATCAGGAGCAGCCACATGGCGACCTGCAGGCCGGCCTGACTCGCTATCCAGCCAACTAACCAGATCAAACCACCTCCCAACAGGCTGCCCACCGAGCCGATTGCTATTACGGTGCCTGAACGGCCGGGTTCGCTGGCGTAGGCTTCCCCTTGCAGCACCTGGTACCAGCCGATGGTTGAAAAACGCAGCAAGATCAACAATCCGACTTTGACCCCCGGCCAGGGCGCCAGCAGCCAGGTGAGGTAGATCAATGTCGCCGCGCCAGCCGTAGTGCGCACCAGTTTTCGTCCGGGAATTCTTTCCAACAGGGGAATCAGGAGCAAGTCCGCGGCCAGACTGGTCCCCATCAGGAGGGCCAGAACCAGGCTGGACTGTGCGGCTGTCAGGCCGACCACATCGGAAAAGTAAAGCACTGCGTATCCTGTGAATACGTCCAGAAGCAGATCCGAGATCTGAAGAAGCCCGATCCAGCGGAGCAGTAAACGATTGGAGACAGCCGCGCCCAGATTATGGATGCTGAGTGTCAGCGTGTTGACAGTCGGCCGGTTGGAATGCTCCGGTTGCTTTCCATCGTTTATTCCATGAGCGACCACCAGGGCGACCAGGGCCAGCGCCAGCATGCTGAGGCTGACGTACGCCCAGCGCCAGCCCCAATCCTGGCTGAAACCGATTGCAAGCAGCAGTGGACCGACCAGGTTACCGATGGAACCAGCCACTGTCCAGCGAGCCATGGCTTGAGACTGCCGGCCCGGATTCATATCCATCAAGGAAGCCTGGGCCAGGGAGACGAAGGCTCCACTGGCAGGATAATTGATGACCATGGCAATCAGCAAGATCGGAAATTTGGTCGTTCTGGCGATGCTGCTCAACAACAGGAACAAAGCCAGCCCGCCGCTGATGAGCAAACCTTTGCGCAGGCGAGTGTCCCCCAGTAGCATAATGAACGGTTCAATCAAGCTGCCAACGATATGGGGCAAACCTAATAACAGCCCGACCTGGCCATAAGTCAAGCCAAAATCGGTGCGCAGGGCGGGCAATACGGCGCCATCGATGCCGTAATGGAGTTCATCGAAAAATTCAATCAAAAGAAAGATCAGGGTCAGGATCAGCAGGCCCTGCTTGCGAAAAACACGCGTTTGGAAGTCTTGGATACGATTAAACACAAATAGCCTCTCTCTCAATAAATACGTCTGGTTTCCAGGTTCAGGTTCAGAGCTGATGAATCAGATCGTGAGAAAGAGGTGGCGAGCGCGCTCTGGGAAAGCCGCATTCAATTTAACGGGGTGGGTGGAAAATTTCGCAGTTTAACGTCATCGTTCGGTTGCCTCATTTTCTATGACTTCTTGGATCGTTTTTTGAAGCCAGGGCAGCGCGCCGGGAGTCTGGCGCCAGTGGTTAAGATTGCCGGCAGCATAATGAATTGCTTCTGAGCGATCCCCCAGACCAATGCTGTCTGGAACCAGTTTCGGCAGGCGTTTTTTACCAGTGAGATAATCTGGAACTTGTGGATTGCGTTCGAGAGCGATCTGCAGGGCTTTTCTGGCTGCCGGTGAGTCGCCCTGTTCGTGAAAGAGCAATAAAGCCCGGCTGTAGACCCAATCGGCAAAAGGGTCTTTGTGATAGCGCTCAATCAGAGCCAGGGCATCGGCATCCCGGCCAAGCGAGAGCATGAGATTGAGCAGTGAGTAGCGCACACCATGATGATCATAGGGGTTAAGCACGAGCAGTTCCTGGTAGTGCTGCAATGCCTCGGAGGTCATTTCAAGTTCCCACTCCATGTTGGCCAGGCCCATCAGAGCTATCAGGTAAGATTGCGCCAGGTCATAATTCCAGAATTCTCCCCGGTGAAGGTCGAAGAAATCAGGGCCGAGGGCGATCGCTCCGGCGGCTACCCCCTGTTGGTAAAGTTGATAAGATTCCTCGATCGTAATGGCTTCTTCGTCGGCCAGCAATACATACGCGCTGACGCATTTTGGCGAGATTGCCAACGCCTGGTGGGCCAACTGGATGCGCCGGTCCGGATTATTGCTTTCATAAGCTTCATCAACCAGATCCTCGGCGTGCTGAAGCTCTGGATCGGCAATGCCATCCAATGCATCATCCTCTTCATCTTTTTCGATTTGCCGAATGACTTCAAAAGCATCGTCAAAATAAGCAAAATCGGCGAATGGTTCATCCAGGAATTCAACGTCATCGTCAAAAATAAAACTCATCTTCAAGAGCTTCTGTGCTCGAAAAAGATCTGTTCACCAGGAATAGCCCCAGGCTGGTAGGTAATTGCTATCCTGACCGGCCCTGCCTGGGTATTGACTTCCACTTCTGCCTCAACCGGCAGGTAATCCCCGGCGCCATCTGGCGTGAGCTCACGGTCAACAAACACCGGGATGGCGCGCAGCACTGCGGCATAGAAGCTCAATTCGGCTTTATCGGGGCGGTTGACTTTCGTTCTTAGATAAGTGACTGGCAACGGATAAGCGTCTTCACCAGCCAGTGGCCATTGATACTGCTGGATGGCTTCCAGATCGGCTTCAGGCAGCTCATCTCCGATGTTCAAATGAAAAGGTATGCCAGCCTTCGGGAGGTAATTCAGATAACGGATCCAGGCTGATCTGGATCCTGGCGAAATCCTCAACCCGCTTGTGTTGGACAATTCCATACTGGACTCCACCCTGACCTAACACCAGGATAAACCTTGCACGTCCGCGGGGCAGAATACGTACGTGGATTACCTGGTCGCCTCCCAGGGCTTCCCAGGGTTCAGCCCGGTAGAATTCCGCCGCGGCTTCAAAGACATCCCGCACCAGCTCGGCGGTAACGCCTTTACCGGTCAACAGGCCAGGGATATCCACCAGGGTGGTTTTGATTTCACGTTCCATAGCCTTGACGATTTCATCGATGATGTCCAGACGATCCGTGAGACGTACTTGAATTCCCATTTCGTCCAGCGCCGGCTTCAGGGCGGCAACCAGCTCCTCGGTTTCGAGCATTAAGTACCGGGGGCGATGGGCGGGCTGGCTTAAATCCTCCGATGGACTTGTCAGTGCATTTTGGATGAATTCAAGGGTATCCTGATGCTTGGGTTCACCGGCAAAGACTTCGAACGCCTGGACGTTGCGTGAATCCCAATTAAATAAAATCATCGCCGGATAAGCCCAACCGGCCGGGTCCGTGGGCAGGCCTAGCTCGAGTTCTCGGATACCGAGATGCCAGGTTTCCGGATATTGGGGCAAATCTTGGATAGGTGAGTTGGCAGGCATTCAGTTCTCCAGGTCGTGGGTTTAGTGTATTTCGCAACCAGTTATGGCATTTGCTTTTTATGAAAATTTGGGGTGAGGCTTTATGTGTGGCGCTACCCCAAATCTGGGACTATTCCACAGAATTCCCCAAAGACCCCTTTTTTTTGAGATCGTCGATATGTTGTGATTATACTATGGGTACCATAGTAAAAATCTCGCCTCGGTTGAAGCGAGATTTTTAAATATCTGGTTGTGGAATGATCTATTTGATTGATCAGATTTGGCTGACCAGATTGCTGAACATATTGCCGACAGCTGGTCCGAGTAATGCGAGCACGACAATGACGATAATTGCGACGAGCATAAGTATCAGCGCATACTCGACCAGACCCTGGCCATGGGTGGGAAAGCTGGCTTTAATCATCGTTCTCTCCTGGGCTTACAAATGAAAAGTGATAGATTGATCGCTAGAAAGGATAGGATAATGCGGGTATAACGAGTATAAAGCCTGATAATAAAAGTATAGATAAAATTAAATAAAATACAATGGGTTGGACCTTTATTTACCCAAATTTTATATTTGGATGGAACCTGCCGGATTAGTCATCTGGGAGAGGATGGATTTTATTGAGAGAAAGGAATAGCGGCGATGAAAAGTACACCGCCGCTATTGGCCCGAGTCTTGATAATCCCCTGTGACGCGCCAACTCTTTTGGAATAAGAGTAGAGTGAATTAGAAGTTAACCACAATGTTGCTATACATATTCCCAACCGATGGCCCGAGCAGATAAAGCAATACAACAACAACGATGACCACAAGAATTAAGATAGCGGCATATTCAACAAGGCTCTGCCCACGTTGGATTCGATTATTTTCCATGTAGATACCCCGGTCGCAATAACGTGATGATGATGGCGAGTTGGCAATCTCAACGGAATTAGCAGGTGATTGCAATTTCCAGCGCAGTCTATCCTGTACTGGAGTGGCCAATTCCAGATTGCAAAATAATGGCAACATTATTTTCAATTCTACCTGAACAAATTTGGAAATCAAGCAGGTGCAACCGTTTTTACGCACTTAAGGAGCGGTTTTTATGCGTATTTAACGCCTAGAATGAAAAGTATTCGCAATAATTATTGAATGCATTTTCACTTCTGTAATAATATCCAGGAAATCGCCGTTTTTGTTCGTGATTCCGGATCAATCCCTTGATGGTTGCGCCGGCCGCACAAATCGAACATCAAAGCTACAAACAGTTCGTGCACCCGCCCTTCCAGTGGGGTAATTTTCCATTTCAGAAGTATGGTAAACTCGCTTTATGCTGGTTGCGTATGATTTACTGGCGATCTTTCCACGGTTATATTGGCTTTTAGGGATTTCCGTGTAACCGGCTTGGAAATTCCGAAGAACCATCAAATCGACAATATCTGATAACAAAGGCCGAAACCGGTTTTCAATGGATGAAAAGACTCTTCAGACACTCGAATATCCAAAAATTCTCGAACGGGTAGCGGGCTACGCGGCCTTTCCGGCCTCGGCCGAGAAAGCTCGTGCATTAAGGCCATCTGTCGATATTGAAGAAGCTCGCCGCATGCAAGCGGAGACCAGCGAGGCGGTCAAACTCCTGGTGGTTCACACCGATCTAACGATCGGAGGAGCCCGCGACGTACGCGCAGTCGTCCAGTTGGCTCAGCGCGGCGGCGTGTTGACTCCAACAGATCTGATGGATGTTAAGTCAACCCTGGTGGCAGCCCGCACCTTGAGCCGCACATTTGAACGCCTTGGCGATCAATATCCTCACCTGTTTGAGATCGTCTCCCAGCTGCCGCCGCCGATGGGTTTGATCGACTTCATCACACGGGCGATTTCGGAACGCGGTGAAATTCTCGATTCGGCTTCTGAGAAACTAGCCTCTATCCGCCACAATCTGCAGATCGCTCGCGACCGGTTATTCAGCAAGCTCCAGCGGATGGTCTCCGATCCCAAAAACGCGCCGATGTTGCAAGAGGCGTTAATCACTCAACGAGATGGGCGCTATGTGCTGCCTTTACGGGCCGAATTCAAAGGCCGGATGCGCTCGATCGTACATGATCAGTCCGCTTCAGGTGCAACTTTGTTCGTAGAGCCCCTGGGTGTGGTGGAGTTGAATAATCAAAACCGCGAGCTGCAACTGGCTGAACGGGATGAAGAACGCCGTATCCTGGCTGAGCTATCCCTGCAGGTGAGCCAACGAGGCGACGAGATCATCCATACCGTGGCTGTCGTCGCCGAGTTGGATCTGGTGCTGGCGCGGGCCAAATATGCCGATGCCCTGAATGCAACCGAACCGCGCCTGTGGTCATTTCCGGATCAGCCGCGCGGACGTCATCCGGGCAGTGTGATCCGGCTCAATCAGGCTCGTCACCCACTTCTGAATCCCAAAACAGTGGTTGCCATCGATGTCGAATTGGATGATCAGACCTATGCCCTGATTGTGACCGGGCCGAATACTGGCGGCAAAACCGTGACCCTCAAGACGGTCGGTTTGCTGGCGTTGATGGCCCAATCGGGGCTGCATATCCCGGCTCATTCAGGTTCTGAGATCAGTATGTTCGAGGCGATTTATGCCGACATCGGCGATGAGCAGTCGATTGAACAATCGCTCTCCACCTTTTCGGGCCATATCACCAACATCATTCATATCCTTGAGAACGCGGACCGGCATTCCCTGGTAATCCTGGATGAATTGGGCGCCGGAACCGATCCACAAGAGGGCGCGGCCCTGGCGCGCGCCATTCTCACCCACTTATTGGAGCGGGGGATCACAACCCTGGTCACCACCCATCACCCGGAATTAAAAGCGTTCGCGCATGGCACCCAGGGGGTGGTCAACGCCAGCGTGGAATTCGATCTCGAGACCTTGCGGCCAACCTATAACCTGACCGTGGGCCTGCCTGGGCGGTCAAACGCGCTGGCGATCGCCCGGCGATTAGGTATGCCGGGTGAAATTATCGACGCCGCCCGGCAAGAGATCGATCCGAACGATTTGCGGGCGGAAGATCTACTGAATGAAATTCATCACCAGCGAGATCTTTCACGCCGGGCGCGCAACGAAGCGGAACAAGCCCGCCAGGATGCTGAACGCCTGCGGGGAGAGCTTTACCAGCGTCTGGAAAAGATCGAAGATGAGCGCCGCCAGGTTTTAGAGAAGGCCCGGCTGGAAACCGAGCAGGATGTGGAACAACTGCAAGCCGAAATTCGGGAGGCCCGCCGGGCGTTGGCGCGCGCCCGCCAGCCACTGGAAGCGCTGAAAGCCGTCGAGGAGACGGCTGAAGTGTTGGAAGAAGCGGTGGAGAAACCGGTGGAACGCATCCAGCCGAATGTTGGCGCACCCGTACGCCGGGCCGTTCGCCTTGGGGATAAGGTCAGGATCCGCAGTTTGAACACCCAGGGGGTGGTGACTTCGCTTGGAAGTGAGGAGGCCGAGGTCCAGGTTGGGATGCTGAGGGTTCGCTCCCGACTGTCGGAATTGGAGCCGGTCGGCGGTATGCCGGAAACTTCCCAGCCAGCCGACAGGCGTAAAAACGAAACTGCGGGTGTGCGAGAAAGTGGTGAACGCAAGAAAAAAATCACCAGCGAGATCTTACCGGCCTCGCCGGGTATGGAGCTGGATTTGCGCGGCCGGCGCGCCGATGAAGCCCTGGATGAGCTTGATCGCTACCTGGACGCCGCCTACCTTTCCGGTTTGCCATTCGTACGCATTATTCATGGCAAAGGGACGGGGCGACTCCGCCAGGTTGTCCGCCAGGCGCTCCACCAGCATCCTGAGGTGAAATCCTTCGAATCAGGGGCGGAAAATGAGGGCGGCGACGGCGTTACTGTTGCCAAGATGTCGAACACTTAGCTTGATTGAGGCTGTTTGGGCTGGCCGCCGCACTTTGACTGAAACTGAAAGGAGTTGTGCCAGATATACCCAGCGCAGCTCCAATTTTCACCAGACCTGCAAGAGAGAGTTTCGACTTCAGATAGGATTGATTCATGCGGTTAGGTTCTTGGGATGGTTGGGGTCAGCGGCGTATTTCGGTTAATCAACCAGACGCCGCTCAGGATCAACGTCATACCGGCCAGCATACCATAAGTAATATGTTCGCCCAGCAGGAATACACCTCCCAGCGTCGCGAAGATCGGTATGATGTAGGCGGCCATCGCCCCGGCAGTTGCGCCAAAGCGCTGGATATTGTAAAAATTCAGCAGTAGACCCAAAAATGTCCCGACCACGGCAGCATATCCCAGCGCAGCATATCCCTGAAGATTGACCGGGCTGAGATCCATGCCGATCAATAAAACGGACAGCGGCAGAACGGTAAGCGTGGCAGCGAACATGCGGATGCTGGCAACATCGAAAGCCGGGTATTGGGTCAGATATTTGCGGGCATAGACTGTGTTGAAGCCCCCGACGATCATCGCACCGGCTACCAGCAGATAGCCAATCGGGCTGGCCTTGGCGATATCAGGTAGGCCGCTTTCTCCGCGCACTGCCAGCAGAAGCGCCCCCGCCAATGCCAGGACGACGCCGGTCACTTTGCGGCGGTTCAGGCGCTCATCGGCCAGGGCAAAATGGGCAATCACTACCGTTATCGCCGGGTTGGCAGTATTCAATATAGAAGTGATTCCGCTGGATTGAAAGCGCAGCGATGAAATGATGCCTGTAAAAGTGATTGCGGTCCCAATACCCAGAATCAATGCCAGGCGCCATAAGCGCGGATCGCGGGGCCAGCGTTGGTCCCGGAGATGCAGCGTATAAACCATGACGTGGCCAAAGCTGGCAAGCACAAACCGTAAGCCGAGATAAGTGGTGGGTTCAAACTGCCCGACGCTGAAACGCGAGATTACCATGGTTGAGCCGTATAAAAAGCCGGACAGGATGATGAAAGGTAATGCAATCAGGTCCAAAACTACCCCGTTCTGAGTTCTATTCATTCAGAACGAACAGGTTGGGCGAGCCCAACCTGTTCGCAGATCTATTTTGAAGGTAAGGGTTGGGATCTTTTAGATCACAAATTCCCCGTTTTTATAGAATAATTCGCCATCAACCAGGATTTCACTATCATCGCGCATATCGCAGATGAAATCCCAATGCAGGCTGGATTTGTTCTGGCTGCCAGTTTCAGGATAACCTCCCCCTACTGCCATATGGATACTCCCGCCGATTTTTTCATCGTACAGGATGCTGCGCGTGAATTGCTTGATGCCATAATTGGTTCCAATGGCAAACTCGCCCAGATAGCGCGCCCCAGGATCGCTGTCCAGCATGGAAAGTAAAAAGGCTTCATTCTTGCGGGCCTGGGCTTTGACGACTTTGCCATCTTTGAATTCCAGCTCAACCCCTTCCACTTCGCGACCTCCGGTAATGGCTGGATAGGTGAACCGGATCCAGCCGTTGACGGAATCTTCCACGGGTCCGGTGAAGATCTCCCCACTGGGCATATTGCGGCTGCCATCACTGTTGATGAAAGTTCGGCCTTCAATCGAAAGTGTGATCTGGCTGTTAGGACCTCGCACCTCGACATGCTTTTTGCCGCGCAGCCATTCGATCAACTTCTCTTGCATATCATGGATATTTTGCCAGCTTTGAATCGGGTCAGGTTGATCGGCGAAAGTGGCCCCGTAAACGAAATCCTCATAGTCTCGCAGGCTCATGTCCGCATCCTGAGCGTAAGCTTCGCAAGGGAACTGGGTCAATACCCAGCGCAGACTGCCTTCTGCAGATCGCTGCATATAGGTTTCGATCAATGATCGCCGGGATTGCTGCCGCAAACGCATTTTATCGGGCTCGACGGCGGTCAGCGCCCGGGTATTGCTGGCCGCCAGCAGGTTGATCATCACATCCATCCGGTTGAAAAGCAGATCCTCAACCGGGGAGACCCAGCCGAGCTGCTTCTCGCTCAATTCTTTGAAGATGATCTCGGTAAGCCCCTCCTTTTCGAGCAGGATCGTCGGGTTCCCGCCCGCCCGGACGACATGCCGGAGAACCTCTTCAACCAGGGGCATGGCCAGCACATGACCGCGCACCAGCACCCAATCATCAGGCTGGACTTTGACCGAATAGTTCACCAGAATTTTTGCCAGGTTTTCGATACGAGGATCAGACATTGGTATTCCTTTCACGTATTCCATGAGACAATATCTTATTGGGATGTTTTCTAAATGAATTTCTCGCTAAGTGGTATTTTCGCTAAATACCTTTAGGAAAAAGAGCAATTGTAATGTTCGTTTTGTGCGGCGAAGCCGCACAAAACGAACATTACAATCACTTTTCAAAGTAAAAGGACTTAGCGAAAATACCATTAAGTATTTTTCGCTCTATTCTATGAATTTGGCGAGAGAACCACTAGAGAACCGCCCGCTTCGCAAGACGATAAATCGATTTGGGAATTATAATCCGTGTGCAGCCAGTTACTGCATGAAAAAGCAGGAATCTTAGGGGTCATTGGGAATTGCTGGTGTGGCCCCCTTGATGCTACAATTGACTGGATGGGCCGCTCTACACGATATTCATGGGAAGTGAAAGGACAGGCTTGTTTGAAAAACGAGAAAAACATCCATCCAGCCAGAGCAGTTCTATGCTCACTTGTGTTGATCTTGTTTGCATCGGCCTGCAGACCTGCCGCGACGGAAGCGCCGCCCAGCCAGACGCCGTCCGCGACCCTCACACCGGCGCCCAGCGATACCCCTACCCGGACGCCTACTTTTACCCCGACGGCGACCCAAACCTCGACCATCACGCCAACCTTTACGCCAACTCCCACCCCGACCGCTTTGCTATTGGCACAAGCGGGCACAGCTTTGCCGGACAGGCTGACGACGATCAGCCGTTCCAACGCCGGATCTGTTTCAGCCCTGGCGGCCTGGGAGGTGGACACGGTGTCTGACCTGGCCTGGGCACCGGATAGCGAGACTCTGGCGGTAGCCAAACAGGATACGATCGACCTGTATGATGCACGCACACGCAGTATGCAACGCAGCCTGGACAGTGAAAATGGGGTCACCGGCATCGCTTTCAGCAGTGACGCCAGGTACCTGGCTGCCGGCCATCGGGCAGGAAGTGAGGAGGCCGGCTATTACGGCAGTATTGATTTCTGGCGCGTAAACGGCTGGCAGGCGATAGGTCCGATCTATTACGATGAACAACCGGTTACCAGCGTGGCTTTTTCACCCAACAATCCCCTGTTTGTCGCTGCGATTGCCGGGCAAGATCTTTACGATAATCGCCTTTTGTTTTGGAATACCAATACTTTTGAAATAACTCGCACCATTCAAACCGGGCTGGTCCTGGATATCGTCTTCGCACCCGGTGGGGATTTGCTGGCGTCGACGCCGGATCATTACGCCATACAGATCCGTGATTTGAACAGCAAATTACTGGTGCAAACACTGTATTCATCTTTCACCGGTGCGGTTAACAGCCTGGCTTTTGCACCAGATGGCAGGCACCTGGCCTCCGGCCATTATGATGGGGCCATCCGCCTGTGGGATGCTACCAGTGGAACTTTGCTTCAAGAAATGCAGACCGACGGGGTAGTCGCAAGCCTGGCGTTCAGTTCGGATGGCAGCGTGCTGGCTTCCGGCAGCGGCTACAGCGATCATTCTGTCAGGCTGTGGGATGTTCAGACCGGTGAACTGCTGCGCCAGTTGGAAGGGCATCCAGGGGCGGTGGACAGCCTGGCCTTTTCGAAGTTGGGCGATTTGCTGGCCTCTGGTTCATACGACGGCAGCCTGCGTTTATGGGGTATTCGACCATAGCGAACGCCCGGTGGGTCCCTTGCACAGCTTTTTGGCTGGTTGTTCTGCTCAGCCTGGCGGCTTGTAGCCCGGCCTCCCCGGTCGGATCGACAGCGCCGACTTCGCCGGTCGTGATGGTTACGGCTACAACAATTCCATCGCCACTGCCCGCCCCCACAAACACGTCATTACCATCCGACACTCCCACGCCATCTATGCCTGCCGTTAGCCCAACGGCAACCGGGGCTGCACTGGTGCCGGTCATCTCGCCGGACAACGCGGATCGCCTGGAGCAGATTGGGGCTGTTCAGTTTGAACCCTGGGACCTGATTCTGGCGCTGGCCTGGTCGCCCAACGGCGACCTGCTGGCCGTTGCCGCCGGCAATGCCATTTATCTCTACGCCGGTCTGGATTTCAGCCCTACACAAACCCTCGAAGTCGGCGCCTGGGTTGGCGGACTGGCCTTTAGCCCGGATGGGAGCCTGCTGGCTGCGGGCAGTCGGGATGGCGAGATCCGTATCTGGTTCCGGCCAGGAGCCGGCCAACCATTCAGTCCTCAACCTGCAACCCGGTGGACAGCTCACAAGAAAGGTGTCAACCAGGTGGCCTTCAGCCCGGATGGCCGTTTTCTGGCTTCGGGCGGCAATGATGCCATCGCCCGGGTCTGGCGGCTGGAGGATGGCGAGCTGGAACAGCAAATGATCGGAGGGACTTTCTCGATACCTGCTATCGCCTACCAACCGGATGGCCGTTACCTGGCGATTGTCAATGGGGAGGTAGCCCGTTTGCGAGAGGTCGAAACCGGCCGGATCGGAGAAACCCTGCGTGGGATAGCGCCGCTTCTCAGCCTGGCCTTCAGCCCGGATGGGCAACGGATCGCCACCGGAAATCTTGACAACCGGGTTGAAATCTGGGATGCGGCCAATGGCAAGCGCCTGACCGACCTGGAGGACTCCCAACTGGACCGCGAAAGTCCGGCAGTTTTTAGCGGCCAGGTGGCCTACAGCCCGGATGGCCGCCTGTTAGGTGCGACAAGCAGTGATGGATCGATTCGTTTGTGGCGCACTGATACCGGCCTGCCGCTGGTTGCCTTGAAAGGCCATCAGCGAGCAGCTACCTGCCTGTCTTTCAGCCCGGATCAGAGCCGTTTGGTTTCAGGGGGGCTGGATGCGAGCGTCATTATCTGGGGCATTCCCTGATCGCTGATGAACTGGCACTCAGGGAAAGTGTTTGCATAGACATGTCGCTGAACGTTTACCGGGTGGCCACCGCCAGTAAATTGCCCGTGATCACCAAGCCCAGCAGGGCCAGGATCAGGCTTGCAGACCCGATTTGAGCAGCGTAATATAAGCCGCCAGACGGCACGATGATTAACAAAAAACTGATCAGGTGGGCTTCAAACTTGTGGACGCTGAGCCATTCCAACAAACGGTTCACGGAAATTCCTTTATTTCGGGTTACAGGTCTCGCCTTACAGCGGGGGAGCAGATCAATTCAGTAATACAAAAATTGCCGCCAACAGACTGATCAGCAGAACCAGGGGCACCGTATAACGCACCATCTGGCGCATCACTTCCCCTTCTTTGCCTGCCATCCCGGCCGTGCTGGCGCCTACCACGACTTTGGTGGGGGCCATGACGGAGGCAAGCGCGGCCCCGGCTGTCTGTGCGGCTAGAATGATGGGAACTGCCAGCCCCAGGATTTCAGCGGTTTTCAACTGCAGCGCGCCAAAAACCACGTTGGAATTGGTATTGCTGCCTGTCATGAACGCTCCCAGAGCGCCGATCCAGGGGGCGACCAGGGGGAATATTGCCCCGGTGCTTTCTGCCAGGCCGCGGGCCAGGGTATCGGTCATGCCGGAATTTTCCATGATGACGGCCATTGCAACCATGGAAGCGATGCTGACGCTGGAAGACATCACTCGCCGGACCGTGCCTTCAACGATCCTGCCCGCCGCGCCAGGCTGGTACAGGTGCGCCTGCCGGTACACCAGGTAAGCCAGGATCGAGGCGTAAAACAGGCTGGCCCCGGCATGGCGAAAGAGGGGAATTGTCCGGCCAGATCCTGCCGGCGTAACATAACCGGTGGCTGTGCTGACCTCCGGGAAGTTGACCCGGATCACGAACTGACCCAGCCCATCGTGCACGGCAGGGATTAGCTGGATGCTCAAGGTGACCACGACCAGAATTGCGTAGCCGGAGATCGCGATCAACAGGGCCCGCAAATCAATTTGCCCATCCGGGCCGGGGAGGTTATCCCGTCTGGCAATTCTCTGGGAATGGATGGCCAGGGGTAAGGCAATGACCAGTCCGGCCAGGCCTCCCATAAACGCTCCGATATTCCATAACCCTGAAATAGCAACCAGAAACTGGGTCAGCCCCATGCCGGTTCCCAGAATAACAATGGTCGGCAGGAGGCGTCGCACCGCAGCCCACCCCCCGGCGATTTGAGCCACCAGAATGCCCACCGGCAGTCCGGCGATGCCCAGGAACAGCGCAGCCGGACCTGCCAGCATCTCGCCCGGCAGCCCGGTGGACGCCATCAGAGCTTGAAACGAGGAGCCCAGCGAACCAAAAGTGACAGCCCAGCCATGCCCGACGGATGGCAGCAGCACCGCTGCCAGGGGCGTGAACCCCAGGCCAACCAGGATGGGGGCAATCACAGCTACCGGCACGCCAAAGCCGCCTACCCCTTGCAAGAAGGTTGCGAAGACCCAGCCGATGATCAAGGCCTGCATGCCCCGGTCCGGGGTCAGATGGGGCAGCGAGTCGCCAATAGTGCGAATTGCGCCGGCTTCATCAACCACGCGGTAGAGCAGAAAAGCTGCCCAAATGATCAGCAAGACATCAATGCTTAAAAGCAAAGCCCGGGCATGGGCATAAGCCAGCAGTTTTGGACCGGCGCCAAAAAAAATCACTGCGACCAGCAAGGCGCTTAAATAGCCCATGCCGCCGGAGCGGGCTGCTCCCCAGCGCCTTCCAACCATGAGATACAGGATAACGGCAATTGGGACGATCGCCAGAATGAAATTCAAAATTGCCAACGTTTATTCTGATCCTTTTAGATAGATTCTGTCAGGGTCAAGTTCTTCGCGCAAGATGCGCAGTTCCTCCAGGGTAGGAGGTTCCGTGGTGCGCAGCGGGTCGGCCACCTGAATTTCCCAGCCGGTATTTTCCTGGACTTCAGCGACCGTTTTTCCGGGGTGCAGGGCGGTCAGAACCAGCTCACCAGTTGTGCCGGGCTCCAGGATGCCCAAATCGGTCACCACTGCCTGCGGGCCGCCCCCTCGCAGTTGGGCTCGCTCGCGCTCAGCCCGTCCATTCAGGAAGCCGGCCGAGGTGCGGAAATGAACTTTTTCGGGAAAACGCCTTTTCTGGTGCGGCGTGATGATGTAGCAACGATTGGCCCAGGCCGCGATTTCCATCGAGCCGCCCGACCCGGGCAGGCGCACTTTAGGATGATCGTAATCGCCGATCACGGTTGCGTTGATGTTGCCATAGCGGTCGATTTGAGCCCCGCCCAGGAAGCCGACATCGACGTTGCCGCGCTGCAGATAAAAAGCGAAGATGTCATACATACTGCACACAGAGATCGCCCCGCTGACCAGGGTGGGATCCCCAATCGAGAGCGGCAGGCGAGCGGGCTGGGCGCCGATGACCCCGGCCTCGTAGATCATGACCAGGTTGGGGGCATAGGTGTGCCTGGCCAGGTTGCAGGCCAGATTGGGCAATCCCACGCCAACGAATACAACATCGCCGTCACGTAGAAGCCGGGCTGCGTTGATGGTTAAAAGTTCGGATGAAGTGTAAGCAGTCATAAGGGATTCACTTGTCTTGTGTGCCTGTGAGTTGATGAACCAATGCGGGTGGCCTGGATATGTGCGCCGGGCTCAGTAATTGCCATAGTTAACGACTTCGCTGGGACGATCGCCGACGCTCAGGCGGGCATGTGTCTCCGCCCCCAGTTTTTCCCAATAGGCGGCGCGATCTTCCAAGCCATACACCCATTCATCCAGGTAGGCCTGGACCCCCTCCCGGGTTTTGCTGATGGCATCCCATTCCAGGTAAAAGGCGTTATCTCGGTCGTAGTATCCCTGGGTATAGGAGGGGTGGGAAGCGTAAGGAACGTGGCAGACTGCATCGACGATAAACCCTGGTATCAGGGTCCGATTCGGATCCGAGCGAATGATGTCCTCGTTGACGATCTCTTCCGCGGTCATAATGACCCGTTTGGAGGCGAAAGCGGCTTCTTTCTGTTCCCCGATGATACCCCAGATGTGGGCGTTGCCTTCGGCGTCGGCCCGCTGGACGTGGACGATGGCAACGTCCGGGTTCAGCGCTGGCACGACCACCACTTCCCGCCCGGAATACGGATCAAGAACGGTGCGGTAGTTCGGGTTGGCGCGTTCCAGATCGCCGGCTGCAGTGGTGTTCATCGGCATAAATGGCAAACCGGTCGCGCCAGCCTGCAGGCGAGATATCATCCCAAAATGGGAATACTCCTCCCATTCCAGGTTGCCGGCCTCCAATTCGGCTCGTACAAAACGTAATGAACCGACCCCTGGATTGCCCATGTAGGAAAAGATCACCTTGCGGGCGCAGCCAGCCGCGACCATTTGATCGTAGATCAGATCAGGCGTGGCTCTTGCCAGGACCAGTTCTTTGATCCTTTGCCGGATGATTTCATGCCCGGCCGCGAATGGGATCAGGTGTGTAAATCCGGCCGCGTATACGCAATCTCCCGCATGTACGTGCCTTGAAATGGCTTCCGGAAGTGAAATAAGTTTGCTCATGAGATACCCAGTTTGATTCTTCTTATAATGGTGAGCATACGTGTGTCGATCGGATTGCCGGCAGGCGGCCGATCAGAACTCATTATCTTTTTGGTCAGATTGATTCTCGTCCTTCTGGTCGTCGGGACGATTGGAGCCGCGAAAAATGCGAAAACGACCGCTCGACTTGGCAGGCGGGCGGTCGCGCCAGTAAAGATAAATGCCGAGAGCCAAGATAACCAGTCCTCCGCAGAAATAGTTATAGGCTGGGCGATTGGCTTGATCGGTGCCAAAAAATATAACCAGCAAGATGAGCCCGATGACGAGTAGAAACTGGCCAATCTGTGCAATCATAGCTACCTGGTCGATTTGAAGTGTGATTGTAGCATTGGCCCTGCCGGTCACCGGGGTCTTGCCAGGTTTGATGGGAGAGTGCTGGGCCGGTTGTCCAGCCCAGCACAATCCGGATCAGCCTGCCTAAGCGCCTGGTTGTGAGCCTCGGACAGGGATATTCAAGCTATACAGATCAGTCGATCAGTGTCTGGATCTGTTCGTGCATATACAACGGCAGGTAATAATGCCCCCCGGCATTCTTGCCGGATGACCCCGAGCCTTTCCAACCGCCAAAGGGCTGGAATCCCGGCCACGCGCCGGTTGTAGCGCCTTGGGGACGGTTGGCATAGGTCACACCTGCCTGGATATTATCGAAGAACCACTTGGTCTCTTCCTGAGAACCGTAGAAGCCGGCAGTCAGACCGTAAGCGACATCGTTGCTCTCTTTCATCGCCTGTTCCAGGCTGCTGACTTTCGCCAGGGTTGTGATCGGCAGGAACATTTCGTATTTCCACAGCCGGTGATCGAGAGGCAAGTCAGCCACCAGGGTCGGCTGGCAGAAATAACCCTTGCCGAAGTCGCCCTCGGTCAGGATTTTGCCACCGGTCAGAAAACGGCCGCTCTGCGATAGTTCTTCGGTGAAATTCTTATAATCCTGGTAGGAGTTCTTGTTGACCACCGGACCGAGGTAGACGGACCGATCGGTCGGGTCGCCGATGGTCAGTTTTTGGGTCAGCTCAATCAACCGGGGTACCAGCTCGTCATACACTGGCTCTTCAATATACACCCGCGAATTAGCCGAGCATTTTTGGCCCTGAAGGCCGAAGGCGGACCGGACGATACCGATTGCTGCTCGTTCAAGATCGGCATTGCGAGAGACGATCGCCGGGTTCTTGCCGCCAAGCTCGAGGATAGTCGGCCGGACATACTTGCCCTGGGCGAAATCACGGAAGATATGCATGCCGACGTCGAAAGAACCGGTGAAGGTGACGCCGTCAACTTCGGGGCTCTCGATCAATGCCTGCCCGAGTGTTCGGCCTGGGCCAGTGACGTAATTAAAGACGCCATCCGGCAGTCCTGCGTCCCGAAAACATTCTGCCAGCAGCCGGACAACCCAGGGCGTGTCGGTCGCCGGTTTCATCACGACCGTATTGCCTGTTACCAGGGCCGAGCCTGATGGGCCGCCCGTCAGTGCGCCGGGGAAGTTGAAGGGGCTGATGACCAGCCAGACGCCATAAGGTCTCAAAACTGACATATTGGTGGCTGTATAGCCCACCAGGGGATCGCGGCCCATCTCGACGATGTAGCCGTCATTCTTCTCCATCTGGTAGCAGGCATAACGGATCAGGTCGGCAGTCTCGGCCACATCACCCAGGGCCTCCATTCGATTCTTGCCGACTTCCATCGCCATGACCGCGCCCATTTCGAAAATGCGCTGATCGATCAAATCAGCCGCTTTTCGCATTAAGGCGACCCGGTCCTGCCATTTCATGCCACTCCAGTGAGGGAATGCCTTGCGAGCTGCCGCCAGAGCTTCCTGGGCATCCTTAGCAGTTCCTTTTTGAAAAACCCCTAACACGACGTCTGTATTGGTTGGCGACCGGTTTTCGAATTTTTCTTCGGCAAATCGATCCTTGCCATTGATGATCATGCCATATTCTTGTCCCAGGTTGGCTCTGATCTTGGCCAACGCCTCTTCAAACCGGGTGTGAAGTTCTTCCGGGGGGTTAAACATCGTGGCGTAGGTCAGTTTAAATGTTTCGGTCATGCTAGATAGCCTCCTTCTGAGGTGAAAAAGGGTTGGTGTCACCAGTCGCGCCTCAAGCGGGCTGACTGGTGAAGTTGAATGGAATTTGGGTATTGGATGAGCATCTGCGCTGGGAAGTTTTTTGAGCCGGGAATGAAGTGTAGATGCCCTAATGTCTGTCCAATAAAACAGGTGGCTGTGGATTATTAATGTGCGGCTCTCTAAGTATAGTCCAGCCTGGCATTCTCGTCAAAAGGGAACTCTCACAGATTTTCCGAAAGACCCTAAATGTCCGGGACAGTGCCAGAATGATGCCAATGGTGGAAAACAGGCCAGAAGGCCGTAAAATCATCTGGGGTTTTCACAATGTCAGAAAATGAGGAATTTGGGGTTGGGATTGGGCAGCGTAGCCGCCCAATCCCAACCCCAGATCGTTTTCTTGTAAAAGCCCTGATAAAATCACCTGGTTTCTGTTGCATCCTGGCCGGTTTTGAGCTAAACTCATAGGAAGAAACGACCGGGCCAATCCGAATTACGAACGGGTGGTTAGGTATGGCGACCACAGTTCTAATCTATCCCGGAGAGGCGTTCGAGCATTCCAGGCAGGCATCAAGGTGACGGGGATTCACATGCTGTTCAATAACACCACCTTCTTGGGGATTGATCCAACCGCCGGACAGCGTCCATTTGTTTATGTAGCCTTAGATTATGAATGTAATCTGCTGGCGCTGGGGGATGGGCACATGGATGAAATACTGGCCTTCGCCGCCGGGCAGCGGGAGGCGCTGGTTGCCGTGTGCGGACCGCGCCGGCCCAATCAGGGCTTGATGAGCGATCCACAGGTGCGCCAGGAACTCACGCCTTCACCCCGGCCGGGCCGCTATCTCGATTTCAGGCTGGCCGAATATCAGCTGCGGCAACATAATATCAGTATTCCGCAGACTCTGTCAGACTCGAAAGCCTGTCAAAACTGGATGCAGGAAAGTTTTTCCTTGTTCCGACGCCTGGAGGGGTTTGGCTATAAGCCCTATCCGGCTGGAGAGGCTTCCTGCCAGTTGATGGAAGTTTACCCGCATGCCAGTTATGCGGCCTTGCTGGGCAAGCTGCCTTTTTCTAAGAATACGCTGGAAGGCCGTCTGCAACGCCAGCTGGTGCTGTACGAAAATAAAGTTAAAGTCAATGATCCCATGCGGTTTTTTGAAGAGATTACCCGTTACCGACTCTTGAACGGCATTTTGCCGGATGATGACCTGTATAGTTCGGAAGAGCTGGATGCACTGGTGGCCGCGTATACCGCCTGGCTGGCAGGCACCCATCCGGAAGAGACCAGCCTCGTGGGGGATCCTGCAGAAGGACAGATTGTTTTACCGGTGAAAGCGTTGTTGGATCGTTATTAATCCATTCAGCCAAGGTTTTTCAGAAGAAATCTCAGAGTTAAATTTCTTGCGTGAGGTCATTTTTCGCGTTTTGTAAGGCCTTGTTTTCTAATGGCGATACTATCCGAACAACACCGCAAAGCATCGCTGAGTTGTTGCTTTGGAGGAAGATAGTTTTGTATGCCAGATCTTAGCCAGAGCTTGCAAGGGCAGGACTTAAGCCATCTAAAAATTGTAGCCGAGCTATGGGGCCTGGATTTGAATGCGCCGGATGCCCGGATTGGTTTGCAGCGGCTCGTGCCCCAGATGCTGGATCGCCGGCTTGTTGATGAGGCGTTGGAGCCTCTACCTGCCGACGCCCGGGCGGCTCTGGACGACTTGCTGGCTCACCATGGCCAGTTACCCTGGGCCCTGTTTACCCGTCGTTACGGGCAGGTGCGCGAAATGGGGCCGGCCCGCCGGGATCGGGAAAAGCCTTACCGGATCAGCACCAGCCCAACCGAGTGGCTGTGGTACCGGGCGCTCATCGGGCGGGCTTTTTTTGATACACCTAATGGACCGCAGGAATTCGCCTATATTCCGGATGACCTGCTGTCTTTGTTGCCGGAAATGGAGACGCGACAGGCGCCTCGCCTGGGGCGTCCAGCCGTGCCTGCCGAGCGAGTTGAGGTGGAACCGGCCACTGATCGTATTTTGGATCATGCCTGTACGCTGTTAGCCGGTTTACGAACGGGCTTGCCCGTGGCGGAGTACAGCCTGCCATGGGATCTGCCGTCTAATTTTTTACTGGCTTTGCTGTCTGCGGCTGATTTGTTGGATTTGGACGGGATGCCGTTGCCGGATGCAGCTCGTGCTTTCCTGGAAGCTGGTCGGGCAGAAGCCTTGTCTCAACTGGTTTGTACCTGGCTGCACAGTGCACAATTGAACGAATTGCGCCTTTTACCGGGTTTGCAGGTGGAAGGCGATTGGCAGAATGATCCCTTATTAGCCCGCCAATCGATTTTGCATTATCTTTCCGGTGTGCCGGTCGGGTCCTGGTGGAGTCTGTCCGCTTTCATTCATGGACTTAAGGAGACCTCTCCGGATTACCAGCGTCCTACCGGCGACTATGATACCTGGTTCGTGAGAGATACCCGGTCGGGGGAATTCCTGCGCGGCTATGAGCATTGGGATGAAGTGGACGGAGCGCTGGTTCGCTACCTGATCACCGGGCCTTTGCATTGGTTGGGCATTTTCGATCTGGCTTACGCTTCCGGCGCCGGCGAGAATGGCCGGCAGCCAGCCGCTTTCCGCTTCTCGCGTTGGGCCGGGCGGCTGTTGGGCTGCGAAGCGCCGGAGGGTTTGCCTGAGGAAAACGAATTAATCAAAGTCGGATCGGATGCGCGTTTGATCGTGCCGCGCCTGGCAGCAAGAAGCGTTCGTTACCAGCTTGCCCGGTTCAGCGAGTGGGGCGAGCAGCGGGATGAAAGTTATCACTACCGGCTGACGCCACCTTCCATCGAGCGGGCCCGTGACCAAGGCCTCAAAATGGCCCATTTAATCACCCTGCTGCGGAAATTCGCCGCCCCGGTCCCACCCAGTTTAATCAAAGCGCTTGAACGCTGGGATGAGTCCGGTGTGCAGGCCCGCCTTCAGCAGGTGGTCATTTTGAGAGTTTCCAGCCCCGAACTGTTGCAAAGTCTGCGCAGTTCGCGGGCGGCTCGTTTTCTGGGCGATCCGCTGGGGCCAACCACGATTATTGTTAAACCAGAAGCAGTCAAAAAAGTGGAATTGACCCTGGCCGAAATGGGCTATCTCAGCGAGGTTGACTTTACCCTGTAATTACGCAACGAATGCCTGGAGGGGTGAATGGCTTTCGTGGGGTCATTTCAACCTAAATCTAATCGCAATCACTCCTTTAAACTTTCTAAACATCCAGTTGTTATCCTTGGGACACATTGAATGCAGAGATGCTTCGATGCAGGATTATCGAATGATTTCGTTTCAAGGAGGTTATGACAATGAAAAGTACTTACAAACTTGCGCTGGCTTTGTTAGGCAGCGCCGCCATCCTGGCCCTGACCGTAGGTCTGGCGGCCTTTGGTTTTACGACTACCGCCCGGGCGAATGATGCCACCGGGTTACCAGGAGTCAGCCACCGCGCTGGACCGCAGCCGGGTATGCCCGGGCTGGCGGGCCAGGACGATACTTACCTGGCAGATGCTTTGGGCATCACCGTCGAAGAACTGCAAGCAGCCCAGACCTCAGCTTATGAAGCCGGCGTCGATCAAGCCCTTACGGACGGTTTGATCACTCAGGCACAGGCTGACCAGTTGAAGAGCGGTACCAGGACAGGCCGCGGCATGCGCGATTTTGTCTATGGTTTCGTTTTCGGCTCTGACAGCGGAATCGATCAAAGCAGCTTGCTGGCCGATGCTCTGGGTATCACAGTCGATGAACTGCAGGCAGCTCGCGAGCAAGCCCAGGCGGCCCGCATCGCTCAGGCTGTAACCGATGGCAAAATCACTCAGGAAGAGGCTGACCAGTTGGCAGCCCGTCAGGCGCTGAAGACATATATCGACCAGCAGGCGATCACGGCTGAGGCCCTGGGTATCAGTGTCGACACTTTACAGACCTACCAGGATGATGGTATGACAATGAGCGATATCCTGGCAGAGACTGGCCAGACCGCCAGTGAATATGTCGCTGCCAGGCAGGCTGCCTACGAAGCCGCAATCCAGAAGGCTGTCAGCGACGGTGTGATCACCCAGGCCCAGGCCGATCAGTTCATTTTGAGGGGCGCAGGCGTACACTTCGGCGGTCGCTCTTTCGGTAGGCACGCTAAAGGTGGCGATTTTGGTGGAATGCGGCCAGATTTTGGGGGTGCTCCGGGTATGCAGACCATCCCATCCACCCCGGGCAGCACCACCGCACCCGCACCAACGGACTCGCAGGTAGTCCTTCAAGATTCGGCTGCCCCGCCTGCTACCGACAGCCTGCAAACGGACCTGATCATGGTTTAGAAATAATCCAGCCCTGCGGTTGTTTACATGATCAGATCGACCGGGTACGGCAGCGGATTTGTGCATGACTCTCTAGGTGACAATATAACCAACAGCCATGTCGCTTCCGGTTCGCGCGAGTTCGAAGGGATTTTCGCCAGCGGCGAGCGGCAAACTGCCAGCCTGGTGACGGCGGACGCTGATGCAGATCTGACCGTGATCAAGGTATATACTTTGCCGGAGGGGTGGAGCCATTACCGCTGAACGCCGCTGATGGCCTGCAGGTCGGTCAGTTCGTGGCGGCGTTTGGCAATCTGTTTGGCGAGCAAGGTTCTATGTCTTTAGGGATCGTCAGCGGCCTGAGCCGCGGCTTACCGTTTCAGCGTGAACTGGCTTCCAGCAGTAATTCATAATTATAGCGATCTGAACAGCTATCTGGTTTTTCATACCGAAGTTGGCCAAACCATCCAGATAATAGCGCTCCGGAATGGACGTGAGACACAGATTCCGCTGGTGCTTGGCGCTCGCCCTTAATCACAATAAGCAAGGGCGCTGGTCTGCCAAATGGCGAAAAAGGTGTGCCTGAGGGCATAAGCCCTATACACACCTTTTACCTTATTCTATAAATTGGGCGCGAGAACTACTTAGCCGGTTTTGCCTTCCAGGTATTGGATCAGGGCATCCAGCAAAGCAGTTGGGACGCCCACATTGACCCGGTTGCCGTTGGTGGCCCGCCGGGCGGTCATGGTAGCCTGCTGTTCAGGCGTCAGGTTGCTGCCGCCCTGGAATTCGCCGCCAAAACCGCCCCCACCACCTGGACCACCTCCCGGGAATCCTCCCTGCGGAGGAACAGGAAAATCGCCGCGCTGGAACTGGCCGCTCTCCCGAGCTGCCTGAGCCGTGGCTTGCATTTCAGGGGTGAACGTACCCAAACGTCCGCCGCCCCCGTTCCCAAATAGTTCAATCCCCAATTTCTGGGCGATCTCCGACATGGAAGCGCCGGTGAGCTGCATGGCATCGATCGCATCGATCTGGTCGGTACTCATCGTCTCCTGAATTTGATTGTAGAGAGCGTTCATTTCTTCGGCTGCGACAGTGTCGCTACTGCCCAGGCTGCGGACCGCTTTCCACAAAGGCAGCAGGGCAGTTGCCTCCGCCGGGCTGACCTCGTTTGAGGTGCCGTCCAGGTTGAGCGTGCCCAGGGCAAGTTTTAGACTGATCGGCATTTCAAACTGCCCATTCGTTGGCTGGCTGGCTGGCGCAGGGGTGCTATCTGACTGGGCTGCAGCCCCGGATTGCACTCCTGCAGTGGCTGCTGCGCCCCCGCAAGCCGATAGAAGCATGGCTACCACCAGCAAGCCCGTGAAGTACCAGTATTTTTTCATCATCCAATTCCTTTCTTGAATACTACTCTCCGGTTCTTTGGGAAACTCTGTGAGAGAGTCCCAGATGTGGGGGCCGTAAGCGTGCGACCGCACGCTCACGCCCCCACATCTGGTAAAACCCTAAAGAGCGATCCTGGGCATAGTCCACCCGCAAGCATGGAAATCCGACCTATTTCCAAGACAGCCAATTCTTGATCATGTCAAATCAACCCTGTTTTCTTGCTTATTCGTGCCGCAAGGCTTCGATCGGGTCCAGTTTGGCAGCCTTGTTGGCAGGGTAATAGCCAAAGAAGATGCCGACTGCAGCAGCCGACGAAAACGCCACCAGGATCGAGACAGGCGCGACCACGGTGCGCATATCGCCCACTTTACCAAACAACCACGAACCGCCTATGCCGGTCATCACCCCAATCAGGCCTCCGACCAGGCTGAGCAGCAGCGCCTCGGTCAGGAATTGCATGCGGATATCGTTCGGTGTGGCCCCAACTGACTGCCGGATGCCGATTTCGCGGGTTCGTTCGGTTACGCTGACCATCATAATATTCATGATCCCAATGCCACCGACCAGCAGTGATACACCGGCTACCCATCCGAGCAGGTTGCGAAAGGCGGCTGTGGTGGCCTCCTGGGTCTGGATTAAGTCAGCCTGGGATCGGACGGTAAAATCGAGCGAGTCCAGGGTGACATCGTGCCGTTTGGCCAGCAGCAATTCGATCTGGTAAGTGACATCATCGACAACATCTTTATTCTCAACTTCAACATAAATCATCCTGACCCTGTCGCCGAACATCCGGGCGAACTGGTTCGGGGTAAATTTTTCAAACACAAGGGAGATCGGCGCGAAAAGATAGGTGTCGTAGTCGATGCCGCTGGTCAGGCCTTTCTTCGCCATGACGCCAATTACCGTCAGCTTGGTACTGCCGACCGAGATAAGCTGGCCGACCGGAGGGGTGTCGCCAAACAGTTCGCTGGCCAAAGATGCGCCTAACACTGCCACTTTTTGGGTGCGGCTGATGTCGGTCTGGTTGATATAACGGCCGGTCGCGATTTCCATATCGCGCACGGATGGGAAACCCGGGGTCGTGCCCAGAACCGAAACGCTATCGAGGGAAACGTCGCCGGCCTTGACGGTTTCGCTGCTGTTCTGTTCGACATTGACAGCCTTGACGCCTGTAAGGGTGCTGATCGCGTCAGCATCGTCAAATACCAATCCGCCGGCTGAAGGTCCTTGCCCGGGTCCCCCCCGGGTGAAGGCGGCCTGGACGAATAAAAGGTTTGTACCCAGGGTATTAATTTGTTCCTCGATGGCGGTTTCCGTACCGGTGCTCACCGAGACCATGATGATCACGGCTGAAACCCCGATGATTACGCCCAACATGGTGAGCAGCGAGCGCATTTTATTGCGGGTCAGCCCTTTCCAGGCGATTCGAATAATTTTAGAAAAATTCATTTCCGTGCTCCTGATCAGCGAATTGAGCGATGCTAGGGCTGCTGGTCCTGTTCGAGGATTGCCTGGGCTCGATGGCCGTTTTGGTGATCAGTTTGAATGTGACCATCTTTGAAATGGATGATCCGCTCGGCGTAAGCGGCGATCTCGTCTTCATGGGTGACCATTACAATCGTGCTGCCCTGGGTGTGTAAGCTGGACAACAGACCCATAATTTCTTTGCCTGAATGGGAATCAAGGTTGCCGGTTGGCTCATCGGCCAGTAGCAATACTGGATCGTTGACCAGCGCCCGGGCGATCGCCACGCGCTGGCGTTGCCCACCGGATAATTCCTGGGGTTGGTGCTGCATCCGGTCGGCCAGGCCGACGGATTTAAGCACCTGTTCGGCTCGCTCCATTTGTTCGGGCTCCGAATGGTGGTTCTCGTGGTTATAAAGTAAGGGCAACATCACATTTTCCAACGCGGAAGTGCGCGGCAACAGGTTGTAAGATTGGAACACAAACCCGATTTGACGGTTGCGGATGTGCGCCAGCTGCACTTTGCTGAGATCGCTGACATCCTCGCCCGCCAGGATATACTGGCCGGTGGTCGGACGATCCAGACAGCCGAGGATATTCATCAAAGTGCTTTTGCCTGAACCGGACGGGCCCATCACGGCCACGAACTCGCCTTCCTTGATTTCCAGATTGATATTTTCTAAAGCAACCACCTGGATATCCCCCATGCCATATATTTTTGATAAGTTCATGGTTTGGATAATGACTGGTTTCATTATGGTTCACCTTCTGAGAAATCGATCGGTCCGGTCGCCACAACCTCGCCGGCTTGCAAGCCGCTGGTGATCTCGGCCATCGTCAGATCCATCAGTCCAACTGTTACGGCGCGCTTTTCCAATTGATCGCCCTGAATGACCCCTAAGAATGCCGCTCCATTGTCAAACTGTTGGAGCGCCTCTACCGGAACCAGGACCGCATTGGTCGTTCTGCCGATCTGGATATCGACGCTGGCATTCATCCCAAGCGGCAACTGCGGCCGGGTGTTCTCCTGCCGATCCAGGCGGACGATCACGAGCCCGGCGTAGGTATTGCCAAAGCGTTGCAGGCTTGGGTCGATCCGGATGACTTTACCGGAATAGGCGTCCCCGGGTAAGGCATCAAACGCTACCTGGGCTTCCATGCCGGCTTGAATGCCGGGTAAATCGGTTTCATCCACGCTAACCTGCACGGTCGCCTGGTTTAGATCAGCCAGGGTGATCATCGTCCCGGATGTGACCCGCCCACCTGGCCGGGCATTGACGCTGAGAATGGTGCCGTTATAGGGCGCTTGCAAGTCAACGACCAGTTGCTCTTGCTGCAATAAGGCCAGGCTGGCCTGCGCCTGGGCCAACTGGGTTTCGGCCTGCTCCAGGGCAGTTGGATTGGGGCCATCTTTGAGCCGTTCCCAGGTGATTTGGGCTTCGTGCAGTTGGGCCTGGACCTGGGCAAGGGCAGCCAGGCTGGGCCCGGCCTGGGCATTTTCCAGCTCTCGCTGTGCCTGGGCCAGCTCGGTCTGGGATGTGGTCAACTGGTCGTGAGCCTGGCGGAGGAGATCTGGATCGGGCGGCGCGCCCATATTAGCCAGCTTGTAGGCGGCGTTATCGACCTCGATTTTTTGTTTAGCCAGATCGATCCGGGTCCGGATGAGCTGCGTCTCCAAGCGGTCACGGATGGTCTCGTCTGGGGCGCTCTTGATCTGATTTTCCAGCCGGGCAATCGATTTTTGGGTTTCTGTGTAGGTTTTTTGTTTAAACAGCAGGCTGGCATTGGCAACCGCAACGGCCTCCTGGGAGGGCATTGACTGCAGGATGTACAGGTTCATCTGGGCAGTCGCTACGGCTTGTTCGGCCTGGGCGACTGCCTGCATGGCTTCAGCCTGCTGCGCCTCGGGGTGTTTTAGATCTTCCAGGGCAGCCTGGTAGTTCTCAACCGAGTTCAAGGCCTGGGCAGCTTCCAGTCCGGCATTCGATTTCAACTGATCCACAGCCTGTTGGGCCTGGACGACGGCCAGGGTCGCGCTGGCAAGCTCGGCTTGATGCTCAGCCGGAGTTTTATCTGTTTTCAGGCGGGCCAGAATATCCCCGGCCTGCACCTGGTCGCCGGCCTGGACGTTCACTTCGAGCAAGGTGCCGTTTTGTCCGAAGCCAAGGTCAGAACTGCTGACGGGCGTTAATGTCCCCGAGCCGCTGACAGAAACGGCCAGATCGCCCCGGCGAGCAACAGCCTGAGGAACAGCGGTTGGATTGGCTGCTTGCTGGGCCAGGCTCGTCCACGGCCCACTGCCGGACCAGTAGATCGCGCCCCCGACGATCAGCGCCAGGGTCGCGCCCAGGCCGGCCCACAACCAACGCGTAGGCTTCACAGGCAGCCTCCTAGGAGCCCGAACCGGTGGTTTCAACGGTGCCGGTGGTCACAATTTCACCTGCTTCAAGCCCGCTGGTGATTTCGGCGGAGGTGTAATCCATCAGGCCGACTGTAACGACCCTGAGCTTGGGCTGACCGTCAGTCATCACAAAGACTGCGTATTCGCCGGGTGAAATTTCGCGCAAGGCTTCTACCGGGACGAGCACAGCGTTTTGGGTCTCGCCGCCGATTACGTCAACACTGGCGTTTGAGCCGACTGGCAACGATTGCGGTTTCGAGAATGATTCGGGATCGAGCTGGACTTCAGCGACCAGGGTCTGGACATTCCCGCTGGATTGCAGGCTGGGATCGACCGAAATGACGTGCCCCGTGAAGGTTGTATCGGGTAAGGCGTCAAATACCACATTGACTTTATAACCAATCACAACCCGGTTTAGATCGGTCTCGTCCATGTATATTTTCAAGACCGGCAGGCTGAGGTCGGCCATGCTGATGATGGAACCATTCCCAACCGACTCGCCGACACTGGCATCGATCGAAAGGATCGTGCCATCCATCGGAGCGGTCAGTTCGAGAATCGGTTGATCTTGCTGGGCAAGCGCGAATTGGGCCTGGGCATCGGCCAGTTTGGCCTGGGCCAGCTCGACCGCAGCCGGGTCGGCCCCGTTTTTAAGGGACGCGTACTTGACCTGAGCGACCGCGAGTTGTGCCTGGGCCAAGGCAATTTCACCCGGGGTGGGGCCATCTTTCACGCGGTCGTAGGCGCGTTGAGCGTCTGCCAGCGCGGCTTTGGCTGCCGCCAGGTCGGCTGCGGTGGTTTGCTGATCGATTTCGCTGCCGGTGCTGGTGAGTGAATTGTAATTGCGCAGGGCGCTGTCATAAGCGGCCTGAGCGGAAGACAGCCTGAGCTGCCGGTTGGCTTTTTCGAGATCGTTATCTGGTTTTTTGGCATACTCGTCGTACTTGCTTTGGGCTTCTTTGAGGTTTTTCTCAGCCAGAACTAACTCAGCATTGGCTTCATCAATGTAATTCTGGTCTGCGGTGGAGCGGACATTGTTGTACATCCGCTGGGCCTCGTTGAGCGCTTCCTGGGCATCTGCGACTGTTTGCTGGGCCTGGGCCAGGCGCAAATCGCTGTTCTGCAGGTCGTCCAAGGCCTGCTGAGCGTCTTCGACATCCTTGAGCGCCTGGGCGGCGTCCATTTCAGCCGAATCGGCCAGTTCATCGACAGCCTGTTGATTTTCGATCACATTTAATTGGGCCTGGGCCAACGCCAGGGCGATATCCTGATCAGATTTGCCCGTGTCCAGACGGGCCAGGACCTGACCGGCCTGAACCTTATCGCCTACGTTGACTGACAGTTCGGCCAGGGCGCCGCTTTCATCAAAACCGATGCTGACCTCAGATGCTGGAATAACCTCGCCCACACCGCTGGCAAAAACGGTTAAATCCCCCCGGCGTGCTACCGCCGTTTGAACTTGAGGCGTGTCAGCAGTTTGGGTATCACTCGCCGATAAAACCCGGTAAACTGTCAGTCCGCATGCTCCAACCAGCACGAGCACGATGATCAGTAGCCAGGTCCGCTTTTGTCGGAAGAACGATTTCAACTTAGATTTCTTACCCAGAGAAGTGGACAGCTGTTTCTCTTCCTTCATTCCTTCACTCCTACGAAAAGACTGACATATCGATCCGGGCAGTTGCAGGCTACTTTGACAAGGGTGCAGTCAAGATGGGTAGATATGGTGTTCGGTTTGGCCGGCGGGTCCCCGCCGGCCAAACCGAACACCATATTTCGTTTCCTACAACTATTTTGACAGCCATCAGGGTAGTATAGATTAAACCTGTTCAGAAATTGTTAAGAACTCATTTGGAGGTTGTTTATATTTTTGATGCCTCCTTTGAACCAAAGAAAGCAAAAAGGTATGGATGGCAGGCTGCAGTGCGCCATCCATACCTATATTTATTCGGCTCGGGAATCAATTGGCCGGAATGTAGGTAGCCTCCGAGCGCAGGATTTGTTCCACCGGCAGCACATCGATCAATTCATACGCGCGCCGGCCCAATCCTAAAGCTTCGCCATATTCCAGCACTTTGTAGGGGTCTTTATAAGGACCGTGCAGCCAGCGGAATGGATGGCCCTTGCGGGTGTGGACCTCCATCGAAGTCGGTACATTTTCCTCAATCAGAGGCGTTCTGGCAGTTATATCCAGCACAGCCTGTTCCAATGCGATGATGTCATCCGAGCCGAAAATGCCGGCGTCTGGCAGAACAGGCATCCCGGTAAAACCGAAGCAGTCACAAACCGGGGTCATCTGGGTAGCCAGCACCAGATGGGTGGCTTTTTCCTGAGCGAAGGTGCTCATCGTGATCGCAGTGCTGATGGCGTTGGCTTCCTGGAAAGAATAAAAATTGATTGGATCGATCTTTAGGCTGCCTGAAGGGGCGATCTTCAAGCAGCGCCCGCATTGGTTGCATTCCTCGATGTGCAGATGGATTGCGCCTGGATGTTTCTGGTCATCGACCAGGGCGCCGCGTGGGCAGGAGGCGATAATCTGCTGGCGGGTGGTTTCATCGGAACACAGTTCGCTAAACCAGTAGCGGTCATAATGGCAAGAATCATGGATCGCGCTGCGGGTTTCGCCTGCCATGCAGCCTAAAGCCAGATTTTTGATCGCGCCGCCATAACCGTTGCTGGGATGACCTTTGGCATGGGCGAAATTGATCAGGAAAGTGGCGTCTTCGATCAGGCCGGCAACCTTCCAGGTCTTGATGTTCTTGTATTCCCACTCATGGGGATAATGATACTTTTCGTTCAGACCGGATACTGGATAAACCGGGCAGCCTAATACCTCGGCAGTGTAACCGCGTTCGGCGGCAGACCGAGTATCCCAACCCAGATCGCACACAAACGGTTCACCGCCCCCATCATTGACAGCCTGGACCACTTTGCGGACAAAAACCGGATGGATCACCGAGTACCCGATGTGGTTGCCAACATGCATTTTGATGGCCACTTTTTCGTCTTTGACCCGCTCCCGAATTTGCAAACGGTCGATGATCAGGTCCAGCTTGGCCGGCAGGGTCTCTTTCGCATCCAATCTGGCCTGGCGTGGTGAACCGAAAAACACTTTACTTTTACGGACAGTTTCGGCGTTTGGGTTCATAATGGCATCTCCTTGTTTAAAAATAATAACTGCTGAGCCGGAAACTTGAAATTGTGGCGAGATGGGAGCGCGTGGGGACGAACGCCCTCACTCACTCCCATTTCGCCTTTATTTTAAACCTATGCCTGGTATTGTATCTTACTTCACAAAGCTTTACTGATTTTTTGGCGGATATTGTATCTGTCATCCATGAAATTCATTACCCAACCCTTGGTTCGGGAATAAAAGGCAAAACGAGGTGTCAGCGCGGGCGAACGCCCGCGCTGACACTTCGTTTTGCCATAATCACTAAGCTATCTTTTGGCGCAGGGATTCTCAAATATCCCGGCAACGTTAAACGATTGCAACGAACGGCTTGTAATGATAAGATCACCGGCAACGAAAGGCGATGCGAATAGCATTGCGTGAGAATCTTCGGGACCCATAAGGAGAAATGGACACTACTCAAACCCAACCCGCTGCGATGTTGTCCCGTGGATATTTGATCTGCCTGGTCGGCGTTACCTTCTGGTCGACGACTGGGATCCTGATCCGCTATCTGACGGTGAATTTCGAACTGCCGGCCCTCGTCCTGGCTTTCTGGCGCGACCTGTTCGTGGCAACCGGCCTGCTGATCGCCTTGAAAATCGCCGGGATGCGCCTGCTCCCTTCGATCCGCCGCCATTGGAAGTTCCTATTGCTCTATGGCTGGATGCTTTCCATCTTTAACACTCTATGGACTTTCTCGGTGGCGTTGAATGGAGCCGCGGTCTCAACGGTCCTGGTCTATAGCTCACCGGCGTTTACGGCCGTGCTGGGCTGGTGGATATTTCGGGAGAAGATTGGCTGGTTTAAAATAACGGTGATCTTTTTTTGCCTGGCAGGCACAGTGCTGGTTTCCGAGGCTTTTACCCGGGCTGTCTGGCAAGTTAACCTGGCCGGCGTGCTGACCGGGCTGGCATCTGGCCTGCTGTTCGCCGCCTATGGGCTGTTTGGTAAACAGGCGGCCCGGCGCCGGATCAACTCCTGGGTCAGCCTGGCGGTAACCTTTGGGAGCGCGGCCGGTTTCCTGCTGTTGTACAACCTGGTCGCCAGCCTGGCCAGAGGCCGGGCTCCGCTGGCCGATTTACTGTGGTTGGGCGATGCGTTTACCGGTTGGTTGATTTTGATCGTGCTGGCGCTGGTGCCAACCATTGCCGGTTATGGTCTATATACCAACAGCCTTAATTATCTGCCGGCCAATGTGGCCAACTTGATCGCTACCCTGGAACCTGTGCAGACTACTTTATTGGCTGTGCTTTTGTTAAACGAAACGATGGGCCTGGCCCAGGTCTGGGGAAGTGGGCTGATCCTGGCCAGCGTGGTTGCCCTGCGTCTTTGGGAAGGCCGGGCCAGAATGCGCCCGTTATTGGCAAAATAATCGCGCACAAACATCCATCTAAAACGCACCGTATTTTCCATTTAATGTCTGCGATAGAAGGATGGGTAATGAGCGATTAGCTGTCTTTCGACTTTATCGATTAGAACGTTCAGTCTGCCTTATGATTTCGTTGCCTTGGTATTGAATTTTTGGATAGCTCTGTGGTGGTCCCCCCGTTTTGGGGTCAGGGCGTACTTTATTACAGGCACACTGCCCCTGCATTTTGTCTCAATTGATACGGTCCATTTATTGCTTGAGTAGGGAAGATTTAGATGCCGACTTCTGCTTTGAGCGCCATTTCAACCCGCTGGTACTCGGATTCGATTTTTACCAGCCATTGCGGGGCGTTCTCCAGGCGGCCCCCTTCAGCCTCGTCCTCCAGTTTTTGTAACATGCCTACCAGCGTCATCGCCCCCAGATTGCCGCTGCTGCCCTTAAGGCGATGGGCGGCATATTCCAGCGACTTGATGTCCATGATCGCGATCGCATTACGCAACGTTGCTAAAAGTTCTTCGGCGTCCTTGAAATAAATCTTGACCAGATCTTTCAGAAAATCCGGCTCATCTTCACCGGAAAGGGAACGCAAACCAGAGATCGTGACAGGGTCCAAGGTGGCCTGCCCCAGGGCAATTACGTTTGCGCCAGGTACATTCGCAGCCGACAAATCGGGTGGCACCGGCATCCACAGGTTCAAGACCTCCGCCAGTCGGCCCATGCTGACCGGTTTACTGATATAGTCGTCCATCCCGGCGTCCATACAGGCTTCCTGATCGCCTTGCATAGCGTTGGCCGTCATTGCAATGACCGGCGTATGATCTCCTGTAGCTGCTTCGATCTGGCGGATCATCCGGGTGGCTTCAAATCCATCCATTTCGGGCATTTGGCAGTCCATGATCACCAGGGCATAGCGCCCCGGGGTGCGCATGACCAGACGAACCGCTTCAACGGCCTCCCGGCCGTTGCCAACGACCTGTGCGATATAACCGAGCTTTTGCAACTGCAGCTGGACGACCCGCTGGTTCGCGGGGTTATCCTCTGCAACCAGGATCAACCGTCCGGCCCGCAAGGCGCCGGTCTGGGTGAGTTGGATGGTCAGGGCTTTGTTCCTGAGACTGCCGGTATCGGGCCGGTCGTCCTGATCACTGGCAGAACCGTGGACGGCTTCCACGATAGCATCGAACAGCAGTGATTGCTTGACGGGTTTGGTCAGGTAGGCCGAGAATCCGAGCCTCGAGCGCTTCCATGCCAAGGTTGCGCTGGTCAAAGGCAGTCAACAAGATGAGTTTCGTCTTTGCCAGGGATTTGTCGCCATGGATGATCTGGGCGATCGTGATGCCATCCATGCGCGGCATGGCCAGCTCAATGATGGCGATATCAAACGGTTCACGTTTGGCGATGGCTTGATTTAACTTGGCGAGCCCGTCGGAACCGCTGACTGCCCGGCTGCATTTCATCCCCCAGGAAGTGATGTACTCGTATAAAATCTCGCGATGGGTTTTATTGTCATCGATGACCAGGATCTTTAAGCCCCGCAGCGCCTGATCACTGACTTCCGGGATTGAGTCCGGAACGGGCTGCTGGACATTGGCAAAGCGAGCAGTAAACCAGAATGTCGAACCCTGTCCCGGTTCGGTTTCCACATCGATCGCGCCGCCCATGTGGTCCACAAGCTGTTTGGAAATCGCCAGGCCTAAACCGGTGCCGCCATATTTACGGGTCATCGATCCATCCGCCTGGGTAAAAGGGGTGAACAAACGCTGACGGGCGGATTCGGAAAGGCCGATGCCGCTGTCTTTAACGGAAAAGCGCAGAACGACCCCTTGCGGATCCTTTGACTCTAAGGATGCTCGTACCACAACCTGGCCTTGATCGGTGAACTTGACGGCATTCCCGATCAGGTTGACCAGCACCTGGCGCAGGCGGGAAGGATCGCCCTGAACCTGGACAGGGATAGCCGGATCGACGAAGGTCATCAACGACAGCCCTTTTTGCTGGGCTTTGGTGGCGAAAAGTTCAGCCGCGCCTTCCACAGTTTGCAACGGTTCGAAGTCAACATTCTCAAAGATGAGCTTGCCGGCTTCGATCTTCGAAAAATCCAGGATATCGTTGATCAGGGTCAATAAAGACTGGGATGAATTGCGGATGATGGTGGCAAACTCGCGTTGCTCGTCATTCAGATGTGAATCCAGGAGCAGTTCGCTCATTCCGATAATGGCGTTCATCGGTGTCCGAATTTCATGGCTCATATTCGCCAGAAATTCGGATTTCATTCGGGAGGCCTCTAAGGCTTGCTCATGGGCGACCGCCAGAGCCTGGTTTTTATGGGCGATTTCATCTGCGTAGCTTTTTAACTGGTGAGTATTATCTTCTCGCTCGATTTCCCCGCCAATCCATTGAGCCATCAGCCGTAAGAATTCTTCATCGCTGGACTGGAACTGGCGTGGGTAGTGAGCCAGGCTCGAGAAATTGAGGGTGCCGTAGATCTGTCCATCGACGACTACTGGGGCCCCAAGGTAAGCTTCAATTTTCGTGGCTTTATAAGCGCCGTGCTGGCGCCACTTACTTTTACGGGCGTGCTCAAAGGAGATTGGTTTTCCGGCTCGGATGGTATCGTAACAATAGGTTTCACGCAGCGCCAATACCTGTCCTGGCTGGATAGAATTCTCTTCGGAATAGACTGCAATTGCATTGTAACGCTCACCGGTGATATGCGACAGGATGCCGGTGGGCAGGCCAAAATGCTGGCAGCCCATTTCCAACAACGCATGGACACGATCGGAGAATTCCAGTTGTTGGGAAGAGGCAATGTTGTATAAGGTCCGGATGGATTCTTCGCTACGCTTAAGCGCCTGGAGTGACTCCCGCCGTTCGGTCAAGTCTGTGACGACCGATATTGTACCGGTCAGCTTATCGTTTTGCCAGCGAGGAGCGGCCGTGATCATGGCGTAGACGATACTGCCATCGGCGCGCAGCAGCCGGCATTCATAGATGTCGGTGCGGCCGGCCGCGCTTTCTTCCTGTGATTTGCGGACCGCATCGTGATCGTTCTTGAGCGTGACATCAAATAATGTTAGACCGGCTAGGTCTTCCGACATCCGGCCGAGCAGGTTGGCCAAAGCCGGATTGGCATATTCAAATTTGCCGCTGATTGTGGTGACCGCCAGGCCCTGCCCCATTGTATTCATGACCTGCAAAGCAAAGTCTCGCTGAACTTGAAGTTCAGACTCGATCCGTTTGCGCTGGCTCAGTTCCTGTTGCAACTGGCTATACAGACGAGCATTGGCCAATGCCTGCCCGGCGGCCTGAGATATTTGTTCCACCAGGCCGATATCTTCCGGTGTGAAAGACCGGTTCTGGGTGGCGTTCAGCATCAAAATACCGATTACGCGACCATTGACAATGACTGGAACGATAAAGATGGAGACTGTCTTGCGCCGAATCAGATCTTCCTTCAGGGCGAATAAGCGTAGGTCGTTTTGGGCGTCAGCGACAACCAGGGCCGAATGCGTTTTGAGGATCGATTGTAGAATGGGGGTAGTGCTGATCGAAAAGACCGTACCCAGCGTGGTGGGGAGATCGATGGCATTATACTCGGCAAAGACGGTCAGGTGTGTGCGATTGGAATTCACTAATGCAAAGGAAACCAGAGGAACCTCGAAGGTTTTTCCTAATTCCTCGCAGATCGTCTGCAGAATATCCTTCAACTTGAGTGATGACAGGGCGGCTGAGATGACTCGATTGAGGACCAGCGCCTCGCGCAGGCGGGGGTCTATCTTCGGATCATGAGTTTGCGCCATATTCTCTTTATTTGCCTGGTTTGTCATCTTTATTTTTAAGCCGGTTTGTTATTAGGTTAAACAAAATCAATAAGCATTGCGATTTGAACTTCAGTATTATAACTTGTCAACAAAGGCGATGTCGATTGAAAATCGAGGCTCTTTAGGAAACTCTATGGGATAGCCCCAGATTTGGGGTGTGAGCGTGCCGCGGCACGCTCACACCCCCAAATCTGGGGTATCACTACAGGATTTCCCAAAGAACTGGAGGCGCTTTTTCGCTGAATAGTATAATACACGCTGCGGCGTCTGCGCTCGTGTAGCCCGGGTTTTTTGGATTTCCTGGGATAGTATTTCAGAATCGGATGAGCGAGCAGACGCGTTTTTTCGGGTAAACCGAGTTGTCACTGTCACCGGGTGGGGTTATAGCTATTATCCGGACTGATGTTATCTATCGTATCATTGGCCTGATAAAGACCGTTCCATCCAGCTGTACAGGAAAGGTGCCTTGAATGAATTTCGATACTCCTCACAGGCGATATAATCCATTGACCAGGGACTGGATCCTGGTATCTCCCCACCGCGCCAGGCGGCCCTGGTTGGGACAAATCGAGAAAACGCCCGCTGATAATCTCCCTGCTTATGAACCGGGTTGTTATCTATGCCCGGGCAATGAACGCGCCGGAGGAATCCGGAACCCGGATTATCGCTCCACCTTTGTTTTCGACAATGATTTCCCGGCCCTGCTACTTCCCGAGGATCCCACCCAGCAATCCGGCCAGGGTGAAGCGGTTGAACTGCGGGCCAGTACCCTGTTCCGGGCTGAACCTGAATCGGGGATTTGCAGGGTGGTTTGTTTTTCGCCGCGCCATGATCTGACCATGCCCGAATTGTCGTTGCCAGAAATTGAAACGGTCGTCCGCACCTGGGCTGAACAAACCCAGCAACTGGGAGCCCGGGACTGGATCCATTACGTCCAGGTGTTTGAAAACAAGGGGGCCATGATGGGCTGCTCGAATCCCCACCCGCACAGCCAGATATGGGCGCTTACCCAACTTCCCAACGAGCTGGCCAAAGAGCTGGCTTCATTAGCCGACTACCAGGAAGAGCATCGCAGCTGCATGCTGTGCGATTACCTCGACGAAGAAAGACGGCGGGCTGAACGCATCGTGGCGGCCAATGATACATTCACAGCCCTGGTCCCATTTTGGGCGGTGTGGCCATTCGAAATACTGCTGGTCAGCAACCGGCATGCTGCCACTCTGAGCGATTGCTCGCCGGAAGAGGTCAGCGGTCTGGCCGATATTCTCAAACAGATCACCACCCGGTTCGACAACCTTTTTGAGATCTCCTTTCCTTATTCGATGGGTTTTCACCAGGCCCCCGTGGGCGGTCATGACCCGGCCGGCTGGCATTTGCACGCCCATTTTTACCCACCGCTCCTGCGCTCGGCAACGGTGCGGAAGTTCATGGTCGGTTTTGAGATGCTGGCGATGCCCCAACGCGATTTGACGCCCGAGTCAGCCGCCAATCGCCTGCGCGAATTGGATAGCAACCATTACCGCAGCCGGGAAATGAGCTAGCCCGATCCATTCAGATCCTCTTAGAAGGCATGCACTCAAAAGCGGTGGAAAATAGAATGCGGTGTTACTTACGGATCAATGAGATGCAAATTAATTTTCTCTCGGGTAATCCAGGCCGCGATAATGGGCGAAATGGTGTGTTGTCGGGGGCAGCTGCCCCCGACAACACACCATTTCGCCGTTTCTTCCCGTTCCTGTGGGCGGGATAGAAGAGTATGAACTTCACTAAATGATTTCGCCAACAAACTCTGAATGATACAGTTTCTTTGGGATCACGGTGGTGAGCGGAAGATGGGGGTGGTACAATTTATGGTAGGTTTGGGTCATCCATCATTGGTTGGATTACAGCAGGCAATATCCCACATTTTTCCCACAATATCCCACATTTTGTGGGATATGAGCGAGTTTTCCCGCATCGATAGCGTATGAGTGAACAAATTGAAGTTCTGATAACTGTACCTTTTCCTGATAAATTGATCAATTCTCTGATCGCGCTGTCACCGCGTCTAAAGATCCATCTGGTCGCGGCGCAAAAGCCAGCCGAGATTTCCACCGATTTGTGGAAACGGATCGAAGTGCTTTACACCGCTCGCGTCCTCCCGGCTGTGGATCAAGCCCCGCGCTTGCGCTGGATCCAGTTTCATCAAGCTGGCCTGGATCATGTGGCCAGTGCGCCGATCCTCACAAAGCCCGAAGTCAAGGTGACCACAGCCAGCGGGACCATGGCCTCCCAGGTAGCTGAGTATGTGGTAGCGATGCTGCTGAGCCTGGGACACCACCTGCCTGAATTGGGGGGGCTGCAGCGCCGGGCGGAATGGCCGCGCGACCGCTGGGAGCGCTTCAGTCCACGAGAGTTGCGCGGCAGCAAGGTGGGGATCGTCGGTTACGGCAGTATTGGCCGCCAGGTCGCCCGGTTGCTTCAGCCTTTTGGAGCGGAAATACTGGCTACCAAGCGCGATGCCATGCATCCCGGGGACACTGGCTATATCCCCGATGGGATGGGTGATCCGCAAGGGGAAATGGTTCACCGGCTTTATCCGGCTCAAGCAGTCCAGTCGATGCTAAAGCTGTCGGATTTTGTCGTCGTGTGTGTGCCATTGACCTCTACAACTCGCAATCTCATCGGCGCGCAAGAGCTGGCGGTGCTTAAACCGGAGGCGTATCTTGTGGATGTGTCTCGAGGTGGCATCATCGATCTGGCTGCGTTACAGACCGCGTTAAAAGAACACAGGTTGGCTGGCGCGGCCCTGGATGTTTTTCCTGAGGAACCGCTACCGGAAGATAGCCCATTGTGGAAGACACCCAACTTGATCCTGACGCCGCATGTCTCTGGCATCAGCACCCAATTTGATGAGCGGGTATTGCAGTTGTTTGTAGAAAATCTGCGCCGCTATATGGCCGGTCAATCCTTGTTGAATGAGTACGATCCTGAGCGGGGTTATTAACGGATCGTGATTTATTCACTTCTGGCAATCATTTTTGACCTGGGAAATACACTGATTCATTTTACCGGGACCTGGCCCGAGGTGATGGCACGCGCCGATTCGGCTCTGGTGAATGGCCTGCGGGCAGCCGGATTCGAATTTGACGAGAACAGCTTCCTATCAGAATTTCGGGCGCGTTTGAATGATTATTACCAGGAACGCGAGTCTGAATTCATCGAATATACGACCCGTTATTATTTAAAAACAATCCTGGCGGAATATGGATATCCGGAAGTTTCTGAGAAGGTCCTGTCGGCGGCGCTGCGGGAGTATTATGGCGTTTCTCAGGAGCGCTGGCTGCCCGAGCAGGATGCGTTACCAACGCTTCAGGCTTTAAAAGAACGGGGATTTCGCCTGGGCTTGATTTCAAACGCCGCTGACGATGCCGATGTTCAGATTCTGGTGGACAAAGCGGGCATCCGGCCCTATTTCGACCGGATCGTCACCTCGGCTGCCCTGGGGATACGCAAACCAGACCCGAGGGCTTTTCAACCATTGATCGATGCCTGGGGGATTGATCCGGAGCGGATCGCAATGGTCGGGGATACCCTGGGAGCGGATATCCTGGGCGCCCGGAACGCCGGTCTGTTCAGTATCTGGATCAGGCGCCGAGGGGACACGCCTGCCAACCGGGCGCACGCCGATACCATTCAGCCGGATGCAGTGATCGACCGGTTAAGCGATCTGCCCGGGTTGTTAGACCGGTTAACCCCCTCTTAGCCCCGCGATCTTCAGACCGGCAGGCTGCTTTCCAGCCAGCGCTCGGCTTCGAGCAAATCCTCAATGTCGCCGAGCATCGTCAAGCGATCACCCAACTCAACCTGGGTATTCCCGTGGGGAATAATAATTTCTCCGTTTCGTCCAATCGATAATACCAATAAATTCCCCGGCAGGCCCAGATTGTTCAGCCTGCGGAATTGGCCGGCAGGGTTGCGCAAATGTACTTCCCGAACGTCCTGCTGATTGGTTGTGGTTGTCAGCAGCTGCATCATGTCGGGGCTGCGAGCCAGCATCGCCAGTAGGGTGGGCCGGTATAAGGAGGGGGAGAATGGGTACACCCCAAGCTTTCGATATTCACCTAACCGGGCCGGGTTATTGACCAGGGAAACGATATGATCAATGCCTTGATGAACGGCCTGATGGCAAATATCCAGATTGCGATCGTCATCCGGCGAGAGCACCAGCAAGGCCTGGATGGTATCTTCGCAGGCAGCCCCCAGGCAATCATCGATGGTACTGGCGTGGATGACTTCAAACCCTGCTTGGTGGGCCAGCTCGACTTGGGCGGAGTCCGGTTCGATGAAATGTACTCGTTCCCCGTGCTCACTCAAGGTATGGGCCACCTGTACACCCAGATCATTAGCGCCGTAAATGACCATGTGTTTTTTCTCTTTACCGGGTTCCTGAGGCAGGATCGCATTGAAAAGAATCGGCATGACCAGCACTGTCAGGATCGCAAACAGGATGATAGCGACGTTGGCGCTTTCAGTCAGCAAACCCAAACGGACGCCTATGACAGCCACGGCAATTTCGAGCGACAGATGCGTGTTCAGGAGCATGGCGCTGGCCAGAGTCTTGCGCCAGCCGAGTTCTCTCACGAATAGCAGGCTGGGGATGGTCTTAACCCCCAGGGCAACCAGGAAAACAACCGGCAGCAGCAACAGGCTTTGCGGGGATTTAACCAGGGCCCTCAGGTCAAGTTCAGCACCAACCGCGATGAAGAATACCGGGATGAAAAAACCGAAACCGAAGGCCTCCAATTTGTGAATCAGGTCACTGTCTTCGGGCCGTTTCAGTAATGAAATGATCATTCCAGCCAGAAATGCACCCAGGATGAGTTCCAGGCCCAGTACGCCAGCCAGTACAACGAAAGCCATCAGAATGGCAATAGCGCCGCGCACCTTGATCTGGACTGTCACGTGGGAAAGCTCCTCGATCACTGCCCTGATTTGTTTGATGCGGAAGAAACCGCCAGCCAGGCGGTAAAAGATAAAGAAGGCCAGGAAGAGCAGTCCCACAGAGAAAATTTCGAGGTCCAGGCCTTTATTTAGAAATATGATGAAAACGGTCAGGAGTACAACGGTCACAAAATCAGCCAGCATTGCGGTATAGAAGATAGCCTGGCCGGTTTTGGTTCCGGACATTTCGCGCTGTTTCAGAATCGGCAGGAGAACGCCCAGCGAGGTGGCGCTGAGGATAAAGGCCAGTAACCAGGGGTTGCCCTCCAACCCAAGCGCGTTTAAGGCAAAACCGGCCGGAAGAGCCAATGCCAGGGTCAGCAAGTAGACGCCGGCTGAAAGAGGCAGGAGCTTGTTGCCATTGGCTTTATGCTCCTGGCCCGATTTGGGGGCGGGAAAAATCTTGTCAAAGTCGATTTCCAGTCCGGCCAGGAACATCAAAAATGCCAGGCCGATGTTGCTAAAGATATCCAGCATGGGATCCTGATGGACCAGGCCAAAGCCCGATATCCCCACAACGACCCCGGCAAAAATCTCTCCGACCACAACCGGCAGCCAGCGAACCCGGGCCAGCAGCAACGGTACGGCAAAGGCCAGCACCAGTACAACGAGCAGGGGGGCAAAATCCAGGTGTCCTTCCATAAAGCTACTCCATTAATTAAAAAACCAAGTATGTTTGGTTTTCCCCTCTGATTGAATTGATCGATCGGTTATCGATAATGTACAGATAACTTGAATATTATATCAACAAATTTGCGGATGATAAGAACAATACCAGTTGGATCTCTAGAAAAATCTTTGGAGAATACCAGATTTGGGGATGTGAGCGTGCATCCGTACGCTCACATCCCCAAATCTGGGGTACCACCACAGAAATTCTCCATGATCCCCAATGACAATGGGTGGTGTTGTATCTTTCATTCATAAAATTCACGTACATCCCGCTGATACCATTTTGCCATATCCTGTGGTTATTTCATAAGAAAAGGATACAGTATCTCCCGGGCAGATTGAACGGCCTGGCAATTATAATTGGGACAGGCCAGATTTTGAGTGAGCGAAAAGATAAGGAGAGTGGTTATGGAGACACGGATCGAACATGATTTGCTGGGCGAGCGTCAGGTCCCAGCCGAATGCTATTATGGCGTCCAGACGTTGCGGGCGGTTGAGAATTTCTGCATTACGGGTATCCCCATATCGCATTATCCTGTTTTGATCCACTCGCTGGCTTTAATTAAAAAGGCGGCCGCATTGGCCAACCAACGCCTGGGTTTTTTGCCAGATGATTTGGCATCAGCGATCACTGCAGCCTGTGATGAGCTGTTGGCCGGACATTACGATGATCAATTTGTGGTCGACGTCATTCAAGGGGGAGCGGGTACGTCGACCAATATGAATGCAAATGAGGTCATTGCTAACCTGGCCCTCGAAAAATTGGGTTATGCGAAAGGTCGCTATGATATTTTGCACCCATTAAACCACGTCAATATGTCGCAGTCTACGAACGATGTCTATCCAACTGCCCTGAGGCTGACACTCAGCCTGAAGCTCGATCAACTCGAAGAGTCTATGCAAGTGCTGCGCCGGGCGATGGCTGCCAAGGGCGAGCAATTCGCGGATGTCATCAAGATGGGCAGAACCCAGCTTCAAGACGCGGTGCCAATGACCCTTGGGCAGGAATTTGACGCATACGCTGTGACGATTGGCGAAGATATCGACCGCGTCCGGGAAGCCAGGTCGTTAATCAGAGAGATCAATATGGGCGCGACGGCGATTGGGACCGGTTTAAACGCCCATCCGGATTATGCCGGGATAGTGACTGAAATTCTGCGCCAGATCAGCGGTGTTCCGGTTACCGGTGCGCCCAACCTGGTAGAAGCCACGCAGGATACAGGTGCCTATGTCCAGCTGTCCGGTGTGCTCAAACGGGTCGCGACCAAACTATCGAAAATCTGTAATGATTTGCGGCTGCTTTCATCCGGTCCAAGGGCGGGTTTGAACGAGATTAATTTACCGGCGATGGCGCCTGGTTCTTCGATCATGCCGGGGAAGGTGAACCCGATTATCCCCGAAGTCGTCAATCAAATCGCATTTGATGTCATCGGGAATGATGTCACGGTCACGATGGCAGCCGCGGCCGGCCAGTTAGAACTGAACGTGATGGAGCCGGTCATTGCCTATAAATTATTCACCTCGATCGAACTGTTAAGCCGTGGCTGCCGGACCCTGGCGGAGCGATGTGTTGAGGGGATCACTGCCAACCGCGAGATTTGCCGCAGGATGGTCGAATCCAGCATTGGCTTGGTGACTGCCCTAAACCCCATTATTGGGTATGAGAAATCGACTGAGATAGCCCATGAGGCTTTGATCAGCGGCCGTTCGGTTTATGAAATCGTGTTGGAAAAAGGTTATCTCACCCGCACAGAATTGGAAGATTTGCTCAGACCGGAAAATATGACCCGGCCTCGCTATTTGCATCTGGGCAAATGATAGGGAATCTGCGAATTCCCGGGTTCCCTTTACAGTGCTTCTCAGAAAGTCAAATAATAGCTGTTGCCAACCATTGGGAAGGGCTTATCCACTGAAGGTGAGCGGCTCTGGCTTGTAATCGCCGGTGGAGAAGTGCTGGCCGGCAGTTTCAATGTCGCTGGCGTTGCCCGCCAGGGTGAGGTGGTCCCGTTCCTCAATCTGGGTGTCGCCATGCGGTACCAGCAATTCGCCATTGCGCCGCAACGCCAGTATCAGTACGTCCCCGGGGATAGCAATCTCGCTTAACTTTTTGCCGGTCAGCGATGGATTGGTGACCACAAATTCTGACACTTCTTTGTCATCTTCGGTGCTGGTCAGGAGTTGGTAGAGCGCTGGATTGCGGGTGATCAGGGCCATCAATGCCGCCCGGTCCAGTGCTGCATTCATGGTGGCGACCCCCAACATTTTGAAGCGATTGATTTCGCTTGGGCTATTGATCTGGGCTACCGAATGCTCAATCCCAAATTCGGTGTGGGCCAATTTGCATAGCCAGTAGCTTCTTTCGGCGTCGTTGTGGGTACAGACCAACGCTTTGGCTTTGTTCATCCATTCGGCTGCCTCAACCGATAGCTCATTCGGCTGGCTGGCGATGGCCGTAAATCCTCGCTGGCGGGCGCGTTCCAGGCGTTCGGGTCCATCATCGATCAGAATGACCCTTTCCTGGTGCAGACGGAGTTGATCAGCAACCTGTAAACCGAGTTCTCCCGCGCCTGAGATCACCACCGGACGCTGGCGCTGATCGGGTCTCTCTGGAATGATCCGCACGAAGAGCAGGGGTGCGACGGTAACGGTGATGATCGCAACCAGGATGATGGCAGAGTTGACGGCTTCACTCAATACCCCCAATCTCAGGCCGATCGCTGAGGCTGCAATAATTAGCGACAGACGGGAGGACAACAACACACCGGCGCCGATGGTTTCTTGCCATCCAAAGCGTTTACGAAAAATCAAGGCCGGGCCCAGTTTTACCAGTGTGGCAGCAATCAGGAAGATGGGTACCAATAGAAGGGCTTGCGATGAGCTGAATAAAGCTTTCAGGTTGAAATCCACCCCGACCATGATGAAAAAGATCGGAATAAAGAAGCCGAACCCAAACGCTTCCACCTGGCGGATCAACTCGATATCCTGCGGTTTACGCAAGAGAGACAGGATCGCCCCGGCCAGGAAGGCACCCAGGATGATCTCCGTTCCCAGCACTTCGGATAGCACAATAAAAATCAACATCATCGTGAAGGCGGCCCGGACTTTTATCTGGGCGGTCGCCGAACTGAGTTCATCCAGGATTTTACGGACGGCCGGAATGCCATTGAAAAACCACATTCCGAAGTGATACATGAAGATAAAGGCAACGAACAACAGGCCGATCAGCAGCAGATCCAGGGTCAACCCTTTTGAGATGATCCCCACCTCAACCGTTATCAACAACATCGTAGCGAAATCGGCGATCAGAGAGGCGATCAGCAGGGACTGTCCGTATACGCCGTTGGACAGGCCGCGCTCTTTAAAACCGGTACGACCACGCCTAAGGAGGTCGTGGATAAGATCAAGGCCATCAGCCAGGGATTCCTCACCAGGCCCCAGGAATACAGCAGCAGCCCGACGACGATGGATAGGCACAGGGTAAGCACAAAGGCGAAAGATCCGAGGCGAACTGGCCCCCAGCTCTCCTGAGGCGATTTATTTTTATTGTTCGAAAATAATCCCAGGCTTGAAAAATCGATCTCCAGTCCGGAAACGAACATCAAGAAAACAAAACCAAATTCCGAGAGCAGGTCTAAGATTGGGTCATGGTTGGTAACCAGCGCCAGACCGCTGCGGCCGATCAGAATCCCGGCGATGATCTCTCCGACAACGATCGGAAGTTTCAATCGTTTAAACTGAGAAATAAAAAAGGGGACCAAAAATGCGAGCAGAACGACGACGAGCAGTGGGATAAAGGAAGTGTTCTCGTTCATAGATGAGTAAGTGTATCATGGAACAGATACAGGCCGGCTTGCATCCATGCGAGGGGACCAAGTTCTACAGTTACTGCTCAGGACATGCCCGGAATTCAGGGCGAAAAAGATCGGGGCTAAACGCCAGGCTGTCGTTCCCTGCCTGACCAGACGGGCGCGTCTGGGCCGTTACGGGTGTTTGCGGGTTTGATACCAGCCAATCTTGACCTCGGAGCGAGTGTCAAAATCTGGCATATAGGGTTTGATGTCGAGCAATGGGGTTCCATCCAGGACATCAACCCCCTGGATATCGAGAATATTTTCGCGTCGTTCCAGTAATTGAACAATAGAGATTCCAATAGGATTGGGCCGGCGTGGGTAACGTGTGGCGAATAGTCCCCGAGTTCGATCGTCCAGAAATGGGGTGACTTCCAGATTGTACCCAGACGATTGGTGAAAGACGTATAAAAGAATGATGTGGCTGAATCCTTCGATATCTTTCAGCCCGGCGGCGTATTCAGGATTGACGACGACCTGTCCTTGAGCGGAGGAACGAGACGCCTGGATCGGCATCTCGTTCTTATTCGTAAACGGTGAATGGATCGTCCCGATCGGTTGAAAGTGGAATTCCATTTCGGTCTGCTGCGAGTGCTGGTTTGCCATCGATGCAGAGATCAATGCAGCTTGTCGGTGCGATTGACAATCTCACCAGCGATGAAAGCCTGCACGGCTTCATCAATACTGTTCAGGTCGGTGATGATCGGATTGATGCCACGTGCCTGAAGACTTTGAAATGCGCCCATACCCATACCCCCGCAGATGACCGTCTGACAGTCTGAGATGGCTTCCATCATGCGCCCGTGGCGGTGGTCGGCGGCAGCTCCAAATCCGTGTTTTTGGCCGGGTTCTTCGTGGATGTGACGTTCGTCGGCGAAATTCTGGTGGCCTAGTTTGTCTCGCATTTCTTTAGCGGTGACCCGCCCATCTTCGATCGTGAATACCTGGTAATACGCTGCTCTCCCGAAATGTTTGCTGATGCTGTGCCCATCGTCCGTGATAATGGCCAGTTTCATGCTATGCTCCTTGTTCTTTTGTGTTGGTTCGCAAGTTTAGATTGATCCGGCCACTATTATCTTCCATAATCCGATAGTTGTCAATTTAAATGGTAAACCGTATGATTAAAAGGACATTAATAATATGATTCTGTGAGCCTGGAAGTATTCGAATGTTGTCGAAAGTGCTGTATAGTGTTCTGATTGGCGATATTTGCCGCCCAAACAGCTCCCCATCTCGAATGCCTTTGTGGGCCTGATACCGGAATTTTCGGGATTCTTGTTTGGCAGAAGATATTGGGGTTGATCCAGGCATTTATTCTCCGGTGAGGTTAAGTGAAAGGGCTGTCCAAAACCCATTTGGACAGCCCTAAAAGACGACCTCTCCCTGTGCGGAGAAGAATAAACACAAGATTGTTAATTTACGATATCAGGAGCAGGGGCTGGTTTCTGCCCCTGCCGGGGAATGTGTGGCAAGCCGGGCGTAGCGGGATTGCAGCCGGGTGCCTGTTTCGATCATTAAGGCTGCCAGCAATAGCAGGATGGCCTGGTATGCCCGCCGCCAGGCAGGTTGTTGGCCGTTCGCAAGCCTGACCATCCGGTTGATTTCCGCCTCGGCTATCTGTTCTTGCCGGCGGCGAGTTTCATTGATTAACGCGATCTGCCAGTTTTCCATGGGAATTTCCTCTCAGTCATAAAACGGTTTTCATACAAGCCACTATTTCAAACTTAAGGCTGAGGAACTTAATAATGTCACATTCGAAGAAATCTCTCAAATTTTGATGTGGCCGGCGGCCGGCCGCCAAACAAATCAGAATTTGGGTATCCTTTTTTATGTTTCATTGTCAAGCTAATTACCAGGTTTAGAGGATATGCTCAACCATTGAAAACTCCTTCCTTACCGCCCAGTGGAGTGGGGTGCCCCAGCAGGTAAGCTGCGATAGCCTGGAGGGTATCTTCGATCCGATCGGGATTGAGCTGGTAGCATTTGGCGCCTTCACAGCGGCGTTCGATCAGGAAACCGGTAGCGCTGAGCTGCATTAAGTGCCGGGATGTGGCTGACTGGCTTAATCAAGCTGATTCATAATATCCTGGGAGCGCTGCTCACCATGTTCGGCGATGTGTTTCAAAATATTCAGTCGGCTGTCATCCGACAAAGCGCTCAGTCGAACGATGATCTCAGCCCGGCTGAGTTCAGGCACATCTATGGCGGCTTCTTTGGGCAGCCGGGCGCCGAATAACACGCCTGCAGTCTGGCCATATTGGAAGTGCCCCAGATAGGGCCCAACGTGAGCGCTGGGAACGAAGACAACACGCTCTGCATCGTTGAGCCATTTACTGATCTTTTCTTCCGGCAGGGCCTGACCTGTGATCCAACGAGCGGCCTCAATCCAGTCCATATTGGACAGATCGGCTTGCCGGAAAGCCTGGACTGCCTTTTCCAGCATTGGCAGGTTGCGATCCCACTCGCTTGCCAAAAAGCGTTCCCACATCATGCTTAGATGGCTGACGATCAAATGACGCATGCGGTCGGGCCGGATCACATACCTGTAAGCCTCGGTTTCGAGTTCATCGTCGATGCTGGAGGCTTCGAAGCGGGTATGCAGAAAAGCCAGATAGCTGTCGGCGTCCGCCAAAATTTTCTGGCGATCCACCGGGGGTTGGGGATCGGTCTCGCAGGGTATCTCCATGTAAAAGTCCAGCATTTTATCCCGCAGTGCAACCGGATCGGCCTTAGCCAGGTAATCCAGAAAGGCCGGGAAGCTTTTCCAGCTGCGGTCGGGCATGATCGCAAAGAAGAATCCCACGATGACCAGGCGGTGCTGGCGCCTTTCCTCGGCGGTCATCGCCGCATAGGTTTGTCCAACCCATTCATTAAAACCGGACACCTGATCGGACTTGGTAAGCAAGAGCATGCTGTGCAAAATATTGAACACCGGCTCCAGGCTAAACTGGATATCCGATTGTTCGATCGGAGAGATGAAGTCTTGCAAACGTGTGGGCATAGGTCAGACCGCCTTTACCGGGTTTCGTGATTATTCGGGTTACCCGTATAAGTGGGTAGTAAGAATAGTATAGCAAGGTTCTGGTGGTTTGTCAAGGGTTGTGCGGCGCGTTTTAAGGCTTTCACAAAGTCCTAGCCTCTGTGCCCACCAGGCTTGGAATGAAGGCATGTGGTGTGTTATGGGGCGGCGTAAGCGCCCCATAACACACCCAATTTTTCTTGCTTGTGAAAACCTTGCTCCGTGATAGAAAATGCGCGGGCTCGATGCCCGCGCATTCGTAAACCAGGGGCTGTTCAGGTCAGCCTGAACAGGCGCACGTTCCTAGCATAAATTCAATTCAGCCTTGAGCAAATGGGGTTCATCGGTCGGGTTCAACTCGAAGCCTAACTCTTTCAGGATATGCTGCATAGCCTGATTCTCGACGGTCACTTCAGCGTGGATCCGGCATAACTTTTCCTGTTTGCCGACTTCGATCACCTGCTTCATCAGCTCTTTGCCCACGCCCAGGCCCTGATAAAGGTCGCTTACCAGGACGCTGAAGCGGGCTTCATCCATGCCGTGCATCTTCGAGAGTCGTCCGGCGCCCAGAATGCGCGGTTCCTCGGTTTCCGGATCGTGATCCTCAGCGATGATCGTGATCTCGCGATCATAATCGCAGTGACAGATCCGGGCCAGTCGGTCGTGAGCAACCCGCTCGTTCAAGAGCATGGGATGCATATAGCGCATGTAAACCGAACGATCGGAAAGGGTTTCGTGGAATTTGACCAGCAGGGGCTCATCCTCGGGTTGGATCGGCCGGAAGAGAATGTAAGTGCCGTTTTTGGCAGTCCAGCAGTTCATGTACTGAGACGGATAAGGCCGTATGGCCAATCGCGGCAGTTCAGCTTCCGTGGTCTCCTTAGCGAATAAAACCACCCGGGCATCCAGGGCCAGCAACCTTTCTTCGGAAGCCAGCAGCGGGTTAATGTCCAGTTCCTTGATCCAGCGCTGCTCAGCGATCAACTGGCTGAAGCGCACCAGCATTTGCTCCAGGCCAGCCAGGTCAACCGGCTTGCGCCCACGCACGCCTTTCAAGGCAGTGTAAATTTTGGTCCGCTCCATCATGCGGCGGGCCAGGACGGTATTTAATGGTGGCAGGCCGAGGGCGCGATCTTTAAACACTTCCACCAGCGAGCCGCCCAATCCGAAGAGCAGGACCGGACCAAATTGAGGATCGATGCTGCTGCCCAGGATTAATTCATAGCCGTCCAGGGATGACATTGGCTGAACGGTCACACCAAGAAAATGCTCTGCTCCGACCTTTTCGGCAACCGATGATTGGATAAGATTGTAGGCCGCCCGGACCGCTTCGGCGTCTTTCAAATTCAACTGAACGCCGCCGACGTCGGTCTTATGGGTGATGGTTTCTGAATGGATCTTGAGTACCACCGGGTAACCGATTTCGCCTGCGATCCGGACAGCTTCTTCCACATCGGTAGCGATGCGCGTGACAACGGTAGGTACGCCGTATGCTCTTAACAACTCCTTGGATTCGAACTCGGTCAAGATTGTCCGGCCGGCCTGGCGGGCGTTGTTAATGATCTCAGCGGCGTAGTCGCGGCGGATGTCGCTGCTTTCGCCGGTGTTCGGAAGCTTGGGAGTCTCATACAGGCTGCGCAAGTTGTTCGTGTAATGCGCCATGTAATCGAACATGCGCGCCGCGGTGTCCGGGTACGGGAAGGTGGGGATATTGGCCCGATTCAGGATCGCTTCCCCGGCCGCGATATCATCGCCGCCCATCCAACTGGCGATCACTGGCTTGCCCAGGGTCTGCCCGTACGGTTTGAGCATTTCAGCCGTATCGGTTGGGTCTGTCATGGCCTGGGGGGTCAGGATCACCAGCATGCCATCGCTGTTGGGATCCTGAGCGGCAATCTTCAACGCTTCCGCATAACGATCAGGGCTGGCGTCTCCCAGGATATCCACCGGGTTATTATGGCTCCAGGCGGAGGGCAGCAGATCATTGAAGGCCTGCATAGTCTCGGTTGATAATTCAGCCAATTGGCCGCCATCCGTGATCAGGGCATCCGTAGCCAGCACGCCGGGGCCGCCGGCGTTCGTCAGGATGGTCAAGCGGGGTCCCTTGGGGCGAGGCTGTTTGGCGAGCACTTCGGCCATGTAGAACAACTCGGCGATGCTGTTGACCCGCAGCGCACCGCTGCGGCGGAAGGCGACTTCCAGCACCTCGTCGCTGCCGGTCAGGGAGCCGGTGTGGGAGGCTGCCGCCTTGGCTGCGCCGGCAGTTCGGCCGGGTTTGATGACGATGATCGGCTTGGTGAGGGCCACTTCACGGGCTGCGGAGAGAAAAGCCCGGGCATCACCGATCGTTTCCATATAAATCACGATGCTCTCGGTGCGAGGATCGTCGCCCAGGTAGTAGATCAGATCGCCCCAGCCGACATCTAACATGGAGCCGATCGAAACAAAGGCGCTGAAGCCCACATTCTCCTGGCGGCTCCAATCGAGCACCGCGGTGCACAGGGCGCCGCTCTGGCTGATAAAACCCACGCTGCCGGAGCGGGCCATTTTGCTGGCAAAGGTCGCGTTCAAACCGCTGATCGGGCTCATCACACCCAGACAGTTGGGACCGATGATGCGCATCTTGCCGCGGCGGGCATGTTCCATGATCTGGCGCTCCAGTTCCGCGCCTTCCGGACCGGTCTCTTTGAATCCGGCGGAGATTACGATAGCGCCCTTCACGCCGACATCCACGCATTCTTTAATGATATTTGGGACGGTTTTGGCAGGTGTAGTGATGACTGCCAGATCTACCTGCTCTGGTACTTCAGATACGCTGGGATAGGCTTTGATGCCCAGAACACTGGTCCGCTTGGGGTTGACCGGGAAGACGGCCCCGCCGAAGGGGCTGCTGATTAAATTCCACAGCACCGTTCTGCCTACGGAGCCGGCAGTTTCCGTGGCGCCGATCACGGCTACATTTTTCGGAGCGAAAATCGCATCGAGGGCTTGACTTTCATAATGCAGGACATCGTGAGCGGGATCAAACGCGGGTAAAGTGACTTGGTTCATTGTGTATACTCCATAGGTTAAGGCTGCCTTGCAACTGGCTTTGGTGAAAGGCAGCCGGGATTTTGGTTTCGGGTTTTTACTTTCCGAACAAAGGCCGTCCGTCAGGGCGGCCTTTGGATAAGTATCTCTGCACGGATCCACTTTGTGCACTTTTACACAAACATATTTTAACAAATAATCTGCAGTCTGCACGGGTACAAATGTTACCCATATCATAGGATATGTATCGTGAAAATCACACCAGTTTTTCCAACCAACTATCTATTGGGTGTAGGTCCAAGCATGGATATAGCCCGAAACATTAAATCCTGGGGTTTACCAGCCCTGGCGGTCTAGCACAGATATTACCAAAGATCGGGAGCTTTCGAATGTGTAGAAAATGGTGGGTGATGTTCTGTTTGGGCGGCATTTGCCGCCCAAACAGAACATCACATCTACGCATTTCGAATGCACCCAAAGATCCCTAATTTGTGGCAAAGTCCCAGAAGTGATTGACAAATAGATTTCTTTTGCTAAAATAATATCAGAATATCAGATATTATGATATTTAGGCGGTTTGGATGTATTCCTGGGCAGTGCACTACAGCGTATCCAAAAGAACCGATATTTGTGTCTGAAAAGGGCGCCTGTCCAGGTTCCTGTCGTGGCATTTCTAAGCCTCACAACCATGATCGAAGGGAAGATGAACGAAGCGATCGAACGAAACACTTTAGCCAGCAACGTGGCTGAGCAACTGCGGCTGCAGATTGCCGAAGGCCGGGTCGGCGTCGGTGAGTATTTGCCTCCGCAAAAAGAGCTGGCAGAACACTTTGGGGTTGGTTTATCTACCATTCGGGAAGCAGTCCAATTACTAAGCGCGGCCGGATTGCTAAAATCGCATCCGGGTAAAGGCACCTGGGTCAGTGATGATGCTCTCAGCACCATCATCCATCCACAGGCTGTGAAAACTCGTCTGGGGGAATTAAAAGCTCGCCAGGTGTACGAGGCGCGCTCGGTGATTGAGGTGGCGCTAACCGAGATGGCCGCCAGCCGGGCGACCCCGGCTGATTTGGTGAAAATTCAACAAGCATTAAAAGCTATGGAAGATGCCGACGATGACCAGGCGTTTGTCGAGGCCGATCTTCTGTTTCACTTGATGGTTGCCCGGGCCGGTCATAATGAACTGCTGGAGCAGTTCTACCAGCTGGTGCAGAAATTATTGATCCAGGTCATCAATGAGCTCATTCAGCTGCCGCACGTTAAATCTGAGTCGCTGACTATCCAAAGGGCTATTTATGAAGCTGTAGCCAGCGGCAATGTTCCGGAAGCCCAACATGCTGCCCAGGCTCATATGGACTACATCGAACAGCTCTTGGACACTTATGAGTGATTATTTGACCACCCCAGGAATGAGGTTATTCTCAAGCAATTCACGGCAATGCGCTTATCCATAGGTTGGCAGACCGATTTACCGTTAATTGGGTTTGAATGGTCAGCAGGGGGAGTATTCGAAGGTTGTAGAAAATGAATTGTGGTGTTCTGTTTGGGCGGCCTACGCCGCCCAAACAGAACACCACATCTACACAATTCGAATGCACCCTCAGTAGGACATAGTCGGGCGATTCCCGTTCATGGGACTATTCAATTTTAGGTCTTGACGATAAGGAGGTCAAAGATGAAATCCAAGCGTGCATTCCTGGTGGTTGTGTTCTTGCTTTTGGCTCTGTTGGGGGCGGCCTGCGCCTCGAGTTCAGGCAACCCCGGTCGTAGATACCGGAGGGCAAGATAGTCAAACCGGCGTTGAGGCTAAAGTGCTCAAAGTTGGTGTGTTAGCGCCGTTTACCGGCCCTTCGGCCCGGGTCGGTGAGGAGTTTAAGGATTCCGTCACGATGGCGTTTGACGCGATCGATTGGACGGTGGGGGATTATAAAATTGAACCTGTCTGGATTGACGGCGAATCGGACCCCGAAAAAGCTACTCGCGCTTATGAAGCTGCGATTACCCGGGATAAGATCCAGGTTGGTTTACTTAATTGGGATGCTTCGGAAGTGATCCCCTTGATGGACCTGGTGGCCCAATACAAAATACCCCATTATTTTGCCATGGGAACCAGCGACCTGGTGGACGAAAAATATAAGTCTGACCCCAAGTATCTGTACTGGATGGGAAAAGGCTGGCCAACCCCAAGCAAATTGACCATCGCTTACGTCAATGCCCTGGAAGAGGCGATTGCGAACGGCACCTGGCAGGTCGCAGATAAGAAAGTTGTCTTGTATGGCAATGATGATGAGTGGAGCCGGGGCTTCACCAAAGCGATCGGCGACCAGTTGGTCGAAGCTGGTTGGGAAATTGTGGGGGAGGAGTACGTCCCGATTGGCGAGACGGATTTTTACCCGATGTTGAATAAGATCAAGAGCTTGAATGTACCCTTGATGGCCGGGACGATGGATGATGCCGCCGGATTCCCTGCCATGATCAAACAAACTCGTGAAGTCGGTCTGACGAGCATGATCGTTGCCGATGGGCTGGGATGGGTCGGCGAGTGGTATGAGATGACCGGGGACGCTTCCAATTACGTCATTGACCAGATCCCTGGCTGGACCTCACCTGAGGCGATCAGCTTCAAAGACGAATTTACCCAGCGCTGGGGCATCGAGCCAAGCCCATCGTCCGCCGGACTGGCCTACGACGAAGCCAATTTCTTCATCAAGATTTTGCAGGAAGCCTACAAATCCGAAGGCGCTCTGGATAGTGAAGTCCTGTATCAGTTTGGCGTTGATAAAGTGATGACCGGCCAGGTAACCTACACGGACGGAATCCTGATGAACGAATATAAGCTGACTCAGGACAGTGCACCGGACATGGTGGTTGGCAAAGGCTATTTTGTCTTCCCCGTAATCCAATATATGAACGGCGAAGGCAAGATCGTCTGGCCAGGCGATGCCAAGGAAGTGGATTTCCAGGTACCGCCGTATTTCAAATAACGTTTCTTTTCCTACCTAACGGATCGCTGGGAGTTGGCGTAAGCTCTGCTTGCGCCAACTAATCCGGCTTTTTTCTGTAAACAGACACCGGGTTAAGGATGTTCGCGTGGCAGCTATCCTGGAAGTGACAGGCATTACCAAGCGGTTTGGCGGTCTGGTTGCCGTTGACGATGTGAACTTCGCGGTTTGGCCAGGTGAGATTATGGGCCTGATTGGCCCCAATGGGGCCGGGAAGACGACCTTGCTGAACGTGATCGCCGGTGTCTACCGCCCAAACAGCGGGGTCGTACGCTGGCAAGGCGAGCCGATTCAGGGGTTGCAGCCCGAAAAAATTTGCCGGAAAGGCATCGCTCGCACCTTCCAGATTTGCATGCCATTCGCCAAAATGACTGCCCTGGACAATGTGACAGTTGCGGCGACTTTTGGGAATAGCCAACCGGTTCACCATCCACAGGAACTGGCTGCGCAAACCCTCGATTTTGTGGGGTTCCCGCTGCCGCACGATACCCTGGCTGTGAATCTGAATGCCGGGCAGCTGCGTCGTCTCGACCTGGCCCGGGCATTGGCCAGCCAACCCAAATTGCTCATCATGGATGAGGCCGCAGCCGGTTTGACGCCCGGGGAGCTGGCTGAATTGCAGGCGTTGATCCTGAAAATTCGCGCCCAAGGCACAACGATATTAATCGTTGAGCATTTAATGCGCTTGATACTGGCCATTTGTGACCGAATTCTGGTGCTGCATTATGGCCAACCAATTGCGTTGGGGACTCCCCGTGAGATCATAGCCGACCCGGCCGTCACCGAAGCTTATTTTGGGGACATTCCGGTCCATTCCCACTGAGCGAGGTTTGCCTTGTTAAAAATTCATGGATTGCAGGCCGGATATGGTTTTTTACAAGCCCTCTGGGATGTCTCGTTAGAGGTCGCGGAGGGGGAGTTTGTCGCTCTGATCGGTCCTAATGGGGCCGGTAAAACCACCACCCTGCGGTCCGTGGCCGGGATCGTGCGCCCGATGGCCGGACAAATCCAATTTATGGATCATCCTTTGATTGGGCTATCGCCGGATAAAATCGCTCATCTGGGATTAGGATTTATCACCGAAGATCTCAACCTTTTCGAAAATATGACCGTGCACGAAAACTTGCTTTTAGGCGCTTATCTGCGCAAGGATGCAGTTCGGATTCGCGCTACTCTTGGACAGGTGCTGGATCTATTTCCAGTGCTCGGAGAGCGACAAAAACAATTGGCTGGAACTTTAAGCGGCGGAGAGCGGCGCATGCTGGCGTTAGGCCGCGGGCTTATGGCTGAACCTCGTTTGCTGATGGTTGACGAGCCCTCCCTCGGACTGGCCCCTATTATGGTGGCAACCGTGTTCAACGCTTTGCAAGAACTGCATCGCCACGGGGTGACGATCCTGCTGGTGGAGCAGAATGTTGGCGTCAGCTTGAATATTACCAACCGTGCTTATGTTTTGGAGCAAGGCCGGATAGCGCTTTCCGGGCGGAGTGAAGACCTGCGGGAAAATACGTATCTCAAACAGACCTACCTGGGCGTGCAAGATGGTTTGGTGAATGGAGCCTGAATGGATCTATCGATCTTACAAAACCTGTTAGTCACCGGACTGCTGCGCGGTGGCCTGTATGCACTGATGGCGATCGGGCTGGCGCTGGTGTTTGGCGTGATGAATATTTGCCATTTTGCTCACGGCGAGTTTTATGTGATCGGCGCGTATGCGGCTTATTTTGCCTACGCCGTTTATGGGTTAAACCCCATTCTGGCGATCGTGATTGCCATGATCATCAGCTTTCTGGCCGGTATGCTGGCAGAGAAGATCTTCTTCTTGCCTTTACGCAGGCGATCCAAGAGCGATTGGATTATGAATTCCTTCTTGCTTACGGCCGGACTCTCAGTGGTGCTGCAAAGTTTATTTAAAATCGGGTTCGGCGTACGTTATCGGGGCATTACCCAATACTGGGATTTTTCGCTCAAAATCGGCTCCATGACGATCGCTGGTGATCGGGTTGTGGCGTTTGTGATCGCGATGACAGCCATCATCGGTTTCTGGCTGTTCTTAAAAAATACCCGGTTAGGACGAGCCATTCGAGCGGTTTCACAGGATGAACGGGGCGCCATGCTGATTGGAGTTAACCTGGATCGGATTCACAGCCTGACTTTTGCGCTCGGCTCGATGCTGGCGGGGCTGGGTGGAGCCAGCCTGCTGTCGCTTACCCCGGCCTACCCCTACGCCGGTAACAAGCCGTTAATCAGTTCCTGGTTTGTGGTTACTATTGTTGGGCTTGGGAACGTGGGTGGCTCGATCGTCGGTGGTTTCATTGTCGGCTTATTTGAGAGTTTTTCCTATTCTTATCTGGGGCAAGGCTGGCAGGATGTCGCCAGCCTGGGATTGCTGATCATTTTGCTCCTTGTGAAGCCATCCGGTCTGTTCGGCACGGCCGTCAAGGGCGTGCTTGAAAGGTAGCGGCTTGTGGGAAAATCCAGAACGATGTCTATTCCAGCAAAGCGAGTTTCTCTCAGCCGACAATTCCAGGCGATCGGTTTATCGTGGCCTGTGATGGGTTTGTTTCTCATCCTGGCGGTCATTCCGATATTTGTTAAGGAAGTTTACATCCTGCGATTATTGGCCATCAGCCTGCTGCTCGGGTCCGAAGCAATGGCTTTCGATTTCACTGGCGGCTTTATCAATGCGGTCAATTTTGGCTTTGCAGGTTTTGTTGGGCTGGGTGCTTATACCTCGGGACTGCTGGCTGCCAATTTGGGTCTCAGCCCGTGGTTAGGCTTGTTATGCGCCTTGCTGGTAGCCGGGCTGGTGGGCTTTTTTACCGGGATGCTCACCTTGCCTTTGCGAGGAATTTATGTTTCGCTGATGTCCTGGTTTGTGGGGATGGCTTTAATGGCATTGGCCTCCGCCATGGTGGATGTCACCCGTGGGGCGCGCGGTTTGATCATGGCGCCTATGATGGAGAACGAAACGATCCAGTCTCATTTCTACATCCTGCTGGGATTGACGATCCTGACTTATGTGGTGTTCAAGGGCATCATTCGCACCAACGCCGGGTTGGCTTTTTTAGCGATTGGCCAGAACTTCGACGCAGCCCGGGCCTCCGGCGTGAATCCAACCCGTTATAAATTGATGAATTTTACGCTGTCCTGCGCCTGGGCTGGCATGCTGGGGGCTTATTATGGCCATTTTGTCGGCATCATCACGCCCGATATTATGGACACCGGGCACACGATGGAAGTGATGGCCCTGTCTTATATTGGCGGATCCGGGAGCCTGTTGGGTGGATTATTCGCTGCATTTTTGTTTATCCCAGCATTCGATTATCTCAAGCGCCTGATGGAATTACGCCTGCTGATTTATGGCATGAGCCTGATATTGATCATGATCCTGTATCCGGCTGGCCTGGCAGGCCTTTACCAGGCAGGCGCCAGACTGGTACACAAATGGCGGCAGCTTATGAACAAGGGTTCGACCTAAGGACAAGCTGGTCGTGATATGAAATTTGCCCTTTGGGCATTTCTGAGACTCTCTCACAAGGTTCCCTGGAGAACGATCAACTTCAGTGAATAAAACCGATCTAAATGAAGGAGAATACCACTGTGAATAAAGCCAATTCGTTTGCCAACATCACCCCACAATTCTCTGTCTTACGGGAAAGCCAGCTGCGTGATCTACACCTGGCAGCCTTAGAGACATTAAGGCATACCGGTATCCGTTTTCATCATGAGGGGGCCCTGGCTCTATTGAAAAATGCGGGAGCTTTTGTGTCGGATGGCAATTTGGTGAAATTCCCGGCGCGTCTGGTTGAAAATGCGCTTGCCAGTGCACCCGCTCGGGTGGTCATGTGCGATCGAGATGGTGAACCGGCGATCTTTCTCGAAGATACGCGCACCTATTTCGGCACTGGCTCCGACTGCCTGAATTATCTGGACCCTTACAGCGGCGAACACCGGCCCTTTGCCCGTAAGGATATTCAGGATTGTTATCGCCTGGTCGACGCCTTACCCAATATCCACTTTCTGATGTCCATGGGCATTCCTGCCGACATTGATTCAGCCGTGACCTACGATGTTCAGATGGCGGATATGCTGAGTTTCAGCACCAAGCCGATTGTGTTCGTCACCAACGACAGGGCCAGCTGCCAGCGGGCCATTGATATGGCTGCGGCCGTGGCCGGGGGGCATGAAGCTCTGCGCGAGCAACAGCATATCCTGCTTTATTCCGAGCCAAGTTCGCCCTTGCAGCAATCTGAGACGGCCGTAGATAAATTGGTGATGATGGCGGAATATGAGCTGCCGGTGGTCCATTCGCCGGGCCCGCAAATGGGTGCGGTGGCTCCCATCACGATGGCCAGCGGGCTGGTGATGTCATTGGCCGAAATTTTGAGCAGCTTGGTGGTGCACCAGTTGACCCGTCCCGGGGCACCCTTCGTTTTCGGCGCCGGCCTGCATCACATGGATATGAAGTCTATGCAGATCTGCTATGCTTCGCCGGAGTTTCAGTTGACCAAAGCAGCGATCGCCGAGTTGGGACGCTGGTATGGATTGCCTACCTGGGGCTATGCTGGTTGTTCGGATGCGAAAATCATGGATGAGCAGGCTGCCCTGGAAGCCATGCTATCAGTGCTGATGGCCAAGCTGTGCGGGTCGAACTTGATCCATGATGTGGGCTACATGGAAAGCGGATTGACCACTTCGCTTGAGATGGTGGTGCTGACGGATGAACTGGTGGCGATGTGTGAAAACCTGATGAAAGGGATCGAGGTCAATGAAGATACCCTGATGTTGGATGAAATCCATGAAGTCGGCCCCGGAGGCAATTACATCAGTACCACCCAAACGTTAAATCGGTTCCGAGATTTCTGGTTCCCCGGCTTGCTCGATCGTCGCATCCGCTCGCAATGGCTGGATAAAGGCGCCACGACGCTTGGGCAGCGCCTGAACGCCCGCGTCAAAGATATCTTAAAGGATCATACCCCGCCTGGATTGGGCGCCGAGCAGCAGGAGAAAATCCAGGCGATTGTGGAGGCCGCGGCCTGAACATGCCGCCCAGTTTGACTTTCTTAAATCCCGAAGAACGCCAGCGCGTGATCGACGCCGCGCTGGCGCTGCTTCAAAATATTGGGGTCCGGGTAACCGAGCAGGCGTCGGTCGATTTGCTGGTGAATGCAGGTGCATCCCTGCGAGACCAACGCGCTTATATCCCGGAGGCTTTGGTGAGGTCTGCCCTGGCCTCTGCGCCAGAGAAAATCATGCTGTTCAGCCGGACGGGCGAGCCGGTCATGGATCTATCCGGCCTGCAATCTTATTTTGGAGCCCATACGGATGCGCCGGATGTTTTGGACCCCTGCACCGGTCAACGCCGCCCCTGTCTGGAAGAAGATGTGCGCAAAAATGCAGCCCTGGCCCAGGGGCTGCCCGGGATAAGCTTTCTGACGGCCTCCGGTCTGGTGGCGGACGCCGCGCCCGAACTGGCCGATCGCCTCGCTCTGGCGAATTGCTTGGAGTATTCGATCAAGCCGGTGCTCGTCATGCCCGCCACCCGGGCCTCGTTGGCGCAGATGCACCGGATGGCGGCGTTGGCATCCGGCGGCGAGAGTGGGCTCCGGCGGCATCCCAGCCTGATCGTTTACGCCGAGCCGGTTTCGCCCCTGGTCCACCCGGATGAATCGCTGCGAAAATTATTGTACTGTGCCGAACATCAGATTCCGGTCGCTTATGTGCCTTATGCGGCCCGTGGAGCAACCGGCCCAATGAGCATGGCGGGTATATTAGCGCAGTTAACAGCCAAATCGCTGAGCGCATTAGTCATTCACCAGCTTGCCCGGCCGGGAGCGCCCTTTATTTTCGGCGGAATGGCATCCATCATGGATATGCGCTCGCTGGTTTTTTCTTATGGCGCCCCTGAGTTCCAGGCGGGCAACACGATGATGGCTGAAATTGCCCATCGCCTGCGCCTGCCTAATTTCGGCACTGCTGGCACCAGCGACGCGCAAACATTTGATGGGCAGGCGCTGGTGGAAGCGACCAGTTCCTGTATGCTGGCAGCCCTGTCGGGAGCGCACCTGGTGCACGATGTGGGTTTAATTGGCAGCGCCACCCTGGTCTCTCCGGCTATGATCGTTGCCACCCATGAAATTGCCGCCATGTTGGACCATATGCTGGCAGGCGCTCCGATTGACCAGGATACATTATCCCTCGAGCTCTTTGCGGAGGCGATCTCTGAGGGCGAATTTTTTACTCAGCCTTATACCGCAGCCCATTTTCGAGAGGTCTGGTATCCTGGCCTGTTTTATCGCAATGGAGCCAAACGATGGGACTCCAATACGCAGGCGGATTTCATTCAACGGGTCAATCAATGGACCTGCGAACGCTGGCAGCGGCCCCCTCAGACTGTTCTGGCGTTAACCGAATCTGCCGCGATCCGGCAAATTATCCGATAAATGGTATCTACTCAGGCTTGAGCATGAAATATAGGCGAAATGGGTGTGCGTGGGAGCGTACGCTCCCACGCACACCCATTTCGCCACAAATCCCAGGCGCTGGCTGAGTAGTTACGATAAATGAAGATATTCCCGGGAGTGATGAACGGCGAATTGTGCTGGAAAAATTATCAATGCTCCTCTCGCCAAGGTCATGGAATTCCCGTCGGTAGCAGAAAGAAACTTAGCGAAAAAACCATTTAGAAGATAACGGGGATCTATGGAACCTCGAATGGAAATAGTTTTGAAGGGGTTAAAGTATCCTGAAGGCGCTTATTACTCCAGTCGGGATGATTGTTTGTACTTCGTGGAGTGGTTGGGTGATCGGATATGTGGCTATCGGGATGGGAGTACCTGGATCGTCCACCAGGCTCCAGCCGGCAGCGGACCCTGTGGGCTGAGCCAGGATCGCACCGGCGCTCTCTGGGCCTGTTTCTATTCGGCCGGTACGCTGGTTCAGCTCGATCGCCAGGCGAGGCTACGAAGAGTCATCACAGGCCATCTTGGGAATCGCTTTAAAGGCCCGAATGATCTCGTGCATTCGTCGGATGGCGGGTTGTTCTTTACGGATTCGGGAAATTTTCAGGACGATTGGGTCAGCGGTCGCCCAGCCGGCGCCATTTATTACATTGACGTGAATGGCGATCTGAACTGCGCCGCGGCTGAAATCGCCTATCCAAACGGGATTGCGCTTTCTCCAGACGGTCATCTGCTGTATGTTGCCGAGCACCGCCGTAACCGAATTCTGGTCTTTGATGTTGTCGAGCAAGGTGTTTTGGCCAACCGGCGGGTTTTTGCCGGACTGGATTTTGAATGTAAGCTCCCGTCTGGCCGAGCCTACGAGCTTGGTCCCGATGGGATCGGCCTGGACGATCAGGGGCGGCTGTGGGTGGCGCATTATGGCGGCGGCAAGTTGATCGGATTGGACCGCCAGGGCCAGACAGCCTCGACCGTGGATCTGCCTGAAGGCCATTGCCCTACCAATCTGGCCTGGCATATCCGGGAGAGGGCCTTCTACGTCACGGAGGCGGAATTGGGTTTGCTTTTGAGATTCCAAACTTAATTCCGGATCAACTTATTTGCTCAGGACGGATCCATTTCGTGCATCTGGATGAGAAAAACCTATGGCCACATTTTTGAAAATGCTTGCAACGATTGACTCACACACGGCCGGGGAAGGCACCCGCCTGGTGACCAGCGGCCTCCCCATTCTCCCCGGCGCGACTATGCTCGAAAAAATGAGTTACGCCCAGAGACATTGGCTCTGGGCGCCTCCTTTTTTGTTGCGGGAACCGCGCGGCCATAAAGATCTTTACGGCGCCATACTTGTGCCCCCCTGCGATCCGAACGCGAACGCAGGGATCATTTTTATGAATAACCAGACTTTCGAGCCGATGTGCGGTCACGCTGTGATTGGGATCGTGACCACTTTAATCGAAATGGGGATGATTGCCGAACGGAGCTCTGGCCAACCGGTAACCTTAGATACCCCGGCTGGCCTGATCCGCGCCTGGCCGGTTATACAGCAGGGCAAGGTTGTCGAGGTAGCTTTCGAGAATGTACCTTCTTTCCTGTTCCGCCAGGATGTCGCGATTGAACTGCCGGATGGTAAAACGCTCGTGATTGATATTGCCTTCGGGGGAAATTTTTTTGCCCTGGTCAACGTCACCGGGCAGCCGGATCGATTGCTACCGGGCGAGCACGTGAGACTGGCAGAGGATGGGATGCATATTCTGGAGGCTGTAAACCAACAGGTGCATGTGCGCCATCCAAATCTGCCGCAGATCGACCGGGTGATCGATCTGCGTTTCTACCAGGATCTTGAAGGGAACGGAATATCAAGCCGTAATGTGGTTGTTTTGGGAGACCGGATGATCGATCGCTCGCCCTGCGGGACGGGGACCGCCGCCGAACTGGCCATGCGCCACCGGCGCGGCCTGGTCGGATTGGGAGACAGCTTGACGACCGAGAGCATCCTGGGGACCCGATTTAAAGCTGAGGTGATGGCTGAAACCTGCGTTGGGGTGGGCGCGGATTGCATTCCAGCGATCATTCCGCGGCTGACCGGCAGCGCTTACCTGACCGGATTCCATCAATTTATCTTACAGGGTTCGGATCCTTTCCCGGAAGGCTTTCAGCTATAGCGCGAAAGTGTTTGTGAACGCCGCTTCGATACAATCAGAGTGCTCCTCCAACCACAGCGAGAAACCTGGAGCGATCGAAGAATGATACCATGGCGAAGGATGGGCGCTCAACCCGGTCGGATCATTAAAATACGATCTGCTTTGTGGGGAGCACTTCGGCCAGGGCGCTCAGCTCCAGATTATAGCGGGCGATGATTTCTTCGGCCTGCAAATCCTGGGTGTCATAGGTGCTGTGTGCGTCGGCGGCCAGGGTGACCTGATAGCCGGCAGCCACTGCGGCCCGCAAGGTGGCTGAGACGCAGAAATCGGTCTGCATGCCGGCCAGCACCAGCCGGTCAATCCGGCGCTGCTGGAGCACTGTTGGAAGGTCCGTGCCCTCGAATCCGTTGGGGGTGAATTTGTCGATCACCGTGTCACCCGTTTGAGGCGCTAAGGCGGGGTGGATTTTCCATCCGGCTTCACCCGGGGCATCTACATCCCCCGGATCGCCGTTGTTGCGCAGGTAAATCAGGGTTGCACCGGCCTGGCGCGCCCGCCGGATGATCTCCTGCAGCCGGGCGAGAATCTGGCCGGCGGCGTGTATCGGGAATTGGGGGTCGAACATATTGACCTGGGCATCGATTACCAGCAAAGCAGTGCCTGTCATTGGCCGGCACCTCGTTTGGAGCCTGGATTTTTCAGCCCCGTTCTCAATTTGTTGCCCACTTCGCGTTTCACACGGGCGTTCAACACCCGTGCATGTTCGTCGAGAAAGGCCTGGACAGCCTGGGGGTCATGGGTGACCAGCTGGCGCAGCGCCCAGGACATGGCCTTGACCACCATGTCCTGCTGGTCGTCCACCAGCAGGCGGCAAACCGTCAGCGTGCGGGGGACATCCCCCGGGCCGCCTTGAGACCGCAGGTTGAGCGCCACGGTGCTGACCAGGGCCGCCCTGCGCCACCACAAGTCGGGGGAATGGGCCCAGGCGTGGATCCGTTCGTCTTCGATCTGGCCCTCGAGCCAGGCCGGGCCTGACAGCGTTCGGGCGAACGTATCAACTGTATCCCAACTGTTTATGCCCTGGCCGAATTCCTCCAGAATCGCCGGTCCTGTTTGCTGAAATGCACCGGGATGATAGCGTACGAGTTCATAGGCGATCCAGCGCCGGGCCGGCATCCGCAGCAGCAGGCGAGCCAGTTCAAAAACCAGCTCCGGGTCTGCCTGTTTCAGCAGGCGGCTGTATTTACGCCGCACGGTCCGTAGGTTGGCTGTCGTACGAAGCGGGAGAGCGTCCAGTTCATCCAGGATTGCCTGGGCAAGTTCTTGTGGGCTAAGATCCATGCTTCTTCGCTTACCTTAAGCTGTGAATTGAAAAATCTTTGAGATAAGACCAGAACGATTTTGGCTGGCCCAGGCGTAAGCGTTCGCCATCCCATACGCCGGTCGAGCAATCACCCTTGCCATTTGAAGTGAGTAAATTGTAGGCATGTACCTGGCCAACTCGGTCTGTGCTGAAGGCGAGCAAGCGGATGCTCTGTTCCTTGGGAGCGTCTGTATCGGTGAATGAGATCAGGTAAGCTTGTTTAAGGCTGAGAACCCCGATCTCCGGTCGTTCCGTTTCAAAGAAGCCGTCGTGGATTTGCAAGAAGCGTCGATACGATTTGGGCAGACTGATCCCCAGCCGCTGTTCAGCAGCCTTGAACTCAGGCTCCTCCACAGGCGTCCCGGCCAGCCAGCCGTGAAGGGACTGTTTGTACTGGCAAATATAAAGCAGGTAAGGTGGCAGCTGGCCCGCATCCGAAATCACCAGCGCTAAATCCAGGGTGATGTTTTCCAGTCGGAAGGCCAGGCCACGGGCAACCGGTCGAATGGGTTGCCAGATCGCCGCGACTGCCTGGCCGAGATCGCCCGGAGATTGTAAGGCTTTCTGCCAGGTCAACGGTAAACTGGCTGAAAAATTCGCCAGATCCGGGTGGAGGCGCGGCAGGATCCGGTTATGATCTGGAAGAATGCTCGCTAAATTGAGGTTGTTTGGTAAGTCCACCATGGCGTTTCTCCGTAACCGGGTATCTTTAGGTGTAAGTTTACCATTTATCTCACCAACCTCCGATTATTTATTGGCTCTGCGAATCCTGCATCAGAGGTTTGGAAAAATTAGGTGTCAGCGGGGGCGTTCCCCCCCGCTGGCACCTAATTTTTCCATATCCTTTCTTGCCAGCGGGTATAAATGAAATTCATGAACGAAACTTCAAACACTTGAATTCATGCCAGGACATGTTCCTGGAAGGCCTGCATGGCTTTCGTGAAATATTTTTGGCGGTGATGAATCAGGTTGAATTTTCGGATCAATTTGAGTTCAGGCACCTTAATTGGGACCAAAACCCCACTAGACAGCTCCTGCTCGATCGAGATTTCAGGGACGATCCCTAAACCCAGATTTTGGCGGGCAGCCTGTTTGATGGCTTCAATATTGTTGTAAACGCCGGCGATTTTCCAGGGAATGTCGGCGTCTCGCATGGCGCTTACAAATAGCTCGCGCGTGCCGCTGCCATCCTCCCGGACGATAAAGCCTTCGCCGGCCAGCTCAGCTGCCTGGACGGGAAGGCGTGGGACCAGCGGATGCTGTGGAGCGGCGACGATGACCAGTTCGTCCCTTTGAATAAATTGTTCCAGGATATCGGTTGAGTTCAACCGGCCTTCAACCAGCCCGAGATCGAGCCGGTCTTCCAGGATGAGGGCTTCGATCACGCTGGTGTTATCTACCAGGGTGATCAGTTCCACCTCGGGGTGGCTGGCGTGAAATTGGGCGGCCAATTTAGGTAACAGATGGGTTCCGATGGTCAGGCTGGCGCCGACCCGCAATCTGCCTCCCTGGCTCAGTTCGGAGAGCTCCTGGTTGGCCTGTTCCACCAGGTTCAAAATGTGCCGGGCGTAGGATTGCAGTCGCCGGCCGGCCTCGGTCAGATACAGGCGCCGGTTCAGGCGTTCGAACAGGCGGGTATCCAGCTCTTTTTCCAGTTCTGCGATCGCCTGGCTGACGGAGGGCTGGGACATATACAGCGCTTCGGCCGCCTGGGTCATATTCATGGTTTCGCAAACCGCCAGGAAGATTTTCAGCCTTCTTAAATTCATATAGATTTACCTATGATCTTTATAAAATAATACTATTTTACAAATAAACAGTCTTTTGGTATAGTGTTTTTGACGGAATTGAAGTGGTTCAATTGGTTTTGGAAAGCAAACGAAGTAAATTTAGGATTTTGGGTATAGAAGTGAGCGGAGGTATACACTCCGCTCACTTCTTGGTTAATTTCTGAGACGATAGGATAGCTATCATACTGGTTCGGGAATAAAAGACAATTAGGAGTTTGCGTGGGCAGGAAAGTAGGTGTTGCGCAATGGGCAGCATTGCCCCCCATTGCGCAATCCATTTTCTCTTTCTTGTTAAAGCCCGGACACCTGCGACTTGCAGTTCCGCTGGATTGCATCCGGCGTTATAATCCAGATATGGATCTTTTTGACCACGCCATGCAGAACCGGATGAAATCCGAAGCCCCTCTGGCTGCCCGCATGCGGCCGCGCAGCCTGGACGAATATATCGGCCAGGAGCATATCGCCGGCCCTGGTAAGTTGCTGCGCCGGGCGATTGAGGCCGACCGCTTGTTTTCTTCGATCATCCTGTGGGGGCCGCCGGGGACGGGTAAGACCACCCTGGCGATGGTGATCGCCAACCAGACCAGATCGCATTTTGAAACACTTTCGGCTGTCCTGGCAGGAAAAGCCGATCTGCGGGTTGTGATCGATCAGGCTATCGAACGCCGCAAGCTTTATAACACCCGCACGATCCTGTTTGTGGACGAGGTCCATCGCTGGAACAAGGCCCAGCAGGACGCCCTGCTGCCGCACGTTGAAAATGGCACCGTAACGCTGATTGGGGCGACGACCGAAAACCCGTACTTTGAAGTTATCGGGGCCCTGGTTTCCCGCTCGCGGGTTTTCCAACTGCGTCCACTGGATGATACAGCCATGCGCCGGATTATCGAAAGCGCTCTGCAGGACTCGGAGCGTGGTTATGGTGAACGAAATATCCATCTGGATGAGGCAGCTATGGAACACTTCATTCGGGTGGCGGGCGGCGACGCCCGCAACGCGCTGAACGCGCTGGAGTTGGCGGTGGAAAGCACGCCGCCTGATGAAGCGGGTGAGGTGCATGTCACCCTGGAGATTGCCCAGGAGTTAATCCAAAGGCGGGCCGTGCTCTATGATAAGGACGGCGACGCCCACTACGACACCATCTCAGCTTTTATCAAATCGGTGCGCGGTTCCGATCCCGATGCTGCCCTGTACTGGCTGGCGAAAATGCTGTATGCCGGTGAGGATCCACGCTTTATCCTGCGCCGGCTGTTGATCCTGGCGGGTGAAGATATCGGCCTGGGAGATCCACTGGGCTTGGTGGTTGCCAATGCCGCCGCCCAGGCGTTTGATTATATGGGGCTGCCGGAGGGCATCTATCCAATCGTCGAAGCGACTCTTTACCTGGCTACTGCCCCCAAGTCCAATTCGGCCGGCGCCGATTTTAAAGCTTTTAAACTGGTAGAAGATGAGGGCAAAACCCAGGTGCCTCGCCACTTGCAGGATCTCAACCGCGATGGCCGCGCTCTCGGCCATGGGCAGGGTTACAAGTACCCGCACGAGGGGCCAGATCATTTTCTGCCGCAGCAGTACCTGCCGGCGGATTTGTTAGGTCGTTATTTTTACCGGCCCTCCGGGCAGGGGTATGAATTTGAGGTCGTTGACCGGCTAGCGCGCTGGCGGGTTGCCCAGGAACGCGCCCTGGGCATCGAGCAAACGGAGATCTTACCCGAACTATCCGAAGACAGGATTAAAGAGATCAAAGGAAAACACAAAGCAGGACGTTGATGACAACCATTTTATTAATCCGACATGGCGAAAACGAGTATGTCAAGAAGGGCCGCTTGGCCGGGCGGTTACCGGAAGTTCATTTGAACGACAAGGGGCGCCAGCAGGCCCAGGCGGTCGCCGACAGGCTGGCCGGGGCGCCCATCAAGGCTGTCTATAGCAGTCCGCTTGAGCGGACCATGGAAACCGCTGAACCGATCGCCAAAACCTTGAACCTGGAAGTGATCCCCAGGCAGGGACTGATTGAGACTGATTTTGGTGAATGGCAGAATAAAAAGATCAAAGGTCTGAGCCGGCTGAAGATCTGGCGGGTTGTGCAGTTGGCCCCGGCTTTGATGCGCTTCCCACAAGGCGAGTTATTCGCCGAGTGCCAATTCCGCATGATGCAGGAGTTGGAGACGCTGCGAGCCCAACATGACCCCAAGGACATCATTGCCTGCGTTTCCCATTCCGATCCGATCAAGCTGGTGGTAGCTTACTACCTCGGCTTACCGCTGGATTTATTCCAACGGCTGCATATCGCGCCGGCCTCGATCACAGCTTTGGGTATCGGTGAAGGGGGCAGCCACTTGTTAACCCTGAATTATGATCTTTCTTTTGGGTCTTTTGGAAATCCTAAAGGATAGTCACAGAATTGAGGCTGTGAGCGTGCGTCAGGACGCCCATATCCTCAATTCCGGGGCACACCCCCAAAAGTATCCAAGAGCCTTTCTTTTTCATTGGCGACACCTTGATTCTGGTATACTAAGTGTCTGACAGAAATTTGGAGAAAGCTATGCCATCATCTGAGATTGACCTGAAACCGGTCGCTCATATCACAACCGATGCAATAGGCCCGCCAGGGAAGCGGGTCTTCTATATTCAAGGTTGGCAGGGCGAGCGAACAGTCACTTTGATCGTTGAAAAAATCCAGATCCAATCCCTGGCGGTTGGGTTAGAGCAGTTCCTGTCTGAGTTAGCCAGTCAAAATGCCGGTTTGCAGGACGCTTCCGCAGAGTACGACGAAGAGAAGATGCGGATCAATCCACCGGTGGATCCCCTCTTTCGGGTGGGAGAGATCGGTCTGGGATATGATGCGGAAAATGATCTGGTCGTTCTGGTGGCGAAAGAACTGGTATTAGAGGGTCAGGACCCGGATGAAACCAGTGTGGTCCGCTTTTGGTGCACGCGTGAACAAATCCGGGCGATGTGTCACTGGGGTATGGAAGTGGCTTCGCATGGCCGGGCCATTTGCCCTCAATGTGGCCAGCCGATGGATCCTGAAGGTCATTTCTGCCCCAAGCGGAATGGGCACAAGCACTGAGTTTATTCTTGCCGTCATTGGGATGGTTCTACAGGCCATAGCATGTATGGCGGGTAGAACCATCTCTGGTATGGAGAGTATCCTTGCCAAAGAGCGATCATGGGCATAGTCCACCCGCAAGGATGGAAATCCGACCTATTTCCAAGACAGCTCTAGGGATGTAACCGATCAATTTGGGTCCGAGACGATCGGACCGATTATCGGGATGCGATCCTGGTGACCCGCAGACTTTATGGGTACAAGCCTTAAGAGTATGTTACATGACTGAACCAGATGCTGAAGTTCTTGAAATCCTGAATCAAGGGGAAATAACGGTAAAGGGCGAATTCCTGTGGGGATCGAATTACACGTTTTTGGTTGATATACAGTTGGAAGGCCAGTACCTGAAGGGCGTCTATAAGCCCACTCGCGGAGAAAGACCTTTGTGGGATTTCCCGGCCGCCTCACTCGCCCGGCGCGAGGCGGCTGCCTACGTGGTGAGCGAGGCCCTGGGTTGGGAATTGGTGCCGCCAACCGTTTACCGTCGCCATGCCCCGATTGGCTCGGGATCGCTTCAGTTGTATATCGAACACGATCCGGAATATCACTATTTCACATTTCGTGAAGAAGATCTGCAACGACTGAGACCGGTTGCTCTGTTTGATCTGGTGATCAACAATGCTGACCGGAAAGGCAGCCATGTCCTGATCGATCCGGATAACCACATCTGGCTGATCGATCATGGCATCTGTTTCCATGTCGAGGAGAAGATCCGTACGGTGATCTGGGATTTTGCAGGCGAACCCTTCCCGGAGGATTTATGCGCCAGCCTGAACGCATTTCGACAGAAATTTGAAGGTTCCAATGGCGCACGCTCTGAGCTGGAGACGGCGTTGGGCGCTTATTTGAGCCCGGTGGAAATCAAGGCAATTGCTCAGCGAATCGATCAGCTTCTGGAAGCAGGCCGCTTCCCATCGCCGAATCCATACCGGCGTCCATATCCCTGGCCGCAAATCTAACCGCAATCATGCAGCTCAACCATGTCCCATTTGGAGTCTGCGGTGGATGGCCGCTACCTTCTCAAAAACAGGTTAATCCTTTGGATGGACATAGTTAAATTAAGAGGAGAATTCCATGTCGCATTTTAAATTGGCATTGCTTGGTTTTGGCAATGTTGGACAGGCGCTGGCCCGCTTGTTATTAAGCAAACAGGCCGAGTTAAAGCGAGATTACGATCTGACGTTTGACGTTACCGGGCTGGCTACCGGACGCCATGGATCGGCTATTGATCTGGCTGGTCTCGACCTGGAAAAAGCCCTGGCAATCATGGCCACCGGCGGCTCGCTGAATGACTTGGGAAAGGGGATGCGCCGCTCGATTCGATTGATTTTATTCGCCGCTGCGGCGCCCAGGTATTATTCGAAAATACGCCGGTCAATTATCAAACCGGCCAACCAGCTGTTGGGCATTTGCGGCTGGCGCTTGAATCGGGTATGCATGCCATAACAGCCAATAAGGGCCCGGTCGTCCATGCCTACCGGGAATTGACCGATCTAGCCAACCGGCAGGGCGTCAAGTTTTATTTTGAATCGACTGTGATGGATGGCGCGCCGATCTTCTCGTTATACCGGGAGGCGCTGCCGGGGGCCCGCATTCGCGCCTTGCGAGGCGTGCTGAATTCAACCACGAACTTGATCCTGAGCCGGATGGAAGGCGGGGAAAGCTTCGATGAAGCAGTAGCCTACGCCCAAAAGATCGGGATTGCAGAGACCGACCCGAGCGGCGACATCGATGGTTGGGACGCCGCGGTGAAAGTAGCTGCTTTGACGACGGTGATTTTAGGAGTGGCGCTTAAGCCGGATCAGGTTGACCGGCAGGGTATCCGTGACATCTCTCCCGAAGACATCCGGCGGGCGCGCCAGGAAGGTGGACGCTGGAAACTGGTATGTACCGCGCTGAGGGAAGGTGATCAAGTGACGGCCCGAGTGGCCCCCGAAATCGTCAGCCATGATTCACCCTTGTACGGTGTGGAGGGGACAACCAGCATTGTGCAGTTTACAAGCGATGTGCTTGGACAGCTCTCGATCATCGAAGCCGATCCTGGCCCGCATACCACTGCATATGGCCTGTTTGCAGATTTTCTGAACGCTGTCCGATCGAATTGAGTCATGCCGCGGGCGTGGCGCGACGCCGTTGGCGCCATATATTTACGTTGGAAATAAAACATGGCGTGGTTTCACATTTCTTGATGCGAAACCACGCCATATTTGGTTAGGTTAACCACGAATTGGGCCGACCAGAGCGGCTTAACTTCAACGATAAGTTTAATTTATTCTTCTTCGGCAGCGGCCTCAGCTCGGTTCATCGGTCGACGGGGTCGCCGAAGATTCTTCTGAAACAGGTTGCGCCTCGTCGGTCTCAGTGGCGGAAGCCTCCTCCGTCTGTCTTCTGGTTGTTGTTCGGGAGCGACGGCTTCGACGTCCGCCTCAGCCGAGGCTGCATCAGCCCCGGCTTCGGTTTCGGATGTGGGTGCGTCCGTTTGAGCATCTTCTGGAGCGTTTTGTTCTACTTCGATAGATTCATCCTGGGCCGTTTCTGCTTCGGACAGCTCGGCTTCCGGTTGATCTGCTTCGGCTTCGGCCTCCTGAATTTCATTCTCGGCCATCCAGGCGATCTGTTCTTCGATCGGTACCCTGCGCATGCTCAGAGAAATTCGCTCTCGATCCGAATCAATATCCAGAACCCTCACCAGAATTTTCTCGCCCGGTTTGACCAGATCCTGAGGGGCGCCGGTTGCGGAATAGCCGATCTCACTTACATGCACCAGACCTTCGATCCCTTCAGCAACCTCGACGAAGGCTCCAAAATCGAGCACGTTCTTAACTTCACCCTCGATCACATCACCGGGTTTCAATTTTTGCTCAATCTGTTGCCAGGGGCTGGGCAACAGGGCTTTGCGGCTTAAACTGACCCGCTCACGTTCGACATCGATGCCGATCACCTGAACCTGAATCTCATCGCCAACTTTGAAGAGATCTGATGGGCGATCTACCCGCTGCCAGTCCAGCTCGGAAATATGGACCAGGCCGTCAATCCCATCCAGGTCGACAAACACACCGAATTTTACGGTGCTGCTGACTTTTCCAAGAATAATCTGGCGTTCTTCAAGCTCTTCCAGGCGCTTCTTGCGTTTTTCGTCCTCGGCAGCCAATGCGGATAGGATCAATCGTTGCCGGTCGCGGTCGACTTCAATGACCTTGACCAGCAACTTTTGGCCGATCATTTCATTTTTTAACTGTCGGGCGCGCTGGCTATCCCTGCGGCGCAGTTCAGCGACCTGGGAGTTCGGAATGAAGGCCCGTAATCCTTCAAAGTTTGCCAGTAAGCCGCCTCGATTTTCCCCGATGATCTCGACCTCGAAGGTCAGGCCATTTTCAAGGTAAGTTTCGGCATGTTCCCAACTCTTGTATTCAAGCCCTTTGTTTAATGAAACCAGCAGATCCTGATCGCCTTCCGGTGGTCGCATCACACATACCAGGACATCGCTCCCGGTTGATAACCCGGCCAGGAAGTCCTTGGGCAACATGTTCAAATCCCAGGATGGGACGATCGCATCCCGCTTGACGCCGATGTCGACCAGGATGGCGTCATCGTCGATTCTCAGAATAATGCCTTCCAGGAACTGGCCTCGCTTGGGGCGTTCGTAATCGTAGTCATCGATGGCTTGTTCAAACCAATTGGGGGTGATTTCTTCATTTTTATCATTCATGGTTGATGTAGACAGGCCCATTTCTACGGCCTGAGTGTCTAATGCTTGCAAACGTTCCTCCTAAATAGAAAAGATTAATCGAACCTCTTGGTCTGCTATTAATGCAAACCAGGGTCGACCATTCGACTGCCATATCGAAAGCAAGCGTTAAATTGGAGCGGGCCAGTAAGGGAATGGAAGAAACTCCCAAACGTCGATGTTTTTCAATATGAAGGCTCCCCCTAGCATTCCTGATCTTCAGGAAGGCAGGGCATGCCTTACCGGACAAATCGCAATAAGGCCCAAGACCCCCACAAATGCGGCCAGCTTATCCCATAGCAGTACAAATTATTCAATTATTGTGCTTCAATCTTAAAAGCCTGATATGAACACAGTAAAAAATATACCAAACGTTGAGCAAATTGTCAAATTGGCTCATTGGGAATTCTTGTGATGCTACCTCAGATTTGGGGCCCTCTCACATCTACACAGCTTGAATGCACCGGTTCTTTGGGAAATCCTGTGGCCGAGGCTATAGATGGGGGTGAGCAGACGCCTGTCCGCTCGCCCCACGTGAAAGCAATTTACCGCGGAGATTTTCTCTATCTCAAGTGAACAATGGCTCGTATGCGTCCGCGGAGGCAATCAGAACTCTCTTGCTGTGTCTGGGATAGCGGGGTGAAGTTTTCGCAAGCCTGCAAAACGAGCGGTAGTATATCCGGGTCGCCGGCTGTGCAGATGCCAGTGACGGGTTGAGAAAGTACAAAGTTCACGGCGGCCTGAACCATGTCCGGTGCGGTAAGAGGCCGGTACCAGGTGATATGGGTTTGGGGTTGGTCGCCCCAGGGGCCAGCTGTGATCGATTTAATGATCATCGTACCCACCTGCTTCTCCTGGCATAGCCGGATCAGCGCTTCGGCATTGCGGCGATATTCAGGATCGGCGTACTGGACGAAATTAATGGGGAATAAAACGCTGTCAAAGTCGTACCGGCGCAGCGCCTCGATAAAAATAGCCGGAGCATCCACGCCATGCCCCGTGATGCCCAGGAAACGGGTCAGGCCCGCCTGCCTGGCTTCGATCAATGCTTCCAAGGCGCCGCCTTTGCGGGTGACTGAATCCAATTCTTCGAAGGTCCGAACGGCATGGATCTGGTAGAGGTCGAAGTGGTCGGTCTGAAGCCGTTCCAAGGAGGCGCGCAGCTCGGCGGCGGCCCCGGCTCGCTCGCGTTCCATGGTTTTGCAGCCCAGGAAGAACCGTTCGCGCTCGCGAGGCATCCAGGGTCCCAGCCGTTGTTCGGCAATCCCATAAGATGGGGCAATGTCAATGTGGTTTACGCCGGCTGCAATCACCTTTTCCATGGTGGCGTCGGCCTGCTCCTGGCTGGCCTGGGAGAGCGCGAAGCCTCCGAAGATCGCGACTGTGCTCTCGTGTCCGGTTCGTCCAAACATACGGGTTTCCATCAAACAAATCCTCCTTTGATCCTGTGGACAGTGTGGTTAATCGTTGCAGAAAGGGCAATATGGTGTTCGGCCAAGCCGAACACCATAGCTACACAGTTTGACTGGCCCCTTCCCAACCGAACTCGCTATACCAGTTTCCGGATTGAAAGTTTTTGAGCGCCTGTCGAATGTATGGGATTGTGTTCGCGGGCAGATGGTCCGGCGCAACCCAGCGCAGGTCGTCACATTTATTCGGCTCACAATTGCTTGGTTCGCCCTGCCAGCTGTGGGAAGCCAGGAAAAAATCGATGCGCTCTTCATCGGACCGGCGCTGCATGACGCCGACGACTTTAAGCTTCCTCCGGATCAAGCCGCACGCCAACTTCTTCCTGGGCTTCGCGAATCGCCGCTTGTCGGACCGTTTCATTGCCGTCCAGATGGCCGGCGACAACGCTGAAATTACCATCCTCAAAACCAGTATTAAACCGTCGTATCATGAGCACTTTTCCTTCCCGAATGAGGAAGATGTGGGCAGTGACGGGAAATTTTGTGCGCACTGTAACCTCCTGAACGATCGATTGTCATCAACAGATAAGTATTGAATACCCCAGTAAGCGGCGCGTAACCCGGTGCTAGAGCATGCCTTGAGCCTGGTACCACGTATAAGCTTCGGTAATGGCCTGGTTGATTGTGCGAGGAGTTGGCAAAGCCAGCTCCCGGCGCGCTTTTTGGCAATCATAATAAAAATAATAACCGGCTCGCCGCAGAGCTTCACCGCTCATCGGTAAATGGAGCAGATCGTCAACCAGGCCGACCGGGAGGGCCAGCCAGCGGATCAGGCGTCCCGGCAGACTCAGCCAGGGAGGTCGCACCCCGCTGATTCGGGCGATACGTCTCAGAAATTCCGTGTGAGCCAGATTTTCGCCACCTAAAATGTAGCGCTCGCCGGTATGACCCCGTTCGAGCGCAGCCAGATGGCCTGCCACGACATCCTGGATATGGACAACATTCAAACCGCCATCGATGGTTACGGGCAGCCTGCCCCTGGCGACCTGAATGATGGTATTCCCTGAGATCTGATTTACATCGCCGGCCCCAATGACCACTGCCGGGTTGACGATCACGACATCCAGGCCGTGGGCAACCGCTCGTTGCACTTCTAATTCAGCCTGATACTTGGCATAACCATACTGCCAGGCGGATGGTGGGAGATTCCAGGTGTGGTTTTCGTTGAGCAGAGGCCGTTGGCCCGGTTGCGTTTGGATTTCCTCCGGGACGCCCAGGGCTGAGACAGAACTGGTATGCACGACCCTGCGGACGCCTGCCTGAGCAGCAGCCTGCAAGATATTGCGGGTCCCATCAATGGTGACCCGCTGGTGAGACCCGGCCCGCCGGCCGACTTTAGCGGCCGCGTGGAAAACAACTTCAATACCCTGCAGTGCGCTCGACAGCGTTTCCATCTGGGTGATATCGCCAAGTGCGTGTTCTACTGGCAGACCGTCCAGCATCTGGGTCGGGCTGCTGGTTCGATGGAAGGCGCGCACAGTATAGCCATTGGCAACCAGCGCCCGGCAGAGTTGAGAGCCGATGAAACCGGTGGATCCGGTAACCAGTGCCCGTATACCCATCCGCTCGATCAATCCAGCCACTCGACGATCGTCGCTTCGCCCTGGCCCACACCGACACACAGGGTCGCCAGGCCGTAGTACGGGCGCTTTTCCTGCGGAGCACGGCGGCGCATTTCGTGGATCAGAGTAGTGAGGATGCGAGCGCCGGAGCAGCCCAAGGGGTGGCCAAGGGCAATCGCGCCACCGTTCACGTTGGTGATATCCGGATTCATGCCCAACTGACGCATCACTGCCAGGGATTGAACGGCGAAGGCCTCATTCAGCTCGATTAAGCCGATTTGATCGAGCGTCAATCCTGCTCTTTGGAGGGCCTTGCGGGTGGCCGGCACAGGCCCGAGTCCCATGGTGCGCGGCGGCACGCCGGCGGCAGCGGAGGCGACAATCCGGGCCAGGGGTTTGAAGCCCAATTCGGCTGCTTTATCGGCGCTCATCAGCAAGATCGCGGCGGCGCCGTCATTGAGACCGGAAGAATTGCCGGCTGTCACGCTGCCACCTTCTCGAAAAGCCGGTCGCAGGCGGGCCAGCGCTTCCATGCTGGTGTCGCGGCGCGGGCGTTCATCCACGGAAACCATCAGGGGATCGCCTTTACGTTGTGGGATTGGCACCGGGGAAATTTCTTCGCTGAATTTGCCCGAATCGGTCGCCTGGATGGCCAGCTGATGGCTGCGCAGGGCGAAAGCGTCCTGGTCGAAGCGGCTGATCGGAAATTCAGCATAGATATTTTCGGCCGTTTCGCCCATCGCCTCCGTGCCGTATTGGGCCTTCATCCGGGGGTTCGGGTAACGCCAACCGAGGGCGGTGTCCCAGGCGGTCAGGTTGCCGAACGGGTAGCTGCGCTCCCCTTTGGGGATGGAGTAAGGCGCACGCGACATACTTTCGACACCGCCGGCGATGTAAATCTCGCCCTCGCCCACCTTGATCGCTCGGGCTGCCTGGTTGACGGCGTTAAGCCCGGAGGCGCACAGGCGGTTGAAGGTTACCGCCGGCACATGTACCGGGAAACCCGCCAGCAAGGCGGCCATGCGGGCCACGTTACGGTTGTCTTCGCCGGCTTGATTGGCGCAACCCAGGTAAACCTCTTCAACCAGATTGGGATCGAGCCCGGTGCGCTCAACCAGCGCGTTTAAGATATGAGCTGCCAGATCGTCAGGGCGCACGGCAGCCAGAGCGCCACCCAGGGCTCCGATGGGCGTACGGACGGCATCGATGATCGTCGCTTCAGGCATGGTTTTCTCCTGTCAGGGATGTTGGTTGTTGCCAATAGGTGAGCCGGATCCGGCAGGTCTGGCCGAGCCAAGGGTCTCGTGATAACCGGCACAGATTGATTCTACCACTCTCCCCAACCGTCCGATTGTTGGAGGCTGCGAGCCAATGTATCTCTCTCGCAATACGACCAGAGGTCATGGCAAAATAAGGCGTCGACGTGTGCAAACGCACACGTCGACGCCTTATTTTGCCCATAACTTACAGAGGATATTCTAGAGTACCTGTCAGCTCTGTGACTGCCCGGGAATCCGGGCAGCATCCAATGCAAAGGCAGCGATGGCTTCATCGGACAGTTGGTGCTGGCCCATGGCCTGGATCACAGCCAGGGGCAAAGTCAGGTGGTGGGCTCCAGACAGCAGGGTTTGCACTGCCTCATCCGGGCTTTTCACACTGGCCGCGATGATCTCGACCGGATAGCCTCCAGCTTCGATGATCTCCCGCATTGACTCGACCAGGGCAAATCCATCCCCAAGCAAGCGCGTGCTGCGGTTCACGTAGGGCAGCACGTAGCGGACGCCCGCCTGGCAGGCCAGGTAAACCTGGGCTGGGCTGAAGATGGCCGTCATCCCGATGGTGTAGCCCGCCAGTGCCAGTTGGGAAGCCAGGCTCAGGTTTTCGGGCGTGGTAGGGATTTTCAAACCAATCCTGTCAGGCCGCAACCCGGCGATGCGGCGCGCTTCGGCTGCTCGGCCATCTGGGTTTGAAGCAGTCAACTGATAAAAAATGGTCCCGGGTAAGATATCGCACAGTTCAAGGATAACTTCTTCCGGATCCTGACCGGTCTTGGCCATCAGGGTGGGGTTGGTGGTTGCGCCGCGAATAAATCCCAGGGCGGAAGCTTGCTGAGCATCCATGACCATTGCTGAATCCAAGAGTAAAGCCATGCGTGACTCCTTTTAAATAATTGAATACTTGGCTGGGTAATTGGTTTTTTTTGCAAAGAGATCCGGCTCATTCTCAATGCACCTGGTCGGCGTCAGTTCAGGGCAATCCGTTTCGGGCTGGTCGTGACTGCCAGACGCGCAGCCCCTGGCGACTGAGATAGATGGGGATGTGGCGGTAGGCCGGATTTTCCTGCTCGATTGCAGTTAACATGGCCCGGCGGGCCTGTGAGCGTTCGTCGCATAAGATCGTCAGTGAGCCACCTTCACCGCCGGCTCCGTTGACTTTCCAGCCGATCGCACCATGGGCTCTGGCGATCTCGATCACGCGTTGCGCATCCTGGCTGATCAGGGCGGGATGCAGCTGCGCCTGGGCCTCTGTATTGGCGATCATCGCCTGTCCCAAGGCCCGGAAGTCTGCGCTGTAGAGAGCATCCCGGGATAGAACGGCTATCCGGCGCAAAGCCTCCAGTTTCGGATTGTCAGGACCATGCTGCTCGAGGGCGTTGATCACCATCTCGTGAACCTGGGATGAATGATGGGTTTTGCCCAGAAACACCAGGGCCAATCGCCGCTCCAGTTCCCACCAGACCGGATTGGGCACCTGGATCTGCGAGACGGTTGCATAAGGATATTGGTGCATCTCGATAAAATTTACCCCGCCATAAGCCGAGCAGAGTTGATCCTGGATCCCACTCTGTTGCTGCAGAATTTCGGTTTCAACCCGGTGAGCGACCTGGGCAACCTCGTGAGGCGTCATGCGTCCCGGCGTCAGGCAATCTAAGGCGCCGATCAGGGCCACTGTGACGGCTGCGGAGGTTCCGGTCGATGCGCCGCCAGGCGCCCGGGAATAGATGACTGCCTCGATCGATCGTTCTGCCGGGATGCCCATTAACTCGATGGCAGCTTCCAACAGGGGATGTTTGTTCCAGTGTACTGCCGGTTTCACCTGGTAGCGTTCAGCGTAGTTCTCCGCATAGATGACAATTCGCTGTTCTCCGGGTGGGGTGAGGTATTCGCTGATCTGCACTTCTGCATAGGGATAGACGCCAATGTTGAATACCTTGCCATGGCCGGCAAACCAGGTATCCGTCCAGCCGCCGTTATCGCAGATCCGGATTGGAGCAGCGGAATGGATGACTTGAATGGGTTGTTTACCTTCGAATTGAGTGCCGGATATGCCGGGCGCGGAGAGGGGCATCATTGGGTTTGTGTCCAAGCGAAAAAAAAGGAAAGCAAAATCGGTCCTTCCAGCTAACTATTTTATCAGTTTTAGGATCGGGGATTTGTTCTATAATTCGGAAGGGGCATCCAAATGTTGTGAAAAAAAAGTGGTACACAATTTGAGCGCCCCTCATTCGAAAGTCTGGGCAAACCTATATAGGCGCTTTATCCCCACCGGAGAAGAGTTGATCGAGTGATTCTGAATGGGACAATTGCGATCGTCTTCCAACATGTTTCTTTGTCCGAATTGATGGTAAGTTCTATTCCCGGAACTTATTGGAACCAAATGGCCTCAAGCAGCTATTTATCGAGCCAATGGAGCTGTGCATGAACGTCGGTGCTGAATTTTATAAACTCATTCTGGATAATTTAGACTATGGTATTTATTTTACCGATCAACTCCGCCGGATCACTTATTGGAATTTGGGAGCAGAACGGATCACCGGATATCGTGCCGAGGATGTGATCGGGACCTCTTGTGCGAATAACCTGCTGATGCACGTCAACGACAATGGGACGATCTTGTGCGATGGCCTGTGCCCGCTGGCGCATACAATGGAAGATGGACGGCCGTGTGATGCGGAAGTCTATCTGCATCACCGGGATGGCCACCGGGTACCAGTGCTGGTGCATTCAAACCCGATCTACGAAAATGGCAGGATTGTGGGCGCGGTAGAAACTTTTCGGGACCGCAGCACGAAAATTGCGGCCCTCCAAAAGATAGAACAATTGCAAAAGGATGCTTATCTGGACCGGCTGACTTCAGTGGGCAATCGCCGGTACACCGAGCTGATCCTGGAGCAGAGCTACCGTGAACTGGCCTCCCACCAGGTACCATTTGGGATTTTGTATATCGACATCGATAACTTCAAGAGAGTCAACGATACCTTTGGCCACCGGATCGGGGATCAGGTCCTGAAAATGATCGCCCAAACGCTGTCCGCCAATGTCCGGGCGTACGATTTCGTCGGTCGTTGGGGAGGGGATGAGTTCTTCGTCGTAATCGTCAACGCCGATCAGGGGGGTCTGTACGCAATCGCTGAGAAACTGCGCTCATTGGTGGAACGCTCTCGCCTGGATGTGTGCGGTAGCGAAATTCAGGTCACCATTTCGATCGGCGCCATCCTGGCACACCCATCTATCGTCATCGATGATCTGGTTGAGCGGGCTGATCGATTGCTCTATGAGAGCAAAGAATACGGGCGCAACCGGATTTCCGGAGTACCGGAATTTTTAGTCTGAAGACCCTGGACCGCTGCCTCAATCTGCGCTGGCATGGCTTTCCATCTCCAGAAGCCATGCTTTAGTTGTCAGCCCGCCGCGCCCGCCATAACCGTGCAACTTTCCATCGCTTCCGAGCACCCGGTGGCAGGGGATAACCAACGGCATCGGATTCGTCGCTTCCGCCCGTCCAACTGCCCGGGCTGCGCTGGGTGCGCCGATGAATGCGGCAATCTCGCCATACGTTTTGGTCTGTCCGTAGGGAATCGCCAGAGTGGCTCGCAGAGCGCGGATCTGGAATGCACTGAGAACGGTCCAGTCGATGGCCAGGTCAAAGTCGCGGCGCTCGCCGGCCAGATAAGCCTGGATTTGCTCCAGGACTGGACGGGTGCGGGTTTCATCCGCCAAAATTGGGGCAAAGCCTTGTTTGACCAGCCAGGTTTCGAGGGTTTGTTTGTCGTGAGAAAACTGGACCCCGACCAATCCCTGTTCGGATATGGCCACCCACAGCGGCCCAAAGCGGGTTTGGAGGGCTGAACTGACCCAGGCACTTTTCTGCATTGATTCTCCTGTTGCAATCAATAATTCGTGATGACATCGATCAGACCCTGTGCCTGGGCGCGCCGTTCACACCAGCGGAAACCCACTGCGGAAATCAGGCCGAACAGCAGGGTCAATCCGATCAGGATGCCCATCAATTGGGCATCGCTGAAATCGGCCAGAGTCGGAAATGCCTGAGCAACCGAGCCAACCAGGGCGCGCCGTAACAATTCCAGCCAGTAAGTAATTGGGATGATGTAGCCAACTGGCCGCAGGAAGGATGGCAGCACCTCCAGGGGGAAGATCGCCCCACTAAACAGGTACAGCGCACCGGCGACCGCATCTCCGACACCCCAGCTGTGATGCGCCAGCAGGAGTAAGATCCCGGACAATAACAGGCCCATCATCGCCAGCATCACGACACCAATCAGCAAAGCTGCCAGGAAGAGCTGCCAGTTTACCGCCGCCAGGTCGATATGGACATGCAGGAAAAGCGCTCCAATTACTACTGTGATCAGAACGGACAGGCTGGCAATCAAGAAGCGCGCCACGCCCCGACCGAGCAGGTAAGCGGAGAAATTGATCGGAGCGACATAAATATACTGGATGACGCGATAGTGTTCCCGGTCATCGATAATCGTCCAGGCCATCCCGTTCATAATCTGGCCGACGTAAATGTAGAAGGCGTTTCCCAGGTAGATATACGCGAACAGGGGATTGTCAAAATTGGCTTTGGTGATAATCCCATACATCACCACCAGGATGGCTGCACTGGATAAAGGCCGGATGATCGAATAGATCGCAAACAGCAGCGGATCGGCCCAGTTCGACTCGATTTGCCAGCCCAACCAGGTCGCAGTGCTGAATGTGCGCCAGGCCCTGGCCCAACGTTCTGATGCGGAATTTAAAAGTGTTGCGCCCATAATCTCTGCCTGTCCTGGCTAACGGCGGCTTTCGGTCAGCCGGCCCTCGCGGATAGCCAGCTTTTCGATTTTATCCAATGCAATTTTGGCCCCGACCAGGAAGAACAGGCTCAACCCGACCAGGATGCCAATTTCGAGCCGGACGCTTAAAAAACCCAATGAGGGGCCGCTGGCAAAGGCCAACTGGCGCATGGCATCCATCCCCAGGGTAAGCGGGATCAGGGACGCTCCAGCCGCGATCCAGAAATTGAAGCTGCTCACCGGGAAATAAAAGCCGGACAACAGGTAAACTGGCTCCTGGGCGAGGTGGGAAAAATGCCAGGCCTCCCGGCTGAGCAGCAAGTAAATCGAGGCAAACATCATTCCCAACCCATACAGGCCGACCATGCACAGAAGGAAGACTGCGAACAACTGCCAGAAACTGGCGATCTGGTAGCTGACCTGGAACAGCCAGCTGCCCAACACCAGGATAGCAAAGGCCCGCAGGGCGCTGGCGATCATTCCACCTAAAGCCATGCCCAGCAAGATAGCCATCATCGAGTTGGGCGCCATGATATACAGGGCCAGGTTGCCGGTTTCTTTCTCCCAGTAAAGCTGGCTGGACATGCTCCATAAAATATTCAGCCAGAAGGCCGTCATGGCGCCGCCCATGACCACGAAGCCGATGTATTCCTCCGGAGCTTGAATCGCCCGGTAGACGAAGACGTAGGCGGAGGTCGCCAGGATGGGTAAAAACATATCCCAGAACAACCAGGAAGTTTCCCGCATCTGGCCGATCACGCGTGGATAAGCCCTGGCCAGCACGGTCTGGATGAACAGCCGCCAGCCGCTGCTTCTAATCGTCCGGGTAGGCGATAGGCTGGGCGCGGTCATGCTTGGCCCTCTTGTTGGTTGATTTTCTCGGCGTCTTCAAGGCTGTGACCAACCAGGTCAACGAACACATCCTCCAGGCTGGGCTCGCGCTTCTGTAAGTTCAGGATGCGGACCTGCGAGCTGGTCAGCGCTGAAACCACCTCACTGATGACGGATTCCTCCACCAGCCGGATTTCGAGCACGGAGCACCCCTCAAGCCGGGCATGCTGAACCTGTTCGACGCCCGGCATGCGTTCAAAAGTTTCGATTCCCAGGCCGTTGAGCGGGCTGACCTCAAACCGGAAGATGGCCGACCGCTGCAACCGGCGTTTCAGGTTGGCCGGGGTGTCACAGGTTAATACCTGGCCCCGGTTGATGATCGCAACCCGGTCGCACAGATCGTCAGCTTCGACCATATAATGGGTGGTCAGCAGTAAAGTCCTCTGTTGATCTTCGTTGATCCAGCCCCGGATAAAATTGCGGACATCATGCGATGCGCCGACGTCCAACCCCAGGGTCGGTTCGTCCAGGAACAGTACCTCCGGGTCGGTCAGAAAGCCGCGCACGATGTTCATCTTCTGGCGCAAGCCGGTGGACAGGTCGGACGACTTGGTGTTGATCCGGTCGGCCAACCCGACCACTTCGAGCATGTGTTTGATCCGCCGGTTTGCCTCTGCAGAAGGCAATCCGTAAAATTGGGAAAACATCCACAAATTTTCACGCACGGTAAGCAAGCCATAGCCGGATGCCTCGCCGCCGGAGACCATATTGATCCGCTGGCGAATCGCCTGCGGATTTTCAACCACATCGAATCCGGCGACCTGCGCCGAGCCCGTGGTGGGCGCCAGCAGCGTGGTAAGAATTTTGATCAGGGTGGTTTTTCCGGCGCCGTTGGGCCCGAGCAGCCCGAAACATTCGCCCGGATACACCTCGAGGCTCACATCCTGCAAGGCGATCAATTCCTTGGCAGACTGCTTCTTGCCGCCTCTAATTTTGTAAATTCGGCCTAATTTATCGGTCTTTATTGCAAAATCCATAGCTAACCTTGATCAATTATCAAAATTGTTGGGTAAAAGTATTGCTATCGTAGGGTAATCGTAGGGTAATCGTCAAGCAGAAATAATGCCATTAAGATAAACTTACTTTCGAAGGGCGATTTCTCTTCTTCTCCTCCTTAGAGAGAGCCGGGGGCGGCGTACCCGGCTCTCGCCGATTTAAAGGACATACTCGATTTCTCGGCGGAACTGCTCCAGCCCAAGCGCTTGATAGGCTGTCAGCGTTTCAGACGTATCCCCCCAAGATTCTAATACAACCCAATCCTGTTGGCGGCTTTTTAGCCAGCTCATTCCGGCCAGGCACAACCGGCGGTAGTTTTCCTGTGAACGATAGGACGGCAGCCAGCCTGGCGCGTCGATGTAACCGGTTGGCCGACCATACGCCTGGCTGAATTTCGGACTGGCCTCTACCCGGCTGATGCCGATCGCTTGCCCTTGCGAGTCGAACACCAGCAGCATGCCCTCAGGATCCCAGCGCTGCATCCATTCGGCTATCTGGCCTGGGCTGACCTCGTTGTGGCCCCATAGACCATCGTAGCAGTCCGTCATGGCTCGAGCAAGCTGTTCCACGTCAGGGTTCTGGCTGTAGGGGCGCACTTGCCAGCCAGCCGGCCAATCCGGAGAGGGCAAATCTTCCGGCAGCGGGCCGGCCAGGCCGGTGTAGGCGCCTTGCGGGTTGAATCCGTTTCGTTGTAAGAACAACCCGGGACCGGGATGGCTTTGGCTGGCAAACACGGAAATTCTGGTCGCGCCCAGAGAGCGGGCGTGCTGGCAGGCCTGCGCCAGCAGGCTGGTTCCCAGCCCCTGGCGGCGCCAGCCAGGATGGATAACGAGTTCGAGATACGCTTTGCTCGTGACAGGCCGAAACCAGGTCATGGCGTAGCCAATCAGCCGCTCCGGCTCAGCGGGGTGTGGGATGATCCAGCGATCGCGTTCTGGCTGGTGATCGGGCAGTTCAAGCTGGGCGCTCAACGCCTGTTCGGTGACCGGCTCGCCGGTCTGATCGTGCGCTTCAGCCTCCTGGCGCAGACGCACCATCGGACCGAAATCTGTTTCCGGGTTGAAATTGCGATAAGGAAAAGGCACAAGCTACTCCGGGTAAGATTATGGCATAGCCAGTTCGAGCTCTGTCAGGTCTGGCAAAGCGATTGGTACCGGAAGCAACTCACCAGGTGGTCGTTGACCATGCCGGTCGCCTGCATGTGGGCATAGCAGATGGTTGGCCCAACGAATTTAAAACCGCGCCGGATCAAATCCTTGCTCATAGCCTGCGATTCGGTCGTCTGAGCAGGCAGTTCGGAAAGGCTTTCCCAGCGGTGGATCAATGGCTTGCCATCCACAAAGCGCCAGATATAAGCGTCAAAGCTGCCGAATTCTTCCTGGATTTTCAAAAAGGCCTGGGCATTTTGGATCGAAGCCCTTACTTTAAGGCGGTTGCGGACGATGCCCGGATTGGCGAGCAGTTCGGCGACTTTGGCCTCATCGTACTGGGCGATCTTATGCGGGTCAAAGCCGTCGTAAGCCAGGCGGTATTGCTCGCGTTTACGCAGGATCGTGGACCAGCTCAAGCCGGCCTGGGCCCCTTCCAGGATCAGGAATTCGAACAGCAGGCGATCATCATGGACCGGAACGCCCCACTCCAGGTCATGATAGGCGATCATCTGCGGATCGTCACCGGTCCACTCGCAGCGATTGGTCATGTCAGGCCTCCATTTCATTTAATCCGGTGGTCAGATTGACCAGCCAACGATGGACCGGCAGCATGGCTCGATAGTGCTCGAAACAATAATCTACCAATTCAAGAGAATAAAAGCTGTCCGGGATGACCGTATCATACCCGGTCGTCAATCCATTGTACAGCAGCAGTTCCGCTCGCTCGTGGTCTGACGGGTAATCGCGCGGCACCCGCTTGTAGCGTTTACCGTCGAGCGTGTAACCAGCTTCCTGAACGGTTTGAACAGCCTGATTCAGGGCCGGCCCCTGGACCGGATCGATGACCGCCCGTCGGTAGGCGTGCAAGATCTCATCCGGGAAGATGTAAATGCCGGCTCCTAGCAGCAATGTGGGCGGCTCAACGTGGAAATAGAAGCTCGAGCAGGCCAGTTTGGGTCCTTGACCCTCCCAGAAGATCAGCGAAAAATAGGTTTTGTAGGGCGATTTATCCTTGCTGAAGCGCATATCCCGATTGATCCGAAAGATCGAGCGGTTGATGCGCGGATCGGCGTGAACACCGGGGGCGATCGTTGCCAACCTGGTTCCCATGGCTTCGACGAATGCCCGCGATGGGCCTAAAACGGCGTCATCATAGACGGAGCGGTGGTCGTCGAACCAGGCTTTGTTGTTGTTCTGGCCAAGTTGCAGGAAGAAAGAAACGGTCTCCGGGGAAAACCCGTGAAAGGCTGAAACAGCGCTCATCGTTCGTACTCCTGTCGATGAAAAGTTGTCTTGAAGGGGGTGGCTCAATGATTTCGTTAGAACAGATCCATCTTGGCCTGAGTGGTTTTTGGGGAAGATCCGGGGCCGTCCCAACCAAAGTGCTTCAGATCAATCCGATCGCGCTCGTCAAATTCGACGCCCTCATCTTCAAGCAGCTGGCGTTGCCGATGATAGGGGCTTGACTCAGGTGAGATACCTGGGCCGCTCAGCCCTTTGCGCAGGCTGATCTTGCCCTGGGAATTGACCACCCGCTGCCACGGCACGCCATCCGGGCAGGCTGCCATGGCGCCGCCCACCCAGCGGGCTCCCCAGGCGCGATAATCTTTTTCCGCCATGCCCGCAGGGGGCGGGATCAGGGCTGCGATCTGTCCATAAGTTGCCACCATTCCATGTGGAATCTGCCTCACCAGCGCCCAGACCTGGGCGTTGTATTCGTTTCGGTTTGGGGAGGATGTGAAGCGGCTCATGGCTTGCTCCTTTCCCATAAAGAGGTACCCAAATTCTGATGTTTGTGGCTGGCCTTTGCCAGCCACAAACATCAGAATTTGGGAATTCTTCGAACGTGAGCGTGTTAAGTTTGTTACCTCAATTATACAGGAACATTTGTTCTGTGTCGAGGGGCTGAGGTTACAAGCGAATGCTCCCCCTGGGCCACTCTTCCTGTCAGACTCGGCAGGTACGGTTATAATGAACGCCGATGTCGGACTTAAATCCTTCCGCTCCTCAAAATTCCGCTAACCGCCAGATTGCCCGGGCTGCCGGGACGGTTATGGCGGCTTTTATTTTCAGCCAGTTGACCGGGCTGCTGCGCACGATCCTGGTGGCCAACGCGTTTGGCACCAACCCCGGCCTGGAGGCGTTCGCCTCAGCTAACCGGGTCTCGGAGACGATTTTCAATCTGGTAGCGGGTGGGGCGCTGGCCTCGGCCTTCATCCCAACCTTCACCAGTCTGCTGACCCGTGACGAGCATGAGGGCGCCTGGCGCTTGGCTTCGGCGGTCGCGAATTTGATTTTATTGCTGCTGGCGGCTCTCAGTGCCCTGGCAGCTATTTTTGCGCCGCAGGTGGTCCGCTACTTACTGGCCCCTGGTTTCGTGGGCGACCCGGGTAAATTCAACCTGACGGTCGATCTGATGCGGCTGATGCTGCCCTCGGCGGTGATCTTTGGGTTGAGCGGTCTGGTGATGGGCATCTTGAACTCCAACCAGGTCTTCCTGATCCCGGCGCTGACCCCATCGATGTATAACCTGGGGATTATTTTTGGTGTGCAGGTCCTGGCCCCGCGGTCGGGCATCTATGGGCTGGCCTGGGGTGTGCTGATCGGCGCCAGCCTGCACCTGCTTTTACAGGTGCCCGTGCTGCTGCGCCAGAAGGGGCATTACTTCCCTATTTTGGGGTTGAAGCTGGTTTCCGTCCGAGAGGTGGCCCGCCTGATGGGCCCGCGCCTGATCGGGGTGGCCGTGGTTCAGCTCAATTTCTGGGTCAACGTGCGCCTGGCGACCGAAATGCCGGAGGGCAGCGTGAACGGGGTGGTTTATGCTTTCACGCTGATGTACATGCCCCTGGCGGTGATTGCCCAATCCATCGCCATCGCCGCCATGCCAACCTTTTCGGCCCAGGTTGCCCGGTCGCGTCTGGATGAAATGCGGGCCTCGCTGGCGGCCAGCCTGCGAGGTGTGCTGCTGCTCGCAGTTCCCGCTTCGATCGGGTTGATCCTGCTGCGCAAGCCGCTGGTTGTGCTGCTTTACCAGCGAGGAGAGTTTAGCGCCTACTCCACCGAACTGGTGGCCTGGGCTTTGTTGTGGTACGCAGCCGGGCTGGTGGGCCACTCGTTGGTTGAGATCCTTTCGCGAGCCTTCTACGCCTTGCACGATACCAAAACACCGGTATTCGTCGGTGCGGTCGCTATGAGCTTGAATGTCGTCTTCAGCCTGATTTTTTCTTACCTGTTCACCCAGATTGGCTGGCTGCCGCACGGAGGGCTGGCGCTGGCTAACAGCCTGGCGACCGCCCTGGAAACCCTGGGCTTGCTGTATCTGATGCGCCGCCGCCTGAACGGCATCCGGGGCCGCCAGGTGCTGATCGGTTTGGGGCAGGCCAGTCTGGCAGGACTGGTCATGGGTGGGGGCGTCTGGCTCTGGCTGGCCCAAACAGCCCAGCGCTCAGCCTGGCTGGTCGCGGCCGGCGGCGTGGCCATCGGTGGAATGTGTTACGGCGTGTTGGTCCTGTTGATGAGAGTCCCAGAAGTCAGTGAACTCACCCAGATCGTCAGGCGGCGCCTGGCCCGGTGAATAGGGGGAGCGAGTAATAGTTCGAATACGGCATCGATACGTTTTGGCTGGACCTCTTGAACAGTTTTCGATTTCCCCCAACCGGAAATTAAAAGCCCAGCATCCAGAGCAGCTGGCTGACGGCAAGCCCCATCAGGGTGCCAGCTAATGCCTCGAGCGGGGTGTGTCCAAGGACTTCGCGCAGCTTTTCTTCTTGCAGCGGATGTCCGCTGGCGAGATCTGTGATGATTGCATTGATAGCTTCGGCATGTTTACCGGCCTGGCGGCGGATTCCGGTTGCATCGTAGATCACGATCATTGCCAGCACGAAGCTCAGCGCATACAGCGGGGTGCCGAAACCCAGATGCAGCCCAATTGCATGGGTCAGCGCTGCGACCAGGGCTGAATGTGAGCTGGGCATACCGCCCGCGCTCAACAGTAAGGACCAGTTCCATTTATGCGTCCGCAAAAATTCCAGCGGCACTTTGATGATTTGTGCCAGCCCCCAGGCGGCCAGGGCCGACCCGAGAACCAGATTGGTAAAGATGCTGCCCAGATCCATGACGCAACCGGCCTCCTGACCAAAAAGGTATGCACACCTTTTTCGCCATTACTGCTTACGAATAACGAACTTGAGGTTCGGATTGGTGAATTTTATTCTGGTTCGAAATCGACCAGTTCGGTACCGGAGATCTGCTGAACTTTTAATTCGGCCTGATCCAGCAAATCGGCGCAGTGACGGGCCAGCTCCTGGCCGCGTTGATACAAAGCCAGCGTCTTTTCCAGCGAGTGATCGTCGGCTTCCAGTGCGGCTACAATATTTTCCAGCTCCGCCAGCGCCTGTTCATAGCTCAATTCTTCCACGGCGGTCAATTCGGTTGTTGTTTCGGGTTCACTCATTTGGTTTGCTCCCTGTGGGGGAATCGGCGGTTTTCCTGTCTTGTGGGGTTTGCTTTTCCAGCAATTGGTGGATGAGCGCTTTTGACGGAAGCGTTTGTAGAGCGATTTGTTCAAATGACAACCGGGTCAGATTGCTTTCCGCCAAAACTTTATCAAGTTGTGGCAGGGTAATCTCCCGATATAGTCGATCCGTGGCCTTCTTTTTGGTGTTGTAGGCCGACACCAGGGCAAACCCTACCGCGAATAAGCCAACCAGCACTGCCAGGAAAAACGCGATCACCCAGTTAGCTTTGGATGCGAAAAAGGCGGCAACGACGACCACGGCCCCGGGGATAAACCACAAGGTACAGCCCAGATTAAATGCGCGGTTCGATTGGCTTTGGACGCCCAGGGCCAGCTCCCGCTCGGCATCTTCCGCCAGCCCGGAAAGCTGCTCGATTTGTTCTGCGCTCAGCCCCTGTTGATTGGCATGTTCTGTATAACCGTCATGCTTTGTTTATGGCCGTCATGCTCTAAATGACCGTCATGTTCTATATGACCGTCATGTTCTATATGACCGTTCATAATCTCCTGGCCTGGATGCCATGCAGTTCAGGCAAACCTTTTAAAAACTTGTCTGTCAGAGAATTCTGGCGGAACCGACCGGGGTTGGCCTTTCCACCCAGATTCTGTTCCTAATGGCCCATTTCCGATGGTTGACCCGCCTGGGGTTCAACTCGGGCGGCAAAGCTGCCGTCGCTGACCCGTACCTGCAGCCCGGCGCCGGGTTGAACCTGTTGGACTGAGCGAACGGTGCTGCCGTCACTGGCCGTGACGACTGCGTAACCGCGCTGCAGGACTGCCAGCGGGTTCAGGGCTGCCAGCCGCTGTTGCAGGCTGGTGATAGCGCTGCCGTACAACTTCAAGCGATGCCGGCTGGCCGAACCAGCCCGGCGCATCAGGTCGTCCAACCGCTGGCGGTCCGTGCGAATGCGGGTTCGAGGTGAAACCAGGTGCAGCCGGTTTTCGGCGTGATTGACCACCCAGCGGTTGTTGTTTAGAATCGTTTCCAGGGAGCGCCGGTTGCGGTTCAGCAGATCCTGTAACGAGATCAGCAGGTCGGCCCGATTCGGGGTTGCCAGCTCGGCGGCTGCCGTTGGGGTCGGGGCGCGCAGATCGCTCACAAAATCCGCAATCGTAAAATCAGTCTCGTGCCCAACCCCGCTGATCACTGGAATGGCCGAGGCGGCGATCGCCCGGGCAACTCGCTCGTCGTTAAATGCCCACAGATCCTCGATCGATCCGCCGCCGCGTGCCACCAGAATGACATCCGGCCTGACCACAGCGTTGAGTGCGTTCAACGCCGCAACAATCCCCAGCGGGGCTTCCTCGCCCTGCACGGGGCTGGGCGCCAGGATTACCCGGGCAACCGGATAGCGACGCAGGATGGTGTTGAGCATATCTCGCAAGGCCGCGCCGGTTGGAGAGGTGACGATGCCAATCGTTCGCGGCCAGCGGGGAACGGGCTTTTTGCGCTCCGGGTCGAACAGGCCTTCGGCTTCCAGCCTGGCTTTTAAGCGTAAAAACTCCTGGTACAGGGCACCTTCGCCGACCGGGCGCAGGGTGTCGGCGTACAGTTGATATTGTCCGGAGGCCTCGTAGATGTTGATACTGCCATGGGCCTCAACTGCATCACCTTCGCGTGGCAAGAAACCCAGGCGGGCAACGGCCGAGCGCCACATCACGCAACGCAAAGCGGCTCCAGAATCTTTGAGCGTAAAATACATGTGACCTGAACTGGGGCGCGAAAGGTTGGAGATCTCTCCCTGGACCCACAGATCTTGTAAATTCCGGTCATTTTCCAGCAAATCGCGCAGATAGCGTGTCAGCTGGGTGACGGACCAATTGCTCGTATCGAAGAAAGATAGTTGAGACATAAATTCCTGTTGAAAGCAGCGATTCTGCCACCTGCCTCGGCACAGCGAAATGAGGATACTCTGCTTCGGCTGGGATGTCAACCAGGATCTTGTTCGTCTCTATGCCAGAAGCCCATATTTTGGGAACCAATCCAGAAACACCCAAAGAACCCCATTCACCGGGGTGATTCTTTGCTACAATAGATTGGCGGGGTATTTTGAAAGACACCGGGATCACCATCCCGATGCTACCCCCATCCAACTACCAGCAGCCTGTCCAGTATCCAAATGGGGCGCTTCCCGGAACGAAATGGAGTTAGGCTTTGAATTATCTATGGTCCCCCTGGCGTATGTCCTACATTGAAAATCATTCCAAAGCAGAACAATGTGTCTTTTGCGCCGCAGTTATGAGCACGGATGATCAAGAAAACCTGATCGTCACTCGCGGCCCGCGCGCTTTTGTCATTCTTAACCGTTTTCCCTATACCAGCGGCCATTTAATGGTTGTTCCCTACCAGCATTGTTCCAGCCTGGAACAGCTGGAGGCAGAGACCAGGGCTGAAATGATGGAGCTGACCAACCGTGCGACCCTGGTTTTGGGAGACGTTTATCACCCCCAGGGATTTAACCTGGGGATGAACATTGGCGCGGCCGCAGGGGCTGGGATCGCGGAACATATCCATCTCCATGTCGTTCCCCGCTGGGGCGGCGATACGAATTTTATGTCTTCCCTGGCGGACACCCGGGTGCTGCCGGAAGCGCTGGAGGATACGTACCGCCGGGTAAAAGACGGCTGGCTGACCCAGATCCAATCGGAGTAGTGAAGCGCCGGTTCTGTTGGAGCGGAACTACTTTGTGGGTCAATCCATTGATAGGAGGCTATGATGGAATCTAATTTCGCTAAGACGGAAGCTGTAATTCTGAGTGCCGTGCGAACGCCAACCGGGCGCTTCCAGGGCAGCCTGAGCAGTTTGCCGGCCCCCAGGCTGGGGGCGGTCGTCGTCCGGGCAGCTTGTGAGCGGGCCGGACTGCCTGCTTTGGGGGACGTGGACGAGGTATTGATGGGTAACGTGGTATCCGCCGGCCTGGGGCAGAATCCTGCCCGCCAGGCCGCTATTTTCGGCGGGTTGCCCAGCAGCGTGGGCGCTGTGACGATCAATAAAGTATGCGGATCGGGGCTGAAAGCTGTCATGCTGGCGGCCCAGGCAGTGCGGGCTGGGGACGGAAGTTTATTCGTGGCGGGCGGCATGGAAAATATGAGCCGGGCGCCTTATCTGGTGGATGCGCGCACCGGGGCCTTGCGTTACGGGCACGCTCAGTTAACCGATGCCTTATTGAACGATGGGCTCTGGGACCCCTTTGAAAACTGGGGGATGGGGGATGCCGCCGAGTTCATCGCGTCTGAGTTCGATATCTCCCGCCAGGCCATGGATGAATTTGCCTATGCCAGCCACCAGAAAGCGATCGACGCCCAGGATCAAGGCAAATTCCAGGACGAGATCATCCCGGTTGAACTGGTGGGTCGAAAAGGCCAGGTGTCTTTGTTTGATACCGATGAGACACCGCGCCGGGATACCTCGCTCGAAGCATTGTCTAAATTGAAACCAGCTTTTCAGAAAGATGGCCGGGTGACCGCCGGCAATGCGCCTGGTTTGAACGATGGGGCCGCCGCGCTGGTGGTTGCCAGCCGGGCTTATGCCGCCTCCCACGAGCTTAAACCGCTGGCCCGCATTGTGGGGTATGCCCAGGCTGCGGTTGACCCCAAGTACCTGTTCGATGCTCCTTCCAAGGCCATGCCGCGCCTGCTGACAAAGATCGGTTGGAGCCTATCAGACCTCGATCTGATCGAGTTGAATGAGGCCTTTGCTGCCCAGGCGTTGGCCAACGGCAAAGCCTTGGCTGATCTGGGCTGGGATTGGGCGAAAGTCAATGTCAACGGCGGCGCCATTGCTCTAGGGCACCCGATCGGCGCCAGCGGCGCACGTGTGCTGACAACCTTAGTGTTTGCCCTCCGGGATCGCGGTTTGAAACGGGGCGTCGCTTCCCTTTGCCTGGGTGGGGCGGAAGCGGTTGCGCTGGCGGTTGAGTTGGAAGATTAACAGTTTATCCCAATACCATATCTAGAAATCCAGGAGGCACACAGCATGGCGATCAAACATATCTACGTGGTGGGAGCTGGCACGATGGGGAACGGGATTGCCCAAACTGCCGCGGTTTCCGGCTACCAGGTCACCCTGATGGATGTGCTGCCAGCGCAGCTCGAACGCGCCCAGAAGACGATCGCGGCTTCGGTAAATAAACTGGAAAGCAAGGGCCTGATCAATTCCGATCAAAAAGAGGCTGCCCAGGCAATTGAAATGGTCACGGATCATGAGCGAGCCGGGCAAGCTGACCTGATCATCGAAGCCGCCACCGAAAATCCTGATCTTAAGCTCGGGATCTTTACCGAGCTGGACCGGATTGCCAGGCCGGGCGTGATTTTAGCCTCCAACACCTCTTCGATCAGTATCACCAAAATTGCGGCTGCCACGCACAGGCCGGGGTTGGTGATCGGAATGCATTTCATGAATCCGGTGCCCCTGATGAGGCTGGTGGAAGTCATCCGCGGCCTGGCCACCTCGGACCTGACGACCCAAACGACCATGGAGGTCTGCCGGGTGATGGGCAAGCAGCCGGTCGAAGCCAATGATGCACCGGGTTTTATATCCAACCGGATCCTGTGCCCGATGATCAACGAGGCGATCTTCGCCCTGCAAGAGGGCATCGGCACGCCGGAGGCGATCGATACCGTGATGAAACTGGGCATGAACCACCCAATGGGCCCGCTGGCCTTATGTGACCTGATCGGCCTGGACGTGGTCCTGTTCGTGATGGAAGTACTGCAGCGGGACCTGGGAGACGACAAATATCGGCCGGCTTATTTGTTGCGCAAGATGGTGGATGCCGGCTATCTGGGGCGCAAAACCGGTAAAGGATTTTACGAGTATTCATAAGGGCATTCAGGAAACCTCAAAAGAATTTCCGGAAGGGCGATCATAGCGAAACAGGTCCATGGAGATGGAGCGAGGTTGTCTATTCAAGTCAGCCTTCCGATCCCCGGGTGGGAAACTCAATGGAGGCGCAATGCGCGGTGACATTTTTCACTCAGAAACTGATCACGCAGCAATATATGACTTTGTGATCATCGGTTCGGGCTTTGGGGGCAGCGTCTCGGCCATGCGTTTGACAGAAAAGGGCTACCAGGTGCTGGTGTTGGAACGCGGCAAACGTTATCGCGACCAGGATTTTGCCAAAACGAACTGGAATGTGTTCAAGTATTTATGGGTGCCGTCGTTGCGCTGTTTTGGCATTCTGCAGATCAGCCCATTTCGGGACGTTTTTGTGCTGCATGGCAGTGGGGTAGGCGGCGGCAGCCTGGGCTATGCCAATGTGCTGATGCAGCCGGACGACAAATTGTTCAATAACCCTGCCTGGAGACACCTGGCGGATTGGAAGCGCTTGCTGCTGCCGCATTATGCCACGGCCCGGAAAATGCTGGGGGTGGCCCGTAATCCGCGCCTGTGGGCCTCCGACGAACTGCTGCAAGGCATCGCGGCCGAACTGGGGACGGAGAGTACCTTCCAGCCAACGGATGTGGGGACCTTCTTCGGCAGCATCGAGCAGGAAGGCCGCGAATTCCCTGACCCATTCTTCGGCGGGGAAGGACCACCCCGAACGGCCTGCAAGCAGTGCGGCGGCTGCATGGTGGGCTGCCGTTACAACGCTAAAAACACCCTGGTGAAGAATTATCTCTATCTGGCGGAAAAGTGGGGCGCCAAAGTGTGGCCGGAAAGCGAGGTGATGGATGTACGTCCATTGGCTGGCGATCAGCCGGACGGGGCCCGTTACGAAGTCATCTTCCGGCGGACAACCGGCTGGGTGTTTAAATCGGTGCGCTCGGTCCGCGCCCGGAACGTCGTCTTTTCAGCCGGCGCATTGGGCACCCAGCGATTGTTGTTTCGTTGCCGGGATGTTACCGGCTCGCTGCCTCTGATTTCAGAACGGTTGGGCGACATGGTCCGAACGAACAGCGAATCTTTATTAGGGGCTGTCAGCCGCAAGATGGGGACCGATTTTTCACTCGGGATCGCGATCACCTCGATCTTTCACGCCGATCCGGTCACCACGATCGAACCCGTCCGTTATCCAGCCGGATCATCGCTGATGCGATTTCTGTCCGGGCCTTTGCTGGCGAAGAGCGGCGGGAGCTTCCTGGAACGCCTGCTGATTACCCTTAGCAAGATCCTGCTGCACCCGGTCGATTTCATGCGAACGCATATCTTGCCGGGTTGGGCCCAGCGCACGACCATTTTACTTGTCATGCAGACCGAAGATAACCGCATGCGGATGCGTCTCGGTCGCAGCCTGTTCACGCTGTTCCGGCGTAACCTGGTGTCGGTACCGGATAAAGAGCACAGCATTCCGAGCAAGATCGAAGTCGGGCACCAGGTGACCCGTAATTTCGCCGACAAGATCGACGGCATCCCGGCTGGCTCCTTCAACGAAGGCCTGTTCGATGTTCCCCTCACTGCCCATATCCTGGGCGGCTGCCCATTTGGCCGGGACGATCAGGAAGGCGTCGTGAATTTGCAAGCCCAGGTGCATCATTATCCGGGCCTGTATGTGGTGGATGGATCGATCGTCCCGGCCAACCCGGGAGTCAACCCCAGCCTGACGATCACAGCGCTGGCCGAGTATGCCATGAGCCAGGTGCCGCCCAAACCGGGAGCCAGGGTGCGCCCGGCGATGGGCGTGGACCTGCCGGTATCTGGACGGACATGATGTTTGAACGCTTAGATCGCAAGGAGATTTATCGCAGCCCCTGGGTGAACCTGTTTGTTGACCGGGTCCGCTTCCCCAATGGACGTTTGTTGGAAGCGATGCACCTGGTTGACTTCGATGCCCCTTCCGTAGCGATCGTGATCGAAGATCAGGCGGGTCGGATCGCCCTGGTCCAGGTGCCGCGCTATGCCACCGGGGCATCCGAATGGGAGCTGCCGGCTGGTTGGGTTGATCCAACGGATGCGGATTACCTGGCAGCCGCGCAGCGCGAGGCCCTGGAAGAAACCGGCTACCTGACGAGCGATCATCGTCTGATCTATGAATACTATCCTATGGATGGGATTGCGAATAAAAAAATGGCCCTGATATGGTGCCGCGCCTCGACTTTGAGCCGAGAACCGGATGCGAATGAGATTGAGACCCTCGGCTGGTTTACCCGAGATGAAATCCGCGGCCTGATCCGGGATCAGACCCTGACTTGCGGTGTCAGCCTGACAGGTATTTTTCTTTACTGGGAGCTGTACGAGAAGCGGTGATGCGAATAACGGACAAAATTTACGGCCAGCTTGAATTCAATGAAACCGTATTGGTGGAATTGTTGCAAACCCAGGCCATCCAGCGGCTCAAGGGAGTTTTACAACATGGCATCACCGGCCTGATCGGCGTCACCTCCCCAACCACCCGCTATGAACATTCGGTTGGGGTGATGCTGCTGGTCCGGCGCCTGGGAGGCGGTTTGGAGGAACAGATTGCGGCTTTGCTGCACGATATCAGCCATACCGCATTCAGCCATGTGATCGACTACGTTTTCAATCAACACGACCAGCAAGGCTATCACGAAGCTATCAAGCTGGATTATGTCGCCGGCACAGACGTGCCGGCGGTGCTGGCTAGCCATGGTTATCCCTGGCAGAGCCTGCTGAACGAGGACGATTTCAGCCTGCTGGAGCAGCCTTCGCCGGCGTTATGCGCCGATCGTCTGGATTATTTTCTGCGTGACAGCCTGGAAATGGGACTGGCCAGCCAGGCTGAGGTGCAAGCCGTCCTGGACCACCTGGTCGTTTGTGATGGCAGGATTGGGGTGGACGACCGCGAAATTGCCAGGTGGATGGGGACGACCTTCATCGCGGCGGACAGGCGCAGCTGGGCGAATTATCGCGAAGTGGGCCTTTACGAATTGACTGCCCGGGCTCTGCGCACAGCGCTGCGGACCGGGCTGTTGCAGGAAGCGGATTTTATGCGGACGGATGCCTGGGTCTGGCAGCGTTTGCAGTCCGCCGAGCAACCGGAGCTTCAAGAGCAGGTCGGTTTGATCTCGCTGGACACCCGCTTTGTGGAAGAAGAAAACCAGGCGGATTTTTGGGTCAGCACCAAGCTGCGGACCATCGATCCGGGCGTTCAGGTCGATGGGCGCCTGGTGCCCTATTCGCAGCTTGACTCGGAATTTGGCCGCTTGCGGCAAAATTACCTGAGCAGCAAGCAGGGTAAATGGCCGTTCAAGGTGCTTCCCGGCGCATCACGCGCAGGCCTTCCTGGGCCAGCCCAAAAACGCCCACCGCCTTAACCAGGCGGCTGATGCGTTTGAAATATGGGGGCATTTCATCGGTGGAAAGACTGACGAACCCAAACCGGGTATAAAAGGATTCCAGACCCCCTCGGCAGGTCAGATATAAGGTGCCAGGATGCGCCGCGATCAGGTGCTCGATGATCGTTCGGGCGATCCCCAGGCCGCGCCAGTCTGGCTCCACAACGATGGAAGCCAGTTCGCTGCTCCCATCCCGGTGGGGTTTGATCTGTCCACAGCCGACAATACTTCCATCCGGCACGGTGGCCAGCACAAATCGCTGCCAGTCCAGTCCGGTCGGATTGATATGGGCGGACCGGACCATCTGCTGGATGTGAGCCTGGTCAGTTGGACCGGCCGGTCGCAAGTGGATGGGTGATCCGGTTTTCATCAAAGGGAGTTAACCGAGGCGTTTTGATTGGGCGCTGCTTTACTGTTCTGACACTTACAAACTAGCCGGCATCTATTTGCCGGGCGAACTGGATGATCGCCTGGGCCAGAGCCTGAGGGTGCTGCAGGGGGATATCGTGAATGCTGTTTTGCATGCGCTCGATCTGCACTTGCGGGATCAATTCGGCGGCGCGCTTTAAGCCACGTTCTTTGAAAGTCAGGTATTCCTGATCGCGAGGGGGCGCCTGCGGGCCTGGGATGGCTGGGATCATCAGGACCGGGCATTTTAACCGGGCATAATGCGTATAGGTTTTGAAATCCCACATCGCCCGCACGATCTGCAGGTGATGTTCAAAGCTCAGACGCGGAGCGATGGTTTCGTCATCGCTGACCTTGAAATTTGCCAGGATAATCTGGACGGCGCGATCGTCCGGCTGCCAGACTGGATTGTGAGCGTTCAAGCGCGCCAGAAAATCATCCAGCGGCAGACCGTCCAGATGTGGAGGTGTCAGGCGCTCGCGCATGGTCTCCCAGGTCGCGCCGGGAAAATCGTCCAGCTGGGTCATCCCACCATCAACCAATACCAGCCCCGCAGGCGCCATTGGCCCGATTGGGAAGCGGCTGGCGAAATCCAGCGCCACCATCGCGCCCCAGGAGTGTCCCACCAGCAGAGGACGTTGAATATCGGCTGCGTTGAGGAAAGCCGCCAGATCGCGGCTGGTGGTATCAAATCCGTAATCCCCGTCGGGCCCATCCGTCAGGCCATGCCCGCGTAGGTCAGGGGCCAGCGGCTCCAGGCCGGCCTCCACCAGGTGTGGGGCTACCAGTTCCCAGATGCGGGCATTCGATGCCAGCCCATGGATCAGGATGACCGGACGGCCATCGCTCGGAGCGACCCAGTTTAGATAATGCACGCGCAGATTGTTCAGAAAAAAGTAGGAACTTTGCATATCAGCCCTGGTTCAAGTGCTCCTCCAGCAGGCTGCGGGTCAGCTGGGGGTCGGCTTTGCCGCGCGATTTGCGCATCACCTGGCCCACAAACCAGCCGATCAGGGTAACTTTCCCATTGCGATAGGCCTCAACCTGCTCGGGATTTTCTGCCAGAACTTCGGTGACGACCTGCAGGATCGCCCCCGTATCGCTTACCTGGGCCAAACCCTCGGCTTCCACAATTTTTTCGGGGCTTTTCCCGCTGGTTTCAACCTTTTCAAGCAAGGCTTTGCCGGTGGAGGTGTTCACGGTCCCGGCATCGACCAGCTTGATGATCGCTGCCAGATAAGCGGGGGTGAGCTGGAGCTCGCCGGCTGTCTTACCGCTTTCGTTGACCATGCGCAGGACATCATTCATCAACCAGTTGGATACCCGTTTGGGATCGCCGCTATAGCTTCGGACGGCGTCCTCAAAATAATCTGATAAGCTGCGTTCGCCGGTCAGGATGTCGGCATCGTATTCGGGCAAATCATACGCTTGCATGAAGCGCTCCCGGCGTTCCAGCGGCAGTTCAGGGAAATCAGCCAGGATGGCCTCACGCCAGTCCTGGTCCAGGCGGATTGGCAGGAGATCGGGTTCACGGAAGTAGCGGTAATCCGCTTCAGTTTCTTTGGAGCGCATCTTGCGCAGCGTGCCGCTGTCCTCGTTCCATTCCAGCGTCCAGGCTTCGATCCGGTTCCCGGCCTCCACCTGGCGGATCTGGCGCTCGATTTCGGTCTGGATGGCCTCTTTCACAGCCGCGATCGAGTTGACGTTTTTGATCTCAGTCTTGGGGTTCAGGTAATCGGCCCCCAGCGGGCGGATAGATACATTGGCATCGCAGCGCAGGTGAGCCTTTTCCATATCCGCTTCCGAAATGCCCAACCAGCGCAGTAACTGGCGCAGGCGAATCAGGTACTGGGCGGCCTCATCGGCGGTATGCAAATCGGGGCCGGTGACCATTTCGATCAGGGGTACCCCGCAGCGGTTAAAGTCGATCAGGCGCTGGCCATCCTCATTCTTGGTTTTGCCGGCATCTTCCTCGATGTGAAGTTTATGGATGGTCACGCGCCGGGTGCCGCCCTCCGGCATGGGCAGATCCAGATAGCCGCCGGATGCCAGCGACATATCATACTGGGAGATCTGGTAGCCTTTGGGCAGATCGGGATAGAAATAATTCTTGCGGTCGAAAAATGATACCGGCCGGATCTCAGAATGCATGGCGGCGGCCAATAGAACAGCCTTCTCAACGACCGCTTTGTTCAATACCGGCAGTACCCCGGGCAGTCCTGTGCAAACCGGGCAGATATTGGTGTTGGGCGGGTCATTCCAGGAATCGGCCTTACAGGCGCAAAAGATCTTGGTGGTTGTGTTGAGTTGAATATGGGTTTCAAGGCCAATCACGGCCTCATATTGTGTGGTTATTTGATCCATAGGGCTCACTTTTGGGCTAATGTTACCGGCGAGTTGCTCGGATTCTTTCCATAGTTTTACCACAACTCTGCCAATCTGATTGGGTCTTTGGGAGATCGGTATTGTATCCGTCTGAGTTTATTGGCGAAGTCCAATACACTGTCTTCTTTTTTCCCTAACTCGTGGAAATTGGGCGAAATGATGTGTCAGCGGGGGCCGATGCCCCCGCTGACACATCATTTCGCCTTTTTCTTAGAACCCTGGCGTTAAGGCTACATGTGGGGATGATTTTCGGGTAAAATCAAAGCTGTCCCCGGATCTATAACAAACGTTTCCGGCCAGACAATCGTCGAGCAGGTTGTTTTCGCCCGAATTCCCTGAGCCGGGTAATTTTGAAAACACCGTGAAGGATCCCCGCGTTGGGATAATCATTTGTCGGTGCGCGTATCGGTACGCACATAATAAACATGAATCATCATTCAGTTGGGCAGGAGATAGTGGGGGAATTGCTGTTCAGTCTGGATCGTCATTGGAGGTAGCTTATCTATGAGCCAGATGGCTAACGGAAAAACTGTCAAACCCAAAGAAGAGATTACGCTCAGCCGTGATCTGACTCTGTTCACTATCACCATGATTGGGGTGGGCGGAATGATCGGGGCTGGGATTTTTGTGCTGACGGGTATCGCTGCCGGTGTGGCCGGCCCTGGCCTGGTTTTAGCCTTTTTGTTAAATGGTATCGTGACCTCGTTCACGGCTTTCGCCTATGCCGAACTCGGTTCAGCTTTCCCCGAAGCCGGCGGGGGTTATCTTTGGGTCAAAGAAGGCCTGGGCGGCGCCAATGGCTTCCTGGCAGGATGGATGAGTTGGTTTGCTCACGCTGTGGCGGGCAGCCTGTACGCATTGGGCTTTGGGCGTTTCGCCAGCGAGTTTTGGGTATTGGCCGGCGTCCCGAATTTCGGATTGTCGGTTGAACAAATGACCCTCATTTTTATGACGATCATTATCTTCATTTTTACCTATATTAATTTTCGCGGCGCGTCTGAAACCGGCACAGTCGGCAATATTGTTACGATGACCAAAATCGTCATCCTGGGGTTCTTCGTGATCTTTGGCATTGTCGCCATGTTTAGAACCGAAGCCTGGCATACTCGCTTTACGACCGGTTTCCTGCCGAACGGCGTCCTGGGTGTTTTTGTTGCCATGGGGCTGACTTTTATCGCTTTCGAAGGCTATGAGATCATCGCCCAATCCGGTGAGGAAGCGATTGACCCCAAACGCAACATTCCACGGGCAATTTTCCTGGCCATCGGCATTGCAGTAACTATCTACTTGTTGGTTAGTGTGACCGCCATTGGAGCAACTGTTCCGCCTGCCGGTATGAAAGCTTATGAATACCTTGGAGAACAAAAAGAGGTGGCTATTGTTGAAGTCGCCCGGCAGGTGTTCCCATTTGGCCTGGGCGGGATCTTGCTGCTGTTCAGCGGCCTGGTTTCAACCATGTCGGCTTTGAATGCCACCACCTACTCATCTTCCCGGGTTTCATTCGCGATGGGACGAGACCATAACCTGCCGGCTTTTCTTTCAAGGATTCACCCTCAGCGGCATACCCCTTATTGGGCTGTGCTGGCATCTGGCATTTTGATGTTGATCATGGCGTGGTCCCTGCCGATTGAGGATGTGGCTGCTTCGGCTGACATCATGTTCTTGATGCTTTTCTTGCAGGTCAACGTGGCCGTGATGACGTTAAGACGCAAGATGCCGGATATGGAACGGGGCTTTAGGATCCCATTCATGCCGGCTATCCCATTGATCGCCATTCTGCTCAACGGCCTGCTGGCTATCTACCTGTTTACCTTCAGCCCGATTGCCTGGTATACCGCGATCGCCTGGATTGTGATTGGTTTGCTGGCGTATTACGCTTACTTCTCGAAGATCGAGATCATGGAAAAACCGAAGGAAATTTTGCTGGAAGAGGTGCTGGTCAGCCGCGATTATTCGGTAGTTATACCGGTAGCCACTCAGGAACAGGCGCGCATCCTTGGTCGTATTGGCAGCATCCTGGCGTTGGACAACGGCGGCGAGGTGCTGGCTCTAAATGTGATCATGGTGCCGCCTCAATTGACCCTGGGTGAAGGCCGCCTGATGCTCAAAGAAGGCCGGCCCTTCATGGAGACGGTTATCGAGCAAGGCAAATCGTTTAATGTGCCGGTTCACACTGTGCTGCGTTTAGGCCGGAATGTGGCCGAATCGGTCCGCAAAACTGTCGAAGAGAATGCGGCCGACCTGCTGGTTCTGGGTTGGCCGGGATACACTAACACGGCCGGCCGGTTGTTTGGTTCTGTCATTGATCCCATCGTTGATGATCCGCCGACCGATATCGCCGTTGTTCGCTACCGGGCTTATCGACCAATGCACTCGATCCTGGTCCCGGTGGGAGGAGGTCCAAACAGCCGGCGGGCGGTGAGGCTGGCCGTCAGCATGGCCCGTAGTGGGGAGGAAGGCCCGGTAAAAGTCAGCCTGTTGCACGTGGTACCGGCAGGCAGCGGCCCGAATAGCCGGGTGCGCGCTGAGCAGGTTATCAGTTATGCCCTGGAGGGCGTGGAATACGAACCGATCGATCAATTGATCGTAGAAGGGAATGACGTTCCGGGGACGATCCTGCAGGTCGCCGCCGGGGAGGGTTCCGACCTGGCTTATGACCTGGTGGTGATCGGCGCGACCAATGAGCCGCTGTTTAAAAACCTGTTGGTGGGCAATATGATCGAAAGGGTGGCCCGGGATGCCCAGGTGACCGTGATCGTTGTGAAACGACGCAGCAGCCCGCTGCACTCGTTCTTGCGCCAGACGGTGCTGGAACCGAGCACCAATGGAAAAAGCAAGCAGTAGACAGGAATATAACCAAAATAAGAGGGTCGGGTGGGATATTTCCCGCCCGACCCTCTTATTTTGGGATCATTCAGCCACTGGGTTATCAAAGATGCTACCCGAAGCGGCCTTCGATGTAATCTTCAGTTTGTTTGTGGTGGGGGTTGGTGAAAATCAGCTTGCCCTCCGCATATTCAATCAGTTCGCCCTGTAAAAAGAAAGCCGCATAATCGGCGGTGCGGGCGGCTTGTTGGATGGAATGCGGTACCAGGACAATCGTATACTGCGACTTGAGCTGTTCCAAAGAATTTTCGACTTTTCCGGTTGAAATCGGGTCGAGCCCGGAGGTGGGTTCATCCAGCAGGATGATTTCCGGTTCGAGCGCCAGCACCCGGGCCAGGCACAGACGCTGCTGCTGCCCTCCGGAAAGCGCAATGGCGGGATCGTCCAGGCGGTCTTTCACCTCTTCCCATAAGGCGGCTTGTTTCAGGCTGCGCTCAATCGCCTCGTCCAGTCTGGCCGGCTGTTTGATCCCCGCCAGTTCCAACCCATACGTCAGATTGCCGCGGATCGTCAGCGGCAGCACGACCGGGCGGGCAAAGACCATCCCGACCTTGCGGCGCAGACGGATCACATCGATCTCCGGATTGAGGATATTTTCCCCATCGATCAAAACCCGACCCGATTGATGGACCACATCGGCCAGGTCATTCAAACGGTTCAGCACCCGCAGCAGGCTGGATTTACCACCCCCGGCCGGGCCGAATAAAACGGTGATGGCATTGGCTGGGATCTCAAGGGAGATGTTTTTCAGTGATTCAGTTCCGTCTGAATAGCTCAGAGAGAGATTTTCGATCGTGATCTTGTTCATGCGTGATAGCGTCTCGTAGTTGCCGCTAGAAGCTGATTACCATTGCCGGCGGGCCCGTGCCCGGGAGCGGATGATCGTCGCCAGCATATTCATCCCTAATACAAATACCAGCAAAACCAGCGCCGTGCCATATTGAATTTTGATCGGCATGCCGGGCACCTGGGTGGAGATGACAAACAGGTGGTAGGGCAAAGCCATCGTGGCATCCAATGGCGAGTGCGGCAGCCGGGGCAAGAAGAAGGCCGCCACGGTGAAAAGGATCGGCGCCGTTTCTCCTGCAGCCCTCTCGAGCCCCAGGATCACGCCGGTCAGGATGCCGGGCAGCGATTCGGGCAGCACGATCCGCCGGATCGTCTGCCAGCGGGTAGCCCCGAGCGAGATGCTGACCACCCGGAATGATTGAGGAACGGCCCGTAAAGCCTCCTCGGAGGTGCTGATGATTACCGGCAAGGTCATGATGGATAGGGTCAGGGAGCCAGCCAGGATGCTGGTGCCAAAATTCAAAAACAAAACAAACAGGCCCAACCCAAAGAGTCCGTAAACCACCGAAGGGATGCCCGCCAGGTTGATGATCGCGATCCGGATCAGGCGCGTCCAGCGGTTTTCGGAAGCATACTCGGAAAGATAAATGGCTGCACCGACTCCCAGAGGTACTGAAAACAGGGCTGTACCCAGGGTCAGGTAGAAAGTGCCAACGATTGCAGGCAAAATCCCACCGGAGCGCATGCCGTCGCTCGGGAAGCCGCTGATGAACGTCCAGGAAATAGCCGGCGCGCCCTGAATGAAGATATAGATCACCACCGCGATGATCGGGATGACGGTCGACAGGGCAATCAAGGTCAATGCCCCAAAGCCTATTTGTTGGATGCGCTGCCGGGAGTTCGACGAAGTTCTGGCTTTCATCGTTGACGCCTGCCTTTATGCATAACGATCAGGAGAGGATACGCTCGGCGCGCTTGCGCTGGCGAAACACTACCGCTGAAGCGGTTACATTCACGATCAAAGAGATCAGGAACAGGATGATCCCAATTAAGAACAGCACATGATAATGGACGCTGCCGTTGGCGACTTCGCCCATTTCCGCTGCGATCGTCGCCGTCATAGTGCGGGCCGGCGCGAACAACATCGCCAGGCTGGACGGTAAAACCGGGGCGTTCCCCGTCACCATCATCACCGCCATGGTTTCACCAATCGCCCGGCCTACGCCCAGCATCACGGCTGTCAACACGCCGGACCGAGCTGCCGGTAAGGTCACCCGCCAGATGGTTTGCCATTGGGTAGCGCCCAGGGCCAGGGCTGCATCCCGGTAAGACCGGGGCACGGCGTCCAGCGCATCCTCGGCCACCGAGACGATGGTCGGGATCGCAATCCCGCCCAGTAAGATTGAGCCTGTGAAGGCCGTCAGGCCGGTCGGCAGATTAAAGGTACGTCTCAAATAGGGGGATAACACCAGGATGCCCAGAAAACCCAATACCACCGAAGGTAACCCTCCCAGAACCTCCACCAGTGGTTTTAAAATTTCACGCGCCCAGCGAGGAGCGATTTCAGAAATAAAAATGGCTGTGCAAATCCCAACCGGTACGGCGATGAGCGCTGCGCCTAAAGTGACCATGATCGATCCGCCCAGCAGCGGTATCAGGCCGAAATAGTCTTCAATCGGATACCAGCGGGTACTGAACAAGTTGGTGAGCGGAACTTCTCCCAGGGCCGCCACACCTTCACTCATCAGAAAATAAAAAATCATGACGACGAATACGATGGCCGAGTAACCAGATGCTTTGACCAACCGGGTAATAATATATTCTGTCTGAGATATGCTTCGATCCATTTTGGATGGCTCTCCTGATCTTTGAATCAGTTCTGGCCGCTGGTTTCATCAAAAGGGTGGAGCCGAACCCACTGTTGCTCCACCCTTGGCGTTATTGTGTACTGACTGGTACAAACCCTAATTCAGCCACAATCTCCTGGGCCTCCGGGGTGAAAATCCAATCCAGGTAATCCTTGACAGCTCCTTCAGGCTGACCATTGGTGTACATGTACAGATCCCGGGCAATCGGATACGTGTTATTGTTTACATTTTCCACGGATGGCAGAACATAGGAGCCGTCGGCCTGGCGCGCAACTGCAATGACTTTCAGGTCGGGCGTCACGTATCCCAGGCCGTCGTAGCCAATCGCATTTGGGTTATCCCGAATTTCGGAGCTGATGCCCTCCGAAGATGGCAGCAGCAAGGTGTCGCGTGAAAACAGGGTCTTGTTATCTTTTTCACCCAGCCGGAGCACCTCTTCCAGAAAATATACGTGGGTACCTGAGTTGGTCTCGCGTGACAGCCGCACGATCGGGCGATCTTCGCCGCCGACTTCTTGCCAGTTATTCATTTTGCCGCTGTAAATATCGGAAATTTGCTGCAAGGTCAATTCATCGACCGGGTTTTCCGGGTTCACGATCACCGCAATGGCATCCCGAGCGATAATGAATTCGACCGGTTCAATCCCATTTTGCTCAGCAGCAGCCAGTTCCTCCGACTTGATTTGCCGGGAGGCGTTGGCGATATCCACGGTGCCATTGATGAGCGAGGCAATTCCGGTGCCGGAGCCACCGCCGGTCACCGACAGGCGAATTTCCGGATGGAGAGCCTGGTAACGCTCGGCCCAGGCCAGGGCCAGGTTGACGATGGTATCGGAGCCTTTATTTTCAATGTAAGCAGTTTCTACCTGGGAGGTGCCGTTCACCGGAGCAGCATTTTGCGGAGCACATCCGCCCATCCAAAATGCCAGCATCGTAAAGAGAACAACAGAGAGGGTAGCTTTCATCGGCGTGATTATAGCTGTAAAACCACGGGTGGACAAGGTGAGTGGGTGGAGATTAAGTGGATCGGGTCTTTCGGTATATCTGTGGTGGCACACCCCCAAATCTGGGAACCTCCCACGGAATTTCCCAAAGACCCAGCGGATCAATTGAGCAGATATCGGGTAAAATCTGTTCCATGAGTGAACCGCAATTGCAGCCCGAACCTGTATTCCAGATCCGGAATCTCAATTTTTATTATGGGGCTGCGCGCGCCTTGACGATGATTAATATGGATATCCTTCCACAGCGGGTGACCGCTTTGATTGGCCCCTCCGGCTGTGGAAAATCAACCTTTTTGCGCTGCCTGAACCGGATGAACGATACGATTCCGGGAACCGTAGTTGAGGGCGAAGTCCTGCTGAATGGCCAGAATATCTATACTCCGGACACCGATTTGCCGGAACTGCGCCGGCGGGTAGGCATGGTTTTTCAAAAACCCAACCCATTTCCACAAAGCGTGTACGATAATGTAGCTTTTGGCCCGCGTGTTCTGGGGCTGACCGAATCCTCGACCGAGCTGGACGAACTGGTCGTTCACAGCCTGGAGCAGGCCGGCTTGTGGGAAGAAGTCAAGGACCTGTTGAAAGAAGATGCCCTGGGGCTGTCTCTGGGACAACAGCAGCGGCTGTGCCTGGCGCGCGTCCTGGCGGTTGAGGCCGAGGTCATTCTCATGGATGAGCCTGCCTCGGCTCTGGATCCGATTGCGACCCTGCGGTTAGAAGAGCTGATTGGTGAACTAAAGGAACGCTATACGATTGTGATTGTTACCCATAATATGCAGCAGGCTGCCCGTGTTTCGGATTTCACCGGGCTGTTCTGGTTGGGTGAGTTGATCGAATTTTCATCTACGGACCAGATGTTTACGCGGCCCCAAAAACAGCTTTCAGAAGATTACATTACGGGCCGGATGGGATAGGAGTTTGGAGCATGTCGGTGCATTTACGTTCAACATTTGACCGGGAATTTGGTGTTATTCAGGATACGCTGCTGGAGATGGGCCGCTCGCTGGATTGGGCGATTGAACAGTCGATGATTGCGCTTAAACATGCGGATCAGGAGAAAGCCCAACAGATCATTGACCAGGATGAACGCGTCAACGAACTGCGTTACAAGATTGAAGAAGCCTGCCTGGCCTTGATCGCCACCCAGCAGCCCGCGGCTTCCGATCTGCGGGCTGTGATCGCGGCGATCCACATTGCGGTTGAATTGGAGCGGATGGGCGATCATGCCGCCGGGATCGCCAAGACCGTCATCCTGATGCATGAAGAGCCCTTGTTGAAAACCATTAAAAAGATCCCCAAGATGGCGGAATTGAGCCGCCAGATGTTGGCTGACTGTCTGCAGGCTTACGTCCAGCGTGACGCCGATTGGGCTCATCGGATCGCTTCGCAGGATGCCGATATGGATCTGTTGTATAAAGCTGTTTTCGACCGCCTGATTGAGATTATGGCGAAAAAGCCCGAGCTGATCACCCGGGCTACCTACCTGAGCTGGACCGCTCACAACCTTGAGCGGATCGCAGATCGGGTCACTAACATCGCCGAACGGATCATTTTCATGGCCACCGGTGATGTTAAAGAATTGAACGTTTCTTAATGGTAGTGGCCCGACGGCTGCGAAGCGATGACCTAGCAGCCATTCAACTCCAGGTTTCCATCTTGACAATGTCGCGATTAAGGTTAGCCCTTCTTTCAATGTGACCTCTGCCAACTTCTCACCACAGGGAATACCGAAATTCCCGCCTTTAGCCGCGGGCCAGGCTGGCAGCTGAGCGGAACGCCTGGTAGGCTGCCGGCATATCCGCAGCCTGAATTTCGATCTCCTTGGTCGCCACCCGGCGGGTAGCCGGCATCCGCTCGGCGCGATCGGCCATTTCAGGGGTATAGAACTCCACATGCACCCTGACCGGCGTATCGACCCGGTACACAGCCGGTTTTTCCCCACTTAAAAAGCGCTGAACGGCCCTGGCTGCGGCTTCGCAGATTTTTTCGTGCGCCTGGGCCGGGGGCAGGCATTCGGCCGACATGCGGGTGGTCGCCTGTTTAACGACCGCAAATTCCAAAGGCCCAAGCAGGTCTTTGGCTTCGCCGCACACGGTCTGGTCGCCAGAGATCATCAAGACCGGAGCATCAAAGTGCCCGGCAACCGCGGCATTTAACCCGGTTTCCCCTACCAAACGCTCATTCAACCAGACGTTGGCGATGGTGCTGCTTGACCAGGTGTGATCCAAAATGGCATGGCCTGAGCCGGCGCAGGCATGATAACCGACGAAAAAGACCCCATCAACCCCATCCTGGACGCCCTGGACCATGCCGTAAGGAGACTGATTGCCGGCATTCAGACGAGCTCGTGGGTCAAGCTCTTCGATCAGAAGGTTATATCCGGAGGAATGCCCGTCAGTCACCAGCACCTCACTGGCTCCAGCCGAGAGCGCCCCGTTGACGGCGGCATTGACGTCTTGGGTCATCAACCGCCGGAAGCGTTCGTACTCCCTGTGCCCGGGCGTGACCTGGTCCCAGTTCACCACCCCGGAGATGCCTTCCATATCCGCTGCGATCAGGATTTTCATCGGTAGCCTCCCCTGCTGGAAATAGCCGGCTTGAGGCTGCGCCAGGCGTCATCCTGGGTGGCTATTTCAAACGCCCGGCCAATCTGGAGCAGGCTGGCTTCGGAGAAATCCGGTCCCAGCAGTTGAATGCCAACCGGCAGCCCGGCCGAGTTGATGCCGCCGGGCAGGGAAATCGCCGGCACACCGGCGTGATTGGCCGGAACTGCCAGCTGATCGGAATACTGCATCAAGACCGAATCTCCATAAACGTCGCCAAGGGCGAAGGCTGTGGTAGGGGTGGTCGGCGTCAGCAGTGCGTCCAGGCGATACTTGCCCTGAGGATCGAATGCCTCGTTAAAATCCCTGCGGATCAAAGTACGAACGCGCAGGGCGCGATTGTAGTACTGCTCGCTGTATTGGGCCGCGCTGACATACATTCCCATCAGGATGCGCAATTTCGGCTGCAGACCAAATCCCTGGGCGCGGGTCTTGCGGTACAGCTCCGCCAGTTCATCCACTTTCTCCGGGGTGCGGAAACCATACTTAACCCCGTCGTAACGGTGCAGGTTGGAGGCCGCCTCGACCCGGGAGATCACAAAATAGACCGGTACCCCGTAGGGGGTATGGGGCATGGGGACGTCTTCGACGATATCGGCGCCCATCTCGGCCAGGCGACCGGCGGCCTTCAGCACCGCGTCTTCGATCTCCGGGCTGATGGGTTCTCGCCGCAGCTCTCCGGTTTCGGGATCCGGGAACGTGATCTGGAAATAGTCGGGCGAGAGCCCGATTCGCTTGCCGTGAATGCTGGCTTCGATATTCTTTTGATAATCAGCCACAGGGGCGGTCGCGGCGGTCGAATCGTGCCGGTCGGGGCCGGCGATCACATTCAACATCATGGCTGCATCGGTCACATTGCGGGCCAGCGGGCCCGGGCAATCCAGGGAAGAGCCAAAAGCGATCAGTCCATAACGGGACACCCGCCCGTAGGTTGGTTTGACGCCGACCACGCCGCAGAATGCAGCCGGCTGGCGGATAGAACCGGCGGTATCGGTCCCCAAGGAAAGCGGCCCTTCACCGGCAGCTACGGCCGCTGCGCTGCCTCCGGATGATCCTCCCGGAACTCGATTGGTATCCCAGGGATTGCGCGGGCTGGGTTGAAATGCCGAAGATTTGTTGGACGAGCCATAGGTGTATTCATCCAGATTGACTTTGCCCAGCATGACCGCTCCGGCGGCCTCCATGCGGGCTACCGGTGTGGCTGTGTAAGGAGCCGTGAAATTGGCCAGCATGCGCGAGGCCGCGGTTGAGGGAGTGCCTTGCACGCAAAAGATATCCTTGACGCTGAAGGGCACCCCGGCCATAGGCCCGGGATCTTCCCCTTGAGCCAGGCGGTGATCGATGGCCTCAGCCTGTTGGCGGGCGCGTTCAGCTGTCAGGGTGATGAAGGCGTGCACTTTATCTGTCTCGGCCAAAGCTTGTTCATCCGGTTCCAGCGAGCCGGGTTGGCCGTCCACTTTCCGAATCCGGTCCAAAGTGGCTTCCAGAACTTCAACGGCCGAAGCTTCGCGACGCCTGATCAAATCGGCCAGAGTGGCTGCAGGCAGGTCAGTTAATTGGGTCATATGGCTTTCCGTCCAGGTGGTTTTGAGATTTGTCTTTGCTAAACATTCGATCCGGCAAAATGATTATTCCAGGTCGATGTGGGGAATTTCCGGGACGACGATGTAGCCGTCCTGACTTTCCGGAGCCTGGGCCAGGATCTCCTCTGGATGCGGGTAAGGCTGCCATTCATCCGTTCGGATCGGTGGGGTGATCTGATCTGTATAAGGAACCCCATGGGATGTCGGTTTGATATCGGCGGAAAGCGGAATGGCTTCCAGTTCGTGGATCGCCTTCAATTGATTGTTCAATTGCCGCCGTAAGTATTCGCTTTCTTCCTGGTTCAATTCCAGCGCCGCTAATTCGACCATGTGATTGAAAATTTCGGGTGTAATTTCGTCGCTCATCAGGACAATCCTTCGATAATAAATTTATTCAGGTGTGAGAGATAGGCGAAATGGGTGTGCGTGGAGGCGTACGCCTCCACGCACACCCATTTCGCCACAATTTGCAGATCAGGCTTTAACCGAAGCACAAGCGCTCCGCGCTCCTGTATTCTAACACTCAAATCCAGGCATGCTATAATCAGGTTCATTGGGAATTCCTGAGCTGGGGCTCTCCAACAGAGTTGCCTGGAGACCCTATAATCCGGTTACTGCGATGAAACCGCCGATTGCTTCGCTTTTTGCAGTTCCCTATTTTTTGAAATTGCTACCTCCCGATCCGGCCAGGGGATACGCATCAATCCAACCATGAAACCAGAATCAAGTATTGCTGTTCAGCTAATTGATGGTGTGTCTGGACCAACGCTTCTGCGTGCTGATCCAGGCGCACTTTATTTTATGCCTTTGAATTGATCGGGCTGGCAGTATCTCAAAGCCAGCCCAAAAGATATAACCAATGGGTCTTTCGGAAATTCTGTGATTGCCCCAGATTTGGGGCAGCATCACAGGAATTCCTAATGAACCAAACCAATATCGAAGCAAACAGGTCAAAGAAAGACACGAGGAGGACAGAATGAGTGAGAAAGGTCTGATTGCACTAACCAGTGAGCATGAAATGATCCGCCAGGCAGCCAGGGATTTCGCCCAAAAAGAGATCCTCCCGGTGGCAGCCGAGTTCGATGAAAGTGGGGAATTCCCGATTGAGACGATCAAAAAGATGGGTGAAATGGGGTTCATGGGGATCGAAGTCCCGGAGGAGTACGGCGGGGCCGGGATGGATACTTTAAGCTATGTTCTGGCTTTGGAAGAAATTTGCAAAGCGGATGCTTCCCACGGGACCATCATGTCTGTCAATAATTCCCTGTATTGCTACGGCCTGTTGAGGTTTGGCAGCCAGGCCCAAAAACAGAAATATCTGGCGGCGGTAGCGTCCGGAGAGAAGATCGGTGCATACTCATTGACCGAGCCAATGTCCGGCTCGGATGCCGGGACGATGCGCAGCCGGGCGCGACGCGAAGGGGAGGTTTACATCCTGAACGGACGTAAATCCTGGGTTACCAGCGGGCCGGTCGCAGATACGATCGTGGTATTCATGATGACGGATCCGGAGAAAGGACACCGCGGCATCAGCGCTTTTATTGTTGATACCGACCAGCCGGGTTTCCAGGTCGGCAAGAAGGAACCCAAACTCGGGATCCGGGCTTCGGCGACCAGCGAGATCTTGTTTGAGGATTTCAAGGTTCCGGCCGAAAACCGTCTTGGGGCGGAAGGCGAGGGTTTCAAAATCGCCATGACGGTCCTGGATGCAGGCCGGATTGGAATTGCCGCTCAGGCGCTCGGGATTGCCGAGGCTGCCTATGAAGCCAGCCTGGCATATGCCCGTGAGCGGGAGGCGTTTGGCCAGAAGATTGGCGAGTTCCAGGGGATTTCGTTCAAACTGGCCGACATGAAAACCAGGATTGAAGCGGCCCGGCTGTTGACTTATAACGCTGCCCAGGCTAAGGAGCAGTCAAAGAAAAGCGGGGACAGGTTCAGCCTGGAAGCCTCGATGGCTAAACTGTTCGCTTCTGAAACTGCCATGTTCGTGACCCACGCCGCCGTCCAGATTTATGCCGGGATGGGCTATAGCAAGGAACTCCCGATTGAGCGCTACTTCCGTGATGCCAAAATAACCGAAATCTATGAGGGCACCAGCGAGATCCAACGCCTGGTCATCTCTCGACTGGAATTAGGACTGCGCTAATTGTATGACGCTCGAGACGAGCTTCGTCGTCATCGTCATTCTCCTGGCGGTGCTGCTTGATGCTGCGTTGATCGACTGGATGCGGCGGACCGGACGGCTTCAAAAAGTCGAAGCAAATTTCCGGCAGGCCATCCGGTTGTATCTCTCGCGTTTGAGGGCAGCCTGGAAGTGGTTGAAAACCAGGTCGGGGATGCGGCTGAGACCCGTTCTTACACTTGGCCGGTCGCGCCAGCTGCGAATGCAGGCGGATGACTTGATGGAGGCTCTTCCGGCTGACATACTCGAGGACGAGGCGGCTGGTTCCTGGCTCAAAGGCCTGGAGCTGGGGATCCTGCTCCTGGCCGTTACCTGGTTTTGTGCAGGTTTTTTGGATTTTTCCGCCTCAACCCGCCTGCCCGGTAATGAAGCGGAAGTATTCCAGACGCTTGATTGGACCCTGGTCAACAGCCTGCAGCATTACGGCCAGTTCCCCCTTTGGAATCCCTATATCCGCACCGGCATCCCCTTCATTGCCGATCCGATGTTACACGTTTACAACCCGGTCGTAACTCTGCCGGTGTTGTTGTTCGGGGTGCGGAATGGGTTCAAGCTGGCAGTATATATAAGCTTCCTGATTGCTGCTTTGGGAATGCGGCAGCTGGCCAAAACGTTGGGTTTGAAAGCCCCGGCGCGGGTCTGGGTGGCGCTGATGTACGCTTTTGCCGGCCAGCCGCTGGCTCATTTCTTTCAAGGCCAATATCTGTTTGTGCTGGGTTTCGCCTGGATTCCCTGGGTTGTAACCGGTCTGTTCCTCTTCACGCACACCCGCCGCCGCCGGTATATTGCCCTGTCGGTCTTTGCAGTGGGGTGGCTGTTTTTCTCCGGAAATGCCTATTATGGATTCTACATACTGCTGGTAGGGCTGATCTTCGCCCTGGTGATGCTGCCGCGATTATACGCTCACCGGCCATGGGTTCGGATCGATGGAAAGCTGCTGGCTGGTTTTGTTGCCATGACGGTTCTGGTTTTAGGGCTGGTCGCTATTCAGCTTTTGCCGGAGGTTCAGTTCTGGCCCAGGATTCGCAAAGATATGAGTGTGGCCGGGTCGCATAACCTGGCGCAAGTTTTCCTGGATTACACCTCGAAAGACCCAAACCGCCCGGATGCTTACAGCCAGCTGCCCGCCCGGGAAGAGTTTTACGCTTATATCGGCCTGGCGCCTTTTCTGGCTCTGGCGTTCCTGCCGCTGGCCTGGCGGCGCGGTAATCATAGACCGATTGTTTTTTTTCTGATGATTATTTTACTGGTCCTGGCCTGGGTAACCCTGGACTGGATGCCATGGCGAGAGGCCGTTCTGGGAATGCCGGTTTTGCGCCAGTTCCGGCACCTGCTGCGCATCCTGGTATTCGGCAGCTTCGCCCTCATTCTGCTGGCCGGCATGGGGTTGGATGCTTTTTGGCGCCTGGCTGTCGGGCCGGCGCTGACCGGAAAAGCCAGTCAGCCTGGTTTGTTCGCCCGAGCTGGTCTGTTGGGATCAACCTTCGTGATCGTTTTTATGGTGGTCAGCCTGGTCGATTTGTTCCAGACCAATGCCCCAATTGTCCGCTCGGTCGATATCCACCAACCTGCTTACGATGCCATGAACTGGTTGCGACAGAATGACACGTCGGTGTATTACATCGAGCACATCCCTACCAACAGCTGGGCGGAGGCGGCGATCGCCGCCAACTTGCGCTTTTTCGATGCCTGGTATCATTTCGCAGATATCCGCAGCACCAACCAACAGATCAACCGCCGACCGGTTAATGCCTCGCCCAAATATATCATTCAGTCCGCCAGTGACCCGGCTCCGGGTGGGGCGGAAATACAGCTGGTTTATCAACTGTCAGAGACTGCGATCTACCAGAACGCGGACAGCCTGCCCATGGCCTTTCAAGTGTCGAAATCACGGCTGAGCCTGGATGCCAGCCAGGGTTCATTGACTGCCGCAGAAGTCACACCGCTCTCGTTTGAATTTTCCAGCCCAAACCGGATGCAAGTAACCACAGATGGAGACGCCAGCGAGCTGCTGGTCGTTTTGGTGACCCATTATCCGGGCTGGACCGCGATGGTCGATGGTCAGCATGTTGATCTGTATAACATTGGCGGTTATCTGGCAGTCGACATGCGCGCTGGCGAGCATACCTATACGTTTAGTTTTCGTCCTTCAGCTTTCTTCGTGGGCTTGCTCATCAGTTTGTTTGCTGTCGGGCTGACGTTATTTCTTTATTTCAGTGATCTTAACCTGAGCCGGGAAAACTTGCGCCACAAGGCGCGCCAGACTGCGGCCGGTTTTGGCAAGCGGCGCCGATCACTCGGTCTGGCCTTACAAAGGGCTTCAGACTGGTGGGCCCCGGACCGTTTGAGCGAACCAAAGCTCAATGAGACCCGAGCCGCGAGCACGGATACAGCCGGAGTGTATGACCTGGGCACAGCCGCCCGGCGCTGGATAAATGCCAGCCGCGATTTACTGAAAGCCTTTGCCCGGACAATCTCAACCGAAGCGATCCTGTGGACGGCTGTCCTGGGCATTTATCTGGTCACCCGCCTGGTGGGGCTGACCCATTTCCCGATCTATTTCTTCACCGATGAAGCTGCTCAGACAGTCCTGGCCGGTGACCTGGTCCGCGATCACTTCAAAAATTACGCCGGAGATTTTCTGCCCACTTACTTTGAGAATGGGGGCTACTATCGGCTGGGAGTCAGCGTTTATGTTCAGGTCCTGCCTTATATCTTGTTTGGTAAATCGATCGCTGTCACGCGTGGTGCCTCGGTTTTCATCACATTGCTGGGGGTCGTGGCATTCGGATTGATCCTGCGTAATCACTTCCGCTTACGTTATCTGGTGGGCTGGCGTTCTATTGTTTTCGCTGGCGCCGGCCTGGTTCCTGCACTCAAGGACCGCCTTCGAGACCGCTGAAGCCGTCGCCTTTTTTACTGTATTCATCTACTTTTACCTGGCGTATCGCAGCGGTCGGCTCACCTTTCTGTATCTGGCCCTGGTGGCTGGCGCGCTGGCCTTTTACACCTACAGCCCCTTCCAGGTAATTATGGCTGTGTGTGCGGCTGGCCTGCTGCTGGCGGACGGGCGCTACCATTGGCGCAACCGGGACGTGTTCGGGCGCGGGCTGCTCCTGGCCGGCTTGCTGGCCGTACCGTATCTGCGCTTCATCCTGACGCGCAGCCAGGCGAATCTGGGTACCCTGGCCGCTCTGGGCTCTGTTTGGGTTCGCCCGGTGCCATTTTCGGAAAAATTGCTGACTTTTTTAAATGAATATCTGCATGGCCTGTCCCCCGCTTACTGGTTCAGGCCGCAGACCGCCAGCCTGATCCGCCATGAAATGAAAGGCTACGCTTACTTGCCGTGGCCATACCTGCCAATGATCGGAATTGGCTTTGGGCTTTCGTTGAGGAGTTTTTACCGGCGCAGGCAGAGTGAGGCGGAAGATGCCCGGGCAGCCGCATTTCGGACCATCTGGATAGCGCTGCTGGCCATCCCCTTCAGCGCGGCATTGGTGCAGGTTGGCATCACCCGCCTGCTGGCGATGGTCGTCCCGGCGGTCCTGTTTGCCTCAATCGGTCTGGATTGGCTGATCAGATGGGGCGCTCGCCGTGCGGCCCCGGACCGGGTTCTGGCCGGGTTAGTCTTGATTGTATTGGTGGGCGCGAATTTGTGGATGCTGCGGGACGCTCTGGTGAATGGCCCAACCTGGTATAACGATTACGGTATGAGCGGCCTGCAGTACGGCGTCAGCCAGGTCTTTCCGGCCGTCCAGCAATATCTGCAAGACCATCCCGGTTCTCGGGCGGTTATTTCCCCGACCTGGGCGAACGGCACAGATCTGCTGGCGAGGTTTATGCTGCCCGAATCGCTCCCGGTTGAGCTGGGCAGCATCACCGGATACATGGACCAACACAAGGCGCTGGACCCTGGGACTTTGTTTGTGCTGCCCCCAGATGAATATCGCCTGACGGTTGAGAGTAATAAATTCAGCGATGTTCAGGTAATCCAGACACTGCTTTACCCGAATGGCGAACCCGGATTTTATTTTTTGAAACTGGATTATGCGCCTGAAATCGACCGGATTCTGGCGGCTGAGCGCGTGCAGCGCCATCAGTTGCAGGAAGACGACCTCATCCTGGACGGCCAGACTGTACACATCCGCTACTCGCGGCTTGATATGGGCGCTGTCGACGGCCTTTTCGACCAAAATGAGAACAGCGTGACCCGAACTCTGGAAGCCAACCCCTATGTGTTGGAATTGACTTTTCCCGAGGCGCGCCGGATCAGCGGACTTTCGGTTATCATCGGCAGCAGCGAGGTTGAAATCACCGCATTGCGATATACCGACCCGGGAGTGGAACCGGACCGCCAGGTGGTTAGATTTAAAGGTTCGGTTGAGCATCCTGAAGTTTCCTGGGATTTTGACCGTGCAGTGGAAACCAGGATTTTGCACCTGGAGGTGAAAGATATCCATCAAAACGAGCCTGCCCATGTGCACATCTGGGAGCTCAGACTGCGTTAATCTGCCATGGGATATGCAGGCCAAATTACTTTATGGCCAAAACATTTCTACTCAGGCTAGCTTTTGACCTGCTTCTCTCCTTCCGGCGCCGAAGGCGCCAGGGAAGGGCTGGGGGTGGGCCTTATGATGCCGATTCAGGCCGAACATTAAATTCGGGATGAGTCATATTTTTTCGCCATACATTCCAGGCATAAGCGGAGCAGTTTTGCCAAAACAACAATAAGGGTTTCTGGAAATCTTTGTTCGAGAGCCCTGGGATTTACCAAGGAGCCCAACTTTGAGGTCATTGGCAAACGCTGTGGGCAAGTTCCAGATTTTGGGGGCCACCTCAGAAAATGCCAATAGACACCTTGGGTTAACCGGAAAGCGGGGTAAAATGAAGGCTGTAATCTTACGAGAGCACGGGGGATCGGAAGTTTTGCAATATGCTGAAATTCCGACTCCTGAACCAGGGCCGGGAGAAGTCCTGGTGCGATTGCACGCTGCTGCATTAAATCGTCTTGATTTGTTCGTGCGGCAAGGTTGGCCTGGCATCCGCCTGGAATACCCTCATATTCCCGGCGCTGACGGCGCCGGCGTGATCGCTGGCCTGGGAGCAGGTGTCCGGGGGTGGCAGGTTGGGGAACGGATTGTCATCAATCCCAACTTGAGTTGTGGCCATTGTGCAGCCTGTTTAGCCGGATTCGATAACCGCTGCGAGCAGTGGGGATTGTTAGGCGAAACCAGGCGCGGCACTTACGCTGAATACGTGGCTGTGCCGGCTGGCAACGTGTACCCGTTGCCGGACAATTTTCCGGCCCAAACGGCTGCCGCTGCAGCGTTGGTTTACGTCACCGCCTGGCATTCACTCATCCAACGCGGCGGCCTGCGCCCCGGAGAGCTCGTGCTGGTCGTAGGCGCTTCCGGAGGTGTGAATACTGCCAGCATCCAGATTGCCAAGTATGCCGGCGCGATCGTTTATGTGGTTGGGTCCAATGCCGAAAAACTGGCGCTGGCCCAATCCCTGGGCGCGGACTACCTGATCGATCGTTCCCAGGATGAGACCTGGTCGAAACAGGTATACCACTTGACCGACAAACGTGGCGTCGATGTTGTTGTGGATAACGTCGGTTCGACCTTCCCGCAGAGTTTCCGGGCCGCCAGAAAAGGGGGCCGGATCTTGACCGTTGGCAATACGGCTGGCCCGAAAATCGAAATCGATAATCGTTATATTTTTGCCAGGCATCTGGCTTTGATCGGTTCTACCATGGGGACCCATACCGATTTCAAGCAGGTGATGGATCTGGTGTTTCAGGGTAAACTGCAGGTTGCTCTGGATCGCACATTCCCCCTCGCGCAAGCCCGCTCTGCACAAGAGTACCTGGCTGGCGGCAAGCAGCTTGGCAAGGTTACCCTCGAGATACCCTGAATGGTTTACCAACCTGGAATTGATGAGGCTCTTTGGGAACGAACGCCCGAAAACATCCCTCGAAAACACCTTGTCTGACTACTGAGTGTTCCTGAAAAAATGAATGAGACACAGACTCGAAATCCGAAACGACCGCTTAGCGTAACGCTGCTGGCGATTGGGGTGTTAACCATTGCGGTACTGAATCTCACCCGCCTGCTGTCGGCCATCCGGTTCTGGCCGTTTCTGCAGGAGATTCTGCCTTTTTCAGCGCTCTATTTGATCCTGACCGGGCTGATTTGGGCCGGTTTTGGCCTGCCTTTGTTCTGGGGTATCTGGTATGGCCTGTCCTGGGCTCCCGGTTTTGCGCGGATTGCAGCAGTTGCATACCTGATTTATTATTGGTTGGATCGACTGCTATTAACCAACCATTCCGGCCGGGAAGCCAACTTGCCTTTTACGGTTGGGTTTTCATTGATCGGAATGGCGCTAATTTATTGGATTCTCTCAAGGCGCAAGGCTACCATGTTCTTCCGCAAGCTTGCCGCGAGGCCTCTGGAAGAGGTTTCCTAAAGAAGGCGAATGACAGCGCCCAAACTTATATTGGAGTGACGCATGAGCATAGATCCCAAAATTCAGAATTTACGTGAATTAAAAGCTCAGGGCCGGCTGGGTGGAGGTCCGGAACGGATTGAAGCCCAACACAAGCGCGGCCGCCTGACTGCTCGAGAGCGGATTGACTTATTGGTAGATAAAGGATCGTTTCGTGAAATTGACGCCTTCGTCATGCACCGCACCCAGGATTTTGGCCTGGACCAGCAAAAATACATGGGAGACAGCGTGGTGACCGGTTGGGGAACGATCGATGGCCGCCTGGTGTACGTGTACTCGCAGGATTTTACGGTGTTTGGTGGAAGCCTGGGTGAAGCGCACGCTGAGAAGATTTGCAAAATCATGGATATGGCGATCAAAAATGGCGCCCCGGTGATCGGCCTGAACGATTCGGGCGGCGCTCGTATCCAGGAGGGGGTTGTGTCCCTGGGGGGCTACGCGGATATTTTCTTGCGCAATACGCTGGCCTCTGGTGTGATCCCTCAGATCAGCGCTATTATGGGCCCTTGCGCCGGGGGAGCGGTTTACTCTCCTGCCCTGACAGATTTTATCTTCATGGTTCGCAATTCATCCTATATGTTTGTGACCGGACCCGATGTGGTTAAAACCGTCACCCACGAAGAAGTGTCCTTCGAAGACCTGGGCGGAGCGGACGTCCATTCAGAAGTTTCGGGGGTCTGCCATGTTGCCGTGGATACCGAAGCGGATACGCTCTATCTGATCCGCAAATTGCTGTCATATTTCCCCCAAAACAACCTGGAAGACCCGCCATTTATGCCCAATGGTGATGACCCTTTGCGCATGGATGTCGCCCTGGACAGCCTGATCCCGGACGATCCGAGCAAGCCCTACGATATGAAAGACGCCATCCACATGATCATGGATGATGGCCAGTTTTTCGAGATTCACGAACACTACGCTCAGAATATCGTGGTGGGATTTTCACGCCTGGGCGGGCATACGATTGGGGTGATTGCCAACCAGCCGGCCGTTCAGGCTGGGGTGTTGGATATCGAAGCCTCCGAAAAAGCCGCCCGCTTTGTCCGCTTTTGCGATGCTTTTAACATTCCCATGATTACCTTTGTGGATGTGCCCGGCTTCCTGCCTGGAACCGGTCAGGAGCATGGCGGTATCATCCGCTCGGGCGCTAAACTCTTGTTCGCTTATTGCGAGGCGACCGTACCGAAGCTGACGGTGGTCACCCGTAAGGCCTATGGCGGGGCCTATGACGTGATGAGCAGCAAGCATATTCGCGGGGATGTCAATCTCGCCTGGCCGACGGCTGAAATCGCCGTGATGGGACCGGACGGCGCGGTGAATATCATCTTCCGCAAGGACCTGGCCAATTCGGATGATCCGGCGGGGCGTAAAACCGAACTGGTGAACGAATACCGGGCGAAGTTTGCCAATCCCTATGTGGCGGCCTCGCGCGGGTATATCGATGATGTGATTGAGCCGCGGGAAACCCGCCCACGCCTGATCAACGCACTGGAAATGTTGACCAATAAGCGCGATACCAATCCGCCCAAGAAACATGGCTGTATCCCGCTGTAAGATTTAGTTAGGAAAGTATGGAATCTGAGCGTCTGCACATAAACGGTCATTACCTTTACACCGAGCGTTATGGAACTTCTGCTGGCCCGATTGTGGTGCTGTTGCATCATGGGTTAGGCGCTATTCCGGCCTGGAGGGCGCAGATCATGTTCCTGGCAGAAGCCGGATTTACGGTGCTGGCCTACGACCGTTGGGGTTATGGGCGTTCGGAAGCCCGCACGAATTTTTCGATGCCAGCTTTTGAGGACGACCTGGTCGATTTAGGGTTGATTTTAAAGCACTATGGGTATGATCGAGTCAATTTGGTAGGGCACAGCGATGGCGGGACAATCGCACTGTATTATGCGGCCGCAAATCCAGGCCAGGTTGAGCGGCTGGTGACTGTGGCAGCGCATGTTTACGTGGAACCGAAAATGCGAGCCAGCATTGAAGCGGTGCGCCTGGATTTCGAGCAGAACGAACGTTTCCGGACCGGCCTGAGCCGGTTGCACGGAACAAAGGTGGATCAGGTGCTCTATGGCTGGTTCGATGGATGGCACCGGCCCGCGAGCCTGCAGTGGGATATGCGCCCTGTACTGGCTCGGGTCAAGTGCCCGGTTTTGGTCGTGCAGGGTGAGGATGACGAGCACGCTCTGCCGCAGCATGCCCGGGACCTGGCTGCGGCCTTGCCGGAGGCTGAATTGTGGCTTGAGCCGGGCGTGGGTCATATGCTGCCCCAGGAATGCCCCGAGGTCTTCAATCAGAGGTTATTGGCTTTTCTTAAAAACGATGGTAATGGCGGGATGGAATGGAGATAAACAATGTTCAATAAAGTATTGGTCGCCAACCGCGGTGAAATTGCCGTGCGGATCATTCGAGCCTGCCGCGAACTTGGAATTCAAACCGTCGCGGTGTACTCGGATGCCGACCGGCAGTCCCTGCATGTGCGTTTCGCCGATGAAGCCTACCGGCTTGGGCCCGCTCCTTCCCGTGAGTCTTATCTGAGGGGAGACAGGATCATCCAGATCGCTAAAGAATCGGGCGCAATGGCGATCCACCCCGGGTATGGGTTCCTGGCTGAACGGGCGGATTTTGCCCAGGCCTGCCAGGATGAAGGCTTGGTTTTTGTTGGGCCCAAGCCATCTGCGATCGCCGCAATGGGTGATAAAGCGGTAGCCAGGGCTACTGTTTCAGCGGCGGGGGTGCCGGTCGTCCCCGGGACCGAGGGGGAGGGTTCTCTGCGTGACGATGAGTTGCTGGCGATGGCTGGCGAGATCGGTTTTCCATTATTGATTAAAGCGACTGCCGGCGGCGGCGGTAAGGGCATGCGCGAGGTGCAGGCGCCGGAGGAGATGCCGGCCCTGTTACACGCTGCTCGCCGGGAGGCGGAAGCCTCATTTGGCGATGGCAATGTGTATCTCGAAAAGTTGGTTGAAGGCGCTCGCCATATCGAACTCCAGATCCTGGCGGATATGCACGGCAATGTCATTCATCTGGGGGAACGCGAGTGCTCGCTCCAGCGCCGCCATCAGAAACTGCTGGAGGAATCGCCTTCCCCCTTCATTGGAGATGATGAGGACCTGCGCCAGCGCATGGGCATGGTTGCTGTCCGGGCAGCCCAGGCCGTTGAATATGCCAATGCCGGGACGATTGAATTCCTGGTGGATAAGGATAGGAATTATTACTTCCTGGAAATGAACACCCGTTTGCAGGTGGAACACCCGGTGACCGAGATGGTAACCGGTATTGACATCGTCAAAGAGCAGTTGCGCATCGCCCGCGGTCGCCAGCTTCGTTACACCCAGGAGAATGTGCACTTTAACGGCTGGGCGATTGAATGCCGCGTGAATGCGGAAGACCCGTATAATCAGTTCATGCCATCCACCGGCCGGATCACTCACAGCCTGCTGCCCACCGGGCCGGGCGTCCGGGTGGATACCGGCGTTTACCCGGGTTTTGAGGTTTCTCCTTATTATGACGCCTTGATCTCCAAATTGATCGTGTGGGGTGAGACCCGGGCCGAAGCGATCTTGCGAATGCGGCGGGCACTGGAAGAATATAAGATCGTGGGTGTCCGCACCAACATCCCGTTTCACCAGAATTTGATGGACTTGCACCGCTTTATGGGCGGCCAGTTCGACACCCGTTTTGTGGAGGAACGATTTTCGATGGAGGCCGCCGAAGAGGGAAAAACGCCTCGGGCCGACATTGCCGCGATCCTGGCGACCCTGGTGGCCCATCGCCAGACCCGGCGCGCCGCTCAGATCATCCAGCGGGGCGACCGCGACACCAGCAACTGGAAATGGATCAGCCGCTGGGAGCGGATGCATCGCTAAGCCGGTGGGACTCCAGTATTCTTTTTAGCCCCTCACAAGGCTGTCAGAGACTTTACCCGGTCATCCTGGCGATCCAAAAAGGGAGAGCAGAACAATGAAATATATAACGACGATAGGCGATCAGCAGTTCCTGGTAGAAATTATTGATGAGCGGCATGTTGTCGTGAATGATACGACTTACGAAGTCGATTTCGACTCGATCAGCGATCAACCCGTTTATTCACTGTTAGTTGATGGGAAATCGTACGAGGCTTATGTCTATCCCACTGAAGAGAACTGGCAGATCTTACTGCACGGTCGCCTGTTCCCTGCAAAGGTTGAGGATGAGCGCGAGAAACGCTTGCAGGCTGCCGGAGGAAGCCGGGTGGCGGAGCGGGGTGAATTCCACCTGCGAGCGCCCATGCCCGGCCTGGTTGTCAGCGTGCCGGTTAAAGAAGGACAGGCTGTTCAGCATGGAGACGTGCTTTTGATCCTGGAGTCAATGAAAATGCAGAACGAATTGAAGACCCCCCGGGATGGAACGGTTTCCAGGGTGCGGGTGAAGTCCGGTGATAGCGTTGAGCAGCGCCAGATTTTGCTCAGTGTGGTCTAGTCAGCTAGCGATCATGTTCGCGAGTTTTGATGGGTTGGAGGCCGCGAAGCGCAGTTCTGATCCATCCTGAAAGGGAGTTTGAATGAGTGTGGAACCCCATGAGATCGAAGTGAAGTATGCGGTTTCGAATTTACCCGCCATTGAAAAACGATTGAAGGCGCTCGGCGCTCAACTTGTGCAGGCGCGAGTTTTTGAGTCGAATCTGAGGTTCGATGATAAACAGGCAAGTTTGGGCAAGAATGCCAGCGTTTTAAGACTGAGGCAGGACACGGCCGTTCGCATGACTTTTAAAGGCCCCAGCGTGGTTGAATCCGGGGTGCGAGACCGGGTAGAGATTGAGTTTGTGGTCAGCGATTTTTATGCCGCCCGTTCCTTTTTGGAGGCTCTGGGCTATCAGGTTATCATGACATACGAGAAGTACCGGGCGATGTATACGTTGGGGGAAGTCACTGTAACGCTGGATGAGATGCCCTATGGCTGCTTCGTCGAAATAGAAGGGCCGGACGTGGATCGATTGCGCCAGGTAAACCAGCAGTTGGGACTGGATTGGGATGCCGCGGTCCCCCAGAGCTATAGTGAAATCTTTGCCCGTCTCAAGGTTTTGAAAGGCTGGGATTTCCGGGATCTGTCATTTGAAAACTTTACAGACAGGGACTATGATTTGGGAGAATTAGAGATTTTCCCGGCGGATGGGCCTACGGACGATTAAGCTCGATCAGACGTCCAGCTTGCCAGCCAACTGCACCGACCTTTGCCTGTTCGCCAATGAGCAGGGGCAACAGGCTTTCCATTGCTTGCGGTTTGCCGCTGGTCAGATAAGTCACTTTATCCTGGCTCACCGCCTTGGAGCAATCTGCTGCCAGGCGGTTGTTCGCGGCCAGTACCCGCTTGACCTGGCGGGCGACTGCCGGCGCCGGATCAATGACACGCACGCCCGGTCCCGCGATCTCCTGGATAACGGGAATAACGAAGGGATAATGGGTGCATCCCAAAACAACCGTATCGATCCCGGCTGCCAGCATGGGGACTAAAGCTTTTTCAAGGATCTGGCGGGTGGCAGGTGTGTGAATTTCCCCAGCTTCGATTTGAGCAACCAATCCTGGGCAGGTATCCTGGTAAACTCTGACCCCTTGAGCGAAACGTTCGATTACGGAAGCGTACAGGGCCCCCTGGAAAGTAGCCGGCGTTGCCAGGACACCGACTTTGCCGGTTTGGGTGGTCTCAGCGGCGGGTTTTACCGCCGGCTCCATTCCTACAAAGGGAACGGTTGGGAACTTCTTGCGCAGGTCCAGCAAGGCGGCTGCTGATGCAGCGTTGCAAGCCACAACGATTAACTTGGACCCGCGAGCTAGCAGATATTCGGTCATTTTATGCGCAAACCGCCGAACTTCATCCAATGGCCGGGGGCCATAAGGGACATGCGCCTGGTCGGCCAGGTAGATGATCGACTCTTCGGGCAGTTCCTCCCGGACGGCTTTAAGCACCGATAATCCGCCGACCCCGGAATCGAATATCCCAATCGGAGCGGCTGGATACTGGACTGGGTTCACGCAATACTCTCTTCTCTGATTTTGTTAGATAACGTGAATTCGGGATTAAGCTACTTTAAACTCGAAGAGGAGATGTTGTGTTCATTATTTTGGCGCATTGCGCCAAAATAATGAACACAACAAACCTTTCTTTCGTTGGTTTTGAGTTATCCCGCATTCACGTTAGATAGTAAACTTGGCTATTCGGGCTGGCATGCGCTGATGAAAGCGCTGAACAGTCGCTGCATATCGGGACTATCGGTTAACCATTCGGGATGCCATTGGACTGCCAGGCCGAAAGGATAGCCCGGCAGTTCGACCACCTCGATCAGGCCATCCGGAGCGTAACCGCTGGCTCGCAGGTCAGGAGCCAACCGGTCAATCCCTTGATGATGCAGGCTGTTTACCTGGATCTCATGGTGGGGTATCAGGGCGCCGATCCGGCTGTTTGCTTCCAGCCGGACCCGATGGGCCAGGTGATTGCGGGGGTACTCGGGTGCATATTGGTGGCGCAAGGCGTGAGGCCGCTGGTCGAGAATGTCTTCATACAGGCTGCCATCCAAGGCTACATTAACCAGTTGCAATCCGCGGCAAATTCCGAAAAAAGGTTTGCCGGTGTTAAGGGTCTGTTTGAACAGTTCGATCTCAAGTTGGTCCCGGACAGGATCCACGCTGCTGACCAAAGGATGCGGCTGGCTGCCGTAAAGGCTGGGTTGAATATCACCGCCTCCGCTGAACATAACGCCATCCAACCGGGAGGTGAATTCGGCTTGCAGGGCCGGATCCATCTCAAACGGGATCAGGATCGGGATTCCCCCGGCCCGAAGGATTGCCTGGAAATAAGCCTCCGGGATGGATGTTTGGATGACACCGCTATTACTGGTGATATGGCTGGGTGTGACGCCGATCCAAGGCGCTTTCATATCGCTCTCCGATTGTAACGAATATCTATTTTAGGATCTAATCAGCCCGACGTGAAAGTGTGGGCGAAATGGGTGTGTGTGGCGGCGGCCGCCCGCCACACACATCAAAATTTGGGAGATTTCTTCGAATGTGACATTGCCAAGGTAGTTACCCTTTTAATAACTAAAGCAGTTCGGATGTACGACAAAAGGGCGCAACACCTGGCGGAGCTGCGCCCTTATCGATACGATTGTCTGCCCCAATCAGGAAAAACGCTGTTTGAGGCGGGCCCGTTTGCCCCGGCGTTCTCGTAAGAAATACAGCTGGGCACGGCGGACTTTGGAGTGTCGCTCAACCACTACTTTCTCGATCCGTGGGGAGCGGATCAGGAAAGTGCGTTCAACCCCAACACCATTGCTTGCAATTCGACGGACAGTGAAATTGCGGTTGTTGCCGGAATTCCGCAGGCGAATCACAGTGCCTTTGAATTCCTGGACGCGCTCATTAGCGCCTTCCTTGATCCGCAGAAAAACATTGACCATGTCGCCAGTCCGCAGCTCGGGGATGTTTGGATTATCGGGTGCCTCTACGGCTTTCAGTAGTTCGCTCATCTCTAATCAATCCTTACAGTATTTAATGATTGCTGCTTACAGAATCTCGCTGCGATCCCGATCGTCAGGTACTGCGCACAGCTTTAGTTTACAATACAAAGCCGCCCTTAGCGGCGCGGCTAGTGATTATACCATGCCAAAATGATTTTGGCCAGGAATTTTAAAGAGGATACCGTATCCTTTTCTTATGAAATAGCATTTGGCAAGGGCAACGCCCACGCTGACACCTATTGCATATCCTTCCATAGCAGCGGGATGTACATGATTTCATGAATGAAAGATACAGTACCATGAGATGAGGACCATCCCCCAGCCAATTCTGAGATAAAATATAACTCAGGTATAATATGTAAATGCTTCAGTTGACTCATTTACAACCCATCGATTATCTGGTAATCGGTCATCTTACTTGCGATCTAACCCAGGACGGCTTCCGCCTTGGGGGTACAGCCGCGTACTCGGCTTTAACCGCCCACGCCCTGGGCCTGAAGGTCGGCATTGTCACTGCCTGGGGGGATGAAATCCCTCTAACCAGGCTTGGCGCGATCCAGGTCGCCAGTTATCCCTCCGAACAGAGCACCCAGTTCGAGAATGTTGATACTCCTCATGGCCGCGAACAGACGATCCTGAATGTCGCGCCTACACTGGATTATCACATGGTCCCCGAGCCCTGGCGATCCGCTCCGGTTGTCCACCTTGGGCCGGTCGCTCAAGAGGTTGAGCCGGGGTTGGTCCGAAACTTCCCATCTGCATTGATCGGCGTCACCCCACAAGGGTGGATGCGCTCCTGGGATAGATCCGGCAAGGTAATCCCGACCGAATGGCCTGAGGCAGCCTTCGTGTTGGAAAGGGCCGGCGCGGCGGTGATCAGTATTGAGGACGTTGGCGGCGATGAGGAGCGGGTGGAAGAAATGGCGGCTTCCAGCCGGATTCTGGCTGTGACCGAGGCTCACCAAGGGGCGCGGTTATACTGGAACGGCGATGTGCGCCGCTTTCGCCCGCCCGAATTGGAAGAAGTCGATGCCACCGGCGCCGGAGATATCTTCGCGGCGGCATTTTTCACGCGTTTATACACCACTCGAGACCCATGGGAAGCGGCTCGCTTCGCCACGATGCTCTCCGCATTGTCGATTACGCGGGTGGGTCTCGACAGTATCCCTACTCAGGTGGAAATCCAGGAAAGCATGATAGAAATATTTTAGGTAGCTATGGGACGCATATACACACTTGTCAACCAAAAAGGTGGGGTCGGTAAGACTACGACCGCAATCAACCTGGGCGCTTACCTGGCCTATTATGGTCAAAGGGTGCTTCTGGTTGACCTGGACCCTCAGGCCAATGCGACCTCCTGTCTCAAGATCGACAAACATTCGGTGCGCGGCGGGACCTACGAGGCGCTGATTGGCTCGTCATCCGCCGGGAATCATATATTGCATAATCCGCGTCTTAAACTCTCCCTGCTACCATCTTCACCGGCGCTGGCAGGCGCTGAGGTCGAACTGGTAAGTGAGCTGGCGCGTGAAAGCCGCCTGAAAAATGCGCTCGCTCCGGTTGCAGATCGTTACGATTACATTTTGATCGATTGTCCGCCTTCGTTGGGTCTGTTAACCTTGAATGGGCTGGTCGCAGCGCATGACGGTGTCATTATCCCGGTTCAGTGCGAGTACCTGGCGCTCGAGGGCTTGAGCCAATTGAGCCAGACCCTCCAGCGGGTCCGTACGGCTGTTTTCCCTGACCTGCGGGTGCGTGGGGTCGTACTGACCATGTACGATAGCCGCACCAATCTTTCCAATGATGTAGTTGCGGAAGTGCGGCGCTTTTTCCCGGATCAGGTTTTTGAAGTGGTGATTCCGCGCAGCATCCGTCTGGCGGAGGCGCCTTCCTATGGGCAACCCATCTCGGTCTATGCGCCTGGTTCGAGCGGAGCGGAAGCCTACGCCGGGCTGGCTCGCGAAGTTTTGGCCGGTGATGGGATTCAACTGCCAATCACCGAATTGTAGAAAGGAAGCCCAATGCCGCGCAGACCTGGTCTTGGACGTGGTTTAGACGCCCTAATACCCGGAGGCGATCGCCCTGAGCCTCAGCAAGGCATTCAGCAGATCGCGGTGGGTCGAATTCAACCCAACCCACGCCAGCCTCGCACCCAGTTCGATCCGGAAGCGCTGGCTGAGCTGACTGAATCGATCCGCCAACATGGGGTTCTGCAACCGTTAATCGTGACGGAGGGGAGCCAGCTGGATGATTACATCTTAATTGCGGGCGAACGACGCTTGCTGGCGGCCCGTCAGGCTGGTCTCGAGGCGGTGCCGGTCATCGTGCGGGAAGTCGGCGAACAGCAGCGTCTGGAGCTGGCCCTGATCGAGAATTTGCAGCGTTCGGATTTGGGCCCTTTGGAGGCGGCTGAAGCTTACCGCCAGCTGGCCGAAGAGTTCAACCTCTCTCATGAAGAGATCGCCGTGCGGGTTGGGAAAAAACGGCCGACCGTTACCAATACGCTGCGGCTGTTAAATCTGCCTGCCAGCGCCCGGCAGGCGCTGGCTGAAGGTAAAATCAGCGAAGGGCACGCCCGGGTGCTGCTGGCGCTCAACTCGACCCAGGCTCAGTTAGCCGCGCTGCAAACGATTGTCGAGCGAAGTTTAAGCGTCCGTCAGGCAGAAGAGCTGGTGCGCAAGTTGAGCGGCCATAAGCCCCAGCCGAAAGAGAAACAGGAGCCGCCTCCGGAAGTTCGCGCCCTGGAAGAACGCCTGAGAGCCTCACTGGGTACCCGCGTCAACTTAAACCGGCGGCGCAATGGCGGTACCCTGGTGATCCATTTTTATTCGGACGAGGAGTTGAATTCCCTGGTCGATCAGATCCTGGGCAGTCCATAAACTTCCCAATCCCTGCAGAAGATCGTATGAAAATACTTTATAACGCTCGTATCCATACGTTTGATTCCCGCCGGCCGCATGCGGCCGGCTTACTGGTTGATCACGGGCAGGTAGTCGGCCTGGATGATGATCCTGAACGCTGGTTGGACGATAGGATCGAAAAAATCGATCTGGCCGGGCGAGTGGTGATTCCCGGCCTGACAGACGCCCATATTCATCTAGAACACTACGCTCTTGGCCTGCGCAAGGTGGATTGCGAGACTGACACTCGCCAGGCCTGCTTGGATCGTGTTGCCGAACGGGTTCGGTCAGTCCGGCCGGGCGAGTGGGTTTTGGGACATGGTTGGAATCAGAACAATTGGGCCGAGGGCTTTGGCTCGGCCGCCGATCTGGATGCTATCGCGCCCGCCAACCCGGTGTATTTAACGGCCAAATCCCTGCATGCCGGCTGGGCGAACAGCCTGGCTCTACAACAAGCCCGGATCGGACCAGAGTCACCCGACCCATTTGGGGGCCGAATTGGTCGGAATCCCGATGGTAGCCCTAACGGGATTGTGTACGAAAGCGCCATGGAGCTGATTGCGGCGGCAGTTCCGGCTGAATCGGTTAGCCAGGTCGCCCAGGCGATCCGGGAGGCTTTGCCGGTATTGTGGGGCTATGGTTTAACGGGCGTGCATGATTTCGACCGACAACGATGTTTCGCTGCCTTGCAGGAATTGCATCATGCTGGCGATTTACAGTTGCGGGTTGTGAAAAGCATCCCCCTGGAGGCGTTGCCGCACGCCGCTGCGCTTCGTTTGCAAACCGGGTTTGGCGATGACCTGCTCTCGATCGGTTCCATCAAAGGTTTTGCGGATGGCGCTTTGGGTCCGCAAACGGCCGCGATGCTGCAGCCGTATGAAGGTGATCCGGATAACCGCGGCATGCTACTTCTGGATCGGGAAGAACTCTTCGAGCAGGGCCGGTTGGCCGTTGAGAGCGGCCTCAGCCTGGCCGTCCATGCCATTGGTGACCGCGCCAATCACGAGGTGCTGGATGCTTTCAGCCAGCTTCGAGATTACGAACGGCAGTTGACGCAGGCTGGCAGTGGGCTCCGGCGTCCGCTCCGCCACCGCATCGAGCATGTCCAGGTCATCCATCCGGATGACGCGGCCCGGCTGGCTCAATTGAACGTGATCGCTTCCATGCAGCCGCTTCATGCACCCTCGGATAAACATATGGCTGATCGTTATTGGGGTCCGCGGGCTGCATTGTCGTATGCCTGGCGCACGCAGCTTGAGGCCGGAGCACAGCTGGCTTTTGGCTCGGACGCTCCGGTTGAATCCCCCAACCCATTCTGGGGTGTTTATGCGGCTTTGACTAGACGTCTGCCGGGCGAAAGCACTTCCAGCCAGGATTGGTACCCTGAACAGCGCCTGACCGCTCTGGAGGCTTTTAGGGCCTACACCCAGGGGGCGGCATTCGCCGCCGGTAAAGAAGACCGGTTGGGCAGGCTCGCGCCCGGTTATCTTGCCGACCTGGTCGTGCTCGATCAGGATCCTTTCGATGCGCCTCCGGAACAAATTCGAGATATGCGTCCGATGGCGACTATGCTGGGTGGTGAATGGGTGTTTAACCAGTTGTAATTTTTCCCGGTGGTAATGATTTCGAAAAACAGGCCTGGTGGCGGGCGATCGCCCGCCACCAGGCCTGTTTGTTTAGGCGATATTTTTCCCCTACGTTAATTGCTGCGGGTAATCCCCCCTACAAACGGTTCAACCTGGACCAGATCAGAAAATACCGCCAGGCGTGACATATAGATCTTGTTTTCCGGATCCCAGCCTGCGCAGGTGATCAGGGTCAATTGTGAACCCTGGGATTGATCAAGAATAGAGAAATCACCGTCGTTGACGGTCTGCTGCTCACGAACCCGGTACACATATTTGTTTTCCTGGGTGTACAGGGTGATGGTATCGCCAGACGCCAGGTCAGCCAGGTTGCGGAATGGACCATCGTCGCCATTTCGCAGGGTGACGTGCCCGGCTAAGGCGGTGTTGCCGCCCAGCCCCGGCCAGGATGTGTTGCCCATCCAGGCCACCTCCTGGGTTAATCCAGCGATCAACCAGGTATAGCCGTCGTAGGGCACGTACCTGACGACTGTATCCAGGTTAAGAGCGGGAATGACGATCTCTTCAATCGCACTGGTATCCGGTTGTTCCTCCACCGCTGCAGTCGACACGGCGCTGGGCGTGGGGACCGGGTAGTCGGGCAGGATTTCTTCCGTAGGAACTGGCTCGATAAAAATCCAGGTCTCTCCATCAATGATCTCCACCCGGCGGGTTTCTTCCCCAGGACCGGCAGCTGGTGGATTGCCGTTTTGCAAGGCGACTGGCACGGCCGGCTGTGGCCGGGGTGTGATTCCCAGCGAGGCCAGCCCAAAAATGACCCCTACAATTACCAGCATCAGGCCGGTTCTCTGGTACCAGTTGGCCCAATCCGGCTGTTTCTGCCGGGTGGATAGCCCAAAGATGATGGCCGCCAAACCCAACAGCCCCAAGACAATCCCGCTGGCTACCGCCAGGGTTTTCAGCCGGGTGATGCTGTCCGCGTTACTGGAGCCCGATGGCTTTTCCATCCCGCCTGTACCGGGCAGGCTGGAGGATCCAAGGATCCGGAAAGTTACGGTATTGGAATTTCTGGAATAATTGATTCCGTTATAGGAATACAATCCCTTGGCTACATTGCTCAGATTGATTGTGGTGGTTGCCAGACTGTTGACCCTGGTGACAACGGTCAGGGTTGCCGATTCACCTGGATCGATGGTGCCGAAATTGGCTGTCACTGTCCGTGTTGATGAAGTGATCGTACGGCTGCCCTGGGATACACTGGCGCTCCTGATGTCCAGGTAGGTCGGGAAAGAATTTACAATTGAGGCGCTGGTGGCGGGCGCGCTGCCATTGTTGGTCAGTTTGACGGTGAAGGTCAGGTTTTGATTGCGGCGGGCCTCATTGGGACTGACATCGTTGGTAATGCTACCGTTGGGGTAGATCGTCCCGGTCAGGGTAGGCGTCGGCGGCGTACCGGTGACGGTCGGGGTCAGGGTGGGAGGCGTGCCGGTAACGGTTGGCGTGGTGGTACTGGTAGGGGTTGGTGGGGTGCCTGTGATCGTCGGAGTTGCTGTGCTGGTTTCGGTAGGGGTGTTGGTGGCGGTCGAAGTGACCGTCGGTGTGATCGTTTCAGTGGGGGTTGGTGTGGCTGTCCCGGTTGCAGTCGAGGTCGAGGTGAGCGTGGCGGTCAGTGTCGCCGTCTCTGTAAGCGTGGCGGTAGCTGTATTCGTGGGTGTATCGCCCGGACCCTGCAAATTGGGGGAGGCGGCCGTAGAGGCAGTCCAGAAAAACAGGCTGACCCAGCCCAGGGAGAAAAAGGCCAGAATCACAATTGCTAACCGGCTCCGGTTTTTACTACGATTTGCGCTTGCCATGGGCCCCTCACTTATCGGATTGGGATCAGCTCGTCTCGCATCTTCTCATTCAAGCTACATCGCAATTATATCAGGTACTGAATCCTTCGGAGTTTGTTGGTGAACTCATTTTTGCAAGTTCTCCACGCCCTTCCGACACCTGGGCATAGGAAATATTGCCCCACTTCCACGAGTTAGGGGAAAAAGGAGACAGTGTATCGGACTTCGCCAACAGACTCTCCTTCGTTCATGAAATTCATTTGCATCTCGCTTGGAAGGAAGAATGTGTCAAAATAAGGCATCAGCGTGGGCGTTTGTCCAAGCTGACGCCTTATTTTGACAGAACCTTTGGTTATTTACCGTATCATCCTACAGGGCTACCACCTCAGGAATTCCCAAAGAACCTATCCTGCTGCCTGATAATATTTATTTCCGCAGCTTGCGGCTGTCGCCCGTCCGTACCGTAATGCCAGCCGCATCCAGATGCTCGAGCAGCGCCAGCACATATTTGCGGCTGGTATTGAAATGATCGCGCACTTCTGCGGCGGTGATGGTGCCGCGCTGGCTGATCAGTTTGCGGATATCGGCAACCATGCGCTCGTAATCTTCCTTGCGAAAGACCACATCCGGTGAGGCTGCCACGAGATAATCCAGGTCGATCATGGCCGTGAACACATCCTCACCTACCTCAGCCTGGGATTCTTTGACAGAGGGCGGCGTATAAGGGTTGCGGCGAAATTGTTCCATTAGCCGGTCGATCTGCTGCTGCTGCTGCGAGTTGAACCTTACCTGGTGCCCGGGCACCAGCACCAGTGGGCCATTTTCTGCCAGCCTGCCCGCCTGGATCAGCCGGTTCATCATGGCGTTAAACAGGCGGGGGGATGGTTTAAGTTGAGACTTTAACCGGCTTTTTAATTCTTCTTTAGGCATGCCTAGTCGCAAAGGCGTTTTCTGATGATAGCGAGCGACTTCCTGGACGGCTCGATCGGCCAGTTGCTCCCAGAATCCCCTGCTGGTCAACAACTGCCCGTTTTCTTCCAGAGCGATGAGCTGGCCGTTTGCCAGTAATTCTTGAGTGGCCTGCAGGGCGGCGTCCGGCTGTAAGGTGGAACGCGCCATGATATCTTTCTGGGATGCAGCGCCCAGGGCGATCGCAGCTTGCAGGATCACATCTTCCGGGGTTCCCTGGGCCAAGGCCTCCAACCGTTTGATGACTTCGACTGAAAAGCGCTTGTGGCGCCGCTTGGGATGGGGATCGATCACCATGCCGCCGCCCAATGTTTCACCAGGCGATGGGCGCCGCAGGATATAACGATCGCCGCGGACCGCAACGACCGGCTCGGTGGTCTCTAATTGCAGCCAGCCGGTATCGCCGGGCAGCAATTCATCCTTGCCCAAGAGCCTCAGCCGGGCAACCAGCTCGGCTGCGCCCAGGAATAATTTCACTTCGGTGTTATGCTTGATCGAGGTGCTGGTATCGGGCAACAGGCGGAAGCTAACATCCATGCGCCGGGTCGGACGGTAATCACCCGGATGGGCCAAAACATCGCCACGCTGGATCTCATCCAGGGTGACGCCGGATATATTGACGGCGGTACGACTCCCAGGCACAGCAATATCTTCTTTGCGCTTGTGGGTTTGCAGGCCCCTTATTCTACTCTGCAGGCCACGCGGTAAAATTTCCACTGCCTCCCCAGTGGTAAGATGCCCATCGCTCAGCGTTCCGGTGACGACTGTCCCAAATCCTGCGATGGTGAATACGCGGTCGATCGGCAAGCGCGGCCGTCCAGTGTCCAGGCGCGCAGGCGCGTCCGCCAGGCAGGTGTTCAGGGCAGCCAGCAGTTCTGGAATCCCCTGCATGGTGCGGGCTGATACCCGGATGATAGGGGCATCTCTAAGGACGGTGTTCGCAAAAATGTCGCCCAGATCTTCTTCAATTAGGTCCAGCCAGTCGGGGTCATCGACCAGATCGATTTTGGTCAGGGCGACCACGCCGCGCTGGACTTGCAAAATGTCCAGGATCGCCAGATGCTCTCTGGTTTGCGGCATAACACCCTCGTCGGCCGCGACGACAAACAGCACTGCGTCGATTCCACCAATTCCGGCCAGCATATTCTCGATGAAATCGCGGTGGCCGGGCACATCGACAATTCCGACCTCTTCGGTCTCTTCCGAGCCGGGCATGGGAAGGGTCATCCAGGCAAAGCCAAGATCAATGGTCATCTCCCGTTCGCGTTCTTCTTTCAGGCGATCGGGATGCATGCCTGTCATGGCTTCGACCAGGGTGGACTTACCGTGATCAACGTGCCCGGCGGTTCCAATAACTCGCATCTGTGCTCATTCGTCCTATCCGGTTTACCCGGTCAGCGCGATCGTCCAATGGTCCTTTCATGGGCGGAAACCCATTCGTGGACCGTCGCTAAGAGCGATTGTAAGCGCTTTTCGGATTGTTCGTTGGCTTGCTGGAGTAAATCTTGGATTTCCTGCAGGCTGTCTTCCAGGCGGGTAACACGCTCCGACAGGCGTTCGTACTGGCGATTAGCCTCGCCGCGCTGTTCTTCCAGCGTGAGGGTATAGTTCGTCCAGCGTTTCTGGTCATCGGCTTTAAACGTCACCCATTCTTGCCGGAAACGCTCTTCCGCCAGTCGCTGAATTTCTGTGATCTCATTAATCCGCCGGTCTGCCTTTTGAGCCAGTTCATCCACATTTTGTTGGGTACGCCGGACATCCCGGTGGGTGGCCTCCAGAGCCTGCAGATTGGTGTCTACGTCGGCGGTTTGATTTTCGATAACCTCGAAGCGAGCCTGCCATTCTTTCCAGACCCGATCGCGCTCTACTTCTTTCAGAGCCTGGTTTTCCAGGAAATTGGCCTGCGCTTCTCGGCGTTCTGTTTCAACGACCGATAGCTCGTTCAGGCGATTCTCGATCTTTTTGAGGGTGTTGGAAGCTAACTCAACCTGCCCGCGCTGCTCGTCGACCCGTTTGCGCAGTGCGCTGACTTCACCTTGCAGGTCGGTCAGCCGTTTGGCATCCTGGCGGCGGCTATCATCCAGCAGGCGGTAGGTGCGGGTATATTCTTCTTCGCTGCGCCGTACGCTCTCTATCTTAACCCGCACCTCATCGATCAATTTCGAGAGGCGGTTGTCCTCATCGACGCGGGCTTTCAAGCTGCGTTTGATCTCGGGGATCGGTTCGAGTTCCTTGCGCAACTCAGCCAGGCTGCTGTCGAGCGAACGCATTTCCACCCGGCGGACTTTTTCGCTTTCCTCTTCGCGCTTTTTAAATTGTCTTTCAAGTTCGTCAAAATATTGCTTGGTTTCGACCCGCTGTTGAAGCAAAGCGTTATCAAACTGATCAAACCGGTTGAGCAGGGTGGTCACCCGGGTGAGTTCGCTGTCCACTTCTTTGATTTGGTGCACCAACGGAGAAAGATTGCCTTCTAATGCTTCCAGACGACCTTCCAGCGCGTCGAGAACTTTTTTATCTTTGCGGTGTTCGCTATCTAACCAGTCAACTTGTTTTTGGATCTGTTCAATTTCCACGGGCTGATCTCCTTTTCGGTGAAGAACCCTTCATTGTTTCTAAAACTCTATCGAAATGACTTCCGGTGATTATAGCATGCAACCCGGGCTGCAATGCTTTCGCGCCTAAGGGGATAAAATCCTCGGTCACAAGGATTTTATCCCCGAATTTAATCTTTCCTGGCGTCAAATTCAATCTCAGCCATGCATCTGGTAAATAGATAGTCGGAAAACGGTCATGAAGATCGGCTTTCGCCGATTACCTGTGCTTTGGGTTCCAGGGGAAACCCTGGCTCAGAACGGGGAGATATGACTGATCAGTGGGAAATAGATCTGAGGGAGCAGGCCCAACAGCAGGAGCAGGATAATCCCGATGGTGAGAAACAAGATTTGTCGCCAGTTTTCACCAAGTTCCCAGCGATTTTCGCTGACTCCGGTGCTCAATACAACCAGGGAGCGGATTGCTCCGCCCGCCAGGCCAATCATGCCTATCAGGCCTACCAAAGCGGCTGGCAGTGATTGGGCAGCCAACAAGTTCCAAATGGCCCACTGGGTTGGAAATCCTGCCAGCAGTGGGATCCCAGCATAGGAAAAATGTGCCAGGACGAGGGCGGCCGATGAGATCGGCAGCTTACGAGCCAATCCGTGCACAGTTCGGAAATTTTGATCGGGTACGTGTTCTCGGATAGTTGAGAGCGCCAGGGCCCAGACTGCCAGGCCAATCGCTCGGGCGGGGAAAAGCGCAAAAAATAATCCGGTTGTGTGGGGGAGATCCTCTGCGCTCAAGGGCAGGGGCACTTCGAACTGTCCGGCTACCAGGCTGATGGCCAACAGAGAAAGTCCGATATCCACCATGACAGCATAACCGAGCATTCGCCCCAGATTGCGCTGGAAAGCAGCCCAGACGCCCCCGGTAAACACCATCAACAGGCCAAGCAGCCGCAGGCTCAGGTACAAGAGCGGTGTGGTTCGCAGCCATGGGTAGCGTACCAGGAAGCTCAACCCAAAAATAGAAACCACTCCCGGCAGCACAAAAAAAATAAAAGCGGCCGTGTAGGGATGAGCTTGTTCGGCGATCATTGGGATCCAGGTGTGGAAGGGGAAGATCCCGATCAAGAAAGCAAAGCCCAACAACAGCGGTACCGTGGCTCGCAATATGGCGGTCGAATCTCCAGGATTAGCCTCCACTCCTACGAACAACCAACCGGTGAACAGGATGAAAGGCATCCCCAGGGTTTGAAAAGTCAAATAACGTAGGACGCCCCTGCCCACCTGCCCGCCTGGCGGTGAGAGCAGCGGGACGCTGACCAGGACAGCCAGTTCAATCAGCAAGGCTGCGTACAGAAATGGCTCAACAGCCAGGGAGGCAGTCAGCAGGCCGCTGATCGCCAGGCCGATTGGAATAAACATGCGATTGGCGTGGGCGATCATTGCCCCGCCGAACCATAAAGCCGCGCCCAGGTAGATCAAGATCAACACCGGCTGGTCTGCGTTGGTCAGCTGAAATATCCGCCCAAGGATGGTGATGGAAGCGCGAATCGTGAAAGTCGGCAACCCAGGGGTTTCGATAGTTTCACCGATGGGCAGCTGCCAGGCAATGATTGCCAGGAGCGTAGCAGTTGCGATGCCAGCCAGTACGACGACCCGCTCCCACCGGCGCAGAAAGAACAGGGTCGCTCCCGCGAGACCCGGCAAGAAGATCCAGATCAGCGGGGCACTCATTCTTCTTTTTCCATATGCGGGGCGACCAACAGGTAAGCGCCTACCAGCGCCAGCCCCAGGTTGGTCATGGATAACAAGCCGGCGACCAGGGTTGAGGTTTCGACGACTGCATAAAATATCTCGAACCCGGCCAGTGCTGTCAGCAACCCCAGGATCGTTTGTAGCGCGCTGGGCGCAAAGCCCAATTGCAGCAATCCCATCCCGATTAGCAATAAACCCCCCCAGGCCTGTTCAATCGTCAGCCCTGGGATCCAATCAGTGGCTGTCGGGGCCACGGAGAATACAGCTAATCCCACCATGGTCGCTGAAAACAAACGGACCAGGCGACCGGAAATCCGGCTTCCTGATTGCGTTCTACCGAACAACCAGGCCGATAACCGGACTGGCAGTGGTTTGCGAACAGCCGGCGCGCTCAGACTGTCTGCACTGACAGATACGGCCTCTGCAGGTATTCCGCCGATCGACATCCCCAATACAGCCCCGGCGATCCAGCCTGTGACCAGTTTCGTGACCGACATGGCCAGCGGCCATGCTACCGCCACCAGAACGTAGACCCCGACGTATTGCAATGCCAGGATGGCGATGCTTAGACGCCAATCGGGAAAAGTCAACAGGATCAACGTGGTGATCACCAGCAGGAGAATTGCCAGCGAAGGGAGCACACCCATTGCCATCTTTCAGCCCCCTGCCTGTTGCTGCACAAGCACCGATAGGAGGATTACCAGAAGCAAAAGAGTCCACAGCAGACCACCTTCTCCTTCCAGGATCACATTGATGAACGCAACCGAACGGGCACCGAAACGGTAAAGTTGCCAGGCAATGCGATAGAGCCAGCGAAGTGAAAGCGTCCTTTGAAAATTCTGAGTCAACCGGGCCGGGAACCGGAAACCGCGCCGGTAGAGCAAAACGCCCCCGGTGATTGCCAGGATGCTGACCAGACTGGGCCAGAATTGCAGCAACCCTGGTGGCTTGCCTCCAGGTTGCTGCATACTTTGGATTGTAATCAGGATATGAGTCAATGGTAGCAAAGCCAGCCCCCAGGGATAAATAACCCAGACCCAACGTTCAACCCCAGCCAGGCGATCGCCCGGTTTGGATAGAAACCGGATGTAGCCGGCAGCGAACATAATCTGTGCCAGCCAGAAGACCAGCAGCAAGGCATGGAATGGTGAATGGAACAGGTTCACCGACTGCCAGGATGGCAAGTAAGGCAGGCCGAGCAAACCCAGCAGTCCCAGGGCGGCGACGGCGTGCAAAAGACGGTGACGAGCTGATAGCAAGAAGATCAGCCCACCACTGAACAGGGTGGTCAGACCCCAGGCCTGGGTCGCAGCTATTTCACCCCGGACGGCTGAGGCTAGTGCCAGGGAGGCCAGACCTAAAATCCAGAAGGGCCGGCCATCCAGTTCGTTGGATGCGGACAGCCAGGAGATGCCAGCATACAAAGCTGCCAGCCCGGCCAGAACGAGCAGGTAAGGTGCCAGGTTTTCCGGTGTACCGACGGAGGCCGTGCGGGTCAGCAGCATCAGGCTGGTGGCCGCTGGTACCAGATTTAAGAGCGTCCCGAGACCGCGCCGCAGGTGGAGTTCTTCTAAAAATGGCAGGTGAAGCGGTAGAACGCCTAACCGTAGGCCGGCCGCGATCAGGAGGTACAGACTGACACCCGGCGTGATAGTCTCGAAAGTCAGCCCCTGGCCGTTGGCGCGAGCCGATATGGCTGCAATCAGCAACGAGAAAATACCTGCCAAGCGGGCGGCATAGGCGATCAAGATTTGTTCGCGGGTTTCACCTTTGAGAGTCTCGCTTAACAAAATGAGAACTTCAGCCAAATCAAGGGCGGACCAGGCCAGCATCAACGTGAGCGGATTGCCGGCCAGGACAGCGATCAGACCCAGGGCGGTGATTGACAGGCTGCTGGCCCAGGCCAACCAATCAGCTTCTGCAGCTCGAGCGACATCGGTCAAGATGACTGCCAGCGCCAGGCTGACCAGCGCCAGTGCAAACGGCCAGGACACCTCATCCAATAAGAGTTTCGGTGATTGGAAGAAATAGGTCAGCGGCTGCCAGGCGGGCAGGCTCGTTTCTGTTGGTATCGCCAATCTGCTGATAAATTGGATTGGCCAGGCAACCAGAACGCACAGGGCGGCAACTAACCAAAAATAGCTGAATTTAGGCCGGATGACCCGGATCGCCAGCAGGGCCAGAGAAAAAACAAGCAGAATGGCGATGGGCAGGACAGGCAAAAGTTCGATCATAACGAAGGGGCTCAGGGAAAGGCAGGCTCATCCGCCAGCCAGGTAAAACAACAAGATTGACGGCCGATGCGGTTTGTCAGGTCAGACAGGATGTTGCCATCAGCCGATACATAGGTCAAAGTTCCGTCCGAACTTTGCACCAGGGCTGCGTCGGCCTCCGGCGTCCACAAGGTCTTAACGATATGAGCGGGCAGTTCAGCAATTTTATTCAAGATGCCATATTTTATATCAAATGTGAACAATTCGCCTGGACCATCAAGCCGGGCTGTATTCCAGGCCAGGGAAAGAGTCCGGTCGGTTAACTGACAGACCGTGATGGGCAAGCTATTGACTTGCTCGTTACCATTAAAGACGATCGATTGGCCGTCTCCGATATCCCAGCGAAAATCCAGGCTCATTAAGTCATCCCGTGTGGGGAGTATTTGCCAGATTTCCAGAGCGACTCCCTGGGTTTCAGGCTCGGATTCGCCATGAATGACCAGCAGATTTCCGTTTGTAAGCCAGTGCGTCGATGCGCTTGGTTCATCCAGCTGGTAAGAAGTTGGGATCTCTGCGATGCGTCCTGTACGGGTATCTACGATGGCCTGCCAGGAAACGTTCGAGCCGAGGGGTTGGATGCGAGTCAAAACGTAGCGGCCAAACGGTGACCAGCTCAGGCCGTGAAACTGCACCTGTTTTTGAGTGATCTGGTCTTTAGGATCGAGAATTTTGATCTGGTTGGAGGCCACCAGCACCGGCAGATGGGCGTTCGGCCCAGCCTGCCAGATGCCACTGGAATCATCCCACAGGACTGCCAGGCTATCCACCGACCAGGCGAGATCGTTGCAGTCGCCCTCCGGACCGCTGCGACATTCAGCGATTTTCGCGCCGCTGTCCGATCCATCGGTCGGAAGGATATAAAGCTGTTGCAGATCATTCATCACGGCTATCCAACGCCCATCCGGTGATATTTTAAAATCCGCCAGCCGCGGCAGGGAATTCAACAGGGTCACAAAATTACCACTGGACGTGTCCAGGATGGTCAGGTCGAAGGTCTCAATGGCATTGGCTGTGATACCGGTCTTGCGTAGTATGGCAATTTTCGCCCCGTCCTGGCTGGTTGAATAGCCGGCAACATCGATCACTGCTGTCTGAAGAGTGCCCTGGATATGCGACCAGCGCATCAGTCGTCCATCAGACAGAAAGAGCAGGTCGTGAGGCAGTGCGATTTTACTGGCTGGGATAACGGTTGGCGTCGAGGTGGGGGTTGCAGACGGAAGGCTGGGCGCTTCCGTAGCCGGAATAGTTGGACTTAATCGCGCCGAAGGCACCAGGGCGACCATAGAAGGCGCGGGGCTCGTGGCGATAATCCGGGTTGCAGTGGGCGGAGGACTGGCCTGGCAACCCACAAACAGCATGGCGACCAGAAGGATTGCCATGCCGGATAATGGCAGGGGGCGCTGATGTGTCTCCATAACACGCAAATTCTTTGGTGCGCCGAAAGGCGTGATTGAAAGCAGGGTTATAGAACCTGAGCGCCCGGTTTGCAAGCGATAAATCTTCCTTGTCCTGCCTGACCGTACCATTGGCCTTCGTCAACAATCAGCTTGCCGCGCGAAAACACTTTTTGTGGGAAACCAACCAGTTCCCAACCTTCGAACAGGTTGTAATCGGTGCGATGTTGGGCATACGCCACGCCGTATGTCAGGCGCCGATCGGGATCCCAGATGACGATGTCGGCATCTGATCCGGGCAACAAGGCTCCTTTTTGGGGGTAAAGTCCGAAAATCTTGGCCGGGTTGGTGCTGTTGAGGGCCACAAACTGGTTGGCGGTCAACTTACCGGCTCTTACCCCATAAGTCCAGAGGATTGGCAGGCGATCGCCGACCGCCGGCAGGCCATTTGGGATCTTGGAGAAATCGTCTTTCCCGAGTTCTTTTCCTGGGATAGCAATTTCCACGCCTTCATAAACGATGGGGCGGGTGCCATCATAGAAAAACGGGCAGTGATCCGTTCCGATGGTTTGGATCGTTCCATCGGCTAACGCCTGCCACAGGCGTTCATTATCCGCGGCAGTCCGCATGGGCGGCGAACAGATCCATTTGGCGCCGTCCTCGCGTTGCAGGTTTTCCTCACTGAAAAACAGGTATTGTGGGCAGGTTTCACCCATAATTGATAGGCCTTGCTGGCGCGCATAGGCCAGTTGGTCTGCTTCGCCGCCGGCATTCATATGGACGATGTATAACGGCGCATGGGCCTGGGCAGCCAGAGCAGAGCCCCGCAGGCTGGCCTCAACGGCTCCCCAGGCGGGACGGGTGCGAGCGTGCCAGATCGGATCGGTATGACCCGCTGCCAGCGCTTCTGAAACCAGGATATCGATGACATCCCCATTTTCGGCGTGCAGCATCGTCAGCAGCCCATGCTCACCGGCAATGCGCAGTACCTGGAAGATCTCGCCATCCTCCAGGCGCAGCCGGCCGTTATAGGCGCTGAATACCTTCAGGCTGGTGATACCCCATTCAGGCAGGCGAGGAATTTCGGCAGCGATGGCCTCGTCAAAGCGGGTGATATTCATGTGAAAACTGAAATCGATGCAGGCCTTATGATCGGCTTTGGTATGCCAGGCGTCCACCGAAGCCTCCAGGGTCGGTTCATCCAGGGAGACGAAGTCAATCACCGTAGTGGTACCGCCAAAAGCAGCCGCCTTATGCCCGGTGTAATGATCGTCGCTGGAGACTGTCCCAAACATTGGCAGATCAAAGTGGGTGTGAGGGTCCACGCCCCCTGGCATTACCAGTTTTCCACTGGCGTCGATAATCTCGGCGCCGGTAGGATCAAATTGGCTGCCGATCTGAACAATTTTTTCATCTTCAATCAGAATATCCGCCTGGAAGGTGTCGCTGGCGGTAAGTAGCGTGCCGGACCGGATGATTTTGCGCATAGATTTCCCTTTCGATCAGAATTAAACTCGATGTGCACCGACTTGTCCAGAGGGGCGCACGAAAATGCTAACGAAAATTATTTTTGGTGTTCGATTTGTGCGGCCTCAGCCGCACAAATCGAACACCAAATCTGCAAACATTAAGTGCACCCGTCTAGAGTTGAATTTGCCCTGGAACAGTATTCGTGAGGCTGTTCGCTCACCCACCTGGTTAAGCCATAATCCGCGCTTAAGTGAGCGTAATTACCTGGATAAACCTTATTCCGCAGTTTGAAGCGGCATAAAACCGGTCCCAAATATTTCCTGAGCCGGCGATACAATCACAAAAGCGTTGGGGTCCACCGTATGGACCAGGCTTTTAAGTGTGGGGATCTCAGTCACCGTCAGGGCGATCATCAAGACAGCATGGTCTTTACCGGTATACATTCCCTTACCGGCCAGAGAAGTCGCACCGCGGTTCATATCTTTCAGGATACGATCCGCGACCGGCTGAGGCCGATCAGTGATGATAAAGGTTAGGAGCTGGCGGCGCTTTTGGCTGCGACGATACCAGGCCCGTTTTTGGCCTCCTTCTGCAATTCCCTCGCGGATACCGGCCATCAGGTGTTCGGGCAGACCTTCGTAGCGAGGCAGAATTTCGCCAGTGGCTTCCTGCAAACCAACGGTCAGCACGCTGACCAGGATAACCAGGATGGCAAAAACCAATATGATCGTCAGGATGATCTCACCGGGGATACTGCCAACCGCCGCACGGTTGACGAATTCCGTCCAGGTCATGACTGGCTGGGGCTGCAGCCAGAGCTTGGCGACCCAGGCCAGGCCGATCGTGGCGTAGATCCAAAGATAATTGCGCCGCAGCCGTCGGCCAACTGCCTCAAGTGAAGAGATCGGATAGTGAGGGTGCAGTAAGTTCTCGGCCAGCGCCTCCGCCCAGTCGGGCGAAGGGTGGAAGGGCGGCACCAACATTGGAGCGAAAAAGTCTGTTTCCATCAGGCGCACCCGGTAACTCCAAAGTTCGTAATACCGGTAGCGGCGGGATTCAATCGAGAGGAAAAAAGTCACTAGCAGCAGATTGAGGGCGATCACAAAGTGAGGAGATTGGCTTTCCGTAAAGGCAAAGGAAATCACCGCCCCGGTGGTTATAACGGCCCAATTGGTGGTCGCATCCAGCCGCTGTCGCCAGACGTTCGCCCGGGTCACTTCGGCCCGAAAAAAATGGATCATTGCTGTGCTGAACTCGCTGGGCCGCAAGCGGTAACCCCGGAAAGTCCAGACAGCCTGCTGTTCATCTCCAGAGCTGTCCGGCTCGGGTGTTCCTGCCTCGCCTGGCGAGGTTTCAAGTTCTTCAGCTCCGAATTCTTCAGGTGATAGATTGCGTGGATCGGTCGGCATGGGATCGGTCTCTTTTCAGGATGAGCTAGCCTGCATCCAGTTCGGCTTCCGAATCGGCGCCCTGTGGCAGGTAGTCCGCCTCGAGTTCTTTGATGCCCAGGATGGCAGCCAGCAGACCAGGATCGAGATCCAGTTCTGGTAAATCCGTGTCTTTCCAACCGTATTGTTCGGCCTGTCGGGTTCGTTCTCGCAGGGCCTGCCAGAGCAACTGGCGTTCGTCCGATTGAACGACGAGATCTTTTAATTTGCGGGCCCGAAGCAAATATTCACCCGTTGTATACAGGAAGGTGACGCGCCGCCAGCCTTCCGCCGGGATCGGTTCAGGCAGGCGCGCCAGGGGACCGATTTGAATTTTATAATAAGCCTGGTTGGCTCGGGGGTGATCGGGCTCATCTTTCAGCAGTTCGGCCCGGGTAGTGAGTTCGTGACCGTGGACTGGGGCGATGGTTTGGATGCGCCATTTCTCGTCGCCAAACGCGGCTGTTTGATAGAAGGCCAGGTAATCTACAGCCACAACTTTGGGAGCCGAATTGAGGGGGATGCGATACCAACCGAGCAGGCGGGCAATCTCGAAGTCGCGCAAGTTATTCATTATGGCGACGAGAATGAGCGAGTTAGGCGTTGGCAATGAGGTCATCGTCTTTTATTTCGCACCAGGCAGCCGGGATGGTAACTTGAAGTATTCCTGATGATTAGTCTACCACCAGACTGTCTTTCTGCCAACATGACTGATCTCCGGGTGCCAGAGCATTCACAAGAAAGAGGTTTGGTGTTGGGATTGGGCGGCTTTGCCACCCAATCCCAACACCAAATCCATTATTTTTGGACTTTGTGAAAGCCCTGTCTCTGGGTGCTGTACCTTTCGTTCATCAAATTCATTTACATCTCACTGATAGTGAAGGATATGGCAAAATAAGGGGAATCGTGGGCGTTCGCCCACGCTGCCCCCTTATTTTCCAGAATCTTCGGTTATTTCATGAGAAAAGGAGCGTTTGTTGGCGAAATCATTTAGTGAAGTTCATACTCTTCTATCCTGCCCATAGGACGGGAAGAAATGGCGAAATGATGTGGTGTCGGGGGCAGTTGCCCCCGACACCACATCATTTCGCCCATTATTGCAGCCTGGATTACCCGAGAGAAAATTAATTTGGACTTCGCCAACAATCTCAAAAGGATACAGTATCGGTCTCTGGGACGCTCCCACAGAGAGTTTCCCAAAGAACCTGGGATCAGAGTTCTAACAAGGTTTAGCGGGCATGGTATCATACGACCAGTTAGCAGATTGTATCAGGAGTGTCGCCCTGGGAAGGCTGTAATGAAAGAAAATCATCCGAAACGATCGCCGGCGCTGCAATTTATCCATGATCTCAGGGAAGACGACAGCATGGAACGACAAACTATCCGTCCGGCTGGTTTGTCAGCCGAACTACAGTATTTACGCAGCTGGCAGTCCCAGCGTCTGGCCAATACCTATCAGGATTTTCTCGAGGATCGCCGGTATGGACCGGCCTGCCGGTTCTTTTTGGATGACGTGTATGCTCCGCGCGATTTTAGCCAGCGGGACCATGACTTTGAGCATCTTTACCAGTTAATGCTGCGTTTCGTGCCGGAGCAGATGCTGACCTTGCTGCGGGAAGCGATTGATCTGAACCGCTTATCTACCCAGCTCGACCTTGCTTTGCTGGAGGTATTGATAGCGTTAGGCGAAGACGGCCCACTGCAGTTAACCCCGGCCCGTTATGCCAGAGCTTACCAGATTTGCGACAACTACGCAGAACGGGCTGAACAAATTGACCGCCTGATCCGAGTGTTGCAGGAAGTCACCACAGGCGCGGGCAATCCGCTGGTCCTGGTCACCTTGAAAGTGGCGCGTGGTCCAGCCGTAATGGCTGGTTGGGGGGATACTCAGGATTTTTTGTTGCGCGGCTGCCAGGCTTTCCGGCAAATGAAAGGCGGCCGCCAGTTTATCCAGGCGGTCCGCCAGCGTGAAATGCGTATCCTGACGCGCTTGTTTGACGGTCTATCCGATCCGTTTGACGTTGGAGAATCGGCTCCGGACTGACAAATTCACAGCTTTGGGCAGTTAGGTTCCGAATAATACCTGGATATCATCGTTCGTCAGTGCCTTGAAGAAACTCTGCTCGGAAGCGATCAGGGAATCCACCAAGGCGCGCTTGTGTTCTTGCAGGGTTAAGATTTTTTCCTCAACCGAATCACGGGTGATAAATTTATATACGAAGACCGGTTTATCCTGGCCAATCCGGTGCGTGCGATCGGTCGCTTGCATCTCAACGGCCGGGTTCCACCAGGGATCGATGTGGATCACGTAATCTGCGGCGGTCAAATTGAGCCCAACGCCTCCAGCTTTCAGGCTAATAAGGAAGAATGGTATTCTGGGATTGTTCTGGAATTCATCCACTCTTTCTTGCCTGTTGCGGGTCTGACCGTCCAGATATAAATAAGGCAGCTTCTGACGATCAAGAGCCTGGCGCACAATTTTTAGCATTTGCACGAACTGGGAGAAGACCAGTACTTTGTGCCCTTCGGCGTTCAGGGTGGTCAATGTTTCAATGAGAAGATCGAATTTCCCGGATGTGCCACGGAAATTGGTCTCCACCAGCCTGGGATGGTTGCTGATCTGTCTCAGGCGCAGCAATCCTTCCAGAATTTTCATCCGGCTGGCGTCGATACCTTCGCGCTCGAGCATACCCAGTAACAGCCCTCGGTAGGTGTCTCGGGTTCGGTGGTAGAGTTTGCGTTGAGCCGGTTCCATGTCGCAATACAGAATCCGGTCGGTGCGGGGGGGCAGTTCTGGAGCAACCTGCTTTTTCGTCCGGCGCAGAATAAATGGAAATACCATTTTTCGAAGGGTCTCAGCAGCCTGTTCGTCGCCTTTCTTCTCAATTGGTGAGGTAAACTCTCGTTTGAAGAAATCCAGACTTCCCAAAAGCCCTGGATTTAAAAAAGCGAAAAGCGACCATAACTCCGTCGTGGAATTCTCGACTGGCGTGCCGGTCAGGGCCAGCTTTTGTTTGGCAATCAAGTTGCGCGTGGCCCGGCTGGTTTGTGAAAGTGGGTTTTTAATCGCCTGGGATTTATCCAGGATGATATGCTGGAAAGTGTATTTTTTCAGCGCTTCAATATCTCTTCGCATGATGCCGTAAGTGGTTATTACTACGTCATATTGATTGAAGCTGGTCGGATTTTTGGTGCGGTCCTGGTTGAAATATTCCAGAAGTCGCAGTTCCGGTGTAAAACGCCGTGCCTCTCGCTGCCAGTTGATCAACAGTGAGCGTGGAACAACCACCAAGCTGGCCGGCAGTTCTTTTTCGCGGCCTTCATATTGGGACTGTAAAAATACCAGCGCTTGCACCGTCTTGCCCAGGCCCATGTCATCGGCCAGGCAGCCGCCGAACCCAAATTGATTTAGAAAATGCAGCCAGTCGTAACCAGCCTTCTGGTAAGGCCGGAGCTCGCCGGTGAAGGTTCCTGGCAGCGGTCTGGGGTTTATGGTTGAAAAATCGCGCAGCTGGTCTCGTCGTCGGCGGAATTCCCAATCAACTTTGGCCTGATCCTCTTCGACGAATTGGTCCAGCAATCCGATTTGCTGAGCTGAGAACCTCAGGCCGTCCTTGGTCTCTTGGCTTAGCCCGAATATGTATTTGTAACGAGCCAGCCAGTTTTCGGGGATTTCACCAATACTGCCATCAGCCAGCTTGATATACCGCTCGTTTTTACGCAGCGCTTTGCGGATTTCGCTGAGAGGGACCTTCATTTCGCCGAATTGGATGGCAGCTCTCAGATCAAACCAGTCTGTACCAGAACTGATGCTGAAACTCAGGCTTGGTTCGTTACGATTGACCTGCAAGGATTTAAGCTCTTTCTCACCGTAGATCTCGAACCCATCTTTGGTCAGCAGCGGGATCACATGCAGCAGAAAATCGATGGGGTGGGCCCGGCTGCGCAGGCTGAAGTAGCCCGCTTCGCTGACTTTGGGCGAACGTTTCAAGCGATAGCGTGGATCGGAAAGTGACCGGTAGTAAGCTTCCTCTTTCAATATTTTGCGGTGCACTTCCACCAGGGTCCACGAATCCGGGCGCTTCAGCAGGTTCATCCTGGGAGGATCTGGTTCGTAGGGCAATTCGAATTCGTCATAGCCAAAACGCAGTTGCACTTGAAGCTTGCCAGAAGCCTCGCTTAAGTACAGTCGTTTTATCGGGTCAACCTGCAGGTGTTCTTTTTCGACGGTGGCGCCCTCGATCGGGAAACTTTCTGCCAGCGGGAGGTAATATTTCTCGAGGAAACCAGAATTCTTCATCCAGGGGGACGAATAATTCCGGATGTTTGAGCCATTCGAGAATGCTCTCGCGTTGATTGGTCTCAGCCAGTGGAAAGATCGTGGATCTTGCCAGGACCCAGATCGGGTTGGTATGCAGGATCTGCGTATCCCCGCGTTGCAGTTCAATCGAACGGTCGTCAAAAACGGCGCAGGCTTGCAGTGACATGCCCTCCTCGTCCGTGTTGATCTCCAGATGAATTCGGGCTTCGTCAGGCAAAACTTCGAGTTGAGTCTGCACCGGGCGATCGGCGGTCCCCAGATAGATCGGGCTGTGTATGGTAGCTGCCAGGGTCAGATAGTCTGGCAGCGGGAAACTGGTCGGATAATAGCCATAGCCGCGATTTCGCTCCTGAATCAGGTTGGCCAGCATGACATGTTCAGGACCGCAGTTAAGGCAGCTTCCTGCTTGAATGGTCGTCGCGGGCTTGCTCAGATGGAAATCCATTTCAGGATTGGTTTCCAGCATTTCCCTCAAAACGGACGGGGGCAGCGCTTCTTCCTGGATGCGATAATTTGGCGGAAAAGCACTCACCGGTAATATGTAAGGCGCCAGTTTCCAGGTAACAGCATTGACTGGCTGCAGGCTGAAAAACAGGTAATACGGATGAGCACGCGGGCTGCGGTTATTCATCCGGCCGAATCGAAGGATTTTTGAAAGCTGGTCTCGCCAGTTTGGACGTTCCTGTTGGTGGAAGTGGTTGTAAACGGCCAGAGCGGCGGCAATATGATGTTTGCATATCCAACCGTTTTCCGCGAATGGACAGTCGCAATCCATATACAAATGATCGTTGGCGACGCTTAAGTTAACCCGATAAAGCTCATTTCCCTGAACATAACAGATCGCGATATGATCGGTGATTTCGTCGATCTCGACCCGCCCCCAGTGATAATAAGCTTCGCCGCGCTCGTAAATTTTCTCTCCGGCTGCACCGCGCAGTTCCTGGATATTGATGGCGGATAATTTCGATTCAGATGAGTGATCGTTAGAAAATTTCTTTTTTCTCATACAACAGCTTACTTCAAAGGTTTATGCTATCAAAAGATGTCGCTCATTGGGAATTCCTGTGGTGATACCCCAGAAATTCCCACAGATCCTTTTTCATTGCAGGATTTTCCGAGCGGCCTGAAAAAACAAATGCTAAGAATGGCAGTCTATTTTACTGGAAAAATGAAGAACTTGCCAATCCCAACACCAAATCTACAAACAGTTAGGGCACCCTTTGGTGTCTGCCTTGAAAATAGGTCAGATTTTCATGCGTGCACATGCGCGCTCACACCAACATATGGCCCCAACAACAGGATTTGCCAATGAACCCATGCTTGATTTTTTCGATAAATTCGAGTAAAGTTATACAAGAACTTTTGCTATTTGTAGCCATAATTTTCCAATAAGCGGGTACTCAGCCTTTATTCAACCGGATTAAATCAATATTGCTTGCATCAATGCCTCGAGGGGATAAGGATACCTTTGAAGACTGAAACTTGGACTTATCTTGGTTTGTAAGTAAGTTCGAGGTTTCAAAGTCTTATTGGACAGGCAGGATCTGCAGACAGCCCAATTTTATTTAAGTATCCAGAATTGGCTTTAACAGAAGGCATTGATTCGTTTCGTCCCATTCAATCTACCCTATCGCAAGAGGCAATTGGCATGACAGGTTTTGCCGAACTCGAAATTAGCTTGCATCGTCGGGCGACAGGCGCGTACGCTGTCGATTTCCGATTCTCTCAGCCTGATTCCGATGCTGATATTCGTCTGGGCCAGGATCAAACCCTCCAAACGGACATAGACCTGGAGTCGCTTCTGAATCTGGTTCATGATCCGCAGCAATACGGGGAAAAACTCACCCAGGATTTTTTCGCTGATCCAGGTGTGTATTCTGGATTCAGCCAGGCGCTCAGCTCGGCGCAATCGCTAAGCCTGCCTTTGAGATTGCGACTGCTGATTGGGCCGAGTACGCCAGAGCTGCACAGTATCCGCTGGGAAACGATCTTGAATCCATTGGATCATACCCCGGTGTGTACGAATGAAAATCTAATTTTCTCCCGATATTTGAGCAGCCTGGACTGGCGCCCGGTTCGATTGCGCCCTAAAGGCGATCTATCAGCCCTGGTGGTCGTGGCTAATCCTGCCGATCTGGAGGCCTATCAGCTGGCTGCTGTCGATGTGGATGGGGAGATCGCCCGTGCTCGTTCCGGCCTGGGTAATATCAAAATGCAGGTTATCCCGGCCCCGGGCGCGGCGAAGCAGGGGACGATAGACGACCTCATGAACCAACTGAGAGAGATGGAGTTCGATATCCTCTATCTCGTTGCCCATGGCGCCATTGTCAAGGATGAGCCCTGGCTATGGTTGGAAGATCAGGATGGCAAAGTTGACCGCACATCCGGCAGCTTGTTGGTTACCCGGTTGAAAGAGCTTCAAAAACGCCCCAGGCTGGTCGTGCTGGCATCCTGCCAGAGTGCTGGCAAGAACGCCGGGGATGCTTTGCGGGCTTTGGGACCGCGCCTGGCCGAAGCGGGGATACCGGCCGTGATTGCCATGCAGGGAAATATCAGCATGCAGACGGTTGAGAAGTTTATGCCAGTCTTCTTCGAGGAATTGCGGAGGGATGGGCAAATCGACCGGGCGATGGCGGTGGCCCGCGGCAGCGTCCGCGATCGGCCTGACTATTGGATGCCGGCGTTGTTCACCCGCTTGAAGAGCGGACGCATCTGGTATGTGCCCGGATTTGGCGAGGAACGCAAAGGATTCGAGAAATGGCCGGCCCTATTGCGCAGCATCAAACGCGGTCAATGCACCCCCATCCTGGGGCCCGGATTATCTGAGGTAATTCTCGGATCTCCGCGCGAGATAGCCCAGCGTTGGGCAGAGGCTTACCATTATCCAATGGCACCGCATGAGCGCGAATCTTTACCTCAGGTTGCCCAGTATCTGACCATAAACCAGTACCAGCGCGCCCCCTATGACGAACTGGAAGAATATCTGCAGACTGAGATCCAAACGCGCTATGCTGATAGCTTGCCGGAAGATTTACGACAGGGAAGGCCATCCCTGGAAGAGCTGGTTGAAGCGGTCGGTGTAAAACTGCGCCAGGATTACCCACTTGAGCCTCACGAGGCTTTGGCTCAATTGCCGCTGCCTTTGTTTATCACAACGAATCTGGATGTACTCCTGGCTTCAGCACTCAGAGGCGCCGGTAAGGATCCCCAGGTTGTCCTCTGTCCGTGGAATGAATATATCGAACAAGTCGAATCGATTTATGATCGAGAGCCGGATTATTTCCCAACCCCGGAACGACCGCTTGTTTATCATCTGTTTGGACGGATTGACGAGCCGGATTCGATCGTGCTGACAGAAGATGATTATTTCGATTTCTTAATTGGCGTGACCGGTAACAAGGATTTGATACCCACCGCAGTGCGGCGGGCGCTGGCAGATACAGCCCTGCTGTTTCTCGGCTACCAGATGGACGATTGGAATTTTCGGGTACTGTTCCGCAGCATCCTGTCTCAGCAAGGCGGCGGGCGACGCGACCGGTACGCCCACATCGCTGCGCAGATCGAGCCGGAAGAGGGGCGTATTTTAGAGCCTGAGCGAGCGCGCCGTTATCTGGAAAATTATTTTTCCAAAGGGGCGGACATCAGTCTGTATTGGGGCAGCCCCGAAGACTTTATCAAGGAACTAATCAGTAAATGGAATGAAAGCAGCCGATAGGGATTTCCCGAATGAATGACTTGAACTCCAGACCAAATCCATATGTTGGGCCGCGCGCCTTTGAAACCGGTGAGAAACTATACGGTCGTAACCGGGAGGCGCGCGAACTGCTTGATCTGCTGGTTGCGGAAAGGATCGTGCTGCTTCACTCTCCATCTGGAGCTGGTAAAAGCTCCCTGGTTCAGGCCGGCTTAATCCCACAATTACAAGAGGATGGATTTCGCGTTTATCCAGTCGTACGCGTCAATCAAGAGCCCCCGCCTGAGCTGGCCAGGGACGAACGATTTAATCGTTACACTTTCAGCGTCATTCTTTCTTTGGAAGAAATCCTCCCGGAAGATCAGCGCAGGCCGGTTGAGAAACTGGATTTTATCAGTCTTGACGAATACCTGGGCTCCTATTTTCAGTCGCTCGAACGGGAGCAGGAGACGGAAAACGATTCGATAACGCTGATCTTTGACCAATTTGAAGAGGTTCTGACGGTTGATAGCACAGATCGCCAGGCCAAAATGGAATTCTTCAACCAGCTCGGAGAGGCACTACGAGAGCGCAGCCGGTGGGCGCTGTTTGTTATGCGCGAGGATTATCTACCAGCGCTTGATCCCTATGTCCGACCGATTCCCACTCGCCTGGCCAATACCTACCGCCTGGATTTTTTGGTAGTGGAGGCAGCTCGCCAGGCGATCCAACAACCGGCCAAAGGGGTGGGCGTGCGGTTCAGTCTGCCGGCTGTGAACAAGCTGGTGAACGATCTTCGATTGGTGCAGGTCCAACAACCGGATGGCAGCATGGACGTGGTGCCCGGCCCTTACGTGGAGCCTGTTCAGCTCCAGGTGGTGTGCAGCAACTTGTGGAGCCACTTGCCGGCCGACATTCAGGAAATCACAGAAAAAGAAATCAGTTCGATTGGCAACGTGGACCAATCCTTGGCCGAATATTATGCCGAGCGAGTTGCCAGCATTGCCAGGCAGACCAGCGTCCGCGAGCGGGATATTCGCGAATGGTTTGAACACCATTTGATCACAGAATCCGGCATTCGTGGCCAGGTTTTGATGGGCCAGGGTGAGAGCGAGGGGGTGTCGAATCAAACCATAGCTCTGCTGGAAGATACTCACCTGATCCGGGCCGAGAAACGTCTTGGCGCTACCTGGTTTGAATTGGCCCATGACCGCCTGATCCAGCCGGTGCGTACGAACAACGCCGTCTGGTTTCAGGAAAACTTGAGTTTGCTTCAGCGGCAGGCTTCGCTCTGGGAGCAGCAAAATCGTTCGGATACCTTATATTTACGCGACGCGGCCCTGGAAACTGCAGAAGCCTGGGCTACCCAACATCCGGATGAATTAAGCCCTATTGACCGGGAATTCCTTGCGAATTGTCTGGAATTGCGCTCCAGGGAAAACGCGGCCCGCGAAGCGGCCGAGCGCGAACGACAGCTTAAGCTTGAAGCTGCCCAGCAACTGGCTGAAGAGCAGGCCAGGGCCGCTGCCCGGATCCGCCGGGTGGCCTATGTCCTGGCTGCGGTTCTGGTTATCGCGGTTGCATTGGCGGTCGTTGCCTTCTTGGCCCGGACCGCTGCCAATAACAATGCCAGAATCGCCAATCAACAACGCTCGACTGCCCAGGCGGCCAGTACCCTGGCCTATGAGAATGCCTTGCAGGCTCAGGCCAATGCTGAAAGCGCCCAGGCCGCGGAGGAATTAGCCAAACAAAATGCTGATATCGCCAAAAATAACGCCGCTACGGCCCAGGCTGCCAGTACAGAAGCGGTAGCTCAACAGGCTACCGCTGAATTCAATTATCAGTTGGCCAAGGAACAGGAGGCCAAGGCCCTGACGCAGGCCAACCTGGCCCGCTCGCGCGAGTTGGCATCGCTCTCGCTTTCCTTCCTGAAAGACAACAGTATCCTGGCCCTATTGCTGGGTAAAGAAGCCATGGATGTTTCCGATACCGGGCAGGCGTTAGACGCGATGTTGCGCGGTTTGCTGCGAAATTTGAACCGCCAGAGCGAACGATACGATCAATTTATTCCGACCCAGGAAATTGACGTTTATGCCCTGGCTGCCAGCCCGAATGGTCGCCTGATTGCCTGGGCAGGCCCGGATGGATTGATCCGCATCTGGAACCTGGTGACGCAGGAAGAAGAGCGTACCATCTATATGAGCCAGGGTGCCACGGTGAGGGTGCTCACTTTCAGCCCGGATAACGAAATATTATATAGCGCCGACACGGCCGGGACGATCGCCCTGTGGGATGTGGAAACCTGGCGAAAACTCAGGGATTTTACAGCCGATATCAGCCTGGTTTCCGAGATATACGCCATGGCGCTCAGCCCGGATGGGACCACCCTGGCTTATGGTGGTAGAGCGGAAGGCGATTCGAATGTTTATACCCGCAACCTTGTCACCGGCGTATTAAAGAGCTATCGTCCGACTCGGGCAGGCATCGAAGATACCCTGGCAGTGGCCTGGTCCCCAGACGGCAAAGTATTTGCCAGCGCGGGACGTGATCGCGTCATTCGTATTTGGGATCCCCAGACGCGCCGGGAAGTTGAAACGATCCGCACTATTCTGGTGGACAACACCCTTCAAGAGGTTTACGAGGGCCCGATCCACAGCCTGGCATTCTCTCCTGATGGCAAGTGGTTGGTGAGCGGCGGGGAAGATAACGAAGGCGGCGTTAAAGACAAGACCCTGATGATGTGGGATACAACTTTGTGGGCGGAACAGCCTCCTGTGATTTTCCAGGGGGGGCCGAACAGCGATATCACGGTGATCAAGTTCAGCCCGGATGGGCAGACGCTGGCTTCTGCCTATAACAACGGCGAGATCGTCACCTGGAATTTCGCCAGCCAGAATCTGACCGAGGAGATCACATCCCACACAGGGACGGTTTTAGCCATGGATTTCAGCCAGTTCGAGAAATCGTTGTTGCTGGTTTCATCCGGCTACGACCGGACCATCCTGATGAACAATCTGATCGCGCTGGATACCCTGGATACTACCCTGGTCGATCAAAAAGGCAGCCCAACCCGGCTGGCCATGGCATCCGCGGATGAATTGACCATTGCCGGTACCACCCAGGCCGGGCTGTCCGTGTGGACAGATAAACTCGCCTCCGGCCAGGAGGACCAGATCGATTTGGGCGACCTCGCCGGTCAAAGCGACTTTTATCTCAGCCCGGATAGCCGCCAGGTCGCCTGGGTCTCGAATGAGGCCGGGATCGAAATTTTCGCCTTGGACTCCCAACAGGAGCTCCTCTCGATCCCATTGCCCACCGTCGCAATCAGCACAACCAATGCCAATGGGGAGACAAGCGAGTCACAAGAACCAGGGCAGGTTGATTCTTTGGCGTTTAACCCGGATGGAAATACCCTGGCTGGGGCCTACTGTCGTTTGCGCAGCCGTGAAAATGTGCCCGGGACCGAAAATGTGATCGATATCTGCGTCGACAGGGCGATCCTGGTCTGGGACATTCCGGGCGGTGGGCTCAAGAAGATGTTCTCAACCGGTAAGGCCAGCGCGATCCGCAGCCTGGCTTTCAAACCGGGTAATGACAATAACCTGGCAGTAGGTTATCAAGATGCGTCGATTCAGATCTGGGATATCGATCAGGAACGGGCCAGCGGTTTGCCGCTGATCGGCATAGGGGGGCCGGTAACCAGCCTGGCATTCCACCAGGATGGCGATGTGCTGGCCTCAGGCAGTGAGAACAAGCTGATCGCGCTCTGGAATATGAATCCCCCCCAACTCATCGGCGGGCCATTTACCGGCTCCGATGGCGCTGTGACCGGGCTGGCTTTCAGCCCGGACAATAGCATTTTATATTCCGGATCAGATGCAGGCACGATCAGCCAATGGGATATCGAAGCGTGGAAGCAGCTTGCCTGCCGGTTGGCCGGGCGTAATTTATCCCGGGCGGAATGGGAGCAGTTTTTCCTCAATGAACCTTATCGGGCGACCTGCGATCAATTTCCGATTCAGACCCCGGAGGTAACACCTGCTCCGAGCACCCCTACACCGACTCCATAGGGTTCCAGGCTGGGCGGCTGTGAAGCAACAAGCGGTATTATCGCCAGTTTTGCAGCGACAATACCGCTTGTGCATTTCAGATCCTACGAACCGCTTAACGCCGGTTAGAGCAACCCGACCTCTTGATTGAAAGCTTCGATTTGAGCGTCAATATCCGAAACCTGGTTGCGGACATCGGTCCAGTAATCCGGTCCATACCACTGTTCCTGGATTTCTTCGTAGGTTTTACCCTGCTGCTCGACCCAGGTGAAGTATTTGAGATTGTGGATCCGGTGGCGGCCGACATAGGTCAGTTCTTCCAGATTGTCGGTGGACTGGCCCAACAGGTAGCGAGCGTTATCAGCGGCTGCATCTTTGGGGCTGTATTCGCCGTATTCTGTGTGCATTTCGCGCAGGCGGCTGCCGTATAGCTCCATCGAGTTGGTCAAAACGGTCAGGACGACATCATTCTCGCCCATCTCGTAATACTTGGCGAATTTGATGGCTGACAGCACATTGGAAATCCCGGAAAAGCCCAGCAGATCCAGGTTGGCTACAAATTCTTCGGAGACGCCCTGCTGCACCAGGTGGGCCCGGCCGGCGGGTTCGTTGAACAGGCGGGACAGGTTCACAACGGCGTTATCATCAATGGCTACAACCATATCCGTATTTTTAGAGTTATGGATCCAGGGCACGTGTTTGTCGCCGATACCTTCGATCCGATGGGCGCCGAAGCCATTGTTGAGCAGGGTGGGGCATTGCAGCGCTTCGCTTGCAACGATCTTGCTGCCGGGGAAGAGCTGTTTCATGTAATCGCCGCTGGCGATCGTCCCGGCTGAACCGGTCGCAGAGACCATGCCGCGATATTGATCGCGCGGTCCCATGACCTGCTGAAGAACTTCCTCCATCGCGTGGCCGGTGACTTCGTAATGCCACAGGTAGTTGCCAAATTCTTCGAACTGGTTGAAGATCATCAAGTCCTCGCCAGACTGGCGCAGCTCCCAGCACTTATCGAAGATTTCCTTGACGTTGGATTCAGAGCCGGGCGTGGCGATCACTTCACCGGCAATCTCGGCCAACCAGTCGAACCGTTCGCGGCTCATGCCCTCGGGCAGGATGGCGATCGAGTCACACGCCAGCAGCGCGGAATCGTAAGCGCCGCCCCGGCAGTAGTTGCCGGTTGAAGGCCAGACGGCTTTTTGGGTGGTCGGATCGAATTGGCCGGTGACCAGGCGGGGAACCAGGCAGCCAAAGGCCGCACCGACCTTGTGGGCGCCGGTTGGAAACCATTTGCCTACCATGGCGACGATGCGCGCTTCAGTGCCCGTCAGGCTGGAGGGAAATTCAATATAGTTGACCCCACCGAATCCACCCCCCGAAGGGATGGGTTCATTCTTCCATGTGATGCGGAAAAGGTTGGTTGGATTCAGGTCCCATAGGCCAATATTGGCCAGCTTTTCTTTGATTTCGGCGGGAACCAGGCTGGGATCTTTCATCTGGGCAAAGGTTGGGATGATGATGTTGCGCTCGCGCGCCCGTTGGATTGCTCGTTCCCGTCGCTCTGGTTCAACGTTTAAATCGATTTTCATTTTGTGAAACTCCTTTATAAAGTATGTACTTGCCCAAGTCTGGGCATAAGCTATTTCTCTCAATTATTGATCTCTTTTGGGACGTTCCGGCGCCTGGCGAACGATGTAAAGTGGCCGGCCCTTGGCTTCATCATACAGGCGGCCGACATACTCTCCCAGAATGCCCAGTGAAATCAACTGAACGCCTCCCAGGAAGAGCACTGCGATCAGGGTGGTTGCCTGGCCAAAAAAGGCCTGCGATCCTGCCAACCGCCCGATAACAACAATCGGAATCGCGATGATACTCAAGCCGGCTGAGAAAAAACCCATATAGGTGGCAACTTGCAAAGGAAAGTAGGAGAACCCCGTGACTGCATTGATCGCCAGCCGCAGCATTTTTTTGAATGGATATTTCGTCTCGCCCGCTAACCGGGCAGCCCGACGGTAGGAGATCCCAACTTGTTTGAAACCGACCCAGGCGGACATCCCGCGCAGAAACCGATGCCTTTCCCGCATCTGGTTCAGCACATCGACAACCTGGCGGTCGAGCAGGCGGAAATCCCCGGTATCCAGCGGGATATTAACGTCCGTGATGCGATAAATGATCCGGTAAAACAGGGAAGCTGTGAAGAGTTTGAACCAGCTTTCACCCTCCCGCTCGGCCCTGACGGCGTACACAACATCAAAACCCTCATGCCACTTAGCGATCATGTCCAGGATGACTTCCGGCGGGTCTTGCAGGTCGGCGTCGATGATGACCACCGCTTTTCCCTGGCAGTAATCCAACCCGGCGGTCACAGCGATCTGGTGGCCGAAGTTGCGGGCGAAAATCACGGGTTTCACCCGCTCATCTTGTTCGGCCATCTGTTCAATCGCCTGGCTGGAGCCATCCGTCGAGCCATCATCGACCAGAATCAACTCCCAGGATTCCCCGGTTTGTTCCATCACATTTGCAACGCGGCGGTGGAGTTCAGGCAGGTTGGCCAGTTCGTTGTATATCGGCGCAATGATCGAGAAAGTTGGTGTGGACATGAGCGTTATTTCAAAAGTTTCTTGACCGCTTCCAGGTTGGGTTCGATGATGGGGGCTGCTTGCACAGCCTGCATGGCAGCTTTGACGTCTTTTAGTCCGCTGCCGGTGTTCAAAACCAGGACCGGGTCGCTGGTATGCACGAGGCCCTGCTTCAAGGCACTCACCAAACCAGCGTAAGCCGTGGCGCCAGCCGGTTCCGCAAAGATTCCTGCTTTGCCGAGTTCGGCGATCGCAGCCAGGATTTCTTCATCCGGAACGGTCAGGAAAGCGCCGCCGGTTTGGGTGGCAGCCCGAACGGCCCGGACGCCATCCCGGGGGAGATCGACGGAGATGCTGTCGGCCAGTGTGTCCGCCGAGACTGGCACAATGTTTTCGTTTCCGGCCAGATAGGCATTGGCGATTGCGGCCGAGCCGGCTGCCTGAACACCGATCAAACGCGGCATCTGTTCCAGCCAGCCCAGCTTCTGCAGGTCCTTGAAGCCTTTATGGATGCCGGAAATGATGTTGCCATCCCCGACGGACACAAAAATCGTCAGGGGTTTCCCGGGTGTGTGCTGGATGGCTCCTTTGGTCGCCAACTCCCAAATCTCCAGGGCGGCGGTCTTCTTGCCTTCGGCGGTAAAGGGGTTAAACCCGGTGTTGCGGCAGTACCAGCCGAATTCTTCGGCTGCCTGAATGGTCAGATCAAAGGCGTCATCGTAGGTGCCGTCGACCAATATGACCTGAGCGCCATAGACCAGCAGCTGGGCGATTTTTGCCGGTGGGGCGGTACGAGGGGCAAAAATGACGGCTTTTTGCCCAACTGCAGCAGACATACCGGCCAGAGCCGCTCCAGCATTGCCCGTGGAAGCGGTCACAACGACTTCGGCTTTGATCTGCCGGGCTCGTCCAACGACCACCGCGCTGGCCCGGTCCTTGAAGGACGCAGTCGGATTGCGGCTTTCATCTTTGACCCATAATGTTTCCAGGCCCAATTTCTGCGCCAATCGGGTGGGCGTGAAAACCGGTGTCCACCCGGCCACTCTCAGGGGCGTTCCCAATCCACCCGGATCTTCAACCGGCAGCAAGGGCAGATAGCGCCACAAAGATGGCTCGGTCTGGGCCAGGATATCTTCTACCTGAACTTCCTGTCGAATCCGATCGTAGTCCAGAAGCACATTCAGATTGCCGCCGTCTTTGGGACAGGTGTACTGAACTTCATCGACTGCATAATACTGCCCGCATAGCGAGCATTCGTAGCCTGTAAAATTGCTCATAAGTTGTGGTTATAAACCTCGTTCTCCGCGAATGTATGGATTACCAAGGGCCGCCGGCGCACCCAGGCGTTTGCGGGTTGCCTCGCGTGAGCCGATGACCAGCACAATGATCGTAAAGGCATAGGGGATCATCTGGAGGAAAAAGCCCCAATATGGGTTGTAATAAAATGGGTTGGCCAGCCCAAACAGGGTGGTTGGTCCCTGGATATCCAGGATCAAGCGGCGTAAAGCGCCGAAGGTGTATGAGCCAAATGCGGCTCGCAGTGGGTCCCATTGGGCAAAAATCACCAGGCCAACCGCGATCCAGCCCTGCCCGGCAGTGGTCAGTTCGCTGAACCAGCCCGGCGAGATAGCCAGACTGATGGTGGCGCCAGCCAGGCCGGCCATAACACCACCAATAAATACATAAAAATAGCGCATTTTATAAACACTCATCCCTAAAGCATCCACCGCGGCCGGATATTCACCGACGGCCCGCAGATGCATCCCGGGACGGGTGCGGTTGATGTAGTACCAGGTGGCCGGGATCAGAAGGTAGCCCGCATAGACCATAATGCTTTGATCCGTGAAAAAGATCGGCCCGAGCAATGGAATTTGGCTTAGCAGGGGGATGGAGAAATTCGGCAGCAAGGAGACCGCGCCGGCTTTGCTGAGCCCTTCACCCAACACCACCGATATACCCGACCCCAGGAAAGTGAGCGCCAGTCCGCTTACGACCTGATCGGCTTGCAAGGTGATGGTGATAAAGGCGTGAATTTGGCTGAGAAGCCCGGCTGCCAGCATAGCAACCAACAGGCCCAGCCAGGGGTTGCCGGTTGAGACCGCCACACTGAAGGCGCTCATCGCGCCGATCAGCATCATGCCTTCGACGCCCAGGTTCATGACGCCGGAGCGTTCTGCCAGAAGTTCACCAATGGTGGCGAAAAGCAAGACGGTACCGCTGGCGACGCCTGCCTGTAAGATGATGATGAGATTCATGCGGCCTCCTCTGCGGTGCGAACGATCCGGACCCGGTAGCGCATTAAGAAGTCACTGGCAATCAGGCTGACCAGGATGATGCCCTGGATCATCTTGGGGATACCCGATGGTTGGATCTCCCGCCCGGCCAGGATGAGCGCGCCAAACAGGATCGAAACCAGGATGACTGCAAATGGATTGAGCTTGGCCAGCCAGGCGATAATGATGCCGGTGAAGCCGTAGCCAGGTGAAATGGCTCCCTGCAAACGATGCACCACCCCTGTGATCTCTGACATGCCAGCCAGGCCGGCCAGGCCGCCCGAAAACATCATCACCAGGATTACGTTGCGGTTGATATCCAGCCCGGCGTATTTGGCGGCCCGGGGATTATCGCCGATCAAACGGATTTCGTAGCCCCAGCGGCTGCGATACAGAACAAACCAGACCAGAACTGCAGCCAGGATTGCCAGGACCAGGCCCAGGTGGGTGGTCAGACCGCGAAACAGCGGAATCTGGCTGCCCAGGTCGGTCAGGCGCGGCAGCCAGGCGTTTTTCGGGAACATGGCGCTCATCTGAAAGCCGCCCTCGCTCCAGACCGCGAAGATGAAGAAATTATTCCAGGCTACCGCAATGTAGTTCATCATCAGCGTGCTGATGATTTCATTGACGTTAAATTTGGCTTTCAGAAAGCCCGGTATGAAACCCCACAGCGCACCGGCTAAAATCCCAGCGACCATCATGGCAGGAATAAAGATCCAGGGCGAGGTGTTTTCCGGGAGCACCGGCAGCAAAACGATTACGCTGGCGCCAAATGCACCCAGGAAGAATTGTCCCTCAGCGCCAATATTCCATAACCGCATCCGGAAGGCGATCGAACAGGCCAGGCCGACCAGGATTAAGGGGGTGGCTTTGACCAGCGTGTCAGAGAAAACGCCGATATTTCCAAAAGAAGCCTCTGCGATGTGGGCGTAAGAACGCAGCGGGTCGCCGCCCGAGACAGCGATGACCACGCCTCCCAGGATCAGGGCAACGACGATCGCTCCAATAGAGACCCAGATAGGATACCAGCGGCCGACTTCGGTGTGTCGCTTTTCGATCTTGATCCGGTATGGGAAACGGCTGCCGGTAGAAGGTGCGGAGGCTGTTGGTGTCTCAGACATGCTCGGTCGCTCCTTTAGCTTCGATTTCTTCCAATGGGGTGCCGGTCATCATCAGGCCGATTTTTTCGGTGTCGCCGTCCAATACTTCACCCATAATTTTGCCTTCGTAGATCACGTAAATCCGATCACTGAGGCTGAGAAGTTCTTCCAACTCCTCCGAAATCAACAAAACTGCGGAGCCGGCTTCGCGTTGGGCCAGCAGCAAGCGCTGGACGCCCTCGATCGCGCCCACATCCAGGCCGCGGGTGGGTTGAACGGCCACCATAAAAGCCGGTTCGCCGGAGATTTCTCTGGCCAGGATCACCCGCTGCAGGTTGCCGCCAGAGAGCAGGCGCACGGGCGTCTCGACAGTTGGGACGATAATGTCATAAGCCTCTTTCAGCTCTTTGGCAAACTTGACGGCTGCATTTTTATCGAGAACCATGCCGCGCGAGATCGGCGGCTTACGATAATTTTTCATAATGACATTATCGGTGACGCTCAGGTTTGGAGCGCTGCCGACATGGGTCCGGTCTTCCGGGACGTAAGACAGACCCCTTTGGATGCCGTAACGGGTGGTTTTATCATTGAGACGATCCCCGTTTAACAGTACTTCGCCGCAGGTGCATTTGCGCAGTCCGCTGATGGTTTGCGCCAGTTCGCGCTGTCCATTGCCTGCCACGCCAGCCAGCCCGACGATCTCTCCGGCCCGGACATTGAAGGAGACCCCATTCAAGGCCTGTAAGCCCTTATCGTTTTCGGCGCAAATATCTTTTACTTCCAGGACAATGTCGCCTGGTTTTTGTTCCTTTTTATCCAGGTGAAAGATCACTTCGCGCCCGACCATCAAGCGCGCCAGCTCATTACGGTCAGTATCGCTGGTCTTGATGCCGGCTGCAGTGAGCTTGCCTTTCCGCAGGACCGTTATCCGGTCGGCGATAGCGGTCACCTCGTTTAATTTGTGGCTGATGAAGATTACCGATTTGCCTTCACTGACCATGGCCCGCAAGGTCTTGAATAAGCCTTCAATTTCGAGTGGCGCCAAAACGGCGGTTGGCTCATCCATAATCAACACCTGGGCGCCGCGATAGAGCATCTTTAAAATCTCAACTCGCTGTTGTTCGCCTACTGAAAGCTGCCAGATTTTGGCATGCGGATCGACCTTCATTCCGAATTGTTTGGCTATTTCGCCAATTTTTTGGTGGTATTCATTCAGGTTGAGACGGAAACGGGGCTCTTCCAGGCCAAGTAAAATATTTTCGGTAACCGATTGGGTTGGTACAAGCATGAAATGCTGGTGGATCATGCCAATGCCGGCGTTGATAGCATCTCTCGGCGAAGAGAAGTCCACCAGTTTGCCGTTGACCCGAATTGTGCCTGCCTCCTGGCGGTAAAGTCCTGCCAGCACATTCATCAAGGTGCTTTTTCCGGCCCCGTTTTCACCCAACAAAGCGTGGATCTCGCCCCGGCGAAGTTCGAAATCAACGTTATCATTCGCCAGCACGCCAGGGAATTCCTTGACGATCCCCCGCATTTCAACCACCAGCTCGTTTGGGTCTTTCGATCCTTGATCCATCATAGCACTGCTCCCATGACCAACCCACTTGCTCGCGTGTATTCCAGTTTGATCTCTGAACCTATCCGAAAATTGTTATTGTGGTTGTCGATGCGTGCAGAGCACGCATCGACAACCACATACCCTTTTGAATTTTCGGATAGGTTCAAAATGAAACCTTGAACTTTTTTCCAAGCAAGATTCAGGCGGTTACGGGCTGAATCTTGCTTGACTATTGATTATTATGGGACCCGTTATTTAAGTCCCCGGAAATAGATATTTGGGTGTGCCAGGGGCGCACGCGCCCCTGGCACACTGATCTTGCTGATCTAGTTGGAGGGCAGTTCAGCGGTAATGCCTTCGGCCCACCACTTCATGCAGTATTTGCATCCCAGTCCATACTCTGGGAAAGCGTCCAGGTCAACCTGTTCCATCTTTTCACCAGCCGGGACAACAACGTTGCCTTGATTGTCGTTGATCGGACCAGAGAAGACGTCAAAGCGATTGAATTCGCCTTTGAGCATCTTGTCCAGGGTATCGCGTACTTCCTGGATCACCTCAGGCGGCAGGTCTTTGACGCCAGAAGTCAGGTCCTGGCCTTCCATGAAACCATACAGGCCCAGAGCGCCGCTGTCAGCGTCGAAGTAATCCCAGCCTGGAGTATAGGTCCCGTCGATCAGGCCCTTGGTAATACGGGCGTATTCAGGGCCCCAGACCCAGTAAGGAGCGGTCAGGCAGCGCTCAACCTTGCAGGAGCCGTACCAGTCATAAGTGATGCCCCATTTGCCCTTTTCCTGGGCGACGTCCGCGACTGCGGGGGTGTCGGCACCGGTCAGGACAACCTGGGCACCGGCATCGAACAAAGACGCGGCAGCTTCTTTCTCAATGATCGGGTCATGCCAGGTGTTGAGCCAGCGAACATCCATGGTGCATTCCGGGCAGGTTTTGCGCATACCGAGGGCAAAAGCATTGCCCAGGCGCAATTCTTCGGGGATCGGGAAGGTGGCCATATAACCCAACTTGGGGTTGCCATCCATCTTGGCCCGGGCGCCGGCCAGCATACCGGCTAGATACTTCATGTCTTCCATGGCGCCCATCAAGTTGCCAAAGTTGGTTTCGTTGGATTTAATCCCGGTCAGGTGAATATAAGTGATGTCCGGGAACTCTCCGGCGACTACTTCCATCGGATCCATGAAACCGAATGATGTACCTAAAATCAGGTCAAAGCCTTTGCGCGACAGGCTGCGGAAGATCTGCTCCGAGTCGGCCCCTTCGGGGACGTTCTCGACATAAGCTACGTGAACGTTCGGTACATTTTCCTCCACATACAGCAGCCCTTCGTAATGGGCCTGCGACCAACCACCATCATCGTGCGGGCCGATCAACACGGCGGCAATATTGAACTTACCTTCTTCAATTGCCGGGATTTGAAAGCCGCCAACGACTTCAGGCGTCGCTGCTGACTGTGCACAGGCGGATAACGCCAGCGCAAGTACCATGACCAGGGCGAGTATTCGCCATAAGGTTTTTGTACGCATTGATTACTTCTCCTCATTCGATACGATTGGTTTCTTATGTTTGTTTGCGACATGCGGATGACTGGTTTAAAAAATCAGGGCAGATGCACCTCCTTAACTGGCTAAGCGGTTTATTCAGTAAATGATAAAAAGGGGGTTTGATTTTGTTGTCAGGTTTGGGCGGCAAAGCTGCCCAAACCTGACAACAAATCTCATCCCGAGCTATAACGATTTGCCGAAAATACCGCTTAACAATCCGATCGCAATTCGACACGCATTTGGCGCGTTGTTCTCAAGCATACCCTGAGTTTATTTATCTGTCTATTGCTCAATATCGTAAGCTTTTAAGACAGTTGTCAGGATTTGCAGCTATCTTGAAAATACCACATTTGAAAAATTCACCAAAATTTGGGTAGCCTTTTGAATGTGACGTTGTCAAGGTACTCGGGCTCACGCAGGAAATTTGGGCGAATTTCAAAACAAGCCTAATCTGGCAGTAGATTTCAATGGATTGGTTCAGAATTCCATAAGAAAAAAGGCGCCAGCAGCAGCCAAGCAAATCCAGAAAGGGATTTGCCCAACCAGTTTTCTGCAGGTCGCCTCGTTCATCGATGTAAAGTGATCAAAGATTTGGCCAAATTCAAGTTGTGACTAGGTTCCAATCTGCGGGCTATTATAGACCGTTTTGATTGGTAGTTCAACCTTTTGATTAAAAATTCCCCCATAGCTTGCCTCGACTTCAGGATTTCCCAAAGACCAACTCGATGCGCCATCAAACGATATGACTGTCGCCAGGTGGTCAAGTCCTGCATTTTTAAGGTGCGAAGAAGACCTCAATACAATCGAAAGATGTCTGTCGTTCAGTTTGGACGGCGGCGTCACCCAAACTGAACGACAGGATATTAGCGATGACCAGGTAGAATGAGTTGCTTATGCGTCCGGTACGATCCAGGTGCCAGTTTCGCCTTTCAGGGCACGGCCAATATTCTCTGGATTGGTGATGATGGCCTGCTTGCCGCCTGCCTCCAGGAACCAGATAATGGCCTGAACCTTGGGCGCCATCGAGCCTTTGGCGAAGTGGGTTCCTTCTGCCAGATAAGCCTTGGCCTCGGACAAGGTCATGCGGTCGATCCAAGTTTGGTTGGGTTTGCCAAAATTGAGGGCCACTTTTTCCACTGCGGTGGAGATCAACAGCAGGTCAGCTTTGATCAGGCGGGCCAATAAGCTACTGGCGAAATCCTTGTCGATGACTGCAGCGGTGCCAATATAATTACCTTCGCCAGCATCGATGACGGGAATACCACCCCCGCCGACTGTGATCACGACGCTGCCAGCCTTAATCAGGGTCTCGACCGAATCGAGTTCGACTACTTCTTTGGGCAGGGGCGAAGCCACCACCCGGCGCCAACCACGCCCGGCATCCTCAACCACACTCCAACCAAGATCGCTGGCGCGCTTTTTGGCATCAGCTTCATCCATGAAACCGCCAATGGGCTTCGTGGGGTTTTTGAAAGCTGGATCGTCACGATCGACCAGCACCTGGGTGATGACCGTGGCGACTGGTTTCTTGATCTGGCGGCGGTAAAGTTCATTTTGGAGGGTTTGCTGGAGAGCGTAGCCAATCGCGCCCTGGCTGTCGGCTCCACACACATCCAGCGGGATCTCATGCATACCTTCCACGCGGTGGGCAATCTCTGAGCGGCGCAAAATGAAGCCTACCTGGGGTCCGTTTCCGTGGCCGATGGCTACATCCCAGCCAGCTTCGATCATATCGGCAATGTGCTGGGTGGTCTCTTTGGCGGCCAGGTATTGATCTTCAACGTTTTGGTGCTGCTTGTCTTTGATCAGCGAGTTGCCGCCGATGGCAACAACCGCTACTTTTTTCCGGTTGGGTGTCTGGTCAATCATCAGGACCTCATTGTCAAAGCCATGACGGCTTTCTGGGCATGTAAGCGGTTTTCGGCCTCATCATAGACGACGGAGTTAGGACCATCCATCACGCCATCCGTGACCTCGACATTGCGGTCAGCAGGCAGGGGGTGCATGTAGATGGCGTCCGGTTTGGCCAGGGCCATCTTGCGTTCGTCAGTGATCCAGTGCTCGTATTTCTTAATGATCTGAGCGCCTTCGTTGGCGTCCGTAGTGGTGAGCATCGCCCCCCAGGACTTGGCGTAAACGATGTCGGCGTCTTTGAAAGCTTCTTCCATGTCGTCGGTCACATCGAATCCGGCGCCGTATTTGCGGGCCTGTTCCTGGGCCATTTCCATGATTTCCGGCATCAGCTTGAACTCTGGTGGATGAGCCAGTACCACATCCAGGCCGAAGCGCGGCATTTGCAGTACGAGTGATTGAGGCACCGACATGGGTTTCTGGTAGGAGGCGGCATATGCCCAGGACACCACCATTTTCTTGCGACGCAGGTCGCGGCCTTTCTTTTCGATGATAGTCATCAGGTCGGCCAGGATCTGGAATGGGTGGTAAATCTCGCACTGCATATTGAGCACCGGCACACGTGAGGCTTCGGCCACCAGATTCAGATAGCGATTCCCTATACCCCAATCGACGTGGCGGATTGCGATCCCATCAAAATAGCGGCCAAAAATCTCGCCCATTTCTTTTTCGGTGTCGCCATGGGAAATCTGAGTAGTGCGGGATTCAATGAAGGCCGCGTGGCCGCCCAACTGAGCCATACCTGCCTCGAACGAACCACGGGTGCGGGTGCTCGAGAAGAAGAACAACATGGCCAGTACTTTGTCACGCAGATAGGCATGAGATTCACCCAGAGCTCGCTTTCGTTTCAGATCGAAAGCAACGTCCAGAACAGTTTCAACTTCCTCTTTGCTGAAATCAAGATCGCCGATGAGGTCTCGGCCGCGCAGATCGGTTTGCATGCTTTACTCTCCTGAAGATAAGGTTCTTTTGGATACTCTGTGAGAGGGTCTCAGATTTGGGTATGTGAGCGTACTCTGGCACGCTCACACACCTAAATCTGGAGTACACCCTCAGAAATTCTCTAAGATAAAGGGTTGGGTTCGTGTGATTTGGACGGCTCATGCCCCCAAATCACTTTGCAAAACATTTTTTTCGTAGTTCCGTGATTGAGCGCAGAGATTTATTCCATTGCGCCCAGGACCAGCGCCAACAGAGCCATGCGCATGACCACACCGTTGAAAGCTTCCTGCCAGTAGCGGGAATGACGAGTGATGTCCACGTCGGGAGGAATTTCATCCATGCGGGGCAAGGAGTGCAGCAGGATCGAATCCGGCTTGGCTTTGGTGGCCAGCAGTTCGCGAGTGATCTTATAGTTGGCAGGGGTCAGACCATGCTCGCCGGCTTCCTGGCGGGCTTTGGTATAGTCGGGTTGGACGACCGGCTCGACCAGGATAACGTCTGCATCGGCGATGGCCTGCTCGACATGCTCGGCTTCCTTGAAGTTCAGGTTATATTGATTCAGTTCGGCCTTAAACTCATCGGTCAGGGACATTTCAGGTGGAGCAACGAAGGTGATTGGGCAGTCGAACTGGGTCAAAGCATAGCCAAGGGAGTGCATGGTGCGCATGCGCATGTCGCCGACCGCCAGCCATTTCAACCCATCAATGCGCCCTTTTTCGCGCAAAACGGTGTAGAGATCGGTCAGGATCTGGGTGGGGTGCTCGCCCCAGCCATCACCGCCGTTGATGATCGGTACGGAGGCCCATTTGGCGGCTTCGTGCGGCGCGCCCTGCTGGAAATGACGCATGACGATCACATCGCCGTAGAATTCGAGCATTTTGACGGTGTCTTTGATCGATTCCTGATACCAGTCACCAGCACGGGTCATTTTGGCATCCGAGAAACCGGTCACATGACCGCCCAGGCGGTGCATGGCGGCCTCGTGGGCCAGGCGAGTGCGGGTGGATGGCTGATAGAAAGCGGTCACCATCGTCTTTTCTTTGAGTAGATCGGAGTTGCGGCGATTGCGGGCAATCGGTTCCAGTTTTTCGGCGATTTCAAAAACGCGGAAGAATTCATTCCGCTCGAATTCTTTTAGCGAAAGAATATCACGACCAAGAAAGCTGCGCATAGTTCAAAAACCTCCATACAAAATAATTTAGTTTGGATTGACGAGAAACGAGATGTCGTTTCAGGTTTTAAATTGTTCAACCTACCCGGCGAACCACGTGGAAGCGGAAGTAACCTGGCAGGAAGTAACTGAAAGAATAATCGACGACCCGGCCATCACTGGCATACAGGTATGCCTTAAAGCGTAGTAGCACATCGTTGCGCTGTATGTTCAATGAACGCGCCACTTCACTGGTAGCCGTGTCAGCGGTGATCTCCGTGCGGGACGTGATCAGCTCGGGAGCGCCGCGCCGCAGTAGAAAATCCAACACAGAACCAGTGAAATTTTGGTTCAGTTCGTCAGCCGAAAGGATATCATCAGGCAGAATGTCGATCAGATAAGCGACCGGGCGATCCTCAACCCGGATACCGCGGGAGACTACCCACACCGGGCTGCCCGGATCAAGATTGAGCGCTTGGGCTTCTTTTTCTGTTGCCGGACGATGTTCCAGCTTATAATCATCTGGCGTGACGGGCAAACCAATCCGCTCGGCCAGCGTTTCGATGCTTTCCAGCACCTCTAAACCGGTTTCGAAGATGCTGCCCGGGTGCGATACGTAGGTCCCCGAGCCCTGTTTGCGGCGGATCAACCCCTGGGTTTCAAACGTGCGCATTGCTTCCCTGAGCGTTGCGCGGGACACGTTGAGACGTTTTGCCAGAGCCGGTTCGGACGGCAGTCTTTCGCCGGGCTCGGTCTCGGCAATCAGTTGGCCGAGTTCTTCATGAAGTCTTTGGGATACGGATTGATTGGACATGATAAGTTCCATTGAGACGCTGCAGGCTGTCAGGCGTTCAGGCTTCCATAAGCAGCCGTCGGGCAGCGCGATTATGTTTTTCGACCAGTTCGTGGACGTCGACGGTAACCAGTTGGCCTTCCTTCACAACGAATTTTCCGCCCACAACGGTGTAATCTGACTGCACCGGTGCGCAGAAGACCAAAGCGGCGACAGGGTCATGCAGCCCGCCGGCGAACCCTAACTTACTCAAGTTGATGGCAAAGAAATCGGCGCATTTTCCAGGCTCCAGTGAGCCGATGTCGCTGCGCCCTAACACCGCGGCGCTGCCGCGGGTGGCGATCTCGAGCGCCTGGCGGGCAGTCATCAATGGGGGCGCTTGATCCCCTGAAAGGGAAGCGCCCATCAAGCCAGCCCGGACGCGTGCGACCAGCATGGCCTGGCGCACTTCTTCGAGCAGATGGGAGCCATCATTGCTGGCTGAACCATCCACACCCAATCCAACTTTCACGCCAGCCTGAAGCATCTCCATGATCGGAGCGATGCCGGAAGCCAGCCGCATGTTCGAGGTAGGACAATGGGCTACGCCGCAGCCGGTGCTGGCATAGAACTGGATTTCAGCCTGGTTAACATGCACCGAGTGGGCAAACCAGACATCGTCGCCAATCCAATCCAGGCTGTCCATATAGGCGACCGGACGATAACCGAACATATCCAGACAGAACTGTTCTTCATCGGCGGTTTCGGCCAGATGGGTGTGTAGGTGGACGCCATATTCCCTGGCCAGGGCGGCTGATTGGCGCATCAGGTCGGCAGTCACGCTGAAAGGTGAGCAGGGCGCCAGCACCACCTGGGTCATCGCGCCCGGTTGAGCGTCATGGTAGGTCTCGATCAGGCGCTGCGAATCCTCCAGAATGAAATCCTCCGGTTCGACAACCCGGTCAGGCGGCAAACCGCCCTTGCTTTCGCCCAGGCTCATCGAACCGCGTGAGGCCTGCAGGCGCACGCCGATATCCAGGCCAGCCTGGATTTCATCGTCCAATCGTGAACCATTTGGGAAAATGTACAGGTGATCGGACGCCGCCGTGCAGCCCGATAACGCCAGCTCGGCCAGAGCAGTTTGGGTGGAGATGTAAATATCTTCCGGGGTCAGGCCGGCCCAGATTGGGTACAGGGTTTTCAACCAGTTGAACAGGTTAGCATCCTGAGCAGCTGGAACGGCCCGGGTGAGGGTTTGGTAGAAATGGTGGTGGGTGTTGATCAGGCCGGGCAGCACGAGATGCCCTTTTAGATCCAGGACCTGGTCGGCGCTGCCTGGTAGTTCGGCAGTTGGGCCAACCTGTTCGATGAATCCATCTCTGATAAAAAGACCACCGTCGGCGATCTCCCGGCGATGGTCGTCCATAGTTACGATCAGGGTAGCATTTCGAACAAGAAGCGTAGCCATGTCAGTTTGTCATTTCTGTTCTGGTTCTGTCCAGCGTAAGCCTGTCCGGTGGGTGAGTGTCTTGTGAAAGGTTGAACAAGTCAAATTTGTCAGACAACATAAATATATCAGATTCTTGATCCCTTGTCAATTGTCAGACAAATGTGAGCATGCAAATGTTGTAGAAGAAAAATGTGGTGTTCGGTTTGGGCGGCTTTAGCCGCCCAAACCGAACACCACAATCTACACAACTTGAGTGCTCCCAGACAAATTAATTTAAAGTGAAACAAGGGCGGGATAGCTCCATAGCTATCCCGCCCTTGTTTCAAGTTTGATTTCTGGTTCAGGCTGATTCTCCGGCCCGATTTTTTAGCAGATCGATCATGGCGCCGAGCAATAAACCAACCGCCGCGCCTATTCCTGCCCCGATTGCCAGATCACCGTACAATAATTGCCCGACCGTGGCGCCAACCCCCGCTCCCAAAGGAATGCCTGCGCCTGCGTACAGCATCCGGGATTTTTTCTCTTTGTTGGTAGTCATGGTGTTTTCCTTTTTTTATCGTGCAGTTGAGTAAAGCCTCGTTTGTTATTTCGGGTTTTGATCATTGAACAACCCTATTCTCAAGCTTAAAGGATGATGTTGAAAAATGCACCTGGCAAACGACCAGATTCGAGCCTGGCCAGTTTTATAGAGTTGCACCTCGCCATTCGGGCAGGTCGGCGCGAGGCTTTTCTTCCAGTTTTTATCTGAGTGAATGATTCAGAATCCGCAAGAATCGGGTGGTTTTGATTGAGTAAAGCCGTATAATGTGGATATTGGAGGCTGCGCAAAATAGTTTACCGGTTTATCAGCGCAGAATAGACGTATGGAAACCCATATTTCACATTATGATCAGCGATCTCAGGATTATTATCGGGTTGAACAGGCCTTAAATTACCTTAACGAGCATGCCGATGAGCAGCCCACTTTAAAGGAAGTGGCCGATTCGCTCAACCTGAGCGAGTTCCACTTTCAACGTATCTTTACGCGCTGGGTTGGGGTGAGCCCCAAGCGGTTTTTACAATACCTGACCCGCGAGCGGGCAAAGGCCTTGCTGGCCAAATCGCACAGCCTGTTAGATGTAGCCCTGGAAACCGGCCTGTCAGGTCCGGGTCGCCTGCACGATCTGTTTGTGGCCACCGAAGCGGTCACGCCGGGAGAATACAAATCCCGCGGGCAGGACCTGACCATCACTTACGGATTCCATACCAGCCCGTTTGGGGAGTGTCTGCTGGCCTGCACGCCGCGCGGTCTCAGTAATTTGATCTTCGTCCAATCCGGAAACCGGGCCGCGGCGCTTCAGATCCTGCGGCAGGCCTGGCCCCTGGCAACACTGGATGAAGATCCCCAGGTAACCGCCGGGTTCGTAGATCAAATTTTTGACCCAAGTCAAGCGGCGGGTGATCATCCACTGAAATTACATTTGCAGGGAACCAATTTTCAAATCAAGGTTTGGGAGGCTTTATTGTCTATTCCGCCAGGCTCGCTGGTGTCTTATGAAGATCTGGCCGTGTATATTGGTATGCCAAAAGCCGTTCGGGCCGTGGCAAACGCGGTGGGTAAAAATCCCATTCCTGTGCTGATTCCCTGCCATCGGGTCATCCGCAAAATCGGAGCCATCGGCGGATACCGCTACGGCTCGGCTCGCAAGCAGGCCTTGTTGGGCTCCGAAATGGTTCAAAACAGGAAGTAACCGTCCATGCAAAAAAACGCCAGTACATTCTCCATCTGGTCGGCTCTGATTGCCTTGTATATCGTCTGGGGGTCAACTTATCTGGCGATTCGCTTCGGGGTGGAAACGCTGCCCCCGTTTATCCTGGCGGCTGCGCGCTTTCTGATCGCCGGCTCGATCCTGTATATCTGGCGGCGGTCGGCTGGAGACCGGCGCCCAAGCGCTTTGAACTGGCGGTCCGCAGCAATTATCGGCGGCTTTCTGTTAATCGGCGGGAACGGCGGGGTCACCTGGGCGGAACAACGGGTGGTATCCGGAGTCGCCGCTTTGATGGTCGGGTTGGTGCCGCTGTGGATGCTGTTGATCGACGCCCTGCGCCCGGGCGGGGTCCGTCCTGGTCGGCGTGGGATTGCCGGGGTCGTGTTAGGCTTCGCCGGCATTATCCTGCTGGTTGGTCCTTCAAACCTGCTGGGCTTCAGCCATGACATTGATCTGATCGGGATTCTGGCGCTATGTATGGCCTCCTTTTTGTGGGCAGTTGGTTCCCTGTACAGCCGGAAGGCGCCTTTACCCGAATCACCGCTGATGGGCACGGCGATGGAGATGCTGGCTGGCGGCGCCGGTTTGCTCCTGCTGGCAACCCTGACCGGCGAATGGGGCCAGCTAAACCTGGCGACGGTGGCCCCCCGTTCTTTGTGGGGGTTGGCCTATTTGATTACGTTTGGTTCCCTGGTGGGATATGCCGCTTATACCTGGCTGCTGCGCGTGGCGCCAACGCCGCTTGTGGCCACCTACGCGTATGTCAACCCCCTGATCGCGATCCTGGTGGGCAATTTGCTGGCCCAAGAGCCGCTTACAGCGCGGATCGTGCTTTCTGCCCTGGTGATTGTGAGTTCGGTCGTGCTCATCAACACGGCTCGGGCTAACCGCACCCCAGGCTCACGGCGCGTTCCGGTGGCGGCGAGCGAACAACCGGGTTGCACAGATTGAAACAAGCATTTTTGCGGTGAAAAGAGCCGGGAAGAAGACTACTGGGAGGGACTTGTTAAGTTTCTGGCAGAACAGCATGTGGAGAAGGGGCGAAAAAGACATGCGTGAGTGTGCACTAACGCATGTCTTTTTCGCCTTATTCTATTGACTTGGCGAGAAAAAGCCTAAGATGAATGATCGGACGGCCGGTAATCGGCATAGATTTGATGGATCTGGCCCTCTTTCCAGGCTTTTTGAAAGGCGTTGACGACATCCGGGTCATATTGGGTTCCGGAGCAATTCGATGATCTCTTGATAGGCTTCTTCCAAGGACCTGCGCCTGCCATACGGCCGGTTGGTGGTCATGGCATCAAACGCGTCCACAACCGCCACAATCCGGGCCCCGGCCGGGATGGCCTTGCCCATCAGGTGATCGGGGTAACCAGACCCGTCCCAGCGTTCGTGATGATAGCGGATGATTGGCACTGCGGCCGCCAGGTAAGGTATGTCCTTGATCATATCGGCACCATTGATGGGATGACGCAGCACTTCTTGCCACTCCTCATCGCTCAAAGCAGCATCTTTTAGCAGGGTTTGCTCGCTGATCTGGATCTTGCCGATGTCGTGTAAAATCGCGCCAAAGCGCAGGTGCTCACGCTGCTTCTCTGGGAAACCCAGGTGCTCAGCTAACAGCAGGGCATAATTGCGTACCCTTTCGACATGTCCACGAGTGTACTCGTCCCGCAAGTCGATCGCATTGGCCAGCGCGGTCAGGCTGGCTTCATAGGCCTGTTGGAGCTGGGCCATCTTGAGCTGGCGGGTGCGATTCAGCCGCGAGCGAACCGCAGTCACGAGTTCATCCCGGGTGAGGGGCTTGACCAGGTAATCTTCCACGCCCAGGTTTTTTCCGGCCAGGACATCTTTCTTTTCGCCGCGGGCGGTCAGGAAAATGAATGGAATCGCCAGCCAATCCGGGCGAGTGCGCACCGCTTTATAGAAGGTGAAACCATCCATCTCCGGCATGGTGATATCCGACAGGATCAGGTCAGGGATCTTACCATCCATCTCCAATAGGGCCAGACGGCCATTGGCAGCGGTGACGGTCGAAAAACCCTCCATGCTGAGCATTTCACCCAGCCCCTCCCGCAGGGCATCATTATCTTCAACGATCAATAAGGTTTCTTTGTCTGCTTTCATTCGTTCTCTGTTAACGTTATCGTATGACTTGCCGGTAAACCTGCCGCAGGTTCAGCTGTCCGGACGGCCTGTAAAATCGCCCGGCTGACAACCTCGGCAGCATAAGCGCCAACGATGTTGACATCCGCCCGACGCTCGCCGGTCGCCAGCGCGAAAATGGTATCACCGTCCAGCATGGTGTGAGCCGGGCGGATCGTGCGCGCCACCCCATCCTGGGCCATCTGGGCGACTTTATTGACCTGCTCTTTATTCAGGCGGGCATTGGTAGCAACCACGCCAATCACCGTGTTGCTGCGCGAACTGAACCCGGCAATCGTCCGACCGGCTAAGGTTTTCATTACCTTCAGGGTGTCCGCAAACTGGCCTTTCCCGCCAATATTTATTGGCCCCTTTTGAAGTGGGCGCGCCCCGGCGATAATTTGATCGCTGGCAGGATCGATCACATCGCCAAAAGCATTTACTGCCAGGATAGCTGCCACAACGACCCCGCCGCCAATCGCCAGGCTGGCGGAGCCAATCCCGGATTTCATCGCCTGGCCCATGCCCAGGATTTTCCCTACGGTGGCCCCGGCGCCGGCCCCAACATTGCCATCAGCTGGGCGATCTGAGGAGGCGTTTTGGCAGGCCTGGTATCCCATCACGGCGTCCGGGCGTACATCAGCCCGGCCAATCCCGAGATCGAACAGAATGGCCGATGGCACGATCGGCACCCTGGCAACCTGGACGTTGAAACCGACGCCGCGCTCTTCGAGGTAGCGCACCGCTCCGGTGGCGGCGTCCAGGCCGAAAGCCGATCCGCCTGCCAGCATCACGGCATGTACGTTCTGGACGAGGTGCATGGGATGCATGGCGTCCGTCTCGCGGGTGCCGGGCGCCCCGCCGCGCTGGTCCACGCCACCTACCGCGCCTGCTTCGCACAGGATAACCGTGCAGCCCGTCAGAGCGTCCAGGTCATGGGCGTGACCGACCTGGATACCGGGGATATCGCAAATGGAGTTGGTGCGTGAGCGTGCCATAGGATCGAAACCTTGAGCCAGGAATGCCCATATATGGCCATTTAACCAGTGCTCCTGGCGTTTACCAGGAGACTGCCATCATTATAAACCAGATTTAAATGGTCCCGATCGGATTTTTTACGCGGACATTTGCAATAATGTCAGTGAAGGAGAGTGGAATCAATCTAAATCCAGTCCGGTATCTGGGACTTTCCCACAGAGTTTCCATGAGAGGCGCGTACCGGATTGTTGACAATCCATTTCTTTGGGGTATAATTTTGCCTGCACGGCCCAGTAGCTCAATTGGCAGAGCAAGCGACTCTTAATCGTTAGGTTGGGGGTTCGATTCCCTCCTGGGTCACTTTTTATCTGATCTGCTTTAGAATTCTAAGGCAGATTTTTTAATTTAAAATACAACTGATTCAACGCCAGATCATCAAGTCAATAAAGTCAGTACCTCCGGAAATTAGGAGCCGCTCCATGCAAAAACAAAATTTTAACGCTGGTTGGACCTTTTACAAGCAAGGTCATGAAGATGCGTTCAGAGTTGTCGATCTTCCTCATGATGCGATGATCCACGAAGAGCGGGTTCCTGGGGTCCCAGGCGGCAGCGCGCTGGGTCATTTTCCGGGCGGCGTTTACGTGTACGAAAAGGCGTTGGTCGTCCCCGAGACGTGGCGCGAGAAGCATATCGTGTTTGAATTTGAAGGCATTTACCGGAACAGCAAAGTGTATCTGAACGGGCAAGAAGCTGGCGGCAGGCCGTATGGATATGCCCGTTTCTTTGTAGCGGCGGACCCATTTTTAAAGTACGGTGAAGAGAATATGCTGCGCGTGGTTGTCGATAATTCCCAGCTGCCGAACAGCCGCTGGTACTCGGGGAGCGGGATTTATCGCCCCGTGTATCTGCTGGTGGGAAACAAAACGCACATCGAACCAGATGGCGTGAAGGTCTCCACCCTGGCATATGCGCCGGCGAAGATCCTGGTTGAAACCGCTGCCAACGGCGGGGAAATCTCGGTTGAGATCCTGGATGGCGATCAGATGATCGCTTCGGGTGGGGGCGCTTCGGTGGAATTTGGCCTCGAAAATGCCAGGTTGTGGTCGGCGGAAACGCCCAACTTGTACCGCTGCCGTGTGACCCTGACAGAAAACGGTCAAATTGTGGATGCAGTGACTGAGAATTTCGGTGTCCGTAAAGTGGAATGGTCCAACCAGGGCCTGTTCATCAACGGCGAGGAGACCCTGCTGCGAGGCGGCTGCATCCACCATGATAACGGAATCCTCGGCGCTGCGACCTATGACAAAGCTGAGGAACGCCGCGTCCGCATCCTGAAAGAAGCTGGTTTCAATGCTATTCGAAGCGCTCACAACCCCACCAGTAAAGCGCTGCTGGCGGCCTGCGACCGCTACGGCATGTACGTGATCGATGAATTCTCCGATGTGTGGTATATGCACAAGACCAAATACGATTATGCCGGCGATTTCGATAATTGGTATCGGGATGACATCCGGGCGATGGTGGCTCAGGACTTTTAATCATCCCTCCGTCATCATGTACTCCATCGGCAACGAGCTTTCTGAACCTTACGAGCAACGCGGCCTGAAAATCACCGAGGAAGTGGTGGACTATCTCCACAGCCTGGATGGCAACCGCGCCGTGACGGGCGGCATCAATATCTTTCTCATTTACATGGCAAGCAAAGGAATTGGAATCTTTAAGGAAGAAGAGCGGACCCTGGGTGCCAACTCAAAAAAGAAGAAAAAGCCAATCATTTCCGGCAGCCTGTTTTTCAATATCGTTGCCAACTTTATAGGTCCCGTGATCAGCAAAATACCGAATTTGCCCGGCGCCGATAAGGTTTCGAGTCCCTGCCTGGATGCTCTGGATATTGCGGGTTATAACTACGCTGCGGGGCGCTATCCAATCGAGAGTAAAAAGCACCCCAACCGGGTGATCGTTGGCACGGAGACTTTCCATAAAGACCTCGCCAGGAACTGGGACTTGGTGAAGAAATATCCCTATGTGGTTGGCGATTTTATGTGGACCGCCTGGGATTACCTGGGCGAGGCGAGCATCGGCGCCTGGGCTTACGATGGATCTGCAATCATGAACAAGCCTTATCCCTGGCTGACGTCCGAATGCGGCGCAATCGACATACTGGGCAATCCTGGCGCTCCGGCACAGTACGCCGCGGTGGTGTGGGGTCTCGCTGAACGACCATTTATCGGGGTGCGCCCGGTGAATCATCCTGGTATACGCCCAACCCGCGGTTTATGGCGGGGGACAAACGCCGTGGACAGCTGGTCCTGGAAAAACTGTGACGGCAACCAGGCCGAGATTGAAGTCTTCGCCGACGCCTATGAAGTGGAATTGTTCCTCAATGAAAGGTCCCTGGGTAGGAAGAAGATTAAAGCATACAAGACGTTGTATAAAGTGAGCTATATGCCTGGCACGCTCAAGGCTGTGGCTTACGATCAGAACGGCGGCAAGCTGTCTGAACGTACACTCACTTCTGCCACGGGCAGGATTGGTATTTCCCTGGAACCCGAACAAGCCCGCGTCAAGGCGGGCGAGCTTGTCTATGTCAAGATACACCTGGTGGGTGAAAATGGCGTCGTGGAGAGCAATGATGATAAAAAGCTTTCAGTGAGTGTGGAGGGTGGTGATTTGTTAGGCTTTGGCAGCGCCAATCCCCGCACCCAGGAGCGCTTCGACCGTGGCAATTACACAACCTATTATGGCAAGGCGTTGGCAGTGATCCGCGCCGGCCTGAATTCGGAAAATGTATATTTGACGGTATCAGGAGAAGGCTGCGAACTGCAGGAACTGAGCCTTCCAGTAGACAGAAGGGATTAGCTCGCAGCCTGGTCAGATTGAATCGAACAGTCCCCGGGTGGTTACCCGGTTGCGCCCCAAGTTTTAGCCGAATACAACGCAGTATCGACGTGCGTAAACAGGTCTTCTGGCGATTCTCCGGGAATCCATTCCACCACGCCCGTCGACAGTGTGCTGCAGATGGATTGGCCATCGTAAACCACGCTTATGGTTGCAAACGCATCCCGCCAGGCCTCGGCCCGCTCTGCTCCTTGCTCCAGGCAGGCGTCCAATAACAGGATGATAAATTCGTCGCCGCCAAATTGGCAGGCGATATCGTCTGTTCGCGATTGCAGCTGGAGCAGATGGCCAAGCTGCCGCAACAACTGATCGCCAACCGCATGCCTGTGGGTGTCGTTGATTTCCTTGAAGTGATCCAAATCGATCATCACCAGCGTGGTCGGAGTGCCGTCGCGCTCCGACCGGGCCAGTTTGCGCGGCAGGCTTTCGTCCAGATACCTCCGGTTGTACAAACCGGTCAGGGAATCACGAATGGCTTGCTCGCGCAGCTCTGCATTCAGTCTTTGGACTGATGCAGCCATTTCATTAAATGTTGCCCCCAATTCACCGAGTTCATCCGAGCTATGGATCTGAATGCGAGCATCCAGATTGCCTGCGTGGAATTGATTCGTTACCCGAGTCAGGTTGACGATATTGCGGGTTACCTGATAATGCAAACTGACCGCAACCACAACTGCCGAGAGCAAGCCAAACAGCATGGAGCCAACCAGCATGAGCAGCGCCGCCAACCTGGTCGCCTCAATTTCCAGTGAGCCAGGCCCACCTGCGTATCGACGACGCCCATTAACTTAACCAGAATGGGTTCGATTTACATACAGATCATCCTGTTTAATGGCTTGTTGGGACATGTAAGCGCTATGTTGTTGGGGCCGACCTTCTGTGAAAGACATTCGATCTTTTCAAACAGAACACCACATCTACAAAATTCGAATGCACCCAGAACAACGCAAAGCACAAATTTCCAAAGCACGAAAGATAAGGTTGCCTTAATGCAGGCATATATCTTTTATAAAGCCGTAAAAGGGTTGGCGGAGTAATATCAGAACAATGCGAAATTTCAAAAGGAGCTCTTTCCAATCGGAGTAAACAGGCTGAAAGGACAAGCTAAGTTAAGGCATGACGTGTTCAATGCGCCAGTGCAAAAGCGAGACGGAAAATGAAAAAAGGAATTTGGGCTATCTTCATCATCATTTTGGTCGCTGTTGGCGGTTATGAATACCTGCAATACAGAAACAAAAATCAGGTTAGCCAGCAAGCGAATTATCAAACTGCAACAGTAACTAAAGGGACGATCTCCCAAACGGTCAGTTCTACAGGGAATGTCCGCGCCAATCAGAGCGCTGAAGTCGATTGGCAAACCAGCGGTCAGGTCGGCACGGTCAACTTCCAGGTGGGACAAACGGTGGCGGCTGGGAAAGTTTTGGCGAAGCTGAACTTAAATACCGTCTCGCCAGCTGTTTTAAATGCCCAACAGACACTGGTGGATGCGGAGAAGAATTTACAAAACATGCAGCAATCCACCCTGACGATCTCCCAGGCCGAGCAGGCTTTGGCAAATGCCCAGGACAGCTACAAAAAGGCTCAGGATGCCCTGAGCGCCTTGCAAGGTAAGACGAACGCCGATGAAACCACGATCAAACAATATCAGGCCGATCTGCTCTTAGCCCAAAACAAGCTGGATAAGTTGCAAAAACAACTGGGTACCCTCAACCGGCTCCAGGCAACCACGGTACAGCGTTCGCAGAAGATTTTGCGGTTGACTCAGGCTGAGCAGGCCGTCGAGACCGCTCAGCATAATTTGAACTGGGCGCAGGGGCATGCCACCAATACCGAAATCAGCGTGGCTCAGGGCAACCTGGCGGTCGCCAAGTCGCAGTTGGATGATGCCCAGCGGCAGTACGATGAAGTGAAAAATGGCATCGCTGCCCAGGATCTGGCGGCCGCCCAGGCAGCCGTCGACGCTGCCCAGGCAACTGTCAACGAAATTAATTTGAGCGCTCCGATCAGCGGTACGGTCACCGAAGTAGATACGCCCGCCGGATCGATTGTGTCATCCGGAACCGTTGGCGCACGCATCGATGATCTATCATCCTACTATGTCGATATGGTTGTCTCCGAAGTGGATATCAATAAGATCCAGCTCGGACAGCCGGCACAGCTCACTTTTGTCGCAGTTCCCAATAAAACCTATAACGGAAAAGTCACGGCGATCGGGACGGTGGGGACCTCCACACAGGGTGTTGTAAACTTCCCGGTAACGGTCCAGATCACCGATGCCAACTCATCGGTCAAGCCGGGTATGTCCGCTCTGGTCAGCATCCAGATTGCCAGCGATAGCAACGTCTTGCTGGTCCCGAACCAGGCTGTGCATACGACCGGTAACCAGCAAACTGTGACGGTCCTGTATCAGGGCCAGTTGATTCCCGTTCCGGTTACCGTGGGGATCAGCAACAACACTACAACGGAGATTACTGGCGGCAAGCTGCAGGAAGGTGATGCAGTGGTATTGAATTCCACGACCGGCAGCCAGACTACCAGCGGGCAATCGAATGGTGGTGGTCGTGGGTTCGGTCAATTCATCCCTTGATTAAGTAGAACAACGATAGAGGTATCGATATGGGTAAACTTTTTTGGACCGTACTTGGGATCGTTCTTATCGCTTTGGCCGGATATGGGGGATTCGAAGAAGGTAAGACCTATCAAAGCAACCAGGCAGCACAAATCCGCAATCAATTTCTGCAATCGCGCGGACTTAGCGAAAATGGCAGTGGAAATCCGGGTGCAAATTTTAGCGGCGGCAATCGGACGGGATTTGGGGGCGGACTGACCGGCCGGATCAAAGATATCCAGGGCAATACGGTGGATATCAGCACCGCCACGGATGTTACCAGGATTGATCTGAGTGCCAATACCCAAATACAAAAATCTGTCTCGGCTACCACGGCCGATTTACAACCTGGGGAAATGTTGGTCGTTCGGGGCGCTCGCAATGCGGATGGCAGTATGACAGCGGATCAAATCCAGATCGTAAGTAATGGCACCATCCAAAGCTCAGTGCAGGGCACCCCGGCTCCATAGGAGCATGTAGCATGAATATCGCTTTCAATGTTGTTGAAGCCTTGAACAGTCTGAGCGCCAATAAACTGCGTTCCATGCTGACTGTGCTTGGGATCGTGATCGGGGTAACGGCGGTTATTGCGCTACTGGCCCTGGGGCAAGGCGCTACAGCCTCGATTACCTCTCAGATCGAGAGCATCGGCACCAACCTGGTGTTTGTCAGCCCGGGCAGCACCCGGCAGGGCGGCGTAGCTCAAGAGCAGGGCAGCGCTCAGACCCTGACGACCAGCGATGCCAGCGCCCTGGCTCAGCTTCCCGGGGTCGTGGCGGTTGCCCCGGTAGTGGGCGGCAGGGTCCAGATTGCCTATCAGGGTCAGAATACAAACACCCGGATGACCGATACCACGCCCTCCTACCAGTCGATGTCTAACCTGACTTTGGCGAGCGGGGGCTTTTTTACTGACTCCAACGAATCGGCTTATTCATCGGTGGTGGTTCTTGGCAGCGCCGTCGCTCAACAGCTGTTCAGTAATCCGCAGAGTGCCGTCGGCCAGCTGGTCACTTTAAATGGACTGCCTTTCCAGGTGGTCGGTGTGTTGCAAAGCAAAGGCGGAACTGGCTTCTTTAACCAGGACGACCAGATTTACGTACCACTATCTACCGCCCAATTGCGCCTGGTAGGCCAGACCAACTTTGGTCAGGGCAATGTGGTCAATACGATTGATGTCCAGGTTGACAAGCCGAGCGACGTGACCAATGTCACCCAGGAAATTACCCAGCAGTTGAGCGCCCGCCACGGCAGTGTGGACTTCAGTGTTACCAGCCAGCAGGATGTGCTCAGCACGATCACTCAGACGACCAATGTGTTGACCATCTTTTTGGGCGGGATTGCAGGCATTTCTTTGTTGGTTGGCGGGATCGGAATCATGAATATCATGCTCACCACAGTATCCGAGCGGACGCGGGAAATTGGCCTGCGCAAAGCCGTTGGCGCCCGCCGGGCGGATATCTTACAGCAGTTTCTGGTTGAGTCGATGGTGCTGAGCGTGATCGGTGGCGTGATTGGTGTAATTTTTGGATGGCTTGTCGCCCACATTTTGGGCCAGATCCAACTCGGGGGCTCGGCTATCACGCCGATTGTCACATTGAACAGTGTCTTGCTGGCGACCCTGTTTTCGATGGCTGTCGGCCTGTTTTTTGGGATTTACCCGGCCAACCGGGCCGCGAAATTGGAACCGGTCGAAGCCTTGCGTATGGAGTAAACGATGTCAGAGATTGACCTGGTTATCCAGGCGAAGGATTTAACCAAAACGTACCAGATGGGTGAGGTGGAAGTGCGGGCGCTGCGGGGCGTCTCTTTGGAAATCGCCCGTGGTGAGGTGGTCGCTATCATGGGGCCATCCGGGTCCGGGAAATCAACCCTGATGAATATTATCGGCTGCCTGGATCAACCCACCAGCGGCGAGTACAGCATCGACGGTGAGCAAGTCTCGCACCTGAGCGACGACCAGCTTTCAAGTATTCGCAATCGCAAAGTTGGATTTATTTTCCAGAGCTTCAATCTGCTCGCGCGTACCTCAGCCCTGTCGAATGTTGAACTGCCAATGCGCTACGCCGGTATCACCAAGAACAGGCGGGAAAAAGCCCGCCAGGCGCTGGAGGCAGTGGCTCTGGGGGATCGCATCAACCACCATCCCAACGAGCTCTCTGGCGGGCAGCAGCAGCGAGTGGCGATCGCCCGGGCGCTGATCAACGATCCCGCCATTATCCTGGCGGACGAACCGACCGGCAACCTGGACACAAAATCCGGGGATGAGATCATGCGGCTGCTGCTTTCGCTCAACCAGGAGCGTGGCACCACGTTGATTGTCGTCACACACGACCCGGAGATTGCCGCACAGGCCCAGCGAGTCATTCACCTGTTGGATGGGCAGGTGGTGGACGAGGTTGCTGTCCCTTCATAATAGGGATGGCTCAACCGTACCGTTCAATAGTTCCTCGGAAAACAGGCGTGACGGCCGGCGGGTACGACTGCAGTGAACCGTGGTTGGCTCACCCCAACTCGGCCCGTCCCCCAAGGCGCGGGGGTTTCTTTATCTTCTCCATCCCAGGTGCGAAGCACCGAGGGGTATTTGCAAGAGAAGCGTGAACGATCGGATACCACGGTTGAGTGCTGTGGTATCAGCCGGCTAACGCCGGCCATCACGCCTGTTTTCCAACATTCTTCTCCCATTCCGGCGCCGAAGGCGCCAGGGAGGGGTTGGGGGCTGGATGTAAGACGCCGATTTAGGCTGAATATTAAATTCGGCCCGAAGCATGTCTCACATCTAAATCTGTGGCACTACTTCAGGATGCCCCCAAAACTTTTAGAATTTGAGCGCCCCTTCCATTAATCCTTTGGTAAACCAACGCTGCAGGCCGAAGTAAATCAGCAAAGGCGGGATAAAGCTAATCAGGATCGCCATGGATGCTACCGGGAAAGTCCAGTCGCCCGAGGCGGGTGAGGGTTTGAGAAGCTGAACGCCAATCGACATCGGCATGGATTTTAATGTGGTCGAAAAAGTGAAAGCGTACAGGTATTCGCCCCAAATTGGGACGAAACTCAGGATAGCCACAGTGACCAGAGAGGGTGATACGAGCGGCATCATCACCTGCCAGTACAAACGCACCGGTGAGCACCCATCCACAATGGCGGCATCTTCGAGATCTTTCGGGATGGCAGAAAAAGCGCTCCTCATGATGTAGACACTGAGCGAGAGAAACCAGCCGGTATAGGCAAACGTGAGCCCTGTGGTTGTGTCGATGAGATCCATCTTTTGCAGCACTTCATAGAGCCCTGGAATTGACATGCTTTTGGGCATGAACATTGAAATCACAACGCTCCAAAAGATGATATCCCGCCCGGGGAATTTCATGCGGGCAAACACGTATCCGGATAAGGAAGCGATGAGCAGGATAAGCAGCACCGAAGCCCCGGTGATGATGAAGCTGTTGCGATAGAACAGGATCAGCTTCGGAAACATCGCAATCACCAGGCGAGCGTTTTCCAGGGTCAATGTGGAGGGCAGCAATTTCATTGGGATGATATACGTCTCTTCCACCGGTCGGAATGCGATGCTGATCAGCCAGATCAGCGGGGCCAGGCTGAAGAGCGCGACCACGCCTAAAAAGAGATGTTTTGAACCGCTGCGCAAGCGGCGCAGGAAGAAGTAGCGGTTGAATCTCAATGAAGAAAACATCATGCCCTCCTACGCTTCCTCGGAATGCATCAATTTCCAGGCGACAACGGCAGTCAGGGCTGAAAAAACGCCCAAAATAATAAACCAGGTACTGCCATATCCCATATCCCAGTTGCCGTCGCGGAAGCTGATGTAGTAGGCCTGTAAACCGTAAGTCATGGTTGAGCGGACCGGAGAGCCCTGGGTCATGACCAGGGGCTCTTCCACCATCCCCAAAACTTGTAATCTGAGCGTTAAAATAATCAAGAAGGTTGGGATCAGCAGAGGCAGCTCGATAAACCGGATCAATTGCCATTCGCTGGCGCCATCGATGCGAGCTGCTTCGCGGATTTCGTTGGATATATTCCCTAATCCGACCAGGAACAGGAGCATCGTTACGCCCATTAGCCTCCAGACGCTCATGAAGGCCAAAGAAGGCAAAGCCGAGGCTGGATCTGCCAGCCAGCGTGTCCAGGGCCAGGGTATGTGTAGATTCCAGATGATGGTATTAAGACCCCCCAGGTAGGATCAAATATCCAAGTCCAGACGATGAAGATAATTCCAGCCGGCAGCACCACCGGCAAGTAAAAGATGGTTCGATAGACCGTGGCCAATTTCACCCTGACGACCCGGTCCAGGGCTAAAGCGACCAACAGCGCCAATAAGGTGCTGCTGGGGACGTACATCAAGAAGAATTTTACGGTCACCCAGGTTGTTTCCAGAACGCGTTCGTCTTGAACCCACCGGATGATATTGGCCAATCCATTGAACTGGACGCGGTCAGGCCGCAGGAATTCGTAACGCATAAACACAAACTGGACGGTTCGGAAACTGGGGTAAAGCACGAACAGGCCGTAAAAAAACAATAAGGGTATCAACAGGAAATAGGCGATTTTGCCATTCCAGATATTACGTAAAAGCTTCCCCGGGAATCCGACGGTTTGGGTAGCGCTCTGGGCTATTTCTGCCATATCCAACGACCTCCCTGATCCAGTAAAAGTGGCTGGGTTTATCTGACTGGGCTTTAGCCAGTTGAAAGCCTTGGGATAACCACGCAACCTGCCTGAAACTCATATGCAAGCCTGCGTAGTTTGACAATAGCACATTCGAAGAATTTTCGCAAATATTGGAAAGTGTGGCGGCCGCCACACTTTCCAATTATTTGGTTATCTCATACTCTTGTGAGGTTGTCAAAGTAGCTATGTCTTTGGGTAAAGCCCGGGTTTATTAGCTGAAAAACACTGCCTCCAGAGGCATACGATCGTATGCCTCTGGAGGGGATTGAGCTCAAAGTGAAACGGCTGCTTCCTAAAAAATGGAAGCCTTATTTCGCAGCTGCGAGTTCTTCCGCCATACGCCTGACGATGTTTGCCTGAGTCTCTTCCGGAGTTTGACCGGTGAGCAGCATCTTCTCCAATTCTTCACCCAGAATAGGCTGTTCAAAAGACAGATAATATTCATTGGATGGTATGGGTTGGGCGACTTCGAGCAGGCTGATCAGTCCGGGCGCCCACTCGGGGAGTTTACCTTCGGATTGGTATTGCTCGGCGATCGATCTGAAGGGCACGATCTTGTAGTTTTCCAGGTAAGAGATATCGATCATCGGCTGGGTGTGCAGGATTTCTTTGATGAAGGTGATCGCGCCAGGTATGTTGGAGGAGTATTTCGGGATGATCGCGCCGCCTGTCCAGAAGATCGTGTTGTCGTTGGTTCCACTTGGGAAGCTGGTCATGACGACGTCATCCGCGGGCACGTTTGCCTGAATGGCGCGCAGCACTTGGGCCTGCCAGTAGGTCATCATCACAACCCCGTTTGCCTGGAATGTCTTGGAAGATCCCAGAGCGTCAGCGGAGTTGGCGGGCATATACTGATACAGTTCTTTCATCAACTGCAGGGTCTTGAGGGTCGGTTCGCCTTCCAGATTGAGCACGCCTTCGGGTGTGTACATCTGGTCGGTGTAGGTGCCCAGGATCGGCATGAACAGCCGGTGAGAGAATTTCCAGTCTCCACCGAAGCAGCTGGGAGAGTCGCCATATTTGGCTTTGACCTGTTCACAAATCTGCAGGATCTCATCCCAGGTCTTGGGAGGAACGTCCGATCCGGTAACATCTTTCAGCATGGATGGGCGAGAGATCAGGCCAAACACATCCGACCAGAACGGGTAAGTGTAAATTTTGCCGTCACCCGTGTATTTGATTTCCTTCAATACGCTGGCGTAAACATCATCCCAGGTCTCCTGAGGGAAATAATCATCGAGTGGTTCGAGTAGCCCCAATTTTGCCAGGAAACTGGGCTCGATGAAGGGGGTCGGGCCAAAGATGACATCATAGGGCGCAGTCTGTTGTTGGGCAGCCAGTTGGAGTTTTTGGGTCAGGGCTGCATAGGCCTGTTCTTCAGCCGGCAGCGTCAGGAATTCATACTTAAAATCGGGATGAGTGGCCTGGTAATCCTTCAGGGCCTGCTCGAGCGGAAACCACTGAATGTACTGGGCATACAGGGCCACGCGCAGGGGCTTGGATTCGGTAGCCGCTGGTTGGGCAGGGGCCTCTGTGGCGGCAGGTTCAGCCGGGACCTGAGTGGCTGCGGAACAACCGCTGGCGAGCACCAGCGCGATCATGAGTAAGACGGGTATAAAAATGGAACTTCTGGTTTTGGACATCTTACAATCTCCTCCATGAAAAAGTGGGATACAAAAAATCAATTATTTGGTTTAGCGTATTTTTATAACCCGGTGAACCAGACCTCCTCTCTTTTGTTTGATGGCCTGTTGGTTAATGGGGTGCATTCGAGTTGTGTAGATGTGGTGTTCTGTTTGGGCGGCATTTGCTGACCAAACAAAACACCACAAATCTCTTTCTACAACGTTCGAATATTCCCAGTTAAAGCGGTAATGACACGGGTTTGCCCTCCTCTACAGACTGATCGATCGCTAAGAGCGCCTCGTGGACATTCATCGTGCCGGTCAGGCTGATGTCTGTTTCCCGGTCCGTTTCGATGCACTCGATCAGATGGTCAAAGCCGGTCGAAAAAGGATGATCCATCACCGAGCCGCTATCGGGCAGCTGGGTAGGAATGGTGACGTAATCGGTTTGGCCTGGAAACAAATGGGACCAGAGACGATTATCGCGCAAGCTGCCTTGATCTCCCATCACGGTTACATTGTAAGAATAGGGCATGATACAACCCATGCTGGCTGAAACCCGGCCTATGATTCCGCTTTTGAAGCGCACCAGGGCTTCCACGGTGTGCGGATATTCGTACCATTCTTTGCCAATCCCCTCGACGCCAAAAGCTGAGACCTCCACGATGTCGGAAGCTGCCAGCCAGCGGGCAGTATCGAGGGCATGGCAACCGCCCATCAAAAACACGCTCCCGGCGATCGACCTGGTTGTCATCCAGTGGCCGGGAGCTGCGCGCGGGGTGCTATGCCAGTAGCAGGTTTCAATCATGAATACATTACCCACTGCGCCCTCAGAAATCAACGATTTCGCCATTCGCAAATAAGGATTCCAGCGTAAAACAAAGGATATTTGGGTCTTTACGCCGGCTTTTTGAACGGCTGCGTGCAGGCTGTGGAGTTCATCCAGGTGAAGGGCCACCGGTTTTTCGATGAGGATGTGCTTGCCGGCCTGCGCTACCAGGGTCGCCTGGCTGGCATGCAGGTTGTTGGGTGTACAGACAATAACCGTTTCGATCTCCGGGTCCGCCAGCATCTGCTCGAGGTCGGTATAGACAGCGCATTGAATACCGTATTCAGCAGCTAAGGCTTTGCCCTGGTCCGGATCATTGGTGCACATAGCAACCAGTCTGGCCTTGTTGTTGGATAAGACAGCTTTAACGTGAGCGCGGGCGTTATTCCCTGTGCCAATGATGGCGATACCGTGAACGTTCATGGAGGAACCTGCCAGTTGTGTGGTAATTAGGTTGATTTGCTCAGTGTGCTAATGGCGGGATGGATTGTCGTAAAAGTCTGGATGGAAGGGTTTCCAAGATAAGCATTCAGGAAGATTGTGAAAACCTAATTGATAGTAGCACGAAATTATGGCCTTTGTCAAGCAAGAATATGCGAATTTCGTTCAAAAATTTGACTGATATTCTGGTGAAATTGCGCATTACGGTTATAATATAGCTTGATCGACTCGGATGATCGGGCGGTAATCGCACCCAATCCCATAAAGGATGGAAACGATGACCAACGAAACGGCGCGCTATCGGTTCGATGCTTTCGGTTCGCTGCCCATACTCGATGGGCATTTGCATGTCTGGAAAGGTTGCCAGCCTCATCAAATCTGGGATACGCTGAAGCTGGCCGGAGTCCAGCGCTGCAACGCACTCTCGCTGAATAATTTCCAGATCGGGGGGACTTTAAATCATGAGGCATTGGAGTTTAAAAAAGCCTCCCAGGGCAGGGCCTATGCCTTTGGCTCGCTGGATTATCGCCAGCACCTGCAGGGAGGAAAAATGGTGCCCGAGGACTTGGTCAATCAGGCCCGGCAGCTCAAGTCCAACGGCTTTGACGGGATCAAAATGTGGGAGGGGAAACCTCTGGCGTACATCGTTCTGCCCGATCGGTTGGACGGCGATTTCTTTGAACCCTATTTTGCCTGGATGGAAGCACATGGATTCCCCATCATTTTGCACCTGGCTGACGCGCCTCGATTTTGGGATCCGGAGCGCAAGGGGCTTGATCCATGGTCTTTCGCAGGCGATCCTTATCCCTCCCGGCAAGAAATGTACCTGCAGATCGAGACGGTCTTGGATCGCCATCCGGAACTTAAGCTGATCCTGGCGCATTTTATGTTTCTATGGGACGAATTGCCGGAAGCCCGGCGCATCCTGGACGCACATCCGTCGATTGCTTTCGATCTGACTCCGGGCGTACAGGGTTACGTTCAGATGAGCCGTAACATCGCTGATTCTCGCAGGTTTTTTCTGGAGTATCAAGATCGCCTGATCTACGGAACGGATATCGGGGCGCTGCCTCTGCTCGACCCGAAGGTGAAATTCGATATCGAACTGGAGGTTGGCCAGCCCTGGTTGGTGCGCTCCTTTTTGGAAGTCGATCAGGATATTCCTTTCCCCAGCCAGATTGGGATAACCGTAAACGCGTTCGCCGGCGAGCGCCTGCGCGGCCTCGGCCTGCCTCTCAGTGTGCTTGAAAAAATCTACCGCTTGAATTTCGAGCGTATGGTTGGTAGCATTCCAGCTTTAATCTAAATTGCAGCTTACCTGCCGCATTCCGGTCGCTGATGGGGTAAATTCTCATTTCAGCCATAATTGTGCAAAAACTGTATATGAAATGCGCAATTTTTGCTTGACTTTTTCCTGGAATTGGCTATGATAGATTCAACCAAAGGAAACTAAGGTGAACCCAAGGGATCGACAAATCTCGGAATTGTTGTGCCAGTATGGTGAGCTCTCTGTGCAGCAGCTCGGCGACGTGTTGAGGGTTTCCCCATCCAGCGTGCGGCGTTACCTGGCCACAATGAATCGGCACCCATTCATACGCCGAACCCACGGAGGCGCGGTATTATCCAATGTGGTTCGCTATGCTGCGGTGCCGGTTACATTTCCTGAAGCAGATCAGACGGAAGTGCGGGCGATCGCCTATCGAGCCATGCAGCTCATTGAAGCTGGGGACGTTATCGGTCTGAGCGGCGGCCGCCTTTGCACGGAGCTGGCTTTAAATTTACGCTTCCGCGAGGGCATCACTGTGGTTACCAATGCGGTTAATATCGCCTGCGAGCTGTTGGGATTGCCCGGGATCAAGGTTATGGTATGCGGGGGCATGATCGACCCCGGGTCGTTTGAACTGGTTGGGCAGCCGGTAGCCAGGGTGCTGGAAGGCATCCATATGCATAAATTTTTTGTTGGGACGGATGGGATCACCCTCGAATACGGATTGACCAATCGCAGCGAGGCGGAGGCGATGGCGGCCAGGGAATTCGCGGCTCATGCCGGGCGTATTATTGTGCTTTCGGATCACCAAAAGTTCGTGCGCTCGAACCTCTCCCGGGTTGTGCCGGCGGAGGAAATCTCCACGATCATTACGACCGATCAAGTCCCAGGCGAGATCCTTCAGGGCTTTGCTGACCTGGGCGTAGAAATCATTGTTACGCCGCGAAAGGATTCGGAATTAGCTTCAGCCCGGAAGAAAGCTTCGTCGGCGGGCGGGCAATCGTAGGTATGGGCGCGTCCTACCAGCTGCCCATTTATCATTGCCGGTTCGTTTCTGCGCCATTCCAGATCGATGGGGATATTTCAAAGCCCGTCTGGCAATCTATCCCTCCCATCGAGTTGAATCTTGCCAGTGGAAATGGAAAACCGGGCCAAACGACCACAGTGCGCGGCTGCTGGGATGGAGAATACCTGTCTCTGGCCTTTACCTGCCAGGATAGCGACATTCGCGCCACTTATCAACAGCGAGATGCATTGGTCTGGCAGGAAGAGGCAGTTGAAGCCTTTATCGCCCCGTATGGAAATCTGCAGCGGTATTATGAATTCCAGTGCAGCCCGTTGAATGTTGTGCGCGACTTGATCGTGACAAGTCCGAACGCTGCCCCCGAGCAGGTAAGCTTTGATGGATCGTGGGATTGCGTGGGATGGCAGACCGCGGTTGGTTCATTTAACGAACTGCCGGGCGTCCAGCATCCCCGACAGGGGTGGGGAGCCGAATGGCGCCTCCCCTTAGGGGCTTTATTGGATTCGGACATCGCTCCGGTGCGGTCAGGAGATACCTGGCGGGTGAATTTGTTCCGGATCGATCGTTGGCCGCAAGAAGAATACTCGAGCTGGTCTGCCACGCCGGGAAAGCCGTTTACATTCCATCGTCCAACCCGTTTCGGTTACTGGCAGTTTGAATGATCGTGGAGATACAATCCGATAGACTATCAAGGAACCAGGTGAGCTATGGATGACCTGCCAACATTTTTAACTATTTTGTCCGATCGGTTAGTACAAGCCAGCAAAGTGAGATTGGAAATTCTGCCCGATCTGCCTGCTTTGTTTCAGCATTTTGCGCAATCCATCGCGGATGAGATTCGTTCCAATAATCGTATGGGCAATCCGACCCGCTTAATTTTGCCAGTCGGGCCACTGGACCAATATCCAATCCTGGCGGAAATCTGCAACCGCGAGGGCATATCCTGGAAGAACGTCTATACGTTCAATATGGATGAATATTGCGACTGGCAAGGGCGGGCAATCCCTGCCAGCCATCCCTTGAGTTTTCGCGGTTACATCCAATCTCACCTGTTCGATCGTCTCGATCCTGAGGTCCGGATCCCGGAGGACCACATACATTTTCCGGACCCCCTCCGCCTGGATTGGATTAGCGAACGTATTCAGGCTGTCGGCGGGATCGATACCTGCTATGGCGGCATTGGCTACCATGGGCACGTGGCCTTCAATGAAGCGCCGGTTTCACGCTGGTACCAAATAAGCCCCGAGCAGTTCCTGAATTCTATGACCCGATTGGTACCATTGGAGCCCGAAACCATTGTAATGAACAGCATCCGGTCAACGGGTGGTAATCCGGCGGCGATGCCCCCTATGGCCGTAACGCTTGGCATGAAAGATATTTACAGCGCCCGCCGCTTGCGCCTGTATTGCCAGGGGGGCTCCTGGCAGCGCACCGCGCTGCGGATGGCGCTCCTGGGAGACGAGCGAGTTGATTACCCGGTGACGCTCTTGCAGTCGCATCCCGATTATGCCATCATAACCGATGAAAATACGGCGGTTCCACCGATCGTACAGGCCAAAGCCTGAAAGATCAGCTTCTGCCGAGCCTTTAGGCTCGGCGTTTGCCTGAATATCCGATGACTCTTTCATGCCAGAGAGTCATCGGATATTTCGATTTATGTAGACAATTCCGGTTCGCAGATTCTGTTTCAGGGGCCTTTGAGAATCTCTGCAGTTGTCCCGCCAAAATCTGGAAATTTTCACAATGTTACTGAAGGATCTGTTTCAGGATGATGTTCTGGATTTGAGCAATTCCTGGCGGTGTTCGTAAATTTTTTCCATCGCCGAGACAATATCCCGCATATCAGCCTGGTCTCCTAAGAGCAGAGGCTGCGCCAGCCAGCAGGATTCCCGACAGGATTGCTCGCTTACCGGGCATGAGACCTGCGCGTAATCTGGGAAGTGGACTCCGGCTGGCGCATATGGGCCGAAGGCCTGATCGATAAATACCGGTTGTTGGTAGAGTGGGCGATCATAACCTGGGGCGCAGGGTATGCCCTCGGCAGCGAGCGCCTCCAGAAAAATCTGGCGGGGGAGTCCATCCATGGCAGCCGGATCATACCGGAAAACGTAAAGATAGTAACCGTGCCTGGTTTCTCCCCGGCCGCGCGCCATCGGCCGGATGCCGGGAATATGCGATAATTCTCGATTGAGAAACGCTCCATTGGCCTCCCGAATCTGAACCTGTTCCTCCAGCCTTTCGAACTGGGCTAAAAGCAGCGCGGCTTGAAATTCGCTCATGCGATAATTCCCCCCAAGCAGGCGATGTTCGTACCAGGCGCTTTCCGGGAAACGCCCACAGGTGTGCAGGGCGCGGCAGATGCGCTCGTAGCCTTCGTCTGAGGTCAGGACGATCCCACCTTCACCGGCGGTCAGGGTCTTGGTGGCCTGGAAGGAGAAGGCCGATAGCTGGCCTAATGAGCCCAGCCGTTTGCCCTCATATTCGGCGCCATGGGCATGGGCAGCGTCTTCAATCACAACCAGTTGATGCTGTTCGGCAATGGCCATAATTTCATTCATCGCCGCAGCCTGCCCGCCGAAATGGACCGGTATGATCGCCCGTGTACGCGGGGAGATCGCGGCCTCGATTGCAGCCGGGTCCAGGCAGTAGGTGTCCGGATCGATATCTGCGAAGATGGGAACCGCATTGACCTCGACCACCGCGCTGGCGGTTGAATAGAAGGTGATAGGCGGCACGATCACCTCGTCTCCCGGTCTGATCCCCATGCTTTGCAGTGCCAAACGGATCGCGACGGTGCCATTGCTGACGCCGATCCCAAAACGAGCATCCTGGTATTGGGCAAAACGCTGCTCGAATTCTTCCGTAAAATGGCCCTGGTGCCGCCCCCAGGTGTCGCTTCTGAGCGCCTGGAGCAGCGCCTCTTCATCCCTTTGATTGTAGATAGGCCATTTGGGAAAGGGTTTCGAACGGACTGGAGAGCCATTGAGCAGCGCTAAGGTGGACATGGCAAAGGCCTTTCTTGTAAGTCTCAAAAGTGCGATTAGGGGCGAGCATTGGAAAACGACTGCGCCGGGATATAGACGCATCATATTGGAAAATTTTAGGTTTGTCAAGAAATTACTGACCGTTTTCCCCTGAAAAATGCGTACATTTATCAGTTAATTGATTGCGAAGCAATCAATATTTGATTGTTTTATCCTGTAAATCTTGACGGGGACTGCGCATATGATAAGATAAGAAGTAGTTTGACAATGTCAATTAATAAACAGGATACCCAAATTTTGATGTGTGTGGCGGGCAGCCGCCCGCCACACACATCAAAATTTGGGAGATTTCTTCGAATGTTCCATTGCCAAGGTAGATACATACCAAAATTACCATTCAGGGGAAACCGAGATGCGTAAAAGAGACGATCAGATTATTGAACTGGTTCATAAATATGGTGAACTGTCGGTTCAAGAACTCAGTGATTTATTGGGAATATCGGCCTCGACAGTGCGCCGCGATCTGGTTTCAGTAGGCGACCATCGTTTCATTGAGCGGACACACGGCGGCGTAGCCCTGGCGACGGTGATCAAATATAATCATTTATGTATCAACCGGGTGGCGGTCGATGCGCGTGAAGCCCGCAGTATCGCCTGGCGGGCGGCGGAAATGGTTCAACCAGGTGATGTGATCGGTTTAAGCGGGGGAGAGCTCTGCACCTATATGGCCTTTTTACTTCGCTTGAAAGAAGATATCACGGTTGTAACCAATGCTGTCAATGTAGCCGCTGAACTGGTATGTCTGCCGGGCATCCAGGTGCGTCTGACGGGCGGACGTTTGAATTCAGGTTCATTCGAATTGATCGGTAAGGGCCTCCGCCCAAGCCTGGACGGCGTTCACATCCAGAAATTCTTCCTGGGCACTGATGGGATATCCCTTGATTACGGCGTGACGGGTCACGATGAGGCGGAAGCCACTGCTTCCCGTGATTTGATGGCGCATACCGCCACTTCGATTGTTTTGGCCGATAGCCGCAAATTCAAGCGCACCAGTTTTGCGCAGGTAGCCAAACTATCGGATTTCCAGGCTGTGATTACAACTGAGTTGGTCCCTCAAAGTGTACTGGCGGAATTCCAACAGGCAGGTATCGAAACCATTATCGCTCCCTTGATTTAAGTGATTTCTCGCTCAGTCACTTAACTTTATATAGAAGTTTTGGTAAGAACTCAGACGACAATCACATACCTTCTGATTTTTCGGATGAATACTGAGCGTTTTGTAGGGCGAACCAACTATCCTGATGACACTTTGTCTTGCTAATGAAGAGACTTGCTGAGAATGCCAATTTGAGCCTGATATCAGGCGATCAAACCGTCTCGATGAGGAGTTGCAAATGAGTGATTATTACACCATCCCTGCTGAAGAATTTTCTTCCCACCGTCGTTATCGATTCAATTTGCTCAAGACCCATGCTGACTTATGCGACCTGTTTGCGCGCGAACTTGTCGACCTGATCAAAGCCAACTCGGCAAAAGGAGAAATGACTAAAGTCGTTCTCCCGGTTGGGCCGCTGGATTTTCAAGCATTCGCGGAACGCTGCAATCGTGAAGGCGTAAGCTGTGAATCCCTGGTGATTTTTTCGATGGACGAATACGCCAATGCCGATGGCACGGCGATTTCGGTCGATCACCCCTTGAGTTTTCGTGCCTTTTATCAGCGCAACTTACTGGATCGATTGGATGAACGCTATAAGCTGCCGCCAGATCAGCTTATTCTTCCCGATCCGGCTAACCTGGACCTGGTGCGCGAAAAATTCGCCCAATTCAGTCCTGTAGATGTTTGCTATGGAGGGTTTGGGATCAACGGACATTTTGCGTTTAACAGCCCGCCCCTTGAAGAAACTGATCTTGAGACATTCAAGAATATTTCGATTCGGATTGTGCAGCCGCGGGAAGGGGATGTCGTTCAAATGGCCATCGGCGGAACTGCCGGAAACCTGGAGATCATCCCACCGAAAGCTGCCACTTTAGGAATGAAGGAACTGCTCAGCGCCAAGCGCTTACATTTGACATTTATGCGTTCCTGGCATGCCGGGGTGCTGCGCCGGGGCTTGTTTGGGCCGGTCACCCCTTCATTCCCCGGCTCTTTGGTGCAGCTCCATTCCGATGTGACCGTATCGATCACGGAGATTGCTGCGCAACTGCCCCCGTTCAGTATTCTGCAAAGCCCGGGGAAATAACGCCAAGCGGCCCCGAATATTTTCAATGAATCAAGAAATGCCGGCTCAGGACAAGCGCCCTAAGCCGGCTTTCTGATTTCCCGGGATTACATCGATACAGTTATCCGGCGGCTGTCATCTATCCGCGAAATCCCGGTCATCATTGTGGTGCCAGCTCAAATCAGGACGGCCTCTATCTCGATCTCCAATCCCTCGCGCAAGAGATTGGAAACTGGGCAGCTTTGATCGGCTTCTTTAACCACTTTCTGGAAGGCAGCCTGATCGATCCCCGGCACTTCTGCCCGCACGTAAAGCTGCATATGGGTAATCTCGAAGCCGCCGTTCCTGGATGCAAGCGTGCAGGTTGCGGTGGTATCGGCCTGCTTGGGATCATAGCCTTTTTTCTTCAATGTGCTGGAGAGCGCCATGCTGAAGCAAGCTGCCTGGGCTGCCGCGATCAATTCCTCGGGGTTAGACCCGGTGGTATTGTCGCCATCGAAACGCGTTTGATAATTATAAGGTTGTTCATACAGCGATTGGCTTTCGGTGCTGATCGTTCCATTCCCATTTTTAAGGTCACCATTCCAAATCGCTCCAGCTTTTCTAGTAATAACGGACATTTCTACCTATCCTTTCCAAGTTATCTTCGTGGTTATTTTCGTTGCTTCTTCAAGTTAAGCGACGGCTAAATGAAACTAAGCGAAGAAACCGCGAACATCTCTGATCGAAGAGTGGATACGCTGTTTTTTTGGTTCCGGCGCTGCGGATATTATCAGAACTATAAGGGGCATTTTGATTGCGTAGCGATATGTTCTTCCATTAGGTGTAGACCCCCTTTACTCGTGATCCGTAAGCCTGCGCCAGACGGCTGCAGCGTTGCATAATAGGATCTTATCAAGAATCGCAGACGAATAAAATGTGCCGTTGTATACAATCGAGGTACATTTTTGGATACATCCCGGAATTGAATAGTGTACAATTGCTCTGAAGCCGCCTCTGTCTACTTGATTTCGAAAACCTGGGCTAAGCAGCTGGTCAAGCTGCTGGTTGACTATTGAAAGCCAAGATGACCTTCTCCCGAATTCTGCGCACGAAACTGATCCCGCCGCCGCGCAATACCCGTACGATTGCCCGCCCACGGGTTAATCGGATCTTGAAAAACGCCTTGGATTACCGCCTGACGATTCTCCAGGCGGAGGCCGGGTATGGTAAGAGCACCGCCCTGGCGGAACTGGCGGAGGCGCTTCATTCAGTGCTCTGGTACCAGATCAATGAAGATGATACCGATCCACTTGTTTTTCTGCTCCAGTTTTGCCACGCCCTCCAACAGGTCCTGCCTGAGAATACAAACCTGCCGATCCCGTTCCTGGAAGCCTGGGATGGGACTCAGGGTCCGCTTCCCTGGCGCGGCATCATCGATCAAATGATCAATGCGATGGCGGAAAGCGCTATTCCGCCAACGCTTTTCATCCTGGACGACGCCCATGTATTGACGGATAACGGCGACCTGCCCCTGATTCTGGATCGTCTGATCGGCCTCGCTCCGGCGCAATTTCATATCCTGCTGTCAGGCCGCCCGACCATTACGCTGCCCACCCTGGCCCGCTGGCGGGCACAGGGCGAGGCGCTTATTCTGGATCAATCCATTCTCACCTTTACCAAAAATGAGATCGGGTCCTTGTTTGGCAGCCAATATGGGCTCGAACTAACCAACGAAGAGCTGGATTCGCTCCTGCGGTACACGGAAGGTTGGGCCATCGGGCTCCAGTTGATCTGGCAAAGCATTCGCTCACAATCGCCGCTGACCCTGGAGTTTCCCTTGTGCTGGGAGGCTGATTCGCTCGAATCGTTATTCGAAATGCTCGCCAACGAGGTCTTCGAACGCCAGCCTGCGGATGTGCGCGAATTCCTGTTGATCACGGCTACTTTGCGTGATCTGCGCCCCGAGGTCTGTGATGCGCTGCGCAGTTCATCCGGAACGTTCGCAGGCGATTCAGGCGCGATGCTGGCCTACCTGCGTCGCCAGGACTTGTTCGTGACCGATACGGCTGAAGGCATCCTGCGCTATCATCACATCTTCCATAACTTTTTGCGACAACAGTCGCCCCCCGAGCAGCGCAACCAGTGGCACCGTCTGGCAGCCGGGCATTTTCTCGCCAATAAGGATCCTGAAGGGGCGATCTACCACCTGCTGGAAGCCCAGGCCTGGGACGAGGTGGCCGATCTGCTTGACACTTACGCCCAGACTTTGCTTTCCATGGGCCGTTTGGACACCCTGGCGGCTTACATCGATTCGCTCCCGACCCTGAAACTGCAACAGCATCCCAGCTTGATGTTTACCCTGGGCGAGCTGGCGCGCATGCATAGCCGGTTTGACGAGGCGCTGGGATGGTACCGCCAGGCCGAAGTGACCTGGCGAGGGCGCGGCCAGCAGGATGGGATCGCCCGGGCGCTGCGCGGCCAGGCGCGGGTCTACCTGGATACGGTAAATCCCAGCCAGGCGGAGCGTTTGCTTGAGGAGGCCATCCGCTTAACGGATGGCTTTGAAGATCGAGAAGCTCAGGTCAGGCTATTTGAACTGCTGGCCGAAAACAAGCTCAACTCAGGGCACGTGGATGAGGCAGAACGCTTGCGGCAGAGGGCGGAGGATCTGCGTTCCGAGGGACCCTCGAATGACCAGCTCTGGTTTCGGGTTTTACTAAGGACCGGCCGGTTGGAGGAAGCCAGAAGGGGGCTGGAAGAGCTCGCTGAAACCGAAAGTCGTGAGCCGGTTCAAACCCCGCGGGCCCACCGTGAAACCAAACTGCTGCTTTCTTTGATTTATTCTTTCATGGGGATGAGGCGGCATGCTTACCAAAGCGCTCTCGACGGAACTCGCCGCGGAAATGAATTGAATTCACCTTTCATCACCGCGGTCGGCCATATGCGCCAGGGACATGCACTTAATTTGATGGCTAATACGGATGATGATAACGTAACCCGTACGCTGTCCGAGTTCGAAGCCAGTATCAAGCTCAGCCGCACCCTGGAAGTGCCGAGATTATTGGTGGAGGCTGATTGGGGTCTGTGCCGGGCTTTCGGATACCGCGGAGATATTCAGAGCGCTCAACGTTATGCCCAGGAGGCGATCGAGATCGCAGCCGAGGCCGGGGATGAGTGGATCGCCTCACTCACACGCCTGTCGATGGGGGCCAGCTTGATGCTGGCATCCCGTTACGAAGCGGCTGCCGTCTGGCTGAACCGGGCGGTGCTCGGCTTTGAAGAATGCAGCGACTCGTTCGGGCGCAGTGCGGCCCGACTGTGGCTGGCTTTTGGAGCTTACAAGCAAAAAGATCTTGAACGCCTTGAGCAGCTCTTGCCAGAGGTGCTGGCGACCTGCAATGAAAGCGGTTATTACTTTATCTTTACCCGTCCGACTTTGCTCGGTTCCTACGACGAGCGCATCTTTGTGCCGCTTCTTTTGGTTGCTCGCCAGCGAGGTTGGGAGAGCACCTATGTGGATCGCCTGTTGGATATCCTGGGGTTGAGAAAGATCATGATCCATCCCGGATTCAGGCTGCGGGTCGAGACGCTGGGCGGTTTTCGAGTCTGGCGCGGGGGTGAATTGATCCCGGCGAATGGCTGGCGGCGGGAATCGGCTCGCCTGTTATTTCAGATATTCCTGACTTACCGGCAGGCTCCATTGGATCGCGATCAGATCTGTGAGTTTCTCTGGCCCGGGGCGGAGCAGCCAGCTGCCCACCGGAATTTTAAAATTGCATTGAATACGTTGTATCAGGTTCTCGAGCCCGAGCGGGAACCCGGCAGTGAATCGGCTTTCATCTATCGCGATGGCACTACCTACACGCTGCGGCCTCATGCCGATATCTGGTTGGATGTGGAAGCGTTTGTACACCTGGTCAAGCAAGCAGGTAAGACGGATATGGGTTTCTTACAAGAGGCGTTGAACTTTTACCGCGGCGATTATCTGCCCGATGCACTATATGAATCCTGGGCGGCTGAAGAACGCGAACGACTGGCGTCCATCTTCCTGGAATCCGCCGATCGTTTGACCGAAAGTTACCTCGCTCGAGAACAGTATGCAGAAGCAATCGAGCTGTCACAAAATGTCCTGGCTCATGACAACTGCTGGGAGCGGGCTTATCGTCATCTGATGCTGGCCTACGATTGCCTGGGCGATCGCGGGCAGGTCGGGAGAACCTATCAGCGTTGCGTCCAGGCTTTGCGGGAAGAACTGGATATTACACCGTCGCCTGAAACGCGGGCTCTCTATGAGCGGCTGACCGATTAAAGTTCGATCCGAATATCCTGATGACATGTGATTGAGGGTGGGAGCGCCGCCCCCCACATATAGCCTCGGCCACAGGATTTCCCAAAGAATCTTCAGTTTGTAACTGCCTTGTGACCGGTATCTGGTAAGCTGGGATAATGAACACCGATGCCGCACCCCTTATCTATTCATTTATCATTCGCTTCGTTGTGGACGAAACTACCACGGCTGAGGGAGCCCGGCCAGGGTATCACGGCGCTATACGCCATATCCAGAGCGCCGAGGAATTGAGCTTCCACGAATGGGCTGAGGCGGTTGCCTTCATGCGCCGGTTTGTTCCGATCGACCACCTCAATGACGGATCCGAGCAGGTGCCTTAGTGTCAAACAGGGTTCTTTGGGGTACCACCCCACGAATCCCCAATGAGGCCCAAACAGCATTTCCGTTTGAAGGCCGTTATGGGCAATCTCGTAAACATCGTACCTTTATTCCAATCACAGAGCAGGTGAAATGTCGAAACATCCTCAAATTCTTGCCACCGGGAGCTATGTTCCCGAACGAGTTGTAACCAATGCCGAAGTGGATGCCTTGCTGGGCGAGTCAACCGATGAATGGCTGATCGCCAACGTTGGAATCCGCGAGCGCCGCTGGATGGCGCCCGATCAGGTCACCTCGGATCTGGTCGTGGAGGCCTCGAACCAGGCGATCGAACGGGCCGGCATCTCGGCTGAGGACTTGGATTTGATCATCGTCTCCACCGATACGCCTGACTATCTTTCGCCAAGCACCTCAGTTGTCGTCCAGGACAAGCTCGGAGCAGCGAAGGCCGGCTGCTATGATGTCAATTCGGCCTGCGCCGGGTGGGTGACAGCCCTCGATCAGGGCGCTCGTTACCTGATGACAGAGCCTCAAATGCAATATATCCTGGTAGCCGGAGGCTATGGCATGAGCCGGTTTCTGGATTTTAATGATAAAAAGACTGCCAATCTGTTTGCAGATGGCGCTGGAGCGGTCGTCTTGGGGCGGGGTGAAGATCCGGGTTTCTTGGGCAGTAATTTTTTGGCGGTTGGGGCCTTCCATGACGCGCTTGGGATTTATATGGGTGGGACCTATCGCCCCTGCACACCGAAAAATATGGCCCAATATGGTTCTCCTAAAGTTGAATTTGTTAAAAAATTCCCTAAAACATTCAATACTGAATACTGGCCAAAATTGATGCAAGGCGCGCTGGATAAAGCCGGACTTGGCTTCGATGACGTCGATCAATATTATTTCACCCAACTCAACCTGCGCACTATTGAAGTGATGATGGATTTTCTCGATCAGCCGATTGAAAAAACCCACTGGATCATGGATAAATGGGGCTATACCGGTTCGCCTTGCGTGGTCATGGCGTTGGATGATGCGATTGCCCAGGGCAAAGGCCCCCGACCCGGCCAGGTCGTTCTCTTCTGCGCCAGCGGAGGAGGCATCACGATGGCCTCCTCCGTATGGCGCTGGACTGCAAACAACCAGGCTTGAAATCAACCTTGTTTTTACCAGTATGTCTTGATGATTTGTGAGATTATGGGATGAGAACCCCCAAACTTAAAGGGAAACCTTGCTTACGTTTGGCCGGAGTCCTACCGTACTTAGTGGTATTTTCGCTAAGTCCTTTTACTTTGAAAAGTGATTGTAATGTTCATTTTTGTGCGGCGAAGCCGCACAAAAATGAACATTACATTTGCTCTTTTTCCTAAAGGTATTTAGCGAAAGAACCACTTAGCTTAGATAGAAAGGTGCAAGCATGTATATTGGCGATTACCTTGCCCGCCGGGAGCTATATTCCCCCGATCAACTGGCCTTTATCGATGCCGGAAAATCGCCTGAGTGGCGGCTCACTTTCCGGGAGGCCAACCGCCGCGCCAATCAATTCGCCAACTGGTTGCGTTCTCAGGGGGTTGGGAAAGGTGACCGGGTTGCGATCCTGGCTCGTGATGGTTACGAGCACCTGGATGTCTTCTTCGGCTGCTCGAAACTCGGTGCAATTCACACAGCGCTCAACTGGCGATCGCATTGGCGTGAGTTGCTCGAAATCTTCCAATCCGTCCAGCCGAAGGTGCTTATTTTCTCCGACGATTTCAAGGAAAGCGTATCCAACCTGGTCGCCCAATTTCCACTGACACTCCTGCATCTTGAAGGCGATGGGATCCCGGGTTCGCTCCGGTTTGAAACAGTGCTTCAAGCAGGTTCGCCCGCTTCCGTGACTTGCCCCGATCTTGAGGCGGAAGATATTGCCGCCCTGATCTTCACCGGAGGCACGACCGGGTTACCAAAAGCTGCCCAGGTTTCTCACCGGATGATTGCCTGGAACACGCTTAACACGGTCATCCACGACGTGACCCATCATGACGTCTACCTGAATGTATTTCCGATGTTCCATACCGGCGGGTTGTTCGTCTATACCTTGCCTCAGGTGATCTTCGGCGGGACGACCATTTTTATCCACCAGTTTGACCCGGAACAGGTTTTGACTTTACTGGAGCGCGAACATGTCACCATCTTTGCGGCGGTTCCAACGATGTACCAGATGCTGACCACGGCGGCGAATTGGGATCAAGCGGATCTCTCCTCGTTACGGTTTTGCACTTCTGGCGGAGCGCCGCTGCCCGTCCCACTGGTTGAAAAATATACCCGTGAGAAAGGCATTCGCTTCAAACAAGGATTCGGCATGACCGAATTCGGCCCGGGTATCTTTGCCCTGGCGCCAGAGGACGCGATCCGCAAGGCAGGTTCGATCGGCCGTCCCAACTTTTATGTGGATGCCAAGATCGTCGACGATGCCAACCAGTTTCTCGGGCCGAATGAAGCGGGTGAACTGGTGCTTAAAGGGCCGTCTTATTGTTCCGGCTATTTCAATAACCCTCAGGCCACCGCCGAGGCGGTCGATGATCGGGGATATTTCCATACCGGCGACGTGGCCCAATATGACGAGGATGGCTATTTTTACATCGTCGATCGCAAAAAAGATATGTTTATCAGCGGGGGCGAGAACGTTTACCCGGCTGAGATCGAAAAGGTTTTATATCAGCATCCTGCGGTCCACATGTGCGCTGTGATAGGCTTACCCGATCCAAAATGGGGTGAGGTCGGTAAGGCCTGCGTGGTGCTCAAACCCGGCCAAACCGCCACGGAAGAGGAACTGATCCGGTTCATGGCGGACCGGTTGGCCAAATATAAAATTCCCAGATCCGTCGCCATATTGGATGCCCTGCCGATTTCAGCGGCGGGGAAGATTTTAAAACGCGAATTGCGCGAACAATTTGCTAGCAGAAGGAGCTTGAAATGTCAACTGTCCCGACTTTGCCAGGTATCACCTCTAAGTTCATACCGACGCCTCGCCTGAAAATCCACGCGCTTTTTAGCGGGCCGGAGAATGGTAAACCGGTTCTTTTCATTCATGGCAACGCCTCTTCAGCCTCCTATTGGGAAGAGATTATGTTGAAATTGCCGGATGGTTTTCGCGGCATCGCGCCCGACCTGCGGGGTTACGGCGACACGGAAGATAAACTCATTGACGCGACCCGAGGCGCCCAGGATTGGGTGGAAGACCTGCTTGGGCTGATGGATGCGCTTGAGATCGAGAAAACCCGGGTAGTTGGCCACTCCATGGGTGGGGCGATTGTTTTCGGGTTGATCGCGACAGCCAGCGCTCGATTCGAAACTGTGACGCTGGTCGACCCGGGTTCGCCCTACGGATTCGGCGGCACGAAGGATGTCGATGGGACCCCCTGCTATCCCGATTTCGCCGGCTCCGGCGGCGGTACGGTTAACCCCGATTTTCCCAAGTTGATCGCGGCTGGAGATCGATCGTCAGATAACCCGCAAGCCTCGCCACGCGTGGTGATGAACAGTTTTTACTGGAAGCCTCCCTTTAAACCGGAGCGCGAAGAGGATTTGCTCTCCTCCCTGCTGACGGAGAAGGTTGGTGAGCAGAAATATCCGGGCGATTTTGTGCCCTCAGAAAACTGGCCGAACGTGGCCCCAGGCAAGTACGGCCCGATCAATGCGCTTTCGCCCAAATACATCGGCGATACCATCGAAAAGTTCCTGGCCGCCTCACCCAAGCCGCCAATCCTGTGGGTGCGCGGCGATTCGGACAGCATCGTTTCCGACAATTCTTTCTTTGATTTCGGAACTCTGGGAAAAATGGGGCTGGTTCCCGGCTGGCCCGGCGAAGATGTTTATCCACCTCAGCCGATGGTTGGGCAGACGCGTAAAGTGTTGGAACAGTATCAGGCCAGCGGCGGGTCTTTTGAAGAGGTGGTGATTGACGAAGCCGGCCATTCACCCTATATCGAACATCCTGATGAGTTTATGGCTGAACTTGGAAAAATGCTGAAATAACGCAAATCTTTCTGGTCCAGGTAGTTCAGTAACCCGGCTTTATCTCAAATCGAGAAGGAGTTTCCATGTCAAAATCCAGATCTCTCCAGCGTGGAGTTGCAGTTGTCGGCGCTGGGATGTCTAAGTTCGGGGCCTTTGCACAGAAGAACAGCCGCGACCTGTTTGTTGAAGCTTACCAGGAAATGAGCCGATCGGTCGATAAAGGCCTCGATCCCGGCAGCATCGAGATGCTTTATCTCGGCAATTTTTCCAGCGACCAGTTCGAGCACCAGGCGCACACCGCGCCGCTGATGGCGGATGCGGTTGGGTTGACCCCCATCCCGGCCACCCGGGTTGAGGACGCCTGTGCTTCCGGTGGGGTCGCCCTGCGCCAGGGTGTCATGGCGATCGCTTCCGGGCTGGCGGACGTGGTCCTGGTTGGCGGAGCTGAGAAGATGACCGGGCTCAAAACTGCTGCAGTGACCGAAGCCCTCGCCACGGCAGCGGATGTCGCCTACGAAATCCCGGCCGGCTTCACCTTCCCGGGTTTCTATGCGGCCATGGCTTCGGCTTATATGCATCGCTACGATATGAAATCTGAGCACTTGATGAATGTCGCCATCAAAAATCACGACAATGCCGCCCTGAATTCGTATGCGCAGTTCAACATCACGATCCAGGATTGGATGGAAAAGCGCAGGGCCTCGGCGATCAGGAAAGGCCGGCCTGATCCAAATTGGGCCACGGTCTGGGATTTTCTGCAGGATGAAGCGGGCAACCCGACCGTCGCTTGGCCTTTGCGGTTGTTTGACTGCTCCCCGATCAGTGATGGCGCGGCTGCTATTCTGCTGGTGGCAGAAGAGCGGGCCACCGAATTCAGCGATCACCCCATCCATGTGATCGGTACCGGCCAGGCTTCCGATTATGCCCTGCATGACCGGGCCGATTTGACCTCCATCCCGGCTGCCAGGATAGCAGCCAATCGGGCCTACGAGATGGCCGGGGTGACCTCCGGGGATATCCGCATCGCCGAAGTCCACGATTGCTTTACGATCGCAGAAGTGATCGCTTCGGAAGACCTGGGCTTTTTCGCTCCCGGCGAGGGGTTTAAAGCTGCCGAAGATGGGATGACGGCCCGCAATGGTTCCAGGCCGATCAATACCTCCGGCGGGTTGAAGGCCAAAGGCCATCCTGTCGGCGCTTCCGGGGTGGCCCAGGTTGTAGAAATCTGGAAGCAGATGCGTGGCCAGGCAGGGCAACGCCAGGTAGACGGGGATGTCCAGCTGGCGTTAACCCATAACGTCGGCGCAACCGGTTCCACCTGCGTGGTGCACATCTACGAACGAAGGAATTAAGGCGGTTGCGCCTGTGTGAGGAGAGAAAATGAGCGAAGAAAAAATACCGGATCGTCCGTTTTCGTCTGCCTCATTCGATGCTTATATCGATGAGGGCAGGCTGATGGCTGCCCGTTGTACCCGGTGCGGCAGCCTGTACGTTCCGCCGCGGGCCATCTGTCTGAAGTGCCACAGCGATGCGATTGAATGGATAGAGACCAGCGGGAAAGGCAGGCTGGCTGCTTTCACAGTGATCTACAGCGGCCCAACCTTCATGGCTGAACAGGGTTTTGATCGGAAGAATCCGTATATATCGGGCATTGTGGAACTCGAAGAGGGGCCTAGCATCAGCGCCCGGATTACAGGCTTTGACCCCCTGAAGCCGGCGGAAATCCAAATCGGCGCAACCATGCAGGTGGACTTTTTGAAATTTGGAGAAGGTGAAAGCTCCAAAACCTACCTGGCTTTTAAGCGATCAAGCTGAATGAAGCGCGTATCCGGTTGTTCGCCCAAGACTTGACGGCTTTTTGGTGACTCCCATAGAGTTTCCGAAAGATCCGGCTAGGCGTGTAACCCCCAGGTAACCGGGCTGTGTTATGGTCAGTATTGGCGGGTGCATTCGTGATGTGTAGATGTGGTGTTCCGTTTGGGCGGCATTTGCCGCCCAAACGGAACACCACCCATCACTGTCTACACCATTCGAATGCTCCCGGATTGGGCAGGCTTTATTAGCCAGAGGCTGGCCATGATGGAGCTCTTCAGCTCCAAAATACACAATTCCAGATAATCTACTGTCCTCCCAACCAGAACAGATTTGGGGAGGCTCAAGTTCCGAAAAGGATATCATGCCATGCGAATGAAAGATAAGGTTGTGCTCGTGACCGGCGGGGCAGCGGGAATCGGCAAGGCGACCGCGCTGCGCTTTGCCGAAGAAGGCGCTAAAGTCGTGATCTGCGATGTAAATGAGGAAGCCGGACGGGAAACCGTCAAGTTGCTGGGCGATGAGGCTGCCTTCTACAAGGTCAATGTCGCCGACCGGGCTGAAGTTCAGAAGTGGGTGGACGAGGTCACGGCGCGCTATGGCCGGGTGGATGTGTTGGTCAATAACGCCGGTGTGCTGCGCGACGGCCAGCTGGTCAAGGTCAAAGACGGCCAGCTTGTGAACCAGATGGCTGAAGCCGATTTCGATCTGGTCATTTCCGTCAATTTAAAAGGCGTATTCAACTGCTCCCAGGCGGTCGCGCCGGTGATGATCAAGCAAGGTGGCGGCGTCATTCTGAATGCTTCTTCGGTAGTCGGGCTGGACGCTAACTTTGGGCAGACCAATTATGTCGCCACCAAGTTTGGCGTGATCGGTATGACCAAAGTATGGGCGCGCGAGCTAGGCAGATATAATATCCGGGTCAATGCGGTTGCCCCGGGTTTTACTGCGACAGAGATGGTGACGGCCATGCCTGAGAAGATTTTAGATGGCATGAAGTCCCGTACACCTCTGGGCCGTCTTGGAGAACCGCGCGACATTGCCAATGCCTATCTGTTCCTGGCTTCTGACGAAGCCTCGTTCATCACTGGCGAAGTCTTGCGCGTGGATGGCGGTATTGTTGTCGGAACGTAATTGACCGGTAGGAAGGTGCCCGTGGAAGAACTTCCCGGGTGCAACTGTGAAAAAGGAATCATGCATTCAGCTGACCTGATCGATCGACGAGCCAACTTAACGCCCGACCGCGAGGCCCTTTATGACCAGGCAAGTGGCGTGCGTTATACCTATGCACAGCTTAATGAACGCGCCAATCGAGTCGCTAACTTTTTGCGCCAAAAATATGACTTGAAGAAAGGCGATCGCGTCTCGATTCTGGCACAGAACAGCGTCGCTTACGTGGACCTTCTATTTGGGCTGGGGAAAATCGGGGTGATCTTCGCGCCATTGAATTGGCGACTCACCAGCCATGAACTGACTTATATCGTCAACGATTGCCAGCCGGAAGTTTTGATCGTCGGACCTGAGTATGTGTCTGTGCTTGAAGAAATGCGCTCCGATCTCAGGGTGACCCACTTCATCTCGCTGGAAGACGCCGATCTGCCGGGCGCTGAGCGCTACGAAACCCTGCTGGAGCAGGCCTCAACGGCTGCGCCTGCACCGGTCGCGATCGATCCGGAGGATGCCTGCTGCATTCTCTACACCTCTGGGACGACCGGCCTGCCAAAAGGCGCGGTACTGCCGTACCGCCAGGTGCTGTGGAATGCGATCAATACCGTGATCTCCTGGGGCCTATGTGAAAGCGACGTTTCGCCCATTTTGACGCCCATGTTTCACTCGGGCGGCCTGTTCGTTTTCCTGGTGCCTTTGTTCTATGCCGGGGGGCGGATCGTCCTGGCGCGTAATTTCGACCCGGACGCATCTTTGAAATTGATTGTGGATGAGGGCTGTACCGCCATCCTGGGGGTGCCAACCTTATTTCAGATCTGGATGCAGTCGCCTGAATTTTCGAGCGCGGATTTCAGCCAGGTGCGCTTTTTTATCAGCGGGGGAGCGCCCTGCCCGCCGGCATTGATCGATGCCTGGAGCTCCGCCAAGCAGGTGCCTCTGCGACAGGGGTACGGCCTGACCGAAGTGGGTGTGAACTGTTTCGCCATGACCAACGAGGATGCGCTCCGTAAGAAGGGCTCGGTTGGAAAGCCGATCTTTCACAGCGACATGCGGCTTGTCGATCAGGACGGGCGGGATGTTCCGGTTGGGGAAACCGGCGAGCTGATCATCAGCGGCCCCCATGTTTGCAAAGGTTATTGGAATAATCCCGCAGCCACCGCGCAATCCCTGAAAGACGGTTGGTTCTATACCGGCGATATGGCCCGCATGGACGAAGAGGGCTATTACACGATCGCCGGGCGGATTAAAGATATGATCATCAGCGGCGGTGAGAACATCTATGCGGCGGAAGTGGAAGCGGTCTTCCGGGATCACAGCGCTGTTGCGGATGCCGCTCTGATCGGCCAGCCCGATGAGAAATGGGGCGAGGTGGGCGTGATGATTGTCGCCTGCAAGCCCGGCCAATCCGTACAAGCAGATGATCTGCTGGATTTCTGCCGGGGGCGCCTGGCCAGATATAAAATCCCGAAACGAATCGAGTTTGTAAGCGAGCTGCCTTATTCTCCGTATGGCAAGGTGATCAAAGCCGACCTGCGCGAGCAATTTGTGCACCAATCAGGACAATAATCTTATGCCAAGTGTCTCTGCGAATGGAATCGAGATGTATTATGAGCGTCACGGCCGCGGCCGGCCGCTGGTGTTGATTTCTGGCCTGGGGTATACCTTGTGGCAATGGCATCGCATGGTCCCCTATCTGGCGGAACATTTTCAGGTCATTACATTTGACAATCGCGGGGTGGGTAAAACGGATAAACCCGCTGGCCCGTACAGCGCTCAAATGTTGGCCGAAGATACAGTTGGTTTGCTGCACGCCTTAGGCCTGGGTAAGGCTGTGATCATGGGCCATTCCATGGGAGGATTTATTGCCCAGGCGATCGCCCTCGAGCATCCTGAAACAGTCGAAAAACTGATCCTGTGTTCAACCAATTTCGGCGGGCCGCACCATGTCCCGATCAGCGAGCAGGCCATGAAAGTCTTGAGCGATGTTTCCAGTGATCCCCTGACACGCTTTAAAAACGGGTTGGTGGTCAGCACTGCCCCAGGCTGGGCGGAAAACAATCCTGAAATGATCCAGGATTGGATTGAATGGCGCCTGGCCAACCCGATTGAGCCCGAACCCTACCAGGCCCAATTCGCAATTGGTTTAAGCCTTTTGCCAGAAGCGGCCGCTTTTGAAAATAAACTGTCCCGGCTGGAAGTCCCAACGCTGATCTTGTTCGGGGCCGAGGATAAAGTGGTCCCACCAGAAAATGCCGCCCTGCTGGCCGGAAAGATCGCCGACAGCAAAACGGTGATCTTCCCCGATGCAGGGCATTTCTTTCCAATTGAAATTCCCGAAACCGCCTCGCAAGCGGTGATCGCGTTTGCAGGATAGGAGGTGAGGCGAAAAACTATTCACTGATTTACCAGATTGAAAGAATACTTCCAACACTTCTAGGAGGAGTAATCCATGAAAGGTTTTCGTAAGTTAATGTTTGTGTTCGTCATCCTGGCTCTGGTCCTGGCTGCTTGCGCCCCGGCTACGCCTGCGCCGACGGAAGCCCCGGCTGCCACAGAAGCGCCAACAGCCGTTCCAACGGAAGCGCCGGCGGCTACAGAAGCCCCGGCCATGACAGAAGAGCCGGCTATGACCGAAGAACCCGCCATGACCGAAGAACCAATGGCGGGTCTGACCTGCGCCGAACCGATTAAGATCGGGCTGATCACGGATGCGTCGGGATCGTTAGCTATCTATGGAGCGCATATCCTTCGGTCTTTCATGTTGGGTATGGAATATGCGACTGGAGCGCCCGGTTCGGCCGGCGAAGCCTTTGATTTTGCCCAGACCCAGGAAAATACCTTCAAGCTGGACAACTGTGAATTCCAGGTGTTCGTGCGCGATGATGCCAGCAATCCTGAGAACACGGCCACCGTCGCCCGCGAATTGATTGATGTTGAAGGCATTAATATCCTGGTAGGCACCGTTTCATCCGGTGCAACCGCCACGCTGCAGGGGATTGCCCTTGAAAATAAGATCCCGCTGATCGTGGCGCCGGCCGCGGCGAACGACATCACCGGGGTGAATTTCAACGAATATACTTTCCGGGTCAGTCGCAACAATTACCAGGATGCCATCAACGAATGCTCCGCCCTGACCAAGCAGTATAAAACCTTTGTTCAGATCGCGCCCGACTATGCCTTTGGCCGCGGTTCTGCTCAAGCCTTCCGGGATGCCTGCACGCTCGATGGCGGCACCTTCGTGGCTGATGATATCTTCGCACCGCTCGACACAACTGACTTCACCCCCTACATGGAACAGATCGCCAACTCCGGCGCGGAAGCCTACATCGTAACCTGGGCGGGCTCCGGCTTTGTCTCCCTGGTCCAGGCGGCTGTAGATCAGGGTGTGACCGAGAATATGGCCCTGGGCGCCACCTTTATCGATAACTTCCTGATGCCAACCTTCTTCTCCAATGCCATTGGGACGACCGCCGGCATCCTGTACCACTACAGCGCGCCCAACAACCCGATCAACGATTTTCTCATCGAAGGCGACAAAACCCGCTACAGTGTGATGCCCGATCTGTTTGACGCAGATGGAATGAATGCGGCCATCATGGCTGTGGAAGCCATCAAAGCCACCAACGGCGATCCCAGTGGCGATGCACTCACTGCTGTGATGGAAGGGATGGAGTTCGAAGGCCCGAAAGGCACAATCTATATCCGGCCCGAGGATCATGACGCCATTCAAGATATGTACATTTTGAAGCTTGTCAATGTGACCGATCCCGATGCCAATTTCTACGAATATGTCGATACGACCCGGCCCGAACCGCCTTGTTTGCTGCCTGAAAATCTCAAGGATCGCTGTGGCGATCTGCCTTATGGCAGCCTGAGCGGGGAGTAATTTTGGATTGACTCTCGTTAGCGTTTAATGGAGTTGGTGAGGCCGATAAAAACGGCCTCACCAACTCCGCCGATCCGCAGGTTAATTTAATGGATGGTACCGCCAAAGAGATTGATCACCAAAGATCTTCTGGGGGATTCCGATTTGGGAGTGTGAGCGTGCAGTCGCACGCTCACACTCCCAAATCGGGAAACTTTCATAGAGTTTCCCAAAGAACCGTCGTTTTCTGCGATTTCCAGACAGATGGAACGGTTACAATTAGTTGTTCAATGGTCAACAGCTTAACCCGGCTCCTGAGAATGGTAGTCGCCGGACTGTATTTGAGATAACTGGCCCTGAAATATTTTCTGTATAAGGGTACCAGGCTGGGAAGGTTGAATGGATAACGAGATCATTATCGAAACGATCAACCTCCGCAAAGAGTTCGGCGCGCTGGTTGCAGTGGACGATGTCAGCCTCAAAGTTCGCAAGAATGAGTTACACGCCATCATTGGGCCTAACGGGGCTGGTAAGACCACATTTTTTAACTTGCTCAGCGGAAATCTGGAGCCGACCAGCGGTAAGGTGCTCTTTAAAGGCCGAGATATCACCCACAAACCCGTCCACCAGACCATTCACTTTGGGATCGGACGATCGTTTCAAATCACAAATATTTTTCCCAGCCTGACGGTCTTTGAAAATATTCGCCTGGCAGCCCAGGCCCTGGGTCGAGACAATTTCAGGTTTTGGCAGGCCGCCTCCGACTTTAATGGCTATGAGGATCGGGCCTGGCATGTGATCGAAAGAGTCGGGCTGACCGGGCGCGCCGGGGCGCTGGCGCGTTCGCTGCCTCACGGCGATCAGCGCAAACTTGAGTTGGGTATGATCCTGGCGCCTGATCCGGAAGTATTGCTGCTGGATGAGCCTACAGCCGGCATGGCGGCAGAACAAGTGCCCGAGTTGATCGCTTTAATTCAGGAAATCCAAAAGTCTGGCAATAAAACGGTCATGCTCGTGGAACACAATATGAATGTGGTCATGAGCGTTTCCGATACCATCACGGTGATGCACCTGGGAAAGGTGCTGGCCGAAGGGACCCCGGCCCAGATATCAGCCAATGAAGCCGTCCAAACAGCCTACCTCGGTGGGCTGTATGATCTCAACAACATGTAGCTTGAGGCAGTATGGAAATCATCCTCGACGTTCAAAACATCCATACATTTATAGGACAATACCATATCTTGCAAGGGGTGGATGTGCGCGTGCCAAAGGGGGCGATCACGGCTCTGCTGGGGCGCAATGGCGCCGGCAAAACAACGACCTTGAAGTCCATTCTTGGGCTGACGCCGCCAAGGACCGGTAAAGTATATTTCGAGGGTCGAGAAGTGCAGGGGATGCGCTCCTTTGATATTGCTGGAATGGGGATTGGATTCGTGCCTGAACATCGCGCCATCTTCCGGGATCTCTCCGTCGAGGAGAATCTGAAATTGGCTGAACGCCTCAAGGGTGATTATGATCGCAAAGCTGATCTGATCTTCAATCTCTTCCCCGATCTCCAGCGCCTGATCAAGTTGCCGGGCACCAGCCTGTCCGGCGGGCAACAGCAGATGTTGGCCATCGCCCGCGCCCTGGTGGCGGACAACCATCTTTTACTTATCGATGAACCCAGTGAAGGCTTGGCGCCGGTTATCATCGAAAACATGATAGCAGCAATCCAACAGCTCTCGCAAGAGTCCACTGTGGTGCTGGTGGAACAGAATTTCCTGGTGGCCAGTAAACTGGCGGATTATTACGTCATTATTGAAGAAGGACGCTCGGTACAGTCAGGCGCGATGAAAGACCTCATCAATGACAAGGCCACCATCCATCGTTATCTGGGCGCTGCGTAGGTCAAGCCAGCCGGATTGGTCGGATAAGGGATCCAATGGACAATTTCTTTCGCAAAAACCTGGTGCTTCTGATTACTCTGGCAGTCATTGCGGCGCTCTTTGTGATCGCGGCGCAGGGGATGGACAGCCAGGACTTTGTCATCACACTCCTGCGCGGTCTGTCGGTCGGATCCGTGACGTTCCTGGTCGCTTCGGGTTTTTCTTTGATTTTTGGCCTGCTCGATGTGCTCAACCTGGCTCACGGTACGTTCTTCATGATCGGGGCGTATATCGGCTGGACTGTTTATGTGCGCCCGGATACTTTCGTGGATCTGTTGACCCCGTTTGCTTTGCTGGTCAGCGGTTTCGCTCTGCGAGCGGTCTATCCACTGTTTTCTGAAAAGCTTGGTTTTTCCCGCAATAAGCCCCAATCGGGCACAACGCCATTAAAACGCCTCAGCCCCTGGGCATTGCTGCTGATCGCAGTGCTTCTGCTGGTATGGATTTTGCCCCGTTATCCGCTGGCAATCTGGAATGTTGAGAATTACGCTCAGAGCCCGGTCACCTACGCTTTTATGGCGAACCAGGGGACTCGCTTGCCGCTTACTCCCGCTGTCTTTGAGGCAATTTCTCCAGCTTTCGCGCTGATTGGCATCGTCCTCGCCAGTTTGCTGGGTACATATGCACTGTCGCTGTTCCAACCCAACCGGCGGTTGCAATCCGAGCAAGGCCGCCAGGAGCAGGCGCGCCAGGCCTGGAAAGCGTATCTGGCGTACGCCGTATTACTGCTGGTGGCTGCTATTGGATACGTTTACAATGATGGGCTCACCCAGGCTCTCCTGGCGCTAAACTCAAACTGGCTGTTTTTGATTTCGGTGATTGTGGCAGTTCTCAGCGGCGTGGGATTGGGCGCCTTGATGGAAGCTACCTTGATCCGCCCATTATACAGCCGTCCGATCTATCAGCTCATGCTGACTCTGGGCATGAGCGTCATCGGCATCGAAATGGTCCGCGCTGTCTGGGGACGGCCCGAGTTTGTCATGCCCAAGCCCCCTTTATTCAACGGGACCGGCGAGGGCTGTCCGGCGACCAGTCTGTCGGGCTGGCTGGCCAATCACTGCTCGACGATCATGCTTTTTGATGGGCGAGTGCGCGTCTATAACGAAATATTCCTGCCGCTGGTCGGCCTGGTGGTGCTGGTATCGATCTGGCTGCTCTTGCAGCGCACTCGGCTCGGAATGATCATTCGCGCCGGGGTCCAGGACCGGGAAATGGTGGAAGCGCTCGGCATCAATGTGCGCCGGGTCTTCACGATGGTGTTTGGCCTGGGCGTGGGATTGGCTGCCCTGGGCGGCGCGCTGGGCGCTCCCTCGACCGGACTTTCAAACGGGATGGGGGAGGTCCTTTTCCTGAACGCGTTGATCGCGCTGGCGATTGGGGGGCTGACGAATTATCCCGGGGCTGCGCTTGGATCGGTACTGGTCGGGCTGCTGCAACAGTTTATGATCAAATACGGCCAGATTGGTATCCCGCTCCCGTTCACCGAAATTGTGTTTAAGCCCACACCTCCGCTCGTGCCAGCTTCAACTGTTTTGTTGATGGTGATTATTTTGCTCATTCTGCCAAATGGCTTGCTTGGCAAGAAGGAATATTGATGACAGAATCCAGCGATGCCCTTCCGACCGGCTTTTTTACTCAAAATCGCGCCGCTTTACTCACTCTGCTGGCCCTGATCCTGCTGCCTTTTATCATCGGCATTTTTGATGGGGCTTCTCCCCTGGCGGTGTGGGGCAACCAGTCCGGTTATTCGAAGTTTGTGGAGGGGCTTGCGATCGAGATCTTTATTCTGGCCTTGTATGCCCTCAGCTATGATTTGATCTTTGGGATCACGGGCCTGTTGTCATTCGGCCATTCCATGTTTTTTGCAGTGGGCGCTTACGTGACGGGCATCGCCCTGAAAAGCTTTCAACTGCCGCTGGCGGCCACCCTGGGATTGGTTTTTGTGGCCGGGATCGTGCAGGCCATCCTGTTTGGGCTGGTTTTGCCGCGGGTCAAAGGGATCGCCTTTGCCCTGGTCACGCTGGGCATTGCCTCGGTTTTTCACATTGTTGTGATGTCGAGTGAACTCAGCGCCTATACCGGGGCAGATGTCGGCCTGCAAGGTGTGATCGTCCCGGAGTTTATCAGCCCGGCCAACGAACGGCTGCGCTTCTATTTTGTGGCTCTGGCGGTGCTGATCCTGATGTTTTTGCTGTACAAGCGGTTTGTCGATTCCCCGACCGGGCGGGTTTGCATTGCCATCCGGGAGAATGAGAACCGGGCCCGTATGCTCGGCTACAACACCTTCAGCTTTAAGTTGGCGGCCCTGATGCTGTCATCGATCACGGCTGCCCTGGCGGGCTTGCTGCATACCCTGTATCAACCGATCGTTTCGCCGAATGTCGCCAGTCTGGGGTATACGGTCACGGCCTTATTGGTGGTCTTGATCGGCGGAGTAGGCACCCTGAATGGCGCCTTGATCGGCGCGCTGATCTATCGCCTGCTGGATTTTGGGTTGCGGCGATACATAGGCGAAAGCGCCAGTTTTATCAATGGGGCGATCTATATTGCTTTCGTGTTGTTCGTGCCGTATGGCATCGTGGGCACCTGGCGATTAAATGCTTTGAAAATCCGTGAGGGCTGGGAGCGGCTGGCGGGGATGGCAAGCTTGAAATAACTTAATGCGCTGAAGGGGGATGTGAACAGGGAAGCTGGCCATCTTTACGCCTGAGCATATCCACTCTATAATCAATAGTGAAAGTGCGTGGAACTGTCCGCCTTGATCCGCAGGGCACACGAAAAATTTTTTTACAACTTTTTCGTGCCCCTGACCCGCGGAGAAAAGAGTTGTTCGGGATGGTCGCCAAACAGGTAGCAGACCTGATAACCTCCTTGCGAGGAATGATCGCAGCAGGCCTGGTGTGGATCGGTTATCGTTTTGGCGCAGACGGGCTGTCGGCGGCGGCCTGGTTAACGCTGGCAGACTGGCTTGGCGATATGCTGGATGGGCGCATCGCCCGGCGAAGCCGTGTGCAGTATCACACCTGGATCGGTGACCACGATTTAGAAGTCGATATGACGGTTTCGATTGGCCTGCTGATCTATATGTTACAGGCTCAAGTGGTCAGCTTTTGGTGGGCTGGGGGCTATTGCCTGCTGTGGGCAGTTTATTTTGGATGGCGACGGGGGATTCCTCATTCCCATGGGATGCTTTTTCAGGCGCCTATTTACGGTTGGTTTCTGTGGATTGCGCTCCACCGGGCGCCGCTGGCCGGTTGGGCGATCGTGTTTTTCCTGCTGGGCATCATTTTGCTCACCTGGCCTTATTTTCCAAAAACAATGGTGCCCGGCTTTCTGAGCGGTTTTCGCCTCCCTCGGGGAAAATAGAGTTAATGGCAGAATAAGGTGACAGCGCGGGCGTTCGCCCGCGCTGTCACCTTATTCTGCCATTTCATCTCAAGCCGGGGAGATGAAAATGAATTTCATGGGTGAAAGATATAATACCCCTCTAGAAATTGATGCAGCAGCCCGGTTGAATTCGGGTAAAATACAGCTCCCGTTGCCTCACAACGGAAGGGTTCTCAAGGGATTCGTTCCAGGCACACTTTGAGGATCGAGATCATTCATTCTATCCTGGATTTGGAGATCCTATCGTTGGTCGTTGAAGAAATTCAAGTTGAGGGGGTAAGTGAGTCAGAGAAAAAGCTCACTGGCGTTATTCGTAAAGTGCGAAAATGGTTATCGTTGCCCGGATTACAGTGGCTTGCGCCGCTCGCCCGCCGGGCGACCGGGGTGATTGAAGCGCCGGGCTGGGTGTCGATCCGGGCTGTTCCCGATCCCTCCGGTCAGGAGCCAGGTTGCCCGCGCCTGACGGTCATCAGTGCAAATCTGTGGCACGATTGGCCTCAGCGGCGTCGGGCGCTGGAGAGGCTGGAGGCTTTTGCGCTCCTGGTGGAGCAACATCAGGCGGATATTTTGCTCTTGCAGGAGGTGGCGCGCACGACCGATTTTTGGACGGACCGTTGGCTGGCTTCAAGGCTGAATATGGCATATGTCTATTCACGCGCAAACGGACATTTGCAGGGGATCGGTTTCGAGGAGGGCGTTGCAGTGTTCAGCCGTTTTCCGCTCAGCCAACCAGTGTTGCGCCAGCTCAACCCCGGCCAGAACCAATTTGTGCATCGGATGGCATTGGGAACCAAGATCCATTCTCCATGTGGCGATTTGCTGGCCTTTTCGGTACATTTGAGCCTGAGAGGCAAGCGCAACGCCAATGAAGTTGATCATCTGGCAGATTGGATCCAGAGCATCAGCGGAGAAAGCGCTGTGCTGGTAGGCGGCGATTTTAATAGCGGTGAAAACTCTCGCCAAATTAAGAAACTACAAGGCAAATGGCTGGACACCTTCCGGCATCTTAACCCGTTCACAGACGGGGCTACGCACACGTTGCGCTGGCCATGGGGCAACGCTCTCCACCGGGCGCGGCTGGATTATATATTTTTGAAATCCAGGGCGACCGATTGGAAAGTGGTCAGCGCCAGCCATCTGGAAACCCCGCTTGAGCGCCATTCGGATCATCGGGCCGTGCTGCTGCAACTGATCCCCATTCCAATCGCCGACAGATAATGGGTTGGTCTCTATGAATGAAGGAATGCCATTGCGAGCCGATCTGAGCAGGTCCATTCTGGCCTGGCTGCCAAAATTTCGCCTTAAACCCCGTCAATTACGGCGCAGTTATTCGCTGGAGGTTGAGTGCTGAGTTACGTTTTTGACAGGCAAAGCTGAAGAGCGTAGATGGTGTGTTTCGATGACGATAGTTTGGCGAAATGTACCATCTTTTTGTATTGATTCACTTTATGAAGAAATAAGGGTGGAATGGATGTGCGGGTGCGAACGCGCTCACCCACCGATCTGTTGGCATTTCCTGAGATCCATCACTATTTAGCCGCTTTTGGGAATCTCCCCGGCCAACAACAGGCGCTGGTGGACATTCTGATCAAAGGCCAACCAGCCCATGGCACCAGCCCGCTGCAGAATCTAAAATAACCTGACCTGCAGTCCCAATATTCTTTTCTAGCCCGGTTCGAACGCAACCTATTGTCTGTATGAAAACCCGATCCTATCAAGAATATTGGTTGACTGGGTTTGCATTTTTCCCTATACTTGTAAGCAAGAAGGCAGCCTTGCCCAGGCTCAGTTTGGGCTGCATTACAGACAGGAAACCCTGGATCGGGGGGAGTTTTCCGGCTGGTTTGATTTGGCTTTATAGCCCGGGAGACCGCCGTACCCCTCCGTCCGCGAGGAGAACATCGATGATCCCTGCCCACCCCCACTTTAAGTCATTTTTACATCAATTTCGGTCTATAATCCCGCTGTTGCTGGTGTTGTCTTTACTGTCGCTGGCGGCATGCAATATGCCGTCCGCACCGGCCGTGGATGGCGAAGCCAGTGGGACCAAAGCTGCACTGGATGTCCAGGCTACCATGCAGGCTCATCAGGCACAGCAATACAGCCAGGATACACAGACAGCCGCTGATGCCACCCGCATTGCCCAGGAAGTTCAGGCTACCCTGATCGCTCAACAGGCCACCCAGCTGGCTGAACAAAGCCAGCAACTGGCGCAACAGTCCACCCTGCAGGCCGACACGAGCGCGGTCCAACCGACCGCGGCTCCCCCAACCGCCACCACCATCCCGCCAGCCGAAACTCCCGAGCCGGTTGCCGCTCAACCAACCGAGATCCCGCCCACGGCGACCCAGGATGTGGACGCGCTCCTGAAAGACGCCAAGATATTGCTCTTCGAAGATATGGCTGGGCTATATGAAGTCCGGTATGTCCGCAACGCTCTGGATACGCTCGGGCTGCGATACACTGACCTGGGCGATGCTTCCGGAGATTTCAAGGCGCAACTGCTGTCCGGAACCGATTGGGACTTGATCATCAGCGCTTCGGAGTCGCGCAGCAAAGTGCAGGGCGAGTTCTTTGTGTACTTGTTGGATGAGATCAATAAGGGGACGGCAGTGATCATCGAGATCTGGAACCTGGATGATATCGGAGCCGGCAAATTCAGTTCCATCATGACCAAGTGCGGCCTGTCTTTTCAGAGTGATTGGTTCAACCCGAAATCTCCATCGCTGTGGTGGCTGTCCCCGGAGGATCCGGTATTCCATGAGCCCAACGAAGGCATGTCGCTGGTGAATTACCTGGGATATTGGATCGGCGACGCCGGCGACTTGATCCGGCTTTCACCTGGCAGCGAGTTTACCTTGCTGGCCGGCAATATTGCCACCGAGAAACAACGCTATGGCACCCTGGCGTCCTGTCTGGATGGGCGGGTCATTATCCAGACATACTCGTCTCATGATTACCACCAGGAGGATGTCGAGCGCCTGTGGATGAATTATATTTACAATACTCTTATGGCGCATTTTCGGGCAGGGCATTGACCTGAGATACAGTGCCTATCGGAGTTTGTTGGCCAAGTCCAGTACAATGTCTCCTTTTCCCCTAACTCTGTGGAAGTGGGGCGGGCTGGTATCACGGTCCGGCGATTTGGGATGCTGTCGATTGGCAGAATTGACGGCGGGTTAAGGTCGTTTTAATACCAGGATTAGTCTAACGTAAAGACGTAAGCTCCTTCAATGAAGTATCCTCAAGCTTACGAATAGATCGATTAATCTTAGCCGTGGTAAAAGATTTGGGCCCGAGCGGCCTCGAATTCTCGGAGTAGCCAGATTTTGGATCTTTGGTAATTCCTGGGGTTGAGGCGATATGTGGGGGTGATTTTCGGGCAAATCCCGAAAATCACCCCCACATTTTCTTCCCACCACAGAAATTCCGGAAAACCCAGTTTTTTCCCTGGTGTGAGCGTGCAGATGTACGCTCACACCAGCAAATCTGGGGTATCACCACAGGAATTCCCTAGGAGCAATCATGGACATAGTCCACCCGCAATCATGAAAATCCACCCTATTTTCAAGACAGCCCGGTGGAAAGCAGGAGGAAAATTTGCTAAAATCGTTACAACAGAAGTTAGGTATCAATCGGGTAGTCCTGGCAATTTCAATGGCCCGTCTGGGAGATGGGATTGGGAACAGCATTCTGATCGTGGTGATCCCATTGTATGTGGCCAAACTGCCTTCGCCCTGGTTCCCCTTTCCGGAGTCGGTCCGGGTTGGGGTCCTGATTTCATTGTATGGTCTAGCTGCGGCCTTGCTTCAACCGTTAACTGGCGGCATCACGGACCGGCTTGGCAACCGTAAGCAAATGATCCTGATCGGGCTGGCCATCATGGGGCTGGCCACCCTGGGATTTATCATTGCCGGAAATTTTGTTACCCTGGTTGGACTGCGGTTGCTGCAGGGCGTCGGTGTTGCGGTGACCGTCCCGGCGGCACTGGCGATTATGGCTACAGCCACCCACAAGGAATCACGCGGTGGGGCCATGGGCGTCTACAGTACCATGCGAATGGTGGGTTTTGCAACTGGCCCATTGATCGGCGGTTTCCTGTTTGAAAAATTCGGTTTTAATTCAACCTTTGTGGCGGGGACGGTTTTTATCGCGATTGGGCTGGTAATGGCTTCCTTTTTGCTGGATCCGGATAAAGCCGCGGTCAAACCCGGCAGTAAAGATCCTGGAACGCATAAAACGAAACTGATCGATCCTGAGTTGTTGGGAGCAGGTATTCTTGGCGCCGGACTGGCATCGTTTATTATGGCCAGTGACTTTTCTATGATTTCTTCGCTGGAGAACCAATTCAATTCGCGTTTGGGCCAGGGCGCTTTGGGTTTTGGGATTGCATTCAGCGCATTGATCATCAGCCGGCTGATCTTCCAGGTACCGTTGGGTAACTTTTCAGATCGATGGGGCCGCAAGCCATTCATACTGATCGGCTTGATCCTGATGGCACCGGCCACAATCTTGCTTGGCTATGTTGCGACCACGACCCAATTCACCTGGCTGCGCATGGCGCAAGGCCTGGCTTCGGCAGCCATTGCCGCCCCGGCATTCGCGCTGGCAGCGGATGTGTCCAAAGAAGGCGGGGAAGGCCGCCAGATGAGCGTGGTAACGATGAGTTTTGCCTTGGGGATCGCCGTCGGCCCATTGATTGCCGGATTCCTGGCAGTTTATTCGTTCACCCTGCCCTTCTGGGTCGGAGGTGTATTATCCCTCCTGGTTGCGCTGGTCGTACTGCTTTATGTGCCTGAAACACTGGAGCGCAGCAGCCAGGAGCAGCAAAATCTTTCTGCTGCAGAAGGGGACTGAGCCGACCAGTTCGGCGAAAATATATGAGTTTGCAACCTATCAGGGGTTTTTCATAAGCAGGAAATTGGAGTACCGAATTTTCAGGGAGGTGGCCAGTGAAAGCAGCCGTGTATGAAGAATTCGGCGGCCCAATTGTTATTCGGGATGTTCCCGATCCAGCAGTTCCCAAAGATGGGGTGGTCTTGAAGGTTGGCGCTACCGGTTTATGCCGGAGCGATTGGCATGGCTGGCAGGGGCATGACGAAGCGATCCGGCTGCCACATGTGCCCGGGCACGAGATGGCCGGCACGATTGTGGCGGTTGGAAAAGACGTCCGCAATTGGGCTGCGGGCGAGCGGGTTACCCTGCCGTTTGTGGGCAGTTGCGGCGTCTGTCCGCAGTGTATCTCCGGTAACCAACAGGTCTGTGATGACCAGATCCAACCGGGCTTTTCAAATTGGGGTTCGTTTGCCGAATATGTGGCTATCGAACGAGCGGACGCCAACCTGGTCCGTTTGCCAGACGCGTTGAGTGATGAGGCAGCTGCCAGCCTGGGGTGCCGTTTCATTACTTCATTCCGGGCGGTGGTGGATCAGGGCAGGCTTTCTGCCGGGGAGTGGGTCGCCGTGCATGGGTGCGGCGGCGTGGGGCTGTCGGCGGTCATGATAGCCAACGCCCTGGGCGCCAATGTGGTCGCCGTGGATATTGCCGATGAGAAACTTGCGCTGGCCCAACAACTGGGGGCAAGGTTCACCATCAATGCAGTCGAACATCCGAAAGTGTACCGGCAGGTGCGGGAAATGACCGGTGGGGGCGTACATCTTTCCATCGACGCACTTGGCAGCCCCCAGACATGCTTCAATTCCATCGCCAGTCTGCGGAAACGTGGCCGGCACGTGCAGGTGGGACTGCTGCTGGGGGATGAACGCCATCCCCCCATCCCGATGAGCCGGGTGATCGCTTATGAACTGGAGATCCTGGGCAGCCACGGGATGCAGTCTCACCGTTATCCCGAACTATTGAGCATGATCGAGTCCGGTAAACTGGACCCGGAGCGTTTGATTGGGAAGCGGATCAGCCTGGAACAGGCGCCGGGCGAACTGGTCGGGATGAGTGATTTTCAAGGTGTGGGGGTGACTGTCATTAACCGGTTTTGATGGCATATTATTGGTACGCCAGGCTTTCGCGCACGCTGATGCGGGTGGCGCCGCGGGCCGGCAGCCCGCTGGCGAATATGGACAGGATCGTGATGATCCCCAGCCACAGGATCGGCCCGGCGGGGGTGAATTTGTACAGGATGTCCAGATTGAAGGCCGCTCCCAGAGCCTGTACCATCAGCCGGCCGGCGGGCAGGCTGAGTGGCAAAGCGATTAACCAGCTGAGCCAGCCAAGCAGCACGCCTTCGCCGATGAACATTCGGAAGATCGTCCAGGATGAAGCCCCGATGGCCCGCATCACCCCGATTTCCCGGCGGCGCTCGATCACGCTCAGCGAAAGCGCGCCGCTGAGGGCGATGCTGCCCACTACCCCGATGATAACCGCCATCAGGCCCAACAGGATCACCAAAAATTCGAATTGACTGATGAAGGCGTTGCCGGTTTCGACGGTGGCATCCCCGCCGATGCCGAACACGCCGCGCTGCGGACTGACCTCGATGTGGTTATCTTCGTAATAGCTGCGCAGATTTTTCGCCAGTTCGATCTGGCTGGCAGAGTCCGTCGTTTGCGTCTGGATCCAGACGGTGCTGGCCTTGCCGATCAGGCCGAGATCATTCTGCACCATTGGGAGCGAGATATGGGCCGAGGTGGTCAATACCGGGTCGAAAATCAGCCCCACAACGCGCCAATTGGACTGGCGGCGCTCTGAATAGCGGATTGTGACCCAATCTCCGACGCCCACTCCCAGGTCTTCAGCCAGCCGCTGGTTGAGCACCACTGCGCTGGTATCCTCGGGCAGCAGCCAGCGCCCGGCACGCAACTGGTAGCCATAAAGTTGGGTGGGCAGCGGGACGCCAAAGACCAGCACAGCCTCATCATCTTCGGTTTCGGGCTGACCACGCGGTCGGATGTTGGCGTTCGCCAGGACCCACATTTCGATGGATTGAATCCCCGGATAGGCCTGGGTGATTTGCTCGACCTGTTCGATCCGGTAATTGCGGTCGAGGACGTACGTGATGTCAGCATTCAAAATCGAAAATAATACATCCCGAATGGTGTAGCTGACGGAATCACGGACGCTGATCACCATCATGAACATCAACCCGCTCATGACGAGCGAAATTTGCAACAGCACGACCCGGCCCTTGTGGCGGAAGGTATTACTGATGGTCACCAGGACCAACCGGGAGAGGTTGCGGATTTTTGCCAGCAGGCGCTCGAGCAGACCGGTCTGAGTGCTCAGCCCGTAGGTGCTGATGGCATCCCGAACTGTGGTGCGGGCGCCGGAAAAAATCGGCACCAGGGAGGCCATCAGCGGCGCCAGGATGACCACCAGCACCATGATGATAACGGAGGTAGGGTCGATCTCGAAGCTGCTGATCGTGGCCCCAAAACTGCCGATCAACCAGGACGAGATGGCCCTGGCCCCAAAGATGCCGATCGGGAGCGCGACCATCAACGCAAGCAAACCGTAAATCAGGACCGTGGTCAGATAGAGCCGCACGATTTGCCAGGTGCGGGCGCCAATTGCTTTCATAATGCCGATCTGATCCACCTGCTGGGAGATCAGGGCATTAATGGTGTTATACACCAGCAGCAATCCTAGGATCAAAGAAAGGGCGCTTAAAACCCCGAGCAGCATAAACAAGCCGTCCATCTGATCCTGGAAGAAGTGTTTATTGGGGTCCTGAATGGCCCGTACCGTCGTAATGCCTTGTTTTTCAAGCTTATCCTGGATCTGATTGCCCAGCTCCTTTAAGGCTTGCTCGTCGTAACTGGCGGCCGAGATCAGGATACGGTTGAAATTGCGCGTCCCTACCAGATATTCGAACTTATCCTGGGTGACGTAAAACTGGGCGGTGCCGCCCAGATAGGCTGGCTGGGCAAGCTGGTTGTAAATAATGCCGTCCGAAGGCAGCTCGAACTCCCGGCCGTCAATCCGCAGCGTGATGGGGTCGCCGAATTGAATCCCAAAAAAGCCATCCGAGCCATTCTCGAACCCGATCGTGTCCTCACTGGGCCAGTTGCCCTGAACGAGCTCCAGTTTGTTCAGCTGTCTGATGTTCGTAATCGATGCGGGCTGTCAGCCCGGCTGGGCGCCATTCCTGATCGGGACCTAATCGCCATTCGACCGTTGTGGTGGTATAGGCATCGAGGGTGGCAACCCCGCGGACGCGTTTGAGAGCGTTCAGCTGATCCTGGCTGACGGATGGCCCGGTGTACATCAGAATCATGGCCGGGTCGATGGATTGCCACATGGCCTGCATGCCGGGTACGACCATGTTGCGAGTCCCCAGGATCATGCCAATCGCAGCCGCGCCGATGCCGATGATCAGCACCACTTGCAGCGTGCGAGCTTTGTTGATCCACAAGTCATAGAAAACTTTAAACCGCAATGCGCCCATTACCGGCTCCCGCTCCAATCAATAACCCAGCCAATCGGCCCCGCCGACGAATTCGTCCCGGGCGATCTTGCCATCGATAATCTCGACAATGCGCGGCACCCGGCGGGCAAGTTCTTTATCATGCGTCACAATAACCAGGGTTTTGCCCGCTTCAACCAGTTTGGAAAACAGGTCGAACACATCCTGGGCATTGCGAGTGTCCAGGTTGCCGGTCGGCTCGTCCGCCACCAGCAGTTTGGGATCATTGGCCAGCGCCCGGGCAATTGCGGCTCGCTGCTGCTGGCCCCCGGAAACCATCCCCGGTAGTTTGCCGGCCTGGTCCGCCAGCCCAACCGTTTCGAGCAGATGCATGGCGCGCTCGCGTCGTTCTCGAGCAGGGTATTTGCGGGCAAAATCCATCGGCAGGATAATATTCTGGACCAGGCTGAGGGAAGGCAGCAGCTGGAAGAATTGAAAAACAATCCCGATATGCTGGCCCCGCCAGGCTGCCAGCTGGTTTTCACTCATCTGGCCGACGTTTCGCCCGGTAACAATGACCTCACCGCTGGTCGGGCGGTCGATCCCGGTGATCATATTCAGCAGGGTTGATTTCCCATTGCCCGAGGGGCCGACAATCGTGACGAACTCACCAATATGGACATCAAAAGAAATACTTTTCAGGATCGTCAATTGCCCTCCGCCGACCGGGTAACTTTTTACCAGTTCGGCGACCTGGATGATCGCCTGATTGGTGTTAGCGCTCATAAAACGGTCTCCATTCAACGGGCTCAAAATCTATCCGAAAATGCTGAAAACATTACAGGTTCTCGACCGACCAGATCAGATCCAGCCGTGGCTGATAGTTTTCGCGATCATACCAGCGATCGGAATCGACGATTTTCTGGCGCCGGCCAGCTTCAACCAGATCGATGTGGGTCCACATCGTGTTCTGTTTGAAGGCAGCCATGCGGCCGAAGGTCCCCTGATCGACGAGCGCGGCCGCCGTAAAAGCGAAGTTGACGGCCCCTAAAAGGTCCTGCCCATCGGGCGCTCCGGTACGCAGCAGGTAGGTCAATTCCTGGTGAAAGATTTCTTCACTCGTCAGGTGATGGAGCAGTGCCGCAGCTGTCATCCCGCTGCTGGCAATTGGGACGCCCGCGACCCCTTCCAAAACGGGGCGATATTTCTGGCGGTATTCTTCCTGGGGCTGAGCGCCATCACAAACCAACAGTACGGCGTAGTTGGCGGGAGTTTGCTTCTTGTCCAGCGATAGCAAGTGAGCCAGATGGTCCGGATTGTAAGGGACTTCAGGGATAATCACCCGGTCGCTGCCGGCCAGGAGAGCCATTAAGAGGGTGCTGTAACCGGACTGAGCTGCGAATGTTTCAATGACGACAATCTGTTCGCGTGAGCCCGCCAGGGCGCGCAGTTCGTGGATGAAGGCAACACCTCGTCCTAAACCGGTGCTGAAACCCAGGGTGTAATCGGTGCCGGGGATGTTGTTGTGGATGGTTTTCGGTATCGCCACAACCGGAGCCCCCAGCTGGCTGAGGTGGCTGGCAAATGCCAGCATGTCATCATCGCCGAGCACGATCAGGGCCCTGTAACCCAAATGTTGGATGACGTTTTGAATATGGCTGGTGAGGTCCTGCTCGCCGTCCTTGCCGGAGCGCAGATGCGGGGGGAGAGCCTCGGCTGGAAACCGCCGCGGGTCCTGTCGGGAGGAGTGTAGGATGGAACCGGGGGTGCGGTCGATAGCCCGGACAATGCCTTTGGTCAATTCGATGAAGTGCTGACTGTACGTGCTGGGATCATCGGGATTGTAATGGATCAGGCCTTCCCATCCCTTGCGAACGCCGATGGGTTCGTAGCCTAAATCGATCAGGCGGTAAGTCAGGCTTTTCAAACACATATTGAGGCCGGGGACGTCCCCTCCGCCGGTCAGAATCGCGACACGTTTCGTCATGTGCTCTCTCCTGTGGATGTGTAAAGAATTTCAACTCGCTGGAAGGTCGGTCAAACTGCTTCCCGATTCAAACTGAACAGGCTCTGGATAGCAATGTTTTAACTTTGGGTAAAGAGCCAGGCTCTTTTAATGTCTACGCAGTTCTGGGAAAAAAGTTGTGATCATACTTTACCTGAATAATGACTTCCGTCAAAGTGCCATTCTTCCTGAAGAAAGGCCTTCATCGTCTTATCTAGCTGGCACATTCAATATAAATGATGTGGTGTCTGCCGCTCGTAGTGATACGCCCTACGAGCGGCAGACACCACAATCAATTCCTGCCTGGGGGTAGAACATCATTCGCAGCTTCGAGTCCGATAAGGTTTAGCGATCCCGCCCATCTGACCAGGTTGGAACTCAACCACAGATCGGGGACAATTAATAGACGAACGGATATACTGAAATTGTCGAATATTTCGCTATGTTGTTCTGGAGATAAATATGGGCAAGTTCGCCTTTCCTCATCGAAATGGTGCGACCAGACGTTCTCTGGTGTGTCTGCTGCTTGGGTTAGCAATCAGCCTGAGTTTATTCTGTGATTCTGTCTCAGCGAATTCGTATACAGCGATCGCTATCGATTTCCCTGCCATTGACGCCTATTTGGCTGCTCAGATGAAAAAACATGACCTGGCCGGGTTGGCGTTGGCGGTGATCGAGGGAACAGAAACGGTTTATCTCAAAGGTTATGGCATGACCGGGGATGGGTTGGCGATGACCGCGCAAACTCAGATGTATATCGGGTCACAAACCAAGTCTTTTACCGCCCTGGCGATTGCGCAGCTGGCTGAGGCCGGGCTTTTGGACCTGGATGCGCCGGCCAAGGCTTACATCCCCTGGTTCGAAGTGGCCGATCCGCAAGCCTCTCAGCAAATCACGATCAGACACCTGTTGCACCATACCAGTGGTCTGTCAGAAGCCGGGTTCAATGTGATTCTGAGCGATGACGCCAGCCTGGAAGAATGTGTCCGGGCATTGAAGGACGCTCATCTGACCGCACCAACCGGCAGCCAATTTCAGTATTTTAATTATGGCTATGATGTCTTGGGATATATTCTCGAACAGGTCAGCGGGCAAAGCTATGCCGATGTTATTGGTCAAAATATCCTGGTCCCACTACAAATGGATAATTCGACTGCAGATCCGCTGCACGCTCCTGAATTGTCAACTGGTACTATGCGAGTCTTTGGTGTGCGTTATTCGCTCAGGGAGCCTCCCGATCGGCCGGATATACCGGCTGGATACATTGTGTCCACCGTGGAAGATATGGCCCACTTTGCGATCGCAATGAACCATCAAGGTGAGTATCTGGGCACAAAGCTGTTGAGCGATCAAGGCATGCGCGAGCTTTTCAAACCCCAACTGGCGGGCTATGCCATGGGGTGGAACATCGGCAGCTCTTACGGTACGACTCATATCTTCCACGGCGGGGCAAACCGGACGTTTCATACGTTCGTGGATCTTTATCCAAATCGTGATCGGGGATTCGTTCTGATTGTCAATCAAGGTTCGCAACCCGATCACTTTATCTCTGCTCAGCAGCTCTTCCTGGGACTGGATGCCCTGGTTTTAGGCCAGCAACCGCCAACGATTGCCCAGGGCGTGCCCGTCCGCTGGATTGGCTGGGGCTTACTGGCAATGGTACTGGCTTTGGTCTGCCTGCATATCTGGAACTTCTACAAGTTGCGCAACTGGATAAGGCGCGCTCAATCAATGAGCCGGATTCGCCTCGCCTGGGATGTGGCTTTTAGCTTTCTTATACCGGTTGTCTTAATGATCGTGGTGATCTTCCAGGTTAGAGCTTTTTACGGAAACCGGTTTAATCTGGTGGTCCAATTCCAGCAAATGTTCAGATTGATTCCCGACATTGGGATCCTGGTGGTTGTTGGGACGGTTCCGGATCTTGTGCAAGGGCTGTTGAAGCTGTACTGGGTAGTAACTGGGAAAACAAAAAGCAAACCAAAGACTGTGCCCCAAACGTTCCAGACTGCAGATGGGTAAAGACCAGGTGTGGTTGAAATATAGCTCGGCCAGGGCTTTCACAAGAAAGAGAAAATGTGGTTTTTGGGACCGGGCCTTTGGGCTTGGCGTGTGCCCAATCCACCTACCCTGACCCAACGACAGTTGCTGACACTGGCCTACCAACAGATTGGGCTCCCATTGAAAATGCGCACGATGAGCAGATGGATGATGGCGTTAGGCGGGATGTTTTTCCCGGAAGCTCGCGAGATGGTTGAAATGATGTATGAATTTGAGAAGCCCTTTCGGGTGGATTTGAGCAAGTTCGTCCGTACTTTCGGCGACCTGGCGACGCCGCATGAAACCGGTCTTAAAGCAACGATTGACTGGTATCGAGCCAGGCTCGCCAATGCCTGAAAGGGGGAGCCTTGATAAATCCCGTTTCCGATCCAATAAGTGGGGGAGATACAGAAATCGTTTGAGCGTTCTCCGATATGGGGGATATCCCTGACGCCCGTTGGGGATGTTTCCCCATTGTTCCTGAAGTTAATCTGGCGTAGGATGGTATCAGTTCAATCTACAGAGCCAGTAAACTTGTAGAAAGAACGGAGAAAATACTCGAGATCAGAAAAATTCCAGCAGGAGGGGGGCAAACTCCCCTCCTGCTGTTGTCAATTAAGAACAGGAGGAAGTATGAAAAACAAACGAATCAACATTGTGTCATTATTTATTACTGGATTATTGCTGGCAGTCCTGGCCGCTTGCGCCTCGGCGACATCTTCACCGTCGAACCTGTCAGGCACAGCCGCAGCCTTACCCGAGGAGATCATGTCCGGAGCTCAGAGCCGATTGAGCGACGCGCTGGGTGTTCCGGCAGATAGCATTCAGATCAATAAAGTTGAAGATGCTCAATGGGCTGATGCCTGTCTGGAATTGGGACAATCCGGTGAGGACTGCGCCCAGGTGGTTACTCCGGGTTACCGGGTGATGCTGACGGTGGATGGAAAGACCTATGAGGTTCACACCAACGCAGATGGGAGCATGATCCGATTGAAGCAGTAAAACCGCACTGAGGCGGCCTCAATCAGGGTATGAGGTCAAAAAACAGACGGCAGGCCGGTGTTCACCGGCCTGCCGTCTGTTTTTTGACAAAGAGATATAATCTTTCATCATGACTGGATCACCAAAATCATCTACTCATACGCCGATTGTTTCATTACGTTCATTGAAAGCCAGTACCCTGGGGCGCTGCTACCGTTATCTGCGGCCTTACGGCCGGATGGCGGCTGGCACCTATCTGACCTTAATTGGCATTTTGGGAATCAATATTCTGATCCCTCAACTGATCCGGTCGATGATCGATCGCGGTATAAGCGGGGAAGACCGGAATTGGCTGGCTATCGCCGTGGCGGCGCTGTTGGGCCTGGCGCTGATCAAAGGCCTGTTGACTTACTTGCAAGGGATGTGGAGCGAAATTGCTTCCCAAAACGTGGCCTATGATCTGCGCAATGAAATTCAGCGCAAGCTGACATTGTTGTCTTTTTCGTATCACGATCAAGCCGAGACCGGGGAACTGCTTTCGCGCGCCATTCAAGATGTGGAACGGATACGTTTTTTAACCGGACGGGCCACGCTCAGGATCATCGACGCAGCCCTGATGCTGGTTGGGACAGCTGCGGTGCTGCTGTGGATGAACGCCTCTCTGGGATTGCTCGTCATCCTGACCATGCCATTTCTGGTCGAGCGAGCGCTGGCCTTTGGCCGGCGGTACCGGCCGCTTTCGCAAAAAATTCAGGAGCAGCTGGCCCAATTGACGATGAGCGTCGAACAAACCATTCGAGGCAGCCAGGTGGTCAAAGCATTTGCCCAGGAAGAAGCCGAGATTGAACGCTTCGAGCAGATCAATGAGGGCTGGTTCGATCTCTCGGCCTATGCGGGCCGGCTGCAAGCCATCAATGTTCCACTGTTGTTCTTGATCGCAAACATCGGTACGGTCTTCATCGTCTGGTATGGTGGGCGCCAGGTGATCCAGGGCATGTTGACCCTGGGAGAACTGGTGGCGTTTATCGCTTACCTGGGCCAGCTGGTTGACCCGGTCCGGCGCCTGGGGATGATCATTCCGGCAATCGCGATGGCTGGCGCATCCGCCGAACGGGTTTTCGAGATCCTCGAACTCGATCTCCGAGGTCAGCGATTTGCCCGGCGCGGTGGATCTTCCACCTTTGCAGGGCCGGGTAGCGTTTCATGAGGTGAGTTTTGGCTATGGCGGCCGGACGATCCTGCACCGGATCAATCTGACCGCCCGTCCGGGTGAGGTGGTGGCGCTGCTGGGCCCTACGGGTTCTGGAAAATCATCGTTGATCAATCTGGTGCCGCGTTTTTATGATCCCAGTTCCGGCCAGGTATGCATTGATGGGCGCGATGTGCGTGAGGTCACGCTCCATTCACTGCGCAGCCAGATTGGGATCGTATTGCAGGAATCGGTCTTATTTGCCGGATCGATCCGGGAGAACCTGGTATTTGGGCGGCCGGATTGCTCCGATGAGACGATGATCGCGGCAGCCCAGGCAGCCCAGATCCACGATTGGATCGCACAATTACCCCAGGGTTATGACACCCACGTCGGGGAACGAGGTGCAACCCTTTCGGGTGGCCAAAAGCAGCGGATGGCGATTGCCCGGGCTCTGTTGCTGGATCCGCGCATATTGATCCTGGATGATGCGCTCGCCAGCGTCGATGCCGATACCGAACGCCGAATCCAGCAAGCCCTGACCCACCTGATGCGCGGCAGGACGACTTTTGTGATTGCTCACCGTGTCAGCACGCTGCGGATGGCGGATCAAATCCTGGTCCTGGAACATGGCGAAATCGCTGCCCGCGGCGTGCATGAAACCTTGATGCGGGATTCACGGCTTTACCGGGAAATTTATAAGTACCAGATGGAACCCGAAAGCGGAAATTCGGAGACCAACGATCAGATTATCGCTGGGCGTCTCGGCGAAATCAAGGACGGGGGGCAGCAGGCATGAGTTTCTCGATCGGCTCCGGTACGCCTCAGGTAGGGCCGCGCAGCGCTATCAGCCAGTTCGGGTCTGAGAACAGTGAGGGCTCCTTTTTAACCGCCGGGTTGTCGGCCGGATGCTGTTTTTCTTGCGACCGTACAGCTTGAAAATGACCGGCGCGTTTGCCCTCATGCTGGTAGAGACTGGCCTGACACTGTTAACACCTTACCTGATCAAAGTGGCGATCGATCGTTATATCGCCCCCGGGGACCTGGTCGGTTTGAACCAGATCGCCCTGCTGACCGGACTGACTTTTATCGCCCTGTTCCTGGTTTCCTCCGGGCAGCGGTATCTGGTATCCTGGGTCGGACAACGGGTGCTGGCCAACCTCAGGCGGCAGCTTTTCGAACACATCCAGCGCCTGTCGTTGGGCTATCACCAAAAGCACATCGCCGGTGTGACCGTTTCCCGGGTGATCAACGATGTGGCTGAAATCAACGAATTGCTTTCGCAGGGCGTCATCACACTGGCAGGCGATTTACTGGTGCTGATCGGTATTATCCTGATCATGTTCAGTATGCAGCCTCGCCTGGCTTTGTTGACTTTTATAGTAATGCCCTTAATGATCCTGGTGACGGCCTGGTTCAGCCACCGGGCGCGGACTGCCTTCCGGGAGACTCGTTCTCGTGTAGCTGCAGTGGTTGGGGATCTGGCTGAAGATATCGCCAGTATGCGAGTCATCCAGGCGTTCGCACAGGAGGACCGGGCTCAGAAGCGCTTCAGCCGGGTCAACCGGGCTAACCGTAACACCTACATCCAGGCGCTGTCGTTATCGTTTGTGTTCCTGCCCAGCGTTGAATTCCTGGGTATCCTGGCTACGGCGATTATCCTGTGGTTTGGAGGCGCAGCAGTGTTGCAGGGAACCGTGACCCTGGGGGTGTTGGTGGCATTCCTGACTTACGTGACCCGCTTCTTCCAGCCTATCCAGGAATTGAGCCGGCTGTTCACCACTTTACAGTCAGCCATGGCCGGCGGCGAACAGGTGCTAAACCTGTTGGATACGCCCATAGAAGTGGCCGATCTGCCAGGAGCAGTTGATTTGCCTCGAGTGGTCGGAAAAGTGGAGCTCGAGGGAGTGTCCTTCCGCTATGAGCAAGACCAGCCGTTGGTTTTAAAGGATGTCAGTTTGCAGATCAAAGCCGGCCAGACTGTGGCGCTGGTCGGACCAACCGGGGCTGGCAAAAGTTCGATCGCCAAGCTGATCAACCGCACCTACGATGTCAGCCAGGGCGCCGTCAAGATCGACGGGTACGATGTGCGCCAGGTGAAATTAGGCTCGCTTCAGCGCCAGCTTGGCCTGATACCACAAGATCCATTTTTGTTTTCCACCAGCATCCTTGATAATATCCGCTACGGTTGGATGGAAGCGGGCCAGGATGACGTTATACGAGCGGCGAAGCTGGCCAATGCGCACGAATTCATTCGGGTGTTGCCAGATGGCTACCAGACCCGGGTGCTGGAAGGCGGCGTAAACCTGTCGGTGGGGCAGCGCCAGTTGATATGCATTGCCCGGGCCATCCTGACCAATCCCCGCATCTTGATCCTGGATGAAGCCACCGCCAATGTCGACACACTGACCGAAGCACTAATCCAGGAAGCGACCGCCAGGCTCCTGAAGGGGCGCACGGCGATCGTCATCGCCCATCGCTTGAGCACCATCCGCAATGCCGACCTGATCTGCGTGGTCGAAGGCGGGCGGATTGTCGAGCAGGGAAGCCATGCTGCATTGCTGGCCAAAGAGGGGATCTACTGGCAAAGCTACCGGCTGCAGTTCGGGTTAGCATAATCCAGAGATAGGTGTGTGGCCAGGATGGATTGGATCAACCGATCAATCTTCAAATGAAGCGAACAGGTTATTGAGGGCTTCCGCAAAGGTAGGATGAGCGAAGATGCCATCCCGCAGGGCGGTGTAGGGCAGCCTGGCCAGCATGGCGATCTCGATCATCGACATGATCTCGCCCCCTTCTGCGCTTAAAGTGGCGGCTCCCAGGATCTGTTCGGAATCCGGATCGACCAGGGCTTTCATCAGGCCGCGGGTCCGCCCGGTTTCGATGGCGCGGGCGACATAGCTGGTCGGCATTTTCGCAACCCGGAAATTGAGACCACGCTGGCTGGCTTCTTTTTCACTCAGACCGATCCGGCCCAACTGGGGGTCCATATAAACCACGTAAGGAACCAACCGGTTTTGGATGGAGAGCTGGCCACCTTCCAATAAATTCGTTTTTAAGACCCGGAAATCGTCATACGAAATATGCGTGAAAGCCGGCCCGCCCTTGACGTCGCCTACGGCGTAGATCCCCGGGACATTCGTTTCCAGGGTAGCGCTGACGGGGATATGGCCATCCGGTGCGGTGGTCACGCCGCTGGCAGCCGGATCGAGACGGTCCGTGTTCGGCACCCTGCCCACGCCCAGGAGCAGATGCGAGCCGGTCAGATCATGGCGCCGGCCTGCGGACTGGACCTGCAGGTGAATTTGCCCAGTTTCGCCGGCGTGAACCCGGGTGGCCTGGGCTTCCAGGTAGACTTCGATCCCATCCTCCTGCAGAATTTCCAGGATGGTTTGGGCAATGTCCGGATCTTCACGCGGCAGCAGCTGGCCGGCGCGTTGAACGATCGTGACTCGGCTGCCAAAACGGCGGAACATCTGGCCGAATTCCAGGCCGATGTAGCCCCCGCCCAGGATCAGCAGATGTTCCGGGGTCTCCGCCAGCTCCATGATGCTGGTTGAATCCAGATAGGGTACGGTCTCTAAGCCATCCAGTTTGGGCAGTCGCGGCCGCGCCCCCGTATTGATGATGATCGTTTCCGCCTGAAGCCGGCGCTCTTCCGGACTGTCGTTGAGGCGGATAGTGATTTGTTTCGTGCCGCTAAAGTGAGCCAACCCTCGGATCAGTTCTGCCGGACTGTTTTAATCCTGCGCAGGCTGCCATTGCGAAAATCCTCGACAATCCCGGTCTTGCGATCGCGCACTTCGGCCTGGTTTACCGTTATATCTCCGGTATGGACGCCATATCCGGCCGATTGGCGGGCGAAGTGAGCATTTTCAGCGCTGGCAACCATGGCTTTGGTTGGCGTACAACCCCAGTTGATGCAGGTGCCTCCAACGTATTGGTTCTCGATCAAGGCCGTTTTCCGACCGGCGTTGGCCAGGGCGGTAGCTAATGGACCGCCTGCTTGCCCTGCGCCAATCACGATTGCGTCAAAGGATTCCATTGGATAAACCTCCTCTTCTTTAACGGTTTGGGATCTCAGAAATAACTACTCCCCCAAGCACCCCTATTTCATCACTATTTCATCACTATTTCATACTCAAAGCCTGAGAAGTTGGACAATGTCACATTAAAAAATGACGCCCACCTTAATAAATGTGACATCGTCATGGTAGATATCTTCAGGAAAAGATCAGTTTTTCTTCCGAAAATATCCCGGTTGCGCCGTTGGGGTGCGGTGGGGCAGATTCGGTGGTTTGCAAGGCGCCAGTGCCGTCATAGGCCCGGACCCGAAAGGTATGCCTGCCGGCCTGAGCTTCCCAATCGTAGCGCCATTGGACCCAGGTCAAGGGACTTAAGGGCGGATCGCGCAGTTCAGCCTCCTGCCAGGGCCCGTCGTCCACCTGGATTTCGACTTTGTTGATGCCGCGATCACCCGAGTAGGCGATCCCGCCCACGGGTATTTTCCCGGCCTGAACTGACTGGTCCGCCACCGTGTCGATCACCGAAGTTGTGGGGGGGATGGCCTTTTCACTCCAACCACGCACAACCCAGTAGCCAGTTCCGGCTTTGTCGATCACCTCCAGCTTCTCGATCCACTTGGGTTGTTTCATGCCAAAATGGCCGGGGATATAAATCCTTAAGGGATACCCATGGGGGACTGGCAGGGGCTCGCCATTCATCTCGTACACCAGCAGCGTGCGACCATCCATGGCCTCATCCAGCGGGACGCTCTCATAAAAACCATCTACGGAAGTGATGTAAATTTCTTTGGCAGAACTTTGCAGGCCGGCCTTTTCGAGCACGTATTTAAAGGGTACGCCGGTCCATAGGGCAGTGCTGATCAGGTCGCCCCCTAAGCGGTTCGAAATACATTCAAGGGTGATCATCTGGCTGACCTGAGGCATGGCGCGCAAATCGTCCAGGGATAATTCCAGCGGGTTGTCTACCAATCCGACCACCTGGAGCCGCCAGGATTGACCATCGACTTTGGGAGGAACGGTGTTGATATCAATCCGGTAAAAGTCCTGGTTCGAAGTTACCTCCGGCCTGGTTCCAGGCGCAGGCTGGATGCGAGCTTCCAGGGTTGCCTGGGGCGGAGATTGAGCCGGCCCTGAACTGGCTGGCATCTCGGCCGTCCCAGCCGGGCCTTGTCCGGCGGTTTGTTCGTTGTCCTGCTTGGTTAACAGGCTGACGCCCAGGGCAGTGGCGACGACTGTGAAGGAGCCGACTCCCACCAGCCATAAAAATTGGCGGCGGGACATCTCCTCGGCTGGTTCAGGCTGTTGGTTAATCAGGGTGACGATCAGGCGGCCCAACAACCAGCCCCAGCCGGTCAGAACCAATGCCAGCCAGATCAGGCTTGCGGCGATGCCCGCAGGGGCCGGAGGCAGCGTGAAAACGATCAAGATAGGCGGGATGGCCAGGAGCAATCCGCCAACGGCGCCATACGAGCCCAGGTCGGTGCTGCCCCGGCGGTAAAGTGCAGCCAGCACAAAACCCAAAACGCCGCCCAAAACCACAAACTGAACGACTGCGATGCTAAGTTCCACCTGTTTCGCCACGGTTGAAGTCGGGCCCAGGTTGAGGCGGGTGACGATTGTGACAATGGCGTCGATCGCTGAGGTCAGCAGGCTGCCTGGTAGGTGGCGAGCCATCCAATCGAAAAGGATAAAGGAGGCGCGCGGCAAGCCAAGCCATTGCGCTCCCAGGTAATTCAAAGCCGCTACCACGAATGCAGAGAGAATCCCGGTAATGGTACCGATCCAAAGCACTGGACGTTTCATTGATGACCCCACTTTCTTCTTGAAGGCGCTTCTCGTAGCGCTGTGTATGCCAAGACCGGCTACATTGAACTGGCCTGCTCCCAACCGGGAAGAGGTTTTATCCAGCAATTGGTAAGTCTCAGCTCATGTTCAGGTTGTCATATCGGATGTTGTGGCGGCTGTCTATTATGAAACCCGGGACGTTTATGACCCGGATTCCAAGCGATAACTATCGCAGGCGCTGGCGAGCCAGGTGATAAATGCTGAGATTTTGAGTACAGGAATGGTGGGGATGTTTGACAAGCCAGCCTGGATCAGCCTGTGTATTGGATAAAATCTGTCGAAGTAAATTATACCACCTGGGCTCGGAACAGATACTGTATCATCTCATTGGAAATTCCTGTGGTGGTACCCCTCTCACAGAGTTTCCTAGAGAGCCATTGTATCTATCTGAGTCTGTTGGCGAAGTCCGATCCACTGTCTCCTTTTTTTCCTAACTCGTGGAAGTGGGGCGAAATGAAGTGTTTACGGGGGCACTGCCCCCGTAAACACTTCATTTCGCCAGTATTTCCTATGCTCAGGTGTCGGAAGGGCGTGGAGAACTTGCAATAATGAGTTCGCCAACAAACTCTCTTTCTTTCATGAAATTAATATCCATCCCGCTGATATGGAAGGATAAGGCAGAACCTCTGGTTATTTCATGAGAAAAGGATACAGTTTCTCGGAACACCAATTTTAATAACCGAAAACGCTTTGGCATTTTCTAGAGCGGTCCGGGAAACCTCCCAAAATCTAACTAAAAAAGAACTATTTTTCCCAACAAGTGTAATAAATCAGGTAAAATTGCGTTTACGTCTAAATATGATGGTATTTGTCCATATTCCAGCACGGTACAACTCATAAACCATAACTATTGCGGATCAATTTTCCACTGTGTTCGATAGCAAGGCAGGGCGCGGATATTGGCCGCCCCGGCTTTTAACAAAGCCGGCCATCCACAATTTAGAATGACTTTCGCACGCGTTCTGAGCCAGGTTGACTGATTCCTTAGGATAGCCAGGCGCTGTTACCACTTCGGGAGGAGGTGATGCAGATCGTACCCGCTTGATCTAAAGTGTCCCATATTTCTTTACCTGATACCTTACATCTAACCAAAGGAGTTCGTATGATGAGAAAGTTGTTTAGCGTGATGATGATCGTAGCTATGCTGGCAGTCGCTTTTGCATCTTTTGCCCTGGCTGCCCCGGGCACCCCCGGCCAGCCCGAAGAACTGATTTATGAAGGCGCGAACACTGATAATCCCAACCACCCGTTGGGGGTAATCCAGGCTGCGCTCAAACAGAGAGGCCTGGAAGCCAAAGTGAATGGCAAGGTGAACGGCCCGGTCAAGGAAGTCGCCAAGGGCCAGTTTGTCGAACTGGAACGCCAGGGTGAGGATTCGATTTGGACCGTGATCGGTGAGTTCGGCCCGCTCAACTCGCCATTTGGGATCCTGCAATCCGGCGTCCCGGGCCCATTGCACAACCAGATTCCGGAACCCGACCGGAGCGTGGACAATACCACTATCTGGACCGCGGATTTCACCCCGGATTATTATGAGAACATGCTTTTCTCAGAGGCTCCTGGCGCAGTTTCGATGCGTAATTTCTATATCGAAGAGTCCTCGAATCGATATACTGTCAATGGGGATGTGACTGATTGGGTGCAGGTTCCCTACAACGCCGCTCATTACGGACGCAACTACTGCGGCGGCATCGTGTGCGCCCAGACCTGGCGTTTCGTCGACAATTCGGTAGACGCCTGGTACAACAGCCAGATTGCCGCGGGCAAAACCCTGGCGGAAATCAACAGTTACCTGGCGCAATTTGATGTTTGGGATCGTTATGATATCGATGGCGACGGCAATTTCAACGAACCTGACGGCTATATCGATCACTTCCAGGCTGTCCACGCCGGTGAAGGTGAGGAAACCGGCGGCGGCGCCCAGGGTTCGGATGCTATCTGGAGCCATCGCTGGTACGCTTATTACAGCGCCAATGGCCCGGATGGGACTGGTCCGAATTCATACGGCGGCGTGCGCGTCGGTAATAGTAATTTCTGGATCGGCGATTACACGGTCGAGCCAGAAAATGGCGGTGTAGGCGTCTTTACGCATGAATTCGGCCATGACCTGGGTCTGCCAGACCTGTACGATACCTCCGGCAACACCGGCGGCGCCGAGAATTCGACTGGCTTCTGGACCCTGTATTCCAGCGGTTCCTACGGGAGCACTGGCAATCCGGCGGATGGCATCGGTTCGAAGCCGATCCCCATGAGCGCCTATGAAAAGATCTTCCTGGGTTGGTCAAACTATGAGGTGGTTGGCTATGGCCAGAAGGCTTCGGTGAAGCTTGGACCGGCGATGACCAACACCAAGCAAGCCCAGCAACTGGTGGTCATGCTGCCCGATAAATCGGTGGATTTCCCGGTGGGCGATCCATATTCGGGAAGTTTCTTCTATTTCTCGGGTTCCGGCAACGATCTCGACAACACGATGACCCGCGACGTGACCCTGCCGGCCGGTGCGGCATCCCTGACCGCCAAGGTTAAATATGATATCGAGCTCGATTGGGACTACGCCTATCTGACCGTCGACGGCACGCCGATAGCGACCAACCTTTCGACCGGCACGAATCCAAATGGGCAGAACTTTGGCAATGGCATCACCGGCAATTCGGGCGGCGCCTGGGTGGACCTGACAGCCGATCTCTCCGCTTATGCCGGACAAACCGTCACGATCGGCTTCCGTTACTGGACCGACGTAGCAGTGGCCAATCCCGGGTTCTTTGCGGACGACATTGCGATCAGCGGCCAGGCTTTGGATGACGCTGAGACGGACCCCGGTTGGAATTACGCAGGCTTTATCCGTACCGGCAGCACGGTCACCCTGTCGTTCTTCAACGCTTACTTCGCCGAATTCCGCACCTATCGCGGCTATGACGACGGCCTGCGCACCGGGCCGTATAACTTCGGGTTCCTCGATAATCCGGCTCTTGGGAATTGGGTCGAGCACTTCCCTTACCAGGATGGCTTGCTGGTGTGGTATTACGATACCTCGTTTGCTGACAATAACGTGGGTGACAACTGCGCCTCCGGGCGCTGCGGTGGCCTGTTCCTGCCGGTTGACGCTCACCCTGACCTGTTGATCCGGCCTGACAATGGCCAGGTCTGGCGGGCCCGGGTTCAGAGCTACAACTCAACCTTCGGGCTCGAGCCAACCGACGTTGTTTGCCTGCACGCGAACAGCGTTGAAGGCTGCTACGGTGGCTTACCCGCCAATCCCAAGTTTGATGACAGTCAGAGTTACTGGGTTGCACCGGATGCGTCCATCGGCAACAATGGCTGGTTCAGCGTTCCGGTTCCGAATACCGGCACAACGATCCGAGTGACGAGTGTCTCCGCCCAGGGTAACCTTATGCAGGTGCTCGTCAACAAGTAAATCATTGCCGGAAATCACTGCGAAGCTGATTTTCGGACCGCCCCTTGTTCTCTTCAGGGGGAGACGCAATATCATCAACAGGCGTGAGGCCAAATTCCTGGCCTCACGCTTTTTAATTAGGGTTTTCTGTGAAATTCTCCGGGAAAGTCCCGGATTTGGGGTATCATCCCTGGAATTCCCAAAGGACTCTTATTGAGCTTGCGGTACATACCGAAGTGAAGGCTATTGGTGAGGGGATTTCCACACTCTTTCCTTGGAATCTCCATCATTTCTCCACAAGTATTTGAGATCATAAGCATATCGACATTCGGGAACGCCTGGCGGGCAGTCAGTCAGGCGCCGAACTAAACCCAACAGCACAGGAGCTTAGATATGTTTCGCAAAGGTTTTCTATTTCGATTGGTTGGTTTGCTGGTCGTTCTGGCGTTGCTCGGCATCGGAGGTTCGTTGCTGTTCCGCTCGGGTTACAGCCAGGGATTTGTGGCTGGCAGCCTGGCGGCCGGAGCTGAGAGCGGCACCCAGGTGATCCCTGCTTTGCCATACGGCATGGCACCATATGGGTGGTATGGGCGTGGTTTTGGTTTTTCGCCCATTGGTCCGCTTCTTGGTCTGTTGTTCTTCGGTGGATTGGTCCTGCTGTTCCTCGGTTTTTTCAGCCGGCCATTTCGTCACCAGTATGGGCCTTTCGGGCGCTGGCAAGCTGAAGGCGGCCCCCATTGGAACCCTGAAGCCTGGGAAGAACGCATGAAAGCCTGGCGTCAGGCTCATGAGGGTTGGCAGGAAAAGGATGAACCGGAAAAGGGCGCGGAAAATACTCCTGCTGAATAGCCCGCTGAATAATGGGGTGCACGAAAATGTTGTAGATAATTATTTTAGGTGTTCGATTTGTGCGGCCTCAGCCGCACAAATCGAACACCACATCTCCAACCATATCTGATATTTTTATGGTACAAATTTGATGATGACAATACCACGCCAACAAACAATTCTGGTCGTTGATGATGAGCCGAAGATTGTCCGTCTGGCCCGTGATTACCTTGAGAAAAATGGTTTTCGCGTCTTGATTGCCGGGGATGGACCGGCAGCCCTGGCGGTCGCTCGCCGGGATAAGCCTGATCTGATCGTGCTCGATTTGATGCTGCCCGGGATGGATGGGTTGGATGTCTGCCGGGTGCTGCGCCGGGAATCGGATGTCCCGATCATCATGCTGACAGCCCGGGCGGAAGAAGCCGACCAGCTGATTGGTCTGGAATTAGGGGCTGATGATTATATCCAAAAACCATTTTCACCGCGGGCTCTGGTTGCCCGGGTGCGGGCTGTGCTTCGCAGGGTGCAAGGGGGCCTGCGCCAGCCGGAGATCCTGCGGAGCGTTGGGCTGGAGATTGACCTGCAATCCCACCGGGTTAGCCTGCAGGGGCAGGCCATTCATCTGACCCCCAACGAATTTAAATTACTGGCTGCTCTGGTAAGGCACCCGGGCCAGGTTCTGAGCAGGGCGCAGCTGGTTGAGGCGATCCACGGGGTGGCTTACGATGGGGTCGACCGCAGCGTTGATTTGCATATCAAAAACCTGCGGCGCAAGTTAGAGCCTGACCCTGCCAACCCGATGTATATTCTGACGGCTTATGGCATCGGATATCAGTTCACGGAAATGGATTGAATGTGAAACAAGATTGGCGCGAGCATAGGTACAACAGGTTCCGTCATTTTGGCCCCTACCAGGCCAATCGGAGACACCGCTTTATCGTCGGGCGATTTATTGCCGGTGCCCTGGCATTGGCTTTGATGCTGGCATTATTTGGCGGTGGGTTGACCCTCCTGGTAGTTAGCGTTGGGCGTCTGGCGAATCTTTCACCGGCAGTTACTTATTTGCTGGGCTGCAGCCTGCCTCTTTTGGCGGTAAGCTTGTTGTGGGCGGGTTGGCGAACTTTTCGGTCAGTGGGCTCGCCGCTGGCGAATATTATGATCGCGGCGGATGCTGTCGCCGAGGGAGATTTAAGCGTGCGGGTGCCGGAATATGGCCCGGGCGATTTTGGGCGGCTGGCCAGTACCTTCAATCGCATGGCCGGGAGCCTGGAAATCGCCGAGCAGCAGCGCCGCAACCTGACGGCGGATGTCGCTCATGAATTGCGCAATCCTCTTCATATTTTGCAGGGCAACCTGGAAGGGTTGCAGGATGGTATCTACGAGCCTACACCGGAGCAGATCGAGGCCATGCTTGAGGAAACCCGCCTGCTGACGCGTCTGGTCGACGATCTGCAAACCCTATCCCTGGCGGAAGCCGGGCAGTTACCCCTGCACATCTCCCAGGTCCGGATCGAAGAACTGCTGGCGGACGTGGCGACCAGCTTCAGCGGTCAGGCCGCCCGGGCAGAAGTTCATTTGTCGATGAACGTCGATCTACCGGCCGGGTTTTCGATCGAGGCGGATGCTGATCGCCTGGACCAGGTGTTAAGCAATCTGGTTGCCAACGCGCTGCGCCACACTCCGGCCGGTGGAACCATCCAGCTCAGCGCAGGCCAGGCTCCGGAAAGCGTGCACCTGGCAGTAATAGATAATGGGGAGGGGATCCCGCCGGAAGATTTGCCGTTTGTCTTCGACCGTTTCTGGCGCGGCGACCGCTCCCGCACACGCACCGGAAAAGCCGGCAGTGGCCTGGGTTTGGCGATTTCCCGCCAATTAGTCCGGGCCCACGGTGGTACGATTATGGTGGCAAGCCAGCCGGCTGTTGGGACAACCTTTACGATTGAGCTGCCGCTGATCAATCCTGGAAAAGCTGCAGTATAGGATTTCTAAATTTGGGAGATTTCTTCGAATGTGCCATTGTCGAGGTAGTTACGAATGATCAGGAATTTTTCGAGTTGGCTGAGACATGTTTCGAGCGGTAAGATTGCGCTGTTCGGGCTGGTGCTGTTTCTGGCATTTACGGCTTTTGTGTTGCCGGTCCAATCTCAGAAAGCCAGGGAGGCCAGCAATGGAGCTGGTTCTCCGGATCAATCCTTTCTGTATTCGCCTCAAGAGCTCTACCAGATGGCGGAAACCTACGGTCAGCAGGGTCGGCTGGATTATATCCGGGCGCGCTTCAGCTTTGATCTAATCTGGCCGCTCGTTTATGCATTTTTCCTGACGACGTCGATCAGCTGGGTGTTCGGACGGGCTTTTCAAGACACCAGTATCTGGCAGATGGCGAATATCCTGCCATTGGTTGGTTTAGGATTTGATTATCTGGAAAATATCTCGACCTCGCTGGTAATGCTGCGTTATCCAACCCAGACTGCATTCCTGGCGGCCCTGGCGCCGTTTTTTACCATGATAAAGTGGATTTTTATAGGCGGAAGTTTTGGATTACTCCTGATCGGTCTCGGATGGGCCGCTCTGACTCGACTGCAAAAGAAAACTAACAGCCCTTTCGATAGTTAACCGTAACCACTCACTCAGCCAATGCCTGGAATTTATGGCGAAATAGGTGTGCGTGAGGGCGTCTGCCCTCACGCACACCTATTTCGCCCATATGTCATACTCAAGCCTGAATCATACATTTAAACTTATCTTAAGCCCCTGATTAGCCACCTGTAAAGCCAATAGACACGACTTATCCTACAATTATGGGGTAAGTTATTTTGTTTAACGGTCGAAGTTTTGCTCAGTGATTAATTCAAAGCTGCGCAAATACAGATCGATACAAGGAAGATCATTCAGGCAGGATTGCCTTCAGAGGCCAAACGTCTGGTCGGTATTTCAGTTTGACTCTGCGGACAGTCTCAAAATGCCCTTTTGAAAGGAGTATTACGATGGATCAAACAGCTGACAGGCACAATAGACAAGGAACCGTTCAATCGATTGAGGAACCCCCAATAGCCCGAGCTTTGTTCGGGGAAGTTCGCTTCGCCTGGATTTGGCTGATCTTGCGCGTTTATATCGGCTGGGAATGGCTTAATGCAGGCTGGGGGAAGATCAATAATCCAGCCTGGGTTGGCAGCAAGGCCGGCACGGCCCTGACAGGTTTTGCCAACGGCGCCCTACAGCAAACAACTGGCGCCCATCCGAATGTGCAGGGCTGGTATGCGTGGTTTTTGCAGCATGTCGTCCTGGCTGCGCCAGGCTTTTGGAGCTATCTGGTAGCTTTTGGTGAAACCCTGGTTGGACTCGCCTTGATCCTGGGTATATTTACCGGCATTGCAGCCTTTTTTGGCGGTTTTATGAATGTAAGTTATCTATTGGCCGGCGCGGTGAGCATCAATCCGGTTCTATTCGCAATCGCTACCTGGTTGGTTTTGGCCTGGCGCACCGCTGGTTGGTGGGGACTGGATCGTTGGGTGCTTCCGGCCCTTGGGACCCCATGGCGTCCGGGATACATTCTTAACCATCATGGCGATCGGCAAAATCAATCTCAAACAATGGGGCATCACCCTGGCACAGCCTGATTTTGATCTGGTTGAAGCTACAGGTGGAATAAGAATGCGTGGTGGGTATCCGCCCATCACGCATTCTTATTCCAACACGAATTCCAGGCATCGAGGGAGTTTTGATATTGTACAGCAATAAAGTGAAAACGAAAATATGGGATGCCTTCCCGGAAATTCCCAAAGAACCGGGGCAGATGTACCCCAATATATATCCTGTGGATATATCCTTATCTATGGACTGGTTTACCGGCCTGTATTATGCTGTTATCAGGGGTGCAAGAGATCACAAAGACAGGTTGGATTTATTCTCACAGCCGGTAGATTGTTGTGGTTGGTTTGCCACCCTAATTCTTTCGACAATATCGACGATGCCGAAACAACCTGAGGAGGTTGACGCATGTTACGCAGTATGAAAGAAATTCAAGGATACAAAATTAAAGCCATCGATGGCGATATTGGAAAAGTCGATGAATTTTACTTCGATGACCAAACCTGGACCGTCCGTTATATGGTTGTCGATACTGGTCCCTGGATTTTAGGTCGCAAAGTTTTGATTTCGCCGATCGCCCTGTTAGAACCGGTGTGGGCTTCCAGGGAAATCCCTGTGATGTTGACGCGCAAGCAGGTCAAGGAAAGCCCTGATATTAATATCGATCGTCCGGTTTCTCTGCAGGATGAAGTGGTGCTTCGCAAGTATTATGAGTGGCCCAATTATTGGGTCCAGGCAAATGGCGTGACCCCGACCATGGTGCCATCCTATTATCCGCCCGAAGCGCCTGAGATGGAAGAGCGGGCTGTGGTTATCCACGGGCAGGGTGGAGACCCACATTTGCGCCGGACCAAGGCAGTCAGGGGCTACCATATTCAAGCCCGTGACGGTGAAATCGGGCATATTTCCGATTTTATTGTTGAAGATCAGGCCTGGATCATTCGTTATCTGATCGTAGATACCCGGGACTGGCTGCCAGGGCGCCATGTCCTGATCTCCCCTAACTGGGTTAAATCCATTGAAGAGGATCGTTCCTCGGTCGAGATCGATTTGAAGATGAAAACGATTGAAGACAGTCCTGAATACAATCCGGACACGCCGGTCAACCGTGATTATGAGGAAGTGCTGTACGATTATTACGGGAGGCCGACCTATTGGGATGAAGATTAGCTGGATCGAGGGGGAAGATAAAGGAGTTTTGGCATAGATGTTAGAAACAACTTACACCTACACAGCCCGCAATATCGAAAATCCGAACCGGATGGTCACGTTTACATTGACTGACGACCATCTGGAGGTAGAACCCACCGGCATGCTCGAAAAGGTGGAACGGATCATTGAGGCTGAAGATAATCAGGAAGAGCTCAAAACGCAGCTTGAAAGCCAGTTGAGCCCAGGTATGTTTAAGCTAGTTGAGCGCCTGACTGGCCCGGTGCATGTCGGCGATGTTCATGCTGACCTGGATCAGAGCCGTTTGCGAATCAATATGTGGAATTGATTGCTGGGCCTGCGTCTGGCGCCCGTGCAAATGGACATGGGGCAGGTTGACAATCCCGACGCCGCTCAGGCCTTCGTGGATGAACTGGAAGAGCGCCAAATGGAAGTGGAAGAACCGGGCAAGTTTAGTGGTCCGCTGGATTACTGGTTAGGATGGATCGGCATGGCCCTGGGCGTGGTGCTGCTTTTCCGTTGGCCGCGTCTGCGGAGAAAAAGTTGAACATTGAACGGTTTGCCCATGTGCCCACCAGAGCCGGGGCAACAATTCAGGGACTTCGGTAATTTCTGAGCATTCTCACAGAATTTGCTGAAGGATAACAATTCAGTTGACAACAATTCATTGGATGAAGAAAATGGAGGTTTATGGCTAAGAAAGAAACTATCGATAGAAATGAAAAACTGGTCGTTGTAGGTGAAGTAACCGAAGCTTTTCCAGGCGGTAAGTTTGATGTCGAACTCGAAAATGGACATCATGTCCTGGCATATCTTAGCGGAAAAATGCGACGCTATTATATCCGGGTACTATTGGGTGATCGGGTGAAAGTTGAAATGACGCCCTACGACCTGGAGCGAGGCCGGATTATATATCGCTATAAAAGACGGGACAAGATTTGGGAGCCGGAACTGACCCAATAAAGCAGGGCCTCGATCGGTTCCCCAGTTTATTTGGGAAGGAGCGAAACCAACAGACGCGAAACGAGGGAAGCAGACATTGAACGGAAAATCACCGTTAAACGGAAATTCACCATATAAGGATGAAAATCAGAAGGAACCACTCAGTAAGCGGTTGGGATCACCGGGCTGCGGCGGATTAGCCGGCAGTTCGTTGTTGTGGTTAATCCTGACGATTGCACTATCGTTCTGGGCTTATAACCAGTTTGGCCCGCAGGGCAACGCCGGCGAGGTCAGTTATACCCAATTCAAGCAGCAAGTCCAGGCTGGCAATGTGACCAGCGTCACGATTACCGGGGATCAAATCCAGGGCGCTTTCACAGATCCAATCAACATCACCACTGATGGACAAACGACCCAGCTGAAGAATTTTGTCACCCAAAGACCTGCTTTTGGCGATGATGGAATTCTGAAATTAATGGAGACGCAGGGTGTCGAAGTACAGGCCCGGCCTCCTAGCAACTTCCCATGGTTGGGATTGTTGACCAGCGTTGTGCCTTTTTTGCTGCTGATTGGGATCGGTTATTACTATTTACGCAGGATGCGCGGCCAGGGCCAGCAAATCTTTTCGATCGGTAAAAGCCAGGCCAAACTTTATGATCGCAGGCAGGAACGGACAACCTTTGCTGATGTTGCCGGCTTGCATTCGGCTAAAACTGAACTGCGTGAGATCGTGGATTTCTTGCGGGAGCCGGAGCGCTTTCAACGACTGGGCGGGAAAATGCCAACGGGCGTGTTGCTGGTTGGACCGCCAGGCACCGGAAAGACTTTATTAGCCCGGGCAGTCGCGGGAGAGGCCAGCGTGCCTTTCTTCAGCATCACAGGCTCTGATTTCATGGAAATGTTTGTCGGGGTTGGCGCTTCGCGGGTGCGGGATCTGTTCCAGGATGCCAAGAAGTCTGCTCCCAGTATTATCTTCATCGATGAGTTGGATTCAATCGGGCGCAGGCGAGGCGCTGGCCTGGGCGGTGGGCATGACGAGAGAGAGCAGACGCTGAATCAGCTGCTTTCTGAAATGGATGGCTTCGAAGTCAACCAGGGAGTGATCGTCATGGCGGCGACGAACCGTCCCGATATCCTGGATCCGGCTTTACTGCGCCCCGGTCGTTTTGACCGGCGGGTCACAGCTGATTTGCCCACTATGAAAGATCGAGTCGAAGTTCTGAAAATCCATTCCCGCAATAAAAAGATCGGCGACAGCATTGACTTTGAAGAACTCGCCCGCGGCACACCCGGCTTCAGCGGTGCAGATCTTGAGAATCTGATTAAATGAAGCCGCTTTACTGGCCGCCCGCCGGAGGAAAGACGCGATCGAGCGGGAAGATATCGAGGAAGCCAGGGACAAGATCATGCTGGGTTTGGAACGGGTCAATCTGGCGCTGACTGAAGAAGAATGCAAGTTGCTGGCCTATCACGAAGCCGGCCATGCCATGGTCGCCGCCATCCTGCCCCATGCCGACCCGATTCACAAGGTCACGATTGTGCCCAGAGGACGCGCCATGGGAGTCACCCAGCAGCTGCCCGAGCGAGACCAGTACATCATCGAGAAGCCTTATATCATGGACCGCCTGGCCGTCATGATGGGTGGTCGCGCTGCCGAGAATCTGGCGTTAGAAACCACCACCAGCGGCGCCGAAAACGATTTAAAGCAGGCAACCCGGTTAGCCCGCAAGATGGTTTTGGATTGGGGGATGAGCGAACGATTTGCCCAGATGTCCCTCGGAAGCGAGCGCGATCAGGTATTCCTGGGTGAGGAAATTGCCCACCGTCGCCGATATAGTGATGCGACTGCCCGTGAGGTCGACCAGGAAGTGATGGGGATTTTGACACAGGCTTTTCGGCGTGCAACCCAAATTCTGAAAGAGAATCGCAAGAAACTCGACCGGTTGGTTGAAACACTTTTACAACACGAAGAGGTCGCTGGCGAAGAGGTGATCAGGATCGTGAATCAGGCTGAGCCCGAGCCAGTTGCAGCGGATTGATTGACCTCGGGCAATGCTGGCTGATTATTGGTGAACAGTTCGCGGAACTTGTCTCTTCCGGGAGCCCGTGGTGGGGAGAAATTCCCATACACATACAATCTGAACCACAGATATCTCGGGAGAGAACAGAACCTGCTTGTAATGGTTCTTTCTTGCGAATACTTGGAAAGGAGAGGTTAAAGAATGGATCTGTTCCAAAAGGAAGATCTCAAACAATTATTGGATTTTAGAAGCGATCCGTGCGTGTCGATCTTTTTACCGACGCACCGGGTAGGCCGCGCCAAAATGCAGGACCCAATCCGGCTGAAAAACTTACTGGTCAGAGCGGAGGAAGAACTGACGACCTATGGCATGCGCGCCCCGGACGCTGAAGCATTGTTGCAATCGGGCCGAGACTTGTTCAATGATTCATTTTTCTGGCAGCACCAGAGTGATGGATTAGTAGTCTTTCTGGCGGATGGATTTTTCCGGAATTACAGGCTGCCGCTCGAATTCAAAGAACAACTGGTTGTTACCGACCGTTTTCATTTGAAACCGCTGCTTCCAATGATGAGCGGTGATGGACGTTTCTTCGTACTGGCGGTCAGTTTAAATGAGATGCGCTTGCTTCAGGGCACCCGCTACACCGTGGATGAAGTTAATTTGGAAGGCGTTCCCACCAACATTGCGGAGGCCTTGTGGTATGACGAACCCGAGCGCCAGCAGCAGTTGCATACCGGCACGCGTAGCCCTCAGGGGCGCGGAGGCGAACGCCCGGCGATCTTTCATGGACAGGGAGTGGGGAGTAAAGATGAAAAAAAAGATATCCTCAAATTCTTCCAGCAGGTAAACGACGGGATCACCGATTTGCTCGGCGATGAAAGTAGCCCAATGGTGCTGGCAGGATTAGCCTATTTGATGCCAATCTACCGGGAAGCCAACACATACAATCGTCTGGTCGAAGCCGGTATTGAAGCCAATCCCGATGAGATGAAAACCAGTGAACTCCACCAGAGAGCCTGGGAGATTCTCGAACCCTTATTCAAGCAGGCGCAGGAAGAGGAAGCCAATCGATATTTAGCGCTGGCGGGTAATGGCAGCAAAGAAGCATCCAATCAACTGAGTACAGTCGTCAAGGCGGCAGCATTCGGAGGCGTTGAAACCTTGTTTGTCGGCCTGGGCGTGAAACGGTGGGGTAGCTTCGACCGCGAAAATAACCAGGTTGAAGAGCAAAATGCCTCCCAATCGGGCGTGATGGATCTGCTGGATTTCGCAGCCGCCCAGACGTTAACTCATTCCGGGATCGTGTATGCTGTGCCTGCTGAGCAGGTACCTGGTGAAGGCGATCTGGCCGCGGTTTTCCGCTATCCATACGAATCGGCCGCGCCATAAGGCTTCCGGCTGGCTCGTTGTCCTGAAATGAAGCTGTTATCGACAGGTGCTCGTCACCCGTCGATAATAGTGAGTTTGGGCTGATGCCCGTATCGATAGACAATGTAATTACTCAGCCATGTCAGCGATAGATGGTGAAACAGGTGCGCGTGGTGGGCGTGCGCCCACCACGCGCACCTGTTTCACCCACATTTTCTTATTGGACTGAGTAGATGCAAATAAATATTATAAAGGCGGGATAAAAAAATGAGAAAAATGAAGACAATTTCAGTTTTACTGGCCCTGGCGCTGCTTCTGGGCGCGGGCCTGATGTTGACGAACAAGGCCGCGTTCGCCGCGCCGGAAAGCGCTCCCCTCTCCCAGGGAACGTCCCCGGCTGATAACGGGACGGTCCGTTCGGTTAGCGTCTCCGCTACAGGCGAGGTCGCTGCCAAGCCTGATATGGCCGTTGTCGACCTGGGCGTACAAACGGATGCGAAAGATGCAGCTACTGCACTGAGTCAAAACAGCGACCAGATGCAGGCTCTGATTGGAGCGGTGAAAAAGGCCGGGGTAGCCTCGGACGACATTCAGACACAGACGATCCGACTTCAGCCGCGCTATACCAATAATTCGTCGAACCAACAGGAGTTGAGCGGATTTACTGCTACGAATACAGTGGAAGTACGGGTTCGCAATCTGGATAATCTGGGCACATTGCTCGATACGGCGATTCAAGCCGGCGGGAATACAATCAGCCAAATCCAGTTCGAAATCAGCAATACCGGTCCGTTGGTAACCCAGGCTCGCCAGGCCGCGATGCAATCAGCACGTGAGAAGGCCAGCGCGCTGGCCGGACTGGCCGACGCTCAGCTTGGGCCCGTCATCACGATCAGCGAAAACAGTTCCACACCTCAACCTGTGGCCCTGAGTGCGGCGGGTGCGCCGCGTGAGATGGCCGCAGTTCCGGTTCAGGCGGGTACTCAGAACGTAAGCGTTAATGTGCAAGTTACCTGGGAGTTGTTAGTTAGCACGGGCAACGGCCAGAGTAATTAAGCCGGAAGCGAATCCGTGCGTTTATTCAATAGTGATCCCTGGCTGGTTGCGATTGGATGCAGCTAGGCCCGGGTCACATCTACGAAACGAACAACTATTCGGCCAATGCCTGGAATTTACGGCGAAATGGGTGTACCTGGGGGCGTACACCCCCAGGTACACCCATTTCGCCCATATTTCAACTCAGGTCTGAGTAGATACAGAAACAATTAGAAAAGGAGATAATCAATCATGCGTAAGAAAGTTGCTATCAATGGTTTTGGAAGGATAGGCCGGCTGGTATTCCGGCATCTAATGCGGGAGTCCGATCTGGAAGTTGTTGCGATCAACGATATCGCGCCTCTGGATAATCTGGCCTATTTGCTGCGCCACGATTCGGTCCAAAGGCCGCCGGAAGTGGAAGTGACCACCTCCGATGGGGCGCTCATCTGGGGCGATCAGGAGATCAAGTTCTTAAGTGAGCGTGATCCCGCGGCTTTGCCCTGGTCGAAATTGGGTGTCGAGCTGGTTCTGGAAGCCTCGGGCATCTTCACGAAAAGGGAGGATGCAGCCAAGCATCTGCAGGCCGGCGCTAAACAGGTCATCGTGACGGCCCCGGCAAAAGGCGCCGATCTGACGGTTTGCATGGGGGTTAACGAAGATCAATACAATCCGAAAGAGCACAAAGTGATTTCAAATGCCAGTTGCACGACAAACTGCCTGGCGCCGGTGGCCAAAGTCCTTGACGATAATTTTGGCATACAGACCGGCCTGCTGACGACTGTGCACGCTTATACCAGCTCTCAAGCAATTGTCGATGCGCCCAGCAAGAAGTGGCGCCGCGGGCGGGCCGGGGCTGTCTCGATCGTCCCAACAACGACCGGAGCCGCCATTGCTACCACCCTGGTGCTGCCGCGTTTGAAAGGTAAGCTTGATGGCCTGGCAATGCGGGTGCCTGTCCCGGCCGGATCGATCATCGATTTTGTGGTCCAAACTGAAAAACCCGTCAGTGTGGAAAAAGCCAATCAGGCTTTTCGGGATGCCAGCCAGAGCAAACGCATGCGGGGCATTCTCGGGATCAGCGATGAAGAACTGGTCTCGGCCGATATCATCGGAAGCGAGTTCTCATCCCTGGTCGATGCCGCTTCCACGATGGCGATCGGCGAGCACACCCTTAAAGTGCTAGCCTGGTATGACAACGAATGGGGCTACTCGCGCCGAGTTGTCGACCTGGCTCTGTACGTGCTGGAACACAGCGCTGAAATGGCCGCCGCGAATTGATGGATGGTTTTGATTCAGCCTGGGTTCTTCTCAAAATCACTTTTTAAGAGCCTATCCTGAAATTAGTTTATGGGGTTATCGTTGCCTGACCTTCTGGCAACGATAACCCCATTTCTCCTGCCTAATTCGATAGGCGACTGATACTCAGGCAGGAGATGCTCGAAAAACAGGCGTGACGACCGGTATTTACCGGCCGTCGCGCCTGTTTTTCGAGTATCACTCTCCCCATCCGGCGCCGCAGGGCCAGTGAGGGGTATACTTATCACGGTTTTGATCCAATCTTACCGAGGAGCGCGTGACGCCGGATGCCCGTTCAGATCATGATTTCCCCGCCTGCCAGCGGCAAAACTCAGGCAGTGATCAACCAGGTGTTGGCTGTCGTCAAACGGGAGCCATTATCCCCCGTGTGGGTTGTGCTTCCCGACCGGCTGCAGGTGGGGCACTTCCAACGGCGGTTGGCCGGCGTGGGTGGAGCCCTGGGCGTGCGGGTCGGCACTTTTGGAAACCTCTATCAAGAGATCCTTGAACAGGCCGGGCAGCCTGTTCCGGTTGCGGTTGATGCGGTTGCCTATCGCCTGATCCAGGCCGCCATCGATGACGTCGCCGGGCAGGGCCGGTTGGGTTATTATCAGCGCTTGCGGACCATGCCTGGCTTTAGCCTGGCGCTCCGGGACTTGTTTGCTGAATTTAAGCGCGCCCTGGTGGAACCGGACAAACTTTTAGATTCCACTCTGGGGCGCGGGCCATCTTTCCAGGAGCTGGCGGAAATATATTTTCGCTACCAGGCGAGGCTACAGGCATTAAATTGGGCCGATCCGGAGGGGTTGAGCTGGTTGGCTGTGGAGGCCCTGGAGACGGAACCTGCGCTCTGTACCGATTTGAAATTACTGGTCGTGGATGGTTTCGATTCTTTCGTCGCTTCTCAGTTGCGAGCGCTTGAACTGCTGGCTGAGCGGGTTGCTGGGATTACCATCACCTTGCCCGGCAGTCCTGCCATGGATCAGGCTTGCCCATCGCCGTTTCGATCAGGAACTGAGAAAATTGCAGTCCGTGCTGAAACCGGTGATCTGGCCGATTGGCAGCGAAACTTTCCTGCCGGAATCGCTGGCTGGTTTGGAAAAGCAAGTCTTCGAAACGAACGCCGTACCGTTGGATGATGCTGGCCAGATCACGATGATCGAGGCGCGCAGTCCGGCGGAAGAGGTCCGGGAAGCGCTGCGCTGGCTGAAAGCCCGCCTGATCCGTGATGGACTGACGGCAGGCGAATGCGCTCTGGTTGTGCCCAAAGTGGAGACCTATCGCCCCTATTTGAGGCTGGCGGCTGGCGAGTTCGGCTTAACCCTTCAATTCACGGTGGATGAATCCCTGATCACGGCGCCGCCGGTCGCACTGCTCCTGGATCTGCTGGCGCTGCCATTACGAGGTTATCCCCGGCGATTGCTGTTGGATACGCTCCGTTCCCCCTACCTCGATTTGCACCGCCTGGGCTTGTATGCTTCGCAGGTTGATGTGCTTGAAATGGCCAGTTTCTATGGGCAAGTGGTCGAGGGCCTGGACCAGTGGTATGAGACTCTCGATGATCTGGCCGGGGCTCAGCCGGACGATGCAATCGATCTCGAAGACGCGGAGAGCAGTCATCGGGGTTTGCCTGGCGGTTCTCAGGCTGCCAGCTTACGGGCCGGGCTCGAAGGTTTTGCCAACCGGTTGGCTCCGTCGCTGGACAAACTCAGCCTGTCTGCCTGGGTGGAATGGCTGCAGGATCTGCTGGATGAATTTGAATTCTTGCACCATCCGGAGCTTGAACGCGATCAGGCAGCCCGCTCCAGCCTGGCGGAAGCCTTGCTAGCCCTCGGAATGGGCTCCGCGATTGCCGGTGAACGCCGGTTAACCTATAACGATTTTGTGGCCGAACTCCAGGGCGCTTTTCAAGGCGCTCGATTCGATGCCTCGGAGAGAAACCAGCCGGGCCAACCGGCCATTGTGGTGCTGCGAATGCTGGAAGCCCGCGGGGTTCGCTATCAGGCTGTTGCTATCTTAGGTCTGGCCGAAGGCGTCGTTCCCCAGGTAGAGCGGACCGACCCATTTTTTAGTGAAGCAGACCGGCAGATGTTTGGCCTTGAGCCGCGCCTGGACCGCCAGCAGGCCGGCGTTTTTTATCAGGCTCTGACGCGCAGCGATCGTTTCCTGTTATTGACCCGTCCATATCTGGCTGCGGATGGCGAGCCCTGGGAGCCATCGCCATATTGGACTGAAGTCCAAAAGCTTCTGCCCGCGAAAGCCTGCCAGCGGGTGCGCCCGGATGATTCCCGGCCGTTGGAAGAGGCCGGCTCGATACAAGAGCTTTTATTTTGGGCTGCCAAAGATGCGGCCCGCTACGGACATGGTCTGTCAGCCCGCTATCAAAACTTGCGGGATCGTTGGGAGCAGCTGCGCCATGCCCGTACAGTGCTCCAGGCCCGCCTGGACCGGACCCCCATGGGGCCCTATGAAGGTAGGCCAGAAGAGCTCCAGGACCTGGTGGGTGAGCGGTATGGCAGCCAACATGTTTGGAGCGCCTCCCGCCTGGAGACCTACGGCAGTTGCCCATTCCGGTTTTATGTGGAGGTGGCGCTTGGTTTGCAAGCCAAACAGCCGCCCCAATTGGGTTACGACGCCAGCCAGTTGGGCTCGCTGTTGCACGCTATCCTGGAGCGGGCCTATCGCCGGTCGACAGATCCAGGCGATCCTGAGGCGGTGGTGGCGGCCATGCACGCCATCGCGGGGGCAGCTTTTCGAGACGCCCCCCGGGCGTATGGATTTCGTCCGTCTGTTCTGTGGGAAATCCAGCAAGCAGCCTGGCTGGAGGCGTTGGAAAACACAATTCGGGCCAATGCGGCTTTCGATCCCAGTTGGCGGCCTGCATTCTATGAGGCTCGCTTTGGCCTGGGGGACCGCCCGGCGCTCGAAATTCAAACGGAGCTTGGACCGGTGAAGCTGCGCGGGATGATCGACCGGGTCGATCGTAACCCGGATGGTGAGCTGCGAGTGGTGGATTACAAGACCGGGAGCAGCCATCTTGCCTCGCAGGATTTGGTTAATGGCCTGCGGCTGCAGCTGCCGCTCTACGCCATGGCTGCTGAACGGGCTCTGAAGCTGGGCAAGGCTGCTGAAGGCCTGTACTGGATGATTTTAAAGGCCGCCCCAGGTTCGTTGAAACTGGCCTCTTTCGATTATGAGGATGCCTATAACGGCATCGAAGGCGCTTTTGGGATGGTCGAAGGACACGTCAGCCGGTTTGTGGCCGGGATCAGGAGCGCGGAATTTCCACCACAACCGCCCCGGGGCGGCTGCCCCAGTTACTGCGCTGCCGTGGCCTGGTGCTGGCGCTATTCACCATCGACTTTTTAATCAGGAGAGATACAGGCATGCCAACTTTGCCGTTCAAGGAGAAGGTCGTAATTCTCACAGGCGCATCCAGCGGGATCGGGCGCCAGCTGGCCTACCAGCTGGCTGAACAGGGGGCCTGGTTATCCCTGGCGGGGCGCGACCTGGAACGTTTGCAAACCGTGGCGGCTGAATGCCAGCAGCGCGGGCAGGCGGCGGGCTGCCGTACCCTGGTGATCCAGACCGACGTGGCGGATGAAACCCAGTGCCGGCGGTTGATCGCTCAAACCGTCAATCAATATGGGCGAATCGACGTGCTGGTAAATAATGCCGGCCAAACCATGTGGGCGCGGTTTGACGCTTTGAAGGACCTCGAACCGCTTGAAAAAGTGATGCAGGTCAATTATTTTGGCAGCATTTACTGCACTGCGGCGGCATTGCCCTATCTAAAACGCAGCCGTGGGCAGATCGTGGTTGTATCCAGCCTGGCTGGTAAAACGGGGGTCCCGCTGCGCAGCGGTTATGCCGCCAGCAAGCATGCCCTGGTCGGTTTTTTTGAATCCTTGCGGATCGAACTAACGCAAGACCAGGTCGCCGTAACCATGATCTATCCGGATTTTGTCGCCTCCGAAACCCACCAGCGGGCTTTTGGCGCCGATGGACAACCGCTGGGTGAGAGCCCGGTCCGGCGAGGTAAGGTGATGACGGCCGATGAGTGCGCCCGGTTGATCTTGAAAGCTGCCGGCGATCGCAAGCGGGAAGCGATCCTGAGCCTGAGAGGTAAAATCGGCCAGTGGATCAAGCTGGTTGCGCCTGCGCTGATCGACCGGATCGCCCGCAGGGCGATCGAGCGGGGCCAGTAATGGACTTTTCAAACGATGACTGTTTTGAAAATGGATCGAATTGGGTGAAATAGGGCCATGATTTCTGGCGTTGAGATTGCCAAATCGTTTGGTTTGACGAAAACACAATCGCAAGCGGTCGAACTCCGCCAGCAGGACCTGGCCGTCACGGCCGGGGCGGGCAGCGGAAAGACCCTGACCCTGGTGGCGCGCTACCTGTCCTTGCTGGCCGAAGGTATGTCGCCGCGCCAGGTGGTAGCCATCACCTTCACCGAGAAGGCGGCCCGCGAGATGCGCAACCGGGTTCGCAGCCAACTCGCCCGGTTGGCGGTTGAGACCGAGGCTCCGGCTGAGCGCAGCCTGTGGGAGAGCCTGAGTGTTCAGATGGATTCCGCCCGGATTGGCACGATCCATAGCCTGTGCGCGGAGCTATTGCGGGCCTATCCGGCGGAGCTGGGGATTGATCCCCGGTTTGAAGTCCTGGATGAAGGCCAGGCTGCAACCCTGCAGGTTCAGGTCGTACAGGATACGCTGGCCTGGGTGGTTGGCCAGGATTCGATGGCGATCCTGTTCGACTGTCTGACCATTCGGGGGCTGGAGGAACTGTTGGCATACCTGCTTGGCAGACGTTTGGATGCCGCTGAACTATTGGCTGTCGAACCTGACCCATCCAGGTTGATTGGGGAAGCCCTGCGCCAGGCGCTGCGCCATCCGGATATCGCCGGTCCATTGGAAGGCCTGGCTCTGCTGCAGGCCGATGGCGAGCTTTCCGGCGACGCCGGCCCAAGCCTGGCTGACCAGATCAAAGCCTTGCTGGCAATCTGGTCCGCTGGAGAAGCATCATTGGCTCAAGGGGATTGGCTGGCCTGCGCCCAGGCCCTGTATCAGGCCCGACGGGAGCAAATGAGCCTGCGCTCCGGTAGGAAAGACAGCCGCGCCAAAGCCATGCTGGCCGAACTTCGAGCTGCTTACGACGAATGGCTGGATCCCTGGCTGGGCGGCAGTAAGGCGAGTACGCCCGGACCCAGTCCGGACCTGGAGCAGATTTATGCCCGGGCCATGCCGGCCGTCCGGGAACTCTTCCGCTATAGCGTGGACCGCTACCAGGCGGGTTTAGCGCAGCGGCGCGTCCTGGATTTCGATGATCTGGAAGCAGGAGCAGCGGCGCTGCTCGAGATAGAAACAGTGCGATCAGCCTGGCAAAACGAGGTGGAAGCTTTGCTGGTGGATGAATTCCAGGATACCAACCGGCGGCAGCGGGCCATTGTGACGGCCTTGTCCAATAAGCCCGGAGAGCAGGGCAGATTATTTGTGGTCGGCGATGCCCGGCAAAGCATTTATCGTTTTCGTGGGGCCGATGTGCGTGTTTTTCGTAATTTGCAGGCTGAGATCGCCCGGGCAGGTGGCCAGGTCATCAACCTCGACCTGACTTTCCGGGCCCATGCCCGCTTATTGGCGATCACGGAAGAGCTGCTGGCAAAGATTATGGGTACCCAAAGCGAAGCCGGCAAACCTTACAAGATCCCGTTTAGCTCTCTGACCGCGAACCGCCAGGCAGCCAGTCCGCAGTACGAAGAACCCTATCTGGAGTTTATCATCGGGCTGGGGGAGGATGCTGCTGCGGGCAGGCAGTCGGCCGCTCAGGCGCTGGCAAACCATTTGGTAGCGCTAAAGCAGGCTGGCCAGATCGACAACTGGCAGGAAGTCTGTTTGCTCTTCCGGGCTTCGACCGCTTTTCAGGTCTACGAGCAGGCTTTTGAAGCCAGTGGGATACCTTTTGTAACGGTGGCCGGGCGCGGATTTTATGATCGCCCGGAAATACGCGATTTGCTGAATATGCTCCAGGCCCTGGCTGATCCCTGGGATGACCTCGCCCTGGCAGGCGTGCTGCGCTCGCCTGCTTTTGGGTTGAGCGATGCCGCCCTCTATCGTTTGCGCTGGTCCGGAGATCAGCCGCGGGAATTATGGTCTGCATTGGAACTGGAACGCGATCGGGCTGCGCTTGGACCTGAGGAACATAATCTGGCCGGACACGCCTGGGCCACACTGTCTGCGTTGAGGCCGCAGGTGGATCGCCTGCCAGTCGCTGAAGTGCTCAAGCAATTGATCGACGCGACCGATTACCGGGCAGTCCTGGCAGCTGCGGAAAGCCCCAGGCAAGACAACGGCCGGCTGTGGCGCAACCTCGATAAGCTCCTGGAGGATGCTACCGTCAGCCGCCTGGTGAGCGTACGCGCTTTTCTGGAATACCTGGCCACTCTAAAAGATGCCGGCGCCCGTGAAGGTGAAGCGCCGGTTGAGGCTGAAAACGCTCAAGGCGGCGCGGTTCGTCTGATGACCGTGCATAAAGCCAAAGGCCTGGAGTTCAACCTGGTTGTTATCGCCGATGCAGGCCGGTCCGGTCGCAATTCGGCCGATCCGGTTTACCTGATGGCGGAGACCGGCCTGGCCGCGCGCCTGGACAACCAGGAAGGCGATTCTTTGGTATACCGTCTGGCCCGGTGGATGGACGCTCAGCAGGCTGATGCGGAAGAACAGCGTTTACTCTATGTGGCCGCAACCCGCGCCAGGGAAAAACTGCTGATTAATGGCCATTTGACTGCCGGCCGGCAACGGCTGCGAGCCAGCGGCTGGTTAGGCCAGCTGTTGGAGGCCGTCGGTATCGATCTTGATGCCCTGCAACCAGATGGGGATGAACAAATCGCATCTACTCCGGAGAACCGCCCGTTCGGCATACAGGTGATTCGGCAGGTGGAAGCCGTCCCTTATTTGACCTCAGGCTACCAGCCGGCAGAACAGAAGGATTCTCCGCTGGCGCCTCTCTATCCAGCGATCCCGTTTGTATCCGTATCGGATGATGAAACCGATGAGCCGGATCTGCCAGATCACCCGGCCTGGCGATCCACCCAGGGGCGCTCGGACCCGGCCGCGGAAGTGGTTGGGCGTATGGTGCACCGCGCTTTGCAGCGTTGGTTGTTCCCAGACGACCCGGGGCTCGAATCGCTCCTGGAAAGCCTGGCGGCAGCGAACGGCTTGAGCGACGCCCACCAGAAAACCGTCTACCGGAAAAGAGTCCACCAGTTGCTGAGACGTTTGCAATTGCACCCGCTCTGGAAGGTGGTCACAGCGGCTGAGGCTCGTTACCATGAAGTGCCTTACGCTCGTCCGATGCCCGGGCATGGGACGGAAACGGGCTTCATCGATCTGCTCTATCGGGATCAATCAGGCTGGCACCTGATCGACTTTAAGACCGAAACGCTGACCAGCAATCAGGAATTGGAAAACGCAATCCTCAAGCATCGCAAACAAATCTGGCGCTATCGGCAGGCGGTCGGATCGCTATTAGGCCCCCTGGCATCGGTCCAGTTGTGTTTTTTGGATGCTCAGGGCCGGGTGGAACTGGTCGAGGTACAATAACCGTCACTCGATCCCTGTTCTGGCAGAGGGCTCCGTTCAAGCCAGAACGGTGGCAATGAATTCTAGAGGAGGTTCTTTGGGAACCCCCAGAAATTCCTAAATGGTTTTCTCGCTAAGTATTTTTAGTGGTATTTCCGCTAAGTCCTTTTTCTATGAAAAGTGAATGTAATGTTCATTTTTGTGCGGCGAAGCCGCACAAAAATGAACATTACATTCGCTCTTTTCTATGAATTTAGCGAGAGAACCAATAAAGTTCCTAAAAAGAGGGATGTATGAAGAACCGTTGGATTACGGGATTAATCATCGTGTTACTGCTGCTGAGCGGCCTGACGTCCTGCAGTGAGAAAGTGCCGCAGGGCCTATCTTCCGAGGTATTGCAAAACAAGCAGATGGGCTTTTCGCTGCGGTATCCTCAGGATTGGTATCATGATTGGGTGAACAAGAATCGCGGGCTGCGCCTTTCGCCGCTCGAATATCCGGATGACGACCCGACCATTCTGGCTCTGGATATCTCCATGACGATCTTTTCCAAAGATGAACTGCTATCCCTGGGCCAGGGGACGGGGCGCGCGAGGCTTTGAGTATGATCGCCGCCAATTTTGATTTCGGCCCGGACGGGCGAATGATGTTTGACGACATCAGTGATATATCTCTGAGTTCAAAGAATGCGTATAAAATGGAGTTCACCGGGGTTACCCGGGCTGGTGACCTGGCCGGTCAGGTTACAACCATCGATCTGGGCGACCGGATCATGCTCATCCTTGGATCAGGACCGCAAGAAGAATGGCAAAACTTTCTGCCAGTATTTCAATCCTTATTGGATAGTCTGAAGTTTTTCACGCCTGATCCAAATGCCGATGCCCCGGAATGAAAAGGGATGTGTGTTGTTCGGGTTTTTGCAACGATCCTGCAAAGCTCGAATAATATCGAACGATTTAGACGATCGTGAGCGGGTGCAATGAGTTCCAGTTATGATGCCATCGTCGTCGGCGGGGGGCCGGCGGGAGGATCGGCTGCTTTTCACCTTAAGCAAGCAGGCGCAAAGGTGCTGGTGATTGAGCGCCAAAGGCTGCCGCGTTATAAAGCCTGTGGTGGAGGCGTGCCAAAAGCCGCTTTGCGGCAGTTTCCATTCTCATTCGATTCGGTCATCGAAGCGCGCCCGAACCAGGTTGAGTATGCCCTGGGTAAGTACCGGGTCCAGTTGCCATTGTCGCAGGATGCGATCGTGATGGTCATGCGTGACCGTTTCGACGCGCATCTATTGGAAAAATCCGGGGCGGAAGTTCGGAGCGGCGATGCAGTGCGTTCTGTTGCTGAAGACGGCCGGGGCGTGGAAGTGATCACCGAAACAGGTGAACGGTTGAGAGCCAGCTATGTCATTGGGGCGGATGGCGTCAATTCAACCGTCGCCCGCCAGACCGGTTTGTGGCGGAAACAAGGCCGGATTCCAGCAATCGAGGTGGAGGTGCCGGCCAGCGAATTGATCCTGCGAGCGTATGGGCAGCGGCCTTTGTTCATTTTTGGGGCGATCCGCTGGGGGTATGCCTGGATTTTCCCGAAGGCAGATCATCTGTCGGTTGGGGTAGCCGCGCTGCGCCCGAAAAGGGGCGAACTGCAGGCCGTTTTGGGGCGGGAAATGGAACGCAGGGGGATTGACCTGAGCCCGGGGGTCCGCCACGGGCATACAATCCCGCTTTATACCCGACCACGGCCGGTAGCGAAGCGACGGGTTCTTCTGGCCGGCGACGCGGCCGGCCTGGTGGATCCACTGACGGGTGAGGGCATCCGGTTCGCATTACAAAGCGGCCGGCTGGCAGCCGAAGCGCTGATTGCGGGATCGCCGCAAAGGTATGCCAGTCGCCTTTTCTGGGAAATTGGCTTCAGCCACAGTTTCGCCATTCCTCTCTCGACCATTTTTTACCTGATACCGCCTTTGTGTTTTACGCTGGGGGTCAGCAATCCTTTCGCCACCCAGGCTTTTGTCGATCTGTTGTCTGATAAAGGCGGTTATCCCCTGGTCATTCTGCGTTTATTCGCCACTTTACCCGCATTTGCAATCACCGAGGCATTGGCAGCCGGTCTGGATGCCCTGGGACCGGCCGGACGTGGCGAGCGGTTCAGGGCTGAGATCTATGGATACGATTCGAGGAGGGTCTGATTGAAAAGGGGTGTGAAAAAGGCTGTGAAAAGGGCTGTCAGTATCAGCCTGGGCAGTCCAACCCGGGATAAGTGCGTACAGGTCCAATTAATTGACCAGCTCATCCAGGTCGAACGGATCGGCACGGGCGGGAATGAGCGCCGGGCGCGCCAGCTGTTCGCTGAACTGGATGGCCAGGTTGAGGCCCTCAGTGTGGGCGGCATCGATCTCTATGTCCGGCTGGATGGCAGGGATTATCCCATCCGGGCGGCCTTAAAGCTGGTGCAGGACGTGCACCAAACGCCGCTGGTGGATGGCCGGATGCTTAAATTGGTGTTGGAACGGCGGGTTTTTGACCTGGCAGCCCCGGCTCTGGGCGGCAAGCCCCATTTTCGGCGGGCGTTTATGCCATCCTGTGTGGATCGTATCGGGCTGGTTCAGGCGGTCAGCGAAGTGGCCGACGAGGTGCTGATCGGTGATTTGATGTTTTACCTGGGTATACCGCTCGCTATCCGCGGTCTGGTTCAATTCAAGCGGGTCGCCCGTATTCTGTTGCCAGTGGCAGGGTTTTTCCCTTTGGCGATGCTATACCCGCCTGGGGCTAAAGACGAGCCTCTCCGGCCCAAATACATCCAATACTGGCAGGCCGCCGATTTACTGGCAGGTGATTTACACTACATCCGCAAGTATTCGCCGCCTGATCTGAGCGGTAAGACGGTCCTGACAAATACCACCACACCCGAAAATATTGAAATGCTGCGGACGCGTGGCGTCCACCAGGTAATCACCAGCACTCCGCGTTACGACGGCCGCTCTTTCGGGGTCAATATGATGGAAGCGATGCTGACAGCCTACGCCGGTTTAGGTCGCCCGCTGACAGAAATGGAGCTGGATGCCCTGATCGATAAACTGGATCTACACCCGGCCGTCCTGTCCCTGTAATAGGGCTTTGCAAATGGGGTAGAGGCCAGCATCCCGAACTGATCGAATACAATCCGGTACAACTTTAAGAGATTGCTTGTTTGGAGGACGCCTGGCTGATATACTTAATCTATGTTCGGGATAACACAAAGCCATTAAGGCTAGGAAGTGGTATCCTGTATATGCGCTGGCCAATTAGGATGGCATCAGGCTGGGGAGGGCGATATGTCGGACGAGAAATTTGATGAGAAAGAGATGGAGAAGCGGGAAGAAAAAGCGCCGCAGGAGAAAAGCTGGGAGGAGAAGTACCGGCGGGACCCGCTCAGCGCGCTGGTCTGGCCAGCGATCTTGATCTGGGCTGGCCTGGTATTGCTGGCCAACAATCTGGGTTTGCTGAGCGGCCTGCGGGACATATCAGGCGGCCGGTTTTTCTTTCAGGTGGAAACCTGGGGGCTGATCTTCATTGGAGCCGGGGTTATCCTGCTGATCGAGGTGTTGATCCGCCTGGCCATGCCCGTTTACCGGCAGGACGTTGGCGGCACGCTCTTTCTGGGGATCATTTTTATCGCCATCGGTCTGGGCAACATAATCGGCTGGAATTTGATCTGGCCGCTTGTGTTGATTGGGCTGGGGCTGTCGATTGTATTGCGGGGGATCAGCCGCTAACCCGGTCGCCATGCTCTGCCAGGCTGGCAGGCGTTATAACTGGCCGAAATTCAGGCTGGAGAATTCATCCCAGGCGTATTTCAGCGGCGTCCACCACTCTTCTCGTCCGATACAACGGAAATATGGCGGCTGGTATGCCCGGATCAGATCGCCAATCCGGTAGCGCGCCAGAATTGGGGTGGATACCACCAGTCCGCCCATCTCACCCGGCTGCATCTCATGCAGCATTTTAATGCCCCCAGGCGTTAATATTTCGAAAAAAAACAGGTCGTAATTAGGCACCCAGGCCCGTTTCTCGTCGCGCTGCTGGCCGAACATACCTTCGGTCGCCCCGTAGATTTCGCGGATGGCGGCATTTCCATATAAGGCGGTTAATGAAGTCTTGTAGCGGGTATTGATGCCCGGAACGCTTCCCAGGGTCATGATCTGGGTCTTCCAGAGGTCCTTGGGATATTTTTTGTGTTTCTTGTACAGGTAACGGGCGAAACGCAGGGCGGTCGGGCAGACGCCGCCCACCAGGGTCACGTTTTGATCCTGGCATTGCTGGTAAGCTAGCTCGAAGCGCCGTTCCCAATCCTGGATGGATTTGCCCCCGCCCAGGGCGTCAATATCCTCCTGGGTGGGCAGCGAGCGGATCGGGGTGGCGGTGGAAACGTGTTTGGTATAAATCCCCGAACTATAGCCGTATTCGATCTGCCGGTCGCCGACCTGGAGGGCCCCGACCACCGAGGGGAAATTTAAGTTCAGGTTCACGCCTGTAAACAAGTCAAAACGGCGGGTCGTCAGGACATAATTCATCATCGCCCGCCCGGCGCTAACGCGCATTTTTAAGTCGGTTGGCGTCATGGGGATGAATTTCGACTCGCCCTGGGTCGTACCGCGCGTGATCGCCCAGCCAATCGGTTGCTCGCACAGCAGCTCCTCGATCTCCCCGGCCATGACTTTTTCGATCGAGGGTTTAAAATCGGCATAAGTGGCGATGGGAAAGGCCCGGCGGTAATCGTCCAGGGTGTCGATCTGTGAAGCGCCATGCCGGGCCCCATAATGGGTGCGGGCGTAATCGCTTAACAGGCGGTCCAGAATCGCAGTCTGGGCTTCGGCAGGTGAACGCAACGCCTGCTCCCAGGGCTGTAGCATGGCGGACACTCGTTCGACCATGGCTTGCATTTGGGCTTGTGCGTCTCTGGATTGCATTATGATCTCCTGTTCTGACCGTCCAATCGGTATTCAAAATAATGTGCCTCAACAAGAAATTCGTTTCACGATCTGGGGCCACAAATCAGGCGACCCGGCCCGTAGGCTGCATTCACATTTGAGGATACAACATTTTAGCTTAAATCTGGGGCTACAATCCACGTACTTGTTCGTGACAGCAATTCCCTTGAAGAAGGATATGGCAAAATAAGGTGCCAGCGTGGGCAAACGCCCACGCTGGCACCTTATTTTGCCAGAACATCTGGTTATTTCATGAGAAATGGATACAATATCCACGAGTTGAACCGGGGCAGGGATAAAATGGAACGCGGTATAATCAGCCCATCCCAATGGTTGATTGCACTGGAAGGAAAGCATGAGCGAACGAAAAATTCGAGTACTGGTTGCGAAACCGGGGTTGGATGGACACGATCGGGGTGCGAAGGTGATTGCCCGGGCACTGCGAGACGCCGGGATGGAAGTGATTTACACGGGCTTGCGGCAGACACCCGAGATGATTGCCGAGAGCGCGCTGCAGGAAGATGTAGATGTAGTCGGCTTGTCGATCCTTTCAGGAGCTCATATGGCCCTGCTGCCCCGCATATTGGAATTGTTAAAGGCTAATGGACAGGAGGATGTCAGGGTATTTGTGGGAGGTATTATCCCGGATGAGGACGTCCCCCGTTTGTTGGGGATCGGGGTGGCCGGCGTGTATGGACCGGGCACTTTGACAGACCAGGTAATCCAGGATGTGCGCCAATCCGTACGCGGCGCAGCGGCTAGCTCAGCGGACTGAACAGAGACATTTGGTATATGACTTTAACGGCTCCTGTATTGGGAGGCAATCGGCTGGCTCTGGCCCGGCTGTTGACTCAGATTGAAAATGGCAGTCTGGAAGGGCAGGCGGCTTTAAGCGAGTTGTTCCCCCGCACCGGGCGCGCTCACCTGATTGGCGTGACCGGTGCGCCTGGCACCGGCAAATCTACCCTGGTTAACCAACTGGCGCGCCATTACCGGCGGGATGCAGACGAATCGGCTCGCAAACGAGTAGGCATTGTGGCGGTTGACCCCTCCAGTCCATTTACCGGCGGCGCCATCCTGGGCGACCGGGTGCGGATGCAGGATCTGGCCGGGGATCCAGGCGTCTTTATTCGTTCGATGGCCTCCAGGGGCTCTCTGGGTGGATTGGCGAGCGCAACAGCCGGGATTGTCCAGGCTTTGGATGCGGCCGGCTATGAGTTGATCCTGATCGAGACCGTTGGCGCAGGCCAGGCAGAGGTCGATATCGCCCGACTGGCCCACACCACGATCGTGATCGAAGCGCCCGGTTTGGGCGACGATATCCAGGCGATTAAAGCCGGCATTATGGAAATCGCCGATTTGCTGGTCATCAACAAAGCCGACCGGCCGGGCGTCGATGCGACCGAACGGGCATTGCGCAGCAATCTGCAACTGGCTCACCCGGTGAAGCGGGAATTCCATCATCGCAGGCAAGCGGTCGATGAATTTCCCACTGAAGTCCGGGCCGGATACGAACCAGACCTGGAGTCCACCTATTCTGCGGACAGTCGCCACCGATGGCACAGGCATTCAGGAGGTGGCCGAGGCAGTTGAGCAACACCACCGGTATTTGCAGGCAACCGGAGGCTGGCAGCAGCAAGAACGAGTCAGGCTGCGGTCCGAGCTGGACGCCATCCTGCAGGATACTTTGGTTGCGCGCTGGCATGCCCAGGCGCCGGACCAGCTTTATCAGCAAACATTGAACCGGATCGTGGCCAGGGAAATTTCACCCTGGCAGGCTGTGCAGTCCCTGGTGAACGGAGGTGGCGCTTGATCTATGCTGAGGGGATCCGCCTGAGAGCGCCCGAACCAGGCGACCTGGAAAACTTCGTCAGATGGTTGAACGATCCCGAAGTGATTGCCGGACTGCAGCTTTATGCGCCCATGTCCCTCAAGGAAGAACAAGCCTGGTATGAGAATATGCTCAAAAACCATCCGGCAGAACACCCGATGGTGATTGAGGTCGAGCGGGATGGCGACTGGCTGCCGATTGGCAACTGTGGCCTGCACCTGATCGATTGGCGCATCCGGTCGACGGAGTTGGGCATCTTTATCGGCGAAAAGGGTTATTGGAATCAGGGGATCGGAACCCGGGTGATGAAATTGCTGCTTCGCTATGGTTTTGAAACCCTTAATCTAAACCGGATTGCCCTGGAGGTTTACGACAGCAACCCCCGGGCGATTCACACCTATGAAAAAGCGGGCTTTGTATTGGAAGGCCGCAAACGCCAGGCAACCTATCGTAACGGGAAATACAGTGATGTATTGATCATGAGCGTTTTACGCTCAGAGTGGCAGGAGGGTAAATAATTTTATGGCCCATCAGGCTCATTCCCGAGATTGCAGTGTTTATGGAGATATCAAGTTGTTCGCCGGCACCGGTTCCCCTGAGCTGGCCAAAGACATCGCCAATTATCTGGGACAGCCCTTGAGCGGGAGAGACGTCGTCCAATTTTCGAACGAGAATCTCTTCGTCCGGCTGCACAGCAGCGTGCGAGGCCAGGACGTCTACGTCATCCAGACGACCACCGCCCCGGTTCACCGTAACCTGATGGAATTGTTGATCATGCTCCAGACTCTGCGGCTTGATTCGGCCGGCAGGGTGACGGCCGTGGTCCCTTATCTGGCATATGCCCGTTCTGATAAAAAAGATAAGCCGCGCGTCCCAATCACAGCCCGGCTGGTAGCAGATATGGTCGAAGTTGCAGGCGCTGATCGTTATATGACCCTGGATTTGCACGCTGGCCAAATTCAGGGTTTTTTCTCAATCCCGGGGGACGTGCTTTCCGCCTTTCATATTTTGACCGAATACCTGACAGAGATTCTGCCCGGGATGATCAATCCGGTTGTTGTGGCGGCCGATCTGGGGTTTGCCAAGAAAGGCCGCAATTTTGCGGCCAAAATCGAGGCGCCGATCGCGTTTGTCGAGAAGCGCCGGGCCGGTAAAGACTCACACGCCGAGGCGCTGACCCTGATTGGTGATGTGACCGGGCGGGATGTGATCATCGTGGACGATGAGATCGATACGGCTGGCTCCATGGCTCAGGCAGTCAAACTGGTAAAATCTTTTGGGGCCCGGGATATCTATCTGATGTGTGTCCATCCCGTTTTTTCGGGTCCGGCTATCCAGCGGCTGGTCGAATTGCCCATCAAGCAATTGGTGACGACGGATACCGTCCCGATCTCGCCGGAGAAAAAATCAATGTTTGGCGATCGGCTTAAGATCTTATCGGTCGCGCCACTGCTGGGCGAGGTGATCCTGCGAGCGCACGAAGGCCGCTCGGTTGGCGAGATGTTTCAGGAATAGGTATGCCCGAACTGCCTGAAGTCGAAACCTTCGTCCGGATCCTTGGCAAAGGCCACCCCGAGCAAGCCCCCATCCTGGGCTGCACGATCGTTGATGCCCGCCTGCTGTGGTTACGGACATTGGCTATGCCAGAGCCCGGTGTTTTTCAAAGCCGGATTCTGGGCCAGCGGATTGAACGCATCGGTCGGCGTGGGAAATTCCTGCGGCTGTACCTAAGCCGGGACGAGTTACTGATCCATTTGCGCATGAGCGGTGATCTGCTGGTTGAACCAGCGGACGCGCCCATGCCGGTCCATCATCGCCTGGCCCTTGTTTTGGATGATGGCCGCAGGCTGGCCTTTAACGATACCCGCAAATTTGGACGGGTGTGGTTGACGGATAACCCTCAGCAAGTGCTGGGCGAGCTGGGCCCTGAGCCGCTCGATCCGGACTTCACCTGGCAGGATTTCTACCACGCGCTGCACAGCCGCAGTCGCCAGTTAAAACCCTTGCTGTTGGATCAGCACTTCCTGGCCGGCTTGGGCAATATTTATTCGGATGAAGCTTTGCATCGCTCAAAGCTCCATCCGCTGTTAGGTTCGAACCAGGTGAGTGAAGCCCAAAGTCAAACGCTGCTGGAAAGTATTCGGGTGGTATTGGAAGAGGGGATTCGCCGGAACGGCACTTCCATCGATTGGATTTACCGGGGCGGTGAGTATCAACACTATTTGCGAGCTTATGGCCAGACCGGAAACCCCTGTCCGGTTTGCGGAACGCCGATTGAACGTTTGATCGTCGGCCAACGCAGCACCCATATTTGTCCCCGGTGCCAGCCGGCGCCTGATTAGTTTCAGGAGGGCAATCAACCTGACCTGGAATGAGTCCTGCAACCTGACTTCGTAAGCATACCGTATGCCCTAGTGAGGACGAACCATGAACGATATAACCAGCTTTCTTTTGATTGCAATTACTTCGATCGGGATTGGCATTGCCATCGGTAGCCTGGTCTCCAATCTCATGAATTCTCGTCAGAATCCCGGCCGCAAGGAAGACCGGACTGCAGCCGGTTCGAATGAAATCCTCCGGGTGTATCGGGATTTGAAGTCTGGAGGTATTGTGCTGGAACTGAAAGGAAAAAAGTTTCGCCAGCCTCAGGAACTTGCAGCCAGCGAGCGGAGTTTTTTGGAAAAGCAATTGGCTGGATTAGCGCTATGGGTTAAGCCTGGTAAGAACGCCGGAGCTGCTGCGCCGCAGGCAAGTAGCCCTAAAGGTCCAGACCGCCCGGTAACCGGCCCCCTTGAACAGCGACTTGGTTCCGTACAGCGGAATGAGACAATAATTGCACCGGCTACTACAGAAGATAATCTGAAGCCGAACTACAATCCGTTGGATGTGTTTGCTCGCGCTTTGCGGCCCGATGCGCCTCACGCCTCCACACCGGCCTCCAGTATTGCGGCCCAAATTGATGAAATTCTACAGGAAAAATTGGCAGGACTCCCCGATGAAAAACGCGCGATCCGCCTGATGGAACTCCCGGGTAAGGGAATGGTGGTTATGGTTGGGCTCGACCATTACGATGGCGTAGATGCTGTGCCCGACCCTGAAGTGCAAAACCTGATCCGGGAATGTGTACGGGAATGGGAGCAAGGCCTGGGCCGCCAGGAATAAGGCGGCTGCTGGGTCATTAATCAGGGGGGAAACTGGCGTTAAGCGACCCGACCAGGATTGATTTCTCTTCAGCAGGCAAGAAAGTAGCTTCTGCAGCCGCCAGGACGCGATTTTTCAAGTCACTCGCAGGCATATTCAGATTCTCACAGACCAGCTGGTATTCATCGCTCAGAGTAATCCGGGAGATGCTTGGATCGTCGGTATTGATGGTCGCATTCAGCCCGAGCGAAAGCATGCGCGGCAAGGGATGGACAGATAAAGCCGGGATCACCCCGGATTGATAGTTGCTGGTCACGCACACTTCGAATACCGATTGGCGCTCACGCGCCAGGGCAGTAATCGAAGGGTCTTCGAGCACGCGAACGCCGTGACCGATTCGCTCCGCTCCAAGATCGGTGATAGCCTCTCTGACGTTCTGGGCCGGGCCCCATTCCCCGGCATGAACAGTGATCCGCAAGCCGGCCTGGCGGGCTTCTTTAAAAATTCCGGCAAAAGGCTGGCCCGAAAATTCGGCTTCATTGCCGGCCAGGTCCAATCCTACAATCCCTTTGCCAACCCGCTCAGCTGCCAGGGATGCGACTTTTTCGGCAGCTTCGGGACCCTCATGCCGGTTGACGCTGGCGATCAAGTTTGTCTTAATGCCATAGGTCTCAGATGCCTGGCGGGCGCTGGCGATCACCCAGTCGATCACTTCATTCAATGGAAACCCTTCGGCCCGGCCAAGCGCAATCGGGGTAAAACGTAATTCCAGGTAACGCACGTTGTCTGCGGCCGCATCGGCAATGGCTTCCCGGGTAACACGCTCGATAACCTCCGGTGAGCGGTAAAAAAGCCGCAGGGTCTGAAATTTTGATAAAAAGTTTTCAAAGGTGAAGGCTTCATCGTCCCCAATCTGTACCAGCTCACGCAGCTCGTTTGTGTTTGGCAGACCCAGGCCATGCTCCCGACCAATCTCCAATAAGGTTCGCAGGCGGAGCGAACCTTCCAGGTGACGGTGCAAATCCACTTTTGGGATGGATTGGTAGTAGGTCTTTGGTCGTTGAAGCTTGGAATAGTTCTTCATTTATTTCTACGCTGGGACCTGATATGGCAGCGAAAAGTAAAATGTGCTGCCGGTATGTTCATCGCTTGTTACCCATACCGTCCCGTGATGGGCCTCGATGATCCGTTTAACGATTGCCAGGCCAAGGCCAAGCCCGCTCTGTGAGCGGGAAATGGAGCCATCAATCTGATAAAAGCGCTCAAAGATCCGTTCTTGCTCCCGAGCAGGGATGCCCGTACCCTGATTTGAGACCGATACGATGACTTTATCTTTATCCACCTCTAAGCGTACCACAATTTTGCTGGCTTTTGAGCCGTATTTCAGCGCATTGCCTAACAAATTATCAAGGACCTGGGTGATTCGATCCGGGTCTGCCTGGATAGTCGGGAAATTTGGGGGTGTTTCGAGGACGAGTTGATTGCCTCTTTCCCTGGCGAGTTGTTCAGTCACCTGGAGCGCATTTGCGACCAGTTCCGCCAGGTCCACCGCCTGGATCTTTAGCCAGTCAGGATCGCTTTCCTCCAGGATAAGGATGTCATCAACCAGGCGAACGAGGGTGTTGGTGCGCGCCTGAACGATTCTCAAGCTGTGTTTCTGGCGTTCATTAAGACTGCCGAGTTGTTCATCGGCCAGAAGTTCAATATAAGATCGCAAGAAAGTGAGCGGTGTGCGCAGTTCGTGAGAGACGTTTTGAATGATTTCATTACGGACCTGTTCCAGCTCCTGAATAGTCAGGTAACGGTTGTTTAAGTCAGTGTACATTTCGGCGTTCTCGACTGCGACCGCGATCTGGGCGGCGATAGATTGCAGCATTTGGAGATCACGCGGGGCGAAGGCGCCAGGCTGGTAGCTCTGGCAGGAAATCATTCCCCGGGTCTTGCCCCGGTATTGAATGGGACAGGCGATCAAGGAGCGGACCTGATCTGATTTCTCGTAAAAGACGCCTTGAAAAGGGTGCGTTTCTTTAAGCATGTCCCTGACCAGGATCGATTCGCCGGTCCGGATCACATACCCCGAAAGTCCTGACTCAATCGGCCAGCGTGCCGGTGGGTAGCGCACACCACTGTCGATCAAATATGTGACGGAAGTATTTGGTGTTTGGGTTTCACGCAGCGAGATGTAGAGTGCGTCGCCGCCCATCAACCGGGTGACGACCTGGTAAGCAATGCTGAATACAGGCTCAATTTCCGGACTTTGACTGATCTTTTTCCCGAGTTCTATCAGGCCATTGATTTCGTCTGCCTGCCGGCGTTCATGCTCGCGTAAACGAGCTGCTTCAACCAGCCTGGCAGTCTGGGCGGCCGCAACCGACAGGATATTTTGATCATATTCGCTGAAGGCGTTCGCAGCTTCGCTCTCAACCGCCAGGGTTCCGATCGTCTGTTCCTGGCTGACGATGGGCACAATTAAGATGGCTTGTGTGCTGGAATCAAACTCGATATAACGGCGATCGTTTGGCGCCATGGGCACATATAAAGCTTGACCAATTAAAACGACCTGGCCACGCAAACCTTCGCCAGGACGTAAAAGCAGACCGGCCGCCGGCCGGTCTGAAACCGTCTTATCCGAGGCCGCCAGCTTGAGCAGCCCGGATTCGTCCAACAGCATGATTGTGACAGAATCTGCTCTGAGAACGATGGACTTGAGGGTTTGGGCGACAGTGTGAAGTGATGTGCTTAACTCTTGTGCGGCGTCAAGCTGGAGGCTCAAACTTTGCAGGGTGGCCATATCCAGCAGGCGTTTTTGAAGATCCGGCCCCTCACCACTGGTCAGTTGCTCGATGTGGATATCCAACCTGGCGCTCCGTGTAAAGCCTGATCGATTTAATCAGCGCCGGCGTCTGCGCCGCTTTTTGGAAACAGGGACATTCGAATTGGCTGGTTCAGGCTCCGCTTCCCCAGATTCATCGTTTTGATCGTTTGTTTCAGCGATCACATCGCTGGTCTCCAGTGTTTCTTCGACCATATCGGATCCATCTTCCGAAATAAAGGATTCATCCAGACGGTTAGCGTTCATCTGGGCCGAGCTGCCCTCACGCGGCCGGAATGTGAACATGCGGGTGACGACCCCGGTGCGCATATCGCTCAACAGGTTTTGGAAGAGTTCGTAGGCCCGGCTCTTGTACTGCACCAACGGGTCGCGCTGAGCGTAAGCCTCCAGGCCAATCGAGACCCGCAATGCTTCCATCTGGGTCAGATATTCTACCCACAGTTCGGTGATGACGCTCAAAAGTAACTGGCGATAGATGATCGTCAAAGCCCGCCGTCCAAGCTCGTCGAGCAGTTCATTTAGATCTTCCTGGTCCAGGGAGGCGATTGGCCGGTTGGCGATTTCATCGTAATGACGCTCGCCCATGATATCGGCCAGATTTTGACGGATGTTCTCGTCGAATTCGGCGATTGAGCCGGGCGCAAGCCGGTTCAATTCGACCACGCCCCAGGCTTTCCGCATGGTGCCGAGCGCGTCTTCCAGGTGATCCAGTACTTCTTCGGTGATTTCTTCAGGTTCGCGATTTTCGATGTTTTGAGCCGCAGCATACACGTACGTCAGGCGAGTCGTTCGCTGCCAGACCCGGCGGTGGGTTTTACGATCAAAAGTCGCCCGGGCGCCCTGCGGCAGGAGCATCAACAAGTGGATGAGATGTGGGCGGATGATCGGACCGTCAATCTTGGCAAGATTGGTGTCGATATCCCGTGAGATCAAACCTTGATCGCCCAAATAACGCTCGATCCGACGGGCGTAAATCGCCTCAATTGCATTAAGAATGGTATCAGCGATCTTATCCCAGTCCTCCCCGGCCAGTTCATTGGTATCAATCTCTAATGACTCTTCCAGGCGGCGTTCGATAGAACCAATCAGCCGGGTAACGGCCTGGTTGCTGAGAAAATCTTCCACGATCTCCTGTAATTCATCATAGATTTCATCAGGATCTTCCCTCAGAGCTCGCTGTTGCTCGTTGGAAAGCCGTAGAGGTAGATGGATCAGGCTGGAGAGTTCATTCGCCAGGTCGGCCGGGCGGCGGGTATCGGTTTCATCCGCCATGGAGATGCCGTCAAAAAAGGTGTCCAGCAGTTCCAGTCGTTCTCCCAATTGGGCTTCCAGGCGGTCCTGGGTGGTATTGAGCAGGGTGTTGACGGTGGCAAGTAGATGATGTTCTTCAGATTTGATCGCGCGCTCGGCGATGTCCATCAATGCCTGACGAGCCTGTTCGTGGTCGATCGAGGCGGGGCGCCCATTCCCTTCAGATGGAGCCGGACCTAATATTTCTTCAACCAGCAGGCGCAGTGAGTAGGATGGATAGATAAAGTTGCTGATTGAAAGTGGGGGCTGGATCTGATCCAGCCAGGCCAGCAGTTTCCAGGGCCCTTCTTCATCGGCCAGCGATTCGGGCACCCGGCGATTGACCTCGCTGCGAAGCATATCGGTGACATCCTCGCTGAGGTCGTATTTGGTAAAGATCCGGTCGCGCTGGTCGTAAATCTTTTGACGCTGGGTGTTCAGCACATCGTCATATTCGAGCAAATGCTTGCGGACGTCAAAGTTGGCGCCTTCGACCCGGGTCTGTGACTGTTCTACGATCCGACTGACCAGGCGAACTTCCAAAGGCAGAGCATCGTCGATCTTCAATCGCTGCATTAAACTATCAGCCTGGGCGCCGCCAAACAGGCGCATCAGGTCATCTTCCATCGACAGGTAGAAACGCGATGAACCCGGGTCGCCCTGGCGGGCAGCCCGGCCGCGCAGCTGGTTATCGATCCGGCGGGCTTCGTGACGCTCGGACCCGATCACGTGCAGACCGCCCAGGGCGCGCACTCGCTCCATATCATCCAGATGTTGAAGGAAATACTTGATTTCCGATTCGTAAATCCCGTATTCTTGCTTGGAAAGCTTCAGGAGCGCCTGGCGTCGCTCTTCCAGGCTCATCTCGAAGGGATCCTCGTAACCTGCCCGGACCAGAATCCGGTTGACGTTCGACAGAATTTCTTCGGCCAGTTCGCCGCCGAGTTTAATGTCGACCCCACGTCCGGCCATATTGGTGGCAATGGTCACCGCACCGAACGCTCCGGCCCCGGCGATGATCTGGCTTTCCTCAGTGTGCTTACGGGCATTCAAAACCTGATGTGAGATACCGGCCTTGAGGATGTCTGCCAGCCGTTCAGGATCCCCCTCGGGGATGCCCAGAATGGCCAACAGACGCTCGAGATTACTGGCCTCCTCAGGGTTGAAAGACATATTGAGCTCGCGGGCCATCTTGCGCATTTCAGAAATGGGCAGATTCTCTATCGGCTGGTTAAGATAGACCAGCTCCTCAATCAAACGCCCATCTTCTTCGCGCTGGTTGGCGCTGAGCCAGGCGTCCCGCAGCAACAATACCTGCGCCAGACGGCGGAGCGGCTCGGCCCGCAAGCGGGTCGACACCCGATCGGATAGTTCAACCGAAGTCGTGCCGATCAGCATTGGCCTGCCCAGAACGTGATAACGCATGATCTCTTCAGAGATGGAACGCAGCTTGACTTCTTCCGTCCGGTAAACCACGTCCGGATAATCTTTACGCTTGTAAAAGACAGGCTCCCGGTCGGGGTCGTCCGTTTTGGCGTAGTAGGTGTATTTATACCCTGCTTCGTCTTTGTCATCGACGGTGTCCAGGCCGGATTCGGGCAGGGAAGCCTGGTATTCCAGGTTGGTTGGGATCGCCAGCACGTCCAGAGAATAGATTTCGTCAAATTCCTCAGCTTCCGTCACTGCAGTACCGGTCATGCCAGACAGCTTTTCGTACATCCGGAAGTAATTCTGGATGGTGATGGTGGCATAGGTTACCGATTTGCTCTGGACTTTGACGCCTTCCTTGGCTTCAACCGCCTGGTGCAGGCCGTCCGACCAGCGCCGGCCCGGCATCAAACGCCCGGTGAATTCGTCAATGATGACGACTTTGCCAGCCTGGACAAGATAATCCTTGTTGCGCCGGAAGAGATGCTGGGCCCGCAACGCCTGTTCCAGGTAACCCAGCAGGCGCGCCTGTTCAGGGGTGACATCTTCGGGGCGGTCCGGATCGCGCAGGGCCATACCCAGGATTTCTTCGACATGGGTCTCACCGATTTCGGTCAGGGTGACCGTGCGATCTTTTTCTTCGATTTCATAGTCTTCCGGACGGAGAGATTTGACTACCTGGGACATGCGGATGTACCATTCGGCTTCATCCTGAGCGGGGCCGGAAATGATCAATGGCGTCCGGGCTTCATCGATCAGGACGTTGTCAACCTCATCGATGATGGCGTAAAAATGGCCGCGCTGGACCCGGTCTTCCAGCTGCATGGTCATATTGTCGCGCAGATAATCGAAGCCGAATTCGCTATTGGTGCCATAGGTGATGTCAGCCAGGTAAGCCTCCCGGCGCGGCACCATCCGCAGCTGGTGTTGGTCTTCGTGCGGCGATTCGCGCTCGAGGTCCACCAGAAATGCTTTTTTCCCGTTTTCGGTCCGGCTGGCCATCTGGAGCACGCCGACCGACAGGCCGAGCAGCGAGAAGATAGGCGCCATCCAGCGGGCGTCACGGCGGGCCAGGTAATCGTTCACCGTCACCAGGTGCGTGCCTTTGCCGGTCAGGGCATTTAAATAAAGCGGTAATGTAGCCACCAGGGTCTTGCCTTCACCGGTGCGCATTTCCGCAATTTTGCCCTGGTGCAGGGCCGCACCACCGATCAATTGGACATCAAAATGGCGCAGCCCGATGGTTCGTTTGCTGGCTTCGCGGACCGTTGCAAAGGCTTCTACCAGGATATCATCCAGGGTCTCGTCATCTGCCAGCCGGGCTTTGAATTCAGCTGTTTTGGCTGCCAGTTGTTCGCGGCTGAGCTTTTCGTATTCTGGCTCCAGCGCGTTGATCTCATCGACAACATCAGAAAACTTCTCGATCTCTCGCTTATTGGGGTCGCCCCCGAAAATTTTAACAAATCTTTTCAGCATACATTTATCCTCATTGTGCGATTATAGCATAGGCATATAAGAATAAGATAAAAAGGCACTCTGGGAAGCTCTGTGGGAGAATCTCAAAAATTGGGGGGTGCAAGCGTGCGGACGCACGCTTGCACCCCCCAATTTTGGGTACTACAATGGGAATTCAAAATGAGCCAAAATAAGGGCAGCTTTCTAATCTTAAAAGAAGGTATTTTTTAAGTTTGCTTCAATAGGCCCGTGCTATAATCGTCCTAAGCCCGAGCCGCTCTGCTCTGGCATTTTTTGGCGAATGAAACAGCGCAGGTGCACTGAGCTGTTGAAGATGCTTCCCAGAATCAGGGCATCTGATTTCATCAATTCTTGATCGATTACGGGTTGGTCTTAGAAAAAGGTACTTTTAGAGGATTGCATTTGCCCCATAGGTTGTGTTAATCTATAGAAGATGGTTCCGCAGCGAATTCGTTGTCAGATAACAGTTCGCGGCTGCTCGACGATATCGACGCTTGACCTGATGCGGGGGTCGATCCAGTCCATAAAAACTGAAGAACGCTCATGTCATTTGTTCACTTGCATGTCCATTCCGAATATTCGTTGTTAGACGGCTTCAGCAATATTAAGAAGCTGGTCAAACGCGCCAAGGAGATGGATATGCCGGCGTTGGCTCTGACCGATCACGGCACGATGTTCGGGGTGATCGATTTTTACAACGCCGCCACTCAGGCCGGAATCAAGCCGATTGTTGGGGTGGAAGCTTACATGGCCGCCCGGTCGATGAAAGACCGTGAGGCTCAATACGATAAACGCTCCAGCCATCTACTGCTCCTGGCGGAGAACCAGACCGGTTACCAGAATTTATTGAAGATCGCCAGCGCGGCTCAGATCGATGGGTTTTATTATTATCCCCGGGTTGACCATGATTTTCTGGCCCAGCATTCAGAAGGTTTGATCTGCACCTCAGGCTGCATGGCGGCGGAAGTGCCGCGCATGATCAACCAGGGCAACCTGGAAATGGCCCGCAAACAGCTCGACTGGTATTACGAAGTTTTCGGCAAGGACCGCTTTTTCCTCGAGCTCCAGTCTCATGATATTAAAGAACTCGACCAGATCAACAAGCATTTGCTGGCGTTGGGCCGCCGTTATGATGCCCGTTTCGTGGCCACCAACGATGTCCATTATGTAGATCAGGATGATTCCCGTTTGCAGGATATCCTGCTGGCGATTCAAACGGGCTGTATCTTGTCCGACCCGAACCGGATGCGCATGACCGACAATACGTATTACCTGCGCAGCCCGGAAGAGATGGCCCGTGTATTCGCCGAAGTGCCGGAAGCGGTCAGCAATACTCTTTTGATCGCTGAGCGCTGCAGCATTGACCTGGGCTTTAAAGGCTACCATCTGCCGGAGTTCGAAGTCCCCGAAGGCTTCACGGCGGAAACGTATCTGCGGCGTTTATGCGAACAGGGCCTGGAACGACGCTATGGCGTTCACAAGGACGACGCTGAGATCCAGGAACGCTTGAATTACGAGCTGGGCATCATCCACCAGATGGGCTTCGACACCTACTTCCTGATCGTTTGGGACCTGTGCCGGCATGCCCGTAAGGAGGGGATCTGGTACAACGCCCGCGGTTCCGCGGCCGGCTCGATCGTAGCCTATACCCTGGACATCACCCTGGTGGACCCGATTGAGCATAAGCTGATCTTCGAGCGCTTTTTGAACCCGGGCCGTATTTCGATGCCGGATATCGACCTGGACTTCCGTGATGATCGCCGGGCCGAGATGATGGAGTACACCGCCCGCAAGTATGGCGACGACAAGGTCGCCCAGATTATCACCTTCGGCACGCTCGGCGCTCGGGCCGCTATCCGGGATGTCGGCCGGGTGATGGATATCCCGCTGTCGGAAGTGGATAAAGTGGCCAAGCTGGTGCCCAATATCCCCGGCAAACCGATGAAGATCAGCGAAGCTCTGGAAGAGATCACCGAGCTCAAACAGCTTTACAGTTCGACGCCTTACCTGCGCGAGCTGGTCGATACGGCCAGGGATATGGAAGGGGTCGTCCGCAATGCCGGCACGCACGCCGCTGGCGTGATCATCACCGATAAACCCATTATCGAATACATCCCATTGCATCGGCCGACTGGCAGCTCATCCAGCGATAGCCCGGTCAAAACGGTCACCCAATTCGAGATGTCCATCCTGGATTCGCTCGGCCTGCTCAAGGTGGATTTCCTGGGCCTGGCGACCCTGAGCATCATGGCCCGGGCTTGCGACTTGATTCGCGAGCGCCACGGGATCGATTTCAATCTTCAAAACATCCCAACAGACGATCCGGAAACCTACGAGATGTTGGGGCGAGGCGAAACTGCCGGCGTGTTCCAGGTGGAAGGGTCAGGGATGCGGCGCTGGCTGATGCAGATGAAACCCAAAAACCTGGCCAATGTGATCGCCATGGTGGCGCTATTCCGGCCGGGACCGATGGATTTTATCCCCAGCTATATCAGCCGGATGCACGGCGAGGAAGAGGTGACCTATCGCCATCCGCTGCAGGAGCCTATCCTGAAAGAAACCTTTGGGATCACGGTATACCAGGAGCAGATCATGTACACCGCCATGAATCTGGCCGGCTACACTGCTTCGGAAGCCGATAACCTGCGCAAGGGCGTGGCCAAGAAGAAAGCCGATGTCATCCTCAAGCATCGCAAGAAATTCATCACCGGGGCGGTAGAACGCGGCATTCCGGAGGAGACCGCCAACGCGATTTTCGATGATTGGGAAGCGTTTGCCCGCTACGGTTTCCCCAAGGGCCATGCGGCGGATTATGGCGTGATTGCGGTCCAGACCGCGTATCTGAAATTACATTATCCGGTCGAATACATGACTGCCTTGTTGACGGTCAACCAGAGTGACACGGATAAAGTGGCCCTTTACGTTGCGGACTGCCGCCGAATGGGATTTGAAGTGGCCCCGCCGGATGTCAACGCCAGCGGCTGGGATTTCACGATTGAGGATCATGAGGACCAAACATCCACTATTCGCTTTGGGCTGGGGGCCGTCAAAAATGTCGGCCAGGGTCCGGTGGATACCATTCTCGAGGCTCGCCAGGCCGGTCTGTTCAAAGATCTGAACGATTTTGCCAAGCGTTGTGATCTGCGGCATGTGGGCAAGCGCGCTCTGGAAAGCCTGGTGAAAGTGGGCGCGCTGGATGCATTTGGTTCCCGCCCGGCCTTGCTGGAAGCCCTGGATCGGATCGTGGCGGTCAGTTCATCCCATTTCAAGGCAGCCGATATGGGCCAGATGAGCCTGTTCGGCGCCCATACCGGGGTGGTGGAAGAGATCGTGCTGCCTCCGGTGAGTGGAGAAATCAGCCGCCGTGAAGTGCTGAACTGGGAGCGCGAGCTGATCGGGTTATACGTTTCGGACCATCCCTTGCGGCCGATTATGAATGAGTTGACCCAGGCTGTCACCCATTTTTCGGGCCAGCTCTCGGAAGCGGCGGATAAAGAACGGGTGCGAGTGGCGGGTTTGATCGTTCGAATCCGCCATCACCAGAGCAAAGCGGGCAAGCCGATGGGTTTTGTAACCCTGGAAGATCTCCAGGGCACGATCGAGTTGGTGATTTTCCCGCGCACCTGGTCCCAGTATGCCGAGATCATCCGCTATGACACCATTGTCTTGATTGACGGCAAAGTGGATTCGGCTGGAGCGGAACCTAAGGTGCTGGTGGACAGCATCTCGACTGAGTTCAAGATGACCACCACGCTTGATCCGGAGCCGGTCAATTCATTTGGGGGTGGGTTCGATTGGCCTGATGATGACGAGCCGGATAACCCTAATGAGGTCGAAGACATCGCGTCTGCCCAGAACAATCATCAGACCAGCGAAGCACCTTCTGAGGCGCCTGTCCAGACTGGGAAGGAAGACTGGGGTGATGGGCCGCCTCCACCGGATGCCTTCCCACCGGATTGGATCGATGGGCCGCCTCAGGACTTTCAGAGCCGGGACATATCGCCCCGCATGTCTATGGAAGAGCCGCAAGAAGTAGAAGAGGGCGACGCGGCGAGATCGGTTGAGGCGGTTATGCAGCTGGTGGATGAGATTGCGGTTGAACAAGTGCCGGCAGCCGTAAGTGCAGCGGCCCCGGAGCCGATCCCCGCCAGTCCTTCTGCCGGCCAGAAAACCAGATCGGACCCCGTTCATCTGCCCAGCCAGGATGCACCGACTGTAGAATCTGACCGGGCCGCAGCGATCGCACCCTCGCAGGTATCGCCGCTGGTTGAATCGAAGCTGGAAACGGGTCCGGCTGAGACCTTGCTGCAGCCGCCGGCTTACCTGGCCAGTTCGGCCGCGCTGACTGAAGATGACGGTAACGTCCACATGATCACGGTGGTTTTACGCTCAACCGGCGATAAGACCCGGGATGTGCTGCGGCTGCGACGCATCCATGGAATTATCACTTCCTACCCGGGCAACGATCGTTTTTCTTTCCATGTTTTCGAACGAGGGCGCGGCTATTTGCTGGAGTTCCCCAATTTTACAGCCGGCTTTTGCCCCGAACTGATGCACCGCTTAACCTCTCTGGTTGGCCCGGATAATGTACACGCTGAACCGATCCCGATTTTGTAACTATCGAGTTCGGATTTGTGGATTGCCAAAAAGGTATTGTCGTCAGGAACTTCGTCTCAGCGAACAGCTATATTTTGTCAGAACTAAAGTTGTTTCAGCGTGGAGCATTTGACCCACGCTGACGCATTTATTTTCGAGCAGGAATTGCTGTCCGACTTAACCTTCGCTGGTCATGATGAAGAGCGGCTTCATTTCGAAGCTTTTATAGTGCGGGCGCAGGCGATCGGTATTGTAGAATTTTTCCACATTGACCAGTTTTTTCGTGCTGGTAACGACGTCGATCGGCATATTGTCGTAACGACCATTTTTCAATACGACCAGGCGGCCATGGATACCCTGCAAAATCAGATCCAATGCCAGGTTGCCATAAGCCATAGGGACAATTGAGTTGATTGCGTCGGGATCACCGCCGCGCACCAGATAGCCCAGCTTTTGGGTGATGATGTTGACCGGTTTATCATTGTTGTATTTGGGGGAAAGCTCTTTGATTTGGCTCGAAACGATATCACCGATGCCGCCGAGCTTGGCATGCCCGTATGCGTCTTTGACGTTATTGGCAAATACCATTTCGGCGCCGGAGAATGTTGCCCCTTCGGAGACCAGAACAACGGAGTAATGCGATGGATTCTTAGCGCGGTCCATCACCAGCAATTCGGTTAATCTTTCGACATCGAACTGGTATTCGGGGATAACACAACGGTTGGCGGCGCCTGCCATGGTTGGCAGCATGGCGGTAAATCCGGCGTAGCGTCCGAAGACTTCCAAAACCAGGATACGCTCATGCGAACCGGCGGATGTCCGCAGGCTGTTGGTCATATTGATGGTGCGGGTGACGCAGGTACTGAATCCAATGCAGTAATCGGTACCGGGGACGTCATTATCCATCGTTTTGGGGATGGCGACCACTTTGACGCCGTGCTTGTACAGGTGAACGCCATAGGATAAAGTATCGTCACCGCCGATCGGGATCAGGTAATCCACCCCCAGGAACTCCAGATTCTTCAGCACTTCCGGGGTCAGGTCGTTCATCTCTTCCGTGTAAAGGTCCTTCAGGTGCTCTGGAACGCTGCTCTTGGAGACGTGACTGGGCCGAGTTCGGGATGTATGCAGGAAAGTGCCACCAGTCCGTCCGGCTTTGTTGACGATATCTTCGGTCAGGATCTGGTAATGGGCGCTGTTATCGGCTTTCTTATCGCGCACGATTTCAATCAGCCCTTTCCAACCACGCCGGATCCCAATCACCTGGTAGCCTTCCCGCAGCGCCCGAAAAGTAACGCCGCGAATGGCGGGATTCAGTCCGGGGACATCGCCACCGCCGGTCAGGATGGCGATTACGCCTTTTTTGGTATTAATGTTTGCCATGATACAACCTCCGATGAGAGTTTTATTGACGGGAGTAAGGGAAAGGATTCGCTGGCATTTGCTGATAGACCCAAACTCACGTTTGTTTTTATTTTAGGTCGTTAACGAAGATCGACTCAGATGAACGGTCATCACCTGAGATCGATCAGATCCAGGTCGGTTCTTCATAGGTGCCAAACACAGCCTTCATCACGTCGACAATCTCGCCGAGGGTTGCATAGGCGTGCACGGCTTCCAGGAGATAGGGCATGGTATTTTCAGTCCCCTGGCAGGCGATTCGCAGCCGGTCCAGAGCCTGCCCGACCCGGCCTTGATCTCGCTCGGCGCGCAGCGCCTGGAGACGAAGTATCTGCCGCCGGTAACCCTCCGGATCCATTTCCAGGATTGGAATGCGGATCGGGGCCTGCTCAGCGTAAGCGTTGACGCCCACAATTTTGCGTTGGCCGGAGTCGATTTCGCGCTGATAGCGGTAGGCGGCATCGGAAATTTCGCTTTGGAAGAAACCTTTTTCAATAGACGGCAGCACGCCGCCCAAATCTTGAATGCGTTTGAAGTACTCGTAAGCCTGGGCTTCCATCCGATTCGTCTGTGATTCGACGAAGAAAGAACCGGCCAAAGGGTCGATCGTATTACTGACGCCCGATTCTTCTGCAATCACCTGCTGGGTGCGCAGGGCGACAGTCACTGCGTGCTCGGAAGGCAGGGCCAGGGCCTCATCCATGCTGTTGGTATGCAGGGATTGGGTGCCTCCGAGCACTGCTGCCAGCGCCTGGATGGCAACCCGGACGATATTGTTTTCGGGCTGCTGGGCTGTTAGGGAAACCCCTGCCGTTTGGGTATGAAAACGCATCAACCAGGAGCGGGGGTTTTGGGCGCCAAAGGTCTCTCGCATTTCTCGAGCCCAGATCCGGCGGGCGGCCCGGTATTTAGCAATCTCTTCAAAGAAATCATTGTGAGCGTTAAAGAAGAAAGAGAGCCGCGGGGCGAAATCATCTACCGCGATGCCGCGGTCCTGACCCCAGCGAACGTATTCCATGCCATCGGCCAGGGTGAAGGCCAGCTCCTGGGCCGCCGTAGAGCCGGCTTCACGAATATGGTAGCCGGAGATACTGATGGTGTTCCACTGCGGCACGGCCTGGGTGCCATGTTCGATCGTATCCACGACCAGCCGCATCGATGGCTCGGGCGGGAAGATGTACTCTTTTTGGGCGATATATTCTTTTAAGATGTCGTTCTGAAGGGTGCCGCGCAGCTGGTCGGGCCGGACCCCTTGTTTTTCGGCGGCCGCGATATACATGGCCCAAATAACGGCAGCCGGGGAGTTGATCGTCATACTGGTGGAAACCTTCTCCAGGGGGATGCCATCGAGCAGGATTTCCATATCTTTAAGCGACGAGACTGCCACCCCGCATTTCCCAAACTCGCCCAACGATTCAGGCGCGTCGGTGTCATAACCCATTAAAGTCGGCAGATCGAAAGCGATCGACAGCCCGGTCTGGCCTTGCTGCAGCAGATACTTGAAGCGTTGATTGGTCTCCTCCGCAGTGCCAAAGCCCGCGAACATTCGCATGGTCCATAGCCGGCCACGGTGCATGGTCGGATGCACCCCGCGGGTGAAAGGGAACTCGCCCGGTAAACCCAGATCGCGAGCATAGTCCAGGTCGGCGACATCCAAGGGTGTGTACAGACGGGCGATCGGCTCCGAAGAAGTCGTCATAAAGCTGGATTTGCGCTCGGGCACGCGGCTGAGATTTTGTTGGAGGGTGGTTTCCTCCCACTTCTCGAGGATCTGGCGCAATTCATCGAGCTGTTGGCGGTCATACATAATGCTCTCCTCTGGCGTTCCTGCAGATGGCAACCGGTAAGATGGTGAGAATACGGGTAAGGCTGAACGATTGGGCTGGCAAGCCTAACGTAGGAAAAAACTATCGCTTTTGGGAATCCCTGGGGTTGTACAGCAGAGACCCAAAAAGCAGCCTGGCTGGGACGAGTTCAAATCGATCCATACCTGTACAATCGTGATGGGTATGCCAGTTGGTAGATAATCCGGAAACGATTATAGCACGGGCTTCAACCAGACGGTGAAGTTGCTGCCTGAACCGGGCGTACTCTCAACGGTGATTTTTCCCCCCATCCGCTGGATGATTTCTTTTGAAATGGCCAATCCCAGGCCGGTACCCGGTGCGCCGGTCTGGGTGCTGGCCGAGCCTCGGTAAAAGCGTTTGAAGATGTCCTCCAACTCATCCGGCTGGATTCCAACCCCGGTATCCTGGACCGAGATGGTCACCCAGTTCGCCCGGTGATTTTCACAGAAATCTGCCGTCACGTGAATCCCGCCCTTGGCTGGTGTATAGTTGAAAGCGTTGGTCAGTAAATTAGAGAGCACCTGTGAGAGCAGCCGGGGATCGGCATGGACCAGAGGTAAATCCTGTTCCAAATTACAGGTCAGGGCAAGTTCCTTCATTGCGGCGATCGATTGGCGGTCATTGGTCAGGTCGCAAGCCAGCCGCTGCACATCAATCGGCAGCATGCTGATCGGCAGGCGCCCACCTTCCAGTCGCGAGATGGTGAGCAAATCTTCGATCAGGTGAGTCAAGCGTTCTGTTTCGCGCTGGAGTGTATTCAGGTATTTGTGACCCTTGGAGGGATCTTTCAGGTTCGACAGCAGGTCCAGATAAATGGTGAGGTTGGTAAGCGGGGTGCGTAATTCGTGAGAGACGTCGGATACGAATTTTGATTTCATCTGGTCGAGTTCGCGGAAACGGGTCACATCCCGAAAACCAATCACCAGCCCGGGCCATTGCTCCTGGTTAAGCTGGCGAGAGGCAAGCGCCTGGTAGGCGCGCCCATCCACTTCCAAAACTGCTTTCTCATCGGGGCTGTTACCATTTTTAACATGAGCCAAAAACGCCCGGTCAAACAGGTCGATGCGCGCTTTTTCTGCCTGGAGCAGCAACGTCTCGCCGGCAGGATTCGCCTGGATGAGCCGGTCGGCCTCGTCCAGGACGAAAACTGCATCCGGTACAGAAACCAGAATGCGCTCGATGCTTTCTTTGGCTGCCTGCAATTCGGCAGTCCGTTCTTTAACCCGGTCTTCCAGCTCATTGGTGTGCCTCTGCAGGTCGCGAAACAAACTGGCATTGTGGATGGCTGTGGCTGCAGTGGCGGCGAATGCCTGCAGGTGCTGGATGGATTCTTGGTTGAAAAAATTGCGTTGTTCGCTGTTGAGATTTAAGAAGCCGATGATCTGTCCCTGGATAACCAAGGGGGCGCCCGCGTATGAAAGGATCCACGAACTGGGCGCCAGGTTGACCCAATCAGAATCGGCGGTTGTGTCGGAGATGAGCAACGGCAGTCCGGATGAGTACATCTTGTTTAGTGAGTGGGTTGCGAGCGACAGGTGGGTGCCCCCCTGAACGCGTTTGGGATGGGGTGATTCGTGGGTATTAATCAGGCGAACCACCCGGGCCTGCTCGTTTTCAACCAGCATCAGGTTAACCGAACGACAGGGCAGAACCCGGGAGGTCTGTTCGAGAATTTCATCCAGAACTTCATCCAGGTCCAGGCTGCTGTTCAGAGCGGCGGTCGCCTGGGTCAGCGCTTCAGCCACCTGATGCTGGCTGCGTTCGGCCTGATAAAGCCGGGCGTTTTGAAGTGAGATCGCCAGGGTGTGGGTGACGGTTTGGCCAAGCTGGATGAGCTCGGTCGTAATTTTCTTCGGCTGGGCGAAATAAAAGCCCAGCAATCCCATGGGTTGGTTTTGATATTTGATCGGCAGCAGCATTAAGGCGTGGACATTGTCCTGACGGACCCAATCCAGGTGTTCGTGAGGTTGGTTGTCAGTGTCTTCGACATAAATGGGATCGGTGATGAATGATTTGGCAGCAGTTTGATCAAAGATTTTCTTGACCGACCGCCGATGATTTTCTGACAGCTCACGGGTAATGATCTGGCTGATGTCCAGCGTTTGGCTGTCGACCAGGTAAATGCCGCTGGCGTCCGCGTTCAATAACTGCTGGCTGGCAGACAGGATCGCGGGGAGCAGGCTTTGCGGTTCGTGGATTTGAACCATTTCAGTAGTGATCTGGCTGAGGGTCAATAATTGGTGTTCGTATTCATATCGCTGAGTAATGTCGCGGATGCTGCTGACAATGAAAGATTCCATCGTTTGTGGGTCGGATGCCAGAGCTGCCTGGAGCGAGATCGTAATCGTTGAACCGTCGCGTGTGGGTTGGTCGAATTCGGCCGTAATCTGGCGAGTGGCAAGCTCCCGGCGGCTGTCGTCATTAAGAAAAATGTCTGCCTGGTTTGGGGGCAAAAAGGATAGTACGTTTTTCCCGAAGACCTCGTCGGGCTGGTAACCAACCATGCCCGCAATGGTGGGATTGGCGTAGACGATCTTGCCCCGGGTATCCGTGATTAACAATCCATCGTGCATTGTCTCGACGGCAGTCTGCAGGATCAGTTGCTGCCGGCGGGCTTCCATGCTCACCAGCGCGTAGGCAAGATCGTCCCCCAGTTCCTGGAGCAGTTCGATTTCTTCTTGGTCGAAGGCTTTGCGTTGCGAGCCAAGTACGTTCAGTATTCCGAGCGTGTGCTCGCTATGACGCATGGGAAAAGAGACGGAGGCGTAAAAGCCACTCGCCAGAGCTGCCTGCTGCCAGTCTGGATGGGTATCGTCCTGGCGGATATCGGCGATTAAAACCGGCTTGCCAGTATGGGCGACAGAAGCAGCCGGAGTCGCAAAGCTCGAATCGGTCGGATTGGACAGACTGCTAAATTCGATCAGGGTCAGTTGATCGGATCGTTCACCTGCCACGGCTACCGGCTGGACGCTGAGCTTTTCCCTGTCCAGTGTGCCAATCCAGACCAGGGGATAATTTCGCCCCGATGCTAACAACTGGCAGGCCTGTTCGAGCAGGGTCTGCCGATCGGTGGCCCGGACGACCAGCTGGTTGATCTGGCTGAGCGTGCGCAGCAGGCTTTGCTGGTAGCGCGCCTGGGCCTCCAACTGCAACCGGCTGGAGAATAAGTCCAGCGCGGGACGAGCGGATGTGGCGGCAGCTGTGAAGATCGATTTTAATTGATTCAGGTAAAACCAGGCCACCGGCAACACAGCCAGCGTGGCGATTGTAGCTGCGCTCAGGCCCGCATTCAAAGATGACAGGTGGCTGTTGGGACCCTGGCCGGATAGCGTGTTGAACAGCAGTGTATCGCACCAGGTGGCTGCAAAAATTGCAATGGTAAGCGCTATCTGGCTGGGATATTTTCTGAGCGAATTGCAGACTGCCTGGTACGCAACAATCAGGATGATAATATCCACCATTAAGGTGAAAGCCGAAAGAATGGAAAGACGAAGGGCCTGCCCGCTCAGATTGGTGTCCGCTGGGATGGAAGCTGAAAGGTTGGGTAAAAAGACTGCCAAAGCCTGGACGATGGTGATTAAAACGGAAAGGCCCCCGATGCCGGTCAGTATATTGCGGGCCTGGGTTGAATCATTGGCGATATAAATGAAAAGGATGCCGAGAAGCAGCGGGGGCAAAAATGCGAGCGAGGCGAAGGAAAGATTTTGGGCCTGATCCAGAACCTGGAAGTTGAAAATCCCCACAAAGCGAAATTGGATGAGCGCAGTGAGGCCGCCCAGTAAAAAAAGCGTCGGCGCCAGACCATAGCGCAGGCTGGTTCGATGAGCGACAAATATTGCCCCGCTCAGCAGCCAGATCATAGGGAAAAGGATCAGAATGTTGGGATAAAAAATCATTGTGTACCTGGTCTGATTGGGCTGGATTGAAAGAATAGCCTGGCCCTATTTCCCTATTAGATCGATGTGAGTAAGGCGTGCAATTCAGATAG
>CAWHJB010000011.1:0-167470 GCA_963829555.1 uncultured Chloroflexia bacterium | reverse complement strand
TTAGGCCAGGCTCGCCGAATTGTGGTTTTGGCTGAGGGCCCCGCCCGGACCGGACCGGCCTATTCGCTGGTGTTGTTTCTCGAGCAAGGCGGCTTCCCGGTCTATATTGCCCGGGCAGGCATCGCCGATCTGGCCAGAACGGTAAATATCGCCACACCTTCAGGATTTGCTGCTGGCCATGGAAGTTGCCGGGCAGGCCCCGTATATCGCCCGGGCGATGGGCGAGGCTCAGGCACACAAAATCAAAACTGCGGCGATCATCGGCTCTGCCTTCGCTCGCCCTCGGCCCGTTATGCGGATACAGTCCTGGCTGCCCAGGCCCACCCGTCCCTGGGTGTTGGCATTGTATCGATTGAGAGCGTTGTCTACGCCCTTTCCAAAGTTTTGCGCTGGCGGTTCGCCGAACAATTCGCCGGGACCGAACAGGCGATCGCCGAACTGACCGACCGGATCCAGCAGCCGCTGGATTGATCTGGTCCGCCCGGCAGTTTATCGCCACCCTTTATCCTTTCTGACTGATTATCGAGGTTCCTGTGCGTTTTATTCGCTATCAAACCAAATCTGAACCCGCGCGCTTCGGCTGGGTGCTGAAGGATCAAATCGGGCCAGTGGAAGGTTCGCCATTCGCAGAATTTCGCCGCTCTGATTTGGAAGCGCCATTAAGCAGCGTCATTCTCTTGCCGCCGGTGCTGCCCGGGAAAATCATTTGCGTCGGCCGGAATTACGCCGCCCATGCCCGCGAGCACGATGCCGAAGTCCCCGACGTTCCCCTGCTGTTTCTTAAACCACCGTCAGCGGTCATCGGACCGGATGAGCCGATCTTCCTGCCGCCCCAATCACAGCAGGTAGAGCACGAAGGCGAGTTAGTGGTCGTGATCGGCAAGCGCGGTCGCTGGATTCAACCAGAAGAAGCCCAGGACCATATTCTCGGGTACACGATTGGCAATGACGTCACTGCCCGGGACCTGCAGAACAGGGACGGCCAGTGGACGCGCAGCAAAGGCTTCGATACCTTCTGCCCAATTGGACCCTGGATCGAGACGGAATTCGACCCTGCCGATGCCATGATCACCTGCCACGTCAACGATGAGATGCGCCAGATGGCCTCCACCCGGGATATGGTATTTCGTGTCCGTCAGCTGATTGCTTACGTCTCTTCGGTGATGACGCTCGAGCCAGGTGACCTGTTATTCACCGGTACACCAGCCGGGGTCGGCCCGCTGCTGGATGGCGATGTGGTCCGGGTAAGCATCGAGGGGCTGGGCGAACTGCGCAACCCGGTGAAAATCGAGCAAGCTTCCTGATCGGATTTTGAATTTATCCGAAAAAGTGACTCTTGTGGTTATTGGTTGGTGCTGTGCACCAACCAATAACCACACTCACTCCGAGATTTCGGATTGAACCTTGTTATAATTTCAGGCCGGGCCGCTTTCCAAACGCTAGCCAGCTGATAAACTTATGCTCCTCGGAAATCTCGATATCCATTCTGCCGTTCTGGTCACAGTTGCAATTGCTGCGATTGCCTTTATTGTCAGTATTTGGCGCGGCATCGCTTTGATTTGCAAAGCCCGGACGCTGCCTTTCTTTCGCATGCGCCGCCAAATGTCGGTGCGCGGTTGGCGGCTGCTCCTGGTTTGGAGCCTGGTCTGGCTGATTGTCGGCCTGCTGCTGCCTTCCCAGGTGGAACCGCTGATCTACCGGGTCTACCCGCCCACCGCAACAGTCACGATCACCCCGACCGTCACCCTGACGCCAACCATCACCCTGACGCCAACCATCACCCTGACGCCAACCATCACCCCCACCCCAGCAGTCACCGATACACCCACCATCACCCCCACGCCCTTCGTACCGCTGGCGATTGAACTCGAATTTGAGGGCGTCGTAACTCCCAACCCGGACGCCCGTTTCAGCGAACTGACCTTTACGGATGGCCTGGACGCGCTCTACCGGCCGCTTAATCCAGGCGTGGTCTTCCAGAACCCGATCGACCACATGTATGCGGTCTTCAGCTACGATGGCATGACCGACGGCGCTCAATGGACCGCACTCTGGTATCGCAACGGAGAGTTGGTCCACTACGAGACCAAGCCCTGGGACGGCGGTACCGGCGGCCTGGGTTACACCGATTGGGCGCCGGATGCCGAGGAGTGGCTTCCGGGGATTTACCAGGTTCAGATCTTCGTGGGTGTACAGATCAAAGTTACGGGCGAATTCACGGTCGAGGGCGAGCCGCCTACACCAGAGCCGAGCCCGACCAGCACCGCCACAGCCACAGCTACACGAACGCTGACCCCAACCCGGACCCCGCGGCCTTCGGCCACGCCGATTCCATCCAACACGCCCCGGCCGACCCGGACCTGGACGCCAGTGCCATCCATCACGCCTACACGCACAGCCTATATCTCCCCAACCCGCACTCCCACCAACACGCCCTGGCCAACCCTGACGCGCACCCCGGTGACGCCCAGTATCACCCCCCAACCTACCCTGACGCGCACGCCAACCCGCACGCCGGTCCCCTGAATTCTGGCCAAGCGGCGAGATCGGTCTCTTGAACAACGTCACATTAAAAATGACATTGTCAAGCTATTTACACAATAAGCCTGTGGGCGACTAGCCATTACCCGGTTTATTACGATCCAAAAAAAGTACCGTCCAGCAATCAAGCGCTTCTGGACGGTACCCTTCATTAAAAGGAGTCTGCGAAACTCGGTGGGAGGAAATCTCACACGGCAACCCATCGGGTCGGCTCGACCAGGCAGCTGGCAATCCGGGCAGCCAGACGGGCATTGTTACGCAGCAGGCCCAGGTTCGCCTGCAGGCTGGCGCCGCCGGTCAATTCAGCTACCCGTTGGAGCAGGAAGGGAGTCACGGCCTGGCCGCGGATCTGAGCGGCAGCGGCGTCTTGCAGCGCCTGCTCGATCTCGCCGGTCACCTGGGCGGCAGGGATGGCCACCTCGGGGGGAGGCGGATTGACCACCAGCACTGCGCTGCTCATACCGATTTGCCAGTGCCGGCGGGCAATTTCAGCGATCTCTTCCGGGCTCTCCGCCCTGGCGCCCACCGGTAAGCCGCTGTCCGGAGAATAAAAGGCGGGAAACTCATCCGTCTGGTAGCCGATCACCGGAACGCCCAGCGTCTCCAGATATTCGAGGGTCGCCGGCAGGTCCAGAATGGCCTTGGCCCCGGCGCAGACGACCACCATGGCCGTTTTCGCCAGTTGGGGCAGATCGGCTGAAATATCAAATGGCGCTTCCCGATGAACCCCACCAATCCCGCCGGTGGCAAACACCTGCAGGCCGGCGATCTCAGCTGCCACCAGGGTCCCGGCAACCGTGGTGCCGCCGTTCCATCCCTGGGCAATCGCTGCGGCAAAATCCCGGCTGCTGATTTTATGTACGTTTGGGTCCTGCGCCACCCGCTCTAACTGAGCCGGGGCAGCGCCAATCACAACCTTGCCATTCACAACCGCGATCGTGGCGGGAATACTGCCTCCCTGGCGAACCTCGGTTTCCATATCTTCAGCCAGCCGCAAATTTTGAGGATAGGGCAAACCATGGGAAATAACGGTTGACTCCAGGGCCACCAACGGCTGGTTAAGCCTCAACGCACGGCTCACTTCCTCAGAAATTGAAAATGAATTGGGGAGAATTTGCATGATTACATCGCCAGTTGATCGTAAAGTCGCTCGAGGGACAGTTCAGGGTTGGTTGCCCCTGGATGGCGAAGCGTGAGGGATGCCGCCGAAACGCCCAGCTGCATGGCGTCATCCAGGGGGATATCATTAAGGATGGCGAAAATGACCGCGGCTGTCAGGGCGTCCCCTGCCCCGGTTGCATCAATAATTTCCGTACGGATAGCAGGAATTTGGCCGCTGGTCTCGGATGTCGCATAAACAACGCCCAGCTGCGCCAGGGTAACGATCGCCAGATTCACGCCCAAACTGACCAGGTGTTTGGCGGCCGCCAACGCGCTGCGGCGTTTACCCGTCTCCACCGGGCGGTCGCAAAGCAGACTGGCCTCGGCCTCATTCGGTACGATCATCGTCAAGCGGGACAGGTATGGCTTCAGCCGGTGGGCCAGCGGGGTCGCGGTTGGATCGGCTCCCACAGGAAGCTTATACTTGCGCGCCAGGGAAAAGGCTTTTCGCAGGGTCTCCTTGGAAAGATTGGCATCCAGGAACAGCATCGAAGCCTCTTTAAAACGCTCACTGTTGGCTTCCAGGTAAGCAGGCGTCACCGAAGCGATCGCCCGCATATCATCCAGCGCATATGCCAGGGAGCCGCGATTATTCAAGACGCCCAGGTAGGCTCCGGTGGGACAGTTGTTTGCCCGCAGCACGGATCCAATATCGACGCCTGCTCGAGCGGTTTGTTCGAGCAAATAATCGCCGTTGTCATCCGATCCAACCGCCGTCAGCAGCACGGCCGGCTGCCCTAAACGGGCCAGATTTTCGGCAATATTGCGGGCGACGCCCCCCGGTGCAGTTCGAATATGAGCTTGATTTGAGGTCTCCTTATGCAGTTCACCGCGCAACCGCCCAACGATATCGATGCCTGCCGCGCCGAGCACAAGAACTGGCCCCTCTGGTTTGGGTGAAACCGGCATATCCATGCGAAAATTTACCTCCAGGCACCATTCTAACGACAAGTGAAGAATATGGCAACCCGTAAATAAAGCCTTCTACCCATACGTTAACATTATGCCAATCAGGCAGCTGACCGGGCTATGCTGTTCCCACACGGATTTACCAAAGTCGATCGACTTTCCGCCAGCAAAACATGAAAGGCAAGAATGTGGTGCGTGAAGGGCGGCTAAGCCGCCTATCACGCACCACATTTTCTCTTTTTTATTAATGCCCTGGCTGTTCCCAAACAAAACCGTCAGCGGTTCATTCAAAAGGTACTCAACTAGCACATCTCTTGTTACAATACGGTTGTAGATGCAAAGTATCCGAATACATCCATCCAGCAAAGCGCACAGGAAACCCTGCGCTGCGATCACCAAACACGGATGGTTTCTTTTTGAAAGCTAAGCACCTGTACCGGCCCGGCTGATCGTTTTTATGCCGCCGGTCGGTTACAGAGACCAGTGAAATAGAGAACTACTCGCAAGTTCAGGAGGTATCCATGAGTGAATTTCCCGGCAAAGGTAAAGTTGCCGTATTAAAAACCTCGCCCGAAACCGTGCTGGATGACATCGAAAGATTAATGAAGCTGGCCGAGGTCGAGCAAGCGCTGCCAAAAAACGTTCAAACCGGCCTCAAAATCAACATATCCTGGCAAACCTGGTATCCGGCCTGCTCATCGACGCCCTGGCAGTTGGAAGGCGTGATCCGCGGGCTGCAAAATGCCGGGTACAAGGACCTGGTTGGTGTGCACAATGACACGGTGGTGGTGAACACCAGCGACGGCGAGCGCAATAACAAGCACAAATTTGTCACCGATAAATACCAGGTGCCCTGCCTGTACCTGTACAATCAGGATTTCGAATGGCAGGAATACACCCCGAAAAAACAGCCTTTCCTGGTCCTGGATAAGGTCTATCCGCAAGGCGTCTTTATCCCCAAAGCCTTGATGGGCATGAATATCGTCCACCTGCCAACTGTGAAAACTCACGTATTCACGACCATCACCGGTGCGATGAAGAACGCCTTTGGCGGCCTGCTGCATCGCAACCGCCACTGGACTCACGCCGTAATTCACGATACCCTGGTGGACCTGCTGATGATCCAGCAGGAGATCCACCCGGGCATCTTCGCCGTGATGGACGGGACCTTCGCCGGAGATGGGCCCGGGCCTCGGGCCATGCGCTGGCACGAAAAAGACATTTTGATCGCTTCGGCTGACCAGGTGGCGATCGACGCCGTCTCTGCCAAACTGCAAGGTTTCGACCCGATGAATATCCGCTTTATCCGGCGGGCGCACGAGCTGGGGCTGGGTGTCGGCGATCCCAAGGAGATCCAAATCGTGGGGTACGACATCGAGCAGGAGCATCCCTGGCATTTTGTCCAGGAAGACACCTTCGCCAGCCGCGGCCAGAAGCTGATTTATCACGGGCCGCTAAAACCGCTGGAAAAAGTATTACTGCAAAGCCCGCTGGTGCCCTGGTCTTTCTTCGCCAGCAACTTCTACCACAACGTCTACTGGTACCCGTTCGTGGGACGCCAGCGAGTTGAAGCCGCCTTACAGACCCGCTGGGGCCATTTATTCGAACAGTATGGCAACGGGCAGGTCGTCATGCCCGGGATGGAACCGAAAACCGTCGTCCAGGCGGGCATCGGCCTGGCTGCCCTGGCAGCCGGCACGATCGGACTGGCTGCCCTGCTGCGCAACAAGTCCACTGCCGCCCGAACCAAACGATAAAGACATGGGCGGCGTCCAGTCGACCCTTGCTACCAGCCTGACCCGGCGCCTGGGCTTCGGCCTGGCGCTGGGTTTCGTTGTATTCCTGGGCCTTTTGTTGCTCGGCGATCTCCGCCAGGTTGGGGATCGGGTGCTGGATTTCCGCTGGGAGCTGGCGCCCGCCATTCTGGGGCTGACCCTGTTTAATTACACGCTGCGGTTTTTCAAGTGGCATTTTTACCTCAGGCAGGTCGGGGTGGAGCATTTTCCACTGAAAGAGAGCGCCCGTTTGTTTGTGGCCGGCTTCCCATTATCCATCACGCCGGGCAAAGTCGGCGAAGCACTCAAAGCAGTCTGGCTGCAGCGCAAAACAGAACTGGCGCTGCCTCGCGGCCTGGCTGTCGTTTTGGCGGAACGGATCAGTGATGGGCTGGCCATGGTGGGTCTGTCCACCCTGGGTGTAATTGCCTATCCGCAGTACTGGCCGGCTTTTGTGCTGGTGGTTGGCCTGCTGGTCGGCGTTGTCGCCATCACCCAGATCCGGCCGCTGGCCCTTAGCCTGCTGAAACTTGGCGAACGCATATCCCTCCTCCACCGGTTTGCCCACCACCTGCTTGAATTCTATGAGGGCAGCTATATCCTTTTTCGGCCTGGCGCCACCTTGCTGGCGACCGCCCTGGGGATTGTCTCCTGGCTGGGTGAAGGGGTTGGATTCTTTTTGATCCTGCTCGGGCTCGGCTTTCAGCCTTCGCCCCAGCTGCTGTCGGTGGCCGTTTTTACCCTGGCTTTTTCGACGATCGTGGGGGCAGCCTCCACCCTGCCGGGTGGTTTAGGCGCAGCGGAAGCTTCGATCGCCGGCATGCTAACCATCATGCTGGCCGTAAGCCCGGATATCAGCGCGGTAGCCACCTTGCTGGTCCGTTTCTTTACATTCTGGTTCGGCGTAGCGCTCGGTTTGGGCGCCTGGGCGATTTCACCGGACTTGCTCAACATGGCGAAAGTGGAGGAGATCCAGCATGAAGAAGCTGCACAAAGTTGAATTCCACTGCCACACCCTGGCTTCCAAAGACAGCCTGGTCCATCCGGAAGCGCTGTTGGAACGCTGCCGGCGCAAACACATCGACAGGGTCATCATCACGGACCACAACAGCATCGCTGCCGCGGAATACGCTTACCGCCTGGATCCCGAACGGGTGATTATCGGCGAGGAGATCATGACCCAACAGGGTGAAATCCTGGCCGCCTTCGTTAAAGAGGAGATCCCGCCCGGGCTGCCGGCTAAAATCGTAATCGAGCGCTTAAGGCAGCAAGGCGCCTTTATCAGCGTCTCGCATCCTTTCGATCAAATGCGCAGCGGCCACTGGCAGATCGATGATTTAATAGAAATCGCGCCGCTGGTGGATGCGATCGAGACCTTTAACGCCCGCTGCCTGCTGCCCGGTTACAATACCCGGGCGGAGATCTTCGCTAAAGAGTACGGCCTGTCAGGCACCGCCGGCTCCGACGCCCACACATTAATCGAACTGGGGACTGCTACCTTGCTGCTCGAGCCATTCCGGAACGCCGATGAACTCCGGGCCAAAATGCCTGCGGCTGAATTCCGGGTCCATCTCTCCCCCGGGTGGGTCCACATCTACTCCCGGTATGCAGTCTGGCGCAAAAAAACTTCACCGCCCGGGACCTACCAGCTCGGTTAAAATTTTCGTAACCTCTCAGCCAATACCTGGAACGGGCGAAATTTGTGTACGTGGGGGCGTACGCCCCCACGTACACAAATTTCGCCAATCCTTCGTACGCTCGCAGGAATAGCTAAATTGCCTTGAAAATCAGGAGGAGAATTCCATGAACCGCAATCTTAAAATCGCCCTGATCATTTTGGGTGTCGTCATCGTGCTGTGCCTGTGTACCTGCGCGGTGGGGCTGGTCGCCTTCCAATATCTCGGCCGGACAATGGGCAATATGGTCTCCACCGACCCGACCCAGGCAGCCCAGGTAGCCAGCCAGATCGCAACCTTCGAGACGCCGCCCGGTTTCGATGAAGGCAGCATGGAATTTTTTGGCTTCCAGGCGGTTTTCCTGCACGGCACCGGCAGCCAGGCTGACACGACCATTATTATGATGCAGTTCCCACAAGCCATGGCGCTCAGCCAGGAGCAGATGCGCCAACAAGTCGAAACCTTCGCCAACCAGCAAGCCGGCCCGTTAGGGCTTAATTTGAGCTCTGTGGGCGAGCAAGAAGCCGAGGTCAAAGGCCAATCCGTCACCTTCAGCGTTCTGGAAGGCCAATCGGAAGGCGGCTCTACCTACCGCCAGTGGGCAGGGATTTTCGACGGCAACGGCGGCCCGACCTTCCTGACCATTACCGCGCCGGTTGACGAATGGGATCAGAACCTGATCGATAACTTCCTGGCTTCGATTCAATAAACGGTGTTTTGCTTGGAGATGAAAATGTGGTGTTAGCTGGGCGGCGCATACGCCCAGCTAACACCACATACCTTCATTTCAAACCTTATTAGCGCAAAGGCTTGCGACTTTGTTAAAGCCGTGAAATAGCCCACTTTTCCCCTTGACCTGTCACCGGATTCAAGTAGAATTAATCCCGCACTCCCCGTGGGGCGGTGGCGGAATTGGCAGACGCAGGGGACTTAAAATCCTCCGGTAGAGATACCTTGTGGGTTCGACTCCCACCCGCCCTACTGGATGCACCCAGAGAGCCCGCTATGAAGTGGGCTCTCTCCTTTTAAAAGGCTGGAATTGCAATCTTCCTGACCTCAGTCGCCAGTTCGTCAGCCTACTTCCAAACTGATGCGGCGGGTCGATTTAAACCCTGGTCTGGGAGGCAAGAAAGTCAAGTCGAACGAATCACTGAAAAACCCTCAGGCCCAAATTGAGGACCACAAAACAAATCAGCTTACTTTTCCTGCACCCAAATACCCAAAAATTGGGTCTTTGGGAAATTCTGTGGAATAGTCCCAGATTTGGGGTACCTCCACAGTAATTCCCAATCAACGCAAAAAATGCTCAGATAATTTAATATTATGTTATAATAATATGTACAATATTTATACAAAATGGGTGGTTCTGCCTTGTAATATCCTTCCATGGCAGGTTAAAATGGTGAAATGGATGTGCGTGGTGGGCGTGCGCCCACCACGCAAACCTATTTCACCCCCATCTTTACATCTGGCTGAGGGGATACCTTTTTCCGGAATATTCTCAGCAACTTCAAGGAATGAACGCATGGAAAGTAAGCTGGTGCTGGTTACTGGTGTAACCGGTTATATTGGCGGGAGATTGGTTCCCCAGCTGATCAAGGCCGGATATCAAGTACGCGTTTTGGTTCGAGATCAAAATCGCCTGCAAGGTCGCACCTGGCTCGACCAGGTAGAAGTCGTTGAAGGTGATGTTTTGGACCCTGCTTCCCTTCTTGGATTGATGTCTGGCGTTACATCCGCATATTATTTAATCCACAGCATGAGCAGCAGTATGGATTTTGCCCAACGCGATCTTCAAGCAGCCCGCAATTTCGGCGAGGCTGCTCGAGCCAATGCCGTCGAGCGGATTATCTACCTGGGTGGATTAGGCGATCCAGAGGCGGATCTCTCAAAACACCTGCGATCGCGCCAGCAAACCGGTGAGGCGCTTCGCGAGTCAGGTGTGCCTGTGACTGAATTTCGGGCAGCCATTGTCGTAGGGTCAGGAAGCGTTTCATTTGAGATGATTCGTTATTTGACCGAACGTGTTCCTATAATGGTCTGTCCCCGCTGGGTTTTCACACGTGTGCAACCGATTGCAATTGACGATGTGCTTGATTTCATGGTTGCCGCCCTCATCAAACCCGAGAGTGCAGGCAAGATTATTGAAATCGGTGGCAGCGACGTATTAACCTATGGCGATATGATGATGGGTTATGCCAAGGTGCGTGGACTGCGACGCTGGTTGTTATCTGTGCCTGTACTTACCCCACGACTTTCCTCTTATTGGGTGCATCTGGTCACCCCAATCCCCGCAAGTATTGCCCGGCCGCTCATTGATGGATTGCGAAATGAAGTGATCGTGCGCGATAATGTGGCGGATGATCTATTTCCCGAAGTGAAGCCGATGGATTACCAGTCGGCTGTCTCGCTGGCCCTATCCGATTTGGAAGCCAGGCAAGTTGAGACCTCCTGGAGCGATGCCCTGGTGAACAGCCAGGGAGATATCATTCCGGTGGCGCTCTCAACCCAGGCAGGGATGATCATCGAGCGCCGCCAGCAGATCGTAACCTCCTCGCCGGCCAATGTCTTCAAAATTGTCAGCCAATTGGGTGGCCAAACAGGTTGGCTGTATCTCAATTGGGCCTGGCGTTTGCGTGGCTGGATCGATCGTTTTGTCGGCGGGGTCGGTCTACGGCGTGGCCGGCGGGATCCGGAAGAAGCCAGGATGGGAGACGCAATCGATTTCTGGCGGGTGGAGGCGGTAGAGCCGGATAAGCGTTTGCTTTTACGGGCAGAGATGAAACTTCCTGGCCGCGCCTGGCTCCAGTTCGAAGCCCTTCCTTTCGAAGGACAGCAGACGCGCCTGGTGCAAACAGCATTTTTCGCGCCAAAGGGCCTTTGGGGGCTAGCCTATTGGTATGGGTTATACCCAATTCACCGGGTCATCTTTGGTGGGATGATCCGCAGTGTGGCCCAAAGGGCAATGCAACTTGCCTGATGATTGTCGCAAGCGAATCGGTCAGAATAATGTTTGTTTAAAGCCTTTGGGAATTCCTGTGGAAGTTTCTCAAAGAGCCTGTTTAAATCGGGCATAAATTTTCGTGAAGTCTAACTTTGTTCGTATCTACCACGCGTAGAAGGGATTGCAGATGACTGAAACTCCAAAGTATTCTGTACTTAAGCAACAAAAGGAAATAGAAATTCGGCAGTATCCTGGGTATATTCAGGCACAGGTGACTGTCGTCGAAAAGCAATATAAATCAGCCATCGAGAAAGGGTTCAATATCCTCGCGGGATACATATTCGGCAATAATATCTCGAAACAGAAAATCGAGATGACCACACCCGTCCAGGCTTATCAATCTGAAAAGATCGCCATGACAACGCCAGTTACGGTAACTGGTGAAAACGGGTTTACGGTGGCATTCATCATGCCCTCAGCGTACACATTGGAAACTTTACCTCAGCCAAAAGATGACCGTATTCAATTTAATCTTATCCCGCCCCACCAAATGGCGGCGATCCGGTTTTCTGGTTATTTCAACCAAGATCGTATCCAAAGAAACAAGCAGCGTCTGAGCCTTTGGCTCGAGGAACAGGGAATTGAAACTGAAGGAGATTTTATCGTTGCCGGATACAATCCACCCTGGGTTCCCGGGTTTCTGGCGAGAAATGAAGTCATGATCAAGTTAAGCCGTCCGGATCCGCACACGGGGGCTAAAATCTGAGTTTTTCGCAGGCTGTGGGTATCAACTTTTGGCTTCACGCTCATAACCCTACAAGGGATGCCGCTACAGGAATTGCCAGGACAACTGTGAATTTCGTTTCTACAACTTTTTCTTTGATGGAAGAATCAGAAAGGGGCTGGATTAACCAGCCCCTTTCCTTTACTAATCGATCGGAAACAGCTAATATGCTGAACTTATTCGGGTAACAGCACCGTGTCGATAACGTGGATTACGCCATTGGAAGCTTCCACGTCAGTGATGATCACTTCAACATTGTCGTTCAGATAAACCTTACCATCCTTGACGGAGACCGTCAGCTGCTTGCCTTCCAGCGCTGTGTCAACCATCTGTCCATCCAGGCCGACAACATCCGCAGCCATCACCTTGCCCGGCACTACATGGTAGAGCAAGATGTTTTGGAGCGTTTCGAGATTCTCGGGCTTGAGCAAATCTTCTACGGTTCCAGCAGGCAGTTTCGCAAAAGCATCATCGGTGGGAGCGAAGACCGTGAAGGGGCCCTCACCTTTGAGGGTGTCAACCAGACCGGCAGCCTGAACTGCTGCGACCAGGGTGGTGAAGCGTCCATCTGCCACTGCTGTATCCACGATGTCGGCGAGATCCGCAGGTGGCAACAGCACCGTGTCGATAACGTGGATTACGCCATTGGAAGCTTCCACGTCAGTGATGATCACTTCAACATTGTCGTTCAGATAAACTTTACCATCCTTGACGGAGACCATCAGCTGCTTGCCTTCCAGCGCTGTGTCAACCATCTGACCATCCAGGCCGACAACATCCGCAGCCATCACCTTGCCCGGCACTACATGGTAGAGCAAGATGTTTTGGAGCGTTTCGAGATTCTCGGGCTTGAGCAAATCTTCTACGGTTCCAGCAGGCAGTTTCGCAAAAGCATCATCGGTGGGAGCGAAGACCGTGAAGGGGCCCTCACCTTTGAGGGTGTCAACCAGACCGGCAGCCTGAACTGCTGCGACCAGGGTGGTGAAGCGTCCATCTGCCACTGCTGTATCCACGATGTCGGCGAGATCCGCAGGTGGCAACAGCACCGTGTCGATAACATGGATTACGCCGTTGGAAGCTTCCACATCAGTGATGATCACTTCAACATTGTCGTTCAGATAAACTTTACCATCCTTGACGGAGACCATCAGCTGCTTGCCTTCCAGCGCTGTGTCAACCATCTGACCATCCAGGTCGACAACATCCGCAGCCATCACCTTGCCCGGCACTACATGGTAGAGCAAGATGTTTTGGAGCGTTTCGAGATTCTCGGGCTTCAGCAAATCTTCTACGGTTCCAGCAGGCAGTTTCGCAAAAGCATCATCGGTGGGAGCGAAGACCGTGAAGGGGCCCTCACCTTTGAGGGTGTCAACCAGACCGGCAGCCTGAACTGCTGCGACCAGGGTGGTGAAGCGTCCATCTGCTACTGCAATGTCCACAATATCTTGAGGAGCGGGAGTAGCGGTGGGAGGAATTGGTGTTGCTGAAGGGGCGGCGGTTTGGGTTGGTACGGGAGTAGCGGCAGGTGCGCATGCGCTAACAACGAGCGAAGCAATCAGTAATACAAATAGGCTAAGTACAGGTAAACGTTTCATCATTCTCTCCATTAAGTATATTTTGTACATGTTTTGTCCAACTAATTACACATATTGTACATGTTTTCTAAACATAGTCAAGGTCTTTTTGCGCCGTTAATCAAATTCTCATCTGTTCTTGAATAACAAGGGCGGGTCTTTGGGAAATCCTGCGGTCAAGGCTTTATCCGGGGTAATTTCCGGGCAAGGCCCGGAAATTACCCCGGATCTTCTAGCCATCACTGAGATTCCGGAAGGCCCACAAGGGCGAGCGGAACTATAAAAGTCTGTCTTCAGGGCAATCGCTTTGGCCGATTTGCCCCTACCGAGAGAAAAAATCTGGTGTGCGAGCGGGGTAATGCCCCGCTCGCACACCAGATTATTCTTATTGCGATGGCCTGGGTCGATCCGAGATTGGTAAATGCAATCGCCCTGATCTGTCGTGAAATCCGGTAGCATTCATGCTATACTGAATTATGCCTGCGATTATTTTCCAAAAATCCGCAAGAAAACTTTGGCCTGTTTGACCAGCCGCAGATTGAAGTAAACATAGCTAGACAATAAGCAAGGTTTTCATCCAGGTTGGAAGAAAGAATTAGGGGATTCTGATGTGGATGTAACTCATTTGGCGGTATATGGTCAATTCCTTAGGGGAAATGCTTTGATGGACGAGACGGTAATCACTCATCAAATGTTAATGAGCAAATCCTTCACAAAACCTTTACAAAACTTATACAATCTGGTAAAGTATATTCAGTCTTAAGGAATAAGCCAGGATCTTCTCAAAACATCAAAGCGATAGATCGCTTTGATAGCTATTTCCTCACCCTTGTGGCCATGTTGACCCTTTTAGCCAGCCTGCTTATAGTATTTATGTGCAAATATCGAAAGCTTCCGGAAATCTTGACCGAAACCAAAATTGGCTGATGATTGCCGTTCGGCAGCTACCGTAGCTGGATCTCTGTAGCGACGATTGCTAATCCAACCCAGGTAATCTTTTTCTACAAGCGGGAAGGCTGAGACATCTCATCAGCGATCTGGGCCGGGATCATGCGGACGATCAACACCGTTCTTGGAATCTTGATGCTTTGGCGAGAATATGGCATTGCATACTCACTGGTGCTGGTATGGGCGTTCATCGGCATCGCCAACAGCCAAACTCATACGCCGTGAGTGGCAAATACAGCCCGGATGGTAAGTGTTTTCTCGCTAATTTTTTTCTGCAGTCGGCGGGGCCCTATTCTATGAATTTGACGAGAGTACCAGTAAGTACCTTATCGGTAAGAACAATGATCTTCGCATTATTCTTCAAGCGAAGATCAACTTAAAGGATAGAAAATGACGATCAAAATTGTGACAAACTCAACCTGTGATCTGCCGGAAAACATAATCCAGGAATTGGGAATAACCGTTGTTCCACTGTATATCAACCTCTTTGACAAGGGATTTCTGGATGGTATAGAGATCACCCGGCAGGATTTTTATATAAATCTACCGAGTTACAAGGTCCACCCTACAACCGGCATACCTGGACAGAAGTCTTTTATTAAAGCTTATGAGTCGCTATCTTCGAAAGGTGCTTCCGAAATCCTCTCGATTCACATCTCTGAGAGTTCTGAGCGGCACGATGAGTATAGCCCGTTCTGCTGCCAGAGAATTTGACAAAACTCCTGTAACTGTGCGCGATTCGGGCCAACTTAGCTTAGGCACTGGATTTCAAGTTGAAACAGCTGCCCGAATGGCGAATGAAGGCAGATCAATGGATGAGATCCTGGTTGCCTTAGATGAAATGATGCCGAGAATCTTTGTTACTGCAGGTTTGAAATCGCTCGAGTATCTGCGCCGCAGTGGACGCATGAATGCTTTCATGGCCGGGTTGGGCAGTCTCCTGCAGCTAAAACCAATCCTGACGATGAAGAATGGACAGCCCGGGTCGGAGCGAGTGCGCACATCTTCCAAAGCGGAAGCCCGCATCATCGGGATGCTGGAAGAACATCTTCCGATTGAGCGTTTTGCTCTGCTGCATACCAATGCACCTGCAGAAGCGAATGCCTTTTATGCAAAGATTAAGGATCTGCTCCCGGATGGCGTAGTATATTCGATGGATATCACACCTGTGATTGGTGTTCATATTGGCCCTGGCGCAGTTGGTTATGCTATCATCTCAAAAAACCCGGTCGGTTAATAATTGTCTGAGAACAGCCAAGAGGAAGGTAACCACTCAGCCATGGCAGGAATAAAGGGCGAAATGGGTGTGCGTGGTGGGCGTACACCCACCGCACACATTTTTACATCGGGCTGAGCAGAAACAAAGGAGAATAGAACAATGGAAAAAGAAACATTAGGATCAATCCTTGCAATCATTGTCATTGTGTTGATCGCCATAGGTTTGTCGTTTGCCGGCAGCCAGGGTGGGTTTGAAGTCTTTGGATTCCCCCTTTTTGGACTATGTGTCGCGCTGGCATTTATCATTAATTGGGTTGCCTTCATCCCGGCCTATATCAGGAAAACAGAGAAATTCTTTGATCTGACGGGCGGTATTACCTATATCACGGTCGTGCTGGTCGCGGTTTTCTTCAGCCCAACCGTGGATGGCAGATCCTGGTTGCTGTTTGGCATCATCTCGATATGGGCCATCCGGTTGAGTTCTTTCTTATTCATGCGCATCCGTGCTGCGGGTGAAGACCGGCGGTTTCGAGAGATCAAAAAGAGCTTCGCCCGGTTTTTACTCACCTGGACGATTCAGGGTTTATGGGTCTCCTTTTCGCTGGCGGCCGCATTGGCAGCGATCACGTCTGAATTAAGACTTCGAATTAGGCCTTTTTGCGTTGATCGGTTTCATAATCTGGTTATTTGGATTTAGCGTTGAAGTGATCGCCGACCGGCAGAAGAGTCAATTCAAGGCCAACCCTGAAAATGATGGGAAATTTATCAACGTTGGGTTGTGGTCGTGGTCACGGCATCCCAATTATTTTGGAGAAATCGTGCTGTGGATCGGGGTCGCCATAATTGCCTTGCCTGTCCTTCGAGGCTGGCAATGGTTGACGATGATTTCTCCCATTTTCATTTTCTTTTTGCTGACCCGCATCAGTGGCGTCCCTATGTTGGAAAAACGCGCCGATGAAAAGTGGGGCGGTCAGGAAAACTATGAAGCCTATAAAGCCAGAACCCCGGTTTTGATCCCCAGACCGCCATCAAATCCCTAATAAACACCAAGGATAAATCATGATATTAACAATACTACAATATTTGGCTGCTATCGCCACCGTACTAACAGGCGCTGCTTCTCTGTTTTGGCCGTTGAAGGTTCTGGGTTTCACAGGGTTAGAGGTGAACGGTGGGCGCGGGATCACTGAAATTCGAACCATTTTGGGCGCCCTTTTTATAGGCCTCGGAGCAGCAGCCCTATACTTTAACCTGCCGGAGACCTATCAAATGCTTGGCATCACTTATCTGGTCATGGCAGTTGTCAGAGCCATCTCGATCTTCGTAGACAAGTCAGCCGTTTCTTCCAATATTATCAGCGTGGTTACCGAATTTGCTTTTGGCATTATTCTGGTACTCTAGACGGAGAAAAAGCGTATGAAATTTGCGAAATTACTCTCTCTATTCGGCATACTGGCCATGACCGCAGTATTGATCTATGGGTTTACTGCCGGCAATTTCTTAAGCGATGGAGCTACCCTGCTGCAAAACCCATGGGGAGTGGTCTCACTGGTTGATTTATATACCGGGTTCATACTTTTCTCAGGTTGGATTGTGTATCGAGAGAAATCATTTCTGCCCTCCCTGGTTTGGGTGATATTGATGATGGTATTGGGCTTCTTCACAGCCAGTCTGTACGTCTTCCTGGCATTGAACACAAGCGGCGGCAACTGGAAGAAATTCTGGCTGGGCCGACGGGCCGATGAATAAGCTAACGGAACTGCAGTAAGAACTCAGAATTTGGATATCTTTTTTATTTGGGCAGTATCATACTATTCCAGGATATGCCGCACAGCGTCAGCCGCCAGAAAACCGCTGCGCAGTTCGGGCCGGTCGAGGCTGTTTGCCAGACCCAACAAAATCGCAGCCGCAGAAGCGCGCGCCTCTTGAGCAAGGTCACTTTCCCCCCGTTGGGCAAACAAATCGCTGAGCGATCCCCAAATGGCCCATTCTTCGCCAGGGAGCCCAATTTCCTGGACAAGCGCCAAGGCTTCTCGCAGGTAAGTGATGGCTTGAGCCTGATCCTGATCCCATCGAGCTAAGACTGCCAGGGATCGCAACCAGGCGATCCGGTAGCGCCTGTTATTCCTACTGCCCTGGCCCAGCTGCTCAACGCCACTCCGGGCTAAATCGCTTGCCCCGCCGCGTAACAATGCTTCCGTCTCGAAATAAACGCTAAAACTCATCGGCAGCAGTGATTTGGCTTCTCGAAAAAGCAAGGACCGTTTGGCATAAACAAACGCTCGATCCCAGTCGCCTGCCAGTGCAGCGATAGCGCAGCTTTCATTGAGCGACCAGTCTTCATAAGCCGTCAGGCCTGTGCGCGGAATTTCATCCAGAAGCACGGACAGGGTTTCCTGGGCAGAATGTAGATCCTGAATGGTTCGCTGGACCGCACCTAAGGCTGTTCGGGCCAGCAGTATCATCGATGGTTGCTGGACCTGATTGGCTTGCTCAAAAGCTTGTTCGGCTGCATGAATGGCTTTGCCGTATTCACCAAGCTCTGACCAGGTCAACGCCAATCTCCAGCCGCATTCGGCCAAACCCCACAGATTTTCGATTTGTTGACTGAAAATATAAGTCTCCAGCAGCGTAGCCAGGCTTTCATGGGGTCTGCCTGTGTACATCTGGCTCCAACCTGCCAGACGCTGGCTGTCGGCCTCTAAAATCCGATCGCCTGAAGCAGCATACAGCCTTTGGGCTTCAGTGGCGCAGGATTCAACCAAATCCCAATGCCGCTGCAGTCCATGAACGTAGGCCAGCGAATTTTGACAGCGGGCCAGCAATTGTTTATGCCCAAGCTGGCGGGCAATCGCCAGAGCTCGTTCAACATGCTGCTGCGCCGGCTCGATTTCATGCTTCATCCGATGAGAAATCGACAGGTTCCATTCTGTCTCTGCCAGCCCGCGTTGGTCGCCGCTTTTTTCAGCCACAGCGCGCGCCTGTTCTAAGAGTTCTATGGCTAGCTGGGGGTCATCAAATCCCTGGGTACGGACGGTGGCCAGCCGGTTCAAACCCAGGCACTCGAGTGCCGCAGCCTTTTGGGTTCGTGCATAAGCGAGCATGGTTTGATAGATCGATAGCGCTGACTCCCAGGCGCCGACGATTTCATAAGCCCGGCCTAAATTAGCATAGAGTTCCTGCCTGTCAGCTCCCGAGATGGCCTCCGGCCAGCCCATCTGTTTGGCCAATGCATTGGCAGCCTCGTAATGGGGGATCGCCACACGGGCGGCAAAAAGATGCATGGCTTCATTGCCCGCGAGCAGGCTGTAACGATAAGCATCTGTAAGCAAGCCGGCACGGGTGGCATGGCGCGCCAGCTCAGCAGCCGGTGCGTTAGCGTCCCGAAGAATTTGAAATGCCCTGCGGTGTAAGATCTTACGGCGAGCCGCCCCAGCTTCGTTATAAACGAGCTCGCGCAGCAATTGATGCGAGAATGTATACAGAGAATCTTTCCCAGGAGTCAACGGGGCTACATCCAGTTCGAGCAAAAGCTGTCTTTCCAATAATTCATCCAGGTAGGTTAACGCCTGAATTTCCTCAAGCCCAGCGACCTGGCAGATATGTTCGAAAGAATCCGGATAACCTAATACAGAAGCCGCTTCCAAAAGCTGGCCAGCCGGCGCGCTGATGCGCCTCAGCCAACCCTTGATGATCTCTCGCACTCTGGGCATCACCGGAGCGCTGGATTCTAAAAGCATCGGGGTCAATCTTGGCCAGTCAACGATCCAGCCCTGCGAGCCTTTGTCCGGCCGGATTAAACCATCCTCAATGAGCGCTTTTAGCATTTCGACCAGGAAGAGTGGGTGGCCATCTGACTCTTTTACTAACCAGCGAATCAAGCCGGCGTGCTGAGAGGCAGGATCAACATCTGGGTCAGCTTGCGAATCTTCACCGGGCACGAGCAGCATTTCAACCAACTGGCCTAGCTCGGTCTGGTTGAATGCCTGCAAATACATCTTCTGGCAGGCAACATCATGGACGAACCGATTGAGCCAGTTATTCAGCTCCATGGATTCGGTGAGTTCTTCTTTCCTGATCGTCATCAAAACCAGGATAGGCGCTTGCTCTTCCTGCCAGCGTAGAGCGGCATAATGGAGAACATCCCGGGAGGCCGCATCTGCCCAATGCCAATCATCCAACAGGATTACCAGAGGAGAGCGATCTGCTAAAGCCAGGCATAGACGGGTAAGGGCCTCGAATAAATGCTGCCGGGCAGTGGCTTCATCCCGGGTCGGGGCAGGCAAATCGGGATAACGATCGCGCAGTTCTGGCAGAATCCGGGTGAGCTGTGTAAGCCATAAATCCGAGAGAAGGTCTTCAGGCGCATTCACCCGATCCAAACGCTGGCGCAGAGCCTGAGTGAGAGGTTGGTAGGATAAACTTCCGCTGGTCTCAAAGGCCTGACCGCGTAATATATCCGCTCCTTGTGCAGCCGCCCATTCCAGAAATTTCTGAGCCAGGCGGGTCTTGCCGATTCCAGCCTCGCCAATCAATCCAACACCCTGGAATCCAATCACGCTTGTGCGCCGATAGGCATCTACCAGAGTGGCGTGTTCGTTTTTCCGCCCAACAAAAGGTGTGATCAACCGGCGATGTTCGATCAGAGGGATTTTTGCAAGCTGTTTGCCGGGTCGGAATTGCTGCGAACGAATGCGTTCCACCAAACCAATGGTTTCAGCAGATGGATCGACTCCCAATTCATCCTGCAGAATCGTCGTACAGGTTTCGTACTGGGCCAGAGCAGCACTGCGCTGCCCCAACAATGCCAATGCCTCCATCAGTTGCCTGTGAGCTTCTTCCCGCCAGGGTTCGATCGCGAGCTGCCTCTGGGCCAGATTTTGAGCTGCTCTGTAATCCGCTCTGGCCAGTTTACGTGTTGTGAGCTCAAATAGGGCTTCCATGGCCAACCGGTGCAGGCGTTCCTGTTCCGAACGCAGCCATTCCTCAAACGGCAAGCTATCACAGCTGAATCCCTGGAGAAGTTCACCACGGTAACTCTCAACCGCCCGATCAAGTTCCTGGCCTTGTAACAGACTTAAGAAGTCTTCAACATCTACCGAAAGCGGGCTGTTGGGATTTATTTGCAGCGTGGACCGTGTGACCAGCAGGATAGGTTCCTCGGTTGCAGCCGATTCTCCCAAAGTCTGGCGGAGCTGGTAAATGGATTGGCGCAGGTTCTTCTTAGCAGTCCTTTCCGACTCGTCTGGCCATAAGAAGGCAGCCAGGAAATCGCGATCACAAACCTCATCCCGATTGATCGCCAGATAAATCAGCAATCCCTGGATCTTTGCCGATCGAAACGAGGTGATCAAACGGCCGTCAATTTTCGCTTGAAAAGAGCCCATCAGGGATAAGGCTAAGTTTGTCATCCGATTTGCACCCCGATAATCAATGACGGTTAATGATAAAAGAGCTTCAATACGGTCTCAGGGTAACGCTTCCCAGGAGTTACCAGAAGAACCTATAACAATCCAATTCCCCTAGGATTATTGTACCCTAATGCTGACGTTACGCCCCCTCCCGGTGATGATGTGCTGACGGAAGTTTGGTAGAGTAAATCACATCAAACGTGAGGTCCTAAAGGATCAAAGGAGTTATGAAGATGGTAGATCAAGGAACCGTATTGGTAATTGGAGCGACCGGTAATACCGGTTCAGGGCTGGTTAGAGCACTGCGAGCCGCAGATATCAACGTGCGGGCTTTCGTACGCAATCCTGCCAAAGCAGAGCCCCTGGAGGCTTTGGGCGCCGAGATTGTTATCGGGGACCTTGACCGGCCTGAAACGATCACCCCCGCCATCAACGGCAGCGACAAAATCTATCTCCTGACCTGGAATGGCCCAACCCAGGCACAGCAGGCAGAAAACGTGATCGAGGCGGCCCGTAGGGCGGGTACAAATCCCCATATTGTGCGTCACTCAATGTGGGGTTCACCAAACAGCCGGATCGTTAAACAAGGAGACCATGTGGAAGAAACGCTTAAAGCCTCCGGTCTTCCCTGGACAATTCTTAAGCCCACCTTTTTCATGCAGAACCTGTTGATGGCCGCCCAGTCGATTGCTTCGGAAGGTCAATTCTACTGGGATACACGCGCCGGGAAACTGGCCATGATTGATGTGCGTGACATCGTGGACTCGGCCTTTGCAGTCCTGACGGGCAGCGGTTATGCTGGCCAGAGTTTTATCCTGACCGGGCCCCAAGCAGTCTCGATGTACGATGTTGCCAACACATTTTCAGAAGAACTGGGCAAACAGGTCACCTATATCGAAGTGCCTCACGAGGCTTCGCTGCAATCCATGGTAAGCATGGGTTTTCCAGAGTGGATTGCCAGAGGTTATGGCGAGCTCATGGAAGGATTCAGTCAGGGCTTTGCAGACCGCGCCACCAGCAATGTGGCCACCCTGACCGGCCATCCCGCCCGGAGCATCCGGCAGTTCATTCATGATAACCACCAGGTATTCGAGCAGCACCCATCCATGGCCGCAGCTGACTGATGAACAAATGAAGCTTTGCTGCGCATAAACATATTCAATCCTCAAATATTTTTCTGGCGGAGGTGTTTATTAGCGATTGATATCCATAGAACTGTATAGATTTATTATGTCAACAAGTTGCAAGAAGTGGTTCTTAGCAGATGTTCAGGAAAACTTAATTGGAGGTATGTAAACATGGTTACGCTATTTGTCAAACACACGGTAAAAGATTACGATGGTTGGAAGAAAGTGTACGATCAGGTAGCCGGGCTGCGCAAGCAAAGCGGTGTTACCGGCGCAACTGTCAATCAGGATGTCAATGACCCGAATATCATCTACATCACGCACGAGTTCAGAGACCTTGATTTGGCCAAAGCATTTGCCGGGTCTGAAGATCTGAAACAGGCGATGGCCAAGGCCGGTGTAGCCGGACGCCCAGAGATGTGGTTCGGGAAAGAGATCGAGCGCACCCAGAATTGATCAGCCTTTTCGGATCTTCACCCTGATTTAAGGCGAATATCAGGTGGCGTTTTGCGGATCATGCGCAAAACGCCACCCGTATTTACCTGTTCGGTGGACATTTCCGGCGAGGGTTTTGGGAGCTCAGTCAAGTTTACGAGTTCATCATTCGATGGCTTCCTTAACAATCACACACTTAAGGTTAGCCCGAATTTTAGATGTGTGTGGCAGGCGATCGCCTGCCACACACATCTAAAATTCGGAGTCATTTTATTGTGACATTGTCCAACTACTCGCATCAAGAATTTGACCAGAACCCTGATAACAGAGAGCCATGGAGCTAAGGTTATGGTGTACATTCATATCCGGCACACGGTAGAGAACTACAGCAAATGGCGGGAAATCTACGATCAACATGCCCCTGCCCGCCAGGCTGGCGGCGCGACGGAAGAAGCCTACATACTGCGCAACACGGAAAATCCCAAGGAAGTTATCCTACTTTTGGGTTGGAATAATGCGGTCCAGGCCAGAGCCTTTACCCAATCGACCAGTTTGAAGCAAGCCATGCAGGATGGCGGCGTCGTGGGTTCACCAGATATTCGCATCTTAGAGTCGGCCGATTGAGCCTGATTTTGCCGAAAAAAAGTTACGGAACGACCACCAGCTTGCCCTTCATCCCGGCATTGTAATGGACGCCATCCTGTTCGAAACACCCCATTTCCCATTCACCAACCATATCTTTCGTAGCCGTAAAGGTGATCGTGGCAGGTTCTCCGCCGGTTGGCACCGTGACCATAAAGCCGGTGTGGTCATCGTGCATTTCACCAGAACCCATGTCCATATCGCCTTCCATGCCACCCATGACCATCGGTTCCACCTCAGCCGCCTCGAACATGTCGTGCTCAAAGCCATTTGGATGATTATCGGTCATCTTGACATCCTGCCCGATCATCAACTCGTGAGCCAGCGCTCCCTGGTTGACAAGTTCGATCGTGACCTCCTGACCGACCTTGGCCTGAATCTCGTTGGGCGAAAACGCAAACTCGGACATTTCGATCGTATATTTGACCGGTTCCGGTGTTTTGGCAGCACAGGCAGCCAACAACACGCCGACCAGAGCCACACTCAATAGCACAAAAATGGACTTTTTCATCACTCATCCTCCCCGAACGCTTGGTTAATCGAATAAATATGCCATATATCATAAAGAATAACCTATTATATGTCATGGGCCAAATGGCCTGTTCGGAGATAGGGCAAAATGCCTAATCCAAACCAAACATTCGGTTCTTTGGCAATCTCTTTGGTGGCACCCCAGACACTCCCGAAGAACCATGAACAAAAAAGCCTGGGGCAGGCGAACCGTGCTCCAGGCTTATTTACTGTTTTACGAGGGATTAATTCGAAGAAGAATTGCTCCAATGCATCATCGGACCATAGCCGGTTCCGGAGGATCTGGTCCCGTTAGCGCCGTGGCAGCCGCCAAACCCGGCCCCATCTGCGGACCACATCGATTCCATGTGCTGGTCCATCCAGTCAGCCTGTTCCTGGGTCAAGGTGCCGGCTTCGACAGCGGCATCCAGGGCTTTATCGTGCGCATCCAGCATGAGCTGCTGGATTTCTTCATCGCTCAGCCCCTGTGCCTGGGCAATCTGCCAGGGGGTCTCCCCTGCCTCAATCCGGGATTGGATTTCTTCGGGCGCCAGGTTGAGAGCCCCCGCGAAAGCGTCCACCATCTCGTCGTGCATCGGGCCATAACCGGCTGCGCCCATCATGCCGTAGCCGCCCGGTGTTCGATAACCGTCCATCATGCCATAACCGCCATAGGGATGACCCTGGGCGCCGCCCATCATGCCACCGGGATAACCCGGCACCGGAGGCGTCTGAGATTGTGCGAAAGCTGTTCCGGCCCACGCCAAACCGCCAAAAGCCAATGCCGCCAAAGCTACGATCGATATTCCAACAATAAGCCATTTGTTTTTCATTTTTGTTTTCTCCTCAACGGGTTCGATTTTATCTTGCTTGCTTGGATATAGGATATCGAACTAGTTTGAAGAAGATTTGAAGCGATCTTAAAGATTGTGTAAAGAAATCCAACCCAGGAGAAATCGGCAAACAGCCGGGCAAATTCAGGCAACCAGGGCCAGCCACCCGATCAGTCCCGCCATCGCGGTCAGCGTTACCGGGACACCCAAACGTGCGAAATCACGGAAGGAAATTTTGATCCCCATCTCGCTTGCTTTTTGTACCACAATGATGTTCGAAACGCTTCCGATAATGATCAGGCTGCCGCCAAAACTGTTGCTCAGCGCCAATACGTACGCCACCAGCGGGTTTGCCACATTCGTCAACTTGACCAATAGCATCACAGCCGCCGAGTTGTTGATCAGATTCGAAAGGGTCCCGGTCACGATGGCCAGGATCGGAAGCGATTGCAGGTTAAGCCCAATTGACGCCAGCCATTGAACCAGTTGGACGCCTAAACCGGTTGCTTGAAACGCGCCGGTAACAATGAACAGTCCAGTGAACAGCACCAGAACCGACCAGTCCACCAGGCCTAACATATCTTCGGTACGGTAAAGCGGGCTGGCGAGATGGATCCCGGCTGCCGTGATGGCGATTAATTCTTTCGGTATGCTTGAGAAGAAAAACGCGATCACCAGCCCCAGGATAACGAGGCCTTTGATCGTGTGCCCGCGGTTATATGGCTGCGAAGTAACCCGATCAGCCCCGGTGACCGGCCCGTGATAGTCGAGGTGGTCGCGCGACAAAAACCAGATCAGGCCATACGCGCTGACCAACGCAAATACAACCGGAATAAAGCACCAGAGCACATACCGGCCAAAACTCAGGTGGGCAATTTGAGCAATCATCATGCCCTGTGGATTGCCCACCAACGTGGCCGCTGCACCGATGTTGCTGGCGATCGCCACTGCGATCAGGAAAGGAACCGGATTGAGCTTTCGACGAAGCAGAGCGGTCGCCACCAGCGGCGTAAAGACGAAGCAAACGATATCGTGATTAAGGAAAGCTGACAGGCCGGCAGTGACCAGCATTAACAAGAGCAGAAAACGGGCCGGATGGCCGAGCCGGTTGGAGGTTGCGACGGCAACCTTATCAAAAAAGCCTGAAAGGCGCAATTGAGCCGAGAGCACGAAAAAGCCAAACAATAACAGGATCGTCGGCCAGTTGACAAATGCGATGATGTCATTGGTGGATATGCTGGAGAAAACCATGATCGCAATCGCCCCCAACAGCGCGATCCCGGTACGGTCCACCTTCAATCCTGGTATGCGGCCGGCAGCGATCCCAAGATAAGTCAATATGAAAATGAGCAAGATCGCGGTCGTGGCGAAAGACTGGTTGACGATCAAGTCGGTCACTCGGGACCTCCAGGGGAAGTTACTCAATTGAACTGCGGATCAGCTAAATAAACCACCTTCCAGGAACTTAAGGAATTCAATTTAAACCAGCACAATTCGGTGTCTCTCTGAGTTACTCTGTAAATGTGCACTCAAGATGTGTAGACGTGGTGTTCTGCTTGGGCGGCAAATGCCGCCCAAGCAGAACACCACATATCTTTCTCAACAACATTCGGTACCATTCCAGGAATTCCGATGAACACTTCATTCCTCGAGAAAAAGGAGGATCATCATTCTCAAAGTCAGGCAACCTGCTGGTGTGAATCCTGTAATTCTTCTAACTCGATATCCTGGTCAGCAGTTATGGCTTCTAATTGGATCCGTTTGGCTTCACGATATCGCCGCCATAAGATAAACAATCCGGTTAATCCAACAATCGATTGCCCGATGAAGATATCCAACCCAGATGAGACAAACGCTGAAATCAAGCCTGGCAAGCCATCCCACAGGCCATGTAACACAGAGACTGTCAGGTAAGCCCCAATGACCTTCATGTTGATGTGGAAATGCCCGTTCTTACTTTCGCGGAATAAAACGCTGGCCAGAATCGCCGTCCAGGTGCCATGTCCCAGAGGGGAAAGGATGCCTCGCAGCAATGTGACCGCCACAGTGGCCGACAGACTGCCACCACTGCTCAGGAAAGCCACAAAAGCATAACCATTGCTCTCCAAAGCGGCAAAGCTCATCCCGGCGGCAGCGCCGATGATGAGACCATCCATTTCAGCATCATGGCGCATATGGCGAGCGATGACCAGAACACCCAGGATTTTAACGAATTCCTCAATCAAGCCAATCCCAAACGCCGTGACAAAATCAAACCGGTTAATCAGCAGGGGTTCAAGAACCGAAGCCGCAAAGACTCCCAACAAACCGCCGTAGACAAAAGCCAAAGCAATCGTTGGCAAAGAAATAGTGCTTAGATGACGCCGGTCATAAAAAAAGGCTACATAGGCAACCGGGATTAGAAAGCTCCCGATTAAGACGACCGTAGGAAATAGATTAGGATTGCCCGTCAGTACCAATGCAATCAATCCAACCAGATAAAAACCGATCCCGGTCAGCAATACTTTCCCCCACGAGTTCCTTTTCTTTGGCTTTATCAGCCGCTCATTCATTGGTTGCACTTGTTCCATTTACTAAAACCTCCTTTGCGAAGACCCGACTGCATACCCTTGTGGGGCCGGCTAAACCTTTTCGGGATGAACCCCGCCAATACTCCCTGGAGACCTTTCTATTCAGTTGCGCAGGCATGCGTGCGCCGGACTCTCGGGCATAGGCTGGATTAAACAACTGTTTCATCTTCCATACGAACTAATCGTTCCCCTTGGATTCATCGTGATCGCCAAACGATTCCAATTTCTTGGCCAGATCCTCCAGACGTCTGTCAACCAGATCATGAACAGAATCGCGTTCATAACCACCTTCATCCAGCGGTTTCCCCGCTTTGACGCCCGTCAGGATCTCGATGCCTTCATCGATCGATTGGACCGGCCAGACATGAAATTGCCCTTTCTGGACAGCCTCAACCACCGCCTCTTTCAGCATGAGATTGTCCAGGTTACTTTGAGGGATGATCACGCCCTGCTTTCCGGTTAAGCCACGGGCTTCACAAATGGCAAAGAAGCCTTCAATTTTCTGGTTGACCCCACCAATCGCCTGAATCTCGCCTTTCTGATTGACCGAGCCGGTTACAGCTATCCCCTGCTGCACTGGCAGGCCCGAGAGCGCGGACAGGATGGCATACAGTTCTGTGCTGGAGGCGCTGTCGCCTTCGACCCCGGAATAATTTTGTTCGAAAACCAGCCGCGCTGCCAGGCTGAGCGGCTTTTCCTGGGCATATTTCTCAGTCAGATAACCGGACAGGATCATGACGCCTTTGGTGTGGATCGGACCGCTCAACTTGGCCTCGCGTTCAATATCGATCAATCCATCACGACCGAGGCCGACGCTGACGGTGATCCGATTTGGCTGACCGAATTCGATATCGCCTAATTCAATCACGGAAAGACCGTTCACCTGGCCGACCTGCTGGCCATCGACATCGATTTTGATCTCATCCCTTAAGATCATCTCCTGAATCCGTTCCTAAATCAACCCGGATCGGTAAAAGCGCTCGTCAATCGCCTGGCGGACGTGGCCGGCCGTGGTAGATTCAGAGCCTTCAGTGCTGGCATAATAACTGGCTTCCCGAATAACATCCGAAATCTCTCCAAACTGAGCGGATAATTTTTGCTGGTCTTCCGCCAGCCTGGAGCCATGTTCGACGATACGAGCCATCGCGCCTGTATCGAGCGGCACCAGGCTTTCTTCCTGACACAGTTTCGTAATGAACCCGGTATAATCCTGCACATGTTCATCCGTGCGATCCATCTGAGTATCAAAATCTGCCTTGACTTTGAAGAGCTCATTGAAGTGCTCGTCATAGCCCACCAATATTCGGAAAACATCGGGACTACCGATCAGAATAACTTTTACCTTTAGGGGGATCGGTTCCGGCTTGAGACTTTTCGTGCTCACCATACCCAGCTTATCCAGGGCGTCTTCCACCACAATTTCTTTATTTTGCAAGGCGTGTTTTAAGCTATCCCAGGAAAGTGGGCTGGTGATCAACTGTTCAACCGGCAGCACCAAATAACCACCGTTGGCTTTGTGCAGCGATCCCGGTCGGATCAAGGTAAAATCTGTGGTCAGGGCGCCAAAATTTGCTTCCTGCTCGATCTTGCCAAACAGATTGCTATAGGTAGGATTGCGCTCGATCACAACGGGTGCGCCATCAAGCTCGGAGTTATCCACTAAGACATTGACGTCATATTTTCTATCCTGGCCCTGATTCCCCCGCATGAAGGGCAATTGCATCGCCGGTTTATCTTCCGTTTCCGGTTTGAAATCCTGCAAATTGGCCAGGATATCTTCCTGAACCTGCTCCAGGTAGGTTTGGATCGCATCCTTTCCCTGGTATTTAGCCTGGATGTCCTTGACCAGATTTTTGATGGCGAATAAAGCCACCTCGCGATCCAACTTCTGTAGCGATTCCTCGGTTTCTTTGTCCATCCCCCTCACCTGACGCATATCAGTCTCGATGATTGTTTCCAGTTTCTCCTGTGTTTTGGAAATCTCTTCCTTTTCTTCAGGTTTCAGCTTGAGAAATTCTTCTTGTGTCAGAGCTTTACCATCGTGAAGCGGGATGGTCATTAAGCCCATTGGCGATCCCTGGAGAACAAAGTTGAGTTCGTGTGCCTTTTGATTTAGTTTATCCAGCAGCTCTCTTTTTTGTTCCTGGTTCTGTTTCACGATTTCTTCGCGATGAGAGGCGTAGTCTTCGCTTTCAAAGGCGTTGCTTATCTCTCGGGTAACGGAACCGATAAACGCGTTCATATCCTCCTGGAATTGAGCAGCCTGCCCTGCTGCTAATTCAAGAATACGCGGATGATAACTCTCCCGGAAGTTGTTCACATAACACCAGTCGGATGGCGCCTGTTCTTTGGCGGCAGCTTCTTCCAGGAAGCGCTCAATTGCTGTGATCCTGCCTGTACCCGGCCGGCCTGAGACATAGATGTTAAATCCCTTTTCTTTAATGCCAAGCCCAAATTTTAAGGCCCGCACAGCTCGCTCTTGTCCGATAATGGTTTTCAATGGACTGGTCTGGGTGTGATTGATGCTTTTCAGCAACTCAGGGTCACACTTTCGGAACAATTTTTCGAATGGAAGCTCGTTCATTTTGGTTTTCCTTCAAATCTATTCGCGGCGTCGACTTTTCCCAGAAGAAATACCGATCCTGATCGCCGGGTATGCGCATTCATAGCGCGCAGCAATCGGCATCAGCCTCTATTCATCATATTACCCTCCGAAAGGTTATTAGGCTTTATTGAATATATATCAAATCTTTATGTTAACCTTAATGTTGCAACCAATTTATCGAACAGGGTCCTTGGGCGTTTCTAGGGTGGTACATCCCACAGGATTTTCGAATGAACCATCGAACAGCTTATCCATTTGGATAGAGTTATGGATATTTCAGCGGTTTTTCGAGTCCATGTCAAGTTAGAGATTGTTGCCCTTTCGGTAATGTCTGTGGTGGTACCCCAGATTTAGGGGGGCAATGTGCTGATGCACACTCCCCCCTAAATCTGGGACTCTCACAGAGTTTCCCGGAGACCCAAGAATGGGTTGAATCGATGCCGGAAAGGATCACACCTGGAATAGTTTCTGGTTGCCCTCCAATTGCAATCGAAATGATATTAATCTTAATTTAATTATTGACAGGAGTCTTTTTTTAGTGTATTCTACTTATATCGGCTTGTTATCGATAACGGGAACGATAACGGGAACACTGGATGAAAACACGTAATCGGCGAGCTACAATCAAAGAAGTGGCCGTTGCGGCAGGGGTCTCCACGCAAACTGTTTCACGCGTTATCAATAACCGGCCGGATGTCTCCCCTGAAACCAGAAAACGAGTACAACTTGTCATCGACAATTTAGGCTACCAGCCCAGTGCGTTAGCACGGAGTTTGATCCGCCAGCGAAGTTATACCTTAGGCGTCGTTACCGCCGGACTAAAATATATCGGCCCTTCGCGAACCTTAAGTGGTATTTCCGGCGCGGCAGAAAAGGCCGGCTACTCTCTTCTTTTAAAGGAGTTGCCACAGTTCGATACAGATGATGTCGCGCCTCTATTCCGTACTCTGATGTCCAGGCATGTCGATGGGATCATCTGGGCGGTGCCTGAAGTTGGCGACAATCAGCGTTGGATTAACAAAGTATCCCTGGACCTGGAAATCCCGATTGTCCACCTGACGATGAAACCCCAGGAAAAAATCCATGTCGTCTCGATCAACGATTTTCTGGGTGGACAGTTCGCTACCAATCACCTGCTGGAGCAAGGCTACCGCACCATCGGCCACATTTCCGGCCCGCTTGACTGGTGGGAAGCTCGTGAACGGATGGCTGGGTGGCGCGAAGCGCTCCACGAGGCGAGGATCGATGCCCGAGACGAGCATTGGGTCGAAGGGAATTGGTCGTCTGCCAGCGGAGCGCAAGCAATTGAAACCCTGTATCAATGCTACCCCAAGATGGATGCGGTCTTTGTAGCCAACGATCAAATGGCGTTGAGTGTCATGCAGTATGCCTGCCGCAATGGTGTCCGAATTCCAGAAGACCTGGGTGTGGTAGGTTTTGATAACATGCCCGAATCAGCTTTTTTCTGGCCCCCATTGACAACCGTGCAGCAAGATCAACACAAAGTCGGCGAGGTGGCGGTCGAAGAGATCATCAAAATCATTGAAGCGAACTGGTTCGACCAGGAGACCGTCTGGCCAAAAACAATCATGTTAACCCCAAGCCTGGTCATCAGGCAAAGCTCAATGCGAGCAAAGGGTTAAAAGGAGGTGAATTTGCCCAATATGTGGTCAACCTTAAAGACCGAAGTGCCTGCTCCGTGATTGGCGTCCCAAAGCAAGCACTTCCCAGCGATACAGGTCATTCACCTGGAATGGTTTCCTGTCTTCGCCTTAACCCAATGATAACACGACATCCTCAAGCTACGCATATGGAGAAGAAAATGTCCCAGAAAATGCTCTATAAAATATTCGCTGTACTGATGCTGGCCGTCCTCGTATTAACCGCCTGTGGTACACAGGCAACCGAGGCGCCCGCCGCTAATGACCAACCGGCCGCTTCGGATGCTGTTTTTGGCCAGGCATCCTGCGCGCCGAACTGCACCTACGCAGACATGACCCTCTGCTACCCCCAGCTTGGTGCGGAAAGCGACTGGCGCACCGCCAACTCAGCCTCCTTCAAGGAGACCGCTGATACGTTGGGCGTCAAATTGATCTTCTCGGATGCCCAGCAGAAACAAGAAAACCAGATTTCTGCGATCCGTTCCTGCATCCAGCAAGGTGTGAATGTGATTGCTTTACCGCCCGTGGTTGAGACCGGCTGGGATGCCGTTCTTCAAGAAGCTCAAGATGCCAACATCCCGGTCATCGTTGTGGACCGCTCGGTGACAGCCGATCCTTCGATGTATGCCTCCCATATCGGTTCGGATATGGTGATCGAAGGCCAGCGTTCAGCTGAAGAATTCAACAAGCTGCTGCCTGACGGCGGTAATATTCTCGAGCTCTCCGGTACGACCGGCTCCGGGGCCGCGGTTGGCCGCGCCCAGGGTTTCCGCGAAGCATTGAATCCGAACATCACCATTCTCGATTCCCAGACCGGCAACTTCACCCGGGCTGAGGGCAAGCCCGTCATGGAAGCCTTCTTGAAGAAGTACGAAGGGCAGATCGACGGCGTATTCTTCCACAATGATGACATGGCCATTGGCGCAGTCGAAGCGATCAAGGCTGCCGGTTACCAGCCCGGCGATCTGGTCATGGTTTCCGTCGATGGTACCCGGGGCGGCTTCCAACTGATGATCGATGGCTGGCTGCAGGCGGACGTCGAATGCAACCCGCTGCTTGGACCGCAGGTCATGGACCTGGCCCTCAATCTCATGAACGGCCAGCCCATCGTCAAGGAAGCTCTCACCGATGAGGGTGTCTACTATCCTGAAAATGCTGCTGAACTGTTACCCACCCGTAAGTATTAAGAAACGATCTAATCGTTGAAACTTGAGGTTGTCGATGCGTGCCGGGCACGCATCGACAACCTCATACCTGAATTTATTCAGCCGGCGAGTTCAACCCTGAACCAAACCAATGATGGGGCCAGATCCATGACGAATACGAACGATTTCATCGTAACAATGAAAGGCGTTTCGAAGACTTTTCCAGGGGTTAATGCGCTGGAGAATGTCGATTTTGCCTTAAAACGTGGGGAAATTCACGCTTTGATCGGCGAAAATGGAGCCGGAAAATCCACTCTGATCAAAGTGCTGACCGGGGTTGAACACCCGGATGCCGGTGTCATTGAATTTGACGGCGAAATCATTCAGGTGCGATCGCCGCAGCAATCCCAGGAAATTGGGATCAGCACAGTTTATCAGGAAATCAATCTGTGCACCAATATTTCTGTGGCCGAAAATATCATGCTCGGCCATGAGCCGCATCGATTAGGAAGGATCGACTGGAAAAAAGCTAACACGCTGGCCAAACAAGCCTTGAAAAATTTGGATATCGATATCGACGTGACCCAGCCGCTGGGGGCTTATTCGGTCGCAATCCAGCAAATGGTGGCGATTGCCCGTTCGCTTGAAATTGCGTCTGCGAAAATCTTAATTCTCGACGAACCCACCTCGAGCCTGGATGTCAACGAAGCGAATCGGCTCTTCGATGTCATGCAGAAATTAAAAGCCCAGGGCTTAGGAATCATTTTTATTACTCATTTTCTCGACCAGGTTTATCAGATCTCTGACCGGATCACGGTCCTGCGCAATGGCAAGCTGGTGGGGACTTTTGAAACTGCTTCGCTGCCTCGGATTGAATTGATCGCTAAAATGTTGGGCAGAAGCATCACAGACCTGAATGAAGTCTCGAAAGCCAAGCAAACTGCAGATGCGCAGGTGAGTAAACAATGCCTGCTCGAAGCCAATGGACTGGGGCGATCCGGTTCGTTGGAGCCCTTTGATATGGAACTGTATGCCAATGAGGTGGTTGGGGTAGCTGGTTTGTTGGGCTCTGGCCGGACAGAAATGGCCAAATTAGCTTTTGGCATCGATACACCCGACACCGGCAGTCTGAAATTAAATGACGAGCAGATCAATCAATTTTCACCTTTAGAATCACTTAAGAACGGCATCGCTTTATGTCCGGAGGACCGCAAAGAAGAGGGTATTTTAGGTGAATTAACTATCCGCGAGAATATCATCCTGGCGTTACAGGCCCGCTATGGTTGGTTTAAATTCCTGAATACCAGGAAACAATATGAAATTGCCGATCGCTATATTCAGCTCCTGGCGATCAGCACGCCATCGGCGGACCAGTTGGTGAAAAATTTAAGCGGCGGCAACCAGCAGAAAGTCATCCTGGCCCGCTGGTTGGCTACCAACCCGCAAGTCCTGATCCTGGATGAACCAACCCGTGGAATTGATGTAGGCGCCAAGGCGGAAATTCAGAAACTTGTGCTTGACCTGGCTGAGGAGGGTAAATCCTGTGTGTTTATTTCGTCCGAATTGGAAGAAATCCTGCGCACCAGCCACCGCATCATCGTACTGAGAGATCGCAAGAAAGTTGCGGAATATCCTGGTGATGTAGACGATCAGACGATTATCCAGACAATGGCAGGCAGTGTATGAAAAATAAAGACTCCTTCCTGAAACGCTTTCGTGAAAACCGGCTGTTTTGGCCGTTGGTTGCAATGGCCTTGATCCTGGTGATCGATGCCATTTTCGCCCCTGCCTTCTTTAAGATCGGGATATTGGACGGCCATCTGTATGGAAATTTGATCGATGTCGTTAACAATGCCGCCCCACTGATGCTGGTATCCATTGGGATGACCCTGGTTATTGCCACCGGAGGCGTCGATCTTTCCGTCGGTGCGGTCATCGCCATCTCGGCTGCCATGGGAGCGGTATTGATCAATCCTGCCCTGGGCAATAAATTGATCACCAATGACATCCTGACCGCGGACACCACCAACACCCCCTTGTGGTTGATCGTGCTGGCTGACCTTGGGGCAGGTACGTTGTGCGGATTGTGGAATGGTTTCCTGGTTTCAAGAGGCAAAATCCAACCCATGGTGGCGACCCTGATCCTGATGGTGGCTGGCCGCGGGATTGCCCAATTGATCACGAACGGTCAAATCATGACCATTTATTACACGCCTTATTTCTTCTTTGGCAATGGATTTATCCTGGGGCTGCCGGTATCCATTTATATCGTCGCCGCCGTATTTATATTTGCCTGGATGCTGGTTCGGAAAACATCCATCGGTTTGTTCATCGAATCCGTAGGCGTCAACGCCAAAGCCACATATTACAGCGGTATCAGCGAAAAAAATATCAAACTCTTTGTTTACACTTTCTGCGGCTTTTGCGCAGCCATCGCCGGACTGATTTTGAGTTCTTATGTTCACAGCGCCGACGCGAACAATATTGGGCTTAACTACGAACTGGACGCGATCCTGGCAGTCGTCATCGGTGGTACGATGATGACCGGCGGGCGTTTCTCTTTGTTTGCAAGCGTGCTTGGGGCGCTGATTATCTGGACCTTTACCATCACCATGTACACTTTCGGCGTACCGGCAAACGCCTTGTTGGCAGGCAGGGCTGCACTAGTTCTGGTTGTGATCCTGCTTTATTCCGATTACACCCGGCGTTTCATCAATCAATTTCTTGAACGGAGAGGCTCCCGACATGGCGCAACAAACTAAGTCCATTGGAATGGATACCAGTTCTCAATTGACCAGCGTCGCCCAACGGATCAAGATCTTTGTGGTGAATAATGCCCCACTGCTGACCACCATCATCGTCTTTATCCTGGTCTATAATATCGGTGGGCGATTATATCCCGCCATGCAGAAACCTCAGGTATTTGTCAACCTGTTTATTAACACCGCCAGTCTGATGATTGTTTCCATCGGGACGACTTTGGTGATCATCTCGAAAGGAATTGACCTTTCGGTGGCTGGCATGATTGCTCTGACCTCGGCTGCCTCAGCCGCCCTGCTGGAAAAAGGCATGAGTCCTGCAGTCGTTATGCCGTCGATGTTAATTATGGGGATTGTGTTTGGGTTCACCCTGGGTAGTATCATTCACTTCTTCAAGGTCGAGCCCTTTATCGTAACCCTGATGGGCCTCTTTTTTGCCCGCGGTATGGCCTACATTATCACACTGTCCGCGCTGCCGATCACCAATCCTTTCTATCGCTACCTGGCGCTGACGAAAATCCCGATCCCGTTTCTCGAAAAAGTGTATGTGTATATACCGACACTGATCGGGCCGATCCTGTTGTTGGTGGTCATTTATCTGTCTTTTTTTACCCGCTTTGGCCGGACCGTCTATGCGATCGGTAATAACGAGCAGTCCGCCAGGCTGATGGGCTTGCCGGTTGGGCGTACAAAAATCGCAGTGTACGCCTTCGGCGGCTTTTGCTCCGCCCTGGCCGGGATTGTCTGGAGTATCTCGTTGCTTTCAGGCTACGGCGGCTACGCCCCGGGGATGGAATTGGATGCGATTTCATCCGTTGTGATCGGTGGTACCCTGCTGACAGGCGGCGTGGGCAACGTGATCGGTACGTTGTTTGGGGTATTGATCAACGGTACGATCGTCACCATTTTGCAGTTCAACGGCACATTGAGCTCCTGGTGGACGCGGATCGGGGTTGGCTTGCTAACTCTGATCTTTATCGGCATCCAAAGCCTGTTTTACATGCGGAAAAAACACTCGTAGTGCTGATTTAGATGCTGCTTTATTGGTAATTATTAAACCGGAGAAAGATCGTGAATAGAGTTCGAGTCTTCCTAATTCTCCTTGGATGGGTGTTCGTGATATCTGCCTGTGCGGGTGCACAGGCAGATACGCTTAATCCCGCACTGCAAACGGTTCAGCCTTCCCCAACGACGACGCCGGAATGGTTCGACGTTGAACTGACCGACGTGCAGACCGGTGCGACCTTTACGATGAACGACTTTACCGGCAAGGTTGTGCTGGTCGAGACCATGGCTATCTGGTGCCCAAACTGCGTCATTCAGGCCAGCCAGGTGGGTAAACTGCATGAAGCGCTCGGTTATCCGGATGACCTGATTTCGATCAGCCTGGATGTCGATGCGAACGAAGATGAGGCCTCCCTCAAGGATTTTGCGGCCGGTTATCGCTTTGATTGGCATTTTGCCGTAGCGCCGCGCCAGGTTGCCCGCGCCCTGGGCAACCTGTACAGCGCCCAGTATCTCAATCCTCCCCTGTCTCCCATGCTGATCATCGACCGGGCGGGCAGCGTTCATTTATTGGATTATGGCATCAAAGAAGCGGAAACCCTCCAGGAAATCGTAGCGCCCTATCTCAACCCCTAAAAAGCCATTACCGCTAGAATACAACTTCCAGGAAATTTCCCGAACGGGATGGATGGCGAGGTACGCCATCCATCCCGTTCGGGCCTGTCTTAATTATTGAAACCACTGCATTTGCGGCCACATTTCCGCCCAGGGGTTACGAGGCTGGCGGCACACATACAACCCGGTATGATCGCTGGTTTCCTCATTGGAGACATTGTACTGGTTTGTCACTCGCCCGGCGTAATCGCATTCTTTGAAAAAATAACTGGCGTAGGCGGCTTCAAACCCAACCACGATGATCGTCTCCGGATCGATGCTGCCATACCCCCGCGCCCACAAACTGTTCGAGCCGCTGATAACCAGGGGCAAACCGTAGTCCCGACCGTATAGATCCAGAGCCCCGGCTTCGCCGTAATTTCCTGCCAGGATGGCAGTGCGTGCTTTTTCCTCGGATGGCAGCCCGGCGTAGATATCGGCCACCTGGGCGGTCAGATCCTGCCAGCCGACCATTTCCACCACCTCGCCATTGACGGAAGCGAGCACATCCCACCAGGCGGATTGGATGGGTGGAATAGGCTTGACCAGGGCGACGCCAAGTACGGCTGCCAACCCTAACAAACCCCAGGCCAGTGATTGTCCGAGCTTCTGCCAGGGAGCACGCAGTTGTCGGATCCAGCCCTCCAGGCCCACCGCCCCGGCGGCCAACAGCAGGGTGTAAGCCGGGCCGACATAGTAGGATCTGCCCTGCGAAGCCCACAATAAAATAAATGTTATCAGGAAGGCGACACCCAGGACGAAAAATCGCCGCATGCGCCGGGTAAACAAGATCAGGTACAATCCAAGCAGCCACAGCGGCAGCGTGAGTGGATTCGCGGCGATATAGAGCTGCTCGGGCAGAAAGCCCTGGGTACGGCCCCACTCGATGTCACGGGCGTGGATGGCGCTCAGGAACTCCAGCGAAATAAAGTCGTGCCGGATCTGCCAGAGCAGGTTGGGAAGCCAGATCAATACGGCCAATCCGGCGCCTGCCCACAGCCAGGGTGAGCGCAAATAGCGGCGATACCCGGTGAGCAGGGTTGCCGCCACCAATCCGGCGACAAAGAAAACCACCGTGTATTTGGTCATCATGCCCATGCCAATGGCAATCCCAACACCCAGCCACCAGCGAGGATTCTCGCTTGCCAGCAGGCGCACGAAGCAGAAAGCGATTGCCACCCACCAGAGATAATCGAAGGACATATACTGGATCATGGTGCCGGCAGTCAGCGCCACCGGCGCAACCGCAGCCGCGATGGCTGCCATGATCTGAGCCGACCGGCTGCCGCCCAAATCACGGGCTATCAATCCAACCAACACAACACAAATACCCTGGCCCAAGGCTGAAAACAACCGCAGCCCCTGCAGGGAATTGCCAAATAAGGCCAGGCCCAGACTGGCTATCCAGGGTGTGAAGGGCGGATAGGCAACATACCCCCAATCCAGCTGGCGGGCGTTCAGGATAATATCCAGCTCATCCCGATGAAAGCCATATTGACCGTTCGTAAGGCCATGGATCATCGTTACCACCAGGCCAAGGATCAACAAGTGAATATTCTCGCGGATGAATTTTTTCATGGTAGGTTCTACTCTGGTCAGCCTCATATTTTCAGCAGTAAAGAACATGCGAATTTCTGAAAGGCCAATCTTTTAGAAATCCGCAATAATATTTTGGTTCATCTCAGCCGGATGTAAAAATGTGGCCTAAATGGGTGTACGTGGTGGTCGTACGCCTACCACCTACACCCATTTAGGCGTCTATTCTGCTGTGGCTGAGTAATGACCATATTGTTTATGCTGCTGGCGCAGTCCTATCCCGGCAGGACTGCATTGATCAGGAGGCCGGCGCCCGCCAGAATAAGCAATACCGGTCCGAGGATCACCCAATTCAGATCAAACAGGAACATCCCGGCTACAACCGAGAACATCAGCCCGGCCCATAGGGAGCCGCGGGCCTGGGTGGTGAAGCTGCCGGTCGTCTGATAGATGCTAAAGGCCTTGGTGAAGGCTCCGGCCGCAGGCAGCAAGATGAATAAGGCCCACCAGTTGGCGTTTGGCAGGGTCCCCAGGTTTTGGAGCATCAAGATCAAACCTAAGGCAACGAGAAAAGCGCCCCCCAGCCAGCCGCCAGACGAACCCATTCGAGAGCGATCCCGCCGGCGCGGGCGCATCCCATCGTAGTCAACCGTTTCAGATTGGTCATTTTGATCGAAATACTGGTTATCCATAGTTTGCCTTCTTTCAAATGATGTTGAATATTCTATCCATATCATAGCTCTTTAAACGCCAAACTCCCCCGGTCTCAGGGGGAGTTCGGCCGTAGCCGTCTGGCCTGTTTTCTACTGGCCAGGTGGGCAGGTGATCTCTCAATCCGAAAAATCAACCCTTATTCTTTACACGCACCCAGTTGGTTAAGCCGCCGGCGAGCATCACCCTGGCCATATGCGGGGTCAGAAGATGGCTGACAGAAAATGACAACCCCTTTTCAGGGACCTGGACTTTCAAAGCATCCTTTTCAGCCTCTTCCGCTAAAAGCGAGCGTAAACCCTTCAGTATCAATGTATCCCCTTGCTCTAATTGTGCATAGACGCCAGGGTCATCAAAGGTCAAGGGCAGGATGCCGTAGTTGATCAAATTCTTGCGATGGATCCGGGCATAGCTCTTTGCGATCACGACCCGCAAACCAAGGTAGCGCGGCGCCAGGGCCGCGTGTTCACGACTGGAACCCTGCCCATAGTTCAAACCACCGATAACTGCATGGCCACCCGTGAGTTTTGCTTGCCTGGCCCGGTTGGTATAGTCCGGGTCGATAATTTCAAAGACGAAATCGCTGATTCTCGGGATATTGCTCCGGAAGGGCAGCACGCGCGCCCCGGCCGGCATGATTTCATCGGTGGAAATATTATCGCCAACTTTCAGTAAAATCGGTAAGGTAAATTCATCGGGCAGCGGCTCTAATTCTGGCAGAGATGCGATATTGGGGCCCTTCACAAGCTCAACCTGGCGCGCCTGCTCAACAGGAAGGGGCGGCACAAAGCTGTCTGGATTGGTGATACGCTGTTCAGGAAGCTTCACTCGCGGGTAAGCCTGGCCCAGCCGGCGCGGGTCGGTGATCTTCCCGGTCAGCGCTGAGGCTGCAGCAGTTTCAGGGCTGCACAGGTAGACCTGATCTTCCTTGGTGCCAGACCGCCCAGGGAAGTTACGTGGAACTGTACGCAGGCTGATCCTGCCACTGGCAGGCGCCTGACCCATCCCAATGCAGCCGTTACACCCGGCTTGATGCAGCCGGGCGCCGGCATGGATTAAATGATTAAGTTCACCGGATTGGGCCAGCTCTTCCAACAGCTGGCGCGAAGTGGGGTTGATATCGAAAGAGACATCCTGAGCCACCTTTTGACTCTTGACGATCTCAGCTGCGACCGCGAAATCGCGATACCCGGGGTTAGCCGAAGAACCGATGTAAGCCTGGTAAATCGGGGCGCCGGCGACTGCGCGCACCGGCACGACCGCTCCGGGGCTGCTGGGTTTCGCAATCATCGGTTCGATTGCAGACAGGTCAAGCTCATCATGACGGTCATAGCTTGCGTCGCGATCGGCCGATAGCTCGACCCAATCTTCGCCCCTGCCCTGCGATTCCAGAAACTGCCGCACAACTGCATCCGAGGGAAACACTGTGGAGGTGGCGCCCATTTCAGTGCCCATATTGGCAATCACGTGGCGGTCCATCGCCGAAAGTGAGGCAAGGCCCGGGCCATAGTATTCAAAGATGGCGCCCACGCCGCCATCCACATCATGACGGCGCAGCATCTCCAGGACGACATCTTTGGCGCTGACCCAATCAGGCAGTGCACCGGTCAGCCTGACGCCCCAGATAAGCGGCATTTTCACATAGAAAGGTTCTCCAGCCATCGCCATGGCGACGTCCAGCCCGCCGGCCCCAATCGCCAGCATGCCCAAAGAGCCAGCCGCCGGGGTATGGCTGTCTGAACCCAATAAAGTCTTGCCCGGCTTGCCAAACCTTTGCATATGCAGTGGGTGGCTGACCCCGTTGCCAGGGCGGCTGAACCACAAGCCAAACCGCTGGCAGGCGCTCAGCAGGAACAGGTGGTCATCGGGATTTTTGAAGTCGGCCTGGATCAGATTATGATCGACATACTGGACGGAAACTTCCGTCTTTGTGCGGTCAAGATCCATGGCTTCGAGTTCCAACATCACCAGCGTGCCGGTGGCATCCTGGGTCAGGGTTTGATCGATCCGGATCCCAATCTCAACCCCGGGCTTCATCTCTCCGTTGAGCAGATGCGCCTTGATAATCTTTTGCGACACATTCATATCCATTATGAACCTCTCATGTTTCTTCCCCCATTTGAGAACAAACGAACCAGCAGGCCGTTCCCTGCCGCGGGCTGTCCCCCAGCCTATTTCCGATCAACTATATCGGATTAATTATACCTCCAGTTTCTGATCCCAGAGGTTCTGTTAAAACAAGGCGTCAGCGTGGGCGTTTGCCCACGCTGACGCCTTGTTTTGACATTGCCGTTCAACCATCCCGGTAAAGCAAGAAGATTTGTTTACGAACGATAACGATCAGCAGTACCGAAAGCGGAGAAATGATCGCCGGCAACAAGAGCACATCCAAACCATTGGCTTGAGCTTTTACCAGGCTCCCGGAAGCTGCTGGAGCAGAGGCGCTCAGAGCTGAACTGGTGGGGCTGACATTTCCAACAGAGGGTTCATCCTGGGGCTGAGCGAGAGCTGGCTCATCCGGCGCTTGAGACAGAGCTGGCTCGTCCATCGGGCCGGACGAATCAGGCACGGCTGTTGGCATAATTGCCTGGCTCCCTGGCTGAACCTGGCCTTTCTCAACCGGATGAACTTCAACCGGTAAGGGTGCTTGTGGCGACAGCCCGGAATCCAGCCCGGCGCCCGATTCCTGGGTTGGCGCCTGGGGAACCGCTTGGGCAGTCGAATTTTCAGGGCCGAGGTTTTCAACCGCCAAGGAGGCGACCTCGCCTGAGGGTGGCGGATCCTCACGAACCGTGGGCGCTGAATCCGCCCTGACGAGGCCGGCCTGAACGCCGGCAGACACACCTAAAGCCTGTGGGATCGCCCGGGTGGTATCGATATAGGCTTGTCCCTGACAGATCAATTGGGTTGACCCACCCCCATCCAGCATCATCACTTTACTGGCGCCAAAACTGCGCACCGTTCGGGCGGCTTCAGCCTGGGTAGCGGTCTGGGTCGTGTAAATCGCGACGGTTTCAGTAATTTGGTCGCCGTCGTTATCCCAGATCCCAACGAAAGTCCTTCCAACCGCGTTTTTCGGTTTCTTGTTGGCCTCTTCAGTCAGGCCGCCAATGACCTGGTCAGCATCGATTGAGGCCAAAATCTCGGGCGTGAGCGGGAGAATATCGGCCCGGCCGGCCCACAAGGCCAGGATCAACTGCTTCTCCGGATATTGCGGGTATCCGAATCCTTCCGCCAGAAGTTGATGATCGACCAGCAGCGGCAGAGCCAGCGGCGTCGGGCTTTCGGGCATATAAAAGAACGTGCCATTGGTGACACAGAAAGCGTTCTCGCGGTCGGAGGCGTATGCCTGCCAGTACGATTGGATCGATTTTTGATGGAAGGATGGATTTGGACCGCCAAATTCACCCTGATTATGGGCGTTGTTCATGGCTACCGGATTCCCGTGCAATAAATCGATCGAGGCGCCGGCTGCTAGATTGACCACCTGGACGAAGTCAGGTGAGCCGCCCGGGTAGTCCTTGCGATACAACGCCACTCCTGGCTGCTGGGCGAGCAGCCTGAATCCCGGAGGGACACCGGCCTGAGCGAGGGTTTTAGCGGGCTGCGCCAGCCAGGTTCCAACCAGTGCGAGGAGAAAAAGCCATCCTATCAAACCAGGCCATGCCCGGTTGGTTTGTTTAACACGACCTTGCATAGAAGGTTGACCTCAACGATCAGACAATCCGGTATTTGGTAATGAAGAGCACAGGCAGGAATTGTACGGATTGCAGCGAACGAACAAAGCAGTGATTTGCTCACTGTGTGGTCAAAATTTACCAATATTCGTAACTACCCAGCCATTGCCTGGGATTGGTGGCGAAACAGGTGTGTGGCGGGCGGCTGCCCGCCACACACCTCAAAATTTGGGTATCCTGTTTATTAAGATGACATTGTCAAAGCAGATACCAATATTCTTAGAGATTAGTACATTTGTTCTAATTATAATCGATCGCTGCCAAAAATGCCAGAGGCAAACAAATGCCTCATTGGGAATACCTGTGGTGGTTAAAACATCTCGAATGCACCCACAAATAAAGTACCAGCCTGAGCGAACGCCCACGCTGGTACTTTAATTTTCAAGCACTGCTGTTTAAATCATGAGCGTTGGATCGGGACGATTAAACCACAATCAGACCTATGGCCAGCAGACACAGACCGACACCCAGCCACTGGCCAGAGGTCACGTTTTCTTTTAATAAGTTTCGAGATAACAGGACGGTAACAGCTGCATACATCGAAGCAAGCACTGCGGCGATATCCAGGCGCGTGCTCTGTTCCGCCAGCAGAAAAAATACATTGCCCCCCGAATCAAAAATCGCTGCCAGAACCACTGCCGATCTGCCGCCCGCCAGGGCTAAGCGTTCCTGGCGTCTCACCAGAAACAACAGCCCCACCCCAACGGCAGTCAGCTTCGAGATCACCAACGGCATAAAGACCTGGCCTTCATTGATTTGAGCGATCAGGACGAAAAAAGCTGCAAAACCGACCCCGGCCAGAATGGCCAATCCCAGGCTGCTTTCCTGGGCGCCCCCGCTACGTTCAGTTGAACGCGTCACCTGCCAGATGCCTGGAATAGCGATGAACAGGCCGGCCAGCTTAAGCGGAGCTGGGAGACCCTCGACCAGCAAACTGATCACCAGGGGCAAAGCCGTGCTCAAAACAGCCGCTACCGGAGACACCAGGGCAGCGTTGCCGCGCGATAGGCCGTAATACAGGGCCAAAATGCCAATTGCCCCGCCCAGTCCAGCGCCAGCCGCCCAAAATACATCCAACAAGCTTGGCCAGGATTCTCGCAGGATCAATCCCGCCGCCAGCATCAGCCCGGTCCCGATGATCGAAACCAGCACAAGCACCTGGAATTGTGAGTTTCGACGGGTGGCCAGGCCGCCACAAAAATCCCCGGTCCCCCAGGTGATCGCACTTAAGATGGCAAAAATGATTCCGGTCATCGCACCTGTTATCCATTTCATCGTTATAGAAAGCCCCATTATACATGACGGCCCTCATAAGGAAGCGCTCAAAGGTGCGCCCATTGGGAATTTCTGTGGTGGTGCCCCAGATTTGGGGGTGTGAGCGTGCATCCGCACGCTCACACCCCCAAATCTGGGACTATTCCAAAGATTTTCCTAAAGACCCAAAAGTTGCAGAAAATGAAATCCAGCGTTCGGTTTGGCCGGCATCCGCCGGCCAAACCGAACGCTGGATCTACACATTTTGACTGCGCCCCCTTGATCCCCCCGAATCCACCCCTAAATCCCCCGCGCAGGTGATCGTTTTCAAATTTTTATCGTGCTAAGCTGGGAAAAGAAAACGGTTTCAAACAAGATTGGAGCAGCGCAATGACTCACCAACAGGTTTTTACCCGTCCTGCAAGTCTGGAATTCGGCGGGATCTATCTTCGCAGGATAAACAATCCGAACGCAGACCAGATGCATCCGGTGCAATTTATCGCCTATTCAGCCTGCCCGGCCATCGTGATTATCCAGGATGGTTCCGGTTGTGAACGCTGTCCCCGGGATGAGCTGTTTATACCGGGCGACAGCCAGGCGCATCACCACGAAGGAAACCTGGGTGCATCAACGCGGATCTGATTGACCACGAACGGAGGGCAATCCTTCGGGTCCATGGGAAACTCTGAGAGTGGAGCTAAATGTGCGAGGTTGTTATTTGGAGTTCATCTCCGGCGACTTGATGATCAGCACCGAGCAGCTGGCGTAATGGACAAGCTTGCGCGAAACGCTGCCCAATAACCATCCCTGAATGCGGCTCAACCCCCGAGAGCCGGCCACAATCAAATCAATCTCGTGCTCGCTGGCGTACGCCAGCACCACCGTGGCAGCATCTCCCCGCCGGACTTCACCCCTGACGCGCTTCAACCCCTGGGAACGGAGCGCCTGTACCGACCGCTCCACCAGCGCCTGAGCCCGCTTCTCTTCTTCCTGCAACCACTCCTGGTTTTCTTTTAACAGATTTGGCGGCATAGGCACCTGCAGCTCCGGACCTAATGGCCAGGCCTGGGCGAGCAAATCCTGGCTGGGCGGAGGTGGTAAAATGTGTAACACCCGAAGATCCACATCGGTTGGCAGTGGAAAATCACCCAGGAAGCTCTCAGCCTCCTGGCTGTGAAGCGAACCATCATTGACAAACAGGATTCGCTGCAAGCCGCGATAAGGCGCTCTCACAACCAGAACGGGCCGGTGAGCATATTCCACCACCTGCTGGGCGATCCCACCCAACAAAATGCCCAAAGTGGCCCGCAGGCCTTTCGCGCCCATGACCAGTAAATCCGGATGGACCTGATCTACATACCCGATCAGCGCTTCAGCCGGATGCCCTTCCAGGACCTGGGTTTCAACCTCCACCTGTCTATCCTGGAAAATCCCATGAGAACGCTGCCGGAATGAAGCCTGTAAGGCGATCGAAACCGCCGGCCCGCCAGCGCTATAGACCGTCACAGCGGTCAGTTTACTGCCGGGCGGCAAGGGCAAATCGGCGATGAGTTGAATACCAGCTTGAGAGTGTTCAGATCCATCCAGGGCAAGCACTATATGACGAGGTTGCTGATTCATTGCACTGCACATCGTCCACCTCCAGTTTAGAAAGGCGCCGTCAGGATTTATCGATTATCCCCTTCGATATCACTATAGCAGAATCATCTTCGTGATGCAAGCATTGGTTCTTTGAGAATTCCTGGGATGGTGCTCTTCCGCAGAGTTTCCCAGAGTCCCCAAGCATTCTTTCGACCCTCCAGCAAAATTGCCGGAATCCCGTTCATGGGAGGAGATACATCCCACGATCGCTTTGCCAGAGATGTGGTTCAATAAATGAATACTTATCTCTACCATCAAAACGAACTGGCATAAGCATTGCAATGACCTTCATTGTATCAACGTTCATATTGCTTCTGTCCGTTATCAGAGCAATCAGTCGCCGCAGCCTGTCAGTCAACCTTACTGCTACATGGAAGCTATCCGATGAAAAACTACCTCTCACTGATAAAACGCATCGGTTTCGTCTTGATCGTGGTCTGCGTTGCAGCCATCGTGTTCATTTTGAGCCCGGAACGCGTCGATTTATCGGACCTGGCTCAGCGCGGTGAAGCTTATCAAGTCGAAATCTTACGGGACACCTGGGGGGTACCACATATTTTTGGACAGACGGACGCGGATGCGGCTTATGGTCTGGCATATGCGCACGCCGAGGATGATTTTCTCACCATCCAACAAACCCTCCTGGCTGCCCGCGGGCAGCTTGCCAGCGTCTATGGTAAAGATGCCGCCCCGAACGATTACATGGTCCAGCTTCTACGGATCTGGGATGTGGTCGCCGAGACTTACGAGCGGGATTTGACGCCGGACACGCGGGCCTTGTTGGAAGCGTATGCGGATGGGGTCAATGTTTATGCCGCCCTGCATCCCAAAGAAGTGCTGACAGCCGGCCTCTACCCGGTCACCGGCCGCGACCTGGCGGCTGCCTCGATCCATAAATCACCGCTTTTCTTCGGTCTGGACGATACCCTGGCCGAATTGTTTGCCGACAGCCGCCAGAGCGAATTATCCCCCTCTCCAACCAGTGGGTTGTTCAACGTGGATGAACGCTTCGGTTCCAACACCTTTAGCATCGGTCCCGGGCGGAGTGAAGACGGGTCAACCTTTCTGGCGGTCAACTCGCATCAGCCCTGGGAAGGGCCCACCACCTGGTATGAAGCCCACGTCCACAGCGAGACCGGCTGGGATATGACCGGGGCAACTTTTCCCGCCACACCGGTCATTATTCACGGCGCCAACCGTAACCTGGGCTGGGCTTTCACAGTCAATCATCCCGACCTGACCGACGTTTATGTCCTGGAAACAGATTATTACCAGCCCAAACGCTACCAGTTCGATGGCGATTGGTTAACCCTGGAAGAACGCGATGCCCCCATCAAGGTTAAGCTGTTGGGTCGGTTAACCTGGACGGTCAAAGAAAAGGTCTACTGGTCTGTCTACGGTCCGGTCGTGCGCCAGAAACACGGGACATATGCACTGAGGTATGCCGGTTACGGACGGGTGGATATTTTTCAACAGCTGTACCGGATGAATAAAGCCACAAATTTTGAAGAGTGGCGAGACGCCCTGAGTGATGGCGGTCTGCCAAGCTTCAATGTCGGTTATGCAGATCGGGATGGCAATATTTATTATGTTTACAATGCTTTGCTGCCTATCCGTCAGGAAGGCTACGATTGGTCGCTTTACCTGCCGGGGAACACCTCGGAGACGCTCTGGACGGAGACCCTGCCGTTCGATGCGCTGCCCCAGGTGCTTAATCCCCCCTCTGGATTCGTTCAAAACGCAAACAGCACTCCCTTCCAGACAACCCTGGATCCCTGGAACCCGGATCCCAACCAGTACTCGGAGACTCTGGGCATTGAAAAGAATATGAGCAACCGCGCCTTAAGGGCCCTGGAACTGTTTGGAGGTGACCCATCGATTGGCTTTGAGGAATTCATCGGATATAAGTTCGATAACAGCTACTCCAGATTTTCCGATCCGCCTCATTTCATCGAACATCTTTCCCACATGAAGATACCGGATGATCCCGATCTCCAACACGCCCTCGATCTGCTGACCAGCTGGGACCTGCGTATGTCGGCCGATAGCCCGGCTGCAACGATCTGGGTTTTCACCCTGGTTCGCATGTTGGAAAATGATCTGCCCATTAACGCCTCGGCAATGGTCAATACAATGATCCCCGATAAAGCCTTGTTGAACTCTCTGACCGAAGCCGTTAAACTGATCCGGCAAAAATACGGCACCATCGATGTCCCCTGGAGCGAAGCGAACCGGTTGGTACGTGGTTCGGTCGATATTGGGCTGGACGGGGGCCCGGATATCCTGCGAGCTGTTTATGGTCATCTGGCGGAAGACGGCCGCCTGATCGGATACACCGGCGATTTGTATGTATTACTCGCAAAATGGGATCGAAACGGAGAACTGCAGGCTTTCAGCATTCACCAGTATGGCAGCGCGACGCTCGATTCTGACTCCCCTCACTACGCCGATCAATCGCCCCTGTTCGCTGCCCATCAACTCAAGCCGGCCTGGATGGACCGTTCAATGATCGAAGCAAATCTTGAGCGTTCCTATCGTCCCGGCGAAGAAGTTCATTCCTCCTCTAATTAAATATCTATCCGAAAATTCGAAAGGGTATGTGGTTGTTGATGCGTGCTCCGCACGCATCAACAACCACAATAACAATTATCGGATAGGTTCTTAATAAACCGATAATGAGACAAAATAAGGCGTCAGCCTGGGCGCAATGCCCAGGCTGACGCCTTATTTTGTCTTTAATGTCTATTTTATGGGAACGTCGCTCATATTGCGTACCTGATTATGTTAAAATCAGGCCCATGAATACTCGCATTGTTTTCATGGGCTCACCAGAATTTTCACTGCCAACCCTAAAGAATCTGGCCGATCAATACCAGCTGGCCGGGGTGGTCACTCAGCCTGACCGGCCGGCTGGACGGGGCCGTGTCCTGACCCCGCCGCCTGTCAAAGTGCTGGCCGAAATGCTGGGCCTACCTGTGATCCAGCCGCGCCGGTTACGAGAGCCAGATGCCATGCAGCAGCTAACTGCCTGGCAGCCGGATGTGATTGTGGTTGCCGCTTTTGGACAGATCCTGCGCCAGGAGGTGCTGACTTTGCCTCCTTTCGGCTGCATAAACGTGCATGCCTCCCTGCTGCCTCGCTGGCGGGGAGCAGCGCCCATCAACGCTGCGATCCTGCATGGCGATGCGGAAACCGGCATTACCATCATGAAGATGGATGCGGGCATTGATACCGGCGCTATTTTGAGCCAGCGAGTGCTGCCTATTCTTCCGACGGATACTGCCGAAAGCCTCAGCCAGCGCCTGGCCCAGAGCGGGGCTGAACTGCTCATAGAGACCCTGCCGGATTATTTACAGGGCAGGCTTCAACCGGTTCCTCAGAATGAAGAGGCTGCCACTTACGCTCCCATGCTGCAAAAGGAGGATGGTCTTTTGGATTTTACCCAGACAGCCGCCGAACTCGAACGCCGGGTACGAGCCATGCAGCCCTGGCCAGGCGCTTTCACCACCTGGCAGGATCAGCCCTTTAAGGTGCATCAAGCCCATGTTGCGCAGGGACCGGCCCAACCGGGGAAAAAACTGGTCGTGGAGGACCGGCCGGCCATCGGGACAGCCCAGAATGTGCTGGTCCTGGACGAAGTCCAACCGGCTGGAAAACGTTCCATGCCCGGAGAGATCTTCCTGCGCGGCGCCCGGGACTGGAGCTCTTCATAATCGTAATGGCCAATAGCAATTATCCAATCGACCAGCGCCTGGCCTTATTTCCGATCAGTGCAGCCATCCATTCAGAGAAGAATTCCTTGCAGATTGGGGGTTTAGAACTTGGGAGGCTGGCGGAAGAATATGGCACGCCTTTATACATCTATGACCAGGCTACCATTCTGGATGCTGTTCAGCGCTATCGTCAGGCACTGGACCGGGAATATCCCGCCGCCAGTGGGCTTACCTATGCCGGTAAAGCTTACCTGTGCCTGGCCATTGCGCACTGGATGAGCGCCCAGGGTATCAAGATCGATTGCAGCGGTGCCAGCGAACTTCACATCGTTAAACAAGCCGGGGTACCCCGCGAGCTGACCGTTCAGCATGGTGTGAACAAGCGCAGGCAGGATATCCTGGCCGGCATCCGGCAGGCGGGTATCCTGGTCGTGGATCACATGGAAGAGTTAATCATGCTTCGGGAGCAGTTCCGTTCCGGGTTGACGACTTTTCCTGAAATCTGGCTCCGGTGGCGTCCAGGATTGAGCGTTGAAACCCACAGCCACGTACAGACAGCCCGGGCGGAAAGTAAATTTGGCTTTTCCAGTGAGGAGATCTTTCAGGCTGTACGGCTTTGCCTGGAGAGCAGCTTACCATTGACCGGGTTGCACTTCCATCTCGGCTCGAATATGCAAGAATTTAACCCCGCTTGAAGTTGCCATTCAAAAAGGAGGCCGGCTGCTGGCTGCCCTGCGCACTTCAACCGGCTGGACAGCCAGGTATTTTTGCCCCGGCGGCGGGTTAGGAATTGCCTATCATGAAAGCGATCTGCCGGGTACTTCCATCGAGACATTTGTACATACCATCGCTTCCAATTTACAGAAAGTCTGCCAGAACTATGCCCTGCCCTTACCCCACCTGCAACTTGAACCGGGACGCAGCCTGGTTGGACGAGCCGGCGTGGCGCTTTACCGGGTAGGCACTCTGAAACAGAGCGGCGACCGGCATTGGATCTTGCTGGATGGCGGGCTGGCTGATAACCCCAGGCCGGCCTTATATGGTAGCCAATACAGCGCGCTGCCAGTTGAGGCAATTAGGCGACCGGCTGCAGGCGCGTTTTGGCTGGGTGGTCCGGCCTGTGAGAGCGGCGATATCCTGGCCAAGGATTTGGCCTTGCCCAAGCTATCTTCCGGTGAACTGCTGGCTGTCCCCGCATCCGGCGCCTACCAGCTCAGCATGAGCAGCCATTATAATGGGGCTTTGCGGCCGGCAGTGCTGTGGCTGGAAAGGCAGCAGGCCAGCCTGATCCAGGAGCGGGAAAAGCCCGACGATTTACTCCGGCAAGACCGAATGATAACCTGAAACTGGGCTGAGAAAATTCGTATCTACCTTGACAATGTCACATTCGAAGAAATCGTCCAAATTTTGATGTGTGTGGCGGGCGGGCGGCCGCCACACACATCAAAATTTGGGTATCCTGTATATTAATATGACATTTTCACACTACTCAAGCCTATGTACGAACCTTGGGCGAAAAATCTTTCTTCGATGAGGGCTTGTCGATGTTTACGAAGGCTGTTGATGAACAACGTTACCGTTTAGTTTTGGTCCGGCATGGCGAATCGGTTGGTAATGCGTTAGGCTATTACCAGGGGCAGGCAGATTTTGAGCTGAATGAACGCGGCCGGGCCCAGGCTCATGCGCTGGCGGAGCGCTGGAAATGCGAGGGGGTCCAATTCGACACCGCAATCACCAGTCCCCTGGCACGCGCCCGCCAAACGGCTGAGATCATCGCCGCCGCGCTTGAGCTCCAGCTGGAACTGAATCCGCTCTGGATGGAGCGGGATAACGGCCAGCTGGCCGGATTACATCCGAATGAGGCTGCCGAACGCTATCCGCGCCCGAAATTCATCCACCCTTATATGCCGATCGGTGAAACCGGTGAGAGCCAATGGGACCTCTACCTGCGCGCCGGCCAGGCTATCCGGGAAATCATGGTTCGGCCACCTGGCAGATACCTGGTTGTTTCCCACGGCGGACTGCTGCAAATGGTCATGTATACGATTCTTGGGTTAACCCCCCAGGCCGATTTCCTGGGGCCGCAGTTTCGCTTTCGGAACACAGCCTTTGCGACTTTCGTTTATTCGCCCGGTTCCCATCACTGGACTCTGGAAGGGGCCAACGACCAGGCTCATTGGGCGAACAAACGATAACGCCGTAAGCTTTCGATCGATCGTATCGTTAAGCAGACATCTGATTGGTTAGCCCAGAAACGAGGATCCAAGATGGAATCGAACGCCAAAAGTATGCTTCAACCATTGTCTGTGCTTTCTTTTGGAGCCGGGGCCATCGGCAGTTATATCGGCGGCAGCCTGGCGCTGCATGGTAACCGGGTGATCTTTCTGGAAAGGCCGGAGGTAGCTGAAGAACTGAAACAGCGCGGCCTGCAGTTGACCATCAACGGCCAGACCCACGCCATCCACCAACCCCTGGTAGCAGGCTCATTGGAAGAGGCCCTGGATATTGCGCCGGTGGATGTCGTCCTCTTTGCGCTGAAATCTTTCGACACAGAGTCAGCATTAAAGGCAATCGCTCCGCTTGCTGACCGGTTTCCGCCGGTTTTATGCCTGCAAAATGGGGTTGAGAACGAAGCTTCCCTGGCGGGTGTTCTGGGAGCGGAGCGGGTCATCGCCGGCACGGTCACCAGCGCAATTGGCAGGCGAGCTGCCGGTAACATCGTATTAGAGCGATTAAGAGGCATGGGCGTCGCCGGCGGTCACCCGCTATCCGAAGCGCTGGTGGCAGCTTTGAACCAGGCAGGCCTGAATGCCCGGCTTTACCCCCAACCTGCGCCGATGAAATGGTCCAAAATGTTGACCAATTTACTGGCAAATGCCAGTTCTGCGATCCTGGATATGACCCCCGGGGAGATCTTCTCGCATCCCGGTCTGTATCGATTGGAAAACACGCAGATAAGGGAAGCGCTGCGGGTGATGCAGTCTCTCAATATCGACGTGGTCGACCTGCCCGGCACACCTGTGCGCTTACTGGCCTTCGGCGTCGAGCGGCTGCCCCTGGCGCTTTCCAGGCCGTTGTTAACCCGGGCGGTGGGCGGCGGACGGGGCGGCAAAATGCCTTCTTTCCATATCGATCTGGTCAGCGGGCGCGGTAAAAGCGAAGTCGATTACCTGAACGGGGCAGTCGTGCGCCGGGCCACAGAGCTCGGCCTTCCGGCGCCAGCCAACACAATGCTAAATGAAACCCTGCTGGCGCTCACCCGGGGTGATCTGCCCCGGGATACGTATACCCGCCAACCGGAAAAATTCCTGTCCGATTACGCCCGCAGGTTCAAACCCTGACCCGGCCGGATTTGGGCGAGCAAGAAGAATTCGGTGGTATGTTGGGCAGGGGATCGCCTAACATACCACCGACACGTTTTCAGGCTATTCTTTAATGACCTCATAAAAAAGCGGCAGCGGCTCCACCGGCGAATCCGACCAGCTATGCGCAGCCAGGATTCGATGGCAGGCTTCCTCCAGCTCATCCTGCTGACGGGCATGGATCACAAACAGCGCATCGCCACTGGCAATCCAATCGCCAACCTTATGCAGAATCTCGATGCCAACCGAGTGATCGATGGGATCCTCTAAACGCAGCCTGCCAGCTCCCAGCGTTACAGCCGATTCACCAATCATGCGGGCGTTAATCTCGCTCAAATAGCCGGCCCGAGGCGCCTTGATGGTTTCGATCAGGTTTGCCTTAGGCAGCCTGTCAGGGTTTTCAACCGTACTGACATCCCCGCCCTGGGCATTGACCAGCTCGACAAATTTTTCCCAGGCCCGCCCATCGGCGAGCGCCTGTTCCGCCAACTGGCGTCCTTCTGCTTCGGAAACGGCTTTACCGCCCAAAGACAACATATGAGCGGCTACGATGAGGCAGTGTTCCCGAAAGTCCGCCGGGCCGCCGCCATGCAAGGTTTCGATGGATTCCTGCACTTCCAGGGCATTCCCCACTGCCTGGCCAAGCGGCTGGTTCATATCTGCAAGCAACGCGACCGCTCTCCGGCGAGCAAGCCGGGCGATCGAAACCATCAGAGAGGCTAACTTGCGGGCCTGCTCCAAATTCTTCATAAACGCGCCCGCTCCCAATTTGACATCCAACACAATCGCATCGGCTCCAGCCGCGATTTTTTTACTCATCACGGATGAGGCGATCAATGGGATCGATTGAACCGTCCCGGTGACATCCCGCAACGCATAGAGCTTGCCATCTGCCGGGGCCAGGTCGCCGGTTTGGCCAGTCAGTACCAGACCAATATCGCCAAGCTGGTGCATAAACTCGGCGGTCGTGAGGTCCGTACGGTAGCCAGGGATCGATTCCATCTTGTCCAGCGTCCCACCGCTGAAGCCTAAGCCCCGGCCAGACATCTTGCCCACCGGCAGTCCGCAGGCAGCCACCACCGGTTCGACGACCAGGGTCGTCTTATCGCCCACCCCACCGGTTGAGTGTTTATCGACTGCAATCGGCACGACATCGGAAAAATCCAGAATATCACCCGAAGCAGCCATCGCTAAAGTCAGGTTAGTCGTTTCCTCCTCGGTCATATCGTTTAACAAGACTGCCATCGCGAAGGCAGCTGCCTGATAGTCCGGTATCTGACCGCTGGTATATCCCTGAATGAAATAGTCAATCTCTTGACGAGTCAATTCTCCTCGATCACGTTTTTTAATGATGATATCTACTGCGCGCATGTTGTTCTCCGAAATAAGATTGATAACCTGTCTGGTATCATGATGGATAGTTCCCGATTTGAGGAATTTATCCAAATTTTGACCAGGCTCATTATAATCTCTTAACCGTTCATGCAGCCGTTCAGGAAAGGGAATCTATCGGTATTTCTGTGGTGGTACCCTCCCACAGAATTTCCCAGAGAATCAGGAAAGAGTCTTTGGAAACTCCGTGGAATGGTCCCTGGCACGACGGTTGCAATGTAAACACCAAGATTGAAGAGACTCAGCTCAACCCGGCAGGCGCCTGGACCTCCGTCAAGTTGAGCTTCTCAGTTGAAACCTTGCACCCGCTTGCGAAAGGAGCCGTGGACATGGATCAAATCCCCAGCACTTCTACTGGACCAGCCGCCGGGGAAAAGCTAACCCCCGTGATGATCTATACACTCAATACGATGGTTTGGGGAGACCTGTACACCAGGGAGGCGATCAAAGTCAGTGTCTGGCTGCGTACCGCCATGGCCCCCCAATATATCACCCTGCGGCAGGCCCAGGTGATCACCCTTGGTGGCGCAGGGCCGATCAAGCCATACAGTTATGCCGAATTGCACATTCCCACGCCGCAGGTGTTCGCGTTTCACATCAAACCCCCGGATCGCGAACCCCTGGATTATGATCCTGATGAGCCCAACCGAAAAATGGAACCAATCACCGCGCTGGTCGGCAGTTTCCGGTTTGATGGTACCCTGCGAATGTCCAACCAGACCAACCTTGAACGCTACCTGGATGTTACTTCCGAACGCTACACCATGATCTACGAAGTCGCGATCAGCCAGCCAGCAATCCCTGCGATGGGAGTCATCCGGGTACCGATGGCGCTGGCGAAACGGGATGTGGTCGCGTTTGCCCACCGCGTGGTAGCCTGACTTCAACCAGCCAACTATTACGATTAGCCCAAATTTTGATGTGTGTGGCGGGCAACTCCCGCCACACACATCAAAATTTGGGTATCTTTTTTTAATGTGATATTGTCGAAGTAGATACGATGATAGATTATAATCAGGTCACTTTGGAATAATCAAATCATCCGGGGCCCAGGATATAATGCTGCGATCTTTCCATAATGACAGACGAAAGCACGATGACGACGCGCAGTTCCGTGCGATCGTCGAAGATCAGACCCAACTCATCTGCCAGCTAAAGCCAGATGGGACCGTTCTTTACGTAAATCCGGCATTTGAGGAATATTATGCCATCCCGGCTGAGAAAATTATTGGTTTGAATGTCTTTAAGGCGCTTCCAAAGGAACAGCACACCGAAATTCAAACCCATTTTACCGCTCTGGTCGAAGATCACCCCCAGCTCGAAGTTAACCGAACGGATAAATTCTCTGAAAGCCATCACGACATCCTGCATTGGAAATTATCTGGTAAATTTTCTGAGGATGGGAATTTGCAGGAAGTGATGGCGGTCGGTGTTCCCTTTAATGAACAGCAAGTTCAAGATATCGCCCAAAAATATGTCAACCGCAAGATCGAGGGGCTGTACACAGCCACACGGGCTTTACTGACGACGCTTAACCTCGAAGATCTCTTGAATCAAATCCTGGATGCAGCGACGAATGCCATCCCGGCAGCCCATAAGGGTACCCTGCACATCATTGCCAAGGATACCGGCAAACTGGAAATGCGCGCCACGCTTGGATATGGAGAGCATAATCCCAGGATTCAAAGGCTGTCCACCCAGACCAGCCGCGGCTTTGTGGCCCAATCCGTGCGGACCCGGAAACCTTTACTGATTCCCAAAATAGAAAACGGAAACCTGCCCAATGATGTTCAGGAAAAAGCTGATGAACTGGAATTGTCGCAATCCGCAATCGTTGCGCCTTTAATCCTGGAAGGGGATGTATTAGGGGCAGTATCCCTCGAGGCGAATACCGAATCGGCTTTCAGCCAGTCAGATTTGAGTTTGCTGGTCAGCTTTGCAGCCACCGTGACGGCCGCGATCCACAATGCGCAATTGCACACGGAAGTTCAAAAACTGGCGATTACCGATGCACTGACCGGCTTATATAATCGCCGAGGATTGTTCGAACTGGGCGAACGGGAAATTGAGCGTGCTCACCGATTTGGGAGACCCTTGACCGCGATCATGGGCGATATCGATTTCTTCAAACAAGTTAACGATAACTTTGGGCATTCGGTCGGCGATGATGTTCTCAAATTGGTTGCAGTTGCCCTGACGAACAGCGTCCGCAAGGTAGATATCATCGGGCGTTATGGCGGGGATGAATTCGTTGTGCTCCTGCCGGAAATTGACATGTCGGGAGGCCAGATTGTCGCGGATCGGCTGCGTGAAAGGATAAAGACAACCGCGCTCAAAACACCGATAGCCCGCATCGCGGTGAGCATCAGCCTGGGCATCGCCGGTATCACCGATGATATGGGGGATTTGAAAAGCCTGTTGGAACTGGCCGACCAGGCTTTATACCGGGCAAAATCCGACGGAAGAGACCGCACGGTCGCAGCTTAAAGAACATTTTGCATATTTGGTAGGTTTCCCCCTCTGTAAACTGGTTAGAATTGATAATTATTCTGATTCCTCACCTTAAATGAGTTGAGGACACGCGCCTGGTTGGCATGTCTGATCCGATGATTATCTCTTTGACCATTACCTGTGGGATTGCTTTAACCCTGGCAATCCTGGGCGCTCGCAATTCCCACAGACCAGCGGCAAAGCCCTTTATTTTCTTTATGCTTGGCGCCGCAATCTGGTCATTGGGCAACCTGATCGAGATCAGCGCTACCCAGGCAAACCTGAAGCTTTTTGCAATTCAGTTTGAGTACATCGGGATTGTTTTGATCCCAACCAACTGGTTCCTGATTGCTTTAATTTACACAGGTCAGTCTGAGTGGATCAGCTTTAAGAAACTGGCTGTGCTTGCGATCATTCCGCTGGCAACAGTCATCCTGGCATGGACCAATGCGCAACACCATCTCCTTTGGGTCAATGTCGATATCAGCCCAGGAATCCTGCATGCCAACTGGCTGACCATATTCAAGCCGCTATTCTGGGTACATGCCTTGTATTCTTACGGCTTATTGCTGGCTGCAAATCTCATTCTAATAAAATTCTCGTTTTCCAGCCCGAAGTATTACCAATTTCCAATCCTGGCATTGGTGTCAGCCATTAGTCTGCCAATGGTCGCCAACTTGCTGTTTATCACCAGCATCTTCCGCCCGTTCCAAATCGATCCTACGCCGGCAATCTTTGCTGTATCTGGATGCGTGATCGCCTGGATATTGTTCCGCAAATCAGCTTTCAAAAATTTACCCATTTCTTATCATACGATTATCAACAACCTCAGTGCAGCGATCATCATTCTGGATATGGATGAACAGATCATCAGTTTTAATCCAGCCGCCAATCAAATGATCGATGATGAGGGCAAACTTTATGCCGGACAATTATTGGAACATGCAGTTCAAGCTCTCCAGAGTTTTTACAATGGGTTTCAAGTGGCTAAAAACACCCATCATGAAGTCATCTGGCAGCATGAACACAATCACAACTATTATGAGATGCTGGTCAGGCAGTTAACGGATTCGTCTGATAAGGAAATTGGCGAAATCATCATCAATCACCAGATCAGCGCATATATCAATACCCAAAAAGCAGTCGAGGAAAGTGAACTTAAATACCGAACCTTATTTGAATCGACCAACGAATGTATTTTTATTGAGGATTTGGCAGGAAACATCCTGGATTGCAATGCCGCTGCTTGTGAAACCTACGATTATACATTGAGTGAATTCCAGGCCATTAATGTTACCGAACTGGTTCCGGATGAGCAGCATGAAGCGCTTATGTACGAGTTCAAAACCATCCTGGAAGATCAAGAAATTGTCAAGGAAAGCCTGGGAAGACGCAAGGATGGGAGCGTCTTCCCCTCCAAGGTACGCAGCCGGCTGATGAATATTTCAGGGGAACCCCGGCTGGTCGTTCATGTTAGAGATATCAGCGAAGAGAAAGCAGCCAAACAAAAAATAACCGAGCGACTGGCCATCACTGAAACTTTGTATGACATCAGCCGCACATTGATCAGCATTGGCACTTTGGATACCGCCCTGCAATCTATTTTGGCGAAAGTGGCTCAGGTGCTGAACAGCGACCGGGTAAGCCTGATACTTTTAGACACGAAACGAGAAACCATTCTCAAGCAATTTGTGGGCGGCGAGGGAAAATCTCACATTGAAGTCGTTTCTTACCAGGAGTTGATGAATGGGTTGACCGGCTGGTGTCTGCGGGAAGCTCGGCCGGCCATTTCCGATGGTTGCCAACCGGATGCGAGGGAATCAGCCAGTGTTCGGCAAAGGAGAATCAAGACCCAATCCGGTTCCATATTGGTAGCCCCTTTGCTTTTTCAGACGAAAAAACTTGGGACCATCACCGCCATTAAGCGATCCGATCAAAACCAATTTACACTTCAGGATCAGGAGCTGTTAGTAGCCATTGCAAATCAGGCCGCAATAGTGATTGAAAACAATCGCTTACTCGACTTTGAAAGGAAACAGCGCGAACAGGCAGAGACCCTGCGCGAGACAACCTCTGCGATTGTCAGCACGCTCGACCAGGAAGAAGCGATTGAACGCATCCTGGTTCAGCTCGAAAAAGTGATCCCTTATGACAGCGCTTCGGTGCAAATTTACGAAGACCATGAACTCGTCATCGTAGGCGGGCGCGGATGGTTGGATCAAGACGCGGTTATTGGGATGCGCTTCCCGATCCCGGGTGACAACCCCAACACGCTTGTTATCGAAACTCGCCAGCCCTATTTTACCGGCAGCGCCAGCATCAAATTTCCAGGTATGCAAACTGCCCAACACCAACCTATTCGCTCCTGGCTGGGGGTTCCGCTGATTGTCCACGAGCATTTGATTGGCGTGCTGGTACTCGACCACCATAAAGAGAATTTTTACAACGAAGAAGACTCCCATCTGGTGTCCCTGTTCGCCGACCAGGTAGCTATTGCAATTGAAAACGCACGTATGTACATGGCTGAACAGGGCCGGGTCCGCCAATTGGATGCACTGCGAGCGACGATGACGGATATTTCTTCCGAACTGGAGCTATCGAAATTACTGCGGGCGATTCTGATCCGGGCAATCGGCTTGTTGAATGCCAGCGGGGGCGATTTGGCCTTGTATCAGGAAAATCAGAACGATCTTGTCATTGTCGCCAGCCACAACATGGGCATCGATCGATCCGGCAATCGTTTGGATATTGGGGAGGGCATCCTTGGAAAGGTAGCCGCCTCCCTGCAGCCGCTTTTACTGAATAATTATCCGAATTGGCTGGGTCGCATACCGAATCTTCCAGATGAACCCTGGCAGGCCGCCCTGGCGACGCCTTTATTGATTGGTGGTCGCCTGGTGGGATGTATTGGTATCGTCGATCTCCACCAAAAGCGGAAATTTACCCAGGACGATCAGAAGTTGTTGAACCTTTTCGCTCAACAAGCAGCCATCGCCGTAGAGAATGCCCGTTTGTACCAATCGGCTAGAGAAGCTGCTGAAAGACGCGCTATCTTACATTCGATCAGCCAGGAAATTGTCACCGCGAATCTCGAGCCGGAGAATATTTATTTCGCGATCCACAAAGCTGCCAGCCAGCTGACGGTTTGTGAATCATTTGTGATTTCTCTGGTCGATTACGAAAAGAATGAAATCGAGGCCGTCTACCTGGTTGATCGAGGCGGGAGAACTCCTTCCCGCCGGGTACCAATCGAGCAGGGCCTGAGCGGTTATGTTCTTCAAACCGGACGATCTTTGAATATCCCGGACCTTGAGAACCCAGCCACGCCGGTCCAGGGAATTCATTTTGGTTCAAAAGACACCGTTCGCTCGGTTCTGGCTGTGCCAATGCGCCTGGGCAATCAGGTTATGGGGGTATTATCCACCCAAAGCTATTCGCCTTTTGCCTATTCATCCGAAGACCAGTATTTAATAGAAATGCTGGCATCTTATGCAGCCATTGCGTTGTCCAATACGTACCTGTTCCAAACCGTTCAACAATTGGCCATCACCGACCCGTTGACGGGGATATTTAATCGCCGGCACCTGTTTGAGTTGGGCCAGCGCGAATTTTTTCGAGCACTGCGGTTTAAACGTCCAATCACTGCCATCATGATTGACATCGATCATTTCAAACGGGTGAATGACAATTTCGGCCACGCTACCGGCGATGAAGTGCTGATTGAATTGGCCCAACGAATGCAAGCCATCACCCGCGATATCGACATCCTGGCCCGATATGGGGGCGAAGAATTTACAATCCTGGTGCCAGAAACAAATGCCGTGGAGGCGATTGCAATTGCCGAGCGGATTCGCAAGGAAATCAGCCACACACCATTCACGGCAAGAGGCTTTTTATTCAATATTTCGATCAGCCTGGGGATTGCCAGCAATCATTCAGGCACACCGGACCTGGCTGCCCTGATCGATCTGGCCGATCAGGCGCTCTATGATGCCAAACACGCCGGGCGCAACCGGATTGCCGTTCGATAAATACGCTGTGGTTGATTGTTTAGCCCGGTTGATTATTTTGACAATGTCGCCGTCGACAAAATCAAATGGGTGCATCAACAAACTGCTGGTCGACCGGGTCAGCGGCGGACACGGTAGCGGATGTGGGTGGCTTCCGGGGTGTCGATCACCCGGACGATCTCCAACTCGATGTGTTTTTTCAGCCCCTCGAACAGCTGCCGGCCACCACCAAACAGCACCGGGAACTGATGGATCTGCAACTCATCCAGCACGCCGGCCTCCAGGGCGCGTTGGGCCGTATATGCGCCGTGCACCATGACGTTCTTGTCTTTTGCGGCGGCCCTGGCCTGTGCCATCGCGCTGACGATCCCATCGGTCACGTATGTCACCAGCGGATACTTTGCAACGGAAGGGCCAGGTGGCCGGTGACTTGGCACGAAAATCGGGACGCCGTGATGATTTCCACCCCAGTGATCGACCTGCTCAACAGTACGCCGGCCGGCAAGCACTGCGCCCGTCGCATTGCCTTCGTCGATGAAATACGCCCCCCAGCCGGTCTCCTTCGTGTTGGGGGGTTGTCCTTCGATCCCGTACCACTCGTGCAGCCGCATGAAACCGTCGCCGCCAGGATTGCCCGGTTCGTCGTTCGGACCGGCGATATACCCGTCCAGTGACATCGACATGTAGAGCACGGATACAGATTTCATATTGCTCTCCTTTCGATCATTTATGAAGTATTCCATACCAAAAGATCAAGTTTTCTTCGGGTGCGTTACCGGCATTCCCTTATGACTGCTTCGTCAGAACGTAGTGCATCGCACTGGCAGTGGCAACTTGCTCGGTACATTGATAGCCCAGTGCGACCGCATTGAGGTTTGCGAATAGGTGTTCGCCTGAACCCAACAGAATCGGACTGATGGCGATATGGATTTCATCGATGAGCCCGGTTTCAAGATATTGGCGGATTGTTGCCACACCCCCGCCCAGCCGAACGTCTTTACCGTTGGCTGCCTGGCGAGCGTGGGCTAACGCAGCGTGAATGCCGTCGGTGACGAAGTGGAAGGTAGTGCCGCCATCCATAGCAAAAGACTCACGGGGATAATGGGTTAGCACGAACACCTGGGTATGGTAAGGAGGTGTATCGCCCCACCATCCCTTCCAGCTATCATCCGGCCAGAAGCCTCGGACCGGGCCGAACATGTTGCGACCCAAAATCCAGGCGCCGATGTTTTCGAAACCGCGGGCTACAAACCCGTCATCCTCGCCTGTAGTGCCGCTTTCTTTTCCAGACATCTGTTGAAATGTTCGGGTTGCGACGATCCACTCGTGCAGAGCTTCGCCTCCGACGCCAAGCGGATTTTCGAGAGTTCGATTTGGTCCGGCGCCGTATCCATCGATGGATATTGAGAAACCGTGGACACGAAGTTTAGACATAGATTTACTCCTATAAAATGGTAACTACCCGACCTCATGTGAAAGATCTAAACCTAAAAGGGCCGGGTAGCTGCTAAATTCGAATAAGCCGAAAATCGATTCACTCAGTTTTTGCAGGTTGGTAAACGAGCGCAACAGCCCCTGAACTGAATGTCCTGGTATTTAAGTGTTTCAACGTATTGATCTCCATTCCCTCAAAAATGCGCGGCCCTTCTCCGAAGGTGAATGGAAACACGAGAAGGTGAAACTCATCCACGAGGTTATGCTTGAGCATCGTACTTGTCAGCTCGCCCACGCCATATTGCAGCAAGTTCTTGCCCGGCTCTTGTTTGAGCTTCCTGATTTTCTCAGCGACATCCCCCTTTAGGAGCGTAGCATTCCATTGAAGCGGCTCCTTCAGGGTTCGGGAGGGCGACATACTTAGGCATACTGTTGATCCTATCCGCCTGTTCTCCTTGCCTTTCTGGCCAGACCTGGGCGAAGAACGTGTATGTTTTCTGACCCATCAAAAGCGCGTCTGGCATGAACAAGAGTTCATCGAGATACTCCTGAACATCAGGGGTATGGAATGGGAAGACCTGTTCCCAAAAATCCGTGTTTTCCGTACCCATAGATCCCATCAACAGATACTTCAGCTTCTACAATTATTTTTCTCATATCGATTTATCCTCATAATAAATGAACTGTAAACCTACGAGGCCGGATTCATTTCACTTTCTTTCTAAAGACCTGGTTTAAAAACCATGTCCCACACAGCAAAGATGAGAACGATCAGTACGATCTGGTAGCCGACGATCCAGCGGCTGAACAGAGCGCGGGCTGTCTCCAAATCAAAATCTGTAGCGGTGAGTTTATCCAGCGCCAGCGCGATGCGGCTCAGGTACATTGCGCCAATCACGAAGGCCAGTGCGAACGCTCCGAGCGCCAGCAAAATCCACAATTGCGTAAACCGCCAGCCCGAGAATGCCAGAACCATCCAGACGCCAAAAACCAGCACTGCGATTACGGCGGGCATAAGCACACGCAAGCCGACATAAGATAGAGTCTGGGAGAACTCCCGAATGTAGTTGGGATCTTCGCTTTGTCGCGTGCGAATACCGATTAAACTGAGCATCACTCCTCCACCAATCCAAATGATGGCGCCCAGGATATGACCAAATCTTAACCAGGTTAGCAAGGTCATCGATACACCTCCTTTTCTTGCTCCTATAAAGTCGCCGGCGCCCTGCGATCCGGTGAAGTATATGGATCGAGTACCCAATGCTCCAGCGCAACGGCACGGTACAGGCGATAAAGGCCAGGTGGGCGCACTTCTTCCAGTCTGGTTTCCCGCACACCATACTGGGCAGGGTCCGGGAACCGTCCACTGTAGACAAGGAGACCGCGCTCAAGGTCTTTGCCAGTCAATTCTTCAGCCTCGGCAACCATGCAAACAGCCTGCGCTTCGCCAACCGGCAACTGCGAGTTGAAAATTACAATGCTGATGTATGAATACTTCGCAATGTTGCGCGAATGCTTCGCCTCCGGAGATGAGATCCAGTAGAACTCCTTGTATTTTGCAGCTGTGAAATAGACGGGCGAAACCCAGGGTTGCCCAAACTCATCGGCCGTTCCAAGCACCAAGTAAAATATTGAGTCGATGATCGTTTTTGCCATGGCTGTAAAATCTGCCTGCTGAACCATCCAGCAACTCCTCTACCTATTTGACAATTCGAAGCCGTAGATGAGTGGCTTCAGGAGTTCCAATCGTTTCCGCGGATTCGAGCTGGATATTCGCCTCTCCAGGGTTTGCAAACATCGGTGTTCCGCTCCCGAAGAGTATGGGGACAAGATGAATGGAAAGCTCGTCTAGCAATCCGGCCAGGATGTACTGCTGGCCGATATCCGCGCCCCCCATCACGGTGACATTTTTGTCGCCGGCCGCCCTTTTCGCATTTTGTAGTGCGCTTTCAATTCCGTCCGTCACGAAGGTATAAACACCGGCTTCTGGTGATCCTTCAGGTGACTTATGAGTGACGACGAATACCGGCACTCGGGCAGCGCCGGTCGGCCCATCTGCGCCCCAACCTGAGAGCGAATCATCATATGTTCGCCGCCCACAAATAACCGCTCCAAGCCTACTCACACTTTGAGAAATCAGGCTGCGGTTATACTCGTCCTGGCTGTTGAACGCCCAATCATGAAGGTGTTCGCCCCCATCTCCCAGTGGTTGTGCGGAAGTTCTGTTCGCCCCAGTGATAAATCCATCCAGGGACATGCTGATATCGAAAATAACTTTACTCATCGTTACTGTCCTATTTGATAAGAGTCATTCTGTGTGCAACCACGAATCCAGATCTTTCACTGTGCTCGGAATGAAAAGCATATTGTGGGGATACGAAGTTCAAGCGGCTATTTTGCCCGTCATTGATTCTTTCCCCCTTGCGAATTCATCCCACCCTCCAGGCTGTTCGATTTCGAAATCTAAACACACAACCTCGATCTAAATCGCAATCCCCGATCCCAACACCAAATTGCTCATTCTGTGGATTTTGTGAAAGCCCAGATGTTCAATGATTAGGGTGTTTGACCGATCAAGATCTTTCCAAACACAAAATCTACAAACCAGCAAACCTGTTTGAAGTATAAGCGCTATATCAGATATTTTTCATCTTAAATGGATTATATAGTACCACTTCAAACTGACAAGCACCAGTTTGTGACCAAACCATGGTACCACTTCAAGGATAACACCCGTATAGTCAAGTCTTTGGGAAACTCTGAGGAGTACCCTATCATAGAAATTCTCAATGATCGGTAGCGTCAGAGGGAGCGCATCGCTTCGGCCAGCCGACGCATCCCTTCCCGGATCTGTTCCACGGTGTATTCGCTGTAGCCCAGCAAGACCCCCTTGCGCTCCATGGGCTCAATGCTGAAGTTGGCAACTGGCACAAGATCGACTTCCCGGGAGGCAGCTGCCCGAACCAGCGAACGCTCATCCATACCGGCTGGCAGCCAGCCAACACAGTGCATGCCCGCCTCCGCAGAACGGATTTCCAGCGGTAGCTCTTGGGCAGCTTCGAGCAAAGTCGATCTTCGCTCTGCGTACAACCTGCGCATTCTGCGCAGATGGCGCGCCAGATGCCCATCAACAATGAAATCTGTGAGCACCGCCTGTTCCAAAATTGGAGGATGTAAATCGATGAGATTGCGTACAGTCTGGAAGGCTTCGACCAGGCTGGGAGGCAGGATCAGATAGCCCAGGCGCAAAGCCGGAAAGAGTACTTTACTGAACGTACCGATATAAATCACTCGACCGGCGCTGTCCAACCCCTGCAAAGCCGGCAGGGGACGTTCGGTGTAGTGATATTCGCTGTCGTAATCGTCCTCGATCAGGAATGCGTTGGCGTGTTTGGCCCAGTCGAGCAGGGCCAGCCGGCGCGGCAAGCTGAGCGTTACCCCCAGCGGGAATTGGTGCGAGGGAGTCAGGTAAGCAAGGCGCGCCTGCGGAGCGCGATCAATGCCTACCTCGACAACGATACCTTCTTGATCCACCGGAACAGGGATGATTTTCGCCCCTGATCCCAGGAAAGCGCCGCGCGCTTTGAGATAACCGGGGTCTTCCATCCAAACCGGATCGCCGGCATTGATCAGCAACCGGGTAACCAGATCGAGCCCTCCCTGAGCGCCCGGCACGATGATGATTTGTTCTGGAGAGCAATGGACCCCACGGGAAGCTACGGCATGAGCGGCGATCGCTTCCCGCAAGGGGAGATAACCGGCCGCATGCTGGTAGGTAAAGGCACTGGCGGGCAACCGCCTGGCCTGGCGAACGACCAGCCTCGTCCAGAGTTTGTAAGGGAAGTTCATCAAGGCCGGTATACCGAAACGAAAGGGACGTCGTGACACTTCGATCGGCGATGGAGCCAACCGGGACATTTGAGGGGCTGCCAGTTGCAGCCTGGCATGATCCGAAAAACGCGGTTTGGGAGGCTCAGGAGCAGCCTTCATCCGAAGAAGCTTCCTTTATCTGTGGCGCCAATAAACGGTCGGGGGCAATCTGGGCAACATAGGTGCCACTACCCTCGACACTTTCTACATAGCCTTCCGCGACTAATTGTTGGTAGGCATTGAGAATGGTGTTGCGGGATACGTTGAGTTCCTCCGCCAGGGCACGTGTCGATGGCAGCTTCAACCCTGCTTTTAGCTCTCCCGAGAGAATGGATGCTCGCAGGTTTGCGTACACTTGCTGGTAGAGGGGAATATCAACGAACGGGCTGAGACGAGCGTCATTAAAAATTGGCATCGTTTCTCCTTAGAGAATGATCCTGTAGATTGGTATTCGATTTGGACGGCTGAGGCCGCCCAAATCGAATACCAAAAATAATTTTCTACAGCATTTTCGTGCGCCCTTACAGGATCAGCATAGCATGAAATATGCGGGAATTCTGGAAAAATTAGGCGTCAGCGTGGGCGAATGCCCAGGCTGACGCCTAATTTTTCCTTATCATTGCATATCAGTAGGGTGTTGATGAATTTGTAGAACGAAATATACAGTACTCTGAAATATCGTGCCGAAATCGCTCAGATATAAATCGCGAGCAAGACATGACTGGGGATTCTTATAGAATCAGCATGGCATCGCCAAAAGAGTAAAAACGATAGCCCGCCTGAACTGCCAGTTGGTAGGTGTCGAGAATTTTTTCGCGACCTGCAAACGCGCTCACCAGCATGATCAGGGTCGAACGGGGCAAATGGAAATTGGTGATCATAGCATCAATAGCTTTAAATTGATAGCCGGGTAGGATGAATAAGTCGGTTGAACCACTGAAGGGTTTGACCAGTTCCCCCGGAAGGGCCCTTTGGGCGGCAGTCTCCAGTGTGCGCACGCTGGTCGTGCCAACTGCGATGATACGCCCGCCTTGCTGGTGGGTACGGTTGATAAGTTCGGCGGCTTGGGATGAAAGCTGGCACCATTCTGTGTGGATTTTGTGCTCTTCTGGGGATTCTTCGGTCACGGGAGCAAAAGTATCGAGGCCGACATGCAGGGTAACCGTCGTCAGACCGATCCCGATTTCACGCAGATGCTCCAGAAGGCCAGGTGTGAAGTGCAGCCCGGCGGTCGGAGCAGCCGCTGAACCGGGTTGGCGGGCATAAACCGTCTGGTATCGTTCCGGGTCTGCCAGCGGCGTATGGATATACGGCGGAAGCGGCATCTGCCCGGAACCGGCCAGATAAGTATCCAGGGCTTGTTCGAACCGAACCAGGCGGCGCGGTCCATCCAGCACCTCGAGAATTTGGGCAGCCGGTCCGTCCTCCAGTTGGAGCTGCCTGCCTGCGGAAAGGCCTTTCCCGCCGACCAGGCATTCCCAGGTTCGTTCATTTTCCTGGTGGAGCAGTAATATTTCCACTCGCCCACCGGTTGGAACTTTACGAGCAAAAATGCGGGCGGGGATGACCCGGGTTTCATTCAAAACCAGCAAATCACCCGGCTGTAAAAATTCGGGCAATTGATGGAATATGCTGTGCTGAACCATACCCGTCTGGCGGTTCAACACCAGCAAACGAGAAGCGTCACGCGGGGTAGCCGGGGTCTGAGCAATATGTTCCGGAGGCAGGTCGTAATTGAAATCGTCAGTTTTCATCAGGTTTTTTGTATAATCAATCGTTTTCAGGAAAAATAAGGCGAAATATGTGTGCGTGGGGGCGTACGCCCCCACGCACACATATTTCGCTGAACGCTTTCTCTCATTTCTGAGTTAAGACAAGGGGGATTATTTGTTGAGCAAACGCACAATGATATTCAGAATAACGGTAAGCACGATCGACAATAAAATCATGGTGACGACCGGAAACGCGCAGGTGAAATTCCCCCGCTGAACGAGGATATCTCCCGGCAGACGTCCGAGCGGCAGGTTAAAGCGCGCCGCCAGCCAGACTGCCCCTCCAGCCAGGATCAGAATAACTCCCAGAATTACCAGCAAACGAGCAATTGCATCCAGATTCATCGATACTCAAACAGGGTTTTTGTGCGACACTGTGGGAAAGTACCAGACTTCCCGCAATGGCTTAAAACAATCGCTTTTGGCCATCTTCGCGATAGGGCAGCTTGAGGTGGTCATAGGCCCGCCGGGTAGCAACCCGGCCCTGGGGCGTGCGTTCGAGAAAACCCAATTGGAGCAGATAGGGTTCGACAACATCCATGATCGTATCCGGTTCCTCGCTGATCGAAGCGCCAATCGTGCTAAGGCCAACGGGGCCGCCATTATACTTTTCAATGACAGTCTGGAGGACACGGCGATCGATATCATCCAATCCCAGCGCATCAACCTCAAGCAGATCCAACGCCTCTTTGGCTGCCTGTTGTGAGATCACGCCTTCTCCACGCACTTCCGCGTAGTCGCGCACCCTGCGCAGTAAGCGCAACGCCACGCGTGGCGTTCCACGGCCTCGCCGGGCAATTTCACCGACGCCTTCAGTCTCGGTTTCCACCCCCAAAACACCCGCGGCACGTTTGACGATGGCTTCCATGGCGGGCAATTCATAGAAATTTAAGCGATAGACCGCTCCAAAGCGGGCTCTCAAAGGCGCTGTGACCAGCGCCAATCGGGTTGTGGCGCCGATCACGGTGAAACGCGGCAGTTTTAAACGAATCGAACGGGCTGAGGGGCCTTTACCAATCACAATATCGAGGGCAAAATCCTCCATAGCCGGGTAGAGAACTTCTTCGATCGAACGTCCCAATCGATGGACTTCATCGATGAACAGGATGTCCCCGGCGCGCAGATTGGTTAAGATGGCAGCCAGGTCGCCGGGCCGCTCGATCGCCGGACCGGCGGTTATTTTGATGTTGACGTTCATCTCATTCGCCAGGATGTGCGCCAGGGTGGTCTTTCCCAGGCCGGGTGGCCCGTAGAAAAGAACGTGATCCAGGGGTTCCTGGCGCTGGCGGGCTGCTTCAATCAGGATCTTTAAATTCTCTTTGACCCGATCCTGGCCAATCAGATCTACCATCATTTTAGGACGGATAGTCTGGTCGAGACGGTCTTCAGTTTGCGAATTTGGATTGACAATCCGATCAGGCATTTCACTCATAAGCCTGATTATAACTCGGATTTGCAGCTATAATTGAAAGGACGGGTCTTTGGAAAACGCTGTGGGAGAGTCCCCGGATTTGCCAAGGAGCCATTGAAAGTGCGTTTTAGGAAACACTGCAGGGCAGTATCTCGCTGCTCATAAGCTTCGCTTTGAAAGAACCGGCCACCAGGAGGAGCACAGCTATGTCCAATGTTTTTGCATCCAGCCACCCCCTTGTCAAGCACAAATTAAGCCGCCTGCGAGATACGCGCACGAACCCGAAGAAATTTCGGGAGCTTATCCGGGAGATCAGCGCATTACTGGCATACGAAGCGACGGATGATCTGGCTATTAAAACCCGGAGCGTGCAGACGCCGCTGGCAGTTACCAACGGGTTTGAGTTGGAAGAAAAAATTGGTTTGGTGCCAATCTTGAGGGCCGGCCTGGGGATGGTTGAAGGGGTCTGGGGGTTAATGCCCAGTGCAGAAGTATGGCATATTGGGCTTTACCGGGATGAGCGCACGCTCAAACCGGTCGAATATTACAACAAGCTGCCGGTTGAACCGACCGTCTCGGTCTGCCTGATTCTGGATCCCATGCTGGCAACCGGTGGCTCTGCGGTTGCTACCGTGGATGTGCTCAAACGCTGGGGCGTGAAGAAAATCAAGTTTGTCGGCATCATCGGCGCGCCGGAAGGTATTCGATTGATGCAGTTGCATCATCCCGAGGTCCCGATTTACCTGGCAGCCATCGACGAACGGCTAAACGAACACGGCTACATCTTACCCGGGCTAGGGGATGCCGGGGATCGCCAGTTTGGCACCGGATAAAGACGCTTTCACCTCGTTTTCAAACGGTGGGTGCTGAGTAACAGCAGTACCCGCCGTTTTTTATTCTTCAACCGTTTTTTAGAAATTAAAGGCAACAATCGGAAAACGGACCGGCCTTCGCCGGCTCTTCCGGAATCTCTGTGGGAGGGTCCCAGATTTGGGGGTGTGAGCGTGCGGATGCACGCTCACACCCCCAAATCTGGGGTAGCACCACAGGAATTCCCCAAAGACCCCCTTCGCCAACAAGATCTTTGGAAACTGTTCTTGTTGGTAATGTCTTTGCGAGTAACTCCACAATGCTGGCGCACATTTCAATCAGAAAGGAACCTGACAGTGCCAGAAAGCAGGCATCCTGAGTGGAGAGAGGTGAGCGTTTTTTGCTCACCGAACGTAATCGAAGGATGACCAGGTTTGAATTAGAAACCGCTCTGCGATTACAGCCTCCAGAGCAAAGAACGCTCCTTCAGCTTCCACTCAGGGTGCCTCGAAATGGTAATGACAGTTCCTTAGGAGCCGAACTTGGGCATGCCGTGTTCTCTTTGGCAAGCAATCTTCATAACCGATCCTATCGCAATAATAAGATAGATTGCTTGGCCGTGAAGTGCCGGCTTGGGCAAAGAACGCCCTCCTCGCAAAAACAGTTTCATTGAGAAAGAAGGGCGCTGCGGCGCTGTGGAGGAAATCCTAAGGAACTGTAACTCTGATTAGTGAGGCACTCTGTGGTCAGGCACCGTGGATGAAGTCCTAAGGCTGTCCTGCCTATAAGAATGGGAGAAACAGGCTGGTCCGCTGCCGGTAGGCATCGAAGTCGGGATAGCGCGCCAAAGAACGGTCCTTTCGGATCATATTCGGCAACCAGACCACAGCCACCCATAAAAGCAAAATGGCGATCGGCAGCCAATGCATAGCCAGCAGACCAAACCCGGCATAGATCAGGAATTCACCGAAATAATTGATATTGCGGATCCGGCCGAACAAGCCGTCTGTGATCAGGTGCCCCGGACGAAGCTGCAGACTTACATATTTTTGCATGTCAGCCGTGAACTGAAAAAATACACCAAAAATATAGCTGGTTACACACAATCCCAACCACCAGGCCGGGGCCTGGACAGAGCGGCTGAAGATGATCCATCCGGCAACCCAGTAAAGGCATAAACTGAACCAGCTTAGCAGCCCATACGACCAGCTCACCGGTTTTTCCCAGCTTCTATCCGGGAAAATCTTGCTTTTAACGACCCACAGAATGCCGTAGGAACCATGCAGCGCCAGATAGATAAAAGCGGTTGGATTTTGCCACTGATTGAAAACCGCCATAAGAATCAGAAAAAATATCGGTGTAAAGCCTTTATTGCTATCGATGAATAGTTTATGCTTCATTTCAACTCTTTCCCCAGCTTAAAATTGGATCCTTTGGGAATTCCTGAGATGGAATTCTCCCATGGAGTTACCCAGAGACCCTGAAATTGGATTCTGATAAATTTGCAAGGGCCCATTACCCTTCAAACGAATGCATTTCACACAACTTTTATGTATCTCAAGATGCCTCCGAATTATAATTTCATTGGGGCCTGCCGGAAAGGAGCTGTAAGCTGATCCCCCGGCCTTAACTTGGAAGTGCCTTGATGTTGGGTTTGAGCGGCTTCTCTGTGCCTCCGTACTTAACCAGCCTTGTTGTCTCCATGGATAAAATACTATGATCGCTGAAACCATTGGCCGCTACGAAATCAAAGCAGAACTTGGACGCGGGGGCATGGCGACTGTTTACAATGCTTACGACCCCAGTTTCGAGCGCAACGTTGCCATCAAAGTTTTACCACAAGCCTTTCTTCACGACCCGGAATTTCGAACTCGTTTTCAGCGTGAAGCTAAAATGATCGCCCTGCTGGAACATCCCGCGATCGTTCCGGTCTATGATTTTGGCGAACACAACCAACAGCCGTACATTGTCATGCGATATATGTCCGGTGGCTCGCTGGCGGACCGGATCAAGCAAGGCGCGATCCCGCCGGATGAAACTGCCCGGATCATAACCCGGTTAGCACCAGCCCTGGACGCCGCTCATGCGCGCGGCATCGTTCACCGCGACCTGAAACCGGGCAATATCCTGTTCGATCAATATGACAACGCCTTCCTGTCTGATTTTGGGATCGCCCGGTTGGCTCAGGAGGGTTCGGCTACCCTGACCGGCAGTAATATTGTTGGCACGCCGGCCTATATGAGCCCCGAACAGGTTCAGGGAGACCGGGCGGTAGATGGCCGAAGCGATCTGTATGCTTTCGGCGTGCTGACATTCCAGATGTTGACCGGGCAAGCGCCGTATCACAGCGATACGCCCACCAAGCTCATGATGATGCATCTGCTTGAGCCGGTTCCCGATATTCGTCAAAGCAAAGCAGATCTGCCTGAAGCAGTCCAGGCCGTTATTTCCAGGGCTATGGCCAAGAATCCGGACGACCGTTTCCAGACTGCGGCTGATTTTGCCGAGGCCCTCGAAAAAAGTTTGCGAGGCGAAACGCCTCTTCCACAATCAGCCATGGATGCAACCATCGGTGCCGATGCAACCATCGGTGCCGATGCGACCATCGTTGCCGGTGCGACCCGGATTGCCGGCCGGCCCGTTCTCGATCCGGACCAGCCTGCCGCAACCGTGGTAGCCGCCCGCCCGGATATTCCAGCCGGGCCAGCCCCTTTGCCGGCACAACCGAAACGCTCGCGCTGGCTGGCCACAGCCATACCGGTCGTGGCGCTGCTGTGCATCGGCGTTGTGGTCGTTGGAATTCTGGGAGCGATGGGCGTTCAGGGCAATGGCCCTTTGGCCATGTTGGCCCAGCCCACAGCCAGCCCTACCCCGGCGCCCACGCAGCCGCCCCCTTCCCCGACCCTCCCGCCCCCTGCGCCAACCGAAACCATCGTGGTTGTCGCGACCCAAGCGCCCGCGCCGTCAGAAACATCCAGCCCAACCGACACACCCGCTCCCAGCCCAACCATCACGCCAACCGAAGCGCCTCAAGCGCCGGTACTGGGCGGATCGGATAAAATCGCCTACCTGGCCGGACGCAACCTGTGGATCGCCAACCTGGATGGCACTGACCTGCAACAATTGACAACAGACGGAACTGTCAAAACCGATTTGAGCTGGACACCGGATGGACAGGCCTTGACCTATATTACGGGCAAGTGCATTCAATCTGTAGAAATGACAACGGGGCGGGTGGACAACATCAGCTGTTTCAACTTCGTGGATTACCTGACCGGCTTTTCCATTTCCCCGGATATGAGCCAGGTGGCCATCAGCCTGGACAATCAGCTTTATATCGTGCCCTACGATCTTGCGGCGCTCAATCAGGTCTCCAACCGCAATAATTTGATCGCCATGGCGGCCTGCCAAGATTACGCTCCGTATGGCAGGAATGCGGTCAAATTGGCGCGCTGGTCGACAGATGGACAGACGCTGGCAGCGATGGTGATGGGCGTCAAAGATGGGATCCGGGCGGATATCATCCAACTGCTCGACGTGAGCGCCTGCTCTGCCAGCCCAAAGATCCTGGACAATTTCCCACCACCACGGTTTGAGATGTCGGGTTACGAGAAATCCCCCAATCTGCAGAATTTTGGATGGGATGGAAGTTTCCTGTTCACTCTGAACAATAACATCCGGAACGATGGGTTTGGCGATCTTTACATCTATAATACCGACCTGCATAAAGTCCAAAAAGCCGCGAATCCAGTGGATAATGTTTGCTGCTATCGGGATGCATCCTGGAGCCCGGATGGTAATTTCCTGGTTGTAGCTTTTCAAGATCTACGCCTGGGCGCGGACAGCGTGACCAGGATTTATATGATCCCGTACGGGAGCCTGGGCACCGGGGCGGAATACAAGCCGATGCCGCTGCCCGATATCGAGGATGTGCGTGAACGCCCACAGCCTGTGCTGCGCCCATCCCAACCATAATTCAGGTACAGCTCATTGGTTCGGGAGGATCTAGCAAAATCAGGGGGCAGCGTGGGCAAATGCCCACGCTGCCCCCTGATTTTGCCATAACCCGTGGTGAGTTGCGGCAAAAGTTCATCCCGCGCCCTCCAGGAATATGGTTTATACTAAATTTAGCGGATCTACTCAGGCATGATTACGGGAGATGGGCGAAATAGGTGTGCGTGGGGGTGTACACCCCCACGCACACCTATTTCGCCCCCGGTTCTCAGGCATTGAAGGATCCTTTCCCAATCCTGATGACAGGAGAGATTGCGAGGTAGGCAATGCGATTGAAAGACCGGGTAGCTATCATCACTGGAGGCGCCGCAGGTATCGGCAAAGCGACTGCTGAAAGATTTGCCCAGGAGGGCGCAATCGTTATCGTTGCGGACATTAATGACGAGGCCGGCCCGGAAATCGTGGCTGCACTCGGCCCTCCGGCGGTGTTTTTCCCAGTCAACATCGCCGACCGTCAGGCTGTCCAGGTGATGATCGACGAAGTGATCGCTCGTTTTGATCGCATCGATATCGTGGTGAACAATGCCGGCATCATCCGGGATGATACCCTGGTCAAAATGCAGAACGGCGAGCTGGTCAGGCAAATGTCCGAAATGGACTTTGACATGGTCATCTCCGTCAACCTCAAAGGGACCTTCAATGTGACCCAGGCAGTCGCTCCAATCATGATCCGGCAGCGGAGCGGTGTAATCCTGAATGCCAGTTCGATCATCGGGCTGGACGGCAATTTCGGCCAGACCAATTATGCCGCCAGCAAAGCCGGCATCATCGGGATGACCCGCGTATGGGCGCGTGAGCTGGGCCGTTACAATATTCGCGTCAATGCCGTTGCCCCCGGTTTCACGGCCACGGAATTGGTCCATTCAATGCCAAAGAAAATTTTGGACGGCATGTTGGCCCGCACGCCGTTAGCCCGTCTCGGTCAACCGCACGAAATCGCCAGCGCGTACCTGTTCCTGGCGTCGGACGAAGCTTCATTTATTCACGGGATTACATTACGGGTAGATGGGGGTATGGTGATCGGGACCTGACTGCCGCATCACCCATTTTTTTTGCCAATCAGGCCCATTTGGATGGCCTTACTGACGGCCTCGGCCCGATTGGAAGCCTGCAATTTTTCCAGGATATGGCGCACGTGCGTCTTGACGGTATTTTCTGAAATGACCAGTTCGTCGGCGATCTGAGTCGTGGTCATACCATGCGCCAGGGTCTCTAAAACGTCCATTTCGCGATCGCTCAATCCGTAATCCAGGCGCCTGTCCGGTCCGGTATTCACCGCCTGAAGCACCTGGCGGGTCACCTGAGGCGCCAGCACAGCGTTTCCCTGGTGAACCTGATGGATCGCTTTACGCAGTTCCGTGGGCTCAGCATTTTTCAGCAAATAGCCATCAGCGCCGGCATCGATCGCGCCAAACAGGTCCTGCTCACTTTTAGAGATCGTCAACATCAGGATATGGATCGATCGGGTAGCAGGATTTTTGCGTAACGCAGTCACCGTTTCTACGCCCCCCACCCCGGGCATATTCACATCCAGCAGCACCACGTCGGGTTGTTTTTCGAGGATGATTTCCAGGGCTTCGGCGCCTTCACCTGCCTCCCCCACAACCACAAAATCCTGCATCTCTTCCAGCAAATTAATTAAACCTGCCCGGAATAAAGAATGATCATCCACTACAACCAGGCGCAATCTACTCATCCATTCACCTCTTCCTGGCCAAAGCCAGAATAGCGATTTATCGCAATCAACGGCAGCCGGACCCGCACAGAGGTCCCATCATCCGGACGGCTGATCACTTGAAAGTCAGCGCCCATGAGTTCAGCCCGTTCGCGCATGCCGCGCAGCCCATATCGAGAAAGTTCGGGTACATCCAGGGGCGAAAACCCCACACCATCGTCCTTAATTTCCAACCAAAGATCTTCATTAACCTGTTTGAAGCTGACCAGAACGCGGCTGGCCTGGGCATGTTTTCGGACATTGTTCAGGGCTTCTTGAACGATCCGGATCAGTTGAGCGTGAATTTCCGGCGGTAGTTCGATATGGATATCGACTTCTTCCAGCAGGACTTTCGTCTCGGTAAGTTCCTGGAACTCAACCACCGTCTGTTCCAACCAGCCACGCAGACCTTGTTCCGATGAGTTAATCCGCAAACCATCGATCGCCAATCGGGCATCCTGGTAAGCATCACTCAGAGTTGAATAACAGATCTGCAGCGCCTGGCGCAAACGTTCCGTTTCGCCCCGGTTGAGATAGTTGCCCATCTGGGAAGTCTGTAATTTAAGAAAGCCGAGTGTCTGCGCCAGGCCATCGTGGATCTCACGCGCCAGGCGGGTGCGTTCCTGGATCATGGTTTTGTATTCGAGTTCGGCCAACAGGCTGGCGTTCTCGATAATCATGGCAGCCTGGTCACATACGGTTTGTAAAAGCGTGAGCTGCCGGGATTGGAAGCTCTGGGATCGCCGGTTGCCAACCAGCAGCACGCCGAAGGTCTCATTTTTCGAGGAGATGAGTGGCACTGCCAGCAGAGACCGCACGGCCGGGCTTGAAGCTGGATCACCGGCAACATCCCCTAATAACACCGGCTCACCGGTCGCGCGCACCCCCTGGGCGATCCCGTCCAGGAAAGGTGTGACCTGCTGCGGGAGATTACCAACCACCAGCGTGGATTGATCCGGATGGGCATCGCTCAATTCCAGGCGGGCGAAATCCGACTCCAGATTGCTTTGTACATCGACCAGCAGGCTGGTGAGCATCCCGGTCAGGTCGGTCTTACGCCGGACGGATTGCATTTGGCGCAGCGCCGCCAATTCACGCTGCCTCAGCCGGACGCTCTCCAAAGCCAGGGCGGTTTCATCCAACATGGCCAGCAAAAAATCCTGGACTCCGGCCTCGAAACCATCCGAATCGGGCATGTACAGATTCAGGACCCCCATTTCCCGGTCCCCAAGTTTCAGAGGCAGGCAATACAGACCGATTACATCGGCATACGGGCCTTTGAGCAGCGGACAAACCGTCATTAATCTGCCATGGTGCTCACAGGTGGTGCACCGCTGGCGGATGGTTGGAGATGCCAGGTATTCCACCCAGGCATCCAGGGCCGGAAACGGCAACTCGCCCTGGCTTACGGCAGCAAAGGGTTGGCCGCGCTCGTCGATCGGGACAAACGAGGCCCCCCGGGCGCCAACCAGATCGATACTGATCTTGAGCAGCTGGGTGATGATCTGATCCTCATCATCCGCTTCCACAAATTTCTTGCTCAACTGGAAAACAGTTGCCAGGCGCAGGCTGGTATCTTCAGCCAGCTTTTGGGCCTGGTTGGCTTCCCCCAACAATCGTGTTCGCTCCAACCGCATCCGTATGAACAAGTCTGTCAGGAATGCGGCCAGGGCAGCCAAAATAACCGACAGCCAGATCCCCAAAACCCGGTGATCGACGAATTCGCCAAAAAGGTAAGGCAAACTCGTCCAAACGAAGGACAGTACAACAATGAATACCGCCAGAGCCAGCCATCTGAGATGGCCGGGATTTTCTTTGAATGGCTTGAATACATTTTTGATCTTCACAGGCCTATTTTACCCGAAAACGTTACCTACTCAAAATGGGGCTGTGGGGCTCCCTAGGAAACTCTGTGGGAGAGTCCCAAATTTGAGGGTGTGAGCGTGCGGATGCACGCTCACACCCTTAGATCTGGGATACCACTTCAGAAATACCCATAACTCCTGACAGTGGATAGCTTTAGGAATTCCTGGGAAAGGACCGCAGATTTCGGTTATCCGCTTAACGTGTGCAAATAGGTAATGACCTGCCAGATTTGATCTGGAGTCAGGATGGTCTTCCAGGCCGGCATGGTGGAATGGAAAGGCGCCATTGCCCCACCCTCTGAAATCCGCCAAAACAGATATCCATCCGACAGATTGGCCACAGTATTGGCCAGATCCTGAGGCTTTGGGTCCAGCGAGATGGCCGCGGGGCCATCACCCTGGGCCGATTCTCCATGGCAAGCAGCGCAATTCGCCTTGTATATAGCTTTCCCATCTTCAGCGGCGGCAGCCTGGCCGCCAAATGGGTTCGTCTGGCTGGCATACTCGGCTGGCGGCGTGGCCTGAACTGCTGTGGGGCTATTCACGCTGCCAGATTCGATAGCATCCACATCGCTTCCAGCGCAGCTCGCAAGCCCTGCACTGCTGATCAATAGTAAAGCAAACAGAAGTGGAAAATATTTGTGCATTTCTTCTCCGTAGCCTTAAGGGTCAAACTAAGAAGGACCGGCAAGCAACTCTGTCTGAACAGAGATAATAGAGTCCCAAGTCGCAAGCTGTTATCAGCACAATTGAAGCGTCCTTGGGCAGCCCATTTGTGACTTTTGGTATTATACCCCGACCGGTTCAGTAGCCCTCAAATGTAGCGCTCATTGGGAATTCTGTGATTTATTCCAGATTTGGGGTACCACCACAGAAAATACCAAAGAGCCCAATTGTATCCAATTTTCAAACTGCTCATTGACCAGCGATAAACGCACGAAAAAAGTGCCGGCGTGGATATTCACTACCCACGCCGGCACTTTTTTAGCATTCTTCGGATACCGTGTCCCCAAGACGCTGAACACGTCCGGGTCTTTCTTGATCAAACCGCCTGCAAGGCCTCCAGGATTTCGGCGCTGTGGGCCGCTGGTTTGACATTTTCAAAAACTTTAGCGATTTGACCACCCTTATCAATCAGAAAAGTGGTGCGGTAAACGCCCTCATACTCACGGCCATAGCGTTTTTTCACGCCCCAGACACCGTAGGCATTGCAAACCTCGTGCCCATCATCTGCCAGGAGCGTGAACGGCAGATCGTATTTCGCTTTAAACTTGGCATGGGACTTGGGCGAATCCGGGCTGACGCCTAATATCCGGACCCCGGCTTGCTCATAAGCGCTGTAATCATCCCTGAAGTTGCAGGCTTCGGTCGTGCATCCAGGGGTATCATCCTTTGGATAAAAGTACAGAACAACCGGAGCGCCGCGATAATCGGACAGGGTTCGCTCAGTCCCGGTTTCATCTTGCAGGGTAAAATCAGGGGCTGTAACCCCAGCGGAAATCGGCATAATTTACCTCCATTTTGCGGTTAACCCAAAAATGGATTCTTGCCCAGGTTGAAGCTATTCGCGATCACAAATTTGGGTTTGACAGTATATGATACTGGCTTAACAATGTTTCCAGTATGCCAATTCTGGCAGGCTTAATCATAACACCAATTGCCCCAAATCCAACGCATTCCGGCACGCCCATTGTGAATTACTGTGACGGATCCCACAAAGTTTCCCAAAGAACCTTCCAGCAGAATTCCCAGGACTGTAACAAGCAAGAGATAATGTGGTCAGCTTATCTCGGCAATGACCGTACCCATACCGGAGACGCCATAGCCCGGCATGGCGGCAACCGCTTGTTGAAAAGCCGGGTCGGCCAGCAAATCGAACAGCGGCGCCAGCAGCGCGCTATCACAATAGGCTAAAGGGATCACCAGGTCATAACGTTCCTGGTATAAGGGCACAAAATCCAAATCCAGCGCCTGAGCGGCTGCAGCAATCCCCAGCCCACAATTTGCCCGGCCCGAAGCGATCGCGGCCGCAACCGCCAGATGAGTGTATTCCTCTTGATTGTAGCCCAGGACGTTTTCCGGCTTAATCGACAATCTTGCGAGGTGGTAATCGAGCAGCACCCTGGTGCCCGCGCCACGCTGGCGGTTCACGTAGGAAATTCCCGGTCGGGCCAGATCCTGCAACGAGAGGATCTGATCGGGATTGCCTTTGCGAACGATCAGACCCTGCTGGCGATCGACCAGCTTGACCACCCGCACCGGAACATTCGGCAAATACTGGCGGATATACGAAAGATTATATTCGCCGGTCTCAGGATCTAATAAGTGAGAACCAGCCAGGTGGGCTTCACCCCGCCGTAAGGCAATCAGGCCTCCCAGGCTGCCGGCGTTGGCTGAGGCCAGGCGTCGGTTCTTTTCGGCCAGGTACTGGGCGATAACATCTAAAGTGATGTCGTGGGAACCGATCGCAAAAATAGTTTTTTCCAGATCGGCCAGGGGCCGGTATAACTGCACGTTGATCTGAGCGCCGGCTGGCAAACCTTGCGTGCCGCTCGGCAGGACGGCAATGCCATCGGCGCGCACGAGCGAGGTGATCACCCCCGATCCGCGCGCCAGCGGCGCAGCCAGGAGCTTCTCGCCCACCCGCCCGACCGCCACCCGCAGGTAATCTTCATCGCCTGCCGGCGAAGTGATTTTTCGGGTCAGCGTGGCCGTGACCTCTTGCGGTTGGCGGGCAGGACGGCCAAGCCAGCGGGCAATCAACGGCGCCACAAAAATTTCGCCCGTCAGGGCAGCCGATACCGGATAACCTGGAACACCGATGATGGGCACTTTTTTATCAGGCTGGTCCGGGGGGCTGATGACCCCCAAAATGACCGGGTGTCCCGGGCGAACCGCGACGCCATGCACCAGCAATTGCCCCAGGGATTGCACCACGCCGGCGGAGAAATCCTCAGATCCGGCCGACGACCCGGCATTGAGTAAGATCAAATCATGTCCGCGGGCGGCATCGGCAACCCGATCCCGAATCAAGTCGAAATCATCCACCGTAATCGGGTAACGTTCAGCCTCCCCACCCCATTCAACGATCTGGGCTGCCAGCACCAGGGAGTTGTATTCGATAATATCGCCCGGCTTTACATCCACACCTACCGGAACCAACTCACTGCCAGTCGGCAAGACGGCCACCCGTGGTTTACGGGCAACTTTAATCGAAGTATGCCCACAACCGGCAATCGCGCCTAAATCCACCGGTCGCAAGCTATGCCCAGATGGGAGCACCAGCTGGGTTGCGACCATGTCTTCGCCCATCGGCCGGACGTGACTCCAGGGGGGACTGCAGCCCTGATCCGGATAAGTTCCGGCTGGCGGGCTTTTGGCGCCGGCTCACCCGCTACCAGCGGCTCAACATTCTCGATCGGGATAACCGCATTCGCCCAGGCCGGCAGCGGGTCGCCTGTATCCAGGTATGCGGCTTGCGGCTGCGTTTCCACCGGTCCGCAAACCAGCATGACGGGATTGGTCTGCAGCGCCTCTTCAGTGTCTTCCGCTCGCACGGCAAAACCGTCCATCGCCGAAGCGTGATAATGGGGCGACGATATTTTTGCCCATACCGGTTCCGACAGGACGCGTCCAATAGCCAATTCAGAGAGCGGGATCAGCTCCGCACCCAGAATTCCCATCAGCCCTGCCGCACGCAGGGCGTTATCCAGGCGATCTTTCGCCTGAGCGAGTGGAATGTCGTGTAAATAGACGGAATCAGACATAAATGTGTGGAAGTACCTTTCTATAGATTTGCCTGGCAGCAGGCCTATCACTGATCCGATCCATTAAATGGATCGTCTGAGCCGATCGGTCCAACCCAAGGAAGCGTTTCGGCGAATGCATTCAAATCAAAATCACCTTGAACTTCAATCCGGCTGAGGTAGAGACGGGTTGCCATAACGTGATGGCTGAAACCACCCAGACCAACGGCACTCTGAAAACCCGCCTGCTCAACGAGCATGGTTGCATATGGAGTTGTCAGGCCATAAGGGAAGGAGAACGTATCCACCGGGCCATCGATCAGGGCTTCGAGGTCGTTCCTGGCGTCCATGATCTCGATTTGCAAATTGGTGTCCGGTTGGCTCAGGTCGAGATGATGATAGGTATGACTGCCAATTTCCCATCCGGCAGATTGCATTTCTTTGAGCTGGTCAGCATGCATAAAGCCACCGATTTCGACTTGCCCCGCGATGATGTAAGCCACCCCCTGATACCCGTAAGCTTCCATAATCGGGAAAGCGTTTTCGTAGACATCCATATATCCATCATCAAAAGTGATCACCACCGGGCGTTCAGGTAAATTAGCGCCCACCGTCAGCGCTTCAATCAGTCGGGCAATCGGAATAGCTGTGTATCCCCAGTTCTGGAGACTTTGCATTTGCGCTTCAAAAGCCTGCAAGGATACTGCATATCGAAAAGGCGGGTCGAAGTCAGCCACATGATGGTACATCAAGATCGGTACGTCCGCTTCACCCGGCGGATTCCAGACGAGCGGCGCTTCGAGGGGCTCAGCAGGCGGTAAATCCTCCTGGGGTTCCAGGTTCGTATCGACAGCAGCCTCGTGCAACTTAACTCGAATATTATCAAGCAGTAACGGGATCGCCACCCGATGGGTGGTTTGCTCAGAGGCCTCATCCAGGCTGACTTCCGTCAAGTTGGCGGAGACAAACTGAGATGGCCAGCCAGTCAGGACGATGCCCAGCGCCAGAAAAGCCAGAAGCCAAACCGATCTGTGCCGCATGGTTGGTCCTCGCATCCGATCATTGAACTACCAAGGAATGACCCGCTTCAACAAGCGCTGCAGCGGCATTGTCAAACTCCGTATCCTTGACGAGCAGATAATCCGTGTTGTAGGTCGATATTGCAAATATGCTGATCCCGACTTCAGCCAGCGTACCAGCTAAGGATGCCAGGACGCCAACCAGGCTGAAATCGAGCGGTCCAACAACCTCAAAAGCCCGCCAATCGCGCTCGGCCTTCACCTCCGCAGGCACAAAATTTTGGGCGCAAACGATGCTCAATTCGACGGGTGTGCCGGTAATCGAGACCAGCTCACCCAGGAAGGCCCATTCCGGAATGCTCTTTCCGGCCGGAAGCTGGCAAACCGCCAACCGCTCTGGGAGTTTCCGCAAAGTATAGCGGTTCCGATCGGGTTGGTCCAGCGGAGGTGCATGCATCAGAACAGAAAAACCTCCACCCGGGTACCTGCGCTCAATCCATTGGCATCCGGGGGAATCCGGATCAAGCCGTCGGCCTGAGCCAGGGTGAATATAAGGTTACTCTTACCAAAAATAGGATCTGCCTTTTGGCCGCCCTCATCAGGCAAGAGGCGAACCGCCACCCAGTCTTCCCGTCCGGATTGGGAAGAAAGGTTGATTGTCAGGCTGGCCTGCACACTGGGGCGCGGCCGGTGCTTTTTCAATCCCAAAAGGGCATCGATCACGGGTACAACAAACAGCGAAGCGATCACCAACGCAGACACAGGGTTGCCGGGCAGACCGATCATCGCTTTGCCATCACAAACTGCTAAAATGGTTGGTTTCCCGGGCCTGACATTCACTCCATGAACCAAAACGCCGGGGCGTCCAAGCTCATCGATAATCTGGGCGGTCAGATCGCGAGTGCTGGCGGACGAACCAGCCGTTACCACAACCAGATCATTCTCCTGCCAGGCCTTGCGGACCGCCTCCCGCATTGCTGCAGCTTTGTCTGGGATGATCCCGTAACGGACCGGAATCGCGCCGGATGCAGTTACCAGGCTGCTAAGCGTGTAAGCGTTTACATCCCGCACCTGTCCGGGCTGGAGTCCGCTGGAAGGCGGCACAACTTCATCGCCGGAAGACAGAATGCCGACCCTGGGCTGGCGGGCGACCTGAACATGGGTCAAACCCAGGGCCATCAAGCCCCCGATCTCCGCAGGGCGCAGCCGGGTGCCCGGCTCGATCACGGTCTGGCCGCGTTTGACATCTTCGCCGACCTTGAGGACATTCTCGCCCACGGCTACCGCTCGCAATATTTCCACTTCTTCGGGCCTGGCAGATTGGGTCTGTTCGACCATGACCACGGCGTCAGCGCCATTGGGAAGCATTCCACCAGTGTGGATCAACGCGCACTGGCCGCGCTTTAGTTCGAATTGCGGCGCTGCGCCCATCGGCACCTCAGCCAGCAAAGTCAGGTAAGCCGGGAGTGAATCACTGGCGCCATGCGTATCCGCGGCCAACACCGCAAAACCATCGACAGTCGAGCGCGGAAAAGACGGTAAGGGATGGGGAGCCTGAACTTCAACCAGCGTCACCCTTCCCAGGGCTTCGCTGGTTAGCGCTTCTTCCGGTTCGGGGTGTGGGTTTAGCTCATCCAGGAAGTATTGAAGCGCATCCTGTGGCGGCAGTAAGTGTAAAAATTCTGGCATGATGGGCGAATCCTCAATCGATGGCGGGACAGCGCAACGACAATCAACGCGTCCAGAAAGCAAAAGTCAGCAGGTAGGCTACCGACACATAGATCGCCATGGCATTGATGGTAAGCGCATTCCAATTCGGCTTCATGCCAGCCGCAATTCTGCGCATCATCCAGATCTGCAGCACTGCCAGGACCAGCGGAACCATTGCCGGCAAAGCGATCATCAACGGCATACCAAAACTTGTGGCTGCTGCCAGCAAAAAAAATGAAGTCAAAAGTAAAATATTATGCACATTCATGCCCGCCTGCCAGCCTAATCGAACCAGCAGCGTGCGCTTGTCAAACTTGATATCGGCTGCAAAGTCGGGCATGTCGAAAGCGATCAACATCGCCATGTTCAGTCCAGTTAATGGAAAACCGGCCATCGTCAATAAACGATGTAAATCCCCGGTTTGCAACACAAACGCAAACGCGGGGAGTAAGAAAGAGACCATGATCGAGGCGGTTAATTCCCCATATCCACTGGCAGCTAACCTGACCGGTGGAGTCGAATAAAAGATAGCCCCAAAGAAGGCCAGCAGCATGATCAGCACCGCGACTGGCGGCAAGCTGATCTGAAGGATCATCACAAAGGTGATAAAGGTTAATACCACCAGGCAGCCCAGGGCAGACCATAATGCCACCTGTCTGGGCAGCTTGCCGGGGCCTAATGAACCGCTGCCCCCGGTCAGGATGGTTCGATTTTCATTGTTGATGTCACCCGCCACATCAAAATATTCGTTTAAAAATTGAGCACTGAGTTGTAATACGCTGACCCAGAACTGTCCAATCAGGTAGGCGCTCCAACTGATATCTGTCCCCAAATAACGCGCTATACCGGCTCCGAGCGCATACAGCAGGATGCCGCCTATTAAAAACAGTGGCCGCACCAGGCGAAGATATAGGACGATCGGATTTGGCTTGGTTGGTTCATTCATAAACGATTGCCTGCTGTCTAAAGTTGTATAAGTATGGTCCCCCTCAACTGATTAATTTACGAAAATCCCGCTGATGAATCTGGTTGTGACGATAGATCAGCTTAATGATATCCGAAAGTAAAGCCACTCCCAAAAATGGATGCCGGCCCACTCTTTCCAGGTCCTCATCCTGCAAACTCCTGACCTTCTCAATCGTAGCCCGCCTGACCTGTTCATATTGTGCCAGCAAGCTTTCCGGTCGCTCATCGCCAACGGCCGAAACTTTGCTTTCATTAAACAGATCGATATCAAAATCCTCCGGTGAGCCCGGTCCACCGGCAACAATATCATCGATCAGCCCCAGAAAGCCGTTCTCGGCAGTCACAAAATGGGCCAGCAGCTGCCGGATTGTCCAGGCTGAACCATCGGTGTAAACCGTAATTTCCCACTGTTCCGGGCTGAGGGCACGGAAGATCTCCAGTGACTTCATCCCTTCCGTCTCTAATCGTTCGGCCAGGCGTGAGGCGGTATCGGTCATACGGCCCTTCCTCAGGGTTCAATCTCATATCCAGCATTAATCCAGGCGTCCAGGCCGCCCTTAATAGCCATAACACGTGTGTATCCGGCAACCAGCAAGTCATTCGCCACACGGGCGCTGCTCTCTTCGGACGGTCAGGTACAGTAAGTGATGATCCAATCGTCCTTGCTGAGTTGATCCTGCAGTTCCGGCAAATTTTCTTCCGGAATCGACAATGCCCCTGGGATATGGGCCGTTTCGTAAAATAAATCGCCGCGCACATCCACAAAAACCGCATTACCGGTTACCCAGGCTGCATGCGCATCTGCCAGGCTGATACGCGGCACATCGGGATATGGAAGGTTAGAAACTGCAGCAGGGGCAGCAGCATCATTCCCGGTCAGGCCTGGGACCAGCGCCCAAATGGCCACACCAATCATCAAAACAACACCAGCAGCGATCAAAACCACCGGGCCAAGGGACCGATTAGCACGATGAGTTGCCATTAAGAAATTCCTCCTCAAATATTATCGCTCGATGGCTCATGATACCACATCCCAACCTCAGGATGTAATTCTAGAGACCGCCTATTAAGCAAAGTCTCACCTACCCGGGGATCGGGCAGATCAGACCGATAAGTTGGATCATTGGGAATGCCTGGGATGGTACCCAAGATATGACTCATCCCGAAGGGAAGCAGAATATCGGAAAACAGGCGTGATGGCCGGTATACACCGGCCATCACGCCTGTTTTCTGACAAACTATTTTGGGTTGCGTGTTCTATGCAGCTCAACCGTGTAAAACATGATCGAGGCTGCGACGGAACAGGTCGGCAATATGTTCATCATCCAGCGAATAAAACACCTGGCGACCCACTTTACGGGCCCGAACCAGCCGCATTTGCCTTAACCCACGCAGGTGATGCGAAACCGCCGATTTACTGATCCCCACCGCCTGGGCGATGCTGCCAACACTGCAAGCGGAATCGGACAGGACGGATATGATCCGTATTCGGCTGGGATCGCTTAGCGTACGGAACAATTCCGCCAAACGAGCGGCAGTCTCTTCATCAATTACCGCCAGGGTTGCGTCTGGATCATCCATACGATCTCTTTCAAACTAAGCCGGAAAGGTTGATCTTATCTGAATAGTTGTTCAGATATACAAAAAATCATAAGCCAAATTAGATCGGTTGTCAAGTTTGCCAGCCCCAAGGATCAGGGCTTTACCAAGAAAGACAAAATGTAGAGCTCGCAGGGGCAAATTGCCCCTGCGAGCTCTACATTTTGTCTCTGTTTCCCGCCCCCTGGGGGTTTACTTTCGAAAGAAATTGCTGATGAAAAACCACAGGTTGGCCGGCCGCTCTGCCAGGCGGCGCACAAAATAAGGGTACCATTCCGTGCCATAGGGTACGTAAACTCGTACAGGGTAACCCTCATTTACCAACTGTTCCTGCAAATCTCGCCGGATCCCATGCAGCATCTGGAATTCCAAAGATTGCTTGGGCAGTTTAATTTGTTGGGCATAAGCCTTGGCATGCGCCAATCTGGCTGGATCGTGACTGGCGATGCCCGGCAGCGGCGGTATTTTGCCATCCGGCGAGAGTGCAGGCGCGCCGGCAGCTACCGCCCCATCCAAAAGCATCTCGGCCAAATGGTCATAGTTCCTGTCGACATCGCTTTTCTTGGGGTATGCCACCTCGGGCGGTTCTTGATAGGCCCCTTTGCATAACCTAACCCGGCCGCGGGCGCCAACAATTTTCAAAATATCCTTCTCGCTGCGATAAAGATATGCCTGGATGACGACCCCGGTATTGAGCAAACTCTCCTGATCCCGCATGGTGTAAAACAAATCCAGGGTATCATCCACGAAAGGAGAATCTTCCATATCGATTCGAATGAAATTATTCAGTTCTCCGGCGTGTAACAGAATCTTTTTCAGATTTTGAGCACAGAGCCCTCGATCTAATTTCAAACCAATCTGAGTCAATTTAATTGAAACATTGGCTCTGACCCCAGATGAGTGGATTGCATCGAGCGCTTCCAGGATATCTGCGGTTGCCTGGTTAGCGCCGTCCACAGTCGTCGTATTTTCCCCCAAATGGTCAAGCGTCGCATCAATCCCCTTCAAGTTGAGGATACGAATGGCCTCGATAGCGTCTGTAAGCTTCTCACCAGCGACAAATCGGGAAGCCGCGCGCCAGGCAAATGACCAGTGAGTGACCATTCTGCGCGCCCAACTTGCTTTCGAAAGGTAGATTAACAAAGAACGAAGCATTTTTGTGCAACCTTTCAGAAGATCTCTGGGAATTCATCGGGTGGTGTCTCACACAGTTTCCGAATGAACCCTTTTCGTGATTTTCTCGCTAAGTCCTTTTTCTTTGAAAAGTGATTGTAATGTTCATTTTTGTGCGGCGACGCCGCATAAAAATGAACATTACATTTGCTCTTTTTCCTAAAGGTATTTAGCGAAAGAACCATTTAGTCATGAAGCATATGTATCGGATCGAATCCGATTGACAGATTGAATAGTTCTTTGGCAATTCCTGGGGGGACTCTCCTGCAGAGTTTCCCAGAGACCCAATTGAATGGTTATGGTTCCTCGGTAAAAGCCTGAGCTTCTCCACAAGGACCACAGCACCGGATAACCTGAATTGTAGCATAAACCCGGGGTGCACGAAGATGTAGTAGAAAATTATTTTTGGAGTTCAATTTGTGCAGCTGAGACCGCACAAATTGAACTCCAAATCTACAAATATATCGTGCAGCCTAAACCCGAAACGGGTCTTCCGGAATCTCTGGAGTAGTGCAGAAAATTACCCCCACATATAGCCTCGGCTGCAGGATCTCCTAAAGCCCCCCCGAAATATTAATGTGGCATGCTTCTTGCAACAGGTATAATAGAACCAAGTAAGCAGGGAGTAAATATGATTATCCAAACGCAATCCCAAGCACTCCGGCCGATGACCACCGCTCATCTGGCTCAGACCATGACACTGCTTGAACTGACCTCCGCTGAACTGGGTCAAAAGATCGAAGCAGACCTGGCCTCCAACCCGGCCCTGGAATTGATCGAAACCCGCACATGCCCAAATTGTAATCGCAAATTGCCTGAAAAGGGCCCTTGCCCGGTTTGCAGTAAGCCAGCAAAAACCGAACCAGAGGAGCCGATCGTATTCATTTCGCCGCGCGACGATTTCCGGAATTATTCTGGCACGCGCTCGGGCGAGGACATGCCCGACGAAGAATGGGCCGCGGCAGTTGAAGATCTGCCTTCCTTCATCCTGCGCCAGATCTCGGCTGAATTGGCGCCCGAAGACCGTCCATTAGCTGCCCACATTCTCACCAGCCTGGATGATGACGGATTGCTGCCCATCGAAATTGCTGAGATCGCAATGTATCATCATGTCCGCTTGTCGCGAGTGGAAAGCGTTCTCCAGTTAATCCAACGGGCCGAGCCGGTTGGCGTTGGTTCCCGGAGCCCTCAGCAAGCCTTATTGGTTCAACTGGATGTGTTGGCCGAAAATCACCAGGTGCCTCACCTGGCAGCCGAAGCGATCCTCACCTGCATGGATCTACTCTCCCGGCACGCTTATATGGAGCTGGGGAGAAGGCTAAAAATCTCCACCAAGCAGGCTCAGAATTTGTCGCGCTTCATCAGCGAAAATCTGAATCCCTATCCTGCTCGTGCCCACTGGGGCGATCAACGCCACAGCACGGCGCCGCGCACGGTTTACCAGACCCCGGATGTGTTGGTTTCACGATTGAACGACAAGCCAGACTCGCCGCTGGTTGTCGAAATCATTTCCCCTTATGCCGGGAGGCTGCGCGTGAACCCGCTTTTCCGGGAAGCATTGCCTGACGCCCCAGCTGATAAAGCCGAACAATGGCAGGCAGATATTGAACAAGCCAATCTCCTGGTCAAGTGTTTACAGCAGCGCAATCACACCCTGGTGCGATTAATGGCCCGAATGGTCGTTTTACAGCGGCGTTTTCTATTAAAAGGGGACGCGCACCTGATCCCGGTAACCAGGGCAAAAATTGCTGAAGAGCTGAGCGTACACGAATTGACCGTTTCGCGGGCAGTGTCAGGAAAAGCCCTCCAACTCCCCAACGGCCGGATTATCTCCATCTCGAAACTCTTCGATCGCAGCCTGCACGTTCGCACCGCCCTGCGCGAAATTGTTGATAAAGAACGCAAACCTTTGAGTGATACCCAAATTGCGAAAATACTGGGTGAAAGAGGTTACCCGGTTGCTCGCCGAACTGTCGCAAAATATCGTACAATGGAGGGGATCTTACCAGCGAGATTAAGAGCAGCCCATCCATAATAATGAAACCTCCATCGCCCCTCTCTTTCTTTAATCCCGGACGTAAAACCAGGCCAACCCATGCGGAGATCGAGGCACTTGTCGAACTTCTCCCGGCCGCATCGATCCTGATCGATAAGAACAATGGTCAGGTTCTTTTTGCAAATACCAGGGTCGCTGCACTGACCAGCTATACCCGGGCTGAATTATGTCAGCTCAAATTTAACGAACTGTTCACTGGACGCTCCCACCCGGGAACAGAAGAACCATCCACCTCCCCCGATGATGTTCCCGGCGTTCAAGATGCAAGCAAGGGCATGTTGATCAAACGTAACGGGAGCAAACTTGCCGTTCAAATTAACCGCAATACGCTCGGGCAGTCCGATCGATTCGAACTGGTTCAATTCGAACCAACCAGAATACAAACGCTTCCGCTGGCTGATTTGCAGTTTCAAGATCAAATCTGGCAAAATCTGTACCAGATGGCTGCCGCAATCAATGAGACTGAGGATAAAACAGCCTTATCCAGGGCGATCCAGGCGGCACACGATCTCACCAAAGCCAGCGCTATCGGATACTATCGCCTGGAAGCGATGAGCGACGAAGAAACATCGGGGCAATTTGGTTCGACCACTGGCCGAGAGTTACTTGAAACGCAAGGTTTTCGTCGGCGATGGCACGGTTTTACCCGAATCGCTTCCCCCCCAAGAATTGGTGAATATGCGTTCGACTCAGCTCTGGACGGCAGGGAAACGCATGACCTCCGTTCTGCATCGCACCGCCCGCTCCAAGGAATACAGCTTCATTGCCACCGCGCCTACCGGATTACCCGAGATCGACGGGTTTATCGTCATCGGTGAAGCCGAAAAGCAGCCCAATCCCTTTATCCTGCGATTGGCACAGTTGATCGCCGCGGCGATCACAACCCTGACCCGCCAACACGACCTGCTGAACAACCTGGAAGCCAGGTTAAAGGCGAATACCAATGAACTGGCGGTTTATTCTACGGCTGTAAATTCGGTCAAAGACGGATTGTTAATCACAACACCGGAACTCATCATCACAAAAATCAACCCGTCCGCTGAAATGACTCTTGGGTATACCAGCCGTGAAGTTGTTGGGATCCCAATTGAAAATGTGATCATCGGCAAAGGCGAGCTTTCAACTGCCCTGCAAGTTGCCCAACAGGGCCGCCCGACCTACGACGTCGGTAAGCTCCAGCTCTATCGCCGCAATGGTGAGGCATTCCTGGCCCAACTCCGCACGATGCCCGTCATGATCGGCGATCAGGTGACCGCCATCATTATTCAATTCGAAGACCTGACCGAGCAAGAACAGTATCAGGACAGGACCCGCCAGCTGGAGCAACAGGCCTTTCTGGGGGAATTCACGGCTGTCTTTGCTCACGAAGTCCGTAATCCAATCAACAATATCAGCACCGGCCTGCAGCTTTTAGAGATGACCATCCCAGAGCCTGATCCTAATCATGAAGTGGTCATGCGCCTCCAGACCGATTGCGACCGGCTCACCGACCAGATGCGGCAAGTCCTCTCGTTCGCCCGGACCGCTGAATACGATATGGAAAGCATCGATCTTAAACGGCTGCTCGAATCGCTTCTCGACCGTTTGAAACCCAGAATCGTGAAAGAAAATGTCCAATACCGGATCCAGGCAGATGATAACCTGCCCAAAGTTGAGGGCAGCCCCAAGGTGCTGGAGCAGGTGTTTAATAACCTGATCACCAATGCGGTTCAGGCAATGCGCGGCAGCGGAGGCCAGTTAGTCGTCAAATTGAATAAGGCCGCTTACCCGCATGGTTTAACCTATGTTAAAATCAGCATCGCTGACACGGGACCAGGTATCGCCAAAGAAAATCTGGACAAAATATTCCAGCCATTTTATACGACCAAACATGACGGCACGGGGCTGGGATTGCCGATCGCAAAACGAATTATCACAGCCCATAAAGGCCGGATCCAGGTTGAAAGCTTCCCGGGTGGGACCGTGTTTACAGTTGAAATTCCCGCCCAGGAAGCGGCAGGTTAATCGGATCCCTGGGAAATCCTGAGTGACTTTGAGAATTCCTGTGGCGCTACCCAAGATTTGGGGGCGCGAGCGTGCATCAGCACGCTCACGCCCCCAAATCTGGTACCCTACCACAGAGACCAATTCTGAAGAATCACCAGTCGATCGAATATTATTTTGCGAGGCAAGTGAGAGGAAAGCATGAGCGCTACAGTATTAATTGTTGATGACGAAGATAATGCCCGCCAGAATATCGGCACATTTCTCACCTCCCGCGGCTATGAGATTAATGGCGTCGCCACCCTGGAGGATGCTCGCACCTGCCTGCAGCGCGGGGAAGCGGATATTATCCTGTTGGATGTGCAACTACCGGATGGCTATGGACCGGTCCTGTTAGAGGAAACTGCACATCTGCCCGCCCGCCCACCGATCATCCTGATCACCGCTTATGGCGATATCGATATGGCCGTCGACGCCATGAAAAACGGCGCCCAGGATTTCCTGCAAAAACCCATCCGGCTGGCGCAATTAGAAAAATCAATCCAACGGGCAGCTGAAACTGTCGCGCTGAGACGAGAGCTGGCCCATTTGCGTAGCACCCGGCAGGGAGAACTTGATTTCATTATTGGAAAAAGCCCACGCATGAAGTCAGTCATCGAACAGGCCCAAAGGGCCGCCAGCGCCTCGGTCTCCGTTCTGATCACCGGAGAAACCGGCACCGGGAAAGAAGTATTGGCGAGCGCGATCCACCGTTTTGGGCCGCGCAACAATAAACCCTACATTGCCATCAATTGCGCCGCCATGCAAAGCACCGTGATGGAATCCGAATTATTCGGTTACGAAGCGGGAGCTTTTACGGGAGCGGAAAAACGCAAGCCCGGCTTGATGGAAGTGGCCGATGGCGGGATCCTGTTCCTGGACGAGATTTCTTCCATGCCGGTCGATATGCAGGCGAAATTGCTGCGGGCCCTGGAAGAGCGCGCTTTCCGGCGGGTTGGCGGAACCAACCTGATCAAAGTGGACGTTCAGATACTGGCGGCCTCGAACCGGGACTTGCAAGCCTTGATGAAGGAAGGTAAATTCCGGGAAGACCTTTATTACCGTCTGAAGGTGGTCGATCTGGATCTGCCCCCCCTGCGAGTGCGTAAAGAGGATATCCCCGACCTGGTGGGCCTGTTCATTCGCAAGCTGAACCCCGCGATGGGCCTCAACATTCAGGATGTCACCCCCCGGGCGATGGAAGCCTTGATCAGGCACAACTGGCCTGGCAATATTCGCGAGCTCCGCAATGTGATCGAACGGGCAATGCTGTTTTGCGACGAGTTGTACCTTGACCTTCCAAACCTGCCGGCCGAGATGATCTAACCCCTTCTCATGAAATTAGATGTTCTGTCAAAATAAGGCGTCAGCCTGGGCAAATGCCCAGGCTGACGCCTTATTTTGGCCTAACTTTTTTCAACTCAAACCCAGTTTACCGGGTATCAAGGTGAATTGAGAATCAGGTAATCTTTCAGGTTACAGAAGCGCTCATTCGCCGAGGTGGGCAGACATACCTGGTAGGGAATTAAGGTCCCATTCGAAGCCGTGATCGGCGGAAGCAGCAGGTGGGTCTGGCCATCGGGGCCGGTCGGTGGAAAAGCGAACTGCTGCTGGCTGCCATCCGGGAAAGTCAGGATCAGGTCGGGCGTGATTCCCGGAAGCGGTTCTTCATTTTCCATCACATAGACCCAGATCTCCTGCTGCTGGCCTGAAGAGACCTGCGGGAAACTCTGCCAGATCTGGACGGTCACCTGGTTTTGAGGACCGGTTTCTGGCGCCGCCGTCGGTGAAGGCTGGGCGCTTAAATTTAAGTAATCGACGCCAACAGGAGCAGGCCGTATCTGCAGCGAGTTCGGGTGCGTTGGGTTCAAAATCAAGGCATAGATTTGTAAAACACTGCCGCCACAGATCGTCATCGATGCGAGTCAATTCATCGAGCGGCGGCCCGGAGGTCTTGAAACCGCCGCGAGAATCCAGGTAACCGACATACACCAGGGGGATGTTATAGCCGCGGTCACCTTCAATTGGGTAAAAATACAACAAGGGGTTATCCGTAGCCGGCTGGAGAGGATCGGGTACGTGACCGATGATCTGCAGGACCGGTAAGGTCGAAACCAGGTCCGGATTGGTGGGATCGATCGGATCTGCCACCAAGACCATATTCCCAAACACCTGGATCAGTTTGCCATCGGCATTCGGGTAAGCATCGGTGAGCGGGTCGCCGGTAAAACTTGCCCCCCACTTCTCGACAACCTGTGAAAATGGGGGTTTTACCTGATGGACATGATCGATGATGCCGTTAACCGGGGTAGACGCCCGGCATTTATCATCACACAGCCACAATCCATAGGCTAACAAATGGGCTTCTGAGCCATCCTGGCGATCGATAAAAAAGCCCAGGTTCTCAAAGAATTGTTCGTATCGATCGCGTTCCGAGTTGTAGCGCACTTCTGTCAGGGGCTTGCCAACAAATGCCGCGCCACCAACCCGGCGATAAAGTTGGACAAACTCATCATAAATGATGTGACCGTCGACGTAATACTGGTTGGGATCTTCCGGTGGGGATACAGGTTGTTCGGGATCGATCATCAATGCGCCAAGCGGAGCCAGGCGAACTTTCTGGTTGGCGGGGGCATTCTGGTCGAATACCCACAGCCCAGAAACGGTAAATTGAAATTTTTGGTTCCCTTTTTCCAGAATCTGGGTAATCGGTTCACCAAAAATGCCCCGCCCGCCATAAAAATCATAAATTTCACGGAAAGAAGGATCTACCTGATATTTCGTTACCGGAAGGGTGCGTAGGGGAATGTGGGAATCATCGAGCGGACTGCAGGCAGCAATAAAGACGCTGATCAAGAAGAGTAAAGAAAGAGACTTGGCGGCGCTACGCATGATTGTATGATTTTCTCTTCCCTGATTTCATCGATCACCCACCTGGCAAGATAATTGCACCAAAGAGGATAGCAACCCGGTTAGCAGGTGCACCACTCGCCTGCTTGATTTCAAAACTCATTATACCTTAATCTAATTGGCCCGTGGCACATCTCTTGCATCTTTTATGGCAATTTAACATAATTCGGGCAATTCTTGTGCGATTAACTTACCTCAAGGTAACCCTTATTATTTATCCCAGATAACCAGGATTGAAAAACATGCGACTGACACCCTCCCCGCTCAAAAATACCCGGATCGGCTTTCATTATTTCCCTGATACGTACCATTACCGGGAGAGCGATCTACATACCTGGCTGCCAGAATTGCAGGCCATGGGCGCCAGCTGGATAGTTCTCCAGGCTCCAAGTGAGCGAGCCATCCCTGAACCGTTTATTCAGGGATTACTTGGCGCCCAGATCGAGCCGATTGTACACTTCCGTTTGCCGTTGGACAAAGAATTAGATCAGGAAAATTTACAGTTGCTGTTCGAGAATTATAACCGCTGGGGCGTGCATTATGCAATCCTGTTTGATCGTCCCAATACCCGCAGTGCCTGGCCGGCTTCCAGTTGGGCTCAAAGCGATCTGGTCGAACGGTTTCTGGATATTTATCTTCCACTGGCTGACCGCCTGGTCGCCAGCGGCCTGTACCCGGTGCTCCCACCCCTTGAGCCAGGTGGAGATTATTGGGACACAGCCTTTTTGCGGGCTACTCTCAACAATATGAAGCGCCGGAGCTCGGCGGAACTGCTCGATCGCCTGGTATTAAGCGCTTACGCCAGGGCCGGCAACCGGCCGCTAAACTGGGGCGCAGGCGGCCCGGAACGCTGGCCGGGGGCACGTCCTTACACAACCCCGACCGGATCTCAGGATCAGCGCGGCTTGAGGATATTCGACTGGTATCTGACGCTGGCACAGGCTGAATTGGGTCAAACTTTGCCGATTATCCTGATGGAAGCCGGCAGCGCCCTGGGGGCCCAATCGGAGCAGGACTTACCGCCGGTTGACCGGGCTGCGCATATGTCCCGAAACTTACAGATTGCCCAGGCAATGCGCGCCAATGGCGCCCAATCCAATCCGGCCAATCAAGCCGGAAAAGCCTCTCCATTTGAGGTTGAGAAGTTGGAACCCGTGCCCGCAGAAGTTCTGGCATGCAATTTCTGGTTACTGGGATCAGAAGCAGACAGCCCTCATGCATCTCAGGCCTGGTATCAGGCGGACGGCGCGACCCTGCCGGTGGTTGCGTCTTTTCGTCAATGGGTCGCTCAGCAGCCCAAACGCCTGGCGCCCTCCCGGGTCTGGGCATCCAAAGGGGCAATCACACCTTCACCAGCTGAAGACGCAGCAGCCCTCCAGCCACATCCGATCAGTCATTATTTACTGCTGCCGTTGTATGAATGGGGTATTGCAGAATGGCATCTCGATATCATCCGCAACTTTGTAAGAAAGTATCATCCCACAATCGGCTATTCGCTGGAAGAAGCCAAACTGGCTGAAAAAGTGACCGTAATTGGAGACCCGCTGATCTTCAATGATGAGACTATCTTAAAATTAGGCGCCGCTGGCTGTGCAGTCGAGCGGATCAGCGGAGATGGCACGAGTATTGCATCACAATTGGATAACTTATAAGCGTATCTTTGCCAGGAGAGGTAGAAACATGTCCCAATTTCCTAACGCCGCACGACCTGAATCCCCATCTAATCAGATGCACCAGCCGGTGCTGAAAGTTCTCGGTCTGGGTGGTGGGGGTAGCAATGCTGTCGCCCGTATGATGGAGCTGGGCTTACGCGGAATGGAATTTATTGCTGCCAATACGGATCATCAGGCTCTCAAATCCAACCCGGCGGACGTCAAAATCCAGCTCGGTCCAAAAGTTACCCGCGGATTAGGGGCAGGTGGTGATCCGGCTGTGGGCAAAGCGGCGGCAGAAGAGAGCTGGCGCGAGATTGCAGCCGCGCTTAAAGGCGCTGACATGGTTTTTCTGACGGCCGGTATGGGCGGGGGCACCGGTACCGGATCGATCCCAGTTGCAGCAAAGATCGCCCGTTCCCTCGGGGCTGTCACGATCGCCATCGTCACGACGCCATTCTCATTTGAAATGGGCCGCCGCCAGAAAAACGCCCGTGAAGGTCTCGAGCGGCTCCGCAAAGAAACCAACACCCTGATCTCTATTCCCAACGATCAGCTTTTATATGTGGCTCCAAAGACGCTGACTTTAGAAACAGCCTTCTGCCTGGCCGATGACGTGCTGCGGCAATCGGTGGAAGGGATCTCGGAACTGATTACCCAACCTGGAATGATCAATGTCGATTTTGCCCACATTCGCAGGCTGATCCAGCTTGGCGGCGGCGCGTTGATGTCGATCGGGCATGGCCAGGGTAAAAATAAAGCCCGCGAAGCCGTCGAACAGGCTCTCCATCACCCGCTGCTGGATAACGTGCCGGTTGAAAATGCTGCCGGCGTGATCGTCAACTTCACCGGTGGGCAGGATCTGACCCTGAACGAAGTCTATGAATCCCTCAACTACATTCAGACCCAAACCGGCAACCAGGCCGAAATCGTAATGGGCGTGATCAACGACGACCGCATGGATGACCGGGTTCAGGTTATCCTGGTAATGACCGGGTTAGGCGCTCCAACCCTGGAAGAAGCGATGTCCAATGTCAATAAACCCGTCCAGAAAGAGGACCTGCCGCCCGCACCTCCCCATGAGCCACTCATCACCGAAGCACCTGCCGTCCAGAAAGAACCTGCTCAACCTAAGATCCGAAGCATCACGGGATTGACATCAAATGGGTCTGACCTGGCTGCTATGAAACAGAACCTGGACATCCCCGCTTTCATGCGCCGCCAGGCCCGGTTTGCAGGCTAACACTCGATGGTTCGTTTCTTATCAACGTCGGCATGATCCTCCCGGTAACGAATATACATTCACTATGAAAGCTGAAATCCTCAACCAGATCGCCAAACAGATCCACCGCCGGTACCCGGAATTTGATGGTGTCCGACCCAAAGCAAGGGTTCAGACGCCGCCCGAAGGCGCCCGCAACCCGTCCAAAACCTACCTGGTAATTTTCTCCAAGAAAGTTACCCTGGGTGACGGCAAGATGATGACCCGGAATTTGCGCGTGGTGACGGATGAAAATGGCAAAATCATTAAAGTAACAACTTCGAGGTGAAACAGATGACATTTACACAAATTCCTCAACGTCTCGAGATCGCTTTCTGGATTGCAGTGATACCGATGATGAAAGATTCAAATGTTATCGGAGACCTCATCACCCGGGTTTACATCCTGACCGAAAAAGTCCGGCATTTGAAAGCATGGCAGCAGGTGGCTTTACTGGCAGGAATGGGTTTATTCGTTGGCTTTGTGATTGGCTTATTCAAAGCTGGAAGCTGGTAATCTGATGCGAGTGATCAAGTTACTATTGATGTTCGGTATCTTTATCGGATTTATGGTCGGCGGTATTTTGGCCGCTTCCGCAGTTACGGGTTCAGGCAGCGCCGACGGGCAGGCCGGACTTCACCCGAATATAAAGCTCGATTCGACTGGCGCTGCACCGAATGGACAGCGGAATATCCTTCTGATCGGCATCGATCGAATGGACAGTGACAGACCCAATTTGGAAGGCTTATGGCTGCTGATGAATGTGTCGAGCAGCAACCGCGTTTCATTGATGCCCCTCTTCCCCGCCCTACCGGGCAAAGATGTGCTGGATACAGCCCAACTTGTCAGCAGCTTCAAGCTGGATCCAAATGGAAAACCGGACGTAGGTTTTCTTGCGATCATCCAGCAGGCCGAGTTCTGGTGGAGCAATTACTTTGTCATCGACCAGGCAGGACTGGCTCAATTGATCGATTACAACCAGGGCATTAACCTGGGCAGCGGCCAGGTCGGCGGCGGACAGGCAGTAGCCAGTCTGGCGAGCGCCAGTGTCGACGGTTTGGCTGCTTTGAACAGCCAGGCCAGCCTAATCCAGGCAGTTTGCAACCAGCAATCGGGTAAGCTGATTTCCGCTGATCTACGCCAGGTTCTCACCCAATTGTCCGGACACTACCAAACAGATCTCAAACTAAAAACATTGGTTTCCGAATGGCAGCAACCTTTGACCGGCAGCGGCCACGTCTCGTGTGAATTTCCGACCCTGGCCAGCAACCAGGCGCCATCCGCATCGCAATAACGGACTGGTTTTGTGCTGCTGATATTTGGTTCTTTGAGAATTTCTAATGTGGAACTCTCTCAAAGAGTTTCTCAAGGGCCATGATATTCTCGTGATGACCAATTCAAAATTTAACCCGGGGGACAGCTCGGCGGAAATACCGCCGAGTTTTTGTCCACTCAATCAGCAACAAACCTCTTTCCTGTGGAAACACGGTCATCTTGATCGCTCGTACTGACAAGGCACATTTCTTGCATTAACTGAATATACAGCGTAGAACCTGAACAGGAGTAGATGAAAAAATGTTTACACCCTTCAATATCCTTTTGATCATGGCTATCACCGGTTTTGCGATCGGTTTGATCACGTTTGTTGCGGGCATACTCATTCTGGCCTTGAAACCTTCCACCGCAGACATCAAGACATTGATCACGCAAACCACGAACCTGGCTCAAAAAGGTATCGCTGAAGATATCTCCGGCCTGGTTGGAAATGCTTCCGTCTTGCTTGGCGCGATGAGTGATCTGGTCCGCACGACTTCCGGAGTTGGCGTTTTTCTGTCAATTCTCGGTTTGATCTTGATGCTCGGTTCAGCCTGGCTTGCCTGGCAGCTGACCAAAATGAACCCCGCCCTATTCTAAGCCTTGTTTTCTAATTCGCTTTACTCTTTCCATTTTATTCGGAAGACCCAAAATATCCAAATTCAGGTACGGTGAAGATGCCATGACGAACGTCAAACAAAGCCCTACTCCCTTGATCATTGATCTTAAAAACCGTTTCTCAACCGATTTCTGGCCATGGACCGTCCAGGCCCTCCGCCAGGATCATTTGGTTTGGGAAAGCCTAACCGCCAGCGAGCTCGGTCCAAGAGCATTACAGACCCTGGGTGATGACCCTCAAAGTTGGACGCCTGCCGCTCTGGCGCTCTTGAGCCTGAATTCTCCGGTTGGCATCGAAAGTTTGAAAACGCTCCCTTTGCGACCGCTGGCAGTTCCCATTCGCAAAAAAACCAACCTGGCTTACGAGCACTGGCTTGCCAACCCCAAGACCCCACTGGAAACGATTCAGCAAGCCGGACAACTGGCGCTGGGCCTGCGCGAACAGCGGATCAACGACTCCTGGGAAAATCTTTGCGCCCACCTGGATCGAAAAGCCAGCGGGCTGGAGACCATTTTAGCCTGCTTATATGGCATCATTCCTGATCCATTTGATCTGTTGCGGGCTTTTCTGCATGCTGGCAACGGTCAGTTCAGTCCCAATCTGGTGATTCATACAGTGCTCAGCAATCCCATGCCGCCAACGGCCCAGTACGAAATCTTCAGGGATCTGCTCGATGATTTACCTCTTCCGCAGCGTTTGAGCTGCCTCGATCTTCTGGCAGATCAACGGCCTGCATTAGCGCAAGAGCTATCCACGCACCTTTTAGAGGGACAGTACGGCAGTTTACAGCGGCTGGAGAAAATCTCAGCCGCAGAGCCGGAAGAAGGATTGCCGGGTTGGAGCAAGTCACTCGATATCCTGGATCAAGTGGTTTATGCCAACCAGGTTTACCAGTTCGCCAACCAATACCCGCCAGCCATGACCCTGTTGGATCATGCCAGCGCCCACACCCGCCGATTGCAGGCCTATCTGTCTGCGCAATTGGCCCTGGCCGCAGGCAGCCAGGGTGAATGTAGCCAGGCGCTGGAAGCCTGGAAACAGGCGACCCAATTTGAACCCGAAAATTCGCCCTATGCGGCCCAATTGGCGCAGGCATTGATGGAAGCCAATCGTTCCAGCGATGCTCTGGCCTACTTATCCGCCCGCAAAATAGACCAGGAAGAGAACGATCATCCCGCCCTGCTGATCGTTCAGGCTGAACTTGCTAGCCAGAATGGCAAGCCGTCTGAGATCCGGTTAGCCGCCCAGCAAGCCTATTTGGCCCTGACGCAGAGGGGCGCTGAGGGAGTTACGAACCAGCAGCTTTTCGCTCTGGCCTCCCTGTTGTTCGCCAGCAATTTACCTCAAGAGACCGTCCATACTGCCCAGATCGCTTTGGAGCGCCAACCCGAGCAGGCTGATTTCCAGGAGCTTTTAGCACGGGCCCATCTGGCAGCCGGCAACCCAATGCTTGCACTCAATGCCGCGATGCTGGCCCAGGCAATCCAACCAGGTTCGGAGAATCTGGTGCGATTGTCGATCGAATGCCTGGAAGCGAATCAGGCCTGGGAGCCGGCGTTGGTCGAAAGGCAAAATTTGCTCACCAATCAACAGCCCCGCCCGGACGATTTGAGGGCATTTGCCACCTGCGCATTGAATGCCGGAAAACCTGAAGAAGCGATTGAGGCCTGTAAAATGGCCCTGGACATCGATGGACAGGATGGATTATCGTATGCCCTGTTAGGCGAAGCCAACCTCCAGAACGGCAATCCTCAGGCTGCCCTGGAATATTTCCACCAGGCGACAGAGCTCGCCCCAACCCAACCAGCTCCCTGGCTGGCGCTGGCGGATGCCCACCAACAAGCGGGCGAGACGCAGCGGGCCCTGGAAGTGCTCAGGGCGGCCAGCATGGCCGCCCCAAACAGTCCGGAAATTCACCTGGCTTTGGGGAAAGCCAGTCTGGCCGATAATGCTCCAACCCAGGCGCTGAACGCCCTGCGCCGGGCAGCCGCATTAATCCAACCGGGCGCAGACGAGGCTGGAGCGGCATCAACGAAGATCGCCGCAGGGCCGCATGCTAATCTCGTCAGCGAGATTGCCCTTCATCTCGGCCAGACACTCCATCAGCTGGGACATCTCGACGAAGCCCGCCAAATTTTGGGAGACGCCCACCAGCGATCGAACCGATTCTCGAAAATCAATACCGAACTGGCATACGCGTATGCCAGGACGCTGCTTGAACTCGGCGAGCTTCGCCTGGCTATTCGGCCTTTACAACAGGTGGTTGAGAATCATCCTGAAGAGACTGCCCCATATCTGAAACTTGCCAGTACACTGTTGCAGGTTGACGAATGCAGTCAAGCTGAAAAATATCAGGCGATCGATTGTTTACACCAGGTGCTTGAACTGGAGCCCAAACACGCTGAAGCGCAGGCATTACTGGCCGAAGCTTATATGGCGATTGGGGAATTAGATCATGCCATGGACGCCTATCGCCTGGCCCTGGAAAGTGATATCGCCAACCAGCCGGCCTGGAAAGCCCGTTTGGCGCATGGGCTCGGGAAAACCGCCCTGGGGCTCAAACAGACCGAGACTGCTCTGGCAGTCTTGCAAGAAGCAGCCCAGTTGGAACCTCTCAATCCGGAAATTCAACGCAGCCTTTCAGAAGGTTATCTGGCGATGCATCTCTACGAAGAGGGCATCCGGACAGCCAGAACAGCCATGCAACTGGCGCCCACCGATATTGAAAACCTGGTCTGGTTTGCCGATCAAGCGCTGCGCTTGCAACAAGAATCAGGCGGGCAATTACAAACCCGAGGCGAAGCGATCAACGCCCTGACCCAAAGCACCCAGGTCGCGCCAGACAACGCCGGGTTATATATTCGCCTGGGGCAGGTCTATCTGCAGGCCAAAGATCAAACCGCCGCCCGGCAGTCCTTCGAACGAGTGGCTGCTATCGCCAGCTCCCGAGCGAATGCCGTTGAATGCAATCATCTCTATCAGGCAGCCAGGGAGCTACGCCAACTGGATGATGCCGCTACAGCTATCACACTGTTAGAACGAGCCGTTCAAACGCTTTCGGAAACGGATCAAACGACAAACGTGGATTTCAACGGGAACATCGAACCGGCCGCAATCTGGGCGGAACTATCCGGGGCACACTGCCAGGCTGGTCACTACCAGGCTGGGCTGGAAAGCCTGGACCAGGCTATCGCCATCAATCCACAAGACCCCGAGCTATTCGTGATCAAAGCCGAACTCTATCAGGAGCTCGACGATCGACAATCCGCCATCGAGTGTCTGGCCAATGCGATCGATCTGGCCCCTGACCGGGCAACCCTTTATCTAAAAACAGCCCGCTTACTGCGTGAGACCGGTGACGATCTGCAGGCCCTGGAACAGGTTGATAAAGCCCTGGCATTGATCGAAACCAGCGAAAACGAGCATTCAGCTGAAGATCCCATCGATCCGGAGCTGGCCAAGATCAGCCTGCAAGCCACGAACCTGGCGGCAGAAATCGCTCGTGGGCTGTTACAGCCTGAACGGGCCTTGACCGCCTTGGCGAAATCCCCCCATCCAAGCGCGCCGTCAGACGAATTGTTAGCTTATCAGGCCTTGCGGGCTGAATTGGCTCTCGAGCGTAAAGATGATGGCAATGCCACCGATGCCTTAGCCTTGCTCGCCGAACTGGCTCCCAATCATCCCAGGGTCCTGGCGCTTCAAGCACGCATGGCCATTCGCAGAGGCGATCTGCTCAACGGGATCCAGTTGCTTAACCAATCGCTCCGCTGGGTGCCCTCACCGAACGGAACCGGAAAATCGGCCGAAGCAGAACTTGTCAATGTGCAGAGGGCTCAGGCTGCAGCCGCAATCGATGCAGGTCAATGGACGATTGCCATCAGCCTGCTGCGCCGGTTGGCCGATGCACGCCCGCATGAACCACTCAGCCAGCTTCAAATTGGGCGAGCCCTGGTCCTAAGAGCAGAAGCCCAGGCTGCAGCCCAGGCGATCGACGTTGTTCAGCATGCTCCCGGCCTGATAGCGCTTTCGGAAGAAACCTACCAGGAATTGGAAACCGCATTAGGCATCGCCGAAGCCTACTGCCCGGAGGATGTCACCGAAAGTTTCAACTTCCTGGATGAAGCCCCGGCTGCAATCAGTCGCTGGAAAGCTCGCGGGCAGGCCATTTTTAAAGCCAGCACGCAATCGGCCATCCAGCTTGAAAGCGTTCTGGAAACGTTCCCCGCCGGACCTGAGGATATCGCCGCCCGCATCACCAATCTGGGAAGCATCGGGGAACACACCGCAGCCAGCAAAGCTGCCCAAGCTTACCCACGTCACCCACTGGTCTGGATGAGACTGGCGATCAACCTGGCGTATTCCAATCCACAACAGGCCAAGCTGGCGGCCAACCGGGCGCTTGAATTCTGGTCCAATCAATCCTCCGGCTATCTTTACGAGCTACCCATCCTGCATGCTTTGTTGGCCTCCCTGGCGCACAGGACGGGCGATCCGATCCAGGCCCGCCAGTCCATTTTAGCCGCACTCGAAAATTGGCCGGATGAACCACGCTGGCATGCGCTGGCCGCCGAGATCTGCCTGGCCCAAAACCATACCCTTGGATTGAACGCCACCCAGATGGAAGATAACCTCCGGGCTGCGATCGATCACTTCTATGAGGCCACCCGGTTGGAACCGGATTATTACCAGCACCACCTGAGATTGGGGCAGTTATTCCTGCAAGAAAGGGACTACCCGCTCGCGATCGAATCCCTGACTCGTGCAAGCCAAATCAAAGCCGAGCAACCCGAAATATGGATCTCCTTGGCTCAGGCTCATTTGGGCGCTGAGGATCTGCCTGAGGCTGCCGGATGCGCCGAACGTGCGATCGAATGTTCGGCTGACCCCAGCGAGGCCTTGCTGCTGCGCGGTGAAATTGCCCTGAGCGCAAACAACCCACGCGGGGCATTAACCCGGGCTCAGACCGTTCTGCGAGAACAACCAGACGAACCCAGTGCGCTTTACTTAGAAGCCCGGGCGTTGGAAGAACTTGGCCGCCCTGCTGAAGCGCTGGAAACGATTGAGCGCTTGATTACCCTGGTCGAGAAAAATCCGATTATCGAACTGGAGAAGGCGCGCTTGTTGCGGCAGGCAAAGGGTCTGCCGGCTGCGCTGGAGGCTTACGATCAACTCGCCTCCGCCTACCCCGATGAAGCCATCATCCAGGCGCCGTTAGCCCGGGCATTGATGGATGCAGGCGAAAGCGACCAGGCGATTGAAGTCGCCCAGAAGGCTTTACAAAATGGGGCCGACCGGTTGAAAGCTGAAGATGCGGCGTATCTGCACCGCATGATTGGCCGGAACGCCCGCCGCACCGGCCAGCTGGACCAGGCTATTCACCATCTCAGCGCTGCGGTAGAAACGTCGCCTTATGAAATGGAAGCATACCTCGAACTGGGGAATGCATACCAGGAACGACGTCAATACGGCGAAGCCCTCGAGGTGTACGAGAAAGCCACCTATATCAACCGGGATGACCACCGCCCGTATTTCCTGGCGGGACAGGTATTAAAGGAAATCAAGGACTATATCAACGCAGAAGAAATGTTACGGCGGGCAGCCGAATTAGCGCCGGACGACTTGAGTGTGCACCGTCTGCTCGGAGCAGTTGTTGCCCTCAACCTGGTTCACAACCGGCGCCCAACTCAAAACCAAATTTAACGAGATTGCATCATGAAAATGTCTTCCCCATCAGTGGCACGTACGGTTCAACGGGATACTTACTTCACCATCCTTCACACCGCCATCAACGTAAACGAATTCCGTTTCACACGGGAAGCGGTGCTGGCCTGGCTGGCAGCCTATCCGGGCGATTTACAGGCTGGTCTCATCTTTGCTCAAGCCCAAATGGGAGATCAACGGCCCCGCCAGGCTATCCCTATTTTGGAGCAGATCACAGCCGCCGACCCGGAATATCTTGAGGCGCAGGAGTTGCTGTTTCAAGCCTATCAGGCTGCCGGCAAAGCGAGCACCCCGGAATTACTTTCCTGCCTGATGTCGCTGGGCAGTCCCCTGGCAGACCGGGAAACCGTGGCCACCTGGGGACGCCAGCTCCGGATGGCCCGCCAGGCGATCGAACAGGACAACCTGGACGAAGCAAATAAACGCATCCAGGTTTCACTGGGCACCAACCCGGCAACCCCACTGGTAGGGCTGACTCACCTCCAGGTGCTGATCAAACTGGACACTGCCCCACTGGCCGGGAAACGGGATCTCGCTAACTACTATGCGCAACGCTGGCCGGACTGCCTGGGAATTAACCTGATCCTGGCAGACCTGCTGATGGAAGCCGAAGCAGATCGGGCCGTGGCGCTGCTCCACAAAGCCGCAGCCCGGGATATTGCCGGACAGGTCGCCCAACGCCTGTGGGGCGAAAACCACCCTTACCAGTCCCTGTGGCCGGATCGCCTGGAGCTCCACTTTGACACTGCCATTCCCGCGGCCGTAGCCGCAGCATTAGGTCTCAACCAACTGCCCGCCGGGATGCCAACCGAACCGGAATCACCCATCCTGGAAACCGAAATCGGACATAAAACAGTCTCCTGGTTCCGAAAATCAAACCCGAAGCTCGAAAATAATCCGGTCGAACCGGACCGGAACCAGCCGATCGCTTCAGAATCAGACAAGAAACCTGACCCGGGTTATGATCGGCCAGCCCATAACGACCAGGCGGACAAAGAACCAGCGCTGACCGAGAACTCTTCTGCCTGTGCAGAAAGAGCTATCCCGGGTGGCCAAAAAGCTCAAGAAATCCGGTGTGATGCGGACAGATGGGCGTTTCCCGATCTACGTGATGTTTTCCGTCCGGCGGAGTTTGCAGTCGTGCTATGGGGCCCAGGGCGCAGCTCAAATTGAAACTGAAATGAAGCGCCTGGCAGAGATCATCCAGACCACTTCAAACGGTGGCCAGCGATGGGGCGCCAGAATTTTCTTTGCGGACGACCCGGCGAACTTATCAAGCCTGGGGATCAAACCCGCCCGTCCGAATGAACCCTGGGACTTAAAACTTGCCTTGACAGACCTGGACCAGGCGCTGGCAGCCCGGGGCGAGATGATTGGGGCAGTTCTGATCGTTGGCGGGCCTGAAATCGTCCCCTTCCATCAACTTCCGAATCCAGTGGACGATCAGGATGCGACCGTCCCCTCGGACAGCCCGTATGCCACTCGAGATGAAAATTATTTTGTGCCGGAATGGCCGGTAGGGCGCCTGCCCGGAAGCAGCAAAGACGCTCGTACAATGGTTACAGCCATTCAGAAAATCTGTGCCGAACATGCGCGCCCGGTGATGCCTAATCCCTGGTACATGCAGTTAATCCGGTTAATCGCCAGTATGATCAATGCGCGCGGCAATTCAAACGGCGCGAATGGCGCCCGCTACAGTTTTGGTTACAGCGCCGCCATCTGGAAGCGGGCATCCTATCAGGTGTTCCGCTCCATCGGCAGCCAGAACGATGTTCTCGTCTCACCCCCGCTCAATTCGGAAACCAGTCCCTTGCGACTGCCGATGGCCCGGCTGGGATATTTCAATTTGCATGGTATGCCCGATTCTCCCAATTGGTATGGCCAGCGCGATCCTGCGGATGGCGCCGCCGGCGCGGATTATCCGGTTGCTTTGCGGCCTCAGGATATCGACATGTCGGGCACCATGAATGGGAATACCGTCCCGGCGGCGATATTCACAGAGGCCTGTTACGGAGCCAATATCCAACAGAAATCCGCCCAGGATGCGATCGCTCTCAAATTCATCGAAACCGGCTGCCAGGTCTTCATCGGATCGACCTGCATGGCGTATGGGTCCCTGAATACGCCCCTGTGCGCCGCGGACTTGTTGGGTGAAGATTTTTGGAACAATCTCCAGGCGGGGATGCCAGCCGGCGAGGCCTTCCGGGTGGCCAAGATCAACCTGGCGAAGGCGATGCACGGAAGCCAGGGTTACCTGGATGGGGAAGATCAGAAAACCCTGATCTCCTTTATTTTCCTGGGAGATCCCCTGGCCCGCCCGCTCAAAGTAAACCGCACTTCCAAAGGTGTGGCTCGCAGCCTGGCGCCCGCGCCGGAACTGACCACGATCAGCGATCCTCTGGAACCGGAGGAGCGCGCCACTGCCGAGATGATGAACTATGTCAAACACGTCGTCGAGCAGTATCTACCCGGCATGCGGGATGCCCAGGTCGATTTTCGCCGGGAGAGCGTCCCAACTGAAAGAGTCCGCCCGGCGAGCAAAGGCAGGCCGGTCATCCGGGAACGCAAACTGGTCATCCTGAGCAAGTCGGTATCGCACACCGACCATGTCCACAAGCATTACGCCCGCCTGACGCTGGACGAGCAGGGTAAACTGGTCAAACTGGTAGTCTCACGCTGACCGGAAGCTACACTGCTTCTGCCGGAGGTGGGCCTTAATTATGATGGAATCTCTGGGATACCCATTTGCGGCTCTTCCGAAATCTCTGTGGAAGGGTCCCAGCCACAGGAGATCCCAAACGACCTTCATTTGACACAATCTCCCCATTTAGAAATTATGGTATGATACCTGCCTGGAAATGAGCGAGGCTGGAAAGCGCCGGTAAATTCTTCCGGATTGCCCGGTGACCCTTCGGCGAATGACCGCTTTGGGAGCTCTTTTCAGGGAGTAATCGTGAAAAATAGAAGCCCATTCTCAACATTTCGCATTTTCTCGCTGGCGCTGATCTTGCTGGCGCTGGTCCTGACGGTGCTGCAATTGGTCAGGTTCAGCCGGGTGCGGGCTTATTTCCCGGCCGGACTGCGGATCGCCAGCGTACCGGTGGGCGGTTTGGATCGCACCCAGGCCGCCGCCCGTCTGCTCGAAGTCTATTCCACCCCGGTCGCACTGCGCTACAACGGCGCCGAGATCCAGCTACAACCCTCCGTGATCGACTTTCAACTGGATGTCGAATTGATGCTGGCGGCGGCGGATCTCGAGCGGACCCAAAAATTGTTCTGGGAAGAATTCTGGGATTATTTATGGGGACGGTCGCTGCCCCCGGCTGACATCCCGCTGCGTTTCACCTATTCCGAGGCTCGCTTGAGAACTTATCTGCAGGATGTAGCCGAACGCTACGACCAACCTGCAGTGGCTGCACTGCCCATCCCGGGGAGCGTGAATTTTCAGCCCGGCGAGCCCGGCCTCACCCTGGATGAGGACGGCGCGGTGGTGCTGGTGGAAAACGCCTTAAAGAGCCTGACCAACCGGACCGTAGAACTGCCGCTCGAACGCACCAATCCAACCCGACCATCCTTGCAAAACCTGGAGATCCTGCTCAAACAGACCTTGCAGGTGAATGGCTTCGAGGGCATTGCCGGCCTGTATCTGCAGGATATGCAGACCGGCCAGGAACTCCATTTCGCCACCCAGAACGGCGAGGATATCCCGGTTCAGCCGGATGTGGCTTTTACTGCTTCCTCGACCATCAAAATCCCGATCATGATCTCCGCTTTCCGGCGAATGAACGACAATCCTGACCTGGAGACACTTGACCTGGTCAGTAAGATGATCGATCTATCCGGGAACGAAGCGGCCGACTGGTTGATGGAGCGGGTTATCGACCCGGACCGGGGTCCCCTGCTGGTCAGTGAGGACATGCAGGCCCTGGGATTGAAGAACACTTTCCTGGCCGGTAAATTCACGCTCGGCTCGCCGCTGTTGCGCTCGTTCAGCACACCTGCCAACAGCCGTACAGACGTCAATACGGATCCGGACCCATACAGCCAGACCACAGTCTCCGACCTGGGCATGCTCTTATCCGATCTCTACCAGTGCTCGCAGAGTGGGGGTGGGACGCTGCCGGCTGTTTTTCCGGGCCAACTTACGGAAGCCAAATGCACGTCGATGGTCAATTACCTGATCAACAATAAGCTGCCCTCCCTGCTGACCGCCGGAATCCCGGAGGGCACCCAGATTGCCCACAAACACGGCTGGGTGACCACCAATGACGTAATCCGGACAATCGGCGACGCCGGCATCATCTACAGCCCGGGCGGGACTTATGTGCTGGTGATCTTCTTCTACAACCCAGACCAGTTGATCTGGGATCCTGCTTCAACCCTGATGGCGGAACTCTCGCGGGCAGTCTATAATTATTACAACCTGCCCCAGCAGTAAAGCGAAAGGAAAGTATGGGGTGCGTGATGGGCGGCTAAGCCGCCCATCACGCACCCCATTTTATTTTCTGGTTGAAGCCCGATAAAACACCCAGAGGTCTTGACAAAATGAAGTGGATACGGGGGCGAGCCTCCGAAAATCACTTCATTTTGTCAGCTTAATCTTGAATAACGAATGACGTGACGAAGATCATTTACGCGAAAAAAACCTCCCGAATGCCAAATTCGGGAGGTTTTTGATTTTAATTCCAACGAATTTGGAATACTCAGCCCAATGTAAATAGGTGGGCGTGGTGATCGTACGCCCACCACGCCCACCCCGCACGCCTATTTCGCCAGTAATTCCAGCTATGGCTGAGTAGTAACACGAATTTTTTATGGGACGGTTTGTGGGACGTTTTCCGGGATATTCACGGCGCGCTCGCTCTCTATACTTAGGGCATAGTTTATCAAACAACAATTGATACGAAAGGATGGAAGATGATGAACGGCGAATTGAAAGGTAAGATGGACAACAAATCGAATGGCTCCTTATTTGCAACCCTGGCATTTGCGCTGGCAATCCTGCTGGCGGTCACTTTTGCGGGCATGACCTCCGGGAGAACAGCCTCCCCCAAACCGGCCGCTCCGGCCGCCTCCGGCCCGGATACCCGGGCAGCGGTAGCCATGCCGGCCCTGGCGGTCCAGTCCAGCGGCAAGACCAATGGCCTGGTAAGGGTTTACCAATCACCGCAAACTGGCAGCGCGGTTACCAACGTACTGCCTCCAAGCCAAACGGTCCAGATATTGGGCCGCAGCCAGGATGGGACCTATCTCGCAATCGCCGGCCAGTCAGGCGCCGGCCAGGCAGCCGGCTGGGTCGCCAGCAACGAGATCAGCACCGCTCACGTCAGTGCAACGACCCGCTCCCTGGTAAAGGTCTACGGTTCTCCGGATGACAGCAGCCGCATCGCCAATGTGCTGGCCCCCTCCAGTACAGTCTCGGTGCTTGGCCGCAGCCCAGATGGACGCTGGTATGCGATCGCTCAGGACAACCTCAACCCGAGCATGAGCGGCTGGGTACTGCGAGCCGAGATGGCAACCGATGATGTTGAAGCGCAGGCAACCTCCCTGGTGAAAGTCTACCGCTCCCCCGATGACCGCAGCATGGTGGTCGGCGTCTTCACCCCGGCCCAAACGATCGTGCTCAGCGGACGGAATGCACAGGGAAGCTGGTACGCTGTGACCGGCAAAGCCAATCAGGGCGCCACCGGCTGGATCTCCTCAGCCGCAATCGAGACCTCCCCTGCAGCCACCGACCTGCCGGTCATGCCGGTGAAAGGCCCAGCCCGGTAACCCGAATAAATCAGTGCACTGGCGGCCCATCTCTCAATGAGATGGGCCGCCAGTGGTTTAAGCGCCTGCCCGAAAATCAAGCAGCCTGCGTCAATGTATGTTGGACAAATGCTAGCAGGTCCAGCTCGCGGCTGGCCTCGACAATTTCCGCAAGGCGGCCGGAAGGCAGGTTTGTAAGGCTATTCAGAATGCTGCGAGCTTGAGCACGGGTTTCATTCCAGGTTAATGGCTGCGCTGCGACCAGTCCAGCCAGCCGGGCAGCCCGCTCGGGCTGGTTCACTCCAGCCGAAACCTCCGCCAGCCCACACAATGCGACCAGCATCAGGCCCGGGTAGTCGATCGAATGGGCCAGATCCAAAGCCTCGAGTAAATAGCGCCGCGCCGGGTCGATGTCATCCAGCCTCAAGGCGGCCCGTCCCAACCCGGCTAAAGCGTAAGCGGCGCCCCAGTCATGTTTCAATTTTTTTGCCCAATCCAGGCTCTGCTGGAAACATTCCAGGGCTTGACCGTAATCCCCCTCAGCCATGGCCAGGTCGCCCAGGCCGCGCTGGTAAAAGATGCGCCCCGATTGGTCCTCAAATTGCTGGAATAGACGCCAGGCAGTTTCGAACCAGGAGCGGGCGGTGAGAAGATCACCACCGAGCCGGTAAATTTCACCCAACTCCCAGCTGCTCCAGGCTTCGCCGAAGAGATCGTGTGTCTGCTGTGAGATCGCCAGGGCGCGTTCTCGTAAAACGCGGGCGCGTTCGATATCCTCATATCGGGAAGCCTCGATGCTTTCCTTAGACACGGAATAAGCTTCGATCTGGGGATAACCCCGCTGGCGATAAGTGCGGCTCATAGCCGCGAATTCTTCGAAAGCTGCCTCAAACTCGCCCAGCCGCAGATAAAGATCGCCGATCTGCCAGCTGATCCCCGCAGGCAAAGCCCATTCTCCTACCTGGCGCAGGGTCGAGCGGGCAGCTATCCAGTGATCGAGGGCCCTGGCGCTGTTGCGGGTCTTCAAATACAGGTTCCCCAAAGTACGCTGGGTATTGCCGCTCTCACGCTGGTCGCCAAGTCCCTGGAAAATCGACAGGGCTTCCTTCAGGCTGAGCTCGGTTTCCTGGCGTAATTCCGGCGTGTCCTGCTCTTCGTACAGGATCACCTCAATTAAAGCCCCGAGAGAATACAGGCAGAAAGCCAGCTCCCACTGCTGTCCCTGGCGCCGAAATTCCACCGCCAAAGTCCGCAATAACGCCGCGCCGGTCTGCCGCTCGAGAATCCGCCCGTACAGGTAAGCAAGATAAATGCTCCAAAGGCCCAATTCTTCCAAGATCCCGTGCTGCTGGGCGATTGTCCAGGCCTGTATAATGGCGCCTTCATCGGCCGGGATGAAAAATCCATAGGCCTCAAAACGGACTGGAAAACCGTTGCGATAAAAACTTGCCCGGGCGGCTTGTAGAATGACGATATAACGCACATGCGTATGCTCATGCTTTCCATGTTCGAGCAGCTGCAGCGCCGGGTCAATCAATCGAAACAAGTCACCAGCCCGAAAGCGCGCTTCACAATAGAAGAAGATGGCTGGCAGCATACGCTCAACCGCCATCTCTGACCATTGCCGCTCCAGACAAATTTTCCACGCCAGGCGAATATTTTCGAACTCTTTGCCCATCTCCAGATAGGCTTCCACCTGCCTCGGTCCCCGGGTGAGATGAGCCTGTTCTTCCAGAAAAGCGGTGTAATACGCGGCGTAGCGTTCAGCCACAGACTTCGCCTCTTCCGGATTGGCCTGAAGTTTTTCGCCGGCATACTGGCGTAATAGTTCGTGGATCTGAAATCGAGATCCAGGCGCACTCTCAAACCAGGATTTATGCATCAAACCGCGCAAGGCCTTGATTGGCGTCCCGCTGACCGCCTGGGCGGCCTGGATCGTGAAACTGCCGGGAAAGATCGAAACGCCTTTCAATGCGGTCTGCTCTTCAGCATTGAGTAACTGCCAGGAACCGTTGAATACCGCCCGCAAGCTGCGCTGGCGGCTGGGGAGGTTGGCCCAGTCAGCTTCCAGAAAATCCAGACTGCGCTCGATTTCAATCGCGATATCAGCCGGGGCGAGCATATCCAACCAGGCGGCTGCCAGTTCTATCCCCAGGGGGACGCCTTCCACCAGCTGGCAGATCCGGACCACCGCGTTTTGATTATCTGCCGCGATCGTAAAATCCGGCTTCAGGCGCTTGCCTGCCTGTAAAAAAAGCTGAACAGCGCTGTAGGACTGCAGATCGTCCAGGTCACCCGGAGTAGTAAAATTCCGGTCATCATCCGGCACCTGCAGTCCCGAGACCGCCAACACTTGCTCCCCCAGAATGTTCAGGCGGATGCGGGAAGTTACCAGGATTTTGATCCGGGGGGCAGTTCTCAACAAGTCCAAAACCCAATTTTGGGCATCAGCGCTGACCAGGTGTTCGAAATTATCCAGGATCAGCAGCAGGCGTCGGGTGGACAGGTAATCGAACAGCTGCTGGCGGCGCTGGGTCGGATCGCCCAGGAAGGTAAAATCGAGCGCCTGGGCTGCGGCAGTCAGCAGAGATTCGGGGTCTGCCAATGGCGCAAGCGACACAAACCAGATCCCATCCGGGAAAGCCGGATCGTCCGCCTCCGCCAGGAGATAACCAGCCTGGATCGCCAGGCGAGTCTTGCCCCCGCCGCCGGGACCGGTCAGGGTCAACAGGCGGCAGTCCGGATCGTTCTGCAGGTCGGCCAGGATCCGGCCAAGCTCGATCTCACGGCCCAGGGTGGGAGTCATCTGGGCCGGCAGGTTGTGACGGATACCCGGTGTGGCAGAAGGCGCCGGGGGTGCCGGCCGGGCAGCAGCCGGCGCATCGCCGGACAGCGGGCTGGTGGGCGGCTCAGGTTCTGTCGGAAACCGGCGAGTCCGGATCGCTTCATTGAGTTCGGTGGTCTCGGGCTCAGGTTCCAGCCCAAGCTCTTGTTCCAGCAGGCGAACGCATTCCTGGTACTGGCGCAGGGCGGCGGCCTGCTGGCCCGCCAAAGCGTACAGGCGCATCAGCTCGCGCTGGGCCGGCTCGTTCAGACTGTCCAGGGCCAGCCAGCGGCGGGCGTAAGCGATCGCATCGCCATATTCACGCTGGCGGGCATGCCAGCCAATCAGGCGCTGCAAAGCCTGCGCCAACTGCTGGCGCAGAGATTCAGTTTCAAAGAACTGCCACTCATCGAAGGCCGGGCTGTCCGGCAGGCCAAAACCGGCCATGAAATGATCCCGGTAAAGATCCACCGCTTCGCTCAAAGCCTTAAGGCAGACCGGGCAAAGCTCGCCCGGTTGGTGAGCGTGTATCCGCACCTGTTCCAGACGGGCGTCGAATTCATTTACATCCACCCACAGCTGGTCTTTTACAGCCAGGTGTACCTGGGCGCGGCTGATCTCCAGGCCGGTTCCGGCGAGCCACTTTTTGAGGCGCGACAAATCCCGGCGCAGGTTGGCGCGGGCGTCCGTGGGGTCGGCTTCCGGCCACAGCAAGGCCAGCAGCTCATCCCGGCTGTGCGCCCGGCCTGTGCGCGCCAGAAACGCCAGCAGCGCCAGGACCTTGCGGCGCGAAATGGCCAGCGGATCGCCGTCCCGCTCGACTTGCGGAGCGCCAAATAAATTTACACGGATCGAAACCATTGCTTATAAAATCACTCAAAGCGCGAAAAATCGGGTGCGGATATTATACACTTGAGTGTTTAGCAGGGAATACAGGTATGGTCAGGGAATTCTACAGCACGCCAGCGCTGAATCGGCCATCCGATCCAGGCAAGCTCCGGAATGCAAATTGGGTCCTTGGGGGGAGCATGCAAATGTTATAGAAGTTAAATGTGGTGTTCGGTTTGGGCGGCTAAAGCCGCCCAAACCGAACACCACAATCTACACAATTTGAGTGCTCCCTCCTTGGGAAATCCTGTGGCCGAGGCGGAAAAATACGGTATAATGACGGTCGTTCACTGCCCCCGTAGCTCAATGGATAGAGCGCCTGACTTCGAATCAGTAGGTTGTGAGTTCGAATCTCGCCGGGGGCGCCTTATATATAGGGGTTAACCCCCAAAAATCAGCCCAGAATGCCATATCTGGGCTGATCGTTTTTAAGTTTAATGCGTATTTAATGCAATTGGACCAGGAAAGTCAGGGTGATCTGTCCGCATTGCAACCACGACGTCACCAAACACCGGATTGCAATTAACGTCGCTCCGCGATTGTATATTCCACAAGTTTATTTCTCGATTGTAAACAAATCGAACTGTCTTATCACTTACGCTCACTCTCCGATGTTGGTCGACTGACGTGTCATTACCGGCTGCATACGGATCGGCTGGCGCGCTGGCGAGTGGGCATCAATCTGCTCGGCGATATAACCTGCGTCTCGCTTGGTACCGCCGATTAAGCCTGAGCTGACCGAATACAGGTAATGCAGCCCGGTAAAATACAGCCCCGGTTGGCTGGTTACAACGCCCCTCTCGTGCACAGGCTCGCCCTGCTCGTCGAAGACCGGCAGGTCGATCCAGGAGAAATCGTTGCGGAACCCAGTCGCCCAGACGATCGTGCTCACGTCCACGCTCCTGCCGTCTTCGAACGCCGGCTTGCCATGCCGGGCAGCGACCGTCCTCGGCAGCCGCTTGATCCCCGCGGCAGCGAAATCTTTTTCAGATAGGCCCTCCAGCGGCGCGCCTTTATGCCCCATTTTCGACTTAAAGAATCGCCCGAAGCGGGTGTCCGCCCGAGTGGCATTGTGCAGGAACCACCAGAGCAAGTTGATCATGAATTTCTTCGGTTTTGGCAGCTGGCCGGTCGGCTTTCCGGAAAGCCACACTTGCCGGGTTTGTGCCAGCTCCATAGCGATCTCGCCGCCCGAATTACCCACGCCTACTACCAGCGTATCTCCTATCGGGAGCTGGGCGGGATTATGGTAGTGCCTGGTATGGACCTGGTGGATCGCCGGGTCCAGATCTTTAGCAAAGCTGGGTATACGCGGCGACTGGTAGGCGCCGGTCGCCACTACCACCTGCCTGGCAGTCAGCTGCTGCCCTCCGGTTACGACCACAAAGACCTCGCTTTCCCGGCTTAAGCGTTCCACTCTGGTACCCAGCTGCACCGGCAGGTTGAACCGCTGGGAATAGGCCTTCAAGTAATCGGCCATCTCATCCTTCGTAGGGTAATGCATAGCTTCGGCCGGAAAGGCCATCCCCGGTAAACTGGAGAACTTCGCCGGGGTGAACAGCTTCAGTGAATCCCAGCGCCGCCGCCAGCTATCGCCAATTTGCTCGTGTGCCTCCAGGATCACGAAATTGCGGCCCTGTTGCGCCAGGTGATAACCCACCGCCAGGCCTGCCTGCCCGCCTCCAATAATAATAGTGTCATATACTGCTTTCACTTCATACCTCCTCAAGATAATCTACTTGCGAAATGATTTAAGAATAGTGGAATCCTCTCTTAAGAAACTGTCCCGGTTAGTATTGTCGTTGCGAGCTGATCTTTGGCATGCCGAGTTCTCTACGGCCAAGCCATCTGTCGGCGACGACCTCATTTCCGTCCACAGCCATCGTTCAGGCAGCGAAGATTGCTGACCGTGAAGTGCACGGTTTGGGCAAAGTACGCCCTCATCGCAAAGACAGTTTCATCGAGAAAGAAGGGCGCTGCGGCGCGATGGAGGAACTCCAGACTAATATGGGTCCACCGCTCCCTTCCCCAGAGAGATCCATACCCCCTGGAGAAGAGAGAGTGCTTCCCTCATTCCTGGATGGTTCGTTCGAGCTCGGGTAAGGCGCCGAGCTGCTGCAACATGCCCAGCATATCCGGCCGGTTCCAGCCTTCTATGAGTTTGCCATTGGCAATCCGGAAAATCGTAATCCCTTTCATCGTTACTTGTTTGCCCGTGGGCGGAATACCCTGGAACTCGCCGTGGTGGGTCCCACGGAATGTCCAGCGCGTCGCCACCCTGTCTCCTTCGGCCAGCTGGTCTTCGACCGTTACGCTCAGGTCGGGAAACCCAGAGCGAAGCATTGCTTCGAACTGTTTTGCCCCCTCCGGCCCGTGGAAATCCTTAGGCGGTGTGTGCCCGATGTAATCGTTTGCCACAATCTGGTCAACAAGGTTGGTCTTGCCCTGGCTCTGGATTTCTTCAAATACCTGGCGGGCAATTTTTTTATTTTGTTCTGACATCAACTTACCTCCTCTATAAACTTCCAACACGTATCTTGGCTCTATCATAGGACTACGCAAGCGTTTCGTCATGCCCAAAATAGGGTATCTGAGGGGGGTATATCGAATAGCTGTTGCTCTAAAAATGGGTTTGAGAAACCTATCCTATACCGGAGGAAATATCGGGTGAAATCTCCCTCTCTCCCAAGCGAGACCGCATCTTGGGCAACCATTCATAGCGCAGATACCAGAACAGCATCAGCCCGGTCACGATTAGGTAGAAGCTGTGGAGTACCCAGATTGGGCCAGGCGGCAGACTAAATACATAGAGGGAATAAAAGATATTACCTGCGTTACCAAGCAGCAGATACCCCAGGCTGTATGATTTCAAGTCCTTCGTTCGATGAGCTTTTATTGCCATCGGCAGTGTGCTGACAGCGAACAAGATCGTGGCAAAGGCACCGGCCATCGTAGGCAGATTAATTTCCATGACAAAAACCTCCTAAATACCTTGGTTCTAAGATCAAGTATAGGAAGGTTCTGAGGCTATGTCATGCCTACTATGGGGAATTCAGATGGGGTATTTTCCCGGGGATTGGGATAGAACTGGACATCAGCTATTCGAGCAAGTCCAAACCTCTGGCTCTGGCTGTGGCTTCGGTACGGTTGTTCACACTCAATTTGCCGTAAATATGGCTGGTGTGTTTTTTGACAGTCTCAGGGGAAATGACCAGCTCCTCAGCAATCTCCTGGTTGGTCAGGCCAGCTGCAACCAATTGCAAGACCTGTTCCTCTCTGGGCGTGAGCGGTTCTGGTAGCGTCGCTTCACGAGGGGATTCAAGATTGAGGTTGAAAGCTGCCAGAATGGCACCAACGTATTCTGGTAGAACTTGCCGAGACTGAGCTTCCTGTAACATCCGGGCCATCGGCAGACCCAAATCGGCAAAAAGGCGGATATAGCCTTCCGGTTCTGCCAGGCGCAGAGCGTGTTCCAGGGCGATCACCGCCTTGGCGCGATCGCCGCCCTGCCAAAAGGAAAGCGCCAGGATGGCTAGTGCTTCGATCTGGTCTCCCATCCGTCCTTCTTCATGTGCGGTCTCGATCAACGCCTGCAAGACAGCCTGTGCGCGTCGCAAGGAGTCTCCATCCCCGCGGACGACCAGAACTCGAGCCATCGCCAGACGAGCTCCTGCCTTCTCCGGCTGCTTGTCCAATCGCTCGTCATGCAACCTCTGGTCTGACCAATCGACTGCGGTGCGCAACCGGTCCTGGGCCAGCCACACTTCCAACTGGATACGCTCGAAATGGCTGACAAATTGCGGAAACTGGGTGTTTTCGATATAGGGACGTGCACGGTTAAGGTTGTCTTCCGCCGCAGGGATGTTCCCTTCCGTCAGGTTCAGGCGGCTACTGATCAGGCAGCCGGCGATCAAGGAACGCACATCCCCGCCCAATTCGGCCCGTTCCATCCCCTTCATCAGGTGATGGCGGGCTTCCACCAGTTGGTTCGCTTCGTACAAAAGCTCGGCCAGGCGAATGTACACCCAGCCTGTAACCGGAAGAGAAATATGACCCCAGTTCTTCTCCTCCTGGATTGAGGCCAGGGCTTTTCTCCAGTATTCGGTCGCAGCCTGCAAATGGCCCTGTCTCAGGGCAAGATCTGCCAGGGCGCCGTAGAGATGGGCCGCCTCGACTGTGAAGGAAGGCGCGTGCGTGAAATCTAACAGCTTTTGGTAGGCTGCTTTAGCTTCTTCCCAGCGCCCATTCCGGCGGTACGTGTCGCCTAACGCTCCATAGATCCCGGCCTGAAAGTCGAGATCTGCTTCGGGCAATCCTTCCAGCGCTTTGGCTGCATAGGTTTCCGCTCGCGCCAGATCGTTTTGAAAGCAGGCGACATTACAACGCAAGGCTGTCACCCGGGCCAGCTGCACTTCAAAATCATCATTCTCCTGCTCGCGGGCAAGTTTTTCAGCCTGGTCGAGAAAGCGGACACAGTCGCTAAAACGTCCGTTAATGAGCAGAAATCCAGCCTGGGCAATCATGACCATTGGATAGCTGGAAAGCCACGCTTCGGGAAGCGAGGCGAGCCATTGCTGCACAACCTTGACTTCGCCGCCCAGCAGCTTAACTACCAGATAACGTTCGAGAATGCGATTCACGAGTTCGGCGCTGTCCCCCTCGATAGCATGCTGAAAAGCCTGCTCAGGCAGCTCATGCTCTAAATACCACCCGGCTGCCTGTACGTGCAGCTGCCTTATCTCTCCGGGCATCCGTTGCCGGAGCTCACCTGCCAAAAAGCCGGCGAAAAGACTGTGGTAGCGAAACCACTCCCGCCGGTTGTCCAATTGGACGAGAAACAGGTTGTCCCGCTCCAGGGCCTCAAGCATGGCTTGCCCATCATTTACTCCGGCGACAGCCTCACAAAGCGGCGCACATAGACGATCAAGGATACTGGTTCTTAATAGAAAATTACGCCGGTCCTCCGACAATTTACTGAGTACATCCTCGCCTAAGTAGTCGGCAATGAAGCGCTGCCTGCCGCTGACCAGCGTCAACTCGCCTTCGCGCGCCCCCTGTTCGGGGAAAGCAAGCGCAGCCAGCAGCAGCCCGGCTGCCCAGCCTTCAGTCCTGGCCTGCAAAGCAGAGATCTGACCTGGAGAAAGCTCGAGCTCGAGTGAACGGGTCAAGAATTCCCTGCTTTCTGCCTGGGTGAAGCGCAGGTCTGAAGTTCGCAACTCCGTAAGCTGGCGGCGCGCCCGGTAGCGGGCCACGGGCAGCGGCGGATCGCTGCGACTGGTCAGGATGAAATGAAGTTTTGGCGAAAGATGGTCGAGAAGGAAGGTAAAGGCCTCGTGGACGGCGGGGTTCTTGATGAGATGGAAATCATCCAAAACAAAAACCAGATGGCGCGGCAGATGCTCGCCGGCATTCAGGAAGGCAGATAATACGGCTTTGAGATCCGGTCCCTGGCTTCCCAGGAGAATATCCAGCTGGGTTTGATCAATATCTGGCTGGATTTTTTTCCAGGCAGCCAGCAAGTAACGCAGAAAATCCTCCGGGTCGTCTTCTTCTCCGGTGATCGTCAGCCATGCAACCGGCAGGCTGCTGACGCTTGCCCAGTTTGCAAGTAGTGTGGTTTTCCCATAACCGGCCGGCGCCGAGACGAGGATGAGCTTGCGTTGGATGGCGTTTTGCTCAAGCAGGTTGGTCAAATGCGGACGATGGATGGATTGGCGCGCCAGCCTTGGGATATTCAGTTTGCTCTCAATCATTTTTACCTGTATGAACCTCAGGAAGCTATTCCCACATCTGTTATTCAGTAAATCTAAGGTATTAACAGAAGTCAAATGATGTCACAATAATGTATACCATTTGGGTAATAGTTTGTCAAATTTAGGCTCTCTGTGGTAGCTAGATGATGTGGGGGTGTGAGCGTGCTCAAGCACGCTCACACCCCCACATCTGGGACCTTCCCACAGACCCTGGAGTGATGGGCGGCGTTTGCTGGCCTGCTTCGCCGTCGCCTGCGATTGAAAAAATCGAATTTGGCCGATTTCCATTGCAAAGCTGGCGGCTGGTTTGCTGCTTTGCTGGTATCGCTATTCAACATTACCTGGCAGCTAAAGCCTTGGATGCGGCCGTGCTCCTGATCTCGAGAGAGAGAGTGGTTGATGATTACACAGGGGAGAAAACACAAGGCACCTTTTCCCTAATTCCGCTCTCCTATCTATGCAGATTTCAAATCCAATACCGGCGTGCCGTTGATCGCGTCCAGGGATCGCACCAGCAGCATGTTCCCTTCGCTTGAAACCAGTTCCACGACGGTCACGCCAATCGGGTTAGGCCGGTTCGGGCTGTGCAGGGAGAAAACACCACGTTTAGGCCGGCTTTGATCACCTCGTGGGTGTTGAAGCAATGCAAATCCCTCGGACTGGTGAAAATAGAAGATCACCATGATCTGCTGGCCCGGCTCAAGGCCTTGCAACCCCTGAACCAAAGCCGGGTCAAGGAGTATGCGCGAACTCAACCTTCCGAATTTCGTCCGCAGGAGTCGGCTCGGTGAATTCATTTTCCACGTATCCAATGGGCCTAAAATTCACAGTTAGCTCACCTGGGCCGACCGCCTTTTCTTGCTCCAATCTCAGTGCTTCTTCCAGCTCATCTAATTCTTCCATTAGCGCCGCTGAGACGGAATGCGCTGGCCAACGCTTCTTCAACTCTGCAATCTGCTCTTTTATCTCTGCGATCCTATCGCGGCTCATTCACATCACCTCTATTGCAGCTAATATCTACGCTGTCGTCATGGCTCTTGATCCGATTAGAAAGACCCCGGGCTGTTTTCAGTCCTGGAGCGGAAGCCTGATTATCAAAGATGATCGTAATAAGAATAGGCTGTTCAAGCTCACTGATCCGGACAAGCTTAACCCGGACGGCTTATTCTTCACCTTCGGAACGGATGAGCATCAGCGGCCGGTTCACCTGGTGCAGGATTCCCGCGGCAACACTGCCGTAAAATACTCGCGCAAGTCCGGTTCGACCGTGGCTTGCCATGGCAATCAGGTCGGCGCCTTCTTGTTCAGCCACCTGGATGATTGCCTGGACGACCGGGCCTTCCGCAATTAAAAACTTGGTTCGGAGACCTTTCGTGTTAAATTCGCCTACCAACCCCTTCAAGTAGTCTTCCGCTTCCTGCCGGAGATTCTCATGTGCAGCTTCGTCCAGGCCGGCGTCTGTATAATAGCTGTACTCGCCTATATATATAAAATTAGTTTCAACGACTTGCAGAAAAACCACCCTTGAAGCGAAGCAGTGAGCCAGCCGCTCAACGTAAGGCAAAATCCTTTCGGCTCGCTTTGACCCATTTATCGGAACCAAATAGTATTGTACAAACGTAACTCCTTTATTCATTTCGTTCGACTAGAAAGTGAGTATGACCGGAACCAGGCACTTGGGACCGTTGCGATTGAACAACTTGTTGATCGTATTCGGATTTCACAGGATTTGATCCGCACTTCAGATATTCCAGCTAGTATGCGTCGATCAATTGTAGGATTAAACTGCAGCTTCGCAAAGGATAAACCCAATGATGGAACTCACCTCGAACCTCCATATCGCGGATTGTAGCACCTTTTCGGGCCATTTCTGACCTGGGTCTTTGGGAAACTCTGTGAAATAGTCCCGGATTTGGGGTGTGAGCATATATGGCTGAAAATATTGAAACCAGGGAGGATTCGAGCTCCGAGAGCAGCCTCTGTGAAATAGTCCCAGATTTTGTGTGAGCATATATGGCTGAAAATATTGAAACCAGGGTAGGATTCGATCGCTCCGAGAGCAGCGCGGCTTGTCTTAACGTGCATTGGCAAAGAAATGTGGCCTGTCGATCAGTGCCATCAGCCTGATTGAGCGTGGTGAAAATTCCCCCACGGTATCTTCACTCCACCATCTGGCCACCGCATTCGATATGGTGATCCAGCCTGGATCCTGTAACTGGGATGACCCGGTTTCTCATATAGGGGAAGAATTTATTCACTGCCTGAAAAGGGAATTTGATTATATAGTTGCCGATCGCACTTTCAGGCTTGAGCATGGCGATAGCCTGTTATTTGATTCCGCCCAGCTGCACGGATACCAAAATCCGACCGGCCTGCTGGCCGTCATACCAATGGTCTTTCTGGTTAATCAGGACCCGCAGCTTGTGCGCCAGATACATTTGCTGGCTTGATTTTGTCAGGCGTTTCGCCCGGCGACAGGGCGACTGGTCCGATCTCACATGAAGGATCGGTTCTACGATGATTGCAATTGACAACCAGCCCGGTCCCAACTAACAGGCAAAATAAACCGATGATAGTCATCGAAATGTGGAATGTATCCGCATAATTCACGCCATCCCAGGTATGGGTTGACTTCATTGTGATTTGCACGCTGAGCGCTATCAGGCCAATCACGATGGCTGCTGCACCACCCGCGGATTGATTGTTTCGTGGAGGGACCTTTGGCAAAATCGACACCCTGCCAGATAGCCGGAATGCGCAGGATCAGGAACACGATCAGTGTCAGTACCGTGGTATAGGTCACTGCATCCACCGGCATAGAACTGCCGCGCAATGCCCGCGAGGCCAGCATGTGAACTATCCCTATAGCAATGCCGGCAGCCAGCACAAACAATGCGCTGCGGTAGGAATTTTGAGCGCCTTTGACCAGCAGGATCGTAGCACGGACGCCCATCACACCAAGTGCAATCCCCAATAGAACGAACAGAATGTACAGCCACTGGTATGGCGCCAGTTTTGCCATGCTCACACCGAAGCCGTCAGGATCCAGAGCCACACAGCTCGTTCCGATGCCGCCAAGCAGCGTAAACCCACCCGTCAGGCCCATTAATCCGATACCGATAAAACGCAAGAATTTTGCCGTAAAACCGTTCGAAGACATACCACACTCCTTTGAGCAGCCTATCAGGCGAATCCAAACCCGGCTACGAAGCAAATCGTCATCGCCAACAGCAGTCCCGGCAGGATTTTCAGGATCGTGGATTGCGGCAGCACCGGCTTGCCCATCTTCAGGAACGAGAGCAGCAAACCGCCCAACCCGATCAGCGCCCCACCCAGGCCAACCAGGGCAAAGACCGGCTGCACCCGCCCCTGGATAGACAGGATCAGCGGGAGTAAAAAGATCGTCATCCCGGCAATGCCATGCACCAGCGCCAGCACCGGTAGCCGGCCTCGCTGTGAAAAGGCGCGGGCGAGTGCGATTGCCAGGAATCCCAGGATGGCAAATACCAGGTAAGGCACGCCCAACATCGGCAGGTGCTGCCAGACCAGCCCAAGCGAAAGGCCGAGTGGGATGGCCGTCGAGACGATCGCCACCAGAGGCGAGCCCAGCACCTCGAAGCCCATGATGATCAGCAGCAAACCCGCTACCAGCAGCAACCCGAAGGCAATCGTGTATGCGATCACTGGCAGAGTCCCCAGGCCGTCAATCCCAACGGCAACCTGGTAGGCAGCCAGCAGGCCGGTCAGCAGCAGCAGGAGGCGGTCGAGCATACTCATCTTCACTGGGTTACATGGCCTCGATTACCACTAACAGCATGGCTGCCAGCATATAGACCGAAGCGTATTTGAACAGGCCAAAATTGACCCGCTCGGAGGGGCGTAGCAGGGTGGCGGCAGCCAGGACCAGCAAGCCGCCCGAGAGCACCCCCATCAGGCGCAGGAATCCCCACGCCATACCGATACCCCAGCCAGCCAAGCCCATCGCCAGGGCCGCCAGGATGCTCGAAACAGCGATCGTCAGGCGCGCCTTGCCCAAGCCATAAGTGGATGCGAAGGTCGGGATGCCGGCAGTAACATAATCATCGTAGTAGCGCATGCCAAAGGTCAGGATGTGGGTCGGAATCCAGAACAAGATGCCCAACGCGAGCACAATCCCGATCCAATCCAGCTCACCCATCCCCAGGGCGCGCCCGGCCAGGATCGGCATCCCGCCGGAGATGCCGCCCCACAGGATGCTCCAGCAGGTACGGCGCTTGAGCCAGATGGTGTAGACCACCACATCGAAGAACAGCCCGGCAAAGATGATCAGCCCGTAGATCGGATCCATCCAGACTGCCAGGCCTACGCCAAACAGCGCGAGCGCCAGCCCTATCCGCAGGGCCTCTTGCGTGTCAATCTTCCCGGATGCCAGCGGGCGGTTCCTGGTGCGGTCCATCCGCGCGTCGATATCGCGATCCCACCACATGTTCAGGATGGTGCTGCCGCTGATCGAAGCCAACAGGCTGAGCAGCAAGCCCACCATTGTATCGATGTGGAAGATTGGGCAGCGGGCGCTCATATAGCCGGCCAACCCGGTGGAGACCAGCAGCCCGGTTTGCAGGCTCTTTATCAAGGGCCAGTATGTGCGGATTTTGGTGAGAGCTTTGTTCATGGCGCCTTTCCTGATGAAGTCCGCAGTTTATTGACTATCGCGAGCGCAGCGAAAGCCCACGCCCGGGCTAAAGTACGTTGGTGTGGCATTGTTACGCACCCACAAACGCAGGTCCATCTCGTAAGTGTCTTTCGAGCCGCCGCGCAGGAAGCGGTAGTGCATGCCATCGTAAACATCGCCAGTCCACTGCCAGACGTTGCCCGCCATATCGTACAACCCGTAGGGCGAGACGGAATCAAGCGTAGCATAATCGCCATACGTGCTGCCGTTGTAGAAGCCAACCGGGCTGGTACGTGAGCCGTAGGAGGTCATCTCCTCGAACGGGTCCCGGCTGGCGTAAAAATTAGCATTGTTGCGGGCGATCTCCTCTCCCCAGGGGAAGGGGCGCCCATCGGCGCCGCGCCCTGCTTTTTCCCATTCGATCTCGCTGGGCAGGCGGTAACCGTAGTAGCTGCAGTAGCCCCAGGCACCGATCCAGCTCACCACTGTCATTGGGTGATCCTCGTAGCCCGCCTGGACGCTGAAGGTTTTGCCGTCAAAGCCCACCCGCTGGGAAGGATCATCCAGGGGGATGAAAACCCAGTCGCCAGCCTCAATCCGTTCCTCGTGTTTGACCGCGCCGTATTCATCACCGGGGTAGTAACCCAGCACCTGGCCCTGGTCAATTTTGACGTAGCCTGCCGCCAGCGCCTCGTTAAGGAATTCAGCGTACTGGCTGGTCGTCACGTCGGTGACCATGATTTCGTACGCGCCAGTGGCTTCCACCTCTTCATGCTGGCCGTATAAGAATTCACCCGCCGGGACCTGCGCCCAAGCTTCCGGGTTGGCGCCCGTATCGAAACCCGGCATGGAGGCGTTCAGGTCAACCTGTGCGCAGCCTGCCAGAAACGCTCCCAGCAGGATCAGGAAGGAGAAGGTACGCTTCATTCCGCCACCTCCCGGGAGAGCTCGTGCTTGCGCTCTTCCTCCCAGCGCCCTTTCGCCTTGAACAAGTCAGCCAGCCGCCAGACCATCAGCACCGCCAGCACCACCAGCAGCATGCCCAGGCCGAAATCGATCAGGTACATGAGCACGTTCACCAACGGCTGCTGCTCGGCTTCGCTGATGAACAGGCGCTTCATCTCGAAAACCGTCACTGCGGCGAAGGCGATATCGGAGAGGATGATGATGCTCCAGCCATACCACTGGCGGATCTTGCCTTTCAAGCCGGCGATATCCCCGTAGTACAGCAGGATGATCGTGGCGATGATGGCGGACAATACGTGCCAGTGTCCGGTCAACTCGATGCGCTCCTCACGCGCTGGCCAGACCCGGAAGATCTCATCTAGCCGGATTGCCATGAAGATGCCGATGCCGCTGGTGGTGAAATTCATGAAGAGCATCTGCCAGGTGGGGCCAAATTTAAGCGGGTCGCGCAGCAGGGCACGGATCTTCTGGCCAAAACCCGGCTTTGAGAGATGGGCAGTTCCTTCGTGGATCAGCGCATTCCAACTCCAGATCAATAGCAGCAAAGCAGCCAGCATGGAGGGCGTTGCACCGACATAGATGATCATATGCGCAACCGGCTCGAGCGGCGTCACCACGCCCCACACGCCCAGGTTGAGAACGATCGTGCCCAGGATCATCAGCGGCATAGCGATCTTGTGCAGGAGGCCTTTAAAATTCAACCAACGTCCAACGATAAGCGTGATCATGATAGCGATTAATGCCAGCATGATGTGCAGGTGGCCGATGACTGAATACTCCATCGTGGTCTTTTCTGGATAGCGGATGATGTTTTCTGCCAGGAAGGCCTCAAAGCCGTTGCCAAAGAACGAGCCCGGTACTGCTCCAAACAAGGCGGAGATGACCGTCGTCAGGGCGGTGGCAAAGAATGCCGTGCGTTCCAGATCGACACCGCTCCTGGTATGGGCATAATCTTTGTCAGTGACGTAATATTCCGCTCTCCAAGGCCACAAAGCGATCACCAGCAGCACGCCAGCGCAGAAGATCAGCGTCAACCCGGCGATATACAGTCCATGAAAAGCCCAGTTGTGGCCGAAGTATGCGAAGCCCAGCCCAAAGATCATCGAGACCAGATAACCAACCGTAATGATGGCATTGATGGTGATCTTGAAGATTGGCTTCATCTTCAAAAGACCCGTGATCATATACACTTCGATGGCGACGATCGCCATCGCGATCGAGTGGTACAGGATGATGATCCGGCCTTCGCGCTCGGCTTGAGCCAGGTCCATACCGAGTGCTCTGACCACCACGTCTCGTACGCCCAACTCTGCCATGGGCCCAGAAAGCATGCCCCAAACTGGCGTGATGATGGCGACCATGGCAATCGCGACCAGGATCAACCCCTTGGTGGAGCCGAACAGATAGCCGAATTGGTCTTTGATGAACTTCATCAGTCAATCTCCGTAATGCAGCCAACTTTTCACGCTAAAGTCCAGGCTAAATGTTGAAGTCAGCAGGAACGGCAACAGTACATGGGCGTTATATATGCACTCCAGCTTTGATTTTTGCCCTTCTGATCTCGGTTTTTCTGTCAGCCTCCGTATTCCAATCAGCTAACATTTTCCGAGTTGATGGTATCAGCAGGTAAATCAGTAACCCGGTGCTGATTAAAGGAGCAGGCAAAAACATTGAGAAACGATGTACTTCAAACAGGGCGTTATGGAGTCCCAAAGGATAGCCGGCTAACATGGACATCATTCCTGCAAAAATTCCAACCGGGATAGCCCAAGATTTTTTTGCCAGAACAGCGAAGATAAAGACTGCCCAGGCCGCTGCACCCCACCAACTGACTTGCTGTGACATAACATACATGCCATTCCAGAATGGATCATCGTGCGAGGTTGTGTACTTGGCAATAGGAGCAACCCCATCGATGAAGGTCAGCACATACGCCAGGCCAGCGACAAATGTCAGGGCTATGATTTTCTTGTCCACTCCGCCAACCAAAAGCGCGCCAAACCACAACACCAGCGCCAGCCCAAATATAATCAAGGTGGGCATGGCCAGGCGGCTATCCATCGCCGGGATGGCGGGAAAGAATCCGACCAATAACTGGATCGTAGCAGCAACTGCCCCCCAGAACCAGGCCCATTTTTCCTCGTTCAGAAAGCCGTACAGGACTGCTGCCCAGATCGCACCGGTTGTGATCCCCAGCCAGCCAAGCACTGCATAGGTGATCCGGACAGAGGTGGCTTCATCCGTCCGCCCGGCCGCCACCTTTAACATCGATGACCAGGTTGTATTGAGCTGCCAGTAGATAGAAGATCAGCAAGCCGGTTAAAATGCCGAGAACTGACAGTATGGCGCCCAATGTTTTATTGTTTTTCATTTGCTCTCTCCTTGGATCGAATATGTAAGTCGCTTTTTCATCTACCCGTTTCAATTCCAGGAGTCTCCAGGCAGTGGAACTCCTTAATTCGAATCCACATTCAACGTTTTTCTCTTCTTTCGTTGCCCCCTGGCAATGTAAGGAAGGACGAACAGGTAGGCCCCACTGATCGCCATGATCAGCATCAAAATTGAAGGTATCTTATCCAGCTTCTCCCAGGTAGCCGCCATCTCAGCGCTTCCGACAAATTTGATCACGACTGCCAACGGGATGGCCAGTGCAGTCGGGACAGCGATCCAACGATGGAATTTACGGAACCATTTATTCAGGAATTTGGTCATCTAAAAAACTCCCGGTGTTCTAAACAGATTTTATTTCATAGCTCCAAATGAATGGTCCGACCGGGGCTGGGCGCTCCTGGCGCCTCAATTCGGTTCACCACACCACGTACGCCAGTCACCTGGCCGGCAAGCTTCTCCACCAGGCCCCGGTTTTCCAGCGAGTCAACTTTCCCGGCCAGGTGGGCGATGCCGTTCAACACACCCACCCGCAAATCAAAAGAAGCGATGCGGCTATCCGCCCTAAACTCAGACAAAATAGCCAAACGCAGCTCTTCATCTCGTTGATCGGAATGTGCCTGTGGCATCATGGTTCCTTATGAACTCGATCTTTGTGATTTAGTGTACAAAGAGTTTCGTTTCTTGTGTACGACTAAAGTCGTATGGAGATGCGATCGGCCGGTTCAGGCAGGAGCGTTTGATAATCCGGTAGCCCGGTTCTTGCGCGCCTGGATCAGCATCAAACTCAGAATGATGCTCGAGGAGATTAATCGGATCGTCATTGCACGAATACTGTCCGGAGCGACGACATCCCGATAAGCGATCTGCAAGATGAACATGACCAGCGCGTGAAAGCTGATCGTCCCAATCGCAGCAGGCAGGGCAAGTTTGCTGTTCCCCTTGGTCCTATCAGCCATAAGCCGTGCTTACGACCCCGAATTTGGGTGCCTTTTTACTGTGCTTGGGAATTGGAGTTGGATTCGGTCAGGTATAGTTATTTTCCTGACTGTTAGGATATTCAGCGGGCTATTAATGGAAATTTAGCGCCGCAAGACCCGCAAATTAACCGATCGATTTGGAGTTCTCTGGCGAATTCTGTCGGAGGGTCTCAGATTTGGGGATGAATACCTGGAATATAAAAACCGAGCCCCCTTTTATGGGCGCGGATTTGGTGACTGCCAAGGTCGAACGCAGTCAGCATCGTCACCGATGCGCACGTTCCGCCAAACCCTTTGGATCAAGTAAGGTGATTGTCTGTTTCTCCACCCTCAGCAGGTTTTCCCCCTCGAGTGTTTTCAAAGCGCGGCTGAGGACATCCCGAACAGTTCCCAAACGAATTGCCATCTCGTCAAAGGTGGTCCAGGCGCGGCGAGGCACAATCAGTTCCCCATCTTGCAAGATTACATTTTGTAAAAGGGTGTGTGCAAGCCGCGCCTCCACACTTCGCAGGGAGAGATCTTCAACCAGACTGACATAGTGGAGCACACGGTCTCCCAGGTGGCGGATAACTGCCATTGCCAGATCGGGATGCCGCATGAGTAAATCAAGCAACGGTTGGGCCGGAATTTCCCAAACATCGACATCTTCCAGCGCCACCACGGTAGCCGGATAAGATGTGTCGGTTATGACTGCAATATGCCCGAAGACGTCTACGGGGCGCAAGAAAAGCATCGCCTGTTCGCGGCCATCGAGCGTCATCCGTGTGGCCTTTACCCAACCAGTTTCTAATATGTAAATGAGATCGGCCGGTTCGCCCTCCAGATATATGATTTGGCCTGCTTTATAATGGCGGGGCGATGCTGCGGTTTGGATTGCTTTCTGAACCTCGGGCGGCAGGGCGTTGAAATGTCGAAGTTGAGACAATAGTGCATAAAGCCTGGAAAAGGATTTGTTCGTTGATTCTCGTTGAGCAGCCAAGGTGGAATTCCTCCAATCAGGCATGGATTAACACCTATATTTTACCTGACCATCCTTAGCCTGCTCCTTGGGGAATTGATTTCTGGGCCTGCTCTCTCCGCCCGGAAAGTCTAAGACTATACGCAAGACTGAGCGAAACTGCAGCCAGGCCGATGAACACTGCAAAACCGCTGGCATATCCTGCCTGCCCTTGCGAGCGGACGAAGATCCCCATGACTGGCGGGATCACGAACCCTCCAAATGCCCCCAACCCACCAACCCAGCCGGCTGCGCCTCCAACGGCTTTCTTGACATACTGCGGCATCAACTTGAACACTGCGGCGTTAGTGATGCCCATCCCGATCGCCATTAACATCATTCCGACGGTGCTGATGGCCATGCTGGCCGAGAAGGTCATCAGGATCGCTCCGGCCAGGGTGGCAGCCAGCGACAGGATGGCGGTCAGCTCTCCCCCAAGCCTGTCAGAGATGGTCCCACCCAGCACCCGAATGGCGGATGCGGTGATCGAAAACAGCGCGGTACGCCCGCCGGCTGCCACCGCTCCCAGGGCGAAATAGGCCTTCCAGTAGGTCGGAAACCAGGCCGTCAGAGCGATGAAACCGCCAAAAGTAGTGAAGTAAATCGCTACCAACAGCCAGGTGCGCCAGTTGCGGGCCGCGGTGACCAGACTCTGGCGAGCCCCGCCGCTCGGGAAGATCTCCTGACCCAGGCTGGCAGCTTTCGCCCGGGCTTCTGCCAGCGGGTGGCCCTGCTGACGAAGCTGAAAGAAGTAGGCGTTCAGGCCACTCCACTGGTAAATCAAGACCCCGGCCAGCAAAAACACGGTCCAGGCCAGATAGGCCCCTGTCAGATCCCAGCGGGTCAAAACCAGCGGCAGCAGCAGCGAAAAGATGCCGGGGGCCAGGTTGCCCAAACCGGCGTAGATACCCAGGGCAGCCCCCTGCCGGTGCTGGGGGTACCAGTAGGATACCTGCCCGATCCCAACCGAAAAAGTAGCGATCCCACAGCCGGACAAAACCCCTAAGACGAGCAGGACCGGGTAGATCGACCCGGACAGGTTGCCGGGATACAGCCAGAAAACGACCAGCAGCAGCCCTGCCATCCCCAGCAGTGATAACCATAGCAAGATCAGAAATGGCTTACGGCCACCAGTCGTGTCGACCCAGGCCCCAAACGGAATCCTCAAAAGTGAGCCAGAAAGGGATGGGATCGCGACCAGCAGCCCGATCATCACCGGGGTCAATGTCATCACTTCGCTGAATTTGCTGGCAGTTGTGCCAAATAAAGCGACTGCCGCAAAGCCGGCAAAAAACCCCAGGGTCGCGCCGAACAGGCCTTGCTTGGGTGTTCCTTTGATATCCATTAGCCCTCCTTTGATGAGTTTTCTCTATCGCTCCGATAGGTTGATCCGCCGGCGAGCCCAAATCACGATCTGCCACGGTCTCAGCAAGTACCCCAGTGGATAGGTGATAATGTGCACCAGCCGGCTGAAAGGGAATATCGCCAGCAGCACGAAGAAATTCAACACGTGCAGCTTGATCACCCAGGGCAGCGGAACCACCAGAGCAGGCCGGGGTTGAAGGGTCAGGATCGACCACAGGTAGGGGGTAAAAATACCGGTGAACCAGTAAGACCCAAAGCGATACGTGGTTGCGACGATCACCCCGCTGATGACCGATACCAGCAGCAAGAACAACACGATGTAATCCATCCCGGTGCTGACTGTCCGGATGCGGGCATTACCAACCCTGCGCCAGACCAGCACCAGCAGCCCGATCAGCGCCCAAACACCCAGGGCGATCCCTGTGAACTCAAGCAGGTACAGTCGCAGCGGAACAGCGTTCCATAGGACGATGCCCTTGGGGAACACCAAAGCCAGCAAATGGCCCAGCAGGATCAACACGATCCCATAATGGAAGGATATCGATCCCCAGAAGAGCTGTTTGCGTTCTAAGAGCTGGGATGACAGGCTGGAAATCGTAAAAGGCCGGGTAATGGCGCGGTAAACGGTCACGACCAGGGCGACGATCAGCGCCAGATATGGGAATATCAAAAAGAACAGGTTATCCCAGTTCATCCATCACCTCCAGGAAATCAGGGTACACCGGCCTCTTTTTCAAGGGCTTCCGCCAACGCCAGATATTTTTCGTGGACGCCTTCACCAGTCTCTTCATGCTCGACTTTTTCGAATTCTTCGTAGACGCGTTCCTGGTTGCCCTGAGGAATGATCTGATTCGCCATCGGGAACAGGATCCGGTCTTCCTTCAGGATATGCTGGCGAAGCAAACCAGCGTAAGCCCGGGCAAACTGGATGACTTCCCGGCGAGCGTCGGCATCGCCGTTTGCTAACCCCTCGGCCGCGGCCTGCAGACCGCGGGTATAAGTCCGGGCCATCTCGTGCTCGGCCAGCATCACGTTCACCGGGCCTCCCTCAGCCGGTGCGCCAAACGCGAACATCGTCGGAAACAAGACCCCCTCTTCTTTCTTGTGATGGCAGCCATCCGCAAAACCTCTGATAAACTCGACTGCCTCGCTGAAAAACTGCGGGCGGACCATTTGACCGGCTTCCAGGCGATTGGCGCCTGTCTCCAGGGCGGCTATCACCCGCTCGATTACGCGGTGTTCTTCCATTAAGATATCGGTTGCTCTCATCAAAGATTATCCTTTTGTGTATTTTTAGCTTCCTGTTCATTCCAGGACAACAGGTTTTTCGGGTATCCGTTGGATACGGCAGCAATGCGCCTCAATTCGCAGTGCAATCCGCCTGCACCGCCCGCAGCAAGTGCAGATAGGGGTTGCCGGCGTCCTGCTGCTTCAATTTTCGGACCATTTTTTCCAGCGCCTGCTCCAGGATATCCACCAGTTCAGGGATCGGCGCGTTCGTCTGGTCCAGATAACGCAGCACCGGCATCAGGTGATCGGGCAGCTCGCCGCCCAGGTCGATCTCGGCGCTGCGCATGGCCTTGTTCAGCTGGGACATCAGGCTCCCGCGCTTGTAGCTGTCGCCCCACATCTGGTAGCCCAGGTAAGGCGCAAATTCAGGGTTCAGGTCCAGGGTGCGGGTATGCAGCTCCTCCCATTCTCCCAGGGTGAGCCGGTCAAGCGATTGCAAAAAGGCGGCAAACTCTGCCCGGCCAGGAGTTTCAGGCAAATCCCTCAGGCCTGCCAGATAAACCTCCAGCCGTCCGGGACAGGGGTAGGAAAAAGCCTCAGCATACAGTCTCAACTCAGCCATCATTCACCTCGCACCGGAATTTGCAGGTATCCCAGGCCAGTCTCGCCTTTATGGGCCAGGGGATCTCGCCAGGCTTCGACCGACATCTCGCGGTGGTAAGGCGGCAATACAAAGCGTTCTTCCAGGCCAGGCAGCGTGGTCAGGCGGTAGATGGCTTCCGCCTCCTGGGGATCGGTGCCGGCTTCGGCCAGCAGCTTCAGGGTTTCGTCGTCGACCTCGCCGGCAATCGATTTACGGCGCATGAAGATCCGCACCGCCAGCATCTTGAGCAGCACCGGACGGATCTCATCCTCGTTTCCGGCTGCAAACAGGTTCGCCAGATACTGCACCGGCATGCGGGCGGCGTACAATCGATGATAGAGCTCGAAATCGTGACGCTCGTCCAGCAGATCCAACCGCACCAGTTCCTGCTCGACGACGCTGACCACCGGGGAGAGCGGCGGGATGTAGAACATCATCGCCAGGGTGCGGTACTCCGGGTGGAGCGGCAGGGCCATCTTCCAGACCTTGACAAATTTATAGACCGGCGAGCGTTGGGCCGATTCGATCCAATCGTCGCTGATACCGTTAGCCTGGGCTGCGGCAATTACCTGCGGGTCAAATGGATCCAGGATCGCCTCCCGTTGGGCCTGCACCAATTGGTCGTCAGGGACCATAGCCGCCTCGGGAATCCGGTCGGCATCGTACAGCAGCACGCCCATGTAACGGATGCGCCCCACGCAGGAATGGGCGCAGGCTGGAGCCTGGCCGGTTTCAAGGCGGGGGAAGCACAGGATGCACTTCTCCGACTTGCCGGTCGACCAGTTGTAATACACCTTCTTGTAAGGGCAGGCGGCCACGCACATCCGCCAGGCGCGGCATTTGTTTTCGTTGACCAGCACGACCCCATCCTCCGAGCGTTTATAGATCGCGCCGGACGGACAGGCTGCCACGCAGGCCGGGTTCAGGCAGTGGTTGCAAATCCGTGGCAGGTAATTGAACACCACCCGTTCGAGCTCCTGCATCTGCTGGCGTACGGCTTCCGGCAAACCCTCCAGGTTGAGGTCGTTGCGGGCATAGATCTGGGAACCGCCCAGGTCGTCGTCCCAATTTGGACCGCTCTTGATCTCGAGCGGTTGACCGGTCACCATTGAGATCGGGATGGCAGTTGGCTGATCGTCGCCGGCGGGCGAGTCGAACAGGTCCTGGTAGCGAAACGTAAAGGGCTCGTAGTAATCTTCCAAGCTGGGTAAAGAGGGGTTGAAGAACAATTTGAGCAGGCCTTTCAACCTGGAATGCAGGCGCAAGCTCAGGCGGCCCTTGCCGCTGCCATTCTCCGGCTGGTAAACCCAACCGCCGTTATAGTGTTCCTGGTTTTCCCATTGGGTGGGATAACCGGCGCCCGGGCGGGTTTCGACGTTGTTCCACCACATGTACTCGGCCCCTTTGCGGTCGGTCCACAGATTTTTACAGGCGACCGAACAGGTGTGGCAGCCAATACATTTATCCAGGTGAAATAGCATGCTCATATGGGCTCGAACGTTCATCGCTGAACTCCTTATGCAGACCGGTTAAAATTCAGGCCGGTCGATCCGGCGTACGAAGACGTAGGTATCCCGGTTCACGCCGGTCGGACCCCAGTAGTTGAAGAAGTAGGTAAATTGGGCGTACCCGCCGGCCATCAGGACCGGCTTGAGCCGGGCCCGGGTCAGCGAATTGTTCATCCCGGCCCGCTTGCCGCCCCGCAGGGGAGATTTCGGCACCCCGATGGTGCGCTCGGTGGCGTGGTAGACGAAGACCGCCCCTGGTGGGATGCGGGCCGATACGATCGCCCGCTGAACGAAAACGCCGTTGTCATTGAACACTTCAACCCAATCGTTATCTTTAATCCCCAGCTCTGAAGCGTCCTTATCGTTCAACCAGACCGGGTAGCCGCCGCGCGAGAGGGTCATCATGCGGTGGTTATCGGAGTAGGTCGAGTGGATGCTCCATTTGCCATGCGGGGTGATGTAATTCAGCAGCTTGCCCTGGCCCTCCAGCAGGCTCTGCTGGGTTTCATCCAGCATGGTGTGATCCGGACGGGGCTTGTAAGTGGGCAGGTGCTCGCCCCACGCCAGGTACATTTCGTGGTCGAGGTAGAAGTGCTGGCGGCCCGTCAGGGTGCGCCAGGGCACCAGACGCTCTTTGTTCAGGGTATAGGGCGAGTAAGCCCGGCCCTGATTGGTGATGCCCGACCAGGTCGGGGCTGTCAGGACCCGGCGCGGCTGGGCGACGATGGCCTCAAAGCTCGTGCGCGTATCGCGCGACCCATCGGCCAGATCGGCCAGTTTCACGCCCGTTTTTTGCTCCTCCAGTTCGAATGCCCGATGAGCCAGTTCGCCATTGGAAGAAGGATCGAGATGCAGAATGGCATCACAGACTTCCCGCGCATCGTATAACGAAGGGTAGCTTTGCCCGCCGGATTGGCGGGGTTGGCTCGCCAGCAGCTCCTGGTACATATCAGCGACCGGGATGTGCAGACCGTGAGCGGCCACCCCGTTTTTCTCGACCCCATGGCCCAGGCTGACCATTTGATCGTACAGATGGACGTAATCGCGTTCGATCAGCCGGAATTTCGGCATGGTTTTCCCGGGCAGCGCCTCAGCCTGGCCGGTTTTCCAGTCCGAGATGACAGGCTGGGCCAGCTCATCGGGCGTGTCATGTTGGAGCGGGAGCATAACGATATCTTCGAGCGGCTCGGGCAGGTGCTTGTGAGCCAGATCACTCACTTTTCGGGCAATATACTTAAAAATGTCCCAGTCACTCTTCGACTCCCAGGACGGCGGCACAACCGCCTGCATCGGGTTGATGAAGGAATGCAGATCGGTGGTGTTGAGATCATCTTTTTCGTACCAGGTAGCTGCCGGCAGGACGATATCGGAATACAAAGCGGAGGTGTCCATCCGGAAATTCAGATCCACCACCAGGTCCATCTTGCCTTCCGGCGCGACCGGCAGGTAGCCAATCTCGTGGGTATGGCCTTCCGCCATCTCCGGAGCGATGGCGTTCGAATGAGTCCCCAGGTAATGCTTGAGGAAATATTCGTGCCCCTTGGCGCTGGTCCCGATCGCATTGCCACGCCAGATGAACCACAGGCGCGGCCAGTTCTCGGGGGCATCAGGACCCTCGACGGAGAAGTACAACTTCCCATCTTTGAGGCGCTCAACCACCTGCTGGACGACCTCTGCATCGGTATGGGCTCCCTGTTCACGTGCCTGGCGGACCACTTCGAGCGGGCTGCGGTTGAACTGCGGGAAAAATGGCAGCCAGCCCCGCCGGACCGCTCGCACCTGGTGGTCGATGGTGTGCTGGCCGTTTGACTGGCCGGGCAGACTGTCGTAAGCCGAGAAGCCGCGTTCGTAGCGCCACTGATCCGAGTGAACATAATGGAAAGAAGGGGTGTTCTGGTGGCGCGGGGCTTTACCCCAATCGCTGGCAAATGCAATTGCGCCCCAGGAGGCCTGATTGACGAGTTTCTCCTGGCCAACGTAATGCGCCAGTCCGCCGCCGTTGACGCCCACGCTGCCGGTCAGCATCAAAGCGACGATCCCGGCCCGGTAGAGTAAATTGTTGTGGTACCAGTGGTTGGCCCCGGCGCCGATGATGATCAGGTTCTTCCCCTGGGTCGCCTCCGCGTTCCGGCCCCATTCCCTGGCGAAGCGCAGCAAGGTATCGCGATGAATGCCAGTGTATTTTTCCTGCCAGGCTGGAGTGTAAGCTCCCTCCTCGTCGTAGCTGGCGGGGTAATCCCCAGGCAGCCCGCGGGATACGCCGAATTGGGCCATGATCAGGTCGAAGACGGTCGTCACCGTGACCGGCCCGGCCTCGGTATCAACCCGGCGGACCGGGACCGATCGACGAACCGGTTCTCCGGCGGAAAAATCGTCAAATTCAAGCTCCACGAACTCCTGCACCTGCCCGTGAAAGCTCAATGCCGGATCGAGCGGATCGCCGTCCTGGCCATCTTTCAGCTCCAGGTTCCATTTGCCGGGATCCTGGCTGGCCCAGCGAAAGCCGATGGCGCCCTGCGGCATGCGCGGCCGGTCTGTATGCTTGTCCCAGACCAGCAGCTTCCAATCCCCATTTTCTACCGATTGGTAATCCGCCAGGCGGTTCGCTCGCAGGTAGCGGGCTGGCCGGCCGTTCTGCACTTCCACCAGGAAAGGCATATCTGTAAATTGTTTTAGATAGTCGAGAAAATAAGGCACCTGGTGATCCACGTAAAATTCTTTCAGCAGCACGTGATTGACCGCCATCCAAAAAGCCGTATCTTGCCCGGCATGGACCGGGATCCAGTAATCAGCGTACTTGGCGACCTGGGAAAAATCGGGTGAGAAGACGGTCAGCTTGGCGCCGGCGTGCCGCACTTCGGAGATGAAATGGGTGTCCGGCGTCCGGGTCATGTTCAAATTGGAGCCCATCACCGCAATAAACCGGGCGTTATACCAGTCGGCCGATTCGTGTACGTCGGTTTGCTCGCCCCAGATCTCAGGGCTGGCCGGGGGAAGATCGCAGTACCAATCGTAAAAGCTCATCACTACCCCGCCCAACAAGGACAGGAAGCGGCTCCCGGCGGCGTAGCTGACCTGCGACATGGCCGGGATGGGTGAAAAACCAATGATCCGGTCCGGGCCATACTGCTGGATCGTATAGATGGTCGAGGCGGCGATGATTTCCGTCGCCTCTTCCCAGGAGACCCGCCGGAACCCGCCCTTGCCGCGCGCCTGCTGGTAGCTGCGCCGCTTGCCCGGATCAGAAACCAGCGCTCGCCAGGCATCGACCGGATCGTCGTATTTCGCTCGGGCCTCGCGCCACAGGTCAAGCAGAACACCGCGGGTGTAGGGATACTTGACCCGGATCGGGCTGTACAGGTACCACGAGAAGCTGATGCCTCGCTGGCAGCCGCGCGGCTCGTATGGCGGCAGCCCTGCTTCCAGCTGGGGATAATCGGTAGCCTGCAGTTCCCAGGTCACGATCCCGTCCTTAACGAACACCTCCCAGGAGCAGCTGCCCGTGCAGTTGACCCCGTGGGTGGTCCGCACCCGCCGGTCATGCTGAAAACGGTTGCGGTAGAACTCTTCCCATTTTCTTTCAGATGGCGATTCAACTTCTTTGATCCACTTTTTCATCGAGACCTCCAGGGTCCATGCCGGTTGCTAGAGGACCACCTATCCTCGAAGGCTGTCAGGCTGGTCAGCCGGTTATCCTGCCTGCTCCCGTAAGCGTTCAGCCAGGCTGCGGCGCTGGCGGGGCCAGTAAAAGCTGAGCAGGCCAAATAAAATTGCCGCACCCGCAATCCCTACTCCCCAAAACCACAGATGCTGGTTGGGCAAGGCTGGCGGCGTGGTTTTCAGCGACTGGAAATAGGCATACAGATCGGCTTGCTCGCCGGTTGTAAGCAGGCGGTTGGCAAAAACGCCCTGCATGGTCGGGAAGGGCAGGGTCTGCAAGGCGCTCGCCAGCCCCTGATCGCCCAGACGCAGCGCCACCTGGGTTAAATCGGGCCCCAGGCTGCCTCCTCCAAGAGCGGGGAGTCCGGTGACAGAATGGCAGGCAATGCAACTCGGTGCGCCATTCGTCAAGGGGATAGCTCCGCTAAAGATCAGGCGGCCGGTTTGCAGGCTACCGGTCGCCGGAAGTGCCGCAGGCTGCGCTTGCCCGACCCCATCCGGATTCTCAAGATAAGCAATCACCGCCTGGACCTGGGTCTGGTCGAGACCCAGGTTGGGCATCTGTAAGTTGTTGTAATCCGCCAGCAACGCCATGACGGTCGGATCCTGGCTGGCGATCATCTTGTCCGGGGCGCTGATCATGCGCTGCAGCCAATCCACATCCCGGCGTTGGGTGACGTTCTGCAGGTCGGGGCCGATCAGTCTGCCGCCGCCAATCGTATGGCAGGCGCTGCAATTCTGATTGAAGATGGTCTGGCCTTCGGCTGCTGTCTGGCTCAGGTCATGCCCGCTCGCCAGGATTGCTGGCGCCGATAAAACCAGCAGCGCCAGCCCCAGCCAGGCGAACCATCTACCGGGAGAAAATTTGCCATTCGATCGCATTCGGTCAACCTCCGGAGAATTTATTTACAGACAGGCCGTCCCCGTCCTGCCCTTGCCTGGAAGCCTGGGTTGGCAGCTTGCGGATGGCCTCAACCAGATCTGCGCTGCGGGCCGGTAAAGCCTGCGAACTGTAAATATGGGCCATCGTTTGGGAAAGCGTCACCCGGATCACGGACAGCTCCGAAAAGGCGTCCAGGATCTGGGTCGCCAGGACTGCCGACTGTTCCGAGTCAGGCTCGCTGTCGGCGATCAGGACGATATCAGGCAGTCGGTTGGTCAAATTCGCCAGGGCTTGCTCGTCGATCAGCCATGGACCCAACAGCACGATTTCGGCCATGTTGCTAAAGAGATGGGCCAGGCTTTCACCAAGCAAATGCTCGGAACAAAACAGCGCCACATACCGTACGTCCATACGACTACCCTCGCATCGAACGATCTGCTCATCGCCTCACAGGTCCCTTTATTTCACACTCGTTCAAACTCATTCTGACCGACCACTAAAGGTTTACCAGACCTTCAACTCTACTTTAACATTTTGGGGGCGTAAATAGAATCCCTCAAAGCCTGTCAGACGAATGAAAAAAGAGCGATCTGGCGATCGCTCTTTTTTCAATAAGAACTAATTCCTTGGGTTACTGCTCAGCGATTGGCAGGAACAGATCGCGGTCCAATCTGGCTACACCGGGAAGGGCCGAACCTTCGATCGTGACCCGAACCGATCACGGCTGTGGCTGCCAGAGGCGCAGAAAGGCGATCACGTCGGCCAGATCGGCGTCTGGCAGGCGATCTTTGAAACCAGCCATGGCGGTGCCGGGGCGCCCGGCCAGCAGGAAGGCCAGCAGGTCGGCATTGCTCTGAGCCTGGATAAATGGGGAAGGATTGAGCGGCAGCCCGATCCCACCGGCGCCCTGGATCCCGTGGCAGGCAGCGCAGTTAGCGCTGTAGACCGCCGCCCCTTTGGCCGGATCGCCGAGCGGCCATTGCGCCTGCAAAGCCGCCAGAGATTGAACAGCCCCCGGCAGGTCGCCCGCTTCGATCTGCCGGCTGGCTGTGTCCAATACATCCAGGGCGGCCCCGCTGGCGACCGTTTTGGCATGTTCGATTTGCAGTTTGGCGCTGGCAGGATCACCCTGATCGAGAGCGTACAGTCCAGAGGCCAGCAGATCCGGCACCGAGTAGTCGGGGGACACGGACGTGCCCTGCCTCCACGCCGCGATCAGCGCTACCAGGTCATCGATCTGGTCGGGGGCCAGCACCGTCCCCCAGGTGGGCATACCCTTGGCAGGCCGCCCATTACGGATGACTGCCCGGTACCAGTCGTCGCTGAGAACTTTCAAGCGGGCCGGGTCGTTGAGACGCGGCGCCCGCTGCGTGCCGGCGCCTGCTTCCCCATGGCAGATGGCGCAGGTGGAGGAGAACAGCACTGCCCCGCGAGCCGGGTCAGGCACGAACACCGGAGCCTTGATCTCAGGGGCATTCGGCTCCCAGGCCCGCAGAAAGGCGACCACGTCCCGCACGCCTTCGTCGGTGAGCGGACCGCCGTAATCCACGCTCCAGGCCGGCATCTGGGTCCCGGGAACGCCGGAGCGGATCACGGAGAAAAAGACGCTGTCCAGGGTATTCTTCAACACGCTACGGTTGTTGAGGGCTGGCCCAACCCCGCCCTGGCCCTGATCGCCATGGCAGGCGGCGCACTGCGCCTGATAGGTATCACCTCCCCGCTGGACGCTTTCGGTAGTCAGTTCCTGGGCAGCCAGGGCCAGCCGAGAAGATTCCCGCCAGCTGTAGATCGCCAGGATGACGGCCAGAACCAGGGTCAGCGACAATCCGGCGACCAGGAAGTTGGTGTAATTCTCTCTTTTGCGGTGCATAGACTTGTCCTCATGCTCCGGTGATCTGGGAAGGATCGAACTTGCTTCGCTCGCTGGGTTTGCCGGTATCGACCCAAACCTCGCCGCTTTTGATCGTGATCGGGAAAGTGTCCAGCGGCCGCGGGGCCGGTCCGCCAATGACCTCTCCGACCTCATTGAACAACGAGCCGTGGCAGGGACAGTGGAAACGGCCCTCCTCTTCAACCCAGGGGACCGCACAGCCCAAATGAGTGCACTTTTGCCACAGAGCGATGACGCCATCCTCCGTGCGAGTCAGGAAGAAACGGCCTGCCAGGACGCGATTGACGCTGTTGATCGCAAACTCCTCGATCTTACCGGCGTAAATCAGGCTACCAAATCCGCTGCCACTGACCGGTTTCAGGAAGTTCAGCAACCCGACCGCCGCCTGGGCGGCAACCAGGGCCAGCGAGCCAGTCCAGGCCACACCCAGGAACTGGGCCCGGCTCAGGCCTGGCTTCTGTGGGGCGGTTCCGTTGGACGGTATTCGTGCGTGTGCCATGGTTTGATCTCCATTAATCCCAAGGGTCGCGAAAAGGTTCTCTTGTCAAACCGCCAAAACAATGATCGTGTACCCACTTACAGATTGTTGAATGGGTTATAGCCGCCCGGCATCTTCCAGGGCAAATACAGCTCGAAACCCGGGCCGCGGAATAAAAAGCCTGTCAGGGTAAAGATAATCGCCGAGACGAACAGCATGGTGAACATCACCAGCACCACCTCTCGGGCGGTCGGCTTGCTCCGCCATAAGACAATCAGCGGCAGCAACACAATCACCGCCATGATCAGCCCCGGGATCACCGCCTGGGCAACCAGGTCCGGCACCCGCCCGCGCAGCAGTTCGCGGGGCGGGAAGCTGTTGTCCAGCAGGATAAAAGCCGGCATGACCAGCAGGGCATACAGCGCCGTGCGCAGGGTCAGCCTGCGACCGCGCCGGTCCGTAAACCAGCGCCCCGAACCCCGGCGGGACGAGTCGATGTATGGGATCGCCAGCACGAACAGCAGCATCAAAGTCGGCATCGCGACCGCCATCAGGGTCGGATGCCCGTGCTCGAGCATCTCCTGCAAGCCCATGAAATACCAGGGCGCTTTAGCAGGATCGGTCGTCTGGTTTGGATTAGCCAGCTCCTCCAGCGGGGCGTTGACGTTGAGCGACATGAACAGCAGGATCATGACCACCCCCAGCGCCAGGAGCAGCTCCCACAGGGCGACCACTGGGAAGGCGAACACAGTGTCCTCCGGCCCATGGTCGACCATCTGGGCCGGGGCGCGATGAACCAGCTCCACCAGAGTGTAGGTCTTCTGGCTGCTCTTCGAAAATGGGGCTGCGGTTTGACGATCTGTCATGAGGAACCTCCCGGTTGGTCGTCAGCCTGCTTGGCCGTCAGGCCATCAGCCTGCTTGGCCGCCAGGCTATCAGACTGGTTGGCTGCCAGGCCCCCGTCTTTGCGGACCCGCCAAAGATGGAGGGAGGTTAGCAGGATAATCCCTAATGGGATCAGCATGATATGCAGGGCGTAAAATCTTGTCAGTGCCTCCTGGCCCACTTCTGGCCCTCCCAGCAAAAACACCCGGATGGTGGAGCCCATGGTCGGTTCGTAGGCCGCCACGCTCGTACCGACCGTGATGGCCCAGTAGGCCAGCTGGTCCCAGGGCAGCAGATAGCCGGTAAAGCTGGCCCCTAAGGTCAGCAGCAGCAGAAAGACCCCGACTATCCAATTGAACTCCCGCGGTGGTTTGTACGCGCCGGTGTAGAATACCCGGGCCATGTGCAGCACCACCACCAGGACCATCAGGTGGGCGCCCCAGCGGTGCAGGTTGCGCAACAGCTGGCCAAAGGGGACCTGGGTTTGCAGGGTCTGGATGTAGGTATAAGCTCGCTCGACGCTTGGGACGTAATAAAACATCAACAGCAGCCCGGTCAGGGTGAGCACGCCAAAACAAATGACCGCCATGACCCCCAGGCCGAAGGAATAAGTCGCCTTGAGGCTCTTGCGGCTGACCTTGACGGGGTGCAGGTGGAAAAAGATGTTGGTCGTCATGACCAATGAGCGGTCGAGCGGGTTATCGGGCCAGCCATGACGGAAAAACGAACGCCACAGGCGGGAACGGGTTATCGCGGAAATCAGGTCAGACATACAAACTCCCTTTACGGTTGTAAAACGCAAAGATTGGCATATTAGCGAGGAACAAGCGGATGTCCTCCGGCTCAATCGGTATAAGTCAGAACCTCCTGGAAGCGAAAGGCCTCCATGGTGATCGCTCCGGTGGGGCAGCGCCGGGCGCACAGGGCGCAGCGGGTGCAGGCCTCGTCGTCCTTGAGCATGGCAGCCACACTTGGCTGAGACTCCCGGGCCCACTCGGAGGGGGGCAAACCCAACTGGCGCTCGACGACCTGCTCGAGGCGGGCGTCACCTGACAGCTCATCCACACGCACGATTTTCAAACAATCCCAGGGGCAGACATCTACGCAGCCGTTACACAGGATGCACTTGCTACCATCGAAGACCGTGTTGACGCTGCATTCCAGGCAGCGGCTGGCCTGTTCCAGGCCCTGATCCAGACTGTAACCCTGTTCAACCACCGAAATCCCGGTCCTGCGGTCGACCGGCAAGGCCGGCACCTTGCTGCGCGGCAGCGTGGTCCAATCCTCGAACATGGCATGGTTGGGTATGTCCGTCCATTCGGTGACCATCCTGGTTTCCAGTTTGCGGTTCTGGATCCGTTCTTCGATCCCCAGGGCCGCCAGGTGTCCGTCGCGGACGGCGCTAATGATCAAGCGCGGCCCGAAGGCCACGTCGCCGCCGGCGAATACGTCTTCGGCGGAGGTCCGGCCGGTATCCGGATCCACTTCGACCAGGCCTCGGCGGCTAATGGCGATGTCGTCCGCTCCGCCCAACGCATCCAGGTTGGCGCGCTGGCCGATCGCCAGAATAACGGTATCGCAAGGCAGCAGGCGCTGCGATCCGGGCTTGAATTTGGGATTGAAGCGCCCGTCCGGATCGAAAACGGAGGCGACTTCGATGACTTCCAGCCCGGTCACCACCCCCGCTTTACCAATGATGCGATTCGGCCCCAGGGAAGGATGAATCTCGATACCCTCCTCCAGGGCTTCTTCGATTTCGAATTGGGAAGCAGGCAGTTCCTCCCAGGATTCGAGGGCGATCATCTGCACTTCGCTGACGCCCAGGCGCAGCGCGGTCCGGGCGACGTCCAGGGCGGCTTTGACCGAATCTACTTCTTCATCCGTGCGGGCCTGGACATCGCCGGCGGACATGGCCGGGGCAGCTTGCGCCTGGCCCAGGCGCAGGGCTGTGCGAGCGGCATCCATGGCGACGTCTCCGCCCCCAACCACGATCACACGCTGGCCCAATTCAACCTTGTAGCCCAGGTTGTAGTTCAGCAGCAGGTCCACGGCGGTTATAACGCCATCCAGTTCGGCGCCTTCCATGTTAAGCCGGCGGCCCTCCATCAGCCCGATCCCCAGAAATACCGCATCGAATTGGCGGCGCAGATCTGCCAGAGTCAGAGTCTTGCCAATCGGGGTGTTGAAGTGGATTTCGACGCCCATCTCCAGGATGGCTTCGATCTCCTGATCCATGGCCTGCTGGTCGAGACGATATATTGGAACACCGTAGCGCATCATACCGCCGGTTTTGGGGCCGGCCTCGAAGATCTCGACCTGGTGGCCCAGTAAAGCCAGATCGTAGCTGACCGTCAGGCTGGCCGGGCCAGCGCCAATGACCGCAACTTTGCCGCGCCTGCGACCGGGCGTGGCGGCCAGGTTGCGGAGCATCTCCCTGGACCAGCGCACCTGGGAATAGCTCAGATACGCCCCCTCCCCGGGACGAGCGCCGCTCCCTTTACCCAACCAGGCCGGACCGCCCTGGCCTTGAAGCACAGGCAAAGTCATCTGTTCGGAGGTGTTTTGCGACCCGGGTAGCCGGTTCCCAGCCTCCGGACCGTACCGTTCAGTCAGCAAGCGCTTTAAAGGGCGGATGGCTACCGGTTCTTCATTCAGGCCGATCGCGCTTCGCCGGCAAGCTGTTTCACAGGGCGCGCCGCAGATCCGTCCACAAATTGTTGACAATGGGTTCGGATCATGCGCCATCCGATAACCGAGCACCAGGTCGCCGCGGGCGATGGCGGTGACGTAGCCGCGCGAATCGGTATGGACCGGGCAGGCTGCCTGGCATTTGATCAGGCTGCGGTAGTAGTCCGCGTCCGGGATGATCGTACGATAGGTTCGCTCCGGCAAGGTACACCTCGATCCTTAAATTCCAGTTTTAATCAGGGTACCACGAAGGGGATTGGGTTTAAATCGTTCGCAGCGTATCGCAGGAATGAAAAAAGAGCGATCTATGGATCGCTCTTTTCGTAAAAGAATTAGTTCTTAAGAATAGCGAAATTTGGGGTGTTGTTGGTCCAATCTAGAGCAGGCCCTTATTTTTGGCCAGACGGGCGGCTTCGCGACGGCTGCTGACCTGGAGCTTGGCCAGCAGGTTGCGCAGGTGGCTCTTGACGGTGTTCACGCTGATGGAAAGATCGACCGCGATTTCTTTATCAGCCTTTCCCAGGGCAACCAGGCTGAGAACCTCTTGTTCTCTGGGGGTCAGGTCTTCCATTTCATCGGCGTCTGCAGGCACCTGGTAGCTCATCCGGCGAAATTCTTCCAGCATCCTGCCAGCCAGATGGGGTGAGATGGCCGCATCTCCACGCAATGCTCCCCGCAACATCTCCAACAATTCTCGACCGCGAATGTTTTTTAAAAGATAGCCTTGAGCGCCGGCCTTGATGGCTTCAAACAGCTTATCTTCATCGTCCCGCACGGTCAAAACCACAATCGTGGTTTCGGGCAGTTCTTTTTTTATTGCCAGGGTTGCTTCCAGACCATCACAGTCTGGCATTTGAATATCCATTAAGATCAGATCCGGCCTGAGTTCTCTGGCCTTCACAATCGCTTCCAGGCCATCGTTGGCTTCACCAACCACCTCCATATCGGATTGTGAGGAGATGATTCCGGCCAAACCTTCACGAAATAGAACATGATCATCCGCCAAAAGTACACGAATAGGTGACATTTATGTCTCCGGTAGAAGAAGGGGTGAATCGTTACCCGGAACAGTTGCACCGTCCAACAATTCTACACCCGGTATCCAGGTAAGGGTCACACTGCTGCCTTTGCCGGGTGAGGAATGGATCTCGAGATCGGCATTGAAGCGGGCTGCCCTGGCGCGCATAATGACCAGGCCAAAATGTGGGCGTTGATCGGCAAAGTCTGGATTTTCCGGATCGAATCCCAAACCATCATCTTTCACCATCACGGATACTCGTTGTCCTCGCTGCGCTAATTCTAACTGGATATGCTCAGCCTGGCTGTGGGCTTTGGCGTTAAAAAGCGCTTCGCGGGTTACTCTCAGGACCTGTTCCATCTCTTTACGCGGTAATACCAGCGGAGAAGAAAGGCTGCTGGTCCATTGTATTGCACGATCCCGGCTCGAACATTCCTCAGCCAGCCGTTGTAATTGTTCCTGCAAAGTGAAATGAAGCGGAATATCTTCATCCAGGCGGCTGATTGAACGGCGCACATCCAGGTTGGCCTGATCGATAACTGTTTGTACCCGCTCCAGCATTGACCTGGCCTGTTCCATTTGGCCTTGATCGATCCGGACGCCAATCTGGTCGACGGTTAAATACAGGAAACCGAGGGTTTGTGCCAGGCCATCATGCATTTCGGCCGCGATGCGCTGGCGTTCTTCCAGAGATGCCGTCCGTTCGGCCTGCTCATAGAGGCGGGCATTCTCAAGGGCAACGGCGGCGATATTGGCCAGGCGAGTCAGCAACTCGGCTGAATCTGGATCAAAATAGCTTTCTTGTTGGCTGCCAACACAAAGAGCCCCGATAATTCGCTTGCCAACCTGTAAAGAAACGGCCAGATGGCTGTGGCGATAAGGTTCGGACATGATCTCGCAAAAACCATGGCAGCCATCCAGATTGCACTGGACCGCCTGCTGGCTTGCCAACACTTGCCCGGCGTAATCAATATCGGCGGGCGAGCTAAATTTTTCGATCGCATCTTCCGGTCCTTGGGCGGCGTGTAATTTTAGAATCGACTTACTGCCGTCTAAAAGACAGAGAAAAGCAACATCTGCTTTCAACAATAGGCAAGCTTTTTCAGCAATCGAGTTCAGGACTTCATCAATATCGAGCTGCGAATTAATTTCCTGGCTGACCGCATTCAGGGCCGTCAGCTCCTGGGTGCGCTGGTCGACCCGCTGCTCGAGGGTTTCCGTCCAGGCGACCAGCTCGGCTTTGGATGCCAATAAACTGGCCCGCATGTTCTCGAGCGTGCTGCCAAGCAATTGTAGTTCGGCGGGGCCAGCCGGATGAATGGGTGTATCCAAATCTCCGGCGCCGATGCGTCGGGCGGCTATTTCCAGGGCTTTCAACGGTGAGATGATCGAGCGGCGGGTGGCATAGCCGCCCGCTCCCAGCAGGATGACCGCGGCTACGACAAACCCGATTTGGATCAGGCGCAGACGGTTCAACCTGGCTGTGGCCAGGGACTCATATTGGCGAACCAGTATGTCCGCTTGCTGGATCAAGGCAGGCGATTGGGTTTCTAGCTGCTGTATCCCCGCCTCGAACGCCGGGCTGCCTGGCGTTTGGTTGACCAGGACACTCAAGTTAGCCTGGAACTCGGACCAGCCAGACTGGATCCGGTCAATCTGATCAAGGCTGCCTGCATTCTGGATGGGGCGCAACTGGACGAACTGCCCCTCCTGGTAGGGGGCCGGCCCGCCTTCCTTCAACGCCTGTAAGGTCTGGGAAAAACTCTCGACCACCTGAGCCAATTCAGCGCTGGCTCGCTGCACTCGGACCGCGCTCTAATTCAAGGGCCAGGCGGGTCATTTGCTGGATGAACATACGCTGCCTGCCCGCCAGATTGATGATCAAACCATCTTGCTGTTGCTGAGCTATCCCCCAAAAAGTCAATCCGGCCGAGATTGCGACCAGCAGAAAAAAGGCCAGCAGCAGCAATCCAATTTTAAATTCTATACCTGAAGTTATTTTGGTGCTTCTAAGAGGAAACGACATCTTGAGTTACCTTAGCTTCTCTTTGCGCTGGCCAGATTTGCCCTAATTATAATCCACACCTAAGCAGTCCAATTGGGGCTGAAATTGGGTTCATTGGGAAATCCTGTCGTCGAGGCTATATATGGGATCTGGTTGAGCACAAATAAGCGGGCTAACCACTCAAAGCGTTATTGCTGTCGTTTTGGTCTGTCTCGGAATTTACATGAACCGATACCTCGACTTGATTCAGATCAAGGAAATAATCCCTCACCTTGGGTATGATGACCGCGGAAAGGACATCATCGTTCCAAAGAGGAGATTATTTATGAAGACCTTCAAATTCATTGGTGGACTCGTATTGGTGTTGGTTTTCGTTGCCGGCTGTGCCAGCGCATCAGCCAATCAGGGCACAGCAGCGACCGGTACACCCGCAGCGCCAGCCCAGAATGATGCAACGGCCAATGTGCATTTCACCTTAGAAACCAGCAGCCAGCATGGACTGGCTTTCGTGGGCGTGGGTGGTGAGATTGACGGGATGGTCAACCCAACGCTGAATATTCAGCCCGGTGACGTCGTTGAAATTACGGTGATCGACAACGACGGCTTGTTGCACGATTTGACGATTGACGAGTTTGGGGTCAGTACAGGCCAGCTCACGAGCCAGGGTATGCAAAAGACAGTCAGGTTTACAGTTACGGATGCCGGGACATTCATTTACTATTGTTCAATTCCCGGCCACCGCCAGGCTGGTATGTTCGGAAAATTGGTGGTCGGCTCTCCAACCTCAAACGCCACTGAGGGCAAAAACATCGTTCACAATCCAGCTGATCTGCCCCAACCGATCGGCTCCCGGCCGGCACAGACGGTTAAGGTCGATCTGACTGCCGAAGAAGTTGTAGGCCAACTGGCAGATGGGGCAACCTACAACTATTTCACATTCAACGGAACCGTTCCAGGTCCAATGATTCGGGTACAGGTCGGTGACACGGTTGAGATTAACCTGACCAATCCGGATGGGAACATGTTCTCGCATTCGATCGATCTTCACGCGGTAACTGGCCCTGGCGGCGGGCATGTTTTCACCGAAACCAGCCCTGGAAATCATAGCAGCTTCACATTTAAGGCTCTGAAACCGGGCCTGTTTGTTTACCACTGCGCCACCCCCAGTGTTGCCCATCACATTACAAATGGGATGTACGGTCTGATCCTGGTCGAGCCGGAAGGCGGTTTACCGCCGGTTGATCATGAATATTATGTCATGCAGGGAGAAATCTATACGACTCAGCCTTACGGCAGCACCGGGCAGCTCGATTTCGACCCGGAAAAGTTAAGCCGGGAAACACCCGAATATTACGTATTCAACGGCGCAGCCGGCGCTCTGACGAAAACCGATAATCAGCTAAAGGCTGAAGTCGGCGACACGATCCGGATTTTCTTCGGCGTGGGCGGACCGGATAAAACCTCTTCATTCCACATTATTGGAGAGGTCTTTGATCGCGCTTATGATTTCGGCTCCTTAACTTCGCCGCCATTGACAGACGTTCAAACCATCAGCGTGCCGCCCGGAGGCGCCTGGATGGTTGAACTGCAGGTGGAGGTGCCAGGCCAGTATATCCTGGTGGACCATGCCTTGAGCCGGGCCGAGCGAGGCTTAGTCGGCTATCTGACCGTCAGTGGACAGGAGCAGCCGGAAATATTTCACGAGGGGCCAGCAGGCCAGTGAGGTATCCAGTTACTGTTCCAGGCTGCGGAGGAAGTGGATGACATCCCAGCGTGACTGCTCATCCAGCGCGGCTTTCCAGGCGGGCATCGCACTGTTGAAAGGCCCACTGCCCTCGCTGATGCGCCAGAACAGGTAATCATCCGCTACGGTTGAGATTGAAGTCGCCAGTGCAGCCGGGGCGGGATCCAGCGCTGCCCCGGCTGGGCCGTCCCCCATTCCGCTTTCGCCATGGCAACTGGCGCAATTGGCGGCGTAGACGGCCGCTCCCCGGGCAATGGACCCTTCATCGGCCGAGCCAGGATCGCTTATGCCTGTGTATTGAGCGGGGATTTGGGTGTTATGCCTGGCCTCCAGACCGCCGGTACTATCTTGTGCCGGATCACTTCCGCTGGGTTGCAGATCCTTCTGCCCAGAACTCGAACCGCACGCAGCCAGTAGAATAGTCAACAAGACAAGAAGTATGAAACGCTTCATGGGTCGATTTTCCAATCATGATGTCCTAATATTGGTTTCTCCGCGGTGCTGCCTTTGCAGCCTCAGATCTGCTCATATTTCTGGAAACCCATCCGAACGATTTCGGACAGCTCCTTCAGTGGGTGGATGAAGGCAATCGCATACAATCCAAAGCCAATCCCATACAGCAGGCCCTGAAGCGGGACAATAAAGATACTCAACCAAACCAGGAGGCTGCCGATGGTGACGGCTGCCAGGCTGCCCCAGCAGCCTCCTAAGGCGGGATTCTCTTCTTTGAGCAGGTAGCGCCGGGAGATATAAGGGATCAGGGCAATCCCAAACGGCAGAACCCAGCCATAGATCAGGGCCTGCGGCGCGGTCGATTCGATTGGACCTCCGGCCAGGTATCCAAGCAGGATCAGGGGCGCGATCAACACCGGCGCCAGGATCCAGAGATAGGATGCAACCAAATGCCAAGCACCGGCTGTTTTAAGTTTTCCGCTCGCTTTGAAAGCCTGAAACATCAATGCCAACAGCCAGATGGTCGCGCTCAAATGCAATACCAGGCCGGCAACGGTTGGCGGGAGGCTGCCTCCCAGCCACGGACCCAGTACAAGCCCAAACGCTCCGAGCGTCATGCCCCAATAGATGAAAGCGATGGATCGTCGCGATCCCAACGGCCGGCCGGTTAGCATCGGTACAAAATCGACCAGCAAGCCGGCGAAGACCAGCGACATAAAGCCCCACGAGTTGGCATGAATGTGGACTTCAAGCGGAACTTTGATGCGTAAGGCCGCACTCCAGTTGAGCCATAGCCCGGTCCCTACGATAATACCCACCAGCAGATAAAGGACACCCGTGATATAGAATTTCAGGCTCGCAGGAGTTTTACCCTGGCGGACCTGCCACAGCTGAACCAGCAACAAGATTGCGGCCGTGAAAATGAGCGTGCCGCCTGCCAGGATCATCGGCTGGTTGGCGCTGTTAAAGCCGGCCACGAGGGCGATAAATCCCGCGTTGAACGCCAGGAAAATGTCCCAACGCATCGCGGGGCGCGGTTTTTTCGAGAGCGAGGCGATCAAGCCGGGCAGCAGGCCAAAAATGAACTGAGAAATGATCCCCAGGGTGATGAAATGCACCCGTACCCAGCGCAGGGCAACGAATGGCCCCGCCAGATTGACACTCACCAGCGATGCATCGATTGCAGCCAATAAGGCCACCAAAACATAGAGCAAGGTTGTCAGGATATATGGACCAGGCATGATCATGCTCCTTTCGATCCCAGAAAAATAAGCTGAGTTTTAGCATTGATGCCGCGCGGTGCACCGTCGGGAGCAATCAGGATTGTGCCGGGCCGGACGGCATAGGTCTCATCACCCACGGTCATCAGGCCTTCCCCTTCCAGGAAATAATACATAGCCAGCTCCGCTGGATGCAGAGGGACTTGCTGTCCAGCTTCCAGACCGACAACCAGCACTTTATATGCCGGGGTATCAATCAGGAATTGCGGGTTGGGACCGTCTGGACTAAAAACAGCCCGGTCTTTTATATTGGGTAAGTAAGTGGTTGAAAATATGTCAGGCATTCTATCCTCCTTCGCTCGATAGTTGCCTGACTATACCCTTTTCCCCCATTTCTATCCCCGACTTTTGTCGGGTTTTTAGCGCCAGTTTGATTCATCTGGCAGCATGGCTCGTTCTGCCAGTCTTTCCCGATCTAAAATCCGTATCTGCTGTTTATCCATTTCGATCAATCCTGAGCGGGTTAATTCTCGGATGACACGGCTGAGCACGTCCGGTACCGTCCCGATCCGGGCGGCCAATTCGGTCAGGGTCAGCCAGCGCCGGCGTGGAATTACATCATCCTGGGCCTGTTCCAACAGCAGTTTGGCCAACCTGGCCTCTACAGTTCTCAGGGACAGGTCTACTGTCAGATCGACCAGGCTGATGAAACGATCGGCCATGTTTTCCATGATCTGCAAGGCTGTATGTGGATGCGAGGACAGGATTTGTTCGAGACCATGGCGTGGAATTAACCAGATGCCAGCTTCCTCTAACGCAATGGCGGTCGCCGGGTTGGGACGCCTGGCAAAGACTCCCAACTCATTGAATATCTCTCCAGGGCCGAGAAATCGCAGCACTTGCTCCCGGCCGTCTGGAGCAGACCGCATCACCTTCAGCCAGCCGTACTGCAGAAAAAACAGATTCGTTTCAATGTCCCCCTCCCAGAAGATCACCGCATCTGCAGCATAGATTTTCCAGGAAGCGCTTTTTGAAAGTTCGGACAGGGTTTCTTCATCGAGCCCGCGCAGAAATTCAAAAGTGCGCAATCGATTCAGTAACAAGTTCGTTTGGATCTGAGTTTCTGCCATGATTGATAAAGTCTAACACGAAAAAAGCTGCACGAATCACAAGCTCTTCCAGCAATCGTGCAGGAAGGTCCACCACCACAGAACTCCCAGAATAGTCGAAATGTATCTTATCCGATGATAAGATTAGCACCAAATAACTGGTACTGATAGATATCGGAAATAACCTCTATGACGCCAATCGATTTGCCAACCCTGTTACGAAAAATCCCTTATTTTGCCCACATTACTGAGGATCACCTGATCCATTTGAGTGATCGATCAATACGCCGATCGTTCTTACAAGATGAGATCCTTTTTTTTGAAGGGGACCCATCTGCCGGATTATGGATCCTTGAAAAGGGCCGGGTCAAGGCCTTTAAGCTTTCACCGGATGGGCAAGAATATATTATGCGCTTTTTCGGCCCTGGTGAGACATTTAACGATCTGGCTGCGCTCGACGGGGCATCGAATGCGGTCAGCACGATGGCAATCACGGATGTGTCGGCCTGGGTCATACCGGCCGAGGATTTGGCCGAAATTATTCGAGCGGACCACGAGCTTTGTTACGCCTTGCTGCAGGGCATGGTAGGCCGGGTGCGCCATCTGGTTGGCCAGGTTGAGGACCTGGCTTTGCGACCGGTCACAGCCCGTCTGGCCCGGTTCCTGTTAGAACAGGTCGAGGACCCCACCCTGGCGCATCCCGCGATCACACGGGCGCTTATCGCCAGCCATCTGGCCACAACGCCAGAAACCATCAGCCGCTCCCTGCGAGTCCTTGAAAAAATGGGGGCGATCCAATTCGACCGGCATAATATCTTACTATCAGACCTCAATCTTCTGAGAGAGCTGGCATCCGTTCAACCTTGACTGATAGGTGGTGGGTTTGGCGGGGTAAATACGGCCCGGCAGCCAGCAAACCCGCCTGTCCATGTGACACTCATTGATAAAAGGAAATTCAATCTGAGCCAGCCTTTACGCTATCAAGTTGCCAAAGAGCTACTTGATATTAATCAATGAAAACTTGGGTCCGATACCCTAAAATTGAATCGGAAGGATTGGAAGCTCACGAGTTGGAGTACAGAATAAACATGACCGCCTGGATACCTCAAATAGATGAACAAATTTGCACCGGCTGCGGCGATTGCATCACCGCCTGCCCAACGCATGCTCTTAAGCTCTCACATGACATTGCTGTAGTTAATGAGCCTGAGGGCTGTAATTATTGTGGGACCTGTGAAATGATTTGCCCGGTCGAGGCGATCTCCTTGCCGTATCAGATTGTTCTGAGGAGTGATCCATGACCACAGTGAATTCTATCCGCCTTTCAGAAGAAACGGGCAATGAAGCTCTGGCTGAAGTGATTGATCCGGAATTCGGCCTCAATATTGTAGACCTGGGTCGCATCCACAGCGTGGAAATCACCCATAATGATCGCTTTTCGATTGTTATAACTCTGACAACGCCGGGCCGCTCGCGCAGGCCATGCAATCCTGGGAACCGAAAAAAAAGGTACTCCATGGCGGCCTGAATACTATAATTTAATTCGTAAAGGGATAAAGGAGACCAATCATGAGCAATGAGACTGTTTTGGACATACGCAGCATCCCGCCAGCAAATCGACATCCGTTGATATTCGATCAATTCGACGGGTTGCAGGCAGGTCAAGGGTTCATCCTCGTCAATGATCATAATCCCAAACCGCTTTTCTACCAGTTTCAGGCCGAACGCAGCGGTGAGTTTTCCTGGGAGTACTTACAAGCAGGGCCTGAAACCTGGCGAGTACGGATCGTCCGCATATGAAACACGAAATTCGAATCAAACGAGCTTACGAGCCACCGGATGAAGCAGACGGTCGCCGCTTTCTGGTAGATCGCATCTGGCCGCGGGGCGTCAAGAAAGTAGACCTGAGGCTGGAAGGCTGGTTGAAAGAGTTAGCCCCCAGTGATGAATTGCGACGTTGGTTTGGCCACCGGGAGGATCGCTGGTCTGAGTTTGAGCGCCGTTACCGCCTCGAATTGCAGAGTAAAAATGAGATCCTGCGGCCCCTTTTAGAGCAATTACACGATGACGATATCACCCTCGTGTACGGCGCCCGTGACGAGCAGCATAACAACGCTGTGGTTTTAAAAAAGGTTTTGAAAGAGCTGCTTGTAGAATGACTCGCAATATACCCTCACCAAATACCAGCCCTCGTAATTGGCAGCGATTGACGCTGATGGTCTTTGCAATCGTTGCCCTGCTGGCTGGTTTGTGGGCCGGCTTGCTGCGTTTGGGCTGGCGAATTCCCCCTCTATCTGCCCAGTTGCTGATGGAACATGGGCCATTAATGGTTTCCGGTTTCTTGGGGACGTTAATCAGCCTGGAACGTGCCGTAGCTCTCAGTCAACTCCCACAAGGGCGCCGTATTTATTTCCTGGCGCCCTTGTTGGCAGGTATAGGGACGGTTGGGCTTTTACTGCCTGTCTATCCTTTCATTCCTCGCCTGCTAATGACATTGGCTGCACTGGGTTTTGTTTTCATTTTTGTGGTAATTAATCGCTTGCAGCCATCTCTGCACAATGCAGTGATGGGCCTGGGGGTTCTACTCTGGTTGGCAGGAAATGGGCTCTGGCTGGTTGGATTGCCAATCTTTCGAGTGGTTCCATGGTGGGCAGGCTTTTTGGTGCTGACCATTGCCGGTGAGCGGTTAGAACTGGCGCGGATGTTAATCCTTACGCGGGGCGCAAGAACGATATTTCTCGCCACCATTGGTTTGATTTTGATCGGGTTGGTGGTGTCTCTGCCCGTTTATGACGCCGGCATTCGAATTGCCGGCTTGGGTTTGGCTGTTTTAGGTGTCTGGTTGTTGCGATTCGATATCGCCCGGCGCACCATCCGCCAGCAGGGTTTAACCCGCTTTATCGCGGCCTGTTTACTGCCTGGTTACATCTGGTTACTTCTGGGCGGGATTTTCTGGTTTGGATTTGGTGGCAGGTATCCCGCCGGCCCTATCTACGATGCTATGCTGCACACTATTTTTCTTGGATTTGTGTTCTCTATGATCTTTGGTCACGCCCCGGTGATCATTCCAGCCGTGATGGGGGTGCCGGTAAAATACCTGCCGATTTTTTATGTACATTTAGGCATACTGCACTTTTCGTTAATTCTTCGCGTTGCCGGCGACTTATTGTTGTGGCCGCCAGCCCGCCAGTGGGGCGGGCTGCTCAATGAGGTGGCGGTTCTTTTGTTTCTGATGATAACTGTCTTCACAGCCCGCCGTGAGATGAAGCATAACAACTTGCCAAGGTCGATTAGCCTCCCATGAAATGGGAGTTGGTGAACGTTGAAAATCAAGGTTAATGGATCAATCCTTCCGCCACTAAGCAATCCCGATACCTTTTACTCGAGGCCATGCGTGTGCAGCGAATGCCAATACCCCTGCCGTCTCCGCCGCTCTGCCTGTTAAAGTGAGCCACTGGCTTCCTGACCAATACGATGCCAGTACGATGAACCAGATCCCGGTATTGACCAGGATAAAAGCTCCCCAGGCTAATTTTTCATTTCCTCGGATGGGAGGTTTTGAAAATCTGGGTAGAATCCAGAAAGCCATCCCCATCACCAGTTGCACTGTCCAACCGAACAGAACCATCTCGATATGGGCAGGCAGCAAGCTCCAGAAGTACGGAAAATATGGGAACCCCTTATTGATCAGCAAGAGCCCGCCGAATGTGAACCCAAGCGCCAGATACAGCAGGGAAGTGCGGATAAACCAGGTACTCAGTCTGGGCATCTCAACGCTCCTTCACCCGGCCCCAGGTGTTGATCACGAAGACCATACCTGCCAGCCACTGCAGTACAGCCGAGGCAGCCAACATCCACCCCCAAAGCAAAGATGGATTGAGCGCCTGAGCTGGTTCCGCGATCACACGCAAAGCCAACCCAACGTTGAGCAGCCCAAAAACGATCCACCCTAATGTTTCACTGCCGCGCGGTTTCTCCTTAGAATACTTAGGAAACATCCAGAACACGACCCCGAAGATCAACTGTGCCACCCAGCCCACCATGAACAGATGGAAATAAATGGGGTTGAAAGCGCCAACCCAACCAGGTAGATTCAACGGAGCGCGGGCTGCCAGGAGCATCCCTAACAGTACGGCCAGAATTAAAAATAACAACGAACTTTTCAAAAACCAACGGGTTAGAACAGGCATATGGTTTCAATTACCTCCTATCCTGGCAACCGAAAATTTTTGGATCCAGGTTCATCAAAATCACATTCGAAGCAGTCGCATCCCATTAAGAATCACGATCAACACCGAGGCTTCATGAATGAGCATCCCGCCAGCCATATGTACTCTACCAAACAGCACACCCAATAGCAGCACGGTTACTGTTGTCAGCGCAATGATCACATTCTGGCGGATATTACCCAGAGTAGCTTTGGATAGGCGGATCGCTTCCGGCAGCTTCATCAAATCATCGGCCATCAGCGCGATGTCGGCCGTTTCGATGGCGACATCCGTTCCGGCTGCCCCCATGGCGATGCCAATATCCGCAGCGGCTAAGGCGGGCGCATCGTTGATGCCGTCTCCGACCATGGCTACGATATGCCCGTCTGCCTGGACTGATCGGATGATGTCCAGCTTATCCTCAGGCATCAGTTCGGCCCGGATATTCGTGATGCCGACCTGGCCAGCAATCGCTTCTGCCGTGATGCGGTCATCTCCCGTCAACATAACGATTTCCTTGAGCCCTGCTTCTCGAAGTCTATCCACCATCTCACTCGCTTGCTGGCGGATAGTATCCGCAATGCCGATCACGCCGACGACCATCCCATCATAGGCTACCAGTACGGAAGTTTTTCCGCCTTGTTTTAATCGGTCAAGATGGAGCCGTGCTTCAAGATCCACCGCGATGCCCAACTCACCCATTAATCCGGGATTGCCAACCACAATATCGGCTCCCTGGTAAACCGCCCTGACACCCTGACCCGTGAAGGATTCAAATTCGCTGGCTGAAGGTATATCCTCCAAGACCTGGTATGCTTCGGCTAGAATTGCCCCTCCAAGGGGGTGTTCGGAGCCGGCTTCGGCAATCGCGGCCAGACGCAGCACATCAGTTTCCGAAAAATCCCAGCCGGGGACAGGCGTCTCGTGAACTCCCAAGTTCAGGCCGGAGACATTCCCCTCAGCGCTCACCAGTACCGGTGTAGAGACAAGCCTGACTGCTGTTTCAGGAGCGCTGACAACGATATCTGTAACTCGGGGTTTGCCCTCGGTTAGCGTCCCGGTTTTATCCAATGCCAGGGCAGATATTTTGCCGGCATTCTCCAGATATTCACCTCCTTTGATCAGGATTCCTGCCTTGGCTGCCCGGCCGATTCCTGCCACCACCGACACCGGGGTGGAAATCACCAGGGCGCCTGGACAACCGATAACCAGCAGGGTCAGCGCCAGTTCTATGTCTCTGGTAATCAAGAACACCACCATACTGAGTCCAATGATGAAAGGCGTGTAATACCGGGCAAATCGCTCGATAAAACGTTGCGTCGGCGCTTTTTCATCCTGGGCTTCTTCTACCCGGCGGATAATCTTGGCCAGGGTGGTATCTGCGCCTACACCTACAGACCGCACCTCGAGCAGCCCAGATTGGTTTACCGTTCCGGCGAAAACCTTCGCCCCTGCTGTCTTTTCCACAGGCATCGATTCGCCAGTGATGGCGCTTTCATCAATACTGGAATAGCCTGCGATTACCTCGCCGTCAACGGCAACTTTCGCTCCCGGTTTTACCAGGACGGTTTCTCCTGGGACAACCTCACCGGGCAACACCTCTGTTTGGCGTCCATCTCGCAGCACCACAGCAGTCGTTGGAGCGAGGTCCAACAGCCCTTTCAGGACATTACGGGTCTGGCTCAATGTACGCGCCTCGAGATAAGCACCAAAAATGAAGAGGAAAGTGACCGCTGCAGCTTCCCAGTATTCGCCAATGACCAGCGCCCCGCCAGTTGCGATCGTCACCAGCAATTCAATGCTGACATGGCGGTTACGCAGGCTTGTGATCGCCCGCAGGGCAATGTCCCATCCGGCAACCAGGGCGGCCGCGACCATCAACCTGTCCTGCCAGCCTTGAAGCCCCCAGACTTTTCCGACCAGCCAGGCAGCAAGGATCAATCCAGCGCTGCTGACAACCAGCGCTTTCCGGCGCAGAAGAGGATTTTGCATTTTAAGTATAACGGTATTCATATTAAGTTCCCACTCACGTTTTTCCACTCCAAAGGTAGCGAGATAGCAATATGGGATTCGTTCCTGCTTTCACCCGTTTTGCCAATCTTTAATTAATACGCCGATACTTTTGCCTCATAGCCAACTGAGCGAATAGACTTGATGATTTCGTCGGTGCTCACTATTTGGGGGTCATGATCAACTGTGATACGGCCGGTGTTGAAAAATACCTCTACCTGATCCACACCATCCATAGAGCCAACTGTTTTCTCAATCTTGGCCACACAGGATGGGCAGGATAGCTCTTCAGATCTAAACACGGTTTTCATGATAGTTCTCCTTTCATACGCTACAACCTGATTTTCATTTATTACTATACGGTATTCTTGGAGAGAGAACCATGACGCAGATCAATTAACTGCAAGATCATCAATAATAAAAGAGCGGGCTCGTTGGCCCGCCCAGGCAGCTGGTGGTTAATTCCTAACTATAATCGGTCGAACCTTCCTTGTAAGCCAATAACCCTTCCTGATCGATAATTGCAACCCAGCGCCGCCCAGTGCGCACCAGACCTTCTTTCTGAAAATGACTCATTACCCGGCTGACAGATTCGGTCGTGGTCCCGATCATCTCCGCCAAATCAGCCCGTGAGAGCGGTAGCTGGATAAGCAGTCCGACATCTTTTTTCTGCCCCAATTTTTCGGCGAGCTTAAGCAGAATATGGGCAAGGCGCTGTTCGACGGAATGCTTGCTAAGCTGGCGGATCATCTCGTGCGCCGCTTTCAACCTTTCTGCCATAATATCAATCACCTTGATCGCCACAAGAGGATGTTCCTGTAATATGTCGCGAAACTCATCTGCTCCGATACTTATGACACAACACTGAGTTTGTGCTACCGCTGTTTCTGAATATTCGTCGTCACCCAGGATAGCCAGGCTCCCGAAAAATTCTCCTGGTTTGAGAACATCGAGCAGCACATCTTGGCCCATCAGGGTATGCTGCTTTAGCGTAACATTCCCATCTGCAACGACATAAAGGCGTTCGGCGGCATCGCCAGCAAAAAAGATAGTTTCCCCGGTGGAATAACCCTTTTCGATAAATTTTTTATTAATCTCGCCGATCGCGCCTTTCTCTAAATTACGAAAGAAGGGCACCTTGCTAAGGATTGCCATGCGCAAATCAACCGAGCACATCTGCGGTTCAATTGGCTCAATTTCAAGCGGCGATTTTCTGCGCGTTGTCATGTTGGTTTATCCTTCTTTAAGTTTGGATTGCATCGCTGGCATCTCATTTGATAAGAATAATAAGAGGAAAGCATGAAAAATGGCTATGACATCTCTTGAGGGTTGGAGTTTCATTGCAAAGGATGATACTTCGGTTCAGGGAACGTAAAGAAAGGAATTTCACGGAAATTCCGTGAGATGTCCCTTACCACCGCGGAATTTCTCAATGTGCCTGTTATAGATGAACTTCCCTTTCTATTGTATTTGGATTCCCCAAAAATCGACTTGATCTGAATCAAGTTTCCCTGCATCCAAACATGCAGCTTGGAACAGACTGTGTAATCCATAAATCAAGGTAAAGTCGACCCTGATGGCAATAATGAGCTCAATTTATGATTATTACTACTGGATCGTATTAGATAGAGTATTTTAAGGTGAGTGAGGATATTTGTGACATCGAGGCAGATACAGGACAGATATAGATTGGAGTCAAATTTCCCTGCCGGTGCCCCACAAAGTCTGGTATAGGGAAATAAAAGAGAGATAGCCTCTGTGTAGCGGAACTGAGCGACGAGCTGTCCCATGAGCCATATGAAGCCTCCGGACGCAACTCGGGCAACAACCGCAATGGTCACTATCCCGAAAAGGTGTGTACCTCCCACAGCGATGTTGAAATCAAGTTGCTGCGGGATCGGAAAGGAGATTTCGAATCCAGGATTGTTCCCGAGTATGGCAGCACCACCAACGAGTTGGAAGAGCAGAAACGGCCACTGGCGGCCATCTATCCAACGCTGCATCATCCACCAGATCCGCAACAGCCTGCGCTATGTCTCCTGAAAGGCTCGCAAGGCGTTCGTCAAAGACCTCAAGACCGTCTATCAAGCCACCAACCGCGAAGCTGCTGAAGCCAGGCTGATCCATCTGCAGGAGGTATGGGGGATAAATACGTCATCGCCGTGCGTTCTTTTTCCCTGAATGGATTACAATTTGTCAAACTATGCCAGACCACGCTGTATTACTCCAACGCCTGGGACGTTTTGTCCGTTCCGAGGCTGACTCCCAACGCAACCAGTTGCGTGAGCGTTGGGCGCGCCCATTGTCCGAACGCGTGGCTCGCGGCTTTGCGATTGAAGGCATTCGGCTTGCCTCATTTACTTCCTCTGGGTCCATCTTATTAAGCTGTCCTTCCAACGAATTACGTTTCCGTGATGGCGATTTCCTTTTACTTCACCGTGGCGATCCTGAAGGTGAAGATGCGATTGAAGTCGTTTTGGAATACGATGATGAGACTCAGCTTGAAATCAGCGCCAGAAGCGGAAAGCATTATTTGCTAGCAGACCAGCCGCAGGGGTGGATCGCTGATGAGAGCATGCTGGATCTCAGTCCATTCTTCCTGGATGCACTGGACGAGGTCGCTGATACCGGACGCGGCCGAGACCGCATCTTGCCGTTGTTAAGCGGAGCGATAGAACCGACCCTGGATTATGCAAGGTACGAGCGCGGATTGGAAGCCGCATATCTATCTGGTCTGGATGAAAGCCAGTCAGAGGCTGTGGCGCTGGCTTATGCTTCAGATTTATTTCATCTCATTCAGGGACCACCTGGCACAGGCAAGACTTTTGCACTGGCGCATCTGGTGAGATTAATGGTGGAAGATGGACAGCGTGTATTGGTGACTGCCCTGACCCATCGAGCCATCAACAACGCTTTGAATAAAATTCACCTGGTGGACGCTTCCTTGCCTGTGTGTAAGGTTGGCTTAACCACTCGATCAACCGACTTGAATGTAGATAACTTCGAGAATTTTGCCCAATCCGGCTTTGGCGATTTTTCTGGGGGCTATGCTGTCGGCGCAACGCCGTTCGCCACTCGTAGTGAACGACTCGGCCATATCGAATTTGACGTGGTTGTATTTGATGAGGCTTCACAAATTACCTTACCGCTGGCGATTATGGGAATGCTGGCAGGGGCAAAGTATATTTTTATCGGTGATGAGCAGCAGCTTCCACCGGTGGTTACCAGCGGCGCGTCCGAGATTGGAAGTACATCCATTTTCGGTTTCCTCAGCCCGCGTGGCAATCAAAGCATGCTGACAACCACCTATCGATTAAATGATACTTTGGCAGCCTGGCCCAGCCGCAACTTCTATGGAGATATGATCCAGCCCGCCCCGGGAGTAGCTAAGCGCCGTCTGCGCCTCACACATATCGACGAGCGTTGGGCTTTTGCTCTCGATCCGCAAAAGCCGGCAGTCTTTTTAGACCTGGAACACCGTAATAACACCACTCGCAGCCGGCTTGAAGCAGAAGTGGTATGCGAGTTGGTAATCCAATTGATCCAGGCCGGGGTACCGCCGGCCGAAATCGGGATCGTGGTACCCTACCGGTCCCAAGGACGATTGATCCGTAACTTACTGCGCGCAGCGTTGCCTTCTCGAGAAATGCTTAAGCAAATCGTGGCTGACACGGTGGAGCGCATGCAAGGCCAGGAACGTGAAGTCGTTCTTGTCTCGTTGGCGACCTCCAGTCCAGGATACGCCGCTGGCCTGGCTGATTTCTTCTTCGAACCACGCCGGCTGAATGTAGCCATCACTCGCCCACGCACCAAATTAATCCTGATCGGCAGCCGGCACGTTCTCAAAGCTGAGCCGGATGATGAAGAACAGCAGTCCTGGGTGGCTTTGTTACGCGATTTAGTTGCTAACTGCACCGTATTCAACTTACCAGGTGGCCGGCCCAATTAAAATGGCACGCATATTTCCGAGTTCTCCTGCCGGCGCCTTGCCGGCTGAAGTTCTGACCGTCTTTCGCTTTTTAAAGACCTTACCAGACGATTACACCGTCTGGCATCACCTTGCGCCCTGGCAAAAGGAGGCTCCAGATTTCCTTATTCTTGATCCTCACTCCAGGGCTTTGCTGGTCAAGGTAAGCGGTGCAACCTCAAAGGAGATACATCCGGTCGCTCAAATGTTGCTCTTGGATGACGAACGCCCTGCCCTCGGTGAACTGGAAATCCGGGTATTAACTCATTTTGTGGCCCAGATACGATCATCTCATCCAACCCCACCGGGCCAATGCGAGATCAGCACGGCGTTGCTGTTTCCGAACATTCCAGAGGGATCACTCCGGGAAAGCCTGCCGATCGAACATGATCGAATGCCGGTGTGGCTTGGTCAGGAAGCCGTCAAAACGGATGGGCTCACCCAATGGGAGACTTGTTTCCGAGGCATTGGGCTGGATGAAGACATAATCAAGCAACTACGTTCTAGCTTCACGCCAGAAGTTGTGATCCCTCCAGAACTGACTGCCCGCCTTACAATACAGCGTCCGCTCGACGCTGGCCTGACGAAGTATCTGCTGGATTATGATCAGGAAGAGGCCTTGAAGGGCGATTTGGATTTGCAGCCCGAGGGCGAAGCATTGATCCGCGATTTTCGCCTGAGCCTGGTGAACGGAGTGGCGGGCAGTGGGAAAACCTTGCTGTTGCTCTATCGCCTGCGCCTGCTATATAACTTCTACCCCAATAAGCGTTTCCTGGTGCTTACCCACAACCGACCACTCAACAAGGATATGCAGGCTCGTTTTCATCGGCTTACGGGAGGCTTACCAAAAGCGATCGAATGGCACACATTTAATTCCTGGTGCCATAAACACTGGCCTAAAGATACAGGATGGCAAAGCCCAATCGGTGAAAGTAAGCGCAATGCACTCATTCGTTCTGCCTGGGAGCAAACACTGGAGGGCAGCAATATCTCTTCATCGATGCTGCGAAGCGAAATCGATTGGGCAAAAGATCAAATTGATTTTTCTCGAGATGCCTACCTGAAGGCCGACCGGCGCGGGCGAGGCTTTCGGCTGACGGATCGCGAACATATGTGGGCGGCGATCGAGCATTTTCAAAATATCCTGGCAAGAAAGCGTTGGCTGGATTGGGCGGATGTGCCGCGTCGAATGTGGAGCTTCATCCAAAATGGGTCCGTACTATTTACACCTTACGATGTTGTACTTATCGATGAAGCTCAATTCTTCGCACCGTTATGGTTTTCGATAGTTCGCCGCTTGGTGAAGCCGGGTGTGGGGCATTTATTCCTGGCTGCTGATCCTACTCAGGGTTTCCTCCGGCGCGGGGAGAGCTGGAAATCGCTTGGCTTTGAAGTTCGCGGGCGTTCCAATCATCTACGGCGCAGTTATCGTACTACCCTTGAAATTCTTAACTTTGCGACCCTTTTCTACCGCAGCCGCATTCCGAGAGATGGTGACGAGGAAGATATTCTGGCTCCGGATCTGTTTTCGATGCCCAATGGCCCATTTCCAATGCTGATCCCGCTTTCCAGTTCGCAGGATGAGATCGCTCGCCTGGCAAATGAGGTAGCCGCCCTGGCCAACCAGGAGGTGCCACTGCGAGACTTGTTGGTCCTGCATGCCGGCTGGCAGGGGGTGAAAGGATTGATTGAGGCGATCCGGGATCGGCTTGGCCCGAATGCTGCCTGGGATCCCAAAGACCAGTACCCCGGTGACTATGTGCGTGTAACGACATTGAATGCCGGCACCGGCCTGGAAGCGCCAATCGTTTTTTTAGCCGGTTTGCACGAACTGTTCGAACGGGAACAAAGCCTGCGATTATCGGACGAAGAACGCGAAGCCTTGATCCTGGAGAACACGCGCAAGATCTACATGGCTGCTACTCGCGCCGGGCAAAGGTTGGTATTAACTTACGTGGGAGAATTACCAAAAGATCTAAAGCGAAGATTCCCCATGAAAGCATAGATTTGAATAACGAATACACAGTCACATTTCACAGATTGATTGCTTGAGCGAGGCCCAGAATGACAGATAATTTTCCCGATCTATCTCGCAAAGATATCCAGGCCTGGGTTGGTTCTGCATCTTATCAAAAAGGCCTGGCCTATTTCGAAGATGAGGCCATATTTGAACCGCAACAGCAAGGGATGACTCTCAAAGCTCGCTGCCTGGGCAATTCAGCGCCCTTCTATCAGCTGGAAGTTACTCTGGATGATGATGGTATTGTCACGGCGGGTTGCTCTTGCCCGGTTGGGGCTGGCGGATATTGCAAACATGTTGCCGCTCTCTTGCTCACCTGGTTGGAGAATCCAGAAGTATTTGAAAAAAGCCCTGACTTAGAAATTGCGCTGGAAGAACGCAGTAAGGTTGAGCTGATCACACTGATTCGCCAGATGTTGCAGCGTTATCCCGACCTGGAGTATCTGCTCAGACTACCTTCTCCCTCGGCAGATAGAGGCACAAAAGTTATCGATCCCGAAATTATCCGCCGGCAGGTTTCCAGTGCATTCAATGCTGAGAGCTACGATTGGGATTGGCGAGACTCCTACGAGACCAGTCGCGATTTGGACGAGCTTTTGAATCTGGCCGGGCAATATCAAGAACAAACGGACTATGGCAATGCTGCGATTATATATGGCGCTATGCTCGAAGAAATCCTTGATTATGAAGAGATTGTGATAGGTGACGAGTTTGGCAGATTCTGGGGTCTAATAGACGATTGTATCGTTGGGCTGGGCACCTGTCTGGAATTCACAGACGGGCAAAGCGCTCGACAGGATATCTTACAGACGCTCTTCCATGTTTATTTGTGGGATGTCAACATGGGAGGATTTGGCTTTGGAGATCAAATTCCAGGTATTTTATTGGAACAAACCACATCCGATGAAAAAGTGATGCTTTCTAACTTAATTGAACAGGCTTTGGCTGGCCTGCGTGATTGGGGGCGGAAAGCCCTGGGCGGTTTGTTACTAGATTTGCAAGCTGAATCGCTGAACGATGAAAGCTTCCTGGAGATTTGCCGGCAGACCGGCCGGCTCGATGATCTTGTCGCCAGGCTACTGCAATTGGATCGGGTGGATGAGGCGGTCAACGAATTGGAGAAGGCTGAAGATTATCGTCTGCTGGCCCTGGCGGATCTATTCGTCCAACAAGGGCATGACGCCATTGCGGAACAAATGGTGCGGGCCCGAGCTGAAACCAGCCGCGATCGTCGCCTGATCCTATGGTTGAAGGAGAATGCGATTCGCCAGGAGAATCTTCCCGAAGCGTTGGAACTGGCGAAGAGCCTGTTTTGGTCGCAGCCTTCCCTGCCAGGATACTTGGATATCAGTAAACTGGCGGATCAAATGGATCAATGGGTTGGGCTTCGATCCGAAACCCTTGAAAGACTTATCGATGACGGAAATTTCGGTTTATTGGTCGAAATTTATCTGGAAGAAGGTGAAATTGATTTAGCGCTGGATGCGTTAGAGCGCACCAGGACTTCGGTTCGACACTGGCGGGGCTATCATCCATCGCTTGAGTTACGAGTCGCCGAAGCGGCGGAAGGAAGCCGCCCAGAGCAGGCTATCCGCTTGTATATGATCCAGATAAAGGACTTAATTGAAAGGCGCGGTCGTGATAATTATGCTATCGCGGCTGGTTATTTGAAAAAGGTTCTGAGTCTTTATCAAAGCCTGGGCAGGGAGGAAGACGGACGGAATTTGATAACAAGGCTTCGCCAGGAAAATCGAAACCTGCCTGCGTTCCAGGATGAGCTGAAAAAAGCCGGCATGTAGCCAGATAATACTAATCACGAGAGGCTTGAATTAATTAATGATTGATAATACCGCCTTAATGCACCAACTGCTCTCGCAAGGCGGCATCGCGCTTGAA
>CAWHJB010000010.1:0-152291 GCA_963829555.1 uncultured Chloroflexia bacterium | reverse complement strand
CAAAAAGACGAGCGTGAAGAGAAAGTTACCGATCCAATGGAACACCATTGCCAGGGGCAGGCTGCCCATTGGCCCGGCCGCGAAGGCAAATGCCAGGCCGCCAACCAGGATGCCAGGATACAGCCATCGCTGGTAAACGTGTTTGAGGGTAAACAGCACGCCATTGGCGATCCATGCCCATTGGCCGAATACGCCTTGCATGCGGGGCAGGAGGTAGCCGCGGTAATAGATTTCCTCCCCAAAGATGTTGAACACCAGCGTGATAAGGAAGTAGACCAGCACGAACAGGAAATTCCCGGTCAGATGGATGTCCGGGAAGGCGTCGGCCGCGCTGTTGACCGGGGTTAAAGGATTGCTGGACGCCGGCCACCATGCGGGCGGCGCGAAGCCCGGTACAGACGCCAGGGCGCGGTTGGCCGGTCCCATCGCCATACTGAGGCCCATCCCCAGCAAGAGCAGGACCCCGGCGAGCGTCCAGGCTTTCCAGCCGCTCGGCCAGCGCCAATGGATGCGGTCCCGTAAGGCCTGGATCGTAAGCCGGTAGCCTTCTCGTCGCAGCAAGACCAAACCGGCGACAAGTTCAGCCCCTGAGCCCAACACAAGGATCGAAAGGAACAACCAGGTTGGTATGGCGCCGCCCTCTGGCACGAATGGCCTGGCGAAAACATAGATGAGTAAGCTGTACCAGGCCGCTGGCCAGGCAAACATCAGCAAGATTGTGCCTATTCCAAATTGCGAAACCTGGTTCTTTTCGACTGCCTGATTCAATGTGTCTGTTGCCAGCATATTGCATTCTCCTGGCCCTGCTGTCGATCGCCAAATAATTGAACCGGCAGCAGATGGATTGTGACCGGATTGGTCTGGTCTGATACTGTCAGGCGACCGTCAGCACAACCGCCCTTTTTTCTGCCCTATTTCGACATCTTGGTGGGCCTCAACAGCTTGTTGCACTGTCATGCTGATCTCCTTTCTGGTTGGTTGGGTCTACGATGGGTTTTGCGAAAGCGGGTTATGAGTAGCCCACCTTACGTCCCCGGAGCTTCATAGCCTTTACTTGACCCATTAACCTGAAAGTCATTAAGTCGTTGCGAACTCCTCGATTTTCAAGGCGATTGGCGCCTCTTTTTCCGGAACTCCTTTGACCAGGATCCAGACCCCGATCACAAATTCGAAGGGGAAATAAGGTAAGGCCACGAATTCCGGGAACTGAATGTCGAATACGGCCAACAGAGTCGCAACCAACAAAGGCAGCAAGGTGATCAGCCCCCAGAGCGACAAAACCCGTGGAACCACACCTGACCGGTAGAGCAGGTAATAAAAAAGGATCGCGCCAAGACAAAAAGCCAGCATATGCAACGTAAATCCGACAAAATCCATCGATTCAAATGCTAGCTTTGCGATGGTCTGCATATAGTCAGGGCGTCCGGCGGATACATATTCCTGGCTGACGCGCAAGAGTGTGAAAGCCTGGGTTCTGCTGGCAGCCAGCATGGCTCCTTCCAGGATATAGAACCCCAGACCTACCAGAGCCATTCTTTCGCCATATTTCTTCAGGGTCGCGTAAAGGATCGCCCCTAAAAAGATGACACCGAGCGCGGTGCAAGCGTCCAATAAAATGTTCGCTTTCATCAGGTTAGGATTATCCGCAATCTTGAGCATGGTTGCGCTGATGTCTCCTGGCACGAACCAGGCTGGTTGCAAAATTAACCCACTGCAGACAGAGGTTACAAACTGCAGCAGGAATGCAGCCCCCAAAACTCGAGAGATTTTGTGATTTGTGGTCATGGTTTGTCTCCTTGTGTAGCTTCTCGGTAACCAGATCGTTTCAAACGACTGTAAGCACAACTGCGCCTTGTTTTCGACCGCTTTCGACATAGCGGTGAGCCTTGGCAGCCTGTTCCAGCGGATAGCAGCGATCAATGACCGGTACAACTTTGCCAGCCTCGATCAGCTTGCCGAGAAATTGCAGATCCTCAACCTGATCTTTGCGGTTCATTTCGACATTGACATAAGTCCCGCCCGGAAGCAGCACCTGCTTGCATGCCGATTTCGAGATTTTTGAAATCATTGGCCCAGCAGCGTCAAATATGAAATCATAGCGTTCGGGGCGCTGGAGAACATCCTCACGGGTGTAATCGATGACCTGCCCCGCGCCCAGGGATTTCACCATTTCGATATTAACGGTGCTGCAGACCCCGGTGACTTCTGCCCCATAGGTCCGGGCGATCTGGACTGCGAAGGTACCCACACTGCCGGACGCGCCGATGATCAGCGCTTTCTGGCCAGGCTGGAGGTTCCCCCTGCGAACCATATTTAAGGCCGCCAGCCCTCCTGTGGGTACGGCCGCGGCCTGTTCGTAGCTCAAGTTGGCCGGTTTGTGGGCAATAATCCCGGTAGCAGGCAGGCAGAGATACTCGGCATAAGCGCCGAATCCGAAACCGGTGTAGGCCATCACCGGATCGCCCGGTTTCCAGCGGCTCGCAGCCTGTCCGGTTGCCTCGATCTCTCCGGACAATTCAAAACCCAGGATGGTCACTCTTTTCGGCTGGAATAGCCCGTTGTAGAGCCGGGCGGCAAAGGGCACCGCCTTGCGCATGCGCCAGTCCCCGGCCGTTACGGTGGTCGCATGGATTTTCACCAGGATCTGGTTGTCCCTGGGGGTTGGCTTTTGCACTTCTTTAAGCTGGAGAACCTCAGGCGGTCCATATTGTTCGTACACGATCGCTTTCATGGGAGCCTTCCGCTGTGATGTTGAATTCAGGAATACGTCATTTGGACCTGGGCTGCTGCAGCTGGCTGGTCTGCTTGCGGGGAGAAACCTTTGGCGATTAACCAGATTCCCAGGAAGATTTCGTTCAGGATCATGGGGAGGGCCAATACCATGCCGGCGCTCAACTCGATCCCTATGGCGGCGGACACATTCCAGGTTAAGATCAACACCGCTCCTAGCAAGCCCCAAACAGAGATCCAGCGTGGAATTAGCCTGGATCGCAGTAATAGGCTGTAGAATACCAATGCTCCAAGGCCGAAAAAGATCGCAAGCATGGTTCCAACCAGAGTGATCCGGATAGCGATCAATACTGCGCCGACAGCCTGAAAAGCGGAGGCATCCATCATCCCGGTGGCTACATATTCCTGGCTGACTGTCAACATGGACAAGGGTATGACGTCACTGGCTACCTGCATGATGGCCTCGATCAGGCGCAAGCCGATATAGCCCAGCGCAAGCCCGGCCTGGACCTTTTGGAAGAGTGGGAACATCAATACCGCGATCCCAACGACGGCAATCGCGTTGATCAGTTCGAGGAACACGCCCGCAATCAGTTGGCCCTGATTTTGGGAGATGTCCTGTAAACCATTGGGGCTGGTCAGGACAGGTTCAATCAACCCACCGCCCACAATCGATGTGACCATCGCTGTGAGAAACAAAACCCCAACGATAATTGCAGTCTTTCTGCTGGTATTCATGGCTTGCTCCTTTTGAACGTAATTTGGGCCGGCACGTTTGAGGTCGCATTCTGCCGGTTGACGGTTTAGATCCACTTCCACGCGTACCAGATGGTCATGATATTGAAACCGAGCCCCACGACGATCAAGAACTTATCGTACATTGAGGGGTAGGTTGGCAACCCGACCAGATTGAATAGAAAGAAGAAGGCTGCCACGATGATGTTTGCCCAGCAATTCACCGGTTGGTTCAGAGTCAGGGATAGCACCACCATCAGAATGGGCAGTACCATCAATACCGCCATGAACAGGTACATATTCTGGCTGAACTGCATCGTGCCGGCGATTTCCCCACCTTTGGCATCGCCGCTGAAGATTCTCAGCACATCCCCGAGTAGATAGGTCAGCATCAAGGCGATCCATATAGCTGAAAGCTTAATTTGAATGTCTGCCATTTCCGTTTTCTCCTTGATGATCCATTTGGATGACTACTTTTCCGTGATGTTTTCCCTCAACATAGCGCATGGCTGCTGGTAGTTCGCGCAAAGGGAAACAGCGATCGATGACCGGGACGACCTGGCCGGTTTCCAGCAGTTCTTTCAAGAACAGCAAATCAGCGACATTGGGTTTGTGAACCAGCGAACTCACTTTTTTGCCACTGGTCTTGGATAGTACGGGACCAATGAATAAAGAAGTCGGGTTAAACGCGCAGGCGACGTAACTGCCTTTGGCTTGGAGAGCCCGTAAATAATCGGATATCGAATGATTGGCCACAATATCGAAGATCAGGTCATACTGGCTGCCATTCTGGGTGAAATCTTCCTGGGTGTAATCGATGCAGTGATCCGCGCCAAGCGAGCGAACCAGTTCCAGGTTGCGTGCGCTGCACACCGCGGTCACTTCCGCCCCGAAGGCCTTGGCGATCTGGATCGCAAACGTGCCGATGCCTCCTGAAGCGCCGTTGATAAGAACGTGCTGACCGGATTGGATCCCGCCGTTATCCCGCAGACCTTGCAGGGCGACGACGGCCGCCTGCGGCACCGTGGCAGCCTGTTCAAAGCTGATCTGGGCCGGTTTCGGAACCAATACCTTTTCGGGTATAGCTACGAACTCCCCAAAACCGCCAAAACCACATTCGCTGATATCCGCGAACACTTCGTCGCCCGGCTTGAAGCGGGTTGCGTGACTGCCGGTTGCCTCAACCTGGCCGGCGATATCCATCCCAATGACCTTGTGTTTGGGACGAAACAGGCCGTAGCCCATCAGGCGGGAGATAAACGGCGTGCCGCGCACGAGTACGGTATCGCCATAATTCAGGGCCGCTGCTTGAATTTTGACCAAGACTTCTTCATCCTTGGGGACCGGTTTTTCGAGCTCCATCAGCTGGAGCGTTTCCGGGGGGCCATATCGGGTGGTTACCATTGCTTTCATACCAGGCTCCTGTTCGGTGAATATAGTGCTCAGCTTTTTGTTCATGGTGGGCTACTTTCTGAAGGCGGCCGGCTTTCGATTGGCCGGCCGCCCGAAACGGTTGAATTATTCGCTTTGATCATCCTGGCTTTTATTGCCGCCCGAGTTTTTGCCCCAGTAGTAAATCCCTAACCCGGTGAAGAAAAACCCCCCGGCGAGTACGCCGCCGATCATAAACACGAGGATAAACAATTGGCTGCCAGTCAGTGCGTTCATTTCATTCTTCCTTTCGATAGTCTTGATTGAACTCGTTTCCATGTCGGTCCGAATTTGTGCTGAATGAGCGCCCTCAGGCAGCATCAGCCGTTTTGGCAGTGACGCTGCGGCTGCTGGATTTTAGCCCATGCGCCAGGGAGCGATACATCGAGACAATCAGATTGCTGACGAGATAGGTCGATACGATCAACACGGGGTATTTCACCAGTGCAGGCAGGTTCAGGTTCAGCAGCATGGTTCCGAATACACCGATCATAATCACGTGGATGATATAGACCCCATAAGAGTTGCGATTGAGCTCGCTCCAAAGCCTGCCGGTGCGGTTGAAATAGCGCCGGAAGCTTTCGATCATCACGTAAGCCATTACGAGCAAGGACAGATCGAAACTGACCCACCAGATAAGACGATAGACCAGCGTGACCGCAAAACCATCCGGGTATAAGATAGGATACAGGCGGGCGAAGATGTGGACGGTGACCGGGATCCAGGCGATCGAGCTGGCCACCGTGTAGAGGGTCTTGCTGCCTGATTGTTTTGCGAAGGCATCCTGGCGGTAATACAGCACCCCGAGTAAAAAGGTCATGAAGTAAACCAGCAGGCGTTCATTTTCAAAATCGATCAGGGGAGTCAGGGTCCAGCTCCGAAATCCCAGCAGCCCGCCGACCAACAAGCTGGATACGAGCCCGATACCAAAGATCGCAGCAATCGCAACCGGTCGGGAAATGTTCGGGATTCGCAGGTTGGCTTTCGAACCCAGCAAATAGACCAGGTTGAACAGGAACAACACCGGCAGGAACCACAACCAGTTCTGGCTGTTCGGGTTGGTGATATGGAAGTAGGTGTACCAGGGCTCTTGGGGCAGACCGCGTGAGTACAGGAAAATCACTTTATAGAGCGGGATCAAGGTGAACACCGCAATTACCCAGGGGATCATCAATCGTTTGACTTTTCCTTTGATGAATTCCCAGGCGGACTTATTGTCCAGGGATGGTGGGGTCAGGTAGCCGGACAAGAAGAACAGGACCGGCATCATGAAAATGTCGAACATAATCCCCACGATACCCACCCAGGTAATTGTGGCGGGATCATCCACGATCCAGAACCAGCCCCACAGGCCGGCAGCTTCGTAGACGCCGCCGACATGGTACAGGACGACCAGCAGGATGATGATCGTCCTGAGATTGTCCATCCAGTGTATCCGCTTGCTTTTCGCAGTGGTTTTACTTATCGCATTCATCGAGCTTTCTCCTTAGGCGATTGAAAGGGGGATGACTTTCAGTCAACGGTACGCTTTATTTGGTTCCTCCCCAGGTGCGGTTGATCCGATTGCTTCGTCTATAGCATAGCGAAAAACCTATTGGGTTGTCATCTGCCAGGTCGGTAGACTTCTGCCGGGCTCCCTGGGCAGTTTGTGTACTGGTCAAGTGACCAGAAAGGGTATAAATAATCAGGAATAGTACCAAATTGAGGTCTGTTTGGCAGTTGCTCCAACCGCTAAATGGTTTTCTCGCCAGGTCTATTGACTTCGAAAAGGGTAGATGTTGTGTGTTTCGTGTGGCTCAGTTGCACAAAACACACAACACTATTGCATCATTTTCCAAATGGATTCGGCCAGAGAACCACGAAATCAGGAAGTCGTTTGAAAGAGGATTAAATGAAAAAGGCCGCACTTTGCGGCCTATCCAGGGGTCCATCTACCGGTAATGCCGGTCAGATTGGTTAAACCATGTTCGTTTTATTCCTTGTAGTGATCCCCTTGATTAACTGGCAATTCTTCAAAATAAATCTCATCGACGTAGCACCAGCCCCAGTCCTCCCCAGGTTCAAAGGATTTAATAATCGGATGGCCGGTCGCGTGAAAATGCTTGGTGGCGTGTTTGTTTTTCGATTGATCGCAACAACCAACGTGTCCACAAATCTCACAAAGGCGTAGATGCACCCAGGTATCTCCGGTCTTAAGGCAATCCTCGCATCCGTTAGCGCTCGGGGTTATATCCTGAATTTGGTCCAGATGACTGCAAGTGTCTTTCATCCTGTTTCCTTTCTACTAGCGGGGCTCAAGTGTTTTGGTTCTTCATAAATCCCCGGGACTCTCGTACAGTGTTTCAACGAGACCCAGATTTTTGCGATCCCATTCGCCCTGTTTCGCTTCAGCCTTATAGGCGCCTTATGGAAAATCAACCAGCTGTATCATTATTCTACACCCGTTGGCGGCGCCTGGCATACTGACCGATGAATACCTGCCAGGGCTTACACAAATTCCCCGGTTTCAAGCCGCCTTCCTCATTTCGCTGTCTTGTTAAACGAAAAAAGGCACGTTTCCGTGCCTTTTCCAGTAGCGGGGAGAGGATTCGAACCTCTGACCTTCGGGTTATGAGCCCGACGAGCTGCCACTGCTCCACCCCGCATCATTATGTGCTCCTGTTGATCGAGCGGCCCACATTATAGCATGCCCATCCATTAGCGTCAAGCCGCATTTCGGAATTATGAGCAGGTTAACATAATTCGTGTCTGTCTCGACGCAGTCACGATGAACATGCCCGATTTTGGGATGGGTGACAGGTGATCACCTGTCACCCATCCCAAAATCGGGATTTTCTTAAATACAAAAACCGGCGATGGTGATCGCCGGAAATGAAGTGGGCACTTTTTTGCCAGGATCAGGGCTGCTCGGGGCTGGTGAAGAGCGACAGCCAGGCCTGCCAGTTGCTGACCTCGGTTGCGGTCGGTACGGGGGTGGGGGTCGGTTGCGGCGCGGCGCCTTCCGGCTGGAGCGGGATGGCCGGTTGGTCACCCGGCATGACCATATGGGAGTTATAGGCCCAGTCTCGCACGGCGGCATCCGAACCGGCCTGGGTGATCTGGATCTGCAAAGCCTGCATGGTGGCGGTCGCCCCGGCCAGGCGCTCGCTGACAACCGATTCTTCGGCCGTCAACCGGCGCAGTTCAGCCATCCGGCCGTTGAAATCCATGATCAGGGTCGCCAGCACAACCAACCCGATCAAGATCAAGGCATAGCGCACACCGCTCCGTTGGTTAATCATAGGTTCATCTTACCTCAGGCTTGCTTTTGGCGCAAGGTTCCAGATGTAGGCTCTCCAGGGCTTTCACAAGAAAGGCTTTTGGCATTGAGATAAACGACCGTGGAGCCCATACCAACAATACTTTAGCATAATCTGGCACGTTTCTTGCTGCCCATATTCTGACCCAACAAAATTGTGAGTGCTCACTTCTGGACGCTCGCAAAGGTCTAGTGTAGCATTATATCCGGTGAAACAAAGATCCTGTCGCGATAGGTGCAAACTTTATGCCAGCAAGGACGAACAATGAGCGTGCCGAGTGCCAGGTTAAACAAAAGACCCCTCGCTTATTGCGAGGGTCTCCGGCAGTGCCGAAGGTGGGAGTCGAACCCACACGGGCTAATGCCCACTACGCCCTGAACGTAGCGCGTCTGCCAATTCCGCCACTTCGGCTTGCGGACGATATTGTAACCCGTTTCCCGGATTTGTCAAGCAATTCATTTGAAGATACAGATCCCAGATTTGCAGTGTCGCGAACGTCCAGAAAGGGCCAATCCAGTCACCCTGTCCCGAAACAGGGCTTTAACAAGAAAGAGAAAATGTGGTGCGTGATGGGCGGCCAAGCCGCCCATCACGCACCACATACTTTCCTTTCAGGCCTTGTTGGCGGAAAGACGATCGACTTTGTTAAAGCCGTGTGTCCCGAAAGCCCTGGCGCTTATTTTTCTTTGGGCCCATGCTATAATTGGCTTGATTATTAAGAAATCATGAATGCCTTCTTCCAGCAAGTATTTGCTCTATTAACCAGCGACACTGGCAGCCTGGCTTATCACCTGGTGCTGGTATTTTCGATCGTCGCCCCCCTGCCGGCGGCAATCGGTTACCTGCGAGGATCGGCCAGTCAAACCGCGCGTCGTCTGACGCTGGGTCTGAGCCTGCTGCTTCTGCTCAGGATCATGCTGTTTGCCAGTACCGGGCTGGTCTGGCAGGGGCTGGCCAGCTCGGCAGGTCTGCTGCCTTCCCTGGAGAGGGCAGTCACCCTGTTGAGCCTGGTGATCTTGATTTGGATGTGGGCCTTTCCGAAGCCTTCCAAACCGGCGGATACGGGCGCGTTGCTGTTAGGGTTGATCACCCTGACCGGGATGACCCTGGTATTCATCTGGTGGCAAGGGCAGCCGCCAGATGTAACTTACAACGGCAGTTTCCTGGATACGGTCGGGGAGATTTACACCCTGGTTTTGCTGGCAATTGGGATCATCCTGCTCGCGATCCGCCGGACGCGCCTGTGGGAGATCGGCCTGGGCATGCTGGTACTGATGGGCCTCGGGCATATCTTGAATTTGATCCTGCCCCCTGGCAGCGAGAATTATTCCGGTGTGGTCCGCTTGACCCAGATGGCTGCCTATCCCTTGCTGCTGGCCCTGCCGCAGCGCTTGCCCCAGGCTGTCAGCCGTCCGTTGTTCACCCCCTCGCGGTCTCGCGAGCCATCGGAGACACACAGTTCTGCCAGCTTAGATCCCAACCTGTTCCGATCGATCTTAATCCTATCCAGTGAGCCGGATTTGCAAGTCGCCGGCCCATTGATTGCCAGAACCTTCGCTTACGCTTCCCTGGCGGATTGCTGTTTTATTGTTTATCCGCCCGATTCGGCCGGCCAGATGCCGGTGGTCGCTGGTTTTGACTTGATCCGAGAGCAGAATATGCAGGGGTTTTTGCTCAGCGGCAAAGATGCTCCCAACCTGGCTTCCGCTGTCCGCCAGGGCGATGTGCTCCAAATGTCGGCCGGCGAAAATAGCCCGGATCTCAGGCCGATCGCACGCGGCTTAGGCCTCGACCGGACCGGAAATTTGCTCTTTTTACCGGTCTCACTGGCCGGGGCAGATCCATTGATGGGCATCCTGTTAATCTCACCTTACACTGCCCGAACCTGGAGCGAGCAGGACCAAACAATGTTGATGAGCCTGACGCAGCCGTTGGCCCAGGTCCTGCAGCGCACCCAGGTGCTGGCCCGCATGAATGCCCAGCTGGCGGAGCTGCATCATAAATCCGAGGATCTGGAGGCTGAAAGGGATAAGCTGCTCAATCAGGTCGAAGCACTGCGGCGCAGTACCACGGCCGACCGCAGTCAATTGGAAAGCCTGGCCGCGATGGTCGCCACGGTTGAGAGCGATCAATCGACCATCGCTTCCCTGATGAGTGAAAACGAGCGCTTGCAGCAGGCTGTTCGCAAGCTGGATAAGGTTTCTCCAACTGAAGTGGAGCGCCTGGAAGAAGAGCTGCGGCTGGCTTTGCAGGAAGTGGCCTATTTAACCGCCAGCCTGGGTTCCGCTCCTTCTGAGCCGCTGCCCCCGGTTCGTATCCAGGATGCCGGGGCCGGTGAAACTGAGAAATCCGAAACGCTTCAAACCGCCCATAGCAATGCGTCGGTCAATCGCCAGATCAAGGAAATTGTCGCCATTGCTCAGGAACTGCGCCAGCCGATGTCGTCTATGATCGGGTATACCGATGTACTGCTGGCCGAATTGCTGGGTATCTTAGGCAGTAAGCAGCGCAAATTTGTGGAAAAGATCCGGGTGGCGATCCAGCGCATGTCTCGTTTGGTGGACGATCTGATCCAACGGGCGGCCCTCGAATTGTTCCAGGTTCAAAAACAAACCGTTGAAGAGATCGATTTGAGTTTGGCAATTGATGAAGCCGTGGCCCACACCGGTTCGCAATTACGAGAAAAAAATATCGCCTTGCGCATCGAGATGCCCGAGGAACTGCCGCATCTGTACGCCGATCCGAATATCTTGCGCAAGATTTTTGTCAGCTTGCTTCAAAATGCCGGGAATGTCAGCCCCGCAAACGGGGATATCTATCTGAAAGCTCGCCTGGAAAGCGGCGACAGCCGGGTGGATTATGTCTTGGTACAGGTGTCTGATTCGGGCGGGGGGATACCCGTCGATGAACTCCCCCATCTATTCTCACCTGTCCACCAGGCAAGGCAGTCAGATTCGGGCACCGGACAGGCGGCTGCTTTCTTCGGCCATAATGGCACCAGCCTGGCCAGTGTGAAAAAACTGGTGGAATCGATCGGGGGACGCATCCTGGTGGACAGCCAGGTAGGGCAGGGCGCCACCTTCAGTGTACTGTTGCCCGTCGCTTCGACAGACGGGGTCCCTGTTTCATGAAGAGTATCCGCCAGGCAGTGTTGGGTTTCCTGGCCGCCTTGTTTTCCAGCGCCCTGATCCTCGGCGGGATTTCACTGGCCTTGTTGCAAGGGGGAACCAGTGTTGCGCTGGCGCCAACCTCAACGTCATTGCTGATGACGGAAGTCCCTTCCATTGAGATCACCATATTACCGGGCGAGCCGACCCGCTCCCCTGTTCCCCCTACCCCGACCGAAACTTTCCCCGCACCGCTATGTACGCCGCCGGATGGGTGGGTTCAGCAAGCGGTCGGTCCGGATGACACCATGCAGAGCTTGGCCGACCAATATGGGCTGCCGGTGGAAGTTCTGGCCGAAGCGAATTGCCTGAGGCCATCCAGCCCGCTGAACAGCTATATGACAATCTCTGTGCCTGCCGAACTCCCCACGCCGACTTTCACAGCTACCGCCACGGCTTCGGCTACCGCCCGGCCAACGCGCACGCCCCTGGCCTGCGGCCGTCCGGCTGGCTGGCAGGTGTACATCGTCCGGCGGGGTGATACCCTGACACGGATTGCCCTGAATTTTTATACAACGGTGCCGGCGCTGCAGAAGGCGAATTGCCTGACCGGAACCCTGATCAAAACCGGGCAGGTACTGTACGTGCCCAATGTTGCCACCCGCACACCTACGCCGACCAACCCCATCCCGACCACGGCGCTGCCAACTGTTGTGATCCCAACCACCGCAGTCCCTGCCACGACGGCAGCGCCTGCAACCACAGCGCCGACGACGGCCGTGCCAACGACCGCCGTACCAACCACGGCCGTGCCGACAACTGCCGTGCCGACCACGGCTGTACCGACAACTGCCGTACCAACGACGGCCGTGCCAACGGCAGCCGTACCGACGACCGCCGTACCAACGACGGCCGTGCCGACAACGGCTGTACCGACCACGGCTGTACCGACGACCGCCGTGCCAACCACGGCTGCGCCGCCACCGACGCTCATGCCCGTCACAGCCGAACCGACATCTTCGACCTCTGACGCGCTCCACGCCGTTCTTTCCACCTGGAAAATGGTGGGCAAATCGTTGGCGTTATTCTTAACGCCCTGAGCCCCGGATAGCCGCCTTCGCTTGTGACGCCGTAATGGGGATGGTTTCAGAAAAGGGGCTGGCAGACCAGTGAAAACTGGTCTGCCAGCCCCTTTTCTGAAGATATCGTCTCAAGGGATACGATCCATCACCCGGTTTGAACCGGGACGCGGTAAAATATCGTTGTAGGGGCAATCGGTCAAGATTTATCCGATTTGTGCGGAGCAGGTGCAAATTGATTTTGTGGCGGGTGCGAAGTACGTTTGATGGCTTTGAGCATACTTCTTGCAACTTGATGGGCATCAGCGATCATTGGAGTTCTTTTCAAGGATCACGAAATCTGCATCTCAATCCAGTAATTGTTCAGGCGAACCTATGAATCAGACAAATATTCGAGTGGTAATCATTCTTGTCCTGGCTGCCTTGCTCAGCGGATGTTTTTCGACCGGTGCGGTGTCCCTGCCGGCGGCTGTGGAAGCGCTGGCCTCTTCGGACCCAACTGCAACCCCCACGTTTTACCAGCCGCCGGCTGATTTGACGGCTACGCCCACCCCTTTCCAGCCCATTCCCCCTACTGCGGTTTTCTACCCGACCGCTACGCCGGAGGCGACTGCCACGCCGCAGCCAACGGCCACCCCTAAATCCCAGGCTGGCGGCTCGAAAGGCCCCTTTGTCCAGCCGGAAGGGCAGGTCAATATCTTATTACTTGGCTCTGACCAGCGCCCCGGTGGCAGGATCTTCCGGACGGACACGATTGTGCTCGTCACCCTCAATCCGGAACTGGGAACGGTTCACCTGACTTCTTTCCCCCGCGATCTGTACATCACGATCCCTGGTTATGGCCTGGACCGGATCAATACGGCCTGGCAGCGGGGCGGTTTTGAAATGCTGCAGAAAACATTCCAGTACAATTTTGGGGTTCCGGTCGATCACTATGTGCTGATCAACTTCCAATCGTTCAAACGCCTGGTAGACAGCCTGGGCGGCCTGGATGTCAATGTGGGCGAGAACCTGACCGATTATCGCTATGGCTACGGCTATATCACCATTAAACCGGGAGTCGTCCACATGGACGCCGATATGGTCCTGTGGTACGTCCGCTCTCGCAAGACCACCAATGACTTTGCGCGTACTCGCCGCCAGCAAGAAGCTCTGGAAGCCATCCTGGATAAGATGTTGAGCATGAATGCCATTAAGCGGGCGCCGGAGTTTTACGATCTGTATAAAGACAACGTCACCACCGACCTGGGCTTCACCGAAATGGTTCCTTATATTCCTATGGCGGCCCAGCTCGCTGATCGTTCCAACCTGAAGCAGTATTTCGTCGGCCCAAAGCAGGTATATGATTGGATCACACCCGGCGGCGCGATGGTTCTGATGCCGCGCATGGATGAGATCAAGGCAGTGCTACGGAAGGCGCTTAACATCCCATGAACTTTTCCCCAGGTTGGCTGATTTGCAGGGGGGAGCCGAATTGAGCGCTGGGGAGCAAGCCAGGGTTTCCAAAAATGTAGCAGGGTATGCCGGTCAGACGGCATTTCCGTCTGACCGGCATACCCTGTCTCCAGGAGTAACTGACCAGGCTGCCGTCAGAGTCTTATTGCCCAGATGTGGGGGTATGAGCGTGCGGCTGCACGCTCATACCCCCACATCTGGAGTACCACCCCAGGAACTCCCAAAGAACCTGCCGTCATTCACAGCAGATCAGGAGAGAATTACGCATGAGCTTAAAAGGTAAAGGGTATTGGATCTGGAAAATCCCCAATTGTGAGAATGGCGATCCAAATGCAATTGCCGGCGTCGCTGAAGCGGCCGGGTTGACCCATTTATTGATCAAGATCGCGGATGGCACCAATAGCTACAATATCGATTCGACCGGAGTCGACCTGGTGCCGCCGGTCATTGCCGCGGCGCGGAATAAGTCGCTCGCTTGCTGGGGCTGGCAGTATGTTTACGGGTACGATCCGATCGGAGAAGCCAACAAAGCCATCCAACGGATCACCCAGTTAGGCCTGGATGGGTACGTGGTGGATGCCGAGGCGGAGTACAAACAACCCGGAAAAGCCACCGCCGCCACAACCTTTATGAATCAACTGCGCGCCAGCCTGCCAAACTTTCCAATCGCATTAAGCTCTTACCGGTACCCCAGCTATCATCCGCAATTCCCGTGGGTGGAATTTTTGACCCAGTGCGATTTAAACATGCCCCAGGTTTACTGGGAGTTAAATCATAACCCGGGGAACAGCTTATTCGCAGCGTCAATGAATTCCAGGCCCTGGTCCCCTTCCGGCCAATCATCCCGGTTGGGGCGGCCTATAAATCCGGCACCTGGGCGGTCACACCGGCTGATGCAGTCGAGTTTCTGCAGACGGCCCGCTCGTTGAATCTCGAAGCGGCGAATTTTTGGGAATGGTCGAACACCCGCACTTACCTGCCGGCTGTCTGGACGGCCATCGACGAGTACAGCTGGCCGATTGTGCCCCCGCCGCCGGATATTGCCCAGCAGTATATCCAGGCCTTGAATACCCACGATCCGAATCAAATCCTGGCCCTTTACGGTCCCAATGCCGTACACGTCAATTCGCACCGCACTATTCAAGGTTTGACGGCCTTACGCAGCTGGTATAACATCTTCCTGGGACAGGTGCTGCCAAAAGCCACTTTTAACCTGACCGGTTATTCCGGGGTGGGAAGCACCCGGCATGTGACCTGGACGGCAACCTCGCTGAATGGAAACGTGAATGACGGCAACGATACCCTGGGTTTGATCAACGACCGGATTGCTTATCACTATTCGTTTTATACAATTACAAAATAAGTGGGGGTCTCTGGAAGAGCTGTGGGGTTGTTTGCCGGGTCTCACCCGGTAAACAACCCCACAGCTCGTTAATCTCGCAGCAATTGCCGATCCTGCAGGGTGCATTCTAGATGTGTAGATGTGGTGTTCTGTTTGGGCGGCATTTGCCGTCCAAACAGAACACCACATTTTCCTTTCTACGTAACCGAATGCTCACATCCTGCAGTGGGTTAACTTTTTTTCCGGCCGGTGGAGCCGCTCGATTTGCGGGTGGAGGTCTTTTTGGCTGGCGAACTGCTGGATTTGCTGCGTCCGGCCGTTTTCGAGCGCGACGATGACCGGCGGCTGGTTGACTTGCCGGCGGCGCTGCCGGATGAAGTTTTCCGGGATGTGCTGCGAGTTGATTTGCTGGCGCTCGAGCGGCTGGATTTCCGCCTGGATGATCCTCCTGAGGAGGATGGCTTGGCGGCCGGCTTTTCAGGCGCCAGCGGACGGGGCGTTTCCCAGGGCACGGTCAGGCTGACGATCTCATCGCCGGCCTTCAATTCCTGGATCGACTTGCCACGGGCGCTGCGACCCAGCAGGGGGGCGTCATCGAGCCGGGTGGACTTGGCAGCCAGCTTGAACAGGTGCAGGGTAACCCGTAGGGTCCCTTTGCCGATCGTCATGCCCACCGCCCGCACTTTCGAGGGCAGCTTCCAGGCATTGACGCCCTGGCCGTAGCGTCCCTGAGTGGGGAACTGGTCAACTTTGACCCGTTTGGCGGTCCCGTCGCTGGCAATCATGAACACTTCCCCGGCCTGAGGCAGGATCTCGACGGCCACGACTTCGTCTCTTCCCTGCAGCTTGATGCCCATCACGCCGGCGGCAACCAGGCCCATCGGGCGCACATCATCTTCGCTGAACCGGATGGCCATCCCTTCGGCGGTCATCATCAGCACTTCGCCCTGGCCGTTCGAGAGCCGCACCCAGGCCAGCCGATCGCCGTCGTTGACCCGGGCCAGCGTAAAGGTGTTGGCCGAGGGGCCGGGGAGCTCGCCCAGGCTGGAGCGTTTGATCATGCCCTGGCGGGTGATGGTTGTGACGAACCAGGCCTCATCCCGCTCGCCCTTCGGTGGAACGGTGAACAGGGTGGCCAGCAGGTTGTTCTCGGTCAGGGTGCTGAGCTTGTGGAACGGCACGCCATCAGACGGTTTTTCTTGCTCTGGGATGGAATGAACCGTCACTGCGGCCGTCTCACCCTGCTCGTCCACCAGGTAGAGCGTATCCCGGGTATTGGCCTGCACCAGCCAGAATGGCACATCCCGGCCGCTCGGCCGGGGCTGTTTGTCATCGGCAGTCCGCGAGATCAGGCCGTCTTCGGTGACCGATAACCACACAGTCTGCTCGGGGGTCAGGTCGGTGGCGGTGAGCAGGGCTACTTTCGGTTCGCCTTCTTTCAACTGGACGATTTGCGTGCGGCGTTTGTCGCCGTAAGCTTCCTTCACAGCCAGCAGCTCATCTGAGGCTACCTGGCGCATTTTCTTGGGCGAGCGCAGCAGGGTCTCCAGCGATTTAATCAGCGCCACCAGTCCTTTATACTCCTCTTCGATTTTCTTGCGTTCCAGGCTTGCCAGACGCTTCAGGGGCATATCCAGGATGGCCTGGGCCTGCACTTCGCTCAGTTTGTATTTGCGCATCAAGCGGCCCCGAGCGGTATCGGCGTCGGGAGAGCGCCGGATCAGGGCGATAACTTCATCAAGATATTTCAGGGCGACCAACAGGCCTTCCAGGATGTGAGCGCGCTGGCGGGCTTTGTCCAGATCGTACTCGCTGCGGCGCCGGATGATCTCCAGGCGATGTTCCAGGTAAACCCGCAAGGCCTGTTTGAGGCCCAGCAGGCGCGGTTCGCCATCCACCAGGGCCAACATAATCATGCTGAATGTGCTTTGCATGGGCGTGCTCTTATACAGATCGCGCAGCACGCCTTCCGGATCGGCTGTTTTGGTCAATTCGATCACGATCCGCATGCCCTGCCGGTCCGATTCGTCGCGCAGATCGGCGATGCCTTCCAGACGCTCGTCGCGCGCCAGGCTGGCGATGCGTTCGATCAGGGAAGATTTGTTGGTCATGTAGGGTAGCTCGGTGATGATGATCCGGCTGCGGCCGCGCTCCATTTCTTCAAGGTGGGCCTTGGCTTGCACGGTGATCCGGCCGCGCCCGGAACCATAAGCACTCAGCAAGCCGTCGCCTTCCACTTCGTGCAGGATGATGCCGCCGGTGGGGAAGTCGGGGCCCTGGATATACTTCATCAGGTCATCCAGGCTGACGTCATCGAGCTTATCCCAACTGTCCAGCATGAATTTACAGGCGTCGACCACTTCGGACAGGTTATGGGGTGGGACGCTGGTGGACATCCCTACCGCAATCCCCGAAGCGCCGTTGACCAGCAGATTGGGGATAGCAGAAGGTAAGACGCTGGGCTCGGTCAGGGAACCATCGAAATTATCGCTGAAGTCGACCGTGTTCTTGGCGATATCGGCCAACATATAGTTGGCCAGATTGGCTAAGCGAGCCTCGGTATAGCGCATCGCCGCCGGGGGGTCGCCGTCGATGCTGCCAAAATTGCCCTGACCATCCACCAGCAGGTAGCGCATCGAAAAGTCTTGCGCCATGCGGGCCATGGCGTCGTAGACAGCCACGTCGCTGTGCGGATGGTACTTGCCGAGCACTTCGCCGACAATCCGGGCGGATTTTTTATAAGGCGAATCGGATCGCACGCCCATGTCGTGCATCGCATACAGGATCCGCCGGTGCACCGGCTTGAGGCCATCGCGGGCATCCGGTAAAGCGCGTGAGACGATCACGCTCATGGCGTAATCTAGGTACGCTTGCTGCATTTCTTGGTCGATGTCAATCTTTTGGACTAAACCGATTTCCATTGCGTTCTCCATGGCGGTCGCGGGGACCGCGCGATCGCAGGCCTGGATAGGACCAGGTTAGAGATTGGTTGAGCGTGTGTCCGCACGCCTGCGCCTACCAATCTGGAGTACCATCACAGAATGTTCTACAGTTCCATACTTCAGGCCGCGTTAGAATTTTTGTGCTGGAGAATATCTTAAAGGGAAAATCGAAAACCGTCAACCCGGCTCATCATGAAACTCTGTGGGATAGCCCCAGAATTGGGGACCACCACAATATTTCTTCTACAACATTTGCATGCTCCCCTGAAACTCACTCCTTGACAAAATGGTAGTTTGATTGTAAACTATAAAGCGTAGTCAAATAACTACGTATAGATGTGAGGTAAAAACATGAATGAACTCAAATCCGTCTTTCGCAACCGTTCGCTGTTGATCCTGGGCTTTGCCGAATCGGTCAGCAATACAGGCAACTGGATCACGATGATGGCAGTGTTTGCCATGATTGTATTCAAAGGTCAGGGTGGGGTGGCAGAAAGCAGCGGGGTATTCCTGGCCGGCCTGCTGCCCACCCTGTTTTTCAGCCCGGTGGCTGGCTGGCTGTGCGATCGGATCGACCGCAAGAAACTGATGATCGCCAGTGAATTGATCTCCGGCCTGGTGATTCTGGGCCTGGTGTTCATCGATCAACTGGCGCTGATCTACGCCATCCTGGCCCTGCAGGCCGTATCGATCACGATCATGACCCCGGCCCGTCAGGCGGTCATCCCGCAACTGGTGCCGCAGTCCGACTTGACCCGGGCCAATGCTTTTCTGCAGCAACTGGCGGGTGTGATCAAGATCGGCGCCCCGATTTTGGCCGGCGGGCTGCTGGCCGTGGTCAACCCGCACCAGGCGATCCTGTTAGACGTGGTTTCTTTTGGACTGTCGGCCCTGATCCTCACCCGGCTGCCGGCGCTGAAACCCGGCGCTGCAGCCGCGACAGAAACCCCGCCGGCGATCGAGACTGCCGTGCTGCAGCCCTCTGAACCTGCTGGTCCAGGCCAACCCCAGGCTGGCAAACTGCTGCCGGCGCTGCGGACCATCCCCCAGCTGCAATTGCTGTTCGCACTCACCTTCCTGGCGATCAGTGTAATCGTGGGCTTTGACGTGCTGGCGCCGGTTTACTTCCGCGATATCCTGGGCGCCGGGGAAACGTTTTTCGGCCAGTCAATCGGGCTGGTCGGGTTAGGGACCCTGATCACCTCGCTGGTATTGATGCTGCGCAAGGGCAATGGGCGTCCCTGGATCGATGTGCTGGCTGGCGTGCTGCTGCTGGGATTAATCCCGACCGCGCTGGCCCTGGCGACCTTGCCCGGCTTCCAGTCCCAGGCCCGCCTGATGATCCTGGCAGCCTCGCTGGTCGGCGGGATCGGCAATGGGTTGATCGTTATCCAGGTGGGGACGCTCCTGCAGCTGCTGTCCCCGGCGGCTTTGCTGGGCCGGATGGGCGGTGTCTTCCAATCCACCGCCGTGGGCGGGCAGCTCGCCGGTATATTGCTCACGCCGCTGCTGGTGCCCGGCTGGTTGTCCATGGGCGCATTTTTTGGGCTGTCCAGCATCGCCTTGCTGCTGGTGATGGCATTTGCAGCCCTGATGTTGGGGCGGACCGGCACGACCCTTCCGGGGCAAGCGCTGGCGAGCGAGGTGAACCATGGCAGTTGAAGGCGCCGGATGGCGGGTGGGGCAGTCGATCGCCCTTGAACTGGATGTGATCCTGAATACGCTGAATGGCTACTTCCTCAGCGAGGAACTGCCGGATGAATACCTGTCGATCGTGCAGCATGTGCCGGGAGAATGGCTGGCCGAGCTGCGTGAGCTGATGGGTGGACAGCAAGGGTTTATATCCCTGTTGGAAACCGGGGCGATGCTGGCCGGCAGCCAGTTTGAAGCGGATTACAGCAAAGCAACCTTGCCGGTGCGCGACCTGACAAGCCAGAAAGTCCGGGAAATCCTGGCCGAGAGGGCCGGGCTGGTTTCCCAGCCGGAGGGCCCTGCGCCGGTTGCCATCCCCGATCTGGCGATACAGGTCACCCGCACCAATTACCAGCGGGTGGGTTTAATCCTGGCGGACAGGGATCGACCTTTGCTGCAGGAGCGTTTAAACATCAACCGGCTGCTGTCGGTGCTCAAGGATGGCGACTTGCACGCCCGTTTCTGGTTGTGGATGGACCGATTTGTGTTCGAATTTTACCTGCCCTGGCGGGCCAAGCAGCAGGAAAGGCTTGAGCTCGAGCACAAGCGGGCCGTGGCCGCCTTGGGATCGCCGCAGCAGTTTGGGGTGCCGCCTGCCCTGGAGTGGTTGAACCAGCGTAACCCGCTGCTGCGCTATGCTGAACTGAATCAGGCGGTCCAGGACGGCCGGGCCTGGGTCTATTTCTGGGTCGAACCCTTCGGTCTGGAAGACCTGGTGGCAATCGGTCGGGATTTTGTTTTGGTCTCATTCGGCGAGCCTGGATTGCTGTACCAGAACTTCCAGGTCTACGCCGAAAAAGTGGCCGCCCGCGCCCAGGCGCTGGCCGACCCGACCCGCCTGACCATCCTGCGGTTGATCCGCCATTTTGGGATGGTGAACACCGAAATCGCCCAGTACCTGGGCATTTCCCGCCCGACCGTCAGCGTGCATGCCAAAATCCTGCGGGAGGCAGGCCTGATCGAATTGGTCCAGGATGGCCGGGTTGTCCGGCATAAAATTGTGCCCAGCGAAATCCACCGGCTGTTCCGAGACCTGCAGCATTACCTGGACCTGCTGGAAGAAGACGAATAAAGAGACAGCCGATTTTGGAGGTGGGATGGGCGGCCGTCCATCCTACCTCCAAAATCGGGAATACCGATTGAACGGGGTTGAGGGTTTTCTGGTTCAGGCGTACAATCAGTTCGTTTAATAAATTCGCCGGCTGCGCTCGCTCTGGATCCTATCCAGTGGGTGAACCGAACTGATTGAGGAGTTTCGTCTTGGATATGAAACCAGATCATTCTGGAGGGCCGCACGGTGCGGCTGGAACCGCTGACCCGGGAGCATGCCGCCGGGCTGGCCGAAGTCGGCCTGGATGACGATATCTGGCGCCTGATGCCGTATGGATTGATGCGTACGCCGGATGATATCCACGCCTGGGTCGAGCTGGTGCTCTCCCGCCAGGCTCATGGAACTGACCTGGTTTTTGCGGTCATTCACCGGCCCAGCGGCCGGGTGGCAGGCTCGACCCGCTATCTTAATATCAGCCCGCAGGATCGCTCAGTGGAAATCGGCGGCACCTGGTATGGGGCGGAATTCCGCCGGACCGCCGTCAATACCGAGTGTAAATTCCTGTTGCTGCAGCACGCCTTTGAAACCCTGGATTGCGTGCGGGTCCAGATCAAAACCGACCTGCGCAACGAACGCTCCCAGCGGGCTATCGAGCGCCTGGGCGCGGTTCGGGAGGGCGTGCTGCGCGACCATATGATCCTGCCGGACGGGACCCTGCGCAGTTCGGTCTATTACAGCATCCTGCCCTCCGAATGGCCAGCTGTGAAAGCCAGGCTGGCGGGTATGCTGGCTTCACCCTGATTAAATTCATGAGTCAGGGCGAAAATGGGTGTGCGTGGAGGCGTTTGCCCCCACGCACACCCATTTTCGCCATTCCTTCCGTAAAAGAAAAGCCCTTCCCAGTATTTGGGAAGGGCTTTGTCATTCGTAGGACTGTATGTCAGTCTGCCGGGCTCATTTCGATATCAGGCAGATCTTCCTGGTCCTCTTCCGAAGATTCTTCGGAGAGGTCTTCGGCTTCTTCCGGTTCTTCTTCGACCAGCTGGTATTTAGCTTCTTCTTCGGCGAAACGGCCACGTACGAAACCGGTTCCGGCAGGGATCAGCTTACCGATGATCACGTTCTCTTTCAGACCGTAGAGCGGGTCCTCGGTAGAAGCGATGGCTGCACCAGCCAGCACCCGGATGGTGTGCTGGAAGGAGGAAGCCGACAGGAACGAGTCGGTGCTCAGAGAAGCCTTGGTGATACCAAGCAGCACGTCGATGAACTTGGCGGGGCGTTTGCCCTGCGACAGCAGCTGCTCGTTGTTCTTCTTCAACTCGAGGTAATCCACCAGATCGCCGGGCAGGTACTGGGTGTCGCCGGGGCGGGTCACCTGGACCTTGGACATCATCTTGCGGATGATGACTTCGAAGTGCTTGTCATTGATGTTCTGACCCTGCGAGCGGTACACTTTTTGGACCTCGGTCAGCAGGTAGACCTGGGCTGCATGGCGGCCCTGGATGCGCAGGATGCGGTGCGGGTTCAGCGAACCTTCGGTCAGCGGTTGGCCGGCCTCGACATGATCGCCGTCCTTGACCAGCAGGCGGGCCGTGCTGGGGATTTCATACTCGGCGTCCTGCTTGTTTTCGTAGGAAACGATCACTTTGTTCTCTTCGATCCGGACACGCCCGCCATTCTGGGCAACCGTGGTGGCGTCGTCGCCGAACTGGGCGATCACGTCGCCCTGGGAGACTTCGCTGGCGTCTTCAACGATCACCGTCCAACCTTCGGGGATGTCGTATTCTTCGCTGATCATCTCGCTGTAATCCACCCGGGCAATGCGCAGGTCGCTGTAGCGATCGGACTGGTTGACCTGAACCACGCCGCCGATCTCGGTAACAACCGCTTCGCCTTTGGGGGTCTTGCGGGCTTCGAACAACTCTTCCACCCGGGGGAGACCGGTCGTGATGTCACCGCCGGCGGCCACACCACCGGTGTGGAAGGTTCGCAGGGTGAGCTGGGTGCCGGGCTCGCCGATGGACTGGGCTGCCACGATCCCGACGGCCGCCCCGATTTCGATCATTCGGCCCCGGCCCAAATCCATGCCGTAGCACTGGGCGCAGATGCCGTGGGTTAATTCACAGGTCAGCGGCGAGCGGACTTTGACTGTCTGCACGCCGGAGTTGACGATCAGGCGAACTTTCTCATGGTCGAGGCTGTCGTTCGGCTCGGCCAGCACCTCGCCGGTGTTCGGATCGATGACCCGTTCGGCCACGGTGCGGCTGTACAGCCGGCTGCCAAGCGACTGGCCGGCGACGTCGTCGGTCCGGTTGATGTAAATGCCATCGGTCGTGCCGCAGTCGTCATCGTTGATGATGACGTCCTGGGCCACGTCGACCAGGCGGCGGGTCAGGTAGCCGGCGTCCGCCGTTCGCAGGGCGGTGTCCGCCAGGCCCTTGCGGGCGCCGTGGGTCGAGATGAAGTATTCCAGGGCGTTCAGGCCTTCGCGGAAGTTGGAGCGGATCGGGTGGGGGATAATACGCCCCGAAGGATCCGCCATCAGGCCGCGCATACCGGCCAGCTGCGAGATTGGGCCGAAACCGCCTTTGGTGGCGCCGGAGATGGCCTGGGCGGCCAGGTTGCCGTTCAGATCCATCGAGTCGCGCACGGCATCGGAAACCTCGTTGGTGGTGCGCTGCCAGATCTCGATCACGCGTTCGTTCTGCTCCTGGTCGGTCAGCAGGCCGCGCCGGAAATCGCGCTGGACGGCCTCGGCTTCAGCCAGGGCCCGGTTGATAATCTCGGTCTTCTGCTCGGGGATGGTGATGTCCGAGACTGCCAGGGAGTAGCCGGAACGGGTGGCGTAGGTGAAACCGATATCCTTGATAGCGTCGGCCACGTCCGGGGTCTCATCCTCGCCGACCACTTCGTACAGCTCAGCTACCAGGTCCTTCAGACCGCCTTTGTCCAGGTTCCAGTTGACGAAACGAATGCCTTCCGGCAGGATGCGATTGAAGATCACCCGCCCAACGGTAGTTTCGATCAGGCGATCTTCCGCTTTCTTCAAGCGGGTGCCCTGATCGTCGTACCAGCTGCGGCCCCAGAACTTGATCTTGCTGTGGATCTCGACCTGCTTCAGGCTGTAAGCCATGTCGACTTCGTCCATACTGGCGAAGACCCGGCCGTCACCCTTGTGGGTTAAGTCGTCGCCCTTGGTCAGGTAGTAAACACCGAGCACCATATCCTTGGAAGGACTGATGATTGGCTCACCGTCGGCGGGCTTGAGCAGGTTGCGGGAGGAGAGCATCAACTGGCGCGCTTCCCAGACCGCTTTTTGGGACAGCGGCACATGGACGGCCATCTGGTCGCCATCGAAGTCGGCGTTGAAGGCGGTGGTCACCAGCGGGTGCAGCTGAATGGCGCTGCCTTCGATCAGGATCGGTTCAAAGGCCTGGATACCCAGGCGGTGCAGGGTGGGGGCCCGGTTGAGCAGCACCGGCCGCTCTTTGATCACTTCTTCCAGGACCTCCCAGACCTCCGGGCGGTTGCGTTCGATGAAGCGCTTGGCGCCTTTGACGTTGGCGGCGTAATTATGGCTGACCAGCCGGGAGATCACGAACGGGCGGTAAAGCTCCAGCGCCATGGTCTTGGGCAGACCGCACTGGTAAAGTTTCAGTTTCGGGCCGACCACGATCACCGAACGACCGGAGTAGTCCACCCGCTTACCCAGCAGGTTGCGGCGGAAGCGGCCTTTCTTGCCTTTGAGCATATCGCTCAGGGATTTGAGCTCGCGGCGGCCGCGGCGCGAGAGCGCTTTGCCGCGCTGTGAATTGTCGATCAGGGAGTCGACCGCTTCCTGAAGCATGCGCTTTTCGTTGCGCACGATCACGTCCGGGGCGCCCAGTTCCAACAGCCGTTTGAGGCGGTTGTTGCGGTTGATCACCCGGCGGTACAGGTCGTTCAGGTCGGAGGTGGCAAAACGGCCGCCATCCAGCTGCACCATCGGGCGCAGGTCGGGCGGGATCACCGGCAGGACGGTCATAATCATCCACTCCGGGCGGTTGCCCGAGCGGCGGAAAGCTTCGACCACTTTCAAGCGCTTGGTGGCTTTCTTGCGTTTTTGCTTGCTGCGGGAGGTGCGCACTTCGTGCCACAGCTCCTCCGCCAGCTTATCCAGGTCGATCCGCTTAAGGATATCGTAGAACGCTTCAGCGCCCATGTCGGCCCGGAAAACCTGGCCCCAGCGGGATTTCAGCTCGCGGTAGCGGGCCTCGCCCATAAAGGTCAGGGGGGCCAGATCCAGCAGTTCGTCTCGCATGTGGGCGTTTTCATCCCGCACTGTGGTGGACTGGTCGTCCAGCTGGTTGCGCAGATCTTCCATTCCCAGGTCGGCTTCGGCGCGGGTTTTCTCTTTTTCGATGCGAACGTGTTCCAGCTCGCGCTGCTTCTGATCCTTGATTTCACCTTCCAGCTCCTCCAGGCGCTCTTTCACGACCTGCTGGACGCTGGCAAGGTGCTGGTTGGTAATCGTTTCGTCGGCTTTGACGATGACGATATCACTATCGGGGAAATGGATGGCGGTTTTCGGAGCCTGATTCATCTGCTCCCGCAGGCTGGATTCCAGGCGCTGTCCGCCTTTAATGACCGGGTCGAGCTTCTCGGCAATGGTCTCTTCGTATTGCTGCTCGATGTTGGCGCGACGCTGCTCGATCTCGGCCAGGCTGCGATCGCGGCCGGCCTTGACCTCGGCGATCTTGGCGTTGATCTTGGCCGCCTGCTCGCGCTCGGTCAGGAAGATCTTCTCTTCGAGCCGCTTGAGCGCTTTCTGGCGGGCATCCTCATCCACGTACGTGACCACGTACTGGGCAAAATACAGCACCCGATCCAGGTTGCGGCGAGAGATATCCAGTAATAAGCCTAAATAAGAAGGGATGCGGCGGGTGTACCAGACATGGGCCACCGGAGCGGAGAGCTCGATGTGCCCCATGCGCTCGCGGCGAACGGAAGAACGAGTTACTTCAACCCCGCATTTGTCGCACACGATCCCTTTATAGCGAATATTTTTGTACTTCCCGCAGTAACACTGCCAATCGCGGGTTGGTCCAAAGATCGCTTCACAAAACAGTCCGTCTTTTTCGGGACGCAGCCGCCGGTAGTTGATCGTTTCTGGCTTTAATACCTCACCATACGACCAGCTGCGAATAGTCTCTGGCGACGCCAGGCTGATCCGAAGAAGAGTTAAACCTTTGGTTTCCACTAAATGCCTCCTGACCCTGAATTCAGTAGCCGGTTTACAAGATCACCTGGATGCGGGTTGCATGCTTTGTTCCGTTCTCGGCTACACCTGAAACACCGTTCGTGGTTGGATCGGATTGAACGTTTTGAAGCACAGCATCCAAGCGTTTTTGTTATCAAGACAGCTTAACCAATCTCGCGAGTCTGGCCTTCCTGTGTCGCAACCACTCCTCTTCCGGGAGCGGCGGGCATGGAAACATCCCCAGGGTAGAAATGGCCAAACTCGATTGCACGAGTGGGTAAGGGTATTCGATCAAGATATTGGGGGACGTTAAAATAAAAATAGAACAAATGTACTGTTCGCTATACAAACAAAGACAAGCGCATGAGTTATCTTCTCAAGCGCTTTCTTCCTATTACTCCCATTCTAATCGGTTAGTGGTTACATTATACCCAGTACTCACATGTTCCGTCAAGCGATTTTTTACTCTCCGTTCAGGTTCTAATGAAACTCTTAGGGATTGTGAAGCGAAAGCGATACCCAAATTTTTGGCGTGTGGCGGGTACCCGCCACACGCCAAAAATTTGGTCAATTCTCCGAATACGGCATGATGGTCAACACACTTTGGTTAGAGTTCTTTTTTCGGTTGGCGGATCGGCACCGACATGAAGAAAGTGCTGCCTTTCCCCAACTGGCTTTCAACCCACACCTGCCCGCCGTGGCGTTCGATGATGGATTTGACGATCGCCAGTCCAAGCCCGGTGCCGCGCTGTTCTTTTGAATTTTGCTGCGCGCTGCGGTAGAACTTTTCGAACAGGCGGGGCTGGTCCATTGGTGAGATCCCGATCCCGGTATCGCGCACCTCGAATAAGATCCGGTCCTGGCGGGTTTGCACCTGGACATGGATCTTGCCGGCCGGCTTGGTATATTTAATGGCGTTTTCCACCAGGTTCTGCAGGGCTTGCTGGAGCAGGGCGGGATCGGCCTCGATCAGTGGGATGGTCTGTTCGGAGATCTCGCTCGACAGGCGGATGTTTTTCTGGGAAGCTTCCAGCTGCATGTTGCTGACCACCCGCTCAACCACGTCGTGAACCGGCACCAGCTCCAGCTGCAAGTCGATCCCGGCTTCAATCCGGCCCAGATCGAGCAGGTTGTTCACCAGGCGGGACATATTTTCGACGCCGCCAACGATCTTGCGGATATAACCCAACTGCTGTTCGTTCAATTCGCCAACCATCTCCAGCATGGTGGCATAGCCGCGCATCAGGGTCAGAGGCGAGCGCAGGTCGTGGCTGACCGTTGAGACGAAATCGGATTTGAGGGTATCCAGTTCTTTAAAGTAGGTGATGTCCCGCAGGGTGCAGACCCGGCCGACAATCTGGCCTTCGGCCATGACAGACGAGGCCGTCGCCAGGTAAATTTCCCCGGTCGGCAGCTTGACTTCGGCGGACTGTTTTTCAATGCTGTCGGAGTGCAGCAGTTCGAGCAATTCTGGTTGTGAAACTACGGCCTCGATCGGCTGGCCTTCGCCGGTTTCTGTGCCCAGGCCAAGCACCTGCCAGGCAGCCGGGTTGGCCAGTAGCAGGCGGTTGTCCTGGTCGGTCACCAGGACTGCATCCGGGGTGGACGCCAGGATAGCTGCCAGCCGCTGGCGGCCAAGTTCTGCATTCAGGAACAGGCGGGTATTGGCGGCTGCCAGGGCGGCCTGGCTGGCGAGAGTGGCCACAAAGCGGACCTCATCCGGCGGGAACAGGTGGGGATGGTCATAGGCCAGCCACAATGTGCCGTAGTAGAGATTTTCATGGCGCAGGGCGATCGCCAGCAGCGAGTCAGGGCGAATATTCTCCTGGGAGAAGCGGATCAGGCGCGGCCGGCTGATATTCGGCATGATCACCCGTTCTTGCTGCTCGGTGAGCGCCAGGACCTGGTCGTCCAGGTAGTGGTAACGGTTCTTGGCCGGTCCGGCGCTGTAGGACAGCGGTGGTGAAGCTGCGCCATCGACCTCGGGCAGCATGGCCGGCGCCAGGACGACCCGGGCCGAACAGGCCCCAGTAGACAGGGCTGAATCGAGCACCGGTTGGACGGCCTCGCTCATCTCCAGGCTGGAGGCGACCCCCTGGCTGACCGTCAGCAGCGAATTCAATTCATCCAGGCGGGCTTTCAGGCTGGCGCGCATGGTTTCAAACGCCCGCCGGAGCTGGCCGATTTCATCCTCCCCAATGACCTGGAGGGGATGATCCAGCTGCCCATCGGAGATGCGCCGGGCTTCCACCGACAGATTGTGCAGCGAGCCGGTAACCGTCAGCAGCCCAAAGCGCAGGATCAATACGCTGATCAGGGACAGGATGATGATCATCCACAGCAAGGGCGCCGCAATCTGGATGGCAAGTTCCTGGGCCCGGCGGGCCGGAATGGTCAGAACGATGCCCCATGGCCGGCCTTCCGCCGGCTGGTAATAGACCAGGTTGCGGGTGCCATCGGGAGCGGTGGCATCGTAGAATACAGCCTGGTCGGCGATCAACCCGGTGTAATTGGTCATCACCCTGGAAGCGTCGGAATGGTACAGGATGCGGCCGTAATCATCCAGCAGCAGGCCTTCGCCATCTTCACCAACCAGTTCGGTCAGGCTGTTCAAGATCGGCGCAGTGGCGGGGTTGGTGGCCAGATCGGTCCGGCCAATCAGAACGCCCTGGATGGTGCCGCTTTGATCCTGAACGGAAGCGATAAAGGATACCTGGGCGGCATTCTCGCCCGAGATGGGCGGGGCTGTGTAGGATTGCACGTCGATCCCGTTGAGCGCCAGCTGGACCCCGGCCTGTTCTTCCTGGGGTGTCTGGGCGCTGAGATAATCGTTGTCGGGGTAACCGACCAGCAGGTTGCCCTGCGAATCGAGCAGGTAGAGCTGCCGGAAATAGGGCACGCTGCGCAGTTTATACTCCACAACCTGGGCGAGCTCCTGGCCTTGGGTTGTGTAAAGCTTGGGATCGGAGGCCAGGTCTTTAATCAGGCTCTGGCCGCTTTCCAGGAAATACGGCACGCCCTCGGCGGCAATCCGGGCGGCGTTCTCCATTTGGTCCTGTAAAAGTCCGCGGGCGGCGTTGCCCGCGACCACCCAATTGCCTACCATCAGGCTGATGATCAGCAAACCGGCCAGGGGCGCGATATTGGAGAGGAAGCGAATCTGCAGGCTCTTCTCGGAAGGCGCCGGGACCAGGGAGCCGCGCCCGCCCCACCGGGTTGGAATGGCAATCGCCAGCACCTGTGCGAAGATGCTGGCGATCAGCAGTTCGATCCCCATTCCAAGTGTGCTGGTTCCCAGGTGGTTGATCGCATAATCCATGCGGCTGGCCAGCAAACCGCGCGCGGTCAGCGGGGCGGTCGCCAGCGACAGCAAAGGATAAAAGATGGTCAATACTGCGGCCATCGCAATTGGATTTTGGATGAGGCGGAATAAGCGGGTCCGGTAGCGTTGGTGCATGGCTGCGCCGAACAGTAAGGCCAGCAGGATGATCTCAACCGGCGTAAACGGGTTATGGGTTTCCCACAAGGCCCGGGTCACGCCGGCTGCAAACCCAACCAGAGCAGCCGGGGTCGGCCCCAGCATGCCACCGGCCAGCATCCATGGCAAAGCTGCCAAGATCATGATCGCTACACCGACCGGCTCCTGCGGGATCAGGGGCGGCGGCAGGGCCTGGCTGGTGGGCGGTAAGCGGACCCCGATTAACAAATTGGTCAGCGGCGCCAGGACCAGGAAGATAATCAACAACCCGGTCTGTTGATTGCCCCATTTGCGGGTATAGTTGCGCAAATACCATGAAAGGAAGAAAATGAGCGCCAGGGCGATGAACCAGCCCGCCCAGCCGGCCAGACCTTGTGGGAATTCAATAAATGGGGGCGTTGATAGGAGGGAGAAAATAATTTTCATGATCCCGGCTCTTTTTTATTTGTTTGCCCAAACGGATGCCAGTTTTAGAAGATTCACGCTCATTGGCCTGGCTGAAGCGCCCAGCCTGTTTTATCAGCCAGGATAGTTTATTTTTCGATCAATAGCTCAAAAATAATAAGATGTATATTGTGCGTTCGAACGCCGCGATAAAAACAAATTGCAACGATCTTGATAATGTCACATTCGAAGAAATCTCGTATCCTTTTTTTATTGTGGCATTGTCAAAGTAGAGACAATCAATTTAAGTATTTAAGGACTACCGAAAAACATCCCGGTACGATCAGATGCGGGATTGAAAATATGGCCCATTTTCAATCATCCAGAATCGATTATAGCATCGGATGATATCGGGATAAATCAACCTTAAGTGCTATTCGGCCTGAAAACAGGCCTTTATAAGGCGATTTTACTTAAATTTTACGGGGATATGGGTATGCAGCGCTACGTTCGCAGGAGGTTTTCAACTCCAGCTGCAGCGGTTCAGAGGGCCTTTCGGAATCTCTCTAGCGACTGGATGAAGGCCTAATCCAGCCATTCGAGCGTGTCCCGGGTGGCGCTGCCGAGGTCGGCATACAGGCCACGCCGGTGAGGTGGGAGCAGGCCGGCCAGGATGTACATGGCTTCGTCGGTCATCCGGCGCAGTTGTTCCCGGCCGGCATGCCGGTATTCCGGCTTGAAGAGAAACGGCTTGCCGAAGCGCACCTTGGCCCCTGGACCGCGCCAGGCTGCGCTGCCTCGCACTGCAGGGAATCCGATCGTGCCGTCGATCGCGGTAGGGACCACCGGGACCTGACCCCGGCTCGCCAGGTAAGCGATTCCTTCTTTGCCTTCCTTCAGGGCCGGACCGCGGGTGCCTTCGGGGGCTACCAGCACAATCTCGCCCGCCCGCAGGACTTCCAGCACCTGCTGCACGGCTTTGCGGTCGAATTCTTCCCGGTGGACCGGGATCACGCCCCATAATTTGGGGAAAATCCCGATCAAGGGGTAATTATAAACTTCGGCTTTGGCTAACGGGATGATGTTGCGCGGTAATACGTGTAGAACCACAATTGGGTCGATAAAGGCGATATGATTGATCATCAGCAGGCAGGGTCCGCTGGCGGGAACGTTCTCCAGGCCTTCCACCCGGTCGAGCTTTGCCAGCAGGGTAAAGCCGATCGTCCGGATCAAAAAGCGCAAGAAGTTTCGCCGGGCCTGCCAGTCGGCGTGATGATAGCCGCCGGATGCCATGGGTTTATCCTTCACACTGTTTACAGCCACCAATAACCTCCAAACCATTCCTCGAGTGTTCGCATCATCCTGGGGTCGGATCTCGATCCCTCTATCCTTGAAAACCCGTTCCAGCCGGGTTGGTTGCGCAGATAAGACAAAAAAGGGTTGCGTGGGGGTGCACCCCCACGCAACCCTTTTTTGTCATTCATAATCAAGCCGGTAGACTCCCTGGTATTCCGGGGGCAGCTGTGCGGCCAGGTGCAGCATGATCTGGTCGGTCCCTTTTTGAATGGCTGCTTTATGCGCCTGCTCGGATTCCAGCCAGTAGGGTTGCCCGATCGTCATGCTGATCTTGGGGCGGCGCAGGCGTTTCAACTGGCCGAAAACGTGCTCATTCTGAGTGCCTGTGAACGTCACCGGCAGGATCGGCACCTGGGCTCGCAGCGCTAGAAAGGCAGCGCCGCCGGTGCCGGGTTCCAGGCAGCCGCTGACACTTTCCCGGCCCTCCGGGGCGATCGAGACAAACCGGCCTTCAGACAGCCCGTTCAGGGCGGCCCGCAGCGCCCGGCGATCGGGCTGGCCGCGATGGACCCAGATGGTGCCGTAAAATCGCTGGACCCAACCCAACACCGGGAAATCGTATAATTCGGCTTTGCTCAGATAATCCACCCGGCGTGGGAAAAAAGCCAGGCAGGCCAGGGCATCGAGATCGCCCAGGTGATTGACGGTGATCAGCGCCGGCCCCTGGCGGGGAAAATTTTCCAGGCCGCGCACGCTGGGGCGCGTGAGAGTCTTCAACAGCAGCCAGGCCACCCAGCGCAGCAGGGTGCGCCCCAGCCGGCGCCAGAGGGGCAGGGCGGGCAGCCTGGTGATCTCCGGCCGATATTCCGAACTGTGCGGTTTGGGAGGAATCTCACTCATCTTTCGCATAGACTCCATGATAGGCCGCGGGCAGCAGGGCGGCGATGTGCCGCATGATCCGGTCGACGTTTTCCTGCCGGGCCGCCCGGCGATCTTCGCCTGTGCCGCTGATCGGCGGCAGGTCGATTGGCGGGCCAATCCGGATTTCGATCTGCGGGCGTTTTCCGTGCAAGGCCAGGGCGAGAAATTCATCGCTGGTTCCGATGATGCCGACCGGCACGACCGGGACCCGGGCTTTATCCATCACGTATGCCACTCCGGGCAGCGCCCGCTGCATGCCCAGGCTGTGGGAACGCCCGCCTTCCGGGGCGATCAGCAGTGGCCTGCCGGCGTTCAAAGCTGCCAGCATACGTTTCAGCAGCTGGCGGTCGTACTGGCCGCGGTGGACCGGGATACCCCCATACAGACGCGCCAGGGTCGATTGGCCCCGCCGGTCCCAAATATCGACCGCGCCGACAGCCTCCGGGGCGATGGGCCAGAAGGCCAGAATCAAGGGCGGCTCGAACAGGGAGATGTGGTTGATGGCGATCAAATAGGCGCCCTGGGCGGGGATATGTTCACGCCCCTGAATGGTCACCCGGCTGAGCAGCCGGAACAGGGCCCTAAAAACGGGCCGCATGAGGCTGCGAAACAGGCGAATTCGCAGGGGGATTTGATATTCGGTCGCCTGGTCCTTCATCGGTAGCCTCGATCAGCCGGTCCGCTTAGCGATCTTCTGGCGTGTGGCCGGCCTCATGCGTTTGCCGGACGAGTTGGAGGGCCCGTTCCAGGACCTGGCCGGCATCCAGTTGATCCGAGTTCAGAATGATGGCGTCCTGGGCGGGGCGCAGGGGCGCCACTGCGCGGGTTGAGTCGATCCGGTCGCGCTGGCGAACGCCGGCCAGGATCTGCTGGTAATCGGCGTCCTCGCCGCGCTCGAGCAGTTCCAGATAGCGCCGCCGGGCGCGCTCCTCGGCTGAAGCATCCAGGTAGATTTTCAACCCGGCTTCGGGGAGTACCACGGTCCCAATGTCCCGGCCTACCATCACGATCCGGCCGCGCATCCCGATCCGGCGCTGTTGGGCGCTCAGGGCTTTGCGCACCCCCGGATAGGCTGAAACCACCGAGACATTGGCTTCCACTTCCGGGCTGCGGATCTCCCAGGTGACGTCCAGGCCGTCGACCAGCACGTCAGAGCTGCGCCCGTCCGCCTGGGAGGCAGGGCGGACATCGATGTCGGCATTTTCCGCCAGGCGCGTGATCGCGGCTTCGTCGCGGATATCGATATCCCGCGCCAGCGCGGCGCAGGTGATCACCCGGTACATGATCCCGGTGTCGAAAAACAGGTAAGCGAGCTCGTCTGCCAGGGCTCTGCCCAGGGTGGTTTTCCCAGACGCGGCCGGTCCGTCGATGGCAATGATATTGGCAACAGTCATGCGCACTTCCAAAAGGGGATTGATTAAGTGCCCTTCGGTTTTCATAGGTTATACCCCAGATTTAAGGGTGTGAGCGTATCCCCGCACGCTCACACCCCAAAATCTGGGACTTTCCCAGTGCCCAAAGAACCTGATTAAGGTTGTGGCTGCGGCAGTTCCTGGCTGGTCAGGCTGCTGCCTGGGAACAGGTCGGCCCGGGCCCACAGGATCACCTGATCGGGCAGTACCGGGGCTTCCCGAAAGGCCAACCAGCGGCTGGCATCCGGCGGCAGCACGCCGGTCCAACCGGCCCGCAGCCACCAGTCAAAATCCTGACCGCGGTAGGAGGCGGTCAGGGCCGGCGCCTGCTGTTCCCGGGGGGTGATGATCACGGAGGGCAGTTCGCCGATAGCCGGTTCGTTCAGCAAGGTCAAGTTTTGATAATCGCGCAAAGCCCAGCGCAGGGAGGCGGATGGATCGGTAAGCACGACGTCGATCTGGGCCGGGAAGCCCTTTTCGTTCCAGCGGGACAGATCCTGGAGGGTTTTCAGCATCAAACCGGCCTGCCCGGTGGCCGGGGTATCGTTCCATAATTCCTGGGTCTGGTTCAGGCGCAGCTGGCTGGCGCCCCACATGTTGGAGATCAGATACAGCCCGCCGGCCAGGGCCAGGCCCCAGGTCAGGCCATTGCGGGCGACCGGCCAGGACCAGCCCAGCCCGATCAGGATGGTGGTCAGGGCGCCCAGGGCCAGGATACCCAGCATCAGGCCATAGCGGGCCATCACCTCGGCCACGCCTGGAGCGCCTGTGCGGCTCAAGGAGGCCAGGTTGAACCAGGCCAGGCCCAACAGCACCACCAGGAAGGCGGCCTGGGCCAGGGATACCGGATGACGGGGATGATCGGGCAGGTAACGGGCCAGCTCCAGGGCCGCCAGGCCCCATACCGGGAACAGCACCCATACCAGGTCGCTGACCACCCGGCCGGGCGTCAGCAGGCTGAGCAGTAAGGCCGCCAGCGCCCAGACCAGCAGCGGCTGGCGCAGGGGCTCCTGATCGTCAAGGTTGAAAACCCGGCTGGCGGCTGCGATCGCAAACAGGAGGCCCAGGGGCTGGTAGATCAGCAGCGCGGCCAGCAACCGCAGGGCTGGCACGCCCGAGAACTTAAGCCAGCCACTCAGGTAGGCTGGCAGGCTGGCCGCCAGGGAACCCAGGCCGCCCGGATGGAGCAGGAACAGGGTGCCGACCGCCAGAATCGTCAGGACCCCGCTCAGCACAGCCGTGCGCCACTCGCGTGGGTGGACCGTGGCCTCGATCTCTTTTTCTTCATCCCGCGCGCGCAGGGCAAACCGCAAGACCAGCCAGGTCAGCAGCAGGCCGGCCAGGCCGGTCAGGACCGCCGGCCCGGACAGCAGCGCCAGGGCGGCCAGGAAGCCGGCCAGCCAGCCGCTGCCCAGGTACCAGGCCCCGGCGGCCAACGCCAACATGCTGAGCGCCGCGATTGGGCTGCCGGCCTGGCGGGACAGGCTGACCAGGCCAGGGTCGATCGCCAAACCGAAGGCCATCAGGACGGCCGCGGCCGGGGGCAACAAGGCCGGACGCCCGGAGAACGGTCGGCTGAAGCACCAGGGGGCCAGGACCATCAGGCTGCCGGCCAGGGCCGGCCACAGACGGGCCAGCCCGTTCGAGCCGCCCAGTAAATAGAAAAACAACCCGGTGATGGAAATGTAGCCCGGGTGAGCTCCAAAGCCAATCGCGCCGCCGGGCAGCCCACCGCGGGCCAGCTGCAGGGCTTGTAAGGCCAGGTTGGCTTCCTGGTCGTTCAGTGGGGTCGCGCCCAGGCGGAAGACGCGCACAAAGAACGCCAGGCCGATGGCCAGGATGAAGAGCAAGTTCTCGTGCTTGAACTGAGTACGGATTTCGTTCATGGTCAGGCTCTCTAAAATCATCCCAAGATTGGGGGCGGTGGGCGGATGGCCGCCCGCCAATCACCCCCAATTTGGGTATCCTTTTTTGAAGGCGTTTATTCTCCAGGCGGCGGGACGCGGTAGATCGTCATCTCGCCCTGCTGGAAGACCGGCGTCAGGCTGGTTTCGAATTTGCGGGTGGCCCGAGTCAGGTTGCAGGCCCGGGTTCCGCTGCTGCACTGTTCCTGGATGTAAGCCTGCTCGAGCGGGCTGAAGATCACATAGCTCACGTTCCACTTGTGCAGCAGGTCCAGCGCCAGTTGGGCATCGCCGGTGGTGTAGATCGTGGCGATATCTGGCTCGCGCAGGCCCTGTTCGACGTAATTGCCGCGCCACTGGCCTTCGTGGCCGTACCAACCCAGAACGGTGGGCAAACCGGTGAAGGCGCTGATTCGTCCTTCGTAGACGTAGGAAGCGAACGGTTTGGTTGGCGCCTCCAGTATAACCGGAACTTCGCCGGGTGAGGCGAATTGATCGATCGAAAACCGGCTGTGCAGCCAATCGATGGCGGCGAAATCGTCCGGGTGGTTGCGGCGCAGGGTGGCCAACCCATCCAGGTTGGGCGTGGATTGGAAATTCGCTGCCCGGCTGTCGTAGGCCATTACGCTGTAGACCAGCCCCCCGGCGATCAGGATCACGGTCCCGCCGGCGAACAGCAATCTGGCGATCCGTTCCAGCCGGGGCCGACCGGCGTTCAGCAGCCACCACACGCCGTAGGCGCTGGCAATCCCCAACAGGATCCAGCCCTGGTAGTAGAACTTGAAGACCGTGTTCATCCGCACCCCGAAGCTGTCCCGCAGGTAGACGAACTCCGTGCTGAGGGTCAGCGCCAGGCCGGCCAGGATCATCAGCAGGCTGAAGATCGTTTGCAGATCTGCCTGCGGATCTGCCTGTAGATCTGCCTGCGGATCTGCCTGCAATTCCGACTGCAGATCCGGCTGCAAATTGGCCGGCGGGGCGGGCGCTTCGCTCTCCAGGCTGGATTCGTCCTTGCCAGGCCGGCGGAATTGGAGCAGGCCGGCCAGCGCCAGCCCGATCAGCAGGGTCAGCAGCAGGAACAGCCAGGGATCGGACAGGCGGTCGAGCAGGATGGTCCGGATGGCCTCGGACAGGCTGAGCCCGCCCAGGGCGGCCAGGATGGCCGAGTTGCCCAGGCTGCCCTGGGCCAGCTGCCGCCCGGTTGCGCTCAGCAAGATCAGGCCGAAGATCAAAGCCAGCAGGACCAGGCAGGCCAGGAGGACTTTGAGCCAGTTGGCCAGCAGGCTTTTCCAGAAGCTCAGCTCGCTGCGGCGTGAGGTTTCCGCCAGAAAAGCCGGCAGATACCAGGCCAGGATGAAGATAAACGGGCCGAAGATGATCAGGTACTGGGGCAGGCGGGTCGGTGGAAAAACGTACGGCAGGATGCCGCCGGCCTGCGAGCTGAAACTTAAATAGAAGAGCAGGTACAGCCCGATGGCGGCCGCCCCCAGGGCGATCAGCAAAACCAGGCAGGCCAGGGCCAGGTCCCAATCCAGGCGGCCGGTCTTTCAAATACACCGCCGCCCCGTAAGCCAGAACGACCAGGCCGATGTAGATCGGCATATCCCAGGTGTTGAGGAACCCGAGCGATCCCAGGCAGAGGGCGTAAAAGCCGAACAGCAGCCAGTCCCCGCCGAATACCCCCTGGATCGGGTTCCACCAGCCGGCGGCCAGGGTGTGGGCTTCGGCGGCCGACAGCTGCTTCGAAACCATGCGCAGCAAATTCAACCCCAGGGCGATGCACAGCAGCACGAAAGGCAGCGCCAGGACGTGCGGGTGGTTGTCGCCCAGCAGGAAGCTGAAGAAGGGAAACTCGGTGATCGGGCTGGCGCTGATCGGGTTGCGGGCCAGGTCGAAATCCTGGATGACACGCGAGCCGCGCCACCACCACCAGCCCAGGCCGCTGCCGGGCACGAACGAGCCGGTCACTGGGTTGCCCAGCAGGCCGGGGATGTTGAGCCAGCGCCAGAACGATTCCGGCAGCAGGCCGCTGGTGTAGAGCGACTCGAACAGGCCTTCCAGGTTGCCCATCAGCACCACCAGCAGGGCGCCGAACAACCCGTAGCCGATCGCCTGGCTCGATTTTTCGGCTGAACGGCGCAGGCGGCTGCCGGCGACCAGGTTGTAGACCACCCCGAAAACGCCGGTCACCGTCAGGGCGAACAGCAAAGCGTCGTACAGGTTGAAGGCCACGCCGGCAGCCGCGCCGGAAAGGCGGGTCAGGGTGGCCATCATCACGTAGCCGAAATAGTAGTAGGAAATGCCGAAGCCGGACATCCAGGGATCCAGCGGCGGAAAGCTGGGGCTGTTCAGGATGCCGTTCAGGAAGGCCATCTCCATAAATTTCTCGCCGCCGGCGTTCATGACCTTGTCCGGGTCGTAAGCCCGCAGGACCACCCACAGGATCAGGGCCAGGGTGAACAGGGTCTCGACCGAAAAGATCAGGCCCAGGTGCCCCCGAATGAAGTCGGATAGCGATTCGCCCTCTTGCCGGCCGAACGGCGCCGGGCCAGGCTGAGCGCCAGGGCAATGCCGCCCAACAGCAGCAGCCCGCCGTAGACCCCGCCCAGGTCGTTGCGCAGCAGGCGGGTCGAAGCTCCCAGCCACACGAAGTAGCCGGTCAGCAGCAGCCCCACGGATTTGGCAAACGTGTAGCCGCGGTCGGGCAGCCAGCGAAAGACCCGGAAGGCGACCGGCAGGGCCAGCCAACCGATCAGTTGGATCATCAGCCACCAGATGAGGACGTCGAACAATGCAGGTACTCCTTCAATCTTATCTCGCCGAAAAAGGTGTGCGTGGGGGCGTACGCCCCCACGCACACCTTTTTCGGAATTATCCTATTTGGAGGTGAGCGAATCGATAACTTCGTAAATGACCGTATCCGCCTGGCGATACACTTCCCGCCACAGCACCCCTTCAGCCGCCGGGAACTTCTCCAGGCCAGGGCCCGGATACTTACCGCGCTCCTGCTGTCCCAGAATAATATACTTGACTCCATATTTCTGCAAGAAGTTGCGGGCCTGCTCCAGGTCGCTGGTCAGGTAGAAATCGTCGATCTCCTGGATGCGGGCGCTGACCCGGTTACCGGGCACCACCGCCCGCTGCTGCTGCTCGTGCCATTCCCAGCCGGCCACCCCGGGCAGCCCGGTGTAGATGCTGAAGCGGGAGCCCCAGCGGTACAGGTCGCGCAGGTTGGCTTCCACGATCACCGGTGAGCCCTGGACGTTCTCCTGCATCCAGCGGATGGCGTCGTAATCCTGGCTGAGGTCCATCGGGCCCCAGGTGTCGGTGTAGGTGGCGTAATCCATGTAGGTCATGCCGTCCAGGGTGTGAGGCGCTTCGGGCGCCATGCGGTCTTTGATCTTAGCCAGCCCGCCCATCAGTGGGTAAAGTGAGACGCCGGCCAGCAGCAGGACCAGCACGACCTGCCAGCCGACCCGCCAGTTGGGCAGCCAGCGGCGCAGCTCGGACCACAGCCAGCCGAAGGCAGCCGCGGCGCTGACTGCCAGCAAAGTCCAGACCTGCAAGTAGAATTTGAAAACCGTGTTCATGCGGCCGATGTCGCCGACCAGCACCACCACTTCCACCATCAAGGTCAGCACCAGGCCGGTGCCAACCAGGAACAGCACCACCCGTTTCGAGTCAGGCTGGTTTGGCCGCAGCAATAATATCCCGGCCCAGGCCGCCAGCGGCAGCACCAGCCAGGCGATGCCTGCGCCCAGCACCAGCAGCCCCAGGATCAGCCCCAGCAGGATCACCAGCAGGGCCAGGATCAACGGGCGCAGCGGTTCCAGGCGGCGCAGATTATACAACGGCGTGTTGGCCATCCATTCGTGGGTTTCCCAGAACATCCAGGAGACGATCACGAACAGGAACAGGCCCCAGTGGATGAAATAGGCGCTTAGCGGGGTATGGGTGCCGTGCCACAGGGCGATCCTGGAATAACCCTGCCCAAACCAGTCGGCGAAGGGCTGGTACATCAGGAAGGCCAGGGCCGCCAGCAGGGCCGCCCCGCCGGCTGCCGCCAGGACCCGCAGGCTGAAGGCCGGGATGCTCTTCAGGAAGGGCAGGCGCTCCAGGCTGCGCTCGGACGGATGGAAATAGGTCAGCATGGCATACACCACCCCGACCACGCCCAGGGCCAGGTAGGGATAGAAGTCCCAGGTGTTGGTTGGGCGCAGGGCGCCGATCGCCAGCCCGCCCAGCAGGAAGGCCAGTAAGGCTGCCCCCCAGCTCTTCCAGCGGCCGCGCCCCAGCACCAGCGCCACCGGCACGGCCAGCGCCAGCAGGGCGATCGGCATGGCGAACATGTGGGCGTGCGGGTCGGCGTACAGCATGGTGAACAGCGGGAATTCGGTGATCGGTTCGACGTCCCCGGGGGCCGGGATGGCCCGGCTGGGGATCCAGTACCAGTCGCCCAGCGAGTAGGGCAGCGATGCCCCGCCCAGGGCCCGCAAAAATCCCTGGATGGCCCACAGCCAGTGCTGGAAGAAATTGGCGCCTTCCAGCACCCCGCCGGGTGCCACGATTTTCTGATAACCCTGGAAGATCATACGCACAGTGCCCAGGTTGCCCACCAGGATCATTCCGGTCGTGCCGGCCAGGCCGACCCAGAAATCTTTCAGACGGAAGGGCGCCGGCGCGTCTTCGTCCGGGCTGGGCTGTTCCGGTTCGATCAGAGCCGTGCCAACGGACTTGTCCCGGCGCTCGCCGGCCGGGTCATCGGGCTCGGGCGGCTCGGCGGGATTGAGGCTGGCCGCGCCCCGGGCGCTGAGGTTGTAAGCCAGCGAGAAGGCCCCCAGCCCGATCAGGCTGAAGATGGTCGGCAGGATCAGGTTGTAGGCGATCGAAGGCACGATCCCGAGCCATTTGACCAGCACGCCCACGAATACGAACCCGAAGTAATAATAATTGAGATACCCGCCGCTGAACCAGGGGTCGTAGGGCGGGAAACTGGTGCTTTTCAGGACGGCGTTGAAGTAGGAGAAATCCATCGGCTTCTCGCCGCCCTTCCAGGGATGCCACAGGTCGGGGTTGCCCAGGCGCACCAGTAGGAAGGCCAGGAACAGCCCCAGAGCTAGCAGCTCCACCAGCAGGAAGAAACGCCGTCGGGCCTTGAACTCGCGCCGCAGCTCGTCCCGCTGGCGGTACGCCAGCACCAGCCCAACGATGGCCATCAGCAGCAGGACCGCGCTGATCGTCAGCCGGCTGAACGGCACCCGGTAGGAGCCGAGCACCCACACTGCCCAGGCCAGCAGCAGCATCCCGGCCGTGCGGGCCAGCGGGTAGCCGCGGTCGGCCAGCCCCGGCAGAGCCCGGCGCAGCAGCGGGTACACCAGCAGCCCCAGCAGGAACACGCTCAGGTACCACACAACTGCCCCAACCCCCGGGTGAGCGTTGATTAGGGCCTGGGTGTCGAATAACTGCGACCAGGTCCCGCCAGCCTGCTGCTCGGCCCAGCGGTCGCTGGGCAGCATCAGGTCGGCCGGGTAGGTGCTGAATTTCAGCGGGGCGATCCGCAGGACCTGCGAGAAATCCACCGAGCCCAGGATGGCTTCCACCCGAGCGGCGCTGTAATCGTCTGACTTCTTGAAGATGAACACCTTGGGATGGTCGTAAACCGTGAAAGCCTCTTCGGAGGCCTGGTCGTTGATCTGGAATGACCCGATCGAGGGATTGGATTGGAAGACCTGGACCAGATCGAAGCCCAAATTTCCCTGGAACATGCCCGGCTGGGCCACGTTGTAGCAGGATTCGATGCTCTGCTCGGCCGGGCAGCCCAGCAGGTCCCGGTAGTACAGGGTCGTCATCGGGAAGCGTTCCGGCATGCGCGGCAGGCTGGCCCACTGGCGGCTGGAGCTGATCGTCAGGTAATCCGACTGGTTGAGGATCCGCACGAAGCGGTCCAGCTTTTCGGGATTGTCGTCCCAGTACATGTTCAGGTTCAGCTCGGGCGGGTAGATCCCGCCGTAGCCGTCGTAATTATCCATGCGCAGCGGCAGGCCATCGTCCCAGTCGCCCTCGGTGGCGATGCTGGCCCCGGCCAGCGAGATGATGCCCTGGTCGGACTGGACCCTCAGTTCGAGGGTATAGTCCTGCCCGGCGGCGATCGGGACCGGCAGATCGAAGTCCATCTGCAGGCTGGATTGAGGCGCCTGGGCGCCTCCGGCGCTGAAATGGCCTATCAGGGTCGGCTCGCCGGGCGGCCCCATCGTGGATGGCTGGCCCTCGGCGGTCAGGCCGAGCTGGCTGTCCTCGGACGGGATGTACAGGTACACCAGCACGGTTTTGGGCTGTGCCCCGCCGCCTGCATCGCTGATGACTGGGATAAGCATACCCGTCAGCAGGCCGTCCGTCTGGGCCGTGAAGCTCTCCTGGAAGGAAGCCGCGCTGCGGAAGGTGGTCGGCACCGGGGGCAGGCTTTGCGAGACCGGCGTGCCCTGGCCGTCCTGGATTTGGAGATCGATCCCGCTGCCCACGGTCAGAGACTCATCCTGGCCATCCAGAGAAAGCTTCAGGTAGTAGGTATCCTGCTCGATCAATGGGACCGGCTGGCTCAGGTCGAAGGTATAGCTCGGGCCGCGCGGGTCGCCGCTGCCGGTCAGATCGCCCTGAATGGTCGCGCTGGCCAGCGGGCTTTCGCCGCCCGGCATGGCCGACAAAGTCAGGGTCAGCGTTCGCTGGGCGTGGCTGGCGGTCTCATCCTGGATGTGGGGGATGACCACCTGGCTCAGGCTGCCGCTGCGGTTAGGCCGGAAGCTGGCCTCATACGGCACGCCCGGCGTGATGGTCAGGTTGTAGGGGTAAGATAGCGGCTGGTTGTACAGCCCGGATTCGGTGGCGATTGGCAGGTTGATCGGGCCGGGGATATTCTGGTAGATCCAGCGGGAGGCGGCCACCCGGGTGGTCGGGCGAACGTAAATATGCACGAAGGCATACGCCCAGGCCAGGCTGGCCAGCAGCACCCCGCCCCCGATCAGGACCGCGGCCACCCGCTGCCAGGGTATTCGTTTCAGGGCGGCCGCGCCGTTGTCCCACAGCTGGACCACCGCCCAGGCGCCAAAGATCACCAGGGTCGGGTAGATCGGCAGCTCGTAGCGCATGGTCGGGTTCAGGGCCGAAGACTGCCAGACGAAATACAGCCCGGTCCACAACCATAGCAGGATGTGGCGCTTCCATTCGCCCGTAACCCGGTTGGTCAGCATGCGCCAGCCGGCCCACAGGAAGCCGGCCCAGGCCAGCACACCGAGCGGTAGGCCCAGACCCCACAGCACCAGATTCTTGCCGGAGAACCAGAACGAGCGCCGGGCCCACTGCATGTTGGGCGGGTAATCGAATTCGGGCGTGCTCTGCGAGCGCTGGGTGCGGATCTGCTCGACCCAGGCCGGGTTAGGCTTGATCCCGAAAAAGCCCGGCCCGCTAAAGGCGTAGGGCTGGAAGATGCGGAAGATCAGGATGCTGACGAAACCGGCCAGCACCAGGTAAAAAAGCGCCTGGTTCAGACGGCTGGAACGCTCCTCGTTGGGGGTATCCAGCCAGCGGATGGCGAAGGCCGCCGGCAGGATGGCGGCCACCGGCAAGGCGTTCAGCTTGGAAGCCATGGCGCAGCCGTAGGCGATCCCGAAGCCGATGCTCAGGCGGAAGAAGGGGCTGGCGAACAGGCGCCGCAGGCCGTCCAGCCAGTTACGTTTACGGGGTGCGAGCCCCTCCAGTTCGTCGGGATCTTCGGCCGGTTCAACCGGCCAGGGCTTTCGCTCTGTCAGGATCCGGACGGCGAAGTAGAACGACAGCACGATGAAGAAGTTCAGGAAGGTGTCGACTGTAAAAAAGTGGGCCTGCTGGATCTGCAGGACCGCCACAGCCGCAAAAGCGCCCGCCAGCAGACCGACGCGCTTGTTGTACAGGCGCGCCGCGGCCAGGTAAACGAACAGCACGCTCAGGATATCCGCCAGGGCAGACAACGGCCGGCCTACCAGGGTCATCTCTTTGAAGCCCGAATGGCCGTAGATGAACTCGACCAGGTAGCGGGCCAGGAATACCGGCAGGGTGCCGTAGACGTAGAAGCCATGCCCGACATTGTTGGGGTTCAGGGTGGAGGTGGCTGTGTCGAAATAATCGCCCAGGCCCAGCCAGACTTTCTTCTCGGTTGGCTGGCCCTCGACCGGGTTGTCCACCGGCACCAGCTTGGTCGGGGAGATGTCCGAGCCGACCCAGACCATGAAGCGCTCGTCTGGGTGCAGGTACTGGAAATCGCCCCAATAGATCCCGACCAGGCGCAAAAAAGCGGCCAGGACCAGCACGTAGAACATCAGCAGGTCAAAGGTGAGCGGGTGCAGGCGGCGCTTTTTCGGCGCGGGCGTGAGGGTCTCAGTGGTCATAGCTCGAATTGTATCCTACCTACGGGCGCGGCGGGACGAAGTACATCCAGAAATTTTTTCCCTCGTATTTGGACTGGTATTCCTGCAGCCAGCCCTGCGGGAAAAGCTGGTTGAGGGTCTGCAGGGCCTCCGTGTCGTCGTTTTTGACCAGGAACAGCATTGCGGCGGTCTCGTCCCGCAGGCTGTCGAGCTGGTCCAGGGTGATGGCGGTGTCGCGGGTGGGGTAGCCGGCCTGCATCCCGACCAGGCGGGTATCCACCCAGTAGGCGACCGCGACCGTGTAGGCATTCTCGCCGCTGCCGATCGTGGCGTTGAAATCGCGGATGGCAGCCCCCATCTCAGAGGTGTTCCAGGCCGACTGGGCGTACTGATTGTAGAAGGTATTGAACTCCAGCTGGTAGTTCTGGGCGGCCGACCACAGGAACAGGAAGCCCGCCAGCCCGTAAGCCAATGTCCGCCCGCCATGCCCCTCCAGCCCGCGGCGCAAGGCCTCGATCAGGCCGTCCAGGGCGATCGCAATCAGCAGGAAGACCGGGATGATGGCGGCTGAAGCCCGGTTGATGGCCGGGTTTTCGTCCGGGAAGGCCAGCGACAGGATCGAGGGCAGCATCAACAGCGGAACGGACAGCAGCAGGGACAGATCGACCCAGTTGCGCTTGCGCAGGTAACGCATCAGCACCAGCACGAAGCCCAGGTGATACAGGGCCCCGGAGACCACGCCCAGGACCGGCCGGCCCGGGATCGAGATCACCCAGATATTGCCGTCGTCCCAGGCGAACATGGTCATCGCCCGCCACAGGTTCTGGAAGAAGATCACCAACGGCGAGCCGGGCAGCGGACGCTCCTCGGTCCCCAGGCGGGTGAAAGCCCGGTAGCCGAACATGGTCGGGTTTTCCAGGGCGTAGCGCCCCAGCGGCAGGAATACGATCACCGAGATGATCACCAGCAGCATCAGGAAATAAACCGTCTTAGCCCGTTTGCCCAGCGAGGCCCGGTGCAGCAGGTAGATCGCCACCAGGGCCAGGACCACGATCGGCATGATCCGGAAGGGTGAATAGCCATGCAGGCCGATCCCCAGGAAGAGGCCGGACAGGATAAAGTCGTTGCGGTTCGAGCGCCGCAGGCCGCGCAGCAGGTAATACAGGGTCGGGGCGGCGAACAGCGGGTAGAGCGGGAAGCGCAGCCCGATGCGGGAGATGGTGTTGGGCCAGTAGGCGATCCCGGCGAACAGCAGGGCCAGGAAACCGATACGCTTGCTGCCGATCTCTTTGCCGGTCAGGTAGATGTACGGCAGGGTCACCACCCCGGCGGTGATCGTGCCGAGCTTCAGGCTCAGGTAGGAGATGCCGGTGCCAAAGGCCTGGGCGATGAAGGCCGTCAGGTACATCTGGAAGGCCTCCCGCCCGGTGTTGCGCGGGAAGAAGATGCTGTACTTACCGTGCAGCACGTCCCACACGTCCAGCAGTTTCTCGGCCTGGTCGCTGACCATCTCTGGCGGGACCGAGTTGATGCGGTAGTAGCGGAAGAACAGGATCAGCACGGCGGCCAGGAAGACCAGCACCAGCCCGGGGGTGATCCTGATATTCACCCCATCCCGGAAGCGGCCCCGCAGGCGGGCGACCAGGGATTGGCGGGATTCCGGCAGCCAGAAGGCCCAGGCGATCAGGATAATGGCGAGTACCCACAGGGTAACGTTCAGCAGGGTGAATGTGTTATTGGTAAATAAAAGGAAGGCCAGAGCGGCCAGCAGCATGCCGGCAATCAAAGGGACGCTGCGCACGCTGGCCGGGTCGGGCCGGTCGCTCTCGGGCGGGATGGTGGCCAACCGCCACTCGTCTTTAAAGAAGGCCCATACGGCCAGGGCGCCCGCCAGCAGGTACAGGGCCACGCCCGGCATGGTGCCCCGCTCGGGGCTGGGCTCGAAGGACAGCTGGGCAGCCAGGGCCAGCACCAGGGCCAGCAGCGAGCGCCAGGGCCAGCGGGCAGGCGGGGCAGGGGGCGCCGGGACGGGCTTTTCAGCCGGCCGTTCCTGGACGGCCGGAACCGAAGCGGGAGCTTCAACCGGCGCACGATAAGACGGCTCAGGCGGCAGATCCGCCTCTGGCTGCGATTCGGCCGCGACCGGCGGACTGGCGGCGGGCTGCCTGGGGTCCGGTGGGATCGCCGGCGGAGCGCCGCGCCAGGGCGTCAGCAAAGCTTTGACGTAATCTAAAACGGTTGGTTCTTCGCTCATACTTCTCGTTCGTGATGCATGATCGCTGCCAAAAACTTGTAAAAATTTGTGTGATTGGGGGCAAACGCCCCCAATCACACAAATTTTTACTTATTCCCGCCCCCTGGGGGGCGGGCCAGGGTGGGGGGCTTCAATCATTTTCTCGTCGCCACGTAGAACGTAAAAATTCCATCCTCGGATGGCTTCACCTCGATCAACGGGCGCACCAAACGCTCGGTCAGGGCCAGGTTCCAGCGGGTGGGGGCCAGGATCCAGCGCCCGGTCAGCTTATGTGGCAGCAGAGTGGGCGAGCTGAAATAATGGCCCCACTCGACCGCGTGCCAGGTGCTGGGCGGCATGTAATGCCACCAGCGCTCCAGCCGGAAGCCGGCTTTTTCCAGCCGTTCCGTCCAGACCTCGGGCATGTCGGCGTGGTGGGTGCGGGTGATCTCGATCCACCACTGTACGTAGCGGTCGGCCAGCCCCCTGAGGCCCAGGCGGCGCATCAGGGCCGGGATGGACAGCTCGTCGTTGTGGCGCGGGTTGGGCACGCAGAACAGGAACGGCGCCCCGGGTTTCAGCACCCGGGCCGTCTCGGCCAGCACCTTATCGATGTGCGGGATGTGCTCCAGCACCGAGTTGCTGACCGCACAGGCGAAGCTCTCGTCCGGCAGGGGCATCTGCCCGCCGTCGGCCTGGACCAGGGATTTGTAGCCGCCCCAGGATTTGGCCTCGTGGATCGGCCCGCCCCAGGGATCGAGCCCGACGTCGAGCGGCTCCTCGAAGGTCACGCTGGCGAAATGGCCGTCCCCGCAGCCAATATCCAGCACCGGGCGGGGCAACTTGAAGTCCTGCCAGAAGCCGGCCTCGATCGAGCGGGTGATCGAGCGGAAATAGGGCAGGGCCCGCAGGTGCAGGAACAGGAAATCCCGGTCCGAGCGGGGCTCGTCCGGGCCTTTGGTGAATTGGGCTAATCGTTTTTGGGTATCTGTTTCGCTTGCCATACTTTATTCTGTTGGAAACCCGGCACCCTTCGATTACGTTCGGCAGGCAAATTACGCCTGCCTCTCTCCACTCAGGATGCCTGTTTTGATAATACGGAAGAAAATGTTGTGTTCGTCTTGGACGATAGAGTCGCCTAAAACGAACACAGCATCAAACCAATTAGCGGCCGCCTTTTTTCTCGACCGGTTGAGCCAATTGGACGGCGGCGCGGCCGGCCTGGAGCTGTTCGAAGATCTCTTCGTAGATCCCGGCCACCACTTCCGGGTTGGAGAGCCGCACCACCGTGTTGGTGTGGCCGCGGAAATCCTGCGGGCGGTCCAGCAGCTCGATCAGGGCCTGGGCCAGGGCTTCGGCGTTGGCTTTGGGCACGATCTTGCCCATGCCGGTCTCGCGCACCGGCACCCGCACGCCCGGCAGGTCGGAGGCGATCACCGGCGTATTGCAGGTCATCGATTCGATCTGCACCAGGCCGTACGACTCGGTGCTGTTCAGGCTGGGCAGCACGGTCACGTCGCAGGTTCGGAAAAAGGCGGTCATCTCGGTCGGGGAGATCACCCCCAGGAAAGTCCAGCGATCGCCCAGGGCCTCGATCTGGGGCGCCAGACGGGCGGCGTATTCCTGCTCGCCGAAAACGTTCTGGTAGGGACCCACGTACAGCACCCGCGCCCGGGGATGCTGCTCCAGCACCCGCGGCAGGGCGGCGGCCAGGTACTCGGCCCCTTTTTCGGTCGCCAGGCGGGCGGCCATGCCGATGATCTGCTCGTCCGGCCCGACCCGGTATTTGGCCCGGAAGGCGGCCAGGTCGGCCGCATCGACCGGGGCCAGGTCCACCGGCGGGTAGACCGGCTTGATTTTATCCAGGTAATGCTTCAGGAAGTCGGAATGCTCGGCGTAGTCGCGGGTGTTGGTCACGATCAGGTCGGCCGCCCTGGCGGTGACGTGATTGGCCAGGTCCGAGACGAAATTGGCGATCCGGTTGACCAGCCCGCCCGGCAGGAGCAGGTCGCAGTGGTAGGTCAGCACCACCGGCTTGCCTCGCAACCGGGCCAGCAGGGCGATCAGGGCTGCGTCCAATTGGGGCACGTGCAGGTGGACCACGTCCGCCTGGCGGATCAGCGACCAGGCGACCAGCGGCAGGGAAGGCATGATCACGCCCTTGCTGACTCGCAGGCGCACCCGGGGCCGGATGATCTCGATCCCGTCCAGCACCTCGCGGGCGGGCAGCCGGTCGTCGAAGCGGGAGGTCAGGATGGTCACCTGGTGGCCGCGGGCCGCCAGGGCGCGGGCCTCGCGCTCGGCGTAGAGCGTCAGTCCGGAATAATGCGGGCGATAATATGTCAGGGCGATAAGAATGCGCATGCTGATTTCGCTTTAGCCCTGGCGAGTGCTCGAAAGTCCGCGCACCTGCCGGTAAAGCTGTCCGAGCGATTGGCCGTCGAGCGTCAGGGCATAAGCGCCAATTGTACCCGTCACGACATAATTAAGCAAATGGGTGACCAGGGCGAAGGCCAGGGCAGTGGACGGGTCCACCCCGAACAAGGACAGAGCGCCCACCAGCGAGATTTCCAGTACTCCGATAGCCCCCGGGGAGGAGGGCGCCGCGATCCCCAGGGCGGCCACCCCCAGGCTGAAGATGGCCCACAGGGGGCTGGCTTCGGGCAGGAAGGCCAACAGCAGGACATAGTACTGCCCGATGGCGACCAGCCAGTTGAGCGCCATCAGCCCCACGGCCTGCAGGAAAACCCGCCCGTCGTTGAACACGCCCAGCCCGGCCAGGAAAGCCGGCAGGGTGGATTGGCCGATGCGCTGCAGGAAAGCCCAGCGGCGGCTCAGGCGCTCGAAGATCCGCAAAATGAGATCCTGGCGGCGGGCCAGCACGAACAGGCCGCCCAGCCCCAGGGCCACGATCGCGACCGCGGCGATCACCGCCTGGCGGGCCCAGGTGGCCCCGACCACGAGCGGCAGGCTGCTGAGCAGCAGCCCGGCAGCCATTGCCAGGTCGAGCACCCGCTCGATCAGGATGGTCGGCAGCACCTGCCAGAATCCCAGGCTGGTTTTCGTGCTGAGCAGGTAGGCGCGCCCGACTTCACCCAACCGGAACGGCAGCAGGTTGTTGAGCAGGTAACCTTCATTGACTGTCAGGAAGGTCTGGCGGACGGTGGCCTGCTTCTGCAGCAGAGCGCGCCAGACGTGAGCGCGCACCAGCAGCCACAGGACCGTGACGCCGACGTTCGCCAGGATCAGGGCCAGGCTGGCCTGCCGTACGGCCGCCAGCATGGCATCCAGGTCGGCGAAATAAAAAACCGCCGCCAGAGTGATCAGGCTGATGATCAGCCCGGGCAGCATACTCTTCCAGTCTCGGGCAGCCTGCTCCGGCGGTTGGTTAACCGGGGTTGAAATCGTTATTCCTCCCCCACCCGCAGGACGGCCAGGAAGGCCTCTTGCGGGATCTCCACGTTCCCCACCATCTTCATGCGTTTCTTGCCGCGCTTCTGCTTTTCCAGCAGTTTTTTCTTGCGGGAGATGTCGCCGCCGTAGCATTTCGCCAGCACGTCTTTGCGCATGGCCTTGACATTGGCGCGCGAAATCACTCGCCCGGCCGCGTAGGCCTGGATCGGCACCACAAAAAGCTGGCGAGGGATGATATCTTTGAGTTTCGAGATGATCGCCTGCCCTTTGTGGTAGGCGTCTTTCTTATGGACGATGGTCGCCAGGGCGTCGACCGGCTCTTCGTTGACCAGGATCTCGAGCTTGACCAGCTCGTCCGGGCGGTACTCCGAGAACTGGTAATCCAGGGAGGCGTAGCCGCGGGTGCGGGACTTGAGCTGGTCAAAGAAGTCGACGATCAGCTCGGCCAGCGGGATCTCGAAATTGAGCTGCACCCGGTTGGGAGCCGGGTAATCCTGGTCGATGAAGGTGCCGCGCCGCTTGGTGGTCAACTCCATGACCGTGCCGTAGAACTCGGTCGGGGTGAAGATCTGGATCTTCATCCAGGGCTCGCGGATCTCTGCGATCAGGGCCTCGTCCGGCAGCTCGGCCGGCGAGTCGATCCGCACGGTGCTGCCGTCCTGCATGACCACCTCGTATTCCACCGAGGGGGCCGTCACGATGATGTCCAGGTCGTACTCGCGCTCCAGCCGCTCCTGGATGATCTCCATGTGGAACATGCCCAAAAAGCCGCAGCGGAAGCCAAAATTGAGGGCCTGGGAGGTCTCCGGCTCGTAGACCAGGGAGGCGTCGTTGAGCTGCAGCTTCTCCAGGGCGTCCTTCAGGTCGGCGTAATCCTCGCCCTCGACCGGGTAAATCCCGGCGTAAACCATCGGCTTAACCTTGCGGTAGCCGGGCAAGGGTTCGCTGGCCGGCCTGGCCGCCAGGGTGATGGTGTCGCCGACCCGGCATTCGCGCACGGTTTTCAGGCCGGTGGCGATGTAGCCGACTTCGCCGGTCTGCAGGGCCTCGGCCGGTTTGAGGTTGGGGGCGAAAATGCCAATCTCGACCGGCTTGACCTCCGAGCGGGAGGCCATCAGCAGCAGGGTATCGTTGTGGCGGACTGCGCCGTCCATGATGCGCACGTAGGCCACCACGCCCTTGTAGGAGTCGTAGTGCGAGTCGAAGATCAGGGCCCGCAGGGGGGCGTTCAGGTTCTCGCGCGGCGGCGGCATCTTCTGGACCACCGCTTCCAGCACCTGGTCGATGTTGGTGCCCTCTTTGGCCGAGATGCGGATGATCTCCTCCGGGGGCGTGCCGATCAGGTTGCTGATATCCTCGGCGACCTCGTCCGGGTGGGCCGAGATCAGGTCGATCTTGTTGATGACGGGGATGATTTCCAGGTCCGATTCGAGCGCGAAATACAGGTTCGCCAGGGTCTGGGCCTCGATGCCCTGGGTGGCGTCCACCACCAGCAGGGCGCCCTCGCAGGCCTCCAGGGCCCGGCTGACTTCGTAGCCGAAGTCGACGTGCCCGGGCGTGTCGATCAGGTTGAGCTCGTAGTCCCGGCCGTCCTGGGCATGGTACATCATCCGCACCGCCGAGGCCTTGATCGTCACGCCTTTTTCGCGCTCCAGGTCCATGCTGTCCAGGACCTGTTCGGTCATGTCCCGGTCGGCGATGGTGCCGGTGAGCTGCAGCATGCGGTCGGCCAGGGTCGATTTGCCGTGGTCGATGTGGGCGATGATACAGAAATTTCGGATCGTTTCGGTACTCATATTCGGCAGAAGTATACCGCATTTCAGGGTTGAATGCGAATGGGGTGTGGTGTTCTCGAAGATCAGCCGAGATTGCCACGATCGGCGAAGAACGCCGGTCTCGCAATGACATTCCGTCGAGGTGTCGTTGCGAGGAGTGCACTTCGCGACGAAGCAATCTCCTTAACCATGGCGTTGGTTTTGGTTATGAAGATTGCTTGGCCGTAGAGTGCACGGCATGCCACAGTTTGGCTACTCATGACATAGACTTAGATTGATCTTTCCCCTACCCACCCCCGACCGGCCAAGATCGCCGGCCCGTCAGCGGCACCCCCGCCCTATGCCCCAATCGCAACGGGCGCCAGGGCGGGGGTGCCGCTAAGCCACGCTGGTATTGGGCCAGAAATGAACCTGGGCTTATTCGGCCGCGAGCCTGCCGGCGTTTCTTCGATGCCGATGTGGTTTGCATGGGTAAATCCTTGCGACACGGGAGCAATGGAAGCATCCTGGACCTGCAAAGCTTACCAGGTGTCGACGATACAAACCACGCTCAAGGAGAAATGCATCGAAGAATCGCCTTCTACGAATGGATGTGTGAATCGTGTAGAATGGCTTCTTGGTCGTAATCACTTGGTTTAGCGGACCCCCTCCATGTCCCGGTTTTGTTAGGACGAGGGAGGGGGTGCCGCTGAAGGGCTTGCAAAGAGTCATGTTTTGGCGCTCTGCAAGCCGGGGGTGGGTGAAGGGGAAAATCACTCAATCTGAGTGTCAGTCACGTGATTATCCTCCAAAACCGCCTCAATCCTGGCCTCCACATCCTCCGGATTGCGGCCGGGATAGCCCAGCCAGGCCAGGAACTCCACGTTGCCCTTCGGCCCCTGCAGCGGCGAGCGGACCAGCCCCAGCAGGCCGTAGCCCTGCTCCCCGGCGTAGGCCAGGATCTCGCCCAGCACCTGGCGGTGCACCTCGGGGTCGCGGATCACGCCCGAGCCGCGGGACACCTCCCGCCGCCCGGCCTCGAACTGGGGCTTGATCAGGGCGATGACCTGGCCCCCGCCGTCCGGGAACCAGCCCTTGATCACCGGCAGCAGGATCTTCAACGAAATAAAGGAAGCGTCGACCGTCACCAGGGCGACCGGCTCGGGCAGGCTTTCGACGTGGCGGGCGTTGGTGCGCTCCATCACCACCACGCGCGGGTCCTGGCGCAGCTTCCAATGCAGGATGCCGTGCCCGACGTCGATGGCGTACACCCGGGCGGCCCCGTTCTGCAGCAGGCAGTCGCTGAACCCGCCGGTGGAGGCTCCCACGTCGGCGCACACCAGCCCGTCCAGCGCAACCGGGAACTGCGCCAGGGCGCCGGCCAGCTTCTCGCCGCCGCGCGACACGTAGGGCGGGCCCTGGTCCACTTCCAGGCGGGCGTCCGGCGGGACGCTGCTGGCCGGCTTGTGGACCAGTTGGCCGTTGGCGCGCACCTGCCCGGCCATCACCAGCCGCTGGGCCAGCGCCCGGCTCTCGGCCAGCCCGCGTTCGACTAAGAGAATATCGATCCGAACTTTTGACATGAAGATATTCTAACCCGACTTGCCAAGAAGCGGGTTCATGGGTTGGGCGCTGCAGGAGGTGTAAAGGTCAGTAGATCAGGTCTTGCGTTAATGACTCTGTCAGCGAAACCCAACATAAGCTGGTTGTGGATAGGCAATCCTTGGAATGGGCTCTGGTTTGTTGGGTTTCGCTTAGCCCTGGCCATGCCGATGGTTCCGGATTGATCCGCTCAACCCGACCTACTTTACCTTGCAATAAAGTTTGGATTCTTTTTGAATGGGGTTTCCCCCTACAATCTTCCACACCTATCTTACCGGGTTGGCGATCCGCAGGGCAAGTGGCATTCCTCCCGGCCGGAGGCGCCGAAGGTCATATCGCCTGGGGATGGGGATGCCCTGATAATCCCGCAAGCTGCCCTCCCCAAGGGAGCCGGGCTATGCTATCATTGCGCCATGTTAATGCCCCTGATCAAAACCATGCGCCCGCGCCAGTGGATGAAGAACGGCGTGCTGTTCGCCGCCCTGGTGTTCGATAAAAAGCTGTTCTACCCGGTGGAATTGGGCCGCACGATCCTGGGCTTCGTCATTTTCTGCCTGCTGTCCGGGGTGGTCTACATCATCAACGACCTGGCCGACCTGGAAGCCGACCGCCAGCATCCCCAAAAGCGCAACCGCCCGCTGGCCTCGGGGGCCCTGTCGGCAGGCGCAGCCAAAATGGCCGCCACCGGGATTTTGATCGTCCTGGCGCCGGTCTCGTACCTGCTCTCCCCGGCCTTTTTCCTGGTCGCCCTGGCTTACCTGGTCATCAACCTGGCTTATTCGCGCTGGATCAAGCACATCCCGCTGCTGGACGTGTTCTCGATCGCGGCCGGCTTCGTCCTGCGGGTGGGCGCCGGGGTGGTGCTGATCCACGTGGAGCGCTTCTCGCCCTGGCTGTACATCGTGATGACCCTGGGGGCGCTGTATATCGGCTTCGGCAAGCGCCGGGCCGAGCTGGCCACCCTGGCCGAGAACGCCGGCTCCACCCGCCGGGTGCTGGATGGCTACACCATCCCGCTGCTGGACCAGTTCATCACGATCGTCTCGGCCACCACCATCATCGCTTACAGCCTGTACACCTTTTCGGCCCCTAACCTGCCCGAAAATCACACCATGATGCTGACGATCCCGTTCGTGCTGTACGGGGTCTTCCGCTACCTGTACCTGATCCAGACCTCGGAACGCACCGGCACGCCCGAAGACGTGGTGCTGTCCGACCGGCCCCTGCAGGCTACGATCTTGCTGTGGGGCCTGACTGTGATTGTGATTTTCTACGGTTTCACATAAACCAAGCCACCGCGCTCCTATCCAGTGAGAATATCTGGCGAAAAATGGGTGCGGCGGGGGCTCGAGCCCCCGCCGCACCCATTTTTCGCAAACTTATTGAGACATATGCCAGCTTTTACTGCAACTGCCCCCGGAAAAATCATCCTGTTCGGCGAGCACGCCGTGGTGTACGGCCGCCCGGCGATCGCCGCGCCGGTCAGCCAGGTGCGGGCCCGGGCGGTGGTCTCCGCCGATCCGCTGGCGCCCACCGGGCGGGTGCGGGTGCAGGCTCCGGATATCGGCCTGGAAGCCAACCTGGACGATCTGCCCATCGACCAGCCCTTGCGGCGGGCCCTGGACCTGACCCTGGAGGCGCTGGGCCTGGAGCGGGCCCCGGCCTGTACCGTGCGGGTCAGTTCAACCATCCCGCTGGCGGCCGGGTTGGGATCGGGCGCGGCGGTCTCGGTGGCGGTCATCCGGGCCTTTGCGGCTTTCCTGGGGCGGCCGCTGGAGACCGAACGGGTCTCGGCCCTGGCTTACGAAGTGGAGAAGCTCTACCACGGCACCCCGTCCGGGATCGACAACACCGTCATCGCTTACGGCCAGCCGGTGTATTTCGTGCGCGGCCGGCCGATCGAGGTCTTCCGGGTCCCGGCCGGCTTTCAGGTGGTGATCGGCGATACCGGCGTCAGCAGCCCGACCGCCATCGCGGTCGGCGACCTGCGCCAGGCCTGGCAGGCCGACCCGGCGCCGTACGAGCGCTTGTTCGACTCAGCCGGCGAGCTGGCCGAGCAGGCCCGCCGGTTGATCGAATCCGGCCGGCCCGAGCGCCTGGGGCCGCTGATGGATGAAAACCAGCGCCTGCTGCAGGCCATGGGGGTCTCGTCGCCCGAGCTGGAGCGGCTGATCGACGCCGCCCGGGGGGCGGGTGCCCTGGGAGCCAAGCTGTCGGGCGGCGGGCGGGGCGGCAATATGATCGCCCTGGTCGCGCCGGGCCAGGGGGAGCAGGTGGCCCGGGCGTTGCGGGAGGCCGGGGCTACCCGCACGATTACCACCTGGATCGGAAAGAAAAGGCAAAAATAAAGGTCCGCAAAGCAGCTGCTTTGCGGACCTTTATTTTTGCGAAAATTGATTAGCGGATAATCTTGGGGACCAGCCAGAAGGCGGCGTCGCCGGAGGGGCTGCCGTTGGCCTTGACGATCAGGATAAAGCGGACTTTCTTGCCCGCCAGGCCGGACAGGTCCATGTCGATCCGGGTGATCGAACCGTCGTAACTCTCGTTCCAGCGGCCGAAATTGACCTCGGCCCCATCATCGATGGTGTACTTGAGCTGGAACAGCACGTCGCACTTCTTGTTGTCCTTCAGGCAGCCGACGTCCGCCAGGAAGCGGTCGCCGCTCTTGATCTCGATCTCGGGGTAGGTGCCCTGGATCAGGCCGTCGGTAATGTCTTCCGGGAAGGTCTCCAGGGCCGGCTCGTTCTCGTTGCGGTTTTCCAGGGCCGGGTTGTCCAGGCGGATCACGAAGCCGTCCTCGTCGCCTTTCGTGCCCGGGCAGGGCAGGTCGGTAGTCTTGTTCTGCCAGTCGGCGGCGCAGTAGTTGGCGACGAAGTCGTAGACGATGTTCTGGGCGCTGTCCTTGACCTCGATCTTGACCGTCAGGGGGTTTTTGGTGGACGAGCCGATCCCGAAGCGGACGTTCGAGTTGCTTTTGAGCATCCAGTAGCCGGTGTACTTGCCGGTCTTATCGGGGGCCTGCATATTGACCGCCAGGTCGACGGTCTCGCCCGGCGAGACGCTTTCCGGCATCTTGATGGTCGAGCCGTCCAGCTCGGCGCCGTCGTCATAGACCAGCGTATATTTGGTATTCCAGGTGCAGGAGCCGATATTCTTGACCCGCCAGATCTTGGTGAAGTAAGCACCCGGGCTGAATTTAGTGCCGTCCGGCACGGTCACATCCAGGACGAACTGGGCCCAGTTGCAGGGCGCGCTGGTCGGGGCAACCCCGCCTCCGCCCCCGCTGGTCCCGCCAGTGCCGCCCGAGGGCAGGGCTGTGATTGTGGCCGGACCAGGCGTATTGGTAGGCGTGGCGCTGGGCAGCGGTGTGAAGGATGGGATCGGCGTGTTGGTCGGCCGCGGGGTGCTGGAAGGCGCCAGGGTTTCAGTGGGCGTGGCGGTCGGGATGAGTGTTTCGGTCGGTGGCACCGGGGTGTTGGTGGCGGTCGCATTGCGGGCCTCCTCGGTGCGCACCACGGACAGGGTAGCCGCCGCCAGGGCCGATACAGTGCTTTCGTTGAGCGGGGCGGTATCGGGCTGGCTGCTTGGCAGGCAGGCGCTTAACAGCAGCATGGCGACCAGCAGAAACGTGATCGGTTTGAGGCCCTTGGGTTTCATCGCAGATTCTCCTCAAGATAGCCGGCAGCGGAAGTCCGGGATTGGGACTGGCAGGTTGCGCCGGTCAGGTCGGGCAGTTGCGAACCAACTGTGATTCGATTCTACACTAATTAAGCCGCTTTCCGCGTAAATATCGCCGAATTGTAAGTAGGCGGGATGTATGATCCCATGTGTCGGCTGACTCTTGTCTCCAACCGCAAACAGGCATCGAAGAATCGCTGGCACACAACGGATACACATCACCTCACAGCCTGTTCATTCGCAAAACTGAGTGGCCGGGGGTGGGTAAGGGTATCATTCGAACAACCAGAGCGCCAGCCCTGATTTCGCCAAATTGCCCTACCGGCGGCGGTTCAGGTTAAAATAGAGCGCACAGAACAAATATCGTGGAGCGATACAAACCGATGCCTACTGAACCACCCGGAGACCTGCAGTTCGTCAAGTGGGGCGGCTCCCTGATCACCGATAAGAATACCCCGGCCACCCCGCGGCCGCAAGTGCTGGCCCGCTTGGCGGGCGAACTGGCGGCTTATTGCCGGGACCATCCCCGGGCCCGTGTGCTGCTGGGCCACGGCTCGGGCTCGTTCGGGCACGTGCCCGCCCGGCAGTACCGCACCCGCCAGGGCGTCCATACGCCGGACGAATGGCTGGGCTTCCTGGAAGTATGGCGGCAGGCGGCCGCCCTCAACCGGCTGGTGATGGCGGCCCTGGACGAAGCCGGCCTGCCGGCCATGGCGTTCCAGCCCTCGGCATCGATCCTGGCAGTGGACGGCCGGGTCGCCCGCTGGGATCTGGGCCCGCTGGAAGCCGCCCTGGAGGCGGGATTGGTCCCGGTGGTGTACGGCGACGTGATCTTCGATCAGGAGCGCGGCGGCACGATCCTGTCCACCGAGGACCTGTTCGATCACCTGGCCCGCCGGCTCCGCCCGGGACGGGTGCTGCTGGCCGGGATCGAGCCGGGAGTCTGGGGCGACTACCCAGACTGCACCCACCTGCTGCCGCGCCTCACGCCCTCGGACCTGCCGGCCTTCGAGCAGGCCTTGCAGGGCTCGGCTGCTACCGACGTGACCGGCGGGATGGCCAGCAAGGTCCGCCAGGGGCTGGCCCTGGCGCAGGACGTTCCCGGCCTGGAGGTGTTGATCTTCTCCGGCCAGGAGCCCGGCGCTCTGACCGCTGCCCTGGAAGGCCGGGGAAGCGGCACCCGCCTGACCGCGGTTTGATAAAGGTATTCCCAAATTTTGATATGTGTGGCGGGCAGCTGCCCGCCACACATATCAAAATTTGGGAGATTTCTTCGAATGTGACTTGTCGAAGTAGAAACCATTATTTTTTATATTCCTCTTACTTTCCTCCTACGCCTTTCATATACACATTTCCTATAATGAATACTGTAGTCAGACAAAGATGATCTGACTTGAAACTCGTGAAAAGTTGAAACGATATTTTTCAAGAGAAGGAGGTAAGTATGCTTTCCCGATATGACCCATTCAGAGAAATGATGACCCTGCGGAGCGCCATGGACCGCCTGTTCGACAACGCGTTTGTTGGTTCGGGTGATGATTTGCGATCCATCAACTGGGAATTAGCCTTGGATGTGTCCGAGACCGGCGATGAGTATCTGGTCAAAGCCTCCGTCCCTGGCATCAACCCTGATGATCTCGAAATCACCTACAGCAACAAGGTGCTGACGATTAAAGGCGAGACCAAGCAGGAAGACGAGGTTGAAGAAACCCGTTACCATTTGCGTGAACGCCGGTTTGGCTCCTTTGCCCGCAGCGTGTCTCTGCCCACCCCTGTGGACAGCGAGCACATTGATGCGAGCTATGAAAACGGCGTGCTGACCCTGCACCTGCCGAAGACCGAAGAGGCCAAGCCCCGCCGGATCCCGATCTCTTCTCGCCAGAAGGCGATTGAAGGCAAGGTGGCGGACATCAAGACCAAGAACTAAGTCATTCGAATAAAATACGAAACCCCGGCGCAATTCGCCGGGGCTTTCTATTTCCTTAAAAATATTATCAAGACTCCCAAAATTTGAGATGGTGAGCGTGTGGCCACACGCTCACCATCTCAAATTTTGGATAATTAATAACCTTGTTTTTTACGCCAGGCGAGGATGTCGGTGGCGTGCTCGGCGTCATGCGCATAGCTATCTTCGGCGATCCGCTCCCACAGCGCCCGGCCTTTGAGCCAGGCGAAGCGGGCCGGGTCGGTCAGTTCTTTATTCGAGAAAGCCTCCACCCGCCGGATGGTCTGGTGGCGGATGCCCTCGAAGTCGGCCAGGACCCGCTCGAGAGGCCGCTGGCGGGATTGTTCGTAATAAGCCTGGTTGCGGGCATCGATCTCACTGTCTTCGACCTGGGCGACGGTCGGCTTTTGACCCTGGCGGGCCTGCCAGAGCAGCTTGATCAACTCGGCTTCCCAGGCGTTCAGGTGGGCCAGGATGTCCTTGACTGACCAGTCTCCCACGACGCCCGGCTCGGTCAGGGCCTCGTCGGATAGGTCGTCGATGGCCTCGATCAGTTGTTCGCGCCCATCCTCCAGCGCATCCAGCAGTTCATCTTTGTTCATACAGCATCTTCCATCTTGCAAGCCGTCCGAGAAAAAGGGTTCGTGGGTGTCGCGACACCCACGAACCCTTTTTCTCGGGATTTCTCCGGCGGGCCGGGGTGGGGAGCTACTGCGCAAATCAAGGTGTGTGGCGGTGAATGCCGCCGCACACCTTGATTTGCGCCATTAAGCCAGGGACAGCACAAAATCCCTCAAAAGTTCATTATAAGCCTCAGGCTGCTCCAGATTCACCAGATGCCCGGCCCCCGGGACGACGTCCATGCCGGCGTCTGGCAGGGCAGAGAGCATCGCCCGGCCCTCAGCCTGAGGAATGATCTGGTCTTCAGCGCCCAGGATGATGCGGGTGGGCACCCGGACCTGCTTCAAGGATTCGGTCGAATCCGGGCGGGCTTTCATCCCGGCCAGGTCGCCCAGCACCCCTTCCAGGGAGGTGTTACTCATGATTGCCCGGGCCTCGGCCACCAGATCGGGCCGGTTCTGGAAATTGTCCGGGGCCAGCAGCTTGGGCAGCATGGCTTCCACGATGGCGCCCACGCCCTGCTGGCGGGCCTGGGCGGCGGCCTGGTCACGCCCGGCTTTACCGGCTTCGCTGTCCGCTCCGGCCCGGGTGGCGGTTAAAACCAACCCGGCCAGACGTTCGGGATGGCGGCGGGCGAAGGCCATGGCGATATAGCCGCCCATCGAGAGCCCATCGACCACCACCGGTTCGTGGATATGCAGGGCGTCCAACAGGGCGGCGCAGTCGTCGGCCAGCAGGTCCATGCTGTAAGGCCCCGGGACAGTCTGCGAGTTGCCGTGGCCGCGCAGATCGGGGGCGATCAAGCGGGCCGCGCCTGCCAGCCCGTCCAGCTGGGGCTGCCACAGCCTGGAGTTGAGCGGGTAGCCGTGGATCAGCAGCACCGGCCAACCCTGGCCGCTGGCGCGATAGTTCATCTCGTAACCGTTAATTTGGATTTTCATCTGGATACCTCGTTTCGTATTTTGGAAGGCTGGGCGAAACAGGTTTGCATGGGGGTGGCCACCCCCATGCAAACCTGTTTCGCCTGTATCTCTATCGGGGGTATATCCCTTAACCCACCAATCCGTACACCTGGTCCGGGGCCAGTTCGGCCGGGAAGCGCTCCCGCAGGGCCAGGCGGCTGGCGTAGCACAGGTGGCAGGCGTCGGCGTAAATCGACTCAGGTTCCAGCTGGTAGGTCCGAACCAGCTCGGCCGGGCCGCCCCGCAACAGCGGGCCGGTGATCGGGTGAGACTGTGGATCATACCTGGCAACGATATCCGCCAGCGGGGTTTCGAACAGGTTCCCGATCGTAATACCCTGGCAGACGTGCAGATAGCCCAGCGGGTCGAGGTGCAGCCGCCCGGGTTCAACCAGGTCTTCGTGCGGGCAGGCCGTGAAGCTCTCCCAGGGGAAGTGAGGCGCCTGCCCGGCCAGGACGGCCGCCGCCCGGCCGCGGTACATGACCGACGAAGCGCCTTCCGGGATGACGCCGGCGCTGGCCTGGGCGCAGTCCGGCTGGTCGATCTGGATCACCCCGCAGGGGATACCCAGGCTCTCAGCCGCCTGCTGGGCGTGGCGCGCCTGCTGGCTGAGCAATTCATCGGCATGGAACAGGTCGCTGCTGACCGAAAGGTCGACCAGCAAACCGGCGAACGGCTCGAGCCAGGCCCGGGCGTCTTCCGGGCTGGTGGCCCAATAAGCGTTGCTGACCAGGCCGACTTCGAACCCGCGGGCCGCGGCCGCCCGTACCCCGGCCAGCAGGACCGGATAGTAAAGGAAGGGCTCCCCACCTTCGAAATAGATCGAGGTCACGCTGCCCAGGCGCCCGGCCTGCTCCAGAACGTCCAGAATCTGGTTGATCTGGAAGGTGCCCGACTGCCGGGGGCTGCCCCACACGAAGCAGTGATCGCACTCGTAGGTGCACACGTAGGTGAGCAAAAAGTGGATTCCGGTGCATTCCATGGGTCATTGCCTCCTTGATCAAAACGCCCATTCTCTTATTTATCCGAAATTTAGGTGTGTGGCGGGTGCCCACCCGCCACACACCTAAATTTCGGAAATCTTTTAAAACTGGCCGGTAAGGACCTCTGGCAGGGCGGCCAGGTCGTGGATGGTCGTGTAGCCCGGGCCGGGGTGAGTCTCATCAGCCCTGGGCTGAAACCACACCGCCCGCAGACCGGCCTGCAGGGCGCCGCCGACATCGCTGGCGAAATCATCGCCGACCATCACCGCCGCATCGGGTTCCAACCCCAGCCGGTCGAGCACGGCCTGGTAGTAGGCCAGGTCCGGTTTCTTAACGCCCAGGGTCCGGTAGCAAAACACATGGTCGATCCAGGGTCTGAGCCCGGCCCGCTCCAGGGCAGCCCAGATCTGGGTCTCATCCGAATCGGCTGCGTTGGTCGCAAGGCAGATGATCCAATCGGTGTACAGGGCCTGCAGGGTTTCCCGGGCGTAAGGCAGGGGGGCCACTTCCGGCCAGCTCGCCATCGGGCCGGCATACTGGGGAAAGTCGACCATCAAGGTACCGCCCCAATCGAATAGCAGGGCCCGGGCCGCGGTCCGCATGAGTTTATACCAGCCGGTCCGGCCGGTAGGAGGGAGTCGGCGGTTCGCCGGTCGCCGGAGGGGATTGCCGGCTCTCCGCCACCACGTGCAGGTTCTCGCGGCGAGCCTCGGCCGCCTGGTGGTAGACTTCCAGAAGCTTGCGGGCCTGCTCCTGGATCGAGAACTGCCGGGCCTTTTCGACGGCTGCCTGCTCGAAGCGAGCAAAGAGATCGGGATCGCCCAGCACCTGCAGCAGAGCCTGAGTGATGGCCTGGCTGTCATTGGCGGTCAGCAAGCCTTCCCGGCTCGTTCGCGACCACGTCCCGGGTGCCGTTGGCGTCCACCGCCACCACCGGCAATCCGGCTGCCAGGGCTTCCAGGGTCACCAGACCCTGGGTTTCGGTGACGGAGGCGAAGCAGAACAGGTCGGCGGCTTTCAAATAGGCTGGGACCTCATTGAAAGGAACGCTGCCGGTGAATTCGACCCGCTCTCGGATGCCGAGCTTGGTCGCCAGGGTTTCCAGACTGGCGCGCTCCTCGCCTTCCCCAAGAATGACCAGACGGGCCTGGGGGTGCTGCTCGATGACCGCCGGCATGGCTTTCAATAGGGTCTCCCAATTCTTCTCGCGCGCCAGCCGGCCGGCCGAGATGAGGACGCGGTCGTTGTTCCAGCCGCGCGCCCGCCGCACAGCCTCGCCGTCGGCCTGGGCGTACTTTTGCAGGTCCAGGCCAGTCGGGATTACGGTCACCCGGCTGGTGACGCCATAATCCCGGGCCAGCTGCAGGCGGATGCTCTCGCTGGGCACCACGATATGCTGGCAGCGGCCGATGTAATCCACCAGCCAGGTGTCGATCACTTCTTTGACGAATTCCTGCACCAGCTCCTGGGTCAGGGGCACATAGCGGCTGTATTCCCGGTATTGCGAATGGAAGGTGAACACCAAAGGCACATCCAGCTCCTCGGCCTTGTTGGCGGCTACCGTCCCCAGCAGGATCGGGTGGTGGCTGTGGATGACATCCAGCTTGAGGGGCGGCAGCAGCGTGTCGACGAACGACCAGATCGGGATGGTGGCTGGCACATCGTTGGGCAAGCCCAGGTCCAGGCTGGGATAGCGGAAAATGTACGGCTCCTTGTCGCGGGTGTCCGGGCTGCCGGGTGCGAAAACGAAAACGTCATGTCCCATATCGCTCAATGCCTGCCGGAAGCTGCTCACCGAGCGCACAACCCCGCTGATCACCGGATAATAGCTGTTGGTAAAAAATGCGATCCGCATCGTTGGCCTCACGTTCGAAGGATTTTCCAAAATTTGGGTATGTGGCGGCAGCTGCCGGTACATACCCAAATTTTGGGCATCTTATTAATGTGACCTGGGCGGGGAAAGTTATTGAACCGCCTTCAGATCGGTTATAAAGAAATTCGTGACGAGCTTGATTTTGCGTTCAGCCTGGTCGTAATCGGGGCTGGTGTAAATGGCCGGGGTCAGGAAATGATCCTGCTTGCGGCCGAACCATTTTGCCGTGGTGACGAAACCGTTGGCGTGTATGCTGAGGGCGGTGTTGGCCGGGACACGCAGGTCGATGTCGCCGATGAATCCGCTGGCCTGGAACAGGGTCTCGCCCGGCGGCAGTTCCGCCTGGGTCAGGTCCAGATGCACGTCCCCGATGAACATCCATACTTCCTCGTTCTGGACCGTCCAGATGCCCGAACGGCGCACACCTCCAAACAGCCGGAACCAGACTTCGCTGCCGGGCGGCGCCATCCGGGGCCGCAGGAGCATCAGCAGCCCGATCGTGATCAGGACCAGCGGCCAGAAAATAGCCCCGATATCGATCTGGAAGATCATATCCAACAAAGTCAGCAAGCCGAACAGGATCAATAATCCGCCGAAGATGAGCGCCCCACGGTTACGCATTGCCTGCCTCCTGGATGGTATTCATTCGTTCGAAGGGGTCCGGTTGTGGGCAGCTGCCCAGTACCATTATAGCGATATTTTGGCATTTGTACCAATAAGTGAATTCGGAAAAATAAATCGTGGGCCAGACGGTATCGCCTGACCCACGATTCATTTTTCTCTGCGAGTTTACAGCCCCAGCTCGTGGGCGAATTCAGCCAGGGCGGCCAGGTGCTCCTGGGGAGTCTGGAAACCGGCTCCCATGGTGTTGATGGAGAGATGGGTGGCGCCGGATTGCTGCCAGGCGTTTGCCTGCTGACGCCAGGCTTCGGGTTGGCCAGGCACGAACTTCAGGCGGGCTTCGATCCCGATATCGGCCCGGCTGCGCCCGTTTTCCGCCAGGTAGCCATCCAGCTTCTCCAGCAAGGGTCGGGCGCTTTCCGGCGCGCCGGTGTTGGGCATCCAGCCATCCCCCATCCGGGCAACCCGTTTCAAGACCGGGTCGGCCTGGCCGCCGAACCAGATCGGGATCGGGCGCTGGACAGGCATGGGCTTGAGGCCGGCGTCCTGGATGGTGTGCCAGCGACCCTTGAAGGTGACCAGCGGTTCGGTCCACAGGCGCTGCAGCACTTCAACCTGCTCTTCGATCCGTTTGCCGCGGGTATGGAAGTCCTGGTTAAGGGCGACATATTCGACCTCGTTCCAGCCCAGCCCGACTCCCAGCCGCAGCCGGCCACCGCAGAGCACGTCCAGGCAGGCGGCCTGCTTGGCCACCACCGCGGTCTGGCGCTGGGGCAGGATGATGATCCCGCTGGCAAATCCCAGGCGTTCGGTGACAGCCGCCATGTAAGTGAACAGCACCAGCGGCTCCATGAAGGCTGATTCGTGGGTATAGGGCCCGCTCCAGCCGCCCGGCCGGTCCGGGTTGGCGCCCAGGATGTGGTCGTAAGCCAGGACGTGCGAAAAACCCAGCCCTTCGACCGTCTGGGCGTAATCCTTAATGGCGGCCGGATCATCGCCGAATTCAGTTTGGGGATAGACGACTCCGATTTGCATGGTTACCTCGCTTTCATAAAGATGGATGGCTTCTACTAAGCCCGATGTAAAAATGTGGGCGAAATGGTTGAGTAGTTTGATAATGTCACATTCGAAGAAATCTCCCAAATTTGATGTGTGTGGCGGGTGCCCGCCACACACATCAAATTTTGGGTATCCTTCTTATTAATGTGACTTTGCCTGGGTAGTTACGACGGATCATTTATTCCAGATTGTACAGCACGCCGTACTTGTCCCGCAGGTACTGGATGTAGGGCCCGATCGAAATCGGCCCGCCCGTCACCCGCTGGACGAGTTCGTTGGCGGTGAATTTGCGCCCGTGCCGGTAGATATTGTCCTGCAGCCAGCCCAGCAGGGTGGCGGTGCGGCCCTGGCTGAGCTCGTGGGGAATTTCCGGGTGAGCCGCCAGGGCGGCGTTGTAGAACTGGGCGCACAGGATGTTGCCCAGGCTGTAGCCCTGGAAAGCGCCGCCGATCGGGCCGCCGTACCAGTGCACATCCTGCAGCACGCCGTCTTTATCATCCGGGGGCTGGATGCCGAGATCGCGCTCGAAGCGTTCCCGCCAGGCATCCGGCAGATCTTTGACCTCCAGATTGCCTTCCAGCAGGTCCAGCTCGAGTTCGAAGCGCAGCATGATGTGCAGATTGTAGGTGACCTCGTCGGCGTCGGTGCGGATCAGCGAGCGCTCGACCGTGTTGATCGCCCGGTGGAAGGTTTCCAGCGGCACATCCCCCAGGCTCTCCGGGAAGACAGCTTGCAGCCTGGGGTAGAAATACGTCCAGGCCTCCAGGCTGCGGCCGACCACGTTCTCCCATAAGCGGGACTGGCTCTCGTGCACCCCGGAGGAAGTCCCCTGGGCCAGGGGCGTGCCCTCCAGGCCGGGATCGATGCCCTGCTCGTACAGGGCATGGCCGGCCTCGTGGATGGTGCTGAACAGGCTTTCGCCCAGGAAATCCTCCCGCACCCGGGTGGTGATGCGCACGTCTCCGGGTGAAAACGAGGTCGTGAAGGGGTGGTGGGTCAGGTCCAGGCGGCCGCGTTTGAAATCGTAGCCGAGCTCGGCGGCGATCGCTTCGCTGAAGGCCAGCTGCCTGTCCTGGGGGAAATGGCGGCGCAGGCAGCTATCATCGGTGCGGACCTGGGCCGTGATCTGCTGGACCAGCGGGACGAGCTGCTCGCGCAGGTCGCTGAAAATGGCCCGCAATTCCGAGGTCTTGACCCCGCTGTCGGAGAAATCGATCAGCGGATCGGCGATATTTTCGTAGCCGGGGAAGTAATTCGCCAGCTGCCGGCTGTAGTCCAGCGTTTTTTCAAGGAAGGGTTGGACCGCTTTGAAGTCGTTGGCCGGGCGGGCATTGGCCCAGGCCTCGTACGAGGCAGTCGAGTGGGCCAGGAATTCGGCCATGAAGGATGAAGGTACCTTGACCAGCTGCTCGTAATCCCGGCGGGCGACCCGGATCAGGCTGGCTTCATCGGAATCGTAGGGCAGGCTGGCTTCGTAGGGCTGCAGCTCGTCCAGCAGGCGGCCAAGCTCCGGGTCGGTGGCGCGATCCTGGGCGATCTTGCCCAGGGTGGCGATCTGCCGGCCGCGGGCGCCGACGCCGCCGGACGGCAGGTAGGTCAGCTGGTCCCATTCTAAGACCGCTCCGGCGTCTCTCAGGTCGGTGATCTCGCTTAAACGGCTTTTCAGTTCCTGGAATTTGGTTTCCATCATTCTCCTCTATTTTGAGTACCTTGACAATCTCCCAAATTTTGATGTGTGCGGCGGGCGGCCGCCCGCCGCACACATCAAAATTTGGGTATTCTTTTTAAAAACCGGCCTGAGCGACTTTATTCGTTCAGAGCTTCCAATTGGGCGCTTATTTTCTCGGCAGTTTCCTGGTAGGCGGCCAGCTTGTCGCGCTCTTTCTGGACTACGGCCTCGGGCGCTTTTTGGGCGAAGGGGCTGGCCAGCAGTTTTTCCAGCCGCTCGATTTGTGAGCTGGCCTCCGCCAGGTCCTTCTGCAGGCGGGCGCGCTCCTCCTGCGGGTCCACCAGACCGGCCAGCGGCAGATAGACCTCCACCGGTCCGACCACCAGGGCAATGTGGCCGTCTGGCTTTTCATCCAGGCCGGCGACCATGCTGAGCTGCTGCGGGTCGAGCTGGGCCAGAGCGGCCAATGCGGCCGCCTGGTCCTGCAGGACCGGCAGGTTCTCGCCGCCGGCCAGCACAGCCGGGATGCGCCGGCCCGGCTGGACGTTCTTTTCGGAGCGCAGGTTGCGGATCGCCCGCACGATCTCCTGCACCAGGCTGAAGTCGGCGGTTTTGCCGGCTTCCCAATCGGCTTCCGGGCGCGGCTCCGGCCAGCGGGCCACGATCAAGGCCTCTTCCCAGCCCTCGGCGGGGCCGAACTCGGGCGAAACGTCCCGGGCGGCTTCCTTTAAGTGCCCCCACAGCTCCTCGGTCACGAACGGTGTGAAGGGATGCAGCAGGCGCAGGATCATATCCAGCACCTGCACCAGGGTGCCGGCGGTCTTCTTGGCGCGCGGCCCGCCCTCGTCTACCTGCAGTTTGGCGATCTCCAGGTACCAATCGGCGAAATCGCCCCACATGAAATCGTAAATCTGGCGCCCGGCCTCACCGTACTGGAAGTTCTGGAACAGGCGCTCGACGTCCCGGATCAGGGTTTGCAGCCGGGCCCAGATCCAGGAATCCGCCAGAGTCCAGTCGATGGAGGCGGCCTCGCTTTGCATGACTTCGTCCTGCCCGGCGACCTGGTCCAGGATGCCCAGCACGAAGCGGGTGGCGTTCCACAGTTTGTTGGCGAAGTTGCGGTTGGCTTCCACCTTCTTGAGGCTCAGGTTCATGTCGTTGCCGGGGGTCGAGCCCACCAGCAGGGTGAAGCGCAGCGCATCCGTGCCGAGTTCGTCCATGACCCCCAGGGGGTCGATCACGTTGCCGTAGGATTTGCTCATCTTCTTACCGTGCTCGTCCCGGATCAGGCCGTGCAGGTAAACCGTGTGGAAGGGCACCTGGTCCGGTATACTCCAGCCCGGACATGATCATGCGCGCCACCCAGAAAAACAGGATGTCGTAGCCGGTTTCCATGTAGGAGGTGGGGTAAAAATACTTGTAATCGGGAGTCTCTTCCGGCCAGCCCAGGGTGGAGAAGGGCCACAGCCCGCTGGAGAACCAGGTATCCAGCACGTCCGGGTCCTGTTCGAGCCGGGTCCCGCCGCAGGCCGGGCATTGATCGGGGTCCTCCCGGGCGACGATCATTTCCCCGCAGTCCTGGCAGTACCAGACCGGGATGCGGTGGCCCCACCACAGCTGGCGGGAGATGCACCAATCCTCGATATTTTCGAGCCAGTTGTAATACACTTTGGTGAAGCGCTCCGGCACGATCCGGATCTGGCCGGCCTGGACGGCTGCCAGGGCGGCGTCCGCCAGGGGTTGGATCTGGACGAACCACTGGGTGGAGACCATCGGTTCGATGATCTCGCCGCCGCGCTGGGAGCGGGGCACTTTGAGCGTGTAGGGCTCTTCTTTGATCACCAGCCCGGCTTTGTCCATATCGGCCCACAGGTTGCGGCGGGCCTCGAAGCGGTCCTGCCCGGCGTACGGGCCGCCGTTTTCGTTGACCCGGGCGGCGGTATCCAGGACGGAGATCAGCGGCAGGTCGTGGCGCTCGCCGATGGCGTAGTCGTTGGGGTCGTGGCCGGGGGTGATCTTGAGCGCGCCGGTGCCGAATTCGCGGTCCACGTATTCGTCGGCGATCACCGGGATTTTGCGGCCCAGGATCGGCACGACCACCTGCCGCCCGACGTATTGCTGGAAACGCGGATCCTCGGGATGGACGGCCACGGCCGTATCGCCCAGGATGGTTTCCGGGCGGGTGGTGGCGACCGGGATATATGCCCCCTGTGGGTCATCGGCCAGCATGTATTTGAAGTAGTAAAGTTTACCGGGTTCTTCCGCGTACTCCACTTCCAGGTCGGATACCGCGGTCTTCAAGCCGGGCGACCAGTTGATCAGGCGCGGGCCGCGGTAGATCAGGCCCTTTTCGTACAGGCGCACGAAGGCTTCCCGCACGGCGACCGACAGGCCGTCGTCCAGGGTGAAGCGCTCGCGGTCCCAGTCGCAGGAGGCCCCCAGCCGCCGGATCTGCTGGGTGATGATCCCGCCGTATTTTTTCTTCCAGGCCCAGGTGCGCTCGCAGGAAGGCCTCCCGGCCCAATTGCCTCGCGGGTCAGGCCTTCTTTGGCCAGCGATTTTTCCACCTGCAGCTGGGTGGCGATCCCGGCGTGATCGGTCCCCGGCACCCACAGGGTCGGGATGCCTTTCATGCGGTGATAGCGGATCATCAGGTCTTCCATCGAGACGAACATGGCGTGCCCCAGGTGCAGCTCGCCGGTCACATTGGGAGGCGGGATGGAGATCACGAACGGTTTGCGATCCGGATCGAACCCGGGCTGGTTGGGATCGTTGCTGGGTTTGAAATAATCGTTGGCATTCCACCAGTCGTAAATCCGTTTTTCGGTCGTGGAGAAATCATAGGTTTTCGGAAGGGTGTGTGTTTTCATATTGCCTCTCAAGTGGATCAGTGTTCGCACCGGCAGGGCGGGGCCTGGAGCGATCGTTCCGGCCTCAGGCGTCGATCGTGATAGTCAAGCTGTCATTCACCTGGATCGTTTCCAGCCCGGGGTCCAGATGAGAGCGGATTTCGATCTCCCCGGCGCGGGTGATGCTCATCAGATCGCCCCGGGCCTGGGCCAGCTGGTCTGCCAGCCAGGGCGTCTCGGGGTCGTGCGGGTTCGCCGCAGCCAATTGTAACCGCGTTAGGGCGGTCCCCAGGGCCAGATTCCGCTCGCTTTTGTAGCGCCGGACGGCGCTGGCGATCGCCAGCAGGTGTTCTCCAAAGGCTTCAGCCTGCTCGTCTTCCAGCGCAGGATCGGCTATGGGCCAGGCGGCGGTGTGGATCGTGCCGCTGGCGTTCTCGGCTGGATACAGGCTGGTGTAGATCTGATCGGTGACGAAAGGCAGCAGCGGCGCCAGCAGTTTCAAGACCGTCAGCTGGGCGTGGTACAGGCTGAAGCGGGCTCCGCTGGCCGCCGCGCTGCGGCCGTCCTGCTGGCCCTCGTACAGGCGCTGTTTGCACATTTCCAGGTAGTTGTCGGCCAGGTCGCCCCAGAAGAACGCTTCGATTTCGTTTTTGGCGGCAGCGTAATCGTAATGCTCGAACAGCCCGGTGGCCCTGCGGATCAGGCGCTGGACCCGGGCCAGGATCCAGCGGTCTGCCGGGGTCAGTTCAGTGGGCTGGTCGCCGGGCTGGTAATCTGCCAGAAAGCGGGCGCTGAAGCGGGCCACGTTCCAGAGTTTGTTTACCAGCCGGGCTCCCAGCTGGATTTTCTCTTCGCTGATGATGGCGTCTTTGCCGGTCCCGGTGCTGGCCGCCCAATAGCGCACCGCGTCGGCCGAATAGCGCTCGATCATCTCCAGCGGCGGCATCGGCCCGCCGCCTTTGCTCTTGCTGATCTTGCCCATGCCCTGCCCGGCAATCCCCCAGCCGGAGATCAGGACCTCCTGCCAGGGCAGGCGCTCGAAATGGAATTTGGATTTGACGATCGTGTAGAAAGCCCAGGTGCGGATGATCTCATGCGCCTGGGGCCGCAGCGAGAACGGGAACACTTTTTCGTAGAGACCGTCCGATCCATCTCCGCCTTCGGGCAGCCAGCGCCCCACGATTTGGGGCGTCAGCGAGGAGGTCGCCCAGGTATCCATCACGTCGGTCTCGGGGCGGAAGTCCGTACTCCCGCAACGGCAGGGACCGGCCGGTTGGGTTTCGAGCGGGTCCACCGGCAGCTGCTCCCGGCTGGCGAGCTGGACCTCGCCGCAGTTCTGGCAGTACCACAGCGGGAAAGGCACCCCGAAGGTGCGCTGGCGGGAGATACACCAGTCCCAGCTCAGGTTCTCGACCCAGGCGCGGTAGCGGGCCCGCATCGAGACCGGATGCCAGTCGATCTGTTCGCCCGCCTCCAGCAGCGCTTCCCGGGCGTCCAGGACGCGAATAAACCACTGGCGGGTGAAAATGGTCTCGACCGGTGTATCGCAGCGCTCGTGCACCCGCACGCTTTGTTCGGTAGGTTCCCGTCCGAGCAGCAGTCCCCGGGCTTGCAGGTCCGCTTTGATTTGCTGGCGAGCCTCAGTCACCGCCAGCCCGGTATACGGCCCGGCAGCCTGGGTCAGGCGACCATCCTGCCCGATTGCGGCGATCATCGGCAGGTGGTGGGTGTACCACCAGGCAACATCGGTGCTGTCTCCAAAGGTGCAGCACATCACCGCCCCGGTACCTTTCTCGGGGTCGGCAGCCGGATCTTGCAAGACCGGCACCGCCTGCCCGAACAGGGGCACCTGCACCTGTCCGCCCGCCAGTCCCTGGTAGCGTTGATCGTCCGGGTGCACGAAGACCGCCACACAGGCTGCCAGCAGTTCCGGGCGGGTGGTGGCAATCTGCAGCGCCGGGCGCTGGCCGCCGACCCATTCGAACGGCAGGATGACGTACTCGCTTGGGCGGGTCAAATCATCCTGCTCGGCCTGGGCGATCGCCGTACGGCACTCCGGGCACCAGATGGCGGGGGCTTCCTGCTGGTAGATCCGGCCGCGTTCGTACAAATCGATAAAGGAAGTCTGAGAGGTCCGGCGGGAATAATCGTCGCTGCTCCGGTAGGTATAGCGCCAATCGATCGACAGGCCCAGGCGTTGCCACAGAGCCCGGTAATCCGCCTCGGCCTGTTCGCTGACCTCCAGGCACTTCCGGATAAAGGCCGACCGGCCGATTTGGCCGGCGCGCAGGCCCAGCCGCCCCTCGACCAGCCGCTCGGTGGGCAGGCCGTTATCGTCGAATCCCATCGGGTAAAAAACGTTCCGGCCCTGCATGCGCCTGAAGCGGGCGATAAAGTCGGCGTGCGAGTAGGAATACACATGCCCAAGGTGCAGATGCCCGGAGACGGTGGGGGGCGGGGTGTCGATCGAGAACACCGGTTTTTCTGACTCTGGATCGAAATGAAAACAGCCGGCTTGCTGCCAGTAAGCCACCCGCTCCGGCTCGACTGTGTCTGGATGGTAGCGTTTGGTTAAAGCGCTCATACCTCTACTCCCGGTTAAAAATAAAAAACCTTTCATCCAATGAGGACGAAAGGCCTGCCTTCCGCGGTACCACCTCGCTTCGCCGGCCACAGGCCGGCGCTCTCTGCCCTCCGACGGGCCAATTGTCCGCCGATCAGAGGTCCGCTGTAACGGGCTTACCCGTGCCGGTCTACTCTGAGTCCAATGATCGTGTTTTGATCATTGGATCATTTCTTCAGCATTCAATCCGGGCGACATTCAGCTCTGGGCTGCTGAGGGGGCTTTCAGCCTGTGGCCACACCTTCTCTGGGTCAGCGCGCCATGAACTTACTCCTCCCGGAGTCATTTCTCGATTTGCCTGAATTATACAGCAGTTTTATTAATCAGATGATTAATAACTTCTTGACTTTTATGGGTCGTTTATGCTATCCTCGGGTGAATTAAAATGAGAAATTAAACATTCTATTTTACTGCTTAAATGAAATCGCTGGAAATCGGGTTCGAAGGTGGGCACTAAATGTTTTAGATTTTTTGGGTTGGTACCCCAGATTTGGCGGTGTGAGGGCTCTGGCGCTTGTTCATACCCCCAAACCAGGGGCTCTCTCACAGAGTTTCCCAAAGAACCGGGTTTTCCGAATTTGGGGGCAGCAGACTGACACTGGCAGACCGGGGGCGCGGTCAGGACGGCAGCCCGATCAGAAAGATTTTTTTAGGAAGCAGTCATAGCGAACAACATGCAATCTGATCTTAATCCAGCGAGTGCTTCCATCGAAACAGGTAGCGTTGCGGGGAGTACAGCCACCTTAAACTAATGTGAGAACCATCTATGATTCAACGAGAACGAATTGCGGATAATGTTTATTCTTTTCAAAGCGAAATTTATGCCCAGGTAACCGCCGGGGCAGTCATCGGGCCCAATTGGGCCGTCGTGATCGACACGTTGGCCATGCCGGAAGAGACGCTGGCGATCCGAGATTTTATCGAACAGGAATTGAGCGTGCCGGTTCGCTACGTGATCGACACCCACTCGCACGCGGACCATGCCTGGGGTAACTGCTTTTTCCCTGGCGCAACGATCATATCGCATAGCCTCTGCCGTGAGCTGCTCGATCAGAATGGCCGGCAGGCCCTGGAAGAGACCCGCAAACAGAACCTGGTCTTCCGGAATGTCAAGATCATCTTGCCGCAGGTCACCTTCAGCGAGGGCGATCTCAATCTGCGGGTAGGGAAGAAAACCCTGACGATGTTCCCCTTGCCAGGCCACAGCCAGGATAATATCGGCGTGTTGGTGGAAGAGGACCGGGTGCTGTTTGCCGGGGATGCCGCGATGCCGCTGCCCTATATTGTAGATGGCAACATCGACGACCTGGTGACTTCGATCAAGAAAATCAGCAAACTGGGTCTGGAAAATGTCGTTCAGGGACATGGGGATATCGTGCTGCGCGGGGAGATCGATAATTTCGTGAAAGATAATATCAATTATCTTTCCAATATCCGTAAAGCGGTGCGGAAAGCCAATCGCCGCAAATACCCCTTGGATGTGCTTGAAGAAGTCACGGTTGAGGATTGCGGCAAGAGTCGGGTCCTGATTGGCGGGCTGGCGGGCGAGCTTCACCGGCGCAACCTGGTTGCCCTCTACCGCCAGCTATTCGGCGAGATGCCGCTGGGCTCGGATGACGATGAATACTATGACGACGACTATCCGGAAGAAGAAGATTGAGGGTTAATTGGTTTTATCTTGTTTCATTCGACGGGCGCGCCAGCCAACGACGCGCTCGTTGCCTTTAAGCAGGCGCCGGATGTTAGGGCGCAAGGCCCACATTAATAAGAGTTCAGCCGCTACGCCATACAACACATACAACCAGGGGGAACTGCCGGCAGCCGCCCGGATGGCGAAGATGATCGCCGCGATCAGGGCCACGCTCATCGTGGCGAGTGAAGCATAGCCAACACCAAATATAATGACCACCGCGATCGGGACGATAATGAACAAACTTGGCGGCCATAAACCGAAGGCCCCGCCGACTGTCGGTGCGCCGCCGGCGCCGCCACGCAATTTGAGCTGACCTTTATCATCCCGGCTCATCAAAAAGACGGAGTAGTTGTGGCCCAAGATAGCCATCAGGGGCGCAAACACCTCCAGCCAGACTGCTCCCGGCAGCAGGGCGCGGGCGATCCAAACACAGACAGCGCTTTTCAACAGGTCAAGAATCGCCGTCAGTAAACCGGCAAAGAAACCGGCTGCACGCATCGCGTTGGTTCCACCGGTTCTACCACTCTCAACCTTACGAATGTCTTTACCGGTCTTTAGTTTTACGACCAACAGGCCAAAGGGGATCGAACCTATCAGGTAGGATAATCCCAGGACAACCACTCCCACAACAATTTGCATAATGCTTCATGCCTCCTAAATGTGGCGCTGCCAAGTACCGTCACATCCAATAACACACGAATTGAGCAAACGTTGCTGCGACTTTTCGGGTCCTTGGGAAACTTTGTCAGATAAAAATCTGACCTGTTTCCAAGTCATTCCCTTTTTCTACCCGATCCGGGTTGAAGCCATGACCAGCCCAGGCCAATCAAGTTTCCAGGATCATCAGTTCAGTCTCCTGATAATCCTGATCTCGAATCAGAAAAGCCTTGCAGCACCAGCCTTCCTTCCTTGGATACCAGATCAAATAGATGGTCTCGGGATAGTAGGATTCAGCGATATCGGTCGCTGAAGGATGATCCGGCCCGCCAGGGTGAGAGTGAAAGATTGCGGCCAGTTCCCAACCCTGGTTGTCTATTTTTTCGAGGGCAGCCAGCTGCTCGTGGGGCTCGAGCTGGTAGCGGACCGGGCTGTGCAGCTGGTTGTCAACCGGTAGGACGGCCTGCGAGCGCCAGCCCGGCTGATCGGGCAGCTGGGTCCCGGCCACTAACCCGCAGGCTTCTTCGGGTGAATGCGCGTGGATGTGATCGCGCATGGCTAGCCAGTGTCGCCGGGACACGACCAGGGCCGGCGGTTCAGGATTTGTCAGCGCAGCCAAAGCGCAGCTCCCACCACCACCAGCAATACCAGGGCGGGTTCGACCAGCGCCTGGCGCCAGTTTTCACCATCCGCCAGGCTGCTGATCAGGCTGGTAAGCCCGTAGGCCGGCCCTAAGAGTAACAAGCCGTATGCCGCCGGCGAGATGCGCCAATAGTATAACGCCGCGCCGATCTGGGCCACCAGGAAAGCGATCAGGCCGGCCTCCACGAACGCCCACAGCCGTAGTCGCAGGTGAAAGGTCCGCAGGCTGACCAGCCCGGCGCCGAATGCCAGCAGCGGGATGATCTGGAACAGGCGCAGTTCCTCGACCCGCAATTCAACCAACAGGGCCAGGTAGAGTGCGAAGGATACTGCCGTCAGGGCTGCCGCGGCAGCCGGCTGGCGAACGTCATCAGGATCGACCGCGATGTACTCGGCTACCAGCACCAGCATGATCATCCCGCCGCCCAGAACGAAACCGGCCCACCATAACGGACCGATGGGCAGGCTGAAAAGCGGCTGGCCGATCACCCAGGCGGTCAGGGTCGGCAGCAGCCAGTGCTCGATGGTGCTCTGGCTGCCAATTGCTGGATGGTCGCGCAGCAGCCAGTCAACTCCGGCCGCTGTCAAGCCAGCAACCAGCAAAGACACAACCGAATAGACGTTGATCTGTATGTCCAGATAAAAGCCGGGCAATTGCATTGCCAGGCTGCGGGGTTCCAACTCGATGAAACGTGATACGGCGTATGCCAGCAGGATGGTGGCAGCCAGTGTGCTGAGCCTGTCTGGCTGGGGGAGGTAGCGAGGTCTATCCACATTTTGATTGTACTCTTTTTAGCCTGAATTGCCAAATTTTAGGGTCTTTCGGTATTTCTGTGGTGGTACACCAGATTTGGGGTGTGAGTGTGCTTGAACACGCTCACACCCCAAATCTGAGACCCTCCCACAGAATTTCCCAGAGAACCAAATTTTAGGGTCTTTTGGTGTGCACGAAATGTTTGTAGATATGGTGTTCGATTTGTGCGGCCTTGGCCGCACAAATCGAACACCAAAAATAAGTTTCTACAAGTTCAAGCGCTTGACGTTTTGATGGCTTCAGCTTAGGATTGTTGGTACCAGCCAGCATTGGCCTGTCAATCGGGTCTTCCGGAATTTCAGTAGTTTGTAGATGTTGTGGGGGGATGTTCGGGCTTTGCCCGAACATCCCCCCACACAAATAGCCTCGACCACAGGATGTCCCAAAGACCCTGAAAGTCGCGTCGAAAAGAATTGGTTTACAATTGAAACATCTCGCAACACAATAGAGAGAGGTTCTTCATGCGGATTGGGATGATGGCGGATGTCTACAAGCCGCACGTCAGTGGAATCACCAATTATATTGCCCTGAATAAAGCCTATTTGGAACAGCATGGGCATGATGTTTATGTTTTTACGTTTGGTGATGAAAACTATGCCGATGACGAGCCCAATGTTATCCGCTCGGTTGGCGTGCCGCTGCTGGATACCGGTTACTACTTGAGCCTGCGCTACACCAAGGCAGCCCGGAGATTGCTGCAAACCATGGACGTGGTCCACGTCCACCATCCTTTCCTGAGCGGTTCGCTGGCAATCCGCTATTGCAAGCCTTACAATGTCCCGATCGTTTTCACCAATCACACCCGCTACGATCTTTACGCCCAGGCTTACCTGCCTGCCCTGCCGGAAGGGGTTGGCGAAACCGCCTTGCAGGCCTACCTGCCGACTTTCTGCCGTCTGGTCGACCTGGTGATCTCGCCTTCACCGGGCATGCGGGATGTGCTGGTCAAATTTGGGGTCGACGTGCCGGTTGAGGTGGTGCCGAACGGCGTGGATGTGCGTCCATTTTTGAAGAATGTGCAGCCGCTCGAGCGGGCTGAATTTGGATTCAGCCAACACGATGTCGTCCTAATTTACACCGGCCGGCTGGGTCCGGAGAAAAACCTGCCGTTCCTGTTGCGCTGTTTTGGCGGCGCCGTTCAGGCCTATGACCACCTGGCCCTACTGCTGGTTGGCGACGGCAGTGAGCGGGACAATTTGCAGGACCGGGTGCGGGTGATGGGCATCCAGGACCGGGTCCATTTTACCGGGATGGTTCCCTATGGTGACCTGCCCGGATACCTGGCGATGGCGGACGCGTTCGTCACCGCCTCAGTCACTGAAGTGCATCCTCTCTCGTTGATCGAGGCCATGGCAGCAGGCCTGCCGGTGCTTGGGATCCAATCGCCGGGAGTGGGTGATTTGATCGAAGACGGCGTGACCGGTTTTATCGTGGCAGAAGAGGATCTGGCCGCTTATACCGCCAAATTAATCCGTCTGGTCACCCGCCATAAACAACGCCGCCAGATGGGCGAGCAGGCTCGCCAGGTTGCCCAGGCTTATGCGATCGAAAACACCACCCAGATGATGCTCGAAAAATATCAGGCGGTGGTGGAGCGGGTGGCCAGACGCCGGGTCGGAATTCAGGCGCGCTTCCGCCGTTTTATGGAGAATTTGCGCTGATGGACCAGTCTGGAAAACCGCCTGGGAATCGCAACTCACGCCGCAGGCTGGGCCGCCGGGGGGAGGCGTTGGCGGCTGAATATTTACACGCCCGTGGGTATCAGATCCTCGAGTGTAACTACCGGACGGCTTACGGCGAAATTGACCTGATCGCCCTGCAACCCGCCGCTCTGGTGGGATCGGAAGGGGATGTTCTGGTTTTCGTCGAGGTGAAAACCCGCTCGTCGAATGCCTATGGCTACCCGGAAGAGGCTGTCACCGCCTCGAAACAGGCCCACCTGATTCAATCCGCCCAGGCTTATTTGCAGGCCCATCCGGAGCAGGCCGGAGACTGGCGTATTGACGTGATCGCGATCCGCATAGGCCGCCTGCCGGGGAAAGTTGAGATCAAACATTTCGAAAATGCAGTCCATTGAAACCGAGGATCCCATTCCCGGCCCGGCCCGGAAGCCTCCCGTTCTGGTCTTGATAGGGCCGACCGCGGTCGGTAAAACCGCCCTGTCTTTGGAGCTGGCCGAACGGTTGGGAGCCGAGATTGTCTCAGCCGATTCGCGCCTGTTTTACCGCGGGATGGATATCGGCACTGCCAAGCCGACCCCGGAAGAACGAGCCCGGGTACCCCATCACCTGATCGATGTCGCCGATCCGGATCAGGTCTTGAGCCTGGCGGATTTTCAAAATCGAGCCCGCCGGGCAATCGCCGGGATCCAGCAGCGCGGACGCCTGCCGATGCTGGTGGGCGGCACCGGGCAATATGTACGGGCCGTGACAGAAGGCTGGCAGATCCCCCGTCAGCAGGCTAACTCGGACCTGCGGGCTGCCCTTGAGGTCTGGGCAGAAGAGATCGGGGCGCAAGGTTTGCATGACCGCCTGGCGAGCCTGGACCCGGAAGCCGCAGCCAGGATCGATTACCGCAATTTGCGCCGGACCGTGCGGGCCCTGGAAGTCACCCTGACGACCGGCCGACCATTCTCCACCCAGCGCCGCAAAGGACCGACCCCATACGATTTGCTGCAGGTCGGCCTGACCCGGCCGCGCGCTGAGCTGTATGCGCGCATCGATGCGCGCATTGAGGCCATGATCGCGGCCGGATTGGTATCTGAGGTGCAGGGTCTGCTGGCAGCCGGCTATGACCCCAATTTGCCGGCTTTTTCCGCCATCGGCTACCGGGAGGTCCTGGCCTGTTTGCAGGGCGAGCTCAGCCTGGACGAGGCGATCGCTCAGATCAAGCGCCATACCCGGATTTTCGTGCGCCGCCAGGCCAATTGGTTCAAGCCGGATGATCGCCAAATCCATTGGTTCGAGATGGGCCCGGAGACCCTGGTACAGGTTGAGCAAGTCGTCCGGGTTTGGCTGGCAAACTCAAACACCTGAAATCATTGGAAGAATGCCTGGAGTTGGTTTTATTTCTATCCGCTGGTCCGCTGACCTCGCCGCCAGAACCATACCAGCCCGGCTGCCAGGATCAATAAACCCGGCAACAGCACCTTGGGAGATATTTCCCCATCTGTTTCGGGCAGCAAGCTGAAATCAGGACCGGAGTCCTGGCCTGGTTCCGGCCTCGGGCCGGATCCGATTGAGCCGGCAGGATCAGGCAGCCGGTTGGCCGGAACCTCGCCGTATCTCAATTCCACCTGCCAGGCCTGGTCCAGTGCCGCCGGTCGGAAACCATACAGCTCCAGCAGGGACTGTTCGAAATCGGCACCAGCCTGGACGCGATCCAGCAGCCTGGAAAACGATTGTGTCCCCCCTACTTGAAGAAGATATTGGACAGCCGCAAGGCTGACCAGATACGCCTGGGACGCCTGCCCGGACTCATATGGAAATTGGTCGATGAGCGAAGAGAGGCCCGGCAATTCAGCCCTGGACAGGCCTTGCAACAAAATTGCTTGTTGGTCTTCATTCAGTGGTCCTTCAGCGTATTTCGAAAAACCTTCGATCACCCATAGTGGCAGGCTGCCGCCCTGGCAGTTGAATATCCGGCTGGCGATCAGCAGATGTGCGATTTCGTGCGGGACAACCAGCTCAGCCCAACCGGTCTGGTCTGGCGCAATGGCCGCCAAAACCGTGTTGTATTCCGGGAATGCTACCCCGCCGGTCCATTCCGGCAGATGCAGCGTCGCCGAACGGATGGCGCTGCGGTCAGGGTAGATCAGCAACCGGATGGGTTGTGTGGTTTGCAGACCAGTTTCGATAACCAGCCTTTGTCTGCTCTGCCGCGCAATTTCCAACAAGGTTTGCCCAAAGGCAGCATCGCCTTGGTACCATTCCAGGTGGATCTGGTCGTGATCCAGGCTTTGCCACTCATGATCGGGATCCTCAACGGTCAGGGTCTGGCGCTCGGTCTGCAGGCTGGCTTCATCAGCGGTGTGGACCAACCATTGCCACCAGATCTGTGCGCCGGGCGGCAGGTAGAGGTCCTGATTCTCCAGCTTCCAGCGCCAGCTGAGATCCAGGTTGGAATCCGGACTGAATTTTATATTTTGATGGGCGATAAGCGGCTGGCAGGTGCGCCCATTGGCTCCGTAACGCAGGTTGATCAGTTGGATCGGGGCTTTAGCGCTGACGTTTAGATGAAATGTGACCGAACCAGGGAAATCCATCACTGCCTGATCCTGGATGATTTGGATCTGAGGGGCTTGAGCTTGAAGCAGGTCACCGAGCGAAATACAAACCAGCAAAATGGGGACCAAGATTCGCATCAGAACCGTCGAGATCGGCATGATTACCTTCCGGGTGTACGAAAATGTTGTCGATAATTATTTTTGGTGTTCGATTTGTGCGGCTGAGGCCGCAAAAATCGAACACCAAAGCTATAAACGGTTCGTGCACCCTATCCTTCATTATAGAAGCGGGTAACTGCCGCAGCAAGTAATAAGACTCATCTTTTGGGAGGATGAATGACAGAATCCGTGTCGAAATTCTCCGTTTTTATCGGCTGAAAGCTCTGCCAGAGGCGCAGGCGCCGCAGTTAACAAGTAGTAACTACTCAACCATGGCTGGAATAAATGGCGAAATGAGCGCACGTCCACCACGCCCATCCATTTCAGCCGCATTTTTACATTGGGCTGAGTAGATTGACATTCTGCCAAATTCTCCCTATACTATAGTCAGGTTTCCCGATCAGATAAGTATCAATTGAATAATAGGAGGAGGAAATGGATGATCGTCCCTGGTTAAAGAACTACGACCAAGGTGTTCCACAGCACATTGACTACCCGGCAATTCCGCTCTTCCAAATGCTCGAAGATGCGGCCAGGAACTATCCGGAGTCCCCATGCACCATCTTTAAGGGCGCCAAGATCAGTTATCGCGAGATGAATGCGATCACTGATCAATTGGCAGCCGGGTTAGCCAGTCTGGGTGTCAAAAAGGGTGATCGGGTGGGGATTTTTATGCCCAATACGCCGCAGTTCGTGATGGCGTATTTCGCGGCGCTGAAGGTTGGCGGGATCGTTGTGGCGGTCAATCCACTGTACAGCGCCCGTGAAATCGAGCACCAGGTCAATGATGCCGGGATCGAGCTCATGCTGGTCATGAGCAATTTTTATAACCTGATCAAGCAAGTTCAACCCAAGACCAAGATAAAGACCGTGGTGGTGACGAATATCAAGGAGACTCTGCCCCCCGTGCTGGCTTTTCTCTTCACGCTGACCAAGGAGAAGAAAGACGGCTTCCGGGTCGAGTTGAGCCCCGGCGATCACTGGATGCAGGATTTGATCAGCAAATTCCGCCCGGAGGATCGTCCCAAGGTTGAGGTCACCCCGGATGATACCGCCCTTTTCCAGTACAGCGGTGGGACCACCGGCATCTCGAAAGGCGCGATCGCCCTGCACCGCAATCTGGTCGCCAACGCCTTGCAGATCCGCCTGTGGATGGTGAGCGCTGAGGATGGCAAAGAAGTCGTCCTGATGGCGATCCCGCTCTTCCATGTGTATGGTATGGTGGCCGGGATGTTGTTCGCAATCCGCACCGGCGCTTCGATGGTGATGGTGCCCAATCCACGCGACCTGAAGGATTTGCTGGATAATATCCAGAAATATCGGGCGACTATTTTCCCGGGTGTGCCAACTCTATACAATGCCATCAACAATCACCCAGATGTCGTGGCCGGCAAATACGACCTGACCACGATCAAAGCCTGTATTTCCGGTTCGGCGCCTTTGATGCGGGATACCAAGGAGAAGTTCGAAAGCCTGACCGGCGGGGTGGTGTTTGAAGGTTATGGATTGTCGGAAGCCCCTACGGCCACCCACTGCAACCCCTTGTTGGGCGAAAATAAAACCGGCTCGATCGGGCTGCCGCTGCCGGATGTCGACGTGCGCATCATCAGCCTCGATGATGAAGTGACCGTTCTGCCGATTGGTGAGGTTGGCGAGCTGGTCGTTCAGGGACCCCAGGTCTTCAAGGGCTACCACAATATGCCTACGGAGACAACCAACGCGCTACGGGATGGTTGGTTGTACACTGGCGATATCGCCCGGATGGACGAGGATGGTTATTTCTATATCGTCGATCGCAAGAAAGAATTGATCAAGCCGGGTGGCTATCAGGTCTGGCCGCGTGAAGTCGAAGAGGTGATCTCCGACAACCCCAAAGTCCTGGAAGTCGGCGTGGCCGGTATTCCGGATCCCTACCGGGGTGAGACGGTCAAAGCCTGGGTAGTGGTGAAACCCGGCGAGAGCCTGACCGAAGAGGAAGTGCGCGACTGGTGCAAAGAGCGCCTGGCCAAGTTCAAAGTCCCGACCCACGTCGAGTTCCGGGATGAACTTCCCAAGACCACCGTCGGGAAGATCCTGCGGCGCGAGCTCGTCCGCCAGCATAAAGAAAAAGTGGCCTGAGGCGGTCCGGGTTTTGAGAGCTGCGTTTTTCGACGTCGATGGGACCCTGACCAACACCAGGGTGTGGAAGGGCCTGATGGCGTATTTCAGCCGCCGGAGCGAGCGGCGCGGTGTGCATGCCCTGTTTCTCGGCCTGCACTACCCGCTGTACTACGCCCGGCGGCTTGGCCTGGTGAGTGAAAGCGGCTTTCGCAGCCGCTGGGCGGCGGACCTGGCCTGGTATTTTCGCGGCGATACGCCGGCGCAGGCCGGTCAGGTTTGGGATTGGGTGGCATCTGAATTCCTGAGCCCCTACTGGCGGGACGATTCGCTGGCGCTGCTCCGGCAGCACCGGGAAGCCGGCGACCTGGTCGTGCTGGTGTCCTCCGGCCCGGACGCGCTGATCCGGCGGATCGCCCAGCTGCTTGGCGCCGAGCACGGCATTGGCACGCGCTTCGAACAGGTGAACGGTCGCTATACCGGCCGCAGCCAGCCGCCGATCTGTATCGATGCTTATAAAGCCAGCCTGGCTCAGGCTTATCTCCGGGAAGCCGGCTATCAAGTGGATCTGGCGGAAAGCTTTGCGTACGCCAATTCCACCTCCGATTTGCACCTGCTGGAAATGGTCGGGAATCCGGTGGCGACTTACCCCGATGATAGCCTGCGGCCGATCGCAGTTGAGCGCGGCTGGCGCATTTTCCCGGATTGAGACAGGGGCCGATTCGAAACGAAAGGGCGAAATCAGGCGTCAACCTGGGCATTTGCCCAGGTTGACGCCTGATTTCGCCTGTTTTCCTTGAGAAGGGGACACAGAATTCCGCATTAATTCTCATTTGTGTGGCCTGGGTAGATCTGAGATTGGCAAATGCAATTGCCCTACCCCAAACAATTTGAGTGGCTTTTTTGCGACGAGCGTGGTAAAAATCTCTTTATTAGGGTTGCAGAAAAACGTTTCGATCAGAAGGAGCAAAATGCAGACAACGCGGGTTGTGATCACCGGAATGGGCGTGATATCGCCCTGTGGACAAGATCTAAGCACGCTTTGGGAGAACCTGGCTGGCGGTCAGTCTGGTATCCGGGAGATCGTCAGCTTTGATGCCAGTGAATTCGGAGTCCGGATCGCCGGCGAGCCTTGGGATTTCGACCCGTTGGACTATTTACCCGCCAAGGATGTCCGGCGGACGGACCGGTTCACCCAATACGCCCTGGCCGCGTTGGAACAGGCCCTGGCCCAGGCGAATCTCCAGGTCGATCTGGTCGACCCTTATCAGGTCGGCGTGTTGGTCGGCTCGGGCGTGGGTGGAATCCGGACGTATACTCAGGAATTGGACGTGCTGCGCCAGGATGGGCCTCGGCGGGTCAGTCCTTTTTAATCCCCTCGATCACGGTGGATGTGCCTTCGGTCCAGGTAGCACTGCGGACCGGGCGCGCGGCCCCAATTTTGGGCTGGCCTCCGCCTGTGCCACTGGCGCCGACGCGATCGGCCAGGCTTTTGAGACGATCCGCCGCGGGCATGCCCTGGCGATGATCACCGGCGGAGTGGAGGCGGCGGTAACGCCGATTGGGATCGCCTCTTTCGACCGGATGCGGGCCTTGTCCCGCCGTAATGATGACCCGGCTGCAGCCAGCCGCCCGTTCGACGCCGGGCGGGACGGATTCGTCGTCTCGGACGGAGGTGCGGTGCTGATCCTGGAGGAGCTGGACTTTGCCAGACAGCGCGGCGCTCAACCGCTGGCCGAGCTGGTCAGTTACGCCTCCACCTCGGATGCCGTCCACCTGGCTGCGCCGGAGGCAGGCGGCGGCGGCTCAGCCCGCTGCATGGCGCTGGCCCTGGAAAGAGCCGGGCTCGAGCCGGGGCAGATCTCGTATATCAATGCCCATGGCACTTCGACCCCGGCCGGGGACCTGGCGGAAACCCAGGCGATCAAGCAGATCTTCGGCGAGGCGGCTTACAAGCTGCCGATCAGCTCCACCAAGTCGATGACCGGGCACTTGCTGGGCGGCGCGGGCGCTCTGGAGGCGGTGATCTGCATCCTGGCGCTGCAGAACGGGTTGATCCCCCCGACCATCAATCAAACCCGTTCTGATCCGGAGTGCGACCTGGATTACGTGCCCAACCAGGCCCGGGTGGCTGATCTGGAAGCGGTCCTGTCTAATTCGTTTGGCTTCGGCGGTCACAATACCACCCTGATCTTAAAGGTTTACCAGCCGTAAATAGCTTGACAACCTCGCTTTCGAAGAAATATCCCAAATTTTGATGTGTGTGGCGGGCTGCTGCCCGCCACACACATCAAAATTTGGGTATCCTTTTAAAATGTGACAGGGTCAGATTAAGATACTCCGAACAGCTCCAGGATGTGCGGGGTGACGTCGGTCAGATCGTTTAGTTCCCGGGTAAAGCGCGCCCGCAAAGCCGGCGCCCCGATTACGAGCCCGGGGACCGGATTGGCGGTATGCCGCCGGGTGCTGAGATCTTCCAGGTTGCCGTGATCGGAGGTCAGCAGAATCAAGCCCTGTTCGTCGTCCCAGGTCTCCAGCAAGCCGCCCAGCACCTGATCGACCTGCTGCAGCAGATCGAGGGCCGGCTGCATGGCCTGTTTGTGCCCGGCGTAATCGCTCAGCCAGTATTCAAAGAAAGCCAGGTCGCGCCCGGCCGCCAGTTCGGCCAGCCGCCAGCCGGCCTGGCGTGGGGTCAACACCGGGGTGTCCGGCTGGTTCAGGTGATCGCGCCAGCCCTGGGCGGTGAAATCAGCTGCGATCGCCTTGCCAGTCCGAAGATCCTGGCTGTTTTTTAATTTAATCCCGGCCCGGGTGACTGCCAGCGGGATGGCCGAGTACAGGCGCCGACCGGATGCGATCGCCTGAAAATAGCCCGGCGGGTAGGCGTTGACCAGTTCAGCTCGCAGGCCGCGCTGTTTCATGCGGCTGAACAGGCTGCCGTTGTTTAGTTCGGCAGCTACATCCGGGTTAGGTTTCGGTCCGTAATGGTAGCCAATCGTTTTCGGCACATTTTCGCCGGTCAGCAGGCTGGCCTGCCCGGTAGCAGACTGGGGCAGCCCGCCAACTCCCAGGTTGGCGTCCAGGGGCACCAGGCTGGCGCGCTCGCTCTCCAGGCGCGAGCCGTTTAGCAGCAGCCGGTGACCATCCAGTAAGGCTTCCAGGTTGGGCATTTCTGCCCGGGCCAGTGGGTTCGTCTGCGGGTCGTCCGGGCCCAGGCCGACCCCATCCAGGAATATGAATAGAAAGTGCATCAGTTTTTCCGGAAAGTGAACCAGGCAGAAGGGCGGCGGCCGCGTTCGGTGCCGTCCTGGCGCTGGATCAGCTCCAGCGAATCGTTCAGGCAGGCCAGGTGGGCCTCGGTCAGCCCGGTGCCGCCATCTTCTGGGCTGAAGAAGCCATACATCAGGTACGTGCCGCCCTGCGCCAGCAGCCGATCCAGGTTGCCGCAATATGCCTGAACGCTGTCCCCCTCGAGATTGTGAAAGCAGCCCATATCCAGGATCAAATCAAACGGCCCCTCGACTCCTTTTAAGCGGGTGACGTCTTCGACCAGGAAGCGGGCCTCAATCCCGGCTTGCCGGGCCTTGTGGCGCGCCTCCCGGATTGCCCGGCCGACAAAATCGACCCCGGTAGTCTGCCAGCCATTCCTGGCCAGGGTGATCACGTTGGTGCCCGTACCGCAGCCCAGGTCCAGGGCCCGCCCGGGTGGATGGTTTTGCATGAATTGCTTTAATTCGGGCGGCGAAATGCCCGTGTCCCAGGGCGGGCTGCCCAGATACCACAGATTAAAAAGATTTTCTTAAACAAGTTCATACAGGTGATTTTACTCCAGATTTGGGGGTGTGAGCGTGCAGGCGCACGCTCACACCCCCAAATCTGGGACTTTCCCATCGAGTTGCCCAAAGAATTGCAATAATCGCGGTTTACTGCACCAAAAGATCGATTAAAATCAACCGTTGGGAATATACAATCTTTGCTGCCCTAAATGTGATGAATCACACTTTGACAAGCGGGCAGTCATCCCTTACAATTAGCGACTGTCCGATGTATTCTTGGATGCGCGCCAGGCGGTTGCGCATCAAATTCGATTGAATCCTGTAAATTATAATCACCCGGATTTTCGGGCAATTTTAATCATCGTGGCAGCAATCAAATGGCGGAGATGTGGTATCCGGTCAGGGCGGTGACCACCGCCCTGACCGGATACCACAAAACCCAGACTTGGTAATGAGTGCTCCCGATCATATCCTCTGAGGAAGGGTCTTCAATGAAAGAATATACAACCGAGTTCATCCGTAATATCGCCCTGGTCTCCCACAGCAGCGCCGGTAAGACCATCTTGGCGGAAGCTTTGCTCCATTTTACCGGCGCGACCACCCGCCTGGGGAAAGTCGAAGACGGTACCACGGTTGCCGACTTTGAGGATGAGGAAATTCGCCGCGGGATTTCCCTATCCACCGCGGTGATCCCGGTCGAATATCGCGATCATAAGCTGAATCTGCTCGACACCCCGGGCTACACGGACTTTGTCGGCGAAGTGATTTCGGCTTTGAGCGTCTCGGATGGTGCCCTGATCCTGGTGGATGCGGTAGCAGGGGCGGAAGTCGGCACAGAGATCGCCTGGAATAACTGCGACACCTTCAATGTCCAGCGTTTTGTCCTGATCAACAAGATGAACCGGGACAATGCCAATTTCCGCAAAGCGCTCGAACTCGGTCCAGCTGCTTTCGGATGCACGCCTGCTGCCCTTGCAAATGCCGTGGGGTGAGCGAGCCGACTTCAAAGGCGTAATTGATATTCTTTCCATGAAGGCTTATGCCGGTACTGGCAGCAAGGCGGAAGACATTCCGGCTGATTTGCTGGATGAGGCCGAAACAGCCCGGATGGAATTGATCGAGGCGGCTGCGGAAGGCGAAGACGCATTATTGGAAAAGTACCTGGAAGGCGAGGAACTCACCAGCCAGGAGATCCTGCGCGGCTTGAAGAAGATCCTGCGCGCGGGTGAATTTGTGCCGGTGTTGATCGCATCCGGCGGGGCCGAGATTGGCTTGCGGCCTCTGCTGGATGTACTGGTAGACTTGATGCCCTCCCCGGCTGAAGTGGAACCGGTGACCGCCCAGGGCAAAGATGGAGACGAAAAGTTGAGCCCGGTGGACAGCGGGCCTCTGGCAGCCTACGTATGGAAGACTACCGCCGATCCCTTTGTCGGCAAGATCACGTATTTCCGGGTATATTCCGGCATGATGACCTCCGACTCGCGGGTCTGGAATCAGGCCAAAAATGAAGAAGAGCGGGTAGGTGGGCTGCATCTGCTGCGTGGCAAGGAACAGATTGGCGTTAAAATTGTCCACGCCGGCGATATCGGTACGGTCCCCAAGTTGGCCACCACCTCCACCGGCGATACCCTGTGTGATAAAGGCCACCCCCTGACCCTGCCGGTGCCCGAGTATCCCAACGCGCTCTACCAGGTGGCGGTTTTCCCCAAGACCCAATCGGACTCAGGCAAGATCAGCCCGACCCTCACCCGCCTGACGGAAGAGGATATGACCCTGTCCTGGCACCAGGAACCCAGTACCAACCAGACGATCCTGCAGGGCATGGGCGATCAGCACATCGACGTGGCCATTCGCAAGGCCGAGTCGAAATTCCAGACCTCCCTGAACACCGAGTTGCCCAAAGTCCCTTACCAGGAAACCATCACCCGCCAGGGCCAGGCAACCTACCGCCACAAGAAGCAGACCGGTGGTTCCGGCCAGTTTGGCGAGGTTTCTATGCGGATCGAACCGCTGCCCGAAGGCGATTTCGAATTCAAGAATGACGTATTCGGCGGCGCGATCTCCAACAACTACATGCCTGCGATTGAAAAGGGCATCCGCAGCGTTATGCGCGAAGGTGCGGTTGCCGGTTACCCGGTCCAGAAGATTAAAGTATCCGTGTATGATGGGAAAGAGCACCCGGTTGACTCAAAGCCGGTCGCTTTTGAAATTGCCGGTCGGGAGGCCTTTAAACTGGCGATCAAAGACGCTGGCCCGGTTTTGCTGGAGCCGATCATGAACGTCCGGGTGATGGTACCCGAATCGAACATGGGCGATATTTTAGGCGATATGAACACCCGCCGGGCCCGGGTTCAAGGTATGGACACGGAGAAGGGCCGCTCGATCATCAACGCTCAGGTGCCATTAGCTGAGATGCAGCGCTACACCACCGACCTGCGTTCGATCACCGGTGGACGCGGGGTCTTTACGATGGAATTCGACCATTACGAGACGGTCCCAGCCCATATTGCTCAGGATGTGATCAACGCTCACCAGAAGGAACTCGCCGAGAAGGAAGAATAATTCTATTTTTCCATTCGTCGCGAAAACGGACAACGCCCGCAGCCTTGGCTGCGGGCGTTGTCCGTTTTCGCCTGCTAACTGGCAGGCTCCGCCAGCCTCAGGCGAACAAAGAGATACGGCGCCAGCCCTGTCACCCAGATGCCCACGAGAGCATAGCGCAGGTAACGCAATAGAAAGGGAACAAATGTTTCGCCGTGCGGCAGGACCATCCCGAGACCCTGCCAAAGGATTGCGACCCCCACAAGCCCGATTAAAAAACGGGCCAGGCGCTGTAGGATGGGACCGTCGGCCACAAAACCGCCGCGACCGCTCAGCCAGATCCACCCGGCTGCCAGCCCAAAGAAAGTCCCGGCCGTGGATATCACCCCCGACAGATCCAGCGGGTTGGGGGGCAAATCAGGCGCAGTTTGGGCGGCGATGGCCAACCATTCAGGTGGTATGGTCCAATTCCTCAAGCTGATCCAGATCAGAAGGTTGATCAGGATCATGGTCAGTGAAACGGCCAGCGCGATCAGGGTCTGCTGACTTGGGCTGCGGTCCTGCAGCCAGCGCTCAACCGGCTGTTCAAACAGGATGAAAACCAGCAAGAGCAAACCGCCCAGCAGCCAGCCCACCACCACGTCGCTGGGAAAATGGACGCCATTGTAAATCCGCGACAGGCCGATCATGAAACTGAGCGCCAGGGCCAGCAACCAGACCCAGCCTTTTCGGACCCAATGAGCAAGATAGCCCCACATGGCGACTGCATTTTGGGAGTGGCCGGATGGCAGGCCGAAGGATGTCTCGGCAGCCATTACTTTTACACGGCTGTCGATCCAGAAAGGCCGCGGCCCGGTGAAGGCCATTTTAAAAGCCTGGTTCAAATTAGAGCTGCTAATGATCAGCAATCCCAGCCGCACACCCAGGGCGGCATTAATGCACCAGAAAAAGGCCGGCGCGACAAAGAGGAAAAAATATTCGTTGCCCAGGAAGGTGAACAATTGCATTGGGCCATCCAACCAGCTGCCGATGCTTTGCAGGGCGAGGATCCACTGGATGCCAAGGCTCAGGATCTGGTTTAACATGATTTATCCTTTGGTTATGCCTGAATAAAATTGGTTCATCAGGAATTACTGTGGTGGTGCCCTAAATCCTGGTATTCTTTGTAAGCACTCAGCTATGGCTGGAATAAATGGCGAAATGGGGGTGCGTGATGGGCGTACGCCCATCACGCACCCCCATTTCGCCCACCTGACGCCATGATCAAAGTTTGTTTGGAGGCTGGTTCAATCGCTCCATGAATGCGGCGGCTGCCTGAAAGACCGTTTGCCGCTCAGGCTCGCGGGTAATCACATGCCCGCTGTTTTCGACCCACAGCTTCTGTTTATCGGGGCTGCCCAGCTGCTGGTAGATTTTCTCCATATTATCCGGCGTTACGCTGGTATCCTGCCGCGACTGGATCAATAACGTTGGCACCAGAACTTGCGGAAGCGCCTTGCGCATCTCGGCTACCAGGTCACGCAACTGGGCAATACTGCGGGTGGGATAGGCGGGATAATCGACATGATCCTTGGCCGCGTCAGGATTGTGCCAGTCCGGTGGGCCTTTCGCCACCTCGGGTTGGATCAGGCTGAAAAGGCGGATATACGGTAAACGCCAATCCTTTGGCAATGCGAAGGGGGTGGACATGGCAACCACACCTGCGACCGGGCAGCGTTTGGCATAGCGCTGCGAGCCGAGCAACAAAGCCAGAACCCCACCCATCGACAGGCCCATCACAAAGATCCGCTGCTGGGTAGCCGGGGTATAGTTCAGGGCTGTATTCAACAGATGCCAGCCATCTTCGACGCTGGCCAGCCAGTCTTGCCAGCGTGTGCGCAACAAATCTTCTGGACGGGTGGCGTGGCCCGCCAGGCGGATGCCAACCACGGTGTAGCCTTCCGCTGAGAGGTATTCACCCATCCAGCGCATTTCTTTCGGACTGCCGGTGAAACCGTGCACCAGCAGGCAGCCGGTTGGTCCGCCGGGAAAGAAGAAAGGTTCAGCTGTGGGAATCTGTCGTGGGTACATGCGCTTAGCTGATCGTCAGCAAGCCGCGCGGCAGATCGCTCAGGCTCTCACAGCCGTCCGCTGTGATCGCCACGTCATCTTCGATCCGTACTCCGCCGCGGCCGGGCAAGTAGATGCCGGGTTCGATCGTAAAGGTCATCCCGGGCTGCAGCCGGTATTCGTTGCCCTCCCGGATATAAGGCGGCTCGTGGGCTTCCATTCCCAATCCATGCCCGGTGCGATGGATGAAGAATTCACCGTAGCCTTCAGCCTGGATGACAGTCCGGGCTGCCCGGTCGACCTCCCCGGCAGCCGCCCCAGGCCGGGCGGCCGCTCGTCCGGCGGCATTGGCCTGCTCGACGATCCGGGCGATCCTCTCCAACTCAGGATCCACCTGGCCGATGGCGAAGGTGCGGGTCAGGTCAGAATAATAACCCTGCACGCTGGCGCCCCAATCGATCACCAGCAGGTCGCCGGGGGTCAGCAGCCGGTTGGAAGGGCTGGCGTGCGGGTTGGCGCTGTTGGGTCCGCCGGAAACGATCGGAGTGAAGGGCAGTTCGCCGTCTGATCCCTGGCGCATAAGGTGCAGTACAAGTTCGGATGCCACGGCCCGCTCGGATTGGCCGGGGCGGATCGTTTCGATGGTCTGGAGCAAAGCCTCCTGGGCGATTTTTACCGCTTTGCGCATCAACTCGATTTCGTGCGGCTCTTTCTTCATGCGCAGTTCGGCCAAGGTGGTATCAGCGGCGATGAATTCAGCCTGCGGCAGGGCGCTTTCCAGCAGGCGCAGTTCGAGAAATCGCAAGCGACCGGGTTCAACCCCAACTTTGCGCCTGTTCAAATCGGTTGCAGTTCCAGCCTGTTTGAAGACCGAATGCCAGGTGGCCGGATCTTCTCCATACGGGAAGACCTGGGCAGTGAAGGGGAGCGCCTCGGTTTTACCAGCTTCCAGTTCCGGCAGGATGAAAGTCACCGGATTGTGAGGGATGAAAATGGCCACCACCGGCCGCTCCATCAGGTGAAAATGCAGCCCGGTCAGGTAGGTCAGGCTGGGGCCAGGGTTCAAGATCAATGCATTCAGTCCGGCTTTGTACAGGCTGGTAGTTAATTGAGATTGGCGGGCTTGCAGGGTGGCAGTGCGGTCGGGTTCCATACGCCTCCTAAGTTTCTTGTCCGGGCTGGCCGGGTTCGGGTGCCGGCAGGTCTTTTCGTGTGGATGAACTGATTATATCGCCATTCGAATCGGGTTGAAACGGGGATTGAGTTAAAAGCGAGTAGAGGACATGGCAAACTAAGGTGTCAGACTGGGCGATCGCCCAGTCTGACACCTTAGTTTGCCGTTTACATCCAAATCGAAGGTATTTAATCGATACAGTATCCTGGCAGCACACTTTTCCGGTCATCGATATGGCTCGTGATAGAATAAAGGCAGATAGGAATGCAGATCTTATTGATAGGATGGTGGCCGGGCTTAAAGATGTTTGAGATACCTCTGTTCCCTTTGAATACCGTGCTGTTTCCAGGCACGCCGCTCCAGCTGCATATATTCGAGGGGCGTTATAAACGCATGGTTTCTACCTGCCTGGAAGGGCACACGCCATTTGGCGTGGTCTTGATCCGGCACGGGCGAGAGGCGCTTGGCCCGCTGGCCGAACCTTTCCGGATTGGCTGCACGGCCCAGATCATTCAATCGGAGCGCCTGGATGGCGGGCGCATGAACATCACCACCCTCGGCAAAGAGCGCTTCCGGATCCTTAAGCTGGATAGCCAGTCCCAACCCTATCTCGTCGCCCAGGTGGAAACCTACCCGCTCACCGGGGTTGATGGGCCTGATCTTAACGGGCCGCGCAATGAGCTCCGGCTGCGTTTGGGGCGCTACCTGGCCCGGCTTTCGGCTGCCAACTTGCTGGAGCTCAACGAGCCGGACCTGCCCGGCAATCCGGTTTTGCTGGCCTACCTGGCGGCGGCGGTTCTGCATATCACGCCGGTACAGAAGCAGCAGCTGCTCTCCATCGCCGGCGCCCGCGATCTGTTGGTCAGACTGGTCTCGGTGTACGATCGCGAGCTGGCCCTGCTGGAAACCTTTATCCACGAACCGCTGGACACCAACGATGTTTTCAGCCGCAATTAAAGCGGATATTTTGTGATCATCCAGGCGCTGCCTGGAATTCGTGGCGTACGCGACTATTCTTCCTTGGATCACCCCATCAGATACTGCAAAATCCACAACAGGGCCATGCCCGAAACCAGAGTCAGGAGTACATTCCTGGTTTTATAAGCCACGCCGATCGCGAACAGGCCGGCAATCAGGCGCGGGTTGTGCCAGGTGAGTTGCAGCGTGCCCTCGTGCCGCGCCAGGGCCGGAATGATCAGGGCGGTGAGCACCGCCGCCGGGATAAATTGCAGGCCGGCCTTGATCGCTTCCGGTAATTCCAGGCGGCCGGATAAGACCAAAAACGAAAGCCGGATGGCATAAGTGGACAATCCAATTACGACGAATAACAGGAGTAGCTGCACAGGGGTCATCCGTTTCTCTCCCTGGTGGAGAGCTGCTCGGACTCGGATGGCCTGACCGGCGCCGGCGTCTGCCCCGGTGTTTGCGATCCTGCAGGCCGCCACCAGCGTTCTGCCAGCATGCCGGCTGCGATGCCGGACAAAGCCGCTGCCATCAGGCTGAGGTTATACGGCAGCCCATCGGCCAGCAGGACCACCCCTCCAGCCATCAGGGCAGCCACGATACTGGCCCGGCTCTTCAGGGCCGGGATCAACAGGGAGATGAACGTCAGTGGGATTGCAAAATCCAGCCCCAATTCGGGCGGCACCTGGGTTCCTAAGAGCACGCCCAGCAGCGTCCCGGCCTGCCAGGAGACCCACATCACGCTGGCCGCGCCGGTAAAATACCACAGGCGATCTTCTTCCGACAGTCCCTGGACAGTCGGGCTTTGGTAGCGGCTGACAGCCACGGCGTAAGCCTGGTCGGTCAGCCAGTAAGCCGTGGGGAATTTCCAGCGGAACGGCAGCCTGGGCAGGAACTGGGCCAGCGAAGCGCTGTACATGAAGAAGCGCAGGTTGATAATGATGGCGGTCATGATGATCACCAGGCTGGAAGCGCCGATCCCGATCAATTGCAGAGCGGCCAGTTGGGATGCGCCCGCGTAGATAATCATCGACATCCCCATCGCCAGGCTGGGGGATAAACCGGTCTCGATGGCGGCCACGCCGGAGATGGTCGAAAAGGGGATCACACCTACCAGGATCGGCGCGATGCCTTTGACCCCTGCCAGGAATGCTGTGCGACGGTTGGACATAAGGCCCCATTATAGTACGGAAAAAAGACCTGTGAAACGGTTAAGCCGTTTCACAGGTCTTTTTATCGACCGAATCCCCTTTCCAGGGCTGATCAGCTGGAGCTATCTGGCTTTCACACCATTTTTGTGCCGCATTCGGGGCAGAACTTAGCCCCGTGGGTATCCGTCCCGCAGTTGGGACAGGTACCTACTTTGACAGCTTCGATCTTCGTGCCGCATTCGGGGCAGAACTTGGCGCCCATTGTAGGGGATCCACAGTTGGGGCAATTCTCACTGGCAGGCTGGATCATCGCCGAACCGCATTCCGGGCAAAATTTGGTGCCGGCCGCGGCGATCGTGCCATCCTGTGGGCAGCGGGCGGTCGTAGTGGCGGCGCGCCTGGCCGCGTCACCGACTTGTTTGACGGCTTCACCCAGACCAAATACGTTTGCGAATCCTTTGATGACGGAGCCGGCCTGTTCAGCCTGAGCCTGCGCGATCTCGTTCCGCCGGGGTGAATCTTCGTTGCAGTAACCGGACTTCTCGTCAAAATCCGACAGGCAGACGGTCCGCAAACAGGTGGGGCATTCGCGGAAATTAACTTTGACCTGACCCCAGGCTTTCTCGATTTGCTGCGCGGTCAGGTTGGTGGAATAACGTGGATCCTCACCGGTGACGCTGTCGGCGATGGCACCTCCCACCAGGGGGATATTGCGCAGGAATCCCCCCATGGCTTTTTTGCCGATGTCCTGGGTGATGGTATTGACCACTTCTGGTTGGCTCCGGTATTCCCTGTCGCAGTATTCGCAGTAAAAAACTGCGTAAGGTCCGATCCCGTCATTCCGGATATCGTAGCGTGGCATTCGACTGGCTTCTGGCATATTTGCATCCTCCAAAAAATGAACATGAAATCCTATGCTAGCTTTTTGGGCCGAATAAAAACCGCACTCAGTTGTTCAACCCCCTGATACCCACGGCTTTAACAAACTCGATCGTCTTTCTGCCAGCAAAGCATGAAATGAAAGTGTGTGGTGCGTGATGGGCGGCTGCCTGCCATAAACGGATTAGCGCTTGATGCTGTGAAACTGCTGGAATATGACGAATTATACAACTTGTCAAGATTCCCAGGCGTAAAAAATGGCGCTTGAAGGATTGGTATATTAGTACTGGAGTGAGTGCTGGACGGCCTGACCGACGAAACGCGATCATGCTGCGCTTTCCTTGACAGTCAGGCGGCTCTCGGATAAAATGACTTTCCGTCGCGCTGGAGCGAGGGCCTGTAGCGCAGTTGGGAGCGCGCTTCAATCGCACTGAAGAGGTCGAGGGTTCGAATCCCCTCCAGGTCCACTAAAGAGTTGACGAAACCGTTCATCGCGAGTAAAATTTCGTCACCTTACAACCAAACAGCCTGGGCCCATAGCGCAGTTGGGAGCGCGTCTCAATGGCATTGAGAAGGTCGAGGGTTCGAATCCCTCTGGGTCCACTGACATCGAAAACAACAACCCTAAAACGTTCAGCGTTCAGTCACTCGAAGTTTGGATTGCTGGACGTTGGTTTTTATAACAGCAGACAGGAGTAGTAAGCCATCCGCCAGCGAGCCGGGAGAGCGAGGTGTGAGCCCGACACGGTGCCCGCGGAGCACGATCAGGGCTGAACTCGCCTGTCAGGATGGATGAAGGGCTTGAAGTTACCCCTGGTCCATGCCAGCTCTGCCGGTGAAACTGTGAGCTCCCTTGCAAACAGGTTCAGCCGGCGGCGGGTGCGCCCGTTCAGCGCGTTCCAGAGCGGCCCGGCAGCCTGCCGGGCAAGCAGGGTGGTACCGCGGAGCAATCCTTCGTCCCTGGTTGGACGGAGGAATTTTTATTTTAACGGAGGTGCAAGATGTCCAGCCCACGCCCTCAGCAAGACGGGCCGGCTGCCGAGCCACAATCCGCAGGCAGATCGGACCGTCATTGGCCCCCTTACCAGCCCCAGGTTATCGAGCCGAAATGGCAGTCGCTTTGGGAGCAGAGTGGGCTTTATCTTGCCAGCCAGAGCGCCGACCGGCCCAAGTATTACTGCCTGGATTTCTTCCCCTATCCTTCCGGGGATGGCCTGCACGTCGGGCACGTGCGTAATTACGTACCCACCGATGTGATCTCACGCTTCAAGCGGATGCAGGGTTTTACCGTACTGCATCCGATGGGTTGGGATTCGTTCGGCGAGCCGACCGAGCAGTACGCCATTGCCACCGGTGTCCAGCCGCGGGTGAGCACCGATCGCAACACCCGCAACTTTAAACACCAGTTCAAAATCATCGGCACCAGCTACGATTGGAGCCGGGAGATCGAACTCGTCCCGGCCCGAATTTTATCGTTGGACCCAATGGTTTTTCACCCGCATGTACCGGCGCGGCCTGGCCTACCGGGCGACCAACTGGCAGTGGTGGTGCCCGGTCTGCCAGACGACCCTGTCGAATAATGAGGCCGCCGGAGGAGTCTGCTGGCGCGGCCACACCGGCCTGACACGCCGGGAAATCCCCGCCTGGTATTTCCGCATCACGGCTTACGCCGACGAGCTGTTGACCGGCCTGGACGATATCGATTGGCCCGAGCCGATCAAGAGCATGCAACGCCATTGGATCGGACGCTCGCAGGGCTGCGAGATCGTCTTTCGCACCGACCAGGGCCAGCCGGTCCCGGTGTTTACCACCCGGCCGGACACCCTGTACGGGGTCAGCTTCTTTGTGCTGGCGCCCGAACACGAACTGGTCCCGGCCCTGACGACGCCTGAGCGCCAGGCAGAGGTGCAGGCCTATATCGAGCAAGCCAGTCGCCAGACTGAGATCGAGCGCCAGACGGAAAGCCGCGAGAAAACCGGTGTGTTCACCGGTGGGTACGTGCTGAACCCGATCAATGCCGAACGCGTCCCGGTGTTCATTGCTGATTACGTTTTGCCCACCTACGGGACCGGGGCAGTGATGGGCGTGCCAGCCCACGATCAGCGGGATTTCGAATTCGCGGCGCGCTATGACCTGCCGGTGCGGGCCGTGATCGCGGCGACGGAGGCGGATCAACCCGTTCTGGAGCAGGCCTTCACCGGTGCGGGCCGTATGGTCCATTCAGGCCCGTTCGACGGCCTGTCGAACCAGGAGGGCGCCCAGGCGATCACCGAGTACCTGCAGCAGCACGAGCTGGGCGGACCGGCGGTCAACTATCGCATGCGCGACTGGCTGATCAGCCGTCAGCGCTATTGGGGCACCCCGATCCCGATCGTATACTGTGAGAACTGCGGTACTCAGCCGCTGCCGGATGACCAGCTGCCGCTGCTGCTGCCGCCGATGGAGGATTTCGCCCCGGATGGCAGCGGCCGCGCCCCCCTGGCGCGCCTGCCCGAGTTCGTCCACACCACCTGCCCGGCCTGCGGCGGGCCGGCGACCCGCGAAACCGATACCATGGGCGGGTTTGCCTGTTCGTCCTGGTACTTCCTGCGCTTTACCAGCCCGCACACCGACCAGGCTCCCTTCGATCCGCTGGCGATGCGTTTCTGGATGCCGGTCGATCTGTACGTAGGCGGCGCTGAGCATGCCGTGCTGCACCTGCTGTATGCCCGCTTCTGGACTAAATTCCTGGCCGATGAAGGCCTGGTGCCTTTCCGGGAACCGTTCAGTCAGCTGCGCAACCAGGGCCAGATGATGGGGCCGGACGGTCAGCGCATGTCGAAGTCGCGCCATAACGTGATCACCCCGGATGAGATGGTGGCCACCTATGGGGCGGATGCACTGCGTGTCTACGAAATGTTCATGGCGCCCTTCGAGCAGGATGTGAGCTGGAGCGAGGCGGGCATCAACGGCGCCCGGCGATTTTTAAACCGGATCTGGAAATTGTATGAGAAAACCTATCAGGCCACCCGGCAAGATCAGGCAGAAGACCCGGCTCTGCGGCAGCTCACCCACCAAACGATCCTGCGGGTGGCCGAACGAATCGAGACTTTCCGGCTGAACACGATGATCTCGGCTTTGATGGAATTCGTCAATGCCCTCGCGGACCGCCAGCGCGGCCGACGCTGGCACACCGGCGATTTTCATCAGGCCCTGGAGACCTTGCTGTATCTGTTGGCTCCGGCCGCGCCCCACCTGGCCGATGAACTGTGGGCCCGAACCGGGCATACCGGCAGCATCCATCGCCAGCCCTGGCCGGTCTGGGACCCCGAACTGGCCTGGGAAGAGCAGGTGGAAATTGCTATCCAGGTGGACAGCCGGGTGCGGGCCGTGGTGCAGGTCCCGCCGCAGGCCAGCCAGGATGAGGCGATGCAAATTGCCCGGCAGGAACCGAAAGTTCAGCAGCATCTGGCCGGGCGGCGGATCGCCCAGGTCTTCTATGTGCCGGGGCGGATCATCAACCTGGTCACCGAGCGGTCCGAGGCCTAACCATGAAAGTTACCCTGGCCGCCGCCTGGCATCCGCGCGGCGAGTTGGAACGTTTCCTGAAACTGGCGCCCATTTTGCGGGAAGTCTACCAGCACCTGGTGATCAGTGTACCGCCCTCAGCCGGCCCCGAGCTGGAGCGGGCTGTCCGTTCGACCGGCGTGGAGCTGATTCGAACCGCGGCCTGGGCTTCAGGGCGGTATGCCGCCCTGCAAGCGGCCCAGGCGAGCGGCGCAGCGTGCATTCATTACAATGACTTCGATCGCTTGCTGCGCTGGGTGGAGACTCGCCCGGATGAATGGCGCCAGACGGTGGACGCTTTGACCCGGGCGGACTGCATGATCCTTGGCCGTACGCCGGAAGCCTACGCCAGCCATCCGCAGGCCCTGATCCAGACGGAAGCGATCAGCAACCGGGTTGTTTCCCACTTGCTGGGTAAAGCGGTGGATGCCAGCGCCGGAGGGCGCGGTTTCAGCCAGGCGGCGGCTGGCTTTATCCTGGCGAATTGCACCGCAACTCGGGCTTTGGGCGCCGATGCGGAATGGCCGATTTTGCTCCACCGGGCCGGTTTTGCGATAGAATACCGCACGGTGGACGGTTTGGATTGGGAAATCCCCGATCAGTACCAGGCTCAAGCCGCGAACCCTGACCGCCAGAAAGCGCTGGCCAAAAGTTATGATGCTGATCCGGAAAATTGGTCCAGGCGAACCGCCGTCGCTTTGGAAATCGTTCAAGCTGGCCTGGAGGCCGCCCGGCGGCAGCTGGTTAACCCGGCTGAGGATTAATCGTGAACGTATCTACCTTGATAAGGACACATTCTAAGAAATCTCCCAAATTCGTGTGTGCGGGCAGCTGCCCGCTACACACATCGAAATTTGGGTATCCTTTTTTTACTGTGACATTGTCAAACTACTCAGGCTTGAGAAGGAAAGCTAGGCATTGGCTGAGTAGTTATCCGTGAACAAGCTTGTGCCGGCGCAGCTTGATTCGGACATTCATTTGTTGTCGATCTTTCATTACTATATATCCTTCAATCCAATCGAACATGCAGGCAATGCCTGCCCGGAGAAAACCATGACCGAACAACCGACCTACAATCACCTGGAAATCGAACCGAAGTGGCAGGCCCGCTGGGAAGCGGATGGCCTGTATCATTCCGATATTGACCTGGACAGGCCGAAACATTATGCCCTGACCATGCTGCCTTATCCTTCCGGTGATCTCCATATCGGTCACTGGTATGCCATGACGCCATCGGATGCGCGCGCCCGCTTTATGCGCATGCAGGGCTACAATGTGCTCTTTCCGATGGGTTTCGATGCCTTCGGCCTGCCGGCGGAGAACGCGGCCGTCAACCGCAACATCCATCCCAAAGAATGGACCTACGCCAACATTAAGCGTATGCGCCAGCAGTTGAAGAGCATGGGCGCCATGTTCGATTGGCGCCGGGAGGCCATTTCATCGGATCCCAAGTATTACAAGTGGACCCAGTGGTTCTTCTCCCAGCTCTTCAAGCATGGCCTGGCCTACCGCAAGATGTCGCCGGTGGATTGGTGCCCGCACTGCAACACGACCCTGGCGCGCGAGCAGGTCTGGGGCGAGGATCGCCACTGCGAACGCTGCGGTACGCCGGTCATCAAAAAGGACCTGGAACAGTGGTTTTTCCGCACCACCGATTACGCCGATGAACTGCTGGATTTCTCGCACCTGGATTGGCCCGAAAGGGTCCAGACGCTGCAGACGAACTGGATCGGACGCTCGGAAGGCGCCTCGGTGATCTTCAAGACCGAAGCGGGCGATCCGTTGGAAGTCTTCACGACCCGCCCCGATACCCTGTGGGGCGCCACCTTTATGGTGCTGGCCCCCGAACACCCGCTGGTGCCCGGCCTGACTTCGGATGAGCAGCGCGATGAGGTCGAAGCTTATATTGCCGAGGCCGCCCGCCAGACCGATATTCAACGCGAATCCACCGATAAAGAGAAATCGGGCGTGTTCACCGGCGGCTACGCCATCAACCCGGTCAACGGCAAGCGCATCCCGATCTGGATCGCGGATTACGTGCTGATGACCTACGGCACCGGGGCGATCATGGCCGTCCCCTCGCATGATGAGCGCGATTTCCAGTTCGCGTTGAAATTCGGCCTGCCGATTTTGCCGGTGATCGCCCGTCCGGATGGGCTGACGAAATCCTTTGCGCCGGAAGGCAGCATGCAGCCCGGGTTTGTGGAGGCCCTGGACGAGGCCGGCATCCCTGCCCAACAAACCCGATCCGGCCTGGAGATTGTCATTCCGCTGGGTAAGGCCGAACGCTACCTCGAGATCGCCCAAAAGTTCGTGGCACCGGGAGCCTGGAACGAAGTCGTCGGAACCCAGTGGGTGTTCATCTTTGCGGATGGCCTCGAACGTTGGGACTCGGTCGAGAGCGATGCCCGCATTCTGGCCCGCTGCCAGGCGCTGGAGCCGAACGTGCGCTCGGCTCGCACCCTGATGGAGATGGTCTGGAATTGCGAGTTCTACCGGGATGCTCTCTTCCATCACGAATACGGCGATATGATCCATTCGGCCGAGTTCAGCGGTACGCCCGGCGAGGTGGCCAAGCAGAAAGTGACCGCCTGGCTGGAAGAGCAAGGGATCGGGTCTGCCTCGGTCAACTATCGCCTGCGCGATTGGCTGATCTCGCGCCAGCGCTATTGGGGCGCGCCGATCCCGATCGTCTACTGCCAGGAGCACGGCGCGGTGCCGGTGCCTGACGAAGAGCTGCCGGTGCTGCTGCCTGATGATGTCGAGTGGAAGCCTACCGGAGAAAGCCCGCTCAAACTGCACCCAACCTGGAAGAACACGGTCTGCCCGGAATGCGGTAAACCGGCTGTCCGTGAAACCGATACCATGGATACCTTCATGTGCTCGTCCTGGTACCATCTGCGCTATCTGAGCCCGGATTACGACCAGTATCCCTTCGACCCGGCTGAATATGATTACTGGATGCCGGTGGATACGTATACCGGTGGGATCGAGCACGCCACCATGCACCTGATCTACACCCGCTTCTTCCACAAAGCGGGCCGGGATATGGGCGTGATGAAAGGCCCCGAGCCGATGATCCAGCTGCGCAACCAGGGCATCATCCTGGGCGAAGATTCCGAGAAGATGTCCAAGAGCCGCGGCAACGTGGTCGCCCCGGACGACCTGGTGGCGCGCTACGGCGCCGACACGGTGCGGGCTTACCTGATGTTTTTCGCCCGCTGGGATATGGGCGCTCCCTGGAACAGCTCCGGGATCGAGGGCGCGGCCCGCTGGGTGCGCCGGGTCTGGACGCTGTTCACCGATCCAAACGATAATGAGGTCGAGCCCAACGCCGAGACCCTGCGCGATCTGCGCCGCAAGCTGCACCAGACCCTGGCACGGGTAACCCACGACTTCGAGCAGTTTGAGTTCAATACCATCGTCAGCGGCCTGATGGAGCTGCTGAATGAGATGTACAAGGCCCGCGAGGCGGGCGCCATGGCCTCGCCGGTCTGGGATGAGGTCAGGGATATCTATCTGCGCATGATGGCACCGATCACGCCGCATATCGCTGAAGAGCTGTGGGCGCTGGCCGGAGAACGTTATTCCATCCACCAGCAGGCCTGGCCTGAAGTGGATGAAGAGGCCGCCGCTGAAGAGGAGATCACCCTGGTGGTCCAGGTCAACGGCAAAGTGCGCGACCGCCTGGTCGTCCCGGTGGATATCGAACCGGATCAGGCCAAAGCCCTGGCCCTGGAGAGCGAAGGCGTCCAGAAATACCTGGAAGGCAAGCCGCCGCGCAAGGTGATCCTGGTGCCGGGTAAACTGGTCAATATCGTGGTTTGATCCTGACGACGGGGTGAAATAAAGCGTCGGCCTGGGCATTCGCCCGGGCCGAGGCTTTATTTCATACTATTTGTTCCAAAATTGTGGTGTTTAGCTTGTCTAAACAAGAAAATAGTCCTAAAGTACTAGTACTATCACGAAACAGGGACTAGAAAAATAGATCGTTTTCGTTTGACCCGGCTTGCAGGAATTGTTATAACTATACTTAATTGTATCTTAACATGATTAAAGTGAATTCTTAATAACCTGATTGGTTAGAGAATGAATGCTTGGGAGGCATCCAGGCGATCCAGCGGGTGGGGATTTTGCGATACTGCCAGCGTGGGTTGCCAAGTCGATGATGTGTAGGTTGGTCGCTCCGCACCGGAGTACGGTGCGACTATCATCGATGAGCCAGTAGCGAAACCGGCCCGAAAGGAGGGCCGGTTTTGAGTTAATAAACAGGATAAAAAATATCTCATTTATCCATAAATGTTATTTGGGTTCGCACATGTTTACGCACCCATTCACTTCAATACCTTTTCCTGTTGTAAAGTTAAGCGACTTGAACTGTATAGAACGAATTATTGGGAGGAAAAATGATCAGCCGACGAGATTTTATCAAGGTTACGGCCGCGTTTGGGGGACGCCGGTAGCTATCGCTTACGACCAATGGAGGTAAAGTCTACCGGGTGAATGCGCAGACTACCGGGCGGCACGCTCGACCCGGATTGAGTATTCCCAAATATCAGACCCCCTTGCTTATCCCGCCTGCTATGCCAAAGCGGCAAGCTCAACCAGAAGAATGGCCAAGAACATCGACTATTATGAGATTCGCAGTGCGCCAGTTTCAGCAGCAAATTCTCCCGCCTGGTCTGCCGCCACCACCGTGTTGGGGCTATGGGCCGGTGTCGGCGCAAAACGGCCCGCAGATATCCAATGCCCCATCCTTGACCATCGAGGCCAAACCGGAAAACCCGTACGGATCAATGGGTCAATGAACTGGTCGACGCGAAAGGGGATTTCCTGCCGCATATTCTACCGGTCGACCAGACCCTGCACTGGGCCAACCCGCCTGGGGGTAATACCGGCCCGGGATACCCGCGGCACCGGATCCGACGCGCCTACACGGGGCCAGTGCCGATGGTCACGCACGTCCATGGGGCGCACACCTAGGAAGAGAGCGATGGCTATCCCGGAAGCCTGGTACCTGCCCGCATGCGAACAATATCCCCGCCGGGTATGCCACGTGCAGGCACCTATTTACGATTACTTCAATGCAAATTCGCAACCGCCATGGCGCGGAGCCTGGGTGCGGGCTACGCGGTTTTCAAGTATCCCAACTGACCAGCGCGCCACCACCCTCTGGTATCACGATCATACCCTGGGGATGACCCGTCTGAACGTCTATGCCGGCCCGGCTGGTTTCTACCTCATCCGCGGCGGCCCGGACGATACGGTTCTGGACAGCCGTCACAGGTGCGGCGGCCGTTCTTCCGGGCCCTGCTCCGACGTCGGCGAGATGCCCCCGGCACAACCTACTATGAGATCCCGATCGTCATTCAGGACCGCTCGTTCAACGCTGATGGCTCGCTTATTCTTCCCCGGCTGACCGGGCTTTCTTTGAAGGGCTGAACGTTCTATCCGATGGGCCGCCATACCTGGATATCCCTTTATTCCCGAGGCCGGCTGTGATGGCGAGCCAGCGATGTTTCGCCGATCTGGAACCCGGAGTTTTTCGGCAATTTTATGGTGGTCAACGGCAACACCTGGCCGTTCCAGACGGTCGAGCAGCGCCGCTACCGCCTGCGGCTTCCTGAATGGCTGCAACTCCCGCTTCCTGATCCTGGACTTCAACCAGATCCCCGGGGTGGAAGTCTGGCAGATCGGGGCCGAAGGCGGCTTTTTGCCGGCGCCGGTCAATCTGACCGCCGATCAATGGCAACCGCTGCTGCTGGCACTTGGCCGAGCGAGCCGACTTGATTGTCGACTTCACCAACGTGCCGGTAGGCAATTATGTGCTCGGCAATGTCGGCCCCGACGAGCCGTTTGGCGGCTTCCCGGTGATGATTTCGAGCCTCTGATCCCAGCCAGCACCGGTCAGATTATGCAATTCCAGGTAAGCGCAGCGACTGAACCCGATCCCACCACCCCGCCGGAATACCTGCAACTCCCGGCGATCGCACCGCTGGTGCCCACCTTCACCCGCCAGATCAGCCTTAACGAGGAAGAATCCAAAACAATCTTTGTTTCCGAGGACGACAGATGGCAACGTGGTATTTGACTGCGATAGTGACGAGCCGTTTGGGCCCACCGCCGCTTTTTGCGGCATTCGTGGACGCCTCCGGGAACAGCGTCCCGCTCAAATGGATGGACCCGCCCACCGAAATCCCCACCGCGGGAACAACTGAAACCTGGGAAATCTACAATTTCACCGTCGACGCCCATCCGATCCACGTGCACCTGGTGCAGTTCCAGGTCGTCAATCGTCAGGGCCTGGTCACCGATGACGAGGGCATGGCGACTCAGCCAGCCCAGTTGTCGGGTAGCCCGCGGCCGCCTGAAGCCTGGGAGACCGGCTATAAAGACACGGTGATCGCTTATCCAGGGGAGGTGACCCGCATCAAAGCCCGCTTTGACACGCCGGGTCTGTACGTCTGGCACTGCCACATTGTCGACCACGAAGATAACGAGATGATGCGGCCGTACCGGGTCCTGCCCTGATCGTGTCGACCGGGTTTCTTGTGGAACAATAGAATAATCCGAGTTTAATCTCTCTGGGAGAGATAATCGGAAAATAGCTGGAGGGCCGGCATTTGCCGGCCCTCCAGCTATTCCCCCTGGCGCCTCAATGATGGGTTGGATGATTTCCAATTTTTTTTACAACCCTGCCCGGCAATTAACAGTTACAATACAGCGAAATGAGAATGGAGTTTTCGCTTATGCGCATGGAAGAACTGAATTGGATGGATGTCGAGGGCTATTTGCAGGCGGAAGATCGCCTGATGCTGGTGCTGGGTGCCTGCGAGCAGCACGCCTACCTCAGCCTGCTGACGGACGTGAAAATCCCCCTGGCGCTGGCGGACGCTGCCAGCCAGCAGACCGGGGTGCTGGTGGCGCCGCCGATGAATTTCGGCAGCTCGCCTTATTTTATGGCCTATCCGGGCACCTTCAGCCTGCGGACCAGCACTCTGCTGGACCTGGTTGAAGATTTGGTCCGCTCAGCTTACCAGCACGGTTTCCGGCGCATATTGGTTTTGAACGGCCACGGCGGCAACGACCCGGCCCGCGGCCGGCTGTACGAGATTTTAGGCGAATTAGCTGACCTGCGCCTGGCCTGGTATGCCTGGTGGCAGGCCCACAGCGTTGAGGCGGTCGCCCTGGGGCACGGTCTCAAACGCAGTCACGCCAACTGGCTGGAGGCTTTCCCCTTCACCCGGGTGGCCGAGCTGCCGGAAGGCGAGAAACCGCCCCCGCATATCCCCGGCCTGCTCGGCGCCCAGGAAGCCCGCCAGGTCTATGGCGATGGCTCTTTCGGGGGGCCTTACTCGGTCAGCCTGGAGATCATGGAAGAAATGTTCGCGGCTGCGCTGGCAGATGTGCTCCAGCTGCTAAAATTTGATGAATGATGGATCAAGTCCAAATCAGATCAGGCCCTACCCTCGGACCAGATCTGGCGTCCCAATCGATGCCACTCCCCGGAGCGGGTAAAATTGGGCCACGTTCCCACTATTTCGTCCAAGGAGGTGTTCTATGATTGAAAAACGCATCGCAACTTCCGCCAGGGTGCCAAAACCGGTCGCCCCCTATTCACCCGGGATCCGGGTGGGCGAGCTCATCTTTCTGGCCGGCCAGCTGGGGCTGGATTCATCCACCGGCAGCCTGGTCCCTGGCGGGATCGAGGCGGAAACCCGCCAGGCTCTGCTCAATATGCAGAATGTGCTGGAAGCCGCCGGAGCGACCCTCGACAACGTAGTCAAAACAACCGTATTTCTGCGCGACATTGGCGAGTTCGCCAAAATGAACGCCGTTTATGGTGAGTTTTTCCAGGACCAGCCCCCGGCTCGCTCGGCGTTTCAGGTGGCTGCCTTGCCGCTGGGTGCGGCGGTTGAAATTGAAGCCATCGCGATTGCAGACGCGTAAAGCCCAGATTGATGCCCGCCGTTACCGTCATCGTGCCGTGTTACAATGAGCAGGACACCATCCAGCTGTTGCTGGAGGCGGTTTACGCCCAAACTTTTCCGCGTCCCGAGCTGGAAGTGGTTATTGCGGATGGGCTCTCCCAGGATCAGACGGTTGCCCGGATCGAAGCTTTCCAGGCTGAACATGCCGATTTGGCAGTCCGGGTGATCGAAAATCAGGCCCGCACGATCCCCGCAGGGCTTAACCGGGCGATTGAAGCGGCTTGCGGCGAGATGATCGTGCGCCTGGACGCCCATTCTATCCCACGCCCTGATTATGTCGCCAATTGTGTTGCCGCACTGCAAAGCGGGCGCGGGACGAACGTGGGTGGGGTTTGGGAGATCCGACCGCTTGGGCAAGGCTGGCAAGCCCGGTCGATTGCCGCCGCGGCGGCTCACCCGCTGGCAGTGGGCGATGCCCATTATCGTTTCACGGCCAAAGCCCGGGTCACGGATACGGTGCCGTTCGGAGCTTTTCGGCGCAGCCTGATCGATGAGATCGGCTATTACGATGAAAGCCTGTTGACGAACGAGGATTACGAGTTCAATACCCGGGTGCGGCAGGCCGGCGGCACGGTCTGGCTGGACCCTTCCATCCGATCTACCTATTTCGCCCGGGCCAATTTGAAAGAGCTGGCTCGCCAATACTGGCGGTATGGATACTGGAAGGCCCGCATGCTGCGCCGTTACCCGGATACCCTGCGCTGGCGGCAGGCTTTGCCCCCGGCTTTTGTGCTGGGGTTGATCGGCGGTGGTCTGCTGTCCCTATTCTGGGCGCCGGCTGCTTACCTGCTTCTAGGCGTAGTGCTGATTTACATCCTCATCCTGTCCCTGGCCGGCCTGCAACTGGCCTGGAAGAAAAAGGACCTGGCGCTGTCGTTCGGTGTTCCGCTGGCTATTTTGACGATGCACCTGGCCTGGGGCGGCGCTTTCTTATGGAGTATGCTCTGTGGTAGGAAGTAGATGTTGGGGTAATTTTCGGGTGAAGCCCGAAAATTACCCCAACATCTAGACCCAACCACCAAAATCCTGCAAATTTGGGATAATGTGAGGATGACCATTCCAAGAAACGTTAAAATATCAACACCCTGGCAGCTGCGGATTAACGAAAGGCGGGCGCTCTTGCTGGTGGGGGATTTATTGGCTGCAATCGCTTCTCTGGGCGTCTCGCTCTACTTTTGGGCCAGCGGTGATCGCTGGTTGGATTTCAGCCTCGAATTTCTGCAAAAACGCCTGCCGCTTTGGTATTATCTGCTGCCGATCATCTGGTTGGTGCTCATGGTCGAACTCTATGACGTTCACCGGGCAGGCCATCTGGGAGAGACCATCCAGCACATCTCGCTGGCGGCCATCATTGGGATCGGTTTTTATACGCTGGTATATTTCACCTCCGCGCCTGAATCGCTGCCGCGCCGTGGGGTCGCCATTTTCGTCATCAGCGTATCCATTCTCACCTTTCTGTGGCGACTTTTTTATATCCGCGTCTTTACCGCCCCGGCATTTATGCGCCGGGTGTTACTGGTAGGCGGCGGGCAAACCGGCGAGATTTTGCTCAATATCATCAATGATTTGTGGCCGCCGCCATTTTATATGGTCGGGATCGTCGATGATGACCCTGATAAGGTCGGCACGGCGATTGAAGGGATTAAGGTCATCGGCCCCAGCCAGCAGATGCTTGACCTGGCGGCTGAATACAGCGTTTCGGACATCATTGTGGCCATCTCCGGTGAGATGCAGGGTACCATGTTCCAGGCGCTGTTAGATTGCCAGGAGCGCGGCATCGAGATTACCCGCATGCCGGTTGCTTACGAGGAACTGCTTGGCCGGGTACCGATCCGGCTGCTGGAGGCGGATTGGATCCTGCGCTCATTTGTCGACCAGGCCCGGGTGAGCGGATTTTACGAGCTGGGCAAACGGCTGATAGATATCCTGGGCGGCCTGTTGGGCGGATTGGTGACGCTGGTGGTGTTCCCCTTTGTGGCTGTTGCCACCCTGCTGGACAGCGGCCGGCCGATCTTCTACGGCCAGGTGCGCTCGGGACGGGGCGGTCAGCCCTACAATATCTTCAAATTCCGGACGATGCGCCAGGACGCTGAGGCGGATGGACGTCCGAAATGGGCCAAGGAAGACGATGAACGCGCCACCCGGGTGGGCCGCTTTCTAAGGAAAACCCACCTGGACGAATTGCCCCAGTTCCTGAACGTCTTGCGCGGCGAGATGAGCCTGATCGGTCCCCGGGCCGAACGCCCCGAACTGGTTGAGATGTTCCAGCGGCATGTCCCGTTTTACAGGTCGCGCCTGATGGTCAAGCCCGGCATCACGGGCTGGGCCCAGGTCAATTTTGGTTATGCTTCCACGATCGAAGAGACAATTGTCAAACTGGAATACGACCTGTATTATATTAAGCACCGTAACTTGCTGATGGACCTGGTGATCTTACTGCGCACGCCGGCCACCATGCTTGGTTTACGAGGTCGATAAGATGAAAACCCGTTACCAGATTCGCAACCGCCTGATGTTCCCGGCCGATCTATTCTTGATCGGTGTGGCCGCGCTGGGCAGTTTCGCACTGCGCACGGATCTGGGCCCGCTGTTTGATTATTACTTACCCCAGGCGTACTGGCTGCTGGGCATCGCGCTGCTGGTCAAACCGGTGATCTTCTTTCTGTTTGGCCTGTACAAGCGCCTGTGGTCGTATGCCAGCACCCAGGAGCTGCGCTTGATCGTCGTGGCGGTCACCACCAGCTCGGTGCTGGTTTCGGTGATCGTCGTCATTCTGCGGGCGGCCCAGGTTCTGCCGAATTTCCCCCGCAGCACCCTGCCGATCGACTGGCTGCTCTCGCTGGTGTTGATCGGCGGGCTGCGTTTTTCGATGCGCATCCTGGCCGACGTCCAATCCACTTCGGGCCGCGGCTATACCCGCTCCCGGCGGGTCCTGGTGGTCGGCGCTGGCGATGCCGGGGCGCTGGTGGTGCGCGAGATGCAGAAGAACCCTGACCTGCCCCTCACCCCGATCTGTTACCTGGACGATGATCCCAGCAAGCAAAAGCAGCAAATTCACGGCGTGCCGGTGGTCGGCACCCTGGACGACATGGCCCGCACGGTCGCTGTCCGCCGGATCGACGAAGTGATCATTGCCATTCCAAGCGCCCCGGGCAGCGTGGTGCGCAAGGTGGCGGATACCTGTCGGGCCAGAAATATCCCCTTCCGGACGATGCCGGGTATTTATGAATTGATCGGCGGCAAGGTCAATGTCAGCCGCTTGCGTGAAGTGGACATCACGGATTTGCTGCGGCGTGAGCCGGCCCAGATTGATAATCGCCAGATCGGAGCCTCGCTGGGCGGGCGGCGGGTGCTGATCACCGGCGCCGGCGGCTCGATCGGGCGCGAATTGTGCCGCCAGGTAGCCCGTTGGGGCCCTTCCGCCCTGATCATTCTCGGCCACGGGGAGAATTCGATCTTCGAGACCCTGCTGGAAATGGAAGAGAATTTCCCGTCCTTACCGATCCATCCGGTTATCGCCGATATTCGCGACCTGGATCGCCTGACGGTGGTGTTCGATCAGTTGCGCCCCCAGGCTGTTTTCCATGCCGCCGCTCATAAGCACGTGCCTTTGATGGAGGCCAATATCGAGGAAGCCATCACCAACAACGTCTTGGGCACCCGCAATGTAGTGGAGGTCTCGCTGACTTACGGGATCGAGCGCTTGGTGATGATCTCATCGGATAAGGCGATCCGCCCGACTTCGGTGATGGGGGCCGCCAAGCGGATGGCGGAGCTGATCGTGCTGGATGCCGCCCATCGCTCCGGCCTGCCGTATTCCGTGGTGCGCTTCGGCAATGTATTGGGCAGCCGGGGCAGCGTTATCCCGCGGTTCAAGCGCCAGATCGCCCGGGGCGGGCCGGTCACGATCACCCACCCGGATATGAAGCGCTATTTTATGACCATACCGGAAGCTGTACACCTGGTGCTGCAGGCCTCCGCCATGGGACAGTCCGGGGAAGTGTTTGTGCTGAATATGGGCGAGCAGGTCCGAATCCTCGACCTGGCGGAGGACCTGATCCGCCTGTCGGGGCTGGAGCCTGGCAAAGACATCGAGATAGAGTTTACCGGCATCCGGCCGGGAGAGAAATTGTACGAAGAGTTGTGGGACCAGTGGGCCAGCTACGAACCAACCGCCCATCCCGACATTGTGCTCCTGGCCCAGGAAGACTTGCTGACCGGGCCGGCGTTGGCCAATGCGGTGGATGAACTGGTCCACCTGGCCCGCGAAGGTGATACCGCTGCGATTGTGCGTATACTGGACGATTTTATTCCAGGTGCGGCTGTGCGCAGCGAACCGCCGCCTGATTTAACCTCCGTCATCTAAAATCAGAAATGCTGCAGAAAATTATTTTTGGTGTTCGATTTGTGCGGCTGAGGCCGCACAAATCGAACACCAAATCTACAAACATTTCGTGCACCCCCAAATCTGGGGTAGCACCACAGTAATTCCCAAAGAGCCGCAGGCCAGTCTATTCGGATAGAAGCTGGCATCGGGTAGAATAGTTGAATTATGTCTGAAGTAACCAGCGTTGAATGGGAACAGTGGATCGAACAGTTCCCAGACGCGCATATTTTACAAACATCCCAATGGGGTCAGCTCAAGGCCAGTTTTGGCTGGGAGCCTGTCCGGGTGGTGGTGCACGCCGGCGATGGCGTCTCACTCGGCGCTCAAATCCTGTTTCGCAAACTGCCATTCGGGTTGCAAATGGGGTATATTGCCAAGGGCCCGGTCGGTCCGGGTCCGGAGGAACTGCTGCCAGCCTCGCCGCTCCGGGAAGCACTGCAGTGGGAGATCGACGCGGTTTGCCGGCAGCGCAAAGCGGTTTTCTTGAAGATCGAACCGGACCTGTGGCAGGCGGATAGCCGCGAGGCCGAACGTCCGGAGCCGCCGGGTAAGGGTTTCCGGAAGACTGCGCATAGTATTCAGCCGCTGCGCACCATTCTGGTCGATTTGAGCGGCCCTGAAGATCAACTCCTGGCCCGGATGAAGCAGAAAACCCGCTATAACATTCGCCTGGCCCAAAAACGCTGTGTGCTGGTCCAATCCTCCAGCAACCTGGAAGCCTTCTACGGGCTGATGACGACCACCGGCGACCGGGACGCCTTTGGGGTGCACAGCCGGGACTATTATCAACGAGCCTATGAACTGTTCCACCCACATGGGAAGTGCGAATTGCTGATGGCGACTTATGAAGAAGAACCCCTGGCTGCCTTGATGGTTTTCGCTCAGGGCGATAGGGCCTGGTATTTTTATGGCGCTTCCAGTGATCATCACCGCGAGCTGATGCCCACTTATCTGCTGCAGTGGGAGGCCATGCGCTGGGCCCGCAACCTGGGCTGCACCCAATACGATCTTTGGGGGGTGCCGGATGCCAGCGAGGAGGCCCTGGAGGCCCAATTCACCGAGCGTTCGGATAACCTGTGGGGTGTTTACCGCTTCAAGCGCGGCTTCGGTGGACGTGTACGCCGGGCGAGCGGCCCCTGGGACCGGGTTTACCGCCCGTATTGGTATAAAGCCTATCAGATCTACATTCAATCCCGCGGGGGAGGCGAGGCCTGATGGAGAGGATCACTCAGGTATCCAAATGGAACAAGATGATCGCCGACCTGCCGGCGCCCCATTTACTGCAAACCTGGGAATGGGCCCAATTCAAAGCCCGTTATGGCTGGCAGGGCTGGCCGGTGGTCTGGCGGGATGTCAACCGGGAGGTGGAAGCCGCCGCCCTGGTGCTGCAACGCCCGCTGCCGGTGCGGGGTTTTGCCTCGCGCATGCAGGTGTTGTATGTGCCCAAAGGCCCTTTGTTGGATTGGCGCAATACCGTGCTGGTTCGGCGGGTGCTGGACGACCTGGGCCGGCTGGCGCGCTACCAGAACGGCATCTTTATCAAAATTGATCCGGATGTGATCCTCGGGACCGGCATACCCGGCCAACCCGACGCCACAAATTATCATCGCGGGCACGATGTCCGCACAGAATTGATCAACCGGGGCTGGCGTTATTCGGATGAGCAGGTCCAGTTTAAGAACACAGTTATGCTGGACATCAGCCCCGATGAGGACACTTTACTGGCCCGGATGAAACAAAAAACCCGCTATAACATCCGCCTGGCCGAGCGTAAAGGGGTCCGGATCCGGACCGGCGGGCGAGAAGACCTGGAGCTGCTCTATCGTATGTATGCGGAAACCTCGCTCCGGGATGGCTTTGTGATCCGCTCGCCTGAGTATTACCTGGACCTCTGGAACAGTTTTCTGAAGGCCAATATGGCCACTGCCCTGATCGCTGAAGTCGAGGGCGTTCCGGTGGCCGCCATCTGGCTGTTCCGCTTCCAGCGGCGAGCCTGGTATCTGTTCGGAATGTCCACCGAACTGCATCGGGAGAAGATGCCGAATTATCTCCTGCAGTGGCAAGCGATCCGTCAGGCCAAAGCCTCCGGCTGCAAGGTCTATGACCTGTGGGGCGCGCCGGATGAATTTGTTGAGAGCGACCCGCTGTGGGGCGTCTTCCGCTTCAAGGACGGCTTAGGCGGTACCGTCGTGCGCAACCTGGGCGCTTACGATCTGGCCGTGCGGCCTGTCTGGTACGCCATCTATACCCGCTTTCTGCCGCGCTTGTTGAACCTGATGCGCAAGCGCGGGATTGCCCAGACCCGGGGCAATCTGGAATAGCTGGCTGGGGCGGCGGGTGGAATACCAGGTGGTTCACTTAACTCAGAGGATTAAGCGTAAAAGGCGTGCGTGGGAGCGTACGCTCCCACGCACGCCTTTTACGCCATTCATACAAGCCAGAGGATAGTATCAAGATGAGAACCCTGCCAAGATTGCGATTCGCACATTTACCCACCCCGGTTGAGATGCTGCCCCGTCTGGCGGCTCATTTAGGTGGGCCGGCCTTGTTCATTAAGCGCGACGACCAGACCGGACTGGCGTTTGGGGGCAATAAGACCCGCAAATTAGAGCTGCTGGTCTCGGAGGCCAGGGCTAATGGGGCTGAATTGTTGATCACCGCCGGCGCGGCCCAATCCAATCACTGCCGCCAGACCGCGGCCGCGGCTGCCAGATTTGGGTTTGCCTGCCAGCTGGTCCTGGCCCTGGCTGATGGCGAATCCCCCGACCAGCTCGACCATCCCAACGGCAACCTGCGCCTGGATAAATTATTGGGCGCTGAGGTCATCTGGACGGATTTCGAGAATCGTGAGCGGGTCCTGAAAGAGACTTTCGACCAGGCCTGGGGGGCCGGCCGGCGGCCTTACCTGATCCCGTACGGCGGTTCGAACGCCGTCGGCGCGGTTGCCTATGCCTATGCCATTAAGGAGATGCTCGATCAGGGCCATCGTCCCGATTGGATTGTGTTCCCTTCGTCCTCAGGAGGGACCCAGGCCGGTATGGTATTGGGGGCCCGCCTGTATGGCTATACCGGCCGGATCCTGGGGATCAGCGTTGACGAGCCGGCCCAGGTGCTGAAAGCGCGGGTGGCGCGGCTGGCGACCGAGGCCGCGGAACACCTGGGCGAGCGGCTTGTCTTCCAGCCGGAGGATATCCAGGTGGATGACCATTACCTGGGCGCTGGCTATGGTATCCCGGGCGAGCTGGAACGCGAAGCGCTGCACCTGTTCGCCCGGCAAGAGGCCATCCTGCTGGACCCGGTGTACACTGCCCGGGCAGCCGCCGGGATGATCGACCTGATCCGCTCAGGGTTATTGCAGTCAGGCCAAAGTGTGCTGTTCTGGCACACAGGTGGCACGCCCGCCCTGTTCGCTGATCGCTATCGGGATTTGTGAGCGGCTTTCGGCCGGAATTGATGGATGTTTGTCATTTACGTCTTGATTGCCGTTTTTATCGGGCTGTTGGTCTACCTCGGCTGGCAGGCCAGCATCGAACCGCCTGCTTATGAGACCATGTTCGAAATGGCGCCGGTTGAAGACGAATGCCCGCCGTCGCCCGGGCAAAACCCGTCTCGGTTTTGGGAGCTCGAGGGGGCGTTGAATTTTCGCGATCTGGGCGGGTACCAGACCCGGGACGGCCGCTGCCTGGCCTATGGCCGGGTTTACCGGTCCGGCTCGCTCGACCGGCTGACCGACGCAGACCTGGCGCAGCTCGAAGCGGCTGGCGTCCGTATGGTATGCGATCTGCGCAGTTATGCTGAAGCCAGAGGCCAACCCGACCGCTTGCCCTCCGGAGCGAGCTACCAGCACCTGCCGGTTTACGGCCGCGATCCGATCGGTCGCTGGCGGGCTATTTTTCAACGTCACCGCCTGGACCAGATTTTCCAGCGTCTCTATTCTAAAACCATCATCGATCAAGGCGCGGCCGTAACGGGGGGACTGCTGCGCCTGGTCGCCGATCCGGACAACCTGCCGCTGGTGTTCCATTGCACCCGCGGCAAGGACCGCACCGGCGTCGCGGCCGCTTTGATCCTGCACATCTGCGGGGTGCCGCGCCAGACGATCGTGGCTGATTACACCCTGACCAACAACTCCAACAACCAGTTTATCGCCAATATCCAGGCTGCCTTTGCTTCTGTCCCGAAAATGCCGGGATTTTCGATCGAACAGTTCTACCCGCTGCTATCCGCCCGCCCCGAGCTGATCGAGCGTGCCCTGGCGCACATCGAACGGACTTACGGATCGCTGGACGACTACCTGCTCGGCCCGGTTGGGCTGACCGTGATGGAACTCGAAGCGATCCGGCGTAATCTGCTTGAATAAAAAGGAAATATCTACTCAACCTCGTGTGAACAAAGAAGGCGAAACAAAAACCGGGCGCCTGGGTGACGGGGGCGCCCGGTTTTTTTGTCCCGGTGGCCGGGAAGGCCGCCGGCCGGTTGATTACTTCCGCTCGTTCGTCTGGCCGGGCCACCGCCTGGTAGGCAGATCGGGGCTGTTTTTCCTGGGGGCTTCCTGGATGCGGGCCAGCCAGTGGCTCACCATGGCGCGCAGGGATAATTTCCGGATTTCTCCACCGGCCTTATGGGCGACCACCTCGTCCGGCGTCTCCGGGCTGAACAGGGCGATCTGGTATTCGGCTAACAGCAGCTGGGCCGGGTGGCCGGCGGGCGGCAGCAACTCGCCCAACAGCCCGGCCCGCTCGGCCGGGGTATCGGTCGCGGCCACCTGGACACCCAGGCGTTTGAGCGCCGCGTTGATTTCCAGGTAGGAACGGGAAACCGGTTGGAGCCTGACCCGCATCAGCCAGCGCCGGATGAATTCAGGCGGCTTGAGGCCCAGGCGGGTGAAGCTGCGCTCGACGACCGTATCCAGGGCCGGCAGCTTCCGCCTGGGTTTCGCTTTGGCGGACGCGGTTTGGGCCCACTTCTGCAGCCATTCCGGGGGCTGGCGATTGAACCGGATGAACAGCCGCGCCAGCACAACCGGTACAGGCGGCAGGTACATGCGCCAAAACAAGGCAATGATCAGCAGGATTACCAGGGGGGCGACCAGCACCGGGAGCAGGTTCAACAAGGAACCGCCGGTCAGATCACGGATGCCTGCGCCTGCCTGATTGGCGCGCTCTTCTGCCTGGAGAGCGCGCAGATCATCCTCCAGCTGGGCGGCCTGACGGTTCTGGAGATCAACCGGGTTGGGTCCGTTCGCGCCGGCGTCACCGCCGGCCGGACGCGCCAGCACCGGCTGGGAGGCGGTCGGCTCAAATTCGACCCAGCCCAGATTAGGGAAGTAAACTTCCGGCCAGGCGTGGGCGTCCCGCTGGCGCACGTAGTAACTGCCATCGTCAAGCTTTTCGCCGCGGGCATAGCCGATGGCCCAGCGGGCCGGCACGCCCAGTGAGCGCAGCAGCACCACTTCGGCCGTGGAATAATAATTGCAAAAACCCTGGCGCAGATCGAATAGAAACCAGTCCACCGCTTCCTGGCGGGGCGGCAGGTTGGGGATGGTCTCGCTGTAGGTGATGTTCTGGCGCAGGTATTGGGTGACCGCCTGGGTGATATCGTAGGGGTTATCCAACCCGGCGCCGATCTGTTCGGCCAGGTCGCGGGTCCGCTGGGTGATATCTTCCGGCAGCTGTAAATAGCGTTCTGTAACCCAATCGGGGTAATCCGTGCCGGCGGCGCGCAGTTGGGCGACGGTGGCCTCGGTCACGGAAGCCTGCACGGTGTAAGTCTCGCCGGAGTTCAACCCGGGGTTAGCCCGGAAGGCGGAGATATCGACGGTTCCATCCGGATTTTGATTGAGCTCGACCTGTCCCGGCCGGCTGACCCATAAGGGCTGGGGCGGTGAGAACACGGTCGAGAGGTTGGCAGCCGTGGTGAATTCAAAGGCCCCCTGAAAGCGGTCCTCAGTTGCCGGGAAGGACAACGGATCGCTGAGCGGGTCGAAGGACACCGATTCGGTGTCGCTGGATACCCACTGGCCGTCTTCATAGCTGTCGTAGGCGCGCGCCCGCCAGTACAGGCGCACGCTACCGGGCAAGTCTTCCGGCGGGATGACCCTGAACACCTGCGAATCGGTCAGCAGGTTGCCGCGCCCCAGCAGAACGCTCGAGCCGTAATAATCGCTGACGACCCCGACCGTGGAGCGCAGGGAAGCAAAGGCATTATCCCAGCGATCCTTGAAGCGGTTCCAGGGTTGCTTGACCGTCTGCCAGGCACGCGCCGCCGAAGGCATGGCGTCGGCCAGGGCGGGTGCGGTCCAGGCGAACACCACCAGCAGGCCAGTCACCAGCAGCGTGAAGCGGATGAAATCCAACCCCAGATGCGGGGGCAGGTTGGTGCGGCTCTGGCGCCAGTTGTCGAAGCGATGCAGATAGGTTGTGCGGGCCACCAGCACCAGCGCAAAGAAGATGTAGACTGCCAAGTACCAGGTGCGCCGAACCACCAGGGCGTCGAAAGAATGGATGGCGAACATTGCCAGCCCGGTGGGCAGCACCGCCTGCCAGGCTTCACCGTTCCGGACCAGCGTGTAGCCGGCATGGGCGCTCAAGAACCAGAACAGGATGCCCATCAAAACCAGGAAAAGCAATGAATCGGTCACCACCTGGCTGGTGAGCAACTGGTTGACAATCGCTTGCAGGCGGCCGGCAATGCTGGTCAGGCGTTCGTCCCAGGGCACGGCCCGGCGATACAGGCTGCCGAGCCGCCAGGTCACCACGAAAGCCCCATAGCACAGTGTAAAGAAGAATACCAGCCGGGAGCCAAAACGGCTTTTGCCCAGCGCCATCCCGGCGATCACGCCCAGCAGGGCGATGGTTTGGACGATGGTCAGATTATCGGTCCAGCGGGTCGCCACCAGGCGCGTGGCGGCGGTCAGGATCGCAACCAATAATAAAGCAGCGGCAGGGATATCCCACCAGCGGGTCAGGTCGTTTTCAGGTTTCATAATTCTTCGCGGCGGAAACCACTGGGCTTTAGCGGGTGGAGGAAGCCGCGCTCCTTTGTTAAAATGGGTCCATGCCGCAGGAAACCCACCACAGCCCACACAGCGCGTATGTAATCAACTAATATCTGGTTTGGATACCGCGCTATCGTAAAAGGGTTTTGGTTGGGCCTGTCGAGGCAAGATTGAAAGAACTGTTGGCGGAAATCGCCATACAATACGGTTTTGAGATATTGGCAGTTGAGGTTATGCCCGACCATGTGCATCTGTTTGTTAGCGCACCTCCAAAATTTGCTCCCGCTGAAATCGTCCGTCTGTTCAAAGGGATAACATCTCGCAAGTTGAAGAAAGAGTTTGAAAGCCTCCGCCGTCAGTATTGGGGCGAACATGCAACCTTGTGGGCGGAAGGCTACTATGTTGGTACGGCTGGACACGTCAGCGCGGAAACCATCAAGCGGTATATCGAGGAAAGCCAAAAGAAATAGTTTCAAGTCTTGAAACCTTAGAACATACGTGCTACAATGTTGGGCATGAAGCTGATTGCCCAGGTCAAATTGCTCCCCACTCCCGAACAATCCGATGCGCTCAGGCACACCCTGGAACAGGCCAACGCGGCCAGTTGCTTTATAAGCGATACCGCCTGGGAGACGAAAACCTTTCGGCAGTACGATTTGCATCACAAGTGTTATCAAGCGGTTCGAGAGCAGTTCGGTCTTTCGGCGCAGGTAGCGGTACGAGCGATTGCCAAAGTCGCTGACGCCTATAAACTTGATCGTAAGACCAAGCGCACGTTCAAAACGACTGGCAGTATCGCATACGATGACCGCATCCTTTCCTGGCGATTGCAAGACCAAACCGTGTCGATTTGGACGGTGAACGGGCGGCTTCGCATCCCGTATGTGTGTGGGGAGAGGCAGTTGGAACTGCTTCAAACGCGGCAAGGGGAAAGCGATTTGGGGCTGTACAAGGGGATGTTTTTCCTCTCCGCTACTTGTGAGGTAGACGAGCCAAAGCCCGTTGACGTAGAAGGCGCATTGGGGGTTGACCTGGGGGTGGTCAATATCGCCGTTGATAGTGATGGACAGGTACACTCGGCCAGCCATATTAACAACGTGCGCCGCCGTCACCGCCGTTTGCGCTCTAAACTGCAAGCGATCGGCACGCGGTCTGCCAAACGCAAACTCAAGCGGCTCTCTGGAAAAGAACGTCGTTTTGCCAAAGACACCAACCACTGCATCAGCAAGAAACTGGTTGCCAAAGCGAAAGACACAAATCGAGCGATTGCCCTGGAAGATTTGGGCGGAATACGCGAGAGGGTCACGGTTCGTCGCTCCCAGCGGACAACCTTGCATAGTTGGGCGTTCTTCCAGCTTCGCTCCTTCGTGACGTACAAAGCCAAACGGGTTGGCGTGCCTGTGTTCCTGGTTGACCCTCGGAACACGAGCCGTACCTGTCCTGCTTGTGGTCACGTTGACAAAGCCAATCGTCCTGCTCAATCCAAGTTCTCCTGTGTGGTTTGCGGTTTCGCTGGCCTTGCTGACCACATCGCGGCGATCAACATCGGTCGTCGGGCGGCAGTCAACCCGCCAATCGTAGCGCGCGATGAAGCCAAAGCCGTCTCCCACGGAATTGCGGCAGAGCGCAGTTACAAGCCAGCCGCTTTAGAGGCTGGTCGTTGACCATATTAATTACACCAGGGGGGCAGGTTTGGTTCAGTCTCTAATGACCGTCATTAACCTAGATTATGAAATATTGGTGAAAAAGGTGTGCGTGGGGTGTACGCCCCCACGCACACCTTTTTCACCACAAATGCCAGGCATTGGCTGCATAGTTACCAGGTTGGTAGCTATAATTCTACTAGATTGTTCCTAATCCAGGATTAAACGGAATTAATAAGATCGGGATTGTCTGGACAGCCAGGGCTGCCGATCAAACCTCCGCCGCGTCGCTGCCGCCAGAATCCCCTCCCCGGACGGCCGTGGGCCGTTCGCGAGGGTTTGTCCCATTATTTTGGATCATTTGGCCGAACTGCGCACCTTTAATACCATTTGTGGGTTAATTTTACTAAAGCCAGGCGAGCTTAAGTTGCTTGAACGCGCCTGGCAGGGGACGGGCGCGCGGCTGATGACGGCGATTTGTGATATTTATCCCATTAATCTATGATTTATTTGTTTCCGTTATCACATAAGTTATGGTAAAATTTGTGCCGTTGGCTACAAATGCCCGCTAGCCTGGCTGGCCAACGCAGAACCCAATTTTCCATACCCGCGTCTTGGACATTCCATTACTGTCTTATGTGCCAAGACGTTATCTTAAAATGAAAAATTAGCGCAAGCAGGTGGGCCAAGGGATTTAATCCCGGGCGTACACCACACGGCCCTCAGCCGCACGCTGCCTCTTTGGCTGCTTTTTTCTATCGGAACTTATTTTTACAATCAGGCTCTTTCGTATTTTCTGGGACCTCTTACAGAGTTTCCCGAAGAGCCGGCAAGGAGTGCCCATGGTTGGCGAACAATGGTTGTATATTGGGGTTTTTCTTGTACTGGCGCCCGTATTCCCCGCTTTAGCCTTGATCATCCCCAGATTAATTGCTCCCAGGAAACCTAACCGCATCAAGCAGCAAACCTACGAGTGCGGTATCGAAACGGTTGGCGATACCTGGGTTCAGTTTAAAGTCCAATATTATATTTTTGCCCTGGTTTTTCTGGTATTTGACGTCGAGATCGTTTTCCTGTACCCGTGGGCAGTCGCATTCAACATCCTACCGCTGTTCGCCGTTTTCGAGGGGGTGTTGTTCATCCTGATCCTGGTGGGCGGCTTGCTGTACGCCTGGCGCAAGGGCGCACTGGAATGGATGTAGACCAGGCTGTTTAGAAATGAAAGGCTGATGGAATTTTCCCTCAGCCTTTTCTATGTTTGTATCAAGTACTTACGGTGAGCGTTACGTGGTGAAATTCTCGGTGAAAATCCTGCATGCATTTCGAAGCTGTCTGATCCCACCGGTTTACGAGCCGGGATTACCCCAGATGAGGGTTCGGACAGAAATTAGAGGAGAGTTGTTATGGCAGATCCGGTAACTTTGCTGGCGAATTGGCTGGAGGGCCTCCTGACGGGGGCCGGCCTGGCGCCTGGTTTGGTGGTCTTCCTGATGAAGCTGCTGGGCGTGGTGGCAATCTCCAGCTTTGTACTGGTGGTTGCGATCTTCCTGGTGTGGGTCGAGCGCAAAGTGGTGGCCCGCTTTCAGGACCGCCTGGGCCCGAACCGCCTGGGCCCGTGGGGATTGATCCAGCCATTTGCAGACGTGATCAAGCTGTTGATTAAGGAAGACATCACCCCGGATGGAGCGGATCGGGTTCCTTACAATATCGCCCCGATCATTGCTTTGGCAACCGTTTTGTTGTTGTGGGCTGTCATCCCGCTGGCGCCGACGATTTTGGGCTCCGATATCAACGTCGGCGTGCTCTACATCGTGTCTGCCGGGGCTATCAGCACCCTGGGCATCATCATGGCCGGCTGGTCTTCTAACAATAAGTACGCCCTGCTGGGCGCTTTCCGGACCGTGGCCCAGATGGTCTCCTACGAAGTGCCGATGGTCGTCTCTTTGTTGGTCCCGGTGATCCTGGCCGGCTCGATGGGGATCAATAAGATCGTCGAAGCCCAGAACGTATGGTTCATCGTTCTGGCGCCGGTCACAGCCCTGATTTTCTTCCTGACCTCCATCGCCGAAATCGGCCGGGCGCCGTTCGATCTGGTCGAGGCCGAATCCGAGATCGTCGCCGGCTTCCACATCGAGTATACCGGGATGAAGTTCGGCCTGTTCTACGCCGGCGAGTTGCTGCACGCCCTGACCGTTGGGGCCCTGTTCTCTTCGCTGTTCCTGGGCGGCTGGCGCGGCTGGGGAGCGGAAGCCTTCCCCCTGCTGGGGGTGGTGTACCTGTTCCTGAAAGCCTTCCTGGGCTATTACGTCATCATGTGGATCAAGTATTCGGTGCCGCGCATCCGCATCGATCACATGCTGGGGCTGAACTGGAAGTTCCTGACCCCACTCTCGCTGGCGGCCCTGATCATGACGGCCATCCTACAGAAGCTGCTCGAAAACGCTTCCAGCCTGGTTTACACCGGCAGTATGCTGCTGGCGAACCTGGTCCTGGCCTGGATTGCGCTGGCGATCGTGAACCGCTACGCCCGCCTGCAGCGCAAGAATTTCGATGAAAACCGCCCGGTGGCCCGCCCGGCTGAAGCGCCGGCCTCGTCTTCCATCTCTTAGTTTCGGAGCTTGCTCATGACTCCTGTACAAATTGTATTCATTCTCGTGGCAGCCGCCACGCTCGGCGCGGCGCTGATGGTGGTGACCACCCGCAACCTGGTCCACGCCGCCCTGTACCTGGTGGGCGCATTGTTTGGGGTGGCCGTGTTCTACGTGCTGTTGAACGCCGGCTTCCTGGCCGTCGCCCAGGTGGTGATCTACATCGGGGCGATCGCGATCCTGATGATTTTCGCCATCATGCTCACCCGGCGGGTAGCCGTGGACACCGGTCCGCAGCTCAACGCCAACTGGGGTTGGGCGCTGGTGCTCGCTGCGGTGCTGTTCGGCGGGCTGGTTTGGATCCTGTCCAGCTGGGGCGGTTTCAACAGTACCGCCCCGCAGCTCAGCTCTGCCAGCGATCCGCTGATGCAGTTGGGCCAGGCCCTGGTTTCGCCCAATGCCTATATCCTGCCGTTTGAAGTTGCTTCAGTGCTGCTCCTGGCGGCGCTGATCGGGGCAATTATGATTGCCTGGGACCGGAAGTAGGGCGGCCGGCTCACGTTCGATTGGAGGAGCATTTATGATCCCACTTTCCTGGTATCTGGTATTTGCAGCGGCCCTGTTCAGCATCGGCCTGTTCGGCGTCCTGGCGCGCCGGAACGCCATCGCCATCTTGATGGGCGTGGAATTGATGCTGAACGCGGTCAACGTTAACCTGGTGGCTTTCTGGCGCTACCGGGCGGCCGAGATGATTGCCGGTCAGGCGTTCGCCGTGATGGTCTTCGCGGTGGCAGCCGCCGAAGTCGCGGTTGGCCTGGCGCTGTTCATCTCGATTTACCGCCGCCGCAATACGGTGGTGGCCGAAGAAATTGATTTGATGAAATGGTGATCTATGACGACTGATACCCTTATTTGGTTAATTCCCCTGCCGCCGCTGCTGGCCTTCTTTTTAATCGTCCTGCTCACCAACCGGGTCAAATGGCTCAGCCATACGGTTGGGGTTGGAGCAGCGCTGCTCTCCTGGGGCGCCAGCATGGTTGTATTCTTCCAGGCGCTGCGGACCGAGCATCTGGGCGAGCATCCTTTCCTGTCCAGCATCAACTGGCTGCCGACCGGTGATACTTTCTTCAAGATCGGTATCCAGATCGACCCGCTTTCGGCCATTGCGCTGTTCTTCGTGGCCTGGACGGTGCTGTCGATCTTCATCTACAGCGTCGGCTACCATAATTACGGCCAGCCGAAAGGCGATCACGACCGGCCCGGCCTGCCGCCGGAAGGCGCCACGGTCACCGACTGCGCACGGCCACGCCCACGTGGTGCCCTCGATCGACCCGATGTATTCGCGCTTCTTCGCTTTTATCAGCCTGTTCGCCTTCGGGATGTTCACCCTGGTGGTCTCCGACAACCTGCTGACCCTGTTTGTGGGTTGGGAGATCATGGGCCTGTGTTCTTATCTCTTGATCGGCTTCTGGTATGCCAAGCCCTCGGCCCGGGCTGCGGCGATTAAAGCTTTTATCACCACCCGCATCGGCGATGTCTTCATGCTGCTTGGCCTGGGTTACCTGTATGCCCAGACCGGCACCCTGAACTACCGGGCGATCTTCTACAACGAAGAAGTCCTGCACCAGCTGGCCACCACCCCCGCGGTTGGCAATTTCCTGGGTTGGTCCGCTGCCGGCCTGATCGGCATCCTGCTGTTCATTGGGGTGGTTGGCAAGTCAGCCCAGTTCCCGCTGCACGTCTGGCTCCCGGACGCCATGGAAGGCCCGACCCCGGTTTCGGCCATGATCCATGCCGCCACGATGGTCTCGGCCGGCGTTTACCTGGCCATCCGCATTTTCCCGCTGGTGACCGCCGGGATGGAGCACGGCCAGCCGACCCCGCCAATGATGGCGATGGCTTTTATCGGGGGTTTTACGGCCCTGTTCGCAGCCACGATCGCAGTGGCGCAGAATGACATCAAGCGCGTCCTGGCTTATTCCACCATCTCCCAGCTTGGTTACATGGTGGCGGCCCTGGGCATCGGCGCCTATGTGGCAGCCGCTTTCCACCTGGTGACCCACGCCTTCTTCAAAGCCCTGCTGTTCCTTGGTTCGGGCTCGGTCATTCATGGTATGGAGCACGGCGTGCTGCACACCGGCGAGCACGTCGGCCCGCAGGATATGTTCAACATGGGCGGGCTGCGCAAGAAGATGCCGATCACCTTCTGGACCTTTGTGATCGGTGGTTTCGCTCTGTCGGGCTTCCCGCTGGTCACGGCCGGCTTCTGGTCGAAGGACGAGATCCTGTCGGATGCTTTCGCCCACGGCCATTGGATCGTGTTCGCGACCCTGGCGGTGGCCGCTTTCCTGACAGCTTTCTACACCATGCGCCAGATCACCCTGACCTTCCTGGGCGAGCCGCGCACCAACGCCGCCACCCATGCCCAGGAGACCCCCTGGTCGATGACCCTGCCGCTCGTGATCCTGGCGACCTTCGCCATGGGGGCCGGCTGGGTTGGCATCCCCGAGCAGTTCCCGATCATCGGCGGCCTGCTGCCAAGCTGGTTCCACGAGTTCGTCGGCGGCACCCTGCTCGAGCACCCCGAGGTCCCGCCCTTCATTATCTGGCCGCTGGCAACTTCCCTGCTGGTGTCTGTGGGCGGCATTTACGTCGGCTGGCTGGTTTACCGCAACGTCAAGCTCGGCGACCCGGACCCGTTGATGAAGCCGCTCGGCAGTCTGTACACCTGGCTGGAGAACAAATACTACTTTGACGAGCTCTACGAACGGGTGTTTGTCAGGCCCGCTTACTGGATTTCCGCCAATTTCACCTCGGCCTGGATGGACCGCAAAGTCATCGATGGGGTGCTGCATTTCTTCGGAGAGTACACCTCGAAGGTTGGCAATTTCCTGCGCAACGCGATCGATCTGCCGATCGTCAATGGCTTTGGCGACAAAGTCGGCGAGTACACCAATAAGATCGGGCATCTCTTCCGCCCGATCCAGACCGGCCGCGTGCAGCAATACATGATCATGGCGCTGGTCAGCGTGGCGGCGTTTAGCGCACTCTTTTATTATCTGTTGGTCTTTGCCCGCTAGGGCAAGGTTGTAGGAGCGAATTATGGATTTCGTTGCAAATCACCTCCTCACGCTCATCCTGTTCACCCCGGTGGTCTCGGCGGTCGTGCTGTATTTCCTGCCCACGGAGGAGGACAAACTGATCCGCTGGACGGCTTTTGGGTTGAGCTTCATCCCGCTGGTGCTTTCTCTGGCCATGTGGATCGGCTTCGACCCTGGCCAGCCCGGTTTCCAGTTCGTGGAGCATTACGTCTGGTATCAGGCCATCAACTCTTCCTTCCATATCGGTGTGGATGGCATTTCCCTGACGATGGTCCTGCTGACCACCATCCTCACGCCCCTGGCGATCCTGGCTTCCTTCAGCATCACCGAACGGATCAAGACCTATATGATCCTGTTCTTCTTGCTGGAAATGGGCATGCTGGGTGTGTTTATCTCCCTGGACCTGCTGGTTTTCTTCGTGTTCTGGGAGTTCGGCCTGGTCCCGATGTATTTCCTGATCAACCAGTGGGGCAACCCGGTCGGTGAGCGTGAGATCTGGGGCGGGCGTAAAGTGCCTTCTCGCACCTATGCCTCGATCAAGTTCATGATCTATACCATGGCAGGCTCGCTGGGTCTGCTGCTGGCGATCCAGATGATCGGCGTGGTGGCCAACACCTTTGACCTGCCGACCCTGTTCGTGCAGTGGAACAGCCTGGACGGCAACCTGTTTGGCCTGTCGGTCAACACCGTCAAGACGATCGCTTTCTGGGCCTTCGTGGTCGCCTTTGCGATCAAGGTCCCGATCTGGCCGTTCCACACCTGGCTGCCGGATGCCCACACCGAAGCGCCCACCGCCGGGTCGATGATCCTGGCCGGCGTGCTGCTAAAACTGGGCGCTTACGGCTTCCTGCGATTGGTGCTGCCGCTGTATCCTCAACAGGCGCATGATTACGCCGGCTGGCTGGCCTTCCTGGCCATGATGGCGATCGTATTTGGAGCCCTGGCCTCCTACGGGCAGGATGATTTCAAGCGTCTGGTGGCTTATTCGTCCGTCAATCACATGGGCTTCGTAGTGCTGGGCATCGCCGCCGCCGCCCGGGCGGCCGGCACCCTGGACGCCAACATCGCCCTGAATGGGGCCGTCCTGCAGATGTTCAACCACGGCTTATCGGCGGCCGGGATGTTCTTCCTGGTCGGTGTGATCTACGAGCGCACCCACACCCGCGATCTGAACCAGTTCGGCGGTTTGTTCCCGTTGGTGCCGGTCTACGGTGGCATCCTGATCTTCACCTCGATGGCCTCCTTGGGCCTGCCGGGCCTGAACGGGTTCATCTCTGAATTCCTGGTGGTGCGGGGCTCGTGGCCGATCTTTACGCTGTTCACGGTCCTGTCGATGATTGGCTTGCTCTTCACCGGCGGTTATATCCTGAAAGGGATCGCCAAGGTTCTGCACGGACCATTGAACGAAAAATGGATCGGGCATCTGAGCGAGATCAATGCCCGCGAAGTGTTCGTGATCGTGCCTTTGATGATCCTGATGCTCTGGATCGGGGTCTGGCCGAACTGGATCTTGAACGTGATCAATCACGCCGTAGCAATCATTTTCTAGGCATTATCTGTGTCGCCGCACATTTCAACCACTGGTTGCGGTTGCACCGTTTATCCATCACGCTTTACGTGGATGAGGTGAAGAATGCAATTTCCAATCTTAAGCGTTATCGTTTTCACTCCGATCGTGGCTGCCCTGCTGATCTTGCTGTTCCCGGAAGAACGCAAGGATGAGGTGCGGGTTGTCGCACTGGCAGCCGCGACGTTTGCCCTGCTCTTATCGATCTGGGTGTATTTCTCGTACGACGTAGCCGCCGGCGGTTACCAGTTTTTGGAAAAAGTGAGCTGGCTGCCCGCTTTGGGGATCGATTATCACGTCGGCGTCGACGGCATCAACACCCCACTGGTCCTGCTGACCGGCGTGGTGATGTTCACCGGGGTGCTGATCTCCTGGAAGATCGATGACCGGCCGCGCGAATTCTTCGCTTTTCTGTTCATCCTGGCGACCGGCGTGTTTGGCGTTTTCGTGACGCTGGATCTGTTCATGCTGTTCTTCTTCTACGAGATCGCAGTCTTCCCGATGTACCTGCTGATCTCCATCTGGGGCTGGAAGGTGACCCGTGAATACGCCGCCATGAAGCTGACCCTGTACCTGTTCATCGGTTCGGTGGTCGCCCTGGTCGGCGCCCTGATGATGTACTTCACGTCCGGGCTGGGCACCTTCGATATGCTGGCACTCGAAAAAGCCGCTTTCACCCCTGAATTCCAAAAACTGGTCTTCCCGTTCGTCTTCTTCGGTTTCGCCGTCTTGGGCGGTATCTTCCCCTTCCATAACTGGAGCCCGGATGGTCACGTGGCGGCCCCCACGGCCGTTTCCATGTTCCACGCCGGTGTATTGATGAAGCTGGGCGCTTTTGCTGCCCTGCGGGTTGGCATCATGCTGCTGCCGGAAGGCGCCAAGGCTCATATGTGGTGGATCATCCTGCTGGCGCTGGTCAACGTGGTCTATGGCGCATTTATCGCCATGGTGCAAAGCGATTTTAAATATGTTATCGGCTTCTCGTCGGTCTCCCACATGGGTTTGGTGATGATGGGGTTCGCCACCCTGTCCCATGACGGTATGATCGGCGCCGGGGTGCAGATGTTCTCGCACGGGGTCATGACGGCGCTCTTCTTTGCAGTCGTCGGGATGATCTACGATCAGGCCCACACCCGCAACATCCCCGAGCTGGGCGGTTTCCGCAAGGTGATGCCGCTGGTGGCAGGCGCCTTTATCGTCGGCGGTATGGTCTCCATGGGTATGCCCGGTTTTTCGGGTTTTATCGCCGAGTTCCCGATTTTCATGGGCGTCTGGCAGACTTATCCCTGGATCGCGATCGTGGCGGCGATTTCCATCGTGATCACGGCTTCGTACATCATCCGGATTATCGGCAACGTGTTCTTCGGGAACCTGCCGGCTGAGTTCGAGGGCCACGTCCATGATGTGACCGTGCTGGATAAAGTCGCCCTGGTTTTCCTTTCCGGCATTCTGATCCTGGTCGGCGTCTTCCCTTCTGTGATGGTGCCGATGGTTCAATCGGGCGTTCAAAACATCCTGCGCCTGTTGGGAGGTGCATAAGTGTTTACGGGCAATTTTGATCCAATCATGTTCCAGGCGATCCTGCCTGAAATCCTGATTTTCCTGGTCGGGCTGGTGATCCTGGTCCTGGAGCTGGCGCTGCCGGAAGACAAGCACGGCGTGTCTGGGCTGGGTGGCGGCCTTCGGAATGTTCTTCGGGATTGCCGTCAGCCTGATGCTGGCGCTGCCGGGCAACGATCCGGTCCTGCTGTGGGGCGGCATGGTCCGCTACGACTGGCTGGGATTTGTTTTCAAGATGCTGGTCATGTTCGGGGCCGGGATGACAGCCCTGTTCGTCCGCGATTACAAGAAGATTGGGCAGCGAGGCGAGTTCTACCTGCTGATGCTGGCCTCGACCATCGGGATGACCCTGATGGCTTCCGCCGCTGACCTGATCATGCTCTACCTGGCGATCGAAACCACTTCGATCCCGCTGTACGCCCTGGCTGGCTTCATGACCCGGGACGAGAAGTCCACCGAAGCCGGGTTCAAGTACCTGCTGTTTGGAGCCATGACCTCGGCGGTCATGTTGTATGGCTTCAGCCTGTTGTACGGTTTCGCCGGCACGACCTCGATCTACGATCTGGCCCTCGGCATTCGGGCTGGCGCTTTGCCGGCTGCGGCCCTGGTGGGCAGCCTGCTGCTGGTACTGGTGGGCTTTGGTTTCAAGATCTCGGCGGTCCCGCTCCACTTTTGGGCCCCGGACGTGTACGATGGCGCCCCGACCCCGATTGCCGGTTTCCTGTCGACCGCTTCGAAAGCCGCCGGGTTCGCCGTTCTGGCCCGCTTCCTGCTGGTGGTCTATCCCGAGATCAGCCTGCAGTGGGGGGCGGTCATCTCGGCCCTGGCGGTCGCCACCATGACCCTGGGCAACCTGCTGGCCCTGGCTCAAAAGAACATCAAGCGCATGCTGGCCTATTCTTCGATCGCCCATGCCGGGTATGCCCTGATCGGCGTGGTGGCGGCCACCCAACCGGATACCAGGACGTTGGGGATCGCCAGTGTGGTATTCTACCTGGTGGCTTACGTGTTCACCAACCTGGCGGCCTTCGGTGTGGTTGGCGCGTTTGGGCGCATCACCGGTTCGGACGAGATCGCCAGTTACGCCGGGCTGAGCCGCCGGGCGCCTGGGTTATCCCTGGCCATGATGGTGGCCTTCCTGTCCCTGGCCGGCATGCCGCCGCTGGGTGGTTTCATTTCCAAGTTCTTCGTCTTCGCCGCGGCGGTCAAGTCCGGGATGATCTGGCTGGCCGTGATCGGGGTGTTGAACTCGATCATCGGCCTGTACTACTACCTGACCGTGCTCAAGGTGGTTTATCTGTACCGCTCGGATGATGAGGACAAGCCGCTGCCGCTGACCCGCTCGCTTTCGTTCGCTCTGTGGGTCCTGACCTTCGGCGTGGTTCTGATCGGAACGGTCTTCGGACCCTGGTTCGGCTGGGCGACCTCGGCCGCCAAGGCGATGGGCTTCTAACGGGCCTGACCCTCCCGGTTGGATATTGGACAACCTTGGTTCAAATTATTGACGTGCATTCGTTGCTTGTGATACAATTCCCTAACTATGAGGCCTACCAGCGACCAGCTTGAGAAAGACCGGGCAAACAAGGCTTTTAACCTCACCCTGGCGGCTGTCGCAGGCCAGGTGGGCTGCCTGACGATCGTGGTTGTACTGGCAGCCCTTTTTGCCGGGCTGTATCTGGACAGCCGGTTTGGAGGAGACAGGCCGATCTTTACGATCGTCCTGATGCTGGCCAGCATCCCTGTGACGCTGGTTGCGATGTTTTGGGTGGTACGAAAAGCGACTTCCCGTCTGACACAAAATACGACAGAAAAATCCGCAACTACTGAGGAGGAAGCCAACAGTGAATGAATCTCGTAAATGGCGCTGGGGCGTCAACCGTTGGTTTGTGCTGCTGTTTATTATTCTGGGCGCCATCGGCGCGAACGCCTATGCCCCGATTTTGCCGCATATTCAGCTGCCAGCGGAAGCTTATTCCCACACACCCTTGTTCACTTTGCCGGTAATTGGCGCGTTTTATTGGACCAACACCCTGACCGCCATGATCCTGGCTGACATCATCCTGGTGCTGCTGGCGCTGGCGGTTCGCCGGGCTGCCAGCGGTGGCGATTTGATCCCGCGCGGCCTGGCCGGAGCGGTTGAAGCCTTACTGGAAATGCTCTACAACCTGACCGAATCGACCGCAGGCAAGTGGACCCGCCAGATTTTCCCCTATTTTGCGACCATCACCTTGCTGGTGCTGGTGGTGAACTGGATGGAGCTGATCCCGATGGTCGACAGCGTCGGCATCCTCGAGCACTCCGAACACGGTTACCCGGTTCAGGAAGTGCTGCCGGGGATCGCCACGATCGTCAAACCGGAAGCCGGGGCCGAGGTCCATGAGGGCGGTTACGCCTTGATCCCTTATGTGCGGGTGCTCTCGACCGACCTGAACTTCACGGTCGGCCTGGCCCTGATTTCGGTCTTTATGACCCAGGTGTTTGGGGTGCGATCGCTGGGCGCCTCTTATTTCACGAAGTTTATCAATGTGGGTGGTTTGTTCAAGCGGCCCATTTTCGGGGTGATCGACTTTGGGGTCGGCATCCTGGAGTTGATCTCCGAAATTTCAAAAATCCTGTCGTTTTCCTTCCGGTTGTTTGGGAATATCTTCGCCGGTTCGGTGCTGTTGTTCGTGATCGGCAGCCTGGTGCCGGTATTCGCCCAATCCCTGTTCCTGATGCTGGAATTCTTCGTTGGTCTGATCCAGGCCGTTGTATTTGGTATGTTAACCATGGTGTTCATGTCCCAGGCGACCGCCGGGCATGGCGACCATGAAGGGCATGAGGCGCACGCCTAGCCGAATAGCGAGTTCCAGGTGATCGGACCGGCCGCGAACCGGTCGATCATCCGAGCAAGCCGCGATCGAACGTCCGGTTTGCCAACCAGACAAAATTGAATAAAGGGTTGAACCCACTATCTTAGAGGCGGTGCCTGATGACGGTCCCCGCCCGGATCAATTCAGAGGAGGCTTAGTAAATCATAATGGATGTTGCAGCAGCAAAACTCATTGGTGCAGGCTTGGCGATGATCGGCACGATCGGTGCCGGTTTGGGAATTGGCGTTTTGGTGAACGGCGCGGTGCAGGGTATCGCCCGCAACCCGGATGCCAGTGGTAATGTTCAGACTAACATGATCCTGGGAATTGCGTTTGCCGAGGCTGTCGCGATCTACTGCCTGGTGGTTGCGCTCCTGATCCTGTTCGTTGGCTAATCTCGCTGCCGGAGAGAAAGGAGTACTTCCTTGGATGCATTAGGTCTCAACTTAGGATATCTGCTGGTCCAGATATTTAACTTCGCAATTATTTTCGTCGTGCTGCGGGCCTGGGTTTACAAACCCATCCTGGGCCTGCTGGACAAGCGGCGGGAGACGATCGCTCAGGGATTGGAAGACGCCCGGGTAGCCGCCGAAGCGCGCGCCAACGCCGAAAAGGATGCCAAAGAGATTATCGCCAAGGCCCAGGCCGAAGCCACCCACAAGGTGCGCGAATCGTCCGAGCGGGCCGAAACCGCCGCCCGCGAGATCATGGCTGAAGCCGAAGCTGAAGCCGCCAAGGCCCGCGACGCCGCCCTGGCGGAAGCCGCCCAGGAGCGCAACCGCATCCTGGCCGACGTGCGCGGCCAGATTGCCGCCCTGGCAATGGCAGCCGCCCAGAAACTGGTCGGCGATGCCCTCGACGAGAAGCGCCAGCGCGAACTGATCGACGAATTTTTCTCCGGCGTCAAGGCCGGGAAAGTGGTCGTGATGTCGGATGCTTCCGGTATGGCCGGACAGGCCGCTGAAGTTACCAGCGCTCTGCCGCTTTCAGATAAGGAAAAACAGCAGGTCGAAAAAGACGTGCTGGACAAGATCGGCCCGCAGGCGGCGGTCTCCTTCCGGGTGGATCCCTCCATCCTGGGCGGGCTGGTCGTCCGGGTAGGCGATAAGGTTCTGGATGGTTCCGTAGCAGGTAAACTGGAAACCCTGCGCCAGAATCTGCACTAACCCGAGGTGCTATTTCCGCCCGGTTCCCGGCTGATGGTTCGGGCAAACTGGGCTTATGAGGCGAAATTTGCTCTGCTCGCAGGCATGCAGCTACGATCAGAACAAATTTCGCCTTTGTTTTGTCTGGGTTGAGAATGTCAATGGAAATCCAAGCGCGGCGGTTGTCACAATTGATCCGCCATCTGCCGGAGCCGATCCCGTCTTTAGCCGGGGACCCGATCATCCGCGGGATCCAGCTCGAACTCGCGCAAGGTCCAGCCCGGTGACCTGTTTGTGGCCCTGGAGGGCGGCAGCCTGGACGGCCATCGTTTTATTCCGGACGCCTTGCAACGTGGCGCAGCGGCAGTGGTGGGCACCCAGCCCGGGCCAATCGAATCGTCGGTCCCTTACATCCAGGTGCGGGATGGGCGCCAGGCCCTGGCCGTGCTTTCAGCCGCTTTGTTCGGCTTCCCCGCCCGCCGGATGACCATGATCGGGGTGACCGGCACGGACGGCAAGACCACCACCGCCAACCTGATCTACCAGATTTTGGGCTCGGCCGGCATCCGGGCCGGGATGATCTCGACCGTCAACGCCCTGATCGGGAACGAGGCGATCGACACCGGCTTTCACGTCACCACCCCGGAAGCGCCGGACGTGCAGGCCTACCTGGCCCGCATGCAGGCGGCCGGGCTGACTCACGTGGTGCTGGAGGCCACTTCGCACGGACTGGCCCAGCAACGAGTGGCGGCCTGCGATTTCGACCTGGGGGTGGTCACCAACATTACCCACGAGCACCTGGATTACCACGGCTCGTACGAGGCCTACCGGGCCGCCAAGGGTTTGCTCTTCAGCGGGCTGGCGGACAGCGCCCCGAAGGATTTCAACCCGCCTCGGGCCGCGATCCTGAACCGGGACGACAGTTCCTTCGACTATTTAAGCGCCATTACGGGTGTGCCGGTCCTGAGCTACGGGCTGGACGAGCGGGCGCCGGTGCGGGCCGAGGCGATTGAATGGGGGCCGGATGGGACCCGCTTCATGGCCGCCGGGCAAACCCTGGCCGGGAAGGCGTATCGCTTCCCGGTTGAAAGCCGCCTGGTGGGGGCCTTCAATATTGCCAACTGCCTCGCGGCCGTGGCGGCCACGGCTGGCGCTTTGGGCCTGGACCCCGAGGCTGTGCAGGCCGGGATCGCCGGCCTGCCGGGCGTGCCCGGTCGGATGGAGCCCATCGACCTGGGCCAGAGCTTCACGGCAATCGTTGATTTCGCCCATACCCCCAATGCCCTGCGCCGGGCGCTGGAAGCCGCCCGCAGCCTGACGTCCGGGCGGGTGATCGCCGTGTTCGGCTCGGCCGGCCTGCGGGATCGCGCCAAGCGCCGCATGATGGCCGAGACCTCGGCCGAGCTGGCCGACCTGACCGTACTGACCGCCGAAGACCCGCGCACCGAATCCCTGGACGCCATCCTGGCGGAGATGGCAGCCGGGTGCCGCCGCCCGCGGCGGCCAGGAAGGCCGCACCTTCTGGCGGGTGCCCGACCGGCGGGAAGCCCTGCGCTTCGCCCTCAGCCTGGCCGAACCGGGGGATGTGGTCATCGCCTGCGGCAAAGGCCACGAGCAGTCGATGTGCTTTGGGGAGATCGAATATCCCTGGGATGACCGCACGGCCTTGCGGGCCGCGCTGGCAGAACACCTGGGCATTGACGGTCCCCCAATGCCGTTTTTGCCAACCAATTGAGATTATCCCCCTTCCGTTATTTATATTCCTCCCGCACCGGGCTGAAGATATCCAATAGCCGGGTCGGCATGGGGCCGACTTTGGCCGAGTGGGGGATGTCCCCCGGGATCAGGTAGAGATCGCCCGGGCGCACCAGTTTGACCTCCTCGCCCACGGTCAGGGTCATTTCGCCCGCCAGCACGACCCCGCCCTGTTCGTGCGGGTGCTGGTGTTGGGGCAGGACCGCGTTGGGCTCCAGGTTGACCAGGGCCAACATGAGCCGCTCGCCCCAGAAGGTGCGGGCTCTGAATGCCCTCCACCAGTTGTTTGTACTGCCTTGATTCCAGGTCGGGAAAATACTCACTCTTGGCGCTCATCGTTCCTCCTTTGATTGCTCCCATCTCAGGCAAGGGATTTCACAAGAAAAGTGTTTGGGGTTGGGAGGGCGGTTTTTCCGCCCTCCCAACCCCAATTTCATCACGCCTCTGGTTTTTGTGAAAGCCTCTTGCTGCCTGTCCCGCCGCGCTTGCCAGATCAACAGGCCGGCGATGATGAGGCTGTTGGCGGCAAAGATGCCGACTGCCAGGCCAGGCGAGAACTGATCCAGCCTGATCTCCTGCGGCCCGACGGCGCCATCCAGGGCCAGGCGCTGGTTCTCGGACAGCAGCAGGGCGGTCACCGCCCAGTAATCGTCCTCTGACAGGACGCCCGGGTTCTGGGGCGGGTGGGTGCGCTCCAGGTAGGCGAACAGGTCTTGTGGCTGGGGGAAACGCAGCAGCTTGTCCGGCCGGTTGCTGACGGCCGGCACCACCCGGGGGATTGGAAAGCCTTCATCTTCGATCCGTCCGGCGTGGCAGCCGCGCGCCCAGCAGTTTTGATGGTCCTCCACCCAGATCTGGCGGAATTCGTCCGTCAGGCCCTGGCCGTGATCGCCGTGGCAGGGCATGCAGTTGTAATAATATACCACCTCGCCGACCTGGATCTCGGTCGGATTTTCGGGCATGACCGGCACGTCCAGCACGTCCGGGGTGGGTTGGGGCGGGGCGTCCGGACGGGTGGGTGGGCGGCCTGGCTCTGCCATTACCCGGCCGGCGGGCAGGAGCAGCAGCCAGCCCAAAGCCAGGCAGCCGGCCGCGTACCCGGCAGCTTAGGCGATAGAATGTTGCGCATAGATTATTTTCGCAGTTGGAATTCCCGGATGCAGCCCAGGTCGGGCTGCATCCGGAGGCTTGTCACGCAAAAGCGGTTTAGCTGGCGCTTCAGGACTCGACTGCCAGGCAGGTCAGGGTCTCGGCGATGCCCGGGATGGGTTGGATGTCGTTGGAAAGCAGGCTCCCCAGGTGATTGATATCGCGCGCTTCCAAAGTGACGACGATATCATAAGGGCCGAAAGTCATATAGGCTTCCTGTACGCCTTCCAGGCGGCGCAGCATACTGACCACGTTTTTGATTTCACCCGGACGGACATCGATCAGGACGTAAGCTTTCATCACAATTCTCCTTACTGAAACCTTTGAATTAGGTAATAAACCTTACAGTTCGCATTTGAGGAATTCTCCCAATTTTAGGTGTGTGTGGCGGGCGGCCGCCCGCCACACACACCTAAAATTGGGTATTTCTGGATTTACGAGCCATCATCGGACTTGTTGGCCTAAGACTGGGACTTTTTCAGGAAGACAAACCAGTAGATGGCAGCCACCAGCACGGCCCCGCCGATGATATTGCCAATCGTGACCGGCAGCAGGTTGTTGAGCGCGAACGCTCCCCAGGTCAGGCCGCCCAGATCCAGGCCGCTGCTGGCGGCAAAGGCCGGGTCGAAATCCTTGATGAACAGGCCCATTGGGATGAAATACATATTGGCGATGCTGTGTTCGAAACCGGCCGCGACGAAGCCGGTGATCGGGAAGATGATCGCGGCGATCTTGTCCATGGTGCTGCGGGCGCTGAACGTCAGCCAGACTGCCAGGCAGACCAGGGCGTTACACATGATCCCCAGGGCGATCGCCTGCAGGAAGCCAAGGTGGACTTTGCCGTTGGCAATCGCCAGGGCGGTCTGCCCGACTGCGCCGCCGCCAAAGGTGTACTGCTTGCCCAGGAATACCACGATCACGGTGCCGATCGAGCCGATGAAATTGCCGAGATAGACGATAATCCAGTTGCGCAGCAGCGCCCGGGTGCTGACTTTGCCGCTGGCCCAGGCCATCACGATCAGGTTGTTGCCGGTGAACAGCTCGGCCCCACCAACGATGACCAGGATAAGTCCGAGGCAGAACACCAATCCGGTCAGCAGTTTGCTGACCCCAAACGGCCAGGCGGCCCCGGTGCCGGCGGCGATGGTGGTCGCAAACACCGCGCCCAGGCCGATGAACGCCCCCGCCAGGATGGCCAGGGCGAACATCTGCCAAAAGGGCGCTTCCGATTTGCGCATGCCGATGTACTCGGCCCGGGTCGCCATCTCGGCCGGGAGCAGGGCATCTATTCGTATTTCGGTTGTCATAAAGTTTGTTCTCCTCCATCAACCATTCGTTGTTCCGGACGATTAAACCCGCCCGTTCTTTGTTTGTGAAAAGATGTACAACCTAAACATACCTGTTTTCAAGGTTTCATGCAAGGGACAAAGATCACATCTGAAGGGTTAGGAGATCACATCCGATCGAATTTCTTCATTCGGTTTGAATCGGCGTCAGAAGGGGATTCTGTCGGAAAACAGGCGTGATGGACGGCAAACGCCGTTCATCACGCCTGTTTTCCGACAAAAGTCAACGCCGGCGGCCGGCGAGCAGGCCAGCAAGCAGGCTGAGCCCGGCTCCAACCAGCAGCCCGGTCGCCAGCCAGCCCGGGCTGGCCAGATAGACCTGCACTCCGCTGATCAGCAAAGCGGTGAAAACGATCACCCAGACGAGCTGGCGCAGCACCCTTTCAAGCCGGTCGACCTGGCGGCTGACCTCGGGCGCCTGGACCGCGATCTCGCCGCGCTCCATCTTGCCGAGCATGCTGTCCATTTTGTGGGGGATCGCAAGCATCGAGCGCGCCAGGCTGCCCAGTTCGTCCAGCCAGAACTCGCGCCCGGTGCGGACCTCTTGCGGAGATAAGTTTCTCGGCGTAAGGGGCCAGTTGATCCCAGACGTTGAAATCCGGATCCAGGCCGGTGCACATGCCCGACAGGATGCCAACCGCCCGGGCCAGGAAAAGCATATCGCTGGGCACCTGGAAAGGCAGGCTGTAGAGCAGCTCCCGGAACTCGGACATGAATTCACGCAGCTCGGAAATGTCGATCTGGGACAGCTCGGTCATGTTCTTGCCCCAGAAGCGCTCGAAAGCCTTGGCTTCTGCCTTTTCAAGCAGCCCCAGGTCGGCGGAGGGCAGCAATACCCCCATCTTTTGATACGACTCCACCACCCGGCGGGCGTCCTGGGTGCCAACCCCGATCAGCAGCTCCCGCAGCCCCATGCGCAGGTTGTCCGGCACACGCCCGACCATCCCGAAGTCGATGAAGGTCAGCAACCAGCGGCCACCCTCGCGTGGGGTGACGAACAAATTGCCTGGGTGCGGATCGGCGTGAAAAAAGCCATCCTCGAAGATCTGCTTGAGATAGGTGCTCAGCAGGCGGGTGGCGACTTCCGCCCGGGAGACGCCGGCGGCAGTGATGGCCTCGTAATCGTTGATCTTGATCGCCATAACGTTTTCCAGCACCAGCACCCGGCGGGTGGTATAAGGCCAGGCGACCCGCGGCACGTACACGCCCGGGTCGTCTTTGAAATTGGCCTGGAATGTCTCGGCGTTGCGGCCTTCGGCCAGGTAATCGACTTCTTCGTACAGGGTTTTGCTGAATTCGGCCAGCAAGGCCGGCACATCTGCCCGGCGGCGGATCGGGTGGTAGCGTTCCAGCCAGTTGCCCACCGTTTTCAAGGCGGCCAGATCGGTGGTGATGATCGCTTCGATGTCCGGCCGCTGAATCTTGACCACCACCTCGCAAATTCCGGGGTTATCTTCCGGGCCGGCCAGGCAGGGCTCGCGCAGCACGGCTTTGTGCACCTGGCCCAGGGAGGCGGCTGCCAGCGGACTGGTATCGAAGGATGAGAACACCTCATCCAGGGATTTGCCGTACTCGCGCTCGGCCTCGGCCTTGATCGCCCAGAAGGCGACCGGCGGGACCTCGTCCTGCAGGCCTTCCAACTCGGTAGTGACTTCATTGGGGAGAACGTCGACCCGGGAGGACAGGAACTGGCCGACCTTGATCATTACCCCACCCATGTCGACTGCCAGCTCGCGAAATGAGACTGCGGCCTTTCGCAGGCGGTTGGGACGGGTGCGTACGGAGAGCCGCCTCAGTCCGATTTTCGGTAAGACCAGGTCCCAAAATATGATCCCTGTCAGGATGCGGGCGAAGAACAGGACGATCCGGCGGTAACGGTGGCGAATCATATCGAGGATTATACCCTGCTTTGTGACGGGGTTAACGAAAGGTGGAGTTGTGGTAGGGCGATTGTATTTTCCAATCTCGGATCCACCCGAGCCATAGAAATGACAAATAATGTGGTGTGCGAGCGGGGGTAATGCCCCGCTCGCACACCACATTTCTTCCTCTCGGTGGAGGCAAATCAGTCAAATGCGATTGCCCTGGGAGTTGTGGCACCCGGTCTGAACTGCGTTCGCATTTCAGCCCGGGTACCACTCCCATTTTGTGGTATCCTTGACGGGTATGTCTAGACCTGACCCGCATGAAGCGGAAGAAACCGGGTACTCAACCAGGAAAACCATGCAGGATAAGCATGGATCCAACGGGTTAGGCCCAAAACCACAGGATTTCGCCGAGCTGTACCAGGCTTTCCAGGCTCCGATTGCAGCCCTGGATTGCGGGGATCGCTGCGCGCCTTATAACGAGCATGGGGTGCCTTTCTGCTGCGATACGCGCCACGCCGTCCCGGCCGCCTACCAGGCCGAATGGGTTCACCTGCAGGCCAATACCGACCTGTGGCATGCCTGGCAGTCATCCGATCCGCAGGTCACCGCCGATCTGCAGTCTCAGGCGCCGCCTGGGGTTGTCCTGATCGAGTGCCTGGGCGCCCGGCTGTGCCAGCGCGGGTTCCGGGCTTTGAGCTGCCGGTCCTTCCCATTCTTCCCGTATTTCGACCGGGCTGGGAAGTTTATCGGCCTGAGCGTTTATTGGGAGTACGAGGATCGCTGCTGGGTGATTAACAACCTGCAGGCCGTGAGCGAGGCTTATCGCCAGGAGTTCGTGGCCGCCTACGATCGCCTGTTCGAACTGCTGCCGGATGAGGCTGAAACGTTCCGGCAATTTTCAACCCGCATGCGGCGTTCGTTTGGCCAGCGCCGGCGCGCTATCCCATTATTGCACCGGGACGGCCAGGACTACCTGGTTGACCCCGGCAGCGGGCGACTGGACCCGGTCGAGCTCGCCAGCCTGCCCAAATTTGGGCCCTATGAAATTGCAGCCGCCCTGCCTTTCCCGGACGAGCTTTAAATTCATCCAGCGTTCCAACCAGGCTCCTCGTTAGGATCAGGGCGAGAAGGTTGTGCTTGCTGGCGTGCGCCTTCAACCAGTTTTCTCGCCGAATAAGAACATGACAACAACCACGCTCTCAACCGAATTCAGCCTGCCAGAACGGCCGGAGACCGATCGCCGGGGTCCGGTGCGCTGGATCGTTTCACACGCCGCCCGCCAGTGGCCCCTGGCGCTGGTGATGCTGGTCGGCGCCTTCGGCAATGCCGCCCTGGCGGCGGTCGTGCCGGTATTCATCGGCCAGGCCTTCAACGCCGTCCTGGCCAGCCCGCCGGACACGACCAGCCTGCTGCGGATCGCCTTCCTGATCACCGGCACCCAGATCCTGCGCGGCTTCCTGCAGTTCGGACGCAACTTTGGGGCTGAATTGATGGGCCAGCGCATGGAACGCTACGCCCGCGACGAACTGTACGTCAGCCTGCTGGGCAAAAGTATGACCTTCCACAGCCTGCAGCCAGTCGGCGATACCATGGCGCGGGCCAACAACGATGTCCGGGAAGTGAACCTGCTGTTCAGCCCGGGGATCAACCTGGTGGTTGGCTCGGCCAACTTTTTGATCATGCCGCTGCTGGTAGCCCCGCGCTACAATCCGGCCTTGATGCTGGTCCCGGCCCTGTACATGATCGCCTACTTCCTGGCGTTGTGGCAGTACCTGCACGAGCTGCAGCCGATCACCAGCAGCGTGCGCAAAGCCTTCGGCGATCTGAACACCCGCCTGGCGGAAGCCATCGACGGCATCGAAACCGTCAAAGGCATGGCCCAGGAAACCAGTGAGGTCGGCCGCTTTGACCTGAACGCCCGCCGCTTCCGGGATGCCTTCGTCCACCAGGGCGACGTGGAAGCCCGCTTCCTGCCGCTGCTGCTGCTGGGCCTGGCCCAGGCCGGTGGCCTGCTGCACGCTCTGCTCCTGTTCAGCCGCGGCCTGATCACGGTTGGGGATGTGGTGGCTTATTTCGGACTGCTGCAGTTATTCGGTTTCCCGACCTTCGTCTCGTTGTTCGCATACTCCCAGGTTTCCCTGGGGATCGCCGGAGCGAGACGGATTTTGGAGCTGATCAATCGGGAGACCAATCTGGACCAGAACGCCCGCGGCGCCGAGCAGACCATGCGGGGCGAAATTGAGTTCCGGGAGGTCAACTTCGGCTACGGCGAGGCTGAGCCGGTTCTGGAGGGTGTTTCCTTTAAAGTCAAGCCCGGACAGACGGTCGCGATCGTCGGCCAGACCGGTTCGGGCAAGACCTCCCTGGTCAAGCTGGTCAACCGGACCTATGACACCCTGGCGGGCCAGGTGCTGGTCGATGGGATCGACGTCCGTGATTGGAACCTGGAGGCGCTTCGCCGCCAGATCTCGATCATCGAGCAGGATATCTTCCTGTTTTCCCGCAGTATCGCCGAAAATATCGCCTTTGGCAATCCTAATGCGACCCGGGAGCAGGTCATCGAAGCCGCCAAATCGGCCCAGGCGGATGAATTTATCCGCTCGTTTGAAGACGGCTACGATACCGTGATCGGCGAGCGCGGGGTGACCCTGTCCGGCGGCCAGCGCCAGCGTCTGGCATTGGCCCGGGCCTTCATCACCGACCCGCATATCCTGGTGCTGGATGATTCCACCAGCGCGATCGACAGCGCCACGGAGGACAAGATCCAGCGGGCCATCTATGCCGCCGCCCGCGGCCGCACGACCCTGATCATCACCCACCGCCTGTCCCAGATCCGTTGGGCGGATTTGATCCTGGTGCTGCGACAGGGCCGTCTGGTGGCGGCCGGCAACCACGATGAACTGCTGCGCACCTCCGAGGCTTACCAGCGGATTTTTAGCGAATGAGGTTAATTAAAAGGTTACCCAAATTTTGAGGTGTTTGAAGGGCGGGCGCCCGCCAAACACATCAAAATATGGAGGATTTCTTCGCAGGTTATATTGCCAAGGTAGATAACTTAACGTATGGGATTCTTTTCGAGCTTAGACCAAGAAGGTTACGATCGCCAATACACCGACCGGGAGCTGGTGCGGCGTATGGCGGATTACTTTCTGCCCTACGGCAAACAGCTGATCGTGGTGGCTGTTTTGCTGGTCATAATTGCCGGGGCCGGTGCGGCTAACCCGGTCATTGTTTCGCGCGGCGTAGATCTGCTGAAAGGCAACCTGTCGGTCCTGAACATATCCATTCTGGGCGGGGCGGTCTTCGCGGCCGGTGTGATCAGCTGGGGCGCTAACTGGGGCCGCCGCCGGCTGGTGGTCCGGATGATTGGCAACATCGTCCTGAAACTGCGCACCGATGCCTTCAGCGCTTCGGCCGAGCACGATCTGTCGTTTTACGACTCGTTCGCCTCCGGCAAGATCGTTTCCCGCATCACCTCGGATACCCAGGATTTCGGCCAGACAGTCGTGTTGATCACCGACCTGATCTCGCAGTTTGCCCAGGCGATCATTCTGGGCATCGTGTTGATCAACATCGATCTGCGCCTGTCGCTGTACCTGTTCGGCTTTCTGCCGGTGGTTTTTATCGGCGCCCTCAGTTTCCGCCGGGCCGCCCGGGTGGTCACCCGGGATGGGATGCGGGCCATGGCGAACGTCAATTCCACGATTAAAGAAACGGTCAGCGGGATTTCGGTCGCCAAGAATTTCCGCCAGGAGATGACCATTTTCAATGAATTTGACCGGGCAAACCTCCAGTCATACCAGGTGAACGTGCGCCGGGGGCTGGTGCTTTCGATGGTGTTCCCGTCGCTGAATGCACTTGGCGGGGTCGGGACGGCCATCCTGGTGTACGTGGGTGGGCTAAGCGCGGCTCAGGGCGCAGTTACGGCCGGAGCCTGGTTCCTGTTTTTGCAGAGCCTGGACAGCTTTTTCTTTCCGGTATTGAACCTGTCGGCCTTCTGGGCTCAGGTACAGTCCGGGCTTTCGGCCGCCGAGCGGGTTTTCGCCTTGATCGACGCTGAATCGAACGTGTTCCAGAGCGATGATCGCCCGGTTCCCAGCCTGGAAGGCGACATCCGCTTCGAACAAGTCGATTTTCGCTATGCCAAAGATGAGGCTGTCCTGGAGAACTTTAGCCTGCACATCCATCCAGGAGAGACGATCGCCCTGGTGGGCCACACCGGGGCTGGAAAATCATCGATTGCCAAGCTGATCGCCCGCTTTTACGAATTTCAGGGCGGCAAAATCCTGGTTGACGGCCAGGATATCCGCTCGTTCGACCTGCAATCTTACCGCAGCCAGCTGGGGATCGTTTCCCAGGTGCCGTTCCTGTTTTCGGGTACGGTGGCCGAGAATATCTGCTATGCCTGCCCGCGGGACGTGACCGCCCAGGAGGTCGAACAGCTGGCGTATCAGATCGGCGATGGGGAATGGATGGAAAGCCTGCCCAATGGTGTGGATACCGAGGTGGGTGAGCGCGGCGGGCGGCTCTCCATGGGCCAGCGCCAGATGGTCTCTTTGCTGCGCGTCCTGGTGCACAAACCGTCGATCTTCATCCTGGATGAAGCCACCGCCAGCGTCGATCCGTTCACGGAATGGCAGATCCAGCAGGCTTTGAATATGATCCTGGCCAATACCACCAGCATCCTGATCGCTCACCGCCTCTCCACCGTCAAGGCGGCGGACAGGATCCTGGTGCTCGATCACGGGCAGATCATTGAAGAAGGGGACCACGAAGGCCTGCTGGCCCAGGGCGGGCATTACGCCGAACTGTATAATACCTATTTCCGTCACCAGAGCCTGGCGTACGTCGAATCGGCCCGGGATCTGCTGGACGGTGATTGAGTGCTGATTAAAAGATCGGTTGATCTACAGATCGGTTGATCTTTACGATCAAAGGAGCGTGCGCCATGTCGGCTCCCATCAATATGTCTTTGCGTTATGGCAATCCGGATTTTTTGGATCTGCCCTGGGATCTCCCGATCACCCAATGGCCCGGCCACTGCGACCGTTTGCAGGAGCTGCCGCGCGGCCTGTCCCGGCATCCGGTCGTGTTCGTCAACTACGGCGGGCGCCTGTATGCCATCAAAGAACTGCCCTCCGGCCTGGCAGAGCGGGAATATAACCTGCTCGTGAAGATTGAGGAACTGCGCCTGCCAGCCGTGACGCCGGTCGGTCACCTTCAGACCCGGCTGATGGATGGACGCCAGGCCAGCGTGCTGCTGACGGCTTATCTCGATCATTCCCTGCCTTATCGCTCGTTGTTTATTCACGGCAGCCAGGCCAGTTACCGGGAACACCTGCTGGACGCGATTTCCGGCTTGCTGGTCCAACTCCACCTGGCCGGGGTCTATTGGGGCGATTGCTCACTATCCAACACGCTTTTTCGCCGGGATGCCGGCTCGCTGCGGGCTTACCTGGTGGACGCCGAGACCGGCGAGTACGCCGCCCGGGGCCTGGGACCGGCCGACCGCCACCAGGACCTGGTCATTATGGAAGAGAACATCACCGGAGACCTGATCGATCTCGAGAGTTCCGGCCTGCTCTCGGTCGCCCGAGTGGCGGAAGGCATCCCGATCGACGACACCGGGGCCTATATCCGCTTGCGCTACCAGCAGCTGTGGGAGGAGATCACTCGTGAAGTAATCATCAACCCGAACGAGCATTACCGCATCCAGGAGCGCATCCGGGCGATGAACGAACTGGGCTTTTCCGTCGGTGAGGTCGAACTGTCCGGAGGCGAGGGCGGCAACCAGCTCCATTTGCGGGTGATGGTCACGGACCGCAACTTCCATCGCGACCAGCTCTTCGGCCTGACGGGGCTGGAAGTGGAAGAAAAGCAGGCGGTCAAGATGATGAACGAGATCCAGGAGTTGAAGGCCACCCTCTCCCGGACCGATAACCGCAGCACCCCGCTCAGCGTGGCTGCCTACCACTGGATTGAGCACATTTACAGCCCGACGATCGAACGGCTTAAACCGCTGGTAACCAGCCAGATGAGCCCGGCGGAGCTTTACTGCCAGGTGCTGGAGCATAAGTGGTACCTGTCCGAACGCGCTCGCCACGATGTCGGCCACCAGGCCGCCACCGGAGATTATCTCCGGCATTTTTCCGGGCAGCCAGAGAGTCCGGATACAGCCTGAGCGGGTCAACCAGGGGGACTTCAGTCCGCGGCTGTCCGTACCTCAGCCTGAGGCACTCAACCGGCGACATAACAAAATAGCAAACTGATTTTTATTGCACAGGTCCCTGGCATGGCATACAATATTGAAGATCGCTCCGGGTATCAGGATCGATCTCATCCGTCCTGAGGGTCCAATCGGAACGACCCAACACGGGTTTCGATGGATTAACTTTTCGCAGGAATTGCCATGTCCGAATCTCCGCCAGATATCAGTTTGCGAGCTTCCGGCTCTACCCGACCACGAAACATTTACCAGTGGATCAATCAAGGCCTGTTGTACAGCCTGCTATCGATCCTGGCTGCCGGTGCGTATGTTTTGCTGCTGGCTGGCGCCAGTCTGATTGCCGGCGCAGCCGTCCCGCCCACGCATCCGGCCCTGATCGGGCTGATGGTTTTTCTTCTGGCGGTCGGATTGCAACCGGTGCGCAGCCGGCTGCAGCTGTTGATTGATGGGCTTTTCTTCCGCGGCCAGGCCGCTTTTCAGGCTCGCCTGGACAGCTTTACCCACGACCTGTCCCACAGTTTGAATCTGAGCCAGATCACTGCGCTGCTGCGGAAATATGCCAGCCAGGAGCTGAAACCCGCCCAGCTGCATATTTTTACTCAGGACCCGCTGACCGGGCAATTCCTGGCAGCCGCGGACCCGGGGCAGCGCCCGACGACCGATTTGCGTTTCCCTGCTGGCAGCGCGATCGTAGAGCATCTGGCTCGGGATGGGCAGAGTTTACTCCTGGATGGCCCGGGCAAAATACCCGAATCACTGTCCCCGGATCAATCCCGCCTGGCATTGTTAGGCGCACAGCTATTTGTGCCATTAATGGGGCAAAACAAACTGACCGGCTGGATGGCCCTCGGTCCGTTAACCGGTGGGGCAGGCTATAGCCGCCGTGAATTGAAGTACTTAGAAGCCCTGGCTGATTTAGCTGCCGTCGGTATCGATCGCGCTCAGGTCGTGGCGGATCTGGAACGGCGGGTGCGGGAGATGAATGTCCTGACCCGGGTGGCCCAGGGCGCGAATTTCACGGTGGCGTTTGATGATATTCTTGAGTTGGTTTACGCCCAGACCAACCAGGTGATCCCGGCCCGGGATTTCAGGATTGTTCTGTACGATGAAGCCCGCCAGGTAAATATGTACGCGTTCTTCCTGGAAGATGACGACCGGCTCACCGAGCGGGAAAATCGCCCGATGCTCCCCGGTCGAGGGCTGGAGGCGGAGATCATCAGCTCCCAGCGATCGCTGATTTGTGACGATTACGAGTTTGAATGCCGCAAGCGCGGCGTTTTGCCGGACGCACAGGGCCTGTATGCCTGGATGGGCGTGCCGTTGAACGCCGGTGCGGCGGCTATTGGAGCCGCCAGCCTGGGCAGCCGTGATCCGACCATGGTTTACACCGATGAACAGGGCAATTTATTTCAGGCTTTGGCCGACCAGGCTGCCGGCGCGATCGTGAAAGCCCGCTTGCTGCAGGAGACCGAACGCAGAGCCCATCAGCTGGCAAGCTTGAATGAAATCGGCCGCAGCCTGACCTCGACTCTGGATGTCAACCTGCTGCTGAACCAGATCCTGAACAGCGCCACCGAGATCCTCAACTGTGAAGCCGGCAGCTTGTTCCTGGTGGACGAGCCGACCGGCGAGCTGGTTTTTGAAGTCGTGATCGGCCCGGTCGCCAACGATCTGCAGGGCAAACGCCTGCCGGCCGGGACCGGCGTCGTGGGGGAAGCGGTCGCCAGCGGGCAGCCGGTCATTGCCAACGACGCCAGACGCCGAAAGGATTGGTTCAACCAGACCGATCAGCAAACCGGCTTTTTGACCCAGGATCTGCTGGTGGTCCCAATGATCATCAAGGACCGGACCATCGGGGTGATTGAAGTCATCAATAAAGCCGATGGTTCGCCCTTTGTCCAGGCCGACCAGGAACTGCTGGCGACCTTTACCAGCCAGGCCGCCGTGGCGATCGAAAACGCCCGTCTGTATACCATGACGGACCAGGCGTTGGCCGACAGGGTGGAAGAGCTGTCTGTCATGCAGCGGATCGACCGCGAGCTGAACGCCTCCCTGGAGATCGACCGGGCTTTGCGCATCACCCTGGATTGGGCCATGCGCCAATCGAACGCCGATGCGGGCCTGATCGGCATGATCGAGGCTGAAGGGGTCCTTTTAATGGCCTCTCAGGGTTATGGCGATGAACTGGCCCGTTTTCAAAGCTCCTCGAAGAATAGCGGTGGGGCCATTCTGTCTCTCGACCTGCCCGTATTGCAGCAAGCCGTCGAAACCGGAAAGCCGGTCTGTATCCAATTCGACCAGCCTGACGCCGGGCAGGCGGCTGCTGAACAGCCGGATGGCAGCAACGACGCCGGGCAAAACCAGGCTGATTTAATGGCGCTGTTTTCCGGCTGCCAGTCTCAAATTGCGATCCCGATCGAGCGGGAACAGGAGGTCGTCGGATTATTGCTGCTCGAAAGCGCTCACCCGGATGCGTGTTCCCAGGATGTGGTCGCATTCCTGTCCCGTCTAAGCGACCACGCCGCCATCGCCATTGCCAATGCCAGGCTGTATTCCGAGGTCCAGGCGGCCAATCTGGCCAAAAGTAAATTTGTCTCCTTTGTGGCGCATGAGTTGAAGAACCCGATGTCGTCGATCAAGGGTTATACAGAATTAATCGCCGGGGGTATGGCTGGCGAGGTCAATGAGATGCAGAGCAGTTTCCTGAGCACCATTCGCAGTAATGTGGACAGGATGAATACGATCGTGTCGGATCTGAATGACCTGACTAAAATCCAGGTCGGAAACATGCGCCTGGAATTTAAACCGGTCAGCCTCACAGACGTGATCGACGAAGCCGTGCGGTCGCTGAACCGCCAGCTTGTAGAAAAGCAGCAGGGCTTGGAGCTGCTGATCGCCAAGGATTTACCCGAGATATGGGCGGACCAGGCTCGCATGGTCCAGATTGTGGTTAACCTGATCAGCAATGCCAACAAGTACACCGGGCAAGGTGGCAAGGTCCAGGTGGGGGCCGAACTATGGTCCTCGGATCCTGAATCGCCGACCGTATTTGAAGTTATCCATGGCTGGGTGAAAGACAACGGGATTGGGATCAGCGCCGAAGATCAGGCGAAGATCTTCCAGCAATATTTCCGGACCGAACAATCGAAAGAGTCTGCCACCGGGACCGGTTTGGGATTGAACATCAGCAAGAGCCTGATTGAAATGCAGGGCGGTCACATCTGGTTTGAGAGCGCTCTCGGCCAGGGGACAACCTTCCATTTTACAATCCCGGTTACTGACCGTGACTAAGATCTGTGGGGCGGGCGCACTCATTGTTTGTTGATTTGGAGTTCGGTTTGTGCGGCTGAGGCCGCACAAATCGAACTCCAAATATAATTTCCTACAACATTTTCGGGCACCCTGTGGGGCTGCCCCGGAAACAGGTCGGATTTCTATACTTGCGGGTGGACCATGTCTATGATCGCTGTTTGGGATCTCCTTGGGTGGTTCCCCCCGAAAGGCCCGTGTGTGGCATGAGCTGCGCTGAGAACAATCCGGGTACCTTTGATGACCCCTTTGACCCGCAACCAGGGGAGCAACTGTGAAGCCGCTTGAAACCGTCGTGCGCATATCCCAAAATCCGGATGGCTACGAAGCCGGCTCGCAGGCTGCCAGTCAGGCTATGGCCAGGCTGGCCGGCCAACCGATCACAATGGCCTGGGTTCTGGCAACCCACTCCTATGATTTGACTCAGGTGAAGTCAGGGGTCAACTCCGTGCTGGGCGAGCAAATCCCCTTGCTGGGCATCAGCACTTCAGGCATTCTGACCGGTCGCGACGTCCAGCCCCGGGCTGTTGCGGTTGCGGTTTTAGGAGGGCGTCAGATGAAGGTCCAGGCGGACTGGTGGCCTGACCCGGGAGAAGACCCGGAAGTCCTGAGCAGCTTATTGGAAGTTTCCCGTTCCGCAGCCGGCCCGGATGATGCCGCTTTGTTTGTGCTTGGGGATGGCTTTAATGGGGTCGCCGATCTGTTTTGTCGCTTACCCATCGATCCCGCCCTGAACGTCGCCGGCGGTCTGGCTGGTGGCAGCCTGCCCGGTGGCCGCACCATCCAGCTGGGAGGGCAAAATTCAGGCAGCGGCGGGCTGGCGGTCGCCTGGCTGCCCGAGCAACTCAAGCTGAGCGCAGCCGCGGCTTGCGGTTGGGCGCCGGTGGGAGAGCCTTTGCGGGTGGATCGGGTGGAAGGCCTGTGGGTGCGGGAGTTGGATGGCCGCCGGCCGAGCGAGCTGTTCGCCGACCTGTTCGGTTTCCCGGCCCGCCAGTGGGCCTTCCGTCCCCTCAATAAATCGATCCGCCAGTATCCACTCTGCCTGGATTTTGGTTCCGGTGAGCTGGTTCGTTCCCCCTTGCGGGTCGAGGCGGATGGCAGCCTGCGAATGAACGCGGTCGTTCCGGAGGGATATCCGGCACGAGTCATGGTTGGAAACCTGCCGGCCAGCCTGGAGGCCGCCACGCAGGCAGCCCGGCGGGCTTTGGATGGCTTGCAAGGCGCTCATCCGGTATTTGGCCTGCTTCTGGTCGACATCGCCTGGAAGGCCTTGCTGGAAGCTCACCCCGGCGCCGAGATAAAGGCTGTCCGCAAAGTGTTGGGAGATGCGCTGCCGCTGCTGGGCGGGTACGGATATGGCCAGATTGCCCGGTCAGCCCTGACAGGTGGCTTGGAACTGCTGAACCAGCACCTGGAACTGATCCTGTTCGGCACCTACTAAATCGCGCCGGTCTGTTTGATAAGCTGAACCACGGCGAAGCTTGAGCCAAGATAGATTAAATGAATGCTCGCCCTGATCCACCACGGCTGGTTCGATACATCCATACCCCAGGCCCGACCCAAAACAGCGCCCACACCGAGCAAAACAAACCAGGGCATAAAGACGAGGGCGAAAGACCGGCGGATTGCCATGATGGCCAGGTCGTGAAGGCCGCCTGAAACCGCGCAGGTGATCAAATAAACCACCACAGGCGGCAACATCTGCCGTACGGGCGCATAAACGTATTTCCCCAATCCATAGCCCCAGATCGGATTCCAATATTGCCAGAAAGCAGCATGTTCTGTAATGATTTGGCGTCACCCAGGGGGACGCCATTTCAACGTTGAACGAATTGTGCCAGCGTAACGGTATGCTGCTGCGGGGTATGGGAAATTCTGATTTGATCTGGTTCCATATTTTTTTGATTGCCTTTTCATCTTACGGAGCCAGCCTCCAGCTAAACTTTGCCGCAGGAAGGTGAGATTTGACACCTGCGTGCACGCGCCTGCGGCCAATCCAGTAGAAACATTGAGAGGGACTTAAGCCCAGCCTTCAGTTTGCAGAAGGTGCGATTTCAGCCTCGGCGCCAATGGCTGCGCTGCCTGGTGGGTATATGGGCAGTATACGGTTATTTGTTGCCGCCATCCAGCGACGGAAGTATTGTTCGAAGTATGGTTGATCTCTGGTCAGACGGGCAGTCCCTGGGAGAATAACTTCGTAGATTCGTTTAATGGCAAGATGCGGGATGAATTCCAAAATTTCGAGATTATCTATTCCATGAAGAAGGTGGAAGTATTGCTTGAACAGTGGAATATTAAGTACAGTACCATCAGACCGCACAGCCTCCTTGGGTACAAGCCCCCAGCTCCCAAGACCGTGATTGAACATATCCCCCAGTTTCAGCCACTCGGACTAACTCTGTGAGTGGTACAAAGATCGGGGGGCAGATCAATATCGATGGGTGGTTTTCTTCGATTTCGATTGCGCGCCAAAACTTAACCAACCCAATGTGCAGGTTTAATCCTGCAGTAACTCAGAAAATCGGAGTGGCGAAATCCCGAGACGCTGACAAAACAAAACGGCAATCAGGTGGCTGACCAGCTTTCGAAACCAACGAGCGGTAAGATGCCAGACATCCCGAGCCCAAACCTTTTTAGCATGAAAACGTTCTACGATTTGACCGAACACTGTTTCAATGCGATAACGTTTCTCCGTCAGCCAATGCGGATAGCGAAATTTCTGGCGTTTTGCCGACTTGTAGGGTGCCAACAGAGCAAGCCCCTGCGCTCTCAAGGCCAGCTGCCACTCCGGTTTCCAGTAGTTGCGATCGCCCAATGCCCAGCCCTGAGCGCCTTCCAGCAATTCTTCCGTCGCTTCTGTGTCATATGGCCATTTCTCGTGAATAGATCCAACCTACGGGGGTGTTTTTAATCTTTTCTGACCACTGAGTCATCCGAATCGCGTCTATCTGCACACAAATTGCACACAAAATGGAGTGGCAGTTCGCTGGCTTAATTCGACAAAGGTCACCACATGTACGCTTCAATGACAGTCTTTACAAAGAAATAGTCCTTCTCTGGAAATGCGGGAAGGTAACCTAGAAATTCCAAGGGACCCATGAAGTTAGGACAAACATGCAAACCCCTGATGTTAGTATAATTCGGTCATTGATGTAATCATTTTTGGTGGTCTTGATATGGGATATATCCTGGAGGGTTGTTAGGAAGGTGCTTATGGGGATGTTTGACACAGTCTATACTGAATTAGATTGCCCTTTCTGTGGCCGGCAATATCGTCATTCACCGCTTTCTTGGGAACAGGCAGAGCAAGAGTGCAAGGACATAAAAGAAAGGGAGTTGGAGCACACGCGGTCTTTGGATCATCCTTTCGATGAGTTTCTCCGACACACCCAGGTGTTTCGGGCACGAGCGGATGGTTTTGTTATCAGGGAGAAAGATCACGAACAGGAGGATATCGATGCCTGGATCGAGCAGCTTGATTCGCCCGAAAGTATCGAGCGCTGGCGTAACCGAAAAGAGCTTGGCCTGGCAGAAATTCAAACCAAGGCTTTCGACTGCCTCATGGAATCATATTTCGTTGGTGATGAAATCCCAGCTTATTGGGGGCATTATTTCATCGAAGAGGCTTTCGCCTGCGATGGCTGCAGCCTTAGTGAAACGAAAGTGTACGTTAAAGTCTGGATTGAGATCGAAGAGCGCCGGATCCAAGCGGTATTGACGTTCAACCCAGAAACGGGCCAGCCGGAGAAGGAGCTGGCGTTATCTGCATAATTATGTGGTATCATTATACTGAATTTCTGCAATAACGGATTTACAGTAAGGAGTACCTTCATGGATACGGTCATTCAAGTGCGCAGTCGTGGGGTGATCACCTTGCCGGCGGATCTGAGAGAAAAATATGGTATCGAGAATGGGGACATCTTCCGCTTGGTCGATCTGGATGGGGTGTTTGTGCTTACCCCGATGGTGCCCATGGTTCCCGAGCTGGCGCGTGAGATCGAACAGGCGCGCCTGGAAGCTGGCTTGAGTATCGAAGATTTGCTACAAGGGTTACGCGAGCAGCGCCAGCGCTACGACCTGGAGAAATATGGAGCCGGAGAAGCGGGTGGAAACGAGACATCCACCTAAGCCGCGCGTCTTCGTCGATGCGGATGTACTTTTTGCCGGCTCTGCTTCTCCCAACGAGCACAGCGCCAGCAACCTGATCCTGCGGATGGCAGAACTTACATTGATCGAGGCCATCTGCTCGGTTCAAGTCATCACTGAAGTAGAGCGCAACCTGCAGGGAAAAATGCCGAAGGCACTTCCGGCATTCCGATTGTTGGTCAGTCGCTGCTTGAAAATCGTTGAAGACCCCGAATCGTCTGAACTCACCGAATTTGATGGTTTAGCGAACCAGGAAGACCTGCCGATTTTGGTTGCTGCAATTCGAGAAGAATGCAGTCTTCTGACCACTTTTAATTTGCGCCATTATCAACCCGGGCATCCGTATGTGGCGGTCTTGAAACCTGGTGATTTAATTCTGCGAATTCGATATCTGCTGGCGCGATTATCCGATTGACTGAGACGTTTTCAATTTCGAAGCAGGATCATACCCCAGTGAATTCCCCCGCAATCACCTCTTGGCGTTCACGAATCAAGCTTGGAGTGTGCGTCTCGAAT
>CAWHJB010000009.1:0-642200 GCA_963829555.1 uncultured Chloroflexia bacterium | reverse complement strand
GCGTCAGGGTGATGGTTGGCGTCAGGGTGATGGTCGGCGTCAGGGTGACGGTCGGGGTGATCGTGACTGTTGCGGTGGGCGGGTAGACCCGGTAGATCAGCGGTTCTACCTGGGAAGGCAGCAGCAGGCCGACAATCAGCCAGACCAGGCTCCAAACCAGGAGCAGCCGCCAACCGCGCACCGACATTTGGCGGCGCATGCGAAAGAAAGGCAGCGTCCGGGCTTTGCAAATCAAAGCGATGCCGCGCCAAATACTGACAATAAAGGCAATCGCAGCAATTGCAACTGTGACCAGAACGGCAGAATGGATATCGAGATTTCCGAGGAGCATAAGTTTATCAGCTGGCTAGCGTTTGGAAAGCGGCCCGGCCTGAAATTATAACAAGGTTCAATCCGAAATCTCGGAGTGAGTGTGGTTATTGGTTGGTGCTGTGCACCAACCAATAACCACAAGAGTCACTTTTTCGGATAAATTCAAAATCCGATCAGGAAGCTTGCTCGATTTTCACCGGGTTGCGCAGTTCGCCCAGCCCCTCGATGCTTACCCGGACCACATCGCCCTCCAGCAGCGGGCCGACCCCGGCTGGTGTACCGGTGAATAACAGGTCGCCTGGCTCGAGCGTCATCACCGAAGAGACGTAAGCAATCAGCTGACGGACACGAAATACCATATCCCGGGTGGAGGCCATCTGGCGCATCTCATCGTTGACGTGGCAGGTGATCATGGCATCGGCAGGGTCGAATTCCGTCTCGATCCAGGGTCCAATTGGGCAGAAGGTATCGAAGCCTTTGCTCCGCGTCCACTGGCCGTCCCTGTACTGCAGGTCCCGGGCAGTGACGTCATTGCCAATCGTGTACCCGAGAATATGGTCCTGGGCTTCTTCTGGTTAAATCCAGCGACCGCGCTTGCCGATCACGACCACTAACTCGCCTTCGTGCTCCACCTGCTGTGATTGGGGCGGCAGGAAGATCGGCTCATCCGGTCCGATGACCGCTGACGGTGGTTTAAGAAACAGCAGGGGAACGTCGGGGACTTCGGCATCGTGCTCGCGGGCATGGGCGGCGTAATTCCGGCCGACGCAAATGATTTTCCCGGGCAGCACCGGCGGCAAGAGTTTAACGCTGCTTAATGGCGCTTCCAAATCAGAGCGGCGAAATTCTGTGAATGGCGAACCTTCCACTGGCCCGATTTGATCCTTCAGCACCCAGCCGAACCGCGCGGGTTCAGATTTGGTTTGATAGCGAATAAAACGCACATGAACCTCGATAATCAGTCAGAAAGGATAAAGGGTGGCGATAAACTGCCGGGCGGACCAGATCAATCCAGCGGCTGCTGGATCCGGTCGGTCAGTTCGGCGATCGCCTGTTCGGTCCCGGCAAATCGTTCGGCGAACCGCCAGCGCAAAACTTTGGAAAGGGCGTAGACAACGCTCTCAATCGATACAATGCCAACACCCAGGGACGGGTGGGCCTGGGCAGCCAGGACTGTATCCGCATAACGGGCCGAGGCCAGCGAGGCAGAGCCGATGATCGCCGCAGTTTTTATTTTGCGTGCCTGAGCCTCGCCCATCGCCCGGGCGATATACGGGGCCTGCCCGGCAACTTCCATGGCCAGCAGCAAATCCTGAGGTGTGGCGATATTTACCGTTCTGGCCAGATCGGCGATGCCTGCCCGGGCAATATAGACCGGGAAGCCGCCTTGCTCGAGAAACAACACCAGCGAATAGGCGGTTGGCTGGGCGGGGCCCTCAGCCAAAACCACAATTCGGCGAGCCTGGCCTAATGCTTCAACCAGTTCGGACATGGCTTCCATGTCGAGCGAAATGCGGGTTTGCTCCATCGCCAGGAGCACCTCATTCATGGCGCTGGTGACGATCCCGGTGACTGAATTGGGGTCATCGGCCTGCTTTGGGCGGATTAAAAGATCGTCTTTGACCCGCTGCCGAATTTCACGCTGGAGCTTTGGGAACCCGGAGTAGCCGAGATGCTGAGAAAAGCGGACGACCGTAGCCGCATCCAGATTGAGCGCGTGGGCCAGCTCACTGGCCGTCATAAAGGCGGCTTCAACGTAGGAGTCCAATAAGAAATCGCCTAACTTGGCAAAACTCTTTGACATATTCGGACGTTCGCGACGGATCCGATCTTCATAGGTCAGAGTTGGCATGGTTTCCTCCTGAACGAATGTGGGTGTAAAACCCGGATAGGACAGACCCGCCGGTTTTATCCGGGCACTCCAATCGTAGTTGTACGGCAACTACCATGACAATGTCCAGATCCAGTTTGAAAGGTGATCGATGGGCTGGCGACATTGCCGAATAACTCAGTTTCGAAAATGATTGCGAGACTGAGCAAAGTTGATAAGATTAAGTTTATCACAATCAGGGCAGGAATGCAATCGAAAGTGAGCGTTTTGCAATTTTCAGCAAATAATTATCAATTGATCCGCCTGCAAAAAAGTCTTGCATTTTTTGCCAGGAAGCACGGTTCACTTAGGCTGCTTTAAAAACTGCTGCTCGATAAAATCCACCAAACTGGCCGCGTCGTCAAGCTCGAATTGGGGCAGGTCGATCGGCAGTGGGATATTGGTCGCAATCGCAATCAAATGGGTGGGGTCGCCCATGATCTCCTGGCCGCGCGGCGAACGGACCACCTCGATCGCCGGTTTGCCGGCCCGTTTAAAACCCTCGGTGATAATTAGGTCCACATCCGTCATCCGGTTGGCGATCTCATCCAGGGATAATTCCTGTTCCAGGGTCCGGATCGAAGCGATTTTATCCGGGGCAGCGATCACAACATGATCGCTGCCGGCCTGGGCGTGTCGCCAGGTATCTTTGCCGGGCTGGTCGACTTCAAACCCGGGGTGGGAATGGTGTTTGATCGTGCCCACCCGGTAGCCGCGCGCCTTGAGCTCCGGGATGATTTTTTCGATCAGGGTGGTCTTACCTGATTTGGACTTGCCAATGATAGAAACGATTGGGGGCTGCATGGCTGGGCCTTCTTTTTCCTGAATGATCTTGCCGGGACCCGCCTCGAGATCCAGCTGGAGGGCAGGAAACCGGTGTCCTAATTTTAGCATGCCAGTCCCTGGTGGGGTCAAGTTTGTAATTCTAAATGAGGATGGCGAAAACTACCAAAAATCGCCCGGGATGGGGTATAATCCCCCCGACGGGCGGATAGCTCAGTTGGTCAGAGCGCTTCTCTTACACAGAAGAGGTCGTAGGTTCGAGCCCTATTCCGCCCACTTAAAAACCCCCATATATGGGGGTTTGTTCGTTAATCGACCGGCATATATGGGGGTGGGATAATTTTTGAGCTATTTTCGATCGATTTCTGGCGCGATTCTGGCGCGACTAGAATTGAAATTATTTTACGTGAGTTAAGATGAGTCTCTTTAAAGGCTCGTTAGGAAAGGATCTGCGACGAAACGGATAAGGGTTTAATTCCAGTTGGGATATATTTTGGAGGGCAGATCACCTCCACCCAATTAACGACTATGCCAAAATTAAACAAATACCGTCAGGTCTATATGACATTAATCCTCTCATCGCTATTACTGGTGTCATATCCCTGTGTTTGATTATAGACAAACGGACATAATTACTGTATATTTCAAACATAATTGTGCATCGAACGTAATACATCTTTCCGTTGGTACTCTCTTGCTTTGTAAAAAATAAAATATTTGCTTAAGTACGCTCTTATTTTACAGGATTGGCTATGTTACCTGCAGAACGGCGGAAGTACATCCTGGAATTGGTTGAAGAACGCAATTCCATCTCGGTTTCTGAGTTATGCCGGATCTTGAGCGTTTCGGATATGACCGTACGGCGCGATTTACGCAGCCTGTCACGAGATGGTTTGTTGGAACGCGTCCACGGCGGAGCACTATCTCGTCGAGGTCGAAGCTACGAGCCACCCTTTGTCTCGCGAACCTCAGAGCATCTCGAGGAGAAACAAATCATCGGACGGCGGGCCGCCACGCTGGTTCAAGAAGGTGATACGGTTGCCTTGGATGTCGGTACGACCACTCTGGAGGTTTCGAAGGCTTTATTCGAAACCAATAACTTAACTGTGATCACCGCCAGCCTGCATATCGCCAATGTGCTGCGCGAAGCACCTAGTTTACGCTTAATCCTTGCCGGCGGTATTCTTCGCAAACAGGAATTCTCGATGATCGGCCATATCGCCGAACGCACCTTCCAGGATTTTCACGTGGATAAGGCCTTCGTGGGAGTAGGAGGGTTGGAGATCAATGTCGGACTGACAGAATACAACCTGGAAGACACTTTAGTAAAGAAAATGATGATTGCCAACGCCGAACAGGTGATTGTGGTTGCCGATAGCAGTAAACTGGGCGAAATATGTTTTGCCAATATTGCGCCTCTCTCGGTGGTCGATATACTCGTGACCGATGCCAGAGCAGACCACGAAATGGCAGACCAGTTGCGTGAAAGGGGCGTGGAGGTGATTATCGCATCGTAGGTTCTTGATAAACAGGTACCTTCCGCAAGCCAATTTTCAGCCAGGATGCGATCCCTGGAAGAGAAAATGCTGATGTGTCACAACGAAATAAGTACCATCCCCGGCCCATAAACAAGTTCCTCCGCATCACAAAGAAAGGAGTCGGTCTTCACAGATCAAATTAGTAGAAAATATTATCCCATTCCCCTATTTTGATACCAGATACCTAGACCTAAGGAGATAAAAATGAACAAGCGAACCGTCCAAGTTTTATTAGCTCTCTTTATGATCGGTTCTATGCTGCTTGCGGCTTGCGCTACACCTGCAACGCCGACCCTGGCTCCAGAAGCTCCCGCAGCTGAGACGCAAGCTCCGGCTGCTGATGGTTCGATTGATTGGCAGCAGGTCAAAGGCACCAAAATCACCGTTTTCCTCTCTGAGACCCCAATGGCCGTGGCCATCCGTTCGCATCTACAGGAGTTCAAGGACCTGACCGGTATCGATATCGATTATCTGGTCGTTGCCGAGAACGAATATTGGAACAAGCTGACCATCGATCTGACCAGCGGCGCCGGTCAATTCAACGTCTTCATGAGCGGGCCAACCTTAAACTGGGGCTACTCAGCGGCGGAGCAGATCCAACCTTTGGATCCATTTATGAATGACTCGAGCTTGACCCCAGCCGATTGGGATGAGGCGGACTTCTATCCCTGGGCTTTCGAAGCCAATCGCTGGGATGGCACCCCCGGTCCTGCCGGCCTGGGCAAGGGCGAGCTTTGGGCTATGCCCATCAACGCTGTCAATAACCTGGTAACCTACCGCAAGGATTTGTTCGATGAGTGGGGCCTGACCCCGCCAGATACCTGGGACGAGTGGGCAGCCGTGGCTCAACAGATCCAGGAAAAGACTGGTGGCACACTGGATGGTAAACCTTTCTATTCCGTTGCCCAGCGCGGCGCGCTAGATACCACCACCTTGAGCGGCCCCTTCTACTCTGGACTTTTCTCGTATGGTGGGCGTGATTTCAATGATGACTTGACCCCGGCGATCAACAATCCGCAATCGGTGGCCTTCCAAAAACTGTACATGGACACCATCAAGGAAACTGGCTCACCAGAGTGGGCGAACATGATGTGGTTCGATGTCCAACAAGGCTTTACCAGCGGCCAGTATGCCATGGTATTTGATGTGGGTGACTTTGTCCCCACTTACGAAGGTGAAGGCAGCGCCGTAGCCGGAAAACTGGGTTACGCCGAACCCCCGGCTGGTGCGAATGGTGAACGGTATTCCAGTGTATGGACGTGGGGTTTCAGTATGAACGCTAAGACGACGGGCGATCAGGCCAAGGCTGCCTGGCTGTTCATCATGTGGGCTTCCGGCAAGGACAATATGACCTCCTTTGCCAAGACTGGCTCCTGGCCAACCCGCGTTAGCGTTTGGAACAGCCCTGAAGTGACCGAATTCTCCAGCCAGTTCGGCGACGGCGCTTTCCGCGAGGCCTTCGATAAAGTGTTATCGAACGATGTGGCCTGGCTGGTAGCACCGATGACCGACGCCTCCGCTGTCGAGCAATTCTGGGTGAAAGCCCTGCAAGATTACTACTACGACAAAGGCGACATGCAGACCCTCATGGATCAGGTCGCTGCAGATATGACGCAGGAGATGATCGACTCCGGTACGTTGAAATAATCGAGGGTTGCACCATCACGGCGTGGGGGGCAGATCTGCTCCCCACGCCGTACTGCTGAGTTATATTCAAACGCTTACTCTTTTCCTTTGTGAGAAAGTGGTCTGGAGAGAATTAATGGCTGTAACGCCCCTGTCATCAACTGACGCAATTGCTGCACCACCTGTGCGCAAACGGACAAACTGGCTGCCGCTGATCATGACTGCCCCGGCGACCCTGGCACTCGTTGGCATCATGTATCCATTTGCGATCGCCGTATATTATAGTTTTACGAATTACCGCATCGTTAGTACAACTTATGAATTTGTAGGCCTGCGTAACTACGTGCGTTTATTCACCGATGCCAATTTCTGGGAAGCCATGGGGAACACGCTGCTGTTTGCCGCCTCGGCTCTGGTATTCGAGCTTGCCCTGGGCTTTCTAATCGCCTTATTGCTTAACCGCCAGGTTCGAGGCGTCGGAGTGATGCGCGCTTTGCTACTGCTTCCGCTTATGCTGCCTCCGGTTATCTCCGGTATGATGTGGAAGACGATGCTGGCCTCCAGCAGTGGCCCGGTCAACTATTTATTAGGCCTGGGCAATTATGCCTGGTTTGCCAATCCCTGGTCGGCGCGTTTCGTGGTCATCTTTATAGAAATCTGGTCTTCCACTCCATTCGTGGCGTTGGTTTTGCTCAGTGGGTTGCAGTCCTTGCCCAAAGAGCCCTTCGAAGCCGCCCAGGTCGATGGCGCCAATTTCAGATTCATTTTAAGGCGCCTGATGATCCCTATGCTACAGCCGTTTATCTTGATTGTGCTCCTGTTTCGGGTTGTGGATGTCATCAAGCTATTCGATATAGTGTTCGCGACGACCAGCGGGGGTCCGATGTATACGACCACGACGATCCCAATTCTGGTTTACAAAGAAGTTTTCAAATCTTACACTTTGGGTTCGGCGATTGCAAAAGTACTAATTCTATGGGTTATCAATTACGTTCTCAGCTTCTGGCTGGCAGGTCGCTGGCGCCAATCCAGCGCTTCAATCCGATAGGTGCAGCATGAAAGAAAAAAAAGGAAATTTAATTCTGGTTTATCTGGGCATGCTGGCGCTGGCGATTTACATCCTGGCTCCAATCACCTGGATCGTGATGATGTCCTTCAAGTCCAAGATTGACGTGATCTCTGTCCCCCCGAAATTCTTCTTTACACCAACCCTGGATAACTACCTGGCCCTGTTTGGAATGGGACAGGTGGGCTTATTGACGGGTTCAACGTTCCTCTCCTTCTTTAAAAACAGCCTGATCCTCTCGCTTGGGTCGGTATTGCTCTCGCTGGTATTAGGTATGCCGGCAGCTTATGCGATTGCCCGATTGCGATTTAAAGCAAAAGAAGGCTTGGCTTTCACCTTTTTAAGCTTCCGTTTCGTGCCGGAAATTACGATCATCTTGCCGCTATATGTCCTTTATCAGAAGCTGCATCTGTACAACACCTATATTGGCTTGATCCTGGTTTACCAACTCATCTCCCTACCACTATTGATCTGGATGATGCGTTCCTACTTTGAAGAAATTCCGGTAGCCATTGAACAGGCGGCTCGTACAGATGGCTATTCGTGGGCCGGGGCATTCTTCCGGCTGGTGCTGCCCCTGACGGCTCCCGGCGTAGCGGCCACATTAGTGTTGTCGTTTATATTTTGCTGGAACAATTTCGTACTCGGGTTGATGCTCGGTGGTACGAATACTCAACCGGTAACGGTGGGTCTACTCAGCTTCATGGGTACCAATGAAGTCCAATGGGGTTTGATGGCTGCAGCGACTGTCATTGCCATCGTCCCCGAGATGCTCATGGCCCTGGCGGTGCAGCGCTATATGATCCGCGGCCTAACCTTTGGCGCAGTCAAATAAAGGCACGCCGGAAAAGTGCGGCTGCATAAGGAACACAAAGAATGGCAAAAGTAGAACTAGAAAATGTTCACAAAAATTATGGGGCAAAGGAAGACGCCGTAAAAGGCGCCACTTTCACCTGCAATGACGGCGAATTCCTGGTGCTGTTAGGGCCTTCTGGATGTGGGAAAACTACCACGTTACGCATGATCACCGGCTTGGAGACCATTACCAAGGGTGAGATCAAATTAGGAGGAACGGTCGTCAATAATCTTTCCCCTCAACAGCGCAATGTGGCCATGGCGTTTGAAACCTACGCTCTCTACCCGCCACTTACCGTTTACGAAAACATTGCCTTCCCCCTGCAAGTAATGAAACGGTCGAAGGAAGAGATTGACAAGCGTGTGCGGGAGGTTGCAGCATCGCTTTCTATCAGCGATATTCTAGATAAGCTGCCCGACGGCCTTGCCGGTGGGCAGAAGCAGCGGGTCTCGTTGGCGCGAGCTTTGGTGCGCGAACCCGCCGTTTTCCTGATGGATGAACCATTATCGCATGTGGATGCCGATGTCCGTTATAGGGCGCGGGCGGAGATTAAGCATATCCAGGTCGTCTCGAATGCTACCGTGATCTACGTCACCCATGACCAGGTTGAAGCGGTTGCACTGGCCGACAGGATTGTCGTCATGGATTTGGGGGTAATTCAGCAGATTGGTACCCCCCTGGATCTCTATTATCGGCCCGCGAATCTATTTGTCGCCGCCTTTATCGGAGAACCGCCCATGAACCTGGTGCATTGCCGTCTCAATCTTTCGGAAGGCAATCTAAAACTGGTCTGGCAGAATAATGGGCCTGTCGTATGGCACTATGCTGTGACGAATATTCCAACCCAGGCGCTCCAGGCCCTTAAAAGCTATCACGAGCGGGAAATTGTTGTGGGGGTACGACCCCAGCGCCTGCTCCTTGGCCCAGCCTTGACCGGGCAGGATGACGGTGCTTTAGCAGCCCAACTCCTGGTACATGAGTTCCTTGGGAAAGAAGGCATCGCCCAGGTCCAACTGGATCATACTGTATTGGAGTGTATTACCCCACCAGTCGTCCCATTCAATCCTGGCGACCAGGTCAGCGTGTCGGCGGCGTTCGAAGACCTGCACTTCTTCGACCCGGAGAGCACGCGTCGAATTATCTATTAATTTATGTCTGTTTTTCAGACTTTATGGATCGCTGCTATGGTGAACAAATGGCAACTTTAGGAATTGATCGGATTAGCAAAAGTTTTAACGATGTCAAGGCACTCAATAATGTGTCCTTCGAGGCGAATAATGGCGAGTTTGTGGTCATCGTTGGCCCTTCTGGCGCTGGAAAAACAACCACTTTGAATTGTATTGCGGGAGTTGAATATCCGGAAATCGGCACAGTTTATATCGACGGGCAAGATATGACTATGGCGCCTCCCCAAGACCGAAACGTGGCCATGGTGTTTGAAAATTACGCCCTCTACCCACAGATGTCGGTGCGCGATAACCTGGCTTTCCCACTCCGATCACCGCGTTTTCGCCAGAACGAAAATGATGTACAGGAGCGCGTCGAACAGGTTTCGAAGTTATTGCGCATCGATGCCTTGATGGAACGCCTTCCCCGTCAACTCAGCCAGGGGCAGCGTCAACGGGTCTCGTTAGGTAGAGCCCTGGTGCGGGACCCCAAACTTTATCTGTTCGATGAGCCTATCTCTCACCTGGACGCCAAGCTGCGCAACGCCATGCGCCGTGAGCTCAAACGGATTCGCGCTAGCCTGTCGCAAACAACCATCTACGTTACCCATGATTACCTGGAAGCCTTATCGCTGGCCGATCGGGTGGTTGTATTATTCAAGGGGGAAGTGCTGCAGTTTGACCAGACCAAGACGGTTTACAACCTGCCGGCAGCGGTTGAGGTCGGCCAGTTGTTCGGCGATCCGCCTATGATGTTTTTCGAAGGCAAAATCGACTCACAGAAGCACTTTATTTCTGACAATGGTAAGTTTGCCATCGAGACCGACGGGTTGGGCAACCTTACACCGAGCCAGGGAGTCATCCTGGGTATACGTCCCACCGATGTAAAACTAATCGAGCCGGATCTGGGCCAGGTACAAGGCGAGGTGTACAGTGTCCAGAACCAGTTCGACCGGCAATTGGTCACGATTAAAACGGATGGTTTGCTCTTTGATGTAGTGGCGCCGGTAAGCTATTCTATCGCTGAAGGCGATAAGGCTGCCTTATCGATCCCAGTAGAAGTGTGTTATTTCTTCGACCCGGTGACCCATAAAGCGTTATAGGTGAAAGGTAAATAAGAGTTCCGGGGAGAGGTCGCAGACTAGTATAAGGAAAGCATTGAGGAGCTGGAATTTATGAACTCAAGAGAGCGCGTCTTGCTGGCACTTAACCATAAAGAAGCCGATCGCGTCCCCATCGACTTCGCTGGCACAGGCGTGACGACTATCTGTTATCAGGCTTACGACGATCTCCGCCGTTACTTGGGTTTTCCCCCTAATCGTTATTCCGACGCCGATATGGGCGCTGGAGCCTGGGCTGGCGTTGTGACTCCCCATGCAGAAATTTATGATCGCCTGCACTCCGACGTCCAGATGGCAAGTATGGGTAGCCCAGACACCTGGAGCCTGGATATCCACTACGGAGACGAATATGATACTTATGTGGATGAATGGGGTACCACGGTAGTTCGCCCCAAGGGCGGCCACTACTTCGACTATCGCATTTTTCCCATCCAGGAGGGCACGGTGGAGGCCGTGCGCGCCTGGAATCACTGGCCCAATCCTTCCGATCCGGGACGTTGGCGTGGCTTTCGGCAACGCTGTCTGGATGTCCGCGCCACCGGGCGGGCTTTAACAGCTTTTTCGGTCTTTGGCGGTGGTATTTTCGAACAACCGGCGCGAGTGATGCCCATGGAGGAATATTTCATAGGTATTGCTTCCGATGCAGGATTTTCAGATTTGATCCTCGGCAAAATGTACGATATTTACGCTGAAGCCACGATCCGCATGCTGGAAGAGGTTGGCGATCTCCTGGATGTGTGGGTATATTGGGACGACTTGAGTGGTCAAAACCGACCCTTGATCAGCCAGAGATGGTATGAAAAACATTTGATGCCGCTGCACAGAAAGCTATTCGACCTGGTTAAGTCAAAAACCCAGGCTAAGATCTTCTTCCACTGTTGCGGCACAGCCCGACCGTGGATTCCCTATCTGATTGATGTGGGGGTGGATATCCTCAACCCGGTACAAGTCTCGGCTGCAGGGATGGATCCAATCGGTCTAAAGCGCGACTTTGGAGACGACATAGTGTTTTGGGGCGGCGCCTGCAATCCGCAAGGGACGCTGGCTTTTGGCACGCCACAAGAAGTAGCGGATGAAGTGCGCCGTAATATCGATGCCTTGGCGCCGGGCGGCGGGTTCGTGCTGGGTAATGTTCACAATATCCAGAACCTGGTGCCCCCGGAGAATATCACCGCAATGTTTGATACCTGTTACGAGTACGGAGTTTATTAATGGCCCTGGCTGATAGCTGTCCGGGTATTCTTGCAGCGGTACAAATGTCCAGTCAGCCAGGAGGAATCCACCGGAACCTGGCGGCCATTGAAACTGCGTTGCAGGGATTGCCCCCGCACGAAAATCGCCTGGTTGTTTTCCCGGAGATGGCAGTGCCGGGTTATTTCTTCGGCCAACGGGATCGCTTGTGGGCGCTGGCGGAACCCATCCCGGATGGTCCATCTACGGAAAGGCTCATCGAGTTGGCCAGGCAGCACAGCGCTTATCTGGTCGTCGGAATGGCCGAACGCCAGGGGGATAAACTCTACAACAGTGCCATCCTGGTTGGGCCGGAAGGGTATGTCACCAAGTACCGCAAGCTCCATCTGTGGAGCGAGGAAAAATTGTTGTATTCCCCTGGCAACCTAGGAATGGTGGTGGTCGAGCTACCCATCGGCCGGGTGGGTATACTAATCTGTTATGATCTGTGGTTCCCCGAACAAGCCCGCATTCTCCGCCTGTTAGGCGCCGATATCATCGCCGCCCCGGCGGCTTTAGTCTGGAACGATACGGCTTCCCATGTTAAACGGGGCTATTATATGGCCGATTATGTAGCCATGATGACCGCCCATCTAAATCAGGTTCATCTGGCGCTGGCCAGCCAGGTTGGCCGCCGGGAGGGTCAGTGGTTATTCGGCAGCAGCATTCTGGTGGGAGCCAACGGTTGGCCGCTGGTCGAACCGGCTGGCGACGAACTTCCCGAGACGCTAAATTCCGAGGTGGATTTCTACCAAGGCCGCGGCCTGCGCGGTTGGGGTAGGATGGATCATTTTGACTTGGACCGGCGCACTGACGTTTATGGTCCTCTACTTGGATATAGGAGATAAGGATGTCCGCACGCGTTTTTTTAATCACCTCCCACTATATGGGTGTGCTTTATATCGACGAATTGCTCAGAGCCAACGATGAGATTGTTGGTGTGGTGGCCTGGCCTGGGAACGCCGGTTTCTACGATGGCTGGTATATCCCGCCGGAGTACGATGTCCGCACCAAGGCCTTTCAACACTACTTGCCGCTCTATGAACCGGATCCCAAAAAGTTGAATAGCCCCGAATTCGTGGAAGTGATTCGCAAAACCGAGCCCGATTACATCATTTCCGGCTACTATGGACGTATCTTTAAGCAGGAAATTTTGTCAATCCCGCGCTACGGTTGTGTGAATATTCACCCAACCGGGTTGCCCCGTTTTCGCGGGCTTTCCCCTTATTTCTCACACATGCTATTCGGCGACACGAAGAACTATATCACCATGCATTGGTTGAACCAGGGGATCGATACTGGCGACATCATCGCCCAGGCTTCGGTGGATATTCTGCCAGAGGATACCGGTTTTACTTGCGGGCATCGGCTGACCGAAGCGGGCGCGGCGATGTTCCGCGAGAATTGGCCGCTGGTTAAAGCCGGCCAGGCTCCGCACCTCGTACAGGACGAGTCACAGGCGTCGGTGTTCAACTTCTCCTGGGAAATTGCCGAGATTGATTGGACTCAGAGCAGCACACAAATCTGGAACCTGGTGCGGTGCCTCACTCACCCCTTAGGTGGAGCCTGGACGCTGCTCTCCGGGCATAAAATGAGCGTTTGGAAAGTGCGCCCGTTAGCCGCAGATGAAGCGCTTCCCGCCGAAGGCGCCCTGCCTGGCGAAGTCCTGGCGGTGACCGGGTCCGGCTTATGGGTGCAGTGCGGCGAAGGACAACTGCAGATTACAGAAGCCGATTTTAAAGCCCTGCCGGGAGCAACGGCGGCGGAAAAGGTCGTATCTTCGGGCGGCAGGTTACGAACTCTGCTCGGCTAGGAAGTTTCGCCAGGCTAAACGTATGCCAGAAATCTTGTGTGCCTTCGATCTGGGAACCAACGGAGTAAAAGCCGGTCTTTTCACGCCGAATGGCCATTCGGTCGCTGAAACCTACCGAGAGTATGGGGTGCGCTATCCCCAGCCACAGTGGGTTGAACAATCCATTCAAGCAATGTGGCAGGCTCAGTGTGAAGCTTCTCAAGCCCTGTTGGCCGAGTCCGGGATCCATCCTCAATCTATTGCCGCGGTTGGCATTTCTTCACAACGAGCGACTTTCGCACCGCTTGATAAGAACGGCAACCCGTTGGGCGCCTTCATTGGCTGGCAGGATAAACGTAGTATCGTCCAGTGTGAAGAAATGGCCACAACGGTCGGCGCCCGGCGCTACTATGAAATTAGCGGGTTGCCTCTCGAACCGACTGCGGCTGTCTCGAAAATCTTGTGGATCAAGGAAAATGACCCGCGCTTGTTCGAGCGTACCGCTACCTTTGGCGCTGCCCAAAACGTGCATCTCACGCAATTGGGGGTCGAAAACCCGCCTTGTGATTTGGCGGACGCCGGCTATCTGGGATTACTGGATATTGACAATCTGAACTGGAGCCAGGAGCTTCTCAATGATTTGGGTATTCCAGGCGATAAGCTGCCTCCCCTGGCGTACTCCGGTCAGCGCGTAGGAGCTGTTTCGGCCCAGGCCGCCCTGGCTACAGGGCTGGCAGCTGGGACGCCGGTCGTCCTGGCCGGTGGCGATTTGCAGTGCGCCGGGCTGGGGATGGGTATAGTCCAGCCGGGCACCATCTCGCTGGGGATTGGCTCGGGAGGTGGTGTGCTGATCTATCTGGAGCGACCCATGCGGCACCCTGAGATGGCCTTGAACTGCCAGCCGCACGTTGTCCCCGGCGCCTGGGAACTGGAGGGCATCTGCCTGGCCTCAGGTGCCAGCTATAAATGGTACCGGGATGTACTAAGCCAGCACGAAAAGGAAACCGCGGCCCGACGGGGCGACGATCCTTACGAGCTATTGAACGCCGCGGCCGCTGAAGTCCGTCCGGGTGCCGGCGGGCTGTTGTTTATGCCAGCCCTGGCCGGGGCCGGTGCACCGAATTGGAACCCACACGCACGCGGCGTTTTGCTGGGTCTGAGCCTGTCGACCGATAAGCAAGCCATCAATCGCGCTGTGTTGGAAGGTATCTGTTTGGAGATTCGCTGGATGCTCGCCTCGGCGCGTGAAATGGGTACCCGAATTGAAGAAGTGCGTATCTGGGGCGGCGCGGCACGGTCGCCGTTGTGGAATCAAATCGCCGCCGACGTGTATGGCGTCTCGGCGGTGACAATGACTATTCGCGAGGCTGGTTTGGCTGGGGCGGCCATATGTGCTGGGGTGGGTGCGGGGCTCTTCCGGGATATGTATGAAGGCGTGGACAATTTCGCACGGGTCGAGCAAAGGTTCGAACCCAATCCGGCCTTACAGGCCCGCTATAACGAAATGTTCGACCTGTACCAAACCACCTACCGCGCGCTGGTTGCAAGCGGCGTTTTCAAGCGTTTGGGAGCATTGCAGTGAGGGGGTACGCATGGATTCGATGACCTCGCGCCAGCGAGTGGTTACCGCTCTTGCACATAGCGAACCGGACCGGGTGCCGTTTGATTGCACTTTCAGTTATGAAGCCTATGCTCGCCTTGAAAAATATCTGGGCTACAGTCCCGCCCCTGAGGTTCAACCTCGATCACCTGCCCTCAATGTGACACCTCCGGTGGCGTTCCTGCAAGAGTTGAATGTCGATCTGTACTATCTGGGTCTGCGAAACTGGAAAAACGCATCGGCTTTCGAATATGGGATGGATACGTACACCGATATTTGGGGGGTAGGGTATCGCAAGATCGAGAATACTGCCGGACTGGAATACCCTTACGCCTTTCACCCCCTGGCTCACGCCAGTCTTGCGGATTTAGAGACTTACCCATGGCCAGACCCAGATGATCCAGCCCTGGTAGCTGGCCTAAAAGAAGAAGCCGGTGTCTTATATGAAAACACAGAATTCGCTCTGATAGGCAAGTTTAATACGCCCTTATTTGAACAGATGCTCGCGTTGCGCGGCATGCAACAGCTCTTTATCGACATGACCCAGCATCCTGAGTTTGTAGAAGCCTTGCTGGATCGTCTTACCACCCTTGCGATCCGCTTGATCGAGGTCGGACTGCATGCTTGTGGTTCATACTTGCAAATCTTACGCCTGGCTGGCGACGACATGGGTCATCAGCGAGGCCCGCTACTTAGCCCGCGCATGTTTCGGCGGCAAATAAAGCCTTACTTTTCCCGACTCTACCGGGAGGCCAAACGCCTTTTCCACCAATACAACCCACATGGCAAACTGATGGCGCATACCGATGGCGACGTTTATCCCTTGATCCCCGATTATATCGAAATGGGCCTGGACGTTCTGAACCCGGTTCAGCCGTATGTGGCTGAGATGGACCATAGCCGCCTAAAGCGTGAATTTGGTGCCCAACTGGCCTTCCACGGAGGGATCGACATCCAACGTGTGCTACCCTTCGGTACACCCAAGGAAGTGTGTGATGAAGCCGTTCGAGTCATGTACAGCCTCGGCCCAAACGGGGGGTATATTCTGGCGCCCACCCATTACTTGCTTTCCGACGTACCGGCAGAAAACATCATGGCATTACGGGATGGGGTTTTGCAGTACGGTCACTATCCTCTGAAATAAGTACGAACTATGTTAACAGACCAATCTATCAACGAAAAGGAGGGATCTCCCATATGAGCTGGCTGAAAAATTTATTTGGAGTAGACAAACCCGTTATCGCAATGTGTCACATGGTTGCGCTCCCTGGGGACCCAAAATACGATGCCGAGCGTGGCGTTGAATGGGTGATCGAACGAACATTGCAAGATCTGCATGCTTTGCAAGACGGCGGCGTGGATGCGGTAATGTTTTCCAACGAGGCCAGCCTGCCTTATATGACGCACGTTGAGCCGATCACTTATGTGACTATGGCACGGATTATTGGAGAGATCAGAAACGAGATCAAGGTTCCTTATGGCGTTAACGTGCTCTGGGATCCCAAAGCCTCCATCGATCTGGCGATGGCAACTGGTGCCTCCTTCGTGCGTGAGATCTTTACAGGTGTATATGCCAGCGATTTCGGCATCTGGAATACGAACTGTGGTGAAGTCGTCCGGCACCAGTATGCCATCCACGCCGAACACGTCAAACTATTGTTCAATATCGTCCCTGAAGCGGCCGTCTATCTGGGGCATCGTGATATCGCCGATATTGCCCGTTCGACCGTATTTAATAATCACCCGGATGGATTATGCATCTCAGGGCTTACCGCCGGCTCGGAAACATCGGCAGATTTACTGCGCCAGGCGAAACTGGCCGTGCCCGGTACCCCGGTATTCGCCAATACCGGCGTTCGCATTGAAAATGTTCATCAGCAAATGGAAATTGCCGATGGCGTTATCACTGGCACGGCTTTCAAACGTGATGGCTATATCTGGCATGAGGTTGATATCCAACGGGTACGCCAATTTATGGCTATCGTCTCTGAATGCCGCTCGGCGAAAAAAACAATAGAAACGGAAGAATGAAGCAACGGATGTGTGTATGTATTCACTCGATAAACGCTGGCAACAATTAGGCGAACTGATGGTCAATTATTCGGCGGAGGTCAAACCCGGTGAGCGGGTGATGATTGCCATGCTCGAACTAGAGACCTTCCCACTGGTAAGGGCAGTCTACGAAGCAGTGGTTAAAGCCGGAGGCTATCCACAAGTTCAATTCCTCTCCGAAACTCTACGTCATTCATTGCTCAAATACGGGAATGAGGCCCAGTTAAGCTGGGTTCCGGAGATAGAGGCCTATGGGATGGAATGGGCCGATGTCTACTTTGGATTGCGCGGCGCCCACAACCTGTTTGAGCATTGGGACATCCCCGCCGGGCGTTTGTCGCTCAACCAGGCGGCCAATGGCAAGGTCTCTACGCTGCGCTGGCAGAAAACTCGCTGGTGCTTGATCCGCGTGCCGAATGCAGACCTGGCCCAGCAAGCCGAGACAGACCTGGAAACGATCACTGATATGTTCTTCGACGCTTGCCTGGTGGATTGGAAAGTAGAAGGTGCGAAATTGAGCCGCTGGGCTGAAAAACTGAACCAGGGCTCACAGGTGAGACTGGTCGGTAAAGAAACCGATTTGAGCTTCTCTGTTCAAGGGCGCCGCTGGTTGCCGGCGGATGGCAAGCTGAACATGCCTGATGGCGAGATCGCCACCGCACCGGTGACAGAAACCATCGATGGCCAGATTTATTTCGAATTCCCTGGCGTATTGGGCGGCCGGCTGATGCACGATATATACCTGCGATGGAAAATGGGCCAGCTTGTTGAAGCGACCGCTTCAACAAATCAGGATTTCCTGCGAGCCATCCTGGATACGGACCTTGGCGCCAAACTAATTGGCGAGTTTGCACTGGGGACGAACTTTGGAGTGACCCACTTCTGTAAGGATATCCTGATCGATGAAAAGATTGGCGGCACCGTACATATTGCTCTGGGGCGCGCCTATCCGGAAAGCGGCGGGACCAACCAGTCGGCCATACATTGGGATATCGTCAAGGATATCCGCACGGATGGGGCAGTATTCGTGGATGGGAAACCTGTATTGCAGAATGGCGTCTTTTTGTTGGATTGAAAGCTGGTTGGGATATTCTTCGTGACCAGATAGTTCCAACGGATTGAAAGGAAGTATTTGGAATGACTGACAAATACCTGCTGGGAATTGACATCGGCACGTATTCATCCAAAGGCGTCATGATAAAAACTAGCGGCGAAGTAGTTGCCACGCATGTAGTCGAACACCCCTTGGAGATTCCCCGTCCCGGCTGGGCAGAGCACGACGCTGAAACCACCTGGTGGCACGATTTCCTCGAGATTACCAGCACATTACTGGGGACAAGCGGAGTCGACCCCCGCCAGATCGCTGCGGCCGGTTTTAGCGCTATTTCGCCGGCGGTGCTACCGATCGACCGGCAAGGGCGACCTCTGCGTAAAGCTATCCTGTATGGCATCGACACTCGCGCCACACATGAGATTACCGAACTCCAGCAAATTATCGATGACGATGTCGAACTTCGAAAAATGGGGATCAAACTCTCATCCCAGGCCGCCTCGCCCAAGATCCTGTGGCTACGGCGCCACGAACCTGAAGTGTGGGAAAAGACACACCAAATCACTAATGGTAGTGGTTTCCTGATTTACCGCTTGGCGGGTGAAAACACTATCGATGTTTACGATGCCGTGTCCTTCGCCCCGTTCTTGGATTTGGAGGAGGGTATTTATCGGCCTGAGATGGAACGTTACGTCGCCCCCATCGAAAAAATGCCGCGCCTGACCTGGACCTGTGACATTGCCGGGCAGGTTAACGCCGCCGGGGCGCGCTTGAGTGGGCTGGCGGAGGGTACGCCACTCATCACTGGCACCGCCGACGCCGCCGCCGAAGCTATCAGCGCCGGGTTGGGGGAATTGGGCGACCTGATGGTGATGTATGGCAGCAGTATCTTTTTTATATTACGGGCGCCGCGCTATACCCCCTCCCAACATTTTTGGCCAGCTTATTTTATGCAACCGGGCGAATATGTGTTGGCCGGTGGTATGTCCACCGCCGGCAGCCTGACGCGCTGGTTCCGCGACCAACTGGGTACTCCGGAAGTGTGGGCTGAAAAGGCAGGCGGGGAAAACGCCTATGCCGCCCTCGCCAGATTGGCGGCTGGCTCTCCGGTCGGGGCGAACGGTTTGGTAATGCTGCCCTATTTTTCAGGCGAGCGCACCCCGATTCTCGATCCCGATGCACAGGGCGTAATCTTCGGTTTAAACCTGGCTAATACGCGTGCCGACCTGTACCGAGCGGCACTCGAATCGATTGGCTATGGCATCCGCCACAATATCGATGAGATGAAGGCGGAGGGCGCCGAGCTGAAACGTATTCTGGCGGTCGGTGGCGGGACGCTCAACCCATTGTGGATGCAGATCGTCAGTGATATTGCCAACATCGAACAGCATATTCCCGAGCAGCAAATCGGAGCCAGCTACGGGGACGCCCTGCTGGCAGGTGTGGGGGTTGGATTGTATGGCAGCATCAGTGATGCTACCCGCAGGGTGAAGATCAAACAGGTGTTCAGACCCGATAGGGACGCCCACCGAACGTATACGAAGTATTACCAGATTTACCGCCAGTTATATACCCAAAACGCTCCGTTGATGCACCGACTCACTGATCTGAGACGCGACGAGTGAGCCAACCCCATGCTAATGGAATAGCCACGCATTGGTAAGGGAAGCTGAAGATCCTGTGCCAGTAGATTGGGGAGATGTACAGTACCGGGCTGGCGTTTAGTAGTGGTTGGACGGCGTTTCGAACCCTTTTTAGCAACGATCTGCTCCCTGTGCATCAGTCGAGCCAACCAGTTTTGTCCTCAAGCCACGCCCTGACGTTGCAAGACCGCATGGATTCGGGGACTGCCATCTGATCAGGTTGAGCGAGCTCGAGAAGAATGGGATCGTCTGCTCGGGCTGGCCCGCCAGGCTCCCGATGGGGTCGCCGTGTGGCTGGATCAGTCCTGGTTCGTGCGCTGGCCCTATCGCTTCTGGGCCTGGTCCGAGAAACCTCCTCAGGTGGCGAAACGCTGGGTTGAGAAGGTCGATATCCTGGCTTTATACGCTGCCACAAACCACGCGAGCCAGGAAGCCTTCCTGGATTGGGCCACTGGCCAGCCTAACAGCGACACGACCATGGCTTTCTTGGATCAACTGATGGCCCATTGGACAGCTCAAGGCAAGCGTTTCATGGCCCTGTTCTGGGATCGAGCGCCCTGGCATAAATCCAAGCAAACCAGGCAATGGATCCGAACCTATAACCAACGGGCTAAATTTGAAACCATTGCTGATCTGCAAGCAGCGGTTGAGCGATTGAGATACCCCCTCATATTTGCTGGCGGAAATAAAATCAATTGAAGTTCAAAAAACAGTACTTTTGCTTGATGAAAATTAAGAAGGGTGCTTTTAGCACCCTTCTTAATTTTCAACCCCCGCTGGGCTTAGCTTATGGAGCAAAGTCCAGCGGTAAACTAATTTTCGAGTTTATTAGAGGGCCATGGTGACGTTGGTGGCCTGAGGGCCTTTCGCGCCTTGTTCGACATTGAACTCAACTCGCTGGCCTTCTTCCAGGTTTCGGAATCCGTCGCCCTGGATGGCGGAAAAATGGACGAAAACATCCTCTCCACCCTCTCGTTCGATAAATCCGTAGCCTTTGCTGCCGTTGAACCATTTGACCGTGCCGATTATACGTTCAGACATTGTATTGCCTCCTTATGGCAAATTATAAGATGTTCAGGAACTCTTTTTGTTTCATCGGAACGGGCAAAACAAAAAGCTCACGGAATGATCCATGAGCTACTGTCGTCATTTCCAACATAAACTGAATGGTATCCTGCAACCTTTATAGTACAGTACCTGGTCTTATTTGTCAAGCTTAAAGGGATCATTGGGACAGGATTCTTACAAAATGTAAATAAAGGATGGGTTTGATGTTGGGGTTAGGCGACTTTACCGCCCAACCCCAAATTTCTTTCTTGTGAAAGCCCTGATCATTGGGAATTCCTGCGGTGGTGGACTCTCCCACGGAGTTTGCTAGAGAACCAGCTTAAAGGCTCTTCCGCAATCTTTGTGGTAGGTAGAAGATGTGGGGCCCATAGCGTGAATCCCACTGGATATTTTGTGGAATGTGCTGCTTTAAAGACTGTAAAGCGGGTGTCTCATTGGAGTTTCTTTTAAGATACCTTCCATTTCGTGCCTGGCTTGTTCCCGCGGTGTTCCTAAGGATCGCTCCCATTCATCAAGCAGAAATGATAAGGCAGAATGCAATATCCGATTATCGCTGCTGCTCAGTTTTCGGCGACCATGAGAGCGGTAGGTAAGATCTCTGATGAGCTGGCATAGCTCAGTGGGAGAAGGATTATGCATCCGTTCTTCGAGTTGGTCGAATCGCTGGAAGGGGTTGTTGGACATTTCCTCGCCCTGGCTGCGGAGAACATTTAGGAGCAACCTGAAATCAGAACGGGATATTGGCAGGTGGAGACTGCTGCTGCCGTTCTCGTCAACGGGAACCCAGATCGTCACATTGCTGGCTTTCAACCACATAACAGATACGTGGTTTGCCCGGCAATCCTTTATCTTCTACAGCAACAATCTTGCCATTGCCATATTTCCAATGGACCACGCTGTCTCCGACCTGATACGCTTGCATTTTCCGGACTCCTCTCTTGAGTGATTGGGTATTCCTGCGAGTTGGATGCAATCCCTTCAACCATGCGGTTTTCAATTTGCCCGCCTTCGTCTTCCCAATGCCACAGGGCGGTTAGATCAGCTTTTGCTATGGGCCAATCATTTTGCTTGAATGGCGGGCGGTCCAAACAGATACAAGCGGGAGATAATATATTTTATTTTTATGGACAGCCTCATGGCTTGTGGCCGTTTGGGGCATGCCCTGGAATCTTATTGACTAGTTCTTGTTTTTCCGTTCGGCCGAGAATCGCATCAATTTGTGCTCCATCGACCGTTTCATGTTCGCAAAGCAGGTCTGCCAGACTGTCTAACGCAGACCGATGACTTATCAGGATGCTTCTGGCTTCATTCACTGCTTCTTCCAGAATCCGGCGTGTTTCACTATCTACCAGGGTAGCAGTTTCCTGGCTCACTCGAGCATCCAGTCCGAATTGTTGGCTCAGGTAATTGGCCTGCATACCAGAAGCCAGGCGCACCGGCCCCAGTACGGTGCTCATCCCAAATTCTGTGACCATACGGCGTGCGAGGCCGGTCGCTTGAGCCAGATCATCGGCAGCGCCTGTAGAGCCTTCCTCGAAAACCAGACGTTTCGGCCGCTCTACCTCCAACCAGGATCGTCAACCTGGTTTTCAACTCACTTTCGACCCAATACATAGCGGTCATGGGTGGGGAGCTGCATGGTGTACCCTAAAGCTCGTCCGCGAGGGACGATTGTCACTTTATGAACCCGATCTGCATCAGGTGTCAGGCTGGCGATCAGCGCATGCCCGGCTTCATGGATCGCAATCACCTTCTTTTCTTTCGGAGTGATGGAGCGTGTGCGGTGCTCTGATCCGGCAACTACCCGTTCGAAAGCCCCATCGAAGTCTGCCATGCCCACTGCTTCTTTACCATTTCGGGATGCCAACAGTGCAGCTTCATTTACAAGGTTGGCCAGGTCCGCCCCTGAAAAGCCCGGTGTCATCTGGGCAACCGCCTCCAGGTTGATATCCTTTCCCAAGGGTGACCAGTCGGGCGTGAATCGTTAAAATTTCCAGACGACCCTGGCGATCCGGCAGTTCGACCATAACCTGGCGATCGAAACGGCCCGGACGCAGAAGGGCAGGATCCAGAATCTCGGGCCGGTTGGTGGCAGCCATCACGATCACGCCTTTGGCGGATTCAAAACCATCCATTTCGGCCAGCAATTGATTGAGGGTTTGCTCGCGTTCCTCATGCACCCCCATCGCTCCAGCGCTTGCCCTGCGGCCTCCAATGGCATCAATCTCATCAATGAAGATGATGGACGGTGCGGCCTTCTTGGCTTGTTCAAACAAATCCCGCACCCGGGATGCGCCGACGCCAACAAACATCTCCACAAATTCGGCCCCGCTCAGGTTGAAGAACTGTACCCCGGCCTCGCCGGCAGTCGCCCTGGCAAGCAGGGTCTTGCCGGTTCCGGGCGGCCCGACCAGCAAAACACCTTTAGGCATTTTGCCGCCCAGACGCTGAAAATGAATGGGATTTTTGAGGAATTCGGTCACTTCTTTGAGATCGGTCACGGCCTCTCCGGCGCCGCCAACATCTTGAAGGTTACCCCGGTTTGTTCGCCTTGAATCACCCGCGCTTTACTTTTACCGAAGGAGAAACATACTCCCCATTGAGCCGGCCCCACCTTTGTTGCGCCCCATCAGCCAGTACCACAAGTCCAGCCATCAATACCAACGGGAAGATCCAGGTCAATATGAAACCCAGGATACCTCCATTGGTACTTTCTATAACCCCGGTAATCTCAACTTTTTGGGCTTCCAACGATTGAGTCAGCTCTGGATCCTCTACCCGGATGGTCGTGAAGGTGGTGCCATCGCTTAGTTTTCCACTGATGGTGGTTGCACCGACAAGCACACTGCTGATTTTCCCACCCATCAGGTCATTCTTGAACTCGCTGTACGAAAGCTCTTGTGGTGCGGGCAGCATCCCGCTGACCAGCCGGAATACGAACAAGCCAAGCGCAATGATCATAAACAGGAAATTGATCGATAATTGGAATGGTCTCTTCCTGAATGGGCCGGGTATTTTTTCTGGATGATGATCTTCGTCTGGTTGTCGGGAATCCATCAGCTTACCTTTGTTTGGTTCCGCAGCTCACGAAACAATCGTGGCTCATTGGCAATTCCTGTGGTGGTACCCAGTTTTGGGGGTACCACCACGGCGTTTCCCAGAGACCCATAGTCGTGGTTCCTGCGAAAATTCCGTTTCAGGATTTGTCCTTCTTTTTATGATCTTGTTTAGTTTGCGCGGGACCGGAATGAGGGGTGTTCATGCCAATCTCGTTGCGAGCAGCTTGCTTCAACCGCCGCAAATAAGTGCGTTGGCTTTTGGACGCTCGTTTTTTCTTCTTTGTATTAGTTTTCTCTGCCATGTCATAACCTCCTGATTGTTTATCGTATTTAATTCTTAACGCCAGCCTGCCAGGGTAAGCTGACTTGCTCGAAATTGATATATCCTCGATCCACGTCTACAAAATCTAACCGGACCGGCAAACGATCGCCAATATCGACAGAGTGCGTTCCATTCATCAGCTTGCCTTCTACGGGCAGGTTGATAAGCCGGACCCAGGTGCCTTTCTCAGAATCACCCGTCACAATCGCATCGAACTGCTCGCCGATCCTGTGCTCCAGCAGCAGGGCTGCTGCTGATTTGATTACCTGACGTTCGACTTTATTGGCAGCATCCTCCTGCGCGGTACAATGGGCAGCCAAAAACTCCAGATCCGTCAGACGATAAGGTGATGGTCTCCCATTTATGGCAGCCAATAATAGACGTTGGGTGATCAGATCGCTGTATCGGCGATTCGGAGCCGTAGAATGCGTGTAATCCCTGACGGCCAGTCCGAAATGATCCATGGTTGTATTGCCTGGATGTTCGGCAACGTATTCGCCAGGACCGATTAATTTGATCATCGCCAGGGATAGGTCAGGGAAGCGCAGCGGATCAGCGACTCTCTCCCTGGTTAAAAAATCTTCCAACGCTCCCGAATCCGGACTGGAGGGGAGTTCGAATCTGTGTTCCCTGGCAATCTCCACGATCCGCTCCCATCTTTTTGGAGTACGCACAACCCGGCGGATGGACGCAAAATTTTGGTCCGAAAGATACCTGGCAGTTACGCCGTTGGTCGCGATCATGAAATTCTCAATGATCTCCGTGGCGCGATTCTTCCGCTCTACCTCAAGATCCCTGATTTCATTGACATCGAATACCGGCCTTGCCTCAATCGACTCCAGATTGAGTGCCCCATGCATAAACCGGAGATTCTTCATTCTTTGGGAGGCCTCATCCTGTAGTTGCAGGCTTTCTTCTATCCCATTTACATTAGCGACTGGATCGGGTAAAGACCCTTTGCCATTCAGCCAGGCATCCACATCGTGATAATTTAGCCTGGCATGATTGCGTATCATGGCCTGGGAGATAGCCGATTTTTGAAGGGATCCATCTGCGCCGATCACCATTTCAACCACAATCGCCAGTCGGTCCTGGTTGAAATTAAAGGAGGTCAGGTTGGTGGAAAGCTTCTCGGGAAGCATTGGAAATATCTTAACCGGGGTATAAACGGTAGTGGAATTATGGCGGGCATGTTTGTCGAGCGCTGATCCAGCTTTAACCAGCGCATCAACGTTGGCCACCGCCACCTGAACTTTAATGGCATTACCGGGCAGCATCTCGCCAACCGTCAGTTGATCCAGATCATGCGAGCCATCCTCATCGATCGAAATCCACGGCAACTTCGTCAGGTCACGAATTGGCTTACCGCTCTTGCGTGCTGGGAATCGAATCCTGTTCAGTTCGGCAAGGGACTCGGACGAAAAATCGGAGAAAAAGCCTCTTGCTAACCATTGCCCTATCGGCGATATCCTCCAGGATTGCCCGGTGATGGTGGTAAATATTGTTCATGGAATTGATATGCCTGGTATCGTTTTGAGATATCTCATTGACTCACGTTGGCCAACTATCGCTTCTGGTCTCTAAGCCTCTCACCGACCCATATCCAATCGAAATTCATCCTTAGCCCCGTTCCTTGGGACAGAGACCGGGCCCAATTCTTGAATCTCCAGCCAACCGTTTTTTGTTCCCTGAGCTGGGCAGTAATTGCCCAATAGGTGATTCTTTCCCCACAATTTTCACAGTTAAAGGATTGTGTCCCAAGGCCAACTCCTTTTTCAGCGGCGTCGATCATTGGGTTATCGGAGATATTAATCTTGCAGTTCGGGCATACGATATGGTTAGGCATCTCATTTCCTTTCTTGCCTTGATACAAACATCTTAATCATTTTACGTGGGCATGAAACCGCCCCCAACATTCAAATTACGTTGGCATTTAGTTCAGTGATGGTTTCTGTGGTAAGTCCAGGTTTGAGGATAGTGGCGGCATGATTACCAACCCATGCTCATCATCACCCATAGTTTCAAGGGATTCAACCGGGAACAGCACCTCATCCGGACAATAAGGATAGGGCGGCATCCAATTTTCTCTGGGAACTTTATATTCCGAAGACTCAAAATCACGATATGTGGAGACTTCCTTCCCGTCGACGTGAAGAAAACCTGCTCGTTTGGTTAAGTAACGAATATTACTTACGGGAATAACCATATTGCGTTCAGATGTTTGAGCTTTGCCGAACCCTAAGAAACTGGAATCTTGCTCTGATCTTGAATATTGCGCTCGAACTATCATCGCAAGCACACGCCTGTTGGACGGATTGATGATTACCTTTTGGACTATACCAAACTGGCCGTCGCGAAAATAAATCTTCACACCAATGATCGGTTGAAAAAAGCGTTGGTCTTCAGCTTTTGCATCCACCCCGGGTGCACGCACGGAATTGATCACACCGCGTACCCCGGGAACACTGGCTGCATACTGCTCAGCAAGGTTGCGCACGGTTTCACTGCCCACCTTGCCATTCAGCCCAACAACCCCATTTTGCGAACCTGTGAAGAATTTAACCCCATAGCTATGCTCGATCTTTCCCAACACACCCGCCACAGCTCGGATAAGATTGTCGTCTGAAAACAGATAGCTTTTTACCTCCAATACACCTGGAATCATCTCAGCTGCAGTGATAGCTCGCCGTTGATTGCTTCTGCTGTTGACGTATCCGCTTAAATAAACCGTACGACCGACTACATCAACATCGATTTCTCCGTAATCTGTGCTGCGCAGAACGCTATCCTTCCGTAAAGCCTGGTCTACTTTTTCTGCGATGGAGTCGTCGTCTCTATTTCCCTGATAATCCGGGTTCTGCTTTTGTGCCTGAAGTCGGGTTTGGTGTTCACACCGGGAATATTCTGTGAGACTGGATTGGGTTATCTGTGCAACAACCATGTTCGTTCTCCTCGTTCTGGTATTGAATCTCGCGCATCCATAGCTCTATCCATCCGCCCAATATTCATGGGCCTCTTTTTCCATGGCTGCCAGGCGTGTGTAGTAATCTGGATACTCATTGAGGTGTGCCAGAGCGATTTTTCCGGTGATGATTGCCTCATCGTTGGTTACATTGGTTTGTTCATTGCTGGTGCCATGCTCAAGCTCCACGTTTAGCCCCATTTGGAACTGTTCAACATTAAAAATTCCCCAATCAATGCCCAAAGAATTGCCTATTTGTTTCGCTTCTTCGTGACTAAACTTTTTATTTGCGCCCATTGTCATACTTCCTTTATCGAGCTAAGTGGTTCTTTTGCCGTTCTTCCTCGCCGATTGTAGAAAAATACTTAGCGATAAAATCACTAAGTTGTCTACCATTGGCAGAAATATCTTCTAGAAGGGGATACGGATCGGTATGTGCATCGCACGCACCATAGGTATGATCAAAAATCCCCGACAGGCTCTAATGTTTCTTGTTGCCTTTTGGCGGAGCCTTACTTTTACCCATCCTTATAATCTTCTCCGGCTGATTGATCGCCTTAAGTACGCTCGAACCCGAATCACCTTCAGCAGCCGGTATGGCTTTCTGTTTAGCTTTCTTACGCTTGCTCGTTCCCTTCCGTCCCATAATTTCCTCCTATCTGAATTGGATCGCTTCTCTTTTTTATGGATCCTCTACTGGTGTGGATCAGGCATTTGCTCCTCGACGATTTCCTGATCTGGCATAGACGAATTCACAGAATCGCCCGAAATAGCCTTTAAGTATCTTTGGATTTGATCTTCAGCCTCTGCACGGGTACAACCATAACGTGTTTCAACCATGGCAATAAACCGGGAGTAATTTCCGTCAATCTTAGCAACATCTTCTTCGGTGAGTTTGCCCCAGCGGGTATGAATTTTGTCGCTCAACAGCGCCCAGTTGCGTTCCAACTCAGCATTATTGATATCCTTTTCTCTTCGGGAAAAATTCACTAAAACCAGCAGGAATATTGCGCCTCCCAGCGATACCAAAAAGGCCGGCAGGCTAAAGACCCTCAAGTCGATTGGTCCGGTATGTATCATTGGATATACAAGATAGCCAGCAACAAGCGCCCCTCCCATGCCCACAAGGATATTAAGCATCTGGGCCGAGCGGCGGCGCGGGATGATGATTGAAGTGAGCCAGCCGGTGGCAGCGCCGGTAAGAAGCCAGATAATAGGATCCATCTCGTACACTCCTTAATCCTGGATCGACTTTGCGGATTTTATTTAAGCACAGCATCGCCGGCCAGAAAAATTCTTCTGATAGATTGATTCTATAACAATCGTCTGTAAGCCGCATCCACCGACACGGGTGAGTTGTCCTCCGCCAGTTGGGGGAGATTGAAAACAGCCAGGGCTCTTAATGGTTTTCTTGCTGAGTAACGAACACGGCGAAAGTAATTGTGGTGTTGGCTTTTGGCCAACACCACATATCCCTCAGTCTTAGCGAGAGTACCACGAAGACACTACCCAAAAAATAATGGTTGTTGAAGCCCGCTTTGTACGCATCAACAACCATATCCGGACGATTTTCGAAAGGTATTTAGCGAAAAATGCTTCGTCTTCCTCCTCTCAACACCCGCATCAGGACGAGCAGCACCACTGCTCCAACAAAAGCCACCAGGATCAATTCCAGGTTAATTCCATTCACGCCAACGCCAAGGTGGAGCAATGAGGAAGCAATCCAGCCCCCCAACAATCCGCCGATCACGCCGACGACGATATCCCCAATCAACCCGTAGCCGCCCCCTTTCATGAACTGGCCGGCTAACCAGCCCGCAATCAAACCAACGACAATCCAGGAAAGTAATCCCATTCTAAGCTCCTTTTCTGTACTTTATGTTTTTATACTTTGTTATGCGAAAGTGTAATGCCGGTTATCCGCTGCGTGTTGTGTGGGTCGTACGCTCGTTTCCTGTACCGCCTGGCGTCTGTTCACGCGTCGAACGCGTAATCGAGAGTGCTCTGGGGTGATCCGCAACGATGCGGGTCACGCGCACCACCCCCCAAATGAACAATACATAGACTGCCATGGCAATCAGCGTGGTTACCTCGAGAATCGTTGTGCCGTTTAACCAGGTAGGCACCAGATCCGTAAATGGCATTACGAATAGCCCTGTGATTCCATAGATAAACCAGGCGAAACCACTCTCCGGATTGGCGCCAATCAACTTCAACATGAAGCGGAGCCCCAGTAAGATCTCCAAAATCCCCAGGAAAGTCCATATTAACCTTGTGATCTGGAACAAACCAAGCCGCCGCTCTGCCGCAACATCGCGGATTACCTGCTCGGTTGTTACGTAGCCTGGTTGCTGCGTAGTCACCGTTTCTTCGCGGCGATCCACGGCAAGGTCATTGCCCTGTTGATTTTCGTACATCACTTAATCTCCTGTTTCTGCCAAATATCGTACCCATAAGATTATGTCGCCTATCAAACAGCCATTTATCTTCGATCATATTTCAGAAAAGCTGCCCAATTTACGCCGGCGCTCGGGACAGCTTAGTGCGCCGGATTCTTCAATCTAATTTTCCCCCTGCAAGTTCAGGAAGGAACGGGCTTAGGCGCTGTTGGGATTTATCAATGGAGACATAATTTATTCTATAGCAAACGCTCTCAAGGCACATCCATTGGCTGGGCGATCTTTGTCTACGCCAGTTGGGGGAGATGAATATCGATTGAGTTCCCGCGTGTGTTCGTCTGCGTCTGTAATTAGGCCGAGCCATTAGGGTGTTTTTGCTTGAATGGTCGTCTCACCTTTATTTTCACAGATTAGATCAACCTATTGGATCATTTCAAACCGCTGGATCGGATGGGCAGCATTGTGGCCGTAATGGAACGAACACACGATCCGTGTTTAGTAAATATTCCGTTCCTAAATCTGGCGTATCTAATCCCCGATCGATACAATAAGCTTTTACAGTATCCTGGCTATCTACACGCCTGAATACTGCAATGTCATAGCGCTGACCATTCATCTCATACCCCAGGCTTCTTAATTTTTATTACTATCCAGATTTGACTTTGTACCGCAGGAAGGGCTGTGACGGTTCCTGAATTGGTCAGGATGACAGGTAAACTTACTGAATAATGGCTGGTTGGGATTGCCGTCAAAATTTCCATTAACAGCACTTCTTGGGTTGGCGTTTCCTGGGTTTGCTTGTGAAAACCCAGCAAAGGAACGCTCGAAACGCAGGTTATCATAAGAACAAGCGCGATAAATAACAGGCCAAAGAATAAAATCGTCCTGTTATTATTTCTGGCTCCTTGGGTCTTGTATTGCTTAACATTACGACTCCAGTTTCGGTTTTCATCTCTTTCATCAAGGTTTGCATGCACAGGTTGCCCATCCTTGCCGGGGACAGGCTACGGCGATTTGAATGATCTCGGAACCATCATCTGCCAGACCGGATTGCAGAACAGGTTCAGCTTTCTCAATCAGTTGAGTGAGCCGCTCGATGCTGCTGGTCACCAATGGCAGGGGCGGATTATCCATTGCCCTGATGGTGGTCCATACGGCTGCTTGCCGCTTTTTTAGGTGTGATACCTGGGTTGCAGCCCCTGAAACCGCGCGGCGGCTGACCAGGTAGCTCCACAGGATTTGGCACACAACCGACAGCGGTGGCGCTAAGATGATACCCACCAGGCCAAAAGCGTCTGCCAGGGCAATCAGCAGGACTACGGTCAGAATCGGATTCTCCCATTTGCTATCGATAAGCCGTGGCTTGACCCAGGCACCTAAGGCAATCAAGACGATCAGTGCATACAAAGCTGTAAGCAGACTAAGCTGCCAGCTGGTCAGCAGGCCCACAATAAACACCGAAATGACCGCCAGGGGAGCCCCAATCACGGGTATCAGGCACGCCAGAGCGCCAGCAAGGGCCAGGAGTGCCGAGTATGGAGACCCGAGCAGAAAGACTCCGAAGCCCAATAGCAGCCCACCCATGAGGCTTTGGATCGCCTCGCCGCGAATATAAGCGCCGATTTCGGGTTCGACTGTCTGCCAAATATCGCGCGCCTGTTTACGCTGGCTGGATGGAAGCAGCGAGAGCCAGAGACGTTCAAAATGAGTTTGATTGGTGCTCCAATAAATGCTCAGGAACAGGATGATGAAAACGCCGCTTACGAAGCCGCCGATGCCCTGAGTAAAGCCAATGATAGCCGGCAGCACCAGCTGCCCCTGGTCGCCGGTGAGTGCTTCGAAGAGCACACTCGCCGGTGGCAGACGTGCAAGCAGTGCCTGTTGGAATGAGCTGCCTTCCAACCAGGGTGGCAGTCTCCAGGCATCCTGCACCGAAATCGTCCGGGCTAACAGCTGAATCTCATTGATTGCCGCCTCGCCAGTCAGGAAGAGTAAAACTCCAAAACAAAGCAGGGTCACCAGGTACAACAGAATCCAGGCCGCTCGCACCGCGAAGCGTTTCCCGACCAGGCGGCTTGCTAATGGGCGCAGGGCTGCCGCAAGCGTTAGCGAGATCAACACGAAGACGACGACAACACGGAACTGCCATAGCACCATCAGAGCCAACAACGTGGTCATAACCGCCGTAGCGAACCTTACCAGTTGCTTCGTCATGGTGGTTCACCAGGAGGATTGACCTGGGCCAGTAAGCGAGTCGAGGTCGGTGGTAATTGCTTCAATCTCATCCATCACCTGATCGGTCTGCATCACACTTTGATCCGAGCCATCTTGATGGAGCCGCGCCTGCTTGCGCAGGTCTTGGGCAAGTTCCTGTGCTTCGTATCGCAGCCGGCTGGCATAATCACGGCCGGCCGAAACTTCCGCTTCCATCGATCCAGGATGAAAAACGAAACGATCGAGTAAGAGTTGAAGTATGGCTGCGATGGGTATGGCCATCAGCGCACCGGCCACGCCGAACAAAGAGCTAAATGCAAAAATCGCCAGCAGGGAGACGAATGGATTGACTCCCACCGCCTTACGCATGACGCGCGGCACCAGGACAGGCTGTTTTCTACCTGCTGAATCACAAACGTGGCAATGATCACCCAGACCAGTTTGGACGGTGCAATGGATAAAGCAATGACCGCAGCCGGGATAGCTCCCAGCAGCGGTCCAACCATCGGCACGGCCTCCAGAACGCCCGCCACCAGCGCCAATACCAGGGCATTGGGCAAGCCAATGATCAAATAGGCGATCAGGGCCATGATGCCGATGATCAGACAAAGGAGAGCCTTGCCCGGCAATGTAGAAACCAACCTTGGTTTCCATGGCCGAAATCAGTTCGCCAATGCTCTCGCGCTGGCCTTTTGGAATCAGCAGCAACAATGAATGGATGGTTCGCGGGCCATCGATCGTCCAATGGAGAGGCTAATAAGCAAAATAGTCTATCGCCGTAAAAATAGCATTAGCCACCGATACCACGTAGCCCAACGCTTGCCCTGCAGAAGCCAGTATTTGTTGTCCCGTTTGCTGTACCGACCCAGGCCTGCCAATGTCGCCGGGAGGAACCCGCTTAAACGTACAACCCATTGATTGGGATCATTAACCATCCACTCGCGCAGGCTTTGGTAGTAACCCGGCACGGCGGCAAAATTGTTGTACCTTGCTCGACAATCAACGGAAACAACAAGAACCCGAAGCCGATGAGTGAAGACGAGCAGTAGGAAATAGACCAAAATGAGCGCCGGCAATACGGGGCAATCCTCGCCGGTGCAACCAGGCCACGACTGGCCGGATCACCGTACCCATCACGATGGCGAAAAACAAGATGAAAACGACCTGGCTAAAGCGATAGAGCAGCCAGAAGCTGAGGGCGACAAAAATGAAGACGAGTGTCGCCCACACAACCCGCCGAAATGTCCATAAATATGGAGGTGAAGGTGGTTGGAGCACCATGCTTTCCTTGCATTAATTGGATGTTGGAAATATTTGATGAGCCTGCAAGAATCCCAGTGGTATCATGAAGATGTGGCAATGATTGCCGGTCTCGCCCGAATTCCATCACCACACGATCCCGTTCCACGCGATTCCGTATCGACCGAAAGTCCACGCAGTTCTTACAGCGCGCCGCAAGAACTACGGCAGCCTTTTATTTTAACTCCCCTTTTTAGATCCTTTACTCGCTGGTTAAACTCCTGCTCGGCTTGCTCCTGGGTATAGCCATACCTCTTTTGGAGCAAGGCGACGATTTTGTCGGTTTTGCCGCCCGCCTGTTTCAGATCTTCGTCGCTAAATTTGCCCCACCATTCCTTGAGCGGACCGCTCATTTCCTTCCAATTGCCCTCGAAAATATTCCCGTTCATTGAGTAATCCTTTTAATCATTTCCGGGTACTGTCCTTAATTATTGGGTGCATTCGAGATGTGTAGATATGGTGTTCTGTTTGGGCGGCAAAGGCCGCCCAAACAGAACACCATACCTCACTTACTACAACATTCGAATGCTCCCTAATTGTTTGCGCCGGTAGCCAGGAGGCGTCAGGTATCACAGTAGAAGCCAACCAATACAAGCGTTATCGACTACAGTAGTTGAGTAAGTCCAGCTACTTCAGAGGTTTATAACGCCCAGCAAGTTCAACACAACGAGTATGATGGCGATTACGAGCAGAGTGTGAATCCAACCACCTGTTTTCGGAAAACTTGGACTAATACTCCGACCGAAAAAGCCAAGCAGCCACAGTACAACTAGAATTACGACGATTGTCCACAACATGAGATTTCTCCTTCTGAATGAGTGAATGGAAGCAACTGCTCGTTTTACCGAGTTTATCTGAAAGCGATGCCTGCTACCGCGTCTCGCAGGCGTTCAGCCACCTGTTCGGATGTCTCGCCTTTACTGATAAAAGTATCTGCCCCGGCTGAGAGGGCGGCCTGGTGGCGTGGATCCAAATGGCTGATGAGGACGATGACCACAGCGGCCGGGCAGGCCTCCCGCAGTTTCGGTAGGGCTGCCCCAGACTCGTCGGCGACCAGATCCCAATCGACCACCACCAGATCCGGACGTGTGTCAGGAGCCAGGGCCAATGCATTCGGCCAGTCGGCGGCCTCACCGACCACCTGCATGTTGAGATCCTGCAGCGTAAGACGGAGGGCTAAACGTTCATCGGGCTGGGCATCGGCTATAAAGGCGCGTTTCATACCTCCATTCTACAGCAAACACCCCCTGACCGCATCCACTGGCCAGGGGGTGTTTGTTTCCCCCAGTTGGGGGAATTGCAAACGATTAACAAGGAGCTCCTGATTTCAACTCACCTAACCTGGCTCAAATTCCACTCCACTACATCGGTGATTGGCGTCTCGACGGCCAGTTTGAGGCCGTGCTTCCAAGACTTGCTGCGCTTCTGGATTAATCCATAATTACCTTTTCAGGTTATGTCCCACTAATTCACAATAATCGCCAGAATGTCGCTCTCCTTGAGGATAAGCAATTTTTTGTCGCCGAATTTGACTTCGATGCCGGTAAAACCGGCATATACGACCACATCGCTGGTCTTGACTTCCATCTCGATGCGCTTGCCATCATGATCGACTCGGCCCGGACCTGCCGCCAAAACGGTGCCTCTTTGCAGTTTCTCTTTGGACATATCAGGTAGAAAAATTCCCAAGTTCGTCTTGTCCGCTTTTTTGTGCGGTTCAATGACCACACGATCACTTAGCGGCCTTAGATTCAACTTTTTATTGGCCATTTAGTGGGCCTCCTACTTTACGCGGCCTTGAAAAACCGCCTGTCGCAAATTTCAGAAGCCTGCAGGGCTTCTGCGATGTGCTGATGCTCGCTCAAATTGCCCTTTGGCTGGGTCTTGATACCTGTCTTCATGCGCATATTTTAATTCAAACACCGCCTGCCCGCATCCACCGGCCAGGGGGTGTTTGTTTCCCCCAGTTGGGGGAAAAGTGAGGACGGTCATCCATTGCCGCTGGTGCTCAGGTAACCAGACCGCTGCGCAATGCCAATGCCACAGCTTCTGACCGGCTGGCGACGTCCAATTTGGAGAGGATGTTGCTGACGTGGGTTTTAATGGTTGATGGGCTGACCACCAACCGTGCTGCGATCTGGGTATTGTTCAGGCCTTCTACCATCAGTACCAGTACCTCCCGCTCGCGCTCGGTTAGATCGTGGCCTGGTGCGGGCGGCTGGTTGGCGGCGTTTACAAGCGCCTGGGCAGCCTCCGGAGCGAGGGTAGCCCGTCCCAACTGCGCTGCACGGATGGCGCTGGCCAGTTCCTCGGCAGACACATCTTTAAGCAAGTAACCAATCGCACCTGCCTGCAGCGCGTCCTGAACCAGCTCCTGTTCTTTGTAGCTTGTCAGGGCAATGACTTGAACTTTGGGATGCTGCTGCCGGATCAGTCGCGTGGTGGTTGGACCATCCATATCAGGCATCCTCATATCCATGAGTACGACGTCAGGTAGCAGCTCGGCGCAGAGCTGCACTGCCGCCTCCCCACTTTCCGCCTCGGCCACCAGTTCCAGATCGTCAAATACTTTCAGGAAGGTCGCCAGCCCTCGACGGACCATCAGATGGTCGTCTACCAGCATCACTCGAATCGGTTGTGAAGAGCTCATCTTGGGTCTCTTTCTATTCCTGGGTTTCCATCCAGTGAATAACAATTTCCGTGCCGCGCTTCGGTTGGCTGGTGATGGACAGCTTCGCTCCTATCGCTGCGGCACGCTCGCGCATCATTTTTAGCCCATAGTGACCAGCGGGGGTTTTTTGGGGATCAAAGCCACGGCCATCATCCCGGATGCGAATTTCAACCCCACCTGTTGCAAACTCCAGCTGGATGTCCACCTGGCTGGCTCCGGCATGTCGGGCGATGTTGTTTACTCCTTCCTGGCACAGACGGTACAATGTTACCTGCACATCAGGCGGCAGTTTTCCTTCACCGACAACGCTCACGTTAATCGGGATGTTCGTCCGACCCGAGAGCGCATTTCCCAACAAGCGCAGCAGGTCCCCCAGCTCTGCGTCTGTCAGAGTTGAAGGCAGCAGCTCGGCCAGGAGCAGGCGCATGTCAGCCTGGGCGCCGCGGGTCAAACGACGCAAATCCTCCAGGGACTGGCGACCCTCATCAGGGCTTCTTTCCCACAGGCGCGGTAGAACTTCAGCGATCAAGCCGGCGGAGAACAGTGACTGATTGACAGCGTCATGCAGATTGCGCGCCAGGCGCTGCCGTTCCTGCAGCGCGGCAAGCGTTTGCGCATTTTCGTAAAGCTCGGCGTTAACCATCGTGATTGCCGCCTGGTTGGCCACGGTCAGAGCCAGGTTGGCTTGGTGGTCAGTAAAAAAATTACGTTCTTTATGAGCAACACCGATTGCCCCAATCACGCGGCCTTTAATCGCCAGGGGAACCCACAGCCAGGACTGCACACCTTCCAGGAGAATGCCCGCCTGATCTTTCAGGAGTGATCGCAGAAATCGTGCCGGCGGGTCGGAGCTATGGACATCGGCGATCCGGGTCGATCGGCGCTCGTGTAAAAGCATCCTCAGCGCCTCCGGGCTTTTCAGGCGGATTTGGAATGGCATCGCTTCTCGCAGCGTTTTTGGCCCGCGCACAGCCAGCGCGACCAGGGTTGAGTCTTCCAGCTTGAAAAGTCCGGCATTCGTATAGTCGATAATCACTTGCAACTGGTCGAGGATCAGTCCTGGCTGCAACTCGAGAGCAGAAGCCAGAGTATGGGAGATTTCTAACAAGGTGGATTGTTCGCGAGTACGTTCTTCCACCCGCTGTTGGAGCAGATATTCTGAATAAACCCTCTGGCTGACGTCTCGAACGACACTTAGGAGAACCGGGCGACCCTGATCAATAAATACTGTTCCGCTTAGCTCAACATAGATTTTCGAGCCATCCCGGCGCTTATGGCCTTGTTGCGCCACATATACACCATGAGACTGAACTGCCTGGACATACTTTGCGAACTGGTTAAAACTGTCAGGGTGGATGATGGTAGTGATCTTTTGATTAACAAACTCATCGCGATCGTACCCGTACATTATGCAGGCTGCAGGATTAGCCTCAATTACTAGACCGGTCTCCAAATCATGAAGGATCAACCCGTCGCTGGCGACTTCGAAGATGCTCTGGTAATGCTTTTCATTATTATCATTCTGGGATGAGCGATCCCTGTTTCGGGTCTGCATCGCCATCAGCGCAGCTTGCAGATCTTCAAGCAGTCGCTGTTCTGGTGATCCGGGTGGCCATTGCTCCACAGGGATAGCGGGAAAGGCATCTGGGTTCTGAGCCGTTTGCTCAAGCAGGTTGGCTATGAGCTGATAGAGGTCGTCCCGAGGAGTCATACTAGCTAGTGTACCCCAGACTGGAACGGCTGTCACCACATTTTCTCTTGGTTCATTGGGAATTCCTGTGATGGTACCCCAGATTTGGGGGTGTGAGCGTGCGGATGCACGCTCACACCCCCAAATCTGGGACTATTCCACAGCGTTTTCCAAAGACCCTTTCTCTTTCTTGTTAAAGCCCTGTCCGGAATCCCTGGGGTGGGTAGAAGATGTGGGGGTCACAAATAGCCTCGACCATAGGATTTCCCAAAGAACCTGTCACCATCTCTTGTTTTCAAGAGTGCATTCGGGATGTGTGCTCCGGAGCCTCCGGGAGCATTCAAATTGTGTAGATTGGGGTGTTCGGTTTGGGCGGACTTAATCCGCCCAAACCGAACACCCCATTATTTCTTCCACAACATTTGCATGTTCCCGAGCCTCCAAAGGCCGGAAAGGTACCAGGATACTGGGGTATAATAAATCACCCAGAAAAGGGGAAAAACTTCCCGTCTCCATTCCTCGAAATTGGTTCTATAAATTCGTCCCTGTTACCGAACGCCAGAAACCAAGCCCTTTTCTTCGTCAGACTTGTGTTCCTAAAGGAAGGACGATGTTTAAGCGGATTCTTCTTCCGTTAGATAGTTCAAAATTGGCGGAGTGTGTTTTGCCACACCTGGTCGCGATTGCAAAAATCTGTGAGCCAGAGGTGAAGTTACTGCGCGTCTTAGAACCCTTCGGCGTGACTGCACGCATGCGCATGATTGACCCTGTAGATTGGCAGACCCGTAAAGCCGAGGCGGAAAGTTACCTGTCTGGTATCGCTGAACGGTTAAAAAAAGCTGGTTTGCTTGTATCCAAGCAGCTTGTTGATGGCAGACCCGCTGAACAGATTATTGATGCGGCCCATTCCTGGAACGCAGACCTGATTATCATGAGCAGTCATGGTCAGAGCGGTTTAAGTCCCTGGAATGTCAGTAGCGTTGTGCAGCAGGTTGTCTTGCGGTCCCATCGCTCATTGATGATCATCCGGGCTTACCACTCCGTAACTGAAGATCTGACCGGCTTGCAGTACCATAGGATCTTCCTTCCGTTGGATGGTTCTCAACGCGCGGAAATGCCTCTGGCTTTAGCCGAGTCCCTGGCATGTGCGCATTCCAGCGAGATCCTGGTCGCTCACATAGTCCGGCAGCCAGAACTACCTCGCAGGACTTCCGCTTCTCAGGAGGACTTGCTGCTGGCAAACCAGTTAACGGAGCGGAATCGAGCCGAAGCATTCAAATATCTGGAAGACTTAAAATCCCGGCTCGACCTGACCATCCAGACAAAACTGGAGGTCAGCCCAAGTATCAGCCGCTCCCTCCACCAGATTGCAGAACAGAACGGTGTAGATCTGACGATTATCAGCGCCCACGGTTATTCCGGTGACACGCGCTGGCCGTATGGTAGTGTAGGGCTTGGTTTTATCGTTTACGGCAGTTCGCCGCTGCTGATTTTGCAGGACCTGCCGATCAACCAGATCGAGCCAACACTGGCGGAAATGGTCGCCCAGGAAGCCGGAGGCCATTAACCCGTGCCAGACGAGCCTTCCGTCATGCCGGCCGGGCCGCAACCCGAGATCCAGCCGGACAAGCAGCCAATTGAACTGGAGGCTCAAGGTCGCCTGCTGGCAGAGGATCATCGCCGATCGTCCCAAGTATTAGCTAGCGCCCGCCCAGGATCATCCAATATAGATGACTCCTCACTCAATTCGGGTTCACTTTTATCGGCGCGTGTTCCCCGTTTTACCGTAATATTGAGGGAAGTTGCCGCTCGTTTGCAAGCGCAAACTTCTAATGCCGGACAAAACTCTCTGGCTGCGGAATGGCTGCTGGACAATTATTACATCGTGGCGCAGGTACTCCGGGAGGTCCAGCAAGACCTTCCGCCCCACTATGAACGCCAGCTTCCTCGCTTGCAAACGGGGCGTGCTCGCGCCTACGACCTTTCCATAGAAATCGTCCAAACTGAGAAAACCCTGCTTGACCTGGAGTGGGTCCAACGTTTTGTAGGGGCTTATCAGGAAGTGCTCCCGCTCACGATGGGAGAGATTTGGGCACTTCCGACGATGCTTCGTCTTGGGATTCTAGAATGTCTTTTGGGGGCAGCTACCCGGCTTACAGGGTTCCCGGAGGATGCGCTGCCAGAGTTCGAACACCTCCCTAAGTCCGTAATGCAACTCGACGATCATCTTATCGTGGAAAATAGCATCCGCAGCTTGCGTGCCCTGGCAGTTTATGATTGGAAGCGTTTCTTTGAAACCTTAAGTTTGGTTGATCATACCCTGCGCCAGGACCCGGCCAGGCTCTATGCAGGGATGGATTTTGAGACGCGCGATCGTTACCGCAAAGCCGTGGAAGAAATTTCCATGTACGGGAAAATTGACGAACTGGCAGTCGCCCAAAGCGCCGTAAACCTGGCGCGTGTTGGCCTGGAACGTCTGAACTTGACCCCTGGCCTGATAGCAGAAGGCGGGCTAGATCCGGTTAGAGATCAAGACCAGAAAGTTCTGCCGGATGGTTGGGATGGATTTCGCTCCCAGCCTGAAGCGCATATTGGCTTCTATCTCTTAGGTCAGGGTCGAAACGCGCTAGAACGGGTCTCCGGGTATCTACCCATCGGCTGGCTGCGATTTGAGCGTTTCATTCACGCACACCCGACTCCGCTTTACCTGGGGTCGATAGCCAGCCTCTCGCTCGGGTTGATCCTCATCTCACTGCTCTTTGCCGCATTGCTCGGGGCATCGCCAGCCGGACTCCTTTTGGTTATGGTCCTTGCCTTTATACCAGCAATCACGATCGCCGTGGAGTTGACCAACTGGATGGTAACCCAGATCGTCAAGCCTGAGAGCTTGCCACATATGGATTTCAGCCGGGGAATACCAGAAGAGTGTGAGGCCATGGTCGTCATCCCGGCCATGCTCTCCAGGCCAGATGAAGTCGATTCGCTCGTAGGGCAACTGGAGCTGCACTATTTACGCAACCCCGATCCAGGGCTTAGCTTTGCCCTGGTGACCGATTTCATGGATTCCCCGGCGGAAAATCAGCCTTCCGATTTCGATCTGGTCGAGCGGGCACGGCAAGGAATTCGCGATTTAAATAAAAAATATCCACGGCTGGAGTTGGATCGTTGCAGTGATCAGCGCTTCGCCCTCCTTCAGCGTGAGCGGCGTTGGAACCCCTCTGAAGGAGTTTGGATGGGCTGGGAGCGCAAGCGCGGCAAACTGCATGAGCTAAACAGCTTGATCCTGGCATTACAAGACGGCTCGATGGAAAGCAACTCGCAGGATAGTCAATCCTCCTTCCCGATTCGGGAGGGAGACCTTGCTATGCTTCAAGGCGTTCGCTACGTGATCACCCTGGATGCTGATACGATTCTGCCTCGCGACGCTGCTCGAGAATTGATCGCTGTTCTGGCTCATCCGTTGAACCGTGCCCGTCTTAAGCCAGTAAGTATGGCTGACTGCGGTGAAGAAGTTATTTCGGGATATACCATTCTTCAGCCACGCACCGATATCAAACCATCCAGCAGCAGTACATCTTTCTTCACACGTGTCTTTTCAGGAGACACTGGCCTTGACCTTTACACCCGGGCAGTGTCGGATGTCTACCAGGATCTTTTCGAAGAAGGCAGCTATGTTGGTAAGGGGGTTTACGAAGTCGCTACTTTTGAGCGCAGCCTGGAGAACTGCATCCCCGAAAACACGCTGCTCAGCCACGACTTGTTAGAAGGTATTCATGGCCGGACCGCTCTGGTGACCAGCACCGTCCTGATCGAAGACATGCCGCAGAATTATCTGGTACATGCCAACCGGCTGCACCGCTGGATGCGTGGTGATTGGCAGCTTCTGCCGTGGTTGTTCTCTCCCCGACTGTCGACGATCAGTCGTTGGAAGATTCTGGATAACCTGCGGCGAAGCCTGGTTGCACCAGCTCTGCTACTCTTGATCGTGGCTGGTTGGCTAATCCTGCCAGGTAATCCCGGGACCTGGACGGTTGCCAGTGTCCTCGTACTGGCAGTTCCTGTCGTGACCGGTTTGTGGACGGCACTGCGCAGGCGAATAAACAGCCAGCCAATTCGACAGACTGAAGCTTCCCTTAAAAACAGCCTGTTCCGCTGGCTGCTGGCTCTGGCGTTCTTACCGTATGAAGCACAGATTGCGGTGGATGCCGTCTTGAGGACACTGGTGAGGCTGGCGCTCACACATCGAGGCATGCTCGGTTGGACAACCAGCGCCCAGGCCGCTCGCCGTTTGGGGGAAGGAAATGCCAGTGTCACCTGGCGGCGAATGGCCTTTTCGCCACTTTTAGCGATCGTTCTATCCGCACTCGTCAGTCTGATTCGCCCAGCTGCTCTAGCTTGGGCGGCACCGCTATTGGCAGCCTGGCTCCTGGCTCCCGGAATAGCTGTCTGGATCGGCCGCCCGCTACCACAGCAGTCGGAGAAGCTGGATAGTGGGCAAATAAGGGAGTTGCACCGGCTGGCACGCCAGACCTGGCTTTTCTTTGAACAATTTATCGGCCCAGAGGATCAGTGGTTGCCCCCCGATCATTTTCAAGAGGCGCCGTTGGGGATTGTCGCCCATCGCACCTCGCCAACCAATATCGGCCTGGCCCTGCTTTCTGCCTTAGGCGCGTACGATCTGGGCTATCTTGAGGCCTTAACGTTGTCCACGCGCCTGACATCTTCCCTCGACACCCTCGAGAAACTAGAACGCTATCAAGGACACTTTTTAAACTGGTATGACACTCGCACGCTGGATCCCCTAACGCCTCGCTATGTTTCCACGGTGGACAGTGGAAACCTGGCAGCCTGCCTGGTAACACTTCACCAGGGCTGCCTGGAAATCCCTGATCGCCCGGTTTTGCGTTGGGAGTCTTTCGAAGGGTTGCTGGACGCCATCGACCTGCTGGATGCGGTTTTCCGCGATATGGACGGGGTTACTTTGCAGCCGGCTCTCTCTGGGTTGAGGAGCGCTCTCAGCACGATCGGTCAAGCCATCCAATCGGTGAAAGACGAACCCAAACGCTGGGTGGGTTTGCTCTCTGATCTGGGGGACAGCGGGAGCGGCCAGCTTTCTCCTCAAAATTGGGCGGATCTCGATCGTCTCATTGCGGAACTGGTGGAAAAATACCCAACCGAGCTTGGACCGGAAAATCTGCGCCGCCTGCGATATTACAACCGGGCGGCGCGGCAGCAGCTCAACAGTATTCAACGCTGTATTGATTTGCTTCTGCCCTGGTTAGTCTCTTTTCAGGAAATCCCCGCATGTTTCCGGGATGGCGATCTACCAGCCAAGGTGGCTGAAGACTGGCATGCGCTGCAAGAGGCTTTTCCACCCCAGTTGTCTTTGAAAGAGATTCCCGCAGCCAGTCGTACTGGACGCCTGGTATTAGCACAACTCAAGGATTCCATAAAAACGCTGAGTGGCGCAGATAGGGCAGATGCGCTCCGTTGGGCGCAAGGCCTGGAGGACAGACTGATTGCTGACGGGATGACCGCCGAGATTCTCCTGGTCGGCTTTCAAGAACTGGCGCATCGCAGCAATGCCCTCTTCCAGGCGATGAATTTTGCCTTCCTGTTCGATTCACAGCGTCATGTCTTTCATATTGGATACAATCTCGCTACCGGTAGCCTGGATTTGAATTATTACGACCTGCTGGCATCGGAAGCCCGTCTCGCCAGCCTGGTGGCCATTGCCAAGGGTGAGGTTCCACAGAATCATTGGCTGCATCTCAGCCGCCCGTTTACGCGTGTCGATGGCCGGCAGGCGCTCCTATCCTGGAGTGCCACCATGTTCGAGTATATGATGCCGCGCCTGGTTGTGCGCAGCGAACCCGGCACCCTGCTTGGCAATACACTAGCAGTGGTTGCCGACCGCCAAATTGAATATGGGCGTGAGAAGAATATCCCCTGGGGAATTTCGGAATCAGGGTATTACCGTTTTGATTCTAATCAATTCTATCAATATCGTGCTTTTGGGGTACCCGGGTTAGGTTACAAGCGCGGTTTAGCCGACGATCTGGTCATTACCCCTTATGCCACCCTGCTGGCACTGCCCCTGCGCCCGCGTGCTGTGCTTCAGAATATGGAACGTCTCAAGCAGTTAGACATGCTGGGTATGTATGGTTTTTATGAGGCCGCCGACTTTACCCCGGCACGCCTCATTGTGGGCCAGGAGATGGCAATCGTGCAGTCCTACATGGCCCACCACCAGGGGATGATCATGCTCTCGCTGGTCAATTATTTACAGGGAGATGCCATGGTCCGGCGTTTCCAGCGTGACCCGCGTATTCAAAGTGTAGAATTGCTGCTTTTGGAGCAGATTCCAAGAGATGCCCCGATCGAGCAGCAAAGCGCTGAAGGCTCCCAGGTATTACGAGCCATCCAGCCCCGCAACCATGCCAACCCCTGGACAGTGAATCCAAGAGCGCCACAGCCGAGGGTGCATTACCTCTCGAATGGCCGCTACAGCCTCCTGATTACTGCGGCGGGTGGCGGATACAGCGCATGGAAGGATATTTCATTAACTCGCTGGCGTTCCGATACCACCCTGGATAATTGGGGAACCTGGATCTATATTCAGGACCAAAATAGTGGTGCGACCTGGTCGGCAAGCCTCCAGCCAACCTTGGCGGCGGCTGATGAGCAGGAGGTCTTGTTTAACAGTCATTATGCTGAGTTCCGCCGTCAGGAAGGCTCCCTGGCTCAGGTAACTGAGGTATTCATAGCCCCGGAAGATGATATTGAGATTCGTTTGGTAACTCTGACAAACCATGGAGACCAGCCGCGCAGTCTGCGGTTGACCAGTTATGGGGAGGTTGTCCTCGCAACCCAGGCTGCGGACGCACGCCATCCAGCTTTTAACAAGTTGTTCATCGAAAGCGAGCCGCTGCCAAGGGGTAATGGATTGTCGTTTCACCGCAGGCCGCGTTCCGGGTCGGAAGATGAGATTTTTCTGGTCCATGCACTGGTGACTGGCAAAGCAGAGGACACGCTTATACGGCCCAGGCTTGAGAGTGACCGAGGTCAGTTCCTGGGACGTGGTCGCACTGTCCGAAATCCGGTTGCCCTTGAGGCTGACTCGCAGGCCAGAAGTGAAACTTCTTTGGACCCAATCTTTTCGATTAGCCAGGCAGTTTATGTGCCACCCCATGGCACACTGCGCCTGGCTTTCCTGACGGCTGCTACCAATTCTGTGGATAGTTCCCGATCCCTCATCAATCGCTATGCATCGATGGATGCAATCCAGGCAGCTCTTGAACAAGCTCGGGTGCTCGCTGAAGAAGAAATGAACGAGTTGGAAATCTCGACAGGCCAGTTAAAGGATTTTCAAACGTTATTGTCCTTATTGGTTTTCCCTTCTTCAGCTCTGCGAGCCGGCCTTGAGCGATTAGGAGCTAATCAGAAAGGGCAGCCAGGATTGTGGCCTTTTACAATTTCAGGTGATTATCCTATCCTCCTGGTTGAAATTGAATCGGAGCAAGGGCTTACCCTGGTTCGAGAGCTTCTCCGGGCGCATACTTACTGGCGCAGGCGCCAGCTAATGATCGACCTGGTGTTTTTAGATAAGTTAGGCACCAGCTATAACCAGGAGCTCAGCTCTCAACTCTACCGGTTAATTGCGAACATGGAGAGCGAAGGATGGCTGAATCGTCGTGGGGGTATCTTCTTGCTGCACGCAGACCAGATGGGATATGCGGACCGGGTCCTGCTTGAAACGGCCGCCCGGGTGGTGCTGGACGGTGCCCGGGGGACTCTGGCTGAACATCTGCAACACTGTTCGGCGCTCAATCATAAACCAGCCCGGCTGCCACCATTTTCTCCGACGTCGGCTGAAAGGCTGGATCAACAGCCCACCGAGCCTTTGCCTCGTCCTCAAGGCCTGTTAAAAGACAACGGCCTGGGCGGTTTCAGCCCGGATGGGGCCGAGTACGCCATCTATCTGGCGCCCGGGGAGCTGACCCCTGCTCCCTGGATCAACGTGATCGCCAACCCTCAATTCGGTTTCCTGACCTCCGAATCCGGCCTGGGCGTTTCCTGGGCCGAAAACAGCGGCGAGAACCGGCTGAGCCCCTGGGGAAATGATCCGGTTACGAATGAGGCTCATGAAGCGCTGTATTTGCGGGATGAAAACACAGGCATTATTTGGTCTCCCACTCCGCAGCCAGCTCCTGCCTCGGCTCCCCATCTGATTCGGCATGGCAGCGGATACACGATCTACGAGCATCACAGCCACGGTTTACGTCAGAATCTGCGGGTGTTTTCCCCACCGGATGCGCCACTTAAAATTCTGCAGCTCCAATTGAAAAACACCTGGGATCAGCCTCGCCGGATTACGGCCACGTATTACCTTGAATGGGTGCTGGGCGTCAACCGGGAAGATACGCAGCAGTATTTGATTCCAGAGTATTCCGACGACCCACAGGCATTGCTGGTGCGCAACCCGTATAATACTGAATTCTCTGAACGGGTGGCATTCGTATTTGCCAGCAATCCTTTGCATGGATTGACTGCTGACCGGACAGAGTTCCTCGGCCGGATGGGAAGTCTGGATGCGCCGGCAGCCCTCACTCGAATTGGATTGGCGGGTACGGTCGAGGCGGGGTTGGATCCCTGCGCCGCACTGCAGCTCCACATCGATATCCAGCCTGGCGCCTCGGAACAAGTTTATTTCATCATGGGACAGGCCGAGGATCGAGAGACAGCCCTGGCTTTGACCCAACAGTACCAGGATCCACAGCGAGTGCAAACCGCCTGGGAGAACAACATCAGGTTCTGGAACGACCTGCTTGGTACGGTTCAGGTTCACACCCCCGAGCCCACCTTTGACTTGCTGCTCAACCGCTGGCTTTTATATCAGACCCTGGCCTGCCGAATCTGGGGACGAACCGCTTTTTACCAGTCCAGCGGAGCCTATGGATTTCGCGATCAGCTCCAGGATGTTATGGCGCTGCTACATGTTGCGCCTCAACTGGCCCGTGAGCACCTGTTACTCGCCGCCCGGCACCAGTTTGAAGCCGGGGATGTGCTGCATTGGTGGCACCCGCCATCTGGGCGCGGCGTCCGCACTCGGATCAGCGACGATCTGCTCTGGCTGCCTTATGTGACTGCTGAATATATTAATGCCAGCGGGGATGATACGATCCTGTCCGAGAAGGTGCCTTTTCGTATAGCCGCCTTGTTGGAACCAGGCCAGGACGAGCGCTATGGACAGTACCCGCTAACCAATCGTACCTATTCCATATTCGAGCATTGTAGACGGGCGCTGGATAAGGGAATGACTTCTGGGCTGCACAACCTGCCCTTGATGGGAGCTGGGGATTGGAATGACGGTATGAATCGGGTGGGAATTGACGGCCGCGGTGAGAGCGTCTGGCTGGGTTGGTTCTTATACAGCACCTTGAACCGCTTCGCCGACCTATGCGAGCGGCGCGGACAGGATGAACCGGCAGCGGGCTATCGCCATCGTGCCTCTGATCTGGCCCAGGCCATCGAACACAGTGCCTGGGATGGCGACTGGTACCTGCGCGCTTTTTATGATGACGGCTCTCCCCTGGGCTCCTCGGAGAACATGGAATGCCAGCTCGATTCAATCGCCCAATCCTGGGCAGTACTTTCCGGCGGTGGTGACCCACAGCGTGCTGGCCGGGCGATGCAGGCGGTATATGAACGCCTGGTACGGCGCAGCGAACGTCTCGTCCTGCTATTTACACCTCCCTTCAACAAGACCCTGCGCGATCCCGGTTACATCAAGGGATATCCGCCTGGTGTGCGCGAGAACGGTGGACAGTATACCCACGCCTCCCTGTGGTCTGCCTGGGCCATGGTCGGGTTGGGCCGGATCGAGGAGGGTTTCGAATTATTCCAGCTGCTTAATCCGATCTTGCACGCCGGATCCCGGGAAAAAGCCGCCCATTACCGGGTGGAGCCGTACGTGGTTGCGGCGGATGTTTACAGCGTCGCTCCTTATACCGGAACAGGCGGCTGGACCTGGTACACCGGATCCAGCAGCTGGATGTACCGCCTGGGCCTGGAAGGGTTCCTGGGGTTGAAAAAAAGAGGAGACGTGTTGGAAATTGATCCGCACATTCCGGCTGACTGGCCTGGTTATCACCTCACTTATCGTTATGGAGCGGCTGTTTATGAGATCCAGGTGCAGAATCCAAATCATGTGAACCAGGGTGTGGAGCAAATATCCTTGAATGGGCAGACGCTCCAGGACAAGGTAATCCCACTCTCGCAAGAGTTCAGGCAATTATTCGGTGCTGATCGTCATGGGGTAATCGGTATCCGTATTCGGATGTACGAACAGGCTGTAGATTTAAGGATAGCCAGATTTAGGGACACCTCCCAGTAATTCCCAGCGAACCCCATGATGCTGGGACCCTCCCGCAGAAATTCCTGGAGAGCCCTATTTCCCCCCGAATGTCTTCAACTGGTATACTATTTATCTCGCCATTCTGGTCCTGCAACTTAACATTTCCCCAGGCTAAAAAAACGTCTCTACTCGTTAGTCTTTCCAGGCACCCATTCACGGCGTATAGCTGGTCCAGTTTACCTGTCGCATAATGAAGAAAAGCATAGCGTATGGCTCATATCTCCCACAAACTTAAAAGTCCCCTCGAAGGTGCACTGGCCGGCGGAGGGGACCCAGCAACTTCTCCCCTGTACGTTTTTGGACCCTTCTTAAGTCTCATCCTGGTATCCGATGCCGCTCGAGTTCATCTTTGGCGGATCGGTCTGGTTGGCCGTCCTGACGATCATGGTGGTCTCGGCCATGTACCGGTTGGTCATGCAGTGGGTCACCGATGGCTCCGGAGGAAGCGGCCTTAGTGAAGAAGAGTTTGGGGGCTGGGCCGTCAAGGTCAACGCGGCCATCACCTTTATTGAGTACACGCTCACCTTCCTGGTCAGCATGGCCGCCATGGTAACCTTTATCGCTGACCGCTTTCCTGCCCTCAACGGCCTGGTCCTTGGCCTTTCCTACCGTACGATGGTCGCCATCGGGCTCAGCCTGTTTACCGGCTGGCTGGTGAACCGCGGCCCCAAGATGGCTGCCCGGGCCTTTGGACCAGCCACCGCAGGTGTACTGATCCTGCTGTGGTTGATGATCCTGGCGACCCTGTTGCGAACCGGCTTTCACCTGCCGGAGCTATCCCTCCAGGCCTTTGTGATTCCAAATCTGCACTTCACCATCGGTGGCTATGTCCGCATATTGGCAGTGATGACCGGTATTGAGGTGTTTGCTAACCTGGTAGCCGCTTACGATGGCACTCCGATTCAGAAAAGCAGCAAGGCATTTAAGAGCCTACTCATCATTATGAGCACCACCGCGGTCACAATGCTGATCGTCGGTCCAGCCATCTTCTCCCTATCAGATCCTACCCTGGAAGGTGTGTCGGTTTTTACCCAGACCATGGACCAGCTTCTGCCGGCGCCCCTGCCCTACTTGGGCTCACTGGTAGGCATCTTCGTGCTCATGTCGGCCTCCGCCGCCAGCGCACAGGGCTTGCAAAACCTTGCCCTGGGGCTTAAAGAACGCCACTATATTCCCCCTGCCTTTGGTGCGTTGAACCACTACGAGGTCGGCCTCAAAGCCGGTTTGGTTAGAAGTAGGTTTCGTCAGCCTGTGCTTCCTGCTCTTTGGCACTCACGAAGAAACCTACCTGGCGTTGTATGCGGCCGGGGTCTTCATTTTGTTGAGTATGACCGGTTGGGCCGTTACCCAGCGTCTCATCCGTGAGGTAACCCTGCAGTTTTCTGGCCGCAAGGCGCTCTTGATTGCCGGCACGGCGATTGCTGCACTGCTGACCACCGGTGCCACCCTCATTATTTTCGAAGAGCGTTTCTGGGAAGGCGCCTGGGCTTACTTTATCCTGATCCCTATTCTCTACCTCGCCTTTACCTTCTTCCGCCAGCGCATCGGTGCGCCTTCCCCCGAGATGGATTACCTCGGCCACATCGATTCCAACTTGTTGGCTGGTTTTGGCTTTGGTCAGGCGCTGCTCCAGGCAGGGGCCGCCTGCGCAGGGGGAACCGGTCCCGCTCAAGCTGGGCTGGATGCCCGATCCGGTCCTTGCTAACCATCGTTTGAATGGGAGCGTCAAGATCCATCACGTCATCACCTTGCTCGACGGATCAGACTATGCCGCCCAGGCTCTACCCTGGACCCAGTTCGTTTGCGAGACCACCGGCGCCCAATTGACCTTATTATCCGCTTCGCGCAAGTTCCAGTCGGATGAGGCAGAGAAAATCGAGGCCGAAGCCTACCTCGGGACGGCGGCTGAAAAGATCAAAGCCGCCGGAATTCAGGTTAACTGCGCCGTTCGTTCGGATTCGCCGACTGAAGCCACCCAGAAATTGGTGCTCGAAGGGGATGTCGACCTGGTCATCGTCACCACCCGGGGGCATTCAGGAGAAAAACACTGGCTGAGTGAAGGGCTATCCAGCAAGTTGGTTCACCTGCTGGATATTCCCGTCCTGCTGGTGCAGGTCTTCGAGAGCGGTCCACCCGAAGCCCCCCACATTGACCGAATCCTGGTCGCACTGGATGGTTCGATCTTTGCCGAACAGCTTTTACCTTACGCTGGTCTGCTCGCTAAGTCGTTCGATTGTGAGCTGATGCTGATATCTGTCCCGGCTGTGCCAGAGAGCGAAAAATACCGTGCTCCGGCAAGCGTCATCCAAGCCATCCGCAAACAGGCTGAATCCGGCATGCGCAAGTACCTTGCTTCGGTCGCTGAAAGCCTGCGCCAGGAGGGCCTGTCGGTAAGTACTGTTGTCAGTGGCTCTTATCCGGCTCGCACCATTGTCGATGTAGGCAAGCGCGAAGGCGTGGACATGATTATGCTTACCTCGCAAGGGCGCGGTGGCCTGGACCTGCTCATCATGGGCAGCGTGGCTCAGCAGGTTGTACAGCTTTCCGACAACCCGGTATTTATCCTTCCCATCAATAAAGAGCTCACCGGGTAACTTCGTCGCCCACCGTTATCATTGCAGATCCTCTCAACAACTTACCTTTGAGTCGATTTAGTGGACACAATTGGAGCAGATATTCTGAATAAACCCTCTGGCTGACGTCTCGAACGACACTTAGGAGAACCGGGCGACCCTGATCGATAAATACTGTTCCGTTTAGCTCAACATAGAATTTTGAGCCATCCCGGCGCTTATGGTTTTGTTGCGCCATATATACACCATGAGTTTGGACCGCCTGGACATACTTTGCGAACTGGTGAAAACTGTCAGGGTGGATGATGATAGTGATCTTTTGGTTAACAAACTCCTCGCGAGTGTACCCGTACATTGTGCAGGCTGCAGGATTAGCCTCAATGACCAGACCGGTCTCCAAATCATGCAGGATCAACCCGTCGCTGGCGACTTCGAAGATGCTCTGGTAATGCTTTTCCCTTTGTTCAGTCTGGGATGAGCGATCCCTGTTTCGGATTTTCATCGCCATCAGCGCAGGCTGTCACCATCTCCTGTTTTTGTCTCATTTACTCTGACACGTTACAGCTTTGCATGACCATCGCTTCGCCAGATTGGTGATAACTTGTTCGGGTGTGTATCGTCTTCCTTTTATGGACATTGTCTAGCTCCTTTTTTCACTGACTCTCCCATTCTACCTGGATCAGTTTTTAGGGGGCAGGTCAACCTTATCATTCATCTTAATGTAAGCCATTTGATATTCCTGTCTCATAAGATTTTCTTATTCTTTGCATCGTTTTCTGAGGGCTAGAATTTAACATCGAGCGGTTTTTTGGTCAATAAGCTGGCTTTGGTAGGGTCAAAAATCCGGTAGGCAAGCAGTTTTACGCGGTCATTTAACAGGAACCAAGCCAGAGCATAACCCCAAACGAACAGTGCCCAGCCCCAGCCGAGCGGCGTCATAAAGACCCCATAAACCGCAATCAGAGTCGCAACGATTTGGGTACCGAGCACAGCTCCCCAAAGAATACGGGCAGGCCGTATGGACCAGAATGGGCCGCGGGTGCGCGTCAGGAAAATCGTCAGATGACCGGCCACGGACAACTTCAAATACATCAGCGTCTGGATGTGGGCTCGATCAAGCTGGAAGACGCGCTCCCCAAGATAGAGCAGGCCAAAAGCCGCCACGACCCCGATGATGCCCAGCACCGTGGAAATCCCCAACACCAGGCGCATGTTCCAGGACTCAGGCTTATCCTTGTAATGAACCTTGTCGTAGGCGATGGACAGGATGGCGCCGTCGTTCAGCAGCGCCAGCAGCACGATCATCACCGCTGTAACAGGATAAAAATTGAAGATTAAGATTGATAGCGTCATGAAGAACAAAACGCGCAGGGTTTCGGCGATACGGTAAATGGCATAACTGTTCATCCGCTGGAAAATCTTCCGACTTTCCTTGATCGCCTCGATAATTACTGACAGACCTGGTGTCATCAAGACGATGGAGCCCGCGGCACGCGCCGCGTCGGTTGCCCCAGAAACAGCTATGCCGCAGTCTGCTTTCTTCAATGCCGGAGCATCGTTGACCCCGTCGCCGGTCATACCGACGATATGTCCGCTCTTTTGCAGGACATCCACAATGTGGAATTTATGTTCAGGGAAGACCTGGGCAAAGCCGTCCGCTTTCTCGATCAATTCTGCCAATTGCGCCGTCTGATCATGCTTGGTATCGCCGAAGCCGCTGGCATCCAAGATATTGGCACCCAACCCCAATTTATGGGCAGTTTCCCGAGCGATGGCGAGCTGGTCGCCCGTCACCATCTTGACTTTGACTCCCATCTGCTGGGCGGTTGCGATCGTCTCTTTGGCTTCCGCTCGAGGTGGATCAAAGAGGGGCAGAACGCCCAGAAACTGCCATTGGCCGTCCCCCTCGGCCCGCGCCACGCCTAACGAGCGGAAGCCACGCGCTGCAAATTCATCGACCGCCTTATCGATTGCGGGCTTAACCTGCTCGGCGTTAGTCGCCAATGCCAGGATCACCTGCGGAGCGCCTTTTGTCACCTTGAATTCCTTCCCGTCCGCGCCTTCGAGGCTGGCTTCTGTGCGTTTATGCACCGGGTCGAACGGTTGGAAGTAAATCGTATGGTAGCCTTTCAGGGCCAACTCGTTTTTAAGCCACCCAGCACGGCCATGTCGATGGTATCGTTATCTTCCGCCCGTGATGCCAGGGCGGCAGACAGGATGATTTGATCGGCGAGGATGCCATTCACACAGAACGGATCGCCAAGGGTGAGCTTGTTCTGGGTCAGAGTGCCAGTCTTGTCGGTGCACAGCACATCCACACCTGCCAATTCCTCAATGGCCGCCAAGCGGGTCACAATCGCCTCTTTCTTGGCTAGCAGGTGAGCACCAACTGCCATGGTCACCGACAAGACGGTCGGCATCGCCACGGGAATGGCAGCCACGGTCAGCACCAGGGCAAACTGTAAGGTGATCAGGATCGGGTCACCCCGGAATAGTGCGACAGCAATGATGATTACCACCAGCGTCACTGCCAGGATAATCAAGTAATCGCCGATCTTCAAAACCGCCTGTTGGAAATGACTGGTAGTTTGTGCCTCCTGCACCAATTGGGCGGTTTTGCCGAAATAGGTATTCCCAGCGGTCGCATACACCATGGCATCTATTTCACCCTGGCGGATGATCGAGCCTGAAAAAACTGAATCGCCGGGTTTGCGGGAGGCGGGCAAAGACTCCCCCGTCAGCGCGGACTGATCCACTTCGATTGGGTCACCCTCCAATAAGCGCGCGTCCGCCGGTACGATATCGCCCAGCCGCAAGCGGATGACATCGCCGGGGACAAGCTCGTGGGCTTCCGCGGAGGTCCATTTGCCATCCCGTTTCACCCGAGCTTTGATCGCCAGCCTGGCTTTCAGGGCAGCGATGGCGTTCCCCGCCTGATGCTCTTCCCAGAACCCCACCACGGCGTTGGCCATAAGCAAAATAAATATAATGAAAAAATCCGACCAGTGCTGGGCAACTGCCGAAAGAATGACAGCCACCTCGATCATCCACGGGATCGGTCCCCAAAAATAAGTGAGAAATTTGAGGAACAGATTGGTTTCTTTTTCGGCAAGTTCGTTAGGCCCATATTGGACCAGCCGTTTCTGAGCCTCGGCCTGGCTGAGGCCGTCCGGCGACGAGCCCAACTTTGCCTGCAATTCCGGCATGGGTAGAGATTTTAAATCATCTTTGGGAATGGACTCCGATCCCGGCTTCGTAACAGCCCCCATGGCTTGGTTCATAGTAGATTTCATTATGGGTAGTCTCCATTCTTTACTGGGCTGCAGTTCTTGACTGCAGCCTTCTTTTGTTTTCCAAGGTGTCTGCTCAGCATCGGCACTGCTTCCACGTCATCGCTGCCATCCAGCTAATGCCCGCCGGCACAGTTCTGTGATTGTGGGTTCGCCTCGTAACCCTTCCAGAACAATCTGGATATTTTCTTCAGCAGTATATTTCTTGCGCATTTTCTAGCGAATATTCCTGACCGTTATCTCGACACTTTCTGTCTTTGCCATCGGCTTTTTCTTTTCTGATTAGAACCGCTTTTGGCTGAAAAGGTGTCTCTCGTATTATCCCCTCTTTATGTTGTCCCACTCTGGCTGACACGCTACAATCGGATTGTTTTTCCATGGGTAACGAGTTCAACTGGGCGCAGTAAAGTTCGGCTAACCCAATCGCTTGTACTCGATTCTTTTTCCCATCCCATTGGGGCTTTTGTAACTCAGCGATTAAGGTGCTATCGATTACTGAACCAGTAAATATACTGGTTTGTGTCGGAAGAATTCCTGAAATAATGGGGGATCTAAAAAGTTGGTAGGAGAGAAACAACAGGACGGCTATCAAAATAATGATAGCTATTGAAGCAAATTTATATACGCGCATCTTGCACCATCCGTGAATGGTTGTACTTTTATTATACGCTTCTATCTTGAGGATCTATCAGTTAATTTTGGACTTAAGCGCGATTCAGGCGCGCTTAGGATTGAAGGCTGGAAATTTTCCACCAGATTTGATCTGGCTGAAGATCCTTTCAGTTGAGCAGTCAAAGTACAGATTTAAAAACGTAGTTCGGATAAACTCCAGCCAGATACCAGTTCAGATTAACTTTATATGAGATTATTGGATAATCGCACTCTTATATGTAACATTTTGGCAGGTTCCTCGTTATAATGTGTGAACCGGTGACATATTTGAAAAGTTACCAGTGATCGTTCGTTGTCAAACCGCAATCGAGCTGCTTGTTGTCTGCTCAATTGGGGCAAGGTGGGATCCAGAAAAACTTGAGACATGAGGTTTTTTTACATTTTGACTGATCGTTTCGATCCTTGATGCTTATCGACCAGACGGTGGGTAATACAGAATTTCTGAACTTCGGTATATTTACAAGGAGCCAGTAAGAAAAATATTTACGAATAAAGAGTAACTCCAATAGGTTTTTCTGCTTTTGCAGCCATCTGGAAACGGATCGTTTATCGACTTGCACAGCTTTGCTGTAACGGATATTGGCCTGGGCGATTAATGCAATTGCTGTAACGCCTGATCATCTTTCTGTACAAAGAGGGGACTAATGGCGTTCACACAATGATGATTGCATAGCCAGGAAAAATCTGGAATCAATCTAACCTCCTTGTCATACCCCAGAATTCTTCCACCATCTCATGGTCAGCATCTCGCTCACAGTAGTTCGAATGACTGCCACTCTGAGGTGGCATTTGGTTTCAACTGCAATTTGCGAATGAACATTGGCTGATCAGGTTGTTAGCAAAAATATATTTTGAGAGGCGCATGAGATTTTTTACTGGACGCTTTGACCCACGTCGGCGGCCTTTATCGATTGTCAATTTACTCGAATAACGTACACATCAGATTAGCAGACTCGTTTGCTACTGAAAGAGGGAAAGTTATGTGGTTCAATAAACAATTCTTCGAATCCGAGACACTCACATCAAGAACAATTCTGATCGTCGATGACGATCCAGATGTACGCCAGATTTTAAACATCTTTTTCCGTTCGCATGGCTATCAAACCGCTTCCATGGCAAGTGGAACAGAAGCTATCGATTGGATCGATGATAAAGAACCGGATGTGATCCTTCTGGATGTTATGATGCCAGGAATTGATGGTTGGGAAACTTTTCGTCTTCTGCGCGACCGGACGCGCGCGCCTGTGGTTTTCCTCACAGCGCTCAATTCTGGGGAGGTCGCAACCCAGGCGCTGACAATTGGTGCGGACGATTTCGTTCGTAAGCCTTTTCATCCCGACGAATTATTGGCGCGTATCCGAGTACTGCTTGACAGCAAGCGATCCTCACCTTTGCATTCTGGGGGGCGCTATTCTTATCGTGGGGTAAATGTTCGCCCGACAGTGTCACTTGTCATCCCGACCTTAAATGAGGCTAAAAACCTGCCATATATCCTGCCCAACATCCCGATGGATGTGATCGACGAGGTGATCCTGGTAGACGGCCGGTCTACCGATGGGACTGTTGATGTATCCCGCCAGATCATGCCCTCGATCAAATTAGTTATGGAGAATAAACCCGGTAAGGGAGCTGCGCTGGCTGCTGGCTACAAAGCTTCATCGGGAGATATTATTATCGTGATGGACGCCGATGGTTCAAACGATCCACGCGAGATTCCGCGCTTCATTCATGCACTGCGGGAAGGCGCTGATTTTGTCAAAGGCAGTCGTTTCGCATCTGGCGGGGGGACGACCGATATGCCGCGTATCCGCAGGCTTGGCAACGCCGGGTTTGTCCATCTTGTCAACCTGCTGTTCAATGCTACTTTTACCGATTTATGCTATGGGTACCATGCATTTTGGCGCTATTGTCTCGATTCGCTTGACCTTGATAACGTCAACGGCTTTGAGATCGACACCGCCCTTTATCTCCAGTCACTGCGCATGAGCCTGAAAATTCTTGAAGTGCCGAGCTTTGAAGGTTATCGGTTCTTCGGGGTTGGCAAGCTGCGCACGATCCCGGATGGATTTCGCGTTCTCCGGACTATTTTCAACGAATATGTTGCGAGCCTGCGATCGCCACGCCGCGAACTCCCGATTGGGTTCGGGGCTCAGTCAACCGGATATCAGAACTCGATTGCGATGCTTGACAAGAACCCAGAATTGCTTGAGTTTAATACCACCCAGGTTCCGGATCATACAAAATGATGCCAGATTTGTATCAAAGTAAGATATCTCCTGGGTTGAAATATGTAGCCAGTTCCAATCCCCAAAAGACGTTTCGCATCCTTATGGTTACACCGCGCTATTTCCCTGAGATGGGCGGCGTAGAAAATCATGTGTACCAGGTTGCTACCCGACTGGCGCAAGCCGGGGTGCAAATTTCTGTTCTGACCACGGACCGGCAGGGCAAATTGCCTGCGTATGAGCAAGTTGAGGGGGTGCATATCCAGCGGGTGCGCGCCTGGCCTGCTCAAAGAGATTATTACTTCGCTCCCGGAATCTACTCATATATTCAGCGCCATACATGGGATCTGATCCATATCCAGTCTTATCACACGCTTGTCCCGCCACTGGCAATGTTAGCCGCTCGACGGGCAGGCATTCCGTACGTGGTCACTTTTCATGGTGGTGGCCATTCGTCCCACCTGCGTAATGCACTGCGAAAGGTGCAATGGCCTTTGCTGCGGCCTTTGATCTCAAAGGCTGAACGACTGATCGCGTTAGCAAATTTCGAGATAGAATTGTGGGGCAGGATATTTGGCATACCCTCCGAGAAATTTGTGGTTATTCCCAACGGAGCGGATTTGCCATCGTTTCAGCGGTCAGACCACAGTCCAACCACCGATCGGACGATTATTGCATCGATCGGACGCCTGGAACGTTATAAAGGACATCAACGGATCATTGCGGCCTTGCCGTTTATCCTGAACCAGTTCCCGGATGTACAGCTCTGGATTGCAGGAGTGGGACCTTACGAACAGACGCTACGCCAACTGGCGCATCATTTGAATGTGGCGGATCACGTCGAGATACGCGCCGTGCCTGTGTCCGAACGGCGTCGTATGGCGGAAAAGCTTTCACAAGCGGCTTTGGTCGTGCTGCTCAGCGAATATGAAACCCACCCGATCGCGGTGCTCGAGGCGATAGCATTGGGTCGTCCAGCGCTGGTCGCGGCCACATCAGGCTTGAACGAACTGGCCAGCCAGGGTCTGGCGCAAGCGATTCCTTTAGAAAGTACACCCAGACAGGTCGCCGCAGCAGTGCTCGATCAACTGCGTAAGCCTCATGTTCCCCCCCAGTTCGAACTCCCCACATGGGATGATTGCACAGCGGGACTTTTTAACACTGTATCAACAAATCATCGAGGAGTCAGTATGCGCATCCTGATGTTAACCCAGTTCTACCATCCCATTATCGGGGGCGAAGAGCGAATTGTTAAGGATATGAGCGTTGAGCTCGTAAAGCGAGGGCACGAAGTCGCGATTGCCACTTTGTGGCATGAAGGTTCCCAGGAGTATGAGATCGATCACGGCGTGCAAATATTTCGGATTCACAGCACTACTCAGCGCGCAACCTGGTTGTACAGTGACTCCCAACGAAGGCATGCGCCTCCCTTACCTGATCCGGAAGCGACATTAGCGCTGTGGAAAGTGCTCAAGCAAGTAAAGCCGCAAATTGTGCACGCACACAACTGGCTGATGTTTTCATTTCTGCCGCTCAAGCGTCAAAGCCACTCTGGATTGGTGTTGTCTTTGCACGACTACAGCCTATCGTGTTCCAAGCGGCGGCTTGTCTACCAGGGCTCGCCCTGCAGCGGACCAGGCTTTAGCAAATGCCTTGCATGTGCCAGCGAACATTATGGAACGGCCAAAGGCATCCTGACTGCTTCAGGTCATTGGGTTATGAGCACTCTGGGGAAAATGGCAGTGGATATGTTCTTGCCGGTCAGTATGGCAGTTGCGGCTGGAAATGGGCTGGTGGATAGCGGTTTGCCGTTCCAGGTGATCCCGAATTTTGTACCTGATGTGGGCGATGAAAAACAAACCGATACAAAAGCATATACAGCCCAGTTGCCGGAGGGCGATTTCATTCTATTCGTTGGGGATTTATCGCGTGATAAGGGAATTCACATCTTGCTGGAAGCGTATGCCAGGCTAAAGGATGCGCCGCCGCTCGTGTTGATTGGTCGAAGGTGTCCAGATACGCCTTCGGAATTTCCCTCGAACGTCATTTTTCTGAACAGCTGGCCACACGCAGCGGTCATGGCTGCCTGGCGTCGCTGCAGCATCGCTGTAGCCCCATCAGTTTGGCCAGAGCCCTTTGGAATCGTGGTACTGGAGGCCATGGCAGCCGGCCGGCCGGTGATCGCTTCTCGCATTGGCGGGTTATCCGATGTGGTCGTGGATGGCGAAACTGGCTTGCTGGTTTCACCCGGCGATCCAGTGGCGGTGCAACAGGCATTCGAACGCTTGCTGGCTGACCGAGCTTTGTCCAGGCGACTTGGGCAGGCCGGTCTGCGACGAGTTGAAAAATTCCGGGCCGGGGCGGTTATCCCTCGCATCGAACAAATCTACCAGATGATCACAAGCCAGGAAAAATCCACCGAGCTTCAAAAGGCGATCCCCTGATGGACAACGAAATTCGAGTGCCAAAAAACTATCCGAAAACAATTCATAATCCCGCTCACGCCGATGCAGATGATGTGGACATGGAAATGACGCCGCGCACCATCGACACAGTTCAGGCTTTCAGCTGGGGTTGGCTCCCGTTGCTCAGCCTCACAAGTGCAGTTGGCATTCTGTTCGTCGCGGTCGCTGACACCCTGGCGCGCTCGGCCGCAGGCCAGTATGAGCTGCTGTTCTGGGCCGGATTGTTATTGATGATCGTACCGATTGCGGCTCGATTAGTTTCAAGTCAGCCGGTGCGTCAGGAGCGGATTGGCCTGATCATTGTGCTCGGACTCGGGTTTTATCTGGTAAAGGTTCTGCACAGCCCGTATGGTTTCACGTTTTCGGATGAATTGATCCATTCCTATAATGTGACCCGGATTCTGGAAACAGGCAAGTTGTTCAGCCCCAATCCGATTTTGGCGGTAACCCCATTTTATCCAGGCCTGGAAACGGTAACGGCAGCGCTGGCATCGTTGAGCGGCGCAAGTGTGTTTGGTTCCGGCCTGCTGGTGGTGGGCGTCGCCAGGTTGATCGCGATGGTAGCGCTCTTCTTGTTCTTTGAAAAGGTAAGCGGTTCGATGCGTCTGGCTGGCATTGCCGCCCTGTTCTATGCAATGAACGCAAACTATTTGTTCTGGAGCGCTCAGTTCTCGTATGAATCGCTGGCATTGCCACTGGCATTATGGGTGTTGTATATCGCCGTACGTCGCATGGCGACGCCCGCCGGCGATAGCCATCGCGGGTTAACGATCTTAGCGCTGCTGGGCATTTTGGCGGTTGTGATCACCCACCATTTAACCTCCTATTTCCTGGTGGCCTTCTTTGGTATCTGGACATTACGTTATGGCTCCTGGACTTTTGGACGAAGCGATCAACCTCGGGGAAGCATTCAGGGATGCATTCATCCAGAGGCGAGGCAATCGGGCGCCAACCTGGCACGACTGGCTTTTCCGGGGTGCGTGCAATCCCTGAGATAGCCGGGCTGGCTTTATTCAGCGCACTGGTCACCCTCGTTTGGCTGGTTGGAGTTGCCAGCATTACCCCCAGTTATTTATCGCCGGTTCTAAGCCGTGCGGTTTCCTCGGTTTTAAATATTCTGAGCGGTGTCGGAAGCACCCGGGTGCTGTTCCAATCTGCCGGCGGTTATGTTGCCCCGGCCTGGGAACGGATCGTTGGACTTGGCTCGGTTGTGCTGATGCTGCTGGCTTTACCGTTTGCTTTGATTGAAATCTGGCGGCGCTTTCGAAAAAATAGCCTCGCCATTCTATTGGCTGCCGGCGGACTGGCCTATTTTGGGATGTTGGGCCTGCGTCTCAGCCCGGAAGCTTGGGAGACCGGCAATCGCGCCTCAGAATTTCTATTTATCGGCCTGGCATTTGTACTGGCCCTTGCGATAAAGTGGTTCTGGGACCTCAAGAAAAGGCCCTGGCTCATCCGAACAGGTGTATTAGCGAGTTTAGCGATTATTTTCATGGGTGGCGTCATCTCCGGTTGGGCGCCAAAACTGCGGCTCAGTGGTCCAATCCAGGTTAAACGTGGATAATGCGGTGATCCGCCCACAAGGGTATGCCGCAGCCGACTGGATGCGGGCGACACTGGGACCTGGAAACAAAGTGGCAGCCGACGAGTCAAACGCCCGGCTTCTGATTGCTTATGGAGACCAGCTGGCATGGGCAGGCAAGTATCCTGATGTGTACGATCTGCTGCGCATGGCTGAATTCCCGAACTGGCAGGTGGAGATGATCCAGGAATGGGGCCTTCAATACGCGGTCATGGATCGACGTCTGGTCAGTTCGGACAATATGGCAGGATATTACTTCGATCGGACAAGCACCGGTCAACTGCCCAGCACTGCTTTGCTGGCACCCGAGGTTTACGGCAAATTTGATCGACCGCCGGAGATAAGCCGGCTGTTTGATAGCGGCAATATCGTCATTTATGATCTAGGAGCCATACGTGATGCGAAGACTATCCAATGACCTCCTGGCGGTGATCGTGCTCGCCATTTTAAGCGCCTTGCTGGTAGCGCTGCTGCCAGATGGTTCGATTTTGCGACTGGTGGGCGCCTTGCCGCTCGTGTTCTTTTTGCCCGGCTATGCGATCACTGCAGTCCTGTTACCAGGAAGCTCGATCGGGAAGGTTGAACGGCTGCTGTTCAGCCTGGGGTTAAGTATAGCCGTGACTGCCTTATCTGGTCTGTTGCTAAACCTGACGCCCTGGGGATTGCATGCTGATACCTGGGCTATCATCCTGGTGGCGATCGTTGTGCTGGCAGGCACCGCCGCCTGGCTGTGGCCCAGGCCAACAGAGCAGGGCTCGACCACGCCATTTGCAAAATATTTTAAACTGCGGTTTCGAGATGGGCTCTTTTTGGGGTTGGCCGTCCTGGTCACGGGCGCGGCGGTTGGATTAACCCGGCTGCCGGCGGCTCCCAATGGGTTGGTGGGATATACCCAATTGTGGATGGTCCCAGCCAGTCCGGGTAATATGAATGAATTTCAACTGGGACTCAAGAGTTCAGAGTTTACGGAGACACATTATCGCTTGGAAGTAAGCATGGGTGATCAGATTATCCAGGATTGGCCCGAGTTGAGTTTGAAGCCGGGCGAAACCTGGCAAGCCCAGATCAAACTGACTGGCGACCTGTTGGGCCCTGGACCGATCGTAGCCGACTTGTACAAGTTGGACGATCCTACAACGATTTATCGACACGTGAAGCTTTGGCGTGTAGAGCAGTGAATGAGGGATTGATGGGATTAAGAATTTTATTGGTGAGTGATCATTACCCGCCCTTTATTGGCGGGGCGCATCGCCAAACGCAGTTATTAGCGCATGAGTTACACCAACGTGGTCATCAAGTCAATGTAGCCACCGTCTGGAGCGGCGGCCTGCCCCAAGAAGAGGATGACCAAGGCGTGAGCGTGTATCGATTGAAGCAGCTCCGTACCTGGCTGCCCGGCGTTGTCCGGGATCGAAACCAGCGCCATCAGCCGCCATTCCCGGATCCGGTTACGGTCATCGGGTTGCGCCGGTTGATCCGGCGTTTCAAGCCCGATGTTGTCCACGCTTCCGGCTGGTTCAGCTTTTCGTGCGTGCCGGCATTGCTCGGCACGCATATCCCGCTGCTCATCTCTGCCCGTGACTACGGGTATAGCTGCGCCACCCAGACGCTGGTGTATCACGGCAAGGAAATTTGCGATGGGCCTGCCCTGCAAAAATGCCTGAACTGCTCTGCAGCTCTTTATGGCGCGCCCAAGGGCTGGTTGGCTGCCTTAGGTGTGCTCCTGAGCCGGCCACTTTTGAAGCATAAAGTCAGCGGCGTCCACAGCATCAGCGCTTATGTGCAGAGCATTGTACGGCGCGATTTCAGCAGAGAGTCATCTCACGATCACAAGCCGAGCATGAATACGATCACGGAGACCATCATACCGAGTTTCCGTGAGGATGATGTTGACGAACACGAATTTGTAGACGGCAATATTCAGAGTTATCTTGACCGTCTGCCAACCGGAAATTTCATCCTGTATGTTGGCGCGTTGCGGCAGGTCAAAGGAGTCAACCAGCTTCTGGAGGCTTATACCCGTTTAGTTTCGCCGCCGCCGCTCGTGCTGATCGGCACGTTTGAGGTTGATTCTCCGCACGAGTTTCCTCCAGGCGTGATCGTATTGGAAAACCTACCCCATGAGGCAGTCATGGAGGCGTGGGAACGTTGTCTTTTTGGCGTCATACCTTCACTCTGGCCGGAACCCCTGGGTAGCGTGGTTTACGAAGGCATGAGTCGCGGTAAGGCGGTTATCGGCACAATCCCGGGCGGGCACGCTGATATGATCGTGCCAGGGAAGACCGGCCTGCTCGTGCCATCGGGCGACATCGATGCCCTGACGCAAGCGATGACAGATCTGATCAGCCAGCCTGAATTGCGTGATCGCCTGGGGGCTGCCGCCCGGGAGCGATCGATGTTGTACACAGCTAGCGTTGCCGTGCCCCAATTCGAGCAATTTTACCAGCGCATCATTGGTCAATCCGATGGACACAACCAGCGCGGATTCGGTATGGATATGTTGGGGCGCGCATGATCAACTCGTTTTGAGATGTCTCAAATGAGGCTGTATTGTCGTTCCATTGGGAATTCCTGGGGTGGTACCCCAAATCTGGGTTCCTCCCACAGAGTTTCCCGGAGAGCCTTTATTTTCGCCTGAACCATTAACAGGACCAAATTACCTTGTTGCAGTCAACGGGCCAAAGCGTGCCCATTCTCATGTACCACAGCATTTCGGATCGTGCTAAGCCGCGCTTTCGAAAATTTTGCCTGTCTCCGGCGAGCTTTTCCGAGCAGATGGCTTATTTGGCGCAGCATCATTACACGCCCCTGACAGTCAGCCAGTATGTTGCTGCCCGGACTACCGGGGCCGGCCTGCCCGAATTATCCGTTGTGCTGACCTTTGATGATGGGTTTGCCGACTTTTACACCGAAGCCTTACCCGTCCTACAGCGCTTTGGACTGACTGCAACGCTCTATATCTCGACTGCATATATAGGCAGCACCAGTCGCTTTCTACAACCTGAACAGGAGGCCGGACGGCTGATGTTAACCTGGGAACAGGTGAGTGAGGTCTGCGCCGGCGGGATTGAGTGTGGGGCGCACGGGCACCGGCATTTGCAATTGGATGTTATACCGACAGCTATTGCTCGCTCGGATATCAAGCGCAGCAAAGCAGTTCTGGAGGCAAAACTAAATCGTACGATTGAGAGCTTTGCCTACCCATACGGATATTATCGCCCGGCAGTGCAACGGCTTGTGCGAGAAGCGGGCTACCGGTCTGCCTGTGCAGTGCGTTATGCCATGAGCTCGGCTGGTGATGACCCGTTTGCCCTTTCACGACTGATTGTCCCTGGCGATATCAGCCTGACCCAATTTACCGACCTGCTTTCTGGCCGTGGCCCACAGCTAGAACCTACTTATGAACGCTTGCGCGCTTTCGCCTGGCGATGCGCACGCTTTAGCTGGTTCTCACTGAAGGATAGATTAAATGGAAGAGAGAATCATGATCCAGGATACGCTTGATGTTTCTGTGATTATTTGCGCGTATACGGAGGCGCGCTGGGCTGATCTCATCGCTGCCGTGGATTCTATCCGTAACCAGAGTGTGGCAGCCCGCGAGATCATCATCGTAGTGGATCATAACCCGGCGTTATGGGAGCGTATCCGTGAGCAGTATTCTGACGCGATCGTTATCGAGAGTCGGGAGCCAAGCGGATTGTCTGGCGCACGAAACAGCGGCGTCGCTATTGCCCAGAGCTCGCTGGTCGCTTTTCTCGACGACGACGCCATCGCAGAGAAGGACTGGGTCAAGAAGTTAGCCGAATGCTGCCAGAATCCAGAAGTCCTTGGGGCGGGTACGCGCGTCGATCCGTTGTGGGAGACCCAACAGCCTGCCTGGTTTCCAGAAGAATTTTATTGGGTTGTCGGTTGTACCTATCGTGGATTACCGCAAACGCAAGCGCGGATCAGAAATCTTTCCGGGGGTAGCATGTGTTTGCGGCGCGAAATTTTCGAAACAATCGGTGGTTTTCGCTCCGGTATCGGGCGCACAGCCACCCGCCCACTTGGCTGCGAGGAGACAGAACTCTGCATTCGCGCCGGCCAGCATTGGCCCGAGAAATTTTTCCTTTACGATCCGAGTATCCGCGTCCAGCATCGTATCCCTGCAAATCGGGCACGCTGGAATTATTTTAGCGCCCGGTGTTACGCTGAAGGCCAATCGAAGGCTCTGGTAGCGCGCCACGTAGGTAGGGGCGATGGTCTGGCGAGCGAGAGGACATATACATTGAAAACATTGCCTCAGGGTATTACCCGAGGCCTGATGGACGCCATCATGCGGGGCGATCGTATGGGCCTGGCGCGCGCCGGGGCAATTGTTGCCGGACTGGCCTATACCATTGCAGGCTACTCGATGGAATGGGCTGCCCAGCAAATGTCCAACCGATTTCGTCAACCTGGCGATAACTCGGTCACCGCTCAACAAACCCGAGGCGGAACCCTGAAATTATGTCGAATACTGACTTAAGCAGTGATGGAACGATTCACCAGGCAACCCATCCCATCCGGCCGCTGGCGCGCCTGGTACGATCGGTGACGGGCACCGAGCTGTTTGTGCGACTTGTTTCTCACCTGCGTACGCCCCTGTATAAAAACGGTTATTCCCTGATTTTGAGCAGCGCAACTACCTCAGCCCTGGGCATGTTGTTCTGGGTTCTGGCGGCTCGTTATTATTCGGTTGAGACGATCGGTACCAGTTCGGCCATGATTGCGGCGATGATGTTCTTGTCGGGCATATCGCAGCGCGGCGTAAACAGCGCCCTGGTTCGTTTTGTGCCGCTCGCCGGTCGCGCCTCGGCGCGGCTGGTAGGCAGCACCTATCTGATCAGCCTGGCAATCGCAGTGGCAGCCACACTCGCGATTGGGAGATGGATGTACCCACTATTTCCAATCCTGGGCGTCACTGGATGGGGGCCAATGGCCGATTTTGCTGTTTGCCGTCATTGTCATGATCTGGTCCATATTTAGCTTACAGGACAGCGTGCTCACCGGTCTGGGCCAGGCTCACTGGGTTCCCATCGAAAACACGATTGTATCTGCCGTCAAGATCATCTTGCTCGTGGTTTTGGCGAGCTGGATACCTGTCGAGGGCGTCCTGGCTGCCTGGCTGGTCCCGGTCGTAATTTCCTTGGCGCCTGTGAATCTATTGATCTTCCGCCGCTTACTTCCCGCTCACAGTCAGACCACTGTTGAGCAAGCCGAACCGCTCAGGCTGAGGCCGCTCGTGAAGTATGTCACCGGCAATCATCTGGCCTCGTTGTTTATGCTGGCCTATACGACTTTGCTGCCGGTCATTGTCACCAGCCAGGCAGGAGCACGGTCCAATGCCTATTTTTATCCACCCTGGATGATCGCCACTTCCCTTCAATTGGTCGCAATCAATCTGACAACTTCCCTCACTGTCGAAGGAACACGCGACCGGCCGAAGTTGGGTTCCTATGGTTATCGAGTATTCGTCCACCTCATGCAGCTGCTTATCCCTGTGATTGCGGTCATATTGATTGGAGCACCCTGGATTTTGCGCATCTTTGGCGCGGAGTATGCCTCCGAAGGATCGAGTCTGCTGCGTTGGCTGGCACTGGCGACCTTGCCGAACACGATCGTCGTGCTGTACATCGCGCTCGAGCGTGTTCAAAATCGGATCACGGGGATCATCACAATTCAAGCAGCCTTGAGCGCGCTTGTGCTGGGCCTGAGCTATCGCTTGCTGCCCGTGTATGGTATCTCAGGAGTCGGCATTGCCGTGTTAGCCAGCCAAACAGTGGTCGCTGCCGGCCTGCTGGTTACCCAAATTCGCAATTGGCGGCGCAGGTCCGAACAGTAGCTGGCGGCCCGAATCCCATACTGGATAATCCGATGCTTAATGAGATCACATGTATCGCCAAGAACACTATCAAGACGGTAACCAATCTTCACCGTCCGGATGGTCACCCTGATATCTTTTTGTTTTCCACCCCCAGAAGCGGTTCAACCTGGCTCATGGAGCTGATCTGGAGCCAACCTGGTTTTAAGGCATGCAACGAGCCGCTGGATTTACGCAACCCGATGGTTCGGCGTTATCTAGGGATCGCAAGCTGGCTTGAACTCTATAGCCAGGATGCAGAGTTCGGCGCTGCGTCGATATTTTCAGGCGCTGTGTGAGGGAAGCCTGCATGCCATGGATCCTGTACCTTTTCGGGGATCTTATCGACCCGTGACCAATCGGATCGTTTTCAAGATCCTAAACGGCGGCGAAGATCGCATCAATTGGTTCCGGGATACATTCAACGGCCAGATCGTCTATCTGATCCGTCACCCTATCGCCGTCAGCCTGTCACGTGAGTACCTGCCGCGTCTGACGGATCAGCTCATGAGCGAATATCGGCGACACTTTTCCAAAGACCAAATTGACTTCTCCCGCCGTATCCTGGAAAATGGGTCCACGCTGGAAAAGGGCGTATTAGCCTGGTGCCTGGAGAACGCGGTGCCTTTGCAAATGGCGACGGATGACTGGTTGATGGTCGCTTACGAAGAACTGGTCTGTGATCCGGGGACCGTAATCACACAGATCGCAACGCGATTGAATTTGCCGGAACCCGAATTGATGCTGAACCGTGTGACTGTTCCTTCTGCGGTCAAAGCCAAATCCAATCAAGAGACCCAACAGGCATTGGAGCAGGGGACCGACCGGCGCTGGCTGGTTGAAAAGTGGCGCAATCACGTCAGCGAGCAGGACGAACGCCGGGCAATGGAGATATTGGAGCATTTTCAGGTCAACGTTTACCGCTACGGGGAGTGCCTGCCCTCACGCCAGATCGTTGGAACTGCCCCGGTTTAATCGATTGGATCGCAAGCGAGACCAAAATCGTGGCTCATCGTCTGGTGGGCAAGGAGATATGCAAGGCGTGCTGGTCAGTATCATGATTAACAATTACAACTATGATCGGTTCGTGGGCGCTGCGATTGACAGCGCGTTGACCCAATCCTATCAGCCCATCGAGGTCATTATCGTGGATGACGGCTCGACCGATCACTCGCGTGACCTCATCGCTCGTTATGGCGATCGGGTCACGCCTGTCTTGAAAAGCAACGGAGGCCAGGCCTCTGCGCTGAATGCGGGCTTTGCGCACAGCCATGGCGACCTGGTGATCTTCCTGGACGCCGATGACGTGCTGCTGCCTCACGCGGTCCAAAGTGTCGTGGACGCTTTGACAGCCCAACCCGGGGCAGCCAAGATCCAGTATCGTATGGAAGTGATCGATGCGGATGGGACGATGACCGGGACGATCAAGCCGCCACGCCATATCCCCATGCCAGCCGGAGATCTGAAACGCCAAACGATGATGTTCCCATTCGATTTGACCTGGCTGCCGACCAGTGGCAATGCTTTTTCGAAACAGGCTTTGCAGAAAATCCTGCCGATACCGGAAGAGCCTTACGGCAAAGTCGGCGCCGATTGGTACCTGGCTCACCTGACGCCGCTCCTGGGTCCGGTGATCTCAATTGACGCAGTCTGCGCCGGTTATCGGGTTCATACCAGCAATCACTATGAGCTCTCCGAGCCACAGCTAAGCCTGGAACATATCCGCCAAACGATCATCTACAGCGACGTCACGCGCAGCTATCTGCTGGAATTGGCGGAACAGCTCGGTCTCACCGGCCGACCGGCGGAGATACTATCCGTCTCATATGTGGCGAATCGGATCACGTCCCTGAAATTGGATCCCGACCGGCATCCTGTCGCCGGGGACTCGCCCGGAAAACTGATCAGGCTTGCGCTGGTCGCCATTTCTCGGCGCAGTGACGTGGTCTGGCTGATGAAAATCATGTTTGGATGTTGGTTTGTGCTCATGCTGATAGCGCCAAAGCCTGTGGCGCGCTGGCTGGCAGAGATCTTCTTCTTTCCCGAGAGACGGACGCGGATCAATCGCCGGCTGGGGGCCTTGCATCGATCCAGTGAGGCTGTATGAATATTTTGCTGGTAGCGCCGATGCCGCCTCAGCCGGAGGCTCCGGGAGCGATTCCGCTGGTCCTGCATGCTGAATTGACCGGTTTGATGGCGCGCCATGACGTGACCCTGGTAACCGTCGCCGGGCCGGACCAGGCGGAGTGGAGGGCGCTCGACCGTCTACAATCCATGGGCGTGAAGGTTCAGGCCGTCCGCCGCTCGCAACCAGCCGGGCTGGAGCGTTGGCGGCGAGGTTTGCGCTGGGCTGTAACCTGGCTGAAAGGAAAAATCCCGTGGCGCACGATCTGGTTCTGGGAGCCGGAAGTTCAATCGATACTGGATCGTCTCTTGAGCGGGCAGGCGTTTGATCTGGTCATCGTCGAAGATAATGCGATGGGCATCTATCAATACCATACATCGGCGCCGGTGCTTTTCACCGAGCATGAAGTGCGGCGGCCGCGCCCCATTCAGTGGCATCCCGGACCAGCTTCCAATTGGCTGCAGTGGGCCTTCAGGGAAGCCGATTGGATCCGTTGGAGAACCTACCAGCCAAGTGTCTGGGGCCGGTTCGATCGAATTCAAGTATTCACGCGGCGTGATGCGGAAGCGTTGATCGCGCTTGCGCCAGATCTGGCTGAGCGTGTGCGGGTCACCCCCTTTGGCCTGGATCTGCCTGACCCGCTGGATGCGGAACTGGAAGAACCCGGCCATATCCTGTTCGTCGGCAACTATACCCACCCGCCGAACGTAGATGCTGCCCTCTGGCTGGGAAGTACGATCATGCCGGCTTTACGGGCATGTTACCCGGACGTTCGCCTGACCCTGGTGGGTATTTATCCGCCCAAAGCGGTGCAAGCGCTGGCGTGCGAAGATATTCTGGTGACGGGCGCCGTCCCGGAGATCGAGCCTTATTTTGGGCGGGCTGCCGTAGTCATCGCCCCGCTGCGTATCGGCGGCGGTATGCGCATGAAGGTGCTGCAAGCGATGGCGCTGGGCAAGGCTATCGTCACAACCCCGCGCGGCGCCGACGGCCTGATGGTGGGTGATCAGCCTCCTCCGCTAATGATCGCCGAGGATGCCAACGCGATCGTTGCGGCGACGGCCTCCCTACTGGTTTCAGAGCATAAGCGTCGACTGCTTGGACAGCAGGCCCATGTCTACGTCGCTGAAAATTTCAGCGCTCAGGCGTATGCACGCCGGATCGAAGCCAGTTATGCCGAGCTGCGGTCGAAGCCTTTGGTCAGAAAAGCGTGACGAGCGATGCCATCCCTCAGCGTCATTATTCCCACTTACAATCGCTGCGCTTCCGTGGAACGCATCTTACATGCACTGGCGCAGCAAACCCTGGCGCCGGAAAATTATGAAGTGATTGTATCCATTGACGGCTCACAAGATGGAACGCGCCAGTTGGTGAAGTCCATAGCCGCCCCTTATCATTTGATCGATCAATGGCAGGAGAATCGAGGGCGCGCGGCAGCCTGCAACGCCGGAATTCGCCTGGCTCGCGGCGATATCCTGGTGATCATGGATGATGATATGGAGCCTGCCCCCGATTGTCTGGAACGCCATGCTCACGCCCACCCCACCGGCTCCCGGCTGGGCGTGATGGGAGCGGTGCCCATGGCCTGTGAGGGCACGGCCTCACCGGTTGCCAGCTATATCGCTGCAAAGTTCAATCAGCATCTGGATCAACTGGCCCAACCGGATCATCAACTGGTCTTACGGGATTTCTACAGCGGTCATTTTTCCATCCGCTGTGATGTGTTTATGGAAGTCGGCCTGTTTGACGAGGACTTCCGCATTTATGGGAATGAAGATCTGGAACTTTTTCTGCGCCTGATGAAAGCTGGCGTGAAGCTGGTGTACGACCCGGCAACGGTCGCCCATCAGCATTACTCGAAAGATTTTGCAGCGCTGGGGCGCGATACGGTCGCCAAAGGTCGAACGGCCGTCCTGCTGGCAAGTAAGCACCCTGAAGCTTTGCCCGACCTGCAGTTGAGCGCTTACGAACAGGAGTCGTGGCGCTGGCGGGTGATCCGGGCCGGGCTGCTGACCTTGAGTGAGTTATTTCCGTCGACGCCGGATCGAATGATCAGGCTGGTAAAAAGATTGGAGCGGCGCCAGGCCAGGCGGCTCCATCTCTACTATCGTTTTGTGCTGGATTACCTGTACTGGTTGGGAGCGCAGACTGCGATGCGAGAGAACCAGCAATCGGGGAGCGGACTTACTTCGCTCGCGCACAGGCGGTAAACCAAAATGCCAACCGTGATCCTTTTTACGGATAGCAGCGAATTCGGCGGCGCTGAACAAGCCATGCTGCAGTTAATGGCTGGCCTCCAGGCCCGGGATTGGCAGCCGGTGCTGATGGTTCACACCTCACCGGGCATCCTGCCTTTGGTCGAGGGAGCCGCGCAGTTGGGGGTTGAAGTGTGGCCTGTACCGGCCATGCCAGATGGCCTGGTGGGCGCTCAAAGGGTGTGGGCCTTTTCTCGCAAATTGCGGGCCCGCCGACCGGAGGTTTTTCATGCCCATCTCACCTGGCCTTTGGCCTGCAAGTTTGGTTTAGCAGGCGCCATTATGGCAGGCATACCGGCCGTTGTGGCAACCGTGCACCTGTATGTTGAGTTTCCCCTCGATCTATCTATTTATGTACAACAGCGTTTAATTGTCGCAAAGATTGGTCGCTACATAACGGTGTCCCATGCAGTGGCAAAACGATTGGTCCAAAAGCTGCGCTGGCCGGTTGAAAAAGTCCAGGTGATCCACAATTCCGTTTCAACTGCCGGGCCCGATCCAGGCCACGAACGGCCGGCAGAGCGAGCGGACCTGCCGGTCGTCCTGACTGTGGCGCGCTTGGACGAGCAGAAGGGTCATCGCTATCTTATCGAGACAGCCGCTCAAGTCCCTGAGGCCCAATTTGTCTTTGCCGGGGATGGGCCGTTGCGCCCTGCGCTGGAAGCCCAGGCGCGTTCGCTTGGCGTTGATGGCCGTGTCAGGTTTTTAGGATACCGTGATGACGTCGCCAATCTCTTGAGACACTGCGATGTGTTTGTCTTGCCATCGCTGTATGAAGGCCTGCCGCTCTCTATCCTGGAAGCGATGGCAGCCGCTAAGCCAGTGATCGCCACCCAGATTGGCGGCACGGATGAGGTCGTGATCCATGGTGAAACCGGGCTGCTGGTTCCCCCCGCCGATCCTCCAGCCTTGGCGGCCGCGATCCGGACCGTGCTGGTGGATAAGCCTCTGGCCCAGCGCATGGGCCTGGCCGGCCGGGCCAGGGTAACCCGGGAATTTTCGGAAGAGCAGATGATCCGGCAGGTGATCGGTGTTTATGATGAACTGCTCGATCAACCCGGGAGCCATGATGGTCGCCATTGATCACCGGGAGGAGGCAACCGCCAACCGGATCCTGCGGCGGGCGGATTGGCGTTTCCTGCTGCCAGATCCTCGGCCCGCCCAGAGTATCTGCTTCGCCGGCGGACAGCTTGCCCGCGCAGTTGCCGCAGTCTCGGATCGCGTCATCGACCCGAAAACCCGGCCTGCCCAGACTTGTGATTTAGCGGTTGCTGAGAACCCTGACCGGGACGTGCTGCAAGCATCCTGGGATGCGCTTCGTCCGGGCGGCGCTTGCTACCTGGAATTTTCCTCGCCGCTTTCTGGCGGTCCTGCCCGACTCCGGCGGAAATTGGAATCGGTCGGTTTTACGAAGACGGTTTGTTACTGGCCCTGGCCCTGGCCCGATCGCGCCCCGACTTATTATTGGCTTCCGGTCGAGGCGCCGCATGTCATTCAATATGTTTTGGCAAATCGCTCCCATGGTGGGGCCGCGCTAAGCCGCCTCTGGAGCAGCTTTCTTGGCGTTGCCTGGCAGCTGCTCTCAGGCCTGCGATTGTTGGCGCCTTTATCATTGATTGCTATAAAACCACCAGTGATAGAACCAACCCTTATCGACAGGCTCCATTCAAAGTGGAGCCAATGGAGTTCAGACCCGTCGCCTGAACACCTCGATTGGATGCTGTTGACCGGTGGGGCGAAAACGATTAACAAAGTTGTCGGGCTGGTTTTTGCAAACTCCGATCCCAGCCCACGCCTGGTGGTCAAATTGGGTCGGGTGGCGGATGCGTCAGCGGCCCTTGAGCGTGAAACAGCCAACCTGCAAGCTATCCAAGCGCAGCTGCCCAACCCGATCAATGGCATTCCACAGGTGTTGTTTTCGTACAATTGGGCGGGGCAGCCTGTGCTGGGAGAGACCGCGCTCGCCGGCCGGCCTTTGTATACCGCCCTCCGACGGGATACCTGCCGCGATCTGGCCTTACAAGTGACCGGCTGGTTGGCCGACCTGGCCGGCCGGGCGGAGCCCTGCCCCCGCCCGGATTGGTGGAACCGCCTGATCGAACCAACGTTGGCCGAATTTGAATACAATTATGGTGAGGTGCTCGATCCTGCCAAACTGCGCTCAACTCGCACGATCGTCAATACTTTAGGCGACTTACCACTGGTATGTGAGCAGCGCGACTGCTCACCCTGGAATATCCTGATCGATCACCAGGGTGCACTGGCAATCCTGGATTGGGAGTCGGCGGTGCCGCGCGGTCTACCGGGTCTGGACCTGGTCTACTTTCTGACCTATCTGGCGTTCTTTTTAGATGGCGCAATGAATTCACGGCGTTTCGTGGAATCGTTTCGGGCGTCATTAGATCCGTCAACATTCACCGGAAGCATCCTGGCCGAATGCCAACAGCGTTACCTGGACCGGTTAAGCCTTGACCAGGAAGCTTGGCTGCCATTGCGCCTGCTTACATGGCTGATTCATTCGCAATCAGAGTACCGGCGGCTGGCAGCTGAAGGCGCCGGGCGGCCTGACCCGGCCAGGCTGCAACGTGGCCTGTTTTTTAGTTTGTGGGAAGAGGAGCTAACCCATGCAGCCACGGATTGATGGGCAAACAAAATCAACGCCGGGGTTTTCAGGTTGGCAGCAGTTCTTGCGCCGCCTGACACACCCGGTCTGGTTCGGCACACTTCGGCGCACCAGGCCCGTCAGCGATCAATGGGGCTATGATCGCGGTACACCGGTGGACCGGTATTACATCGACCGTTTTCTTGAAGCCCACCGCCAGGATATTCACGGTCACGTTCTGGAAGTCAAAAACAGCGCCTATACCGATCGGTTTGGCCGGAACGTGATCCGCAAGGATATCCTCGATATTGACCCTTCCAATCCGGACGCGACCGTGATCGCCGATCTGGCTTCGGCGAGTGTAATTCCGACGGAGACTATCGACTGCTTTATCTTGACGCAGACGCTTCAATTTATCCCTGATCTGCACGCTGCTGTCGCTCAGATTCATCGAATACTGCGCCCCGGCGGTGTCCTGTTGTGTACCGTACCAGGGCTTAGCCGGGTCGAACGCGCTTACGCTGCCAGCGATTATTGGCGTTTTACTCCCGCAGCCTGTTCCCTCCTGTTTGAGGCAACCTTCGGATCGGAGCAGGTGAGCGTATTAAGTTATGGCAATGTGTTGACGGCGATCGCATTTTTAAACGGGCTCGCCTCGGAAGAATTATCCAAGCGTGAATTGAGCACCTGCAACGAGTATTTTCCGGTGATCGTCTCAACCCGTGCGGTAAAAAGAGCTTGAAAATGACCATCGCGATCTCTCGGACCTCTACCTCCATATCGCGGCAATCGGAAATTGCTACCGGCTTTCCGCCCAGCTCGCTCATCATCTGTACCCGCAATCGTTCTGCGTTATTAGGCGAGGCGATCGAGTCAATTCTGGCCGGCAGATACGTACCGGACGAACTGATCATCATAGATCAAAGCGATACTCGAGACGAAAAGCTTACGCACCTGTCCACGGAGCGTAACTGTAAGATCCATTATCAGTGGATGCAGCCGCTTGGCTTAAGTTCAGGCGCGCAACATCGGGATCGAAGCCGCTCAGAACGACTGGCTGGTCTTCACAGACGATGATGTGCTGGTAGAGCGGGATTGGTTTGGTATACTGCTCCAGGCGCTTGCCGCTGAGGGTCCACGGTCAGTGGTCACCGGGCGGGTGCTTGCGCTCTACGAACCTGACCGGCAGGGCTTTGTACCTTCGACCAAGGAAGATGAAAATCCGGCAATCTTTACAGGCCGGGTCGGACAGGATGTGCTTTACTCCAACAATATGGCCTTCCACAAATCGGCGGTAGCGGACATCGGCGGTTTTGACGAGCGCTTGGGTCCCGGTACACACTTCCCATCCGCTGAAGACAACGATTTGGGTTACCGGTTGCTTGAAAACGGATATCAGATCGTTTACGCGCCCCTGGCGGTAGTGTCTCATCGCGCCTGGCGTAAGAAGCGGGATTTTCTGAGGCTGCGGCGAAACTATGGCATCGGCCGAGGCGCGTTTTATGCCAAACATATGCACTGGCAGGATCCATACATGCTGAAACGTCTGGTTAAGGATATCCGTGTGCACCTGATCCAGTTTTTACACGGTTTTCAACAGGACCGATTGCGGGCTGTCGGTGATCTTGTTCTGGCAGGCGGCATGCTCTACGGTGCGGCAGCCTGGCCATGGATGAAAGGCAGGCAGCGAGCATGAGCGAGTTGAGTGTCATTATCCCCACCCACAATCGCGCCGCTCACCTGCGAAATTGTCTCGAGGCACTTGGGCATCAAACCCAGCCGGCTGCTGATTTTGAAGTGATCGTCGTTGATGACGGCTCGACCGACGGCACCCCTGAGATGCTGGCGGAAATCGAGACGCCATTTCGCTTGCGGGTGATCTGTCAGGCCAAAGCAGGGCAATGTGCTGCGCTCAATCGCGGCATTACCGCCAGCAGCAAATTTTGCCTGATCCTGGACGACGACATCACTCCCGCCCCCGCCCTGGTTTCTGAGCATTTACAGGCCCAGCACGCCAGCGGAGGCGGCGTGGCGATCGGGCAACTGACGATGAAAGCAGCCACGGCGGCCGATTGGTACGCGGTCCGGTTTGCCCAGCGATGGCGTGAACACTATCAGCATCTGAACGAAGGCTCGCGCCGCCTCACCTGGCAGGATTGTTATAGCGGGAATCTGTCCGTTCCCCGCCAGGCCTTGTTAGCTGCAGGCGGTTTCGATGTCAGTCTACAGGCTGGCTTTGATATTGAACTGGGTTACCGGCTGCAACAAATGGGCCTCCCCATGATTTATTTAGCGGCGGCGCGCGGAGAACATCAGGATGGCAAAACCGGTCGCCAGCTGTTGATTGAAGATGAACGCTCTGGCCGGATGATGTTCGAATTGATCCAGAGGCACCCGGAGCTGTTCCCGGAGCTATTCGGTCAATTCTGGGACACGAGTCGGCGAGCTATCCTGCTCCGCCGTTTCCTGTTAAACCTGGGCGTTGCCCCGCGCCTTTTGGCGAAAATCGGCCCGGTCATACCGGGTGAACATTGGAATCGCGAGTGGTTCCGGTTTGTAAGCACTTATGCCTATTGGTACGGGGCCCGGCAGACTGCGCCTGGCCAGGAAACATGGCAGCGCCTGGCGCACAGGACGCCAATCCTGATGTATCATGCATTCGGTGAGCCAGGCGAACCAGCCAGCCGCTACATCCTTCCCGGACCCCGTTTCGCCCGGCAAATGGCCTGGCTCAAGCGCCTCAAATACAATGTAATCAGTCTTGAGAACTACCTGCGCGACCGGCAAGCAGGCCGTCTGCCCCCGCCGCGATCGGTCATCATCACGATCGATGACGGTTACGCCGATAACTATTCGGTAGCTTACCCGATTCTTCAACGGTATGGCTTTGCCGCCACGATGTTCCTGGTCAGCGGTTATGTCGGTGAAGCAAATTGCTGGGATCAGGATGGGCTGCTGAGAGGCAGAGCGCTCATGGCGTGGCCCGTGATCCGGGAAATGCAGGGCAGGGGGGTAAGTTTCGGCGCGCACACAAGGACGCATCCCTTTTTACCAGGTCTGGAACCGGATTATGCCCACACTGAAATCGCCGGTTCGCGTGCCGATCTGGAGCAGGAGCTTGGTCAGCCGGTCCGGGTCTTCAGCTATCCGCATGGCGAGTACGATGCAACCACCCGCTCGATCGTCGAGCAGGCCGGCTATGCCGGCGCGTGCAGTGTACACACAGGCATGAATTCAGTGGCAACGCCTGATTTTGAATTGCGCCGCACTGAAGTTTATGGGACAGATTCAATTTTGCGCTTTTTGCTGGCGCTTTGGTTGGGCGATGATTATCTGCCGCCACGCCGGGAGAAGCGGAAGTGAGCGAAGAAGTGCAGCCTGACGCAGCGAAAGACGCCTTCATCCGGCGGCGCGTCCTGGTAAATACTGCCAGTAATTACGTAGCAAAATTCCTGACCTTAGGCGTTTGGTTCTTTTTAACGCCATTCCTGCTGCGCCAGTTGGGTGACAGCGACTATGGCTTATGGATCCTGATTGGCTCGATCGCCGCCTATGGCTCACTACTCGACTTCGGCATCGCTCCAACCGTCACCAAATACGTCGCCCAGTTTTACGCGGAAGGGCGCATCGAACAGGCCCAAAGCCTGGTGGCGACCGCCTTATGGCTGTATTTAGGACTGGGCCTCCTGGCGTTTGTGTTGAGCGCTGTTCTGGCCCCGATTATTCCCAGCCTCTTGAACTTACCTGCGTCACAACGATCCATCGCCAGCTGGTTGATGCTGATATCCGGTCTGAGTTTGGGGGTGAACCTGCCCAGCGCCACTTCGATCGCCGTATTGCGCGGCCTGCATCGTTTTGACCTTTCGAACCTGGTGGGAATCTTCGGCATGACCATGTTCACGATTGCCACCGTAAGCGCCTTGCTCCTGGGAGGAGGTTTGCTGGGTATGGTTGCCGTGGGCATTCCAGTGACGTTGATCACCCAGATACCGGCGATTTGGCTTATCCGGCGTACTGCCCCAAGCTTACACTTTGGTTTGCGCCAATCAGATCGAAGTTTGTTGCGGCCGCTGATGTCATTCGGCTCGCCGCTGTTTGTGATCAATGTCGCTGGACAGATCCAGACCAAGACGGACGAAATCACGATCGGCGCTTTTATGCCCATCGCCAACGTTGCCCCCTATTCCATTGCCAGGCGATTGAGCGAGATGCCTCAAATGCTCAGCGAGCAATTCATGAAAGTAATCATGCCGCTCGCCTCCCAATTCGATGCTGAAAATGATCAGAGTCGCTTGCGGGCACTCTATCTGGTGAGCAGCCGTTTAACCCTGGCCATATTCTTACCACTGGCAGTTGGGGTGATAATCTTTGCGCAGCCCTTCCTCAAAGCCTGGGTCGGTTCACCCTACGATCAATATGCTTATCTGGTGATCATTTTGACTTTGGCCAGCCTGATCGATACCAGCCAATGGCCGGCGGGTTCAATTTTACAAGGAATAGGTCGACATCGAATCCTGGCGATCATTACGTTTGGCGCTGCGTTGGCGAATTTGGGTTTATCGCTGGCGCTGGTTCGCCCATTCGGTCTGGCGGGAGTTGCATTTGGCACACTAATCCCTGCCATCCTGGAGAGTTTGTTTTTTGTGCTCCCGTATGTGATGCGCATCAACCAAATCAATTTGCGGACAGTCCTGGCGGAAATATACCTGCCCACCTTCCTGCCCGCAGTGCCGATGGCGATTGTATTATTTGGGCTACGGGAAATCGTTCAGCCAGTTTCTCTGATCGCCATTGCGTTATGCGGCGGTTTGGGCTTACTGGTTTATGTGATCGCCTATATGGCCATCGGAGCGGGACGGGTTGAACGCCAATTGGGCCGTGACGCATGGCTTGGAGCGCTTCGGTTTACCCGCAGGCGCTTCGAGAGCATAAGATCTGATACCCAATCCTGATCGATCCGGATTGAACCGGGCTTTCTAAAAACAGGTGAATGCCAGGATCGGCACGCTCACACCCCCAAATCTGGTACTCTCCCACAGAGTTTCCTCAAGAGTTCCTCGACCGCGCCGCAGCGCCCTTCTTTCTCTGTGAAACTGTCTTTGCGAGGAGGGCGTACTTTGCCCGACGTGGCAATCTACGTAACCATAGCGAACACCAAGGATATCCAGCTATTTCTTCGCCGCGGATAGATTGCTTGGCCGTATCGTGCACGGCATGCCATAGTTCGGCTACTCATGACATAATGTAGGTATCCTGAGTGGAGGACGATCGTTCTTTGATCGTCCGTAATCGAAGGATGACCGGGTTCTGAAATAAGTATCCCCTTCACCCACCCCTGGCCGGCAAAGAACGCCGGCCTTTCGCTAAGCCACCAGGTTTTTCGCTCATAGCGGTTTCAGGGAGGCAAGATATCGTCGCTTGCCCATGATTCTTCGATGGAGCCTTTCGGCGATATAGCCGAATCCCGTTATTACAATAGCAACAGAGACAGTTTCTTAAGAGGCCACGATTTGGCGAGATAAACTCTTAAGGCAATGGTGGGATCGGCGAGACGTTCAAGTCAGCAAAATCATTTGTGGCATAATAATCCGACTTGACCGCGGCAGAGAAAGCCGTAAGGGAAGCCTGAGAACTATCGATCGGGAAAGTGTAAGCCGGATTTTTATCATCCCAGTTGAACCAGACAATCGCTTTGATCTTAGGAAAGTTGGTCGGAAGCTGGTTCAGATAAGCGTCCGTGATCCAGGCAGCTTTTTGACTTCCGCCATCGCCCGCCTCAAGGGAAGCAGTCTCGCCGAGCATGAGTGGTTTGTTGGGGGCGACCGCCAGAATTTCTTCATAACTGTTGGAGAGCCAATTGATGCCGCTTCCGGTAAAAACGGTGTGAAAACCCAGCCACACATTATATTTGTTATAGCCATCCAGACAGATCCAATCGACGTAAGCGTCGCCCGGGTACAGTGAGCCCATAGGCAGGGTGGTATCACCGGAGATGTTCGGGCACCAGACCCAGGTGACATTTGTGACCCCGTTCTGTGTAAAGATATTGTGGACGTGCTGCCAGGCCTTGATATAATCACCGGGTTGATTACCGTTCAACTGCTCGCTCCAGGGAAATTTCCAATTACCGTTCATTTCCCAATCAAACCGCAAAAAGAATGGGTGCCCCCAGGCTTTGGCATCCAGAGCCCACTGCCGGATATAGTCATCGTGCGATCCTGTGTAGATTGTGCTGAGCTTGAAATCAGGTTGATTGGCGCCGCCACCAAGATGCCATGAGCTCCAGTCAAGCATAGGGATTGATCCGTGACTTCTGACATTATCAAACCAGGGCTGATAAAAACCCTGATAGCTGCCATTCATCATCCAGGGTTGGCCCCAATGCAGGATAGCCAGCTTCTTTTGAGCGTGTGTTTCGAAATGATCGAAAACCCCACCGGGTTGCATATTCTCAGTCGATGGAGCCTGACCGTCCACCAGCGCGCCCCAATAAACGGTCGAGGCTGAACCTCCGGCAACAATTGGAAGGTACATAAACGAATTCATGGCAGCCTCGTATTGAGGTGTGGGGTCTGTCTGACCACCGGAGTTGGCCTGCAGGCTGGGCTGAGCGGCCACATGAAGCATCGTGATGCTTCCATAAAAAACGAGCGCAACGGCCAGGGAAACCCATAGCCGTGTAATGGAAAATGTAAGCTGGCCTAATATCCTTGGCAATGGACTTAACCCTCCCCGGATTTTGAAGCTATTCCGGCTCCCAGGCGATTCAAGTAGTTTTCTCGTCATATCACCATTTTAAAACCAATTTGGTGTTCAGAGTTTCGGCGGATTTGCCAACCCATCACGGCGTACATTATAAAAGAAAGCTTTCCACACTAAAGATAAGGTTTCGTTAAGTCTGGGGTGGGATTTTCCAACAGGGTTTCCTGGGGGTGCATGCAAATGTTGTAGAAGAAAGGATGTGGTGTTCGGTTTGGGCGGCTTAAGCGCCCAAACCGAACACCACAAATCTACACAATTTGAATGCTCCCTTTCCTGGAGAGCGTAAAATCTTGCGATCGTTCCATGAGATAATGATAAGATTGTTTGGGATGCCGGTGAAGCACGATGTCATCGAACATAATCACTACGCTGTTAACCAGTTGCGAGAGGATTCAACTTGATCCGCTTTTTCATCCTATGCTTGGCCATCGTCTTAACAGCCTGCGCCTCGTCTTCGCAAGACCCCGCAGCAACGCTCAGGCCACCGGAGATCAGCAACATTCCGGCGTCTACACTTGAACCTGCAGATCTGTCCACTGAGGTACTCATAGAACCATCAATAGTTACGCCAACCGACATGCCTACTGAAATACCCACCGAAACTCCGAAAATTATTCCGACCGATACGCCTACCCTACCCCGCCCCTTCGCCTGTCGGCCAGACCGGCCAATGGCAGCTGGTTTTTGCGGATGAATTTGATGGTTCCGCCCTGGATGGGGCCAAATGGACTACCTGCTGGTCTTATGGCTGCGCCACCACCCATCCTAATCTCTGGTACTCGGCCTCAAATGTCCATGTGAGCGATGGCTTTGTCCGCCTCAGGGCAGACAACATTTCCCAAAATCAACACGGACGTACGATCCCATATACAACCGGGATGATATCAACCGGTGCCGGTGGAGGGCGCGCCTTGCCTCGTTTCACAGCTCAGTATGGTTACTTTGAGGCTCGGGTTCGGGTGCCTGCCGGGCGAGGTTTATGGCCGGCTTTTTGGATGCTCTCGCCTCAACAAAAACCACCTGAAATTGATATCATGGAAGTGTTGAGCAAAGAACCCACACGCGTCCACTTGCACTATCATTACATCGATGGATCAGGTATCTTACAGGACTATGGCACAGCCTGGGAAAATGGGGATTTCTCAGAAGACTGGCATACGTTTGGGGTAGATTGGCAGCCAGGTGTGATCATCTGGTATGTGGATGGCGTGGAGCGGAATCGCTTTGAGAGCAAATATGTCGCCGCTGAGCCTTTGTATCTGATCTTGAATTTGCAAGTGGGTGGGAAAGACAGCTGGTCAGGGCCGGCTGATGAAACCACGGTATTTCCCGCTTATTTTGATATCGATTATGTGCACGTATGGCAAAGGGCGTCGCCCTAACGAGGTTGTCCCCCATCCGCTTACAACAATCCAACCTCCCACACTTGTAACGAACAGCAATGACAGCCAAATGACGATATCATCACGGCTTTAACAAAGTCGATGGCCTTTCCACCAACACAGCTTGAAAGGAAAGTACGTGGTACGCGATGGGCGGATTAGCCGCCCATCACGCACCACGTTTTCTCTTTCTGATTGAAGCCCTGACGATAGCATTCAATCCTGTTGACATCGACAACCACAATAATCATTACCAGAAATTGATTTTCTTCATTCATAATCAGTCAAAATGGCGGATAAGGTCAGCGTAATTCTCCAGGGTGGGGAGGATCTTTTCTTTTACACCAGACAATAACCAGAACAGGATGCGATCAACCCCGGCATCCTCATAACGTTTGAGAACGTCCAGGTCAGGGGGCATGCCCATGATCGTGACAGGGATAGGATCGCGTCCGGCGTCAGCGGCCAGCTGGTTGAGGGTGGCAACCCGCTGCTTGAAAACACTGAGATCATGTGGATCATAGACAGCGACGGGCATCCAGCCATCACCGTAACGGACAACCCGTTTCAGGGTGTACGGTCCATCTCCGCCGATGAGGATGGGCGGATGTGGTTTCTGGATGGGTTTTGGCCACTGCCAGATTGGATCAAAGCGCACAAATTCGCCATGGTAGGCGGGTTCATCCTGGGTCCAGATCGTCTTGATTGCTTCGATGCGTTCGCGCAACACCTTCCAGCGCTGTTGGGGATCTGTGCCGTGATTTTTCATTTCTTCCAGGTTCCAACCCCCACCAACTCCGAAAATAAAACGCCCGCCTGACAGGTAATCCAAGGTGGCGACTTCTTTCGCAAGGGTGATGGGATCGCGTTCGACAACCAGGCAAATCCCAGTGCCGATACGGAGCTGTTTGGTTGCCGAAGCTACCATCGTTAGAGCAATGAAAGGATCGAAATTGCGCCAGTAATTCTGGTCAATCTTTCCTCCGTACGGAAACTGGCTCTGCCGGCTGGTTGGAATGTGGGAGTGCTCTGCAAACAAGAGGCTTTCAAACCCAAATGCTTCCAGGATTTGCCCTAATTCAGCTGGATGGATACCAAAATCGGTGGAAAAGGTATTGAGTCCAAATTTCATTAAAAGGCTCCTTTACGCAGCTGCTTTGACTCCCAAATCCGTGGATTGTGGACTTTATCTTCCGGTTCAAAACAAAGACGACGCTCAAGATCTTCCACGATTTTGGCAAGATAGAGTTGTAGATGGTTGTGGGCGAATTTCGCCTACAACCATCCCTCTAAATTATACTGACAAACTGCTAAGCCTTCCGCCGGGTAATTCACCCGGGCAGCAGCCACCATCTCGGGTGCGAAATCAACCCCCTCACTGATCGCCCCACGCTGGGAAGCTGCTGCCACCAGGTGACCGGTGCCACAGGCGATATCCAGATGGCGTTTGCCCTGAACCTGACCTACGTTTTCCAGGATTTTGCCTATCACCTGGGTAGAAACGGGAGCAAACAAGTCGTCATATTCACCGGCAATATTTGACCAGGTGCGATACTCCAATCCCTAAAAAGGATTATCCGATATGATTATCTGGTTGGCTTGATATTTTGGTTAAGGCGGAACAGGTTGGTTGGATCGTATTTATTCTTGAGCGCCACCAGGCGGTTATAATGCGATCCATAGGCAGCTTTCACCAGCCGGTCGCCTTCTTCTCCGAAACCGGCAAAATTGACATACAGTCCGCCGTTTGAATAGGATTCCATTTCGGCCAGAAATCGCCGGGCATAAGCCAGCACATTCTCGGTATCGGCCGGGTCATCCCAGACACAATCGACGCTTAATAAACAGGCAGCCTCTCGCCCGGCAAAGGCGGTTTTTTCCGCTGCGACGCGCTGCATCGCGCCGCTGTAGGGCCAGAGCACAACTAAAACAAACGGTGCGGGTGGTTGGGCAGCGCGTTTTGAGACTGCCTTCAGGGTCTCATCATTGAGATCCTTCAGCAGGCGCGATTTGAAATAATACAGGCGCTGTCCCTTGGGGAAGAACGGGTCAAAAGCCTGTTGGACAGCCGTCCAGGGAACCGGCATGCTCAAATCAAGCATGGGCTCACCAAGTTTATCCAGCAGCGCCTGGTTGATACGCTCGCCTGCCTCCACGGGTCCGCAATGCACACCAGCAAACCCCACGAAGCGTTTAAAATGGAGCGCTTCCGGGAAATCCGGGGCGGGGGGAACTGTCCAAAACATGGCGTTGCAGGTAAATTCCTCCGGAGCTGTCTTCATGAAGTCACGCCATTTCGGCAGCAGTTCATCCGCCGCTTCGATCGGGTACCAGGGCGCAGAAAGGGTGACCATCGGGCCAACCGGATGCAGCTGGAATTCAAAAGAAGTCACAATTCCAAAGTTGCCTCCACCTCCACGGATGCCCCAAAAGAGTTCGGGGTTTTCAGTTTCGCTGGCTCGTAAAATCCGGCCATCCGCGGTTACGAGATCGACCGATAGCAGGTTATCGATGGTCAGGCCATATTTACGGCGTAAATGGCCTAATCCGCCGCCCAGAGTCAGGCCAGCCACACCGGTGGTTGAGACCACGCCTCCGGCTGTTGCTAGACCAAAAACCTGGGTTTCACGATCGACATCGCCCCAGGTTGCGCCGCCCTGGACGCGGGCGGTCTTATTTTCTGGGTCTACATGGATGCCTCTCATCAAGGATAAATCGATCATAATGCCGCCATCGCAAGAACCTGTACCGGCAACGTTGTGGCCACCGCCTCGCACGGCAACGAGCAAGTTATTTTCACTGGCAAAATTCACGGCTGTGATCACATCGGCCACGCCAGTGCAGCGAGCGATGATGGCAGGATGCTTATCGTGATACTTTCCATTCCAGATCTGGCGGACTTGATCATATTGGTCAGATTCAGGGGTAAGTACCTCGCCCCGCATGGCAGCCCGAAAATCATTGATTGTCTCCTCAGATAGTACTATATCCGGCTTACGTTCTGAAATTACAGGTGTGTTCGACATCAATCTACCTCCATTTACGGATAATTTTGGCTAGTGATGTCATATTAATGCAAATGGAGCCCCCTGTCATCGAGCAGAATATTGATTATTTTCTTTTTTAGTGAGCGTATCAGGCAATGTATCTACGTAGAATTACGCAGAGATGGGATTGTTTTGGTGAAGACCCACACCCTCAAATCTGGAACTATTCCACAGAGCCCAGAATATGAGCCTACGGACCGGGCATCGAAATCTATCTTCCCATTTCAGGTGGGAATACATGGTCTTTCCTCAATAGATCGAGAACTATAGGCGAAACAGGTACGTGTGGGGATGCTCATCTCCGCACGTACCTGTTTCGCCGTTAATGCCGGGTCAAGGCCTTCCTGCGTGAAGAACTTCCTGAGTTTGCTGAAATATTAAGCTTAATGTAAGATTTGTGTAATAAGTCCGCCCTATAATGAAGACCATATTTCGGTTATTTGCAATCTGAATTGGTTCATTGGGAATTCCTGAGGTGATACCCCAGCTTGGGGGGTGAGCGTGCTTTTGCACGCTCACCTCCCCAAGCTGGGGCCCTCCCGCAGAGTTTCACAGGGACCTTCTGAATTGGCGCTTTATTACCAGGGAGGCATGTTGTGGTCGAGTCGGGGAACTTATTACCCATAATCCAAAGGCGCGACACAGCCCGGGTGCTGCCCGAACAAACCTTTCTGCCCGACGCCTACCGGCTGCCTGACGGCAGCACCCGAGGCGCCGTTGCCGAAATCGGCCCCCGGGTGGTTTTTATCGAGGTCACGAATCGCTGCAATCTGCTGTGTAAAACCTGCCCGCGCACCTTTTTCGAACGAGAACCAATCCATTCACTGTCATACGATGAATTTGTCGCTATTGCCGAGCAGTTCCCGCAGATGGAACGGGCGCTGCTGCACGGCATTGGCGAGCCGTTGATAAATCGTTCGCTCCCCAGGATCATTTCCTATTTAAAACGGCGACAGGTGGAAGTGATCATCAATTCGAATGGGACGCTGCTAACCCCAGCCTGGCAGGAGACCCTGGTCCGGAGCGGGTTGGATCAATATCGCTGCTCGATCGATGGCGCCACGGCGGAAACTTATGCCAGCATCCGCGGCGCTGACTTGCTGCCCAGGTTGATTAAGGGATTGGAAGGTCTGGTAAAAACGAAAGCCGGTCTCGGTTCACTGACCCCCAAGATTTCCATCTGGTGCGTGGCTACCCGTGAGAACCTGGCGGAGCTGCCGGACCTGATCCGTTTGGCGGCTCGATTGGGTGTGCCGGAGGTTTACGTGCAGCGCCTGGTGTATTTCGCCCGTGAGCCGGGAGAACAGTTCGGCATGGCTCGCGACGATCTGGCGATCTTTGGCCAGGATCAAACCGAAGAAGACCGGATCATTGCAGATTGCACGGAGCTAAGCAAACAGCTGGGGATCGATTTTCGCGCTTCCGGTGGGCGCGATCCGGTCAACAGCCTGGCCGCCGCCCGCCCGGCAGATTTCTTACCCTGGCAGGCCTGCCTGCGTCCCTGGACGACGGCCTATGTCACCGCCAATGGCAATTGCCTGCCATGCTGTATCTCGCCCTTCGCCACCAGCGACTACGAGAGTTTATTGTTGGGAAATATCTTCGAACGTCCTTTTGACGAGATCTGGAACGACCTTCCGTATAAAAATTTTCGCAATCGGTTATTGAGCGACCAACCCAATCCGGCCTGTTCGAGTTGCGGCGTCTATTGGAGTATCTGAAGCGCAGGGGCGAAGACGGGGTGCCCAGGACACACCCTCCGGTCGAATAAACTGAGCCAAATTCCACGAAACCCTTGAGGAGGAAAACATGTCGCCTGTTAAACAAGAACGAACCTATCTGGAGAGACTTGAGCCAATCCTGAGCGATGTGGTTCACGAATCGGCGTCCGAAATTGATGAAACCGGCGCGTTCCCTCGCCAGGCGATGGAGGCTTTCGGACAAAGCGGTCTGTTAGGCTTGATCAGCGCCCGGGAGGTGGGCGGGATGGGGCAGGGCCTGCGGGAAGCCGTTCAGGTGATCGAGCGGGTAGCCCAGGAATGCGGCTCGACCGCGATGGTGCTCAGCATGCACTATGCCGGTACTGCAGTCATCGAAGCGCATGGCCCTCGACCGGTGCGGGAAGCGATCGCAGCCGGTCAGCACCTCACGACCCTGGCATTTTCGGAAAGCGGCTCACGCTCTCATTTCTGGGCCCCGGTGAGCACGGCAATGGCTCAGAATGGCAGCGTCCATCTGGAAGCCCGCAAGGGTTGGGTGACTTCGGCGGGAGAAGCTGATAGTTATGTCTGGTCCAGCCGCCCGATGCAGGTGGAGGGTCCGAGCACCTTATGGTATGTCCCGGCGACCGCGGCAGGCCTCTCGATCCCATTCCGATTTAATGGTCTCGGATTGCGCGGCAACGCCTCCAGCCCGATCAACGCCCAGGATGTCACCATTGACAGGGCTTTTATCCTGGGACAGGACGGCAGTGGGTTTGACATCATGATGGCCATCGTGCTACCCTATTTTCAACTGATGAATGCCGCCTTCTCTGTGGGCACAATGGAAGCAGCCACCAAGAAAGCGGCCCGGCACGTATCCGCCGCCAGATTCCAGCACCTGGACCAATCCTTAAGCGATCTGCCTACCATCCGCGCCTACCTGGCGCGCATGCGGATTAAAACCGATCTGTGCCGGGCGCTCATTTCGGATGCCCTTAACGCCATTGAAGCCAACCGGCCGGATACCATGCTGCGCGTGCTGGAGGTGAAAGCCGCTGCAGGGGAGTATTCAACCGAGGTGACCGACCTGGCGATGCGGGTATGCGGCGGATCCGCCTTTCGCAAGGAAGTCGGGATTGAACGGCATTTCCGGGACGCCCGGGCTGCAACTGTGATGGCGCCAACGACCGACGTGCTTTACGATTTTATTGGTAAGGCTGTCTGTGGGATGCCCTTGTTTGGTTAGCACAGGAATTCCTAATGAACCGAAATTTAAGGAGGAAAACCAGATGGGTAAACAAGTGAACCGGCTGGTTGCGATGTTGTTTGATTCGTTAGCCGAGACCCTGGGTGTGCTGGCGCACCTGAGCGACGCGGAACTGGACGATCTCTCGGAACACCCCTGCGCAATGGGCGGCAGCCTGCGCGATCTTTTGACCCACAATATCGATCACGAGCAGATGCATGCCGGGCAAATTTACAGCCTGCGATATGGCCAGCGCAGGATGCAAACCGGCCAGGTGGACCGGCTGATGGCCGCGACCCTGCGCGCCCGGGCAAACCTGATCGCAGCGCTGATCGGTCTGGACGACAAGGAATTAGATGTCCAGGCCCCCGATGATGACTGGACAATCCGCCAGGTCATTGAACACACCCTGTATTGGGAGCGTCATTCCATCGATGATCTGGCAGGTACGAAGCTCAGGCTGCGCCTGCCGGATGACCGCCCGCTGGCAAGCATCGAGGTGAGCGATCCACTGGAGGGCGCCCTGGCATCCAATCACCAGGGGGGATTGGCATGAACGCGGGTCATTTGCTGCATGAAAATTCGGGCTGTGGACCTGATCATAGCTTGCCTGCCCTGGAGTGGAAGCTGTGGCTGTATACCAATTATGACTGCAACCTGAAATGCTCCTACTGCGTGGCGAAATCCGGCCCAAACGTACCACGGCGCGCCCTGGGGATGGCTAACGTTAAGCGGTTGGTGGATGAGGCCGTCCAGCTCGGTTTCAGCGAGGTCTTTTTCACCGGCGGCGAGCCGTTTATCCTTAAGGATATTTACGAAATGCTGGTCTATTCCGCCCGGCGGGTAAAGACGACTGTCCTCACCAACGCCATGCTTTTGCGCGGCTCGCGATTGGAAAAACTGGTCGTCGCTGCTCAGGAAGCGCCTGAGGAGAACCTGATCGTCCAGGTCAGCCTGGACGGAGGCCGGGCCGAAGAGCACGACGCTTACCGGGGAAAAGGTTCGTGGGCGAAAGCCGTCGAAGGGATCTGCCTGCTGCAGGAGCGCGGCTTCCGGGTCCGGATTGGCACCACCGAAACGCCGGTCAACTCCTCTCACCTGGATCAAATCTGCGCTTTCCACCGCAGCCTGGGAATTCCGGACGAAGATCACTTTGTCCGCCCGCTGGCAAAACGTGGCTATTCCCGCGAGGGCCTGGAGCTGGATATGGGCAATCTTGTGCCGGAGATCACCGTCAACGTCGATGGGATCTTCTGGCATCCATTGTCGACCGATGCCGATATGCAGGTCAGCCGGTCCATTTTCCCTTTAGAAGCGGCGGTTGAAAGCGTCCGGGCGCAATTGGAGGCGATTGCCCGCACCGGGCAGGCCGCGTTGATGACCTTTACCTGAGGGTGAAAACCGGCTTCCGTTGGAGGCCTGATGATCCCCATTGAAGAACCAAATTGGAGGATAGGAATGATACGAGCATTTGTATACGTTGAAGCGGAACCGAGCCGGGTCCAGGAATTGGTGGAAGAACTACCCCATCTGGAACTGGATAACTCAGTCATCAAGCAGGTCCATGCGGTGACCGGGCGGTACGACCTGGTTCTGCTGGTCGAAAGTCCCGACATCCAATCCCTGGGAGATTGAGTGACCAATGGAATTGGGAACGCCGTGGGCGTTCGAAGAACTGAGACCAGTATAATCGTCTGGAGCGCATATGGCTCCTGAACCCTGGAAAACCCTTTCATCGCGGGTCGTCTATCAGAATAACTGGACGACGGTCCGGGAGGATCTTGCCGAACTCCCGAATGGTAAATCCACGATATACGGCGTGGTCCAATGTCCCGAAGCTGTGGGCGTACTCCCCTTTGTGGATGATGAGCATGTCTTGATGGTCCGCCAATATCGGTATGTATTCGGTGAAAATCATCGCTGGGAGATGCCCACCGGCGGCGTGAAATCCGGCGAAACCCTCCAGCAAGCGGTTCGCCGTGAATTGCGGGAGGAAGCCGGTTACGATCCGGCTCACCTGGAGCATATCCATACCTATTTCACCAGCAAAATGATCGTCCACGAGGTGGCCCACCTGTTTATCGGTCATCAATTGGTCCCGGCGGTGGAGCCGGCTGACGAGACCGAATTCCTGGAAATCGCCTGTTTTCCCTTTGCGGAAGTGCTCCAGATGGTATTGGACAGTGAAATTCGTGACAGTATGACGGTTATTGCAGTGCTGGTAGCAGATCGTCTGAGGAGGCAACCAAATGACCAGTGACTCTGTTTCGCAAACGCAAGGCATCAGCCTGGATGGGCTTGGCCGGATCGGCATGGTTTTGGCCCGGCTGATCATCGGATACCTGTGGATTACCCAGCTTGGCTGGAAAATGCCGCCAGATTTTGGCTGCCCGGCTGACTTTGCGGTCAGCACCAGTTTGAGCGCCCGCACTTCCGGCTTATGCGACTGGACCGGCCTGATGGCGGTTTATTCGAAAGTCCCGGCCCAGGCGGCCTTCCTTAAAAACATCGTCATTCCGAATATTTCCTGGTTGGGTTGGGGTGTGTGGTTATTGGAAGTGGTCATCGCAGGCTCATTGGTATTCGGATTGCTCAGCCGGTTTGGGGCGCTGCTCGGCTTCCTCCAGGCTGTAAACCTGTATATCGGCCTGACCGCCATACCTTTTGAATGGTACTGGACCTACGGCATGCTGATCACGCTGCACTTGATCTTTTTCTGCGTGCCGCCGGGGAGATTTTATGGCCTGGATGCCTGGCTGCGACCGCGGCTGCAGGCAGCCGCCAGCAGCGGCACCGGTTTTGCCCGTTTTCTGCTCTGGTTGACTTAATGGCTCATGGATCAAACCATGACCGGTGGATCTGACAGGTCGCCTGCCATGACAAAACGGCTCGCCAGCCTCGGCTTCTGGCTGCTGATTCCGTACCTTTATGCCCTCCAGTTGAAAAACTTACGCCAGCACACGATCGGATTTGAACTGGCGTTTTGGGGGGCTTTTGGGGTATACGGGCTGGCTGTCTGGTTCGTGCTGCGCAGCCGGCAGGCCGCAACCAGAGGCCAGATATTCTTAATCTTTGGCTTTGCGATCGCTTTTCGGGCTATCCTGGTTTTTTCGCAGCCCAGGCTCTCGGATGACATGTACCGCTACGTCTGGGATGGGAGGGTGCAGGCCAGCCAGATCAACCCATACCTGTATGCACCGGATGCGCCCGAGCTGGTCGGTTTACGCGATCGCCAGATCTGGCCGTTGATTAATCGCAGGAGCGCGGTCACAGTCTACCCGGCCGGGGCCGAACTGGCTTACGCTGCCATCTGGCGGATTGTGCCGGATAATGTCAGCTGGTTTCAAATCGTGATGGCAGGGGGTGATTTGCTGGCAGGCGTGCTGCTGGTCATTTTGCTGCGAGAGTTCGGCCTGTCCGAGCTGGCAGTCCTGATCTATCTGTGGAGCCCCCTGGTCATTTTCGAGACGGCCCATTCTGCCCACGTGGACGGGATCGTTTTGCCGCTCATCGCCGGCGCCTGGCTGGCCCGGGCCCGGGGTAAGGATTGGCTGACCGGCCTGTTATTAGGACTGGCCACGGGCGTCAAGCTGTATCCGCTTGTGCTGCTGCCGGTTTTGTGGCGGCTGCGAGATTCGCAAGGCAGGCTCCGCCCGGCTTTCTCCACGATCGCGGCGTTTTTGGCCGGTTTTGGGCTGCTGTATCTGCCCTATCTGTCCGCTGGCGCCCGGGTGATCGGATACTTACCCAAGTACGTTCAGGAGCAGTTCAATCCGGGGCTGGCCTATTTTCTCAGTGAGTGGGTCAGGCAGGCCGGCGGCCAGCCGGATCAGGCCCTGTTGTTCCTGCTGGCGGGCGTGCTGCTGGTGATCTACCTGGTGATGTTCCTGGTCCCGCCCCAGTTGAAGGAAGACGTCATCCGGCGCTGCATCTGGCCGATTGGGGCTTTTACTTTGCTGACGCGCAACCTGTTTCCCTGGTATCTGTTGTGGTTGGTGCCGTTGGCTGCGATTGGCCTGGCGCTGGAAAGTAGGCGGACATGGAATAGTCCCATCAAACTGCTCACCGGCAGCTGGACGGGCTGGTGGCTCTTCAGTGGCCTGGTGGTTTTATCCTACACATTTTTTATCGATTGGAAGCCGGTAGCCTGGGCAGGCTGGGTCGAATACCTGCCGGTCTATGCTTATTTGGGCCTGGCGCTGGCCCGCTGGTTGAATCAGAAGGGCATTTTGCGTATAGGCGTTCTGGCCTGGCGCAGTTTAGCCGGCGCATCCAGGGTGAAATAAATGGCCAGCATCACCAAAGATCATCCCGGCTCGTATTCCCAGCTCGCCAGCTCGCTTAAGCGCCGGCTGGGCGCCAACCGGATGGCGTTTTTCCTGTTTGGGCTGGCGACTATCAGTGCTGTGATTTACGGATTGGGTTTCGTCCGGATCGCCAATCTGTTTGAGCTCTATCAGAAACCAATCCTCAATCTGTATACCCTGCCGCAAGGAGGCGAGGCCGGGCTCAGGCAGGTGATCCTGGCGTTTCTGGCGCTTGGCATGCTTTACTGGTCGGGCTGGCGGCTTGCCGGTCGGATGCAGGAGAAAGCTGGTTGGATCATTGTGATCGGCGGGACGCTGGTATTTGGGCTGATATTGTTAATGATGTACCCATTTGACGCCACAGATCTGTTCGAAAATGTGCTGCGGGGACGCATCCTGGGCGTCTATGGCGGCAATCCATTCATCGGCGCCACTGCCAGGTATTCGAGCGATCCTTTTTATCCGTATATCGTTTGGCGAGGCTGGCCTTCTGCCTACGGACCGGGCTGGGAGCTGGCCGCCGGCCTGGTTGCCCGGCTGGCTGGCGACGGGATCGTTGCAAATATCCTGGCTTTCAAAGCCCTGCCCGGTGTCTTTATGTTGGGCTGTGTGGGGGTGGTCGCCATCATTTTGCGTCAGATCGCGCCGCACAAGGCCCTGGCGGGCGTGTTCTTGCTGGCCTGGAACCCGATCGTCCTGGTGGAGACCTGGGGACACGGTCACAATGATATCGCCATGGTCTTCTGGATGCTGATTTCCCTGCTGGCGATCGTGAAACGGCGTTATACCCTGGCGATCCTGGCGCTGGTGGTGGGCGTGCTTTTTAAGTTCATCCCGGCGCTGCTGATCCTTCCGGTTTTGGCCCTGGGCGTGCAGGTGCAATCCGGCCTGCGGCGGCGGGCTGCCTACCTGGTCCGGTCGGTTGGGCTGGCAATCGCGCTGGTCGCGATCGCCTATGCCCCCTTTTGGGAAGGTTTAAAAGTATTCAATATCCAGAGCCGGGAAAACCTGTATACAGCCTCCCTGCCATCGGTTGCATTGAACCTGCTGGTAACTCAGGGGTGGAACAAGCCGGCGGCCGCCGCCCTGGTCAGCCATGCCGCTTTGGCGGCCATCCTGTTGTTTGTCGTCTGGCAGACCTGGAGCGTCTGGAAAAATCCTGTTTTTCAGGAAACAGTCCGGGCTTTTGCGCTGATCCTGCTGGTGTACCTGATGGTCAGCTGCCTGTGGTTTCAAAACTGGTACAGCCTGTGGCCAATCGGATTGGCCCCTTTCCTGAAATCGGGACCAATCCGGCGCATGGCGGTGCTATTCGGCTTTTTCACGTTGAGCAAACCGCTGGGGATTGGCCCAGTTTTATTCTGGCCCTATCCTGAATTGCAGCAACCCTGGCTCGAAATCTGGTTGACGTTGGGGGTCATGGGAGTCCCCTGGCTGTATGGACTGTTCAATATCTGGAGGGCAAATCATGAAACCGTTCAAACCTGATCAAGATAAGCGCGCCGCGCTAATCGTCGTCGCCAAGCAGCCCGCGCCGGGACTGACCAAGACCAGGCTCTCCCCGCCTTTATCTCCCCAACAGGCGTGCAGCCTGTACGAGGGCTTTCTTCTGGATACGCTCGAGCTTGTCCGCCAGGTGCCCGGCGTTCGACCCGTGATCGCCTATTATCCGGATGAAGGCAGGAATTATTTTGCCGGTTTAGCGCCGGATTTCGACCTGCTGCTGCAATCCGGCCATAACCTGGGCGAGCGCCTGGATAACGCCTTAACGCACTTTCTCAGCACGGGCTGCCGCAGCGCCGTGATCATGGACAGCGACAGCCCCACTTTGCCGGCTGGCTGCCTGACTGCGGCTTTTTCACAGCTCGCAAGCGGATCGGATGTGGTGATCGGGCCCTGTGACGATGGCGGTTATTACCTGATCGGCCTGAATGAACCGCATCCAAAACTATTGCGAGAGGTTCGTATGAGCACCCCGCAGGTCACAGCCGATACCCTGGCGGCGGCTGCCCGGGAAGGCCTGCAGGTGGGGATCCTGCCAACCTGGTACGATGTGGATAACCACGCCTCTTTGGAGCGCCTGGGGGATGAATTAAGGCGCGCTCCGGAGGGACTGGCGCGTCATACCCGCAGCATATTGGGGCAGCCCGCTTTGAAGCGGTGCCTGACCGCTCCCGCCAGCCTGGAGACCCGACGGGTCCAGGAGAGAAATTCAGAAGTGGGCGCATGAACCGGATTGTTGTCATCATCCCGGCTTTGAATGAAGCCGGAAATATTCGCCCACTGGTCCAGGAGCTCATCGCGGACCAGGGCGTCGAGGTCATCGTGGTCGATAACGGGTCCAGCGATGCAACCGCCCGGGAAGCGGAGACTGCCGGCGCCAGGGTAGTCCAGGAGCCGCGCCGCGGCTATGGTTACGCCTGCGCCGCGGGCGTGAAGGCAGCCGGGGAAACGGATATCCTGGTCTTTATGGACGCCGATTATAGTTTCCTGCCCGCAGAGCTGCCTGACATCCTGGCCCCGATCCTGGCCGGTGAGGCCGATCTCGTCCTGGGAGCCCGCCATCCGGAGAAAATAGAACCGGGAGCGATGCCTTTTCAACAGCGTTTTGGAAACTGGCTGACAGCCCGCTTGATTGGGGCGTTCTACGGCTTGCCCTTGAGCGACCTGGGCCCGTACCGGGCGATCCGGCGATTGATGCTGCAACGATTTCAAATGAGAGAGATGACCTTCGGCTGGCCGGTCGAGATGATCGTTAAAGCCGCCCGGGTTAACGCCAGGATCGTGGAAGTGCCGGTGAGCTACCGGAACCGCCGGGCCGGTCGTTCGAAAGTCAGCGGGACGATCCGGGGAACCATCCTGGCAGCCTGGTACATCCTTGGCACCACCCTGCGGTATGCCTGGAGATCGAATGAACCGTTGATGCAGTCCCATCCGCCAGAGGATAACCGGCACTGAGCTCAGGTCAGGTACTTTGGGAATTCATCTGTGGTGGACCTCTCCCACAGAGTATCCTGGAGATCCTCAGGCTATATCCAGGCTGGTTTCCATTTATTCACAGGTTCTTTTTGAAAAAATCCACCGTTCGCAGCATGGCCTGGTCGAAATACGGGGAAACCAGGTTATGGCCCCCGCCTTCATAGCTGTAAAATTCATAGGCTTTGCCATTTTCCTGCAGCACCGCGGCCAGATCGATCGAGTAGCCGATATTTACCACGGGATCGTCCTGCGCATGGTGGATCTGGATGGGGCTGTGCAGGTATTGGATGTTCTCGGTTAACGACACGGCTTTCCAAAAATCCACGCTGGTATCCGGGCGGCCGTAGGTTGCGAAGATCTCTTGCCCCCTGCTCTGGCGATTGGATCCTTCAGCCTGGTCTTCCGGGGTGGGGGGCGGCCGGTAGGAGGTATCGGTGATGCCGTACCTGGCGAAATCGTCGTAGCTGTAAACTGCCCCCGCCCAGATCACGCCGGCTTTGATATCCGGTTCAATTTCCATGGCGCGCAAGACCAGGTTGCCGGCCATGCTGTGTCCCCACATCCCGATGCCCTGGGGGTCGACCACCTCCAGTTTCTGCAGGCTCTTAAGGGCTGCGATCGAAATCGATGGTATAGCCGGGTGAAAAATAGGAACCCGAAGGCTCGCCCTGGGATTGGCCATGGCCGCGATAATCGATCTTGAAAACCACAAAACCGCTCCTTGCCAGGTAATTGACATAAGCCACATAGCGTTCGGTGGTCCGGTAAATAGTCGGCGGGATATAGCCGTGATTGAAAACGATGGCCTTGAAGCCCCCCTGCGGGGGCTCGCCGAACGGGATGGTCAGCAAACCATAGATCCGGTTGCCTTCTGACAGATAGCTGGCTATGTACTGGTAATAATTGGCACCGTTCGCAAGCTGCTGTTCGAAAGTAATCTCACTTCCGGTAATCTCCAGCGAGCGTAAATAATCGATCGTGATTTCCCTGCCAACCTCAAAGCTGACTTCGGTCTCGGTCGGGGTTGGGGATGCGGTGCTGCTTGGCGCCGGGGAGGGTGTTGGCGTTTGAGAAGGTGTAGGAACCGCCGGAGTCGCGTTCGCCGGGAGTCCGGATGGGGGTTGTTCCCCGGTTGGGGCGGAGGGGATCGCCGCCGAAGGGGCTAATGGGTTTGGAGATTGTTGCACGCCGAACCCGCCCACACCGGCCAGGCTGCAGCCAATGACGAACACCAGGAAACCCAATAAGATGAATATGCGAGATTTTTTGATGAACATACCACTCGTTCCTTAATCATCTGGAGCCGATAAATACCAACGGTCTCTTGATTTTACCTGTAAATCGATCACAAACCCTAAACTAAATATTTCATCCCTGGACATAAACCTCGGGAAAAGATATTCGGAAAATGGGCATGCAGGCCGGCCTGAGCTGGCCTGGTACGTCCGCATTGAACCGTGGTTGGCTGCCTCCACCCCGACCCGCCCCCCAGGGTGCGGAGTAGAGCCAAAATGCAGGGCTCGCAGGGGCAATTTGCCCCTGCGAGCCCTGCATTTTGGCTTTATCTTCTTCGTCCCAGGTGCGAAGCACCGAGAGAAATTTGAAGGAGGAAGGTGAACGATCGGATACCACGGGTAAGTGCTGTGGTACCGCTGGCCTGCATGCCCATTTTCCGACAACATTTTCCCTGGGAGATGTCAGAGTTCAGCGTTCACAAGCAATAAATTGTGCTAATTTAACCCTAAACTGTCAAAATTAGATATAATTCAGGTATCTATTCCGACATTACCCTCATTCGAATAGACCGGGCAACTGGTTCAGGCAGCGGGAGTATACGAATTTTCCAGAAAATGAATTGTGGTGTTTGGCCGGCGTACGCCGGCCAAACAGAACACCATTTCGACACAATTCGAATGCACCCCAGGCAGCGTTCAATTCAATCTGGACGAAAGGGATGGGTGAAGCGTCCAATTGCTGGCGCAAAACCCTGGGAGTCTTCTCCAGGTGGGGAAACAATCCGGCCAGGCATTTTTTGCATCTGGAAATTTGCCTGGAAACACGATCAGATCAATCGGGAGGCCAAATGACAACCGAAAAAGAAGACCAGGAACTGGTCGAAGCGAACGAGCTGCTTTATTTCAATGGGATCGACGGCGATACCGGTAGATACGCGCTGCCGCCGATGACCGGGGACGAACTTTCCGGTTTCATCCGCCAGGAGGGCAAGCCGGAGAACCTGGCAGAACTGCGCTATCGCTATGAAGAAACCACCAAGAAATCGATGGGGGTCCGGGAGGGGATCGACCCCAAGCAGCTGGATCAAACCGGCTGGGGGGTGATCTTCCCGGCGGAGACGGATCTGTCCGTGAAGGAAGCCCTGACTGACCTGCTCAACCTGCGCAGCCAGCAGGCCGGCCAATATTTCAAGGTTTATGAAGGCGGCGAGGGTTACCGTCCGGGCGAATCGAAATCTCAATGGCTGGCCCGCCATGGAGCCGGACCGGGGGCGGCCGATCCGGAAAAAGTACCCTATTATTTGATGATCGTCGGCAGCCCGAGCGAGATCCCGACCCAATTTCAATCACAGCTGGATGTGCAATACGCGGTTGGGCGGATCCATTTTGACAGTCCGCAAGAGTACGCCAACTATGCCAGCAGTGTGGTCGCGGCGGAGACCGGCAGCCTGAATCTGCCGCGCCAGGCATCCTTTTTTGGGGTCGCCAATCCGGGCGATAAAGCCACCCGGTTAAGTTCGAAATATTTGATCGAAGCGGTCTATGATAAATTCAAGCCCAAATTATCCGACTGGCAGTTGAACGCCTACCTGCGCGAGCAGGCCACCAAGGACCAGCTTCAGCGTCTGCTGGGCGGCGACCAGACCCCGGCGCTGCTCTTCACCGGCAGTCATGGCATGAGCTTTGCGAAGGACAGCCCCCGCCAGATCCGCCATCAGGGCGCCCTGCTGTGCCAGGATTGGCCCGGAGCCGAACAATGGAGCGGGGAAATCCCGCAGGATTTCTATTTTGCCGGGGAAGATTTAAATCCGGATGCCCGCCTGCTGGGGTTGATCGCTTTCTTTTTCGCCTGTTACGGCGCCGGCACCCCCCTGAACGACGAGTTCTCCAAGCAGGCCTTCAAGGAACGCACGGCCATCGCACCTTACCCATTCCTGGCCCAATTGCCGACCAGGATGCTCAGCCACCCGCGCGGCGGAGCGCTGGCTGTCATCGGCCATATCGAGCGGGCCTGGACCTATTCTTTCTCGTGGCCGAAAGCAGGGGCGCAAACCGCGGTGTTCGAAGATACCATGCAGCGCCTGTTCGATGGGCACCCGGTTGGCTCGGCGCTGGAGTATTTCAACCAGCGTTACGCGGAACTGTCTACCGTGCTGACCGACGAACTCGAAGAAATCGAGTTTAATAAGCAATTTGATCCGTATGAACTGGCCGGCATGTGGACAGCCAACAACGACGCCCGCGGTTACACTCTGATTGGGGATCCGGGTGTGCGCCTGCCGGTCGCCGCCAGCCCGGAACAGGCCAGCTCACGCCGCGAGACGATCTCGATCTCCACCGTGAAGACCTCGCCTGCAACAGCTGCAGCCGCAACCACTGAGGCTGCGACCACTCCTGCCAGTGCAACCGTCTCGGAAGCCCAGCCGACTGTCGCCGAAATAAAGTTAACCGACACGGATGGCGCCCCGGATGACTTTGGCATCATGGATTCCCTGTCAGACGCCCGGACGCGCCTGACCAACGCGGTCAACCAGTTTGCCGACAACCTGGGCCGGACCCTGGCGAAAGTGATTGACGACGCCTCGACCCTGCAGGTTTCGACCTATGTTATCGACGACATGCCCGGGCAATTAACCGCTGATATCCCGGTTGGCGCCCGGCTGAGCGCTTTCACCAGCATTAAGATCGACGGCGATACCCAGGTGATCGTACCTTCGGGATCAGGGCATATCGATAAGGAGTTATGGGCGATCCACCTGGATATGGTCGAGCAGGCCCAAAATAACCGCACCGAGATGATGAAAGCCGCGGCCAGCGCAGCGGCTGGACTGCTGCAGTCGCTCAAGGGGCTCTGAACCAGTGACGACTTTCGTTTTGTCAGGCGGCAGTGCGCCTGACCAGGATTTGTTCGGCGTGTGGAGCGCGCCGCAAGCGTTCTCCGGTGGACCGGCATCCTTTGACCTGGGCAGCGCCTCCGAGCCGGAGGCGGTGGTGTTCGTTTGCGATCTGCCCGCCGACCCAGAGCGGGCCAACCAGCAGTTCGACCAGGCGGATGCCAGCTTGCAGGCCAGCCTGGCCAGCCTGGGGACCGCCCAGGAGCGGTTGGAGCACCTGGTCCGTTCTCAAGCAGGTGGGGTTTCGTTCGATGCGCAAAGTTATCCGCCCGGCAGCCCGGAATCCCAGGCGCTGGCTCTTCTGGGCGAGGCGGGACCAGGCGGAGATTGGGAATCGACCAGCTTCGGCGTGGGTGAAGCCGGATCCGAGCAGTGGAATAAAGTAACTTCAGCGTTTCAGGAATTCATGGGGCAATTAGATCAGGTAGTGGGCCACCTGGCCTGGGTGAATACCCAGGTGAGCGGCAGCCAGGTCGTCCGGTCCACGGTTGGCTGGACGGGTAACCTGGAGACCGCCTGGCAAATCTACCCGACGCCTGAACTGGCGGCGCTGCACCGGCGAACGCTCAGGCTCACGCTGGCCTCTCGGGCCGCGATGCTGCGGACTTTTGGGGTTGTATCTTCCGGGGCGGTCAAACTGGCTGCCCTGGTCGCCTCACCGGCAGGCGCCATTTTGGCGCTGCCGGCTGCCTGGCAATTTATCCGCCAGGTGCAGGCTGAATCGGCAAGATATTCATCAATTAAGGAGCAAATTGGACATGGCGAATGATTTAGAAAACTCTATTCGGAGCGCGGCGGAGAAAATTGCGGCTTATGTCGACAATATTGCCACCATGACGGTGGAAACCAAGTATGTCAAGATCGACGACCAGGGGGATACGGATTTCAGTAAGGCGAAACCGGTCGCCCGGACCGTTATCCGGATCGATGGCGACAGCGAAGCGGTGCTGCCTGTGCGGGAATCGGAAGACGGCGGCCTGGCAGTGGATGCTGACCTGCTCGATCTGCACAACCAGAACGTGGTGACCGCGATCGATTATCGGGCCAAATTGTTGAACTCCCTGATCGGGATGCTTAAATCGACCATCCGGTAACGACCTGGCCTGGAACAGGGCGAAAATGGTGTGCGCAGACCTTTTGGCCCCACGCACACCAGTTTCGGCATTCATGAACGTTCTAAGGGGTGGGCGTCGGCGTGCTGCGGATTGGCCCTGCCGCGGCCTGGACGGTCTCAAGTGGAAACTGGTCGCAGGTTTTCTGGTAGGTGCCGGGGTCCTGGTTGACATACTGGCGCCATTCGACCAGGGTCAGGTTGCGCCCGGTCATCATGCAGTTGCGTTCGACCCAGGCGTTGTCGTCTGCATACCAGTTGAGCAGCTTGCCGGCGGCATCGCCTGAAACCAGGCGAGCCTCCGGGCTGTATGCCAGGGCCGTCAGGGTGCTGGTCGCCCCCGAGATTGGCCCGGCGATGCTCTGATGCGAAGCGACGTCCCAGAGCAGCAGGCTTTGATCAGCGCTGCCCGACGCCAGGGTTGACCCGTCCGGGCTGAAAGCCAGGCTGGTGACGCTGGCCGAGTGCTGATCGAGGGGGACGCCATCCGGCTGCGCATCCGGCAAATCCCACAGCAGGATGGACCCGTTTTCACTGCCAATCGCCAGGAGTTTACCCTGGCTGTCGATAGCCAGGGAATGGATATAGTCCTGAGGACCGTTGTCCGGATTTAGTTCTGTTTGGCTGATCACTTGCCCCGAATCCAGGCCCCAGGTGACCAATTTGTGACGGATACAGGGGGTATGACCCAATTTTTCACTGTCTTCCGTGGAGAGGGTTTCTTCGCACTGGGCGGAAATCAGTTCTCTGTCCATCGGGACTGAAGGCCAGGGCCAGGATTGCCTGGCTGCCCTCCGTGAAACTGGCGATCTGATCACCATTGACCCAATCGAATACCTGGATGAGGCCATCACTGTCCCCCAGCGCCAACAAACTGCCATCCGGATTGAAAGCCGCGCTGGCAGCTTTGCCGTCCGTCAGGCTGGCCTGGGGCTGGTTGGCAGCCTGGCCGATATCCCAGATTCGAACCTGGCTGCCGTTTTTCTCGGCTGATAACAGCTTACCTTCTCCCAGGTTGGCCAGGCTGAGGATCTGGCCGCGGGAGGAAGCCGGGATGGTTTCATTCAGCGATTGCGCCGCAGTCAGACGGTGCAGCATCATGGTGTTATCGATGCTGGCAGAGGCGACCATCAGGTCACCGGCCAGCGGGCTGAAGGCCACGTAGACGACTGCATCCTTATGGTGTTTATGTTCGGCCAGCAGCGAATAGGTCACTGGGTTCCAAAATGCGAGTATCCCATCCGCCCCGCCGGAAGCCAATATCTTCCCATCGCTGCTGAAGGCGAGGTTGTAACCGGCGTAGCCGTGAAAAGCACTTTTGATCTCGCCAATTTTATTGCCCCCGTTTACATCCCAAAAGATAATCTTTCCGTCTTCTCCGGTCGAAGCCAGGGTCTTGCTGTCCGGCGACCAGGCCACGCTCCAGACCTTGTTTGTATGGTCACGGTAGTCCTGGATAGGCCGGGTCAGCAAATTCGAACGCCAGATCTTGACATAGCGGTCGGCGCTGCCGGCGGCAATATAGGCGCCGTCCGGCGACCAGGCCACGTTGTAGACGAAATTAACAAACGTTCCCATGGTCGATTTTTGCTTCGGTCGCCAAATCCCAATAAATCAGGGAAGTCCCTACGCCTGCGACCAGCTGGTTGCCATTCTTGGGATTATACGAAAGCGAAAATACACGGGCAACGTTTTTGAGCGGTTCGTGGCCGGTTCTCCCTGTTTCGACATTCCAGATGATGATATAAGTATCCGGCTCCTCCGGAAGCCATCATTTTGCCGTCCGGGCTGAAGGCAACCGTGTCCACCTTGCCGGCAAAGCGGATCACATCACTCCGCCGGAAAACGCGCTCGATTTGCCGGGTCTCGTAATTCACGATTACGATCGAACCGTCCGAACTGCCGTAAGCCATGCGCGTCCCCACCGGGCTGAAAGCCACCACATTGACGTCGGACAGGCCGGTTGGCGAGCGCCAGTACTCTTCGATATTCAGCTCTAAACTGCGCTGCAAGCGGGTGAGCAAGACGTTCCTGGCTTCGTATGTCCGGGTAATGTTTAACGCTTCGATCCCCAACAAGGAGGTCAGATCCGCCTGGGTATCGATAAAACCCTGCGCCAGGGAAGCCAGGCGGCGCGAATCCGCCAGGCCGGCCTGCTGCAAGGCCTGCTGGGCGTTGACCCGGGCTTCACCTTCCTTTTGGATGGCCATCTCGGCGTTAAATACGGCCGTGGCTTCCGCCACCTGGGCTGTGGCGCCGGCTGCGATCGCGGTAGCCCGGTCGCTGCTCGCAGTGGCTTCGGCGATCTGGGCCACAGATGCGTTGGCCTGGGCGGTAGCGGCATTGCCGACCGCCAGGGTGCTGGCGGCTTCGGCCGTGCGGGCGTTCTCGTCGCGTTGGGCTGCCAAAGTGCTGTTCGCCTGGCTTTCTGCCCTCGCTCGTAATCCGGCCACGAAAGCGGCAATCCCGAAGAGGCCGGCCACGATCGCTGCCACCACCGCGAAGGTCAGCAGGCGTCTGAGCACCTTGGCGACTTTTTGCTGTTCCTGAAGCTTGATAGCCTGCGCCTGGCGCTCGCGTTCTTCTTCATCGCGCTGGCGGGCCATCAGGCAGGCCTCAAAAAACTCCTGGTCAACCGAATTCAATTCGTCTGAGTGGTCTTTCTTCCAGGCCTCCGCCTGGCTGAGTTCAGCATCCCGCAACAGCAAACTATCCGGTTTGCCTTGCTGCTTCCACAGACCGGAGCGCTGCTGCAGGGCGTTGAGGTGCTGGTCAAACCAGCGATGGTTATTTTCCCGCACCGGTCCAATCAAACGATCGTGGGACAGTTCGAACCAGGTGGCCCCGCCGCGCTTATCGGCCCGCACCAGGTAGGCATTCACCAGGAACCAGATGGCCTGGTTCGGCAGGTCGCCGCTGCGCTCCGCTCCCATTAATACCGTGCCGCGCACGCCCTGCTCGCTGATGAGCTGGCGGTCGATCCACTCCCGGATGGAACGCTCTGTAATCCCGGTTTCGGCCGCAGCAGCCGAGACGCGCTGGGCATAATATTCCGCCAGGGAACTGTCGACCAGAGACTGGTCAACTTCGCCGAACGCCACCAGATCGTCCGGCGTGATCTTAGCCGGATCGGGGCGCGGTTCGGACCACAGGCGATAACAAACCACCTGGAGCTGAACCGGTTCGACATAAGGCCCCAATTGGGGGGCCGTGCTGCCATCCGGCTGCTGCACTCGCACCCGGCGCAGATCATCCACCAGTTTTTCAGCCGCAGCATCTTCAAACGCTACGCCGGCCGCCGCGGCTGGCCCCTGGATGGCTTCCATGGCAGCCTGGATGCCCAATAAATCCAGGCGAAAATTGGCGCTGAGGCGGTTGGGGATCCAGACCAGGTAAGGATCCAGGGCAGCCACAAAGTCATCCCGCATTGCAAATAAAGCCCAGCGGTTAGGCGCTTCCAGCGCTTTCCCCGCCTGCCGGAAGAATTCTGTTTTAGCCTCCTGGTCGGTGGGGTCCTGGGTCAGGATCTCTTCAAACTGGTCGAAGATGTACACTTCGATCCGGTCGTCGGTCTTTTCTTCCGATCGCAGGTCGAGATATTCCGCCAGGCTCAAACTGGCCAGCTTTTCGGACGGCAGGCGCTTTTCATCCGGGAGACCCTCTTCTAACGAAAGCAGGGCGCTGAAGACGTAGCGATTGCATTCCAGCCCATGTTGGGCGGCTGCGGACGGGTCCAGATTCACGCGCACCGTCGGCATTACATGGAATTTCATATTCTGCAGGCGCGGGACGACGGCGGCCTGGATAAGCGAAGTCTTCCCGGCCCCGGAGGGTGAATGGAGCAGCACGATGCGCTCGGCGACGATCAGGTTGGTCAGCTGGTGCGATTCCCGCTGGCGTCCATACATTTTTTCGCCAACCCGGAAAGAGCGTGGCCCGACATACGGATTGGTCTGATTGGCTTGCGGTGCTGTCATCCATCACCTCGTCTTTGCAATTCAAAAGTATCATCCGCCCGATGTAAAAATGTGGGCGCTATGGGTGTGCGTGAGCAGCTGCCCGCCATACCCATCAGAATTTGGGAGATTTCTTCTAATTCCCATACCATGCTCACAAGTGTTCCTTCAACCCTTTAAGGAATTCGTCGCTGCTGCCCCAGAAGATACCGATGTTCTCCCCTTCGAAGTATTCCTCCAGGTATTTTCTGGCTCGCTTGACATCCTGGATCCGGTCTTCAGCCGGCTCAATTTGGGCGGCGGCATGGCTGTAAAACTTGAGCATCTCCCGGCCTTCCTGCATCATCAGGAAGCGGAAGAACACCCGGAATTCCCAGTCCTCCATCTGAAACCCTAAAAATAAAAGCGAAGAATTGCTCAGCGCGGCGCGGACTGCGCTGGGGATCAGGCTTTTATTCTGGGTGACGCCGATCAGGTAGTCGAAATAGCTGTCCTCCGAGAAAACCAGGGAATTGGGCAGACTGATATGGCCGAACAGGTGATAGACCAGCGGTTTCTCGGGCGTTGGCTCTTCTTCATAAATCGCCTTGGCCTTGGGTATCCAGCGGTTCCACGGGCAGATGCGGACCACGGGCTCGGCGCCGGCTGCCTTCAGGGCTTGCGACATGAAATCGAACGATCCGGTGGTGAGATAAATCGGCAGGCGCAAGGATGCCAGAATTTGATACGGGTCTTCCGTATCACTGCCATTGTCGGAGCTGGCAATGAGATCCAGCGCCTGGGTCAGCTGGGTGTTCGACCAGACCTTGGCCTGGAGCAGATCAGCGGGGAGCTGGTCGGCGTAGCGGCGGGTGGCCTGGCCGCGCAGGGATTCCCGGTAAGCGACCGGCAGATAAGCCGGCGATTGCTGGGTGAGAATGTACTGGGCGACCCGGGGTAATTGATCCTTATCTTCGGCCGCCATGGGAAAACCGTGCTTGTCTGCCCATTCGACGGCGATATCCCGGCGTGCGCCGATCAGAGTGTCCTGCAGGCCAGGTCCAAGGATGGGCGTGCAGGTTTTGTCCTGGATAAAGCCCGCCAGGCTCTGCCATTTTTCAAATTCAGTGGTCTCCTCGCCAAAGCCGGGCACATACCAGATCCGGCCGCTTTTCAAGCGCATGAATAAGACCGGCATCCAAAAATCCGGAAAAGAGCGCACTGCCCCGCGGGCGACCGCCAGGGCGCGGTCGATCTGGCCGTCTTTCAACAACTCTTGAAAGAACAGGGGCATAAATTCAGCCAGCATGTCGATGCTGACTTTGCCTTGCATGGCCAAAACGGCCGGAACACCGGCCTCCGCCAGGCGCGGCCCTAAGGCAGTCAGGGCATTGCCGCTGCCGTCTCCGGCGCTTTCACAGGAGGCTAAAATGATCAGGCGAGGCCGCTGGGTTAATTCCTTGAGCCGGGCAACCAGTTCTGAGCCGGATGTCCGGGCAACCTGGCCCTGTTCATCTTCCAACCATAAATAGGGTTCGCCTTTTACAACCGCGCCATGAGCGATGATGTACAGGATATCCTGCTCTTTGTTGCGCAGGCCAGCAATCAGGTTGTTCAACGTGGCGCGTTTATCCTGATCGCCCAGGCTGTCGATGGGCATGGCTCCCAGGGCCGTCTGGGCGCGGTCCAATTCCGCCTTCACATCCACAGGCTCCAGGCCATATTCTTTTAAATTGGAAGGATTGGCAGCCACAATCATAGCCCGCAGGGCGCCTTTGGCCCTGAGACGGACCGGTCGCCAGTCCAGGCTGCTTAAATAGCGGGAGAAAAGCAGGTTCTCGTTGGTCGCGATCAAGCTGTCGTCCTGAGGGTCGCGCAAAGTTTCCCAGTGCAGGCTGTGCAGATCCGAAGCGCTGGCTCCCAGCATCAGGCGCACCCTTAGCTGCATCCCGAGGGTTTCTGAACTGGCGCGCGCCTGGGAAAAAGCCGATCGAATCTCCGTTTCGGCGAAGAAGGCCGCGGTTAATAATTTCCCGTAGGCTTGCGAATCGCCCCCGGCTTGCAGCAGCGCCTCCCGGTCGGGGGTAAACAGGACGGGTTGGTCCTGCCCCATCCTGACGTCGGCTTCACTGTTCGGCTGGCTGAATCGAAACTCAACCGCATAGGAGCCGGCATCACGGCTGTGCAATCCAATTTCCACATCGGCATATTCTGCCATAGTTGTCCTCCAAGAACGTAGCCGCAGGAAACCAGCTTGCTGGATTCCCCCCGAGTAAGTTCAAATCATTGGTTCTTTGGGAAACTGTGTGAGAGTGTCCCAGATTTGGGGAAGTAAGCGTGCATCAGCACGCTCACAGCTCTTAATCTGAAGTACACCGTCAGATATTCTCATCGAACTGATTCACGGCGCTGGAACCACCCACTCCGTTTTGATGAAATAACCGCGCGCTTTCGGCAGGGCCGGGCATTCGAGCACCAGGTAATAGGTGATCACCAGTCCGGTCGAATTAATCACTCCATCGCCTTTATCCAGGGGACACTCGGTATGGATGGTTGAAATCCGCACGCGCCGGTCCAACCCGGGCTGCCCCAGATTGAGAATGACCGAGTTCGCGGGCGTTAGTGGGCTCGAACACCGGCTTTTTATATCGGGATCCGTCGTAATCCTTGAGCACCTGGAAATTGACATTCCCGCTTTGCTCTTTAAAGATCATCCACTGGCCGGGTTCCATGAACTCGATGTCGTCGCGCCGGATGTATTTCCCGGCTGCGCCGGGCACGCTGGACTGGCTGATCTTGACGTATTTGCCATCGTTGGCATTGATGATCCCATCGCCGGCATCGTGCCGGCTTTCCCGGATCTGGTCGTAAATCTGGACCAGATCGCCGCGATGCAGTTTGGTGGGTGGGGCCCCCACGAACTTCGGCCGACTGAGATTGTCGTGCCCGTTGATGGCATACAGCCGGATCTCCTCCCGAATGACCACGATCTGGCGCTGGGGCGTGCTCGTATTGACCTGGCTGGTAGTGACCGGCGCTTTGGTGATGGGCTTGGTCTTTGGCCGCACGCGGGCTTTCAAATGGGCGCCCGGTAGAATCCGGTTCCAATCCAGCATCTTCACCAACCGGGCGTCGTTTTCTTTCCACTGCTGGACGTTCAGAAGGCGGTCTTTAGGGTCGCGTTTATCATCCGGCAGGCTCCATAAATCCGGGACATAGCCAACGAAGACCATCGGGTTGCGGCGCAGGGTGTTAAGCGGGCGGCGGATGAGACCGATCTTGCCGGTTTCGAAGGTCAGCACGTTCCAGCCATCGATCATTTCCACCACGTCCACGACGGTGGCCTCATGGCGCCAGCGCAGGTATTCGATATCGAAAGCGCCGGTTTTGGCATAGTCGGCGGTGATTTGGCGGATCTCGGGTTGCGATTTCCCCATGGCCTTTAACTCGGGCGCAGTCGGTTTCTTGCGTTTGCGAATGAAGGAATTATCGCCCTGGCGCTGGTACATCCAGCCACTGTCATCGTCCAGATCCTGGGCAACCAGGTCTTTTTTGCGGACTTCACCGCGTTGACCCGCTTTGGGCCCGGCGCCGTTGTTGGGAATAAAGGTGTAACCAGGGGTATCATAAGCTACCTGCCAGGGGCTTGGCTTCTGGGTCATCCATTGCAGCCACAGAATACTGGCCCCCGGTTTGAAATCCTCAATATCGGGAGATTGTTTGAAATAAGCGAAGTCCTTGGTGTTCTCGTCTGTGGTCAGCCGCAGGTACCATTTGGGCTTAGAAGTCAGCCCGGCGTAAGGGGAATGGCCGCGCAGGTGCTGGATCTGTTCGGCGATTTCGTTACAGACCGATTTGGTGACCACAAGCTCCAAAGTTTGTTCGTGGCGCTTGCGCCAGCTGGTGATATCTTTCTTCTCCCAGGTGTTCAGGACCTCGGCCCAGTGCCCGCTTTGTGATTTCCAGCGGTCGGTGGAAAATGCTTCCCAGTTCGGATCGCTGGTGTTCAAGCGCAGCGGGGTGTATTTGACAATCTCCGACCAGACCCACTTTGGCAAAGGATCTCCGGCGTGTTCCCGATCGGTTTTGTACTGGACCAGCCGGCCGATCACCTGGTCTTCGGTCAGGTCTTTGATCTCATTCTGGAGTTTCTCCACGCGGTATTCGAGCAAAGCCCGCCAGTCGGTGGCAGAACGCTGCAGGCGGGTAATCAATCGGTTGATGGTGCTTTTCTCGTCATCTTTCACCCCGGGCTTGATCCAGGTTTGCATATCCTTGACCGCCGAAGCGCTCAATGGTCCCAGGGCCTGGGGCGCTTTGATCGCCTGGGTTTTCAACTCGTCTTCGGAATCTTCCTTGATGAGCAGCTCAAGCAAATCGCGCGGGTCCGCCCAGGAACCGTGGGCCGAGATATAGCGCATCCCTGAGAAGTGGATCAGCATGTAGACCAGCCATTCCGGGAAACGGTCCGGGTCAGCGTTGATCAGATCGATCACTTCGCGCAGCAGCTGATTATCGTCCAATTTCTCCCACTGCTCCCGTTTGCTGCGCATTTCCCAGCTCATGATATTCTCGATCGAGACGGAGCTTGCGCCAACCTGGGGGAGTTCCTCCTGGCGGTCGAACAGGGCCCGCAGTTCTTTCAGCGGCTTTAATTTGCGCCGCAGTTCGCGGATGGGGGGATTTAACTCGATCGACTGGCATTTGATCTTGCGCCGGCGCTCAGGATCGTTCGGCCACCACCCCAGGCGTTTGCGCAGGGTCTCCTTGCGATCGCGTAGATCATCCAGCTTGTCTTCCAGGCGGTCGATCTCCCGGTCGAGGTAATATTTTTGCTTGAAGCGCCGGGATCTTTCATCCCCGCTAATACCGGCGAAGTACTTATCCGCTTGTTGGCGTTGTTGAATCAGCTCATTAAGCTGGTCATCGACGACCTTGCGGGCGGCCCGCAGCTCCTTTTCCGCCTGCTTGATGCGCGCCTGGACCAGGGCATTGGAACTGGCCTGGCCGCGATAGCGCCTGACAAGCTCGACTTCTGCATAGAATGCCAGGATATCGATCAGCTTTTCTTTGCGGAACGGGTAGATCGTCTTGCACAGGGTCGGATTCTGCCAGTTGAAATTGTATTTCGGCTCGAAGCTTTCGACGACGACATCCGGCGGCAGCGTCAGGTTGACATCGGCATCCTGAATGGGTATAGCGACCCTGGGCGGGGGTGCCACCCGGGTTCCGAGATCGAAGCTGGTATCGAAAAACTCGTCTAACCCTTCTTCGGCCGGCGCGGCCTCAGCTTCTTCAAATGGGGGCGCTTCGGCCTCTAGGGGCTCGACCGCCTCAGATGCGGGCGCTTCTGTTGCCAGCTCTTCTTCGAATGGCAGCGCCTGCGCTTCTTCTGCCGGGTGCATTTCGGCCACAGGGGCTTCCGGGAGCGCTATCTCCAGGGGAGGCGCGATCTGGTCGCGCTGCCTGGCGAGGAACCACTTCACCAGGCGGTAGACCAGGTAATACCCAGTGAGCACGGCGATCAAGCTGAGCAGGGTGCGCAGGAATTTCTGCATGAACGTTTCTCCAATTTCGAGTGGTTGAGAAAAAAATAGGATCTACTCAGCCCGATGTAAAAACGCGGGCGAAATGGGTGTGCGTGGCGGGCGTTCGCCCGCCACGCACACCCATTTCGCCATTTATTCCAGCCATGGCCGAGGCGTACCTAAGAATATTGTTGTTTTTAAACGGAAAAATCAATGATATGGGATATTTTAGCATAAATGGACCAAAAATGGGGGATTTATTGGGATCTATAGTCGTATTGACAGGGCCTCCAGAGGAGCATGCAAATGTTGTCGAAGATATATGTAGTGTTCGGTTTGGGCGGCTTTAGCCGCCCAAACCGAACACTACAATCTACACAATTTGAGTGCTCCCGTCTCCAGGAAATTCTGTGAGAGAGTCCCAGATTTAGAGGTACCGCCACAGGAATTGCCATTGAGCCAATTTACATAAATAAGAGTTGAATTGGTTTATAATTTGTTATGGTAAATCAGTTTGGGGCTAGGACAGGCTAAGGAGGCTATCTCAATGTTGTACGATATGGTATTTGAAGGCGGCGGCGCCAAGGGTATGGTTTTCGTTGGAGCGCTGGCAGAGCTGGAAGCCCGTGGTTATTTTCCCGGGCGGTTGATTGGCACCTCAGCCGGCTCGATCATGGCGACCTTGCTGGCGGCGGGCTACTCGGTTAAGGAAATGTCGGCCGCATTAAGCGAAACGGTGGATGGACAACCGGTTTTCCTCGGGTTTTTGGAAACCCAGGAAGCCTTGACCAAGGATGAAATTTCCCACAGCACCATCCGCGAGCTGCTGCGGGATGTAAACTTGCGATTTGTCCCTGATCAGGTGGAGGGCATTCTGGATGATGCCATCGCCAGCGCCCTGGCAAACTCCCAGGTGACCAGCCGGATCTTCTCCTTCATTGAAAGAGGCGGATTTTATTCCGCCCAGAATTTCCTGTCCTGGTTAAGGGGCAAACTGAACGCCGGGATTTATCCATTGGATCGCGGCGCTCATCAGAAAGGGGAACCGCGCGCCTTCGGGGATATGAACCTGGCTGAGTTCAGGAATGCCACCGGCATCGACCTGACCCTGGTGGCATCCGATACGTCCGGCGCTGAACTGCTGATCCTTAACAGCCGCACTGCGCCAGATTGCCCGATTGCCTGGGCGGTCCGTATGTCGATGAGCGTGCCGCTGCTGTGGAATGAAGTGGTCTGGAAGGAAGCCTGGGGCACTTATCGCGGTAAGAATATCTCCGGCCATTCGGTCGTCGATGGCGGTTTATTATCGAACTTTCCGATCGAGCTATTCATATCAAACCAGCCCCAGGTCACGGCAGTTATGGGCGCGAAGGTTGCCGAAGAAATGGATCTGCTCGGGTTCTTAATCGATGAAACCCTGGATGTCCCTGGTGCGCCAGTCGAAAAAGCGATGGCCAAAGGGATCGAGTTCAGCAAGCTGCCACCGGTGACCCGGATCACCAACCTGGTCAACACCATGATGCAGGCCCGGGATAAAAGCGTGATCGAAGCCTTCGAGCGCTTCGTGGTGCGTTTACCGGCCAAAGGTTACGGGACGGTTGAGTTCGGGATGAGCGATGAACGCCGGGATGCGCTGATCGCGGCCGGCCGAACGGCAACGATCGCGTACTTAGACCGGCTGGAGGCGAAAAAGTTCGAGGTCAGCTTTGGTGTTGAAGGCGAGAAGGAACCAGATCTTGCCCCAACAGCCGATAAGATTGCCACCCGGATTTTCTCTTAAGGAACTGACCCTTTTCAGCAGTGTCGTTGCGAGCCGATCTTTGGCGAAGCAATCTTCATAACCAATCCCATCGCTTCAATGAGATAGATTGCTTGGCCGTGAAGTGCACGGCTTGGGCAAAGTACGCCATCCTCGCAACGACAGTTTTATCGGGAAAGAAGGGCGCCACCGCGCTGTGGAGGAACTCTTAAGGAGCTGTAACTCTGTTCAGTGAGGCACCCTGCGGTCAGGCACCCTGAGTGGAAGCCGAAGGAGCGTTCTTTGCTCCGTAGGCTGTAATCGAAGGGCGGTTTCATGGTAGGAGACATGTAGCCCAACCCGGTCATCCTTCGATTACGTTCGGTGAGCAAAAAACGCTCACCTCTCGCCACTCAGGATGCCTTTTTTCTAGAGATACGATGGTATCTATGCATCCGGCCTGGTCTGGCCTTATTCCACACTTTTAAGAAACGTTTTGACCGCCTGCAGATAGGCCGGATAATTCTCCCGCCGGATGTTGTGTCCGGCATTGGGGACTGATGCGACCTGAATAAAGGGGGATAAGGCAGCAGCCTCCTGAGCCATCGCTGAGGTGACGATCGCATGGCGGGAAACTTCGGCCGTGATCAGCAGGGTCGGAGACTGGATGGCGGCCACGGCTGCGCGCCAGGGCTGGTGGCTTCTGAGCGTTGCCAGCAGGTTGATATCGAGCTGGCGCTTGGATTCGGCCCAGGCCGGCAGCTCGGATTCGGGCCAGGTGGGGTTATCGGCATGCCCTTTGGCGATGAGCTCCTCCTGGGTGTACTGGTCAAGCTGGCGCAGCCATTCGAAAAATGGGTTAGCTTGCGGGGGCGTTTCTTCCGGGGCAGGATCGATCCAGGCCGGGTCCTCCAGGATCAGCGCGCTGACCAGTTGCGGATAGTGAGCTCCCAGCAGGGTCGCCGTCTGGCCACCCATAGAGTGACCGCCCACGATTGGGGTTTTCAAGTTGAGCGCCTCGATCAGGCCGGCGACGTCCGCGGCGGCATCGATCGGCTCACCGGGCTGCACCCGGGCGGAGAGCCCATGGCCGCGGGCGTCCGGCAAGATGAGGTCGTAATCGGCTTCCAGATCACGCGCCAGCGGCATCCAGCACAGCCCGTTGTCCGAAAAGCCATGCAGCAGTACCAGGGGCGGTTTTTCGCCGTGCCCGGTGCGATAAAAATGGAACGTGAGTCCATTTACCGTCAGGTCAGATTCAGTCCAATGGGGAAGCATGCAATCTCCAGTCTTTCTAATGATTAAATTCTAAATTTGGGATAGGATCACATCGCTTTGGATATTGTATCAGGCTTAGCTGTGAGGTGATGGCAAAATAAGGCGTCCGCGTGGGTATTCACACACCGGTACCACAGCACTCAACGGTGGTATCCGATCGTTCACGCTTGTCTTGCAAATGTCCCTCGGTGCTTCGCACCTGGGACGGAGAATAGATAGACAAAATTTAGGGCTCACAGGGGCAATTTGCCCCTGTGAGCCCTAAATTTTGTCACTACCTCCCGCCCCTTGGGGGGCCGGGTTGGGGGCTCAACCACGGTGCACTGCAGTCGTACCGGCACACGCTGAGGCCTTATTTTGCTCATTATTCTCGAACCCACAAGAACGGCGATCCTTCAACTTCATCATCGCCGGGGGCCAATCCGCCCGGTTGGCAAAGTGTATATTCGGTAAATCACTTCCTTCTGGCTTATCTAGCGGATAAGAGCTGTTTAAAGTTCGCCAGGCTGACCTCGATACTTTCCAATTCCGTTCTTTGGGTCATATCTTGTTCGATAAAGATATAGCTGGCCTGGTTGTACTTACGGGCCGCTTCGACGTAACCGGCGATATTCAGAATCCCGTCTCCAATCTCAGTGAAATGTTCCGGGTTCTGGGTTTGCCCAAGGGCGTCAAAGCTCAATTCAGAGTCATAACCGAATTTCTCAAATAAATTGACCGGGTCTGTCGTGGCTGGCATATCTTTCTGGTGGATCAGATCGCAGCGCGTGCCCAGTTTCTTCATCCAATAGATGGGATCCTGCCCGCCGCGCACCGCCCAGTACGTGTCAAACTCGAACTTGACCAAATCTTTATCCAGCCCAGCGATCAGGCTCTCGTAGATCGACTGATCGCCGAAAACCTGGAATTCATGAAAATGGTTGTGATAATAAAGCTGAATCCCGAGCTTTTTGAGGGTCTCGCCATACTGGTTGAATTTTTTATTCCACTCGCGCACCTCTTGCTGGTTTGACCAGAACCAGATGGCGATTGCCAGACTGTCGGCGCCCAGCACTTTCAAATCTTCAGCGATGGCCTCCAGGCTCATATCCGGGGATGGCACGAAATGGGCGCTGACCGCCCGCAGGCCCAGGCGATCCAATTGCTTGCGCAGCTCTGGAGCTCGCAGGTCCTTGCCGAGTATAAAACCATCCGAGGAAACTTTCAGAGAATTGACCTGCAAATCCTTGTAGCCGATCTCAGCGATCTTCTCAAGGGTCCCGATGTAATCTTTTTCTAAATTATTCCGAACTGACCAGAGTTGTAGGCCGAGTTTTGGTTCCATTTCAGTATCTCCTCTTAGAAAAATTTGAAAATGATGCTTGTCATTTTATCGGTCCAATCAGCCAATTGAATGGTTTGGATCGTTTGATCGTAGCGCCATATTCATTATACAGGTAGTTCCCGGCAAGACACTCAGCGCTCCTTGGGAATCTCTTTGGGAGGGTCGCACCACAGAGATTCCGCAAGAGCCCCTAAATTGCTATCCGGAATTTCATTCCAGCACTGGTACAATTTGATTGACAAAGTCTCGTCTATCATTACAATACCAATAGGCCAAATGATGGGACTTGGGGAAAATCTATGGGAGCATCCTGGATGTATCCAAACGGTCTCCTGTTCTGCATAGGTACAATCCAAATCAGTCAAACAAACCCGATGAAAGGAAAAGCGCAATGAAGCAACTGAAAGTCGGCATTATCGGATGTGGGTTTATCGCCAATGGGAAGCATCTGCCCAACCTGGTGCGGATGGAAGACGTGGAGGTGGTGGCCTTCTGCGACATCCTCATCGAGCGGGCGCAGGCCTCGGCTGCGAAATATGGAGCGGAGGATGCCCTGGTGTGCCGGGACTACCGCGACGTGCTGGAGCGGGAAGACATCGACGTGGTGCACATATGCACGCCGAACAACTCACATTCAGAGATGACGGTGGCGGCGCTACAGGCAGGCAAGCACGTGATGTGCGAAAAGCCGATGGCGAAAACGGCGGCAGGAGCAAAAGCGATGCTGGAGGCGTCCAGGCAGACGGGCAAGCAGCTGACGATCGGGTACCAGAATTGCTTCCGGGAGGAACTCGTTGTTCATGAAGTCCTTATGCGAGAGCGGGGACCTGGGAGAGATTTATCTGGGGAAGGCGTTTGCGACCCGACGGCGAGGGGTGCCGACCTGGGGGGTGTTCATGGACAAAGAGAAGCAGGGGGGCGGGCCATTGATCGATTTGGGGACGCATGCGTTGGACCTGACGCTGTGGATGATGCAGAACTACGAGCCTATGACGGTGTTGGGCTCGACGTTTGACAAACTCGGGCAGTTGGGGAGCCCGGCGAACAGCATGGGGCCGTGGGATCCGCAGGAATACGAAGTAGAAGACAGCGCCTTTGGGCTGGTGAAGTTCAAGAACGGGGCGACGGTGATCTTAGAGGCATCGTGGGCGATCAACATGCTCATCTCGAATGAGGCGATGACGATGCTGTGTGGGACCAAAGCCGGGGCGGACATGTACCCGCCCAGCGGGCCGGTCGTGAGGACTGCGGACTTCCAGTCGGCGGGCAATTTCCACGTGCGGGTGAATGGGGAGCGGAACGGGAAACTGTACATCCAGAATTATGCGATGGGAGCGGCCTTCATCGGTGACGGAAGCGAGACGGAGAAGTTTGCCGGCGGGTACAAAGAGATGAAAGCCTGGATAGACAGCGTGCGGGGAGAGGCCGAGCTGGTGGTGAAACCGGAGCAGGCCTACACGGTGACGCGGATCCTGGAAGCGATCTACGACTCAGCCGCCAGCGGAGACGTGGTCCACATGGGCGCAGGGTAAGCCGGGCAGCCATTTAACCTGTGACCCTGTCGATCTATTTACGGTCAGAAGAATTTTTTTAGATTGTCTGACCGGTCATGAAAGGAAATTCTTATGAAACTTGGGGTCCTTACCGTACTGTTTCATGAGCGGCCATTAGAGACCGTACTCGATCATGTGGCCGAGATGGGTTTGCAAGCCGTCGAGCTGGGAACTGGAGCCTATCCAGGCAATGCCCACTGCAACCCGGACGTGCTGCTTAAAGATCGCCCGGCCATGCTGGCGCTGCGCAAGGCGGTTGAAGATCGCGGCCTGATCATCAGCGCCCTGTCCTGTCACGGCAATCCACTGCACCCGAACCAGGCGATCGCGGCCGAGTATGACCGGGTTTACCGCAATACCGTTAACCTGGCTTCCGAAATGGGCGTCCCGGTCGTCAATCTCTTCTCGGGCTGCCCGGGCGATTCCGACCAGGCCAGATACCCGAACTGGGTCACCTGCCCCTGGCCGTCTGATTTCACCGATCTGTTGAAGTGGCAGTGGGATGAAAAAGTGATCCCTTACTGGCAGGAGGCGGGTCCATTTGCCGAAAACAAGGGCGTCAGGCTGGCTTTTGAAATGCATCCGGGATTTGTGGTTTACAACCCCGAGACTCTTTTGCGCCTGCGCACAGCTGTCGGTCCGGTGATCGGCGCCAATTATGATCCGAGCCATCTGTACTGGCAGGGCATTGACCCGGTGACATCCATCCGGGCTCTGGGAGACGCCATCTATCACGTGCATGCCAAGGATACCTATATCGAGCCTGCCAATGTGGCCGTTAATGGGGTGTTGGATACCAAGCCCTACAGTGATTTAGCCGGCCGTTCCTGGACGTTCAGGACCGTTGGTTATGGACACGACCAGTTGAGCTGGCGTGCCTTGGTGAGCATGTTGCGCCTGGTCGGGTACGATTATGTGCTGTCGATCGAGCACGAGGATCCCATGGCCTCGATCGACGAGGGTTTCAGCCGGGCGGTCAGTTTCCTGAAAGACGTTCTGCTGTCCGAGCAGCCGTCTGGAATGTGGTGGGCGTGAGCTATGAATGTACTCATCGGCGACATTGGCGGGACGAAAACAATCCTGGCGGTTTTTTCTTCTGAAACGGGAGCGCATTATCCGCTGCAGGAAAAAATCTATCCAAGCGCTCATTATGAGAGCCTGGAAGCTATCATCACGGAATACCTGAACGAAACCGACCAGGCAGTGGACGGAGCTTGCTTCGGGGTGGCCGGGCCGGTGCTGTCCGGGCGGGCGCAGATCACGAATCTGACCTGGGTGGTCGATCAGGAGAATCTCAAAACGACTTTCGGTTGGCCGGCCGTGGCTTTACTCAACGACCTGGAATCGGTGGCGTATGCGATTGAAATCCTGAATCCGGAAGACATCCAAACCATTAATCCCGGTGAGTTGGCGCCAGGCGGCAATATCGCCATATTGGCGCCTGGCACGGGTTTAGGCGAGGCTTTCTTGACCTATAAAGATGGGCGCTACGTGGCTCACCCGACGGAAGGCGGCCATGTATCATTCGGGCCGGTGGGGCAGCTTCAGATCGGTTTGCTGGCTTATCTGAACCAGCAAGGCTACGATCATGTCAGTTACGAGCGAGTTTGCTCCGGCGGCCTGGGGATCCCTCACCTGTACGCCTACTTGAAGTCGATCGATTATGCCCCGGAGCCGGCCTGGCTGGCGGAAAAATTAGCTTCCAGCGAAGACCCCACCCCGGTCATCTTATCCGCAGCCCTGGACCGCTCACGCCATTGCGAGCTGGCTGCTGCAGTCCTGGATATGTTTGTGGCTATCCTGGGCGATGAATCAGGCAATCTGGCCCTGAAAGTACTCGCCACCGGGGGGATCTACCTGGGGGGTGGAATACCGCCCCGGATCCTGGGCGAGCTGCACAAGCCGGCCTTCATGGAGGCCCTGGTCAGTAAAGGGCGCTTCCGCTCGATCCTAGTTGATATGCCGGTGCACGTCATTTTGAATTCAAAAGCCGGCCTGCTGGGCGCGGCTGCATTTGGTTTGCATCTTCTGACCTCGAATGCCCGGCTTCCGTAAGAAGTTTGTCCGGCTTCGATTGGAAAGGTTGATCGCTGAAACCAATTAACCGAGGTCAGCCCCAAGGTATTTCAACATGAATCCTGTCGATCTGGCATTACTTCAGCAAGCCGTTGACATTGCCTGGCGCAGCCGCAAGCATGGAAACCATCCTTTTGGGGCGCTCCTGGCCGGTCCGGATGGTGAGGTCTTGCCGAGGCCGAGAACTCGGTCATCACGCATAAGGATTGCACCGGACACGCGGAGACAAATCTGGTGCGCCTGGCTTCCCAAACTTACGACCAGGCGTTTCTGGCCCAGTGCAGCCTGTATACCAGCACTGAGCCCTGCGCCATGTGCTCCGGCGCGATTTATTGGGGTGGCATTGGGCGTGTGGTCTACGCCCTCAGCGAGTCCCGGTTGTATGAAATTGTCGGAGAGGATCTGGAAAATCCAGCGCTCAAGCTGCCTTGCCGGGAGGTCTTTGCACGCGGGCAGCGGGACATTCAAGTGGCTGGTCCTTTCGATCTACCCGAATCGGTTTCGGTTCACCGGGGATTTTGGAATCAGTCGATGGGGTAAAACTGGATCGAGATGAAACTGGCGGAAGGATTTGAGCCCGAAGACGTGACCGTCACAATCTGCTATTTTGGTGATGGATGCGTGAAGGCGTCAGATTAAGAAGGATATCCAAAATTTGGTGGGTGTGGCTGGCGGCCCCAGCCACACCCACCAAATTTTGGATCATACGAAGGAGTTGAAATGAAAGTCTGTATTGTCGGAGGGACGGGAAATATCTCCTCAGCGATCGTAAGCCAGTTGCTGTCCGCGGGACATGATGTGACAGTCTTCAATCGGGGCGAGTCGCGCCAGGCCCCGGAGGGCGTTCGCCATATCAAGGGCGACCGGCACGACCGCCCGGCTTTTGAAGCCGCCATCCAAAAAGGGGGCTTCGATGTGGGCATGGATATGATCTGTTTCACGCCCGAAGACGCCGCTTCCAGCGTGCGGGCTTTTCGTGGGGTCAAACAATTTATCAACACTTCCACAACCACCACGTACGGGATCCGTTACGATTATTTGCCGGCGGATGAGACCCACCCGCTGCGACCGATCAGCGACTACGCCAGGAACAAAGTCGCTGCGGATGCCGTCTACCTGGAGGCTTATTACCGCGAGGGTTTTCCGGTAACCATCCTCAAGCCCTCGACGACCTACGGCCCCATGCATGGGATGTTACGCCAGATTGCCTGGGAATTTTCATGGATCGACCGGGTCCGGAAAGACAAGCCGGTCATCATTTGCGGTGACGGGAACGCCCTGCACCAGCACCTGCATGTGGATGACGCCGCCCGGGCTTATGTCGGGGTGCTTGGCAAAGATCGCTGTATCGGCCAGACCTACAATGTCGTCGACCGGGGCTTTATCACCTGGGCCGATTACCATCAACTGGCGAACGATGTGCTCGGGCACGATGTGGAGCTGGTGCATATTCCGCTTAATTATCTCCGCCGGATGGATATTCCCAATTTTGGTTTATGTGAAGATATCTTCGCCCATCACATCTATTATTCTTCGGAAAAGCTCTTTCGGGATGTCCCCGAATTTCAACCCCGGGTATCCATCCGTGAGGGCATGCAGCAGGTATTTGCAGCCATGGATCGGGAAGGCAGAATCCCGAATTCCGATGAGGTCGATTGGGAAGATAAGATCATCGCCAGCTGGCCTTAGATTTTTTGACCATGGGGTGAGGGTATGGATGTTCGATTTTAAATGCGATGGGCTGGCAGAGTGAAGGAGAGCGTGGGATGGCGATTATCCCGATTCGAGATGTTTCTTTGTTCGTAAAAACTATGGGGCAGGGCTACCCGATCCTGATCATGCATGGTGGTCCAGGCGCTGACCATAGCTCGCTGCTGGCATTACAACCACTGGCCCAGCAGTTCACCCTGATCTTTTATGACCATCGCTGCAATGGCCGCTCGGAAGGCGCACCGGTCAGCTCGATGACCTGGGAAAACCTGACTGCGGATGCCGAGGCCCTGCGTCAGGAACTCGGTTTCGAGCAATGGGCCGTCCTGGGCCACTCGTTTGGGGGCATGGTTGCTTTGGAATACGCGCTGCGTTACCCGCGCAGCGTTTCGCACCTGATGCTGATGGATACCTGCGCCGATATAAGTTGGGTGCAGCAAAATGCACCGGAACTGCTGAAAAAACGGGGTTTCAGCGCCGCCGAAGTGCTGGCAGCCCATCGGTTCTTCCACGGGCAACTGGAGCCGGATGAATTTATCCGGACGATGATGAAGTTTGGCCGGGCTTACTATTACCGCTCGAACTTGTGGACGCTGCTGCACGAATTGTTCTCGGGCGGCCTTAAGGTGAAGGTGCGGCCCGAAGCCCAGATCTTTGCTTTCAGCCAGCTGCTGCCGGGCTGGACGGCCATGGACCGGCTCGGCGAGATTGAAGCGCCGACCCTGGTACTGGCCGGGCGCCACGATTTCCAATTCCCACCGGAGCATCAGGCGATCCTGGCTGACCGCCTGCCGAACGCCCAGCTCGTCCTGATCGAGCAAGCCGGTCACAATGCCCCCTCCGAACAGCCGGATGAAGTGATCGGGGCCGTCAAACACTTTTTCAGCTCTTGCGGGGTGATTTAATGGTTCTTTCACTAAATGCCTTTAGGAAAAAGAGCAAATGAACATTACAATCACTTTTCAAGGTAAAAGGACTTAGCGAGAAAATCATTTAGCCGCTTGACCAGCTGCAAGACTACCCAAAAGGCTAATCCGATTCTACCAACCTGGCCGTTGCGGATCGGAGCCATTTTCCACTATGCTATAAGCGAAGCTTTTGAATTTGTGATCCGGGCTGTCCCGGACCTGACCGGGGGAATCAGCCTGGAGCCATCATGGGAGAAGTCCATCCCGAAGGATGAAAATCTGTCCTTCTTCCAGGGCAGCCAAATAAGGAGAATGCAATGTCCCAAACCCCGTCCGTTCCCCCCTACCTCAATCAAGCCATGAAGTTTATCCTGCGCTCGCCGGTCCATGGGATGGTCAGTAAAAGCGTGTTATTGATCAGCTTCACCGGGCGCAAAAGCGGCAAGACTTACACCACGCCGGTTAGCTATTCCCAGTCCGGGGGTGAGGTGATGGTATTTACACACGCCAACTGGTGGAAAAATTTAGGCGCCAGCCGGCCGGTCAAATTGCGCATCCAGGGCCGGGATTACCAGGGTCTGGCGGAACCGGTTGCGGAAGATAAACAGGCCATCGCGGCCGGCCTGGCAGCTCACCTGCGCAGGGTGCCAAGCGACGCCAAATATTACAACGTGGCTTTGGACGACCAGGGCAATCCCGACCTGGAGGATGTAGCGCAGGCGGTCCAAACCGTGGTGATGATCCCCATCCAGATCTGCTGAAACCCAACCCAGGGCTCACTGGGAATTACTGTGGTGGTACTCCAGATTTGGGGGTGTGAGCGTGCGGATGCACGCTCACACCCCCAAATCTGGGACCCTCCCACAGAGAGTTTCCCAAAGAAGCCAAACCAGGTTGATTGTGCGGCTGTAGGAGTTTGATCCATGAACCTGAAAAAATTCCTCTTCCCGGTGATGTTCACTGGCATCCTGCTGGGGCTCATCCGGCGGGTGGTCGCCAAGCCTGAGAGCTCCGTACCCATCACAAAAGCCGGCCCGTATGTGGCCATCGAGGCTTACCTCCAAGCGCAGATGAAACGCCTGAATATTCCGGGGGCCTCCCTGGCCATCATCGAGGGGGATCAGATCGTCCACCAGCGCGGTTTTGGCCGGGCCAGGCCGAATGGCACAGCGCCAACGCTGCAGACACCCTTTTTCATCGGTTCGCTCACCAAATCCATCACGGCCCTGGCCGTAATGCAGCTGGTCGAAGCCGGCCGGATCGAGCTGGATGCTCCGGTTCAAAGTTACCTGCCCTGGTTCCGGGTGGCAGACCCGCAGGCTTCCGCCCAGATGACGGTGCGCCACCTGCTCAACCAGACCAGCGGAATTCCGACGCTGCCGGGGGGACTGGCCCTGGCTGATTTTGACGAACGCCCGGGCGCCGCCGAGCGCCAGGCGCGGGCCCTGTCCAACCTCAAACTCATCCACCCGCTGGGAACCCAGTGCGAGTACAGCAACCTGAACTACAATCTGTTGGGGCTGATCATCGAAAAGGTCAGCGGCGAACCCTATCCAGACTATATCCAGAACCACATCTTCAACCCATTGGGGATGACCCACAGTTATACAACCAGGGCTGCCGCCCAGCAGGACGGGCTGGCCCAAGGCTATCGCCTGTGGTTTGGCTATCCCTTTCCGGCGCCCGATTTGCCTGTGCCGGTTGCCTCGCTCGCCTCCGGCCAGCTGATCTCCTGCGCCGAAGATATGGCCCATTACCTGATGATGCATCTCCATCAAGGCCGTTTCGGCGGGCAGCAGCTGCTCTCAAGCGCCGGGATGGCAGAGTTGCATCGCGGGGTGGCGGATTACACTGTATTTAACATCGCCTCAGGCTCTTACGCCATGGGGTGGTTCAGGCTGGATATTGGCCAGACGGAAGCGATCTATCACGGCGGAAATGTGCCCGACTATGCTTCTTACGCAGCATTCTTACCCGAGCAGGATAAAGGCGTGATCCTGCTCTGCAACGCCGATCCATTCGGCCTGCCGCCCATCCTGGAAGAGGTGGGCATGGGCGTGACGTATTTGCTGGCCGGGCAGCAGCCCGAGCCGGTCCGGCTGGATTTTGTCCGCTGGGTGATGCGTTCTCTGCCTTTGATCCCGCTTGGCCAGCTGGTGGCGGCAATCGTCGGACTGCGGATGATCAACCGCTGGCGGCGCCAACCCGCAACCCGGCCCGGCGCAGGTCGCGCCTGGGGGCAGCATGTCCTGTTTTCGCTGATCCCGAACCTGTCGATCGTAGGGTCCCTGGCATACCTGCGCGCCAGCGGCCTGCTCCGGTATCTGCACCTGTTTAACCCCGACCTCGCCTGGACGGCCCAGGTGTCCGGTGTGTTCGCTGGGGTCTGGTCGCTTGTGCGCACCGGATTGATTGTCAGAGCCCTGCGAAAGCCAGCCTGATCCTGATGTGAAGCTTGCGATTTATCGAAGGAGGAACAAGCGATGCCAGCCACCATTCGCGATCAGGACGCCCGGTATGCTCTCGACCTGGTGAAAACGATTTGCGAACAGGTTGGTCCGGGGTTACCGGGCAGCAGCCAGGAACGGGAACGGGCTGAGATCATCAGGCAGGAATTGGAAACCCTGCTGGGCGCGGATAATGTTGTGGTTGAGGAGTTCCAGGTTGCACCGGGAGCTTTCCTGGGGTCATTTCAGTTGAGCGCGGTTTTACTGCTGGCAGCCATGCTGCTGAACATCTCGATGGGGAGTTTTCCAGGAATCGCTGCCTGGCTGACCCCTCTAGCCGCCCTGGTATTGGCCATCCTGGCCCCGCTGCCGTTTCTGCTCGAGTACAGCCTCTACCGGGAAGTCATCGATCCATTCTTTCCGCAGAAAAAATCTGTCAATGTGATCGGCAGACTGCGGACATCCGATACCGGTACCGGGCAGCGCCTGCTCATGTTGAGCGGCCATCACGACAGCGCTTTGGAAAGCACCTGGATCCGCTTTTTGGGATATGGTTTCTATCTCACCATACCGACCCTGCTGCTGGGATACATTGTCATGCTGGCGATGAGTGCGATCCAGCTGGCAGGATCCATCGCCGGCAATTCCGGCATTATTCGTTTCGGGACTCTGGGCTGGGTCCTGCTGGCCTATCCGCTCGTGCCAGCCATCATCGTTGCGATGTTTTTCAACCGGGGCAGGAAAAATGGCGGCATTGTGCCCGGTGCGGTGGATAATCTTTCCGCCAGCGCCGTGGTGGTAGCCATGTGCAGGTTCCTGGTAAACAATCCCGGTGTTATTCCGCCAGGGACTGAGATCCGGTTCATCTCCTTCGGCAGCGAAGAAGCCGGATTGCGAGGCTCGCGGCGTTACGTGGAACGCCATTACAACGAATTGAAAAAACTGGACGCCTGGCTGCTCAATTTTGAGATGGTCGCCTATCCGGAAATTTTGATCACGACTTCGGATGTGGGCGGCGTGCAGAATTCCCCTGAAATGGTTGCAAGCCTGGTCCAGGCGGCCGGGCAGGCGGGGGTGCCCTTCAAAGTGGCGGCGTATCCCACCGGGGGCGGCGGAAGCGACGCGGGTTCATTCAGCCAGGCCGGGTTCAAGGCCGCAACCTTGATCCCTTTTAAAATCCCGCAGCAGATCGTTGCTTTCCACCACCAGAAGTGGGACCGGCCGGAAAGGTTGACCATCGAGCCGCTGCTGAATGTGATGAAGCTCAGCCTCGAGTGGATCAGCAGCGAGAATTTCTTTGGCAGTGACATCGGTCAAAGTGGAACCAGATGGGGCCTTTCGGTATTCTCGGGGTGGTACACCAGATAGTTTATGGAGGAGCACAGATCATGAATAACAATGTTGGACCCTATCAGGTCGTGGATCTCACCCCGGGACGCCGGGCCTGGTTGAACACGCTCGATCTATCCGGGCCGACCCACTGGATGTACGGTTTGCTCGAAGTGGATGTCACCCTGGCTCGCCAGTGTATCGCTGAGCACAAGGCGCGCACCGGCGAAACGCTTTCATTTACGGGTTTCCTGGTTGCCTGCCTGGCCCAGGCCGTGGGGGAAAACAAGCAGGTCCAGGCCTATCTCAAGGGCCGCAAGCAGATCGTCCTTTTTGATGATGTCAGCGTCGGCGTGATGGTCGAGAACAAGGCCCAGAAAAATGGCGGCTTGATGGGGCACATCATTCAGGCGGCGAACCGGAAGACTTATCAGGAGATCCACCAGGAGATCCGCGCGGCCGAGGCGGCGCCGGTTCCGGCTAACCGGGGCATGCCCACCTGGTTCCGGCGTCTCATGCTCATGCCCTGGCCGCTCTCCAAGCTGGTCAAGTGGATGTTGTCCGTGGTCACCCGCCGTGATCCCACCATTCGGATCGCATCCTCGGGCACGGTGGGAGTCACCGCGGTGGGGATGTTCGGCAAGGGCCACAGCGGTTGGGGGATCGCCACGACGCCGCACGCCCTCAGCCTGGTGGTAGGCAGCATGGCCTGGAAGCCGGCCGTCGTTGAAGGGCGGATCGAGCCGCGTGAAATCCTCAACCTGACCCTCCTGTTCGACCATGATGTCGTCGACGGGGCCCCCGCTACCCGATTTACCAGCCGGCTGGTGGAATTGATCGAAACCGGTTATGGCGTGCGGGAGTTGGTCGATCGGGAGCAAGAACAGGGTTTTGCGCCTGCATATGGTTGAAGCAGCTTTAAAGCCAGGAGGTCAAACGATGAATGACAACGACAAAATCGCACAGCTGTTCGACGGCTATCGCGCCGAGATCACGGCCAGGTGCCCAACCTCGCTGGCGATCTGGCGAAAAAACCGGACGGTCATGCCGGCCGGCGTGGGCAGCCTGTTCAGGCTGTCCGATCCGTTCCCGATGGTGGTGAAACGGGCGAAAGGCGCCAGGGTTTGGGATGCAGATGGCAATGAATATCTGGATTTCATGCTTGGTTTCTCGACCATGATCCTGGGGAACGCTCCGGACGAGGTGGAAACGGCCCTGCGGGAAGCCTTACCGCGCGGCAGCTCCTACGGCCAATGCCACGAACATGAGTATGCCTTTGCGAAACTGTTTTGCGAGATGGTGCCGGGGGTCGAGCGGGTGGCCTTTTGCAACTCGGGGACCGAGGCCACCATGTATGCCCTGCGGCTGGCGCGCGCCACGGTGGGGCGGCCGCTGGTTGCCAAATTTGAGGGCGGCTATCATGGGGCCCACGACCTGCTGGCGCTCAGCTATGGCCGGCCGCGCCCAGGACCTGACCCATATGGGCCGGTCGAAGACCCTGCCGCTATTCCAGAGAGCCCGGGGCTGTCCGCAGGGGCCTGGCAGGATACGATCGTCCTGCCCTTCAATCACCCGGCCGCGTTCGACAAGATCATGCGGTATAAAGACCGGTTGGCGGCCGTCATCGTTGAGCCGGTCCAGGGTGCGGCCGGCACCATCCCGGCCAAGCGGGAATTCCTGGCCGAGCTGCGCCGGATCACCCGCCAGATTGGGGCATACCTGATCTTCGACGAAGTGATCACCGGATTCCGGCTGGCGGCCGGCGGGGCGCCGGCGTATTACGGGGTCAGACCGGATGTAAGCACGTACGGCAAGATCGCCGGGGGCGGCCTGCCATTTGGGGCGATCGCCGGTTCCGCCGAAGCGATGCGGTTGCTGGAATACGATCTTGAACCCGGCCGGGCGATCCTGATGGCCGGCACGTTCAACGGCAACCCGCTGGTGACGGCAGCCGGGACGGCGGTCCTGCGCCGCCTGCAATGCGAGCCGGAACTGTACGACAGGATGGATGCCATGGGCGAGCGCTTCCGATCTGAGATCAATCAGTTCGCCCAGGCTGGCGATTATCCGGCGATGGCTACCGGGGTGGGCTCGATGTTTTGGATGCATACGACCCGTGGCCCGGTCAACAGTGTCCGGGATATCCACCAGGGGGATCGCACCGCCAGCACCGGATTGAAACTGCTGTACCGAAAGAATGGGCTGCACATCTCGACCAATCATGGCTTCCTGTGCGCCGCCCACACGGATGATGACGTCACCCGGCTGATCGAGATCCATAAAAACGCGATGGTGGAATTGAGGCATCAGCAGGTATGGTGAATAGCGAGGAGCTCCTGCATGAGCCGGCCTGACAAATCAAGAATTGCCGGATGGGTTGCGGTCAGTCTTTCGATTGGGATCGCCTGTTTTTGGGCTTTCTGGGGCATCATTGAGAACTTTCACGAAGGCTGGTATTATGAGTTCCTGCGCGCCAACCTGGGCCTGATGGTTATCCAGTACCTGAGCCCGATGATCGTCTATATGGGGGTGACGCTGATCTCGATCGCCTGGCCAAAGGTGGGCGCGGGCCTGCACATCGCCCTGGCGCTGCTGGCGGTCTGGTTCTTCCAGGCGTTTTCCAATCCGGGACTGCTGGTGCTGATCGTCCCCCTGCTTGGAATTGGGGCTTTATACTGGTTTGGCCGGCCCCGGCCGCGCAGGTTGGCCCAGTTGCTGGTGGTTGGGCTCCCGCTCCTGACAATGGTGATTGCAGGCATTGAGCCAGTGCTGCGGGTGTCTCAGCGGACCAATGATGGCTACTTGCAGGCCAGGCTGGTGCCCGGGAACGGCGTCGCACTGACCTGGGCGCCGGCTGGTCCCGGCTGGCCGCGGGTTGGGAGCGATTGGTATTCCGCCCTGGCTACCTGCCAGCATCTGAGCGAGGATGGCCTGGATGTCAACCTGCTCCCGCGAAATATCTGGCGCTTGCCAGGCGTGGATGAAGCCGTGCGCTCGATGGCCCGGCATGGGCAGAACAGCGCCGGCGTCTGGGACGCTGAAAACGCCCAGGCGGTGTACCAGACCAAACCCGATAAGGAATCGCCGTTGTGGAACGTGACCTCCCAGGTGATCTACTGGTGGACCGCCACCGAGATCGACGCGCAACAGGCATATATCATCGCCTATGATGGCCGCGTATGGCCGCGGACCAAAACGATCACCCCCGATTATCTTGGTTTTCGCTGTGTGAAGTAGCCCGGGTTATTTAAAATTCCTATGGTTGGTGGATGGTGCGAGGCCTTCCTAAAAGAAGTAAATAAAGAAATCGGCCGGCACACATGTGAGTTGACGGGACCGTCAACTCACATGTGTGCCGGCCGTTATCTCTTCTTCTTTACTTTTTGGACGGCCTCAGAGTTTTACAACGAAATTTTCAAACCCGCAGGTGCTTGAATTGCGGCAGGTAGGCTCGATTCTGCTCGAATAACTGGTTGACCATTTGCTTGATTTCCGCCAGTGACAGCACCGCCGCAGTCAGCGGATCATGGGCGATCGCCCGGAAGATGCCAACCGGATCGCCGGCCAGAGCTGCCTGGATGGCCAGCTCTTCGATCCCGCTCGAAAGCTGGGTCAGCAAGGCCACTTCGGGAGGCAGCGCGCCGACCTGGATCGGTTGGAATCCAGCCTTATCCACCAGCACCGGCACTTCCACGCAGGCGCCGGCCGGCAGGTTCGAGACCAGCCCGGTGTTGGGGACATTGCCGTTGAACTTGAACAACTCCCCGCCCTGTAAGGCATTGATGATGAAGGCTGCATATTCATGGCCGCGCTGTAAATCCTGGGCCGAAAGCGATCTGGCCAGTTCCTGCTGGACGCCGTCCTTCCAGGTGGTCTCCGTTTGCTGGTATTCCTTAAGAATGTAGGCGTACTCACCCGGATTCCAGCCGGTGCCATGGATGCAGTATTGTTCGATCAGGTCCGGGCGCTTGCGGAACCACCAGTTATATTCCGAGTTGTGGCCGCTTGACTCGGTGACGTAATAGCCCAAATGCAGGAACATCTCGTTGCGGACGATCTCTTCCTGGTAGACTTCCGGTCGTTCGGTCACGGCCTTGTGGATCAAGGGGTAGGCGTCGGCCCCATTCCAGCGAAAGTCCAGGTACCAGGCCTGGTGATTGATGCCGGCGCAGGTATAAGTGATTTCATCCTCAGGCGCCCCAATCCAGCGGGCCAGCATGCTGGCGGTACCCTGGACGGAATGACACAGGCCGGTGACCGGTATAAACGACAGGCGTTGGATCGCCCCGCACAGCATTGCCATCGGATTGGTGTAATTCAGCAGCACCGCCTGCGGGCAGTAACGTTCCATGTCCCGGACGATTTCCAGCATGGGCGGCAGGGTCCGCAAAAAGCGGAAGATTCCGCTCGGGCCGCGGGTGTCCCCGACGTTGATGTCGATGCCATATTGTTTGGGGATTTCGACGTCGTAGCGCCAGACATCGGTGTTCCCGGCCAAAATGGTGGTCAGGACGACATCGGCCCCCTCGAGCGCTTTTGCCCGGTCCAGCGTGGCTTCCACGGTTGCCGGGCGCTGGCCGGCCTGGATGAGTTTGCGGACCGAGCGATGGGCGAAATCCAAACGTTCCGGGTCGATGTCCATCAGGGCAATGTGAGCATCCTCCAGCAGGGGGAAGGTGAGCAAGTCCCGGACGAGATTGCGGGTGAAACCCAGGCTGCCGGCTCCGATGAAAGTGATCTTTGTCATAAGCACCTCGTGTGGAAGAATTATAATCACTTCCTGGATATATACCCAGGAGGTGTGAGGCGGAGTTAAAATTAGGGCTCGTAGGGGCAATTTGCTCCTGCGAGCCCTAATTTTTAGCTTAATCTTCGTCCCAGGTGCGAAGTACTGGCGAAATTTTCAAGCGAAGCGTGAATGATCGGGTACCCCGGTTGAGTGCTGTGGTACCGACCGGCAAACGCCGGTCAACCTGCCTGTATTACGATATACTTCAGAGCGCCTTAGGGGCTCTTGCGCGACTGCAGGAATGCGACGATCTGGTCGAGCTCATCTGGGGTCAGATGGCTGCTGTAAGACGGCATATTGGTAGCGCCGTTCAGGATCCGGATAACCATCTGGTCCTTGGAGAGCCGGTCGCCGACAGTCGTCAGGTCCGGACCGCGCTGGCCGCCATACCCGGAGACCTGATGGCAAAATTCGCAGCCTTTCTGGTGGAAAAGCTGGGCGCCTTGAGCGACCGGCCCGCTGGTTGTGCCCACGACGCTGGCCGGCAATGCCTGGGCGGTAAAATCCGGAGACCAGGGCGATTTCACCCCTGCGATCCACAAAGAACCGACCATCAGCACGATACCAGCCACAATCCCGATCGCCCAGGGCCGGCGCGAAGGGGCTCTTTCGCCTCGATTAGCGATAAACGGCAGCACGATAAATGCCAGCCCAGCCAGCAACGGCGCCCCGATGATGATATAGTTCTCCACGCCTGGCGGGATCAGCGCCAGCACCGCGAAATACCATAACAGGTACCAGTCAGGGCGCGGCAAGGCCTCGATGATCGTCGGGTCGGGCGGCTTTCCGAGCAAAGGTGGGCCAAAGATCGCCGCCAAGGCGACGATCACGACGGCAGTCAGCGCGCCGAAGACCACATCCCGCCAGGCCACATCCGGCCAGAAGGGGACCCCTTTCTTTTCGAGCAGTTGCTGGTATTTTTCCCGGTAGGTGGCCGGATCAACCGTCTCACCCCTGCGAGGCGGTTCTGAGATCCCATTATGCAGGACCAGATAGATGTGGAAACCAACCACGCCAAAAATCAAAGCCGGGATGAGAAATACGTGAAAGGCGAAGAAGCGGGTCAGCGTGGCGCCGCCGATCGTCTGGCCGGCCAGGATGAAGCGGGCCAGGAGGTTGCCAAGCAGCGGCATCCGGCCGGCCTGTTCGGCGCCCACGACGACCGACCAGACCGCGTTCTGATCCCAGCGCAGCAGCTGCCCGGTGAAACCCATCCCGACGGTCAACAACAGCAGCAGCGCGCCGCTGAGCCAGTTCACTTCACGCGGGAATTTAAATGACCCGGTCAAAAACACGCGGATGGCGTGGATGCCGACCAGCAAGATCATGGCTGATGCGCCGAAGTAATGGGTGCCGCGCAGCAAATTGCCCAGGGTGGCCTGGTTGGTGATGAAATTTAAACTTTCATAGGCGTGCTCGGTCGAGGGGATGTACATCGTTGCCAGAGCAACGCCGGTTACAACCTGAATGATAAAAGCGAACAGGGTCGCGCTGCCGAAAACGTACCACCACCCGGTACCCGGCGGAACCGGGTGCCGCGCGATCGGGCCGATGACCTTTGAGATCCCCGTGCGATCATCGAAAATTTCGTATAGACGTCTTAAAGTCTTCAACTGTTTTGCTCCGAAATAGTCTTTTGGTGTATCTACTCAGGCATGAGAGCGAAATACTGGCGAAATAGGTGTGCGTGGGGGCGTACGCCCCCACGCACACCTATTTCGCCACAGATTCCAAGCATTGGCTAAGTAGTTACCTTTTGGTTCAAAACCTTGAGAGGGGCTGGGCGATTGGGCCCTCTCAGCTGGCAAACCTGGCCTGCACTGCCAGATCAGCCAAGCGTGATGGGCAACGGGTTGGTCTTGATCTCGACCTGGCCCTGGTTGATCCGGACGGGATATTGGACCAGTGACTTGGGCGGCGGCCCGGCGGCCACGCTGCCATCCTGGTAATATACGCCGCCATGGCAGGGGCACATGAACAGATCTGCATCCGAAAGCCAGCGGACAGGACAGCCCAGGTGGGTGCAGTTAACCGAAAAGGCAACAAACTGATCCTGGCTGACGCGCCGCAACCAGGCGGCTGTCCGGGCTGACACACCGGCCCAGGGCATCGGGGAAGCATCCGTAAATGTGACTTCAACGGTTGCATTAACCTGGAAATCATCTACTTTGCCAACGGGGCGCCAGGCTTCGGGCGGCTGGTTGAGCAGCGGCGATATCAGCGCCCCGATCACGGGGATGCTGACCAGAGCCGCAGCCAGGCCGCCCACTGCCACACTCATCCCGGCCAGAAATTCCCTCCGGCTGAGTTTGAACCACTTTTTCAGTTTGGAATTGTCGTTGTCAGGATTCATGCAAGAGCTCCCCAATCCATCCGGATAATCCGATGATGAAAATGATCAGGCCGATTCCCGTGATCAACAGGCTGGTGATTAAGCCGAAGGGTATCAGCACAATTCCGAAAGCCAAAACCAGCGGCCAATAGGTCGGCCGGGGCAGGGTTTCCGGTAAAGCTGTGTTCCAATCCGAACGGGGTTTTGGATGGGAACCGTTCTGTGGCAGATTGGCCTCTTGTTTCTGTGCGGGCGTATCCATTAAGTAACCTCCAGATCTGGCTGCCGGAACCAGTGTGCGAATGCGATCAAAATAGCGGTCAGGTAAAATACACCGCCCGGGATCCACATCAACAGGCCGCCCAGCTGCAGATCCGCCTGGGAGGTGAGCCCCAGCCCGTTTCTGATCAACCCCAGGATGCCAAACGGATCTTCCGGGTGCAGATACGCCGGGAACAGGTTGATGGATGCGAAAGTCAGGATGATCCCCAGGACGGAATTGGCGACCGCCCCGGCAAAGATGTACAGCATATTCCCAAAAGCTGAAAGGCGCCTGTTCTCCTGGATTGGATCGATCACCGGCCACCAGAAGATCACTGCTGAGGCCAAAAAACAAAGATGCTGGAAGATGTGGATGGTCTCATTGGCCACCGCGGCGTTGTAAAACGGCGGCAGGTGCCAGAAATAAAGCGTGCCGGCCCCAATCGTCCAGGCAATGACCGGCCGGCCCAGCAGGTTTTCCACCCTGGCGGCGGGCTTCCAGCGAAGAAGATCGCGCAGCCAAGCGGTGGGTATTCCGAGCAGCAGCAGCGGGGCCACAAAGAGCACCAATACCAGGTGCTGCAGCATGTGGGCGCTGAACAGGTAGTCGTCGGAGAGCACATCCAGCGGGGATTCTAAAACCAGCAGGATCAGCGCCAGGCCGGCGTAGAAATAAATGGATTGGCGGTCGAACCGGAAGTGTGACCGGTAAAGATAAAGCGCGCCCAGCCCGAGACAGCCCAGAAGGACTCCCGGATGCCAGGTCCAGGCCGCAATCAGGAACTGACCCCAGCTCAAAGCAGCACCGTCCCGATGTACACCACTGAAAAAATGACCACCCAGACCAGATCGACAAAATGCCAGTAAAGCGCGATCGAACTGATGGATTTTTCTGAGGTGACGTTATTTTTCCGTAGCAGTGAAATCCCAAACAGGATGGCGATCATCGTCAGCCCTACCAGGACGTGCAGCGCATGAAAACCGGTCAGGGTGAAAAATGTGGTTCCGAACAAATTCTGGCTGATTGTCACCCGGCTGCGGAGCAAATCGGCATATTCAAGGCCCTGGCCGAACAGAAATGTGATTCCAAGGGCGATGGTTAACAGCAGTCCGATCAAAAGCGCGCTCCGGCGGCCTCGTTTGGCACTGCGCTCGGCAAACCAGATCGTGCCGCTGCTGGAGAGCAGGGCCAGTGAGAACAGGCCGGTGGTAAGCGGTTTCAAATGGTCGGCTGGATTTGGGCCGGTTGCGGTAAGCCAGGTGCTCCGGAAGTAGATGAAGGAAAGGATCAATAAGATAAAGAAGACCGATTCCGAAGCCAGGAACAGACCTACACCTAATTTATTTTTGTCCATTATCAGTGTTCTCTCTTCCAATCAGGATCTTCCGGATGGGCCAGGTCCCAGAGTGGGCGCCGACTGTTTACCGGAGGAACTTTGTCGAAGTTGTGCGCCGGTGGAGGCGAGCTGGTCGCCCATTCCAATGTCCAGGCATTCCAGGGATTATCGCTGGCAATTTCGCCTTTCTTCAAACTGATGAACACGTTCCAAAAGAAGAGCATGATCGCGGCTGCCATCAGAAAGGCTCCCAGGGTAGAGATCAAATTCAACCCACCCCAATCCGGAAGGTTGGGATAGGTATAGGTTCGCCGGGTCATCCCGATCAGGCCCAGGATGTGCATTGGGAAAAATGTGATGTTGAAGCCAAAGAACAGCAGCCAGAAGTGCCATTTACCGACCTTTTCCGATAATAAGCGGCCGGTAACTTTGGGGAACCAGTAATAAAATCCAGCCATGATGGCAAACAACGTGCCCCCGAATAGAACATAGTGGAAGTGGGCTACGACGTAATAAGTGTCCGTGACCTGCTGGTCGACCGGAACGGTTGCCAGGGTTACGCCGCTGAGTCCCCCAGGGTGAACAGGATCAGAAAACCGAGGGCGAACAGCATCGCAGTGGTAAAACGGATCTTGCCGCCCCACAGCGTCGCCAGCCAGTTGAAGATCTTGACCCCGGTCGGGACTGCGATCAACATGCTGGCCAGCGAGAAGACCACATCCAGCGTGGTGCTCATTCCGGCCGCGAACATGTGATGGCCCCAGACCGCGAAGCTGAGGAAACCGATCGCGATCGTTGAGGCGGCCACAAACCCATAGCCATAAATCGGTTTGCGTGAAAATACGGGGATGACCTCTGAGATGATCCCGAAGGCCGGCAGCACCATGATATAAACTTCCGGGTGTCCAAACGACCAGAAAACGTGCTGCCAGAGCAAAGCCGAGCCACCGGCTGCGGTGTTGAAAAACAAGGCGTTCAACTGGCGGTCGGCCAGGATCATCACCAGGGCGGCGTTCAGGCTGGGCAGTGCAAACAAGATCAGGAAGGAATTGATCATCGTCATCCAGACGAACAGCGGCAGGCGGCGCAAGCTCATCCCGGGCGCCCGCAGGGTAAAGATCGTCACCAGCAGGTTGACCGCCGCCGCAACCGAACCGATCCCGGTGACCAGCAAACCTAAAGCCCAATAATCGACGCCGTTTGTGGTTGAAAAAGCTTTTTCTGAAAGGGGCGTATAAGCAAACCAGCCGGCCGCCGGCGCTCCACCAGCCACAAAGCTGAAGTACAGCATCAAACCCCCAAACAACAGCAGCCAGAAACTCAGCGCGTTCAACCTTGGGAAGGCCATGTCGCGCGCCCCGATCATCAACGGCACCAGGTAATTGCCAATCCCGATCAGCATGGGCATCACAACCAGGAAAATCATGGTCGTCCCGTGCATGGTGAAAATCTGGTTATAAGCTTGAGGCGAGAGAAATTTTTCTTGCGGTTGGGCCAGCTGGATGCGCATTAATAATGCTTCAAGGCCGCCGACCACAAAGAAAAACAAGGTGGTGATCATGTACAGGATGCCGATCTGTTTGTGATCGACAGTCGAAACCCAGCTCAGCAGGCCCTGATCTTCTTTTAATTTGGGCAACGGCCGGTCTATTTCAGGTACCAGGGGGATTTCGCTCATTTTAATGTCTCCAGGTATGCAACCAGTTCTTCAATTTCCGGGTCGCTCAGACCAAAATTGGGCATGTGATTGCCAGGCTTGACAGCCTGGGGGTCTCGCAGCCACTCGGTCAGGTTTTGTGGGGTGTTATCCAGGACCCCGGCGGCGATCGTCTGGCGACTGGCCAGGTGAGAAAGATCCGGCCCAATGTTGGCCTGGGCTGAAGTGCCGCTGATTGCGTGGCAGCTCTTACAGGCCAGTTGTTGAAACAATTGCGCGCCCTGCGCGGCCTGACCTCCGGAGGGGACCACGGCCGTTTGCTCCTGCGAATGGATCCAGGTATTGAAGTCATCCTGAGACTGGACAATCGCCCGGACTCTCATCCAGGCATGCTGGGCGCCGCAAAATTCTGCGCAGGTGCCCTCGAATACACCCGTTTTGTCTGCTTGCAGGTACATATGATTTTTCAAACCGGGCACCAGATCCATCTTCGTACCGAGTTCGGGCAACCACAGATCGTGGATCACATCCGCCGATTCGAGTTGAACCAGATATTTCTTTCCAACCTCCAAATGGATTTCGTTTGCGGTGACCACGCCTGTATTGGGGTAGCGGATTTCCCACCACCACTGATGGCCGACGATAATCAGATCCGGCTGGCTTTTGGGGTTGCCTGGCAGCGTGATCCCCATCACCTGGAGCATATAAACAAATACAATCCCCAGGGTAAGGATCGGGACGATCGTCCAGATGATTTCCAACTTGGTGTTGCCCGCGATCTGGGACGGCTCCCGGGTCTCTCCCCGGGAACGAAAGCGGATGATCGAATAGACCAGCACGAAGGCTACCAGGGCAAAAACGCCCCCGGCGATGACCAGGATAAAAATGAACAGGTTAGAGGTTGCAGCCGCAAGCGGCGAGTTTGGGGTAAATGGAGAAAAATTTGTCATAGAAAATTACCACTACCTGAATTGAATAAAGTCGTATCCATCAAAAATCCACCCCTTTGTTCGGTTGAATGACCCTGATCTGAAATCGAAAAATATCCAGGTTTTGTATCTGCCTTGATAATGTGACATTGTCCAGCTACACAGCCCGATGTGAAAATGTGGGCGAGATGGGTGTGCGTGCTGGGCGTACGCCCAGCACGCACACCCATTTCGCCATTTATTCCTGCATGGCTGAGTAGTTACCAATTGTTAATCATTATCTGCCCCAAAAATACCCTACTTTGTTTGTTATTGTCTTTATGTCGTACTTATCAGGTGCTTAAAATGAACTAAAATTCACCCAAAAAGTTTAATTCTGAGACAAAAAAGGTGTTCGTGAGGGCATTGCCCCCCACGAACACTGTTTTTCGCCATTCATTCCAACGTACAATTGAAAGAAACGAAGCAATCTACCACTAAAGACTGCCGATCGCAATCTGGATGAAACCGATCAACGGGGCCGGGTATAGACCGATCCACAGCACTACAAGCACCAGCCAGGCGAAAACCAGGACGACAGCATTCGGCAGCCGGACGGTTCTGATGGCCCGATCCGGTTGATCGGATTTTTGGCCCGCTGCAAGTGGGGCATACATGGCGGCGATGACCCGCAGGTAATAATACAGTCCGATGCTGCTGCTTATCACCAGGACGATGACCAACAACCATAATGTAGACCCTACTCCGGAAGCCAGGAGGTAGAATTTACCGATGAACCCGGCGGTTAATGGCATCCCGATCAACGAAAGCAGCGCCAGGGTCATGACCAGGGCTAACCAGGGGCGCTTCCAGAACAGGCTGCGGTAGTCTTCGATCGCCTCAGCCTCTCCGCTGCCATCCGACAGGACGCTGACGATGCCAAAAGCAGCCAGGATGGTGGCAAAATAAGCCGCCAGATAGATGGTCACCGCGACGATACCCAATTGAGTGCTGGCGATGATCGCCACCAGGATGTAGCCAAGGTGGGCGATGGATGAATACGCCAGGATGCGTTTGACATTTTTTTGCAGCAATGCCAGCAGATTCCCGACCAGCATGGAAAGGATCGCAATGATGGTCAAAGCTAGCAGAAAAGAGGCCTGCTGCTGCAGCTGCAGCGCTTGCGCCAGGCGCAAGAGCAAAACGACGATCGCGCCTTTTGAGACGGTCGCAATAAATCCGGAGACCGGCGCAGGCGCCCCCTGGTACACATCCGGGGTCCACATGTGGAAAGGCACGATGGCCAGCTTAAAGCCTATCCCGGTAAATAACAGGCTTAACCCCGTGAACAGCAAGACATTATGCGACGAGGAGGAGGCCGTTGCGATCGGGCTCAGGGCTGAGAACGTCAGGCTGCCCCGATCCGCGTAGATCAAGGCGATCCCAAACAGCATGATGGCGGCGGATACGGCGGCCAGCACCAGGTATTTGAGCGCGGCTTCAATGCTGTGTTCCTGGCTGCGCAAATAGCCGATCATGGTATACAGGCCGACGCTCAGAATTTCCAGGCCGAGCACCAGGCTGGCAAAATGACTGCTCAACACCAGGATAGAGCCGCCCAACAAGGCCAGCAGCAGCAGCAGATAAAATTCTTCCGGCTGTTCGGCTTGCTTCTGCAGGTAAGGATGGGCCAGCAGGACGACCACCAGACCGGCTAAGAACAGCAGCCCAAGATACATCAGCCCAAACCGGTCGACGCGGATCAAGGGGGTGATCTGCCCGGGCGCCGCTGGCCAGGCGACCGGGATAGCCAGGCCAGCGAGCACAATTGCGGCCGCCGTCAGGCCGGCTGTCAGGGTATGGCGCCGGAAAAAGGCGCTGACCAGCATCACGACGATGATCCCGGCAGCCAGGACGAGCACCGGCAGGAAAAGGGTGAAATCGTTGAGGGTCATGGATTGCTTCCTCCCGTCACGCCGGGGTTTATTGGGATGGGTGGGTCCGGTATGGCTATGGCTGTCAGTGGGTTGGCAGGGCTGGCAGAACCGCCCCCCGAAAGCAGCCCAGATTCAGGCGGTGCGGCAACCGTAATTTGTTGGGCAGCCTGCAAGGCGGCTTGGGTGGTATTTAAGAACGGTTGCGGGTATAGCCCCAGGACAAAGATCACGATAATCATGGCGGTCATGATGGTCATCTCACGCCGGTCGAAATCCGGGAATTCCCAGGCTTCCTTGTTCGGCCCGGTAAAGATCCGCTGGACCATCCAGAGAGAGTAAACGGTTGCGACCACAAACCCCAGGGTTGCGAAGACCGCAATGGTAGGATAGGTTTGAAAGGTGCCCTGGAGTACGAGAAATTCCCCGACAAAGTTGCCCAGCCCGGGCAATCCCAACGATGCCAGGGCGAACAACAGCCCAATTCTGCCCATCCGGGGAACGACTTCCCATAGACCGCCCATCTTATTCAGGTCACGCGTATGCATCCGGTTATACAACGCGCCGACCAGGATGAACAATGCTCCGGTGCTGATGCCATGGGCAAGCATGATGATGACCGCACCTTGCAGGGCGATTTGATTCCAGGAAAAGATCCCGATCAGCACGAAACCCATGTGGGAGATACTGGTATAGGCGACCAGGCGCTTGAGATCGGTTTGGGCGAACGCCAGGACGGCCCCGTACAAAATACCGATCACGCCCATGACCATCACGATCGGGGCGATCCTGGCTGCCTGGGCCGGGAACAAAGGGATCAACATACGGATCATCCCGTAGGCGGCTACTTTAAGGACCAGCCCGGCCAGATCAACGCTTCCGGCAGTCGGCGCTTCGGTATGGGCATCCGGCAGCCAGGTATGCAGGGGAACCACCGGGAGTTTGACGGCAAACGCGACCAGAAAGCCCAGCATCAGCCACATCGCCAGGGTCGGCGAAATAGTGGTGTGCAGCAGGGCGCCGTATTCGAAGGTGTAGACCCCGGTCGACTGCCCGTGGACGATATACAGCCCCAGGATCGAGATCAGCATGAACAATCCGCTCAGCTGGGTGAAGATAAAGAATTTGGTGGCAGCATAGATCCGCCGCTCGTGACCCCAGATGCCGATCAGGAAATACAAGGGCGGCAGCATGATTTCCCAGGCAAAGTAAAACAGGAACAGGTCGAGCGAGAGGAAGACCGCGGTCAATGCGGTCAGGATCCACAGCAAGTTGAAGTGGAAAAAGCCCACGTGATGCTGGATCTCTTTCCAGGAGGCCAGAACCGCGGCAATACTTAAGAAATTCGCCAGCAGGGTCAATAGCAGGCTCAATCCATCCATCCCAAAATGGAGCTGGATGCCCAACTGAGGAATCCATGGCAGGTTGACCTCAACCAGCCAGGGTAAGCTCCCGGGCGCGGCCGCGACCTGATTTGCAGACTGTACCCAGATGGTGATCAAACTGACGAAGTGAACGGCTAACGTGATCAATGAAGCCCAACGGGACCAGACGGCTTTCCAGCGGCCCACGAACCAGGCCACAAGCCCACCGAAGATCAGCCAGATGAATGAATAGATCAGGATCATCGCAGCACCACCAGTGCAATGGTTAAAATCGCGCCCAGCACGATTGCCATCAAATAAACCCGCACCTGCCCGGTTTGGGTTTCTGAAAGCAGCCGGGAGGCTTCCTTATTGATCCAGGCCAGGCCCTGATAAATCCGGTCGAGAACATCATCCTTATCGATGCGCGCCAACCACAGGAACGGCCGGACGATAATTTCGTTGTCGAGCCAGTCGAAGCCCCAGCCAACCAGCCAGAAATGGTGCAAGGCTGATCCGCCCTTGGTTTGGACCAGGCGAGCGTTGAATTTCGGTCTGCGCAGGATTGCGACGTAGGCGATGTAAATGCCCGCCAGGGAGGTCAGTCCGGCGATGATTTGCAATATCGCCTGGGTGGTTATGGGCGTAGCAGCCAGGGGTGTGGGCGGCAGGGTGTTGTGTAACAGGTCGGCCAGCAGAGGCAAATTACCCAGCGTCTCGGGTAGATTGATCAGCCCCCCGAATACGGATAAGACGGCCAGCGTTACGAGCGGAAGGCTCAGCCGCCATCCAGGCCTCGGCAGCGGAGATTTTTCCCGCACCAGGGTGTGCGCTTCGCCGAAGAAGGTCAGGAATACCATCCGGAAGGTATACATCGAGGTCAGCAAGGCGCCAACCAGCCCGGCGGCCCATAGCCAGGGCCCGCCCAGGCTGGAACTCCAGACCTCACCCAGGATCAAATCTTTGCTGTAAAAGCCGGCGGTGACCAGGGGTAAGGCCGACAGCGAGGCGGAGCCGATCAGGAAAGTCCAAAATACCAGGGGCAGCTCTTTGCGCAATCCCCCCATTTTGAACATATTATGCTCGTGCCCCAACCTGGAAATGATCACGCCTGCCCCCAGGAACAGCAATGCCTTGAAAAAGGCGTGGGTCATAAAGTGGAAAACGGCAGCCGACCAGGCCCCGACGCCCAGCGCCAGGAACATGTACCCGATCTGGCTCATGGTGGAGTAGGCCAGCACGCGCTTGATGTCATGTTGGACCATGGCGCTGAAGCCAGCCAACAACAGGGTGGCCGCTCCGATGATCGCAACCACTGTCAGGACGACCGGGGCCAGTGAGAAGAGCGCGTTCGTCCGGGCGATCAGGTAAACGCCGGCGGTAACCATTGTGGCGGCATGGATCAGGGCGCTCACCGGGCTGGGCCCGGCCATCGCGTCTGGCAGCCAGATTTGCAGCGGCAGCTGGGCTGATTTCCCCACCGCGCCGCCCAGCAAGAGGGCCGAGGCGATCACGGCCAGGCTGGAGCCAACCGGCCATTGCTGCTGGGCCCGCTGCATCAGGTCCTGGATCTGTAAAGTTCCCAGCTGAGAGAATAACAGGAACAGGCCGATCGCCATGGCGGTATCGCCAACCCGGGTGACGATAAATGCTTTGCGGGCCGCGCGGCCGTTGGCTCGGTCACGGTACCAGAAACCGATCAGTAAGAAGCTGCACAGGCCGACCCCTTCCCAGCCGAGGTACAGCAGCAGCAGATTGTCGGCCAGCAGCAGGATCAGCATGGCTCCGACAAACAGATTCATGTAGGAAAAGAAGCGTTCATAGCCTTCTTCCGACTCCATGAAATCAGCCGAATACAGGTGGATCAAAAAACCCACGATCGTGACCACCAGGATGAATACCAAGGACAGGTCATCCAGTTGAAATGCGATGTGGGGCGAAAATCCACCGACATCCATCCAGGTCCAGAGCGTCTGCAGATAAACATGATTCGGGGGAGGCGCGACGATAAAATTGATCCCGACCAGCACGGTGAGGATCGCCGAGATGCCGACCGACCCAACCCCAATGAAGGCGACAACCCGATGGGTGATTTCTGAGCCATGGATCAGGGTCAGCAGCAGGAATCCGAGCAGAGGAAAGGCAGGAATCAGCCAGAGCAATTGCAACATCTTAACCTCTCAGCTCCCTGGCGGCATTAATGTCCAGATTTTTCAGCAGGCGAAACAGGCGCAGGACCAGCGCCAATCCAACCGCTACTTCTGCCGCAGCAATAGACAGGATCAATAGGAACATGATTTGACCATCCGGCTGGCCCCAGGCAGACCCGGCGACGATGAAAGCCAGGCCGGCAGCATTCAACATGACTTCCAGCGAAAGTAAGATAAACAGGATGTTGCGCCGTATCAGGACGCCGGCCAATCCCAGGCAAAATAAAACTCCGGCCAGCAGCAGTCCGTAATCCATCGGTATGGCAAGCATCAACTCTTCCCTCCAGTCTCCCGGCGCTCGCGCCCAAGATGATAGGCGCCGACCAGCCCGGCCAGCAGCAGCATCGAGGCCAGTTCAACGGCCAGGAGATAAGGCCCGTACAGGCTGACGCCCACTTGTTGGGGCGAAATACTGCTGGCATGGATGAATTGTGGGCTGAAGTGGAACAAGGCATACACCAGTTCGGCGCCTAAAATCAGCACCAATACTGCCGGACCGATCCAGAGTGATGGTTTGGTCCAGTCCGCCAGCTGGTTTTGCTGGGCAGGTTGTAATTGAAAGACCATCACCGCAAACACAAACAAAACCATGATTGCGCCGGCATAGATGATCAATTCCAGGGCAGCTGCGAATGGGGCCCCCAGGAGATAGAAGATCAGGGCCACTGCCAGCAGGGATACGATCAGGTATAGCAGGGCGTGGATGGCATTCGTGCGGGTGATCACCATGAAGGTAGCCACGATCGCCACCGCCGAAGCCAGATAAAACAATGCATTCATGTAGGATTACTTTCCTTTTCTATTGTTTCCTTACTTTTGTGGTACATCCTTTGTTCCGTTCAGCTGTTAGCGGAAATGAATGGCGATAAAGGTGTGCGTGGGGCGTGCGCCCCCACGCACACCTTTTTCGCCCAATGTTGTTAACGAGCGTACGAAAAAGACATCGACTTCACGGCAGCAGGCTGCGAATGTCGACGGGAGCCGATTCATTTTCAGCCTCGCCTTTATCCTTGCCGCCGATTGCCAGGCCGGCCACCCGGTAGAAGTTGTAATCCGGATATTTTCCCGGCCCTGAAATCAGCAGGTCCTCTTTTTCGTACACCAGGTTCTGGCGATCATATTCAGCCATTTCGAAATCGGGCGTCAATTGAATGGCGTAGGTCGGGCAGGCTTCCTCACACAAACCGCAGAAAATACAGCGTGAGAAATTGATCCGGAAAAAATCCGGATAACGGCGGCCGTGCTGATCTTCCGTCGCCTGGAGTGAAATGCAATCCGTGGGGCAGGCGATCGCGCACAGATTGCAGGCCACACAACGCTCCTCCCCATCGGGATCGCGGGTGAGTACGATCCGGCCGCGAAATCTCGGGGGTAGCGGCGGCATTTCTTCGGGATACTGGATGGTTTCCCGGCGGTGGAAAAGGTGAAAGAATACTTGCCAGAGTCCTTTGAGAATACTAAGCATAATCTGCTAACCCTTTGTTATCCTGCGAGCAGGATGATGCCGCCCGTAACCAACAGATTTAAAAGCGCCAGCGGGAGCAGGACTTTCCATCCCAAGGACATCAATTGATCGTAACGAGGGCGTGGCAATGTCGCCCGCAGCAAAATAAATAAAACGATAAAAGCAAATGTTTTCAGTAAGAACCAGATCACCGGCGGCAGCACCGGCCCCAGCCAACCGCCAAAAAACAGGGTGGCAATCAGGGCCGAAATCAGGGTGATGCCCAGATATTCACCGACGAAAAACATACCGAACTTCATCCCCGAATATTCGGTGTGATATCCGGCGACCAGTTCACTTTCTGCCTCCGGTAAGTCGAACGGCGCCCGGTGGGTTTCGGCCAGGCCGGCGATCAAAAAAGTGATCAAGCCGAGAATCTGGGGAATAAAGAACCACAGGCCACGCTGAGCTTCAACGATCTTATTAAGATTGAAGGATTGGGCCATAAGAACCACTCCCATGAGCGAAAGCCCCATGAATACTTCGTAGCTCAACATCTGGGCTGCGGCTCTTAAGCCGCCGGTCAGGGAGTATTTATTATTGGACGACCAGCCCGCCAGGACAACGCTGTAAACTCCCAGGCCGGACATGGCCAGAAAATACAACACCCCAATATTAAGATTGGCCACGCCAAAGCCCGGCCCAATCGGGATGATGGCAAAAGACAGCAAGACCGTGATAAAAATGATGGTCGGGGCCAGAATGAAAACGGTTTTATCTGCGAATGGCGGGATCCAGTCTTCTTTAAAGAAGATCTTGATCATATCGGCCAGCACCTGGAGCAAGCCGAATGGGCCAACCCGATTGGGGCCGTAGCGGTCCTGCCAGAGTCCCAGCAGGCGCCGTTCAACCCAGATCAGCCCGGCCGCGATGCTCATCGCACCGGCCAGCACCACGATGGCAACCAGCAAACTGCGTACAAATGGGCTCATGCGTCACCTTCAGCTTTGGCCAGCTGCACCCGGCGGGGCAGGTCGTACAGGCTGAGTTCCGTAATCCCAACCGGGGCTCCAATCACGCCCCGCGCCAGCTCGTCCATCTTCTGGATGGGCAAGCGGTAGCGCTGCTGGTCAACCATAACTTCGACCAGCTCGCCATCTGCCCAGCCCTGGCTGGCGGCGTCCTGAGCGTTCACGGCCAAATAGGGCTGCGGGGCGCGCTCGGCGATCCCGGGTGTGTGCATACTGAGCGGCTCGGATCCGAAGATGTGGACCAGCGGCAGCAGCAGCCAATTGGCCGGGTCGGGGATGAAAGCCGCCGGCGCCTGGTCGTAATAGGCGGGGGCTGGAGACTGTTCTTGCGGCTCAACCAGCCGCTTCCCGGGGTCGCCGCCTTTCAGCGGGCCGTTGATCTCGGCCTGGAATTTATTCAGCGATTGCACCGAGTTCCAGCCCGGCGTCCAGAATCGGGGGATCAGGGCGGCTGGCGGTTGTCCCTGGTAGCCTTCCATGGAGAAGGCCAGCGGGGTATCCGGATCGGCGGGCGGTTGGGGCTCATGCACGCTGGCGGCAGCATGGATGGAGGTGCGCCCGCTGAAGCGCGCCGGTTGGCGCGGGATTTTCTGGCCGACCAGGCGGAAATCTGCCGGGGGCGCAATCTCAAGGATCGGTCCAAACCCTGCCAGTTCGGCTGCGATCTCGGCCAAAAGCTGATCGATAGTTTCCCAATCAGCCTGGTTCTGCCGGCCAGCCTGGACCAGCAGGCTTTCCAGCCAGCGCCAGCTGCTCTGGATTGGAGCAGGCGGTTGATAGACCTGGTAGGCCCGCTGGGCCCGGCCTTCGTTGTTTACCCAGGTGCTGTCGGTTTCCACGTAAGCGCCGGCTGGCAGGACGACCTCGGCCTGCCGGAGGGTGTCATTGTCCAGCGTATCCAAGACGATGATATGTTCGGCTGCCGCCAATAAGGCCTCAACGCTGGCCCGCTCCGCCCGGCGGTAAAGATCGTTTTCCAATATGATCAGGGTATCAGCCTGGCCGGACTGGATCGCCTGGGCAGCTTCCGCCAGGCTGCCGCCTCCGATCAGGGCCAGTCCCAGGCTGTTGGCTTCCGGTACGGTTAAGGATAGCCAGGCCGGGCGGCCCGTCCGGTGGAGGGCATAGGCTACATTCGCGGCGGCTTGCATCACAGCCGCGCTCCCGGTGCTGGTCCCGGAAATGACCAGGGGCTGTTCGGCCTCGGCCAGCGCCTGGGCAATTTCATTGACCTGATCATGCAAATCAGGGGAGAAGTCTTTGACTTCCGGGGCGGTTGGATCGATCGCGTGGGCGATCGCATATCCCAGGCGGGCCAGTTCATCCGGGGCCAATCGGAATGTGTGGTGAGAGATATCATCCAGCTTGGTCGCGGCTGGGGTGGCAATATACATGGTTTCTTTTTCGTGTTGGATCACTTCCCGGATGGCGATATCATTCCAGTTGGGGATGTCGAACTCCTCGGCGATCCGGCAGGCTTTGGTGTGAACCAGCTGGCGCAGCGCCAGCGCCATCCTGGGGGCAGTATTGGTCACATCTTCTCCCAGGACCAGGACGACATCGGCGGCCTCGATCTCTTTCAAGGAAGGCGTCCGCACCGACCCATTCTGCAGGATCTCCCGGCCGAGCCGGATTAAGCGATCATCTTGTTGCGAAAATCCCAGGACGTACTGGTCCGGGCCGACCAGCTTCCGCAGGGCATAATTCGATTCAAGTGAGGCTCGCGGCGAACCGATGCCGATCATTCCGCTGGCATTTTCAAGGATGGCGGCGATCTTTTCCAGCGCTTCGGTTTCAGAAACCGCCTGTAAAGCCTCTCCCTTATTTTTTCGGAGGAGGGGTTGTTGGATGCGCTGTTCGCTGTTGACGAATTCATAGCCATACCGGCCGCGGTCGCACAGGAAATACCCGTTGACTGCCCCGTTGTACCGGTTGCGGATCCGGCGCAGTTTCCCGTAGCGTTCACCCGGGATGATGTTGCATCCCAGGCCGCACTGGACGCAAATCGAAGGGGCGGTTTGCAGGTCCCATTTGCGGGTATAGTGCTGCTTGAAAGTTTTGTCGGTGAAGACCCCGGTCGGGCAAATCTCAACCAGGTTGCCGCTGAATTCGTTTTCCAGGGTACCGTCTTCCTGCCGCCCGAAATAGACGTGATCGTGGGCTGCAAATACGTTGAAATCGCGCCCGCCGGCATACTCCCGGTAAAAGCGGACACAGCGATAGCACTGGATGCAGCGGTTCATCTCGTGGTTGATGAACGGGCCAAGATATTGATTGCGATAAGTCCGTTTCTGGAAGTTGTATTCCCGGTAGGTATGGCCGGTCATGACGGTCATATCCTGGAGATGGCATTCGCCGCCTTCGTCGCAAACCGGGCAGTCATGCGGATGGTTGACCATCAGCCATTCGACCACGCTCGAACGAAATTCTCTGGCCTCAGGATCCTGGATCGAAAACCGGCCGCCTTCTGCGGCAGGGGTCATGCAGGCCATGACCAGCTTGCCGTGGGTGTCATTTTCATCTTTATATTGTTTGACCGCGCACTGGCGGCAGGCGCCAACGGATCCTAGAGCCGGGTGCCAGCAGAAATAGGGCAGATCCAACCCCTGTGACAGGGCGGCCTGCAGCAAATTCTGTCCTTCTTTGACCTCATATTCCTGGCCATCGATTGTGATCTTGGTCATTGATTAACTCCAGGGGCAGTGTTTTTCTTGGATATGACGTTCGAAATCTTCTCGGAAGTAATGCAGCGCGCTTTGCAGGGGCTCCATCGCTCCGGGCGCCAATGCGCAATAGGTGTGTCCTGGCCCCAGCAGGCGGGTATGGGCGCTCAGGCGATCCAGGTAACCGGGTTTGCCCTGCCCGGCTTCCAGGGCGTCCAGGAGTTTGGCCGTCCAGGGCAGCCCTTCCCGGCAGGGTGTGCACCAGCCACAGGATTCCTGGGCAAAAAAATGTTCCATATTGCGCACCATGCCGACCGGGCAGGTCTTGTCATCGAGGATGATCATCGTGCCGGTGCCCAGACGGCTGCCGGCTTCCTGGACGGATTGGAAATCCATTTTGACATCCAGATGGTCCTCCACCAGAAAGTCGGTCGAGGCCCCACCGGGAAGCAATCCCCGGAAGGTGGTACCGGCCCGCATGCCCCCGGCGTGTTCTTCGAGAATCTCCCGGATGGTTGTGCCCATGGGGAGTTCCCAAAGCCCAGGGTGATTGACGCGGCCGCTGACCCCATAGAGCTTGGTGCCGCTGTCCGAACTGAGGCTCAGATTTTTGAACCATTCGGCGCCATTTGCCAAAATGTGGGGGATATTGCTGAGGGTTTCAACGTTGTTGACGATCGTGTCTTTGCCCCACAAGCCGGTCGTCTGGGGAAATGGCGGCTTGGATCGCGGGGTTGCCCGCTTGCCTTCCAGGGCATTTAACAGTCCGGTTTCTTCGCCGCACATGTACCGTCCGGCGCTGACATGCAGGTGCATTTCCAGGCTGTACCCAGAACCCAGGATATCCCGCCCGAGGTAACCCGCCTGGTAGGCTGCTGCAATCGCCTGCCGGATGACCTGGGCAGCTTTTTTATAGGCCCATCGCAGGAATACATAAGCCACATCGGCGTTGATGGCATAGGCGCTGATGATCGCGCCTTCGATCAACTGGTGCGGATTGCCTTCCAACAGCAGGCGATCCTTGAAAGTCCCTGGTTCCATTTCATCACCGTTAACGACCAGGTACTTTGGATGCAGGGCCTCGTCTCCCATGGGGACAAAACTCCACTTCTGCCCGGTAGGAAAACCGGCGCCACCCCGGCCCCGTAAATTGGAGTCTTTGACAATACCGGTCACTTCACCAGGCGTAAGATCGTGCAGCACTTTGCGCAGGGCCTGGTAGCCACCGGCCTTCTCGTAACCTTTCAAATCCAGGGCTGGCCCGCCAGGCTGGATATGAGCGGTCAACGGTTTTTCCATGAAGAACTCTCCCTTGTCAACAGGTTGTTTGCGAAATGCCCCCACAATTCAAGCAGAAATCGAATACGATTTAGTCGCGATATTGGGCCAGGATCTGGTCGATCTCAGCCGGGTTAATGTCGTCCACCAGGGTCTCATCCACGATCATCGCCGGCGCGTGGTCGCAATCGCCCAGGCAGGGTATCGGCAGTAAAGTGAACTCGCCATCGGGAGTCGTCTCGCCGAACTGAATGCCGAGTTCAGCGCTCAAGGCCTGCTGCAGCTGCGGTTCGCCCATCATCCAGCAGGTCACGCTGTTACAAACCAGCACGACATGTTTGCCCACCGGCTGGCGGTAAATCAAAGGATAAAAAGTAGCGATGCTGTCGAGTTCGTCCGGGGTCATACCGAGCACCGAGGCGACCCCAACCAGATCTTCATCAGACACCCAGCCGCGGCTGCGTTGAACGATCTTCATCGCCTCGACACAGGCGGCCTGGTTGTTGGGGTAATGGGCCATTTCGGCTTCGATTGCCTGGATTTGTTCCTTCGTGAGCATGTGTGTTCCCTGTTGTCCTTATCTGTCTACATCCGCCAGCACGAAATCGATACTCCCCAGGATCGCCAGCAGGTCGTGAATGGTCCCCCCCCGGCTGATAAGCGGCACCATTTGAATGTGGGGGAAGGATGGCGTCCGGATGCGCGCCCGGTATGCGTGGACATCGCCGTCGCTGATCAGGTAATAGCCATTGTTCCCCTTGGTGGCCTCGATGCCGACAAACGCCTCGCCCGCTGGAATAACCGGCCCCCAGCTGACATTCAAGAAATGGGTGATCAAGGTCTCGATGTCGTGCATGGTGTGTTCCTTGAGCGGCGGCGTGGTCAGATGGTGCTGCGATTTGTAGAGCCCGGAGGGCATATTTTCGAGGCACTGCTTGATGATCCGTAAGCTTTGGCGCATCTCTTCCACCCGCACCACTGCCCGGTCGTAGCAGTCGCCATGTTCGGCGGTGGGGATGTCAAATTCGAATTGATCGTAACCCCCATAAGGCCGTTTCTTGCGGAAGTCCCAATCGAAACCGGTCGCCCGCAAACCCGGGCCGGTGACGCCCCAGTCGATCGCCTCGGTCTGGGTGTAAGCGCCAACACCCTTCGTACGGGCCTGAAAGATGCGGTTTTGCATCACCAGGCTGTCGTATTGCTTCAGGCGGGGGGGAAAATATTCAATAAATTGGCGCACCATTTGTTCCCAGCCATTCGGCAGGTCCTGGGCCACGCCGCCGATCCGGAACCAGCTCGGATGCATCCGCCCGCCGGTGATCGCTTCAATGATGTCGAAAATGCGTTCGCGATCGCTGAACATGTAGAAGATTGGCGACATTGCCCCCAGATCCTGGACGAAGGTGCCATACCACACCAGGTGGCTGGCGATGCGGAACAGCTCTGCCAGCATGATCCGGATGACCCTGGCGCGCTCCGGCACTTGAATGCCGGCCAGCTTCTCCACAGCCAGAACATAGGGGAAATTATTCATCACGCCGCCGAGATAATCCACCCGGTCGGTATACGGCAGGAAGGTGTGCCAGCTCTGTCTTTCGGCCATTTTTTCGGCGCCGCGATGGTGATAACCGATATCCGGGACCACATCGACGATGAATTCACCGTCAAGCTGCAAGGCCAGGCGCAGCACCCCATGAGTCCCGGGATGTTGCGGCCCGATGTTTAGAAACATGAAATCGGTGCCATCGTGCGAGCGCTTCATCCCCCATTCTTCGGGTTTGAACTGCAGGGCCTGCTCCTCGTGTTCCGCTTTGTCTTCTGGCAGGTGGTAGGGCCCCATTTCGGTGGCCCGGGCCGGGTGCTCCTTACGCAGCGGGTGCCCTTCCCAGGTGGGCGGCAGCAGGATCCTGCGCAAATGGGGATGGCCGCTGAACTTGATGCCGAACATATCCCAGACTTCGCGCTCATACCAGTTGGCTGATTGCCAGATATCCGTGACCGTTGGAATGGAGGGATACTCGCCGGTAAGCGGGACTTTAATCCGGATATCCTCATTGCGGGAGAATGACAGCAGGTGGTAAACGAGGCTGAAATCAGCTTTGGGCTGGCGCTCGCGATGGGCGCGGACGCGCTCGTCGATGGCGGTCAGATCGTACAGCATGGTAAAGGCGGCTTGTTCACGGAGAAAAGCCAGCACTGCATGGACCTGTTCTGGGGCAACCCACAGGGTGGGGAAATCATCATGGGTGGGCTGCTTTGCCAGTATGGCCTCGCCAAATCTGGCGTCCAGCTGCTGATCGATGGTTTGGATTTGGTCGGTCATCAAGGTCGTCTCTTATCTCTAGGGATTAAACTTCATCGGGAGAACGCAGGGTGGTCGCCTGTTGGCGCTCGGCTCGTTTCAGATCGCGCTGGGAGGGCATTTCCGGGCGGTGAACGCCTTGCGGACCTACGACCCAGCTCAGCGGGCGTTTCTCGGTACCAACGGCATCTTGCAGCAAGGTCAAACCATGTAAAAAAGCCATTGGACTCGGGGGGCAGCCGGGAACATAGACATCCACCGGCAGGAACTGGTCGACCCCCTGGACGACGCTGTAAATGTCGAACATTCCGCCAGAGTTGGCGCAGGAACCCATGGAGATGACCCAGCGCGGTTCCATCATCTGCTCGTAAAGCCGTTTTACGATCGGGGCCATCTTCATGAACATCGTTCCGGCGATAATGATCATGTCCGCTTCGCGGGGGGTGCCGCGGATCACCTCGGCCCCAAAGCGGGCAATGTCATAGCGGCTGGTGATGCTGGTAGCCATCTCCACAAAACAGCACGACAGCCCGAAATTGAACGGCCAGATCGAATTCTTGCGCCCCCAGGCGATCAAATCTTCCAGCCGGGTAAGCACCAGTGAGCGTTTGACGACATCTTCAAGGCTGCCGGAAGGATCCTCCGCCGGTGCAGACTGGTTTGGGTCTGGCCTGGACTGGCTCAAAGAAAGGTTCGATTGGTTCGGTTTTGACAACCACCAGTTCATGAGGTTGATTGCTCCTTTTCGGGTTGGGCAGTTTCCATTGGAACGGAACTGTTCGGGCTTGCCCTGCGATGGATGCCGGCCTTGGGGCCCCAATCGAGCGCTCCGGAGCGCCACAGATAGACCAGGGTGGCCAGCAAGATCCCGACGAAAGTCACCACCTCGAAATAGCCCGCCCAGCCTGATTGCCGGAAGGAGATCGCCCAGATATAGATGAAGGCCGACTCCAGGTCGAAGATGACAAAGAACAGGGCCATCAGGTAGTATTTGACGGAGATGCGCAGCCGGGCGGAACCGGTCGGCATCATACCGGATTCATACGGCTCGCCGGTGGCGCGTTCATGGTGGCGTTCCCCTAAGACATAGGACAGAACCAGGATGATCGCGACCAGCAGGATGACCAGCGTGGCGTAGATGAACAGTGACCAGAATTCACTCATCGCTGGCGGTTTTCCTCAGGCAGGTTTTCCTCCTGATCGAGCACTCTCCGGGCAGCATTGGTCTCAAAGTCGGGTTCATCCGAGATGTGTTTCAACTTTAAACCTGTTCCCGAGAGCCCTGCTTCGATCATTTCGTCTGTGATGAGATCGTGGTCGTACTCAACCGCGACTTCGTCGTCCGGGTTAATCGCCCAGTCCAGCACGCCATCCATTCGGCTGAGTAAATTGTCGAGTTCGGCCTTGGTCGCCTTGGGCGCATACGGATCCAGGGCGATAAATTTTGCGATTCCCATGGGAACCTCCTTATGGGTCTCTGGGTAACTCTGATAACTCTCGGAATTCCCAAAGAACCCTCCTGCTTTCAATGGACGGGTTTTTTCCAGCGTCTCAAAACTGGAACCGATGGCAGGCTTTCAATGGCCAGTTTATCGATTTTGAGATAAACCATGTTTTCATCGATGCGCTCGATTGCCGTCACCGGAATTGTGACTTCTCTTTTACCCCAATAGTGACCTTCTCGCAAAATGATATGGGTTATCCGGTCGCTTTCCGGATTGATGACGAGCTCGTCGATCTCTCCCACCTGACCGTCACTCGCATGGACTTGCGCACCACGGCGCAGCGCCATCTCGGACGGCGGCAGGTGTTCGATCCGGATCCTGGAAACATTTTCAGGCTTGACATAAGGCCACATCATGAATTCGCCGGAGTATGAATAATCGAATGGCAGGGTGTATTCCTCGGTGTTCGAGCGGATAAATTCTGTTTCGATGAAAGGATCCATCGTTTCCATTGCCAATCTTTCGCACTTGAGATAAATGTGTTCTGAGTCGCTGCTCGAAACCATTTCGATCGGTACCAGGCGTTCGATATTCGGTAAGTTTGGTTCTTGTACAACCAGATGGGTTACTTTATCCGTGACTGGATTCAGCACGATATATGAGGCGTGACCGCACCGGCCGTCGCTGCAAACAATTTCAGCATTGATTGGGATTTCCATTTGTGCCTCCGTGCGCATTAAGTCCTGATCGCAATTCGCGATCGCAGAGTTTCTTGGCTATTCTTCTTTTATCTTAACTGCAGAATGCTCAAAAGACTTTACCCTTGACTAAAGGCATGCTTAAAGATACCTAATACCGTTCAGCTGAGATCATTTGACCAGGATCCGGCTACACAGGCTAACGTTCGAATTTGTGAAAGGTATGACTCATCCCGAAATTAATCTTCGGTTTGAATCGGGCTGTTAAGAAACTGTCCCTTGGTAGCGTCTTTGCGAGTTTCGGTTATACCGCCGAAAGGCGGCATCCGAAGATGAAAAGACATTTTGATTCGAAAACTACCCTTCTAAGCACCCTGAGTGGAAGGAGACCTGGCGTACTTTGCCAGGTCGACTGTAATCGTGAACTTTACGATCAATCGAAGGGCGGTTTCATGGCAGGAGCCGCAGAGCCAAACCCGGTCATCCTTCGATTACGTCGCCAGGAAGATCACCTGGCTCCTCCACTCAGGATGCCTACATCAATTATGTTATGAGAAGCCGATCTTTGGCGAAGCAATCTTCGTAACTCATGGACTGGTCTCTTTTTAAACTAGAGTGCCACGTCGGGCAAAGAACGCCCTCCTCGCAACGACAGCTTCATCGGAAAAGAATGGTGTCCCGGCGCTGTGGAAGGACTCCTAAGCCCACTGCCAGCACTTCCCTGGCGACTTCGGCGCCGGAAGGAGAAATGAATGTCGGAAAACAGGCGGAGGTGGATTGGGATCTGAGATTGGAGGTTCCAATCTACCGACTGTGGTCAATAAGAAGGCGTGATTTTAAAGGGATTTAATGCCCCGATAAAGCGGATGTAAAGTCTTACGACAGTTCGGGGGCTATACTTAACATAGATCTGAGGTAACTACTCAGCCATAGCAAGAATAGAGGCGAAATGGGCGTACGCCCACCACGCACGCCCATTTCGCCTACATTTTTAGGAGGAATTATTTATGGCCGGCAAAATACTGGTTACATTGGATGGATCTGGTCCGGCAGAAAATGCTTCAAGGCTTGCTGTTCAGATCGCAGCCATAAGGGGGTTAAGTGTCATGGGATTAAACATCGTCGATGAGGCCCTGGTGATGAATGAGTTTGAAAATTATGAAGCGGAATTAGGCCAGGATAACGGGATGCCAAATTCACGCCAGGAGTTAATCGATTGGTTTGAAACCAAAGGCGCGGCGATATTAACCCAACTGGAGGAGCTGTGCCTGGGGGCAGGCGTTCCGGTTGAGACCCAGATTATCTTTGGAGGCGTACCCGATGTAATGATGGAAAGAGCGAAGCAGGCTGACCTGCTTTCGGTTGGCAGGCGCGGCAATATCCAGGCGGGCGATTCGAATGCTCTCGGTAAAAATTTTCTGAAGATCGCCCACCGGGTACAAATCCCAATCCTGGTAGGAGGCGACCTTCTCAGGCCTGTGAAAAAAATATTCCTGGTAGCTGACGACAGCTCACGCAACCAGCACGCCACCAATTGGGCTGAGCGCCTGAAGCGTGACTTCTCGGCCGAACTGATCATCGCTATGCCCGCGACGCTTGATCTCGAGCGGCTCCTGTCCCAAACCGATGCCCCTCTGCAGCCAAACGAATACCAGCCATTGGTTCTGGATAGTGATCTTCCGGAGGATTTTGTCGCCGCCATCAAGGAAAGCCAGGCGGACTTAGTGATTGCAGGCGGATTCCGGTACCCGGAGATCCTCGAGTGGCTGGTCAATGGTCAAACCGACCAGATCCTGCAAAATATCCAGGTACCGGCGTTGTTGGCCTGATTTGAGATGACGGTTTCTCATGCGGCGCCGGATAAGGTTGCCGAGCGGTGGTTTAATTGGGTCGAGCCCTGGTATCTGGTTTATGCTTTTCTGGGGATATTAATCGCCGGGGTGGTCCCGGTTTTGCTGCCGTTAAAAGTCAGTCAGGGCGGTAATCCGGCTCAGGTTGGATGGGTGATGGCCGCGGTCAGCCTGGGCGGCTTATCCGCTCCGGTTTGGGGAGCATTAACCGACCGTTATCGCCTGCATCGTGCGGTGCTCCTGGTTGGGCTGCTTCTGACAACAGTCGGGCTGGCTGCTTTTGTGTTGTTTAATCAGGCTGCAATCTGGTTTGGCCTGGCCTTGATCCTGAGCATTGGCGCGGCTGGAGCCTCCACGGTCGCTAATTTGTTCGTCGTCGAAAAGCATCCCAAAGACGAGTGGGATAAACGCATCGGCTGGCTGCAAACATTTTACGGCGTTGGCCAGGTGGTCGGATTGGCGCTGGCCGCGTACTTCAGCGGCCTGGATCTACAGATCGGGATCCTGGCAACGGCTGGCCTGGGCGGTGTTTCCATCCTGTTGGGGTGGCTGACGACGAAATCGCTGGCAAGCCCTTCGGGCCGTCCCTCCGGCAGCCGGCTGAGCCGCCCATCAAGTAGGCGGCCGGTGCTCTTACACCCGGCCCGGCATGCCGAGTTGACGATCCATTCCCCGCAGCGTTTTTATCATCATTTGAGCCTGAATAGTTTCCGCAGGCTCAATTCAGCGCTTGGCTCTCGCTTTGGCGTGTTTCTGGCCGTATGGTTGATCGCCCTGGCAGGATCGGCGGCGGTTTTCTCTCAATATCCCTTATTGATGCAGCAGGTCTTTGGGATCGCGCCCGGCGTTTCCTCGCTGGGGTTTGCGATGATGGCCGGCCTGGGGCTGGTTCTGTACACGCCGGCCGGTGTCTGGTCTGACCGGTTCGGCTCGGGACGGATCCTGCGGGATGCGATCCTGATCCGGGTGGCAGCTTTCAGCGCATTATTTGTCCTGGGGGTCATTCAATCCGGGCTGAATGCCTGGTTGGCATTGGTATGCTTTACCTTCATTGTCCTGGCGTGGTCGTTAATGAGCGTGGCGGGGACCGCTCTGGCGGCCAGCCTATCACCCGTTGGTGAAGGCGAGGGGATGGGCATCTTCAATGCCGTCAATGCCCTGGCCGGGGTGGTCGGCGCGCTGCTTGGGGGTTGGGTCGCGGGCATGTGGGGCTATACCGCGGTGCTCCTGGTCGCCGTGATCGGGGTTGCAGCCGGTTTATTGCTCAGTGTGAGCCTGGTAAGGCGGAAATCAGACTCCAGGCAGAAATAAATGGTAAAACAGAAGGGCGTGGTTGATATTTGCCAACCACGCCCTTCTGTTTTACTTAACGTGAAACGGGATAAGAAACTCTGTACTCGAAAAGGGGATATTGTGTTCAATTTTCGGGCGTTTTGCGCCCAAAATTGAACACAACAAACCTTTCGTTCGTCGGGTTTGAGTTATCCCGAACTCACATTTACTTACATTCTTAGCTGTCGATCGCCATTTTGCTTAATTCCTGGCCAATTTCCAGCCTTTCTTGATGGGCGGTGTAATCCGGCCGCATACGCTCGTATGGCTCGGTCATCAGCGGCGACGAGATCACATAATCCGCCGTAGCCCGATCGCAGGCGACCGGTATATTCCAGACGACTGCAATCCGCAGCAGAGCTTTGACATCCGGATCGTGGGGCTGAGTGTAGAGCGGGTCCCAGAAGAAGACCAGCAAATCGAGCATCCCTTCGGCGATCAGGGCCCCCACCTGTTGATCGCCACCCAGCGGGCCGCTTTGCAGGCAGACTACCGGGAGGTCGAGGGCCTCGGAGAGCAGCCTTCCGGTGGTGCCGGTCGCGTACATGTCGTGTTGGGCCAGCAGTTCCCGGTTGAACCGGGCCCATTCCAGCAAATCTTGTTTCTTATTATCGTGGGCGACCAGGGCGATGCGCTTGCGGGCGCGGACTTCCTGAGAGGCCGGTAAAAATTCGGGGTCCGCAATCCATTGCTTGTCTTGCGGTTCCAGATTGATGTTTTCATCCATTAGATTACTCCTTTGTTACCCGCCAAAACTACTTAAACAAAGAATAGCCTTCGAAAAGGCTTCTCACAACAGTTAACTTGAGAGAGGGGTAGGGGGAAAGGGCCGTTTATAGCCCGAATGGCGAGTAACAGTCTGGATTATATCACCCAAATAGGAGTAAATTGGTTAATATTTTGTAATATGTCCATAGAACAAGCTCGCAGGCCAGCGAAAGCTGGCCTGCGAGCTTGTTCTATTTTGACGATATTTTTGTAAAGTCTATCGCCATTTGTTTGAAAAGATTTACGGCGTGAACTGGCTGATGTAGGTTGACCAGTTGCCGAGGGCAGTCCGGGACCCGGGGCCGTGGTTCGGGCCACCGCAGGTGCCCAACAGGTTGTCGCCGGTGCCGCCTGCAAAATACGGGCCACCCCAGTCGGTGTAGCTGCAGGCCTGACCGGTATACTCGCTGGCGATCCAGACCGAGTTGCCATCCACGGCAGCGGCGCTGTAGTCGCCCCAGCGGGTGCGAGGCGGATCGCCAACCTGGGACTTGTAGCTGGTAAAGCCGTCGTCCTGGGCCATTCCCTGGCCGCCAGGCGCAACCGACCACGGACCGACGCCAACCAGGGCGTCGATCGGGGCGTAGCCAGCGCTCGGGTTAAGATCGTCACCGGTGGCGGTGAAGGCCAACACACCTCGCCCACTGGCGGTCACACCGATCGCGGGATAGGTGAAGTCATAGCCAGCCGCGCCCAGGTACCCTTGCAGGTCGACCACGCCGGCGTTCGGGTTGATGATGAACCAGGCAATCCCGGCGCGCTGCGCCTGGCCGTCCGGGTTGATGGCTGTGTCGAGAGCTCCCCACAGCCTGCCATTGGCGTACATCACCTGCTGCATGCGGGTGTCGTTGGAATCAGGGGTTGAGATGACCTCATTATGCGGGGGCTCACTGCCGAAGAACAGCTGCCAGCAGCCCACACCGGCAACCGTGCTGGTGGTTGTATCGTTGATACAGTAGCCCTGTGGCACGGCCGTGGTGGGCGCGCTGCCCGAACCGGGTTGCTGCTGCTTGGGCGGGATACCGTACTGCTCAACCGTCAACACCTTGTTGGTCAGGCTGAGAGAAGGAGAAGCGCTGTCCAGCGACTTGGTGTTCTTCAAGGTCCACTGGATGAGCTGGTCCGAGGTGTAATTGCCGCCCGTACCCGTCACGGGGTGGGTGGCTTCGTCCGCTGCATTGGAGCTCAGGAAGAACTCGCTGTTGCCGCTCGGCTGGCTATTTGGCGACTGAGCGGGCCAGACGGTAAAGCCTGGCTGGGTTGAGCCGGCATCGCTGGGCGCGTCCACCATTCCGAACGTGTCCAGGTGTACCATGGTCACATTGGCGGCGCCGGCGGCCAGCTGGGCCTTTGAGTAGGCATAGATCTGGGCGCCGTCAAAGCCATAACCCAGCCACGGGTAGGCGTTGGTCGTTACGTAAAAGCCATTGGCATCCGCGCCGATGTGCGGATAATCACCCAGGCACGGGCAGGCATTGTTGGGATCCGGGTTGGATCCGTCATTGATCACATCGGTCCGGTAGATGGTCCACTGACCGGTGGGGTCGGGCGTCTGGCTGACGGCGATATCGATGTGATTATCCAGCGTGAACGATCCATTCGGATTGGTCTCCAGGGTCAGGACAACCACGAAGAAACGCTGGGTGGCAGCATCGTACAGGCAGCTCGGGTCGGTGACGAATTGGGCTCTCACGCCGGTGGAACGGTCGATCGCCGGGGCATAGCCGAAGAAAGAGTTCAGATCGACGGCGTGATTGATATCGCGCGGTGCACCGCTGACGATATTGGTGGCGGTGTTATCCGGCAACACGGATTGGCCGGAAGTGTTGTAAACATTCAGCACGTCGTTGACGGCCTCAACAACGTAGCCGCCGCCCACGCACAGCGCCTGATCGGGCGGCTCAACGGTAAACTGGTTGCCGCCGCGGGCGTAGCGCTGTTGGTAGAGATTCAAGCCTTCAAAGCCGGTATTGAAAGCCGGATGAGATTTGGCTTTCTTTCCGCTTTGGACCGAAACTCCGTTGCTGGACCCTTGCGACAGGCTGCGGTCGACGATCGTACCCGGGTAAGGTCCGGGCCCATTAGCTTCATCGAGCTGGCCCGGAAATTCTGCCTGGGTGGCATCGTTGGAGCCGGAAGGTGTATAGGCACCGGTTTGGGGGGAGGAGGTGCCGGCGACCGGAATCAGCCGGGTGGTGCCTCCAGAACCCTGAGCGGAAACTACTGTAGGAGATACCCCCAATCCCAGGGTGAAAAGCGAAACCATCATGAACGCGGAAGCGATCCTTCGGAAAAACATTCAAGACCTCCTATTGAAGTCATGGAAAGTACAAGTTCTGGCGGTTGTCCAAGGCAACTTAACAGTGCTCCGTACCCCAGAGTTCCGGAAGAATCTAACTTTGTTTTTTTATTTGGCTGGAGATTGATCAGCTGGCTGTGGAGATAACATGGTGAGTTAACCAGCGCTTCAGTTGGGCGGGCTGAACTCGTGCCTGACACCTCCTTTGGAAAACCGATCGGGCATACCCCCTGGCAATCCGGTTGCAACTATACTGGTAAAAACCGGTTTGCACAGAACATGGACAAATCGAGTAATTTTTAACCGAAATGTCAAAACGATTATAGGACCGAATTGATCCTCATTTCCTTAAAGAAATTTGAGATCGTTTTAATATGGAATCTCGTCAGCGGGTTTCGTCCCCCAGATATGGTGCTTCTGATTTGTTCGCCCCCCCATATTTATGGGCCGGCTTGATCCAGCCCGGCGATTCGGACCATACCGGATTAATAACAGGTTTTACCCATTTGGCCTGAATCGGCATCGGAAGGCGAGAAGAAACGGCGAAATGATGTGTGTGGCGGGCAGCCACCCGCCACACACATCAAAATTTGGGAGATTTCTTCGAAGGTGACATTATCAAGGTAGTTACGATAGTTTATTGAATGTGACAACGGCCGCTATTGACATTTATCTCAAGCGCCTGTATGGTATAGAAAACCGGCTGGGCAAACAGGAGGCCACCGATGGATGACACGATCCAACTGGATAGATTCGCCTATCACTACATCGACAAAGCTCAGGATGAACCCGCTTATTCGGTTCAAGAGCAGGATCTCGACCAGCTTGACGAAACGATCAAGACCTTCCTTGTGGATATGGTGGCTGAAATCTGGAATGCCCCGGACGAAGGCTCGACCCGGTCCGGAAATTTTGCCGAGGATGACCCTGAAATTGGCAATTCGGATGCCGCCCCTCACCTGAAGATCCTGCAATCGACCCCGGCTGAATTCTTCGAGCGTACGAAAAAGCTGGCGAAACTGCTGCAGGCTCGCACGCCCGGGACGGCTTCCTCGGGGGTTTTGGGGGTCATCCGCCTGCTCCAAAAAGGGCCGACCCAGGAAAACGAGGGCGACGAAAAAGCCCCCGACAAAGTATTTGTGGCGGTACTAAAAATTCGCCACACCGATGAAACCTTTGTCCGGCTGCTGACCGGACAGGCCCCGCAGCTCAAAGTCGAAGAGGTGCGCAATTTGCTGTTGAAAGATATCCAGAAAGGGGCGCTCTACCCCCATCCGGAAAAGAGCAATTACCAGTTGAAAGTCATCGATAAGCAGGCCCGCGAAGATCCGGCTGTGTATTTCACCAAGAATTTTCTGGGCTGTATCGCCAAGAAAAGCGATGAACACCAGATCAGGCGGATTGTCCCGACGCTCGAAAAATATGCCGAGGTCAAAGAAGAACAGGGGGAAGAAACCAAAGTGTTATCCTTAAACTCCCTCAAAGTACCCCAGGTGATCGCCGAACTGCAGTCTTACCCCGGCCCGGTGACGACCGAGGTTCTGGCGAAGAAAGTCAAAGATCAGGACCTGTTCGGCCCGAACTTCCAGGTGGATGATTTTAAAAACTATATTGACACCCAGAGCGAAGTGGGTAAACTGGATATTCCAGCCAAGACCTTTAAAGCGCGCAAGACCACCGGTCGCCGTTTCATCTATACCATGAAGAACCCACCTTATAAAGGGGTCCAGATTATCGGACCGCCGGATGTGCTGGCCAAGATCATCAGTTTCGATGACAATAAGGTGCGTTTCGTATTGGAGACCACCCCGAACGGATTTGACGTGCGTTATGAGTGACCCCGATTTTCTGAAACAATGTTCCGAGGCCATGCAGGCCTTGCTTCAGGTCGTTGGTCCAGACCTGCATCGGAGTGACGAAAACGAGCAGCTTTTCAGTTATATCCGGCCGGTGCGGGAGCGTTCCGTCCTGCCTGGCTGGACAGAGCAGTTAACCCCGCATACCCGGATTGTGCGCTACGAATGGGAGCTTGAAATTCAGCAGGGGGCGTTGGGCGTGAATGCCCGGCTGGATCCGGATGGTTCTTTCTATGTCGAAGGGTTTCAAGTCGAGCAGGGCATCAATCCCCCGCTGCTGGACCCGGACACAGAGGATACGTTTACCCTGTTGAAGCACTATCTTCAATCCGGCGGGGCCTGTTTCCGAGCCGAGGCGATGGTCCAGATGCTGGCGTTCCTGGAGCAGGCCGGTGGATCTGCCGAGGTTTCCATTCAAATATTCGTTGAGAAAACTGCCCTGCTCAGCCGGCTTGCGCTGCCCGCCGGTGTGGCTGTGCTCCTGTATATATCTACCCGGAAGTTTTACGAACGGTTACAGGGCCAGCTTTATACCCGGCTGGATGACCTGCTGCTGCCGGCCGGCAAACAAGAAATTGTCATTCTGCTTGGCGATAGCCAGGGTTTCGCCCGGGGAGATTTGATCCGCCTGTTTGGCCGGTCCCATTGGACCGAGCTGGAGGGTTACCAACCTGCGGCGGAAGCCCGCCAGACCGCATTGAAAGCGGTCGAATTCCGCAACGATGAATGCAGCTGGGAAATCGCTCCTTCCCGGCTGACCCCTTATCACCTGTTCATCAATCGCAACGAGCTGGATCATCCGGACCTGGTGCAGGCCTGGATGTTTCTATGCGCCCAGGCCTGCACCACTTTCCTGGGCAACCGCACCCGGATGGAGGCCGGGCGTTATTGCAGCGAATTCAAAGGCTACCGCAGCCTGAAGGTATGCGTGCCCGAATCAGACCCGCAGCTCGATTACCGGGGATTGTTCGGTTTGTTTCGATGGGCGTATGAGAACAATTCCAGCGACAAACTCGGCATCGTCAGGCAGGTGCTGGCTCCGCAGCTGATCGGCGCACCCGAAGACAATTTCACTATCCTGGTAAAACGCTCGCAAAGCTCACGCCAGGAAGCCAGGAATAACTTTGATGATTACCTGCGCGATAAGGTCGATGATTATTTCGCCAAGCGCATCCAGGTGATCGAATTTTTACAGAAATTCAGCGATGAGACCGGCGCCAGTGTTTCGAAGCTGGCCAGTGACCTGGTCGGGGATCTCTATAAAACGGTGGGTGTTATTTTAGGGGTTGTCCTGGCGGCGCTGGTCGATCCAAAGATCACTGCGCCGGTGATTTTCTGGACCTCGCTGCTGTATATGATCTATATAATCTTTATTACAATTTATCCGCTGCTTTCGACCTATCTAAGGTATGTTGGTAAAGTCAGCGACTATGAATTTAACATCCAGAAAATGAGCAGCCTGCTGTCCGAGGCTGAAATCGAGCGTATTCAAGGGCAGCCTTTCAAGCGCGCCAAATTGATTTTCAGGGTTTACTTTGCCCTGACGGAGCTGGCTTACCTGTTGTTAGGCGGCCTGGCGTATGTGATAATGCGGGCGGTCGCGCCTTATCTGTGAGACTGCCTCCGGCAGCGAGATTTTTCTGCCAAAAATCCCAGGTGTAGGCTGAGTAGTTCGACAATGTCACGGTAATTAAGGAAACCCGAATTTTGATGTGTGTGGCGGGCGGCCGCCCGCCACACACATCAAAATTCGGGAGATTTCTTCGAATGGGGCATTGTCACGGTAGTTACGTTTATTCAATCGAAATCGAGGGATCCATGCGAATTCTGGAAGCGATCGGCAACACCCCTTTGGTCAAACTGACCCGCGTGGTCGAATTGGCCGAGGTGGAAATTTATGTGAAATGCGAGTTCATGAACCCGGGCGGAAGCATCAAGGACCGCATGGCCCTGGGCATGATCGAGGCGGCTGAACAGAGCGGGGAATTACAACCCGGCGGGACGATCGTGGACCAATCCACCGGCAACACCGGGCCGGCCCTGGCATTTGTGGGCGCGGTGAAAGGTTACCCGGTCCAGCTCTTTTTACCGGCGCAGCTTTCGAGCGCATACAATCCAGCCGACCGGATCAGGATCGCCAGGCTGTATGGATGCAAAGTCACCCCGATCGATCTGACGGATTACCTGGATGATTTCGCCGGGTTAAGCGAGGTCGATAAAGCCGCAGCCTTCGTCGCGATCCGGATGAAACAGTGCTACGATTTCCAGGTCAGGCACCCATCCAGCTGGTGGTCGAACCAGTTGTGCAACGTGCATAACGCCGAAGCGCATCGCCTGGGCACCGGCACAGAAATCCTGCAGCAGATGGATGGCCGAGTCGATGCCTGGGTCGCTTCGATCGGCACAGGCGGAACTTTGTTGGGGGTGGCGGAGCGCTTGAAAGCGGCGAACCCCGGCCTGCTGGTCGCCGGGGTCGTTCCGACCGACGACCCGCGGATTGAATGGGTGCAATCCCGGGCCGTCCACCGTTTTTTAGACCGCTTCGGCCTGCCGCCGCAGCGATTTCTGATCGAAGATATCCTGGACCGGCAGCTCATGGACCAGGAAATTGTGGTTGAAAATCAAGCCGCCAAAAACATGGCGGACCGGCTGTGCAGCCAGGAAGGCCTGTTCTGCGGCATGTCCTCCGGAGCCAACGTGGTGGCTGCCATCCGGATGGCGAAGCGCATGCCCAAGGGAGCCCGGATCGTCACCGTGCTGGTTGACCGTCGGGACCGGTATTTCGCCGAGTACCCGGACGAGCATTACGTCGTTTAGGATATTCTTCGATAGAATGTGTGAAAACAGGCGTTAGGGCCGGCAGATACGACTGCAGTGAACCGTGGTTGGCCCTCCCCAAGTCCGGCTCGTCCCCATGGGCTGGAGTTCTTATCTTTTCCGTCCCAGGTGCGAAGCACCGAGGGAAATTTGCAACAGAGACGTAAACGATCGGATATCCCGGTTTAGGGCTGTGACACCGGCCGGCATTTGCCGGCCGCCACGCCTGTTATAAGACATCCTTCTCTTTATAGAAAAAGAAGCAGCAAGCCGAGCGCGCCCGCTGCGGCAACCGCCAGGTCCAGCTTGCCGGGCTCGACCGGCATGGATTGAGATTTCTCCGGATCGAAGGCTCGCACTTCGGCCGCCAGGGCGATTTCTTCCGCCCGGCGGAGGGCATTGGCTGTCAGGGTCACGAAATAGAGCTGTAAGCCGCGCTGCCACTGGCTGCGCAGCCCGCCGCGCATGCGCAGGCTGTGCCAGGTGTTGATGCTGGAATGGCGTAAGCTGGGCAGAATATTCAGCGCCACACCCAGGGAAAAGCCTAAACCCGGTAATCCCAGGCGTTCGAAGATACCGGCGATTTCTGTGATCTGAACTGAGCTCGAGAATCCATCTACCGCGATCAGAATGACCAGGGTTCGCAGCGCCATCATAATGCCCAGGCTCAATCCCTCTTGCCCGTAGCGAATGCCCAGCCATTGACTGTCCCTTGCGCCAATAAACAGGGCGTTGAAAGCGACAAACAAAGCCAGCATGGCCAGCCAGCGCAGCCTGAAGACGCGCCGGAACGCGCCCGGATAAGTCAGCCCGCTAACCGCCAGGCAGATCGCGCCGGCGATAGTAATCCGTTCTGGTCTGGCAAACAGGATGAATGCCAGCGACCACAAAAAGATCGCCAGATAGCCATAGGTCCCTAAAGCCAGCCGGAGTGGCGCAGCCTGGCGCTCTCCTTCAACCAGGATGTGATTCACGGGACGATTTGGAGTTCGACCAGCTGGCGCACGTTGAGTTTGCCTTCCTGGTCCGGCAGCACCATCCGGAAAGTACCGTCATCGCTGGTTAATGGGCCATCGACCTGGGCAAAGCTGACCAGGGTGTCGGCTTTTTGGAACAGGGCTGAATCGTAGTTGGCGCTGAATCCATCGGAAGCCACGGCCTTGACGGCCTTGATCTGGGTCGGGTCGAACCCGGCATCCTGGATCAGGGCATTCAGAGGCACGCCCAGGTAGGCGACGCCGTTAAAAGTCGCCTGTTCAGCCCCCAAAGCCTGTAAATCCGCCAGGGTATAGGTCTTCTCAGTGGTTCCATCCCCGACTTTTAGTTCGGCCGAGGCTACTTCGGGCGCGGCCTGGGCACAGGCTGACAGGATGAGCCCGATCAGAACGATGAGGATGGTAAGTTTTTTCGTCATCATGATTCTCCTTGTTAGAACGATTTGTAGGCTTGCAGAAATCCCCGGAAATTCAAGGTGGCAGGCGGGTAGACGTCTCAACCCGAGATGCTAAGCCGGGATTCTGCCTGGCGGCCGGTTCGGGCGATCAACTTTTCTCCCGCCGACCAGGCCAGCCAGCCGGCAAAACCGCCGATCAGCAGGTGGATCGCGACCAACAGGAGCACAATCCATAAGGCGGCAGCGGAGGACAGCCCGAGCAAACGGGCACCTTCGTCGACCAGGTCCAGCCAGACAACCAGCGGTTGGCGACCGAAAAACAGCAAGCCGGTGAAGAAGGGCTGGATCAACGTCCACAGCACCCCTAGGCTGCCTGCCAGCATAAAGGCCAGCCGATTTGGCCGGCGGGTGAAAAGGAACACACCCTCAGCAACCACGGCTTCCATCAAGATGCCGACCATCGGGCCAATCACGATGCTGCCGATGCTGAACAGTTTCAAGATCATGGCAATCACACCGATGAACAGGATCGATCCCCGTTTTGGGACATAGCGTTTGCTGATAATCACGAGCGCCAGTCCGAGCGCGGCGAGAATAGCGCCGGACATTGGGAGGTGGAATGCATGCAAAACGGAGCCGAGGGTGATCTCGACGGCTCCCCACAGCGCGCCAAAAACAGCCAGGGTTACCAGTTCGCGAGTTGTATACTTCATAGTGCCTTCTCCTTCGTTGAGTTTTTCGCATAGATGAAGTTTTGCTTGATCGAGATGATGCCGCCCCGTATTTGATACATTAAAGTTCGCAATTTCTCTGCATGCTGACCGGCGAACGCTTCCGCTGGTCAGTGGCAGGCAGCCTGCCATCGGATAGTATCCGGCCATTTTTCATGATCAGCACCCGCCGGGCATAACGATGCACCAATTTGTAGTCATGGGTGATCAGCAGGATCGTGGCGCCGTTGCGATTCAGGCGGGTGAGAAAATCCATCAGGCGCTGCAGGTGGCCCCAATCCTGCCCGAGGGTGGGTTCATCCAGTATGATCAGGCTGGGCCTGAGCGCCAGGCAGGCCGCCAGGGCGGTACGCTGCTGTTGGCCCACCGAAATCTCGGTCGGCCGCCGGGAGCATAAATCTGCCAGGTCGGCCTCCTGAATGATCTCAGCATGCCTGGCCGGGTCAAACAGCTTGAAATTGCGCGGCCCGAAGGCCACTTCTTCATCCACCGTGTCGGTGAACAGCTGGTCGGCAGGGTTCTGGAACAGGATCGAGACGTCCCGTCCCGGCCGTAACTTCTTCCCTTGCTGGTAAACGATCCGCCCGGCTGCCGGTTTGATCAATCCGGCAGCCGCCAGGGCCAGGGTCGATTTCCCGGCGCCGTTATCGCCCACCAGGGCGACGAATTCGCCGGGATAAACCGCCAGCTGAATGTCATGAATCACCGGCTGGCGATTGTAGCCGGCCGAAACATTCCGGAACTCAACCAGGGGTTGGCGGTAAGGATCCGGCTCAGAGGGCAGGCCCATTAATGACTGCCAGGGTGTCAGTGCATTTTCGATCGGTCGCCGCAGGCCCAGCGAGCGCAGTGTGGCTCGATCGTGCAAAACCGCTTCGGGAGCGCCATCAGCAACGATCCTGCCTTGATCCAGGATCACCACCCGGTCCACGGTTTGAGCCACTTCCGCCAGCCGGTGTTCGACCAGCACGATCGTGACGCCGTAATGCCGATGCAGTTCCCGCAGGGTATCCAGGACCAGCCGCGTTCCGGGGACATCCAGCGAGGCGGTGGGCTCATCCAGAACCAGTATTTCCGGTTTCATGGCCAGGGCGGCCGCAATGGCGACCCGCTGTTTCTGGCCTCCGGACAGGCTGGCGGGATTTTGATCGCCGAACGCCTCTAAACCCACAGCTTGCAGCGCCCACTGAGCGTTCTGGTTGACGATCTGCTCGGGTAATCCCAGGTTGCGAGGGCCAAAGGCTATTTCATCTTTCACCTTCAGATGGAACAACTGGCTGCTGGGATTCTGGAAAACCACACCCACTTTTTGAGAAATTTCCGCCAGGCTGCCTATTGATCCTTCGAGGCCGGCCAGGGCCAGCTTGCCTTCTATCCGCGCCGGGATGGCATGGGGAATGATGCCGGTGAGCAGGCGCACCAGAGTGGATTTGCCGCAGCCTGATGGGCCGGTGACCAGCACGCTCTGCCCGCGGGGAATGTCCAGATTGAGCTTATTGAGCACCAGATGGTCCCCATATGCGACAGAAACATTCTTGAGAGAGATCATCGGGCCGCCTCCGCTTCCATCAGGCGGATGATCCCGGCCCAGGGCCAGCGCGCCAGGGCCTGATCCAGCAGGGCTGGACGGATGACGGCAACCGCCTGGCGATACTGGCGTCGATCGATCTGTGCCAGCCCCGCAACCAATCCGAGCCCGCGCTCGAATTCCAGCGGCCCGAGCTCATCGATCAGCAGGAATGCCGGATGATCCAGTTCGGACAGGATCTGGTTCCCCCAGGCGATCGTTTGGTCGTGGATGGCCCATTGAGAGGTATGGTATTGGGACAGGCCGGGACTTGGAGAAGAAGGGGGATGGCGATCCGCCAGGCGGCGCTGCTCGCCGGTGGCGAGGTCACACAGATCGATCCCCACTTTTCCGGTCGACGAGAAAACTGCCGGGGAAAGCAGCCCAACCGGATGAATTCCGCGCTGCTTTGCGCCCAGCCATAATTCCTGGCACCATCGGGTCTTGCCGGCGCCGCTTGGCCCGGTCAAGATCGCCAGATCGGCCTGCGATCCATCTCCGGAAAGAAAACTCGCCAGGAGAAAATCTGGCGAGTTGGTTGCATTTAACTCGTGCACAGATCTCCTTTCCAATTCCATCCCTTAACCGGGATATCGGGAGGCAGTCATGTTTCCGGGGCTGCCCTCAACCAGTCGAGCCAACGGCTGGCGCCTCGCTTCAGGCGAGGATGCTTGCGGGACCATGGCCTGATCCGGGATGTTCTTGGAGCCCGGTTCAGACTTTAGGTCCTGCAAATCGGAGGTTTAGATTGTGAATATTATAACAATAAATCTTCGCCTTTTTCGCCGTTCATTCCTGCCAACGGCTGATGGAAGCTTGGTAAGAAAACCACTCAGCCGGTTTTAGATTAAATATCTTTATAGCGGTCAAATAGTTTGGCAGTGGTGTAATCCACTTTTAGTTCGCGGATAACCTGTTCACCCTGGCGATGTTCGACCACGCCGGAAGAGATCCCGATCTCCGGATTCAAACGGCTGAGCGCTTTGATATGATCCACATGAAATTCCAGATAGTTGTACTCGGGGTTGAGTTGGAAATCGGTGATATTTTTTTGTTTCAATGCTCGCATTGCCGCTGGAATATCGTCGCCAAAGACCTTGGCCGACTTGAGCAAAAAATCCTTTTTGGACATTGTTGTGGTTGAGGGGGTCTGGTGTCCTTTGTTTTGCTGGTAGATTTGCCCTGTATGTTTATTCTCAAGCGAGCAGTAATGCACGCCCATGCTCAGGTTCTGGTCGATGGCAAAATCGATCAGGTCCAGGCATACGAGCTCGCTCCCGGCAACCGGGAGACCACCGGCATACCAATAGTTGTAAAGCACTTTGTATGGGCGCGACTTGATCTTATAGCCCAGGCGGTTGAACTCCACCGCATTATGGAATGGGTAACAAAATTCCAGCAAGTTGATCGAATAGACGCCCAGGCTTTCCAATTCCAGCAGCACCGTCTGCATCGTTTCGAATGTACCTGGTAGTACCGGCATCTCGACCATCACCCGAGGAATATAGGTTTTGGCCTGGGCGATCCGCTCAAAGGTGGTGCGATGACCGCGAGCGAGGTCGTGCATCCGGATGCTGAAACGGATCTCATCCAATCCGGCGAGCTGCAAATGGGTGAGCAGGGTATCGTTGAGATGGTCGCCGGTCGTGTAGAGCCGGGTGTAGGCCTTGGGGAACAGGGCCTTGCTTTTCTGGAAGAACGCCACGGTTTCGATTTTGTGCAGTAAAGGTTCGCCGCCGGTCAGGGCGATGTGCTTCACCTTTTGACCCTGGCTGGCAACCTGCTCGAGCTCGGCGACCACATTGCGGGTCTGATGGTTGAACTGCTGATAATTTTCCTGGTTGGGATTGAAGCAGTAGAAACAATCCCGGTGGCATTTCAACGAGACGAAATACGTGGCGCTGCCAATTCCGGTCCGGCAGGCCTCACAGGCGGGTGAGATGGCGTTCAGATAAATGCTCTTGCCGTTGTTGCGAAAAACCGCCTTTTTCTGGCGGAGCCGTTCTAACTTTTCGTCGCGCAGTGCATCCAGATCGCGTTCATCCAGTTCGATCCCGGTAAGCCGGATTTGGGCCAGGAAATCGGTGTAGATCTTTTCGTATATCTGCACGTACCGGGCAAAATCCGGATTTTGGATGGCAGGCAAGGTTTTGGGCTCAAGCTCAATGATCATGGCGGTTGGTTAATTGGCTTTCAAGTGAGGCGGCAGCCCGACACTGAAGGGGTGGTCGCGCCGGTATTCACATACCGGGCAAAGTTTGGCGCCCTGTGCAGGCGCAAAGAGCTGGTTGCAGCGCTGGCAGCGCTGCAGGCTGCCTTCCGCAAGGATCCTGAAAGTGGTTGGAGGAAATATTTCTCGCAAGATCGGTAAATGGTCGATTTCGATGGCCTGTGGCCCACAGACATGGATGCAGACTTCGCAGCCATTACAATCAGCCGGCCGGACAGCCAGCAGAAATTGCTCCTGAGCCTCATCGAACGCCAGTTCCAATGCGCCGTTGGGGCAGGAGCGTACACAGGTTCCGCAGGCCGTGCAGCCGGACGAGACCTGGACCCTGGCAAAAGGTAAACCCTCCAAACGAGTTGCTGGGACAGAGTGGTCAGAGATGATTTGCCTGGTCCCTGCGACAAATCTGCGATGATCCAGGCCTGGTTGGCGGCGCTCGCTTTGGTTCTCCTGGACCAGGGAGCGGGCCAGGGTGAGCTTCCCGGTGCTGCCGAGCATGTGGAACAGATCCCGCCGGCTGATGGGTGGATTATGAGCCTGCCAATATTTGCGGGATGGATCGGCGTGCATCGCTTCGTTTGTGTCAACCGGCTGGATCGCCGGTTGGTTGAGCGCCTGCAGGATTTGATTGGCTGCGCCCAGCTGGCGCTGAATCACACCGGCCAGGTGGCTGAATTCACAGTCCTGGCAGGCTTCGGTACGGATGCAAATTGGCTGGATATCCAGGGCAGCCATTGCCAAAAATCCCCCCGCTCCCAGTCCGGCCAGGCAATGCCTGATCCGAACCGCGGTTGCGCCGGTTAAGACGCCCAGCTCCGGATGTGGATTTTTGGGACACAGGATTTCCACCGGCCTGTCCGGAATCCTGGCCAGGCAGGTGAGAAGCTGACCGAGCTCGTCTTGCCCCGAGAAGGCCGCGGTGGGGCAAGCTGGCAGGCAGGCCAGGCATTCGGCGCAAGCCTCGCTTTGGAAATGAGGCGGCGATCCAGGTTGGATGGCCTGGACCGGGCACATCTTAACGCAGCGCTCACAAGTCGAAAATTTATCGATTGCGAGCAAACAGCGCTCAGGGTTATAAACAACTGCCGGACGATCCATCGCCGCCAGCCGTTCTGCTGCAGAGATCAGATCCAAAGCAAGCCTTCTCCCAGGTCTGGTTACGAATTGGAGCCAGAGCTAATCTGCTTCTCCAGCTCAAAGATCACGCCGCGGCCGAGCCGGGCTAAACCGCGGAAAAAATCAGTCCGGGCGTAGTCGTACAACTGGTCGAAGTAGGTGGTCGCCCATCGCCCGAGGTGTTCGCGGTAGAAATCCGCCTGGGCCTGCATCAACCGGTCGTATTCCTGTGCCCGGCCGGCTTCCAGCGCCCGACCCGCCAGGTTGGCAAGATTGGCCATGAAAGCCAGTTCGATCCCGATATGGTCGTCGGGTTCTTTGTGCAGGTTTTCCAGTTCGAGCCCAAAACGCCGGTACCAGTGGCGGACGTTCAAAGTAGTTTCGGTGAAAACCAGGCGGCCCTCCTGGACGAACACCGATTCCCATGGGGGCGCCAGCACCTTGTCCGGTCCGATAAACAGGCGGGTATAGTCCCCAAGCAGTGGGTCGAACCAGCCTGATGTTCCATTGCTGAAATGTTCGTTCGTCCAGTTATGGATGAGTTGGCAACCTTCTGCCATACTGGGATGGCTGCCGAAAGGTATCTCTTCTAAGACACGCTCTTCGATCAGTTGGGCATAAAATGCTTCTTCCGGATACTGGTACAACACTTTCCCAAGCAAACCCAGGGTTAAGAACTCAGCGGCCAGAAAGGTCATTTTTTCTTCATCAACTATGGCAATATTCAACATACCGATCATCTCCTAAGCAGCAGCCAGATAACAGGTTGAGCCTCCGGGACTCTCCCAGGTATTCCCAAAGAACCAACAAGATTGCACTGGAAGGTTGTGAGCGAGTTACACTCACAACCTTCCAGCCGGTGAAAGTGAATTCAGATTCGAATTTGGATATGGGTTGCGTAGAACAGCACTCGACCCAGCACTTCGGATGCAAAGACCAGCAAGAAAGCGCCATAAACCAGGTTGCTTAAAGTCTGTTCTTTACCCGGAGTGGAGGCAGCCTGGTACAGGAAAACACCCAGGACGCCTGCCCCAACAAAGGCCAGGACCAAGCGAGCGATCAACACCACCGAGTAATCACTCGCCAGCATCACAGCTGCGCCCACGGCGGTCGTAGAGGTAGCCAGGTACGAGATATACACCGGCAGGACCACGAACTCGACGCCAAGCGACAGCATGGCGAAGATGGAGATCCATTTCAGGGTGCTGTGCAGCAGATCGCACTGCACTTCAGCACAGTCCGGATTGTTTTTCTTCACATAGGCGTAGTTGGCCACGAAGCCCACGCTCATTGCCAGCAGGCCCAGCATCACGGTGGTCGTGAAGAAAGTAATCGGAGTAGCGATCGTATCCCAGACGGGCTGGGTTTCCAGGCGGTAGATTTGAGCCATGGAGAATATGTGCGCCAGGCCGAACAGAACCGCGACCCAGGCGATCACATTTCTCACCGTAAAGCTGCTGATCTTGCGCCACTGCATGATGGCAAACAAACCACCTGCACCGGCGAACAGAATCCCGAACGTGATTTCCCGGCTTAGCCAGGAATTGCCGAAGTTCATGATCGCCCGAGGCGCGTTGAGGGGGTTGCCAAGATGCAGCAAGGAAGCCAGAAAAGCCAGGATCAAGACCGGACCAATCGCCAGTAAAGCCCTATCGCTCAAGCGGTCGGCTTCTTCCAGGCCGGCTTTGCGGATGGAGAAGAAGTGAACCACCCCCAGAACGAGGAAGGATCCCACTGACATCTGGGACAGGATGGTAAAGGTTACCAGGGCCCATTCTCGTATAGTCATATCACACCTCCTCCGGAAGGTTCAGTAGCTTCCCACTGGTCGAATTGATCGGTTGGGAGTCCTGGTGAGGCGTCATCACGAACGCGGGGCGCGTGATCTGCGGCGAGGGCAGGGGCGCCACAGCCTGGACATTGCCGAATTTCTTCTGCAGCTCTTCCAGTTCACCGAAGTGCAGGCAGCGCATCACGCAGGCATCCACGCAGGCTGGATTCTTGCCCTGCGCCTGCAGATCGACACAGAAGGTGCATTTCGACATTACTTTGGTTTCTTCATCGAATTGGGGTGCGCCGTACGGGCAGGCCCATTCACAGTAGCGACATCCGATGCACTTATCCTGATCGACCAGGACGATGCCGTCTTCGTTTTTGGTGATGGCGGCCGCCGGGCAGACCTCCACACAGGCTGGCTCCTCACAGTGCATACAGGCCAGTGAGATTGAGTAGGAATAGATATTGGGTACCATAACGCCAGGATGGCGTGGGTCAGGTGTCCAGTTGCCGCCGGCATATTGCACAACTCGCCGCCATCTCAGGTAAGAAGGCAGGTTGTTTTTATCCTGACAGGCAATCTGACATGCCTTGCAGTTGCCACAGGCGCTGGAGTCAAAGTAAAAGGCCATTTGTTTAGCCATTTTATGCCTCCTTCAGGGGGATTCTCTGGGGCCATTGGTAATCGGGCTTAAGCTCGATGGGGCCGTTGTACTTCTCGACCTCAACGATGCAGGTATTCCAACCCGAAGTTCCCTGGCCTGTCGGAACGCAGCCATTGATGATATTGTCTGCGCCTGCTTTATCAACCCCAGTTTCTTCGTCCATCTCAACCCAGGCGCCGTGAGGCAGATTGACCACACCTGGGATGATGCGCGGCGTTAAGCAGACCGGGCGGATCGTCTGGCCATGCTGGCTGCGGATCAGGACGATATCGCCGTGCTGAATACCGCGCGCTTCAGCGTCAATCGGATTCATGAAGAATTCGTTCGGGAACGCCCGGCGAAGCTGAGGGATATTGTTGAACACGGTGTGCGACCGGCGGAAGTAGTGCATCGTACCCAATTGGAGCGGGTACTCGCCTTTAACCTTGTTTTCCCAGTCGGCAAAGGTGGCTTCGTAGCCTTCCTGAGCCGGGTTATAAGTAGGAATTGGCCGCACGGTCGTCCATCCACGCGTACCGATCACGTCCACCAGGAGAGCGCTGTAGGTTTCCAGCTTGCCGGTTGCGGTGGGCAGCGGGTTGGCCTCCGGGTCCTGGCGGTACTCGAGATTGGCAATAAATTCGTAGTTGTCGCCCGGATGGCGGGGTATTTGGTAATACCCCTGGGCCTGGAGCTCTTTGAGCCCAACTACGCCTTCTTGCGGTTCACCTTCGACGCCCCACTCAGCGATATCATCCGCTGTGATGGTCACCAGCGGTTGGTAACCCTGGGTCGCATTGACAGAAGGTTCGTCCTTCATCACTGTCGCGCCGGCGAGCTGATTGAAGATTTGCTGCTTCAGCGGCATAGGATCGACTGCTTCGGCATCCAACCCCATGCGCTTGGCGATTTCCGCCGCGATCCAGATGTCGTCTTTGGTCTCGTATTGTGGTTCGCACACCTGGCTGGCCCAGATAAAGCCAATTTCGTTATTGGCGCCGCTGATATTGCCAAACTTCTCCCACTCGGTCGTGACCGGCAGCACCAGGTCGGCATACTTAGCATTGGTGGTCAGGAATTGGCCATGAGCGACCACAAACTCCACCTGGCGGTGGGCCTGGATCCCCTTGGTCATGCCGTCCACGGTTTGCAGAGAGGCGCGCTGGTTGTGATAGATGAGCTGGATATTCAAATCACGCCAGTCATCACGGCCGGCCTGGTATTTCTTATCGACGATCGCCTGCCACATCCAGGCTTCGCACAGCTGAATGCCAGGTACCTGGGGCAGCACCGTCCAAACATCGCCACCTTCGCCTTCCAGGGGATTGTCGCCGGCGCCGGGCAGACCGGAGCGGCCGGATTTGACGTAAGTCCGCCCCCCGGAGTAGCCACTGAAGGTCGAGTGGTAGTAACCGCCGCTGGTGAAGCTGCCGTCCTTGCCCATGTGGCCGGTGATCGCGCCAAAGGTCAGGAGCATCTGGGGCCAGGAGTCGGAGTTCTGGGTGCGGGCGCAGGCGTTCGACTGGCAGATCGCAACGTTCTCCGTGGTCGCAATTTCACGCGCCAGGGTGCGGATCCGGTCCGGATCGACGCCGCTAACGACCGAAGCCCATTCGGGGCTCTTCTCGGGATAGTTCTTATGACCGGGAGGCGCGGGATTACCGCTGGCGTCCAGCCCGAGCACGTAATCCTTCAAGTTCTCATCGATTTCAGCGCCTTCGGGCAGGAAATCCCGGGTGATGCCGCCGGTGGTGCAGCGGTTGACGAAATCCCAATCGATGAGCGGGTTGGTCTCCGGATTATCCTCGGTGAACAGGGTGTGGCACATGCCCAGGACCATGGCGTGGTCGGTAGCGGGCCGGATTGGGATCCACTCATCAGCCAGCACCTGAGCCGAGTCGGAATATTGTGGGTCGATAAAGATGTACTTGGCGCCGGCGATCTTATTTTGCAGGCAGTTATAGGTTGGGTTGCCGCCTGAGCTTGAGATCGGATTGGCTCCAAAGTGGACGAATAGCTGGACTTTTCGGTGCTGCATCCGGTCGTTGATCCGCCAGCTGTTGTTATAGCCGCCGAAAACGACCTTCTCGGTGGCGTGCCAGGAGCCGCCCGAGGTGGTGCCATAATGTCCGACGAAACCGCCGTACTGGTTCATCACCCGTTCGAGTTCAGAAGCGCCGGTGATCAGGATCAATTCGTTGCCGTAGTTTTCCTTGATGCGTTTAATTTCGCTGGAAACGATGTCCAGAGCCTCATCCCAGGAGATGCGGACCCATTCGTCCCTGCCGCGCAGCTCTTTCTTGCCGCCGCCGGGTTCCCAATTCTTGCGTTTCATCGGGTACTTAAGCCGGTCTGCCCCAAATGTCTGGTGGCGCTGGGAGCGACCGCGCGAGCAGCCCCTCTGCTGAGGATAGTCTGGGCTGTCAGGGTGGTTGTCGTCGGCTTTCTGCCGGACGATGACGCCATCCTGTACGTAGGCGTAGTTCGGGCACCTGCCGCCGCAGTTGTGCCAGCAGGCCGCTACGACCCATTTGCCATCTCCCTCAGCCTCACTCACAGCAGAATTAGCGGCTTTAAGCCCGAAGCTCAGCCCTCCGGCCAAAACCGCGGTGCCGCCCAAGGCTGCGCTCATTTTGAGGAAGCTTCGGCGGGACATCACGGTCTTGTTCAGGGCTTTCGTGAGGAATTCTTGTTCACTCATTTAGCTCCTCCGTCTAGTCTTGTGGGTTTGGTTAGGTATTTTGAAGTTGTCATTTTTTGTCTGATGCGGGGATTCTTTTCTCGGATCATTTTCTTTTCTGCACTCTCCTGAATAAGAACAACGACGGATTGAAGTGGTCGCAGCACAATTTGGTTCTTAATCAGGATACCTGATTGCAGCTCGAGAAGGAAACTCCTGCGGAGTAGTTTCAACCTACCCATCCGGGTAGTTTACCAACCCACTGCCAGCAAAGGGATTGTTCCTGGCGAAATGGCGCCCGGTTGGCTAAAGATTTTCACTGGCTGAACCCGGCACCAGACCACTGCGGACTGCATAAGCAGCTACCTGGGTGCGATTTTCCAGCTGGAGCTTGGAGAGGATGTTTTTCAGGTGGAATTTAACAGTGTTCACGGCGATATTCAGTTCCTCGCCGATCTGAGCGTTGCTGTAGCCTTTAGCGACCAGCCTTAGGACGACCAGCTCGCGTTCCGTCAGCTCCTCTTCACCTTTTTCGGTATCATTGGTCCGTTGGACGATGCCTTTCAACAGGCGCGAAGCCATGGCTCTGGTCATGGCGGCTTCGCCTTCAATCACGCCATTGATCAAATTGAACAGTTCATCGGCATCCAGGCTTTTCAATAAGTATCCGGCTGCTCCGAGCCGGACGGCCTCATACAGGTGATTGTCGTCTTCCGAAGAAGTCAACATGACCACATTGATATCGGGCAGTTTCTGTTTGATCAGCCGGGTGGCTTGCAAGCCGTCCATGTCCGGCATGTAGATATCCATTAACACGATATCAGGCCGCAGGCGTTCGGCAAGTTGAATGGCCTCGGCGCCGGTGGCGGCTTCACCAATGACTTCCACCAACTCGTCGTGGGTTTTGATCAGGCTGATCAGGCCTTGCCGGAAGAGTTTGTGATCGTCGGCAACCAGTACTCGGATCGTCATGATAATCTCCTTTCAGGGAGGATGGCCTCTATTCGGTACACTGTTTGGGGGAGTCCCAGAATTGGGGTAGCTCCCAAAACAGTCCCAATGAGCGCTCTGTTTTCCGAGACATTAGAGGCTTTCTCTGTCCGTCTCAAAGCCCGAGCCGTATATGGGTGGCGTAAAACAAGAACCTGCCCAGAAATTCACCAACCATGATCAGCAGGCAGGAGACGTAAGTGGCGGCAAAAAGCTGACTGACGGATTTAGAGGTTCGTTTGGCCCAGATGATCGCCCCGATCATCACCAGAACCCCGAGCAGCATGACGATCAAGCGCATCCCCAACAGAGCGGGATAGAGTTTTAACAGCAGTTGAACGCTGACTTGCGCGGTCTGGATTTGATCGTTGGCCAGGATTTGCAGCTGGAAGAAAATTCCAGCGACCGCCAGGGCAGCGCTAAAGACGGCAAACAGGCCTAACCAGGGCAGCGTATCCTGAATGATGCTGGCCTGCACTTCTACTTTGTAAAGCGCCTTCAATTCAGAATATTTAAGGTCCATAATCAGCAAGGAGGCCAGCGCCGCACCTCCCAGCAGGAATGCGGTCGCATAAAATGAGATTACCGTCATCGGTGTGTCCCAGGCGGCCTGGGTTGGCAGGAGATAGATCTGGGACATTGCGAAGATATTGGCTGCCGAGGCGGCAATAGCCAGCCAACCGATCACGGTCTTGAGCCGCCACCTCCCGACAGTTGTCATTTGTAAATAGAGCAGGACAAACAACACACCTGACATGATAAGTGTAAAAACAACCTCGCGGCTCAACCATGAAGTCCGGAAATTTAAGATTGCCAGGAAAGATTGGTAAGGTTTACTCAGGTGGAAGTGGGAGCCGAACATCGCGACCAGTACGGTCAAAAAAATGATCGCGATGGGGTTATCCATGATCCGGTCAACCAGCTCGCGCCCATATTTCCTGGCTGCAAGCGCCCGGATAATCCAGAGACCAAATAAAGCTCCGGAGGCCAGCTGCATCATGGTGGTATAGACCGGGAGGGCCCATTCTCGTAAGTTCATTTCACCATACCGTTTCGATACCGGGCAGGATCATATCGCTCAGTTTTCATAAGATACAAACAGCCTGGACTGATGGACGTTTTCCTCCGGCAGGCAAGGAATGGAGAGTTCGACGAGGGAACCTTGCCCAGGTGTGGAGGCGACCTTGAGATCGCCCTGCACGCTTTGGGCACGCTCCCGCATCGTTTGCAGGCCAAAACTGCGCTTGGGGACGTCCGTGTCAAATCCGATCCCATTGTCGTTCACCACCACCCGAACTTGCTCCTTTTCATCCTGATGCACCTTATCAAGCTCAATGCAAACCTGGGTAGCCTGGGCATGCTTGCGTACATTGGTCAGCGCTTCCTGTAAAATGCATACCAGCTGAACCTCGGCGATCGATGAAAGCTGCAGTTCCTCACCTGCCCGGTTGTTGAATTGAATTTCGACCCCGGTTTGCAGGCTGTATTCACGGATGTATTCGGTGATGGCCGTCACCAAACCGCTTTCATTGGCCAGCGTGGTTCGCAGGCTGAGGATATTCTCACGCACATCCGCGTGAGCAATCTGAACACCCTCGCGCAGGTGGCGTAGCTCCTCCGATAAGCTTTCCCATTTCTCTTTCTTGAGCAGCGTTTCCAGGGTCTGGACCTGTAAGTTGAGGTAACCCAGAATTTGGGCCAGACCATCGTGCATCTCGCGGGCAATCCGGGCCCGCTCTTCGACCACCGACAGGGTTTGCAGCTGGGCGGTCATCAGGCCATGTTGGATGGCGATCACCACCTGGTCGGCCATGCATTCCAGCCAGATCAAATCGGTCTCATCGTAGGGTTCATCCGTACAGCGCAGCATCCACAATGCGCCGATCGGGTTGTTATCCATGGTCAAAGGCACAACAGCCAGGTATTTGGCATTCTGGCCGGTTGGCAGACCAAGGCTGACCAGCTGATCGGGGGTTTCTTCATGATCCGATAAATACGTTTTCGGAGAGATCAGGCTTTCCATCAAAATGGGATTCTTGATCAGGAGAGCCGGTCCCTGGTATTCATCGCCGCAGGCACTGGATTGGCACTTTATTTCCAGGCAGAAGTGCTGTTCGTTATAAATACCGATGGCGGCAAAATCTGAAAGCAATAAAGTGCGGGCATTTTCGATGATATAGCGCAATATATTATCGACATCTTCAAGTTCTACGATCCGGCGATTGATCCGCACCAGGGCGTCCGTCCAGGTTTCGGCGGTTTGACGCGCCTCGATTTGGGCTTGAAAGGCCTCCTGTTGGGCCTGGTCGATTTCTTCCTCGAGTTTGTCAAGCTGCCGCTTTCGAATAGCGTCGAAAACGTCCAGCCCGCGCATCACAAAGAACGTAACCGCAATGGCTGACAGCAGCCGCCAGAATTGAACCGGCAGCCCGGTGATGTTCAGCACGTGTTCGTAGTCCAACCAGGCGGACAGGCCAAAAGGCTCCTGGGTGATCAATTGCTCGCCGCTGAAGGCGTCATACAGCACCCGGTCGTAATTGTAGTAAGATGCCGGGCCATAAGGCGCGGCCGGAACGATAAGCCCGACCATAAAGGCTTCGAACAGAAAGGCCATTCCGGTCCAAAACATCAGTTTGCTTACGTCGAGATAGCCCAGCTCACGCTGGACGTGCCATTGGCGCACAAATCCAATCCCTGCCATGATGCTGCCGGGCAGGTAAAGCAGGTAGCGTGACCAGATATCGATGGGAATTTCGATAGGTGAAGGGGTGATAAACGTGGTGGCCGCGTAGGTGGTCATCAGGGCGATCGGTACGATCAATAGCCCCGGTATGAAGATCGACCAGGAAGGCAGGGGGGTGAGCCTGGTGAGAATGCGCCAGCCAAAAATGAGCAGCAGCAGGCCGGAGATGGGCTGCAGTCCCATGCGCAGAACGGTCAGGGCGTTGTGCAGTTCCTGGGGCAAGCCGGTCATCAGGAACATGTCGATCCAACCAGCGGCCCCGTAGGTAAAGCCAAAGGCAGCCAGCCAGGGCAGCTGCTGCCTTAACGGTAAATCTCCTCCCCGGCGAAACTGAAGATAGGCAATCAGCCCTAGCCCTTCAAAAAAGAGGCCGTAGAAGAAGAATATGATGATCATCGCGTACGCCGATAAGGCAACCGTCTAATACAGACAAATCCGATAATATATCGTGAAAAATATCACTATACATTCATTATAGTGGTATTTTCAGCGGACGTATACGAAAATGTGAAAATTGTTTGCAAATTGGGGACAAATGTCACCAGGATGAAGGGAATTTCTTGCTAAGTTGGAGGATATAGCCTGTACAGCTTCACGGAATTAACCGAATACTCCAAGTTTATATTTTAGCTATCCTGACAATGTCACATATAAAATGGTTCGGGGTCATTTTTAATGTGACATTGTCTAACCATACTGGCCAAACTTGCGGGCGGCTTCGTACAACGCCACGACATTCTCTACCTGCGAGTTATCCTGAAGCTGGTGGGTGGGAGCGAAGGCATAGCCGCCTCCAGGCATCATCACCTCCATGATATGGCGAGCGTCGGCGAGGGTCTCTTCAACGGTGCCGTAGGCCACCGGACCGGCGGTCGAGATACAGCCGTGAAAGGCCAATCTACCTCCATAGGTTTGCTTCAAGTAGGCCGGCTCCATCGCTTTGGCTTCGGGCTGCAAGGTATCCACCACATCGACCCCCATTTCGATAAAGTCTTCGAACGCCCAACTGCTCGATCCACAGGAATGTACCATCACCAACAGCCTGTTGTCTTTGGCAAGGTCCACAAACTGCTGCAGGCGTGGGCGGATGTGTTTGCGGAAAAGCCGTGGGCTGATCATTGGCCCGCGCTGGGTGCCCAGATCCTCTCCCATCCAGAGCAGGTCGAGTTTGCCGTGAGCGGCTTCAATTGTGCGTCGGACGATCTCGAGCTGAACCTCCAGCCGGCGGTCGATCCAGCGCAGGCAGGCTTCATCATCACTGACCAGGTCGATCAGTGTCTTTTCCATGTTGCGGATCATACTGGTGCTGTTGATGATGTCGCCGACGTTAGGCCCGCCGGTGACCATGCAATAATCGCTCAGCCGGTCGCAGGTCGCATCAACCTGGCTGTAATCGTGATCGTCGGGGGAGGGCAGCGGCCAGGCCTCGATTTCGTCCAGCCCGGCATATTGAAGCGGGAAATCGACATACTCCCAATATCCACCGGTTTCGTGGGCGACCCAGCGCCGCGGCGCGCCCCAGGGGTTGGTCTGGACGCCCTCTGGTTGCGGGTACAGTTGTGGGCCGGTATAAGGAGCATTGACGACCCGGAAATCTACTCCCAATGACTGTAAAAGGCCTTCATCATCGTCTTCCGCCAGCCCAAAATAGCCTTTTAATCGCTGGTCGATCCCCGGATTGGTCATGTAATCGATCGGTATCCGATCAGGGACCTGGTGGTGAAAGGTGTTCAAGACGCGATCTTTTGGTCTGAGGGCTTTTTTCGGCATTATAAAGGCTCCTGGAATTTATGGCGAAACAGGTGTGCGTGGGGGCGTACGCCCCCACGCACACCTGTTTCGCCTATATTTCCTATCTTTGCGTTTAAGCCTGGTCTGAAGCGCTTTGGGGCAACGCCGCGTGGGCGGCCTGATACATGGCCAGGATATTTTCAACGGGTGTGTTCGATTGCAGGTTATGGCACGGCGCCAGGATGAAACCACTGCCGTCGCTGGCCAGATTTTCAACCAGCCAGTGGACTTCCTGGCGAACTTCATCAGCTGTCCCGAAGGGCAGGGTGTACTGGTTATCGACGCCGCCATGAAAGCAAACTTTTGAACCGAAACGTGCTTTCAAATCAGCCAGATCCCAACCGCCACAGCGCCATTGGAGTGGATTCAAAATTTGAATGCCCATCTCAACCAGTGCGGGCAGCAGCGGGCGCAGGTCGCCATCGTCATGGTGAAAGACAATCAGGCCAAAAGCATGCGCCAGATCGATTGACTGCTGCAAAGCTGGTCGATAAAAACGTTCAAATAAGCTTGGGCTGATCAACAGCCCTTTCTGAGCGCCAAAATCGTCCGTGACCTGGGTCATGTCAACCTGCTTTCCCAGGGCTTCAAAACAGCGCCGGTGATATTCGAGGAAAAATTCCTGGGTCCGCTCGATCAGATATTGAGTCAGTTCGGGATTGAGCAAAGGATCCATCATGGATAATTCCAGCCCGCGCAGGCGGTTGTGGTAATAAAACGGCGCCGTGTACCCGCTGCAAATGGCCCGACCTCCGCAGCGGGCGATATAGTCGGGCAGCACGCTGTAATCGTACCAATCTGGGTCCGGCCAGTTGAAAGCCTGGAGATCGGCAACTGAACTGGCCTGGGCCAATGGGTTTTCCACCAGTTCCCAGTAAACGCCGGCCTCGTAAACGACCCGGCGGAAACCCATCCCCCATTCATTCTGCATTCGATCTGGACCGGCAGGCAACTTCGGGCCAATGTAAGGCGGCATCAAATGGAAGATTCCGTCAATTTCCAACCGATCCCAGAGCTGGACGATTGGTTCAGGATCGCAGGCCAGCACACCGCCGTTCAGGCGGACCACCTGGCTTAATGAGTTTTGAACTGTGCTGGTGATTGGTTGGTTCTCTGGGGCTGCCAGCAAGTCAAAGTGTTTCAAGAGCTTTAGCTGTGTTTCAGCCGTCGCCCACATATCGGTGGGCAGCCGATCGACCGGTTGGTGGTGGATAGCTGCTAATATCCGCTGGCGGTGATCCATTGCTATCATCCTTTGACAGCTCCCGCAGTCAGACCCTGGATCAGATAGCGCTGCAGGAAGATAAAAACGATGGTGGTGGGGATCGTTACCACCACCGATGCTGCCATCATTCCGCCCCAATCCTGTTTAAATTGCCCCAGGAAGGAAAGGAGCAGCCCCGGCGGCAGCGTACGGACTTGATTGCTAGTCGCCAGGGTAAGTGGATAGAGCAGGTTATTCCAGGCTTCCAGGAAAGAAAACAAGCCGACCGCCAGCAAGCCGGGCACAACCGATGGCAGGACCACAATTCGCAATGCCTGCATTCGGGTGCAGCCGTCAATCAAGGCGGCTTCCTCGATCTCGACCGGAACCGAGTCGAAGAAGCCTTTCATCATCCAGACGGAAAATGGGATGGCGAAGGTAGTAAAAGCGATGATCAGGCCAATCAACGTATCGTAAAGCTTCAACTCGCGATAAGTGACATACAGCGATAGCAGTAACAGAACGTGCGGGAACATTTGAGTAGCAAGGATGGCCAGCAAGTACGGCCGTTTGGCCGGAAAGCGCAAGCGGGAAAGCGCGTAAGCTGCCAATGTCGCGCCACTGGTCGCCAGCAGGGAGGTTGCCAGGCAAGAAATGACGCTGTTGCGCAGGTAGAGCGGGAAAGGTACGTAGCCTGAGAACAGCTTGATGTAATTTTCGAAGGTCCAGGTGGTGGGCAGCCAAAGAGGTGGAATCTGGTAGACCTCACTGACAACTTTAAACGAGGTGGACAACATCCAGTAAACCGGGAAGAACATCAGGCCCAGAATCAGAAACAAAAGGATATATGTCAGGACGCGCCAGATGGCGTCATTGACGCTTTTGCGCATGATCATGAGATTGCCTCCCGTTCGAAGTTGCGCACGTAAACTGTGGTCAGCGCCATTAAGATGATCAGCCATACAATCGCCACCGCAGCTGCGTAGCCGATGTCAAAATCGCTGAACGCGATCCGGTAGATGTAAATGGACATGGTCGTGGTTGCGTAAACCGGCCCACCCTGGGTCATTGTCCAGATCAAGGGGAATGAGTTCAGATTGCGGATCATCATCAAAATCGTGGTGATGACCATGATGTTTTGGAGGTAAGGGATGGTGATATGGCGGAAAAGTTGGAAGCGATTGGCCCCATCGATCGTGGCCGCTTCCACAATCTCGGAAGGGATGCTCTGCAGGCCAGCCAGGAACATCAACATATAAAATGGGGTTTGGTTCCAGATATTGGCAATCACCACAGCCGGCATTGCCAGGTTGACGTTGGCCAGCCAGCGCAGTTTATGTGGGATGATTCCCAGGGTCTGCAAAGCGTAATTGATGATGCCGACATCAAAATTGAACATGAACAGGAACAAGAAACCGACCACAACGTACGGCACAATCCAGGGCACCAGGGCGATCCCACGGAAGAAGCGCTGGAAAGCGATCTTGGCGTTCAACAGGATTGCCAGGATGAGACCCAGGCAAAAGCCTCCCAAGACCGAGCTGATGCTGAAGATCAGGGCATTTTTAAGCGCTTCGGTGAAGATTGAGTCATGGATAAGCTTGGCAAAATTCTGCAGCCCGCCAAAGGACGGCCCAGCCGGGTTGAGTAATTTATAGTCCAGTAAGGAAAGATAGAAACCGCGCACTAAGGGATAAAGGATGACGAGACCCATGATAAATGTGACCGGGAAAAGCAGCGCCAACGCCAGATAGGTCTCAGATTTGGCCCGGCGGCTCATCGTCTGGCGGCCCCCAGGACGCTTGGGTTGCGTAAGTAAGTTTGGCTGCATAAATGGTTCCTCACAGCCGGGCGACAGGATCAAATTTGTCGCCCGGCTGTTGTCAAGGAGTACGAACTTCCTCTCGGAGGACGAGAGCAAGAATGGCCCTGATTGTTGTTCGTGTGGTCCGGTTCACCAGGGCGTGAAACGTTCAGGAAACGCCGTACACCACGTTGAGCTGGTTCTGCAGGTTGGCCAGGATTTCGTCGATCGGGTCCTGTGAAGTCACGACTTGCTGCATAGCCGTCACGATGAATTCCGAAGCGGTCGTGAATTTTGCGCCAAATGGCATCGGTTGGGCGTTCGGGATGATGTTGTTGATGTATTCTTGGCTGATCGGATCGGAGAAATTGTCCTTGTATTTCTCGATCTGGCTCTTAACAGGCGGGATCGTGCCCAGGTGCGTATAGTATTTCTCGACGGCCATATCACTGGCAGCCATGAATTGGATGAACTCCCAGGCCAGATCTTTGTGCTTGCAGGCCTTGCTCATTACCAGCTGGTGGATATCCATGACTGTGGCGGGCGTGCCCTTGGCAACCGGTATTGGGGCGACCCCCCAGGTGTCGAAGAATACGGTGGGGTCTTTCAAGTTCTCATTCAGGCTTTGCAGAATGCCCTTAAAGTACGGGCCATCCCAGGCGAACACTTCTTTATCCTGGGCGCTGAACTGGCGGAAGTCGCGCAGGATCATGCCGGGCGGGCAGTATTCTTTGTCCAGCATCATGCGCAGCCATTCGTAGTAAGCCTTGACGTCGGCTGAATTGAAATTCGGCACGTTATCCTGGATGGGCTCGGGCCCGAAGGACAGCATCCAGGGCCACTGGTGAACCAGGGCATATTGGCGCTTGGTCGTGTCCAGCCCGACCGCGTAGACATCTTTCGCCTTGGCGATTTCGGCTGCCTGATTGAAGGCTTCGATGGTGGTCGGCACTTCAGCGATGCCCAGATCGGCCATCAACTTTTTGTTATACCAGAAAGCATGGGGCGAGATGGAGTAGGGCAAGGCGTACAGCTGGCCATCGATGGTCCCGGCTTTCAGCGCGCCGGGGAAGTTGTCGTCGAGATAAGCCTGGCTGACGTAGCTGTCGAGCGGTTCCAGCGCCCCCATTGCGGCCAACTCGAACGGCATGTTGGATGACTGCTGGACGATATCGGGCGGGTTGCCGCCGGTGATGGCGATGATGGTTTGATTTTGGATATCACCGAAGCCGAACTGCACGTTATTGATCTTTGTGCCTGGGTGATCACTTTCAAATTGGGCGATCATATCTTCGATGATCGCGCGGGTGACGTCTTCAGCGGAGGCCCAGTTGAAGAAAGTCAATTCGACAGCTTCGGGTGCTGAAGTGGCAGCAGGAGCGGCAACATCGGCTGGCGCCGGCGTGCTTTGAGCGCAGGCAGCTAAGGTAGCCCCAGCAACGCCTACCCCCAACATACGTAGAAACTCCCGGCGAGAAATTTGATTTTCAAATGATTTTGGCGACATGGTGCATTCTCCTCAAAGGTTGTTCGTTTGATGGGTGGTTAAACGATAGATTGGACGGATGAAAATGAGCCAGAGAGTAACTGAGCTAGGTTGCACCTCCTGTTGAACAGACTGCCAGATTGCTGCTCAAATTGCGTGCTTGGGATCTCTGATTGAAATAGGTGAAAGCCGACACTGTACCAGTTCTTTTAGACTGACTACCAGGCTATATTTTTGGGGTTGTTACGAGAGCGGTACTCTTGCGGATGATTAATTCCGGATAGAGCATTCTTTGTTGGACAGGCATTTCTGAGTTCTCGATCAACTGGATCAGGTATTCAACCGACTGAACGCCGAGGCTGCTGAAATCCTGGCGCACGGTTGTCAGAGCCGGCACGTAATAAGCCGCTTCCGGAATATCATCGAAGCTGATGATCGATACATCTTCCGGCACCCGCTTGCCAGCCTGATGTAAGGCACTGATTGCGCCCTGAGCGATCAGGTCGTTGCCGCAGATGATTGCCGTAAAGGGTTTGTCGGCTTCCAGCAACCTGCGGGTGTTTTCGTAGCCGCCTTTGGCCGTCCAGGTTGTTTCGATACAGGAGTCTGTACGCAGCCCACGCTTCGCCAGTTCGGCCAGGATGGTCTGGTGGCGGACGGGTCCGGCAGGATACATGGATGAGCCGCACAATTCGGCGATTTGCGTATGGCCCAAATCGAGCAGGTGTTCCAGGGCGATCCGGGCCGCCAAGGCCTGGTCGTAACCGATATACGGCACGCGCTGGTTCGGGTACCCACCCAGCTGAACCAGCGGGATACCGCGGGTTTGTTTCTGCATGTCCTCGTAAGGGCACTCAAACGGCATGGCGATGATGACGGCGCCATCGATCAGGCGGGCGGCCAGGCGGTCGAGGGTTTTGTTCAACTCTTCCAGGTTGTGCTGCTCGATATAGCTGACATTGACCTCATAACCGCGCTGCTTGGCGGTCAGAATAATCGATTGCAGGGAATAATGATTCCAGTTGAAGGCGATGATCTGGAGGGTATAAGAACGGCGCAAGGAAAGATTGCGGGCTGCCTGAAAGGGCTGGTAATCCAGCTTTTCAATAGCCTTCATCACCCGGGTGCGGGTCTTGCGGGCGACGTTCGGTTGGTCATTGATGACCCGTGAAACCGTCTGGTAAGAGACGCCGGCTTCTTGGGCCACGTCATGGATGGTCGCTCTTTTATGGACTGAGTTTGCCATGGAAAAACCTTGTGAAGCGGGTGAAGGAAAGGAGTATCAGGCTTAAAAATTGTGACCAATCACAATATAGCATAAATAAAATCCCGTGTCAAGCGCGCGTCATAGCTCGATCTGGATTCCACACACCATGTTCATAGTAGGTAAATCACCCCAAAATTCTCCTAATTTTAGTTATGTTCAGGCTGAAGTCGACTGTATCTGGCCAGGAGTGGTTAGATCGGCGGGTGATCACGGTTCGCTTGTGGGAATTGATCCTGGCAGGGATTGACACAGACCGAAAAAAAAGATAATATTGAAATAGATATGTGTGACCAATCACAATTTTATTTATAATTATTTCGCCCTCTATCAGTGCGCTATTCGAAGATGTCTATTAACTGTCCTGATGCTGTTATGATCTATTCATTGTTATGATGCTTCCATCTTGGGGAAAGGATATTTAGAATGTCTCCATCACTCTCATTCACGCCTCCACCACGCCGCCCACTGATCGCCCTGGCCAGCATGTACCGTCCCAAATGGTCCGGCGATAAAGAAGGCCAGTTTGCCCGTTCCGTTCAGGAATTTAGAGACCTGGCGAAGCAGTGGGATTTTGATTTGCACGTCTGCAGCCAGCCGGTCATCTCCTGGGAGAATGCCGAAAGCACCCGTAAAGAGTTGATGGCTGTCGGGGCGGATTTCCTGATGGTCCAGATCAGCTCCTTTTCTTCCGGCGAACAATTGCTGCCGCTCCTGGATGGCAGTTACCGTATGGGGATCTGGTCGATCCCCGAACCTTCCGCAATTGGCCGGTTGCCGCTCAATTCTTACTGTGGCGCCAACCACATGTTGAGCGTGACGGTTTTATATCGCCAGCGGCAGGATGTGAAATGGTTCCACGGCCAGGTGGGCGATGATCTGTTCCAACGCCGTTTCTGGGTCACCCTTTCGGCCTTGCGCGGCATCAAGCAGCTGGAAGGCGCCCGGATCGGGCTGGTGGGTAAACCGGCGACCGGGTTTCAGAACATTTTCATCGATCCTCGCAAGCTGGAGCAACGCTACGGCGTTCGTTTTTACGATCATGAATTGACCGAGGTGTATGCGCGCGCCAAGGCTTATTCCCCCGAAGAGCGCCAGCGGGTTGCCCGCGAGTTGATCGATTCGGTCAAATCGGTCGAACACGAGCTGCAACCGTTGGAGCAAATCGGCGCGATCGAACTGGCGTTGTTGGAGATTGCCCGGGAAAATGGGTATCATGGGATGGCGGTCCGCTGCTGGCCGGATTGGCAGACAGAATATAATGTCGCGATCTGCACTCTGATGAGCCGCTTCAACCAGTACGGCCTGCCAATGGCCTGCGAAGGGGATGCGCTTGGATTGCTGGGGATGATGCTGCTCAACGGGATTGCCCGTTTCCCGGCAACCATCATGGATATGACCGTGTTCGACCCAGAAGATGAGAGCATCCTGTTATGGCACTGCGGCCCAACCCCGTTGGATTTCGCTGGCCCTGAAGGCACCCGCATGACCTTGCAGTTCAATCAACGCCTGCCTGGGGCGATGGATATGGTCTTCAAGCCCGAGCACGGTACCATTGTGCAGGTATTCGCGGATGGACAGCATCTGTTATTGCTCGACGGGCAAGGGATGGGCAATTCCAAAGCTTCCCACGACGGCTCCCGGGGTTGGTTCAACCAGTTGCGCATCAACCAGTCGCCTGCAAAAGCCCTGGACCTGGTCAACACGGTGATGGCCTATGGCGCAACGCATCACTACGCCCTCACGCTGGGCGATTGGACAGACGCAGTCCTGGAGGCCGCCAGCTGGTTGGGATTGCAGATGGTGCAGCCGGTGCCTTATACAGACTATAAACCTTTCCCGGTATATGGAGAAAATCACTAACCGGCCTGTCTGAATACCTTAACTGACAACGAAGCCCCACAGCGGCTATCACTGAAGGAGATCGTTCGATCATGACCCATCCGAGCGGCAATTTGCTGGTCAGCCAGAGCGGCGGGCCAACTCCGGTTTTGAATGCCACCCTGGCGGGGGTGGTCGCAGCTGCTCAGCGGCTTGGTTTCCCCGGCATTTACGGCCTGGCCCACGGCATCCAGGGCGCTTTGCAGGATGAAGTGATTGACCTGAGCCGCCTGAGCCCGGAGGAGCTGCAGCGATTGCAGCTGATCTCCGGGGCGGCTTTAGGCTCATCCCGCTACCAGATGAAGGAGGGCGAGCTGGCCCGGGTGCTGGAATTCATGCGCCGCCGCCGGATTAAGTATTTCATCGCGATCGGTGGCAACGGATCGATGGCGGCCTGCCTGCGCCTGGTGGCGTTTGCCCGGCAGGCCGGCGACGAGTTATCTATTCTGGGGGTTCCAAAGACGATCGACAACGATCTGCCAGGGACCGATCACAGTCCCGGCTATGGCAGTGCGGCCCGCTTCTGCGCGATGACGACCCGCGATCTCGGCCTGGACCTGGAAGCAATGAGCCTGTTCGATGATGTCCATGTGCTGGAATGCCTGGGCAGGGACGCGGGCTGGATCACGGCGGCCAGCATCCTGGGGAAGTACGGCCCGGACGAGGCTCCCCATCTGGTGTATTTGCCGGAACTGCCTTTCGACGAACAAAAATTCCTGGAAGACGTCAGTCAGGTGCACGCCCGCCTGGGCCGGGTTGTTGTGACCATCGGAGAGGGGCTGAAAGATCTTTCGGGGCACTACGTTGGGCAGCCTCGGAATGAAACCTGGGGCCTGGATCGCAACGGCAACCAGCAGGTGACCCTGACGGGCGGCGCTGCGGCTTACCTGGCGGACCTGGTGCGGCGAGCGCTGAAATTGCAGGCCCGCTCGGCGCGGCCCTTATTCACCGGCCGGACTTCAACCGCCTGTACTTCGCCGGTCGATCGCCAGGAGGCTTATGCAGCCGGCCGTTTCGCCGTCGAGAGCCTGGCCCGGCAGGCCAGCGGCCAGATGGTTTCCATCCGGAGAGAATTAAATCAGCCTTACCGGGTGTCTTACGAGCTGGCGCCGCTCGAAGAAGTCGTGCATGGTTCGCATCCTTTCCCGAGGGAATATATCCATCCCCAGGGGAATATGATCCTGCCATCGTTCAAAACTTACCTGGAACCCCTGATCGGGGATCCGCTGCCTGAAGTGCTGCGCTTTCCAATCTGGAAATAACGTTCGGCCGTTCAGCAGATGGAGTCCTATCATGGCAATATTTTTACGGGGCTGTTCACCGAATCAGCCCGGCCGCTGCCAGAACCCATTGAAGAGGATATTTTATGGCATACACCTGTGAAAACTATCAGTTCGATCTCGACCGGTTTTTCCCGCTGGCCCTGTTTGACCGAATTACGGATATTCGGGTCCAATCACCGCAGATCATCCTTCAAACCGCCCTGGCCCGCAAACGCCGGACGAACCTGACCCGGGATGGCAGGTTTACTTTGCTGGCCGGCGATCATCCCGGCCGGGGCGTCACCCGCCTGGCGGGCGACCCATTTGGGATGGCCGACCGCCATCAATACCTGGGGCGGGTGCTGCGCGTCCTGGCGGCTTCCGAGTTCGATGGGTTTATGGGCACCCCGGACATGATTGAAGATTTGCTCATCCTGGACTACCTGCTTCAGGAGCGGGGCCGCGATTCGATCCTGGATGGCAAGGTGCTGGTTGGTTGTATGCAGCGCGGGGGGGTCGCCGGCGTGCGCGGCGAGATTGATGATCGCTTTGGGGCCTATACGGCCGACAGCCTGCAGGCTTTCAACCTGGATGGCGGCAAGATGATGTTCCGTTTCGTGCCGGAGGATGAACGGACCTTATGGACGATCGATTACTGCTCCCAGGCGATTACTGAGCTGGTGCGGCGCGATCTGGTGCCGTTTGTCGAACCCTTACGCATGGACTGGGAGAATGGCGCCTGGGTGATGAAGAACACCGCCGACGAGCTGGTCAAGCTGGTGGGCGTGATCAGCGCCATGGGTGAGACCTCCAGCCGCACCTGGATGAAGCTGCCCTACTGCCAGGATTTCCAGCGGGTCGCGATGGCGACCAGCTTGCCGATCCTGATGCTGGGCGGGGATACCCTGGGCAATCCGGAACCCAGCTACCAGACCTTTAGCGCCGGGATGAAAAGCCGGGGGAATGTACGCGGCGTAATGGTCGGGCGCAACGTCCTGTATCCCGGCCCCGATGACCCGGCAGCCGTGGCTCAAGCCGTGCACCGGATCGTGCACGACGGCCTCTCGGTTGAGGCCGCCACGGAGCTTACCATGAATTCCCTTCGGGATGATGGCGCTCCCATCGAATTTCCTGGAGATGCCGAATTTTATCGGAAAATCAGGGCAAGCAGGGTCGGCCCTGCGAGCCCTGACTCTTGCTTGCCACATTTTCCGAACTTCAGGCCTGCGCCTGCACCACCTCGACGGTGAAATTCCTATCTTCCCAGCGATCTTCGTCCGGCCAGTAAAACGTGAACTTGATTTGTGTACCGGAGGCCAGTTTTTGGGTTGGCAGGTCAGCATAATAGACGCCCAATCCTGAGTCCTGGGTGGGCGTGTCCTGGATCGTTTGCCAGTTATCCTGGCTCCAATGGATGCGCGCCGGCTGCAGGACTTCAATCCGCAGCGGCAGCCCGGCTTGCAGGGTCGGATTGCGCTGTTTGAAACGCCAGCCGGATAAAGCGCTGTGGGTATTTTTCTCCAGGTAGCGCTGGCAGGTTTGCTCCGGCAGGTCAAAGATCTGGTCGTCCTGCAAAGAGTGGCACAGCTTGGCATATTCGGCATGGGCCCATACCAGCGGCATTGCCGAGCCGGATGGGTGGCCGAAATAGAGTTCCTTTTCTGGGATATCCTCACTGTCCCAGACCTGTTCCGGCAGCATACCGCCTTTATTGGAGAAAGCATCCATCGTTTTCAGCAGGCGCAGAGCCTGCTTGCGATTTCCGGCAGCCAGTTCATAATGGGCGCGCTCTCCGGTCAGCAGCGGCCAGGCCCGGCCGTTGCCGGTCCCGTCGAACGGGCTGCCATCGGGATGTTCGCCGTAGCCGTCATCATTGTATCGATGCCAGGCCGGACCGGAAGGCGTATCGACTTTAAGCTCGGCGTCGATGACCTTGATGGTGTTCAATATACGGGGATCATCGGCGGCGCGCAGTCCGAACCGGACCAAAGCCAGGGCGTCCGGGCTGACGATCTGGGTGACGGGCAGCTCGCTCTCGGATACCGGCCGGTTTTTAATCGGGACGTAGCCCTGGGCAGGTGAAGCTGAATCGGCCACGTTTGGCGGCGCTATCCGGACGTAATAGCCTGCGACCCCATTTTTCCGGGCGCTGTCCGTGTCCTTTACGTAAGTCCAGTGCTCGATTTGATCATTCCACCAGTCAGCAGTCTGGCGCAGATACTGACCGGTATTTTGTTCTCCAAAATGATCGGCCAGGTCGGCAGCCGCCAGCAGGGAGGCTATTTCGACGGCCAATGTGAATGGCGAATAGCCGGAATTTTCCTCCCAGCGGTCCTGAGGGGTGGCCGGCCCATAGCGGACAATATAGCCGGCTGCCCGCCGGACCATCGGCCACAGCCTGGCCAGTTCGTCAGCATTGAGCGCCTCTTCCCGCCGGGCCATTTCAACCAGCAATATCGGAAAGGCGGTTTCATCCATCTGGATGCCGGTCCAATACTCCTGGCCATCCAGCCACATATTCTGAGGCCAGTGCCCATCTTTCTCCTGGGTAACCTGGAGATAGTGCAGCACCCGGCGCACATCTTTTTTTGCTCCGGCAGCCAACAAGCCGCCGGCTACCTCGACCAGATCGCGCGGCCAGATCAGGTGGTAACCGCCCAGGTCATCATCCCCTTTCGAGAAACCCCATGGGATCGACAGGCTGGCGATCAGACCACCGGGAAAGCGCTTGGCTTCGTGGGTGCGCATGACAGCCCGGCTGATTTCATAAACGTTGACCTGGCCCGGACGATACCCCTTGATCTTGATTTCGGGGAACTCCTCCTGCCAGGCTTGCCAGTCGTGGATGTAATGCTCCTGGGCGAACTGGAAACCATCCATCAGGCTGGCCAAGGCGCGCTGTCCGGCTTCCGAGGTGTTGCGCCCAAAACTCAGGGCCAGCGTGAAAGTCGCTTCAGTTCCCTGGGCGCCGCTCAAATCGATCTCACCGGTCATGGCTACATTGCCCTGTGGAGCGGAGGTATAAAACCAGGTCATGCGTTTATGTTGGTTGAGATCCTGCCAACCATCTGATGCGCCGGCATAACCCACAGACCGGCCTGCCCAGGGCAATGAACAGGCCAGCGCCAGGGCGACTGCGCCGCGCTGGGCGAAGATCATTGGCACACCTTTGTAATCGCCAACCCAGGCGGAATTATCGGCGCCCTGGTTGCCAAGATGTGGGGCTAGCAATACGTGCAGGTGGTAATCACTCAATTTACCCTTCAGGGCTTTAAAGTGGGTTTCTTGCAAAACCGTATCCCGGAACGGGTCGCTGAGAATATTTTTCTCGATCCGGTAACGGCCCTGATGGCAGGTGTTGATGAGCTGGTAAGCCGGAACGCCGGGTTGGATGTAATTGACCTCGTGCTCGGCGTCGCGTTTTTCTTCGGAAAAGAAATCCTGACCGTCAGTGACGATCATACCCATATCACGGGTGCAGGCCTGGTCCACTCTGGGATAATAAATTTCATCAAAAATTCCATGGCTCAGGCTGAACCACACCCGGCTGCTGGGATTTAGAGCTGTTCCTACACCGGTTTTCGCGCTCGATGTCCATCGAGCAGGGATTCCGGGTTGTCCGGGGGCCTGATTCTCTTCGCTGTTCATATTGGTTTTCCTTTTCTATTTTGATACTAAACTTGACACGCTGACTCGTAAGATTTACCCGAATTTTAGGCATGTGCGGCGGGCGGCCGCCCGGCGCACACGCCCAAAATTGGAGGATTTTCTTACTGTGGGATTGTCCAACTACCCAACCAATGCCTGGAACCTATCAAAATCCGCCATTTTTCAAATTCAGGCAGAACTTCCGCCCTGATCCCATTCGATGACGGTTTTGATCTCATCCGCGGGATGGCCCTGAAAAGCCGTTTGAAAGTTTTGGTAAGGGACCTTCTGGGTGATCAATCGATTGAGATGGTCTCCCCAGCGCTGGTGCGCCGCAAGTAAGTCGGCCACTGCCATCTGGTAATGATCGCGGGCGGCATTGACGCTGCCAAACATCAGCTGGTTGTCCAGCACAAGCTGGCGGATCAGGTCTGCGCCAGGAATTTGCAGCGGCCGGTCGCCGCCCGGGATCCCGGTCAGCACGTAAATCCCATTTGTGGCCAGCGCATCCAGTAAATTGAAGGCCAAAGACGGCACGCCGGTCGCCTCCAGGATCAGGTCCATCGCGCCAATCCGGTCATCGACCTGGTCGGCATGAACTTGCCGCCCATCAATATAGGTTCCCCCGATGCCGGCTAACCAGCGCGGGCGAGAGCTGTCCGGCTCAACGATATCCATTCCGTAGACCTGGGCGCCGCGCAATCTCAGGATCATGGCTGCCAGCAGGCCGATCGGGCCGAGCCCGGCCACCAGGCAGCGCTTGCCGTGCAGCCAATCGGGCGTGGCGGCAGCCTCGGGCAGACGGGCGAACTGGATCCGGACCGATTTGTCGATGGCTTTTTCCGCCACGGAGGTCGGCTCGCATAAGACCCCGACTGCTTTCAATTCCGGGGGGACCTGAACGCGATAGGCCAGGCGATCGACCACCATTTCCGCCTGGTAGCCATCCATGCCCCAGATGCCGCGCTCGCGATAATCACCGGTCTGGCACATATCCGGGCGGTTCATCAGGCAAGGCAGACACTTTCCACAGCCGCGGCGGACAGTAAAGACGACATAATCGCCCGGGTGGGTGCTTTTCAGCGCTTCGGAGCCGGCCTCGACGACCTGCCCAAGCATCTCATGCCCGATCACCAGGTCATTTTTGCCCGGTTCGGCTTTCGAACGGCCGCCGGATGTCTCTTCCCGGTCGGTCCCGCAAATCCCGACCCGAAGCACGCGGACTTTGATCTCGTCCGGCGCCTGGATAGCCGGTTCCGGCCGGTCAACGATTTGTAGATTTGTCGTTCCAGGTTGGATTGCAATGGCTTTCATCATATTTCCTTATCGATACGTTTGAAGTTATTTATCCCCATTCACAAACTGTAACTACCTCGACATTGTCACATTTATTAAGGTTAGCCCGAATTTTGGGCATGTGTGGCAGGCAACCGCCTGCCACACATATCAAAATTCGGAGTTAGTCTTTAATATGGGTGTGCATGCTGGGCGTGCGCCCAGCACGCACACCCGTTTCGCCTGCTTTTTTTGCATCGGGCTGAGTAAACATCACAAATTTATGATAATCCAGCCAACCTCATTCGTCCTTAAGATCGACTGCGGAGAACCTTATAAAGACCTTATTTACTTAAGGAGTTCCTAGCCCGGGATTTACCACAGCCCCCACTTAATGTTTCCTTAGGGTTCTTTACAGTCAGATGTAAGGACACCCGGGCAAGGGGGGATTAGGATTTAAGCAGAAGAAAACCTTGGATCGCCCGGAAACAGCGGGGGTATGGGATGCCTTTTGATATTTTCGGGAGAACCCAAGGATCTGGCATGTAGAAATGCATTCGAAGCAATAAGGAGAATAAGCATGGAGAAAGCACCCGTGATGGAGGCAATCAATCCTGACGATGCTCCTGATACGCTGGCAAACGATATCGGGAAAGAAAGCCAAAGTCTTCACATCGGCCTGACCCAGGCGGAAGCTGAAGCGCGTTTACAACAGCAGGGATACAATGAGCTGGTTGAAGAACGAGTTAACCCGTTAAAAAAGTTTCTGACCTATTTTTGGGGCCCCATCCCCTGGATGATTGAAGTAGCTGCCTTGCTATCGCTCGCGGTCCGGCATTGGCCGGATTTTGGGATCATCATGGCCTTGCTGATCTTCAATGCTGTGGTCGGTTTCTGGGAAGAATACCAGGCCGACCATGAGATTGCGGCTTTAAAAAAGAAACTGGCTTTGATGGCCAGGGTGAAACGCGATGGCGTTTGGAAATCGATCCCGGCTCGCGAGCTGGTGAGCGGAGATTTGATCCGTCTGGAGATCGGCGATATCATCCCGGCCGACGCCCAGTTGTTGGAGGGCGATCCGGTTGAGATCGACCAATCCGCCCTGACGGGCGAATCACTCCCGGTCACCCGCAAGACAGGCGATACGATTTACTCCGGCGCGGTCCTGAAAGTTGGTGAGATTGAAGCGAACGTTACCGCAACCGGGCAGAAAACCTACTTCGGCAAAACCGCCCAACTGGTTGAAAGTACCCACACCACCAGCCACTTTCAAAAGGCGGTGTTGAAAATCGGCAATTATCTGATCGTTTTAGCCGTTGTGCTGGTCGTTTTGATCCTGATGGTTGCCTTGTTCCGCGGCGATCCGATGATGAGCACTTTGCAGTTTGCCCTGGTGCTGACGGTGGCGGCTATTCCGGTAGCTATGCCGACCGTGTTGTCGGTCACAATGGCGATTGGCGCTCGTTTGTTATCCAAAAAGGAAGCTGTCGTCAGCCGGCTGGCCTCAATTGAAGAACTGGCTGGGATCGATGTTTTATGCTCGGATAAGACCGGTACGCTGACACAGAATCAGCTTACTCTGGGAAAAGTCTTCAGCCTGCCGGGTTGGAATACCGACCAGGTGGTGCTTAACGCCGCGCTGGCATCCAGAGCCGAGAGCGATGATGCCCTCGACCAGGCTGTTTTGGGTGGATTGAAAGATCCGAACCAAGTTGGGGTCTATCAAATCGCGCATTTTACCCCGTTTGACCCGGTTCATAAACGCACTGAAGCGCAAGTGCGCGGTCCGGAAGGGGAAATTTTTAAGGTCTCAAAAGGCGCTGCCCAGGTGATTCTTGATCTGGTGCAGGCGGATAAAAAATTGGTCGATTCGGTGAGCCAGGCCGTGAATGGGTTTGCCGCTAAAGGCTATCGCTCTTTAGGGGTAGCCCGGACCGATTCGAACGGCGCCTGGCAGTTCCTGGGTGTGCTGCCATTCTTTGATCCCCCTCGAACCGATTCGAAGCAGGTCATTGAAACCGCCGAATCGATGGGCGTCTCGGTGAAAATGGTGACCGGCGACCAGATCGCGATCGGCAAAGAGGTCGCCCGACAGCTGGGCCTGGGAACGAATATCCTGGACGCCAAGCTCCTGGAAGAGGCTAAAAGTCACGAGGAGGCTCGGCTGGCCGAAGCGATTGAAAAAGCGGATGGGTTCGCCCAGGTCTTCCCGGAACATAAATATCACATCGTGGATGTGCTCCAGAAAGCGGGCCACATCGTGGGTATGACCGGCGATGGGGTCAATGATGCCCCGGCTTTGAAAAAGGCTGACGCCGGCATTGCGGTATCCGGAGCGACCGACGCAGCTCGAGCAGCCGCCGATATCGTTCTGTTATCTCCGGGGCTGTCCATCATCATTGATGCGATCAAAGAAAGCCGCAAGATCTTCCAACGGATGAACAGCTACGCCATGTACCGGATTGCCGAAACCATCCGGGTGCTGTTGTTCATGACGCTCTCGATCCTGGTCTTTAACTTTTATCCGGTCACGGCCATTATGATCGTATTGCTGGCTTTGTTAAACGACGGCGCCATTCTGTCGATCGCTGTGGATAATGTCAAGTACTCGGCCAAGCCTGAGAAATGGAAAATGGGCCGGGTGCTGGGCGTTTCGACAGCCTTAGGGGTGGCCGGTCTGGTTGCATCGTTTGGATTGTTTTATCTCGCTGAACGTGTTTTCAACCTCAATCAAGATATGGTTCAGACTTTGATGTATCTCAAACTCTCGGTGGCAGGCCATTTGACCATTTTCCTGACCCGCACCCGGCGGTCGTTCTGGTCGACCAGACCAGCACCGATCCTGGTCTGGGCGGTACTCGGCACCCAGCTTGTGGCCACGCTGATTGCGGTCTATGGCATTTTTATGACCCCGATTGGCTGGCATTGGGCGCTGCTGGTCTGGGGTTACGCCCTGTTCTGGTTCCTGGTCAACGACGGGGTTAAGCTGGCGGCGTACCGCTTGTTGGAGTACGGGCAATCTGCATAATCGTCAAAACATAGAAATTTACTGGTACAGAAAAGGGACAAATGGATTCAGGCATATCAAAATCATGGCGCATCAGCTTCCAGGCCTGGGCTGCTTTGCTAGGGCTCGGGCTTGGATTGTGGCTGATCATTACAAACTGGAGTTTACTGGTTGAGATCGGCGTGGTTCTGTTCTTCGTGGCCTTGTTTACGATGGCGCTGCGCCCGGCTGTGAAGTACTTCACTCGCCGCCGCGTCCCGCCTGCAGTCACACTGCTGGTGATCTACGCTGCGATCATTGGTTTATTGGTCCTGGTCGGAAATCTGCTGGTACCGGCCGTTGTCTCCGAAGTGAACGTTTTCAGCCAGCATGGCCCCAACCTGCTCCAGCAGGCGATCTCTCAGGTTCAGGCCATCCCGATTTTGGGAAAACTGTTCGCCAACACCAGCACGTTAGCGCCAAACCTGGTCCAGCAGGTCGACTCGCTGGTCAAACCGCTGCTGACCACGCTCACCGGCCTGGGTGGCCTGGCGATCAATACCGTGATTGTGCTGGTTCTGACGTTTTTCTTCCTGGTTGGGGACCGCCATCCCTCGGATCACATCATCGATACCTGGCTGCCGGAAGGGATGCGCCCGACTGCCAACGTGATCCTGGTGCGAGTGTCCCAGCGCCTGACCCGCTGGGTCTGGGCGCAGGCCTCCGTGGCGCTCTATTTTATGATTGCGTTCAGCGCAGGCCTGCTGCTTTTGCGGGTGCCATTTGCCCTGACGATCGGGATTGTCGGCGGTTTGTTGGAAATCGTTCCTTATCTCGGCGGGATCGTCGGCACTATCCTGGCTTTAATCAGCGCTTTGAGCATTTCACCGACTTTGGCATTGTGGGTCATCCTGTTGTACGCGATTGTCGTTGAAGTTGAATCCCACGTGATCGCGCCGATCTTCTTCGGACGGGTGATGGGTTTGAATGCTGCGATCGTGCTGGTCGTGCTCTTGATCGGTGCCAAGGTTGCCGGCACGCTGGGGGTCGTTTTGGCGGTGCCGGTGACGGTGGTGATCAATTCGGTTTACCAGGAGATGGTTCGTACGCGGAACCAACCCGCCGGGTTGGATCCGTGACCCTGGGAAGGCCTTTTCAAGGTGCAGGATGGGCTGCCGGATGGGCGGGCTTGAACGCCCATCCGGCAGCTTATTTTAAAGGCCAGATTCTGAGAGGGTTCTGCCCTTGCGGAAAACCCGGACCCTGGGGTAGAATTCTCCGGCCGGCCCATACGTATAAAATGGATAATGTCAGCCGACTCGCGGGGAACCATCCTTTCCCGCGCCTGTGGGTTACCCCCAATGGATGGTTTGCGAACCGGAGCATTCGAATGCACCCCTAGCGAACTGAAGGGTTGTAAGGCCACGTAAATCATGTATTGAGGTGATGTTCGTTATGTTACGCAAATTGTTCCACCACCGCAACCGCAAGGTTGTCACCCTGCCAGAGGAAACTCTGGAGCTCCTGGGAATTCGAGACGATATGGAATTGGATATCGTTGTCGATGCCCAGAATCGCCAGATCGTACTGCGACCTGTGGAGAAGAAAATAGATCCACAGCTGGCTCAATCGATTGCAAATACGATCCGGCAACAAAGCGCCCGTACCAGCTCGTTTGCGCCGAAAAATCGATTAATTTAATCGCGGCGATCATGCCCTGATGCGGGTATATCAGCAAAAAAGGGGCTGCGTGGGATGGTTATACCTCCACGCAGCCCTTTTTTTATTACCAATTTTCATGGTTTCTCGCTTTGGATCTTTCAGAATTTGGTATGAATGAATGGCAAATCAGAAAGGAAACTGTCTGTGTAAGTTAGCAGGCATTCTAAAAAGGAAAACATCCATGCCTAAATTTTGCGTCATTCCCGGGGATGGCCTCGGCCAGGAAGTCTTCCCGGCCAAGGCCGGCTGGGACTGGTTCTTGAAACACAGTGTCCCAATCCCGGAGGCGACCCTGCAGGCTGTGACTCATTGAATAAGTTGTATGAACAAGGAATGATGTAATCTTTACGGGGGTTGCAATTACATATTCGAGATTATGCTTTTCATCACTTGACCCATGCCTGACGCGAGGCTAGAATCAGAGTATGAACCCATATTCCCCTTGCAGCGGAACTCGCTATCGCACGATCCGCTGTAAGCCATCCTGACGCGGCCCGCAGCTTTGCTCAAATTGCCCGAGAGAGCCTGGCGATGCCCGTCGTAGTCACTCACTATTCTGCCTTTCAAAACCATTTAGGAGCACTCGATGAAAGATTTTCTCTTCCGCGGTTCGCTGGCCGACCTGGATCCGGACGTTTACGATCTGACCCAGGTTGAAGCCGAACGCCAGTATCGCAAGCTGATCCTGATCCCCAGCGAGAGCAGCGCCCCGCTGGCGGTGCGCGAAGCCCTTTCTTCTGCCTTTCAAAATATCTACGCCGAAGGCTATCCGGATGAAAATACCCGCTGGATGCCGGAAGAAGCGATTTTGGATTACGAAGAGCGATTGGCCTATTACCGCCGCTATTCGGATCCGCGCTATTACAAAGGCGTTGAGTATGCCGACATCGTCGAAGCGCTGGCCCGCCGGCGCTGTGCGGAATTATTCGCTACCAGGGATGTCTCGGCTGACGAGATTTTTGTGAACGTACAGGCGCTGTCCGGCGGTCCGGCCAATAACGCCGTTTATCACGCCCTGGTCAACCCCGGCGACACCGTCATGGGCATGAACCTGCTGCATGGCGGTCATCTTTCACACGGCTCTTCGGTGAACCGCTCGGGCAAGTATTACCACGCCGTTCATTACAACGTCGATCCCGAAACCGAACAGATCAATTATGACTCGGTGATGGCCCTGGCCATGGAAACCAAGCCTAAATTCATCATCGCCGGTTATTCGTCTTACCCCTGGGCGGTCGATTGGAACAAGTTCCGTGAGATCGCCGATGCGATTGGCGCCTACCTGTTTGCCGATATCGCCCACGTCGCCGGGCTGGTGGCGGCGGGTGAATATCCCTCCCCGGTTGGGATCGCCGACGTGATCACCTTCACCACCCATAAATCCCTGTGCGGCCCGCGTGGCGCCTGCATCCTGACCACCAAGCCCCTGCTGGCCCGCAAGATTGACCGGGCGGTGTTCCCCGGCGAGCAGGGCGGACCGCACGTCAATACGTTTGCTGCCATGTCGGTGGCCTTCAAGCTGGACGCCAGCGAGCAGTTCAAAAAATTGCAGCAGCAGATCGTCAAGAATGCGGTCGCCTTCACCCAGCGCTTCAAGGAGCATGGTTTCCGGATCCCGTTTGGCGGGACCAATACCCACTTGATGAACCTGGATTGCAGCTCGGTGGTCGGCGAGGATAAAGTCACCCTCTCCGGCGATCAGGCCGCCCGCATCCTGGATATTGCCGGCGTGGTCGTCAATCGCAACACCATCCCCGGCGACCGCTCGGCCGCCGATCCCTCCGGCATCCGGATGGGCACCCCCTGGATCACCCAGCGTGGCTTCAAAGAAGCCGATATGGTTGGGCTGGCGGATATTATCAGCGACCTGCTCAAGGCCACCACGCCTTTCAGCCTCGCCGGGCGAAAATCGGACCTGCGCCGCTCGAAAGTGGATTTCACCGTGCTTGAATCGGCCAAGATCCAGGTCCGCGATCTGGCCCTGAAGGCCGGGATTGATTTCGAAGCCTCCCAGCATGGTTACCCGCACTTCTATTATCTCGATGAGAAAATGGACGGCGATTGGCAGGTGCTGGAAATGAGCGGCGAGCGTGTCCGCAGTTTCCTGAACTTCGCCCTGTCAAGCGACGTGGAAGCGCTCCAGCCGGGCGACAGCCAGGTGACCTGCCTGTGCACCCCGCAGGGCAAAATCACCGGCGGCCTGGTCTGCGTGGATGCGTACACTTTCCAGTTGAGCATACCAACGAAATCCGCCGCCCTGGTTGCAACCTGGCTGCGGGATCTCTCGGATGGTTACGTGGCCTTTGATGATGATCCCCTGCGCAAACTGGCCGGCCCGGTGGTCGTCAAAACCGTACAAGCCGAACCTGCCAACCAGAGCGGGGGCGAGAAGATCTCGCTTGAAAAACCTTATTTCGTCGAGATGTCGGAAGAACAAATCGAGGCCGACCTGCCAGCCCTGCCGCGCTTTGAATGGGAAGAGCAAGAAACTGAGCTGCGCCGGACCCCGATCTACGAGACCCACAAGCGCCTGGGCGCCAAATTGATCCCGTTTGCAGGTTGGGAGATGCCGGTCTGGTATACCTCCGTGGTCGAAGAGCATCTGGCTGTCCGCCAGGCTGCCGGCCTGTTCGATGTCGCTCATATGGGCGTGTATGAAGTCGCCGGCCCGGATGCGGATGTCTTTTTGGACAGCGTGGTCGGCAATGATATCGGCGGACTGGACGTGGGCGAATCCTGTTACACGCACTTCCTGGACCCACAAGCCGATGTGATCGATGATTTGCTGGTTTACCGCCGCGGCCCACAGAAATTCCTGGTCGTGGTCAACGCTTCGAATGACGATAAAGACTGGACCTGGCTGAACGCAGTCAAGGATGGCAAAGTGCTGATCGATAACCAGCGCCCCTGGGTGCGGGCCTTTGGTCGCAATGCAGTCCTGCGCAATCTGCGTGACCGCCAGGCTGGCGATGCAATGCGGGTTGACCTGGCCTTGCAAGGCCCGCGTTCCCGGGATATCCTGCTGGCCCTGGGCGTGGATGGCGATACTCGCAAGCAGATCATGGGGCTCAAGCGCACCCAGCTGTGCGATGCGACTGTCGGCGGCTTTGACCTGGTCGTTTCCCGCACGGGTTACACCGGCGAGAAGATGGCTTTTGAGCTGTTCGTCCATCCCGATCAGGCCGAAGAGCTGTTCAATGCCCTGCTCAAGGTCGGCGAGCCCCTTGGATTGAAACCGATCGGCCTGGGCGCCCGCGATTCGCTGCGAACGGAAGCCGGTCTGCCACTGTATGGCCATGAGATGGGCGGATCATTGAATAATGGCGTCGCCGAAGGCGGTTTCGGATCGTATGTCAAAACGTACAAACCCTGGTTTATCGGCCGGGAAGCTTTCCTGGACCGGGAGGCTCAACGCAAGGCCGAGGTCGTGCGCTTCCGCTTCCCCGATAAAGGCGTGCGCATGGCCCACCAGGGCGATCCGGTTATCGATAAGCGCGGCAAAGTCGTCGGCCAGGTTACCAGCTGCGCCGTCGATGCCGATGGGCTGCTGACCGGGCAGGCTTTTGTCGATCTCAAGGTTGCGGAGGAGGGCACACCGCTCTTCATCTATCAAAGCGCTCCCGAAAAGGCTGGCAAGGCTCCGGCTGAGCTCAGTCCAGGCGATAAGACCATCCTGCCCACCCAGGCAGTGGTCTTAAGCCGGTTCCCGAAATAGGATACGTTTCCAGGAAGGGCAGCCTCGTGCGAGGCTGCCCTTCAGCAATCAATGCGGATTGGGATCTGCTCAGGCCTGAGTACGAAATACTGGCGAAACAGGCGTACGTGGGGGCGTACGCCCCCACGTACGCCTGTTTCGCCATAAATTCCAGGCATTGGCTGAGCAGTTTGACAATATAAGATCAAAATTTGGGAGACTTCTTTGAAAAGGAGAAAAGCATGCAGACACCCTGGGAAAACCGCTACGCTCAACGCACGCAGAGGATGGGCAGCTCAGCGATCAGGGAGTTGTTGAAATTGACTGAAAAGCCGGACTTGATTTCATTCGCGGGCGGGTTGCCCGCGCCGGACGTTTTTCCAGTGGAAGCCTTTCAGGCGGCTTGCAACCGCGTGCTCCGGGAGCACGGGGCTTTCGCCCTGCAGTACAGCACCACCGAGGGCTATTTGCCTTTGCGGGAAATGATCGCTCGCCATGCCAACCGTTATGGCATCGAGGTCACACCCGAAAATATCCTGATTACCTCAGGTTCGCAGCAGGCCCTGGATCTGTTGGGTAGGATCTTTATCAATCGCGGTGATCGGATTCTGGTTGAAGACCCAACCTATCTGGGAGCGATCCAGGCCTGGAACGCTTATGGGGCGGAATACGTGACTGTTCCGATGGACAGGTACGGTATGGACACCGCGGCCCTGGAGCAGGCGCTGCGCAGCGGCCCCAAGTTCATCTATGTGCTGCCCAACTTCCAAAATCCCACCGGGGTGACCCTGACCCTGGAGCGCCGCCAGCAGGTGATCGAGCTGGCCGACCGCTATGGGGTGCCAATCATCGAGGACGATCCCTACGGGCAACTGCGCTATGAGGGCCAGAACCTGCCCTCGATCGTGACCCTGGACAGCCAGTTCCGGGATAACTGCAACGTTTGTTATCGCGGCAACGTGATCTACTTGAGCACCTTCTCCAAGATCCTGGCTCCCGGTCTGCGGCTGGCCTGGGTGATCGCGCCTCCGGAAGTAATCCGTAAGCTCGTTCAGGCCAAGCAAGGGGCCGATCTGCACACTGCCACTTTCAATCAGGTCGTGGCGCATGAAGTTTCCCGCAACAATTTCCTGGATGAGCACATCAAATTGATCCGGCGGGTTTATTGTGAACGCCGCGATCTGATGTTGGCTTCAATGGATCGTTATTTCCCGCCCGAGATGGATTGGACCCATCCGGAAGGCGGCTTGTTCTTGTGGGGCACAATGCCGGACTACCTGGACGCCGCCGAGGTTTTGCAATCCGCCATTGAGAAGAATGTCGCATTCGTGCCCGGCTCGCCTTTTTACGCCAATGGCGGCGGCCGTAACACCATGCGGATCAATTTCTCGAACGCGACGCCGGAGCAGATTCAGGTGGGCATCGACCGATTGGGGCAGGTATTCGCAGAGATGATTGCCAGCAAGCAAAAAGTGCCTTCCTGACTTGCTGAATGTAACGACCGGAACACGCTGCGGGTGGCGTTTGCGCCACCCGCAGCGTGTTCCGGTCGTTTTATTTGATTCCCATCAATTCGACTTCAAAGATCAGAGTGGCGTTGGGCGGGATCGCCCCGCGGCCACCGGCGCCATAGGCCAGATCGGGCGGAATAGTGAGCCGGCGTTTGCCGCCAACTTTCATGCCGACGACCCCCTGGTCCCAGCCCTGGATCACCGCGCCGACCCCAAGCTGGAAGCTGAACGGCTGCCCGCGGTCATAAGAGGAGTCGAACTGCGTGCCGTCTGTCAGCCAGCCGGTGTAGTTGACGCTGACCGTGTCGCCGGTCTGGGCGGCGTCGCCGGTGCCGACCTCCAGATCTTCGATGACCAGGTCGGTTGGCGTGGGCTGGGCAGCCTGCGAATTGTCATTGCCAGAGAAGCGAGTGATTGCGTAGACCCCCAGCAAAAGCAATACCAGGATCGCCAGGCCTCCGAAAATATATTGCTGCCGCCGGCGTTGCGCTTCCCGGCGAGCGCGGCGGGCTTCACGGGTTGGTGTTCGTTCCAAGATAACCTCCTTCAATTATTCTGCTAAGAACCACTATCTGGTTCCTGCGTGTTCCACCCCCAGCTCCTCCCTGGCGCCTGCGGCGCCGGAAGGGGAGAAGAATGTCGGAAAACAGGCGTTATGGCCGGCTTAGCCGGCCATAACGCCTGTTTTCCGACAAACTATATCCTGCGGGGTAGCATGTTTTATCGCTCTATTTCCTTAATCGGGTATCTCACTACGGTCCGTTTGCTCCAAACGGGAAATAATACCGCCACCAGGCGCGGGTTGTCAATAGGATCGTGGCGTGATTTTCGGGGAAATCCAGGGACTGCAGGTCCAGGCTGGCTGCGTCGCTGCTGCCCAGCGGGGCGTCAACCGGGATGTGGACCGGCAGTTCCAGTTTGAGCGCCGCGCCTGGAACGATGGTTAGGTTCGCCGGGGGCGGATCGGTCGGCCATTGGTTGCCGCTCACAGCCGTGGTATACGAAGCGGTGATATTGCCGCTGTTGGTGATCAGGATGGTGTGGGTGATGGTCTCTCCGGGCGCAGCATAGATCGTGCTCTGGCTGGGATACAGATCGATCCGGTAATCCAGGCTGGTTGAACTGGTCAGGTCCAGGCTGAAACTGCGAGATGGATCGGCCTGGGAAGTGGCCGTCAGGGTTGCCACGCTGCTGGTGCCGACTAAAGCGGACGCGGGGATGGTAACTGTGACCGTGATCGGGCGGGCAGCGCAGGGCGCCAGGCTGCCGGGATCGCTCGCCAGGACCGCCGGCCAGGTTGGACTGTCCAGGGTCAGGGTATAGCTGTCCGAGGCGGTGCCCAGGTTTTCCAGCCACAGGTGATAGCGGATGGTATCGCCCGGATTGGCTTCCCGCGCGGGCGACCCGGCGCTCAAATAAGGTGAATGAGGGTCGTCGGATACACACAAAAAGGCTGCCCCCGGGACGCCCCAGCTGCCAGCGGCGTCCTGGCTCTCGACGAAGACGGTGTGGCGGCCGAAGGCCAGGTTGGAGGTATCCAGGCTGGCCGTGATAATTTCCTGGCTGGTATCCAAACTGCCATCTAAGGGCGCCATTGGCGATGTCACGGTGGGGCTGATCCAGGAGGGGGTGTCCAGGCTGAAGCGGGCGGCTGCGATCGCCTGGGCCGGTTCGCCGGAGCCGCTTTTGAAGCGGGTATCGTCGGCGCTGGCCTCCAGGCTGGCTGGCCCCCCCTGAAGCACGGCCGGCGGGTCGAGCGAGACTGCCAGGCTGTCCGGCCCGGCCGGGTCCTGGTAGGGGCGGCGGGCGCTCTGGACCGCGTACAGCAGGGCCGCCAGGTTGTCGGGATAGATCGTATTCTCGAAGCTGGTGCAGTCCTGGAAGAAGTTGGTGCCCATTTCGATGGTATAGGCGGCAATTCCCAGTTCGGCGTAAGCCCAGTCGTCGCTGGTCCCGAAGGTCTGGTACAGGTTGATGGATTGGGCGGGCGTGTAGTTGTTGAAGTAGGCCAGTTTGCGGCCCAGGGTGGCGAGCTGGCTGTCATTGGGCGCGGCTGTGCTGGTCCAGCCCCAGGGCCAGAGCACCAGGCGGCCGTAACTGTGCAGGGTGATCATTGCCCCGCTGGCGTCTGCTGGGGCCGGGTCGCTGTCCAGGGGGCCGCGCTGGTCCTGGAAGATGCTCAACATGTAGTTTTGGATGGCCTGGGTTTCCGGTTCGGAGGCCGCCGCTGGGCCCTGGTAGGTCTCGTCACAGGCCCAGCCGGAGGCTGAGCCCCATTGATAGCTGTGGTTGCGGTTCAGATCGGTCCCCCAGGAATTGGGATCCGGGCAGCCATCATCGCTATCCGTATTCTTTCGCCAGAAATAGCCGGCTTCGGCTAACTTGCGCCCATCCGGATTCGAGAGCGGCAGGATATGGATCTCATAATGATCCAGCAAAGCCGTGGCGCCAGGATCGATCCCATACTGGTTCACCAGGTATTCGGCGAAACGGGCGGCCGTCTCGGCGGTGACCAGTTCGCGGGCGTGGATTTCGGCCATTAGAAAGAAAACCGGCTTTGGCCCCGGGCTGTTCTGATTGCTCAGGATCAAAACATTCAGATCGTAACCGGGCTGCCCGCCCGGGGTGGTTTTTTCCCAGCTGTCGCCGATATCGACCCAGCGGGCCAGGTCCGGGTGTTCGCTGGCCAGGGCGGCCAGACCGAGCTGGGTCTCTTCCACGGTGCGGTAGCAGGGGTAAGCCGGGATGCCGCTGGTCTGCTTTGGCAAAGCCACGAGCTGCTGGTCAAGCTGCTCCGTGCGCCGCGGGTCGATCGTGACCTGATAGCCGGCGCTTTGCAGCCAGGCATAGGTTTGCGGGCTGAGCATGGCGATCAGGTAATCGGGGTGGGTCTCCCAGATGTCGAGCCGGGCAGCCAGGGCCCGCAGATCGGCGGGGCTGCGGAGAGCAATCCTGGCGACAACCTGCCCGGAAGATGCGGCCCGGTCAGGATGATCCGGTTCCGGGGTTGGGCCTGCCTGGGAGCTGGCTTTCTCGGGTAAGCTCCAGGCCAACCAGGCGATCAGGAGCAGCAGCACACCGGCGCGACGTAGCGTGGTTTTCATCCGCATCGGCAGTCTCCTACGAACGCTTGACTACAGCAAAAAATGGCTCAATGAATCCGATTAATTGTGACCATTGTGCCACAATTTGAATCCCCTCAGGATCGATTGCCCGATAAATTCCCGCAGGATCGAATTGTCCGGGACGAGGTCATGATCGATCGGTAAAAACCATTCCAAAAACGCCAGCAAGCGCTTGGATTCCACATATTCCGGGGTGCCGAACGGCACCTGGCGCAGGAGCGGCTCCACCAGGGGCTTCAGGGCGGACAGTTCGTAGGCCATGGCCGAGTTGAACATGGCGTCGGCGTTCTCCTGGTAAGGAAAGATGTAGCGCTTCTCGCCGCGGCGGACCGATTCCCAGCGCTGGATGGTGGTGCGGGCATTGTAGCCGCGCTCGCGCGCATCCCGGGTGATGCGCCGGATCAGACGGGTGTCGGTGGTCGAGACCCGGTTATGGCGATCCAGGTTCAGCTGAGTCAGGGCTGAGACATACACCCGGAAAGTCTGCTCCCCGGGAATATTCGGGATCAATTCCGGGTTCAGACCGTGGATGCCTTCCAGGATAATCAGCTCGCCGGATTTCAGGTGGACTTGGTCGCCGGTTTCGCGCATCCCGGTGATGAAGTTATAACGCGGCAGCTGGACGTTTTCGCCTGCAATCAGTTTCTTCAGGTCGACGGTGAGCTGGTCGCGATCGAGCGCCCGGATCGATTCAAAATCAAACTCGCCGTGCTCGTCCAAAGGGGTGTCATCCCGGTTGAGGAAATAATTGTCGAGCTCCAGGGGGAAGGGCACGATGCCGCGCGCCAGCAGCTGGACGGACAGGCGTTTTGAGAAGGTGGTCTTACCGGAAGAAGACGGCCCGGCGATCAGGACGATCCGCACGCTGTCCATGCGCTGGGCGATCTGATTGGCGATCTCGCTGACCCGCAGTTCGTGCAGGGCCTCGGATACCAGGATCACTTCATGGCTGCGGTTGGCCTTGATGGCGTCGTTCAATAGACCAACGCTGGAAATACCCAGTTTGTGCAGCCATTCCCCATACTGGCGGAAGGTGAGCAGCAGGGTGGGGTAATCCGGCATCGGCAGCAGCTCGGTTGGGGCATGGCGGCGCGGGAAGCGTAAGGTGAATCCTTCGCCTATTGCAGTCAGGGCAAACCAGCGTAAAAAGCCGGTCGAGGGGACCATGTACCCGTGGTGGTAATCCCGGTGCTCGCCCAACTGGTACAGCGTGGTGTAATCTTTCTGGCGATAAGCCAGCAACCGGACTTTATCGTCCGCCCCGGCGGCTTTGAAGTACTCGATAGCTGCTTGGAGGCCAACTTCCTGGCGAACGAAGGGCAGATCTGCCTCCACCAGCTCGCGCATGTGGTTTTGCAGGGCCATGAGTTCTTCGGGTGAGAGCGAAGGCCGCTCGCTGATCTGGCAGTAATAGCCCCCAGAGGCGACCGAGTGATCGACGGTCAGCACCGCGCCGGGAAATAACTCGCTGAAGGCGGCTTCGAGCAAAAAGGTGAGCGAGCGGCGGTAAATGCGCATGCCGTCCGCCGTCCCCATGGTGACTGGCTGGACGTGGGCATCCATCTTGATGGGATAGGTCAGCTCGCGCAGTTCGCTGTTAATGATCGCGCCGACGATCGGAGGGTGGGCGTTGTCGCTGACGCCTTTCGCCGGCTGTAAGGGCGCTAAAAACTGGCCGACGGTGGCATGGCGAGGCCCACACAAGACCTTGCCATCCGGTAAATGCACCTCTACAGTTGGGCGAGGCTGTACAAATTGAATTGTATTATTACTGTTCATTATGTTTGATCCAACGCTCGCCAGTAGCAGGCAGCGTCTCTGCTAATCAAGGCCAATCTTATGTAAAGGATAAAAACGGGTAGTTATTTTATCACTATTCCACTTGTATGGTTGGTTGCAGGATTTGTGCGCGATCTAAACGTCCAACTTCGGAAAATAAAACTGCGGGCCGGCGTTCGCCGGCCCGCAGTTTTATTTTCCAATTCTGGCGAAATGAATCAGTTATCCGCCAGGGCGCCGACGCCGCAGCACAGCACCAATTCTTTAGCCGCCTTGACCTCGTCCATCCGGCCGAAAGGCGTATCGTGCGGGGCGGTTTTCAGCAGCTCGGGATCGTTCCGGGCCTCCTCGGCGATCGCCAGCATGGCGTCGATGAACGCATCCAGGGTCTGTTTACTTTCTGTTTCCGTCGGTTCGATCATCAAGGCTTCATGGACGATCAGGGGGAAGTAATTCGTGGGTGGATGGAATTTGTAATCCATCAGGCGTTTGGCGATGTCCAGGGCATGGATCTCCGGGGCATAATCAAAGCGGCCTTCCGCCACGAATTCATGCATGCAGACCCGGTCGTAGGGGACCGGATAGGCATCTTGCAGCTTGACCCGCAGATAATTGGCGTTCAGCACGGCGTATTCAGAGATCTTGCGCAGGCCGTCCGGCCCGTGCATGCGGATGTAGGTATAAGCCCGCACCATCATGCCAAACTGGCCGTGGAAGGCTTTCATCCGTCCGATCGTCTTTTCAGGGGTCACAAAACCGAACAGGGGTGGAATGTCGTCGTCGCCATCTTCGATGATCCCGACTACCGGGTCCGGCAGGAACTCGACCAGCTTCTCGGTCACGCCGACCGGGCCGGAACCAGGCCCGCCTCCGCCGTGAGGGGTCGAGAAGGTCTTGTGCAGGTTGAAGTGCATCACGTCGATGCCCAGGTCGCCGGGCCGGGCGATGCCCAACAGGGCGTTCATGTTGGCGCCGTCGCCGTAGACCAGGCCGCCGGCGTTGTGCACCATGGAGACGACCTGCTGGATATTCTCCTCGAACAGGCCCAGGGTGTTGGGGTTGGTGAGCATCAAACCGGCCAGGGTCTCATCGCATTCAGCCTGCAGGGCGGCCAGGTCGATGTTGCCGCGCTCGTCCGATTTCAACTCGACCACCTGCATGCCGCTCATGGCCGAGGTGGCGGGGTTGGTGCCGTGAGCCGAATCAGGGATCAGGATCTTGGTGCGCTTCAGATCGCCGCGGTCGCGGTGATAGGCCCGGATGATCAGCACGCCGGTCAGCTCCCCCTGGGCCCCGGCGGCGGGCTGCAAACTCATCCCGGCAAAGCCACCAATCTCTTTCAGGTATTCCTGCAGCTCGTACATCATGATCATGGCGCCCTGGACGGTCTCGACCGGTTGGAGCGGGTGGATCAGGCCGAAGCCCGGCAAGCGGGCGGTCTCTTCGTTGATCTTTGGGTTGTATTTCATCGTACAGGAGCCCAGCGGGTAAAAGCCGGTATCGATGCTGTGATTCAACTGGGAAAGGCGGGTGAAATGCCGGACGGCATCCACTTCGTAAATCTCAGGCAGGGCTAATTCTTTGCGAACCAGACCCTCCGGCAGCGGGCTTCTGGGCACATCCGGTTCGGGATAGCGAAAACCGACCCGTCCGGGGATCGACATATCGCACAACAGGGGTTCAGTCATTGGACACCTCCGCCAGGACATCGACCAGTTCTTCGATATCTTCGCTCGAATTCATTTCAGTGACGGCAATCAGCATGTGATTTTCCAACCCGGGGAAATCCTGGCCGAGATCGTAGCCGCCCAGGATGTTGTGTTCCAGCAGGTGGGCGTTGATCTCTTCAACCGGGAGCGGGCAGCGCACCACGAATTCGTGGAAGAAGGGCGTATCCTGCCAGACCTCGTACCCCGGCAAAGCGGCGATTTGATCGGCGGCATAATGAGCCTTGTGGTAGCACAGCTCGGCGACCTGGCGCAAACCCTGTTTCCCGACCAGGCTCAGGTAGATCGTGGAGGCCAGAGCCATCAGGCCCTGGTTGGTGCAGATATTGGAGGTGGCTTTCTCGCGGCGGATGTGCTGTTCGCGGGCGGTCAGGGTCAGCACGTAGGCGCGCTGGCCGCGGTTGTCAACCGTCTCGCCAACCAGCCGGCCGGCCATCTTGCGGACGTATTCCTTGCGGGTGGCAAACAGGCCCAGGTACGGGCCGCCGAAAGACAGCGGGATGCCAAGCGGTTGGCCCTCACCGGTGACGATGTCGGCGCCAAAATCGCCGGGCGGGGTCAGCAGGCCGAGAGCCAGCGGGTTGACCGACACGCCAAACAGCGCCCCGGCCTGGTGGGTCGCTTCGGCCAGCGCAGTGAGGTCATAAATCCGGCCGAAGAAATCGGGGTACTGGACCATCACCAGGGCGGTTTTATCGTCGATCAGCGGGATCAGCGCCTCGGGGCCCCAGGTTGGGTCCGCTTCGGGGCCACTGCCGATGACCTCGATCTCCGAGCCGCGGTTGTAGGTAGCTACGGTGGCATGGTACTGCGGGTTGAGGGCCGGAGAGAGCACCACCTTGTGGCGCTTGCCCCGGAAATTGGCATGGGCCATGCTGACCGCTTCGGCAACGGCTGTAGCGCCATCATAATGGGAAGCGTTGCAAACTTCCATGCCGGTCAGGGTTGCAATCAGGCTCTGGTAATCAAAGATCGCTTGCAGAGTGCCCTGGGATATTTCGGGCTGGTAGGGGGTATACGCGGTGTAAAATTCGCCCCGGCGCAGGAGCATATCGACGGCGGCCGGGATGTAATGATAATATGCGCCAGCCCCCAGGAAGCTGACCAGGTCTTTCACCGTCTCGTTCGACTGAGACAAGGATTCCATCTCAGCCATGGCTTCCATTTCGGTCAGCGCAGGCGGGAGTTTCAAATCTGGAAAACGATGGGCCTCGGGCACGTCCTTGAACATCTCTTCAAGGCGCTGCATGCCGATCGCAGCCAGCATCTCCTCCCGATCTTGATCGGTGTGAGGGATGTACATGGGATCTCCTATTCTCGAAATTTGATTTCGACGGATGCCGGGCTTGCGCCGGTCGTCTCGGGGGATTAATCCTGCTCGGCGATCTGGGCTTCGTAAGCCTTGGCATCCAGCAAGCCGTCTACTTCAGAGGCTGCGCTCAGCTCGATCTTGACCATCCAGGCTGCGCCATAAGGATCGCTGTTGACGGTCTCGGGCGAGTCAGGCAGCTCTTCATTCACGGCCACCACGGTGCCGCTGGCTGGGAAATAAACATCCGCGGCTGCTTTGACCGATTCGATCGTGGCAGCGGTATCTCCCTGGCTGACCTCATCCCCCACTTCCACGACAATTTCAACGTAAACGACGTCGGAAAGCTGTTCCTGAGCGTGATCGGTGATCCCGATTGTGCCGGTGCTGCCTTCGACTTTGATCCATTCATCATTGGTGGTGAATTTCAAATCGCTGGGTGTATTCATTTGAGAGCCTCCTGAGCAAACCTGGAATTGAGAGTTGGAAGTTGCCGATCGGTACAAAAAAACAAGGCGCACGCAATCAATGCGTGCGCCTCTGTTGATGACCTGAGAGATTCGCGTCCGAGGATCGAACGCTTGCCCCGTCGGTGTACTTTGTCCGGTTGGATTCCCAACCAGTCAAGTGACTTTCCAGAGGGATTCAGAAATAGAGTCCTTTTACCTGAGAGTTTCATCGGACCGTCTGCCGGTGGCGATTTGCCCCTTCGGTGCCCGGAATATGCCTGCCGGGTCTCTCCTCATATCTCTGTCCAATTGTTTTGTCTGCCGTGCGCGTTCACTTTTGTCTGACGTTTGCCGACCCTTTCATTCTAAGAGGTTGTCAGGCAACTGTCAAGTGAAGAATGTCAGGAATCTGAGGGCATTAACAAAGTCGATCGTCTTTCCGCCAATAAAGCCTGCAAGGAAAGCATGTGGTGCCTGATGGGCGGCTAAACCGCCCATCAGGCACCACCCAGCTCAACGCTGCATTTTTGGTTGGATTAATTTCCGGTCAGTTCGCCGCGCACCCAGTCGCCGATCAGCCAGTAGCGGAAATCCTGGCCTTCGTTGGTCTGGATCGCCCCAATGACGCCATAGACCAGGGCAGCCAGGGGAATCAGGGTCAGGACCAACGCGATCGGCATCAGCAAACAGCCGACCAGGACGACCACCAGGATACCGCTGATCGTCCAGGTGATCCCGGCCAACAGCCCGGCGCCCAGCCACCAGATCAGCTGGAAGACGAAGGACTGCATGGCGTGGTAGCGCACATAGCGAGAACGGTCTTTGTATATAAAGTAAATCACCAGGGCAGCCACCGGGCCCAGGAAGCCAGTCACCAGGTTGAGCAGGATGGACAGGTGCGCCAGCATGGCGAAGTTGCGTTCATCCTGTTCCGACAGCGGTTGGGGCAGCGGTGGCGTGTAGGGCGGAATCGAACCGGCCTGCTGGTCGAACGAATCCACCGGAGTCGCCGGCAGTGGTTCGCTGCCGATCGTGGCCACCGGCTGCTCGTTCGCCCTCTGGTTTCGGTTCGGGCTCGGGGGAGGTTTCCGCCGGTTCTGCGGGCAGTTCTGTGGCCGGCTCTGCAGTCTGGCTCTCTTCGGCAGGTGGAGTCTTCTTGCTTGAGCGCGCTTTTGGCTTTGGCGTGGAAACAATCGTTTCAGTCGATTCTTCACCGGGCGGGGTTGTATTGGTTTCTTCAGAGGGGGTCTGATTGGGATCTTGTTCAGTCATTCGTTATCTCCTTAAGTCCCTTGGATGGCCACTGCAGCCATCGACCGGGATATGCATGTTCCTGCTTAACTATACCCGAAAAAAGACCAGCCGGGTTTATGGGCCTTTGAGAGGCTGCATTCGCGAGGCGTCGATGGGTGTTCTGTTTGGGCGGGGATCGCCGGTCAAAGGAAAATCCCATATATTCGTCTGCCCTTAAGTGTTTCTACGCAGGCGCCATAGTTTGGTTGCAAACCCGACTTAAATACAATCAGCCGCCAGGTAGCCGGCGGCTGACAGGTTGATCAACAAGTTGATTAACAAGTTCATCAACAGGTTGATCGCTAGGTTGAACGGACTTTAAGCCCAGCCCTGGTTCTTCATGAAATTGGTAATCACAGGCAGTTCGGTGTACTTGCCCTGGTAGGCTTCGTATGCGGGCCAGAGCGTGACCAGCCACAGCAGCGGGGTGCAGATCGCCAGAATGACTGTGACGCTCATGACGATCCCCAAAATGAGCAGAGCGACGTTTAAAATCAAGGATTGTACAGCGTGATATCGAATAAAAGGCCGGTTCTTCTTGTCTTCCATCAGCAGAACGATGATGGGGATGATGGGGATTGGGTAACCGAGGGCGGCCCAAAGCTTATCGTCCGAGGTGATTTCTGGTGTGCCAATTTGGTCAGACATAATTCCTCCTGCGTTGGTAAGGATTGACCCGGTATTACGGGCAATTTGGCAATAGAACTAAATTGTACAACAAAATTTGAAACCTGAAAAGCACTTTTGATTTTTGGTACGCACACTTATCAAAGTGCTCTATGGCATATAACACTCAGTTTTGGAAGTGGTTACGGTTCAAACGAAAGATGTTAATGTAGGCGAAATGGGTGTGCGGGGTGGGCGTACGCCCACCCCGCACACCCATTTCGCCTTATTGTTTCTGCTATGGCTTAGTGACTCATCCCGAATGTAATCATCAGCCTGAATTGGCCTCAGAAGGCCCACTCCCAGCCCCTCCCTGGCGCCTTCAGCGCCGGAAATCTATTGAACAGTTTTTCCCCAGAGACCCTCGTATAATGGGGGCGCTGAATAACATGAATGTGGGATAATAAAACCCACATTCGAGAAAGAGAACCCATTCAGGCAGAAAGAACCAGGAAAATACGCTATGACCCGTTTTCAAAGGCTGGCGCTGGTGGTGGTGATGCTGGTGGTCTGCACCGGTTTTGACCAGCTCAGTAAAGTCTATGCCCAGGAGCACCTGAGCGGCGCGGCCCCGATCTCGCTGCTGTTCGACACCATCCGGATCCAGTACATGGAGAACCATGGGGCAACCCTGGGGCTGGGCTCAAACCTGCCCGAACAGGCCCGCTTCGTGATCTTTGTGGTGCTGATCGGCCTGGTGTTGAGCGGAGCCTTCGCCTACCTGATGCTGTCCAATGACCTGAGCACCGGGGCAATGGTGGGACTGTCCCTGGTTATCGCCGGTGGGTTGGGCAACCTGCTCGACCGGGTGCTCAACCACGGGGCGGCGATCGACTTCCTCAACCTGGGGATCGGCTCGCTGCGCACCGGGGTGTTTAACGTCGCCGACGTGGTAGTGTACGCCGGAATGGGTTTGTTTTTGTTCTTCACTTTGAAAGAGCCGCGCCGGGAGGAGCCCGAGGATGGATGAGGCTATCCGCAAACGTTATCATGAGGCGGTTTTAGAGACAGCCATGGCGCGCTACGGGATCCTACCCGGCCAGATCCGGGCGCTGGACGCGTACGAGAGCTTCATCTACGCCTTCAGCCGGGATGGGGACGACTTCATCTTACGCCTGAGCCACAGCCTGCGGCGGACTGAGGCACTGATTCAGGGCGAGGTGGATTGGATCAATTATCTGGCAGCCGGGGGTGTGCCGGTCGCCCGGGCAGTCGACTCCCAACAGAGCCGGCTGGTGGAGCCGATCGCCGATGGCCAGGGCGGGGAGTTCCTGGCGACGGCTTTCGAGCGCGCCCCGGGACAGTCGCCCTGGGAGCTGGGTTGGACGCCGGAACGCTACACAACCTATGGGCGCCTGTTGGGCAGGCTGCATGCCCTGACGGCGAACTACCGCCTGCCCAACCCGGCCTGGAGACGCCCCGAATGGGACGACCCCCAGTTCGATTTCGTGCATCACTACCTGCCGGCCTCCGAAACCTATGCCCGGCAGCAGTACCGGGCGCTGTGCGATCACTTGAACAAATTGCCGAAAGATCCGGGCTGCTATGGGCTGATCCACCAGGACGCCCATGAAGGCAACCTGCTGATGGACGCTTCCGGCAACCTGACCCTGATCGATTTCGACGACTGCGGTTACAGCTGGTATGCCAACGACCTGGCGATTGTCCTGTTTTACATCAGCATGGGGGTCGCGGATGTGGTGAGCTTCACCCGGGACTTTTTGACCCATTTTCTGAGCGGCTACCGCCAGGAATACAGTCTGGAGCCGGGCTGGCTGGCCGAATTCCCGGCATTTTTGAAGCTGCGCGAGCTTGAATTGTATGGTGTGATCCACCGCGATTTCGACGTCCAGGCGATCGAGGATCCCTGGGTGGCGCGCTTCATGCGGGGCCGCAAGGCGCGCATCGAGGCGGACGCGCCGGTCATCGATTTCGATTTTAGCCAACTGGCAGGCTGAGGGACCTGGCATTGGCTGAGTAGTTGAGAATCGGTTACAATTTAAATGCGATGGGACTGTCAGACGAGAAGAAATATAAGCTCCTGTTAGAGGTCTCGCACAAGGTGCGCGGTACGCTCGACCTCGATGAGACCCTGAACCAACTGCTGGAAACAGTCAAAACGGTGGTTGATTACAACGCGGCTGGGATCTTTGTGCTTAACCAGGACCTGGAAACCAGGCAACAGTCTCAGCCGCAAGCGTTGATCGCCGGAATTGCCCGTAGAGGTTACGACCCCAGAGCGATCGATGAGGATGATATGCTCAGGCTGGGAAAAGGCATTGTAGGGTACGTGATCTTCAACTGCACCAGCCTGATCGTACCCGATGTCCGCCGGGATGAGCGCTATGTCGTTGCCCGCAGCCGGACGCGCTCGGAAATCGCGGTCCCCATCGTCCGCAACAACCGGGCGATCGGCGCGCTGAACCTCGAGAGTGATCAGCTCTCGGCGTTTGATGAGAACGACCTGGACGAACTCAAATTTTTTGCAGAGGCAGCCGCCATTTCGATTGAAAAAGCCCTGCTGCACCGGCAGCTGCTTGAAAAGAAATTGATCGATAAGCAGCTCCAGCTGGCGCGTGAAATGCAATCACGCTTGTTCCCGGGCGAATCTCCTCAGATCGAAGGCTATGACATTGCCGGTATCTGTCTCCCGGCGACTGAAATTGGCGGCGACTATTACGACTTCATCAAATTACCCCGGGTGGGGCTGGGCGTAGCGGTTGCGGATGTCTCGGGGCATGGGATACCGTCCGCGCTGGTGATGACCGCTTTCCGTGGTTTGCTCAGAATGCACACTCGCGGCAGGCTGGGACCGGCCAAGATTGCCCGGGCGGTCAATCGCCTGCTGCCGGAATTTACCGCCGATAGCGACTTCGTCACCGTGGTGTATCTCGTCCTGTACCCCGAAGATGACGAGTTCACCTACATTTGCTGCGGCCAACAACCACCTTTATTCCTGCACCCGGATGGCAGCCTGGAAAACCTGGATGTACATGGCCCGGCCCTGGGGGTCTTCAAACAAGTCCATTACGCCACCGATCACCTGTCCATCAGCTCCGGGGATATCCTGGCGATCTACACGGATGGGGTCGTGGAATTGGCCAATCAGGCTGGGGTCGAATTTGGAACCGAGCGGCTGGCGGCATCCATCAAACAGGGGCGAGAACTGCCAGCCGCCGAGCTGATTCAGCAAATCATCCAGGAAACCCGCCAATTCTCAGGCTCGCACAGTTTCCAGGACGATTTTACACTGGTGATCATCAAGCGACGCTAATGTTACTGTATCTTTCAGAGTTTGTTGGCGAACTCATTTTTGTGAAGTTCTCCACGCCCTTCCGACACCTGAGCATAGGAAATATTGGCGAAATGAAGTGTTTACGGGGGCCCTGCCCCCGTAAACACTTCATTTCGCCCCACTTCCACGAGTTAGGGGAAAAAGGAGACAGTGGATCGGACTTCGCCAACAAACTCTCTTTCATTCATGAAATTCAAGTACATCCCGCTGATATGGAAGGATTTAGCCAAATAAGGTGTCAGCGTGGGCGTTCGCCCACGCTGACACCTTATTTGGCCAGAACCTCTGGTTATTTCATGAGAAAAAGATACCATATCGGCGCTAATTGAATGGTTCTGTGGGAAGCTCGATGAGAGCGTCCCGCCCAATCTTATTCTTCATGGATATTCGCGAGGCTTACAACCACTGGTCGGACAGTTATGATCAGGACCGCAACCTGACCCGCGACCTGGACGAACAGGTAACCCGCCAGGTTCTAGCTGGTTGGACGACGGGCCCGATCCTGGAGATCGGCTGCGGGACGGGCAAGAACACTGCCTGGCTGGCCGGGCTGGGTGGGCAGGTGCTGGCGCTGGATTTCTCGGATGGGATGCTGCGCCGCGCCCGGGAGAAAGTGCAGGCTGAAAACGTGACTTTTCAGGCCGCCGACCTGACTCAACCCTGGCCCTGCCGGGACGCTTCGGTCAGGCTGGTGGTCTGCAATCTGGTGCTGGAGCATATCCAGGACCTGGGCTTTATTTTCGGACAGGCGGCCCGGGTGCTCCAGGCGGGCGGGCGGTTTTTCGTGTGCGAACTGCACCCGTTCCGCCAGTACCAGGGCATCCAGGCCAATTTCCAGGGCCAGCAAGGGCCGGTCCATATCCCGGCTTTGTCCATCACCTGTCTGATTTCAGCGCCGCGGCTGCAGGCCAGGGATTGGCCCTGGCCCAGTTGAACGAATGGTGGCACGCCGAGGACGAAGGCCAGCCGCCCAGGCTGGTTTCGCTGCTGTTCCGGAAACCAGATGCGTGATTAGTGTACAGTGATTTCGTAGATTGGAATCGATACTTCTTCGAAAAGAGGAACAATGGTTGAAATTGGGGAAGTCATCTCTTATCTTGAAATGTGTACTGAAGAAGGGGTAAATCTTCAACGTGGGATGAATTACCATCTTGGTGCTTCATATAGCGTTATTTTGATGAGTGTTCGTGCCAACGCTCCCTATGCTGACAGAATTGAGGATGATGGAGAAGTTTTGATTTACGAAGGGCACGATACTCCTCATAGAAAAGGTGGTCCTGAGCCAAAAGGCGTAGATCAACCGATGTTTAATCCAGGTGGTTCACTGACCCAGAATGGTATGTTTTATGAAGGTGCAAAGAAATATCAGAATGGCTCCGATCCAGAAATTGTTAAGGTTTATGAAAAAGTTAGGGCAGGGATTTGGACATTTAATGGGTACTTCAAGTTAGTGGATGCGTGGCAAGAATCAGACGGGATAAGGAAGGTATTTAAATTCCGACTTGAATTACTCGATCATTCTATTAATCAGGATGACAATACTTCATACGAATTAGATCATGCTCGAATTATTCCTGCTGAAGTAAAGTTGGAAGTTTGGAAAAGAGATAAAGGTCGTTGTGTAGAATGCGGTAGTCAAGATAATCTCCACTTTGATCATATCATTCCTTATTCCAAAGGCGGTTCTTCACTGGTTGCTGAAAATATTCAATTGTTATGTGCACGACATAATTTATCGAAGAGAGATAAGATTCAATGATCTCAAATGGTTTTAACAAGTTTTTATTTCTTATGCGTTGACATATACGGGAAATTATTCTCTAATGGAGTCTATTAAATTACGAACGGTCGTTCCCAGCGACCTGCCCATCTTCTACGAGCAGCAGCGCGAACCGGAGGCCAACCGGATGGCGGCTTTTCCGCCGCGTGAGCGGGCGGCTTTCGACGCGGACTGGGCCAAAGTCCTGGTCAATCCCGCCGGGCAGGTCCGCACGATTCTGTTCGAGGGGCAGGTAGCCGGCAACGTGCTGTGCTACGAAATGGAAGGCCAGACCGAGATAGGCTACTGGCTGGGGCAGGTGTATTGGGGCCGGGGAATTGCCACCCAGGCGCTGGCCCTTTTCCTTAAAGAGATCCAAACCCGCCCGCTGTACGCCCACGTGGTTCAGCACAACCTGGGATCGCGGCGGGTGTTGGAGAAGTGCGGCTTTGCCCTGGTCGGGGAGGATCGCTCGCCGTTCTCGGAAGAACCGGTTGCAGAATGGGTTTTTCGACTGGATTAAGCTGTTTTTGGGATATGGTATCTAGCTTAACCATGTCACATTATTGAGGTTAGCCCGAATTTTGGTCATGTGTGGCAGGCAAACGCCTGCCACACATGACCAAAATTCGGAGTTGATTCATTAATGTGGCATGGTCCAGCTACTCAGGCCAGGGATTGAAATAAATTCCAGGCATAAGCAGGTACGGGAGATGTACGAACCTATGCAAACTGAGCTCACTTTCCGGCGAGCTACAGCGGACGATGCCGCCGCAGTCTGTGAGGTCTACCTGACCTCGCATAAAACCTTTCTGCCATACGCGCCCCTGGCCCACACGGATGAGGAAGTGCAAGATTATATCGCCCACACCCTGATCGAGAAAGCCGAGGTGATTATCGCAGAGCTGGCCGGGCGGATCGTCGGGCTGCTGGCGCTGGATCGGAAGGATGGGACCGGCTGGATCGAGCAGCTTTATCTTCATCCTGATGTCGTCGGCCAGGGGATTGGGACTCAGTTGCTCGCGATCGCCAAATCCAGGCTGGGGCCGCCCATCCGGCTGTACACCTTCCAGGCTAACCGGGGAGCCCGGCGGTTCTACGAGCGACATGGGTTCCAGGCGATCGCCTTTGGCGATGGCTCGGGCAATGAACAGAACTGCCCGGATATTTGCTACGAATGGAGGGGCGAAGCATGATCGAGCTCGAGGCGATCCTGGCGGCCCAGGCGGAATGGCAGGCTGCCAGGGCCAGTGGGCCGGACAGCCAGCGCCAACTGGCCGCGCAGGCTTTCGATGGCTGCCGGGCGGCTTTGCAGGTCCTGGGGCAAAATCTCAAGGCCAGCGATTATCCCTGGGTGCGGATTGAGACAGTTCCGCCAGCCGAATTGACCGAAAATGTCCGCCGGATCGAGCGGGTGATCGGGGCATCGATCCCCGAGGCATCCTTGCCCGAGATCCTGGTGTTGTTCTGGCAGCGGATCGGCGGGGTGGCCCTGATCGATCTGGAAAGCTACCGTCACGTAGATTTTTGGGAGAGGCGCCAGATCAACAGCGGCGCTCCATTTTGCGACGGCCTGTATATCGAGGCCTGCAGCCAGGCATGGGCCGACTTTGTGTGCGCTGATTACCTGGATTGGGGCGAAAACTGGCCGCCGGAATCCGGCCAGCCCTTCCTGCTGAGCCTGTCGCCCGATGGCTATCACAAGGATAATATTTCGGGCGGGGCGCCCTATGGTCTGTGCCTGGGCGAGCCCTGGACCCCCGTCTGGCAAAATTTTGAGTGGGCTGGTCCTCGCCGGCCGGAAAGCGCGCCGCCTGGGGAGCCGGACTTCCTGTCCTACCTGCGCACCTGCGTGCTGGAATGCGCCGGTTTCCCTGGCCTCCTCGGACAGCCGGCTTTCGAAGCGCTACGCCCGCGTTTGTTGGAGGCGGTGCCGCTGTTTTGAGGGCGCACTGTTCCTCAGGAGATCGATCCAATCCATGACTGCAGGCTTGAATCACCAACATTTAGGCGGGTTGCGTGGGGCAGCGCTGTTGGCTGCGCTGGTTTCCGAGAACGGGATTGGGGCGCAGCAGCACGCCAATCTGGACGGCTGCGGCCTGAAGGAATTCCCCCTGGAGATCCTCAAATACACCGGGCTGCACAGCCTGAGCCTGTTCGATAACCAGCTGGAGTCCTTGCCGGTTGCGATCAGGCAGCTGCAGGAACTCAGGACTCTGAATCTCGGCCAGAACCGCTTGCAGGTGGTGCCGGCCAGCCTGGGCGAGCTGGGCCAATTAGCGATGCTCGACCTGGGCCATAACCAGCTGGAGGCTCTACCCAACTCGCTTAGCCGGCTCCAACGGCTTACCTTCCTGTACCTGAGCAACAACCGCCTGGGCAGTCTGCCGGAATCGCTGGCGGGGCTGGTATCGCTGCGCTATCTGAACCTGACGGATAACCACTTTCAGGCCCTGCCGGGCTGGATCGGGCAGTTGGCGAATCTGATCGAACTGCGGGTTTACAATAATGCCCTGGAAGGACTGCCAGAGCAACTCGGGCGGCTTTCCGGGCTGGTGGAACTGCATGCCACCAATAACCGGATCACAGCGTTGCCCGAATCAATCGGGAACCTGTCTGCACTGGTGAAACTTGATTTGCAGGGCAATCGATTGAACCACTTACCGGAATCACTTGGCCGCCTGGCGAACCTGGTTGAATTGAATTTACGCTTCAATCGCCTTGAACGTCTGCCTGATAACCTCGCTAAACTTAAATCTCTGACCAACCTCGATCTGCGTGCCAACGCCCTGACCATATTGCCACAGGGTCTCGATCGTCTGCGCCGGCTGCGGAAACTCGATCTGCGCTGGAACCAGTTCGAGCGAATTCCGCCCGGGGTAGACGCACTTACCCGGAGGGGTTGCCTGGTTTATATTTGATTGGATTAATATGTCTCAGCATTCATTTTTGGCCGAGTTCAACGCTTTTCCCTCCCTGACTACTGAACGCCTGCTGCTGCGCCAGCCCCGGCTGGAGGATGCTCCGGCCTTGTTCGCGATCAAATCCGACCCGCAAGTGACCGCCCACTATGGGCAGGAGCCGCATGCGGAGGTCGCAGACACCCAGGCTTGGGTCGAGCGCTTGCGCCTGGATTTCGAGACCTACCAGGCACTGTTCTGGTGTCTGGCGCGGCCGGACGACGACATCGCCATCGGGGCTGGCGGGTTCTGGAATTTCAACTCCAGCCATCACTGCGCCGAGATCGGTTACGAACTGCACCCGGAGTACTGGTGCCGGGGCCTGATGGGCGAAGCGCTGCGGGCCATGTTGGACTTTGGTTTCGAGCGCCTATGCCTGCACCGGATCGAAGCCAACCCGCTGGAAGGCAACGCGGCCTCCCAGCGCCTGCTGGGCAAATTGGGGTTTCAGCTAGAGGGCCGGCTGCGCCAGCGGCATTACTTCCGGGGCGCTTACCTTGACCAACTGTACTTCGGGCTGCTGAAGGATGAATGCGACAAAAAATGATGTAGAAAAGGATTTTTCGTGTTCGATTTGTGCGGCTTGCACCGCACAAATCGAACACGAAATCTATCATCTTATCGGATTTCCCTGAACTCGTAGAAGATGGGCAAAATGAGGTGTTTTCGGGGGCCTGAGGCCCCCGAAAACACCTCATTTTGCCAATAATACCCGAACAGCTTAGATTAAAACCGGGAGAAAACTTCTAACTTTACTTTCCCTTTAAAAGGTTGGATAATACAGATATCGCTCAGAAGCGCCATGCGCCGGGGGGAAGCGTGCGTTTCGATGACCTCCTTTCAGCCGTCCGCATGACGCGCTTGTGCCTGGCAACAGGGTTTTGACAGGCACATTGAAAAGGAGTTTCCCATGTTGAAAAAGTTTCTCTTCGCTATCGCGATCGTAACCCTGGCCTGCTTGCCGCTCAGCGGGACGGCCCTGGCCGCGGCCGGGGCGCGCCAGGTCAACCGGGTGGGGCTCGTCACCGCCCGGGGCGGCAGTAGTTTCACGCTTAAAACCATCGGGGGCCAGCTCTACACCATCCAGGTGGATGAATCCACCAGCTACCAGCGGGTCAGCGGCGGGCAGCTGAGCTTCCGCAATATCGGGGTCGACCAGTGGGTCACCGCCATCGGCACATTCGACCGGAACAAGGTCCTGATGGCCGAAACGGTCGTGGTCATGCCGGCCAACCTCAATAAGGGCCACTGGCTCGGGAAGCGCGCCTATGGCACGGTGCTGCAGGTGATCCCAGGCAGTGATACCTTCACCCTGGTCACCCAGAACGGCCGGATGCGCTTCAATGTGAACGAGCAGACCGCTTTCAGCGGTAACTCGGTGCGCTCGTTCGGCGCCCTGGAAGCCGGTATGCAGGCCGTGGTCAGTTATAAGCCCGGCAAAGGCGGCAGCCTGATCGCCCGCAGCGTGGGCGCCTATTAAATTCGGTTGGGCCATATAAATTCCGCCTCCCACCCAGGCTCCATGCCTGGATGGGAGGCGGTCGAAGTTAAGGAATTGGACCTCAGCCAGATGCTGGCGCGCCAGCTTAAGGCTTGAACATGACCGGCAAGAACAGGAGATTCTGGTCGACGGCCGTCAGCAGCGGCGGCCCGTAGGCGGTCACGCCTTCATGACAGCTTATCCAGTAATCCGAGTTGACTACATCCGGGAAGGTGTGGACGTAGACCTTGAACGACAGGTCCCGGCTCTCGCCGGCCGGCAGCACCGGGAAGGTCCAGTTCACCTGGTCTCCGCTTAGCTGGCCGTTGCCGCTGGCGCTGTAGGGCACGAAACTGGTATGCGGCGGCAGCCTGTCCGAGACGGTCAGCTCGGTTGCCTGCTGGCCCAGATTGACCACGTGCAGCGTGTAGCTCAACTCCGCGCCGTAGGGCACCGGGTCGGGTGTGGCCGACTTGGTGATCTTCAGGACCGGGTCATCGGTGACGTAGGCCACGGCCTGGACCTGGACAGGGGCGCTTAAGCTGCTATGGGTGATCACCGCCGTGTTGGTGATCGTCCCCTTGTAGCCTGAATCGACCATCACCGTAAAAGTGATCAGCTCTTCCGAAAATGGCCCGACGCTGCCGGTCCAATCCAGGCTGACGATATCGCTGATCACCTGCCCGCTGGTGGCGACCGCATCCCGCTGGTAGGTGCTGCTCTGCCAGGGGAACTGGTCGTGCAGCTGCACCCCGGATAACGGCACCGGGCTGGTATTGGCCACATGCACGACATAAGTCAGGACATTGGACGGCCCTGGCAGGCTCCAGGTTGGCGTGACCGTTTTACTTGAATCGACCAGGCCGATCTCTTTGACTTTCGTGGTTACCGGCTGGCCGGTGTTGGACAGCACGTAGGTCTCGGTGATGGTTGCGCCGACGTCATTCCAGATGGTGCGATAATTGTCATTGACGATCAGGGTGCCGCTGATCAGGTCCGGGTCGACCTGCACGGCGTAGGAACGGTAAACGATGTCGCCCGGGCCCATCGAAGGCAGGGTCCAGGTGACCAGCTCCTGGTCCGTAACGCCGCCGAGCTGGCCGCCATCGCTGACGCTTTTCACGGTCACTCCCGCGGGAACATCGTCCGTAAGTACGGGGTACGGAGGTGTATCGGTCGATAGACCGCTGTTCCAGACTTTCAATGAATAGGTCATCACCTGTCCAGGGGCGATCACCGGCGGGGCGGATTTCACCGGCAGCAGGTTGGCGAAGTGGGTGATGGTGGACACCGCCGTGGCGGTGATCGGCTGGTAGGCGAAGCCGCTTAACAGGTCCGAGATGACCACCGTGGCGGTTACATGGCTGCCTTCACCGCCGCCGATGGTGCTCTGGCCTTCTTCGGTTGTGAAGGTGACCATTTCCCCGGCATGGATATCGCCAATCCAATGAAAGGATTTGCATTGACTGCCGCAGTACGGCCCGGACGTAAGGGTGCCAGTCAGTGGGATCACATCCAGGTCTTTGGGATTGGAGACGCTGATATTGTAAAAGTACAGCAAGGCAGACGCATCCAGGGCATTGCCCGGGCCCAGGTTGGCGATGGTCAGGGTCGGGGTCACCGGCCCGCCGCCGCCGCCCGGTTTTTTGGCCAGGGGATACAGCTCAGCGGTCGCTGCGAAAGTTGGGCCTTTGATAATGCTGGTCAGGGGGATGCCATCCTGGCAGGGCCCTTCGGCGCTGCACACCTGGTAGACGTCATTCAATACCTGCACTTCGGCGACATCGTCCACATAGACCGTGAAGCTGACCTGGACCGATTCCCCGGTGTCCAGGCGGGGCACTGTCCAGGAGACCTTGTTGCCGTTCTTGGTACCGCCGCGCAGGTAAGTCACCCCGGCAGGGATGGTATCCTGGATTTGCAGATCGGTCGCCAGCGAGCCCTTGTTAAGCACCGTCAGGGTGTAAGTCATGGGTTGGTTCGATCCGGGCGGGAAGGGATTGGTGTCTTTATAGATGAAGAGCACCGGGTCCTTGACTTCGACTGTGTAAGGCTCGCCGGTGGCGACCCCGCTGAGCGTGTTCGAGACCTGGTACTGGTCGTTGCTGATAATCGTGCCGCTGACCACATTGTTGTTGACCAAAACGGAGAATGAGAAGTCGTCCGACTCGTCTGTCGTCAGGCTGACCTGGCGCTGCCAGGTGACGGTCTTGGATCCCGTGTCGTAACTGCCATCCGGGCCGGCGCTCAGGAAGCTGGTTCCAACCGGCAGGTGATCCGAAACCGTCACCGGCAGGTTGGTCGCCGTCTGGCCACGGTTGGTGACCGTCAGGGTATAGGTCATGGGCTTGTCCGGCCCGGGGATGGCCGGCGCCGAGGTTTTGGTGATCTCGAAGAAGGGAGCATCGGTCACCAGGGTTTCAGCCGAAACCACGATCGGGCTGGCCAGGGAGGCGTGCTGGATGCTGGCCTGGTTGACGATCGGACCCTGGTAGGCCGGGTGGACCTTGACGCTGAACCGGATGTAGACGGTTGCATCGAACGCTACCGGGCCCGTCCAGGTGAGCGTGCCGTTGGCGAATGCGATTTGGCCGGCGCTGGCAGTGCCATCGTTGTTGTAATCCACATCGCCCGGCAGAACATCCGTAACCGTGACGTTGGCAGCCTGGTAGGCCCCGGTATTGACGACCGCGATGGTGTAGGTGAGGGTGGCGCTGCCAACCGGGGCTAACTGCGGGGCAACGGTCATCCAGGACTGGTTGAATTTCGGATAGCCGTCTGGGGGCGGGATGGGCGCGGCGTAAGCCCGGGAAGAAGCTCTGCCTGCCAGGGCCAGCACTGCCAGGGACAGCACCAGCCCGCTCATAGTCACGAACATCAAGAGCAGCAATCTTGATCGCTTTAAATTCATAGAGTGCCTCCGGGAATGATCGAAAGGACGGTCCAATGGGCCGGACCTGGGGGTCGAGCCAACCCAAAATAAGCGGTTCGCGGATCAACGAACCTGCTTCTATACTAACGTCAAGCGGGCTCAACTGTGTCAGCCCTTACAGATCTGATAGGTCTGATTGCCAGCGCGCAAAATGATGGCCCGCACTGCCTGGCGGGTGGCGGCGTGTCCGTTCAGGTTTACGGCGGCGTTGTGACAGATTTCGGCCAGGGTGCGCATGGAGGCGTTTAAACCTTCAGCGGGCAAACGCCTGGTATGGATTGGCGCGAGTCAGGCGTTCGATTTCGGCTGCATCCACGCCCGCTGCCCGCAGTTTCGGCAGGAAGTGTTCGGTCAGATAGGTGTACGGTTTGGGTTGGCCGCCGCCCGGCAGGGCAGGGTCGTACCAGCCCCGGTCGTGGCTGAGCAGCAGGCGATCGCCCAGGCCGGCCTTCAGCAGGCGCAGGATGCGCTCGAGGTAGTATTCGTCCGGTAGGATATCGTGATTTCCGATGGCGTCATACTCCAGCCAGGCGCCGCGGCGGCCGATCTCCAGGTGCAGTTCGAAATCCGGCTCGGCCTGGGTGTGGATCCAGATGAAGCGCCCCGGATCGTGGCCCAGGCTTTCGAGGATGTCGAGCTGGTCCCGGACCACCCGGCCCCTGATGGTATGGCTGCCGATCACAGCGTTGGTCTGGAGGGCGGCGCTCACGGCGGCGCGCAGGATCCTGGCCTCGCAGGCGGTCAGGCCGTCATCCCCGGCGCTGAGCTTGATCCAGCCGGCCTGCACCCCGCTGCCTTCGATCTCGCCCTGCAATTCGCCCAGCATCCAGGCAGTCAGCTCGTCCTGGCTGGCTGATTGGGCCCATTCCGGCACCCAGGGTTCCCGGTAAATCCCGGTAGGGACCACCAGCGGCAGGCCGGTCGCTTCGGATACGGCCCGATCGATATCCGCCCGGCGGCCCACACCGACCGTGCTGCATTCCACGATGGCGCTCACACCGGCGGCCTGGGCAGCGCGGATCTCGGGGACCATCAACCGGATGACGTTTTCCGTTTCCGCCTGGGCGTAGCCGGGCGTATCCCAGGTGCGCAAATCCACGAAGACATGCTCGTGCGGCAGGATCAGGCCCAGCTCGTCGGCGGATCTGGGGCCCAGGGTGGTGATTAATGCGGCCATCGGCCAGCTCCTTCCGGGAATTTATGGGTTGAAATGAGGGTGGGTGGTGACGTAGCCACCGCCCACCCTCAGTTTAACTTATGCCCTCTGCAGGATCGCTTCGATCTGCTCCATCTGCTCAGGGGTCAGCGGGCCGATGGCCAGCGCCCCGGCGTTCTCCTCGACCTGCCTGACGGTGCGGAAACCCGGGATCGGGATGGTCTGCGGGCTGCGAGCCCAATTCCAGGCCAGCGCTCCCTGGGCCAGGGTGCGACCCTGGCTGGTGAGGATCTCCCGGATGGCGGCGCGTTTGGCCAGCCATTCGGGGTTGGGTTGGCCGTCTTTGAAATATTTCATCCACTCGGGGCTTTTCTGGCCGCGCACGTCATCGGCGGCGACCTTGGTCCCGGGGGTGTATTTCCCGGTCAGCAGGCCCATTGCCAGCGGGCCGCGGTTGATGGCGGCCAGGTTGTACTGCTCGCACAGGGCAATCATGGCCGGGTTGTCGTCCAGCACATTCAACTGCAGCTGGATAGAGGTGCAGTTCGACCCCTGGGCAAAGACCGTCGCCCGGTCGGTAAAGTCGGTGCTCCAACCGTACGCCCGGATCTTACCGGCCTGCACCAGGCCTTCCAGCGTCTCCCGGACCGGTTCGGCCTGCCCGGCCGGGTAGCCGTTGTCATGGAACTGGTACAGGTCGATGTAGTCCGTATCCAGGCGGCGCAGGGAGTCTTCGCAGGCCCGGCGGATGCCGTCCGGCGAGGCGTCGGAGCCCGTCACCTGGCGGCTGTCTTCGTCGAACACCGCGCTAAACTTGGTGGCGATGATTACCTGCGAACGGCGGCCGGCAAAGGCCTGGCCCAATATCCGTTCGCTGTGTCCGGCGCCGTACACATTGGCGGTATCGAAGAAATTGACGCCCCGCTCCAGGGCGGCGTGGATGGCCCGGATGGATTCGTCGTCGTCGACCTGGCCCCAGCCGAGGGGCGTCTCGCCATTCCAGAATGGGCCGCCGATCGCCCAGCAGCCCATCCCCAGGGCGCTCACTTCGATCCCAGACCGGCCTAACTTCCGTTTCATGATTGGTCTCCTTCGGATTGTATTTGTGTGGATTGGGGGATGGGTGCGGCTTAACCACACCCATCCCCCAATCCAAAACTCAGAAATCACTGGGCCCCGGCTGCCAGCCGGCGGCGCGGGCCCAATCTTCGGCCGCCAGGTAGATCAGGTCCACGGCCGGGTCCTTGACCTCCGGGTACATACCCGGGTCGGCCAGATGCTGCGCCAGGCGGCGCTTGAGCTCGGCATAGGCGGCTGCGCTCAGCGGGTGGGGGCACAGGTAATCCCGAAACAGCAGGGGGTAGCGCTGGTTGGGCCGGCCCTGGACGCGCCCCTCTCCCCGATCCCCTGGACGAACAGGATGGCGCCTCCCCCGGGGCCGGGAAAAGCGTTCAAGGTTTCAGTTCCGCTGGGCGTCCCAGCTGGCCAGCTTGAGCACCCGGAGAGCCCGCAGGGTGACCCACTTATTGGGCTGGTTGCGGACGCCGTAGCTGCCCCAGGTCTTACCGGAATAGTCGTGTTCCAGCTTCCAGCGGCCGGCCTGGTCCTGCTTCTCGCGGATCAGGTTCAGGGCAGGTTCCAGGCGGGGGTCCTGAGCATGGCCCAGGCGCAGCAGGACTTCCACGTTTTGGAGCAGGTCGGTGACATAGAAGACCGGGAAACCGAACTTCCACCAGTTGCGGCTGGGGCGGTTGCCGTCCTTGGTGGGGTAGGTGGCCCGGGCCGGATCGACCCCCAGCAGAAAGTCCAACCCGGTCTGGATGGCGCGCCGGATGGCCGGGGTGCGCCAGTCGAGCGGCAGCCGGCTGAAAGCCAGCAGGATTTTAACCCCGCCCCAGGCGCATGGCCGGCCGTAGTTGTAGCTGCAGGCGAACAGCGGCCCGCAGTTGCTCTTGAAATAGCGCCGGTCGGCTTCCTGGTCGGTCGCCGGGGCCAGGCCTTCGCCGGTCACGCTGCAGGCCATCCAGTCAAAAGCCCCTTCCAGGCGGGGGTCGTCATATCCCAGGCTCAGCAGGGCGGCGCACAGGTTGCCCTGCAGGCAATCGATCGTGCCGGAAGGCGCCCCGGTATAGCTGAACTGGCCGCCGTCCGCCAGGGCGTGATCCAACAGGTAGGCGCAGGCCCGCCGGACCCGCTCATCATGCCGCGCACTGGCGCCGAGCTGGCTCAGGGCGATCAGGGACCACACGGCCGAGCGATACCTGGGATTGTAGCCCGGCCCGGGCCGGATCCAGTAGCCCTCCCGGTTCATCGCCGCCAGGATCGAGGCGATCGGTCCTTGTTCGTAGGCGGCCTGCCGGGCGGCCAGCAACTCGGGGTCATCCTCGGGGGCCTCCAGCAGGTCGCGTAATGCCAGGTAGCGCACGTTGGGGTCATCACGCTCGAGCAGCCAGTCGAGAACGCCATTTCGGTAGGGTTGTGGTTGGTCGGCCATGCCAGAACCTCCAGGATGCTGGGTGCAGTGGATGAAGGTGGAATTGTTTATTCTGTATTGGATTTTCAACCAGTAAGTTGGCGGTCAGGTCTGCCAGCTATTCCAATAACATCCAAAGCGTTTGACCAGGCGCTTGGATTTCTCGCAATAAATCCGCTCTCCCAGTGGTTTGGCCTCGGCCCGCAGCCTGTCCCGTTCCTGTTCGACCAGGGCTCGCAGAGTCTCGCCGGGTTCGCCCGGCGAACCGTACCCGCTCAGAGCGTCATCCAGCAGGGCCAGATCGTGCAGGTCCCCCAGGGTATCCGCCAGGTCGTGGACCTGATCGGCATAGGCGTCGAGCAATCCCCCCCAGCTATTCTCCAGCAGTCGGGCGTGATACCAGTGGTACTTGACCCGCTTGCGCCATTCATGGAATTGGACGCTGCCGGGATCCTGGTAAGCTGCTGCCAGCGCTTTGCGGCCGCGCTGGTAGGTTTTGCGCAGTCCTCCAGACAGGGCTTCGAACTTGTGGGCCTCGAAGGACCATCCGGCAATTCGCTCCCGGCCTGCCAGCAGCTGCCCCTTAAATCGCTCCAGACTCGCCAGGAGACCGGGGCCGGCTTCTGCCGCTTGCTGGCGCCGGTCCAGTAAAAACCGGCGGACCGGGGCAAAGGCCGTCCGGTCCAGCGGCTCCTGGTAGACGTCCAGCAAGCGATCGAATGCCTCGATCACCGACTGGGCGTCACGAACGGCAGCGAGCTCCCGGGCAGCATCGCGGTAAAAAGCATTTTCTGCCTGGTAAGTCTCCTCGAACTGGGGCCGCACCAGCCGGATCAGGGCCCTGATCTTCTTGGCGCGCTTGCGCACCTGGTGGACGGTCTCATGGGGACCCAGGGAGGGGTCTTTTATTTCGGCGATGGCTTGATCGACCTGTTCGCGGGCGATCCGCTGGACGCCGGTTAAAATGGGTTCATCGAGTTCGAGTTGGTAACTCATATACTATGATTATAGATGGGTTCTCGGGTCTGTCAATAAAAAGGGTCATTGGGAAGCTCTGGGGTACCACCACAGAGTTTTCCAGCGAACCAATAATAAGATGTGGTCTGAATCTTAATGCCCAGCGCCAATCTCTCCGGGGCGCCTTCGGCGGCAGGCATGCACAACAACCCTAAACTGGACACGACTTTCAACTAAATTTTACAGCCCTGATCGGGAAAAGTGGGTAAAATACAACCGATAGCATCATCGATCTTAGGACGGTATTACCAAGAACACTGACCGTGCCCGGGAATCGTTGCTGTTGAAACCCTTTGTAAACGTAGCTGCTCAGTCGGCGGTAAGGATCGGGTACCTGTGGCTGCCTGGGCGGTCCAATCATTCACTATATGGAGCGGAACCAATGAAAATTGTAGTAATTGGAACAGGGTATGTCGGTTTACCGCATGCCGCTGTGTGCGCCGAGTACGGCCACGATGTGTATGCCTTCGATATCGATCAGGCCAGGATCGACGCCTACTCGACCGGCGAACGGGACCAGATTGAGCGTTATGTCAATGAACCCAACCTGGCCACCCTGGTTGCTGAGGTGATCAACCGGCACCTGTTCTTTACCACTAATTTGGAAGAGGTGATCGAGGGGGCCGAGGCGCTGTTCATGTGCCTGAACACGCCGCCTCAGCGGGATGGTTCGACGGATCTGAGCTATTTCGAGAAGGCCGCTCACATGGTGGGCGAAGCGCTGGCCAAGCGCAAGGACCAGCGCCGGGTGCTGGTGATCAATAAGAGCACCGTCCCGATCGGGACCGTGCGCCTGATGCAGGGCATCCTGAGCGAGCACGGCATCAAGGACTTCGGCGTGGCATCCAACCCCGAGTTCCTGGCTCAGGGCAACGCGGTCGAAGGCTCGCGCCGTCCGGACCGGGTGGTGGTCGGCACCGACACCCAGGAGGATTTCCAGGCGCTGCGGCGGATCTACCCGCAGTTCGTCAACCACGTCCGGATCGAGTATCTGGAGACCACCCCCGAGACGGCCGAGGCCATCAAGTACGTGGCCAACACGCTGCTGCTGACCTACATCTCCTATTGGAACGGAGTCGGGGCCCGGTTGGGCGAGACGTTCGACAATATTAACATGGGCGACCTGCGCAAAGGCGTGACCTCCGATAACCGGATCAGCACCTGGGGCTCGTACGTCAGCAACGGCGCCGGCGGCAGCTGCCTGGGCAAGGACATCCAATCCCTGATTTACCAGCTCAACTCCTGCGGGCAGCGCACCGAGCTGCTGGACGCGGTTTACAAGGTCAATGAATTCCAGAAACGGTACATGATTGATCGGGCGATTCACGAGGCCGGTTTCAACTTCAACGGCAAGAAGGTGGCCCTGCTGGGGCTGGCCTTCAAGAAACGCACCAACGACATGCGCGACTCACCTGCCATCCAGGCGGTGGAGAGCCTGCTGGGCAAGGGCGTGGTCGAAATCAAGGCCTACGACCCGCTGGCGATCGACCAGGCCAAAAGCTACTGGCTGAACCCGGAGAAGAACTGGCTGTTCGACCGGATCAGCTATCATAACTCCATGCGGGCTGCCCTGGAGGGCACCGATGCGGTTTATATTTCGACCGATTGGGAAGAATTCCGCGGTCTGACCCCGGTGATCAAGGAGGCGGTCAAACCGCCCTTCCTGGTGATCGATGGCCGCCGGATGATCGCCGACAGCCAGCCCTTGATCGAGGCGGGTTACGGCTACCTGTCGGTTGGTGGTAAAGTCGAATTTCCCAGATAAGCCCCCCATTTGTGACCATCATAGGCCCTGCACGTCCATGCAGGGCCTGTTTGATTCCCCTGTTTTTCCCGCCTGTGGCAGTTTACTGGGTCAAGTCATCGTCTCTTTAGCGGTATTTTCGCTAGTCCTTTAACTTTGAAAAGTGATTGTAATGTTCATTCTTGAGCGGCGAAGTCGCTCAAAAATGAACATTACATTTGCTCTTTTTCCTAAAGGTATTTAGCGAGAGAACCATTTAGGTAGATTGCTTCGTCGGGCAAAGTACGCCCTCCTCGCAAAGACAGTTTCGTTGAGAAAGAAGGGCGCCGCGGCGCGGTGGAAGAACTCTTAAGTAACTGTCCCCGTTATAACTGTCCTTGCGAGATTCGGCTGTACCGCCGAAAGGCGACATTCGTGATGACACGACATTTTGATTCAAAACCTGCCTTTTCAGGCACCCTGAGTGGAAGCCGGAGGAGCGTTCTTTGCTCCGGAGGCTGTAATCGAAGGGCATTTTCTCTGCACAACCCGGCCATCCTTCGATTGATCGTAAAGAACACGATTAGGTTCGGTGAGCAAAAAACGCTCACCTCCCTCCACTCAGGATGCCTGCTTTCTGGCACGACCAGGTCCCTTTTCGATTGAAATGTGGGCTAGTACTATGGAGTTTCTCGCAAGAACAAGAGTCATGTTGTCTTTGCGAGGAGCGTTCTGTGCCGTGCACTTCACTGCCAAGCAATCTATTTCTGCGTGGCGATGGTTGTGGTCAACTATCCTGCGATCGCTGACAGATTGCCTCGCCATACCGCTTGACCTCCAAAGCAGTCCATGATACGATTTGACTGATTTTATAAAATTGGTCATTTCGTTTAAAAATAATAAAGGCAGCCATGGCAGCATCCGATAATCAAGAACGCCACAACCGGATCCTCGACGTCGCCGGGGATCTTTTCGTGCGCTATGGATACGACAAGACCACCGTCGACGATATCGCCCATCAAGTGGGGGTCAGTAAGGGGACGATCTACCAGCATTTTGAGAGCAAAGACGAACTGCTGGAGAACTTGATTATACGTGAGCTGCAGATCTACGCCGAGAAATGGCTCGAACTGATCGAAGCGGATCCGCACGGGGGTACGATTGCGGGCATGTACAAGAACAGCCTGTACGCGCTGACCAGCAGCCCATTTATGGCGGCCATGTTCCGGCAGGATGGCCGCATCCTGGGCAATTATCTGCGCAAACCGGATAATTTTTTCCGCCAAATGCAGGCCGGCCAGCAGGAGTCGGATCGCTACCTGTTCGTAAAACTGATGCAGTCCGCAGGCGCGGTCCGGCAGGACCTGGACCCGGCTGTGATCGCCCACATTATGGATATGCTGGCTTACGGTTTGGTGGCCATGGATGAAATCAAGAGCCCGGAAGAAATCCCGCCGACCGAGGCACTTATCGAGGGCATTGCCGCGCTGATGGATCGGGCCCTGACCCCGGAGGCAGGAGCCGACAGCGAAGCCGGTAAAACCATCCTGCGACAAATCGCCCAGGCCACTCGCCAGCAATTCGAGGCGATGCGAAACCCAGACCAGGAGTGAGGTCCACATGATTTCCGTCAATGAACTTACCTACACCTATCCGGGCGCGGATACGCAAACCCTGCACGGCCTGAATTTCGAGATCGCTTCCGGCGAGATCTTCGGTTTTCTCGGCCCATCCGGGGCGGGAAAAACCACCACCCAGAATATTATGATCGGCCTGCTCAAACAGTACGGCGGCAGCATCCAGGTGCTGGATCGGGAGGTCAGCGCCTGGGGCCAGGATTTTTACGAGCAGGTCGGGGTTTCGTTCGAGCTGCCAAATCATTATTTGAAGATGACCGCCCTTGAAAATTTGAATCATTTTCGCTCGCTTTACCGCACCACGACCTACCCGCCGCTGGAGGTCCTGGATTGGGTTGGGTTGCGGGAGGAGGCCAGTAAGCGGGTTGGAGAGTTCAGTAAAGGCATGAAGGTGCGCCTGAACCTGGCGCGCAGCCTGCTGCACCAGCCGCGCTTGCTGTTCCTGGACGAACCGACCAACGGTCTTGACCCGGTCAATGCCCGTAAAGTGAAAGACCTGATCCTGGCGGTGCGGGCGCGGGGCACCACCATTTTCCTGACGACTCATGATATGGTCGTCGCCGATGAGCTGTGCGACCGGGTGGCTTTTATCACGGCGGGAGAGATCCGGCTGATCGACGCGCCGTCCACCCTTAAAAAGCGTTACGGCCAACGGGTGGTGCGGGTCGAATACCTGAATGCGGCTCAGGAAAGCCGCCAGCAGGAATTCCCGCTGGATGGTTTGATCGAGAATGAAGATTTTCTGGCGCTGATGAAATCCGCCCACCGGATCGAAACCATTCACAGCCAGGAAACCACCCTGGATCATATCTTCATAGTTGTCACCGGTCAGGAGTTGGCCGCATGACACGCTTATGGTCCGCCCTGAAAACCGATGTGATCATCCAGGCGCGCAACAACTTTTATACGATTGGGATCGGCGCCGGCGTTTTGGTAGCTGTGATGTTGGCCTGGCTGGCCAGCCCGGAACAATTGCCGGCGATCCTGCCGGCCGTGCTGTTGATTGCGATAGGCGGCTCGACCCTGGTTTACGTTGGCGGTCTGATCATTTTTGAGAAGGACCAGGGCACCCTTAACGCCAATATCGTTTCGCCCTTGCGACCGGCCGAATATCTGTGGTCGAAGGTGATCTCGCTGGCGGGGCTGGCCGCGCTCGAATCGCTGGTGGTTGTCGGTGTGCACGCCCTGTTGGCCAGCTTGTGGGGGGAAACCCGGCTGCCCAATTTCCCGGCCCTTTTAGCGGGCATCCTGGGGATTGGGGTGGTCTACACCCTGATTGGGATCATCCTGATCGTCCGGTTCGACAGCCTCACCGATTTCCTGGTTCCGATGTCCGCGCTGGCCATGGTGCTGCAGCTGCCTTTCCTGTATTTCCTGGGGTGGGTCCGGCATCCAATCCTGCTGATCATTCCAACCAGCGCACCGGGATTGCTGCTGCGGGCTGCCTATGTCCCCCTGGCGGCCTGGGAATGGTTTTACGCGCTCGGCTATACTGCCGTCCTGGTGGTTGGTCTGGCCGCCTGGGCGCAGCGAGCCTTTCACACCCACGTCATTCTGAAAGTAGGTTGAGCGCATGGAACTTACCCAGCTTTTCGGCAAACTTGGTCGTTCCGATCTGAAACTGGTAGGCCGGGATCGCTTCCTGATCTTTATGTTTATCTTCGTGGCATATATCGCCGTGGTGCTGCGCTTCGGCCTGCCCTGGTTGAACACTTACCTGATCGAGAACCGGGTGATGCCGGGTGAAACCATCCCGGTGGCGCTGTCCGCGATCTACCCGATGTTGGTGGCCTACCTGGCGATCTATACCGGGGGCTTACTGGTCGGGACGATCTTCGGTTTCGTCTTGCTGGATGAAAAAGACCAGGGCACTCTCAGGGCGATGCTGGTCACACCGCTGCCGGTCAGCCAGTATGTGCTGTATCGCACCGGCCTGGCGGCCGCGCTGGCCTTCGTAATTATCGTGGCGGAGGTGCTGTTTATCAACCAGGCGCTGGTGCCCCTGTGGCAGCTGCTCCTGATCGGGGCCGGGGCGTCTCTGGCCGCGCCGATTGCGACCCTGTTTTTCGCGAACGCAGCCGAGAACCGGGTGGCGGGTTTTGCCTATGCTAAATTCATCGGCATTTCCGGCTGGGCGATCCTGGCGGGTTTCTTCGTGCCGGAACCCTGGCAGTGGCTGCTTGGTCTATTCCCGCCCTTTTGGATCAGCAAGGCCTACTGGTTGGCACTGGAGAATCGCGGTACCTGGGGATTGGCGCTGGCGATCGGGATCGTGCTGCAGCTCGGCTTGATCTACTGGTTGATCCGGCGTTTCAATCGGGTGGCGTATCGCTGAAGGTACATGAGGTACCAATTCGGGTATCCCATTTGCTAGCGTCGAGATTGCCGATCGTAAAGTACACGATTCAGGCAAAAAACGCCGGTCTACTCATGACATCATCGTTGATTGACCTTTCCCCTACCCACCCCCGGCGGACACAGTACGTCCGCCCGTCAGCGGCACCCCCGCCCTATGCCCCAATCGCAACGGGCGCCAGGGCGGGGGTGCCGCTAAGCCGCGCTGGTATTGGGCCAGAAATGAACCTGGGCTTATTCGGCTGCGAGCCTGCAGGCGCTTCTTCGATGCCGATGTGGTTTGTATGGGTCAATCCTTCCGACACAGGAGCGATGTAAGTCCAAAAAATGCAAAGCTTACCAGGTGTCGACGATGCAATCCAAGTTTAAGGACAAATGCATCGAAGCATCGCCTGCGACCAATAAGTGTATGCATCGTGGTGATCGGCTTCTTGGGCGGAATCACTGGGTTTAGCGAAATCCCCTCCCTGTTCCGGTATTTTTGGGACGAGGGAGGGGATTTCGCTGAAAGGCCGGCGTCCTTTGCCGGCCAGGGGTGGGTGCAGGGGATACTTATTAAGAACCCGGGCATCCGTGGAAATACTCCCAATGACCCTGGTTCCCAGGGGTTTTCTAACCAGGCCTCAGGCGCGCGTCAGGCGCTTGGTGGCGAAGGTTTGCCAATCGCCGTGGACGTCCTGCCGGCGCAGCAGCATCTCCCACCCTCCGCTTTCCGGCTTCCAGGTGAACGTGTTTGAGAACGGCCCGGCCGGATAGTCGAACAGGAATTCAAGTGAGTCGCCCTGGCGGCGGCCAAACCCGACCGTGGCAGCGTATCCGGGCCCGAAGGTATCGAACAGGTGGAAGCTGTATTCCCCCTTTTTTTCATCAAAACCAAGTAAGTAGACGGCTTCGTAAGCGGGCTGGCCCGGCGCGGGGTTGTCGGTCTGCAGGCAGTGCATCTGCAGAAAATTAGCCTGCAGGATCCAATGCGCCTCCACTGCCTGGACCAGGTTGGTCGCGCCCATCGTTCCGGTTAATTGCCAGGAACCGGTAAGATGATCGAGAAAATTGTCCATGGGGCAGCTCCTTCCTACACCGGCTCGTCCATGAAGCGGGCCAGGCTGCTCAGCAGCATTTTGAGCGAATACAGGCGCACCAGCTGGTCACGGGCCCAGGCCAGCGGGGTCGACTCGACGAACATGAGCCTGCCCAACTGCCGCGAGGTCTTCTGGGCGGCTTCAACCCGGGGGCGATGCCGGCGCTCGAAGCGCTCGAGGGCCAGTTCCAGGAAGCCGGGCCCGGTCCGGGACAAAATGTCGTTCAAAGCGGCGGCCGATTCCATCGCCATCGAGGCGCCGATGCCGGCGGTCGGCAGGAAGCCCACCGCGGCGTCGCCCAGCAAGACGACCCGACCTTTGCGCCAGGTGGTGGTCCGGCAGTCGTGGAAATCCCAGAAGAACGGATCCGGGTCGGCGTTGAGCGAATCCAGCAGGGATTTGACGGCCTGGTCGCTGTGATTGAAGTGGTGCCGCGAATCCAGGATGAAATCCTCCCGCCCAAGCCGGCGGACGATCTCCAGCGGGCCGCCCAGGAACACGCCTAACTTCTCCTGGGTGGGGTAAAGCCCCAGAAAACGCCCGGCGCCCCAGTACTCGCGATAAGCCTGCCGGGGCGCCAGCTCCGGATCGGCCCAGCTCACCCAGCCGCCCCAACCGGTTTCCCAATAGCTGTATTCGCTCCGATCCCAGAGCTGTTTGCGGGTCTCGGAGTGCAGCCCATCGGCCGCCACCACCAGGTCGAAGTCGGCCCTGGACCCGTCGCTGAATTCGGTTGTGACCCCTTGAGGGCTTTGCTCGAAGGCGGTGACGGTCGTCCCCAGCCGGATGGGCGTTTCAGGGCAAGCCTCCCGCAGCAACTCGATCAGCCCGCTGCGGCGGATACCCTGAATAGGGCCATACTGCCGGTTGGCCTGCTTGAGGTCATAATCGTGCAGCAGGCTGCCCCAGCCGCTGTAAATACTATAGCGCTGCATTTCGAGGCTGCGCTCCAGGTATGCCTCGTAGCTGCCCAGGCCATGCAGCACCCGGGCGCCCAGGTAATACAGGCCAAGCATGTAGCCATTTTGGGAGAAATCCTCGGCCTGCTCGATTACCAACGGTCGCTCGCCGCGCCGCTCCAGCAGGGCTGCCAGGGTCAAACCGGCGACCCCGGCGCCGACGATCAGGATCCTCAGGCGCCCCGGCGCCCGCTCCGCCAGGCGTCCGGCCAATTTGCCAGTGTTCATTCATTCCCTTTCTAAGGATCTTCAGGAGATTCTGTGAGAAGTTACCGCCACCCACCCTCATCCATTTTGGTGGGGACGATTATAGGACCCTCGAGTGGGGCTGTCAAATAGCTCCGGACCTGAATTGCCGCTGCCCACGGCATGAGGGTTTCTGGGGTACATCTTAAGAAACTATCCTTGTTGGTAGTGTCATTGGGAGATTCGATGATGGCACCAGAGTCATCTGAAGCGTAAATGACATCAGCCGGATCTACTCATCCAGGAGATTTCAGGTGGCAAGGAATCCTTTATCTCGGCTTCCTGCTCCCACCCCCGGCCGGATTGCAAACAGCGCCAAGCATGCGTTCTGTGCATGCCCATCAGCGGCGTCCCCTCCCTCATCCCATCGCCACCGGGACCAGGGAGGGGACGCCGCTAAACCCGTTGATTCCGCCCAAGAAGCCGTTCTACACGCTGCAACCATACATAGCTAGCAGGCGATTCTTCGATGCATTTCTCACTGAACGTGGATTGGATCGTCGACACCAGGTAAGCTTTGCAGATATTTGATACCAACCTCGCTGCTCCTGTGTCGGAAGGATTGACCCATGCAAACCAAATCGGCATCGAAGAAACACTTGCAGGCTCGCGGCTGAATAAGCCCAGGTTCATTGCTGGCCCAATACCAGCGGGGCTTAGCGGCCCCCCCGCCCTGGCGCTGTGAAGGAACTCCTAAGTTAAAACCAAGGAATCTCAAGAAACCCTTGACTTAGAGTTAACTCCAGGTGTTACACTAGTAGAGCAAATCAAGCGACATCAGTCTTACGGACAAACCACTTGTTTCTGGAGGTGCCAGCATGAAGATTGGCGAGGTAAGCGAACAATACGAGATCTCAGCGGATACCCTGCGCTACTACGAGCGGGTTGGACTGCTGCCGTCTGTCAATCGAACGGACAGCGGCATCCGGGATTATGACGAACTCGATCTGAGGCGGGTCTCGTTCATCAAGTGCATGCGCAGCGCGGGCCTGCCCATCGAAGTGCTGATCGAGTACTTCGATCTGGTCCAGCAGGGCGATACGACCATCGACGCCCGCAAAGAGATCCTGGTGGAGCAGCGCGAGCAGCTTATGGCCAGGATGAAAGAAATGCAGGAAACCCTGGACCTGTTGGACTACAAGATCAACGTCTATGAAAAAGCGCTCTTGAAGGCCGAGCAGGCGCTGCTCCCCATTGAAGATTGAATCTGATTTCCCAGGGTAGTGGGCGGAAACCGCCGCTCCAAAGCCCTGCCGGCTGGATTTCAGTGCATGACAAGAAAGGATTTAGGAAATGAAAACACGCAAACTTGGGAAAAGTGGGTTGGAAGTATCCGCTCTTGGGTTGGGCTGCATGCGGATGAGTTTTGGCGATACGCCCACCGACAAACAGGCAATGATCGACCTGATCCACAAGGCGGTCGAACGCGGGGTCACCTTCTTCGACACCGCTGAAGTCTACGGCCCGTTTACCAACGAGCAGCTGGTGGGCGAGGCCCTGGAGCCATTTCGCGGCGAAGTGGTGATCGCCACCAAGTTCGGGTTCAAGCACGATGGTGATAAGGGTCCCCGGCCCGGCAGCGGCCTGGACAGCCGGCCGGAGCAGATCAAGCGGGTGGCCGAGGCTTCGCTCAAGCGCCTGCGGGTCGAGGCGATCGACCTGTTCTACCAGCATCGGCCCGACCCGGATGTGCCGGTCGAAGACGTAGCCGGGGCGGTCAAGGACCTGATCCAGGCCGGTAAGGTCAGGCATTTTGGGCTTTCCGAATCGAATGCCGATCAAATTCGCCGGGCCCACGCGGTTCAGCCCGTCACGGCTTTGCAGAGTGAATATTCGATCTGGTGGACGCCGATCGAGGAGAAAATTCTGCCGACCTGCGAGGAGCTCGGCATCGGTCTGGTGCCCTACAGCCCCCTGGGGCGGGGCTACCTGACCGGCAAGATCGATGTGAACACCACCTACGCCAGCTCCGACATCCGCAGCCGCAACCCGCGCTTTACAGCGGAGGCGATCGAAGCCAACCGGGTCGTGATCGAGCTGCTGGAGCGGATCGGCGCGGAGCATGAGGCCACCCCGGCTCAGGTAGCCCTGGCCTGGCTGCTGGCCCAAAAACCGTGGATCGTACCGATCCCGGGTACCCGCAAGCTCCACCGCCTGGACGAGAACCTGGGCGCGCTGCAGGTCGATTTGAGCGCTGACGATCTCAAGGAAATTGAGCAGGCCATGGCTCGCATCAATGTGGTCGGGGACCGCTACTAAAGTCAAACGAAAGAGTTTAGGTAACTCCATGGGATAGCACCACAGGAATTCCCAAAGAACCTTCAGACAGGAGAAACAGCATGGAATATATTCGTTTAGGAACATCTGGATTAAAGCTTCGCGCCTGTGCCTGGGCTGCATGAGCTACGGACAGCCGGGGGAGGGCAATCCCTGGGTTTTGAATGAACAACAGAGCCGGCCCTACATCCAACGCTCCCTGGAGGCGGGCATCAATTTCTTCGACACGGCCAACGTCTATTCCGGCGGGATGAGTGAAACCGTCCTGGGAAACGCCTTGCGGGATTTTGTGCCGCGGGACGAGGTGGTGATCGCCACCAAGGTCTTTTTTCCAATGGGCCAGGCCCCGAACGACCATGGCCTGTCGCGCAAGCACATCCTGAGCGCGATTGAGGCCAGTCTCAAACGTCTGGGCACAGATTATGTCGATCTGTACCAGATCCACCGCTGGGATTATGACACGCCGATCGAAGAGACCATGGAAACCCTGCACGACCTGGTCCGGGCGGGTAAGGTGCGCTATATCGGTGCATCGGCAATGTACGCCTGGCAGTTCGCCCAGGCGCAATACACCGCCGATCTGCACGGCTGGACGCGCTTTGTCTCCATGCAAAACCACTACAACCTGATCTACCGGGAAGACGAGCGCGAACTGCTGCCTTTCTGCCAGGATCAGGGCGTTGGGGTGATCCCGTTCTCACCGTTAGCCCGCGGGGTGCTGGCCCGTCCACCGGCGCAGAACCAGAACGAAACCCTGCGCTACCAGTCCGATTCGCTCGCCAAAAGCCGCTATGAGCAGGAAGATAACCTGACCACCGTCAAGCGCGTCAGTGAAATCGCGGAAGCGCGCGGGGTGTCGATGGCGCAAATTGCCCTGGCCTGGATGTATACCAAGCCTTACATTACCTCCCCGATCGTGGGAGCCACCAAGCCCCATCACCTGGACGATGCCCTGGCCGCAATGTCGATCCAGCTCACGGCGGACGAGGTCGAGCGTCTGGAAGAGCCTTATCGCCCTCATCCGGTGATCGCTCACTCGTAACGGGTCTTCATGCAATGTTTATAATTAGGGCGAAAGAGTGTGCGTGGGGGGCATACGTCGCGCACGCCCACTTTTATCGCCATTCATTCCAGCCGACAGGTGGATGAAACTCGGCGTAAAACCACCCGGCTTCGAAAGCTATTTAAATAAACAGAAGGAGTGCAACAATGGCAGTAACCCATAAACGCCTGGGCCGGCACGGCGTGCTGGTCAGCAACCTGTGCCTGGGCACGATGAATTTTGGCTGGCACACGAGCGAAGCGGACAGCTTTAAGATCATGGACCGCGCCCTGGAACTGGGCATCAATTTCTTCGATACCGCCGATGTCTACGGTTGGGAAGTAGAACATGGCCATACCGAAGAGATCATTGGCAACTGGTTTGCGCAGGGCGGCGGGCGCCGGGAGGCGACGGTTTTGGCGACCAAGGTTTACAATCTGGTCAAGCGCAAAGCCAATTTGCCCGAGGTGAACAGCGACGGCCGCAGCCTGTCGGCTTACAAAATCCGCAAACACTGCGAAGGCAGCCTCCAACGATTGCAAACCGATTGGATTGACCTGTATCAGATGCACCATATCGACCGCGACTGCCCCTGGGATGAGACCTGGCAGGCTTTTGGCAGCCTGATCGATCAGGGCAAGGTGGTCTACGTGGGTTCCAGCAATTTTGCGGGCTGGGATATCGCCACGGCCTGCCAGGAAGCCTCCAGGCGCGGCATGCTGGGATTGGTGAGCGAGCAAAGCATTTACCATCTCAATAACCGCATGATCGAGCTGGAAGTCATCCCGGCCTGCCGCCATTACGGCCTGGGCCTGATCCCCTGGAGCCCCCTGGATGGCGGTTTGCTCGGCGGCGCTTTAGAAAAAATGGCAACCGGCCGGCGTAAAGGCGAAGACTTCGAAAAAGAGGTCGAAAAGAATCGCGACAAGCTGGAAAAATACGAGGCGCTGTGCCGTGAAATCGGGCATCCACCGGGGGAGGTGGCCCTGGCCTGGCTGCTGCACAATCCGGTGGTCACCGCCCCGATCATCGGGCCGCGCACCATCGAGCAGTTGGAAAGCGCCGTGCGGGCGACCGAGATCGTGCTGGATGACGAAGTGCTGCAAAAGCTGGATGAGATTTTCCCCGGTCCGGGCGGTGAAGCGCCCAAGGCGTATGCCTGGTAAGAGAGTTGTGTCACTGCGAGCCGATCTTTGGCGAAGGAATCTTCAGTGTTAATGCGCTGATCTCCTGAAAGTAGATTGCCACGTCGGGCAAAGTACGCCCTCCTCGCAACGACAACCGCGGCTGATGTCTTTGCGAGCCGATCTTTGGCGAAGCAATCTTCATAATCCATCCCATCGCAAAAATGAGATAGATTGCTTCGTCGGGCAAAGTACGCCCGCCTCGCAACGACAACCGCGGCTGGTGTCTTTGCGAGCCGATCTTTGGCGAAGCAATCTTCATAATCCATCCCATCGCAAAAATGAGATAGATTGCTTCGTCGGGCAAAGAGCGCCCGCCTCGCAACGACAGTTTCCTCGAGAACTTAAGGGCGCCGCGGCGCTGTGGAATTTCTTGTAATAACCGTTTGGATAAAAACAGGATCTAACAGATAGGAGATTAATCATGAAAATAGGATTGCAAATACCGTCTTTCAAATACCCCGGCGGCACGGCCGCCATCCGGCCCAAACTGAAAGAGATCGTCACCACCGCCGAAGGGGCAGGTTTTTACAGCCTGTGGGTCATGGATCATTACTACCAAATCAAGGGACTGTACGGCCAGGCTTACACCGATCCGATGATGGAAAGCTATACCACCCTGGGCTATTTTGCCGGGTTAACCCAAAAAGTCTACCTGGGCGCCATGGTCACGGGCGTGATTTACCGCCACCCCGCCGTTTTGATGAAGATGGTCAACACCCTGGATATACTCTCCGGCGGCCGGGCCTATTTCGGCATTGGGGCGGCCTGGTATGAAGATGAGGCGAAAGGCTTTGGGATCCCTTACCCATCCACCTCGGAGCGCTTCGAGCTGCTGGAGGACGCCCTTCAATATGCCAGGGCCCTGTGGGCCGACGACGAGACGGCCTTCGAAGGCCAGCATTTCACGGCACCGGCGGCTACCAACAACCCGCGCCCGCTCTCACAACCCCACCCGCGCATCCTGATCGGCGGCACGGGACCGAAGAAAACCCTGCGCATGGTGGCGCAGTATGCGGATGCCTGCAATATCTTCGAGCGGGCCGGTACCGAAAAGCTCCAGCAAACGCTCGACACCCTCAAAGCGCACTGCGAGGACCTGGGACGCGATTACGACAGCATCGAGAAAACCTCTCTGGGCACGGTCCATCTTTCCGGGGGCGATAGCGTAGAGAGCGTCATCCAGCGGATCAAGGATCTGGCCAAGTTGGGATTCAATCAGGCAATCTTCAATATGCCGGACGTGTACGAAATTTCCCCGCTGGAGACTTTTAGAAAAGAGATCATCCCGGCAGTAGCCGGGCTGTAATCGGGGGTTTACCTGGTCTCCGCAGTGGTTGTGGCGCCGCTGCCGGCCCTGGTTGGGGAGGCGCCCAATGTCCATCTCGAAATCGCATTTGTTGTGCGAGCCTGGAGTATGCCGTTTGCGATCGATCTGGCCAGCATGGCCGGGTTAGGGCTGGTGTGGGCCGGCGGGATTTGGATTTCAAGGGTTGGTCGGGGTTCATTTGGCCAGGCTTTGGGGCAGCAGTTCGTCGGTGACCTCCAACAGCCGCTCGACGGTTGGGGTTTCCTGATAGCCCTGGAAGATTTGTTGGTGCGAATTTTCCTGGTTGACGAGATTCATTAACACACTGAACCCCGGCTCGAGCGTTACCGTGGTCCAATCTACATACGGGCCTTCGACCCAAAAGCAGGGCCACATGTCTCGGAACGCGTACAGGGGGTCGTTGTATCCCACCAGCACGATCGGGTAGTAGGCCTGGGGCGCTTCCTGGATCCATTGGCAATCCCCGGCGAGCAGGTCGAGGGCGTTTTTATCGATCCACAGCCCAACTTTTTTCTGAGCTGCGGCCTGGAGTTCTGCGTAGCTGCCCACAACCTGGACTTCCGGGTGGGCCTGGAGCTGGCTGGCGGGCAGCACGCCCGGACCATCCGCCAGGTAAACGGCTTGAATTTCCGGCTGAGACGGGCCGGACGAACAGGCTGTGGCCAGCAGCAGGAGTACGCACCAGACTAAAGGTTTGAGGTTCATTTCGAGATTAATCTTTCATCGCTACCGCAATCAGGCGGCTGCCGTTCAGATCCCGGCGGCCGGGGTCGAAGGCGCTGTAAAAATCCAACAGCCGGAACCCATTGGTCTCCAGGAAGTAGCGCAACTCCTGGGGAAAGAACAACCGGAATTCGGTAGTGTCGGTCTGGAGCGGCCGGCCGGTCTTTTGGTCTGAGATGGTCCGGCTTTCGATCAGCAACTGCCGGGAAGGGTCGATCGTCACCTGACTGGTCGAGACCAGGCCCAGCCGGCCATGGCGATCTTCTTCCTTAAATTCGGGGCTATACGAGCGGCTCTCGATCAGGCTGATCGGATTGAAGACGTCGATCACCAGCAGCCCGCCCGACCGCAGACAACGGCGGAAGCTCTGCAAGGCGGCTGCCACCTCGCGGTTGGTGCGGTTATAGGAAAATGAAGTGCACAGGCAGATCAGGGCGTCGAAGCTGGGGCTGAAACCCAGGGCGCGCATGTCCGCCTGGACGAAGGCCACCTCCGCATGCCGGCGGCGGGCGTAAGCCAGCATGTGGGCATTCAGATCGGAACCCGTGGTGGCATAACCCTGCTGTGCCAGTAAGGCCAGGTGGGCTCCGGTGCCGCAGGATGCATCCAATATGCGACCGATCCCAGCCTGGGCCTGAAAAATGGCTTCCAGGAAGGCGCATTCCGGCTCGTAGCGCGCCGCGTGGAGGGCGTCGAAGATTTCGGGGTGGTCGAAGGTGTATTTGTGGATCTGTTCCATCGATAGGCGTGTTACGTTTACGATTTTGCCATTAATTTTTCAAGCTCCGGCGCGGCTCCGGGCTGGTACAGGCGGTCGAGGTTTTCCCCACCCGGCAGCCCGAGGATGAGCCCGAGCAGGCCAACGCGGCGGGCCTGCAGATCCCGGGAAGTGTCACCGGGATTGGTTCCGAGCCTGAATCTATTATAGCGATCATAGTTGGCCTGTCAATCAGGCTATAGGCATATCGGCAAAATAAGATGTCTGCGTGGGCGACCGCCCACGCAGACATCTTATTTTGCCGGAACCTGTGGTTATTTCATCAGAGAAGGAGGCAGTATCTCCCGGGGTTCTATAACACTCTGGCGTATAATGGCAGCATGCTCACGATCACAGTTTCCCCGGACTGTATCCGGGTCCAGGCCAGTGGCACGAACTTTGACGAAGAACTGCCCAACAGTGTGGCCTACGACCTGGAAACCCGCCAGCCGCTGGTCTTTGGGGCCACCCCGGAAACATTGGCCCGGGAAGACCCCCAGGCCTGGGAAACTCACTGGCAGGCGACGACCGGTTTTTCGGCTTTGTTCACGCCCGAAACGCCGCCCTACCAGCTGGAGACCATGTTCCTGGACTATTACCAGTTCCTGGCGACGGATCGTAAGCGGCCGGGCTGGCTGGACGTGCTGCTCAACCACTGGCAGGATTTCAGTTTCCGGATCGAGGGGTACGAGGCCTGGCCGGCCGAGCGCCGCCAGCGGTTCGCTTTCGACCTGCAAACCCAGCGGGCCCGGCGGCTGAGCGTCAACGGCCGCGAGCTGGCGATCCCTTTCTGGAAGCGGCGCCTGGCATTTTGGTCAGAGATCGGATTCACATATCTGTTTCCCATTGGGGGATTCGCCTGGATCTTCAGCCAGACCAGCCTGTTCGACCGGCCGGCCCTGTATTACCCGGCCCTGGTGCTGACCCCGTTGCTGGCGGCGATACTGGGAATGGCGGCCTGGATGCTGCTGGCGCGCCGGCTGGTCCCGGCGGCTTACCTGCGTTATACGGCCAGGCCGGGCTCTTTTATGCGCGCGGTCTGGGATTGGCTGGCGGCGCGCCTGTTGCCGGAGGAAGATCACGAAAAACAGGTCTGAACCGCGAATGCTGGCATTCGCTTCAGACCTGTTTTTCGACTTATGGTTTCCAGCCAATCACTTCAATGTGCAGGTTGGCGAAGAAGGCGTCCGGGTTATCAGCCCAGGCCTGGATGGCCGCCTGGACGCGCTCGATTTCTGCCTGGTCGCCCCAACCCTGGGCGCGAATCGCCTGCCCGAGGGGGCCCTCCAGCAGGGCCAGCGTGATGGCGGCGTGCTGGCGGACGGATTCGGGGTCGCCCTTGGTGTCGGCCGAGACGCTTTTGCGGGTGGACACGAAACCGGCCTCCCGCAGCAGCGCCGGCAGACGTCGGCCAAGGGTGACGTCGCTGCCGCGGCTGCGCTGCCAGGCGATCATCCAGCGGTCCAGCTGGCGGGTGGCCTCCGAAGCCGGACCCCAGACCACTGCGCCGGCGTCCACGTCCCGGGCGGCGAACAGGCCGCCCGGCCTGAGCACCCGGTGGATCTCTCGCACGGCTGCGCTGGCTGCCCGGGCCAGATGGGTGAGCAGGTCATTTTCGAACACGGCGTCAAAGGTCTCGGCCTCAAAGGGCAGCGCATCGGCACCGCCCAGTTCGAAAGTGCAGTTGTCCAGGCCGCGTTCGGCCGCCAGGGCGCGGGCCATGGCGACGTGCTCCGGGTCGTGGTCCAGACCGGTGACCCGCCCGGGCGCGACCGCCCGGGCCAGCCCCACGCTGATGGTCCCGGGGCCGCAGCCCAGGTCCAGCAGATCCATGCCCGGTTTTAAAACGGCAGCAGGAAGGCGGCCTGCTGGCCGGCTGTCCTGCCGGAGTAGTCGCGGTTCAGCTCCGGCGTCACGCCGTGAGCTCGCGAGGTTTCGCTTTTCATCTTCCTTTCCTTTCACCAATAAATGATTTTCAGGCCAAATTCATGGCGGCGAGCCAAACATGGCGCATCTCACTTTTAATCATTCGGCCTGGATCAACGTTGTTAAGCCCACCCCCATACCCCCTCCCTGGCGCCTGCGGCGGCGGAAAGCGGTTTCTATCGAAAAACAGGACAGATAGCCGGCGATCGCCGGCTATCTGTCCTGTTTTTCGACGGTAGTTTGTGCGACCAGGGCCTGTGATCTGGAGCGGGACTGGATCCGGTGGACAACCAGGAGCCCCAGGATGGCCAGGTCCAGCAGCAGGGTGACCCAGTCGAAAAAACCGACCTGGTCGGTGAATGTCAGCAGGACGTTGGCCAGCAGGACTGCCAGGGCCAGGTAATATCCCCACTTCCAGGGTTTGCCCACCAGCCAGGCGGACAGCAGCAGGGCGGCGACGTTGGCAAACATTAAAATACCAACCAGGGTGTAGATCAGTTTCTGTTCCGGATAGCGGCGGGTCAATTCCAACAGGCTGGTCACTCCAAACAAGAACCAGATGACCCCATTCAGGGCCAGGAGCCCCCGGGCAATTTGAATTGGACGGTCGCTGGAGGTACGGTTTGGCATACTTACTTTTGTATCCTTCGAGATTGGACAGAGGCAGGCAGGGAAAGGCTGCCGGTTAAATTACGGCATAAAGCTCTTCCAGTTTGGCCTGGATCACCCTGCCGCGGATATCATCCAGGTCTTCGTCGGGTGCACCGATCGAGATGTGCTCGCTCTTTTCAACCAGGGCCGGCCCGAAAATATCCCGCAGCAAGCGAATTGAAAAATTACCGTGGAAACGCTGGAAATAAGACAGCATTTCGGCAGCTTTTTCCGGTTGCCCGGCGCGATCCAGGTAGAGAATGATGGGGATCAGGAGTAAACAAGCTCTGTAAGTGTCGAGTCCCGATAGGGCGGATGCAAGCGTTCTTTTGATTTGACTGCGAGAGCGTTCCAATCCGTCCTGATCCAGTGAGAGGCAGGCCAGATACGCACCGGCCAAGATCGCCGATTTATGTTCGAGGGCGGTGAAAAACTGGTAGCTCTTTGCAAAGTGCTCTCTGGCAAGGTCTGCATGGTTTTCGATTAAATCCAGCCGCCCCAACAGCATCAAGAGAATCCCGCTTTCCTGTTGATTCCCGTACATCTCGGCAATGGTCAGGCCTTGCAGGGCAGCAGCCCGCGCTTGCTGATATTCCCCTTCGACGAGCAGCGTGGTTGTGATCCCAACGTATGGTTTCGCCAGGTAGGGACCCTGGTAGCCCATGCGTTCATATTCCGCCAGGCTTTGACGGGCAAAGGTTTCGGCCTGGTCCACCTGCCCATTGACTAACAGGATATACGGCAGGACGTAAAGGATTTCCGCCATGCCAAGATGGGAACCAACGGCGGCGAACAACGCCAAAGCTTCCCGCTGCCGGCGCTCGGCTTCCCGGTAGCGCCCCTGGTTGCGAACGATCAACCCCAACATGCTCAGCGACTTGGCTGCCAGGAACCGGTCCCCGGTCCGTTCCAGGATTTTCAGGCTGGCCTCGAACCAGTTTTGGGAGGCCTCCAAATCCAGGAAAGACCAGCTCAGCCAACCTAGATTGGTCATAACATCGGCAATGGATGCTTCTTCTTCCATCGTCTGGTAGAGCGCCAGGCTCTCCTGGTAGAGCTGCTGGGCTCGCGGCCGGTCGCGCCAGCTGAGCATCTGAGCGGTCTCCTTCAGGTAATGAGCTTTCACGGCCAAATAGGATGGCTGCGATTGAGCCTGGCCGGCTTCCAGCAGTCCCTGGGCGCGGGCTAACAGGCGGCTCGATTCGGCCGGATCACCGGAGAATGTCGCCTGCCAGACCAGCAGATGGGCAAGCAGGCACCCGCCATTTTCTATGGCGTTCTCGCTGAGAGCCGCGACCGCCGCGGCGCACAGTCCGGCGGCTTCTTCGTAGCGGCTGTAGCGATTGAAGTAGCTGCACAAGCCGTCAACGGCCTGCTCGATCAAGGACCAGCGTTCCTGGCGGACGGCCCAGTTCCAGGCGGCCCGTAGATTGTCCATCTCTGTCCGGAAAATGGCCGCGGCCTTTTGGGAATCAAAGGTAAACAGCCTCTGGCCTTCCGTCGCGGCCAGGTTGCAGAAATACCGGCTGTGGTCATCACAGGTCAGTTCCCATTCCTGATCCTGCCGGGCGATCTCTTCGATATACCCGCGTAAAGGATCATAGAAGTGGTAGCGTCCGGAAGTCTCCAGTTGGAGCCAGGATTTGTTCACCAGGCCCAACAGCTCCTGGGGCGACAGGCCCGAGAGTTGCCGGGCGGCCGGATAGTCAAATCCGCCCTGGAAGACGACCAGGCGCATGGCGGCTGCCCGTTCCTGCTCGCTTAACCTTTGCCAGGAAGTTTCGAAGACGGCCCGCAGGCTGCGCTGGCGATCGGGGACGTCCTGCATAGGGCTCTCTAGAAAATCAAAGCTGCGCTGCATCTCCGCCTGGATCTGCTGTGGGGAGAGCGCGCCGATCCAGCCGGCAGCCAGCTCGATCCCCAGGGGCATCCCATCCAGCAGGCGGCAGATCTGCTGGACCGGGGCAAGATTGGACTGGCTGAGTTCGAAGTTGGGCCGGTTGCGCCGGGCGGCCTGTAAAAACAGGCGGATGCTGCTGGAGGCGGCCGCCTGTTCCAGGGCAAATTCGCCCTGGGATGCCCCTGATTCCGGCGGCAGGTCCAGGCCGGCCAGGGGGTAGACCTGTTCGCCGGCCAGGTTGAGGCGCATGCGCGAGGTTACCAGCAGCTTGAGGCCGGGGGCAGCGGTGAGCAGCTCGGCCAGCCAGGCGCTCTCCCGGCTGCCCACAAATGGCTCGAAATTATCCAGCAGGCATAAGATCTGGCGGTTTTTGAGGTATCCGATCAGTTGAGTGCGGGTGCCTTCACCTGCCTGGAAGGACTGCAGCTGCAAGGCATCGGCCAGAGCGGTGATGGGATTGGAAACCGGCTCCAGGCGGACGAAGCACACGCCGTCCCGAAAAAGCGGAGCGGGCTGGTTCGTAAGGTTTCCCCCCACCTGGAGGGCCAGGCGGGTCTTGCCGATGCCTCCCGGGCCGGTGATGGTCAACAGGCGGCAGCCCGGATCGGCCAGAGCGCGCTCCAGTGCCTGCAGTTCCGGCTGCCGCCCGATCAGGGGTGTGAGCGGGGCCGGCAAACCAGGGGCGGCATGTTTCGAGGCCAGATATCCCAGCGAGCGGGCTTTGCTGAGGGCGGCCGCGCGGTTATCCACCCCGAGCTTGCCGTAAATCTGGCGGGCGTACCACTTGACGGTCGATCCGGCCAAAAAGAGCTGCTCGGCAACCTGCGGGTTGTTATAACCAGCCGCGTACAGGCCCAGGATTTCAATCTCACGCGCAGTGAGCGACTCTACCGGGGTATGATCCAGACCGTCGTTTTGTTCGAGATCCATACTTCCCTTTGAAATCAAGGCTTTGCGTCAAAGCCTGCCAATTTATATGCACCCTCCTGGCAACCCTCCCCCAGACCCTCCCGTCGGGAGGGTGATTTTGGATCACCTTCTTGATAAAGTAGGACAAGAACAAGCAACACGGCTTATGAAGATAACCCGGATCAAGTATATCACCGGGAGTACAGATCCCAAGGAGGATACGATGAATAAGCGAACGATTTTTGTTGTAGGGTGTGTGGTTCTCTTACTGGCAGGCTGTGGCGTGCAGGTTTCAGCCAATAACGATCGGGCCGGTGAGCCGCAAGTCTCCGCCCAGCAGGTGAACGTGAAAGAGAACCAGGGCAGTCAACTGAACGCAGCCGCAGCCCCGAGCTTCAGCGGTGACGATGCCTACGATCCAGCCAGCGTCAAACAGTCGGACGAGACGCTTAAATCTGAAGAAACCAATTTGATCTTTCCACTGCCGGGTATGGACAGACAGATTGCGCCGGTTTTCGACTCAAGTGGCGACGTCGTCTCCGACCCTACCGGTACCTTGTCAAATGGGTTTTACTCCGGCGATGATGCCTACGATCCGGCCATCGTGAACCAACCTGCAGGTCGGTCCAGGAAGGGGGAGATGATCTTTCCGAATGATCCGGCTGCCGGCGGGTTGCGCCGCTGACAGTGAGCTGGTCGGGCCGCCTGGATTTATCCAGGCGGCCCGACCCGTCTTTAAGTGAATAACGCCTGAGCGCCGGCCAGGATCCGTTCGAGGTTGGGCAGAACCTGGTCTTCTTTCTCCCGGGCGTAGGGGATGGTCGCCTGGGTGCAGACCCGCCCGAATTTGAACCCAATCCCGGCTTCCAGCAGGATGGCCGCCAGCTCGCCGGACAGACCAAAACGCTCATAATCTTCGTCGACCACCAGCAAACGGCCGGTCACCTCGACTGCATTGCACAGCGCCTCCCGGTCGAGGGGCGCAACGCTGCGCAGATCGAGTACTGCGGCCTGGATACCGGCCTGAGCCAGAGTTTCGGCAGCCTGCAGGGCGCGGTGGATGCCCACGCCCAGGCTGGCAATGGTCAGGTCCGGTCCTTGCCTGCGCAGGACAGCCTTGCCGATCGGCAACGGTTCCCAGCGGTCAGGCACCGGGCCGCGCCGGCCGGCGGCGGGTACGTCATAAGTCACGCTGCGGCGACCGCCTGAGCCGAGGAACTCGAGATTGGATTCGGACAGCAATTTGTGCTCGAGCAGCACCACCGGCCCGTCGTGCTGCAAGGCTGCCAGCATCAACCCGCCGGCATCGGCCGGGGTGGAGGGTACCAGCACAGCCAGGCCGGGGATATGGGCCAGCCAGCCCCATAGGGACTGCTCGTGCTGGCCGCCATCGCCGTACCCGCCGCCGCAGGGCGCCCGCAGCACCAGCGGGGCCTGCCACTTCCCGCCGGAAAAGGTCTCCAGCTTGGCGGCATGGTTGAGCAGGGCATCCATCGCCACTCCCAGAAAATCGACCATGTACACTTCCACTACCGGGCGCAGGCCGGCCATGGCGGCCGTCACCGCCGCGCCGACAAAGGCGCTTTCGCTGATCGGCGCGCCCAAGATGCGTTCAGGGCCAAAACGGACCAGCAGGTTGCGGCGCAGCAGGGGGACATCCTCGCCAAAGACAACTATCGTATCGTCCGCGGCCATGGCCTGGGCCAGGGCGGCATCGATGGCCTGGCTGAATTCCATGGTCTTCAAAGGTTCACCTCGCTCCCCAGCTCGGCCAGTAAACCGGCGATCTGTTCGGCAACCTGGGCTTCCATCTCCGCCAGTCTGGCCGGTTCCGCCAGCAGGGAGGTCCGGGCCCGGGCGAGCGGGTCGTTGGCATGGGCCTGGCGCTGCCCTGCCAGGCTATCCAGCAGGGCGGCGTTGACCTGACGCAAGCCGGCCAGGCGCTGGCGCAGGCTGCCGCCAGCGGGGCTTAACATGGCTCGCAGCAAAGGACCAAGAATCCCCGGCAGCTCCTTGAGCGGATTCCGCAGGATCCGAATCGTGAGCAGGCCCAGGAAATGGCCTTCCAGGTGGACGCAGGGGGCGTGCAGGAAAACCGGCTTGCCCCCAGACCGCAACTGCTCAATCGCCGTGTGGGCCGCCTGCCAGACCTGCTCGACCTCCAGGCCGTCTGCCGCCAGGTAGTCAACCCCCAATCCGCGCACCCTGGATGCGAGGGCGCCGCCGGTCGAGGCCTGCGGTTGGGTGGTGATCGCCCAGCCATCGTCCTTGCAGACGAACAGCACCGGCAGGTTCCAGACCGCGGCCAGGTTGATCGATTCCATCAGCATACCCTGATTCATGGCGCCTTCTCCAAAAAAGGCGACCGCGATCGATCCCGGGCGCAGGTAGCGGGCCGCCAGGGCGAACCCGGCTGCGGCCGGACCGCTGGATCCGACGATGCCCGAACTGGCGGCCAGGTGCTGGCGTGAGAACAGGTGCATATGGCCACCCTGGCCGCCGCACAGGCCGTCCTCCCGGCCCAACATCTCGCGCAGGAGGAGCCCCGGATCGACTCCGCGCATCAGGAAGGCCGCGCTGCCGCGATGATCGACGGCCATGGCGTCACCTGCCTGCAGCTGGGAGACCACCCCGGCCAGGATGGCTTCCTCGCCTGTGCCCAGGTGCATCTCGCCGGAGATCAGACCGGCGCGCCACAGCTCGGCGACCGCCTGCTCAAATCGCCGGCTGGTGAGCATCAGTGCGTACAATGACCACAGGTCTATAGACATGATTTCACTTTTCGGGATAGACAACCAGGGTGCCCTGGGAATTCCTGGGACTCTCCCACAGATTTTCCCAGAGACCCACTGCAATTGTACCGGGCTACCAGAAATTACGCTTTCATTATACCCAAATCTGGGGTAGCACTCCAGGAATTCCCAATGAGACATCCTGGGGAATTTTATCGGAAAACGGGCATGCAGATCGGTAATAGCCGATCTGCATGCCCGTTTTCAAACTATTTATTTATCAGGTGTATGGCTGAGATTGAATATAACAGCCGTTGCAAGTAACTCCACTCCGAATCCCCGGTTGATCGGCGAATTAAATTTCAGCGAGGCTGGGCCACTGGAAGATAACCAAAGCGGCCAGAATGGCCAGGTTAATCAGCAGGCCGACGCCGCCCTTGTCGTCCAGCCGGGCCAGGCCGCCGTCCCACAGCAGCAGGTAGACCACCCCGGAGAAAGCGGCTGCGCCCAGGATGGCCGGCCGCCACCAGGCCTGCTTGAATAGCAAGGCGCCGCCCCCGACGACGAAGATCACGGCGGCCAGAACGGAGAGCGAGGCGGCCAGGCCGCGGGTCGCCCCGTCGCCCAGCAGCCTGGAAAACGCCCAGGAGCCTTCCGGCCAGGTCAGGCCGGAGGAGAGTTCGAACATCCCGGCGCTGTGCCCGGCGTACAGCAGATGGACCAGGCCGTGCAGCATAAAAAAGATGGCGATAGCGATTCTAAGCATGAGAGACCTCCGTGTTGAAATATCTGGGTGGGCTGGTAGCCCGGCCGGACGCTAACCGTTGGGCAAGCTGGCACGGCGCAAGGTGGGGACAGGCCGGCGGGCCGGCGGCTGCAGATCGTGAGCCAGCCCGGTCAGCAGGGTCAGCAGCGTTCCAATCATGGCGATAAAGAAGCTGTATAGAAACAGATCATGGTTATCCACCTGGAACAGGTAGACCAGCAGGGTCGATCCGATAAACAGGAACAGGGCGTTCAGCAGGTTGATCCCGAAAACCAGTGGCCACAGGCGGGCCAGCCCGCGCCCAAGCGGGCCGGAAAAGCGTTTGCGCCACCAGGCCAGCGGGGCATGGATGGTGGTCCCGGCCAGGCCGGCCAAAATGCCGATCAGGGGCGGGCCGAAGCCGCCGCCCACCAGCAGCATGGCGACCGCCAGCAGGATTTGCACGAGCCCGCCGCGCCGGCGCGTGACGAAAGCCAGCGACCAGGCCATCAAGGCCAGGCCGGCCAGCATGCATAAAATGCCGGTCAGTTGCAGGTTGGGAACGATAGTCATACCCGGCTCGCCGCCCATGGTCTCGGCGATTGGTCCCTGGGTCCAGGAATTGATGATGATCCCATTCGGACGTACGTTCCCCTGCAGAAATTCGCCGATCCCGTGGGTGAATCCGCCGATGCCGGCCATGAAGCCGAGGCAGGTCGCAGCCAGGCGACCGGCTCGATTGTATATCTGTGATTCGTTCGCATTCATGAACATTCTCCTTCTTGAAGACGGGCAACCCTTCCTGTTTACAGTATAGACAAATCTCGCCACCCGGTCATCTTCCAAATCGGTAGAATGGCAGTGAGCCGGATGGGCAGTTTCTATCCTGGCCAGGCGACCAGCCCGGCTTCATGAATGGTGGGCAGCAGCACCAAATGACTGGTTTTTGGTTATCAAACTCAGCACGAAAATGGCTGCCCCCACAGTCAAATAGAGAACCTGCAGAAACGCCGGCTCGCCCCAAAGAATGATTTGGCCGATGACCCAACCGATCAATACCAACCCGAGCATCAGTCCTGCGACCGGCGCCCAGAAATGGCCACGCAGGAAACCCAATGCAATGATGGCTGCGCCAATACCATACACGATCACCAAAAACAAGCCTGGCAGGATGAAGGTGTCGATTGGCAGCTTATCCAGGTGGCTGATCGGCATCTCAATCAGCCCACCACTGGGGTCGATTAAGAAGAATATCCCAAAAAAGCCGCTCAGGCTGAGGAAAAAGAGTAGAATGACTAAAAAGTTTTGTGTTACTCGAATAGCTTGTGATTGCGGTTTCATCGTTGACTCCTTACTCAGGTGTGCCTATCAGTCTGCTGGCAGTTCCTGGATGAATTCACTCACCAGGGTGATAATCGCCTTCTCGTGCTTCCATGACTGGTCATTGTGTTCCAGCCAGAATGGATAGGAGGTGGTGACGATGACCATATCGAACTCGTCCACGAGCACAATCAGCTGCCCTCCGTGTCCCCAGGCAAAGTTGACATGATGCTCGTCGGTATTGGCGGACCACCATTGATATCCATATCCGATATCACGGAAACGTCCCACCTTTTTCACAAAGGCCTCATTCACCGAATAGGTTTGAAGCGATTCCTGCACCCAATCGGCAGGAACGATCTGATTTCCTTTATATTCGCCATCGTTGAGATACAACAGGCCGAATTTGGCTGCGTCGCGCGGTGTGAGGTGCAGGTCGCCACAGCCATTGTTATGACCTTCTGCATCCTGGCCCCATTCACCGACCTCCATATCAAGGGGTGAAAAAAGATGTTTTTCAGCGTAATCCTTAAGACTCATCCCGCATGCCCTGTCAACAATGATCCCCAGCCAGTTGGACGACAGATTGCTGTAATGAAAACTGTCTCCCGGATCGCTGACAAGCGGGAACGCTTCAATCAGGGGTGGATAGTGACCGGATAAAAGACCAGCCCAGAGATCCTCGTGAGTTTCCTCATTTGGGTACCCGGAGCGCATTTCCAGCATGTTGCGGATCGTTATCTGCTCCTTTCTCGGGTCGGTGATCCCGTCCGCCACTTCCGGGAAAAACTCCAAAAGCTTCTGATCCACGCTCGATAGGCAGCCCTGCTCAAGCGCAATCCCGACAAGAGACGACGTAAAACTCTTGGTCACTGACTGCAGCCTGTCTTTCTGGTCAATCGAGCCTTCGTTGAAGTAATCTTCCCCGATTAAATAGCCATTCTTGATAACCAGCAGGCTGTAGATGGTTTCCAAGTGACCGGCATCGTAATAAAGTTCAGCTACCAGGTCAGGATCAAGGCCTTGCTCTTGAGGGCTGGACACAGCCCAATCATCGCCAGGCAGCGGTTTATAGTCAACCTGCCCGAGTTCCTCAACCGATGCTCCTGTCCCGAATGAGTTCGAGGGGCTGCATCCAACCAGCATCGCGAAGAGCAGGATCACATAGAGAAAAGATCCCAGGGAATTCAGTCCGGGCTTGCCTGTAGATCTGCCTGTGGTCTTCATCTTTTTCTCCTTTGAGTCCTTATTGACTTCTTTTTAAAGAGGCGGTAATCCATGGACTTTCACTCATTTGTATTGAGCGTGACTGCAATTGCATCTACCAGAGCAAAATCTCCATAGCATGTTAAAACAACGGTGCGATCAGCCTCCCCGGTGATGAACAGGATGGATCGCCCCATACTATCGATGACGAACCGGCGTCCTATTTGTCCTGATCTCAAAATGATGGCTTCATCGGATTCGATGGAGGTGCGTGGATCGGTCTCCCACTGCTGGATCAGCTCGTCGACCGAAGTGGTTGACGGATGCAGATTCAGATCACACTTGGTATCGGCGGGGTCACGGGCTTCTCCACCGATATATTTATCTTCGGGATACGACTGGAAGATTGCATACTGCCCATCGATAACACCCGTTACGCTCCAGCTTTCGGGGATGTAAATCGAGACACCAGCCACTGAATCCCGGTATGCGCGGTAGCCGGTTAGCGGCTCGAAAACCGGTGTGCTCGTTGGTGTGACGGTTTCTACGCTTTCCGTGGCCGTGGAGGGGATCAGGGTGGATGTAGCAGGTATGTAGGCTGGTTCTTCAAAAATAGCCGCCTGTTTTTCGAAGATTAAAACTGGTTCCGCCCCGGCAAAGATTGTCAGCACTCCGTCAACCAGGCTAAAGCGGGTTGTGGATCTCAGCAGTTCCAGGTAGGTCTGCTCTTGCTGCATGAGTCCTGCTGGGGCCAGGCAGGCCATTTCAGTGCTGTAGATGCCCTCAAAGCTGATTTCGTCTCCATTAATTTGGTAGTCTCCACCATAATGATTGCAGCCGGTATTCCCAGAGACCTGTTCCAGCTCAAATTGCAGTGTTGGTTGATGTTCGCTGATCGGCTGCTGGTTATTGAAGGTGGTTAGCACCCAGGTTTCGCCGGTGAGCCGGGGGGAATTGTTTAACACCCTGACTCGTTCGGCAACGATCAGCGGTGGATCCATCCCGGCGACCCCTTGACCGGAAACTTCTATTTCGGCGCCCACCTTAATTTGATCAAAGCCGCCAACGATTTCGGTCTGCAGCTTGCTGATCGTAACGTTGTAAGAGCGTGACTCAGATTGCAGGCTGGCCTGGATGCCATCCTTGCCGGTCTCAATATGGGTAACGGTGCCTCGCAAAGTCTGGGGTAAATCGATATCCGAGTTGGACCCCTGGCGGGGCGCGTTTTTTTGGATCAGACCGAAAGTAATCAGTCCCAGCCCCACCAGCACAAGTCCAATGATTGCGATCAGCGTAAAGTTGGTAATTCGTTTACCAGTCATTTCTTACCCATCCTTGGAGAATTGCTGGCCATTGAACGCCAGTTATGGTCCGTCCGTAGTCATTTTTAATCTGACCTTGCCACTACATCCAGCATAGCAAAAACCCGGCCTGCGGTCATCTGCCAGGTCGGTAGAATTGTTGTGGGCCGGGCGGATAGTTCCGATCCTGGTCAGGCGACCAGCCCGCGATGGGCGGCTGCACAGACAGGCAAAACCCATCCACCTGACCAGGCTGAAACTCGCCTATAGGGTGGTGAGGGGCGGCGTAAATTTGGGTATGATGAGATAAATTCTGAATAAACTGGGAGCGAATAACATGGCACAAAATAATCCGGCATACGACCTCACAGCGGCCCAAAACAGGCCGATCCACAGTGGTTGGGCGGGGATCCTGGCCATGGCGCTGGGGTACACCGGCCTGGTGGCAGCGAATTTCTGGCTGGCGCCGGGCAATTTAAGTCTCACGATGCGCCTGTGGAACTGGTCCGAATGGGCCCTGACCCTGGCGGCGTTGATTGCAATCGTTTTGCTGCGCAGTTCTCTGAAAGTCCGCCATGCCGTCCTGGGGCTGGGATTGGCTGCCATCAATGCGCTTTCCTACAGTCTCAATGATCCCAGCCCGGCCTGGATACTGCAGGAAGGATTGGCGATCTGGGCTTGCTTCACCGCTGGGATGATCCTGCTGGGGCAGGTCGAGGCCCGCCGGATACCTGCTTTCCAACTGCCGGTGAGCCACATCCTGAAAAGCCTGGGGTTCGGTCTGCTGGTTGCTGTGCCGCTGGCCCTGGTCAATAACCTGTATTTCTACGCCAGCCAGGGGAGCTTTGCACTCCAGAACGTTTGGATCAGCGCCTTCCAGGCGCTGCGCCCGGCCGTCCACGAGGAGATCGTCTTCCGGTTCTTCGTGCTGGCGCTGTGCTTTTACCTGCTGCGTAACAGCCACCATCCCCGCCTGGTGACCTTTACTGCTCTGGTTCTGGCGGTGGTGCCGCACAGCCTGAATCACCTGCCGGATCTGTTCCTGCAAAACCCCGTTATGGGCTTGGCCATGCTGGCGGCTACCAGCCTGCTGTTCGGGCTGCCGATGGCGGTCCTGCAGGTCCGCAAGAACCTGGAAACGGCGATCGCGTTTCACTGGTTGATCGATTTTGCCCGGTTCCTGTTCGGTTTTTAGCTGCGAATTCTTTGCAAAAGGAAACCCCAATGATGAAAATAAGCGCACCTTTCCTTTTTCTGCTGGCATTCGTCCTGGCCCTGAGCGCCTGCACCGGCCCCCGGACCAATTCAACGCCGCCCGCGGCGGGCTGGCCCGAAGCCCCTGAACCGGATACCTGGCCCACGCGCGGCTGGCAGACCCGCACTCCGGAAGAACAGGGGCTGGATTCAAGCCGGCTGCAGGCCATGTTCACGGCCATCCAGGAACGGCAGCTGGACCTGCACAGCCTGCTGGTTGTCCGCAACGGCTACCTGGTGGTGGAGGCTTACTTTGACCCTTACGAAGCCGGCGACCTGCACACGGTCGAATCGAATACCAAGAGCGTGATCGCCACCCTGATCGGGATCGCCATCGATCAGGGTAAAATTGGCTCGGTTGACCAGACCCTGCTGGATTTCTTCCCGGGTGCAACCATCCAGAATCGGGATGCGTATAAAGATGCGATCCGCCTGCACGACCTGCTGGCCATGACGCCCGGCCTGGACTGCGAGGACTTTTCCGCCGCCGCCCAGGGCATGTATGCCAGCCCGGACTGGGTCCAGTACCTGCTGGATCTGCCGATGAAAACCGCCCCGGGTGAGACCTGGGTGTACTGCAGCGGGGCGGCGCACCTGGCCTCGGCGATTTTGGAGCGATCGACCGGGATGCAGGCCCGCGGCTACGCCAACCAGTTCCTGTTTAAGCCGCTGGGAATTCCGGGCGCTACCCTGGCCAACTGGGGCGGCGACCCGCAAAACATCACCAACGGGATTGCCGGCCTGTACCTGCGGCCGGCCGACCTGGCCAAGCTGGGCCTGCTGTACCTGCACAAAGGCCGCTGGGAGGATCAGCAGGTCGTCTCACGGGCCTGGATCGAGGCCGCTACCCGCGAGCAGGCCTACATCGGTCCGGATGAATATGTGGGCGGGCTCGACCGGCGCTTCGGCTACCTGTTCTCGATCTTCCCGGACCAGGGCATGTATGGCTACCTGGGCCGGGCCGGGCAGGAGCTGTTCGTGATCCCGGAGCAAAACCTGGTGGTGGTCTTTACCGCCGGACTCGAAGTCGGCCAGGAGGCCAGCCTGCTGGACCTGGTGAACGAGTTCATCCGGCCGGCTGTGCAATCCGAAAGCGCCCTGCCGGACAACCCGCAGGCCCAGGCAGCCCTGGCGGCCTCCATCCAGGCTGCAGCCGGCCAGACCCGGCCGGCGCCGCCGCTGCCGCAAATTGCCCTGGAGATCAGCGGGCAGACCTATGCGCTGGAGCAAAATCCTTTCGGCTGGGAGGATATCCGCTTCGAGTTTCAACCGGGGGCTGCAACCGGGGCGATCCGGATGAGCGGAGCCCCCGAGCTGACAGTCGGGCTGGATAACCGCTACCGGCTGACAGTTGACCCGGAAGGGAACAGCCGCCCGATCGGGCTGCGCGGCCGCTGGCAGGCCGACGGCAGCCTGTTGATCGAGGATATTACCCTGGGCGAGTTCAGCAAAACCATGGTTACGGCCGCTTTCGAGCCCGGTGGTTTGACCCTGACGGCTGTCAATCTCAACTTCCCAGGCGAGCCGGTCCTGATCCATGGCTCGCTGCAACCTTGAAGGACGAACAAAGATGATTATTCACTGGCAAATCGTTTCACCCGTATGGGTTGGTGGTGTGACTACGTTTTAATGTGGTTGGACTGGCTGCTGACCACCCTGCAGGAGCGCGAGCGCGTCAGCCACTACGCCGAGCACTACCAGAGCTACCCGGTCAATACGATTGAAGGTAACCCGCTGCTGCAGCAGGCAGTTCAGCGGGCCCGGGTGATCGATCCCAAGCACTTCAGCATCGCCCTGGGATTGGGCCTGGCAGTCGGGCTGGTGGCCGCTTTCCTGCAAGGTCCACTGAGGGAGCTGTTTATCGGTTATGTGTGGGGCCTGTTCCTGATCGTGGGCAGCACGCACCTGGGCAACCTGATCGGCTACCGGGCCAGCCGGCGCGGCCTGCACGGCAAGCTGTACCTGCACCTGCGGACCGGGCTGCTGGTGCAGATGGGGCGTTACGCGGCCACGACCGTTTTCTTAATCCTGCTGGCGCTGGCCTCCGCCTCGCTCTTCGTTGCAGGTGTAGCCCTGGCCGGGTTCACTTCCGCGCTGCGGCAGTTGCTGTGGCTGCGGCGAACGCCGGCCATCCCGGAGGGGGATCCGCCTCCCTGAGGCCTGCAACTCTGAGATGGGGATTTTCGGAAAACGGGCAAGCAGATCGGCAAGCGCCGATCTGCTTGCCCGTTTTCCGCCATTCATCGGACCCGGGGAATTAACTTGCCATCCGGGTGGTTTTTTTGCTATAGTGATACATAGGGGTTGGGTGGGCAATTTAAAGGAGGGAGCGATCATGCGAACCTGGCGGCTAGTTTTGATTCCGGCGATTGTAGCAACGGTATTCCTGTTCCTCGGCGTATTGCTCACCCTGGCGGCTGCCCCGCCGGCCCTGCCTGCCGGGCAGGATAGCCCGGATGCATACCTGTCGATTGAGGCGAACTACGCCCAGGATTGGGTTGGCGGGTATACGGATTTCAGCGTCCCGGTGGTGGTAACCGTTACCGCTCCGGGCGGTGGAGTGAAAGACCTTGCGGTGGTTATATCCGATCCGGCCGGTTTTTTCGAGGTGGATTGCCCCGATTGGTTAGCCGGAAGCTGCCCCGATATCCAGCCCGGCGACGGTGTGTATGCCTCCGCAGCTGGCGTCCAGGCGGAGATTGTCCCTATTGGGGCCCTCGGCGGCCTGATCGATGAAATCAACAACCTTGTGACCGTCACTTTGCCGGGCGAGCCCTTCAACGGATTCCTGGATATCGGCCTGGCGGTGGTGCCGGTTGGACCGACGATAACGGCCACGGCCGACCTGAGCCAGGGGACCTACGTGTTCGATTTAAATGGGGTCTGGGACATCCAGCGCGGCGACACCATCCTGGTGTCCTACGATGAGCCGGACGGCGATCGGGTAGCTAACACCCTGCCGTGGCCCTGGCTGCGGGCCAATCTGGCCCACGACTGGGTTGGGGCCAATTACGAACTCGGCCACACCGTCTGGATCACGGTGACGGATTCGCTCGGCGATGTCAAGGCTTTCGGCCACAGCGATTCGGTATCCAACGGCGGCTGGGCCGGGCCGGGCTTCACGATCTCAACCTGGCTGCCGGCGCAGCCGGACATCGTCCCGGGTGATTGGGTCTTCATGGCGGCGGATGACGGCTATACCAGCAACCTGTGGCTGGGCGAACTCACCGGGTCGCTTTCGTCGGCCAATGATTCAGTCAGCGGGCAGGTGCTGGCCCCCTGGATCAACCAGACTGTGACGGTGGAGTGCCACCCATGGGGCGCCTGGGCGGCCGGCCTTAACGATGCCCCGATCAAGCAAAGTTCGGCCGCGCCGGATGGCTCCCAGCCGTACACCTGCCAGTGGGACCCGCAAACCGAGTACGACCTGCTGCCCGGGCAGGATGTGGCTGTGATGTACATCGAGGCGGACATGGACCGGGTGATCGACGTCTACCAGGAGCCGGCGCCCGACAACCTGACGATGGATGTCAATTACGGGCATGATTGGGTCCAGGGGCCGTATGAACCGGGCCATCTGGTGACAGTCACTGTGACTGAGAGTGACGCAGCTACGGTCAAAGGCTTTGCCCGGCTCTACTCGATGGCCCTGCCGGAGTGGGAAGGCGCAACGGGCTTCTCGACCCTGTTGGCAGGTTGGGATGGCAACCATCCCGACCTGCAGCCCGGCGATTGGGTCTTCGGCCAGGCTGATGACGGGGGGTTCGGCTCGGTCCGGGTGGGGGAGATCACGGTGCAGGTGGATGCAGATGCGGACCTGGTATACGGCAGCCTGCAGGCCGGCTGGCTGTCCGGCGCCGTCCCGCTGCGCTGTGAAATCTGGGAACCGGAGGGCGCCCCGGCCATCGAACTGTGGGTCGATCCTCAGGGCGGCGGTTATGGCTGCGAATTCAGCAACTTCGGCTGGGATATCCTGCCCGGCCAGATGATCGCGGTGATGTATCCCGACCCGGCCGGCCACCAGGTGATCAACATGGCCCGCTGGCCGCGCCTGGGGGCCGAGACCGGCCCGCTGAGCGACGGCGACCGCCATTTGTGGGGCGAGGGCGCCGCACCCGGGGCGACGGTGGCGATCACCGTCACGACCAGCCTGGGTGAGCTGGTCGCCAATGCCTCCCTCCCGGCGGACGCTGACGGCAATTTCGAGACCGGCCTGGCACTGCCGGCCGGCGCGCTGGACCCCTGGAACCGGGTCCAGGTCGATTTCGGCAACAGCCTGACCGAAACCCTGACGGTGTATCCCATCGTCGCCCAGGCGGACCCGGCCAGCGACGTGGTCACGATCGCCGCGGCTGGCCAGCCGACCTACACGATCAGTCTGGAATACTGCTTCCAGGGGCAATGCGGCTGGAGCGACCTGGGCGAAATCGGTCCCAGCGGGCAGGTGGTCAGCGACCTGATGGCGGCAGGCGAGTTCGACATCCGGCCGGGGGCCAGTTTTTACGCTCACCTGTACACCCGGCATAACAATGAGGTGATCTATTCCTGGGCGCTGGAAGAACCCAGGCTGTATTTGCCGGTGGTCGTAAAACCTTAAAATCTGTCCGAAAATTATCATTGTGGTTGTTGCTGTGTGCGGAGCATGCAGCAACAACGCTTACCCTTTCGAATTTTCGGATCGATCCTAAATCCATCCGAACCATGATGATGTTTTCAAACCAGATAAGGAAAAATTCATTTTTTAAGCAAGGGAGAGATGAGCTATGACCGAACCACTCGATGCCATTACGGCAATCCATAACGCTTTTCGACGGGATATCCAGGGGATCGACGCCCAGGCGCTTAAAGCCGCCCGGGGTGAGTCAGGCGCGCTGACTTCCGAGCGCATCCAATTCCACAACGAGATCCTGGTCTGGCACGCCAAGGGGGAGGAACTGGCCATCTTTCCGGCCCTGGAGGCGGTAGTGCCCTCCGTGGCGAAAGCTTACGAGCTGGATCATCGCGGCCTGGACCAGGCGATTGAAACCCTGGAGGCGGCCGTGTCGGCCGGGGACCTTTTGGCAACCGCCCGGGCCTCGGCGGCCTTCAAGTTCCATCACGATCTGCATCTCGGCAAGGAAGACAGCCACCTTTACCCCCTGGTGAAGGCCCGGGTTCCGATGCCCGAGCAGGCGCAGGCTGTCGGAAAGATGGCCAGCACCATCCCCCAGGAGCGCTTCCCGGAGGTGGTGGCCTGGATGTTCCCCCTGATGGGAGATGACGATCGGGAAAACATGACCCGCATCTGGCAGCAGGTGATGCCTGCCCCGGCCTTCGCGGGTATCAAGGGCCTGATCAAGCAAGCCATCGGCGACGGTTGGGCCGAACTGACCCGCCGGATCCCGACGCTTCTGGACAATTAGCTGGCGTAGAACTATTCGAAAAACAGGCCTGAAGGTCGGCGTTCGCCGACCTTCAGGCCTGTTTTTCGATAAATTTCCCATCCAGGAGGCGGCATGTAGCCAACTCGGGTATAATTCAGCCCGAATCACGCAATCGCAGGTTGGCCTACATCATAACTAACTTCAAGTCCGCATCACGAAGGTCCATGAACCATACCCTTTTTCCCACTGTTGAAGCCATGCTGGCCCCGGCCGCCATCAGCGAGCTGGCCGGCCAGACCATCACCGAAGTCTCCCAACGACCCCTGTCCACCGAGTTTGGGCGTTCCGGCAGCCGCATTCTGCTGGTGACGACCAACCAGGGCCAGGGGCCGCGTTTTGTGCTCAAACTGGTCTCGCAGGACTGGGACTGGCTGATGCGCAGCACCGAGGACAGCCGCTGCCGCTCGGTTACCCTGTGGCAGTACGGCCTGCTCGACCAGCTGCCCCCCGAGATCGCCCACGGGATCCTGGCCTGCGCCAACAACGGCGCGGGCTGGGGCCTGCTGCTCGAGGACGTCGGCGACCGGATGGTGCCTTTCGATCCGTTCACCCAGGCCGAAAACAGGTTCTTTTTAAACGCCATGGCGGCCTTACACGCCCGCTTCTGGGAATCGCCGGAAATTAAGAACCCGGAGCTGGGCCTGTGCCACCTGCGGCACACCTACCACATGTTTTCGCCGCGGGCCGCTGCCCCCGAGAGCGAAGGCGACAATAACATCCCGCGCCGGGTGCTGGAAGGCTGGCAGCGGGCCCGGACGGACCTGCCGGCCGATGTCACGGCCATCCTGATGGACCTGCTGGATGACCCGATGCCGCTGGTCCGGGCCCTGGAGCGTTATCCCTTCACCCTGGTGCACGGCGATTGGCGGCATGCCAACCAGGCATGCGCGCCCGGCGTGCTGCAGCTGACCATGCTGGACTGGCAGCTGGCGGTGGTCGGGCCGCCGGCGGTGGATCTCGGCCGTTACCTGATCACCAATTCGCCCCTGCTGCCCGGCAGCAAAGAAGACTCGATCGAAACCTACCGCCGGTTGCTGGCCGCCCGCCTGGGTGAGCGTTACGCCGACTCGTGGTGGCAGCCACAGCTGGCCCTGGGCCTGCTGGGCGGCTTTTTGCAGGACGGTTGGTCGGTGGTGCTGAAGGCCAGCACCTGGCACGTGGGCGAGAAACATCGTCCGCAGTGGCAGGCCGACCTGGCCTGGTGGAGCGAATGGGTCCGGGAAGGGGCCGGCTGGCTGTAGGCCCGGCAGGTGATGGTTATGACCCGTGATCAAGTATCTCTCTCCCGACATCCGGAACGGCTTTACGAGGCCTATATTTTCGACCTGGACGGCACGGTCTACCTGGGCGAAGCCCTGCTGCCGACTGCCGGCGAGACCATCACAACCCTGAGGCGGATGGGCAAGCGGACCGTGTTCCTGTCCAACAACCCCACCCACACCCGCGAGGAATACGCCGCCAAGCTGACCCGGCTCGGCCTGCCCACGCCCGCCGGCGACGTGATCAATTCGTCCTACGTGATGGTCAATTTCCTGCGGCGCCGCCACCCGGGGGCGCGCTGCTTCGTGGTGGGGGAAGCCTCACTGTGCAACGAACTGGAGCGGGCCGGGTTCGAACTGGTCGATGACGCGGCCCAGGTCGAGGTGGTGATCGCCAGCTTCGACCGGACCTTCGTTTACCGCAAACTGCAGATCGCCTTCGACGCCATCCGGAATGGGGCCCGCTTTTTCGCCACCAACGCCGACCGCTACTGCCCGGTCCCGGGCGGAGGCGAGCCGGACGCGGCCGCCATGATCGCAGCGATCGAAGCCTGCACCAGTACGCAAGTGGAAGCGGTGGTCGGCAAGCCCTCGGCTTACATGGTGGAAGCCATATTGGACCTGCTGGGCCTGCAGGCTGACCAGTGCCTGATGACCGGCGACCGGCTGGAGACCGACGTGCTGATGGGCCTGCAATCCGGCATGGCCGGGGCCCTGACCCTGACGGGCGCCACTGGCGAGGCGGCCCTGGCGGCCAGCCAGATCCAACCGACCTATGTGATCCACCAGCTGGCGGATTTGCTGCCAAAGGATGAACCGCTGCCATGAAGATTAACGCTGTCCTCGTTTTGCTCTCATCCCTGGTGGCGCTGCTGGCTGCGCTGGCGGCCGGGGTGCCGTTTACCCCCGGCGAGATGATTGGGCCGGTCAGCGGGTTCGTGGTGCTGGGCCTGGTTGCGGCCTGGCTGCTGACCGCCATCCTGCGCCAGGTGGCGAGTATTGGTATGGCAAAATAAGGTGTCAGCGTGGGCAAACGCCCACGCTGACACCTTATTTTGCCAGAACCTCGGATTACTTGATGAGAAAAGGATACAGTATCAGGGGGAAATTGGAGTGAATTGGTCCCGAAATAAAGTTATAATAAATCCATCTGAATGGGGGTTGGACGATCCAGGCGCCAGATGGGGCTCCCGGCAGGCCGGATCAAGGAGGCTGGCGAAATGCCTGCAGTACAGGTCCGTTATATCGTTTGGGATGTGGAGGCGGCCGTCCGCTTCTACACCGAATGGCTGGAATTCGAGCTGGTGATGCACCCGGCCCCGGCATTTGCGATGCTGGCCCGGGGTGAGCTGCGCCTGGTGCTCAGCGCACCCAACCCGCAGGGCGGCGGCGGGCAGCCTATGCCGGACGGCACCCAGCAGGAGCCCGGCGGCTGGAACCGCTTCGCGCTGCAGGTCGATGACCTGGATGCGCTGGTGGAGCGGCTGCGCCGCGCCGGAGCGCATTTCCGCAACGAGATCGTGACCGGGGTTGGCGGCAAGCAGATCCTGGTCGAAGACCCGTCCGGCAACCCGATCGAGCTGTTCCAGCCCCTGATCCCGGAGGCCCGGCTCGATCCCGAATCCTGAATTCCCAACATGGTAAACATCGTCAACGTCGGCTACGACTCGACCAATTATTACCTGATCGAAACCGATCAGGCTCACCTGCTGGTGGATATCGGTTTTCCGGGAACCCTGCCCAAACTGCGGCACAGTCTGAAGCGAGCGGGGAGTGCCCTGGCAGCGATCGACTACTTGCTGGTCACCCACTACCATCCCGATCACGCCGGGCTGGCCCAGGAACTGGTTCAGCGCGGCGTCCGGCTGATCCTACCAGACGTGCAGGTCGCCGCGATCCCGAAGCTCAAGGGCTATCTCAAACCAGACAGCGGCTACGTCGAGATTCGATTGGAGCAAGCCGTGCGGATCACGACCGCCGGCAGCCGGGCATTTCTGGCCGGGCTGGGCCTGGCAGGCGAAATCATAGCCACTCCCGGCCACAGCGATGACCACATCAGCCTGATCCTGGACAGCGGAGCGGCCTTCACCGGCGACCTGCCCCCGGAAGCCTGGAGCGCCGGGCTAGCCCCCGAGATCGCGACGAGCTGGCAAAAGATCCGCTGCTTCCCGGTCCGGATGATCTATCCCGGGCACGGACCGATCCGACCATTGCCCCAGGAGCAAGCCGGGGAACCCTGGAGCGAATAATTGCAGCCCATTGAACTGGGTTCCATTTAAGCGCCGTTGAAAGCCCACGCTTTACGTGCACCTGACCGCAGTCCGGTAGTTGACCGCCCTGGTTTTCTGTGCTTTATTGGTATTGAGACGCATATCAATCCCGAAGGGACCTGTAAGTTGGGTCGAGCGGTTTGACCCTGACTCCGAGTCACTCAGACCCTGAGCGAAACCCAACTCCCACGGTCCATTTAAGAAGACTACAGCCGTTGATTGACCAACCCACAAAATCCTGGAGTCGGGGAATTCCTAAAGAGGAGGAAGCATACGATGGATTCCGCCAGCGGTTACGAAGAATACGCCTTTATCGCCGATCTTTACGATCACGTTGGGCCTTATCGCAGCCGTCCGGATGTGGCCTTTTACGTGGAGCAGGCCGAAGAATCCGGCGGTCCGGTGCTGGAGATCGGCAGCGGGACCGGGCGGGTCCTGATCCCGACTGCCCGGGCGGGCATCGAGATCGTCGGGCTCGACCGCTCCCAATCCATGCTGGCGGTGTGCCGCAAGCAGCTGGCGGAGGCAGCTCCCCGGGTCCGGGAGCGGGTCCAGCTGGTTCAGGGCGATATGCGCCAGTTCAAGCTCGAGCGGGAATTCAAACTGGCGACGATCCCGTTCCGGCCGTTCCAGCACCTGGTCACGGTGGCCGACCAGATGGCCTGCCTGACCAGCATCCATCGCCACCTGGCGCCGGATGGACGGCTGGTCTTCGACGTGTTCAACCCCTCGCTCGAATCGCTGACCCGGGAGAATTTTGGCGAGGAATTTGGCGACGAGCCGCCTTTCAGCACCCCGGATGGCCGCCGGGTGGTCCGCAAGCACAAGATCGTCGAGCGCGACCGCTTCGCCCAGATCAATTACGTCGAACTGGTCTATTACGTCACTCACCCGGATGGCATGCAGGAGCGCCTGGTGCACGCCTTCCCGATGCGCTACCTGTTCCGCTTCGAAGCCGAGCACCTGCTGGCGCGCTGCGGTTTCGAGGTCGAACGGGTGTACGCAGATTTCGAGAAAAATCCCTACGGCTCCCAGTATCCCGGCGAGCTGATCTTTGTGGCCAAAAAGGTGTGAGCATGGCGGCGAAAGCGCTCTCGACCGAACCGACCCAGGCGAACTTCACCCGGGTGACTGCCATGCTGGCCGAGGCGCCGGGGCGGCTGGTGCGTTTTGGCGCAGGTCGCTCTGACGAGCAGTTGGGCCGTGCATTTTACGGCCAGGCAATTTATCCGTACCGGCGCGACAGGCGCTCCGGATACGGGCTGAGATTGCCGGGAACCCCAGGTCGTATCGAGTGGTGGTGTTAGCTTTATCTCACAAAGCTTCCCAACGAGGCGGAGAATCGCCAAGATGGCTCTTCCGGAATCCCTGTGGGGGTGCCCTCATATCTTCTACCCACCTCAGGAATTCCCAAAGAACCCAAAGAACCGCCAAGATCATATTAATGGTATGGTGCTACAATGGATAAAACGTAAGGGTTCAACTTAAGCCCGGACCTCACTTTTACGAACTTGCAAACCGGGAGGCCTGCGGCGCAACAGGGGAAACATGGAAACCGAGCGCAAAATTTGCCTGCGGGAGCAAACCCGGCTGAAAACGCTGATGGCCAAGCCGGACCAGTTTGAGGCGGCCATGCAGCTCTTTTTTCGGCAGCATGCCCGCCTGCACGCGACCGGGATGGCAGGAAGCGAGGCCTGGTCTTACGAGGACGCGATCTTCGAAGGCTTGAACCCGGCGCAGGCCCGCCGGATCCCGAGCGGTTGCGAGCATTCCATCGCCTGGTTGATCTGGCACATCGCCCGCTGCGAAGACATCACCATGAACCTGCTGGTCGCCGGCAGCCCGCAGGTGCTGCTGCAGGATGGCTGGCTAGCGAAATTGGGAGTCGAGGCCTGCGACACCGGCAACGGGATGAGCCCAAACGAAGTGGCCGGTTTCAGCGCGGCGGTCGACCTGCTGGCGCTGCGGGCTTATCGCCAGGCGGTTGGCCGGGCGACCCGCGAGATTGCGGCCGGATTGGGCTCGCAGGATCTCAAGCGCAAGGTCGCGCCCGAACGGATGCAGCAGGTCTGGGCGCAGGGCGCATTGGTTCAGGCGGCGGGCGGGATCGGCGATTACTGGGCCAGCCGGACCTACGCTGGCCTGCTGCTGATGCCCGCTACCCGTCACCCGCTCACCCATTTGAACGAAGCCCGGATCATAAGGGGCAAACGCTCATGAATAAAACTCGTACCTGGGGGACAATCGCATGAACAAACCGCTTATACTGCACCGCGATATCCGCTACCAGGCCGCTATCCGCAGGGGCGATCATCTGCTGCTGCTCAAGGTTGACGACCAGGCCAGCCGGACCAGCTTCTGGCTGCTACCCGGCGGCGGGCGTGAACCCGGCGAAACCGAAATGGAATGCCTGCAGCGCGAGGTGCAGGAAGAAACCAGTCTGAGCGTGGAGGTCGGGCGCCTGCTGCTGGATGAGCCGGCCGACCCGCGCGACGAAACCTACCAGCGCCTTAAAACCTATGCCTGCCGGATCACCGGTGGCGAACCGCGCCCGGGAAGCGAGCCGGAAGTTGATACGCCTGAGCACGCCACGATCGTGGCTGTGGCCTGGTTCGATCTGCGCCGGCCAACCAGTTGGGACCCACTGGCCCTGCACGATCCGATCACCTTTCCATTGTTGCAACGGCTGCGGGAGGTCCTGGGTTACCTGCCATCGGAACAAACCGATTAAGGGCTCGCTGGGGTTGGTATGGATCCAGATCAGAACGATTCAGACAAGATTTCCAATCGCATGGCCCGCTCCTTATTCGGGGTTGGCCCGGACCCGGCCGAGCGCGGTCCTGTCATCCGGCGGCTGTTGGCTTCGGCAGTGCTGTGCGCCGTGCTGGTTCCGGCCCTGTTCTTCCTGCGGTTTGGGGTGGTGGATGGCTTTGCCTGGGGCCTGACGATCTTTTTTGTGGGCTACTGCCTGCTGGCGGCGGTGGGGTTGTACTTCGGACCACGTCAGGAATTCCACACCCCGGTCAAATTGGTCGGCGATTGGGCTGACCGGATTGGGGCTTTCTGGCTGGTGGCCTGCGTGTTTGGGCCGTTTTTCGGCTGGGCGCTGACTTCAATCCTGCCGCTCACGCTGGGCACTTGGCGCTGGGTTTACGGATTGGGCTTCTTCCTGGGGGGTCTCCTGCCGACCCTGACCGCTCTGCCGCCTCTGCGCTACCTGCGCGGTAAAGCTGTCCTGGTGGGTTTGCCCATCCTGGTCATCGTCACCATGCTGGCGGTCTGGAGCGTGGTCAACGTTGGGCGCGACCTGTGGGCCGGGCCGCTGGTCCAGCAGGTTGGCTCCGGCGGGCAGATGCGCTACTGGCTGCAGTACACCGGCCGGTTTCTGGGCGGCGCCCCTTAGAGTTCATTGGGAATTTCCGCCTCTCACAGAGTTTAGTGAAGAACCCTTTTAGGACGGGTGTTTTGGTTAATAGGAGGGCAGATTATTATGAAGATGTTCCTTGATCCCAGCCAGCCGATCGCGACCTGCAACCAGGCCGATTGCCAGAACTGCCCGGTGTCTGAATCGCTGCACTGCCATTTCACGGGCCGGGACCTGGCAAAATTCCTGATCCCCGTCGCGCCGGTGTTCATCATTGCGGGGGTTGCCATCGCCCGGTCGGGGGCCTGGCTGCTGGTCCCCTGGGTGGCTTTCGCCGTGGCCTACTTCGGGGCGATCGAAATCCGGGTGCTGTGTTCGCACTGCCCACATTACGCCGAGCCGGGCGGCAGCCTGCAGTGCTGGGCCAATTATGGCTCGCCCCGGCTGTGGCGCTTTCGTCCCGGCCCGCTGTCCGGCATAGAAAAATCCGTCTTTTTTGGCGGACTGGCGATCATCGTCGGCTATCCGCTGGTCCTGATGGCATTCACATCCGCCTGGCTGCTGGCGGGATTGTTTGTCCCTGCCGTGGTGGGCTTTTACCTGTACATGCGCACAACGATGTGTTCGCAGTGCATGAATTTCGCCTGCCCGCTGAACCAGGTCGATCCGGCCCGGCGGGCGGCTTTCTTCGAGCGCAATCCAGTGATCGCCCAGGCCTGGGGAGCCGGCTCGCTGGATAACTCCTGCGCAGTAGATTGAATGAACCCGTCCATGGAGAGCGGCCTGGGACGGCTTTCTGACAGCGATGTCCTGGTGGCGAGGCGGGGTTCAACTGGATCGGGCTTTGGTGACCGGCGCCTGGATCTCAACTATGACGTCCGGATCGACCTGGCTATGAGCTTTCGGACCGCGCAAATACACTTCCCGGAGCGGGCCGCAGATCTGGTAACCCTGGCGTTCGATCCAGGCGATCAGAGCCTGATAGCCATCCCCGATCGCGTCGAGAGGCCCGCGGTAGATCGTGGAGGCGGCCGTTTCGAGGCCGTCCAACGGGTGGAACTGGACCCGGCCCTGGCCTACTGCTGCGGCGGCCCGGGCAGGCTCCCTGGCCTGCAGGCAGACCTCAGCCACGATTTGGGGCTCCTCCTGGTGATAAATGGTGATGCCCGGCGATTGAACGGCTAGCCGGTTTTGATCGAGAAACGCGTCCAGTTCGTCCCACAAGGCGCCCTGGGCCGGATAGGTGGGGATCACATCCCGGATGGACAGCACCGGCATGGGATCGACTTTCTTGATGACAACTTCATATTCTGGCATGGTTTGCTCCTGTTCAATCTGTTTCAGCCAGTTTTCCAGGCGCTGAAGCCGCTCGGTTTCTGACTCCAGTTGCCGGCGCAGTTCGACTCGCTTCAAGCGCAGCATACCCTTGATCTCTTCCAGCGAAATTTCGTTTTCTAACAGCCGCTGGATCTCATCCAATGATAGCCCCAGCTCTTTCAAGGCCAGTATCCGCTGGAGGCGGGCCAGCTGTTCCAGCTGGTAAAAGCGGTAACCACTGGAAGCGTCGATATGGGCAGCCTTCAGCAAGCCGAGCTCGTCGTAATACCGCAACGTGCTGACCGGGACCTGGCTGATACGTGATAAAATTCCGATCCGGATCATGATCGCATCGCCTCCTTGGGAGAGGTTGTTGAAGATCTTCACCCCCAGTATACAGCCTCAAGCGGCTTGAGAGTCAAGATCGAATTGGAGGTTCTTTCGGAAAGACTGTGAGAGTTCCAAGGTTTGGGGCACCAACCCAGAAATTCCCAATGACCCGAGTTGAAATCGTTTGCAGGAGATTGAAATGAAAACCAAACAGGATTATCTGAGAATGCTTCAGGATGAAAAGGCCCGCTGGGAACAGTTTCTGGCTGGCCTAAACGAGGAGCAGATCGTGGCCCCCAGGCTGGATGACGGTTGGTCAATCAAGGATGTGGTTGCCCACCTGATGGCCTGGCAGCAGGTCACCAACGCCCGCTTGCGAGCTGCCCTGAGAGATGAAGAACCCGATTTTGGCAATTGGCCGGAAGGGTTGGACCCGGAAGCTGAGGATGACCTGGAGGCGATCAACGCCTGGATATACGCCGCCCATCACGAGCGCCGGTGGGGCAGTATCTATCAAGATTGGCGATCGGGGTTTCAACGTGTGCTGGACACAGCCCGGAGTGTCCCCGAAAGCCTCTTGATGGAGTCTGGACGGTTTGCCTGGCTCCCGGATGCTCCCCTGATCGCGGTGCTGCAGGGCACCTACGAACATCACGACGAGCATTGGGACTGGCTGATGGAGGCGATGGAGGAGTGAAGATGATATCGAAAAATGGTATCGCCGCTGGTAGATGCCAGTCGCGATACCATTTGCTGACAATATAAATCGAATGTGAGCCATATTTCCTTTATACGAAAGGGTTTTATTGCCAAGCTACTTGGCGTGTTGATGGACTGTAAAGCCAGAATGACCAGAGCTAGCAGAGCCGCGGGGAGGAGCTTGAAAATGAAAGGCATTCGAACCATTGGAATATTCGTGATCGCCCTGGCGATAATTGCCACACCTTTAAGCGTGGGCTTTGCCGGTGACGATATTTGGACCCCGGTAGAGCCTTATGGTGTGGAAGTTTGGACGATCAACGCCGATCCAGTCAATCCGCTGCGAATGTATGCAGGCACGGATAAAGGTTTTTACCAATCGGATGATGGCGGAGCGATCTGGACGCGGGTGAATGAACTGCCATACAGCACGTTCTACAACATTGCCATCGATCCGGATGACCACCAGATCGTTTACATTGGGGGGCAATCAGGTGTGTATGTCAGCCGGAATGGCGGCCTCTCCTGGAACCAGACCAACTTGAAGACCTGGGTCATGTCGCTGGCAATCGACCCTGTTAACCCGCAGGTGTTGTATGCCGGTGACTGGTACGGGGCGACTGTGTTTAAGAGCATCGATGGAGGCGACTCCTGGGTTCCTTTGAGCGTGACCAGCTTGGGTGACGCCGTGCGGGCCATTGTGATTGACCCTAATGATCCCCAAATTTTGTATGCGGGTGGTTCTGGGATTTTCAAGAGCTTGGATGGCGGCGCTCATTGGATGGACCTGGGGTTGCCCCTCAATATCTCATCACTCTCTTTGCGCACGGATAACAGCCAAATTCTGTATGCCGGAATATTCAATGGGGGCCTGTTTGTTACCGACAACGGCGGGAAAAATTGGCTGCCGGTTGGGAATGTGGGCAGTCTCGATGTTCGCGATGTCATGGCCGATCCGATCAACTCAGGTCGATTGTATCTGGCCGTTCAGGGCAATGCTGCCGGGATCTACCGCTCCGATGATAATGGCCAGACCTGGAACCAAATGCTGAGCGGTATGGGTGAGCGCAATATGCTGTCTGTATTTGTTTCGACTCAAACCCCTCAGACGATTTTTGGCGGTTCCATCGGTACGGGCATCTGGGCCTATACCCTTACCTCGGCCTTGCAAGATTACAGTTTGAGCATCAATGCCGGCGCGCTCTACACGAATGCTACCACCGTTGATTTAACCCTCACTGCGCCGCCAGGGACTACCCAAATGATGCTCAGCAATGACGGCGGTTTTAGTGGCGCAAGCTGGGAATCTTTCAGCCAACACAAATCCTGGGTAATCACTTCTTATGGCAGTTATGTGCTGCCGAGAATCGTCTATGCCAAATTTAAGACCAATGGCCAGACCTCAGGTCTGTACCAGGATGACATCGTCCTCGATGTGACCGCGCCTCATGGTGAGATCAATATTCTGTCAGCCATAGTTCGATCATATCCATCGATCCTGGAGAATACGATCCTGCCTGCCACACGCGAAGGTTTTAGCTATACCACGAGTTTGCCAATCATGGCGTGGGACTATCGACCCGGATATACGAGTATCGAGCTGGGTTTGACCGCTGATGATGATATCAGCGGCGTAGGGGATATGTTGATCGGCACAGCTCCGGACTTAGCCGGCGCAGTCTGGCAGTCATTCCGTTCGCAGGTATCCTGGTGGGTGCCGGAAGGTTCTTCGGGAACGGTTTATGCCATGTTCCGCGACCGGGCTGGCAATCTATCCTCAGTGGATGGGGCGAGTTACACGCCGTAATGCGAAATAATTTATTGGAAACCTTTGCCGTTCAATGAACGGGTATTATTGACCACCCACTTGCAAAAGACCCTGCGCTGACTGAGGTATCGCAGGGTCTTTCGAAGTTTTCAAAAACAAACCCCGGCTTGAATCAAGCCTGGCAAATGCTGCGTAGCAGCCCAAACTCGCCCAGGTGATAGGCGTTGTGATCGGCAGCGACCAGGATTTCACGCAAGATGGTGTAGTCCGGGGCGTGCGGCAGGGGGGCAAACAGGTCGGTCTCGGGATCGCGCAGGATCTCCAGAAGCGCCTGGCGATCTGCCTTGATGGCTGATACCGTTGCGTCCCACTGGGACAGGTCGCCCTTGGCGCCCGGGGCAGGCCAATAGCCTGCCGGCCATTCGGGCGATTCGTAGTCGGGATCCCGGATGAAATCCAGGATATCGACCTGGGCGATGCGGATATGTTCCAACAGCCTCCAGGGAGTGTAATCCAGCCCGGGCGGCTGCTTATTGATCTGCTCCAGGGGGAAATCCGCCACGATCTGGTCAAACGGCTGGTGAGCGTTGCCGCCAGCTAACAGCTCGATCAGTTGCTTGCGAACAAGTTCTAGCGATTCCATAAAGCTCTCTTTTCTAATCTATGCCGGGTGGTTCTCTGCCATATTCATGGGATAAGGCGGAAAAGAGGCGCGCGTGGGCGTGGGCTCCCACGCACCACTTTTCCGCACTACATTCATCCCGGCGATTGAAACAGCCTTGGCGAGAAAACCAATTAAGCCGTTCCATTGAGTGGTGTGTGGCTGACAGGTCCAAGCCAGCGCCAGTCGGCGTAGAACAGGCCGGCGACCAGCAGGATGGGCAGGACGAACAGCAGCAGGCTGGGCAGATCCTGCGGGCTGCGCACGAAGAAGGCCGCGAAGGCTATCCCGGCTGCCAGGAAAGCCCAAAACCCCACCGCCGGACGCTTCCAGGCGAAGAGCAGCAAGATCAGCATGGCGATCGAAGGGATATTGTGGATCAGGAAGCCGCCCAGCATTTCCAGCAGGCCGGCCCCGCTCTCGAACACGTCCAGGGAGAACAGACTGACAAAGAAGATGATCAGGCAGGCGGCCAGGCGCGGCGCCCAATGGATGGTGGTCGCCATCCGAGGGCTGACCGGCCGGCCCGCAGCATGCTCACGCCAGCTGATGACCAGTATGTAAATCGATCCAAACAGCAGCACCAGGGGGATTGACAGGATTGGGATGTTGAGCAGGACCATCCACCACTGCATGCCATTTGAGCCGGCTTCCCAGTTGCCAAGGCTGAAAGCCCCCAGGCTGAACAGGTACAGGATCACCAGAATGATCGCCAGATTGCGGTTGAAGTTGGATTTGCGGGTATCCATGACCGAACCCTCCTTTCGAGTGGACTTGAATAACCCAGGTTGTAATTGCCCCTCAATTTGATTATACCGGGGATTTAAACACTTGACCGTATCTCAGGATATCTGGGGTAACACCATAGAAATACCGAAAGACCCGTATCTCACCCCCGGAAAATGCGTCTTAAGTTTGTAGAACAGTTTTTTGAGCGCGGTGCCTTGAACTTAAGTGCGGTCATTCGTGCTCGTCTCACTCCTACCGGGCTGGGCAGGAGCACGCGGATCTGGGGCAGTTTCTGAGTGCAGACAGAATCTTCCACCGATCTCGCCCAACTCGAAAAACGGCGGTACATCCGCCGTTTTTCGCTTAACTTGTTATCGAACCAGTTCCAGCAGGAAAACAGCCAGGAAACCGACGAAAAACGCCGAGGTCAGCCAGGCGTTTTCCGGCATTTCGTGGGCTTCGGTGAGCAATTCTTCCGTCACCAGGTAGAGCAAGGCGGCCGCGCCGAACGCGATCACGCCGGCCAGCCAGACCCCGCCGACCTGCGACAGGGCGGCGCTGCCCAGCAGGGCGGCCAGCAGGAACAGGCCGGACAGACCGCTGACTCGCAGCAGGATGGGCCGGGAGGCGAGCGACCCGGCCTGGAGTTTAAGCGTCACCGCCAGGCCGAGCGAAATCATCTCGCAGGTCAGAGCAATGGTCAGCAGGATGCCCTGGCGGGCGCCGGCGGCGAAACCAATCCCGAGCATGAGCCCATCGATCGATATATCGGCGGCAGTCGCCGCCAGCAGACTGCCTGCGGAGGCGTGGGCTGGTTCTTCGTGGGCCCCCGGCGATCCGCCGGTCAGGGACCGCACTGCCAGCATGGCGGCGGTGCCCAGGCCGAATCCCAGAGCCGTGGCCGGCACGGAATGTTGGTGGACCAGGTCGGGTAACAATTCGACTGCCACCACAGCGAACACCACCCCGGCGGCGAAGTGCATCAGCGCGCTGCGCCAGCGCTCGCCTGGCGGGCGCAGCACGGCCCAACCACCGGCCAGGAACATGGCCGCGGCCGGGAACAGGGCATACAGGGCCAGTTGGGTAAATGAAGGCATGATTATCCTGCAAGCCAGACCGACTCAGACAACAGTGCTGGCCTGGCTGAATACCCCCTGAGCGTAAATCAGCAGTGACTTAATCGAAAATCTGGCGATTCCGCCAGATTTTTTTAGGAATGCTTGTAAAGCTTCCCGGACAAATTCAGGTGGAGATGTCGGGAATCGAACCCGAGTCCGAAAGATTCGTCCCGCGAACGTCTACGAGCGTAGTCGGTCGTTCATTTTGCCGAGACCACCACAACCGACAAGGGTGGACCTCTGGCGAGTCGCTGAGACCCGAAAGTCTCTCTTTCGCACGCTTAGCGACATCACATGCGGCACGCAGGCTTTGTGTCGCCCGAACCCACGACCGGCCATTGAGCGGTGCGGGAGGACGTGGTCCTTAGGGGACCAACCACCCTAACTCTCGCTTATGCAGCGAGGGGCAGAGCAGTGTAGGAAGTGCGGTTGGCACTTAATTATTTGCGCTGATTTCTCGAGGTCGGCGCCTCTCGGCTCGCAATTCGGGGCCAGCCTCCCCCGTCGAAGCCTATCATCCCCGTGCAAGGGTATTATACCATAGCTTGGTGGAGGAAGAGGACATTTGTTCTAAATGAAGAGAAAAACGCTAGTGCGAAGGGCGCGAAGTTGATTGTTATTGTTGAACTTCGTATAGTAGTAAATTTCTTGAATTGGGCAGGGCTGTTTTATGGTGTGGAATGGATAATGTCTTCCAAAAGCTTGCGGTATTCAGGCAGGGCTGCCTGTCCCTCGGGGGTGCCGGCCAGGTCGTTCAGTTCCTGGGGGTCGAGATCGAAATCATACAGCTCTTCCGATCCATCGCCGTTAAGGATATAGCGCAGGCCGTCGAACTCGATCGATTTCATATCGCCTTTGGAGATGGGGTAGAAAGAAGGGAGAAATGTATTACCGGATAACTCGTTCAGAATGATCTCTTCTTCAGGATCAAATCTTTTGTCAGGGTTTGCAAGATACCTGGTTAATGGTTGTCCTGGGAAAGGTGAACTTTCAGAATGGCCAATAATTTCCATTACAGTAGCCGGAATATTACGCAAACTGACTGGTTCTTGCACGTTTTTTCCGGCTGAAAGGTCATCGGGAAATATGAATAGCAGAGGTACTTGTACGGATTGGCGATACAGGCTGTTGCCATGGTGCATGACCTGGTGTTCATAGAATTGTTCACCATGATCGGAAGTGACAATGATCAGGGTATTCTCCAAGTATCCATCCGTTCGCATTTGACCGAGTAAAACTCCGATTTCGTGGTCGAGATATCGAATCGATTCATCGTAGGCATTTTCCTCTGTTTGTATTTCTTTAACACCTCCTTTCCAACGCCCATCCCCGATAAACAATTTGGAAAAGGGAGGCCGTTTTGGATCAAAAATGGTATTGAAAGGTGCCGGTGGTAGATATGGCTCATGAGCATCAAAATAATTAATGAAAATAAAGTAGGGTCTATTCGATTGCTTCATAGCCCAGGTCAGCACTTCAGCGTTGATTTCATTGGCACTCTTACGGGAAATAATCCGAGAATAAAAGCTATACCGCCGGAGCATACAACCCAAACCGACATCTTGATAGCAAGCCAGGGAGCGGCCGATTAATGAACTCATGAAGATCTGACCGAGGGAAAGGTCATAGTCTTCAAAATGGATAAAACCCCTTCCTAAACCATATTCTTGGGTTACATAATAAGGATTACCGGAGAATCCGGCCGTTGTATAGCCAAGCGACTGTAAAACCTCTGCCAGGGTGGGATAAGTATCATCCAGGGGCGATCCATAATCCGCGGATTGTTCGTGCGCCCAATGGCCGGTGAACATACTGGCGTGGGAGGGCAGGGTCCAGGGAGCGGTGGAAAATGCGTTTTGGTAGACGACTCCCTGCTGAGCAAGCTCCCGCAAAACTGGGGTGGTATCGCGTTCATAGCCGTACAGACTCAGATTCTCAGCCCGGACGGTATCCATTACGATCAGGATGAATATTTGGCAGATCAGGATCGGCCGGCGGTAAACTGGTCGAGGGACTGCTGTTCTTGCAGCCATTCGGATGCTCGCAGATTTGATGCCAGCCAGGGCGATAACCACGATCAAAATTGGGGATCGGACCCGGACCAGTTTGGATAAAGTGTGACGATTTTGTCGATTTTGGACTGCATTTGCGCCAGGCAACTGCGATCCCAACGGATAGGATTTCCATCGCCAGCCAATGGATAGGAAGATATTGGATCGTGCTGAAACACAAACACGAAGGCCAGGATAAATACGATAACCCGAATTTTGTTCACCCGGGCGAAGCGACAGGCATACAGGCTAGAACAGCAAACCAATGGACAGGAAGATCATGCCATCCGCCACAGGTGCCATCCAGATAAAATCCAGGCCGAGCCCAATAGCTGGTGCAGACCGAATTTCCGGATGACTGGATCAATACCTCCGTGATACCGGTCACCAGGCCCGCCCATAGGCTAATTCGTAAAATGGCCTCGAACGATAAGGGGTGAAGTGTTCGGTCAGATCGAACTGGGTGAATTCGAAGAATGGAGGGATCCCATTGTAGGTTTAACTTTGAAATCATTTGCTGGATTGAGCGAAAATCATATCAAGCATATCTCGATACTTAGGTAGCGAGGCCTGCCCCTTCAGGAGTACTTGCAAGATCGTTAGCTTCCTGGGGGTCGAGATTGAAATCATACAGCTCTTCCGAGCCATCACCGCTGAGGATATAGCGCAGGCCGTCAAACTCGATTGATTTCATATTACCGGCGTAGGACGGATAGTAGCTAGGACGCCAGCTGGTTTGGGATACTTCGGCAAGGATGACCTCTTTGATCCCCAGCGGAAATATTTCCTGAAGAATCCAGGTAACGGGTTAATGAACTTCCAGGGAATGGCGAAATACCTGGGAAGCCGATGAGGTCAAGGATCGGTGGCGGGGATATCCCGCAAACTGACCGGTTCTTGCACACGCTCACCTGCTGGTAAATGATCGGGGAAAATCATCATCAAAGGTACCTGGACGGATTGCCGATAAAGACTGTTCCCATGACTCATGACTTGATGTTCATTAAATTCTTCGCCATGATCAGAGGTAATTACAATTAGCGTATTCTCAAGTAACCCCTGTTGTCGCATTTGATCTATTAAAACGCCAATTTCATGGTCGAGATATAAAATCGATTTGTCGTAATTGTTTTCCTCTCGCTGGGTATCTTCCGGAGTCCCATTCCAGGTTTGGCCAGAAAATTGAACACTGGCATATCGAGGACGTTTTGGATCAAAAGCTGTATCAAATGGTTCAGGGGGTAAATATGGGTCGTGAGCATCGTAATAGTTGATAAAAAGGAAGTAGGGTCGCGTTCGATGGTTACCAATCCAATGAATGGCATCGGAATTCACTTCCGGGGCAGTTTTTCGATTCAGAATTTGATTATAGCCACTGATTTTCCGGAGAATATAACCAGATCCGGATTTTGGCCAGCAACCGAACTCACAGCCCAACGATGCGCTCAAGAGGGTTTGAATTAAAGAAATTTTGTAATCTTCATAGTGAATGAATCCTCCATTCATACCATATTCATAAGTGAGAACCTCAATATTTCCAACAAATCCCGCTGTAATATAACCATATGATTGCAAGGTTTCAGCCAGGGTGGGGTAAGTATCATCGAGAGGAGTACCCCAATCTACCGAAAGATCATGGGCCCAGTGGCCGGTGAAAATACTGGCATGGGAGGGTAGAGTCCAGGGAGCGGTGGAAAATGCGTTTTGGTAGACGACTCCCTGCTGAGCAAGCCCCCGCAAAACCGGGGTGGTATCGCGTTCATAGCCGTACAGACTCATATTCTCAGCCCGGACCGTATCCATTACGATCAGGATGATATTTGGGAGATCAGGATCAGCCTGGGGTAAACTGGCCAGGGACTGCCGTTCTTGCAGCCATTGGGATGAGCGCAGGGTGATCCCAGCCAGGGCGATAATCCCGATCAAGATCGGGGATGCTGACCCGAGCCAGTTTGATCAAGGTCGTCTTGTGATTTTGGACTGCATTTGCACCGGCAACCGCGATCCCTAACGATAGGATTTCCATCGCCAACCAGTGGATGGGAAGATATTGGATCGTGCTGAAACCAAAAACGAAGACGAGGATAAATATCAATAACCGGATACTGTTTACCCGGGTGAATCGCGAGGCATAGAAGCTAAACAGCAGGCCGATTGTTAGGAAAATCATTGCGTCCGCTAGCGGTGCCATCCAGATATAATCCAGGCCGAGCCCAATCAACTGGTGCAGACCGAATTTCCGGAAGGATTGGATTAATACCTCCATCAGGCCAGTTACCAGGCCCGCCCAGAGACTGATCAGGATAATGGATCGGAATGTCAGGCTTTGATCCGGGCGATTAGTTTTAAGGGCTGCTTTCGGTCTGGGTTTGGAATTCATGGTAAGTTCGTCACTTTTTTTGATGGGGTGTTGGATTGGGCAAGCAGCTGATCCAGCAGGTCACGGTACTCGCCTAAAACAGCCTGCCCCGACGGCGTAGTCGGCAAGGTTATTCAATTCTAGCTGATCTGTCTCGAAATCATACAGCTCTTCCGAGCCATCACCGTTGCGGATGTAGCGGATACCTTGCCATACAATGGATTTCATACTGCCTTTGGAGCTTGGATAAAAACTGGGACGCCAAACCGTAGCGGACACTTCGTTCAGCAGGTACTCTGGCTGAGCTTCCAATTGATCGTTGGAAGGTTCCAGGTAATCACGAAGGGAAGTTCCAGGAAATGGAGAAGCGCCAGTTGTCCCGATCAGATCGAGCACAGTGGCGGGAATATTTCTCAGGCTAACCGGTGTCTGGACGCGCCGGCCGGCCGGCAGGTGATCGGTGAAGATCAATAGCAGTGGAACCTGAACGGATTGGCGATACAAGCTATCGCCGTGACCGATCACACCATGTTCCTGAAATTCTTCACCGTGATCGGAAGTGATCACAACCAGGGTGTTTTCCAGGTAGCCTTGCATCCGCATTTGATCCAAAAATGCCCCAAGTTCATGATCAAGCCATAGAATCGATTCGTCGTAATTGTTTACTTCCCGCCGGGTATCTTCCGGGGAGCCATCCCATAGGACGCCAGTTTGAAATACCTTCGAGCGCCAGGGACGCTCGGGATCAAAAGTGGTGGAAAATGGTTCGGGCGGCAAATAAGGTGAATGAGCGTCGTAATAATTGATGAACATGAAGTAAGGCGCCGCTGAGCGTTTCGAGATCCAATCCAGGGCCTCTGCGCTTACTTCCTGGTCACTTTTGCGCCCCAGTTCCTGGTATGAACCAATCAACTGCCGGAATGCACAACCCGGCCCAAGCAGCCGCCAGCACCCCAGGGCACGTCCTATCGAAGTGCTGATAAAGATTTGCCCGGCCGAGGTGTCGAAGTCTTCAAAATGGATAAAACCCCGATCCAAGCCTTGTTCATAAGTGACCATGGTATTGTTACCGACGAATCCGGCAGTTTGATAGCCAAAGCCTTGCAGGAATTGGGCTAGGGTCGGGTAAGTATCATCCAGGGGCGTCTCCCAATCTGCGGTCATCTCGTGAGCCCAGTGCCCGGTGAAAATACTGGCATGCGACGGTAAAGTCCAGGGGGCGGTGGAGAATGCCGTCTCAAAAACAATTCCATCCCGGGCCAATTTATTCAAATTCGGGGTGGTATCGCGTTCGTAGCCATACAGGCTCAGATTTTGAGCCCGGACGGTGTCCATGACAATCAGGAGAACATTCGGGGAACCCGGCGCGGCGACCGGCAAATTGGCCAGTGCCTGTTGTTCCTTCATCCAGGAATAAGTTCGTAAACCAACCCCAGAGAGGACCACAATCAGGATCAAAACCAGGCTGGTCTGGCGGAGCAGGCGTTCAACTCGTTCCCCTGGCGGATTGATGGCATTGGCCAAAGCAATCGCTATCCCCAAAGAAAGGATATCTCGAGCGTACCAATCGATGGGGATGTACAGGATTACACTGAACGCGCTTAAAAACGCCAGCACGAAAACAAGTACGCGGATATTGTTCAGCCGGGTAAAACGCCGGGCATAGGGGATATACACCAGCCCCACTGCTAAAAAGATTAATACATCCGCCAGGGGCGCCATCCAGATAAAATCGAGGCCGAGACCGATCAACTGGTGCAGACCGAATTTCCGAAATAGCTGGATCAGGACTTCCAGGGTGCCGGTCGCCAGGCCGGCCCACAGGCTGAGCAGGAGAATGAACCTGTTTGATAATGAATGGGATGGGCCTTTCACACGCGCCTCTTCTCTGATGGAGGTTTATTAACAAAAGTGAGTTTCATGGCTGTTGCCTTGATCCATTGCGCCGTTTATCCCAACTCTTTAAATGGCTCATTCGCTTTTCCGTCGGGCAAGAATTTGAATCGAACGCTGTATTCCAAAACCGCTCCATAAGCTTACGAACGGTATCATCGGCACTGCATAGCGTTGAGCCGGCAGTGGAACCACAGCTATAAGCCCGATAAACTGGAAAATCCCTGCCAGAAGCACAATCGCAACCGCTCTGCGTTGCCGGCCCCAGTCGGTAGAACGATCCATAAGTGCAAGACTTTTTGGATGAAAGCTGAACGTCACCAATACACTCAGAGCGATTCCCAGGATCGACAGGCTCAGAAAAATTGCTCCCCAGCCGATGCCACGGAACAGATGGTTGAATGGATTCTCCAGATACGCAGCTTCAGATGCCTCCGTCTCCTGGCGGTAGTTGCCTATTTCATAGAATGAGGGCGGCTGGATCCACAGGTTAGCGATTAATACGGCTACCCGCTGACCCGGGTTTGGGAGAACCTGGTTTGGCGCCAAAGCACTGGTTTGGGCAACCTGACGGTTCACCAGATCCGTGCGGGCAGACCAGGAAGCCTGCAACGCCTTTGCAGGGTTACTCCAAAGCAATGGGTTCAATAGAAAAGTGATCGCAGCGAATGCTATTCCATAAATCAATAAATTCGTCAGGATCTTCTTAGCTTTTGAAGAGGCAGCTTCCGGCAGCCAGCAGACCGCCAGCATTCCAACCGGCAGCAGTGGTAATGTCGATTGCTTGGCGCTTACCGCCAGCGCCATACCCAATCCGGCCAGCCAGGGCAGGCGCGAGCCTTTGATGAATCCCCAGATCGCCAGACAAGAGCCGAACAGTAAAGCGCTTTCTGCCATAGCCCTTCTGCCATGCAGCAAGACGAGGGCGCTGCTGCCCATGATCAGCATGGCTGCCAACCCGCCAAGGCTGCCTGACAGTGCTTTGCCTGTCAGGAAAATGAGGATCAGGCTGAACGGTAAAAGCAGCGTGACTGCAAAGCGACCGGCCAACAACAGAGCCGGGTTGGGTAGGGCCGCGTTCTGCCGGTTCTGCTCCCAGCTGGCGGACCAATCCCAATCGACGGGCAAGGCCGGTAAACCTGCCACGGTCCGACCAAGCCCCAGGATGTACCTGGTCAGCGGTGCATCCAGCTCGCGATAGCGCTGGCGTATATCGTTCTCATGGTTGGGATCCCAGCTCATCGAGAGTGGCTCCCGGATGAGCAGATCAAAATCATTGCTCATATAGAGGTAGGTGCTCTCATCTGGATGAAAAGGCACAGATGGGATCCCTGAAAATGCCAGTATGGAAAAGCCCATTAAGCCTATCCAAAATAGCACAATGCCAGGCTGTAAAACCTGGCTGGATTGTTCTCTATCTTTGTCAGTCCGGTCGTTCATGAATTTGGAACCATGGTAAAAGTGAAGTAGCCAATCCCGTTACCATCCCTTTTACATCCCTTACTTAGCGAGAAAACCACGTAGACCCCCATGTGAGAAAATGAAACCGGAGCAGAAGAATTGGAGGTATAGGTGTTCAGGCGGACGACCGAGTTAAAATGAATTGCCATCTCGCTACGAGCGCTCAAAATAGATTTTAGCGTTGCAGGCGAGTTGGTAATGTAAAGTTTACATTAAAAAGAGCATTGGGAGACTCTGTGGGAGGGTTCCAGATTTTGAAGGTGGGAGCGTGCGGAGGCACGCTCCCACCTTCAAAATCCGGAGTAGCGCCAATGGGTTGCAGGCAGTCATGATATACTATTAACCCGGAGTTCAACAAAACCAATACCCGGTGTCAGGAAAGATGACCCAGGGGGTTTGGGCGAAGATTAAATATTCGTCCAAACCCTTCTTCATATTCCGGCTGGCCACCAGCCGGCGGCATGGGTTGCCCGGTTTTATGTAAAACTTACAGGCATGTAAAGTAACTATTGAACCTGGGTGGGGTTTTCTTTGTTAACCCACCCGAAAAAGGGTGAAGCATTGCAGCTAGAGCTCAGCGATGACGTCGCGCTGATCCGCGCCGCCAAAGAGAATACGGAAGCATTTGGCCTGCTCTATGAACGGTATGTTGAGCGGGTCTATAACTACATCTATTATCGCACCGGCAGCGTGTACGACGCGGAAGACCTGACTGAGCGAGTGTTTATGCGGGCCATGCGGCACATTCAAAATTATAGCGACCGCGGTCTGCCGTTCTCGGCCTGGTTATACCGGATCGCCCACAACCTGGTGGCGAACTGGTATCGAGACAACAGCCGCCGCAAAGAGGTCCCGTTGGAAGAGAGCCTGGCGGTGCACCCACGCAGCGAGCATCCCGAACAGGAGCTGCTGCGGGTGGAAGAGCGTGAACGCCTGATGGCCGTTTTACGGGGCATCCCGGAGGATCGCCAACAGTTGATCCTGCTGAAGTTTGTCGAGCACCTTTCCAATGCGGAAATCGCAGTCATCATGGGGCGCACTGAAGGGGCGATCAAAAGCCTGTATCACCGCACCCTGTTATCCTTACGGGACGAGCTGGATGCACTCGGATTGGAAGTACATCAGGAAAACAGCAACGGTGGGGAAGGGACGACGTAGATGCTTCGGATTGTAATGGATGGGGCCGGGGATATGCCGCCCAACTGGGCAGAGGAGTACGACATCTCGGTCATCCCGGTGAACATTCATTTCAAAGAAGAGACCTACCTGCAAGGCGTGGATCTGAGCGACGAGCAATTTTACCGGATCGCACGCGAAAGTGGCACCATCCCGCAGACTTCGCAGCCCACGCCGCAGCAGTTTGTGGACTTTTACAGGCGGATTGCGGATCCAGGCGACACGATCCTGTCGATCCACGTGACGGGCAAGCTATCCGGCACATTGGCCTCGGCCGTGCTGGCGGCCCGTGAGCTTAAGGACAGCTACCGGGTGCTGACGTTTGACTCCGGCTGCGGCTCCGCCGCCCAGGGCATGATGTGCCGGGATGCCCGCCTGATGGAGCGCCAGGGCGCAAGCGTTGAGGCGATCCTGGCCTGGCTTGAATGTGTGCGGCCGGAAGTGTCGATTTTCCTGACCCTGGATACGCTCGAATTTGCCCGCCGCAGCGGTCGGGTCAAAGCCCTGCAGGCGGCCCTGGCTTCGATTTTGAACGTCAAGCCGATCGTTGCCCTGCAGGCCGGGGTGCTGGATATGTCGGACCGGGTTCGCACCCGAGGCAAGGCCCTGGATTTCGTGGTGGAGAGCACCCGGCAACGGCTCGGCGGGCGGCCAAGCAAGGTGGCCGTGGTCCAGGCCCAGGACCCTGACTCGGCCGAGGTATTAATGGAAGGCGCCCGGCAGAAATTGAACTGCCAGGAATTGATCACCACCAAGCTGTCGATCTCGGTTGCGGCTAATCTTGGGCCGGGTACGGTTGGGATTGCCGCCTATCCAGCGGAGATTTGCTGAGCTTGATCGTAGTCGGTTAACCACAGGTATGGATGGATCGAAGTGGCGAAACATGTTTCGCCGGAAGGTTACATGAACGGATAGCGCGATGAAATTCGAACGAAGCAACCTGAGCGGAGTTGAAAAACTGTTAAAGGATAACCTGGTCCCCGTCCAGCCCAGGCCGGAGTTTGTGGCCGGGCTGCGCCAGAAACTGGCTCAAATTAAACCCGAGCCGCCGGTACTGCCGCGCGGCTGGCGGACATTTATCGTCAGTACGGCGGGCGTGTTCAGCGGCCTGTTGATCATCGGCTCTGTGATGCGCCTGATCGGCGGGGTGGTCTGGATGCTGAACCTGGTCCGGCAAACGAAACCGCCCAAGCCCAAGGGAGCCGCCAGCGCCTCGCCGGCCTGATCGGTTATCATAAAATGGCGAAATGGGTTTGCGTGCTGGCATCTGCCAGCACGCAAACCCATTTCGCCTTTAAACCGGTAGCGTCAATCGCTGCGATTGCTGGGGGTAATGGTATTGGCGCGTTTGAAGGGCTTCACCTGGGCAGCAACTTCATCGCGCAGGATATTGCCGGAGACGTGCATCAAGGTATCGTTGAAATCCGGGTCGATGCCCATGCTGGCCAGGCAGGGGAAGTGGTGATGCGCCAGGCCGGCCTTCTCTTCGGCCTCGTCGGCGGAAACGCCGATCAGGGCCTCGGCGACAAAGCGAGCGCAGCCGCAAACCGCGTCCCGGGTGACCTCGGCTGAGGTTATCGTGCGGGTCTGCGGGTCCAGCCCCAGGCGCAGTCCCGGCCGCCCGAAATAGCGGGCGAACTCGGCGATGGTCGGGTCGTCATAAGCCTGGCGCTGGCGGCGGGTGATCCAGTACTCCTGCTCGGTCAGGGAACAGAGCGGTTTGGGTGTGGCGCAGGCCACCTCGATCTCGGCCAGCCAGCCGCGCAATTGGCGAGCCAGGCCGCGCGGCAGCCAGGCTTCGTTATCCACCGGGGCGATCACTGCCCGGGCGCCGGTCATGCGGGCGATATCCGGCAGCAGTTCGGCCACACCTTTGTGCTCGCCGAAAGAGAGCAGCAGGTCGGCGGCGGGCAGGCTGTCCGGCAGGAAATCTTCGGGGTAGTCGATTACCAGTGGAAATGCGGCCGGAGCGCGCCAGGATTCGATCTGCCAGCCGGATGGAGCGTGTCGGCGAATGTTTTCCAGGTGGCGCTGGCCGTATTCACCGCCGGATAGGATGGTTAAGAGGTCTGCATGGATCCATTTATGTTTCAACATCATCAGCAGCATCACCACCGGGGTTTTGGCCAACAAGGAATGCGGCAGGCTGGCTGGCATGCGGGCCCAGGAACCGGCCGAGGCTTCCATCTGGTCGGATCCCAGCGTCAGGGTGCACTCACCGTGCAGGATGTGGATCGTGGCCGGGACCGAGGCCGTGTGTTCGGAGAGCTCCTGCCCGGGGGCGAAGCCGAACAGGACCACGTTCAGGCGTTCGTCTTTATAGATCGTCCGGCTGACGATGCTGTCGGTTGGGACGCTGGCCATTTCGGCGGCCAGGTCGTTGAAAAAAGTGTAGGGAGTCTCCATCGTATCTCCTGGATCTATAGATTGGACCGGAGAACCTAAAAGAATTCTCAGCCAGCCAGCGAGCTTCGGCGATCAGGTCGGCCTCGACCGGCAAGGTGTGCTCGGGGGTGATCCGCACCAGGAAGTGGCGGGCCACCTGGCGTACCCGTTCAGGCACGTCCGGTAGTTCTTCCAACGTTTTAAGATGGTCGTAAGCGCTGGGGCCCACGAAAGGCAGATCGCGGCGGGTATAGTATTCGGTTAACACGTGGCCGGCTGCCCGCCGGGCGCATACCCGGGCCATGCCCTCGTTACCGGCTTCCCGGGCCGCTTCGGCCTGTTTGAGTTCTGCCTCGAATTTTGTTTTCCAGTGCTCGCTCATCCTGATAGACACCTTTGGCAGCATCGGGGTTCGATCCAATTTCCGCGGATAGATAGCTATTGTATCATGCGGGCCCGGGAGGATCGCCCATGCCGTTAGGGGTTTACGCTGTCAGGGACCCTCCCATAGAGTTTTCCGGAAAACCCGAAATAAGACGAAATGACAATTGAGCCTGTATAATAGGCGTATGAGCCGCGATTTGCGCAAATACGCCCGCCAGACGAATATCCGGCTGTTCGCCGGGGGTATCCTGATCCTGCTGACGGTCGGGATCGGGTTGATTTACCAGTTTTATGGCCGTGAAGCGGCCATGCTGGGCCTGACCTGTTTGCTGCTGGGACTCGCCCCCCTGGTGCTGATCTGGGCGGGTTTGTTGGTGATCGAATGGATCGCCCGCCGGGCCGATCCCGATCGTTAGGAGTAACTCCACCGCGCCGCCGCGTCCTTCTCTACCGATGAACTGTCATTGCGAGCGAAGCGCAGCAATTTACGCAAGCATTACAAGGATGATGATATATAAGATTTTCGTCGCGAATAGATGGGTTCGCCAAAGATCGGCTACTCATGACATATTGAAAGCAGGCATCCTGAGTGGAGAGAGATGGGGCGTTCTTTGCCCCATCGAATGACGCCTCCGAAAAGGGCCAGTTGCTTAAGAGTGTTCTTTTGGGAAACTCTGTGGGATACCATCCCGGAAATACCAAGGAGCGATCATGGGCGTAGCCCACCCGCACGCATGAAAATCCGACCTATTGCCAAGACAACCAGTAGGAGGTGGCATGGCTGATGACCAGACTGTCCGAACCCTGGGGGAATGGATTATCCGGGTGCGAATCCCGCCCGGGCCAGGCCCGCATCCGGCCCTGCTGATGCTGCACGGCTGGACCGGCGACGAGCACTCGATGTGGATCTTCGCCCAACGCCTGCCGGAAGATGCCATGCTGATCGCCCCACGCGCTCTCCACCCGGCGCCGCAAGGGGGCTATGGCTGGCAGCCCCATCGGGAACACGGCTGGCCAACCCTGGATGATTTCCGCCCGGCGGTGGCAGCGCTGCGCGAGTTGCTGGTGGAGCGCAATTTTCCCACTGCGGATCTGGCGGACCTGCGGCTGGTGGGTTTCAGCCAGGGGGCGGCACTCAGCCTGGCGGCGGCCCTGCTGCACCCGGATTGGATGCGGTCGCTCGCCTGCCTGTCGGGGTTCATGCCGGAGGGCGTCTCGCCGCTGCTGGCGGCGCGGCCCCTGGAGGGCAAGCCGGTGTTCGTGGCCCACGGCAGCCAGGATGAGACCGTCCCGGTGGCCAAAGCCCGGGCGGCGGTCGGCATGCTGGAGAAAGCCGGCGCCCAGGTGAACTACTGCGAGGACGATGTCGGCCACAAGCTCAGCCTGACCTGTTTCAAAAGCCTGCAGACCTTTTTCAAGCAGAACTGAGATCAAGGGATGAAACTCACCCTGGACCAGTTGCGCTGGCTGCGGATGCGGGCCCAGCGGCTGATCTTACCGTCCGAAGTGATCAAAGCGACTCCCGAATCTGTCCTGGAGGCCGTAACCGGCCTGCAGGCCCAGGACCTGCCCTCGGCCCTGCTTGGGGTCCGGGTGCGCAGCCAGGGTCTGACCGAAGCCGGCCTCCAGGCCGCGCTCCAGGAACCGGGGCGGCTGGCAGTCGCCTGGACGCTGCGCGGCACCCTGCACCTGCACAGCGCAGCCGACGCGGCCTGGCTGCTGCCCTTGCTGGGGCCGACCTTCATCGCCGGCGACCGGCGCAGGATGGGCGAACTGGGTTGGGACGAAGCCACGGCTGCCCGCGGGCTTGATCTGCTGCGGGCGGCCTTAGCCGGGGAACAAGAACTTACCCGGGCAGAAATCATCCAACGCCTCGACCAGGCTGGCTTGCCCGCCGAAGGCCAGGCGCCGATCCACCTGATCGCCCGGGCAGCTCTGGAAGGCTGGCTGTGCCAGGGACCCAGGCGCGGGCGCGACGAGACTTACACGCTGTCCGAGCGCTGGATTGGCGAGCTGAACCCACTGCCGCGCGAGCAGGCGCTTGGCCGGCTGGCCCGCCGCTACCTGGCGGCCTACGGCCCGGCCACGCTTGAGGATTTTGCCAGTTGGGTCAAATTGAAAGCCGCCGACGTTCGATTGGGTTGGGAGCAGTTGGCTGGGGAGACCGTCGCAATCGAAACCGGTGGCAAAACGCTGGCTTTGTTCCAGGACCAGCTCGATGGGCTGGATGAATGGGCTGGCTTTCAGCCTGAACCGGTCGTCCGGCTGCTACCCCGTTTCGATGCCCTGCTGTTGGGCTACGCCAGCCGGGATTGGCTGGTGGACCCGGCTTACGCCCGCCGGGTGCATCCCGGCGGCGGGATGCTGCGGGCAACGCTGCTGGTGGACGGGCGCCTGGCCGGCACCTGGAAAACCCAGTCTCTGAAGCGCGGCCTGCGGGTGGAGGTGGACCCCTTCGAACCGCTGCCGGATGGTGTGCTGCCCGCTCTGGAAAAGGAAGCCGCTGACCTGGGTCGTTTCCTGGGGCAGGAGGCTCAAATCCGACTGGCAAAATAAACGTCTTGATCGTCATTAAACCGAAAAAAGGTGCGTGATGGGCCGTCGCTCACCACGCACCTTTTTTATCGCTACTTAAGGCGTTAGCCAGGCGAAGGGCATGCTGCCGGGCTGCATCTGCAGGTCGGTCAGGGTCCAGTTGTCGCTGTGGGTCAGTTTGTCGGTCGAGTCTTCGAACGAGCCGCCGCCCCATTCGACGTAGATCAAGCCGTTGCCCTGCGGGTCCCAGACCGGGTAGGCGCCGTTGCCCAGGTTGACCTCATCCCCGCCATCCGCTTTGAGAGCCCAAAGGTTGCCCTTGGTGCCTGCCTCACTGATGGTCAGGGTTACCAGCCACTGGCCGGATGAGTCCCAGGCCGGGCTGACCGGCCAGCCGTCGCCGCCGATCGGGGTGTAGGGGTGCAGCAGGCTGACGCCGCCATTGTCCAGGTCGAACACTGCCAGGGCCAGGCTGTATTCGGCCGCGCCGTTCAGTTGGCCGCCGATCCACCAGGCGATCTTACTTCCGTCGGGCGACCAGGACGGGCTGATGACCCGCTTGACCCCGGTCAGGCCGTAGGCGGAGACATCGAAGAGCGTTTTGCCGGTATCATCCCGGTAGAGCCAGGCCTGGTCGGCCGTTTCATAGGCGATGGTCTGGCCGTCGGGTGACAGGGAGGCCGGACCGATTGAATTGGCGTCCGGCTCCAGCACCTGGTAACCGCTGCCGTCCAGGTTCATGCGGGTCAGGCGCCCGTTGGACAGGCCGCGTTCTTCATCCACCCCGATCGAGCCGAATACGATCACGCCCGGGTTGGCCGGCCAGAATTGAGGCGTCATCTCGAGCCGGTCGGGCGTGTTGGTCAGGTTCTTCAGGGTGCCGAAATGCCGGTCGGCCAGCCAGATATCGTCATTGCGCACCACTAAAGCCTGCTGGCCATCGGGTGAAATGGCCTCCACGTCCGGATACGGGAACAGCCAGTGGGCCAGTCCATCGGTTTCCACCTGCCACAGGCCTTTGGCGGGGTGGTAGTAGACCAGCCCGGCGGCGGCCGGATCGGCCGGCTCGGTGGCGTTGGGGTTGGCCGGCAGGCTGCTGGCGTCGTACCAGTCGCACAGGTCGATGCCGCGGGTGGCCTGGCCGGCCCGAACCGGCACCGGCAGCAGGCTGTGATCGCTGCAGTCGGCAGTCAGGCCGCAGATCACGGCCTGGGTGTACCCGCCGCCCATCATGGGGCTATCATCCAGGTAGGCGTACACCTGGTACTCGCCGGCCCCCAGGCCAATCTCGTAACTGGTCTGATTCTCGTCGATAGCCATGCTGACCAGCTCGCCGGTATCCAGATTCTGGAAGAAAGCCGTCATGGGCGGGATGCGTTCGCTGGGGTAGCAGACCTGGCCGCCCAGACTGCCCGGTTGGCCGGCTACGGGGCTGGGTTGGGGGGTATCCTGCGAACCGCCGGGCTGGCCCGTTGCGACCGGCTGGCCGGTCAGCTGGACGGATTCGAGGATGCTGACCGCCTGTTCTTGAGCCGCCTGTGACAGCTCGACCTCTTCATAGGGGATGCTGGCATTATCTTCCAACCGCAGCAAGAAGTTCAGCCCGCCGGCCTCGACCGGGCTGTCCCCATAATAGACCGCCTTGTCTTTACTCTCATAGACCAGAACGTAAAGCGGGATGACCTGGTCGATGAAAGCGAGCTTGCCCCGGTAGATCAGGTTGCCGGCCGGCATGTTGTAGCTGACCACGGCCGGGTTGGCCGGCTGATCGCGTTTCCAAAAGTTAATTACCAATCTGTTGTAATTATTTCTCAGACTGACCTGGTTAGGGAGCTCTTCCAGCTCCCAGCTGGCGGGATATTCGAACCGGAAGCCATAGTCGGAATTCGTATAGATCGCAGGTTGGGGAGCTGAAGTAGGCTCCGGGGTCGGGGTCAGCTCAATGCCGACTTCAAACGAACCGCAGGCTGCCAGCAGCGCGGCGATCAACGCCAGCGCAGCCAGGACCAGAGTGGTTCGAAAACTGCGGGTTTTTAACATGGTTAACATCGCGGTACCTCCAACGAATATATTTTGTAATTACCTCGACAATGTCACATTCGAAGAAATCTCCCAAATTTTGATGTGTGTGGCGGGCGGCTGCCCGCCACACACATCAAAATTTGGGTATCTTTTTTATTAAGGTGGCATTGTCGAAAAACAAACAGCACAATCCTTTTTTAATCGATGAACTTACGTTAAGGATACATCGCCGCTGTGTTAAGCTGTTGGCAAGGGAGTTGCGATTTTGCGGGGAGGTGTTACGGTTTGGTAACAGGGCCGGTGGGGTCGCCTGGAATTATACCGGCAGGCGCAGCGAAAATACCGTGCCCTCACCGACCCGGCTGCGCAGGCTGATCTGGCCCCCATGTTTTTCGGCAATCGAACGCACCAGGGCCAGCCCGAGGCCGCTGCCCGGAATGCCGCGCGCCCCTTTGCCGCGGTAGAGCTCCTCCCAGACGTTGGGGGCTTCGTCTTCCGGGATGCCCGGGCCAGTGTCGGCCACCTCGATCACGACCGAGGCGCCGTCTTCAAAGCCGCGCACCTCGATGGTGTTGCCCGGCTGGGTGTACTTGATGGCGTTATCGAGTAGATTGTGGACCGCCAGGAAGAGCAGATCCTGGTCGCCGGAAATTTCAGGCAAGGGCCAGGGCGCCCGGGGGATGCTCAGGCTGATTCGCAGGTCATCCGCCCCGGGCATGTCCAGGGCCAACTGGTAAGTCTCTTCCAATAACTCGCCCAGGTTCACCCGGGAGCGTTCCAGCGGACGGCGCTCCAGGTCGGCCAGCTTGCGCAGGTCGGCCGCCAGCCGGCTGAGGCGCTGGGCCTGGGCGTCGACGCTCTCGATGGCCGCCCGTTGCCCGCCTTCGGGCGCCTCGCTCAGGTTGGCGATCCCGGCCCGGATGGCGGTGAGCGGATTTTTTAGCTCGTGATCCAGGCGGCGGATGAAGCGGCGGCGCTCTTCGGCCGCCTGGGCCAGGGCCTGCCCCTGAACCTGGTCGGCCCAGGCCAGCAAGGCCAGCCGGGCCGCCAGCAGGATCGAAACCAGGACGCCCAGGAAGATCAGCAGGACGCTCAATTGGGATTTCATGTAGATCAGGGGGTTATACCAGCCGAGAGTGGCCGCAGCCAGGTCGTAACCGATGCCGAGCAAGGCCGGCAGGAAAACCAGCAGCCAGCGAAATTGTCTGAAATGAGGCCGGCGCAAATTCACTCCAGCCCCTCCACTTTAGCCACGAAGCGGTAACCCAACCCCGGCACGGTTTCAATGTAATCCGGGTCGCTGGAATTATCCCCCAGGACCCGCCGCAGTTCGGCCACCCGGGTGTCGACCGCCCGGGTACCGACCGGGTAGTCCCAGCCCCAGACCACGTCCAGCAGGCGCTCGCGCTCGAGCAGCTCGTCCGGGTGGGTCATCAGGTATTCCAGCAGCAGGACGGCCTTGGGCGTCAGGTTGAGCTCGTCCTCGCCGCGAAAAACCCTCCGGGAGCGGCGATCGAAGCGCAGCGGGCCGCTGGCCAGCACCAGCGAGGCGTTCAGGGGCCGCTGGCCGGGTCGGGCCCGCCGCAGCACAGCCCGGATGCGGGCCACCAATTCGTGCGGGTCGAAGGGCTTATTGAGGTAATCGTCGGCGCCTTCCTCCAGCGCCATGGCCCGCTCGAAGGCTTCGCCGACCTGGGTGAGCAGGATGACCGGAAGCCAGTTGCCGGACTGCCGCAGCCGCCGCAGGGCTTCGCGCCCGTCCAGGCGCGGCATTAACACGTCCATGACGACCAGGTCCGGGGCTTGCCGTTCGATCGCCTGTAAAGCCTGCTCGCCGTTGGCGGCGGTGCGGGTGTCGAATCCGGAACGCGATAAGAAGGCGGCCAGGTTGGTTGTGATATCCGGCTCGTCGTCGACCAGGAGGATCTCGGGGCGGTTCATAGGTAGATTTTAGCAGATTAATGCATTCTGGGCGAAACATGACACATCCCGATTTAATCCTTTGGCCTGAAATCGACGATCTATGGCCCACCCCCAACCCCTCCCTTGCGCCTGCGGCGCTGGAAGGGGAGTTCTGTCGAAAAACGGGCGTGATGAAAGGCGTTCGCCTTTCATCACGCCCGTTTTTCGACTGATTGTAAAAAGGATACCAATAAGGTAAAATATGACGGATAAAAGGTGCTCGTGCAGGTCAATGCAAGGGGCGATAACCGGTCTGGGATCTATCAGGGAGGGCGAAACGATATGGCGGAATTTCAAATTTGGGTGGACCAAAACCCGATCCTGGCGTTGAGCGGGATCCTCATCCTGGGCGTGCTGCTGTTCCTGCTGGCCCGGGGCGTGGTGGCGCGCGGCCTGATCTACATGGCTGGCCGGACCACTTCCAAGATGGACGACATCTTTGTCAAGCATCTCAAACCATTCCGGGTGGCCTGGCTGGCGCCGCTGGTGGTCTATTATTCGCTGGCCTACCTGCTGCCGCAGTACCAGCCGGTGATCGAAAAAGTCTCGCTGTTCTTCATCCTGTGGGTTTCGGCTTTTACGCTCAACTCACTGATGAACGCTTTAAATGAGATTTACGAGAGCAGCAAGAGCTACACCGGGGTGAGCATCCAGGGCTACCTGGATATCGCCAAGATCCTGGTGATCCTGGTGACGGGCATCCTGAGCATCTCGCTCATCACGGACGAATCGCCGGTCGTGCTGCTGACCGGGCTGGGGGCTCTGACGGCGGTGCTGCTGCTGATCTTCCAGAACACCCTGCTGTCGCTGGTGGCCAGCATCCAGATCGTGGCCAACGACCTGATCAAAGAGGGGGATTGGATCGAAGTGCCCAGCTACGAGGCGGACGGAGACGTGGTCAATATCAGCCTGCACACCATCAAGATCCGCAATTTCGACATGACGTACACCGTCATCCCGACCTACCGGATCGTGGAAGTGGCCTATCGCAACTGGCGCGGCATGAAGGAGAGCGGCGGGCGGCGCATCCAGCGCTCGCTGCTGGTGGACATGGTCAGCATCAAGTTCTGCTCGCCGGAGATGCTGGACAGGCTGCGCCGGATCGACCTGATCCAGGGCTACCTGGACGAGCGCATCGCCGGCATCGAAGCCTACCGGCAGGCCCACGCCGAGCGCTATAATTCGCCCCTGGACGGGCCGCAAATCACCAATATCGAGGTTTTCCGGGAATATATCGCCCGGTATTTGCACAGCCGGCCGGATATCCACACCCAGGGGCTGCCTTTCCTGGTGCGGGCGCTGTCGCCCAAGCCGAACGGCCTGCCGATCGAGCTGTATATTTTCACCAAGACCACCCAATGGGAGCAGTACGAGCTGATCCAGGCCGAGATCTTCGATCACCTGCTGGCGGCGGCCTCCAACTTCGACCTGCGGGTGTTCCAGGAACCGACCGGGTTGGATTTCGCCAACTTCGCCGGCTCCGTGGCGGCCGCCCGGATCGGAGGCCCGGCGCTCGATCTTTCCAAACCGGCGGCTTTACCGGGCGGGCCGGATTGATTGTTCGATAAACAGGCATGTGGTGGGTGTTTGCCCACCGCATGCCTGTTTTTCGATAAGCAGTTTACTGGGCCTTATCGCTGGAAAATGCTAAGTATCTATCCGAAAATTCGAAAAGCTATGTGGTTGTTGATGCGTGCGCCAGCACGCATCAACAACCACAATAACAATTTTCGGATAGGTTTTAAATGTGTTTGGCGAGATCGGCCAGCACCTGGTTGGGGAAATTGGGATCGGTGATCGCCGGGCGGTCAATCCGCATGGCCTCGATTGGGAAGACGCTCTCGCCGTCCAGGGCCAGCTGGCTGAGAATGCTCCCGATCAGGCTGGCAAATTTAAATGAGTGGCCGGCGCCGATTGCCACTGCGATCTGGGGCAGTTCGGGCAGGGTGTCGATGATGAAACCTTTATCGGGCGGCAAGGTGTACAGGCAGGGCTTGGTATACAGCACCGGCCCCAGTGAGCCCGGGATGCGCTCTTCCAGGAAGCGGACCAGGTTGTTGTACGGACGCGGGTTGGGCTGCAGCTTGCGGGTCTCCGGTGTGACCGCGTCCCCGCCGATGTGCTCGCCCGCCTTGGTGGCGACTTCCCCATAGATCGGGAATCCGTAAAAATTCTGCTCGCCCTCCCAGATCCAGACCGGAAAACGGTCGGGGGTGAACTGGCGCAGGTTGGGGGTGGCGAAATAGGTGACCTGCTCCTCGGTGACGGTCAGGGGCAGGTTGAGGCCGGTCCCGGCCAGCACCTGGTTGCTCCAGGCCCCGGAAGTCACCACCAGCCGCCGGCAGGTGTACGATCCCTGGGAGGTTTCGAGCGAGACGCCATCCTTGATCGGGTGGACCGCTTCGATCCGGGTGTTCTCCAGCACGGCTGCGCCCCGGCCGCGCGCCAGGGCAATGTGGACCGCATTGGCCTTGCCGGGGTCGACCAGCCCGGCGAAGGACTGGTACAGGGCCCGATCGCCGGGCCGCAGCTTGAACTGTGGGAAGCGCTGCATGGTTTCGTTCGCATCCATAGCCTGGAAGGGAATCCCGGAGCGGGTCATGGCCTGGGCGTAGTGATCCACCAGGGAGTGTTCCAGGTCGGGGTCCGGCCCCAGGATCAGGCTGCCGGTCTGGTAAACCAGCTGGATCCCTGATTCGGCTTCGACTTCGCGCCAGGCGACAAAGGTATGGGGCGCCAGGGCCGCGTAGGCGGGGTCGTCGTAAGCCAGGCGGATGATGCGGGAATAGTCCTGGGAGCCGCCGTAAGGATGCCCAAGGCTGAACTGCTCGATGCCGAGGGCTTCGCCCCCGAGCCGGCGGGATAACCAGTAAAGACTGGCGCTGCCCAGCCCGCCCAGGCCGAGCACGATCGCCTCATAGCTGCGTTTGGTTGGCATGATTCAGCCTCCATCCTGTCCGGGGAGTATGGTTCAATCTTTCCAATAGGATAAAAACTGCTGGTCTTTTTCGTCCACCCTGGCGCCGATCATGGGATGCAGGGACAGATCGGGCGAATAGCGGCTGGCCGGAGGCTGGCGGTTAATGGCCTCCGCCATGGCGCGCACGTGATGCGGGGCTCCGCCGCAGCAGATGCCGAGGTAATTGACGCCTGAAGCTGCAGCCTCCCGGGCGAAATCGGCCATTTCAAACCGGGTGTGCAAGAATGGTTCCAGGGCGATCGGGAAAGCGCGCTCGTGCCCGTGCTCTTTCAGGGCCTGGAAAGCGGGTTGTTCGGGGGTGGTGCGGTAGGGCACCGGTTGGGCCGCCACGAAACCGCTGACGGCCTGGCGGATCTCTTTCAGCAATGGCAGCATGGTGAGCGGGCCGCGCGAGCAGTTCAGGCCGACGATCTCGGCCCCTGCCTGCTCGAGGATCCGGCAGGCTTCGGCATAGCTATAGCCGTCCCGCAGGCGATCTTCGACCGAGCCGAAGGTGATCATGGCGGGCAGGCCGAACTGCTTGATCACCTCCAGGGCCAGCAGGCCCTCGCCGAGATAGCCCAGCGTCTCAGCGATGATAAAATCCGCCCCGGCTTCGACTGCCCAGCCGACCTGCTCGGTGTAGATCGCCCGGACCAGGTCGGCGGTGCGTTCGTGGTCGTTGGGATCGTACACCCAGGTGTTAGCGATGTTGCCGGCCAACAGGGCATTTCCTTCGGCTGCGACCTCACTGGCGATCGCCAGCGCCTGGCGATTCAGGGCTTCGAGGTCGTTCTCACGCCCGATGGTCTTGAGCTTTTGGCGGTCGCCATAGTAGGTCAGAGCGACCATCACCTCAGCCCCGGCTCGCAAAAACTCGCGATGCAGCTCGCGGACCGCCTCGGGGTAATCCAGCACCACCTCGGGCACAAACGGCCCGGCTTTGATATAGCCGCGCCGCTCCAGCTCGAAAACGTAACCTTCGGCGCCCAGCACGATGCCCTGCTGCAAACGCTCCACGATACCAGCCTTTGTATCCATATCGATTGTCCTCTCGGGGGTTCTCCAGGACCGTCACAAGGTAGATGTTTGGTATTGGGTTTGAGCGGTGAAGCCTCCCAGACCCAATACCAAATCCTAAATAAACTTGAGTTCGGGATAACTTAAATCCGATGATAGAAGGGTAGGGGTTTTTATCCCGCATTCATGTTAAATTATTTGGACGCAATGAAAGCCATGGAGGTTGAAGATCGACAGGCAACTATAAGTCAGGTGCCTTAGAATTCGGGCTATTTTACTCCGGATTGTTGAGTTGCACAAGGCGCAGCAGAGCGGTCTTTTGGAAACTCGCTGAGATTTCACAGGTTTGGGGGTTTCATTCCCGTAATTCCCACCTGCCCAGAAGAACCTTGATCCAATGGCTTTCGATTAAATGGGTGAACCAGCCCGCCACAGGTTGCTTCAGGCTGGTTCGACCATGTATCCCCCTTGCAGATTCTTACAGACGGCCCGGGACTCCCGGGACACGCCTGCGAGCGAACTGGCAGGTTCAGATAGACGCTGCCGGTCAGCTTCTAAATTTAGGAGTGGCCGCCCGCCTGCCGCGGCAGGCGGGCGGCTCGAAAATCGCTAGGATTGGCTGCCACGTGGGCGGCGGATCAATATAAGCCGGGTTCCCATAACCAGGCCAGCGGCCAGAATGATGACCACCACCAGGCTGATCAGATTGCGATTGGCGCCGGAAGCCTCGGCTGTGAAGCTTTGCAGGCTGACCGCGGTCGGGGTGAAGCTGAAATAGTAATCCTCGACCTCGCCGCTTTCGGCAAAACCGTGGGTCGTGATCGGGTTAGCGTCATAGAAGGAGCAGTCCCCGTCGAACGAGCCGACCAGGCGGAAGCGAGCCCAGACCGGGTACTTGGCGGCGCCGACTGGCAAGGCGAAGTTCACGATCTGAGTGCCCGGATTGACCGGCAGGTTGACGATGATCGCTTCCGACCAGCCCGCGCCGCTGTCGGTGAAATCACCGTCGGTGCCGGGGGCGTTGGCGTTTGAATCCCAGGCATCCACCCATCCGAACAGGCAGCCGACCCCGCCGGTGACGGTCACCTGGACGGCGCCCTGGCCCTGAGTCCAGTAATTGGGCGGGTTGGCAACCGGGACGATGCCGTCTTCATCGGCCAGATTGGTGAGGTCATCGCTGTTGGCATATGGGGAGGGCACACCATCGAGTTCGGTGTCAGTCAGCGCGCCCAGGAAAATGGCTCCGGGCTGGTGGCGGGCCCCGTTCTGAGCCCGGCTGGTCATGTTGTAATTGTCGGGCAGATCGCCGAAGTCGACGTCGCGCAGCCGGTTGCCGAAATACAGGATCACCTGTTGTCCGGCGACCAGGTCGGTTTGCTGGCTGACCGGGGTGGTGTTGTGGTATTCGATGTTGCTGCCCTCAGTGGCCTGATAGGTGCCGGGAAGCAGATTATAGAAGTACAGGTGCCCGGATAAATCGGTCACGCCGGAGGCGACGACCACCCACTGGCTATTCACCAGTTGTGACAGGGTAAAGGGCCAGTTCGGGATCACTGGTTCTACGGTTGACTGCCAAACCCCATCGCCGTTCAGGTCCTCGAATTTGACCACTTTGATTGATCCGTAGATGTCAGGAGCTTGCCGATCGCCGGCCAGCGCAGTTGAAGCGGGCAGGAGCAGCATAGCCAGCAAGATGGCGATCCCGATGAGCTTTGACATGCTTTGTGTGAGTTGGTTGAGTTGTTTCAGATTTGTCATGGCGCATTTTCCCTTCATGTTGAACTTCCAAAGTGCTGGCGTTGCCTTGTCCACGCTGACTTAAAGCCAGAGCGCAGCATGGACTTCTTCAGGAATAAAAAAAGACTGCCTGGGTTTCGATCCCTTCGGCAGCCTGGCTGTCTGTCCGGTGGACAGACCCATAGCTTTGCGACCTTGCCTCGCGGCAAGTTAGCCTTTTCGTTTCAAATTGTACAATCAAAAGATGAATTGAATCTGCATACTTATTTTATACAATTTTTTGCAAATCGCAATACCCCAATTGTCCTATTTTTGAGGTAGATTGGATATGACGGGAGTATGCCAATATTGTAGACAATCTACACAATTTGAGTGCTCCCGTACGATGATCCTGTCTCTTTTATTGATGAAATTTATTTACATCCCATTGATCCGTAAGTAAAAGGCAAATATGATTCATTCGGAAAACAGGTGAGATCGCCGGCAAACGCCGGCGATCTCACCCGTTTTTCGATAAACGATGTTTGCCAATCAGCCCTGCAGCAGCTCCAGAATTCGCATGTGCCCGCCTTCCCGGGCATAATCGGCGGGGGTTTTGCCGTTGGCGGCCAGGGCCCGGGGATCGGCGCCGCGATCGAGCAGCAGCCTGGCCAGCTCGTAGTGCCCGTTTTGGGCGGCATTGTGCAGCGGGGTGAAATCCCCGGCCTGGCGGGCGTCCACCCTGGCGCCGTGGGCCAGCAGCAAGCGGGCCGCGATCAGATTGCTGGCGGCCGCAGCCGAGTTCAACGGGTACACTTTTTGGGCGTTTTGGGAGGGGGTGTTGACCTGGGCTCCGAAGGCAACCAGGTAGGCGGCTACCTGGGAATGGCCGAAAAATACCGCCAGCCCAAGCGGCTGGAAGCCATCGGCGGCATAGGCGTTCACCAGGGAAACATCCTCCGCCAGCAGGGCTTCCACCCGGTCCAGGTCGCCCAGGGCGGCGGCCTCGAAGATGGTCAGATCGGCGCGCTTGCTGGCAAGCAGGCGGGCCAGCTCCATTTTCCCGGCGTAGATCGCCTCCATCAGGACCGAGAGACCGGATTCGGTCTGTATGGCTGCCAGTTCGGGCTGCTGTGCCAGAATGTCCTCCACCTGGGCGAGCGTACCGGTTTGAACGATAGTAAGAAAATCCACTGGCGTGATCGGGTCTGTCATGATTTACCTCCACAGGCAGTTGCGTTATCTTTTAGGCTGACCCCCTAATTATACAACCCGTTGAGGAGGATTGTCGAAAAAAAAGTCTTGCTGGCCGGTGGGACGTAGACAGATTAGACAAAATGTAGGGCTCGCAGGGGCAATTTGCCCCTGCGAGCCCTACATTTTGTCGTAACTCCCGCCGGGGTGGGAGAGCCAATCACGGTTTACTGCAGTCTTACCCGCCAGCTATCAAGACTGTTTTTCGACAGAATAATCATCCGGCGCGGTTTACCCGGCCGGGTGCGGCTTGCCAGCAAAATCTTTTACCAGATCGTCCAGGCGCTACTTAGCACCCAGGGCGTAAATGCCGGGCAAATAAGCAATGCAGCCCAGGCGGTTCTTACCTGCCTTGCGGGCCATGACAATAGTCGTGCATTCCACAAAGTCGCGCTGGGCTTCGCTGTAATGGTAGACCGTCAGCTTACCTTCCGTCCAGGCCCGGTATTCCTTGCGGGTCAGTTTGAAGTACACGTAGGTCAGGCTGGTGTACAGCTCGCGGACGCGCTCGTCGCCCTTATAAAACTGGACTTCCCACCATTTGGAGGTGAAGTCGGGGTAATTGGTGAATACCAACTGGTGATGGGGGGTGATCTTCCTTAAACGAAGTTCGGCCGTCATTCCGGAGCTGGGGATGTAGACCCCGCCCTGTCCAAGCGCCACGTCATAGGTTTTTCCATAGAAAACATCCTTGAGCTTGACCCGACCGGCGGCATCCGCAATCATCACCTGGCTGGACACGGCGGTGAATGCGATGATAAGCGCCAGAAATACTCTGACCCATTTGCTGGAATTCATTGACCGGACTCCTTTCTCGATGCGCTCGATTGCTATTCAGTTGGTAGGCCTATACCATCGATTGTACAAAAAAAAGTGATGAAATGCAACAGGCAAAAAGGAGGCTCTCCAGGAAATTCTGTGGGAGGGTCCCAGGTTTGGGTAACTTCCAGATTAATCGCTGGAACTATCGGCGGGTAAAGCGGGCGCGGCCGGTTCGGGTTGGACGGAAATGCGCTGGCGATCGAGGTTGTACAGCAGCAGGTAGCCGGCGACCGAGGCCGAAGCCAGCAGGCCGCACAGGTACCAGACCCAGTTTGGACCGATATTCTCCATGATCAGGCCGGCGCCTAACGGACCGACGGCGGAGGGGACCAGCCAGGCCAGTCCAAAGACCGCCAGGTAGCGGCCGCGCATATCCTCGGGGGCGAACCCGGCTGCCAGGGCCTGGGCGACCGGACTGGAGATCATCTCGCCGATCGTGATAATGACCATCGCCAGGATAAACAGCGCATAACTGGCGACAAACCCGTACATGGCGAAGCCGATGGCGTAGAACAGGGTCCCCAGGGCCATCATCAGCATGGGCGGGCGTTTGGAGATCCGGCGGGTGATCCAGAACTGGAACAGGACGACCATGGCAGCGTTCAGGCTAAGCAGGTAGCCGTAGCCCTGAGGCGGCACCTGGTGGATATCCCGGAGGTAAACGGACAGGGTCGAATTCATCTGCATATAGACGACCACACCCAGGATAGAGATGAAGATAAAGGCCATGTACAGACGGTCTTTCAGGACCAGGAAATAGCCGCTGATGCCTGCCAGCAAACTTTGCTCGCCCTCGGCCTCGGAGGGTTCCGGGCGGGTCTCGGGCAGGCGTGCGAAGACGATCACAGCGGTAATCAGGCTGGTGATGGCATCGATGATGAACAGGTACAGGTACGAATAACTGGCCAGCAGTCCCCCGATGGCAGGGCCGATTGTGACGGCCAGGTTGATGACCACCCGCAGGACGCCAAACCCTTCCGAGCGCTGTTTCTCCGGCAGAATGTCGGCCAGCATGGCCTGGCGGGCCGGCCCGCCGGTTTCCGCCAGCAAGCCGACCAGGAAGGCCAGGGCGTAAAACCAACGCAGTTCGGTGACAAAGCCCATCAACAGGCTGCTGCCGGCGCTCATCACCAGCCCGAAGATCAGCATCAGCTTACGCCCGAACCGGTCGGTCAGCACCCCGCTCAGCAGGTTGCCGCCCAGGCTGGCAATCGAAAAAATGGCGAAGATTTTGCCCACCTCGACCATGCCGACCGAGAATTTGAAGGTGATATACAGCGCCAGAAACGGGAAGATCAGGGCGCCGCCCAGCCGGTCGATGAAGGCCGAGCCGATCAATACCCAGAAGTTGGATGGGTATTCGTGGTAGATCGATTTGATTCTATCCAGCATGGGGTTTGCTCCGGTCGTTGGGAAATTGGCCTGAAGCCGCACTTTACCTACAAGCAACCGGGCAATCTGGTTCATTTTTAAGCTTTCGAAAAAAAGAGGGAAGGCAGGTTTTTGCCGGCCTTCCCTCTTTTTGCGAGGCTCGATTTACTTGACCCGATTGCCCAACAGCGGTTTGAGCTTGTTTTTGACGTCTTTCGCGCTGCAGCCGGACAGCTCGAATTTCAGTTTGCCGCCGGTGTAGCGGATTTCGACCTCATCCGGGGTGATTGGGTTCATCCGTATCCCAGTTGACCTTGGTTTTGACCTGCTGGATCTGGCCCAGATCGATGGAAAAATTCTCGGGATGATGCTGGAGGATCTGTTGGACCGGCATGGCCCGGTAGGTATCGACCAGGAAATTGATCGAGGTGATCACGGCCCCCCATTGTTTGAGGAAGCCTTTGCCTTGCTGGCGGGCGTTTTCCTTGGCCTGGTCGGCGGCCCATTTCAACTGCTCGGAGGTGATGGCTGCCAACACCAGCCGCCGGGGGGTGACAAACAGCAGGAAAGTCTGCCGTCCGAACAACCCCTTACGCAGGTTGAGGCTGGCGATGGTCTCCAGGATCGGCTCCTCCGGCTGGGCAGGGGCTGGGTTGTGGGACAGGCTGCGGTTGCGCCGCGGCCTGGGGCGCGGCGGGGGCGGGGGCCGCCTGCCCGGCGGGCTGCGGGGCCGGGACGCTGGTGGAGATTACCTGGGCGCCGCAGTTCCCGCAGAAACTGGCGCCGGCGTGCAGAGCGCTGCCGCAGTTGGAGCAGAAGCGTTGAGCTGGTTGGTGCATAAATCCCTCCCAGGATTGGTGGAAGCCGGCGCCTTGATTGGACGCCCGGCGTGATTGGCTGGAGCGACCGATTCGGCAGGGCGATCAGGTGGAGCAAGTCGCTAGCCCGGTCATTGCTGGGGGATGTACCCGTGGAAATTATCGAAGAACACTTTGTAGCCGTTTGGATCGATGGTGTCCCAGGTGCCGACCAGCAGGCCCGACCGGCCAGGGTTGAACGGCGGGTCGATCTGGACCATGTCTTCGAAATTGTCATTGATGGACAGGGAAATGCTGTCCGGATAACACTCGACCAGGATATGGTTAACCGCGCCTGCGCCGATTTTAAATTGGCTGGATTCGGTCCAGTTGGGATCGTTCATCGATATCTCTTCATCGTCAACGAATTTGGCGAAGTAATAGGTCCCATCGTTGGGATCGATTTCAACATAGGTGAAGTTCTGGCTGTCCTGCAGATTGCAAACGACCCCGTAGGTGCCGAAATCCTGGCTGCTGGTGGCAGGATCCACCCAGGCGTCGTACTCGATCACGACCGGGTCGAAATCGACCGGCGGGTAAATCCAGAAGTAGGTCGAAGGCTCGCTGGTATAGACCGAGTAAGCGCCGTTTTCCACGCTGGTCGTCAGATCGCTGGCGGAATCGATCTCCCAGCCGAGCGAGTTGTCGTTGAAGGGATCGAAGATTGAACTGGCGCTGGTCGTGGGCATGTCCAGGGCCGATTCGGTCGGGAACTGCTCGACCACAACCTCGGTTGCCACCGCGCTGGTGCTGGATCTCAGCGGAAAATAATACACCACCAGGCCGGCGACCAGCACGCCCAGGCAGATCAGGATGAGCACGATCACCCCGCCAATGATCAGGCAGGGCAGTCGGTTATTCGACTTCGGCGGGGGTGTGTAAGCCGGATAGGACGGGGGCGGCGGGGTGTAGGCCGTCTGTGGCGGTGGTGCCGCTTGAGGCGCGGGCACTGCCTGAGGCGCAGGCACGGTCAGCGGCGGTTCGTCCTCGGGGGGTTCATAAGCCTGAATCGGGGGAGTTTCTGGAGGCTGGGCGGTTTGCATTTCCGGCTGCTCTTTCGGCACCGGCGCGCCGCACTGGACGCAAAACTTGACGCCTTCAGGCAGCTGTGTACCGCAGGATTCGCAATATTTCGGGGAACTATCCACAGGGGGCCTCCTTAGCCAGCACAATTGTTTTGATCTATTCTAAAGAATATTTTACGTCCGGCCATAAAAAATATCGAAATTCCTTGCAGGTTTGAAATGAAGTAGCAAACATGACACCTCCCGAATTAAATAATTCGGTCTGTACCAGCATCATACTGCCCACCCCCTAACCCCCTCCCTGGCGGCTTCGCCGCCGGGATGGGGAATTTTATCGGAAAACGGGCATGAAGTTCGGCGATTCGCCGAACTTCATGCCCGTTTTCCGATTATTTATTATCAAGTGCATGGCTGAGATTGAATATAACAACAGGAAAGATTAAATTCGGGGTAAACCATATTTGCTTATCCTCCGCAAAGGTATAATGGCGTGGGGATGCAACCTGAACTGTTTTCGCAATTGGAGGCCTGATTGGAAATAACCACCGAGCGGTTGGTTTTACGGGAGTTTCGCCCGGATGATTGGCCGGCGGTGCTGGATTACCAACGCGATCCGCGCTACCTGCGTTATTACTCCTGGACCGGGCGCTCACCCGAAGAGGTCCAGCGCTTCGTCCAGATGTTCGTGGACGACCAGACCTCCAACCCGCGCAGCCGGTTTCAACTGGCAGTGACCCTGAAGGCCAGCGCTGAGCTGATCGGCAATTGCGGCATTCGCCTGGAAAAAACCGGCGGTTCGACCGCCGACATGGGCTACGAAATCGCTCCGGAACACTGGGGCCAGGGCTACGCCACCGAGGCCGCCCGGGCGATCCTGGCGTTCGGGCTGCGGGAGCTCAGGCTGCACCGGGTGTGGGCCAGCTGCGTGGCCGATAACCTGGGATCGGCCCGGGTCCTGACCAGGCTGGGGATGCGCCTGGAAGGCCGGCTGCGGGAAGCGGAATTCTACAAAGGCCGCTATTGGGATACTCTGATCTTCGCCATTTTGAAGGATGAATGGCAGGGGCGTTAGGGCGACTTTCCCAGGCACCGTTAGGGCGTTTATCCGCCGGTAGAGCGTGTTAGAATCACTTATCTGAATCTGGTTGGTGTCCTATGCCATTTCAAATCGACCCTGAACCGGGTGAAAACGAGATCGAATGTGGGAACTGCGGAGCGATCATCTACGCCGGATTGAGCCGCTGCCCGGAATGCGGGATCAATCTGTACGAGCCGGAGACGGACCGCGCCGCCCGGCAGCCCCCGGTCCAGCCGCGCCGGCCGGGACTGATTGCCCGGCTGAAGGAAGCGCTCCACCGGCTGAGCGGCAAACCCTACCGGGCTGAAGATATTTTTGGCGACGCTTTGAACCAGGCGGCCCTGTTCAACGATCTCCTGCGCAAGACAGGCGGCGACCGGGCGGTGGTGGAACGCCTGATTGAATACGAGCGCCGGCTGGCACCGCGCGCCGGACGAAGCGCCTGGCTGCAGGCCGCCATTCAGCGCTGGGATCACGACAACCGGGTGGAGGGCAGCGTCTCGTCAAGCTAGTTTATGGTTCTTGTAGCTCGGCTCACTGCTCCCACCCCCAGCCGGATTGCATACAACGCAATCCGGCCTGCAGCGGCGTCCCCTCCCTCATCCCAACGCCACCGGGACCAGGGAGGGGACGCCGCTAAACCCGGTGATTCCGCCCAAGAAGACGCTCTACAAGTTGCATACCTCCATGGGTGGCAGGTGATTCTTCGATGCATTTCTCCTTGAGCGTGGATTGTACCGTCGACACCTGGTATGCTTTGCAAATCCAGGATTCTTTCATCGCTTCAGTGTCGGAAGGATTTCCCCATGCAAACCACATCTGCATCGAAGAAACGTCTGCCGGCTCGCGGCCGAATAAGCCCAGGATCATTTCTGGCCCAATCCCAGCGTGGCTTAGCGGCACTCCCGCCCTGGCGCCCGTTGCGATTGGGGCATAGGGCGGGGGTGCCGCGGATGGGCATGCAAAGTGCGCATGCTTGACTTTCTTTGTCCGCCGGGGGTGGGTAGGGGAAGGGTCAATCGATATTTATGTCATGAGTAGCCGATCTTTGGCTTGCCGTGAACTTTACGTCCAAGCAACCTTCCTAACTCATCCGATCGCAATCATAAGATAGATAGCCGACCGTGAAGTGCACAGTTGAGGCAAAGTACGCCCTCCTCGCAACGACAGTTTTCTAGGGATAGAAGAGCGCCGCTACGCTGTGTAGGAACTCCCACAGATCCAATTTATTTGCAATTCGAGTTGAAATTTCCTATAATAAGAGACAGAACATGGGGGAAAACTGCGAGCGCCAGGTCGCAATAGCTGCGCTTGCGCGCCAGATGATATTGACCTGGCCCCTGTTTGGATCAGCAAATGGAATGAGAGGAGTAAACACGATGGCTGCTACCTGCAGTCTCTGCCTGGAAGAAAATAAGAAACCTGACAAACCCGTATCGATCGCCTGCCAAAACTGCGGCAGCCTGGCCTGCGAGGATCACCTCAACTGGTTGGATGATAAAGCCTACTGCGACCGCTGTATGACTGGGGTCGTCGCCAGGGCTGGCAATACCCTGCAGGCTGGTGTAGCGGGCCTGCAGCGCAAGAGCGAGGCGAGTCGTTTGAATGAATTGCGCCTGCAGATCGAGAATGATCGCCGGCTGCGCGAGCTGCTGGGCCTGGAGGACTATGATCAGGCCGTATTAGGGCGGGTCGATGCGATCCTGACGCTGCTGCTGCCGTATTTCGAAAATGTGAAGGTCAGCCCGCGCTAACCAGAACCCGGGCCAATTCTTTGACAAAATCTCTCAGAGTGGAGCCATCTGCCGCCCCGTGATCGGGATTGATCTCCGATATGGTCAGGGCGGAAAAGTTGGGGGCAGCCAGGAAGGGCCCCAAAGCCAGGATTAATTGCTCGAAGCGCAGGCCCCAGTTGCGGCGGGTATTCTCAGCCAGGGGGAAATCCGCAAAATCCAGCACGTCGGCATCCAGATGAACCAGCAGGCGCTCGAAGTTGGCCGCCCATCCCAGGACGACTGCCCGGGCGGCTTCGGCCGGATCGGCGGCCACCGCGGCCAGGCGGGTTTCAGCCATGCCGTGGCGGTCGATGACCTCCCGCTCGAAGGGTTTAACGTTGTCATTGGCGAAAAAATGGACCTGATCCGGGCGCAGCATGGGAGCCCGGGGTCCCAGCCGGGTCAGCTCCGGGCGGCAGTCCGGCAGGGCCAGCAGGTGGGCCACGCCCATCCAATCGAGGGCGCCATCCGCGGTGCTGGCGGGGGTGTTCAGGTCGGTGTCCAGATCGATGTAAACCAGTCCAAGGCTATCGCCGTGGGCCAGCGCACCGGCGACGGTTCCGAGCTCGATGGTGCAGTCGCCGCCCAGCACCAGAACCCGCTGGTTATTGTCCAGGGCTGCCTGGACCTGCTGTGCTACTCCCCGGGCGACCCTGGCGGCCGGCGCGACGTTCATGGCGCGGGGGTGGGCGGGATCAGCCTGCCAGCGGAACCCGGGCACGTCTCCGGCGTCCTCGACCTGCACTCCCAGCCGGCGCAATTCGGTCAATAATCCGGCCGCCCGCAGCGCATCGGGAGCCTGCTCCTGTCCGGGGCCATAGGCTCCGGCGCTGGACGGCGCGCCAATGACCGTCAGGGGTTTAGTCATGGGTAGTTCCTGCGGCAATCCGGGCCTGGCCGCGCGCTACCGCGTCCCGGACTACCTCTCCATAGTCGTCTTCCGGCAGGCTGTCCAGGCGGGCCGCAGCCAGGGTGTAATAGCGGGCCGCTTCATCCAGGTTGTTCAATATTTCATGCGAATAACCCATATTCAAATACAGGGAAGGATAAAAGCCCGCCACGCTGCCATCCGTGACCGCCTCGGCGTGCTGCAGGGAAAGCTGGTTCCAGTACAGGGCATCCTGGGGGTCATCCTGGTGGCGGGCCAGGTAATGGGCGGCAATGCAGGCTTCGAAATCGTCCCGATGTTCCTGCCAGGCCTGGGCAAACAGCGCCCGGGCGCGCTCCAGCCGGCCTTCGAATTCGGCCTGCATGCCGTCTGCGCATAGCTTAACGATCGGGTTTTCAGGATCCATCGTTTGACCTCCTGCCAGTAAAATAGATAGGGTCTTTCGGCATTTCTGTGGTGGTAACTCAAAGTTTCCCAAAGACCCAATAGATGGGCAACCCTCCAGACAACGCCGCAATGGAAGAATTGTACCAATTATGGAGCCGGATGGCGGCCGCCATCCGGTTTCATCTATTGGACTTCATCGTAAACCAGCTTTCCTTTAAACTTATGAAGAATTTGTGACGATTTTCCACTTTGATGAACGTTAATCACATCACGGCCGTATTTAAGTTAGGATACAAGTGTAACAAACCTTGCATGCGATCGAAGCGATAACCTCCATAAATAATTCTCAGGCAAGGGGGATCGCGCCTTGCCCAGTTTTTCGTAATCCCTGACACCAGGGAAGTCCCGGTTGGCATGATCCTTCTTCGGGGTGTTGAATAGGAAATTTTTCATGGCTGCCATCCGGCGCTCAGGCGCCGTGCTACTATTTCTGGCCTGCTTCTGCGCAATTCGCCTGCCGGTCGTCACACGGGCGGTTACGGCGGACGAGGCTCGCTGGCTGCTCCGCTCGGGTAATTTTTACCAGGCGCTGGCCAGCGGCGACCTGGCCGCGACCTACCAGCACGAACATCCGGGCGTGACGGTCACCTGGGCCGGGGCGCTGGGTTATCTGTGGCGTTTTCCGGACTATGCCCGCCTGGCCGGTGAGCAGCTGCCCGGGCCGAGCAGCCTGGAAAACCTGTTCGCCGATCAGGGCCGTTCGCCGCTGCTGGTCCTGGCAGCCGGGCGGATCCTGGTGGTGCTGGCGTTGGGCCTGATCCTGGCCCTGGCCGGCTGGTATGCCGGCCGTTTATTGGGCTGGCCGGCAGCGGCGCTGGGGCTGGGTTTGATTGCCCTGGACCCGTTCAGCCTGGCGCTGACCTACCTGCTCCAGCCGGACGGCTTGAGCTCAAGCATGATGCTGCTGGCGCTGCTGGCATTTTTGGCCTACAGCCTGGATGGCGGGCGCCGGCTGGATCTGTTGATCTCCGGTGCGGCGGGCGGGCTGGCCGTGCTGAGCAAATCGCCAGCCGGCTTCCTGCTGCCTTTTTTGGCACTGGCGAGCCTGTCCTGGATGGCTGTCCCGGCCGTGGGAAAGCCGGCTGCGACCCGCTGGCGGCGGGGCCTGAAAACCATGCTGGCTTGGGCCGGGATTGCCGGGCTGACCTTCGTGATTTTATGGCCGGCCATGTGGGTCGATCCACTGGGCAGCCTGCAGAAAATGATCTCCGGGACGTTGGTCTATGCTGTTGACGGCAATCAGAACGCGATCTTTTTCAACGGCGCGATCTATCCCGGCGGGCACTCGACCTGGTATTTTTATCCGGTGGTGCTGGCCTGGCGCGCCACACCGGTGATGCTGGGTGGATTGATCCTGGCCGCCGGGCGCGGGTTGATCGGGCGCCGGGTAGCCCGGGGTGCGCGCTTATCAGCAGGCTGCTTGCTGGTTTATGCCGGTTTCTACATCCTGGCCCTCAGCCTGGCCAGCCAGCAATATGACCGCTACCTGCTGCCTGCCTGGCTGGCGCTGCTGCTGCTGGCCGGCTGGGGGTGGGCCGGGTTGCTGGCATGGCTTGAGCCCCAGCTTGCGGCTCGGAGCGGGCAGTTCGTCCGGACCGCCGCGCTCCTGTGCCTGTCCGGGTTGATCCTGGCCAGCCAGGCGGTGCTGGCCTGGCAAGTGTATCCGTATTATTACAGCTTTACCAATCCCCTGCTGGGCGACCTGGGGCGGGCCTCCCGGGTGCTGGTGGTCGGCTGGGGCGAGGGCCTGGACCAGGCCGGGGAATACCTGGACGGCCTGCCGAATGCCGCCGGGCTGCGGGTGATGTCCTGGTATGCGGACGGTTGCTTCTCCTACTTTTTCCGAGGCCGGACGGTCGGGATGGACGCCAACACCAGCCTGGAGGAAGTGCAGAAAATGGATTACGTGGTGGTCTATTACCAGCAGTACCAGCGCCAGGCGCCCAGCCGCCAGGTTTTGGATTACCTGGACGGGCTCTCCCCGGTCAAAGAGATCCGGGTGAACGGGCTCGACCTGGTGCGAATTTTCCGGATCAGGGGTGGTCCCTGAAGCCGGGTTCTATCATGCACCTGATCAATAAATAATCGGAAAACGGGCATGGAGATCGACGAAAGCCGATCTGCATGCCCGTTTGCCGATAAAATTCCCTATTAACCCTGGCTGGAGAGAACCTCCTGCATTGGCTGGCCGTTAATCAGGATGGCCGCATTTTGAACGGATGGGAATTGCAAGGCGGTCTGTTCGAGCTGGGATTTGAACCGGGGGGTATCGCACTCACCGCCCAATTTTACCTGGCCGGTCAGTTGAATTGTCGCCTGGCCGGCATCATCTACCTGAACGTTCTCTACCTGCAGATCCGACTGGTACAGGGCGTTATACAGACCGGACTGGCCATAATACTGATCCTTGATCGCCAGCAACGCCTGGAGGGCAGCCTCGGGTTCGGCCGCCCCAGCCTGGGCGGACTGCTCAACCGGCACCAGACTGTCGCCGCAGCCAATTAACTGGCCGGTCTGGCCGTTGTCCTCCAGGGCGACCAGGTAGACCTGGATCGCTGCGCTGCCGCCAGCCGGTGTGGGCGTCAATTCATCCCCGGGCGTTGGGGTGACCTGGGGCGATTCCAACCGGATGATCTGGCCATCGGCGCTGGTCCGGTAGGTGTACTGCTGCCCGTTGGCCTGCAGGACGATTTTCCAGCCGGGCGTGACAACCTGGGCGCAGGCCTGGCCGCTCTGCGGCAGACCCAGGCAGGCGTCCGGCCAGTCCACCTGTTCGGTTGACAGGATTTGGACGTCTGTGACCTTGACTCCCAGCATATCACTCAGGGCGGTCTGGGCTTGCAAGGCAGCGTCCGGCGGCAAGGAAGGCAAACTGGGCAGGGCGGTCGGCAGCTCAACGTTGGGCGCAGCGCCCGTACAGCCGGCCAGCAATAACGCCAGCAGCAATAACGGTGCAATCATACTTTTCTTGAAGGATAACATGTAGTGATCTCCTTTTGGGAGGACGAAAAGGTTGTCGAAAATGATTTGTATCCGAAAAAAAGTGAATTGAGTGTGGGTTTCTCCCCCTAAAGCTGTGGATTGGATTATCCGGTCAGGCCGATGGCGGTGGCAGCATGACAGGGTAATCCATAAGCCTTCGAATTGAACCCATCACCTCGAATTCACATGCCAACTATAAACTGGATCTGAGCCAACTGCTAGTAGGGATATCCCTACCCGGGGATCAGGGATTTCCAGAATTAACGCCGGTTTCCTGCTGGCCGGCGATCGCCAGGGTCAGATTCAGGTTGGCGATTGACACGGTCTGGGCGGATCCGTTTTGGAGGCTGAGATAGATATCCCCCTCAGGATTGACAAAGCGTGAAGGCTCGGCGATGGGGTTTTCCCCAGGTGCCAGTTCGACAGGCACCCAGCTGCCCTGCTTGAAATCCCACAAGGAGCCCGAAACCGCCGAGAAATCGGTTCGATCGCCGGCGGTCAAGCGCAGCGTCAGGCTGTCCACGAACAGGATCTTGACCGGGACCGGCGGGTAAAGGTGCAAACTCAGGGTTTCAGCCCCCACGAGGTGGAACGGCCCGCTGCCGTCATAACGGACTGGCAGCAGAATTTCCTGGGGCTCGGATAAAACAGTTGGAGGCTGGACCGTTTCAGGCAGGTTATCCAGATAGCGGTTAATCACATTCGGCAGGACCGGAATACCATGGTCTACCGCAGGCAGGCCCAATTCTGACCGGACCCGGTCGAACACCAGACCATAATCCAGACGCAGGCTGGCTTCGGCCTGGAGGAACAGGGCCTCCGCCCCGGCCTGGTCGCCGGATTGGCTGGCCAGCAGACCAGCGGCATAATCCGCCAGTCCATTCTGCTCGAGTGCGTGTTGGGCGCCAAGGTCCAGGTCGGCCTGGGCAAGCTCGTATTCACGGCGGTGGAAGTGGACCAGGGCTCGCAGCGCGTAATGATCCTCGGGTGAATCCGGATTGGCTTCCAATAGATCATCCAGCGCCGCCAGGGTTTCGTTATAGCGCCCCAGGTTATAGAGCGTGATCGCCCGAACCCAGGCGTGCTCCGGGGTCGGCTCGAGTGAATTGGCCATATTGGCGTACAGGTAAGCGCCGCGCGGCTGCCCATAGCACAGGTAGGTACGGGCGATCAATGCGACCAACTCGGCCGGCGGAACCGCATCAGGGTTGGCGGCCACCTGCTCGCCTAAATATGCCATGGCTTCCTGGCAGCGGCCAAGCCTGATCAGTAAGCTGGCCGGGTTGTGTTCGCCGAAGGGGGTGACCAGGCCATACCCGGCGGCCGATTGCACGTCGCTCAGCATTTGCTCGAAGTAAGGCGTTCGATTTTCCCGTTGGACCTCCAGTTTGGTGAGCCAATCGAGAATTTCAATCCGGGTGAGGTAGAAGCCGCCGCGGAGCGGGCCGAGCGCGATGGCCTGATTTAAATCGCTCAGCGCTTGTCCCAGCAGTTCCTGAGCATTCTCCGGGATCGGCCTGAAAAGTGTGGCCGATTTGTAATAGCTGCGCCCCCGACCAAAGTACGCCTCAGCCGAGTCCGGGGCGGCAGCAATGATCTGGTCCCAGGTCGAGATTGCCTCGGGATATTGTCCGCTGGCTGCCAGGCTGGAGGCGGCGACGATCTGCGGTTCGAGCTGCCCCAGGCGATCGAGCGCGCTCAGGGTGGGCACCGGGGTGGGGCTGGGCGGGATTGGGGTCGCGGTCGGGCTGGGTTGAGGGGTGGCGGTGTGGGTCGCCGTCGGCGGCGGGCGAGTGGCGCTCGGGCTGGGGGTTGCGCTGGCTGGCGCCAGGGCCAGACCAAAGGGCAGCCCGCCACTGTTGCTAACCAGGTAAACTCCGCTGGCGCAAGCCACGATCAGCAAAACCACCAGGATGGGCAGCAGCCGGCCGATCGGCGATGATTGGCGGGTCATTCCCGGTTCGAGCAGGTCTTCATCCTCGAAGGCTGCGGTCAGATCTTCGTCGCTGTATATTTGTGAGGCGGCGAGGCCGGGCTCGGATTCCTGTTCATCCGGTTCGGTTCCAGCCAATTCTTCCAGGTCAGAGTCGTCCAGAGGCTCAAAGACTTCCGGGACCGCCGGCCGGCTTGATCCACCCGGGCCATTCAGGGGCGGCAGGGGACCGGTCTCCTCCTGGTCGAGCGGCAGTCCTTCAACCGCCGCACCGGCCTGATCGAGCTCCTCCGGGATCGGCACGCCGAGGCGCACCAGCCGGTCCCTGGCTTCGTGGTTGGCCGGGTTGAGCGTCAGGGCGCGCAGGAAACAGGCCACCCGCCGGTCCTGGTCGGAGGCGACCAGTCCAAGCCAGTACCAGCCCTGCTCGGAGTCAGGGTCTTCTTCAATGACGCGGTTAAAAAGACGGCGGGCCCGTTCGAAATTACCCCCTTTGACCGCCTGGATGCCTTGCTGTAATGTTTGATCCGTTGTCGGCATGGTTGCACCCTTCCCAATGTTCGTCCCTGGTCTGGTACGACCGCTCACAATGAATTTTACCAAGAATACGGGAAATTAGCAGTAAAGTTTGCGTAATGATAAGGAAAAGGGTAGCGAAATAAGGCGTCAGCCTGGGCAAACGCCCAAGGGTACCACAACACTTAACCGTAATATCCGATAGTTCATCTTTCTCATGCGAATTTCCCTCGGTGCTTCGCACCTGGGACGGATAATTTTAAGACAAAATTTAGGGTTCGCTGGGGCAATTTGCCCCAGCGAACCCTAAATTTTGTCCTTAACTCCCGCCGGGGTGGGGGGAACCAACCACGGTTCACTGCAGTCATACCTGCCCAGGCTGACGCCTTATTTCGCTTTGTTGCATCACCTCAGGCGGGTCTCATCCGGCGCGTCAGGCGATTATAGGTTTGTTGGCTAAAGTAAGCCAGCGGCAGCACCAGCAGGACTGCGCTCCCAACCAGGTAGGCTGTCAGGGCAGCCGGATCGGCCGGGCGCATCAGGGCCAGCATAATGTCCCAAACGGGACGGTGCAGCAGGTAGGCGAAAAAGGAGGCGTAGGCGATCTTCTGGGACCAGTGCAGCAGCGGCCCATTGCGGGCCGCACTGCGCCGGGCGATCGGGCGCAGCAGGCTCAGGGCCATCAAAACCGCGCTCAGGGTATAAACCCAAATAGCCAGCAGCTGGAAGGGATCCAGGTTGGGGATATCCTGCTTGTAATACGGGCTGAAGGCCACGATCCCGATGGCCAAGAAGACCAGCTTGTCCAGCAAGAAGAAGCGGGCGCTGGTCAGGCGCTCCAGCCAGCCGGTTTTGGCCGCCAGCAGACCGGCCGCAAAGACTGGATAGTAATAGAAAAACCGGCGGGCAAACAGGCTGAATTCCTGGCGGGCCAGCCCGGCTATCAGCAGAACCCCGAGCATGGCGACGATCAAGACCGGCAGGCGCTTGAACAACTTGACCAGCACCCCAAAGATGACGCTGTAAGCCAGGATCAGGCCGATGTACCATAAGGTCAGGATCGGAGAGGTAAAGGCCGGCGCGAGCACGATCTGGGCGCCCATCAGGTGCACCAGCAAACCGGTCTCATCGATCTTGATGTCCAGCATGAGCAGGAATAAGATCAGGGTCACCAGGTAGGGGAAGTAAATCCGCAGCAGGCGCGTCTTGAGAAATCCGGACAGCGGTTTGCCTTCGATTGAATGGACCATCAGATAGCCGGACAGGAAGGTGAAAGACCCCAGTAAGAACAGCTCGACATAATGGTTGAGGGCCGTCAGGGGGATGCCAAAAAAGCTCAGATGGTAAAGTCCCCCGTGGTGGAAAAAAAGCAGCCCGATCGCCAGGCTGCGCAGCAGATCGAATTCCGGGATATATTTGGCGCGGCGACCGCGCAATTGAGGTTGCATATTCATCCTTGGGCCCAAAATATCGGTTGCAGGCCCGCCAGAATTTTATCACAAAGGCCCGGGCGGGTTGTGTGTATGCCCAGGAATGGGTATCGCCCGGGGAAAAGCTTAACTTTGGGATAGACCGTGTTCGCACTGACTTCAATGATTGATTCGGGCGGGATGCAAAATCATCCAGGGCCCATCTTTGGGACGCAGGGTGATCAATGGCTCGGTTTCGACTTCGCGGCCTGGGGCAAGATCCAGGTTGTAGCGCTGGGTGATGGCCGCCAGGATCAGTTGGGCTTCCAGCAAGGCCAGGTTGTTGCCGATGCATTGCCTTGGCCCACCGCCAAAGGGGAAATAGGCGTAACGATGGCGCCCGGCAGATCGCTCCGGGGAGAATCGCTCCGGGTCAAACTGCTCCGGGTCGGGCCATAAATTGGGGTCGTGATGGGTGGCGTACGGACTGATCGAAATATCCGCGCCGGCCGGGATCAGGAAGCCTTCGATTTCATCCGCTTCGATAGATTTGCGGCTGGTGATCCAGGCCGGCGGGTACAGGCGCATGGTTTCATCCAGCACCATGCGGGTGTAGGCCAGATCGGGGATATCCTCCACCGTAGGCACCCGCCCGGCTAACACCTGGCGTACCTCAGCCTGCAAGCGATCGCGGGCGTTCAGATTTTTGGACAGCAGGTAAAAGGTCCAGCTCAGCAGGACGGCGGTGGTCTCATGGCCGGCGATGAAGAGCGTGATTGCTTCCTGGCGAAGCTGCTCGGGACTCATGCCTTGACCGGTGTCTTCATCGCGCGCCTGGATCAGCATGTCCAGCAGGTCGCCGTATTCCTGGCCGCTGGCCAGCCGCCGGTTGATGATCCCATCGATGACCGCATGCAGACTGGCTTTGGCCTGATTGTAGCGGAAGTTGCGAGCGCTGGGGAACCAGTAGGGCAGGGCAAAGGGATGTTCGAAGCGGTAAATGGCGTCTTCCAATAAAGTCGTGACCGTTGAGCCGATCTTACCGGATTCGTCGGCGATCCGGTCGTTGAACAAAGCGCGGGTGATCACCGATAGGGTCAGGCTCATCATCTCGTGGGATAAGTTGATCAACTGCCCGGAGGCTGCGATCCGTTCCCAGCCGGTCAGCATAGTGGATACTTCCGACACGATCATGCTCCCAAAGCCTTCGATCTTATGGCGATGAAAAGCCGGCTGCATCAGACGGCGCTGCTTGAGCCAAAATTCGCCATCGCTGACCAGCAGGCCGTTACCCAATAAGTCCCGCAAGCCATCGAACCCCCTCGCTTTTTTGGTGTAATTATGGTTGTTGGTCTGTAATACCTGCTGAACCCCGTCAGGGCTGGTAACAAGGATGATTCTTGCCGGCCCGATCCGGAACTTCATCACCGGTCCGTAGTGTTGGGAGTTTTTTAACAGGAAGGCAAGCTGGTCGCGTCTCAGTTCGCCCAGGCTGCCAAGCAGCGGGTGGCCATCTGGTCCAGGTATATCCGTCCTGGCCGTTTGTCGGGGAGCGCCGATCATTCCTTCTTCACTGTTCATTCCACACTCTCGTATCATGTTCGGAGATCGCTGCGGGAGCGCCTTGAAAGCCGGATTCAAGGCAGGCTGTTCGGATGAAATTTACACGATATTTACGAGTGATTTTATCATATTTGTGGTATACAGGGTGGTCTATTTTTGAGTGTACTTGATTATTTCTCTAAAAAGAAAGCCCAAGAAAGGCGTCAGCATGGGGGTACGACAGCACTTAACCGTGGTATCTGATCGTTCACGCCTTCCTTGTGAATTTCCCTCGGTGCTTCGCACCTGGGACGGAAAAGAAGACAAAATGTAGGGCTCGCAGGGGCAATTTGCCCCTGCGAGCCCTACATTTTGTCGTAACTCCCGCCCTCTGGGGTGCGGACCGGGGTGCCCAACCACGGTTTACTGCAGTCTTACCAGCATGGGTGCACCCATGCTGACCCCTTTTTTGGGCCCTATGCTTAAGGGCTACCACTCGGTCAGTTTCCAGATTTCGGGCTGGGGGTTGGCGACCACGTCGCCGATCTGGGCGAAGATGGTGACCGCTTGTTTGAGGTGCTGCATGGCCTGTTCGGTCCGGGCGGTGCGGTAATACAGGTCGGCCAGGTTGTTGAGCAAGGCGGCCTGGCGGTGCAGATCGCCCAGGGTGGTGGCAATTTCCAGGGCGGCCTGTTCGAGCTCGATCGCCTGGTCCAGTTGTCCCTGGTCGCCGCAGACCAGGGCCAGGTTGTTGAGCGCCGCCAGGCTGGACAGGCGGTCGCCGGCGTCGTCAGCCAGTTTACGGCTGGTCTGCAGGTAGGCCTGGGCCTGGACGAACTGGCCGCGGTGGCGGGCCAGGACTCCCAGGATGTTGTTGGCCTGGATCAGGGCGGGGACGTCCTGCCCGGCCAGGTCCAGGGCCTGGGAGGCCAGCTGCCAGGCGCGTTCGGTCTGAGCGCGCTGGTGAGCTGTCAGGCTCCAGGATGCGTATAGCCGAGATTGATCGGACGAACCTTCCGGCGGCTTCGAAGAAGCGCCAGCCGGGTCTAAAGCCGCCAGCCCGGCCTGGAAATGGCGCTCGGCCTGGTCCCAATCGCCGGTGCGGTGGCTGACCTCGCCCAGCTTAAGCTCCAGGCGGGGGCGATCCTGGGTTGCGGATTGGCTCACTGCTTGCGTGTAGCTATCGATGGCCTGGCTGTAGGCGCCGGCCAGGGTGTGCAAATCGCCGATGGCTTCCAGCAAGGCGCCGGTCTGTGGGTTGCCTAGCCGCAGGGCGGTGCGATAATGATCCAGCGCCTGCTGATTGGCGTACACTGAGCGGGCGTAATCGCCGGCCAGGAGGGCAAATTCGGCAGCCAGCGGGTTCAGGCCGGCCTGGACATAATGCTGGGCGATCGCTCCGGCCAACTGCCCGCCGCGCGGCCCGCGCATCCGGATGGTGAGCGCCTCGGCCACCCGCCGATGGAGCAGCAGCAGGCGGGCCTGGCTGGTTTCAGCGTAAACCAGGCTGCGCAGTTTTTCGTGATTGAAATCATAAGCCGGGCAGGGCTCGCCGCATTCTTCCAGCTCGGCGATCAAACCGCGGCCGATCAGGGTTTCCAGGCCGGAGACGGTCTCTTCCGGACTGCGGCCGCTGGCCTGGACCAGCAGTTCGAAATCAAAGGTGCGGCCGATCACCGCCGCGCTGGCCAGGAGCTGGCGGGCGGCCTGATCGAGACCAGCCAGGCGGGCCCGCACCAGGCCGCGGACGCTCTCCGGGACCGGCCAGGGGCGGCCTGCCCCGGCCGCCAGCCAGCCGGGCAGCTCGTGCAGGTATTCGACGATGAAGAAGGGCAGGCCCTCGGATTCTGCCTGCAGGTGGGCCGCCAGCTCGGCCGGATCGGTCTGCTCTGGCAGGCCGGCTGCGGCCACCAGCTCGAGCACTTCGGGCAGCTCCAGGCGGTCCAGGCGCAGGATCTCGCCGCGGCTTTCGCGGGCGGCGGCAGCGCTCAATTGGTCGATGGCCTGGGCCCCGGCATGATCGCTGCGCCAGGCTGCAATAACCAGCACCGGCAGCCCTTCCAGCCGCCGGATCAGGTAGGCCAACCATTCCAGGCTGGCGGCATCGGACCAATGCAGATCGTCCAGGAACAGGCAAGCCGGTTGGGCCTCCAGCAGCAGGGCTGCCAGCAACTGGCGCAGGCTTTCAAACAGGCGGCTCTGGGCGCCCGGGCCTTCCGCTGGGATGGGCTGCTGGCCGGGAGGCGCCAGCTCGGGCAGCAGCCGGGCAGCTTCCAGCCGCCAGTGTTCGGGCAGGTTGGTAGCCAGGCGCTCGGCGGAACCGGGCAGGGCCAGGGCGGCCCGCATCAGCTGGCTGAGCGGTCCGTAAGCCAGGCCGGTCTCCCCTTGGTAGCAGCGCGCCCACACCGCCTGGCCGCCTGCATGGCGGCGGGAATCGAGAAATTCCAGGGCCAGGCGGGATTTGCCGATCCCGGCTTCTCCGGTCAAGCCAATGAAGTAACCGGTTGAAGTCAAGCTATTAATGGCCGCCTGGATGCGGCCCCATTCCGCCTGCCGTCCGACCAGGGTGGATTGGAAGGCCGGCGGTTCAACCACCGGCAGGGCCGGAAATTCCACGGCCGCCGGAAGCTGTTCGGGCGGCGGTTCCAGGCGGTTGGCGAGGATGGAGGCGTGCAACGCCTGGGTCTCTTCCAGCGGTTCTACGCCCAGTTCGTCCGCCAGGATCTGGCTGCAGTGCTGGTACTGCTGCAAAGCCTGGTTGCGCTGGCCGGACCAGGCGTACAGGCGCATCAACTGGCGGTGGGCGGACTCGTTCAGCTGGTCGAGATTTATGCGGCGGTTGGCGTAACGGAGGGCGAGTTCGAATTCACCGACTGGCTGCCAGGGCGGCAATCAGCTTGCCCAGGGCGTTGCCCAATTCGCGCCGGAACGCTTCGGAGGTCAGGTACTGCCAATCATCAAATTCGGCGCTATCGCGCAGGGTGAAACCGGCCAGGAAATCGGCCTGGGCCAGGTCGGCGGCTTTGCGCAGCAAGCGAGTGCAATCCCGGCAAGGGGGACCGCCGGAGTGCTGGTGGGCCCTGACCTGCTCGAGCAAGCTCCGGAACCGCTGGACGTCGATCTCGGCCCCGGCACTGCGATCCAGGCTGACCTCTTCACGTTCGATGACCAGTCCTTCCCCGGCCAGGGCCTTGTTCAGGGCAGAGAGCGTCCGGCGCAGCCCGGCCCGGGCCCGGCTCTGGCTGTATTCGGGCCACAGCAAAGCTGCCAGGGTGTCGCGCCGCTGGGGCTGGCCGGTGACGGCCAGGTAAGCCAGCAGGGCGATCGCCTTGCGGGTGTCCACCTCAACCGGAGAACCATCCCGTTCCAGCTGGGGCGCGCCGAAAAATGTGAAACGCAGGTTGGGCATAGATGTATTTTACCGCGGGCGAGTGCGGGTAGGGTATGCCTCGCACCCACCCACCGACGGAATTCCAGCCAAGGTTCCCTTCACCCGGCGCCGGCTTTACGGCAGCACGGTGAGCTCCCCTACCGGACACTTGGCCTGGTTACCGAAGATATCTTCCACGATCAGCATGACGTGTTTGTAAGTGCCGGTCGGGATCTTGCGGGAAAGGAAGGTGCCCGACCAGACCCGGTTCTTGTAATCGAATTGAATACTGGGGGCGAAATAGTTGGCTTTGTACGAGGCGACCCGGGCGGATGCCAGCCCGTCTACGCCGGGAAATCTCAATCCGGCGAAATAGACCCGGGCGTTGCTAGTGAAGCTGATCGGCTGACCCTCGAAGGTCCGGCGAAACTGAGAGGCGACCTGCACGTCGTGACAAGCCAGCCTGGGGGCCGGGTCGGGACTGCTGCCGCACGAACGCCGGACCTGGGTGGCGCGAAAATTCTCCGCCGCAGCCAGGCGGCCGATCGGCAGGGAGGTGATGACTACTCGCTGCATGGGTTTTTCGGCGTAGAAGGTGAAACCCTCGGCCAGATTTGGCCCAAAGATGTTGCGGCGGGAGTGTCTGCCAAGCTGCTCGCTGGTGCCGTCGCAGTAGTTGATCTGCAGGCCCCACAGCTGCTCGTAGGATAGCGTAGTGGTAATCTTCAGGGCCAGCCCATTGCGGATAAACTGGCCGCTGACTTCGCCGTCTAAAGCAGCGGCGACGCTGCCGGCGGGCGTGAGGCTGAAGATCATACCCAGGATCAGTATTATTGACAGGTTCAAGCGTACGAATTTGTGCGTCATGGTTGCCTCCTTGCGACGCATCGCTGCACAGTCAGGCGTTCAACAGTCCCCATTTCTAGCATACCCGGAACTTTAAAAATGTCAAACGTTTTTGGATCTTTGGTAAACTCTGTAGAAGAATCTCAGATTTGGGGGTGTGAGCGTGCATCCGCACGCTCACACCCCCAAATCTGGGGTACCGCTATAGGAATTCCTTATCAGCCTGATGGCAGGTATTAATTCAACAATTATGATAAACTATGTTTGATAAAAAGTCGGGCGGGGAATACGCATGCTCTCATTGCTTGGAATGGGGGGCTAGGTGAAGATCAAAACGAAGTCAATTCTCATCGCTTTCCTGGGTGTGTGCCTATCCATGCTCGGGTTTCAGGCGCCCGGTGTGCAGGCTTTTCTGCAGGGCCCGGCGACTCCGGCTCCGCAGCAGAGCACGACCGGGCCAACTCCGCCCCTGGCGGTGCTTTTACAGGACGCCCGCAAGCCGGCCGACAGCCTCGCCAGCCTGGCCAGCGAGGTGACCCTGAACGTGCCGGCTTACCTGTGGCGGCACGGCTGCGGGCCGACCGCGGTCGGGATGGTGCTCGGTTATTACGATGGACTGGGCTTCGGCGATTTGATCCCCGGTTCTGCCATTACCCAGACGGAGGCGGTCAACCAGGCGATCGCTTCCGGCGGGGACATCAGCAGCCCCAATCCGCCCGGTTCGGAGGCTCATTACGAGGATTATGCCCGCCCGGAAGACGACCCGCCGCCGATGATCACGGATGATTATTTCACCAGCGGGCGCACTCCGCACCCTGACGACAGCATTGCCGATTACATGCACACCTCCCAGAGCAGTTTCAACAACCTGTACGGCTGGAGCTGGTCCTATGACATTGGACCGGCCTTTGTCGCCTTTGTCAACCAGCAGAACTCCAGCTATGTCGCCAGTTATCAGGAATATTTCTACTCCGATGGGACCGCCAATGGGACCCTGACCTGGAGCGTACTGACCGGCGAGATCGACGCCGGCCGGCCGATGATCTTCCTGGTTGACTCGGACGGCGACGGCGCGACCGATCATTTTATGCCCGTGATCGGCTACCGCACCAGCCCGAGCCTGCAATACGGCGCCTGGGATACCTGGGATGCGGCGCATATCCGCTGGCAAAATTTTACCGGTCTGGCTCCGGGGGTGCCCTGGGGGATCATGGGCGCGCTCACGCTGTATCTCAGCCAAACAGCTACGGCTACTCCGACTGTCACGGCGACGCCTACCAGCACGCCGACGCCGACCGCTACACCTACCCCGACCCCAACCTTCACACCGACTGCCCACCCGACGCCGACCCCAGTGCATGGACGTTCGGCGGGAGTGTATGATCTGTTCCTACCGGTGTTAGTCCGCTGAGCCGGCAGCTTTCGTTTACCCCGCTTGGAAAGAATCCAAACAGTTCCACTCAAGATATCTGCATTATCCGGGCGCTTTCAGGATCAATGTGAGCTTCGCCGCGCTTTCACCTCAGCCCGAACTGCTGGCGCAACCTCTTCTGCGAAGCGCTTCATTTGATCCGCGCCCTCGGCCCACAAAATAAATGTGTCGAAGCCAAGGTTCAGCGCCATGCCGCTCAGCTCCTCGACCCACTGCTCGACCGGCCCCTTGAGCAGGCCTTCCGAACGGCCGGTGGTGATCTCGCCGTTGACGTTCAGGATGCGGCGGATCTCGCCTGGATCGCGTCCGGCTTCCCGGATGGCATCATTCAGGCGGCTGGTCGCGGCGGTGATTTTGTCCAGGTCGCCGCGCAGGGAGGGCACCCAGCCATCGGCGGCCCGGCCGGCCAGTTGCAGGGCGCGCGGCCCGTACACGCCCAGCCACAACCCAATCGGGTGGGCCGGCAATGGCCCGGACATGGCGCCGCGCAGGTGGTAGTGCTGGCCCTCGTAGCGCAGGTTGCGCTGGCCGCTCCACACCAGCCGGATGACCTCGATGGCCTCCTCCAGCGCCTGCAGGGCCGCCCCGGGCTGGCGCTTTTCTCCCCCGTAAGCCTCGATGGCGTCCCAAAAACCCCCGGCGCCCAGGCCCAGTTCGAAGCGCCCGCCGCTCAGCAGGTCGAGCGAGGCGGCGGCCTTGGCCAGCACCGCCGGGGGCCGCAGCGGCAGGTTGGCCACGTCGGTGAACAAGCCGATGCGCTCAGTGGCGGCAGCGATCATGCTCAGCAGGGTCCAGGTGTCGACGTAGCGCCGCTGGTAGGGATGGTCCTGGATGGCGATATAGTCCAGCCCCAGGGCTTCGGCCTCCCGGGCGGTTTCGATCAAAGGATCCCCGGCGTTGGGCACCAGGAAGTAGCCAAACTTGAGTTCGCGTCCATAATCGGGCATGCTTCACCTCTCCAACTAGCGAATGTTGTGATCATTGTACCCGTTAATTTCTTCCTCGGCGGGACGAGGATGAAGGCGAAAAAAGGCAAAACTGATGGCTCGCAGGGGCAAATTGCCCCTGCGAGCCATCAGTTTTGCATATACTTCCACCCCCTGGGGGGCAAGCCCATTCCGAGTATCTCTTTTCCAGGAGTATGCCAGGCTTGAGAGTGTTTTATCGACCTGATTTTAAGTTGGCTTTAATGCCCTATTAAAATCCTGATAAGGACTCAATGACAGGTCCGGGTTAAGATGAATATAGAAGATTGATGGAAGGAGTTTGCCATACATACCCCATATAAAAACAATCAACCGAAAAAGGTGAGCACCTCGGGCAACTCGATCACAGATGCGGATCGAGATGTTTTGAGTGTTGCAGTCGAACATGCGCATTCTAACCATTAACAGCGGTTCGTCGAGTGTGAAGTTTGGCTTGTTTGAGGTCGAGCAGGTCGAGAAACGGATATTTTCGGGAAGCCTGGAGCGAATTGGGCTGCGCGCGGGCATATTCCGGGTCGATGATGACCGTAATGAACCCCTGGTTGACGAGCACATTGTTCTACCCGATCATGAAGCCGCCCTGAAGCGGCTCTATGGTTGGCTGGAGCAAAATACGACCGGCCAAAACCTCGCTGCAGTAGGACACAGGGTGGTCCACGGGGGACCCCATTACAACCAGCCCCAGCGCATTACGCCTGCAGTGATCGCCGAACTGAAACGCTTAATCTCCCTTGCTCCGGACCACCTGCCGCATGAGATCAAAGCCATTCAGGCCACCAGCAATGCTTACCCAGAATTGAATCAGGTAGCCTGTTTCGATACGGCTTTCCACCGCCAGATGCCGCGACTTGCCCAGATCGTCCCCCTGCCCAGGCATTACATGCACGCAGGGCTGGTTCGGTATGGATTCCATGGACTGTCTTATGAGTACATCCTGCAGGAATTAAGGAAAGAGGCGGGGGATGAGGCCGCCGACGGGCGGGTGATCATTGCTCACCTTGGGAATGGGGCCAGCATGGCGGCCGCCCGGCAGGGTAAAAGCGTGGATACAACCATGGGCTTTACCCCGGCCGGGGGCCTGGTGATGAGCACCCGCTCAGGGGATTTGGATCCGGGGGTTCTGATTTATCTGTTAGAGGAAAAAAACCTGAGTCCAGCCGGGCTCAATGAATTGGTGAACAGGCAGGCTGGCCTGTTAGGGGTATCCGGAATCAGCTCGGATATGCGGGAGCTGCTGGACAAGATGGGAACCGAAGCACATGCCCGCGAGGCGGTTGATCTGTTTTGTTATCAGGCCAGCAAGCACCTGGGAGCGCTGGCTGCCGTGTTAGGCGGGCTGGATACGATCGTTTTTACTGCCGGCATCGGCGAAAATTCCCCGGTTGTGCGTCAGCGCATCTGCGAAAACTTAGCCTTCCTGGGCATCCAGCTGGATGAGGGGCGAAATCGCGCCAATGCGCCCATCATCTCCGGTGAAAATAGCCGGGTGAGCGTGCGGGTAATGAAGACGAATGAAGATTTGATGATTGCCAGGCACACCGCAAAATTGATTCGAGGGAATTAATCCAAATTTCTGGTTCTTAAGCCTTCGGCAAGTCTTTGGCAAGGTATGAACAAGCATCCCAGAGATACTTGAAGAACCAATTTTCTTGAGGGGGAAAATGGAGGTTCAAATGGAAAAACCAGTCGTTTCCCAACTTAAAGAATCGGAAGGGCCGCTTCGGGCGGATGAGCTGCGTAAGATCAATGCTTATTGGCGGGCCAGCCTGTATTTATGCGTTGGCATGATTTATCTAAAAGAGAATCCGCTCTTGAAACAGCCCCTCAAATTTGAACACATTAAAAAACGCCTCCTGGGTCATTGGGGGTCTGACCCGGGTCAATGCCTCACCTGGGTCCATCTGAACCGGATGATTAAAAGAAGATCTCAATATGATCTACATCTCCGGCCCGGGCCATGGCGCTCCTGCCATGCTTGCCAACGCCTACCTGGAGGGGACCTATTCGGAGGTCTATCCCGAGAAAAGCCAGGATGAACAGGGGCTGCAAAAGTTTTTCGAAGAGTTTTCTTTTCCCGGCGGCCTCGGCAGTCACTGCACGCCCCAGGTCCCCGGTTCGATCCATGAAGGCGGAGAGCTGGGATACAGCCTCTCGCATGCCACTGGCGCGGCTTTCGACAATCCTGATTTAATCGTGGCGGTCGTGGTGGGGGATGGCGAGGCCGAGACCGGTCCTCTGGCAACCGCCTGGCATTCCAACAAATTCCTCAACCCGGCGCGTGACGGAGCCGTGCTCCCCATTTTGCACCTGAACGGTTACAAAATTGCCAATCCGACCATCCTTGCCCGAATTGGCGATGACGAGCTTGAGAGCCTGTTCACCGGCTACGGGTACAAACCCTATTTTGTGGAGGGTTCTGATCCTGAGACCATGCACCAAAAGATGGCACAGACCCTGGAAACCGTCATTGCTGAGATCAAAGCGATCCAACGCCGGGCGCGCCGGGAGGGTGTTGGCCAGTACCCTCGCTGGCCGATGATCATTCTGCGAACTCCGAAAGGCTGGACCTGCCCGGAGGAAGTGGACGGCCACAAGGTCGAGGATTTCTGGAGGGCTCACCAGATCCCCTTCGAGATCGGGGAAAATCCGGACCATCTCAAACTCCTGGAAAGCTGGATGCGCAGCTATAAGCCGGAGGAGTTGTTCGATGAAAATGGCAGGCTGCTCCCCGAACTCAGGGAATTGGCGCCAACCGGAGAGCATCGCCTGAGCGCCAACCCAATCGTCAACGGCGGTCTGCTGCGCAAGCCTTTAAGGTTGCCAGACTTCCGCGCTTACGCAGTCGACGTTGCGGACCATGGAACGACCGAAGCTGAGAACACGCGGGTCCTTGGGACTTACTTACGCGACGTGATGCGGCAAAACATGTCCAGTTTTCGGATTTTCGGTCCCGATGAAACTGCTTCCAATCGATTGGACGCGGTTTACGACGCCACCAAGAAAATCTGGATGGAATCTTTCAAGCCGGAAGACGCCGATGGCGGTGAATTATCACGCCAAGGCCGGGTGATGGAGATGCTCAGCGAACACACCCTGGAAGGTTGGTTGGAAGGTTATTTACTGACCGGCCGGCACGGTATCTTTGCGTCTTATGAAGCTTTTATCCACGTGATTGATTCCATGTTCAACCAGCATGCCAAGTGGCTGGAGCGAAGCCAGGATATCCCCTGGCGTGCGCCTATTTCTTCGTTGAACTTGCTGATCACCTCGGTTGTCTGGCGCCAGGACTACAATGGATTCAGCCATCAAGACCCTGGCTTTTTGGATATCGTGACCAACAAGAGCGCCAAGGTGACGCGCATCTATCTCCCCCCGGATGCCAACTGCCTGCTTTCGGTGGCCGATCACTGCCTGCGCAGTACGGGCTATGTCAATGTGATCGTGTCCGATAAGCAACTGCATCTGCAATACCTGAGCATGCAGGAGGCCATCGTCCACTGCACCAAGGGCATTGGCATTTGGGAATGGGCCAGCACCGACCAGGGCGGCGAGCCGGATGTGGTCCTGGCTTGCGCCGGCGATATCCCCACCATGGAAGCGCTGGCAGCAGCTGCATTGCTGCGCGAGAATTTCCCGGATCTGAAACTTCGCTTCATTAACGTGGTCGACCTGTTCAAGTTGGAGCCGCACAGCGAGCATGGCCATGGCCTGACAGACCGGGATTTTGACAGCCTGTTTACGACCGATAAACCGATCATCTTCAACTTCCACGGCTACCCCTGGCTGATCCACCGGCTGGCCTACCGGCGCACCAATCATAAGAACCTGCACGTGCGGGGTTACAAGGAACATGGTGAAATCAACACGCCGCTCGATCTGGCCATGCGCAACCAGATCGACCGCTTCAACCTGGCCATCGACGTCATCGATCGAGTTCCCCGATTGCAGGTTGCCGGAGCCCACGTCAAAGAGTGGCTCAGGGATCAAATTATCGAAAACAGCCTTTATGCCAGCCAGGAAGGCATTGATAAGCCTGAAATCACGGATTGGAAGTGGCCGTTCCAGGATAGCCAAACAAAGTGATTCTCTCCCTAAATACCTTTAGGAAAAAGAGCACTTGTAATGTTCATTTTGTGCGGCGTCGCCGCACAAAATGAACATTACAATCACTTATTTGAAAATATAAGGAGTGAGCGGAAAGACCACAAAGTGACCATGCCATGAGAAGATCATTTTTCGAGTACTTAAAATCGGTCAGCGACCCCAGCGACGTGCGCATCGGTTCTCCACTGCCGTTTGGCGCCCACCAGCAGGGCGAAGGGGTGAATTTTGCCATCTTCAGCCGGAATGCCACTGGCCTGCGCCTGGAACTCTTTGACCATCCGGGCGATGGCCAGCCTTCCCGCGTCATCCCTTTCGACCCGGTTCGCAACCGCACCGGGGATGTCTGGCACGTCTGGGTGAAAGGAATCCAGGCCGGCCAATTTTACGCTTATCGCCTGGATGGCCCTTATCAGCCCCAGGCAGGTCAACGATTTAACCCCAACAAGCTCATCCTCGACCCCTACGCCACCGCCATCACCCATTCAGAACCCTGGGATTTCTCGCCGGCCTTAGGGTATGAACCTGCCTCCCCACAACAGGACCTCTCTTTTTCACAAACAGACGATGCGGAGGCGATGCCAAAATGCGTCTTCACCCATGAACACTTCGATTGGGATGGAGATCAATTGCTCAGGCGCCCCTGGTCGCAGGTGTTGATCTATGAAACGCACATCCGTGGGCTGACCATACGCCCCGGTTCTCATGTAAAACAACCTGGAAGCTACCGGGGATTGATGGAAAAAATTCCCTACTTACAGGATTTAGGGGTCACGGCGGTCGAGTTAATGCCGGTCCAGGAATTCAATCAGAACGAGCTGGCGAGGACCAACCCTCAAACCGGGGAACGTCTCAGGAATTACTGGGGCTATGATCCCGTGGCTTTCTTCGCGCCCGAATCTTCCTATAGCAGTACTGGACAGCTGGGCCAACAAAAGCTGGAATTCAAAGAGATGGTCAAAGCGTTGCACCACAGCGGAATAGAAGTGATCCTGGATGTGGTATTTAATCATACGGCTGAACACAATCAAATGGGCCCGACCATTTGTCTGCGCGGGGTCGATAACACCATTTTTTACATGCTGGATCAGGATCAACGCTACTACCGGGACTACACCGGGACGGGAAACAGTTTGAATGCAGAACACCCTGTCGTCCGGGATTTCATCCTGGATGCTTTACGTTACTGGGTGGTCGAGATGCACGTGGATGGTTTTCGCTTCGACCTGGCCTCCGTGTTAGGCCGGGACCCCCAGGGACAAATCCTGGTTAATCCGCCGCTGCTCGAGAGGATCGCGGAAGACCCAATCCTGAGAGATGTGAAACTGATTGCCGAAGCCTGGGACGCGGCTGGTGCGTATCAGGTAGGCAGTTTTTCTGAACGCCGCTGGGCAGATTGGAACGGTCGTTACCGGGATGATGTCCGCCGGTTCTGGCGCGGCGATGACGGCATGCTGGCTCAGTTCGCCAGCCGGATCTGCGGCAGCTCCGACATCTACCAGCAATCCGGTAAAGGCCCTGAAAGCAGTATTAATTTCATCACCTGCCATGATGGTTTTACTTTGAACGATCTGGTGAGTTATGCGCACAAGCACAATCAGGCCAACGGGGAAAACAACCGGGATGGGATGGACGATAATTCCAGCGCCAATTACGGGGTGGAGGGCGAGACGGACGATCCTGAGATTGAGGCCATCCGCGAGCGTCAAATTAAGAATTTCCTGCTGACGCTGATGATCTCGCGCGGCGTGCCGATGTTGTTGGGCGGCGATGAATTCCGGCGCACCCAAAAAGGCAACAACAACGCTTATTGCCAGGATAATGAGATCAGTTGGTATGATTGGGGCTTTTTGAAAAAACACCACGAAATTTACAATTTCGCCCGGGGAATGATCCATTTCCGCCAGAATCATCCGGTACTGAGCAAGGAGGCTTTCTATTCTGATGACGAAATCCGCTGGTTCGACCCGGACGGAGGCTACCCCGACTGGGGCGATCCCCAAGCCAAATGCCTGGCCTGTTTGATTTATGCAGAAGCAGGCCCCGATCTTTACCTGATGTTCAATGCCAGCACAAACCCGGTGCAGTTTGCTCTCCCAGCACCTGAAAACAACCATCGCTGGCGCCTGGCTGTCGATACGAGTCGCCCTGCACCCCAGGACCGGTTTGAACCCGGTGAAGAAGTTCTGCTGGACGACCAGACATCCTGCCAGGTTGGATCTCGCACCAGCGTGATCTTGCTGGCGATTCCATGAGGGCTTTTGGATTGCCCCACAGGAGCACCCATTGTACGGCCTCAGCCGCACAAAACGAACAACAAATCTAAAAAATAATTCGTGCATTTGACTCCCATGTGCACAGTTTGCAGGAGTGTGAAGATGAGTAAAATTCAGGATTTCCCCCATTTGCCCGAACGTATTCGTGGTTTAGGAAATCTGGCGTACAACCTGTGGTGGAGCTGGAATCCGGCCGCCCGCGATCTGTACCGGAGTTTGGATCTGCAGGTCTGGCGGGAAAGTGAGCACAATCCTGTGGAAATGCTCACCCTCCTGCCTCAGGATATTCTTACGAAAGCCTCCCAGGATCCGAACTTTTTGATGCGCTACGATGCCGTGATGGATCAGTTTGAAGAGAAGACTGCCTCTCAGGCTGGATGGTTTAGCGCTGAATATGGGCGAGTCGATTCGCCGGTAGCCTATTTTTCGGCTGAGTATGGCCTGCATACTTCGCTCCCGGTCTATGCCGGGGGATTGGGGATCCTGGCGGGTGATTATCTTAAGGAATGCAGCGACCTGGCGGTTCCGGTTGTGGCAGTCGGGTTGATCTATTCCCAGGGGTATGTGTGGCAACGCATTCGCGAAGATGGCTGGCAGGAGGATGTGGAGGAAACCCTGGACCGAACGTTTGACCCGATCACGCCGGTGTTAGACAGCGAGGGGCAGCAACTCATCGTGCAAGTGCCCATCTTTGATCCTCCCACCTACGTCGCGGTTTGGAAAGTCGCGGTCGGCCGGGTCTCGCTGTACCTGATGGATCCTGATCTGGAAATCAATCAACCCTGGGATCGATCGATCGCCCACCACCTTTATGCCAGCAACCTGGAGCAGCGCTTAAAGCAGGAAATTGTTCTGGGGATGGGTGGCATGCAGGTGCTCAAAGCCCTGGGCATTCAGCCTGCAGCTTTACACCTGAACGAAGGCCACCCGGCCCTGGCTATTCTTGAACGCATCCATTCCTTCGTAGAAGGCGGGGATTCTTATGAAGCAGCTGAAGAAAAAGTGCGCGCCAGTACTATTTTCACGACCCACACGCCGGTAGCTGCCGGGACGGACGTTTATCCTTTCCAACTCATGGAGAAGTATTTTGATCAGTACTATCCTGAATTGGGCCTCGATCACGACGCATTTCTCCAGCTGGGGATCAATCCAGCCGACCCAAAGGCCGGGTTTAATATGACCGTCTTTGCGTTACGCATGGCCCGGTACCGCAACGCGGTCAGCAAGCGCCACGGTCAGGTTGCCCGCAAGATGTGGGCTGGCCTGTGGCCAGAGCAAAAAGAGCAGGATGTGCCGATCCAGTCGATCACCAACGGTGTGCATTTGCCGAGCTGGATCGAGCCCAATCGCTTGCAGTCCCTTCTCACCCAGTATCTGGGCCCAGCCTGGCTGACCGACCAGGACCGGCCGGCGTTATGGGAACTTGTGGATGAGATTCCGGATGAGGAGCTGTGGAAATTACACCAGGAGTTTAAGGTCATGTTGATCAGCCAGATCGACAGTCATGCTCGTGATCGTTGGTTCAAGGATAAGGTATCTGCAGCGAATGTGATTGCCTTTGGCTCCCTGCTCGAGCCCGACGTCCTTACCCTGGGTTTTGCCAGGCGATTCACCGGTTACAAGCGGCCTGATTTGATCCTTTCTGACCTGGAACGGTTTAAGAACTTACTCAAGGACCCCTGGCATCCAGTGCAGATCGTTTTCGCCGGAAAAGCTCACCCGGCCGACACGGAAGGAAAAAACCTGATCCAAAAAATCATTCGCCTGGCGCAGGACCCCGACTGCGTTGGGAGGATCGGATTTGTGGAAAACTACGACCAACAACTGGCGGAGTACCTGGTGCATGGCGTGGATATCTGGCTCAATAACCCCCTGCCTCCTTTGGAGGCCAGCGGAACCAGTGGTATGAAAGCCAGCGTTAATGGCGTCCCGAACCTATCCATTTTGGATGGATGGTGGATTGAGGGGTACAACGGTGAAAATGGCTGGGCTTATGGCAGTGAGGCGATCCAGGGAGAAAGGACCCAGGCCGATAGCGAGGCGATATATCGCTTCCTGGAAGACGAGATCATTCCGCTTTACTACCGACGAACGGATAAGGATGTACCGCAGGGGTTTGTCCAAGTGATGAAGGCTTCGATCAAATCGGTTGCACCGAACTTCAGCGCCCAACGAATGGTCAAGGAATATGTCAAACGCTTCTATGAAAAAGCGCTTGGTCTAGATTGAATGGCGGCAGCTCTGTCCAGTAATCTGAACGAGCTTTAAGCAAAAGGAAGCAAAAGAGATGGTCTTTGGGAAATCCTGTGGCACATCTACCGCCCACCACAGAGAGTTTCCGAAAGACCCGAAAGAGAGAATGTGTATGGATACCCACAACAAAAGCACAGAAAAAAATGTTATCGAGGCGCCCGATCGTCGTCCCCAATCGAACAACGGTAAAAATGGGCATTTTGAGGAAGCCTCGCTTGAAGAATTAGAAAAGCAATTTGATGCTTCTATGGATGGATTGACCCAGGATGAAGTGCAACGCAGGTTGGAGCAATACGGCCCCAATTCCCTGCAGGAAAAAAAGGTCAACCCCGTTCTGAAGTTCCTTTCCTACTTTTGGGGGCCAATCCCCTGGATGATCGAAGTGGCAGGGGTTCTTACGGCGATATTGCAGCACTGGGTAGATCTGATCATTATCGCGGTGTTGCTGGCTTTCAACGCGGTCGTCGGCTTCTGGCAGGAATTTCAGGCAGCCAATGCGGTGGATGATTTAAAGAAACAATTGGCCCTGAAGGCGCGCGTTAAACGCAACGGCGAATGGCAGGAGGTTGCAGCCAGCAGCCTGGTGCCTGGAGATGTGGTGCGCCTGCGTCTGGGCGATATTATCCCCGCCGACGTCAAGCTGGTGGAAGGCGATTACATCAGTGTGGACCAGTCCGCTCTGACCGGCGAATCCATGCCTGTGGATAAGAAAGTCGGCGATGTGGCCTATTCTGGCTCAGTCGCCAAACAGGGAGAGATGGTGGCCTTCGTGGTAGCTACGGGTTCCGACACATACTTCGGCAAGACTGCCAAGCTGGTTTCTTCTGCTCAATCGGCTTCGCACTTCCAAAAAGCCGTGCTTATGATTGGCGACTACCTCATTTACTTGAGCCTGTTCCTGGCAGCCATCTTAATTCTGGTGATGGCCATGAGAGGCACCAGTTTTCTGACCTTGATCGAATTTGTGTTGATCCTGGTGGTTGCCGCCATCCCGGTTGCCATGCCAGCGGTACTCTCGGTGACCATGGCGATCGGCGCGGTTGCATTGGCTAAGATGAAGGCTATCGTCACAAAGCTGGAGTTTATCGAGGAAATGGCTGGGATGGACATCCTGTGCTCCGATAAGACTGGCACCCTGACCCAGAATAAGTTATCCCTGGGGGAGCCGGCAGTGTTCGGTGCGAAGGACGCCCAGGAGTTGATCCTGATGGGGTCGTTAGCCTGCAAGGAAGAAGATCGGGATGCCATTGACGAGGCCGTGCTGGCGGTTTTGGAAGATAAGCCAGCCCTGGCTAAATACAAACAAACGGATTTCGTGCCTTTTGACCCGGTTCGAAAGCGTATCGACGCCACGGTAACGGGGCCGGACGGGGTGACTTTTAAAGTCACCAAAGGCGCATCCCAGGTCATCCTGGGGATGAGCCATCCGCCTTCCGACGTATTGGAGCAGGCTAACGCAAAAGTGGACGAATTCGCCAGTAAGGGTTATCGCACCCTGGGCGTGGCTCGCAGCGATCAAGATGATGATTGGAAGTTTCTTGGCATCCTGCCGCTTTACGACCCACCTCGGGAAGATTCGGCTGAGACGATTAAGCAAGCCGAGAAGCACGGCATCCAGGTCAAGATGATCACGGGCGACAACCTGGCCATCGCCAAACAAATCAGCAGCGAATTAGGTCTTGGAACGAATATTCATCCTGCCGATGAACTGTTCGGAGAAGGGGGAGGCAGCAAAGCGCTTTCAAAGGCTGTAGAAGCCCGGGTAGAAGCGGCGGATGGTTATGCCCAGGTGTTCCCAGAGCATAAGTTCGATATTGTTCAGGTGTTACAGCAGGCCGATCACATCGTTGGAATGACCGGCGATGGCGTCAACGACGCACCAGCGCTGAAACAGGCCAACACGGGAATTGCAGTGAGCGGGGCCACGGATGCAGCCCGATCCGCTTCGGACCTGGTGTTAACCTCGCCGGGCCTATCCGTGATAGTCAGGGCGGTGGAAGAGGCGCGCAAGATCTTCGAACGCATGAATAGCTATGCGATTTACCGGATCATTGAAACCGTGCGGATCATGATTTTTGTCGTCCTGGCAATGACAATCTTTAACTTCTATCCGATCACCACGATCATGATTATCCTTCTGGCACTGCTAAACGATTTGCCGATCATGACCATCGCCTACGACAACACCTGGCTTGACCCCAAGCCGGTTCGTTGGGACATGCGGCGCATTCTCACGGTTGCCACCAGCCTGGGCCTGTTGGGCGTACTCGAAACCTTCGGTATGCTGGTATTGGCTCTGGACGTATTCCACCTCAATATTTCGCAGACGCAATCGCTTATGTATCTCAAATTAGCGGTTGCAGGCCATTTGACTTTATTTGTAGCGCGTACGAAGCGCCCCTTCCTGACAAAACCTTACCCGGCGCCGATCTTGTTGATTGCAGTCCTGGTTACCCAGGGGATCGCGGCAGCCATTGTGGGGTTTGGCATCCTGGTAACGCCGATCCCATGGTTATATGTGGGCATCGTTTGGGCCTATTGCCTGGTGTGGGTGTTTGTTGAAGATTGGGTAAAACTCCAGGTATACAAACACCTGAATACCAGCGGCGGGCATCACTTGAAATTCCTCAGTCGTCTAAAAGAACCGCTCCATCTATAATGGGAGTCCGAGACAAAATGTAGGGCTCGCTGGGGCAATTTGCCCCAGCGAGCCCTACATTTTGTCTATATCTTCTCCACACCAGGTGCGAAGAACTGAAGCTACGCCTCCGGCGTGAGCACCAACCCGAAGACCGGTTCGCCGTATTCGTAGCGGATCGGCCCCCAGCTGGGCTCCAGGGTCATGCCGTTCTTCAAGGGATAGCTCTCGTCGGCGTGGATCTGGCCCATGGCGCGCACCCCGTTGTCGAACTGGACCACGCCAATGGTCAGGTAGCGCACATCGAAGCCCCAGGGCAGGTTATAGATGCGGGTATAGGTTTGCAGCTTGGCCTTGCCCTCGGGCTTGACCTGCTCGAACTGGCGGCCTTTGCAGTTCAGGCAGCGGTCGTGGTAAGGGTAATGCAGCTTGCCGCACTTGGTGCAGCGATAGGCGACGATCCCGATTTCTTTGGTCATAACTCTACCCTCCGCAGCACGAATGCCAGCACGTTATTGCCAAACCCGCCGAAGTTGATCGTGAACCCGTTCTGGGCGTTCTTGACCTGGCGGTCCTTGGGCAACTCGTGACGCAGCTGCCAGACGATGTCCACGATCTGGGCCACGCCGGTCGCCCCGACCGGATGGCCGCGGGCCTTCAGGCCGCCGGACATATTGATCGGCAGCGACCCGCCCAGGCTGGTCTTGCCCGCCAGGACGGCTTTGCCGCCCTCGCCCTTCTTGAAGAAGCCGATGTGCTCGCTCTCGGCGATCTCCAGGATGGTGAAGGCGTCGTGCAGTTCGGCCACCTGGATATCGGACGGTTTGAGCTTGGCCCGCTCGAAGGCCTGCTGAGCTGCCAGGCTGACCGCTTTCAGGTCGGTTGGGTCTTCACGCTCCTGCAGGGTGTGGGTGTCGGTCGCCTGGCCGAAACCGGCGATCTTGACCACTGCCTGGCCGTTCTTTTTAACCTTGTCCAGCGGGCAGATCACGATGGCGGCGGCCCCATCGCTGACCGGGCAGGCGTCGTACAGGTGCAGCGGGTCGGCCGCTACCGGGTTGTTGACCACCGCGGCCGGGTTGTCGAGGATGCCCTCCTTAGAAAGAGCCATTTCAACGTGGGCGTACGGGTTGCGGGTGCCCATCTCCTGGTTCTTGATGGCGACCGCCACCAGCTGCTCGCGGGTCACGCCGTACTTCTCCATGTACAGGCGGGTGAACATCCCGGCCATGCCCGGCAGGGTGATGCCGTAGGGGTACTCGGCGGTCGGGTGGGTCATGGTGGCGACGAAATCGGTCGCCCGCCAGCCGGTTATCTCGCGCATCTTCTCGCCGCCGACCACCAGCACGGTGTCGTAATAGCCGGAGGCGACCGCCAGCAGCCCGTTCTTGACGGCCGAACCGCCCGAGGCCGGGCCGTTCTCGACCGTGTCGGCGGCAGCCGGCAGCAGGCTCAGGCGGTCGACCAGCGAGCTGGCCACCGAGGTCTGGTGCTGGACGATCCCGGCGCCCATGTTGCCCACATAGACCGCGTCGACGGTCCCGTCGCCCAGGCCGGCGTCGTCCAGGGCTTTGAGGGAGGCCATCGCCAGCATGTCCATCAGGCTGTCTTCGTCGCGCCGGCCGAAGGGGATCATGCCGGCGCCGATGATTGCAACGTCTCTCATGGCGCTACCGTCCTTTCAATCCGGCGATCCGCTCGCGGATCGTGTCTTCATCGGCGTACAGGATTTTATCGGCGTTGATCTCCCACAGCTCGTCCGGCACCGGCCGCTCGCCCACCACCAGGCGGGGTTTGGCCTTGAAGTAGGTCTCGCGGGTCAGCACCCACGAGTTGCCCCCGCCCAGCTCGTGCGGAATTTTGGTCTCTTCGAGCGGGTACTCGATCATCCAGCGCCGGAAACCGATCGGGCTCTCGGCCACGATCAGGACCTCGTCCTGGTTGAGGTACTCCATGTGGTATTCCATCTTGGCGGCGAACAGGTGCGAGCCGATCCGCAGGCCGCGGTCGATCGCCAGGGTGTGGTAGCTCATGCCGACTTTTTCGGTCTCCATGCGCCCGTTGACCAGCCCGACCAGGTAGCCGTCGACCAGGCCCAGCAGGGCGTATTCGCTTTTGACCCGGTAGCGGTACCAGGCCAGCAGCTCGCCGTACAGCCGGGCGCTGACCACGTCGTAATAGTCGCGCTCGATGAACAGGCAGGGGTGGACCGATTTGAGGATCTCCGGCACGTCCTCCCGGGCAGCCTGGCGGATGACCATCTGCTTACCGTTGGCCAGGGTGATGTACTTGGGCGGGTAAGGCGCCATGTCGAATTGATGCGGCCTCAGGTAGGCCTCCAGTTCCATATCAACGGGCATACGATTTACCTCCTTGGGGGTTTGTCTGGGCACCCTGAGTGGAGGACGATCGCTCTTTGATCGTCCGCAATCGAAGGGTGGTTTCTCGGCTAACCCGGCTCCTTCGATTACCTCGCCAGGAAGATCACCTGGCGCCTCCACTCAGGATGCCTGCATTTTGTCATGAGTAGTAGCCGATCTTAGGCGAAGCAATCTGTGTAACCTGGCGAGGGCCGCTTCCAGCAGATAGATTGACGTTCGTCGGGCACAGAGCGCCCTGTCCTCGCAACGACAACCATTGGATTGTCATTGCGGAGTAGCCGATCTGTGGCGAAGCAATCTTCGTAACCTGGCGACGGTCGCTCGCAGATAGATTGCTTCGTCGGGCAAAGAGCGCCCTCCTCGCAACGACAACCGTGGCCGGTGTCATTGCGAGCCGATCTTAGGCGAAGCAATCTTCGTAACCTGGCGAGGGCCGCTTCCAGGTAGATTGCCATGCTCGCGCAGAACGCTGCGCCCGCAAGGACAGGCGCTGCTAGGCCAAATTCGCCTTGCTCAGGGCGTTGATGCTCTCCAGGTGAAGGGGGTTGATAGCGTCCCCGAAGCGGGTTTTGGGCAGACCGGCCGCCTGGAGCATCAGCTCGTCGTACTCGTCGTCGTCCACGATAGCCACGCAGCGCCCGATGCTGGACTCGCCGTCCACGAAGCGCCACGGGAAGAAGCCAACCTGCACCCGGCGGTTGACCAGCAGGTCGATTTGCCCGCCCAGGCATTCGGCGTGGATGATCCCGTAGGGGAACATTTCCAGATGCATGAGCTGGTACTTGCTGTCATCGAAGAACTCCGCCAGTGCCTGGCCGAATTTCTTCTGGAAGACTTTTTCAGCCTGGCGGGCCTGGCGCGGCATCCAGTCGCGGATGATGGTGTTCATCGGGTGGTCGGCGCTGCCGCAGTCCACCCCGATCCAGCGCAGTTTTTTGGCCTTGGCCCACTCGGCGAATTCGCGGTCCGGGCCGGGGTGCATGACCATGTAGCGGATCTCGTTGGCGGAGGGCATGTCCCAGCCGAAGTGGTGGTAGCCGGTATGGATGATGAGGATGTCGCCTTCGCGGACTTCGACCCGCTCCTCGATCATCTGGCTGGTGTAAACGTCATAATCGCCGCAGATGTCGCTCAGGTCGACCACCGCGGCGTCGTGGACCAGGAAGTCCAGATCGAGCGAGGCGATGTCCTTGCCGGGGGTGTGGAAGTGGATCTCGCCATCCAGGTGAGTGCCCAGGTGGTTGGAGTGGGTCAGCAGCTGGCCGTTGGCTCCATTAGGGGCCAGCCGCTTGAAGTATTTCAACTGCAGCGGCTCGTAGGTGGGCCAGGGCGGGGTCGCGACCCCAAGCGGAACCGTCAGATCGATGAATTTCATATTTGCCTCCATTGAAAACATTTGAACGCGAAGTTAGCGAAGGGATCAAAGTGTTAGTCATAAGTTGAATTTGTAGATTGTTCTCCTATCAGGGTTAAAGGCGGGATTGATGATCCGGTGGACGCCATTTTTCATGAGGCCGACCTTCCAATTGAGTAGGAAATCCGAGACGATAGCCACCCAAACGTAGATAGGTCAGCACCTGGGTCATATGGACAGGCGCGATTTCTTCAACGGCCTTATTTTCGATCACCACCATGCCTTCAATTAACATATCGAGCCGATAGCCACTTTCGATCTGGATGCCGTCATATGTTATCGGGAGCACCAGCTCATTCTGAACTTGCAGACCACGGCAGCCCAGCTCATGGGTGAGACATTTTTGGTAAGCGGATTTAAACAAACCTGGTCCCAGGGTTCGGTGCACCTTGATGGCCGAATCCACGATCTCCCTCGCCACCACCTCAATATCCATTCGTTAAAGCATCCTTTCCAGTCACCCAAAGCTTCATCGAAGGGTAGGATAAAAAATCTTCGCTTCCTTCGCTTCCTTCGATTACTTCGCGTTTAATGGTCTTAAATCTCCTTCAAAGCCTCGAAGGCATCGCTGAAGCATTGTTGGGGGGCGCGCAGGATGCCGGCGCCGACCATGCCGATGCCGGGGTCTTTGTGGGCGATGCCGGTGTTGATCTGCGGCAGGATACCGGTCTCCATCACTTTACGGACGTCGATCCCGCAGGGCGTGCCCCGGAAGTTGAGGGCCGGGATGGTGAACTGGTCGTGCTCGTCGAAGGTGATCTCGTACATCTCCAGGGTGGTCTGGGTGGCCAGCTCGGGCGTGCCGCCCACAAACTTGGTGATGGCCGGGGCAGCCGCCATGGCTACACCGCCGTAGCCGGCCGTCTCGGTGACGGTGCTGTCGCCGATGTCCGGGTTGGCGTCCGCGGCGGTGTACTGCGGAAAATACAGGCCCTGGACCTGCCCGGCGGGGGCAGTGAACCAGCGCTCGGGCATGCCCGCCAGGCGGATACCGAAATCGGTGCCGTTGCGGGCCATCACGGTGACGATCGAGCTGCCGGGCACGCCTTCGGCCGGCTCCAGCATGGCCTTACCGGCCGGCATGCTCAGGTTGAGGAAGAAATGGTCGTTGCGATCGATGAACTCGATCACTTTGGCCAGGGTTTCGTTGTCACGGCTGGTGCGGGCCAGGGCCGGGCCGATGGCCCGCAAGAACAGGGAGGTGGCCGCCCGGTTGCGGTTATGGCACTCGTCGCCCATGTGCAGGGCCTGGGCGATCAGGCTGCGCAGGTCGATCCCGTCCGGCAGGGTTTGCAGGGCCCGGTCGAGAACCGGGTAGAGATCGGTTTCCATCCACTTCAGGCGGGCATACACCTCCGGACCCATGCCGCCGTAGCGCAGGACTTTGCCCAGGCCTTCGTTCTGGGTGGCGTAAGCCCGGTTGCCGAAGGCCCGGTTTTCGATGACGAACACCGGCATGGAGGCCGAGACAATGCCCGCCATCGGCCCGACGGTGTGGTGGTGGTGGCAGGGCGAATACTCGATCTCGCCCGAGGCGGCCAGGGCTTCCGCTTCGGTTTCATCCTGGGCCAGGCCCTCGTAGATCAGGGCGCCCATGACTGCGCCGCGCTGCGGTCCGCACATCCGCTCCCAGGTGATGGGCGGGCCGGCGTGCAGGATCATGCGGGGGTGCATGCCGGGGATGAGCTCGCCGGCTACCCCCATGCCCGCCAGGACCGGCAGGCCGGTTTTGATCCGGCGGCAGACCTCGGCATTGGCGGCTTCGATGTCGATCCCTGCCCGGGTGCGGTGCAGGCGCGGCACGCCCTCCGGTGGGGGCTGCCAGTCCACGTCGATGACCGGCACGCCTTGCTGCGCTACGGATTCGGCCATGCTTTCTAATCCAAGGTTGATGACGGAGAGTGGTTTGCCGAACAGGTCGTTAATGGTTGAATTGGGCATACGTGATTTCCTTATCCGGTGTTCACAACGAATTGCAGGTTTTTATCCCAACCCCCCCGGCCCCCCTTCCCAGGAAGGGGGGAGAAACTGGTTCAAATGGATGGATGCGGGCGCGCCCGCATCCATCCATTTGAACCAAAATACAAAAAGGGGGAGATGAAGCAGACATAGACCTTGGCGTCCTTGGCGTCTTGGCGGTAATTACTGTTTTAACGCAGGATGTAGGCGGCCAGGCGGGCGGCGGCGGCGTTGCTCTCACACACCAGCACCCCGGCGCCTTGCAGGGCCTGGGTCTGGCGGCTGAGCTTCTGGGGGTCGGCCTCGGTCCCGGTGACTGAAGCGATCACGACCAGCTCGCGGCCCATTTCGGCCCGCATGGCGGTCGCCTGCAGGATGGCAGGCGCCAGCTCGCTGGCCGGGTCCGGATGGGCGCCGTAGCCCAGGACCACGTCCAGGACGATCACGGCCGTATCGGGGTCGTGAGCTTCCTGGTGCAGGCGGCGGATGCGCAGGCTGTTATCGATCATCGGGTGCAGCCGGCCAACGGTGAACTCCTCCTCGCCCAGGTCGACCGCGGTGTGGCCCTGGCTGAGATTCGAATCCGGCAGCTTGAAAGCCGGATCGAGCGGCGCGTTGGAATAGACCGGGCGGTCGAGCAGCTCGCGCCAGATCACCTGGCTCTCGTAGCACAGGGTACCGCCCGAAAACAGGCCGCGCAGGTTGCTCTGCCCGGGCTGCAGACGCCGGCGATAGGCCTCCGCGCGTTTCCTGCAAAGCGAGCTTATCCGCAGCCGGCTGAGACTCGTACGGCGAAGCCAGGTCGGCTGCCAGTTGAGCGGCCTCCTCCAGGGTGCCGGCGGCCATGCTGCCGGAGGGCAGATCGTCGAAGCGCCCGCCCAGGAAGCAGATCACGGTCGGCTTCGAGCTGGCAGCGACCTGGGCCAGCACCTGCCCGGCGACGGCCGGGGCGGGCGGCTTGCTGACCAGCACGATCACGTGGGTGGCCGGGTCGGATTGCAGGGCGCGCAGGCCGGCCTGCATCATCAAGCCGCCAACGGCTTCCTGGAGATCGCGCCCGCCGGTGCCAATCCCCTGGCTGAGGCCGGCCCCGTTTTTAGCCAGCAAGCTGCTGACCTCCTGGAGTCCGGTGCCGGCGGCGCTGACGATCCCGACCGGGCCGGGTGGGATGACGTTGGCGAAACCGAGCGCAACCCCGTTGAGAATGGCGGTGCCGGCGCCCGGCCCCATCATCAGCAGCCCGTGTTGGACGGCGTACTGCTTGAGGGCGATCTCAGCCTCCAGCGAGACGTTGTCGCTGAACAGCAGCACATGCAGGCCGCTGTAGAGGGCCTCCCAGGCCTCGTCTGCGGCGTAACGGCCGGCCACCGAGATGACCGCCAGGTTGGCAGCCGGGCTGCTCTTGAGGGCGGCCCGCAGGGTTTTGGGCCGGAAAGCGGCCCGGTCGCCCTGCTCGGCCTTGGCTCGGAGCAGCTTTTCGGCCTCCGCCAGGGCGGGGTCCAGGGCTGATTCGTCGGCGTTGACCACGATCACCAGATCGTTGGGCGAGGCGGCGGAGGCCGGCTGGGTCAGCAGGCCGGCCTGCTCGAGGATGCCTTTGTTGGCCTCGGTGGCCATGACCACGGCCGCGTCGGCCACGCCCGGCAGGGCCGCCAGACCGCGGGCGACCAGCATCAGCGAGACCGAGTCGTGGTATTCGCTGGGTTTTATCAGGCTTTTGACTGGCAAGTAGACCTCCTTGTCCGAGACCTGTCATTGTTGCGGCTTTTTGCAGATTGATTGCCAGACTGTGAAGGGCACTGTTTCGCTGCGCCCCTGCTCATGCAGCATGTAAGGAGGCATCCTGAGTGGAGGAGCCAGGCGATCTTCGTGGCGACGTAATCGAAGGATGACGGGTTAGCTATCCATTCTTCGCCATGCAACCACCCTTCGATTACGTTCGATGGGGCAAAGAACGCCCCATCTCTCTCCACTCAGGGTGCCTCGCGCACTCAACGACAATTCTGAAATCAATCAACCAAACCGGCTGCCTGCATGGCCAGGTAGACTTTCTCGGCGGTGTAGGGCGGGGAGCCGACCCGGATGCCGATGGCGTCGTAGATGGCGTTGGCGATGGCCGGGATGGTCGGCACCATGGCGTGCTCGCCGATGCCGCGCGCTCCCCAGGGGCCATCGTCCTGGGGCACTTCCACAATGATGGCCTGGATCTGGCGGGGCACGTCCGAGCTGGTGGCGATGCGGTAATCGACGAAGCTGGGGTTCTGCAGCACGCCTTCTTTTAGCTGCAGCCCTTCGAACAGGGCCGTGCTGACGCCCTGGACGAAGCCGCCTTCCATCTGGGCCCGGACCATGTCCGGATTGATGGCCTTGCCGACGTCGAAGGCGGCCACCCCCTGGATCACCTCCACCTTGCCGGTGTCCATGTCGACTTCCACCTCGACTGCCTGGGCCCCAACGGTGTAATGCACCACTGCCCGCGGTCCCTGGCCGGTCTCGGCGTCCAGCCCGGTGACGTAGGTCGGCATGAATTTACCGCGCCCGATCACCGGGCCGCCGATCCAGCCCTGATCGTCCGGCAGGGGGATGCCATAGATGACGATGTTCTTCAGCGAGATCGATTCTTCGGACTTGTACGAGACCACCTTGCCGTCGATGATATCCAGGTTCTCGATATCCTCGTGCCAGGCCTGGGCGACCATCTCCAGGATCTGCTGGCGGGCGTCCCGGGCGGCAGCGCTGATGGCGTTGCCCATGCTCCAGGTCAGGCGGCTGGCGACCGTCTGCCATTCGTACGGGCTGTACTGGGTATCGACCGGGGTGGCGACCCGCACCCAATCGTAGGGCACGCCCAGGGAGGCGGCCGCCATCTGGGCCGCGATCGTGAACGAGCCCTGGCCGATCTCCTGGCCGCCCACGCTGACGGTCACGGTGCCGTCCTCGTTCAGCCCGACCCGGGCGCTCGACCCGGCGTTGGGCGGCATGGCGGGCGCTTTCCACATCAGGGCCAGGCCCTTGCCGCGGCGCTTGTTGGGGGCGCTGGGCGGGTTCTTTTTGCCCCAGTGGATCGCTTCGGCCGCTTTGGCCAGGCATTCCGACAGGCCGGTGGGGTGCATGGTCATACCGGTCACCAGGAGGCTGCCGGTCTTGATGCAGTTCAGCTTGCGGAACCGGACCGGGTCCATCTGGATGGCGTAGGCCAGCTCGTCGATGCACTGCTCCAGGCCGGCGTGCATTTCGGGCATGCCAAAGCCGCGCATCGGGCCGCCGACCGGGTGATTGGTATAGACGCAGTAGCTGTCGGTTTTTACGTTGGGCACCTCGTATGGGCCGCTGCTGCTGTAGCCGGAGGCGCGGGTGATGTTGACGCCGTACTCGGTATAGGCCCCCCCGTCCCAGTAAAAGCGGTTTTCCATCGCCAACAGGCGGCCATCCTGGTCGCAGCCCATCTTGAAGTAAGCCACCAGGCCCTGGCGGACGAAGGCCGTGTAGAACTCCTCCTCCCGGGTCAGGCGCAGTTTGACCGGCCGGCCGCGCACCTGCATGGCGATCGCGACCGCCAGGGCTTCCATGCTCACGCCGGCCTTGCTGCCGAAGCCGCCGCCAACGTAAGGGGCGATCACCTGCACGTCCGCCGGCGAGATCCCCAGGGAACTGGCGATCAGGCTGCGCTGGGCAAAGGGCGACTGCGAGCTGCCCCACAGGCGGACCTTGCCATCCTCTTCCACCCGGGCGACGGCCACGTGCGGCTCGATCGGTACGTGCTGGATATGGGGGATGTGATATTTGTGTTCCACGATGGCGGCGCAGTTCGCCCAGGCGCCGTCCGGATCGCCTTTGCGGATCTTGAAATGGTTGGAGATATTGGTGCCCGGCTGGGGGAAGATGAAATTCGCCACGGTGTAGTCGCCCAGGTTGGGATGCAGCAGGGGCGCTTCCGGGCTGGCCCCGTATTCCGGATCGAACACGCCCGGCAATGGCTCGTACTCGACCTCGATCAGGTCGAGCGCCCGCTCGGCGATCGCCTCGCTGACCGCGGCGACCCCGGCAATCGGATCGCCCACGTAGCGCACCCGCTCACGGCAGAAAATATGGCGGTCGTGCAGGTACAGGCCGATGTAGCCGGGGTAAGCTTCCCCGGTCACGACCGCTTTGACGCCCGGCAGGGCTTCGGCCCGGCTGGTATCGATCCGCTTGATCAGGGCGTGAGCCTGGCTGCTGCGCTTGATGCGGGCGTACAGCAGGCCGGTCCCAAACTGCAGATCGTCGGCGAACAGGGCCGAACCGAGCACTTTTTCGCGGGCATCCACCCGTGTGACGCTCTCGCCAATCGGCGCCGGGATCGTTTTTTCGCTGGTTGGTGTTGCCATGCTGGCCTCCTGTTCAGACAACCAGAGCCTGCTGGCGAAGCGCCGCGGCTTTGACTGCATCAATGATCCGCAGGTAGCCGGTGCAGCGGCACAGGTTGCCCACCAGGGCTTCGCGGATCTCATCTTCGGTCGGGTTGGGGTTGCGGTTCAGCAGGCCGCGGGCGGAGATCAGCACGCCCGGCGTGCAGAAGCCGCATTGGACCCCGCCATGCTCGATGAGGGCTTCCTGCAGGGGGTCCAGAACGCCGTCGTGGGCCAGGCCTTCCACCGTCACGACCTGGCGGCCGTCGCATTCCACCGCCAGCACCATGCAGCTGTTGACCGGCTCGCCGTCCAGCAGGACGGTGCAGGCGCCGCATTCGCCAGCCGCGCAGCCATTCTTGGTGCCGGTGAAAGCCAGTTTGTCGCGCAGCATCTGCAAAAGGGTCATGTGAGACGGGACGTCGACCTGTTCGACTTCCCGGTTGATGGTCAGAGTAATCCGGTGCATCGCCATAAACCACCTCGTAAGTTTTGTCTTTTATGATGGCTAGAAAGTCACTGCGCTGAGGCGCATCTTATTTTGAAAGAACCTGTCCAATCGGATAAGTAGGCATCCTGAGTGGAGAGAGGTGAGCGTATTTTGCTCACCGAACGTAATCGAAGGAAACGGGTTTACATCAGAACCGCCCTTCGATTACGGACGATCAAAGTCGGGCAAAAATCGCCCGCATGATCGTCCTCCACTCAGGGTGCTTTGCTTTGATCGTTTGGCGTTACCAGCCGGTCCCAGGTCTCCCGGAGCGCCTTTTCGGTCAGCTTGCGGACCATGGCTTTGCGGTAGCGCTGGCTGCCACGGACGTCATCGATCGGGCTGCAGGCGGCTTCGGCCAGTTCGGCGGCCTGTTTGAAGGCCCAGGGCGAGCCCGGTTGGCCGGCCAGGTAGGCTTCCACTGCGTTGACCAGCAAGGGCAGCGGGGCGACCGAGGCCAGGGCCAGCCGAAAGCGGTAGCCGGCCACCGTGCCGGGGTCAGCATAGGCATAGGCTGTGACCCCCACGATCGACAGATCGCTCCAGGTGTTGCGTCCCAGCTTGATGTAACGCCCGGCGGCCGGTAGGATGGGCCGCGGGAGCTCGATCGAGGTGACGATATCCCCGGTTTGCAGGACCGTCTTGCCGGGGCCGAGGAAGAAATCGACCAGCTCGATCTGGCGCATCCCGTCCACGCCGTGCACGTTCAGACGGCCGCCCAGCACCAGGCAGGCCCCGATGGTGTCGCCGGCGGGGGAGGCATTACAGATATTACCGACGATGGTGGCCCGGCTGCGGAGCTGGTAAGAAGCCACCGAACGGCAGGCTTCGGCCAGCAGCGGGTAAAACGCCCGGACCGCCGGATCGGCGATCACCCGGTTCATGTTCACCCCTGCGCCAAGCGTCAGGCCTGCCTCGGGATCGAACTGGATCTGGCTGGTGCCATCCAGTCCTTTGACGTCGACCAGGTAGCGGTCCTTCCAAAAACCATCCCGCATCCGCACGAAGATGTCGGTGCCGCCCAGCAGCGGGCGGGCCGTTCCGGGGTGATCGGCCAAAAAACGGCTGGCTTCCAGCAGGGAGGCCGGCCGGATATAGTCAAATTCAGGTAATTCAGGGTGGGCATCGATCGTCATTTTCCGCACCTCGTTGTGGGCAGGTTGCATCCAGCCAGTCTGAACCGGCTGGATGCAATTTCCTGGACGGGTTTTACAGATTGATGTTTTCCCGGTCCATCACCCCAAACTTCGAGGGCGGGACCAGCAGGAAGAACAGGTTGAGGACGATCCCCAGTAAGGCCGAGAACACGATGGCCGGGATGCCGCTGGGGAAGAGAATCGGGATCGGGAAGGGGAATAACCCATCCGGCAGGGCCAGGTTGCCGCCGATGCCGGTGATCAGGACGATGGCCCCGACCGCCAGCTGGCGCGGTTCGAACAGGTTGACTTTTTCGGATTGGATCAGGGCAATACCTTGCATGCCGATGACCCCGAACAGGTAGATGGACAGTCCGCCGGTGACGGCGGCGGGCAGGGTGTTGACCACTGCAGCCAGCTTACCGACGAAACCAAGCAGGATGGCGATCACCCCGGCGGTCATCAACACCGGCACCGAATAACAGCGAGTGATGGCCATCAGGCTGTTATTTTCGCCGTAGTTGGTGCCGGCGCAGCCGCCCAGGAAGCCGACGATCAGGTCATCGCTGCCGTCCGCAACCAGGTTCAGGCCGATCAGGCGCTTAATCTCCAGGGGAGCCCGGTTGAGCTCCTTGGCGAGCTGGTCAATGTACAGGCTCATCTGGTACAGGTGGGCAGTGCTCTCGGGGATGGTAGCGATTGCGATCAGGGCGATGCCGGTGATGGCGCTCCAGGCGTTGGGATCGTTGAAGGCCGGGAAGGTGAATCTCGGCATCTGGATCCAGGGCGTGTCCAGGATGGGCTGGTAATTCATCATAGCCGGGAAGAACAGGGCAGCCACCAGGTAGCCCGCGACTGCGCCCAACAAGATAGGCAGCATGCCGATCAACCCGCGGCCTTGCAGGTAAACCGAGAAGAGGATCGTGACGATCAAGGTGACCAGCGCGACCGTCCAGTTGGCGGAGGCGCTGCCCAGGGCGGCCCCGGCCAGGGCGACCCCGATCACGATCGCCACGCTGCCGGTAATGACCGGCGGCAGCACCCGATCGAGGGCCTCCTTTCCGATCCGCATGATCAGCAGGCCGATCAAGATCTCAAATATGGCGGTGCCCATGATCCCGACCTGGACGATCCGCACACCTGCGGGGCAGTAGAAGGTGGCCGGGTCTGTGAAGCAGCCGTTGTCATACAACAGCATCGTGGTGACCACCACAGTGATGTAACTGAAGCTCGAACCATAATACAGCGGGATGCGGTTGCCCGAGACCAGCAAGGCAATGATCGTGCCGATGCCGCTGGCGGTCAGGGTCACGCCGACGTCGAATTTGGTCAGGATGGCAACCAGCACCGTGGCAGGGAACATCGTCAGCACCTGCTGGAGTCCCAGGCTGATCATGTGGGCCCAGGCCGGGCGATCGGCCGGCAGGTAGCCTGTTATTTTCGGTGTCGATATCGCAGTCATTCGGCTGTTTCTCCTTTAGCGAGGATAGGTGGAAAAGGTTCTACGAGCAGGAAGCGTGTGTCAATATCTGGCCGATAATCGCACCTCCTTGGAACGACAGGACAGTTCGCCGGGCGCAGGCTCTGTGAGGGTGTATTCGAGATGTGGAGCTATGGTTTTCGGGGGAATCACAACCCAGGCAGGTCGGATCGATCGGACCGACACTGCCGGGGCCAGAGGCTGGCGCTGCGTACCGTTCAGGGTCCGGAATTTGTACCGGGACCGGGGGCATTGACCCTCTCCCTTGACGCAAGGATGACCAGGTCTCCGGGGTTTGAACCGCATGACCCAGAGGATGAAGGGCAGCCGAATGTTTCATGGAGGCCTCTCAGCGGGCAAGCCTGCTTTGAGCTTCCATAAACAGCGATCACTTTCTTCTAATAGGCACGTATAATATGGACGGGAAGCCCAAATCGACGCGCCCAGGTTGGTTGGTTCCGATTAAGATGTTAGTGTAGTCAGTCCGTGTTGGCAGCGAGAAGCAAAATCACTTTACGGGTTAATTAAAGATAACTGTACAGGGTCTTCAAGATGAAAGCCGCACCAACGTGGTTCTGCACAGCTACCCGAATTGCAGTGTATACGAATGGCCCGGTGAGTGATTCGAAGCGGGCCTATTGCCTACCCTAATATTATGGTGATAAATGTCAGTCAATTCAACTGGTTTTTGTCACTTCTTGAATGTGATATTCGTCGCGGCAGTGCGCTCATAGACAATGGCACAGTTGAAGAAATCTACCAAATTTTGATAGGTGTGGTGGGCGGCTGCCCACCACACCTATCAAAATTTGGATATCCTTTTTTCATGGGAGGGTATGGATGCAAATCGACACCGGGTTGGCAGTCGTCATCGTTGCGGTGCTGGTTTTTTACCTGCGCCTGATTGTTTTACAGCGTGAAGCCGCCCGCCGGGTCCGCCAGCAGGCTGCTAAAGCGGCCGGCAGAGGGGCAGCCGGCCAAAAGCGGACTTCCGGCCAAAAGAAGGCCGCCCGCAAGAAGAAAATCGGCCCGCAGGAGGCACAGTCTGCGCCAATCGGGACCATTATGAGTAAAAATAAATTCGACCTGGCGATCGCCGGGATCGGGCTGCTAGCGGTCGCGGTGGGGGTCCTGGCTTATAGGGGCATCCTCTCCTATCCCGGCCTGCAGACCTATTGGTGGCTGCCGACCTCGTTGGGCGTCCTGGCTTTCGGCTGGGCGTTCAAACTGCCGAAGTGATCCAGCGGTGAATCCCAGCCATGCCCGAAAGGAAAGAAAACATGCCCACTGAAATCACCTGCCCGGTGTGCGGCTCGGCCGATCGAGTTGAAAAAGTGAGCACCCTGTACCTGGTGGGGGTCGAACTGCGGCGCAAGAGCGGCAACCAGGCAGCTGTGGAGGCGAACACCGAGGGCCCGGCCCGCCGCGCCACCGAGCTGCTGCTGGCCCGCCAGCGCGCCCAACCCGGGGTCGAGCCCCTCCAGCGCAAGCTGACCCCGCCCTCATCCGGCCAGGCCGCGCTCACCCGGCCGATCCATCCCGACCTGGCCGTGCTGGCTTTCAGCCTGATCGCCCCGGTGTTTCTCTACGGAATCGTTACCTCCCAGCCGGGCACCCTGCCGGCCGTGCTGGGGCTGCTGGTGATTTGCTACGGGCTGTATTTCTGGCAGCGCCGCAAGCTGATTGACCGGTTTGAAGCCGATCAGGCCAGGCGCAAACAGGACAAGCTGCGCACTGCCCGGGCGGTGGAGCGCTGGATGAAGCTGTATTACTGCGCCAACGAGGAACTGGTGTTCGACCCAACCAGCGGCGAGAGCGCCCCGGTTGACCAGATGATGGGCCTGGTCTGGCAGGGCTTGCGGGAGGGTTAGATGCAGGCGGGCCTGATCGGTTCCGTAGCCCGGATGCAACTGGGGCTGGCAAGTTCAGGCCGGGTGATCGGCCGGAGTTCCGGCGGGCTGTACCTGCGGCTGGATACGGGTTGGGTGATCTTCCTGGCCTGTGGGGGGCATCCCGGCCCATTGACGATCCAGCTGCCCCGGACTGAGGTGGCGGATATCCCTGCAGGGGTTTTCGTTCAGGCTGGGCGGGATCAGCTGGATTTCCCGCCTCCGTACGAGAGCGTTGATTTGCGCATAGCCGATATTTGGCAGGCGCCGCCGGTCCGCCTCGGTTCTGCAGGACCGTTGCCGCCGGCTGAGCGGGCCAACCGGCTGGAAGAAATGGCCCGCCGGGCCTGGGCACAGCGCCCGGGGGCCGGCTGGAGCGCCTTGCTGCCGGGGAACCAGGTCAGGCTCGAAGCATTGGCAGGCCTGCCGTCGGTCGTACCTCCCACGCTGGAGCGGCTGCGGGCCGCCCTGGCGCGGCTGGACAGCCAGGCAGCTGTTGAGGCTTTGTCGGGGCTGCTGGGATTGGGGAACGGGCTGACGCCCTCCGGCGATGACCTGGCCCTGGGGCTGCTGCTGGCCGTCAAACGCTGGGGGATGGCCCTGGCGCCCAGGCTGGATCAGGGTTGGTTGTTGGTCAAGACGATCGGGCGCGCCCGCCAGACCACCACCGATCTGTCGGCCAGCCTGATCGAGGCCGCCGCCCAGGGCCAGGCGGACCTGCGGCTGGTCGCCGCCCTGGATTATGTGGTGCTGGGTGAAGGCGATCCGGCAGAATGCGCGGCCGGGCTGGCCGCCTGGGGGAATTCGTCCGGGCTGGATGCCCTGTTGGGGATGAGTGTGGTTGTCTAAGATGTGATGTTGAAATATGGACCGAAGGTCTATTTTTCAACATCATAAATATTTAACCCGCTCTGGCGTGGGGGCCGAAGCGGGCGGTGAGCAGGCGCATGACCTCGTCGGCGCTGGCTTCGATCGGCTTATCGGTCACATCCACCTGGCTGAAGCCGGCCCGTTTGCAGATCTTTTCGATGGTCCGGAGCTCATCAAATATCCGCTGGGCGTCGGTGTAGTCGCTGGGGCCGGGCACCCCCAGGCGCTGCTGGCGTTCTCTGCGGAAGGCGAGCAGCTGGGCCGGGGCGATCTTCAGGCCGATCACCCGCTGGCGGTCCAGCCAGAACAGCATTTCGGGCGGCTCAAAGCCCGGCACCAGGGGCAGATTGGCGACCTTCCAGCCCAGCACGGACAGGTACAGGCTGAGCGGGGTCTTGCCGACCCGTGAAGCGCCCACCAGCACCACCTCTGCCTGCGGCCAATCTTCGGGATGGCGGCCGTCATCGTGAGCCATGCTGAATTCAATCGCCTCCACCCGTTCGAAATAGGCTTTATTGAGCTGGCGGTAGAGCCCGGGCTCTTCAACGGGCTGTTCGCCCAGCACGGTTTCCAGCCGGGCGAACAGCGGGCCCATCAGGTCGAAAGCGGGCACGCCCTGGCTGGCAGCCCCCTCAATCAAGCGCTGGCGCAGCTGGTGGTCGACCAGGGTATGCACCAGGGTCGCCCCGGCCTCCTCTGCCTGGGCCAGCACCCGGTCGATCTGCTCATTGGTGCGCAGGTGGGGCACGGTGACGACCCGCACCTGGTTGTGCGGGAATTGGGCTAAGACAGTATGGACCAGCTGTTCCCCGCTCGCCCCGGCGCCGCCGGATACGATCAGGATGGTGTGTTTTTGGGATGGTTCGGTTGGTTCGTTTGACATGGCGTTCTTCCCCTGGTTCACGGAATGTCCCTGCGATAATTATACAGGAACCGGGGTTGTTTTGCCTGATTTCTTCCCTACCCACCCCCGGCGGACAAAGAACGTCCGCCTATCAGCGGCACCCCCTCCCTGGGCCCGTTTTCAAAATAACGAACCAGGGAGGGGGTGCCGCTAAACCACCAGGTTCTTCGCTCGCAGTGGTTCCTGGGTGCCGGGATCGATTTCTCCGCCCACGATTCTTCGATGCCTGCTTATGGCTGGTTGTTGAGAACCACTCGACACGCAGGATAATCCCAGGGCTAACGAAAGCCACTCGGATTGATACATACCGGGTGCATTCAGCTATACCGCCGGGAGGCGGTTTTCGAGGATGGAAGAATAGTCTTTTACGATGCCTACCACTGCAAGGCGCCCTGAGTGGAGAGAGATGGGGCGTTCTTTGCCCCATGCGCCGTGAACTTTACGGCCTGTAATCGAAGGGTGGTTTCTGTTCGTAGGGTGGCTTATTTCGCGGATAGCCTGCGGCGCAGGAATGGCGCCTTGATCGCCCCGGCATCCAGCTCCTTGGCCCCCAGGAAAGATGTGAACCTGGCAAAACCACGGGCCAGAGCTTCGGCGAAGTGTTCATCCTTGCCAAGGGTCTCATCCTCCAACCAGAAGCCCAGGACGATGAAGGTGTTGCTCCCCCGATCGAGCTTGCTGTCGAAGCGGGCTACCAGCCGGTCGCCCCACAGCACCGGCAGGGTGTAATAACCATACTTGCGCTTATTGACAGGTTTGTAAACTTCCCATACGTAGTCGAAGCCGAACAGCTTCTTCGCCCGCCCGCGGGCACTGACGGGATCAAGCGGCGCCAGGAAAGTGACCTCCTCGGTGGTGTTTGTCCCGAATGGCTGCCAGTCTTCAGGCAACCGGCCGGCGCTCAATTCGGCCAGCAGTTCAGCGTCGCTGCCCAGTCCATAGTGCGGCGCTTTCCAGCCTTCGACCTTCACCTCGAAGATCTCTCCGTTTGCCAGCATATCTGCGAGCATTTTGCTGGCGGCGCGATCCGGTTCACCGCGGCCATGATAGGCATCACTCGTGCGTTTCAGACGCGACAGGCCGTAAAAGCCGATTTCCTTTTGGATCAGGAAACGGTCGACCTCAGCTTCATCCTTTTCGTAAATGAGATCCGCCGGAGCGACCGCCTCCGTCAGGGCGTAGACCCGCTCGAAATTCTCGCGGTGATGGGTCATGACCTCGCCCGTGCGCCACAGGTAATACAATGCCAGGGATGAATCCTTGCTGCCACGGTAGCTGTTCGTCCGTTTGCGGTTGCCCGCCTTGAAGTCGCGGTTGCTCAGGGTGCCGCGCTGGCGCAATAGGGCCCGCATTTCGTCGATCGTCTCGGCATGCTCGTGGGCCATGCGATGTATGCGCCGGTCGCCGGTCGTTCCATCTCGCTCCCGGCGCATGACCACTCGCCAGTAAGGCAGCTCTTCCATCGGCCGTACAGCCAGCCAACCGCCCCAGTCGAAGAATTTTCGCCCCTGGTAGGCCAGTTGCTCCCACAAGCCGGGCGTGTATCCGAGCACCCGGCTGTGCAGGCTGATATCCTGGCTGCGGGCGATCATTTGCAATGGGTCGAGCTGCAGGTATTCCATCGCCCGTAAAGCCTGGTCGGTGCCCTGGGTCCCGCTCCAGCGGCGGCCGGGCCATAAGCCCTGCTTCCCAAGGATAAAGCGCCGGGCGGTCTCAAGATCGATGGTCGTCATCCGATAAGCCTCCATTAAGATGAGGCGCGAAATGGGTGTGCGTGCGGGGCATACGCCCCGCACGCACACCCATTTCGCGATCGTTTCCTGTCAGGGCCGGGGAGTAGCTGTTCAATTATAGCACGAATGTTCGGGTGAGGGCGTCGCCGACCCCGGAGATTCCGAAAGACCACGAAATTGTGCTTGACTTGCCCTGTTTCTCTCTCTATACTGAAGATAGCGGTAAAACGGATCTCTGGGAAACTTTGTGAGAGCGTCACCAGATATTCGATCCGTTATCCGGAGAGGCAGTATGGCGATAAAACCACAGCCGATTAATTCTCAGCCCGAGACCTGGGCAGGAACCTGGCTGGGCGTGCTGCCATTCGGGTTGGTAGCTGCTGCCGTGATCCTGAATTCGCTCCCGACGGCCAGTTACGAGCAGCGAACCTATTATTCCGTGTTGAGCGGACAGATCCTGGTGTATGGCTACCTGGCGATTTTGGCGGGGTTGTATTTCGGGGTTAGAGCCGCCTTCCCGCGCTGGGCCTATCCCTACCTGGTATGCGGGATCGTTTTTGGGTTGTTCCTTTCCGTAGGCAGGACACCCGGGCTGGTGATCTTTGGGATTGAAATGTGGGGCCAGCAGCCCTGGGGGCCGCGGGCGATGATCCCCCTGATCGTGGTGGGGCTGCTGATCTGGCGCACCAGCCCGAGTGTCTGGCCTTTGCTGGATGGACTGCTGGAAGGCCTGCGCGCCGATTGGACCCGGCTGTCCTTCGGCCTGTACGCCCTGCTGCCCCTGGTCGTGTGGCTCGGGATGGACGCCATGGATTACAGCTACCGCCTGTGGGGACTTATCCTGGCCGAGAGCCTCTTTATCCTGGGGGCGTTAGGCTACCTGCGCCAGCGTTCAGCTCGCTGGCGGGTGATCTGTTTGCTGGCCGGCGCTTTCCTGGGCTACCTGACTGCGGCCGGGGCGGTGCACCTGTACTGGGACACGCACGGCATCGATATCGTCACGGATGAGCGCTGGCTGCTTCCCGGTCCGGTCCCGGTGGCCGGCATTTTGCTGAAATCGGCCTTGAACGCCGCCCTGGCAACCGGGTTTATCCTGCTGCCGGCGGTCACCAAAATATGGAATAGGAACAATCACACGCCGGAAGTGCAGCTGCCCGCGCCGGGCGAAGGCTGAGCGTGAACATAACTATTCAGTCATGCTGGGAATAAATGGCAAAATGGGTGTGCGTGCGGGCGTACACCCCGCACGCACACCCATTTTGCCCATATTTTTACATCGGGCTGAGTAGATACGGTAAAGCATTGTTGGGAGGGCCAAGCGATGAGTGTCACCATTCAAGAAATGACGTTGAAAGATTACGATGAAGTGCGCGCCCTGTGGCTGGAATCGGAGGGCATCGACCTGACTGCGGCCGATTCACGCAAAAGCATCGCCCGTTTCCTGGACCGCAACCCGGGGTTGAGTTTCGTCGCCCGGGTGGAGGGCGAGCTGGTCGGGGCGGTGCTGTGCGGGCACGATGGGCGGCGCGGCTATCTCGATCACCTGGCCGTCAAAGCCTCCCACCGCCGCCAGGGGATCGGGCGCCTGCTGGCCAGCCGCTGCATCTACCAGCTGATCCAGAATCGGATCCAAAAATGGCACCTGTTCGTGCGTGAGGATAACCTGGAGGCGATCAAGTTTTGGGGTAAGCTCGGCTGGCAGGAGCGGGTCGAGTTGATCAGCATGTCGAATCCGAACGCGAACGGGCCTGAAGAATAGCCCGCCAAAGGTACACAAGAATTTCCATTCCTTTGCGAAAATGGCAACTGGCAGGAGCAATTGCTCCTGCCAGTTGCTATTTTCGCTATTTTCGTAACGCTTTCGAGATGCTTGCCTGTCATAATGAGGTTGAGAACAAAATTCGTAACTACTTCGCCTATGCCACATTAATAAAGGATACCCAAATTTTGATGTGTGTGGCGGGCAGCCGCCCGCCACACACATCAAAATTTGGGAGATTTCTTCGAATGTGACATTGTCAAGCTACTCAGCCAATGCCTGAATTTCATCCCCAAGCTTGAGGAGATACAAAAGTCCAGGCATAGGCTGAGGCATAACAATCGGTCGTAGATGGAGCAACAAGCAGGAGGCATACCTTCATGACAATAAACCACAGGTTAAAACCCGTACGGATGGCTGATGCGGCCGTGGATGGCCTGATTGCCGGGCTGGAGGCAGGCCTGCTGATGGTTGTATTTTTAATTGCAATGGAATGGATCCGGTCGGGGAATGGCATCGGCGTGACCCTGATGCGCTTTGACCCGGGAGCTGACCCGGTCCCGCTCACCGGGCTGGTGGTCCACCTGGCAGTTTCCGGTGTATATGGGCTGCTGTTTGGATTTCTGGGCTGGCTGCTCAATCACCGGGCAGCCCGGCTGCTGGAAGGCTGGACCGCCCTGGTGACCGGCGGTCTGTTTGGCACCGCCATTTTCCTGCTGCCCTGGCTAACCTTTTCGGCCAAGATTGGACAGAACTTCCTGGGATTCTCCCCGCTGGTGTTCTGGCTGGCGCACGTGCTGTACGGCAGTACGCTGGCGATTCTGGTGGCCCGGATGTGGAGCAAGGTGCCCGAACCCAACCGGGCCTACAAATTGTCGTAATCGTCGGGGGTGCCCGCAAATATTGTAAAAAATTAGCTGTGGTGTTCGATTGTTGCAGCTGAGGCCGCACAGTTCAAACACCCAATCTACAAACATTTTGTGGGTCCTTTGGCGGGAATCCGCCTCTAATTTATGGATAAAAAGGGTAAAATAATAACGAATTTGGGGCAGGTGAAACTATTGGGAGAGAACCATCGTGAAGAACGGTAAGCAGCCTGGTGAAGGTCGATTTTCAACCGGCGCCTGGCTGACTCTGGCAGCTGCTGTCTTTATCTTGTTGGGGGCTATAACCAACCTGGTCATCCGCATGATCGTGCCCACGGATGGCTGGCTGGTCATCAACGACAGCACTGAGGGATTTGTCTTCACTTTTTATCAAAACGTGGCCGGGGGGCCATCTGGTTTGCAGCGCGACGATCTCTTAATCGCGATTGACGGGCTCGATCTGCGCGATCAAACGGATGTGACCAGCTTGCTGTCACTACCCCGCCCGCAGGGCTGGCAGGTAGGCGGGCAGGCGGACTATACCGTCCAGCGCGGCGATCAAATCCTGACCATCCCGGTCCCGCTGGTGCATTGGAGACCGGTGGACATCTTCAAAAAGATGTTCGCGGCCATCGAAATCCTGACAGGCGCCCTGGGGTCCCTGATCTTAGTGCTGGTCGGGTTTTACACCTTTCTGCGGCGGCCGGATCTGCCCAGCGCCCGGGCCTTGCTGATCTTCAGCGCCGCCTATGCAGCTCCGGGAATCGTCAGCCTGCTGCCGGACGGGGTCAGCGTCCTGTTTAATCCCCTGGCATCCTGGTCGACCTTGCTGTTTGGTTACGCAATTTTTGGAGCCGTGCTGGCACCGGCTTTACTCTCGCTCAGCCTGCTGTTTCCGCAGCCCAAGCGGATCGTGCGTACACACCCCTGGCTGGCCTATACGCCTTACGGCCTGGGTGTGATCGTGCTGCTGGTGGTGACAGTCGGGAACTGGGGCACCTTTGGCTGGTTGATGACCGCCGCGATGTTCTTCACCTCGATCCTGTCCCTGGTTCACTCCGGTTTCACCCAGCGGGACGCGGTCAGCCGGGCCCAGCTGCGCTGGGCGATCGGCGGCTTTGCCTTGGGGATCGGGACGGCCTTACTGACTTTCCCGGCGGCCTTCGGTTGGATCACCAACCCGTTTTGGGCAGAATTATTGGGAGGCGCCCTCGGGTTTGGCTTCACCCTGGTGGGGGTCTGCCTGGCGATCGCCATTCTGCGCTACCGGCTGTTCGATATCGACGTCATCATCCGCCGGACCCTGCAGTACACCCTCCTGACCGGTCTGCTGGGGCTGGTCTATTTCGGCAGCGTGCTGGTCGGCCAGCGCCTGGCAGGGACCCTGACCGGCTCGCCGGATGCGCCCCTGGTGCTGGTGATCTCGACCCTGCTGATCGCGGCCCTGTTCAATCCCCTGCGGGCGCGCATCCAGGAGTTCATCGACCGGCGGTTTTATCGCCGCAAGTATGACGCCATGCAGACCCTGGCGGATTTTACAAAGACCGCACGGGATGAGACCCAATTGGAAGTGTTGAAACCGGCCCTGTTGGAAGCTGTTCAGGACAGCGTCCAGCCCGAGCGGGCCTGGTTGTGGTTGAAGTCCCGGAGGAAAGACCAGTGAACCGCAAAGGATCCGTATCAGGCTGAGCACAAAATATTGGCGAAATGGGTGTGCGTGGGGGCGTAAGCCCCACGCACACCCATTTCGCCTCGAATTCCAGGCGCAGGCTGAGTAGTTCCGAGTCAAGCTAATGACTGAAATAACCACGGCTAATTCCACACAACGTTTCGACCGGAGCGCCTGGCTGACCCTGGGGGTGGCACTCGCCTTTCTGGTTGCGTGTTTCGCGTTGCTGGTTTATCGCTTTAACTTACCCATGGACGGCTGGCTGGCCAGCGAGCCCGAAGGCTTTGATTCCTATGGCTTGATCTACGACCAGAATGTGATGGGATTTCCGTCCGATTTACAGGCCGGGGATCACCTGGTTGCGGTTGAAGGGATTTCACTGCAAGACAAGCCATCCAATCCATTTTACAGCTTGCGTTCGCGTTGGCAGGCAGGCACTCAGGTCGACTATACAATCGAACGCGACGGCCAGACGATGGGAATCATGGTGCCGCTCGGCCACTGGCGCTGGTCCACTTTTCTTTTGAACCCCGAAGCTTCTTTAGGGGACAGCTTAACTTCCCTGGGGATTTTCATCTTCCTGTTGGTAGGATTTGTGGTTTTCTTCAAGCGGCCGGGCATACCGGCTGCCAGGGCTTTGTTCGTGCTGGGCGGTTGCCTGATGGGTATTCAGTTAGGCCTTGGCCCAATGAATAACGTCATCAGCGATATGGTTTTCCAGCCTGCCAATCTGGCCCTGGAGGTTTTGATCACCCTGACTTTTAACTTGTTACTGCCCCCGGCCTTTATCCGGTTTAGCCTGGTTTTTCCGCGTCCTAACCGGATCCTGGAGCGCCATCCCTGGATTGCAAATCTGCCCTACCTGATCGGTATCCTTGGTGTATTCGCCTTTTCCATGGGATTCTTCGTCTATGGTTGGGCCTGGATGTCGGTCTCAACCCTGGTCACCATTTTGATGTTGATCTACAATGCCGTCAGCCTGAAGGACGCCGTCAGCCGGGCCCAGATGCGCTGGGGATTGGGCGGTTTGACGGTTGGACTCGGGATCTTCTTTCTTTCGTTTCTCACAATATTTGCCAGGTTGCCGGAGGCGATCGTAAATTTCATCGATTCCTGGAGCTCACTTGGATTTGGGGTGATGGGCGTGGCGCTAGGTATCGCCATCCTGCGCTACCGGCTGTTCGACATCGACGTGATCATCCGCCGCACGCTGCAGTACACCCTCCTGACCGGTCTGCTGGGGCTGGTCTATTTCGGCAGCGTGGTGGTCGGTCAAAAGTTGGCCGGAGTCTTGTTTGGTTCCCGGGAATCGCCGCTGGTGTTGGTGATTTCGACCCTGCTGATAGCGGCGGTGTTTTACCCGTTACGCAGCCGGGTGCAGGATTTCATCGACAGGCGGTTTTATCGCCGCAAGTATGACGCCATGCAGACCCTGGCGGATTTTACAAAGACCGCACGGGATGAGACCCAATTGGAAGTGTTGAAACCGGCCCTGTTGGAAGCTGTTCAGGACAGTGTCCAGCCCGAGCGGGCCTGGCTGTGGTTGAAAGAACCGGAAAGGAGCAACAGACGGTGAAGCGATTTACGCAGATCGCCTGGGGTATCGTCGCTCTGATCGCGCTGGCTGGGATCTTCCAGTTGGCGGCTCAATGGCGCATCCAGGCGCCCTTTCCCAACCTGTTTGTGCCGGTCAATCTGCTGCTGACCTTCATGGCCATGCTTGGATCTGCTTTGATGGCCGGATTAATTATCACCCGCCAACCTCAGAATCCGATTGGCTGGCTGCTATTGCTGCCGTCGCTGGTTGGATCCATTCCCGCTGAGCTCTATATTCAAAGTTTCAGCAGCGCTCCGGCCCATCCATCCATCATGGCTGATCCTGGCGGTTTGGTATGCCAACTGGAGCTGGCTGCCGATGATCTTCGCCGTCTTTTTTATCCCGGTGCTGTTCCCAACCGGGCGCCCGCTGACCCCGCGCTGGCGCTGGGTGATCGTTCTCGGGCTGGTCATGGCGGCTTTCTTTCTGTTCGTAACAACTTTTTCGGCCCAGTTTACCGTCAGTGACCAGGGCGTAAACTGGACCATCGCCAATCCGATCGGATTTCTCCCGGATATCTTCCAGTACATCATGGTGCCCTGGATCCTGGGACTGCTCTCGTTAACCGTCCTCAGCCTGGCTTCCATCTTTGTGCGCTACCGGCGCGCTCAAGCGGTGGAGCGCCAGCAGATCAAGTGGCTGCTGTACGCCTGCGGCCTTTTCGGGGTGGTTTACTTCGCCGGTTTCCCGATCAGCGATCTGCAAGGCCTGGTAAGCGACATTTGGAGCATGTTCCTGTTCGGGGCCATCCTGGCATTTCCGTTAGCGATTGGGATCGCGATCCTGCGCTACCGCTTGTGGGATATCGACCTGATCATTCGCCGGACGCTGCAGTACTCGCTGCTGACGGGTTTGCTGGCCCTGGTCTATTTTGGCAGCGTGGTGCTCGGCCAGCGCCTGGCAGGCGCCTTGACAGGCGAATCAAATTCACCCCTGGCGCTGGTGGTCTCGACCCTGCTGTTGGCGGCCCTGTTCAACCCGCTGCGCTCCCGGGTGCAGGATTTCATCGACCGGCGGTTTTATCGCCGCAAGTACGACGCCCTCCAGACCCTGGCAGCCTTCACCCAGACCGCCCGGGATGAGACCCAATTGGAAGTGTTAAAACCGGCCCTGCTCGGGGCCGTACAGGACAGCCTGCAGCCAGAACAGGCCTGGCTGTGGTTGAAGAAGCCGGGAAGGAGTATCTGACGGTGAAACGGTATAAAACGGTAGCCTGGGCCATCTTCGGGCTGATTGCGGTAAGCATCATCATTCAATCGGTGATCGGCTTGCGCGCCAGGGCGCCTTTTCCGAATCCGTTTGTCGCGGTGAACATGCTGCTGGAAGGCATGGTTGTGGGCGTGTTCGCTTTATTGGGGGTGCTGATCGTCACCCGCCAGCCGCAGAATGTGATCGGATGGCTGATGGTCTTACCGGGACTGGTTGGCATGATCCCCTATGGAAGCTATATCCGCAGCTTCAGCGCTGCGCCGGCGCAGCCGCCGCTCTTGTTGACGCTGGCCCTGTGGTTCACCTATTGGAACTGGCTGCTGTTAATTCTTCCAATCCTGGTCATCCCGGTGCTGTTCCCGACCGGCCGGCCGCTTTCGCCGCGCTGGCGCTGGCTGATCGTGGCCGGGCTGGCCCTGGGAGTTTATTTCTTCCTGATAGCCAGCTTCCAATCCCATTTCTCGACAACAAATGTAAACCTGCCGTTGGACTGGTCGATCGTTAACCCGGTCGGGTTCCTGCCCGACCAAACTGTTGAAACATTGATTACCCCTTTCGTAATTGGACTGGTTTTGGTCACTGTCCTCAGTTTTGGCTCGATTTTTGTCCGCTATCGCCGGGCCCGGGTGGTGGAGCGCGAGCAGATCAAGTGGCTGTTTTATGCCTGCGCCTTATTCGCAGCAATTTATATCACCACGTTTATCAACTCTGACACTCAGGGACTGATGGGCGACATCCGCAAGACGGTCTCGAATCTGTCCTATCTGGCGCTGCCGGCCGCGATCGCGATCGCCATTCTGCGCTACCGCTTGTGGGATATCGACCTGATCATCCGACGCACCTTGCAGTATTCGCTGGTTACCGGATTATTGGCTCTGGTCTATTTCGGCAGCGTGGTGCTCGGCCAGCGATTTGCCGGCGCGTTGACTGGCGAATCGAATTCACCCCTGGTGCTGGTGGTCTCGACCCTGCTGATGGCGGCCCTGTTCAACCCGCTGCGCTCCCGGGTGCAGGCTTTCATCGACCGGCGTTTTTACCGCCGCAAGTACGACGCCATTCAGACCCTGGCGGCTTTCACCCAAACTGCCCGGGATGAAACCCGCCTGGAGGCGCTGACGCCGGCCCTGCTGGGGGCCGTGCAGGACAGCCTGCAGCCCGAGCAGGCCTGGCTGTGGTTGAAGGGCAAATAGAAGCAGGATGGAACCTGGATTGAAAAGAACATTTGGCAAATGGATGGTCTGGTTTGGGGTGGGAGTCAATCTACTCACTGTTTCATGTGTCATCCTTGGGATGGCGTTGTTTGGTGTCAACGGAGGCCAACCCGCTGAGCTGGATTTCAATTCGCTCGGCCCGATCTTCCTGTCGCTCTCGATTTCCATCGTCGGCGCACTGATCGTGATCAAGCAGCCCGGCAACCTGATGGGCTGGATCTACACTGCGGTTGGATTCTTCCAGGGGTTTTCCTGGTTCAGTTATCCTTACGCAGTCTATGCCCTCATCACCAAGCCAGGCAGTTTACCCGGGGGGAGCCTGATGTCGGTGTTATCAACGTTTATCTGGGCTCCGGGGTTAAGTATCTTATTGACGTACGCCATCCTGTTATACCCAACCGGCAGGCTGCCTTCGCCGCGCTGGCGGATCATCGCCTGGCTAAGCCTGGCGCCCCCGCTTTTCACCCTGCTGGCCAGCTACGTTTTGCTGCCTTATGGCGGGAAAGAGCTGCTGCTAAGCCAGAATTCGCAGCCTGACCTGTTCGTGCGCAATCTGAACTGGGTGGTGACCGGGGTGAACCTGATGTTCCCCTGGATGCTGGGCTGCGGTCTGGTTTCCCTGGTCTCGATTATTGTCCGCTTTAGCCGTTCAAGCTCGGTCGAACGCCAGCAGATTAAATGGTTCGGCTTTGCGGCCGGATTGGTCCTGACCATTCTGGTTTTTACGGATTTACTGCCAATAGACCTGATTCAGGGATGGGCCCGCTGGCCTCTGGCCCTGGCGGCCGGGTTGAGTGTTCCGACCGCGACCGCCCTGGCCATCCTGCGCTACCACCTGTGGGACATCGATCTCATTATCCGCCGCACGCTGGTCTATGGGGTGCTGAGCCTGGCGCTGGGGCTGGTCTATTTCAGCAGTGTGCTGCTGCTGCAAACCCTGCTGGAGCTTCTGACCGGTGCGAGCGGCTCTCCGCTGGTTGTCGTGATCTCGACCCTGGCGATTGCAGCCCTGTTTAATCCCATGCGGCGGCATATCCAGGAGGATATCGACCGGCGTTTTTACCGCAAAAAGTATGACGCCTTCCAAACCCTGGCGGCCTTCACCCAGACCGCCCGGGACGAGACCCGCCTGGAGGCGTTGGCGCCAGTCTTGCTCAGGACTGTGAAAGATAGCCTGCAGCCAGAGCAGGCCTGGTTGTGGTTGAAGGTTAGGAAGAAAGATTAATGAACCGCAAAGTGTCCGTAAAGAACACGGATGCCAAGGGCGCGAAGGAAAAACACTTGAACGCGAAGTTAGCGAAGGGAGCAAAGGAATCGAAGGATATTTTAAAAAATCTTTGCGAACTTCGATTTCTTCGCTGTCTTGGCGTTGATATATTTTCATATGCAATGCTGGTGCAAACGATTGTGAGTAGAAACCATGGATGAACCAGGTTTCAACCGGGGATCCTGGCTGGCGATTGCCGCCTCAGCCCTTTTGCTGGCTTTGATGGCGGCGGTCAACGCCTATCGCGCCACCCTGCCGACCGATGGCTGGATTTACGATGGCTTTGGGGGCGGGTTTTCGTTCGATCTCCTGGGACTGCCGTCTGGGATCCAGGCTGGCGATGTCCCGGTCGCCATCGCAGGTGTGCCGGTCGAGCAAATTGCCAATCGGCCGATGCTGGCTCCAGCTACGCAGCCGCCAGGCTGGCAAGCCGGCGGTACGGTGACCTACCGCCTTGATCGAGGCGGGCAGATTGTCAATGTGCAGGTGCCGCTGGTCCGCTGGGATCTGGCAGCCGTCCGCCGGGCGTTCCCGCAATGGTTGGCCGCCTGGTGGGATTCCACCCTGATCTCGATCCTGTATTTCCTGATCGGCGCTTTTGTGTTTTACCGCCGTCCCGGCAGCCTGGCAGCCCAGGTTCTGTTTTTCCTGGGCGCCATCCGCTTGAGCATGAGTTTGCAATTTCCTGGGTCGATCGGTGATAACCTGGATATGCTTGCCTTCACAACCTCAGCGCTGCTGGGCAATTATATCTGGGCGATGCTGTTATTCCCGACCTTGTTCTTGCTGTCCCTGGTATTCCCTAGGCCCAAGCGGCCGTACAGGGATCACCCCCGTTTGACCCTGGCCGCTTTGTACCTGGTCGTGCCGTTGGTATTGTTCATCATCGGGACCCAATCTAACCTGGCCGGGGGTTTTGTTGGTTTCGGGATGGTGGCGGTGTATGGCTTGCTGACCGTGGTGAGCATCCTGCACACGTTGGTACGCGAGCGGATGGATCCGGTGGGGCAGGCCCAGATCAAATGGGTCGGGCTGGGGGTCGCCCTGGTGGCCGGCTACCAGCTGGTGTTCAACCTCATTTTCCTGAGCACTGGCTTTGGATTTTTTGCAGTCGAACCCTGGTGGACCGGCCTGTTGGATGGCCTGGTCAACCTCAGCCTGCCGGTCACGGTGGGGATCGCCATCCTGCGCTACCGCTTATTTGATATCGATGTCATTATCCGGCGCACGCTGCAGTACGCCATTCTGACCGGTGTGCTGGGGCTGCTGTATTTTGGCAGCGTGCTGCTCGGCCAGCGCCTGGTCGGCGCCCTGACCGGCACCCCGGATTCGCCCCTGGTGCTGGTGGTCTCGACCCTGTTGGTGGCGGCCCTGTTCAACCCGCTGCGCCTGCGGGTGCAGGCTTTTATCGACCGGCGCTTTTATCGCCGTAAGTACGACGCCATCCAGACCCTGGAGGCCTTCACCCGAACCGCCCGGGATGAAACTCAGATGGAAGCGTTGGCGCCGGCCCTGCTGGGGGCCGTGCAGGACAGCGTTCAGCCAGAGCAGGTTTGGTTGTGGTTGAAGACAGATGGAAAATAACTATCTATTCACAGCTCAGTTCGCCCGCCTGCCCAGAGGTAAACGCCTGGGAGGTCCGCTGGGTGAAAGAGTTGAATGATCTTAAGCATAGGTACCGGAGCATATGAATTGAAACCCATCCTCAATCGATCTTGAAAGGCGCTGGGGTCCGGCTGCCTGGGCGGCGGTTCTATTCGCGCTGCTGATCTTCGGTTACAACGCCGCTACGGCACTCAACAGCGCCAATCGGCCTTCAGATGGCTGGGTAATTAGTGGCGATCTTAATGCTGTGAATCCAGAACTCTTTTTTACCACCCAGCTCATTCGGGAGCCAAGTCCCATTCAGGGCGGCGACCAGCTCCTGGAGATCAACGGCCAGACAATCCAGACGATATTAGATGCGCAACACAATGTATTCAAACGAACTCGGCCGGATTGGCCCGATGGCACAATTTTGCAGTATAAAGTGATGCGTGACGGTATGCCGAGAGTATTGGATGTGTCCATCCGCCGGCTTCCGTACTGGAGCTATTTTCCTTCGGTAGTACAGCTGAATGCCGCAGTCATCACACAGCTAGCAGGCAGCCTGTTTTTTTTCTTCGCTGGCTTGATCGTTTTCCTGTTACGACCGGGCAACTACGCAGCCCACGCATTGCTATTTATCGGCGTTGGGTTTTTCTTTAATGCCGTTCCTGCAAACTTTACAGCGCCGACCCTGGCCTATCCCAACCCGCCGGTCTCGATCCCATTCGACACCTGGACACTGGCAATCAATCCCAGCCTGATGTATCTTGTTCTTGTTTTTCCCCAGCCCAAACTGCCTTTACGGCGTTTCCCACGACTGGGCGTGCTGCTGCTCTACTTACCCTGGCTGTTCCTATTCAACCTGGCTTACCTGTTTAACCTGGATAACCGGATCGGGTATCTACAGGCCGCTTATGCCATTTACCCCTTGCAGGGGATGATTTTGATGCTGGTCACTCTGTCGAGTTTGATACACAGCGCCATCACCCTGCGTGACCCGGTAGGTCGAAGCCAGTTCAAATGGATGCTGGCGGGTATTTCAAGCTTCGTATTTATGGGCGTTGGCGGCTGGCTGGTGAGCGCTTATCTGTTCCCGGATTCAATGGCGCAAGGCAACTGGCTGCTGACCACCCTGGGCTGGTTCTTACTGCCCATCTGCCTGGCCATCGCCATCACTCGCTATCGCTTATTCGACATCGACCTCATCATCCGGCGCACCCTGCAGTACGCCATCCTGACCGGCGTGCTGGGGCTGCTGTATTTTGGCAGCGTGCTGCTCGGCCAGCGCCTGGTCGGCGCCCTGACCGGCGATCCGGATTCGCCCCTGGTGCTGGTGGTCTCGACCCTGCTGGTGGCGGCCCTGTTCAACCCGCTTGCGCGGCCGGGTGCAGGATTTCATCGACCGGCGCTTTTATCGCCGCAAGTACGACGCCATCCAGACCCTGGCGGCCTTCACCCGGACCGCACGCGACGAGACCCAGTTGGAAGCGTTGACGCCGGCCCTTTTGGGGGCTGTGCAGGACAGTGTCCAGCCCGAGCAGGCCTGGCTGTGGTTGAAACCCCGAAGTGAAAAACGATGAAGATTTCCTTTGAACGGGCGATCGCTTTGACGATGGCGCTGGTTGCGATGGTCGTCTTGCCTGTATCAGCGATCCTGATCCTATCGTATCCGGCTGGGCAAGATGCCAGAGCCTGGGAATTTTTGAGCGGGGCAGTTGTCGGTTTAGGAGCGCCCATCCTGGGTTTGATCATCTTGAGAAAGCAACCCCACAACCGGATTGGCTGGTTGTGGTTGGTTATCGGGCTGGTCATTGCTTACAGCAGCCTGGCGTTTGGCCTTAAATATCGCGCCAACAGCGCCTCACCTGGCGGTTATACGAGCCTGGTATTTTCCTTGATTTTACTCAATGATGCGGCTTACCTCATCCGGTTCATTTGCCTGATGCTGATGATGCTCTGGTTCCCGGATGGGAAACCCCCAACCCCGCGCTGGCGCATCTTGCACGGATGGGCGGTCGTGTCGTTCTTCCTGTTGATGGTGCAATTTTTCCCTCAGCAAGTGTCCTGGTCGGATAGCGATGGATTAGGCAGTACAGCCCCGCTGATCGCTAATCCAATCGGTTTTTTGCCAACGTCGCTTACTCCTATCTACACGCTGATGGCGGGGATTGGTTTCCTTTCGCTCCTAAGCATGTCGCTGCTCGCCGTCCTGGCGTTGCTGCTGAGATACCGTTCAGCCGGTCCCCAGGTGAGGGCCCAAATCCGGTGGTTTGTGGTGGGCGGGGCCATTTACGCTGCCAGCTTCATGGTTGCCGTATTCCTGATTGACTACTCGGCCAAACTGCCTGGTATTCTGACCAACCTGGCTATTTTGCCATTGTACCTGGCGATCGGGATCGCCATCACCCGCTACCGGCTGTACGACATCGACCTCATCATCCGCCGCACGCTGCAGTATGCCCTCCTGACCGGGCTGCTGGCGCTGCTGTATTTTGGCAGCGTGCTGCTCGGCCAACGGCTGGTCGGTGCCTTGACCGGCGTGCCGGATTCGCCCCTGGTGCTGGTCGTCTCGACCCTGCTGGCGGCGGCCCTGTTCAACCCGCTGCGCAGCCGGGTGCAGGAGTTCATCGACCGGCGTTTTTACCGCCGCAAATACGATGCCATCCAGACCCTGGCCGAATTTTCACCCAATCGCCCGGGATGAGACTCACCTGGAGGCGCTGGTGCCGGCGCTGTTGGGCACCGTTCAGGACAGCCTGCAGCCGGAAAGGTCTGGTTATGGCTAAAGATTCCGAAGAAAAACATATGAACCGCACAGGTTTTAAAACGCCATGAATAGAATTTAACGCGAAGTTAGCCAAGAAAGCCAGGTTATCAAAGATTTTATATATATAGAATCCTGGCTAACTTTGATTCTTCGCTTCCTTTGCGTTTAACGTTTTTTCCTGATTTGAATAGGAGTTTGTATGACTGATGCAAGCGAACAATTTGAGAGTGATCGTGATCGGGGGCGGGCCGGCCGGGGTGGTGGCGGCCCTGCGGGCGCGCGAGCTGGGGGCCCGCACCGCCCTGGTGGAGCGCGGCCGGATGGGCGGGGTCTGCACCAACGACGGCTGCGTGCCGACCCGGGTGCTGGCCCGGGCGGCCCGCCTGCGCCGGGAGGCCGACCAGTTCGAGACCTACGGCCTGCTGGCCCCCGAGCCCGAGCTGGATTTTGGGCGCTTAATGGCGCGCGCCCAGCAGGTGGTTTACCAGGTGCATGAGAAGAAGCAGCTGCTCAAGCACCTGCGCGGCGCGGGGGTGCGGGTGTTCGATGCAGCCGGCTCGGCCCGCTTCCTCGACCCGCACACCATCCAGCTCGAGGATGGCAGCCGGTTGCGGGGGGATGAATTCATTCTGTGCGTGGGCGGGCACGCCCGCCGGATCACTTTCCCCGGCTCCGAGCTGGCGATCACCCACAGCGACGTCTGGGGGCTGCGCGAGCTGCCCGAATCGATGGCGATCGTCGGGGCGGCGGCTACCGGCTGCCAGCTGGCCTCGATCTTTGCCGCCTTCGGCACCCGGGTGACCCTGCTCGAGATCGCGCCCCGGATCCTGGCAATCGAAGACCAGGACCTGTCCCAGGCAGTCGCCCAGGCCTTCGAGCGGCGCGGCATTCGCCTGGTCAACAGCATTGGCTGGGATCGAGCGCCTGGAGCGAGACGGCCAGGGATTGAACCTGGTATACCGCCAGGACGATCAGACCCTCAGCCTGCAGGCCGAAGTCGTGGTGCTGGCGGTGGGCTGGGTCGGCAACCTGGAGGGCCTGAACCTGGAGGCGGCCGGGGTGGAGACCGAGCGGGGCTACATCCGGGTCAGCGACACTTTGCAGACCAGCGCAGCCCATATTTTCGCCGCCGGGGACATCACCGGGCGGATGATGCTGGTCCAGAGCGCCAATTACGATGGCCGGGCGGCGGCCGAGAACGCCGTTTTGAATGCGGACGAATTCTACAAGCACCATATCGTCCCGCATGGCGGCTTCACCGACCCGGAGTACGGCAGCGTCGGCCTGACCGAGGCGCAGGCCCGCCAGGATTTGGGCGAAGACGGCTACGCCAGCGCCCTGGTGCCCTATTCCGACATGGACCGGGCCGTGATCGACGGCCACACTACCGGGTTCTGCAAGCTGGTGGTCAACCGGGCCAGCCAGCTGGTGGTCGGCGCCCACGTGGTGGGCGAGCAGGCCCTGGAAGTCGTCCAGCTGCTGGCAGCCGGCATGGCGGCCGGGATGACGGTGGACCAGCTGGCCGATCTGGAAATTGCTTACCCGACCTATGCCGGGGTCGCCGGGCTGGCGGCTCGTCGGATCGCCCCGTTGTTGGGCCTGACGCCGCTGGCCCCCGAATGGCGGGTGCTCAGCGGCGGCCGCCTGGCTGAGTGGGAGCGGCGAGATCAATAAAGGTTTTTTATCTACTCAGCCCGATGTAAAAATGAGGGCGAAATGGGTGTGCGTGGTGGCGTACGCCCACCCCGCACACCCATTTCGCCATTTTATTCCAGCCGTGGCTGAAGAAAGAAATTTCCGTAACGTTTTCGAGACGGGCATTCCGTAGAATAGAGGCAGTATGAACAAAACACTAGAACTTCTCACCAAACCATTTCGCCGCCGGCAGCGCGCTCGCAGAAACCAAGGCACAGCCTGCAGACGAACAGCCCGAATCAGCCGGCTCGATCCAACTGGTTGAAGCGCCGCCCGATTTCGAACTGGCCCCCGACGACCCGCTGAACGATTATTTCCGGGCTAATCCAACGGTTTCTTTGTTGGAGAAAATCCAGATCGAGTCGCCGGCTTTAGAGCAGTTGAAGGCAGCCGGTATCAAGCTGGTTGTGCCGTTGGTCAGCCAGGGTGAATTGATCGGAATGCTGAACCTGGGACCACGACTGAGCGAGCAGGATTATTCCAGCGACGATATCGCCTTGCTGAATAACCTGGCCGCCCAGGCCACCCCGGCCGTCCGGGTTGCCCAACTGGTGCGCGAGCAGCAGGAAGAGGCCAAAGAGCGGGAGCGTGTGGAGCAGGAAATGCGGGTTGCGCGCCTGATCCAGCAGACCCTGCTGCCCAAAGAACTGCCGGATCCGGAGGGCTGGTCGGTCCAGGCTTATTATCAGCCCGCCCGGGCGGTTGGCGGCGATTTTTATGACTTTATCGATCTGCCGGAAAACCATCTGGGCATTTTTGTGGGCGACGTTACCGACAAAGGCGTGCCGGCCGCCCTGGTGATGGCCACCACCCGTCGCATTCTGCGGTTCGCGGCAATGGCCAAGGCCGATCCAGGCGCCCAGCCTGGCAGCCAGGTTTTTCCATCGCCAGGCGAGGTTCTCGAGCAGGCCAACGATTTGTTATGTCCTGATATCCCACCCAATATGTTCGTCACCTGCATGTACGCGGTGCTGGATCTGGCCAGTGGTAATTTCCGCTTCGCCAATGCCGGCCACAATCCGCCCTATCGTTACAGCGATGGTCAGACGGATGAGCTGCGCGCCACCGGGATGCCGCTCGGCTTGATGCCGGGCATGCAATACGAAGAGCGCCAGGCCAGTTTAAAACCGGGGGAATACGTCCTGTTTTACAGCGACGGACTGACCGAAGCCCACAACGCCCAACGGGAAATGTTTGGCTTCGAGCGGGTTATGGACGTGATGAGCGCCTCAGCCGACCAGGGAGATTTCATCCGCTATCTGCTGGACGATATCGAGGCCTTCACAGGCCCCGGTTGGGAGCAGGAAGATGATGTTACGGTGGTGCTACTCAACCGCCATTCGAATTCCGATCGAGGAGAACCCGTATTGATATCCGCATTTGAGATCCCCAGTGAGCAAGGCAACGAGCGCATGGCCATGCGCCAGGTGGCCGAGGCTGTCCAGTCGATGAACATCGATCCGAGCAGCCTGGAACGCTTGAAAACCGCCGTGGCGGAAGCCACCATGAATGCCATGGAGCATGGCAATCGCTTCCAGCCCGATAAACTCGTGGATGTGGAGGTCTGGTCGACCGACAGCCGGGTCAAGGTGATTATCCGCGATCACGGCGGCAACCAGCCGATCCCCGAGGCTGGCACGCCCGACCTGGATGCCAAGCTGTCTGGCGAACAATCACCGCGCGGTTGGGGACTGTTTTTGATCGAAAATATGGTGGATGAACTGCACGTAAGCAGCGATGACACCCATCACACCCTCGAACTTGTTATCGATTTGAAAGGGAAGCAGCCATGAACGAAGCCCAGCCTCTGACCATGGAAGTGAAAAATCTAAAGGGAGTTCCGATCATCGAGTTGACCGGCGAAATCAACAGCTTTGCCCAACCCGTTCTGGAAGAAGCCTACAGCCGGGCAGTGGAATTGCCAGGCCCTGCCATCCTGCTGGATTTCAGCCGGGTGGAATATATCAACAGCACCGGTATCGCCTTGATTGTCAATCTGCTGCGCCAGGCGCGCAGCCAGGACCGCATTTTACTGGCCAGCGGTCTGAGCGCCCATTATCAAGAAATTTTCAAGATTACGCGGTTGAGCGATTTCATCCAGGTCTATCCGGATGTTGGCCTGGCCCTGGCAGAACAAAACGGGACATAGTTCGTTTTGAGAAAATCGAATTAGAAGGTGCGCCCCGGGGTCGGACGCCTCCAGCGCAGCCTTTCTATCTTATATTACGTTTTTATTATTATTACATAAATGGAGGTATGGGATGGAACCAACTAAATTGTCAATGATCGTTCGCAATCATTTCGGCGGGCAAAACCAAAACTCTTCCATCAGTATTATCGATATCCAGGGGGAGATCACCTCGACGGCGGAGAATATCCTGATGGACGCCTATACCCAGGCCACTTCGGCCGGGGCGCGTGAGATCCTGTTGAATTTCAACGACCTTGAGTACATGAACAGCAGCGGGATCGGTTTGCTGGTGACCCTGCTGATCCGGATCAATCGTCAGAAACAGCATCTGGGCGTCTTTGGCCTGTCTGATCACTACCGCCAGATCTTTGAACTGACCCGCCTGGATGAAGCCATCAATATCTATCCGGGTGAATCTGAGGCGCTGGCGGCGCTAATGAATAGCTGACGATAAGATTCCAAAGGAACTACCCTGCCATCGTCCCATCAACAAGAATGTACCCAATTTTTGGGTGTGTGGCGGGCACCCGATTTAGGAGGCGACATGACTGAGCAAGCAAATTCTGCCACGACCGATGTTAACGGCGCCAAACCGGCGCCGCAAACGAAAGATCCGCGCCAGGCTGCCTGGGCGGAATCGATTGATCATATCCGGGTCCGGGAAGTCCCGGAAGGCGCCACCAACCTGAATGTGGACGGGCGCCAGCCGGCTTCACCTCTGCAAGGCTTTGGCCAGATGTGGCAAAAGACTTTCCAGGTACGCCTGAGCGGGGTGGACCTGACCCCGGCGGAGGTAATGGAGATCTGGATGTCCAATTTCCAGAAATTCCAGCCCCCTGAAAATACATTTTATCCTTCCATGGCCGGGATCAAGCCCGGGGAGGTTTTGCTGATCCAGGCCAAAGTGCCGCCGTTCCCGGGTTTGCCTTCCATCCTACCGGTAGCCACGGGCGTGATGGTGCTGTACGCTGACGATACCACCGTGACCGTGATGACCCCGGAGGGCCACCCTGAATCTGGTTGGAACACGTTCAGCGTCAGCCAGGAAGACGGCGCGCTGGTGGCCCAGTGCCAGTCGCTGTGCCGGCCGAGCGATCCGATCTACGAGCTGTTTAACCGCTTCCTGGGGGCTTCCAGCCAGCAGGACAGAATCTGGACTCACGTGCTGGTTTCCCTGGCGGAGCATTTCAACGTGCGCGGTCAGGTGACCATGGCGAAAATCCTGGTGGACCCGAAAGTGCAGTGGAAGCAGGCCCGCAACATCTGGCAGAACGCCGCCATCCGCACGCTGGTGTACGTGCTGGCCAGCCCGGTGCGCTGGATCCGCGGGGCGGGCAAAGGGAAGCCGGTATCGTGACTTCCGATTACTCCAGGCGCAACCAATCGAAACCCGAACTGGATGCGATCGTGGTCGGTTCCGGCCCGAATGGCCTGGCGGCGGCCATCACCCTGGCGCGCGCCGGGTTGTCGGTTCAGGTATTCGAGGCCCAGGCGACTGCCGGCGGCGGCACCCGCACCGAGGAGCTGACCCTGCCAGGTTTCCGCCACGACGTTTGCTCGGCCGTCCACCCACTGGGCCTGTCCTCGCCGTTCTTCCGCAGTCTGCCGCTGGCCGAGTTCGGCCTGGAATGGGCCCAGCCGCAAGCCGCCGCGGCCCATCCCCTGGACGATGGCCCGGCGGTCCTGTTGGAGCGCTCGATCGAGGCGACCGCGGCCGGCCTGGGCGAAGACGGGCCGCGCTACCTCCGCCTGATGGAGCCGCTGGTGGCCAACTGGCAGAAATTATTCGAAGACCTGCTGGGGCCGTTCCCGCTGCCACCCCGCCATCCCTGGCTGGATCTCAGCTTCGGCCTGAAGGCCATCCGTTCGGCCGAAAGTCTGGCCGGGAGCCTGTACCGCGGCCGGCGGGCGCGGGCCCTGTTCTCCGGGATGGCCGCCCACAGCATACTGCCACTGGACCAACCGATCACCTCCGCCTTCGGGCTGATGATGCAAATGCTGGGGCATGCCGTCGGCTGGCCGGTGGCGCGCGGCGGCAGCCAGCAGATCACCTGCGCCTTGCTGGCTTATTTCGAGTCTTTGGGGGGCCGGCTGGAAACCGGGCATTGGGTTCGCAGCCTGGCTGAACTTCCGCCGGCCCGGCTGGTGCTGCTGGACGTCACTCCCCGCCAGGTGATCGAAATCGCCGGGCAGGAGCTGCCGCCCGGTTACCGCCGCCAGCTGGAGCGCTTCCGCTACGGGCCGGGGGTGTTCAAGCTGGATTGGGCCCTGGATGGACCGATCCCCTGGCGGGATGAATCGATCCTGCGGGCGGCTACGGTTCACATCGGGGGCGATTTCGAGCAGGTGGCCGCGTCCGAAAAGGAAGTCTGGCGCGGGCGCCACCCGGAAAAACCGTTCGTGTTGCTGGCCCAGCAGACCCTGGCCGATCCCAGCCGGGCGCCGCACGGCAAGCACACCGCCTGGGGCTACTGCCACGTGCCGAACGGCTCGACCGTGGATATGACCGCCGCGATCGAGGCCCAGGTGGAGCGCTTCGCACCCGGTTTTCGTGAGCGCATTTTGGCCCGCAGCGTCAAGTCACCGGCGGACATGCAGGCCCATGACGCCAATTACATCGGCGGGGACATCAACGGCGGCGTCCAGGACCTGTTCCAGTTCTTCACCCGGCCGGTGATGAAGCTGAACCCGTATGCCACACCGGTCAAAGGCCTGTTTATTTGCTCCTCGTCCACCCCGCCCGGCGGGGGCGTGCACGGCATGTGCGGCTATCACGCCGCCAAGGCGGCTTTACGCACTTTGTGATCTGAGTGTACGATCATAAGATAAGCTGCCTGCTTTATCAAAGGGGATATTGATAAGAAAGGTTGAGTAAGATGAAACTGGCAGTTATGCTTCTTTCCTGTAGTGATGTTCCACGGGTGACTAATTTAGATTTCAATTGGGTTGACCAATTAATGAGCTATGTCGCCAAGTATTATCATGATCAATCTGGCGGTCAGGTGAACCTGGCTTATCGGGTTTTTGATTGGGTGCAATTACTGCTCACGGGCAAAGAGTGGGATGGTTATGGTGATCAGGTTGGGCCGGTCGTAAAATCTTATTTTGAAGACACCATGAAAGTAGATCTCTCCGCATACGATCATTATGCATTGGTGATCGACAAAGCAGGTGCGGCTCTAGGCGCCGTATCCAGATCTTGCCCTAAATATGTCCATCTTGCTGCTAGAGATCTAAATCCAGCCTTGGTGCAGCATGAACTGGGACATTTCTTTGGGGCTGATCATGCTAACCTAGACACCCCTTCCGGTGAAGCGGTTTACAGCGATCGGTTCTGTATCATGGGACGCGAAGGCAGCAAGTACTCATTTGTATACAAGCCGTTAAATTTGGTGAATTCCGATGGCACGATCGATACAAGGCATTCCAATAGCGGCCCGGGTATGGCAGCGCCTGCCTTGTTCGCCAGCGGGTGGCTCGATCTGGCTCATCATGGGATCGACATTTCTCACCAATTGCTGACCGGTTCCCGGCAGGCGAAGATCGCGCTGCCAGTGCTGCGCGGGGCGCCTGCGGCGGGTTCAAACAGCCGCCCCTGTGCTTATGCGGATGGCGTGGTGCCCGGTTATCGCCTGTTGTTGGAGTATCGCAGTCGCACAGGCTGGGATCAGGGACTTCCGCTGCCTGATCCCGGTTGGGTGATCGCCCATCTAATCAGTCTTACGGACCAAAATGCTGGATCCCTGCAGATCGGGGTGATTCAGGCAAAACCAGGGGCGGCAGCAATGACCTTAAGAGGTTCGGTGAAGGTTAGGGTCGATGCAGCTTCGGCGTCATCCGTGACCCTTAAAGTTGAGATGGTTACATCCGTTTCTGTCGTCTCTTGGGGGCTGGAGCGGTTGGATATCGTCGGGCTTGGAAGGGATCAAGGAGCCTGGCACAAGGCATGGTGGCAGGGCTGGCATCCTTCCCAGGATGAGTGGGAGCCGCTATCGGGCAGATTCAGCAGTCCACCTGTGATCGTCTCACGTGCGGCTGACCTGCTCGATATTTTTGCGATCGGGCTTGATAAAACCATGTACCACAAAGCCTGGGCCAATGGCTGGCTCCCTTCCAAGAATGACTGGGAATCGCTCGGTGGCCAGTTTGTCAGCCAACCAACGGTCGTAAACGCCTCGAAACAACTTTATATATTTGGGATTATGGAAGATGGCGGCCTGTATTTCAAATCGGGGGCACAGGAATGGTTGCCATCGCAGATGGAATGGGATTATCTTGGGGTTGGTATCTCCGGGCCGCCGGCCGTATGTTCCTGGGGCGGAGGCCGGCTGGACCTTTTCGGATTGAGACCGGATCGCAGTATGGGTCACAAGGCGTTTGCCTCGCAATGGTTCCCGAACAAAACAGAGAGTTGGGAATCGCTGGGTGGCAAATTTCTGTTCGAGCCTGCTGTCACCACCTGGGGAGCAGATCGTTTCGACCTCTTTGGCGTTGGCCTCGACCGCAAGATGTATCACAAGGCGTGGGCGAAAGGCTGGTATCCGTCGCACCAGGATTGGGAGGATATCGGTGGGGCGTTCATCGGTCCGCCATCTGCGGTTGCCTGGGGCGTGGATCGCATCGATATTTTCGGTGTTGGGACGGATGGGCAGATGTATCATAGGGCCTGGGCAAACGGCTGGTATCCAGCCGATCACTGGGAGCTGCTGGGTGGGGCTTTCTCCAGTCAGCCGACGGTTGTATCCTGGGGTCCGGGCCGGCTCGACATATTCGGGCTTGGGACCGATTACGCGGTCTGGCACAAAGCCTGGTGGCAAGGTTGGTATCCTTCCCAGATGGAATGGGAATCCCTGGACGGCGGGTTCATTTAGGATCGAATGGAAGAGGTTAACGATGGCGAATTTTAAAAAGCGATTGACTGGCGCTGATCTGGACACCAACAGCCGCTGGCAGATAGCCGGTACGGATTTAGGCATTCCCTATATCCTTGAAAATGGCTCGATTGGATACCTGTTCGGGGATACTTTCACAACTGCCTGGCCCGAGGGTCCCCCGCCGCCACCTGCCAACGGCTGGCGGGCGCCCGTCATGTTGCGCTCGAACATCCATCCTGGCAGCCCAGGTGGGATCGTGTTCGAACTCGGCTGCCAAGGTTTGGGGAGACGGATTCGCACCCGGGATTTTGGATTTCAACGCCCAGAATCCAGCCCCGGGTGGTCATTGGCCAACCGATGAAGTTTCTTGCATCCCCAACGATGGCGTATCATTTCCGGAAACCGGGCGGCAGGTGATCTCGTTCCAGTCGATAAACTATTGGGGCCCTGCTACGTGGCGCAGTCGCTACGCGACCCTGGCCTATTCGGATGATGGCAATAATTTCATCCGGGTCCCCAACCTTGCTTGGTGGAACACCGAAGCGAACGATAATCCCTTCCAGATGTGGACCATGCAGCGCGACGGCGACTTTGTGTATGTTTTCTCGGTCCGGTCCGGCCGACAGATAGGCCCGATGATGCTCCAGCGTGTGCACTGGCAGGACATGTTCTTCCCCGATAAATACGAAGGCTGGGGATGGAATTGCAAGGACTGGGGCTGGGGTCGGCCGTGCACGCCAATCCTGACGGGCAAATTCGGCGAGCCATCGGTCAGGAAATTAGAGGATGGAACCTGGGCGATGGTGTACCTCAATGTGGATGCCTGTAGTATCGTGTCTCGCACTGCAAAAGGGCCGGATCGCAAGTGGACGGATGAGAAGATCCAGGTCAAGTGGGATCAAGAACCCAACCTGTACGGAGGATTTATTCATCCATGGTCTAGAACCGGCAAGGACAATTTGCATATTATGGTCAGCAAATGGAGAAAAGAGAAGGAACTCACTGTCGATTACCATGTTTCACAATATGTCGGCACGCTGTGAGTAAGGTTCAAAGGAGGCATAATATGAACATCAGAGTTTCAATGCGTCAAACCGGAATGCTTGGCATGGCTGGCGCTTGTCTGTTTATTATTGGACTATTTATCGAATATAGATTTGGCCTTTTTTCCCCAGATGGTAGTGTTTTGTATACTGTTGATCAGGTGATCTTCTTCATCGGCCAGATTGGCCTTTTGATCATGTTGCTGGGTTTGTGGCAGGCGTGGGCTGCCGGCGAGGGAGTTTTCGGTAAGCTTGCCCTGGGGATTTTAATTACCGCGATGAGTGCGTTGATCATTGCCCAGGCGCTGAGTATACTGACGAGCAACCAGGATCAATTGCTTTACCCGATTGGCGGGCTGCTCCAACTTATCGGCAGCCTGCTGACCGGTATCGCGGTCGTAGCTGCAAAACGATGGGAGGGCTGGCAGCGTTTTACCATACTCATCCAAGGTATTTACCTTCTCCTGGTCATTATGCTGCCCCTGTTTATTGCCAACCGGGAGCCCACCTTGTTGACCAAATCGCTCTGGCAGGTCACCTGGTTCCTGACCAGCCTGGCGCTTTTCACCCAGTCTGGGCGTCTTCAGCAGGCGAATATGTTCGCAACCTGAAATAACCAGCAGTGTCGAAAAACAGGCATGGCGGTGGTCAGCTGACCACCGCCATGCCTGTTTTTCGATATCATCCCATCCCAGCGCCGAAGGCGCATGGGGAGATGTTATGTTTGGCATCATCTTCGGACAATCTCTGGTAAGATTTACTCCTGACTAACGGAGGCACGCCTGTGAAATATACAACTGAAATCGAGATCGATCAACCCCGCCGGCGGGTGCTCGAACTGTTTGAGGACCCGGACCGGATGCCGGACTGGCAGCCCGGCCTGGTGCGGCGCGAACCCCTGGAAGGCCAGCCGGGCCAGCCGGGCGCGACCACCCAGCTGGTTTACCAGCGCAACCGGCGCGAAATCGGGATGATCGAAACCCTGCTCAGTCGCAGCCTGGCATCGACCGACCAGGAGCCGCACGTGATCGCTTATCGCTATGAGACTGAGGGGGTCAAGAACCAGGTGGTCAACCGTTTTGAAGCCCTGCAGGGCGGGCGGACCCGCTGGGTGGCTGAAAATGAATTCAAATTCAGCCGCTGGATGGTGGTGTTCGCCATGTTCATGGGCCGGGCGTTTCGCCGCCAGACCCGGGACGATATGCAGCGGTTTAAAGCCTTTGTCGAGCAGGCCTGAGCACAAATTCAGGTTGGAAATAATTGTTCGGAAAATGGGCAGGAAGTAAACGGAAAAAAGACATGCCGGCGGGCAATTGCCCGCCGGCATGTCTTTTTTCCGGGAATACAGAGCATCAGGCCGGTTCGGCCAGCTGCAGATTCTCGAACTGGCTGTTGTACAGATCGGCGTAGAAGCCGTTGCGGGCCAGCAGCTTGGCGTGCTTGCCCTGCTCGACGATGTCGCCGTCGTTCATCACCAGGATCCAGTCGGCATCCCGGATGGTGGACAGGCGGTGGGCGATGATGAAGCTGGTGCGGCCTTCCATCAGCTTTTCCATGGCCTTCTGGATCAGCACCTCGGTGCGGGTGTCGACCGAGCTGGTGGCCTCGTCCAGGATCAGGATGGTCGGGTCGACCAGAATGGCCCGGGCGATGGTCAGCAACTGCTTCTGGCCCTGGGAGATGTTGGAAGTCTCCTCGTTGAGCACGAAGTTATAGCCTTCCGGCAGGGTGCGGACGAAGTGGTCGACGTGGGCCGCCTGGGCAGCAGCCATCACTTCCTCGTCGGTGACATCTTCGCGGCCGTAGCGGATGTTGTCCATGATGGTGCCGTTGAACAGCCAGGTATCCTGCAGCACCATGCCGAACATGCAGCGCAGGTCGCCCCGGCTGAAGTCCTGGATGTTGTGGCCATCCAGCAGGATCGCGCCGCTGTTGACATCGTAGAAGCGCATCAGCAGCTTGACCATGGTGGTCTTGCCGGCGCCGGTCGGGCCGACGATCGCGATCCTCTGACCGGGCTCGGCGTAGAACGAGAAGTCGTTGATCACAACCTTGTCGGGGGTGTAGCCAAAGCGGACGTTCTTGAACTCGACCTGGCCCTCGAAGTTTTCCGGGATGACCGGCTGCTCGGGCTCGGCGACTTCTTCCTCTTCGTTCAGGAATTCAAACACCCGCTCGGCGGCCGCGGCCGTCTGCTGCAGGATGTTGGAGATATTGGCGATCTGGGTGATCGGCTGGGTGAAGGAGCGCACGTACTGGATGAAGGCCTGGATGTCGCCGACCGTGATGGTGTTGTTGACCGCCAGGTAGCCGCCCAGGATACAGATCCCGACGTAGCCCAGGTTGCCGATGAAGTTCATGATCGGGAACATCAGGCCGGACAGGAACTGGGATTTCCAGGCCGAGTCGTACAGGGTATCGTTCAGGCCATCGAAAATGGCCACGCTGTCTGCCTCGCCGTTGAAGGCTTTCATCACCACGTGGGCGCCGAACATCTCTTCAACGTGCCCGTTGACGTGCCCCAGGTAATCCTGCTGCTGCTTGAAGTATTTTTGGGACTGGCCGATGACCAGGCCGATCACGCCCATCGAGACCGGGACGATCAGCAGGGCGACCAGGGTCATCTGCCAGCTGATGGTCAGCATCATGATCAGCACACCCACCACCGAGGTGACCGAGGTCACGATCTGCGACAGGCTCTGGTTGAGGGTCTGGCTGACGGTATCGACATCGTTGGTGATGCGCGAGAGCACTTCACCCTGGCTGGTGCGGTCGAAATACTTGAACGGCAGGCGGTTGATCTTGGCGGCGATATCCCGGCGGAAGCGGTAGGTGATATCCATCGAGATATTGGCCATGATCCAGCCCTGGATATAACTCAGCAGGGCCGCACTCACGTACAGCAGCAAGGTGGTGACGATGATCCGGCTGATATACTGGAAATCGATGCCCGTGCCGGAGCCAGTGATCTGGCCCATCACCCCTTCGAATAGTTTGGTGGTTGCCTGGCCCAGGATCTTGGGTCCGATGATCGTGAAAACGGTCGAACCGGCTGCTACGAACATCACAAACAGGATGGCGATCCTGTACGAACCAAGATACTGGAGCAAGCGCTTCAGGGTGCCCTTCAGGTCGCGCGGTTTGTCGCCTTTCATCATGGCCATCGGGCCGCCGTGGCCCATTGGCCCGCCGCGGACCGGGCCGCGTGATCTACCTCGCTGCATCATAACAACTCCTCCTGAGTCAGCTGCGAAGTGGCAATTTCACGGTAAGTTTCGCAGCTCTCCAGTAATGCTTTATGTTTGCCTTTGCCCACGATCCGGCCTTCGTTCAGCACGATGATCTGGTCGGCGTTTTTGACCGTGGCGACCCGCTGGGTCACGATGATCACGGTGCTGTTGTTGGTCTTCTGCTTGAGCGCCCGCCGCAGGGCGGCATCGGTCTTGAAATCCAGGGCCGAGAAGCTGTCGTCGAAGATGTAAATCGGCGGTTTCTTGACCAGCGCCCTGGCGATGGCCAGGCGCTGCTTCTGCCCGCCGGATACGTTGGCCCCGCCCTGGGCGATCTCGGTGTTGAAACCCTCCGGTTTGGCGTAGATGAATTCGTCCGCCTGGGCGATCTCGACCGCCTCTTCCAGGTCCTGGCGGGTAGCCAGTTTATCGGCGTACAGCAGGTTGCTCTCGATGGTACCGCTGAACAGCTGGCCTTTCTGGGGGATGTAGCCGATCTTGTCGCGCAGTTCGTTCTGGCTCACCTGGCGGATATCGATCCCGTCCAGGGTGATCGACCCAGCAGTGACGTCGTAAAAGCGCGGGATCAGGTTGATGGCCGTAGATTTGCCGCAGCCGGTCGACCCGATGATGGCCGTGGTCTCGCCCGGCCAGGCGGTGAAGTTGATGTCATGCAGCACATCCGCCTGGGCGCCCGGGTAGCGGAAGGTGACGTTTTTGAACTCGATCCGGCCGGTGAACGGTTCCGGGAAAGTATCCGGCCGTTCAGGATCGTTGATGCTGGTGTCGGTTTCCAATACGTCGGCGATGCGCCCGCCGGAAACGGAGGCGCGCGGCAGGAAGATGAACATCATCGACAGCATCATGAAGGCGAACACGATCTGGATGGCGTACTGCATGAAGGCGATCATATCGCCGACCTGCATGTTGGAAGCCGCCACCTGGTGCGAGCCGACCCAGATGACCAGCAGGGTGAGGCCGTTCATGACCAGCATCATCACCGGCATCATGGTCACCATCACGCGGGCGATGAACAGGCTGGTATCGGTCAGATCGCGGTTGGCCTGGTCGAAACGGTCGGTTCTCATACGTCTTGCTTGTTGAAAGCCCGGATCACCATCATGCCCGACAGGTTCTCGCGGGTGACCAGGTTGAGCCGGTCGACCAGCTTCTGCATGATCCGGAATTTGGGCAGGGCGATCGAAAACACGGTCATGATCAGGCCGAGCAGCACCAGCACCGCCAGGGCGATGATCCACCACATCGAGGCGCTCTTGCCAATGGCCCGGATGATGCCGCCCACCCCGATGATCGGGGCGTAGAAGACCATCCGCATGATCATGAAGATCACCATCTGCACCTGGGTGATGTCGTTGGTGTTGCGGGTGATCAGGGAGGCGGTCGAAAATTTATCGAACTCGGTGCTGGAAAAGCTTTCTACTTTTTTGAAGATCGCTTTGCGGATGTCGCGGGCGGCCCCGGCGGCGGTGAGCGAGGCCAGGTAGCCGGTTGCGATCATGGCAGCGCCACCCAGCAGCGAGATCAGCAGCATCAGGCCGCCAGTGCGCAGGATGTAATCCGATTGCAGTTTAGCGCCGTCAATCCCCAGAGCTTCGTATTCGGCTTTGACCGCGCCGACTGCCATCTGGTTGATCATGCTGTCTCCCAGGGCGCTGAATTTTGCGTCGATAGCCTGGGTGATCTGGGTCAGCTGGGCCTGGGGCAGGTTTTGCAGCATGGCAAACAGGTCGGTCCCCGGCGGCAGCTTGGACAGATCGAAGGGCGTGCCCTGCGCCAGGGCGGCCGCCTTGCTGGGGTCGGCCATGGCCTGCTGCAGGGTGGACACCACCAGGAAGGCTTTACCCATGATCGGGTTCAACTGGCTGGTCTGGGACTGGCCCTGCTCGTTCAGAACGTAAACAGGCTCGTTGGCCAGGGCCGGATATTCCTGCAGGTACTGGTCGTAGCTGGCAGCGTTCTGATCGATCAGGCTGTAGCTGTTCTTGACCAACGCCTGGTCCTGCGGGCTCATGAAAAGCAGCAGGCGGTTCATCTCGCTGGCGCGCACGGCTTTGGGGACCGCATTCTCGACCCCGCCTTGCTGGATGCCGTTGTTGACGATTTTCGAGAGATAATCGGGCAGGGCCAGGTCGGCGTTGGCCTGGACGAACAGCAAGGCGATCGTCAGTAAAATCAATAATACATAAGGTTTCAAAAATCTAAGCAGACGCAACATCGATAAGGTTCTCCTCAAATTGGGTTTGGCAGGGATCTTTCATTTCGTCTCTGAAGAAAATTCTGTGAGAGGCTCTTCCCAAAATTTCGATTTAATTTTCTTGGATCGCCAGGTTGTCCAGTTCCTTGGCTTTCTCGATCAGGATCTGCAGGGCAGCCATGACCTGTTCTTTCTCAGCCGGGTTGAGGGTTTGGGCCAGCTCATCCAGCCAACCCTGGCGGGCGTTGATGCTTTCCTGGAGAATCCGGCTGCCGTTCTCGGTCAGGAACAGCTGTTTGACGCGCCGGTCGTCAGGGTCCTCGGAGCGCAGGATCATTTTTTGCTGTACCAGGCGTTCCAGCATCTGGCTGGCGGCCGCGCTGGTGATGCCCAGGTTCTCGCCCAGGTCGCTCACGCCGCAGCCGATATCCCGGCGGATGTGGAATAAAGCGCTGACCTGGGTCATGGACAGGCCGTTTTCGCGCACGTACTGCACAAAGTTGCGCATCGAGCGGCGCATAAAGATAGCCACCCATTCTTTCAGGGTGGCCGCTAATGGATCTGCAGGCAGCATGTTTCACCTCGCTTAATAGTTAAGTGCGCTTTATTTTATAGACATCTTTGGGATTTGTCAAGGGAGCAAAATAAAGGGGATGGGCGGCTTCGCCGCCCATCCCCTGCATTTTGCTAAGGATATTAATCGATTAATAGAACCTGACTTTAGGCTCTGCCTTCCAGGTCGCCCAGGATAGCGTGTGCCCAGCGCCGCACCCGTTCGGGGTGGCCGTGCGGGTCGGGGCGGTAGACCTGGTCGATGGTCAGCTGCCAGCGGTCGGGGATGGCCGGGCGGGTCCGGACGATGGGTTGCGGCTTGCGGCGGAAAAGCCGGAAGAGGCCCTTCGGCTTTTTCTCCTGGGGCTGCTCCCGCGGCCGGTCATCCTGCAGGATCTCCTTGAGCGAGGCGACGCCCCAGGTAAGCGCCGCGTCGGAGTAGCCATGCGGGTGCTGCAGGACGTAGCACAGCACGCTCAGGGAGTGGACCGACCCGGCGCCGTGCGGGTCCTGAGTTTCCTGGTTGAGCAGTTCTTCGTACATCTCGCGGCAGGTCTGGCCGTTGACCATCGGCGCGCCGCATTCCTGACAGGCTGTTGAGACAATCGGCTGCTGCGACCACAATTCCACCATTAACTGGCCAGAGCGGTCGTAGATCCCGGGCCGGGGCGTTTTTCGTTCCGTCTGCGTCGTCATACTTCTTCCTGTTCCCCCGTTTTGGTTAGATCGAATCCATTACACTTTGTTTATACCCGGATACGGCTAGAAATGCCGTAAAATTTGCGTTATTTTCAGTCCGAAATGAGCTTATCAGCCCATCCCAACAGTTTCTATTGCTTGTTAACGCTGATATCTGGAAATTTCCCCTATCCTGTGACCGGCATGCCGGCCGCCAGCCAGTGGACCCACAACCTGGTTATGTTTGCCCCGCTCCACCAGTAAACCGAGAGCTGGTAAGGATCCGCCGCAACCAGGATGCGCACATCCTGAAAAGCCGGATCGGTCAGGACAGGCGAGGCGATCGCGATCGGCGGGCCGGCAAAGCGCGCCGGCAGCGCAACGTCAAAACCGCCAGACGTGGCAGCCACCCCGGTCCATTGCGCCGAACCCACCAGCAGCATTGCGCCAGGCGTCGCCCGGGCCGTATTGCCGGCATAGCCCCAATTGGCGCCAGGCTGGCCCCCGGCCCGGTAGCGTATCAGGGTGGTGACCTGGCTACCCTGAAAACCACTTAGCAGCTTGTCAAATTCATCAGTCACGCGAGCTGTCCCACTTATCCAATTCCCAGCCGGCTCCCCAGGAAGCGCCCTTGCGGGCTGCGGCTGCCCGCAGCTGGTCCAGCTCGAGGCGGAATTGCTTGAGCTGGGCCCGGCCATATGTGCCGAGGATGACAACCGCGTAGGTGTCTGTGCCGGCAGTCTCGACCAGATCCGCCACCCTGGACATGGCTGCGTGCCCGGCTGCGCCGGCCACGATCAAGGGCTCATGCCAGGCGGGCAGGGTGGTGACCGTGGCCCTGTCCAGGTCCGCGACCTCGGGCGATCGGGAATACCACAGCCGCAGCTCGTCGTCCTGCTGGGGTTGGGCCCCATCCAGCACGTCCAGGAACAAAACCGGCCGGCCATCGTCCCACCACAGCGTAAAACCCCTGACTTTGTTGGGCGGCCAGGTCTCGGACTCGGCGCCGCTGTCATACGGCCACCAGGCCGCGGTGACCTCCTGCAGCCCGGTCAGGCTGTCGAGCGCCACTTCGCGGCCATCGGCCGGCAGGGTGACAACGGTCTCCACCCCCTGGGGCTGGACCCTGGCATACTCCCCCAGAGCCTGCCGGATGGCCTCGTCGATCGTGTCGCTGTCCCAGATCGCCAGACCGGTATCCATCAGCTGAACCAGCACCCGGGCGCGCAGGTCTGCCAGGCAGGTAGAGCCGGTCATTGGGTTTTACCCCGGGTCGTGCGGGCCCGTTTTTTTGCCGCGGTCTTTTTCAACTCCGGGCTGACCTCGTCGGGCAGGCTGGATTGTGAACGGACCACCTGTGGAGCCGCCGGAACGTCCTTCTCCGGATTGCGTTCACGAACCTTTATCGCAGGGCCGTTTCCCTGCCCCGCCTGACCCGCCGCAGATTCCAACCGGTCCGCAGTCAAGATAAACTTCTGACCGGTCGCGGCGATCACAACCAGGCTCGAGCCGCGTTCGCCGTAATCGATGAAATCCTCAACCTGGCAATGCAGCAGCTGCGCGGCGGCTGCCAGTTTTCGCTGGATATCCATACTCGTTACTCCCGTAAAGTGAAGTTAAGCCGCGCCCCGAAGTAATAGAACTCAGTCGGCGCGGCAGTCTCAACTGTCAGAACAGCCCGGCAAACTTCGCCAGGCTGCAGCCAAAATGAATCGTCCAGAGCGTAGCTGGCCATGTGAACCCCGACGCCCAGCAGGGAGGCTCCCGCAGCCGTGCAGCTTGCCTCGACCGGTGGGGCTCCAGCAGCGCCGTCCGCCGGCAGCGTGAAGCGCTGCACCGCCGCGGCGATGCTGACCAGCGCCTGGGTGCCGACCTCATACCAGAAATCGACCGAGACCAGCTTGCAGCCTCGCTTGGTTTTAGCCGAGGCCGGCAGCCCGACCGGGACCGTGATCGTGAAGGTTTCGGCCGCGTAGTCCTTCAGGTATTCCCACACGTCGCTGACCTGCTTGACCAGGGTCCAGCCCGAGGCGTTGAGATAGCCCCGATCGAGCGGCACCATTACGGACAGGCTGACATCATGCACATATCCCATGGCTACAACCTCAAGCTAAAGTGAAACGCGGCCCCGTACCAATCAAACACAGCCGTGCCCGGCGCGCTGACTGCCAGCTGGACCTGCACCAGCTCGTCCTCAGCGATCCAGATCGGGGTGTCCAAAGTCAAGGTCATTTTGTGCTCGTCTGCGGTGACCCGCTCTGCGGCCGCGTCATGGCCTGTGTCATAGGTGAAATCTTGCTCGACCGGCGCGGCGAAGGCCGCCCCGTTGGCCGGCATCGTAACAAGGTAAACTTTCGCCGCCAGGCTGGTCATGGCGGCCGCGCCGATTTTGTAATAGAGATCGATGCTGGTCAGGTAGGATCCTTTGAGCGTGTCGGCGTGCTGCAGCAGCTTCGCTTGCACCGCCAGCCAGAACGGGGCCGCAGCTGCGCTGCGCCGCCTGGACCAGATCCAGCTGCCATCCATGGTATCCGCCCAGGTCCCACCGCTGGCCAGGCAATCATCCGGCCCGGCAAAAAGCACCATGCCATCGTCACGAATGTAACCCATGCAAACCCTCCGCAAAAAATCTTGGCCAGGATCCCCGGCAGAGCGGGGCTGTGAAGATCACGGCCAAGCTGTGTTCTTTACAGCCGATCCGCCCGCTGACCGTTTACAGCACCAGATCGAAATTAGCCCGGGCCCCAAAAAGGGTAAAGACCGTGCCGCCTGCAGCATCCACGGTCAGCGTCAGGACAAACACCTCGCCGTCGTCGATCCACTCCGGGGTGGACAGCGTGACCGTCATGACGTGATCCGTATCCACCGCCAGGCGCTCGGCCGCCGTGTCGTGGCCGGCATCCAGAGTGGTCGTGACGGCCGCCCCGGTAATGGCGGTATCGTCCGCCCCCAGGCTCATTTTTTCGAGCTCGACCACAGCGAAATCATCGGCTGCAGCCGTGCCGATCGCGTAATACACATCGATCGACTTCAGCCTGCAGCCCCGCAAGGGATCTTCGTTCCCAGGCAGCATGACCGGGATCGCCAGGGAGAAAGACGCATCCGCCGCGCTGCGCACCTCCGACCAGACATTCGAGCTCAGGGTCGGGGTCCAGGTGCCGGCCGTCTTGCCGATCGCCGCCGGCGGGATGAACAAACTCATTTTTTTATCGCTAACGTAACCCATTTCAAACCGTCCTTTTGTCGTGATTCCGCTGCCTGGCCAATCACGGAGCCAGGCATGCCATTCGCCGCCGTGCCGGCAAACCCTGCCCTAAAAAATAACTAAAATCCTTAGCTAACTTGGATTCCTTGGCTTCCGTGTTCTTTACGGACACTTTGCGTTTAAATATCTTCGCGCCCTTGGCGCCTTCGCGGTTTTCTCTATCCAGCAACGTTGCTCTTATGCAACGGCCGGAAGTCCTGCACCAGCACGGCCAGGAAGTGCCGCACCTTGATCCGGTGCTCATCGTTGGTGAACACAGCCGGGCTCAGCTCGTCGCCGGCGATAAAGATCTCCGGCATCAGCCCGAACCGTTCACCCACCACAATGCCCGGGACCAGCCGAGGATCCGCAACCGCGGCCCAGTCGGTATCATCGGTCCATTCCGGAACCACAACCACATCGCCCATTTGACCCTGCTGCAGGTTTTCGCTGTGGATATTCGCGGCGTTCTCCCAGCTCGGATAAAGGATCTTCATTGCGGTTAATCGCAGCTTGCGAGGCACCAGGCAGTATTTCGGGTCGACCGCCATAGCGGGGCCGGTGCCATAGTAGCCGGTTGCGTTCTGGATGAGCAGCGGCTGGATGTACATGGCCTTGGAGACCACTTCCCACTCAGAGGCCGAAAGCGCCGTGGTGAGCAGGTTGGCGTGCCCGCCGGCCGTGGTGACGGCCGTGGCGTTGAACAGGGCCCCGGTGTCGGCCATCGTGGGCCCGACGCCGCTGTTGGCCGTGAAGACCGCCGCGACCAGCGCCGAGATCTTGCGGATCCCGGCCTTGGCCAGCTCGCGCGGATACTGGCGCAGCTTGCGGGTGTTGTCGCGATCGATCAGCTCCAGGGTCAGGGGCACATAGCCGCCGTACTTGGTGAAGTCGGCGGTCTCGGGGCTGTCGCCAATCGCCAGCTCGGTGTACACGCCGCCCTCCGCCACAGCCGGCAGGGCGCCGACCGTGCCGACCAGCGTACCGGTGATCGTGTTCAGGGTTTCAAAGTGCTCCTGGGTGGTGACCCGCATCCACCAATCGTAGCCGGCCGCCCCCAGCAAATCCCACTGGTTGGCCACGATCTTATTCATGGCATTTTTCACCAGGCCGGTAAAGTTGGCCGTGGTGGCCAGTTGGGCGCGATCGGCGTAGTAGCCGCCGTACAGGTTGCGATCGCCGGTCAGCAGCATGTACAGCTCTTTGACACCGCTCAACCGGGCAGCCTTCAAACCCTCATGCCGCTTGTCCCGGGGGGCGTCCAGCAGATCATCGACCGCGGCCTGCAGTTGATCTTCGCTCGAGAACATGCCCGAGATCCGGCCGGGTCCGGCGATAACGCCGCCCCCGCCCAGGTCAGAGACCAGCTGCCGGGCGTCTTCGATCGCCTGGCTGAGTTCGGACGCATCGAAAGCCCGCCCTTCAAATTGCTTGCGAACGTGGCCGGCCATGGCGGCCGGCAGCTTCGCGGCCGCCAGACCGGCATCGAGCAGGTAGGAGCACATCTGCATCCGCAGCTTGTGAGCTTCCTCCGCCTCCGCCGCCCGCTTTTGCTTTTCCTCATGCGTGGCCAGGAAAACCCGCATAGCCTCCGCATCTTCCCGCATCTGGTCGGCTGAGCCGCGTACTTCACGGCCCTGCGGGGCAGTGGTCGTTTGAGCAGTGCTGTTCACTGCCATTTCACTTTGACTAGCCATCTCATAACCTCCACCGATGAACTCGTGCTCTTTATGAGCATTAAGGGCCCGGACAAACGCACCACCGCGCGCCGGATTGAATACCAGATCCAGCGAGACAACCCGCAGGATCGACTTCACTTCACGGTCGGGACCGGCCGTAAAGATTACGTCTGCACTGAAACCTACCCGGGGCTTCGCCCCGCCTGTTTCGCTGAGCATTTCACGCCCCAGCGCATCGACCAGGGCCGCAGCCGGCCCCACCGTGCGGAGCTCCAGGCGGATAGCTTTTTGCTCGGCCTCCCACCTGGGAGACTCAAACACGCCGCCCAGGTCGCGCACCGATCGCCCCCGCCAGAACGTGCCGTGATCGACGAAGCACTCCACCCCGCCCCACAGATCGACCGAGGCCTGCAGGACCGCTTCACTGAATTTCCAGCCATTGCCAACCCCGGCCGTGATCGCGTCAACCTCGAAGCGCCCACCGGCATTGACGGTCCCCATAGCGGCCAGGTTTAAGCGGTGTTCTTTACCGCCACGGTGTTCTTTACCGCCACGGTGTTCTTTACCGCCACGGTGTTCGTTACCGCCACGGTGTTCGTTACCGCCATTCTGGCCATCTTCAAGTATGATTTCATCCGCCATCATTTGCCCTCCCCAAGCATCCGACTTTCAAATTCGACGATAAAGATGTTATTGGCCATATGACTGCTTGCATGCGACCATGTGTCTTTCTTCTTTCCCACGAAAATAAAACTTCGCTTCCTTTGCTTTCTTCGCTAACTTAGCGTTCAAATGTTTTTACCCTTCGCGTCCTTTGCGCCTTCGCGGTTCAATTCTTCAGCTCCCCGCCGGTTCACCCGAGATCGGGTTCACCTCCACCGGTTTGACCTTGACGCCTGGCACATCCGTCTTGCTGCCCGGCGCACCACCAGGCCGGGCCCCAGGTCCGCCCTGCTGGGCCGGCCCACCGGGACCTGTGGGACCCTGGCCCGGCCCGCCCGTTGTCGCCGGCCGGCCGTACCAGGCAGGCGGCGGTGCTTGCTTGCCCTTTTGTAGCAGATCGTCTATGTCGGCCACTTCACCGGCGAACCGGTAGACCATCCGCAGATATTCCGTGTCGTCGATCATGCCGCGATCGCGCATGACCCCAAATGCAGCCGTGATCGTGCTGGCGGCCGTGGCCAGGGCCGCATTATCCCGGGCTGAAATATCCGTACCTTTGATCGACACCTCAGCCTCCGGATCGATCTTTGCGTCGACCATGGCGGCCCGGCGCAGCACGGCTTTCGTCAGATCCTGCAGCATCCACAGGAAATACAGCTGCCTTTGTTCGTAGTGCCGGAAGGTGGGACCGCCGGCCGATTCGGCCGTGGTCCGGGTTGCGCTTTCCGGCTCCGCCAGAAAGTGCAGCGGGTTGCCGCTGCCGGCCGAGATCATCTTCTTGAGCGCCAGGCCGTCTTCGTTGGCTTCGAAGCTGGACAGCTGCGGGGCCAGGACTTCCCAGGTTTCGGTCTCGTCCATGACCAGAATGGATCCAGGCGGCGGCGGGTTGGCGTTAAGCTCTGCCTGCCTGGCCAGCTTTTCTTCTTTGCTCGAAAATCGAGCTTTCACCGTAAAGAGGAACGTATTGCGATACCGGTTCAAACGCGCCCGATCTTCTAACCAGGCGGCATAGCGGGCCAGCCAGCGCAGCAGGGGAGCCAGGTCACTTTCCCCAAACTTCGCCCCTACCGGCCGGTTTACGGCGTAGTGAAGCATGACAGCCGGGAAACTGCCATCTTCGTTTCTACAATCAGTCTCTGGATTGTAGGCTGGCCACCTGTGACCTGAGAGCAGCCCGCCCGGGCCTAACATGTCCTTACCGTCATTGCGCGGGTTCTCCCAGATTGCAATCTCTTGTTCCAGATCGTTTTCCCGCGTTTCAATGTCTTGAATATCCGCTGCCGGCACCGCCCGAACATAGCTCATGCCGGCCTGGTCCGTGGACAATACGAGGAACAACTCGCCCGATCAACTCAGCTCGTCGCAAAATTCAAAGCTCCGGATCGTGAGCCGGTTCAGCCTGTGGTTCCACCACTTCTTAAGATATTTGTGGGTGGCGCCGTGTTTGCTTTCAATTCCCAGGCCGCCCCCGACCACGTATTGACTTGTCAGCTCGACAATTCGCCTGGCAAGGGGATTGACCCGCCAGGCTTCCAGCGCGTCCCGCAGAACTTCTAACCGGTCGTGATCGTGCCGGTCCCTCGGGAAAGTATCCCGGGACCAGAGCCGATCCCCTGCCCGGTCGATCGCATCGATCGCCAGGCTGACCCGCCGCTGCACGGCCGGCCCCAGCAAAGTATCGACCAAACGTTCAAAGATATTCATTCCAGGCTTTCCTTTTCCGCCAGGTTCGCAGCGAGATAATCTGTTTACACCGTTGCCAGTTTTAAGATTTCAGCGGAGGTCAGGGCTTTCGTCCATATAGCAACCGGACCGACCCAACCCCTATAACCTCCATCAGCATTTGTCGTTGCTGAACCAATAACCGTTGCAGTGTTCAATAGGTTCCCAGACCACACTCCAAGCCCTGTCTTTGTTACTCCTGTTTGGGATCCGTTGATATACGCCTTGAATTCATCGGCGGCTGCGTCCCAGGTCAAAGCGTAATGGGTCCAATCAGTCGGGGAATGTGAGCCTATGGAATAGACCAGGCCAACACCGCCAGCTTTGTAATTCAAATCAATCGTATTGTTTGCATTTCGTTTGACGAAGTCTACAAAGTTGCTTGCATCCACAACAAATCGCGGCCCCCACCGGTTCACCCCATCCGTCCAGACGCCGGCGTTGGCCACTTTCAACCAGAACGCCAGGGTCCCAGCCGCCCCGTTGAAGTCTGTATTCAACCCCGCCGAGTAGATATTCACATAATCATTGATCCCATCGAAGTACGGCACTTTCACCCCATCCGGCCCTGCTGCGTTGGCAAGCTGGACCCCGGTATAAACGCCGTGATTGGCCTGGCCGCTGCGATCGGTGGCGGCCGGGTAACTGCCCCAATCGCCATTTGCGATCGAGCCGTCGTTATTATTGGCGCTCAGATCGCCCGCTTTCGTGCCATAGCCTTCGTTGAATGGCCACAGTCCGACCGTGTGAGCGTCCGCGGTTGGGATCGTGGTGCGGGCAGGAACTAATCCGACGAAGTCCACGCCATGATTTAATCGATCGTTATTGCTGATGCGCACCCATCCAATATCCCCGTTGAAATTCCGCCCTAAGCCACTATTCGCCCCAATCAGAAAATTCCGGCTTGCATCCGATACAACCGCCCCAATCGCCGCGTCTCCAGGGCTTTGCCAGACGCCATCAATCGCAACATATGCTTTACGATCGCCCGCGTCGTTGAAATAACCCGCGGCATGATGCCATTGTCCATCGGCGTAGCCAGCAGAACTTACAGCGCTTGTACTTGTTGTAGCTGCAAGAACGAGAAATTGAACTGCATCATCAGCGTCATGCGAAATGCTTATTCCCCAACCTTGCCCATCCGGCCCTTTACTGACAATTCTCTTTATGTCTGTGTTATCAGGACACCTGAACCACACTTCGACTGTCAATTCTGCATCGTGCAGATCGTCCAGGCTGGCGGCGCTCCCGCAGTTGACATACGAACTCGATCCGTTGAGCGTTAAATAGCCCTGGCTGGCCGGGCCTTCGTTCAGCCGCCACAGGCCGATCAGGTTAGCCGGCTGGATCGCCTTGATCTTCTGCCAGTAAGGCCGCCGGGATAGCGCCCCGGCTGCCAGCCTTATACGCTTAGCTGTATCCACGCCACGCCTTCCCCATCCACCGCCGAGTCAACGTAAATAGCCGAAAGGTTGCTGACGTTATCAAAGATCATGATCTCGCCGGCTGCCAGGCGCATGCCGTTATCCACGGTCACATCGCCGGCCCCATCATTGCCGATCGCAACGATGTCTGTGTTCGTGTCCAGCGCCTTGACGATCAACGGCCCGTTGACCGGCTGGGATCCTAAAGCAACTGCAGTGCCGGCAGTTGCGACGGTCTTTTGTCCTGAAATTGCGCTCATGTGTTAAGTCTCCTAGAAGCTCACCATATCATCCAGCGGATCCCGCGCCCTGATCACCAGGGCCGGCCCGCCGACCGGCCATTCCTGGCCGTCCAATTCAGCGCACAGCGCCGCAGACAGGATCAAATCATCGTGGACCAGATCCCCGCTTGCCGTGTCCCGGGTCCCATCCGGTACGCCCCATTTCATCCGATGATCCGGCCCAGGCATGATCTCATGCTGGCAGTAGGCCAGCTGCGTAAAGAACAATTCATTCAGCCTGTTTTGTTCTTCGCGTATGCGACCAGCCTTTGCGTTCTTCGCATCTTGGCGGTGATAACTCTTGAACCGCCCGCTTTCGATCACAGCCAGGAAGCCCCAACCCAGTTTAGATTTTGTGCTGCCGGTGAACTGAAAAGGGATTACCCGATCGGGAAATGCCTTATCGAGAAAACTTGTTATGCCAGCCCCGACGCCGGTCGAATCCACCACCCAATAGCGCGGATCCCAGAGCTGACCCAGGGCCCGCAGCTGGCCATACAGCGAAGTATGTTTGACCCCGATCCATTCTTTCCGGAAGACAACCTGATAGGCCGGCGCTTTGATCAGATCATCCTGCAGGCCGGCCAGGTCAACCCGCACGATGGTTAAGCTGGTCGAGTCACGACCCGGGTTCTGCAGCGTGTCGGCCGACGTGGTGCCGTCTTCGCCATCGATCGCGTTTTCATCTTCGCCGGCCAGATCCAGCAAGAAGGCGTAGATTTCGCCGGCGGCCGGCTCTATGGCTGCGCCGTGTTCGCCTTGCATCAGCGCGACCCGCTCCGCAGGGAACATGCCGCCTTCGGCGTCAATTTCCTCCGAGAAGTATTGCGTTTTCACGTAGGGATGATTGCGGCCCAGCTTGGCGACTTCGCCGGCGACAAACTGGCCGTAGGCCGGCACCTCCGCCGCCACATCTTCGGCCCGCATGACGAAGACCCGCTGGATCCCATCCTTGGCCTGGGCGGCTTCCGCCGCCCGGCGCTCCCTGGCCAGCAGGGTTCGGTTGGTCCAGGCCGTGCCCCAGAAGACCCGGGTCGCGTTCGTGCTGGCAGCCATCGGATTGACGTCCTTGTCCCACTTGCTGATCAAAACGTCCTGGGCCTCGTCGCATTCGAGCAGGGTGGAGGCCGTGGCCCCGACGATATTTGCGGTTGGCGATCCGGACAGGAAGAAGATCCGGGCCGTCCCAACCCGGTAGATGTAGCCCTGTTCCCGGGCCCACCGGTTATACAGCAGATTATTGTGGGTGAGCACCCGTTCCAGCCGCCGCATGGCGTTCTGGCTCTGCGGTTTCCAGGTGGGCGAGACCTTGATAATCTCTGCTGGTGTTTGTTGATAAAGACCCAGTAAATACGCTTCGATCACAGCCTGAACCTCATTCTTGCCGGACTGGCGGGGAAATATGATCACGAAGGACCGGCCGCGGGCCAGCCGGACGCTGTCCACGATCGCTCTGGCCGCCTGGAGCTGGTAATACCGCAGGCTGATCTTTCCCACTCCCCGGGCAAATACCCGGATGTCTTTGAAGGCCGCTGTCAGGGCCCGAACTCGCTCGTCTTTCATCCACTGCACACCCCGTTTTCAATCTGTGCGGTTCTCTCGCCAAATTCGTGGCGATGGGTTCTTAATCTTCCAGAGGCAGCTCAAGCTGCCGGGCGATGGTTTTCTGATCTTCTTCCAGAACCGTTTGGATGGCCTCGATCATCGCCAGGGTGAGGTCATCCTGTCCGGTGTTGAGGGCTTTTTCGGCCTTGAGCAGGGCCGGGATGCGGGCCATGATCCGGGTCGCCTCGCTGTAGTAGCGGATTTCAATGCTGGGATCGACCGCCTGCAAGCCCTGCTGTACCAGCCTCAGGCTCAGCACCCGCATCAGCCGGATCTCTTCCGCCAGGCTGCCAGCCGGCAGTTTCTCCAGGTACGCCCATTCCTCCCGGGTGAACTGCCGCTGGGCCAGGTCGGATCGAGCTCCGGGCTGAGGGGCAGGACCCCCCGCCGCCGGTTCCAGCGCATTCTCAAGTTCGTCGTGGGGACAATTCGATTTGGCAGGGCTGCGTTTGCGGCGGGGGGACTTGCCTCCCGGAGGGACGGGCGTTTTCTGGCAGGATCCCTTCGGGTCCGTCATCAGCGGACCGGGATGATCCCGGTCGGGGAGCGGCGCGGGCTGATCCGGTGGGTGGACTGGTTGGCCGCCAGCGCCAGGATAAAGGCTTTGAGGATTTCAGCCACACCCGCCTGGCTGCAATCCAGCGGCAAGCCAAACAGCCGGCCCCAGCCGCTGCAGGCCAGCCCGAAGCTGGCCAGGGCGGTCGCCAGCAGGCATACCAGCATCACCAGGCGCTTGCGGGTGCCGCCGTCGGGCAGGCGCCCATCCGAGCCGTCGCCAAGCCGTTCGTACCAGCCGGCCAGGCCGGGGCAGTAAGCGAAACTGAGGGCCAGCAGGCTGCCAGCCAGGATGGATAGCAATTCAGCGTTCATCGTGCACCTCTCTTTGCGAGTGGGAAACTTATGGTTCTTCCGGTGTCAGGGCTCGATTGGGAGCCGGGCGATCCAGATGACACAAAAATAGCACAATTGTTCTGGTTTCGCAACTGAAAATTGGCTGATTTGACCGATATCCCCCCAAAGATCATCCCGGGTGAGGCGCGTTGAAAATCGGAAAACGGGCTGGAAGACTGGCTTTTGCCAGTCTTCCAGCCCGTTTTCCGATATCAGCTATTTTTCGAAAGGCGGTTAATTTTCCATGGGATAGTAGCACAAACCGGCGGTGCCCGGGCCGGAGTGGACCCCCAGGGCAGGTGAAAGTTCGCTGACCAGCGATTCAACCACGGTCAGCCGCGCTTCGACCAGCTCCCTCAGCTTGTCGACCTCCTCCAGGGCTGCCACGTGGGTATAAGCGACCTTGACTTTCCCCAGGCTGCCGGCCGCGTTCTGGACCATCTCGGCCATGCGCTGGTAGGCTTTGCAGCGGCTGCGGGCTGTCCCCAGAGCGACGATCAGGCCATCTTCCATCCCGATCAACGGTTTGATGTTGAGCACCGAGCCCATCAGGTGCTTGGCTTTTCCGATCCGGCCGCCCATGTACAGGTATTTCAAAGTATCGGCAGTCTGGACCATTTTCACCTGCGGGATCAGCTTTTTGGCGGAAGCGACGATTGCGGCCAGCGACTTGCCTGCCAGGGCCGCCCGGGCCGCTTCGATCACCACCCAGCCCTGGGCCATCGCCACGCTCAGCGTGTCGAGCACTTCCACCTTAATTTTCGGGCGCTTCTCGAGAAAGATCTCCCGCCCGGCCAGGGCCGCCTGGTAAGCGCCGCTGGCGCGCGAAGTCATATGAATGCTGGCGATTTCGGTGGCGCCCTCTTCTTCAACCAGGCGTTCATACATCTCGACGTATTCGCCTGGCCCTGGATTAGCGGTCGTGGGTAATTCGCTGGCGGTAGCCAGCCACTGGTAGAATTCTTTCTGGCGGGCAGTGACCAGATCGCGCAGCACTTCTTTCCCCCGGTGGATGTAGTACGGCACGAAATGGATATTCAGACTCTTGAGTAAGGCATCCGGGATGCTGGCGCAGCTATCCGTGACGATTGAAACGTTGGGCATGCAGGCCTCCTTTATGAGACGCAAGAATGGATGCAACCACGTTACGCAAGCCTATACTAATTTTACACTGATAATGAGAATTTGAGCTGGCTACACCCTGGGTGAATCGGGCGAAATCAAGTCTCAGCGTGGATGTTCCCCACGCTGAGACTTGATTTCGCCCTTAACTGTCCACCTGGACAGGTTGAAACCCACCCTTAGGCCGATGCGCCGGGGCCGAATCTCATATAAACTAAATTTGTAGAATGATAAAATCCCTCGAATGTAACCTGGAGGAAATCCGATGAGAACAAAATACGTCAATTTCGTTTGGGGCCTGCTCCTGATTGTGGGCGGTGGGCTGTTCCTGGCCGATAACCTCGGCTATCTGAATCTGGATATCCTGTCCCCGCTGGTTTGGGCCGGCATTTTTGGCGCGGCCAGCCTGATGTTCCTGGCCTTATATCTGGCGAGCGGCGTCCAGAAATGGGGTTTATTGTTCCCGGTTTCGGTTTTTGCCGGGATTGCGCTGACGATCTATCTGGCGGAAGCCACCAACGCCAACGCCGCGGTTGGCGCCCCGGTGCTGCTCAGCATCGCCGTCCCGTTTGCGGTCGCCTTTGGGCTGGACACCCGCCGGCATTGGTGGGCCTTGATCCCCGCCTGGGTGATGACAGTGCTGACCCTGATCACTCTGGTTGTCGATCGCGTTTCGGGAGAGCTCATCGGCTCGCTGTTCATGTTCGCGATTGCGCTGCCTTTCCTGGCCGTTTACCTGTATAACCGCACCCGCCGTTGGGCGCTCATCCCGGCCTTTGCGATGTCCGCCCTGGCCGTGATCCCGCTGCTGGCCAACTCGGTAGCCGGCGAATTGATCGGCGCATACGTGACCATGATGATCGCCGTGCCGTTCTTCATCGTTTATTTATGGTCGCCCGAAGAACTGGTGGGCCTTGATCCCGGCCGGCTTCATGGGCACCATCGCTATTGGCCTGGTGGTGTTTCTGCCCGGCCCCGGAGAGATCGAACATCCGGAATGGATGGCGGCCCTGCTGTTCCTGGGCTGGGCCCTGACCTTCGGGGCGCTGTGGCTGCGTCGCCGCAGCCAACCGACCGACTGGGCCGGCTATCTTGCCCTGGGTTTCGCCCTGGCCAGCCCGCTGGTCTTCTTCCTGGGTGACAATTTCGAGCTGGTCTGGCCGCTCATCATCATCGCCATCGGGATCGTGGTGCTGTTCGGCAGCCTGCGCAAACGTCCCTCCGCGGCTTGAAGCGGTGCAAGCGTATTAATTGGCAAAATAAAACCGTCAGCGTGGGCAACTGCCCACGCTGACGGTTTTATTTTGCCGCTTTTACCATAGCAAATCCCAAAAGAGCCAAGAAGGGAGCATGCAAATATTGTAGAAGAAAAATGTGGTGTTCGGTTTGGGCAGCTTTAGCCGCCCAAACCGAACACCACAATCTACACAATTTGAATGCTCCCGCCAAGAAAATTCATACCAAAAAGCTCAACATTTGCGGTAAAATGGACGTTTGTGCCGGTCGCGTGACCGGATGGACTTAATGAACTGGAAATAACAATTAATGCTGACGAATATCGAACCTACCACAAGCCCAACCCTGGCGAAAGAGATCGCTGCCCGGCGCACCTTCGCGATCATCTCCCACCCGGATGCGGGTAAAACCACCCTGACCGAGAAGCTGCTCCTGTACGGGAATGCCATCGACCTGGCCGGCAGCGTGCGCGCTCGCCGCAACCAGCGCGGGGCCACCTCCGACTGGATGAGCATGGAGCGCGAGCGCGGCATTTCGATCACTTCCACCGTGCTGCAGTTCCCCTACAGCGGGCGGGTGCTTAACCTGCTGGATACGCCCGGTCATGCGGATTTTTCTGAGGACACTTACCGCACCCTGACTGCGGTTGACAGCGCCGTGATGGTCCTGGACGCCGCCAAGGGCGTCGAGCCCCAGACCCGCAAGCTGTTCGAGGTCTGCCGCAAGCGCGGCATCCCGGTGTTCACTTTCATCAATAAGATGGACCGCCCGGCCCGCGACCCGCTGGAGCTGCTGGATGAAATCCAGGAGGTGCTGGGCATGCAGCCGATCCCGATGAACTGGCCGCTGGGGGATGGCCCCGACTTCCGGGGCGTGTACGACCGGGAGCGCCAGGGGGTGTACCTGTATGACCGCACCGATCGCAACGAACGGATCGCCCCTGAGACGTTTGTCAGCCTGCCCAGCCTGCGCAGCCAGGGCCTGCTGAGTGTGGAGAAGCTGGACCGATTGCAGGAGTCGATCGAGCTGCTGGATGGACTGGGCCTGTCCTTTGAAGCGGAGCAGGTGATGTCCGGCGAGCAGACGCCGGTGTTCTTCGGCAGCGCCCTGACCAATTTTGGCGTCCGCCTGTTCCTGGACGCCTTCGTCCGGTTCGCCCCGATCCCCCAGGCGTATCCATCCGCCCAGGGCCTGGTCCAGCCGGAAACCCCGGGCTTTTCCGGCTTCATCTTCAAAATCCAGGCTAATATGAACCCCAGGCACCGCGACAGTGTGGCTTTCCTGCGGATCTGCTCAGGCAAGTTCGAGCGCGGCCTGACCGCCACCCACACCCAGAGCGGCAAGACCGTGCGCCTGCAGCGGCCTTACAAGCTGTTCGCCAACGAGCGCGAGGTCATCGAGGACGCCTATCCCGGCGATATCCTGGGCCTGCCCAACAGCGGCGATTTCGCCATTGGCGATACCCTGACGGCTGACGCCGGGGTCCAGTATGCCGCCATCCCGCGCTTCGCCCCCGAACACTTCGCCCTGCTGCGCCTGCAGGACATCAGCAAGCAGAAACAATTTCAAAAAGGTTTGCGCCAGCTTGAATCGGAAGGAGCCGTGCAGGTGATCTACGATGTCAATGCCTTCCGGCGTGAGCCGATCCTGGCGGTGGTCGGGCAACTGCAGTTCGACGTCGTCCAGGCCCGCCTGGAGAATGAATACAACGTTCCCACTGGGCTGGAGCGGTTGCCGTACAGCATGGCCCGACTGCTGACCGGCCCGGAAGATATCATCCAGAAACTGCCGGTGCGTACTGATTTTCTGCTGGGGCGTGATGCCCAGGAGCGGCTGGTGATCCTGTTCACCTCGCCGTTCTTCCTGAATTACTTCTCCGAGAAATTCCCCGAACTGAAATTCGAGCCTTTCATCTGATAAAGATCGTCGAAAAACAGGCGTGCTGGTCGGTATTTATCGGCCAGCACGCCTGTTTTTCGACAGAATCCCCACTTCATCCAGAGCAAATTTACGCAAAAATTATGGCAATCCGGGACGATTTTGGCTATGCTGAATGTAGCGAAGTAGGGTTCTTATAAGAAAGGAGGATAAGAAGATGAAGAGCCCGCACAGCCAGCCAAATCCTGCCTGGACGATCGTCCTGACCGCATGCTTGCAATCATTTATTCTCTCTGCTGTGCCCGGTTTACAAGCCTACGCCGCGACCGGGATGTCTGCCCCGGTCCAGCCCTTTGATGATCCCACCTGGAAAGCCTTGATCGGCCTGGGCTGCTGGTCAACGCCTGTTTGTACGCCCTGGTCTGGCGCAAACGCGCCCGATAACCGCAATCCTCCTATTATCCTGGGGCTGCCCGAATTGTCGAGTCGGGCAGCCCCAACTCTTTAACCGGCCTGAGCAACTCGTTTCAATCGCCCGTATATACGCCCCAGGCCAGATCGGAAAACTGGTTGACGAAGTCTTCGGAATAATCGTTGGCCAGGTCTGCCCGCCCCTGTAAATGATAGCCGAAAAAGGCGGCGGCGAAGTGAGCCATGCGGGCGATCATATCCTGCTCGTAGATCATCATGTGTCCCGGGCCGATGAACGAGATCATGGCCTTCTCATCCGTTTGCAGCCGCTCGTAGATCCAGGCGTTCTCTGCGTACAGGCCGTCGTTGGTGGCGGCGATGATCAGGGTCGGCCGGTCGGCGAAGGCCAGCCCACGCTCGCCGTACAGCCACCAGCCTTCGCCCGCCAGGGGCACCACCGCCCGGATGCGCTCGTCCGTCATCGGCTGCCACAGGCCGTCGTCGCTGTGGGTCAGCCTGGGGCCGGCCGCGGCCGAGAAGGCCTCCCAGCCATCGGCCGGAGCGCAGATGTAATCCCAAAAGCGGACCGGGCTGGATTGGGATAAACCTTCATCCTGGCAGACGCCCAGGTAAAACGACGGGTCGATGCGCGGGCCGCTCAGGGCCAGGGCGTTGTAGCCATCGTAGGAATAGCCGATCGCGCCGGCGTGATCACTGTCCAGCATGCCCTCCAGGCCCTGGGGTGGCTCATCGCTGACCTGGTTGAGGGCGAACAGCAGGTCGAGCGGCTGGATAAACAGATTTTCGTCCCAGGGATTGTAGGTATCCAGCCCGTTGACGCTGACCCAGGTAAAACCGTGGCTGACCAACGGCATGACCATGATTCCGGCCATTTTGGTGGTCGAAAGGATCACGGGATACGGCGCTCCGCTGGTATCCGGGACGGCTTCCCGCATTGGGACGGTCCCGCTGGAGCCTTCTGATAGCAGGGCCGGGTACCAGACGATGATGTTGACCGGGCGGTTCTCCCGGCTGGGGTCAGTGAATTCATAATTCCTCCGTCCGACGAAATAAGGCCCCGCTTGGCTGAGCGGAAAATCGCCAACCGTGGAGCTAAGCTTTGCCGGGCTGGCTGGCGTGGTCGCCGGCAGGCTGGTCTGGGTTGCTGCAGGTTGGGTCTGGGTGGCTGGTGGGATTGTCCCTGTGGCCGGGGGGCTGGTTGCGAACTGGCGGACTGAGAACTCTCGGTTGAACCCGGCGGGATGGCAACCGGCGAGGCACATCCTGTCAGCGTAACTGCCAGGATCATCCCATAAAGAAGTTCTTTGACTGTTTTGGCATCCATTTTTCCTCCCCAATACGATTTAGATACTCGATCGTGATGAAATGGTCCCGATGCCGCACAATGCTGGTTTATCCAATTGAAGATTGTTTGTAACTGCTCGGACTATGCCTGGAATTCATTACGAAAAAGGTATGCCAAGGGCACAAACCCCGGGCGTACGCCCCCGCGCACACCTTTTTTCGCCAATATTTCAAACATTGGCCTGAATAGATACGGTTGTTATTACGGATATCCCCCTCAATTGATTAAGAACCTATCCGAAAATTGTTATTGTGGTTGTAGATGCGTGTGGAGTACGCATCTACAACCACATACCCTTTCGAATTTTCGGATAGATCTTATATGTCCTCCTCGTCATCGTCTTCTTGATCGTCATCCTGCTCGTCGAGCTTGCTGAAGATGTCGCGCAGCTCGGCCTCCCAGAATTCGCCGGCCGGGTCGAAGGGTGTCTCCTCGAACGACTCGGACAGCCTCTCCAGGTAGTCCCGCACCCCTTCGACGCCGGCCTGCGCTTCGATCTCGTTGATCTTTTCGTCCATCACTTCCACCAGCTGGCGGCTCTTTTTCTCCAGATGGGACAGGTCCAGGTTGAGCTGGAGCATATGATTGATGCGCTGCATCAGCGCCAGCCAGGCCATGTAATCGGTTTCGATCCGGATGGCGTTGGTCCCCATCCCCTGGCCGGAAAAATCATAGGCCGGCACAAAGGCGTAGAAACCGGTGAACTCCATATCTTGCTCGCCGGCTCGCCGGCAAAGGTACGAGCCGATGCTGGCCCCCCCGCTGTAGTCCGACAGGTTGACCGCCAGCGCTTCGACCTCGGCCTTCAGGCTGGTCTTGGAATAAATGCACGAGACGATCCGCTCCTTATCGTAGGGCAGCTCACCGTACACCCCGCCCAGGCTGACGATCCGCTTAACGCCCAGCTCACGGGCGGCCTGCAGGAACAGGCGGGTGTAGCGCTCGATATCCAGGTGGGGCTCTTCCCCGCTGAAGATCACCAGCCCGCGGCGCTCGTCGCCGGTGTAATACAGCTCGTTGACCGGCGCCTCCAGCGAAACCGGGAAACCGTCCTCAAACTGGACCATCGGCCGGACCAGGTCGTGGGTGCCCGGCACCTGGAAAATGTAGAACCCATCCGAATGGATCTCGCCGATTTTCCGGGCATTGGTGCGCTTGATCCAATACTGCGGCAGCGCCGAAGAGACCGAGCCGGCGTCCGCCCATTGCCGCCATCCGGCCAGCATGTAGATCTCTTCCGCCTGAGGTATTTCCGACAACGTTAATTCATCCGCCATACCGTCTTCCTTTCCTATCCGTCCCCCCGAGAGTATTCTTAAATTGGAACTGCTCAACCACCGTTATATTTTACATTGGGCTGAGTGGGATACAGAATCAAGCAAAGAACCCATGGATCTTCACATCCAGGTGCCCGCCAGTAACCTTCGCCTGGGTTTCGCCAGATCCATTACAAATAACCACCTCGGTGGGATTGCTCAGGGCGATGCAGCAGAATTTCCCTTTGTCTTTCTGGACATTGGTAGATAGCAGACGCTTTTTATGGTTTATTTGCCAGTTCTCCATCGTTTCGTATAATTCTTTCATGGAGCCGAGCTTCAAAATATAGCAGGTTGTGTTTATTTTCGTCCGACATGGTTTTCTCCTTCAGACTGGTTCGGGCAATTAACATAAGTCTCTGGGAAACAGAGAACTTTTGTTATCGCAAGGAGATCGTTCTGTGAGTGCACGAATTGTTTGTAGATTTGGAGTTCGATTTGTGCGGCATTAGCCGCACAAATCGAACTCCAAAAATGATTTTCTACAACATTTCCGTGCACCCGTTCTGCGCCCGACGTGGCGGTCTCAACTCTCTTTCAGTATACTATAGAGAGGCAGCACTGGCATGATCAGGATCTACCGGCTTTAATGCCCAGAGGTCATGCCGAAATACGGCGTCAGCGTGGGCATTTGCTCACGCTGACGCCGTATTTTGCCTGCTGTTCCCGAACAGTTGGTACCGTGGAAGAGTGCCGAAAGTCACTTGAACTCCTGGGCCCGAATTGCTACAATGGAGGTTGTTATTCGGCCGGTCAGGAGGTTCGAATGGATAGCGATCGTTCGCTTGACTCTGTGCTGGTAACCGGCACTTCGACTGGCATCGGCAGGGCCACGGCCCTGCACCTGGACCGGCTCGGCTGGCAGGTGTTCGCAACCGTACGGAATGAGGCTGACGGCCAATCCTTACTGGCTGAGGCCTCCGGAAATCTCGTTCCGGTGATCATGGATGTCACCGACGCGGATTCGATCGCCAGGGCGCGTGAGCAAATCGGCCGGCTGGCGGGCGAAACCGGGTTAGCCGGCCTGGTCAATAACGCCGGGGTGGGTTTCGTTTCTCCGCTGGAATTCGTGCCCCTGGATGAGCTGCGCTGGATGTTCGAGGTCAACGTGTTCGGGCTGTTGGCCGTCACCCAGGCGTTTTTGCCGCTCCTGCGCCAGCGACGTGGCCGCATTGTGAACATCAGTTCGACTGCTTCCCTGGTTGTGGCGCCCTTTCATGGGCCGTATTCAGCCACCAAGCTGAGCGTCAACGGGCTGTCCAATGCGCTGCGCCTGGAATTGCAGCCGCACGGCGTCCAGGTTTCGGTGGTGATTTGTGGGAGCATCCTGACCCCGATGTGGGAAAAAGGGGCTGGTCTGGTGAAGCGTGTGACCCGGGACTTTCCACCCGAGGCCATGGTATTATATGGAAAACCATTACTCAAGGTAAGGGAATATTTTGATAAGATTGGCCAGGCCGGCGTCCCACCCGAAAACGCGGCCCGGGCGATTGCCCATGCGCTGACCGCCCGCCGGGCCCGCCAAACCTATTTTGTTGGCCCGGATGCCAATCTCTATAAGTTTGCGGAGCGGCTTATGTTCGGCCGGCTGCGGGATTGGATAATCGTCAGAACCACCGGCGTGTGAAGCTGGCTGGATCTGGCAATCCATACAAATCAAAAGGAGTGGCCTTTAAAATGCCTCATTGGGAATTCCCGTGGTGATACCCCAAACCTGGAACTCTCCCACACAGTTTCCTAAAGAGCCTTTAAAATGTCACTCACACAAAACAATATTCATATTTCAACAAGGAGAATTCAATGTCTGGCATGATCCTGGATGGCAAAGCCCTCGCCAAACAAACTGAACAAGAAATGACCGGCCGCGTCGCCAAAGTCGTAGAAAAAATGGACGGCGTCCTGCCGATCCTGGCTACGATCCTGGTTGGGGACGATCCCGCTTCGGCCACCTACGTCCGCATGAAAGGCAACGCCTGCAAGCGGGTCGGGATGGAATCCCAGCGGGTGTTCCTGCCCCAGGAGACCACCACCGAGCAGCTTCTGGCCGCGATCGACGAGTTGAACGCCAACCCGGCCGTGCACGGCATCCTGCTGCAGCACCCGGTGCCCGATCAGATCGACGAGCGGGCCTGCTTCGACCGCATCGACATCGCCAAGGACGTGGACGGTGTGACCACCCATGGTTTCGGCCGCATGGCGATGGGCGAAGACGCCTATGGCTCGGCCACCCCGGCCGGGATTATGCGCATCCTGCACCACTACCAGATCCCAATCAAGGGCAAAGAAGCGGTGGTGGTCGGACGCAGCCCGATTTTGGGCAAACCGATGGCGATGATGCTGCTCAATGAGCACGCCACCGTGACGATCTGCCATTCGCGCACCGTTAACCTGCCGGACGTGGTCCGCCGGGCGGACATCGTGGTCGGCGCGGTCGGCAAGCCCGAATTTATCAAGGGCGACTGGATCAAGGATGGGGCGGTCGTGATCGACGCAGGTTACCATCCCCAGGGCGTCGGCGATATCGAGCTGTCGGCTGTGGCCGATCGCTGCAGCGCTTACACCCCGGTCCCCGGCGGGGTCGGCCCGATGACGATCGCCACCCTGATCGCCCAGACCGTCGAAGCCGCCGAGAAGGCCGTCGGTCTGGCATGACGAAAAAGTAGGCAAAATTTAGGGCTCGCAGGGGCAATTTGCCCTGCGAGCCCTAAATTTTGCCTTAACTCCCGCCGGGGTGGGGGGAGCCAACCACGGTTTGCTGCAGTCTTACCAGCCGCAACGCAGGCTCATTTTGCCATTATTCTTTGAAATTTAGTAACCTCAGGGCGTTCAGCACCACCAGGATCGTACTGCCCTCGTGCAGAAAAACCGCCGCGCTCAGCTGGATCAACCCCACCACCGAAGACAGCACCAGCAAAATGATAATCCCTAAAGCGATTGCCAGGTTCTGGCGGATGATCGCCCGGCTGGCCCGGCTCAGCCCGACCGCGAACGGCAGCCGGCTGAGATCGTCGGCCATCAAAGCCACGTCGGCGGTCTCCAGGGCCACGGCCGTACCGGCCCCGCCCATAGCGATCCCGACCGTGGCGCGGGCCAGGGCCGGGGCGTCGTTGACCCCATCGCCGGTCATGGCGACCGGGCCGAATTCCCGCTGCAGATCCTCGATGGCCGCCAGCTTCTGGTCGGGCAGCAGCCCGGCCCGCACGTCGGTCACCCCCACCCGGGCGGCGATCTGCTCGGCCACGCGCTGATGGTCGCCGGTCAGCATCACCAGGCGTTCCACGCCCTGCTCCTTCAGGCGGGTCAGGGTCTGGTGGACACCGGCCCGGGGCGTGTCGCTTAAAGCCAGCACGCCCAGGAATTGCTCGCCCTGGCTCAATCCCAGGATGCTCTTACCGTCCGCTTCCAACTCGGCGATCATCTGGCTGGCCTGGCCGGGCAGGTCGGGGGCGTCGTCCTGCTCGAACAGCCGCCGCGACCCGATCAGCACCGGCTGGTCTGCCAGCCGGCTGCGGGCGCCTAACCCGGCCAGATTCTCGAAATCTTCAGCCGGCGGGAGCTGCTCCAGCCCTTCTGCCTCGGCGGTCTGGACCACCGCCCGGGCCAGGGGATGGTTGGAATGCCGCTCGACCGCCGCCGCCAGAGCCAGCAGCTCGTGCGGCTGGTAGCCGTTCAGGGGGATGATATCGGTCACGCTGAAGCGGCCCTCGGTCAGGGTCCCGGTCTTGTCGAAGGCCATCACTTTCAGGGCTCCCAGGTTTTCCAGGTGGACCCCGCCTTTGATCAGGACGCCGTTGCGGGCCGCCTGGGCGATGCCCGCCAGGACTGCGGCCGGGGTCCCCAGGGCCAGGGCGCAGGGCGAGGCGGCCACCAGCAGCAGCATGGCCCGGTAGAAACTATCTTTGAAGACCATCCAGCCCAGCAGGGGAGGGACCGCCGCCACCAGCACCACCAGGATCAAAATGGCCGGTACGAACCAGGCGGTGAAGCGCTGGGTGAACTGCTGGGTGGGGCTTTGCTGGCTTTGGGCGTCGGCCACCATCTGCATGACCCGGCTGAGGGTGTTATCCCGGCTGCGGCGGGAGACCTTGATATCCAGGGAGGCTTCCAGATTGATCGTCCCGGCGTAAACCTCCTGCCCGGGCCGCCGGGTGACCGGCATGCTTTCGCCGGTGATGGCGCTCTGGTCGATATCGCTGACCCCGCGCTCGATCTCGCCATCGGCCGGGATGCGGTCGCCCGGGCGCACCAGCACCACGTCGCCCGGGCGCAGGCGCTCGACCGGCACCTGGATGACATCCTCGCCGCGTTTCAAGTGGGCCTCGGACGGCATCAGCTCGCCCAGGGCGTTGACTGCCCGCCGGGCCCGGTTGAGAGCGTAATGCTCCCCGGCGTGCCCCAGGCTGAACAGGAACAACAGGAAAGCGCCTTCGGCCCATTCGCCCAGGATGGCGGCGCCAACCGCGGCTGCCAGCATCAGCACATCGGTGTCGAACTGGCCGTGCAGCAGACCGGGCAGGGCGTGGGTGGCGATATCATAACCGCCGGCCAGGTAAGCCAGCCATAACAGTAGCTGCCCGACCTCCACCGGCAGGCCGAAAAACTGTGGCCCGGCCCAACCGGTCAGCAGGAAAGCCCCTGCCAGGGCGACCAGCAGCAGGGACCACCAGCGCTGCACCCAGCTCGGTAGAAAACCCGGCGCGCCGTGTTCGCCGGCATGTTCTGCCTCGGCCTCGGCTTCATCCGGTACGGGCGCGGTCAGCGGGGTGATCCCCAGCCCCCGCAGCTCTCTTTCGATCCGGGCCCGGCTGAGAGTCTGGGTGTCGTAAGCCACGAACACCAGCCCGGCGGCGTAATTGACGCTGGCGTGCAGCATGCCGTCCAGGCGGTTGAGGCTGTTGGTCAGCGAGGTGGCTTCGTCAGCGTTGGCCATGCCCTCGAAGGGGATGCGTTCGTGCCGGTAGCGCCCGCTCAAGTCCGAGCCGGCGTCCAGGGCCAGCCGGCGGACCGCCTGGAGAGTCACCAGGTTGGGATTGTAATGCACGCACAGAGCCGGTGGGTCCTGCTCGCGCTCCACGTGCGAGCGCAGCACGCCGCGCTTGTCCTGCAGGTAGCTGTCCAGGAATTCGATGCACTCATCGCGCTCGTCTTCCAGGTCGGGCAAGATCAGGGGGATATCCAGTTCGATGGTTTCTTCGTTTGAAGTCATGTTAGATCCAATATAAAAAACGGGCGAATTGGGTGTGCGTGGGAGGCGTACGCCTCCCACGCACACCCAATTCGCCATCAATTCCTACCAGGGCTGAAAGCAGTGAAATAAAAAGACCGATAATACCTGAATATATGAGCAGGTACTCAGATATTATACCTCAATGGACATGAAAGTCAAGGAAGCTCGTAACTATCGCCCAGGTGTCGAAAGGCTCTCGGAATGCATTCCACACCTGGCAAATTGCGCCACGAAATCAGGCAGTTTTAGGCGAATAACATCAGGATGTTTCCAAGGTTTTAATCCGGCAGTCGCCGTTTCGATGCATATGGTCAGGCGTCCACTCGGAACTTATTCGACGCGATGGTTTTGCCATTAATTTCGTTGTGATCTTTTTAATCCACCCTACCCACCCCCGGCTGGCAAAGAACGCCAGCCTTTGCGTGGCGCCCCCTCCCTAGGCCCAAAATTTCCTGGACCAGGGAGGGGGCGCCACGAAACCAGGTGGTTTTGAGCGGACATCGTCAGGAAGTGTCGTCGGCGTTGAGGCAGGCAATCGCCATTTCGATGCGTATACTTAGCTGGTTGTTCAGGCTCACCCGACACGTGGGTATAAATACCTTGGTGTCGGATGGATTCGATTATGATCCAAATATCGGCATCGAAGAATCGCCGGCAAGCAGCCTGCGCCGTCATCCTTCGATTACGGGCCGTAAAGACCACGGCCCTCCACTCAGGATGCCTGCTTTAGACATACAGAACACGACTCAAATGCCTGCGAATGGACCCTTCATGTGTCGAAAGATTCTCGCCAACGGACTGCTAACATGCATCGAAGAATCGATTACGGGCGGTGAAGTGCACCCTGTCATCCACTCAGGATACCTGCTATGAGGCACCCTGAGTGGAGAGAGGCAGGCGCAGTTTGCCTGCCGAACGTAATCGAAGGGTGTTTGCATGTTCTGGCTAACGAAACAATCCGTCATCCTTCGATTACGGGCCGTAAAGACCACGGCCCTCCACTCAGGATGCCTGCTAACTGGTCAAGAACGCCTCATGATGCCTTTAAAGGGGAAATAATCAACTCTCTAGCAACTTCACCAATTCCCCATAATCCGAAAAACGAACATCCGGCTCGGTCGGGCAGGGATTATCCCCGAACAAAGCCGTCTTACATCCGGCCGCGGCCGCGGCCTGCACATCGATTTCGCGGTCGCCGACACCCAGAGTCTCCGCCGGCGCCAGCCCATATTTTTCCACCAGATACACAAACATGGCCGGATCGGGCTTGATCGGGTAGCCCTGCTGGGCGGAAACGGCCTCCTTGAACAGATCCGCCATGCCGTGCACTTCCAACAATTGCCGGGTTGTCTCGGGCCGGCGGTGGGTGACGATCAGGTTGTAGCCTCCCCGGGACTTGATCAGCTCACAGGCCGGCCGCACGCCCGGGAAAGGCCCCTGGTTCTCCACCGGGATCTGGCTGTAAAGGCGGTCGAAACTGGCCTCCAGGTCCTCCTGGGAGACCTTATGCTCGACTGAAAGGGTCTTGACACAGTGGCCCAGCGAAACCTTGGCCAGGCGGTCGATCTTATCCAACGGGACCGGGGCCTGCAGTTCGATCATAGCCAGGCTGAACGCCAGGGTGAAGGCCGGGTAAGTGTTAAACAAGGTGCCATCAACGTCCCAGATCAAATGTTTGAACATAAAACGCCTCGATTCCATTGCTATCAGGATAGGGCCTGCCGTTTAAGAGGCATACCAACTTACCGGCAGGTGATTAATCTCCACAGGGAGCGTTCAGAAGAGCGCTCCCGGAGAATGGCTTGACTTGATTGTCAGTGTAATGGAAGACGGAGGTCCTGTCACCCGGCAGATGGCGAGATTTCCCCCTGGTCACTTGACCAGATCATTTACTACCGCGAAAAAAGGTTCAAGGGTCATCTGTCATCAGCTCTGCATTTTCCGGCGGTTGATCCCCCACCCCGGCCCGCCCCCCAAGGGGCGGGAGAAGATGCAAAATTTGATGCCTGCGGTGGCTGAATGCCACCGCAGGCATCAAATTTTGCATTATGGTGGTGCCGTCCGTTCGCCTATTTGCGTACTTTCCTGGCTACTCTTTACCTCATCTCCCGCCAGACGACGCTGATGCGGGTGCCTTCATCGGCAGCGGTTTCTATGCTCAGGTGGGCCCCGATGCTGTCGGCCCGCTCGCGCATGATCCCCAGGCCGAGATGGTCGCCGCCGACCTTGTCGAAGGAGAAACCCAGGCCGTCGTCTTCGACCACCAGCAAAACCCGTTCCCGGGCGCAGGACAGGCGCAGATGCACGTGGGTGGCGTTGGCATGCTTGGCCACGTTGTTGAGGGCCTCCTGGGCGATCCGGTAGAAGGCGACCTTGATCTCGTCGGGGAACTCGGTTGTGCTTTCGACCTGCAGATCCACAGGCAGGCGCGAGCGCCCGGTGAACGCCTCCGCCAGGTGGCGGAATAACTCGCCGGTTTCGGCTTCCAGCAAGGCGGTCGGGCGCAGCTCCAGCAGCAGGCTGCGCATCTCGGCCAGGGCGCCGCGGGTCAGCAGGCGCAGCTCATCCAGCCGGCGGGCGCCTTCCTGCGGATTGCGTTCGAACAGCCGCGGCAGCACCTCGGCGATCAGGCTGGCCGAGAACAGGGTCTGGGTGACCGCGTCGTGCAGGTCGCGCGCCAGCCGGCTGCGCTCGGTCAGGATCGCGCTTTCGGCCACCTGGGCCCGCAGGCGGGCATTCTCGATCGCCAGGGCGGTCTGGTCGCCAAAAGTCACCGCCAGCCGGATTTCCTCCTCGGTGAACTGGCGCGGCTGGGCATAGTGGAAGCCAAGGCTGCCGTACAGCCCCTCGTTGACCATCAGCGGCACGCTCAAGAAGGCCCGGTAATAATTCCCGGAAGCTTGCTGCCAGGCGACCAGCTCAGGGCCCAGCTGGCCGTCTTCCGAGAGCTGTGCCGGCGGGAGTTCGCGGGCGTCCGCCACTGCGGTGGGCTGGTTGCTGAGCAGGTCCTGGTCGAGCCTGCCATGGCCCAGCAGCCGGGCGGATTCGGACGGCAGCACCTCGATGGCCTTCATCTCGGGTGGCAGGCCGTCGCTGGCCAGCACCCGGATCAGGCCTTCGCTGGGGTTAAGCTGGTAGAGTACGCAGGCCTGCGAATCGAGCAGGCGGTTGGCCTGGGAGACGATGAAATGCAGGATCGTCTCGAGCGGCTTGTTGGAGTTGAGCACATCCAGGATATCGCGCAGGCTTTCGGCCACCCGGCGGCGCTCCTGTTCGGCCCGGTACAGATGGGCGTTTTCCAGGGCTACCACCGCGCTGGAGGCCAGTAAGGTCAAGACCCGCTCATCGTCCGGGCCCAGACTGCCGGCTTTTTTGTTGGCGACCGTGATGGTGCCGATCGGGCCGGTGCCCGCCATCAAAGGGACGATCACGTAAGAGTGCACATCCAGGCGGCTGGCGATCTCCGGGTGGACCCGTGGGTCGTCCTCGGCCTCGGCCGCCAGGATCGGTTTTCCGGACTTGACCACCAGACCGGCTGCCGAGCCTTCCACTGGCACCCGGTAGCCGATCATCTCGGAGGCGACCTGGCCCGATATGACCGAAATGACGAAATCGTCCCCATCCAGCAGGTACACCGCCGCGATGCTGGTGCCGGTCAGGCGGCGGGCCTCATCGGCGATCAGCTTGAGCACATCGGCGCCTTTCAGGCGGCTGGTAATGGCCTGCTGCACGGCGAACAGGGTCTGGGCCTCGTCGGCGCGCTGCCGGGCAAGTGCGTATAGTCTGGCGTTTTCCATCGATACGGCCACCTGGTCGGCAAACGCCTGGGCCAGGGCCATGTGGCTTTCCTGGTAATAACCCGGTTGGTAATGATCCAGCGCCAGCATGCCGAGCACCCGCTCTTCGTACAGCAGCGGCACGCCCATCCAGGAGCGCAGATTGGCGAACAGGGTATCCAGGGTATCCCCAGATGTGACCCGGAAGGCTGCCGCCAGCTCGCTGTCGCCGCGCACATCCTCGATGATGATCGCCTTGCGGGTTTCGACCACCCTGCGGTTCACCCCGGCCCGCTCCACGGAAAAACGCAGCGTCAGCGCTTCTTCCCGGGGGATTTGGCCCTTATATTCGATCACGTGGAAATAACCATCTTCCAGCACCAGGACCGAGGCGCCATCGTAAGCCACCACCGCCTGGAGCTGGTCCAGCACCATCGGAAGCAAAGCGTCCAGGTCCAGGGTCGAGTTAATGGTTGAGGAGACCTGCACCAGGGTGCTGAGCTGGTGGGTGCGTTCCTCGACCCGGGTTTCTAGCATCTGTTGGGCCATGATCCGCTCGCTGATGTCGGTTACGAAACCCTCCAGGGCGATCACCTTGCCGCTGGGGTCCGCCACGCCGCGCCCCTGTTCCCAGACCCATTTTTCCTCTCCACCGCGGGTGTGGATCCGGTAGGTCATACGGAAAGGACGCCCCGTCAGGATCGCATGCTGGATTTCATCCCAGACTTCCTGGCGGTCATCCGGATGGATCAATTCGGTGTACGACACTTTGCCCATCAGATCGCTGGGCGCGAATCCCAGCAGCTCCAGGCTACCCTCGCTGGCAAATTCCAGCACCCCGTTGAGTTCGTTCTTGCTGCGGTAGGCCATGCCGGGCAGATTACTCATCAGGGTTGAGAGCGTCCGCTGGCTTTCTTCCAGGGCGGCCTCGGCTTCTTTCTGCTCGCTGATGTCTACCACCAGCCCGTTGAAATGGGTCAGGTCGCCGTCGGCATTGAACACCGGAGTGGACAGGGTATGAATCCAGACCCATTTGCGCCGGTCGGGCACCCACACCCGGGTGATTTCATCGTAGGGCTCGCCGTTATCAAAGGCGCGCCGGTTGGCCGCCAGCACCCGGGCCTGGTCATCGGGATGCAGATTTTGGAACCAGGCATGGAAATCGTAGGGATCCTGCACCCCGGCGATCTTGGTGATCGACGGGCTGACCATAATCACCCGCCCGCCGCTGGGGTTATCCGGATCGACCTGCACCCGGTAGATGGCGAAATTGGTGCCGTTCTCCAGCAAAGATCTCAAATCGGCCCGGTTGGCTTCCAGGGTCTCCAGCGCCTGTTTGCGGTCGGTGACATCCGAATGAGACCCGACCATGCGGACCGGTTCGCCATTTTCGTCGCGCACCAGCACCCCACGCGCCAGGATCCAGCGGTAGCTGCCATCTTTGTGTTGCAGGCGATGTTCCAGATCATAGGTGGATGAACGCCCGGACAGGGTGTCTTCGATTTTGACCAGGGAATGGGCCAGGTCTTCCGGATGGACCAGTTTGCGCCAGGAGACGAAGCGATTCTCGATCTCGTCCTCCTGGTAGCCGAGCATTTGCTTCCAGCGCGGCGAGTAATACACCTCGCCGGTCTGGACGTTCCAGTCCCAAATGCCGTCGTTGGTGGCCTGCATCACCAGGTTCAGGCGTTCTTCGCGCTCCTGCAAGGTGGCGGTGATCTTTTCGAGCTGCTGGAAAGCGTTCATCCGCCCGGTGGCGTCCAGGCTGACATCCAGGATGCCGGTCACCTGGTCGTCTTCGATCAGGGGCGACAGGACCACATCCCAATAGGAGACCACGCCTTCGATCTCCAGGCGGATGGCGTCCTGTCGCACGGTCTCGCCGTTTAACACTCGCTCCAGCAGCGGGAGCAGGGTGAGTTCGGTGCCCGGCTCCAGGTCGAACAGGTTCACACCCGGCATGGCGCGACCTTGGCCGGCCGGGGCATACTGGTCGATGAAGGCCGCCCAGGTGGGATTGCAGCGCCGCAAATTGAATTCGGTGTCGAAGATCGCGATGCCCATCGGCATCCGATCGAACAGGATATCCAATAAACTGATCGAGCGTCCCAGGGCCGGGTCGGGATCCAGCGCGACCATGGGTTGATCGCCGGCCTGGGAAGCGGGCAGCAGCTCGAACCGGCAGGCCGGCGCCCCGTTCGCCTGGCACTCCCGTTCGATGCAGACTACATCCGACCGTCCGGCGATGACGTTCACAAATCCCACCAGCACCCCGGCTGAGTAGGCGCAGTTGGACCCTGCGCTGGCCTGGTTGTGGCGGGCCGCCATCCAGGCTTCGAAGCTGTCACGGGCGCGGATCGTGATGCGCCCGATCGGCCATTCGATCTGATCGATCTCGAACTGTCCGAAACCGGCGGCCTGGTAGGCGGCAATGCAGTCACGCAAGGCCTGCACCGGGTCATCCAGCGCCTCCGCCCCGCCGGTGAACGAGCGGGCGAACGAAGCTCCGCCGTTGGCGCCGGCTTGCTGGATCACCAGGTCCGCCAGGCGGGCACCCACCAGGGCTTCCAGCTGGCGGCGCAGCCCCCAGAATCCGGCTTCGATATCCAGCATGGCCACCCGCGCCCCGCCCAAAGACAGGATCGCCAGGGCGCTTCATGGCGGAAATATTCGGGTAAAGATTGTGGCATAAACGCATTCCCTCAGAAAAGATGGACGCAACCAATGATACCGTAAATTGAGGGCTTTGGCAGGGTCTTTGAGAAATCCTGAAGTGGTATTCCCCCACAGAGATTCTCGAACAGTTCTTTGGCAGGTTCACCGGGGAATTTTGTCCCACCTCCCAAACTGATCAGGCCAGCCCGTTCTCAATGATTGCAACCGCCCGCCCGACTCCGTCTTCCGAGCGGATTTGCTGCCCCAATGCCTGCGCCCGGCGCTGCATGGCCGCGTCGCTGGTAGCGTGATGGATAGCGGCGGCCAGCCGCTCGGCAGTCAGTTTGACCCTCGGGATCGGCTCAGGTCCGGCTCCAAGCGCAGCGACTCGCCGGCCCCAGAAGAACTGGTCCCCCAAAAGGGGCACACCACGCCTGGTTTGCCAGACCGCAGGCCTGCCCCGGTTGTACCGGCGCCCCCGTGGTGGATGACCGCAGCTACCTGCGGAAACAGCCAGTCGTGCGGGGCCTGATCTAACACGAAGAACCCCTCAGGGATATCGCTGGACTCCAGGCCGCCCCACCCGGTTGCCAGCAGGCCGCGCTGCCCGGCCAGGGTCAGCGCCCGGATCACAATTTCCGTGAGACGCGGACCACCTTGCATGAACATGCTCCCAAACCCCACGTAAACCGGCGGCGGACCGTTCTGCAGGAATGCCACCAGTTCTGGCGCCGGCTGCCAGTCACCGGGCGCCTCCAGGAACCAGTAGCCGGTGACCATTGTGGAGGCGTCCCAATCATCCGGGCGAGGAACGACGGCCTGGCTGTAGGCGTACAGGGTAGGGACCGGCCGGCCCCGTAGGCTGGTCTCGCTTTTAGCGGGCGGTAAGCCCAGGACCTCCCGGCGCCAGCGGCGGATCGGGCCCCTGAACAGCGCCGGTCCCAGTCTGGCGAACAACCGGTGACTTAAGCGGTTGAAAGGCCCCAGGCTGCGGAACGGGAAAAATGGGCTGGGGAAAGCCCTGGTTGGCGAGTACAGCGGGGCAGGAAAAGCAGCAAAGGCCGGTATCTCCAGCTTTTCAGCCAGGTGATAACCGCCAAAGGCCGCCGGGTTATAGATCAAGACCTCGGCCTGCTGGGCGCTGCGCCATTCGTCCTCAAGGGTATCGGCGGCCATGCGGATGTATGTCCGGATCGTACCCAGCGGGTTGCCGCCTGGAAGGTTTGCACCCGAGTTCACGCCAGCGCCGGCGGCCTGGAGAAAATCTCCCCGCAGCGAGTTGTGCTGCAAGCCATGCCTGCGTACCAGCGGCTCAAATTCCGCCTGGGTGGCGATGGTGACGGCATGTCCGGCAGCCTGCAGGCCTTTTCCCAGGGCGATGTATGGCTGCACGTCGCCGCGGGTACCGATGGTTAAGATCTCAATGTTCATGCTGTTTGTCTTCACCCGGCAATGCCATTTACTTCCCGGATGGCATTCTGGAGATTATTCGGGACCCTCCCACAGAAATACCGGAAGCCCCATTCTAGAGGCGTAACCGCTCAAATGGACCGGGAGAACTCTCTTCACCGATATCGGCTACAATCTGCCCGGCCTGGTTGAACTGGATCAGGGTGAGCCCGCCCCAGCGATGCAACTGGTTTGTTGCTGGAGCGCCATCCTGGCCTGGTCCGATATTCCGGGCCTGGAAGCTCCAAAGGAGAACGACTCGATCTCCATCTGCAATGGCTTCGTGGATAACGATCTGAGGTTCGATCCAACGTTGGCTGAAGCCGACGGCAAATGCTTTGACGGATTCTCTGCCGCGGATCGCCGAAGTGTTGAATAAGCTCTCAAAGACAGGATAACTGGAAACGATGTCCTCACTGGCAAGTTCGTCTACAACGGTTGGATCACCGCAGTAAACGCCACGCAGGAACCGTTCCGCAAGCTGCTTGCGATCAGTTGTCATCTTAATTCCTTTCTATTAGCGCAATGAGCATTATAAGGTAATCAAGACAATTCGGGCGTAGAGCGGTATTTGGATGTGCATTCGAGATGTGTGGATGTGGTTTTCGGTTTGGGCGGCATTTGCCGCCCAAACCGAAAACCACATCCACACAATTTGAGTGCTCCCCCCGCTTTCCCAGAGTCCCCGGTTTCGATTATGATTGGGATCAGTTTACTCAATCGAAAAAAACCCTCCCGCAATGATACGTATTCATTGTCGTTGCGAGGAGCGTAGTTTGCGACGAAGCAATCTCCATTACCACAACGACAGCAATGGAAGGCGATCTTGCCGGCGCGGACAGATTGCTTGGCTGCGCTCGCAAGGACAAACCAACCGGGGCATCCATGCCCGGCGCAACCCAAGAAAGGTAGAACCTATGGGCTCCAATCCGATCAACCTGGCGGTTCGCTTCATCCTCGAGCTCTCCGCCCTGGTCGCCCTGGGCCGCTGGGGCTGGTTCCAGGGCGAGGGCCTGTTCCGCTATCTGCTGGCTCTGGGGGTGATTGTCCTCGCCGCCGGGTTGTGGGGCGCCTTCAACGTGCCGGGCGATCCCAGCCGCTCGGGCCGCGCCCCGGTGGCGGTGCCGGGTTACGCCCGGCTGCTGCTGGAGCTGGCCTTTTTCGGGGCCGCAACCTGGGCGCTGTTCGCCACCGGTCTGCCCGGGCTGGGCTGGGCCTTCGGGCTGGTGACCCTGATCCATTACCTGCTTTCCTACGACCGGATTGCCTGGCTGCTGCGCCAGGGAGGTGCCGCATGACTGAGCTTACCGGACCCGCTTACCGCATCGAGACCGACCGCCTGGTGATCCGCTGCTACCACCCGGGCGATGCTGCCGCTCTGCTGGCTGCAGTCCAGGCCAGCCAGGAGCACCTCAAACCCTGGATGCCCTGGGCGCACGAAGAAAATCGCACGCTGCAAAGCCAGATCGACCTGCTGCGCAGCTTTCGGGGCAAGTTCGACCTGGATGAGGATTACATTTATGGGATCTTCAGCGCCGACGAGCGCCGGTTCGTCGGCGGGACCGGGCTGCACACCCGCCAGGGCCGCCACATCCGCGAGATCGGCTACTGGGTCCGGGCGGACCTGGTTCGGCAGGGCTACGCCACCGAGACGGCCGCCGCCCTGGTCCGGGTGGCTTTCGAGATCGACCGGGTCCAACGGGTGGAGATCCATTGCGACCCCGAGAACCTCGCCAGCGCCGCCATCCCGGCCCGCCTGGGTTTCACCCGCGAAGGGCTGCTGCGCGGCCAATCGCTGTTCCTGGACCAGCCGCGCGACACCGAGGTCTGGGGCCTGCTGGCAGGCGAGTACCCGGCCAGCCCGACCGCCCGGGTCAATTTCCGGGCCTTCGACGCCGCCGGCCGGCTGCTGCTGGAAGGTTGAGGGGCACGAGCGACTCAGGAGGCCTGGTTTGAATTCAACGACAGGTTCGGTTCCGATTGAAATGTGCACCACCACAATTGAGCTACTCGAGCAGATAATCGTTAATTGTCGTTGCGAGGAGCGTTCTTCGCGACGAAGCAATCTCCGTAACAATGACGACAGCTATGGAAGGCGTTCATGCTGTCGCGGACAGATTGCTTCGCTTCGCTCGCAACGACAGTTGGCGAAGCGTCATTGTGGAAGACGTTGCGATAAGTGGAGATCTTTACTGCCAGGAAATCTCCGTTACGTTTTCGAACGGCCCAGGTGACATTGTCAGAAATCCGATATGACTTCTATCACTTGAGATCGGCCGCCCTTATCCCATAAAATGAAATGAAGAGCCCGCGCTCTGCTTTCGCGATCCCACATCACCAAAAACTGAGGAAAACCCTATGAACGCCCGCTTATCGATCAAGCCCCATTCGAATTGATCTGGATACAGCCTGTTGGCCTGCATCCTCGTCCTGGCCCTGGTCTCCAGCGCCCTGGGAGCCTGCGTCGCTCCAACCGCCGCACCGCCGGCTCCAACAGCCAGCCCGGCCGCGCCGACCGCCACGCCGACCCTGGCGCCGACGCCCACCCCGGCGGTGTCGTTCTCCCAATCCGCGCCCATGTTCCGGGGTGGGCTGGACCACACTGGCGTATACAGCAGCCGGGGCGATTTCGGCGAGTGGTCTTTCGCTACCCGGGGCCCGATCGGGTCTTCGCCGGTCCTGGCGGGCGACAGCCTGTACATCGGCTCGATGACCGGTGGGGATTTCTACGCCCTGGACCCGCAGACCCAACAGGTGCGCTGGCAGTACAGCGATCCGTACGGGGTGTTCGCCTCCCCGGCGGTGACCGCCGACGCGCTCGTTCTGGCCACCCTCAGCGGCGACGTGCTCGCCCTGGCCCCGGCAACGGGTCAGGAGCTGTGGCGCTTTCCGACCGGCAGCCCGATGATCTCGACCCCCGCCATCGCCGATGGCCGGGTTTTCATTGCCACTGAGACCGGACAGGTCTACGGCCTCGATCTGGCCAGCGGCCAGCAGCTGTGGAGCTACGAGACCGGCCAGATGATCCAGTCCTCCCCCGCCGTCTCAAACGGGGTCCTGGTGGTTGGCTGCGAAAATAACTTTTTATACGGGCTGGATGCCGCCAGCGGACAGAAGAAATGGCTGGCCCTGGCCGAGGGCCGGGTGATCTCATCTCCCGCCGTTCAGGATGGGGTGGCCTATTTCGGCAGCCTGGCGGACGGCAACTCGTTCTACGCCGTGGACCTGCAGACCGGCAAATTCATCTGGAAGGTCAAAGCCGGTCCTTTGATCGGCTCTCCGGCTATCCGCGACGGGGTCATTTACGTCGGCGGGGCCGATGGCAGCGTGCTGGCCGGGGACGCCCGCGACGGCAGCCTGGTCTGGGCCGCCCAGACCGGCGGGCTGATCATTTCCTCCCCGGCGGTCACGGACGAGAGCGTCTATATCGGCAGTTCGGACGGCAAGCTGTACGCCTTCGACCGTGCCACCGGCCAGGAACAGTGGACCTACCAGACCCACGGCGATATCTGGTCCTCGCCGGCGGTGGCCGGGGAGACCGTGTTCTTCGGCAGCGGCGATGGCAGCCTGTACGCCCTCAACCGGGGCGGCCCACAGCTGGCCCTGGCTCCCACCGCCACCCCGCTCCCGCTCCAACCGACCCCGACCATGATCCCCCAGCCGCCGGCCGCCCCCAAAGCCGGCGCCGAGGGCCTGCCCTGGTGGAACGACCAGGTCTTTTACGAGGTGTTTGTGCGCAGCTTCTACGACAGCAACGCCGACGGGATGGGCGACCTGCAGGGCCTGATCCAGAAGCTGGATTACCTGAACGACGGCGACCCGGCCACCACCACCGACCTGGGCGTGACCGGCCTGTGGCTGATGCCGATCGCCGAGGCCCCCAGTATCCACGGCTACGATGCGACCGATTTCCGCCAGGTGGAGCAGGATTACGGCACCAACGCCGATTTCAAACAACTGGTCCAGGAAGCCCACCGCCGCGGCATGGTGGTGATCGTCGACATGGTCATGAACCACACCTCGTCCGAGAACCCCTGGTTTATCCAGTCGATGATCCCCGGCTCGCCGTACGAGAACTGGTACATCTGGTCGCCGACCGACCCGGGTTTCCTCAGCCCGTGGGACACCCAGGTCTGGGACCAGGTCCCGGCCGGCGGCGCATTGCCGCGCGCTTACCACGCCATGAGCGATTATTACTACGCCCTGTTCTCGCCCACCCAGCCGGACCTTAATTTCCGCGACGGGGCGGTCACGGACGAGATGTTCTCGATCTTGCGCTACTGGCTGCAGGATATGGGCGCCGACGGGTTCCGCCTGGACGCCGTGCGCCACCTGATCGAAGATGGCGCGCTCCAGACCGGCACACCCGAGACCCACGCCTGGCTGCAGGCGTTTAACCGCTACGTGCACAGCCTGAACCCGGATGCCCTGACGATCGGCGAGGTCTGGCAGGACAGCCCGGAGGTCGCCCGCTACGTGAACGACGCCGAGGTCAACCTGGCCTTCGAGTTCAACCTGGCCCAGGCTATCCTGGACAGCCTCAACCAGGGCGCCGCCAACCCGCTGGAATTTCAAATTGAGAAGCGTGTTGCAGGTCTATCCGGATGGCCAGTACGCCACCTTCCTGACCAACCACGACATGGCCCGGGTCCTGACCCAGCTGGGCGGCTCGGCCGATAAAGCCAAGCTGGCGGCCGGCCTGCTGCTGACCCTGCCGGGCGTGCCTTTCATCTATTACGGTGAGGAGATCGGCTTGAGCGGCCCAATGCCCGACATCAACGTGCGCAAGCCGATGCAGTGGGACGCCAGCGACAATGCCGGTTTCACCCAGGGGCAGCCCTGGCAGGCGCTCAGCCTGGGTTATTCGCAGGTCAATGTGGCGGTCGAGGCGGCTGAGCCGGATTCGCTCCTGAACGCCTACCGCCAGTTGATCCAGATGCGCCTGGCCAGCCCGTCCCTGCGGGCCGGTGAGACCCTGCCGGTGCAGAGCGATAACCCGGGGCTGTTCAGTGTCCTGCGGTCAAGCGGGGCGGAAGACGTGCTGGTGCTGGCCAACCTGACCGACCAGCCGGTTCGCGGCTACAGCCTGTCGCTGGGGTCAGGCCCGCTGCAGGGCCGGCTGGGAGCCAGCCTGCTGCTCGGGGAGGGCCGCCCGGCCAGCCTGACGGCCAACGCCCAGGGCGGTTTCGAGGCCTACACCCCCCTGTCCGAGCTGCCGCCCTACAGCCTGTTCGCCATCCGGCTGGGGCCGTAGCATGCGTACCCTGGGTAGGTTGGGTTGAGCGATTTGATGCATAAGCTTGCGCTGATTCGATCGTCAGCGAAACCCAACGTGGGCTGATGATTTGAAATCCTTGAAGTTGATAATGTCATGGTTCGTTGGGTTGCGCTCGGTTGTAAATAAGGCAGCTCTCTGGATACACCCGCTCAACCCAATCTATCGACTATCATTTTGAGGCACCCTGAGTGGAGAGAGATGGGGCGTTCTTTGCCCCATCGAACGTAATCGAAGGGCGGTTTCTAATTCAAACCCGGTCATCCTTCGATTACGGTCGGCGAAGTACGCTTCCCTCCACTCAGGATGCCTGCTTTTTAGCTTTACCAGGTTCCTTTTCAATTGGAATGTGCGCCAGCACCGTGGCGTTACCCGTAATAACATCTGGCCTGGGGGTGGGTAGGGGAAAATCACTCCTCCAGAATCACAATCTTCCCAACCGTCCCATCCAACCGGATCTTCATCCCATCCTTCAAGCGCACAGTCGCCTGATGCACCCCCACCACGGCCGGGAGGCCGTACTCGCGCGCCACCACCGAGCCGTGGGTCATCATCCCGCCCACCTCGGTGACCAGTCCGCCGGCCTGCATGAACAGCGGCGTCCAGGCCGGGTCGGTCCCCGGGCAGACCAGGATCTCGCCGGGCGCCAGCCGGGTGCTGCCGGGGTCGAACACCACCCGCACTCTCCCCTCCACCACGCCGGGCGAGACCGGGCTGCCGCTGATCGTCTGATCGTCATCCGACAGCGCCCCCAGCCCCTCGTAAAAGGCGCGCCCATCGCTGACCAGCACCCGCGGCACCTGCCGCCGGCGCAGCTCGCGCTGGTAAGCGGCCCGCCGCTCGGTCACGATAGCCTGCCAATCGCCGGTTTCCTGCCGGGCGATCGCGTCAAGTTCGGAGAGACGCAGAAACGTAAAATCCGACGGGCGCTCGATCGTCCCGGCCGCAACGAACTCCCGGCCCGCCTCCAGCAGCGCCTGGCGGCCGATCCCCATCATGCGGATCGCGAAAAACTTGGGGCTCTCGCGGGCGCCCATCAAGGCCCGGATGCGCCGGGCGGCGAAGCGCACCTGCCGGGCCTTCAGCCAGCCCAGCGGCTGGCGGCGGGCCCGCTCGGCCAGCGTTTCGATCGCCTCCCGGGCGGCCTGCTCGCCGCGGGCAAATTGGGCGGCCGGGCTCTGGGCCGGATCGATCTCCAGGTAGCTTTTCAGAGTCTGCATTACCGCGCTCGGGTCTTCCCGCCAGAACGGCTGACCGAAATCGATCTCGCCCACGCCCCGCATCCCGTAGCGCTCCATAAATTGCTCGATAGCCGCCTGGGCCGCCGGCGGCAGGCTCGCATTCAAATAGCGGCTGGCCAGTTCATCCGCCGGCTGCCGGTGGAAAAGGTCCTGGGCTTCGGCGTCCTCCCGGATGGCAACCGACGCCTGCCACAGGGCCAGGTCCATCCCGGTGGTGACGTTACCGGGCAGGGAGCGGGTCACGTTCAGGGCCAGCTCCTGCTGGTCCCCGGCCGCTTCTTTGAGCAGGTTGAGCCCAGCCATGCTCGGCCCAAAGAGCGGGACGAAGTGCGGCAGCAAGAACGACAGCGCCTGGGCCACCTGGGCCCGGATGAAGGCCAGGGTATTGGCCAGCCGCCCGAAACGATCCTCGGCCGGGGGAATCCGGGCCGCGGCCAGTTTGGCCTCGATCAACTGGTCGAACGCCGCCCGGGCCCGTTCCGGCCACAGCATGGCGCTAACCATCCGAACCGCCACTGGCAGGGCGAACCGGGCCAGCCGCCCCAGGCTGCTGAGCTTGAGCGTGCCCGTTGCGCGGCCCAGCTCGGGCTCTTCGGCCAGCGACTCGAGGATCTGGCCGACGCTCGGCTCGACGTAAGCCAAGGCCGGCATGAAGATCCGGCTGCCGAGCGGGTTGCGGATCACGTCGCTGATCCTGACCCAGATGCGCTGCCCGGCGGAGGCGAAAACCTTCTGCTCTTCCAGCGTGAGATGGACCCCGAAGATTTCTCCGGCCCCGGCCGCCACGCTGCGGATGGTGTCGATCCCGATCGGCGTGATCGGCCCCACCAGGCCCTGGACCGCCCCGAACGAAAACCAGACGATCAGCGGGTCGAACGATTCCTGCGGCAGCGGGAACAGCGAGGTAATCGGGCGCGATTGCAGTACGTACAGCCGCCCGTCTACCAGGGCCCATTCGATATCCTGCGGGGCGCCGAAGGCCGCTTCGATTTGCGACCCCAGCTCGGCCAGCTGCAGGATCTGTTCGTCGGTCAGTGTCTGTTTCCCGGGGGCCTCTGCCTGCACGGTTTCCACCCCGCCGCCGGCCCTGCCGCGCGTGGCGACCTGCTTGGCTCCCAGGGTCCGCTCGATCACCTGCTTCCGGCGGGTGTCCACCACGAAATGGTCCGGCTCGACCTGCCCCGACACCAACGCTTCGCCCAGCCCAAAAGTGGCATCCAGGACGGACTGGTTTCGCCGCCCGCTCAACGGATTGGCGCTGAACAGCACCCCCGAGACCTGGCTGTCCACCATGGTCTGGACCACCACCGCCACCCGGGCTTCTTCCTGCGGGATGGCGTTGCGCAGGCGGTAGCCGATCGCCCGGGCCGTCCACAGGCTGCTCCAGCAGTCGATCACCGCCTTGAGCAGGGCGGCCTGGCCGCGCACGTTCAGGAAGGTGTCCTGCTGCCCGGCGAAGGACAGGTCGGGCAGATCTTCGGCGGTGGCGGACGAGCGCACGGCTACCGGCCGCCCGCTACCGGGCCGCCGCCTAACTTCGCATAGGCGTCCAAAATCTCGGCCCGGTCGTCGCCGGCGATCGCCCCGGCCGAGAAAGCCGCCCGGATTTCCTTGGAAGCTGCCTCGAGCTGGGCAGCGCCGTCCGGAGCCAGGCCTTCCAATTGTTCTGTAATGCGCGCCGCCAATCCGTTGGCCTGCACGAAGCGGGCATAAGCCTGGGTGGCGATGATGTAACCGGGCGGGACCGGAAATCCCGCCTGGGCCAGGCGCGCCAGGTTGGCACCCTTGCCCCCGGCGTTTGACAGGCTGGCCTGGGTCGATGAGAAGGGGATTATGGTCATGGCTCGTCTCGGTTTGGAAAAGACGTGGGAGCGTGGGATAGAAGCGCTGGCCGACGTTGGAAAAGTGGAGTTGCTTGCTTCAATTATACAGGCGAATTCTCCGCTCAATCCGGTCATCCTTCGATTACGGACCGTCGATCTATGTTAACCTTTTCCCCGGCACCCACCCCCGGCAGAAAAATCACGCGAAAACATGCGTGATTTTTCCGCCCTTCAGCGGCGCCCCCTCCCTCAGCCCAATAAAACCGAGCTATGGAGGGGGCGCCGCTAAACCCGGTGATTCTGCCCAAGAATCCGTTCTACACGATGCAATCATCCATGGGTAGCAGGCGATTCTTCGATGCATTTCTCCTTGAATATGGATTGAATTGTCGACACCAGGCTAAGCTTTGCAGATCCAGGATGCTTCCATAGCTCCTGTGTCGGAAGGATTGACCCATGCAAACCCCATCGGCATCGAAGAAACGCCTGCAGGCTCGCGGCCGAATAAGCCCAGGATCATTTCTGGTCTAATACCAGCCTGACTTAGCGGCACCCCCGCCCTGGCGCCCGTTGCGATTGGGGCATAGGGCGGGGGTGCCGCTGACAGACCGGCGCAGTTTGCCGGTCGGGGGTGGGTAGGGGAAAGGTCAATCTATGATGATGTCATGAGTAGTAACTCCACGGTGCTGGCGCACATTTCAATCGGAAGTGGACCTGGTAGTGCCAAAAAGCAGGCATCCTGAGTGGAGGGAGGCGTTCTTTGCCGACCGTAATCGAAGGAGCCGGGTTGTGCACAGAAACCGCCCTTCGATTAATCTTAAAGAACACAATTACAGCCACCGGAGCAAAGAACGCTCTTCCAGCTTCCACGGTCGTAAAAATCACAACTCAGAGTGCCTGGAAGTGGTGGGCTCCGCATCCGAATGGCATTTTATAAAAAAAATCAAGGAGTGAATTGAACCGATTCGGCGGTCTGGCGGATGGCCCCTACCCGCGCCAGGGTGACCTCATCCACCTGGCCATTCTCCACATCCTGAGCCAATTCGGTCAGGTTCTCCTGGTAAGCGTCCAGTGCTTCGGAGCGGCGACACAGGGCCCGGTTGGGAGTTCGGGCCGCCCAGCGGGGCGTACAGCTCAGCGCGGGCGTCGGGGGATAAAAACACCTGCGCCAGGACCAGCCCGCCGATTGGCCGCCCGTCCGGCAGGTCGATCGCAATCGCCAGGCGGGGTTGCGGGGCCGGCCCCGAGCCAGCCTGGCAGACCGCCTGGGCGTCCGGGAACAGGCCCACCAGCCAGATCTGCGGGCTGACCTCCTGGCAGAAGGCCGCCTCGGGGAAGGCCAGCCGGCAGCGCTCCAACAGGCTGGTCTCCGGGCTCGAACCAGCCGGGAAGCCGGAAAAACGCTCGAGCGGGCCGGCCCCCGGCTGGCAGAAATCCCGGCTGGCCCCGCCGGTCTGAGGGCCGCTGGTCCAGGGGTCGAAGCTGTAGGCCAGGGACTGCCCGCCGCACGATCCGGGTGTCAGGCTGGCCCCGGTCAGGAAACCCCAGGCGGACGGGTAGCGCAGGCTCAACCCGAGCTGCGGGTCCTGGCAGCTCACCCACGGGTCTTCGACAAAACACTCCGGGCGGTAGCTGCCGGGCGCCCCGCTTTCGGGCGCGGCGGGCGTCGGGCTGGGAGTCGCGGTTGGGCCGCCAGCCTGGCAGGCGCCCAGGGCCACGGTCAGCGCCAGCAGCCCCGCCACCCGGACAAATCGCTTCATTCCAGCTCCAGGCAGGCTTCGATCGCCAGCCAGAACAGGCTGGCGCGCACCTCCACCCGGGTGGCCCATTTGCGATGGTCCCATTGCTCCCCGCTGACATCGTCGCCGCCGTACAGCACCTGGCCCAGCGGAACGCCTCTGAAGCGGGCCACCGCCATCAGGCTGGCGGCCTCCATCTCCACCGTCAGGCAGCCCTCGGCCCGGCGGGCGGCAATCTTGGGGCGGGTCTCACGGTAAGGGGCGTCGGTTGTCCAGGTTTTACCGGTCAGGTAGGGCAGCTTGCGCCGCAGCAGGACGGTCTCCAGGGCGGCCATACCGAGCGGGTCGGCCTCGATCTCACGCCCGGGGGGCAGGTAGTGGTAAGACAGGCCTTCGTCCCGCACCGCGCTGGAGACCACCATCAGGTGCCCGACCGCAATTTCCTGATTGAGCACCCCGCAGCCGCCGGCCACGATGAATTTGCGGCAGCCGAAGGCGATTGCCTCTTCCAGCATCCCGGCCGCCATAGGAGCGCCCACCCCGGGGTGGAAAAATGCCACCCGCCGGCCGCCCACCTGGATCTCGTAGATCCGGTGGGGGCCGTCCTCCCAGTTGACCTCGGCCGCAACCCGGGCGTTCTGCTCCTGCACGGTCTGGTCGAGCACTTCTTTAAAAAAGCAGATCACACAGTGCTCGGCCACGTCGACCGGCTGGATCACTTCGCCCGGTTCGATCAGGGCTTTTTGGCTGGGGTCGTATTCGAGAATGGGGTAGCTTTCAGGCATGGTTTCCTCGTATGTATTTAAGAGTAATAACGTTCTGATGCGGAGTACACCACTTCCAGGCACCCTATTGTTTTCTTTACGACCGTGGAAGGAGACCTGGCGTACTTTGCCAGGTCGACTGTAATCGAAGGGCGTTTTCTTTGCTCAACCCGGTCATCCTTCGATTACGTTCGGCAGGCGAAGTGCGCCTGCCTCTCTCCACTCAGGATGCCTCCATTATCTCAGGAGTAGCATATTTTGCGACGAAGCAATCTCGACTTACGCAATTGGTAGCCTCAACTACGCCAAGATTGCCACGACCGGCAAAGTGCGCCAAACTCCTAAGGAACTGTAATTCTGTTAGCGAACCACCCTGCGACCAGGCACCCTGAGTGGAGAGAGATGGGGCGTACTTTGCCCCATCGAACGTAATCGAAGGGTGGTTTATCGGCTAACCCGATCATCCTTCGATTCCGTCGCCAGGAAGATCGCCAGGCTCCTCCACTCAGGATGCCTGCTTTTTGGAAATGCCAGGTTTCTTTCCGATTGAATTGTGCGCCAGCACCGTGGGGTTACTCGCAATGGCATTGCAAAGGGGTTCACTTAATTTCCAGGCGCATCAAATCGTCGGTCTGGGGATCGCTGCCCATCAGGAAGGTATGGGTGGCGAACGGTTTAAAGCCCATCCGGCCGTAAAAGGCGATCGCCGGGGTGTTCTGCTGCCAGACGCCCAGCCACAGGTAGCGCTTGCCGGCCCGGCGGGCAAGCGCGATGGCCGATTCCATCAGGACCCGGCCCAACCCCCGACCCTGGAATTCGCTCGCCACGTAGATCCGTTCGATTTCCAGCGAATCCGGATCATTCAGGTCGGTCTGGGCGCCGGCCTGGTTCAGCTTGAGGTAGCCGGCCAGCTTGCCATTGGCATAGAGCAGGTGGAACTGCGAGCCTGGGTTGGCCAATTCGGCGGCGAATTTTTCCGGCGCGAAAGCCGCCTCGAGATACGCCTCGAAGTGCTCGGGATCGTTCAAAGCCCGGAAAGTCTCGTCGAAGGTCCGCCGGGCGAACGGGAGCAGGGTATCCAGGTCGTCCGGCCCGCCTGCCCGCAGCTCCAGCCCAGCTTTGCTGGGTTCAATGATCATCATGATTTTGATTGGGCGAAATGAGTGTGCGTGGGGGATTTCTCCCCATGCACACTCATTTCGCCATTAAAATCTCCCGGTATTCTACTTCTGCGTGAGGCGCAAACAGGCGCAGGTTGGCCTCGATCCGGTCCAGGTGCTGTTCGACCCGGGCCGTCTCGATCCCGGCCGGGACGTAGGCCACGTACAGCGCCCGGTGGGTGCGCTCTGTGATCGGGGTGCGGCTGTCCTGGCCGTACAGGATCGTGCAGACCAACCCCTGCCCGTCCCGCATGGCCATATCGCCCGGTTTGGGCCGGCGCAGCCCGCCGCCCAGGCCGGTGTAAGTCTCACCTTCCCGGGTGACGTCGATCTGCACCGGCTGAATGAGCCGGGTGGAATCGTGCCCGGCGGTCAGGATCCGGGTCTCCAATTCGGCCGCGAAAACCGCGTCCACCAGGGGCGAGACCTGCGGCAGACTTTTGCCCTTGAACACGACCGACTCAAGCTGTAGCTGAACGTGATAGGTCTTGTTGAAGGCTCGGTAGTAGGCCCGGTAGGCTTGCAGCACTGGCAGTTCCAGCAGTTCCGCCCGGCTCAGGCTGCCATACTGCCGGCGCAGGCGGGTCGCCAGCTCGACTTTATGCTCATCCAGGGCAGTAGCCCTGGGAGAATTGTTCACCCCACTCACCCTCAGCAGGCCGATCTGCCCGCCTGGGAAACTGCGCTGCCAGTCCTGACTGGCCTGAATTTTATCCAAGTGGCACCTCCTGTGGGTCGGCCACCAGCAACACTTTGCCGGCCGTCATCTGATTCTGGTAGGTTTCCAATCCCTGGGCGACCTCGCTCAGCGGCAGTTTTTTGTGGACCACAGGCTGCAGCTCGCCGCTCAACAACCCCTGGGCCCGGCGGGCCGCCAGCAGGATTCTGAGCAGCCCGCGCTGCGACTGCCAGGTGGTCAGCAGAAAGCCGGTCAGGCGCTTGTCCTGGTTGAACAGCAGGCGCGGGTCGAAGCAGGCATTTTGATAGGACAGCAGGCCGTAGCACACCACCGTGCTGCCGGTCGGCCCGGCCGTAAGCAAGCGTTCGGTCATCTCACCCCCGATGGCGTCCAGCAGCAGGCTGGCCTGGTATTGCCGGGCCAGTTCGGCCAGCCGGCTGTCGAAATCCGGCTCTGAAGAATCCAGCACCAGTTCAGCGCCCAACGAGCGCAGCAGTTCCACCTGTTCGGCCCGGCGGACGATGTTGATGACCGGGATGTGGCGGGCCTGGCCCAGGCGCAGCACCATCCGTCCCAGGTTGCTGGCCGCGGCGGTATTCACCAGCGCCGGGTGGCTGCCCTGGTGGGCCAGGTCGAAAAAGGCCAGGGCGGTCAGCGGGTTGACCAGCATCATGGCGGCCGGTTCGAGCCCGGTCGAAGCGGACAGCGGGATGCACAGGCTGGCCTTGGTGACCATGTACTCGGCCCAGGTGCCGCCATGCCGCCCGGAAGCCGCGCAGGCCACCCGCCGCCCCAGCCAAAGGCGGGGCAGGATCCCGGGGCCGGCGGCCACCACCCGGCCACTGCCTTCGAAGCCCGGCACGACCGGGGTGGGCTTGCTGCTGCGATAGCCTCCCGCCAGGAAACCCAGGTCGGACGGATTGATCGGGGCGGCCGCCATCCTGACCAGGACTTCACCCGGCCCGGGCCTGGGGGTCTCGATCTGGCGAACCTGCACGGGTTCGCCGTAAGCCTTCAGCACGACGGCCTGCATGGTTTCAGGGATATTGTTGGCCATTCGGTCCACCCTCTCTCGTTAAATACGCTCTAGAAAAATCTTCCGAATTTGAAGGTGTGCGTGGGGTATATACCCCTCGCACACCTTCAAATTCGGTTTACCTCAATCCTTATCATCCACCAGGGCGACTGCCTGGTTGTGGGGATCGTACCTGACGGCGACCTCCATCCCGGGTTGGATCATGGGGATCCGCAGGCGCGAGATCAACTGCTCGGTCTCAGCCTGGAACGGCGAACCGCCCGGCGGTTGCACTTCCAGCAGCAGGCCCACCACCGGGTTTTGATTGATGGTCGTGCCGGTGTCCCAGATATTCAGGATTTTGGCCTGGGCCGGCAGGCCCTCGCCCCGCACCTCCCGGTTGCGCAGGCCGCTGAAGAGCGGGATGGCGATCATCAACAACATGCTCAGCCCGCCCAGCAGAGCGGTCAGGATGATCGAAGTCCGGGTGATCAGGGGCAGCTCAATCCAGGCATAGTTGCCTTCCGGCATCCCAATCAGGCCGATAAAAATTCCCCCGAATGGGATCCACATCAGCCCGAACAGGATCCAGCTTACCTTGCGTAAGTTGCGGTTATTGAGCATGGCGCCTGCCTTTCGAATGGTGGTTTGCCGTGGAACCGGCTGCAATCTCGGCGAGGATATTCAGAGATTGCCGCCCGCTTTGGTCATTTTACCACCCTGTCCATCCGGACAGGATAAATTTCGTCCTTTTGGCCGAAAGAATCCTGTCCTGTCGCAGGATGCATAAAAGCCCTGGATTGGATAAGATTAGGCAGATTTGATCGCAAGATCAACTCCGAACCTTGAATGTGAGATTGTCAAACTACTCAGGCCTGAAAATAAACGAAATGAGTAAATCCGAAAAATCTACTCAGCCGTGGCCAGAGGATCGGGCGAAATTTTCTGCCCAGGCATGAGCACAGAAAAACAACTACGTGTTAGCAGGAGGTATTCTCATGAACGCGATGGTGACGAATATTCTGATGTATGAAAAAGAGTTGGAGAATCAGCGCCAGGCCCGGGGAGCCAGCGATATTAACCTGGCGGATGAACCCTGGGTGCGGGCCGAAAGCCGCTGGTCATTCATGGCCGAGCTGTTCCGCTTCCGCTCTCGCCGCCGGCGCGGGCAGGGCTGCTGAGCATCGTCCGCTCGCACACGAGCGTTACTGGGCGGGGAGACATAGATCTCCCCGCCCTTCATTTAGTGGTATTTTTGCCAAGTCCTTTTACTTTGAAAAGTAATTGTAATGTTCATTTTTGTGCGGCGAAGCCGCACAAAAATGAACATTACATTTCGAATCTTGCGTTCGAGATACTTTCAGCGAAACCACCCGGCTCAGCCTGGTTGTTCAATCAAAAGAATGGCATTGGTTTCCCGGGCCAGCCGGGTTGCCCGGCGGAAGTGCTGCAGTCGTTCCTGCAGGGATTCCAGCAGCTGGGCCGGATCGGTTTCCTCCCAGTCCGGCTCGTCCAGGATGTGGGCCAGCCAGTAAGTTTCCAGTTCATCCAGTTCGGCTTCCAGCGCCTCGAGCTGGACGGTGGTTTCGATGTGCAGCCCGTGATGGTACATCCCCGCCAGCAATGGCAGGTCCAGCGCTTCGGCCAGGCTCGACCAGAAGGTGAACACCGTACCGTCGCTGCCCAGGGGCTCTTCCAATAAGATCTTTTTACTGCATTCCCGGGCCCAGCGGCCCCAGTCGTGCGGGTTGGCCGGCATCGGGATGGCCGCCTGGGGAATGAAAACAAAAATTTGAAAACTCATAACGCCGGACCTCCAGGGTTGGAAATCGGGCCGCTGGCCTGTGCCGGGTCAATCGCCCCGCGCCGGCGTGGCAGGTCCATGGAAAGCTTGTGTTCAGATTTTTAGCGCCGCGAGCGAAAAACCTGATCACAACAATGAATGACTTACTTTCAGTATACTCTTTTCAGGATTTTTCGCAATCACACGGGTGAGATTCTAAAGGTATTTTAATCCCCCCGGCCCCGGGAGCATGCAAATGTTGTAGAAGAAAAATGTGGTGTTCGGTTTGGGCGGCTTTAGCCGCCCAAACCGAACACCACAATCTGCCTAATTTAAGTGCTCCCCCAGCCCCACCGCGGAAACCTTTCGCCCGGTTCTTGCGTATAATATATAGCTACCCGCCGGCCAACCGTACCAAGTCCGGATCGATCTGATGAACGTCTATACTTACAGCTTCCACGGCCTCCCGGTCACCACCGGGGATATCATCTGCACCCGCGATGGCGAGGATGGCAGCGCTTTCGGCCGCCTGTGGGAGCTGCTCGGGCGGCTGGTGCCGGGCGAGGTCGATCACTGCGTCGTTTACCTGGGCCCGGGTGGTCGCTGCATCGAATCGGCCACCCGCGGGGTGATCGAGTTCGAGATGCCCGGCCCGGCCTGGGATGCGCCGGCTTTGCTCAAGCGCCGTCTGCTGCTGGACAGCTTCTACGGGGTGGCTTACCCGCTGGCGGGCCGCGGCCTGTCGCCGGAGCAGGAAACCCGCACCCGGCTGGCGGTCGCCAATTTCTGCCGCGAGCAGGCTCTGCACAGCAAACCCTACAACCTGAATTATTTCAACCCCCGCCGGGACGGAGCCTATTACTGTAGCCAGCTGGTCTACCGGGCCTACCTGGCCCAGGGCATCGACCTGAACACGGATCAGGGCGTCCCGGCTGGCCCGCTTTCCCCAATCGTCTTCCCCCAGGAGATCTGGAACGCCTGCGCCCACCGCACTCCTTAACGCCTGAAAAAAGGTATCAAGACCGGCGTTCGCTGATCTTGATACCTTTTTTAGAATATTTTCCCCCTTCCGGCGGCGCAGTCGCCAGTCAGGGGGCCCGATTCATTGGGCGCGATCGTGCGGGCCTACAAATCGGCGGTCACCTATCGGGTTAATGCCCTTAACCACTCCCGCGGGGCCCCGTTCTGGCAGCGCAACTACTCTGAACACATCCTCCGGGACGAGGCCGACCTGCTGCGCATTACCGAATATATGCAAAATAACCCGTGGCGCTGGGCTGACGACCGCCTGCATCCGGCTGGAGACGCACCGGTGCGGTGAAATGCGTGCCTGCAAATAGTGCGGGGCAAGGGTAAACGAAGACCCGAGGCGCACAACGGAATCATTCAAACCGCGATCCTATCCGGAGCGGTTTGTTGCTTTTAAGGGAGGTGAAGGATTGAAAATGAACTGGAAACCACCGGGCTGAATTTTAGGAAAAGGCAAGTAAGGATGGGTTCTGGGAAATCCCAGGGCCGAGGTAAGGGAGGACGAAATGAATACCTCGAATCGCACGTTCATTGGAGTTGCACTGCTAATGTTGATAGCATTGTTTGTCGCTGCCGGCTGCCAGTCGTTAACCCCGGCGCAGGCCACAGCAACACCGCTGCCAACCCCGACTGAGGCGGTCGTCGTCGAAAGGGAAGGCATCTGCCCGATAATGTTTACCGACTTTTCCGATCCCCTGTTAACCACGGGTGAAGAGGGGATCGGAAATCGGGCTGGCCTATACGGTTTCGGGAAAATTCCGTTGTTCAGAAACTTATTTGAGCTGCCCGTGGATTGGGCTGGTTAATGATTACCCTCAGATTGAGGAAGTCTCTTATGGAGGAACTTATGAGTTCGTGACCGAAGAAGCTGGGGTCTGGCTGGGCAGATGCGAAGGCTCGTCCACGGCGTTGGAGTGCACGTTGACCGGCGGCGAGCTTTACGAAGGCCTGCAGATGACTGCGGAATACAATTACGAAGCATTGAAATACAAGATCCGGGTGATCCAGCTGGCCGATTGATCGAGTGTTGAAGGCGATACCCAGTTGGTGGCCGCTGTCCATGATCACGCTTGGAGTAGAAAGGAACTGTGGGGGTGCTTTTCGGGCTTGGCCCGAAAAGCACCCCCACATAAGTAACTTGGATTGGATGGTTGGGGGAGGAATTGCTTCCTCCCCCAAAAAACTGGACTGCGATTTACGGGTTGGTGGTGACTGAAGTGACTACCCAGACGGAGGAGACGTTGTTGTTATCCGCACGGATGCGGTAGAAGTAGGTCGTGTTCCGGCTCAGGCCGGTCTCGGTGAACGTAGTCGTATTCGCCGGAACCGTGATGGATGCGAGGCCAGCCGTGAAGGTGGCGTTGGTTGCCCGCTCGATGGTAAAGCCGGTCTCGGTGGTGCTGTTGTCCTTCCAGGTGAGGATGACCGTGCGTTTGTTGCCCTTGCCATCCGGCCCATTCAGGGCGGTGAAGTTGCTCGGAGCTGCCGGCGGTATCGCCAGGTTCACAGCCGCGGTATTCGTAAAGGCCGATACGCCAGCCAGGTTCGCAGCGGCAACCCGGTAGACATAGTTGCTCCCTGCGACCACCGAGGCATCGACGAAGGTCACGCTGCCGGTGTTGTTGTTCGCCGGGGCCGTGGCCACCTGGACGAAGGGCCCACCGTTGTCTGAGCGCTGGATGATGAAGCCGGTTTCGTCGATGGCATTATCGGTCCAGGTCAGGCTGGCCTGAGGCCCAGGCAGGACGCTGGCAGTCAGGTTGGTTGGGGCGGCGGGCAGGGTGCCCACGGTGCCCACAATCAAGGGAGCTGAGGCCGATTGGACGGTGAGGCTCATGAACTGGCCGCCGTAACCGACCGTGTTCAACGCCACCACCCGGTACTCATACGGCGTATTTTTCTTGTAGCTGGCATCCGTATAGCTGCCAGAGCCATGCGTGTTGGGTTGATCCAGCGGCGATGCAATCGTCGCCAGATCCTCCCAGCCGGCGCCGCTGCTGCGCTGCACCAGGAAGGCGGTCTCATTGATCGAGTTGTCGTTCCAGGTCAGCGTCAAACGGTTTCCGGCGATTGTATAAGCCAGCCCGTCGGGGGCGTTGGGCGGCACCGCGACCGACTCAGGCCGCATCATGTCCATTTCTTCGTGGGCCAGGATGTGGCAGTGGATCACGTACTCCCAACCGTAGTTGACCAGCGAGTTGACGATCGGGTTGGTCGGATTGCCGGCTGCGTCGATACTATTGAACATCGATTGGTCGCCGAGCGGCATCATCGGGTTCAGCGGCCGGATGCTGTTGGGAACCTCGAACGGCACTGCTGGGATGATCGCCCGGATGGCGAAGTAGGTGTCCTCCAACGGACTGACCCGCACCGTGTCCTTCCAGCCGAGCTCGTTGGGGTCTGGTGGGATGATGATATTGTCCCAGGTTACCCGGTTGAGGACCTGCACGTCGTACAGGTGGAAGTGGATCGGGTGCGTATCGACCCCGTTGTGGGTAAACTTCCAGATCTGAGTGCCATCATCCGCAGTGGCGATGGGCGTCACCTTCAGGTCGCCTTTCGGCAGGTTGGTGGCGTCAATCAACTCCGTGGATGGGTTGACGTATGGGTACAGGATGATATTCTGCAATGCCGGCGTAGCCGGGACTGCCTCCAGGCCCAGGTTGGCCGTCATCCGTCCGAACTCATCGAACGAGGCCGCGTTCATCTCGTCATGGATCGCCTTGGGCTGGAGTGGGATCGAAAGCTTGGTCCATGTTCCACCCAACGCTCCTACCAGCGAGTTGAAGGTGAACAGGTCGCCGCCCTGTTGGTTGATGCGGGCGAAGCCGTCACACTTGCTGGTGGTTGTCGGTGAGGTGCAGTCCCCGGCAGCGGCGAAGCTGGTGCCGTAGGCCGAGTTGTAAGCAGCCTGCCCGACAATGATCGGGTGCTGGCCTGACTCGAACACGCCCGAGCCATCCGCGTGATGCTGGAAGGCATTCTGGAGTGCGGCCAGGTCATAGGTCGCGGCTGGTGGATTTGCAGCGACTTTCACCTGCATGATGGTGCGGGTGTTGGGGCCGTAGCCGGGCAGGGTGGTCGGTGCACCCACCGGGCTCAGGTCGGGCCCGCCGGTGTAGTAATCGTAGCTGGCAACCCGGGCGGGGAAGGCTGCCGGGGCGTCGTTGTACAGGATCAGGGTCTGGCCGGCGAACTGCGAGAAGTCGACGACCACGTCGGCGCGCTCGGCGGGCGCTACCAGCAAGGCGTGCTGGTCCACGTTGCCAACGTCGAAGCGGGTCGGGTCGGTGATCCAGGTGATCGGTTGGTTGGGGACAACCACCGGAGCGGGCAGGAAGCCGCCTTCGGAGCCGATCTGGATCCAGCTGGGGCCGGCCGGGCTGAGGCTGGTGTCCGGGGTGGGGAAGATATTCGGGTCAAGCTGGGCGGCAGCCAGCTCGGCCGGATTGAGCGCGACTTCGCTGTCTGTCCCGGTCGTCGGGTCGGCCACGTACCACTGCAGGTTGAAGAAGCGGTCATTAGCCGCGTTCAGGATCCGGAAGCGGTAGGCTTTGGGCTCCACCGTGGTGGTCGGGTAGGCCGTGCCGTTGACGATCGGGGTATCGTTGAACTGTTCCATCCCGGCCGAGTTGTTCGGGGTCCCCGGGATTTGCGGAGGTTCGCAGAACGGATCTTCCTGATACTGCCAGGTCGCCGGATCATTTAGATCGCACGGAACTGCCAGTGGGGTGGTGAAGTTGGTTGCCGGGTCCATATTGTAGTAAGGATTGGCGATCACCCCATGCGGCGGAGTGGCGGGCGGCCAGAACCAGGGGCCGTACATCCAGCGCCCAAAGGCGCTCATGCCGCTCGGGTCGCCGGGGTTCTGGGCCGGCATGTAAACATGTTCGTACCACAGGTTGCCCTCACCGCCCCACCGGCTGGCATCCCAGGTCGGGTCTTGCGCGGCAAGCTGGGTATCGTTGGGCACAAACGTCTTATCCTGGATGACCAGGGGGATCTCGTCGGCGCCGCTTGGGATCAAGCCGCTGCTGATCAGTGCTTGTTCAGTGTCATCGCGGATGATGTAGCCAGCGGCCTCGCCGGCATAGACGTTCAGGCGGGTGATGCCCCAGGCATGGTCATGATAGAACATCAGGCGGGCGCTCTGCTGGTTGGTGTAGTAGAAGCTCATACAGCCGTCATCGGGTGCGGAGCAGTCCGGGACGCCAGGGACATTGGTCATGTCGGGAACTTCCGAAACGGAAACGCCCTGCGGGTAAGCTGTGTTTTCATTGGCCGGGGTGATCCACTGCTGGGGCGTACCATCGCTGATCCAGGGGGTGATCCCGCCGTGCAGGTGCAGGGTGGCCCGGTTGTCGGTGTAGCATCCCGGAGGCTTCGGGCCAGGCTCGCCGCACATCGGGTTGCGCACGCCGTCCAAGACGGTCCCTTGATCCACGGGATTCAACATGCTCTCCGGGCCCGTACCGGCGCCCATGAAGGTGGTGTCCACCGGCAGGAACAGGTTGCCGGGGTCGCCGGTCGGCAGCAGGTTGTAGAAGGTGATCCGAACCGGTTTGTCTTTATTGGCCACGATGACCGGCCCCAGGTAGTGCGGGTCGTCAACCGCGAACACTGGATTGGTTGTACCAGGCCAGTAAATCGGAGAGGTCGAGCCGTCCAAATTAGCCGTTTGCAAGGCGACGTGTTTGCTCCAGAGGGCGTTCACCGGGGTCTCGAGTTGCACGTACTCACGCAGCAGAGTCCCTGTCCCAAGCCCAGATCCGGGCAGGGACGAGTTCATCTGCTCCCGAGTTTGCACCAGGGCGATGACATAGTAGTCCGCGTCTGCAGCAAAGCCATTTGCTGTCGTAAAAGTGCTGGTGTCGGGCACCGCCAGCGGCATGTATTGGCCCAGGTTGTTCGCGGCAGCCGCGCAGCTGCCTGCAACCGAAGGGTTGCACAGCATCGGCAGGCCGTCCTGGAATTTCTTGATCCCGCCCGCGGTCAGGTAACCGGTACCTCCGTTGGTCAAGTTAATCGATGCGATCGTTCCGGCGCTGACTGTAGCCGAAGCCAAAGCGCCAGCTCCGGTTGGATCGTTGATCGTAACGGTCGGGGCAGAGCTGTAGCCGCTGCCGAAGGAGTTTAGTTTGATGGACTGGATCGTCAGAGTTGCGTCGGCCATTGCGCCGGTTCCGCCGATAATCGGGTTGAACAGCGTGCCGTCGCGAATAACGACTTTCGGCGGTTTGGCATATCCTGAACCCGGGGAATCGACCACTACACCGCTGATCGTTACGGTGTCCCCCTGGACTGTTGGTTTACAATCGGGATAGGGATCTGCACACACCGTGTGGGCCTTGGCCACGACCCCATTCGGGTCATCCGGCAGGTCAAAGTCGACCGTCGGCATGGTGTAGCCGCTGCCGGGGTCGGTCAGGGCGATTGCGTCCACCCCGCCGTAGGCAGTTGCGGTGGCATCCACCAGTGGGGGCACAGCCGAAGTATCGAGAACATCTGCCGCCAGGGAATAGGTGCGGTTCTGGGAGTAAATGGGGTAGCCGGGATCCACGCCTAAGCTGAGGGTGTCGCCGGTAAGCGGCGCCTGGGCGTTGGCCAGGATGGGATCGGAGGTGGCCGGGTAGCTGAGGATATCCGCACCGCCGCCCACGTCCACCGGGATACCTTCGCCGTAGAACGCGATCGTATCGCCGGTCGTGACGGCGACATTCGGCACCGGGATGGTCTCGACCACGCCGACCGGGTCCGCGGTCGCCGGGACGGTCAACTCGCCGCTGTCCCACAGCACCGTGTACTGGTTGGGAACCCCGGTCGCGTGCAGAACATAGGCATGAAACAGATTCCCGGCCGAGGGGGTCGGGCTGCTGCCTGCGGTCGCCTGGTTAAAATATTGAATGGATTGCACTATACCGGCTGCCGGCATCGTGGTTGGGACGATGACCAGCACGGGGCCCAGCGTTCCTGGGGGGGTGGCATAGTCGGTGGCGTTCGCTCGAGCGATCAGCTGATTCCCAACTTGAACCAGGGTGCCTGTTCCCCCACCGCCCGAGAAGGACACGGTTGGGGCGATGTAGCCGGCGCCGCCGGCGTTCACTGCGATGCTGGTCACAGACCCGGAAGTGTTGAGGATTGCATCGGCGGCTGCGCCGGTGCCGCTGCCGCCGAAGCCCACCGTGGCGGTCGTGTAGCCGCTGCCCGGGTTGGTGACGCTGACCCCGGTAATGACGCCATTGGCGCCGACCGTGGCCTCCGCGGTTGCGCCGGCGCCATCGCCATTGATCGTTACGGTAGCATCCGCAGTTGTGAGCGAGCTGTTCGCATAGTTCGAATAGGGGCCAAAGTAATGCGGTACCTTGCTCTCATCCGTCGGACTGACCGGCGCGGCCGTGACCTGGCCCCGGCCAACCATGAGCAGGGATGTGATCATGGCGATTGCAAACATAAGATTGAAGAGTCTGCGTTTGTTCATGCTGGTACTCCTTTATTGGTTGTTCTCCTGGTAAAATTGCGGTTTGATAGGTAACGATACATTTGGAATTGGCCTCCTCTATATTCCTGTTCCTATTGAAAGATGATTGTTCCCGAGGTAGCTGATAAAATGCAGCCATCACAGGCGTCCGGGCGCCAGGTGGTCGCGCCTTGCTCCTGCCTGTACTGCTCCTGCCAGATATGCCTGAGCTGGATCACTTCAGGTATTTCCCGCAGGCTTAATATGCCGGCGGTCTTAATCGCTTTTAATAAGTAAGCGCCATCCTGGCCAATGGTTTTAGCCGAGGACAGCAACTCATCTTCGCCTCCGTTCAGGTTTAAATTCTTGTGGGTTGGATCGTAACGCTCGTACCAGTGCGGCAGGCTGTTATCCAACAGCCACTCCGGTTCCCGGATTGCCAGCGCTTCCAATGCCTGGTTAATCGATTCCCAAATTTTGCCCACCCGGCTCAACAGGCAAACCCGGGCGATCAGCTTGCGACCCGGAAGATCCAGCAGGGAGCCGCCTGAGGCTTGAGTGCTGGCCGACAGGCGCAGCAGCATAGCCTGGAAATAGGCCATCTTTAGCTTATCCGACCCTAACTGGCGGCGGAGGTCGCACAGGCTGATCGGATTCAAGGGATGGGTGTTGAGCGGTAGGTGCAGGGCGTACTTCCAATCCAGCCGTTCGTGCAATGCTCCTGGGACCAGGTGATCCGGCAGCGCTTCGATATATTGAAAGATCGTGATCAGAAATAAAATCGCCTGGGATCGGTTCAGACTGAGTTTCCCGCTTTGCCCCTGGTCCAGACCCTCGAATAACTGGTTGGCCCGGTCACCGGCGAGCAGATAGAAGTTGCTTCTGCCGAAGACGGCTGTGGCTGCCCGGGCGGTATCTCTGGGGATGGGTGGAAAAATCATGTTATTCAAGGATTGGACTTCCCGCCTGTCTGTAGGTTTCTGTAGCTTTTCTGTTAAAGCCTTTAACCAAATCTGATAAATCATTAAGCAAACTATAACGTTAATGGTTATGGTTTGTAATCCGTACTAATTCGCTGTTTTATACGTGTTTTTTTTGAGGCTACTACGCGCGGATAAGCCTGTCCCCCATTTCTGATTTATACGTAGTGGACTAGTTAAGAACTATATAAATGGAGAAAACGATCTATGTGGTCGCCTATCCAGGCAGAGTCGAGCGAAAAATAGCGTGCAGACGGACATTTACCCGCCTGCACGCTATTTTGGGGGACTTCGGGAAACGCTGTGGGAGAGTCTCCCGCTAAATTCCGGCGATCCTGTTTTCCAGCGCCGGCTGCAGCGATTAATGAATTAGCCCGTTTTTCTCGGCATAGTCAACCAGTTCCACCCGGGACTTGAGGCCGAGTTTGCCCATCAGGTTACTGCGATGGCCTTCAACGGTCCGGACGCTGATGGTCAGGGCTTCGGCAACCTGGCGGTTGGTGAAGCCCCGGATGATGTAGCCCATTATTTCAATCTCGCGCGGCGTCAGGTCGCCGAAAGCGTTCAGATCGGTCTTGGCCGGCGGGGAGAGGTCTGGCAGCAGCAGACGGGTGATCGCCGGGTGAATGTACAGATAGCCCTGGGTAATCGTCCGGACCGCGTAAATCAGTTCCGCCTCGGCGGCCCGTTTGACGATATACCCGGAAGCGCCGGCGGAGATCGCTTCATGCAGCATGCTCTCTTCCTCGTAAACCGACAGGATCAAGGTCAGGACCTCGGGAAACCTGGCCTTAATCCGCCGGGTAGCCTCAATTCCGTCCATGCCTGGCAGGCCGATATCCAGCAGAACGATATCGGGATGCAGCTGGCCGATTTGCGGCAGCAGTTCCTCTGCGCTGGCGGCTTCGCCGACCACTTCCAGGCCGTCTTCATCCTCCAGCAAGGCCCGCAGGCCGGCGCGCATCAAGCCATGGTCATCGACGATCAGAATCCGGATTGCCATCCGGCACCTCCACAATTATTGAAGTTCCCAAACCGGCCGAGCTTTCCACGATCAAGCTTCCGCCCAGCATTTCAGCCCGTTCTTGCATCCCGGCCAGGCCCATGTGGCTGGTTACATCAACCTGAGAGCTATCGAAACCGACCCCATCGTCCTCAATGAAGGCCTTCACGAAGGCTTTCCCGCTGGCGCCGCGTTCCAACATCACCCCGATGTAGCTCGCCTGGGCGTGGCGGAGCACATTCGTGATCGCTTCCTGCACGATCCGGTAGATCGAGGTCTCGGTATCGCGCGGCAGGCGGGTTTCATCAAATCCAACTGCCTTGAAATGGATCGCGGGCTGCTGGCTGTCCAGCTGGCGGATATACTGCTCCAGGGCCGGGATCAGGCCGAGCCGGTCCAGTGCTACCGGCCGCAGGTCCATCGCCAGGCGATGCAGCTCTTCCAGGACGCTGTCGGCCACATCTTTCAAGCTTTGCAGGCGTACCTGGATTGATTCAGGACAGTCGGCTGACTGCTGCAGCCTGCCCAGGCCAAGTTTCAACGAGGACAGCGCCTGGCCGGCTTCGTCGTGCAGCTCGCGGGCGATGTGCTCGCGTTCGTTCTCCTGGATCTCGACCAGTTTTTTGGCCAGCGACTGCAGGCGCTCTCTGCTTGACCGGGTTTGTTCGAACAGCCAGGCGTTCTGGATGGCGACCGCCGCCTGGGCGCTGATCGCTTCAGCCTGGCGGATCTCTTCCGGGGTGAAGTCCAGGTCGCTTTCCCGGCCCAACTCAACCAGACCGATGATCTTCTGTCCGGCCAGGATCGGGACGATCAGCCATCGCCTGATATTCTCCCCTGCAGAGGCTTTCTTCCCCGGTTGGCGGGCATTGATGCTGGGGATCACAAGGCTCTCATGGGTCATTTTGAGCCTGTGCAAGACTGAATCGGTGATCTGGTCTGGCGTATAGGCGCCCAGTTCGGCCTGGATCTGCAACTGATTGGCATTCTCCCATGCCGCCCGGACGGCCAGGTGAGTGTCGCCTTCCAGCAAGGTGGCCAGGCTTAGATCGGACGGCACGCTCGTGGAGATGTGCTCCAGCAGATGGTTCAGCACCGAGTCCAGGTCCAGGGTTTCGGTCAGGGCCTGGGAAGCGGTGCTGAGCGTCTCGGCAAATTTGCGGGCGGCCGATTCAGACTGGTTTAGGGCGCGCAGTTCTTCGTTCTGGCGGGCGAGCTGCTCTTGGGCCAGCCTGCGTTCGGTGACATCGACGTTGACGACCACGGCTCCCTGGATGGCGTTATGTTCGTCCAGAAGGGGCACCGCCGAGTTGAGCAGGATTTTATGGGCGCCATTTGAAGTTTCGATCTCAATTTCTTCGTTCAGAATCGATTTCCCTTGCCGGATCGCCCGGGTGGCCGACCATTCGTCCGGCTCGACCGGCTTGCCGGTAGGCACCCACCAACCTTTGAGATTGTCCAGGTTGACCTGGCCAACGATGTTTTCATCGCCCCAGATCTCGCGGCTGGTTGAGTTGTCCTGTAAGATTTCCCCTTGCGTATCGAGCACGATCACTCCCACCGGTAAGATTTCCAACACTTTACGCAGCAGTTCTTCATTGCTCCGCAATGCACGTTCCACCCGGTCGCGCTGCTCGATTTGGGTGATCAGTGGTTTCAATTGGAAGTAATACAGCCCCGGCAGGATCAGCACCAGCATCAGGCACCCGTCCAGGAGCATTTCCATAAAGTAATTGGGCAGCTTCAGAAAATACAGGGCTATCATTGCAACAGTTTCAGCGCTGAAGATCATCGCCGCCAGGATCACCAGCAATCGCAGGGGGGAAGGCTTGCCTTCGCTGCGTACAACCTCGCGGGAATCTTCGAACAGTATGGTGTTGGTGGACATGCAGACCTCTTTACCGGTAACCTATTTCTTGATCCGAAATGGCTAACATCGACAGGTTGGTTGAATATTCAATTGCAAATGGTTTTACACGGGAAGTGCTTATAAACTTGGAGCGCCCATGGGATTTTGCAATTTTTTCAAGTCTTAACCTGATCTTTAAGAATTTTAGCAACAAGTTGGATAAACGTCAATTCAACTTTTTTCCTATAGCAGGGCTTTAACAAGATAAAGAAAATGTGGTGCGTGATGGGCGGCTCAGCCGCCCATCACGCACCACATACTTCCCTTAGCCTCACCGCCCTTAAGATCAAGGGAGGCCGCCGGGAAGTTCCCCCGGCGGCCTCTCTTTTGAGCTCTTCCCCCTTTCGCTCAAATCAGGTATGGGCTAAGTTTAATTGTCTCAGACGCGCCTGCGAAAAATATTCCACCGGTGCTAACCCTTGACCGCTCCGGCCAGCATGCCGCGCACGAAGTAGCGCTGCAGCGAGAAGAACACGATCATCGGCAGCAGCATCGACAGGAAGGCCGCGGCGGTCAGCAGCTGCCAACCGGCGCCCAGCGAGGTGACCATGTTGCTGATCTGGTAGGTCATCACTGGGTTGGTGCCGCCCAGGAAGACCAGGGCCACCAGCAGGTCGTTCCAGACCCACAGGAACTGGAAGATGCCCAGCGAGGCGATCGCCGGCATGGCCAGCGGGATCACCAGCTTGGAGAAGGCCGTCCAGTGCGAGGCACCGTCCAGGTAGGCCGACTCGAACAGGTCGCGCGGCAGCGAACCCAGGAAGTTGCGCATCAGGTAGATGGCATACGGCAGGCCGAAACCGGTGTGGAACAGCCACACACCCAGGAAGGTCCCGTTCAGGCCGAGCTGGGCGTAGAGCTTGGAGATCGGCACCAGGGTCATCTGCAGCGGTACAACCTGCAGGCCGACCAGGATGGCGAACAGCCCCATGCGGCCCTTGAATTCCATCCAGGAGAAGGCATACCCGGCGAAGGCCGCGAACAGGATCGGCAGGATGGTGGCCGGGATGGTGACGATCAGGCTGTTGAGGAAAGCCCGCCCCATGCCGCGCGGGTTGAGCAGATCGCTCAGGTTGCAGTTGATATCGGTCGGCTGGGTGCCGGTCGCGCAGGCTTCCCGGTAGGTGCTGGTGCCGCGATAACCCATGATCGCATCGATGTAGTTATTGAGGGTGAATTTGGCCTGCCTGGTGATGCCCGCCAGCGTATCGAGATAACCGGTGATATCTGCCGCCTGCTGGGCGCTCGGCAGGGGCGTATCCTGCATGTGGGGCTGGCCGTTGATGGGTTGGCGCAGCATCGCCAGCAGCTGCAGCGAGCGCGGGTATTTTTCGACCAGGGTCGGGTCGCTCAGATCAGCCGCCGGCAGGGCTTTGCCATCCGGGCCGTGGCAGGATTCGCAGGACTGCTGGTAGGCCTGCTGGCCGGGTGGGGTGGACAGCACCGTCCACCAGCCGGAGGTGTTGATCGCCTGGACCGGGCGGAAGGAGGTCACCAGCAGGCCGAAGGTGGGGATCACCCAGATCAGGCAGATGCCGATGATGATCAGGTGGGTCGGCAGCTTGCCGAGTTCTTTCTTGATATGCCCGCTGCTGAGTTTGCTGTAGCTGGCGGACTGTTTCTTTTCGGGCTGCGGTTCCAGGGGATTGCCAAGGGGATTTTGCAGGTCGCTCATCGCATCGCCTCCTGTTCCACAAAGCGCTTGATATTGACGTAGATGAACGGGATAATCACGATAATCAGCACCACCGCCACCGCTGTGCCGCGCCCGGTGTTGAAGTTCTGGTACATCTCGGTGTACATGCGGTTGGCGATCACGTCGGTGCCGTAATTGCCGCCGGTCATCACGTAGACGATATCGAACAGCTTCAGCACGTTGATGACCATGGTGGTGATCACGACGATAATGGTCGGCATGATGATCGGCACCATGATGGAAGAGAATACCTTCCACTCGGAGGCCCCATCCACCCGGGCGGCTTCGATGATCTCATTCGGGACGGATTTCAAGCCGGCGGACAGGATCGTCATGCAGAAGCCGGTCCAGATCCAGACCCCCACGATGATCAGCATGATGGTGTTCAACTGCGGGGTGGTCAGCCAGGAGACCGGCTGAAAGCCGAGCTTGGTAATGATGGCGTTCAGTAAGCCGATCTGCACCTGGCTGGTGCCGTAGTCGTAAACAAATTTCCAGATCACCCCGGCGCCCACGAATGAGATCGCCATCGGCATAAAGATCAGCGCTTTGGCCAGGGCTTCATACCGGACCCGGTCGGTCAGCACCGCAAACAGCAACCCGATGATGACCGTGCCGGCTACCATCAGGATCATCCACTTAATGTTGTTGCCGTAGGACGATTCCCAGAAGGAGTTCCAGGTGGTTTTGGCCGAAGTGGTGTCCAGTTCTGCAAATAAGGCGTAGCGGTAGTTCTCGAAGATCCCCCAGCATGGCTGGCCCTGGATGCAGTTGGCGGCCGCCGACTGGGTGCCGTCTTTATTGCGAAAGCTGAGCTGGATCGTGTTGATCATCGGGTAAACGATGAAGGCCGTCATCACGATCAGGGCTGGCAGCAGGTAATACCAGGGTGTCCATTTGCCCTGTTTCATGATTTGTGGAACCTGCTTGGTAGCCATAGTCACCTCCTGGTTGGTTGGTCCGGTCCAATTGTTTTTCGCTGGTCAGGATCGCCCCCCTTCGATCGCATTTGGCGCGGGTGTCATTGCGAGCGCAGCGACGCAATCTGTCTGTGACGAAAACGGTGCTTTGCATAGCCATCGTTACGTTTACGGAGATTGCCTGGCCGTAAAGATAACGGCTTCTCGCTTCGCTCATCCTTAGGAACTGTCATTTTTAGGCACCCTGAGTGGAGGACGATTGTTCTTTTATCGTCCGTAATCGAAGGGTGGTTTCTCGGCTAACCCGGTCATCCTTCGATTGATCGTAAAGAGCACGATTACGGTCGGCGAAGAACGCCTCCCTCCACTCAGGATGCCTACATTTTGGAAATGCCAAGTTCCTTTCTGATTGAAGTGTGCGCCAGCCCTGTGGAGTTACTCGCAATGACAACCGCGTCTTCTGTCGTTGCGAGCCGATCTTTGGCGAAGCAATCTTCGTAACCCATTCCATCGGAATAATGAGATAGATTGCTTCGTCGGGCAGAGTACGCCCTCCTCGCAAAGACAGTTTCCTCGGGAAAGAAGGGCGCCGCGGCGCGGTGGAGGAACTCCTAAGGAACTACCACTTTGAGGCACCCTTAAAATTGAAAAGTGCTCTCTTGATTAATTGTAGATCGCAAAGATCGTTAGCTCAAAATCGCCAGGCTGGAAAGCGCCGGGCCCTGAGCAAAAAACGGAGCCAGTGGGAGGAGGAAAAGATCGTGGTGGGGACAGCTCCAGACGGAGCTGTCCCCGGTTGATATGGCTGATTTTCCTACTTTTTCAGTGCTTGCGCCTGGACCTCGGCCACATTATTGAGTTGGGTATCCAGATTCTGGCCGTTGACATAGTTGACGATCGCAGTCCACTCGGCATTCTGGAAACCGCCGGGGATGGTATCGCCGATGTCGGGCACGAAACCCTTGGCGTTGGCCAGGATTTCCGCCAGCTTCTGCAGCTGCGGATCCGTGTAGTTACCGGTGCCGGCCTTATTGGGGGTGGTGCCAAAGCCGACTTCGGCCCATTTCTGGCCGCCGGCTGTGCTGCTGATGTAAGCCACCAGCGCTTTGACGGCCGGCTTATCGCTGAAGGCCATCATCCAGTCCGAGCCGCCCTGCAGACCCTGGGCCCCGGGCACCTGGAAGAAGTCGTAGTCGGTGCCGTACTTCAGGTCCGGATACTGGGAGGCGATCTGCGCTCCGGCGAAACCGGACTGCTTGACCATCATGGCCTCTGGCGGATCGGAGAACACTTTGTATATCGCGTCGTTGAAGTTGGTGGACAGGGTCCCCTGGGCGCCGCCAACCGTGTATTTCGGATCGGTAGCCCATTTCCCGTAGATCTGGTAGGCTTCTTTCACGCCGGGATCGTTGTAGGGGATCGAGCCATCGATGATGCCGTTGACGTAATCCGGGCCCTGCTTGACCAGCAGGATATCCTCGATGAAGTCGGAGCCGGTCCAACCGGTGGCGTCGCCGGATTCGAACCCCATCGACCAGGGTACGTTGCCATCGGCGGCCATCTTGTCCACCAGGGTGTTCAGTTCGTCCCAGGTGGTGGGGACGGTGTACCCCAGGGCCTCGAAGTTGGTCGGGCTGTACCAGATGATGGTCTTGACGTCTGCCTTGACCGGCAGGCCGAGCCATTTACCGTTGACAGTCCCGATATCCGACCAGAAGCTGCTGTAGTTATCAGCATTGACGCCCAGGTCGGTCATGGGCTTGAGCAGGTCCTGGTACTGGTTCAGCTGGGTCACGTTCCAGAAAGCGATATCCGGGGGCGTGCCGGCCTGAACGCGGGTATCCAGCAGGGCCTGGTCACGGGTCGATTCCGGTTTCAGGACGATCCCGCAGGCATCGACCAGCGGCTGCAGGATATCGTTGAGCTGTTGTTCCTCAGTCCCTGACCACTGGTACAGCATGCTGATGGTGTCGCCGGATTGGGCGCCCATGCAGTCGATCGCTCCGGCCGCCGGCGCTTCGGTCATGGCCGGCGCTTCGGTTGTGGCGGGAGCTTCTGTCATGGCGGGGGCTTCGGTGGTCGCGGGGGCCTCGGTCATGGCCGGGGCCTCGGTGGTTGCCGGCGCTTCGGTCATGGCCGGTCCCTGGGTGGAGGCGGGGGCTTCGGTTGTCGCGGCCCCGCCGCAGGCTGCCAGCAGCATGGAGGCTATCATCAGCATGGATAGCAGCAGCCAGGATAAACGTTTCTTAGGCATTATTCTCTCCTTTCGGTGAAAAACTTGTTTTGGTTCGATAAATCTCAAGCATATGGCGTGTTCTCTTCTTCAGTTGGAACCTCCTTTGCAGAAGATGGGCGGGTATCGGCTAAAACCGGTAGGATGCCGGCTCAGGCCGGTACGACTTATCGGTACCCCTGCTTAAACGGGTTGGGCGCCGCAGGAAGACCGCACGATCAGGCTGGTTTCCAGCAGGTGAGTGATCTCCTGGTTGGGTTCCTGATTGAGCATGCGAATCAAGCAGCGCCCGGCTTTCCAGCCCAGGGTGTGGGCTGGCAGATGGACCGTCGTCAGAGGGGGGTTGAGGTAAGCTGACCAGGGGATGTCGTCGAATCCGACAATCGCCAGGTCGTCCGGTATGTGAAGTTTGCCTTGGCGGGCAGCTTCCAGAGCGCCGATCGCGACCGTATCGCTGGCGATGAAGACCGCAGTTGGCCGTGGATCGACCGCCAGCAAGCGGCGCATGGCCTGGTAACCGCTCTCCGGGCTGAAAGCCCCAATCTGGATCAGGGCCGGGTCGACGTCCAGGTTGCCTTCCTGCAGGGCCTGCAGGTAACCGCTGCGGCGGTCGGCGGCGGAGGTGTACATCAAGGGGCCATTGGTGATCAGGCCAATGCGTTTGTGTCCCAGCGCCAGCAGGTGTTCGGTCGCCAGGCGGGCCCCGCCGATGTTATCCACGTCCACGGAAGGCAGATTGCAGCCTGGCAGGCGGCCTTGCAGCACGATCGGGAACTCTTCCCAATCAATCTCGAACAATTCCTGGTCGTCGTAGCGTGGTCCGGACAGGACGATCCCGTCCACATTGCGCTCGCGAATCAATTGCATAAACTCGCTTCCATTTTCCGGTTGGCCAGTCGCCGGTTCGAATAGAACATGGTAATGGCCTTTGCGGGCTGCATCATACAGGCCGCGCAGCACTTCGGCCATGAAGGCGTCGGCGAAGTTCTGAAATGGCGAGTGCCGCTCGACAAAGCCGATGACCTGGCTGCGTCCCCGCACCAGGCGCCTGGCGCTGGCATCCGGATGGTAGTCCAGAGCGCGCACTGCTTGCAGGACCCGCTGGCGGGTTTCTGCGCTGATCTGGGCATGTTCGACTTTGTTAAGAACCAGGGATACGGTGGTGCGTGAAACGCCCGCAAAATCCGCCACATCCTGGCTCGTCACGCGTTTGGCACTCAAGTGGTGTCCCTCTGCTGTTTTGCCGGGCTGAGCGAACGCGAAATCGCGCTCTCCCGCAGGTAGCGGTGGTCGCAGTCCCGATGAATTTGCCCCCGCACCGGCAATCCCGAGTGGTATGTGATCCGAGTAGTATGCTCGTAGATTGCTGGGATCCGGCGCTCTCTTCCCCTTACCTTGAAGCATTCTTGCGCATGCCGGACTTTACACGCGTTAGTAACGCGTGTAAATACTTTAACAAATTTGTAAACCTTTGTCAACTGGCTTAGGCCAGTGATAAAGTACCGTTAATGAAATGAAAAGGTTTGCGAATCTTATCCAGGCAGCCACCCAGGTAGAACCATCCTCCCCTTTCCGGTGAGGATCGCCTTCCCAGGGCTCGCAATGACAAGTGATCGCTATGTCTTTGCGAGGAGCGCACTTTGCGACGAAGCAATCTTCGTAAACGTAACGTCCGCCATGGCCCAAAATGCTGCCGTCGCGGACAGATTGCTTCGCTGCGCTCGCAATGACAAGTGATCGCAATGTCGTTGCGAGGAGCGCACTTTGCGACGAAGCAATCTTCGTAAACGTAACGTCCGCCATGGCCCAAAATGCTGCCGTCGCAGACAGATTGCTTCGCTGCGCTCGCAATGACAAGTGATCGCTATGTCTTTGCGAGGAGCGCACTCTTGCGACGAAGCAATCTTCGTAAACGTAACGTCCGCCATGGCCCAAAATGTTGCCTTCGCAGACAGATTGCTTCGCTGCGCTCGTAATGACATAATGCAGGCATCCTGAGTGGAGGCAGGCAGGCGCACTTAGCCTGCCGACCGTAATCGAAGGATCCGGGTTGTGCAGATAAACCGCCCTTCGATTGATCGTAATCAACACGATTACAGCCTCCGGAGCCAAGGGGGAGCACTCAAAATGTGTAGATTGTGGTGTTCGGTTTGGGCGGCTTTAGCCGCCCAAACCGAACACCACATTTCCTCTTTCTTATTAAAGCCCTGTCCCCTTTCGGAAAAGGTCTTGACAAAGCCCTGCAGATATGCTATCCTTATATCGTAAAATTACGATATAAGGAGCTGGACGATGGAAGAAATCCAACTACAACCCCTCCCGCAGGCGTGCTGCAGCCTGGAAATTGCGGGCGAGGAAAAAGAAAAACTGGTCAGGATGTTTAAAGCGCTGGGCAATCCCATCCGTTTTGAGATCATGCAGTTCCTGGTCACCCACCCGGGCTGCATCACCGGCGACCTGGTGGACTACCTGCCGATCGCCCAGGCGACGGTCTCGCAGCACCTGGCTGTCCTGCGCCAGGCGGGCTGGATCGAAGGCACGATTGAGGGCCCGGCGACCAGCTACTGCCTGCATGAAGCCAATATCGCCTGGTTCCGATCCAAAGTAGCCGCTATCTTTTAAGTTTGCCTGTTTTTTTACCCAGTAATATCGTATTAATACGATAAAGGAGCCTGTCATGATGAACTGGTACGAGATCGAAGTTGAAGAGAAAATTGCCCAGGAACGCTACCGGGCGATCACAGATCCGGTTTTGAAACAAGTGGGAATAAAGGATGCCGGCCCGCCGCGGGCGCGCCAGGTCCTGGCCTGGACGGGCCGGCGCTTGACCAGGCTGGGCTGCAGCCTGCAGGTTCTGGCCGGGGAAGCCTGTGTCTGATCGAAAAAGGTATGTGTGGGCGTTTAATTTGTGTAAATGATGGCATAGCCCGCTAGGAAAATCGATTTCTTTCAGAAGGTATGGTAAATGAAGGCGCCAAAGGAGGCGTTCGCCTCCGGGTAAGACTGCAGTGAACCGTGATTGGTTCCCCCCACCCCGGCTCGCCCTCCAGGGGGCGGGAGTTAAAGACAAAATTTAGGGCTCGCAGGGGCAAATTGCCCCTGCGAGCCCTATATTTTGTCCTCTTTTCCGTCTCAGGTGCGAAGCACCGAGGGAAATTCACAAGGAAGGCGTAAACGATCGGATACCACGGTTAAGTGCTATGGTACCTGCCTCCGCTGGCGCCTTATTTTGTCTATACCTTATCCAAAGTTGACAAAACCAGACTGGTTATGGGACAATAGAGCAATGGGGGAGGGATTAATCGTGTGATGAAAGGGTTCCATGAGCTTCTACCATCAATTTTCCGGCCCTAATCTGGCCTATCTGCAGGAACAGTATGAGCGCTACCAGCAGGATCCGGCCGCGGTTGGACCCGATTTGCAGGCGATCTTCGAGCAGCAGGGGCCGCCGGACGAACTGGTCTCCGGTCCAACGCCGGAGGGCCTGGGAGCCGCCGACCTGGCCTTAAGCGTGGCGACCGCCAACCTGGCCCACGCCCTGCGCAATCACGGCTACCTGGCGGCCCGGCTCGACCCGCTGGGCACGCCTCCGCCCGGCGACCCCAACCTGGAATTGAGCACCCACCGGCTGACCGAAAGCGATCTGAAACGCCTGCCGGCCAGCCTGGTATCCGGCCCGGCCGCCCAGGGCGCCGAACACGCCTGGCAGGCCATCCAGCGCCTGCGAGAGATCTACACCCAGCGCACCGGTTACGATTACGGCCATGTGCGGGTTCCCGAAGAGCGCCGCTGGCTGCGGCAGGCCGCCGAGAGCGGGCGCTTCCGGCCGCCTGCCCAACCGGTCGACCGGGCCGGCCTGCTCGAGCGCCTGACCCAGGTGGAGGTCTTCGAGCACTTCCTGCACCGCATTTATCCCGGCAAAACCCGCTTTTCGATCGAAGGGCTGGATATGCTGGTGCCCATGCTGGATGAGATCGTCGCCCAGGCGGCCCAGGCCAATATCTGCCTGATCCTGGTGGGCATGGCCCACCGCGGGCGCCTGAACGTGCTGGCCCACGTGCTGGGCAAGCCGTACGAGCAGATCCTGGCCGAATTTCGCGATCCCAAGAGCAATTTCCCCACCTGGGATGACCTGGGCTGGACCGGGGACGTCAAGTATCACCGCGGCAGCGAGCGGGCGGTGGAAGAGAATAACACCATCGAGCTGGTGATCAATATGCCGCCCAACCCCAGCCACCTGGAGCACATCAACCCGGTGCTGGAAGGCATGGCCCGCGGGGCCGATTCGCGGGCCGATAAGCCCGGGATGCCCGAATTTTTCCCCAAGGCGGCCCTGCCGGTCGTGATCCACGGGGATGCCTCTTTCACCGGGGAGGGGATCGTCTCCGAAACCCTCAACCTGCACGCCCTGCCCGGCTACCGCACCGGCGGCAGCCTGCACATTATCGCCAATAACCAGCTCGGCTTCACCGCCGAAGCGGGCGAGATGCGCAGCAGCCAGTTCGTCAGTGACCTGGCCAAGGGCTTCGAGATCCCGGTGCTGCACGTCAACGCCGACGATCCCCTGGCCTGCCTGGAGGCGGCCAGTACCGCCCTGGCTTACCGCCTGGCCTTCAACAAGGATTTCATGATCGACCTGATCGGCTACCGCCGCTACGGGCACAACGAGGGCGACGAACCGGCTTTTACCCAGCCGGTGATGTACGCCCGCATCGACCAGCACCCCTCCGTGCGCCGCCAGTGGGCCGAGACCCTGGTCCAGGCAGGCGAGCTGCCCGCAGGCCGGCCGGACGAGCTGGTCAGCCAGGGCATGCAGGCTTTACAGGCTGTGCACGAATCGCTCAAGGCTGAAAAAGCCCTGGTGGAACCGTATCCCCAGCCTCCGCCGCCCGGCGCGGCCCGCCATGTCCCCACCGCAGTGCCGCTGGAGCAGCTCCAGGAGCTCAACCGGTCCCTGCTCGAGCTGCCGGAAGATTTCAACCTGAATCGCAAGCTCAAGCGGGCCATGCAGCGCCGGGGCGAACTGTTCAACGATCCGGAGACTGCCAGCGTCGACTGGGCCACCGCCGAGGAGCTGGCCCTGGCCACCATCCTGGCGGACGGCACCCCGGTGCGCCTGACCGGGGAGGACGTCGCCCGGGGTACCTTCAGCCAGCGCCATGCTGTGTTTTATGATGCCAGCCGGGAGGGCCGCAGCCATACGCCGCTCCAGGCCCTGCCCCAGGCCAGAGCTGCGTTTGAAGTCCACAACAGCCCGCTGACCGAGAACGCCACCCTGGGTTTCGAATTCGGGTTCAGTATCCAATCGCCCACCTGGCTGGTGATCTGGGAGGCCCAGTATGGGGATTTCGTCACGCCGGCTCAGGTCATCCTGGACGAATTCCTGGTCTCGGCCCGGGCTAAGTGGGGCCAGACGCCTTCCCTGGTGGTGCTGCTGCCGCACGGCAACGAAGGGCAGGGCCCGGATCATTCCAGCGGCCGCCCGGAGCGCTTTTTGCAGATGGCCGCCAACAACAACCTGCGGCTGGCCAACCCGACCAGCGCGGCCCAGTATTTTCATTTATTACGCCGCCAGGCCGCCCTGCTGGCCACCGACCCGCTGCCTCTGGTCGTTTTCACGCCCAAGGGACTGCTGCGCCACCCACGCGTGGCTTCCAGCCCGCGCCAGCTGGCCGAGGGCCGCTGGCAGCCCCTGCTGGTCGATCTGCCCGAGGGGGTCGAGCCGGAGGCGGTTCGCCGCCTGGCCCTGTGCAGCGGCCGGCTGGCAATCGACCTGCTGACCAGCGAAGCCTGGCAGAATCCGGCCGAGTTGCCGGCCGGCAGGATGGGCCTGATCCGCCTGGAGCAGATCTATCCCTTCCGGGACGAGCTGCTGGCCGAAACCCTGGAGCGCTTTCCCAACCTGGAAGAGCTGGATTTCGCCCAGGAGGAGCCGCAAAATATGGGCGTCTGGGAGTTCCTGCGGCCGCGCCTGGAGGCTGTCCTGGCGGGTCGCTGGCCACTGCATTACATCGGCCGGCCGCCCAGCTCCAGCCCGGCGGAAGGCTCCACCCACTGGTACCGCGCCACCCAGGGAGCCCTGGTTGAGCAGGTGTTCCGCAGCCACCAGCCCGAAACCCTGATCAACAGCGATTTGGTGAAAGATGAAGTGAACCGGAAAGGGAGAAAACATTTAAACGCGAAGTTATCGAAGCTATCGAAGATATCTAAGGAAGGCTTGTTTAGTATTTGTGGCAAATGAGGTGTTGTTCGTGGCACACCACCAACAACAACCTTTTCGTTCTTATCGTCCGGATTGCGGCGCAGCCGCAATCCCACTCAGTAAATCTTTGCGAACTTCGCTTTCTTCGCTTCCTTCGCGTTAAATATCTTGATCTTCGGTTTAATCTTACTATGGAAGGAAAAGCTATGGCAATTGAAATCCGCGTACCGGAACTGGGGGAATCCGTCCTGAGCGCTACGGTCCACCAGTGGTTCAAGCAGGAGGGCGAGCAAGTAGCCGTTGGGGAGGCCCTGCTCGAACTGGAGACCGACAAGGTCAACCTGGAGGTGGGAGCCGAGCAGGCCGGGCGTTTGGCCAGGATCGAGCACCCAGCCGGGGACGATGTCGAGGTCGGGGATGTGTTGGGGCAGATCGAACCCCTGGCGGAGGGCGAGGAAGTTCGCATAGCCGATTCTGATGAAGATGCAGCCGCCGGTGCGCCCGCCGCCGAGACGCCCGCCCAGGCGCAAGGGGCCGCCGCGGAGCAAACGGCCGCGCCGGCCGCCCAGGCCAGCGGCCCGGAACGACCACCCGGCCCGCCATCTGATGCCGGTAGCGACGGCAAAGGCGAGCCCGCCGCCACGCCGGTCGCCCGGCGCATGGCCGACCAGCAGGGCATCGACCTGGCCCAGGTGCAGGGCAGCGGTCCCGGCGGCAAGATCTTTAAAGAGGATCTCGAGCGTTTCCTGGAGGCCAAAACAGCACAGCCCGTAGGGTCGGGCCAGGTTCAGCCGGCCGGGAAATTGAAAACCGGGCAGCCGGCCCGCCCACCATCAAGTCCATCAATCCCTAACGCCGCCCGTTCCGAGCGCCGCGAGAAAATGTCCCGCCGCCGCCGGACGATCGCCCGCCGCCTGGTGGAGGCCCAGCACACCGCCGCCATGCTGACCACTTTCAACGAGATCGATATGGGCGCGGTCATGGGCCTGCGCAAGCGCCGCAACCCGGCCTTCATCGAGCGTTACGGGGTCAAGCTGGGCATCACCTCGTTCTTCGTCAAGGCGGCCGTGGGAGCGCTCAAGGCTTTCCCGGCGATCAATGCCCAGATCGAGGGCGATGAGCTGGTTTATAAGGAATTTTACGATATCGGGGTCGCCATCGGCGCGCCCGGCGGGCTGGTTGTGCCGGTCCTGCGAGACGCCGACCGGCTGTCCTTCGCCGAGATCGAGGCCAGGATCCGGGACTTTGCCGAGAAGACCGAAAACCGCAGCCTGGCCCTGGAAGACCTGCAGGGCGGGACCTTCTCGATCACCAACGGGGGCGTGTTCGGCTCAATGCTGAGCACCCCGATCCTCAACCCGCCCCAGTCCGGGATCCTGGGCCTGCACAAGATCGAAGACCGCCCGGTGGCGGTCGCCGGCCAGGTGGAGATCCGCCCGATGATGTACGTGGCCCTGAGTTACGATCACCGGGTGGTGGACGGCCGCGAGGCGGTCCAGTTCCTGGTGCGGGTCAAGGAGCTGATCGAGGACCCCGAAACCATGCTGCTGGAAGGTTGAATCATGGAGATCGTGTATGAATCAACCATCACCTGCCCGGGGTGCGGCTTTAAGCGCCGCGAAACCATGCCGGCTGACACCTGACTGGTATTTTACCGCTGCGCCGGCTGTGGCGCGCTCCTGCGTCCCAAACCGGGGGACTGCTGCGTGTTTTGCTCTTACGGCGATGTGCGCTGCCCGTCTGAGCAATCCGCCGGATCCAGCTCGTAAGGATGATGGCCTGAGTTTGCGAGGCCCCGATTTGGTGTGTGTTTTGGTTGAGCGTCTCGGATCGATCCTTGCCTTTCCCTGTATCCACCCCCCGGTAGATAAAGTACATCTTCCGGTCTGCTGCACCGCCTCTCTGGAACCCAAATAACTGGACAGCCCTTTAAAAGTGGACCCGATTAATGTCCGGTTTATCCTCGAATTCAGCCGGGCTGAGATAGCCCAAAGCAGCATGTAAACGCTGGCGGTTATACCAGCCCTCAATATACTGGAAGATCGCCAGCCGGGGGTGGGTAGGCTGGATGAAAATTCGTATAGTCGATAGAATTATAACGGCGGCACTTGACAACCGGGGAATCTTCCCTCAACCTTTATCAGCCGATTTCGGCCGATAAATCGGCTGCGTGATGGCGATCAACACCCAGGTCAGGCGGGCCAGGTTCACATTGAGATACGCCACCCCGATCGAAAGCAAAAACACCGCGATCCCAAGCAGCGGGGCGATCGTCTCCCGCCGGCGCTGGTCGCGGCCCATGTTTGGGTCGATCAGCCGATTATTATAGGAAGCGTACAGCCACAGGCAGCCAGATAAGGCGGAGTTCACGACCATCACCAGGGCATAGAAGATTGTAGCGGTCCGGTTGCCATGTTCGCTTAATAAGGTTGTCGGGAACGGCACAAAGGCGATTGCCATTAACAGCAGCAAATTGAGCCGCAGTAAATTGCCGTCATAACGCTGGATATAGCTGAACTTGCGGTGATGCCCGATCCAGAACAGGCCGATGACCAGGAAGCTGATCACGTAGGCCAGATACTTGGGCCAGATGCTCCACAGCAGTTCCACCATCTGGGTGTTGGAGATCGAACCTTCGACTGCCGGCAGCCGAATTTCCAGCGACAGCAGCGTGATCGCGATGGCGAACACGGCGTCGCTGAAGAAGATCAGGCGCTCCATGCCGATCCGCTCGGCTTCAGTTTGGATGGGATGTTTAGGTTTAACGATTTTCGCTGGCATAGGCCTGGATATCCTTCATCTCATTATAGTGATCTCAAACCGCTTGTCAATCAGGAAATCTCGAAGCCAGCTCTTAAGAAACTATCCATTGGTAGTGTCTTTGCAAGCCGATTTTTAGCGAAGCAATCTGTCTGCGACGACGTCAGTTCTGCCCACAACCACCGTCCAGATAACGAAGATTGCTTCATCGGGCACAATCCGCCCTGCTGCTCATGACATAAGGAAAGTAGGCATCCTGAGTGGAGAGAGGCAGGCGCACTTTGCCTGCTGAACGTAATCGAAGGATGACCGGGTTAGCTAAAGAAATCACCCTTCGATTACAGTCGACCTGGCAAATTGCGCCAGGTCTCCTTCCACTCAGGGTGCCTGGAAGTGGTGGGCTTTGCAGAATGATGTTATTTCATCTTCGAATACCACCGAAAGGCGGTATAGCCGAATCTCGCAAAGACAGGTTCATCGGGAAAGAAGGGCGACGCGGCGTTGTTGATAGGCTCCAAACAAAAATCCGGCTTGTGAAGGCACTAACCAATCCTTCACTCACCGGATCCCAACTTCGAGACTTCGCTCATCCGCCCGGTGTGACCGATCCCAGGGCGATCAGGGTAAAGATGACGATATCCATGCAGATGTGGATAAACCAGGCCCAAAAAAAGCCGCGGGTCTCCAGCATAGCCTTGCCCATCAGCCAGCCCGGGATAAAGGCCATCACCACCCCGACGATCCCGTACGGGACCCCGTAAAAATGCTCGATCCCGAAGCTGGTCGCCGTGATCAACAGGGCCTGGGCCGGGCCGATGGGACCTTCCAGGGCCCCCAGCCAGGGCGCCCGGTAGATCATCTCCTCCCCGAAAGCATTGCTGGCTGCGAACAGCACAATCCAAGGCAGCATCGGCAGCACACCGGCCAGGCTTTGCAAAGAGGGCAGGCTGCCGAATACAAAGCTGAAGACCAGCAGCCCCAGGCTCATCGCCCCGGCGATCGCCGGCCCCAGGATCCGCCAGGAGACCGGCCGGCTGGTGATGCCCGGGATCGGGGCGGCCGGCGCATCCAGCCTGCCCCGCACGAAAAAGAAGCGCTCAAAGCGGCCCAGCAGGAGCAGCGCGACCAGCGCCATCAAGACTGCCTGGGTGAAGCGCGGGATCTGGACCGAAAACATCTCCTGCAGGAAGGGGTTCAAACCCACCAGCCAGCTGGTGTAATCCATTGCCTGGTAAGCCTGCGGCACGCCCCAGCCCAGCAGCTGTACCGCCAGCAGAACCGCCAGGAAGGTTTTCAATGGCCGCAGGGCTTTTACTGGCAGGCAGATCAGGAGCAGCCCAGCCAGGAAACCAACTTTGGCCCACAATAACCAGCCAGGCCAGTTTCCGGTTAGTTCCCGAAACAGGATGTTCGGAAGCAACGAGACCAGCAGGGCTGCCGTCCAGGCGGCAGCCTGGATCAGGCTCCGGTTACCGGGTTGGTTCGCTGCGATCGTTTTCGGCGTCATGGGATCTCCTGAGAAAAAATGGGCTGTGAAGCTGAACCTCAGGATACCAGATCCCGGCCTGGAAGGCATCCCTCCCGGGTAGAGTTCTGAGACTGGTCAAGTGGCCAGCTTTGAGATTGGGGTCAGGTTTTCCAGCGGATTTCCTTGGGAATTTATGTTGTGGTACACCACGGGGATACCGAAAGGACCCTGATTTTGCCAGAATCTCTCCGGACATGCTAAAATCAGGGGAATATGGTCCGATTGCCGGTTGATCCTGGCCCAGATAATCGCCAAACCGGTACCTCCAGAGGAGATCAAGTCATGGAACCCTCCGAATTGATCGACCAACAGATCGCCGGCCTGGGCGACTGGCGGGGCGAGCAGTACGCCCGCCTGCGCCGGCTGGTCAACGCCGCCCATCCCAGCCTGCGCGAGGACTGGAAATGGGGCACGGCCGTGTGGGTCAATCCAGGCACAGTCTGCGCGGTCAGCGCTTTCAAGGACCACGTCAAGATGAATTTCTTCAAAGGGGCTTCTCTGCCGGACCCGCATGGACTGTTCAACAGCGGCCTGGAGGCGAAAAAAATGCGGTCCATCGACTTCCACCAGGGCGATCCGGTCGATGAAGCCGCCCTGACCGAGCTGGTCCAGTCCGCCGCGGCCGCCAACCTGGCCAAAAAAGGTTAAGGGCGGGGTAATCAGGTTCTCCGGTATCATTGAGTCAGGCAGGTTGCTGGCTTATACAACCGGCCAGGATGGTGGGGCATGTCCGATCCAGGTGAAAAACGCAAGAGGGCTCTCTCCACGCTGATCATGCTGCTGCTGCTGGTGGCGCTGGTATACGCGCTATTCCGGGTGTCCGGCGGCGATTTCAGCAGCCTGCTCCATCCGGGGAACTATGCCGGCGGGGGTGGTCCGATCACCCGCATGGTGGACAGCCTGCGCGGGTTCGGCCAGGGGCTGCGCGGTATGTTCAACGGCCTGATCCACTGATTCCAGGCGCTGGATGGCTCGGACAGGACCCGCCGGCGCACAGCTGATCAGGGCGAGAAAGTCCCCCCGCCCCGGTTCCACCACAACCGGGCGGTTTGATCGTATTGGGCAATGAAGATGTCCTGCCGGCCATCGTTGTTAAAGTCGCCGACGGTGAGATTTTCATCTTCCCTGGCAGGGAAGCTCCGGCTCGCCTGGGTGAACCTGCCGCCGCCATCATTCCACCACAGGTCCGCGGATTGATTCCCCACCACCAGCGCGTCCGGGTCGCCGTCGCCGTCCAGGTCGGCCAGGCTCACGGCGCGGATGTTCTTTCCCGATATGGTTTGCTCGCCCAACGCGTAAGCCCCCCCAATCCCGCTTTGGTCTCCCCCCTGATTGATCAGCAGCAACGCCCCGCGCCGGTAGCCCACCAGCGCGTCAGGATCGCCATCGCCATCCAGATCGGCCAGCGCTACAGAGGCGGCCGCTTTGGCCGCAAAACGCTGGCCGGAATCGCTAAACTGGCCGACGCCGTCGTTGATCAGGACGAGCGCTTCTGAACCGAGCATCGATTTTGCCCGGGTTGGGGAGGCGGCTGCCAGCAAGTCCAGGTCGCCGTCGCCGTCCAGATCTGCCAGGGCGGCGGCCGCAACCGAAAGGCCGTTCAAATCGGCGATGATCGTAGTGGTTTTCGAATAGACCCCGTGGCTGTTAATCTGGTTCAGCCAGATCCAGGAGAGGTTGTCGCGAGATGAGCCGGCCGCGGCCGGCACCGACTGGCCGCGGCCCAGCAGTACGGCGTCGTTGCGGCCGTCGCCGTCCACATCCCCCGCCAGCAGCAGCCCGTATTGGCCGACCTGGACATCCGGCGGTGGGAAGGTGGCCCACAACTTGAATACCCCCGGCTTACCGGCCTGGACACCGGCCTGGTTGTAAGCCAGATCCAGCCGCCAGCCATCGTACACCAGCAGGTCGGGGTCGCCGTCGCCATCGAAATCGACCAGCACGGAAGCCCGGCCGCCTTCCAGGTCGCTCAAGCGGTAGCTGAAACGTCCGAGCGGCCCGCCCTGCAGGCCGCCCTGGTTGGTCCACAGCGCCCCGCCGGACCAGGCCAGGAATTCCATCGGCTGGCGCATGTTATGGACCAGCACATCCAGATCGCCATCCAGGTCCCAATCGGAAGATTGGATCGTGAGATAATACGGCCCACCCTGCTCGTCGTACAGCGAATACAACGGCTGGCCGCAGGCAAACCACAGCAAGACCAGCGCTGCGAGGGCCAGCAATGCTTTCCAGACGGCCACCCTGCCTGGCAAGCGTACTTTCGGGGTCGATATACCAGCTTCCATTTTACTCGTCAACGCCCTTATATGTCGTTAGGCTACATATTGGACAGCCTGATCATAGCGAATTTTGGGGCGCGTGTCAATAGCCTTTATCGTTCTGACACCCGGCTTTAACAAAGTCGTCGGCTTTCCGCCCACCAAGCCTGATAGGCAAGCATATTGTGCATAATGGGCGGCTTAGCCGCCCATCACGCAACCCATTTAATTTAACCCACACCGGCGCGCATCGCCAGGATCATGGCCCCCAACAGCAGCACCGTGGTCGCCACGGTGACCAGCCACAGCCGCCGGTTCAACCGGAACATCGGCAGGCCCATCAGCAGGATCGAGCCAAAGAACAGCAGCAGGTAGGGCACCAGAATGTCGTAGCGCATGGGCGAACGGAACTCGATCGGCCAGATGTGCTCCACGGCGATCATCAACCCAATGAAAGCCAGGAAAACCATCGGCCCGGCCAAATGCAGCCAGCCAGCCCTGGCTTTCCAGAAAGCGGCCAGGGCGACCGCGGCCGGGACTGCCAGCAAGATGATGCCGTAGCCCAGCCGGTGGTTGATCGCCAAACTGCGAGTGGATATCCTTGAAAGAAATCCTGCGGCCTGCAGCAAATTGACTGCATTGACGACACCCCAGATGGTGAGGGCTGCCCACCAGGGTGCGACGCCTTTCTCAGCTTGCATGGTATACCTCGCTTCGCTTGCCCGTCCAAAACCGGATTTACGCTTCTTGCTGGGGCAGGTCGGCCCGGATTCCCTCGAAATAGCCGGCCACCTGGCCGTCGATCGTGTGCCAGAATTCGTCTGTTTCCATGTTTTGTTTTTGAATGACGGCCTGCTCGATCGTATCCCCTTCGGAGTGAAGCGCAAACAGCTCTTTGAGCAGTCCCGGGGATAGGGCTTCAAGATACTTCACCAGCCAGTAACCGCGCAGGCTGTGATACAGCATCGCCTCAGTCCCCATTAGGGACAACGCCCGGTAGGTCGGCGGGGCCGCCTTGGGAAGGAAATCCCGCACGAAGGCCAGGGTTTCCGGCCGGATGGTTGGTCTGCCCATGAGACGGTCCACGGTCAGGGCGGCGATGCCCTCGTTAAGCCACAGGGGCAGCCTGAGGTGGGCCGAGCAGGCATGCACCAGCTCGTGGCAGACCACCTGCTGCACTTTCAAGCCGGAGTTGGGTTCTTCGACGTACATGCGTCCCCCCAGTTGCCGGCGCAGGGCCAGGGTCTGTTCGTCTTCCACCAGCAGGCGCGGCGGCTTGACGCCGATCGCCACCCGCCGGCCGTAGCGCTGGGTCCAGGCCGCGCTGTAAGGCCAGGTCCGGCGCAGGCGGCCCAGCCAGAAGGGGATCGTCGCCGCCAGCATCAGCTTCCAGGCCCAGGGCGTTGATTGGATCACAAAACCAAGCGGCGAGGTCATGGTATGGATGCGGCAGTCTTCCGGCAGCCCCAGCCCCCACAGCTCCGCGGCCATCCGCAGGGTCGGCTGGACGGCCTCGGCGATCCAGCCGGCGGTCTCGGCCTCCGGCTGTGGATAGACCAGGGTGACCCCGGCGATCTTTTGAGTTTGCATTTCTGTGGTCCAATCCTTCCTGATGTGCGACTAGGGAAATCGCTCACACCAACCCAGGTCTTCTAATAGATTCCAGGAAGCAATCGATAACGCACGCGGCGTGCATATTCCCTATAACCTGGCAACTCTTCCTGCAGCGTTTGGTCTTCGAGCCTGGTTCTGATCACCGCTATGGCCAGCGCTGCAACTGCAGGAATGAGCGTCCACAAGGAGCTTAAAGCCAGCACAATTCCAGGCAGTGGCAGCAGATTTCCGGCATAGCCTGGATGGCGAACAATTTGATAGGGACCACTGTCACACACCACATGGCCTCGATCTGCTTGAATACGAACCACGCTAGAAAAGAAACGGTTCTCAACCAATGCCCAAACTCCAAAAGCGTATCCGAGGGCGATTAAGAAGAAACCGAGCAAATTGATCCACAGCGGGAATTCAGGAGACCAACCAAAGCGATGATCCAGCCCTGCCACAATGACCAGTGGAAAGCCTACACTCAACGCCATCAATGGGGCGAGCACTTTATCCCAAGCTTTCGCTTCTTGGACACTCTCAATATTTTGCCGTTCTGCTGTTAATCCCGGATGTCGCCGTTCCGCCAAAATCCGGCCTCCCACACCTGCGGCAACAATCAGCACAGCATAGACCCATGCCTGCCACCAACCGAAATCTCCGGCGCACACAAATAGAACCATTGGTATGAGGAGATACACCAGGATTAGACGGACCCAGGTTTGTGGCGAGGTTGTTTGAACTGCTTTTTGATCAATTGCCTTGTTTGAAGTCATTTCGCCCTCCGATTATCAGACTTCATAAGTCAGGTATTTCTGGAAATCAGCGCCCAACAGCGGCAACAAAAAGGCGATCGTGCCGGCCAGCATGAAAGCTGCCAGGAGGAACACAACGCTTATTATCATTATAGGAGTTTGGCCCGGTCTGTCAACAGGACGTCACTCCCAAATCGGGCTTGTATAAATTTCAAAACATGAGGAAGTTGATGTTGGGGCTGGGCATCGCCTAAGGAGACTTTTCTGTCTCCAGCCTGACCTTCAGCGGGGTCAGTTTGAGGGTCTCGAAGGGCATCTCAATCCCGGCGGACGTCAGGGTTTTGAAGATCTGCTCGCGCAGCTCGGACCGTTTTTCGACATGGGCGCGTTCATTCTCGATCCAGACCTGCAGCTCGAGGGCCACGTTGTAATCGTTCAACTGGGTCACGATCACCCGGGCCGGGGGATTCTCGGCATAGCCGTCATGGTCCTGAACGATCCCCAGCAGCACCCGGCGCACGTGCTCCAGATCCTCGTCTACCCCCACGGTCACCGGTACGTCCAGCCTGAGCTGGGGGAAATTGGTGTAGGAAGTCACGATCTCGTTGATGATCACCGCGTTGGGGACGGCCAGCATTTTGCCGTCGCTGGTCACGATCCGGGTGGATCGCAGGGTGATCTGGTCGACCCGCCCGTAATTGCCGCCGACCTCGACCAGGTCGCCGATCACGAACGGCCGGTCGAGGAAGATCAGTATCCCCGAGATCAAATTCGAGAATGCATCCCGGGCGGCGAACCCGATCGTGATCCCCAGGATCCCCAGCGAGGCCAGCAGGCCGGCCGTGTCGATGCCCAGGACCGACAGGGCGTTCACCAGCCCGATCAGCAAGATGCTGTATTTCAGGATCGTCCGGATGAAGGCCTGGGAGGTCTCGTCGAAGCGCGAGCGCCGGTAGAAGGCTTTCAGCAGCATTTGGGCCACGACCCACAGCAAATAAAAGGCCACAAAGGTGATAATGGCGACGATCAGGTTGATGACCGTATCGACGATATACGTGCCGATCGCCTGCGGGTCGAACACTTCCTGCAGGCGGGCGATGATCGTGTTGATCAGCTCTGGCATGCTGGTCTCCTTCTGGCGCGCAAAGGCCGGCGGTTCAGCACCGCTCCTACAGCCGGTGGATGACTCGTACCCACACTCAACCGCTGTGACCGGTGTTTGTTCCTGCGAATCCCCCAGAGCCAGTTGTTGGCTCTACTTAAGTTATATCATACCCGGAAAACGGCTTGCTTTTGACCGATTTTCAGGGAACGTCGAAAAAGGGCTCAACGTGGATGAATCACCCACGTTGAGCCCTTTTTCGAGTTCGATCGAAACTTACACCGGCACGGAACTGCCGGGCTCCTCGCTGGGGGCGGGTAGCGATATGTGGCCCTGGACCATCAGCCACTTGCCGTTCCGTTTTTCGAGCACGGCGGTCATCCGCAGCGGGAATTCGAACGACTGGCCCCCGGCCTTGCCCTTGCCCTGGCCTTCGGCTGCCAGCCAGGCGACCGGCCCGGCGGTCGAAATATGAAGGGGCTTGAGCCTGAAGTCCAGCTCGTCGGTCTGGGACCAGTCCCGTTCGGCCTGGAATTTGACTTCCTTAATGCCGGCCCGTTTTTCGTCGATGCCGGTCCCGAACATATAGATGTCATCATCCTGCGGGAGCAAGGCCAATAAGCCCTCGAGGTCCCGGTTTTTGTAGCTGTTCATGAATTGGGTGATGTAATTCTCTACTTCGGTTTTGGTCTGTGCGTCTGCTAACATGATCTGGCTCCTTTCTGAGCGATCCGTGGTTGGTTGGTGTTTCACCCCGGCTGTGTGTTTGCCGTGATGATGTACTTATGATAGCGGCGGACGCCTCAAAAGTCGTCGGTGAAAACCCTATAATTTGGGTCAGGGATACCCTAATATTTTGCGATCAGGTCCATCCTACGTGCTCGTGGCTGGCGAAAGTGCCAGGATTTTTTCATCCACCCTACCCACCCCTGGCTGGCTAAGAATGCCAGGTGGATAACCGGGCTTATCCAAAGCGAGGGTGTTGCTGTTAATCGCGTTGTGATTTTATTTATCCACCCTACCCACCCCCCGGCTGGCAAAGAACGCCAGCCGTTCCCGTGGCGTCCCCTCCCTAGGCCCAAAATTTCCTGGACCAGGGAGGGGACGCCACGAAACCAGGCGGTTTTGGGCGAATATGGCCAGGAAATGTCGTTGGTGCCGATTCCGGCAATCGCAATTTCGATGCGTTTACATGGGTGAGTACTCAAGCTCATCCGACACGGGGGCTGTCCACCTATGTGTCATATGGATTCGGTTGGCGTCAGAATATCCGCATCGAAGAAACGCCTGCGAGCAAGGCAACTTCTCAAGGTCCTCGAGTTGTTCAAGCAAAGCGCTCCGGGATTTTGCAGCACCCCCTCCCTGAACGCCGTTTTTTGGGTTCTAGGGAGGGGGTGCTGCTGACCGGCGGATGTCCTTTATCCGCCGGTGGGGGTGGGTACAGGGAAAACTATTTACAGGCTGTCCAGATCCTTCGGAGCCTCCGCCAGACCTTTATCCACCGCCCAGGCCGCGATCTGGGAGCGCGAGCTGAACCCAAGCTTGGACAGAATCCGGGAAACGTGGGCCTCAACCGTCTTGACGCTGACCACCAGCTGGTCGGCGATCTCCTGGTTGGACAGCCCGCCCACCACCAGCGCAGCCACCTCCCGCTCGCGGCGGGTCAGGCCGCCGTAAGCCTGCTTGGCGGCCTGGCGGGGCGTCAGGCTCGGGGCGGGTGGGAGCATAGCCTCGGCCTGCTGGCGGAAGTTCGCACCCAGGCGATCGTCCTGAAGCGACCCAGCCAGCGCCTGGATATTTTCACGGGCGGCGGCGAAAGCCTGCTGGGTAGACTGCGACTGGCCGGCCTGTTGGGCCAGCCGGCCCAGGGCCAGCTCGATCCGCCACTGGCCCAGGCTGACGCCCTGGGATTGCATACACGCCAGGGCCGCCTCCAGCCCGACCCGGGCCTCACTGGCCTGATCCAGCAAAGCCATGCTCTCAGCCCGCTCCGCCAGCAGGCTGCTGTAGAAATAGGACATCGCCCCCGGCCAGTTCTCAGCCTGGTTGAGCTGCATCCGATCGAGATAAGTTTTAACCTGGTCACGGTCCTGAAGCTGCAGGGCCAGCTTCAAGGCCGCAATCCACCAGACGAATTCAACCCCCGCGACCGTCTCCGGCAGGTCTTGCGGCAGCAACGACCGGGCGGCTTCCGGACGGCCCAGATCGATCTCGGTCACAGCCAGGTAGCCGGCTGCCAGGGTCTCCATGAAATCCGAACCGACCTCCCGGGCCAGCTCGACCCCGGCCCGGAAATGTTCCCGGGCGTCTCCAGCGCCAGCAGCTCGTAGTGGATCAGCCCCAGGATAATCTGCCCCCAGCTCTGCCACAGGCGGTGGTCGATCGCTTCGGCCACAGCCAGGCCTTCCCGGGCGGCCGCCAGCCCGGCTCCCACCTGGCCGCGGTAAGCCAGCAAGCTGCCGAGATAGGCCAGGGCCAGGGCTTCGCCCGAGCGCCAGTCGATCTCGCGGGCCAAACGCACCGCTTCACGCGCCTGGCCTTCTTCCAGGGTGTAGTTGGAGAGCATCGTCAGGCTGGACGAGAGGGTCTTGCGGTCGTTGAGCCGGCGCAGGATCGGGAGGGCCCGCCGGTAATAGCGGATCGTGCCGGCGGCGTCGCCGGACTGGTTGCTGGTCATGGCCAGCAGGTCGAGCGAGGCGGCCACTCCGGCCGGGTCGTCGAGCTCTTCGAAGATGGCCAGGGCTTCCCGGTGGTATTCGAGGGCCTCAAACGGCTGGCCGCAGTTCATCAGCCAGTTGCCCAGCCGGTTGAGGCTGTGCCCGGTGGCGCCCGGATCGCCCATGGCGCGGGCCAGTTCCAGCGCCTGGCGGCAGTACGCCCCGGTGCGATCGTAATCCCGGGCGGCCCATAGCAAGCCCAGGTCGAGCGTGGTTTGCCAGGTGAGCTGGCGGTCGCCGCTGGTTTGGGCGGCCTCCAGGGCGGCCTCGTAATCCTGGCGGGCCGGTTCGAAATCCCCCAGGGTATCGTAAGCCTGGCCCCGCAGCCGGAGCAGGTCGGCCGGCGGCGGCTGTCCCAGGCGTTCGGCCGCCAGCAAGGCCCGGCTGAACTGTTCGATGGCGGTCCGGGGGGCGTACAGTCCCAACGCTTTTTCGCCGGCCTGCCGGGCGTAAGCCAGCGACTTTTGCCATAAGCCGGCCTGGCTGGCATGATAGGCCAGCACCTCCAGCTGGGCGGCCAGCTCGCCGGCGTGCACCTGTTCGATAGCCGCCACCAGTTGGGCATGCAGGGCCTGGCGCTCGCGGGCCAGCAGGCGCCCATACAGGGTCTCCCGGGTCAGGGCGTGGCGGAAGGCGAATTCATCGGCGGATTCTTCCACCACCAGCCGGGCCGCGATCAATTCCTTCAGGCGCTCCAGCAGGTCGGCTTCCGAGCGGCCGGTGAGCTGCTGCAGCACCGCGATGTCGAAACTGCGCCCGCTGACCGCGGCCAGGTCGATCAACTGGCGGGCCGGGGCGCTGATCTGTTCCAACCGGGTCTGGATGAGGCGCTGCAGGCTGTCGGGGATCTCGAGCTGGGAGAGCGGCTTGCGCCGCCACTGGTCGCCTTGCAGGTACAGGTCCCCGCTGGCGATCAGGGCCGCGCAGATCTCTTCGCTGAAGAAGGGATTGCCTTCGGCCAGCCGGTAGATGGCGGAAATAAATTCGTCGGAGGGGGGCTGGGGCTGATCGAGCAGCGATTGGATCAGCTCGCCGATCTCGATTCGGGACAGGGGGCTTAATTCGATCTGGCTGGAGGACGGTTCCCGGTCGAGCCCGGCCAGCAGTTCCACCAGTTCGGGCCGGTCCTGGCGGTCACGGGCGCTTAACAGCAGCAGGAGCGGGCGACCGGCCAACCGCCGGGCCAGGTACAGTAAGTATTCCAGGCTGGACGGATCGCACCAATGCAGGTCTTCCACAACCAGCACCAGCGGTCCGCGGGCTGCCAGCCGGAAGAACAGGCGGTTGAAGGCTTCGAACAGGCGTCGTTTTTCGGTCTCATGCTCACCGGAGGGAACATCCTGCGCCGGCCGGTCCGGCGGGGCCAGCTCGGGCAGCAGCCGGGCCAGCTCCGAATCGGCCAGCAGGTCTTCGTCCGGCGCGCTGGCCAGTCTGGACCGCAGCAAATCGATGAATGGCGCATAAGGATAAGCGCGGTCCTGCTCGAAGCAGCGGCCGGTCAGGATGCTGAAATCCTGGGCCTCGGCCCGGGCGCGGATCTCGGCGATCAGGCGGCTTTTGCCGATTCCGGCTTCCCCGCTGATCAACACCAAACGCCCGCTCCCGCCGTAAACCGCAGCGAGGGCCTGTTCTAATTGAATGAGCGCATTTGTGCGCCCAACCATCCTGGGCGAGACGGGTTTTGCCACGCTGTTTTCCCCACAAACCAGCCCTAAATCGGGTACTATTTTTAGAATGGAATTGGATAATTAAGGGCGAAGTTCTGTTTTATTAGGATTGAGTATATCATAAAATAAAGTCTCCCAAAATTTGATGGGAGTGGCGGACGGCTGTCCGCCACTCCCATCAAATTTTGGGTAATCGGGTATGAAGATTGTTTGGCCATAAAGTTCACGGTAAGCCAAAGTTCGGCTCCTAAGGAACTGGACCTCTGTTAGCGAATCACCCTGCGACCAGGCACCCTGAGTCGTGTTCTATACGACCGTGGAGAGAGATGGGGCGTTGTTTGCCCCATCGAACGTAATCGTGTTCTTTACGATCAATCGAAGGGTGGTTTCTCGGATAACCCGGTCATCCTTCGATTACGTTCGGCAAAGAACGCCTCGCTCCACTCAGGATGCCTGCTGGATTGCACTGCCAGGTTCCTTTCCGATTGAAATGTGCGCCAGCACCATGGAGTTACTCGTAAGGACACTACCAACAGGGACAGTTGCTTAAGAGTTATCCATTCTCCCTTCGGGGTAAATTGCTAATGTTCATAGTAAATATCTATTATGCATGATACAATCAAGCAATAATCGCATTTGGACTTCAGGATAATCGGGGGAGTTAGAAGTAGTTCTGAGCTTCTTGAAATCACTTCTTCGCTGATTCTCTCATCGCAAGCACTGGTAGATCGATTCTATCGACCATGCAGCGGCCGGAAACCGCTCTTATCCCGGTCGCTATACGGAGGAATGAAAATGGCAGAAGTTCTCTTGTATCATCACGTCCTGGGCCTGACGCCCGGCGTGGTCGCGTTTGCCGAGCGGTTGCGCCGCGCCGGGCATACCGTCCACACGCCCGATCTGTTCGACGGCCGCACTTTCGACGACCTGGAAAAAGGGATGGGATTCGTCCGGGAACTCGGATTTGACGAGCTGCTGGAGCGTGAGGAGGCCGCGGCTGCCGGGCTGCCCGCCGAATTGGTATATGCCGGGTTTTCGCTGGGCGTCGTCCCGGCCCAGAAGCTGGCCCAGACCCGGGCCGGGGCGCGGGGAGCGCTCTTCTTCCACGCCTGCCTGCCGGTCTCGGAGTTCGGTACGGCCTGGCCGGCGCAAGTTCCGGTGCAGATCCATGCCATGGACGGCGACCCGTTCTTTGTGGAGGATGGCGACATCGACTCGGCCCGGGCGCTGCTCGAGCAAGCCGAGACCGGCGAAATGTTCCTGTACCCCGGCCAGCAGCACCTGTTCACGGACAGCTCATTGCCGTCCTACGACGCCGAAGCGACCGACCTCGTGGTGAAGCGGGTGCTGGAATTCCTGGCCGACAGCTGATGGAACCAATCCTTTGAGAACAAATTGCTGCTTTGTGGGCGTAACAGGGGTGCGTGGGGACGTACGTCCCCACGCACCCCTGTTACGCCCATATTTGTAATCAGGCCTGAGTAATACCAATCCTTCTTATACAACCGTCAAGGAGAGGCAGCATGAAATACCTGCTCACTTCCGCCGGCATCAAAAACACGAGCATCCGTAAAGCGCTGCTCAACCTGCTGGGCAAACCGATCGCCGAGTCCAGCGCCCTGTGCATCCCCACCGCATCGTACGGGCTCCCCAAAGGAGGCCCGGGCCTGGCGTGGAACTTCATCACCGGACGGGAGCCTCGCACCCCGATGTGTGAGCTGGGCTGGAAGTCTTTGGGCGTGCTGGAGCTGACCGCGCTGCCCAGCCTGGATGAGGAGCAATGGGTTCCCTCAGGTCCGGGAGACCGACGTCCTGCTGGTGAACGGCGGCGATCCCCTGTACCTGTGCTACTGGATGCGGCAGTCTGGATTGGCAGACTTGTTGCCCTCGCTGGGCGAGACGGTCTACGTGGGCTTGAGCGCCGGGAGTATGGTGATGGCCCCCAACATCGGAGAGGACTTCGTCGGCTGGAAGCCACCCTCCGGCGGCGATACAACCCTGGGCCTGGTCGATTTCGCCATCTTTCCGCACCTGGATCATGCGGAACTGCCGGACAATTCCATGGCCGGAGCAGAAAAATGGGCCGCCGGCATGTCGGTGCCGGCCTACGCCATCGACGACGAGACCGCCATCCAGGTGATCGACGGCGCCGTCGAAGTCATCTCCGAGGGGCATTGGAAAAAGTTTACGCTTTAACGGCGAAATAGAGACTGGGCCCGGGCACATGCCCGGGCCCAGTCTCTATTTCGCCTGGCCCTCATTAAGTTGGGGGTAATTCCCCCTCAAATATTGACAATAAATTTACAATTACTATATAATATGTAAACAATTTTAAGAATTCATGGGTCGTTTGGTGTTCGCAGCAATTTTCAAGGATAAAGTTTGACAATTGATAATATCCTGGTTCTGTCTATTCTTGGCATAGCCGTACTTCTGTTTGTCAGCGAAAAACTGCGGGTCGATGTTGTTGCCTTGATCGTCCTGGTGCTGCTCATCCTGACCAATCTGGTCACCGTCGAGCAGGCCTTCTCGGGCTTTTCCAGTCCGGCGGTCATCACGGTTTGGGCGGTTTTTATCGTCAGCGGCGGCTTGACTCGCAGCGGTGTGGCCGATTTCATCGCCAGCCAGGTGGTCCGTTTTGCTGGGCGAAGTTCAGCCCGTCTCACGATCGTGATTATGTTGACCGTCGGCCTGATGTCTGCCTTTATGAACAATATCGGGGCTGTTGCGATCTTGCTGCCGGCGGTGATGAGTGTCGCCAGGGAAACGGATATTCCCCCATCCAAACTGCTCATCCCTATGGCCTGGGCTTCCCTGCTGGGCGGCAACATGACCATTATCGGTACTCCGCCCAATATCCTGGCCTCCAGCATATTGGAAAGCTACGGCAACATTCAATCCTTCAATTTTTTTGATTTTACGCCAATGGGCGCCTTGGTCCTGGCGGCCGGGATCGTTTATATGGTTCTGATTGGCCGGCATTTGCTGCCTGAACGGACCCCGGGTGGGCGCCTCTCCGATAGCTATCCCGTCCAACAATACCTGACCGAAGTCCGGTTGGCAGATCATTCGCCCCTGGTCAACAAGACCGTTCGCGAGGCGGATCTGGAAAATCTGTACGGCCTGAATGTCATCCATATTCACCTGTGCTGCCAGGAGGGGGAGACCGTTTCGGCTTTAAGTGAGCATCGCCTGGAACCCGGGGACGAGCTGCACGTGGAAGCCAGCGCGGATGCCATCCTGGCTGCCAGCCAGAGCCTGGGTTTGCTGCTGGTGCCCGACCAGCCCATCCAGCCATGGGAATTGGACCCCTCCCGCAACGCCTATGATCTGGCCGAAGTGGTCCTGTCCCCAACTTCCCATTTGCTGGGCAGCACCTTGCGCCAGATCGACTTCCGCTCCCGCTTTGGGTTGTCGGTGCTGGCGATTCGTCACCATGGAAAAACGTTATTTTCCCGCCTGGGTGACATCAAACTGGACCTCGGCGACTCGCTCCTAATCCAGGGGGCTGTCGAACGGATTAACCTGTTGCGCCGAGAGCGCGACTTTTTGCTGCTCGAAATGCCACCGGTGGAAAACCGGCGGACCAAAAAAGCGCCGGTGGCGGTCGCCATTCTGCTGGGGGTATTAATTGTGGTCACAGCTGGCTGGCTGCCTGTCTCGGCGGCAATGCTGATTGGCGCCCTGGTGATGGTCCTGAGCCGCACGCTTAGCATGGAGGAAGCTTACAATGCCATCGAGTGGAAATCGGTCTTTCTGATCGCCGGGATGCTTCCAATGGGGCTGGCAATGGAAAACACTGGCACAGCCCGCTTGATTGCTAACTCGATCGTCGGTCTGCTTGGAAATTGGGGCGCCCTGGCGGTTATGATGGGGATTTTTGTCCTGACGGGGCTGCTCACGGAGGTGATGTCGAACGCAGCCGCCACGGTATTGGCCGTGCCAATCGCGATCGATGCCGCCGTGGGGCTTGGCGCAGACCCGCGCTCTTTTGTCATGGCCATTGTCATTGCCGCCTCGACCTCTTTCCTGATGCCGATTGGACACCAGGTGAATGTCCTGATATTCGGCCCGGGAGGCTACCGCTTTTTTGACTACAGTCGAGTTGGGGTCTGGCTCAACCTGGTATTGTTAATCCTTACCGCCCTGGCATTGCCGTTAATCTGGCCTCTTTTTTAGTTTCAAATCCATCTCTCCTAGCTCAAATTGAATTACGAATTTTTTCAGCCTTTGCATTTGCAAGGCTGAAACCAAATTCGTTTATTCCTCCAATCAATCGCGGCCCAAAAAGGCAGTGTATCGCCGGGCGGCGCCGGGCCCCGCTGCAAATAACCCCGTCCAGCTCGGCAATCATGACAATGTGGGCCAGCCGCAGGCCGTCGCCGGCCCGGATGCCGGCCCGCTCCAGGGCTGCCCGCAGCTCCTCCCGGGTGAGCTGGTGACCGCCCTCTAAAGCTGCCGCCAGCACATGGTTGCTGCGTATTAAGGTGTCCGGGTCAAGCCCGACCCGGCGCAGCATGCCCCCGACCGCCTGTTTAACGCGCGGCCCGGTCAGGGTCAGCAGCCAGCGGATGTCGGCCGGGGCGACGAAATGCCAGGTGGGGCGCAGCACGTGAGTCCGCAGGATGGTCCCCTGGGTCATGGCCACCTCGAAGGCGGCTTCCGTGGCGCTCCCCATGCGCTGGCCCAGCGACCACTGGGCCCCGTAATAATCCTGGGCCTGGGCAGCTGTCAGCCAGTCCACCACCACGGCGGGGGCGCTGAACGGCGCGCCGGCCAGGCCCTGGTTGGCCAGCCTCAGGCGGCGATCTCAGCCGGCTGCATCGGCAGCGACCTCAGCCAGAAAAGCCTTCAACGCCCGGTTGAACAATTCCGGCACTAATAGATTGGATGGATCGCCGCCGCCCGGCAGCACCTGGAAGCGGGCGTCCGGCAGGCCCTGGGCGGTCGTGCGGGCCATTTCAATCGCCATCTTCCCGAACCCGTCTCCGACCAGCACCAGGACCGGGATATGGATTGAGACCAGCTGGTCCACCAGGTTGAAGCGGTTGACCTCCTGGCGGGCAGCCAGCAGCCAGCCCGGATCCATGCGTTTGAGACAAGCGGAGAAATAGCGTCCAACCTCAGGATGGTCCATTTTCTGGTACGTGTTGCGAATTAGGTAGCGCCTGGAAGCGGGCCGGGAAAAATTTGAGCAGAAAAGCGGCCAGGGAGGCATTGAAGCGCTCAACCGGCCGGGTGGCCCCGCTCAGGCTGTCGACGATTGTCAGGCTGGCGGCCTGCTCCGGGGTTTGGAGCCCGAACTGCTGGGCGATCATCCCGCCCAGGCTGACGCCCACCAGGTGGGCCTGCGGGATATGAAGTTCATCCAGCAGATCGTGGATGTCCCGGGCGCAGTCCGCAATCCGGAAGTCAGCCGGGACGGCGGAGGCGCCGTGGCCGCGCAGGTCGGGCACGACCAGAAAATAGCCCTCCCCGGGCAGGCTTTCGATTTGCGGCGCCCACATGGCATGGTCCGCCCCAATCCCGTGGATCAGGGCCAGCGGCGTCCCGCCGGGATCGCCGTAGGTTTCATACCACAGGTCCAGGCCGTCAAAGCTTTGGAAATGCAAGGGTCCACCTCCAGATCAAAGTGAGGTGCTACCCCTGGAAATCCCAGGGGTCGCATAAGGGCTCGCTGAAAAAGACCGGTTATTCGGCTTCCGGCCCGGCCTGGAACAGGGTGATCTGCATCCCATCCGGGGCTGCCAGCCGGGCGTTGCGATCGCCCCAGGGCGTGCGTACCGGCGGGTGCACCAGGCTCGCCCCCTGGTCTAACAGGCGCTCCACCGCCTGGTCCAGGTCGGGCACCTGGAAAGCGAAACGGACCGGCCCGCTGACCCGCCGGCCGGCCTCCAGGGCGTCGATCGCCCCGGCTTGAGCCTCGTCAAAGATCTCCAGCGTGCCGCGGCCGAAAGCCAGCATCACCGCCTTTCCGCCGTCGTTTTCCCAGCGGGCGGCCGGGTCGAGTCCCAGCCCGGCGCAGTAGAACTGCACCAGGCGCTCGTATTCCTGGACGGTCAGTGCCACCCGGAATTCAAGAATGGGTTGGTTGGGAAGCTCGCGCATGCCTTCTCCTTCATTAGCCTGATTGCTGGATGATCGTTCAGCGCTCGAAGCGCCACAGCGTCGCGCCTTTGCCATCGATGTCGGGATTCCTGGTCTCCATTTGGGTTCGTTCGGTCATCGATCGACCTCCCTGGGAGCAAGCTAAAGATCGGCTGTGGGCTTGATTATATCCAAAGTGCCAGAAGCCCGGCAGGTTTTTTAGCAAAATATGACTCGTCCCGAATATAAGCTTCAATCTGAATCGGCATCACAAAGCCCACCCCCGGCCCTCCCTGGCGCCTTTGGCGCCGGAAGGGGAGAAGAATGTTTCGCCTTATCTCCTGATGATTTCCTAGACTCTACTGGAGTATGATCGAATCAAGGAGATCAACAGGAGCGTGGGCTATGAAGGCTGGATTAAAGCTGGCGCTGATAGTAGTTTTTGGTTTAGGCTGTCTGCTGGCATTTTCACTGCTGCTTGTGTCGCGCCTGCCAGCTGTGGCAAGTTTTGAGCGGACGCCAATCCAGGTCCTGACGGTTTGCCCGGCCGGGCCGCCGGCCTGTGATACTGGCGTGATCCAGGAGGCGGTCGAGGCCGCCCAGCCCGGCGCGACCATCCGGGTCGCCAGGGGGATTTACTCCCAGATCAATCACCAGGGCGGCCTTTCCCAGATCCTTTACCTGGCTAAAACGGTGACGATCCGAGGCGGCTACGACCTGGCGTTCAGCGAACCGCCCGATCCTCGGGCCAACCCGACTGTTCTGGACGCCGGGGGCAATGGCCGGGCAGCTTTTGTTTACGCGGCCAGCCCGGTGCTGGAGGGGTTAACCCTTACCAACGGCGATGCCACCGGTTTGGGCGGCGCGCCCGGCAGGCGGGATGCCGGCGGAGGCATGTACGTCTGGGCCGGCGCGCCGGTGATCCGCGACTGCCTGGTTACGGCCAATACCGCAGCCCAGGATGGCGGCGGCGTTTACCTGCGATCGTCAAGCCGGGCCCAGGTTATCCGCACTGAATTTTCAAACAACCATGCCGGGTATGGCGGCGGCCTGTACGTCTGGGAAAGCGATCTGCTGGTGACGGAAAGCGAATTCCACGGCAATTCGGCCTCTGGCGCCGGCGCGGGCGTCTGGTTGGGATCTTACAGCGAAGGCTCGTTTTATGGCAATACATTTACCGGCAATGACAGCCGGCTGGATACCAACGAAGGCGCCGGTGGGATGCTGGCCGAGCGCTGCCTGCTGGATCTGGATGGGAATGTGTTCCAACACAACACTGCCAGACACGGCGGCGGTGGCTTGAACCTGGTGAACTGCCGCGCCACCCTCAGCAATGCTGTTTTCAGCGACAATACCGTCTTGGGGACCGGCGCCGGCCTGCAGCTGTTGGGCACGGATGCCAGCCTGTATTTCAATACCTTTGCCCATAACCAGGGCGGCGAGATCAGCGGGTTGCGGGTGGGGACTGGTTTAGATCAAAACGCCAGCACGGCCCGCCTGGTCAATACCATCTTTGCCGGGGAGGCCGTGGGCATATACGTGGAGGCGGGTACCAGCGCCACCCTGGACGGGACCCTGTATGGCGACGGCGCCTGGGCGAACGGGGCCGATTGGGCCGGACCAGGCCGCCTGACCCACGGCGCGCTGACCCTGTGGGGCGACCCGGCCTTCAAAGACCCGGATAACCTGAACTACCACCTGCAAGTCGGCAGCCCGGCGCTCGACCAGGGCCGGGACGTCAATATTTTCAACGATTTTCACGGTGAAAGCCGCCCGTGTGGAGCCGGGTTCGATATCGGCGCGGATGAGCTCAACCTGGCTTTCAATTTATCCCCGTAGGCGCTTCCCGTTCTTATCCATCCGACATTCTCGAGACCGCCCAGTGGGGATTGGTACGACCAGGATCAGGTCGTCAAAACGGATGGTTCATCCCGCGTAAGCGACTATTGACGAGCAAAACCGGTAAAACCATCACACGACCAAGGCAGTAAACGATCTGCCAGTGAGTGTATCGATATGATTGCCCAGCAGCCTGAATGGCCTGGAAATATTTTCCAGTTTCCCAAAATCCACCTGCTGAGACTGTTCACCGTCCTGCTGAGTGGTTTACTTATTTCGGGGATCTTGCTGGCGGTGTTCACGCCTGCATTACCGGGCGATAAGATTCTCGACGCCAAGGACGAACTGGCCGGCCGGATCGGCGGCGCCAGCCTGGCGATCGCGGTTCGGGATCAGTATGCTTTCATGGGCTACAGCTTTGAATTTGCCGTCCTGGATATTTCCAATCCTCAAAAACCGGTCAGGATAAGTTTTTTGCCTTTACCCAGCAACGATATCGTTTTGCGCGGCGACCTGGCTTACGTCGTCGGCCGGCAAGGCTTGAGCGTCGTGGATATTGCTAACCCTGAGCGGCCGGTGCAAATCGGGCTGCTAGCCACATCCGATCCATTCATGGACATCGCCCTCGGGGCTGGATATGCTTATATCGCCGGGACCTACGCTGATTTCCTCGTCGTGGATATCACCGCACCAGACCACCCGGTCCAGGCTGGACTTTTCGCTGTGCCCGGTCAGGTTCAGGATGTGGCGGCAATCGACAACTACGTCTACCTGGCGGCTTCCGGATGTTTGCTCGTGCTGGATGTGACCGATCCACACCTGCCGGCGCAGGTGGGGGTCCTGCCTCTGGCCCATGGGGCACAGGCAATCGTTCTTCGGGGGAACTCCGCTTATGTGAGCTTGCTGGGTGGATTGGCCGTGGTGGATATCTCCCACCCGGAGAAGCCAGTATTGATCGGTCAACTGGATATGCCGGGCTATTTTGATGAACTGGCAGTTAGCGGAAACCTGGCTTATCTCACCAACGGCCCGTCTGGGCTGCGGATCGCCGACCTGAGCGATCCAACCGATCCGGTTTCGGTGGAGGTTGTCTCACTGCCGGGTTTGCTGGTGGATGTAGCGCTTGCTCACGAGAGGCTTTACCTGATCAACACCAGTGGATGTCTCTATATCCTCGGCCTGGATGATCCAACCCATCTCTTAGGCAGTTTTCTCTCACCCGGACCGGTCATAGATGTGGTGGTCGTCGGCCGGACGGCTTTCGTGACAGCCGGTTGGGAAGATGAGTTACATATCCTGAGCCTGTCGAATAACAGGCTGCCCCAAGACCTGGCAGCTTATCCTACCCTGGGTTTATTGGGCTGGACAGTAGCCGAAGATGGAGAACACGTTTACGCCGCCGGGGCTTTGGCTGGTCCGTACTCCATCAAAGTGCCGGGATCGGGCCAACCGGCTGTGCTTGAGCCTGCCTGGATTGCAGTCAATCAACCGTTACAGCAGGATCGAAAAGCCTATGCTACAATTCCCGATCCCCTGGGTGGATTGCATATCCTCGATGTCTCTGATCCAGACCGGCCGGATCAAGTGGGCTATTACCGCCCGCCGGGAACGATGCTCGATATGGCTGTCAGCCAGATGTTCGTTTATATTGCCACCGATAGATCCTGCCTGACCGTCCTGGATGTCTCAGAACCGGGATCACCCACCGCGATCCGGACGGTTCACGGGTTGGGCAAGATCACAGCCATGACAGCAGTCAGTGACCATCTCTTTGTTGCAGTTCAATCCAGGTCCTTGCATATTTTCGATCTCAGCGATCCGGCCGATCCGGTTTTAGTCAGCTCGACCAGCCTGCCTGGACAGGTTCTGGATATCGCCGTGGCAGGCGAAAGAGCCTTTTTGGCGAGCGGTACGATGGGTGTGATGATCCTGAATATTGCAGACCCATCCTTGCCTGCAAGGCTTTATTCGATCCAAACCTATTCCGCCCAGGGGGTCGCAGCCTACGATGAGGGGATCTTCGTAGCCGACAGTCTGGCTGGGTTGTTGATCTACTCGCCTTCCGGAAATTCACGCAGATCCTGGTGGCCTGGACAAACCCCCAATCAATAGGCTGCTACTCAGGATAAGTTCATTTCGAGCGCAGCACCAGGAACACCCACAGCGCGCTCACCAGCAGGGTCGCGCCGTTGAGGTAAAACGGCGTTTGAGCCCCGATGCGGTCGTACAGCAGTCCGCCCAGCACCGGCCCGATGGTGAACCCCAGGTTTTCGACAAAATCATACAGCCCGTAGCCCGCCCCGCGGCGGTCCTCGCCGATCAGGTCGGCCACCAGGGCGGTCTCGGCCGGCTCGGAGATGGCCCAGAAGATCGCCTGGGTGGTGTACAGGGCCGCCAGCCAGACCAGGGAGGGCAGGCCGGGCAGGAACAGGGCGATCAGGCCGGCGCCGGCCAGCCCCAGGGCCATCATGGCAGCGCGCCCGTAGCGGTCGCTCAGGGCGCCCAGGCGGGTCGCCAGGAAGGCCGAGACCAGGCCGGCCGGAAAGAAGGCCCAGGCCAGGCTGGCGATGTCGGTCGTGAAGTGGTCCTGCAGGTAGGTCAGGTAGATCGGAGCCAGCATGGCCTCCGGCACGCCGGTCAGGAAGACCACCAGCAGCAGGTTTAGCAGCGGGCGGGACAGCACCGTCCGCCGGGCCGGGTCACGCCGGGCGGGGCGCACATCCGGGACCAGCTTCCAGGCGATGAACGCTCCCAGCAGGGTCAGCGTCGCAAACAGGCTGAAAGACAGCTTCCAGCCCAGGGCATCCGGCAGGAACGACATGGCCAGGTAGGCGGCGAAAACCCCCACCAGGCTGCCCCGGGTGGTCACCTGGCTGATCTGGCCCATCGCCCGGCCGCGCTCGCCGGGTGAAGCCAGGTCGGCCACCAGGGTGTTGGTCGCGGTCCACAGGCAGGCCGAGCCGGCCCCCTGGATGACCCGGGCCAGGAACAGCCCGTCCATCGAATCGGCCAGGGCGAAGGCCGCCATGGCCAGGGCATAGATTCCCAGGGCTGCTACCAGGAAGATTTTGCGGCCCAGGCGGTCGACCCCCAGCCCGATCAATGGCCGCAGGATCAGGGTGGTGGCGGTGAAGGCCGAGAACAGCCCGCCGATTGCCACGGCGCTGGCGCCGAATTCCTTGCTGATCACCGGCAGCCCGAAATACAGGAAGATCAACGGCAGCGACCACAGGAATAGCGGTAAGTGCAGGCCTTTTACCGACCGGTTTGATTCCATTTTCACCTTTTATCCCTACCCACCCCCGGCTGGCAAAGAACGCCAGCCCGTCAGCGGCGTCGCTAAGCCACCCGGTTTTACGCTCACAGCGGTTCCAGGAAGTCAAGATCTTGACGCTCGCCCATGATTCTTCGATGCCTGTATATCGTTGACTGGGCCGGCACATCCGACACGATAAAAAAAAGGCGGCTCTCAATGGCAATCCGCCCTACTGTCATCGCGAGGAGGGCGTTCTGTGCCCGACGTAGCGATCTTCGCCACCTGATCGATGGCCATGGACGAAAAGGAGATCGTCGCATACATATGGTTTGGCCGTAGAGAACACAGCATGCCAAAGATCGAATACTCATGACATATTGTAGGTACCCTGAGTCTTGTTCTCTACGATCGTGGAAGCCGAAGGAGCGTTCTTGGCTCCGCAGGCTGTAATCGAAGGATGACCGGGTTCTTAAATTAGCATCCCCTGCACCCACCCCTGACCGGCAAAGAACACCGGCCTGCCATCGTTTCTTCCATGCTAATGTAGTTTTTGCATTGAGGGGTCCTTCCGACACAGGATCTATGGAAGCGTCCAGTATCTTGAGAACTTACCAAGCGCCGACGATGCTATCTATGTTCGTGGTAAAACGCATCGAAGAATCGCCTTCTACCAATGTAAGTAAGTACAGCTCCTTAAGAGCTGTGTCTAATCCACCAGGGCCTGGTAAACCAGGGTCCTGAAATCGGGGATCAAGCTGAAGGGTGAGGCCGGCAGGTACTGGCTCAGCATGATGCCGATCAGTTCTTCCCGGGGATCGACGAAAAAGGTCGTGCTGGCCGCGCCGCCCCAACCGTAGACGCCTTGCGAACCCAATTCCCGGGCCTGGCCCGGATCCACCAACACCCGGAAGCCCAACCCAAACCCAAAACCAGGGAAAGGATCGGCGGTAGCCAGCGGGAGCAGGTCCCGATTAATCTGGTTGGTGGTCATTAACTCGATGGTTTTGCGACCAACCAGGCGAACGCCATCCAGTTCCCCACGGTTGAACAACAGGCGGGTAAATTTGAGATAATCGGCCAGAGTAGAAACCAATCCACCCCCGCCGGAATGCAGCCTGACATTGCGATAGCTGCTGGTTTCCCGGTAGTCGGCGACTGCCAGTTGGTCGTCCCCCCGCTCGGTGTAACAGGTCGTCAGGCGGTCGATTTTATCATCGGGGACGGAAAAGCTGGTGTCGACCATACCCAACGGCCCCAGGATGTTCTTTTCAAGATAATCCCCCAGGCTCACCCCGGAGATCACTTCCACGATTCGCCCAACCACGTCGGTTGAGACGCTGTAGATCCATTGCTCGCCCGGATGCCTGACCAGGGGCAGCCGCGCGATCTTCCTGACCAATTCAGCCAGGGTTTGATCCTTGGCCAGTAATCTGGCCTGCTGCCGGTACAGCCGATCCACCTCGCTGTCTCCATAGACGCCATAGGTCAACCCGGAAGTGTGGGTCAGCAAATGGTGAACCGTCATGGGCGTTTTGGGCGCTACCAGGTTGCCGCCCGGCTCCCAGACCCTGACATCCTTGAACTCCGGGAGATATTTTTCGACCGGGTCGGCAAGCTGCAGTTCGGCCTGCTCGAACAGCATCATCAGCGCCAGGCTGGTGATGGGCTTGGTCATCGAGTAGATCCGGAAGATATGCTCGAATTCCAGGGGCTTGTTCTCAGCCACGTCGAAATAACCATATTTCCCCGTTTGAACGATCTCCCCCCGGCGTTCGACCAGGGTCAGGATGCCGCCCGTCCGGCCCCGGTCGATCGTTCGTTGCATGCCACGATCGAGGCGCTGGAGGCGTTGGGATGAAAAGCCCGCTTCTTCGGGCGAACATGTTGGCTGCATTTGGTCCTCTCCTGTGAAACGATTGGTTGCTGGTTGTCCAGAGTATTGTACTTTTAAACCTGCGTTCAGGATGAAGGAAACCGGTACAGCACCCTTTTGAGCCTGTTGGCGAAGTCCGATACACTATCTCCTTTTAACCCTGGCTGATCGAACACCACTTTCTACACAATATGAACCCTCCCCGAATGTGGGTTCGTTCCCCGATCGCCTTGCTTAATTGAGCGATTATCCCCGTATAAGGAAAAGTTAAAGTCTTCCGCTGGCCCAGGTGCTAGACTTAAAACGCAGGTAATCCAGCACGTCAGTTCGCCCATCCAGGAGTCTTAATGGCCATCGCCTCACCGGCAAATTCAAATAAACCGCCTACTTTCTTAAGGAAATTGCGGCCGTATGCCGGTTTGCTTTCGTTGGCGCTCGACCCGCAAGTGATTGCCTCGTTGGGCCTGGACCCGTCCCATACCTATATTCAAGCAGCCGCCAGTGAGGATTCCGTGCCGGCCCTGGTCGCGTATTACCAGTCTCACCTGGCTGCTGCCGGCTGGCAGGTCGCTCAAAAATTGCCCTTGAACGGGCAAGAGCAGAACGGTGTCCAGATCGAATTCACCCGCAAGCAGGATCAAAACCGTCAGACCTTGATCTTGCTGTGCGCCCGACCCAATTCTTTGGTAGGCAACCCCCGGACGGCAGTGTTGGCCGGCATGCTGCCGTCCGGTATGAACCTGGTCTTGATGGTCTCTTCCGGCAGGCCAGGCGCTACTAGCGAGCCGCAAGAGCCGCCGACCAGCGGGCTGCCGCAGGGTGTGGCGGCTGAAAACCTGGAACTGCCGCTGGATGGCGGCTGGACCAGCCAGGCCCAGCTCACTTACCCGGGCCGCGGCGCTGGCCCGTTCCCGACAGTGATGCTGGTGCACGGCTCCGGCAAGAACGATATGGATGAGACCCTGCCGGAAGCGGTTGCGCAGGTGCCGGGTGGTTCGAAATTCTTCCGCACGATCGCCTACCGCCTGCCGCAGCGCGGTTTTGCGGTGCTGCGCTTCAACAAGCGCGGGGTGGTCGGCCTGGGTCCACAGCTCAGCTCCGAGCCGCGCTTCCTGTCGCTGAAACATCCATTCACCCGCTACCTGTCCGACGCCCGCTCGATCCTTAAACAGGCCCGCGGACTCGACCAGGTAGATCCGGATCGTCTGCTGCTGTTGGGACACAGCGAGGGTACGGTGCTCGCCAGCCTGATCGCCCGCTCCAGCGATTCGGCCGATTTGGCCGGGCTGGTGCTGATGGGGGTGGCCGGCTACAACGCCAGGACGATCGTGCGATACCAGTATGTCGACCGCGAGGTGGAGCGGATCGCCCGTATCATCGATCGGAATCGCGACGGCTGGGTCTCGGTGGATGATTTTTTCGCCTGGTTCGAGACCCGCAGTCCGGCGGTCAGGGCCGCCAACCTCGAGGCTCTGTTCGAACCGGATCGGGATAGCCCGCATGGATACCGCTTTAAGGCCGCACTTAAACCCGATCGGGATGGGGAGGTCAAGATCCACACCACGCTGCGGGAATACATCGAACAGCTGACCGGCATCCAGAACTTCCCCCATATGAATGGCATTTCCGAAGATATGGCGGCTTATTTTGAAGACTTTGCCCATTACGGCAGCGTCACCAGTGTCCTGCCCGGTTTCATGCGCCCGGTGCTGATGTTGAACGGCGAAGCGGATATGCAGACGATCGTGGAAGGCGCCCGGCGGGCCGATGCGGCCCTGGATGAAGCCGGCAACCCGGATCATATGCTGATCACCTATCCCGGCCTGGGGCATAGTTTTTATCCGGTGCAGGGCATGGAACAGCCGCTCGGACCGCCCCGCCCGGAGGTGATCGAAGACCTGGGGGACTGGCTGGTGGAACGTTTTGTGAATTAATCAGGCAACGGAGCAGGGAATACTTTCTGTCTGTTTGACGGATGTATCTGGGGTTTGGGTTGGCAAGCGTGTGTAGGCCTGTACGGGCATCGCACACGCTTGCCGTTTAAATTTCATAATTCTGCCAGCAGACCCTCAACTTTTACCAGCATCTCGGGCGCTTTACAATCCTCAAAACTTGCCTGGGCTGCCCGGCAGTATTCAATGGCTTTGTCCGCTTTACCCAGATCGCGATAATTGAGCGCCAGCAGCAACTGTTGTTCTCCCGCCATTTTCTTGTTTTCCAGCTCAAGGGCAAAGGCCACGGCTCTTTCAGCATACCCGATCGAATCGCTTAGCTGCTCGCGTTCGGCTTCAATTCCGCTCAAATAAGCCAGTATATGAGCGATCCGGGATTTATCACCGATCCCGGTAGCCAGACTGGCGGCCTGGTTCAAACTTTCGATCGCCAGTGCGTGCTCCCCGCAGGCATAGTGCGCCTGGCCATCGAGTACGAGCAGGTCAGATAACCATTCCGGGCTATCATGTTTCTCGGCCAGTACCAGACCTTCGGATAAATAGGCGCGGGCAGCCTGAGCCTGGCCTTGTTCGAGTAAATAGCGCGCCAGGGCGTGGATATTGGTGATTTCCGCCTCGAAGTGCTCAATATCCCGGGATAGTTGAATGATCTTCTCACCGTAGAGCACGGCGAGGTGTTGGTGTCCGGCCAGGGCATGCACTCGGAACAGGCCGCCAAGGATATTGATTTCAGCAATCCGGTTTTCGATTGCGGAGGCAATATCCAGCGCGGCTTCATACTGGTCGATGGCGGTTTCGAAATCACCCGCCGCCAGGGAATTATTGGCCTGCCTGGTCAGCAGGGTGCATTCGGCGGTGTGATCGCCCAGCAGGCGAGCCTGCTCAATAGCCAGGCGGTAATACTGGCGGGATTGTTCTAGCTCCTCCAGGGTTTCGCAAATTTCTGCCAGCGCTTCAGCGGCTCGCAGCTGCCGCCCGTGATCGCGCAGACGGGTGGCGATGGCCAGGGACTGGGTCAGATCGTCCAGGCTGCTGCCTGGCTGGTTCTCGATGGTTTTCAATAAGCCGATCTGGAAAAATGAATCGCATAACAGCAGGTCATGTTTGAGGTGTGAGGCGATCCCGTTGGATTTTCGGAAAGCCTGCAAGGCCATACTGGTATTGCCCAGCATTTTGAGCGCCATGCCTTTGTAGCCGAATAACTGTGCCTGAATTTGGCGGTTTTCGGTCTGTTGGGCGAGCTTCAAACCGGTTTCAAATTGGGTCAGGGCGGCAGGGGCCTCTTTTTGATCCAGGTAGGCTTGGCCCAGGTGCATCAGGGCTTGGCAGTGCCGGATTGGGTCGGCCCCGGTTTCAGCCTTGGCTACGGCTTCCTGGAGCTCCTGCAAGCGTGGATCTTCTTCGAGTAAATTGTTTGTGGTCATTGTACCCTCCAGTAAGGCTGGTCTGGCGTGCTAACGATCAGAATTTCAGCCGGCCGCTGTTCAGGCAGCCGGGAACCCGTCTGAACGGAAGATTTGCAGATCCTTGGTGGCCAGCAGCGCTTCGATTCCCGGCAGGCGGGCGACCAGGGCTAACCCCTGCTGGACGCCCAGGACCATCAGACCTGTCGCCAGCGCATCGGCGTCGCGAACACAGGGAGCAATCACAGTTGCGCTGGACAGCTCGGCGGGGGACAAGCCCCGGCGGGGATCGATGATATGGTTGAGACTGTAGTCCTGGGTGAAAGTCTGCATATAATCGCCTGAAGTTGCTACGGCCCGGCCAGCCAGCGGCAGGGTCGCCAGCCAGGGGTTGCCGTTCGTGATCCTGGGATTGGCCACCCCAATTTTCCAGACGCGACCGTCGGTGTGCGTGCCATAGGCCAGTATATCCCCGCCAGCATCTACCAGAATGTCCTTGTAGCCCAGTTTCTGTAGGGCTGCTACGCCATGGTCGACGATCTCACCCTTTGCGATCCCGTCCAGGGTGATCCGCATTCCAGGCAACTTGAATTTGATTCGGCTGGCCTGAATATCCACCTGGCGATAATCGATCCGCTCGAGTTCCGCCTGGCCGACGATCCGGCCGGATTGCAAGGCTTCCAGCGCCGGCAATACCGTGACATCGAAGGCGCCTCCGCTTATCTCGCTGAAGGATCTGGCGGATTCGAGCAGCCGGATCAGCTCTGCCGGGGCGTTTTCCAGCGAGCCGCTATGGTTAAGTTCTCCGAGCGGGCCTGCGGTTTCCCGGTAGTTGAAGAGATGAGTCAGGCGGGTCATCGTGGCAAACGCCGTTTCAATAGCGGTTTGCCCGGCTGCCTCGCTCGCTGCGACCAGGCTGATCTCGATCACCGTACCCATTAGCAGGCGGGTACTGCGAGTCGTGATCATGGCTGGTCGCCTGAACGGGCGCAACATGCCGACACCTGTCAGGGCTGTCCCGGCAACCGCCGCAATCTTGATGAAATCCCGCCGAGTCCATCGTTTGCAACCATCGTTCATACCCAGATTTGTTTTCATAGCGGTACTTCCTTCATCTGGTTCAAGCCGGCCGCTCACTGGTCAAACTCCTGGTTGGTCAGGCGTTCGATCTCTTGAGGCGAGAGCGTTGCTGTCGGCGCAATCCAGCGGGCTGCGGTTGCCGTCCTGGGGTGGATTTCAGGTGTCTTTGAACTGGTTTCGTGCTCCCGCGGGGTAAGGCTGGCCAACGGCGCGGCCTGCCTGGCCGGAGAAATCGTAGGCGAAGATAACTGTGCACCAGTAATGGTCGCGTCGGTCAAGCCCTGCAGCCAGATGAAAACGATCAAAACCGTCCCGGTCAGGACGAAGCCGATCAATAAGAATTTTTTAGTGGTTTCCATTCGTTCCCAGCTTAGCCTTCAGGTTGATCCGGCAACCGGCTGGCCCGGCGTTTAAACAGCCTGCGCCAGACTTCCCGGATCCAGCGCCGCACCTCGGCGATAAAATCAATCATCGGGCTGACCGGGCACAGGTAGGTGCAAAAAGGCCGGTACATCAGCAAGCTCGCCAGCAGAACCAGCCCCAGGAATGCCCATTCCAAACCCGTGCCGCGCAGATCGAACAGGGTTGCAAATGGTTCGTAGCTGGCCACGCCTGGCCGGCGCAGTGCCAGGCCGAGCAGGATGGCTACCAGCGCCAGACCGCGCTGCAAGTAAGTGAAGAAATCCTTCAATTGTCGCGGCCGGTATAGTTTGGCCTTGGTAATCTGAGCCAGGCACTCCTGCACCGCGCCAAAAGGACAGAACCAGCTGCAATACGGGTTTTTAGCGTCAACAGTGGTGACAAACAGGACCCCACCAATCAGCAAATACCAGTACAGGTTGTTATGCCAGTCCGGCCAGTAACCGCTCAACAAGCTGGCGAACTGGGCGATGGTCAGCGGGGCCGTATAGATAAAACCCAGCACGACCATCCCCCCTAACAGGGTTCCCCAGCGGATGCGGCGTTTCCAGGCGCTGTTGCGCATTTTGTGACCGAAATAACCACTGGCATACAATCCCAGGAGAGCCAGCTCAGGGATCCCAAACTGGATTGATTTATGCTCCGGTGGAAGCGGGGCGTTCAAGCCATCTTTTGCGATTTCGTGCACGGCGGCCCGGATGGAAGCGGCGACCCCCTCGGCGCTGAAGGTGGCGCCGCTGACGGCATCCACATCCTGTCCTGGGCTGAGTGGGTCTTTGAAATTGAGGCCGATGAATTGATTCAGTAGGTTATGTTCCAGCACCAGGCGGAAAAATCCCGGGGTTTCGCGCTGGGCGACAATCCTGGCGCCCACGATCTCCCCTTGTGGGTCAATCCCTACCAGCATCTCGACCGGCCCGCCGTAGCCCTGCCCTTCTCCCACGGCGGCGTAGCCGGTAAGGTTCCCGGCCGAATCATATCCAACATAGATCTTACTCTGGAACTCGATCCGGGCAGTCCCCGGGAGCACCTCAGGCACCAACGGGGCGACGTCGGTACCGTTGGCGAGGTAGCCGTATAACCAGGCCGCCAGCACCAGCACAAGTGAAACCAGCAATGCCTGGCGAGAAAACGGGATCGATTTAGCCTTGGGTGGGGTATGAGCTAGGGTGACGCTGTGATGGTTGGCTTCCATGTTGATCCATTTGGTTTGTTGCCGGTCGGCAACAGCCCTGTGGCTCTTTCGATAGTTTTTAGGTTGGGCAGAATTTGGGTGTGCGAACGTGAGGACTCACGCTCACACACCCAAATCCTTGCTGCTTCAATAACGGCTCGAAAACCCGGTCCGGTGGCCGTATGGCAACGGCTCGGGAAGAGGAGAGGCTGGCCTCTCCTCTTTTGATGATATGCTCAGCTATTTGTTCCTGGCAGGTGTTATTGCGAACGTCGCATAAACCAGACCACGGCGGCGCCAACCAGGAGGACAAAAAAGACGATCCAGAACAGGGTGGCTGCGCGCGGCTCATATTCGGCATGGCTTGCAATGGCATTCTGAAGGATGAACACTTCGGCTACCAGCCAGACCGCCCAGGCCAGCCATTCATACCAGGGCCGCTTCTTGATCTCGACGGTGAAGTTATCATTCATGACAATCTCCTTATCTATCAACTCAGTCTTGGGGGTTGCACTTCGCCACAGATTCCCTATTTACACTTTGACGGTGCTGTTATGGCCGAGTTCAGGCAGATCCAGGTCCCACCAGCCCTCTTGATCTTTCTCAACCCCATAACCAAAGGCGTCGTCCATGGAGCGCATGAAGCTGTCCATAGCAGGCACGCTGGAATCCACAGCTTTCACCAAGTCATGGATCCAGGCTTTATCTTCCTTGGCAAATGGGCACACTGCGAAGCAGACGCCACAGTTAGTGCCGACGACGTTCTTCCAGTAAGTGTAGCACTTAACCGAATCCTCAAAATAAGCCTTATGGCCGGGATTGTTCCAACCACCGCGCACATCCCAGGTCGGCTCCGTGTCGAAACTGAGTGCCGCGCCGCCGCAAGCTTCTGCACATTTTTTGCAGCTGCGGCAGAATTTCATCACACCAAAATCAATCGGCTTGTCAGTTGCTACCGGGAGATCGGTTAGCATCTTAAACACACGGGTCATCGGACCAAATTCCGGGGTGATCAGGCGGTTCAACCGGGACAGTTCGCCCAGTCCGGCCATCACGCCGAATGCCGGGGCGATCCCTAATGCGTTGGTGCTGGATTCACCCAGGCCCATGTAACCCAGGGTTCGCAGGAATTCCTGCATGGAATTCTGGATGACCCGGCCGCGTTTGTACGAGAGTGAGGTGGTTTGCTGGCCGATCACGCTTGGAGCGCGTTTCAAGGTTTCCCCGGACATTTGGACGGTGTACACGATCACGTATTTAGCCGAATTGGGGATGTAGCGGGCGGTATCGGTTTCAGACGGCTCGGGGTCATCGGTGAAGATCAGCTCTTTGCCATCGGGATCGTGCGAGTAGATCAGTTTGCGGGTATGTTCGTCCAGTTCGACAAAACCCACCGTCCCGGCGCCGTTGTGCCGGAAGGCTGCCCGTAGCATCTTGGCAGCTTCTTCAGGCGTGCCGGTCCACTTGGGGACGCCCCAGTCCTCAGGCGTCTTGGCCTTTTGCGGGCCGAGAAAACTCATGCCCATCCGGGCGCCGCCGTTTTGGGAGGCGTTCAGGGCCTGATCACGCAGGGTGTAGCCGGGGGTGTTGTTGCGGACGCCGTCTTCGAGGATCGATGTGCCCTGGGCGCTGAGTGCATCAGCGGTCTCCTGTCCGACATACTTGGCCATGCCGGGCCCGCGCACGGAGCCCATCTGTTCGTCAAAGCGCTCCATCTTATCCCAGTCGATTTCGACGGTTGGTTCGTCGACCGTTTTAACCCACCAGGGTCGCTGAGGGCGCCCGGCGGGATCGGCAAACCGGTTGTTGACGAAGCTGGGATTCTTGCTCAGCTCTGATCCGGTCAGTGGCTTGAATGCAGCCCCAACAGCCGCTGCCCCGGCACCTAAACCGATCAGCTGCAGGAAGTCTCTACGGCTGAGCTTCGACTTGCCTTGATCCTTCATGTCTAACCTCCATTCTCCTGATAAATGTTCCTTATTTCACAATCATATTGATTATAATCATTCTGGAGATGGCTGGATAGCGGAAAAAGGCTGGTCTTTTGTGGAAAAAATCACCACAAACCCTTGTAAGGAATTTCCTTACAAGCAGATGAATGCTAAATGTTCTAAAACAAACATTGTGGCCGTCGGTGCATGCTCTGAAGGCACCGGCAGCCACAATGTCTCCCCATTTTGGGATGGATCGCTCTTAATCTGCTTGCAGAAGTCCGATCTTTATGGCAAATTCAACCAGGTCGGAGCGGTGCTGCAGATTCAACTTTTGCATGGCGCGGAGGCGGTAAGTTTCCACCGTCTTGGAGCTTAAAAACAACTGTTCGCCGATCTCCCGGCTGTTTAACCCTCTGGCCGTCAGTTTCAGCACTTCCTGTTCGCGTTTCGAGAGCGATTTAAATTCTCCTTCCAGCGGCTGCCCGGTTGTGATCGATTTCGACCAGAGCGGTCGCGGCAGTCGGATGAAGAAAGCGCTTGCCGCCCATCACGGTGTGGATGGCTTCCAATAGAGAAGTGTGAGCCGACGATTTTGGCACGTAGCCGGCACAGCCGGCTTCGATTGATTGCATGACCACCGCTTTGTTGGCATACATCGACAGGACGATGATCTGGCTTTGGCTGTCTCGACTTCGGATGGCCTGGATGGCGGCTACACCGTTCATATCCGGCAGGCCGAGATCCATGACGATAATATCAGGGCTCAGTTCGCCGGCGAGCTGGATGGCTTGATGGCCGGTCGCAGCCTCCCCGACGACTTCCAGGTCGTGCTCGGATTCCAGCAAAGCTTTCAGCCCCTCACGCAGCATTTGATGATCGTCGACTAACAGGATGCTGATCTTATCTTCACTCATGAGTACACTACCTCCTTGAGCGGAATGTACACCTGGATCGTCGTGCCCTGGTTTGGCGCTGTGTAAACATCCAAGGTCCCGTCCAACATTTCGGCTCGTTCTCGCATGCTGACCAGGCCCAGATGCCGGATGCCCTCCCCGCTGGGGATCTTATCTGGATTGAAACCAATTCCGTCGTCCTCGATGCAGAGCTGGATTCCATCCGCTACCGGCTGTAAAGTCAGCCGGACTTCATTAGCCGAGGCGTGATGCAGTACGTTCGTCAGCCCCTCCTGGCCGATCCGGTAAAGCGTCACTTCGACCTCCTCCGACAGGTTGCAATCAGCCAGGCAGCAATCGCAGTTAACCTGCAGACCGGAGTTTTGGGCGGTTTCTTGGACCAGGGTCTCCAGGGCGGTAGAAAGACCAAATTCTTCAAGCGCCGCCGGTCGCAGCCGGTACGAAAGTCCCCGAATTTGTTCGATAATCTCCGACACAATTTCCTGCATACTGATCAGGGAAGGGGCCAGCTCTACGTCTGAATTCTGATTTTCCAGGGTTTTCAAGCGCACAAGCAGGCTGGTTAGTGTCTGACCGGCCCCGTCGTGGAGTTCGCGGGCCAGCCGGCGGCGCTCTTCTTCCTGGGCTCGCACCAGGGATTCCAGCAAAGCCTGCCGGGCGAGTTCCTTCTCGCGCAGCTTGAGCCGCAGCCAGGCGTTGGCAACCACCTCGGAGATCTGAGCGCTGATGGAGGTCAGCAGTTCCATATCATCCTGTGAGAAAACCGCCTCATCGTTGCACAGCAGGTTGATAACCCCCAGTATCTGGCCGCGTGCTTCCAACGGGATCGTAAGGTGGCTGGTCAGTTCACCCTGATACCCGCCGTTGCGTAAAAGCTCGCAGGGCTGGACGGTGATCCCGCCGCTGTCTCTTTTCTCCAGGATAACCTTGCGACAGGAGCACAGGTCATGCTCGCCCTTGCGGATCAGAATTTGGCCGATTTCATCTGGCATCCCGGCCCAGCTCGCCAGGTGGAATTTCTGACGTTCCGGATCGAGCAGGTACACCCAGCCGACCTGCAGGCGAAATGCAACCAACAGTTTTTGCAAAATGACGTATAGAACATCGTGGATTTCAGCTGACTCGTCGCTGGCCAGGGCGATCTGGTTGATGGCATCCAATCGGCGGTTGGTGCGGGCCAGATCCTTCTGGTTGGAGACCAGGTGGTCCGTCATCGTATTGATAGCGATGGCAAGCTGGCCGATTTCGTCGCCTGCCCAAACCCGGGCGCGGGCCTCTAACTGGCCAGACGCTACTTTCTGGGCCATTTCTCTCAGTGCCAGGATCTGGCGCGATAGTACGTGCGAAAGGAACAGGGAGATAAACACGGAGACTGCTGCCGTTAGGATCGTCACCAGGGTGACGCTGCGCCGACCGGCATCCATCGCTGCCTGGACCCGGACATCGATCAGCAGGTGCGACAACCAGTCGGCTAGGCTGCTGGTGACCCAATAATTGAGCGCCAATCCAAGGATGACGACCGGGATCAATCCGATCCCGATGATTTTCAGCCTGACCGGAACACTACGGGCAAGCGTATTAAGCCAGTTGTAAAAGTTGTTGAGGATTTTCATCGTTGCACATTTTCGTCGAAAAGCTGACCGAGCCTGGTATCCTGGGCGATCTGCCCGGGAAGTTTTTTCTCTGGAAGAAGGGGGGCCAGACAAGCACTGAGCGCCAATCTCGATCTAGTATACTCCCTCTTTTCAGAAGTGAAACCCGACCCGCGTTGCTCAATCGAAGGCAATGAGGTTGCCAAGGTGAAGCATTGTTGGGTTGCGCGCCAGCCAGGATCAAAGCATCATTCCTGGTCACCTGGGCAGACCAAAAACTGGTAAATCGTATGAACGGAAAACTCGCTACCTTACCGGGGTGCAGAAAACCGATCTTTGCTACCATCATAACCGGCGCAACAATGGTGATAGAATGTGGTTTTGCCTGCGACCGGCTGGTAATAAGGCCGCACGAATCAAATCATCGCTGAAAAAGCAAGGAGAACATCATGAATAACAAACGAACCGTTTTGCTGTTAGCTGCAGCCCTCCTGCTGGCCGGCATTCCTGGCTGCCTGCCATTCGACGAACCTGTCGATTGGGATGGTCGAGAATCACCTGCCGGGCAGCTGGCAGGCGCGCTATGCCCGTTTCAATGGGATGAAGAAGGACACGTTCCGCGCCAACGCCGGAGAGACCCTTGAGCTGGATTACGCCGGGCAGGTGGATCAAGGCAGCCTGAGCCTGGAGATCGTCGATCCGGACAATAGCGTGATATGGGAGAAAACTGTCCAGGCCAACCAGGCTGAAACGGTCCAGGTGCCTCTGGAAGAGCCGGGTCGCTATGCCATCCGGATCGTCGGGGATAACACCGCCGGGAGCTGGGATCTTAATTGGAAAGTCCAATGAGGGTTGGGGAAGACATTTAAACGCGTAGTTAGTAAAGGGAGCAAAGTTAGCGCAGGATTTGTAAAAAATCTTTGCTGACTTTGCTCCCTTTGATTCCTTGGTGTTTCATGTTTAAACCTTGGCGTCCTTAGCGTCCTGGCGGTATTAACTTTTATTCAGTCAATCCCTACGCCACTTTAAAGAATTCCCACCGCTCGTTCCCGTACCGGATCGCCCCGGCGCGCTCGAAACTGAAGCCTGCCCCCACGACCAGGTCCTTGACGGTGCGGGAAACCACCACACCGCCCTGGCCGGCCACCCGCAGGGCGGCTTTGCCTATCTCCAGGGCCTGCCCCCCTAACTGCTCCCCGACGACGATACATTCCCCGGTGTGCAGCGTGATGGGCAGGTTGATCCCTTGCCCAAGTCCGAGCTGGTGCAGCGCCAGGGCGCACCCGATCGCCCGGCTGGGCCGGTCAAAGGTGGCCAACAGGATCTGGCGGGCGTCCTGCCTCCGCCGCCCGTGGAAGCGCTCGATCTCAGCCCCAATCTTGCTTTCCAACCGGACGAACCCACCCCGGGCAGAGTCCGCTCCCCCGGGCGTGCGCAGGCACAGGATGGTCGCCAGGGAGCGGTCGCTGGCAGGCAGGGACTTGAGCTCGGCCAGGAATCTTGCGACCGGCTCCATCACCGCCGGGACGTCCCCCAGCCACCACCAGTGATCGTCGCCAGGCAGCTCAATGAACCTGGCGCCGGGGATATGCTCCGCCAGGTAGCGTCCGGCCGGCAGGCGCATCACCTGGTCGCCGGTCCGGTGGATCACCAGGGTGGGCACGTGGATCGAACTTAAAATCTGGCGCACGTCGATATCCTTGAGCACGTTCAGCACGCCCTGCACGCCGCCTGGGCTCGAGCCGAGCCGCAGCAGCTTGGCGAACCAGTCCCACAGCGCCTGGTCATCGGCGTGGGAAGGGGCGAAGTAGGCATGGGGGACCGGTTTGCCCCACACGCTCACCAGCCAATCCAGCCATTTTTTGTGCTGCTCCTCGGTCAGCGCCCAGGGATAATCGTCGCTCTGCAGACCCTTGGCCAGGGTGCCGTACAGGATCAGGCCCAGCACCCGCTCGGGATGGGCGGCGGTGAAGACCAGGCTGTTAGGGCCTCCCTCCGAAAACCCAAACAGGACCGCCCGCTCGGACCCGACCGCATCCAGCACGGCCAGGATGTCGTCCATGGTGTGTTCCAGGGTGGGCGGATAGCCGACCCGGTCCGAGAGCCCGACTCCGCGCTTATCGAACAGGATCAGGCGGGAGACCCGGGCGAACTGCCGCATGGTGCGGGCCAGGCTGGGGCTCTCCCAGATCACCTCCAGGTGCGAGACGAAACCGGGCACGATCAAGACATCGACCGGGCCGTCGCCGAGGGTTTGATAGGCGATGTGCACGTCGCCGCTGGGCACATAGTGGATCTCGGGTACGGTGAAAGCCGGCTGCGAGGCGGGCGGGATATTCCCCGCCCGGATGGTTTCGTACAGTTCCACGGTGGCGGGCTGGGGGGCGATTTTTAAGGCTTCATCCAGCAGGCGGCGGCATTCCTGGTACTGGCGCAGGGCGGCGGCCGGCTGGCCGCTGCGGGCGTACAGCTCCATCAACAGGCGCTGGGCGGGTTCGTGCAGCTGGTCCAGGGCCAGCCAGCGGCGGGCATAAGCGATGGCTTCTTTGGGGCTGCCCCGGTCAAGGTAAGCCCGCGCCAGACGCTGCAGGCCTTGCGCCAGTGTCCGGCGCAAATCTTCCCGTTCAAAGAACTGCCATTCCTCGAAGGCGGCGCTGTCGGGCAGCGAGAATCCGGCCATAAAGTCCGCCGCATAAAGGGCAGCGCCGGCCTCCCAGGCCTGCAGGCAGTCCGGGCCGGGCGGCTCGGCCTGTGGGCAGGCGGACATTTTGGCGCGGAACTGCCGGACGTCAAGCCCCAAGTCTGTTCCGGCCGACAGGCCCAGGCTGTCCCGGCTGATTTCCAGAAATTCATCTCCAAGCTCTTGTTTGATCCGGTACAGGGTCCGGCGCAGATTGCCGCGGGCGCTGGACTGGTCGCTTTCCGGCCAGAGCAGGCCGGCCAGGAAATCGCGGCTCTGGGTTTGTCCGGTGACAGCCAGGTAAGCGATCAGCGCCTGAGCCTTGCGCAGGCTCAGGTCGATGGGTTGTCCATCCAGTTCAAAGCGGGGATTGCCAAAAAGAAAAAGTCGGATCTCTGTCATAGGTTAATTTTACTTGCCGAAGTTACGGAATAGAACGAAAAGGACGAAAAAAGGACGCGGGCTGCGACGATTGCGGGACAGGGGCTGATTATCCTAAGCATAACACAAGCGAACGCCGGTGGATCAGCGTGGATGGAACACCAAATCAACAAACAATTCGTGCCCCGTTTTATTCAACAAAACCCCTGGCTGATGATTACAGGTATCTGGAGGTAGAAGCATGTCCCCAATCCAATTTTCACTCAAGGATGGCCGATCCGTCAAGATCCGCCCGGCGCAGGCCAGCGATCTGCCGGCCATCGACGCCATGCACGACCGCCTGTCCAAACAGAGCCTGTATTACCGCTATTTTTCCGCCCGCAAACCGTCGCTGGCAGCCTTGCGGCAGCAGCTGGAGCTTTCCCAGCGCGGTGGGGCCGCCCTGGTGGCGGTCCTGGAATCGCAGCCGGATGAGATCATCGGAATGGCCTATTACCTGTTCAGCCGCGAGGCTGGCTGCCTGGCCGAGCCGGCCCTGCTGGTGGAAGACCGCTTTCAGGGCCAGGGGCTGGGCCGGGCTTTGTTCAGTCGCCTGATCCAGGCGGCCCTGGCGCAGGCATTAAGCGGCTTCCAGCTCTTTATCCTGCCGGAAAACCGCGGCATGCTCCAGCTGCTCAAGCGGATCGGCGCTCAAGCTGAACAGCGCTACCGGGACGGCCTGTTCCAGGTGCGCCTGAGTTTTCAATAAAAGTCTTTGGCAAGAAGCAATCGCTGAGTAGCATCACAATTTCAGATTGTCGAAGTCGTTACAAAGGAGAAACAAATGAAAAAGGTACCTGGTATTTCTATATGGTTTGATCAGCTACCTGTTGTTTATGGGTACGTTCGTTTACCTGGCCGGCTTCCTGGCCGACGTGCTGGTCCCGAAAACGGTCGACCAGGGCGGGAGCCTGGCGCTTCTGCCGGCCCTGCTGGTGGATGGCAGCCTGATCCTGGCCTTCGGCCTGCAGCACAGCCTGATGGCCCGCCCGAATTTCAAGCGCTGGCTGGGGCAACGCATCCCCAAAGCCGCCGAACGCAGCACTTACGTCCTGGCTTCAACCCTGGCGGTGATCGCCCTGATCGTGTTCTGGCAGCCAATCCCGCTGGTGGTCTGGGATTTCCAGTCTGTCTGGGGGCAGGTTTTAATGTACGGCCTGTTCGCAGCCGCCATCCTGGGGATTTTGCTGACCAGCTTCCAGCTCAACCACTTCGACCTGTTCGGCCTGCGCCAGGTGAGCCTGTACCTGTTGGGCCGAGCGTACAGCCGGCCGAAATTCGTGCAGGGCCGCCTGTACCAGTGGGTCCGCAACCCGATGCACACCGCCACGATCACCTTCTTCCTGGCCGCGCCGCGGATGACGCTGGGGCACCTGGCCCTGGCCGTGGGCATGGCGGCCTACACCCTGATCGGGATCCATTACGAGGAACGCGACCTGGCGAAGCACCTGGGCGAATCCTTCCGGGCCTACCGCCGCCGGACCCCCAGCCTGCTGCCGAATCCGTTTCAGGACAGGGGGTAATTTCCCTTACAGTCCCGTAACTCGTAGGGTGGGTTGAGTGGATCGATCCAATCCGGCCGCTTGATCCATGCCTGAGCGAAAACCAACAAACGATTCTCCCCAACTAAAAACTTCATCACCCATCCCATCGCAATAAAGAGATAAATTGCTTCGTCAGGCAAAGTACGCCCTGTTCCTAAGGGACTGTCCTTTATCAGCATTGTCATTGTGAGTAACTCCACAGTGCTGGCGCACTTTTCAGTCGGAAAGGAACCCGGCAATCCAAGCCAGCAGGCATCCTGAGTGGAGAGAGGTGAGCGTTTTTTTGCTCACCGAACGTAATCGAAGGATGACCGGGTTAGCCGAGAATCCACCCTTCGATTACAGCCTCCGGAGCAAAGAACGCTCCTCCGGCTTCCACTCAGGGTGCCTCAAAATGACTGTTCCTTAGAAGCGAGCGTTCTGTGCGAGCGTGGCAATCTCGATTTCGGGAAGCTGAGATCGCCGACCGTGAAGTGCGCGGTTTGGGCACAGAACACCCTCCTCGCGATGACACAAGTTCCATTCGACAGATTCACCACATTGACAAACATCACAATTCAAACCGGCCAAAGATCAGCTTGACTTGCCAGTCCGGCGATCTATAATGGTTATAGTCCCATTTAAGTCTGCAACCATGCCGCAGCTACTCCAGGAGTGGAAAATCTATCCCAACGACCCAAGAAATACCTTTGTCACACGCTTTTCCAGGCGAGAGCTGTTCCTGGTATTGAGACAAAAAGAATTATCGATTAAAGGAGCCTCAATTTGGACGATTTCTTCACCCCCAGACACAAACGCCTCGACCGGATCGCCCGTGCCGCCAATGTACTGGCCTGGATCATCCTGGCTTTTCAAATATTGTACGCTTTGGGAAGATTGGAGATTTTCTTCCAAAATGTATCTGCTCAGCCGATCGATTTAACCATAACAAGAAATATTTGGGCGGTTGCTTATGGGCTGGCAGGCATCTTGAACGATATTTTCGGCGCGTTCGTCGTCTGGCTGGTGCTCCGCGGGGTCGCAGCCGGGCTGAACATGCTCATCGAGACCGACCTGAACTACCGCCAGCGCGCCCTGGAGGCCAGCCATGAACCTTGAGCGCCCAGACGATCAGCTCCGGGAGCAGATCCGCCGGAACATGCAGGAATTCCAGACCGAAGAACTGGTCGAGATCTGGACGGCCAACGACCGGGTGGCATGGTCCGAGCTGGCCTTCGAGGTCATCGCCGAGATCCTGCGGAAACGGCTTGGCCAGCTCCCGCCCCAGGCTGAAGCGATCTACACCTACCCGGACGAACCGGACGTCGAAGAAGAGGAAGAAGCGTTCGAAGAAGCGGACGGCCAGCCTGTCTTTTATGATCCAGTCCAGGTGCTGCAGCTGAGCGACTGGCTGAACTGGGCCGCCAAAGCCGGGGTGATCGTCGCGATACTGGCAGGCCTGCCCGGCCTGTACAGCCAGAAAAACACCGCTTTTTCATTTTTTGTCAACAGCACGAACCCATACCGGGATTTGTGGGCCTGGGTATTGACAATTGCTGTTGGAACGATGGAGATCGTCTTATCGAGTTTATTGGTGTACTTTCCACTCAAAGCTTTGGCGTCCATTTTGACGATCCTGATGGAGATGGAATACAACAGCCGCGAGTAAACGATTGGCTGGCGATGGGTCGAAAAAGATGGGCCCGGGTGAATTCGCACCCGGGCCCATCTTTTTCGACATTGATTAGCGCTTAGAGCCTGATGCGGGAATAGATATTCCGGCAGGCCGCGTACGCCGGGCTGCAGCCGGAAGAAACCACCCGCCCCCGGGCCTTCCTCAGACCGGTCCCCGTTTGCCAGGGCGGTGGTCACGTACATATCGGTCAGATCCGGGCCGCCGAAGGTCAGGCTCGAAACCTTGCGGGCCGGGAAATCGACCCGCAGCGCTTCGCTCCCATCCGGGTGGTAGCGATACAGGGCCGACCCATCCCAGCGGGCCGACCAGACGCAGCCTTCGGCGTCCACCGTCAGGCCGTCCGGCACGCCCTCGCCTTGCGGGGTCTCTTTCCAGATCCGTTGATTGCTCAGCTCGCCGCTGGCCTGGTCGTAATCGAACAGGTAAATCCGGCGCGGGTCCGAATCGGTGTAGTACATCCCCCGGCGGTCGGGCGTGAACCCGATCCCGTTGGAGATCACGATCCCGTCCAGCACTTTGTGCAGCGAGCCATCCAGGTCCAGGCGGTACAGGCAGCCGGGCCGCGAGCCCACGTTAATCGGCAACGAGCCGCAGAAAACCCGGCCGACCGGGTCGGCGATGACGTCGTTGAAGCGGTTCTCCTGCTCGGCTTCGCTCGGCTCGACGATGTACTCGAGCTGGCCCGCCTGCCAGCGGGCGACCGCCCCGTGCTGCATGAACAGCAGCAGGGCGCCATCGGCCTGGATGGTAAAGCCGCCGACGTGCCCGCCCTGGAAACAGGCTTCGTGTTGGCCGGTGCGCGGGTCGTAGCGGTACAGGACCCCGCGGATGATATCCGTCCAGTAGACGCGCTGCTCCTGGGGGTGCCACAGTGGGTTTTCACCCAGCTGGCAACGCTCATCGACGATCAATTCGGGCTGGATCATATCGGCATCTCCTTGACAGGCAAATTGTCAGATCGTTTGGGTTAGCCTAAAGTATACAGGAAAAATGGCTGTTGGCCGGCGCATCTGCTCTACCACTTTTTCGCATCTTCCTGGTTGACAGTGGATTAAAGCTCACTATAATGAAAGTGGTAGTCCCGCATTTTACAGCAGATGATCCTGGGAGATGAGGCGAAATCTGGTGGTTGCACTGGCTGCTGCCAGCGCAATCACCAGATTTCGCCTGTAACTCCCCATAAGGAATGCACAAGCATGACCGACCTGGCGAAAGATATCAACCAATTGGGCGCGACGGCAACCTGGACCGCGGCGGTGCGGGCCGGGGAAAGCGCCCGGGATGACCGCCTGTTCGACGACCCCTGGGCCGCCGCCCTGGCCGGTCCGGCTGGCATGGATTGGCTGGCCCAGCGCCCACCGGGCAGCAGCCTCTCGATCGCCCTGCGGACCCGCTATTTTGACGATTTCCTGCAGCGGGTCTGCGCCGAGGCCGGCCTGCGCCAGGTCGTGCTGCTGGCCGCCGGCCTGGACACGCGCGCCTACCGCCTGGATTGGCCGCCAGGGACCCGCTTATTCGAGCTGGACCAGGCCCCGGTCCTGGGCTATAAAGAAACCGTGCTCCAGGCGCAAGGGGCCCAACCAGCCTGCGACCGCCGGACCATCCCGGCCGACCTGACCGGGCCCTGGGAAGACTTGCTGCTGGCGGCGGGCTATGATCCGGGCCAGCCGTCCGCCTGGTTGCTGGAAGGTTTCCTGTTTTACCTGCCCGGCGAGGCCGTGACCGGGGTTCTCGAGCGGGCGCTGGCCCTGGCGGCTCCCGGGAGCGCCCTGGGCTTCGACATCATTAACGGCCTGACGCTGAGCTCACCCCTGACCAAGAGCTGGGTGGATATGCAGGCCGAAGCCGGAGCGCCCTGGACCGGCTACCTGGATGACCCGGGCGGCTTGCTGAGCCAGCATGGCTGGCAGGCAACCCTGACCCCGATCGGCGCGCCCGGGGCTAATTACGGCCGCTGGAGCCTGCCGGTCATCCCGGCTGCAGCCCCCGGCCTGCCGCACTACTGGTTCGTCACTGCCGAAAAGGTTTAGCATTATCCCCGGGTTAAATGGTCCAAATTTTGAGGTGTGTGGCGGGCGGCCGCCCGCCACACACCTCAAAATTTGGGAATATTCTTTACGTTGGGTTCGATTGGAAAAGACTGGAGCACATGGGTCGTTTCGATGCAAAAAACGCCAACCGCTGAATCCCGGCACTCCTTTTGGATCTATGTGGCCATCACTTTCGCCATCGGCGGGCCGCTGTTCGCTTTCTATCCGGTCGCCCCGGCGGCCTGGCAGTTTCTGCTTTTGATCGCCGGCAGTTTTGCACCGACCCTGGCGGCGTTGATAACCACCAGTCTGGCCCCCAACCAGGGGGAACGCCCGGCCTGGAAGCGGCGCTTACTGCGCTGGCGGGTCGGCGGCCAATGGTTCTTCTTCGCGATCCTGATCCCGACCGTCACCTGCCTGGGGATTTACCTGGGGTTTAACCTGGGCAAAGGTTGGGCCTGGCTGGCCGGTTTACTGGCCTTGCCGCTGATCTTCCTGGTCAACTTCGGCGAGGAGGCCGGCTGGCGGGGTTACGCCCTGCCGCGCCTGATGCGGGACCATTCCACTTTCACGGCCAGCCTGCTGGTCGGCCTGGTCTGGACGCTGTTCCACGCCCCGCTGTATTGGAACCGGCCGCTGGAAGGCTTGCTGCTGCTCGGCCCGATCCTGCCCCTGTCGGTGCTGCTGGCCTGGCTGTTCGTCAGCAGCGGCGGCAGCGTACCGGTCTGCGCCTTGTTCCATGCCTCTTTCAACACCTGGGTGCTGGCCTTGGCCAGCCCACAGACCACCCTGCCCCTGCTGGCCGGTCAGGTCGTGGTGTTGGCGATCATGGCGATCGCTTTACGGGTCTGCTGCGGCCCAAGCCTGATTGGCGTCCCGCCGCCGGAAGAAATCCTGGCGATTTAACGGCGAAAAATGGGTGCGTTGGGGCGGACGCCCCAACGCACCCATTTTTCGCCATTCTTTGGAGCATGTTATGAAGGTATTAATCACCGGCGCGGCCGGCAACCTCGGCTCGCGGCTGGCCCAATTCATGCTGCCGGGCGAGCACGCCCTCAACCTGCTGGTCCATCACAGCGGGCTGCCCTTCGATCCGGGCGATAATCCCCGGGTCACGGTGGTGCGGGCCGACCTGGCCGACCCTCGCACGCTGGCCCCGGCCTGCCAGGGGGTGGACTGCATCGTCCATTTTGCCGGGGTGCTGTTCGCGCCCTTCCCGGAGCGCTTCCTGCCGGTCACCAACGTGACGTACGTTCAGAACCTGGTCGGCGCGGCGCTGGAGAGCGGGGTCAAAAAGTTCATTCTGGTCAGCTTCCCGCACGTGGAAGGTGAGAGCACACCCGAGCATCCGGCCAGCGGCCGGCTGGACGGCGCGCCGGAATCGGTCCACGCCCGCACCCGGTTGGAAGCCGAACGCTACCTGTTCCGGCAGGCGCAAGGGACCTCTCTGGTCCCGGTCGCCCTGCGGCCGGGGATGATCTACGGGCGCGGCGTGCTGATGATCGAGGCCGGGCGCTGGCTGATGGCCCATCGCCTGTTCGGGGTCTGGCGCCAGCCGACCTGGATCCACCTGCTGGCCCTGCCGGACTTCCTGGCCGCCACCCTGGCCGCCATCGAGGGCCCGCAGGTGAAAGGGATCTACAACCTGGGCGACGACGCCCCGACCACCCTGCAGGCCTTCGCCGATACGGTTGCGGATTATTGGGGCTATCCAAGGCCCTGGCGGGCCCCGCGCGGGTTGTTCCCCCTGGCGGGCGGCCTGACCGAGCTGGCGGCCTGGCTGCTGCGCCAGCCGGCTCCGCTGACCCGCGATTTCATCAAGATCGGGATGGCCTCCTACGTGGCCGACACCAGCCGGATGAAAGCCGAGCTGCTGCCCCGGCTGGCCTACCCGAACCTGCAGGCCGGGTTGGAACTGCTGTGAGGGGCTGTGCTTTCTGCCCGCTTCGGCAGCATCCCTTTCCATGGCCAGCGTAGGGGCAGATGACGGTTTCATCTGATCGTACAGAAGACGATGACGTCGCAAGAAAGTTAAAACCGCGAAGACGCAAAGAGCGCTAAGGTTCTCATTTGATTAAGGACAGACGATCACCACGCCAGATAGCTGAGCGCAAAAATCCTATGTGTCGGGTGGATCGCCCAAACCAACCGCATATCGGCATCGAAGAATCGCAGGCAGACATTCGGTCACGGCACCCTGGAACCAGTTCGAGCGCAGAACCGGTTGGCTTAGCGGCACCCCCTCCCTGGTCCGCAATTTAAAATGTGGGCCTAGGGAGGGGGTGCGCTGACGGGCTGGCGTTCTTTGCCAGCCGGGGGTGGGTGCAGGGATGCTGATCAAAGAACCCTCATCCTTCGATTACGATCGATGGGGCAAAGAACGCCCCATCTCTCTCCACTCAGGGTGCCTGATCACTGGGTACCACACTAAACAGAGTTACAGTTCCTTAGGAGGAGGGCTTTCTTTACCCGACGAAGCAATCTTCGCTACCTGGATGATGGCCGTAGACGTCTTTGGCCTTCGCCCGGGTAACGAAGATAGACAGCGCCGCGGGCGCGCCTCCACCCTCACGCCCCAATGGATAATTTCTTGATAATTAAGGTATTCTTTGGCATTTTTTCTTGACACCTTGTTAAGGAGGTGTTAAACTTCTCAACACTCCCCAATCCTGTTACCGTTAATCGCATCGCTCCGCATGGAAAAAGGTGTTGATAAGCGAGGCTGGCAGCGCCGCCCTGAGCGCAGGCTCCCGGTATGCCTGAACATCGCCGTAAAGTCTTCATTTCTCCTATCAACGGCTCATCCGAGGTCAATATGAGCAATCAGCCTTGGCACCACCCTGCCCGGACGGCCCCATCCGGTTTTCACCGGGCTGAGGTCTTTCGTCGCAGTCCGATCCAGGTTCCCGGCAGCCCGGGCCCGCGCCCGGCGCACCGGCTGGGAATTGCAGCTCGCTTGCTGGTCATGGCAATCGCGCTCGCCACGGCCCTGCTCGGGCCGGTCTTTTCCGGGCGCGCCGCCGAACCGGCCCCGCCCCAACCCGCCTTTCAAAAAACCATCTCGCTCAGCCCGGGCGGATTCGAAGACATCGCCGCCGGCGACCTGAACGGGGATGGCTACCTGGACCTGCTGGGCGTCACCGGCATCTACGGCGGGTCGAACATCGTCTTCAGCAGCGACGGCCAGGGCGGCCTGTCCGCCAGCGACAAACCACTGGGCCGCACCCAGATGAACAACCTGGCTTTGGGCGACCTGGACCGGGATGGCAACCTCGACATCGTGGCCACCACCTCAGATGGGCGACTGCTGCTTTTGCGCAATAACGGCGGGGGCTCCTTCACCTTAAAAGGCCGCTACCCGGTCTCCCCGCCGGTCGCCGGCGGGCAAAGCAGCCCGGAGCCGGGCAAACCCGCCCTGGGCGATTTGAACGGCGACGGCTACCTGGATGTGGTCGTGGCCCACACCAACACCGTGCTGCTCAACGACCAGGCCGGCGGGTTTGACGCTCCCCAGGGCTTTCACTGCGACGGGGCCGCCTCCGACGCCCTGGCCCTGGGCGACCTGAACGGCGACGGCTACCTGGATATCGTGACCCTCAACCCGGACCGCGACCTGGTCTATTTCGGCGACGGCCGCGGCCGTTTCGATTTCAGCCTGCCGTTTGGCTTCAGCGGCTATACCAAGTCCAGTATCAGCCTGGTCGATTTCAACGGCGACCAGAAACTGGACGTGGTCACCAACTACGGCAGCATCTTCCTGAACCGCCTGGAGGCTATCCCGGCAACCAGCGGCGCCTGCCAAAGCGGAGCGACCAGCGAGGCCACCGGCGAGCTGGTCAACGATTCGCTCCACCGGTTTATCTCGGGCGTCTCGGTCGCGGCCGGCGACCTGAACGGCGACGGCCTGCCGGACCTGGCAGTGGCCCGCAGCAACAAGCAGAACCTGGTGTACCTCAACCAGGTGGGCAGCGCCACCCGCTGGCAAACCCCCACCATCTGGTTCGGGACCGGCTCGGACCGCACCCTGCAGGTCCTGCTGGCGGACGTCAACGCCGATGGCAGCCTCGACCTGGTGACCACCGACGACCGCCGCCTGGACGCGGTCTACCTGAACGACGGCAATGGCTCGCAGCAGGACGCCCAACTGCTGGATCCGCCCGCCCGCGCAGCCGCGCTCGCGAACCCCAAGGAGCAGGGCCTGATCCGGGCCCTGGCCCTGAGCGACCTGAACGGCGACGGACGCCAGGACATCATCGCCGGGCGCAGCGAGGCCCCCGACCGCCTGGGGGAGATCTACCTGAGCCGGCCGGACGGTTCGTTCACCAGCCGCAGCTTCGGCAGCTCGGGCCAGCTCAACGCCCTGCTGCTGGCCGATCTGAACAACGACCAGCGCCCCGAGCTGATCGCCGGGCTGGGCGACCGCCAGAACGAGATCTTCACCAACCTGGGCGGCGGGAATTTCAGCCTGCAGCCGGTCGCCTTCGGGGTGCTGAACACCGGCACCACCAGCCTGGCCGCCGGCGATTTCAACAAAGATGGATTTTTGGACCTGGCGACCGGCTCGGAAGGCTTTAAAGAGAGCCGGGTGTATTTCAACGACGGCCGGGGCGGTTTCCCTGAAGGGGCCAGCCTGGGCGGGGACGTCAGCTCCAGCCGGGCGACCGGGATCGCGGCCGGCGACCTGAACGGGGACGGCAGCCTGGATATCGTCCTCAGCCGGGCGCGCGGCGGCGAGGATGGCGCCCAGAATTACCTGTTCCTCAACGACGGCCAGGGCAATTTCAACTGGCCCGGCAGCGACCGGCCGTTCGGCAACGGCAAAGACACCACCATGACCGTCGCCCTCGGCGATATGAACGGCGACGGAACCCTGGATATCGTGTCCGCCAACGCCTGGGTTTACCGCCAGAACGCCGTGTATCTCAACGACGGCCAGGCCAACTTCGACTGGCCGGGGGCCGAGCAGACCTTCGGCACCGGGACCGATAACACCAATGGCCTGGCCCTGGGCGACGTGGATGGCGACGGCGACCTGGATATCGCCGTCAGCAACGAGCGCTGGAAGCTGCTCACCTGCCGCTTCTGCCAGGACCCTTCTGCCAGCGACGCCTTTTTCAGCGGGGTGTACCTGAACGACGGCCAGGGCCATTTCGAGAGCCTGCACAGCCTGGGGGACGGTTTCAGCGACGTGCGCAGTATCGCCCTGGGTGATGTGGACGGCGACGGCGATCCGGACATGGTCACCGGGCAAAGCGACCCACAGGCGCAAACCGGTGGGACGGTCTCCAATCCGACCATCCGCTCCAGCCCGCTGCTGCCGAGCGGGGGGAGCGCCCCGGAAGATGAGACCCCCTACCAGCCCGGCCGGGTGGCGGTCTGGCCCAACAACCTGCAAAGCGCCAGCGGCCAGCCCAACCAGCCGCCGGCCATCCGCCTGCTCGAGCCGCTCATGAGCGTCCAGGGTGGGCTGGTCTCGCCGGCCCAGACCGAAGAACGCCCGGTTATCCCCATCGTTTACCAGCTTTCCGACCCGCAGGGCGAGCCGGCCGGCCTTGTGCGGGCCTGCTTCTCGCTGGATGGCGGTGACCACTGGCGGCTGGCCCTGCAATCCGGGCAAACCCGCCCGGCCGGGGCCGAACTGGTCCAGCCGGCCGGCGGCTGTCCCTACCTGGCGGATGAATCGCTGGGCGGCACCCTGCCGGCCTCCCGCTCCGGGACCCGCTATACCTTCAATTGGGATACGTACGCCAGCGGCTTTTTTGGCCAGAGTGACCGGGTGATCTTCCGGATGGAAGTCTATCCGAGCAGCGGCGGGCAGGCCCACCAGACCGCCGCATCAGGCCAGCGCTCTTTCGCCAGCAGCGCCAGCCAGCCTTTCCCGGCCCGCGGCACCCTGGTGCAGGTGCTGGAGGGCAGCCAGCCGGTATCCGGCGCCCAGGTGTACCGCCTGATGGGCGGCGAGCAGCTGGGCGAGCTGCTGGGCGAGACCGACCCGGGCGGCTTTTTAAAGGGCCGGGGCGAGATCAACACCGGGGATGCCCTGGTGGCCCTGGCCCCGGTCGAAGACAACGCCCATTACACTCTGTACCACACCAACGCCAAACCCAACCCGACCGGGCTGAGCGCCTACACCGTGGTCAGCGCCGGGCTGCAGGAACTGCGGGTCTCGGCCGACCAGCCCCTGCTGCTGTTTAAGCTGTATGTCTCGCTGGAATGGGACGCCCGCAACGACGGCTCATTCCTGAGCGATCTCAAGAGCGCCATCGAGCGCTCGTCCGAGCTGCTGTTTGACGTCAGCGACGGCCGCATGGCCCTGGGGCCGGTCCAGATCGACCAGGCCGGCGAGAACTGGCTGACCGCCGACGCGGTCATCTTCGCCAGCAACGGCATCCGGCCGCGGGCCAGCATGGGCGGCGTGGTGGACGGCCCAACCGACGACCGCTCCCCGGACGGGCAGCCGATCCTGAACGCTTACCAGCCGGGCCAGATCCGCATGGGCCCGAACTGGGATCCGTTCGGTGAAAATCGCAGCGACCTGGGCGAGGCCTGGTGGCAGGCCCTGGCCCATGAATTCGGCCATTATTTTCTGTACCTGCCAGACAATTACCTGGGCTTCGATCCGCGCGGCTTTATCACCCACACCGACTGCTTTGGCTCGTTCATGACCACGGCCTACAATGACTCCTACAGCGAGTTCCTGAACGACAGCGAATGGCGCAACCCGGACAACAACTGCCAGGACGCCATCGCCAATTACCTGACCGGGCGCTCGGATTGGGCTACGATCACTCGCTTCTACAACCAGATCCCGCCGGTGTTCAGCCCCAACCCCGGCCCGTCGCACCTGCCGCTGGACGTCACCCGGGTGACGATCAACGACCCCCGAACCGATCGTGGCCCGATCGCCGGTGGCGATCGGGCAGCGATCACCACCCGCAATATCGACCTGCGCGGCGCCGACGGCAAACGCCAGACCCTGCCCAACGGCCAGGCTTACCTGATCAAGACCCAAAACACGGCCAGTACGGACGATGATGCCGTCATCGCCCTGGGCTCCAGCGGCAACCGTGATTTTATCAAGCTGCGCGGCGCCAACCCCGGCGACCGGCTGTGCATCCTGGATACCAGCCGGGAGCAGGTTCTGACCGGCTGCCTGGACCCGCTGACCGACAGCAGCCTGCCGCTGGACGTGGCTCCGGCTCCCGGCTGGCGGCCGGACATCCAGGTCCAGGCCATCGCCGAGCCAACCCTGCTGCTGACCGTCACCCGCCCATTGGCCGGCCAGCCGCCAGAGATCCAGCTGCTTTCGGCCTACGTCCCGACTCCGACCATCACCGTGACCCGGGTCGCCGCTCCCGGCCTGCCGGGCGAATTGAGCGTGTCTCAACCGGCCATGACCATCAGCTACCAGTACCCGGTCACCGAGACCCTGCCATACCGGCTGCTGGTGCTCGAACCCAGCATGGTGGTGACCGTCACCCAGGACAACCCGGGCGGGACCCTGTACGCCCAGATCCTGCCGGCTTACGATCCGCCCGCCGGGCTGCCGGTCAGCGTGCGCTCGCCGTCCGCCGAATTGAAGCCGGTCGAAGGCCGGCCGGGAGTCTACCGCCAGGTGATCCCGCTGCAATACCCGTTCTTCAACGGGTTTACCCGGGTGTGGGTGGAGCCGGAGGCGCCGGCTGCCCAGAAGACCGGGGTGCACCAGGTCGGCCTCCCGGAAGCCATCAGCCAGTTCTTTTTGAGTCCCAACTGGCCGGTTGACCTGCGCGGCGGGGGCGGGGCCGACCTGCGCGGCGGAGGCGGCGTTGACCTGCGAGGCGGCGGCGGGGTTGACATCCGTGGGGGCGGCGGGGCCGATCTGCGCGGTGGCGGTGGCGTCGACATCCGCGGCGGCGGTGGAGTTGATCTGCGCGCCGGCGGTGGAGTCGACCTGCGGGCCGGCGGTGGGGTGGATATGCGCGGCGGTGGGGGCGTCGACATCCGTGGCGGGGGCGGCGCGGACATCCGTGGCGGCGGCGGTGTGCCGGTGCGCAGCTGGGGTGCCAACCAGCGCTCCCTGGGCGCGCCGGTGGCCTCGGCCGACGGGCAGGTGACGATCTTCAACACCCGCGACCTGTTCGGCGAGACCTCGACCACTTCCCTGGAGGCTCTGGTGCGCATCAAGGGCCTGCCGGGCTGGCTGACCCCGGTTGGCCAGGCTTACCGCTTTATCTCCGGGCGCGATATCGAGCGCACGATCGCCTTCAATTACCTGCAGCGGGACGTGCCCGACGGCTATGAGTACACCCTCAAGATCTACTATTCCCCCGATGGGCTGGCGGGCTCGTGGGTGCGGCTGGACACGATCCTGGACCGGGCCGAAAACCTGGCGGTCGCGCCGGTGCAGACCTCCGGCCTGTACGTGCTGGCGGCCACGGTCGACCTGGAGCTGCCCGGGACCGGCTGGCAGTTGTTCTCCTACCCGATGCCGGATGCCCGCCCGGTGGCCGAGGCCCTGGAATTGATCGAAGGCCGCTATACCACCATGTACAGCTTCGACGGCCAGAGCGACGACCCCTGGAAAGTGTACTACCCGGAGGCCGATCCCTGGGTCAGCAACCTTAAGGAGATGGAGTTCGGCCGCGGCTACTGGATCTACGTCGACCACCCGGTCACGATCCATTTCTCGATCCCGATCACCCCGACCCTGTTCACCCCGCCCGAAGCACCTTTCGTGGCCAGCAGCCTGGCGCCGCCGGCGATCGTGTACGGCAGCCTGCCCGGCAATTCCGTCTCCGCCGCCACCACGCGCCTGACCCTGCGGGCCTACGTGTACGGGCATATCTGCGGCGAGACGGTCGTGGCGCGCGGGCCGGATGGGTTCAACTACCGGATCGCGGTGGCCGCCTCCAGCGAAACGCAGCCCTCCTGCGGCGCGCCGGGCCGCTCGATCATCCTGCGGATCGGCCAGACCACGATCGGGACCCTGCGCTGGGATAACAACCACCCGATCACCCCGCGCTAGATCATCGTATGCGAAAATAAAGCATCAGCCTGGGCAAACGCCCAGGCTGATGCTTTATTTTCGCCAAACCTCTTACCGCATCGGTGTCAATTTAATCACCGGGATCACCCGGTCGGTTTTTTGCTCGTACTCGGCAAATCCGGGCATCATGTCCACCATTTTCTGGTACAGGCGGGAACGTTCCGGTTCGGAGACTTGCTCGGCCTGCGCCTGGAATTTATCCGTGCCGACTTCCACCGTCACCCTGGGATTGGCGCGCAGGTTGTAATACCAGTCGGGATTGTCCGGAGCGCCGCCTTTCGAGGCGATGATCACCAGCTGGTCGCCGTCTTTGACGTAGGCGACCGGGTTGACCCGCTCTTTCCCGCTCTTGGCCCCGATCGTATGCAGGATCAGCAGGGTGCTGTTCTCAAAGCGGCCGCCCACCTTGCCGTTGTTGGACCGGAACTCATCAATAATTTTCTGGTTCCAGGTAGTTCGATCATTGGTTGTATTCCGGTCTCTGGTCGTATCTCTATCACTCATCGTAAACTCCTTTCGAAATGAGAGCCTTGCCCCCAGCCGCGCTCATTGCTTTACTTAGCTGTTTCCTTCCCCCCCACAAACTTTATTTTAGTATGATTGGACGAGTTGGACCATCAAAGTTTTATTAATATTCTGTCTGTAAAAGACAACGCGCCAATACTATTCGCAAAATCAGGCGTCCGTGTGGGCAAGTGCCCACACGGACGCCTGATTTTGCGCTTTCATCCCACCTCGGGGTTCTGTGGTGGTACACCACAGAAATCCCGAAAGACGCCGCCTTGACAGAATGTAAAGCTGAAATTCCCGGTATACTTGGGGAGACAGGCATAGTGTGCCGCGAATTGGATATTTCCTGATGACTGACTCAACTTTAGTCGAATATCTCCAGCGCTGGAACCTGAGCGACCCTGAGCGGATCGCTCAATCGCCGCGGTCGGAGGTCTATCTCGTCCGGTCGGACGGGCAGCCGGCCGTGTTGAAACTGCTCACCCCCGAGGGCGCCGCCGATGAAGCCGACGGGGCCCTGGCCCTGCGCTACTTCGACGGCGAAGGTGCGGTGCGGCTGCTGGCCAGCGATCCGGGCGCCCACCTGCTGGAATACGCCGGGGATGAAGAACTCGCCGGGATGGTGGCCCAGGGGCAGGATCTCCGGGCGGCCGAGCTGATCGCCGGGGTGCTGAACAAGCTCCACCGACCCCGGCCGGGCGTACCGGTGCCGAAATTACGGGGACTGCCGGAACGGTTCAGCTCCCTGTTCGCGGCCGCCCAACGCGACCATGCCGCCAGGCAGGAATCGATTTTCGTGCGCGGCGCCCGGGTGGCCCGGCGCCTGCTGGCCCAGCCCCAGGACGAATGCGTGCTGCACGGCGATGTCATGCACCACAACATCCGCCGCCACCCACAGCGCGGCTGGCTGGCCTACGATCCCAAGGGCCTGTACGGCGAGCGCCTGTACGATGCCGGCAACGTGCTGTGCAACCCGGCCAATGCCCGCCAGCTGGTGCTGTCCGAACAGCGCCTGCTGGACGTGACCCGGGTGCTGGCCGAACATATGGAAGTGGACCTGGGCCGCCTGCGGGCATTCGTGTTCGCGTTTGCCTGCCTGAGCGCCAGCTGGCCTGATAAGCCGCCCGGCAGCGAGATCCAGAACTGGTTCCTGGCGGTGGCCCGCAACGCTGAAAGGCATGTGAGCGAATGTTGAAATCCATATCCCGTTGGATCGGACGGGTACTCCTGCTGGTAGTGAGCCTCCTGTTGGGGGTACTTCTCATTTTGCTGGTCCGCGAGTTCGATCACTCGGGCCAGGTACCGGGCTGAATATCTCCCGCCCGGCGAGATGGTGAGCATCGGCCAACACAGCCTGCATGTGAACTGCGTGGGGCAAGGCAGCCCCACGGTTGTATTCGAGGCCGACCTGGACCAGTATGGTTCGTTAAGCTGGCTGCCCGTTCAGGCAGCGATCGGGGAAAGTACCCGGGCCTGCAGTTACGATCGAGCCGGGATCCTGTGGAGCGAGCCGGGACCGCGCCCCAGGGACGGCGAGACCATCGCCCATGAACTGGCCGCCGCGCTGGCCGTAGCCGGTGAAGAAGGCCCGTATCTCCTGGTAGGGCATGCGTTTGGCGGCGCGTATGTCCGGATATTCGCGGGGCAATATCCGGACGAAATCTGTGGGATGGTGCTGCTCGAGTCGAGCCATCCCGAAATGCTCACCCGGTTCGCTGCGCTGGGGCTGGCTCCCGACATTCCAGATAAAAAGATACGGCCACTGATCCAGCTTTTATCCCGGCTTGGATCACCGGGCCGCTATAAGGGCAATATCTATAACCTTCCGCCGGAAATTTACGATCCCGTCCAGGCTTTTCTGCCTGGATCGAGCCTGGCCTGGTTTGACGAGAAAGTGGAAAGCCCGGTCACGCTGGCCCAGGCGGGGCAGGTGGTATCCCTGGGCGACCTGCCATTGATCGTGCTGGCAACCACCTGGCCATCGCCTTCCCTTGAAGAAAGTCAAGGGCAGCAATTCCAGGAGGCCTGGCTCGAGTTGCAGCGGGAGTTGCTTGCACTAAGCGCTAACAGTGAGTTGAGAGTTTACGAGTCCGGACATTATCCTCAACTTCAAACACCTTCAGTGGTCATCGAGGCCATTCAGGATGTGCTGGCCAGGTGTGGGGGGTGAGGATCGATTAACCGTCCAAACCCCCTACGATCGATCGTAAGAACACGATTACGGGCCGTGAAGTGCCCGGTTTGGGCAGAATGCCTTCTCGCAAAGACAGTTTCATAGTAAAAGAAGGGCGCCGCGGCGCTGTGGGCGATCATCGCTTCTATTACCATCAATTCCCTTGGCGCCCTTTGCGACTTCGCGGTTTTAACTTCTATCGAAAGCGGTCAAGCCAGTTTGGCTGCCAGTAAATCGCGGTTGAACGGCACCCGCTCCAGGAAGGACCGGCGCAGCTCCTCTGTCTGGATCGCCTCGGCTTGCTGGTGCAGCAGGCCCAAACCCGCCTGGTGCGCCAGGGAAGCGTCCGGATCGCCAGCGGCCAGGAGCACTCCCAGGCATTGGAGATATACCAGCACCGGGTACTCGACCTGCCCGGGGCCGAACTCGGACAGCTCGTTGAGCGCCTGGCGGGCCTGCGCCAGGGCAGCCGGCAGGTCGCCCCCCAGCAGCAAAGCCGCCGCCAACCCGGCCCGATCGTCCACCAGCTGCCCGGGGTGGGCGGCGATCGCCATGCGCAGATCCAGTGCGGCCCGGAACGACGCGGCCGCCTCGGCGGATTGGCCCAACGACAGCCGGGCCTGGCCCAGGTGGGTCTGCACGAAGCCCTGGCCGCGCTGGTAGCCAATCGCCCGGTCGATCTCCAGGGCCGACTCGAGCAGCGGCAAGGCTCGCTCCGGGTAGCCTAAAAAGAGCTGCACCAGCCCCAGGGTGTCCAGGCTGATGGCCTCGCCCTCCCGGTCGTCGACCTGACGGCAGATCTCAAGGGCCCATTCGTGGCGGGACTGGGCTTCCTCGAGCTGGCCCACCAGCAGGGCAGTGCTGCCCAGGTTGCCGAGCAAATAGGTCTCGCCTCGCCGCCAGCCGATCCGCCGGCAGCGCTCCAGGGCGTCTTCCAGCACCCGGCGGGCCTGGGCGTATTCACCCCGGGCGGCCTGGATGGTGCCCTGCATCAGCAGGCAGTTGACCTGGCCTTTTTCGTTGCCCAGTTCGAGGTAAGCGTTCAATGCCCGCTCGAAGCGTTCGCTGGCCTCGTCGTAGCGGCCCTGAAAATAATCGACCATGCCCAGGTCGTACCCGCTACGGGCCAGCACGGCCGCGAACTTACCCTCCCGGGCGGAGCTTTCGGCCAGTTCCAGCCATTCACGCGCCTGCTCGTATTCGCTTTGATGGAAGAAAATCCGCCCCAGCAGGGCGTAGCCACGCGTCTCGGCCTCGCCATCTTCGAGCTGGGCGGCCTGGTCGATGGCCGTCTGGGCGAGGGCCTGGGCGCGGGGATAATCGGCGGTCTCCAGGCAGTACTGCACCTGGCGCAGCAGCGCCTGCAGGCCAGCGCCTTCCAGGCCGCTTTTCGGGGCCAGCGCGGCCAGCGACTCCAGGTCCTGGTCCTGCTCCCGGCGGCGGCCCAGCCGACTGTAGACCTGCTCGCGGGCCAGGGTCAGCTTGAAGCGGTTGGGGTTGTCGTCGGGCGGGGCCAGTTCCAAACCCTGGTTAAGATATTTAAGAGCTTCCGGGTAGGCATAGGCGTTCAGGGCCTGCTGGCCGGCCAGCAGCGCATAGCGGGCGGCCTTGTCCGGCACCCCGGCCAGGGCGAAATGCCAGGCCAGCGCCGCAGCGGCTTGCTCGGGTTCTGAGGCGTATAACTCTTCCAGCAGCAGGCCGACGTCCTCGTGCAGGTAGGCCAGCTCGATCGGGTCCAGCTTTTGATAGAGGTATTTCTGGACCAGGTTATGCGAGAAGCGATACAGGGAGATGCGCCGGCCGCTCAGCCGTTCGCTGCCCACCGCAACGATCAGCTGGTGGCGCCGGGAGAGATCGCCGCTCAAGCGGGCCACCAGCTCACGCTCGGCCACTTGCTGCAGGCTGGCGATCACTTCGGCCACGAACTGCTCGCCCTGGATGCTGGCGACTTCCAGGGTTTGACGCAGACCCTCGGCCAGGCGGTCGATCCGCTCCTGGATCACACCCTGGACCCGGGCTGGCAGTTTGCCCCAATCCAGGTTGGGGCCGGCCTGCCAATAGCCGGCGCTGTTACGGACCAGGTCGCCGCGCTCCTGCATGGCCTGCAGCAGTTCGTGCACGAACAGCGGGTTGCCCTCGGTGTGGCGGCTGAGCGCCTGGCGAAATTCCGGACCCAGCCGGTTCGGCTCCGCATCCAGGATGGCGTCCACCAGCCGGCGGTCCTCGGGGGTGTCATCCGGCTGCAGGGCCAGGGTGTTGTCGCCAAACAGGCGCAAAAATTCGGCCTGGAGCTTTTCAAGCGGGTGGCGCTCGCCGCCCTGGCCCTGGGCGACCTCATCCTGGCGGTAGCTGCACAGCACCAGCACCCGGTGACCGTCCAGCCGGCGGCCCAGGTGGAACAGCAGCCCGAGCGAGGACGGGTCGGCCCACTGCATATCGTCGAAGCTGATCAGCAGGGGCACTTCCCGGGATAATTTAAGGATGTACTGGGTGTACTGCTCGAAGATGTTTTCCTGGTCGAGCGAGACGTCTGCCAGGGCGTGGGCGGGCGTTTTATGCTTCGCGGTTTCCTGCAGCCTGGCGCCCAGGCCATAGGCCTTCAAGGCTTCGGTTCCCAGCGCGCCGACCAGGGTCAGCTGCGGCACAAATACGTCCACCAGGGTCGGGGCGACCTCCAGCAGCAGCAAACCGGATTGGGCTACGATTTTCTTCACCCGCCCGCTGTTAGTCTGGGCAATTTGATCGTGTTCGAGCCTGGTTTTCAAGCCCCCCACCAGGGTGTTGAGCGCTTCGCGGAACGGCAGGAAAGGCTCGCCGATCCCGGCCTGGTCGTTGCACAGGCCGCTGGCCACGATCAGGTTGGCAAGGCGCGCCTGGGATTGGCGGGTGAAGGCCCGCATCAGGGCAGTTTTGCCGGAGCCCGGCTCGCCGGTGATGAAAACCACCCGGCCCTGCCCGGCGATGGCCTGATCCAGGTAGCCCCCCAGGCGAGCGAGTTCCTGCTCGCGGCAGACGAAAAGCGTTTCGGTCACAGTGGATTTTCCATTCCGATCGTTCGACCAGGGTAAAAGTAGTGCAGGATCTTTGAAACGCCGGAGTACCGCCCCAGAAATTCTCAAAGATGCGCCATGCAGATTTTGATCCTGTCCGCTGCGCAGCGGCCAACCCGCTTTGAGTATATCATGGGGCGGGCTTATATTGGCTTAATTTGGTCCGATTTATCGCCTGAATGATATACTATTGGCGAAAAAGGTGGCTGCGGGGGCGCCCCCGCAGCCACCTTTTTCGCCAGCCTCTTTCAGGAGATTAATTCTAATGGAATCCATCTTAACCGACTTAAGCCGGGCGGCCCTGGCGGCCAGCATCCCGGCCAACCTGCACGCCTATTTTGGCCTGTTCGCCAGCCGCCAGGAACAGCCGTTGGCCGGTATCCTGCGCTGGGAGACCGATCTGCAGCACCCCTGGTTTAACGGCGTGCTGGTGGACCGGCCGCCGGAACCCCGGGACGAACAGCTCGCCCAGGACCTGCGGGCCTATTTCCAGACCCGGGGTGCGCGCCACTGGAGCTGGTGGGTGGGCCAGCCCGGCCGTCCGGGCGATTGGGCCGGCCTGCTTAAGCAAGCCGGTATGTGGCTCGAACACGACACCCCCGGGATGGCCCTGCCATTGGAGCGCTTGAGCGCAGCCGACCCGGCAGTTCCCGGCCTGGAGATCCAGCCGGTGGCCAGCCGGGATGAGCTGGAAACCTGGAGTGAGGTGTTCGTCCGGGGCTACGGGCTGCCACTGGATTGGGCCCGTCCCTATGCCGGGATGTTGGCTGGCATCGGCCTGGATTGGCCGGCCCGCAATTATTTGGGCCTGCTGGAAGGTAAACCTGTGGCCAGCGCCAGTCTGTTCCTGGGTGCAGGCGTGGCCGGGATCTACAATGTTGCCACCCTGCCCGAGGCCCGCCGCCTGGGGATCGGGACGGCGATGACGGTCGCTCCGCTGCTGGAAGCCCGCCAGAAGGGCTATCGGGCCGGGATTTTGCAATCTTCCCAGGCCGGTTACCCCGTGTACCACCAGCTGGGCTTCGAGCAGTACTGCGAAGTCGAGGTCTTTCTGGGCGAGACTGGCGCCTGAGGCGCTCCGGCCGCCGGGTGCGTATCGAGTGAGCCTGGGTGGATGCCTGGCCATGCGCATCGAAATGGCGATTGCCGACTTCGATGCTGATATTCAATCACCAACCGAATCCATCCGACACATGGGTTGAGATACCCTCGTGTCGGGTGAGCCCAAGTAATCACCCAGGCAAATGCATCGAAATGGCGACTGCCGGCTTCAGCCTAACAGACGCTTCCTGGCCATATTCGCCCAAAACAGCCTGGTTTCGTGGCGTCCCCTCCCTGGTCCAGGAAATTTTGGGCCTAGGGAGGGGACGCCACGGAAACGGCTGGCGTTCTTTGCCAGCCGGGGGGTGGGTAGGGCGGATTAAATAAATTCTCAATGCCCCTCAAGCGGATTAGATAATGTGGACATGCCCCAAGAGCGGGGCTGGAGGTGGTGTTGACCAGTTGAACTCTTGCGGCTGCTTCGCTATAATGGTAGTGGGGACGTTTGTGAACCGGGTCACGATAGAAAGGGGCGGGTTATGCACGCAAGTACCAAGCTGAGATTTTCGGTCATCCTTTTGGCCATCCTTACCCTGGGCGCAGCCCAACTGGCCTGCAGCCTGTTCGGCGGGCAGGCTTCGGCGCCGGCCGCGCCCACCCTGGACGTGGAGGTCGAGCCAACCGTCGATTTAAGCCAGGAAGATTCCGGCTTGAGCGGCGATTCGTCGAGCCAGCAGGGCCAGGCTCCGGTCGAGCCCCAGTTCGGCCAGGACACCCTGCCCTGCCCGGCCAAGGGCGCCACCCTGGCGCTCGGTTTCGACCACGCCCTGACAGTCAACTACCAGGAGACCTCGATTTCCCACTTCCTGCACCAGGGCTGGATCAATATGAAGGTGGTCGACGACCGCGGCACGATCGAATTGGTCGGCAGCGCCAGCCTGACCTACAGCATGGAAGGCCGCATGAGCGACGAATGCACCCTGACGGGTGAAGGCAAGATGGTGCCGACCGCCCATGGGTCCTGCGAGTCCGGGGTGGTCAGCCTGTTCATCGAGGAGAACTGGCTGCCGCTGGAGGGCGAAATGGTGTGCATCGACAGCGACGGGGACGTGATCCGGGCGCCGTTCAACGTGCCCGCCATGGGTATGCAGACCCACAGCGGCGCCGACGGCACTGGCGAGATTTTCTACCTGGTGGAGGGCGGGCAGGGCTACAGCACCATGCGGCCGTTCGCCGAGGGCGAGGGCTACCACACCTGGACCCTGATCGCGGATGAGATCCCGCTCGTCCCGCTGGTGCCGGAAGATTAACCCAGGCTGGCGCCTTCCTGGACTTCGCCGATACTGGGCAATTACGAAAAAAGCATGGGTTGGACGAGTGTAGCTCGTCTAGCCCATGCTTTTTTCGCTTAACTGCCTGACCCAAGAGTGGGGCGGGGTTAAAACGATCGACACTGGTTGACAGCCGCCATCAGTTCACTATAATGAAATTGGACGCAGATTATCGATCGGTGGGAAGCGCTGCAACTGGGCTGCGACGGAAAGGACCCGATGAAGACCCAATATTCATTTGATCAAGACACCCTGACCTGGCTCCTGGACCCCGAAGCGCCCGGGGTGAGCTACCTGGCACGGCGCGACCTGCTCGGTCTGGCCCCGGACGACCCCGGCCTGGTCGCCGCCCGGACCGCCGCTCACCAACGCGGACCGATCGCGGCCGTGCTGGCGGCCATGCAGCCGGAGGGATACTGGGAGCAGCCCGGCCCGGGTTACAACCCCAAGTACCGCAGCACGGTCTGGGCGCTGATCCTGCTGGCCCAGTTAGGCGCGCAGATCGACATGGACGAGCGCATCGCCCAGGCGGTCGACTACCTGCTGGATCAGGCGCTCACCCCGGAGGGGCAGTTTACCAGCAGCGGGACGCCGTCCGGCACGGTGGACTGCCTGCAGGGTAACCTGTGCGCAGCCTTACTGGAGATGGGCTGCCGCGACCCGCGCCTGGAAACCGCCTTCGAGTGGATGGCCCGCACCGTCACGGGCGAGGGCCTGGCCCCGCGGGAGGATCAGCGCGCCGCCCGGCGCTATTACGCCGGGAAATGCGGCCCGGGCTTCGCCTGTGGGGCCAACAACGGGCTGGCCTGCGCCTGGGGCGGCGCCAAGGTGATGCTGGCCTTCGGGCGGCTGCCGGTCCAGGATCGCACTCCGCTGATCGAACGCGCCATCCAGCAGGGGCTGGACTTCTTTCTGGCCATCGACCCGGCCAGCGCGGCATATCCGAGCGGCTGGGCCAGCAAGCCGAGCGGCAACTGGTGGAAATTTGGCTTCCCGGTTTTCTACGTCACCGATGTGCTCCAGATCGTCGAGGCCCTGGCCGCCCTGGGATACGGGGGCGACCCGCGCCTGGGGAACGCCCTGGACCTGGTGCGCCAGAAGCGGGACGATCAGGGCCGTTGGGCGCTCGAGTATGATTATCGCGGCAAGACCTGGGTGGATTTTGGGGAGAAGAAGGCGCCCAACAAGTGGGTTACCCTGCGGGCACTGCGGGCCTTGCGAACTGCCGGGCAGGAGTTCTGACCAGGGCTTTCGTCATGGTGTTGGAGGTTGCCACGTAACTGCGCTCCTCGTAAAGACACCCTGCAGTGGCGGCCAGCAGGCATCTTGAGCAGAGAAACCACCCTTCGATTACGGACGATCAAAGAGCGATCGTCCTCCACTCAGGGTGCCTCAACTTGGCAGTTTCTTAAGAGTAACTCCACAGTGCTGGCGCACATTTCAATCGGACAGGAACCTGGTATTTCCAAAAAGTAGGCATCCTGAGTGGAAGGAGGCGTTCTTTGCTGACTGTAATCGAAGGATGACCGGGTTGGGGCAATGAAACCGCCCTTCGACTACGCTCGCTTCTAGGCTACACTCAGGGTGCCTTAAAAGGTGGTTCCTTAGGAGTTCCATCACAGCGCCACGGCGCCCTTCTTTCCCGATGAAGTTGTCGTTGCGAGGAGGGCGTTCTTTGCCCGACGTGGCAATCTCCGTATCCATGGCGAACGCCAGGCATATCCAGCGCTTGGCCGCGGATCGATTGCTTCGCCAAAGTTCGGTTTGCAATGACAGGGCAAACAGCGACAGTTTCTGAAGAGACTAGCGAACCGTGCCGGTCATGGCAATCTCGGCGCGGGCAGAAATGGGCAACAGGTTCAAGGATCGCTTAAAAGCCTTCTCACCGCCAGGTTTGGATTGAAGAAAGGCGGTTAGCATGTTCAGGGTCTCAACGACTTGCTACATCTGCGATCGCCCCTTCGATTGGTGCGATCAGGGGGGTAAATACAAATGCGCCGAGTGCCGCAAAACCACCTGCTGCGTCGACATGATCGAATGCGGCGGCAATTATGGCCGATGTAAATATTCCATCTGCCGCAACTGCTGGCTCAAGCGCACGGGCAGCAATCAGGTTTGCCCGAAATGCAAGAATTACATGGGCTACGCCAAGTCCAAGCATAGGCTCTATCATTGTTGACTGGCTTCCACAGCGTGGTCGGCTTCTCCCTGGTCAATGCCAAATTCTTGCGGAGAAAGCGGCAGATAAGACAGGAGAACCTTTGCGCCTTGACGTGCAAAGTTCGAATAAGCAGGCGAAATGGGTGTGCGGGCAGGGCATATGCCCTGCCCGCACACCCATTTCGCCCAAAATTTTACATCGGATTGAGTAGATCCATTATTTCAAGAATTCATCCGCCAGCAAACCATAGATGGCACTATCATGGAATGTGCCATCATCTTCCCAGGAATGCTTGCGTTGGGTCCCTTCGCGTTGGAATCCGTTTCGCTCTAGAGTTCGGACGGATTTGTGATTATCCGCGATAGTTCTGGCATAGATCCGGTTGAGATTCAGCGTTTCAAAACCGTAGCGCAGCATGGCTTTGAGCGCTTCCGAAGCATAACCCTGGCCCCAACAGCGTGGGCGATCCCATATCCGGCTTCTGCCCGGCGGTGATATTGGTCCCAATGATGTAACCCAAAAGCGCCGATGACGGTTTTTTGATCCTTTAACGCCATTACCCAGCTGATCCCTGCCTCGGTACGGAATTCTTCCAGGATTTCGTTAATGAAGGTTTCAGCTTCTTGAATGGTATGAATGGGTGGATCGTCATACTTCTGTACGATAGGATCTCCCCGAAACACCAGCACATCCCCGGCGTCTGAAATTTTCGGCTTTCTTAGTATCAACCGTTCAGTTTTCAGTATTGGAAATTCTGAAGTATCGAACTTGTCATTTGTAATCATATTAAAAGTTGGGTACAGCCGTAGCCTGGCTTTATTCAGCGGTAATTGCGAGATTCGATGATGACATCAGCCGCATCTACTCATCCATGAGATTTCAAGTGATAAGTAGTCCTTTATCTCGGCTCCCTGCTCCCACCCCCGGCCGGATTGCAAACAGCGCAATCCGGCCATGAGCGGCGTCCCCTCCCTCATCCCAACGCCACCGGGACAAGGGAGGGGACGCCGCTAAACCCGGTGATTCCGCCCAAGAAGCCGTTCTACACGCTGCAACCATCCTTGGGTAGCAGGCGATTCTTCGATGCAATTCTCCTTGAACATGGATTGCATCGTCGACACCTGGTAAGCTCTGCAGATCCAGGATGCTTCCATCGCGCCTGTGTCGGAAGGATATTCCCATGCAAACCACATCAGCATCGAAGAAACACCTGCGGGCTCGTGGCCGAATAAGCCCAAGTGCATGTCTGGCCTAATACCAGCGTGGCTTAGCGGCACCCCCGCCCTGGCGCCCGTTGCGATTGGGGCATAGGGCGGGGGTGCCGCTGACAGACCGGCGCAGTTCGCCGGTCGGGGGTGGGTAGGGGAAAGGTCAATCAATGCTGATGTCATGAGTAGCGCACTTTGCGACATGGCTATCTTAACGGCTGCGGGCTCATGTTTTGATCAACCCCGAGATTGCCATGACCGGCCAAGATCACCGGACTACTCATGACAGAATGAAAGTGGGCATCCGGAGTGAGTGAAGGGCGGCTTGATTGCACAACCCGATCATCCTTCGATTACGTTCGGCAGGCAAAGTGCGCCTGCCTCCCTCCACTCAGGATGCCTGCGTTATGTCATGAGTAGGAGCGTTCCATGTAGCCGTGCTCTTTACCGCCTCACACCGGCGGGACGGCGGCCATTTCCCCTTTGAATTCATCCAACACCGCCTGGGCCTGGCGCAGATCGTGGGTATCGAAGCCCTCCTCAAACCGGTCGTACACCGGCTGCAGCAGGGCTTGAGCTTCCTCGGTTTTCCCCTGGGAATGCCATAGCTGGGCCAGGCTGGTGGCGGCGCGCAGCTCCAGGCTGAGGGCGGACTGGCGGCGGGCGATCTCCAGGGCCTGTTCGTAATCCTGCTCGGCCGCCCCCCGGTTGTTTTCCGGGTCCATGGCCAACCGGATGATCCCGCGCAGGCGGTACAGCTCGGCTTCGTAAAAGAAAGCCCGGCCTCTGAGCACCAGCTCGATCGCCTCTTCGATCGTCTCGAAGGCCGGCTCGACCTGGCCGAAGGTCAGCTGGGCGTGCGCCAGCAGGGATAAAAAGAATGGGCGGTCGATGTTGGCGCCGCTCTTGTGATGGACTTTTAGCCCATCACGGATTTCCTGGATGCTTTCCGGCTGGCCGCGCTGCGAGCGGATCCAACCCTGCAGGATCAGGCCTAATGCCCGGAAGTACGGGTAGCTGGATTCCGAGGTCATGCCGTTGGACTCCTCGGTCAGCTCGTAGCCCGCCTGCAGTTCGCCCCGCAGAAGGCGCACGAAGGTCGCCCGGCATAAAACGGTCGCCCGCATGTAAAGAATGGTGTCTCCCGAGGTGATATCCAGGGCTGCCTGCATGGTCGTCCAGGCCTGGTCTGGGAAACCCAGGAACCACAGGTCGAAGGACTTCCAGGTCATGGTGGCGATGCCTTGATCGTCGCCGACAAACTTCGGACGAACGCCGGGTTTCATAAACGTGTAATACTGTTCCAGGCCAAGATTGGTATTTTTCAGCGATTCGGCGAAGATGCCCTGGTGGAAAGTCGAGCAGGACAGCAGCTCATACGACTCCAGCAGCGAGCGCGAAATCACCCTGGTTCTCGTGCAAGAGATCCAGACGCTGCTCGACCAGATCCTGGGCTCGCTTGAACTCGCCCCGAAATTCGTGCAGGGTCGCCAGCCCGTGCAGGATGGATCCCAGGCGTTGGGTATCGCCCAGGTCCAGGCACAACTCGCAGGCCCGGTCATAGGCTTGCTGGGCTTCGGGCTGGCCCCAGCCTTGCAGGGCCACCAGGGTCGGCCCAAGGGCGGCCTGCAGCTGCATTTCGTAATGGTTGGTTTCCGGGAGTCCAGGTTGGTCCTGCAGCAGGGCCAGCCCAGCCCTGAGGTGATCGGAGGCTTCATTGAAAGCTGAGGACCAGATGGCCTGGTTGGCAGCTTCCAGGCGGTATTGAACCGCTTTTTGGACCAGGCCGGCGACCTCGAAATGCCTGGCCAGCTGCCCGGCGATCTGGTTGGATTGCCCGCCGTACAGCTTTTCCAGGGCCAGGCCGATGCTCTCGTGCAGATACGAGCGCTCAATCTCGTCCATATTTTCGTATAGATAAACCTGGAACAGGTTTTGGGTGAACTGGTAGCGGGAGGCGCGCTGCGCTCCAATTCGCTGGATGCCCTGGGCCCGCACCAACCGGTCGCGTTTATCCAGTTCGCCGCTCAAGTGAGCGATGGTGCGGCGCGGTTCCTGCTGGTTGACCGTGGCAATCACTTCAGCGGTGAAGCGCACCCCCTCGACGCAGGCGGTGGCCAGGGTGTCTTGCAGCTCTTTCTCCAGCCGGCCGATGCGTTGTTCGATCACCCCTTCCACCCGGGCTGGCAGGGTCTCCCAATCCAGCTGCCGGCCGACCATCCAGCGGCCGCCGGGGTCGCGCCTCAGCTCGCCCTCCTGGGCCAGATCGCGCAGCAGCTCGACCGTAAACAGGGGATGCCCGCCGGTGTGCTGGTAAAGCACCTGGCGGAACTGTTCGTCGAAAACATTCGGTTCGCTGTCCAGCAGGGCATCCACAAACTGGCGGCCGGAATTTTCCCGGCGGGCGCTGAGGTCGATCTGGATGTCGCCGGCATAGCGTTTGAACTCGTTGAGCACGTCTTCCAGGGGGTGGCGGCGGCCCTGGCGGCCGCGGGCGATCTCCTCCGGGCGGTAGGTGCCCACAATCATGATCCGGCTCTGGGCGATCGAGCGTCCCAGGTGGAACAGCAGGCTGATCGAGGAGGCGTCGCCCCAATGCAGGTCATCCAGCAAGACCAGCAAGGGGCTCTCGGCGGACAGCGCTTTGAGCACCCGGGCGTACTGCTCGAAGACATGGCTCTGGTCCATGGTCAGCTCGTTCAGGCCAGGCAGGCCTTTCTTGGCTTTCGCCAGGACTTCGAGCTTGTCCAGCATGCCGGTCCGGTCGGCCACCGCTTTTCCAAATTTGACCAATATGCCCACCCCGGGGACCAATACGTCGACCAGGTCCGGGCCGATGTCCACGATCGTCTGCACGGAGCGGGCAAAAAATTTCTGGAGGCGCTTGGCGTTCTCCGGGCTGAGGCTGCCATCGTTCAGGCCCTGATCCATGTCTCCGGTCAGCATCTCGAGCACCTCCCGGAAGGGCAGGTAAGGGTCGCCCAATCCGGATTGGGCGTTGCAAATGCCGATGGTTGTGATCAGGTCCTGGTGGATTTTTTCGGCCCGGCGGGCAAATTCGATCGCCAGCGTGGATTTCCCGGCGCCGGCCTCACCGCTGATGAAACATACCTGGCCGCGCCCGGCGACCGCCAGGTCGAGCTGATGCACCAGCCGGTCCATCTCCGTTTCACGGGCGACGCACAAATTCTCGTACATAAGTTCCTCCCTCAAGCTATTTTGGGCCAGGTTTCCATCCAGGATGATGCCGCCGTGCATGCCGGCGCAGGGGGAGCTATGCGGGATGTACCGAACGCCTTCTGTGTCGAGCCGTTTAACTGCCAGAAATCGAAGCGTGATTAGGTTGTAGCAATGTTTGTTGAATTACCCAGGCTATCATATTATCAAACGTTGCATAGAACGTCAAGAATTTAGATCGAAATAGTAAGAATTTAGTCCAGGGTACCAAAGCACTTAATCGTGGTATCCGATAGATCACGCCTTCCTTGTGAATTTCCCTCGGTGCTTCGCACCTGGGACGAAAAAGTAGGCAAAATTTAGGGCTCGCAGGGGCAATTTGCCCCTGCGAGCCCTAAATTTTGCCTTAACTCCCGCCGGGGTGGGGGGAGCCATCATTTTTGTCTCTGACTTCTACTATCCATAGGACTGACATGCTACTCGAAGGTATTGATGACTTTCATGCCCCAGCGCAGGCGCGGGTCGATCCGATCGAGCAAGATCCGGACGGTGTAGGTGGTGTCGCCCTGCTTCTCTTCGTAAATATCCTTAATCGACACCACTTTTCCGGTCAATTCCAGCTCGGGTAAAGCATCCGGGACGATCGTGACGGCCTGCCCGGTCGAGACTTCAACCACTTCGATCTCGGTTAAGTTATCGGTTTCCACGTACCATTCCGAGAAATCCGCCAGCAGCATGACCGGCTCACCCGGGGTGACGAACTGGCCGGGGATCAGGTCCAGTTCCACCACTGTCCCGTCAAAGGGAGCCACCAGCTCCAGGTTGGCCAGGTTGGCTTTGGCGGAGGCCAGTTGGGCATTGGCCGTATCGATCCGGGTTTGGGCAGCGGCCAGGTCATCCGGGTCAGGCCCATTTTGGAGCACTTCGTAGCGGTCTTCAGCGATCTTCAGCTGGTTGCGGGCAATTTCCAGGTCGGTGTTGGCCTGGTTGAGATCAAAATCATTGGCGATCCCGGATAGCCCATTGTAGCGCCGGACGGCATCGTCGTAGGCTTTCTGGGCGGCCGCCTGGGCGATCTGCAGCCTGGCCCGGACGAGGTTATCCTCCCGCTTATTGCGATAAGGGTCAAAATCTTCGTTGGCCTTGTCCAGCTTGTCCCTGGCAAAGACGACCTGGGCTGCGGCGTTATCGATATCGGCCTGCGAGGCGGTGTTGCTCAAATAGCTGACTCGCTTTTCGGCGTCCCGCACCGCCTGGCGGGCAATATTCAGTTCGTTCAGGGCGTTGTTTTGATGGATGGTCAGGTCATCGTTGAGGGATTTATAGGCCTGCTCGGCGGAGAACAGCTCAAACTCGGCGCTGGCGATGGCGGCCTCCAGCTGCTCGCGGTTGCCCAGCAGGGCGACAACCTCGCCTTTCTGGATGGTCTGGCCCTCGGTCACATGCACTTCGGTCACCGTGCCGGAGCTGACGAACGACAGCCGTACCCAATCGCGCGGCACCAGGCGGCCCTCCGCCAGCGTGGCGACCGGCTCCTGGATGACTGGCTGCGGGGTGGTCGGGGCTGCAACCGTCGGTTGGGGCATCAACTGGTCGCAGCCCGCCAGGATGGCGACCAGCGCCAGCAGCATCAGGCTCAATAAGATGGTTTTCTTAATCATTTCAGGCCCTCCCGGATGTGATTGGAACGATTCAAAGCTTATCTTCTCCGTCCCAGGTGCGCAGCACCGAGAAAAATTCCCAAGAAAAATGTGAACAACTGGATACCACGGTTAAGTATCTATCCGAAAATTCAGAAGGGTATGTGGTTGTAGATGCGTGCTCCGCTCGCATCTACAACCACAATAACAATTTTCGCATAGGTTTTAAGTGCTGTGGTCCTGGCTGGGTGTGCTGACGAGGCGGGGATGGCATTATTCATACTGAATCGCCTCCAGGATCTTGATGCGCGCGGCCCGGGCGGCCGGCAGCAGGGCCGCCAGGTTGGCAACCAGCACAGCAATCAGCAGCGCCATCCACAGCCGCTCGCCCGGCAAAGCGTAGGTGATGGCATAGCCCGACATGGCCGTCATGGCCTGCAGGAAGATCTGCGACAGGATTACGCCGAACACCAATCCGATCAGCCCGCCGATCACTCCCATGATGCCCGCCTCGGCCAGGATCATGCGCAGCACCTGGCCGCGGGTCATGCCCACGCCGCGCAGCATTCCGATCTCCTGGGTCCGCTCGATCACGTTCATGGTCATCGTGTTGGTGATCCCGAAAAAGCCGACCAGGATGGCAATGATCGCCAGGATGTCGAACAGGCTGAAGGCCTGCTGCAGCAGGCTGGAGATGCGGGCCAGGATGGCCTGGTTCGACTCGATCGTCAGGTGGTCGCGCTTGCCGTAGAGCACATCGATCCGTTGGCGCACCAGGTCCACCGGGACGCCCGGTTCAACTTTGACCAGGTAAGTATTGGCGTACTTCTGGCGGAAATAGCGGTTCATATCCATCCAGTTCAGGTCGATGACCATGCCCTGGTTGTAGAAGTCGACCACGATCCCGGCCACCTCGAAATCCCGGGCTCCCGAGCGGGTCACCAGGCTGACCGAATCGCCCGGTTTCAGGCCGTATTTTTCGGAAATGACGCTGGAGATGAACAGCGCTTCCCCCGCCGCCAGCCGGTTGAGCGCCTGCTGGGGATCGCTCTCCGATTTGGAAAACACAAACGAGGTGACCTGGGTGTAGGAAGCCGGGTCGATCCCCATGGCGCTGATTTTCTCTTTCTCGCCCTGGGGTGGGATCCAATCGACTTCAAAGTAGCGCACCGGCGCCACGGCAGCCACCCCTTCGGTGGCCTGCAGGCGTTTCCAGACGTCGGCCCGCATGGGCACCGAGGAGGTCACGTACAGGTCGCCGCCAATGTAACCCTGCAGCCACTCTTCCAGGTCGCCCTTGAACGAGCCGGTCATGGCCCACACCACGATGATCATCGCCACACCGATCATCAGGGCCGCCACGGTCAGGGTAGTGCGCAGGCGGGCGCGCTGGATATTGCCGGAGCCGATCTGCCCGCTGGTCCCGTACAGTACCCGGATGAAAGGCCGCAGAATTTTTTCCCAGAACCCAACCGTGACCGGGATCATTAAGGTGCCGCCAAAAAACAGGCTGAAGACCACCATGCTCCCGATCCGGAACTGGACATCATAGGGGAAGGGATTGATGATCAGGATGACCGTCGAAACGATCAGCAGCAGCAGCCCCAGCCACCAGCCGTGGCGGATCAACCAGCCTTCCCGGCTGGCGGCGCGGATGCGCAGGGCTTCCAGCGGGGATACCCGCCCGGCCTGGTAGGCCGGGATGGCGGCCGCGATGAAGGTCGCGATCACGCCGACCACCATGCCGGTCACGATCAGGTCACCGGGCACCTGCCCGATTGACAGGGTCTGGTCCAGCAGGCCGCTCATCAACCGGGCCAGGCCGTGAGCCAGCTGGATGCCGAGCACCACCCCCAGGGCGGAACTGACCAGGCCCAGCACAGTGGCCTCGCTGAGCACCTGGCGGGTGACCTGGGCGCGGGTGAAGCCGATCGTGCGCAGCAAGCCGAACTCGCGGGTGCGCTCGATGACCGTCATCGAAAAGGCGTTGTAGATCAAAAATGCGCCCACAAAGATGGCCATGCCGCTCATAAAATTCAGGCCGATCTGGTAATTGCCCAGCATCTGGGTCATCTGTTTGCCCTGGGAGGCGGGAAAGATGACTGAGTAATTTTCTCCCAGGTAGGCCTGCAGCCCGGTTTTGAGACTTTCCAGGTCTTCGCTTTGGCGCAGGTCCGGTTCCACCACCAGGTCAATCTGGTCGATCTTGCCCTCCCGGTAGAAGACCTTTTGGGCAAATTCCAATGGCAGCACCCCAAACGCGCCGTTGTTAAGCTGCCCGGTGCCTTCGCGGGCGATCAGTCCGACCACCCGCAGCCGCACCAGTTCGTTGACGCCGACGATCTCAATCGAATCGCCGATTTCGATCTCGTTATCGGCGGCATAATTTTCAACCAGGACAACCTCGGCCTCAGACCGGCCGGTTTCCAGAAAACGTCCGCCGGTCAGGGTATACTCGCGCACCTCCGGGTCGAGTTCGGGGTCGATTCCATACAGGCTCAAGCCTCCCAGGCTGGTCCCGAAGAAGCTCAGCCCGATTTCGGAGGGTGCGGCCCCCTCGGCCAGGACCGTCTGGAGGTGGATTGACGGAACGGCCTGGATGATACCCGGGAAGCCGCTTACTTTTTGAACGACCTGCTGGCTGAAACCGTCTTTATCAACATCCGAGGTAGTCACGATCAGGTTGGCTTTACCGGAGGTGTTCTCGAACAGGCGCGTGATCGAGTCCAGGGCGGTCTGGTTGGTGATCCCAATTGCCAGGATGCCGGCCACCCCCAGGATGATCCCAAAAGCGCTTAACAGCAGGCGCATCGGGCGAGTGCGGATCGAGCGAAGTGTCAGCAGTCTGAGCAGGGTCATAATCGGTATCCGAAGCCAGGCAGTGGGGCGGGGCTTAAGTCTCCAGCAGTTCCATGGTCTCGATGATGGCCCGTAAATTGTCGGAGATGCCGGCCGGCGCATCGAATTGCAGCTGGCGGGAAATCAGGCCATCCTTGAGGAAGACCACCCGGTCGGCGTAGGCCGCGGCCCGGGCGTCGTGCGTGACCACGATAATCGTCTGGCCGAGTTCGTCGGCTGAACGCCGGAGCAGCTCCATGATCGCCGTCCCGGTTTTCGAATCCAGGTTGCCGGTCGGCTCATCGGCCAGCACGATGGCCGGCTCGGTCACCAGGGCGCGCGCCAGGGCCACTCGCTGCTGCTCGCCCCCGGAAAGCTGCTCGGGTTTGTGATTGCGGCGGTCGTAAATCCCGACCAGTTTGAGCAGTTCTTCCAGGCGCGGCTGGACTTTGCGCAAATTCTGACCGTCGATGATCAGCGGCAGGGCGATGTTTTCCTGGGCGGTCAGGGTGGGCAGCAGGTTGAAAAATTGAAACACAAAGCCGACATTACGGCGGCGAACCAGGGTGGCGCGCTTGTCGTTTAGCAGCGATAACTGCTGGCCCGCCAGGGTTACCTGCCCATCGGAGGGTTTGTCCAGGCCGCCCAGCAGGTGCAGCAGGGTTGATTTCCCGCTGCCGGAAGGGCCCATGATGGCCACAAATTCACCTTTTTCAACCACGAAATCCACGCCCCCCAGGGCATTGACCTGGTGATCGCCCAACTGGTAGTGCTTACGTAAACCGCTGGCTTCCACAACTGGCATTGTCCACTCCTCTTGTCATCCATCCACACCTGGCGTTTCGGGTTCGCTATCCGTATGGATCAGGATTTCACCTTTGAATCCGTCGACCGATACCTGGGTGCCATCGACTAATTTCAAGATACCCGGCACCGATACGACCGCCGGGAGGTTGTACTCCCGGGCGATGATCGAGCTATGCGAGAGCATTCCGCCTGAGTCGGCGATCACTGCGCCGGCCTTGGCAAACAGCGGCGTCCAGCCCACGTCGCTGAAAGGCACCACCAGCACGTCGCCCTGTTTCAGCTTGGAAAATTCGTGCAATCCCCGGATGATTTTGACCGGTCCGCTGTAGTAACCGCGCGAAGTGGCGGTGCCAACCAGGGTCTGGCTGCTTTTCGGTCGAATCGGCGGGGGCTCCTCCCCGTAAATGATCTCCGGCAGGGGGATGTCTTCCGTGGTCTGCATCTCCGCCCGGCGCCGCTCAATGGTCTGCCGCAGTTCGCCGGCCAAATTAGGGTTGCTGAGCAAGGCCTGGACTTCCTGGCTGTACAGCAGGAAGATATCCTCGCGCCCCCCCAGGCAGCCCCGTTCGACCAGGGTCCCTGCCAGCGCCAGGTAATAGGGCCGGAAAAGCCCATAGCTGTAGGTGTATAAGGAACTGATCTGCTCGCGGTACAGGCTGTACCTGCGGGCACGCCGGTACAGGCTGTCCAGGAACCGGCCGCGCAGGCCTTTGATTTCGAGCTGTTCGAAGCGGATTCGCCCGGCTGCTTCCAGCCCAACCGGTTGGTGCTGGGCGACCAGTTCCAGGATGATTTCCGGCCGCTCGCGCCAGGGCACCGACGAGAAGTCGTTGCCGCTGTCGCTGAAGTGCCCAAAGCTTTCCATGAACTGCCGCCAGTTATGCTGAAATGCGGCGATCTCGGGATGGACGGGCTTGCCGTGAATGCCGATGGCCCGGACCTGCTCGCGCAACGGCTCGCTCAGCTGCCGATATTGGGCGTGCAGGGCGGCCAGGTGCTGGTTGGGATCATAATTCTTGATCTCGGCCAGGTCGGAGATTAAATCCAGCTTCTTGTAATCAATCCCCCGGCGCTTCAACTGGCGCATCAGCAGGCTGTGGTAGAGCGAGTTGAGCAGCGGTCCGACGATATTGAAATAAGCCACCCGGCTGGTGAGGGCGGCGATCCGGTCTATCTCGGCCAGCAAGGCCTGCGGGGGCTGGTCGCTCAGGTTTTGATGGGGGATGGCCAGGGCAGCTGCCTGCGCCTGTGGCAAGAACTGTTCGATGCGCCTTGAAAACCGGAGCTTGTCCAGCAAAAAGCCCAGCAGTCGCGGGGCCTGCCAGAGCATTTTGAGTGGCGGCCGGAAGCGCGGCTTGCGGACCTCGGGTGGTACGATCCCCATCATGATCTCGAGCGATTCGCGCGGCAGCCCAATGCTTTGGAACACCTTGCCAAAGGTGCCCATATTGAAATATGTCCGGTAATAAAAGGCTTTGGTCAGGCTGTCCGGGTTGATCCCGGTAGGCCCGATGGCTTCATCGAACAGTTTAACCCACACCTGGTTGATCAACCGGGTGTTGATCGACCAGATCAGTGGTTTGATCTGGCCGGGCAGCATCTCGCGCGAAATCCGGTTGGAATAGATGTTCAGGTCGGTGAGGCTGGTGATATCCCGCATCTGGACCCAGTAGAGCTGCTGGCCATCGTACACCCATTCCAGGTCCACATCGCTGTCCATTTCCTGGGCGATCGTCCGGGTTTGACGGACGATCTCGGCGATAACCTCCAGCTCAACCGCATTCGTATCGGCCTGCTGCAGCCAGGTGCCCCATTTGTTTATCCAGCGCAGCGGGGTGACGCCTTCCTGCACCAGAAGCGAGCCGGGTCCCTGGACCGCCTCGACCAGAATTTCATCCGTGGCAGTCATCGGATTTCTGCTGAACGCTACCCCGGATAGCTGCGGCTGGACCATATCCTGGATCAGGACTGCCATCTTGATTTGAGCCCCGTCGGCGGACCGGTTTTGCTGGTAGGTGTGCACCGAGCTGGATTCCGCCGAGGACCAGATGGACTCGATTGCCTGCAAGACCGATTCCAGCCCGCGCACATCCAGCAGACTTTGAAACTGGCCGGCGTAGGAATTTTGCAGGCTGTCTTCGAGATTGGCGGAAGAACGGATGGCATAGGCAGTCTGAGGGCTGATGATGCGGCTCAGCTCAGCGCTCAGCTCGCTGCCCAGGGATGAGTCGTTCTGCAGATAACGCTCGTAAGCTTCCCAGGTGCAAACCGTCGTTGTGGGAACCCGGAAACCCCTGGCTGCCAGCCGGCGCAGGTTCTCGGCTTTGCTGCCGATGGTGGGCGGTGGGCGCCGGGAATTGAGATGGACCAGGAGTTGTTTTGCCATTTTTTTTCGCCCCGATCAGGCTTTCTTTTTCGAAAGCCCAATCCGGTCCATTATTTTGAGCATCGAGCGGCCCATCGGGACACCGTCCATCATGCTGCGCAGCTCGCCTTTACCGTACTGTTTGCGAAGCCGGATGATGTCCCGAATTTCGGGGATCATGGCCAGGATGAAAAGCAGGTTGGCCCCCAGGCCATATGCCAGGAAATACAGGTTGTGGGTGGTGAACCACAACCAGGGGATGATCAGCCACAGGCCGGCCAGGTAGGCGACCAGAAAATCTTTGAATATCGCCATACCAATCCCCATGCCGATCATTGAGGTCGCAATCGCCCCGATCGGATCGACGGCCAGCAGCCCGCCGTAAAATGCGGATATGCCACGACCGCCTTTGAAGCGGTAATACACCGGCCAGTTATGGCCGATCATGCCGGCAAAGGCCAGGATCAGGAAATAGGGTTGGTCAGGATAGAGCAGGCGGAACACCAGGGTCGGAACGAACACTTTGAGCATGTCCAATGCCCCGATGGCGCAGCCGGTTTTTGGGCCGTATTTCATCGAAGCCGTGTTGGCCCCCATGGCATGCATCTTCATGGGTTCGGCGATGCCTTCTATGTTCAGATAGACATCGTCGAGTTCTTCCTGGGGATTGATCCAATGGGTGATCAGGCGCGCGAAAGAGATCGCTCCAGACAGGTAACCGATCGTGATTGCCAGAAGTACCAGGCCAGATTCCATGGATGCTTCCTTTTAAAAAGCTTGTTCTTGAGTCCTGGGCAGTCTCAGTTGTTTATAAAATTATGTTTCAAGATCGTTATGGATTGGCTATTTTTCGTCACAATAAGCGCCCTTGCCAGGGCACACCAAACCAAAAACCGACATTGTGATGAATATAACAGGATTATAGCGAAAGTGTGACCAACGAAAAAGTGACAATCATCCTCAATTTCGGCCCAATTACAATTTTGTTAAATGACGCGTATTAGGATTTTTTACAGGTTGTGTGCCAGCTCGGCGCGTTTGGATTGCGATCAGATCCATTCGGGCTGCTCAACCGTCCTATCCCCCGGGGCGCTGCCGGTGTTGACGGTGGCAACCGGCTCGAGCAGCAGCACTTCGCACAATGCCTCTGCCACCGGGCGGTGCTCCACCCCGCGCGGCACGATCAGGAACTCGCCGGCCTGCAGCCGGACTTCCCGATCCCGGAACTGGATCGTCATCCGGCCTGAGATCACCAGGAAGAGCTCGTCTTCCAGTTCGTGCTGGTGCCAGACGAACTCGCCCTGCAGCTTGACCAGCTTGAGGTGCTGCCCGTTCAATTCTCCGACGATATAGGGGTGCCAGGTCTCGTCGAACAGCTCGAATTTTTGGTGCAGGTTGACTTTATTCATGGTTAATCCTCCAGGCGTGAAAAAGCAGTGGTAATACCCCCACCCCGGCTCGCCCCCCAGGGGGCGGAAATATATGGCAAAATTGGGTATGCCCGGGAACAGTCGTTCCCGGGCATACCCAATTTTGCCGGATTCTTCGCTGCCTATTTTTTGAAATCATCCGGGATGAGCGAGTAGATGACGGCGTCATGCAGCCCGCCGGGCAGGGCGATGCGTTTACGCAGCACGCCTTCGCGGTGGGCGCCCGCTTTTTCGGCCACCCGCTGGCTGGGGATATTCTCGACTGCCACCACGATCTCCACCCGGGCCAGGCCGGCTTCGACGAAGGCGAACCGGGCTGCCAGCCGCACGGCCCGGCTGGCGACGCCTTCCCCGGTGCGGCTGGTGCGCACCCAGTAATACAGGTTGGCGAAACGGTGGTGGGTGTTGATCTGGGTCAGGCCGGCGCCGCCCAGGATTTGCCCGCTGGCATGTTCCTGGATGACGAAATTGTAAGCCTCCCCGCTGGATGCCAGATGTTTCTGAATGGCGATGTAGCTGGTCACTTCGACCAGGGGCATCTCGGTGGATAAAGCCGGCAGCCAGGGGGAAGTCTGGGCGGAAGATTCGTGCACCGCCGCCAGCATCGGTTCGGCGTCTTCGGGCCGGTAAGGGCGCAGGGCGATGACGCCGTCGTGCAGATACAGATCAGGGTTCATCGGGTTTCTCCCTGCGGGCCAACCGGCCAATCGACAGGCTGGTTTCCGCCTGAACCGTCAACAAACCGGCCTGGCTGAAGCGCTCGAATATCTGGCGGGCGGCTGCTTCAAAAGCGGGGTAACCCGGCTGGCCGGGATCGGGGGTGAAGGAGGCCGAAAGCTGGGACCCCAGGAAAGCCTCCCAGGTCTGGGAGAAAGAGAATGGAAAGCTCAAGGTCCGGTAAGCCGGGCCGAAATAAAAATCGAGCGGGTCTTGCGGTTGCCGGGGAGGCATAACTGGCGAGGTCATGCCGGGATGAGGCCTGTAGAGCGCCTCCAGGGCAGCCCCCAGTCCGGCGTCCGTGCCGCGGTTGCTGAAAATGGCCAGCCAGCCGCCGGGTTTCAGGATGCGGGCGAGTTCAGCCCGGGTCGCGTCCGGATTGAACCAGTGCAGCGCCTGGGCGGCGGTTGCCATATCCAGGCTGGCATCCGGCAGCCCGGTAGCTTCGGCCTGCCGCCCCAGCACTGTGCAATTGGGGAAACCGGCGCACTGGCGCGCCAGCAAGGCCCGCATCTGCTTATTTGGCTCCAGGGCGAATACCTGCCCGGCCCGTTGGCACAGCTCGCGGGTCAGGATGCCGGTGCCGGCGCCCAGGTCGGCCAGCACCGCCTCCCGGCCGAGGCCGCTGATCGCAAAGCAGGCCTGCACTGCCGCCGGGGCGTACGACCAGCGATATTTCGCATAGTTTTCTGCTTTGGCGCTGTAGGCGCTCGCCGTGTTCATGTCCGGATCTGTTTCCACCGGGTGACTGCTCACCAATCACCGGCGTAGCTGCCGGTGTACGGCCCTGCCAGGCGCACGACCCAGGCGTGCTGCAACTCCACCAGCTGGCGCATGTGCAGCGTGTCGTGGTTTGCCCAGGCCGCCAGCATATCCCCGGCGTGGAACACGCCGCCCCAGGGCGCGGGCACGCCGGAGCGCCAGTCCACCCGGCCCAGACCGTTCAGCCAGGCAAGGGAGGCCTGGCGGGCCTTCAGGAAATTGGCCAGCGAAGGCTCCAGCAGCCGCTGGTTGTAGCGCCGCTCGACCACCCAGCGGGGCGGGTCGATCGGCGGCCAATCCTCCTGCTCGGGGTGATGCAGGATCAGTTCGAGCCGCACCCGGAAATCCAGGCGCTCTTCGTCGTACAGGTGGTTGACCACCTCCAGGATGGACCAATCCTGCGGGGTGGGTTTCCACACAGCCTGTGCGGCGGATACGCCCGCTGCCAGGCGGCTGATCCGCCCGGCGTTGCGTGCCATTTGGTCGATCAGGTTTTTAGCGTCCATTGGCGCTCCTCAGTGCTGTTCTTGCCAAATTCATCAGCCGAAAAAGTGTTGATGTGGTGTTCGTTTTTTGTGCGGCGAAGCCGCACAATAAACGAACACCACAATTCTCTTTTATTGTAGGCGATCTGGCAAGAATACCAGATTGCTTCATCCCCGGTAGAAAATAAAATCGAGGTCGCCGGGCGAATAGCCCTGCTCGCTCAGCAGCTGGGCCAGCTCGGTGTGATGCTGCATCCCGTGCAGGATCACATGCTGGATCACCCGCCAGCGCGGGACCGGGAAGGTCCGGCCGCGGCGGTCGGTCAGCTCGGCCACCGCTTCGATCTCGTCCGGCTTGAGGGCCTCCAGCAGCACCTGCCAGGCCTGCTGTTCGGCTTCGAAACCGGCCCGGATCGCAGTCAGATCCTGGAACTGGTCGCCCGGCAGGGATTCGGCCTGCTGACCGCTTTCCAGCGCCAGCCGCCAGCTGCGATCGGTGTTCAGGATGTGGAACAGCAGCGCGTGGATCGAGCCGCGCCCGTACACGGTTCCGGCCCGGAAGGCGGCCTCGTCCAGGTGGGCCACCCCGGCCAGGATGCGGTCGTTGGTGTGCCAGTGGTAGGCGAATAAAGTCTGGTATTGGGTTTGGATCGACATTGGAAATTCCTTTCAGGACCTCGAAGGCGAGGTGCGCTGAGTGGAGAGAGATGGGGCGTTCTTTGCCCCGTTCGCCGTGAACTTTACGCCCTGTAATCGAAGCGGATTTAAGATGCCCTGGGCTCCTTCAAACGCCGCCCACTCCGCCCGGTAGGCGGCTTTTTCCTGCTCCGGCAGGAAGCTGGCTTCGAGGCCGTTGCGGTTGAGCTGCCACAATTCATCCCAGGAGAAACCCTGACGGGCCAGCAGCCGGTACTCCTGGTTCAGATCGGTGGCGAACATGCTGGGGTCGTCCGAGTTGACCGTCACCAGCAGGCCATGATCGACCAGCTGCCGGATTGGGTGCGGCTGGTCGGCCGGGACCACTTTCAGGCGGTAATTGCTGACCGGGGAGACCTCCAGGGGAACCTGGCGGTCGCGCAGCGCATCCATTAATGCCGGGTCCTCCAGCGAGCGCACCCCGTGGCCGATCCGCTCGGCCTGCAAGCTGTCCAGCGCGCCCCAGACGCTGGCCGGCCCGGCGGTCTCACCGGCGTGGGCGACCACATGCAGCCCCTGCCGGCGGGCCTCCGCATAGACCTGTTCATACAGTTCGGGCGGGAAACCTTCTTCCGGGCCGCCCAAACCCAGCCCGAGGAACAGGCCGCGCTGCCAGCCTTTTCGAACGAACTCAAGCACCGGCCAGGCGGTCTCCGGCTCGTGGCGGCCGATGTCGGGGATAAAGCGTACCCGGCTGCCATATTTCAGCCTCGCCGGCCTGAACGCCGGCTGCCAGGGCGTCGATCAATTCGTCTGCCGGCAGCTTGCCCACAAAGATCGAGGCGCTCAGAAAGGCTTCCGTGTAGCGCACGTTCAGGCGGGCCTGGTTTGCCAGGAAGCGTTCGGTCATCAGGGCGAAATCCTGCGGGGTGCGCATGCAGGCAGCGGAAGTGATATACACCGCCAGAAAGTGGGTGAAATCCCGGAATTCAAAATAGGACTGCCACTCCGCCAGGCTGTCGGCTGGCAGCTTGATCCGGTTGCGGCGGGCCAGCTCCCAGATGGTGGCAGGCTCGACCGAGCCCTCCAGGTGGACGTGCAGCTCGACCTTGGGCATCGCTTCCAGGCGGCGAGCCAGGTCCGGGTCGAGTGGACGGGGGGTGTAGAGCCCGGTGAGGCTGGCGCGCTCAGGCACGGCACAGCTCCAGGATGGCCTGCTTGATGGCCGGATTGAGCTCGAAGCGCTCATCCAGAAAAGCCAGGATCGCCCGGGCCGAGGCGCGGTTGGCCTGGTAACCCTGGGCGAAATCGGGCAGCCGGCTGGCAAGCGCAGGATAACGCCGTTCGAAACGCCGCTCGGGGGTGAAGGGGTCGGGTGGAATCCATTGTCCGCAGGTGCCGCCAGCCGGCCCGCCAGCGCCACCAGCCGGTCGAGGGCGTAGCCCTGGATAAAGCGCATGGCGGACAGCCGTTCGCCGCGCAGCTCGCGCTGCAGGCCGACGTACAGGTTGGTCAGGGCCTCGCCCAGCAGCCAATCCACGGGCTGTTCCTGCCCGGAGGCCGGCTCCAATTGGGGCCGGGCCAGGTTCGGGCCGGCGTCCGCCCGCTGCCAGACGATCCGTCCCGGGGCAAATGGATCGCAGCCAGCTCGTCCGGCTCGAAGACCGCCATCTCGCAAAAAATGCCATCCTGGTACAGGTATTTATAACCGTCCACTGTATTGCGGAAAGCGTAGACGATCGGGGCCGGGGCGGCCAGCCAGCCCAGATCGGCCAGGTATTCCGACTTGCTGCCCGGCTCGACGATGGCGAAAAAGTCCAGGTCGGAGTAGGCATCCAGGCGCTCGAGCTCCAGGCCGACCGAGCCCAGCCCGATCAGGGCCAGGCCGCGCCCGCTGCCGGCCAGGGATTGGCCGATGGCCTCCAGGCGGGCTAATAATCGTTCGGGTTGGGTTGGGGTGGAGGGGTTTGGATCAGGGTCCATTGGAGCAATCATAACATATTCGAAAAAATGGTTGAAGGTGGGCATTTGCCCACCTTCAACCATTTCTTCGAGGATATTTTCACCGGGTTTACGCCCAGGCTCAGGGTGCGCTTTCGCGGAGGATGTTCGGCAGGAAGGCGATCCCAAACGGCACCTGGATACGGACGCGGGCCCCGCACAGGGCCATGCTGCTGCCGGTCGTGTTCGGTCGCCAGACCAGGGAGATCGCCTGATTGATGGGATCGACGGTGTAATCGGTGAACGCCCCGGCCGATCCGTAGCCGGAGGTGCCGGACGAATTGACATACATGACGTCGTCATACCCGCCGGCGCCATCATACCAGGTCAGGTACATCCTGGCATTTGCGGTGGAAGTGTCGTAATAATAGAAGCGGACAAAATCGATCACCGCGCCGGTCGGCAGCTGCATATCGAGCACGAAGTAATCGGCCCCTTTGGAGCTGATGCAGCCGACGCCAAAGTAATCGTAACCGGTGTCGCTGTCGCGCGGTTGGAAGGCAATGCCAGCGTAGCGCCTGAAATAAGTGGTGGCGTTGGTCGCCGAGGGCGCCAGGGGTTCGGTCTCTTCCACCAGGTCAGGATAGCTGGTTGAGACTGCCGCCTCCGCCAGCGGGTTGCCTTCGCTGTCGGTTGGCCCACTCTGGGGCTGGATCTCCTGGGGCGGAGCCGCCGGTATGCTCACCGCGTCGACGACTTCCGGATCGACGGCGCTGTTGGCCGGATTGTTGTTGGGGACGACCGGGTCGGGTTCCGAGGTGGGACCATCGGCCATCACCTGGCCGATGCCAAAGACCAGGCTGATGACGACCAGGGCGATCAGAGCGACAAGCCATTTGCGTTGCTTGAACATGATGGGGACTCCTTTTCAATAAATGTGGCTGAGCAAAGCCAGGTACGATTCGACAGGAAGCTGGGATGAGGGCGGGATGGTACTGCCAGTGAATTAGATTGTGGGGGTTGTTTCCAGGTCAAGTTCTCGGGAAACAAGTTGACCGGGTGCGGATGTACAGAAAAGTGCCATGTGCATGTAGATCATACCGAACACTTGTACGGCTGTCAATCATTCGTTTGGAGGATATCAGGGTTTTCACAAATTCGCTCGCAGTTCCGCCAACAAAGCCTGAAAGGGAAGTATGTGGTGCGTGATGGGCGGCTCAGCCGCCCATCACGCACCACATTTTCTCTTCCCAACCCGGTCATCCTTCGATTACGTTCGGCAGGCAAAAATGCGCCTGCCTCCCTCCACTCAGGATGCCTGCGACCTGGAATTGCTGGGTTCCTTTCCGATTGAAATGTGCGCCAGCATCGTGGAATTACTCGCAACGACAGAGTGCGGTTGTCATTGCGAGCCGATCTTTGGCGAAGCAATCTACGTACGACGGCAGTGTGCAGTCTATGGATGCCGCCAGGAAAATGGAGATTGCTTCGTCGCACAGAACGCTCCTCGCAACGACAGAGTGTGGTTGTCATTGCGAACCGATCTTTGGCGAAGCAATCTGTTTGCGAGCGCAAGATAGGTTTGCCATGTTAACCCCAGCCGGCGCGGCCGTGAGGCCGCGCCGGCTTTCCAGGGAGGATCCGATTGGGCTCAATTCTTGGCTTATTTGGCCCGCTTGCGGGTGGCGACGTCGAAGATGACCGCCGCGGTGAGCACCAGGGCCCGGACGATGAACTGATACGAAAGATCGATCCCCATCAGGTTCATCCCGCTGGTCAGGGAGGTCATCACGAACGCGCCGATCAAGGCCCCGGTCACTTTGCCGACGCCGCCGGCCGCCGAGACGCCGCCGACGAAAGCCGCCGCGATCGCATCCAATTCGAACAACTGCCCGGCGGTCGTCGTGGCCGATTGCAGGCGGGAGGCGAACAGAATGCCCGAAAGGGCCGCCAGGGTGCCCATCGAGCCGAACACAACGTGGGTGATGCCCTTGACGCTGATACCGCTCAATTCAGCCGCCTCAGGATTGCCGCCGACCGCGTAGATATGCCGTCCGAGCACGGTCTTGTTTGAAATAAAATCGTACAGCATCACCACCAGGATGACCACCACTGCGGTCCAGGAGAGGCCCTGGTAGCCGGCCAGGATCCAGGCGATCACCCCCAACAAGGCCGAGACGAAAACCAGTTTGAGGACGAACATCTCGGTCGCCAGGACATCGAAGTTGGATCTCAGCATCTTCCGGCGCGAGTTGATTTCGCTGGCCAAAAACAGGAGTATGGCGATAAGCCCAAGCAACAGGGTCAGTTTATGGATCTCGGGCCAGAAGGTCAGCCCGGGGATATCCGGGATAAAGCCGTTGCCAATGGCGTTAAAGGCTTTATTCGGAATAATGATGGTCCCGGTGCTGATGGTGATCAGCTGCAGCGCGCCGCGGTAGCCCAGCCAGCCCGCCAGGGTGGCAACAAAGGACGGGATACCCAGGTTAGCCACCAGAAATGCGGTCAACAGTCCGGCGATCATGCCAAAGAACAGGGTCAGGGGGATAACGGCGATCACCGGCAGCTTCCAGGAAACCATGGCGATCGCGGCGACCGCCCCCAGGAAGCCGGACAGATAGCCGACCGACAGATCGATGTGGCGGATCACGATCACCAGGGTCATCCCGACCGCCAGCACGGCGATATAGCCGGTTTGATTGACCAGGTTGACGATATTTCTGGAGGAAAGGAATAAACCGTCCGTTCGGATCGCGAAATAGATCATGATCACGAACAGGGCGATGAACATCCCATATTCACGGATATTTTCACGGATTAACTTTTGGGCGTCTTGAAGGAAGGTCATCTCGATTCTCCTCGTGCCTCTCAGCGGACTCTGGTGCTGGCGAAATCGTCGCGGGCGCCGATCATATAGGCCACCACCCGCTCGCGAAACTCGTGAATATCCTCCCCAACCGGGGTGTCGCAGACTTTGCGGCCCTGGCGCAGCACGATCATGCGGTCGCTGACCGCGTAGACATCTTCCAGGCGGTGGCTGATGATGATGATCGAAGCGCCCTGAGCCTTGAGCTCGCGGATCAGGTCGAGCACCTTGTCAATCGCCGCCACACTCAAGGCAGCGGTGGGCTCGTCCATGATGATCACTTTGGCGTTGAAAGCGGTTGAGCGGGCGATGGCGACCGACTGGCGCTGCCCGCCGGACAGGCGCTCCACTTTCAAGCGGACCGAAGAGATCTCGATCCTGAGCCGGCTGAGCAGGTTTTTGGCCTCCTCCTCCATATAATGGTGGTCCATCACCCCGATCGGCCCGATCTTATAGCGCACGACCTCGCGACCCATGAAGACGTTGGCAGCCACATCCAGGTTGTTGGCGAGCGCATAGTCCTGGTAGACCATCTCGATCCCCTGGCGGCGGGCGTCCATCGGGTTGCTGAAGTGGGCTTTTTGCCCCTCGATCAGGATCTCGCCATCATCCGGGATGTAGGCCCCGCTGAGAACTTTCATCAGGGTCGATTTTCCGGCGGCGTTGTCGCCCAGCAGCCCCAGGACTTCATTGTGGCGCAAGGTCAGATTGACGCCCTTCAGCGCCTGGACAGCGCCAAAATTTTTAATGATGTTTTTCATTTCCACAACGGGTACTGGTCCGGCTTCAGGTTCCATAGCCTGCTCCTTACTTGACCGTTTTGGTCACTGCGAGATTCGTTAAGAGGGAAGCTGTCTTCAGGTTTGTTGGTTTGGTGTTCGATTGGTGCAGCTAAGGCCGCACCAATCGAACACCAAACCTATATATTGACATCATTTTCGTGCAGCACGGTGTGATCGGGGGGATATCCCCCCGATCACACCGGTTATGGATCAAAAGGTTGGAAGGCTTATGGCAGGCCGGTGAAGTCGCTGGCAGGCCAGTAGCCGGAGTTGATAATGGCCGAAACGACGTTATCTTTATCAACCGTGATAACCTCGGACGGCTTGGCGGGGACGTCCTTGACGCCGTTATTGTAGGTGGTGGTTTCGGGCGGGACGTTGCCGTCCAGGAAGGCCACCGCGGCGCTGATGGCGTCGGCCACCAGGGTGCGGACGTCCTTGAGGACGGTCATGGACTGCTTGCCGTCGATGATGTACTGGACGGAAGCTTCTTCAGCGTCCTGGCCGGTGATCACGTAGCTGGTGACGTCCTTGTCGGCCGCGAAAGTATCGGCGATCGAGCGGGCGGTGCCGTCATTGGGGGCCAGGATGAACACATTGCCCTTGTCGGCGGCGGTGGTGGCGGTCAGGTTGGCTTCCGCCAGGTTCTTGGCGACGTTGAAGTCCCAGTTGGTGGTGATCTGGCCGATGATGGCGCCCATTTCTTCGCGGGTCAGGTCAGGCTTGTCCTGCAGGCCTACGGCTTCGCTGGAGTTCTTGATCACGAAGGTGCCGTCGGCGATCTTGGGCTGCAGCACGTTCCAGGCGCCTTCGAAGAACAGGAAGGCGTTGTTATCGGAGGCCGCCCCGGCGTACAGGTAGAGCGGGTTGCCGGTGCCGGAGGCTTTGTCAACCAGGTACTGGCCCTGGGCCTCGCCCACGGCGATGCTGTCGAAGGTGACGTAGTAGTCGACCGATTCGGTGTTGAGGATCAGGCGGTCGTAGGAGACAACCTTGACCCCGGCGGCGGCGGCTTCATCGGCTGCGGCGGCTGCTGCGGCGCCATCCTGCGGGCAAATGATCAGCACCTGGATGCCCTTGGTGATCAGCGATTCGACGTTGGTCTTTTCCTTGGCGGAATCGCCGTCGCTGAACAGGATCTCAACCTGGTAACCGGCTTTGGTCAGGGCGTCGTTGAAGCGGGTCTCGTCCTGGATCCAGCGCGGTTCGTTCTTGGTGGGCAGCACGATCCCGACCGAACCAGACACTGCCGGAGCCGGAGCGCCTAAGGTGTCCAGGCCGGTGAAGTCGCTGGCGGGCCAGTAGCCGGAGTTGATGATGGCTTCCTTGACGTTGGACTGGTCGACCGTGATGACCTCGGATGGCTTGGCGGGGACGTCCTTGACGCCGTTGTTGTAGGTGGTGGTCTCGGGCGGGACGTTGCCGTCCAGGAAGGCCACCGCGGCGCTGATGGCGTCGGCCACCAGGGTGCGGACGTCCTTGAGGACGGTCATGGACTGCTTGCCGTCGATGATGTACTGGACGGAGGCTTCTTCAGCGTCCTGGCCGGTGATCACGTAGCTGGTGACGTCCTTGTCGGCCGCGAAGGTATCGGCGATCGAGCGGGCGGTGCCGTCATTGGGGGCCAGGATGAACACATTGCCCTTGTCGGCGGCGGTGGTGGCGGTCAGGTTGGCTTCCGCCAGGTTCTTGGCGACGTTGAAGTCCCAGTTGGTGGTGACCTGGCCGATGATGGCGCCCATTTCGTCGCGGGTCAATTCAGCCTTGTCCTGCAGGGCCACAGCCTCGCTGGAGTTCTTGATCACGAAGGTGCCGTCGGCGATCTTGGGCTGCAGAATGTTCCAGGCGCCTTCGAAGAACAGGAAGGCGTTGTTGTCGGAGGCCGCCCCGGCGTACAGGTAGAGCGGGTTGCCGGTGCCGGAGGCTTTGTCGACCAGGTACTGGCCCTGGGCCTCGCCCACGGCGATGCTGTCGAAGGTGACGTAGTAGTCGACCGATTCGGTGTCGAGGATCAGGCGGTCGTAGGAGATGACCTTGACCCCGGCGGCGGCGGCTTCATCGGCGGCGGCGGCTGCGGCGGCGCCATCCTGCGGGGTGATGATCAGGACCTTTACGCCCTTGGTGATCAGCGATTCAACGTTGGTCTTTTCCTTGGCGGAATCGCCGTCGCTGAACAGGATCTCAACGTTGTAACCGGCTTTGGTCAGGGCGTCGTTGAAGCGGGTCTCGTCCTGGATCCAGCGCGGTTCGTTCTTGGTGGGCAGCACGATGCCAACGGCCAGGGTTTCCCCTGCCGGCGGCGCTTCTGTGACAGCCGGCGCTTCGGTCGCGGCCGGGGCGGTTGTCGCCTCGGGCGTGGCGGCCGGCGCACAGGCCGCCAGCAGCATCGCAAATGCAAATAACAGGTTCATTAAAATGAACAGCTTGCTTTTCTTGAACATGATCTCTCCTCCAAATAGTTTTGTTCTATCTCGATTCGGAAAATCTGAGTAAACTGGAAGCCTGGATAAGGTTTGCCGAGCCACCTCCTTTTATGCTCCGAAGTTGTAGGCAGGATCGCTGGTCGCCAGCAGCGATGATGCGCTGCCGGAAGACCGGGTTAGTGAGGCTGGGTAGCTTGTCGAAGCAGTCTTGAGACTTTTCTTCCACCGGTTGTTCGATAGATTGGAAATACGTGCTGCTCAGGTTGTGTGGAACCATTCGGCGGACAACGATCCCGACGGATGGACGTGTCAGCAGCCAGGGACAAGCGCATCCTTGTCCTATCCATTAACTATAGCAAATTTGAGAGCGCCTGTCACGCGATCGCCCCCTGTTTGGCTTGGGGGATTCCCCCCTATTGTTAAGCAACCGATTAGGTCACATTCGAAGAAATCTCCCCAATTTTGATGTGTGTGGAGGGCAGCTGCCCTCCACACACATCAAAATTGGGGTAGCTTTAATATTTGTGGATCTTTCGCTAATCGGGAGGGTCAATCGTTCAATTCGTAAGGAGAGTCTACCCTGGGATGGGGGATTTCGACCTCCAGCAGCGAGCCTCCCTCCAGCAAACGCTGCAGGCGAAAGCGCCCCTCCAGCAGGGCCACCCGCTCGCTGATGCCCATCAGGCCGTAATGCCCGGTGGTCGTCAGTTCTGCCAGGTCGATTTCATCGTTGATGCCCAGGCCGTCGTCCAACAGGGAGATCATCAGGGCGCGCGGCGAAGTGTGCTGCAGCCTGATTTCAACCCGTGAGGCCTGGGCGTGACGCCAGACGTTGTTGAGCCCTTCCTGCAGGATCCGGAAGATCGAAAGCTCGGCCGCCTCGGGCAGCCGGCCCAGGTTTGTGTCGATCTGGATATCCACCTCGATCCCGGTGCGCTGCGACCAGTCCCGGGCGTGGGATTGGATCGCAGCCCCCAGGCCGAGGCTATCGATGGTCGGAGGGCGCAGGTTGCCGCAGATCCGGCGCAGGTTATCCACCAGCTCGCGGATATCCTGGCGCACGTCTTCCAGGTTGTTGGCCAGCGCCTGGCTGGCCATCTGGTCCGATTCCATGCTCTCCAGCTCGTAGTTGATGCTGAGCAGATCCTGGATCACCTGGTCGTGCAGCTCGCGGGCCAGGTGCTTGCGATCCTCCTCCCGGTCGGCCAGCAGCCGCCGGTGGGCCTCCAGCAGGGCCAGGTTGGCCTGGTCCAGGGCCTGGACCTGTTCGGCCATTTGCTCGGTCAGCTGGCGGCTCAAAGCGCCCTCCGCGGCCGGGTCTTTGCCCAGCAGCAGCTGGTTGTTGCGCATCTTCTCGGCCCGTTCCCGAAAACGGCTGTAGCTGTCGAAATCCCAGATCGAGGTAACCGGTTTTTGAGGATTTTCAGTGCCCAGCAGATAGCGGACCACGGCTTCCTTGCTGGTCTCGTCGGTGCGCAGGTCGGCGGTGATCCGCCCCTGGTCCAGGATGATGATCCGATCCGTGCTGGTGAACAGGTGGTCGAGCTCGTTGCTGCTGAACAGCACGGCCACACCCGCCTCGCGCCAGCGCTGGATCAGGCTGAGCAGCTTTTGCTGGTAGGTGTAGGTCAGCATGACTGTCGGCTCGTCGATGATCACCAGGCGGGCTGGGAAGGTCAGCACCCGGGCGATCGCCAGCATCTGGCGCTGCTCGCCGGACAGGTTCGAGACTTTCTCGTGGACCGAGTTGACCTGGACCCCCAGTTCGGCCAGCAGCTGGTTGGCCTGTGCGACCATCCGATGCCGGTCGAGGATTTTCAAGCCGCTCAGGCCCTTCGGCCAGCCGATCTCATTCCCCAGAAAGATATTGCTGACCACGTCGAACTGGTCCGCCAGGGTCGGCTTCTGGGAGATTACCCCGATCCCCAGGGATTTGGCCGTGAAGGGCCAGCTCAGGCGCTTAGCGTTGAAGTAGATTTCACCGCCGTCCGCTTCGTACAGCCCGGCCAGCAGCATCAGCAGCACGGATTTGCCCGAGCCGACGCTGCCGGTCAGGCCGACCACTTCGCCCGGCTGGACTTCAAAACTGACCCGCTGGATGACCGGCAGGGTCCCGAACGACTTGGAGAGGTTGAGCACGCGCAGCAAAGGTTTCATATGGAGAGTGGAAGTGATGGCGAGGAATCTGGTAACACCCGCCTGAATTGGGCTGATTATACAGCATTTTAAAAGGGGAACAGGCCTTATGCTCGGCAGAGCGGGTGTCATTACTTTTCCGTCCCAGGTGCGAAGCACCGAGGGAAATTTGCAGAGAAAGTGGTATATTAACCTCTATGAGTGCAAAACGAGTCATCGTTGCAGACGACCATGCCATCGTGCGCTCCGGGATGCGCCAGATGATCGAAGAGCTCCCCGGATTGCATGTCATTCAAGAGGTCGGCAGCGGGCCGGAGGTCTTTGCGGCCCTGGAGCAGGGCCAGGTTGATTTCCTGCTGATCGATGTGAGTATGCCCGACTTCGAGCCCATCAGCGCCATCCGGGCCATCCACACCCGCTATCCCGAGCTGAAGATCCTGGTGGTCAGCGCCCACGACGATGATATCTACGTCCAGGGCCTGTTGGGGGCGGGGGTCAATGGATACCATCTCAAAGACCAGCCGCTCAACGATCTGAAGCTGGCAGTCGAGCGGGTGCTGGCCGGCGAGCGCTGGATTTCCGGTTCCTTGATCGGCAAACTGGTCAACCCGAGCGGGCCGGCAGTGGCCCTGCCCATCCTGACCAACCGGCAGCGCGACCTGTTGGGATTGCTGAAACAGGGCCTGGACAACCAGTCCATTGCCCAGGAGACCGGCCTGAGCGTCAAAACCGTCGAGAACCACCTCACCCGGCTGTATCGCCAGCTTGACGTGCAGAGCCGCCTGGAGGCGGTCAATTACGCCAATCGCTATCCCCAGGTGCTGGGCACGCCCGGCCAGGCAGCCGCTCAGGCAGCTGAAATGGCTTTGCCCGGACAGGCGGGCTGTGCTGCGATCCTGGTAGTGGACGACAACGCCCGCTACCGCAAGCAGCTCCAGCGCATGATCGGCAGGTTATGCCCCGGCGCGACCCTGTACGAGTCCGGGACGATCAAGGAAGCCGTCCAGCTGGCCAAGGGCGTGGAGATCCAGCTGGCCTTGATCGACGTGGTCCTGGGGGACGAGAATGGGATCACCTGCGCCCGGCGGATCAAGGCCATCCGGCCCCAGAGCCGGGTGATCCTGATCAGCGCCTATCCGGACCGGGAGTTCCATCGCCTGGGGCTGCAGTCCGGGGCGGTGGCCTTCCTGGATAAGAAAGACCTGGACCTGGCCACCCTGCGGCACGTGATCGATGACGTGTTCCCGGGGGAGTGAGTTTACTACCAGACCGGTCGAAAGCGATCTATCCACACCAGTCGGATTCAGGCATCCGACCAGTAATTTGTTCACCTTAAATCCGCTTCTGCGGGCCAGAAACCCAATCCATTTAAAGCAATAAATCTTTGTTGTAACTACTCAGCCAGCGCCTGGGATTTGTGGCGAAATGGGTGTGCGTGGGAGCGTACGCTCCCACGCACACCCATTTCGCCTATATTTCATGCTCAAGCCTGAGTAGATACTCTTTGTTTAGTTCAGACCGGGCGCGCGGGCACTGTGTGCGCCCGCAGTTTGATATTCGGGGGATTTGCCAGGAATTTGGCTGTCTTGGAAACAGGGCAGATTTTCATGCTTGCGGTTGGACTTTGTCCATGCTGTCCCATCAGGAATTCCTGTGGTGCTGCCCCCCAAATAAAATCTAAGAACTTTCCACAGGATCTCTCAGAGATTTAGGGATTTGATTCGAAATAAACTTCATATATATGATATATTTTATCTTTGATATCCACTTTATTCTTACAACCAAATAATGCAGCGATAGGAGGAAAACATGAAGTTCGATCGAACACCCCGGTTGGTATTGACGAGCATGATCCTGACAGCCCTGCTGGTTCTGGTCGCCGGGTTGGCCCTGGCGCAAACCGGAGGTGGGTTTGAGGTGCGCCAGTTTACCGTCGATGGTGGTGGCGGGGCCAGTTCAGGTGGCACTTTCGCGCTGCGCGGCACGATCGGGCAGGCGGAAGCCGGGACCCTCAGCAAAGGGACCTTTGTTTTACACGGCGGTTTTTGGCGCCAGTTGGGGACGGAGCTGTTTTTACCGGTTGTTATGCAGGCAAACAGCGTAAAGTGAACGCCGGCTGGAGCACCAGTGTGGGTTCATGATCAGGCCGGCAGTCTATAAAGGCTGCCGGCCTCTTTTTTCGTAACATCAGGTCAGGCTTTGGGGATCAGTCGGCTGGCGTCGGACTCCCTGCCAGCACGACCGCTTCCAGGCGCGCCAGGCGGGCTTCCAGCCCGGCGTTGCGCCCGAGCAGGCGCCCCACGGCGAACAGCACCAGGCTGAGCGCCAGCGAGATGACCAGGGTCATCACCCCCAGGCTGCTCAACAGGCTGCGCAGGTAGGGTGTAATCAGGTTGACGATCGCCCCACCGCCGATCGCCTGGAAAGGCGTCAGCGCGTTCTGGACGGCGGACGAGCTGGAGAGCAGGCTGAAACCGGCGATCAGGCCCAGACTTAAGATCACGACCGCCAGGATATAGGCAGTCCATTTCAAAATCGGGAGCCAACCGTTCGAGCCCATCTCAGCGCTTTCCTTCCGGCTCCGGCGCCAGCACTTCGGTGACGCCGGCCCCGCGCTGGAACATCCTGGCGCGGTTAAGGATCACGATCACGACCGCCAGCCCGATGAAAAGGAAGTTATCGTACGGCTGGGCATCCGGGAAGATCGGGTTCATCATCTGGAAGTGGTACAGCACCGCGATCAGCAGGCTGCCGCGGGCGGCGTTGAACAGGGGCGTCAGGATGACCGAGATGGCGATAATGCCCAGGAAGTACGGGACCACGTCCCACGAGCTTTGCGGCATCCCGCTCATCAGGAAGGTGGGCACGTGCCACAGGGCCCAGACCAGGCCCAGCACCAGCCCGGCCCACACCGGCGCCAGGCGGCGCTGCAGCAGCGGCAGGGCCACGCCGCGCCAGCCGAACTCTTCGATCGGGCCGAGCACCAGGGCGAACGCCAGGGCCGGCAGCGCCTGGGACCAGGGGCTGAACGGGAACGGGTCGCTCAGGCTGCCTTTGAGCAGGGCTCCGCTGTAAACCACCGCCGGGATGCCCGCCAGGATGAACAGCCACCAGCCCGCCGGCATGCGCACCATGCCCAGGCGCCGGAAGAAGCGGCCCAACCCGCCCAGGCCGTAATGCCGCCAGACCAGCAGCACTCCGGCGATGCCGGGCGAATAGATCGCCAGGATGACCAGCGGATTGCTCAGGCCGGGCTCGCCGAACAGGGCCGTGAACGGCTCCGGGAACAGCAGGAACAGGGCGGCCAGGCCCCAGGTGAGCCCGAAGGTGATCGCCAGGAAGGCAGCCAGGGTCTTCCCGGTCATGGGTCGGGTTGGTGTTGGACGTGCAGCTTCGATGGTGGTTGTCTTTTGCATGCCAGGTCTCCCAATCGGTGTTTGAATGAGTGGTTTGACAATGTCACAATAATAAAGAAGAGATTTCTTCGAATGCGGCATTGTTAAAGTAGTTACGAATAAACTATTCAATAGAAGGATACCCGAAACCCGCTCGGGACGTATCCGTCGATATGGCAGGATCAGGATGGCCAGGCGGCCTGATTTTCCCCCGGTCAGTTGGCCAGGGAGAGACACGGAATTCCTGAAAGCCCCATCGTAACTGCCTCCCCAAAAAAAATACAAAGGATACCCAAATTTTGATGTGTGTGGCGGGCAGCCACCCGCCACACACATCAAAATTTGGGAGATTTCTCAAGGTAGATACGAACAAACATGCTAAAATAGGTCATAATTAGTCACCATCAGGAGGGAAAAACCATGATCCTCGAAAATAAGAATGCAGCCATATACGGCGGTGGCCAAGTCGGCGGCGCGAAATAGCCAAAAAACCACTCCGTGAATTGCAAAGATGAGAATCAGATTAAAATCCCGGGTTTCTGTCATTTTGGCTCCTCCTCGTTCGACGTCTTTATAGAACGGCACATACGAGCCGTACCGTCTGATAGAGAAAGGAGTTTCTCATGAATAAAGGTATTCCGCAGGAGGTTACGATGAGCCCAAAGAAAAACAATGGTTTTACGGCCGAGGAAAAAGCCGCAATGAAGGAGCGCGCCAAAGAGTTAAAGGCGCAGGCCAGTCGGGAGGAAGCGTTAAACGATCTGCTCGCGAAGATCGCCGAGATGGATGAGCCGGATCGCTCGATGGCGACCCGCATCCACGCGTTGATCACAACCAACGTGCCGGTTCTCGAGCCCAAGACCTGGTACGGCATGCCCGCCTACGCCAGGGATGGCAAGGTGATCTGCTTCTACCAGAGCGCCCAGAAGTTCAAGTCGCGCTATTCGACCTTCGGCTTCAGCGACGCGGCCAACCTCGACGATGGCGACATGTGGCCGGCCGCCTACGCCCTCACGAAGCTGACCGATGTTACCGAGAAAAAGATCCTGGCCCTCGTCAAGCAAGCAGTCAGTGAGGCTTGATCGGGGCTCACTTGCAAGGCACTCTTAAGAAACATTCCATGTTGCGATTGTCATTGCGAGCCGAACTATGGCGAAGCAATCTATCCGCGGCGAAAAGCTGGATGTCCTTGGCGTTCGCTATGGTTAGGTAGATTGCCACGTCGGGCAAAGAACGCCCTCCTCGCAACGACAGTTTCCTCGGGAATGAAGGGTGCCGCGGCGCTGTGGAGGAACTCCTAAGGAACTGTCACTCTGTTTAGCGCAGCACCCTGCGGTCAGGCGCCCTGAGTTGTGTTCTTTACGACCGTGGAAGCCGGAGGAGCGTTCTTTGCTCCGTAGGCTGTAATCGAAGGGTGGTTTCTCTGCACAACCCGGTCATCCTTCGATTACGTTCGGCAGGCAAAGTGCGCCTGCCTCTCTCCACTCAGGATGCCTGATTTCTGGCACTGCCAGGTTCCATTCCGATTGAAATGTGCGCCAGCACCGTGGAGTTACTCGCAATGACAGTTTCCTCGAGAAAGAAGCGCACCGCAGCGTTGTGAAAACAAGCCAACCATCAATAAACATCGCACGTGAACGAAACTGGCGCAAGCCCTGGGAGATAAACTTTGAAATACTTGCTGCTGATGTACGCGGATGAATCGATCATCTCAAACTACTCCAAAGAAGAGTTTCTGGCTGCTAACCAGGCCTGGACCGGGCTTGTGCAGGATATGACCGCGGCCGGGGTGCTGATCTCGAACAGCGGCCTGGCCCCGGTCGCCAATGCGACCACCGTCCGGATCCGGGAGGGTAAAACCCTGATCACCGACGGCCCGTTTGCCGAGACGCACGAACAGCTCGGCGGCTATATCCTGGTGGAATGCCAGGACCTGGACGAGGCGATTGAATGGGCCAAGAAAGTCCCCACCGTCCACTACGGCTCGATGGAGATCCGGCCCTTGTGGTTCCAGGGATTGACGAATGTGTAGTCCATCCAATCGCTAAAGAAACTGCCACGAGTTGTCCTTGCGAGATTCGAATATGTCACCAACGTCATCGGATGAGTAGATGACCTCAGCCGCATCTACTCATCCAGGAGATTTCAGGTAGCAAGGAGTCCTTTATCTCGGCGCTCTGCTCCCACCCCCGGCCGGATTGCAAACAGCGCAATCCGGCCATCAGCGACGTCCCCTCCCTCATCCCATCGCCACCGGGACCAGGGATGGGACGCCGCTAAACCCATAGAGCCCGCGCTAGAAGTCGTTCCGCACGATGCATACTTCGATGGCAAGAAGGCGATTCTTCGATGCATTTGTTCAAGAACATAAATTGTGTCGTCGACACCTGGTAAGCTTTGCAGATCTTGGAGTCTTCCATCGCTCCTGTGTCGGAAGGATTGATCCAAGCAAACCGCATCGGCATCGCAGAAACGCCTGCAGCTTCGCTGCCGAATAAGCCCAGGTTCATTGCTGGCCCAAAACCAGCGTGGCTTAGCGGCACCCCCGCCCTGGCGCCCGTTGCGATTGGGGCATAGGGCGGGGGTGCCGCTGACAGACCGGCGATCTTGGCCGGTCGGGGGTGGGTAGGGGAAAGGTCAATCTACGATACTGTCATGAGTAAACCGGCACAGTTTGCTGGCCGTGGCAATCTCGATCCATGTTAGTCTGAAATAGTGTCAATCGTGATCACCGACCGTGACGGTTTGGGCAAAGAACGCGTTCCTCGCAAAGACAGTTTGCTCGAAAGAAGGGCGCTGCGTTGCTAAAACGGATAAATCAAATGAACTCAGCGGACCAGTTCGACCAGATCTTTCGCGAGGAGCACGGGCGGGTCCTGGCGGCGTTAATCAGCCGCTTCGGGGATTTCGACCTGGCCGAAGATTCCTTACAGGATGCTGTGGTCGCGGCCCTGGAAAGCTGGGGGAGTGACGGCCTGCCCAAAAATCCCGGCGCCTGGCTGACAACGGTCGCCAAACGTCGGGCCATTGACCGCATCCGGCGGGCGGCGACGCTCGAGCGCAGCCTGCCCGAACTCGCTCCCCCCCTTACACAGGAAGATCCCGGGATGGAAGAAGCCCAGTTCCCAGACGACCGTCTCAAATTGATGTTCACCTGCTGCCATCCCTCCCTGGCGCTGGAAGCCCAGGTTGCCCTGACGCTGCACACCCTGGGCGGCCTGAAGACGCCCGAGATCGCCCGGGCCTTCCTGGTGCCGGAAGCGACCATGGCCCAGAGGCTGGCCCGGGCGCGGGCCAAAATCCGCACCGCCGGGATCCCTTACCGGGTGCCACCGATCGAGCTGCTGCCGGAGCGCCTCGACGCCCTGCTGGCGGTCATCTACCTGATCTTTAATGAAGGCTACAGCGCCACCGGCGGGGACCGGCCGATCCGCAAGGAGCTGTGCGATGAGGCCATTCGGCTGGGACGAGTCCTGGCAGCCCTGATGCCGGACAGCGCCGAGACCCGCGGCCTGCTGGCGCTGATGCTGCTGCACGACGCCCGCCGGGAAACCCGGCTCAACCCGGCCGGCGAGCTGGTTTTACTGGACGAGCAGGACCGCTCCCGCTGGGACCAGGCTAAGATCCGGGCCGGGATCGCCGTACTGGACGAAGCCCTGGCCCTGCGAGCCCCGGGCCCATACCAGGTGCAGGCCGCCATCAGCGCCCTGCACGCCCAGGCCCCGGCACCAGAGCTGACCGATTGGCGCCAGATCGCGGCGCTATACGACGCCCTGGCGCGCATGACCCCTTCCATGGTGGTGGAAGTCAACCGGGCGGTGGCCGTGGCCATGGCGGCCGGCCCGCCCGAGGGCCCGGAGATGGGTCTGCGCATGCTGGCGCGCCTGGGGCCCCAGGCGGACGGTTTTTATCCCTATCACGCCGCCCGAGCCGACCTGCTGCGCCGGCTGGGTCGGCCTGAGGCCGCCGCCGAAGCCTACCGCCGCGCCCTGGCGCTGTGCGGTAACCCCGCCGAGCGAGGTTACCTGCAGCGGCGGCTGGAAGAAATGCGCGGCTAGGGGAACTGTATCATCGAGGGGACGTCCGTAAGAACGCTCGAGCGCCGGTAGAAATGTCTCTCTGCCGGCGCTTGGTTGTTAAGCTGTAAAGCCTCGGCCCTGCCTGGAGTCCTTCTCCCCCGGAAAGTCAAAATATGGCAGTTTTTGGCAGTTGAATTGCTTGTATTGGCAGTTAGAACCTGCCAAAATCAAGCCATAACCTCAATTCAATGCCAGAGGTGAAACCTGTGAAACTCTCGATTGCCGCCGACCGGTTCGGGCAGCATTTGATCAACTGGTGATGGATATGAAACGCCTGTCGCTCTGGATCCCAATCTTCAGCCTGCTCTCGCTGGTATTCCTGAACCTGCTGATCTTCTTCAGGACACCGCTGCCGGTCTACCCCTTGATGAACGTCCAGGACGCTCTCGACCTGCTGACCCCGCTGGCCCTGCTGCCGGTCTACTGGATATTGTTCAGGCTGGCCGGCCGGGAAGCGCCCGGCCTGGGCGCGGAGCTGGCATTCGTCGCCCTGGCGGCGTTGTGGGTGCTGGGCCAGGGCATCCACCTGGCGGCCAATGCTCTCGACAACCTGATGGAGGCCCAGGCCGGCCTGGGTTTGATCCCCCTGGAGGGCAATGACCTCTACCGGCTGACCTATTTTTTTGATGAAGGGTTAGGTCATATCCTCTGGCACCTCGGCATCCTGGGGCTGGCGGCTGTGCTGATCGCCCGCGAATGGCGCCAGCCGGGTGGCGAGCGGACGGCCGTCTGGCCGGTCGCCCTTTCTGGTTTGCTGTACGGATTCATCCTGTTCGCCATCACGGTCGAGGGCCAGACCGTCTGGCTGGGACTGCCTTTCGCCGTGATCGTGGTGGGCTTTGGCCTGCTGCGGGGGATCCGCAAGCTGGGCCAGCGGCCCGTGCTGGCTTTCTTCCTGGTAGCCTGCTGCCTGGCCTGCGTGCTTTACCTGGGCTGGGGAGTCTACTGGGGTGGATTCCCCGAGTTTGGGGAGGTGGGTCTGCTGTAGGGAGGCCTGGTTTGCTGGGAGACCCAGCTCGCATTGGATTGGGCCCTGGCATTGCCGTATTACCTTGGACCAGGAGAGGTCTGCTTGAATTAGCTGCGGGGATGGTTGACACCGGCCGGTTTTTCCGGTACACTCTATATGTCGGTTAGCGACATATAACCAGATTCTACCAGGAAAATACCCGATGGACGCTGACTATTCGACTGAAAATTTTGACGTTCTGCCTCCGCTGCGCGAGCAAACTTCTCGGGATTACCGGCCGCCCCGTCCTGGACCCGCCCACCAGCTGGGGCGGGGTGTTGCTTGGGATCGTGCCGTTCCTGCTGTTCGGGTGCGCTTATTTGGTCCAGGCTGTGCACGAGCTGGGCGGCCTGGCGGGCTGGCCGGCCGGCCTGGTGGGGACCGCGCCCCTGATCGCGTATGGCGCCCTGAGCCTGCTGCTGGCCCTGGGCTGGTTGTCCGGTTTCCCGCGCTGGTCGCTGCCTTACCTGGGCATGGGCCTGTATTTCGGGTCCTACTACAGCAACGTTACGATCTATGGGCAGCGCTACGGCTTTCAGGGTTGGCTGCCTTTCCTGACCGGCCTGGTGGTGGGCATGCTGGTCAGCCGCTCCCTGGTCCCCTTCTTCCGTCTCTTCCGCAGCATCTGGCGCGATTGGACCCGCCTGTCATTGGGCATCTACGCCTACCTGATGCCGCTGATGTCGATCGTTTTTACCGACAGCGATTTTGGCTCCCAGGCGGTTTACGGCCTGGTCTTCGACACTCTGCTGCTGGCAGCCGGTGCAGCCCTGTACCTGCGCAGCCGGTCGACCTGGAAGAAAGTCGCCAGCCTGGAAGCGGCCATGCTCTTATTGCTGTTGCGGAACGTCTTGATGGGGGACTGGTACGGCGGGCCGGCAAATCTGGGAACGATTAATCTGCTGGGATGGGCTTACATCCTGTTGATTTGGGGCGGCCTGATGTTTTTGCCAGGGCTGATCGGCTTACTGCGGCGCGGCCTGGATCGGCCGGCCAGCTCACAGGCCGGCTAGCGGATCGAATACGCCTGCGGCCTGGACCAATGCCCGTAACGCATCCCAATCGACTGGCTCACCCGGCCACAGGGGGATAAAGCGCTTGGCCTGGCGGCCTTCATTTTGTAGCAATCCCTGCGGGTCGGATAAAAACGCCCCGTGGATGAACCCCAACCGGACGTGGTCCTGGTGCAGGCTGATCTGGCATAGCGAGCCGCGCACCGGGCCGCCCAGCTCGGGCCGGAAATAAACCAGCCCTTTCCAGCGCAAAGCCTCGGCTGCCTGCGGGACCGTGGTCAGCACCAGCTCGCGCAGCTCGATCGCCAGGTCCCGCAAAGGGGCCGGCTGGAACTGCAGAAAGCGCTCCACGTCGCGGATCGAAAGATGGTCGCCGATTTCAGTCATGGAAAAAATTTTACTAAATTCAGAGCTGGGTGGCGGGCGTCCGCCTGCCCCCCAGCTCTGAATTTGGATAGCCTCAATCAATGCGAGCTCGTCTAGCCAATCAGCGGTCCCCGAAATTCGCCGTCCAGTACACCCCAAAACTACTGGCGGAATTGACCGCGTAGCCCAACCCGATTTCCGTAAAAGCTTCATTCAGGATGGCGGCCCGATGGCCATCGCTGTTCATCCAGCCATTGACGACCGCCGCCGGGGTCGGATAACCGGCGGCGATGTTTTCAGCCGCCGTGGCGTAATCATAGCAGGCCCAGTGGATCCGGTCCCAGGGGGTGGTGCCGTCCGGCCAGGTGTGGCCCCAATAATCCTGGTCGGCCAGGTAGCGGCTTTGCAGGCGGGCGGATTGGGTCAGCTCGCTGGCGATCGCCAGGGGCGCAATGCCGCGGCTGGAGCGCTCCTGGTTGATCAGCGCTACGGCCTGAAGTTCGTAGTCCAGGTTGTCGGACGCGATCACGGGGAAGGTCTGGATGCAGCCGGCCGGCCGCAGGATCAGCGGCAGAAAAATTGACCCGTTGAAAGCGGCCTGTTCCGCCTGTTCTGCTCCAGCCGTTCCGGCCTGGAGGCTGCCAGCCAGCGTGACCAGAGATAGGCCAACCAGCAGACCGATCACCAGGCGCCAAAATCTTCGCTTATTCATTACTTGGTTTAACCTTTTATGTCTCCGGGAAGCGGGGGCAAATTGCCGGAGGCGCGCAGATCCTCCAGGATGCTGGCCGCCCAGGTCTGGACGTTGGCCGGGTAGTCCCGCGGTCCGGCCCGGGTGATATCCCCAATCCGCGTCCGCCAGGCGACCGGACGGCGATAACCGCCCTGGACGCCGGGCCGGCGGGTGACTTTCCAGGCGCGGCGGGCCGAGCTCACCTGATCCCGGCTGCGCCGGCGGGCCTCTTCCGGCGACAGGTCGTTTTCCAGGAAGTCTACCAGCAAGGTTAGCCCATAAGCCAATCCGGCGGGCGAGTACAGGCCGGGATGCTGCAGGTGATAACCCAGCACCAACAGGTGATGAAAGGCGCCGTAGCCGGGGTACTGGTTCTCCCAGAAGAGCAGCTCGTGAAAATCATCCTGGCAGGTCGCAAATCCGGTCAGGCTGGCCCCGCATTCAGAACAGGTATGCGCCGCGCCCATCGCGTCACCTCCGATCTAGAACAGCCCGAGGCTGGCGGCCAGGATGACTAAACCCAATACGGCTGCGATCAGGATGAAGGTTGTAACGGCTGAGATATTGCGCAGGCTGCCGGATATCGAGCGTAAATGACTGGTGATTTCGGCCTGCTGGCGAGTCACGGATTCCAGCTGTGAGATCACGGAATCCATTTCGGTTTTGGCCTGGGGGTGGGGGAGATCGTCCACGGGTTCTCCTGTCAATAAACAAATGCTGACCGGCGGATTGAATCGAGCTCATTTTACCGGAATTGGGGTGAAATGGGGGATGCAGGCGGCCAACAATATTGAGAGTTTCCACAATTATTCTTACCAGCTCAATCCAGCGTTTGAAATATTGGCGAAAAACATGGGTGTGGCGAGCGGGTACAACTGCAGTGAACCGTGGTTGGCTCACACCACCCCGGCCCGCCCCCAGGGGGCGGGAGTTAGATGCAAAAATCAGGTCTCGCAGGGGCAATTTGCCCCTGCGAGACCTGATTTTTGCCTAACCGGTCAGGACGGCCACTGGCTCGATCTCGATCAGGAACTCGGGGTCGGCCAGGGCCTGGACGCCGATCCAGGTGGTGGCGGGCGGGTCGGACGGGAAGAAATCCAGCAGGGCTTCCCGGATGGCGGCGCTGTGTGCGAGCTCGTTCACCAGAATATAGATCCGCATCGAAACCACGTCTTGCAGGCCTCCGCCGGCAGCTTGCAAGCCGATCTCGATGTTGCGCAGCGCCTGCCTGGTCTGGGCAGCCAGGTCGCCGGGCCCAACGATCTGCTGGTCGGCGTCCCAACCGACCTGGCCGGAGAGGTGAACGATCGTCCTGCCCTGGGCGGCCACGACCTGGGAAAACCCATACTGCAGGGAGTTGAATAATTGGGGTGGATTGAGGCTTTGTTTCGGCATGCGGCTCTCTCCTCGGCTGGGGATTTGGAGCTCAAATTATACACTTTCTTCCGGACCAGCGCCGCGGCGCCCTGCTTTCCCGAGGCAACTGTCGTTACGAAGAGGGCGTTCTTTGCCGTGCCGTGATCTTTACGGCCAAGCAATCCATCTCCTTATTGCGATGGGATGGGTTATGGAGAATGCTTCGCCGAAGATCGGCTCGCAATGACAGTTCCAATCCGTACAGTTTCTTACGAGGCCGAAAATGGGGTGATAAAACGGGTTAATCATGGTCTTTCGGCTCGGGAGTCGGGATGATCTTGGGGGGGATTTGGTCGAAAACTGGCCTGAAAAAGTTGCGCGAACCGGGCGCAGTCTGTATAATGACAGCAAAAGCTAAAACATATGTTCTATATATTGCGTATAGGAGTAAATATGAGCGCCTTTCTCCCAACCGACCCGGCGGTAAACCCCTCCACCCAGCCTGACCAGGCTTTCACGACTGAAGAGCTCATTGCCCTGTGGGTCGACCTGCGCGGGGCGGCCACGTCCTGCCTGCTGGCCATGGCGATCGTCGCCGGGCCGGTCCATTCGAGCACCCTGGTCGAGTTATGCGGCTACGGCAAAACGACGATCAAAGCCGGCCTGCGCCGTCTGAGGAACCACCAGCTGGCCCGCTACGATCGCAAATTCCAGGCCTGGTCTCTGACCGACCGGGGCCGAGGCCTGGTCCGTTCGCTCGCCAAACCGGCAGAAAAAAATTTACACCCAGGCCCGGCCGGGGCCGGAAATCCGGACCAGGGGGGCCAAAAAACGACCTCCCCTGGCCGCATTCTTTCTAAGTCAGAGCGTTTAAGTCTTAAAGAAGTTAAAGAAGAAGAGATTTCTGTTTAAGGGTTTAAAGAAAATTCTTCTTCTAAACTCTCTTACCGGCCGGCCTCCACTGCACGGCCCCCGGCTGGCCGGAAAACGGACCCCGGTTCCGAGCTGGTCGCCCGCATCCTGGCCCACACCGACCTGCTGTTCGGGGAAAGGCTGGTCGGATCGCCGGCCCGTTACCGGGAACCGGAGCGCTTGCTGGCGGTCATTGCCGAAACCTATCACAATCGCGACCAGCTGCGCAAGCCCGCCCGGGTTGCTTACAGCGCTTATCATCAGGGCCGCGATCCGGATCGGGTGTATTGGGAGCACCCGCGCCGCTACCTGCCGGCCGACTTCCTGGAGCAGGTCGGGCTGCCCGGGCAGGACCTGAGCCGGGGATGGGACGACCAGTACTGGCAGGATCCAGACCAGCCCTCGCCTTTGGCCGTCCGGCCGGCACCCTCCGGGACACAACCTGGCGGTTCTGGCCCATCCAGGCCGGGACGGGAACAGGTCCCGCCGGACGGTGGCGCGCCTGGCCTCGATCCGCTCCAGGCCGAACGCTGGCGGGAGGCTTTGCGGCTGATGCAGCGCGATCTCGATCTCGTCACTTACAAACGCTACCTGGCCGACCTTGTCCTGGTGCGCTACGACCCTGACAGCGGCTTGCTCACGGTCGGATGCCGGGAAGCCGACCTGGCCTGGCTGGAAGACCGCATGCGCCGCAGGTTGGAGCGCATGTTGATCGGCATCTGGGGCCGGATGGTGCAGGTGGTCTTTGTGACTCGCCCGCCGGACTCAGGAGGTTAGGCGCAATGAACACGGTTCGCCGGCTGCCATTTATTGTCGGTATAGCTTGCACGCATCCTTCCTTCGGAGGCAGGCAGGACGGCATGGGAGAGCTGGATTTCGTGCTGCGCTTCGACCCGGGGCCTTACCCGCTGGTGACCGGCCTGGAACTCAGCGTGCTGGAAGTGGTCTGGGGCCTGCGCCTGGGCAGCTTTAACCCGGGCACCCAGCTTTACGACCTGTCGGCCGGCCGGCTGTATACCGTCCGGCAGGTGGATGGGCGGCTGGCGTTGGAGCCGGCCTGCGAAAGGATCGAAAATTATGCCAAACGGGGACACTCCGAAGATCGCCAGGAGTGAGCGGCCGGTCCAACCGGCGGGTAACTGGCTGGCTCGCTTTGGACTTTGGATCCGGCTTGGTCTGGGCCGTTGGCTCCAATCCTGGTTGAGCAGCCGGATCTGGATCATTCTGCCGCGCCTGGGGCGGGAAACCCGCTCGGAGGTGCTGCTGCCGCTCAACCTCGCCAGCCTGCTTTTCCGGCGCGCCCGGATCACCGGGCAGCCCTTGGAAGCGCTGCTGGCCGATTTGCTGCAATCCGCATTGACCAACCGGCGCCAACCTGACCCGGTGGAGGTCATCTGGCATAGCCTGACCGACCGCCAGCGGGAGGTCGCCTGCCTGATCGCTCAGGGTTACTCCAATGGCGAGATTGCCGAACGGTTGACCATCTCTGCCAACACGGTTCGCAGCCATGCCCGCCATATCCTGCACAAATTCGGCTGCGCCAATCGATTGGAGCTGCCTGAACTGACGGCTTTATGCCCGCCGGAGGTGGGCCAATCCGGCCGGAGTCCCCCAGGAAGGTTTGCGAAATGAATTTTATGGTGTTCGAGTTGTGCGGCTGAGGCCACACAACTCGAACACCAAATCTATCAAACTGTCGTTCGTCCTGTCAGTAGAACCAACTCGTCCCACAATCTTTTTCCAGATACCTCATCATTCATCGCCCTGTCAGGTTTTTGGACGCGTTTGTCCAGCTTGAACAACGCTCCATTGATTGCATCACGATCTTGATGGGACAGCATCAAGTCTGCAATTGGCTCGCCGGCCACCTCAGGCGGCTTTGCAAAGAGGATCGTCAAGGTCTTCCAGAACAGGCCCAGGAATCCGGATGGCCATCTTTTGTCCAACTCGGGGTCTGTTTGATCGATGATGAAGGTAGGATTGAATGCTACTGATGAGATCCTTCCGGCATAGCGTCGAGCCAATTCGCCAGCGATCAACCGGTGATACACTTTGGTTCTTTCGTAAGCAACGGTAGTCTTGTGATTCCGGATGCTTTCAAGATCATCCCAGTCGATCTCTCTCCTGGACGTATTAATGACATGCAGGACCAACCCCTCAGATTGCTCCATCCGTTCGACCAAAAGCTGGGTGAACAAGAACGGTCCCATCACGTTCGTGGCAAACATCAACTCATGACCACTGGGCAGGATATTTGGACCATGTTGGACTAATGCAACCGCAGACAGGATCAGTCCATGGATCCGCGGAAAACGGCTCAAAGCCTCTTTGGCTGCGAACCTCACAGACTCCATATCACTGAAGTCGATTGGAAGTGTGACGATATCCTCATCCTGATACTCGATCCGGGCGTCAGATAAAACTTGACGGATAGAATCCGCCCTGGCTTCCAAACGCTCGCGCTTACGCCCGAGCAACACAACTCTGGCGCCGCGTTTTGCCAGTGCGACCGCCGCGCCTCCCCCAACGTTTCCGGTCGCTCCGGCAATCAGGATAGTCTTTTGATCGGTCATATGGGTCAATCCTGTTTGATTTCTTTAATATGAGTATAACATTCTGAGGTCATAGATTGGGAATTATTGCCCTATCTGCTTGACCTTTGGCGCTCCGAAGCCCCCTGCGCTGGTACAATTGCTGCTATGGCCCGCCGCAACCGGATCCAACTTTTCTTCGCCTTCATCGACCGCAAGCAGGCGGCCCTGACCGGCTTGCCGCACCTGCTGTACACTCTGCGGCTGCTGTTGGTTGGGCTGGTGGGCTGGTTGGGTGGCGCCCAGTTTTGGGATCTGTTGGCCAACCTGCTGTTCGCCGGGGCTATCCTGTACGGGCTGCAGGCCGGTTTGCGGCCGAATTTCCGCAACCCGCCGCGTTGGGTGGGCCCCTGGGCGGGCTACAGCTTGCTGCTCCTGCTGGAAGCCGTCCTGGGCACCTTCCTTGGGTCGCCCTCCGGCACATTTGGCGGCATTCTGTGGCTGGTGCTGTATTCCGCCGCATTGATCTACCTGGGGCGCGGCGACCGGATGCGCTCCGTGCTGGCCGCCCTGCCGATCGCGCCGATGTTCATCTGGAGTACGGCGCTCGAATCCGCCCTGACCTCCGGCGCCCATCTGCTCCCGGCTTTGCTGGCGACCCTGTTCGGCGGGCTGGTGCTGGCCGGGGCCAGCGCCCTGTTCGAGGGTTTCATGTGGGGCCGCCAGGTTTTCTGGACGGTGGTGATCGCCACCCTGGCCGGTGGGCTGCCGGTAGCCTACGTCTCCCAGGTGCTCGAAGCCGCGCAGGAAAGCAGCGCCGCGGGCCAGGTGGTCGGCGCCTTAATCGGATACCTGATCGCGGCGGCCATCTTCAGCTGGCCCGCCTGGCTGGGGATCTTCTGGGATTGGGTCAAACGGAAAGTGACCACCGGCGTTTAAGTTATTTTCTACAGTCGACGAAGAAGAATGCCGAAAAAGGTGTGCGTGGGGGCGTGCGCCCCCACAGCTTTTTCGGCCTGTCCTATGATTTTGGCGAGAGAACCACTTAGCGAAAGAACAACGAAGAGGAGGACAGTCCGGGGATGGTTGTGCGCTTTCGTCTGGCAGATTGGCTGATTTATTTGCTGGCGGGTTATCCGCACCTGCTGTTCGCACTGCGGGACTCGCTGCCGGCTTTGGCGGCCGGTTTCGGCCTGGCCGGCGACCTGTGGCTGCGCTTGAGCCTGATCTACGGCCTGCTGTTGGGCTTCGGCTTGCTGCTGGGCCTGGTGCGCCGGATCCCGCGCTGGTCGGGCAGCTGGATCGGCTTCGCCATGCTGTTCGTCCTGGAGCTGCTGGTGCACTGGTTCCCGCAGGGCGGGCTGGCCTGGGCGGCAGGTCTGCTCTGGCTGGCGGCCGCCCTGCTGGCCCTGACATTCCTGGCCCGGCGTGACCGCCTCACGGCCGTGCTGGCAGCCCTGCCGATCGCCCCCATGTTCGTCTGGTCCCTGGCTCTCAGCCGCATCGAAGACATGCCGGTGGAAGTCCTGCTGCTGATGGCGGCCGGTTTCGTGTTGGGAGTGCTGTCGGTGGCCCTGACTCACCTGGGGCGCGGCTGGCTGGCGGCCCCGCTGGTCATCCTGACGGTGGCCGGGTTCAGCCTGCTGATTTCCTTCGCGGTCAACGCCTGGGAGATCAGCAGCCTGGCGCGATTCAGCCTGGATGGATTGCTGGCCTGGGCTGGTAGCGAATTCGGTTTCTTGCTGGCGGTGCTGCTGTTCACGGCCCCGGTGTGGATCGACTGGCTGCTCAAGCAGCGCAACCCTCAGGCATAAAACCGCGCTTGACGGGCTAATAAATTGTGGTGTTCTGTTTGGGCGTTATACGCCGCGCAAACAGAACAACACAGCTACACAATTCGAATGCACCGGTCGGGACATCAGTTTTTGTCTGTGCGGGCCGTGTTTTGTTCCAAAGCCGGTAGAGAGTGCAGATACAACCAGACGGCTTTCAATTCCTGGTCTGTCATTTGGCCGACATAATACCAGGGCATCGAGCTCGACAAGGCTTGTCCATCCGGCTTTTTCCCCATTCGCAATGTATGGATGAAATCTGCCTCGGACCAGCCAGCCAGCTCTCCGCCCGGGGTGAGGTTGGGGGCTAATTCCAAATCCTTACCTTGACCGCGAATACTGCCGCCGCTGAGCTGTGCGCCGTGGCAGGCGCTGCAAGCTGACTCCGCCAGGTATTGGCCATAGGCTGCGCTGATCGCGGGTTCAACCGCGGCAGGGCGAGGCGCGTTGTGATCGATGAGGGCCGCTTCACTTTTGGGGAATTGGCCGAGTACCAGCAGGAGACGGCCCATCGGGCCGATCGTTCGATGGGGCAATTCATGATCGACCGGCGGAAGCGTCTTCAAATACGCAATCAAAGCACCTAAGTCTTTATCATTCAGGTTGTACCAGATTTGGGCGGGCATACCAACCAGGGCCCGGCCATCGTGCCCTACGCCGTGACGGATGGCCCGTACCCAATCTTCATCGCTGTTGGTCGCCCCGACACCGCCCAGACCAGGGGTCAGGTTTGGCGCCGGGATGACAGCCATGGCAGGCTGGTTGATCAGATAGCCACCACTCAGGTTGCCAGTATGGCAGACGCCACAATAATGGGTCGTGGCAAGATGTTGGCCGTATGCGACCGAGGCTGCGTCTGTTGGAATTTCAACCGAAGCTACCTGGATATCATAGTGTTCATAATCACGCGCCCACCGGATCTGGCTGGCGACCGCCACGAAAACAATCCCACCCAACAGCAGGACGAAACCAACGATCAAACAGCCTTTACCCCAATTCAGGAGCTTCTTCATTTTTCACTTCCATTTGTATTTCGGTAATCCAATCGGAACGATCCAAAGTTTCCAAAGGCCCGCGATGATGGAGCAGACGCAGCACGCCCGGAAGCCTGAACCCCTGGTTGACTGCCCAGCGCTGTAAGTGCATGATCAAAACCAATCTCGCGCTGCGATCGAGCCCGTGGATCATCATCGTTGCGGCGCAATCAAGACCCGGCTCTTCGCGCAAAAAAAGCGTACCGGCAGTTGCCAGTTCAAAATTACCGGGTTGTCGCTCCCCAACCGACAATAAAACTTCGTGGTGAAAATTGTCCGGATCCAGGGGGACATCTAGATTTATCTCGCCCCCGTAGAGCACGTCCATGTAGCTGCCTGAATAGTCAATCGCTCCGCTATGGATGGTGTGTTGCAGTTCATTCGCCACTTTTTGGAATGATTGCTGTTGGCTGACCCGCATGGAGAGCACCCGCTGAGGCTCAATTTCTTTAAGGACCACATCGATTTGAGGCGCATGCGAATTCTGATTCAAGCATCAGCAGACGATTTTCGATCAACGCCATATGCTGCTGCTCGGCTTCAATCTGCGTCTGGATCTCAACCTTTTTCGTCTGCAGTAAGGCGCGCATCTGGTCGATCGATAACTCGTCCACCAAAATCAGGCCGATTTGTTCCAAAGAAAGGCCTAATTCTTTCAGAGCGATGATGGAGTAAATCCGGGGCAACTGCTCAAGCATGTAGTATCGGTACCCATTGTTAGGGTCGGTGTGGGCTGGTTTGAACAAACCGATCTCGTCATAGTGATGGAGTGTTTTGATCGTAACCTGGCTCAATTGGGAAAATTCACCGATTCGAAGCATAAACCTGCCTCCACAGGAAAGTGATTTGGTGAAATAAAATCTAAAAAGTCTTAATTTAGTATATACCCTCCGGTAACCGGAAAGTCAAGGAGGCTGTTGAGCCCCCGGCTCATCTCGGCGATGGGCTGGGCTTTTTCCGGTATGAAAGATGCAACAGGTTGGTTGGGGCGTGATCTTTTGTTTTTCCCAATTCCCGGACTCGCTGGCGGAAACTGTCCACCTGGCCAGGAGGGAAACCGTCCAAAGGCAGGATGTCCTCCAATATTGAATCCAGTATACTGAGATCGTAAGGATCAAAACAGGAGAATGCAGCCATGGAAAACAAGCAGGTTCCGAGTTGTGAAAATTGCCCGATGCGAAAAAAGGCTGAAGCCCAGCCGAAATCCTTCATGGCCCGGCTGTGGCGCTGGCACACCACCTGGTGCCCGGGCTGGAAGGCTTACCAGCAGTATCTGCAAGCACAGGGCCAGAACGGATAAAGATACCCAATTTCAGGTGTGAGCGCTGGATAGTCGTCCAGCGCTCACACCTGAAATTGGGGGAATTCCTCGATTGTGAGATAACAAAATACCAACGGTTTCGAACCGTATGTTTCCTCCTCCTCCAAAATCTCCCCAGGGCGGCGCCTGGGGAGATGAGGTTTAAGGGCGAACTGGATATGCCTGATGAGCGTTCGCTCATCAGGCATATCCAGTTCGCCAATCATTCCCATCGTAACTCTTTCCAGGAAGACTGTTGGTAAAATACAAAAGTGCTGACCCTGTCACGAAAAAAGGCGGTTCACATGCATCCGTTAACCGATTGGATCTCTTCTCACCGGGTCCAGCGCACCTGGACCATCCGGGTGCGCGCCGAAGAAGGGTTCACCCTGGTGGAAGTCACCGATCCATCTTTCCTGTGGGTCAACGTGGACGACCTGCTCAAGGATGTGATCGCCCTGGCCTTTGAGGCTTACCCGGTGCTGGCAGTCAGCCAGTACGTCGACCGCGAGCAGTGGCAGATCGGCGAGCCGCAGGTCTTTCTACAAAGCGTCAGCCAGGATTTCAGCCTGCCGTTCCTGCTCTCCAGCGATTTCGAATCGACCGAAGAGCTGAATCTGATGGAGAACAATTTCGTCATGCACCTGCTGGGCCGCCCCGAGCGGGACTGGCTGGAAAAAGTGATCGGGTTCGGGATGGCCGCCAGTCCAGGCAAGTCTGGACTGGCCAGCAATCCGAACGTGCTCTACGGCCTGCCGGCGGTCCCCGAGGACTGGCAGGCCCGGATTGCGGCCTGGAACGGGCTCTTCCGGCGCTGGTTTGACCAGGGGGCTGGCCCGGAAGAAATCCAGGCTATCGTGGAGCAGGTCGGCCTGTTTGGCTACACGGCCGACGGCCACATCGTGCTGGGCCCCGGGAATTCCAGGGAACTCGCCCGGCTGCTGGAGCTGCTGGCCCGCCTGGCGGAGGCGCGTTCGCTCGAACTGGACCTCGTCCAGCCGGCCTGAAGCCGGAGAGATTTCTACCGTATGGATCATCACGATCACGTCGCTTTGATCAAGTCCGGAATTCCCGAGCCCGGTGGCATCTGGGCCGATCTCGGCTCCGGCGACGGCGCTTTCACCCTGGCCCTGGCGGACTGCCTCGGCCCCGGCGGGAGGATCTATTCGGTCGACAAGAACGGCCGGGCCCTGGCGCGCCAGGCGGAGCGGCTGCAGGCCCGCTTCCAGCAGGTGCAGCTGACCACCTTGCAGGCCGATTTCACCCGCCCGCTGGATCTGCCAGCCCTGGACGGCGTGGTGGCGGCCAACGCTTTGCATTTTCTGCGCGACAAAACGCCCGCCTTGCGGCAGATCCAGCGCCTGCTCAAGCCGGGCGGCCGCCTGATTGTGGTGGAATACAATGTGGACCGCGGCAATCTGTGGGTGCCGCACCCGTTCTCTTATCCGAGCTGGGAGAAAATGGCCCGCCGGCAGGGTTTCATCCAAACCGAGCTGCTGGCGACCCGCCCCAGCAGTTTTCTGGGCGAGTTCTACGCCGCCCTCAGCCGGACGGCCGGATAAACGAATTGATTAAATAAAGCAGGGCGACCAGCGCTTGCCGGTCGCCCTGCTTTATTTGTGATGAAATTCCAATCAGGATTCGGCTTCGATCGTATAGTACTCAGTCCGACCGGACACGTACGAAACCCGCAGGTCAGCGAACGCCTCGGTGAATTCCGGGCTGGAGAACATCCTGGCCCGGTTCTCTTCCCAGGCAGCCAGGCTGTCCACCACGATCTCCTCCACGACCGTGTCGAATGGCCCGCTCAGGTCCGTCAGGACCCGGACCTTGACATCTTCTCCGGTCATTTTCTTGACCAGATCGAAATTATCCGCTATCAGTTTGGCCATCTCACCGGCCTGGCCGGGCTGGGCCTGGAACACCATCCGTACGAGTATCACTGCAAACTCCTTCCATAAATTGGTTGAATAAGACAGATTATATCCTGATTATTGTTCCTTATGGGAGACTATCCAAAATTTCTGGCAAAATCAGGCGTCAGCGTGGGCATTCGCCCACGCTGACGCCTGATTTTGCCTTTTCCTCTCGAACCTGACGAGTGGGGGTGAACGATTGGGTGCTTACGGCGCGGTCAGCTTCCATCAGCATATTGCGGTCAGGCCGCAGGATGAAGATCGGCTGGGGCCGGACGCTCAGGCCGGGCAGCAGCCGCGGGTAGAACGACCGGGCGATCATCGCCAGGATGATCTGAGCCTCCAGGAAGGCCAGGCTGTTGCCGATGCACAGCCGCGGCCCGCCGCCGAAGGGGATGTAAGCATAGCGGTGGAGGCCATTAAACCGCTCGGTCAGGAAGCGGTCGGGGTCGAACTGTTCGGGGCTGTCCCAAAAATCGAGGTGGCGGTGGACGGTGTAGGGGCTGATGGCCACAATCGTGCCAGCCGGGATGCGGAAACCGCCCACGGCGTCGTCCGCCAGCGCCCGCCGGCCCAGGATCCAGGCCGGGGGATACAGGCGGATGCCCTCCTGGAACACGTTGCGGGCGAAAGTCAGGGCTTCCAGGTCGGCGTAGGTGGGCCGGCGCCCGCCCAGGACTTGCAGAGCCTCGGCCCGCATGCGCTGGAAGGCAGCCGGGTTGTGCGAGAGCAGGAACCAGGTCCAGGTCAGGGCGCTGGCGGTGGTCTCGTAGCCGGCCAGCAGCAGGGTCAACACCTGATCGCGCAGCTGGCGGTCGTCCAGGCTGGCCCCGGTCTGCTCGTCGCGGCTGCTGATCAGGATCGAGAGCAGATCGCCGGTATCCACGAAGCTGGCCCGCCGCTCGCGGATGATGCGCTCGACGATCCCCTGGATGATCTGGATGCCGTTGCGGAAGCGGGGGTGGTTGGGCCGCTCGAGCAGGTCGCCGCCCATATTGACGGCCCGGCCGACTTCGTCGACCTGCTCGCCCAGGTCGATCCCGAACAGCAGCCGCGTGGTGATCGACAGGGTCAGGCCGCCCATCTCGCTGGCGATATCGACTGGTTCGCCCTTCGCCGCGGCCGCCTGCCAGCGCTCCAGCCGGGCTGTGACCAGGTCCACGATCGGCTGATCGAGCCTTTCCAGGCGGGTGTGATGGAAGGCCGGCTGCATCAGGCGGCGTTGCTGGCGCCAGACCGCGCCCTCGCTGGTCAGCAGGCCGTCGCCGACCTGGTCCTTGAATTTCTGGTTGATGTAGGTGTCCTTGGTGTAGTTGCGGTTGTTATCCACCAGGATGTGGCGGATGTAATCGGGGTGGTTGACCAGGATCGCCGGGTCGGGGCCCGGCCGGTAGCGGACCACGTCGCCGTACTGGCGGGTCAGGGTCAGGAAAAAGTTGAGCGGGTCGCGGACCAGCGCGCGGGCCTGGCCCTCCGGGCTGGGCGGGGTGCGCAGTCCGTCGAGACCTGGCTGGGGTGAATGGCTCGATTTTGGCATAAGTGGGCTATCCTGGTTTTTCCGGCCTGGGAGAAGCTGGGGTCGAACTACCTTAACAATGTCATATTCGAAGAAATCACCCAAATTTGGATGTGAGTGGCGGGCGGTCGCCCGCCATTCACATCCAAATTTGGGTAACCTTTTATTAATGTGACATCGTCGAACTACTCTCGGGTTATAACACCCATAAAGAATAAAAGTTAGCCGAATTTTGCGAAGATTAGAGGTATTAACCTTCTCGGCGCGGGATAATTGCATCGCAGGTGAACAATTACAAACCCGTTCATCCTTCGATTGATCGTAAAGAGCACGATTACGTCGCCGGAAAGAGCACCGGCGTCTCCACTCAGGATGCCTGCAGTAAGATACCCCACGATCAGGCACCTTGAGTGGAGAGAGGCAGGCGCAGTTTGCCTGCCGATCGCAATCGAAGGGTGGTTTCAATGCAGGAAAACGCTGCCCCAACCCGGTCATCCTTCGATTACGCTCAATCCGGCACAGATCGCCGGGTTTCACTCCACTCAGGATGCCTGCGTACGGAGCACACATCGCCAGGTCGACTGTAATCGAAGGGCGGTCTTCACTTCTTATTTTTGTTGATCTTTTCGCTTTGTCTCTGCCAGGACGATCTCATGCAGGCTTTCAAAATCCCCCTGGATCAACGCTTCTTTTTTCTTTCGGGTCCAGCCCTTGATTTGTCGCTCGGCAGTAAACGCCTCATCATGAGATCCAAATCCTTGCGACCAGAGCAGTTCGACCGGCCTGCGGTTATAAGTATAGGCGGTTGGATCGCTGCCCTGGTTGTGCTGGGCAATCCGGTACGGCAGATCAACGGTCATTCCGGTGTAGTAGGATTGATCGGCGCAGCGGAGAATGTAAACGTAGTAGGTTACTGGATTTGGTGACATAGTACTTCCCCAAAAGAGAATAGTTTTGGAAACCCGGTCATCCTTCGATTACGTCGCCGTAAAGAGCACCGGCGTCTCCACTCAGGATGCCTGCAGTAAGATACCCCGCGATCAGGCACCCTGAGTGGAGAGAGGCAGGCGCAGTTTGCCTGCCGAACGTAATCGAAGGGTGGTTTCAATGCGAGTAAACACTGCCCAACCCGGTCATCCTTCGATTGATCGTAAAGAGCACGATTACGTCGCCGGAAAGAGCACCGGCGCCTCCACTCAGGATGCCTGCAGTAAGATACCCCGCGATCAGGCACCCTGAGTGGAGAGAGGCAGGCGTAGTTTGCCTGCCGAACGTAATCGAAGGGTGGTTGCAAGTCGAATAACACGTGCCAACGTGGTCAACCTTCGATTACGGGCAGCAAAAAGCGCTGCCCTCCACTCAGGATGCCTTCATACAAGATGCCTTCATTCAGGTATACTTCCGGATCACTTTACCTCCCAGGCGGGTGCTGGCGAAGGCGGCCAGGCCGAAATAGAGCGCATTGGGCACATTCGGCTGTCCGGCCAGCCACAACCCCACCAGCACGAACGGGATCACCGTCAGCAGCAGCAACCCGAAGAAGTATTTCCCCAGGCTCCCGGGCGCCCGACCGGCGGCTGGGATGGCAGGTAGGCCGGCATGAGCTTGACCAACTGCTCGTAAACGGCCCGCTCGGGTGGACACAGGCTGTAGGTGACCAGCCCGGGACAGTGGGCGGAATGCAGGTAGATCTCGTGGTGGACGACGTCCCGGCTGAAATGGCTGAACTTCCCCCAGGGCTGCAGGGTCGCCCCGTAAAACAATCCAAGCGGACCGACCGCAAAATTAGCCGGCACTTTCAGCAGTCCCAGCAACGGTTGGGCCAGTATATGACCGATAAAATCCCAGCTCAGGATCAGCAGCGACAGCATCAGAAACAGGGCCAGGGCATCCCGGCCACGCACGAACCAGTTGCCCTTCTGACCCCAAACGACCAGCGTGACCCACAACTCCAGCAGGCCCAAAACCAGCACGCCGGCGCCGTGCAGGCTCAGCCCGGTAAAGATCAGCGGGTCGACCCGCCAGGCCGGTGAAGGCGGGGTCTGCCAGCTCAAATCGATCCCGAGGTTGGTCTCGCGCCCCGGCTCGTCTGCCATCCGGCCCAACGGTTCCCGGGGTAAAGCCCCAACCCGATCTTCCGGCGTCGCCCGGCGGTTGCGGACCAGCATCCGCCAGCCGCTGAACAGGCCCGAAGCGACTGCATAAAACGTGACCAACAGGATGAGAATCATCGGCTGACCTTCCTTTCCGGCGAGGCCTGGTTGGCTGTCCACCGATCTGTTTGCTGTACCTAGTGCTGGCGGAGCGGTCGACATTCACAGCTTCACCGCCACAGAATGAACAACAAAGCCATCAACAGAATCATCAGGCCCAACAGGCCGCCCAGCAAGATATGCAGTTGCTGATCGGGCTGCTTGTCCCGGTTGATAAAGATCCCTGCTGTGGCCAGGACCGCCAGCACAGCCAGGAACAGGATCAGATAACCGACCAAATCTCTTGCCATGGAACACCTTGAGCGGGGAAGAGAGACCTATTCGAAAATCGTCGTAAGGTGACTTGCCAAAATCCCGTTCATTAGGAATTCCTGTGGTGGTACCCCAAATCTGGGACTCTCCCACAGAGTTTCCTGGAGAGCCAAGAATCCGTCTACGCCCCTTCGTCCGGTTCGATGGGCAGCAGCGGGTCGGCGGAGTGGGCGTAGCTGGCGGGCACAAAATCGCGGCTGCCGGCCCGGGTCAGCAGCACCGCCCCAAGTCCGGTTGCGGTCACCAGCAGGGCCAGGGTCCCACCCAGGGCGGGCAGGTCGGGCAGGAATTGGAGCGCCGCCAGGACCAGGTAAACCCCGACCAGCCGGGCCGCCAGGGGTTTGATCCGCCCGCCCGCTAATCGTGCCAGCCCATCCCCCAGCAGCACGCCGAAGGCGAACCAGCCTGCCACCAGCGCCGCTCCCAGCAATACCAGCCCAAACAGACTGACCGGGATCAGGATTATGGTAAAGGCCATCAGCACCAGCAGGGCCAGGCCGGCCACGCCCGAGAGCACGCCCAGGGACAGGCACACCAGCCAGTGCCGCCCGGCAGCCCGGGCCATGCGGCTGAAGGCCCCCGGTTGCCAGCGCAACACCAGCCAGGCGATCAGTACCAGCAGCACGGGCCGCAGCAGCCGTTCCCCGACCGAGGGCGGGCGGATATTGGGCAAAGCCTGGGAAGAGAGCAGCTCGGGGATCTGCATCCCTTCGCTGAAGCTGCCCGCCACCCGGGCGCCCGGGTCGCGCTGCAGCCGGCCGCCGCCGTGGCGCAGGTCGCCCAGGATCTCCGCCTGGGGGCCGAGTTCGAGTTCGCCGCCCAGCATAATCAGGTCGCCGCGCAGGCGCCCGTCCAGGCGGGCTGAGCCTTCGACCAGCACCAGCGGGCCGTCCAGCTCGCCGCCGGCTGCCACAACCAGCTCGCCGCCGGCCAGCAGCACCGCCCGGCTCTGGACTTCGCCCGGCCCGACCGTATAGCTGCCCCCGTTGATCAGGGTGCCGGTCATCACCGGCTGGGCGCTGCAAGCCGTCAGGAAGATCAGGCCGGTCGCCAGGATCAAAAGGATGGGTGTCGTTCGCAGATTGGGTCGGGTCATCCGGGTAAACCTCAGGTTATCCTTTACGGTGATGAGTTCGGGCTGCCGGCATCCTGTCCGGAGGGGGGCTGCTTGCCGCCCCAGCCGGGCCACAGGCTCAGGATCAGGGTCAGGATGAACAGCAGCATGGCGATCGCATCGACGATCCGCAGGTGCAGCTCCAGCGGCAGGCCGGCCAGACGGAACTGCAGGGCCAGGGCGGTGCTCAGAAAAGTGGCGGTAAAGCCCGAAAACGCCACCCCCAGGGCTGCGTTGCGGCTGATGGTCTCGGGCGTGGAGATATCCGCCCAGATGGCGAAATTGATCACCGTGTACAGGCTGACGGCCGTGGCGTACAGCATCGGCTCCGTCAGCGATTGGCCGGCCGGCCCCGGCAGGCGCAGGTCGAAGGTGTACATCAGATGGACCAGGGCGAACAGGCCGAAGATCCACAGGAACAGGCCGCGCTCTTCCAGGGCGCTGTACAACACGCCGGCTACCAGGGCCGCGATCACGTGGGTCAGGCCGATGAACAGCCGCACCTGCAGGTCGGGCGACTGCCAGCTGGCGGCGAAGAACACCGGGGTATCCGCCAGGCGCAGGAAACCCAGGCTGTCGACGAAGAAGATCCCAAACATCAGGCCGATCAGCACCAGCAGCCGGCGCTGGACCTGAGGCTTCCCATCCGGGCTAAGCTTGATATAACGGCCGCGCCCGAAGGCGGGGTGGCGGTGCTGTTCCGCCAGCTGGCGCACCCAGCCCAGGGGCAGGAAAGCCAGGCCGGCCATCACCAGGCTGCCGGCCGCCATCGGGAGCAGGAACTGCCTGGCGTAACTCTCGATCTGCCAGGAGCTGAAAACTACCGCCGCGGCAAAATAGGCCAGCCCGGTTACCAATGCAGCCGCCAGGCCGCGATCACGGACCGGGATCAAGTCCACGGTCAGCCCGAAGGTGGCCGGCACGCCGATCCCCAGGGCGATCGACGCGATCAGGATCCAGGCGAAGAAGGCCATCTCGCCCCGAATCGTGGGCGCCCAGGCCGTCAGCAGGGTCTGGACCAGCACGACCCCGGCTGCCAGGCGCAGCTTGAAGATGAAATCGGCGCTGCGGCCCGAACGCTGCATCCACAGGCCGGCCGTGATGGCGGCCAGGCAGGTCAGCAGGGCCAGGGCGGCCATCCCGGTCACCACCCGCGGCTCGCTCATCCCCACCAGGCGGGTGCCCAGGTCGAGGATCCCAAACTGCACGAAGGTCAGGTTGTAGGTGTAGCCGGTCGCCAGCATGCCGATGAACAGGCCATAACCGAACAAAGTCGGCCAGCGCCCGGCGCGGATCAAGCGAAAAATCAACATAAAACTGATATTAAATGAGACGAAAAAGGGGTGGGTGGGGACACAAGCCCCCAGGCGCTCCTTTTTCGCCAATTTTTTCAAACAAAAATGTTCAGGCCAGCTAGCCGCCCAGCAGGGTCATGACGATCTGGCTGCTCCAGGGCAAGGCCAGCCCGGCCAGCACCAGCACATCCACCAGGGTCGCCATATGCTTGGGGCCCGGGTTGACCGTCCGCCACCAGGGCAGGATCGCCAGCAGCGACAGCCCGGCGGCGACCAGCGCCAGGGTCAGCCAGGCGGGGCGGGCGAAGATCAATTCAAAACCGGAGCTGATGAAAAGCAGGGCGGCCGCCAGCCAGATCAGGCCGAACAATCTACCCGGCCAGCCCCGGTAATGCACCCCGGACGAGAACAGCCAGGGACGATCGCGGAAACCGGTCGGCAGGTTAGTCCAGCCGGCCAGAAGGCCGAGCGAATGGCCCAGACCCTGGGCAATCAAGATCGAAGCAATCAGGTATTGGAACAGCATGGGCATCCCTGCTTTATCCGTTTAAGTGTTGGGTTAACTATACTCACAGGCGGGCTGGCTTACAAGTGTCATTTGTCAGATATTGGCACATTGGGCAGGCACTCACCCCTTCCTGGTAACAACTGTGGATTGCGGTTTGTCACATCATAGGAATACTTAAGATTGGATTAAAATCAGGTTAAAAATGCGCTAAATTTTACCTAAATTGTATAAAAATATGATACATTTTTTTTACTGTCAAAGTCTCAGAAAAATATTGTAGAGAAATTTCAGAATGATGGGGGTAATCTGCTGAGACCTCATCGTTGCCTGTTGGAACCACGTTATCGTGCCGAGAACGTGGGGCAAACAATCCAGGGCAATAGTTGGCCTCATCCTGCCCCTAACCATAGAAACGTAGCCAGACCAATATTGCCTCCGTTTGTGCGCGGTTGCTAAACCGCGTGCATCTATCCCTGAAGGAGGATATGATGGGTAGTAAGCTAGATGTGGTGAAAGGCTATTATGATAACGCCTGGAGTAACCCGCCAGCAAGTCTCAGTGATGCTATTGACAAGTATTACTCGGATGATTTCCAAACGGTTGACTCAGATGGCAATGTTTTAATGAACAAACCCATGCTGAAAGGCATGAGCCTTTTGATGGTGGCTGCGTTTGAAGGCCTGAAAGCCGTTGTGGATGAGATCCGGGAAGTAGATGAGGGGGTGTATATGAAATTCCACTTCGAGGGCAAATTTACCAACGATTTTGATCTGTCGTCGCTGGAAATCGGGGTGATCCCGGCCACCGGCGAGTATGTTGTTTGGCCGAGTGCGGCAACGATTTGGGTAGTCGCAGGGGATCAAATTGTCGGGGAGAAACCCCAGCAAGAAGGGATGGACTGGTTCTTATCTCCCCTGGGAGTCACACTGCCGGAGCGCCCGACCGGGGATTAGCAACCAGGAAGGTGAGGAGATACACAAAATATAGGGCTCGCAGGGGCAATTTGCCCCTGCGAGCCCTATATTTTGTGTATATGGAGGAAACTGTCGTTGCGAAGAGGGCGTTCTTTGCCCGATGAAGCAATCTATCTTACTATTGCGATAGGATGAGTGAGGAGCGAAGCGACGAAGCAATTTTAGTAGGCGTTGCGGTTGCTATGCCAATCAGCGTGGCAATCATCGTTTCTTTTTAGATGGCAAAATGGCTGGCAAAACTGCCAGGACCGCCCCGATCAAATTCGTGTAAAATGGTACAAACGGACAAGCCTGTTCGAACATTGAGGGCAGCCTGATTCCTCGCGGCGATACATAGGGAGGCGTTGCATGACGAAACAGTTCTGGCAGACCGGACTTGTGGTGGTCGTTTTGGCAGGCGTGCTGGCAGCACTAAGCCTGGGTTCGGCCCGGGTTCCATCGCAGGCTGTTCAGGCGGCCGGCTTGCCCGACCGCTTGAAAACCACCGAAGAGCCGCTCGATCCGGCCTGCAACGCTCTGGGCAAGCTGCAGGTGAACCTCAGCCCGATGGAGCGGGAGGCGTTCAGCGACGAAAACGGGGGCACGATCCAGGCCTGCCGCTACGATGTCACCCTGACCAACACTGACGATCAATATGCTCTGCGTGTCTTCATGAACGGCAGCGGCTCGATCGACCGGGGGGAAGAGATCTTCCATACCCGCCACAATCACAAACAGCTCGATCCGGGGGAATCCTATTCGAAGGATATGTACGTCATCGTCTATCCGGATGGCAGCGAGGAGAGCTTCTTCTACACCTATCTCAAAGCAACCTATAATGATCCGGACTTTACCAAAGATTGCCGTCCGACTATCGATCATTTGTATACCTGGGACCTGCCTTACCGGCTGGTGGATACCCCCTGCCTGGACCTGAGCACCGATCCGCCCGAGATCGTCCCCTGGGCCCCGCCGGAGGGCTCGTCCGCCAGCCCGGACAACGAAGGCGGCGAGACGAGCTCGGCTGGCGAAGAATCCGCCAGTCAGGACGCGCCGGCTGGCGCAGACGACTCCGGGCCCGAGTCCGGTTCAGCTCCCGGCGAGGACCAGCAGCTGGCCGGGCAGGGCGGGGACCTGGTCGGCCAGCTGGTCGAGCTGCTGATGCTGGGCGACCTGGGCAGCCTGGACCAGTGGGAAGGCTGGTCTGGCTTGAATGACACCCAGCGGGCCAACCTGCTGGCGATCATCGACCGGCTGAACGAGCGGGCCTCGGAATACATCCCGCCCAGCCAGCTGGCGTTATTGAATGAATCCGACCGTCAGGAAGCCCTGGCCCAGCAGCGCCAGGACCAGCTCGCCCAACAGCTGGCCGAACGCTACCAGGCCTGGGAAAGGCTCGACCTGCTGATCAACCGCGAACGGCTGCGCGACCAGAGCGATACCCTGCTGTGGTTGTACGATAACTACCGGGCCAGCCAGCTCCTGACCGGGGCGTACACTGAAGTTCGGGGTTGGTTCGACCGGCTGGCCAACCCGGAGGACCTGGCCAGGGACCAGGCGCTGGCATACCTGCAGGAACACAGCGGCACCTCGGTGGAGGATGCGGCCTATGCGATCTTGAGCGAGACCGCCAGCCTGGCCAACTCGCCGGCCCGGGCCCATTATGCCTATTACCTGCAGTCTTATAACGCTTCCCGCGCGCAGGGACTGGACCACGCCCAGGCCCACCAGCTGGCCATGCAGTCCTTGCGGGAAGCCAGCGAGAACCCACCTCCGTCCGGGGGAGGCGTCCTGAACGATGAGATCTGGGTGAGCCAGAATTTCACCGATATGTCTGCTCCGGGTGGAATTTACGATCGGGTTTTTGATGAATTGAAGGGTAATTACGATCCGGGGGTGCAGCCGTGAAGATTCGTTCCCGCTCGATATCCCATGTTCCGATTTTGATGGCTTCCCTTGCGCTTGGCTTTGTCATGTTGGCCTGCAATATGCCCTACCTGGCGGGCCAGGGGGATCAGGTCGAGCGCGAACTGGCGGCCGAACTGGGCCAGAGCTTCGGGCCGGCGGTCACCGACGTGCGCCTGGAGGGGGCCAGCCTGGCGCTGGCGTACACGCCGCCCCTGCTGCAGGCGCAAGAAACCAGCGCAGCCAACCTGGTGCGCCTGATGGAAATCGGGGCAGTCAAAGCCGCCCGGGTGGAGCTGGTGCGGGTCGAGGTCGTCCAGGCAGGCGTTCCGGTGTTGGCCGTTTCGGGCTCGGCTAAGGACGCCCGCTTATTGGCGGATGGCCGCCTGACGATGGAAGCCTTTCTGTCAGGATTGGCTTACGCAGACCTGCGCCCGGTGGAACTGGCCCTCCAACAGGAACTGGCGCGTTTGGGCGTTCGGGTCCGGGCGGTGCGCTACCAAAATGGGATTCTGGAGCTGTATTTCTGGCAGCCGGAGATCGATTCGACCCAGGCGCTGGTGCAGAGCTGGCTGCCGATCTGGAACCTGGCGGCTCAAGCGGCGCCCGAGGCCGGGCAGGTGATCCTGCACGTCGGCCTGTTGGGCCAGCCCGACCTGCGGGTCACGGCGCCGATGGAACTGGTGCAGAACTTCCAAGCCGGCGGCCTTTCCCCGGCCGAATTCCTGCTGGGCCTCGATCTGCAGGACGAGTAATAGAATAAACGAAAAATGAGGCAGAAGGCTGGCAATTGCCGGCCTTCTGCCTCATTTTTCGTCACACTTCCCATTCAGGTATCGTTCAATCCTTTGCCAGCCAGAATATGGGGAATATACTTCTCCACCCGGTCTGCCCGGGTCTTGGCTTGCTTGGCCTGCGAAAAATACAGCAGGTAGGCCCGCTGGCGGCCCGGGGTGAGGGCCTCGAAGGCGGTTTTCAAGGCCGGATCCTGATCTAACTTGGTTTGAAATTCCGCCGGCAGCTCGAATTCCGAGGTCGGCTTGTACGCCACTTCCAGGCCGGCCTGCTCGACTGCGATGGCTTCCCGGATGTAGGCTCTGATGACGGGCTCCAGCTCGACGATTTCATCGACAGCGGTGAAGCGGATCTGGCGGGCCGCCTGGACGTTCTTGGTTTGCTGGACCAGGATATGGGCGGGATCCTTCATCAGAGCGCCTTTGATGAACAGCAAGGCGCAGTAATTTTTGAACACGTGCATGATGACGATGTTCTTATCATCCAGGGTGTAGCAGGGCGAGCGCCACTTAAATTCTTCCGTCAGCGGGCTGTCCAGCAGGATTGTGCGCAGCTGCTCCAATTCTGCCTGCCACCGCTTGGCTTTCCGGATATAACCGTCAACTTTCGGATTCATTTGGTCTTCCTTATCTTGTAGGTATGTAAACCGCCTCTAAAATACCCCATTTTCATAGATTATATCCCTTTTTGTTCATTCCCTCTCTATCTCAACCCCCAAGGGGCGCGGGTAAGAGAAAAAATTAGGGCTCGCAGGGACAACTTGCCCCTGCGAGCCCTAATTTTTTTCTTTATCTTCTCCGTCCCAGCGCCGCAGGCGCGAGGGAAAGTGAAAGAGGCTGGGCATGATGGCGCCGATTCGGCCCGAAAATCCATTTCGAGAGGCGCCAGATTTCGAATCTCAGGGATTGCCGTACAGCTGCACCCTGCCCCCATTAAATTCCCGCTCCCGGATTAACTGCTTGTGGGAGGCCAGTGTCAGTGGGATCAAGCCCTGCGGGTCGGTGTACGATTCGTGGCTGTACACCAGCCAGACCCGCGTGTGCCCGTTCAGCAGGGCGATCAGCTCCGGGACCTGCTCCGCCGTCATGAGGGGCTCGGGGACGCCGCTTGCGAACAGATCCAGCGGGACGCCCATCTTCTCGACCTGGAGGGCGCGCCGCTCTTCATAAGGTTGAAAGTAATAATTGAACGGGATTTCGACAAAGTTGGAGTTGAACAGGATCAGGTCGCCGGGTTCGCTGAACAAAGAGATATAACCTGCCGGGGTGTACCAGTCCTCCTTTTGATAGAAACGGAAATAATCACCGGCGGAGAACAGGTAGTTTGCGGCGATGATCCCCAGCACCAGGAGCATCACGGGACGATATTTTAATTGGACGATCCCCGCCGCCAGCAGCAGCAAGGCCGGGACCGTGATCCAGATCAGGGTGCGTTCGTAAAAGATCGGCCGGCGCAGGCTGACGAGCAGCTCGCCCAGAAAGGGCAGCATGGCCAGGCAGGCCAGAAAAATGAAGATCGCAAGCTTTTTGCGGTAATAGATCAGCCCCAAACCAAGCAGAAGCATCATAACCCACAGCATGACGGTCTGGAAGGCCACCCCGGGCGCGGAAGCGTTCAACAAAGACCGCACGGTTTGGGCGACGATCTCCCCGGTCGGTTTCGGGAGCCAGAACCGTCGATCGACCTGGCTGGCTTGTTTGAAAAATGGCACAATCCAGGGGCTCCACAGGATCAGGATCCCAATCTGGGCCTTGACCCAGTTCCCCAGGGAGGGCGCCTGGAGAGCCGGCTGGGCTCCGGGCTTTATGCGGCTTTGATAGACGATCAGGCCGAACACGAACAGGTTGATGGCCAGCAGGAACAGGACCGCGGTGTTGTGGCTGAGCAGGGTGGCGGCCGTGAAAACGACCAGGGCCAGCCAGGCCAGGTCCGTCTCGACCGCCTGGATGGGCGGCAGGCGATGGCGGTACAGCCAGGCCCGCCATCCGCTCTGAGGCGGCCCGGCCTGGTAGCTGAAACCATCTTCGGGGGCCGGTTCGTCCGGCCCGGCCGTCCGCCAGGCCTGCTGGTACGCCCGCAACTGGCGGCCGACCGGCAGGCTGGCGCGCTCATCCGTCAGCAGCCGCGCCAGGGCATAGATGGCCGCCGCGGTGTTGAAGGTCAGCAGGGTGTACATGCGGGTTTCCTGAGCGTAGTAGACGTGCAGCGGCGAAAAAGCCAGCAGCACGGCTGCCGCCAGGCCGACCTTGACCCCGGAGAGGCGTTTGCCGATCAGGTAAATGATCGGGATCGCGCCGGCGCCGAACAGGGCCGAGAGCGTGCGGACCTGGGCGGCTGCCTGCCCATAGCGGCCCATCCAGGCATGCAGTACAAGGTAATACAGGGGTGGGTGCTGGTCGATCCTGACCAGCCACTGCAGCATTTCAGATGGGCTGTGGCTGGCCATCCACACGCTGAAGGTCTCATCCAGCCACATCCCCTTGGAGCCGATTGCAAAAACTCGCAGCAAACCGCCGGCCAGGGTGAGGATCAACACCGCCCAGGGCGCCAGCTCTTCGAATTTGATTTCTTCGTACATTCTGCATCCCTCAGGAACGTCCTGACAGCCAAAAGGGTTGTGGTGTGGGAGCAGCGCGCTGGGTTGCCTGTCCCACACCACAATATTTATCGCCGTCATTTGATATTGTACAGATTTCCCAGGCGAATGTCATGTGATTTTTGTCATGAAAGCGGGCCGGCGGGAGTCAGAGGCAAAAATGATGGCTCGCAGGGGCAACTTGCCCCTGCGAGCCATCATTTTTGCCTTTACCTACCCTGCCCCAGGTGCGAAGCACTGGACTTGACCCGGTTCTTGTGGACACGATTAATGTCGCGACAAAAGTTCAAACTCAAGCCAAATAAACCCACAAATATGATAGAATTCGTGAAAATTTTTCAATCACAATCGGGTAGAAGGTAGAGTGCGGAACCATGGATTGGCGATCTGCCGGCTGCCATCTACCGAGGGAGGCACCTTTGAACCACAGCCCATCGATTAGAAAACCGCGTCTCATTAGAAATCGTATAGCCATTTTGATGGCCCTGGTCCTGCTTGGGGTCAGCGCCGCCTGCGCGGCTGGCAGCCCGGGGCAGTCACCAGCGCCGGGTGCAGTTCAGCCGTCGCCGACCCAAACAGCCCTCAGCCAGGCTGAGCCGTCAGCGACGCCACCCCCGACGAACACGGTCGAGCCGTCGCCCACTCCGGCGGCTCCGGAACCCAGCCCCACCAGCGAACCGCTCGCCCCGGCAGGCTGGACAACCTATACCAGCCAGCGCTGCGAGTACGGCCTCAGTTTTCCGGCCGAGATGCAGGTCACCCGCGACACCGCTTACAGCACCACCTTCAAATTCACCCCGGCCGATTTCCCGGAAGGGACGCCCAACTTCATCTACGTCTCGGTCATCGATCAGGATTATCTCAACCTGAACCCGGAAGACGTCTACAACTACGCCCCCGAGGAAGCCGACCGCCTGATGAATCTGCAGGTCGGTGAAAGCGGCACCCTGGCCGACCTGGAGCAGTTCGCCGAATATATCACCTACACCCGCCTGCCGGACACGATCCTCAGCGACCAGACTGCCATGGCCTTTGAGAATCTCAAGCCGTGGGAGTTCCCGGCGGGGACCAAGGAGATCCGGTACTACCTGGACCTGGACGGCTGCCTGTATCAAGTCGGCGGCTATATGGATACCACCCGGTCCGAAAAACCCGGTGCGATCACGGAAGACCTTTTCCAGCAGGTGGTGGACACCATCCAGGCGAGGCCGTAAATGTTGTAGCAGAGAAACTATTGGAAATGCAGGCGAAATAAGTGGGCGCGGAGGGCATATGCCTCCGCGCCCACTTATTTCGCCATGAATTCCAGGCATGGGTTGAGCAATCACCAAATTTGTAGGTATGGTAAATTTTGCGGGCTAGTTTCAATTGTCTTCCCAGCGGATCTCCACCGGCCGGTCGATCCCGGGCAGGGGCAGCGAGTTCGCCTCCGCCTCGACGGTCTGGCGCTGCGGGGAGGTCAGCCGGCGCCAGGGCTGGATCGTCAGCACGTGCTGGGCTCGCCGCCAGGTGCCAACGGTCTCGCCATCGACCAGCAGTGCCCCAGGCCAGACCCGGGAGGTCCACAGCGTTTCACGCTGGTTCGCGTCCGGAACCAGCAGCTCGCGCTCAGCCCCGTGCAGCAGGAACCAGGTATCGCCGCTCGGCAGCAGCCGGGCCGGCGCGGCTGGGCCGGGCCGGGCGCGGAACAGCGGCTCGTCCTGGCCAAGGATCCAGGCCTGCCCGATGGGGGTATCCACCGGTGTCAACGTTCCCTGGAGCGTTTTGAAGGCTGCCTTGCCGACCGAGCCGCCGATACCTGCCCACTTGGCAAAAGCTTCCGGCCTGGACGGCCCAAACACGTGCAAAAACCGCCGGGCCAGTTCGAGGCGGGCTGTCTGCGGGTCCATTTCAGGGGCGGGCAGGTTCCAGATCTCGGGCTGGCGGGCGCCGTCCCAGCGGATGGCGACCGTCCCGGTCAGGGTGGCGTAGCGCAGGCTGTTGGCATTCCCCACGCCCATCAGGCCCGCGGCTTCCTTTTGGAGCATGCGCTTCCCGTCCAGGGCCACGGCCAGGCGGGCGGCGATATCCTCGATGCGCTTCAACTGCCTGCCCGGTTCGGGCAGGCGGCCGAGAGTGAACACGGGCAGATCGCCTTTCGCCACCACGTAAGTGCTGAAGCGCGGCCCCCAGATCTGGATGAGAGCGGGATCTTCCCAGCTGTCAGGCCGGGCGTCTTCCAGGCGGGCATGGATCGAGAGCAGCGCGGCCCGCGGCATGCTGTCCTGTAAACCGGCCCAGGCAGCCTGGCGCAGCGCCTGCGGGCTGTAAGCCAGGCGCTCGTCCAGCGCAGTCACCCGGCGCCGGTAGGCCAGGATTTGTTCACGGGTAAGTTCCAAATGGGATGGCATGGATCGCACCTCCAGGAAGTCGATCTAACGTTCAGCCTATACCGCTATTTCAAACGCTGACCTGAATAGATCGGATGAATTGATCCGATTCCGAGCATAGCGTCCAGAATTGCGGTATATTAGACCAGAAATGTCACGATGAAGATTATAGCCCGAACCAAAGGAAATGTGATTGATGCCAGCTCCCGATTCTATCCAGATCCGCTCGATCTACCCTTCCGACGTGGAAGCATATTACCCCCTGCGCCTGCGGGCCTTGCGCGAGCACCCGGAGGCGTTCTCCTCGGCTTACGAGGAGCAAGCCGGGCTGGCGCCGGGCGATTTTGCCGCGGAATACATGGCCGAACCGACGCCGGACCGCTTCATGCTGGGGGCCTGGCTGGACGGGGTCCTGGTGGGCAACCTGGCCTTGTTCCGCTCGAATGGGGTCAAGACCCGCCATCAGGCCGAGCTGGCCCGCATGTACGTGGCCCCGGAAGCCCGCGGGCGGGGGATCGGCTGGCGGCTGCTGCAGGCGGTCCTGGAGCGGGCGCGGCAACTGCCGGGCTTGGAGCTGGTCAGCCTGGGCGTGATGAGCGAGAACACCGAGGCGATCGGCCTGTACCGCAAAGCCGGGTTCGTACAGACCGCCGTCGTCCCAAAGGCGTTGAAATTGGACGGCCGCTATTACGACGCCGTGTTGATGATGTTGGAACTGCCTTAGCGCCTGGGACTGGAAAGATAAAGATCCCGCCTTCTGGGAGGCGGGCCGGGGTGGGGGGAGCCAACCATTGTTCACTGAAGTCGTACCGACCGGCGTTCGCCGGAATTCCCTGTTTTTCGACAACCTCTCCCAATGGTCAGATCTGGGCATCCACCCCGTACAGATGATAAACCTTCATCCACAAATCCAGGTAGCCGAAGGCGTTCAGGAAGTGCTCCGGCATCCCGACCCAGCCCCAGCGGGTATGCTCGTAAAAACTGCCCCCGCAGTACTGCTGCTTGTCCTGGAGGAGCTGCCGGGCGGTCTCCCGCTGGACGGCCTGGTACTCAGGCTTGACTCTGTACACCACGTACCAGGTGTATGGTACGCTGTCCCGGTTCTGGCCCTTGATGTAATCAATGAACCAATTCGGGTCGAAGCCGTTATGGCGCCAGTCGGCCTGGATAGCCTCGTCCAGGCTCGGGTAAGCCCCGCAGCGATCAATGTACTTATTGATGACCGTGGTGCTGTACCAGTAGCCGTGGATCGGGGTCAGGACGATCAGGACCAGGAATAACAGCAGCCATTTTTTCAATTCCATGGGAACCTCCTTAAGTGGAACGCCACCGCGCTGGCGTTCATATCAATCAAAAAAAGGGTCTTTAGGAAACTCTGTGGGAGAGTCCCAGATTTGGGGGTGTGAGCGTGCAGATGCACGCTCACACCCCCAAATCTGGGGTATCACCACAGGATTTCCCAAGGAGCCCAAAAAAAACCTGGTAGTGTCAGAATGGAGGCATCCTGAGTGGAGGGCCGTGATTTTTACGGCCCGTAATCGAAGGATGACCGGGTTAGGGGCACACGGTTCGCCATGCAACCACCCTTCGATTACGTTCGGTGAGCAAAAAACGCTCACCTCTCTCCACTCAGGATGCCTGCTTCCATTATGTCATGAGTAGACCGGCGAACTTTGCCGGTTGTGGCAATCTCGGCGCACGTTGAGCTGAAATAGCGTCAAGCGAGATTGCCACGTCGCTTCACTCCTCGCAATGACACCTCCGATAGGGCAGTTTCTTATGGCTCTGAAGTAACCCGGAGCGGTAAAATGCGCATAGTCATTAAGGTGCCTGGACGAAGTTCGAATCCAGCAATTACGGTTCCGCATACAATTCCGGCGGACCCGGGTAGCGGGCGGCCTCCGTTTTGCAGGGCCAATCCGTCTCGGGCGGCTGACCCGCGGAGGCATACACCCGCACTGAAGCCGGGGTGGAGAAATATTCCCGGTAGACGAACCCCAGCCGGTAGAAGTCTGGCCCGCCCTGGTAGCACCAGTCCTGGCCGGGGATGATGAACGGGTTAGGCAGGATCAGCAGGTAGCCGGGCGTCAGCTCAGACAGGGAGGCAGGATAGCGGTCGTTGCGCTGGTAGTAGCGCTGGATGGCCCGCTCGATCGAAGCCGCCCGCCGCTCGGTGCGGGCCAGCGGGACCTTGCCCCAGGCGCCCTCGAAGCCGTACTTCCCGAAGCTCATCATTACCATCATATACAGCGGCAGAACCAGCGCCAGCCCGAAGACAGTCGCCCGCCGACTGGCCGGCAGCTTCCAGGCGACCAGCACGGCCGCCGCGATCCCGGCCGTCCCGCTCAGCTGCAGGGTGGCGATACCGCCCAGGCCATCCGTGGCCACATCCCAGGCTGCCGAAGTGGCGATCTGCCAGCCTAACAGTCCCAGCAGGGGCAGCGCCAGCAGTCCCGCCCAGACGAAATGGCTGGCCCGAAGGGGTTGGTCATCGCCCGGCTGGTCTTGCGATCCCAGAGCCCAGGCCAGCAGGCTGAACAGGCCCATTACCTCCAGCATCAGGAAGAAATAGGCCAGCAGGCCATCGACTGGGCCCAGCCAGCGCAGTGACAGGAGGTCGTGATTGACATCAATCCGCCAGCCGGAAAACAGGCCCAGCAGCAGGACCAGCCCATACACCGCATCCCCAGGCCCGGCCGGCCCGCTCCCACAGGCCGGCGATCTGCCGCCAGCAGCAGCCCGCCGATTAACACGATCCCACCAATAAACAGGTCGGTCAGCGGGATCAAAGCGCCCAAAACGATCAGGCTCGCCAGCAGCAAGGCCAGCAACTTGCGGGACCGGCCCACATCTTGAAAGCGCGTCCGGACCAGCCACAGGACGATCTGGGCGAAAACTGCCAGGGCGGACGGCAAGAGCAGCAGGATGAAAGCGGAGATCTGTTCACCCAGGTTGTAGGTGATCAGGATCGCGGCCACCAGGACCAGCAGACCGGCCAGCAGGTAGCCAGTCCAGCTCTCGGTTTGACCGCCTTGTTCGTCGCCGGGCCGGAAAGCCTGCCCGATCCCGACCAGGAACAGCGCCGGGATGATCCCGGCCATGATGTACAGCGCCATAGGTTGTTCCCCTTTGTGACCCGACTTATGAAGGTGTGAAGCTGTGGTCGACGACTATATGTCGTTTACCGACATATAAAGTGTAAAACAAATCCGGGCGAATGTCAACCATCACGCTTAAGAAACTGGACCTTTTCAGCAGTGTCTTTGCGAGCCGATCTTTGGCGAAGCAATCTACATAACCGATCCCATAGCAATAGTATGATAGATTGCCACGTCGGGCAAAGTGCGCCCTCCTCGCAACGACAATTGCCTTGGGGATAAAGGGCGCCGCGGTGTGATGGATGAACGCTCTAAAGATACTGTTCCGTTGAGTAGTGTCTTTGCGAGCCGATCTTTGGCGAAGCAATCTACATAACCGATCCCATCGCAATAATAAGATAGATTGCCACGTCGGGCAAAGTGCGCCCTCCTCGCAACGACAATTGCCTTGGGGATAAAGGGCGCCGCGGTGTGATGGATGAACGCTCTAAAGATACTGTTCCGTTGAGTAGTGTCTTTGCGAGCCGATCTTTGGCGAAGCAATCTACATAACCGATCCCATCGCAATAATAAGATAGATTGCTTCGTCGGGCAAAGTGCACCCTCCTCGCAACGACAATTGCCTTGGGAAAGAAGGGCGCCGCGGTGCGATGGATGAATGCTCTTAAGATACTGTTCCGTTGACTAGTGTCTTTGCGAGCCGATCTTTGGCGAAGCAATCTACAGAACCGATCCCATCGCAATAATATGATAGATTGCCACGTCGGGCAAAGCGCCTCCTCGCAACGACAATTGCCTTGGGGATAAAGGGCGCCGCGGTGTGATGGATGAACGCTCTAAAGATACTGTTCCGTTGAGTAGTGTCTTTGCGAGCCGATCTTTGGCGAAGCAATCTACAGAACCGATCCCATCGCAATAATAAGATAGATTGCTTCGTCGGGCAAAGTGCACCCTCCTCGCAACGACAATTGCCTTGGGAAAGCAGGGCGCCGCGGTGCGGTGGATGATTCCCGATTCGCCTGAACGCCGGTGCGTGAGTCACGCACCGGCGTTCAGGGTTATCGATACAGGACTGATCACTCAGCGTCTCACTTTGGTTGGCAGGGAGATCGCTTCATTGTTGGTCGGTATGGCGTCCCGATGGAAAGGCAGGTTGGCGACCGCCTGGAAATTAAGGGTACCGAGATCGGCGTCTGCCGATGTGAAGGTATAACTGAAATCAAAGGTTGTCGTCCGGTTGGCTGGGCGGACCTCGACGGACTGTTGCAAGCTGCCCACCCAATCCCAATTCTGACCATTGCTCTTATAGAGGCTGACTTCGACCTCGACCGGCTGGGTTGTATTGCTGATTTCAACACTTACCGAGCGAGTCTGGCCGGCTTTGGCGGATTGAGGCACGATAAACCGTAAAATCGCCACATCATAGGTCCTCACCTGGATCTGCTGGCTTTGGGTTGCTGTCTGCCCGTCTGGTGCGGTCACGGTCAGACTGACGGTGTAGTCGCCGTCAGCGGCATAGCGGTGATAGGCATCCATCGCGGTGCTGGTAGCTCCATCGCCAAAATCCCACTGGACGCTGCACCAGTAACACTCCCAATAGTTGAAATAAACCGTATCGTAGATTGAGGGTTCATAGGGTGAGTAGTAGAAATTGGCGGACGGCGGCGGTGTGACCACGTCGACGTACTGCTCGGTCTGAGCGGAACGTCCGTCCTCGGTGGTCACGGTCAGTTTGACCAGGTAACTGCCATCGGCCGGGTAGGTGTGAATCGGGCTCCACTCGGTGCTGGTCGTCCCATCGCCGAAATCCCAGTCGGCAGCCAGGTAGCAGTAGTAGCAGTCCGGATCGTAGGACCAATTGTTGAAATACACCGCGTGGAGGTCAAATTCCGGGGCATTCGAATAGTAGAAATCGGCCACAGGGTCAGAAAGCGCTCTCAGTGAGAAATTGAGCCAACCGCCCTGTACACCGGTCGTTGGGTCTGGATAAGGACCGGAGCTGATTGCGGCCACCATCAGGTAGTAATTTTCCCCTGCGATCGCATTGAAAACGATATCTGGCTCGAAGTAGCTCCTGCAATCGATTGTGGTGAGCGCTCCCGGGCTGCCGGAGAACACACCCACGATGGTTTCATAGTCGCTGCCCATGGTGCTGACGATCACCGCTTCGCTCGTGGTGGGGGTAAATTGGTACCAGACCGATGCCCCCGGGGTTGTGTACCAATTACATTCGGAGAACGGGTCATCGCTGGCCGAAGTGGCCTCGGTCGTGTCGATCGTGTCTGAGAATGGCAGCCCGAAGATCTGGGTCGCGTAGCTGATATCGTCGTTGGCGGGCGCAGCAGCCTGGGCAGGCAGTACACCCAGGACCAGCAGGGCCAGGACGATGACAGCCGCCAATAGCGTTGCAACATACTTTTTGGGGGACATGGTAAACCTCCCGTTTACCTTACTTTGAACGTGTCCGAAAATTGTTATTGTGGTGATCGCTGCGTGCAGAGCAAGCCGCGACAAGCATCGATCCTTGCGAATTTTCGGCTGGAAACGAAATCTCAACGATCAGGTTCCACCCCGGTGAGTGCCAGACAAAGGGGTAGGAAAGATGGATAGCTCGGCACCGATTAAGGAGCACGTCCTCACCTCCTTCTGCATGAATGGCTCAGATCGAACCTGAGCCGGTTGCGCTTGGGCCCAAATGCAGTGAACTTGACTCAGCATAGCGGGAGATAAATGCCAAAACAAGACTTTTAACTGCCAAAAGGTGTCATTAAACCAAAAAGTGGATGATGGTTGGTAGGACCATCATCCACTTTTTGGTTGATTATCAATCCGGTTTACTGCCCGAAATAGGCCTCCGGCAGGGCCTGGACCTGGATCTCGATCCGGCGCCCGTCCTCGAAGCTGCCCAGATAACGCCAGATGGGCTGGACCAGCAGCTGCCCGGCCAGATCCGGGTTGGCCGCGTCGTCAGCTGTGCAGCGGTTGGTGGATACGGCCGCGTAAGCCAGCTCGACCCGGTCGATGGCCACCGTACCGGATAGCTGCTCGCGCTGGCTGCTTTCTGGCGGGAAGTCTTCCAATACCTGGGGTGTGTTCTGGGTCAGCTGGTACTGGCTGATATCGGCGACCCCCTCGGCCAGGCTGCCGGAAAGCTCGCGCAGCCGCGGGTAACCGCCAAAGCTTTCGCCGGGGATGGCGATCCCTTCGTAGATAACCGGATCGCCCGGCCGGCCCACCAGGCTGTCCGGTCCAAACTGGATCGAATGCTGCAGGACGAACTGCTCCCCATCCTGGGCCGTGAACAGCACCACCGGCTGGCCTTCCAGGGTGGTGATTTCCTGGGTGCCTAACCAGGCCTGCACCTGCAGGCCGGGGTAAGCCGGCTCGTAGCGCTCGACCTGGACGACGGCCTGGTAATCGCTGTGGCGGACCACCTGGCCCCAGATGCGCACCGGCAGGTTGTGGTAAGCCTCGATCCCGGCCAGGGCCGGCCCCTCCAGGCGCAGGTAGGCCGGGTACTCGCCGAACACCCCGGCATCGACGGCCAGGTTTACCTGGGTCTGGCTCCCGCCTTCAGACTGGCGGATCATGACCGTGGCGATCCCGGTCACATCCTCCAGGCTGTCCCCGACCGGCGGCAGGCCCGGCACTTCGATCGTGGCCGTCGGGGTGGCCGGCTGGTCCGACAGGTTGGGGATGGCGAACAGGCCTTCCCCGAAATTCATCACCATTGAACCGCCGCCTCCGCCGCCCCCGCCTCCGCCTCCGCCGCAGGACAGGTAACTGCCGTAAGGCATCGACAGCTCGCCCGAGCCGATCGACGACCAGTCCAGAACGCCATCCTGCACCACGCCGCGCACTTCCAGCCGGGCTCCGTCCGGCAGGTCGTCCGGCAGGTCCTCCAGGGTGTAGCTGGCGCCGTCGTCGCTCGTGACCTGGCCCTGGTCCCCCTCGCCCCGGATCAGGCGGCCTTCAACGTGGGCGTCTTCCAGGTCGGCATAGTCCCAGCCCTCGATCTGCAGGGTTGGTCGCCCATTCTCCGCCGCCACCAACTGGCCCCAGACGTGCAGGAAATTGCCCGGCTGCATCCCGGTGGTGTAGCCGCTGGCCGGATAATCCCCGAACAGCACCAGCGGGGTCGGGTCGCCGCTGGCCGGGTTCCTGATATCCGGGTAGCCGTACAGGTCCAGGGGTTGGCCCAGCGGCCGCTGGCGCAGCCAGGTCTGGTACGAATCTTCGGCCCGGGGAGCCAGCACGCCGTAGCGCAGGCGCTGGAGGGCGTTCTCGTCCGACAGTCGCTCCCAGGCCTGTTCGGCGCTCAGGATCGGGAACTGGCCCTGCAGTTCGTAGCCGGGCTGGCTGTGGCTGACCTGCAGCACCTGGCCCTGCGGGTCGACGATCACCTGGTTGTAGCCGAGCAGGCTGCGGTTGACGCCGATCCCGTTGATCACCGGCCGGCCGTCCAGCAGGCGCACGAAGTCCACCCCGCCGCGCTCGGCCTCCAGCGGCTCGACCCGGTAGGGCTCGTCCAGCAGGCCGCGGGCCTGCAGGAACTGCTCGGCCGCGGCGGCCTGCTGTTCGAATGGCGGCAGCCCGCCGTGCTGGGCGCTCAGGCCCACGGTCCCAGGCCAGTACAGGAACTGGGTCGGGAAGTTCAGGAAGCGGGCCAGCCCGTAGCCGTCGCTGACCACGTACAGGCTGTCATTCATACCTTCGCTTGGCTGGTTAAAGACCCGCCCGTTCAGGCCCAAAGCCGCGGCCTGGGCCAGGGCGGTCTCGGGCGTTACGGCCTGGTCCAACACCAACCGGTAGACGCCCACCTGTTCGGGGGCCGCCGGCAGCGGTTCGGAGAAGTTGAACTGCACCTGTGGGAACAGGCCGGTCGTGGCGCTTGCGGGTGGGGCCAGGGTGGCGGTGCTGGCCGGCTGGCTCGACGGGGTTGGCGCGCTGGTATCCGCGGCGCGGGTAGGTGCGATCACCGGCGCATTCAGGGTGGACGGCGCGGCGCTGGGTTGGGGCGAGGCCGCCGGGGCGGGCGCCAGGGTGCGGATGCTGAAGCTGACGATCAGCACGATCAGGGCCACCAGCCCGATCCAGGCCAGGATCGGGAAGGGGCGCGGCTTGGTTGGTTTGCATGGGTTCCCTCCGAGATGTTGCTTTGATTTCCCTGAGGAGGGCCTCCAGTTCTGGACGGGCGACGGGTCTCCAGCGGCCAGCGCTTTTGCAGCGAGGTCCGCAGGCCGGCCTCCAGCCCGGCCAGGTTATCGGCATACGCCTGGCAGGCTTCACAGCCGGCCAGGTGGCGGGCCAGGGCACGCTGCTCTTCCGGCCCCAGCAGGCCATCCTGGAGCAGGTCGATCTGCCGGCGGGCGGCGGTGTGACTGTCAGGATTCATGGCTGGCCTCCTCTTGGGATGCGGGTGAGCCCAATGCGACCTGCAGGTATTTGCGGGCGTAATGCAGCCGGGAGTGGACGGTGCCTTCGTTCAGGTCCAGTATGGCCGCGATCTCGGCCACGCTCAGCTCGTGGACGTAGCGCAGGATCACCGGCAGGCGGTGTTTCTCACTCAACTCGTCCACGGCGGACCACAAGCGGCGATCGGCCTCGCTCTGGACGGCCTGGTTTTCCGGGCTTCGCTTCTGGCGGGTGCAGCAGGTGCAGGCTGTAGAGCGCCTTCAGCAGGCCCTGGCGGACCTTGTGCTTGCGCAGCCGGCCCCGGCACTGGTTGACGGCGATGCTGGTCAGCCAGGTGCGCGGGCTGGCCTGGCCGCGGAAGCTTTCCAGGCCCCGGCTGGCGGCGATGAAGGTCTCCTGGGCCGCATCGTCCGCCTCGGCCGCGTCGTTCAGAATCGAGCGCGCCAGCCGCTGGATGTAGGGGTAATGCGCCTGCATCAGGGCTTCGAGCTCGGCCGTCCTGCCGGCGGCGGTGTGGGCGTGGGAGTTGGTGTGGGTCATCAGGTCGCTGTTGGGCATCTCGGAGGATTAGACGTGTCCCGGCGCGGATTCCTTCAAAACTGGAGGGGATTCTATCATCTGAGGGCATAATAGGAATTGCGAGGGCGCAAAGAACGCAAAGATTCGGTGTGCAAGTGGTCCTATATCTCGGCTCCCTGCTCCCACCCCCGGCCGGATTGCAAACAGCGCCAAGCATGCGTTCTTTGCATGCCCATCCGCGGCGTCCCCTCCCTCATCCCATCGCCACCGGGACCAGGGAGGGGACGCCGCTAAACCCGGTGATTCCACGCTAGAAGCTGTTCTACACGTTGCATGCTACCATGGGTAGCAGGCGATCCATCGATGCCTGTTATCGGGTGGATGGTAAAGGCCATCCGACACGGTGTACAAACGTTTCTGGGCACAACGCCCCGGCCCGCTAAGTAAACTCTGCTCTGGTGTCATTGCGGCTAAATTCATGGTGCGGGAGGGCATTTCAATCGGAAAGGAACCTGACAGTACAAGATAACAGGCATCCTGAGTGGAGGAGCCAGGCGATCTTCCTGGCGACGTAATCGAAGGATGACCGGGTTGAGTGGAGAAACCGCCCTTCGATTACAGCCTTCGGAGCCAAGAACGCTCCTCCGGCTTCCACTCAGGGTGCCTCAGAATGACAATTCCTTACGAGCCGATCTTTGGCGAAGCAATCTGTCTGCGATTACATCATTTATGTTCTAACCATCATCGTGAAATCTATCCCAATCAGGGTCAGGTGTCCCATCGAAAATGGGACACCTGACCCTGTGATGCCGGCCCGCTTGCCGCTAGAATAAGGACATCAATGATCTGATTTGGAACGAACCAGACGGATCAACCAAACCAAAACCTAAAGACCATACATTTAGCCTCATTCAAAGGAGTGTTCGAAAATGGCTGTTGTAACCACCCGTAACGGAGCCGAAGTTAAAGGTTCCCCCCTGCTCTACAAACTGTTCAACGACAAGCGCGCCGCCTGGCTATGGCTGCCCCTGCGCATCTGGCTCGGCTGGCAGTGGATCGAGGCATCTTCCCACAAGCTGAGCAACCCGGCCTGGATGTCCACCGGTGAAGCTCTCAAGGGTTTCTGGATGGGCGCCGTCGCCGTCCCGGATGCTCCTGCCCGCCCGGCGATCGCTTTTGACTGGTACCGCAGCTTCATTCAGGCCATGCTGAACGCCCAGGCTTACACCTGGTTTGCCAAGCTGATCGCGGTCGGCGAGCTGCTGATCGGCGTCGGCCTGATCCTGGGCGCGTTCGTCGGCTTCGCGGCCTTCTTCTCAGGCTTGATGAACTGGAACTTCATGATGGCCGGCTCGGCCAGCACCAACCCGATGCTGTTCGTCGTCGCCGTCGGCATCATCCTGGCCTGGAAAGTGGCCGGCTATATCGGCGCCGATTACTTCCTGCTGCGCTGGATCGGCACCCCCTGGTCACGGCCTGATGGCGTGACGGATGAGAACGCAAATCCCCAACCGGTTTCAGACGGGCAGTACGCCCCGGCGGACTGAACCGCTACGACCGTACCCATCTCTCTCCCTCCTGTTTACCGGTAGACCCAGAAGGGCAGCCCATCCCCGGCTGCCCTTTTTGGGTTTAAACCATTAAAACGCGAAGGGAGCGAAGAGAACGAAGAAATCGAAGGTTTGTTATTCTATTTTTTCCGCGAAGGCATGAGTTCGGGATTGTGGCGAAATGGGGTTGAGCGGGCGCATGCGCCCGCTCAACCCCATTTCGCCCAAACCAGTTATTATCTTTCTTGGCTAACTTTGATTTCTTAGATTTCTTCGCGTTCAAATCTCTTACTCTTCTCCCAGCTTGTCGAAGATACGGTGCTCGACCGCGTAGGTAGCCAGTTCGACCCGGTTGCTGAGCTGCAGCTTCTCCAGGATAGCGCTGACGTGATTGCGGACGGTCTTCTCGCTCAGGCTCAGGACCGCGGCGATCTCGGCGTTGGTCTTGCCGCGGGTCAGCTCGACCAGCACCTCGAATTCGCGTTCGGACAGGTCGCGGAAGGCGTTCTGATCCGACTGGCGCTGGAACTGGCGCACCTGCCCAAACAGGCGGGCCGTGGTCGCCGGGTCCAGGACGGCCTCGCCCCGGGAGGCAGCCCGGACAGCCCGCAGCAGCTCGTCGGTATCGGCTTCCTTCAGCACGTAGCCGACCGCTCCGGCCTGGATCGCCCGCAGCACCAGCTCGTCATCGGCGAAGGAGGTCAGGATCACCACCCGGCAGTCCGGGAAACGCCGGGCGATCTGGCGGGTGGCTTCCAGCCCGCCTTCGCCGGGCATGCGGATATCCATCAACACCACCTGGGGTTGGTGGCGTTCAACCTCCCGCAGGGCTTCAACCGCACTGCCGGCCTCGCTGACCACCGTCATATCGGGCTGGTCGTTAATCAGGGTCATCAAACCCAGGCGCACCAGGGCGTGGTCGTCGACCACAAGAACACGGATCGTTGGCATTGGTTTCCTTTAAAGAATATTTCAATTTTTGGGGTGTGGGACTGGCAGCTGCCAGTCACACACCCCAAAAATTGGATCTGTCATTCCTGCCAGGGCATTTCCAGCCGGACCAGGGTGCCTTTACCCGGCGGCCCGCTGACCTCCAGTTCGCCGCCCAACAGCAAGGCCCGCTCGTGCATGTTGCGCAGGCCATAACCCTGGCCGGTCTCCGGCGGGATCCCGCTGCCGTCATCCCGGATGCTCAAATCCAGGCGGCCAGCTTTCACCCGGGCAGACAGGCTCACCCGCCGGGCGCGGGCATGGCGGACCACGTTCGACAGGGCTTCATTGACGATTGCCAGGATATGGCTGGTGTCCCGGGCCGGCAGCTGCTGTCCGGCCGGCAGCTGCAGGTCCAGGTCGATCTCCACCAGGGAGGTGTAGCGCGGGTCGGCGGCGATCTTCGTCAGGGCTTCGGCCAGGGGCTCTTCGGCCGGGACTGCCCGCAGCTGGCCCATGCTGCGGCGCAGATCCTTGATCACCTCGTTCAGGGCCATCACGGCCCGGTCCAGGCGCTTGCCGATCTCGCTGTCCGGGTCGGTCAGTTTGCGGGCCGAATCGACCAGCAGGCCGGTGGTGTAGGCGCTCTGGATGGTGCCGTCGTGCAGCTCGCGCCCGATCCGTTCGCGCTCGGCCGCCAGTATCTGCCCCTGCTCCATCAGCTCGATCCGGCGCTCCAGCTCCACCTGGAAGATCTCCAGCGAGCGGATGACCGTCACCACCAGCACCACCCCCAGGATCGCCTGAAAGACCAGCGGGGGCACGCCCAGCACTCGCTCGAAAGCATTGGCGTTCAGCCAGCGCCCGGGGAAGAATGGCACCGGCGGCGGGAACAACCCGCCCAGCACGGCAAACAGGGCCAGGGCAATCCCGACCGTTCGCAGCATGGCGACGATATGCGGGGCCTGCAACGGGGCAATCTGGCGGAAGGTCTGCTCGCGCAGGCCGTAAGCCGCCAGCAGCCCGCCCGGAAACGCGATCGTGTAGCGCGCCAGGGCATTGGCCAGGTCATGCCAGGTGCTGACTTCGCTGACGTAGCGGGGCAAAATCAGGAAGGCGAACACGGCGTAAAATCCGAACCAACCGATGGTGACCCAGTGCAGCCACTGGCCGCGCCCCAACGGGCGCAGCAGGGCGATGCCGAACTCCAGCAGGCAGACGAACGACAGGCTTAAGAAGGTCAGGTGGGCGGTGTGCAGGATCTCGATCCCGGTCGGGCTCAGGTAAGCCTCCTGGACCGACGAGAACAGCTCGCCCCATTCGTACAGGCTGTAGAGCAAGCCGAAAGCAGCCAGCCAGGCCAGGCTGCGGGCCAGGGCCAGCCGGGAGGAGCTGCGCGACTGCAGCGCGATCGCCAGGCCCATCACGAAGAAGCTCAGGGCATAGCCGAACTGTATGATGGGCTCATTTTGGAGAAAGATGATCCGGATCGTTTCCATGCCCGCCTATTTTATCCCCGAATAGGCGCAATGTAGTTTAAAGCTGGCTAATAAACGTCAGTAGTGAAATTCTCCATCATTCTTCTGACGGCAGGCGGCTGGTGTTCAACCAGTAATCCCCGATGGATTTCATCACTTCCCGCAGGGCGCTGAACGATACCGGCTTGGTGATGAAACCGCTCACCCCGTGCTGGTAAGTCAGGGCGACGTCCCGATCGGCCCGCGAGGTGGTCAGAGCGACGATCGGAATGTGCTGGAAGGCCGGGTCGGCTTTAATTTCCTGCAGGGCCTCGCGCCCATCCTTACGCGGCATGTTCAGGTCCAGCAGGATCAAGCCGGGCAGCGGCCACTGCTCGCTCTGGGCGTATTTGCCCTGGCGCTTGAGATAATCCAGCAGTTCTTCCCCGTCCGATACGATGTACAGCCGGGCGTTGAGGCGGCTTTCGTCCAGGGCCTCGCTGATCAGGTACTGGTCGTCGGGGTCGTCTTCGGCGAGTAAAATGGCGACTGGTTTGGCATCCATCGCTTAATCTCCTGTGGTTGGTTTGGCTGGCAGGCTGACGATAAATTCGGAACCCTGGCCGGGGGCGCTGTGGGCGGTCAGGCTGCCGTTGTGGCGCTCGACGATCTTCCGGCAGATCGCCAGGCCGATCCCGGTGCCTTCGTATTCATGGCGGTGATGCAGGCGTTGGAAAGGCTGGAAGATGCGGTCCAGGTATTTTTCGTCAAAACCGATGCCGTTATCGCTGACCGCCAGCCTCACCAGGCCGTCCGGCGCGCCTGCGGGTGTTTCCGGGGCGCTGATCCGGATCTCCGGCCGGCGGTCGGGTTCCCGGAACTTAAGGGCATTGCTGACCAGGTTCTGGATCAGCTGGTACATCTGGGTCGGGTCGGCTTCCAGGCTGGGCAGCGGATCGACCTGGATGTGCGCCTCGCTTTCGTCAATCTGCAGATCGAGGTCATTCAATACCTGTTGGACGATCTCATTCAGATCCACTGTTTCGAAGGGATGCGCCCGGCTGCTGAGGCGAGAATAGGTCAGCAATTCGTTGATCAGGTTATATAGATGCAAGGAGGCGCGTTCGATGCGGGCCAGATAATCCCGTCCGCCCGCTTCCAGCTGGTCGTCATAGCGCAATCGCAGGAGCTCGCTGAAGTTCAGGATCTTGCGCAATGGCTCCTGCATATCGTGGGAAGCGATATTGGCGAAGTCCTGGAGCTCGCGGTTGCTGTGCTCCAGCTCGGTGGCGTACTCACGCATGGCCCGTTCAGCTTTCTGGCGTTCCTGCTCGCGCTGTTCGAGCCCGCTGGCCATCAGGTCGAAGGCATGGGCCAGCTTTCCCAGCTCGCCAGCCTGCGGTGAGATTGTAGTGCGGGCGCTCAAATCACCGGCAGCCAGTTGCTCGGTGGTGAGCAGCAGGCTGCCGGTCTGGCGCATGATCAGGAATTCGATCAGCAGCAGGGCAGCCACGGCGGCCAGCACGGTCGCACCGATCAGGAAGATCAGGTTGCGGGTGGTCACCCGGTTCGCTTCGGCATAGGCGATCGAGGTGGGCACGCCCATGATCACGGTCACGCTGCCGCGTGAGTTTTCCATCGGGGTGGTGGCATAGATGCGCTCGATCCCATCCTCATCCCGGGTTACCAGGACGCCATCACCGTCTACGAACAACGGGTAGAGGGGCGAATCAGCCGTGAGCTGCTGGCCGGTCCATTGCTCGGGATCGGGATAATGGGTCAGATAGTCGCCTTTATGATCGAAGACAGCCAGGGTCGAACCAGGCGGTAAATCCGCCTGGGCGGCCAGCTCGTTGAGCCAGGAGAGATCGATGCTGATATTGAGCACCCGGAAGAACTGGGCGTTGTAATCGTACACCGGGTAGCCCATCGCCATGATGGCCTTGCCGGACGATTCGCAGATGTGATAGTTGCTGACAACATAATCCTGGCTGGCGACCATCATTTTATAATGCTCGCATTCCGCCAGGCGGCTGGGCACGTGTGTGTTGGGCGCGCTGCAGACCACGTTGGCGTTCAGGTCGGCCAGATAAAAGGATGCAAATTGGGGATAATGCTCGGTGAACAGGTGGCTGAAAAGGTCCTGGCACTCATTCAGGTTGGGCGAACGGACGGCTGGCATGTGGGAAAGAGCCACCAGAAAGATGCGGGTATTTTCAACGAAGGTTTCCTGGTTGATGGTTGCCAGCTGGGAAAGCTGCAGGATCTCTTGTTCCACTTTGGTTTCGGCCAGCTTGCGTTGTTCCCCGTTGGAATAGATCGTCAGGGCCAGCGCCGGCAGCGAGGCCAGCAGGACCAGCAGAATCAAGCGCACACGCAGGCTGGAAAACCATTTCACCATGGATACCCCACGATTTCCCGATGCTTCGTTTCGGAAGGCCGATCCCCCGCCAACCGATCGACTTTAGGCTATGCACCATTGTAGCAGAAATGCAAATTATTCAGTATAACTTTTGCGTAAATATGACTTATATCGAACGGCGAGTAGATAACGCGTGGCGGAAGTTTGGGAGCTCCGGCTTGCTGTGGCGGATAGATTGCTTCGCTTCGCTCGCAATGACAGCCGCGGTGACTGTGGTTGCGAGGAGCGCAGTGAGCCGTGCATTCCACGGCCAAGCAATCTCCATAAGCGAAGTGTAAGCCTTGCGAATCAGTATAGCGATCGTCGCTCCCTTGAAACTACCTACTTTTAGCGCCATCGCGTCTTGGCGGTTTAACTCTCCGCCGACGGAAGGCCAGGCCATACCAATGACCAGGGCCTGCACTTAACCCGCGCCGAGACTGTCACGACCGGCAGAGAACGCCGGTCTCGCAGTGACACCAGGCTGAGGCGTCGTTGCGAGGAGCGGTCAATGCCGTGCAGTTTACGGCCAGGCAATCTCAACGCCCATAACGATGTCCATCTGCTAACCAACCTGAAGATCATCGGCAGACCATCAAATTGGCCGTTGACAAATAGATAAAATGGATATAAAATATCCGTAATGGATATATCGTGCACGGATATATTGGTTTGATAAAGGAGCAGTCATGACAGTCGCAAAGTTTGACCCGCAAAACTTACTCCCTATGACCCCGGCGGTGTTCAATATCCTGCTGGTCCTGGCCGATGGGGAAAAGCACGGCTATGCCATCATGCAGGAAGTTGAAGCCAACACCCAGGGCGCCATAAAAATGGGCCCGGGGACCCTGTACGGGTCGATCAAGCGCATGCTGGCCAGTGGCCTGATCGAGGAGACTGAAGAGCGGCCCGACACAGAGCTGGATGACCAGCGCCGGCGGTATTACTGTTTGAGCGGCCTGGGCCAGCGTGCCCTGCGCCTGGAAGCCGAGCGTCTGGAACAGCAGGTCAGCCTGGCCCGGCGTAAGCAAGTTTTGCAAGGTCACAGCTAAGGAGGCCGGTATGGAAGCCAGATCCAACGAACCGCGGTCGTTGATCGTATCAACCCGGCTCTACCAGGCGCTGTTAAGAATCTATCCGTCCCAATTCCGCCGAGACTACGGAGGTCCGATGCTGCAGGTTTTTCGCGACTGCTGCCGGCAGGCGTTTCAGGAAACCGGTACGCCCGGGCTGTTGATCGTGTGGATGCGGACCATCCTCGATGCCGCGCAATCGGCCCTCGAGGAGCATATGGAGCGAGGTGTGGATATGTCGAAAGAGAAATTTATCAAGATGAGCGGTTGGGGGTTGATGCTGGCCGGGGTGGTCCTGACCCTGGGTTTTCTGGCCGGCACCCGCCCGGAATACAACCAGTACAATGCCCGCAGCTTGCCGGTTGATCGCTATGCTAATGCGGCCACTGGTCCATTGATGATCCTGTCGACTTTTTTGCTTCTGGTCGGTTTGATCGGCCTGTTCCTGCATGATGGCTCAAGGGCCGGGGGATTCGGGCGGGCCAGCCTGGCTTTGGGCATCTTAAGTGCAGCCGTGGGGACGATCGGTTCGATTGGACTGGCTGCCTTCGACAGTGAACTCTGGTGGTCGATCTTCTTCATCAGCTTTATGTTTATATTCGTGGGATTGGCGCTGTTTGGATTTGCCAACCTGAGCGCGGAAATCAAGCTGGGTGGCCGGCTTTTCCCCTTACTGGCCGGGGTTTGGATACCGACATACTTAACGGTCAGCCTGATCCTGGAACAGGCCAGAGGCCAATGGGTCAACCTGCCAATGGGGATTGATCTGTTCGTATTCCTGATTACCGCGGCCGGCCTGATCGGCCTGGGTTACGGGCTCCGGAGCGAGCCGCAGACGACCGGCGTGAACGCGGCCGCAGTTTCGTAGAAGGTCCGATCGTCTGTAGGAAAACAGGCAGGGCGGAGTGCAATCTCACACCGACCTGCCTGTTTTTCGTCAATGCAAACTTATTCCCGGCTGAGACCGCGCTGCTGCAGGATGGTGCGGATGCTGGCCACGATCGGCAGCCCGGCCAGGAAGATGATCAGCTCGCTGATGGCCACCGAACCGGCCAGCAGCCAGAAGCCGCCCACTTCGAAAACGGTCAGCATCAGGCCGACCGCCGCCCCGGTGGTCAGGGCGTAGACCAGCATTGGCAGGCCGGCCCATCTGCGGCCCAGGGCCCGGTAGATGGCGTAAGCCAGCAGGCCCCCGGCGATGTCGGTCAGCGGCATCCAGATCAGCTCCCAGGGCCCAACGAACGGGCTGGCCAGGTTAGCGAACAGGGTGCCGATCCCGATCCCCAGCGCCAGCCAGGGGTCGTACAACACAAAGATTTTTAAAACTTCACTGATCCGGAACTGGATTGGCCCGTAACTTAGGGGAGCCAGGGCCACCGTGAGAACCGCATACAGCGCGGCGATCACAGCAACGCGAACGACTTTCTGCGTGCTCATTGTTTTGTTTCTCCCGTTCAAAAGGTGGGTTCTTGTCAGTCTCCGGAGGTTGGCTGCCAGTAGCTGGCAGTGACTTCAGAAGGAATGAAGAACCGGAAGGCAGGTTCTGCGACTGCCCATATGGAATTGGTTTGGCCTTGCACCGCCGTCCGGCAGCCAGGCCGCTCCATTGTACCCCGGATTGCCATCCGCGCCAGGCCATGTTGTCGTTGCGAGTAACGCCACAGCGTTGGCGCACATCTCAATCGGAAAGGGACCAGGCGTTGCCAGAAAGCAGGCATCCTAAGTCGTGTTCTGTACGACCGTGGAGGCGCCAGGCGATCTTCCTGGCGACGTAATCGAAGGAGCCGGGTGGGCAGAAAAACAACCCTTCGATTGATCGTAAAGAACACGATTACAGTCGACCTGGCAAAGTACGCCAGGTCTCCTGCCACTCAGGGTGCCTGAGGCCCCCTGGCCTGCGCAATGCTTATGGAGATTGCCTGGCCGTAAGGACCACGGCATGTTGCCACGAACGCTCCTCGCTATGACACCTCGCCAGGGTTGTCGTTGCGAGCGCAGCGAAGCAATCTGTCTGTGACGAGTCGTGTTCTTCACAAACGGCAATCCCGGCACTTTTTGCCGGCCGGGAATCGGTAGAGGGGGAAAGGAACTACCTGAGAAACAATATCGTAGGAAGACCCAATCGGGCTTAGAATAAGTCGAGAGAAGCAAACCCATCTACACAGGAGGTAGCATGGCATTTCATCGCTGGATGTACCGGGGCGGCCATCCCAACTGGGTGGCGAAAAGCATGAACCGCTTCTGGGCCTGGTTCCATGCGTTGGGGCTCCTGCCCAATTCCCTGGTTACCCTGGAAGTCCCGGGCAGGAAGTCGGGCAAGATCATCCGTTTCCCCCTGGCGCTGACCGTACTCGACGGGCAGCGCTACCTGGTCTCGATGCTGGGGGAAGATGTGAACTGGATCCGCAACGTCCGGGCGGCCGGCGACAAGGCTACCCTGGTGCATGGCCTCCGGGAGGAAATCATGCTCGTGCCGGTGGAAGCCAGCCTGCGGGCTCCGATCCTGAAAGCTTACTTGAAGCACGCCCCCGGGGCGCGGCCCCACATCCCCGTCAGCCCGGATGCGCCGCTGGAGGATTTTGCTGCCGTCGCTGCCGATATTCCGGTGTTCAGAGTGGAGCCGCGTGCCGCCGGCGCTTGATCCTGGAAAGACGGGCCTGTTAATTCTCCCCCTCAAACAACCTTTGCAGAGCCTCCCCCATGGCAACCATCCCGTCCAGGCCGTTGGTCTCCAGGTCCCGGGCCTGCATCGGCAGCAGCAGCCCCTCGAAGCGCTCGCGGTCAATGAACCGCACCGTCTGCTCGTCGAGCGGCTCGAGCGTGAAGATGTGTTCGCCCCGAAACAGGACCGGGTGAATGACGTGGAAGGTCCAGGCCAGCTCCCGGCAGGGATCGAATTTCACCACCTTGCAGGTAAATTTCATATCCTTGGAGGCCGTCTTCGCAGAAACTTCCACGGTTGCCCCCGGCTCGACCTTGCCCTGGCCACGGTACAGCAGCGGATTCCAACCGGCATAGCCCTCCAGGTTGGTCAACACCTCCCAGACCCGTTCGGCCGGAGCCTTGATGATCACTTCGTTCCGGTTTTCTTTCATCGTTATCCCTCCCACTGGAACCAAACACCCCGACTGAATGGACTGCGCCAATTTCAAGCGCGTGTAACCGGACATGATCGCAGCCAGCGACACGCCTGGAACTGATCCCTTCTGTTGTGAGGTTCACGTCAGGTGAATGCCCGGAGAATTGAGAGGGTTTCGATGCTTTCGGTTTGAAAAGGAATCTTCAGGACCAGAGCCGGCTGCGCCAATTTGTCCCCTCGAGTTGTCGCCGATCGCAAGATTGGCTTGAGCTTTCCATTGATTTGGCGAAGCACAAGATCTACACTCCATTATACAGATATTTAAGGAATTTCAAACAACCAATTGAGAGGCTGGTTGGGAATAACTGTGGAGGTAGCCGGAAATAGCGGTATGAGCGTGCGGATGCACGCTCGCGCCCCCATTCCGGGACTATCCCAAAAGACTTGAGAAAAAGCGGTTTTTGGAAGCGAGAATTTAGTTTATAACCAGCTGGTTGAGCTCGAACGGTGCGCCGTGGCCCGGATATATTTTTCGTATAGACAACGATTTAACTTCTCGAGGCTGGCCTGCAGGTCGGCCGGATCGTCCACCAGGGATTGGGCCTGGGGCCGGTCGATATTGGTCAGCAGGTCGCCGCAGAACAGGTCGCCCTGGGCAGTCAGCACCCCGATCGAACCCTGCGAGTGGCCCGGCAAAGCCAGCACCCGGGCATCAAAGCCAAACTCGTTCAGGTTCTGCCCGTCTGCCAGCAGCAGGTCGGGCTCAAACGGTTCGGCGCGGGTCAGGGGGCCGGCGATCGCCAGCACGAGCCTGGCGATCCCGGGGGGCTGCTGCTTGCGGCTGAGCCACATGTTGGCCTGCCGGACCGCTTTGGCCTCACCGGGATGGACGCCGATCCGGCCCCCGTAGGCCTGGCGCACGGCTGCAGCGTGCCCGGCGTGGTCCATGTCGGCGTGGGTGATCACGATCAGGCGCAGCTGGCCGGGCTGCAGGCCGGCCTGTTCCAGGGCCTGCATGAACTGCTGGCCCCGGGTCCGGAAACCGGTGTCGATCAGGGTGAAATCATCCCCGCTCCGGACCAGGTAGGCATTGACCCCGTCCGAGGCTTTGAACATGAAGTTATCCCGCCACAGGTTGATGGTGGTGATGGTCGCATCCATTTTGCCCTCCCCGGGTTTTGACCCCTAATGTTGGTAATGAAATTATACAGGAATTGTGAGCAGGCGCGTTGCTTACCATGCCACCGCCCACCAAATGTCGTTGCGAGCACAGCGAAGCAATCTATCTGCGGCGAAAAGCCGGCTGCCCTTGACCCGCGCGGCGCTTACGAAGATGGCCTGGCCATTGAGACCCCGCATGTCGTCAAGAGTACTCCTTCTAACCTAATGTAGGCATCCTGAGTCGTGTTCTGTACGACCGTGGAGGCGCCAGGCGATCTTCCTGGCGACGTAATCGAAGGAGCCGGGTTGGGCAGAAAAACCACCCTTCGATTGATCGTAAAGAACACGATTACAGTCGACCTGGCAAAGTACGCCAGGTCTCCTGCCACTCAGGGTGCCTGAGGCCACTGGCAGAAAAGATCATGGCATGTCGCGAAGGATGCTCCTCGCAACGACATCTCGCACAGATTTAGCCATTGAGTTGCCATCTTTCGAGATGGTCAAGGTCTGTTAGGTTGCGTTTCGATCTGTACTATTCGGTGGGGGTGGGCTCGACCCACGCAACCCAACCTTGTATCATAAAGATATAGGGTATGTCGTTGCGAGCGCAGCGAAGCAATCTATCCGCGACGGAAACCTGGCTGTCTCTGGCCTGCGCTGCGCTTACGGAGATCGCCTGGCCGTAAAGAGCACGGCATATCGCGCAGGACGCTCCTCGCAACGACATCCTGCGTGGACTGTCGTTGCGAGCGCAGCGAAGCAATCTATCTGCGGCGAAAAGGTGGCTGCCCTTGACCATCGCTGCGCTTACGGAGATTGCTTCGTCGCGAAAAGCTCCGCATGTCATAATCCTTGATTGACCTTTCCCCTACCCACCCCCGGCGGACAAAGAACGTCCGCCCGTCAGCGGCACCCCCGCCCTATGCCCCATCGCAACGGGCGCCAGGGCGGGGGTGCCGCAAAGGCACGCTGGTATTGGGCCAGAAATGAACTTGGGCTTATTCGGCCACGAGCCCGACGACGTTGCTTCGATGCCGATGTGGTTTGCATGGGTCAATCCTTCCGACACAGGGGCTTTGGAAGCATCCTGTATCTGCCAGGCTTACCAGGTGTCGACGATGCAATCCACGTGCAAGGGCAAATGCATCGAAGAATCGCCTTTTACCAATGGCTGTATGCAGCGTGTAGAACGGCTTCTTGGGCGGAATCGCCACGGATGGGCATGCACAGAACGCATGCTTGGCGCTGTTTGCAGTCCGGCCGGGGGTGGGAGCAGGGAGCCGAGATAAATGGATCCTGGCCACCTGAAATCTCCTGGATGAATTGATGCGGCTGATGTCATAATCGAATCTCGCAATGATTCCTCGGGCGGACTGTCATCGCGAGACCGACGCACTTGGCCTGAATCGTGTTCTTCACGATCGGCAATCTCGACGCAGGTAGATCAGCGACCATAGCCCCAGGGTTGTCGTTGCGAGCGCAGCGAAGCAATCTATCCGCGGCGGAAAGCCGGCTGTATCTGGCTTGCGCAGCCCTTACGGAGATCGCCTGGCCGTAAAGAGCACGGCATATCGCACAGAACGCTCCTCGCAACGACATCGCGCGTGGACTGTCGTTGCGAGCGCAGCGAAGCAATCTATCTGCGGCGAAAAGGTGGCTGCCCTTGACCATCGCTGCGCTTACGGAGATTGCTTCGTCGCGAAAAGCTCCGCATGTCATAATCCTTGATTGACCTTTTCCCTACCCACCCCCGGCGGACAAAGAACGTCCGCCCGTCAGCGGCACCCCCGCCCTATGCCCCATCGCAACGGGCGCCAGGGCGGGGGTGCCGCAAAGGCACGCTGGTATTGGGCCAGAAATGAACTTGGGCTTATTCGGCCACGAGCCCGACGACGTTGCTTCGATGCCGATGTGGTTTGCATGGGTCAATCCTTCCGACACAGGGGCTTTGGAAGCATCCTGTATCTGCCAGGCTTACCAGGTGTCGACGATGCAATCCACGGGCAAGGGCAAATGCATCGAAGAATCGCAGGTGGGCAGGCGTATCCAGACGCCCCAAAAAGCAGGTCTGGCATGCTGCCCTGTGGCTTAGCGGCGCCACCTCCATAGCCCGGTTTTATTGGGCTGAGGGAGGGGGCGCCGCTGAAGGGCCGGCGGTTTTTGCCGGCCGGGGGTGGGTGCCGGGGAAAAGGTTAACTTAGATCGACGGTCGGTAATCGAAGGTGGCGAGTTGTGCACAGAAACCGCCCTTCGATTACAGTCGACTCGTTGTCTTAATCTTTTGGTACCATAAGATGATCGGCTATCAATTTGGTCATCCACCACTTTTCAGCACGGGTTTTAGATCTGTCTCTACGTAGCTTGACAATGTCACATTCGAAGCAATCCCCCAAATTTTGATGTGTGTGGCGGTCGGCCGCAACACACATCAAAATTTGGGTATCCTTTCTTAGTGTGACCTTGCCGAAGCAGATTGAATCAATGCAATAGGAGCAAATGATGAAAATTGTTGTTTTTGGTGCTACGGGTGGTACTGGACGCCACGTGGTCCAACAAGCATTAGAAAAAGGATATCAGGTGATTGCCTTTACTCGCAGCTTACAAAAACTCGGCGCCAAGGGGGATAAATTGATACCTTTCGAGGGCGACATCCAAAATGCGAGTAAAGTCTCTGAGGCAATCGCAGGCGCTGAGGCAGTTATCAGCACTTTAGGTCCCACGGATAACAAGGCCCATTGGGTCGTTACAACCGGGACGAAAAATATATTGGCTGGAATGAAACAACACGGGGTGTCTCGTCTGGTTGTTACCGCAGGAGCAGGGGTTGGTGATCCCAATGATGAACCAAAATTCATTCATAAATTCATGAATTTCATTCTGAGAGTCATTTCTCCCAATGTGTATGAGGACATGGCCGGTGTGGTTGAAGTGGTGCGTGAATCCGACCTCGATTGGACAATCGTGCGGGTCCCTATGCTGACGGATGACCCCAAGACTGGCGAAATCAAGGTCGCCTGGGTGGGTAAAGGGATGGGGATGCGCATCTCCCGGGAAGATTTAGCGGCATTTTTATTGGGACAGTTGGACGACGATACGTATATCCATCAAGCGCCTGCAATTAGTCATTAGCTAGAGCCGGCCGGTTGGGCCCTGGAGCATCATAGGTGAAAACTGGTGTGTGGCCATGCCCCCGGCGGCTTTGCAAGGCCGTGTTTGGCCGGGTCGGTATCCATGGTATCCACATGCCGCCTCCAATTCGCCTGGGTTGCATCGTTTACTGGCATCATTTCGTATAGCCAATTAAAGTCGTATGAAAAGCATAAAATCCAACTGGAAAATGACATTTCTCGCCCAAAATTCAGGACAAAAATCACTTATTTAGCGGATGAATGCTTTCCTATACTGAGGAAGTAGACCACATTTGCTGGTTTTACTTCGTTTCGTTTGTCGGTTTTCACAGCCGATTGATCCCGGCAAATTGAACCAGGGGGATTGTGAAACACGAGTTCCGGTTGGATCTCTACAATTAAGGAGGAGTGAAATGCTCAGACTATTGGGTGGTGTCTTCATCATCCTGCATGGCCTGGTCCATTTATGGTACCTGACCCTCAGCCAGGGGTGGGTCGAGTTTCAGTCGGAAATGGGCTGGGATGGATCTTCTTGGCTCCTATCGAAGTTTCTGCCTGACGCATCGCTGCGCCCAATCGCCAGCAGCTTATTTCTGCTATCCTCTTTTGCCTTTATTGCAAGCGGTATTGGCGTTTTCCTTCAGGCGGACTGGACGCGTTCGGTTCTGATCGCAGCAGCCATCCTTTCTTCAGCTGTCATCCTGTTGTTCTGGGATGGGCGTGGCGCAATGCTGGTTCAGAAAGGAATTCTGGGCCTGCTGATCAACCTGGTCATTCTGGCAGGCTTGCTGGGATTCCCACAATTGATGATGACGAACGGATGAATGAACCTGTTCTAGAAAAAATATATTTGGTGTTCGATTTGTGCGGCTTTATCCGCACAAATCGAACACCAAATCAACAAAATAACTTTGCATCCTGGCGAATGGATGTATTGGGCCAAATCGGGCCCGTGAGGAGAATGATTGATGAATACTGTCAGGAAGTTAGGCATTTGGTCAGCGCTGTTGTCGGCAGGCTTCAGCCTTCTATGGTTCATTACCTTCGTGTTGAAAGATACCCTGGCGCCAATGCCGGCCTGGACGGATCTGCAGGCGTATGCCCAGGCTTTCTCGCCGCTGCGCTTGCTGTATGTCTACCCTTCGTTGCTCCTGCCGCTGACCTTTCTAGGCTTTCTCGCCAGCCTTCACTATCTTGTCCCCCAGGAAAAACGGGTCTGGACCCTGATTGCCCTGGCGCTCGGTATCCTGTATGCAGCCATGGCCAGCGTCAACTACAACATCCAGGCAGTCGCCGTGCGGCAGAGTCTGGCTGCGGGTGAAACCGCGGGGATCGAGCTGTTCATCCCGGACAATCCCAACTCAGTTTTCAATGCCCTGGCCAATTCTTACGTGTATATGTCTTTGGCAATGGTTGCGGCGGGTTTCGTGTTTGAAAACCAAGGCATCCAGGGCTGGATCCGCTGGATCTTCTTTGCCCAGTTGCTGACCGCCATCGGGCAGGTGGGGGAAACGATGTTTGGCCTGAGCGAAAGCGTTTTCCTGATCACCAGTCTCATCTGGGTGATCGGCGCGCCAATTGCTTTCATTCTTGCCGGGATTTTCTTTGCCAAGACCGATCAGCCACTCAGGAAATCTACCCTGAAGCCGGTTCGTACAAAAACCGGACGCCAACAGGCCTACGAATAACTCCATTTCCCGGCATCTGCGCCACACCGCCGCCACCCAGTTGCTCAATGCTGGCTGCCCCGTGACCGGCGAACGCAGAGTGTTCGTACAGCATCCAGTCGGTAGGTTGGGTCCTGGGGCGTAAAATAGAACCCCAATCGTCCCGATTCCTGCCCCAGGACCCAACATTCATTATTCCATCCGTTCATCGACCCAACTGCCTTGCTCGCCTGCCCAATTCTGCTCATACATCCCCTGCCTCACAAACCGGTGAAAACTGCTATACGGCCATTCACCCGGCGACTGTGCCAGACCGTGCCTGACCGGATTGTAATGGATGTAATCCACATGCCGCCTCCAATCCGCTTCGTCTCGGATCAGATGCTCCCAATAACGCCGCTGCCACACCGAGCGCTCGCGCTTGCTCTTGCGGGAAACAGAGACGGTGAAATCATCTCGGCCCTCCCAGCGATGGCTGAAATAACTCTTGACCAATCGCCAACGGACGGGGTAATCGCTGTCATCTTCCGGCAGTCTCCAGATCATATGCAGATGATCCGGAAGGATCACCGCAGCTTCGATTTTGAACGGATAGCGAGCCATAACGGCGCGAAACGCCTGGCGAAGGAGATCGATGGCCGGCGCTTGAGCCAGGAATTTTCCTGCGTTGAAAGGTGACCACGGTAAAGAAAAATATACCCCCAGGGGCGAAGCTGCGGCGGTATTTCATGGAGAAATGATAACACTGGATAGATGGGTTGGGTCGAGTTGTTCTGGGTTTATTGCGGTCGTTTGAATAGGTTTGTTGGGTTTCGCTTTGTTCAGGACGAGCCGATGATTAAGGGGCGGTCCGCTCAACCCAACCTACTGGCTACTACCCTGAAGCCGGTTCGGGAAAAAACCGGACTGCCAACAGGCCTACGAATAAATCCATTCCCCACCGGCTGCCGGATCAAGACGATCCAGGCTTTTTTAGGGTTAAGTTTTTGTAGGTTGGGTTGAGCGGTGCAGATCGGCGCTTGCACAAATGGCTTTATCAGCGAAACCCAACGTGAGCAGATAGTTGATATTACCCTCGTTCGAGACGATCATGGTTAGTTGGGTTTCGCTTTGTTCAGGACGAGCCAATGGCTATGGGGCGGTCCGCTCAACCCAACCTACCGACTGCTCCGCATATGGTGCAGCATGAACAGGATTCCCACTATCAGCAGTAGCGCCTGATGTAACCACCAGCGTGTCTGAGCGACATCCGATTCCATCACTATAGTGGGAAACAGCGGAATGATTGCATTGGCCGTGCCGTGTGCGATCACCGCCGACAGCGGCCTTCCTCCAGAAGCCTTAATTACCCACGAGAAGAAGAAGCTTTCGCCGATCAAACCAACGGTGAACGCGGCAAGCGGCATGTACGTCTGCGACGTCCCCGGCATGACGAAGAGTGGGAGGTGCCACGCCGTCCACACCAAACCCAGAACGATGTTTCCCACCCATATCCCGAACTTGGCTTCAATGGGCTCCAAGATGTAGCCACGCCATCCGATCTCTTCCTGGCCTCCCAAACTCCCCTTCACTGGGCTCCAAAATGTAGCCACGCCATCCGATCTCTTCCTCAGCCTCCTCCACGAGAACCATTAGGAGCCACCAGAAAGGGAACACCAACGCGCTCGGCAGCAGCATCGACAGTCTGTCATTTCCGAGCAGCTCCGGCACGTACCAGGCGACGACATTGACCGCCGCAAGAACGGCGAAGATTGCGACCCAGACCTCCATCCGAACCTCAATGACAAGAAAGACTGCAAGAAGTCGATCAGCGCTTTGCGGCCCTTGAGCGTCCATACCGAGTAGCAGGCCCCGACGGCCGGTCCAAAGGCTCCGAGATAGGCCAACGGCACCGAGATAAATGACGTAAGCCCCTCGTCCAATCGGATAACGCCCAGGCCTGCCAGCACTAACGGCGACCAGATGAGCCAGGACCACAAGAAGGTGATCACGAAGAAGCGTAGCGGGAAACGTTCGTTCATCCAAATCCTTCCATATCAATGCCTGCCGTGACGGCCTAACGGCCTGCGTCAGAGGAACCTGGGCGGGCTGAGAAAACGTCACTAAAACGGAATTCACTCAAAGCCAGGATAACATCCATTTTAATCGCGCCGAACTCCCAGATCCGCTGTACGCCGTGTTTGTCGGTAGGTTGGGTCCTGGGGCGTAAAATAGAACCCCAATCATCCCAATTCCTGCCCCAGGACCCAACATTCATTATTCCATCCGTTCATCCACCCAACTGCCTTGCTCGCCTGCCCAATTCTGCTCATACATCCCCTGCCTCACAAACCGGTGAAAACTGGTGTGCGGCCATTCCCCCGGCGACTGTGCCAGGCCGTGCCTGACCGGATTGTAATGGATATAATCCACATGCCGCCCTCCAATCCGCTTCATCCCGGATCAGATGCTCCCAGTAACGCCGCTGCCACACCGAGCGTTCGCGCTTGCTCCTCCGGGAGACAGAGGTGGTGAAATCATCTCTGCCCTCCCAGCGATGGGTGAAATAGCTCTTGACCAATCGCCAACGGACGGGGTAATCGCTGTCATCTTCCGGCAGTCTCCAGATCATATGCAGATGATCCGGAAGAATCACCGCAGCTTCGATTTTGAACGGATAGCGAGCCATAACGGCGCGGAACGCCTGGCGAAGGAGATCGATGGCTGGCGCTTGAGCCAGGAATTTCCTGTGTTGAAAAGTGACCACGGTGAAGAAAAATATACCCCCAGGGGCGAAGCTGCGGCGGTATTTCATGGAGAAATGATATCACTGGATAGATGGGTTGGGTGGAATTGTTCTGACCGTTATTGAGGTCGTTTGAATAGGTTTGTTGGGTTTCGCTTTATTCAGGACGAGCCGATGATTCTGGGTCGATCCGCTCAACCCAACCTACCGGCTCATCCTCCAACCCATACCCGCTTTCCACCAACTCTTTGAAGCGCTGGGTGAAGCGGGCCGCCGGGGCGCCGTCGACGATGTCGTGATCGATGCTGACGGTCACGCTTAAATATTCGCGGATCTCGATCCGCCCGTCCACCACGCCCGGGCGCTCGGCGATCCCGCCCAGGGTGAGTTGCAGGGTGTGGTTAGGGACCGGGATGCCCCAGAAACCGCCCTCGCCGAACATGCCGATGCCCGACAGCGAGACGGTGCCCATGATGTCTTTAAAGCGATGGGGGTCATTGAACACGAACCAGTAGAAGATCCGCCGGATGAAACCCGGCAGCAGCACGAATACGTTCAGAAAGTTCGCTTCCCGGCTTTCCGCGTGGCCCGACTGGAAGGCCCGGATCTCGGCATGGATGGCCCGAAAATCCTTCTTGTTGACCGCCCGGATGATGTGCGGGCGGATCACTTTGCGGCCCTCCACTTCGACCTCGAACAGGGTGTTGATATCGACCTCGTCGAAGATCACCAGCTGGTCGCGCCAGTTGCGGTAGGCCTGCATGTACCTGTTCTGGTCGACCGCCTGGCCCAGGCAGGCCATGATGAAGCCGGTGAACGACAGCGATTCGCCCGTCCGCTCCCGGTGGGCATGGATCGCCCGGCGGGCCCGGGTGACGTCCACCTCGAACAGTCCGTGGACGGTGTGTTTCTGGCGGCCCATCCGGCCCCCATCCACCATCGGGCGCCGGATCTTAGGGTAGGGGATCACGCGGTACGGTTTGCCCTCGTCTGTCATGGCTGTCTCCTTGTGCGGGCGGACCGGCGGACCGGCGTTCAGGCCCCCAGGTGCTGGCGGATATTCTTGACCGCCAGCCCGACCCCATCCTCGGCCCGGATGGCTTCGCCCAGGAAGGCGGCCCGGTTCTTGATCAGCGGGTCCTTGATCGCCCGCCAGATCGCCTGGGCCAGGTTATCGGCGCTCAGTTTTTTACGCGGAATCGGTTTCGGCCCGACCCCCAGGGCGCGCACCCGCTGGCCCCAGAACGGCTGGTCGACGATGAAAGGCACGATCACGGTTGGCACGCCGGAGCGCAGGCCCTGGGCGGTGGTCCCGGCCCCGCCGTGATGCACCACGACCTTCATGCGCGGGAACAGCCAGCTGTGCGGGGCGGAGTCGAGGATGAAGACGCTCTCTGGGACGGAAGAGGTTTCCAGGCCGCCCCAGCCGGTCATCAGGATGCCGCGCTGGCCGCATTTCTCCAGCGCTTCGACCGCCAGGGCCGCGGCCTGCCCCGGGTTCTGGCCCGACATGCTGCCGAAGCCGATATAGACCGGCGGCTCGCCGGCCTCCAGGAAAGCCTGTAATTCGGGTGACGGTTGCCAGGATGGCAATTCGTCCGGCTCCCAGCTGGTCCGGTCTTCCGGCAGCCAGTAGCCGGTGACGTGGGCCGTTGCCGGCCAGTCTTTGGGCCGGGGGATGACCCGCGGGCTGTAGGCGCCCAACAGCAGGGTTGTCTCCAGGATATGGTGAAAACTGCCCAGGCCGAAGCCCGGCCTGCCCAGCTCCTGGCGGAACTGGTTGACGAACGGGCGGTACCACTGCCACAGGATCTGCAGCATAGCATGCCCGGACAGCAGGTTGAGCAGCCCGCCCAGGTTGGCCTGGACCGGCCAGCCGGGGGCCGGGAAGGCCGTGGTTGGCAGGGTCGGGGTCGGCTCAACCAGGATCAGGGGCAGGTTCAATTCTTCAGCGATCGTCTGGGTGAAGGGCGCGAATACCGCCAGCGAGATCAGCGCCTCGGCTTCCCGGCAGGCTTCCAGCCCGTCGTGGGCCATTTGCAGGGCCACCGGCCCCAGCATCTTCCGCATCGCCCGGATCGAGCGGATCGGGTTGCTGCCCCCGGACTCCATGAAATCCCGCCCGGTATCGCTGCCCATGATCGCCTGGACGTCGCCGCCCAGCGGATGGATCTCCAGGCCGAATTCCTGCACGAAGTCGGCGAAATTTTCCGGTGCGGCCACCAGGACGGAAAAACCGGCCTGCTGCAGGCCCTGGCCGAGCACCAGGCAGGGCTGGATGTCGCCGCGCGAGCCGGCCGCGAAAATCGTGATCCGTTTCATCTGGTTGTCCGTCCTGCTGGTTTCATCCTGGCCTCGACTTAATGGCGGAATCCGGTTGGGTTGATTATAAATCCGGTTATCCGCAGTGCCAACGGTCAGGGGATCGTACGCCTGTCGCCTTCTCCCCCTGAGGGTAATCCTATTATTGCAAATCGTACCACAGATGGTCAGTACGGGTGCAATATTGTTTTTGTAAATTTGGTGTTCGATTTATGCGGTCGAGACCGCACAAATCGAACACCAAAAATATTTTTCGCCAACATTTTCGCGCACCCGGCAGTACCGTTTTTCACCCGTGCCTGGGAAGAATGTCACTGCTGCAGGTTGGCTGGCGGAAGAGAGTTAAAACCGCCAGGGCGCCAAGAGCGCTAAGAGGAGCTATTTAAACGCAAAGGAAGCCAAGGAAGCAAAGTTTCGATTTTATTTTTCTCTTTGGTCCTCGCACTGACATCGCACTCATTCCGTCCTTGCGAGCGAAGCGAAGCAATCTTTCTGCGACGAAAAGGCAGCTTTCCATAGCTGCCGTTACGCTCACGCAGATTGCTTCGTCGCAAAGTACGCTCCTCGCAACGACAGCTGAGAGGCCTGTCCTTGCGAGTGAAGCGAAGCAATCTTTCTGCGACGAATGGGGAGCTTTACATGACAATCGCCAGGGTTATGGAGATTGCTTCGTCGGGCAGTACCCTACGCATGAGATCTTCGTAGAACGACCTTTCCCCTACCCACCCCCGACCGGCAAACTGCGCCGGTCTGTCAGCGGCACCCCCGCCCTAGGCCCCAATCGCAACGGGCGCCAGGGCGGGGATGCCGCTAAGCCACGCTGGTATTGGGCCCGAAATGAACCTGGGCTTATTCGGCCGCGAGCCTGCCGGGGGTGGGTGCCGGGGAAAAGGTTAACATAGATCGACGGACCTTAATCGAAGGATGACCGGTTTTAGCACAAAACCGCCGCCCTTCGATTGATCGTAAAGAACACGATTACAACCTCCGGAGCCAAGAACGCTCCTCGCAGACAGCTTCATAGGGTTGTCATTGCCAGGCCGGCGCGCTCTGCCAACCGGGGGTGCGGGTAAGGGAAATTACCCCTCCAGCAAGCGCTCCTCGTAAATCCTGCGGATGGTCGCTTCGATCTCGGGCTCGCGCACTTCCAGGTCGCGGACCCGGTAGCGGGCCGCCAGGCGGGTGATCAGGTCGGAAGCGGCGACCACCTCCCGCTCGAACTCGAACACCGCCTGCAGGCCATCCTGCTCCACCAGGCGGGCGCCCTCCAGCTCAAGGCTCGGGTAAGGCTCGGCCAGCTCGACCACCAGCCGGCGGCTGCCGCCGAAGCGGCTCTTCAGGCTGTCCAGGTCGCCGTCGTACAGCAGCTTGCCGTGGTCGATAATCATCACCCGCTCGCACAGCTTCTCCACGTCGGACATATCGTGGGTGGTCAGCAGCACGGTCGCGCCGCGCTCCCGGTTGACGTGCTGGATGAACTGGCGGATGCGGTCCTTGGCGACCACGTCCAGGCCGATGGTTGGCTCGTCCAGGAAAACCAGCTTGGGGTCGTGCAGCAAGGCGGCGCACAGGTCGGCCCGCATGCGCTGGCCCAGCGAGAGCGAGCGCACCGGGCGCTGGATGAACTCGTCCAGCTCCAGCAGCCTGCGGAACTCGGTCAGGTTGCGCCAGTAGCGGTCCTCCGGGATCTTATAGATATACTGGATCAGGTCGAACGACTCGATCACCGGCAGGTCCCACCACAGGGTGGTGCGCTGGCCGAAGACCGCCCCGATCTCAGCCACGTACGCCTGGCGCTCGCGCCAGGGGAGACGCCCGTCCACCCGCAGGTCGCCGGCGGTGGGCACCAGCAGGCCGGTCAGCATCTTGAGGGTGGTCGACTTGCCGGCCCCATTCGGACCCAGGTATCCGACCAGCTCGCCGGCCTTGATCTCGAAAGTGATCCCATCCACCGCCCGGACGGTTTTCATCTGACGGCTGAACAGGCCTCGCAAGGCCCCCAGGGTCCCGCGGCGAGTGCTGGCGACCTGGAAATGCTTGTGCAAATTGGCGACCGAAATCAGCGTGGCGCTCATACTCACGTCCCCGTGCTTTGATAGTGGCGGATGCCGTAGTTCCAGAAGAGCAGCCCGAGCAGCAACACGGACAATCCGGCGACCGGCGAAAGGAAAGCCGCCCAGCCCGGCAGGTTCAGCGGGTCGGGCTTATCCAGGAAATACAGGGCCGGGTAGTAATTGAGGAAAATGGCCGGCACGATAAAGGTGAAAAAACGCCGCATCCAGACCGGGTAGATCGACATCGGGTAAGCCATCATCTCGGTGCCACCGTAGGTCAGGACGTTGATGGCCTCGATCGATTCGACCGTCCAGAAAGTGATCGCGGCCCCGATGATGAACAGGCCGCCGAAGAAAGCCACCATGCTGAGCTCGATCACCGGCAGATACAGCAGCTTGGCGACCGTCCAGTGGATGTCGGCCAGGCTGAGCGCCAGCCCCAGGACCAGCGCGCCCTGCACAATCCGCCCGATGCGGCGCATCTGCAGATTGGAGGCGAACACCTGCAGGGTAACGTTGACCGGACGCAGCAGCAGCTGGTCGAAAGTGCCCATCCGCACCCGCCCCCCGAAATAGGCCGGATCGAAGCCGCTGAAGAACATGTCCATGATGCCGAAGGCCAGCTCGACCGTGCCGTACAGAAAAGCGACCTCCCCCAGGGTCCAGCCGGCGATGTCCTTGAAGCGCTGCAGGATCAGGGCGACCGTCGCGAACCCGATCACCGTGGCCATGAAGGAGGCCAGGCTGTCGAGCAGGAACGGCACCCGGTACTGCAACTGGGAGCGGATCTCGTAAGCGATCAGGCGGCGGTACAGGCGCAGCATCCTTAACCTCCCTGGATCACCAGCCGGCGCACCCCGGCCTGCAGGGCCAGCTCGCCCACCAGGATCAAACCGGCGGCCCACAGCGCCTGCCCGAGCAGGGCGTTCAGCAGTTCGGAGCCCTGCAGCAGGCCCAGGTAGACCTCGATGACCGTATTGACGGCCTGGGGGAAAGGCGTCAGGTAGCACAGGCGCTGAAACCAATCCGGGAAGAAACGCAGCGGCATCAGGAAACCGGACAGGAACCACGAGACGGTGAAAGCCAGCCGCCCGATCCCGACCGCGTTTGGCACCCAGAAGGCGGCCAGGTTGATCAGGTAGCGCCAGGCGAAGCTGACCAGCCAGCCCAGGAACAGCGCCAGCAGGAAAGCCAGTCCCTGCCCCGGGCCCGCCGGCAGACTGATGCGGAAGAACAATGCATAGAGCAGCATGATCGGCAGGCCGCGGAAGACCAGGTTGACCACCGCCCGGCCCAGGTCGCGCGCCAGCCAGAAGCCGAAGAAGTTCATCGGCTTGAGCAGGTCGGAGCCTACCTGGCCGGTATGGACCGCGTTGATCAGCTCGTACCAGCCGAACAGGCTCAGGAAGGCGATCACCGCCTGGCTCATGCCGGTGTAGGTGACCGCCTGCTGCAGGCTGACCCCGGCCACCTGGGTTTGGTTGTGGAAGAGCGCGATCATCACCGCCGCCCGCAGCAGGCCGAAGAACAGGTTGGTCACCAGGCCGGCCAGGGTGGCCGCCCGGTAGGTGATTTGCTGCTGGAAGGAGCGCTTGGTCAGTTCCCAGTACAGTCGCATCGCTTGCTCATTCGGATCGGGATTCGCTCAAGGCAAAAGCTGAGTTTAACGGAACGCTGGCTTCCCGTCAATGCATTGGAATTGAGGCTGAAATGGGTGTGCGTGGGGTCATTTGACCCCACGCACACCCATTTCAGCAGTATTTGCTGGGCAGGCCTAAGCTTACGCCTGCCGGACGATATCGACCGAAATCTCCACTGCCGGGATCGTGCCCCGGTTCTCGAGCCAGTGCAAGGTGTTGTGGTCCTCGGGCCAGCCCAGGCCCGGCCCATAATCGGTCGCGACCCCATCGCGGTGGTCGGTGATCGTGCCTTGCAGGATATAGACGAGGCCCGGCCGGTCGATATGATCGTGCAGCGGGCCGAAAACGCCGCCCGGCTCGATGGTCACCAACCTCATCCGGAATTGGCGTCCTGCCAGCCCCTCGATCTCGGGGCCGAGGTCAATTGATTCCAGTAACTTAACCGTGATGCCTTTCGTTTCTGGTACTACCATCTCGTCACTCATCGTGCTCTCCTTTCTCAACTTCCAGGGCCTTCCTGGCGCAGAACACGCTTCCATGCAGGATATTTGCTGACACTCAGCACGCTCATTTTAATCCTATTCCGCCAAGATGTTCAGAGGAGGGAGCACTCAAATTGTGTAGATTGTGGTGTTCGGTTTGGGCGGCATTTGCCGCCCAAACCGAACACCACATTTTTTCTTCTATTACAGTTGCATGCTCCCGATAGCCATGCCCGCCACAGAACAGCATCTATTCAGGACATAATATTGGGTTGACCTTTCCCCTACCCACCCCCGACCGGCAAAGATCGCCGGTCTGTCAGCGGCACCCCCGCCCTAAGCCCCAATCGCAACAGGACCAGGGCGGTGGTGCCGCTAAGCCGCGCTGGTATTGGGCCAGAAATGGTCCTGGGCTTATTCGGTAGCGAGCCTGCAGTCGTTTCTTCGATGCCGGTTTGGTTTGCATGGATCAATCCTTCCGACACAGGAGCTATGGAAGAATCCAGTATCTGCTGACCTTATGATGCGTCGAAGATGCTTTCTTTGTTTGTGGTTAAACGCATCGAAAATCGCCTTTTAACAATGAAAGCCTAAATCGTGTAAAACGACTTCTGGCGCGGAATTGCCGGGGGTGGAAGCAGAAAGTTTAGATAAAATGAATCTTTGACCGGCAAATAAGAGATCGCTGAGATTAGGGTTGGAGCGATTTGGGTTTATAATACGGCGGTCACAGCCCGTTAATCAAACTAAATCCACCATCGAGAGAACATCATGCCTGACAACCTCACCACCTTCTACCTGATGGCCGCCCTGGTCATGGCGCTGATCGGCCTGTCGAAAGGCGGGCTGGGCGGACTGCTGGGCGCCACCGCCACCCCGTTAATGGCTCTGGTCATGCCGGCCGACCAGGTGATCGGGCTGCTGCTGCCGCTGTTGATGATCGCCGATATCTTCGCGGTGGCCTCCCACTGGCGCAAGTGGGACTGGCGGCTGGTGGTTTTACTGCTGCCGGGTGCCCTGGTGGGAGTGGTGGTCGGGACGGTGTTCATCGAGAACGCTCCTACCCACACCCTGCGGGTGATCATCGGGGTCATCACCCTGCTGTTCACGATCTACAAGCTGCTCGAGGCCCGCCTGAAGCTGGCTGGGCGCTACCAGGGCCGCGATTGGCACGGCCTGCTGGCCGGGACGGTGGCCGGGTTCGCCTCCTCGGTGGCCCACACCGGCGGCCCGCCGGTCAGCATTTACCTGCTGCTGCAGAACCTGAGCCCGCGGGTGTTTGTGGCCACCACCGCCCTGTTCTTCGCCATTTTAAACTGGATGAAAGTGCCGTTCTACGCCTACGCCGGACTGTTCCACTTCAACCAGCTGGCCAGCATCCTGTGGCTGCTGCCGGTGCTGCCGCTGGGCGTCCTGGCCGGGCGCTGGCTGGCGGTGCGGATCAATAAGGTGGTGTTCGACCGCATGATCACTGTCCTGCTGGCGATCACCGCCCTGCTGTTGATTTTTGAATAAGGGGGCATAAACCTTATTCCGATTGGGAGCATCAACCGGTACCGGCGTCAGAAGACCCACCCCCTGCCCTCCCTGCGCCTGCGGCGCCGGAAGGGGAAGTACCTCGAAAAAAAAGATGGGCAATACGGCCAACGCCGTATTGCCCATCTTTTTTTTCGTGAATATATGGCTAGGCTTGAAACATCACACGAGCTGGGCGGCCACGTTCAGGATATTCCACAGCACAATCAGGGTGACCACCAGGCCGGGGACGAAGGCCAGGCCGCCCAGGCGGTCGCGCTGCGAGCGCAGCACGAACACCACGAACAGGGTCGCGATCACTTTGCCCACCAGCACGTTGATCCAACCGACCGAGGCTACCAGCGGGTTGGTCTCCAGGCAGCCGACCGCCAGCCCAAACAGGGTAGTGAGGATATCGGCGATCGATGCCCCCAGTAAGACGATATTCGGTACGAAGTTCATTGTCCCTCCTTTCGTGAGGCCGGTTTGGTCCGGATAAAAAAGCCCCCTGGGCCGGAATAAAAAAACCGGCCCACCGGCCGGTTTCGCCCTCTGCTCCCTGAATGCCCGGCTGCCGTGTACGGCAGACCAGCGACCAATGCGGGCACTCAGATCATTGCATCCGAGTAAAGAGGCCGAGCTCCCCAGCCTGCCAGGCTTGATCGGGGACCACGCGCTCCTTACTTCTATTTTAACCCCGCAACCGGCAAATTCACATGAAAAGGTTATTAATATGCCCACGCTTTGCCTTTATATAGTTTGTCTGAAAACAGGTGGGATGGGCGAGAACAGCCATTCACCAACAATGCAGTACCATCATTGAAGCCGAGGTGTAATCCTTCGCCTGGCATCCATCCTGTCCAATTGGCCAGTTTAAAACTCTCCCACAGGCGGGGGCGCTTTTTGCTTTACTGGGGTACGATGTTCGTATGCAAAAATTGCATTCCATCCGTAATCTCGCGGTCCGCACGGACCTTGAAGCCGCCTTGGCGCAGCTGGTCAACACGCTGGCGGGCGATACCGCCGTGCGGGCGATCGGGAACGAGCGGCGGGAGGCGCCCCTGGCCTGAGCCGGGCCAGGGCGATATCGACCTGTTCATCTACGCCGAACGCATCCCGGCCCCTGCCGAGCGGCTGGCGCGGCTTCAGGCTCTGGACGGCCTGGTGGAGCAGGTTGAGGTAGGCCGTCTGGCGGGTGGCCACTGGGGCCAGGCGGATGCTTTGAGGCTGGCCGGAGTCGAAACCTGGGTGATGTATTTCACCCCGGCGGAGGCCCTGGCCGAGCTGGAGGCCACCTTGCAGGGGCGCTATCCCGGCCAGATCGACGAAGGCTACTACCCGGTAGGCCGCCTGGCGATGTGGCAAACGATGCGGGCCTGGTACGACCCCGACGGCTTCCTGGCGGGGCTGCAGCGCCGGCTGGACGTCTATCCTGAATCGCTGGCCGGGACGCTCTTCAACTATCATCTCGAAGCCTGCCTGGACAGCGAGGACCTGGAACGCGCCGTCCAGCGCAGCGACCTGCTGTTCTATCATTTCGCCCTGGACCAGGCCCTGGACCATTTTCTGCAGGCCCTGTTCGCCCTGAACCGGGTCTACTTTCCCAGCCGCAAGCGCTCGGAGGCTTACCTGCCGGGCTTCAAGCTGAAACCGGTCGATTGCGCCGCCCGCTTGCACGCCACGATCGGCCTGGGAGCGAATCCTGGCAACCCTGTCCGAATCCTACCGGGCCTGGGCGGGATTAGCCGCCGACCTGGCGCTGCTGGTGGAAGGGGAGAGATTGAAACGCCAGGGAAGCTAAGGTAGCGAAGCTGTGGTTAAGGCTTCCCTTAAATTTTCCGCCCCTACTTGACCCGCGGGTATCTGGGGATTAGAATAAAATGAGTAATAATCTAACATCCAAGCCAGGAAGGTATGGCGAAATGGATGTGCGTGGGGGCGTACGCCCCCACGCACATCCATTTCGCCCCATTATCGCTCAGACTTACACAGGTGAACCATGCCACTCTATGAATATTACTGCCTGGACTGCCACGAGAAATTCGAAAGCCTGCGCGCCATGAAAGACGCCGACGCGCCGATCTGCTGTGAGCGCTGCCACGGCGAGCACACTTCCCGCATGTTGACGGTCTTCAACGCCCACACCGCCGGGCGGGCGATCGCCGGCGCCAGCAGCGGGGGCGGCTGCGCCGGATGCGCCGGCGGGTCCTGCGCCAGCTGCGGGCATTAGCGGGGACCGGCCCCCGGGCCGGAAAGGAGCCATCGTAGATTTTTTTGCTGCCCCGCTGCGAGGAGGAGGAGCTGAGGGCTGTCTCGGATGAGGCAGCCCTCGTAAGTTTAAACATCGAAAAACAGGTCTGAGGTCGGCAGCTGCCGACCTCAGACCTGTTTTTCGACCATCTCCTTACAGGCTGCATGTCCGAAACAGAAAAAGCGCCTGGTTTGTTTGCGCTTGGGCGGATTTTCCTGTAAACTGGAATTAAACCGTTTTTGTGAAAGCGGGGGGAGGAGAACAGCATGAACCGTTATTCCGATCGCAGTATCCTGCAGAAACTTTTCGGTCTCCCAGGAGTGGCCTGGGTCCTGCTCACAGCCGGCGGGCTAGTGGCCCTGGCCGGCCTGCTTTACGGTCAGGAAACTTATCCGGCTATTCTGACCCTGACCCTGATCAACCTGGGCACCTGGTTAATCGGGATCGGGATCCTGCTGTTGATCGGGGATCGCCTGGTCGAAAAAGGCCTGGAGGAGCGGGATCAAATCAACCTGGTGCTTGAATTAGGCAGCTTTTTCAATCCCGTCGCAGTGGAGGCGGCCCGCCGGCTGAAAGCTCAGGGGTGGAATTACTCCAGGCATCTGAACGGAGCCTACCTGGTACGCGCCAATCTGCAGGGTGCCTGGCTGGACCATTTCAATTTTCGCCAGGCCAAATTGGGCTACGCCAACCTGAAGAACACTTTTCTGCGGGAAGCCGATCTGGAAAGCGCCATTTTATGGAATGCCGATTTGCAAGGCGCCGATCTGAGCAAGGCCGACCTTTCGTATGCTCGCTTTGCCAGGGCCAACCTGCAGGGCGCCCGGCTGGCGGGCGCCAATTTGCACAAAGCCGTGATCCTGGACGAACAACTGGCTGTAGCCTACAGCCTGCGCGGCGCAACCATGCCGGACGGGTCGCGCTACGACGGGCGGTATCATTTGGCCGGGGACTATGAAACTGCCGCAGAGATGGGAGTGGATGTCGACGATCCGGAGATAATGAGCCGCTGGTGCCAGGGAGTAAGCAGTTTAAAACTGGCGGGTTAGTTTCTGCCAGGCTAGATAAACTTTTCCAGCAAGCGGGTGATGAGCCACAGCACGATCGGCAGGAGCAGGGTGGAGGCAAAGCCGCGCAGCGTGCCGGTATCCCAGGGCCAGGTCGAAACCTTCTCGATCAAGGCCCGCTCTTCAATTAAGGCGCCCATGGTCGCTTTCACCTCGCCAATATCGATGTCGGCTTGATTTCTGGCCTTGGCATGGATCTGATCGAGGGTCAGCTGCAGGAGTCCGCTGACCTCTTCCAGGCGCCGTTTCTTTTCAGCGATCAACCGGCGGCGCATGCCAACCAATGGTACGACGAAAATGAGAACGCATAAGCATGCCGCGATGATGACCCCCACTAAATTGAAACCAACACCTAAGTCTGGATTGTAAAGTATCGCTGTAACGATTAATAAAATCAACCCGCCGCCAGTGCTGGCAGTCAACCTGGCAAAAGCATGGGCAGGTTCAAGGTGCAGCAAATTGATATTTGAGGCCCGCTCAAACAGGTCGTTCAGGATCCGCACTTGCCGGAAAATGCGGAAAAGCTGGCCGTAAAAAGGAATGACGGTAATGATGGATATGATAAAAATGATACTGACGGGCAGGATCGTCCGCGGGACAATCGCGCCAAAAGTATTTGGGGAGCCAAATACATACGAAATCGAACCAAGGATTGATATGATGATGATGAGCCAGAACAGTCGAGGCGGAAGATAGTTCAGGCCGTAGTCGATTTTCGTAAATTCGTTCTCATCGGCTGGCAGCAAGGGTCGAAAATTTTGCAGAGCCTGCGAGCCGGCCTGGGTGATGAAATGATAAAAAGCCAGGCCTAAGACAATCAGAGGCATGGAAATACTCGACAAGACAACCCGTTTCCCGAACGGCACGCTGCCGTCAATCCAAAAGACCAGATTAAACAGGAATTCGCCAATGACGATGACCACGAGATAAAAAAGCCAGGCCGGAATAGGAAGATGATCGATCCAGATCGTCAGCCTGTCCAGCCAGCTTATTTGTCCCTCAACCTTGACATTTGCGCCAACAGACTTTTGCGTGTGAACACTCATGGCTGCCCCCGGTGATTTATCGTTAAATTAGGAGTTAATAGATATTATACATCTAATAATAAATAAATTGGTACACATTGCCGTCATCTGGCAAAATAAAGCCTCAGCCCGGCGTTCGCCGGGCTGAGGCTTTATTTTGCCATTCACGTTGTTTATGCCTTGATCGCCAGCAGTTGCTCGCGGGTCATGGCCGGCCCGCCGTGGCCGGGATAGATGATCTTGGGACGGGCAGCCTGCAGGCGGGCCAGGCTCTTGCGCAACTCCTTCCAACTCTGGGCGTAATATCTCTGGGCATGCGGCCGCCCGGTGGTCGAGACCAGGTCGCCGGCGAAAGCGGTCCCGTCATCCAGAAACAGGGTGCTCGAACCGGGCGTATGGCCGGGCGTATGCAGCAGGCCGGCCGGGAAACCGTAGGAATCCAGGCGCTCGCCATCCTGCAGGAGAATATCCGGCATAAAGCCCTGGGCCGGGAAGACCCGCTCCAGCACGGCCAGGCCGTAGCGAGCCAGCTTGCCGCGGCCACGCGCCACGCCCAGGCGGGTCTCACCCAGCAGGCAGGGCTCGGCATCGGCGGCGTGGATGGCGATCGGCGCGCCGGTCAGGCGGGACAGGGCCGCGGCGGACCCGAAATGATCGTAATGGGCGTGGGTCAGGAAGATCAGGGCCAGTTTTTTGCCCTTTAGACGGCGCAGGGTCTTGCGGATAAAGTCGATATCGCTCGGGCTGCCGGTGTCCACCAGCAAGGCAGAATCCGGCCCGACCACCAAAAACGCGTTGGACAGGGTGGTTCGCAGGGTGACAATTTTATAGCTGTTGCTGGAAATACCCATGCGAGCCTCCCTTCGTCAATCATAGAACCTGGCACCTGAACGGTCCAACCAACATCCAGACCAGCAGCAAAGCTATTCCCGTTAAATTGATTTTACACCGGAACGCTGCAACTTCGCTTGACGCTGGCCTAAAATTTATGTAAAATCCGCCGTTCTGCAGCCCTGGTACCATAGCACTTAACCGTGGTATCCGATCGTTTACGCCTTCCTTGTGAATTTCCCTCGGTGCTTCGCACCTGGGGCGGGCCGGGGTGGGGGGAGCCAATCACGGTTCACTGCAGTCTTACCGCAGCCCTCGAACTGCACAGGCGGCACCATTTTTCTGGCGCAGGCCGCCTGGAAACTAAAAAGCCACTATAATAAACTCAATATATGGAGAAATACGATGAGAAAAGTCATTTATGCCATGTCAGTATCACTCGACGGCTACATCGAAGACCCCAACGGCGGCCTGGACTGGTCCTTCCCGGACGAGGAGTTGCACCGCTTTTTCAACCAGCGTGAGGGCGGGCTGGCCTGCTACCTGTACGGCCGGCGTCTGTACGAGAACATGGCCGCCTTCTGGCCGACGGCGGACCAGGACCCGGACGCGCCCCAGGTGGAACGCGAGTATGCCCAAATCTGGCGCGAAAAGCCCAAGGTCGTTTTCTCCCGCAGCCTGCAGCAGGTCACGTGGAACGCCCGGCTGGTCAGGGATCACCTGGTCGAAGAAGTCACCCGCCTGAAGGAGCAGCCCGGCGGCGATATGAGCGTGTCCGGAGCCGGGATCGCCACCTCCTTCCTGCAGCTTGGGCTGATCGATGAAGTCTGGCAGTTCCGGTTCCCGGTGCTGCTGGGGGGCGGTAAGCCGATGTTCGGGCCGCTGGATCGCCCGATCGAATTCAGTCTAGACGAAACCCGCACCTTCGGGTCGGGCGTTGTACTGCTGAAATACAGCCAAATTACCGAATTTTGAGTGTGTGCGGTGGGCATTCGCCCACCGCACACACTCAAAATTCGGACTAACCTGAATGAATCTGGTCGTTCGTTAGCACAGGCCATTCAAAAGGAGGAGAGCGCCCCCATGGATCGAACCATATTAGACCCAACTCAGATAACAGACAGGGGCATCGCCGCTGAGATCGCGGTATGCACGGGCATATTGCAGGCCGCCGCCCGCTACATATTCACGCGGCCGCAGCTCGAACGCGGCAGCTTCCTGATCCCGCAGGCCGGAGACCAGCCCGACCACCGGGTGATCGTGGCCGACCCGGCCAGCCTGCAAGTCGAGCGTCCCTACATGGTCGGCTTCTACGGGACCCGTTTGCCCGACCCGGACGGCAGCATCTCGCACGATCTGCTGCAGGTCGATAACCGGTTGATCGACTCGCTGGCGGCGTTCCGGGTAGGTCTGTACAACACGGCCTGGCATGCCGGGGCGTATAAAAATACCGCCATCCTGCCCGACCGGCGCGCCAGCCGGCGTTGGGCCGCCGAAAACGCCCTGCACCGTGCGGCTGTCATCAAGCTGGCCCCGCGCTGCTATCGCCAGGTTTTGAAGTTCACCGGCTACGTGAACGGCTGGCCCTGGGATTGCCGGATCGAGCTGGATGAAGCGATCCTGTTGCAGTCGTAAAGCTGGTTCTGTGGGAAATCCTGTGACCGGGACGGCGCTCACCGGGCGATCCGCTCCTGCGGCCTGGGTGCGCTACCAGTCCTCGCCCGGCGCGACATAGTCCAACACCGGATCCTGCCCGCCGAAGGCCTGCGGGCCGGAGACGTAGATGGTCACATCCGGCTCGATGCTGGGCGGGTCGCTTTCCATGACTTGAAAATAATTAGTGGAATAATTGACCCTGGCGCCCGAATTGGGCAGGCTGAAGCTGCGCACTTCGCCGTAGCCGTTGGGTCTGCCGCCGGTCGGCTCGCCTACCAGGGTGGCCCGGGTTTCCACACTCAAATGGGCGGCGTGATCGCTGGCGGACGAAAAGGTGCGCCGGTCGACCAGCACGAACAGCCGCTCCGGGTCGTCCAGCTCGGGATGGTCCTTCAGCCGGGGCAGGAAGAAGGTATCGAACTGGTAGGTATTGCCGCCGCCGTTGCCGCGCAGGTCGATGACCAGCCGTTCGACCGGGTTGGCATCAGCCAGCGCCCAGAATTCTTTCGCCGCCCGGCGGAAGCCAAGCAGGTCGGTGCAGGAGGCGTAGCGAAAGTACAGGGTCTTTGAGGCGGGCCGATACTCATACCAGAAAGGCTCGTCGGGGCGGCTGAGGTAGAACGGGCGCTGCTGGCGGGCGGACAGAAAATCCACCTGCTCGCCCGGCGCCAGGGAGGCGAGCTCAACTGCAAAGGTCTGGCCGGCGCTGTCCTGCAGGTTCAGGCGCACCGGTCCGGCCGGCGAGCTGGCGGCGCCCACCCGGACCAGCAGATCGACCAGGTTCAGGTAGTTGCCGCTCTGAACCCGGGCCCAGGCATCGTTCTCGTGCGGGATATACGCCAGGGCCGCCTGGTAAACCGCCTCGGCGGACAGATCCCCGATCTGCAGCACCCGCGCCCCGATGGCCTCGGGGTAGGCTGAACTGATCCCGCGCACGTACAGCTCGTCGCCGTACCAGCCCAGGTCAACCGGAATCCCGCGCAGCGGCGACGGCGGGCCCACCTGGAAGCTGGTGTGGCCGTCGCCAACTGCAGCCACGAAGCGCATCTGCTCGAGGGCCAGTTGGGCGTCGCTCATTCCCGGAGCAGCGGCCTCGAGGCGGGTTAAGTCGGCCTGGTACGTTTGCTCGGAGATGCTGTGGTAGGCGTTCTTGTGCAGGCGGGCCAGCTCGCTGCCCAGGTAGCGCACGTCCTGGCGGCGGGCTTCCTCGCCGGATCCAGCCCGGGCAGGATAGGCGGCCGGATAAGGCACGACGGTGTAGCCGTGCAGCAGGAAACCACCCAGGTTGACCAGCAGGGCCAGCAAGACCAGCCCCACCAGCCCGAGCGGCGGCAGGAGCCTGGCCAGGCAGCCGGTTTTGATCCGGATGAAGGCCGGTACGATCAGGCCGGTGAGGGCGATCGCAGCCGCCAGTGGGGCCCACCCGACCCGGCCGCGCAGGCCCAGGAATGCGGCGGCTGCCAGCAGCGCGCCGGCCCACATCAGCAGAGTTAACCGGCCGGCGGAACGCTCGTCCCGGCGCAGAACCAGCAGGTGCAGGGCCAGGGGCAGCAGGATCAGCGCTTCGGCCAGGCGCAGCAATGCCACGCCATCCACCAGCCCCGGCAGCAAGCCCCAGTTCGTGATCGCATAAACCAGCGTCCGCAGCCAGTCGCTCATCAGCCAGGCGGTCAGAACGGCCAGGGCTAACCAGCCCATCCAGGGCGTCTGTTCCAGAGCTTGATTCGGTCGATCTGTCATCGCATGGCTCCTACCGGCGCTTACAGGCGCAGAATCAGGGGGGGTTGGAAATTCAGGGATAATACCTCCAATTATAAATTCCCAAGAATAATTCAGCCAGAGCTAACCCGATTGGTCGCCAACCGTGATATGCTCGGTTTGGCAGGCAAAGGGCACTGCCTCTCTTCACTCAGGCTGCCATTATTTTGTCATGCGCAGCAGTGCGACGGCAATGCATTCTCGACGGCTGCAGGCTGCACGCTTTTCTCCTGTACCCACACCCGACGACTGCCGCACAAAGCTGCCTTTTCGTCACAGATCGTTTGCTTCGCTTTCCCCGGCACCCACCCCCGGCAGAAAAATCACGCATATTTTCGCGTGATTTTTCTGCCCTTCAGCGGCGCCCCCTCCCTCAGCCCAATAAAACCGGGCTATGGAGGGGGCGCCGCTAAGCCACTCGATTCTTCGCACGAACAGGTTTTGGGGTGTTGGGATTCAGCTGTTGGACTGCGATTCTTCGATGCCGGTTTGCGGTTGGTTGGTAAGAGGCGTCCGACACGGGGGCCAATGGCCAACCCGCGCCGAGATTGCCACGACTATCCCGGCTTTCTGCTCCCACCCCCAGCCGGATTGGATCGTCGACACCTGGTAAGCTTTGCAGATCCAGGATGCTTTCATCGCTCCTGTGTCGCAAGGATTGGCCCATGCAAACCACATCGGCATCGAAGAAACGCCGGCAGGCAAGCAGCCGAATAAGCCCAGGTTCATTTCTGGCCCAATACCAGCGTGGCTTGGTAGGGGAAAGGTCAATCTACAATGATGTCATGAGCAGCGTACTGCGCGACGAAGCAATCTCCATAACCCTGGCAACTGCCACGCAAAGCTCCCTTTTCGTCGCAGATAGATTGCTTCGCTGCGCTCGCAACGACAACCCTGGCAAGGTGCATTGCGAGGAGCGCAACGACGTGCCAATCTGCGCAACCATAACGATCGCCAGGTATGCCTCACCAGCGTCGCAGATAGATTGCTTGGCTGTAGCGTACACGGCATGCCAAAGTCCGGTTTCGCGCCCTTGGCGTCTTGGTGGTTTTAACTTTTTACCCCCGGCTAAGCAAAGTGTGCAGCAGGGCGTTCAGCACTTTCAGCCCGGCCAAGGCGGTGACCGCCAGCAGGGCCTGCCGGTCGCCGGCGATCAGGGGCAGCTTCCAGCCGGCGAAGGACGCCAGGGTCACCAGCAGGATCAACCCGCCCAACAGATAGCCGAGGATGGACAGCGGGTGGATCCAGGCGCCGGTTGCAGCCACGCGCCCGATCCCGCCCTGGGCGCAGATCGCCATCCCCAGCCCCACCACCAGCAGGATGTCGATTTTCAGATTGGAAAGCAGCGGTAGTTTGCGCCCGGACAGGCCTGCCCAGATCACGCCGGCGGCCAGCACGGCCAGGATCAGGATACTGAACGAGAAGATTGCAGGTTGGGAAGTGGTTTTCATGCTGAACTCCTGAACAATAAGATGCAGCCCCTAAGCTGTTATGTTCACAGTATAGCCGCCAGCAGCCTATAAATCACCCTACCCTGGGGGAGTTGTCCCCCTGGTCAGCTGGTCAGTTTTCAAGTGTTATCCGGAAAAATAACTGCGACGGCAGGCGAATGCCTGCCGTCGCAGTTATTTTTCCGATGAAGTCCCGCTCAGTGGGGAATAAGCGGCAGAAATACCGGGTTGGTATCGCCCCGCAAGGCGAACAGGCCCAGGTGCTGGACGTCGCTGGCAGTGACGGTGTGGCTGACTGCATCCAGGCTGCTGGTTTGTGGGACCCAGGCGCACACGTCTGGATGCCAGGCGTACAGTTCCAGGCTGGATTCGATCACCGGCCCGTGACCATTGCTGTAATCCACCACCACGGTCAGGGGGTGAGCCGGATCGATCTGGGTGGGCAGGCCGTCATCGTCGGCCAGGGCGTACAGGTCGAAACCGCGCCCGGCATCCACCTGGGGCAGGCCGGACGGCAGGTTAGCCGGGCCGACCACGCCGGTCAGGGTCACCGTGGCGTCTTCGGATAATGATCCGCTCTTGAACTCGACCGAAAACGGGCCGGTTCCGATGGTCCCGATCACGTTAGTGGGAAAGTTGGTCGAAGCCTGGTCATAATCGTAATAGGGCGGCAGGTCGGGCGTGCTGAGCGAAGCCAGGCCGATGGCCTGGTCGCTGACGTGCCGGAAGACCACCCGGTCGCCGTTGGGGGTCAGGTTGGGGTACTGGGCGTCCCACTCACCGGTCAGCGGCTGGGGCGAGCTCCAACCGTTATGGGTCCATTCGACCATCTCCAGCCGCGAGCCGATGAAAGGATCGCCTTCGGGTTGGCCCCACAGCCGGCGGGAGAAAATCACCCGGGTGCCCTGGCGACTGACTGCCGGCGGACTGCCGGTGGTCAGGTCAGGCGTGATCGGGTCCCCGCTGATCAGAACCGGTGGGCTCCAACTGCCGCCATAACGACGCATAGCATACAGCCCCTTATTGACCACCACCGTCTGCCCGGAGGACGAATCTTCGTCGTACTTCCAGTAGAAAGCCACATTGCCGTCCGGGCTCAGCCTGGGGTAATACAGGTAGTAGGCTTGATTGGATGGATCCAGGTAGCACTCGGTCAGGTTGCGCGGCTCGCCCCAGCTGCCGTCCGGCAGCAGATCGACGCTGTACAGGTGGCTGCTGCTCTGGTAGAGGACCCGGGTGCCGTCGGCTGAGATCGAGCCCTGGGCGCCGCCCTGCCAGGCTTCGCTGCCGGAGATGAGCTCATACGGCTGCCAGACGCCTCCGACCCGCCGGGTGATGAAGACCCGCATGGTGGAGAAGAACGCCGGGCAGTTGCTGAAAACGATCGTATCGCCATCGGCGCTGATATCCAGCTCGTTGTCCACGCAGCCGTCCCAGCCGGTATAGACGTAAGGTGCGCCCCACACGCCCCCGACCTTGTCGATGATAAACAGGTGATAGCCCGGATCGGCCGCGTCGTAGCCCAGGTAGGCGATGGTTTCGCCGTCATCGCTGATCACCGGGAAGGTATCGCGCGGCGGATCGGCCCACAGGTCGGCGTTGTAATGGGCGTTGCTGGCCAGCACCTGCGGCGCCCCCCAGCCACTGCCGGTGTAGGTGCTCAGGATAAGGTTCTTGGCGTCCTCATCGAAGTTGTCGCTGCCGCTATCCACCCCGATCATGACTTGCCCGGAGCCGTCGATATCCGGATGGGTGAAGTAGTAGAAATCCAGGAATTCCGGCTCATTCCAGGTTGCGCCCGGCGGATTGGAGCGCTCCGGAAGACGCGCCCCGCCGGAAAAACGCCCGGCAATAAACCAACCGTGATGAACAGGATCGCGGCCAGGATCTTATTTGACATCAGTCCCTCCCCGTGGCAAATGCTGCAAGTCGTCGGTACTTCGCGGTCGGGACCTGTCCCCCGTCCAGGTCTGCGCTAAAATGATACCTGCATTCACCGGGCAGGGGATTGACAATCCTGTTAGGAGTTCCTGTTGGCTGGTGTCATTGCAAGCGAGCGTTCTGTGCGAGCGTGGCAATCTAGAATTCGGGATGCCGAAATCGCCACGGCGGGCAAAGAACGCCCTCTTCGCGATGACATAAGTTCCTTTCTGCTTGAATTGTGCGCCAGCACCGCGGAGTTCTTCCTCATGACATCCTGCACGCATTCTGAGTGGAGAGAGATGGGGCGTTTTTTGCCCCATCGAACGTAATCGTGTTCTTTACGATCAATCGAAGGAGTCGGGTTGGGCAGAGAAATCGCCTTTTGGTTAAGGACCGTCGATCTACGTTAATCTTTTCCCCGGCACCCACCCCCGGCAGAAAAATCACGCATATTTTCGCGTGATTTTTCTGCCCTTCAGCGGCGCCTCCTCCCTCAGCCCAATAAAACCGGGCTATGGAGGGGGCGCCGCCAAGCCACTCGGTGCTTCACACGAACAGGTTTTGGGGTGTTGGGATAAAGCTCCAGGCCCTCGATTCTTCGATGCCATTTCGCAGCTGGTTGGTGAGAGGCGTCCGACGCGGGGGCCAATGGCCAACCCGCGCCGAGATTGCCACGACTATCTCGGCTTTCTGCTCCCACCCCCAGCCGGATTGGATCGTCGACACCTGGTAAGCTTTGCAGATCCAGGGGGCTTTCATCGCTCCTGTGTCGCAAGGATTGGCCCATGCAAACTACATCGGCATCGAAGAAACGCCGGCAGGTTCGCGGCCGAATAAGCCCAGGTTCATTTCTGGCCCAATACCAGCGTGGCTTAGCGGCACCCCCGCCCTGGCGCCCGTTGCGATTGGGGCCAAGGGCGGGGGTGCCGTTGACAGACCGGCGCAGTTTGCCGGTCGGGGGTGGGTAGGGGAAAGGTCAATCTACAATGATGTCATGCGTAGGGTACTGCGCGACGAAGCAATCTCCATAACTCTGGCATTAGCCATGCTAAGCAGCCTTTTCGTCCAGATCGATTGCTTCGCTGCGCTCGCAATGACAATCCTATGAAGCAATCTCCGTTACATGGACGATGGCCGAGAACGGAAATGATGCCATCGCCGATAGATTGCTTCGCTTCGCTCGCAATGACAATCCTGGGAAACTGTCTTTGCGAGTGAGCGTTCTATGCGACGAAGCAATCTCCATTACCTGGACGATGGCCGAGAACGGAAATGATGCCATCGCCGATAGATTGCTTCGCTTCGTTCGCAATGACAATCCTGGGAAACTGTCTTTGCGAGGAGTGTTTTATGCGACGAAGCAATCTCCATTATCTGGACGATGGCCGAGAACGGAAATGATGCCATCGCCGATAGATTGCTTCGCTTCGCTCGCAATGACAATCCTGGGAAACTGTCTTTGCGAGGAGCGTTCTATGCGACGAAGCAATCTCCATTATCTGGACGATGGCCGAGAACGGAAATGATGCCATCGCCGATAGATTGCTTCGCTTCGCTCGCAATGACAATCCTGGGAAACTGTCTTTGCGAGGAGCGTTCTATGCGACGAAGCAATCTCCATTATCTGGACGATGGCCGAGGACGGAAATGATGCCATCGCCGATAGATTGCTTCGCTTCGCTCGCAATGACAATCCTGGGAAACTGTCTTTGCGAGAAGAGCGTTCTTTGCTCCGGAGGCTGTAATCGAGTTCTTTACGATCAATCGAAGGGCGGTTTTTGTGCTAAAACCGGTCATCCTTCGATTACGGTCCGTCGATCTATGTTTACCTTTTCCCCGGCACCCACCCCCGGCAGAAAAATCACGCGGAAACATGCGTGATTTTTCTGCCCTTCAGCGGCGCCCCCTCCCTCAGCCCAATAAAACCGGGCTATGGAGGGGGCGCCGCTAAACCCAGTGATTCCGCCCAAGAAGCCGTTCTACACGCTGCATGCATTCTTGGGTAGCAGGCGATTCTTCGATGCAATTCTCCTTGAACGTGGATTGCATCGTCGACACCTGGTAAGCTTTGCAGATCTAAGATTTTTACATAGCTCCTGTGTCGGTAGGTTTGACCCATGCAAACCACATCGGCATCGAAGAAACGCCGGCAGGCTCGCGGCCGAATGAGCCCAGGTTCATTTCGGGCCCAATACCAGCGTGGCTTAGCGGCATCCCCGCCCTGGCACCCGTTGCGATTGGGGCCTAGAAGTCTGGCCGAAAAGCTCGCGTTATTGGGGCATAAGTAGTACACTCCACCCAAGCACCCAATCAGGAGTGAAGCATGCTAGGAAAACGATCTCGTCAACGTGGTCTGTTTGAAGCCGACAACCAATACCTGGACTTTGTAGGGCGAGACAGCTTCTATGGCTTTCTGGCCAGCCAGCGGGGGAAGCTGTTCCGGGACGATGATTTCGCTGAATTCTACTGCCCGGACAATGGGCGACCCAGCGTGGCGCCCAGCGTGCTAGCCAATGCCTTGCTACTGCAAACGCATGATAAAGTCTCGGACGAAGAAGCCAAAGCACGAGCGGATTATGATCTGAGATGGAAAGTGGCCTTGGGGATTGAAGTGGAGGAGCGACCGTTTGCCAAGAGTACGTTGCAGCTTTTCCGTGCCCAACTAATCTTAAAGAAAAGATGCGAGATGTATTCACTCGCAGTCTGGAATATGCGAAACAGACAGGCTACTTGAAAGTGCGCCGTCTGAGGGTGATTCTGGATACGACCTGTATTCTGGGGCGGGGAGCGGCAAAGGATACCTATAACCTGCTGGGGGATGGTATACAGCAGTTATGCCGGGCGCTGGCGGCATCCCATGGGCAAGAATTGGAAACCTGGGTGCAGGCAAGCAATCCCACTACTGGACGATGGCCGAGGACTGGGATGATGAGCATCGCAAATAGATTCTTCGGCTTCGCTCGCAACGACAATGCCTGGGAAACTGTCGTTGCGAGGAGCGATCTATGAGACGAAGCAATCTCCATTATCTGGACGATGGCCGAGGAGGAATTGATGCCATCGCAAATAGATTGCTTCGCATCGCTCGCAATGACAATCCTGGGAAACTACCTTTGCGAGAAGAGCGTTCTTGGCTCCGGAGGCTGTAATCGTGTTCTTTACGATCAATCGAAGGGCGGTTTTTGTGCTAAAACCGGTCATCCTTCGATTACGGTCCGTCGATCTATGTTTACCTTTTCCCCGGCACCCACCCCCGGCAGAAAAATCACGCGGAAACATGCGTGATTTTTCTGCCCTTCAGCGGCGCCCCCTCCCTCAGCCCAATAAAACCGGGCTATGGAGGGGGCGCCGCTAAACCCAGTGATTCCGCCCAAGAAGCCGTTCTACACGCTGCATACATCCATGGGTAGCAGGCGATTCTTCGATGCAATTCTCCTTGAACGTGGATTGCATCGTCGACACCTGGTAAGCTTTGCAGATCTAAGATTTTTACATAGCTCCTGTGTCGGAAGGTTTGACCCATGCAAACCAGATCGGCATCGAAGAAACGCCGGCAGGCTCGCGGCCGAATGAGCCCAGGTTCATTTCGGGCCCAATACCAGCGTGGCTTAGCGGCACCCCCGCCCTGGCACCCGTTGCGATTGGGGCCTAGGGCGGGGGTGCCGCTGACAGACCGGCGCAATTTGCCGGTCGGGGGTGGGTAGGGGAAAGGTCAATCTACGATGATGTCATGCGTAGGGTACTGCCCGACGGAGCAATCTCCATAACCCTGGCGATAGCCATGTAAGCATGCCTCTTTCGTCCCAGATCGATTGCTTCGCTTCGCTCGCAACGACAATCCTATGAAGCAATCTCCGTTACCTGGACGATGGCCGAGAACGGAAATGATGCCATCGCAAATAGATTGCTTCGCTTCGCTCGCAACGACAATCCTATGAAGCAATCTCCGTTACCTGGACGATGGCCGAGAACGGAAATGATGCCATCGCCGATAGATTGCTTCGCTTCGCCCGCAATGACGATCCTATGAAACAAGCTACCCATCGTAACGATCTCAAGACGGTAACCGGTTATGCTCTGGTTAAACCAACACGAAAGGAGCGTGGCCTATATTCGAAACGATGAGGAAACAGGTGGTAACTCACCCATGGCGTACAAGTTCGTTGTTATTCAAACGTTGGTATCGAGCAGATGGAGGTTAAGATGAACGGAAAGAAGCGATTTAGTATAGCTTTAGTATTAGGCCTGATGCTGGCAGCCCTGGTCACCTCAGCGGCGCTGGCCTTCGATTGTAACAACCCCAATATCGATGATCACGCAGTGGTCGGCACTTTTAACGTCCAAACGGATACTTTCACACCCAATAAGGCCAACTGGGGGACTTTCGATAAGGTGCACGGGGCCTGGGTGAAACTGGTCCTGGACGATGACCTGTCCTTCAACATCTTCGTCAAGGCCCTGCTGCCGGATGGGGCCCGCGATTCCGGCCCAGGCGAGAACGGTTGCGACGGCAAAGGTATCGATGATATGGACGTCTGCCTCGAAATGTACGCGCCCTGATCGACTGCATTATTGCTCAGGCATGAGTTTTCGCTGGAAAGGTGTGGATGGTTTGGGCGGTGCAACTGCCCAAACCATCCACTTTGTTGTTCCACCTCTTTCGCGACAATCCCCCGGCTATCCAGACTGCTCCGCCCGCGGATGGTCGGCCTGACCTATTCATCCAGCGGTTAGTAGAGGCTACCGTGCCCTGTGCCCATCCGCAGGCATGGCCTCTGATGGTATTGCGATACGGTCCGTCTGCCTGGTTGGGTTTCGCGCTGGATCCGGATGACCGGCGTCAGGGCTTAACCCGCTCAAACCAATCTACAAAAAATCCGTGCCGGTTTCCTACGCTCTATGCTTCCAGTTCAATCCTCTCACCGGTTGCTGAGAAACACAGCACTCTGACTGGATCTTGATGGACGACGATAACTTGACCGCCATAGTGATCCGATATGACGGTTTTTGTTTCTCCATTACCGGCTTTTTCAGATTCCACAGCGGCTATACCGCGTTGTACACCGCCAATATCCCTGTATCCAGATACGTTGATAGCGCTGATGGCTGGAAACCGGACGAGGAGAATTGGCCATTTGGAGGTAAGCGGGGTTCTCCCCACTCCAATTTGATTCCAGGTAGGATCAAGCGCAATGATCGCAGTTGCATCCCCATCCCATGAGGTATCGAGGTGGAAACCAAGCCAATGGGAATCGTGAAGGGTGTATTTAGCCAGGAAGCCGGCAATATGAAAGATTTGTCCTTGATCCCACCGAACCCGTTCATTAAGAATGTCGATGGCGAGCGATTTAGGGAGCATTTTTCCTCCAAGTGTATTCTTTATATGCTTCGCCAAACTTTGTTGCTCGATATTGTTCTTCGGGAATTATCATGACGATAAGACAGAGAACAATCAAAACCGGATCAACTACTTGAAGCCTGCCTGAGGAAATTGAGCAGACATGGCTTTCCGCTTGCATCGCCTTGGGTCACGCCTGCTGCGAGGAGCGACCTATGCGACGAAGTAACCTGGATCATGGTACTCCCCTGGCTCGTCCCCCGCCGAGACTGCCGATCGTGAAGAACACGATTCAGGCAAAATATGTTGGTCTCGCAATAACAGCCATGCTCATGTTGTCAAGTTTCCCCTACCCACCCCCGGCGGACACAGAACGTCCGCCCGTCAGCGGCACCCCCTCCCTAGGCCCAATTTCTGGACTTGCCCCTTAAAAGTGGACACGATTAATGTCCGATTTTTCCTCGAATTCGGCCGGGCTGAGATAGCCCAAAGCCGAATGTAAACGCTGGCGGTTATACCAGCCCTCAATGTACTGGAAGATTGCCAGCCGGGCTTGCTGGCGAGAAGCGAATTGCTCGCTGGCACATTCGATTTTGAGCGTGCTGAAAAAGCTTTCCATCACGGCATTGTCGTAGCAGTTGCCCGCCCGGCTCATACTGACCTGGCTTTGCTTATCCAGCAAATGGAGTTGGTAAGCCAGGCTGGTATATTGGCTGCCCTGATCGGAGTGGTGCAGGAAACCGGCTGCAGGTTGGCGCTCGACCAACGCCATCCGCAGAGCCGCTTCGACCAGGCTGGTTTGCATGTGGTCCGCCATGGACCAGCCCACCACCCGCCGAGAGTACAGGTCCAAAACAGTGGCCAGATAGAGCCAGCCCTCGGCGGTGTCGATATAGGTGAGGTCAGCTACCCATTTACGATTGGGCCCTTCAGCGCTGAAATCCTGGTTGAGCAAATTCGGAGCCGGAAATGCTCCTGGCTGGCGCTGGGTGGTCACCGGGTAGCGTCTGCGACGCTTGCGGGCCACCAGGCCATGCGTGCGCATGATCCGGGCCACTCGTTTACGCCCACAAACCACCCCTTTCCTCTGCAAAGCTGCATGGATCCGGGGACTGCCATAGGTATGACGACTGTGCTCAAATTCGTCCCGGATCTGCTGGACCAAAGCTTGATCCACTTTCTCCCGCTGGCTGGGCGGCCGTTGCCGCCAGGCGTAATAGCCGCTGCGCCTGACCTCCAGGGTCTGACACATCCGCTTGATCCCAAACTGGCCTTCATGGGCGGCGATGAATTCGTATCTCATTCGCCTGTCCGGGAGAAAATGCTGACCGCTTTTTTTAGGATTTCGCGTTCTTCTTCCAGTTCGGCCACCTGGCGCTTCAAACGCAGGATCTCGCGATTGGCGGCTTCCAGATCACTCAGCTCCAGGTTGATCTCACCACTCTGCCCCTTTTTCTGCACGGCCTGATACTTCGCCAACCATTTCCTCAATAGCCCTGGCGTGATCCCCAGCTCCCGTTCCAGTTGCCCGGCACTTTTGCCACTTTTTTCAAGTAGCATCAGCGCTTCGTACTTGAACTCCGCTGTGTAACTTCGATAGTTTCTTCGGCCCATGACCCTTCTCCTGTTCGTTTTAGTGTACTTGAAAATTGAAACTTTTTGTGTCCACTAAATCGGGTCA
>CAWHJB010000008.1:0-55721 GCA_963829555.1 uncultured Chloroflexia bacterium | reverse complement strand
ATTGCTCAGTTCGGTTTGCCCTGATTTCCACACTGGACCTGAGGTGTAATTTGCGCACTCGCCCGGATTGCCACAATTTTTATCCCCGTGTCGGATGTATCTGCCCAACCGAACGAAAACAGGCATCGAAGAATCATAGGCGAGCAATGACATCGTATCACCCTCAAACTGCTGCGAGCGAATAACCTTTTGGCTTAGCGAAATCCCCTCCCTGTTCCGGTAATTTCGGGACGAGGGAGGGGATTTCGCTGAAAGGCCGGCGCTCTTTGCCGGCCAGGGGTGGGTGCAGAGGAAAATAGAAGCGAACCCAACGTCGCGGGCTGGATCCAGGCATATTCCTACCGGCAGCACTCGCCCACAGATCAGGCCCTGCCGGGTTGGCGCAGGATCAAAACCCGGGCTTGCCAATCCGTGCAAAGGGCAGCATAATCAACGCATGGAACTTCCCCCAACCCCCAGCGATCGAGAGATCGCTAATGCCTATACGCAAGGAGAGCCGGCTGTCAAAGCCCTGTTCCGCCGGACAGTGGCCGGGTTGCTGGCCCAGATCCAGGCGCTCGAAACTCAAGCCTCCGCCGCCAGCCTGGCACAGCCAAGCCGCCCCAGCCCGCCGGGCGATCCGCCAGGGCGAAGTCTACTGGCTGGCGATCGCCCCGCAAGGGGCCGAACCAGGCCCGGCCCACCCCTGCGTGGTGGTCCAGGACGATGCCATCAACCGCAGCCGGGTCAACAGCGTGGTGGTCTGCGCCCTGACCACCAACCGCAAAAAGGCCAGCCTGCCCGGCAACCTCCTGCTGGAAGCGGGCGAAGCCAACCTGCCCAAAGCCAGCGTGGTGGAGGTCTCCAAGCTGTCAGCAGTCGACCGGGCGCAGTTCGGCGAGCGCCTGGGTTCACTGAGCGAGGCGCGGATCCAGCAGATTTTAGCCGGGATGAAATTCTTGCAAACCAGCGCCAGTGGTACAGATGAACTGGCCGGCAGCGAGCGCCAGCATTGAGGCTGCACAGGGCAAAATCCTATCCACATAGCCAGGATAAAAACTCCCCCAAAGTCGAGGGAGTTTTTTGCAGTTCCGCAGTAAAGTTAACCTGGAATCGAGTCACGATCCAAACGTCAAAATAGCGAATAAGTGAGACAATACAATGAACACCAAACAATGGTACTTAAGCCTGTTTTACGGGCTGCTCGCCCTGGCATGGGTAGCGCTGCTGGCCGGCTGCCAGCCAGTCACAGCCTCTACCAGCCAGCCAACTGAGCCGGCCGCGGTCACCCAACCGCCAGCCGACACCCCAACCATTCAGGTCACCGCGACGATTGCCCCTGCGACAGAACCCGCGCCCACTACCGGCGAGATCAGCCTCGAGCTGAGCGGCCTGGCCACGGGAGAGACCGTCGAACAGGTTGCGGCCGTTTCTGCCGACAGCGGCGCACCCTGGTGGGAGATCCTGCCGGCCTACCAGCGGATCACCTTACAGGGCTATCCGGCCAGCGAACATCCAATCCCGCCGCAGTTTTTCGCTTATCCGGTTGATGGGCTGATCGCATCCAACCCGACCGCGGCCCAAAACGTGTCCGAACTGCAAAGCCTGCTTCTGAACCACCAGCCCGGCGAGCAGATGCCTTTCCTGCCGCTCTTGAACGAACAGCAGGCCCTGTTTGCGAAAGTTCAATACCTGGACTTTAAAAACGGCCAGGGCGTGCGCTACCTGACCCAGTATAACCAGGGCCCGGTGCCGGTCAACAACCAGGCTTTGTTCTATACATTCCAGGGACTGAGCAGTGACGGCCGCTTTTATATCGCCGCGGTGCTGCCGGTAACGCATCCGGATTTGCCAGCCACCCCGGCGCTTGACCCCCAGTCACCGGTCGATCCCAACGACTATCCCGCTTACATCCAGCAGATGGTTAACTGGCTGGAAGAACAACCCGATGGTAGTTTCACTCCCGACCTGGCAGCCCTGGATGCCATGATCCAATCCATTGAAGTGAAGTAAAAAAACAATAAAGTGTAACAATGCAGTAAAAACATGATTTACACTGAATTGAATCTTTTCTGGTGCCATATTCAATCTCAGCCATGCACCTGATAATTAAATAGTCGAAAAACGGGCATGCAGATCGGCTTACGCCGATCTGCATGCCCGTTTTTCGATAAAATTTCCCATTTTTTGACATCGATAGAATTATTTGGTGAGCTGGGCCCGAGCTGCCCCTTTGGGATAATCCGCGTCGTACACCTGGATGTAATACTGGCTCGGGCTGCGCTGGAGGCTGTGCGCCAGGGACGAACTGATCCGAACGCAGCCGCTGGTTTCCTGCTTGCCAAGCGGCCCAAAATCGGGGTTGAGATCGATAACCACCGGACCGTTCGATCCTGCCGGCGCCTGGTTAATCGTGGCCCCGGTGGGAACCTCCAGACTGGCGAAAATGCCGACCCGGAAGGTATAACATAGCTGACCCTGGCCGGGACTTATATCCAGGTAAGCGTCGCCGACCAGATTTGGATCTCCGGTACCAGCCGGGACCACCTCCCGCCAATATAAAGTGAGATCTTGCGGCCGGCCAGCCTGGACGCTGCCAGCGGCGAATAAGGCCAGGGCTAATACCAGGCCAAGCACGCCAAAACGAAGTTTTGCTTTCATGTTCATCGCTCCTTTTCCGATGGCGACTTTCAACCCTCCCCACCCTGATCCTGGCAGGCCAGCTTGCGGTTGAAAGTCGTTTATATGGAAACGGCCTGCTCAGGAGCGTGAGGAAAGCGACCGGACAGCCTTCCAGTCCAGATCCAAGGTTGTTCCCCACTCTTCTCTTATTGTAGGACCAGAAAATTACAAAAGTATTACAGCGGGCTTATGCAAGCCTTGTTTCGGCTGCCTCTCCAGGAGTTCCTCTACCGCGCCGCGCCCTGAACGCGCCTCCCATTCGCTCAGTTCTACCCTGGCTGCGATCCATTTCTTATAGACCTGGGCCAGCTTTTCCGGGTTGCCGCGCTGGTGAGCTTTGAACAGGTCGCCTTCCAATTCGGCGACTTCGAGCCTCAGGTAATAATCCAGCATTTCTTTCAGGTGCGCCAGGACGATTTTACCGGTCAGGATGGGGTGGTTGTTGGTGACGTTGGCGTCCGGGAACTGCAGGCCGTGCTCCAATTCCACCTCCAGGCCCTGCTGGAACCATGCCACCGGGATTTGAAGGGCCTCAGCGCCGACCGCGGCGCGGATTTTCTCGGCTTCAGCGGGGGTCACCGAGCTGTTTTCCAACGTCGTCCAGTCACGCAGGCCGAGCTCCTGGCAGGCGCGGCGGACTTCTTCTTTGGGTATAAATTCATTGATATCCATATTGTTCTCCTTGTAGTTTTTGGATTCCTTTGGAAAGGATTGAAGTTGGGACCGTAAGGCGTTTTCAGGGCAAGACAGATACAACCGCCGGATAACCCACCCAATCAACATTATAGCTACTAGCGCACCCAGCCGTCAACAGAGGGGGCGGGCGTAAGAGACAAAATTTAGGGCTCGCAGGGGCAAAGTGCCCCTGCGAGCCCTAAATTTTGTCTTTAGCTTCTCCGTCCCAGGTGCGAAGCACGGAGGGAAAATGGTCAGCTTTCTCTCGGCAGCAGAGCCCGAGTTGCTTCGCCGAAGCTCCAGCCGTCCAGATCTGGCGGGGTCACGCCCAGGGCGGTGAGCATGCTGCAGATCTGCTCGCGATGCTCGCCGGCGTGGTTGATGACCTGCACCAGCACAACCCAGGGCTTCACCAGGTATTCGTCTTTGGTCTCGAGCTGCTCCGGCCAGGGCCAGTCCTGCTCGCCGCTCAGCAGGGACAGCAGCCCCTCCCCACTGGTACGCAGCGAGGCCTCCAACTCTTCGAACGGCGTATCGGCCGCGGTCCGGGCCTCGACCGGCAGGGTCAGCAGCGCCAGGTAGTGGCGCTGCGAGTTCACCAGGTGGGTCAGGGTGCGGCGGATGGTGCCCCGGGTGGCCGACTGGGGCTCGGCGTCCAGCTGTTCGTCGCTGAGCGCCCGGCAGGCCGCAACGATCTGCAGATTGGCCCAGTTATTATGCTCGAAAATCTTGATCAGGAATGGATCGCGCATGAGAAGCTCCTATCAGGCTTGAGAATGAGCTATCGGCAAAACAGGCATGCGCGGGGTTTAAACCCTCACGCACACCTATTGTGCCACGAATTCCGGGAATTGGCTGAGATAATCGCTCACGCGGCCGCTTCGCGCAGCCGGGCGCTGAGCACCAGGCTGACCAGCATCAACCCAATCAGGGCCAGCAAAGGAGCGGTCATCGAACCGTCAAGCGGGGATTTGAAACCGTCCAGACCGAGGATGAAAACGATCCCCGAGACCTGGCCCATCAGCAGGAGCAAGCCATTGGAGGTGCCTTCCGGGGTTGGGTAGGTCACTTCGGCCCCGTACTGGAAACCGACCGGCCCGGCGCTCAGCAGGAAGAAACCAAAAACAAAAGCCGAGACCAGCAGGAGCCAGTAGCTGGCTGCAAAACTGATCCCCACCAGGCCCAGGGTGGCGCCGACCACCGCCGCGAACAGGAACGGGGTGCGCCGGTGCAGGTGATCGGAGAGCAGCGGCAGGACCAGCGCGCCGATGATCCCCCCGATGATCATCAAGCCGCCGGCGTTGCCCGCCTGGAGCGTTGAAAATCCGCGCGGGTTGAGGATCTCTTCGATCCAGGTGGTGACAGCGTTGAAGACGCCCAGCCCCACGAAGAAAATCAACATCAGCAGGATAAAATCCCGGTTTTTCAGGGACTCTTTGAGCCCGTCGAAAACCAGCGAGCGGGCCTCCTGGTCCGGCGGGCAGGGCGGCGTCGGCGGGCGTTCCCGCACCAGGGCAAAGAAAACCACCAGGGCCAGCACGGCCACAACCCCATACGCCAGCAGCATGCCGCCGATCTGGGTTTGCAGGGTCAGGTAAGGCGTCAGTCCCAACCCGGCCAGGATGCCCAGGTACATGGCCAGGGAACCCAGGCCGGCGGCGGTGGCGCGTTCCCGGACCGGGAACCAGCGCGCCGCCACGGTAGTGACGGCATTGAGCAGAAAGGGCTGCCCGATAGCGATCCCGATCTGGGCCAGCAGCACCAGGGTGTAATTTGGCGCCAGCAGGCCGCGCAGCAAGCCAAACACGCCGGTCAGGGCCGCCCCGATCCCGACCGCGACCCGGAGGCCATAGGTATCGATCATCCACGAAGCCGGGATTGAGACCAGGATATAGACGATCATGAAACTCAGGGATAAGACCCCGATGCTCAGGTCCGAGACGCCGAAATAGGCCGCGGCGCTGCTCGTGATCGGGGCAAAGGTGATCCACAAGAGCTGGTTGACGGCCACCACCAGCATGAAGACCAGCAGCACGACCCAGCGATAAGCATAAACTTTGAAACCAGTCTGTTCCACAAGCAGCCTCCAGGAAGAATCAAAAAGATTAATTACCGGTCTGGTCGATGGTTATAACCCCGCAAACTCGCTCAGGATACATCTGGGGTACCACCACAGGAATTCCCAATGAAACTGGTAGGGATCGCCAACGGGAATTATTGGCGAAACAGGGTTTACCCCTTATTTGATCTCTCCTGGTGTTAAATTCGATCTCAGCGAAGCACCTGCTAAATCAATCGTCGGAAAACGGGCATGAGCATAGATGGGGTGCGCTGGCAGGGCATAGCCTGCCAGCGCACCCCATCTACACAACTCGTATGCACCTCTGACCAATCCGTCCAAATTATGGATAAATAAGGTAAACTATATATATATATAACCATCAGATAGTTTTTTTTGATCACCATGAGGGAGCAAGATCTTGAACGAGTATTTCGATACAATTGTCATTGGGGCGGGGCAGGCCGGTCTGGCCATCAGTTATTATCTTAACCAACAAGGCCGCAAGTATGTCATTCTGGATAAAGCGAAGGCGATCGTCCCGGCCTGGCGCTCCCGCTGGGATTCATTCACGCTGGTACTTCCGAACTGGACGTTGCAAATGCCGGATTTTCCTTACCAGGGCGACGATCCCGTCGGATTTCTCACCAGGGACGAAATGGTCGCATACATGGAGCAGTTTGCCGCCAGGTTCGACCCACCGGTCCGGTTCGAGACAACCGTCAGCGCAATCGAAAAAGATCCGGAAAGGGACCATTTTCTGGTACACACAAGCGACCGGACCTACGAAGCTGCCAACGTGGTGGTAACAACCGGGACCTACCAAAAGCCCAGGATCCCGGCTTTTAGCGCCAGGATCGATCCGGACATTACCCAGCTGCATATCAAAGACTATACCAACCCAAATGCTTTACCCGCCGGCGCCGTTCTGGTGGTGGGCAGCGGACAATCCGGCTCCCAGATCGCCGAGGAACTCTATCAGCAGGGCCGGAAGGTATACCTGTGTGTCGGCGGAGCCACCCGGCTGCCCCGATCTTATCGGGGTAAAGATTCGATCTGGTGGTTAAATCAAATTCAATTTTTCGATCAGACCGTCGATATGCTCGAGTTACCCAGGGAAAAATTTGTCGCCAACCCAATCATGTCCGGCAAAGATGGCGGACACACGCTTAATCTGCATCAATTCGCCCGGGATGGGGTTGTGCTTCTGGGACGTTTGAAGGATGCCAGCGGGAATAAAATCTTCCTGGCTCAAGATTTGAAAGAAAATCTGGCCAAAATCGATCGATTTGCCGCCGAAGTGAAGCACAGGTTCGACCAATTGATCGATGCCCGTCAAATTGCGGCGGAGCCGGCCTCCAACCAGGAGGAATTGACGGATGGCTTTAGGGCTGAAGAAATCGAGGAATTGGATTTGAGCGCCAATGGGATTAAAACCATCATCTGGGCCACCGGCTTCCAGTTCGATTTTTCCTGGATCAAATTCCCGATTCAGGATGAGGACGGCTATCCCATCCAAAATCGCGGGGTAAGCGCCGTCCCTGGTTTATACTTTTTGGGGTTGCACTGGCTGTATAAACGCCGGTCTGGCTTACCCTGGGGAGTCGGCGAGGATGCAGCCTACCTGGCGGGTAAAATCAGGCAGCCAACTCAGAGTAAATCCGGATAATTCCTCACAATCTCCTGATATTCACGGGTAATTTCATCCCGGCTTTTCCCGGCCGTGGCGATAAGCACCTCCAGGGATTTGAGCTGGCCCAGGCACTGCTTGCCTTCCGCCAGACGTTCGCTCGTCTTGAGCTGCTGGACGAAGCCGGTGCTCACGGTGGAGATAAACCCAAAAATGGCGGCGATGATGCAGGCAGTCCGCCAGCCTTGCGTGCCGATCTGGGCTGCCTGCCCGGTGGCGGCGGTAACCCCGGCGACCAGGGTGGATACGGCCGAGCTGACGATGGTGGTGCCCATCAGGCGGTTATGGCGCTTCTGGTAAACTGCGACCGCGCCCTCAGCCGCCTGCAGGCTGGCTTGAATGCGCTCGATCAGCTGCTTGTTCGGTTCGATGCCAGATCCAGGCATATTTCCCTCCTTTTTTGGAACTTATCAACTTTGAAGAAATTTTGGGTATCCTTTATTAATACCTTAATACCAGCTCGATGCCCAATCCGGGGCGGGGGCCGGGTCGGGCTCAAGCCGGGCCAGGTCGGCCTCGAACAGGACCTCCAAACCCCGGCTCGTAAGTCTCAGCCGCTGGAGCCGGCCGTCCCGGGTGGCCGCCAGCAACGTGCCGCTGCGATCCCAATCGGCCCATTGGAAGGATTCCAACGGATGGAGGTCGCCATCGCGTTCCAACCAATATTCTACCCGCAAACCATCCACCGCCTGGTCGACCCCGAACTCGCCGCCGGCCCAGCCCAGGCTGGCCAGGCCCAGCCAGGCCTCTCCGCCGGGCTGGCGCTTGCACAGGCGGGCGTTGCGGCCCTGATCCCAGGCGTCCTGTGGCGCCCGCTCGGGTGAATCGGGGGCTTCTTCCCAACCGCGCCGCCGTTCGTTGGCGAACTGGACCACCGGGATCGGTCGCAGACCGATACGGGATGGGCAGGTTTATATCCGGCAAAGCCTGTTGGTCCTGCAGCCCGGTGAAGAAAAAGCCGCGCGTCCAGGTGCCGTCCGTGCCGAAAGCACGTAAAGCCGTCAGCCAGGGCAGCCGGGAGATGGCCACATAGGTCTCGCCATGCTCCCAACCGGCGCCGGGTTTATGCGCAAAATAGCACAGGTAGCGCCCATCCGGGGAGAGATCCGACCGGCGGGGGAATATCCGGCCGCGCAGCCAGCCGCCGGGCTCGTAGCGATCACGGGCCAGGTCCCAGCGGCCCAGGTGGGACCAGTCCGAGGGCCCGCGCCGGAACACCGCCGCCAGCGGCGCCTCAGCAGCCGGCAGGCAGTAGATCCGAGGAGACGGGGCCGGGTTCAGCGCTGCCAGGGCCAGGCTCCCACGGTCACATTCCTGCGCTGGAAACTGGCCAATGCCAGGCCGAAAAATGCAGCCGCCAGCCCCAGCAAAACCAGGACGTCACCGGCCTGGGGCCCCTCCAGGAATACCCCGGCGCTGGTATCAAAATAGCTGAAGATCGAAAAGGGTCTTATCACCGCCAGGGCTTCCAGGTGAGCGGCGAAATTTTCGGTGAAATAACTGACCAGGGTGAAAACCATCAGGGTCAGGGAGGCGGGGCGCTGGCCGGGCAGGCTGGCCCCTAAAAACAGGCCGAGCATGGCGATCGTCAGGAGCAACGGCCAGGCATTGACGACCGCCAGCATGAGCGGCAGGGCGGTGAGCTCGGTCTCCACAGTCAATTTGACCCGCTCCAGGACAAACCCACCCCAGGCGCCCACGATCAGCAGGATGATGAAGCTGGACAGACCAATGGCGATGGCCTTGGCGCTGACGATCTGCCAGCGAGGCAGCGGGGCCGCCAGCAGCAGCTCCAGCGTGCCGTGATCCTCTTCGCCTGCCAGGCTGCGGGTGCTGTCGACGATCACATAGATGGCCAGCACGATCGGGATGAACAGCACCACGGTCGAACCCAGGAAGCCTTCGAAGGTCCCCATGTCGAATCCCATCGCCTGGTAGACCTCCCAATTGGCGATGGCGGTGATCTGCGCTTCCACCTGCGGAAAGATGACAATGTAGGTGGTGGCGAACAGGGCCAGGGCAACCCCCCAGGCCAGGGTCGCGATCCAGCGGGATTTAATCTCGAAAGCCAGCAGGTTAAGCATGGCGATCCCCCTCGCCGGAGCGGTCGTAGAAGGCCAGGAAGATCTCATCCAGGGTCACCGCCGGGATCTCGATATCTTCAATCCCATACCCGGCGGCAATTTCCATCACCTGGGCCAGGCCCTGGCGGACTTCCAAGCTGACCCGGTTGCCATCCCGGCCAATCTCGCTGACCCCGTCCAGGTCGAAGGCGCCCGCAGGCGGCGTTTGCTGCAGGCAGAGCTGCAGGCGTTTGAACTGCCGTTTGGTCAGCGATTCGACCCGCTCGGTCTGGATCAGGGCCCCCTCCCGGATCATCCCTACCCGGTCGCAGACCGCCTGAACCTCCGCCAGATTGTGGGAGGAGAAGAAGACCGTGCGGCCTTCCTGCCGGGCGGCGCGCACCAGGTCGAGCAGGGCTTTCTGGACCAGCGGATCGAGGCCGATGGTCGGATCGTCCAGGATCAGCAGGTCTGGCCGGCCCATAAAGGCGGCCACAATGCCCAATTTCTGGCGGTTGCCATGGGAATAGTGCTTGATCTTGCGGGTGGGGTCCAGGTCGAGTTGCTGGCAGAGTTCATCCCGGTAACGGGGATCCACCGGATGCGCTTGCAGGGAGGCGAACAGGTCCAGGAAGGCCTGACCGCGCATTCCGAGATAGGGCCGGAATTCACCCGGCAGGTAGCCAACCCGGGTGCGGATTTGAACGCCCTGGCGCTGGCAGTCGAGCCCGAAGATCGCGGCCTGCCCGCCGCTGGGATGGATGATATCCAGCAGGATCCGCAGGGTGGTGGTCTTGCCGGCCCCGTTGGGACCTAAAAAACCGAACACTTCCCCGCGCCTGACGGCCAGGTTGAGATCCTGGATGCCGCGCTGTTCGCCATAGTATCTGGTTAAGTTGCGGGTCTCGATTACGATATCATTCATTTTGGGCAGCTCTTCAGCGATCTGACAACCGAACGGTTTCGATGTGGATCAATCCAGCCGGTATTGGGCTGCTCTCAATCGTATCATAACTGGATGGAATTATTGACGAAATGATGGGGCAGCGGGGCCGAGACCCCCGCTGACCCATCATTTCGCCTCTTCCTGATTTTGCGGCTGAGGCTGCCATAACTGCGCTCCGATCCCTAAAATTCGCAGTGCTGCGGGCCCGAGCCCCAGTCGTGGCTGGGCGTGGACGAGCCCGGCCCAGCCAGGCCGTAAACCCGCATCCAGAACCCGAGCAGGGTCGGGAAAAAGCTTTCCGGCGCCTGGATCCAACCGTCGCGGGTCGCCAGGTAGAAGGTCCCCGGCTGGTCGTAGGCGTGACGCTCACTGCCGACCGGCTGACCGTCCGCCCGGGTGCCGCCCCAGATGCAAGCCAGCACGTACCAGACGTTGGGATCGCTGCCATCGAACGAGTTGGTGCCGGCGTAGATGATCTCGACCTGCTCCGGGTTGGTGTAGTAGCGCTCGATCGAGGCCAGCATACCCGCCTCCGCCGATGGATAGACGCCTTTCGAGCGCAGATACCCGACGGTCACCAGGGTGTAGATCAGGCTCCAAAGTATCACCTGGACGGCGACCGCCAGCAGGATTGCGGCGATCGTCCCAAGTTGGCCCACAAAGGTCCGTTCGCGATCCATCGGGTGGACTCTCCTGTTATAAATAGTGGCTATGCGAAAACGTGCTCGGTGTAGGCGTCCCGGTTAATCGCACAGAACATTCGCTACTCAGAATATCTGAGATGTAGGCATCCTGAGTGGAGAGAGATGGGGCGTTTTCTGCCCCAGCGAACGTAATCGAAGGATGACCGGGTTAAGCAATGAAACCACCCTTCGATTACAGGCCGTGAAGTACACGGCACGGCAGGCTAACTACGCCTGCCTCTCTCCATTCAGGGTGCCCCGAAGATGACCATGGACGGAGATGATACTATCTCAGATAGATTGCTTCGCTGCGCTCGCAACGACAATACTCACAAGGAAACTCCATCCGCTATGGATTCCCCGATCGCTGGCAGCGAAAAACCAGCGCTAAGGGCGTGTTGGCTCCAACCTGGAGGCCGGATTTTTCTGCCCGTACCCGCTCGTCCGCCAGGAGATCGAAGGCCCGGGAGGCGAAACTGGCTTCCGCCAGCAGGCGCAGGTTTGAGCGCCCGGCTCAGCCGGCCCGGTGCCAGCGCAGCGGTTGGCTGGGCTCCCGGACCAGCTCGCCTTTGGCCTCCAGGTCGAGCTGGACGGTCTTGGCCCACCAGCCGGCCGTGGCGCCGCCCGGGAAGAGGTCCTCCGGCAGGTGCGGGACGACCGCCGTGCGGATCTCAGCCTGGTTCAGGCCAGGCGCGGTGGCCGGCAGGACTGCCAGCATGGCCGCCTTCATGGCCGCGTACTTGGCCCGATCGACCCGGCTGGTTTTGCCAGGGTGATTGACATTTTCAACCGTAATTTTGTCTTCAAGGGACATGTTTTGTGGCCTTGCTCTAGAATCTATGCAGGGTCTTTGGGAAACTACGTGGGATAGTCCCAGATTTGGGGGATACCATCATGCGGGGGCTCCCCGCTGGATGGGACGATCTTATTGGATGCTCACTTTGAGTATAGTTGAAATTTTTCTCAGATTCAAGACGATTTAGCCTCGAGCCTGAGTTGTTTGACAATCTCACATTTTTAAGGTTAACTAAATTTTGATGTGTGTGTGGCGGGCGGCCGCCCGCCACACACACATCAAAATTTGGGAGATTTCTTCGAATGTAACATCGTCAAGGTAGATACCTTTTAGGAAAAGCAATGAACCCAACCTGGGAAAATGCAGCCAAACGTGGCGACGTCAATCTAGCGCGTCAATTTCTACAAGCCGGTGGCGAAATCAATGCCCGAAACCAGCAAGGTCAGACGGCTCTCATGCTGGCCGTATATCATGGGCACCAGGCGCTCGTGGAACTTCTGATCCAGAATAAAGCCGATCTAAACGTCACAGCCAAGTATGGATTGAGCGCCCTGATGCTTGCGATCGTAACCGGGCATCCGGAGATCGCGTTGTGCCTGGTGCGTGCCGGAGCGGATCGAAGCATCACAGGGAAGGGCGCCCCGGGTTTCATCGGAAAGACGGCTTACGATCTGGCTGTCGAACGAGAAATGGAGGCGTTATACGAGGAATTGAAACCCAAATAATGCCGCCGCAAGGGGGAGAAGAATACCCAATTAAATGATCTCCTGCAGAAACTGCCCGGTGTAGGACTCCGCCACCGTGGCGACTTGCTCTGGGGTGCCTGCGGCGATCAGGCGCCCGCCGGCGGCCCCGCCCTCCGGGCCCAGGTCGATGATCCAGTCGGCCGCTTTGACCAGTTCGAGGTTGTGCTCGATCACTACCACGCTGTTGCCAGCCTGGACCAGGCGCTGGAGCACGCCCAGCAGGCGGGCCGTGTCGGCCAGGTGCAGGCCGGTGGTCGGTTCGTCCAGCAGGTACAGGCAGCGCCCGGTCGAGCGCCGGCCGAGCTCCTTGGACAGCTTGATGCGCTGGGCCTCCCCGCCCGACAGGGTGGTGGCCGGCTGGCCGAGCTGCAGGTAGCCCAGCCCGACGTCGGCCAGCACCTGCAAGCGGGCGCGGGCGGCCGGTACGTCCACGAACAGCGCCAGGGCCTCTTCGACGGTCAGGTCGAGCACCTGGGAGATGTCGTGGCCGCGGTACTGGATTTCCAACGTCTCCCGATTGAAGCGCCGCCCGTGGCAGACCGGGCAGCGCACTTCCACGTCCGGCATGAGCTGCATCTGGACGGTCAGCACGCCGGCCCCCTGGCAGCGCTCGCAGCGCCCGCCCGGGACGTTAAAGGAGAAGTGGGCAGCTTTCAGGCCGCGGCGGCGCGCTTCGGGCGTGGCGGCGAAGGTTTTGCGGATGGCGGTGAAGGTGTCGGTATAGGTGGCAGCGTTCGAGCGCGGGATACGCCCGATGGATTCCTGGCTGATGGTGATGATTTTATCCAGGTGCTCCAGGCCTTCCAGGGCGTCGTGCGCGCCGGAAGATTCGCCAGCCCCATACAGGCGCTGGCGGACGGCCCGGTCGAGGATATCGAACACCAGCGAGGATTTGCCCGAGCCGGACACGCCGGTCACGGCCACCAGCAGGCCGAGCGGAATGCGCACCGTCAGGTCCTGCAGGTTGTGCTGGCGGGCGCCGCGGATGGTCAGGGCGGCCTGGCCAGGCTGGCGCCGCCTGGCCGGGACCGGGATGGACAGCCGCCCGGCCAGGTAATCGCCGGTCAGCGAGCCGGGCTGCGCCATGATCTCAGCCGGAGCGCCGGAGGCGACCACCTGGCCGCCGTGCTTGCCGGCCCCCGGGCCGAAATCGATCACGTAGTCGGCCGCGGTGATGACTTCCAGGTCGTGCTCGATCACCAGGACGGTGTTGCCCAGGTCCCGCAGGCGGCGCAGGACTGCGATCATCCGGCGGGTGTCGCGCGGGTGGATCCCGATGGTCGGTTCGTCGAAAACGTACAGCACCCCGCTCAGCCCCGAACCCAGCAAGGCAGCCAGACGCAGGCGCTGGGCCTCCCCGGCCGACAGGCTGGGGGTGGAGCGCGCCGCGGTCAGGTAGCCGGCCCCAACTTCGGCCAGCCGTTGGATGCGCTCATCCAGCTCGGCCAGGACCGGCCCGGCCAGCCGGCGCTCGTCCGGGCTGAAGGTCCCGGGCAGGCCGGCCAACCATTGGCCGAGCTCAGTCAGGGGCAGATCGGCCGCTGCCATAATGGGACGTCCGGCTACAGTGACCGCCCGGCTGGCGGGCCGCAGGCGGGTGCCCTGGCAGTCCGGGCAGGTGCGGATGACCAGGTATGCGTCCAGTTTCTGGCGGTAATCGGCGTCATGGCTATGCTCGGCGTAGCGCCGCAGCAGGCTGGTCGCCAGGCCTTCGAAACGCCCCTGACGGACCAGGGCGGGCGGCTCGATCCCCGGGAAATGGCGCTGGAAGCTCGGGCTTTCCACCCCGTACAGCAGCAGGTCGCGCAGGGCCCGGCTGTAGTCTTTGACCGGCAGGGAGGGGTCGAACGCCAGGCCGTAATGCTCGGCGGCCGCCCGCAGGGTGGTCAGGTTGTAATTGAGATAGGCTTTGTTCCAGCCCAGCACTGCCCCCTCAGCCAGGCTTTTCTCTTCGTCCAGCAGCAGTTCGACCCGGACCTGCTGGACCCGGCCCAGGCCGGTGCAGGCCGGGCAGGCGCCTTCGGGTTTATTGAATGAGAAACTCGCCATGCTGAGCACTGGGACCGGCGCGCCGCAGTGCGGGCAGGCGAAGGTTTCTTCGGGGGCAGGCTCTCCTTCGCCGGCGCCGTTCTCGCCCTCCCAGGCGTCAGTCTGCGGGTCGAATGCCGGGGGGACCTCCATGCCGCAGTTCGGACAGGGGCGCCGGCCCAGACGGGCGTACAGCACCCGCAGGTAAGTGTAGACGTCGGTGGCAGTGCCGACAGTTGAGCGCGGGCTGCGGTTGGTCAGATGCTGGTCGATGCTGATCGAGGGCGACAGCCCGCTGATCGAGTTCGACCGGCAGCCTGGCCAACCCGAAGGGCGCCAGGCCGAGCGCTTCGATGTACTGGCGCTGGCCCTCACGGTGCAGGATATCGAACCCCAGGGTGGATTTGCCCGAGCCGGACAGGCCGGTCAGGACGACCAGTTTATTTTTGGGGATCGAGACGGTCAGGTTTTTGAGGTTGTGCAGCCGGGCGCCGCGGACCGTGATGGAGTCAGGCATGATTTTGGCGATAGCGATCGATCGCCACGCCGAGGCCGCCGATCAGGATCCCAACGGATAATCCCATCGCAATATTGCCCAGGGCCGCCCCAAGGGCAGCCCCCAGCGCCAGACCGAGGCCCATGCTCGCTCCGGCCCGCCTGGTGCGTTTGCTTTTTTCTTCCGGTTCGTTTGGACCGTTCATCTTACGCTCCTTTGTGAGGTATCCCGAGAGGCGGGAGAAGTGGCGAAATTTGGTGGCTGCCGTGGCAAAAAGCCACGGCAGCCACCAAATTTCGCCGGCAACTCCCTTTCAGTGATTAATTTATATACGATCTGCCAACTTGTCTGGTTGCATACCGGGTCAGTACATTTCCTTTGCATCGCCCGGCAGCATCCGCACATGGCGCAGGTGGGCGCTGACCCGGGCGTCGTCGTCGTGGGGATAATCGAACCCAAAATGCGCCCCCACCTGCAGGGCCGCCCGGCGGAACAGCTCAGCCATCGCCAGCAGGGCCTCCCAGGTCGTTTCGTAGCCGGCGTCGGCATAAGTCTGCAGCAGCAGATCCCACCAGTCCGGCTCGAGATCGCGCTGGAAATACTTGCCAAACTTGCCGGGGTTGCTCTTGAAGCCGGTTTGAACGCCGATGGCCCAGACCAGCATCCGCATCAGCTGCGGGCGCACGTACTGCTCCATAACGCCTTTAGCGTAGATGATCTCCCGGCGCCACAGGCCCTTGGCCACGTAGGGGCTGACCCACCAGAACTCGTTGCAGCAGTCCGCATAGGCTTTGGTATCCGGCGGGTTGGGCAAATAGCCGCGCTCGTCGGGCGGCGGCAGCGGCTCGAACAGGCCGTCCTTATCCAGCAGCAGCACGCTCAGGCTGTCCGCCACCACCTGCCGGCGCTGTTCCACGGGCACGAACCCCAGGTCAATCCGGTTGCCGTCGGCGAACTGCATCAGGTAGGCGAAATGGTCCCCATCCTCCTGCGGGGGCGGCTCGCCCATCGCATCCGGCATCTGCAGGATCATCAACTCGCCGAACCGCCGGATCCACTCGGGATTATTTTTGAACGGAGCCAGCTCCGTAACCAGGTAGACGATGTCGAAATCCTGGAAAATATCCCGGGGGGCGTTGGGGTTGACGCGTGAGCCGTTCATGACCACCGCCCGGATGCGCTCATCCTGGCGGGCGGTTTCGAGGATAAGAGCGAGCATTTCCTGTTCGCTGCGCATGGATCTCCTTCGCTCAATGCAAGGTCGCGGTCGTGTAAGTGAGGGCCGCGTCCACAAAATGGATCGTCAGGGTTTGCCCGGCGGCGCTGCCGGTCATCCAGGCCGCCTGGCCGTCCAGGATGAAAGCGTCGTCGCCGCGCGGCAGGTGGTATGCGGTGGTGATCAATTTGGCTGGCTGGAGGGCGTTGCCCTGGGCATCGATCCGCATGGCATAGACCCCCTGGAAGCTGTCGCTGTAAGCGCCGGTGTTCTGCCAGGCTTCCCACAGCACGATGTACTGGTCGCCGCCCAACGGGACCAGCTTGGGCCGCTCGGCGTGCAGGTTCGAGCCGGCCGTGTACTGGGTCAGCCAGCGCAGCCGGTTGGTGACCGTGGTCCCGGCCGAAATCGACCGTCAGGCTGTCCGGAAGCGCCGGATCGAGGCTGTTATCGTCAGACCTGACCCGCACGATCGCCAGGTTGCGCGGCCCGTTGATGGTCGTGCTGACATCATAGCCGGCGCTGCTCTCGGTAACAAACAGTCCCAGGTAGCCGTAATCCGGGTCGTTCTCGATCCGGGCCAGGTTGCCCAGGCGGGTGTAGGTGTTGTTCTCGCCTAGCGGGCCTTTGATGGCAAACAGCCGATAGGAGACGTGCTCCCGGCCAAAGACGATCGTGCGCGGGAAGGCGTCGCCCAGGTGGTTCTCGATGATCCCCTGGCCGTCGTACAGCAGGCGCTGGTCGAAGGAATGGCTGACCCACACCGAGCTCGTGCGGGTGACCGCCCCGCTGGCGGCGTCCAGCCGGGTGGAGAGCGCTTTCTGGTGCCGGGCTCCGCCGATATTCCAGTCAGGGTCGGTGTTGATGCTGTGAACCAGGGCCAGCTCACCCCCGCCAACCGCCAGGCGGGCGCTGCCGAAGGTCATCGGGTTGATGATCGCCTCGGCGTTGGGATTGAAGTCGTGGCGGGCGACGTCAAGGTCAATGTTGTAGATCACCCCTCCGGTCGGGTCCAACTTGACCACCCGCACGATGTCGGTGCGGTAGGTATCCAGGGGTGGATAGTTCGGATCGACCAGGGCGCTTTCATCCACGGCGGTGGCGTAATAGCGGTTGCCGGCCGGGTCGGATGCCAGTCCCATGACCCGGTCCAGCATGGGAAAACCCGTCAGGGCCTGGGTGACCTGATAACCGTTCGCGCCGGGTTCGATGTGCAGCAGGACTGCCTGCCAGGGCGTGGTCGGATCGTAATCCTGGGCCAGCACGTCCAGCGCCACCCCATTGGAGGCCACGATGATCTCGGGAATTTTGCCATAATTGGCCGCCCAGCTCGAAGGCCCGACCAGGTCACTGGCGTTCACATCGAAGGGAGTCAGCAGGCCGGCCAGCGGCAAGTTTCGATCCGGGGTGCTGACCAGCGGTAAATAAGCCCGGTAAGGCGGTTCCGGTGGCGCTGGGATCAGGCCGGACGTTCCCAGCGCCCGGCCTGGAAAGCCGGCCAGCAGGATGATCACCAGCCCCAGGCAGGCGAATTTCAGGTTTGAGATCAAGCGGGCAAGTTTCAAATCAAACTCCTCCAAAACGTTTATTCTCCAATCGGCTCGGAGCCGTGATACTGGCGCCAAAGCCAGCGGCCGTCGACCTGTTCCAGCACCCCGGATATCCGATAGGGACCGACCCGGCGGCGGTCGCCGGTGGTCAGGATCACCCGACCTTCGGCGAAAAACCAGGCCAGCCCACCGGAATGAGCCGCCTCGATCCGGTCCCATTCCCACGAGAAAGTCTCCGGACGGGCGTACACCCGCTGGAAGAATGCCGCCAGCGCCACCCGGCCGGCAGCTACTTCACCGGCTTCCGAGCCGACCAGCAGCACAACTTACTAATGATAATCCAAAATGGATGGAGTACAATCCTTTCAACTTAGGATCTCTGTGAAACTCTGTGGGAGGGTCCCAGATTTGGGGGTGTGAGCGTGCTGATGCACGCTCACACCCCCAAATCTGGGGTAGTACCATCGGAATTGCCAAAGACCCTCAAATCATCCGCGGAGCAACTGCATGGACAGCCTGGCCTTACCCATCTTCATCCTGATCGCCGCCCTGGTCATCGTCGCTTTCGTTTTCCTGCGCCGGTCCGCCCGGCAGGCCGGCGCCACCCGCCACCTGGAGGCTGAAAACCTGGGTTTCAAGCCCCTGGCGTCGCCCGACCTGGCCTTCGAATCACGCATGCTTGACCTGCACCGGCGCCGGCCCGAGCAGGTTTTGCAGGTGCAAAACACCTTTATCAAGCCTTACGGCGAGACCACGTTTTACCTGTTCGATCTGGTGGATTCCGGCGGGGAGGACAGCAGCACCCTGCTGGACGGGGCGATTGCGGTCGTCTCGCCTCTGCTGGATCTGCCGGACTTTGGCCTGTTCCCCAAAATACCGGGACCGGGCTGGCTGGCCCTGGCCGCCAACCGGGTGATCGAGCGCCTGATCGGCGGGCAGTCCAGCCTGGTGGCGTTCGACGACCGCCCGGATTTCGACAGGCGCTACCTGGTGATCTCCGAGGACCCGGATGCGACCCGCGCCCTGCTGGACGATTACCGCCAGGACCGGTTGAGCGCCCTGGAGATGCTCCAGATCCAGGCCGGAGGCGACACCCTGACGGTCGGCAACGTCGGCTATGCGCTCAAGAAGCCCGACGAGCACCGCGACCTGGAGACGCTCTACCGCCAGGCCCTGACGGTGTACGACCTGCTGCGCCGCGGGCGGGAGGGGAGTTGAACACAAAGGGCCCGTAAAGAACACGGGGGCGAAGAGCGCGAAGATGGATAAAAACATTTAAACGCGAAGTTAGCGAAGAAAGCGAAGGAATCGAAGCATTTTTTGGCGGTTTCACAGGGTGAGATTTGGCTAATTTAATTGTAAATATGGTGTCGGATGGATCAAACCAGCCAACTGCAAACCAGCATCGAAGAGACCCAGGCGTACAGCTAATTTCCAACTCGCAAATACCTGTTCATGCTCAGAAGCATGTGGCTTAGCGGCGCCCCCTCCCTGGTCCGGATTTTAAAAAGCGGGCCTAGGGAGGGGGCGCCGCTGACGGGCTGGCGTTCTTTGCCAGCCGGGGGTGGGTAGGGTGTAATAAGAACAACCCAATTTTGCATTGACATTGCTCGCCAGTGATAGCTTTTCCTTAGGATCGCTCATGGAGTGGAACCTGATTTGCTCCGGATATCCCCCAGGTCGTAGACGCGCACATATTCAATCCCATTTTGACTGAATGAATAGATTGGCTGATATTGGGCCAGGTAATCCAGCAGGGGAGCTGAGGAGCGGCGTTGCCATTGGTGCACATAGATGACAGCGTAATCGCTATTGATTAGCTCTGAGAATGTCAGATTGTCAATCTCCGAGCGGATCGGGATAGAGCCGGCCCATTTGTCAAAATGGAAGTTGAAAGCGGCGGCATACCAGGCTACCACTTGCTTATGTTCAATCCCAGGTTGCTGGTTAAGGAAGCGGGCTGCCTGATCCAGACCTTCTCCCCAACCAATCATCATTACCGCCGGGGCGCGCTTTGGGCCACCCATAACGGGATTGTAATAGGCCAGCGGATACGGATACGTCCTGAAGAGCAATGCGCCTTGCCAAACCAGTGCGGCGGCAATGACCAGGGTTGCCGCCGCCTGAGCATCTGTTTTCGTCGTCCTTTCTTTCACCCAGCGCGTAAATTGAACCAGACCCACCCCCGTTAATAAATCCAGGGGTGGGTAAACCGGGGTGAGATAGCGATCCATCTTTTTTGAGCTGAGAGTCATAACGGCTGTATAAAAGGTGCAATAGAAAAGCAGCCACAAGATAGCCATTCGTTTGGCTGGCTCGCGATAAGTTTTCCAAAACACCAGGGCGGAAATAATCCCAATCATAACTACCGGGGTTGTCCGCCATAAAAAAGTGAGCGGATAATAATAGAAATAACGCCACCCGATATCACCGCCTGGAAATAATCTACCGTTAAAAAAGGAATTTGTGTTGTGCTCGCCAGAAGCGGATTCGAGCGAGAAACTGAGCATCCTGGTTAATACCTTTAGTGGAATTACCCACATTGCTGGGAAGAAGAGAACATACACGGCGGCGATAGATAAAAACCAGATACCCAGGCTGGTTGTAGCTCGTTTAATCCATGCAGTGCGATTCCCCGAGGTAAGCCAGGCGCACCACATGATCATGATTGCAGCCATCGGTATCAGGAAAGCGCCGGTAGTTTTGCTCAGGCAAGCCAAACCAGAAGCCAAACCGGATACCACCAGCTCGAGCTTCCGCTGATACCGGTAGAAATCTACCAATGCAAGCAGGGAGAGAAAAGCAAAACCAGCCAACATCCAGTCGCTCGCCAGCAAGCGACTGTGTGCGAACAGGAAAGGATCTAGGGCGATGATCGTGAATCCGATCAGGGAAGGCAGCGCCCCAAATGCTCTTTGGGCGTAGTAATAACAGGCTAACATCAGTAACGCGCTAACCAGAACTACCAGCAAGCGACTGAATGCAAGCATTTCCAAAGGGCTGTGCTGGTATTCCTGCAGCAATTCTTTAAAATGCAGATCGGCGATCTCCGTGTTCCCCACCTGACGGTAAGCTGGGAATCGAAGCAAGAAACCCGCTGCCCCGGTCCACAAGGTGGGAATTCCCGGTTGGATCACGCGAAAAGTAGAGGAAAAATCGCCGTGGGAGAGAGCATAATAGAAACTAGCCGAACTCGCGCAGGTACATCGGTTCGTCTGCAGTTACATATTGCCCAAGGTGTCCCAGGCGAGGCAGAGTGAATGAGAAGAGGATAATGAAATATGGGATACTCTGTACGATAATTTTCTTCATACCGAGATTCCACGTCGAGCTTTTTCGATCATTATTTTCACCACAAAGGGTGATGATTTTGACAATCTTGGATTTAGTTTAGCATAATTTCTCCAGCCAATGCCTGGGAATTCGTGGCGAAATAGGTGTGCGTGAGGGCGTATGCCCTCACGCACACCTATTTCGCCAAAATTGCTTACTCAATCGAAGAAACCAGGGCGCACAGCTCATTTCCAACTCCCAAATACCTGTTCATGCCCATGACCGTGTGGCTGAAGGGCTGGCGTTCTTTGCCAGCCGAGGGAGCGAAGAAATCTAAGAAATCGAAGGGATCCCCAAATAGAGGCTGGGTTGCGGGTGTGCCCGCAACCCAGCCTCTATTTGGGGAAATCTCTTAATGTCACTCGTCCTCGACCACTGTCAGTGTCAGGCGGCCGCTGGCAATCCAGGCATAGCCGAAACCGAAGTACGGGAAGCGGAAGCCCCGGCTGCTACCGGTGGCGGTGGTGTAGAAAGCCGCCTCCAGCTGGGGCCCACACGAACCGGCCAGTTCTTCCGTCCAGGCATAGCCGCGGCCGAGATAGGGGAAAGCCTGGCCGCGCTTGCGCTGGACTTTTCGGGCCTGCAGGGCCAGCGCCTGCCCTGCGACCCGACCTTCCATTTCCTGCTCCCAGGCAAAGCCATAGCCAAAATACGGAAAACTTTCAGCGCGGTCCTCTTCCACCCGCGACGTGAACAATTCAACCGTAAGGCCATTCTGCTGGCCGGCCAACCTGTCCGCCCAGGCAAAACCATAACCCCGGAATGGGAATCTGATGTCCCGTTTTTTGCGCACCTGGGTGGTTTTCACGGCAAAGCTGAGCTGCCCACCCGCCTGGCGGGCTCGCTCGACCAGCTCTTCGTATGGAAACTCAGCCGCTGAGGGGAGCGGCAGCTCGCGTTGATGTTCCTGCAGCGTGGTCTGGCAGACCGGGCAGCGATAGGTCCAGCCGCTGTATTCGCAGTTGCAGGTGGGGCAGTACATGGTTACCTCCCTTTTCCTTGCATAATCTTGGGCTGTCACTTCAGCTTTGGCCGGGCGAACCCAAAACGATGGTGATCCTTTGAAGAAAAATGGCGTTCTAATCCCTGAGGGATGACGTTGAAACAGGCTGGGCCTAATCGAAAACCGTTCGACCAGAAGCAAATTCACCTGAACTCCAGTCGGTAAACACGAAAACCGGACCAGTGCCCGCAACGGTGATGGTATTTGATTAGCAGTAAAGCTGTTGGAAAACGATAAAGAAAACAATAACCCCTATATTTATTATAGAGATTCTTGCCGGTCTGTCAACAAATTAAGAACGATCATTGGGAATTCCTGTGGTGTTACCCCAAATCTGGGAGATATCACAGAATTTCCGAAAGACCCAATAAGAAGAAAATGTTGGAAAATGGGCTGGAGGGCCGGCGAAAGCCGGCCCTCCAGCCCATTTTCCAACCCTTTTCCCGCTGAATAGATCAGCGGCTCATGATTGGCAAGAATAAGTACTGCGTCAGGGTGTGCCGGATCAAACGGCCATTGCTATCGAACATGGGCAGTTTCGAGGCAAATACCGGCGGATAATTCAAAGGATCCAGCACCTGGACGGTGCAATATACTTCCCGGCTGCTGGAAAGGATTTGCCCGCTGCCCTGAAAGATCGCCTCCGTACCCGGACTGCCGCCGAGCAGCACGTCATCGAAGTAGATGGTGGTGTTCTGGGTGCTGAAAGTGAAGGTGCGGTTGGGAGGCATTGTGACCGTGCCGGTGAACACATCAGTCCCATTCCATTGATACAGCTGGACCTCAACCTGAGCATTCATCGCGCTCATATTGGTACAGTGAATGGACGTGGCTTCTTTACGAGTGGCGCTGCCCTGTTGGCCATCATCCGTGACGCCGGTGAAACGATATAGAACCGGGAGCGCGGCTGTCGTCGTGGAAGTGGATCGTTCAACGCCCGCGAGGCCGGGATTCACGACGAGTAGCGTAATCAGGCCAGCCACCGCCACAATCCCTAGCAAGAGTAAGATTCGGTGGAGTTTCATCATATTCTCCATCGTCCGATCAGGGCTGGTACATTTCGATGCCGGTAACGAACGTATGGGGGATAATTGAGCGGATCGAGCGCCTGGGCCGAGCAGACCACGGCATCATTATCCGTCAGGATGCGGCCGCTGCCCTGGAAGATCGCGTCCGTGCCCGGACTGCCGCCGAGCAGCACATCATCGAAGTAGATGGTTGTATTTTGGGTGCTGAAGGTGAAGGTGCGGTTCGGGGGCATGTTGACCGTGCCTGTGAACACATCGGTCCCATTCCATTGGTAGAGCTGGACTTCAATCTGGGTGTTGACCGCCGCGACATTCGTGCAATGAATGCTGGTGGCTTCTTTGCGGTTTGTGCTGCCCTGTTCGCCATCATCCGTCACCCCGGAGAATTGATACAGTATCTTCAGCGCATTGGTTCCACTGGCGATTTGGGCATTCGCAGCCTCCAAGCTGCCTGTACCTGCCTTGCCAGCTAAACCTTCTGGCTCAGCATTTCTGGAAGAATCCATCCCAATCCTGCTCCCGGAGCTCAAAGCGCCTTCGCCTTCGGGATAGGGCTTATCCGGGACACGCTGGCTGACCTGTTGGCCGGTCCGCAAAGCCCCTTCTCCCTCGGCAAAGGGTTTTTCAACCAGGCCGCTGGCGGAAGTGATGACCACTGCGACCAGCAATAACGCGCTGACGATTGCAATGATGACGAAACCATTCTTCTTACGCATACGTTATCTCCTTATAGCTAACCTGACTCTCGCTTCGAACAGCCGGCCGAAGTTCCTGGCGATGCTTGTTGGTTGCGGCAGCAACCAGCCGCAACAAACACCAAATTTCGCCCCGGCAGTGGAAGCGTTAATCCGAACGCATCTATCAATTATTGTAGCGTAAATTTGATTGTTGTCAACTTTGTTACTGCATGAACTTTTGTAATCCGAACTTCACCAGCTCAACCAGCGCCCGGGGGTGACCGCGATCAACTGGTCGTACTGGCCATCCGTGGCGATATCCCAATCGTATTTATGCTTGAAGATGGCCAGCACGCCCGGCGGCCAGGGCTGCGGCACGACCTCCGCCCGGCCTTCGATGATCACCGGCTGGCTGCCGTTCTCCAGGGCCAGGGCCAGCTGGGGGTTGGCCGCCAGGTTGCGGCCTTTAACGCTGGTACGTTCGATGCACAGGAACAATCTGCCATCGTACCAGGCGAACCAGACCGGCACCAGGTGCGGCCGGCCATCCGGGCGGACTGTGGCAATCCAGATGTTCTTCTCCAGGTCCAGTTTCTGGCGGTTCGTCAGTGAGATGTTTGGCATAAGGCAACTCCTGTTGGAAGGATTCGATCATTTACGTCAGCGGCGAGTCCGGCGGGCCAGCGCCCAGGCGCGCAGGTACCACAGGCTGCGCAGCGCGCCCCACACAACCGCCAGCAGCAGCGCCAGAATGGACAGCAGCCCCAGGTCGGGCATGGTCCGGATCACGATCGGCAGGCTGACGGCGTGCCGGGGAAATAAACCCCAGAAGAAAAACCCGGATACGGCCGCGTCGAGCAGCAGTGGCAGCCCGGCCTGCAGCAGGAGTCTCCCCAGCGGGAAATCGACCCGGTAAGCCCGGGCCCGCATCCTGCGCAGGCCCCCGAAGGCGAGCAGGAACTCCAGCAGCAGGACCAGGACCAGCCCCGCTCCCAGCCAGCGACTGTAATGCAGCAGGACGTCCTCCCGGGGCTGGAAGAACTGCGGTTCGCCGCCGGTGGCGATCAGGGTCAGGTCCCAGGCGAAATAGGTGAAAACCGAGCGGATCGGCAGGTCGTTGCTGTTCAGCAACAGCGCCAGGCCGTAGTCCTGGCTGGGCAGCATCAGGACCACCGCCTTGTAGTTGGCCCAATCGCCGTCATGGTACACGGTCGGCAGGTTGGTGTAGTTCAACCCGTCCTCCGGCTGGTAGCGCGGATCGAGGAAACCGGGCCAGTAAAACCAGCCCATGCTGTAGCCGCCGCCGTTCTTGAACCAGGTCCCGGGCGTGTGCAGCTTCTGGATTCCCGCCGGCGAGAGCAGCGCTTTCCCGGCATAGCGGCCGCCGTCAAGCTGGGCCATCAAGTAATGGCTGAGGTCGCTGGCGCTCGACCATAACCCGGCCGCCGGCAGGGTCGCCCGCGTATATGGCATCCAGCGATCGTAAGCCAGCGGCCGGCCGAAGAACTGGACGTAACCGCTGGCGGCCCCACCGGCCCGGGCTGCCGCCAGCGAGGTGTAGGAATGGCCCATATCGAGCGGGGTAAAAATGTGCTCCTGGATGTAGCTTTCGTACGATTGGCCGCTGACCTGCTGGATCAGCAAACCAAGCACATCGTAATTCAGATTGGAGTACGCCCACTGGCTGCCCGGGGCAGTCGCCAGGCGCTCGCCGGATAGTTTGCGGACCCCCTGCTCCAGGGCATCCGGGCTGTCCGCCAGCAAAGTGGCCTGCACCCCGGCCAGTTCGGTCAGCCCGCTTTCCTGGTAAAGCAGCTGGGCGACCGTGATCGCCTGGCCCTCTCCGCCTACTGCGAACCAGGGCAGGTATTTGCTGAACCGGGTCATCCAGCCGGATCAGCCCGGCTTCGACCAGCTGCATCACGCCCAGGGCGGTGAAGGACTTGCTGACCGAGGCCAGCAGGAAGGGCGTGTCGGGCCCGACTGGCTCGCCGCGGTCATTGGCCCGGCCATAGCCGCGCAAAACTTCCACCTGCCCATCCCGGACGATCGCCAGGGCCGCCCCCGGGATGTCGTAAGCCTGCATCTGGGTTTGCAGGTAGGCATCGATTTGATCCGTGTAGCCGGGGGCGCGCACCGGCGTGGCCTGACTGTGCTGCTCTGAAGCCATGCTCAACAAGAGGCTGAGAATCGCCCCCACGAGCGCAATCGTCCGGTATGGTCTGAAAGGAGTGATCAAATGGAACTCCTGCAGGTTCGGAGTTGTTTGGCGAAGTAACTTTCAGCCAAATTACGCAAATCTACAGCAAAAAAATTCGCCCGATTGCATGATGTTGGCGAGGGAATGGACCCGATCTGTATGGACATTATACTTGGATCGAGCCGCTCCCCACCCCCTGGATTGGATGGGCCTTAGGAATGATTGGGGCGGCTTGGGAGTATTCGAATGTTGTAGCAAGGAATATGTGGTTTTCAGTTTGGGCGGCAAATGCCGCCCAAACTGAAAACCACATCTACACATCTCGATGGATATATCCAGGATGTATTGATATACTGGACGTGTTCCTTATAAGTACAAACAGTCCAACGGAGGGAAAATGACCTACCCCATCAAGTATGGCGTGTTTGTTCCCCAGATCTATCCCTGGCAGCAGATGAAAAACATCGCCGGGCAGATCGAAGCCCTGGGTTTCGACAGCCTGTGGATCGCCGACCATTTCGTCAGCCCGTACAGCGCCACAGCCGACTGGTTTGAGTGCTGGTCTCTGCTGGGCGCGCTGGCTGCCAGCACCGAGCGGCTGCGGCTGGGGACCGGCGTGACCCACGTAGTGTACCGCAACCCGGCCATCCTGGCCCGGGCAGCCCTGACGGTGGATCATATCTCCAATGGCCGGCTCGACTTTGGGATGGGGGTCGGGTCAGGCGGCGATTATAACTACGCCATGACCGGCACCGCCCCGATGAGCACCCGCCAGCGGGTGGACCGCTACCGGGAGGCGGTCCTCCTGATCGACCGGCTGCTGCGCCAGCCGCTCAGCAATTACCAGGGCGATTACTTCCAGGTCACCGAGGCGCCCATGAACCCGCGCCCGGTACAGCAGCCGCGCCCGCCGTTCAACCTGGCCGCCCATTATCCCCGCTCGCTGCGGATCGCGGCCCAATTCGGGCAGGCCTGGAACAGCTTCTACCCCGGCGACGACCTGACGCCAAAACAAAGCTCCGAGGTCACCCGCCAGCGCGGCGAGCAGCTGGACGAATACGCCCGCCAGGCGGGCCGCGATCCGGCCGAAATCCGGCGCACATTTTTCGTCGGTTACTCATCCGACCACCCCTTTGCTTCCCAGGAGGCTTTCATCGATTTCGTCGGGCGCTACCGGGAGGCCGGGATCGATGAATTTGTGCTCGGTTATGCCCCCGGGATCGAAGAGCTGCAAAACGACTGGATGGTGACCCCTGCTGAACTGGAACTATATGCCAGGATCAGCCACGATTTTCAGGCTTGACCAACATGTTGGGACTTTCATAAAGTCCCAAGAAGCGGTCATTGCGAGATTCCATTATGACACCAGTGTCATCTGGTGAGTAGATGACATCAGCCGCATCAATTCATCCAGGAGATTTCAGGTGGCAAGGAGTCCTTTATCTCGGCTCCCTGCTCCCATTGGTAACCAAGCGATTCTTCGATGCATTTGTCCTTGAACATGGGTTGCATCGTCGACACCTGGTAAGCTTTGCAAATCTTGGATGTTTCCAAAGCCCCTGTGTCGGAAGGATTTACCCATGCAAACCCGATCGGCATCGATGAAACGCCTACAGGCTTGCGGCCGAAAAAGCCCAGGTTCATTTCTGGCCCAATTCTGTAGCAGGCGTGGCAACCTTTCCACACAGCCTGGTTTCTTGACATCCCCACATAATCGTTCTACAATGAGAGCATCCAATATGTCGCCACACGACATATTATCAACCAGAGGCCATCTGGAGGTGCAGGATGAGAACAAAACAAGCCTCAAACCCGGCGATAGGTTGTGTTTTACCTGGCCTGACGATCCTGGCGGCGCTATTCCTGGTGCCCCCTGTGTTCTTCGAACACGAACCCTGGCCCCGGCCGGCTTATCTGCAGAATGACTGGATCACCTCTTTCCTGCCCCAGGCATTGCCCTGCCTGGCGTTGGTCGCCGCGGCCGCCCTGCTGGCCGCCGGGCTCAACCGGCTTCAGTCTCAGGGGGAGGAAATTGGCTTCGGGAAGCTGGCTGCCCTGGCCGCCCTCGGCCTGAGCGGGCTGATTCTGGTCGGCGGTTTCTACCACCTGTACTGGCTGTTCGTTTGGGACAGCACCTACGATCCCCTCACCATCATTTTGTTGTTTCTGCCGGTGATGGCGGCGCTGGCCGGGGCCGCCACGCTGGCCGTACTGCTCCACAAAAGGCGGGGTTGGATCGGGCTGGTGTATGCCGTGTTCGCCGTCGGCGCGATCATGGCGGTGTTCCTGAGCGCCAAGCTGGTGGACTACCGGGCCCTGACCGAGTCCCGGGCAGCGCGCATCGCCCGGGCGCTGGAGCGCTATCACGCCCGCCAGGGGACTTACCCCCAAAGCCTGGAACAACTGCAGCCCTGGACGATGCTTTCCATCACGGAGCCGGTCATCATGCACGGGCAAAAATGGTGCTACCAGGGGGAAAAGGACGCCTATCGCCTGGGTTATCTGAACCGGGAGCATTGGAGCTCGCCTGAGTTGTTTACAACAGTCGCCCAAACGCAGGGCCGCCCAAGCGCGTCCGGAGATGTGTGTGCGGACGAAATTGCTCAAATGAAAGCAGTCTACCCAGGTTATTATGAAATTTCGACAAATCCACATTAAGCGGTTTTCTGGCTAAGTTTTTCCTGCAGTCGGCGCATCCATAGTTTCCTCAAGAACCACTGAAACCCGGATGAGGTAGAACCATATATGACAAATATACTGTCAAATGTCACTTGTAATGACCTTGCAAATTTGATAGAAATTGAACCGTACGATTTTACGTAAATTTTACGGGTATAATGGCTGCCTACTTGTTTTTATGGTTTTTTGCATTTACTTGTTGAAATTTATTGACGATCCGTTCGAACAACACGCTCTATACTGATTGCAAGTTCATACGTTGGGTTCCCGGAATTGACTGAGACGGTCTCTGCCGCTGGTTGTCCTTTTCGAGCCAACCCATAGCTCACCGACGCAATGCGGTAAGGTTCAACTCCTCTGGGAGCAGAAACCGGCGCGTCTGCAGTTACTTGGACTACATGGATAACATCATTGCATCTACGGTACGGTTGCGTTTCCCTGAGAACAAAATACAAGGCGAAGCAGATTGGATTTCTGGCAAAAGCCAGAAATCCAATCTGCTTCGCCTTGCGATTCTCGCTATAGAGCAAGCCAGGGCGATCCAACCAATCAACGTTGACACTTTGAATGGGTCAACGACCTGAGGAGGTGGCGATAACAAGATTGTGGCTTTACCCGAGTAAGCTGTTCTGCCCAGTCCAAAATTCAATTCAACAAAGGAGTACGCTCGATGAGTCGAAAATTGTTCCGCACTTTCTTTATTCTGGTCCTGATCTCGATGTTCGCTGCCTCGGCAGCCTGGGCTGCACCCCAGGCCAGCCAGGACACCGGCAGCGGACCCGACACTGCCCCCCGGGAAGACAACCGGCCTGACCCGTATACCGCCAATCAACAGGAACTCAAGCAGGAAGCCCTGCAAGCCCAGTTGAACGGCAAAGCCTGGGGTAAAACCCACGAAGTCGCCCGCGGCCAGTTTGTCCAGTTAGAACGCGAAGGCGAAGGCGCCCTGTGGACCGTGCTGGGCGAGTTCCCCGATCTGGCTCACAACACCATACCACAGCCCGATCGCAGTGTCGATAACACCACTTTGTGGGTCCCGGATTTCAGCCGCGATCATTACCTGGACATGCTCTTCGATGACGCCCCCGGAGCAAACTCGATGCGCAATTTCTACATCGAACAGTCCTCCAACCGCTACACCGTCCATGGCGACGTGACCGACTGGATCCCGGTTTCCGGCCCGGCCGCCAGCTACGATGATGATTTCGACAGCCCACTGGGCGGCAACCAGGTCTGGTACTTCCTGGACGAGACCATCGACGGCTGGTACGACCAGCAAATCGCAGCCGCGAAAGACCCCGCAGGAGATCAACGACTACCTGAGCAGCTTCGATGTCTGGGATCGCTATGATTACGACGGCGATGGCAATTTCGACGAGCCGGATGGCTACATCGATACCTTCCAGTCGGTGCACGCCGGCGTCGGCAACGAATCCTGCTCGCCGACCTGCGACGATTGGGCCATCTGGAGCCACAGCTGGTACGCCTTCTCGAACCGCTCCGGCCCCGATGGACAGGGCCCGGCCTTCAACCCTGACGGCGGCGTCCGGATCGGCGACAGTGATTACTGGGTCGGCAAGTACACCATCCAGCCCGAGAACGGCGGCGTGGGCGTCTTCACCCACGAATACGGCCACGACCTGGGCCTGCCCGACCTGTACGACACCTCCGGCGGCGAGAACGGCACCGGCTTCTGGACCCTGATGTCGTCCGGCTCGTGGGTGGACACCGGGCAAGATTCGATCGGCAACGCCCCCAGCCACATGGGCGCCTGGGAGAAATTCCAGCTCGGCTGGCTGAACTATGAAGTCGCCTTCGCCGGCCAGAAGTCCGAACACAAGCTTGGCCCGATGGAGACCAACACCAAGCAGGCCCAGGGCTTGTTCGTGGTGCTGCCCCCCAAGGATGTCCTGGTCAATATCGGCAGGCCCCGCTATGGCGACAATTACTATTACAGCGGCTCCGGGGATAACCTGGACAACTTTATGTACAAGGCCTTTTCCCTGCCGGCTGGGGCAACCCTGAGCGCCAGGGTGCGCTACCAAATCGAAACGAACTGGGATTACGCCTACCTGGTGTACTCCACCGACGGCGGGGCGACCTGGATTCCGATCGAGACCAACCGCTCCACTACGACCGATCCGAACGGCCAGAATTTCGGCTACGGGATCACCGGGAATGCAACCAGTAACAGTTGGTACAACCTGACCGCCAACCTGCCCGAGGGCGACGTGCTGCTCGGCTTCCGCTACTGGACCGACGCCAACACCGGCGGTTTCGGCTTCATGGTCGATGAGATCAACATCACCGGCCAGGAGACTGACGGCGCCGAAGCGGACGCCGGCTGGAACTTCAACGGCTTCCGGGCCACCACCGGCATGGAACTGCAATCTTTTGCCCACTACTACGTGGTCGAGTACCGCGCCTACTGGGGCTACGACAAGAACCTGCAGGTCGGTCCGTACAACTTCGGCTTCCTGGACAACCCCCTGCTGGGCGACTGGGTCGAGCACCTGCCCTACCAGGACGGCCTGCTGATCAACTACTGGGACACCTCCCAGAGCAACAACCAGGTCGCCCGCCATCCGGGCCAGGGCTTGCTGCTGCCGGTCGACGCTCACCCAACCGCCATGATCCGGGCGGACGGCGGCGTATGGCGCAACCGCATGCAGACCTACGACTCGACCTTCACCCTGGCTCCCACCGATCCGCTCGTGCTGCACTGGTACAGCCAGCCTTCTTACCATCACAGCCAGCCGGGCGTCAGCGTGTTCGACGACCGCAACAGCTACTACGATCCGCTCAACCCGTGGGGCAGCGTGATCGTCCCCAACACCGGCACCCAGATCCGCATCCAGAGCATCAGCGCTCAGGGCAACTTCATGCAGATCCAGGTCCGCCCGGCGAAGTAGTTTTTTTGAATTTTGCAAAAAAAAAGAATGGGTGGGGCCGGTTGGCCCCACCCATTCTTTTTTTCGCATCTTTTATTTACGGCGGCTGGTAGATTTCCATCGTCGGCGCGATCCCGCACAGCACAGCCCGGCCGGTCTGGTTGGTGTGGAATTCGTAGACCGTGCGCTCGACCCGCAGCTCAATCAGGTAGCCGGGGGTGATCACCTGGGCGTAGTTCTGGTTACCCAACGGGCAGCCCAACAACTCGTCCGGCCAGTCCACGGCCTGCAGGCTGAACAGGCTGATCGCCTGCGGGTCGATGCCGAGCTTATCGGCCAGCATCCCGGTGGCCTGCTCGACCATCAAGTTGGCGGCGTCGTTGACCGGTATGGGCGCGTAGGTGGCCGTGGCCTGATCTGGAGGCTGCGCCTCCGGATCTAAGGGGGGCGTGGCGCTCGGGCCAGCGGTTACCGGCGAGGTTGCGCCTGGTTGGCTGACTGGTGAAGGCGTGATCAGAACCGCTGAGGTCGCCTCCTGCAAGGGGCTATCCGTGGCGGGAGCGACCTCGCCAGAGGCCGCACAGCCGGTCAGCAGCAGCAGGGCGATGAAAAAGAATATATTAACCCGTAGGAACGTATTTACGCCCGGTGGGGCATTGGAGCTATCCGAAAATTGGAGGCAAGTATGGTTCATGGTTAACAGACGCCGTGGATTGAGATATGGTTCCCGATTGTAGTCTGGGGTGCTACTCACGAAATCATCTAAGTTTTTCCTTTCCCCTACCCACCCCCGACCGGCATAGAACGCCGGTCTTGCAGCGGCACCCCCGCCCTATGCCCCAATCGCAACGGGCGCCAGGGCGGGGGTGCCGCTAAGCCGCGCTGGTATGGGGCCAGAAATAAATCCAGGCTTATCCGGTAGCGAGCCTGCAGTCGTTTCTTAGGTGCCGATCTGGTTTGCATGGATTAATCCTTCCGACACGGGAGCTATGCAAGAATCCAATATCTGCAAAGCTTACCAGGTCGGGACTTTTAGATGCCCTGCGCTTGAAGCCAGAAGTGCTTGTTCAGACCCAGAATAAATTGTACAATAGAATAGACTTTGTATCTACACATCCCGAATGTACCCCAGCAGTTCTACATTTCGAGGCCGCTATGTCCATGTAGGAAGGAAAGGCAGATGAATAAGGCAAAAGCACTGGTTATGGTTGGGTCAATTCTTCTTATCCTGGGTGGCTTTCTTCCCTGGATTTCTGTGCCTGATCTATTTGGCCTTAGCGGGACAGCCTATCAGGGCCTCGCTATCGGTTGGGAAGGAGACGGGGTTTTAACGACCGGCGCGGGCCTGGCGCTCATCCTTGGCGAACTGATCTTCGGGGCAGAGCCGCGCCGGTGGACGAAGCTCGCCGGGATCGTTCTGGCCGCGCTGGCGGCTTGCGTTGTGTTGCTTGATTTTGGGCGGATTATCGAGATCGGCCCTGAAGCAGGTTTCTTCGCAGCGACAGGCATCGGAATTTTCATCACCCTGACAGGCGCACTGCTCGCATTGATTGGGTGCCTGTGGAAGCATGTTCCAGCGCCTCGGCAGCCAGGGCCGGCGGGTTCTGGGTCAATGGTTTAGGGTATATGATCCGGTCGAGCTCATGACGATCTGGGAGGATGAACAGGGTATAGCCGCCTGGCTGCTGGCGGACCCCAGTTATAAGAGTTTTGACGCCCAGGTACGCCCGGACCTGCGCGGCGACGAACTAGAACGCGAAGTCCTGGAAGTTGCCTACGATCGCACGGTAGGCTTGATGCAGCAGCACAAGATTGAAAGTGAATGGATCTACGCCGATGCATTTCAGGCTGATAGCGCTCGGTCTAGCCTGCTGACGGCCCTGGGTTGGGAGCCTGATGGTGATTTGCCGTATGTGCTGAACCGCGCCAAACTCAATTCGATCCCCGTGCCCGCTCTGCCGGCAGGTTATTCGATCAAGTCTGCAACCGGATTTGAAGATGCCGCGGCCCTGGCCGCGGTCCACAATGCGGCCTTCAACCCGACCAATTGGACCCCCGAGCTGTACCGCACTGTGATGCAGTCGCCAGGCTATGACCTCACCCGGGAATTGGCGATCCAGTCTCCGGATGGGCTCTATGTCGCCTTCACCGTCATCTGGTTCGATCGATTGAACCGCACCGGATTGTTCGAACCGGTGGGCACGCACAGGGATTATCGCCGGCGCGGTTTTGGACGGACACTGCTTTTGTATGGTATGCAGCGGATGGCGGACGCCGGCATGAGCTACACAACGGTTGCTCATTTCGGCAATAACGAAGCTGCCCGAGGGCTTTATCAAGCCTGCGGCTTCACACCCTGGTACTTACTGGACGGGTATAAAAAGCCTATCTAGCCTGAAGCTGTTCCCAAATTTAGAGGCGCGTTGCGGGCTACCGCCCGCAACGCGCCTCTAAATTTGGGTATTTTTTATTTACCGGTCAGGCGTTTTTTTCTGGCGAGGATGCCGATCCATTCGGAGTCGGGGGTATAAGGCTCGCCGGTCAGGTCACCCCACAGGCTTTCGACCTCGAATCCGCCGGCGGCCAGTTCGGCCCGGATGGTCTCGGGGGTGTAATCCTGGAACCAGTTGCGGTAAACGCTGAGCTTACCGTCGGCCTCGATGACGGTGTACTGGTCCAGGAAGAGATCATCCGGGTAGGCCAAGCCCTGTTCGAGCACGAGGTGCGGCCCGGGCTTCCAGAAACCCTGGCGGGCGGCGTACCAGTGATTCTTCAGGCCGTGTTTCTGGCGCAGGCGCGGGGTAGTGACGTCCAGGATAAAACAGCCGCCGGGTTTCAGGGCCGCCCGCACGTTGGCGAGCAGCCTGGCCCGCTGACCGGGCGAAAGCGGGCAAAAATCACCGTAAATCAGCAGCGCGGCCGAGAAGCGGGCCTGATCGTCCAGTTCGAGATAATTCTGGCAGCGGTATTGGATCGGGAGCTGTTTCTCCCGGGCCTGGGCGACGGCATAGTCGATCGAGTTCTGCGAGAAATCCACCGCGGTGACCTGGAAACCCGCCTGCGCCAGCCGCTCGGCGTACAAACCGGGGCCGCAGCCCAGGTCGATCAGGCTGTCGCCGGGGCGCAGACCGGCTGCTTTCGCGATCCAGGCCGTGATGCGGTCGATGGTTTCAGGCCGCCGGCTGGCTGCGTCTACGCCCGGGTCGAGGTGGTAGGCCAGCATCTGGCGGGCGATGTGCGGGTCGGTCCAGAAGTGGGGCTCGCCCGGCTCAAACGGCTGCGGTTTTTCCTGCAATTGGATGAGGCGCGCCAGATCGAGGGCGGGAGAGGTTGGCAATGAGGTCATAGTGTTACTCCTGGGTCAAAAGAAGGGTTTACAGCTTGCAACAAAAGTCGCTCGTTCAAGCCTGGAATAAATTGTACAATAGAACCATCACTTTTGCTTACAGCAACAGACCGGTAAGTTAGGTTGAGCGATTCGGGAAAGCATTCCGGTAATTCTGGACCCGGGCGAAACCCTACAAACCAAGGCCCATTCAACAAAGCAAATCAACGGCCAGATCAGGTTGGTAAGGACCGAGTAAGGGGATAGTATGGCAGATTTACCAAAGAAGAATCCACCTATGACCGAGGAGCAAATCCTCGAGGTCACGATCGGCGAGCGACAGCCACTGAACAGCACAATTTACCTGGCGCCCTATGATCCCGCCTGGCCGGCATACTTCACACAGCTGAAGCAGCGCATACTGGCCGCCCTGGAAGATGATGTGCTGCTGTTGGAGCATGTCGGATCGACTTCCGTGCCGGGGTTAGCGGCCAAGCCGATCATCGATATCGTATTGGTTGTTGCGGATTCGAGCGATGAGGCCGCTTACGTCAAGCGTCTGGAGCAGAGTGGATTCACCCTGAGGATCCGTGAACCGGATTGGTACGAGCACCGCCTGCTTAAATACACCGATCCCAACGCGAATCTGCATGTCTTCTCGGAAGGATGTGAAGAAATCGGCCAGATGCTGCTTTTCCGCGATTGGCTCAGGGAGCATGCTGACGAACGGTTGCTCTATGAGAGAAAAAAGCGAGAGCTGGCAGGCCGCATCTGGAAGTATACCCAGAACTATGCGGACGCCAAATCCGAAGTCGTCTACGAGATCCTGGGGCGCGCCCGCCGCAACGAAAACAGTTAAGCTTGCCATAAGGCTATTCGGTCGCCTCTTTAGAAACTGGCCCTTTTCCGAGTAGTCATTGCGAGTAACTCCACGGTGCTGGCGCGCATTTCAAACTCGAAGGAACTTTTGTCATCGCGAGGAGGGCGTTCTTTGCCCGACGTGGCGATCTAAGCTCTCCGAAGTCGAGATTGCCACGCTCGCACAGAACGCTCGCTCCTAAGGAACAATCATTTTGAGGCACCCTGAGTCGTGTTCTCTACGACCGTGGAAGCCGGAGGAGCGTACTTTGCTCCGGAGGCTGTAATCGAAGGGTGGATTCTCGGCTAACCCGGTCATCCTTCGATTACGTTCGGCAGGCAAAGTGCGCCTGCCTCACTCCACTCAGAATGCCTACATTGTGTTATGAGTAGCCGATCTTTGGCTCGCCGTGAACTGTACGGCCAAGCAATATTCATAGCCCATCCAATCGCAATCGTGAGATAGATTGCCTCGTCGGGCACAGAACGCTCGCCACAACGACAGTTTTCTCGGGAAAGTAGGGCGCCATGGCGCGGTGGCGGAACTCTTTAGAATCTCTATGGAAAAGTTCCACCAGTAAACTTATTGGTACAAAAATGGAGGTTGAAAATGGCACATTTGATTTACTGGGCGAACATGTCGCTCGACGGTTACATTGAGGACCAGGAAGGCAGGTTTGACTGGACCCAGCCCAACGATGAATTGTTCGCCTTCATCACCGACCTGGTCCGGGAGACGCGCACCCATCTCTATGGGCGGCGCATGTACGAGACCATGCAGGTATGGGAGACCGATCCCGAGCTGGCCGCGGCCTCCCCGTTGATGGGCGACTTTGCCGAGGTCTGGCAGGCCGCAGATAAAATCGTATTCTCCCGGACGCTGGAGACGGTATCCACCCGCAACACCCAGCTTAAGCATAGCTTCGATCCGGAAGCGATTCGCCGGTTGAAAGCGGCCAGCGACCACGACATGTTCATCGAGGGCCCCGGAATCGCCGCCCACGCCTTTCAAGCCGGGCTGGTCGACGAGTGTTATTTGTTCTATCTCCCGGTTATCGTGGGAGGCGGCAAACCAGGCTTGCCCCTCAACCTGCGATTGGAGCTTGAACTTTTAGAAGAACGCCGCTTTGACAATGGCACCGTCTACCTACGGTATCGAACCAGGCCGGCCGGCGCCGCCTGAACAGCCGGTAGCATGTAGGTTGGGTTGAGCGAATTAGATCCGGGAACATCGCCCCGCCCAAACCTAAGCGAAACCCAACAAACAATCGCCCATCTCAACAGAGCAATAAACGGCCAGATCAGGTTGGGTTTCGCTGACGAGGCCCAAAGCGCAAGATCAAACCTTCAGCGCTCAACCCAACCTACAACTATCCACCCCCTCACACCCGCAGCACCCCGCGGAACCCCCGGCCGCCGTAGTACGATTCGGCCCCGTTGTGATAGGTGAAAACATGGTCGTAGCGGCGGTCGCAAAACAGCGCCCCACCCAGCGCGCGGATCGCCGGCGGGGTTTTCACCCAGCTGGAGGTGGTGGTGTCGAATTCGCCCAGCGTCTGCAGGTAGCGATACTGCTGCTCGGTTAACATCTCGACCCCCATGGCGGCCGCCACGTCCAGGGCGTTATTAGGCGGCCTGGCCCGCTTCCTGGATTCCCAGGCGGCCCGGTCGTAGCACAGGTTGGTGCGGCCTTTCGGGCTGTAGCTGGAACAATCGTAAATCAGGTATTCGCCCGTGGCCTCATCGACCCCAACCACGTCCGGCTCGCCGGCGGTGATTTCCATAGCATGCAGCGACCACAGTTTTTCGGGGTCGGCTTCCAGGCGGGCCTGGACATCCGCCCATTGCAGCCCGGGGTGGCGCGGCATGTTTTGCTCGAAGCGGGCCTGCACTGTGGCGAGCAGCTCTTCCTGCTGTTCCGGCGAGAGCGGGACGCCCGCATTCAGGCGCTCCACGACGTCGCTTTTGGGGCTCGCCGAACCATTTTTGGCTGAACCTTTTTTCGCCATCATGCCTCCAAATCTCCCCTGAAAATCCACTGGACCCCGAAGCGGTCGTAGAACTGCCCGTAGATCCCGAACGGCATTTCATGCAGTTCCTGCAGCCTGGACTGTTCGGCGCCGACTTTGAGTTTATCAAAAACCGGCTTCAGCTCGTCGTAAGCGCCGCCGAGCACGAAGATCGCGTAGGTGTTGCCTTGAACGGGGTCAAAGTCAGGCGAGGCCATCCAATCGGTGGCCGAAATCTCAAACGCCCCGCTTTTTAAGTGAGCGTTGATCAGGCGCTGGTGCTTCTCTGGCGGGAATTGGGCTTTCATGGGGGTATCGGCCAGCTTCGTCAACGTAAGCTCGCCGCCCAGGCAGTTGTGATAGAAAGTCATCGCCTCGGCGCAGTTGCCGTCAAACAGTAAAAACGGCGTACAACGTAACATCTCTCTAAATTCCTTTCTTGTCTGCCTGTTCCGCAGACTCGCTGAACGCCCGCAGGAGCTCGAGCTGGCCAAGGTGGTAGGTCTCGTGCCAGTGGAAACCCTGCAGGTGCTCGATCACGCGCTTTTCGCCCCGGTCGTTCTCGAAGGCCCGATCCAGGGCTGCGTCATCCATCGCTTCCAGGGCCGCGCTCAGGACCGCCTGGGTGGCATCCAGGTCGGCCAGCAGCTGCGAGAACGGCCGGGCGTCATCCGGGGAACGGAGCGGCTCGGAGCCGGTCCGGTAACGGGCGGCGGTTGCCTCATCCCAGGGCGAGGCCAGGCCGAGCACGGCCAGGGCCGAGGTCCGGCGCCAGACGATGTGCCCCAGGACCCAGTTGAGGCAGTTGGCCGGGAAAGGCGGCTGGCGCAGGCTGGCCTCATCCGAAACGCCGTCAGCGTGGCGGTGGATCAGCCAGGCGTTGGCGGCACAGTCATCGATCAGCGCCTGGGCTCGGGGGGTGGTCATAGCCTACCTGCATGGACCCGGACTGGCTTTCGCAAAACTCCGCTCACATCTTTTCCGATCATGGTTCGCTTGACCTGATCGGAAAGCAGTAATCCCTTGAGCTTTTCGGCGATTGGGTGCTCCCCCAGTACAAACTTTACATTCTGATTGGCTTGCTGCTCCAGGAACGAACCTTCCAGGTCAAAAACCGTTTTATAGATCTGCTGTTTTCGGTCGCCATAAAAGAGCCACCGGGTTTGCTTCCTGCTCGTCGGAACTTGATCCTCCAGGCTTAGTACAAGGATCGGATTCATCCTTCTCACTTAATTGGCAAGTAATCTGGTTATCGGCATTTGAGAAATCGATTTTGGCGACAAATTTCGGAAAGCCGTAAATATCTACCCCGGCCCACCTGGCCGCCTCGGTACTCACGGGCAGGTAAAGATGGGTAAATATTTCATCGTCGCTGTCCTCGAATGATTCAACCGGCACCTGGAAGGAAACTTCATGATAAGATCCTGCGATTTGCACGGACCTCATCTGGCAGGCTACAATTTGCAGCCTGGTTTCGCCGGGAGCGCTCTCTTTCGGTATAAGCTGTCTGGCGGCAAGCATTTCTTTCACCCCTTGATAGTCTGCCGTCAATTCAATCAGATAAAACGACCAGTCGTTATAGTTAACATCGAAGGAAATATCCAGCCCGGTTAATTGAAAAATAAGGTTCCATAATACTTTCAGGAGAATGTTCATTCAGTTTCCTCCTTTTTCATTCCGCGAACGGTCTGGTATACCTGCGGGCGGAACGATCCAGCTGGTTTTATCATTATTACATAAATTTCAAGCAACGGGTTGCTCGGGTTTTTCGAAATATCTGTGTGAGCTGCAGTCGGCGCCCTTTTCTATGAATTTAGCAAAAGTACCACCATAGCAATTCCCAACGGGACATTTTATACAGCTTCCAGGTCTACCGCAGGGCCGGCCAGGACACCAGGATGAGGATGGTCCAGACAATGGCGAACAACGGCGGGATGGGCAGGGCGAATCCCCACCAAAAAAGACCGCCAACCGGGATAAGCACCAGGGCAAGGATCGCTCCGGACAGATGGGCTCCCCACAGCAGGTAGCCGGCGACTGCTTCGAGGATGCAGACCAGCAGAAACGCGGCCAGGAGCGGGACCGTCGTAGGCAAGCCGATGCGTTCGAAGGGCCCGCGCCCGTAGGCGGGCAAGCCGAACACATACGGGATGTCGCCGCCCGCCAGGAGATTACGAATGGCCGGGATGCAGAAAACCCCAAACCCCACGGCCACGAACCAGTGCAGGATGGCCGCGATACGGAGTGAAATCGGTACCGTCATTTTAAACGCTCCTCTCTTGCCTTTTACCAGTTTACAACAATTTTGCAATAAGATTCAAAGCGACTTGGGAATTCCTGTGGTGCTACTGTAGATGCGATGAGCGTGATTTTCGCTTGATGCTTGAAAATCACGCCCATCTCAACCTCGACCGCCGGTTAATCAATTTCCTGCGGCGATCAGGTTCCGCAAACGGTCATTGATAAAGTAACGCCAGGCCTCTGAACAGTCGCCGTAACATGCCTTGGCAGGAACCAGGCCGACATGCGTGAACCGGAGTTCCGTCTTGCCAGCTTTTCGAGCGATCTCAAAGACAATCTCGGTGTCATTCCATTCCGTTTTGTCTGCGACGAAGTTGATCTGGCTTTCCAGGACGCGCCAGACGACTTTCTTGCCCGGTACCCAGCCGGTGATCTTCTGGGTGCTGCGGTGATCATCGCCAGACCGGTACACAAATTCGTCGCCGAGCCCGCCGGTGTCCCCCTCGATTTCTCCCGTCCACCAGTCCCGGACATTGTTGATGGCGGCGAAGACCTCGTCCGGAGTTTGGTCAAACACTAAGGTAGTGGTGAAGTTTTGGTCGTCCATTTTTTCCCCTGCCGGCTAGGCGTGTTCCAGGCCATGCTTGTCGGCGATCTGCTCGTTTTGATTGGGTTGGCCCTTGCCGGTGGTAATCAGGTCGCGCAGGCTGCCGTTGATGTAAGTGCCCCAGGCGTCCGAGCAGACCTTGTAGCATTCATACGCCGGGACCAGGCCTGCGTGCGTGAAGCGGACCTCGGTTTGGTCGTCTTTCTTGGCGATATCAAAGATGATGTGAGTGTCCTTCCACTCGCTCTTATCCTGGATGAAGTTAAAGTAGTTGTCCACCACATGCCAGACGACCTTTTTACCCGGAATGAGCTGGCTTATCTGGATGGTGCAGCGGTGAACGTCCTGGTAGTGATACCTGAATTCACCCAACTCGTCGGTCCGGCCCTCGATCTCTTCTGACCACCAGCCGCGAACGTTATTGATGGCGTCGAAGACTTCTTCGGGTGTCTGGTCAACCAAAAAAGCAGTCGTGTAATTTTGGTACATGATTTTCTCCTTTCGGTATTGTCCAAGCGATATAGGACCATATGTTCTAACTCAGATAATTTTAGTCTTGTTTATCTCTACAATCTATGCCATAATTGCTTGAATTTATGTCTGATCGTCCAGTTTGGAGTTAAGAATGGATATCCTGACGGATGTACTCAATACACTTGAACTGAAAGGCTGGCTGTCATCCCGCCGGGAGCTGGCCTCTCCCTGGCGCTATGATTTTGCAGCCAGCAAGGACAGCATGTTCCACATTCTCAATTATGGGGAAGCTTTCTTACAGGTTGAGGGTGAACCTGAGCCAAGAAAAGTCGCAGACGGCGACGTATTGCTGTTCCCAACCGGCCAGCCGCATGCGCTGTACGACGATCCCGGCTCGCCCCTGACGCGCCTGGTTCACCTGGACTACAACCCGCAGCACGGCTACCAGGTCGTCGATCGTGACGGTGACGGACCAAAGCCACTGCTGCTGTGCGGCGCGTTCCGCCTCGAGCATCCCGGTGGTTTGCCACTGCTCTACCGCCTGCCAAAATTTATTCATATACCGGGGGTACAGGGGCGCCTGGAGCCGGACTTCGCCGACCTGGTGCGATTGATCGCACGCGAATCGGCTTCGCGGCTGCCGGGCTCCGAGGTCGTACTCAACCGGTTGGCTGAACTGCTCTTCATCCAGATCGTTCGCCTCTGGATTGAGCAGCAGGCTGAACCCGCTCCTGGCTGGGTTGGCGCACTGCGCGACCAGCCCATCAGCGCGGCCCTGGGCCTGATCCACCAGTCGCCGGAGCATAAATGGACGGTCAAGGAACTGGCAGACGAAGTGGCACTATCCCGTTCAGCTTTCTCGGCCCGCTTCACCAGACTGGTGGGCGAATCCCCGCTGGCCTACCTGACCCGCTGGCGGATGCTCAAGGCGACCCGGCTGTTAAAGCACGAGGTAGGGATCGAAGCCATTGCAGAGCAGCTCGGCTATACATCAGAAGCAGCATTTCGTAAGGCGTTTAAACGCGAGATCGGCATTCCCCCGGCGCAGTATCGCCGGCTTGGATAAAACAATCGGGCAGTATTCTTGCCGTCAACCGATCTCCCTGCCCGGTTTGGCCGAGCGTGTCATATTTCTGGCCAGTCATTTTAGCCTCCGGTTTCCTATCGATCTCGGGCAAACCAGCTAAGAATCTCAATCGTAAGCCGCGATTTTTAAGCTGAGACTGTCACATTTTTGGTTGGTTTTTGCCCGGCGAAAGTGCAAGTCCCCACGTAGGGGGTCAACTCAGCCAATTTAACGCCACAGGTGATGGTTAAACAGTCACCAACCAATTTTGATACAAACACGATGCGCGGGTAAGGTTGACTTTGCCTTGAAATATTTATATACTGGTATCAAGTCGATACACTTCAATTATCAAAACTGGCAGGGAATTGGCGCTTACAAGCCAAAAAACACTACGATACCATCAAAACCGTTGACAATCTGTTGGCGGTTTTCTTAATTTCTAAGATATGTGGGCCTTCACGAAGTGTGTCGATAGGCAAGGAGAGAGGTACGTGTCTTGAGTAATACAAGGAGGGACAACTCATGAAAGAGACCAAGAAAATTCTGTCAACAATCATTGTGATCCTCGCCATTACGCTCATCCTGGCGACACCAGCTTTGGCTGACCAAAGAACTTTAGTTTGTGATGGTGCAGATGAGTGCCGGATACATATTATCTTAGGAGAGCCGGCTACCTATCCGGCTGGCGAGCCTTTTTATATCTTCCACAGCGCTGGATATTTACCTCCCAACGACCTGCCTGTAGCGACGGGACATATGGGGTTTGCCCTGGAGGTTGACGGTGAATATATCGAGCCCGATTGGGATTTCAAAGGCGCAACCGGTGTGGTAGACGGAGTTAATACCATCTGGTCGGGGTCAGTTTTCAATTTCCCGGAGGGATTGGATCCCGGGCCACACACCTTCACAGGTCACTGGTACAGCGCCTGCTTATACCTTGCAGACCCCGTGTCGTGTGAGACACCTATGGAGCCAGTAGATTTTTCGGTCAGGGACCTGGTCGTAATATTCGAGTAACGTAGTGACTTGTGATATAAAATTTCCCCGCCAGGATCACAGAAACTTGCTCCCCAAGAACAATTTTGGGGAGCAGTTCCGTATTACATCTTTACATTGACAAGATTTAGTATTCCTGAACAATAAAAGTGACAAGGGGGGATTATCAGGTAGCTGCAGTTTCATTCGACGGACTTACAACACGAACACCGGCGCCATCCGTCTGGTTCAAGAAGGAGGCAGAATGTACGTTCGTATGGTTGTACTCCTATGTCTGTTCGCCTGCCTGGTTGGCTGCAGCCAGGAAACAGCTCCAGCCGGAGCAGACGGCATCGGTGACAGTTATTACCCGCAGCTCGGCAATGGCGGCTATGACGCCCAGCTTTATACCCTCGATCTGGAAGTGGACCCGGTTAACAACACCCTATCGGGCACCTGCACGCTGGCAGCCCAGGCCACCCAGCCATTAAGCGCCTTCAATCTGGATTTTTCTCGATTGACCGTCGATCAAATCAGCGTTAACGACCGCACAGCCGAATTCCAGCGCGACGAGCACGAACTTACCATCACACCCTCCAAGGCTATCCAGACGGGAGATACCTTCACAGTTACCGTGTCTTACCATGGATCACCCCAGCCAATCCTGACGGTAGGCATGTTATCGAAAAAGGGCTGGTTTCACACCGAAGACAATCGGGTGTTTGTAACCAGCGAGATCTCCGGCGCAGCTTCCTGGTTCCCTGTGAACGATCATCCCCTTGATAAAGCTGCCTATAAACTGCGAGTCACAGTCCCGAAACCCTATGTTGTGGCTGCCTTTGGCCAATTGAAGCAAGAGCTGGATAACAGTGAGAAAGTAACTTATATCTGGGAGGCCTCTGAACCGGTGGCGAGCTATGTAACCGGCTTCAGTGTGGCTGAATACCGGGTGGAAAGTGAATCTGGCCCGGCCGGAGTGCAGATCCGCAATTATCTCCCGCCGGATTTCCCTGACGAGCTGAAGGAAGGTATCCATCAGCAAGGGGAGATGATCGCCTTCTTCAGCGAACGGTTTGGCCCCTATCCTTTCCCCGCTTATGGCACGGTCATCGTAGACATCCCCGATTTTTCCGCCATGGAAACCCAGATGCTCTCCCAGCATGCCCCGGTCGCGCCGGTGCTGTCCGAAACGACCATCGCCCACGAACTGGCCCACCAGTGGTTTGGAGATAGTGTCAGCCTGGTTCATTGGCAAGATCTATGGCTCAAGGAAGGCGCGGCAACATATGCTTCCCAATTGTGGTTAGAACACAAAGGAGGCCCACAGGCCATGGCTGACTGGGCCCGGATTGCCTATACTTATGAAAACTGGTCATCGAATCCACCTGGTGAGCCATTGCCTTCCAATCTGTATACCGGCACAATTTATAACCGCGGCGCCCTGCTCTTCCATGCACTCCGTCAGAGGGTTGGCGACGAAACCTTCTTCCGGATTCTGCGGACGTACACCGAGCGCTTCCGCTATGGGAACGCCAGCGCCGATGACTTTATTGCCCTCTCACAAGAAGTTACCGGGCAGGATCTGGGAGAATTCTTCAACTCCTGGCTGTATGAAAAGAAGATCCCAGCCATTCCTGAGCTCGGGTTAGCGCCGTAAACCTAGATTTCGCCAGCGAGCTCATCTTGTCCAATTTCATCACAACCACATCTTCCGCTTTCATTGAGCTTGCGAAGAAGGCTCATAGGATGCTGGGCAAAGGCTGGGCCATTCTCTATAGCTGATTTTGCAGTAGAATTAATCAGCTATTCGCAAAGTTGCGAAGCATAACTTATTTTGCCGAACCCGATGCGCAATCATGAATCCATCGATCAAAAAACTCATCTGGCCGTTTAGCGTTTATTTCATCCTGTCTGCGGCCGCGGCTGTTTATCGCCCGTACCTGGTCCTGTATTTTCAATCCTTATCCTTAACCGGCGCCGAGATTGGCTTGCTGGTCGGGGTTGCCCCACTGGTTACCATGCTCAGCCTGCCACTCATGACGGGGCTGGCCGACCGCATCAACCGGCACAGTCTGGTCATGAGTCTTTCCTTAGTGGTGATTATCGTCGGCCTGCTGCTTTTTCCTTACCTGAAAACCTTCACCCTGTTATTCGCCCTGGCAGTTATCCTCAGCATTTTTCTCGCGCCGCTTTTCCCACTCACCAACAGTGCGGCCATGCTCATGCTGGGAGAACGGAAGGATCTCTATGGCCGGATTCGGGTGGGGGGCACAATCGGATTCAGTCTCGCGGCTGCTGTAGCGGGGGCGTTGGTGCAAAATTTCGGCCTCAAAATTGCCTTCTGGGGTGCAGCAGTTTTATACCTGTGCAGTTTATTCGTCAGCCAGAAGCTGGTTCACAGTGAGAGTACCAGCGGGATCCTGCCTGAAACAGGCCGGGTAAAGGATCTTCTAAAGAACTCGCGTTTCCTGATCCTCTTGCTGATCGGTTTCAGCGGCGGGTTCTCGTACGCATCCAATAATACCTACCTGTTTCCCTACCTGAAGGAACTGGGCGCCGAGGAATCGCTGATGGGTTTGGCGCTGACCATCGGAACGATTGCGGAAATACCGGTGCTGCTCTTTGTCGGAAGTTTTATCAAACGCTACAAGTCATTTGCCATTTTGATATTTTCCACCCTGATGATCGCCCTGCGTTTTTTCCTCCTGGCGATTGCAGTAAATCCCGCCTTTGTATTGGGCGTTCAGCTGTTGCACGGTTTCAGCCATCCTCTTCTGGGCGTGGCAGGCGTGACCTATGCAGATGAGCATGCCCCGGCAGGTCTCCGGGCGACTGCCCAGGGCCTGTTCAATGCCGCCTTGGGCGGGGTCGGCGCGGCAGTGGGCGGTTTTTCAGGCGGCCTGCTGTTTGACAGCCTGGGAGCGAAAGGAATGTTCCTGGTGTTCAGTATGTTTGTATTCCTCGTCCTGGTCGTTGTCGTCCTGTTAAGACGCTTCCTTCTACCTGAAGAGCAGCCCGTGGCACACTCCGGTTCAGTCGAAGCCTGACATCCCCGGCTATTCCAGCCATTCGATCCCATACTTACCCGAAATTTCACGGTGCCTGGCGTCATCGAGGTCCCCGGCCCGGATGGCGGCTTCGAGCTCGTCAAAGAACTGTTCCATGCCGCCCGGGATTGCCAGGGCAACGATCCTGAGCGGCGTCTTGCCCGGGTTGTAGAGCGCATGGGGAATGCCTTTGGGAAGATGGGCGACCCCGCCTGCGCTGGCGTCCAGTTTGCCATCGCCAAGCCTGATCTGGATAACCCCCTGCACCACGGACACGACTTCGTCCTCGTAGGTATGCACGTGCAGCCTGTTCCCGCTTTCCGGATCGAAGACTGCCTCAAAAAGGTAATAACCGCCCCCGGTTTGCCGGCTGGTCAGCTTATGGGTAACGCCAATATGCTCCAGCACTTCGCCTGTCCCTGCCGGGACGATCGTTGGTTTCGGGATTTGAGGGTGCATAACAACCGGCCTCCGTTATTCGCGCCAATACAGGCTGATCAAATCAATGTGTGCTGGTGCAGTCCTAACTTCCAGGCGCCTTCAACCCCAAGATACAGGCTTGAAATCAGGGCGTGATAAGGCTCCTGCTCCTCACGCCGCGCGGTGACCTCGTAAGTCAGGACAACCACATCCTTGCCAAGCTGCGCGACCTGGAGATTCTCGAGTTTGAAAGACTTCCAGGGCTGAGCGCCAAAAGAAGCCAGGATATTGGCTTTGCCGGCAATCCGCAGGCCGCCGGGGAAAAGCATGACCGCATTCTCCAGCAGGATCGCAGCGTAGAATGCGATCGCCGCGTCGCCCTGCACTGAAAGCGCCTGCCAGCCTTGCTTTTCCAAATCGATGATTTCCTGCATTGCCTTACTCCTTAATCTATCCTCCTGGCATCAGCCGGGCGAAGTTAAGTTTATTCTTCAAGCCACCGGAAAGCGTTTTCGACATACTGCTTTGCGCCCAATTCGATACAAGCGCCGTGCGCAATGATCAATTTATCGAAATCCCATGCGAGCAATTTTTCGAGTGAGCGCCGGACTGAGCGCCGTTTTCGAAATAACAGCTTCATATCCAGGGGTACACCCCCCTCGGGAGCCCGGACGCCTTCCAGCTTGAAAACCAAATTCGTCAAAGGCTTATCTTTCAGGATCGGGTTCCTCTGAATCAGGTCGTCGAGCATGACCGTTCGAGAGGCTTTGTGGAAAAACAGCACCTCGGATAATTCCGCAAACGACAGTTGATCCAAATCGGCAGCCCAGGCGGCATTTGGTGTATCATCTAAATAACCGGTGATTGGCAAAGGCCCTTTTTTAAGCGTAAATATGGATCGAGGCGATGCCCACAACTCAGCCTCGGGAAACAGAGTATGCCAGCTATCCAGGCGCCAGACATGCCTGGGAGTGGCGGCAATCAGATAGCGAATTTCGCCCAGGTCTGAAATCGCATTTAAAGTAGCGTACGAGACCGGAACCGGAGAACTGATCCAGATGGCTCCATCCGAGAGTTTCACGACCGTCATGCGGGTCGTGAAGTACATGCCCATATCCCGAACGATGGGACCATCCACCAACCAGATGTTTTCGGCAAATTGCTGGAGATTTTCCATGTCTACCTCATGAAAGAAATCTCTCAAATTTTGACGGGTATGGCGGGCGGCCGCCCGCCATACCCGTCAAAATTTGGGTATCCTTTTTAATGTGCCAGGGGTATCCAGGCGCACAAATGCGCTCTCGAACAAGACTGGCACACCATCGCTGGCGTCCAGCCCGGCAGCCAGCTCCACATCTTCCGGAAAGCCGCGCCCGATCAGTTCTTTGCCCGAACTGCATTGGCGCAGATACTCGCCAAGCCTGGGCCGGACCGCTTGAAAAGCAGCCAGGGCGCTGGCCGCCTCCGGTGAAAGCTCACCTGCCAGCCGGCTGATGATCGCGCCGGCGCCAATCAGGTCTTCGAAAGCCGGGCGCAGGCTGCGATCGTTCTTCCAGCGTTCTCCGGCAGGGATCACGGCGATCTTGGGGCCATAATGACTGGCCGCCTGGGCAACCGCGCCGGCATTTCGCAGGCAGCCGGCCAAAACCGGGGTTGGGCCGGCTTTAAGAGACAGTGTGGCCCCGTTCGGGGATGGCAGGACGATCCGTGCACCGGGTGTGAGTTTGACCAGCGAGGCGGGCGACAACGAAAAGCTGTCCTTCGCCCGCTTTGGATCAGCCAGGAATGCATTCCTGGAAGCAGCAAATTCCACCGCACGCTCGTCTTTCCAGGGATAGGGAAAGATCGTCGCGCCCTGCTGGACGGCGACATCCACGCAGGTGGAAAATGACAGGACGTCCACGATGATCACGACGTCGCTGATAGGCGCCAGGGCGGCCACGCCGGGCTCTCCCCATTCGCAGCGGATATCGAATTCGTGTTGGTCCGTAAACATGGTTGCACCGCAAGCTTTCAGGTTCCCCACAGCATCTGCTGGATGTCTTTAGCAGCGAGCAGCGCCTCCAGCAGGCTGCCGTCCGGCCGCGCCAGGATGAGCCGCCCAACCTTGCGGTCTCGTAAAAACAAGCACCATCCTGATTGACATTATATCCCGAGAAGAAAAATGTGGTGCTCGGTTCGGGCGGCTAAAGCCACCCGAACCGAGCACCACGATCTACACAATTTGAGTGCTCCTCCTGGAGAGTCTGCTTGTTAGCAGCTTGAATAAGTTGTACAATAACCAGTAGTGCGACAGGGGTGATTGACATGACCAGTGGATCAGGTTTTATAGGGAACAGAGGAATACGATGACTGCCATCTTCACGATCGGACTTTCAATCAACATGCCCGACACGACCCGGCTTACCAAGAAGCTCATCAACATGTATTTCAGCGATATGCCCGCGGACATCGGCGAAAGTGCTTTGGCTCTAAGTAAAGCCGATGCCACCGTGCTGGCGCGCAAGTTCGCCAACCTGACCCTGAAACGCGCCGACATCTGGGCTGGCGAGCAGGGCCATCTCAAGATATTCGCACTCCTGTCTGTCTCCAGCGATGACTCCGCTTTTCTCAAGCAGGTTTTTGCCAGCTATATGGAAAGCTTTCCCGCCTACCTGAAAAAGGCCGCCGACCGGTATTTCTCCACAGCCAATTTCCCGGCCGAGGCATCCTTGCTCCCTGCAGATTGGAAACTCGAATTGAATCAATAATGCCGGGAGAGGCGCTCTGCCGGTAGGGCGGGACTGACAGTGTGATCGGATCTGCCTGAAATGGAATGGACGCCAGCAGCACGGATATGGATCTGGTTGAAATTCATTCCCCAGGGAAATCAAACTTAATCATCAAGATTTTCGGCGATTTGGATCGCTGCCTGCATAAGCCGCGGCACATCAAGGTTTAGCGGCAGCCGGGCACCTTGATATTGAATAACTTCACCGGCAATAAGATTTCCGACGGCGAGCGCCTTGCGTACTGAGAGACCCTTCATTCTCGCCACGAGGAACGCCGCCAGAAAATTATCTCCCGCTCCCGTAGAATCTACCGCTTCAATCTTCTGTGCAGGTAGTAAAAACGCGGCGTCGCCGAAGCGAGCAAAGGCACCCTCTGCGTCCAGGGTAATAATCGCATCAATGGGCGTTTTAGCGAGCTTGATTTTCACTGCGTCAAGGGATGCCTCTGGTTCCAGGCCGACCAGCACGGCTGCTTGCTCACGGTTACCTGCCACCAGCTGAGCTTTTGGCGCAAAAGTATCGAAGAAAGCCTGGTAGCCATCAACGACTTTTGTGCTTGCAAGGGTAAGCACAAAAGGAACATCCGCCGCCTGTGCTGCCTGGATACAACCCACCAGCGCGGCTTCAAATTCTGGACCAAAATCGAGGGCAATACCATCCAGCAACAGCAGCTCTGCAGCTTGAACAGCTTCGATGTCAATATGGGCGGGACTCAACCGGGAGTTAGCACCATGAGTCAAGACGATCGTGCGGGCGCCAGCCTCGCTGTATAAATAAAAGTCATAACCCGTAACGGCTCCGTTTTCGAGTTCAGAGAGAAACTCAATCGAGGCGCGCTCGAAATTTGAGACAAAAGCTCTGCCGAAGGTATCGTCTCCACCAACGCCCATAAATCCGCAGCTTACGCCAGCCCGGGCTAAAAGATCTACGGTGTTCGCAACTGAACCACCGCTACGAGGATCGGGAAGTTTGCCGCGACTATTTTCAAGCGCAAGGCGAAGCGCCTCCATTCGATCTACAGTGACCTCCGTATAACTACCTGGCGTAAAACCAAGTTCGCGGAGCTCCGCGTCGGTTACGGCAAGATTTATTCCACCGGTAACGGCACCGAGTGCTACGATAGAAGTCATTCAGAACCCTCATCAAAGCTCACTTAGTACACAACAACCTATATTCAGAAAATCTCCTCCCTGACCTGCGCCACCCAATCCAACCCTTCGGTCCCATGCTGGCCCAGCAGCAGATTTAATTGAGCGGCGTGCTCCTGGACGTGACGCATGCTGTAGAGCTGCAGCTCCAGGTATGTGGGCTCCATCCACTCAAACCAGCAAACTCTGGCCGGCTTTTTCAGCGGTCAAAGCAGAGACCATCGCCTGGACCTTGTGTTTGCATTGGATAAGATACTCGCTGACCTGCTCCCGGGTGTAAGGTTGCCCGGGCAGCGCGCCCCGGATAAAAGGCGGCGGCGGGAGAAACCCATCCTTGCTGCCGGTCAGGAACAGGTCCAGCCAGAACAGGGTGTGGTAAGCCACAAACCAGAACTGCCCGTAGGCCGCGTCGTCCGGATCGTCCCACAGGACGGCGGTCCAGAGCTGGTCGGGGCACAGGCGGATGGCGTCGTGGAGCATATCGATCGCGGCCCCAAACTGCTGCCAGAGACTTGATTTCAGCACAGAATCCATTGGAAGACCTCCCTGAGCGTTCATAGTCGTCTCTTTTCACTGCCCAAACAATCTGCAGGGACCAGGGTCCGGATCCCCGCAAGTCATTTTATCATATAATCAGACAAATGTTCTATGATTTATCGGTTAAGTAACAGGCAAAATAAGGTGTCAGCGTGGGCGTTTGCCCACGCTGACACCTTATTTTGCCATATCCTTCCATATATCTAGACCTGAGGCGCAACCTCGGCCGGCTCGCTGACTGTGGGTTTTTCACCACCGCCAGGGTGATACAGCGTCCAGCCCAGCAGCAGGCTGAGCAGCACGTTCGCAGACAAAACGATTTCACCCCGTGGAAATCCGGTGGTACCCTCCAGCACCAGGGAGGGAACGATGATCCGGGCAGCATGGAACAAGGCCACCGGCAGGAAGACTGCCAGGGCGCGGCCCCGGCTGGTGCGGGCCCGCAAAGCTGCGCCGGGCATCACCACCATATAGATCAGGATCAAGCCGATGAAATACAGCAGCAGGCCGGACCAGGTGCGGTCGGCTGAGGCGAACAGGTAATCGCTGTCCATCAGCATGTAAGCATAGCCGCCTGCCACAACCAGCAGGGCCAGCTCGCCGTGCTGGCGAACCGCCAGCAAACCGATCCCAACCAGCATCAACCCCTCCAGCGGGCCGATCCAGGCGCCGGCAAAGTAGGTCAGAATGCCTCGCAACAGCTGGCCGCCGCCGTAAAGCTCCCGGCTGTAAGGAACGGCCATCAACAGGTTAAACACCAGGATGATCCCGGCTACCAGCCAGAACAGGGCCGGAAGGCGCCGGCCGCGCAGCAGCAGCGCAAACAGGACCAGCGCCAGCAGCGCCTGCAGCAGGCCCATCCAGATCCCAAGCAAGGCGTTTGCACTCGTCAGCAGTGTCCCGGCCAGGTAAACCAACCACCAGGCGATCAGCCCGACTGGCAGCAAACCCCAGGCCGGCACCAGCTTCCGGCGCCACCAGATGACCGGCAGCCCGATCAGCAGCAAGCCCAGGTAAAGATAGCCCAGTACCATCAGCGGCAGGTCCAGCGGGGTCGAACCGATCCGAGAAAGGATCATCAGCCCACCGGGGATGACAGCCAGCAGCACGCTCCACCAGGGAGCCGGTTGAATCCCACTTTTTACCATCATGATCGCCTCCATTTGCTCGATCGCAGCGTTCGACAGACCATCTTTTAACAGACGCAGGCACAGGCGGAAAACCTGCCATCTGCCGTGCTGCCCGGCCTCCCGGCCCAGGTCGCGGGCCTGCTGGAGCATCAGCACCTCGTACTCGCGACGGTGCTCAGGCGGGTACAGCCGCACCAGCAGGCTGTAAAGGCGCTCAGCCGGGTTCATCGCAGCGCCTCTTGCCCGGCGGTTCCGGGCAGACCTTTGTTCCGGGCCAGCTCGACCAGGCGGGCCAGCCGTTCGACCTCAGCCGCCAGCACGGCCTGGCCAAAACCGGTCAGGCGGTAATAGCGGCGGCGCGAGTCATCCAGGGCCGGGTCGGGACGCTCGTCGGACTCAACGATCAGGCCGCTGCGCAGCATACGCTTGATCGAGCCATACAGGGTGCCGGGTCCCATCTGCACCCGGCCACCGGTGGCTGTCTCTACTTCGCGCATGATGTCGTAGCCATGCCGCTCCCTGTCCGCCAGCGCCAGCAGAATGTGAAACACCGCCGGGGTGAGCGGCAGCAGGGCTTCGGGCCGGTTCTCGGTTTGATTCACGGATGCTCCTTTTAAATATCGCCTGACGATATATCGCCTACGGATATAGTATAGCAATATTTTCTTTCAAAAGCAATAGTCAAAAGGAGGTATAAAAACGTGTAGATGTAAATATCGTGCAGAAAGCTCTTTTGAATGGCTATACGAAGTCGCCTTGATTCAAGCGATCGTTTCAACTGGGACTTGGATGATTCAGCTCCGATGCGATGCGTTGGTATTGCCTTTTTGGTAGTTATCGTACAGAATAAGATAAGACTGATAGAAGGAATAGGAGAGACCCAACCAATGGAAGATAAAATCCTGCTCGGGCGGGGCCGGGCGATCGTCGATTTCCCGGCGGTGGCCTGGAAGCAGCACCTGGCCCACGCCCCGCTGCACGCCCAGTCCCGGCTGAAATTCATGACCGAGGACCACCAGCGGGTGCGCTACTTCGTGGTGGAAGACCTGGTCCGCCGCCAGCGGCCGATCGAGCCGGGGGCGATCGCTGCGGCGCTCGACCTGCCGCCTGAGCGGGTGGGCGCCATCCTGGACGAGCTGGAGCGCAAACTGTTCTTCCTGGTGCGGAATGAAAGCGGTGCAGTCGCCTGGGCTTACCCGGTCACGGTGGAGCCAACTCCGCACCAGATCACCTTCGCCAGTGGGGAGCGCCTGTATGGCGCCTGAGCGGAGGATGCGATTGCAACGCCCTTCGTGCAAGGGCGCTTACGCCAGGAACCGGTATCGGTAGAAATCACGACCCGCTGCAGTCACTGCGAACAGGCGCTGCACCTGACCATCGACAGTGAGATGCGCATTTCGGTCCGCGAGCCGCAGGCCCAGCCGCTGGCGTTCATGCCGGACGTGGATTGGGAGACCTTCAAGGAGCCGAACATCATCCACGCTTACTGAAGGAATTCCCTTTTCTTCTGGTCAGAAGAACACGCCCGGGCCTACCGCAGCAGCACCCCGCAGCCGGAGGGCATCTACCTGACCCTGGAGCAGTGCGCCCTCATGACGCCGATCTCCCAGGGCGCGCTGTTTGGGTTCAAGTAGAGCGGTAACGGAGATTGCCACGTCGCACAGAACGCTCCTCGGAATGACGGCTTGGGCGGATTGACATTGAGCAAGACCGGTTGACTTCTGCGTGTCAACTGGACCATAACAACCAGACGGGCAAAGGCATCGAAGCATCGTGAGCGAGCGACCATATCTTGACGCCCCGGAACCGCTGCAAGCGCAGAACCTGATGGCTTAGCGGCACCCCCTCCCTGGTCCGCAAGTTCGAAAATGGGCCTAGAAGTCTGGCCGAAAAGCTCGCGTTATTGGGGCATAAGTAGTACACTCCACCCAAGCACCCAATCAGGAGTGAAGCATGCTAGGAAAACGATCTCGTCAACGTGGTCTGTTTGAAGCCGACAACCAATACCTGGACTTTGTAGGGCGAGACAGCTTCTATGGCTTTCTGGCCAGCCAGCGGGGGAAGCTGTTCCGGGACGATGATTTCGCTGAATTCTACTGCCCGGACAATGGGCGACCCAGCGTGGCGCCCAGCGTGCTAGCCAATGCCTTGCTACTGCAAACGCATGATAAAGTCTCGGACGAAGAAGCCAAAGCACGAGCGGATTATGATCTGAGATGGAAAGTGGCCTTGGGGATTGAAGTGGAGGAGCGACCGTTTGCCAAGAGTACGTTGCAGCTTTTCCGTGCCCAACTAATCTTAAAGAAAAGATGCGAGATGTATTCACTCGCAGTCTGGAATATGCGAAACAGACAGGCTACTTGAAAGTGCGCCGTCTGAGGGTGATTCTGGATACGACCTGTATTCTGGGGCGGGGAGCGGCAAAGGATACCTATAACCTGCTGGGGGATGGTATACAGCAGTTATGCCGGGCGCTGGCGGCATCCCATGGGCAAGAATTGGAAACCTGGGTGCAGGCGAAGCGGTTCCAAGACTACTTCGGGTCGAGCCTAAAAGGGGTGGCTGAGGTGAACTGGGATGATGAGCAAAGCCGCCAGGCGTTCTTGCAAAGGATTGTGGGCGATGCCCAACGTCTGATGGCATTGGCACGAGAAATGCGGGCGAGCCTGGCTGAGGCAGACCCTATCAGCCAGCAGATCGCCGCCGCCGGGCAGTTGCTGGGTCAGTTGATCGACCAGGACGTGGACTTGACAAGTGAGCAAGCCCACTTGAAAACAGGCGTTAGCCAGGATCGGATCGTCTCGGTGCATGATCCCGAAATGCGGCATGGCCGCAAGAGCAGTTCCAAGCGTTTTACCGGGCATAAAGCTGCACTAGGGGTGGATGCCGACAGTCAGTTGATCACGGCGGTGGATGTGATACCGGGCAATGCGGCGGATGCCTCACCGGCTTTGTCCTTGACCGAAGCTAGTGAGCAGAACAGTGGGATGAAAGTGGAAGAGACGGTGGGGGACTGTGCGTTTGGCGATGGCAAAACTCGCCAGGCGTTTGCTGAGGCACAGCGCAAGTTGGTTGCCAAAGTGCCCCTAATGGAAAGCAAGGATCGGATCTACAAGAACGAATTTCATATCAACCTGGAAGCAATGACTTGCACTTGCCCAGCTGGGCACACGACGTCCAAATTGATTTCGAGGGGCTCTCGCACAATGCGGAATGGGGTCCGACAACCTAAACGAGCCTTCTCCTTTCCAGCGAAGGTTTGTGAGGTTTGTCCCTTGCGACCGCAATGTATCCATACCAAAGCCAATCGTGGCCGAACGGTCCAACTTCATCCCCAAGAAGCTTTGCTACAACAAGCTCAGACTTTTCAGAAATCTCCCGAGTTTCAGCCCTATCGCCAAATGCGACAAACTGCCGAGCATCGCTTGGCACGCTTGGTACAGTTAGGTATCCGCCAGGCGCGCTACTTTGGTCGGCAGAAGACCTTATTTCAATTGCTTATTGCTGCAACAGTGGCAAACTTGACTTTAGTAGCTACCAAATCGGGGCAAATGAGGTCGAAAACCAGGAAGGGGAATTCTTTTTTTGTTTGGCTTGGGATATTTTCGCAGCCCCCGTGTCAACATTTTGGTGCCTGGAAATCTCTTCACCCGTATCCGCGTTTTGAAATGGCGGTTTTCGGCTGAACTT
>CAWHJB010000007.1:0-551387 GCA_963829555.1 uncultured Chloroflexia bacterium | reverse complement strand
GGCTTCGCACGCGTCTATCCCCTCTATATCGCCAAGGCGGAGAAAAAAGGCCGCACGAAACCGGAAGTCGATGAGATCATTCGCTGGTTGACAGGCTACAACCAGGCAGGGATCGAAGCCCAGCTGGCCAAACAATCCGACTTCGAGACCTTCATTGCGGAAGCACCGCAACTGAATCCTGCCCGGGCAAACATCAAAGGTGTGATTTGCGGTATCCGGGTGGAGGATATCGAAGACCCAACGACTCGGGAAATCCGCTACCTGGACAAGTTAATCGACGAGCTGGCTAAGGGCAAAGCGATGGAGAAGATCTTGCGGAAGGAATAAGTCGAGAATAGATTTGGTAGGTTGAGTTGAGCGGATTTGACCAACCCGGCCGGCCGTTTACTATCACAGCGAAACCCAACTACGCGAGCATTGCCTAAGATAATTCAGCCAATCTACGATCAATCGAGGGAGCTGGTTTACTCTGCTTTTCCCTACCCACCCCCGGCTGGCAAAAACCGCCAGCCCGTCAGCGGCACCCCCTCCCTAGGCCCATTTTTGAACTTCGGACCAGGGAGGGGGTGCCGCTAAACCACCAGGTTCTTCGCTCGCATCCGTTCCAGGGAGCCAGAATTGATATGTCCGCCCACGTTGCTTCGATGCAGATTTGCAGTTGGTTGAGGTGGGCCATCCGACACTTAGGAGGCACTCATCTCGTCTGTGGAACCTTATGTCGTCGCGAGTAAAACCACCGTCCTGGCGCACATTTCAATCGGGTAAGAACCTGGTAATGCAAGCCAGCAGGGTACCTTGCTAAACAAAGTTACAGTTCCTTAGGGTTTCCTCCACCACGCCACAGCGCCCTTCTTTCCCGAGGAAACTGTCTTTGCGAGGAGGGCGTACTTTGCCCGACGAAGCAATCTATCTCATGATTGGGATGGGATGGGTTATGAAGATTGCTTCGCCAAAGATCGGCTCGCAAAGACACTACAACAGGGACAGTTTCTTAAGAATAGGTCATTCTATGCTCAACCGTGCACTTCACGGTCTGGCGATCTCAAGTGCGATGATAGGAACGCGGCACCCGCGCCCCGATCCCGCAAACCACATCGTAATTGATCGTCCCCCAATAGCGGGCCAGGTCTTCCACGGACTGGCGGGCCTGACCCTGGGCGCCCACCAGCACGACTTCATCCCCGGCCCGGGGCCCCGGTACCTGGTCGAGCTGGACCATAATCTGATCCATGCACACCCGCCCCACCACCGGCGTCGGCTGCCCGCCGATTAACACCTTCGCTCCAGGTACCCGTCGGAAACCATCGGCGTACCCGACCGGCACCGTCCCGATCCGTTCGTAGCCGCGGGTGACGTACTCGTGCCCATAGCTGACCCCGCGCCCGGGCGGCAGGGTCTTGACCATGCTGAGCACCGACTTCCAGGCCAGGGCGGGCTGCACTTCGGGCGGCAGCGGGGTTTCATCCGAAGGGTGCAGGCCATACATGGCCACTCCCAGCCGGATCATGTTGAAGGCCGCGCTGGGCCGGGTCAGGCCGGCGGCCGAATTGGCGGCGTGCACCCAGGGCGGCCGCAGGCCGCGCCCTTCTAGTTCTACTAACACCTCCCTGAAGCGAGCCTCCTGGCGATCGCTGGTCGCCCGCTCCAGCTCGTCCGCCCGGGCAAAGTGGGTGAACAGGCCTTCATAAGCCACCCCCGGCTTTTCCGCCAGGTAGCCGGCCAGCTCGAGCGCCTGATCGACCCGGGCGCCCAGGCGGCTCATCCCGGTATCGATTTTGAGCTGCAGCTTTGCCCTTTTTCCGGCGCGCTGTGCCAGGCTGGCAGCCAGGTCGATCTGCTCCCGCTCCCAGACTGTCAGGGAGATATCCTGCTCGATAGCCTGTAAATATTGATGTTCCGGGGTGTAGCCCAGGATAAGAATTGGGCCAGCGATACCCGCATGGCGCAGTTCCAGCGCTTCTTCAATCCGGGCGACTCCGCACCAGGTCGCGCCGGCCGCCAGTGCGGTCTGGGCAACCTGTGGGGCGCCATGGCCGTAAGCGTTGGCTTTGACTACCGCCAATACCGCCACCCCGCAGAGAGTCTTGAAATAGCGCACGTTTGCGGCAATCGCATCCAGGTCGACTTCGATCCAATTCGATGAACGCGGTTTAAAAGCTGGCATAGGCCCGAGTATACAGGAATTTCGGCTTCGAGCCAAGAGGGATTATCACAAGAAAAAATGAGGTGTGCTGTACGGGGCAGCCGCCCAGCACACTCCATTATTTCTTTTTGGCCTGAATCTTGCAATATATGCCCAAATAAGGTAGTATCAGGGTTGGAAGCACCCAAACCCTTGCGGATAGAAAACCACAAACCTATACTGGCTATGGAACCATGAATACAACCACTGCTCCACCAGCGCAACCGACCGCCTCTGACCGCCCGAAAGGCACTTTTCATTTGTTGAAGGTGACCCTTGGCGTCGCTCTGGTGCTGGCGACTCTGTTCACCGCCTGGACCCCGGCCGAGATCGACCGGCAGTCTCAAACCGGCCAGGGGTTTAATCTCAACCCCTTCGCGGCAGTCCAGCCCCAGGAAGAGGACAAACCCACCCCCACGCCCCGCTCCCGCCCCCTGGTAGGGATCGTGGCCGGCCACTGGGGCAGCGATTCAGGTGCGGTCTGTGCGGATGGGCTGACCGAGGCGGAAATCAATCTGCGGATCGCCTCCCTGGTGCAGAAACTCCTAACGGATAAGAACCTGGACGTGGACCTGCTGAAAGAGTTCGACCCGCGCCTGCGCGGTTATTCGGCCACAGCCCTGGTCTCGATCCACGCCAACTCCTGCGATTACGTTAATGATGAGGCTACCGGTTTTAAAGTGGCAGCGGCCCTGGCGAACTCCTACCCGGAACGCGGCACCCGCCTGACGGCCTGCCTGCGCAACCGTTACGCCCTCGATTCTGGCCTGCCGCTGCACACCACCAGCGTCACGCCCGACATGACCAGCTACCATGCCTTCGATGAGATCGACGACGGTACGACTGCGGCAATCATCGAAACCGGATTTTTAAACCTTGACCGCCAGTTTCTGACCGAACATCCCGACAAAGCGGCCCAGGGCATCGCCGACGGTATTCTTTGCTTTATCAATAACGAAAGTATTATCCCGCTTACACCCCAACCGACTCCATGAGCCCTGACCCCAGCGCAACCGCCGCAATCATTCGCCGCGCCCAGCTTGCCCTGCGGCGGGGCGACCGCCGCCTCGCCCGGCGCCTGGCGGAGCAAGCCGTTGCGCTGGATCCCCATCAGGAAGAGCCCTGGTTGATGCTGGCGGCGGTTTCCAGCCCGCGGGCCGCCTGCCACTATATCCAGACCGCCCTCGAGATCAATCCAGCCAGTTCGCGCGCCCGCCAGGCTATGCACTGGGCGGTCAAGCGCCTGCGTAAAGAACCGCGCCCGACCGCTCCCCGCCGCCGGCTGGTTGCCCCGGCCATCCCCAGCTCCGCCTGGGTGCGCACCCGGCCGGCGCTGCTGCCCTGGGCCATGGTTGTGCTGGTCCTGGCAGCCAGCCTGGCGGCCTGGTTCGGCACTCCATACCTGACGGCGGCCTTCAACGACCGGGACGGCTTGCCGGTCGCCCAGGCTCAGGTGGACAAGGCAACCCGCACCCCCACCCCAACCGCGACCTACACCCCCACACCGACGTTCACCCAGACCCCAACTCCCACGAATACGCCCACCATAACGCCGACCTTCACCCCTTCGCCGACCTCCACCCTGGCGCCGACCTTTACCATGACGGCCCATCCTACCAAGACCAAGACGCCCACCTTTGCGCCGCCGCAGTTCTCCCGGCCGGGCAACGTCGGCGCCAATGAGCGCTGGATTGATGTGGACCTGTCCTCCCAGCGCACTTACGCATTTGTCGGCGACACCCTGGTCAACAGTTTTGTGGTCTCCACCGGCACCTGGCAGCATCCCACTGTGACCGGTACCTTCCGTATCTACGTCAAATACCGCTCCGCGCCCATGTCCGGGCCGGGCTACTACCTGCCGAACGTGCCTTATGTGATGTATTTTTACCGCGGCTACGGCCTGCACGGGACCTACTGGCACAACAATTTCGGGACCCCGATGAGCCACGGCTGCGTTAACCTGCGCACCGACGAAGCCGGCTGGCTGTTCAACTGGGCCTCCGTCGGCACGGTCGTCAATGTCCATCCCTGATCCTTATGACCGGCGTATCCCTGTCCGAATGGTTTTCCCAATCCCTCTCCCGGCGGGAGTTTCTTCAATTCAGCGGCCTGGGGCTGTTCAGCCTGCTGCTGGCGCCCTTCAAAAGCTTCGATACCCTGATCGCCGATCAGAACGGGCGGGTGATCGCCGACGCGGTCGATGTGATGTCCGAACCATCCTTCAAGTCCCGGCGCCTGCGTCAGTACTGGAAGGATATGGTCCTGCCGATCACGGAAGCGACCATCGGGGATGAAGAGCCGGCCCACAACCGGGTTTGGTACCGCATCCGGGATGAAGGCTACATCCATTCCGGCGATGTCCAACCGGTCCGCACCCAATTGAACCAGCCCAATCCGAATATCCCGCCCGAAGGTTGTCTGGCTGAGGTCACGGTACCTTACACCGACGCTCACCGCGGCGCCGGACGCAGCTTCCCGGTGGCGTACCGCTTCTATTATGAGACCACCTACTGGGTCATCGGCCTGGATACCAATCCGCAGGGGGAGAAGTGGTATCTGGTGCAGGACGATAAACGCGACGCCCTGTTTTATGCACCAGCCGAGCATCTGCGGCTGGTGCCGGCCGAAGAACTGGCCCCGCTCTCGCCGGATGTGCCCCTGGTGGGCAAGCGCATCGAGGTTCACACCGATAAACAGGTCCTGATCGCCTACGAATGGGACCGGCCAGTGTACATGACCCGCACGGCCACCGGGGCGCACTTCAGCAACGGTAATTACGCCACCCCGCCCGGCCGCCACCTGACCTTTCATAAACGACCCTCCCGCCACATGGCCGCTGGCAATCTGGCTTACAACGGCTACGATCTGCCCGGCGTACCCTGGATCTCTTACATCACCGAAAGTGGTATTGCGCTCCACGGTACTTACTGGCATAATAATTTTGGCCGGCCTCGCAGTCATGGCTGCATCAACCTGACCTCCCAGGCGGCTAAATGGGTCTACCGCTGGAGCTTGCCCAGCGTGCCGGCTAACGAACAGCGCCTGTACGAAGACTACGGCACGCCGGTTGATGTGATCTCCTGACGGTCCCCTCTATCCAACTACCAATTCAACTGCCGCCACCTGCAAGCGTACAGGCCGGATAGTCACAAGGAAGTCAATCACCATGCACAGCGCATTTCAATACGATCAATACTTGCTCAAACGCCAGGTGCTGGCGCTCACCGGTACCATCCGCCTGTATAACCCCCTCGAACAGGTGGTGCTGTACTCGCGCCAGAAGATGTTCCGCCTGAAAGAGGACATCCGGGTCTATTCCGACGAAACCAAGACCCAGGAGCTGCTCTACATCCAGGCCCGCCAGATCATCGATTTCTCGGCCGCCTACGATGTTTACGACAGCCTCAGCCAGGAAAAAGTCGGTGCGCTGCGCCGCAAGGGCTTCCGCTCCATGCTGCGGGATGAGTGGGAGGTGCTGGATGCCAGCGATCAGCCCGTGGGCCGCCTGTTCGAAGATGATCCCACCCTGGCTCTGCTGCGCCGCTTACTGCTCGGCAGCCTGCTGCCGCAGAACTACGACCTGTGGCTGGGCGATTATCGGGCCGCCGATCTCAAGCAGCGCTTCAACCTGTTCCGCTACGAAATGGATATCGATTTCCGGATGGACACCCAGCGCCGGTTCGATCATCGCCTGGGGATTGCTGCCGGCGTGTTGCTGGCGATTATCGAAGGAAAACAATCAAATTAAGACTGGCTTTTGGAAACTCTGTGGGAGAGCCCCGGAAAGAACCTGAAAGCCATGAGGACATAAAGTCATGCCAAAACAAGCCCTATTTGCGGGTCTGGTTTTTGATGAGAAAAATCAACCGGCTGAAGTCAAATACGTGGGCGACGAACCCTGCTACGTGGTGGACGATGCCGGTTTCAAGCGCCATATCCCGGCCGAGCAGGTGGACCGCCAGGTGTTAGAGAGCATGCGTGAGATGATCAGCGGGCACGAAGATCTGCTCAGCGAGCAAACTGCCAAAATGCTCGGCTCGGATGATCCCTTCTCGGTGGCTGCAATCGAATCGCAGCTCAAGAATCTCGATAAACAGTTCGACCAGCTGTTCGAAACCGGCATTCCCGAGGACGGCCGCGCCTACATGGGCATGATGGGATTCAGGATCACGATCGATGTACATGGCGAGGTGGTAGATATCGAGCAGCCCGGCATGATCGCCGATGACGATGATTAAGATAAAACGAACAAAACAGGTCTGATCGATGATCCTTTCATAAGTGATAACGAATATTTATTTATTCTGTTGATAGAATTCTGGTTTATATGATTTTACAGCGTGAGACGCGATCCGAAATTCCAAATGATTATCAAATTCACCAGCAACGCCGGCGTGTCCATTGGGACGAAATCGGCATTCGCCTCACCTCAAGTTGGCAAGGATTGGGGGGTAAATACCACCGCCGGCTGAAAACAATTTACAATTTATTCAAGTTGATGCTCATGAACTGTCTTAACCAACAGCGATATTTGACTACATATTTCTTTGGATGATAATTCCCAGATTATTCGCGAAGCTATCGCCAATCATCCCGAGTAGACCTTCCATTCATATTTTGGGCAGAAGATTTTTCGAACCACATCAAGTTCTGTTCGCATTGTCGTTCTTCAAAAAACACCAACTCCCTATACAGGAGGAATTGTTGATGACTGAGTCAACCTGGGTTTCTCGTCTTAATTTGCAAAACAGACTTCGTTCCGCCCTACCTTGGTTGGGAATCTTCTGTTTGTTTTATCTTGTTGGACTAATCATTCCAACAGGGTTTGACTGGAACGTCTCTTTTTCCAAAGGCATAGTTCCTCCGATTTGGACTCCCTGGATAGCCGTAATTTTGAAAGTACTAAACTGGCCTCTACTGATTGCGCTAACTCTTCTTGCCGTTGTAATCCGTACACGCCTGTATACCCGCTCGCCATGGCCGGTAGCTCTAGCAATCCTATCTCTTCCTACACTTTGGGTTTTATTCATTGGAAATCTGGATGGTCTGGTACTTTTAGGTTTATTATTGCTACCTTGGGGAGTTCCCCTTGTGACCATGAAGCCTCAGATCGCAGCCTTTGCATTGTTGGCAAAAAAATCTTCAATTATGGCTGGAATAATCTGGGGATTACTCAGCTTAGTTATTTATGGTTTTTGGCCAAAAAACTTCTTGCAAGTTTTAACCCCAGCCTGGCGCGTCGAATGGGTTCAGGATATTTCTCTTTTCCCATGGGGATTACTAATTGCCATACCACTTCTATGGCTGTCGCGGACAGATGAAGATCTGTTGATGATCGCAGGTAGCTTTGCTACACCTCATTTATTTCCATATCACTATATTCTCGTCATGCCTGCTCTTGGGCGGATGAGCCCAATCTGGATGCTGTCGTGTTGGTTATTGTCCTGGTCTCCATTGATTGCTAACTGGGTCGGACCAATTGGTTGGCGAATGGGGAATCTGTTTGGGCTGCTTCTTTGGTTGGGGATCTATATTAGCAAGAAGAAATCGGAGCCCGATTTATCTAATAAAATATTTGCATAAATATTAATGAATATTGACGCAGATTTGATAAAATGTCTTCAGCACATAGATGATGGTACCCTTAAATCTTCCCCTGTAGAGACGTCAGAAGATTATTCGTTCAATAGAGGTTATCCATCATTTGAAACACATAAAACTTGCCAATACTCTCGATGGAGAAACGCGTATGATGGCCTCAGATTTTATTGTTGACGTAAACGAAGCAGATTTTGAATACGAAGTGATCGCCTATTCGGCCGAAGTGCCGGTTGTGGTGGATTTTTGGGCTACCTGGTGCGCCCCTTGCCGCATGCTCGGCCCGCTGCTCGAGAAACTGGCGGAAGAATCCCACGGCAGTTTCCGGTTGGCCCGGCTCGATGTGGACGCCAATCCAAACCTGGCCCGGCGTTTCAACGTGCGCAGCATTCCAGCGGTTAAAGCCTTCCGGAACGGCCAGGTTGTGGCCGAATTTACTGGCGCACTGCCCGAAGCGCGGGTGCGCGAGTTCCTGGAAAAGCTGGCTCCCAGCACGGGCAGCCTGGCGATGGAAAAAGGCCAGAGCCTGCTGGACCTGCAGGATGCGGAAGGCGCCGAGCTGGCTTTCCAGGAAGTCCTGGATGAAGAGCCGGATAACGCCCAGGCGATGTTAGGCCTGGGTAAAGCGTTCCTACTGCAAGGCCGGGGGAACGAGGCGGATGAGATCTTGAATTCGATCACTGACGACCAGATCTTCAGCCAGGTGCAGAATCTCAAGCCGCTGGCTGCGGCGCTGGCCGAGCTGGAATTTGCCGAGCCGCTCGACGTGCTGGAGGCCGAACCGCTGGAAGCGGCTTACGATCGCTCCCTGCGGCTGGTCGCCCGCGGCAACCTGGAAGCCGCCATGGACGGATTTTTAGATATCCTGCGCCAGGACAAACGCTTCAAGGATGGCGCCGCCCGCAAGATGATGGTGGCGCTGTTGGAGCTGCTGGGCGAGAACAACGAACTGACCGGCCAGTACCGCCGCGAACTCGCCATGGTGCTGTTCTAGTCTCCAGTAAATTGATTTCCTATAAAAAGGTATGATGACCGGCGGTCGCCGGTCATCATACCTTTTTTAGGTACCACTCGCAGAGCGGTTTTAATCCACCAGCGGGAACAGGATCCGGGTTTGATATAACTCAGGCGGCGCCTGGTCGGGGCCGTTCAAATAGAACTCGTAGGCGATCCCGCTGGCCTGACGGCCCATCCCAGCGATATGCTCCTGCAAAGCGCTGTAAGCCGGCTCCATGGCTTCATACGGCCCGGTGTACAGGCAGGCGGCGTACTCGCCGGCCGGGATTTCACTGGCCTGGATCTGCTCTCGCCCGGGAATAGCCTGGGTCACGGTAAAACCGATCTCCAGGTCGAGATCCTGCATATCCAGATTGTAATACCCGACGAACGCCTCCACCGGGGCAGCCTGGCCCTGCTCTGCCACGTAGGCCAGGATTTGGGCGTAAACGCCGCCAATTATCCCGGGCAGTTCGTCAACGGACGCCCGGGTTCGAACAGACAGGGCCGGCTGGGCCGGCCGGATGATGGTTTCGCATGGAAACGACATGTGCATTTCTCCTTCGATCACCCAACCTGTTTTTCGCCATAAATCATAAGTTAATGATAATAGAATATATGTTCTAAGTCAAGCTGACAATGCACCTATCTCTAAATTGGGACTACTTCACATCGCTCAATTGTGTATAATTGACACATAATCAACCCATCGAAAGGTCGTCCCGGCATGTACACCTACCAATACCCCCGTCCGGCGGTCACCGTCGATATCGTCGTCTTCACGCTGCGCGCCTCCCGGCTGCAGGTGCTGTTGGTCCAGCGCGGCCACCCACCCTTTGAGGCCAGCTGGGCGCTGCCAGGCGGATTCGTGCAAATGGAGGAATCCCTGGAAGAGGCCGCCGCCCGCGAGCTGGAAGAAGAGACCGGGGTCAGCCAGGCGTATCTCGAACAGCTTTACACCTATGGGGAACCAGAGCGCGACCCGCGCGGCCGGGTGATCACAGTGGCCTATTACGCCCTGCTGCCCAAGGACGCCCCCATCCGGGCGGAAGGCGGTAGCGACGCCAGCCAGGCCAGGTTATTCCCCGTCGGGGCCCTGCCCGATCTGGCCTTCGACCACGCCGAAATCATCAACTATGCCATCCGGCGCCTGCGTTATAAACTGGAGTACAGCGCAGTGGGCTTCGAACTCCTGCCGGAAGAATTCACCCTGACCGAAATCCAGCAAACATATGAGAAAATCCTCGGAGAAAAATTGGACAAGCGCAACTTCCGGCGTCGTATCCTGCAGGCCGGCGTGATCGAAGCGACTGGCCAAATGCGGACCGGTGAAGGCCGGCCGGCCCGGTTGTACCGCTACCAGGCTGATGCCGTCGCTGAAGTGAAAGCCCGCCGGTTGTTCCCGTAAAGGAATGTTTATTGGAAAACAGGTACGAAGGCCGACGAATGCCGACCGATACGACTGCAGTGAACCGTGGTTGGCTCCCCCCGGTCTATACAACCCTAAAGGGGTGAGAGTCAAAGCTTCTCCGTCCCAGGTGCTTCGCACCGGGGAAAATTTGATAGGAAAGGTGATAACCTTTATGCCCGTTTGCAGATGATTTATTTGGTCAGGCGCGCGGCAATAGCGTGGGGAAAGGTGACGCCCCGCGAGCTATATCGCCCTGGATTTCAGGCCATACCGAAAATGTTTCTGTTGGGGGGTTTAATACTCTTCTTCTTCGTAATCAGAGTAATCGTACTCTTCTTCTTCTTCCTCGTCAAAATCCAACTCTACCGGATCGAGCCAAACAACAACCAGTTCAGCATCACAAGCATTGCAGCTGAAGCGCTGGTGCATCTTCGGACGTGGGCCAACATTCACATAAGAACCACAACCCGGGCACTCAGCTTTCAAAATATTTACTTTCTTGGGGCTCATCTTTCAACTCTTCGCTTGCACTAAATTCTGCCAGTCTGCACCCAGCTTGATAGAACGCTCAATTAATATCACAAAAAAAGCGCCCGGACAAGTCCCGAAAACGAGTGATTTAGGGTTCTTTGCACGAACATGATTTGAGCTGATTCGTTCGATAAACAGTCAGGCTGGCCGGCGAACGCCGGCCAGCCTGACTGTTTATCGAACGGCCCTTTTCCAGAAATCGGGCCGGGGCCAAATTTCCGGCCCCGGCCCCAAGGTTGCGGAACTTATTGGATCAAGGACGAATCCAGGATCCGTACATCCCCCAAAAATTCCGACAACCGAAGCCAGCTGATTCGCGAAAGCACGATTCTCCTGAACAATCATCTGCAGTCGTTTTCTTTTTTACTCAATCCAATATATCCAATCCGCGTCAGGAAAACGTCAGGAAATTCGGTATTGAATACGGGTCAGGGGGCTGCCTGGATCCTTCAGGCAGCCCCTTTAGACGACCTCTCCCATCCTTGGAGGAGAAAGAGATTTTTCAATCAAGCCGCCCACTTGTGCGAATAGGTTGCTTCCGTGTCAGGGGTCGGATCCTCCAACCGTTCCCGAATCCGGTTTCCTTGTCTTTCCATCAATTTGGCGATCCTCACACCCAGGCAGCAGAAAGCCCGTTTCAATAGACCTGGTTTCTTTGGAACCAGTAAAGAAAGCCGATGCATATCCGCCTCAGCAATCTGCTCCTGGCGACGGCGGGTTTCATTTACTAAAGCTATCCGGTAATTTTCCATGATCAATTCCTTTCGTTCATAAAAAGAATTACAGCCACCTTTTGAGAACTACTGGAAAGTCTCGATCATAGGACACTCCTTCCTTCATGCCGCGTAACCGGATTATCCGAATAATGTTTCCGGTAACGGCCAGAAGCCTATTTCTGTCCCTTTCTGAGGAATGAAAAGTGCAACTCGGGTTGATACCACACCTGCCCTCCCCGGAGGATAAACAACCCTGCTCTCCACCTGTGGACCAATTGTGGTCAGTAGCTGAACCGATCGTTCAATCGCAAGTGTGGGGACGGTTAATCTCATCCCCTTGGTAACAATCTACCATAGAGACGTCAGTAATATGTCAGGAAAAGGCATAAAACTGGATTTAATCACATTCCTGAGTCCCCATCCCATATAGATTCCCAATCTTTCGGTTTGCAAATAAATGGCGAAATGATGGGTTGGCGGGTGGCGTGCCACCCGCCAACCCATCATTTCGCCAATAATTCCGATTGAGGCCAAAAATTTATTGAAACATGAGGGGGTTTTTTCTGTATAATAAAATAGAGATGCAGTAACATGGCTGTCTGGCTAACCGCCATTCCTTCGAAGATCTGCAGTTGAGGGGATTCAGCGATCGAAATGGGGTGGGATGGCCAGGTTGCAGTTAGCCTTGTTCGGGGGGTTTTCCGTACAGCGGGACAACCAACCGGTAACTGAATTTGAATCCGACAAGGTTCGCGCCCTATTAGCTTACCTGGCTGTCAACTGTGATCGCCCTCAACGCCGTGAACTGCTGACCGCCCAGTTTTGGCCGGATCTCCCGGAACGGAAAGCCCGCCACAATCTCCGCCAGGCACTGTTCAACCTGCGTAGCGCCATCGACGATCGTCATAACCAACCGCCTTTTCTGTGCGTTACCCCCCAGACCATTCAACTTGCCAGTTCCGACCAGATCGAAACGGATGTCATAACGTTTATCCGGTCGGTTGCGCCTTGCCGGGAACATCCCCAGAACCAGCTGACCTTTTGCGCTCAATGCCTGCCGCGCCGCGAAGCGGCGGTAGGTCTCTATCATGGCCGCTTCCTGGAAGGCCTGTCCCTGAAAAACTGCCAGGAATTCAATGAATGGGCGCTGGTCGAAGCCCAAAACCTGCACCAACAGGCGATCGGGACACTGAAATGGCTGGTAGACATCCACCACGGATTGGGACAGGCTGGACCGATGCTGGCCTTTGCCCGCCAATGGGTCACTCTGGAACCTTACGACGAGTCCGCCCATCGGGCCATGATGCTTGCCCTGGCACTGAACCGTCAGTGGGAGGCGGCAGTTTCTCAGTATGAAAATTGCCGTCATCTATTCTCCAGCGAATTGGGCATGGAACCCGAAGCCCAGACTCAAACGCTTTACGAACATATTGCCGCCGGCAAGCTGCCCATCGAATATGAGATCGGCCCCCTGATTTCGTCCAGCGGGTCAAAACCAGCCGGTGAATGCCCCTATCGCGGCCTGGCCGCTTTTCGTGAAACTGACGCCCCGCTTTTTTTCGGGCGTGAGGTGTTTATTGACCGCATCCAAACCTGGTTGCAGCGCCAGCCGGCTTTCACGGTGGTGCTGGGCCCTTCGGGCTCGGGGAAATCCTCTGCCGTTTATGCCGGGCTGCTGCCCGATCTGCGGGTAGACAAGCGCTGGTTGATCGCTGAGATGCGCCCTGGCAGCGATCCATTCGAGTCACTCGCAGGGGCTTTGCAGGCCTTATCACACCCCGGAGGGTTCGAGACCAGCCCAAACCCGGGCGACCGAGGGAGCCCGGAACCAACCCGGTTTGATCTCTCTGACTGGATAGCCCGGCTTGGAAGCGGTTCGCGGACGCTGGTTTTGGTTGTGGACCAGTTTGAAGAGCTGTACACCCTCTGCCCGGAGGCCGACGCTCGCCGCCATTTTCTGGACGAGCTGCTGGCTGCCACCTCTTTGGAAACTGAAAACGGACGCCGGTTATGTGAGGCCTTGCTGACCTTACGGGCGGATTTCATGGGCCAGGCGCTGTCCTACCGGCCTTTTGCGGATGCCATTCAGGGCGCCTGCCTGTTAATGGGGCCGATGAACCGGGAGGAATTGAAAGCCGCCATTCAAAAACCGGCCCAAATCCAGGGGGTTGGTTTTGAAGCCGGCCTGGTGGAGCGCATCCTGGAGGATGTCGGCGACGAGCCCGGGAACCTGCCCCTGCTGGAGTTCGCCCTGACCTTGCTGTGGGAGCAAAGCGCAAATGGTTACATCACCCACCGCGCTTATGAACAGGTCGGGCGGGTCAGCGGCGCACTGGCCAGCTACGCCGAACTGGTGCTTAACAATTTATCCGCAGATGATCAAGAGCGCGCCCGCCGGATCTTCCTGCAGCTGGTCCAACCGGGCGAAGGGACCCAGGATACCCGCCGGGTTGCATTGCGTGAAGAGTTCGACGAGCGGCAGTGGGCGCTCATCCAGTACCTGGCCGACAAACGCCTGGTGGTCACCGGGCTGGATCAATCCGGCAAAGAATACGTCGAAGTCGCTCACGAAGCCCTGATCCACAGCTGGAGCCGCTTCCAGGAGTGGATCGACGCCGATCGGGCCTTCCGGGTCTGGCAGGAGCGGCTGCGCTGGAATTTGCGCCAGTGGGAGCGCACCGACCGGCATGAAAGCGCCCTGCTGCGCGGCCTGCCCCTGGCCGAAGCAGAAGGCTGGCAGACCGAACGCGCCGCCGAATTGAGCGCGGCCGAGCAGGATTACATCTGGGCGAGTACTAATCTTAAGTTTCGACGCCAGCAAGAGGTGGACCGCCGCCGCCAACGGGCGATCATCGGGCTGGCTATCGGTTTGGTTATCGCTCTAACGCTGGTCTTCTTTATCTGGCAAGGCCGCCAGGAAGCCCGCCGCCAGGCCAGCATCGGACTGGCCTCCCAGGCGGTCGCTGAAATTCAGGGACCCTACCCGGAGCGGGCCGTGCTGCTGGCCCTGGAAGCCCTGGAGCAGTACCCCTACACCTGGCAGGCCGAGCATGCTTTAGGGCAGGCCGTTCTGGAGGGCCGGCTGCGCCAGATCCTGACCCACAACGATTATGTCAACACGGCTGAATGGTCGGCCGATGGCGCCAGAATCTTGACCGGCTCTTCGGATGGGACAGTCCATATATGGGAGGCCGGCACCGGCAAGATATTATTCACGATCTCGGAGGGAGCACCGGTTATGGCCCGCTGGTCCCCAGACGAAAAAAGCATCCTGGCGGTCAATGCCGAAGAGAACTCCCTAACCGTCTGGGATGTGGCAACACACAAAATGCGCTTCCGCCTGGAGCAAGCGGACATCGGCGGGGCGATCGTCCTCAATACCGAGCAATGGGCGCCCTGGTCGCCGGACGGTGAGCGCTTCCTGGTCTACAACGAAGTTGGGACAGTGAAAATCTGCGATGCAAAAACCGGCAAAGTTATGTATGCAATGGAGGGCAACCTGGGTCAGGGCGATCGATCCCCGTTGACAGCCGAGGATCGATCTAAAATGATGCATACATTTATGTCTGCCGAAGGAGATCAAGCGCTGTGGTCTCCGGATGGGCTTACGATCGCAGTCTCATCCAAAACCTTAAATAAGGTGACCTTATGGGACGTTGCATCCGGGCGGGAATTATATAGTCTCCTCGGCGGTTTCAACAACGAAAGTCTCGTTTTGGCCGATTGGTCGCCCTCGGGCGATCGTTTTATAACCCGCGGCAATGGGGGGGTTAAAGTATACGACAGTGCCAGCGGGCAGCTGCTGTTGAACTTAACCACGCCTGGTGTGTCGATCTACCGCGGGATCTGGTCGCCGGATGGGGCTTACCTGTTGACCTCGGGGATCGACGACGGCACAGCCCGGGTGTGGGATGCGAACAGTGGGAAGGAAGTGCTGGCTATCTCCAATATGGTGTTTGCCTCGGCCTCGGATTGGTCTGCCACGAGTGAATTCCTGGCGGTGGGCGGATCGGATGGCCTGATCCATATTTGGGAGCCGGGCAAGGCCCGCCAGATTAGGGTCTTATCCGGCACCCGGCCGAGGATCACCACGGTCCTATTTTCGCCAAGCGGCGACCGGCTGCTGGCTGTGGGGGACAACAACCTTGTCAATATCTATGATCTCACGGAAGCATCCATCACGAAAAATTTTAGTATTGACAATATATCTGGCCCGGTCTGGTCGCCATCTGGCGAACAGATTGCCTTAGGCCTGGATCATACGAAAGTCAAAATATGGGATGCCAGATCCGGAAATGAACTTGTCACGCTGACTGGACATCAGGACTATCTATGGTTAGTTGAATGGTCCCCATCTGGTGATCGCTTCGCAACAGCCAGCAATGACCATACGGTCATTATTTGGGATGCACGTACCTGGACGCAAGAAACGACCTTCAAGGGTCATCACGACTCTGTTTATTGGGTTGGCTGGTCGCCGGATGGCAGCTACATCGCATCCAGCAGCCAGGGAGAAGTGATCTTATGGGACCCCAATTCTGGAGAAGAAAACCTGACCTTCAGCGGTCATACTGGTTTAGTGTTGGTAAGTCTATGGTCCCCTGACGGAGGACGCATCTTGAGCGTCGGCTCCAATGGTGAGGCGTTCATCTGGGATGCAGCCACCGGTGATGTGATTTACAGGCTCTTTCCCGAGGGCTTTCAACTCGACATCCTTGCGGCGGCCTGGGCAAAAGATGGTCAGCAGGTGTTTGTCGCCAGCGCTGATCGTATCTTTCGTAGTTTTAACGCATCGACGGGCAAGCTGAACAACCAGTTTGAAATGCCATGGGCTACAGCCGCCAAAATATCATTATCACCAAATGATGAAAGAGTGCTGAAGGGAGGCGATGGCAGTGCCAAAGTATGGGATTCCAACTCAGGCACAGAATTGATAAGTTATGATTACCCTGGATGGGTAGACGCAGGCTATTCGCCTGATGGGACCCAGATAGTGATTGCAAGCAACCTTGGCACTCTGGATATTTATCCCACCTGGCAGTCGACCCAGGAGTTGATCGACTATGCCCGGTTCTGCTGCCTGGTGCGCCAGCTCACGCCCGAAGAGCGCAGCCTGTTCGGCCTGTCAACCAACCGTAAATAGAATAATTCTCTCAAATTTTGATGGGTGGGGTGGGCCGCGGCCCACCCCACCCATCAAAATTTGAGTATCCTTTATTAACAACGTTGCGCCCTCCGAAATGGAGGGCGCATTCGTTTTCTCGCCTTACTGGGGCTTGAAAAAACCCCACCATGCCGTGTGCTGCTAAGTTTTGAACCTGCCTTCGCAGGTTGGGTTCCTCCTGGCAGTATCCGCCTTGGCCGAAGCCTATCGCGTAACCTGCACAAGATCGGAACCCTATTAGAGAGTGTTGGCTCAAAACCGGAGTGCGGCATCACGCGCATCGCAGGGTCATTTATTTTATACCACAAAAGATCGCGGGTGAGTAGGTAGAAATGATTAATAAACTTGCAAGGTGGTCGAGAATTCAGCTCGCAAAGTAACGTTTTATAGATCCAGGCGGATGTGCAGCTCCTTCAGCTGCTTGGGCTCCACCGGCGAAGGCGCATCGGCCATCACGTCTCGGGCGGCGGCATTCTTCGGGAAGGCGATCACCTCCCGGATGTTAGGCTCATCGGCCAGCAGCATACAGATCCGGTCGATCCCGGGGGCGATCCCGCCGTGCGGCGGGGTGCCGTATTCGAACGCTTCAAGCATATGCCCAAAGCGCTCGCGGGCCACATCCGGGTCCAGCCCGATCAGGGCAAACACTTTTTCCTGCAAATCGCGCTGGTGGATCCGGATCGAACCGCCGCCGACTTCGTAGTTGTTGAGCACCAGGTCGTACTGCTGGCCGCGGGCTGCCCCGGGATCGCTGTCCAGCAAGGGGATGTCCTCCGGCATGGGCGCAGTGAACAGGTGATGGGAAGGGTCCCAGCGCTGCTCGTCTTCGTTCCAGTTCACGAAGGGGAAATCCACCACCCAGCAGAAAGCCAGCACGTCCGGATCGGCCAGGTTGAGCCGTTCCGCCAGCAGCACCCGCAGGCGGCCGAGCGATTCGTACACCACCGCCGGCTTATCGGCCACGAATACCAGCAGGTCGCCCGGCTCGGCCTGCAGGCGCGCTTTAATGGCCGCCAGGCGTTCTTCCGGCAGGAACTTGGCGAAGGAAGAGCGCTCCTCGCCCTGCGGGGTGATGGCCAGGTAAGCCAACCCCTTGGCGCCGAAATTCTTGACGAACTCGGTCAATTCGTCGATCTGCTTGCGGCTGTAATCGCCCAGCCCCTTGGCGTTGAGACCGCGCACGTGCCCGCCGGCGGCAACCACACTGTCGAATACTTTGAAACCGCTGCCCTCAGCCAGATCGGTGATGTTCTGCAGCTCCATTCCGTAGCGCAGGTCCGGGTTATCCTTCCCGAAGCGGTCCATGGCTTCCCGGTAGGTCAGGCGCGGCCAGGGGGAAGCGAACAAACGCTTGTGTGGCACCACTTTCGCCACCAACTCGGTGAACATGGGCTCGATCAGGTTCATGATGTCTTCGCGCTCCACGAAAGACATTTCCAGGTCCAACTGGGTGAATTCCGGCTGGCGGTCGCCGCGCAGGTCCTCGTCCCGGAAGCAGCGGGCGATCTGGAAATAGCGCTCCATGCCGGCCACCATCAGCATCTGCTTGAGCTGCTGAGGCGACTGTGGCAGGGCGAAAAATTCGCCCGGATGGACGCGGCGAAGGCACCAGGTAGTCGCGGGCGCCTTCCGGGGTGGTTTTGAACAGGATGGGCGTCTCCACTTCAATGAAACCGCGCTCGTCCAGGTAATCACGAATAAACTTGACCACCCGGTGGCGAAGCTCGATATTCTTGCGCATCCGTTCCCGCCGCAGATCCAGGTAGCGGTAGTGCAGGCGGGTGTTCTCATCCACTTCCTCTTCCTTGGCGATCAGGAAGGGAGTTGTCTTGGCCGGGTTAAGGATACGGATGCTTTCGACCTGGACTTCGATATCGCCGGTCGGAAGGTCAGGGTTTTCGGCCCCGGCCGGGCGGCGTTGGACCGTGCCCGTCACCTGGATCACCCATTCCGTCCGGGCTGCACTCAGGGCCGCATGGGCATCCGGCGAGATCTCCGGGTTGGCGACGATTTGCACCAACCCGAAACGATCGCGTAAATCGATAAACGTCACGCCCCCGTGGTCTCGCCGACGGTGGATCCAGCCTGCCAGCCGGACCACTTTGCCAGCATCCTCGGCTCGCAGTTCGCCGCAAGTGTGTGTCTTGTACATTCTGGCCTCCAAATAAGAGATTGGTCGTCTGCGGGGCCGGGCCCTCAACCGGTTGATGACCGGCCCGAGCAGAAGTATTTTTTCGTGTCTCTCAGCCCTGTATAAAAATTGGAGTAAACTGGGCTGACTAGCTTGACAAGGTCACATTCGAAGAAATCTCCCAAATTTTGATGTGTATGGCGGGCGGCTGCCCGCCACACATATCAAAATTTGGGTATCCTATATATTAATTGCGACATCGTCAAAGTAGTTACATTTTTTCATAAAAAATCGCCCTCCGCAATTCGCGTCGGGCGACAGGTTGAATCAAACCAGGCTTAAAAGCCAATACGGAGGGCGCCTGGGTATCGCTGGACGCGTTGGATCAGCCCGGCTCCGGCCGGGCTTGGATTAACATCCAAAACGTGCAGGTCAACCATGACGATCATTTCCTCCAGGGTAAAACGTTGGGTAATTATAGCACGCCCAGGATAATCTGGGGAAGCCGGTTTGCGAGGGGGAGCATTCAAATTGTGTCGATGTGGTGTTCTGTTTGGGCGGCGACTGCCGCCCAAACAGAACACCACAATTCATTTTCTACAACATTCGAATACTACCTTAGCAAAGCCTTTTGGAAACTCTGTGGCGCTACCCCGGATTTTACGACATCTCACCCAACTGCATCAGCCAGCTTCATTCGGTCCATTTTCGCCCCAGCTTTCATCATCCTGTATGCCGGTCGTGAGATGGAATTCAACCGGGCGTTCGCCATGCTCAAAACCGGACAATACAACCACGGCCCGGGTAACCTGATCGCCAGGGTTATGCCAGCTGTGCCGCAGTTGAGCGGCGAACAGCAGGCTGTCGCCAGGATTCAGGGTATAGATCTGATCTTCCACGGCATATTCGAGCTGCCCGGACATGCACAGCACGAATTCATGGCCGGTGTGCAGCATGCCGTAGGGTCCACTGCTGGCGCCAGGTTCCAGCGAGAGCATGAACGGCTCGACCCGCCCGGTGAAGGATTCTCCGCCCAGACCTTCCCATTTGCCCAGGTCAAATTCAACCTTGGAGCGCTCGTTGGACCGGCAGAATACCACCGGCTTGCGCTCTGGCTCGAACCGGAAGAAGGCTGTGATGGGCACTTCCAGGGCTTCGGCCAACTTGTACAGGGTGCTGACGGATGGAGAGGTCTTGGCCCGCTCGATCATACTCAGGGCGTTGGTGGACAGTCCGCTGGCGCGGGCCAGGGCGCGCATCGACATACCCCTTTCCTGGCGCAACTCCCGCAACCGGCCGCCTACGTCTATGGTCAAACCTGCCTGTTCAAGATCGCTGTCTGTCATCAATGAGCCTCCATGTACTCTTCGTAGTTGTCCCTCTAAATGATTTTCTCGCGAATTATTTTTCTGCACTCGGCGAGGAAGAAGGCGAAAAAGGTGTGCGTGGGGGCGAACGCCCCCACGCACACCTTTTTCGCCGTTCTTCCATGAATTTGGCGAGAGAACCACGAAATGAATTTGTAAAATGAGCAGAAATACTAGTAAATTTAGTAAACTGGTCCTATTTTACTACTATCTGGTTCAGAAGTAGAAGGCAATAATGTGCTGGTACTGTATCTTGCATTCATGAAATTCAGTACATCCCGCTGATATAGAAGGTTCTGGTTATTTCATGAGAAAAGGAAACCGTATCAATGTGCTCAATGGGAATTACTGGGGTGGTGTCCCACAGAGTTTCACAAAGACCCGACAGGACTCATCCCGAATTTAATTTTCGGCCTGAATTGGCATCAACAAGCCCACCCCCGCCCCTGGCGCCTTCGGCGCCGGAAGGGGAGGAGAATGTCGGTAAACCATTGCGCAGTCAGGTTAAAGCTGGTATACTGGCAGTGACTATATAAATAATCTGGTCATATAGACACAGGATGAGGACATGCCCAAAGCCTTTTCAGAGCACGAGAAAAAAATCATCGCCGAACGGCTGTTGGAGCAAGGCTACCGGCAGTTTTCCCAGTACGGCCTGAAAAAGACCAACGTGGAAGATCTCGCCAAAGCCGCCGGAATCTCCAAAGGGGCGTTTTACGGTTTTTACGAATTGAAAGAAGCCCTGTTCATGGATGTGATCGAGGCTGCCGAGCGGCGCGTGCGCCTGGAAATCCTGGCCGCCGTCGAACTGCCCGGCCCATCCGCCCGGGCGCGACTGTATGCGGTGCTTAAAAAGGCCTTCGAAATGTTCGAAGCCATCCCGCTGCTGCAAATCACGTCCGGCAGCGATTACGAAGCGCTGTTTCGCAAGATCCCGGAAGAGAAACTACACCAGCACCTGGCCAGCGACCGGGAGTTCTTTACCAGTCTGATCGAGCACTGCCGGGCCGCGGGCATCCCCATCCAGGCCGGCGCGGATGAGATCGCCAGCCTGATCTACCCGCTTGTGCCGGGTTTTCTGGACCGGGAGAATTTCGGCTGGTCTCAAACCGGCGGCAACCTCGATCTGCTGTTGGAGTTGATCGCCGCCTATTGCCTGGGCGAAGTTGAACTGCGTTTGCAGCCGACCCACCGCCCGGATGGCGTCACGACCGGCGAAGTCCAGTGACGCGAGCTGTTATTGGTAAAACACAATGAACACAATCATCGCAACCCACGCGTTGGGAAAAAACTACGGCTCGCTGCGGGCCGTGGAAAACCTGTCTTTACAGGTGCGATCCGGGGAGATCTATGCCTTCCTGGGGTTGAACGGCGCCGGTAAAACCACCACCATCCGCATGCTGCTCGGCATGATCCGGCCGACCAGCGGTTATGCCGAGGTGCTGCAGACCCGCGTCCGGCCTGGAGAAAGCCATCCCTGGCAGGACGTTGGCTACATGGTGGAAATCCCGCACAGCTACCCCGAGCTGACGGTGCTGGAAAACCTGGAAGTGGCCCGCCGGCTGCACCCCGGCACGCCCCGGCCAGCCATCGACCGGATGATCGAACGCCTGGATTTAGGCCCGTACACCAACCGGCGCGCCAGCCAACTTTCCCATGGGAACGCCCAGCGGTTGGGCCTGGCCAAAGCCCTGCTGCACAGTCCAAAGCTCCTGTTGCTCGATGAGCCGGCCAACGGGCTGGACCCCGCCGGGATCGTCGACATCCGCAACCTGCTGCTCGAGCTGTCCCGCGAACACGGCGTGACCATTTTTATGTCGAGCCACATCCTGGCGGAAGTCGCCCGGCTGGCCCAGCGCATCGGGATCATCCATCAGGGGCGTCTGGTGCAGGAATTGAGCGTGGCTGAACTGGAAGCCAACCGCCGCCGAAGCCTGCAGCTGCAAACCCGCCATCCGGAAATCGCCCGGCTGGCTTTATCGGCAGCCGGACAACCGGTCGAACTCCGGGCCAATGGCACGCTCGAACTGCATTCGAGCCAGGCGATCGAACGCCCGGACGAGATAAACCGGATGCTGGTGCAGGCCGGCGCCGCGCCGACCCGCCTGGTGGTCGAAGAAGAGGACCTGGAAGCTTATTTTTTGCGATTGATCGGCTTGGAAGGATTGAACGGCCATGAACGCGCTTAAGGACATGATCTGGATCGAATATCGCAAGGCCCTGCGCTCCAAAATCCCCTACTGGACCGGGCTCAGCGCGCTTTTTCTGCCGCTCGGCTTCGCTTTCCTGATCTTCGTAGCCAGAAACCCGGAGCTCTCCAAACAGCTCGGGCTGGTCAGCGCCAAAGCCGACTTGCTGGCCTTCGGGACCATGGATTGGCCGGCTTACATCGCCCTGACCGGGCAGTTGATCGCGGCCGCCGGCTTATTCTTGTTCATCTTCATCGTCAGCTGGATATTTGGGCGCGAATTCAGCGATGGGACCCTGAAGGACCTGCTGGCCGTACCGGTCCGCCGGGGCAGTATTTTACTGGCCAAGTTCATCGTGGCGGCCGCCTGGTCAGGCGTCCTTGCGGTCTTGATCCTGCTGGCTACCCTGCTGACCGGGGCGCTGGTCCATCTGCCCGGGAGTTCGGTCCATTCCCTCCTGAACGGCAGCCTGATCGTGTTGCTGACCGCCGGGATGGTGATCGCGGTCGCCCTGCCCTTCGCCCTGTTTGCCAGCCTGGGCCGGGGCTACCTGCTGCCACTGGGCCTGGCGGTGCTGACCCTGATCCTGTCCAATGTGGTCGCCATCGCTGGCTGGGGGGATTATTTCCCCTGGGCCGCGCCCGGTTTGTTCGCCCAGAGCCCCGGAGAGCTGCCCTCCGCCAGCTACTGGATCGTAGCCATTACCTGCCTGGCGGGCATACTGGCGACTTACCTCTGGTGGAAATACGCCGATCAGGCCTGATCGGACAAGATTCGGAAAACAGATCGAGGGCCGGCAAATGCCGGCCCTCGATCTGTTTTCCGGCATTCTCATCAACCGAGCTAGTTTTTTTTGTTATGGGTTGTAAATTAACCCGGATGAGTGCTGGATGAAAAAGGCTTCAGGATAAACCTGCCCCGGGCTGATCGTCCGCCTCCAGACCGTCATATTAACCTTATTTTATCCAATTTAGTATGTTTTTTAATGGTACAAGGGAGCGCTCTCCAACCAATATTCTCGCTTTGTCTTCCAAATTTCATCCAGAACTGGGCTAATTTGGTTTTTATTTGATTCTAATTTGGGGTAAAATACCTACTGCATTTACCCCATCGTGAAATGGGGTACTAAGTTGTTTTTACAAAATACCACCCAGAGTGCATCCGAAAATCCACCAGCGACCGGTAATTTTCGGGCGGGTACGAAGTGATTGGAGAGTGAACGATGCGAAAACGATCCCTGTGGGTGATTGGCCTCATTTTGGTGAGCGCAGTGCTGCTGGCTGCCTGCGCTGGCCCAGCCGGCCAGGAGGGACCGGTCGGCCCTGCCGGACCGGCTGGACCTGAGGGTCCCCAGGGCCCCACCGGACCGGTTGGCCCCGCCGGGCCTGCCGGCCCTGCCGGGCCATTGGCCGCCGAATTTGTCGGTTCGGCCACCTGTGGCGGCTGCCACACGGAGATCTACGATGTCTTCATGAAATCCGGCCATCCCTGGCAGCTGACTGCCGTTACCGACGGGCAGCCGCCGGATTATCCCTTCCGGGACCTGCAGGATCCGCCCCAGGGCTACACCTGGGACGACATCTCCTATGTGGTGGGCGGCTACAACCTCAAAGCGCTTTTCCTGGACAAGGAAGGCTACCTCATCACCGACGCCCCCGGCGCCAGCGGCGACAGCAACTACCAGAATCAATATAACTATGCGAACCGCTCGCTGCTCAAGTCGGCCGGTTTCGTCTCCTATCACGCCGGAGAAGAAAACCTGCCTTACGATTGCGGCTCCTGCCACACGACCGGCTACAACCCACAGGGCAGCCAGGAAGATCTGCCCGGGATCGTGGGTAGTTGGGCCGCCCCGGGCGTGCAATGCGAGGAATGTCATGGCCCCGGCAGCCTGCACATTCAGAACCCCCAAAAGGTAGTCCTGCGAATCGACCGCGACGCCGAAGCCTGCCAATCCTGCCACCAGCCGGAGGATCTATCCACGCTCGAAGTTGTCGATGGCCTGATTTCTCACCAGGACAGCTACGGCCATCTGCCCAGCGGCAAACATGCCGTGATCGACTGTGTGCTCTGCCACGATCCGCACAGCGGCGTCGTCCAGCACCTGGAAGAGCAGGAAGACCCAATCCAAAAAGCCTGCCAGGACTGCCACTACCAGCAGGCGGCCGTTCAGAACAATGAGTCTCACACCAATCTGCAGATTGACTGCGTGCAGTGCCACATGCCGAACCTGATCGCCAGCGCCTGGGCCGCACCCGAGCGCTACTCCGGGGATTTGCCCAGCCACCGCATGGCGATCGATCCCACCAGGATCAGCCAGGTCAATGAAGACGGCAGCCTGGTGCCGCAAATCAGCCTCAATACGGCCTGCCGCCACTGCCACGGCAGCGGCATCGCCAGTGAGAAAACCGACGAAGAACTGCTTCAGGCAGCCGCGGATTACCACGCGCCCACGGCTGCGCCCTGAAGTAAAGGCGCGATCTTTGAGAAATTTCCAGGTGGGTACACCAGATTTGGAGATGTGAGCGTGCTGACGTATGCTTACACCCCCAAATCTGGGACTCCGGCACAGAATTTCTCCAAGAACGCAAAAACGCAGATTACACGTTTGGCCTTTTCCGGATTGGCCCGATCACCGCTGCAGGCGCTGTAACCGGCCAGGAAAATGAAAAAGGCCAAACGTGCTGTGTAAGGATGTGACATTTATCACTACCGCAGAGACGGGGCCTGTGCCAGAATCATTCGGTCATAACAGGTATTTGTTATCGGATTTGGATCGGTATCTCGTTTCTGTTTGTTGGAGGTTTTAATTTTGATCAAAAAACTGCTCCCAGTTATCATCATCCTGGCTGTCATCGCCTTGGGGGCGCTGGCGATTGCCACCCAAACGGCCACGGCCAAGCCCGGGAATCTTCCTGCGGCCGGACCGGATGGGCAAGGCGTGGCCAATGAGTACTGTCTGTCTTGTCACGGCCAACCCGATCAGCTTTTGACCCTGCCCTCCGGCGAGTTCCTGTACCTGACCGTCGACAATGATGTTTACGCCCATTCAGTCCACGGGGAAAAGGGATACGCCTGTGTGCAGTGCCACACCGATATCCGTGAATATCCCCATCCCAAGCTGGAGGCCCAAACCCGCAGAGAAGTTTCGATCGAGCTCTACCCGGCTTGCGGGCGCTGCCACGACGATAAGTACCAGGCAGCCCAGGACAGCGTGCACGCCAAGGCACTGGAAGAAGGCAACATCGAGGCCGCAGTCTGCACCGACTGCCACGGCGCCCATAACGTGCAGGACCCGACGGTGGATCGCACCTTTATCCCCAAGACCTGCGAGCGCTGCCACTCAACGATCTACAATGCCTATGCGGAGAGCGTGCACGGGGCCGCTTTGCTGGAGGGCAACCAGGATGTGCCGACCTGCATCGACTGCCACGGCGTCCACAATGTCGAAGGGCCGTCCAACTCGCCTTTCCGGCTGTTCTCACCCCAGATTTGTGCGAAATGCCACACCGATCCGGAGTTGATGGCCAAATACGGCTTGAGCACCAACGTGCTGAACTCTTACCTGACGGATTTCCATGGCACAACCGTCCAGATGTTCGAGACGCTGGCCCCGGACCAGCAAACCAATAAGCCGGTCTGCATCGACTGTCATGGTGTCCATGACATCCGGGGGACGAATGATCCGCAAAGCACCGTGATCAAGGAAAACTTGCTCACCACCTGCCGAAAGTGCCACCCGGATGCAACCACCAATTTCCCGGCCTCCTGGCTGAGCCACTACGAGCCCAGCCCGCAACATTATCCGGCGGTGTATTACGTCAACCTGTTTTACAAGATCTTTATCCCAACGCTGCTCGGCGGCATGACTTTATTCGTAATTACTGATATCATCCGGCGCCTGATCAACCGCCGCAAGGAGCACGTCCATGCTTAAACCACGCGAAAAAATTGTCCGCAGGAGCGGGCACGAAGAAGAAAAATATTACTTACGTTTCTCGCTTGTCAAACGGATCGAACACTGGGTGTTCATGGCCAGCTTCACCACCCTGGGACTGACTGGCCTGGTTCAAAAATACGCCAGCTCGCCGGTATCCATCAGCCTGATCGCTATGCTGGGCGGGATTGAAACCACCCGCATTATCCACCGGGTCGCCGCCACCATCATGATGCTGGTGGTTGTCTACCACGTTGGGGCCGTCGGCTACCGGCTGTACGTCCAGCGTAAGCGCATGACCATGCTGCCCACCCTGGATGACGTTCGCAACGCCTGGAATTCGCTGCTGTACAACCTGGGTTTCAATAAAAACCGGCCGCAGCAGGGCCGTTACACCTTCGAAGAGAAGCTGGAATACTGGGCGGTGGTCTGGGGTACGGTGATCATGGCCCTGACCGGTTTTATGATGTGGAATCCGGTGTTTGCGGCCCGCATTTTCCCCGGCCAGATCATTCCGGCCGCCAAAGCCGCCCATGGCGGCGAAGCCTTGCTGGCCGTACTGGCGATCATCATCTGGCACCTTTACGGCGTGCTGATCAAAACATTCAATAGAAGTATGTATAACGGCTATCTCAGCGAAGAAGCGATGCTGGACGAGCACCCCCTGGAGCTGGCCGATATCAAGGCCGGTATTTCCGGTCGGGAAGAAGACCCTGAGATGATCCGCAAACGGTCGCGCAAGTTCTGGCCGACCTACAGCGTCATCGCAGCCGTCCTGACCCTGGGGATCGTCTGGTTTGTCTCTTTCGAACAGACCGCTATCGCCACGGTCGTGCCGGCCGAAACCGAGGTCGTGTTCGTCCCGCTAACCCCCACACCGCTGCCAACCCCACTGCCCAGCCCGACCCCCTTGCCCACCAGTGAAACCGGGGGCGGCCCGCAAACCTGGGAAGCTGGGATCGACGCCATCTTCGCCCAAAAATGCACTTCCTGCCACAACGACAGCGGCGCCCCATTGGGCGGGCTCGACCTGGCGACTTACGCCGGGACGATGCAGGGCGGCACCTCGGGCGAGGTGATCCTGCCGGGCGATCCCAACGCCAGCCTGCTGATCGAAAAACAGCTGGAGGGCAACCATCCCGGCCAGCTGACCCCGGACGAGATCCAGATCATTTCCGATTGGATTGCAAACGGAGCGCCGGAAAACTGATCCCTGACCCTATCGGTCTCAAGGCAGACACGGAACGGCTTTACCAAAGTCGATCGTCTTTCTGCCAACAAAGCCTGAAAGAAAACTATGTGGTTTGTGTTGAGCGGCTAAGCCGCTCCCCACAAACCACATTTTCTCTTTCTCGCCAAAGACCTGGCAGGCATTCCCTGTACCAATACAAAAAATCGGGCGGAAAATTAATTCCGCCCGATTTTTATCTCCCCCCTTCCCCCCGATTATTGACAAGATATTGACTTTTAATCCGCCGGAGCCATCACGGGGCCGGCTGTCTCCACCTTCTCAGCTTCTTCTGCATTGGGGTGGTGGACCACATTCAAAAACTTGACGCCCAGGCTGAAGGCCGCCAGGCCGTAGGCCACCACGCCTGCCCCCGCCAGGATTTCGATCAGGGACGGGAAGTAGGTGGTATAGCGGGCGGTGATATCCTGAGCTAAATAGGTCAACTGGACCAGCTGGCCCGCCAGGTTGGTATCCCAGCGGTAAGCTACCACGCCGCCCACTACCAGCAGCATCGCCAGCATCCGCAGGTTGACGTTCTTGCGGAAACGCTCGACCTGCAGCAGGATGATCGGCACGACCGCACCCAGCAGGATCTCCCCGACCCAGAAGTTGAAGGACAGGGTGCCCTTGGTGATCAGGCGCAGCCCCTCGGTCTTGCCGGGCGCATAGGTGTAGGTCATGGCGAAGGCGTCCCAGAAGCGGAAGTACAGGTAGCCCACCAGCACCCAACCGACGAACTTGGCCAACTGCTGCATCAGCTCATCGTCCACCTTAATCGAAGGCGACAGGCGGGCAGATAACATGGTCGCCAGGCTGGTGAGAGCCGGCCCGCCGGCCATCGCAGAAGCCATGAAGAGCACCGACAGGTCCGGGCGATACCAGATCGGGCGGGCTTTGAGCACGCCATACGTGGCGCCCAGCGAAGACTGGTGCAGCATGGACAGCCCCAGCCCGATCAGAGCCAGGTATGGGGCGTAGTGGTGAACGTGTTCCAGCTTGGCCGAGACCTCGGGCCAGCGGGCTTTGAACCAGTCAGCTCCACCGATAATCGGTGCAGATTCCAACGCCAGGACGGTCAGGTACAGGGTCACGCACATGGTCACTTCCCACAACACGGAATGCGGGTTCCAGAAGACCAGGGCATGCCAGAAGCGATCCGGGCGGCCGATGTCCAGCATCAGGGTCAGGACGGCCATACTGTAACCGATCAGGCCGATGAAAGTCGCCGTGCGGGCCACCGGCTGGAACCGCTTCAGGCCCAGCAGATATACCGCCGCGCACAGCAGGAAAGCGCCGGCGCTCATGGCAATCGAAGACAGGTCGATCGTGATCCACAGGCCCCAGGGAACCAGGTCAGTCAGGTTGGTGACCACCAGCCCCTTGGTGAAGATGATCACCCCGGCGGCTGCCCCGGCAGCGATAATCAGCCCCAGCGCGCCGATCCAGATCATGAAGGGCGTGATGTGAATCTGGTTCAACTTCAAGCGGTTAGCCTTCATTGTACGCCTCCTCCCGAGCCGGCAGGTAGTAAACCCGGGGTTCAGTGCCGAGATCTTCGCGCAGCCGGTAGTGGGTGTTTTTGGCCAGGATCTTGCTGACCGGCGACTCGGGGTCGTTCAGGTCGCCAAAGGTGCGGGCGCCGACCGGGCAGGCCACCACGCAGGCCGGGGTGGCATCCTGGTCCACGCCGGGTGTCATTCCGTTGGCCAGGCCGCGATCAATCCGGTGGATGCAGAAGGAGCATTTCTCCACCACGCCCTTCGGGCGGCGAGGGATTTCAGGCTGGCCCCAGGTGGGCACGGCCGGGTTGTCGCCTTCAAACTTCTCCCAGTTGAAAGCCCGGGCCAGGTAAGGACAGGCCACTTCACAGTAGCGGCAGCCGATACAGCGGTCGTAATCCATGACCACCAGGCCGTCAGCCCGCTTGTAGCTGGCTTTGACCGGGCAGACTTCGGCACACGGGGCGTGGTCGCAGTGCATGCAGGGCCGCGAGATGAACACTTTGCGATCCCCAACCTTGCCGGCTTCGATCACCCGGTTCCAGGCGATCTCGGGCGGGCAGTCGTTGTGGGCCTGGCAGGCTTTGGTGCAGTAACCGCAGCCTGTGCAGCGCTGTTGGTCGATCACCATGGCCCAGCTGTGTTCGCTTTCGCCCACCGGACCGGAGGCCCCGGCCAGCTTGACCACCCGCAGCCCGCCGACTACGGCCGCGCCGACGGCGGCGGTTTTCAAGAAATCACTTCGGCTTATCTTTTGATCAGTCTGATCAGTCATTTTGTTCTACTCCCAACGTTATCTGGTGGCCTTATTTGGATTTCTTGCCGCTCTGCCATTTTTCGAGCCAGGGGGCAATCACCACACCGAATGCGACGCCGATCAAGCCGGACATGGCGGTGAAGCCAATTGGGCTGACCGGTACCGGATCGGATTGGACGGTCTCGGTCTGGACGGAAGAGATCGTGTCGACCGGTTCAGGGGTCGGGTTGTCCATATGGACCGTCTCGGGGTCGTGCATCTGGTACACGTGGCACGAGTTGCAGGTCTCCAGGCTGACGAAGAAGGAGTGATCTTGCTTGGAATGGCCTTCAATCGGCGATTCGTTGATCTGGCTCAGGTGGCAATCGGTGCAGCTCAAGCCCTGCTTGCTGTGGGCGGTGTGAGCGTAATTCGAAGCCCGCGAGCGGTGGCAGGAAGAGCACAACATCTGCTCAGATTCCATCTTCAGCCCGGTTTTGTGCGGGTCGTGGCAGGCGACGCAGTCGACGCCCTCTTCACGGTGCTGGCTGACCTGCCATTCGAAATGGGTTTCGCTATGGCATTTGCCGCACAGTTCAGCCGAGCGGTCCATCGGCATCGGCGCCAGGGGGTGCTCGGCGGTATATGGGCTGTGGCAGGCTTCGCAGGTGATGCCTTCAGCCTGATAGGCGCCCGTCTCCGGATCATAGCCGGTGGTATGGCATTCCAGGCATTCAGGCGGTTGTCCCTGCTCGGTCCAACTGTCATTAAATACTGGGTCCGTGGTAGCATGCCCGTGCAGACTGTCGCCCCAGGCCTCCACAAAAGCCGCATGGCAGGAGGCGCAGTCCGGATCGGTGGGCACATCCTGGACCTGATCCGAGGCCAGGCCGATCGCATAAGTCACAATCATCAGCGGTATTGCAAAAATCAACCCAACCAGTAGACGTTTGAAGAATTTTTTCATTGAAGCAGTCTCCCTTTTGCTTTGTTTCTCAATAATGGCTTGAACTCGAACATCCTACCCTGATCATTTATTCATCAGGCCGGCTCTGGTGCAGATTTGAACACCTCGCAACCGAGGCAGGTCGATTTCAAATAGCCACGATCGTCGCGAAAAACCTGCCAGCAAGGCATATCTTTGCAGTTGTACGCCTCGCATTGTGATCGCATCTCTTCCGAGCAGCCTTTGGTCTTCCAGCAACCACTGTTCTCAACTTTGACCCGCGCCATGGCCAGCCTCGGCGCTCCAGCCGATGATTGCCAGGTTTCATCCAGCTTGCGCAAGCCAACCATCACCAGGATAGTCAAAGCAACTGGAAGCCCAAAGCGGACCGCCAGCCCTAAAATCATCCAAAAAAAAGCTGTCAGGCCTTCCATACGATGCTCCTTAATACAGGTCCGACCGTTTTTTCGTCAACAGCGTCCCAACCAGCAACAGCACCGAGACCGGCACCAGCAAGCGGGCGATTAAAAAAATGCTTACAAAAAAAGCGGCTTCCATTGTGCACCTCCACAAATCCTTGGCTTGTTCGTTGGCTTGATGCTTCCGTTCCGATGCATCGCTGAGTGTTTCCTAATCTTTCTTTAATCCAAGTATAGGGTTTACACCCGCGAAAGTAAATTCGACACTTACCCGATTTATTTTCTACTGGAAGCATCCCATAAGGCGGCTTTTATATGTGAAATATTTCCCAAACAAACTGGGGCGCCCACCTGCTGTAAATAACCCAGATTGTGAAACATTTCACCCACGATATACCACGACTATTGGGTTCATTTTCGCAACATTCTTTAGTTATTTTGGGTATATCAACCCAATTTATCGAACAAATCGCGGGGATTTCACTCTGACACGTTGTTGCGCCGTGATCTTTTTAATCTTTGTGCCTGCTCAACCAATGCCTGGAATTTGTGCCTATTTCATCGGAACCACGGTAAAATCTGGTCAACCGAATATCCTGGACCTGAGGAGGCGACCACCGTGCAGATCAAACAGGTATTCTTCACCGAGGCTGGGAATCAAACAACCACAGGCAGGTGATTTCAAATTTTGCCCGATCTGTGGAACCAAACTGGGACGAGCGTTCAGGGCAGGCAAAGAACGACGGCATGTGCCCATTGCGGGTTCATCCAATTTCGAAACCCACTCCCGGGCGTCGTTGTCATCATTGAAAAGAATGGCGCGGTGCTGTTGGGAAAACGCCAGGGCGGTTATGGAGATGGAAAGTGGGGCCTACCCCAAGGGTTTATCGAGCCGGTTGATATGGACTTCGCCGGCTAGCGGAGCTGGTAACCGAGCTTCACCGATCTAGCCGGCCAATCCCCACAAAACAAAAGGAAGCCCGGTATGGGCGCTGCTAGCGCCCATACCGGGCTTCCTTTATATAGCTGCTCCCTTTTCGCTAAGCTTGAATGATCCCCTTGCGGATCGCGTACTTCACCAGCTCGGAACGGGTGTGCAGGTTGAGCTTGTTCATAATGTTCTCCCGGTGACGGGCGACTGTCTTAGGACTGATACCGAGGACATCCCCAATCTCCGAGTTGCTCTCCCCCTCGGCCAGATGGGTCAGCACCTCCTGCTCGCGCGGCGTCAGATCGTCCAGACCCTGCCCACCGCGCTCCGGCTGGGGCTGGGACAGATAGTCGCGCACCAGCAGCTTGGCCAGGGATGGATAGAGATAAACTTCGCCGGAGGCCGCCGTCCGGATGGCGCTGATCAGCTCTTCCGGAGCAGCCCGCTTGGGGACATAGCCGCTGGCTCCGACCTCCAGCATTTTGAAGAAATACTCCTCGTCTTCGTGGATGGTCAGCGCCACCACCGCGATGCGCGGCCACAGGCGCTTGATCTCCCGGGCAGCATCGATCCCGGACATATCCGGCAGGCCGATATCCATCAGGACCACATCGGGATCCAGCTTACCGGTCAGATTGATGGCCTCGCTGGCCGATTCGGCCTCGCCCACCAGTTCAAAATCAACCTCGTTCTCCAACAGCATTCGCAGGCCCATCCGGACCACGGCGTGATCATCCACGAGTAATAAGCGCGTTTTCATCGATTGCCTCCACCGGTACCGCGTAGGGTATCGTCACCTGAACCCGGGTGCCATAGCCCGGATTCGACCAAATTTCTGCTTTGCCGCCCAATAAAGTGGCCCGCTCGCGCATGCCTTCCAGCCCCCAGGAAGAACGTTCAGCCTGCGCCAAGGTCAGTGGGTTGAATCCACGCCCGTCGTCCTCGATCTGGACGATTACATCCTCCTGGCGGAAGATCAGGTTCACCACCGCGTGGCGGGCTTGGGCATGTTTGACCACATTGGTGAGGGCCTCCTGCACCACCCGGAAAAGTGCGGTGCGCGTCTCGGACGGCAGGGTGCGGGGAGCGCCCACCTCCTCAAATCTGATTTCAAGCTTTGTACGGCTCTTGACCTCATTAATATACCAGCGCAGCGCCGCACTCAGGCCGAGGTCATCCAGGTGGGAGGGCCGCAAGTCTGAGATCAGGCGTTGAAGCTCGGTCAGAGAGTGAGTCACCAGGCTTTCCAGCTGGCGCAGGTTGGAAGCGGCTTTATCGGTATCCTGGTTGATGGCCGTCGAAACTCCCCGCAGGCCCAACCCGATGGCCGTCAAGGCCTGGCCAGTCTCGTCGTGCAGTTCACGCGCCACTCGCTGGCGTTCCGCCTCCTGAGCCGCCACCACCCGCCGCAGCAGGTCGCCGCGCAACGCTTCGCGGCGCTCGGCTTCTTCCACCCGGGCCCGCTGCAGGCCGCGGATCTGGGCGTCGATCTCAACCTCAAACGAGCGTAAAAAGCGCATCACGAAAAAAGCTGCCAGGATAGCCATAATCGCTCGCAACAGTTGGACCGGGAAACCGAATACCTGCAAAAACAGATCCTGGTTGATGAAATTGGAGGGCGGCAGGGGGCTGTAGCGCGTGAAAGTCTGCCCGATGACGCCATACCAGATGAAGGCCACTGCAGCCCACAGGCTGTCCCGCCCAAATTGGGCCATCCCGCCCATGCGGAAGATGCGCTGCTGGTTGACCAGCCCGGCGCAGGCGAAAACCGCGCCAGGCACGGCCAGAGTGTAGCGCGTCCACACGTCCGAGACGTTCACCAGGTCGAACATATTGTAATGGCTGCGCATGAACATCAAGCCAAACGCCCAGATAGCAGCCAGGGTGGTGGGCACCAGCAGGCTGTAGCGCCGGCTGGTCTCCGTAGCTGCCAGCAGGGACGAGCCGAAAGCTGCCAACGACAGGAACGAGAAGGCCAGAATCCCCAGGCGAATCGCGGCCCAGATATAGAAGGCCGAATAAAAGCCTGGCAAGATCTGGAGCAGCTCGAACATTTCCAGCCACTCATGAATGGCGTGCAGAAATCCGAACACGGCCAGCGGCCGCAGGGCATGCCGCAGGCGGGTATCCGAGCATTTGCTGAACTCGAGCATAACCGCCAGGCCCATACTGAAGAAGGCCAGGCCGTAAAAGAAAAATATGTAAGAAATGCTCGTGACTGTCACGCCGGCTGCCTTTCAAAGCATTCGAACAGGTTAGAAGGGATGGGTGGTTTTCTGTTTGGGCGGCCAATGCCGCCCCCAAAAAAAACCACACATCTACACTTCTCGAATGCGTTCCTGCCTTTCAACCGGGCGTGGAGGGACTCGAACGCCAGGTTGTTTTTGAAGGATGAACTGCCAGAAAATGGTCTGGGCCCGGGTCTGGGGGAAGCGGCGGTTGCGCAACAGGAAGATCTTGTGATACAAGTCTAATCCGTTCACTTTGATCTCGACCACGCGGCCCAATTCCAAGCTGCGGGCCGCCGATAATCGCGAGACGAACGCCACCCCAAGACCTTCTTCCACCGCCATAACGAGGGTTTCTGCGTTGCCCAGGACCATGACAATGTTGAGCCGATCCGGTGAAATGCCAGCACCGCGCAAACCCTCGAAAAGCACCTGGCGGGTACCCGAAGCCTCCTCCCGCAGAATCAAGCCGGTCTCCAACAGATCCAATGGGGAGACTTCCCGACAGACAGCCCAGGGATGCCCGGCAGAGGCGATCAGAATGACTTCGTCTTCAAAAAATTCGCAGCATTCCAGCTCGCGATGCTCGCTTTCCCGGCTGGAAATCGCCAGGGCGATCTGTCCGGCGTGCAGGCGCTGCAGGGTCTCCTCCCGGCCGGAAATCTGGATGTCAACGCGCACCAGGGGGAAATCCTTACGGAAACCCGCGATCAGGCCGGGCAGCAGATATTTGCCGGCGGTAGTCGAGCAGCCAACCACGATCTCACCAATCGTCTCGCCGCTCAACGCAGCCATTGACTCCTCCAAACGGTTGGCATGGGCCAGTAATTCGCGCGCCATCGGCAGCAGGACCTGGCCGCTTTCCGACAGGCGTACCCGCCTTCCCTGGCGTAAAAACAAACGGGTATCGAATTCCTTTTCAAGCTTTTCGATCGTCTGGCTGATCGCCGGTTGGGACAGATGCAACTGCCGCCCGGCTTCACTGAAACTCTTACATTCGGCTGCGGTGATAAATACGAAAAGATCGTTCAGATTCAGCATGACGATCCCTGGCTCCCTCAACCAGGTTCACAAAACTCTGGAGGTTCACCACCAGAAGTCCATAAAGACACGAGAGCAATTAATTATAAGCACAGATTATGATCCGGCCACTAATTTCGGGCTTTCATTTATGCTAATCTTACCCCGGATTAAGTGTCACAGATATGTGACATCTGTCACATGCCGCTTGTGACAGGCGGCACTTTCGTGATAAAAAGCACAGAGTTAAACTATACATAATTCCATGTATGCATGTATGTGCATACATACCAGAACGGTAGTTGGTCGGAAATATCAGCGGGCAAACGCCCAACCACCCTGAGCCTGACCTTCCTTAACAGCTTCACCAATACCAACGTAGAAGGTAATCAAAAATCAATGGACTCCCAAAGCCTCTCTCAAGAAGTGACCGAAATGCACGCCGATCTGTGTTCGGCCCTGGCCGATCCCAGCCGGATTTTGCTGCTATACGCCCTCTCGGAACATCCTCATAACGTTTCCGAGCTGGCCGAGCTGGTCGGCATCAGCCAGCCAGGCGCCTCCCGCCACTTGAAGCTGCTGCGCGAGCGGGGCCTGGTGCGGGCGGTTCGGGTCGGGCCGGCGATTGAATATTCTCTGCAGGATCTGCGCCTGATCGAAGCCCTGGACACTTTGCGATCGGTGCTGCGCGACCGGATCGCATATCGCGCCAGCCTGATCGACCTGGACGCAGAATAAACTTTTTAGAGGTGTCCCCCACCAGACTTGTTTCGAGCCTCACTCGATGAACAGACCGTGTGTAAGGAAATCTTGCAACTGCTTTGACCGGATCACATTCAAACAGACAACCTGAAATTAGGACCAGCGCTTCAATGTGCCCCTGCCAGGATCGTTGCAAAAATTAATCCCTTCCGGAGGATTGAATGCCATTTCGAAAATCTTTTCCTGTTTTGCTGATCGCTCTGGGTGTGCTGCTGGTTGCCGGCTTGCTGGCATTTTGGCCGGCTCAGGATGCCAACGCCCAGTGCGGGTCGCAGGCTTCGTCCTGCAAGAACTGCCACGAGGTTCAGGGGAAGGATCCTGTGAACAACGACGGCAACGGCTGGCATGAGAGTCATGCATTCGGCGATTTCTGCTACATCTGCCATGCCGGCAACCCCCAGAGCCCGGACGAAGCTACCGCTCATGAGGGCATGGTTGATCCACTCTCGGATGTGAAGTCTGCCTGCCAGTCCTGCCATCCCAGCGACTTGATGGAGCGGGCCCAGGTTTACGCCACTGCCCTGGGCGTCGAAATTGGGACCGGTGGGGACAGCTCCGGTGGCAGCAGTTCGGGCAGCAGCGGGAGTAGCGGAACGACCACCGGCGGTTCGGGCAGCAGCGGTGATACCGGGACGACCACCGGCGATACCGGCAGCAGCGCCTCTACAGCCTCTTCCGCTCCCGGCCTGGTGGTGGACAGCGGCGGTAACGCCAACGTGATCGATTACAACCAGCGCTATGATGAAACTGTCCTGGGCGAACGCCCGATCAACTGGGGCAATGTTATCCTGTGGGTGCTGATCGTTCTGACAGCAGTCGGTGGCGGGACCTTCGTGTTCTTCAACGAGCGCAAATTGCGCGGCCTGCCGGCCATCCCCTCCGCCGGGAGCAAGGGAAGCCAGGCAGAAGCGCCTGCCGTGGTAAAAGTGCCCGGGTATTCTGACGAGGTCGCCGCCATGCTGCCATTCCTGGCGAAGCTCAACCCTATCGGTTTGGCCGCCCTGAAACGCCTGCTCGAAAATCCAGACGAGGCCAACGAGCTGCTGCTCAGCCTGTCCCGCCTGGACCCGCAGTTGATCAGCCGGGTACGCAGCATGGACCGGGATACCCGCGCCCTGCTGCTGGCCCTGTCCAACGCCGGCGATTGAGTAATTCTTATCTGGAAATCTAAACTTATACAGAAGGGAAACCCTATGGACTGGCTCGTCAAACAATTTCGCAAAGAGTTGTGGTCGCCCTATGCAGCTGGCATTTTGCTCGGGGTCGTCGGCGTTCTGGCCGTCTGGCTGAGCGATAGCCTGCTGGGGGCCTCCGGGGCTTTTGAAAACCTGGCCGGCCTGGCTGGCCAGGCGGTCGCTCCGGATCTGTTCAACAACCTGTATTTCAATTTCATTATGCCGCCTGGGATTACCTGGGGGGTGGTTCTGCTGATCGGCGTCTTTTTCGGCGGTATGCTGGGCGCCCTCAGCAGCCGGACATTGAAATTTCGGAAGATTTCAGACCCGCAGTGGGTCAAGATCTTCGGCAACTCCACTGCCAAACGCTGGGCGATCGCCTTCATCGGAGCGATCATCCTGGAGTATGGCGCCGGCATCGCCGGCGGCTGCACCAGCGGCCTGGCGATCTCCGGTGGGATGCTTCTGGCGCCGGCGGCTTTCCTGTTCATCGCCGCCATGTTCGCCTCCGGCATCATCACCGCCCTGGTTGTTTACGGAAAGAGGTACTAAACCATGAATTACGTCATTGCCTTATTCCTGGGTGTGTTTTTCGGCTTTTCCCTGAATAAAGCCGGGCTGACCCGCTACAGCAAGATCGTCAACGTCTTCCGCTTGACCGACCTGGCGGTGCTCAAGTTTATGATGACCGCCCTGATTGTCTCAATGAGCGGCCTGTACGTGCTGCGCGGCCTGGGGCTGATCACCTTCCCCAACGTGCCAGCCACCTATGTTGCCGGTAACCTGGTCGGCGGGTTGATCTTCGGGGTCGGGATGTCCCTGTCCGGTTTCTGACCGGGCACCTGCGCCGCTGGTAGCGGTGAAGGTAAGCTGGACTATTTGATCCCCGGTTTGTTGGGTTTCTTTACAGGCGCAATCATCTACGGTTTGACCTATCAGCAGGTCTTTCCCAAGATTTCCGCGATTGCCAATTACGGCAATGTGGTCATTCCCGAATTGTGGAACCTAAATCCATACCTGACCGTGGTCTTCTTCGGGCTGCTCTCCATTTTCCTGTTCTATTTGATCGACCGGGCAGGCCTGTTCCGCAAGAAAGAATTTTAATCTGCGGCGAAGCAGGTCTGCCAGCGAACCTGTGCCTGCCGGCAGACAACTTCGCCCGTCTCTGTACACTTTATCGAGGCCAAAATTTATGACAGAAATTGACCTTTCTCGACGAGAATTCCTGAAGCTGGGCGGCGCTGCAGCCGGCGCCCTGGCTGCCGGGCGTTTCATCCCGCCCCGGGTGGCCGAGGCTGCCCGCCAGTATAACCTGGACCCGGATGGCGACGGCTATATCCCCACGATGTGCGAGATGTGCGTCTGGCGCTGCGGCGTGCGGGCTAAGGTTGTGGAGGGACGGGTCGTCAAACTGGAGGGCAATCCCGAGCATCCCCATTCACAGGGAAGGCTGTGCGCTCGCGGCCAATCCGGTCTGATGAACACCTATGACCCTGATCGGGTGCTCACGCCGCTGGTGCGGGTGGGCAAGCGCGGCGAAGGTAAATTCCGCCAGGCATCCTGGGAGGAAGCTCTGGACATCGTCGCCAATAACATGCAAAAAATCAAGGAACAGTACGGTCCTGAGGCGATGGTCTTCTCCTCCACCCACAATCTTTCCCAGGTGCAGTTTGAAAATCTGCTGAACGGTTTCGGCTCGCCCAATTACGGCACCCAGCGCAGCCTGTGCTTCAATGCGATGATCGTCGCCAACCTGATGACTTATGGCCTGGAAGAACCGGCCCGCGACTACAGCAATCTAAAATACATCATTTTGACCGGCCGCAACCTGACGGAAGCCATCTCCACCTCCGAAACCTCGGCCCTGATGGATGCCATCGCGCGCGGCGCTAAGCTGGTTTACCTGGACCCACGCTTCACCAAGACAGCCTCCAAAGCGCACGAATGGTGCCCGGTACGCCCAGGCACAGACCTGGCTTTTCACCTGGCCATGATCCAGGTGATCATCAGCGAGGAGCGCTACGACAAAAACTTCGTGCAGCAGTACACCGTCGGGTTCGATCAGGTCGCCGAGGCGGTCAAGGACTACACCCCCGAGTGGGCCGCCCCGATTACCGGCATTGACGCCGACGTGATCCGGCGGATCGCCCGCGAATTCAGCGACGCTGCCCCCCAGGCCCTGGCCCACAACGGCTGGCGGACCTCTAACTTCGTCAATTCCTTCGCCACCGAGCGGGCCATCACCATTTTGAACGCCCTGATGGGCAACTGGGGCGCGGCCATGCTCCCGGCTGCCGGTGAAGGCAGCGGCGGGCTCGGCAAACCGCCCCAACCGCCCTACCCGCGGGTTTCAGCCCTGCGGCTGGACGGCGTGCCCTGGAAATTCCCGTTCGTACCGCTCAAGCTGGGCATCTTCCAGCAGCTGCGGGACGCCATGCTGGCCGAAGATCCCTATGCCGCCCACGGCTGGTTCATCTCCCGCCAGAACCCGGTGTTGTCCCTGCCCGACCGCGGCAAGACCCTGGAAACGATGGGCAAGCTGGATTTCATCGCCGTGGTGGATATCATCCTGAACGATACTGCCTGGTTCGCCGATGTGGTCCTGCCCGAAGCCTCCTACCTCGAGCGCTATGATCCCCTGCTGCCGGTCGGAGACCGGGTCTTCATTCGCCAGCCGGTGATCGAGCCCCAGGGTGACGGCCGTTCCGCTTTGTGGATCTACAAAGAGCTGGGTAAGCGCCTGGGCCTGGCCGATTTCTTCCAGTATGAAGACGAGCAGGATTACATCCGCCAGGAGCTGGCACCTTTGGGTTATACCCTGGAGGAGATTGGCACCCGCGGTTACGTCGAACTCCCGGCCGGGGAAGACGACGGCGAGTTAAAGTGGGGCACCCCCAGCGGCAAGATCGAACTGTTCTCCGAGACTCTGCAGAAAGGCAACTTCGACCCGGTGCCGGTCTGGGAGGAGCCGCCCCAACCCAAACCGGGCGCGTTCTACCTGCTGACCGGCAAGGTCGGCCAGCACACCCAGTTTGGCACTCAGAACAACGAGCTGCTTCACAAGTACGAGGACGCCCCGCGCCTGTGGATGCATCCGGAGGCGGCCGCCGCCTTGAGCCTGAAGGATTGGGACCTGGTGGAAGTGACCAGCGAGGTTGGCAGCATCCAGGTGCCCTTGGAAGTCACCCAGGCCATCCGCTCCGACTGCGTTTACATGACCCCCGGCTACGGCCATCTCTCGAAAGGCCTGCGCACGGCCTACGGCGACGGCGCCAGCGATTCCGTACTGCATGTGACTTACGTGGACCCGATCTCCGGCGGTCAGGCACTGAGCCAGACGTTTGTAACGGTTAAAAAGGCGTGATGAGGCAAGCACATGGCTGATAAGAAACGATATGGATTTGTGATTGATCTCTCCCGCTGCATCGACTGCCGGGCCTGCCTGGTGGCCTGCAGCGTGGAAAATCAGGTGCCTATGGACCACACCCGCATCTGGGTCCATGATCTGGGCGTCCAGGGCGAATTTCCCAACCTGGAACGCACCTTCGCACCCTATAACTGCATGCACTGCGAGCACCCGCCCTGCATCGAAGTATGCGTCAGCGGGGCCACCTACAAAGACCCTGATAACGGCCTGGTGCTGGTGGATCAGGAGGCCTGCATCGGCTGCGGCTACTGCGTGGAAGCCTGCCCTTACGATGCCCGCTACCTGGACGAGGCCCGCGGCGTGGTCGACAAGTGCACCGGCTGCATCCAGCGCCTGGAAGTCGGCATGCAGCCGGCCTGCGTGGCGACCTGCGTGGGCGGCGCGCGCATGTTCGGCGATTTTAACGACCCCAGCTCGGAGGTCTCGATCGCTTTGAAGAACGCCCGCTCCGTCCAGAAGCTGGATTACGAAAAAGACGGCCACGACACCGACCCGAACATTTTCTACATCAACGGGGATGTGCTGGCGAGCTCGATCATGCCGCGCGACCCGCGCTATACCTTCTCCGAACAGGGCTGGAAGAAGCGTGCTGGTCCCGGCAATCTTCACCGCCATCGGCGCTGCCTTCACAGTCCAGGCCACTTACTTCACCAAGCAGCTGCTGGAAGGTGAAAGTGAATTCGAGGAGTGATCGCATGAGTGTTGATCCGTACATCCTTATGGGCCGTGTATTTTCCTCCGATCGGGCTGGTGTAAAAGAAGGAGTGAAATGATGAGTGGATATAAAAATATACCCCTGGAAGAACGCCGCCGGCTGCGCACCAAGCTGTATAAGAAGCACAACCTGGCGAACATCCTGACCCACTGGTTCAACGTAGCCGTCTGGCTGATGCTGCTGCCGACCGGATTTGCGATCCTGTCCTCGCCGCGCCTGGGGCTGAGTCCCGTCTGGCTGCAGGAGCTGTTCCGCAATATGTTCGGCGGCACGGCCAACCTGATCAAATTCCACTACACGGTCGGCCTGCTGTGGGTCTTCGTGCTGACCTTCAACATCCTGCTGGGTTTCCGCAAGTATTTCGTGCCCTACGCCGCCCACCGCATGCTGCTGGACAAGGACGATATCGAGTGGCTCAAGATCAAGCCGCTGCAGATGCTGGGGATGTTCAAGGATAAAGAGCTACCCCCGCAGGACGCCTACAACGCCGGGCAGAAGTTGTACAGCTACGTGGTGATCCTGGGCACCGTGGGCATCATGGCCAGCGGGATCATCATGACCTTCAACCGGATCTTCCCGCCCTGGCTGAAGCAAATCGCCCAGCCGATCCACTGGCTGTCGGTCTTCTCGATTGTAGCCGGCCTGATGGTCCACGTATACATGGGCGCAGTCTTCCCGGAAGAAAAGGAAGCTTTCTTCTCCATGTTCAGCGGTAAAGTCTCAGCCTGGTATGCCCGGGCGCACCATGAGAAGTGGTACTGGGAAAAAGTCCAGGAAGAAATGGCATGGGAGGACCACGTCAAATCCGAAGTGGCTGAAGAGATGGCCGAGCACAACCCGGCCGTTCAGGGCCAGCCGGAAGCTGCTCCCGAGCCCGCCGCCGCCGATTGATTATTATTGCAAAAATGGTATGCAGGCGGGAGTTCATCCGCCTGCATACCATTTTTTGCCAACCTTATTGACCGAGATCCAGGGATAAAACTATGCCGATATATGAATTTATTTGTGAAGAATGTTTTGAAGAGTTTGAAGAGCTGGTCGGTTTCAGCCAGTCTGAGATCGACCTGAACTGCCCGGCCTGTGGCAGCGAATTAATCCGCAAGAAGATCTCCAGTTTTGCCGCGCTGGGAGGCGCCAGCCGCACGCAAACCACGGTTGCCAGCTCGAGCTGCGGCAGCGGTCACAGCACCTGAGGGATCTGAATTAAACTGGCCGTGCGCCAGCGTTTATCAAACAGGATGGATGGGTTCAGGCTCATCCATCCTGTTTTATTTCATTTAGCTTGATACTGGGGTTGTGAATTGTCACATCTTTTGCCTGAATCTGGATGAATATTCACATTAAATTATACAAATATGGTAATATTTATCTGCAATTAACAATCCATACATACAGATTAATTGAATACGAGGGAAAGATTTTTCATACCCTAATCTACCCCTGCTCAGGATGATTGGTATTAGTGGGTGGTACCCTGGGTGTTTGCAGAGATGGGGCGGTTGCAAATTCACAACTGAACACCCTTCAAGAAGTGACCCATGACTTGCTACTTTTCTGAGTAGTCGTTCGCCAATTAATTGTACTTAGCAAAGATTGGTCGGGTCGGTCAAATCTTGCTTTAGTTAAACATCTTGTATCGATCGGAGAATTCTCATGTTTCGAAAAAACGTTTTTCTTTCTCTCATCCTTCTTAGTGTTAACCTCCTGGTTGGATGTAGTCCTGGCGGGCCTGAAAAGATTTCCGTCACGACAACCGAGTTTATGTTCGACCCAATGAGCTGGACAGTCCCGGCGGGCGAGCAAGTCGAACTTACATTGAAGAATGAGGGTGTATTGGACCACGAATGGGTCATCCTCAAGAAAGGTATGCAAGTCACCCTTCCTTTTGATGAAGATGACGAGGAAAAAGTATATTGGGAAATGGAAGCAGGGCGCGGTGAGACCAAGACGGATACGTTCACTGCCCCAGCCGAAGCAGGAACCTATACCGTTATCTGCGGTACACCGGCTCACCTGGAACAGGGCATGACCGCCACCTTGATCGTCAAGTAGTCTGGCACCGGTCCGGCAATGCTCAAGGAGGGGCTAATGTAATTGAAATTCAGATAGAGAAGTCATCATTAAAGTATCTATATTTTCTCGGCTAATGCCGCTCCCACGATGCGGGTCGAACAGCCAGCATTTCAGTTAGCACTCCAGAGGGTTGTCCGCCAGGGTCGGCGAAGCACCTGTTTTTGGGCCTCTGGGAACTGGGATGGTACCCACGGTATGCCTGGAAGAGCCTTAATTTATTATGGTTTATCGAGTAAAGGAATGTAGAGATGAAGAAAATTGCCAAATGGATCGGCATTGTATTAGGTGCACTCGTTGGCCTGGCCTTGATTGCTGTAATTACACTTTATTTCATCGGAAACGCCAGCCTCACGAAGACTTATGATTTTCCCCCATCCAATATCGTTATCCCAACGGATGCAGACAGCCTGGCTTTCGGTCAGCATCGCGCTGAGACACTGTGCGAGTCCTGTCACGGAAAAGATCTGTCTGGCGGCGAGTTTTTTGAAGACAAGATGATGGGCACCCTTGACGCGGCCAACCTGACCTCGGGCGAAGGTGGAATTGGCCAGGAATTCACCTCGGACGAAGATTACGTGCGCGCCATCCGCCACGGGATCGACCCGCAAGGCAAACCGATCTTTATGCCGGCGGTTACCTCCACTTCACAGTTAAGCGACCAGGACCTGGGCGCTATCATTGCCTACCTTAAGACCATTCCACCAGTCGATAATGTCACCCGGGAAAAGAACATGAAGCCTCTTGCGAAGATCCTGATGGGCGCCGGCATGTTCCCCAAAATGCCCGCCTCCTTAGTCAGCCATGAAATTCACGTCACAGCCCCCGAGCGCGGCGTCAGCGCAGACTATGGCAACTACCTGGTCAGCACAAACGACTGCCGCGAGTGCCATGGCCAGGAAATGGCCGGCGCAGAATTCCCGGACCCGACCATTTACCTGATCACGCCCAATTTAACCCCTGGCGGCGAAGTCGGCTTTTGGACAGAAGCAGACTTTATTAACAGCATCCGCACCGGTGTCAATCCGGGTGGTCACCAGTTTAACGAGCATATGCCCTGGGAGACCTACAAATTATTTACGGATGACGAATTGAAGGCAATCTACATGTACCTGCAGTCGCTGCCGAAGCTGCCCCAGTTTACCGGATAAAGCTGACCGGTATGAGATAACGAAATAAGGCGCTATTGCGGGTATTCGCCCGCACTGGCGCCTTATTTTGCCTGATCCTCACGACCTGGGGGAGTGTAAGAACTTTCAAGGACAAAGGCTGCAATACTCTTAACGAAACATTTGCTGAGCGATAGCCAGTTAACACATAATTTATTGTATGTTAACAATCCGTTAGCAAAAACCGGGGGCTTTTTTACGCGAAATCGCTTGTATTTTTCCTGAGTTTGCTCTACAATAAGAAAACCTATATGGTCTTCCCAGGTAACCCAAACCAACCTACTTTCAAATTCCCAGGAGGAGAAGTGTAATGTCGAAACGATTGAATAAATTGTTTGCATGCTTGTTAATCCTATCGCTCACTCTGGCTCTGGTGCCGGCGCAAAAACATGTCAATGCCGCCACATCAGAGCTTTTTATTTCTGAGTATATTGAGGGGAGCTATTCAATAAAGCGGTTGAGATCTATAACGGCACAGGGGCCTGCCGTGGATCTAGTGACCTATACCGCTGGAGCCTGTATTCTACAACGGAAATGGCATGCTGCTAATGACAACGTTGGCTTGAGCGGCACCCTTGCCTGATGGAGAGTGTATGACTGTTGCTTGCCCAGCGGCGAATGCCGATCTGGCCCTCCAGACGGTCGCATCTGGTCATACAGCCAGTGCGGTCGTGCAACTTTAATGGTGATGAAGCTCTGGTGCTGCGCAATGGCGACGGCTGCAGTCGATGTCATCGGCCAGGTCGGGTTTCGGATCCCGGCAGCGAATGGCCCGGCGGGGCGGCACTCGGATAATACCCTGCGACGCAGCCGAATTGTCTGCGCAGGCGATACTAATCCCGACGAACGCCTTTGACGCCTCGACTCGAGTGGGTCTCTTCGCCCAGACACTTTTGACGGACTAGGTCCACACCGCCAACTGCGGCAGCACGCCAGCCACCCCCGAGCCCAAAATCAATGAATTCTCGGCCAGCACTACCGGCACGGACGTTGAATATGTTGAGATTCTTCGGAGAACCCAATACTGACTACAGCGCCTACACCGTCCTGGAGGTTGAAGGCGACAGCACCGGAGCCGGTGTGGTTGATGAAGTCATCAGCCTGGGCACCACCGATGCTGAATGGCTTCTACCTGGCCAGCCTGCCTGCCAATGCGCCTCGAGAACGGCACCATATCGCTGCTGCTGGTCAAGAATTTCAGCGGCGCGTTTGGGGATGACCTGGACACCGACAACGATGGCGTCTTCGACAGCACCCCCTGGGACGCGATCGTCGATTCGGTCGCGGTCAACGACGGCGGCACGGGCGACGTTACCTATGGCCAGCCCGGCCCTTGGCCCGAACTATGACGGCGTGAGCAGCTACGCCCCCGGCGGCGCTTCCCGCATCCCGGACGGCTTCGACACCGAGTCCGCCTCCGACTGGGTCCGCAACGACTTCGACCTGGCGGTATCCCTGGATACTCCGGCTCGATCAGTCCTTGGCGAGGCCTAAAACACGCCCGGCGCCACCGAATCAGGCCTCACGTGCCTCCCGTCCCGAGTGCCTGCGGCGATCCCGCCACCCACGATTTACGACGTGCAGGGCAGCGGCGCCGCCAGCCCGACATCGGTAGGGACCGAAGTGGCCATCGAAGGCGTCGTGGTCGGCGTCTTCCAGAACAACGGCTCAGCTGATAACGGCGACCTGAACGGTTTCCATGTCCAGGACCCGACCGGCGACGCCGATCCGGCCACATCGGACGGCGTGTTCGTCTACGATCCCGGCCGACACGACTGTGCAGTCGGGGACGCCGTGCGGGTGCGCGGCTAACGTCTCCGAATACTACGGGCTGACCGAGATGACAGCGCCGCCAGGTCTGGCTGTGCGCCAGCGGTTACAGCGTAGCGGCAACGGATTATCTTTGCCGGTTGACCAGCCTGGATGACCTACGAGCCTTACGAAGGCATGCTGGTCACCTTCCCGCAGGACACTGGTCATTTCCGAATATTTCAACTTCGATCGCTACGGCGAGATCGTGCTGACCTCCGAGCGGCACCTGACCCCGACCGCCGAGTTCGAACCCGGTTCGCCTGAAGAAGCCTTAGCCGAACAGGATTACCTGCTGGACTCGATCACCCTGGACGATGGCCGCACCTCGCAGAACCCCGATCCCGCCATCCACCCGGACGGGTCTGAATTTACAATGGACAACCTGTTCCGCGGCGGCAGCACCGTCACCAATGTGACCGGCGTCATCGATTACAGTTATAGCCTGTATCGCATCCAACCGGTTGTGGGCGCGACCTACACCGACACCAATCCCCGCACGGCTGCACCGGATGATGTGGGCGGCAACTTGAAAGTAGCTTCCTTCAACGTGTTGAACTACTTCACAACCATCGATACCGGCGCTTTCATCTGCGGGCCTGATCAGGATCAGGAATGCCGCGGCGCCGACAATGACGAAGAATTTGCACGCCAGCGCGCCAAGATCGTGGCAGCCATCTCAACCATGGACGCCGACGTGGTTGGCCTGATTGAGATCGAGAATAACGTCAGCGACTATCCCACGCAGGACCTGGTCAATGGGCTAAATGATGAATTAGGCGCCGGCACCTATGACTACATCGCCACCGGGGCGATCGGCACCGATGCCATCCGGCAGGCCTTCATCTATAAGCCCGCTTCGGTCACACCCCTTGGGAATTACGCCAAACTCGACTCAAGCGTCGATGCGCGCTTCCTGGATGACTACAACCGGCCCGTCCTGGCTCAGACTTTTGAGAATAACGCTACTCACGGCATCTTCACCGTGGCCGTCAACCACCTCAAATCTAAAGGTTCGGCCTGCGACGACGTTGGCGATCCCGATCTCGGCGACGGCGCCGGCAACTGCAACGTCACCCGCACCCTGGCGGCCCAGGCGCTGGTCGACTGGCTGGCGACCGATCCGACCGGCAGCGGCGACGCAGACTTCCTGATCATCGGCGACCTGAACTCCTACGATAAGGAAGATCCGATCGACGCCATCAAGGCTGGCCCTGATGACGTGGCTGGTACTGCTGACGATTACACCGATACGATCCTGCAATTCAAGGGTGAGGAGGCCTACTCCTACGTATTCGACGGACAGATCGGCTACCTGGATCACGCTCTGGCGAACAGCAACTTGATCAATCAGGTCACGGGCGTCACGATCTGGCACATCAACGCCGATGAGCCGGACCTGATCGATTACGATACTTCTTTCAAACAACCTGCTCAGGACGCACTGTACGCCCCAGATCCTTATCGCTCCTCCGACCATGACCCGGTCATCGTCGGGCTGGACGTTTGCGATGAAATCGCACCGACCTTCGATCAGGTCTCCGTTACTCCGGATGTGATCTGGCCACCCAATCACAAGTACGTTGATGTGACTGCCACAGTGGTTGTCAGTGATAATTTCGACCCCAATCCAACCGTGACGCTGGTTTCGGTCACTTCCAATGAACCAGACGATGGCCTGGGCGACGGCGATACCGCCAACGACATCGTGATCGTCGACGACTACCACTTCCAGCTGCGCGCTGAGCGGTCCGCCACCGGAACAGGCCGGATCTACACGATCACCTACATGGTTACGGACGCCTGCGGAAACTCAACTTCCGCAACGGCAACAGTTACTGTACCGCTCAACCAAAGTAAATGAAGCTGAGCTTCGCAATCCTACCTGGCGCTCAGGCTTTTGCGATCGCATAAGCGCCGGGGGTTGACCAAATACAGGCTGGCTGGGCTCACACCCGGCCAGCCTGTTTCATTTATGCATACGGTATAATCATCGCAACGAAGCCATCCTGCCGGCGCGCTTGCCTATGCCGGAAAACAAGCTCCCCGTTTCGTTAATTTACTTGGAACAGAAAACCGATAACCAGACCAGGGCAGTCCCCGTTGAGACTGAAGCTGCGGGTGGGCTCCCGAACGTGAGTGGTTTCCAGTTACGAGGTTCCCATGCCGAAAAAACAAGTCAGCCGAGAACGGCGCAAACCAACCCGGCGAGCGAAGCGCCCCAGCCAGGGGCAAGGCGGTTCCGGCGCGTCAGAACGCTCCCTCAGCCAGTTGCCGGACCACAGCACTGCGGCCGGGCTGCGCCAGGCCGGGCTGCTCTTGGCTCAGCGCGAGCGCGGCAACCAGGCCGCCGGTCGCTTACTGCAAAGCTCGGAAGGCACGATCCAGCGGGAAAAGAAAAAGGCTAAAACCAAAGGAGGCGGCACGGGCGGCAAGGGCCCGGGCGCGATCAAGCACGCCAAAGAGATCCCCTATGAGGTCAGCGGGGCGACTCTCAACGATCTAACCAGCCAGTTGAAACAATTCGGCGGATTCGGGGCCGAATACACCGCCGATCTGACCATCAAGGGCCGGGCTCAAATCACCAAAACCAAGGATGGCCGTAAGAAGATCACTGTGCAATGGCAGCTGGTCGATGCCCAGGTCAAACTACCCAAATGGGCCGACTACGATCAGGCCTGCCCGGCCGCCCAGGCCGAGTGGGACCGCTTCATGGGCGCCCTGCGGGCCCACGAACAGACCAAACACGTCGATATGGCCGAGGAGTTCCTCAAGAACCTGAGCGCAGATGACGTCACGATTGTAGCCGACAGCACGGATGAGCTGCAATCCAAGCTGCAAGCCAAGCAGGCCGAGCTGCGCGGCGATCTGCAGGATAAGCACGACGCCTGCGGGCACGGCACCGGCAGCGCTGGAGAGGCGGTCCTGAATCCGGATGCCGGCATTTGTGAAGAGGATCAGGAAGAGCAGGCTGAAGATTCCAGTTCTGCCTCGGCTGAAGGGGAGTTTGGCGGATTTTTGGGTGATTTTTAACCAGCAACGGCTGCCGGCGGGAATGAAGGGCGAAAAAGGCGTGCGCAGGGACGTACGCCCCTGCGCACGTCTTTTTCGCTCCGCTCTATGAAATTTAGTAGGAGGACCATCACTGCATGCAAGAATTGATCGGGAAAACCATTGGTCGTTTTAAGATAACCGCCGTGCTGGGGGAAGGCGGGATGGGGGCGGTTTTAAAAGGCCACGACGTGACCCTGGAGCGGGATGTCGCCATCAAGATCATGCACCCGCACCTCTCCCGCCAGAAAGGATTCCAGGAGCGCTTTCTCCAGGAGGCCCGCACGGCAGCCCGCCTGGATCACCCCTCCATCGTCCAGGTATACGACTTTGGCCAGAGCGGCGAGATGCTCTATATCGTGATGGAGTTCATCCCCGGCGATAACCTGCGCAAGCTGCTCGACCAGCTCAAAGAACAGGGACGCTGGCTGCCGCTCAACGAGGCCCTGGCCATGATGGCCATTTTGGCCCAGGCTGTAGATTACGCCCACAAGCACGGCGTCCTGCACCGCGACCTGAAACCAGCCAACGTGATGCTCAAGCCGGAACGATCCAGCCCATTGACCGAAGCCGGGCAGCCTACCCTCGGCCAGGCCAATCTCAGCCTGCCTTACCGCCCGGTGCTGACCGACCTGGGGCTGGCCAAACTGGTGGAGGGCATCCCGATCACTCAGGAAGGCACCTCGCTGGGCACTCCGGGCTACATGGCCCCCGAGCAGGCTCTTGGCCAGGAGACCGACGCCCGCTCGGATGTCTATTCGCTCGGTATTTTGCTATACGAACTCACAGTCGGGCGGCTGCCCTTCCCGATCCATTCCCTATCGGAAGCCATCCGCTACCACACCCAGGAACCCCCGCCGCCGCCACGCTCGCTTAACCCCAATCTGCCTCAGGCCCTGGAGACGGCCATCTTGAAAGCCATCGCCAAGAACCCCGACGATCGCTACCAGGACGGCGGGCAGCTGGCGGACGCCTTGCTGGCCATCCCGCTGGAAGACGGCAGTGCCACCCAGCTGGCGCCGCCGGCCGAGGCCCCGGATGGGACGGTCTCGCTGGCGACCCAGTTGCAGGCCTCGCTGGCGCCGCGCGGCCCCTCCCTGGCGGATGATTTCGGCCCGGTCCCGGGCGATCTGCGCCAGGCCCGCCTGCAGGTTTTGAGCCCTAACCAGACCTCCCGCAGCCTGCTCTTGCCGCCGCAGGGCCTGACGATCGGGCGCGCCAGTGATAACGACCTGGTACTGGCCGACGAGCGCGCTTCCCGCCACCACGCCCGCCTGGATCCGGCCGGCCAGGCCTGGCAGGTGACCGATCTAAACGCCACCAACGGCACCTTTTTGGACGATATCCGCTTACTGCCGGGTGTGCCCCAGGCGCTTGAGCCCGGAAAGACCCTGCGGATCGGCGACAGCTATTTGCGCCTGCTGCTGCCCCAAACCGGCGACCAGACCGCTGCCCAGGCGGCCAGCGCGGCCATGTCGCAGGCGGCTCCGGGCCCTGGCCAGGCGGGTCAGGGCGAGGGCCGGGTTGGTCTGACCATCGAACAGAGCCAGTTGACCGTTGAGCCGGGCCAGGCGATCAGCCTGAACCTGGCGCTCATCAACCAGTCGCCGTTTGTCGATCATTTCACGGTCCAGATCGACGGCCTGCCATCTGGCTGGCTGCCGAAGATGCCGCCGCCCGTGCACCTGATGCCCGGATCGCGCCAGGCGCTCAGCCTGCCGATCCAGCCGCCTCGCAGCCCACAGGCCCGGGCCGGGCGCTACCCACTGACGGTTCGGGTCAGCTCGCAGGATGCCCCTGGCGAATCGGCCGAGACCGGCCTCACTCTGACGTTGGGACCTTACAGCCAGTTCAACGCCAGCCTGCAGCCCCAGAAGATCGCGGCCGGCAAGACCGCCCGCCTGGCGGTCGCCAACCAGGGCAATATCCCCGAGAATTTTTCGATCCGGCTGCAGGACCGGGGCGATGAATTGAGCTTCAAACTCGCCCACCAGCAGGTGAAGGTAGAACCGGGCCAGAGCGAGGCGGTCGACTTCAGCGCCCGCCCCCGCCGGCGGCGCTTGATCGGAGGCAGCCAGAGCTTCCCGATCCAGGCTGAGCTGCGCTCCAGCGCCGGCGAGGCCGCCCTGGCCCAGGGCGAGGTGATCGGTAAAGCCATGATCCCACTGTGGCTGCCGCCACTTCTGCTGGTGCTGTGCGCCGTGCTGGCAGGCGCCGCCGGGCTGTTCTACAACCAGCAAAACAAACGGATCCAGAGTGCAGTAGCCACCCAGGTAGCCATGCAAACTGCGGTGGCCGTCCAAATTCAACAGGCCGACACAGATAACGACGGCCTGCCGGACATCCAGGAGATCCAGCTGGGCACCGATCCAAAGAATCCCGACACGGATGGCGACGGCGTCAGCGACCAGCAGGAGCTGGCCAACGGGACCGATCCGCTCAAGCCGGATACGGATGGCGACGGCCTGCCGGATGGCGCCGAGATCCGCTGGGGCACCAACCCCAACGCGATCGATTCGGATGGGGACACCCTTACAGACGGGCAGGAAGTCAACACCCTGGGCACCAGCCCGGTCAACCCCGACACGGACGGCGACGGCCTGCCGGATAACACCGACCCAGACCCCGGCCAACCGCCTACCGCCACCCCGACCTTCACCGCGACCCCGCCCGCCACGGCCACGCCCACCGCCACCGCGAGCCCCACGGCCACGCCGGAACCGCCCCATGCACCGCCGATCGATAACACCTACAACACGCCCCTGTTCGACGAGACCGTCAAGCTGGTGGAACTCGCCAGCGGGGATCAGGTCACTTTCAAGGTGATGGACTTGTGGAGCGGGCCGGTCGGTACTCCGGTCAGCTGCGCTTCCGGCATCCTGCCGTTCACCTGGGCCATCCGCCAGCCGAACCCGGCCCCAGGCGAGGGCCTGGAATTCCGCCAGTTGATCCCCCAGGGCGGCGGGCGCACGGACTTGTTTGCCAGCGGCGCGACCGGCCAGTCCATGATCGGTTACTGCAACGAGTTGACCATCCGCAACACCGGGCTTGTGGACCTAACGATTGAGCTGCGCTACGCTTCCGGCAATTTTAATTAGCGGTTTTTTCTTTATTTGAACCGCGAAGGCGTGAAGGGCGCCAAGGGGGAGATAGTTAAACGCCAAGTTAGCGAAGAGATCAAAGTTATCAAAGGATTTTGATAATAAATCTTTGCTGACTTTGCTTCCTTAGATTTCTTTGCGTTTAAAGGTCGTTCTTCGCGTCTTGGCGTCTTGGTGTTTTAATTAGATCACAGAAGAGCCATTGACGGGCGGTATAATTATTCCGGTTCACATCCATAAAGGAGATGCTTATGTCGAATAACTTGCCCGGTACTTATCCCGGCGTCAATCCCCCGCCACGTTTATTGATGGGCCCCGGCCCCAGCCTGGTGGACCCGCGCGTGCTGCAAGCCATGGCGATGCCCCTGGTGGGCCACCTGGACCCCTACTTTCTGAAAGTCATGGACCATACCCAGGCCTTGCTGCGCTACGTGTTCGAAACCGAAAACCGCCTCACCATCCCGGTCTCGGGCACGGGCTCGGCCGGTATGGAAGCGGCCGTGGCTAACCTGATCGAACCCGGCGACCACGCTTTGATCTGCATCAATGGCTATTTCGGCCTGCGCCTGGCGGATATGGCCGGGCGCTACGGCGCCCAGGTGACCACCCTGACCCGCCCGTGGGGCGAGGTCTTCAGCGCCGCTGAGATCCAGGCGGCCCTGGAGCGCCAGCCGGCCAAAGTCGTGGCGATCGTCCAGGCCGAGACCTCTACCGGGGCCTGGCAGCCCCTGGATGAGATCGCCGGGGTGGTCCATAGCGCCGGTGGATTGCTGCTGGTCGACGCGGTCACCTCCCTGGGCGGGCTGCCAGTGCGGGTGGATGCCACCGGGATCGACGCCTGCTACAGCGGCACCCAGAAGTGCCTGAGTGTGCCGCCCGGCCTGGCGCCGCTGACTTTCGGGCCACGGGCCATCGAAGCCCTCCACAACCGCAAGACCAGGGTCGCCAACTGGTACCTGGATCTGAGCCTGGTGGAAAAATACTGGGGCCAGGAGCGCACCTACCACCACACTGCCCCAATTTCGGCCAATTACGGGCTGTACGAAGGGCTGCGGGTCGTGGCCGAAGAGGGCCTGGAAGCCCGCTGGCAGCGCCACATGGACAATGCCCGCCGGTTGTGGCAGGGCCTGGAAGCGCTCGGGCTCAGCCTGCACGTACCGGAAAAACACCGCCTGCCCTCCCTGACCACGGTGCGGGTTCCAGAAGGCGTGGACGAAGCCAACATCCGCGCCCGGCTGCTGCACGAATACAATATCGAGATTGGCGGCGGATTGGGAGAATTGAAAGGCAAGGTCTGGCGGGTGGGCCTGATGGGCTACACCTCCCGCCCCGAGAACGTGACCCTTTTCCTGGCAGCCCTACAAGACCTGCTGGGTTAAGCACGCTATATCCGGTTTTGTTATGAAGTTAAGCCACCGACTCGCTCAGCTCCCCGGCCATCATCAGGCCGAGCTTTTCGGGGGTGGCTTCTTCGCAGTTGAGCACCCCCATGATCTGGCCCTGGAAAATCACTGCGATCCGGTCCGAGAGAGCCAGGATCTCGTCCAAATCCTCGGAGATCAGCAGGGTGGCGGTGCCTTCGTTGCGCTGCTCGATGATTCGGGCGTGAATATATTCGGTTGCCCCGATATCGACCCCGCGGGTCGGTTGGGCTGCCACCAGCACCCTCGGCTGGCGGGAAAGCTCGCGTGCCAGGATCACCTTCTGGGCGTTGCCGCCAGACAGGTTCTTCATCGGCGTCTCGATCGTGGGGGTCTTGACGTTGAAACTCTTAACCAGATCGAGCGCCCGGCTGGCGATGGCCCGGAAATCCAGGAAACCGCGCCGGGAATAGGGCGGCTTGTCAGTATCGCGCATGATCAGGTTTTCGGCCACACTGAATTCGCGGATCATGCCATCCCGGTTGCGCTCCTCGGGGATGTAGGCCAGGCCCAGCTCGATAATCTCCTTGGGCGATTTGCCCACCACGTTTTCCCCATCCAGCAGGACCTGCCCGCTGGTGGCCGGTCGTAGTCCGGCGATCACCCCGGCCAGTTCAGGCTGACCGTTGCCAGAGACTCCGGCCAGTCCGACGATCTCCCCGGCCCAAACTTCCAGGGTAACGTCCCTCAGGGCGGGGGTGCCTCGATCGCTGAGGGCGCTCAGGTTTTCGATCTTCAGGCGGGATCTGCCAATCTCGACATACGGCCGCTCGGGATTGAAGTTCAGCTCGCGCCCGACCATCATCTCAGCCAGCTGGCGCTTGCTGGTATCTTTGGTCAGCACCGTCCCGACGTTGCGGCCATCTCGCAGAACGGTCACCCGGTCGGTGAAAGCCATCACTTCGTGCAACTTATGGGAGATAAAAATCAGCCCGTGGCCGTTTTCGGCCATATGCTTGAGGGTGACGAAGAATTCGTCCACTTCCTGGGGGGTCAGCACCGCAGTCGGCTCATCTAAAATCAGCAGCGCAGCCCCACGGTACAGGGCTTTGATGATTTCTACCCGCTGCTGCTGGCCAACCGACAGTTGCCAGATCGACGCGTCCGGGTCAACTTCCAGCCCATAAGACCTGGACAGCGTGCGGATTTGTTCTGCCACCCGGTCCAGGTCAGTCAGCATGCCGCGCGACGACGGCAGGCCAAGGGCCACGTTTTCCGCCACGGTCAGCGAATTGACCAGCATAAAATGCTGATGGATCATCCCTACCCCGAGCCGGATGGCATCCTGGGGTGAGTGGATATTGGCCGGCTGGCCGTCAAACAGGATTTCGCCCTCATCCGGCAGGTACAATCCATACAGGATTTTCATCAGCGTGCTCTTGCCGGCGCCGTTCTCGCCCAGCAGGGCGTGCACCTCGCCGGCCTTCACATCGAAACTGACACGATCATTGGCCAACACACCCGGGAAGCGCTTGACGATGCCGCGCATCTCCATGTGATTGATCCGCTTTTCCCCTGTATCCAAGAACGTCTCATTGACCTGCATGCTGTCTGACCGTCCCTTCCCGAAGCGCCCGGGTCAGCGGGTACCCAAAAAGTGTGTATTTTGTGTTCGGTTTGTGCGGATACATTCGCACAAACCGAACACAAACATCTTTTCTACAACATTCGCAATCAGAGAAAACCTTACCGGCCGCCGACGCCGGTCTTGATGCTGCCGTCTTTGATGCCCTGGATGGTGTTCTCAGCCAGAGTTTTCACGTCGGCCGGCAGTTGGTATTGGTCGTTGAATTCCACGACCTCGCCGTCGTTCTCGAGCGAGATAGCGTACGCCTGCCCGCCGAGCGTCCCGGCCTGGATCTTGGCGATGATGTCCCGCAGGACAACTTCCCAGTGATAGACCTGGCTGGCGACCACGACCTCGGGAGCCAGGGAGGTCTGGTTAGACTGAGTGCCGAACCAGGCGATGCCGCGCTCTTTGGCCACGCCGACCGCGCCGACGACCATCTGGGCGGAACCGGTCATGACGTCCGCGCCGGCTTCAGCGTGGGTCTGGGCGGCTTCGGAGGCCAGGGCCACATCGCTGAAGGAGCCGATGTAGTTGACATTGACCTGGATATCAGGTTTGGTGGCTTCAGCGCCGGCCTTGAAGCCATCCACGTACAGTTTGGCATCGCCGACCTCGATCGGGCCGACCACGCCGATAATGCCGGACTTGGAGATTGCGGCAGCGACCACACCATTCACGTAGCCGCCTTCCTGGGAATAAGCCTCATAGGCGTACACGTTCGACATGCCAAAGGTATCACCGGCGGTGCCCCAGGCGAAGCTGGTGTTGGGGAAATCGGGGGCGATTTCCTGCAGGGAGGCGCCGTACTGGGAACCGTGAGCGATGATCAGGTTGTAACCCTGGCTGGCGTAGTCACGGATAGCGGCCGCGGCGTCATCCACCACGAACATATTGTCAGTGTACACAAAATCGAACTTATCCTTACCGCCCATCTCGGTCTGGACCAGGGTCAGCGCATCATACATACTCTGGCTGAAGGCCAGGTCGTTGATGGCGCTCGGCATGATCACAGCTACTTTGAAAGGCCCGGTGGTGGTTGCGGGTGTGCTGGTGGCTCCACCGCACGCACTCAGGATGAAGGCCAGAACCATCACCACAACCAAAGCAAATCTTGATTTCATACTCTTATCCTCCTAACCTAAATTGAACCTTGGATTTACGCCTATCCGGAAACCTGAACAACCAGCTGACGGCCCAGGCAGTTCAGATAGACTTTTCTGTCATCGGATGCTGCAACGAGGGCGTGGGCAATCCGTAAGACACTTAAAAATAACCAATCGTACCTCAACCAGCCCGCTCGAAAGGTTTGGACAGCGCGCTGGGCGGGCGCACCCGGGAGGCTGACAGCACCAGGACAACGATCGTCAGGATGTACGGCAGCATCACGGCCACATCCGGTGAGATCGGGATATTCTTGACCTGGACCCAGACCTGCAGGGAGTTAATCAGGCTGAAGAACAGCGAGCCGGCCAGCACCATGAAGGGCCGCCAGCCGCCGAAATAGACCAGGGCAATGGCGATAAAACCCAGGCCGTTGGTCAGGTTCTGCTGAAAGACGTTCAGCAGAGCGATCGACAGCGAAGCTCCGGCAATCCCGGACATGATCCCGCCGAAGGTCACGGTGATGTAGCGCACCCGGGCCACGCTGACGCCCAGCGAGTTGGCCGCGGCCGGGTTCTCGCCGACCGCCTTGATCTTGAGACCGAAGGTGGTTTTGTTGATCACGAACCAGGCCAGCGGGACCATCAGGTAAGCGCCGTACACCAGCAGGTTATGGCTGAAGAACACTTCACCCAACACCGGGATCTTGCTCAACAGCGGGATCGGGACTTCCCGAAAACCCTGGACTGTCTGGACATTGTTGACCAGCTTCTGGAACAGCAAGTCGCTCATCCCCAGGCCGAACAAATAGACGCCGATCCCCGAAATGCCCTGCTCGGCCTGCAGCGTCACGCTGATGAAGGCCATCGCCAGGCCCATCAGCCCGCCGACGATCATCGCCACCAGCAGCCCCAGCCACAGATTGCCGGTGTGAAATACGATGTAAAAACCGGAAAAGGCCCCCATCAACATGATCCCGTCCACGCCCAGGTTCAGCACGCCCGAGCGCTGTCCGAAGGTCTCGCCGATAGCGGCGTACAGGTAAGGTGTGGCCAGGCGGATGCCTGACGACAGGATGCCGATGATAACGGAAGCGGTAAAAAGATCACTGATCATAGCTGCTCCTGTCTTGCCTCAATCTTGGGAGCCTGGCTGGCCGGCCAGCTCTGCAGGTGGTTGAGGGGCGGTTGTTTCAACTTTCTGGATCGCCCGCCGCCGGGCGTTGCGCCGCCGCCAGATCTCACTGGATACCACGAAGACCACCACCAGGCCGTTCAAGGCCGTGATCAGGGCCCCGGGAACCTGGGTGACCCGCTGCAGCTTGTTCGCGCCCACCAGCAGGGCCCCAAACAGGAACGAGGCCGGGATGGTGCCGATCGGGTGCAGCTGGCCAAACAGGGCCGCCACAATCCCATTGAAGCCGGCTGATCCGGTGAACCCGGCCGCGGTGCCGTCCGTGAACATCGAGTGGGACACACCATACACCTGGACTGCTCCGGCCAGACCGGAAAATGCGCCGCTCAACAGCAGCGAGAGGACCACGTAGCGGTTGACCTGGATGCCCGAATAGCGGGAGGCGTGCGGGTTCAGCCCGACCGCCCGGATGCGATAACCGGTGGTCGTGCGCCACAGGAAGAAATACACGCCAACTGCCAGCACCAGGGCGATCAAAAAGCCCAGATGCAGGCGGGTTGGCACCAGGCGGGGCAGATCGTAAGCGACCGGCAGCCGGGGGGTTTGCGGGATGCGGGCTGCGCCTTTCTGAGCGGTGTCGATCATCGGGCCGCGCAGCAACATGTTCATGATCTGGACCGCAATCGCGTTCATCATGATCGTACTCAGGATTTCGTTGACATTGAAACGGGCTTTTAAATAGCCGGGAATGCCGCCCCAGACGCCGCCGGCGATAAACCCGGAGAGCAGCGCCAGCGGAATGAACAGGGCGCCGGGCAGGTTCGGAAAAGCCAGGCCAAGGGCTGTCGCCGTCAGGCCACCCAGAATCATCTGGCCTTCACCCCCGATGTTGATCACGCCGCTGCGGAAAGCGATACAGATACCCAGGCCGACCAGGAGGAGCGGCGTGGCTTTGACCGCAGTGTCCGCCAGCGCGTTCGGGCTGCCAAAAGCGCCTTCGATCAGGGCGGCATAGCCCTGGATGGGATTGGCGCCGAGCAGCAGCAGCATGACGGCTCCCACCAGCAGCGCCATCAGCGTGGCGATCAACGGCAAAAAAGCGTCAAACAAGCTAGATAATCGCGGTCGCATGGTATTGCCGAACCTCCTCCTTCGAGACCCAACGCACGACTGGTCGGCCCGTAACCCGCTTACCCCCAGGCCTGTACCAGCCGCAGCCGCAGCAGGCTGTCGTTGAAGAAACTGCGGCCATGGACGATGGGATGGTTATTACGATTGAAGAATGTCACCTGCAATACCAGTAACGGACTGCCAGCAGGCACATTTAACAACTCGACGGCCTCCGCAGGGGCGGTCGTCGAGTTGATATCGGTCAGGGTATAGGCGATTTTCTGGTGGCAGAATTGGGTCAACAATTCGCCAATTTGCAGCCGGCCATCGATCTGGTCCGGCGTCACTTTCAACAGGTGCAGCGGGATCACATTTTTCGCCAGGATGGCGGGCGTTTCATCGGCGTAAAACAGCCGAATGACCGAGAGCAACTGGTCACCGGGCTCGACTGCCAGGATGTCTGCCTCCTGAGCATCGGCGGCCCGGATGGACATGCCCACCGGATGGATCGCCGGTTCGAAGCCGCTGCTGGCGATCAGGCGGGCGAAATCCCACATCCCCCCGGAATGGGTGTTGATCGCCCGGATATGCTGGTTGACGTAGGTCCCATCACCCTGCTTGCGCAGGATCAGGCCTTCCACGGCCATGCGGGCCAAAACGGTCCGGATGGTTGCCCGGCTGACGCCCATTTCTTCGGATAGATCTGTTTCAGAGGGGAGGCGGCCACCCGGCGGATAATACTCCGCCCGAATGCGATCTCGCAATAGGGAATCGACTTGCTCAACGATAGGTGTGGGCCGCGTGATCTGCATGTTCGATGGGTTCACCTTACAAGGAAGATCGTTGTGTGGAAAGCCCAGGGCTTTAACAAAGTAGATGGACTTTCCGTCAACAAAGCCTGAAAGGAAAGTATGTGGTAAGTGAAGGGCGTCTAAGCCGCCCTTCACTTACCAGATTCCTCTTTCTTGGTAAAGCCCTGTTAAAGCGATTGTTCGGTTGACAATCGTCTGATCATTCGATCAATCATCCTGGTGGATATTAGCATAGAAAAGGTGAAAAGGCAATAGGTATTTGTACATTAATTCTCAAATAGACCAGGCTCGCTGATTGGTGTTTGTGGCGAGGATAATCCGTAGAATTGTGAAGAAACCATGGTTATAATACAGCCACACCAAACAAATCCATCCTTAATAAGGAAGAACAATTCTATGGAAAAAATCCGCATCCTGTGCTATGGCGATTCAAACACGTTTGGCTCCCAGCCAGAGGGCCTGGGACAGCGCTATTCAGACGAGGTTCGCTGGAGCGGTGTGCTCCAGGAACGTCTCGGGGTTGAATTCCAGGTGTTCGTGGAAGGGCTGCCCGGTCGGACCACAGTTTGGGACGACCCGATCGAGCCTTACCGCAATGGCAGCGCTTACCTGACCCCCTGCCTGTGGTCGCAGGCGCCTCTTGATCTGGTGATCGTCCTGCTGGGCACGAACGATCTCAAGCAGCGCTTTTCGGCCACCGCCCAGGACATCGCCAACGGCGCCGGCCGGCTGGTCGGCATGATCCAGCAAAGCGGCGCCGGCCGCAACGGAACCGCGCCCCGGGTGTTGCTGCTTTCACCGGCCCTGCCGGGAAATTTGACCGCCCTTAGGGAAATGTTCACCGGCGCCGAGCAGAAGGCCCCCAGGCTGGCGGCTTTTTTCCAGCAGGTGGCCGACCTGTACGGCTGTGAATGCCTCGATCTGGCCCCCCACATCCGCTCCAGCGACCGGGATGGGATCCACCTGGAACCGGAAGAACACGCCAAACTGGGCCAGATCGTCGCCGACAAAGTCAAAAGCCTGTGGTGGCCGACGTGACCAACAGTGAGCCGGTTTTACCGCCCGGTTATGCCATCCGCCTGGCCCGACCGAGCGACCTGCCCCTGCTGCCAGTGGTTGAAAAACACGCCGCCGATAATTTCGACGGCTACGGCCTGGCGGCCCTGTTTGCCCGCATCCTGACGCCTTACACAGCCCTCGAGCAGGCCCAGAAGGCCAGCCTGTTATGGGTGGCGGTCGATCATGGCGACCATCCGGTGGGCTTCGCCCTGGCCTGTGAAGTAGGCGGGAATGCCCATCTGGATGAGCTGGATGTCGATCCGCGCCACGGCCGCCAGGGGTTGGGGCGGGCCCTGGTCGAGACGGTCTGTGATTGGGCCCGCCAGGCCGGGTATGCCGCCATCACCCTGACCACCCTCAGCCACATCCCCTGGAACGCGCCCTTTTACGCCCGGCTTGGATTTGAAATCCTGCCCCCCAACCAATTGAACCCGGCCCTCAAGCAGCTGCTGCAGTCCGAAGTCGCTTACGGGCTGCCTGCCGAGAACCGGGTGGCAATGTTGCGCTGGTTGAATCAAGACTCCTGACGGCAGGCCGCAGGGCTGTTTTCCGAATATCTCTTCTCCAGGATTATGCCCAGGAAAGCTGGATTGGCCGGCGGCGGTACCACAACACTTATCCGTGGTTCTTTGGAAATTCTGTGGTGGTACACCAGATTTGAGGTTGTGAGCGTGCTCAAGCACGCTCACAACCCCAAATCTGGGACCCTCCCACAGAATTTCCTGGAGAGCCTTATCCGTGGTATCCGTTCGTTCACCTTTCTCCTATAAATTTCCCTCGGTGCACATGGGACGGAGAAGATAAAGGCAAAATTTTGGGTTCGCAGGGGCAAATTACCCCTCCCGTCTGGTCAGGGCTCCCAAAAGGTCACCGGCAGGTAAATATACTGGAACTGCAGTTCGAAAGCGCCGATATCAGGCGCAGGGCCGGAAGGGCGCGGCAGTCCGTCGTGGTCCTGATCCAATCCGGTTTCCAGGCCGGCATCCACGGCTGCCGATGGCAGGCCAAGGTGGTAATCCAGCCCGCTCGGGTCGATGAACCCGGGGTCGGCGTTGATTGAATTGGTGCCCCGCAAGCCGTCTTCGGCGTTGTTCCAGAACAGGGTATGGTCCGGAAAGATGTAGCCGCTGGTGGATGAACTGGTGACCGCAACAGTACTGTGATCGGCCAGCAGGTTGTTCTGCATGGTAATGGTCATGTTATTAGAGGCTCGCACCCCGATCTCGTTATCGACCAGGGTGTTGTGGGTCATTGTCATGGCGGCGATATGCCAGTCGCTGTGCCCATACACCCCTCCAGCCACAGTGCCGGAATTGCCGACGAGCAGATTGTTGGCCAGCTCGACAGGGTCAGCGGTGGTGATGTACACCTCAATTGCTCCCCCGGCCTGCCCGTCATTGGCCAGGAAAGTATTGCGCTCGATGAAAGAGCCGCCATCGTAATAGCTGTACAGCCCGCCGCCCCCAGAGGCGGCCTGATTGCCCTCAAATAAATTGTCGCTCACATCGACCGTGGACCAGACCAGATAAACCCCGCCGCCCTGTTTGGCCAGGTTGTTGTGGAACACATTATCCCGGATAGAGGCGACATCCTGGGTCCAGCCCAGTTCGAACCCGCCGCCTTTCCCGCTCGCGCAGGTGCAGGCGTTATTCCCCTCAAAGGTGTTACCCTTGACCTCGGCCGGCCCCATCAGGAACATCCCGCCCCCTTCGCCCTGGGTAGCGTTGACCGATCCGCCAGCCAGGTTGGCGCGGATCGTATTGGATAAGATCAAGGCTGGCTGTACGCTGGTCTCGATATAGATCCCGCCGCCCATCACCCGCAACCCATCCAGCAGCGAGGCGGTATTGCTGACGATGATGTTATTCTGGATGATCGGCGCAGCGTCCACGCTCCAGATGCCCCCACCCCCGTCGGCCCCGGCGAACATCACGCCGCCTAACCCGCTGGCGTCTCCATTCATAATCGTTAAGCCATCCAACCGCGGCGCGCTCGGCCCGGTGATCGAGATCACCCGCCTGGCAGACAGGCCATCCAGGATGCTGGGATAGCCAACCGGATCCCGGACCAACTCCCCGGATCCGGCCCCATCCCAGCCGCCCAGGATCTGGACGCTGCGGGTCAGCACCAGCAGGGCTTGCGGCATGGCCGGGTCAGGCTGGTCATAGCTTCCGCCAGCCAGGTAAATTGCATCCCCATCCTGCGCCAGGGAGCGAGCGGTTTGCAGGCTGCAGGGGTCGGCCTGGGAACAGCTGGACCCGCCCCCACCCGGGGCAGCAAAGAACACTCCGGCCTCGGCACTACCCGGTGTGGCTTCACCCAGGAAAAGAATAAACCCGGCCAGCAGCAAGCCGCTGCACACCAGGCTGAGCAAACATCCGAGCTTGGTTTTCATGACTTTCCTCCCCGTTCAGTCGATGGTTAAACCGGCGAAATGGGTGTGCCCCGGGGGTGTACACCCCCGGGGCACACCCATTTCGCCATTTGTTCTAACATTAAGTGAAAGGTCCTTTTCATTTTACCCGGGTTTGAGAAATATTTCACGAAATTGAAAGCTTTTTGTAAACTCCAACCTGACCGCCACAGGAATTCCCGATGAGCGCTCAAAATGCAATTCGCAACCGGTCTGGTTTTCTGATAAACTCGGTTAATAAGCCACAACCGTATTCCCAGACATCCCAAAACCAACAAGGAGCAGCCATGACCGATCCGACCCCGACCCAGCCTGTCCCTGAACATCAAACCTACGATGTGATCGTGGTTGGCGGCGGCGGCAGCGGCCTGGCCGCCGCGGTCAGCGCCGCCGAGCATGGCGCCTCGGTCTTGCTTCTGGAGAAACAGCCCGACCTGGGCGGGGCTACCGGCATTGCGGTAGGTTCGATCACCGCCAACCGCACCAGCCTGCAGCGTCAGGCCGGCATCCAGGACAGCCTGGAAGCCCACGCCGAGGATGCCGCAAAATTTGCCCCACCCGATATCGAAGCCCGCAACAACGAAACCATGCGCCGTTTCTTTCTCAGCCACAGCGCCGATACCTTCGACTGGCTGACCGGCATGGGGCTGCATTTCCTGGGACCGAACCCGGAGCCCCCTAACCGGGTGGAGCGCATGCACAACGTCGTCCCGGGCGCCAAGATCTACATCGAAACCCTGTACGTGCGCCTGCTGAGCCTGGGTGGGCGGGTGCTGACCCAAGCCCCGGTCGTCGACCTGATCCGGGAAAATGGGCGCATCGCCGGCGTCTCGGCCCGGGTGAACGGCCAGATAGCCAGTTTTCACGCCCACAAAGGGGTGGTGCTGGCGGCCGGGGATTACGCCAACGCGCCCGACCTGATCGCCCGCTTCAAGGGCGACCGCTACAAAGCGATCGAAGGGATCTTCCCGCACGCCGGTGGCGAAGGCCACCTGCTGGCCGAACGCGCCGGCGCCCGGCTGGTGAACATGGACGTGACCTACGGGCCCGAGCTGCGTTTCATCGCCCCCAAGGCGCAGCCTTTCCAGCAACTGCTGCCCACCCGCGGCCCGCTGGCGCGCCTGGTGGGAGGACTGGCGCCCCTGGTGCCGGACTTCCTGATGAACGCCATGATCCGCCGCCTGCTGGTCACCTGGCAGCACCCCGAGAACGCCCTGTTCGAGGATGGAGCCATCCTGATCAACACCCAGGGTGAACGATTTTGCGATGAGCGCGTCTGGCCCGACCGGGAGATCGCCATCGCCAACCAGCCCGGCAAGCTCTGCTACATCCTGCTCGACCGGCGCCTGACAGAGCGCTACAGCCATTGGCCGCATTACATCTCGACCGCCCCGCGCATCGCCTACGCCTACGCAGCCGATTATCTCAAGCTGCGCCCGGACGTCGCCGCGGCAGCCCCCAGCCTGGAAGCCCTGGCCGCCCGGCGCGGCCTGCCGGCGGACCGGCTGATAGCCGCTCTGGCGGAGTATAACCGCCAGGCCGCGGAACTCGACCGTCCCCCGCTGCAGTCAGGCCCCTGGCTGCTCTTGGGTCCGGCCAAGGCCTATTTCACCACCACCGAAGGCGGGGTTGACATCAACCAGCAGTTCCAGGCCCTGGACGAGGACGGCGAGCCCATTCCGGGGCTGTATGCGGTCGGCCAGAACGGGCTGGCAGGCCAGATCTTCTGGAGCCACGGGCTGCACATTTGCTGGGCGATCACCAGCGGCCGGCTGGCCGGCCGCTACCTGGCCCAGCTGCCGGCCGAAATGTAGCAAAATGGATGCGGTGGGTGCATATGCACCCACCGCATCCATTTTGTCACTATTTAGTTTTCAGTTGCAAGGATCAGGGAGCGTCGCGGGTGATCAAGATCGTCCCATCCGCGGCGGTTTGGTAGCAATAGACATCCACCAGCACATTGTCGTTGTCCGAATTATCCCGCAGGTAGGCGCAGTCTCCGCCGTTGTTCCAGACCGGCGTGGCGCTGTTCCAGTATAAAGTATTGCCACTATCAGTGCCGGTTTTCGACCACACGGTAACGGTAGCATTGCCAGACAGCTTGTAGGTATCCGGGAAATCGTAACGGAGGCCGGTCTCCGTTTTGATAAACCAGCCCTTCATATTGACCGAGCTGCTGCCATAATTCTTGATCTTGATGTATTCGTCTTGTAGATCATCATTGCTGCTGCCATTATTGATATCGGTGATTTGCAAGCCGGTACCAGGCGTTTTGGTCGGGGTGGGTGTCAGGGTTTTGGTTGGGGTCGGTGTGACCGTGACAGTGGGGGTGATGGTCGGGGTCAGGGTTGGGTCCACTTTGATGATCGGCAGGTAGATGTAATGCTGGATGGTCGCCTGAGCCACAACCGCCACCAGTACAGTCGCAATAAAAGCAATGATCCATCGGGTTCGATCCATTTCTCAGCTCCTTTTGGCAGACAAAACTGCGAACAGCTTTCCTGCAGTTGAACGGATACGGATACTTTACAGTATAAACGGAATTTTCATTCAATGCGATTAAAGTTTTACGGGCTCTCCAGGAAACTCTGTGGGAGGGCACCATAGGAATCGTTTTATGGGGCGAAAGAACTGGTTTTGAAGTATGGCAAAACGAAGTGTTATCGGTGGCCGTCGGCCCCCGATAACACTTCGTTTTGCCAATAATTTACGGTCTTTGGGACTCTACGAAAAAGCCGGACCCCTTTCCCTGGCGCCTTGGTGCCGGAATGACGTTCTATAACGAAGAAACAGCCCCGGACCTGTGTCCGGGGCTGGATCAATTCTCGGGCACAAGCCAATTTAGTGACTGGCGGCCCCACTCCATAGCGGACGACCGTAGTCGTCCCGCAGGCTGTAGGTCTGGCCGTCGGCCATCAGGCTACCGATCGCAAAGGTGCCATCGATATCCCAATATCCAATCACGCTGACGGTCTCCCCGTCGCTAAGATCGATCCCCAGGTTCGTAGCATAGTTCAGGTTGCCGACCGAAGCCGGGATCGTTTGCCCGTCGGTGGTGGTCAGGACAAAGGTTGGGTATTCCACCTGGCTGACCGAACCATCCAGGCTGATCCATTCGGTGAAGCCATTCTGGGGCGCCGGCACAGCCGAACCATCGGCGGAGCCGCTCTGGCTCTGGCGACCCTGGCCCCCGCCGCCGAAGCGATTGCCGCGGCCTTGCCCGCTTACGCCGGCCTGGGCGGAGTTCACGCCCAGCGATCCAACCATCCCCGAACCGGCCCCGGCGGCCGCCACGGGTTCACCGCTGGCAGTTGGGCTGCCCGGGCCATTGCTGCCGCCGCGCCACTGCTGGGATTGCAGGGCCGGTCCACCCTGGGCGAGGCCGGCGGCCTGGCCGGAAGCCCGGTTCTGGACGGTTGCGGCAGACTGGATCGCGCCTTCAACCTGGTTGGCTGCGCCAACCGCTGGGGCAGCTTCGTTTACCGTCGCATCCGCAGAAGCGACCGCCACTTGAGGCGCAGCCTCATCGATAGCCGGTTTGATCGTGGTGTTATAAGCCGAGGCTCCTACCGCCGTCACAACTAAAGTCGTCAGTGTGCCAATAAGTATTCTTTTCAACATGATCTGTTCTCCTTCGAAGTAATGTTGGTTCCATAAAGGGTAGCTGTTCAATTGTTGGGCTCTGGAAGAGCTTCCAGATCGCCCGTTGTACTTGAACCCAGTTTAGGACAGACTTGTGAAATTCTTGTGAAGAGCCTGCGCCTTTTATGTGAATTCATCCGCCAGGCATTGTCATCCAGGAAAACCTTCATCAAAACTTCACACCCTCTGCACATCATCTTCAAGCTCGGCTTCTATACTGGAACGATCAAACGAAATGATTTTCTCGCTAAGTATTTTTCTACAGTCGGCGAGGAAGATTGGCGAAAAAGGAGTGCGTGGGGGCGTACGCCCCCACGCACTCCTTTTTCGCCCTATTCAATAAATTTAGGTGAGAGAATCACTAAACGGACTGACCAATAACAAATGGATAACTGGCGCCTCACGAGCCTTATTCATGGGGCCGCGATTTGGATCGAACTTATTGGAGGTGAAACAAGATGGAAAAAAGCGAAACGAACCCTATCGAGGAAAATATGCTCGGCCGGATCTGGGAAGCCCTGGGGCCAGGCGAACTGCCCAACGATGACCGCGGCCGGATGCGCATGGTGGTCGATAACCTGGTGCTGCACCTGCATCCCACCAAAGTGCCGGTCAGCACCCTGCGCTGGACCTACACCTGGGGGCTGGGCGGCCTGTCGGCCCTGCTGCTGATGACCCTGATCCTGACCGGCATCTTCCTTGAAATGAATTACACCCCCAGCCCGCCCCAGGCTTACCTGGATATTCTGTCGCTGCGGTCCAACACCTGGTTCGGTGATCTGCTGCGTAATATTCACCACTGGTCGGCTAATTTCCTGGTGGTGGCAGCCGGGCTGCACCTGCTGCGGGTGTTTTTCACCGGCGGGCACCGCGCTCCACGGGCTGTCAACTGGATCGTAGGGGCCCTGATGCTGCTCCTGGTGCTGGGCGCCAATTTCACCGGCTACCTGCTGCCCTGGGACCAGCTCGCCTTTTGGGCCATCACGGTCGGTACCAGCATCCTCAGTTATATCCCCCTGGTGGGCCAGGGCCTCAGCCGCCTGCTGCTGGGCGGTCCGGAAGTCGGGGCCGCCACCCTGCTCAATTTTTATTCCCTTCATATCAGCTTTATCCCGGTCAGCATCGTGATGTTGATGTCGCTGCATTTCTGGCGGGTGCGCAAAGACGGCGGACTGACCCAGCCGAAAGCCGCCGGCGAGAGCCAGCCGCCGAAAATCGAACGGGTCACCACCATCCCGCACCTGGTGCGGCGCGAGCTGGTCTTTGCCGTGGTGGCCCTGACCGTGCTGATCGGCTGGTCCATGCTGGTCCCGGCCCCGCTGGAGGGCATCGCCAACCCGAACGTCAGCCCCAACCCGGCCAAAGCGCCCTGGTACTTCCTGGGCCTGCAGGAACTGCTGCTGCACTTTCATCCCTTGATCGCAGCCGTGGTGATCCCGGTCCTGGCCTTGGGCGGCCTGTTCCTGCTGCCTTTCTTCGATATCGACCTGGCCAGCGTGGGCGTCTACTTCCGCTCCCGGCGTGGCCGTTCGCTGAGCCTGCTGGCCCTCGGTCTCGGGCTGACCGGCGTTCCGGCCTGGGTCCTGCTCGATGAATACCTGCTGAAGTGGACCGAATGGCTGCCCGGCTGGCCAACCCTGCTTTCGAATGGCCTGGTGCCCCTGGCGGTGGTGCTGCTGGGACTGGTGGGATTGGACGCCTTCATTCAAAAAACTTTCAAAGCGGACCGCGAAGAACGGATCTTATTCCTGTTTATCTTCTTATTGACTGCCCTGGTGATCCTGACCCTGATTGGCATCTTCTTCCGGGGGGCCGGCATGGCGCTGGTTTGGCCCTGGGATCTCGGGATAGCCGGCCATTAAACCGGGCCTAAAGATCTACTTTTATTGCTGGAGGATCAGAGATGTTGAAACGAACACGTAAATCGACTGCACCCGTTGAAGGGGCAGAAAAATCTAAAATTACCCGGCGGGATGCGCTCAAAACCGCCTGGGCGGCCCTGGGTGGCCTGGTCGCCCTGGAGGTCGGCGGATTGAGCCTGGCTTACGTCCAACCCCGCCTGGCGGAGGGCGAATTTGGCGGTCTGATCACGGCCGGCGCTGTGGATGATTTCCCAGCCGGATCGGTGACCCACATCGCCAGCGCCCGGGCCTACCTTTCCCGGCTGGAGGATGGGGGCTTCCTGGCGATTTACCAGCGCTGCACCCATTTGGGCTGTTCGGTCCCCTGGGATCAGAGCGCCAACACCTTCATCTGCCCCTGTCACAGCTCGGAGTTCGATCCCCAGGGCGAGCTGCTCAGCCCGCCCGCCCCCCGGCCTCTGGACTTGTTCCAGGTAGTCATTGAAGACGGCCAGGTGAAGATCGATACCGCCGCCCCGGTCAGCCGGCAGGCGTTTGACCCCTCCCAGGTGGTGTACCCATGAAAAAGCGCTTTTCACTTTCCCCCCGGGTGATCGAGATCAGCCTGGGATTCCTGGCGACTGCCCTGATCGCCACCGCCTTGCTGATGTATGCCCTGCAGGAACCGGTCCGGCTCGAACAGGCCCAGGCGGCCCAAATGGCCACCGACATCAACGCTGCCATGAGCCTGTACGCCGAAAATTGCGCGGTCTGCCACGGCCTGGCGGGCGAAGGCCTCGGCGCAACCCCACCTCTCGACAGCGCCGCCCTGGCGAGCTCCGACCCAACCAGCCTGGCCAAGATCATCGCCCGCGGCCTGTACAATACCGCCATGCCAGCCTGGTCGCAGGAAGACGGCGGCTCGCTGAGCGACTACCAGATCGGCGAGCTGGTCAGCCTGATTCAGTATGGGGATTGGACCCAGGTGCAGGAGCGAGTGGTCAATCTCGGCCTGGCACCAATGGTGCCATTCAGCGCTGAGGCCGATGCCGAAATCCTGGCCCAGGTTGCCTTGCTGCCGGACGGCGATACCCTGGCAGCCGGGATCAGCCTGTACGCCCAGGAATGTGTGGCCTGCCACGGAGCCGACGGCCTGGGCACCAGCCTGGCCCCTGCCCTCAACGATCCCTTAGTGCGCGAACAAACCGCCGATGAGCTGACCCGCACCGTGGTTTACGGCGTCTCGGGGACTTTGATGGCCCCCTGGGAAAATGCCCTCAGCCAGGCGGAGATCGAGGCGGTGATTCATCTGATCCAGAACTGGGACCAGGTGCCTTCCGGGGCCATCCCCCAGCCCGACCGGCCTATCCCGGTCACGATGGAAAGCCTGGCCCTGGGCGAACAGATCTATGCAACCACCTGCATCGGCTGCCACGGAGCCGAGGGAGAAGGCACCCAGCGGGCCCCGTCCCTGAACGTCAAAAGCTTCCTGGAGGCTACCAGCGATGGCGCTATCGAACAGATCGTCACCCTGGGCGTCCCTGGCACCTCGATGCCGGCCTGGGGCGACCGGATCAGTGCAGCCGAGATTCAAGCCGTGGTTGGTTTCATTCGCTCCTGGGAGCCAACCGCCCCTGAAGTTGCCCAGCCCAGCCGGGCGCGGGGGCCATGGTGGCAGGCTGCCGGGAGCCCGGCAGCAGCCGGTGTGACCGAGCAGCAGCTGCCCAGCGGCGGGACCAGTACGGGTCAGGCCGCCGGAGCAGACAGCGCGGCCGGGCAAGCTGGTGGAGCCGGCCAGGCGGGAGGCGCCCACGGTACCGCGAACGCCAATGCAGACACGGCCAATCACACCAGCGGGGCTCCCTGGGCGACCCAGGCCACCCCGCAGAGCTGGTTGGAAAGCCAGGACCCGCGCAGCCTGGCCCTGGTGGGCGGGCTGGGGCTGGCAAGCCTGGTCCTGGTCCTGCTGGCAATGGTCCAACTGCTGCGGCTGCCCAAAACCCAGGATGTTTAACCGAAATCAAAGTAATGGGCGAAATGGGTGTGCGTGGTGGGGATATCGCCATCACGCACACCCATTTCGCCATTTACTCCTGCCATAGCTGAGTAACTGGACAATGTCACATTAAAACAATGACCCCGAATTTTGGGCTAACCTTATTCTATGGGATATTGTCAAGGTAGTTACTTTCTAAGTTTTAAGGACGGCCAATCCGATATGGGTTCGGATAAACCCGGCAATGTCGTCCAGCGATTGAGCAGTTTGCGGCAGCTCCGGAAAGATCTGCCACACGTGCCACATGCGCGGGTAAATCTCCAAACGCACCTCAACGCCGGCGGCTTTTGCCAGTGCCTCGATCCGGACCGCATCCGGGCGCAGCATCTCGTCTTCGCCGGCGTGCACCAGCAGCGGCGGCAGAGCGTGCCACCGACCGAAAACCGGCGAGATCAGGGGATTATGAGGATCATTGTCGGCGACATAAGCCCGGTTGTAGAAACGCACCGCGCGCGGGTGCAAGAGCGGATCTTTGCGCGCTGGCTCTGGTTCAGCCCGATCGCTGAGGTCGGCCACCGGCGAGAGACATACGCCCGCGGCAGGCAGCGGATCGCCGCTGTCGCGCAGCTTCATCAGCGTCGTGATGGTTAAATTTCCACCCGCTGAGTCGCCGGCAACAGCAATCTTCCGGGCAACAATACCCTGTCCCAACAACCAGCGATAAACAGCGACACAGTCATCCAGGGCGGCGGGAAAGGGGTATTCCGGCGCCAGGCGATAATCCACCATCAAGACCCGCATGCCGGTCTTTTGAGCCAGCGATGCGCCCAGTTGGAGGTGTTGCGGGGTCAATCCGTAAACAAAACCACCCCCGTGCAGGTACATCAGGACTTGATCGGCCCGGCCATCCCGGGGGGTGAGCCATTCGCAGGCCACACCCTGAGCGGACACTGCCGCGCGGGTCACAGCCGCGTCCAGGCGCACCCTTGGCAGGCTCTGGTTTAACAGCCAGCGGGTAATCGGGAGCGGCAGGTAGGCATTCAGGAACCGGATAAAGACCAGCCCCGTCCGGATTTTTCGTTCGAGGGGAAAAGTTGTCATGATTTACTTGTAATTATAACGAAAAACAGACCACACGGCGGGTTCACCCGCCGTGTGGTCTGTTTTTCGATAATCTGCTGACCAGTTAATCCCGCTGCCGGTCAAGCCAAATCAGGGCCTGAAATTGAGTGGTAAATATAGCCAGTAGTTGGCTGCCGCGCTGCTGACATCCAGCGAGACCGGCACCTCCAACAGCGGCGTCGCCGGGTCATTGCTGGTGAAGCATAGGCTGCCCTGGTGTGGGCCGGCCGCCAGGCCATTGGAATTGAAAGTCACTGTCAGATTGTAGCTCCCCAGGGCCGAAACGGTGCCGGTCATGACGTCCGTGCTCAGCCAGGACAGATCCTGGGGCCGGTCGCAGGCAGCCGGGACGCTGATGGTAACGTCGTCGATCATGAAGTTCGTGATACCGGCATTGTTGGCGAAAATCTTTGAATGGAAGATCAGCGTATGAGCCTGGCCGTCGGCGAAGGCATCCAGATTGACCTGCTGGCGCACATAACCTGTGCTGTTGCACAACGAGCTGCTGCCATCGATCCTGTAAACCTGGGTGCCATCCACCTGGACCTCCAAATAATCAGCAGCGCTGTCGCAAGACTGCTGCCATAGATAGAAACTTAGGTCGAGAGATTGGCCGGAAGGCAGGGTCACGATTTGGGAAAGCTGGCCCTCTTCGATGGCTGCAATCCCGCCGAACCAGGCATACCAGTTACCCGTGCGAGCGCTCACCGAGGACGAGCAGGAAGGATCGCACAGCGGGGTGCCAAAATTGGTCGAAGACTCGTTCCAGAAACTGTTCGGGCTGCCAGCCTCAAAACTGCCGTCCTGGACGATATCGAGGTTGGGTTTGGCCAGCCCCGTCCCGGTGCCAGTAGGAGAACCCAGAGAGCGGGCCACTGGATCGGCTGTCTGAGTCGTGACCGATCTGGGCAGGGTTGTAGCTTCGCCCAGGCTCCAGTCCAGGTCAGCAGCCCCGCTGTTGTTGATCGCCAGGGTCTTCGTGACCACCGTATTGACGGCCTGCTGGCTCGACAGGCCGGTCGGATTGACCGAAATCCCGGGCACCGGGGTGGCGCTGCAGGAATAGAGCTGGACGTCGTCGACGTACCAGCCGATCAGGCCAGAGCAACCATCCACGCCCATGTCGAAGCGCAGCTGGACGGTGTCGCCGGGGCCGGCCAGCCCGCTCAGGTCCACCCGGGAGGTGCCCCAGCTACCGGAAATGGTGCCGCCGTCCGAACCAGTGAAGGCCGGCTGGCCCGCCAGCGGGTTATCGCTGCCGGCTGCGCTCGAGTTGAGATTGCCGGGGTAAGGATTAAAGGTATAGGCGCTGGCCGGCACGACAGTCCAGGTTGGGCTGCCGTTGACCTTAATTTTTAGGTTGCCGCCGTCCCAGCCGGGCTCGGTCGAAACCCAGTGGTCGAAGCTCAGGGCCGGATAATCCATCCCGGCCGGGATGGTGATGACCGGGCTGTCCAGGTTCAGCGCCCCGGCTTCGACATCCACCGAGCAGTCGCCGCCCTGGTAATCTTCGACGAAAGCCGCCGAACCCGGGCGCCCATCCGGCAGGCTGCCGACCACCGCCCAATCGGCTGAGCTGAAAGTCGACGGCTTGGCGACGTTGTGGGTCCCAACCGTCCAGCTGCCCAGACCGGATTCCCAGTCCTGGTTGAAGAAGGTTGTAGCCGGGCCGCCGCCGCACACGGCCGGGGTGTTAGGGTCCAGCATGGGGGTAAAGTTGCACTGGCTGGGCGAGCTGCGGAACTCAACTGCCGCGATCGCCTTGCTGACCTCGGCGCAGTCGCCCGAGGTGATGGACTGGCCCGACAGGCCAGCGTTGGTAGTGCTGGTACTGAGAGCCGGCAGGTTTATGCCCACCAGGGCGTTGCAGGCGGCTTCCAGGGCGTCGGCGTTGTCGCTGAAGTCGCTGGTTGGGGTCAGGATCTGCTGGGCCTTCCACTCGATGTGAGCGGCCTTGGTCAAGCCGAGCCCGGTAATCGTCTGTCCATTGTAGGTGCCGCCATCCACCATCAAGGCGAAAGCATGGTTGGGTATGCCCGAGTTGGTATGCACGCCGCCGCCGTCCGTGGCCGAGCAGTAATACTGGCTATCGCTGACTTTGCCGGGATCGCCGTAGCAGGTCGGAGCCCACATATCCCGGATGGCCCCGCCAAAGGCCGGGTCATCCTCGCCGGACAGCCAGCGGTAGGAATTCACGCCGCTCGGGTAGCCCGAGTAGATCGAACAGGTGCTGTTGGTGCGCACAGTCAACGGGCGAATCCGTGCCGCGGCCGTTGAGCATGTCGACCACCTCGCCCCAGATATCCGAATAGGATTCGTTCAGGGCGCCGGATTGCCAGGCGTATACCAGGTTATTGGTGTATTCGGTGTAGGCGTGGCCCCATTCGTGCGCCACGGTGTCATCCCCGGTGACGTTCGAGCAGTAATTGGTCGAGACGCCGTTCCAGTTGGCGTTCGGGCAGGAAATGGTCGGATCGTTATTGACGGTGCGCATGGTGGCGTCGCTGCCGTTGTAAGACAGGTAACTCCCGGCGTTCATGCTGGCGAACAGGTTATAGGTTTCACGGGCTCCGTCGATCTCATTCTGCCAGTCGGTCACCTGCTGGACTGTTCCGCTGGCCCAACCGGCTGTGATCGGGTCCGGGTTGCCGGCGCTGTCCTGCCAGACGACGTTCGCCAGGCTGCTTTCGGAGATCTTGCGATCCAGGCCCTCCTGGACCCCGGAATACTGGTCCAGCTTTTTGCCGGTCTGGGCGTCGATGAATACAAATTCGCGCAGGCTGCGCTCGGCGTTGGTTACTTCAAGGGCATAGGCCAGGTAGTTCCCACCGGCGACCCGTTGGGCCAGCCCGGTGCGGTAGATTACCAGCCGGTTGCTCGCCACGGCCAGCTCGCCCGTTTGGCCCTGAGCCGCCAGCAGATCGATGGCGGCGGCCGCCGCTTCGGCTGCGGTGCGAGCAGGTTTTACATTCAGGTTAAGTTGGGGTATAAAGGTGCCGTTGACCGAAGTGATCGCCTGGTTTTGGTTCAGGTGCACCCGCAGCACGCCCCCAAACACCGGCACGCCCTGGTAAACCTGCTCGTATTTCAAGTGGGTTAAACCATAAACGTCCTGGCTGGTCTCGACCAGTTCCAATTCCTGGTCCGGGTCTGTCACGCCAAACAGGCTGCCATACTGCTTCCAGAAGGCGGCCGCCTGGGACTCCGGTTGAACCGCCGGGGAGACGAGCTGCAACCCGGCGCTGTCCGTCAGGCGCACGAAACTGGCCATCCCGGTCGCCGGATTGGTCGAAATAATGACGCTGCCGTTCGTGGCGCTGGACAGCTCGGCGGCACCCGGCAGATCCGGTCCCTGAGCGTGGTTCTGTCCGGCAGTTTGGGGCCGGAAGGCGTTGACCGGCACAACCATCCCCCTGGCTGGCAAACCGGGAGCGTCGCTGCTCCGGCCCTGGACCGGTAAAATTGAACCGGCCAGCAGGATCAAGCCCGACAGGATAACGATCACGACGGCCATCAATCGCAAAGTAAGGTACCCATTCTTCATTACGCCAAACTCCTTATCGAACTGGTAAAAAGATGCGCGCGAGGCTGCACAACCCCAGGCATAGACTGTATTTCACTATTCTAGCCCACAAGGGCTGAAAGAAACTTTGCAAATAATTCAGGTTCTTTCGGTATTTCTGTGGGAAGGTCTCAGAGAACCAATATTTAGTTACAGTCGAACGAGGATGATCCAAACTCAGGCCGCTAATCGTACTCAACTTTCGGATGACTGTCAAGGAATTTGGAAAAAGCGCTAAAAATAGTCCAGAATAGCGCCTTTCACTGCCTTTTCGGCAATTCAGCTTAGAGCTCGCTTAATATTTCCGGCCAGGCTGGATTGCCTGAGTATAATGAAACCAGCACTGGTTAGCAGGGGATAATCGGGGCGGATATTTCCCTGAAAAACGGCTACACCGTCAAGCTTACGACCGATCCGCCACCCAAATTAAATACAGTCAGGAGGAAATAAAAATGGTTATTCGAAATGCTTCAGCCACCTGGAAAGGTTCCCTGAAAGATGGTCAGGGCAGTATGAAACTCGGCAGCGGCGCATTTGAAGGCGCCTTTTCTTACACGACCCGTTTTGAGGACGAACCCGGCACCAACCCGGAGGAGTTAATCGGGGCCGCCCACGCCGGCTGCTTCTCAATGTCGGTCAGTTCCGGATTGGGCAAAGCCGGCTTTACACCGGAGATGATCCGTACGCAAGCCAAAGTCCATTTCGGCAAGGTGGACGGCAAATCACGCATCACGCTGATCGAGCTGGATTGTGAAGCCAGCGTTCCCGATATTTCAGCGGAGCAATTTTCCGAGATTGCTGAGGCTGCCAAAACCGGTTGCCCGGTCTCGGCGGCTTTAACCGGTGTGGAGATCACCCTGCAGGCCCGCCTGGTCTAGGAACCTGCCGTTCCTGGTTTATTTTCTTATATTTGCGGCGAAATATGTGGGCGTGGGGCTTCAGCCCCACGCCCACATATTTCGACTAGATTTCAGACATATGTCTGGACAAACCCCGTCTATCTTAAAAAAATCATCCTTTCGAGGGAACCTTTTTTCACAAAATATCGTCTATAATCAAAGTTCACTGCGACCGGCAATCCGGCGCTGCATGTTTTAAAGTCATGGGAACGATGGCTCACCGGAAAAAGCTCCGGAAATCGTCCCCCCAGGCTGGCAGCATGTGGGCGCGCCTGGTCGCATAACCGCGTCGGGCGCAGCCGCAAGCCATCCCGCCAGCGCCTTCCAGGATATAAAGTATGACCAATATGAACCAAGACGATCAACTGTCGGGACCTTTCAAGAATGGACGCCTGACAGAACCAGATGAGGACGGTACCACCCGCCCGAACCGCGTCAACCACTCCGCATCGCCTGAGCCCGTTCCCGGCGAGCCGGACAGCGGCGACCAGACCCGGGCGATCCCGGTCCACCGTGAGTCCGGACCAGGCAGCACCCGGCCCGAGCGCCAAACCGCGGAGCCCAATAAGCAGTCCCAGGCCCACCCGGTATACGACCCCAACGGGCAGACTCAGGGAATTCCGGCGACGGCGGAGACATCCGGCCCGGCTGAAAAAGGCCCGACCCGCCCCCAACCGGTTCCTCCGGCTGGACCGCCGCCGAACCAGGCTGGCCCTGGAACGGCGACCCCGGGCAAAAAACCGGGACGAGGCCTGGCCGGATTGATCCGGCGAACCTGGTACTGGGCCTTGCTTGCGGTCGTGCTGATCGGCGTTATGATCGCAGCCGGTGGTTACAGCGGCTTCTTGTCTGGCCAGGCTGAACGCCGGGCCCAGGCTGAAGCCGCGGCGATCAGCGATTTGACCCAGCAGGTCAGTCTCGGCTACGAGGACCTGCAAGCCGGCCGTTATGACGTCGCCCGCCAGCGCTTCGAGTTCGTCATCAATCAGGACCCGAATTTCCCCGGGGCTGCCGACGGACTGGTGCAGGCCCTTCAGGTGCTGAACGCCACTGCCACGCCCACGCCGCCACCCGCCACCGCAACCCTGACACCGACCCGCGATCTGCGGCCGGTGGAAGAGATGCTGGCCCAGGCCCTGACCCAGATGCAGAACAGCGATTGGTCCGGGGTGATTGATACCTTGAATGGCCTGCGCAAGGAAGACCCCAATTATCAGGTAACCCGGGTGGATGGTTATCTGTACATCGCCTTGCGCTACCAGGGCGTGGACAAAATTCTCAACCAGAGCAACTTGGAAGGCGGCATTTACGATCTGTCACTGGCCGAGCAGTTCGGGCCGCTTGACACCGAGGCTTTAGGGGCCCGCAATCTGGCGCGCCTGTATATCATCGGCTCGTCCTTCTGGGAGGCGATCCCGGAACAGGCGGTATATTACTTCTCCCAGGTGGCCGCCGCGGCCCCTTACCTGCGGGACGCCTCCGGCTGGACAGCCCGGGAGCGCTACCGCCAGTCGCTGGTCCAATACGGCGACAAACTGGCGGCCAATGGCAGCTGGTGCGATGCCCAGGTCCAGTATGAGACCGCCCTCAGCATGCAGGATGACGCCGCCATCAGCGATAAAGCCCAGGACGCAGCCCTGGAATGCTCTCCGCCCACGGACATACCCACCCTGACCTTCACAGCGACTCTGACGCCGACGTTAACCCTGACTCCTTCGCCAACCTTACCGCTGGCGACCACCCCGGTCGGGACCACCCCGGCGCCCACCACACCGGTACCAACCACGGCTGTCCCCACCACCCCGCTCGCGACCACCCCGGTGCCGACCACCGAAGTCCCCCCAACGACTCCGCCGCCGACCACGGAAGTCCCCCCGACGACTCCACCACCGACGACCGAAGTCCCCCCACCGGTCCAGACTACCCCGGCCCCGCCGCCGGATACCCCGACGCCTACCGACACGACCGCGCCTCCGCCGGCCGTGTCCCCGGTCGCGACCACAACGACCCCTTTACAGGAGCCGCCAACCCTGGCGCCAACCGAAGGTTCACCCCAGCCGGTTGGCAGCGATACCCCGGCAGCAGGCGCCGCGCCGGTTGGCCTTCTGCCTGTGTTTGAGAGAAACTTGAATGTCTGACGCAGTTGAAATCTTTACGAAACTTTTTCCGACGTCCCTGGGTGCGCCGGGGTACCGCCCTGGCGATCATCCTGGCAGTCGCCGGGATTGCCGGCTTGCTGGCTTTTGGCCTGGTGCGCAACATTGCCCTGGGCAAAGGCCTGGGAGGCGGGTTGAATCCCCAGATATCAGAGGCGGAAGCTACCGCCCAGGCTGAGAATCCCCTGGCGGTCCAGTCCACCCCCAACCCCAACGCCCCCAGCTCGCAGCCGACCCTGACGCCCTGGGATGGGGCCAGCCGGGTGACGGTGCTGTTGATCGGTCTGGATTACCGTGACTGGCAGTCCGGCGAGGGCGCCTCCCGCTCGGATACCATGATCCTGCTGACCCTCGACCCGCTGACCAAGACCGCCGGAATGCTCTCGATCCCGCGTGATATGTGGGTGGCGATCCCGGGCTTCCAGCACGGCAAGATCAATACCGCCTATTACCTGGGTGAAGCTTATCAACTGCCCGGCGGCGGCCCCGGATTGGCGGTCAAAACCGTCGAGCAGTTCCTGGGCGTGCCGATCAACTACTATGCGCAAATCGATTTCGGCGCCTTCGTCAAATTCATCGATGAATTGGGCGGCGTCAAGATCGATGTGCCCAACAAGATCACCGTCGATCTGCTCGGTTCCGGGTCTTCCACCAAGAAGACCCTGCAGCCCGGCGTTCAGGTGCTGCCCGGTGAATGGGCCCTGGCGTACGCCCGCAACCGCTATACCGAAGGCGGCGACTTTGACCGCGCCAAGCGCCAGCAGCAAGTCATCCTGGGCATCCGCGACCGGATCTTGAGCCTGGATATGCTCCCGACCCTGATCCAGAAAGCGCCCAGCCTGTACCAGCAGCTTTCCAGCGGGGTCCACACCAACCTGACCCTCGATCAGGTGGCCAAGCTGGCCTTGCTGGCCAAAGACGTGCCGGCCGATTCTATCAAGCAGGGCGTGCTAGGCGAGAAATACGTTTTGTTCGGCACCTCCCCGGACGGGCTCAGCATCGTGATCCCTCTGCCGGATAAAATCCATACCCTGCGGGATGAGATTTTCGCCACCTCCGGCAGCCTCAGCCCCCAGACCCCGGGCGACAATACCGCCCGGATGCAGGCCGAAGCCGCTACGGTAGCCGTTTACAACGGCAGCGGCAGCGGCGACCTGGACAGCCGCACTGCCGATCTGCTGCGCGGCCAGGGCATGAATGTAGTCACGACCGGGACCGCCAACCAGCATTACGCCAATACGACCGTGGTGGACCACACCGGCAACCCTTTCACCCTGCGCTATCTGGTGGATTTAATGGGGATTTCCGAGTATCGGGTTGAGCTGGCCTATGACCCCAGCAGCCCTATTGGAGTGGAAGTCTTCCTGGGCGACGATTGGGCCAGAAATATGCCTTAAAAGTCGAAATGGGACCGGGTGAGCGCAGCTGCGCTCACCGGGTCCCATTTCGACTCATTTTCAAAAATTAATCCAGCAATCGCCGGGCAAGCTCGGACAAGGGCATGGTTTGCAGGTGGCCCCGTGTGAAAACGGCCACCGGGGCAGGGTCATCCGCCAGCTGCCGGAGCCGCTCCAGCGGTAAACTGGGCCGCTCGGAGAACTGGCCCAGGCACCACAGGGCCAGGCCGCAAACCTGAGGGTCGGGGTCGTTCAGGCAGGGCAGCACCCAGGGCAGTGCCGCCCTGGCCGCGGCGGGTGCGGTTCCTGCCAGGCGTCCGATCGCCCACAGATAGCCGGCCCGAAAACGAACCGCATCTTCCACTACCATATCCAGCAGAGAAACCAGAATTGGGATAAAATCGGCGAAGCAGTCCGTCCGAGCCGCGATGATCGCACCCAGGGCTTCGGGCGCCCGCCAGCCGATCCCGCCCGATTCGTCGTTCAGCAGCCAGACCAGCCGGCGCAGATGGCCGCGTACGAATTCAGGGTCGCGATCCGCCAGTTCGGCCGCCGCCAGCCCTAATGCCCGGATGGCTGCCCAGGCCAGCTCCGGGTCGCTTTCGTACGTCAGGGCGGTCAGGTAGCTCAGGCTGCGCCGCTGGTGGCGGGTAAAGGCCAGCAAGGCAGAGTCATCGCCGTCCTGCAGCAGGCGACGCAGTTGATCCAGGGGCCTGGTAGTTTCTTTAGGCATCCGGTCTCGGTCCTTATTAGAATTGCGAAAGCTGGCCTGATCTTACCGGGAAGCGATCGTTCTGTAAATAGCTTGACAACGTCCCCTACGATGAATTTTCTCAAATTGCTTCCGATGAAGCGGAGGAGACACCCGCCCAAGGAGACCACCACATGAAACCAATCAAAACCTTGAACCGCCGCACTGTCCTGGACATGGGGCGTTTTCTCAAAGTCGAGAGCCACACCGTTGAGCTGCCGGACGGTCGGGTGCTGCCGGATTGGCCCTGGATCATCACGCCCGATTTTATCAATGTGCTGGTCGAGATAAACGACGGACGGTTCCTGGTCTTCGAACAGGTCAAATATGGCTTGCCTGACGGCACCCTGGCTCTGATCGGCGGTTATATCGAACCGGGTGAAACGCCGCTGGCCGCCGCCCAACGTGAGCTGCACGAAGAGACCGGCTACCAGGCGGCGGAATGGATCCCTTTAGGCAGTTACCTGGCCGATCCAAACCGAGGGATCGCCACTGGCAGCCTGTTCCTGGCCCGCAAAGCCGTGCCGGTCGCCTCCCCGCACAGCGACGACCTGGAAGAACAGCAGCCGCGCATTCTCACCCGGGCAGAGCTGGAACAGGCGCTGGATAACGGCGCCTTCAAGCTCATGGCCTGGTCGGCAGGTGTGGCCTTTGGACTGCGTGCCCTGGACCGGACCGAACAGCAGGCGTCCGGCAGCGGTAAAGATTAAAATATTTTTATCGTCAGCCTGTCCAATTTCCGATACAATGGGTATCCGAACACTTCAGACAGCGTCTTTAGGAATTTCAGCAACTCGCTCACAGTGTTTCTCAAATAACCTTCAGATGCACTGATTCGCTCTTCAGGAAATCTGGTACGCTCTCACGTAGAAAGGAACTCTATCCCCTTGAACCATGAGAAGTCCAAACGATCACAGCGCGGCGCACTGCTGCTGTACGTCGGTTTTGGGCTGGCGCTGCTGGCCTTGCTTGCCTGGACTTCGCTGCGCACTTTGCAGGAAACTCCCAGCCGTGAAGTAGGCCTGGACCTTCCGGGTTATGGCTGGGTGACACTGACCCTGACCACCGATCCGTTTCCGCCTTTGCCGGGCGGCGGCGTGACCCTGGATCTTAAAGTCGCCACCAGCCGCGGCGCCGGCGTTGATTTGGGCAGCACGATCCCTTACCGGTTCGGGCTGGCTGACAGCCCGCAAAGCCTGGGCGAAGGCCGGGCAATTTCAGCCGGCAGCGGTTACCAGACCCAGGTGCAGTTCCCGGCGCCGGGAAATTACTGGCTGGTGTACGACCTGTCCGGCGGCCACCAGGCGCGCTTCAGCGTGTACGTCAAACCCGCCCAATAGGTCTCCCAACATTCCCACCGATCACCTGTCAGGCCTCCACCGGGGAGACCCTCGAACCGCGCCCGCGGTTCAGGAATCAATGGCGAAATGATGGAATAGCGGGGGCCCTGCCCCCGCTATTCCATCATTTCGCCCTACATCCATGAGTCATGGAAAATAGAAGAATGTGAATCAGATTTCGCTCACAAACTCAGAACGGTACAATCCTGAAACTCCGGGGGGGAGCATTCGAATGTGTTAGAAAGTGAGGTGTGGTGTTCTGTTTGGGCGGCAAAGGTCGCCCAAACAGAACACCACATCTATTCATCTCGAATGGACCCCTCCGGGGAAGCCCCAAAGTTTCAGAAAACAAGGTATGATTGGTGGACGGGTGAAAAATCCAAAACGAACAAAGGTGAATCAATGAACGATGATATCGAACCGATCCAACCGCCCGACGAAATGGCGGAAGAAGAAGAACCAAACGGCCAGGGCCAGCGCGCCTGGATCACGCCGGTCCTGGCGCTGGCGATGCTGGTCGTCGGCCTGATCCTGGGTTATGCCGGCCGGCCGGTGGTCCAGCCGCTGCTGGCGGGGAAGTCCACGCCAACTGTGCAGGCTGAAGCCGGAGTTCCCTCTGTAAATCCGACCCTGGCGCCTGGCGAGCCAACCCCCACGCTGATGGAATTCCTGATCAGCAACACCCAGCATTTCAAGGGGGATGCCGACGCACCTATCACGATGATCGAATTCAGCGATTATCAGTGACCATTCTGCGGCAAATTTGCCACTGACGCGGGGCGTCAGATTGAACAAACGTATATCGATAGCGGCAAAGTCCGCTTTGGCTACTGGCACTTCACTTTCCTGGGCGAAGAATCGGTCTGGGCTGCCGAAGCGAGCGAATGCGCGGCCGATCAAGGCGCGTTCTGGGAATACCATGACTTGCTGTTTGAAAAGCAAAATGGCGAAAACAAGGGCGCCTTTAACGTCGACAAACTGAAAGGTTTTGCAGACGAGATGGGCCTGGACACCGCCACTTTCAATGACTGCATGGACACGGAGAAGCACCGCGAGCGGGTGCTGGCCGAGACCAACCTGGCCCGCCAGATCGGCGTCACCAGCACGCCGGCGTTCGCGATCAATGGGGTGCCGGTGATGGGCGCTCAACCGTTTGAGAATTTCAAACAGGTCATCGATCAGCAACTGCAAGAAGCCGGGCAATAGCCCGCCGGTCCTGTTCGAAAAATAAAAAACAGGCGTGAAGCTGGATAAATGCCCGGCTTCACGCCTGTTGGTTGATTGTATTCACAGCTTACGTTCGAGACCCCGTTCTCCGGGCGTAGCGGCTTGCCATCCAGACCAACAGCAGCATAACCCCCAACACTTCCACAAAACCCAGGCTGGAGATCAAAGGCACCTGCATCCCGCTGTGCAGCAGAACGGCCAGCAGTCCGGCTGGCTGTAACACAGGCCACAGCACGAAGACGCTCTTCGTCAGGCGGAAGGCGATCCCGCCCACCAGGCCCAACAGGAAGACCAGCCCAAGATCCGCGATCCGGGCCCCAAACCCGATCTGGTAGCTGGCATACATCAGGGAACTCAACAGCAGGGCCGGTATCAGACCGAAGGATTCCTCCAGGCGCAGCAATACCCAACCGCGCCAGAACACGGCTTCAAAAAAGCCCATCGCCAGGCTGAGCGCTACCAGGGGCGCCAGGATCTCTAAACCGGGCAGGTTGCCCGCCAGGGCAAAACGATACAGGCCCAGGCTCAATCCCAGTTGCAGGACCAGGCTGATGCCCAACCAGCGGGTGTGCAAACCCAAGTCTGCCAGCGGCCGGCGCCGGCCGATCACCACCCAGTACACCGGCAGGCCAATCCCAAGCAGGGTGGCAGCCAGGAAGGTCACCAGGCCAAAAGAAAGCAGTCCGCTCCCAATTTGCGCGCCGACGATCTCGGTCGCCAGGTACAAAACGGCTGAGATCAGCATCCAGGAGACGATCACCATTAAGACATCCGGCGAAGGGCACCAGCGCAGTTTGAATGCCCGTCCAGCGGCTCCAGGGATTGAGATTGAGCGATTCATTGTCCACCTCCGCAACGTTAGTTCTCATGGGCTCTAAACGCATCCAACCGGCAAATTCAGGCATCCGATCCGGTAAGCTGGCCAGCTTACCGCCTGAACTCTCCCGCCAACGATACTATATCAAAGCCGACCCAAATCCGCATCCGACAGCAGGTCAGGTCAGGATCAGGCGAAAGAACCATTTTTTACCTGGCCAGATGGACAGGTGGGTCAGATTGGATGCAGCAAATAACAAATGTGTAAACTCCCACGGCTAATGCCCGGCCAATGCGCGCATTGACACTCGCAACAATCTCTCTATAATGAAGATACAAGGCCCCTGGAAATTCCTGGTATGGTGCCCCGAATCCGGGGACTCAAACAAAGTTTCCGAAAGAACTCAGCTATTCGGCGGGAGCTCTCGCTGATAATCTATGCGATCGAATCGATTCCGGTCTTCAAGGAGAAAGTCAATGGGGAGGTTCTTCAAAACACGCCAGACCAGCATCCTGAGCCTGATCGTCCGGCAGGCGGAATTGACTTTGCGCGGGCTCGAGCAGCTCAAAGAATACATGGCCTCGAAAAACTCGCTCCGGGCTGCAGATATCACCCAGACCGAGAAAGAAGCGGATGAGGCCCGGCGGATCTTAATCGACGAATTGAACCGCACATTCATCACCCCATTCGATCGCGAGGATATCTTCACGCTCTCGCGAACCATTGATGACATGCTGGATTATGCCTATTCCACCGTGACCGAGATGGAAGTTCTTAAGGTCAACCCCACCCAGCATATGCTGCGGATCGTTTCACTGCTGCGGGATGCGGCCTTTGAGATCCATCTGGCGACCCTGCGGTTGAAAGATCATCCCCGGGTGGCCAGCGAGCACGCCCAGCGCGCCAAAGCGCTTGAGAACCGGGTGGAGACGGTTTACCGGGAAGCCCTGGCTGAACTGTTCAACGGCCCGGAAGATGTGCAGCATGTGGTCAAAATGCTCAAAAAGCGGGAGGTCTATCGCCACCTGAGCAACGCAGCCGACCGCGGCGACGAGGCTGCCAACGCGATCGCCGATATCGTCGTAAAGATGACCTGAAGGAGACTGCTTTCAACATGACAGCCACGCTCATCCTGGTCATCGCGCTGGCCGTGCTGTTCGATTTTCTTAACGGCATCCACGATTCGAGCAACATCGTCGCCACCATGATCACCTCGCGGGCCTTCAGCCCGCGGGTTGCCCTGGGGATCACCGCTAGCGCCCATTTCGCGGCCCCCTTTCTGTTCGGCGTGGCGGTTGCAGAAACCATCGGCCATGAGATCGTCCCAGCCCAGCATATCAATGTAGACGTCATCATCGCCGCATTGGTCAGCGCGATTGTATGGAATTTATTGACCTGGTTCTTCGGCATCCCCAGCAGTTCATCGCACGCCCTGATTGGCGGGCTGATCGGCGCAGTAGGGATCGCGGTCGGCCTGCACACGATCATCCTGGATGGGCTGGCAAAAGTGTTGATCGCCCTGTTCAGTTCTCCGATCATCGGGCTGTTTGGGGGTTACCTGTTCACCAAGCTGGTCTTTTACCTGGCCCGAGGGGCCACGCCGCGCATCAACTGGTTTTTCAAACGCTCACAAATCATCACCGCCCTGGCGCTGGCTTTCAGCCACGGCACCAACGATGCCCAAAAGACGATGGGGATCATCACGCTGGCGCTGGTGACCACCGGTTACCTGGCTGATTTCAGCGTGCCGACCTGGGTCATCGCCCTGAGCGCCGGGGCAATCGCCCTGGGCACCGGCCTGGGCGGCTGGCGTTTGATCCGCACGTTAGGTGGTAAGTTTTATAAGATCCAGCCGGTGCATGGCTTCAGCGCCCAGAGCACGTCAGCGCTCGTGATCCTGGGAGCCTCGCTACTGGGTGGGCCGGTCAGCACTACCCAGGTGGTCAGTTCGGCCATCCTTGGCGTGGGCGCGGCGGAGCGGCTCAACAAGGTCCGTTGGAATGTCGCCAGCGACATCCTGGTCGCCTGGGTCATCACGATCCCAATCACTGCCCTGATCGCCGCTCTGGTGTACTGGTTAATGAGCTTGTTATGATCAGAACATGGATAAGAGATCTTCGGAAAACGGGCTGCAGCCCGTTTTCCGACTTGTTAGAAAATCAGGGCAAAAGGCCAAAACCAACCAGTTCAGAGCGCAACTGCTCCGGCTGGCGATATTGGATGGTATGAAAACCAAGCCGGTCAGCGGCGCTGATATTCTCGGCAGTGTCATCGATCAGGATACACTCGCTGGCCGGGCGGCCGATCTTCGTCAGCAGGTGCTGGAATATCTCACGGTCCGGTTTGAGCATCCGGACCTGGCCTGAAATGACAGTCTCCTGAAATACCTGGAAAAAATCATATTGTGGCCGGATCAATTCATATTTTTCGGCTGACCAGTTGCTCAAGGCGTACAGGTCGATCCCCTGGCGATCCAGCTCCTTCAGGATTGCTACCACCGGCTCAATCGGCCCGGAAATGCTGGCAGCCCATTCCTGATCGTAGGCCTGAATCAACCGGCAGTAATGCGGGAATCTGGCACACAATTCAGCAACCCCCTGGGCAAAGGACCTGCCGCCGTCTTGCTGGCGGTTCCAATCCATGAATCCAATCTCTTCGAGAAAAGCCTGCATGGCCGTCCGGCTGCCATCGAAATAATTGGCATACAAGTAAAAGGGGTCCCAGTCCACCAGGACGCCCCCAAAATCAAAGACAACCGCCGGGCGGCTGTCGCTCGATTTAAGCTTCGTCATTCAAATTAATCCCTTTCATAAATCCATCCAGTTGGGTTTTATCTTCTTATAGCATGGTTCCTCAGGTTAACCACCGCCCTACCTGGTAGGAGCGCCGTATGGAAGCTAAAAGCTCAGACTTCATCGACGATTCATTGGAAATGATGCTGTCAAGCGTCCCAAACAGGGGAAATTGTAACCGAAATTGCTGCGCCCACGGCCCGTGGGTTTTGATAATCTTGTATCCTTGACTCGCGAGAGAGGGGCGAAATGATGTGTTCGTAGGGGCGACGCCCCTGCGAACACATCATTTCGCCAATAATTCCCATTCTGTGGCACATCAAGGATCGATACATCTCCACTTTGGTAAGCTCCCGGAGCTGACCCAGATTTGGGAGTACCCAAATAACAAAACTTTTTGTACACCCGCCATATTCCGACCATTTAACGGAACATTAAGTATGGGTTGGGCAGACCTTAACGCTATTCATTTCGTTTTAAGCCATAATAGGGTTGGGCAAACCGAGAGCCCACGTTTCTGTGACGACCGGCAGTTGCCAACCTACAGGCACAGGAACAGTCGTGCGTCAAGTTTTGGTGCGGCGCTAGGATCAGCAAGTGGGTCACTAGACTGACAATCCAAGGATCGAGCGCAGCAAGCGCATCTGGACTAATGCTGAAGCTTTTCAAACCAAAAGGAATTGAACGAGAACGTCCTGCCAGGCTTTGCTGATCCGAAGTTGGAGGGCATTCTACTCAGAAACCTCATGTCTTTGACGCTTACACGATCAGCCATCCACCAATCCACCCGTGAACTGGCCGAAAACGCCAGCGAAGTGCTGACGCCCAATTGGCAGTTTATCCATCTGGATCAATATGCTCGCCCTCAACCGCCGCCCACGGAATTTCTCCGTACAGGCATCGGCGGGATCCTGGCCAGCATCAACCGCTTCCGCAGTTCGCTGCGGGGGGCTGTCCCCCACACCGAATTGATGGCAGTGCCGGCTTATCTGCTGGAAAGGGTCGCCCCGCCGCCTCAGCCTGAGCGCCAGATACCTGCATTGCAGGCTGCCCTGGCACCCTGGGCCGATGCCGGCGGCCTGTTGGGTAACCTCCAGGTGGTGATCAGCCCGCCGATGACCAACCTCGACAACGTGATGGGCGGTTGGGCTCGAAAACGCGGCTTTTGGAAGATCGAACCACCGACCTACGCCCAGATCCTGGACGGCGGTCAGGATTGGCTGGACACTTTCAAAGTTGATGAGGAGCAGCCTCTGCTGATCCCCGATTTAGGCCGGATTTATTTGCGGCATCATAACGGGCTGGATCTGATCCGCCGCCTGCTGGACTGGTTGTGGATCCGTAAAGGGCTATGCCTGATCGGCTGTGATAGCTGGTCCTGGTCGTATCTAAGCCAGGCGCTGCAGATCGATACCCAGCTGCCGCCACCGCTGACCCTGGCGGCCGCCGACAGCGATCATCTATTAGCCTGGTTCAGCCAGCTGGCAGTCGGGGCGGAGCGCTTCGGGTTCGCTTTTCGCCAGGCGAATAACGGCAAGCATGTGCTGCAGCCCCCAAACCGGGAACCGGTCGAGCTGACGGATTATTTGAAGCATCTGGCCGCCTTCGCCCGCGGCAATCCCGGCCTGGCCTGGGCGCTGTGGCGAGCCAGCCTGCAGTACGGCTCCAACGCCGAGGTCGATCCGAAAGCGCTCGAGTTGGCCGGACGGGAAGCCAACCGCACCATCTGGGTAAAAAATCTCGGCAGCATCAATCTGCCGGAGATACCCGACGCCAACCAGGATAAGCTGTTTGTTTTGCATACCTTGTTGCTTCATGCTGGCTTGCCGATCAAAGAATTGGCCGAGATCCTGCCGCTTTCCCCGGCCGAGATCATGCGGGCGGTCCATATCCTGCGCAATGCCGGACTGATCCAGCTTGCGGGCGATCGCTGGGTCGTGAGCGCCCTGGGCTACCCGGCGGTGCGCCAGATCCTCAGCCAGGAAGGTTACTTAATTGATGCGTTCTAGGAGCCAATTTTGACCGGCGGATCGGACCCCACCCAGCTGTTTCGGGACCTCAACCAGATTGATTTTTTCAATATCATCCTGATCCTGGGCACGGCCTGGCTGCTGACCAATCTGATCGAGCGCACCTTGCCCAGGCTGGCAGAGATGCTGCCCGGCCGGATGCGGCTGTATATCCTGCCGACCATTCCGGTCATGCGCCTGATTATTCTGTCCACTACCGTTGTGCTGGTCATCCCCCAGGTGATCAATCCAACGTTCGAGAGTTTCGTGACCATGCTGGGGGCAGCCGGGTTGGCGATCGGTTTTGCCTTTAAGGATTACGTCAGCAGCCTGATCGCCGGGATCGTGACTGTCTACGAGCGGCCTTACCGGCCGGGCGATTGGATTGAGATCGATGGCGTCTATGGCGAGGTCAAGTCGATTGGCCTGCGGGCCATCCGGATCCTGACCCCGGACGATTCGATGGTGATCATCCCCCACCAGTTCTTATGGACCAAGAGCATCTCGAACGCCAATGACGGCGCCCGTGACCTGATGTGCGTGGCGGATTTTTACCTGCGTCCCAATCACAACGCCGCCCGGGCCAGCCAGAAACTGCGCGAGGTAGCCCTGACCAGCCCTTACATCCAGCTCAAAAAACCGGTCAGCGTGGTTGTACTGGAGCAGCCCTGGGGCACCCATTACCGACTGAAAGCCTACCCGATCGACAGCCGGGACCAGTTTAAGTTCATCAGCGATTTGACCGTCAGGGGGAAACAGGCGCTGGCCGAGCAAGGGGCCGAGGCCACCCAGGCCATCCCCATGCCGGCGTTTAAGTAACTTGACAGACTCTCGATTAATAGGACAGAAATTCCTTGACTGTAAGATAATCATCAGTTAGGTGCGCATTAACTGTCTATAGATTTGGTGTTCGATTTGTGCGGCCTCAGCCGCACAAATCGAACACCAAAAATTATTATCTACAACATTTTCGTGCACCCCCAGCTATTCCAACTTTAACCACTCCGCTACCTTCTCCGCGTTTTGCTCAATCGTACGGCTGCCATCCACCACCAGGCTGGCCAGGCCAAGCCGCTCAGTCTCAGCCAGCACCCAGCGTCCAAAGGCCGCATCCCGGTCCATCCAGTTTCGGAAGGCAGCCTGAGGCTGGCGACAGCCTGCCAGAATGCCCTGGACCCAGGCGCCGCGCTGCGGGTACAACTGGTGTTGAAAAGCCTCACCGGGCACGATCCAAATCGCCCGCCGCGGGTCCACCAGGTAAGGCTGCACCAAATCAGGCAGCAGGGCTGTACCTTCGACCAGCATCGGTCCGCCAGTTTCCAGGGCCTGCAATTCCGCCAGGATCAGGCTGAAATGCTCCCGGTAGGCGGCGATCGCCTGGGCCAGCAAGTCGGCCTGAGATTGCATCCAGAGCTCGTCCCAGGCGGTTGAAGTCCAGCGAATCAGGGTCGGATGGCGTTGAGGGTCCAGGTGCGGGACAAAGCGCGGTAAGCTGTCATCGACCGCATACAGGCTAAGACCGCAGCATTCCGCCAGGATGCGGCTGATCGAGCTCTTTCCGGAGCAGGGCGAGCCACCGATCCAGATTACCTGTTGCAGCTCCATCGGTTTACGATCCGCAAAACAAGTCAGGAGCGATACAGGGCATTGGCCAGCAGACCGAAAGCCAGGGCCGCCGCCAGTAAGCACAGGCCAGCCGCGCCAAAATCGCCCTCGAAGAAGGGGAACAGGGCGGCCAGGAAACTGATCACTCCGGTCACAGCGCTCCCGACCGCCGCCAGCGCAATGATCGTGTTGGATACTTTTTTGCCTTCGTCCATATTGGCCTCCTCGCTACCGATGTCCGATTACAAATTTACACAAATGATTATACCCGCTGCTTCTATTTCGATAAGATTTTCGGAAAACGAGGTGGCGAGCTGGTAAAAGCTGGCCCGCCACCCCGTTTTCCGACATCATCCCCAGCCCGGCGCCGCAGGCGCCAGGGAAGTGCCGTGTTTTTCATGCTTGCTCACGAACTAAGGGAACTTTTCCGCCAACTTCACGTTAAAATAGAGAACAGTCTTTCCCTATCTGTGCTGGTGGAGGAGAAGAAAAAGATGCGTGCAAAGCGAATGAGCATTCTGGCAGTGGTGATCCTGCTGCCCGTCATCGGGCTGGTCTTGCTGCTGAGCCGAGCCTGCCAGGCCCAGGAAGGCACCCCAACGCCCGAGATCGTGCCGGCCGAACCGGTCGAGGTTTTGCAAGAGCGCGGCGTTCTGCCCCAGACGACGACTGCCGCCGGCCTGACCCTGATCAAAACCGTCGGGACCGGCCCGATCGTTTCCCCCAGCGATTGCCCGACCTCGGAATCTATCCATATCAGCGGCCCGACCCGGGTCGATTATTGCTACCGGATCGCCAACACTGGTGATGTCGATCTGACCAGCCACACCCTGGTGGACAGCCAGTTGGGAACCCTGTTCAGCGATTACCTCGTCACGCTGGCCCCTGGCCAAACCGGGATCTTCACCCAAAGCGTGGTGGTCAGCACAACCACCGTCAACGCTGCCACCTGGACAGCCTCCGATGCCGGCGGCACCACGACGGTCTCGGCTGATGACCGGGCCGGTGTTTTCCTGGCCGATCCCCAGCCCCTGGTATGCGGCGGGCCGGCGGTCAACTTCGACCAGGGCGTCCCTTCCGACTGGCAGGTTTTCTACCAACAGAGCGAAAACCCGATCTACTGGACCAACGTGGATCTGTCGTGGGAGAAGAGCAACTACACCGGCGGCAGCGGCGACGCCGCTTCGGCTTCCAGCCGTTATCAGAATGGCGGCAGCGGATTGTACGACACTGAGCTGCGCTCGCCGGCCTTCTCGCTCAACGGGGCCGGGACCGTCTCGCTCCGCTATCTGGCTAATTACCAGCACAATACCAACGATGCCCTCGACCTGGGTGTCAGCATCAACGGGGGCGCCAGTTGGGCAACTCTGCTTCACTGGAACAGCACCGATCACGGTCGTCTGGGTGGGACTCCCGGCGAGAGCGTCACGGTCGATTTGAGCGCCTATTCCGGCCAGGGAAACGTAATGTTGCGCTGGCGTTACTACAATCTGGATGGCCCGGCAAGCCAGACCGACCTGTATGCCCAGATCGATCAGGTCTCGCTGACGTGTAAGACCAACGCTGCCATCAGTCTGAACAAAACCGCCAGCACCGACCCATCCTGCAGCGGCGCTGGCGAGGTTAACCTGGTTGCCCCCGGCACGCGCCTGACCTACTGCTACAAAGTCTTCAACACCGGGCCTAACCTGCTGACGGTCCACGACCTGGTCGACAGCCAGCTGGGAGTCCTTCTGAATAGTTTCATCTTCGACCTGGCGCCCATTCCCGGCGCTTCGGCCATCCTGCCCCAGCCGGTGACGATCCTGACCGATACCGTTTCGAACGCAACCTGGACAGCCGCCAACCCGGACCTGGGCCTGACCGCCTCCAGCAGCGATACCCTGACCATCCGGGTGGGCAAGGCCGTCTATCTGCCTTTCGTCTCGTTCAGAGCCAGTCCTTAAACAGGTTCTTTGGGTAATTCTGTGGTGGATCCTCCCACAGAATTACCCAGAGAACCCCTTAAACGCCCTCCGTTTAGATGACAAATATGGAGATAAGTTTCGAAAAACGGGCCGGAAGGTTAGCCGCTAACCTTCCAGCCTGTTTTCTACATCAGTCCCATGCCAGCGCCGAAGGAAATGCCAGGAAGGTGGACATCAGATGGCACGGTTAACGCCGTATCAATTCGCGCAAGCTGTATCGGTTCATGTTTTCCAGGCCGGGAGGGTCCGGTTTTACGGCTCAGCCCCAGAATAGACCTGGCGGTAAAGCTGCAGGGTCTTTTGGATCATATCCCGGGTCAGGCGATGATCGACATTAGCGGGATACTCAGCCGTGACGGAATAACCAAACTGCTGCAACTGCTCGACGTAAAGCTGGGCCGACTGAATGGCCACCGGATCATCCGATTGACCGATCATCACCAACACCGGGGCCTGTTTAGCGCTCGCATCCGGGGCGTAATAATACGGGGCTGCCAGGATCGCCGCGCCGGTAACGATCTGCGGGTAATCGAGCAGGATCGCTTCGACAAACTGGCCCCCGCCCGAATAGCCCGCGAAGAAAAATTGATCCTGAATGCTGACATCCCGGGCAACCTGGTTCAGCACCCTGGCCATGGTATCCATTCCGCTCTGGCGGTGCCAGGTGCCGTTCGCTTCCGCCAGGGAAGGGCAAACCAGTACATATTCCTCCTGATCGGCATACGGCTGCCAGGTATTCCAGCAATCCAGGCCAGTGCCACCCTCCGGGTGGATACCTACGAAAACCGGCCATTTCCTGTCCGGAGCGAAATTGACAGGGGTGTAGAGGTAATACGGGGATGGATCCAGGTGCAGATAATCGGCCGGATCGATCTTGTCTTGTTCAATCACCTGGCTGCAGGCGCTGGCCAGAATCAGGATCAAAACCATGACGAGAAGCCGGTAAGCACGCAATTTCATTCAGGTACCTCCGCGGGCGATAGCGCCCTTACAAGTCTCCCGGATACTAACCGCCCGGTGGTCCGGTCCACCGGCCTGCTCTGTCTGATGGCGCCACAAAGACCGGGCAGCACTCAGGACGGATCGGGAAACAGATTGCGCTTGCGGAACGGCGCTGAGACGAACCGCCAGATCATTTTGGGCGTCGAAGTGTAAGACAGCACAGCCCCATGCCGCTGGTTGGCCAGGATTTTTCAGCAAGCCAGGGGGCCACATTGTCCACTGTGTCGGCAATGATATTGAATATCTTTTTGGCGCGGATAAATTCCTCAGGCCGGTCCCGATAGGGTTCGGTGACCAGATCGGTGATGACCATCCCGGGCCGCAGCGCGCCGACCCGTACGCTGGTCTGTTCGGTTTCTTCCACCAGGCTGCGGAAGAAATAGTCCAGGCCATACTTGGACATGCCATAAAACGCCATGCCGGCGTGGCGGCGGCCGTCGGCGCCCATGCCTTCCATGATATACACAGCGCCCCCGCCCTGGTTCAGCATGCCCCGGAGTGCCACCTGGCAGCCGTAGATCGTCCCGAGCTGGTTGGTCTCGATCACCTGCCGGGCCAATTCGGATTCAATCTCCCATATCTTGCCATGCTGCCCGCTGGTGCCGGCGTTATTGATCCAGATATCGATCCGTCCGAACCGCTCCCGGCTGCGACTCCACAAGTTTTGCACCTGTTGGAACTCGCGCACGTCACAGGGGACGCCCAGGACGCGCTCTTCTGAGCCGGTTTGGGCCAGCTGGGCGGCGGCCTGGCCGACCGCTTCGGCGTTGCGGCCGCTGATCACAACCTGGCAGCCTTTCGCCAGAAAAGCCTGGGCCAAACCGTAGCCAATCCCCCGCGTTCCCCCGGTCATAACGATCGTTTTCATCCTTTGAACCTCACTCCTTTATACCGGAAAACGCGCAGGGCTGGCTGCACCGCTCCGGAGTTTTCGCTGTCCCGCTTACCTGAATTCTAACACTTGAATTTCATTTTCGTCCGGCCGGTTCGGGAAGAAATAGCAAAATAAGGCGGCAGGGTGGGCAAAAGCCCACCCTGCCGCCTTATTTTGCCAGAGCCACTGCTCCTTCAGGGATTGATCACGCCTACCTGCTGCTCGCCGTTGATCGTCACCGGATACCTGCCTTCGGTATAACTACCCAGCGGGATATCGGCCTCGAAGGGCGATAACACCTGGATGCACAGCGCACCGGGATCGGTTACTGAATACAGCTCGACATTGATCGTACCGGATTTATCCGGCTCGGGCACCACCGCCCGCAGTTCATGGCAAGGTGTGGGCAGGTTGCCGGTCAGGTGCAATAGATAGCTGGGTGGGTAACTCTCTTGAATCAGGATACCGAACTCTTCAACGAACACGCTGCCGCGCTCGAGCTGGGCATCGCCCGGCTGAGGCGCGTATTTGGTTGTGCGCCCCGGGTTGGTCACCGCCGGCGGCTCGAGCGGTTCGGCCGGGTCGGGGTACTCAGGTGTGAGATCTACGCTCGTGGCGGGCGGCTGGATGCCCGGGTAAGTGGTTTCAGCCGGCCTATCGGTCGGCTCGACCGCCGGTGTGGCCGCCGGCAAGTCAGCCGGGGCGCAGGCCGACAGAGCTAACGCCAATCCCAACAGGATGGGGAAGATCGTTTTCGCTTTCATAGACAAAGCACCTCCATGCGTTTCTGTATTCTGGACGTGCTAACCCATAGAAAAGTTCCCCGGCGAAAGTCCGCCCTAACCCGTCATCCTTCGAATACAGTCGAACCGGCAAAGAACGCCGGTTCTCTTTCCACTCCGGATGCCTCCCAGATGAACGGCAGGTACTGCTCACTTTTGGAAATCTGTGTCATCCCTTGATCACGGCGACCGGGCGCAGGCGGGCTACCTTGCGGGCGATCCCGGCGCCGGTGACGGTTCCTACCACGCTGTCGACGTCTTTATAGGCCTGGGGGGCTTCCTCCGCCAGCCCGCGCAGCGAACCGGCCCGGATGTGGATGCCCTCTGACTCGAGTTCAGCCTGTAAATCCTGCCCCCAAACCTGCTTTTTAGCCTGGGAGCGGCTCATCACCCGCCCAGCCCCGTGGCAGGAAGAGCCGAAGCTGCGGGCCATACTGGCTTCGGTGCCAACCAGCACCCAGGAAGCGGTCCCCATGCTGCCCGGGACCAGCACCGGCTGGCCGATGACCTGGTACTCAGCCGGCAGACCAGGCGAACCCGGCCCGAAAGCCCGGGTGGCGCCTTTGCGATGCACGCACACCTTGACCGGCTTGCCGTCCACCTGGTGGGTCTCGATCTTGCCCATATTATGGGTGATGTCATAGACCTGATGCAGCTGGAAATGGGGCAGCTTGCCCGCCAGCACCTCCTCGAAGGCCTCCCGGGCATGGTGAGCCAGCACCTGCCGGTTGGCAAAGGCGTAGTTGGCCGCACAGCGCATGGCGCCCAGGTAGGCCTGGCCTTCCGGCGAATCCAATGGGGCGCATACCAGCTCCCGGTCGGGCAGCTGGATGCCGTAGCGCCGGACTGCGCCCTGAAACTCCCTGACGTAATCCGAACAGATCTGGTGCCCAAAACCGCGTGAACCGCAGTGGATCTGGACCGCCAGCAGGCCTTCGGCCAGGCCCATGGCCTGGGCAGCCTGAAGGTCAAAAATCTGTTCGACGAGGTCCACTTCGATGAAATGGTTGCCGGCGCCCAACGTGCCGAGCTGGGGCCGGCCGCGCTCCTTGGCCCGCTTGCTGACCATGCCCGGGTCTGCGCCCTCCAGGACGCCGCCTTCTTCCGTCCGACGCAGATCCGCTTCACTGGCGAAACCCTGTTTCTTGGTCCAGCGTGCGCCTTCCCGGCAGACGCTGTCCAGTTCGGCCTCGCTCATCCGCAGGCTGCCCTTGCCCCCCACGCCGCTGGGACAGTGCCGATTGAGAGCTGTCGCCAGATCGGAAAGCAGCGGCCGGGCCGCCTCGAATTCGATCTGCGAACCCAGCAGGCGTACACCGCAGTTAATATCGTAACCGATCGCGCCCGGCGAGATCACGCCGTCCGGGTAGCGGGTAGCAGCCACGCCGCCGATCGGGAAGCCGTAACCCTGGTGCATATCCGGCATGACGGTCACGTGGCCGACCAGACCCGGTAACGTGGCTGCGTTGGCGGCCTGCTCCAGGGACTTATCGTCCGCCACGGCCTCCAGCAGGCGCCGGGTGGCGAAGATCCGCACCGGGACGCGCATGTCCGAGCGCAGCGAGGTGGGGATTTCCCATTCGTAATCACTGATCTTGATCAGATCGCTGAGGTTGATCATGGTTTCTACTCACTTTCCGGGTGAAACCCATCATTAATGTCCACCTTCCCCCATCTATATCATAATCGATTTGGCGGTCTGATACCATCACGAGAAAAAATTGTTTCCCTGTATCTACCTTGACAATAACACATTCGAAGAAATCTACCAAACATGGTTGACCCCAAATTTAATCTTTCCTGGTGTTCTATTCAATCTCAGCCATGCACCTGTTCAATAAACAATAAATCCCTATCCCAGCGGCGAAGCCGCCAAGGAGGGGGCAGGGGCGAGCAGTATGATGCTGGTTCAGATCGAATGGTTAAATTCGGGAGGTGTCATGTTTGGGTAGCCTTTTTTTTCATTAATCTACCGAGGCTTGAATAAAATTTTAAGCAAAATCACGGCACAAACACATCCAGCCTTCACTGTTGAGGGTCTTCCGAAATCTCTGTGGTGGGTAGAAGATGTAGGGGCAATCAACGCCAGGCGAGTGTACCGTCAGGTGATACCGGGGGAGGCGAACCAACCGATTTTTTGAGCGCTACCGCCTGTCAACCCGTTGGCATAGAACCACAGGAGCGCTATTTTACACGTCAAAGACGACCTGGGTGCGTAAACCTTCCGGGGTTGAGGCAACCTCAAGGTTATGATAAGTGACAGCTTTGATCTCCTTGCTCAGGCCGATCAGGGGCCGGGTGCGCAACCGGGCGTGCAAATTCAGTCCCTGCAGGTGTAGATCAAAACGCTCAACCCCCAATCCTTCCTGTTCGGAAATATACAAAAGCTCGCTTAAAAAGTTGACCAGCAGGCTTTCGGGATCGGCAGCAGCCAGTTCCAGCGTGCGCCCGTTGGGCTGAGCCTGCATGTCGAGGCGGACGCCACTCAGGGCCTGCATGCCGCGGGCACACTGCTCCAACAGCCCGGCCAGGTTCGGCGCCCAGGCTTCTAATTGCCAATCGGCTGTGTGCTCGATTTCGCGATATCCTGCCGCTTTACTCATACCTCACCTTCCGATCCTACATGCTTTTATTCTCCAGGACGTTGTCACACTGGAAGGGTTTTTTCAAAATTTGTGTAATCGTTTATTAACGGGCCTGTACCCAAGGTAGCTTGTGAGACAATGAAAGATTGAATAGAAAGATCAAGCCCTGAAAGCAAACTCGCACAGATAAGTTATAATGATTCTACAATGAAACCCTGGAAATTTCAGCTGACCCGTCTGGAAGCCCGGCTGCAGGCCCTGATCGAAGGCTCCGCCGCCCGATTCTTTCCAAACGGTAAACCCCAAAGCGATCTGGCGGACCGCCTGGTAGCCGCCATGCAGGCCGGCATCCAGACAGGCCCGAACGGTGAGACCCTGGCACCGAACCTTTTCGTGCTGCAGGTCAGCCCCAGCCGGGTTGAGGCCATCAGCCGGGAAACCCTGTTGCTGGACGGGTTGATGCAAATTGTGAGCGAGGCCGGCAACGAAGCGGGCTGGCAATTTCCCAGTCCGCCGGTCATCCGGGTCCGGCCGCTGGAAGGCTTGAGCGGCCAGGAAATCCGGGTCAAGGCCCAGAACAGCCTGGCGCACCTGCCGCAAACTTCTGATCTTTCCACCGATGCCCTGTTGGAAACCGGCGAATTGCCTAAAAACGCTTTCCTGATCGTGGATGGCACCCGCATTTTCAACCTGGACCGGGTCGCGATCAACATCGGTCGCCGCCCGGATAATCATCTGTTGATCGACGATCCGCGCGTCTCACGCGTGCATGCCCAGATTCGGGCCGTGCGCGGCCACTACGTGATCTTCGATCTGGATTCAACCGGGGGTACATTTGTGAATGGCGAACGGATACGCCAGTGTCCGCTGGCGCCCGGCGATGTGATCAGCTTATCCAGCCTGCCGCTGGTCTACGGCCAGGACGACGATGCCAATCTGGGCTCCACCCAGGATATTCCCATCGATCGCGGCTCCTGGGAAGATCAGCCTGACGAGGACGGCTCAGAGTTATGAACCTATGAGCGGCCCAATCCTGCTTGTGCTTCGTATTCTGCTGGTCACCTGCCTGTATGGCCTGCTGGGATGGGGCTTTTTTATCTTGTGGCGCGATCTGCAGCGCCAGGTCAACGTGGCCGCCATCCCGAGTGTGCCTCAACTGCAGTTGGTGGCGGAAAGCGATGCGCTTGAAACCTACCGTTTCGATCAGGAAGAAATCCGCGTCGGCCGTGATCCGGCAGCCGACCTGTGTCTCGACCATCCCACCATCTCCGCCCGGCACGCCCGCCTGAGCTTTCACCACAGCCAGTGGTGGGTCGAAGATCTGCATTCCAAAAATGGCACATTTTTAAACGGTGAACCGGTGGGAGAACCGATGGTCATCACCCAGGGTGACCGCCTGGGATTTGGCCAGGTCAGCCTGATCATCGAGATCGAATGAGGCTTTGCGGCCAGACGGATGCAGTGAACCATTCAAGCACGCGGCTCTTTGCCCAGGTTTGAAGAGCGGCTCAAGAAGATCGAGAGCGGCTACAAGAGACGGAGAACGGAACATTTATGGAATACCACCCTACCCTGGCGATCATCGGTGGAACCGGCCTGCAAAATATGCCCGGGCTGGAAGACCGGCAAAGTATTGAAATCCAGACGCCGTTCGGCCAGCCGAGCGCCCCGATTGTGATCGGCCGCCTGGAAGGCCAGGCCGTGGCTTTCCTGGCCCGCCACGGGATCGGCCATCATATTTCCCCAACCGAGATCAACTACCGCGCCAATATTTATGCGCTCAAGACCCTGGGGATCGAGCGGGTGGTCAGCATCAGCGCCTGTGGGTCCCTGCGCGACGATTACGCCCCGGGTGAGATGGTCGTCCCCAACCAGCTCTTCGATTTCACCCGCTTTCGGGAGCGTTCGTTCTTTGGCGACGGTCTGGTGGCACACGTCAGCGTCGCCGATCCATTTTGCCCAGAGCTGTCGGATTACGTGCAGGCAGCCTGCAAACAGACCGGCACCACCACCCACAAAGGCGGGGCTTTTATCACCATTGAAGGGCCGCGGTTTTCCACCCGGGCTGAATTCGAACGCCTTCCGATCCTGGGGCATGTCGATCATCGGCATGACCACCTCCCCGGAGGCCTACCTGGCCCGGGAAGCGGAAATGTGCTATGCCGTCATGGCCCACGTCACCGACTACGATGTCTGGCATGTTTCCGAAGAGCCGGTGACGGTCGACATTGTGATTGAAACCTTGAACCGCAACACGGAAGCCGCTCATCAGGCGGTTCGCAATCTGATCCGATCCCTGCCTCCGGAACGGGGCTGTGATTGCAGCCAGACCCTGGCCAGCGCCCTGATCACCCGCCCGGATGTGATCCCCGAAGAGACTCGCCGGCGCCTGGCATTGCTGGTGGATAAATACCTGCCTCCACTCTGAGCCTAAAACCACTGGAAACAGCTTTTGCAACGCTTATTCACGCCCCCCACCACGGACCGGACCCAGGGCCGCCTGCTGAATCTGGCGGCTCTCTTTCTGGCAGTCTACGCGCTTATTCTGACCCTGGCGCCCGCCGCCCGGGCGCGCTCCTGGCAGGTGAGCTATCACTGGGAGCACTGGGTGGGATACCTGGTCTGGCTGGTTGGCTTCCAGTTCGCCAGCCGGGAATCCAACCGGCGCCTGGAGGGCCACGACCCCTATTTGCTCCCGGTCGCGGCGGCCCTGTCCGGCTGGGGTCTGATGACGATTTTTCGCTTGTGGACCGAGTTTGGCTTCCGCCAATCCGTCTGGCTGGCCGTGGCGCTGCTGCTGCTGGTGCTTGGCCTGCGGCTGCCCCGCAATCTCAATTTTCTGCGGCAGTATAAATACCTGTGGCTGACCAGCGGACTGGCCCTGACCGGCCTTACCTTGCTGTTCGGCACCAATCCTTTAGGCACAGGTCCGCGCATGTGGCTGGGCTGCTGCGGCCTGTACCTGCAGCCTTCCGAACCGCTCAAATTGCTGTTGGTGGTGTACCTGGCGGCCTATCTGGCCGACCAGCAGGCCTTGCTGCGTGCCCGCACGCTGAGCCGCAGTTCGGATGATCCCGAACTGCTGCTGCCCTTGCTGGCCCCCACGTTGATTCTGACCGGGGTGGCCCTGCTGCTGCTGGTGGTGCAGCGCGACCTTGGAACCGCCTCAATCTTCTTATTCCTGTACACCGTGATCGTTTACCTGGCCTCACAGCGCAAACTGATCCTGGCGATCGGGTCGGGGGTGCTGCTCGCGGCAGGCATTGCCGGTACCCTGTTGTTCGACCTGGTGCGAGTGCGGGTGGATGCCTGGCTGAATCCCTGGCTGGACCCCAGCGGGCGTTCCTACCAGATCGTCCAATCGCTGCTGGCCATCGCCAACGGCGGCCTGCTCGGGCGCGGACCCGGCCTGGGGAATCCCACCCTGGTGCCGGTAGCCCATTCGGATTTTATCTTTTCGGCGATTGCGGAAGAGACCGGCCTAATGGGGGTGATCGCTTTGCTGCTGTTGTTGGCTCTGCTGGCTCAGCGCGGGCTGCGGATCGCTTTGCGAGCCCAGGACAGCTTCCAGCGCCTGCTGGCCGCCGGCCTGACGGCCTTTATCGTCGCCCAGGGCGTGCTGATCATGGGCGGCAACGCCCGCCTGTTGCCGCTGACCGGGGTTACCCTGCCGTTTGTATCGTATGGGGGCTCGTCCCTGGTCACTTCCAGCCTGGCTCTTCTGCTGCTGATGCTGATCAGCGCCCGGCCGCATACCCGCCTTGAAGAGCGCTTCGAGCCGGCGCCTTACCTCTACCTGAACGGCCTATTGCTGGCCGGCCTGGCCGGGATCGCGCTGATCAGCGGCTGGTGGGCCGTTTACCGCGCCCCGGCCCTGCTGGCGCGCACGGACAATGCCCGCCGGGCGATCGCAGACCGGGATGTCAAACGGGGCGCGATCCTCGATCGCCGCAATGATCCGATCAATGAATTGGTGGGCCAGATCGGGAGTTATACCCGCCAGAGCGAATACCCGCCGCTGGGACCAGTAGTCGGCTATACGCACCCGGTCTACGGCCAGGCCGGCCTGGAAGCCAGCCTCGACCCGATCCTGCGCGGCCTTTCCGGCAATCCCAGCCTGCTGGTCTGGTGGAACCACCTGCTGTATGGCGAACCCCCGCCCGGCCTGGACGTCCGCACGAGCCTGGATTTATCTCTGCAAGCGGTCGCCGACCAGGAGCTGGCCGGACATGCCGGCAGCCTGGTGGTTATCAACACCCGCACCGGAGAAATCCTGGCGATGGCCTCCCATCCGACCTTTGACCCCAACCAGCTCGATGAGTCCTGGGATGAGCTGGTCGTCGATCCGGCCTCGCCGCTTCTCAACCGGGCCACGCTGGGGCGCTACCAGCCCGGGACAGCCCTGGGGCCATTCCTGCTGGCCGCCGAGCCAAACCGTGATCTGCCCGATCTGCCCCAGACAAAGGAATTTATCCTGGGCGAACTGCCCCTGGACTGCGCCCAGACGCCCCAACAGTTCGACTGGCCAGGCCTGGTCGCCAACGGCTGCCCGGGGGCCCAGGTCCAACTGGGCGCCAGCCTGGGCGCCAAAAACCTGCTGAACCTGTACAGTGCCCTGGGTTTATACGCCGATCCGGGCATCCGCCTGCCGACCGATGTCCTGCGGGCGCCCCAATCCTTCGAAAACCTGGAAGGCGCCGCCCTCGGGCAGGTTGATATCAGCGTTACCCCCTTGCAGATGGCTGCGGCCGCCGCCAGCCTGAGCAACCACGGCAGTTTGCCCGCCCCCCAGCTGGTGACGGCTTTCCACGATGCCCAGGGCGATTGGCAGATCATGGCCCCCGGTGGTGAAGCGAGCCAGGCCCTGGCGGCGGAACAGGCCGACCGGGTTGCCCAATCCCTGGCCGTAAGTGGCGAAGATATCTGGCAGAGCCTGGCGGTCACCCCGAATGGGCCGGAACAAACCATCAGCTGGTACCTGGGCGGCAGCCTGCCCGACGATGATCCCGCCAACCTGAGCGTGGCCATCGCGGTGGTGCTGGAAGAGCATAACCCCGACCTCGTCCAGCAGATCGGGCAAGCAGTTTTACAAAAGGCATTACTGCCTTAGTTGGTTAAACGCTGCCAACGACCAGGTTGGCGCATTGGTCGGCCAGGCCGATGGTGGCCCGGAATCCGGCGTTGAAAGCCAGGTAATCGCTTTCGACCCCATCGCTGAAGATCACCCGCCCTCCGGCATATGAGAGGTTACCACCAGGGGCGTCTGCTGGTCGAGCTGCCCGCAAACCAGCCCGGCCTGGGAAGTCTTGCTGGCAAACGGCCCGCGGACCACCAAGACCAGCCGGTCCGCTTCCCAATCCAGACCGGGGCGGTTCAGGCGCTTCTCCAGCCCGACGCCAAAAGTCGCCCAGAGCCCATCCGCCAGGTTGAACAGGCTGCTGAGCCAGCCGGCCATTGTGATCGTGGAGCACGTAATCCGTCGGGCCTGTTATAAGGTATTCAATTCCCAGCATTCTGCTCCTTCCTGTTCATTTTCAATCGATCGCTCGCTGAAAACTTGGGCGAAATGGGTGTGCGTCAAGGCGTATGTCCTGACGCACACCCATTTCGCCATAATTATTCGTCTGTTCAATACACTTATCAAGGGGCAAAAGAAAAGTGGAAACGTCGCGGGGACGATTCCACTTGAAAGGGTTTCGTTCAGACAATGGTTACACAATAACCTGCAAGAACCGCCGTTTACCCACCTGCAGCACCCCGCTTGAGGTCAGGCCCGCCTCCGGGTCGTCCAACGTCTCACCTTCGAACCGGACTGCGTGCTGCTTGAACATGCGTTTACCCTCGCTTTTGCTGCTGACCAGCCCGGCCTCCACCAGCACGTCCAGAACCGTCTGCCCGGCCTGCAGCCGGTACTCAGGCAGATCGTCTGGCACATTACCCCTTTGGAAAACCTGGATGAAGGCCTGCTCGGCCTGTTTGGCTTCAGCCTCGGAGTGGTAGATCGAGACGATTTCGTGGGCCAGCTTCATCTTGGCGTCGCGCGGGTGCAGGCTGCCATCCGCCAGACCTGCTTTCGATCGCTTCGATCTCGGCCGGGGTCCAGCGAGTCACCAGGCGGTAGTACAGCCCCATGGCCTTATCCGGCACGCTCATCACCTTACCGTACATATCCTCGGGTGTGGATAGCAGCGGGATATGGTTGCCGAGCGATTTGCTCATCTTGACCTCGCCGTCCGTGCCGGGCAGGATGCCGAGAATAATGGCGATATTCGGGGCCACACCCTTGAAGGTCATCAGCTTGCGGGCCGCGGTAACGATGTTGAAGAGCTGGTCGGTGCCGCCCACCTGGACATCGGTCCGCAGCGCGTAGGCGTCGTAACCCTGCATCAGGGAGTAAAAAGTCTCGTGCAGGTAGACGGCGTCGTTTTTCTCCCAGCGCAGCTTGAAATTTTCACGGGTCAGGAACTGCTGAATGGTAAAGTTGGAGGCCAGCTCGATCAATTCCTTGAAGCTTAATTCAGACAGCCACTCGGCATTGTAGCGCACCAGAGTCTTTTCCCTATCCAGCACTTTATAAGCCTGCTCGGCGTAGGTGCGTGCATTTTCAGCCACTTCTTCAGCCGTCAGCTGGGGCCGCAGCTTATCCTTATCGGACGGGTCGCCAATCAAAGATGTATAGTTGCCGATCAGGAAGATCACCTCGTGGCCCAATTCCTGAAACTGGCGCAGCTTGCGCATGGGCACGGTATGCCCCAGGTGCAGGTCGCTGGTGCGTCGGGTCAAAGCCGCAGTAAACCCGCAGCGGGCGGCCGGTTTTTTCGGCCTGCTGCAGTCGTTCAGCCAGCTCATCCGCCATTGCCTGGCGCAGGTTGTCATCCCCATATTCGGTGCCCTGCAGCAGGAATTCTACCTGTTCGGGGATGGTCATCTTCTTCTTGTCCATGCGTTCCTCCTGATCGTTGCTATAGCAAAATAACGTTTGTTTGGGATAACTCTACCCCGATGAAAGAAAGGTTTGTTGTGTTCATTGATTTGGCGCAAAGCGCCAAATCAATGAGCACAACAGCTCCTTTTCGAGTTTAGTGTTGCTTATCCCGAATTCATGTAAATTAGGTTCGTCGGGAAACCCAATCAGAGAAGTCCCAGAAATTCCCCAAGAACCTCGAAATGTTCGCGCCACAAAAAACGCGCCCCGGCGATGAGGGCGCGAGATACTCACCGCAGAGGCTGGCTATTTGCGGACGTAATAATAGGGATCAGTTGAAGCTGAATCCGGTTTTGGAACCAGGCCGGCGGATTCCAATATTCTCTGCAAGATGCGCTCCCCTGCTTGAAAACCCATGCGGCCCTTGACTTCGCCCTGTACACTGACTTCTCCAAGCGTTCGGAATTCAAAATGGGATTCGGGCCCGATCACGCTGACACGCCGGCCCCACTTGCCCGAGTACACCTGGACCTGTTGGATATCGTCCCAGGCCAGGCTCACATCCCGCAGACCATTCTGGAAATGGATCCCCTACTTGGTCCAGCACCAGGCTGGTCCGGCGGTCCATCCAATTGCCCAGGCTGATGCTGAGCGCGGCCAGTAGGAGCAAGATGCCCAAAAACGGCACGCTGCGCGGGACCCGGTTGCCGGTCACAGCCAGGATGATCCAGCCGATGGCGACCAACACGGTCGACCCCCAGGCGATCAGCTCGCCCCGGCGGGAATTCAACTCGGGATAGAAGGTCTGCATCTGGTTTGGCGCTGGCATGGCCTTATTTTAGCAGGTTTTTGGTGTGGAAGTGGGGCGAAAATGAGTTCGCCTACAAACTCTCCCTACCAGTAAGCAGTCAAAATGTGTAGATTATGGTGTTCGGTTTGAGCGGTTTAGCCGTCCAAACCGAACACCACATCATTTCTTCAACAACATTTGCATGCTCCCCCTACCATAACCTGCTTGCAATTTCGCTCGCCCGTGCTATAATTCGCGGCAGTGTCGGAGGCGCCATGGTAGATCCAGTCCTGGTACTCAACGCAAACTTCGAACCGATCAACGTGTGCACAACTCGACGGGCGCTCGGTTTGATCCTCAACGGCAAGGCCAGTTTGGTTTTGAACGGCCGTGGCGTGATCCACACTGTCTCCCGGACCTTCCCCAAACCCTCGATTATCCGCCTGGATAAAATGATCAAACGGCCGCGTCCCAGGGTGCGCCTGAGCAAGCGAGAGATCCTGCGCCGGGACGAATACACCTGCCAGTATTGCGGCGGCAAGTTCAACTACCTGACGATTGATCATATCGTGCCGCGCCGTCTGGGCGGTGGACATAGCTGGGAGAATCTGGTTGCGGCCTGCCCAGCCTGCAACCATCGCAAAGGCGGGCGCACTCTGGAGCAGGCCAACATGCATTTGCTGAGGCCGCCGGGTGAGCCGCCTGCCTCGGCCAACTACCTTTTCGGCCGTCATTTACACAGCAATCTCGAATGGGTGCCCTTCGTCGAAGGCTGGTAATAAATGGCGAAATGGATGGGCGTGGGCGCACTTGCGCCCACGCCCATCCATTTCGCCATGAAAAGAAAAAGACTTAATCGAGGGGGACTTCCATAAAATCTTCCGCCAGGTACACCGGCCCGTTAAAAGTCCGGGCTGCTTCTGCGACCAAACCGCGGGCATCAAATCCTCCCACCGGATAATGGATCAAGTACAGCTTGCCAACCCCGGCCTGGCGGGCGATATCCCCGGCCTGTTCAGCCGAGGTATGGCCGAGCGTGGCGCCAGTCGCCTCGTGAATCAGGATATCGGCCCCTTTAGCCAGCCGGACCACCTCCGGGCACGGCTCGGTATCGCAGGAATAGGCCAGCACCTTCTTGTTGGCCTTGAATTCCATCCGCAGCCCGATCGTCGGCACCAGATGGCGCACCGGGGAAGCCAGCACCCGTAAATGATCATTTTCCAATACGAGCGAAAGTTCCTGATCGGCCACCGGAACAAAATGGACCGGATAGAAATTCGGCCAGGATTCCCAATCGTAATCCACCATCATGCGTTTGATCCGTTCCAGGGTGTAATCCAAAGCGTAGATGTTGATCGCCTTTTTGCGGCCCATCAGCCAGGTGGACATCAGCAAAGACGGCACCCCCGAGACGTGGTCGGGATGGAAATGGGTCACGATCACGTCGGTGAGCTGCTCGTGGCTCAGCCCGGCCTGCTCCAGGCGGACGACCGGGTTGCTGGCGCTATCCACCATCAGGATGCGGTCCTCGAAAGCGATCGCAAAATGCGTATTTTCATGTTGTTGATCGGGAATGGCACTGGCAGTGCCTAAGAAGATGAGCTTTGGCATGGATACTCCCTGAGACTGCTTCATCGACGTATGTCAACCTCCCAGAAGCAGCACAATCAATCGCGGTGTCAGAAATACTTCCAGCACGGCTGCGCCAAGCAACAGCGGCAAAACCAGGCCCAGCATAATTTTAGCCCAGTCGGCCAAAGAACGCAACCATGCTTCACCGATCGTTTGGTTACGGGCCGGGGTTGCCAGGGTAGCGCCCATTCTCAGGATCGCAGCGCCAGCCAGGATCATGGCCGGGATCTCCAGCATTCCGTGCGGCAGGACAAAAGCCGCGAAGAACAAGACCGGTGAGATGCCCGCGCTGGCCACCGTGGCCGAAAAGAATCCGATCAGGATCAACGGCAGCATCAGGATCAGGACGCCCAGCACACCGAATGAAAACACGCCTGCCAGGGTAGCCAGCAGGATCGCCCGGAAATTGTGGAACCAGATCATGCCCACCCCATTGACCGAATAGAAACGGACGGCTTCCAGGCCGGCGATAAAGCCCTGGTTGAGGTTATCCAGATTGAGCATTTCGGGCGGCACCACGAACTTGTCGGCCTGGCTGGCCCCGACCAGCAGGCTGCCCGCCAGCACCAGGGCCATGCCGGCGATAGGGATCACCATCTTGCGCAGTGTGCCGAAGACCTCCAGCCGGTACCAGCTGCCCAGCGAGGTGGCCGAACCAGCCAGGGTGCGCTTGAAGGTTCGCCAGCCCAGGCGCAGGTTGATGCTGTCCAGCTCGCGACCCAAGAGTTCCTCGCGATTGAAATGCGCTACGCCGGTCCGGATCAGCAGTCCGGCTATCACGATCTGGCCGATGATCGCCCACCACAGCACATCGTAAACCGCCCAAAACATCACCACCGCCTCGCCCTGGATCAGCAACGCCATTGGGATAATGATAAAAGAAGCCAGCAAATTGGCCGCCCGTACCGAAGTCGTCTGGGCTGAGATGACCACGGCCCCGCTGACCATTAAGATCGCCTGTACCACGGTCAGCAGCAGGATCTGCACCAGCAGGATGGGCGGCGCCTGCCAGCCCACCTGGCGGTACACACCCACCAGGTACACGGCGACACCCAGGAAGCTGCCCAGCAAGGGCGGTACCATAGCCGCCAGCAATTTCCCCAGGTAGAGCTGCACATTGGTGAGCGGGCTGCTTAACAGCGGCTCAATGCTGCGGCGCTCTTTTTCACCAACAAAACTTTCCAGGGCGATGACCAGCGAAACCGAGATCGGGAAGAAACCAACCACCATCAATAAAAACGGGATCAAACGGTCGGCGACTACATCGGCGCCGTAGCGCCCGACGAATTGGACCGCCTGAGCAGCCGTAAAGTTCATCAAGCCCGGGAAAATCAAGGTCAGCACGACCACCGGAAAAACGATCCGCCAATCCCGGAACTGATCGCGGACCTCGCGGCGGGTAATGATCAACGCGGGGCGAAGATTAGCCAGCATAACTGCCCGCCTCCTCATCTGGTGCGTTAATCGCCTGCAGATAAACATCCTCCAGCGACCGCGGCACTTCCTGCAAGCTGACAACCTGCAAACCCTGGCCCAAGAGATAGCGCAACACCTGTGGATTACTTTCCTGTGGACTTTCCACCTGGAAGCGCAGCCAATCTGGCCCCTGGCCGGTCAGTTGGACTGGTGCGGGCAATTGGAGGCTATGGCCGTTGAGCATGGCGCCAAACCGCAGCTCATATTCAGCCGGACCCAACAAGCCCAGTTTCAAAGCCTGCGGGGCACCGCGGGCGATGATCCGGCCGCGGCGGATAATGGCGATTTGGTCAGCGAGCGCTTCTGCTTCTGCCAGATTATGCGTGCAGACCACGATGGTCCGTTCGGCCGAGCGCAGTTCCCGGATCGAATCCCGCACCAGCCGGGCGCTTTCCGGGTCCATGGCGGAAGTCGGCTCATCCAGGAGCAGCACCGGGGGTTCGTGCAGCAGCGCCCGGGCCAACGCCAGCTTCTGGCGCATGCCCTTGGAGTATTCGCCCAGTTTGCGCTTGCGTTCCTCGTACAGGCCAAAGCTCTCCAGCAAAGTCTTGATACGCGCCTGGCGGGATTTCAAATCAAGGTTGTAAATCTGGCCAAAGAAATCCAGATATTCATCGGCGGGCATGCGCCCGTACAAACCGTGCTGCTCCGTCAGTACACCGACCGAAGCCCGCACCTGGGGCGCCTGGGTGACGACATCAAATCCGGCCACCCTGGCTGTGCCCTGACTGGGGATCAGGATCGAGGTCAGCATCCGGACCGTGGTGGTCTTGCCGGCGCCGTTCGGCCCAAGCAGCGCCAATACCTGACCCTTGCCAACCGAGAGGGTCACTCGATTGACAGCTACAAAATCGTCAAATTTTTTGGTCAAGTTTTCGGTAACGATCATCAGAATTCATTTCCAACTGGTAGCAAATTAGAATGCCCCGGCCCACGAATTAGCAGATTTACTTGAATTGTAACCTGATCATTTCAGGTTTCGTCTTACAGTTCGGTTAGGCCCACCTGCAAACGCACCGGTGGCCCCCTGGTCCGACCTGCCGGGCAGATGTGCGCAAACGCCCACCCCGCGCGGGGATGGGCGTTGCTCATTCATCATCTGGTTAGCTGGCCGTTCAGGATTCGACATCGGTTTCCGCCGGTTTGCGGTGGCGCAGGAAAAGCATCACAGCCGCAATCACGATCACAATCAACATCAGGGTCTGGTTGGCGTTCACACCGCCCAGTTGGGAAGCATCCAGGCGCAGAAATTCCAGGAAGAAGCGCCCGATCGGATAGCCGATCAAGTAGAACAGGAACAGGTCTCCCGGGCGCAGCCATTCCTTGTAGCGCCGGCCCAGCCAGAGCAGAAAGACCATATTGGCCAGATTCCAGAGCGATTCGTACAGGAATAAAGGATGATACGTGGCGACATCCTTATATTGAGGCAGCCGGTGGGCGGGATCGATGGTGATCGCCCAGGGTAAATTGCTGGGCGCGCCATACAGCTCCTGGTTAAAGAAGTTACCCCAACGGCCAATCGCCTGCCCCAGGGCCAGCGCCGGCGCGGCGATATCCGCCCATACGGCAAAGCTCAGCTTGCGCCGCCGGCTGAAAAGGTAAAGCGCCAGGCCGCCGCCGATCACGGCTCCCGGGATCCCCAGCCCGCCGTTACGGATATTGATGGCATCCAGCGGATGGCTCAGGTAATAGGCCGTCGTGATGCCAGCCTTCACCATCGAGGGCGGTGGGGTGAAGATATGCCAAAGACGGGCGCCGATGATCCCACCGATCAGCACCCAGATCAGCCCATCCCAGACCAGGTCGCTCTCCAGACCGCGCCGCCTGGCTTCCCGCTCTGCCAGGTAGGCGGCTGCCAGCGCGCCCAGCATAATAATAATTCCATAAAACCGGACGAAAAATGAACCGATGTAAAAGCCCTCTGGCATAGGTTGAAGTCTCCTAAATATTGTTTCTTCAGGAAACTCTGTGAGAGGGCCCAGATTTGGGGGTGTGAGCGTTCTGTTGCACCGCACCACCCAAAATCCGGGGTGCCACCCCAGAATTTCCCGAAGACCTTAAGATTTCTGCTGGGGTTTGATCATCTGGCTGCGCACATCGTAAATTCGCTGCAGGGCGGTGACGTTCGCCAGGATGGCGATGATCCACAATCCCCATATCGGGCGATTAAAAACCAGGGCCGGGACCAGGACCAGATAGCGCTCCATCCGGGTCAGGAGTCCGACTTTGGTATCGACGCCCAGCGAGGCCGCCCGCGCTCGTACATAAGAGACCAGCACAGATCCGGCCGCCGCTGCGAAGACCAGAAGGGTTGCCTGGGCGTCCTGCCGAACGACATAATAATAGATCAGGCCCCCGAAGATCACCAGCTCCGAATAGCGATCGGTAACCGAATCGACAAACGCCCCGAATTCGCCTGCCATGCCCCGCAGGCGAGCCATCGTCCCATCCAGGGCATCCACCGGTCCCATCAGCAGTATGATCAAACCGCCGATGGTCATGTGCCCCATCGACAGGTAGATCGCGCCGATCGCATTTCCGACCAGGCCCAGGATAGTCATGGTGTTCGGATAAAGACCCAACCGGTTCAGAAAAGCCCCGATGGGATCCAGGACCCCCTTAAAAACGCCCCGAAAATAATCGGTCAGGTTCCATTTGTTTTTTTGCTCGCTCACGTGTTCCACTTTTAGCGGTTTACCTTTCTTATCCAAAGCATGCCTGTAAAAGTAATTCGTGGCGAAATGGGTGTGCGTGGAAGCGTACGCTTCCACGCACACCCATTTCGCCTGGAAAACAAATCTGGATTCCCGGGGGCTATGCTATCGCATGGTGGATTGGATGTCAAGAGAAGATCGGGTGCATTCGAGATGTGTAGATGTGGTGGCGCGATCATTCATCGTCTTCTTCATAAAAATCACTGAGGGATAGATCGTCATCTTCACCAACCAGCACTTCCCGCTCGCGGCCCCCGCCCTGAGAGGGGCCGATGATCCCCAGTTCTTCCAATTCATCCATCAACCGAGCCGCCCGTGGATAGCCAACCCGCAGTTTGCGCTGCAGCATCGAGGTGCTGGCGCGCTGGGTTCGCTTGACGATTTCAATCGCTTTCTTGACCAGGTCATCCCGGTCCGCCAGGACCGCTTCTTCTTTCAGCAGCTCCTCCCAAGGCGCTTCAACTTCATCGATGTCCGGGACCGGCGGAACCTTTTTCTGCCAGTAAGTGATCACTTTTTCGATTTCCTGATCGGTCACAATCGCGCCCTGAGCCCGCACCGGTCCGGAGGCTTCCGGCGGTAAGAAGAGCATATCGCCCCGCCCCAGCAGGGACTCGGCGCCCTGGGTATCCAGGATCACGCGCGAGTCGATCGAGGAAGCCACCGCAAAAGAGATGCGGGCCGGGAAGTTCGCCTTGATCAGTCCGGTTACCACATCGGTGCTTGGCCGCTGGGTGGCAACCACCAGGTGGATCCCAGTTGCCCGGGCCATTTGCGCCAGGCGCACCAGGCTGTGTTCCGTCTGGTCCGGCGCAGACATCATCAGATCAGCCAGCTCGTCGATCATCACCACGATGCGGGGCAGTCTCTGTTCGCTTTTGCGGCGGGCGGCCTTGCGGTTGTACGAATCGATATTACGGGAACGGGAGACTTCCAGCAGCTTATAGCGGCGGTCCATCTCGGCCACAACCCAGTTCAGTACCCCCAAAATCCGCTCCAGGTCGGTTTCCACCTTGCCCAGCAGGTGCGGCATCCCGTTGAAGCGCACCAGCTCGACCATTTTGGGGTCGATCATTACCAGTTGAAGATCTTCGGGACTATTATTCATCACCAGGCAGGTGGTCAGAGCGGCGATGCAGACAGATTTACCGGAGCCGGTCGTCCCGGCGATCAAAAGGTGCGGCATGCGGGTCAGGTCGGCGACCACCGGCTGGCCAGCCACATCGCGCCCAAGGGCAACCGCCAGGCTGGAACCTGCCTTAATAAACTGTTCGGATTCGATCAGGGGCCGCAGGCGCACGACGGATGATTTCGAGTTCGGCACTTCGATGCCGACGTAAGGACGGCCCGGCACCGGGGCCTCGATCCGCAGGCGCTGGGCCGATAAGGCCAGGGCCAGATCGCGGCTGAGGGAGGAGATCTGGGCGACCCGCACTTTTTGGCGAGCGGCGTCGGTGTCGCTGTTGCCTGATGATTTTTCCATGAAACCGGGTTCGACCGCAAACTGGGTCACCGTCGGGCCAACCCGGAAGCCGACCACCTTGGCCGGGATCCCGAATTCCGACAGGGTTTTTTCAATTAACCCGGCCGTCAGGTTGATGTGGCGCTCGTCCGCCCGCATGGATTGTTCGTTGATCAGCAAATCGAGCGCAGGCAGGTTCTCGTCCCGCTCCAGCGCTTTGGCCGGTTTTTCAGCCTCATTCGGCTGAACCTGAAATTTTTTCCGGAACTGTGGGGGCAGCACATTGTGCTTTTTGCGTTTTTCGAGCACGGTTGTGGCGGTTTCCTGGCCCGGCATGGGCGCTTCGCTGACGGCCTCGCCGCCGGAAGCTTCCACCAGGCTGGCCGGTTGGCCGCTCCCCGAGGTACGGCGAGCCCAGGCCCGCACCGATTTGCTCATCCCAATAGCCACGATCAGGCTCAACAGCAAAAAAGGGACCAGCAGCAGCACCCGCCAGAGCGTGCCGGAGAGCCCAAACGGCACCAGGGCCCGGCGCATGATCTCGGCCAATCCCCAGCCAACCCGACCACCATCCAGGCCCTGTTCGGCGCGTTGCAGATTGGTCCCACCCAGCACAGACAGCAGAGTGATCGAAAGGAAGGCGACCAGCTCGAAGGCCATGATTTGCGCCCAGGGCAGGCGCGGCATCTCAGCCGCGTGGCGCCGTCGCAACATCCATAACCCCGCCACGCTCAGCAGGACGACAATCCACAGACTGCCCCACCCCAGCAGTGAATTCAACCAGATCACCCAGGTGCGTAGCAGCAACCCGCCAGCAAACTGCGGGAACAGGATCCCTAACAGAGTCATCAAAGCCAGGGCCAGGGCGATCACGCCGGCGATATCCCAGGCGAACCGTTCGAAACGCGCCATCAGCCGCATGGTGCGGTCGAGGGAGCTATCCGGTTGGCCAGCAGAGCCCGGGTCCATCCCCGGCAGCTGCGGGCTGGCTTTGGAGCCATTGGTCGATTTGGATGTGGGGTCTGCTTTGCTCGCCATAACTAAGGAATCGTTGAGCCTTTCGGCATCTCCATCAGAGTTCTTCCAGACCGACTTCAAGTGGTTCAACCCGGTCGCGCCGCAATTCACCAACCGTAGCAATGTATATCCCGGCCAGGATAAGTATAGCACCAAAAATCTTGAGCGAGGTCGGGGCTTCGTGCAGCAGGATCAAGGCCAAAATGGTCGATCCGATCGGCTCACCAAGCAGGGTGATCGAAACGATCGCAGTGGAGACGTAGCGCAGCGACCAGTTATAAGTGGAATGGCCGAATAGTTGGGGGATGAGCGCCAGCAGCAGCAGCCAGCCGTAGGTGCTGGCCGGGTAGCCCAACAGCGGCTGGCGGGCGAACAGGGCCATCACCAGCAAGGCAACCGCAGCCATGCCATAAACCACGAAAATATAACTGACCAGCGATAAGCGCTCGCGCAGGCGCCGGCCGATGACCAGGTACAGCGCGGCCATGACCGCCCCAGCCAGCGCCAGCAGATCGCCGAAAAATGCCTTGCCGCGCAGCATTTCATTCAGGGAGGGGCAAACCAACCCGCCCTGCCAGGCGCAGGCGTCGTTCAGGCCGACGATCAACCCACCCAGCAAAGCCAGGCCCATCCCGATCAGGATCGACCGGGAAATCGACTCCTTCAAGGCAAACGGCGCAATCAAAGCCACCCACAGCGGCGTGGTCGTAACCAGGACAACCGAGCTTGCCACGGTGGTATATTCCAATGAAGTGATCCAGGTGGCAAAATGCAGGGCCAGAAACAACCCTGAAAGTAGAGCAAAGCCCAACCGCCGCCGGCTGAGACTGCGCAGTTCGGCCCGGTAACGGGTCAGGGCCAGCGGAGCCAGGATCAACACAGCCAGGGTCAGGCGGTAGGCCGCAATCACCAGTGAGGGAGCCTCCTGTTGGGCATAGCGAATGAAAATGGAGGCGGTCGAAACAGACAGCACCGCAATGCCCAGGGCCAGGTAGGGGTTGATGATGGGACGGTCTTGATCGGATGCCATGCGAATACGCGCGCTTTCTATCGAGAAATACAACGATCGTACGGGCGCAGGTAAGGCTGCCTGCGCCCGTGCGATCATTGTATCCTTTTTTAGGGTCTTTGGGAATTTCTGGGAGGGCGCCAAAGATTTTTGGGTGTGAGCGGGCAAATGCCCGCTCACACCCAAAAATCCGAGTCTCTGTCACTGAGATTCCGAGGAACCTTCTTTATAATTTTCTGGCGTGATAAAGAACTTTACCCAGGATATCCCGGCGATCGACCAGGCCAAACTCCCGGCTGTCCACACTGTGCAGTTGGGTGCCCAGTACAAAAAATTGTTTGCCGTTGGAGTCAACCCGCTCGATGCGCTTGATCAGCAAGCCGTATGGCTGGCGCACGAAAACCACCACATCCCCGGCTTTCAGCGCACCAAAAAGAACGGGGACTTTGGAGGTAATCACAAAATCCCCGTTCTGGTAATCGGGATACAGGCTGTCGCCGGTAACCTTAATGAGCCGCAGCATTTCTACAGGTCAGGATACACCATATCCAGGCCGGGTTTGTAAGGGGCTTTGACACGCTTGGTAGCGGTCCCCTTGGTCTGCCAGAAAATTTCGGAAAACTGATTGACTTTTTCAACGAGCTGCTCGGCGACGTCGCGATCCGCAGTCTGGCGGCTCTTGGAACCGAGCTGCATGATTTCATGGACCAATCCAGGCAGTTCAGGGTGCTGTTCGATATGCGGGGCTTTAATATAATCGCCCCAGATCACACGGATCTCGTGCTTGACTTTTTCGGCATGCTCCTCTTTAACCGCAATGTAGCGAGACATGCTGTTGTGATACGGCAATTTGTCAGAAGAACCGGCAGCATCCAGTTCTTTCATCAAATCCACCATGCGTACAACAGTCTGGGCAGCGATCTGGGCTGGCATCGGATCGTAAATACCGCAGGGAATATCGCAATGGGCTTTGGCTTCAGTCACGCCAAAACGCCTGTCTAAAGCAGCAAACAACTTGTACATGATGTCCTCCTGTTTAAAATATGTAGTTGGAAAAACACGATTTGTCTGGTTTTTCTGCGCACAGCATCCACACAGACGCTCTACACACAATGGCCGTAGCGTAGCAATGAGGCCATAAAACCCGGAATTGGGAAGTGATTGACAACCTGCCGGCTTAGCGCCCATAGGGCAGACTCCCAGCCTGCGAAAGCAGGTTGCCCTGGTTTCATCATCACCAGTGTATTTAATGGTACTGATAAAGACAAAAGCTGTCAAGATTGTAAGCTCAATCTGGCAGAATTTCTTACACGATACTTATGAAAGGGTGGCGACTTTCTCACAGAGATTTCGGAAGAGCCTTTTTATCTACCCAAGTTTTAAGGTAAAATAACGGTGCAAGCTATTCTCAAGACAGCTAATCCATCATTCAACGGAGGTACGAACTATGACCTATATCATCACCAGTCTTTGTTTACGCGACTCCGGCTGCGTTGACGTATGCCCGGTAGAATGCATCGTCCCCGGAAAGCCCCAGGAAGAATGGCCCTGGTACTATATTGATCCGGATACCTGCATCGACTGCGGCGCGTGCGTTCCGGAATGCCCTTACGAAGCTATCTTCCCTGAAGATGAAGTGCCTGCTGCGTACTCCGCCAACGGCGGCGAGTACCTCAGCCGTCTGGGCCTGACCGGTCATTACGAGGGCGAAAACCATCACGGCGAGGCCGTCGTTCTGGATTGCGTACGCCAGCTTGAGGCCGGTGAAGCGGTTGATCTGACCGAAGATATCCAGCCGAATTACGACTACTTCACAAAGGGCCCGGGCTACGACGCCCTGGACTGATCCACAGGGATTTCGAATCGCAATTCGCGACCAAAACGCCTTGGGAATCACTTCGGATTGAACCCGTGCTTCCGCCCGGCAGGCCATAACGACCTTCCCGGCGGGACTGATCGCTTGCCTCGGGCGTAAACCAAAACCCCTTTCTGAAGCATAAGAATCCCCGGTGTCTTGAAAATATATTTGACCCATCCCAGTACAGTACTGGGATGGGTCATTATTTTTAGGCTGTCTTGGAAATAGATCAGATTTTCATGCTTGCGGGTGGGCTGCGCCCATGATTGCTCTTTGTATTTTCTGTGGTGAGAATAAGCCCCTGATTGGCAAGCTGTTCTAGCGGGTGCGCAGGTTCAGGCTGCCGGCGCCCATCGTGACATTGATCGTCAGGTTGGGACCGCTGCCGGACAGGCTGTACTCATCGTTGCGCTGCGTCCAGTCCCCACTGCGGTTGACATCGTTAAGCCCGCCGCCTACGAAAACACTCGCAGCGGTGCCTTCCGGGACAATGATCGTCAGTGAACTGATCCCGGCATCCACCGTGACCTCAGCATCCTGCTGTAGTTCGCCGTCGAATTTCAGGGTGTAGTCGCCGGCCCCACCGCGGAAGGTCATGCTCTGGAAGTTGGCATTCGCCAGCCCGGTCAATTCAACTTTCGAAGCCCCGGTTTCATAGCGCAGGTTATCCATGCTGACCAGGTTCGGTTCGCTGAAGCTGAGCAGTACATTTGCAGCGCCATCGGAGACCCGCAAAGATTCGAGCGCCAGCCCACCCAACTCCATCCGGCCCTGGTAAGCGCCAGCATTGATACGCAAATTCATCGGGTTGGTGTTCAATTTGAGGTCCCATTCATTCTTGAGATCTCCACTGATTCTGGGGATGCCATTCAACTCCAGGTCGCCGGTCTGGATTTCGATCGTGGCGCCGGTAGTGATTTGCGGTTTGAAATCAGCCACGTTGTAGATTGCTGTGCCCTCGATCAGGCCCTTTTGGGCGCCGGGCTCCAGGTTCAATTCACCTGCACCGAAACTGAGCTGCACGTCCTGGGCCGCCTCAGTCTCCGGTTTGGCTACGAACAGGTCCTCAGTAACGGTAGGGCCGGTTTTCAGATCGACTTCCGGCAGGTTGATATGAAATCCGCAGGCCATGGTGACCAGGGCCAGGACCAGAACGATGATAAAAATTCCGTAAGTTTTCATAAGCATGTACTCCCTTGTCTTAATCGAACCAGCGCCAGCCGGTCCGCCGAATTAGCGAAAAAAGGTGTGCGTGGGGGCGTACGTCCCCACGCACACCTTTTTTCGCTTTGAATTTAAATGTTAGCCAGAGCAGAACCAACGATTCTTGTAATCGAAGCTGACATTCTGTATACGGATGAACTGTAAATATGTCGCGCCGGAGCGCGAACTGTTTTGGTGAAAACAAAAAAAAGTGGGGTTCTGATCGGACGGACCCGGCCGCCCGATCAGAACCCCACTTCCCGCAGAATGGATCCAAACAGATTTACTTTTTGGACAGGCGTTGGACGAACGCCACCACCCCGCCATAAAACACATAAACCAATCCGGCGAATACCAGGCCGAATTTGATCAGGGCGCACCAGCGGGCAAGCGCCGGCCACCTGTAATCCAGCATGCCCGGCCCGGGTGAGCTGTTCAATACCACCCACAGCGCTCCATTCTCCATTGCATCGCAAGCCGCAGCCAGGATCAGCGCCCAGCCCAACCAGGGTCCCAGGCGAGCCAGCGGCCAACTGCTGCGGGCCAGGACCTCGCTGGCAACCAGGCTGCCCAGGCCAATCGCCAGGGCATACGCCACCATATAAAGGTAATCCAGTCCAAGGTTGAAGGCTGCACTGAGCCGGGCAGACTCATTCCAGGAGGTCAGGATCGCCCCTGCTTTTTCAACACTACCGGCCAGCTCAAATGAAATGATGCCGCTGGGAGCAGATTCAGTGACCAGATTGGCTCCAGACTGATTTAGCACAATCATTAATAACACGGAAACCACCGCCAGTGCCCAAAAGAGCGGCTGGCGGGCTGATGGGGTAATGGCCTGATATGGAGAGATCATCGCAGCCTCCCGATGGCAGCAAACTGAACGATCCGATCACGGGATCGGCGTTACGGGCAAAATCAGGTGAGAAGGATGTTCCGAATCATGGAAAACGGTTTGATGGGCTGCGCGCATCTCGGTGGTCGTCACCGTGGACTCGCCCGTACCGAGATTGCGGTTCCAGCGGGGATGGGCACCGCTGGCCACCTGCAGGCGCAGAATGTGGCCGCGTGAGACCCGCGTGGCAGTGGGCCATAGGTCGATGCAGATCTGCCGGCTGCCATCCTCCTGGCGCTCGCCAATTCCTGGGACCAGCCGCTTGATCCCTTCGGTAATATTCATCGAGCGGCCATCGGGATAGACTTCGCACAGGCGGGCCACAAAATCCGTGTATTCATTATCGGATTGAACGAACAGCACCACCTGGACCTTACCAATGATTTCCAAGTCCTGCTCCAGGGGTGGCGTTGAATAAACCAGCACATCCGGGCGGCTCTCCAGGCTGCGATTGTCCTGGCGGCCGGCTGTGCCTCCCAGCAGATAGCCGCCCGCATGCGGGGTTGGGTCAGCCGGATCAAAAATATAGCGATCCGGCGGCTGGTCGTCTGCCAACGGCTCGGAGACCAGCCGGCAATCCGCAGCCAGATCGAAACGGCGCGGCATGCTTGGCGGCGGCCAGCGATCCAGGTCACGCCACTCATCGGCCCCCATGATATAGATCCTGACCGGTTTCGAACGCAGGCTGCGCCGATCCCCTTTGAGAAAAGCATCGAACCAGATGATCGATTCGCGCAAGTGTTCCTGAAAACCATCGACATCGCCATGGTACCAGGGGCCGATCGTCAGGTAGGGATTACGCCCCTGGTCAACCAGCGCCTGGTAGTCTTCGATGGTCTCACGCACGTACAGATCGTACCAGCCGCTGAACAGGTGCGTGGCAGCCTTGACTTTGCTCAGGCTGGGCTGATAATCCAATCGCTGCCAGTATGGATCGTTTTTGCTGGGATGCTCCATCCATTCCTGGTAGAACGACATACTTTTCCCTAAAAGGATCTGGTCCGCCTCGCTCAACGGCAGGTGCCGGAAAGCGCGCTGGAGCAGGCGTTCTTCCATGCGCGGGGACAGCCGCGCCAGGCGGAAGAAATTCTCTAAAGAGCCATCGTGGTCCATGACATCCAGGTGCAGCATCCAGCGCAAAATGGTATCCAGGCTGGAGACCCCATCCCGCAACGAGCCGAGTGCCATCTGGGATCCTGAAAGAGCTGGCGCCAGGGCTTTCAAATACAGCGGCGCCCCGCCAGCCACTGCCCACTGAACGAAACCCAGGTAGCTCTGCCCCCACATGCCCAGCACGCCGTTAAACCAGGGCTGTTCCTGTATCCAGGCCAGCGTCGCCCGCCCGTCATCGGCTTCATTGACAAACGGGATAAATTCACCCTCCGAGTCAAACCGGCCGCGCACATCCTGGACGATCACGTTATAACCACGCTCGGCTAACCGTTGGGCCACAAATCCCGGCACCATGCCAGAGATGCTGGAGCCCGTATTGCGACCGTACGGCGTGCGGACCAGGATGGCCGGGAACAGGCGTCCTGTTCTTGGGTAGTAATGATCGGCCGCCAGATGGACGCCGTCCGGCATTGGGATTTTCAGTCGACGATCGACGGCGACAGAATAGTGATAAGGTCCCAACTTCAACAGTTTGCCGATCAAGTAACGCCGCATGGTATACAGACCAACACCGGCGAGACCCAGCCCAAACAAACCGATTGATGTTTTCTTACGCATATCTACCTTCCAAAATCAGCCTTAAGATCGACCCTTTCCCCATTAATAGTCTATCACGGTTCCAAATATCGCGATGAAGATTGCGCTCATTGGGAATTCTTGGCGAAATGAGGTGTCAGCGTGGGCGAACGCCCACGCTGACACCTCATTTCGCCATAACTTCTGTGTATTTCATGAGAGAAGGAGAGTTTGTTGGCGTCCGGCTTGTTATAATACAAGCACGACATTTCGACTTATCCTATGTCAAACGATTTCAGATGGAGGTTGGTGGAGGTAGTCTACCCCGGCCTGCATCTGATCCGGAGCGAATAAACAGTTTGTGGCCGGTCAGCCTGCAATGGCTGGCTGGCATGGAGGCATGTGATTATGACCGACCAACCTCAACCCGAACAAAACGATCCCGAAGAAGATCTGGCTAACGAATTTCGGATTCTGGGCCAGACCCTGGTTGAAGCCATGCGGACAGCCTGGGAAAGCCCGGAGCGCAAACGCCTGCAGGAAGAACTGGAGACCGGTCTGAACGAGCTTGGCACAACTCTGCGGCAGGAAAGTCAAACTTTCCGAGAAAGCCCGACCGGGCAAAAGATAAAAAGCGAGTTTGAAGATTTGCAGGAGCGCGTACGCACTGGAGAAGCCGAGCAGCGGCTGCGCCAGGATTTGTTAACCGCCTTGCAGCGGATCAATACTGAATTGAAGAAAGCTACCGAACGCTGGTCCAGCACCTCATCCACGCGCAGCCAGCCGGAAGAGGTCAAACCTGAACCGCCCGAAAGCGAGGCCTGATATGACCCCTTTCGTTACGGTTGAAACCCGGACCGGCCAGCCGGTAGCGTTTCATGGCAACACCCTGGTGCCGTTTACCAGGGTATGGCAGTTGAAGCTGCCAGGTGGGCATGGCGGCTTGATCTGGAACCGACCTGCCTCCGTCCTGGTGCAGGCCGCCGATCAGCAAGAGACGATCATCCCGGTCCAAGATGTCACCCGGCAGGCATTATGGCTTCTGTTCGGGATGAGCTTCGCCAGCCTGCTGATAGCCTTCCTGTCAAAACGCCGGCAGCCTTCAAAATAAGCATACGATACCCTGTCCAGCCGGACGGGTGCTATTACTTGGAAGAATTAAGAATTTGAAAGGAGTTTATCCTATGACTGACCTGGAAAAAATGATCGACGAAACCGAAGGCACGGTGGAATTTTATCAATCGGATCCCGCCATTATTGCCATCGAAGATACCCTGGATAATTTTTTAAGCGCCGCTACGGTGGATGCCGTCTATGGCGAACCAATTGAACATGAGGGGTCCCTGATCATTCCCATGGCGGAAGTGCTTTCCGGGGTTGGCTTCGGCCTGGGCGCCGGCTATGGCAAAAACGGGAATGACGAAGAAGATGACCAGCAAGGTAAGTCCAACAATGTCGGCAGCGGCGGCGGGGGCGGCGGCGGCGGGCGGGTGCTATCTCGTCCGGTTGGCGTGATTATTGCCTCCCAGGAAGGCGTGCGGGTGGAGCCGGTTGTCGATGTGACCAAAATTGCTCTGGCAGCGCTGACTGCGGCCGGGTTTATGACTGCTATGATGATGCGCATGGCCAGCCCGAAGAAGACCTTAAAAAGCCTGAAATCCCGTTAAACCCGATCTTGTACCTGGGGAAAACAATAACAAACAACAGGCCTGGCGGCGGGCAATTGCCCGCCGCCAGGCCTGTTGTTTGTTATTCGCCCTCTCGGGACGTTTGACCTGGGATCCTGGCTAAAACAGGGCGGAGGTTTCGTCGTCCAGCATCACGTACAGGGAATACGCACCCAGCAAAGTGCCGATCGGAAAACCAGGCAGATTCAGGATGCCCAGGACAATGGTAAGCACCCGCGCCCAGCGTTTCAAACCCAGCAGCCCGATCCCGGCGATCACACCCGGCACCGACAGCAAGGCGGATATTCCTCCCACGATGATCGCGATGATCATGAGTACGTTAGATGCTGTCTGGTCGCCGGATATCAAGCCGATACCGGTCAGAAGTAAGGCCACCGTGATCGCGAGCAGGATGCCCAAAACGCCCAGGATGATGTAGGTCCATCCTAAAATTTTTACATGCTGTTTCATTGCAACGCTCCTTATCCACGCAACCTATCCAGGCCCAACATGGGTGGAATACGAGCAACCACCAAATGTGGCATTGATTTGGATAGGCAGTAAATCCTTCTATTGAGTATTACGTGATTACGCTGGAAACGTTGCAACCCCGGGAAATACGGGTTCTTTCGGAAACTCTGTGAGAGTTCCCAGATTGGGGGACCACCTCAAGAATTTCTAAAGAATCCAAACATGCCCTGGTTGGTTACAATTCAGGGGGGCGATCCTGCGCCATGGTGAAGAGTTTTTCCGCCAGGGTTTTAATCAGGCTTCTCAACGCGATCCGGTTGCGCCAGGTAGCCGGGATGTCAAGCACACCATAATACGCGCCGGCCAGCTGGCCGTAGATAGCTGCAGTCGTATCGGCGTCCTCCCCCAAATTGGCCACTTTCAAACAGCCTGTCTTAAAGTTATCCGAGCCGTAAAAGGCCCATAGCGCAGCTTCCAAAGAGCGCACAACGTAGCCGCTGCCGGTGATTTCGGGAGGGGTGCGCTGTTTAAAGGACCCACAAGCAATCTGATCAATCTCAGCATGCAGCGGGTTTTCAACCCAATACCCGGGAATGGGCGCGTAACGCTCCGACAGCAGCACTTCTTTACAAACACCGTTCAGCGCGCCGACGAGCAGCCCACCGAAGTAGGCGCAGGCAGCTACAGCGACCGGGGTTGCATGGGTCGTACGGGAACTCTGGGCGGAACGTTCGATCGCAACCCGGGGGTGGCGGGCATAGAACATGGCCACCGGGGCCAGCCGCATCAAAGAGCCATTGCCAGCTGAATATGGATCTGTTAAACCGTTGTAGGGTTCACCAGTAGCTTCAAAACGCTCCAGGGCCGTGCGGATGGTGTTGCCAATGTCAAAACAGCGGCCGGTGCTGCTCATGTATCCCTGACGGTACCATCGCACGTAGCGTTTCATTTGGTCAAGCGGATCGAATCCCCCGATCTCCGTCAGGCTCTCTGCCAGGCACAGGGCCATTGCGGTATCATCCGTCCATTGTCCAACCGCCAGATCGAACGGCCCTCCGCCAACCATATCAACCAGGGGTTTGAAGCTGCCGGGACGCTTGAATTCAAGCGTCGTCCCCAGCGCATCGCCTGCCGCCAGTCCCAACAGACTGCCCCAATAGCGATCAAAAGCATCCATCATCAATATTCGTGTCTCCATGATAAGCCGGGTGCCCCGATGCCTGGTTCAGGGATCTTCGGCAGTCTCTGTGATCGTATTCCGGATTTTTTTGAAGAACCTGGTTCAGGCAGCTTATGGCTTGCCGTGCAATTGGATCTCGATTTCCCAGATTCCGGGCTCTGCCAATTTCCGGGTCATCGGCAATCCGCTACGTTCGATAAATTTCAATATCTCACTGTTCGTGAAATGGACGGTGGCGATGAAAGCTTCGACCCCGTGTGAGCGGGCATAACCGGTCAGTCGTTTCATCATCATCATGCCCAACCCGAGGCGTTGATATTCATCAATCACGACAACTGCGCTCTCAGCTTTCGGCGGTCCAGGAGCATCCAACACCGCATACCGGGCCACCCCAATCAGACGAGGCTGTTCACTTTCCTGGGTTTCGGCGACAAAGGCCATCTGGGTCTGGTAGTCCAACCTGGCAAAACGGCGCGCCAGCTTCTCAGGCAAGGCTTTGTACGGCTCTAAAAATCGCAGGTAAATCGAACGGGGTGAAAGGCTCTGGAATCCTTCCTGCAATCGGGGGGCATCATCGGGCCGGATTGGACGGATCAATACTGGCTTGCCATCTTTCAACCTGACGGATACCGTCCAACCGATTGGGAAGTGCTCGGGCTGGTCTGGATAGTTCGGGGGCTTAGGATTTATATATCCAATACCCTTCCTCACAATGCCACTCAATTAAGCGTGATAAGGCACCACGGATGATACCTGAAAACCATTCAGAACGCAGTGGAACCTAACAAATGTGATTTGTTAGGGTTTGGTTAAACGTGTTTAGACAAACGGAATTCTCCCGACATTCCGTCGGGTTGAAAAAAGCACCTTACCAACCGAATTTCAAGCCATTTTTGGCACTGCAGGAGTCTTCTTGACCACCTTATAGTGCTGTTTGGGTGTCCTGTGCCTGCCCTGAGGCCAGCCTGGCGCATTTCCGCGCCGTTTTGGAGGGCGAGCCGGGCTGCCAATCAGCTCAAAAATTGGCTGGAGGCTTTGCTGAACCCGCTGTGGGGTCAAGCTTTGCTGCGGTTTCTGCCAAGGAAGCGGGTTATCAGCCACGATGGAGCGAGCCAGAAAGAGCATCCAACAGGCGATGCTGATCAATTCACCCCAGTGGTCGCCTACTTCTTTGGAATGGAAACGAGGTTGGGTCCATCCGAGCCTTTCTTTTCGGAACTGGATCCCGGGTTCCACCGGCCAGCGGCAACCATAAGCTCGCCAGATCGTCTCAACGCTAAGCAGGATCTCTTTGGGCAGTGGCTCAGGAGCGAGCCAGGCCAGCCAGAGGGCCGCCGGTGGCTTTTCCCGTTCCAAATGCACACGGGCTCGGATGACGTCATAGGCTACATCAGCCCCTTTCTTCTCGTGCAAGTTCTGCCAGCGCTCCAGGCATATCCGACCCCAATAGGGGTCTTCCAGCTCGATGACTTCAACGGGTGTTCCCCAGGTTTCTGGCTCTTTGAAAGCGAAGCGGTCCCCATGCAACCGGTGACGCCCTTTTTGGTGAGGAACCGGCGCTGGGGGCGGACCGTAAAGCACCCGATCACAGCGCAGACGAGCCAGGACCCCACACTGCAGCCCTTTCACTCGACGTAGAAACCCAGCATTGCCATACTTGCCGTCAGCAGCCACGATGTCCAACGTATCCCGAAAGTCTACCCGGGCTTGTGCCAGAGCCTGGACCTGCTCGGCTCCGACTTCTTGTGCCGTTTGGAAGCTCGGCACTCGACGCACATCCACCGGCAGCGACCAACTGGAATGCGGCTCGGCACACCATTCCAGCAGCGAATAGGGGTAACCAATGACGATCGTACCGCCATTCACTGCACTGCTCGCCTGATGCACATACTGCCGGTCATCCAACACCTGGCTCCTCGGTCGAGGCCAGGATGAGCCATCCAACGGGAAGACCTGAATGCCATGTTGCGGTACTTGCCGGGCCAGATTGGTTTGCAGCCACACTTGGTCGAGTTCTCCATCTTCGACCGCTGCATATAGGCTCGACCATTTCCGTTGAAACCGATTGGACTGGCTCAACATTGCAAAGGATGTGACTGGACCTTCGCTGATGAGTGCATCCAATAGGTCAAACATGGCATCGCGACGAGCGAGCATCCCATTCTCATAAATGGCTTGACGAAATTCGATTAGCTTGTTAATGTTCTCCTTGGTAGATTTTTGGTGGTTCACACTCCAAGTTTCTACCAAGGGGCGGTTTTGCTCAAGGGCAGAGCCGCCCTAATTTTTGTCAAAAGCAATCCGTATGTATGAACCACGAACTTGAATACTTGCCTTCAACCCCTAATATTGATATTCTTCAAGCCTGATGCAATTAAATTGCTCAACCTTTACCAATCTGGGTCTCAATTTTTCCCGCCACTCAATCACACCCGCTATATGGGGAGCAATATCTTCATTAAAAGGCTGACAATGGCCTACCAGATGCATGCTCTGATTGATGTATGGAATAACAAACCATAATTTAAAACCGGGATGGTTGCTTGCATAAGCCTCCAGGTTGGGAAATTCGGCATGATCCCAAATGACCAGGGGCTGAATTTGCATCTGGCCGTGGTAATAAAGCTGATATGAAAGCAAATCTTGATATTGCAACGTCAGGATCATATCCCGGCCTGCCTGAGCCTCAACGCTAAGCTGAGCCGAAACACCGCGCCAGTCCGCCCGTTCGTAAATTGAGTCGTCAAAATAAACTCGGGCTGTACTGAAAAGTGTAACGACGCCAACCGCTGCGATCAGGCCAGCTTGGAGTGCTATTGGTTTCAGGCTGGCCAGACCAGCTGCAACTAACACAATCAGTGGCGGCATAGAGATGATCAAATAGCGATCCATATATAAAGGCAAGCGCAAGGAAATTAGAAAGGTTAACAGAGGTGGCAATAACAACCAGATTAATAGCAGCTTCCGCGTTGTTCCTGTGATCGTTTGCAAGCCTTTCAACGCCAACATTCCAAAAATCACCAGCCCTACTACGACAAATAAAGTAACCTGAATGGTATAACCTAACGTAAAATTCCAGAATGTTTTCAGCAAATCAGTGAGGACAGCCGCGCGGGTACTGGCACTCGAACCATAGAATTGGCCCGTACGCACCACATAGATGATCCAGGGAACAAAAGTCAACCCACTCAAGAACATAGCCAGCACCCATTTACGTAGAATCAAATAATTCTTCCTGAGTGTCAGAACGATGAAAACGAATTGGATCAATGGCAAATAAAAACCAAAGTGGTGGGTATTGATTGCGATGGAAGTAAAAAAGACCAGTCCAGCCCAGTGCTTCCAATTTGGTTGATCACGAACAATACGGAGAAAACAAAGCATGGCCCCGGCTGACGCCAAAAACATAAGCGTATACATCCTGGCTTCGCGTGAATACCACACATGGTAAGGATTGAAAGCGATAATGGCTGCGGCCAGGATGCCTCCGAACGGCGAGACAAGCTCCTGGACGATCCAGCCCATTAATGGTATCGCCAGGGTTCCCAGCAGGGCAGATAGCAAGCGTGCACTCAATTCGAGCTGGTCGATCTGCATGAATGGACGCAACAGGATATAAAATAATGGAGAATGATGTAAGCCTTCCTCAATCATCCGATCGAGAGAGATCCAGAATGGCTGGCGGGCAAAAAATACGCTGAGTGTTTCGTCAAACCATAGACTTTCTTGTCCAATCCGGTACAGGCGGATCAGTAAACCCAGACCGGTTAGGATACTGTAAAACAGAATTAACTTGCGGTTCTGGTAGAATCTTACTCTCATGATGTTTTATCTTTATCCGGTACCAGGGCTACTTTCAGAGGTGTGATTTTTTGACCTGCGGGTGAGAAAATCTCAAAATGGGTCAGCCTGGATTTTTGAAGCAAAAATTGTAAAGTGGTCCATAATACGCCCAATCCATACTGGATACTGCGCTTTAGGTTGATCGAAGAAGCTTCATCGAAATAACTGGCCGGGCAAGTAATTTCTCCAATCGAAAATCCAAAGTAAATCGCCTGAATTAAAACTTGATTATCGAAAACAAAATCATCCGAATTTTCAAGCAACGGCAGCGACGCCAGAACTTTGGCCGAGAAAGCCCGGTAACCGGTGTGATATTCGGATAGTTTGGCTCCAGTTGCCAGGTTTTGGATTAATGTTAGCATTCTGTTGAGTAAATACTTATAAATTGGCATCCCACCCTGAATGGCTTGCCCCCCTAAAATACGCGAACCGAGAACGATATCATATTGCTGATTAGCAATCAAAGAAGCCATGGCGACCAGCAATTTGGGCGTGTATTGATAATCCGGATGGAGCATTATGACAACGTCCGCTCCGGACGCAAGAGCAGTCCGATAACAGGTCTTCTGGTTGCCCCCATACCCTTTATTTTTTTTATGCGTGATCGTTCTGATTCCCAGGTTTTTAGCGACCTGGGTGGTCTTATCCCGGCTGGCATCATCCACCAAAATGATGTCGTCAATAAACTCAAAAGGAATTTCGCGATAAACTCTTTCCAATGTCACTTCTGCGTTAAAAGCCGGCATCACGACAATTACTTTTTTCCCGAAAATCATCTACGATTCTCCCCGGGTGCACTAACTATTTGTAGATTTGGTATTCGATTTGTGCGTTCTCAGCTGCATAAATCGAACAACAGAAATAATTATCTATAAAATCTCGTGCACCCTTCTCCCAGCCACACTTGGCGGTTGAAATTGAATTGGATGATATTAACAGTCCTTGGTCGCAGATATGATGATAATCCAAATTCCCCTGCGGGCACAAAATACTAACAAAAACGATGAATCTACCTAATCACCTGGCGTGTGTAACAAATTGATTAGCATTTAGGATCCACGCCAGTCCAATATATTCGAAAAACAGGCGTGGAGTCCAGCGTTTGCTGGACTCCACGCCCGTTTTTCGAAGTTGGTCCCCCATGATCAACAAATGGATAATCGAATATTTCTTCGAAGAAGCTGATATCAGATCACCGTTTTTTCGACCAGGTCCGTGACCGCTTTCAGGAAAATATCCGGCGGGTCCGATTTGCTGACAAAACTGCAGGCCAGTGGATCAGTCTCCAGGCGCGATTCAGGCAGGCAACTCATCACTATAATCTGCATAGCAGGGCAGATAGTCGCCAATACCTCCAGCGGGTCCTCGGGAAGGCTGCTCCGGAAAGGATTGCCCGGCAGTTCCCAATCAAACAATAATACATCGGGGCAATTTTGATCGATGGTTTTTACCAGCTCCTGATAGCGATGAGCTTCACCAACAACCTCGACGCCATGATGTTCAAGGATTAAACGCAACGCAGACCGTACTTCTTTTTGATCGTCAGCAATGAATACCTTCATTCAAACTCTTTTCTATATGTCCTGCCCATCTCAATGAATGGTGATTGCCACAGAAGTGGCCGGCAGAAACTCAGGATTTTCTTGAAATAGGCAAACTGGGTCAGATTAGACCGATTTCAATATAAACGGATAGTTTCTCTCCCCACCCAATCTGAACCGTTTGATGGTGTCCATCATAATCCTCTCCAGATATTCTCGCCTCCGGCAAGTGATTGGATTTTGACCTGACCGGGTGGCTGATTTTTGACCTGGTCAGGTGACCAGGTGATGATATCAAAAAACAGGCGTGAAGGCCGGCATTCACCGGCCTTCACGCCTGTTTTTTGACAATACACTGGCGCGCGATTAGGCGATCAGTGTGAAAGGATCTGGGACAGAAATAATTTGGTCCGGTCTTCCTGGGGGTTGTTAAATACTTGTTCCGGTGTGCCGCTTTCAACAATCAGGCCCTGATCGAAGAAGAACATCCGGTCAGCCACCCCCCTGGCGAAGCCCATCTCGTGGGTGACCACTAACATCGTCATCCCGGATTGAGCCAGTTCGACCATCACATCCAGCACTTCTTTGATCATCTCGGGGTCGAGAGCTGAAGTGGGCTCATCAAACAGCATGATTTTCGGTTGCATCGCCAGGGCGCGGGCGATCGCGACCCGCTGCTGCTGCCCACCGGAGAGCTGGGTGGGGAATTTTTCCGCCTGTTCCGGGATACCGACCCGATTGAGCAGCTGCATACCAATCTCGCGGGCTTTTTCTTTGGACCATTTGCGCACCCGCATCGGCGCCAGGGTGACATTATCGATGACAGTCATGTGCGGGAACAGGTTGAACTGCTGGAACACCATCCCTGCTTCCATGCGGACGCGCTCGATGCTCTTCATATTATTATTCAGCTCAATCCCATCCACAATGATTGTGCCTTCCTGGTGCTCCTCCAGGCGGTTGATGGTGCGAATAAAGGTGGATTTGCCCGAACCCGACGGGCCGAAAATAACGACCACTTCACCTTTGTGAACCTCCATGCTGATGCCTTTCAAGGCCTGGAAGCTGCCATACCATTTTTTCACATCGTGACAAATAATGATCGGATCGTGCTCGCCAGCTAACGTATCGGGTTTATCGCTCATGTCATCCTCCTGGGCAACGTCTATTAGACGTTATTATAGCCCGAATTCAGGCGAGGGCAAGGTCAGTCGATGTGGTTTCTTCAACTTATGAAATTCATTGATATCCTGCCGGTTCGGGAGATTAATGCTAACCGGCGATCGCAGCCAGGCGGGCATGGGTGAGCAGCAACAAATCGGCCACCGGTAGACGGACACTCAGCCCTCGCTGCCCGCCCGAGAGATAGATCTCGCCCAGATCCTGAGCCGAGACATCGATCAATACCTGGAACCCCTTGTTAATCAGGGCCAATGGAGAGATGCCGCCGGCCTGCAAACCGGTCAGGCGCTCGGCCTCTTTTTCCGTGGGCAGGTTGACTTTTTTTTCACCGATAGCCTGGGCCACAGCTTTGAGATCGACCTCGCAGGAACCCGGAACCACTGCCAGGATTGGCTTGCCCTTGGCTGCCCGGACCACCACAATGGTTTTGAAAACCTGCTCAACCGGCACATTGAGAATCGTCGCAGTTTCGAGCGCGCCTAATTTCTCGACGGGCAGCTCGTACGCTGTGTAGCAGATCTTACGTGCATCCAACAATCGAGTGACGTTATTTTTAATCGCCATGTCCAATCACTTCTTTACCTGAGTTCGGGATTTCTTCCTCCAGATGCGAGCCAGGTTTGCCGATTGAGTGAGTTTGGAGCCTATCCCGATTTCACGGTTAATATTTGCAGATTTGCATCAGTAATGGCAGCCTTCGACGCGGGCCGGGATTTTTCTGAGAGAACCGGTCGCCGTTGAACTGGCAAACGGAAGAAGCTGTCTGCAGATCTGGTTGCGGTTTGAGCACCTGGCCATCGCCCATTACCACCTCATCATCATGCAGGCTGAATGCCAGCCAGGCGGTGTTATTGTCATCGTCCGTCTCGATCAGCAGGTTTTCAGGATCGACCGTTGAAACCAGCACATAATCCCCATTCGGCAGCCCGGAAATATCCACGTATTGGCCGGGAGTATTTTGCCAGTAAGTATCCACCCAACCAGCCGACAGACCCTGCAGCGTCCAACCGCAGGCATAATAATGGGCTTTTTCCGGCGCATCAGCCGGAACTGACAGGGCGGGATCCAGCGTCTGGACCGGATCGGTATCCCGCACACAGTAGCTGACTTTCCCGCTGGAGGCAACCACTTCACCCAGCCCGCCGTCGGGCTCAACCTGTCTGACTTCATAAAGGCTGAAGCTATCGTAATGCCAGTGGTTGTGAGACTCTTCAAATTCGAACAGGCCGATTTCATGCTGGACGACCTGGTTTTCGCCGTAATAAATATTCTGGTGGACCAGAATATCTCCGCTTTGCTGATCGCGCTTACCTGCCAGTTCCAGAGCGCCTGGGCCATCGTTCAGGATGGAGTTGCTGAAACGGATCCATTTGCGTCCGGCATCCGGATTGAGGATCAGGCGCAGGTCATAAGGAGGCAATGTTTGTAGATCGGGGAGCGATACATTAACCGGCTCAGGCGGATCCGCAGGGGTCTGCCTGAAGGGCAGGCTCGGGTCAAGCGCAGGCTGGCCTCCAGATGGCAATAACCCAGCCTGGAGGATCACAGGGAGTATTATGAATAGTCGCAGAAAAATCTTAATTGGAAATCCTAGCATCGGGAACCGTTGAATTGGAATGCATTTGGTAAAAAAAAGGCGAATACCCACGCAGGCGCCGTATTTCGCCTGTCCATCCCGAACCAGCGGGTAACCTAAGTGTACACCGGCAGGCGCAGAGTGAAAACCGCGCCGCCCATGGGATGGTTCTCGGCAGTGAGGCTGCCACCATGCGCTTCCGCCAGCTGACGGGCAATGGCCAGGCCCAAACCCGTACCGCCCTCCTCCCGGCTGCGGGATTTATCGGCCCGGTAAAAGCGCTCGAATACCCTGGGCAAAGCCTCCGGACTGATACCCGGGCCGTGATCGCGGATCGTCAGCAGGAAATCGCTGCGATCCTGCTTCAAGGCCAGCTCGATCATCCCGGCTTCGGGCGTGTAGCGCAATGCATTCGATAACAGGTTGCCCACAATCTGTTCCAGCCGGCCAGGATCAGCCTTGATCGTGGGACAATCCGGACAAGCGGTAAATTGAAAACTGATCGAACGCCGGGCCGCCTGGGGCTGAAATCGGTCGATCAAGCGTTGGATCAATCCCGAGACATCGATTTCAGTCCGCTCCAGGCGCATCTGGCCGGATTCCGCCAGCGCCAGGGTGCGTAAATCCTCCACAATCCGGGTCAGCAGCAGGTTTTGCTCCAGGATAGGTTGCAAATTTTCCGGGGTAAGCGGATAAATGCCATCTTGCAGGGCTTCCAGGTTGGCGCGCTGCACGGCTAATGGGTTGCGCAGTTCATGGGCGATATCGGCGGTCATTGCCCGGCGGCTCTCCTGGGCATCCAGCAGGGAGCCCGCCATCTGGTTGAAGGTTTGCCCCAGGCGGGCCAGTTCGTCCCGGCCTTTGACCTCGACTCGCTGGGTCAGATCGCCTTCCGCCACGCGTTCGGCCGCCTGGGTCAGGGCCCGCACCGGGCGAATGAGCTGGGTGGCCAAGAAGATAGCCAGGAGCAGGGCCAGCCCGCCGCTGATCAATCCAGCCGTAATTGCGGCGCTGATCAATCGATTGAGCAGCTGGGTTTCCTGATTATTGGTAAAACTCGTGGCGCCTTCAGGTACTAAAAAGCCGACCAGGTTGCCATCCGAGTGCAGTTGGATTGCGCTTTGCAATTGGGATGGGCTCAAACTGCCCGTTTGGGTAACCGTTGAATTGGCCGTATCATACAGGATGCGGCCACTGCTATCCGCAAGGATCAAATGCTGACCGGCGTTGACGCCTCCCTGTCCGGCTCCCATGCCTTGCCCGCGGCCGCCCGGGCCGCGGCCCGGACCACCGCGCGCCGTCAGCAAGGCCTCCGCGCCCTGCCAGGACCCCTGATTGGTGTAGTAATTCTCGAGGGAAGTCACCAGGCCTTCATTACCGGTCGCTCCGCCTCGGAACATAAAGTTCTGAACTTCACTGGCAATCCCCTGACGGGCAATCAGCAAAATCCCGGCCACCGTGACCAGGACAACCACTCCAAAAGCGAGCATCAATCGCAGGCGCATACTACCGCCATCAATCCCGGGCGAATTTGTAACCAACCCCAAAAACCGTCTCGATATAGCGCGGATTTTTGGGATCGATCTCCAGCTTGGCGCGTAGATTCTTGATATGGGCGTCGACCGTGCGTTCGTAGCCTTCGTAAGCGGTGCCCTGGCTGAACTCTAGCAGCTGCAGGCGCGAAAACACCCGGCCCGGTTGGGCTGCCATGCCCACCAGCAGGTTAAATTCGGTCGGGGTCAGCTCGATCGATTCGCCCTCCCGGCTGATCAGGTGGGCTTCCTGGTCGATCTCCAGATCGGCTACCCGTAATACCGGGCTGGCCACCGGGCCAGCGGCAGTACGGCGCAGCAGCGCCCGAACCCGAGCTACCACGACCCTGGGCGAGAACGGTTTGGGCAGGTAGTCGTCGGCCCCGATTTCCAGGCCGATCAACTCGTCCATTTCTTCTACCCGGGCGGTCAGCATGATGATCGGTGTGTCCGCTTTGCGCCGGATCTCGCGGGCCACGTCCAGACCATCCATGCCTGGCAGGTTGAGATCCAACAAAACCAGGTCCGGGCGTTTGTGTGCCCAGGTGGACAGGCCGGTGTCCCCGCGCGCCGCTGCCAGGACGGTGTAACCCGCCTTCTCCAGGTAAGAACGCAGGACTTTGACCAGTTCGGGTTCGTCTTCGATAATTAAAATGGTTGCCATAGTTTGTATTGCGATTATAACGGATAACGGCCGCTCAACAACCATTGGGTTCCTCAGGGGGAGCAGTCAAAATGTGAAGATCGTAGTGTTCGGTTTGGGCGGTTTACAGTTGAGGCGTGGGCAGATCTGCCCACGCCTCATTCGACAATGATTTCCCCCTGGTCGACGATCCGTCAAGCGGTTGGGTTAAGGCGCAGTCTGGCGATTCCAGCGCATCCCCTGGCCACGACCGCCCTGCCGGCCCATTTGCTGCCCGGTGCCGTCACAATTCGCCGAGCCGGGGCCATAGCCTTCGGGCCAGCCTTGATTCATCCGCTGAGCCATGAAATCCGCCTGTTCCTGGGTCATAAGGCCGTTCGTGACCGCCTCTTCGAGCGCCGCGCTGCGAGCCGACAGCATCGCTGCCTGAAGCTGGTCGCTGTTCCAACCCAGCGACTCGGCGACCTGCCAGAGCGTCTCGCCGCCGTCCAGGCGAGCCTGGAGCGTCTCCGGGGCCATTCCAAAAGCCTCCGCCAGCGCAGCAATCACCGCCTCATGGAGGGGTCCGTTTGCGCCGGCCATCGCCTGGCCGCCCCAACGACCGCCCCGCATCTGTCCAATCCCGGGAGCATCCGGGTTCAGCGGCGCTGGTTGCGCCGGAGTGCCGTCCTGAGCAAATGCCAGGCCTGCAAATCCAAATACCAGTACAGCCATCATGGCCACGATCCCAATTGCAATAATCTTTTTCATAAAAATCTCCCTTCGGTTTCTGTTTTAGTTCGGGGCGGTGTCTGCCGCCCCAACTGCCTTGTGGTTGAATTCAGAGAGCAGCAATCAACTCCCGACGCTTTTAGGATAACCGGGAGTTGTGAAGAAGTTGTGAAGAAGTCGTGGCTAAATCATGAACTTAATCTCCGGGCGCGCCCGCAGATGATCTGGACCAACAGGAGAAAAATCCTGCCGATCTGACCAGGGGAGTAACTATCCATCTGCCTGATTTGCAGATGGAAACTTTTTCCTATAATGAAGACGAAAATAGATCTACTCAGCCCAGACAGGAATAGTTGGTGAAAAGGGTGTGCGTGAGGGCGTGCGCCCCCCACGCACACCCTTTTCGCCCATATTTTTCAATGAAGCCGAGTAGACATTCGAAAATAAACATAAGGTTGAAGTATCGGCAATCTCCGGACTTCAAGTCTGCTTACATCAAAAAGGAGCATGAAATGGCACATACCTGGATCGTCTATTTCGGTTGGATACTGGCCGCAACCTTACTGGGCTTCGGGGTTTCCGCAGTCTTTTCGGGCTGGCTTCAGCTTTCGCGGCGGATCTTCCTGGTCGTCTACCTGTTTTTCGTAGGGGGGTTTCTGGCGCTGTTCACTCGCTGGGCCAGGACCGATTTGTTAGAATTGTTCCACCAGGGCTGGCTTTGGGGTCTCGTTGGGGGCCTGGTTACGGCCATCATCCTGATCCTGAATGTACGGTCGCAACCTGATTCTCAAAAGCTGACCGGAGCCGTGCTGTGGTTTGACTTTACCTGGCTCGGCCTGGTCTATGGCCTGCTGGATGCTTTATTCCTGAACGTTATGCCGGTTTACGCAGTCTGGCAGGCATTCGCCCGGCTTGGCTGGTCAAATTCCTGGCCGGGCAGCCTGGCAGCTGGCGTTGCCGGATTGCTGGCCAGCCTGCTGGTCACCGCCGCCTATCACCTCGGTTACCGTGAGTTCCGCAGCGGGAAACTCGGGCTGGTCCTGTTCGGTAACAGCCTGATCACCCTGGCCTACCTGCTGCCCGGCAATCCCCTGGGAGCGGTCATCAGCCACGTGATCATGCATGTCGCCGCGGTCAATCGGGGGCCGGAGACCACCCTTCAGCTCCCGCCGCATTACGCCAGCGCCCATTGAAAGGTTTTTTTGGGCAACTCTGTGGAAGCTCAAGATGTGGGGCCTGTGAGCGAGAATTGGCGCCGCTACCATGCCTTATTTTTCATCTCCGATGTGACTGCATCCCACAACTGCGGTTGGCCTCATTGGGAATTCCTGTGGTGGTAAAACATATTTGGAGGTGTGAGTGTGCGTACGCACGCTCACACCTCCAAATCTGGGACTATCTCACAGGGTTTTCTAGAGACCCGGCGATAGCCGAACATACCCGGGTTTCCTTTTATGATATGCTTTTAGCTGGCCGGCACGCCGAAGAATGGACCGAACGCTGAGGTCAATTTGAAAATCACGACTAACCCGGGAATTTCCACCCATGAAAATTCAATCCCGCCAAAGCTATAACGAACAAACTTTCAAGGCCCAATCGCTTGAGCAACAACCGCTCCGGGGGGCCGAATTCCACGGGTGCAGCTTCAAGCAGTGCTCCTTCGCCGGCACGGAGTTGATCGACTGTCGCTTCGTCGAGTGCCGCTTTCAAAACTGCGACCTGAGCCTGGCCCAACTGCCCGGGAGCACCTTCAGCGGTGTGAGCTTCGAGCGCACCAAGCTGGTCGGGATCAACTGGACCGCAGCCAATTGGAACGGTATCCGCCTGGGCGAACCGCTAAGTTTCAGAGGCTGCGCCCTGAATCATTCAACCTTCATTGGGTTGGACCTGCAAGGGGTGAAGCTGATCGATTGCACATTAATCGGGGTGGATTTCCGCGAAGCTGGCCTGAGCGAGGTGGATTTTTCGGGCAGCGACCTGCTGGACGCCCTGTTCTTGCACACCGATCTAAGCGGCGCCGACCTGCGCAAAGCCCGCAATTATTCCATCGCCCCGGCTGATAACCAGCTTAAAAAGGCCCACTTCGCCCTGCCGGAGGCTTTGTCGCTGCTGTACAACCTGGACATCCTGCTGGACGAAAGGTCCGGGGAATAAAGTCAAAATATTTCATAAAACAGGCCTGGCATCGGGCGATTGCCCGATGCCAGGCCTGTTTTATGATTTACGTATAACCGCTAATCCTGTTCGCCGGCCAGCAGACGGACCTTATCCCAGGGCGGCAAGTTGGAATCCTCCGCCAGGATGGCGCGCAATTCGTAGATCTGGTCGCGCAGCATAGCGGCCTTCTCAAATTCCAGGTTTTTGGCGGCCTCCTTCATCTGCTTCTCCATCTCGGAGATCACTTTTTGCATCTCGTTCTTGGGCAGACCAGCCGCGCCTTTGACCCGGTATTCGCCCTGAGGCTCGGCCACTGTCCGCACCGCCATCTGATCGGTCAGATCGCGCACCGCTTTGACGATGCTGGCCGGTTCGATGCCATGCTCCTGGTTGAAGGCTACCTGCTTGGCCCGCCGGCGGTTGGTCTCGTCGATGGCCCGGCGCATCGAATCGGTGACTTTGTCGGCGTACATGATCACTTTACCGTTGACGTGCCGGGCTGCCCGGCCGATCGTCTGGATCAGGGCTGTCCCCGATCGCAGGAAGCCCTCTTTGTCGGCGTCCAGGATGGCGACCAACGAGACTTCCGGCAGGTCCAGGCCTTCCCGCAGCAGGTTGATCCCAACCACCACGTCGAAAACGCCCAGGCGCAGGTCGCGCAAGATACCGATCCGTTCCAGGGTATCGATCTCCGAGTGCAGGTAATGCACTTTAATCCCCAGTTCGAGCAGATAATCGGCCAGTTTTTCCGCCATGCGCTTGGTCAGGGTGGTGACCAGCACCCGCTGGCCCAGCTCGCCGCGCGCCGGATTTCGCTCACCAGGTTGTCCACCTGGCCTTCGATCGGGCGGACTTCCACCTCCGGGTCCACCAGGCCGGTCGGGCGGATGATCTGTTCGACCACCTGGTCGGCCCGCTTCATTTCATACGGGCCGGGTGTAGCCGAGGTATAGATGGTGTGGCCCATGTGTTTCTCGAACTCGTCGAAGGTCAGGGGCCGGTTGTCCAGAGCCGAAGGCAGGCGGAAGCCGTATTCTACCAATGTCTGCTTGCGCGAGCGGTCCCCATTGTACATCCCCCGGACCTGGGGGATGGTCATGTGGGATTCATCGATAACCAGCAGATAATCGCTGGGCAGGTAATCCATCAGCGTCCAGGGCGGCGAACCCTTGGGGCGCTGGTCGAGATGGCGGGAATAGTTCTCAATCCCCGAACAATAACCGACCTCGCGCAGCATCTCCAGGTCGTAATAGGTGCGCTGTTCCAGGCGTTGGGCTTCCAGCAGGCGGTCGTTGGCCTTCAGATTCTGGATCGTGATGGCCAGCTCCGCTTCGATATCCTGGATGGCCTGTTTGAGCTTGTCTTCATCGGTGATGAAGTGCTTGGCCGGGTAAATCGCCACCGTGTTCAATTCGCGCCGGATCTCGCCGGTGATGGCGTCGAACTCCACCAACCGTTCGACTTCATCCCCGAAGAAAGAGATCCGGTAACCGATCCGGTCCTGGTAAGCCGGGATCATGTCCAGGCTGTCGCCCCGTACCCGGAAGGTGCCAGGGCGCAGTTCCAGGTCATTGCGCTCGTAATGGCCCTCCACCAACTGGCGCAAAAGGGCATTGCGGCGGTAGATCTGCCCGCTTTCCAGGTTGATCACCACCCGTCCGTAGGCCTCCGGGTTGCCGATACCATAGATGCAGGACACCGAGGCGACGATCACGACGTCCTTGCGGGACATCAGGGCCGTGGTAGCCGCCAGCCGCAATCGCTCGATCTCGTCGTTGATCTCGCTTTCTTTTTCGATATATAAATCGTGGCGGGGCACGTAGGCTTCGGGCTGGTAATAATCGTAGTACGAGACGAAATATTCGACCGCGTTCTCGGGGAAGAAATCCTTGAATTCAGCGTACAGCTGGGCCGCCAGGGTCTTGTTGTGGGCCATCACCAGGGCGGGCATGTTGAGCTGCTCGATCACCGAGGCGATGGTGAAGGTTTTGCCGGTCCCGGTGGCGCCCAACAGCACCTGGTCGTCCATACCCTGACGGATGCCTTCCACCAGTTCGCGGATCGCTTCCGGCTGGTCGCCGGTTGGGACAAAGGGGGCATTCAGTTTGAAATTCATCGGCTTACCTGAGTATCTTTTTTGGTCTCTTTCGGGAATTCTGAAAGGAGTTCCAGAATTGGGGATACCACCTCAGGAATTCCTGAATAGCTATGTTTTCTGAAAGCTGGCGGAGGCGTGCGAGGAAGCGTACGCCCCCTGAACGTCCAGCTCGCCAATCATTATTGGAACATTTGTTTTGAATAGATAGTTTACCACAGAATTTAGGCGCTAAAAGAGCGCGCTTTTGGCGGGAGTATTCGAATGTTGTAGAAAATGAATTGTGGTGTGAGAGCGGGGCATTACCCTGCTCTCACACCACATTTTTTCTCATTTCGATGGCCCGGGTGGATCCAAGATTAGCAAATGCAATCGCCCTAGCTCTTTGGGGTTCTTTGGGAACTCCTTTAGTAGTAACACCACCAAATCTGGGACCTTCCCACAGAGATTCCGGAAGATTCTAAAAGAGACAGAGGCGAAATGAGGTGGATGCGGAGAAAAACATCCGCATCCACCTCATTTCGCCATCCTTGTTTTCGAAAAAGGTTATTGAATAATATAGATCGGGTTGCTGTAGATCCAGCCCCGGCGGGCGCCGTACCAGTCGATATAGGCTTCCACCCGATAAGCGCCGGGCTGGGTGGCCGTGAAGGTGCAGATCTCCCGGTCGATCCAGGTCTGGACCAGTTTACCGTCTTTAATCAGGCAGCACTCAGCCCGCATGGGCAGGCGGATCTGCAGGGTGACCCCAAATTTGGCCGGGATGGCGTCGCCCATTTCGGCGGTCTGTTCTTTGCCCTGCCCGGTGAAGTGAAATCCACGGGTCGAGGCCGGCCAATCGTAGCCGATGAAGGCCCGCCCGGCCCGCAGCCCGGCGTACACCTGGGCGGCCGCTTCAGCCGGGTCGGAACTCAGGTCGGATTCCAACAGCAGATGGGTGTTCAACCAGCGAAAGTGCATTTCATAGGGGAAAAGCACCTTTTCGATCGGGCCCATTTTGCCTGGGAACTGGTGCGCATCCGATCCGCCGATCGCCACCAGGCGGCGCCCGGCTTTCAACTGGGCATCCCATTTTGCCAGGGTATCCGGGTCCGGGCCGCGCCCAATCCGGTGCGGCTGCAAAGCGTAATACAAGCCATGCAGCCGGGATCGCAAGTAGGATTTGAGTTCGGACATGGTGTTCCAAAGTTCGATACCGGTGTAGCCCGGCAGATCCCAATTCACCCAGGAGATATCCGTCTCTCCGAAGGTAGGCGAGGCCTTGTCGTCCGGATGAGCCAGGAAGGAAAGCCCACCGGCCTGGTTGACCTGCTGGATGAGGGTTTTTGGATCGTAAGCATAGGTTGCCAGCTCACGCTCAGCCCCGAAAACCAGCAGGTGGTTCTTCTGCGGATCACGCGCCTGGTCGTGGATCTCTTCCCCGACCAGCAATAACAACCGCTGGTCGCCCTCCCGATAATAATCCTGGGGGCCATTCACCCAGACGTTATGATCGGTAACGATGGCCACATCGATCCCGGCTTTCAATCCGGCGGCGACAATCTCGGCATGGCTGCCGTGGCCATCCGAATAGCGGGTGTGCATGTGGAGGTTGACGATGAATTCTTGCATGTAGATCTGCGTTTGAAAATATTTCCGATTTTAGGCGAGCGGCAGGCAGTCGCCTGCCGCTCGCCTAAAATTGGTTATCTCCTGTGACCGGTTTTGGGCAATACCCTCATTTGACGATTTGCCCGACGGAGTGTATAATCCGCCTGCTAAAAAGAAGACTCTTTGCTATTGAAATCAAACCTGGAGGCACGTGTGGTTACTTATTTAAATATCGCCCTGATTATAACGTCAATCGCGCTGATCGTCAGCGTGATTTTACAGAGCAAAGGCGCCGGCCTGGGCGGCCTGACGGGCGCCGATACGGGCGGGATTTTCACCGCGCGGCGGGGAGTTGAAAAGACCCTGTTCCGCCTGACGATCGTTCTGAGCGCGTTATTCTTCATCCTGGCAATCGCCACGGTTATCGTCAACGGATAAACTTTCACTGTAAGGGCATTCTCGGCTCCAAGATTTTACCCGCGCTGCGGCCCGCTCACCCGGCAGGTTTAATGCCTGGGAGCGCCGGACAGCATCCAGTATCGATAACAATGGCCGGCCGCGGATAGGCTCCAGAGGCCGTTCGGTGAGAGAGCCTGGGGCGACTCACGGCCGGACCGGTGAGCGCCCTTTTTTGTTGCTTATGATGAAAAAACTACGCTGGCAACTCCTGGTTGTCTTTCTGTCGCTGGTCGCGATCGGGGTATTGCTGGTCAGCCAGCAGCCGGTGCGGCTGCCGGGGGTGGTCGAACCGGTGATCGAACCCACCGTCGGGGGTACCTACAACGAGGCGCTGGTCGGATCGATGGTCCGTCTCAACCCGCTATTGGACTGGAACAACCAGGCCGACCGGGATGTAGACCGTCTGATTTTCAGCGGCTTGATGCGCTTCGACGATCAGGGTATGCCGGTCGGCGACCTGGCCGATTTGTGGGCTTACTCTCAGGATGGCAAAGTGTATAACTTTTCTATCCGTCCGGATGCAGTCTGGCACGATGGTGAGCCGGTGACGACTGCCGATATTTCCTTCACCATTGGGCTGATCCGGGATGACGCCATCCCCTTCCCTGCTGACCAAAAAGATCTCTGGAATCAGGTCGAAGTCGTAGAACTGGACGCTAAAACGATCCAGTTCCGTTTGCCGGAGCCCTTCGCTCCTTTCTTGGACTACCTGACGTTTGGCGTGCTGCCCGAGCACTTACTGGGAGACCTGCCGCCCGAGGATCTGATCAACGATGACTTCAACCTCGCCCCGGTGGGCAGCGGACCATTCCGGTTCGACCGCTTGCTGACCGATAATGGCCAGATCACGGGGGTCTCGCTGGCAGCGAACCAGGATTATTATCGCCAGCCGCCTTTTATCGAGCAATTTATCTTCCGCTATTACCCAGATGAAACTGCCGCCCTGGCGGCTTACGACTCCGGCGAAGTAAACGGTTTGAGCCAGGTGACCAACGCAGTGCTGCCTACCGTTCTTAAGGAGACCAGCTTGAACCTGTACACCGGACGGCTGCCCGAGCTGAGCCTGGTGTACTTCAACCTGGATAACGCCCAGCGACCATTCTTCCAGGATCGCAACATTCGCCGGGCCCTGCTGGAAGCGATCAATCGCCAGTGGATCATCGACCGGGTGCTTAAAAGTCAGGCTATCATGGCCGATGGGCCCATCTTCCCCGGCACCTGGGCCTATTTCGAAAACCTGGAACACATCGGCTTCGATCGCGACCAGGCCATCAAGGCCCTCAAAGATGCCGGCTATACCATCCCTGCCAGCGGCGGGGACGTGCGCACCAACGAGGATGGGGTCGCGTTCAGTTTCGAACTGCTTTACCCGGACGAACAACCCTACGCCGACATCGCCACGGCCATCCAGAAAGACTGGCAAACAATCGGGGTGCAGGTCGATCTCCAGGCCCTGCCATACGCTGAACTGATCAAGGATCACCTCGAGACACACACCTTCGACGCCGCCCTGGTCGAGCTGAATTTCACCCGTTCCCCCGACCCGGATCCGTATCCCTTCTGGCACCAGACCCAGGCAACCGGCGGGCAGAACTATGGCCAGTGGAACGACCGCCAGGCCAGCGAATATCTGGAAAAAGCCCGCACCACGGCCGATATCGGAGAGCGGGCCCGCGATTACCGCAATTTCCAGGTACGCTTCGCCACCGAAATGCCAGCCCTGCCCCTGTTCTACCCGGTCTACAATTACGCGGTCAGCAACGAAGTGCAGGGGGTCCAGATGGGCCCGCTGTTCGACCCCAGCGACCGCTTCCAAACGGTGACGGATTGGTTCCTGGTGGCCAAGGCGGCCCTGCCAACCCCGGTCAGCGTGACCGACACGCCCACACCTTAAGCGAAAAAAGCTGCCTGCAGGAAGATATCCTGCAGGCAGCTTTTTTCGCTCAATACTGCAACCGATTGGTAAGATTAATAGATTTCAGGCACGAAGGTCTGGTCGGTGATGGGTGGACGGACGTAGCCGAAGTCGTCTTCGCGGGGCGGCAGCTCGATCGGCGGTGGGGTCAGGTCTTCGTAAGGGATCATACTTAACAGGTGGGAGATACAGTTCAGGCGGGCCCGCTTCTTATCATCCGAATTGACCACGTACCAGGGGGCCTGCTTGGTATCGGTGTATTTGAACATTTCGTCCTTGGCAACCGAATACTGCATCCAGCGCCGGCGGGATTCCAAATCCATGGGACTGAGCTTCCAGCGCTTGGTAGGATCCTCGATCCGGGCTTTAAAACGGTTCTCCTGCTCTTCATCGCTGACCGAAAACCAGTACTTGATCAGGATGATGCCCGAGCGGACTAACATGCGTTCGAACTCGGGACAGGAGCGCAGGAATTCGCGGTATTCCTCATCGGTGCAAAAACCCATCACCCGCTCGACGCCGGCCCGATTGTACCAGCTGCGGTCGAACAGAACGATCTCGCCTGCCGCCGGCAGGTGAGCCACGTAGCGCTGGAAATACCACTGGGTTTTTTCACGTTCGGTCGGGGTCCCGAGAGCGACCACCCGCGCAATCCGGGGGTTAAGCGTCTCGGTGATGCGCTTGATCGTGCCGCCTTTGCCGGCCGCATCCCGGCCTTCAAAAATGACCACCACCTTCAGACCCTGGGCCTTGACCCACTCCTGGAGCTTGACCAGTTCGATATGCAGGCGATCCAACTCTTTTTCGTAGACTTTCTTCTTCAGAGGAGGCTTTGATTCGGCCTCTTGCGGCTTCTTGGGCTTGAGCACAATCTCGGCTTCCTTGCCATTTTCACCAGCCTTGGAGGCTTGCTCCGCGCCGGCTGAGTCCTGGACGGCTTCTTCGGTTTTCTCTTTCTTCTTGGATTTTTTGCCCATATCACCCTCTCCCATCTCTGCAACAGGTCCGGCAGCGTCATGATAACCAAACAACCCCCAAAAACATGCCTTCATTATACAAAAAAAATATAGTCTCTGGCAAGTAGCTGTTAATCGGGGTCATGGCTTTACCAAGAAAGAGAAAACGTGGTGCGTGATGGGCGGCTGAAGCCACACATATCGAACACTAAGCTAGACTTTATCCATTTGCAGTATATGTTTTATGCGCCCTCACGCCTAAATACAGCGGATTTATGGGATTAATGCTTGTTTCAAGCGGTCGTGGTAGACTAGCGACATTCAAAAATAGCAATCACCTCTTGTTATTACGCCTGGGAACTAGCATTTTTAGTAAATTAACTAGCATTTTTAGTTAATTAACTGGACAAATAAATGGATAAAGTCCAGCTAAGTAAGTTCGGGATAACTCAAACCCGACGAGTAAAAGGAGATGTTTAGAGTTGCTTATCCTGAATTTACGTTAATATTGTACTGTGAAACACTCATCCAAAGGTCGTATAATAACCCGGTTGCATCCATCCCAGCCGATCGATCGGACATCGCTTTGGTCAAACCATTCAGCCCTGCCACAAAACCCACGCCGCCACCCGCAGCCCCAGCCACCCATTGGCCCAGCATCCTGATGGTGGCCTTCGGGGCGTTCTGTTATTCGACCCTGATCATCTTCACCCGCTGGACCCAGGGCCTGGGGCCGATGAGCATCGCTTTCTTCCGGGCTTTTTTCGCCTTCGTGTTCTTCTGCGCCCTGTTGATCTGGTTCCCTCAACCGCTGCAGTTTAAACAGTACCGCAGCTCGATCAAGCTGCTGGTCATCCAGGGGCTCGGGATCGGGGTGACGACCGCCCTGTACATCTATGCCGTCCAGCACACCACCGCCGCCAACGCGGCCCTGCTGGTCAACGCGGTGCCGATCTATATCGCCATCGTCGGCCCCTGGGTGTTGAAGGAAGCCCGGCCGCGCTACACCTGGCTCAGCCTGGGATTGATCGTGGTGGGGATTGTGGCGATCACCAACGTGGCCGAAATGGAGCTCAACCTGGATTCGCTGGATGGGATCCTGGCAGGAGTCGCCTCCGGGATGACCTACACCGTTACGATGCTGATCAGCCGCAGCCTGCGCGGCAAAGTCACCAGCGTCACCCAGACCTGGTGGGGCAGCGGGGTGGCGGCTTTGCTGCTGCTGCCATGGGTGGCCCGCACGCCCTGGGCGGATATCCAGCGCAATCTGGCGGTGCTGGTTCCGCTGGGGGTCGTCTCGCTGGGGATCTCCAGCCTGATGTATTTCCTGGCCCTGCAGCGGGTCAAAGCCCAGGTGGTCAGCGTGGTGGCCATCCTGGAGCCGGTCAGCGGGGTCCTGATCGGGCTGCTGCTGTTCAACGAAGTGCCGACCATCACTGCCCTGATCGGCAGCCTGCTGATCCTGTCCAGCATCTACTTAATCACGCGCTGTAAGAATTACCGAAAAACAGGTGTGACGGCGAGCTAAAGCTCGCCGTCACACCTGTTTTTCGAATTTCTTTTCCTGGATCAAGGCAGCAGCTCGATCGTATCCACCTCATCTAAACTGACCCGCTCGCAATCCAGGAACTTATAGCGCGCCCAGCCGGTCAGGCGGACATGATCCCCGGCCTGTACCGGGCGACCATCGTCTGCGGTCAGGTAGAGATCCTCCCGGATAAACACCTCCGGCAGCGGCCGCATGCTGTTGGGGCGGTCGGTTTGCGAGACCTTAAAAAAGGCCACGACGTAGCGATCGAAGGGGGCGTGCGGCTGGCGGTCGTACAGCAGCAGGTAGTCTGGGCGGCTGTTATGCTCTCTATCCGGCAGATCCAGGTAACCTTCCAGCGAAACCCGCTGGTCCAAAGCCATTTCGATCTGGCCGATCGTGACCGGGACCGCTTCCGGCTGGGCCGCCACCAGCCGGGAGCTTTTGAACCAGTAAGCCAGTCCCAGCCCGATCAGGAAAACTGCTGGCAGGAGCAGCAGCATCCAACGTGGGATAGGGGGATTTGTATTGGGACTCATACCGGCCGATTTCCCTGGATATTTAGCGCTGCGAAATACGGTCCTCGATATCCACCGGCAGGCCTTTCGCGCCTTCGATGTGGGCGTAGAGCAGGTTGGCTTCGGATAAATTGACGTGCCACAGATTGGCCCGCGACAGGTCGGCGCCGCGCAGATTGCAGCCGCGCAGATCGGCTTCGCGCAGGTCGGCATCCCGCAAATCAACCGAGCGCAGATCGGCCCCCACCAGGGACGCCCGCCGCAGATTGGCGCCCACCAGCAAAGCCTCCGACAGGTCGGCGTAATCCAGCTTGGCGTCGTCCAGGATTGCCTTGGACAGGTCCGCCGAGCAAAAGCTGGCGCTCTCCAGGTTGGCGTGCGACAAGTTGGCCTCAACAAAATAGAGGCCGTTCATATTCAGGTCGCTGAGATCGGCGCCACGCAGCATGACTCCGTTGATGGGATGAGCGGCGATGATTTTGACAACATCCGCCCGGGTTAATTCGGCCATAGGCATGCCTCCTCGAGGGTATATCTGCTGACTCAGATTATACAGTAACTTGAAAGAATGTACCCAATTTTTGGGGTGTGTCGTGGGTGGCCGCCCACCACACACCCCAAAAATTGGGTATCTTTTTCAACAGGATGCAATTCCCATTCCAATCCGTAGAAAGAGAAGCGGAAAAAGGTGTCAGCCTGGAAGCATCCCAGGCTGGCACCTTTTTTCGCCATTATTCTTGGTTGAATGCAACCACCAATTGGCCGTCTTCAGAATAGCTCGAATGGGCCGTAAAGGGCGGCTGGCCCGGCTGCATCGCCAGCACCCGCCCCAGGATCGCCGGCAGGTCCTCCACAACCGGCAGGTCCCTGACCTGGCTGACCGGCACCCACTCCAGGCCGCCCTCCCCGGACGGGCGCAGGTCTGTATCGTCCGCCTCGCCGGTCAGGACGAATATCCCGATCCCGGTGTGCTCGTCCCCATCTACCAGGACCACCCCACACAGCCGCAGCCCCGGCACGTGCAGGCCGGTCTCCTCGGCCAGCTCGCGGCGGGCTGCGTTGAGCACATCCTCGCCGCGCTCGATGTGGCCGCCCACCCCGTTATAGCGGTTGGCCCAGAGACGCTTGGTCGGAGCGCCCTTGATCAGCAGGACCCGCTCGCCGTGGGTGACGAAGATCAGGGTGCGGGGGATGATTTGATAGCGCGGCTGGTTCAGGCCTTGATCGGAAACGGGCATGGGGGGTTCCTCCTGCGAAGGAATCTCCAAAATTGGATGTGTGTGGCGGGCGCCCGCCACACACATCCAATTTTGGGTAATCTTGCTTTGTATGACCCTGGTAAACTCCGCAGTTCAATCCGCCAGATCGGAGACATCTTCCCCGGCGGTCGCATCGGCCAGGTAGTTGCGCAGCTTGGGCAGCACCACCACCGGTTCGATCGTCTGCTCGACGTAGCGGCGGGTGTCTTTCAAGGCCAGTGAGTTGAACAGCATCTCAAACTGCTTGCGCCAGGCCAGCCGGATCTGCTCCTTTTTCTCCTCGGGCATATTCCAGATCTGGGCCTTGTGCGGGCCGATGGCGTACTTGCGGGTCTTGTAATAGAACTGGTCGTCGGTCTGGTCCGGTTTGCGTTTATCCGCCTGGGTCTTATCCAGGTAAGCGTACATCTCGTCACGCAGGTCGTCCGGCAGCCGATCGAACAGCATGTTTTGGAAATTGGTCGCCAGGTGGACCTCGGTCGCTTCGGCGCTGACGAACTTGCTGAAGGCCTCCTCCGGCAAAGTCGAGGCGCCGTGCTGGACCGCTCCACCCAGGTGGTAGCTATCCCTGGCGACCCGGCTGAGATGCAGCAGGGTGTCGAAATCGACCGAAACCTTCTTGATCGAGCCGTCCGGCAGCACGACCCCGCCGTGGGAGGTGCCGGTCTGGATGCTGATCTTGCTCACGCCGATCGCCCCTCGGGCGATCTTGTCCAGGTGGGCCAGGTAGCTGTCCATGTAAGCCCGCAGCTCTTCTTCGGTGGAGTTCTCCCCACCGACTTCGCCGATTTCGCCGCCGACCGAGATGGTCACGCCGGCGGGCTCCAGCGAGCGAATGTAGGCCGTGAACATGGCCGAGAGCTCGCTGTTGAGCGCCTGCTGAGCCGGGACGGTGGGCTGGTCCAGGTCAACCAGGGTGGAGGTGTCGATATCGATGTTGAAAAACCCGGCCCGGATCGCTTCCCGGCTCAGGTCGCGTATCGCCTGGAGCTCGGTCTCCGGTTGGCTGGCGTAGCGGGCGGCCGAAACCTGGAAGTGGTCGCCCTGGATAAACACCGGACCGCGGTGGCCTTCGGCGATGGCAGCCGCCAGGACATTGGTGGCGTACTCGCTCGGCCGCTGGTCAGTGTAGCCCATCTCGGAGCGGGCGATTTCGAAGATAAACGCCCCGGCGTCGATGGCGTGGGCGGCGTGAAACACCGCCCGGGCGGCATCGAAGGACAGCGCCCGCAGGTTGATCGCCGGGACCGTGAAGGTGGGCGGGACTTCTCCCCGGCCGCGCCCCAGGTACAGCTCGTGGATCGAAGCCGGCACGCAGTTCAAGGCCAGGGCCGCCATCCGGACGATGAAGCGGGCCAGCCCCTGGCGGGCGCCCCGTTCCAGGGCGGAGACCTCCGCCAGGCGGTGGATGGTGGCCCGCAGCCGGTTCTCGTCCCGGACTTCGGCCCGGCCGTCGTGCAGGGCCAGGCTGTCGTCCAGCAGCGCCAGTAAATCCTGCTGGTCCTGGGCATATCCGGTGGATTGGATGATATTTTCGCTCATTGGTTTTCCTCCTGTTTAGCGAGGCAACCGGCGGGCCGGATCGAAATGTGCACCCGGCAGGCCGGTCACGAAAAGGGAGCAACCCATGTCTGGTTGGTGAGTAGTGTGCAGGGAGCTGCGATGAATTGCCCGTTACCGGTAAAGTACAAATTGGTTCGTTCAACTACGCAGCCGACGGTCGATAGCGCCAGGGACTGCGTATCCACCCTGATTATAACATTTTGAAACCAGCCATTCGAGAGGCTCTTTCGGAATCTCTGTAGCGGGCAGAAAATTCCTCCCACATATTGCCTCAGCCACAGGATTTCCCAAAGAAACATTGGGCGAAATAAGGTCACAGCCTGCGCGTCTGCCCACGCTGAGACCTTATTTCGCCATTCTTTTAACTTATGTTATGGCTGAAACCCTCTGGCAGTAATCATCGCATCAACAAGCCCCGGATGCAACTTTTCCCCCATCCCGGCGTATAGTTAACGAGATGTGAATCCAGATGCGAAGCCGGATGGCTCAGCCCGAGCGATTCACGGATTGCGAAAGACCCGTTGTTGCGTTTCGGGCTGGAAAAGGCTATAATCTTAACGTCCAAAAACCGGCCCAATCATCTGCACGAAGCGATCGCAGGTCAAAACCTATCTAAACGATCATTGAAGGAGTAGACAATGAGTGATCAATTATTCGACAAGGTCAGTTCCGATATGGATCCTATCAAAAAGATCCTGGCCAAAGTGCCCGGGTTTGGCGGATACGTGGAGCGCCAGGCCAGGCGCGATTCGGATAAACTCTTGCGGGAAATGCTGGCAAAACGGTTTGAAGAGTTATGGGGACGGGTATCGCAGGTTCAGCGGGATTTCATCAGCCAGGGCGAGATCAGCTATGTGGACGACCTGGAAGCGGCCGCGATCAAGCTACGCACCTTCGCAGACCGGGTCCGGCGGGCTCCCCGCGGCTACTCCAGCCTGTTCGAGGCGGTCAAGATCAACGAAGAAGAGCTGGCTCAGCTGTACCAGTACGATGCGACCATGCTCGACCTGGTCGATGAGGTCGGCCGGGCGATCGACAACGTCGAAGCCTCGGTCGGCACTGACGGGCTGCCGGCGGCCATCCGCCACCTGACCAGCACCGCCCGGCGCTGCATCGAAGTTTACGACCGGCGCGAGGAAGTTGTGGCGGGCGGCGCCCCCCAGGCCGGCGCCTGAACCTCTATAGACGAATTGGCAATCGACCCATTATTCAAGTATTGATTATCTAACTGCAGGAGTAAATGCAATGGCTAGAATCTTTGATGTCATCGAATACCCGAATGAGATGCGGGACGAAATCGTCCACCGCTTCCCCGAGAGCGGGCCCGGCAACTTCCGGATCGGCTCGCAGGTGATCGTGCGCGAATCCCAGACGGCGGTCTTCTTCCGGGATGGGAACGCCCTGGATGTGTTCGGCCCCGGCCGACACACCATTATGACCGCCAATATCCCCCTGCTGGTGGACAAGATCGGCAAGACCTTTTTCAACGATCGCACCCCCTTCCCGGCGGAAGTTTATTTCGTGGCCATGCGCGAGTTTGCCGACCGCAAATGGGGCACCCCTCAGCCGATCATCGTCCGCAACCCGAACATGGGCCTGGGCGTGGCTTTGCTGCAGGGCTTCGGCAGCTACGGTTTCGCGGTCAAGGACCCGCAGCAGTTCGTCACCCAGGTGGTCGGCACCCAGGGCATGTTCAGCACCACCGATATCGAAAACCGGCTGCGCTCCATGCTGCTCTCGCGCCTGCAGGACCTGTTGGGCGAGACCGCTGCAGCCAACAGCGTGCCCGAATTGATCGGCCTGACCGACGAGCTCAGCGCCGGCGTGCGCGCCAAGACCCAGGATGATTTCCTGGCGCTGGGCCTGAGCCTGCGCTCGTTCTACATTGAAAATCTCAAACCCTCCAGCAAATCGGCCGAGGAACTGCGGGCCATGGGTATGCTGGACATGCAGACCTATACCCAGCTGCAGGCCGCGGACGCCATGCGCGACGCCGCTCAGAACCCCAGCGGCGGGGCCGGCCTGACCGCCGGGATCGGCGCCGGGTTGGGCGTCGGCAACGTGCTCAGCCAGTCCCTGCAGGGCATGACCGGCGGCGGGGCGGCAGCCCAGGGCCAGCCGTCCGGCGGCGGCACACCGCCCACCAGCCCCTCGGTGATGACCCCCTCGGAAGCCGCCAGCTATCTGCGGGTCTCTGAGGAAGATGTGATCGCGGCCATCACGGCCGGCGATCTCAAAGCCAAGAAGATCGGCAACGCCTACCGCATCAGCAAGGATGCACTCGACGACTTCTTGAATTCCTAAGACAATATTTCCGGAAGGAATAGCGAAAAAAAGGTGGCGTGGGCTTAAGCCCACGCCACCTTTTTTTCGCCCTACTCTATGAATTGGGGGTGAGAACCAGCTAGTTCATTTTGAAGAAGTTGGGCAACTTCATGGCCAGGTTCAGATCGCCGGATAGTTTGAGCTTACCCTGCATGAAGGATTGCATGGCGTTGGATTTGCCAGTGAACAGGTCGACGTAATCCTGCGAATTGGCGGTCAGGGTCATCTTGGGAGCTTCGTGCTGGCCTTTGAAAACCTCGCACTGGCCGTCCTTAATAACCACGTACCAATCGCCGGCCTCGGCGCCGGTCAGATGATACTGCAATACGGTGTCGACGCCCTGGGCATTCTCGGGTTTGAAGGCTTTGGGCATGCGGGACATTAATTTTTCGACGGTGATATCAGACATCGAGGGAACTCCTTTTGATAAGAAATAGCTTTCTTCCTTGACAGGATCATATTCAAGAATTTTTCTAATTTCAGGTGTGTGTGGCAGGCAATCGCCCACCAAACACACCTGAAATTGGTTGTCGCTTGATTAAGGTCACGATAATCGTTCGAAGATACCGGCTGCGCCCATGCCGCCGCCAATGCACATCGTAACCATGCCATATTGTACTGCGCGGCGCTCCATTTCATACAGCAGTTGGGTGGTGAGCTTGGCGCCGGTGCAGCCCAACGGGTGGCCCAGGGCGATCGCCCCGCCGTTGACGTTGACGATCTCCGGGTCCATGCCCAGCTCGCGGATCACCGCCAGCCCCTGGGCAGCAAAGGCCTCGTTCAGCTCGATCAGGCCGATATCGGCCAGGCTCAGGCCGGCCAGCTCCAGGGCTTTGGGCACCGCCGCCACCGGGCCGATGCCCATCAGCTCGGGCGGCACCCCGCCGACCGCGAACGCGATGAAGCGCGCCAGCGGTTTCAGGCCCAGCGATTCGGCCTTGGCCCGCGACATCACCACCACCCCGGCCGCCCCGTCCGACATCTGGGAGGAATTGCCGGCGGTGACCGTGCCGCCTTCCTTAAAGGCCGGGCGCAGCTTGGACAATGCCTCCAGGCTGGTATCCGCCCGGGGGCCTTCATCCCGTTCGAAGGTGAAGGTATGGGTCTCAGGCCCGTTCTCACCTGGCTCGACGATCTTGACCTCGATCGGCACCAGTTCGGGATCAAACCGGCCGCTCTCGACCGCCGCCGTCGCTCGCTGGTTGCTCCGCAGGGCGAAAGCGTCCTGATCGGCCCGTGAAACATTGTACTTGGCGGCCACATTTTCCGCTGTCAGGCCCATATTCGTAAAAGCCTCGGGATATTCGCCGGCCAGGGCCGGATTGGGGGAAAACTTAAACCCGGTCATGGGGACCATGCTCATCGACTTAGTCCCGCCGGCAATGATCACGTCGGCCTGTCCGGCCATGATGCTGTAAGCCGCGTGGGCAATGCTCTGCAGGCCGGACGAACAGAAGCGGTTGATGGTCTCGCCCGGGACCGTGTATGGCAGGCCGGCTCGAAAGACGACCATGCGGGCCATGTTCATGCCCTGCTCGCCCTCCGGGAAGGCGCAGCCCAGGATCAGGTCATCGACCTCCGCCGGGTCCAGGTCGCCGGCCCGATGCAGCAGCTCTTTGACCACCGCTGCGGCCAACTCATCCGGACGGGTCGTGACCAGGCTGCCGCGCCTGGCCTTCCCAACCGGCGTCCGGGCGGCCGCCACAATGACAGCTTCACGAGAGGGATCACTCGCTTGATTCATGGTTTCACTCCTCTACTCGATTAGTTACGTCAAATCCTTGAGGGGAAAGAGTTGCTGTAGTGTTCGTTATGGGCGGTGAAACCGCCCATAACGAACACTACGACCATCTTTCCGATTAAGTGATTTGGCGAGAATATCATTTAGTTCCGCAGCGCTTTACCGGTCTGGAGCATGTTCCACATCCGCTCCTGAGTTTTCTGCTCGCCGCACAGCGACAGGAATGCTTCCCGCTCCAGGTCCAGGATATACTGCTCCGAGACCCAGGCCGGGCTGCTGAGCTCGCCGCCGGTCATCACAGCGGCCAGTTTTCCGGCAATGTGCTGCTCGTATTCGGTGATGTACTTGCCTTCTTTCATCATATAGATGCCGACTTGCATGGCGCCCAGGTGATCCCGGCCGGCCGCGTAGATCTTTTCCGGCACAGGTGGTCGGTAGCCGCTGGCAGCCAGGTGCAGGACCTCCTGCTTGGCCTCCGCCAGCAGCAGGTCGCGGTTCAGCACCACCCGGTCGGCCGGGCCCAGGATGCCCATCTGGCGGACCTCTTCGGCGCTGGTGCCGACTTTTGCCAGCCCAATCTGTTCGAAGATGCGCTGCAGGTAGGGCAGCGCCTCGGCGTTTTTGGTCTGCATGGGCGGGTTCAGCACCCGGCGCAGCATCTCCTTGGTGCCGCCGCCGGCCGGGATCACGCCCACCCCGATCTCAACCAGCCCGGCGTATAGCTCGGCCCCGGCCACAACCCGGCTGCCATGCATGATCACCTCCGAGCCGCCGCCTAGGGCCAGCCCGGCCGGGGCGATCACCACCGGTTTGGGGTAATAGCGCATGCGCATGTTGATGTTCTGCATCTTGCAGACCGCTGCATCCAGCTGGTCCCACAAGCCGTTTTGGGCCGCCAGCACGACCATGAACAGGTTCGCCCCGGCGCTGAAATTGTTGGCGTCGTTGCCAATCACCAGGCCATCGAAATCTCGATCAACCCGGTCCAGGGATTCCTGCAGCAGACTGAAAATATCATCGTCCAGGGCGTTCATCTTGGTGTGGAATTCCACGCAGGCCACCCCGTCGCCCAGGTCAATCAGGTCGGCCCCATCGTTATGGCTGAGCACTTTGCCAGCCGCTTTTTCTTCCGCCAGTACGATCATGCCTTGCGGCCGTTCGATCGGCTGGTAGGTGCCCAGCTCCGGGTTGTAGGCTCCGACTTTGCGGTCACCATCGTAATGGTAGAAAGTCCTGAAACCGACCGAAAGCATCTTGCGGACCCACACGGCCGGGGGGAACCCGGCAGCCTGCATGGCATCGGCGGTCTCGGCCACCCCCAGCATGTCCCAGGTTTCGAATGGCCCGGCTTCGTGCCCAAAGCCCCATTTCATGGCATTATCCATCGGGGTGGGTGTATCGGCGATCTCGGGGATGCACTCCGAGGCATAAGCCAGGCTCTGGTATGTCAGCGCCCGGGCCAGCTCAGCTGCCCGGTCGTCGCCCGCCAGCAGCACCTTAAGACGCTCACCCAGCTCGCTCTGCTCCTTGGCTTTCCCAATCGATTCGAAGCGCGCCTTGGTGGGCGCTTCATACTCAAGGGTCTTCAGGTTGAGCTCCCAGAACTCCTTGCCGCCATCCGGTTTGCGGACCTGCTTGTAAAAGCCCTGCTTGGTTTTATTGCCCAGGCTGCCGCGTTCCACCAGCGTATCGATCAACTGGTTAACTGGCTCGGAATGCAAATAGCGCAGGGCGAGCTCGTCGTGCGGGATTGCCGGGGCCAGATTGGCGCCCACGTGCTTCCAGACATCGATCCCCACCAGGTCGATCAGGCGGAAGGTGGCGGTCTTGGGACGGCCCATCGCCGGGCCAGTGATGGCGTCCACTTCGGCCACGGAATAATCATGCCGCAGGATGTAATCCAGGGCGAAGGCACCGCTGCCAAAAGCCAGGCGGTTGCCGATGAAGTTGGGCGTGTCTTTGGCCGGGACAACCCCTTTGCCCAGACGATATTCGAGGAAATGGCTCACCGCCGCGACCACCTCCGGCAGGGTATCTTCAGTGGGAATGACTTCCACCAGTTTCAAATAGCGCGGCGGGTTGAAGAAATGCGTCCCCAGGAAATGCTGTCTGAATCCTTCCGAAAGGCCGGCTGCGATCGAGCCGACCGGTATCCCGGAGGTATTGGTGCTGACGATCGTATCGCCCGCCCGGACGGCGTCGATGCGCGCCATCAGCGATTGCTTGATCTTGAGATTTTCGACAATCACTTCGATCACCCAATCCGCCTGGGCGATCACATCGAAATCATCTTCCAGGTTGCCGACCTCGATCAGGGCGGCATTCTCCGGAATAAAAAAGCTGGCCGGTCGCGAGCTGATTGCCCGGTCCAGGCCGTCCTGCACGATCCGGTTGCGCACGACCGGGTCCGCCAGGGTCAGGCCTTTTTTGACTTCATCCGGGGTCAGTTCCCGGGGGACAATATCCAGCAGGGTGACCCGCACCCCGGCATTGGCCAGGTGTGCGGCAATGGCGGCTCCCATCGTCCCTGCGCCAATGACAACGGCGCGATGGATCTGGTATTTCATCTTGCCTCCTTTATTGCTCATACGCTCGTTCGTTTTCCAATCATGGCTGCCTTGATTACAGTGTGGGCTTTTCCAGCCCCAGCCCTCAGGGTTTTAACCAGCGGTTGAAGAAATCCACCACCCGCTGCTCGAACAATTGGTTTCCGGCCCCGTAAAAGGTGTGGGGCTCGTTATCGTACAAAAAACAGGACACATCCTTGCCCAGATCGACCAGCCGGCTGCACAGGTCCAACGACCAGGCCGGCGGGATCAAGGTATCGGCCTTGCCGTGATGAATGCTGACCGGGGCCTGGATGCGATCGAGAAAGTTGATCGGTGAGATCCCGGGCAGTTCGGCCAGCGGCACAGCCAGTTCTGCCTGGCCGCGCTGGCCTTCCGACCAGGCGCTGATCGCCTCGTAATTGCGGCGCTCGTCGCCGCTCATCGGGGCGTACAATACCGCCGCCCGGATATCCGGGCTGACGGTCAGCACCCGGGTGGCCACCCCGCCGCCCATGCTGTGGCCCCACAGCCCGATCGACCCCGGGTCGGCCGCTGCGAGCGGGCCCGGCTGGCCGCCCTGGGAACGGACCAGGGCGATCAAATTCAACACGTCGATCGCCATGCCAACCCGGAACAGGTTATCCCCATCGTCGGAGGGCGGATAACCCCGCAGGTTAGGATGCAGCACCAGGAAACCGGCCCGGGCCAGGGCATCGGCGTAATCGCTGGTGTAATCCAGGGTCGTGTAAATGGCCGGGTCGATATAGCCGTGCAGGGCGATCACCACCGGAAATGGCCCGCCCCCGGTGGGGACGTCCATGAAACCGTAAATCGCCAGGCCGTCGCTGGGATACCGGAACAGGCTGCGCTTGAATCCCGGCCCGCCTTCCAGAGCCTGCACGATCTCCAGCGATCCGCCGCCGTAGTCCCGGCTTGCCAGGTGTGCGATGGTGTAAGCTGCGTACGGATCCGGGGTAGGCGTGGGGCTGGGGAGGGCCGTCGGGGTTACTGGCGCCGGGCCCGTGGTTGACGGGGAACTCGTCGGCGCAAGACCGGTCACCGGGCTCAGGCTCGTGAGCGGGGAGGCCGTGGCCTGGGCCGTCGCGCCGGGAACCGGGCCAACCGCCGTGCTGGAAACCGGGCCGGCCGCCGTCCGCTGTGGACCGGCCGGCTGGTGAACAGGACCCAACCAGCAGTCCGGCCGTAAGCCAGGCAGTCCACAGAAAGCTTTTAAAGTGCTTGGTTCGGCTCACTTCAATACCAGTAAATTATTTGCGAACAAATCCAAACCACTGAATCCATCTCATACCAAAATGAACCTGTAGGTTGGGTTGAGCGGATCAATCAACGCAGTCGCTCGATCCATGCCTGAGCGAAACCCAACAAACCAAGATCCATTCAATCGCCGTTCGTCGATTAACGCTGTCTCCAGGTACCCTGAGTGGAGAGAGATGGGGTGTTCTTTGCCCCATCGAACGTAATCGTGTTCTCTACGATCAATCGAAGGGTGGTTTCACTGCCCAACCCGGCTCCTTCGATTACGAGCCGTAAAGATCACGGCCCTCCACTCAGGATGCCTGACTTCAGCGCTCAGCGCAGCTCCCGGCCGCTGTAGCCCAGGATGTGGCGGGCCACGATCAGGCGGTTAACCTGCCCGGTGCCCTCGTAAATATCGCTGATCTTGGCGTCCCGGAACCATTTTTCGATCAGGGTGTCGTAGGTATAGCCGTACGGCCCCAGGATCTCGACCGCTTTCTGGGTGATGCGGGTGACGATATCGCCGGCACGGACTTTGCTCATCGAGGCCTCGGCCGAGTTCGGCATGTGGTTGTCGGCCATCCAGACCGCTTTCAGCACCAGCAGCCAGGCCGACTTGAGCAGCACCTCCATATCGATCACATCCCGCTCCACCGAGCTGAGCTTGTTGCGCGGCAGGCCGTAACGGATCGTTATGCCGTTCTCGGCCAGGATCTCCTTGAGCAATTCCAGGGTGGCACGGGCCACGCCAACCGCAGTAGCGGCCACCAGCGGGCGAGTGGCGTCGAAGGTCGCCATGGCTTTCTTGAAGCCCTTGGCGGTGCCCTCCTGCCGCCGGACCACTTCGGCGCTGCCCAGAATATGGTCAAATGGCACCCGGGCATCTTGCAGCACGATCGAAGCGGTGTCGCTGACCCGAATACCCAGCTTGTGTTCCAGCTTGGTGACTTTGACGCCCGGCGTTCCGGCCGGCACCACGAAGCCCCGCATCCCCGCCCGTCCGGCAGACGGATCGATCGTGGCCCAGACCACCACCAGGCCATCGCTCAGCTCAAGCGACTTGTGCCCGGCGGTCACGAAGATCTTTTCGCCGTTTAAAACCCACTCGTTGGTGTCCTGATCGAGAACGGCGGTGGCCCGGATGGCGGATGTGTCGCTGCCGGCCTGCGACTCGGTCATCGCCATGGCGCCAAAAGTTGGTTTCTCGCCCGAAAAGCGCGCCAGGAACTTCTCCTTCTGCTCGGGGGTACCGCCGGCCTCCACCGCGGCCGCGCCCAGGCCACCGCCGGGGGTGACCAGGTACATGCCGCAGTCGCCCCAGGAGAGCATCTCCAGCATGTGGGCCAGCCGCTGGTAGCCGATCGGTGGGCGCGGCTTGCCGTCTTTATCGGTTTTCTTCTCCGCAGCCGGGGCTAACGATCCGGCCGCGCCCATCTGGGACATGGCCGCGTGCATGAAATTAATATAATCCCAGGGAACTTCATGCTCGTGCTCGTCGAAATAGCGCGAATAGGGGCGCATCATATTTTCAGCCACCGTCTGCAAGGCATAATCCAGGTTTGCAATCGGCTTGGGGGTTTCAAATTCAATCATGGTTTCGCTCCTGCTCCAAACAATCCCTCATTCAATCCGTTCAATCGCCGGCTTGAAGCCCGCCAGCTCAGACCAACACCAGGCCGGTAAAGGCGGCGATGCCGCGCCCGTTGCGCATCCACAGTTCCACCGGGTGCTCGCGGATATAGCCGTGCCCGCCCAGGATCTGGACGGCCCGGTCAGTGACCATCATGGCCATATCTGCGGCTCCGGTAAAGGCCAGGTAAGCCTCCTGGCCGGCATCCGGCTGGCCCTGGTCCAGTTTCCAGGCCGCTTCCCAGGCCAGCAGGCGGATGGCTTCGATCTCGGTCGCCATTTCGGCCAGCATGAAGGCGATGGCCTGCTTCTGAGCAACCTTGACCCCGAATACTTCCCGGTCCTTGGCGTAATCGCGCGAGTAATCGAAAGCCGCCCGCGAGAGCCCGACCGCCGCCGCGGCGGTCGCAACCCGGGCCGCGTCGATGATCGGCGCGAAATCGTGCCCTTCCGGGCCGCCCAGACGGCTGCTTGCCGGAACCCGGACCCCATCCAGGCTGACGGTGAAGACCGGCAGGCTCTTAATGCCCATCAATTTCTGGCGTTCACCCACCTGCAGGCCGGGCGTTCCGGCCTTGACGATGAATCCCTGGGTGATGTCATCCAAACGGGCGTACACGATCATCCATTCGGCCTGATCGGCGAACGGCACAAAGGATTTGACGCCCTGCAGGACGTATTCATCCCCGTCTTGCTCGGCGGTGGCTTTCATCTCGTACGGATCGAAATCGTAGTGTGGTTCGATCATAGCGGCGGTATAGGGCTGCCATTCGGCTTCTGCCAGAGGCGGCAGGTAGGTCTCTTTCTGCTCCTGGCTGCCCACCAGCATGATTGGGGTGGCGAATAAGCCGGGCGTCATGACCGCCAGCGCACCGGCCAGGTCGCCGTAGGCCATCTCTTCCAGGGCCAGCACGCCGGTAACCGCCGAACGCTCGCCAAAGCCGCCGAAATCTTCGGGGATCGAGGCTTGCAGGTAGCCCAGCTCCCAGCCTTTTTCCACCAGCGCCTCCGGCAGGTGGCCCTCCTCTTCGGCGTCATGGGCTTTCGCCCGCAGATCGCTGGCCGCGTAGCGACTGACTGCGTCGACCAGCATTTTTTGTTCTTCACTGGGTACAAAAGAATACATGTGTTTCTCTCCTCTTGGCTCGTTGGCTCAGGCCCGGTGGCCGTCCCAATCCGTCCGAGCGGTGGGCTGGCTGGTTGGAGGCCAACTCCCATCCAACTGCCTGCACCCTGCTCGAGCGACCTGGCGGCCCCCACCGGCATCTTTCAGCTCACTGGGCTTGTCCCACCCTGGACTGAGCTGTCACCATCAGACAAAGCAACATAGCGGATCGCAACCGGGTCCTGGGCGTTTTCCAGTTCATCCAGATTGTCAATCCCCAATAAACCGCGCTGGTAAAGGTATTCAACGTGTGCGCCGGCTTCCTCCAAAGCCAGCAGCACATTGTAGCCGTGCACCTCCCCAAATAATTCCTGTGAAACTTCGGATATGGTCTGCGGCTGCTGCAACTGCTTCATTACGGCCGCCAACCGTTCAGCGTGCATCTGCTCGATGGCCTCCAACCGGGCCGGCAGGTCCAGGATCGGCTGTTTATGCCCGCCCAGGCCGATCCGGGCTGTTTCGGCCCAGGGACGCACTTTTTCGAGCGACTGCAGGTAGTGATCCAGCCCGGTTGAGAGGGTCAGGCTCTCGGGAGATTGGTGCGGGCTGGTGCGGTCCAGGATATGGTCGCCCGTGAACAACACATCGTCCAGGCGGATGACGACCTGGCCAGGGCAGTGCCCCGGAACGTGCAGGAATTCGAACGGCCCCAGGCGCATGCCGATGGCTTCATAAGTAAAATCGACCCGAGAGGAGCAATACAGGCGTTTGCCAAGGGTATACATCTCGATCAGGCCGGCGGTTGCATGCTCTGAAACCCCGGCTTCGATGAAATATTCTTTCAAATGCGGTTTGACCATCGCCAGGCGCTCTTCATAATTGGTCAGCACCCGCCGGTCCAGCTCGTGCACCCCGACCCGGGCCTGGGTGCGCGGGCGGATGTAGCACAGGCCGCCGAAATGGTCGATGTGGCCGTGGGTAATCAGGATATGGGTCAGGTCTGCCAGCCCAACTGACCGGCCGGACAATTCGGCGATCGCCCGCAGTCCCTGTTCGAGGTGCTCGTTCGAGCTGCCGAAACCGGAGCCGGTGTCGACCAGCACCTGCATTGGGCCGAGTTCGGGGTCTTCTACCAGCACCAGGTAGGCGTAGCCCCAGAATCCGGGAAATTCCTCCAGCGGGATCTGAAAAATACGCGCCCCGCCGCTGGATGCAAAGCTCTGCACAGCCGGGTGAGCATCGACCGGCTCAGCCGGTGAGCATCGACCGGCTCAGTTGGGTGGGTATCAACGGGCTCAACCATGTAAGGCAACCTCCCGGGCCCGGTCTCCGCCCGGCCGGGTCAGCAGGCCCAACAAAAAGAGATTGGCGAACTGGGCGGCGATCTCGTCCGGATGCAAAGCCCCATCCGGCCGGTACCAGGTGATGGTCCAGTTCAAAACCCCCAGCAGCGCCCGGCTGGCCATAGCCGGATCGGCGCAGCAAAATACCCCGGTTTGCATCCCCTCCTCGATCAGGTCCCGCCAAAGCTGCTCGAAACGGTCCCTCCGGGGGATGTGGCGAGCATGATGTTCAGCGTCCAGGGAGCGGTGTTCCATTAATAAAATCACCGCCAGGTCCCGATGTTCGAGCATGGCGGATAGATAGGCCTGGATGGCCAGGGGCAATTTTTGATCGGGCGGCAGGGGCTGGGCCAGCACCGCTTGCATTTCTTCAATCAGCATATCCAGGGCCCGGTCGAGCAGGGCCACCAGGATTTCCTGCTTGCTGTTGACGTGGTGGTAGAGGCTGGCTTTTTGCAGGTTAACCGCCGCGGCGATATCCTGCATGGAGGCAGCATGAAAGCCTTTTTGGCTGAAGATCTGGGCTGCGGCGTCTAAGATTTCATCACGAGTCATAAACCCCTGGCCTCTCCCTACCGAACGGTCGGTAGATTAAGCATATCAAAGCCGGGTTGATCTGTCAAGTTAAAGTATCTATGGAATTTTTTGGGTTAACACGCTACAATCAAACTCCCAACCAAATCTTCTGGAGGACTCATTTTGCTTTCAACCCGACGTATTCTCCATACCTGGTGGCCGCTGGCTGCCAGCTGGCTGTTGATGGGCGCCGAGCTGCCGGCCCTCAGCGCGGTAGTGGCCCGCCTGGCCAACCCCGAGATCAACCTGGCAGCCTACGGCGGGGTGGTATTCCCCCTGGCCTTGATCTTCGAATCGCCGGTGATCATGCTGCTGGCCGCCTCGACCGCCCTGAGCAAAGATTACGATTCGTACCTTAAGGTGCGCAAATTCATGCTGGTAACCGGCATCAGCATGAGCGTGGTGCACATCCTGGTGGCTTTCACGCCGCTGTATTTCCTGGTTGTGAATGGCATCCTGGGGGTGCCGCCCGAGATCGTGGCCCCCGCCCGGACCGGGCTGATGCTGATGACCCCCTGGACCCTGTCGATCGCCTACCGGCGCTTCAACCAGGGCGTTCTGATCCGCTTCGACCATTCCCGCACGGTCGGGATCGGCACCCTGATCCGCCTGCTCGCAGACGGGCTGGTCTTGGCGGGCGGCTACCTGCTGGCCCTGCCGGGCATCGTGGTCGCCACCAGCGCAGTAGCGGCCGGCGTGATCAGCGAGGCGGTTTACGCCGGGTTGGTGGTCCGCCCGGTGGTGCAGCGGCAGGTCAAGCCGGCCGCGCCGGTCACAGAGCGCCTGAAATTAGGCAGTTTTCTGAACTTCTACATTCCGCTGGCGATGACATCATTACTGACCCTGCTGGTCAACCCGATCGGCAGCGCCGCTCTCAGCCGTATGCCGCTGGCCTTGGATTCGCTGGCAGTCTGGCCGGTGCTGACCGGGCTGGTCTTCTTACTGCGCAGCCTGGGGATTGCCTACAACGAAGTGGTGGTCGCCCTGCTGGACGAGCCCAACTCCTCTCCCGCCCTGCGGCGTTTCGCCATCTGGCTGGCCATCGCCACCAGCGCCGGGCTGCTGCTGATCGCCGCCACTCCGGCCTCCGATTTCTGGTTCCGGACCGTCTCGGCGCTGAATCCGCGCCTGATCCGCCTGGCGGAGATCGGAATCTGGTTCGCCCTGCCGTTGCCGGCAGTCAACGTGCTGCAGTCCTGGTTCCAGGGCGCCATCCTGTTCGGCAAGCGTACCCGCGGCATCACCGAAGCCGTGGTGGTCTACCTGCTGACCAGCGTCTTGATCCTGGGGGGCGGCATCGTGTGGGGGCAGGCAGCCGGCCTGTATATTGGTATCGCCGGGATGGCCGTCAGCATGTTCACTCAGACCCTGTGGCTGGGCTACCGGGCGCGCCCCATTTTGGGGAAGTTGGCCCGGCGGGACCGCCTGTCCGGCAACACCGATCCCACGCCAGAGGCTGCAATGTGAACCACTTTATAATCATTCCACCCTTTAAATCGAACGCTCCCACAGCTCGCCGGCTGTGGTCAAAGCGTAAACCAGCCGCTGGCGGGTAAAATCAAACGGGAGCGCCAGAGCTTCCACTACGGCGTCCTCCGGCAGGCCGGCCTCCAGCGGCTGCCAGTCCCGCCCATCCGGCGAGGCCAGCAGCTTTTTCCCGGCGGCCGCGATCCGGACCGGCGCCTCGGGTATGGCCAGCAGCGCGGTCAGCTGGGCGCCCGGATCGCTGATCTCTGCCCGCAGCAGGCCATCCGGGGACTGGGTCAAGACCGTCGACCCGAAACCGAAAGAAGTCTCCGCAGCTCGCTCACCGGCAGGCGCCAGCCGGACCGCATACCAGCGGGTGTGTTCCTTAAACCAGGTTGCCCAGGTCTGGCCTCCGTCCCGTGAACGCCAGAATTGCAGCTCCTGGCGGGCGGGCCAGGCGGTAGCCGCCAGCAAAATCCGGTCGGTTTCATACTCAGGCGAGACGACCAGCCCAACCAGTGCCTGGCCGTCGAAAGCCGGGGGCAAAGCCTGCCAGCTGGCGCCGCCATCTTCCGTTCGGTACAGCCCGCCGGTCAAGTGCCCGGCCCAGGCGCGCTCGCCATGGGCCGCCAGCAGCTGGATACCGCTGTCAACCGGCAGGGCCAGTTCCCAACCAGTACCGTCGGCTTGCCCGCGCCAGACGCCTTCCAGGCCGGCGGCCAACAGCCCATCTGCGCAGGGCGCCAAAGCGTAAAGCGGCCGTTCCGGCGGCCATTCATCTACCGGTTGCCAGGTCGTCTCGCCCTGTGAAAGCTGCCATAGGCCGGCAGTCGCGCCGCCAGCCAGCCAGTTCCCGGGTTGGGCCTGGGCCAGCAGGTTGTAACGGCGGGCCTGCAAACCGGTGTCAGCCTGCCAGGTCCGGCCATCGTCAAACGAGATCAAGAGACCGTCTTCGTGCAGCCCGGCATAAAGTGCATTTTCCACAGCCGCCAGGCTGAGGGCCGCGGCGCCTTGCGGTCCGACCGGCTGCCAGGTCCGGCCAGCGTCCGTCGAACGCAGCAAACCAGCTGCGCCGCTGCCCACCAGGATGGTCCCTTGGGGGCCGACGCACAGGCTGTTGATCGGGCCCGGCTCGCAGCCGAGAGGCACGGGCGTCCAGGTCCGGCCGCCATCGGTTGAGCGGAACAAACCAGCCTGCTCGGTGCCGGCCAACAGCGTTCCATGGACCTCGAAATCCTCACCTTGCCCGGGCAGCAGGGCCAGACACAGCACCGTGCGCCCCTGAAGGTCCCCACCTGCCGGGCGCCAGGCCCGGCCGCCATTAGGCGACTCGTACACCCCACCATCAGTGGCGGCGAACAGACGCTCGTGGGCCTCCCAATCCCCAACGCTTAGTAAAGCGAAAACTTCGAAATGGCGCAGCCCGAAATTGGACAGATTCCAATACCGCCCTCCATCGTTGGAGCGCAAGACACCCTCTCCGTGCGTGCCGGCCAGGACTACCCCATCGCGGGTGAAATGCGGCGAGGTTGCGAAACAGGTGACCGGTTGCCGGGTCTGATCGCTGCGCCCGGCGTACCAGCGCTGGCCGTCATCGGTAGTGTACGCGATCCCGACCGGCAATCCAGCCACAAATAATGTACGGCTGACCGCATGAATGGCGTTCACGTCCTGAAAAGGCAGGCCGGCGATGACCGGCGTCCAGCCCGGCCCGTTATACCGGTATAATCCGGCCGGTGAGGTCAGCCAGAGCCGCCCATCGCCGGCGGCCGCCAGCCCGGTTACCGTGCCCCCAGATGGGGCGGAGGCGATTTTGCGCCAGGGTTGGTCGAAGTTGATCTGGGAAGAGGTTTGTGGTTTGGAAGAAGCCATCGTATCCATTTTCCTGGTGGTTGTTGGGTGGTTAGCGGCATGACGCAGACCGGTCGAGTGGTAAACCGGCCCACGTTTAGGCTCGTTAGGGCTGGTAGCTGATCCGCGGCTTGCGTTTCAAAACCACCGTACCGGTGCTGATCGCCATATTGGCCCCACTGGTGGCGGTCTCCAGGGCTACCCGCAGCACCTTGGCCGGATCCAAAATGCCGGCCTGGCGGGCGGGCCGGACTTGCTTGCAAACGGCGTCAAAGGTGTGGGCTGGACCGGCTTCGATCACCTGCTGCAGATGCACTGCCGGGTTCTCGACGTGGGCGTTCTCCAGGATCTGGCGGAAAGGCGCTTCCAGCGCCCGCGCCAGAGCAGTGGCGCCCAGCTGGACGTCTGTGGCGTGCCCGGTCAGCGGTTCAACCGCCTCCAGGCAGTGCAGGTAGGCGCTGCCGCCGCCGGGCAGCACGCCTTCTTCCAGGGTGGCTCGCAGCGCTTTCACGCCTTGCTCGGCTTTTTGATGGTAAACATCCCGTTCCGATTTGGTCAGGGCCCCGATCTTCAGGATGGCGGCGCTGCCGGACAGGCGGCCCAGACGCAGCTCGAGCTCCTGCCGTTCTTCGTCGTCAAAGGGCAGCGCGCCGGCGCGCCCTTGCAGACGTTCAATTTCGGCTCGAACCGCCGCGGGTTGGCCGGCGCCGCCAACCATAAACAGGGATTCAGTCGAGGCTTCGGAGCGGCGGGCCCGACCGAGATCGGCGGCCTGAATGCTCTGCAGTTGGCGGCCGGTCACCGGCGAGATCAATTGAGCCCCGCTCAGCAGTGCCAGGTCCTGCAGATCGGCCTGGAGTTTTTCCCCGAACCGTTCCAGCGCCACAGCGGCGATCTTCATCTCCGGGTGGTTGGTATGGGTGGCGACCAGGGTGGTCAGGGCCTCTCCGCTGATCGAATGGGCGGCCAGCAGCAGGTGAGGCGGTTTTTGCTTCAGAGCCAGTTCCAGCACGGGGCGTACCTGCTCAACCGTGGTGACTGCGCCGTCAAAAACCGCCACGCTGGCATCCGCCAGGACCGAACGGCCGCTGCCCGGGCTGGTCACCAGGTAAGGCGAGATCAGGCGGGCTTTCCACTGGCCCCCATCCAGGTAGACCCGCTCCAGGTAGGGCGCCATATAATCTTCAATGGTAATATACGCGTGCGGGCCGAGCAGGTCGAACAATTCACCCAGGATCTTGCTAAGATCGGGGTAGGCGGTGACGGCCTGGGCAACCCCGATGAAATCCTGCTCGCCCTGGGGTGGTTCAGCCAGCTCGCCCAGGCGTTCAACGGCCCGGTGAGCTGCCTGGCGGATCCCCTGCTGGAGCAGGACCGGGTTCGCGCCGGCCAGGACAAAGCGGGTAGCCTGGGCCAGGATTGCCTGAGCCAGCACCGCAGTCGTGGCCCCGCCATCTCCAACCCGTTCGTGAACCCGCCAGACCAGATTTCGCAGCAGCATGGCGCCCACATCCTGGGATGGCTCCGGCAGCGCCGCCATGCGGCGGGCGATGGTAGCGGCATCTGACAGCAGCTCCGGCTGGGGAGCCAGGAGGGTGCTGGAGAGCACGACACCCTGAGATGGTCCAAGGGTGAGGGCTAACAACCGGGCCAGGGTATCAAAGCCCTGTTTTAAGCGGGCAGCTGCTTCGGGTGAACTCAGGACAGTTGGTCGGGGCATGAAATCTCTCTCACTCAAAGGGTGTAACTGCTCAGCCTCTGCTGGGAAAGCTTGTCAAAATGGGTATGCATGGGGGCATATGCCCCCATGCATACCCATTTTGACATTCGTTGCTACCAGGACTGAGTAGATACCAAAGATTAGAATTTTCCGGAAATGTGCGAAATGTTTACTCACCTGCTTGACAAGTGCATGGAAAATATTATACAATAAATCCAGCTTAATTATTTATTCACTTATCTTAATTAATTAAATATCGGTTCACTTGAAGGACAGGCTCATCCACTCTTAGCTCTTGGCTAATACTCACCTCACCCTCCAACGGCCTTATGAACGACCTGACCTTTCTTGGCAGTAACATCACTCTGGTAAAAGCGCATAATTTGCGGGCCATCCTGCTGAGTTTACTGCATGAAGGCAGTGTTTCGCGGGTCGAGCTGGCCGAAAAGACTTCCCTTTCCACCACCACAGTCACCAATTTAATTTCAGAACTGATCGAACAGGGCATCGTGATCGAAGAAGGCCTGGAAGAAACCATCGGCAGGCGGCGGGTCGGACGTCCGCGCACGACCTTGCACCTGGTCGCCGATGCCCGCTATGCTGTCGGCGTGCATATCGGCATCGGTATGTTTCGGGTTTCGGTGACCGACCTGTTCGCTGATATTATCAGCTCCAATATCGTCCCCTTCCAGCGCACGGCGCCTCCCGAGCAGGTGCTGGACCTGATCGTCGAATGGATCGAGAAGACCGTCAGCGACAGCCAGGTCGACCGCCGACGTATCATCGGAGTTGGGATCGGCGCCTCCGGCCTGGTCAACTACCAGACCGGCGTCAATATCCTGGCCCCCAGGCTGGAATGGCACGACGTACCGATCCGTGAGATCCTGAGCAAGCAGCTCAGCTTTCCGGTGGTCGTGGATAACAACGTGCGCGCCATGGCCCTGGCGGAGGCCTTCTTTGGGGCCGGGCGAGGCGTCAATTCACTGGCATTTGTGTATGGTCGCATCGGCGTTGGGGCGGGGTTCGTCGTGGGCGGCCAGATTTTCCGGGGCAGCAGCGCCGGGGCGGGTGAAATCGGGCACACCATCGTGATCCCGGAAGGCGGCCAGCTATGCCGCTGCGGCAATCACGGCTGCCTGGAGACCCTGGTCTCCGAAACCAGCCTGATCAGCCTGGCTGAAGAGATCGTAGCCCGCCGCCCGGATGATGGCCTCCTGCGACAGCTGCAGCAGGACGATGGCGAGCAGCCAATCGAGCGCATTTTCGCTGTCGCCCGGGCCGGCGACCAGGAGATCCGCGATATGATCGCCGGGCAGGCTTGCTACCTGGGCATGGCCCTGGCTAACCTGGTCAACGTGATCAACCCCGAGTTGATTTTGCTGGGCGGTATGTTTGCCCAGGCTGAAGAACTCATTTTACCGGTCGTTGAAAAAACGATGCGGGAATTATCTTTTGCTGGTTTAGGGGATAAAGTGCGGGTCCAGCCAACCAGTTTCGGCTGGCGCGCCGGCGTGATCGGGGCAGCCGCCCTGGCCCTGTCCACGTTTTTTTACCAGCAGGTTGAAGGGATCTAAATGCCATTATCCAACCAATCTCCCGAACAAGCCCCCCAGCCGTCTGGCCGCCAAGCGGCGCGGATCGGCCTGGTCTCCCTGGCGCGCACAACCTTCGACATTCCCCTGGCGGAACAGGTCAACCAGACAGTGCGGCGGCAATTCGAGACGCAGGGCCTGCACCCGTTGGGACCGACCGGCCTGCTCACGGATGCCGAAGGCATCCAGGGAGCCATCGACGCATTGAAACAAGCCGACCTGGACCTGCTGGTGATCCTGCAGGCCACCTTCGCTGACGCCACGATGGTCATTTCGCTGGCCGAGAGCCTGCCGGCGCCGCTGTTCCTGTGGGCCGTGCCGGAAGCCCCCAGCGGCGGGCGGTTGCGCCTGAATTCTTTCTGCGGTATCAACCTGGCCGGCCATTCGCTCAGCCTGCGCAAGCAAAAATACAGCTATACCTATGCCCCTCCGGATGATCCCACGGTGTTGGAACGTATCCAGACCCTGGCCGCCGCTGGGAGCGTTTATCGCCGGCTGCGCTCCGCCCGCCTGGGTGTGGTCGGGCACAACCCGGACGGCTTCGAACCCTGCCGCCTGGATGCCCCTTCCCTGGAAGCTCATTTTGGTCTGGCGGTGGAGCAGTTCCAGCTCAACGACCTGTTCGACCGGGCCCGCAAGATCGAAGAAGAGCGGATCCAAACCATCCGTTTGGGGCTCGATCAAAAGCTGGACAACCTCGACTCTCTGGAGCAGGAACCCCTGCACGGCACCTTGAGCGTGTACGCGGCCTTGAAAGACCTGGCATCCGAACAGCAGCTGGATGGCATGGCCGTGCGCTGCTGGCCCGAGTTCTTCACCGAGATGGGCTGCGCGGCCTGCGGGGCCATGTCGATGGTCAGCGACGAACAGACCCCCTGCTCGTGTGAAGCCGATGCCAACGGGACCGTTACCCAGTTGATCCTGCAGTGGTTGAGCGGCGAACCTGCCTTCGGCACGGACATGGTTTCGCTGGATTTCGAACACGACTCGGTCGTTATCTGGCACTGCGGGTTGGCGCCGCTCTCGATGGCCGATCCTGCTTACCAACCCCGAGGGACCATCCACTCGAACCGTAAGAAACCCCTGTTAATGGAATTCCCGCTCAAACCAGGCGTGGTTACGATTGCCCGCCTGGGACAGACTGCAGATGGGCTGCGGCTGGTGGTGGGGCGCGGCGAAATGCTCTCCGCCCCGCCCAGCTTTTCGGGCACTTCCGGTGTGCTGCGTTTCGACCGGCCGGCTCAGGAAGTTTTCGATACGATCATGAGCCAGGGACTGGAGCATCACATCTCGCTGACCTATGGCGATCATGTCGCCGCTTTGCTGGCTTTGGCAGAATTGTTGGACTTGCCGGTGCTGCCCATCTAACTAATGGCGGTTCATCATACCAGTCCGTTATAGAAAACCCGCCCGCAAGAAAGGAGGCCGTCGGAAACCGATAACCAAGATCCAAAGATGCGATGCGAGAAAAATAAAGTATGTAAACAAACTGTTTCGGCCCAAATCGGGTCTACCTGAACCGGTTTGAACCCAACCAACCCTTTCAAGGATATTTCTCGGAGGAGAATGATCATGGATGACAAAATCCGCGCTCGCCAGATTTCCAGGCGAGATTTTATCAAACTCGGCGCGACCGGCTTGGCCGCCTCAGTCCTGGTGGGCTGTGCCTCTCAGGCTACCGAAGCCCCACAGACCGCTGCAACCGAAGCGCCCGCCGCCCAGGAACCCGCCCAGCAACCCGTGACGGTCGAATTCCTGGCCTGGGGCGACAACGCTGATATCCCCGCCTGGGACAAGCTCAAAGCGCTGTACGAGGAACGCAACCCTAACGTCACGGTTAACGTGACCACGGTCGCTGATCCGGGCAACAACTTCTACCCGAAGCTGCAGACCCAGATCGCCGGCGGCGCAGTCCCGGATGTCAGCTCTTTCCAGGGCTGGGAATGGCAGACCTACGCTGACAAAGACCTGATGACCCCGATCGATGACTACATCGCCAAAGATGGCTTCACCGCACCTTACGAGGCCAAGCTGCAAGCTGTCATCGACAGCACCGCCCGCAAAGGCAAGACCTACCTGATCCCGCTGCAGCTGGGGACGATGGTGATGTTCTATGCCAAGAAACCCTTCGATGACGCCGGTATCCCTTATCCGACCGACGACTGGACCTACGAAGAATTCCTGGATATCGCCAAGAAGATCACCAACACCAGCGGCGACAACAAGATGTACGGCATCCAGGCCAACGGCAGCTGGTTCCGCGACATCGGCTGGATCGTCGGCACCGGTAAGCGCGAGTTCGATAACATCGTCGATCCCAAGAAGGCCCAATTCAGCACCCCCGAGATCGCCGATATCGTCCAGCAGGTTGCCTCGGACTTCTACTACGGCATGGGCATCGCGCCCACCCCCGCCGACCTGTCTGGTGGCGCCAACGCCTTCAACACCGGTAACACCGCTATGAAGTATGAAGGCCCGTGGTGGTTCCCGCAGATGAACAGCCCCGAATTGCGCGACCAGGGCGCAGCCATCCCCTTCGATGTGGTCCTGATGCCACAGGGGGCGGATGCGTCCCGCCCGCACCGCGGCTGGGCCGAAGGCATCGCCCTGATGAAGGGTAAGAATGTGGATGCAGGCTGGAAGTTCGCCAGCTTCATGGGCAGCGACGAAGGCGACAAGATCTACGCCGAGACCACCGGCCGCGTTCCGAACAACCTTGGTTTGATCGACAGCTTCTGGCTGCCGACCATCCAGGAACGCTTCGAAGTTCAGAACGGTCAGGCTTTCGTCAAGGCACTGCAGAACGCCCAGGTAGACGTCATCAGCGGCGTGCCGCGCAGCCTGATGTGGAGCGAGATCGTCAAGCCGACCGGCTGGGACCCGCTGATCAACGGCAGCGCCAGCGCCGCCGAGGTCCTGCCCAAGGTCGACGAGCAGTTGCAAGCCAAGCTGGACGAATACTGGGCCAACGTCTAAGCCACCCTATAAACCAGGTGATCGTCACTGATTTGCAATAACCCTGACGATCACCCCCGATGCGTAACATCCATCCCGGCCTTTCCTTCCGGAGGAAAGGCCGGGAGCCAGGAATTATTTTGGTTAAGTAAGGTACGGAAAGGAAGGTAACCGTATGGCCGCGACGACCGCACCCCGTTTCAGGCGTCCTTCCCCGGGCAGACTGCGAGAATGGCTGGCAGGCTATTTCTTCGCTTCACCGTTTATCATCGGTTTTCTGGTTTTCACCGCTTTTCCGATGGGCTACTCCATCTGGTTGGCGTTCCAGAAATGGGATCTGCTCTCCCCTCCCCGTTTTATCGGCTTTCAAAATATCGCCCGCATGCTGCAGGATCCGCTTGCCAATCTCAGCCTGTATAACAGCGCCTATTACACGATCATCGCCGTCCCGATCCAGCTGGTTATCTCCTTCACCCTGGCCCTGGCGCTGACCCAGAAGATCCGCTTCCGGGATTTTTACCGGGCAGGATTTTATCTCCCCATCATTGTTCCGCTGGTCGCCAGTGCGGTGGTCTGGCAGCGAGTTTTCCATCCCGAATTCGGCATCCTGAACGAGGTGCTGGGCTGGTTCGGCATCGCCCCGCGCAGCTGGCTGTTCGAGCCATCTCTGGCCAAGCCGGCCTTCATCTTCATGTCCTTCTGGATGATCGGGCGCCAGATGGTGATTTTCATCGCCGGGCTGGGTAATATCCCCGAGAGCATGTTCGAAGCCGCCTCCCTGGATGGCGCTGGCACCTTCACCAAGCTGTTCAAGATCACGGTCCCGATGATGACCCCGCTGATCTTCTACAATATGATCATCGCAATCGTAAACTCATTCCAGACCTTTATCCCCGCCCTGATCATGACCGACGGTGGACCGGAGAACGCCACCCTGTTCGCCGTGTTGAACATTTATCGCCAGGGTTTCAATTACTTCAACATGGGTTATTCGGCCGCCCTGGCCTGGGAATTGTTCATCATCGTGGTCGGTTTTACGATCGCACAGTTCTTTATTTCCCAGCGCTGGGTTTATTACGAGGAATAGGAGGAACTTAGCAATGGCTGTCGATGAAATTAAGGCCGGTCCCTCCGGTGCCCTTCAAACTGCCGTTCGGCCTCAAAAGCAACACATGGGCCGCCAGGCGCGCCTGCGGGTGTTCTGGCTGATCATTTTGCAACTCGTCATGACCTTTCTGGTGGTCAGCTTTTTGGTGCCCACATTATGGATGATCTCTTCCTCGCTGAAAGCCTCAACGGAAGTTTTCGCTCACCCGATTGTGTGGATTCCTAAGAACCCCCAGTGGCGCAATTACATCAAGATCTTCGATGTGCTGCCCTTTGCCACCTTCACCATGAACACCGTCATTGTTACCGGGCTGGCTGTGCTGGGCACGATCGTTTCATCCGTGATGGTCGGCTACAGCTTCGCCCGCCTGCGATGGCCTGGCCGCAATTTCTTTTTCGCCATGATGATCGCCACCATGATGCTGCCCCAGGTGATCCTGTTGATCCCGCGCTTCATCGAGTTCCGGATCTTTGGCTGGATCGACACCTTCAACCCGATCATCGTCCCATACTGGTTTGCCACTTCCAGCCTGTACATCTTCCTGATGCACCAGTTCTTCAGGGGGCTGCCAATGGAGCTGGAGGAAGCCGCATTGATCGATGGGGCTAACCGCATCCAGATCCTGTCCCAGGTGCTGCTGCCGCTCTCGAAGCCGGTGATCGCCACTATTGCAGTGTTCGCCCTGATCGAGCACTACAATTCCTTCCTGGAGCCGCTGATCTACCTGAACAGCATGCAGAAATGGACCCTGGCGCTCGGCATCCGGGCGATCAACGACTCAAATGTCAAAAACTGGGAACTGGTCTTCTCAGCCGGAACCCTGATGCTGGCCCCGGTGCTGGTGCTGTTCCTGTTCGCCCAGCGCTATTTCGTTCAGGGCATTGCCCTGACCGGTTTCGGAGGCCGCTAACCGACCAGACCTACCAAAAATGGCGGAATCCTTCACACGCCGTTCATTCCTATCCGGCGAAAAAGGAGTGCGCGGGGTGTGTACACACCCCGCGCACTCCTTTTTCGCCTTATTCCGTGAGTTTTGCAAGCGAATCACTAAACTGAAAGGAAAACATTGATGAAAATCGGAATTCAATCTAACCTCTGGAGCTCCGAGCGCCACCAGGATCTGGACAACTTGCTGGCTGAAATTGCTGGTGCCGGTTACGAAGGCTTCGAAATCGGCGCCCACCGGGTCCCTCTGGATGATCCCGACCAGATGAACGCCTTGCTCAGGAAGCACAACCTCCAGATCACCGGGATGCACACCCACGGCGAGCTGCATAACCCCGAGGCCATGCAGGAGCGCCTGCCTGCCATCGAGCAAGCCGCCCGCTACGCCGCCGCCGTGGGGGCGCCCTACGTGATGATCAGCGGCAAGGCCAAACGCGGCAAGACCGAAGCCGAACTGGCAGCCGAAAGTCAGATGTTGAACCAGATTGGGCAGCTATGCGCAGGATTTGGGGTCCATTTGCTTTATCATAACCATTTTTGGGAGCTGGAGGACGATCTGCGTGAGTACCGGGCAATCGTATCGGCCACCGACCCCAGGCTGCTGTCGCTGGCTATGGACGTCGGCTGGGTCAAACGCGCCGGCCTCGATCCTTTGGAGGTCATCCCCCAATTCAAAAATCGACTGGCTTATTTCCACCTGAAAGATTACCGGGTTCAACATTACGTTACCGATGAGTGGACCGACCTGGGTGAAGGTTACGTCGGGATCCCGCAAATCGTCGAGCTTCTGAAAGGCTATGGAGATGTCTGGCTGACCTACGAGCGGGATGAGGTCTTGGACAACGCCGCCGAGAACGCCGCCGTGAACCGGGAAATCCTGCGCAAGCTGGGCGTGTGAGGCAGGCCATGACTGCGATGCAAAAACCATTAGGCGTTTGTATTGTCGGCTGCGGTTTCATGGGCAGCAAGCATGCTGAATCGTGGGCTCTGGTGCCGGATGCCAGGATCGTGGCGGTGGTGGATTTGTTGGAAGATCGCGCCCAACGACTGGCCGATCTATACGGCCTGGACCGCATCTACCGTGACTACCGGGAGGCGATCGCCCTGCCGGAAGTGGACGTGGTCTCAGTTTGCATCCCGACTTACCTGCACGCCGACGCGACCATCTATGCGGCCGAGCACGGCAAACAGGTGCTGAGCGAAAAACCGATTGCTCTGCACATCGATCAAGCCGAGGCCATGATCGCAGCCGCCCAGAAGAACAATGTCCGCCTGGGGGTTGGCTTCATGCGCCGTCACTCCCCGGTGATCCGTGATCTGCGCGACTACCTGGCCTCCGGGAAGCTGGGCCGGCCAGTGATGGCCAATGCCTCTGATATTCGCCAGATCCGCCCCAAGATCGAGATGCACGACGCCTACGCCAACGGTGGGCCGGTGATCGATATGGTCGTGCACCAGATCGATGAATGGGCCTTTATTTTCGACGCTGAACCGGTTTCGGTCTTCGCCCAGGGCTTCAAGCTGGCCTCCGGGCGGCCGGAGCTGGAAAGCCGGGTCAAGGAACTGGCCCACGACACCGCCACAGTGGTGGTGAAATATGCCTCCGGCGACGTCGGCACCTTCGTGGTGACCTGGGGCCTGCCCTACGGGGTCAATCCACCCGGCATCCCTGAACAAATTTACGGTCCCAAAGGCCTGGCTGAGGTCAGCTTTGGGACAGCCCACCAGCATTTTTGGGTGATGGAGACTGACCAAAAGGTTTCGCCGGATCATCAGGAGATGCGCGTCAAAGTGGATGAAAACGAATGGCTGGTAGTCTCGACCAGCGAAGAGAATATGTACCACCGCGAGATCGCCAACTTCGCCCACTGTCTGCTGAACGACGAGCCCCTGCCGGTGACCGGCGCGGACGGCCTGCGGGCCCTGAAAACCGCCCGGGCCGCGCTCGAGTTCGTCCAAACCGGTAAAGTGGTCGCGATTTAGACATTTGAATAGTTAAAAAATATGGCCTAAGCCTGGGCGGGTACGACTGCAATGAACTGTGGTTGCCCCCACCCCGGCCCGCCCCACAGGGGGCGAGATGCAAAGGCAAAAATGATGGCTCGCAGGGCAAATTGCCCCTGCGAGCCATCATTTTTACCTTTGCCTTCTCCGTCCCAGGTGCGAAGCACCGAGGGAAATTCACAAGAGAAGCGTGAAATTCTTATATCCCGGTTAAGTGTTGTGGTACTTCTGGGCGGTCTCCCAGGCTGGCCCCTTTTTTACGATTTCTACGCAGAATTAACACCAAATGGTATAGTATGGCGATGGAGAAACCCACACCATTCTCATACAAACCGGATCAAAGGAGACCCAACCATGCCTCAATGGACCCAAACCGAACTCAACCGGATCGGTGCGGCTGAAGAGCTGCAGATCGCCGGGCTGCGCGCCGACGGCAGCCTGCGCAAACGTGTGATCATCTGGGTCGTGCGGATCGGCGACGACCTGTACGTCCGCTCGGTCAATGGGCGCACTTCCGGCTGGTTCCGCGGCATCCAGGTGCGCCATGCCGGCCGCATCTGGGCCGGGGGCGTTGAGAAAGATGTGGAATTTGTTGAAGTGAATGAACCCGAGATAATCGCTGAGGTTGATGACGCCTACCGCGCCAAATACCGCCGCTATTCGCAGTGGGTCGCGCCCATGCTGGTCCCGGATGCCCGGGCGGCCACCCTCAAACTTATCCCACGACCGTCCGAAGCATAATCGATCTTTTCAAGGATTTAACAAAACATAGGGCAGCGCCCAAACCGCTGCCCTATGTTTTGTTAAAAAACGCTCAAGCTCGCGGTAAACCGAGCACCTGCATCAACCCCGGGATAAACAGGCGCTGGAAATACTCCGCCATCCGCGCCGGGGGATAGGGCATGTCATTTTCCAGCCACCAGGACACCAATCCCATCACTGAACCGGCATAATAATTGGCAATCACATCCAGCGGCACCTGGATATCTTCCCCGGGCAGGCCTGCCTGGGAGCGAGCCCGGCCGACATCCTTGATGGCCTCGATGATAATCTCCCGCAGCCGCTGAGCCACGGTATAGGTGCCCTGGCCACGCAGGATAATGCGGTAGTGATCGGCGTTCTCGGCCACATGTTGGAACACCAGCACCATCGGCGGCGGGCGATCCGGCTCTGTGGCTCCGCTCTCAGGCGCCTGTCGCCAGCGCAGCCAGGGGAGTCCGGTGGTCTCTTCCACCATCTGATCCACCAGATCGATCACGTCTTCCAGCAATAGATCTTCTTTGTCGCGGTAATGCAGGTAAAAGGTCGCCCGACCCAGGCCGGCGCGCTCGGTGATTTCCTCCACCGTCACCTGATCATAGCCCTTTTCGTCAATTAATTCGTACAGGGCCTGCTTGAGGGCAGCGTGTGTCCGTTCCACCCGGCGATCGTGATGTTTTTGTCGCATCCAGTCCCGGTCTCCTTAAAAGTTCTTGGTTTCCAATTCATTGCAAAAAAGGTGTACACCTTCACACACACATTTTTGCGACATTTCTTCATGACCTGCGGTTATAAAATTAGCCGAATTAACAGGTTATTAACCATCCACCGCCAATATTCCCGGTATAATGCTGCGGGGGAATTGGGTCGCCAACCAATCAATCTTACAATTTCTTAATGCTCCCCAAATCTTACCAACCTTGACAAAACGGCAATCTCGACTAAAATAGACACAGTCTATTTATAGACAACGTCTATTATATTCGATTTTTATTCTTTGACAACCGTATTACATAAATCCGAATTTTGGGCGTGCGGCGAGCGAAAGCCCGCCGCACGCCCAAAATTCGGAAATCACTTAAAGTCTGATGGTATGAAAGCAATCTCGCAAACTCAACCTGAGACCATCGTCTCGGGGAACGGCCACCAAACAAAGGCCGGGGGCAACGACGCTCCGCTGATCAAAGCCCGCAACCTGGTCAAAGTTTATCAAAGCTCCGCCGGCGATTTTCAGGCCCTGAAGGGCATCGACCTGGATGTATATCCAGGCGAATTCGTGGGCATCCTGGGCAAATCCGGGGCCGGCAAAACCACTCTGGTGAATATGCTCACCGGGGTCGATCGCCTGACCCAGGGGGAAGTCTGGATCAAAGACACCCCGGTCCATAGCCTGGACGAGAACCGGCTGGCTTTGTGGCGCGGCCTCAACCTGGGGATCGTTTACCAATCCTTCCACCTGATGCCCGGCTTAAGCCTGCTGGAGAACGTCATGCTGCCAATGGATTTTACCGGCACCTACCAGCGCGGCCCCAGCCAGAAGCGAGCTCTCGACCTCCTGGACCGGATGGAGCTGGCCGATCACGCCTATAAACCACCTTCAGCCATCTCAGGCGGCCAGCAGCAGCGGGTGGCGATTGCCCGCGCCCTGGCCAACGATCCCGAGGTCCTGATCGCCGACGAGCCTACCGGGCGGCTGGATTCGAACACCGCCGAGACCATCTTCAAGATCTTCCTGGAACTGGTTGCCGCCGGTAAGACTATTGTCATGGTCACCCACGACCGGGGCCTGGCCCGCCGGGTCAACCGCACCTTGCGGATCGCAGATGGCGAGATTGCGCCAGACACCGAAGCCCAGTTGGAACCGTACCCTGGAGGTCATTCCGATGGCAGCCAGAACTAAAGAACCGACCTATAACCTGCCGGAGAGCGAACCTACCGGCTGCCCGGGCGACCCTTTGATCCAGATGATGGATATCGTCAAGACCTTCAAGACGCCCAGCGGCGACTTCACCGCGCTCAAAGGCATCACCGCCTGCTTCTACCGGGGCGAGTTCGTCAGTGTGGTTGGCAAATCCGGCAGCGGCAAATCGACCCTGGTCAATATGATCACCGGGATCGACCATCCAACCTCCGGCCGGGTGCGCATCGGCGACACGTACGTTCACAAATTGAACGAGAATAAGATGTCAATCTGGCGCGGCCGCAACCTGGGGATCGTGTTCCAGTTCTTCCAGCTCCTGCCGATGCTTTCCCTGCTGGAAAACGTAGTCCTGCCGATGGATTTCTGTAATATGTTCGCCCCGGAAGCGCGCGAAAGTCGCGCCATGGAGCTGCTGCGCATGGTCGGGTTGGAAGACTTCGCCCACAAGCTGCCTGCAGCGGTCTCTGGTGGGCAGCAGCAAAGTGCCGCCATCGCCCGGGCCCTGGCCAACGACCCGCCGATCCTGATCGCCGACGAACCGACCGGCAACCTGGATTCGCGCACGGCCGAGTTGGTCTTCAGCCTGATCAGCCATCTGGTCGAGGCCGGCAAAACCGTCATCATGGTCACCCATGATTCAAGCCTGGCCGAGCGCACCAACCGCTCGATGATCCTGTCCGACGGCGAACTGGTCAACGAATGGGTGGCGAAAGCCTTGCCGGCTATCCCCCACCCGCGCATGCTGTGGCTGAGCCACCAGCTGCAGCCGCTCAGCTTCAACGCCGGGCAGTCTTTGGGCTTGCAAACCAATACCGAGGCCGGGTTATACCTGATCACCCAGGGGCAGCTCGAAATTTCTCTCAACCATGGGCGCCGGGCGGACGACCCACCGGTGCGGTTGGGTCCGGGTGACTACCTGAGCAAACTGGAACTGCAAACGGCCGGTGACCTGCTGGCCGGGATGCGCGCCGGCCCGGCGGAACCGCTGGAAATTCTGGCGCTGCCCGCCAGCGGCTTTGATGCCTGGATGCAGGAAGCCAACCGCGACCAGAGCCGCCTTAAACAGGCGGCCGAACAGCGCGCCCGGGCCTGGGAGCAGACCCACCAACCCCAAATCACCACCAGGCAGGACAGGCCTTGATGCGACCGCGCTGGAAGAAAGTCCTGGCGGACATCTGGGGCAACCGGATCCGCTCGCTGCTGGTGGTTGCCTCGATCATGGTCGGCTTGTTGGCGATCGGTATCATCGCCACAATGTATTTCGTGTTAACCAATGAGATGCGCAACGGCTACGCCGCCACTAACCCGGCCAATATTTACATCAATACCAGCCTTTACAACAAAACCTATCTGGACCATCTCAACCGCTTGGACGGGGTCAAGCTGGCCGAGGGCAGCCGGGTAGCCTCCTTGCGGCTGGAATCGGAGCCCGGCAAATGGATCGCCATCAAGCTTAAATCGGTCCCCGATTTTAACAATATGCAGATCGCCCAGGTAGGGCTGCAAGAGGGCGTCTGGCCGCCGGAAGACCGCCAGATTGTGCTGGAGGCCAGCAAGCTGGCCAAAACGAACGCAGGTTTGGGCGATTTCATAACCCTGGAAACGCTCACCGGTAAAAAGCGTTCCTTGCAAATCACAGGGATCGTCAGCGATCAATCGATCGGGGCGGACGAGGCCGGCTCGGGCGGTTTCTTCACCGCGCCCGTACAGGGCTACGTCACTCCGGCAACTCTGGAGTGGTTGGAACAGCCCATGCCCTACGCGCTTAGCACAGTCCTGGTGACTGTGACCGGGGACAGCCAGGACGCCCGGCGCCTGGACACCGTTGCCCGGGAGATTACCGACGATCTGGAAAAAGAGAATATCAGCGTCCGCAGCACCAACATCCGCAGTTCGTTCGACCACCCCAGCGGCACCCTGGTGCAGGCCATCAGCAGCCTGCTGTTTGTCCTGGGATTGCTGATCGTCTTTCTGAGCGGTTTCCTGATCACCAATACCCTCCAGGCTTTATTAGACCAACAGATGGCCCAGATCGGGATCATGAAGACGGTCGGGGCCCGGCGCATGCAGGTCATCAGCATCTACATGACCTTGATCCTGGTCTTCGGGCTGGTGGCTTTCGCCATCGCCGTTCCGTTGGCGTACCAGGTTTCCTTCGCCATCATGGACTTATTGACGAACCTGTTGAACACAGCCATCCGCACCCGCCGCCTGGTGCCCCAGGTGCTGGTCATCCAGGGCCTGCTGGCGATAGTAGTCCCCCAGGTCGCGGCCTTCCTGCCGATCTGGCAGGGCTCGCGCCTGAGCATCAAGGACGCCCTGAGCGGCTCGGCCCGCAACAACCCCACTTCGACCGGCTGGGTCGACCGCCAGCTGGCCCGCATCCGAGCCCTGTCGCGCCCGATCCGCATCTCCCTGCGCAACGTCTTCCGCCGTAAGGGTCGCCTGATCCTGACCATTATCACCTTGACGATGGGCGGGGCGGTCTTCATCTCGACCTTCAACGTGCGGATCTCCATGAACCAGTATGTCACCCAGATCACCCATTATTTTCGAGCGGACGTCAATCTAAGCCTGGCCCGGCCGTATTACATCCGCGAGGTCCAGAACATGCTGGCGGACATCCCTGGCATCCACCAGGTGGAGGGTTGGGCGACGGCCCGCAGCGAGTTGGTCCGGGCTGATGGATCGGCAGGAGAAAGCGTTGGAATGCTGGCGCCGCCGGCCGGCAGTACCCTGGTTAAGCCAGTGATGATCGAAGGCCGCTGGATTGAGCCTGGCGATCAAAATGCCATCACGTTGAACGACCTGTTCCTTTCGAATTTCCCCCAGATGCAGGTTGGCGATACGGTCACGCTGCGTGTTAATGGCGATGACAAGGATTTCGTGATCGTCGGTTTCTTCCGCCTGGCCGGTAAAGTTTCGGGCTACCTGGCCTACACCAGCTACGATTATCTATCCCAGCTCATTAACCAGCCCAACCAGGCGCTAAGCTACCGGATCGCAGGCGGCCCGGCCGGCATGACCCCCGACCAGCAAGCCGTCCTGGGCAAAGCGGTCGAAGCGCGCCTGCGGGCCTACAACGTCGATATCGCCGATATCAGCACCGGCTCCAGCACCAGCCAAACCGCTTCGGATGGCTTCAACGTGCTGATCGGCTTCCTGCTGTTCCTGGCCGGCCTGACCGCCCTGGTGGGCAGCATCGGCCTGACCGGTACGATGAGCATGAACGTGATGGAACGCACCCGCGAGATCGGGGTGATGCGCGCCATCGGGGCTTCGAACAACATCCTGATGAAGATGGTCATCGTGGAGGGCACCCTGATCGGCCTGCTGAGCTGGCTGTTCAGTTGCCTGCTGGCATTCCCAATCAGCAAGTTGATGGGCGACAGCATCAATATGGCGCTGTTCGATGCCCCCTCGCACTTCGCCCTGACGCCGACCGGCTTCCTGCTGTGGCTGGGGGCGGTCCTGCTGCTGTCCGTGCTGGCCAGCGTCATGCCGGCCCGCAACGCCTCCCGCCTGACCATCCGCGAAGTGCTGGCCTACGAATAGCATTCGGGAGAACAGACTCGATGAAATCGCTGCCAACTGGCCCCTTTTCCGCGACCATCTCGCCTGTGGTACGTAATCATTAATGGGTCGTTTCAAACTTAAAACGAAGGTTCCCGATTTTTGGGATGTGCAGCGGACGACCACTGCACATCCCAAAAATCGGAATAATTCTTATAAAGGACGTTTTGAACATCATGAAAAACAGGAACCAACTTTGGACGACACTCCTCCTGGCGACGGCGCTGCTGTTGGGCGGCTGCCAATCCATCACCGGCCAACCGGAATCGACCGGCACCCCCCTGCCCGTGGTCACCCAGGAACCCGGCGTGCTGGCCGAGGGCACCCTGGTCCCGCAGCAGTACGTCAACCTTTCCTTCACCTCCAGCGGGATGGTCGAGGAAGTGCTGGTCGAAGAAGGCCAGCAGCTTGAGCAAGGCCAGATCATCGCCCACCTGGACCAGCGCCAGCAGCTGGCCGCGGCAGTGGACGGCGCCCAGCTCGATTTGATCAACGCCAATCAGGCCCTCAAGGACCTGAACGATAACGCCGCGGTCAGCACTGCCAATGCCGCTCAGAAAGTGGCCACTCAAAGGGATGCCGTCCGGGATGCCCAGCGCTACCTGGATAACCTGAAATCGACCGCCGAGCAGACCGACATCGATAAGGCCCGGGCCAACGTGGTCATCCTGAAAGACCGCCTCGACCAGGCCCAGGAAGATTTCGCGCCCTATGAGAAGAAACCAGAAAGCAACGTCACCCGCGCCGAGCTGCTCTCCAAGCTGGCCGACGCCCGCAACCGCTACGACGATGCCGTGCGCTTGTTGAACAATCTGGAAGGCTCGACCAGCGAGATCGATATGGCTATCGGCGAGGCCAACCTGGCGCTGGCCCAGGCCAGCCTGACGCTGGCTGAAGACGAATACAACAAGGTTAAAGACGGGCCCGACCCCGACCTGCTGGAAGCCGCCCAGGCCCGGGTTAAAGCGTCCGAGACCGGGCTGGAGGCTGCCAAAGCCAACCTGACCAGCCGCGAGCTGACCGCGCCCTTCGGTGGCACGGTCGCCCGCCTGAACCTGAAAGTCGGCGAACAGGTGCTGCCCGGCCAGACCGCGGTGGTCCTGGCCGACCTGACCGGCTGGGTGGTAGAGACCGATGATCTGACTGAGAATGAGGTCACCGGTGTCAGCCCCGGCCAGGAGGCTGTCGTCACCTTCGACGCCCTGCCCGAGCTGGAGTTCGCCGGCACGGTCCAGTCAATCAGCGACCTGAGCACCAACGTCAGCGGCGACGTGACCTACACCACCAAGGTGCATTTGCAAGACAGCGACCCGCGCCTGCGCTGGGGCATGACCGCCCTGGTCAAGTTCGCCGTGCCTTGATCAATATGGCGACCTGGGGCGTTGGCGGGGATCCTCCCACCAACGCCCCAGGTCGGCCTGAATTATGAACGATGGACCATTCGAGACATCATTCCCACTTTAACCTCTTTCTGGTCGCGGCCCTGCTCCTGGGGTTGGCTGCCGGCCTTTCGGCGCGGCCCGAGCGCGCCCTGGCCGGTCCAGCCGAGGCGCCGGCCGCCCAGGATGGCAGCCTGGAGCTCAAATGTTACCTGGAGCCCACTGCCTGGGTAAACGCCGGCTTCTCGATGCCGGGCCGGATCGAAACCCTGGCGGTCGCGGCCGGCGATCAGGTCCAGGCCGGTCAGGTGCTGGCCGCCCAGAGCAACCCGGAGCAGTTCCAGGCCGCCATCGCTGCCGCCGAGCTGAACGTGGTTCTGACCCAGAACGAGCTGGACACCCTGCACCAGCAGGCTGATCACGAGCTGGCCCTGGCCGAGCAGGCCCTGGCTGAAGCCAACAAGGATGTCGAGACCGCCATCTGGCAGGCTGCCGCTGCCAGGGAGCCCTACAGCCAGCGCGACATCGCCCAGGCCTACGCCAACCAGTTAATTGCCAAGAAGCAAGTCGATCAGATGCGCAAAGACCTGAAGAAAGCCGAGAAGTTCGTTAGCGACGATCGCAGCTTCATCTGGCGCTTTATCTCACGCAAGCAAGCTAAGGAGCAGATCTTGCTGCTGAAAGCCGGCATCGCCCAGGCTGAAGCCCGCTACCAGGATGCGGTCCAGAAATACGAAGACCGCCTGGAACCGCCCGATCCGATCGACATCGCCCAGGCTGATGCCAACCTGGCCGCCGCCCAGGCTGCTGCCGGTAAAGCCCAGCAGGACCGCGACCGGCTGGCCAAAGGACCCGACCCGGATAAGCTTGCCCAGTTGGAGGCCGAGTTGCAGGTCGCCCAGAGCAAGCTGGAGGTGGCCCATGCTGCCGCTGAGGCTGCCAGCTTGAAGTCCCCCATCACCGGTCAGGTGATTGACGTTCAGGTCAAGCAGGGCGAATGGGCTTCCCCCGGTCAGACCGTGCTGGTGATCGCCGATCTGGATCACTGGGTGGTCAACTGCGATGAACTGACCCAGGAAGAGATCGTGTCCCTTTCACCTGACCAGGCCGTGCAAGTCAGCCTGGACGCCCTGCCCGAGTTGAGCCTGCCCGGAACCGTTGGCCAGGTCGGGCTGAGCTACCGCGAAGTGCGCGATGAGAACCGCTTCCAGGCCAAGATTGATCTGGCCGATGCCCCCTCATCCTTGCGCTGGGGCATGACCGCCCGCATCGAACTGCCATAACTCACGTTCTTATTATCTAAAAATAAGGCTTTCAAATGGCGTACGCCATTTGAAAGCCTTATTTTTAGTTGTTTCCCCCTTCTTGCGAATGGGCTAAATCATCCAATCAACGATACAATAATCCGATGGACCTCAATCTCCTTCTCAGCTACCTCTTGCAAGGCGCCGCCCTCGGCCTGACCGCAGCCGCCTCCCCCGGACCCCTGCAAACCTACCTGATCAGTGAGACCCTGCGCGGCGGCTGGCGGCGCGGCGCCCTGGTTAGCCTGGCGCCCCTGGCTTCCGATGCCCCAATTGTGATCCTGATCCTGTTGCTGCTCAACCAGCTGCCGTCCGGGCTGCTGCGGGTCATCAGCCTGGTGGGCGGCCTGTACGTGCTCTACCTGGCCTGGGGCATGTGGCGCGAATGGCGGGCCGGGGCCGGCCTCGACCTGCAGGCAGCGCAAACCGGACGCGGCAGCTTTAAGAAAGCCGTGCTGATGAACCTGCTCAGCCCTGGGCCTTACACTTTCTGGTCGCTGCTGGCCGGCCCGATCCTGCTGGAGGCCCTGCGCCAGCACAGCGCCTATGGAGCCGGTTTCGTGGCCGGCTTCTACGGGATCTTCCTGGGCGGCAACCTGGCGCTGGCGGCACTGTTCCACCAGGCCCGCCGCTTCGGCCCGGCTGTCATCCGCGGCCTGCTGCTGACCAGCCTGCTGGTGCTGATCGTATTCGGGGTCGTATTACTGCAGCGGGGTCTTTTGGGATAGGTCTATAGATTATCCATTGAAGGCCAGGGCGGATCGCAGCCTGCATCCGGCTTAATCCAGCCCGCTGGTATGAAGATCGATTACCTCTCCGCGCGCCCACTCCTTCCCTATGGGCGAAATAAATCCTGATAGCAGATCTCGTACAGGCGACAGGATGATAAACCAATCGCTTCTTTACCAGCAAAAACCCGATAAGTTTCATGTAAATAGGCTTATAATCAGGCATAGCCGGGCAGCACGACAGAATCACAATTCCAGGCCTGGCGGAAAATCATAAGCAACCGATAAGGGGTGAGAATGAAAAAGGCTGACGGGCTGCCCGATTGGCGCGCAGTCGCCCGGCTGGTGATGCTGTCCAGGGCGATGGACCAGCTCGAGATCGAGCAGCTGACCCCCCAGGGGAAAGTGAACTACCAATTTTCGGCCAGTGGGCACGAGCTGGCCCAGGTGCTGCTGGCCCAGGCTTTGGACCACCCGCACGACGCCGCCACGGTTTACTACCGCTCGCGGCCCTTCCTGCTGGCCAATGGATTGACTGCAGCCGAGGCGCTCAAAGCCGGGATGGCCCGCCAGGGCAGCCCCAGCCAGGGCCGGGATGTGGGAGTGGTCTTCAACCTGCCGCGCCGCGAGCGAGCCACCATTTTGCCAGCCTCCGGCGATGTGGGCGCCCAGTACACCCCGGCGGCCGGCTGGGCCCAGGCGATCTGTTACCGCGGCCAGGTGCTGGATGAATCCGATTGGCAGGGCGCCATCGCGGTGGCTTTGGGGGGCGAGGGCAGCACAGCAGCCAACGGTTTTTGGGCCTCACTCAACATCGTCACCACCTTAAAGCTGCCTTACCTGTATTTTATCGAGGACAATGGTTTCGGCCTGTCGGTGCCAGCCGGGCTGCAGAACCCGGGCGGGGACATCGCCGCCAATCTGAAGGGTTACGGCAACCTGACGGTGTTCGACGGCTCCGGCAGCGACCCAGACGAGGCCTGGGAGCTGATCCGGGCCGCAGTCGGGCGCGTCCGCCAGGGCCAGGGACCGGCCCTGCTACGCCTGCGGGTACCGCGCCTGACCGGGCACACCTTCATCGACGACCAGTCCTACAAGAGCCCCGAGCTGCTGGCTGAGGAAGCCGAGCGCGACCCGCTGCCGCGGTCTGCAGGACGCCTGGCTGGCGCGCGGTTATCCCTTACAGGAGTGGGAAAACCTCCAAAAACAGGTCGAGGCCGAACTGGAAACCGCCCGAAAAGAGGCCGAAGTCGAAGCTCAACCGGATCCGAACGAGGTCCGGCGGCATGTCTATTTCGAGGGAACCGCTCCCCGCCAGGGCGGGTTGCGGGCTGAGGGAGCTGATCTGCCCCCTGGCGATCCCGAACCAAAACCTGTCGGGCCGCGGATTAATTTCGTAGATGCCGTCCGGCGCACCCTGGAGGGCGAGCTGGCCCGCAACCCGCGCCTGCTGGTGTTCGGCGAGGACGTGGGCGTCAAGGGTGGGGTGCACGGAGCGACCCTGGACATGCAGGCTCATTTTGGGGTGGAGCGGGTATTTGACACTTCCCTGTCGGAGGATGGGATCATCGGGCGAGCGACCGGGATGGCCCTGGCAGGTCTGCTGCCTGTGGCGGAGATCCAGTTCCGCAAGTATGCCGATCCAGCCCACGAACAGCTCAGCGACCTGGGCACCCTGCGCTGGCGCACTGCCAACCGGTTCGCTGCGCCGGTGGTGGTGCGCATACCGGTCGGGTTCGGCAAGAAGACCGGCGACCCCTGGCACAGCCTGACGGCCGAAGCGATCTACGCCCACCTGATCGGCTGGCGGATCGCCTTCCCCTCCAATGCCGAGGATGCGGTTGGCCTGCTGCGCAACGCCCTGCGGGGAGATGACCCGACCTTCTTTTTCGAGCACCGCGCCCTGCTGGACACGGCCGAGGGCCGCCGGCCCTATCCTGGCGATGATTACTGCCTGCCATTCGGTCAGGCTGCCCGCCTGGCCGAGGGCGACGAGTTGACCCTGGTCAGCTGGGGCGCCATGGTACCGCGCTGCCTGGAAGCCGCCCGGGACTTCGCCGGCCGGGTGACGCTGATCGACCTGCGCACGATCCGGCCCTGGGACCAGGAGTCGGTGCTGGATTCGGTCCGCCGGACCGGCAAGCTGCTGGTGGTGCACGAGGACACCCGCACGGGTGGATTCGCGGGTGAGATTATCGCCACGGTCAGCGAGCAGGCCTTCACCTACCTGGACGGGCCGCCCGAGCGTCTGAGCATGCCGGACGTGCCGGTGCCGTTCAACCGCGGCCTGATGGCGATGGTCATGCCCGGGGTCGAGTCGATTCGGGCGAAAATTGAGGCAGTGCTGGCGTTTTAACGTGAATTCGGTATAAGAAACTCTATACTAGAAAAGGAGCGTTGTGTTCGATTTTTTGGCGCTTTGCGCCAAAAAATCGAACACAACAAACCTATCTTATTTCAGGATTGAGTTAGCCAGAACTCAGGTGTTTTAGATCTTTGACCGGGGTTAAGGTTGCAAAGGAGTAAAGGATGGGCGCAGAACCGTTGGTTTTGGTCGAGATCGAGGGGCCGGTGGGTGTGCTGCAGCTCAACCGGCCGGATGTATACAATGCCCTCAGCCCGGGGCTGCTCTCCGAGTTGTGCGACCGGGTGGAAGAACTGGCCCGAGGCGGGCAGGTGCGGGTTCTGATCCTGACCGGCTCGGACAAAGCCTTTGCGGCTGGGGCCGACATACAGGCCATGGCAAACGCCAGCCCATCCGACATTCAAGCCGCCGGGACCCTGGCGTACTGGCAGCGGCTGCGGCGGATTGAGATCCCCATGATCGCGGCCGTCAGCGGTTATGCCTACGGCGGCGGCTGCGAGTTGGCCATGACCTGCGATTTGATTGTGGCCGCCGAGACGGCCCGCTTCGCCCAGCCCGAGATCAAGCTCGGCATTATGCCGGGGGCAGGCGGCACCCAACGCCTGGCTCGGGCGATCGGTCCGTACCGGGCTATGGAGATGATCCTGACCGGCGAGCCGGTCAGTGCCCAAGAGGCCTATCGAGCCGGCTTGGTCAACCGGGTGGTGCCAGCTGAGCGCTGCCTGGACGAGGCCCGCCAGCTGGCCCAAATGATTGCCGCCCGGCCGCCGGTGGCGGTGCGGCTGGCCCGCCAGGCGCTCCGCCACGGGCTGGAGACCAGCCTACGGGAAGGCCTGGAGGTCGAGCGCCGCAACTTTACCCTGCTGTTCGACACTGCCGATCAAAAAGAAGGCATGGCCGCCTTCCTCGAAAAACGCCCAGCTCGCTTCACCGGTCAATGAATGCTGGCGGAAATGGGTACGTGGGGACGCAGGCCCTAACGCACCCATTTCCGCTTATATCTCTATCCCCGCGTCCCGGGTGCGCAGCGCCTTTGGATGGGATTAGAGGATGGGTGAACAACCCGAAATCAGGCTATATTTGAACTGCGACGAACCTGTACAGGAAATTAAACCGAAGTGACCATCCTTATCACCAATCCTTACTCCATCCGGCTGGGTGTCGCCGGGAGCGGCACCATGGGCAGCGGCATCGCCCTGGCCGCCCTGCAGGCCAATATGATCGTCAGCCTGTATGATGTCTCGGACGAGATGCTGGCGCAGGCTCGCGTCTACATCGAACATCATCTCGCCCGCAAAGGCAAGCAGATCAACCTGCGCAATCTCAACCTGACCACCCGCCTGGAGGACCTGGGCGGAGCCGGGGTTGTGATCGAAGCCATCCCTGAAAAGTTGGCTCTCAAGCAGGAACTGTTCTCCCGCCTGGACGAGATCTGTCCCCCTCCAGCCATCCTGGCGACCAACACCAGCACCCTGGCGGTGACTGCCATCGCGTCCGCCACCCAACACCCGGGCCGGGTGGCCGGGATGCACTTTTTCAACCCCGCCCCGGTATTGCCCCTGGTGGAAGTTGTGCGCGGCGCGGCTACCGAGGAAGACACCCTCAAAACCCTGATCAGCCTGGCCGATATGCTCGGCAAGACCGCAGTGGTATCCGGTGACACCCCCGGATTCATCGTCAACCGGGTGGCCCGGCCGTTTTACGGTGAGGCCTTGCGCCTGCTGGGCGAAGGAGTCGCCGGTCCCGCCGAGATCGACAGGCTGGTGGAGGCCGGGGCCGGTTTTCGGATGGGCCCCTTCCGGCTGATGGACCTGATCGGGATCGACGTCAACCTGGCGGCTATGCAGTCGATGTACGACCAGACTTACGGCGAACCGCGCTACCGCCCCCACCCGATCCAGCTCCGGCTGGTGCAGCAAAACGCCCTGGGACAAAAAACCGGCCGGGGTTTTTATACCTATCCCCGCCAGGAGCCGGCCCGGCCGCCAGCCCCGGTGCGGTCCCGCCGCCACGCTGGCAGTGTCCTGATCTCCACCGGGACCTGGTTTCCGGGCCTGGCCAGCCTGAGCCGCAAGTTGGGCTATCATTTGCTGGGCGACCTGGGCTCTGAGATTGGCCCGGCCGGCCTGGGAGATTTGGATTTCCCGGGCGATTTGCTGGAGCGGCCCGGCCTGCCAGAGGTGGGTAAACCGGTCATCGCCGCCCTGCGGGCCAGCCGGGCGGAGGGCGCCGAGGCGATCTTGCGGGATCTGGAGCGCGACCTGCCTCCCGAGATCCCGATCCTGTGCCAGTGCAGCGACCTGACCCTGGCTGAGATGGCTGGCTGGGTCAGGCACCCCGAGCGGCTGGTTGGCATCGACGGATTGTTTTTTCAGCAGGGGCCAGTGGCCTGCCTGTCGTCCCTGCCGATCAGCAGCAATGAAGCCTGTTTCGCCGCCCAGGCCTTCTGCGCCGGTCTGGGACATGCCATTGTGTGGATCAAGGACAGCCCGGGTGCAGTTCTGCCTCGCATCCTGGCCATGCTGGCCAACGAAGCTGCTTTCGCCGTTCAGCAAGGCGTAGCCGAGCCCGCCACCATTAACCAGGCCATGCGGCTTGGCACCAACTACCCCCAGGGACCCCTGGAATGGGCGGCTCAACTCGGCTATACGAAGATTGTCGCCGTGCTCGACCACCTGTTCGCCGAATTTCACGAAGAGCGCTACCGCGCCTGCACTTACCTGCGCCAGCTCGCCCGTCTGGAAGGTCTACATAGTAATATCCGCTAAGACACCAAGAGCGCTAAGAGAATTGAATGGTGCCATGTTTTGGATATCTTGATTCAACAATTACCACATTAGATAAGGCCAATCAGTCTATCCCCGGGTCGGGTGAGTCACGGAGCGTGAGCGTATAAATGCATCGAAAATGCATTTGCGAGCAAGAAGATTAATGACTAGTAATAGTCATTCTGCAACAGAATTGCGGAGTTTAGCGGCGCCCTCTCCCTGGTCCCGGGTAATTTTTTGGGGCCTAGGGAGGGGGCGCCGCTGACAGGCGGACGTTCTCTGTCCGCCGGGGGTGGATAGGGGAAAAATCAAAAATTGCCTCTTGACAAAAAAGTTACAAATCGATAAAATGTACATCGTTCAAGATTGAACGTTGTTCAAATTTATCCACCGTCAAAAAAAGAGGAGCGCTGATGACCGAACCAAACGGCAACAGCCGGATGGAAAGAAAAAAGAGCCGCACCCGCCAGAAGATCGTGCAGGCCGCCCTGCCCCTCTTCAGGCAGCATGGCTTCGAGGCCACCACCATGGAGCAAATCGCCGAGCAGGCTGATATCGCCAAAGGCACTTTATACAATTACTTTCCGGCCAAGGAAGCCATCCTGAGCGAGTATATCCAGCGGGCCTTTCAGGAGAAACACGCGTTACGGATCCAACAGCTCCGCCAGCTGCCGGATACGCAGTCCCGCCTGACCCTGATCCTGGAAGAACTGATCCAGGGCGTGCAATCCCAACCGGAAATCTTTGAACGCTTTTTCGCCTACCGGGTGCAGAACATCGTAACTCTGCGCAAGGCCCCTGAAGAGCGCAGCGGGATCGAATTCCTGTCCAGCGAGATCATCCGCCTGGGCCAGCAAAGCGGCGAAATCCGCCGCGACTTGCCCGCCGATATGATGGAAGACCAGGTTGAATTCGTGTTTGTGGAAGTGGCCAAGCGCTATTACCTGGACCCGGCGACCTTCGACCCGACTGAGACGATTGCCGGTTGTGTAGACCTGTTTATGAATGGAATCAAGCAGGAGAATGTGACATGAATACCAATCAAACCATAACCGAAAAATACTTCCTCAAGCGGCTGACCAACCTGTGCCTGCGCAGCGGTCTGAGCGGATTCCCGAAAGACGACCTCGACCAGCACATTTTACTGAAAAGCGCCGCCCTGACCCTGGACCCATCCGCCGTCTATACCGAGGCCGAGATCAACGACCTGCTTAAGGTATGGATCAACCAGATCGCCGGCATCGAGGGCATCGACTACGGCACCCTGCGCCGCCAGCTGATCGATAGCGGTTATCTTGAGCGCGATAAAACCGGTTCGAGCTACCAGATCTCTGCCAGCGGCCCCCGGGTGGTGCAGTTCGAACCGGCCGTCGAGGCGATCGATCCCCGCCAGGCGTTGGAGACTGCCCGCCAGGAGATTGAAGCCCGCAAGCGGGCCTATCTTGAAAAGGCGAACAATCAAACCAAATAAACTCGGTTTTGGGCTGGTGTGGGTGAGCGGCTGCCCGCCCACCCTGCCCATACCAGCAAAATCCTTCGAAGAGGACGATGATGACCAGCCTGCAAAGTCGCATGTTGTACATCTTTATGAAAAACAGGCATCTGTTGAAATTCCGCTTGAAACCGGAATCCTGGGATTTCAACACCTCCGTGCCGGCTTTCCGCCAGCTGTGCGAGCAGCAGAACGGGCGCCTGGCCCGCCTGCCGGAGGGCATCCAGGTTGAACCTTTGAGCGTGCGGGGGATGACAGCCGAATGGCTGCACCCGATCCGGCGGGCCGACCGAAACCGTGATCCTGTATATGCTCGGCGGCGGTTACATCAGCGGTTCGTGCAACGATCACCGCGCCATGGTCGCCAAGCTCGCCCAGGGCAGCGGGATCAGCACCCTGATGTTCGATCACCGCCTGGCGCCGGAGGACCCCTATCCGGCCGCCCTGGAGGACGCCCTGGCGGCCTACCAATGGCTGCTGGCCGAGGGTTATCATCCCAGGCAGATCGCCTTCGTGGGCGAGTCGGCCGGGGGCGGGTTGTGCCTGGCGGCGCTGCTGGCCGTGCGAGACCGTGGCCTGCCGCTGCCGGCGGCCGGGGTGGCGATGTCGCCCTGGACCGACCTCAAGCTGACCGGGGAATCGCACCGCACCAAAGCCAGGGTGTGCCTGTCCCCGCCCGGTATGTCGGCGGTCTGCAGCGCTTATTACGCTGGCGATCACGATCGCGAGCTGCCCTACATTTCCCCGCTGTACGGGGATCTGCACGGGCTGCCGCCGCTCTTGATCCAGGTAGGCGAATACGAGACCCTGCTGGACGACTCGACCCGCTTCGCCGCCAAAGCCGAGGCCGCCGGGGTGGATGTCACCCTGCGGGTGGGCGAAAAGATGATCCACTGCTACCCGCTGCTGGCCCCGCTGTTCCCCGAGGCGACCCAGGCCCTGGCCGAAACCTGCCAGTTCATCCGCACGCGCCTGAATCTGCCGGCTGCCATCCCGGCTTGATCTACAGGAAGTTACAAAATAAGGTGCCAGCGTGGGCGAACGCCCACGCTGGCACCTTATTTTGCCTTATCCTTCCATATCAGCGGGATGGATTACCTGCTTCTTGATCCCTGGGGCGTGCTCATTCAAACTGATATAATCAACCCCACAGGAGGTTTCCCAGACATGCCAACCGAGATCAAAAATCGGGCCACTGCCCAACTCCAGCACCTATACAGCCAGGGCGAGGAGCTGTTTAACAGCATTTCGCATGGCATCGGGACCGGGCTGGCAGTCATCGGCCTGGTAGCGCTGGTGATCTGGGCCGCGCTGCACGGCGATGCGGTCGATATCTTCAGCTTCAGCATCTACGGCGCCAGCCTGGTGCTGCTGTACCTGGCTTCCACCCTGTATCACAGCATCAATAACCCGCGCTGGAAGCCCCGCTTCCGCAAGTTTGATCACGCCGCCATCTACGTGCTGATCGCCGGCACCTACACGCCTTTCCTGCTGGTCAGCCTGCGCGGCGCCTGGGGTTGGAGCCTGCTGGGGTTGATCTGGGGGTTGGCCCTGCTGGGAGTGGCCTTCAAGACCCTGTTCATCGGGCGCTTCGAGCGGGTTGCTACCCTGGGGTATGTCCTGATGGGCTGGTTGGGCGTACTGTTCAGTGGGCAGATGCTGGCCAACCTGACTCCGGCCGGGATGATCTGGCTGGCCGCCGGCGGAGTGACCTATACGGTGGGCGTGATTTTCTACGCCATCCGGCGCATCCCCTACAATCACGCCATCTGGCACCTGTTCGTGCTCGGCGGCAGCATTTGCCACTTTATCGCCGTCTGGAGCCTTTTGCCAGGGTCCTGAACACGACAAAACTGTGCATGCACTGGTTTGAGTTACCTAGAACCCACCTGACGCATACAGAGAAACACACAGCCCCACGGCTACCGGAGGAGAACTTCAGCCATGCTCAGCCCCGAAGAGAAAAAACGTTTCCTGGCAAACTGGTCGGATGAGCGCAACAGCGCTCTGCTGTACCGGACAGTGGCTGGAGCCGAACCGAACCCCAAGCTGGCCGAGGTGTACCGCCGGCTGGCAGCCACCGAAGAAAAACACGCCCAGACCTGGGCGGATAAACTGGCGGAAGCCGGTGAAGCGCCCCCGGAATTCCAACCCAGTTGGCGCACCCGCACCTTGATCTGGGTAGCCGGGCGATTTGGCGTGCAGACCATCCTGCCGACCCTGACTGCGGCTGAAAACAGCGGCTTCAACGCCTACCGCAAACAGGCGGATGCGGCCGGGATGGATGCTACCGAGCGCAGTCACGGGCGTTTGCTAACCATGATCCGCAATACCCGCGGCGGGCTGGAAGGCAGCCAGGTGGCCCAACTGGAGGGCCGTCACAAGACCGCCGGCGGCAATGCCCTGCGGGCCGCGGTCCTGGGCGCCAACGACGGGCTGGTTTCGAACTTGAGCCTGGTGATGGGCGTGGCCGGGGCCGAGATGAGCGCCCGGATGATCCTGATCACCGGCATCGCCGGGCTTTTGGCCGGGGCGATCTCGATGGCCCTGGGCGAATGGATCTCCGTCCAGAGCTCGCGCGAGCTGTACGCCAACCAGATCCAGATTGAAAAAGAGGAGCTGGAAGCCAGCCCGGAGGAAGAAATGGAGGAGCTGGCCCTGATCTACGAGGCCCGCGGTCTGGATGCGGCCTCCGCCAAAGAGGTCGCCCAACGGATCATCAGCGACGAGCAGGGCGCCCTGGAGGCCCTGGTGCGGGATGAGCTGGGCATCGATCCGGAAGAGCTGGGCGGCTCGGCCTGGGAAGCGGCCATCACTTCCTTCATCCTGTTCGCCATGGGCGCGATCCTACCGGTGCTGCCGTTCGCCTTCCTGTCCGGACTGACGGCAGTGGTGGTCAGCTCCATCCTGAGCGCCCTGGGGTTGTTCGCGATCGGGGCGGCCATTACTCTGTACACCGGTAAACCGGTGCTGCAGTCCGGCCTGCGCCAGGTCGGCTTTGGGCTGGCCGCCGCGCTGGTGACCTACGGGATCGGCCGAATAATCGGCGTCAGTGTGGGCGGTTGATCATCGGGTTTAGCTGGGCGAACGGACTATCATTAATATTCGCTGCGAAAGGACGAACGACTGAAGCCAAATGACCACGGATGGATTGCCAGGCGCCTTTGAATGGCCTCACCAACCACCTTCGGGCGATCTGGGATACAACTTTCACCCAGCCGCTTATCCGCATGCCCCGGGTGGGAATCAACTGGTCGTTCAGATCCACGACCGCCCCACTTATCACCATTTTGATCCGGAACACGTTCTGGTCAGCATCTGGACGGATGATGACTATCCTGACAGCCTGACCCTGCGCCATCCCTGGACCTTTGGTGAACACTATCGCGGCTATCCGGGCCGGATTCATATGATCGACCGGATTGGCGAAGAAGCCCACGCCTTCAGCTTTGGCGGCCAGTGGCAGGTTGATAACCAGGAGAATGTGACCTGCCTGACGCTGGTGTCCAGCGCCCCGATCCTGGATTGCAACCAGCCGGATAGCCTGGCGACCTTCCTGGCCGACGAGGTCGAGGTCCTGATGGCGGAACAGCGAGCCCTGCGTCGGGCCTTGCGGATCAGTTCCCCACCCGATCGGCAGGCCTGCGATCCCTTCCTGGTATACGCCGCCAGCCTGCGAGCCCTGGCTCGCAAATATGAACGCCTGGAGGCTGCCAACAGCCCGGCCCTGATCGCCTTTCACCAGTTTCTGGAAACTGAGATCGCCGTGTTGAGCGAACTCGGCCAGATGCCGGTCAGCCTGCCGGAACTGGATTGCCTGTTTTAAAGGATCTGGCTCGGTCTCTCCATGGTTGAGCATTTATTCTCCACCGAGGCTGAAAGAAACAAAGTAATAATTCCTCGAAGCAGGTATGATTGTGCCGCTCAAACGCTTCCGTGATCCCCGCATACATCTGCAAAATCGCCTGGTTCCGGCGCTGGCGCTACTGCTCCTGGCCATCCAGTGGATCGCGCCTTACGATGGCTGGTTAATCCTGCTAACCGGTTTGTCAGCCGCCTGGCTGGGCAGCTATCTGTGGGCGCGCGCCCTGGCTCATGGGTTGGAACTACGGCGGGAGGTCCGCTACGGCTGGGCCCAGGTCGGCGACCGACTGGAGGAGCGCTTCACCCTCATCAACCGCAGCCCGGTCCCGGCTCTGTGGGTCGAGGTTGTGGACCAGACCACCATGCCGGATTACCAGGTCAGCCGGGCCACCGGCGTCAACGGCCTGAGCAGCATCCGCTGGGTGACCCAGGGAGTTCTGCAGCCGGCGCGGTTTATACCGGCTGGGGCCGACCAGCCTGCGAATTGCCGACCCCCTGGGTATTTACACCGTCCAACTCGAGAACCGGCGCTCGGCCGAAATCATGGTGACGCCCCCGATCGTGCCGCTGCCGCCCATCCAGGTGGCCCCGGGGGGGCGCTCCGGTGAAGGCCGGCCCCGCCCGGACGCCCCGGAACGGACGGTCAGCGCCGGGATGGTGCGCGAGTTCGTGCCGGGCGACGACCTGCGCTGGCTGCACTGGCGCACGACCGCCCGCCGCGATAAGCCCTACGTGCGTCTGATGGATGGGACCCCGGCCGGCGACTGGTGGATCTTGCTGGATATGGATTCCGGTGTGCAACTCGGCGAGGGCCAGCAGTCCACCGCAGAGCACGCCGTCATCCTGGCTGCCTCCCTGGCCGATCGCGGCCTGGGCCAGCGTCGCTCGGTCGGCCTGGTAGCCAACAGCCGGGAACTGATCTGGCTGCCGCCTAAAGCGGGAGACGCCCACCGCTGGGAGATCTTGCGGGCCCTGGCCCTGGTTGCGCCCAGCCCAATTCCCCTGGGCCAGTTCCTGGCCCAACTGCAGCCCAATTTCGGCAAACAAACCAGCCTGATCGTGATCACCCCCAATGTTCGCAGCAGCTGGTTGGAGGCCCTGCTGCCCCTGACCTGGAAAGGGGTCGTCCCCAGCGTCTTGCTGCTCGAACCGCGCTCGTTCGGCGGGCAGGCCGACCCCAGCCCGCTGCTTAACTTGATGACCCGGCATGGCATCGCCCATGACCTGATCCCGCGCGACCTGCTCGATCGCCCGGAAGCCCGCCCGGGGCAGAAGGGCCGCTGGGAATGGCAGATCACCGCCCAGGGCCGGGCCATCCCGATCCAGCGCCCAACTGAGGTGGAGTGGCGGGAGCTGCAGGCATGAACGATTGGATCGTGCGCCTGCTGCGCTGGCTGGTCCGCAAAGCCGGGGTCGAGACCCTGTTTTATTGGGGTTTGCTGGTCTTGATCCTGTGGACCAGCCTCAACAGCATGCAGAAAATCGTGCGCACTTTCGATCCCGGCCTGATGGCCGGGATCGGCCTGGCCGGTCTGCTCTGCGGCTGGCTGCTGGGCCGGAGCCGCTGGCGCGCCAGCCGGGCGCTGCCGGTTGGGCTGCTGGTTGGGGTCGGCTGGGTGCTATGGCAGGTCGGCCATCTCTTCCCCTCAGCCTGGGAGGCGTTCCAGGCGGCCAATACCTATTTTCTAAACTGGCTGGCCTGGCGTCCCGGCCTGGCCGCTCCACCTGTCTCCGGTCTGGCGGCCGCTATCAACGACCTATGGAACGGGCTGGCCGTCCTGCTGGTGCGGGCGACTGATTGGGCCGCCAGCGCCTTGAATGGCAGGCCGGTGTTCGACCCGATCGCCGCCGCGCTGGTGTGGGGGCTGGCGGTCTGGCTGGCAAACTGTTGGGCCAGTTGGGCGATCCGCCGCTGGCACCGGCCGTTGTGGGCCGTGACGCCCAGCGCCGCTCTGATTGGCCTGAGCCTGGCCGCCGTAGGCGGGCCGACCTTCTCTTTTTTGATCCTGCTGGCCGCCAGCCTGGCGATGCTGGGTTGGGAAGCTTACAACCAGCAGGAACGGCGCTGGACACACCTGCAGGTTGATTACTCGGAGGATCTGCGCCTGGATGTGGCCCTGGTCCTGGTGGCCATCATCATGAGCCTGACCTCGATCGCGGCTCTGTCGCCTTCCGTCTCACTTCAGAAGCTGGCCGACTGGGGCGACCGCTTAAGCACCGCCTTCGGGCCGCCCAGGCGGGCCTCCGGCAACGCATCATCCGGTGGCGCAGGCGGCGGGTCGGCGCCTGCCAGTACCTATGAGCCGGGGCTGAGCTTTGGCGAATCGCTCGGCCTGGCCCCGGGTTCGCAGGCGCCCGAGCCCAACGCCCTGGACGAACTGCGCGCCAGCGGCGGGTTGCCCCAGGAACACCTGTTGGGCTCCGGCCCGGAACTGTCCGAACAGATCGTGCTGGAAGTCCAGGTCCAGGCCCAACCAGAGCGCCCCCCCGATACGGCGGCTGCCAGGCCACCGCCGTCCCGTTATTACTGGCGGGCGGTAACCTACGATCGTTACGCCGGTACAGGCTGGGCTACCGGGCCGACCACAACGATCGACTACCCGGCCGACCAGCGCGCCCTGGCCAGCGGCATGACCGCCCAGCAGATGATCCGCCAGGAAATCCAGATCGTAGGCCCGGTTTTTGGCGGTGGGAGCATCCTGTTCGCTCCCGGGGATTTGCTGGCCGTCAGCCAGGATTACCAAATCACCTGGCGCCAGCCGCCAGCCTCGGACCAGAACGGCAGCGACCTGTATGGTGCCCTGGCCCGGCCGGCTGACCGGCCTCCGCGCAGCTACCGGATCGAGGCGCTGGTTTCCCAGGCCAGCCAGGAACAGCTGCGGGCCGCCGGAAGCCGCTACCCGGACTGGGTGCTGGCCAACGATCTACTGCTGCCAGATTCGCTTCCTGGCCGGGTGCGGGCCCTGGCCCTGGATCTGACCGCCACCCAACCTACCCCATATGACCGCGCCCGGGCGATCGAAGCCTACCTGCGCACCTATCCCTATACCCTCGATCTGGGCGAGCCGCCTGGCGATCGCGACCTGGTAGATTATTTCCTGTTTGATTTGAAGGAGGGCTACTGCGATTACTACGCCTCGGCCATGGTGGTGCTGGCGCGGGCGGCCGGCATCCCCGCCCGGCTGGCTGTCGGTTACGTGGGCGGGACCTACGACCCGGAGAAGGACATCTACCAGGTCAGCGCAGCCGAGGCCCATTCCTGGCCAGAAGTGTACATCCCCTCCTATGGCTGGATCGGTTTCGAACCGACCGCCGGCCAGCCGGCCTTGCAACGGGCCGAGCAGGCTGCCAACCTGGAAGCGCCGCAGTGGAGCGGCTCACGCGCCAATTTCATCTGGCGGGTGGACTGGTTGAGGCTGGGCGCCATCCTGCTGGGCGTGCTGGGGCTGGCCGGGTTCGCCTGGCTGGCCGTCAACGCCGGCGAAAGCTGGTGGCTGGCGCAGCTGCCCGCCCGAGCGGCCCTGACAGCAATCTACCGGCGGCTGAACCGGGCCGGGAGCAAGCTGCAAATCGAGCGCTACCCGGGCGATACCCCCAACGAGTTTGGGCGCAGCCTGATCGACCGGCTGGAAGCATTCGATCCCGACCCGGACGCATCCGGGCGGCGCATTCAAGCCCTGGTGACGATCTACAGCCGCCTGATCTACAGCCCACAGGCCCCCGACGAAGCCCAAAAACGCCAGGCTGTCCAGGATTGGGCCAGGGTCAGGCGGCGCTTGTGGCTGGCCCGCCTTAAACTGGTTATTCTCCAACTCAGGCAGTTCGCCAGGCGGAACTAAGCCGCCAACAACTTTAACCAACCTTTGCGTGCTCTCACCCTGTCGGGGGGATGCCTTCCCTGACAGGGTCGCATTTGAAGCAGTCTCCCAAATTTTGATATTTGTGGCGGGTGTCTACCCGCCACAAATATCAAAATTTGGGATCCTTTTATAAATTACTTACGAACTGCGATGAGTGCGTAGCGTTCGTCGCTCACCGGTTTCCCCCAAAAATCGGGCTGGTCGCTCAAGTCCTTTAAGCTTTCCAATGCCAGCGAGGCGGGTAGCCAGTCCACCAGATCGCTGGCGTGCAGCCCGGCTCCGCTGCTCCAAAAGCCTTCCACCAGCAGCAGCCTGCCCCCGTAGCGGAGCAGCCTGGCCCAGCGTTCGAGCACCCTTGCCGGCTCTGGCAGCGCCCACAGTAAATGCCGGCAAACCAGCCCATCGAAGCTGTCCGCTGAAAAGGCTGGGGCTGCGGCGTTCATCACCAAAAATGGGATGGAATAACCAGCCGCTCTGGCCTTGGTCTGCGCCCGGGCGAGCATCGCCGGGGATAGGTCGATGCCGGTCACCCGCGGTCCTAATCCAGCCAGCAGGACGCTCACAGAGCCGGTCCCGCAGCCGACGTCTAAAATGTTGGCGGCTTCACCCTGCAGCCACTCCAGGAGCAAGCCGGCCCAGGCCTGTCGAACTGGTTCCGGGCCCAGGCCGTGATCGGGCTCGTCATCGAAGCTGGCGGCTGCCTGGTCCCAGATTTTCTGCTGCCTGGCCAGCGTGTCAGGATCTTCTGGTGGTTGGTCTTGATTTGAAATCATTTTCGGTTCACTTGGGCGCGTTTTTCACCGGAATGGTAGGAGACGCTTATTCCCAAAAAATTGACAACCGTCCGGCGGCTTTCAACACGATCAGTGCCTGGGTGCTGGTGAAAGGATTCTGGCGGCGCTTGCTGGTCCCGCCCCAATCGACGCGAGAATAGCCATTTTTCGCCTCCGGGCTGAAGCGGTAATATTTGCCCTCGGCCGGCCAGCCGCCATCCGGTAAGCGCTTTTCCATCAAGAGGTCGAGCGCAGCCGTACAGCGTTCATCCCCAATCCAACCGGCCTCGGCCAGGACGGTCAGACCGAACAGGATATCGTAATGCCAGTAACAAGGGTAATGCAGGCGCACGAATTCTTTGTCCATCATGCCGCCATCCTGCTGGCGCAGGTACAGGCTTCGTTTCAAGAATACTTCGGCTGCCCGCTCAGCCGCCACCCGGGAGGTCTCATGCCCGGTGATACGGGCGTGCAGGGCCAGCCCACGCAATGGGATCAGGCTTTCCATAAATGAAGAGTGGCTGGCAGCCGGATTTTTATCGCAGTTCCAGCCGCCATCCGGCCACTGCCATTGAACCAGGCGGCGGGCCAGCTCATCCGTGCGTTCATCCCCCAAACCCAGACTCAAGAGTGCATACAGGGCATTGCCTTCCTGAGAGGCGCAGCGCCGCACCCGTCCTGCGATGGTCTTGATCCCCTTCCAGTGGCGTTCGCCCAATAACCAGTCCAGCACCTGCTCCCGCAGTGGGATCAGGGATTCGTCACCGGGCGGATAAGCCAGGTCGGCCAGGGCCGCCAGCACCCAATGAGCGCCGTACCACTTGGCGTAGGGGTGATATGGAATGCGCCCATCCGAATCCTGGTCGGATAGCAACTGGCGAACCCGCTCGGAAGTCCGGATCTCCTCCCGCAGACCTATCGCCGCCTCGCTGGCAGGGTCCAGCCCCAGAACCCGGGTCTGGATCTTATAACGGATTGATGGTTCGGTTGAACGTAATAACCGGTCGATGATCGCATCCACTATCGTCTACCTCCATTCAGGCTTGCCAGGCATACATTTGACACGGCAAGGGGTCAGGAACGGCTGGCGCTTCCAACTCAGCCTTTCCGCTACGATTTCATCCCTGGATATAAGAAATTTAGCAAGGCTACATTAATAAAAGATGAGAGCATTATAGCATGAGTGTTCATCTGGACGGGAAAGTTCAAAAGCGGCTCATCGGGTATTCCTGTGACGCTACCCAGAACCTGTGGTTATTTCATAAGAAAAGGATACAGGTTCCCCTGGGTACGTTAATCCTCTTATAAGGTAAATCGGGTAAAATATCGTTACGAAAGGTCTATCCGCAAGATAAATCAGCTGCAAGGACCGGTTATTTTGATCGAGCCACGATCCAGGAGGTGGGTATTGCCAGATCGCCGATTTGTGGGGAAGGATCCCGAGCAATTTCAATTCAAAACCATCCGATACGAGAAGACAGGCGAACGCGCCACGATCACTTTTAACCGCCCGGAGGTCTTGAATGCCGTCAACGCCCAGATGCTAAGCGAGTTGACCGTGGCGCTCAAAGACGCCAGTTGGGACGACCGGATCGCAGTCCTGGTGCTGACCGGGACCGGCGAGCGGGCCTTTTGCACCGGCGCCGACCTTAACGAGCAAAAGCAGTTTCTCGAGCGACCGCGCGATTACTGGAAGTGGATGGGCGAATTTATCGAAGTCCACGAGCGTTTACGCAACCTGGGCAAACCCACCCTGGCGCGCCTGAACGGCATTGTGGTTGGGGGCGGCAACGAATTCAACATGAGCTGCGACCTGGCTGTGGCGGCGGATGATATCTACATCCGCCAGGTGGGTACCAGCCACGGCAGCGTGGCGCTGGCGGGGGCGACCCAATTCTTGCCGCTGATCGTCGGAGACCGGCGCGCCCGGGAGATTCTGCTGCTGAACGAAGAGATCCCGGCCAAACAGGCTGAAGCCTGGGGGTTGATCAACTGGGCGGTGCCGCGCCAGCAGCTTGACCAAAAAGTCGACGAAATCGTCGCCAAACTGGCCGCCAAGCTGCCCGAAAAAACCCGTTATACCAAGCAACAGCTCAATTTCTGGCGCGACTTGAGCTGGCATTTGACCATCGGGCATGGCCGCGATTGGCTGGCCATCCACAACACCAGCCCGGAAACCTGGGAAGGGGTGTTGTCATTTAATCAAAAACGACCGCCCAATTATGCTGAGATCCGGCGGCGCTGGGCGGAGGACGATTTACCGGAATGGTTAGGCGGGGAGCCACCCGAAATAAATGAATGAAATCTAGATGGGAACGAATTTGGATACCTTCACTGGCAGCGTGCTTGCTGTCAATCACAGTGCTGGCCGGCTGCAATGCCAGATCGGCCAGCCCAACCACAACCCAGACTGCCGGCAGCCAGCCGGCCTCAGCTTCGGCCACTGCCGCTGAGCCGACCGCTCCGGCGACAATCGAGGCGCCTGCTTCCTCCACACCGGTACCGCCGACCGTGACGCCCGAAGCGACCGCCGGGTCGACAGCCGGATCGACCGCTACCAGCGAGCCAGTCGCCAGCCCGACTGCATCCCAGGCTGCGACCAGCACAGCCACGAGCGAAAATACGGAAACTGCGGCAGCCGCTACCGAGACAGCGACTGAAACGGCAGCAGCCACCGCCTCACCGGAAACGCTGGCCAGCCCGGCGGAAGCCTGCACCGATATAGCCGCTTTCTTCAAAGATGTGTCGGTTGAAGATTACACCTTCTTCAACCAGAACGAAAAGTTCGTAAAAACCTGGCAGGTGCGCAACGCCGGCACCTGCACCTGGGGGCCGGGGTACACGATCTTCTTCGACAGCGGGTTCACCTTCGATGCCCCCGAATCGAGCCCGCTGCCGGCAGCCGCTCCGGGCCAGATTGTCGACATCTCCCTGGACATGACCGCACCGAACCGCGGTGGCCAGTACATGAGCCGCTGGCGATTTAAGAATCCGGATGGCAAGATCTTCGGAGTTGGTCTTGATAACGGTCAGCTGTATACCATCATCAACATTGGCTTTGTCAACCCCAACAGCCCGGCAACCCAGCCCGCCGGAGGGCCAGCCAGTACAACCCCGCAGGCAACCGCCGCGCCAGGGGCCAGCAGCGGGACCAGCAGCTGCAATGTCAGCCTGGACCCAAGTTTCGCCCAGCAGCTGGTCGCCATCATTAACCAGGCCCGCCAGCAAGCCGGGCTGAATACCCTGAACGTCCAAAGCCAGCTCACGGCTGCGGCCCAGGAGCACAGCCTCGACATCGCTTGCCATGACAGCTATGACCATATCGGTAGTGATGGTTCGGTCTGGACCGATCGGGTTGCCCGCCAGGGGTATGCGAATTACACCTCCGCCCGGGAGAATATCCGGGTTGGGGATCCGGCATTCGGATTCAGCCCTCAATACGTGTTCGATCGCTGGTTTGAAAGCCAGATCCATCACGACAATATGTATTACCCCAGTGTGAGCGATATTGGCATTGCTTGCGCCCTGAACCCAGATTCGGAATACAAGGAGTTCTGCACCGCAGTCTTTGCCAGACCTTAAGCAATGGTGGGCTTCCAGGCGCAGCGCAGCAGCTTGATTGCCCACCATTTCCAAACAGCTTCCCCAACCAACAGGAGGCGCGTATGTCCCCGGAAAGGGCTGGACCAACCCAGGCCGAGCGCCTGGCCGCTTTTGAGGCTCGTATCCGGCAGGGGGAAAAGATCGAGCCGGGGGATTGGATGCCCGACGAATATCGCCGGCAGTTGATCCGCATGATCTCCCAGCATGCCCACAGCGAAGTCGTCGGGATGCTGCCGGAGGGCGCCTGGATTACCCGGGCCCCTAGCTTGAGGCGCAAGATGATCTTGCTGGCCAAAGTCCAGGATGAAGCCGGGCATGGCCAGTACCTGTACCACGCCGCCGAAACTCTGGGGGTCAGCCGCGCTCAGATGCTGGATGACCTGCTGGCTGGACGAGCCAAGTATTCCAACGTGTTCAACTATCCCAGCCTCAATTGGGCCGACGTCGGCGTGATCGGTTACCTGGTCGATTTCGCCGCCATCCTCAACCAGACCATGCTGGCGCACTGTTCCTATGGGCCTTACGCCCGGGCGATGGTGCGCATCAGCGCCGAGGAGAGTTTCCACAAAAAGCAGGGCCAGGACCTGGTGATCCGGATGTCACAAGGCACCCCCCGCCAGCGGGCCTTGCTCCAGGACGCCATCAACCGCTGGTGGTGGCCGACCTTGATGATGTTTGGCCCGCCGGATGAGGCCTCCACCAACAGCACAGTTTTAATTCGCTGGGGGATCAAGACCCGCACCAATGATGAACTGCGCCAGGCTTACCTGAACCAGATCGTCCCCGAACTGCACACCCTCGGGTTGAGTCTGCCCGACCCTGAACTGCACTGGGACGAAGCCAGCGGGAACTGGCTCAGCGGACCGATCGATTGGGATGAATTCTGGCGGGTCATCCGTGGCCGGGGCCCTTGCAACCGGGAGCGGCTGGAGGCCCGCCGCAAAGCGCACCAGGATGGCCAGTGGGTCCGGGAAGCCCTGGCCGCTTATGCCCAGAAACAAACCGGCCCATCAACCCCGCCTGCAGGAGCTGAAACGAATGGAAATTGACACAACCATCCATCACCGCCTGGGGGTGGACCTGTTCAATCTGGTTTGGGAATACCTCGAGAAGCCAAGCCGCACCTCGCAAGAAGATGACACCATGCTCAACGCCGCCCACGCCTCCCGCTATCATTGGGAACAGGCCGGCACGGCGGTGAATATCTCGCGGGGCGAATGGCAGCTCTCGCGGGTATACAGCGTCTTGAAACGGCCCGAACCGGCTGGCTATCACGCCGCCCGGAATTTGGAGATCTGCGAGGAAAACGGCATCGGCGATTTCGACCTGGCTTACGCTTATGAAGCCCTGGCGCGGGCGGCCGCCCTGGCCGGAAATTTCGGGCAGAGCCGGGCCTGGTTGGAAAAAGCCCGGCAGGCTGCCCTGGAGATCGAAGAGCCTGACGACCGGGAACTGCTGGAGCAGGACCTTGCGACCGTCCCGTCCGGACCCGAGGCGGCTTGAAAATGAGCGACACACAATGGCCCCGCTATCAGGTTTTCACGCAGGCTGCCGCCGGTGAGCCCCACCTGGATGCCGGTTCCGTTCACGCCCCCGATCCTGAAATCGCCCTGCTGAACGCCCGGGACGTTTTCGTACGCCGGCCGGCCTGCGCCAGTTTGTGGCTGGTGCCGGTCGAAGCCATCACGGCCCGCGACACGAATAACCCGGATGAACCGGATCCTGAGCCGCCGGGCGAGTTGCAGCCCTACCACGTCTTTCATAAACTCAAACCGGCCGAAGCCTTGAGCGAGGCCGGGCTGGTGACGGCTCGTTCTCCGCGGGAAGCCCTGGACCTGGCCTGCGAGCATTTTTCCGAAGCCGCCCAGGGGCCGCAGACCGGCACGCTCTGGTGGGCTTTCCCCGCTAGAGCCGTGCTGCGCAGCCAGCCGGCCGACCAGGAGAGCTTTTTTCAACCGGCGCTGGACAAACCCTTCCGGCTTTCGACCGATTTCAAAACCCATACCCTGATGCGCCAGTTAAAACGCAAAGCCGGGCAGGCAAACAATCCGGCAAGCGACCGGCGCCGCTCGAGTGAGGATCAATCATGAAGGATTGGCAGCCTGGATTAAGTGAATACGCCCTGGCGCTGGCCGATGACGAACTGATCCTGGGCCACCGCGCTTCGCAGTGGTGCGGGCGGGCGCCGATCCTGGAAGAGGACATCGCCTTCGCCAATCTCGCCCTGGATGAGATCGGCCACGCCGGGTTGTGGTACGGCCTGTACGCTGGCCTGACCGGGCAGGACCCCGACACGACTCCGGACCGCCTGATCTACCGCCGCCCGGCGCAGGCGTTTCGCTGCGCGCCATTTGTGGAGCTGGACAACGGCGATTGGGCTTTTACCATGCTGCGCCAGTTTCTATTCGATTGCGCCGAAGTCGCCCGCCTGGCCGGGTTGGTCGAATCCAGCCAGGCTGACCTGGCAGCGATCGCCGCCAAGATTATCAAGGAAGAGCGCTATCACCTCCGCCATACCCGGGCCTGGGTCGAACGGCTTGGCCAGGGAACCATCGAGAGCCACCGCCGGATGCGGGCAGCCCTGCAGGCGCTGTGGCCCTACACACCCGGCCTGTTCGACCACAGCCCTGATCAGGATGCATTGGCCGCAGAAGGTCTGCTTCCGCCTGCCGCCCAGGTCCGGGAGGCCTGGCTGGCTCAGGTGCTGCCGCTCCTGCAAACCTGCGGTCTGGAACCGCCCGAAGCTGATCCGGCACAAGGAACCCGTGATGCGTTTGGGCGCGGCCGGCATCATGTGACCTTCCCCGCCCTGATCGCCGAAATGCAGTCCGTGGCCCGTCTCGACCCCGAGGCGGAATGGTAGCGATTCAGGCTGATCCACGTAAAAATAAGTAGTTTGACAATGTCAGATTAAAAAGGATACCCAAATTTTGATGGGTGCGGCGAGCGGCCGCCCGCCGCACCCATCAAAATTTGGAAAATCTCTTCGAATGTGACGTTGCCAAGGTAGAGTTACATTGGTAGGTGCAAGATGGCGCAATTAACCTTACAGGCAATCTGGTCGCTGCTGGAAGAGATCAAAGACCCGGAAATACCGGTCGTCTCGGTGGTCGAGATGGGCATGGTGCAGGCCGTTGAGCTGAAGGAGGACCGGGTGATCGTCCGGCTGACCCCAACTTTCAGCGGCTGCCCGGCCCTGCAGATGATCCAGGCAGACATCCGCCAGCGCCTGCTGGCGGGCGGCGCGGCGCAGGTGGAAATCGAAACAGCGCTTTCGCCCGCCTGGAGCAGCGATTGGATCACCCCGGCGGCCCGTCGGAAGCTGCAGGATTTCGGGATTGCGCCGCCCCACAAGCAGGCCGATCTGCAGGCAGAGCTGCAGGCAGATTTGCAGGCAGATCAGCAAGAGGCGGTATGTCCGAACTGCGGCTCACACCGCACCAGGCTGACGAACAGTTTTGGACCCAGCCTGTGCCGGGCAATCTACGTGTGCGACGATTGCCGCCAGCCATTTGAACAGTTTAAAACCATTTAGAAAGAGGTGCCCAAATTGAGAGGGCTGCCAGGCCGCCACACACCCCCAAATGTGGGAGAATATTTTACGGAGGATTTTCTATGAAACTGATTGCGCTTTACAAGCAGCCGCCCGACCCGGCGGCCTTTGAGGAAACCTATTTCAAAACCCACCTGCCCCTGCTGAACCAGGTGCCTGGTTTGACCGAAACCCGCATCATTCAGCTCACCCGCACCCTGATGGGCGACGGTTTCTACATGATGGCAATCATGGAATTCAGCAGCGAAGCGGCCATGAAAAACGCCATGCGCAGCCCGGAAATGGCCGCCGCGGGTGATAACCTGAATTCATTCGCCGAAGGATTGGTCACTTTAATGTATGGAGTGGAACGTGATGGAGTATCGTAACTTAGGAAGCACCGGGTTGAAAGTCTCTGAACTTTGCCTGGGAAGCATGCAGTTTGGCTGGACGGCGGACGAACCGCTGGCCCAGCGTATCTTGAGCCAGGCGTACGAGGCCGGGCTGCAGTTCATCGACACCGCCGACGTGTACTCACGCTGGGTCGAAGGCAATCCCGGCGGGGTGGCGGAAACGATCATTGGCCGCTGGATGAAAGCCAGCCAGGTCCGGCGCGACCAACTGGTGATCGCCACCAAAGTGCGCGGCCGGATGGGGACCGGGCCCAACGATGAGGGCCTGTCGCGGCTCCACATTATGAATGCGGTGGAGGCCTCCCTGAAGCGCCTGGACACCGATTACATCGACCTGTATCAGGTCCATTATTACGATGAGAACACCCCGATCGAGGAGACCCTGACCGCTCTGGATGACCTGATCCGCCAGGGGAAAGTCCGTTACATCGGGGCTTCGAATTACCCCGCCTGGCGCCTGATGCAAGCCCTGTGGGCGTCCGACTCGCTGGGCAGCGCCCGCTACGACAGTCTTCAGCCGCATTACAACCTGGTCCACCGCGACGAGTTCGAGCGCGAGCTGGCCGAGGTCTGCCGGGCTTACGGGATCGGCGTAATCCCTTACAGCCCGCTGGCAGGGGGCTTTTTGACCGGTAAATACCGGCCCGGTGCGGAAGTTGACAGCGCCCGGGCTGGCCGGGCCAGCCGTTACTTCACCTCTGAAAATTGGGCTTTGCTGGAAAAAATGGACCAGATCGGACAGGATCGCTCCGCCAGCGTATCCCAGGTAGCCCTGGCCTGGTTGCTGGCCGATCCGCTCATCACCAGCCCGATCATCGGCCCGCGCAACCTGGAACAGCTGCAAGATAATCTCGGGGCGCTCAACACCCGCCTGACCGGAGAAGAAAAAGAGATGCTGGATCAAGCCAGCGATTGGAGGTCCTGATATGACCATAGCTGAACCCGTACAGGCCCAACGCCCGATGACCGAAGAGGCCGATTTCCTGCAATTAAAAAACATCGATCACGTCCACTTCTGGGTTGGCAACGCCAGGCAGGCGATGTACTTCTGGTGGAAAGGTTTTGGCTTCAAGCCGGTGGCTTACTCCGGCCTGGAAACCGGCAACCGCCAGTTCGCCTCTTACGTGCTGCAATCCAGGCAGATCCGGATCGTGGTCTCTGCTCCTTATGGGCCGAGCAGCGAGATCGCCGCCCACCATCTGGTCCACGGTGATGGGGTCAAGACCATCGCTCTGGAGGTCGAGGATGTCGAACAGGCCTTCAACGCCACCGTGGCGCGCGGCGCCCGTCCTGGCTGGCGGCCGCGGGCCGAGATCGATGATTTTGGCGAACTGCGCACCGCCGCCATCCAAACCTATGGCGAAGTGCTGCACGTCTTTGTGGATCGTTCTTCCTACGGCGGGCCGTTTGCCCCGGGTTACCAGCCGCTGGAGCTACCCGCCGCCAGCACCGGCCTGGCAGCGATCGATCATATCGTCGGCAACGTCCAGCTGGGCAAGATGAACGAATGGGTCAACTATTACCATCGGGTGATGGGTTTCCGCCAGCTGATCCATTTCGACGACCAGGACATCAGCACCGAATATTCGGCCCTGATGTCGAAAGTGATGCAAAACGGCAACGGGCGGATCAAATTTCCGATCAACGAGCCGGCCGAAGGGAAGAAGAAGAGCCAGATTGAAGAATACCTGGACTATTACCTGACCCCAGGCGTGCAGCACCTGGCCCTGTCGACCGGCGATATTCTGGCAACCGTCCAGGCGTTGCAAGCCAATGGGATCGAATTCCTGCGGGTGCCGGATGCATATTACGAAGTGCTCCCCGAGCGGATCGGGGCGATCAAGGAACCCCTGGAAAAGATCAAGGAACTGGGTATCCTGGTGGATCGCGACGATGAAGGTTATCTCCTCCAGATTTTCTCACAACCGATCCAGGACCGCCCGACCGCCTTCATCGAAGTCATCCAGCGTCGCGGCAGCCGGGGTTTTGGTAAAGGCAACTTCCAGGCCTTGTTCGAAGCCCTGGAGCTGGAACAGGCCAAACGGGGCAATCTGTAATCCCATGAAACTGTTAACCTTTGCCACCCCATCGGAGCCGCGCCTGCCGCGCCTGGGCGCGCTGACCGGCGATCAGACCGTGGTCGATCTGAATGCGGCCCGCGACTGGGCGATCGCAACCCAACGGCTGCCGGTAGACGCCCTGCCTGTCTCGATGTTCGACCTGATCCAGGCCGGTTCCCCGGCCCTGGACAATATCAGGAACCTGCTGATCGCCCTGGAAGTGGGCGATCCTGCCGAAATGATGGCCCCCGATAACCAGCGGGTTGGGTACCGGCCCGGCGAAAGCATCCCCTACCCGCCCCTGCCGCGTCCGATGAGCGTTCGGGATTTCTACGCCTTCGAGGCGCATGTCGCTACTGCCCATGCCAACCGCGGCAAACAGGTCCCGGCAGAATGGTACCAGTTCCCGGTGTTTTACTTCTCTAACCCCAATTCAATCTACGGCCCGGGCGAGACGGTCGTGTATCCACGTTACAGCCAGGCCCTGGACTACGAGCTGGAGGTGGCCTGCGTGATCAGCAAACCGGGCGTGAATATCAAGGCCGAGCAGGCGGAAGAGTTCATCTTTGGTTACCTGATCTTCAATGACTGGTCCGCCAGGGACGTGCAACGCCAGGAGATGCGGGTGGGGCTGGGTCCGGCCAAAGGCAAAGATTTCGCCTCCTCGATCGGCCCGTGGATCGTTACTCCGGACGAGCTACAGGACCGCCACACCGGCCGGCCGGGCGTTTACGACCTGGCAATGTCCGCCCGGGTGAACGGCGAGCTGCGCTCCCAGGGCAACTGGCAAAGCCTGCACTACTCGTTCGGCGAGATGATCGCCCGGGCCTCGGAGGACACCTGGTTGCTGCCGGGCGACCTGATCGGCTCCGGCACAGTTGGCGGCGGCTGCCTGCTGGAGCTCACCCGGGGCGAAGGTCCCTGGCTGCAGCCGGGCGATACCGTCGAACTGGAAATCGAACGTCTCGGCGTGCTGCGTAACCAGGTCAAAAGGGCATTCTGAGCAAATAATGATTTTCTCGCTGCATCCGAACCCCCATCCAGATCCTCTCCCTGCGATGCAGCGAGCCTATCCTTTCATATGACTGGAGATTCGATGAGCTTACCTTCCCACCTGAATACCCAGAAGAAATTCCGGCAGGTAGGTCGGCTGGCGCTGGCTATCCTGCTGGCCTGGCTGCTGGTCGCCTGCAGTTCGGGGCAGACAGCGCCCCAGGTTGGCGATCCGGCCCCGGACTTCACCCTGACCACGACCGATGGCGCCACTATCAGCCTGTCCGATTACCAGGGCCAGCAGGCAGTGCTGCTCTACTTTCACATGGCAGTCGGTTGACCGCCCTGCCTGCAGCAGATCGTCGATCTGCAAAATGACCCCGATTTTCAATCCCTGGGCGTGGCCGTGTTGTCCATCGCCGCAGACAGTCCCGGCGAGCAGGCTATTGCCCAGCAGGAATACCAGATCACCAGCATCCCGATGCTCTCCGATCCGGATAAAGAGGTCGCCGGCGCATATGGCGTCCTGCAATGGGCGGTCGCCACCGGCGAGCCGGGCCATACCTTCGTGCTGGTGGATAAGCAAGGCCAGATCGCCTGGATCCAGGATTATGGCGCGCCCGAAAATCGGGGTGTGATGTACGTGCCGGTTGAAGAATTAACCCAGGAAGTCCGGGCGCATTTGGACCGGTAAATAATCACTCCGGAAGCTGAAGGAAATTTAGAAGGAGGTCATATGCCTTTTTATACCGCGCTAGGAACGATCCCCCCCAAACGCCATACCCAGTTTCGCAAACCGGATGGCGGCCTGTATCGCGAAGAAGTGATGGGCCTGGAAGGTTTTTCGGGCCTGGAATCGATCCTGTACCACCATTTTCTCCCGCCGCGGGTGCAGCGGGTCGAAGACCTTAGGACCGCTGGAACTCGACTATGCGCCGGAAGGCGGCCTGCGCCACCGGGCCTTCGCGACCGCCAACCTGCCCGCCGGTGGCGACCCGGTCTCCGCCCGGCGCACCTTGCTGGCTAACCGGGACGTCAGTCTGGGTGTCAGCCGGCCCACCACCAGCATGGACTATTTCTACCGCAACGGCCAGGCCTACGAAGTCTGGTACGTGCATGAAGGCCACGGCAGCCTGAACACCCAGTTCGGCAGGCTGCCCTTCCGGCCCGGAGATTACCTCGTTATCCCCTTCGGGGTCACCTGGCGAATGGACCTCGATGGCGAAGGCCGCTTCTTCGTAATCGAGGCTCCCAGCCAGATCGAGCCCCCCAACCGCTACCGCAATAAGTATGGTCAGCTGCTGGAACATGCTCCCTACTGCGAGCGCGATATCCGCCTGCCGAAGAATCTGGAGACCCACACCGAACGAGGCGAATTCGAGCTGCGGGTCAAAGCCCGGGACCGGATGACCCGCCATTGGCTCGATCATCATCCGTTCGACGTGGTTGGCTGGGATGGCTACCTGTATCCCTGGATCCTGAGCATCCATGATTTTGAGCCTATCACCGGCCGGCTGCACCAACCCCCGCCGGTCCACCAGACCTTCCAGGGGCAAAATTTCGTGGTGTGCTCGTTCGTGCCGCGCCTGTTCGATTATCACCCCCAGGGCATCCCGGCGCCGTACAACCATTCCAACGTCAATTCGGACGAAGTGATCTACTACGCCGAGGGCAATTTCATGTCCCGGCGCGGCATCGACCGCAGCGATATCAGCCTGCATCCCAGCGGATTGCCCCACGGCCCCCAGCCCGGCGCCACCGAGGCCTCGATTGGCAAGCAGGCCACCGACGAACTGGCCGTGATGGTGGACACCTTCCACCCGCTGCAGGTCTGCCTGCCGGCTTTGGAACTGGAGAAAAGCGACTATATGGCCTCCTGGTTGGAAGGGAACGGCGAGTAAAACCATGGAAATCTCCCCCGACCAGCTGCCCTGGAAGTCCGTCTACAAACTGTTGATCGGGGCCGTCGTGCCCCGGCCGATCGGCTGGATCTCAAGCTTATCCCCGGATGGGCAGGCCAACCTGGCCCCGTTCTCGTTCTTCAACGTCGTCTGTCCCAACCCACCCCACGTGATGTTTTGCCCTGAAGTTCGCAGCACCGACCAGGCCTTGAAGGACACCCTGAAGAATGTGCGTGCCAGCGGCGAGTTCGTCGTCAATATCGTCACCGAGGATTTAGCCGAGGCCATGAACCAGACCTCCCAGGAGCTGCCGCCGGAAGTGGATGAGTTCGCAGTGGCGAACCTGATCACCGCCCCTTCCCAGGTCGTGCGCCCGCCGCGGGTCGCTTTGAGTCCGGTCCATTTCGAGTGCCGGGTCGTCCAGATCATCGAACTGGGCCGCGGTCCTGGCAGCGGCAGCCTGGTGCTCGGCGAGGTTGTTCACCTGCACGTCGATGACTCCGTCCTGATCGGCGGGGACAAAATCGACCCGGAAAAACTGAAGCCGATCGGGCGGCTGGCGGGCAGCACCTACTGTCGGGTGACCGACCTGTTCCATATGGTGCGGCCTCCATCCCAGCTGGGCTGAGCGGTTATTGCGCTTCATTGCAAAGCAGGACCCGTGGTTATCGGGCGATGTGCGGGAGGAAGCTCATCCTCCCGCACATCCACTTGCCCCCTGTTTTACAGCAAGCCGCCCGGGGAATAATCGTCAAGCGGGAATAATCAGAATAAAAAGCGGCGGATTGCCTGGTAGTTTTGTGACGTACTTCGCATCCATAAAGGGTGTCCGAATTGATTCGAACAGAATATCGACCGGCTCGATTTACAGGATAAAGCTGTTTGCCGGGGGCGGGGCGTGCATCCGTAACCGGATCGCAGGCCAGACCGAGCTGAACGCATCCACAATCATCGGATCGTAAGCCATGCCACTGTTGCGAGTGATCTCCTGGTAAGCCCTTTCAGGGCTGAGGGCCGCCTGGTACACCCGCCCGTAGGTCATGGCGTCCAGCGAGTTTGCCACGGCAACCAGCCGGGCTAATTCGGGGATCGCTTCCCCTTTCAGCCCATCGGGATAGCCTTTGCCATCCCAGCGCTCGTGATGATGGCGCACGATTGGCATAGCTGCTTCCAGGTAATCGATATTGCGCAGCAACTCCGCCCCGATAACCGGATGCTGGCGCATCTCCGTCCATTCTTCCTCGTTCAGCGGGCCGGGCTTCTGCAAGATGTTTTCGCGAATATGGATCTTACCGATATCATGCAAGATGCTGCCCAGGCGCAGCGGCTGCATCCGCCCATTGGTCCAGCCTAACGCCCGGGCGATCATGACGGAATAATCCATGACCCGCTCCACGTGGCCGCGGGTGTATTCATCCCGCAGCTCGATCGCGTTCGAAAGCATGATCAGACTGGATTGATAGGCAGTTTGCAGCTGGGCCAGCATGATCTGCTGGCTGCGGGCCAACCGCGAGCGCACGGTCAGGATCAGTTCATGGCGGCTGACCGGTTTGACCAGGTAATCCTCCGCCCCCAGGCCTTTGCCCTCCAACATCTTTTCACGGGCGCCGTGTGCGGTCAGAAAGATGAAGGGGATGGCAACCCATTCCGGCCGGGAGCGGACTTCCTGGAAGAAAGCGTAGCCATCCATGCCCGGCATCGCTACGTCAGACAGGATCAGGTCCGGCGCGTGGCCGGCCATTATTTTGAGCGCTTCTAAACCGTTTGGGGCGGCTTCAACTCGAAAACCATCTGCCTCAAGCAGCAATTGCAATCCTTGCCGCAGGATGTAATTATCATCAACGACCAGGATGGTAGATTCATTTGCCATGACGTACCTCGATATGCTGTCTAAACCGCTTAGATTTCACTGGCAAAGGCAGATGATCGCGTTATTATCCACCAGGCTTCGCCAGGTAACTTGTATCTTGAAGTTTGCTTGCATTGATGCAAACTATTTTGGTGCAAGGTTTATGCCCGGCGAAAGGTTTTTGCAAGGTTTATCAATATTAGGTTGAAATAAGGTCTCAGCGTGAGGAAAAGCTCACGCTGAGACCTTATTTCAACGAAATTCCCGGCTTACGATTGAGGGCGGATTTCAGATTTAGGGGTGTGGTACCACCACAGCGATTCCTAATGAGCCACAAATTGCGATTTGGGGAAAAAGGCGTAAAATTATCTATTACAATTAACCCAGTCAAAGGAGGAATTTAAATAATGACTGACTCAACCAATAACCAACCCGGCAGTGTCCAGACGTTGGACTTGAACTTCATGGGTATCCCGGGGACGATCGCGTCTTACCTGATCCCCCATTCCCAGGGTGGGATCCTGATCGAAACCGGGCCGGGTTCCACGATTTAAAACCTGACCGGGCAGCTGGCCGAACATGGTCTGCAGCCGTCCGATATCAGCGATGTCTTTTTAACCCACATTCACCTGGATCACGGCGGGGCAGCCGGCTGGATGGCGCGTCAGGGCGCCCGCATCCACGTTCACCCGGTGGGCGCGCCGCACCTGATCAACCCGGAAAAACTGCTCACAAGCGCCGCCCGGATTTATGGCGATATGATGGAGACTCTGTGGGGCGAATTTTTAGCAGTACCCGAATCCCAAATCTCGGTGATCGAAGATCTGGAGGTCGTGGAAATTAACGGCATCAAAATCCAGGCGCTGGATACCCCTGGTCACGCCAACCACCACCACGCCTACCTATACCGGGATATTTGCTTCAGCGGGGATATCGGCGGGGTCCGGTTAAATATCGGCCCACGGTATATGCGCCTGCCAATGCCACCGCCTGAATTCCGGCTGGAAGCCTGGCGTGACAGCCTGAAGCGCCTGTCGGAACAATCCTTTAAGCGCATCGCGCCGACGCATTTTGGGATTTTCGATGACCCGGACTGGCACCTGGCGACCCTGGCAAAAACCCTGGATGAAATCGAGGCTTGGATGCAAGTCGAGCTGCCCGCCAATCCACCAGTGGAAAACATCAACGCTCATTTCCTGGAATGGACCCAGCGCCGCTCGCAGGCTGCCGGCCTGACCAAGGACCAGGTCAAGGCCTACGAAGCCGCCAACCCGACCTGGATGTCCGGCTTTGGGATGCAGCGCTACTGGCATAAATACCGCACGCCCGGCTCCGCCGACCAGATCAAGCCCGGAGGCGCATGATGGCAGCTGCCAGCCACGCCCTTCCACCGGAAGACCCGCCCCAGCCGAAAACCGACCTGGAGGCCTGCCCGCGCTGCGGCGAACCGGTTGCTGAGATCATCTGGGGCCAGACCAACTGCCCGCGCTGCGGTTTACATTTTGAGTGCTGCTGATGACCGTCTGGCCGCTGACTATCCCGGAGGCCCTGAAACTGGCCCTCAAGCAGGCGGACAAAGTGGCGGTCCTGACCGGGGCCGGCACCTCCGCCGAGAGCGGTGTGCCCACTTTCCGGGAGGCCCAAACCGGCTTGTGGGCCCGTTACAATCCCCAGGAACTGGCCACCCCGCAGGCGTTTCGCGACCACCCCCGGCTGGTCTGGGAGTGGTACAGCTGGCGGCGTGAGCTGGTGCGGGCGGCCGAGCCTAATCCAGGCCATTACGCCCTGGCACAGCTGGCCGGGTTGGTGCCAGAACTGAGTCTGATCACCCAAAATGTGGACGGCCTGCATCAAAAAGCCGGCAGCCCCCGGGTGATCGAGCTGCACGGCAATATCGGGCGCACCCGCTGCTCTCAGGAAGGCTGTCTGGTCGAGACCTGGGTAGATAGCGATATTTTGCCGCCCAGATGTCCTCATTGCGGCGCGCACCTGCGGCCCGATGTAGTCTGGTTCGGCGAAGAACCGCCCCACCAGGCGCTGGAAGAGGCCTGGCTGGCGGCCTGTACCTGCCAGGTATTCTTATCCATCGGTACCTCATCGCTGGTCGAGCCGGCCGCCTCGCTGCCCGGCCTGGCCCAGGGTTATGGCGCCCGGGTTGTCGAAATCAATCCAAACCCGACTCCCCTGAGCCCGCATGCCGATTTCGTTTTAACCGCCCCCTCCGGCCTGGCCCTGCCGGCCCTGCTCGAAGCAGTTTGGGGGTAATTGCCGAAAAAACAGACATGCGGACGGGTGAAAACCCGTCCGCATGTCTGTTTTTCGAGGCGAAATGATCAAACACCTCTATGGCAGAACAACCAGAGTCTGGGGGGCCAGTTCACCCGCCACATCCGGATTATAGTAATCGTAGGCCGTGCTGGCCGGCGTCTGAGCCACCAGGGGGAATTTGGCCTGCAAGCGATAGCTGAAGCTGAGCGGGTTGCCCTCGCTCAGGTTGCTGACATACACCAGGATCTGCCTGCCGGTCAGTTCGTAGCGTTCGATGGTGGGCAGTGGGTAATCCTGGGGCACGTCCTTATAGCTGGCCACCAGGGCAGCCAGGTCTTCGGCCTGGACGTTGAAACCCGGCGGGATGCCCAGGTCGATCAAAGCCGACTCGGCCTGGCCGCCCGGCTGGTTCAGGCTGACCTTCACCCCAACATCAACCGTATCGTTGACAGCCAGTTCGGTCCGGTCGTAAGCCACATCGATCGACACCAGGTCCTGGGCCGGCAGCAGGTCCCCGTACTGCGGCAGCACATCCCAGGGCAGGTAGTATGAACCGCTGATCTGGTACATCAGGCTGCCCTTGCCTTCTACCTGGATCGCAACCACATTGGCCCGGCCGGGATTGATATCCTCAAATTGCAGCAGCTGGACCACATCGTAATTCTCGGCGTTCACCTGGACCGTGTGGGTTTGCCCGCCGTTGAGCGTGACCGTCACGCTGGCGTCCATATCCTCGCTCCCTGAGCGGACGCTCTCCAGCAACGATTTCAGCGCCAGCACGGTTGTCTGGGTGCTGTGCCAGGTCCCAAAACTATCCTTCTGGCGCACCAGGAAGGTCAGGGCCTGGTTGGCCAGTTCGGGATGCTGGTCGGAACGCAGCAAGGCCAGGGCTGCCAGGGCAGTTGTTTCGATGCTGGAAGTCTGGCCCTCGCCGCCCATGAAGGTAGCCACTTCGCTGCGCCAACTGGCGCTGCTGCCATCCTGCTGAGCCAGGCCAGCCAGCCGGTCCAACACGGAGATGGTGACTGGTTTCAGTTCGCGCCCGGCCTGCTGATCAGCCGCGACCAGGGCGTTGGCCACCATCGCCAAAACGTAAGGATCTTCAGCCTGGGTCTGGTTTTCCTGGATGTAAGCCAGGCCGTTGGTTGTGCGTCCGTCAGCCACGAAGCCGGCGTCCACCAGCGACCAGACGATATAAGCTGTGACCGGCAGCCGGTCATTGCCCAGGCTGGACCAGGTGCTCTCATGCACCAGGCCACGGTCGTTTTCCCAGGAGCCATCCGCGGCTTGTTGGGAGAACAACCACTCAGCCGCCCGCCGCAGCAAATCCGGGTCGACCTCATGCACCCGGCTCATATCGGCAAACTCCTGCAAGCCGTAAGCCGTCAGCATCCGGTCGGCCGGTGGCTGGCCGAACAGGGAGAAACCGCCGCTGCTGGACACTTCAAAAGTGGTCAGGCGCTGGTAGCCCAGGTTGATGTACTCCTCGGCTTTCAACTGGGTCTCAGGGGCGACCTGATCGGTGGATTGCAGGTAGTCCAGTACCAGCACATTTGGATAGGTGCTGGAAGAAGTCTGCTCGAAGCAGCCATTCGGCATTCGCAGGATGCTGTCCAGGCCCTCAACAACCTGGCTGAGCACACCCGGATAGATCTTGACCAACAGCGATTGGGTGCCGGGAATGGCGTCAGGCGGAATTTCGACGCTCTTCTGGACAGGCGAGCCCACTTCCAGCCGGTCGGAGGAAGTGAAGCTGAGCTGTTTGCCATCCGGATAGACCCGCACCTCTTTCTGGATCGCGTCCGACATCTGCGACCCCCAGGCAGTCACCTTGAAAGGCTGGCTGCCAAACTGCAAGGCCCGCACCCGGAAATAAACCACGCTGATATCATTGGCGGCGATGTCGATCACCTTTTCGGGTTCGTCCAGCAGTTCGAACCAATCCGCCGGTTCCAATTCCAGCCGGACGCTTTGGGGTTCGGCCAGGTAATTGAATACCCCAACCGGCACCGAAATTTCATCCCCCACCGTCAGGGCCAGCGGCAGATCGAGGTCGATGAAAAAGTCCTGAAAGACCCGCAGAGGGGCTGTAGCGGAACCCAGGCGGCCGTCCTGGGTGGAGGCCAGGGCGGTCATCCGCCAGGTGGTGATGCTGTCGGCGACCGGGATCTCGAGATCCAACCGACCTTCCGCATCGGTGACGGCCTCAGGCAGCCACAACATGGTCTCCGGGAAGAACTGGCGCAGGCGGGGCGGTTCGGCCGCGGGTTGGGCGCCGCTCTCGGGTTCATCCAGTCCCTTGGCGGCGGCCGGGGCTTCGATCATACCGGCCGCCATGGTCGGCACCGGCGCTAACCCCATCATCGGCATGGCTTCTTCCATGACGACATCGCCATCGAAGACCACATCATTGCGGAATGCGCCGACCTGGCGGTTGAAAGATCCCATTGCCAGGGCCGGCAAAGTCCCAAACAGCACCAGCAGACTGACTGCCAGGGCGGCGGCGGCCAACAGCGGCTTGCGCTGAACGGCGAAGTCGGCGAAACGCAGGAGATAGGCAAAAGGCAGCAAGGCAAAGATCAGCAGCCCCCACAACAGGGCCGTCTCGTCCGGATTCAGATTAGCCTGGCTGGCATTGAAGGCCAGGAAACCCAGTACGACCAGGGCAAGGAAAGACAGACCGAGCAGCGCCAGCAGGCTGTTATCCCGGCCTCGGAAGGCCTGGATGAGCAGGCCCAGGTAGCCCAGGACGCCGGTCAGCCCCAATACCAGCAACCACGCCTCGCCTTCGCCCGTCAACCAATCCATCATATAGCTTAGCCGCTCTACCGGCGTCTGGACCCAGGCGGCTGCCTGCCCGAGCGGGGCCAGCAGGACCACCAGGATCAATGCGATCACCAGGCCAAAGACCAGCGCCAGGCTCTGGGACAGGCGTCGGGCGCGGATCAGGGCGATCAGAGTGATCAACAAAACCACCAGCGGCAGCGCCAGGAACAATCCAAACAGGCCCTTCGAGATCGTGCCGAAATACTGCTCCTGGCGATCCAGGGCTTTGCGCATGGCCTCAGCGTGGGAGTTGGCCTGCAGGCTGAAGGCATTGCCGGTTGGGATGGAAGCCGCCAGGGAGGCTTGGGCGGCGTCTTCGATCGCGGTCACAAAGGGCTGGCTGGACACCGGCACACCGGAAACCAGGTCCGGGACGCTGAATCCATGCAGATCATACCGCGGGGTCAGCAGCTCCTGCTCCAACAAAAAGTACAGCTTGGCGAAACCAGGGTCCTGTTCGGCCAGGGCGAACACCAATTCATCCACGATCGCCAGCCCGACGGCTGCCTGGGCGCCGCTGCCATCCTGCCCGTTGACCTGGATCCCCAGGTTGGCGGTTTCACCGGGCCGGTAGGTATCCTGTCCGAGGGTCAGCGCCAGGTTAAGGTCGGCGGCGTTGTCCACCACCACCAGGCGGGTATCCCGGCTGATCGTGCCGGAGCGCAGCACTTTATAGGCGTGCAGTTCCAGGGTGCCATACAGGTCCGGGGTCAGATCGACGGCCACCTGGGTCTGCCCGGCTCCCACCGACACCGAGCGGGTGCTGACGGTCTGGCCTTCCCGGATGATATCCAGGTAGACATTCCCGTTGGGCTGCGAGGTCAGCACCGTCAGGTTCATGGTCTCGCCCACCCGGTAGACCGGCTTGTCCGGGCGCAGCAGAACAGCCTCCTGCGAATACTCGCCTTCGAAATAAAATTCCTGCTGGGCGGTGCGGCCCTGGCGATCCCGGGCAGCGATGGCGATCTGCAGGTAGGGATCGCTGGGAGTCAGGCGCACTTCGGCCAGGCCATACGCGCCGGTAGAAGCCGTCAGCGGCTGGCCGCTGGCGGTGATCGTCAGGTCCGTCTCTGCCGGGCTGCCATCCGGATAGCTGGTGAGCACGTACAGGATGTTTTCGACCCCCGGGCGGAACTGGCCGCCTTCGGGAATGGCTTCGATCAACAGGGCGTTCTGGGCGACCGGCAGGGACAGATTTGAAGTCTCGCTGTGTTCGGCCTGATCGATCACCGTGGCCTGCAGGTAGAAGCGGCCCAGGCCGCCTTCCAGGCTGCTGCCCGCCAGGTAGGTGGGCAAATCGAAATCGAACTGGAACGTCCCGGATGAGTCGGTGCTGCCCTGGATTTCAAACACATCGCTGCGCTCCACATCAAAGGTGTAGCCCTGCAGGCTCACCTGCCCGCCAGCCACCGGCTTGCCGAAAAAATAATCCGCCTGGAGCTGGCCGGCGACATGCTCCCCGGGTAAGTAAAAATCCTGCCCGGTGGTCAGATCGACCTCGAATTTGGGCAGGCTGTAATACTCGACGTTAACAGTCTTCTCGGAAGCGGCATTCCCTAAGCTCGCGCTGATTTTGTAAGCGCCGGTATTGACCTCGCTGGCCAGTTGAAAATCGGCCGCGGCGGTCCCATATTCCGAAGTCACCAGCTGCTGGCGGAAGACCTTGTTGCCTTTGCCGTCGGCGATCACCAATTCCAGGTTCTGGCCGGCTGCCGGGCGCAGGTCAAAGGCGGATAAAGCCAGGACGCGCAGGTGAATGGCCTGCCCGGGCTGGTAGAGGGGTTTATCCGAGCTGATCAGCACCCGGTAGTCGCGCTCCAGGGTCACCCGCCGTTCGACCACATCGCTTCCCAGGCTGGAACGGGTCTCGATCAGCAGGTTCTGTTCAGCCGGCCGGGCATCGTCGGGGACTTTAAACGAAACTTCGGCGGTGCCGAGCGCATCAGTGCTGCCCTGGTAAAGCGTGAGGGCCTGTCCGCCAGCTTCGGGCTGCAGGGAAACCCGGATATCCGCCCCTGGCAGCGGGCTGGCGTTTTTACTGTCCCGCACGACCACCCGCATGGCAGCCTGGCTGCCGGGCACCAGCCGTGTCTGGCCGAAAATCATGGTCTCGTGCTGGCTGATTCGGTTGGGGAGATCGGCGGTATAAGCCGTCATGGCCCAAATGGTCGCGATCGCGATCAGGACCAGGATGATGATCGTAAAGGTCGTGGAAATCTTTCGGGTCATGGTTCTCCTCCTCAGGATCGTCAAGAAAGGGCGCAAGGCGATTGGTACGCCAACCTCGCCCTCTAGACGCCGCAGCACTTGAAATAGTTCCACCTGCCGGCCGCCTGACATCTGGCCCCCTGTTATGGCTATTCGCTCAACTGAGGTTGTTCGTTCGGTTCGAGCTGTTCGTTTGGCTGCCAGATCGCCACCTGGTCCTTCCCGGCCTGCTTGGCCAGGTATAGCGCCTTATCCGCCAGGTCCAGTAAGGTGTCAATCGACTGGCAATCCGCATCCATCTCCGCAACTCCGAGACTGATCGTTACAGTAATATTATTTTCCCCGATGATATGCTTACGGTCCGCCACACATTGGCGCATCCGTTCAGCCGTCTGGCAGCAGCCCATCAGGTCGGTATTGGGGATCAGGGCGACAAATTCTTCGCCGCCAAAGCGGGCAACCACATCAACTGAACGCAGATAACTCAAACAACTCTGGGCGACTGAGCGCAACACCTTATCCCCTGCCTGGTGACCATGGTGATCGTTGACCTGCTTGAAGCTGTCGATATCGATCATGATGGCGGACAGCGGTTGGTGGTAACGGCGAGCGCGTTCGAACTCACGATGGGCCAGATCGTAGAAATGGCGGCGGTTATACAGGCCGGTCAGTGGGTCGATCTGAGCCAGGCGGCGTGTCTCCGCGAACAGGCGGGCATTTTCCACTGCAATAGCCGCTTGCTGCCCAAACAAGGTCAGTAAATTCCGTTCCGAGTCGCTAAACTGGTAGGATTTCTCCGCATGAAAAACCCCGATCACCCCAACCATGCGCCCTCCAACCATCAATGGGATGACCAGAGCGGCGTAAATTGGGACGCCCTCATACTTCGGCAGCCTGCCGGCCCAACCGGCATAATCCATGATCGCCAACGCTTCTCGCTGCTCAAGCGCCCGGCCCATGGCGCCTTCGCCAACTTCGATCCGCTCGCCAGTCATAACCCGGCCCGCGTTATAGGAGGCGACGATTTCGATCTGTTGTTCAGCTTCGATGTAAAGCCCCAGCTCGCCTCCGGTCGCGCCTGTCAACCGAACGGCCCGTTCCAAAGCGGTTTCGAGCAGATTATTCAAATCCAATTCAAGCGAGATTTCGGTCATCATGGCCCGCAAGCCGTCCAATTCTTCGGCTCGCTGGTGCTCCGCTTCCATCAGGCGCACGTTTTCAATCGCTATCGCGGCCTGATCGGCAAATAAGCTAACCAGCTGGATCTCATCCCGTCCGTACGACCCCGTCCTGTGGTCATCGCCAACCAGGATCACACCGATCACTTGTTCGCCAATCTTCAACGGCACGCCCAACGCCCGGCTGAACCAGACCTGCCCAATCTTATCGTCCTGTCTGTCCCACTGGCTCACATCCGGGAGCATCAACAAATTCCCGGTTGCGAGCACCTGCCCGGCGATGCCTTCACCAATTTTCCAGAGTCGTACCCAGATAATGTTTTGGCAGATGATGGCTGACCACCAGCATGACCTCCTGGTTTGATGCGTTCTCCAGGAAGATGCCGCCTGACGAGGCCCCGATTAACCGGCAGGCCCGGTCGACAATCGCCTGCAGCAGGCTGGAAAGCTCGCGTTGGGCGTTGATTGCGAGCGAAGTATCGTATAAAGCCGCCAGCTCTTCCATCCGCTGCTGGAGCGAGCGCTCCGTCTGCACCCTGGCAGTAATATCCCGGGCCACGCCATGAATCTTGTTGATCCGGCCATTCTCCCGTTCAGCGACCGCTTTAAACTCCATGATCACTGGCGTTCCGCTGCGGGTCTTGATACTGGCGGCGAAAACCGGCAGCGAATTACCGTCCAGGACCTGGCGAACAATGGCATGGGCGATCGCGATATCCGCCGGATCGATCACGCTCAGGAATGATTTGCCCAGCCAATCTGCGGCCGGCCAACCGGTGATCTCCTCAAAGGCCGGGTTCAGGCTGGAAATCCGGCCACGCGGCGTCAGGGTAAATATCACATCCTGGGCAGCGTCCACCAGGGTGCGGTAACGCCGCTCGGAGGTGCGCAGAGACCGCTCGATTTTCTGGCCCTGTATAGCTGCCCCAATGGTATTGGCTGCAGCCTCAAGCGCTTCGATCTCGCCTTCACTCCACAAGCGCTCACGGTCACATTCATCGAAACCCAGGAAGCCCCATAATTGTTTGAAAGCGAAAATCGGGACGATCGCCAAAGCCAGGATGTTTTCATCCCTCAGGAAATCAGCCACCGGTTTGGGAAAATCTTTGACCAGGCCAGAAATCGATTTGCCCTGGCGCAGTTGTGACTCCCAATCCAGGAAACCGGCCCGGGTAAATGAAAATCCCTGTAAATCGGGATTATCGATCTGTGCTGATATCCCCCTATTCACCCATTCATAGCGCTGGTTGAAATAGGTCTCCGGATATTTATTGTTAAGATCGATCTGGAACAGGTAAGCCCGGCTGGCGGCGGCGCTCCGGCCCAGCCGCGCCAGGACTTCCTGGATTTGGGTTTGCCAATCCGGCTCCTTCAGGAGCGCGCTGGCGACGAAACTGACTGCACTCAGAATATCATCCCGGCGCCGAAGCGACTCCTGATAGCGCACTTGATTCGAGCGATCCAGCACGGCCGAGACCCGCATGGTGCGATCGTTCATATGGATCAATTTGCCCCGAACTTCAACCGGAATGAGGGAACCATCGCGATGCAATAAATGGAGGGTGTAGGAACCTGCATATTCGGACTGGATCAACTGCTGGATTCGCTCCTGCTCCTCCGGAGCGATAAAGTCCAGCACCTTCCGCCCGATCAGCGCCTGTTCCGTCCCCATATAGCCCAGCATGGCGGCCAACTGGGCGTTATGATCAACGATCCTGCCGTTTTCCGAGAAGATAATCCCCTCCAGGCTGGCTTCGGCCAGATGGCGGAAGCGTTCCTCGCTTTCCAGCCGCGATCGTTCCAAATGCCAGGAAACAGTGATATCCCGGATCAGGATGAGATAGCCGATGGGTTCCATCCCGTCGGAATTCAAACGGGTCGCGCTCAATTCGATCAGCTTTTCCTCTTCGCAACGCCGGATCTCGACCTCAAGTTCAGCTTGCAGTGCCTGGTTCAGCCAGTCCGGGTACTGGTCCAGCTCGGGTAAACAATCTTCTAAAAGTTTGCCCAGCGCCTCGCCGGCCTGCGTGTCCGACAGGCGCTCCAGGGCAGGATTGCAATCTACGATCCGGTAACGGTCGTCCAGGACGATCACCCCTTCCCGCATACTATCCAGGATGGCATGGCGGGCAATGGGGATGATATCCAGCAGGCGGTAGCGGAACAGCGCCAGGCCAAAGATCATCCCGGATAAGGCAAAGCCGAAGGGTGTCCAATCCAGACCGGGAACAGGATTGAGATTGCCTACGTACAGGATATTCCCCAACCAGGGGATAAAGGTGCCGACCACGACCAGCTGCACCTGGCGCCGTTGAAATCGGGCAGCGCCCAAAGCCAGCCGAACGACCAGCACGGTTCCCGCTACCAGCAAGATATTCGCATAAACCACAAACGCGTAGAAGCCGAAGGTGTGATGGATGTACAAAAACCGGTACGGCCCGCTCGAGAGCAATTCAACCTGGTCCCAGACCAGGTGATGGTATGCGTTGGTGATGGAAAGCAGAATCAAGGCGACCGGGGGCAGTCCCAACCAGAACACCCGGACTGGTTTCAGCCACTGCTGGCGGCCGGAATAGGCCAAAACGAAAGTCAGCCAGGCAAACGGGACCAGGCTGATGCCAACATATTCGATGTGAACCCAGAAAAGCTTAAGGGATATGGAGCGGTTGCCGAGTTCAAAGGCGTATGCGAACGCCCAGATGGCAGAAGCCAGCATCAACAAATTAAATTGCGGCGCCCCGGGAATGAATCGGCGTTTGAAAGCTACCAGCGCGAGCACACTGGTAATTCCCCCTGCAATCATGGCAGCAATCACAATGATGGAATTTTCCCAGGCCACGAACGGCTTCCAATTTCCATGATATTGGTTCTTTGAAAAACTCTGCAGGAAAATCCGAGATTTGGGTGGGTGAGCGTGCTGGTGCGCACTCACACACCCAAATCTGGCGTACCAACCCCAGAAATTCCCAAAGATCCAATGGGTACCGCGAGCACACAAGTGTGGGTTGGTTGGTGATGCGGCAGCGAAGTAAACTGACCGATTTTACCCTTATTTACTGGAACAGCGTACCAAGGCTTGCAATATTATCAGGGCTTTACAAAGATAGAGAAAACGTGGTGCGTGATGGGCGGCTAAGCCGCCCATCACGCACCACGTACTTTCCTTTCAGGCTTTGTTGGCGGAAATACGTACGACAGCTTACCTCAATCAGTTTCAGGATCCAGCATCTGGTGGGGGCTGCAAACATTCCTGGAGGGTGGGATCTGGGGCCGGAAAAGCGACGTTCCAATCGCGGGCCGGCCAGTCAGGCGCCGGCCAATCCGGACCGCGCAATCCGGAAACCAGGACTGACTCGATCGGTACTTTGTGGCGGTAAACGACCGCATTGGTCGCGACGTCCAGGATGCGGACTTCCCGTTTTTCCGGTTCCGGGTCGGCCACGATCATAGCCAGGGATTTGCCATCCGGCCCCCACACCAGACTGCTGGCGTAAATCAATTCTGCCAGTTGGTATTGGCGGCCGGTCTGGATGTCGATCAGCGCCAGCCGGCCCGGTGAGGCGTGCAGCGGGCTGGCAAAGTAGGCCAGGTAACGGCCGTTCGGCGAAAAGGCCAGCGAATCTGGGATCAGGGGAATCTCGATCCGCTGCAAGCGCAGCGGGTACTCCAGGCGGAACCAACCAATCCCCATAATGTCCGGATTGCCGAAGGGATCAAACGTATAGGCCACCTGGCGCCCATCCTGCGAGCGAACGCACAGCATCCGCTCCGGATCGGAAAGCACGATCTGGCCCAGGTAGGCTGAATTGGCGAACACCTCCGCCATAACCTGCTGCTTGCCGGGCGGGCTGGACTCAGGGTACTGCAAGGTCAACCGCGCCCTCGCTGGATCAAAACCGGGGCCGGGCGCCAGCCTGGGCAGCCGCTCTCGCCCGGGAGGTATCTGGGCGAGTGCCGCCGGGGAGTCCTCGGGATTGGTAGACCAGCCGGAATCCCGCTCCAGGAAAACCTGTTCGTTCAAAGCCCAGGGCGAGAACCGATCGGGGTGCGGGAAAACCCGGTCGTATTGAACGCTGTCCACCACCAGCTCACGCACGAGCGTTTCCTCGCCCGGATCGCCAACCAGTTCCTGCAGGCGTAAAATCACGCCCAGCGAGGCGTCGAACCAGATCCGGCGATGGTTCACGGCAGGTGTGCCACTGATCTGGCTTTGGGCCGCCGGTGCCTGCGCCTCCCCCCGGTCAGGTCGCCAGTCCACCACCACCGCCCGGCGGCCGGCAAAGTTCTCCACCCGCAAAAGCTGCCAGCTGCCCGGCACCTGGATGAAATCGAACCCAACCGGGGCGACCAAGTCGTGGACGTCAAAGCCGCCCTTGGACTGCCCGTCCGCCGGTTGAATTTCGATCTGTCCCTGTGGATCGCTGGTGTACTGCCAGCCGCCAAGGGTCAGGGCCCGGTTAAGGCGGCCATCAGCGTTCTGGGTGATGACCAGGGCTTGATCCGGCTTGCTGAACCAGGCCTGGAAGCGGATCTGGTCGGGCGCGCGGATCACACCCGCGGGGCCATAATCGCTGATCGTTCCATCCAGCCAGACCGTCACCCAGCGGGCCGGCGTGATGATCAACCAATCAACCAGTTCCCCAGGGGTCATCCAGTAATCCAGCGGCGTTACCGGCTGGCCTCCCGGCATCACCGGGGTGGGGAAAGCGGCCTGGCCCGGGGGGCGCAGCACAACCTTGAGGGTCTGCCCGGGGACCAGTTCGACCCCGATGACCTCGGGATTCAACCGGCGAAGCTCGTCCACCGGGGCGCCGAAAAAGGCGGCCACACTCGCCAGGCTATCGCCGGGCTGGACCTGGTAATCGGCGACTGGCCCTGAGGGGGTTGGCGCCGGCGTGTTCGCGGCGACCGGTTCGCCGCCTGCGTCTGAGACAGCTTGCACCCCGGTGGGGGCCGCCGTTTGCCCTTCAGGCTCGGGGAGCCACAGGTTGGCCACCCATAACACCAACACGATCGTCCCGGCTGCGCCGGCCAGCCAGATCATTTCTTTCCAATTGGAGGCGCGTTGCTGCCGGCGGTCCTGGCGATCGAGTTCCTCACCCGCCAGCCGGGCCAGTTCGTCCAGATCGGAGGGTTCGCCGGACCAATCGGTCAGGCGCTGGCGCAGTATGGCAGCCAGATACTGATCCAATTCATCCAGCGATAATGGCCCGCTGGTTTCCTGGCTCGCCGCGATGCTGGTATACAGGGACTGCGCCGCCATTTGGAGCATGCCCGCAGCCTGCTGGCGGGACAAATCCAAAACCTGGGCAGCCCGCTCCCGGCCCCAACCCAGGCCATGAACCAGGATCGCCAACAGGCGCTGTTCGTCCGGCAGGCGTTCCACTGCCCTCCATACGCTAGCCTGTGGGGCATTTTCCGGCTGCTCGCCGGGCGTCCCAGAGGAAAGCGGGCTCAGGCGCCGCCGGATACCCTGCCAGAATCGCCGACGCACGACCCTGCGGATCTCGGCTGCACCCATCCGAAAAACCCACACCTGCGCGCCCGGTTCACCGCTATAACCCGCAGCTTTTTCGGCGGCCGCCAGGATGATCTTGAATGCCGAGGCTGCCGCTGCGTCCTGGTCGTCCAGGCACAGTCCCATCCAACGGTAGAGATCCAGAAAGCAAGCCTGAACCAGGCCGGCGGCTACCTGCCCGGCCGAGAATTGGCGCGACTGCAGCAGCCAATCGAGGTCGGAGGCCAGCTCCTGGTCGGGTTCCGGGAGGTTGCTGTTCAAGTTTTTCATCTTCTACCGATCCAATAATGAATATCCAAATTTTGATACATGTGGCGGGCACCCGCCACATGTATCAAAATTTGGGAGATTTGTTCGAATGTGAAGCCGTCAAGGGAGATCCTATTACTTTGCCGAAGAATATGCTCGGTTAAGGCGGGCTGGCGCAATTGGATAAGCCCTGTCGAACCAGCGGGAAGGATACTCCCCAATCGCGGCCGGGCCAGTTGGGCGTTGGCCAATCCGGCGCTCGGCTGGCTGGACTCCACAGCCCGGTTTGATCAACTTCACTGCGATAAAGTTCTTCGCCGCTGGAAGCATCGATCAAAATGGCGTTCATTTGCGACCACCAATCGTCCGGGGCCGCCAAAATGGCAATCTGGCTGCCGTCCGGGCTCCAGAACATGCTGGCAACATTGTTGAAATTCGCCAGGTTGCGTTCCTGGCCGGTCTGGGTATCGATCACAGTCAAAACACCTGGGGTCGAATAGGGAAAACGGCCAAAAAAAGCCAGCTCGCGGCTGTCAGGCGAAAAAGCAAACAGCCCATAGCGCCCCGTGAACCGGGACGAGCCGGTTCTGACCTGCAGCGGGGATTTCAGCTCGAACCAGCCGGAGCCGATCAAAGGCCCGCCGTAAGGATTAAAGAGTAAGCCACCTTGCTGCCATCCGGCGAGCGAAAGCAATACACGCTCCACGGGTCGGCAAGCTGGACCTCACCCAGGTAGTACTGGTCGGCAAATACGGCCACATTGGAAGGCTTGGTGCTTGGTTTTAAAGTGAGTTCGTACTGAAAACTCAAGCGGCTGGCGGACAGGTCAAGCCCAGCCGGAGGCGGCTGGCGATCCTGATCCCGCTGGGCTTCACTGGCGGTCAGGGTCTGCCGCGGGATCACACTGGCATCCGCCAGCTCGCCGCGATAATCGCTGACGAAAACCTGGTCCTGCAGCCGCCAGGGGGTGAACAGGTCAGCCTGGGGGAAATCGACGTCCAGGGCCAGCCTGGCGAAAATCACTTCCCCCAACAAGCTGTCGCCATCCAGTCCCGAGTAAAACTGGAAGCGCAGAATCATGCCGGTTTGAACATCGACCCACATCCGGTAGCGGTTGGGCCAGACCGAGTCACCTTCTGTGCGCCAATCTACCACGATCGTCGGACGCCCGGCGACCAGATCTTCGCCGACTACCCGGACCTGACCAGGCCGGCCGAAGATCTGCGAGCGATTCGGAAAAACCATATCCCCGGTCAGGTTCTGGTCCCACCGTTCAGCTCCGTCCTGGCGGGCCTCCAACCAGCCCTGCTGCTGGTAACTCGAATAGCGCACCCCATTTTTGCGCAAGACGGCGTGGGTGTTATCGCTGCCGGAAGTCCACACGACTGTCAGGCTCTTATCCGGCTGGCTGTACCAGGATTGGACCCGGTATTGATGCGGTGAGCCGACGTAACCATCCGGTCCATAATCGAAGATGACGGCATCCAGCCAGAGCGTTTTCCACAGGGTCGGGCTGAGGTTGATCAGGTTGCGAATCTCGAGCGGGCTGGAGTTGATCGTCAGTGGAGCCTGGCGGTGGGCGACCGGGGCAACCGGCGTCGGCCTGGGGAACTGCTCAGGAGCCACCAGGCCGATCCGCAGCGGGCTGGCCAGGTCCAGATGCCCATTCGCATACGTGTCCCGTAACCGCTCGATCTCTGCTTGCGGCAGCTCCAGCGCCTGGCCAATCTCATCCACGGTTTCGCCAGGCTGGGCATAATAATCCAGGCGCAGCACCCGATCCGGGGATAAGCCCGTCTGATCCGGGGAGGCACTCTGCCCGGGCCCGGACGCAGCGCCGGGGGGCAGTTGCTCGGGCAGCAGCTGGTTAACCAGGTAGAAACCGCCGAGAACCAGGGCGGCGACCACCCCCAACCAGGCAAATTCCTTGAAGCGCAACAGGCGAGAGCGGAGGCCGGTCTGCCGACCGGCCTCCGCGGCGACTGCCTCGACCAGGCTCTCGATTTCCGGCGGTTCAGGCCACAGCTGGCGGTAGCGCGCCTCGAATATTGCCTGCAGGGTCTGGTCGAGGTCCTGCTCGGGCAGGTCCTGGCGGCTGAGATCGAACAGCGGCAGGTTTAGCAGCACCCGCCGGCGGGCCAGTTCGAGCAGCCCGTCCACATCGGTTTCCGCTTTTCCCAGTATCGTCCCGATTGATTCTGGCGTCTCACCCAGGCCCCAGGCCAGGCAAGCCGCCAATCGGGGCTCGTCCGGCAGCTGGTCAGTCGCCAGCCAGGCGGCGGCCTGCAGCCCGGTTTCGGGCTGCGAGATTCCCATACCCTGGCGGCCAAACAGCGCAGCCAGACCGCTCAAAAGGCGCTTGCGCCGCAACTGGCGCAGCTCACCCCGGGCAGCCCGGGCAGCCTGCTGGAAGACCCATTCCCTGGCGCTGCAGCCTCCCGGAAAGCGATAAGCCTGGGCGGCAGCCGCCAGGATCGCCTCCAGACTGGCCACAGCCGCCCCATCCGGGTCGTCCAGCACCAGCGCCAGCCAGCGCGCCAGGTCCTGGAAATAAGCCCGGGTCAGTTCAGCTGCCAGCGCATCCTCCGGGACCTGGCCGGATTGGAGCATCCACTCCAGATCGGAAGTCAATTCCGGGTCAGCCGGCAGCAGGGATGCGGCTCGATATTTCATCGGGTTTGCAACGCAAAACGGCAGAAGGGCGCGCCGCGCTCGTCCAGGGCCAGGCGCTCCGTCTGCGCGACCGGTACGCCGGTCAGTTCCTGCAGCAGGAAGCGGTCGATCTGGCAAATTTCAGGATGGTTTTTCAATATCGCCGCGTAGGGGCAGTGCTCCAGGATCAAGCGCGGTCCCTGGGCATGCGCCTCCCAGCGGGCCTGGTAATTCAAATGGTTCAGATCCTGGACGGTAGCCGCCAGGCGTTGGGTCAGGCTGGCAGAGCGGGGCTGCACAGCCTTCAGCCCGGGCCGAGCCCGTCCAGGCGCGGCTGCTGGCCTGTCGACCCCGCAGCCGGCGGATTTCAAGCCGGCGGATTTCAAGCCGGCGGATTTTAAGCCAGCAGCGATCGTGCGGTAGCGTTGCAGCCGGTGTTCGGCCGGCTCGTCCACTGCCAGCAAATCGAGCAGCACACCGACCAGCGTATCCAGATTGTGGGCCTGGGCAGTTTCGGCCAGCCCGTACAGCAACTGCGGGCGGCCGCGGCCACGCTCGAGCGGGCGCTCTCCAGCCACCCGCACCAGGCCCTGTTGCTCGAGGATGGCCAGGTGGTGGCGGGCATTGGCGCGGCTCATCCGCAGTACCCGGCTGAGTTCAGCCACCGTCACGTAGCGACGGGTCTGGATATATTCAAGCAAACGCTGGCGGGAGGTTTTCATGGCGGTATTATAACTCAGAACCGATTTAAGCAAATATATATGATGTTTATTAGCGTTGACCGGGCCGCAAAAGAAGTTATAATAAACCCGAGGCGGTACCGGTATAACCCAAGGACCCGGATCGTTCAGAAATTCTGGAACTCGCCCAGATTTGGAAAACGACCCCGACATTTCCGGAATCTGAAGGACCGACTATGAAGACGCAGACGCTGATGACGACCGACATTCCCTTCGACGATGATCGCGAAGATACCTATTCCTGGGAAGATTCATATGCAATCGCCCTGGCTTTACGCGATCTGCATCCGGACGCAGACCTGGAACAGGTCTCGCTGGGAATGATTTACGATTGGACCGTCGCCCTGAGCCGGTTCGATGACGATCGGGAACTTGCCAATGAAGCCATCCTGGCCGCTATCTATCAAGAATGGTTTGAGGAGGTCAATCCCTTATGAGTAAGAAAGAAGATACCACCAGATACGACATCCCGCCCGAACTGGAGGGCACCGTCAACATCACGACTCTGGATAAGATCTACAACTGGGGACGCCGTTCATCAATTTGGCCGATGATGTTCGGACTGGCCTGCTGCGCGATCGAAATGATCTGCACCGCGGCCAGCCGCTATGACTTCTCCCGGTTCGGGATGGAGGTCATGCGCCCCAGCCCGCGTCAAACCGACCTGATGATCGTCTCCGGGACCGTTACCAAGAAGATGATCCCACAAATCGTGCGGCTTTACAACCAGATGCCCGAGCCCAAATACGTTGTGGCGATGGGCGCCTGCGCTTCCGGCGGCGGGCCCTTCAAGGAGGGCTACAACGTTGTATCGGGAGTGGACAAGTTCGTTCCGGTTGACGTCTATATCCCCGGATGCCCACCCACTCCCCAGGCCCTGCTGCATGGATTGATCACCCTGCAACGCAAAATCGATACCCAGCATTGGAAAGCGACCCGTTGGTATGGCAAGGACCCCATTCCGGAGATCCCGATTCCGGTGCTCGGCCCGGACCTGATGGACCCGCGCGAATTCGAAAAAATCCAGGCATATTCCATTCAAAAAATGCAAGCCGAAGCCGAACCGGCCAGCGAAGAAGCTTAGGGATTCGGTAAATAAAAATAATGGAGCAACCCATGAGTGAACAAACACTGGCTGTGGAAACCGGATTGGGAGCAAAATTCCCCGAGATTGTAGCGCCGGATACCCGCAAGGGGTATGAGGGCTATCTCGGTTAAAGCCGAAAACCTGATCGAGGTGGCGACTTACCTGCGCGACGAAATGGGCTATGATCTGCTCTCATCCGTCACCGGCGTCGATTATTTGCCCGACAATCATTTAGAGGTCGTTTACCATTTCTACCAGACCATTGGCGGCCCGGCCCTGGTTTTGAAAGTCCAGGCGCCGCGTGAAAATCCGGTCGTGCCCTCCCTGGTTCCGGTCTATCCCGGGGCCGATTTCCAGGAGCGGGAAGTCTGGGATATGTACGGCATCCAATTCGAAGGCCACCCCGACCTGCGCCGGATTCTGATGTGGGATGGTTTCAGCGGGTTCCCCCTGCGCAAGGATTGGGAAGAACCTTATTTCGAAGAAGAAGGCAAACCCTTTAAAAGCCGCTGGCCCGACGGCCAGGTGTACCGGGTCGAGGATAAAAACCCATTCGGCAAGAACGTCAGCTATCCCGCCGGATTCGATCCGGAAATCTGGACGCCGGATGCCGACGACGCCATGTATGCCAGCCTGAAGAAATTTACAGCGACAACGGAAGGCGACGGTGAACGCCTCAAAACGGATATGGTGGTGGTCAATATGGGCCCGCAGCATCCCTCCACCCACGGCGTTTTCCGAGTGGTGGTAGCCCTGGACGGCGAGACCGTCATGGCGCTTAAACCGGTAATGGGCTACCTGCATCGCAACCACGAAAAGATCGGCGAGCGCAACACCTTTCTGCAGAACATGCCCTTCACCGACCGGCTGGATTATCTGGCCTCGATGAGCAATAACTTCGGCTATGCGCTGGCTGTCGAAAAACTGATGGATGTCAAACCGCCTGAGCGGGCCGAGTACATCCGGGTCATTATGGCCGAGCTCACCCGGATCACCAATCACCTCTTCCTGGTTGGCTCGCTGCTCAACGACCTTGGGGCTTTCTTCACCCCGATGCTGTACGCCCTGGAGGAGCGCGAACTGATCCTGGACGTGTTCGAAGCGGTGGCCGGCTCCCGCATGATGTGCAATTACTTCCGCTTCGGCGGCGTGGCGCGTGACCTGCCAGCCGGTATTCCCGAGCAGATCCGTAAACTGGTTTACGATCGCCTGCCCCGACGCATCGACGAGATCGACCAGTTCCTGACCAACAACGAGATCGTGCGCTCCCGGACCGAAGGCGTCGGCGTGCTGACCCCCGAGCAGGCGATCGCCCTGTCGGCCACCGGCCCATTACTGCGGGCTTCCGGCGTGCCCTATGATATCCGCCGGGCCGATCCGTACTCGATTTATGACCGCTTCGAGTTCGATGTGGCCGTACGTTATCACGGCGATATTTACGACCGCTACCTGATCCGCATCGACGAAATGCGCCAGAGCCTGCGGATTCTCCAGCAGGCCATCCGAGACCTGCCCGAAGGCTCCATCCAGGAAGGCAAACCCCAATACCAGGTGCGCGTTCCAGCCGGGGAGTCCTACGGACGGGTTGAAGGTCCCAAAGGCGAGCTTGGCTTTTATGTTGTGTCCACCGGCAAGCCCAATCCGTGGCGGTACCACGTCCGGGCTCCATCGTTCATCAATCTGACCCCGCTGGAAACCATGACTGTCGGTAATAAGGTCGCCGATGTGGTCGCGATCCTGGGATCGATCGATATCGTGCTGGGCGAAACGGACCGTTGAGAGCCCGGTCCGGGCCAACCGCCAAGGCGACCGGCCCGCGACCGCTCATCAACTCACGCAAGGGAGATGAACACATTATGGACGGATTAGGCATTCTGAAAGGCATGACCGTTACCCTGAAACGGTTTATCAACACCTATCTGGATGATATCAAGTGGCTGGGCAAGCGCTATTACACCGATGAAGGCGTGGCCCACCGCAGCAGTACCGATCAAAACGGGATCTTCACCGTGCAGTATCCGGAAGAGAAACTGCCTGTTCCGGAGGAATTCCGCTATATCCCCTTCTTGATCTACGAAGAGGATGAAGCCGGCAATAAACAGGATCGCTGCACTTCCTGCGGCATTTGCGCCAAGGTCTGCCCGCCCCAATGCATCTGGATTGTGCGCACAAACGATCCCGATACCGGCCGGCCGGTCCCTGAACCAAAAGAATTTTATATCGACGTCGATATCTGCATGAACTGCGGTTTCTGCGCGGAATACTGCCCCTTCGACGCGATTAAAATGGACCACGATTACGAGCTGTCGGTGTATGACCGGCACGCCCGCAATATTTACGATAAGGAAAAGCTCTCCAAGCCGCTGTCTTACTACGCCTCGATCCGGCCTGTGAACTATGAGCGGGAAGAAACCGCCCGGGCGGAAGCTGAAGCTGCCAAGGCCGCCAGACGAGCAGCTCGAGGCTGAGCCTCGCCGCCAGGCCGTAAGCTGATCGTCCATCGAGCTCCCTGGATGGGCATTACAATCAACACCCCGGCCATGAGTCGTGGGTGAAACTATCGAACCACTGCTGCAACAGGCTTCCGGCCGGTTGCGGCGATGGACCTTGGAAGGTAAGCATGTCTGAAACAAAAATTACGCAAGATGCGGTCATGGCCGCCCTGAGCAAAGTTCAGGAGCCGGAACTGCATAAAGATCTGGTCAGCCTCAATATGATCCACGATCTGAAAATCGAGGGGACCAAGGTATCTTTTACCGTGATGTTAACCACCCCGGCCTGTCCGCTCCGGACCCAGATCGAGCGGGAGGCCAAGCAGGCGGTCGCCGCGCTTCCAGGGGTCAGCTCCGTGGAGGTCAAACTGGACGCCAACGTGCCCAGCGACGGCCGGTCGCGCGGCTTGCTGGAACTGCCCATTCACAACGCCATTGCGGTTGCATCCGGCAAAGGCGGGGTGGGCAAGAGCACCGTGGCCGTCAATATCGCGGTTTCACTGGCGCAAAGCGGCGCCCGGGTAGGCCTGCTGGACGCCGATATCTACGGTCCCAACGTACCGACCATGATGGGCGTCGAACACCTGCCCGCTCCCAGTGGTGAAAAACTCGAGCCGGCTGAAGCTTACGGCGTCAAGCTGATGTCGATCGGCTTCCTGGTCAAACCCGACCAGCCCCTGATCTGGCGTGGGCCCATGCTGCATTCAGCGATCCGCCAGTTCCTGACCGATGTGGCCTGGGGCGAGTTGGATTACCTGATCATCGATCTGCCTCCCGGGACCGGCGATGCCGCTCTCAGTCTGGCCCAATCCCTGCCGCTCAGCGGCGGTGTGATCGTGACCCTGCCGCAGCAAGTTTCGCTGGATGATGCCCGCCGCGGGCTGGAAATGTTCCGCCAGCTGGACGTGCCGATCTTCGGCGTGGTGGAAAATATGAGCTACCTGGAACTGCCGGACGGCAACCGGATGGATATCTTCGGGACCGGCGGCGGCAAGAAACTGGCCGAGGAGTCGGGCGTCGCCTATATCGGCGCGATCCCGATGGACCCGGCCGTCCGGACGGGCGGCGATTCGGGCAAACCGGTCGTGATCACCAACCCCGATTCACCTGTGGCCCAGGCTTTACGCCAGATCGCCGAAGATGTGGCCGCCAAAGTCAGCGTGGCTGCCATGCAGCAGAATAACTTCATTCCGATTAAAATGGTAGGATAAAAGTATCTACTTTGACGATGTCACATTAAAAAAGGATACCCAAATGATGATGTGCGTGGCGGGCGACCGCCCGCCACGCACATCATCATTTGGGAGATTTCTTCGAATGTGACATTGTCAAGTTACTCAGACTAGCGTTCGAGATATTGGGGGCGGTTGCAAATGACTGCACGCCCCAAATTTCGCAGAACCCTTCAAGTATGACCTCGTCAAGGTAGTCATCTATGCAACCTTTTATTGTTGGTATCCGGTTTCAAAAAGTTGGTAAAGTTTATCATTTCGACGCCAGTGGGATCGAAGATCTGCGGGTCGGCGATTTCGCGGTGGTCGATACTTCACGCGGACGCCAGCTCGGCGAAATTGTGCAAATCGTTGAAGACCCCAGCCCGCCGCCAGAAGGCAGTTGGAAACCGATCCACCGACGGGCCACCCCGCGCGACCTGGTGCTGCGCCAGATCTGGCAGAAAAAAGAAGTCGAAGCCATGATCAACGGGCGCGCCAAATTGGCGGATATGAAAATCGAGGGCGTCAAGATCGTCGCCGCCGAATTTACTTTCGATGGCAGCCGGCTCTCATTTTTATACAGCACCGAAGGCGAAGGCAAGATCGACCTGCGCGACCTGCGGCGAGCGATGCAGCGGGTATACCCGCGCTCGCGGGTGGAAATGCGCCAGATCGGCCCGCGGGATGTCGCCAAAATCCTGGGCGGGATGGGCGCCTGCGGGATGGCAACCCGCTGCTGTTCGATGTTCCTGACCGAATTCAGCCCGATCTCGATCAAAATGGCCAAGGAACAGGGCATCTCGCTGACCCCCTCCGAAATCACCGGAATTTGCGGGCGTCTGCGCTGCTGCCTGGTTTATGAATATGAGCAGTACGTCACTGCCCGCAAAGAACTGCCCAAACGCAACAAACGCGTCGTCACGCCCAGCGGTGAAGGCAGGGTGATCGACATGTTCCCCTTGAAAGATGCCGTGCTGGTCGAGCTGGACTCTGGTCTGCGCCAGGAATTCGTTAAGGAAGATCTGCAACCCTGGGATGAGCTGGAGGCCCTGCGCAGAAAAAGCCAGGAACCTTGCGACAAACATGAGAATGGCGAGTGCGACTGTGGCAAACAGCCGGCGGATGAACCCGAAACCCAGGATACGCCCAATAAATCCGACACCCCTCCGCGTCGATCCTCCCGCAAAAAACGGCGCAAATGAGCCTGGGGGTTCCGTTCTATCCGCATTGAATTGCAGGAAAGCAATCGACCGGCACGTGTCGGTACTGGCAATGTAGCCGGCGTCCACACGCACCGGTCGATTGCTTTATTTACTTCGTTTTGGACAGCCTCCGGACAGGAGAGGCGCAAGCATGATCCCTTGGTATCACAAAGCTCAGGAACAATTCGAATACACCCGCGACCTGCGGCGAGATTTCCACCAGCATCCGGAATTGGGGTTCCAGGAAGTTCGCACCGCCGGCATTGTGGCGCGCGAACTTTCAGCTCTTGGCCTGGAAGTCACCTCCGGCCTGGCTCAGACCGGCGTCGTGGCGATGCTGGAGGGGGCGCGGCCAGGACCGGTGGTGCTGCTGCGCTTTGACATGGATGCGCTGCCAATCCAGGAACAGACCGGCGCCAGCTACACTTCTCAAAACCCGGGCGTGATGCACGCCTGCGGCCATGATGGCCACACCGCCATCGGTCTGACCGTGGCGCGCCTGCTGAATGCCGAACGACAGTCCCTGGCCGGATCGGTCAAGCTGGTATTTCAGCCGGCCGAAGAGGGTTTAGGCGGGGCTGAGGGCCTGATCGCCGCCGGCGTTTTGCAGAATCCCACACCGGATATCAGCCTGGCCATGCACCTGTGGAACGAATTCCCCCTGGGCCGCTACGCCATCAGCCCGGGTCCGGTCATGGCCGCGGCGGAGATCTTCAAGTTGCGGGTGATAGGCCGAGGTGGTCATGGCGCTATACCCAACCTGGCAGTTGATCCGCTGGTAGCCGCCGCCCAGATCATCACTGCCGCCCAGTCGATCGTCTCCCGGGATGTCAGCCCGCTGCAGTCGGCGGTGGTCAGTTTTACGGCTCTGCAATCTGGCGAAACCTTCAACGTGATCCCGGCTGAGGCTTACCTGCAGGGCACCATCCGGACCTTCGACCCGCAGGTGCGGGAGCGGGTCCTGGAGCGCTTCCGGCGGATCGTCACTGGCATGGCTGAGGCCATGAACTGCCAGGTCGAGCTCGAATTGGAGAGTCTCACACCGGCGGTGACCAATGACCCCCAGCTGGCCGGCCGCCTGGCCCAACTGGCCGGTCAGGTGCTGCCGCCCGGCGAGATCGAGCGGGATTACCGCACCATGGGTTCAGAAGACATGGCCTTTCTGATGCAATCCGTTCCTGGCTGCTTCATTTTCGTCGGCTCGGCCAACCACGCACGAGATCTGGATGCCGGCCATCACCACCCGCGCTTCGATTTCGATGAAGAAGCCCTGGTGCGTGGGGCTGCCTTGATGGCGGCCGCGGCTGCGGATTACCTGTCGTGATGAGCGCCGGCCCCATTCAAGCCTACGGACCGGATTTAGATGCCCCTCCTGAACGGGTCGTCTCCCTGGTTCCTTCCCTGACCGAGAGCCTGTTCGATCTTGGCCTGGGAGGCCGGTTGGTCGGGATCACCGATTACTGCATTCATCCGGCCGCCGAAACCGCCCGGCTCCCCCGCCTGGGCGGGACCAAAAACCCGGATATCGAAGCACTGCTGGCATTAAAACCCGACCTGGTGCTGGCCAACTGGGAAGAAAATACCGAACCCAGCGTACAGGCTCTGGCCCAGGCCGGCATCCCTGTCTGGGTCACCCACCCCCGCAGCCTGCAGGCTACCCTGGATATGCTTTGGGCGTTGGCCGGCCGGTTTGAAGATCAAGCTGCCGCCTTGCGCCTGAAATCGCTGGCCGTCAGCCTGGAATGGGCCCAGGCCGCCGCCCAGGATCACCCGCCGCTGAGCTATTTTTGCCCGATCTGGTATGAGCCCGCCGACGGCGGACCGGAATGGTGGATGAGTTTCAACCAGGAAACTTACTGCCACGACATTTTAAGGGCCTGCGGCGGCCGCAACGTGTTCGCCGGGCGGGAACGGCGCTACCCGCTGGCCGCCGATCTCGGCCAGGCTCCGGCCGAACCGGCTGGAGAGCGGGATAACCGCTACCCGCGTCTGACCCTGGAAGAGATCCGGGCCGCCCAGCCGGAGGTGATCCTGCTGCCGGACGAGCCCTACCCGTTCGACGCCTCCCACCGGGACGATCTGCTGGAACGGCTGAGCGCGACCCCGGCCGCCCGCGCCGGGCGCATCCACCTGGTGGAAGGCAGCCTGATCACCTGGCCCGGGACGCGCTGCGTGCGGGCTCTGCAGACGCTGCCGGCTTATTTTGAGACCGCCTATTAAGCAACTGTCACGAAGGATGCATGCAAATGTTGTAGAAGAAAGGATGTGGTGTTCGGTTTGGGCAGCTCGAGCCGCCCAAACCGAACACCACAAATCTACACAATTTGATTGCTCCCGTCATGAAAGGCGCCAGGGCCAGCCATCCGGGACAGGCTAAATAAGAAATTCATGAAAGCGCTGAAATTCATCTCTGGAATTCTTGACGCCTCCTGAGCAGGGTGATAGAATCTGGGAATTATAAGAATAATCCGATTAATCAGCCCATTGACCGCTGCGGATCGTCAGGAACTGCCCAACCCATGCCAAGACCCACACTCTCCTCTGAATTTTTACAATACCTGGCAAAACCCGAATTCGACGGGGACAGTCTCAACGGCACAGCCCAGCTGCCCTCGCTCAACGACATCAGCAAAGAACTGAATGTCAGTGTGGCGCGTTTACGGGAACAGCTGGAAGTGGCCGAGGCTTTAGGCCTGGTGGAGGTGCGTCCCCGAACCGGCATCCGGCGGCTGCCATATACCTTTTCACCGGCAGTCAGCCAGAGCCTGTCTTACGCCATCCAATTGGACCGCCAGCATTTCGAAGCCTTCGCCGACCTGCGCAACCATGTCGAAGCTTCGTTCTGGTTTCAAGCCGTACAGAAACTGACCGAGGTAGATCATCAGCATCTGCAGGATTTGATCCAACGGGCCTGGGAAAAACTGCGCGGCAACCCAATTGTGATCCCCCACCAGGAACACCGCCAGCTACATCTGAGACTGTTCAGCCGGCTTGAAAATCCGTTTGTCACTGGTTTGTTGGAAGCTTATTGGGATGCTTACGAGGCGGTTGGGCTGAATGTATTCGCCGATTATAACTATCTGCAACAAGTCTGGCGCTACCACCAGCAGATGGTGGACGCGATCTGCGACCAGGATTATCAAAAAGGCTATCAGGCGCTGGTCGAACATAAGGACCTGATTTACCACCGCACCATGATCGTCCCCAATGGGCGGGCAGTATCCTGAACATGCTGCTCTTCAACGGCCTTGCAGCCATAGCAGCAAGAAATGGCGAAACGGGTGTGCGTTTTGGGCGTACACCCACCACGCGCATACGTTTCGCCCACATTTTTACATCGGCCTGAGTAGTTTGACAATTTCAGATTAATAAAGTATACCCAAATTTTGATGTGTGTGGCGGGCGGCCGCCTGCCACACACATCAAAATTTGGGAGATTTCTTCGAATGTGACATTGTCAAGGTAGATACTTTGAACCAAAATAAGATCAACCAAGGAGAACGAATGTCAGCGTTACAACCTGCAGTTGAAAAGGAAGCCAAAACCGAACAGGAACCGGTGGTCAATGATTTTTCGATCACCGTCGGCACTGTCAACGGCTCGGGTTCCCAGACTTCAAACTTAACCATTTTACGCGCCCTGTTTAAAATGGGCATCCCCGTTGCTGGGAAAAACCTGTTCCCATCCAATATCCAGGGCCTGCCTACCTGGTACACCATCCGCGTCAGCAAAGATGGCTACCTCGCTCGCCGGGAAGAGCACGAAATCGTCGTCGCCATGAACCCGGCGACCTTCGTCCAGGATCTGGCAGACGTCAAACCCGGCGGGGCGTTTTACTACGCCGATGATATCCGCCTGAAAATCAATCGCGACGATATCTCAATCTATCCCATGCCGGTCCGGGACATTTCCCGTTCCGCCAATGCGCCCACCAATCTGCGCGACTACATCGCTAATATGGTCTACGTCGGCGTGCTGGTTAAAATGCTGGGCATTGATCTGGATAAGATCTACCAGGCGCTTGATTTTCATTTCAAGAGTAAAACCAAGCCGATCGATCTGAACTTCGGCGTGATCCAGACTGCCTATAACTGGGCGGAAGAAAATCTGGTCAAGACTGACCCCTACCGGGTGGAAGCCATGGACGCCACCGACGGCTACATCATGGCCGACGGCAACACGGCCGCCGCCCTGGGCTCGATCTACGGCGGCGTGGAACTGGTCGCCTGGTACCCGATCACCCCGGCCTCCAGCCTGGCCGAATCGCTGCACCAGTACCTGCCGGTGCTGCGCAAAGATCCGGAAACCGGCAAGAACACCTTTGCGGTTGTTCAAGCTGAGGACGAGCTCGCCGCCATCGGTATGGCAGTCGGCGGCGGCTGGTCGGGTTTGCGCTCGATGACCTCCACTTCCGGCCCCGGCCTGAGCCTGATGACCGAATACGCCGGCCTGGCTTATTTCGCCGAAATCCCACTGGTCGTCTGGGACGTGCAGCGGGTCGGGCCGAGCACCGGCCTGCCAACCCGGACCGCCCAGTGCGATCTGACCTTCACCTATTTCCTGGGCCACGGCGATACCCAGCAGATCATCCTGCTGCCCGGCTCAGTTACCGAATGCTTCGAGTTCGGCTGGAAAGCCTTCGATATCGCCGAGCGGGTGCAATCCCCGGTGTTTGTGCTTTCCGACCTGGACTTCGGCATGAACCAGTGGATGACCCGCCCGTTTGAATACCCGGACGCGCCGATCGATCGCGGCAAGGTGCTGTGGGAAGAGGATCTGGAACGTCTCAAGGGCGATTGGGGCCGCTATCGGGATATAGATGGCGATGGCATCCCTTACCGGACCCTGCCAGGCAACCGCCACCCGGCTGCCTCATACTTCACCCGCGGCACCGGGCACGACGAAAACGCCCGTTACACGGAAGACAATGAAATATGGCACGAACTGCTCGAACGCTTGAAGAAAAAATATAACACCGCCCGGCAGTACATGCCCAAACCGGTCATCGATACGATGGACAGCGCTGAAGTTGGCCTGATTGCCTTCGGTTCGACCGAACCCGCCATCCAGGAAGCCCGCGACCAGTTGCAAGCCAAGGGTATCAAGACCGATTTCATGCGGCTGAGGGCCGTACCGTTTACCAGCGAAGTTCAGGACTTCATTGAGAACCACGATCGCCTGTACGTGATTGAAATGAACCGGGATGGGCAACTGCACCAGTTGCTCAGCCTGGAATATCCGCAGCAAGTATCCAAACTAATCAGCCTCGCCCACACCGATGGGCTCCCGCTCACCGCTCGCCGGGTGCGAGAATCCGTCCTGGCGAAGGAGGTTAACTGAACATGGCAAACCAGACATCTACCACTACGCGTTCGAACGTGAATCTGATCGGTTTATCCAAGAGCGATTACCGTGGCCGGGCTTCGACCCTGTGCCAGGGCTGCGGCCACAATTCCATCGCCAGCCAGATCATCGCAGCCTGCTACGAACTGGACCTGGTGCCCGAAGAGGTGATTAAGTTCTCGGGCATCGGCTGCTCCAGCAAGAGCCCGACCTATTTCCTGAGCCGCTCGTTCGGTTTCAACAGCCTGCACGGCCGGATGCCATCCCTGGCGACCGGAGCCCTGTTTGGCGACCACACCCTGAAAGGCCTGGCCGTCAGCGGCGATGGCGATACCGCCAGCATCGGCATGGGTCAGTTCAAGCACGTCATCCGCCGCAACATGGATATGGTCTATATCGTCGAGAACAACGGCGTGTACGGCCTGACCAAGGGCCAGTTCTCCGCCACGGCCGAAGTCGGCCTGTCGCTCAAGAACCAGGGCACCAATCCCTACATGCCGATCGACATCGCCCTGGAAGCCCTGGTGGGTAACGCAACTTTTGTGGCCCGGTCTTTTGCGGGTGACCCCAAGCAGGTCAAGGAATTGATCAAGGCCGCCATCAGTCACAAGGGGATCGCCGTGCTGGACATCATCAGCCCGTGCGTCACCTTCAACAACCGGGATGACGCCGCTCACTCGTATGCCTGGGGCAGGGAGCACGAAGTCGCCTTGCACGAGCTGTCTTACGTCCCACCGGCCGAAGAGATTCTGGTCAACTATGAAGCCGGCGACACGATTGACGTGACCATGCACGACGGTTCGGCCGTGCGCCTCAAAAAACTGGAACGGGATTACGATCCCACCAATCGAGGCGAAGCGCTGCGGACCCTGGAAGACGCCAACTGCCAGCAGTGCCTGCTGACCGGCCTGATCTACATCACCGAAGAGCCGCCCTCGCTGACAGAGCTCTACAACCTGCCGGAAACGGCTCTGAACCGCCTGCCGGCCGACCGCATTCGCCCCGGGCGCGAGACCATCCAGAAAGTAAACGATTTGATGTTCTGAGCGCGCTGCGCTCAGCCAAGAATACAGAATGAACGATACCGGGCCAGGGCCATGGTATCGTTCATTTTTCTGCCGATAACCCTGACGGCCGGGCTGGATAAAAACTGTTTCTACTCAGGCCTGATCACGAAATAGAGGCGAAATAGGTGCGCCTGGGGTTGAATGCCCCCAGGCGCACCTATTTCGCCCGATTTTCAGGCATGAGCGCTAAGTTACAGCAATCACCAACAATTCGAACCGTCACGATCAATGGTATAATCCACCACGATATTTTGGGTGGGTTACGGGGCATCCGCTGTTCATCCGATTTCGTTCCAGCTGTGAGCGGATTGTCCAAGAGCCCCTTAATTCTCTCCCAACGATTTAAGGAGCCCAAGATTGGCGTTTAATCCACTAAACTGGCTGCTCGGATTCTTCTCGCTTGACATTGGCATCGACCTGGGCACGGCCAATACGCTCGTTAATGTGCGCGGCAAGGGCATCACGATTAACGAGCCTTCTTGGGTTGCGATCAATAAACGCACCCGTGAACCGCTCGCAATCGGGGCGGAAGCAAAGGAAATGGTCGGTCGCACCCCGGCCAACGTGGTTGCGGTGCGGCCCCTGCGGGATGGCGTGATCTCGGAATTCGAGATCACCGAAGCAATGTTGGAATACTTTATCGGTAAAGCGCATGAACAGAGTATCGTCCCGATCCCTCGCCCAAGAGTGGTCGTGGGGATCCCCTCCGGCGTGACGGAAGTCGAGAAACGGGCGGTGTACGATGCCGCCATGTCAGCCGGGGCGCGCGAAGTCGGCCTGATTGAAGAGCCGGTAGCCGCTGCCCTGGGAGCCGGGCTCCCAGTTGCGGAAGTGCGCGGCAGCATGATCGTCGATATCGGCGGCGGCACCTCGGAAGTGGCCGTCATGTCGATGGGCGGTGTGGTGATCTCGCGCTCGCTGCGGGTGGCCGGCGACGAAATGGATGATGATATCATCCAGTTCATGCGCAACAAATACAACCTCTCTATCGGCCAGCGCATGGCCGAGCAAGTCAAGATCGCAATTGGTTCAGCCTACCATCTGTCGGAAGAAAAGACCTACAGCGTGCGCGGCCGCAATCTGATCACCGGTCTGCCGGAGGCGATCGAAGTCTCTTCGGTTGAGATCCGGGAAGCCATCTCCGGCTCGGTGCAGATCATCGTGGACACCATAAAGGATGCCCTGGATGAAGCCCCACCGGAGATCGTGGCCGACCTGATGGATGTGGGCATCTGCCTGGCAGGCGGCGGCGCGCTGCTGCAGGCCCTGGACCGGCGATTGACCGAGGAATTAAAAGTGCGTGTCTGGGTGGCCGAAGACCCGATGAGCTGTGTGGCGCGTGGCGCCGGTATGATCCTGGAAAACTATGAAAGCCTGTCCCGGCTGCTGGTCGGCCTGGAGCGCGGCAGCACCCGGCACACTTAGCGCGACCCCGCCCCGGCCCAACGCGCCCGGGCGTTTCGAAACTTGACATGAACTCATCTTCTCCCCGCACGTTACAGACAGTCGTTCTGGCCATTGTGGTCGTAGGACTGATTGTGCTGGCGTTAGGCGGATACCTCACCCCCCTCTCCAGGACGATCCTGGATCCCCTGATCGCAGCCCAGACCTGGATCGCGACCCGCTACCAGGCAATTCAAAATTACATTGCCGCCCCTCAGGATATGGCGCGCCTGCGCCAGCAAAACGCGGCCCTGGAGGCGGAAGTCTCGCGCCTGGAATCGCAGATCATCAGCCTCAATCAGCAGCTCTCGGAAACCCGCGTGCTGGAAGCCCTGGTGGATTTCGCCCGCATCCAGCCCGAGAACCGCTACCTGGCCGCGGCTGTCATCGGCCGCGACCCCAGCCCGTTCTTGCAATACCTGATCATCAATCGCGGCTCCGATGACGGTTTGCGGCGCGGCATGCCGGTGGTGACGGATAAAGGCCTGGTCGGCCGGATTTCCCGGGTGACCGCCGGCGCTGCCAGCATCCAGCTTATCACCGACACGGCTTCCGCCATCAACGTGCGCCTGGAGCCCAGCCGGGCCCAGGCGATGTTGAACGGCCTGGTGACCGGTGAAGTCAGCCTGGAAATGATCCCCCAAAGCGCCAAGGTGCAGCCCGGCGATCTGGTACTCACTTCTGGTCTGGGCGGCAATTACCCTGCCAATATCCTCATCGGCCAGGTGACCGGCGTGCGCAGCCGGGATTACGACCTGTTCCAAAGCGCTTCGGTCCAACCGGTGGTCGATTTCAGCCAGCTGGAGATTGTGCTGGTCATTACCAACTTCCAGCCGGTCGATATCAGCCCGTTGATCCCCACCCCCGGCGTGCCCTGATCCCCCATGGCTACCCTGATCGCAATCCCATTATTGGGCATCCTGGTGATGTTCCAATCGGCCATCGCCAGCCGGCTGACCGTGCTGCACGGCAGCCTCGATCTGGTGCTGCTGGCTATCCTGGCCTGGTCCCTGCAAAAACCGGTGGAAACGGGGTTACAATGGGGGTTAATCGGCGGGCTGTTCATGACGATCTTTTCGGACCTGCCGCCCGGCGTGGCCCTGCTTGCGTATGTCCTGGTCGCCGGGCTGGGCTCCTGGCTGCGCCGCAACAACTGGCAGGTGCCGGTTCTGGCGATGCTGATCGCAGTTTTCCTGGGCACGTTGATCGTGCATAGCCTGTCTTTCCTGGCCCTGCGCCTCAGCGGCAATCCGATCCCACTCCTGTCAGCGCTTAACTTGATCACATTGCCAAGCCTGCTGATGAATTTAGTGGTGGCTATCCCTGCCTATGCCCTGATGGGCGATCTGGCAGGGCGGCTTTATCCGGAAGAGTTAGAGGTATAAAAAGAAGGCGAACTGGCGTGTTTTGGACCGGCTGCGCCGGCCACATCCGGCTTCGCCCGGTGATTTGCTATGACGACAACCAATGGTTCACCCAATCTGCATAATAACATCCAGCCCTGGCGGATCCTGATCTTTGGGGGATTCCTGCTGCTGGCGCTGCTGATTTACATATTTCGCCTGTTCAGCCTGCAAATCCTGCAAGGACAGGCATATCAAGCTGCGGCATACGAAAACCGCACCGAAAGCATCAATCTCCAAACTCTGCGGGGGATCATCTACGACCGCAACAACACCATCCTGGCCCGCAACATCGCCTCATACAACGTGGTGATCACGGCGGCCCAATTACCAGATGACCCCGGCGCCACCCAGAAGATATTCCGCGAGCTTTCGACCCTGATCGGCGTGCCGGTCAACGGTGGTGAATTAAGCGAAGAAAACCCCTACGTGCCGTGTAAATCGGATCACGGCATCGCCGAGATCGCCTTTTACGGCGAAAACTCTACCCCATACGCTCCGGTTGAAGTCAAATGCGACATCGACCGGGAAACCGCCATGGTGATCCAGGAAAAAGCGGTTGATTGGCCCGGCATTTCGGTCGAAATTCAACCCATCCGGGATTACCCCACCGGCTCGCTGACGGCTAATTTGATCGGCTTCCTGGGGCCAATCCCGGCTGCCGAGGAGCAGGCTTATCGTGACCAGGGCCTGCTGCCCAACCGGGATAAGGTCGGCTACGCCGGCCTGGAGCTGCAGTACCAGGACGTGCTGGCCGGCAAGAACGGCGAACGCGTGGTCGAAGTGGACGTCGGCGGCCAGATCTTGCGCGACATCCAGCCCCCGGTCGCCCCCGTCCCGGGTGAGAATATCAAGCTGACCATCGATACCCGCCTGCAGCAGGCTGCTCAGGCCATCCTGGTCAAGGAGATCAACGAGTGGAACACCTACTTCGGCGAAACCCGTTACTCGAGCGGGGTGGTGATCGCCATCAACCCCAAAACCGGCGAGATCCTGGCGATGGTCTCTTACCCGACCTATGAGAACAACCGCTTTGCGCGCCTGATCCCTCAGTATTATTACGACCAGCTGGTGGCCGACCCGGCCAACCCGCTGCTCAACCACGCCGTCAACGATGTGTTGCCGGCTGGCTCAGTCTTCAAGCTGGTGACGGCGGTCGGCTCGCTGAACGAGGGTGTGGTAACCCCGGACCAGATCATCGAGACGCCCCCGGAACTGACGGTCACCGAACGCTACTACGCCAACGATTCCGGCACCTCGCGCAAGCTGGTGGACTGGAACAAAGCCGGTTTCGGCCACCTGGATTTCATCCACGGCCTGGCCAATTCATCCAACGTGTATTTCTACAAACTGGGCGGAGGCTGGAAAGATGAAGTCCCGGTCGGCCTGGGCATCTGCCGGTTGGGCGCCTACGCTCAGGCGCTCGGCTATGGTCCGGCTCCGGATATCCCCCTGCCGGACGAGCGCGATGGCCTGATCCCCAGTCCGCAGTGGAAGCGCATCACCAAGGCCGAGAGCTGGTCTTCCGGCGACACCTACATCGCCAGCGTGGGCCAGGGCTACGTCCTGGCGACCCCCATCCAGGTGCTACTATCCGCCGCCACGATCGCCAACGACGGCAAGCTGATGCAGCCCACCCTGGTGCGCGAGATTCTGGACGGAGAAGGTAACGTGGTCCAGTCCTTCCAGCCTACCATGAAATACGACCTGACCAGCGACCCGGTCGTGCAGGAGTTCAACGAAACCACTTTGCGCGGCTGCGAACCGATCGAGGGCCAGAAGAAAACCGTCGCCCCCTGGGTGTTCACCAAGGTCAAAGAAGGTATGCGCCTGGCGGTCACCGAAGGTACCCTCTCTAATCCTGTGATTGGCTTCGCCGATCTGAATATCGCCGCCGCCGGGAAAACCGGCACGGCGGAATACTGCGATAAGTACGCCCTGGCGAAGAACCGCTGTATCTACGGTAACTGGCCCACTCATGCCTGGTCGGTCGCTTTTGCGCCATACGAAAACCCCGAAATCGCAGTGGTGGCTTTCGTGTACAACGGCGACGAGGGTTCAACCGTCGCCGGACCTATCGTGGCTCAGACCCTGAAAGCCTATTTCGAACTCAAGACGATCGACAACGCTTTGGAAACGCCCTGAGTTTGCTCCCAGACTTTCCAAGATTGGTACGGCGAAATAAGGCGTCAGCATGGGTGTTTACCCATGCTGACGCCTTATTTCGCCAAAAACATTCTGCCAATTGGATGAAATGGCTTTTAAGCCTAACTTTTACGCGCATTGTATGGATAGTTAACCTGTTCATGCTATAATCGGACAAATCCCATAACACCTCGGCCCTTGTTCAGCGGAAATGGCGCAATCCTATCCAGCGGGTAAAACCGGCGCACAGTCGCGGTTCGATGGTACCGGCTGTGTCTGATTCCGGCAGAGGTTAAGATAGGCGGTTCATGGACGTTGAAACCCGTCCCACCATTAAAATAAAAGGCATTCGTGAAGGCCTGCTGATCACCCTGGGCGGCAATGAGTGGGAGGCAGCTCGCCAGGCTTTGCTGGATCATCTTGACCAGCAAGGCGCGTTCTTGAAAGGCGCCCGCCTGGCGCTGGATGTGGGCAACCAGGTGCTCAAAGCGGTTGAGTTGGGCCAGTTGCGCAATGAAATCTCGGAACGCGAGCTGACCCTCTGGGCAGTCATCAGCAATTCGCCCACCACGGAAAAAACCGCCCAGACACTGGGCCTGGCGACCCGCCTTTCGAAACCGCGCCCGGATGTGGTCGCCCCCCTGCCCCAGACCCGCTTTCAGGACGGCGATCCAGCCATCCTGGTGCACCGCACGTTGCGATCGGGCTACAGCCTCCAGAACAGCGGGCACGTCGTGATCGTGGGGGATGTCAACCCCGGGGCTGAAATCATCGCCGGCGGGGATGTGCTGGTCTGGGGCCGGCTGCGCGGCATGGTCCACGCCGGGGCCCAGGGCGACCAGAATGCAGTGGTGTGCGCTTTGGACCTTTCACCCACCCAGCTGCGGATCGCCAGTCAGATCGCCATCACGCCCAAGCGGCGCGGCAAACCCCAGCCGGAGATGGCCAGTATCAAGAACGGCCAGGTCATTTCCGAGACCTGGGACCCCAGGCGGCATGCATAGGGGCGATCCGCCGGGTTGAAAGCAGAAATCATCAAACTTCACATATCAAGAACGGGATATACACTATGATCGGGAAAGTCGTAACAGTTACATCGGGCAAAGGGGGCGTCGGTAAAACCACGGCCACCGCCAACCTGGGTGCAGCCCTGGCTGCCGACGGCCAAAAAGTGGTTTGTATTGACGCCGATATCGGCTTACGCAACCTGGACGTCATCCTGGGTCTTGAGAATCGGATCGTCTACGATCTGGTTGACGTGGTAGAAGGCCGCTGCCGGCTGCGCCAGGCCCTGATCCGGGATAAGCGCCTGCCCGAATTATTCCTGATACCTGCCGCCCAAACCCGCGATAAGAGCGCAGTCTCGCCCAGCGATATGGTGCGGTTGTGCGACGAGCTGCGCCAGGAAATGGATTGGATCCTGATCGACTCGCCGGCCGGGATCGAGCGCGGCTTTCGCAACGCCATCGCGCCGGCCGATGTGGTCATCGTGGTCACTAACCCGGAAGTTTCGGCGGTGCGGGACGCCGACCGGATTATCGGCCTGATCGAAGCGGAAGAAAAAGGGCCGGCTCAATTGCTGATCAACCGGATCAAACCCAATATGGTCAAGCGCGGCGAAATGCTCTCTGTGGACGATGTCATCGAGCTGCTGGCGGTCGACCTGATCGGGATGGTTCCCGATGATGAAGAAGTGGTCACCAGCGCCAATCGCGGCCTGCCGATCGCCCTGAATGGTAAGAGCAAGGCCGGCCTGGCATTCCGCAACGTGGCGGCTCGCCTGAAAGGTGAAAAAGTGGCATTCCTGAACCTGGAAGAGGATACCGGATTCTTCGGAAAACTGGCACGCATCATTCGTTCGGGAGGTGATTGACATGAGCAGCTTCCTGGAACGCTTGTTCAAGCGCGAACCAAACAGCGCCAGCCAGGCCAAGGAACGCCTCAAACTGGTGCTGATTCACGACCGGGTCGACATCACGCCGGGCGCCCTGGCGGCGCTTAAAGATGAGTTAATCGATGTAATCTCGCGCTACATTGAAATCGACCCGGATGCGGTCAGAATCGATATCGACCAGGAAGGGCGTGAGCAGCGCCTGGTGGCCGATATCCCCTTACGCCAGGTCCGCCGGCGCAAGGTGGGCTAAGACTGGGTCTGGTCAAGGTATCATTCGAAGAGACCTCCCAAATTAGGGGTGTGGGGCGGGTGAACGCCCGCCGCACACCCCTAATTTGGGAAAAATCTTGATACATCAAGCAGTTAGCAAATCTAAATATCTGATGAGGATTTGCTGAGCAGCGTTAAAAATAGGGTAAGATTGTCCCTGTTATGAACGGACAGACTGCCAATTCTTGGCGCCATTTTGATTTCTGGCTATTAGGGGCGGTTGCCGTACTGGTCATATTCGGCATCACGATGATCAACTCGGCCGTCGCCGGTAATATTGAACTCACCACGGAAACCAACCTGGTCAACCGCCAGCTCGTATTTGCCGGTCTCGGCATTGTGGTCGTGATCGTGACGGCCTCCATCGACTACCACCTGTGGGCCTCGATCAGCAAAAGCCTGTACCTGGTCACCGCCATCGCCCTGGCGATATTGAACGTGGTCGCCGCCGCAATTTTCGGCTCGGCCCGCTGGTTCAACCTGCTGATCGTCAATATCCAACCTTCTGAGCTGGCTAAGATCGTGATTATCCTGGTCCTGGCGGATTTCTTCACCCGCAACCAGGATCGGATCGGCCAGGTCAGCTGGATCGTCCGCAGTTTCATCATGACGATGGGCATCACGGTTTGGATCATCCTGCAGCCCAACCTGAGCACTTCGATCGTGATGATTGTGCTGTGGTTCGCGCTGCTGTGGGCCTCGGGCTTGAAAGTGAAACACCTGCTTACTTTCGGCGGAGGCGGACTGGTGGTGCTCGCTATCCTGCTGCCGATTTTGATCGAAACCGAGGTCATCAAGGGCTACCAGATCGACCGCGTATCCAATTTCCTCTTCCCAGACCCAAACGCCCGCTATGGCGAATCCTATAACATCGAACAGGCCCTGATCTCGATCGGCTCGGGCGGCTGGTTTGGCCAGGGCTATGGGCACGGCACACAGGTCCAGCTGCGCTTCTTGAAAGTGCGCTGGTCTGACTTTATCCTGGCCTCAACCGCCGAGGAATTTGGATTCGTTGGCACGGTGATCGTGCTGCTGATTCTGGCCTTTGTGATCTACCGCTGCCTTAGAGTGGCGCGCCTGTCGCGCGATACCTATGGGGCCCTGATCGCTTATGGGGTGGCGACCCTGATCGGATTCCAGGCAATCGTCAATATCGGGGTCAATCTGCGCATGCTGCCCGCCACCGGGCTGACCCTGCCGTTCATCAGCTACGGCGGCAGTTCCCTGGTCACGGCCCTGATGGGCATCGGCCTGGTCGAAAGCGTGATCCTGCGCCATAAAGCGCTCGAATTCTAGCACCTAATTATCAAAGGTCCGGCAAGATAAGGCGTCAGCTTGGGCGTTTGCCCACGCTGACGCCTTATTTTGCCATATCCTTCCTTACCAGCGGAATGTAAATGAATTTCATGGCAAAAGCCTGGACGGTGATTTTGGCTCTTTGGGAACTTTGTGGAATAGCCCCAGATTTGGGGGTGCCACCACAGGAATTCCCAATGGGCGGCGATTTTGGCTTCCATCTATGTGATAAAATACCCAAACGCCGTAAATGGTTCAAGGATATGTAAACAAGCAAGGCATAGCCGCCTGGTTTCGGTTAACTTGACAAAACGCACACCGATTTTGGTGTGCGATCGTCAGGAGTAACCCAAACCACTGGATATGGAGAATGAATGACAGATCGTAAACCCGTTCGTGTCCGTTTAGCGCCCTCCCCCACCGGCCGCTTCCATCTCGGTGGGGCTCGTACTGCGTTATATGATTACCTGCTTGCCCGCCAGACCGGCGGGCAATTTATTCTGCGCCTGGAAGATACCGACACCCGCCGGTATGTGCCTGGCTCCGAACAGGAACTCATCGACAGCCTGCATTGGCTGGGATTGCAATGGGATGAAGGCTTCGATATTGGCGGCCCGCACGCCCCTTACCGCCAGTCGGAACGCAAAGATATTTACCAGCATTACGCCCGCCAGCTGGTGGAGAGCGGCCACGCCTATTACTGTTTCTGCACGCCCGACCGGCTGGAAAAGATGCGCCAGCAGCAGATGAAAACCAAACAACCCGCCCACTACGACGGCACCTGCCGCAGAATTGACCCCGGAGAAGCTGCCCGGCGGGTGGCCAATGGCGAGCGCCACGTGGTGCGCTTCAAAATGCCGGAAGAAGGCAGCGTCACGGCTGTAGACCGGCTGCGTGGCCCGATTACCTTCGAAAATCGCGACCTGGACGATTACATCATCGTCAAATCCGATGGCTTGGCGCTCTATCACCTGGCGGCGATGGTGGACGACCACCTGATGGAAATCACCCACGTGATGCGCGGCTCGGAGTGGCTGTCCACCTTCCCGTTGCACGTTCATATCTACCAGGCCTTTGGCTGGCAGCAGCCCGAATGGGTACATCTGTCGCTCTTCCTGAAGCCCAGCGGCAAGGGCAAAATGAGCAAGCGTGAGTCGGCCGAGATGGCCCAGGAAGGGCATTCGGTTTTCGTCGGCGAGCTGGCCCAATTGGGATATATCCCCGAGGCCGTGGTCAACTGGATCGGCCTGATGGGCTGGAGCTACGACGACCACACCGAATTTTTCACCCTGCCGGATTTCGTCGAGAAGTTCAGCCTGGATCGTTTAAACCCCTCCCCGGCGGCCATCAATTTCTCCAAGCTGGATCATTTTAACGGCCTGCACATCCGTAACCTGGAGACGGCCGACCTGGCCCGGCGGATCAAGCCATTCCTGATGGAGGCCGGCTACCAGGTGGATGACGAGAAGCTGCTCCAGATTGCGTCCATCATCCAGGTACGGATCGCCACCCTCGACGAAGCGGTGCCTATGGCCGGATTTTTTTTCAAAGAACAGATTGAACCCGAGCCCGAAATCCTGATCGGCAAGAAAATGACTGCGGCCGAGTCGGCCGTCGTCCTGCGGCGCTCGATCGAGATCCTGGCGCCGCTGGCAGAGATCACTCACGAAACGGCCGAAACGCCCCTGCGGGACCTGGCCGAAGAATTGGGCGTCAAAGCCGGAGCAGTGTTCGGCATTCTGCGCTCGGCAGTCACTGCTCAGACTGTCAGCCCGCCCCTGTTCGAGAGCATGCAGATCATCGGTAAACCGATCGTACTGGAGCGGCTGGAACACGCCGCCGAAATATTGGAAGCGCAGGCCGAATAATACCACAGCCTCAAAATTCTTAGCAAAAAAGGAGTGGGGCGGGATGAACATCCCGCCCCACTCCTTTTTTGCTTTTTTCCTATTGTATTGTAAGCGAATTTAGCTTACAGCTTCTTGGCGATCTTAGCCCAGGAATCGCGCAGAGCAACCGTGCGGTTGAAGACCAACCGCTCGGGAGTTGAAATCCTTGTCCAGACAGAAGTAGCCCTGGCGCTCGAACTGCATCCGGTCACCGACTTCAAAATCCCCGACGGAGGGTTCGGCGTAGCATGGGTGCAGCACCTCCAGCGAATCGGGATTGAGGTTGTCCAGCCAGGTCTGGCCTTCGGCCACATCGTAGGGATTCTCGACCTGGAACAGGCGGTCGTACTGGCGGACCTCCACCGGCAGGGCGTGTTTGGCCGAGACCCAGTGCAGGGTGGCCTTGACTTTGCGTCCATCCGGGGCATCCCCGCCGCGGGTGGCCGGGTCATAGCTGCAGTGCAGAGCCAGGATCTCACCGGTTTCGGGGTCCTTCTCAATCCCGGTACAGGTAATGAAATAGGCGTAGCGCAGGCGGACTTCGCGGCCCGGCGTCAGGCGGTAGAATTTCTTATGCGGGTTTTCCTGGAAATCATCCCGCTCGAGATACAGCACTTTGGAGAAGGGCACGATGCGGGTCCCGGCGGAGGCATCCTCCGGGTTGTTGATGGCCTCCATCTCCTCCACCAGGTCATCCGGGTAGTTATCGATCACCACTTTAAGCGGGTTCAGCACAGTCATGACCCGGGAAGCGTGCTGGTTGAGGTCCTGGCGGACGCAGTATTCCAGCAAGGCGATGTCCACCACGCTATCGCTGCGAGCCACCCCGATCCGATCGGCAAAGTCGCGGATCGCCTCAGGGGTATAGCCCCGCCGTCGCATACCAGATAGGGTCGGCATGCGCGGGTCATCCCAACCACTGACCCGCTTCTCGTTGACCAGCTGGAGCAGCTTGCGCTTGCTCATCACGGTGTAGTTCAGGTTCAGGCGGGCGAATTCGATCTGCTGCGGGTGGTAGATCTCCAGCTCATCCAGGAACCAATCATACAGCGGGCGATGGTCCTGGAATTCGAGGGTGCAGATCGAGTGGGTGATGCCTTCGATCGAGTCCGATTGCCCGTGGGCCCAATCGTACATCGGGTAAATGCACCACTTGTTGCCGGTACGGTGGTGGCTCTCGTGCAGGATGCGGTACAGGATCGGGTCACGCAGGTTGAGGTTGCCGGAGGCCATATCGATCTTCGCCCGCAGGGTGCGGGAGCCGTCCGGGAATTCGCCGGCCCGCATGCGCTCGAACAGGTCCAGGTTCTCCTCGACCGGGCGGTCCCGGTAAGGACTGTTCTTGCCCGGTTCGGTCAGGGTGCCGCGGTACTCGCGGATCTCGTCGGCGGTCAGTTCGCAGACGTAGGCTTTGCCTTTTTTGATCAGCTTGACGGCGTACTCGTACAGCTGCTCGAAGTAATCGGAAGCGAAGAACAGGCGGTCTTCCCAGTCGAAGCCCAGCCAGTGGATATCCTCCTGGATCGATTCAACGTACTCGATATCTTCCTTGGAAGGGTTGGTATCGTCGAAACGCAGGTTGGTCTTGCCGCCGAAGTCGTTGGCGACCCCGAAGTTCAGGCAGATCGACTTGGCGTGCCCGATGTGCAGGTAGCCGTTCGGTTCAGGCGGGAAGCGGGTGTGCACCCGCCCACCGAACTTGCCGGTGCGGTTGTCTTCCTGGATGATGGTGCGGATGAAATCGGTGGAGGTGTTTGAATCGTTATCGGTCATAGGACAATATTCGCTCTAACTTTCTGAATAGGATCAAACTTCGTTTAATGACGATCTTAATTCTAACAGAAAGTACCCCGAGTGTGGCTGTATGATATTCCAAATTTGGGGATGAGCGTCCCGCAGGGCGCTCATCCCCCAAATTTGGACCCCCTTGCAAGAATTCTGAAAATACCAAAACCAATTTGACGAACAATCACTCTCGTGGTACAATTTTGCTCGCTCTGGGGGTTCGTCTAGTGGTAGGACAGCGGACTCTGAATCCGTATGCCGAGGTTCGAATCCTCGACCCCCAGCCTACCCAACCCAAACGACAGGACCCTGCCGGGACACTACGCCGGTCTCGGACGATGTTTAGATAGCCCCAAATAACGGGGCTATTCGTTTTTAAAGATCTCTCGGACTTCCAGTGGTGGATAAAGGATGTTTCGATGAATCAAAAAGCCCCTCAAACCAGGAGGGGCTTTTCGTCCAGGTAAAACTTTTCATGTTTTCAGCGAAGAGTTAGATGTTGGCCATAATATTGCTGAAGACGTTGCCGATAGCGGGTCCGAGCAGGGCCAAAATAACGATGACGACAATCGCAACTAACACAAGAATTAACGCATATTCAACCAGGCCCTGGCCTTTTTCCTTCGGAGCGAACAACATGGCTTTCACCTCCTTCCAGTTCGTAGAATAGATACGGAAGTTGATAATTATATTATAGAAAGGTTAAGCGAAGGAATCAATGACCCAAATGTCCTACTCGGAATAAAAAGATACAGTATCTCCAGTCAATAGAAACGGGTGCACGAAATGTTTGTAGATTTGGGGGTGTGAGCCTGCTGGCGCAGGCTCACACCCCCAAATCTGGAGCGGATACAAGTTGTTTTGGAAATATCCAATTAAGAAGCCTTGTGCACCCAGGCTTCCTCGGCCTGCAGGGCCCGCTCGGTCTTAGGGCGGATTTTGCGGTATACCTGCTCCGGAGGTTGGCCCCCTAGTAAGTGCTCGACGGGCAGATCGAAGATGCGCGCATTTTCCTCCAGACAGGGCCGGATTGCCATCCAATCTGCCTGCTCCAGCGAGGCAAATTCACCCCCGTTGAGCTGATCGGCACCCAGGAGCTTGTGCGGGTCGCGCACGTAAAGCGCTCCGCCCGATGCCAGCGAGAACAGGTTGCCGCCCGGGTAAGGCGTGTCCAGATCGACGACTTCGCCCTGATCGGTGATCTTCAGGCCGTTCAAGATCACAAAACCACCCCCGTTCAATGGATCGCCGGCCATGAAAAACTCCGCCAGGTAATCCAGGCAGGTTCCATTGATGACCACTTTGGGATGCCCGACCGCATTGATCATCGGCCGGCCGGCGGCATTCCCCAGGATATAGACTTCGCCTCCTTTGGCCGCGTAGCCAAAGGTCTGGCCCACATCGCCGTGTACCACCAGTTTGCCCGATTTCATGATCTGGGCGAGCTGGTCCTGGCCGCTGCCGTGCACGTGGACCTCGATCCCATCGATGCCTGAGGCCAGGTAATCCCCAGGTGAGCCATAGACATCGATCCGGACCCCACTGGTATTTGGGCCGAAACCGTTCGCGATGAAGCGGTGCCCACGGGTATTGGCTATGATGAACCTGCGATAGCCTCGTTCATACAGGCTCACCAGGGTTCTGGCCAGCGAATCCGGGCCCTCGACCGCGAAGCCGCGCGCCTCGATTACCAGGGTGGTCTCCGGGCTGCCTTTCGACGGTTTATCCTGGCCTGCAGACAAAACTAGAAAATTCGAATCAGAGGCATCGGGGAGCGATCGCAAGATCCGATTCAAGGCATCATCGTAAAGGGTTAGCAGCGAGCTGCGCCGCAGGTTCCCGGTTGGATAACGGCGATCCATCAAAAGCGTCAGCGTCTCGATCGCAAGCGCCGGCCCGAGTTCACCCAGGGCCTCCAGATGGGCGCGCAGGTCCTTGTAATCCCACGCGATGATGTGTTCGCTAAACCACTGGTAAATCTGGCGGCCGTTTGTTGAGGGCTGGCCGGTTTTGGTAGGGCCGAAAGCAGGAATACGATCCAGCTCAGCAACCAGATGGGCAAGCTCATCTTTGCCTGGGGTGGGTCGCTCGACCGTCGAACGCAGGTAGGCCGGTCTTGAGACATCCACTTCGACCGGAACCCCAAATTTATCCTGGCAAGTTAGCTGGCAGCCGGCCTCGTGCGGCACAACTGAGAATACAAACGCGCCGCCATCGGTATGACTGCCGCCGCGGGCATTCCAATATCGATCCGCCCGCGACCAGAAGCGCCCATCCACGGCTGCCAGGGATTCTAGAGCCGCATCGATGCCCTGCTTTTCTGAAGCCGCCAGCCCGATGGCGGGGCCGCCAGCGCTGGATTGCTGCAAAGCGAAAACCTGCGGCCGGAGCATGGACGTGTCCGTGATCCCAATTAAGTTATAGGCCTGGGTGCCCATCCCCCCGGGCTGCGACTGGGCGATCAGGAAAAACCAGGGGCCGTCCGGTGATCCATGGATATGGCTGGACTGCAGCCGGCGATAAATAACCTGCTTTTCTGCTGGAAGCTGGCTGAAATCCCGCTCCGTGGTCGGGGCTAAAGCCTCGATCACGTATTCCAGGGGATACCTGTAGGTGCGGTGCAGCAAATCGAATACCTGCACGGAAACCTCAGTATCGGTCAAAAAGAGCGGGAAAATATTGCGCTGGGCCAGGTATTCACTGACCGAGGCGTAATTGGCAAAGTCGCCGTTATGCACCAGGGCTTCGTTCAACCCGATAAACGGGTGCGCGCCGCCAGGGTGCCAGACTCTGCCTTTGGTAGGGTAGCGGTGATGGCCAATCCATACGTGGGCGTGGGTGTCTTCCAGCTGGTAATAGCGCACCACGTCGTCGCCATAGCCGACCATTTTAAGCACCAGCATATTCTTACCATGCGAGAGCACGAAGGCGCGGGTATGGCCCATGGAAGCGTAATAGCTGACGTTCAACCGGTAGGTATTCTGATAAACGACCTCATCTTCAACCTGGCGCTGGCTTAGATCACTCAGCTGGTGTTCTTCTCGAAACGCAGCCGCAATCTCGGGCCTGACCCGCACGAAGTAATGCACCACCTCAGGCGGCGGCACCTCCAGACCGTTAAGCTCGTGTAAATTCGCCAGGTGGGGTTGCTCCCGAATGTGGTCGATCTCAAAGGTTGGCAGGATTGCATTCTGCTCCACCTCAGATCGAACGCCCGCTTCGAGGTAGGCAACGGAGTACAGATAATCTTCTTCCAGCACCTGTTTGCTTACGCCGAATTCATCCGGCCTCAGCCCGACGATCGCCACGCCGCCTCCCTTACCGTTGCCGCGATTACGCATCTGGATTAATGACTGCAGCAGGTGACGGCCGGCGATTTGCTCCGAGCAGGCGATCCCGATGACGCCGCAGCCGCCTTCCGCGGCTTCGATCCGGCGTTCCAGGGACGGTTGAACTGCAGGGGCTAACCTTTTACGGGAAGCGATGATATTTGCGATCATTGAATTCATTCATCCATGCAAATTAGTTCGTCTTGATCGGATTCAGGCCGAAATCCGCTGAAACGACAGCAGATCAGTGCGCCCGCGCAGCGCTTTGATATCGGTTAATCCCAGCCGGCGCAGAATGTCGCCCAGCTGCAATGCGAAAGAGGCGTATAGGTTGCTGATCTGCTGGGCGGCTTCTTCGGGGTCGATCAGCAGCGAGAGCTCGGGGTCGGTCGTCGTCAGCCCAAAGGGGCAGCCCCGGCCGCGCTCGCAGTTGGAACAGCGCGTGCAACTCAAGGCCACCAGTTCTGCTGTCCCCAATACACAGCCATCCGCGCCTAATGTGATCGCTTTGGCAATGTCGTAAGCTGTGCGGATCCCCCCGGAGGCCATGATAACGATCTCGTCCCGAATGCCCTCTTTCAGCAGGTATTTATGCACTCTTGGGATGGCGTATTCGATCGGCATGGCAATATTTTTCTTGGCAATTTCAGGGGCTGCGCCGGTGCCTCCATACGAGCCGTCCAGGTGAACGATGTGGGCGCCGGCATAATAGCTGCCCACTGCAACCATGTCGACATCGGTGGGCGTCGATACCTTGACGGAGATTAATGCTCCTGGGTTGATGGTTTTCACCCAATCGACGTGCTTGCGATGATCCTCAACCGAATAAACCGAGTGGAACGGGAACGGCGAAAACAGGCTGACCCAGGGAACACTCTCACGCATCTTAGCGACGGCGACCGTCGTTTTATCGCCTAACAGGTGGCCGCCCAGGCCTGGCTTGGCCCCTTGGGCATATTTAAACTCGACGATCGGCGCTCGCTGGATGGTTTCTTCGCGCACGCCAAACATGCCGGTGGCAATCTGGGTGATCAGGTGGTCTTTAAGCGGCGCCAGGGATTCGGGGTAGCCGCCCTCACCGGTGCAGGTAAAGGTATGCCATTTTTCGGCCGCCATGGCTCTCCCCAGCATGACCTGTTCGCTGATCGAGCCAAATGACATCCCGGCCCCATACCAGGGCACTGGTATCTCCAGTTCACGATCAACGCCGCGGCGGTTCAACCCGATCGAAAGGTCCACCTCGAATTCGGGCGGCAGCGCCGATCCTTCGGGTAGATATTTAAAATCCAGTTGATCGAACCCACCGCCGGAATTGCCTTTGCGGTACTCCAACCTATGCTCAGGAGGCCGGCCATTCGCCGCCTGGTACCAGGTGGCCAGGATCAATTCGGCCGGCCAACGGTAGTCTCCCATCGCAGGGGGCAGGCCTTTTTGCAGCGTCGGCCAAAACTCGAACCCCTTACGCAGATGGTGGCGATGTTTTTCTATAGCTGGCGGATAGACTTCAGTTTCAGCGCTCATAGCCATCAATCTCCCCGAAAGCTTCACGCTCGAGCTCGCTTTGGAACATCGCCCGCCCGATCTCGCCGCGCAAACGCCGCACTTCTCGTAAGCCCATTGCCCCAAGAATTTCGAGCAACTGGGCGTGCCAGGCGGCTGCCAGGTTCTTCAGACGCTGAACGCCCCAATCGAGCGTCACTTCACCCGGCAGGCTGAACCGGCTGGCTGCCCGATCCGAACATTCCCCCTCGAATTGAGCCTGCAATGCGGCCAACAGAGGCGTATCCAGCGCCACGGCATCCAGCCCGCACAGTATCGCCTTGGGAACGTGCTCGGCCGCTACAATACCGCCCGAGCCAATCAGGGTCACCTCGTCCCGCAGACCTGCCCGGACAAAAGCCAGGTGCGCCTGCCGGATGAGATCGATCGTAAACTGGCCGCGTTCGTCCCGCCCGTGCAGGTCAGCGACCAGGTGGAACACACGCACTCCGAACTGGTATCCCCTTAACAGGGTTTCATCATCTGTATAAGGGATGCGCAGGACCAGAACAGCATCAGGGTAATCGAAACGAAGTCTCGGGTATGAAGCTTCCAGGGTGTGATCCCAATTCTGGCCCGAGTCAATCTCGATCATCACAGGTCTAAATGGAAGCCTGGAAATTTGGGGGAGCTCATCAAGCCTGACCAGCGGTACCACGCTGGTTGTCGCCGGGGCTAACCCTAAAGCGCGCTGCAACGGGACAATGGACAGAGTCTCTATCTCGGCGGCAGTTTTTTGGAGAATATCGTATAGGTCAGGAGTAGCGACCGAAGCAGGCGGTCGCTCAAAAAGGAACGGGATCGGCAGGGAGATCAGACCCGGTTGTTTGCCAACCGGCTGCCCATTTGGATCGAACTCCAGGTAGGCCGGTTTTTCGCCCAGATCGACCGAGGTGGAGATGTACTCACGGCCGTGAATCCCGTCGCGGGTCGGGCGTACGATCTCCGACATATCCGTCCACATGCCATCCCAACCTTCGCCGCCGAATTTTCCCCGGTAGCCGGCGCCTTTTACCGGTACGTTTCCAGTTTCGGCCTCGTACACGACGGCATTGATGTGGTTGAAATGGAAGAAGGAATCGCCCAATTTCTGCCGCGCTGGGTTTGGCAGGATTTGCACCATGTCAGGATGCTGGACGGTGCAGCGTAAGCAGCCCACGCAATGTTGTGGGCGTGGGGCAAAGCCGCCGATCGGCCCGGAAAATGTGCCGTACATACACGGCCGGCTGGTTACAGCTTTGCGATCGCCTTTTAAGGCAATCACCTCACTGATCAGCAGCCTGGCTAAACCTGGTTTGCTGACTTTGACCAGAAAACGGTTCGGCCAGGCGACAACGTCTGGGGCCGGTCGAGTATCAATGTGGTAGCGATGGTATGGTTTCATGTGCAGCGTTGTTTCGTTCTCCCGCCCCATGGGGGGCGGTCCGGGGTGGGGAATCAACCACGCACAATGTTAAACGAAATCGCCTAATCTGAGAAGGTTAGCCGGGGCAAGCTTTTCAAGGCTTCTACAAGAAAAAGGTTTGGTGACGGCTTTGAGCGGCTAGCCGCTCAAAGCCGTCACCAAAATACTTGCTTAGCACCTTCACTCCGGCTGGTAGCGTTGGTAAACCACCCCAGTTGGCAGGGCTGCGGATTCGATCAGCTTCAAGTTCAGCCGTTTGCCGGCGGGGAACAGGCGTTTGCCAATCCCGAGCACGAGCGGGTAAACATGCAGCATAAATTCATCCACCAGGTTGTTTTCGATCAAGTTGTGCAGCAGCACGCTGCTGCCATCCATGATAATGTTCTTTCCGGGCTGGTTCTTCAGCTTGCGGACCTCAGCGAGCACATCCCCGCTGATCAAGGTCGAGTTCGGCCAGAGGTCAACAGTTTGCAGCGTGCTGGAAACCACGTACTTCTGCATACCGGCAAACGGATCCTGGTCCGGATGCGGCCCGAAGGCCTCGCCGTGGATCTGCCAGGTTTTGCGGCCCAGCAGCAGGGCATCGGCGTCTGCAAACGCCTGGCCGAAATGGGCGCCGATGTCGTCGTGCCAGTAAGGACGCGTCCAACCGCCGTAGGTGAAGCCGCCTTCGGTATCTTCCGTATCGCCGCCCGGCGCCTGGATCACGCCATCCAGGGTGATAAATTCATGAACAATCAGTTTTCTCATTCTTACTCCTTGCAGCCTTCGTAGAATAGAACGTTCTGCTCAGGCTCGTGTAAAAATTGGCTCATTTGGAATTCCTGAGGTGCTACCCCAGATTTGGGACGCTCACACAGAATTTCCTAGAGACCCTAAAAATTGGTGCTGCCGCACAGGAATGGGCAAGCACAAACCAATTGTATCGTTTTCAGGAGTTCTCGTCTTGGAAAAAAACGCCATCCTGGGGCTGATTTGGATCAACCAGTTGGGCAGGCGTTTGCCCGTAGTAACGTTTCAGAGAATTGGTCAAGTGTGCCTGGTCGAAGTAGCCGGCCTGAAAGGCAGTCTCGATAATTGGTAGGCCGCGCTGTAAAAGCGAAACCGCTTTACGGGCGCGCTGAATTTGTTGGATCGTTTTTTGGGTCAGCCCGGTGATATGCAGAAAACGACGCTGGATGGAACGTCGGGATAAGGCCGGGGGACGCCCCTGTAAGGCTTCATCCACAACTGGGTCAAGGGATAATACCCCAGCGCGCACGAGGCGCTCAACGAAAGTATCTACATTTTCATAGGTAGGAAATTCCCAGGTAGCACCAAGAAATTGAAAGGAGTTTTTAAGGGACTCATCCAGGTGAATGGCCTGGTCCACCAGCTTGCTTTTTGGCAGGTCTGGCATGTATACGCCATGCTTGAAGGTGATCCCAAAAAACTCAGCGTCTGCAGGGATTGGGGCAGGGGAGGCGTGCGTCTCAGGTCCACGTACGCTCAGGGTCAGCTGATCCCGCTGCTTCGTAACGACCATCTCCCACTGGCTAACTGCCGTGGAGGTGAAGAAACCGCCGCCCTCGCTCCGTGAGCGCCAGACGAATTGAACCAGATGCGATTCAGAACTGCGGGTACCAAGATCCAAGATCACGGTATTTGCCCGTTTCCACTGTTACCCATGCTTAAATCCACCCATACCCTGTAACCTGTCAGCACAAATTCAGCTTATCAGCCTGCCAGATCAGCCTGCCAGATCAGCCACGCAGATCTGCCTGCCATCCTTGCTTTTATTCTGGCTAATTTCATCTAGTTTATCACCAATTGTTCAAGTGTAATCCTTTTGCTGGGTCTTTCGGAGTCACTGTAGTGAATAGAAGGTGGGGATTATATGAAGGAATTATTGCGAGATGTCCGCAAACCAACAAACTCAGTATGTATTCCAGTCCCCCTCACTGCCAGATTTCGGAAGGGCTTACGTATAAGAATTGTATAAGATAATACAACCAAGCCTATCGGATATGTTATAATAAGGACGAGTTTGATACGATCAGGCTCACTGAGTGGGGTTTTTTTATGAAAGAAATTCGGCTGTCCAAATTTAAGCATGTCATCTGAGCAGCCATAAACGATTGGACATTAACGGAAAGGTTTTACGATGAGCGAAAAATGGACTGTGAACAATATCCCCGATCAGACCGGGCGGACGGCGATCGTCACCGGCTCCAACAGTGGGATCGGGTTCGAAGCCGCCAAGGCCCTGGCCGGCAAAGGCGCCAACGTGATCCTGGCGGTACGGAATGAGACCAAGGGCCAGCGCGCCATAGACGCCATTCGGGAGGTCTATCCCCAGGCCAGCCTGGAAATGCTGCCCCTCGACCTGGCTGATTTGCACTCAATCTGGGCTTTCAGCGACCAATACCGCCAGCATTACGACCGTCTGGACCTGCTGATCAACAACGCTGGGGTGATGGCGATCCCCTTCCGCGAGACAAAAGATGGGTTCGAAATGCAGTTCGGGACCAATCACCTGGGCCATTTCGCCCTGACCGGAAAATTGCTGGAGTCCCTGCTGAATACCCCCGGTTCACGGGTCGTAACCGTCAGCAGCGGGATGCACCAACTCGGAAAAATCAATTTTGATGACCTCATGGGCCGCCAGCATTATGATAAAAGCGCCGCTTATGCCCAGAGCAAGCTGGCGAATTTGCTGTTCACCTATGAGTTGGACCGCCGCTTAAAAGCCAACCAGGCGCCGACGATCAGCCTGGGCGTGCATCCGGGTTACGCCGCCACCCACCTGCAGGAAGCCGGACCTGAAATGGAAGGATCTCAGCTGAGTCGTTGGGTGATGGGCCTTGCCAACAGCCTGTTCGCCCAAAGCGCGGCGATGGGCGCTCTTCCGACCCTGTACGGGGCTACCGAACCCGGCCTGGAAGGCGGCGAGTACATCGGCCCGAGCGGCCTGTTGGGCATGCGCGGCTATCCCGCCCCGACGGAATCCAGCCAGCGATCCCACGACCCGGAAACCGCCGCCCGGTTATGGAAGGTCTCCGAAGACCTGACCGGGGTGAAATACACCGCCCTGGAGAAAGAAACCAGCCAATCTACACGCTAACCGGGTGAAACAACCGGGACGCATAAATCGTTTATAGCTATGCGGTTGTCCGTGCGAACGAAACACACATGGACAACCGCATAGATCTATTTTCGGATGAGTTCTTAACCGATCGCAGGGGCGTCCTCAATGATCATCGACCGCAGCGCGTCGAACTGTTCGACGTGCTGCGGTTCTTTGATTGGGGTACACTCGGCCAGCAGTCTCTTCGAGGCGGCCAGTTTTAATGCGAAGGAATAACAGGTGGGCTCGCCGCATTGCTGGCAGTTCGTGCGCGGCAGGAGCTTGAACAGCGCCATCGGCGCCGGTCTCTGGCGGGTGCTGGTATCCGGCGTGATCTCGGCGCGGCGCTCCCAGGTGCGGTTAACCAGCTCGACCAGCCCCCTGAGCTCACTTTCGGCGCCATCCCGGTCTTCGACGTTGCTGGTAGCGATCTCGAGCGCGTGAAAAGCGATGTTATGACCACCTTTTTTCCAGGTCAAAGCCTTGGCCTGCTGGTGATAAACCGCGCCGCGCAGGCTGGCATTGAGGTAGGGTAACACAGACGAGATGTCCTGCGCCAGCCGAGCGCGGGCAGCATAGCGTTCCGCCCCTGGTTCGCATGGTGGCGTAAACACTTCCACTTCGTACTTTTCGATCAGCATCACGGATTTCCTCCCCACTTGAACCGAACAGGTAGCAATTGATGGGCGAAGGCACAGGCGCCTTCGCCCACAAATTCATAAATCTTCGCTGGCAGGCAGCATCTGTTCGATCGCATCCAACGCATGGGCGGCGTAGATCGAACCCGGCCCACCCCCCATAAAAAGACCAACCCCCACGGTTTCGATCAGCTCGCTGCGAGTGGCGCCTGCCTGGATCGCGTCCTGCACGTGGTAGGCGATGCAGCCTTCGCAGCCAACCACAATGCTGATCGCCAGGGCCATCATTTCCTTGACTTTCCGGCTGAGAGCCCCGTCTTCCACCCCTTTGCGGTGCAGGCGGGCAAAACCGGCCATCGGTCCGGGAAGTTCATGGCCTAATTGGGCCAGGCGTTCATCCAGGTGGGCCCTTAATGCCAGGTAATTGGTTGAATTCATCTGTAGATCGGTCGCTTTCAAGCCAGCATGGCATCGGCCAGCCAGCTGCTGACTTCCGCCTCGTCTGGGATGCGCCCGCCGCAGACCAGTTTTTCGTCGATCACCAGGCCGGGGGTGGACAGGATCGGGTACTGCTTGATCTCAGCCCAGTCGGTCACTTTGACGAAGTTGGCTGTTACGCTCATATTGGCAGCCGCCTGGCGGGCAACCGCCTCCACCTTTTTGCAGTTGTCACATCCGGGTCCTAAAATTTTGATGGTCAACATGTTCGCCTCCTGTGTTGGATTAGATTGTATTTATTTGGTTCTCTCATCAGATATTTAGAATAGAGCCAGGAATTCCTCACCCAGTTATCACGATTGAGCGGGCATCCCGTTGCTATTGCCATCTCTGGCGGCGGTGTCTGACATAACGTGGTCGCTTACCAGGATGTCAATCGTCGGTTCGATGATCACTTCGGATTTAATCGAATTTGCCACCAGGCTGTATTTCTGAGCGGATTGCAGCGCCCGGCGAACCCGCGCTTCGATCCGGGCTGGGTCATCGCCGTTGGCCGCCACCTGGATGTGCGGCCACAGGCGCAGGTGGGTGAATGTCTCGGTGCGATCCAGCTCGATCAGCTTGGTGCCTTCCGCCCGGCACTCGTAAGAGATCAGGTCCAGCTTGAAGCGCTCGACCGCCCAGATGAACATCATCATGATGCAGGTGTTGGCCGCCGCCACAAACGCGTCTTCAGGGGTGAACACGCCGGCATAACCCTGGGCGTCCGGCGGGGCTGAGAAATCCATCTCAGGCCCATTGCCCATCGCCAGGTGGCCCCAATGGCCCTCTTTCCAGTTCACAGTGGTGTGATAGATGGCAGTTTTACTCATGAACCGGTGCCTCCTTGCGGCAGTAAGCGCGGTATTCATCCAACAGCGCCTGGGTGTAAACGTCTTCCGCTCCCTTCGGGATCGGGTTATAGATCTTGACAGTCTCGAACAGATCGGCCGCGACTGCCGCCGTAGGCAGTTTGCCCGCCGCGTGCAGCTGCTCGAATATCAATGGTAGGGCGACCAGGGTGACTTCCTGGCCCTGCAGGCTCACGGTTTGAACGGGGATGCCCGATCCGCACGAGCAGGTGGCCTGAACCGGCTCCCCAGCGGCCTGTACGGGCTCTTGGGCGACCTGAATCTGCTCAGGCGAGATAATCTCCCCGCTCCGGCGGCTCCATCGGACGCCCAGGAGTTCATCGACCAGCTCTGCCATGCGAGCTGCCGCCAGATCGACCGTTTGCTGGCCCGCCTGGTTCAATTTGCGGCAACCCTGGGGCGCTTCCAGCCCGTTTTCCGCCACCAGCTCGCTGACCACCAGGCTGGCGGCCGGCAAGTTGGAGTACATTTCGGTGGCCCGGGCAGCGCAGCGCTTGTCGCAGCCATCGACGGCAATCGTCGGGTAAAAGCGCGCAAACGCCCGGTCCCCTTCCCCACCCGCCAGAAACAGCGGCAGGCAGATTGTAACGGTGTCGTTAGGCCGCAGTTGTTCCAGCACCTGCAGCGCGGCCAGCCGGGTCACGGTACCTTCCGGCAGCTCCTCCCCCGAGCAGGCCACAATGCCGACTTTTTTCTTGGGCAGCTCAACCATCCTGGCCCTCCTGGATCTGATCAACCACCTCCGCCGCTTCGGCCGCCAGGGCCTGGGCCAAGCTGCAGCCCGCCTTCATTCAGCTCGGCGATCCCCTTCGGCTTGAACTGCCGATAGCGCCGGTAAACATCCAGCACGGCAAAATCCTTGGCGATCCGCCCGCCGCTTTCCTGCACCATTTTGGTAGCGCAGGCCAGCTTACATCCGTCGATCGTGACGGTTGGATTGGCCGCCACGGCCGCCCTGGCTGCCTCATCCCCTAACACCAACAGAGACAGCGCCACCAGTTGGGTTTCTTTCGCCCGCACCGTTTCGGTAATTTCGTAGGCTGCTTCCCGACTGACCGTGCCGTAGGTTTTGCCAATACCGCTGCAAGGCACAATCACCACCTTGCGAGTAGACTTATCTGAAGCTGAATCATTCATTGTTTTTTGACCTCGTTTTCCGCTTCAACTTTCATGCGAGCGAAATAGGCCTCCGCATCCAGCAGTTTGGAACGATCTGCTTCCCAATCCGAAGCTCTGGATCACGGCCAGCCAGCCCTCGCCATACGGGTCCTGGTTGATAGCTTCCGGAGCATCTTCCATGACCGGATTGACTTCGACAACAATTCCGGAAACCGGGGATGAGAGGCCAATATCCACTTTGATAGTCTCGATGACGGCGACTTCTTCTCCGAAATTCAATTCGGTGCTTTCCGGTTTTACCTCGGCAAAAGCCACATCGCCGCTGCGCTGCTGCAGGAAATCGGAAAGACCGATCCGTACCTGCCCGCCTTCTTCTTGGGCCCAGACGCCTTCTTCATTGTAAAGACGGTCTGTGGCCACTCTGAAAATAAATTTATCCACGGTTGTTTCAAGATAATCTGTCATGATGCCTCCAAAAATGTTAAGGGTCCCTGGGGAACTCTATGGGCGAACCTCAGGAATTCCCAAAGAGCCAATGTTAAACCCGCCAGGTTGGGCTACCCGGCCGGCTGCCGCATGTCAGGCTGCCGGCAGATCAAGCTGGATCAATGCTTCACTTTGCGTGGCGCAGCTCGGGCAGCTGCAATCCGCCTTCCGATTGACCTGGCTCTCCAGGGGGTATTTAGCCCCGGCCAGCTGAGCAGCCTTGCTGGTCAAATCCAGCAGGTCCGGATCCTGGAGCCGGTAGTACACAAATTTACCTTCCCGGCGAGTGGTCACCAGGCCCTGATCGCGCAAAGCCATCAGATGCTGGGATATATAGGCCTGGCGCAGGCCCAGCATCTCCTCCAGGTGGCAGACACAGGCCTCCCCCGGACCGATCGCCTGCAGGATGCGCAGCCTGGCCGGCTGGCCTAACGTCCGGAACAATGCGGCGGTAAGCCGGGCAACATTTTTTTCCCTGGACAAACTCATATTCACCTACCTGAATATATCAACTTCTAAAAAAGGGCCCTTTGGACACATTGGAGCTGTCATCTCAGATGTTCCGAAAAGCCAAAAACACATTCAAACTTATGAATATATCTTAACCCAAACACCGCCAAATGCGAGTGACGAATGTAAGCACTGGCGTATGACAGCTGTCACAACGAACGGAAATTATTGCCTCACTTCTACGGACTGGGGGAAGCAAAAAGCTGTCGTACAGCCAGAATTGGCGCTTGAAGAATCTCTGTGGGAAAGTCCCAGATTTGGGGTACCACCACAGGATTTCCCAATGAGCCAGGATTCCCCAAAGAACCCGCGAATGGCCTGCGTGGTATAATCAGCATGCTGTTATCCGCAGCAATAACGCCTATCAGATCGCCTGCACCGCAAAAAATAGAGTGCGCGGGTATTACCTCAAACACCCCCATCTGCTCGGATCGGGGCGAAATCAAACGGGCTCTGCCCAAAAATCGGGGAGATACAGGTTTAATGAAACTTCACGAATATCAATCCAAAACACTTTTCTCAAAGTACGGCGTCCCCATACCAAAGGGGCGAGTAGCGGCTACCGCAGCGGAAGCAAAGCAAATTGCTGAAGAATTGGGTGGCCGCGTTGTTATTAAATCGCAAGTGCTGGTCGGGGGGCGCGGTAAGGCCGGTGGCATCCGGCTGGCAAAAAGCCCGGAAGAAGCCGAAGCCCTGGCGACCCAGATCCTGGGGATGGAGATCAAGGGTCTGCCGGTCCGCAAAGTACTGGTTGACGAAGCCGCCAACATCAACAGCGAAATCTATCTGGGGATCACGAACGACCGGGCGGCTCGCAAGCCGGTCATGATGGCCTCCTCCGCCGGAGGCGTCGAGATCGAAGAAGTAGCCCGGGTCACGCCCGAGAAGATCGTCCGCGAACTGATCGATCCACTGCTGGGCCTGCGCGACTACCAGGCCCGGGACATTGCCGCCGGGATCGATCTGCCGCGCGCACATTGGCGCGCCTTTAGCAAGATCGCCCGTGGCCTGTGGGAGGTGTACCAGGCCAGCGACGCCACCCTGGCGGAGATCAACCCGCTGGTCGTCACCTCGGAGAACAACTTGCTGGCTGTAGACGGTAAAATGGTGCTGGACGACAACGCCCTGTTTCGCCACAGCGACCTGGCCGAGATGCGCGACCTGGATGTGGAAGCCCCTTCGGAGATCGAGGCCCGCAAATACGGCCTGTCTTACATCAAGTTGGATGGCAACATCGGCTGCATGGTTAATGGCGCTGGCCTGGCGATGACCACCATGGACATCATCAAGCTGTTTGGCGGCGAGCCGGCCAATTTCCTGGATATCGGCGGCGGCGCCGGACACGAAAAAGTAGCTGCAGCCCTGCGGATTATCCTCTCGGACAAGAACGTCAAAGCCGTGCTGTTCAACGTCTTCGGCGGGATCACCCGCGGCGACGAAGTTGCCCGGGGCGTGCTGGCGGCCCTGGATGAAATCCAGACCCAGGTGCCGATGGTTGTCCGGCTGGTTGGCACCAACGCCGAAGAAGGCCGCCAGTTGCTGGCGGATGCGGATATGATCACTGCAGAAACCCTGGCTGAGGCCGCCCAAAAGGCCGTTGCCGTTGTGAAGGAAGGCTGAGCGATGAGCATCCTGGTAGATAAAAACACACGCTTGCTGGTGCAAGGGATTACCGGCAACGAAGGCTTATTCCACACTGAGCAGATGGCCGAATACGGCACCCATATCGTCGCCGGGGTCACCCCCGGCAAGGGCGGTGAATGGGTGCTGGGCGGCAAGATCCCGGTGTTCGATTCGGTCAAGATCGCGGTCGAAGCCACCGGCGCCAATGCCAGCATTATTTTCGTCCCGGCCAGGTTCGCAACCGACGCCATCTTTGAAGCCGCCGATGCAGGCCTGCCGCTGGTGGTGTGCATCACCGAGGGCATTCCCGTTCAGGATATGATGAAAGTCCGCAATTATCTGGATCAAAAAGATGTCCGGTTAGTCGGCCCCAACTGCCCCGGCTTGCTGACTCCGGGCGAGACCAAGATCGGCATTATCCCCGGCGATATCGCCATTCCCGGTAAAGTGGGCGTGGTTTCCCGATCAGGCACCCTGACGTATGAAGTACTGTATGCCCTCAAGCTGGTCGACCGGGGCGTCAGCACCTGTGTCGGCATCGGCGGGGACCCGATCAACGGCACCAACTTCATCGACTGCCTGCGCATGTTCGAGGACGATCCCGGCACCGACCAGGTTGTCCTGATCGGAGAGATTGGCGGAACCGACGAGGAAAAGGCGGCCGAATTCATCGCCGATCATATGACCAAGCCGGTGGTTTCCTTCATCGCCGGACAAACCGCCCCTCCCGGCAAGCGCATGGGGCATGCCGGCGCGATCGTAGAAGGCGGCTCGGGCCTGGCCGAAGATAAAGTGAAAGCGCTCAAAGCGGCCGGCGTGAAAGTCGCCAAGCACCCGGAGGAAATCCCCTCGCTGATGCAAGATTGAGCCATCAGATGGTGTAACAGTGATTCTGTCGAAAAACAGGTAGGGTGGCCGGCGTTTGCCAGCCATCCCACCTGTTTTTCGACGAACTGATTTAAATAGCAGAAGCACTTAAACGTTGTCATGCGATTGACAACATTTAAGTGCTCCCCGCAGCACTTGCTGGTGATCCAAGAATCGGTTAACCAGCTTTGGAAGAGGCTGCATCCAGATAGCGTACGGCTTCGCCCACCGTGGTGATATTCTGGGCTTCTTCATCCGAGATCTCACCGCCAAACTCATCCTCAAAAGCCATAATCAACTCGACCAGATCGAGCGAATCAGCTTCAAGATCTTCCCGGAACCGGGCGTCCATCGTTACCTTTTCTTCGTCAACACCGAGCATTTCGACGATGATTCCTTTAACACGTTCGAGGGTATCAGACATGGAAGAACCTCCTTCTAGTTGTTTTATTTAAGCCTGGTCTCGGCCTTATTGTAATCTCACTCGTTGATCTGTCAAGTACTTGAATGAACGAGCCCGGCTCCATATGGGGCTATGTGGACCGGGATGGGCGGTTGAAGCCGCCTGGCCCACACCACACTTGCTTGCTTCTGAAGGCCCTGACCCAACCCAAAGTCTGTTGACAGGCCCATACCGTACTGGTAAGATAGCTTCAAGGAATAGGAACACCTCCCCATGACAAAAGTTACGCCAATCAGCGCTCGAAAATCCGATCACATCCGGATAAATCTGGACGAAGACGTCCAATCCGGGCTGACCACCGGCCTGGAACATTACCGCTTCGAACACCAGGCCCTGCCCGACCTTGACCTGGACCGGGTGGACATGCAGCAGGAATTGTTCGGCCGGCAGGTCAGGCGGCCGATCCTGATCTCTTCGATGACGGGCGGCACCGAAGAAGCGGCTGCCATCAACCAGACCCTGGCAGCCGCCGCCCAGGCAACCGGGATTGCCATGGGAGTGGGCTCGCAACGGGCCGCGATCGAACATCCTGATCTGGCGGCCAGCTTCAAAGTGCGCCAGGCAGCCCCGGATATTCTGCTGTTTGCCAATCTGGGTGCCATCCAATTGAATTATGCTTACGGAGTTGCAGAATGCCAGCGGGCCGTGGACATGATCGAAGCCGACGCCCTGATCCTGCACCTGAACGCCCTGCAGGAAGCAGTCCAACCCGAAGGCGACACCCATTGGTCAGGGCTGCTGGGGAAGATCGAAGCCGTGTGTCAGGCGCTCCCGGTTCCGGTGATCGCCAAAGAGGTTGGATGGGGATTTTCGAAAACCACCGCCGCCCAGCTCAAGGAGGCCGGTGTGGCTGCGATCGATGTGGCCGGAGCCGGCGGGACTTCCTGGTCCCAGGTGGAAATGCACCGGGCCACCTCCCCCAGCCAGGCTCGCCTGGCAGCTGCCTTTCTCGACTGGGGCATCCCCACCAGTGATGCGATTTTAAACGTGCGCCGGGCTGCGCCGGAACTGCTGGTTTTTGCTTCTGGTGGCCTGCGCACCGGGGTAGATATCGCCAAATGCATCGCTTTGGGCGCCAGCCTGGGCGGCATGGCGGGACCTTTCCTGAAAGCTGCGGTGCATTCCGTTGAGGAGACGATCACTACCATCGAAGAACTGGAACGCGAGATCCGGGTGTGCATGTTCGCCAGCGGGGCCGGCGACATCAAGGCGCTGCAGCGCACGCCCTTGATCGCCATTTAAAGGTATTTCAGTGAAAAATGTTCTCGCCGGTGGTTTCATTATCAATTTGTAGCTACTCGGCCAACCTGGAATCTATGGCGAAATAGGTGTGCGTGCTGGCGTACGCCGGCACGCACACCTATTTCGCCACGCTATCGTTCTCTTGTCTGAGCTGAACTAACCAATGGATAGAATAGTGCGAAAAGGACACGAACATTGGACCCATTAACCACTGCGATGCGCGCGGCCATTGAAAACGATCTCAAGCAGATCATCGCCCGCGCCAACGGCCCGGGGCTGGAAGATTTCCGGGCCATACTGGCTTATCATCTGGGCTGGGAAGGACAGGGCTCTGGCCGGGCTGCCCAGGGCAAGCGCATCCGGCCTCTGCTGGTGCTGCTGGTTACGGCTGCCGCCGGCGGAGACTGGCAGGCCGCTCTGCCAGCCGCCTCAGCCGTCGAATTGATCCACAACTTCTCTTTGATCCACGATGATATCGAAGACAACAGCCCGATCCGCCGCGGCCGGCTGACAGTCTGGAAGATCTGGGGCCTCCCACAGGCGATCAACGCCGGCGATGCCATGTTCACTACCGCCCATCTGGCCTTGCTCGAACTGGAAAAAACCTGTTCCCCTGAAATCGTCCTGGGGGCTGCCCGGATCGTTCAAGAAGCCTGTCTGCAGCTGACCCAGGGGCAGTACCTGGACATCGCCTATGAAAATCGCAAGGATCTCAGTCTAGAATCCTACTGGCGGATGGTCGGGGGAAAAACCGCCTCGCTGCTCTCCGCCTGCACCCAGCTTGGGGCATTAATCGCCGGCGCCGACGATGCGGTTTTACGCGCCTACCGCAAATTCGGGCGCAATCTGGGACTGGCTTTCCAGGCCCAGGACGATCTGTTGGGGATGTGGGGCGACGAAGCCCTGACCGGTAAATCAGCCGAGAGCGACCTGGTGACTGGCAAGAAATCGCTGCCCGTGCTGTACGGCTTGAGCCAGGGCGGCGCGTTCGCTCGCCGCTGGACACAGGGACCGGTTCGCAACGAGGAGGTGCCCAGCCTGGCAGCCCAACTGACCAACGAAGGTGCCAAAGACTATACGCAGGATCAGGCCAACCGCCTGACCGCCCAGGCCCTGGAAGCCCTGGAACTGGCCCAACCGCAGGGACGGGCTGGCGAACTGTTGCGAGAGATGGCCGGTCAGCTATTAAAACGTAAGCTGTGACGAAGCGGTCCTCCCCCTTCCGGCCTCGGATGCAGCGCTTCAATCGATAAACTGCATAAACACCTGGTTGCCCAGCAACCGGCCGGCCCTGGTCAGGCGCAGGCGGGGATCCGGCCCAACGCTCCACTCCAACAGCCCTGCTCGCTGCAGGGCTGCGATTTCTTTTTCAAAGCGGCGGTCCAATTTTTCCTGGAACCGCGCTTCAAAACCGGCCCGGGAAACCCCCTCACGGGTCAGGCGCAGACCCATCATCATGGTTTCACCAATTTCAGCGGCCCGGTCGATTGCCTGTGCGCTGACCGTGGCAGGCGTGCGCGGGTAAGACAATGCCTGGCCCGTCTGGAGACGCTGAATATAGGCCCGCGGAGCAAGCACGTTCACCGTCCGGATCTGACCGCTAAAGCCATGCGCCCCTGCCCCCAAACCAAGATAAGGCAGGCTGCGCCAGTACTGCAGGTTGTGGCGGCAGGCCAGCAGTTCGCCGGAAGCAGTCCGGGCGGCCCAATTCGAGATTTCATATTGCTGGTAGCCGGCCGCTTCCAGGCGCTCGGAGGCCCATTCATACATGTCAGCCGCCACATCCGGGTCCGGCTCGGGCAGCAAGCCGCGCGCAGCCCAATGGTACAGCGGGGTGCCGTGCTCCAGGGTCAGGGCATACAAGGAGAAATGGGCTGGGTATAACCCGAGCGCCAGATTGAGACTGCGCTGCCAGCTCTCCAGGGATTGTTCGGGCAGCCCGAAGATCAAATCCAGGTTGAAATTATCCAGCCCGGCCCGCCGCGCCCAGGTCACCGCCTGGATTACATCCCGATATGCATGCTGGCGCTCGAGCAACAGCAGCTCCTCCGGATTGGCGGACTGCATCCCCAGACTGAGGCGGTTGACACCCAGCCGGACCAGGTCGCCCAGATAGCCGGCCGTCAGGGTGCCGGGATTGGCTTCCAGGCTGATTTCCGCCCCAGCCAGCAGGTTGAAGTGAGCGTCCAGGGTCGCCAGGATCTTTTCCAGCCCGGCAGGCGGCAGTAGAGACGGCGTGCCACCGCCGAAGAAAACGGTATGGACCGGCAAAGGCAGTCCCGACGACTCCGACAGGAGCTCGATTTCCCGACAGAGCGCATCAACATAGGCCGGGATCAGGTCATCCTGCCCGGCGTAGGTATTAAAATCACAGTAGCCGCAACGATGGCGGCAGAATGGAATATGGAGATAAAGGCTGTAAGGCTGGTCCGGAGCGACGATCACGCTTCACCTTTAAAATTACGCTCAATCGACATAAACGCAGTATACCACGCGCCCAAGATCCTGTTATCAGCGCTGATAGGCTGTTTGGGAAGCTCTGTTTTAGGCTCCAGAAAATATCAAGGCTCTTTAGGAATTCCTGTGGTGATACCCCAGATTTGGAGGTGTGAGCGTGCGGATGCACGCTCACACCCCCAAATCTGGGACCTTTCCACAGAATTTCCCAGAGACCCAATATCAAAGAACCAACTGATACCCTGCTATAGCGTAAAATAAGGATTGACCAGATCTATTCCTTCCATTTTCCTGAGGATCCTGTCTGGCCCCATTCTGATTTGCGGGTCTTCAGGACGCTCTCGCGGAGTTCCCTGAAGAATCTGATAGAAGGTTGGTAAATGGAACAAAAATTTACACCCATCGTTATCGGCATCTGCTCCCCATCCGGGGGCGGAAAAACAGCCTTAGTTCATAAGCTAGCAGAATTGCTGGAGGACAGCGTAGTGATCCATTTTGATGATTACGGGGATCCTTTCTGGGATATACCGGATCTTGAAAAATGGATCCAGCAAGGAGCGGATTTAAACCAAATAACTACTCCCCAACTTGCATCCGATCTGGATAATTTACGAAACAAAAAAAGGATCATTTCACCCATTCATCAGCAGATTATTGAACCCAGGAAATTTATCTTATTTGATACGTTGGTCGGAAGAGCGCAGCGTACTACTGGTAAGTATATCGATTATTTAGTTTATATCAACACACCGTTTGAGGTAGCCCTTTCACGGAGAATAATGAGAGGGTTAACGGACATACAAACTGAAAACTTAGACATTAATGCGGCCCGAGAATTCATGGATAATTTATATGAATACCTGCAGGCATATTCCAGTCAAACAGGCCCCCGGCAAATCTATCAGGCGATCCAGAATCAGGTCATGAATTACTCCGATCTGGTCCTGAATGGTGAAAAATCGATCCATTCCCTGGCGACTGAGGTTATTTCAGCCCTGAATTACGATTCGAAAGGATCCACACTATCGAATTAACCCAGTCCTGTCAGGCCACAGCCTAACCTCTTTGCGGATCAAAGATGCAACTATGCAGGTACCACTTCAGAGATTGCCAAAGACCCTCTTGCCAGGCAGCTTCACCCAGGATTGGCGTAAAATATGGTCTGAAACAGCATCATCGAGCTGAGTAAACCGGGCGTTTATAGCCGCCAAGAACGATACCGATGGCATCTATAGCAGCGATCCGAATAAGGATGGAAACGCCAGGCGCTACCGCTCAATTTCTTATGACAAAATGATTGCCGATAACTTAAGAGTCCTTGACCAATCCGCCATCTTGCTGGCGCGCGACCACAGATTGCCGATCCATGTTTTTGATTTCGACCTGCCGGGGATCATGGGGAAAATTTGTTCCGGTGAAGAGGTAGGCACCCGGATCGGGGAGGTGGACACGCCAGCAGGTTCTGAATGAGGCCACCCGGGCAGTTTTTCACCACATCGGGAGCACTCAAATTGTGTAGAATGTGGTGTTCGGTTTGGGCGGATAAAGCCGCCCAAACCGAACACCACATTTTTCTTCTACAACATTTGCATGCTCTCACCACGTATCGGTGTCTTTATCTTTTCGCAAAGGCTGGTATAATCCCGGAGGCATTGCTCCATAAAGGGCATGCTTACCCTGGCAATGGGGTGCACATAATCGTTGTTGAAAAGGAGTTATTCTAAGGCGACATTGCCGGGTTACTCAGGATATAAAGGCTTATGACATCTGAAAAACCATCTAAACCAACCAAAATTTGCCCGACCTGCGGCACCCGTGTCAGTGAAGATGCGACCCGCTGCCTGGTCTGCGGCACTGATTTGACCAGCAGCGAAGGCGCGGCTCGCTCAGAGAAGGCGGTTCAGGGCAGCCGCATGCCCGCCATCACCCTCAGCCTGCCGGCCGCGATCGGCTTACTGGCCCTGTTTCTGGTCATAGGGGCTGTCCTGGTCTACTATGCGCTCCAGCAGACCGGCCAGGTGGTCGAACCAACTGTCACCCCGACCGTGACGCTGACAACCACGCCCACAGTCACACCGACCCCGGATACACCGACCCCCACCAACACTGCCCTGCCCAGCCCGACTCCCCAGACCTACACCGTCAAAGCCGGCGATTTCTGCTCTTCGATTGCCCTGGCCTTCGGCGTCTCGGTCCAGAGCATTGTGCTGGAAAATCCGCAGCTCTCAGCGGACTGCAGCAATATTTTCGAGGGACAAACCCTGCAAATCCCGCAGCCTACTCCCACGGCCACCCCGCCGCCGACTGCCACGCTCAGCCCGGCGGAAGCCACCGAAGCCGCCTGCTCCAAGATTGAATATACTGTCCAGGAAAACGATACCCTGGGCAGCATCTCCGCCAATTACAATGTACCGATGCAAGCGATCCAGGATTACAACGGGCTGGTCAACCAGACCGTCCGGCTGGGCCAGGTGCTGACCATCCCGCTCTGCGAGCGGGCGCCAACCCCCGGACCGACCTCCACACCCACGCCTCCGCCGCCTTACCCGGCCGTCAACCTGCTGCTCCCGCCCGACGGAGCCGCCTTCAGCCTGGTCGACGAAGTGGTGACTCTGCAGTGGGCCTCGATTGGCACCCTGCGCAGCAACGAAGCCTACGCCGTCACAATCGAAGATGTGACCGAAGGACAGGGGCGCAAAGAAGTCGCCTATGTGACCGATACCAAATACATCGTCCCGGCCAGCTTCCGGGCGGACGCCAGTCTGCCGCATGTGATCCGCTGGTGGGTGCTGACCGTGCGCCAGACCGGCACGGACGAAGACGGCAATCCCATCTGGGAAACCGCCGGGGCTGTTTCGGCTCCACGGGTATTCACCTGGACCGGCAGCGGCGGCGCCAGTCCGGCCGCTACACCGACCCCGTAGAGGCTTGTGGCAAAAAGGTTAACTGCGATACTTTGGGAATGTAGACCCTGACTGTCTTTTCCTACCAAAACAAAGCAACACCCCCGATTGAAAGAGAAGCATGTGGTGGTTGCCCCCGCAGTGCTGCGCACTGCGGGGGCAACGCCGATTAAAACGGCCTGGGGGTGATGCCCGCCAGATATCCGAATCGATCCTTAAATTGCTGTGGGCTCAAATTCGTCAGGATCGCCAGGCGCTCGAACAGAGCCTCATCCTGGGCGTGTTCCGGTTTCAGGCGCGCCATGGCCTTGTAGCTTGCCTGATAGCGATATGAGTTGGTATCGACCATTCGCACTTCCGTCCGGCCGGTCTCAGGATCAATCATCTCATCATATGGGATTGGCACAATCTGGTTACGCTCCAAGGTGATGATGGCGTTCGTCCCGCCTTGGAGTAAGAAGTCGATCGCAGCATCACCCAGGGTCCGGGTATATTCAACATCAAAGGCATTCGGAGGGGCGCAGCGCAGCTCGTATCCCAACACGTGCTTGATCAGTCGCATCTCCACGCCGATCTGTTCTAACTCCTGCTCCAGATTTTGCTTCAAAATGTCCAGAAAATTGACTTCAGCCAGTCGGATGTGGCCGTGTTCGTCCCGCTCGACGTTGTCCAACGCTGCCAGGTCTTCGTGAGCCAGGTTTTCAAGGATCCCTTCAGCCAGGATGGCGACCCCATAGCGCTTGTGCTCAAGAATGCGCAACAGGATGGAGGTTGTCAGGATATCGACCACTTCCTGCAAGCGAATGTGCTTTCCGGGCCACTCTTCCGGGATCAAAGTCACGGTAGCCACCGCGCTCCTGCCAATTCCTAATGCCAGATGACCCGCTTTGCGTCCCATGGTCATCACCAGGAACCAGTGCTGACCGGTGGCAGCGTCCCGTTTCAGGTTCATTGCCAGCTTAGTACCCAGCGAGCGGGCGGTTTCAAAGCCAAAGGTAGGGATATCTTCCGGGAGTGGCAGGTCATTATCGATTGTCTTTGGAACGTGTACCGAGCATAACCGTACGCCCATGGTCTCCTGGGCATAACGGGCCACGCGCGAAGCCGAGAAGGCAGTGTCATCGCCCCCGATCGAGACCAGCGAAGTAATCCCGGCCTCTACCAACGCTGACACGCAATTTTGCATCGCTTCAATTGATTTGGTTGGGTTAGCCCGGGAGGTATGCAGGATCGACCCGCCCTCTTGATGGATATAGGCGACGGTCTCGGGGAAAAGGGGGATCCCCACCACGTTGCCCTCCAAGAGATGGGAGAAACCGTCATAAATCCCGACCACGTCCCGGTTATGCTTGCGAGCTTTAATCGTCGCTGCGTAGATCACTCCGTTGATCCCCGGCGCCGGCCCTCCGCCAACCAGGATGCCGATTTGATTGCTCACAGGTTAAGTTGTCATGTTTCCTTTCCCTTGCAATCTCGCCTAAATTTTCCTAAGTATAAACGATTACGGGGCTCTTCTGGCTCTGGTGTCATGATGGGGTTGCATAAAACTGTTGTAGGAAATTATTTTCGGTGTTCGATTTGTGCGGCCTCAGCCGCACAAATCGAACACCGAACTACCAACATTTCGTGCGCCCGCATGAAGGTACTGTACCCTTCTCTCAGACCCCCAGAGGTAAAGATAAAAAAGGTGTCAGCGAGGGCGAACGCCCACGCTGACACCTTTTTTGACACAAGGGTGAATGGTTGAAAATTAGCCAGCGTTGGCCACGATCTCTTCAAGCATGGGGGTGGTCAGTGATTTCGGCCGCTCGAGTGGTTGGCCTAAGGCCCGTGCCCAGACCATATTGGCCGAGACGCCTAAAATCCGGCTGACGCCGAACATGACCGTGTAGAAACCGCAGGTGCCGCCAACGCAATCGTGAACGCCGTAATGGTGCAGTAAAGTGCCGCTGATTGCATCGACGTTCGGCCAGGGATTCTTGGCCTTGCCCTGTTCACGCAAGACGCCTGGGATAACATCGTACATCAAATCTGCCAGCCGGAACAGTTCGTCGTCCGCCATGTGCTTCTTGCCGAACTCATGCAGGGCCGCATAGCGGGGGTCGGTCTTGCGCAGCACCGCGTGCCCGTAGCCGGGGATGACCTGGCCTGAGTTCAGGGTTTCCCAGGCGTATTTCTCCAGGTCCTCTTTGCTGGGGACGCCCTGGAACTTCTCGTAAGCTTCTTCTAACCAGCGCAGGCTCTCCTGGTTGGCGCGGCCGTGCAGCGGGCCTGCCAGGCCGTCCATCGCCGCCGAAGTCGCGTAATAGACGTCCGACAGGGCCGAGCCCACCAGGTGGGTGGCGTGGGCGCTGACATTGCCGCTCTCGTGGTCGGAATGGATCAGGAAATACAGCCGGGCCAGCTCGCGGAAATCGGGCCGGTCGATGCCCATCATGTGAGCGAAATTAGCGCTCCAATCCAGGTTTGGATCGGGGGCCACCAGGCGCTTCTCGGTGCGCATGTGATGGATGTAGGCCGCAATCGTGGGGAGTTTGGCCGTCAGGTTCAGGCTGTCTTCCAGGGTCGGCTCCCAGTAATCCTCTTTGCGCATGCCCTCATCGTATTGCTTGGTGAAGACCGATTGGCCTTGCAAAGCCAGGATCGCCATCGAGAACAGCGTCATGGCGTGGGCGCCGGATGGCATGGCATCCAGGACCTGGAAAACGTGCGCCGGGACCGCGCTGCGGGCTTTCCATTCATCTTCAACTTCCTGGGCCTGGGCCTGGGTCGGGATCTCGCCAGTCAACAGCAGATAATACAAACCGCCGGCCATCGGGACTTCACCGCCGCTGGGTTTGGGCAGCGCCTTCAACAACTCGGGAATGGTGTAACCGCGCAGGCGAATACCTTCGTTCGGGTCCACCGAAGAGATATCAGTCACCAGGGCCTTGACCGAGCGCATACCCCCATAAACCTGGGCCACGGTAACATCCCCAACTTTAACATCTCCATGTTCTTTAACCAATTTGCGAACCCGATCCTGCCAGGCAGGCAGTTGGGACGCGATTTTATCTTTTAGGATCATTGTTTCCTCCGGTGATAATGGTTGTTCGTAGTGCCGGTCACTGGGATTCGATCTTATTAGACTGAGCCCCAGGTGGTTTCAACACTTACAGTTTCAGCTTGGCAACATTTTCCATAACGCCCTGGGCGGATTTTTGCAGGGCGGCTTTTTCCTGCTCGCTCAAGGAATATTCCAGGATCTTCTCAGCCCCTTTACGACCCAATTGGACCGGGACGCCGAAGAAGATGTCGTTCAATCCATACTGGCCGGTCAGATAAGCCGCTGCCGGCACGATCAGGTTTTTATCTTTCAAAATAGCTTCCACCATCTGGGCGATCGCGACAGCCGGGGCGTAGTAGGCTGAGCCGGTTTTTAGCAAACTCACGATTTCCCCGCCGCCTTTGCGCGTCCGGTTGACAATCGCTTCCAGCCGGTCGGCCGGCAAGATCTCTTCCAGGGGGATGCCGGCCACATTGGAAGCTCTGGTCAGCGGGACCATATTATCCCCGTGCCCCCCTAACACGTAACAGTGGATATTCTCAACGCTGACCCCCAGCTCCATAGCCACGAACGCCCGCATCCGGGCTGAGTCCAGGACGCCCGCCTGGCCGATGACCCGGTGGGATTCAATCCCGGCGGTCTTCAAAGTGACATAAGCCATCACGTCCAGCGGGTTGGTGAGCACAATGTAGATCGCGTCCGGTGAATGTTTAATCGTCTCCTCGGTCGCTTTTTTAACGATATCGGTGTTGGCAAATAAAAGATCATCGCGGCTCATACCCGGTTTGCGGGGCAGTCCGGCGGTAATGACGATGATATCCGAACCGGCGGTGTCTTTGTAGTCATTCGTGCCGGTGACGGTGATATCCTTGCCGATCACGGGTAGAGCCTCTTGCAGGTCGAGGGCTTTGCCTTGCGGCATACCTTCGACCACATCGACCAGAACCAGGTCAGCAATCTCGCGCTCAGCGATCCAATGGGCTGCGGTCGAGCCTGTCATACCGGCGCCAATAATAGAAACTTTACTTGTCATCTGCTTTCCTCCTGGAAAAGTAGGATTTTGTATGGATAGTTTTTGTTTGATAGTTTGCCGCTAATGCAACAACGTCACTTTCAAAGAATTACCCCGATTTTTAAGGTGTGGAGCGGGTAATCACCTGCCACCTCGTTCTCACCACTCAGCATAAGAAGGCCCTCGAGCACTGAACGTGCCTGAGGGCCTTTGTGTTATACCTGATTTTATTCTGCCTCGATTTCGTCAAGGACGGTCTCAGCCTGCTGGCCTTCCATTTCATCCAGAAAGTGGTTAGCCTCCATGGCGGCCGCTGCCCCCATCCCGGCCGAGGTGATCACCTGCCGGAAATGCGGATCAGCCGCTTCTCCACCGGCGAATACACCTTCGACACTGGTTCGCATGTATTTATCGGTCACAAGGTAACCGGCTGGATCCATGTCCAGCTGCCCACTAAATAACTGTGTGTTCGGCGTGTGGCCGATGAAGATGAATACGCCATCGACCGGCTGTTGGGTTTCTTCACCTGTCAGGACATTCTGGATGCGCACGCTCTGAACCGCATCGTCACCTTCCACCTTGGTGACGATCGAATTCCATAAGAATTTAATCTTCGGATTTTCCTTCGCACGTTTCTCCAGAACCGCGCCGGCACGCAACTCATCCCGGCGGTGAACGATCGTAACCGAGTTGGCATAGCGTGTCAGGAAAATACCTTCTTCCAGAGCGCTATCCCCGCCGCCGACCACGATGACATCTTTGTCCTTGAAGAACCAGCCATCGCAGGTGGCGCAATAGGAAACGCCTCGTCCGGTCAATTCGGTCTCACCGGGGATATTCAGGTGGCGCGGGGTCGCTCCGGTGGAAATGATCACGGCGTCGGCCAGGTAGGTGGTGCTGTAGGTTTGTACCCGGAAAGGCCGCTGCGACAGGTCTACATCGGTGGCCGAATCAAATTCAACCACCGCCCCAAAACGCTCTGCCTGCTTCTGGAACAGCTCAACCAGCTCAGGTCCGCCCACACCTTCCGGGAAACCGGGATAATTTTCGACCGTGTAGGTCAGGGAAACCTGACCGCCCAGCTCCATGCCGGCCAGGACAACCGGGTTCAAGTCGGCCCGAGCTGCATACAGAGCAGCCGCCAGACCGGCAGGCCCCGAGCCAATGACCAGCACTTTGACGTGCTTTTCACCGTTCGCAGGAGTACTGCTGGAAAAATTCGTCAGATTGAAATCCATTGATTTGCCTCAATTTTTGATGATTGCCAGGATGTCATCCGCATCCATAATCAGGTGTTCAACACCTTCCAATTTGATTTCCGTCCCGGTGTATTTCGGGAACAGAACTTTTTGACCGACTTCGACTTTGATATCTTCGTCATCGTCCCCGATCGCGATCACAATGCCGGTTTGGGGTTTTTCTTTAGCCGTTTCAGGGATGTAAAGACCGCTGGTTGTGCGAGATTCGGCATCCGTATCCGGACGAACCAGTACGCGTGAACCGAGAGGTTGGATGTTGATATCGTTTTCGCTCATAGATCTTCTCCTTTAAGTTGTTTGGATTAACAAAAACAGTTACTACTCAACCTGGTTTTGGAACTTTTGGCGAAACGGGTGTGCGTGGGGGCGTACGCCCCCACGCACACCCGTTTCGCCAAATATATCGTACCCATGCCTGAGTAGATACCAAAACATAAGTTAATCTGAAGCAGGGATGGAACCTGGGACTGACGACCAGTTCAGTTTTAAAGGGATCCGAGTATCGTTCCACACCGGACCGTATCCAGTTCGCTTCAGGTTCCTATCCGGCTGGCTTCATGCAGTCTTGCTATTATATAGATGCTTTAAATGACCAAAAGTTTCATTAGAACTGTGTTAATATCCTTGAAATTCTAGATGCCGGTGCCAATTCCCAGCAAGGACAACCCCCAATCAGGGGCTGGTTTTTGGGACGCTGGCTCGGTCATACCGAGACTCAGTCCCCAACGCCTGGCTTAAGTATACTGCAAAACAAATATGAGGCTAAGCGGCTCTTCCGGGGAATCTCTGTGGTGGGCAGAAGATGTGGGGGGAATTTTCGGGCAAAGCCCGAAATTCCCCCTACATATAGCCTCAGCCACAGGCTTCCCAAAGATACAGCTAAGTCACGTAATCCAACCATTCCGTCGCATGGGCCCCCTCCCCGTGCAGGTCGGCATGGAAAGCAGCTTGCAGCTTACCGGTAACCGGACCCGGCTTCCCAGCGCCTATCTGGCGGAAATCGATCATCCGGACCGCAACCACCTCGGCCGCCGTTCCGCTGATGAAGACCTCGTCGGCGATGTAGAGCTGGTCGCGCGTCAGATTGGCTTCTTTGACTGGATAGCCAAGCTCCTTTGCCAGGGTGAAAATCGTATCCCGGGTGATGCCTTCCAGCACGCTGGCGGTCGGCGGCGTATAAATGACCCCTTTGCGGACGATAAATATATTTTCGCCAGTACATTCCGCCACGTAGCCCTGGTGATCCAGGATGACGGCTTCATCAAAGCCAGACCGCAAGGCCAGGGTTTTTACCAGCATGGAGTTAACATAATTGCCGGCGACTTTCGATTTGGTCATATTGATATTGGGATGCAAGCGGGTGAATGAAGAGACCATCAAATGGATGCCGGTCTCGCGGGCCGCCTCCCCCAGATAGGGGCCCCACTCCCAGGCGGCAATCCCGACCCGAGGCCGGGAATTGTCCATATTGAGGCCCATTGGTCCTTCCAGATACATCAGCGGGCGGATATAGCATTCTTCGAAGCCATTCTTGCGAATAGTGGCATGGACGGCCTGGCGCAGGGTCTCCACGTCATAGGGAAAATCACGCAGGCCCAGAATATGGATCGATTCGAGAAATCGAACCAGATGGTCTTTCAAGCGGAAAACAGCTGGTCCCTGGGGCGTGGCATAGCAGCGAATCCCTTCGAATACGCCCATCCCATAATGCAGGGTCGGCGTTATGAAGTGCACGGTAGCCTGTTCGTAGGGTACAAGCTCGCCATCCATCCAGATGAAATCCGATTTCATTCATTTTCTCCTTTTGTTATCGTCGGTGATAGTGGTATTTTCACACAACTTGATGCTGCGTTCTGTGCGGCGAAACCGCACAGAACGCACAATTACACTTCTGCATGGACGGCTTGCCGGGAGACAGTCCCGAGCCGGCCGATCCCCGCACGATCAGCCTTGTGGGCCGGCCGCGATCACGTCCGCTGAAACCTCGCTTTCGAACTGCTTGAAATTCTCACGGAAGCGGGCTACCAACGCCCGAACCTGGCTTTCGTAGGCCGCTTTATCCTGCCAGGTCTTGACCGGCTGCAGGATATCTGCCGGGACGCCGGGCACTTGCGAGGGTAGCTCCACCCCGAAATATGGGTCGGTGACCATCGTGACCTGGTCGAGCGCGCCATCCAGCGCAGCGCTGACCATCGCCCGAGTGTAAGGCAGGCGCATGCGCTCGCCCACTCCGTAAGGGCCGCCGGTCCAACCGGTGTTGATCAACCAGATATTGGAGCCATGTTTGGCCAGCTTCTCGCCCAACAACCGGGCGTACACGCTGGGATCCAGCGGCAGGAACGGGGCCCCAAAACAGGCCGAGAAGGTTGCCTGGGGTTCGGATCCCAGGCCTTTTTCAGTGCCTGCCAGCTTGGAAGTGTAGCCTGAAAGGAAATAATACATGGCCTGCTCAGGCGTCAGGCGCGCGATGGGCGGCATGACCCCAAAGGCATCCGCAGTCAGGAAGAAGACGTTTTCGGGATGCCCGCCTCGTCCGGAGGAGACGATATTGTCCAGGAAGCCGATGGGATACGCAGCCCGGGTATTTTCTGTCAGGCTGGCGTCATCGAAATCCAGGCGGCGGTTATGAGAATCCATGGTCACGTTTTCCAGCACGGCCCCGAAATGACGGGTGGCCTCCCAGATCATGGGTTCAAGTTCCTCCCGCAATCGGATGACTTTGGCATAGCAGCCGCCTTCGAAGTTGAAGACCCCATCATCGCCCCAGCCATGTTCATCGTCGCCAATCAGAGAGCGACCCGGGTCGGAAGACAGGGTGGTTTTACCCGTCCCTGAGAGGCCAAAGAACAGGGCTGTATCACCCTTAGCGCCGACATTGGCCGAGCAGTGCATCGAGAGAACGCCCTGGGGCGGCAGCAAATAGTTCAAAACCGAAAAAATCGACTTCTTGATTTCACCGGCGTAACTGGTGCCGCCGATCAGGATCAATCGGCGGTCCAGGTTCAGGATCACAAACACTTCCGAATTGGTGCCGTCTTCTTCGGGTATGGCCTTGAAACCGGGCGCATGCATCACCGTAAATTGGGGCACATGCTCCGGCAACTCTTCGAATTTGCGGCGGATGAACAGGTTGCGAGCAAACAGACTATGCCAGGCGGTTTCGGTAATGATCCGGATCGGCATGCGATAATCCGGATGAGCAGCTGCAGTTGTATCCTGGACGAATACATCCCGGCCCTGGAAATAGGCCGTCATGCGGATATAGATTCGTTCGAATTTCTGGGGGTCAATGGGACGGTTGATTTTTCCCCATGAGACCAGCCGGGCGGCTTCACCTTCCTGCACGATAAATTTATCATTGGGAGCCCGGCCCGTGTGGCTGCCGGTCCGCACCACGACGGCCCCTTCGTGCGCCAGCGCGCCTTCCCGGCGGGTGACGATCCGTTCGATCAGGGCCGGGGTGGGCAAAGTCCAGTAGACCATGTTGAGATTGCGGAGCCCATGCTGGTCAAGATCGTATTTACTGGCGATTCCCATTTTATTGCTTGTCATTGCTTGCCTCCTCCTCAAAAAAAGGTTTCAACCATCTGTAAACGCCAGGGCAGGATTTCCGGATAGACTTAAGCAACCACTTTATCGAGGTCACGGTTGAAGAGTTCCCCAATATTCAAAGCCATTTTTACTGAGACCTTGTCCAAATCTTCAACGAGACATGTGGTAGACCAGGTCCGCCGCCGATACTACCGCCACAGGCGCCTGTTTGCCATCCTCGTTCCGGGTGACCACCACCCTGTGAATATGTCTTTGCAACAGGATTTCAGCGACTTCCAGCAAGGTGGTGTGCTGGCTGACGGTCACAACTTCGCGGGCCATGTAAGCGGCAACTGGCTGGTCAGCCCAGTTAGCGTGATCCACCAGCGCCCGCAGCAAATCGAAGCGGGTAAGAATCCCGGTCAGGCTGCCACTCAGATCAACCACTACCAGCGCACTGATATCCTCCGCAACCATCTGGCGCACGGCCTCGCCCAGCAAAGTCGTTTCCTGGCAGGTAAAGACGCCCAGACGCTTGGCCTGGAGTACGGTCTGTTCCCCTGTCATGGCGCACCTCCTGAAGTTTTAACACTCCTGATACCGAACGGGAGCTCCGGCAGCGACTAAATAATCAATTCGCGCCAGCCTTACCCATCTGTTCGTGAAAATTATCCCTCTACCTACGTATATTATATCCGCCTCTTTAGCTTTTCTGGAAACAGTGTCCGCAGATGATACGGTATCCTTTTCTCATGAAAAAACAGGAGATTCTGGCAAAATAAGGCGTCAGCGTGGGCGAACGCCCACGCTGACGCCTTATTTTGCCATATCCTTCTATATCAGCGGGATGTACATGTATAAAAGATACAGTATCCCGCAGATACCGTCGCGTCTTTAACAAAGTCGATTGTCTTCCCGCCAATAAAGCCTGAAAGGAAAGCTGTGCAGTATCGTCCGCTGGGATTTCAGGTTGCTCTGCAGCTGCCAACCCATTCATGAAAAGCGAAACGCGTTAAAACAAAAGCGGCGCCCTTATCAGACGCCGCCTTGATTCAAACGGATTACTGCTTCGAATACTTAATTCCGCCTGCCGCGATTGCCACTGGAGCGTCAACGCTGCTATAGCTTTCGCAAACGGATTACCGGTGCAAATACTTAATTCCGCCGGCCGCGATTACCGCTGGAGCGTCGATCGCTGCCCCGGCCTCCGCCGGACCGCCCACCAGAACGACCGCCACGCGGCCGGTCACGCTCCTGGGCTTCTTCCGCCGTCCAGCCTTCCAAAACAGCCTGCCGGGAGAGGCGGATCTTGCCCTGGGCGTCGATATCGGTCACCATCACGGTGATTTCATCACCCAGACGGACAACATCTTCCACATTCTCTACCCGCTGGCTGTCAAGCTGCGAGATATGGACCAGGCCGTCGGTGTTGGGCAGGATCTCGACGAAGGCGCCAAAATCCGTCACCCGGACTACCTTGCCGGTATAAATCCGGCCGATGACGGCCGAATCGGTCAGCGCTTCGACCCGCTCGCGGGCCATGCGGGCGCTATCGCCATCGCTGGTGGCGATAAAGACCGAACCATCTTCATTAATGTCGATCTTGGCCCCGGTCTCCTCCTGAATGCTGCGGATGGTCTTGCCGCCTGGGCCGATCACAGCCCCAATCTTGTCGACCGGGATCTGGACCACGATAATGCGCGGCGCGTGCGATTTCAAATCTGGACGTGGCTCCGGTATGACTGCCAGCATTTTATCCAGGATGAACAACCGGCCAACCCGGGCCTGTTCCATCGCTTCCGCCATGATCTCCGGGGTGATGCCGCGAATCTTGATATCCATCTGCAAGGCATTGATGCCCTCCCGGGTGCCGGCCACTTTGAAGTCCATATCACCCAGATGGTCTTCCATGCCGAGGATATCGGTCATGATGGCGTAGCGATCGCCTTCTTTAATCAGGCCCATGGCCACACCGGCCACCGGGGCCTTGATCGGCACGCCGGTGTCCATCAGGGCCAGGGTCGAACCGCAGACCGAAGCCATTGAAGACGACCCGTTTGAGGCGAGCACTTCCGAGACCAGCCGCAAAGTATAGGGGAATTCCTGCTCAGCTGGGATGACCGGGCGCAGGGCGCGTTCTGCCAGGGCCCCATGCCCGATATCACGGCGGGAGGCGCCGCGCAGCGGGCGGGTTTCACCCACCGAGAAGGGCGGGAAATTGTAGTGGTGGATATAGCGTTTCGAATCTGAAGGTGTCAGGTTATCCAGCTCCTGGGCTTCGCGGGGAGTCCCCAGGGTCGCCAGGGTCAGGACCTGGGTCTCGCCCCGGGTGAACAGGCCAGAGCCATGGGCGCGCGGGCTGAAATCGACCTCGCACCAGATGGGACGGATATCCCGCAAGCCACGGCCATCGGGGCGGACACCGCGCTCCAGGATTCGCTGGCGCACAACGTTCTTTAAGGCTGACTCATAAGCCTGGCTCACATCGCGGGCCAGTGATTCATCCTCCTGGGTGTATTCAGCCACCAATTCATCCCGGATCTGGTCGATCGCCCCATAGCGCTCGGCTTTTTCGTACGGCTGATCGAACAGCTCGTTCAGACGGGCATCCACTTTCTGAGCCACGGTTTCTTTCAAAACCTGGTCGACGCCAAAAGGAGTGTAAGCGCGCTTGGTCTTGCCAACTTCAGCCGCCATCTGTTCCTGAAGATCGATCAGGGGTTGAATGGCGTTCTGGCCAAACTCCAGGGCTGCCAGCATGACGTCTTCGGGAACGCCGTCAGCGCCGCATTCCACCATCAGGACGGCGTCGCGGGTGCCGGCCATGCGCAGATCCAGATCGGAATCTTCCTGGACTTCATAGGTCGGATTGAGGACGAATTCGCCATTGACCCGGCCGACCCGCACGGCGGCGATAGGTCCACCCCAGGGGATGTCGGAGATCATCAGGGCCGCCGAGGCGGCGTTGATGCCCGGTACATCGATCGGGTTTTCCCCATCAACCGAGAACGAATACAGGATAACCTGAACATCATTGCGCAGGTCTTTCGGGAAAAGCGGGCGCAGTGGGCGGTCGGTCAGACGAGCGGTCAGGATCGCCTCCTCCGTGGGGCGTCCTTCCCGGCGGAAAAACGAACCCGGGATGCGCCCACCGGCGTACATGCGCTCTTCATAATCCACCGTCAGCGGGAAGAAGTCGATCCCGGGGCGGACATCCGAGCTCATTGTGGCGGAGGCAAACACCAGGGTGCCGCCCACCTGTACGGTGACAGCCCCACCGGCCTGGCCGGCCAGTTTGCCAGTTTCAAATGTAAAAGTTTTATCACCAACCGTAGCGGTGAATTGACGTACTTGTGGTTCCATTTTTTACTCCATGATGGCCCACCTGGTCAGGAACTGAAAGCCGCGGACAATCCATAGTTCGAATTATCTCCGCCTTTCAATACCCAACCGGCAGGCGAAACTAAAAAAGATTGATTGATGGACGAACCCGGGTGAGACAAACTTTACCAGATCGTTACCACCCTGATAGGTCGCCGGGCGAGTGCCCGACATACCATTGTAACCGATAGTTGCCAATTTTACATAGGTTTTTTTAACGCTCATTGAGAATTCCTGTGGTGCTACCCCAGATTTGGGGGTGTGAGTCAGAGAAAAAATCAGGGCTCGCCGGGGCAAATTGCCCCGGTGAGCCCTGATTTTTGTGTTTATCTTCCCCGTCCCAGGTGCGAAGCACCGAGGGAAATTGGCAAGAGAAGCGTGAACGATCGGATACGACGGTTAAGTGCTGTGGTACCCGCCGTTGAATGCCGGCTTTCCAGCCCGTTTTCCGAATATCTGGCCAAAAAAGAAGGCGAGCAGATGGAGACCTGTAACCCATCTGCTCGCCCGATCGTTGCTTCTATTTTCGGCGGATGCTGAGTTGTTCCGTCAGGGCCATGTAACGCTGGAAATCTTTCCGGCGCACATAAGCCAGTAAGCGGCGGCGCTGCCCTACCAGCTTCAGCAAACCGCGCCGGGAGGATTTATCGTGGGAATTAATCCGGAGATGATCGGTCAGTTGCTGAATGCGGGTTGTTAACAGGGCAATTTGAACTTCCGGTGAACCTGTGTCGCCATCGTGACGCGAAAATTCTTCTATAAGTTTATTTTTGGTCTCTTTATCTAAAGCCATGACATCTGCGCTCCTTGGATAATAATTTGGACTAGCAGGTCTCCGGGCTAGAAGCTGGGCATCCCTGCCCGACCGCCAGCCGGTCTAGTCAACGTGCAGGGATTATACCAAAGAGCACATTCAGCGGCAAGGTGTCAACAAAGAGGGGACTTTATCCTTCGGAGTTTATTGGTGAACTCATTTTTGCAAGTTCTCCACGCCCTTCCGACACCTGAGCAATAGGAAATATGCCGAAATGAAGTGTTTACGGTGGCACAGCCACCGTAAACACTTCATTTCGCCCCACTTCCACGAGTAAGGGACGATGATATGTCAGGACTACTGGGCTTTGATTGACTACATCCAAAAATGAGAAATTTAGTTCTGAGTGTATTTCAAATCTTGTTTGCACAAAACCCATTACTGCCGCAGGCGCTCCCTCAAACTATTCCGCACCTCAACCGGAAAGGCAGGCAGAACCTGGCGGGCCAGCCAGGCAGTGGTTGTGCAGCTGCTCAATACCAGGCTTTCCTGCAAGAAAAAAGCAGTTTCACGCGGTGAGCGCCGGGCCAGCGCTGCGACCACATCGACCAGATCGGGGCGCAAAGCTGCCGTAGCCTCACAGGTGAAAGGAGCCAGCAATTTGAACACGAGCGGCAAGTTCTCGTAAGCCGGTTCGGCAATCAACGGGATCAGAACCCGCAAACCCAGGATCTGTTCGTATTCATCCCGGCTGTTCAGCCAGGCCTTCGCCTGTTCGATGATCGTATCGGGTTGGGTTTTTCGCAGCCAGGCCAGACCTTGATCGAGCAAGGCGGTGATCACCCGGTCGTTCATCGCGGTTTCCAGGAAAAGCTTGAGTTGGTTCAGGATTCGCTCGGGCTGGGAGGAAATTTTGCCTAACAGGCCGGCCGCCAGCAGACGGGTCTCGAGATAGCCGGCTTCCCAAAGGTCCCGGCTCAACGCCAGGGCCTTTTCCGGCTCTCGCTGGGCTTTTAGCCCCAGATCGAGCAACAGCTGCCGCAGCACGGGCAGCGGTACGTCGTAAGCTTCCAGCAGCGGCTTGGGCTTGCCGGTCTGACCCGGCCGGTAGGCGCGGTTGGCATACTGCTCCAGCAGGTGGTGTAAACTGCGCAAATAGGCTTCTGGCTGGTCGAAGGACTCAGCCAGAAACGCCGATTGCTGCTTTAAAACTTCAGGGCGAATTGCCGGCACACCAGGCTCCGCTTCTTTTGTCCCAGGTACACAGTCAGCTGCCAGACCATTCTTGCAGCAGCCGGACCGCTTCGTTTTCATCCCCGGCAAAATGCAGCCAGGTACGCTGATCTGCCGTGACATAATCGCCCAGTTGGCTAAAAAAGCTGTCAAAGACCGATTGCCAGGCCGGGCCAATGAGGATCAATGGCCGAGCCGGGATGGCTTCCGTCAAAAGCTGGTTCCACATCATCGCAATCTCCGTCAGAGTCCCGGCGCCGCCCGGCAGCGCCAGCGCAGCGTCGCAGCGATCGATCAGCGCCAGCAGACGGTCTCGCAGGGTGGTAAATCGCCATTCCTCCGCCACCCAGGGGTTTGGATCAACTGGACGCCAGGCCTCAATCTGATCGCAAGTCACGCCAATCACGTGGGCGCCGGCTTCCGCCGCGCCTTTCGAAACCGCTTCCATCGTGCCGATATATCCCCCGGTCAGTACTTCGTAGCCTGCCTGCCCCAGCGCCTCTCCCAGGCATTCAGCCTGTTCGTAAGCCGGCTGCCCAGGTCTTGGCTTAGAGCCGCCAAAAACTGTTATCTTTTTCATTCTCCCTGGTCCCAATTGCGGTTGTAATTATGTTCGAGTTTGTTGAGGATGGCCTGCTCCAGGTCGATTTCAGCCAGGCTGGCGATCTGCATCAAATACAAGGCCACATCTGCCAGCTCATCGGCCAACGCCAGCGGGTTCTCAAGCCGGTCCTTCCATTGAAAGTGCTCAAGCACCTCAGCCGCCTCGAGGTTCAGTGAAATCGCCAGATTTCGCAAGGTTTGAGGGCGCAGGCTGTCCGCCTCGTACCAGCCTTTCGCCCGGACAAATTCATGCATCGCGGTCGTTAATTCTGATAGTTCCATAAGATCAAATTATATGGGTGAACAGGTGCCTTGTCCATCCACAAGGGGCGTTCAGATGTTGTAGAAAATGGACCGTAATGTCCGCTTGGAGCGGTGTCGGCCCCAATCAAACACTACATTCACTCAGGCTTACCGATAGGTCGCTCAGGGTTTTATAAAATGTGAATATTGCAACAATCTGCCTTTTTAGCCTGAACTTTAGGTGCGTTTGTGTAGTAGAATTTATGACCATTGCCAGCCTGACGCCCTGTGGAGAGTTATATGCCGCCCTTGCTCCGCTACATCTTGAACCGCGCTCTGTCCATTCCGATTACCTTACTGGTCATCACCGCCGTATTGTACGCAACCGTGATGATAACGCCGGCAGACACTCGGGCAACGCTCTATTTACCAAAAAATCTACCCAGCCGAATGACGGAAGAACAATATCAGAAACTGATCGACCAGATCATCATCCGCTACCGCTGGACGCCCCCTACCCTGTCCAATATTATTACTGGCTGACCAATCTCGTCCAGGGTAACTGGGGCTACAGCCCGACCCTGCAGGAAGACGTGCTCACCGGCATCCTGAAACGTACACCGGCAACTGCTGAACTGACCCTGTATTCGATTTTAGTATTCATCCCCCTGGGGCTGATCAGCGGCGTGGTGGCTGGTTCGAGGCAAAATAGAGCACCTGATCACCGTTTTCGGATTACAGCCTTCATCGCCACCTCGCTGCCGCCGTTTATTTTGGCATTGTTTTTGCTGGCCATATTTTATGTTGGTCTTTACTGGTTCGGGCCGGAAAGAACCAGCATCTCGATCGGGTTCGTGGTGAAATCGCCTGAATTCAGGCAGTACACCGGCTTACTGACCATCGACGGCCTGCTCAACGGCCGCCCGGACGTCAGCCTGGATGCCCTGCGCCACCTGGTTCTGCCGGTCTTTACCCTGGCGATCGCCCATTGGGCTACCCTCGGCAGGGTGACCCGCGCCACCATGATCGAAGAAATGCAGAAAGAGTACGTCGTGGCGGCCAAAGCACGTGGTATCCCGGAACGCAGGATCGTCTGGCGGCATACCCTGCGCAATGCCATCGCGCCGGCCCTCACCAGCAGTCTGCTGTCGGCCGCTTCGCTCCTGACCGGCGTGTTTGTGGTCGAAATCATATACAACTTCCACGGCATCTCGGAAATTGCGGTGCGCAGCATGCAGATGACCCCGGATGCGCCAGCCGCACTGGGATTTGCCATTTACAGTGTGATCGTGGTGCTGATCCTGATGTTCGTATTGGATGTCATCCAATCCAGTCTCGATCCACGCGTCCGGGAGGGAGCCCAACCATGAGGATTTTGCGCCGTTTTCTCTCCCATTGGCAGAACTGGTTGGGCGTGCTGCTTGTGGCCTTCTTCGTGTTTGTTGCCGTCGCAGCCCCGGTAATCTCGCCCGATGATCCCAAACAACCCGGGCCGATCAAGGTGGTCGGAAAAGTTACCGATCAAACGCCCACATCCCCCTTCGGCGTTGCCCCGCTGGGCACTCTTCCCGGGCAAGGTCAGCATCTACCATATGCTGGTTTGGGGAACCCGCTCTGCTCTGATTTTCGGCCTGTCGGTAGCTATCTTCACGGCCATATTCGGGATTCTGGTCGGGACAACCAGCGCGTATTTCGGCGGATTCTTCGATAACCTGGTGATGCGGATAACGGATGCCTTTCTGGCTTTCCCAGTGATCGCCGGGGTTGTGGTCATCACCCAGTTGGTGTCGATCACCCTGTTCAACGCCGGGATCCGCCTAGTTCCCGCAGGTCTCGGGGGCATGCGATTTATTAGTCGGCTTCGGCAGCAATTACTTTGATACACCCGAGCAGTTGCCGTTTTTCATCCGGATGCTCTACGGTCTTGATGCGGTCATGATCGCTTTCATCCTGTTTTCCTGGATGCCGCACGCCCGCATCATGAACACCATGGTAATGCGGATCAAGCAGACCGAATACGTGCAGGCAGCCCAGGCGCTGGGCGCCGGGCATGCGACCATCATCTTTCGCCACCTGATCCCGAATGCCATCGCACCGGTGCTCGTTCTGGCTGCCCGGGATGTGGGCGGGATGGTCTTGCTTCAGGCTACTTTTACATTTATTGGGTTAGGGGGCAATTCGCTGTGGGGTACCCTGCTTGTTCGCGGCCGTGATTGGGTTATCGGCCCGGGTGGCAATATACTGACCTTCTGGTGGGTTTTCCTCCCGGCAACCCTGGCCCTGGTGTTGTTCGGCATTGGCTGGAACCTGATCGGCGACGGCCTGAACGAAGTTCTCAATCCCCGCACCCGCTGAAATCTAAGCAGTATCTACTTTGACAATGACACATTAACAAATAGGCTACCCAAATTTTGATGTGTGTGGCAGGCAGCCGCCCGCCACACACATCAAAATTTGGGAGATTTCTTCGATTGTGACATTGTCAAGCTATCCAAGCTTGCGTATGAAAACCTAGGCATTGGCTGAGTAGTTACTGTGAATATTTATCCGGCATTCATTTATTGCTGGTCCTTTTGCGCGTAAAAACGCACGTTTTTACGCGCATCCGATGTACGGAACACCCATTTCTCTGGTAAAATTTTTGAAAAGGGACACCTAACAAAAATGCAAGGTTTGGGGCCGGGATGCCGGCCCACTGTTCTGTCTCGCCCATGAGGAGGAGGAGGTGCGTATCAGAGATAACAGCCAATTTCCCTTTTCCCCATCAGAAGCCATGCCAGCCTAACAATGATAATTAATGTCCAATCTGGCGGACGATTTCGAGGCATGCGCTTTTGATCATCACAGTCCAAGCTTTCAATGTTAAGGAGAATAATCGATGAAGCGTAAAATCCTGAATATTTTACTGATTCTGATCCTGGTTCTTTCGTTTTCGACCACGGTGCTGGCTAAAGGGGTTGGCGCGCCAACCCTAAAACAGGACTCGCACGTCAAAATCGGCCAAAGCCCCAACGGAGTCTACATCGTTCGAATGATCGATTCCCCCGTTGTTGCTTATGAGGGGACAATCAAGGGATATAAGGCTACCAAGCCCAAAGCTGGCGATAAAATTGATCCATACAGCCCTGCGGTTGTCAATTATGTATCTTATTTGACTAACCAGCATGCCCAGGCGCTTGGCAAAGTTGGTGGGGAGCTCGTTTACGATTACAGCTATGTGTTCAATGGGTTTGCCGCCAAAATGAGCGCAAGCCAGGCCAATAAGCTGGCCTCGGTCAGCGGAGTTCTGATGGTTGAGGCCGACGAGGAAGTCGTCGCCGACACCTCTACCACGCCCGATTTCCTCGGATTGACCGCGGAAGGTGGCATGTGGGACATGGGCTACACCGGTGAAGATGTGATCATCGGCGTGGTCGACAGCGGCATCTGGCCCGAAGCGCTGAGCTTCTCCGACCGGACTGGCACCAACCCGAACGACAAGGGCGATAAACTGGCGTACCATCAGATCCCTGGCTGGAATGGTAAATGTACGCCTGGTGAAGATTTCAATGCTTCAATGTGCAACCAGAAGCTGATCGGTGCCCAGTATTTCAACGCCGGTTACGGCGGCGATGCCGGCATCGATGCCAACCGCCCCTGGGAGTTCAACTCGGCGCGCGATTACAACGGCCATGGAACCCACACTTCCAGCACGGCGGGCGGCAACAGCGGCGTATCGGCGGAAGCCGAGGGTATTGATCTGGGCACCATCAGCGGGATGGCCCCGCGCGCCCGGATTGCCATGTATAAAGCCCTGTGGTCAAACGAAGATGGCTCACAGGCGAGCGGTTTCACCGAAGATCTGGTAGCCGCCATCGACCAGGCTGTGGCGGATGGCGTGGATGTGATCAACTACTCCATCAGTGGATCAACAACCAGCCTCAATACCGCGGTAGGAATTTCCTTCCTGTATGCCGCTGATGCGGGTGTGTTTGTAGCCGCTTCGGCCGGCAATGAGGGTCCAGGCGAATCCACCGTGGCCCACAACAACCCCTGGCTGACCACCGTGGCGGCCGGTACCCATGATCGCTATTATGCAGGTACCGTGACCCTGGGCAATGGCAGCGTTTATAATGGCGCATCGATCGACTCGCGCGGCGCTGGTCCTGCCGACCTGGTGTACGCTGGCGATGCTGGCGACGCGCTGTGTGCAATTGGCAGCCTTGATCCAGCCGTTGTGACTGACAAGATTGTGGTATGTGATCGCGGTATCTACGCCCGGGTCGATAAGAGTTATGCCGTGATGGAAGCCGGCGGCATCGGCATGGTGCTGGCCAATGTTTCGCCCAGCTCGATCAATGCCGATCTGCACTACGTACCGACCGTGCACGTTGACGAGGTCGCCGGCGCGGCCATCCGGGCTTATGCCCAAACCGCCGGCGCCACAGCTACTTTGACCGGCGGCGTCGTTGAGCAAGTTGAAGCGCCGGAAGTGGCCGCTTTCTCGTCTCGTGGGCCCGCTCTCGCCACTGCCGATCTGATCAAACCGGATATCATGGCCCCTGGCGTGGATATCCTGGCTGCGGTTGCGCCTCCAGGCAACAACGGCCGCAACTTCGATTTCTACAGCGGCACCTCCATGTCCAGCCCGCACATCGCCGGCATCGCGGCCCTGATTATCCAGGCCCATCCGGACTGGACCCCAATGATGGTCAAATCAGCCCTGATGACCACTGCCAGCCAGGTTACCAACTTCGGTGATCCGATCCCCGGCGGTGTCTTCGATTATGGCGCCGGTCAGGTAGTACCGAACAGCGCCGATGATCCTGGTCTGGTGTACGACGCCGGTTGGTATGATTGGCTGGCCTTCCTGTGCAACACATCCACCGCAGTCTCCGCGGGAACCTGCAACGCGTTAGCCAGCCTGGGCTACTCGCTTGACCCCAGCGACTTGAACTACCCATCCATCGCCATCGGCGCCCTGGCTGGTTCCCAGACAGTCGTTCGCACGGTCACCAACGTCGGCGATCCTGGGGCGCACTATAGTGTCTCCGTAGATGCCCCTGCCGGGATCGATGTGACGGTTGATCCTGCAGAGTTCACCCTGGGTAAGGGTCAATCTGCCTCATACTCGGTGACCTTCACAGCCAACGCTGCCTCCGTCGCCAAAGAATGGACCTTCGGTTCGCTGACCTGGAGTGACGGCGAACACAATGTCACCAGCCCGATCGCCATCATGCCGGTTGCGATCGCTGCCCCGGCAGAAATGCATGGATCCGGCACGGATGGCTCGCTCAGCTTCGATGTCACTTTCGGGTATACCGGCGATTACACTGCCGCCCCGCATGGCCTGGAACCCGCCTTGATGACCGAAGGCAATGTTGTTGATGATCCTGGTGACAGCTTCAGCAAATCCGGCCCGGGCGTCACGCTGCACATGATCAACGTGCCAGCCGGTTCCGCCTATGCCCGCTTCTCGCTGTTCGACGCATATACGGACGGCAACGACGATCTGGACCTGTACGTATACTATCCAGACGGCTCACCTGCAGGCAGCAGCGGCTCTGGCACATCAGCCGAACAGGTAGACGTTCCCAACCCACCGGCCGGCGATTACTACGTATACGTTCATGGCTGGGGCACGGATGGCCCGGATGCCAACTACACCCTGTTCAGTTGGGCTGTCCCGGCTGCGCCCGGTAGCACCAATATGACCCTTGCTGCTCCGGCATCCGCAACCCTGGGCACCACTGAGACCATCACAGTCGATTGGTCCGGCCTGAACGCCGGTACGAAGTACCTGGGCGCGGTTTCGCACAGTGATGCTGGCGGCGTGCTCGACCTGACCTTGATCGCGATCGATACGGATTAATTTCACCCGGGCATAAGCCTATCTGGCTGAGAATCAGCCGTGAAACGTGACTCATACCGATTTAATTTCGATCCGGGATGAGTCTACCGAAGCCTGTCCATCTCCCCCTCTCGGCGTTTCGGCGTCGGGAGGGGGAGAATGTTGTAGTGGACCATAAAGTAGGGAATGATTGGCGACCTGATGTGTTGGCGGGAGCCAAAGCTCCCGCCAACACATCAGGTCGCCCCACTTCCACCTTTGCGGTTAAAAATAAGAACAGGACTGGCTGATCCTCGACCAGCATTCACCTGCCGATCGAGGGCTTGAATAGGGATAGAAAGGGCTGCATGCACATCATTCTGACACACGAACAGGGCGATTTCGATGCGATTGCCTCCCTGTTAGCTGCCTACCTGCTGGACGATTCCCTGGTGCCGGTCCTGCCGCGGCGCATCAATCGGAATGCCAGGGCCTTCCTGACCTTGTACGGCATGGAGCTGCCATTTTCCGATCCGCGCGACCTGCCCTCCGAACCGATCGAAGCGGTCACGCTGGTCGACACCCAGGCGATGGTCACTTTGAAGGGGCTGGAGCCCAATCCAAAAGTCAAAGTGATCGACCACCATCCCCGCCGGGAAAACCTGCCCGAAGATTGGCAGGTGACGATCGTCGAAATCGGCGCCACCACCACCCTGCTGGTGGAGGCCCTGCAACAGCGCCACACCCTGATCCAGACCATCCAGGCTTCCCTGCTGCTTTTGGGCATCTATGAAGATACTGGCTCATTGACCTACACCCGCACCACGCCCCGCGACCTGCGCGCCGCCAGCTACCTGCTGGAGCAAGGCGCCAGTCTGCAGATTGCCAGCGACTTCTTAAGCCATCCGCTCTCCCTTTCCCAGCAGCAGCTTTACGACCAGCTGCGGGAGCGCTCCGAAACCCATCACATCCACGGACACACCATCGTGATCGCCTGTGGAGATGCCCAGGGCGTTGAGGAAGAACTCTCGACCGTTGCCCACAAGCTGCGCGACTTACTGGACCCAGCCGCGCTTTTCCTGCTGATTAACACTCGCGGCGGCGTCCAGCTGATCTGTCGTTCGACCAGCGATCTGATCGATGTTTCCGAAGTCGCCAGCCATTTCGGCGGCGGCGGCCACGAAAGGGCCGCTGCCAGCCTGATCCGGGACCGCACGCTGGATGATTTATGCCGCGAGCTGGTCGAGATTCTTCCGGCTATCGTCCGCCCAGCGATCACGGTTTCACAAATCATGTCGCGCGGTCCCCAGCTTCTCGCTCCGGATACGCCGGTGGAGGAGGCCGCCCGCCGGATGCGCCTGTATGGCTACGAAGGCTATCCCGTTGTCGCCGATGGCCGGGTGATCGGTCTGCTCACCCGCCGGGCCGTCGACCGGGCGATCGCTCACCGGCTTAACCTGACTGCAGCCCAGCTCATGGATGCCGGTGAAATCACGGTGAACCCGCGCGATTCGATCGAGCTTTTGCAGACCAAGATGACCGATAGTGGCTGGGGGCAGATTCCGGTGGTCCATCCCGATAGCGGCAATATTATCGGGATTGTCACCCGTACGGACCTGTTAAAGACCCTGACCCCCAACCACCGCCTGCCCACCCACCAGAACCTGGCCTCCCGGCTGGAAGCCGCGTTGCCAGAAACCCGGCTGTACCTTTTAAAGACAATCGCTCAGGCTGCCCATGAACAGCGCATCGCCATGTACATCGTCGGCGGGTTCGTGCGCGATCTGCTTCTGGACCGGCCAGGAGAGGATTTCGACCTGGTAGTGGAAGGCGACGCGATCCAGCTGGCCAGATCTCTGGCGCGGGCTTACGGCGGGCGCATCACCAGCCATACTCGCTTTGGAACGGCCAAGTGGCTGCTGAACGATATCCGCGCCGAGTTGGCCAAGGAACTGGCTTTCGAATGGCGGGCATTGGAACCGGTTGATGCCCGCCCGACCCGGGATGAGAATCTGCGGGGAGAGGATCTGCCCGCCAGCATTGATTTGATCACTGCCCGAACGGAATTCTACACCCACCCGACTGCCTTACCAACGGTCGAACAGGGCAGCATCAAGCTTGATCTGCATCGGCGCGACTTTACCATTAACACCCTGGCGCTGCGCCTGGATGGTCGCCATTACGGCGAACTGCATGATTATTGGGGTGGTCTGAATGACCTGAAAAACGGACTGGTGCGGGTGCTGCACTCGCTCTCTTTCGTGGATGACCCCACCCGAATGCTGCGGGCCGTGCGCTTCGAACAGCGCTTTGATTTCGAGATCGAGGCCCGCACCGCCGAACTGCTGCACCAGGCGATCAACCTGCTCGACCGGGTTTCTGGGGACCGCATCCGGCATGAGCTGGACCATATCCTGGTCGAGCCAAAAGTAACCAGTATACTGGCCCGGCTGCATGAGTTGAATCTGCTGGCAGCCATCCATCCACTACTGGCCTGGGATAGCTGGCTGGAGGAAAGGATCCAACATGCCGCCCGGGTAAAACCGGATGAGGCCTGGCAGTTGGGGGATTCTGGCTCCGCCCAGGGGACGACCGTCCAGCGTGATCTGATCTATGCGATCTGGCTGATCAGGCTGCCGGCTTCCCGGGCGGGCAAAGTGGTGGATCGACTAAAGCTCTCCGCCTCGCTGAAACGCGCCATTCTGGCCGGCTGCGAGCTGCGCCAGGAAATCCCAGCATACCACGGTTCAGAACCCGGTCAGCTCGTGCCCCGCTTAGAAAGCGCGCCCCCGTTAGCCCGTTACGCGGTTTACCTGGCTTCGGCGGACGCGGCAGCCCGCCAGCTGCTGGAAAACTACGCCTATCGCTGGCGAAAGATCAGCCCATTCACCAACGGCGACGACCTTCAGGCGTTGGGCCTGCCCCCCGGTCCGATCTATCGCCGGATCCTTGAAGGACTGCGCGCCGCCTGGCTGAACGGCGAGATCCATACCAAAGATGAAGAGCTGGCCCTGCTGGACGACTTTCTGCACGCAGCTCAACAAGGTTAACAGGCTTTTATTCTGGTCTGGCCTGGCCGAACGACGATTGGAAAAGGATGCAAACGGATATCGAACGAACCGAACCTGCCTGGTTCCATGATCTGAATTTTCGCCAGATCCGCAAGAGCGATTTACCCTCCCTGGAATGGGAGGGTGAATTCTCCCATTTTCGACGACTGTTCGCCGAGGCTTACCAGAGCGCTCTGCTCGGGCGGGCCGTACTCTGGCTGGCTGAAATTGTGGAAGTTGAATTAATCGGGCAGTTGTTTGTCCAGCTCAGCAGTGGGCGCCCGGAACTGGCGGACGGCGACTACCGGGCTTATATTTACGGGTTTCGGATCAAATCGGCCTACCGCGGTCATGGGGTCGGAACGCGCCTGTTGACAGTGGCAGAAGACGACCTGGTCAAACGCGGTTACAGTCGTGTGACCCTGAATGTAGGGCGGGACAATCCGGATGCCCGTCGCTTATATGAACGCAGTGGCTATCGGGTCGTAGCAGCCGAGCCTGGACGATGGTCTTACCTGGATCAATACGGCCGGCGCCGGGACGTGCACGAACCATCCTGGCGGATGGAGAAAGCGCTGAACTCATCAAACTGATACTTGCAGGGACTTGGGCATTTTTGAGTTTGTGCCCTTTAGAGTTTCCGTAATTGACTCGGGGTGCATGAAATTGTTGTAAAAATTATTTTTAGTGTTCGATTTGTGCGCCTGGGGCCGCCCAAACCGAATACCACAATCTACCCAATTTGAGTGCTCCTGCTAAAAATATTGACTTGGATACTGTATCTTTCATTCATGAAACTCATGTCCATCCCGTTGATATGGAAGGTTCTGGCAAAATAAGGTGTCAGCGTGGGCGTTTGCCCACGCTGACACCTTATTTTGCCAGAACCTCTGGTTATTTCATGAGAAAAGGATACGGTATCTTGACTTGCGAAAGAATCCTTTCCGTGTTAAAATAGGTATGGTCAAGGAAGCGGTATGGATACTGTCTGCAACGAAAAGTGGGCGAACCCCACTTTTCTGCTTATTAGTCGAATTATGCTTCACAAACCAGCCCGGGAGCAAAACAAGACCGGCGGATGTACTTCGGGGACCCCAACCTCTCCACACCCAAAAGATTGTTTTAGCACCCATTCGTAGTTTAGCGATTATCAATATATTTAGACTCCAATTGGAGAAAGAAAGTTAATGAAGAACGAGTTTGCCCTGGCTTTCAACGAAGTACTAGAAGAAAAACAGCTCCCGAAAGATGTTGTCCTGGAGGCACTGGAAGCTGCGATGGTCTCCGCTTACCGGCGGGCCGTAAATGCCTCCAACGCACAACATGTTGAAGCAAAAGTCGATATCGAGACCGGCAAAGTATTGATTTATGCTGAAAAGGAAGTTGTCGATACGGTCCAGGACCCTCGCACCGAGGTCAGCCTGGTGGATGCCCACAAGGTCGATGGCGAAGCCCAGTTGGGCGCCATGGTCGTGGTCGAAACGACGCCCCGCAATTTTGGCCGGGTCGCCGCCCAGACCGCGCGCCAGGTCATCCAGCAGCGCATCCGTGAAGCTGAACGGGACGTCCAGTTCGAGCACTACAGCAAACAGCAAGGCGAGATCCTGAGCGGAATCGTCCAGGCAGTCAGCCCCGCAGCTGTAACGCTGGGCCTGGATATGAAAGCTGAAGGGCTGATGCCGCGCAATCAGCAGATTCCAGGCGAACGTTTCCGTGTGCACGACCGGGTGCGCGCCCTGCTCCTGGAAGTGAAACTGTCGCCACGCGGCCCACAAATCATCTTATCCCGAGCGCACCGCAATTTCCTGCGACGCCTGCTCGAAAACGAAGTTCCGGAGATCTATCAGGGCATGGTGGAAGTGCGCTCAATTGCCCGTGAGCCTGGACAGCGCTCCAAAGTGGCCGTTTCTGCGTTGCAGGCCGGCGTGGACCCGGTTGGCGCCTGCGTGGGTATCCGCGGTGTCCGCATTCAGGCCATCGTCCGGGAATTGAACGACGAAAAGATCGATGTTATCGAATGGAATTCCGACCCGGCCGCCTATATTGCCAAAGCGCTCAGCCCGGCCCGGGTATCCGGCGTTTATTTGAACGAACATGCCAAGGGGACCAAAACCGCAACCGTGGTCGTCCCGGAAGATCAATTGAGCCTGGCTATTGGCCGGGATGGGCAGAACGCCCGCCTGGCAGCCAAACTCACCTCCTGGCGGATTGACATCAAGAGCCTGCCGGAGGCTGCCACGGACTCGCTGCACAGACTGCAGACCGATGCAGCCTACGCTGAATTGGCCGAGAAGGAAACGGAAATCGTTCCTCAGGTGGAAGCGATCCTGGCCAAGAAAGTCGAAGGGCGCCCCGTGACACCGGAAGAATACCAGGTGTTGGGCCAATTCGTCGACCGGGTGGAACGCTTCATGATCCGCCAGCGCCAGGCCGAGAAAAAAGAAGAAGAACAACGTATCGAAGCTGCCCGGGTCAATATTCCCGATGCCGCGTTCGATATTCCTTTGGAAGACTTCGAAGTCTCTGATCGGGTTTACGCTGTCATCAGCGAAGCTGGTTTCCCAACCGTCGGCGATCTCATCATCCAGATGGATACCGATCCTGACGCAATCCTGAAGCTGAGCGGTATGGGCCCCAAGGGTATGAAAGAGCTCGAAGAAGCCATCGCTGCACTGCAAGATGCTCTGCAGGCCAAAGAGGCCGAACAGGCCGCTGAAGCCGAAGCCGTTGCCGAAGAAGTGGCTGCCGAAGCGGCGCCAGTCAGCGAAGCACTCGAAGCAGAAGTATCTGTGGCTGAAGCCGAAGCTCCGGAAGAAGCTGCCGCCCTGGTTGAAGCGGTTGAAGCTGCGCCGGAAGCCGCTGCTGAAGAAGCCGCTGTCGCTGAGATGGAAGCGCCTGCCGCAGAAGCAGGTGAAGCGGAAGCGGTTGAAGAACCTGAAGCCGAAGCGGCCGAAGAGCCTGTTGCGGAAACGGCTGAAGAAGAAAAAGAAACAACCCTGGAAGAACTCTTCGAATTGCAGGCCGATGATATCGACATCGACGAGCTCGAATTCGATGAAGATGAAGATGAAGAGCGAAAATCCAAGAAACGCAAGAAGAAACGCTATACCCAGGTTGAGTACGACCCGGATAAAGATGTGATGGTGGTCAAGAAGAAACGCAAACGGGGCGGCTCAGAATGGGAAGATGATTGGGGCTTTTAGATCCAGGTGGCAAAAGCAAAAGCGCGCAAAAAACATGTACCCCAACGCACTTGTGTGGGTTGCCGCCAGGTTCTGGAAAAACGGGCGTTGATCCGCATCGTGCGGCTGGCGGACTCCATTCAGGTTGACCCGAGCGGAAAACTCGCCGGACGTGGCGCTTATCTCCACGACCGGCGATCCTGCTGGGAAAAGGGTCTGAAAGGTGCCCTGGCGCGAGCCCTGAAAACAGAGTTATCGGATATTGACCGGGAATATCTTTTGAAAATCATGGCTACACTACCTGAAGAGACACCAACTCGAGAGGCTGAACATGACGAGTAGGTGCAAGACGCCCAGTGGGTTGGGCAGGCTAGCCATCCAAACTGGAAAAACTTCGAGCGGACCGCAAAGGCAGATGATCATCATGAACTGATCGTATGCTTTGGTTACCCGATCCGCTCATTGGAACACGAAAATTGAGGAATCAGGAGGTGCTTTATGAGCGATAACGGGCATACCCAGACGATTGAACTCCCTGCCAGCATTACCGTGCGGGAGTTGGCGGTAGAAATAGATTCATCTCCCATTGAAGTCATTAAAACCCTGATGGCCAATGGGGTGATGGCGAATATCAATCAACAAATCGACTTCGACACCGCGGCAATTGTTGCAGCCGAGATGGGTTTCGAAGCGACCCTGGAAACCCCTGAACTAGCCGAAGAAGAAGACACCGGTGAAGTGCCACTCTGGCGCCGCATCATTGCCGACGAAGACCCCAGCCAGTTGGTGAAACGTCCCCCGGTCGTGACCATTTTAGGGCATGTCGATCATGGGAAAACCACGCTACTGGATGCGATTCGCCATACCAATGTTGCCAGCGGAGAGGCCGGTGGGATTACCCAGCATATCGGGGCTTACCAGGTTGAGCATAATGGCCGCACGATCACATTCCTGGATACTCCTGGCCATGCCGCTTTCACGGCGATGCGAGCTCGCGGCGCTCAGGGCGCGGATATCGTCATCCTGGTGATCGCGGCAGACGATGGCGTTATGCCACAAACCAAAGAAGCTGCCGCTCACGCAAAGGCGGCCAAAGTGCCGATCATTGTAGCGATGAACAAGATCGACAAAGCCAATGCCGATCCTGAACGGGTCAAGCAGCAACTGGCAGAAATCGGCCTGATCCCGGATGAGTGGGACGGCGATACCATCATCGTACCGATCTCAGCCAAGCAGAAACAGGGCCTGGAAGACCTGCTGGAGGCGATCTCGCTGGTGGCTGACAACATGGAAATTCTCGCCAACCCGAAAGGCAAGGTCATCGGTTCGATCATCGAGGCCGAACGCGACCGGGCCAAAGGCGTGCTGGCCACCATATTAGTGCAAAATGGGACTCTGGAAGTCGGCGATACGGTGGTTGTAGGCGATACTTACGGACGGCTGCGGGCCATGTTCGATTTCCGCGGCCGCAAAATCCGCAAAGCCGGACCATCTTCCCCGGTGGCGGTGATGGGACTGAATGAAGTACCTCAGGCCGGCGACCTGTTTCGGGTGGTAGAATCGGATCGTGAGGCCCGGTCGATCATATCCGAACGCCAGCTGAAGCGCTCGGAAAAAGAAGCCTCCCAGCGTAGCGCCCCATCCCTGGAACAGCTTTTCGACCGCTTCCAGGCCGGCGAAGTCAAAGAACTGCGCTTGATAATCAAAGCCGATGTTCAGGGTTCGCTGGAGCCGATCGTATCCTCACTGAACGATATGGGGAAAGGCGAAATCAAGATCAATATTCTGCACGCTGAGACAGGCAATATCGGTGAAAATGATGTTATGCTGGCAGCCGCTTCGGACGCCATCGTGATCGGCTTCAATGTTGCGGCAGATGCCGCAGCCCGGCGTCTGGCAGAAAAAGAAGGCGTATCGGTCCGCCTGTACGATATTATTTATCGCATGACCGAGGATATCGAAAAAGCATTGAAAGGCATGTTGGAGCCGATTGAACAAGAAACGGTTATTGGTCACGCCGAAGTTCGGGCGATCTTCCGCATTTCCCGGGTTGGCAACATTGCCGGCTGCCGCGTACAGGATGGTGAAATTCGCCGGAATGCCCGCATCCGGGTAATCCGGGAAGGCGCAACCATCTTCGAAGGCAGCGTATCTTCGCTGAAGCATTTACAGGATGACGTCCGGGAAGTGCGAGCCGGCTTTGAATGCGGTATTGGTGTGAAAAACTTTAATGATTTCGAAGAAGGGGATATTCTGGAAAGCTATACCGTGGAGAAAGTCGCAGCTGGTTGAGCGACTTAACCAATGGTTGGTTGAGTGACCAACCGACGGCCGGTTGAGCATTTAACCGGCGTCTGCACTGCTCCTGGGAGTTCTCGCTTTACCGGAATAAGTGAAAGGCAAACGTGGTATCAAAAAATCGACTGGAAAGAATAAACGAGCGTATTCGCGAAGAACTCTCTGAGATCCTACTGATGGAAGTCTCTGACCCGCGCCTGAGCGGGATCTCGGTGACGGATGTAGATGTCGATCGTGAACTGGCCTATGCCAGCATCTACGTATCTGCGCTGGAAGGATCACAGCGATCAAAAGAAGTCCTGGAGGGCTTGGAACATGCCAGCGGTTTCTTGAGACATGAACTGGCCGTCCGGGTGGACCTGCGAACCTTCCCCCGCCTGCGCTTCCATTGGGACCCAACTTTTGAACGGGCCGATCGGATGGAGGAGATCTTCGCCAACCTTGAAGAAGACACCGAAGATGGAGAGCAGGCCGACGATGAATGAATTAATCTCGTCGGCGATTGGGCAGGCCATCAAACATGCCCAACGCATCCTGGTCGCCGCCCATATTCGCCCGGATGGTGATTCAATTGGATCTCTCCTTGGGCTGGGTTTGGCGTTACAATTAGTGGGTAAAGAAGTAACCATGGTTTCGTCTGATGGTGTGCCCACCTCCTTCAGGCATTTGCCGGGCAGCGCCCAAATTAAACAGAGTGGTAATGGCGCCTATGACCTGACTGTCGTGGTCGATTGTTCGGATTTGAGTCGTGCCGGGGATGCCTTAGCAGGCGAACTTCTACCCGATATCAATATCGATCATCATGTCACCAATCTGAATTTCGCCCGGCTTAATTTGGTCGACACCAAAGCCGTTGCCACTGCCGAAGATTCTGGCCGACCATATTCCTGCCTGGGGTTTACCGATCGATGAGACAGTGGCCAGCGCATTGTTAACCGGCCTGATAACGGACAGTCTTGGATTTCGCACCTCCAACATGACGTCCAAAGCCCTCCGTACGGCCGCAGACCTGGTTGATATCGGCATAAACCTGCCTGAACTCTACCGGAAGGCGTTAATCGGAAGGTCGTACGAAGCCTTAAAGTACTGGGGGACTGGTCTGTCGAATCTCGACAGGGAAAATGGCCTGGTTTGGGCCAGCCTGACCATCAAAGACAGAAAAGAAGTCAATTATCCCGGCCGGGATGATGCGGATTTGATCAATATGTTATCCTCTGTAAACGATGCCCAGGTAGCGATGATATTTGTTGAACAGGCCGATGGACGAGTTAAGGTCAGCTGGCGCTCCCAGCCGGGGATCAATGTATCCAGTTTGGCTTTACAGTTTGGCGGCGGCGGCCACCCATCTGCTTCCGGGGCAGAGATCCCCGGCGAGTTAGAAGAAGTGAAAACTAGAGTAATTGAAGTTACTCGCGATTACCTCCGTCATAATTACAACGCACATAAGATCACTCCACAGCCAAGCGAGAAAAATTATGGATAGAGACAATATAAAAAATGTAGTTTCGGGCGTCCTGGTCGTGGATAAGCCGATTGGTATGACTTCCCACGACGTTGTCCAGGTCATCCGCAAGGGAACCGGGATCAGGCGCGCCGGTCATACCGGCACCTTGGATCCGCGAGCCTCGGGTGTGCTGGTTATCTTGATCGGCCCGGCAGTGCGCTTGAGCGAATATGTATCCGCTTCCGATAAACGCTACCAGGCGACGATTTTATTGGGAAGCTCGACCGACACCTACGATTCTGAAGGTGAGATTATCGATAGATTTGAAGATATCGATATCACCGAAGAACAGTTTAATGAAGTTTTACAGAATTTTATTGGTGAAATGGAACAGGTACCCCCGCCGTACTCCGCCGTGAAAGTGAAAGGCCGCAAGGCTTACGAGATGGCGCGCAAAGGCGAAGATGTTGACCTGGAGCCAAGGATTATCAATGTTTACAGCCTGGAAGTGCTCGAATGGGCTCCTCCGGAAGCCGTGATCGATGTTTACTGCTCCTCGGGGACCTATGTCCGCTCCCTGGCCAACGATCTCGGCAAGCAATTGGGGACCGGCGCTCACCTGGTCGGCCTGCGCCGGACCAAGAGCGGTCGCTTCACGCTGCGAGATGCGGTCCCATTGCGCCGTCTGCAAGAGGCCTTCGACGCTGGTGATTGGTATCGCCATTTAATTCCTGCCGCCGAGGCATTATCAGATTGGCCATTGGTTGAGCTGGACGGCGATCAGATGGAGCTGGTACGCCACGGACACCGAGTCCCGGCTGAACCGGGGATTAAAGGTTGGGCCCGCGGGGTTTCCCAGCAAGGAGACCTGGTCGCTTTGTTAGAACTGGACGAAGAACAAGGCGAATGGCAGCCGCGTAAGGTATTTTTCCAGACCTGAGTACCAGCATTTTTCACAGATCAGCGACTCAATAGCCGCCGATCTGCCGCGCCACGACAAGAAACGATCCTGTCCCATGATGTACCACTACTGGTCGCTCGATTCCCTTGAATGGAAAAACTCCTGGTTGACGATTGGGTCCTTCGATGGTGTCCACCGCGGCCACCAGGAGATTATTCGCGAAATGGTCGAGTCCGCCCATGCCCAGGGCAACCCGGCAGTCGTGCTCTCTTTCTATCCCCATCCCGTCAAAGTGCTCGGCAAACGCCCCGAGTTTAAATATCTGACCACTCCGGAAGAACGCAACGCCAAACTGAGGGAACTGGGTGTGGACCTGGCGATCACCCACCCATTCAACCTGCAGGTTGCTGGGCGATCGGCCCGAAATTTTATGCAGCACCTGCAACGCCATCTGGGTTTGCAGGAACTGTGGGTGGGGTTCGATTTCGCGCTGGGACGCCGACGCGAGGGAGATATCCCGATGCTGACCCAGCTGGGAGCAGAAATGGGGTATCGGCTGCATGTCGTCGAAGCCGTTCGTAGCCACGAGCAGCCGATTTCTTCCAGCTTGATCCGCGCCGCTCTGGCAGATGGGGACGTCCGGCTGGCCAATCAACTTCTCGGCCAGCCATACAGCCTGTCAGGGCTGGTCATCCCGGGCGATGGCCGCGGCCGTACGATCGGTATCCCGACCGCCAACCTGGATACCTGGCAAGAAAAAGCGGTTCCCAAGCCGGGGGTGTATGTCTGCCGCGCCGCCTGCCAGGGCCAAACCTGGGGCGCCGTCACCAATATCGGCTTCCGTCCCACCTTTGAGAATCAACCGGTTGCGGCCAGGGTCGAAACCCATCTGCTGGATTATCGCAGCGATCTGTATGGCAAACAGATCCGGTTAACGTTCCTGGACAGGTTGAGAGACGAACAGCGTTTCCCCAACATCGAAGCGCTCGTCGAACAGATCCATGCGGATATCCGCACTGCCAGGGTGCAATTAGACCTGCAAACCACTTAACCGAGATTTGATAAATCCGAGGGGGACACAAAATGGTTTTAGATTTGGTGTTCCAAGATTTCCACACCCATCCTGGTAGCGGGATCCTTCCGAGGTTATTGCCCCTTCATTTGTTCCTGCTGAGCTCGTACGAACTCCAGGGCGTGCAACACGCACCAGTTCGCCAGAAAAGTGCAGAAGCTCACCGTGATGATTAACCAGGGGACTTGCAAGATCACACTCAGCCCCGCTACCAACGTCAGAAAGATAAATAACAAAAGCGCCAGGCCCGGGCTGCCGATCAGCAATACCAGGCTGTTCTTCAGCGCAACTCGCAGCCGGCGGTCTTCCTGTTCGATCAACAAGGGGAATACGTACATTTGCAGCCCCAACCAAAGTATACCGATCCCGAGCGCGATCCCTTGCATAAAAACGACCCAACTGCCCTCAAAGCGACCGTAAAACACAAAGTTTGAATAGACTAGCAGAGCTGCCAGGAGATTCGCCAGGGCCCAACGCCAGGACAGCCAAAAGAATTGCCGGAAACCTTCGAAAAACGTCCGCCAGGAGACCGGTTTCCGGTGGGCCAGTAGATTCGTCATATAATAAGCCCCAGCCAGGGATGCTGGAGCAGTCAGGATTGGGATGGTCAGAAGCAGCCATAATACATTGACGATCACCAATTCGGCCATACTGTCAAAAGCATCTTGCAGCCCTTCCCAAATCACTTGGATACTTGATGGCATGTGCACGCTCGCTAAAGAGTAGTTTCGAGTTAACAGGACTCCGGCGTCAATAACCAAACGATGCCGGCTCTGGCACCAATTCTAACATGTTGGCAGTACGATTATAGCGTTCATTGGGAATTCCCGTGATGATACCCCAGATGTGGGGGTGTGAGTGTGAGAATCCGCGCTCACCCCCCACATCTTCTACCCACCACAGAGATTCCGGAAGAGACCCAAAAAATCGCCTTGCCCACCGGTATAAATTTGCTATAATATATCCGAATTGGGGGTACATGCTCGTTTGAGGCAGGTCCGCGAGCTGGACCGGTGGAAAGAAAGGACTCACGATTGTGAAACAGTATTTGGAAGTGCTGGATCTCGTCCTGAAAAATGGCGTGCGTCGAGAAGATCGCACCGGCACCGGTACCTTGTCCCTGTTTGGGCACCAGATGCGCTTCGATCTTTCACAAGGATTTCCGGTTGTCACGACCAAGCGGGTGCATTTGAAGTCCGTCATCGTCGAACTGCTCTGGTTTCTGCGAGGCGATACCAATATCCGGTACCTGCACGATCATGGTGTGACCATCTGGGATGAATGGGCCGACGAACACGGGGATTTGGGTCCGGTCTACGGTTACCAGTGGCGCTCATGGCCCAATCCGGATGGGACCCATACAGACCAGATCGCCAGGGTGATCGAGCAAATCAAGACCAGGCCTTACAGCCGGCGCCACATGGTCGTGGCTTATAACCCTTCCCACATTGACCTGATGGCTTTACCGCCCTGCCATGCAATGTTCCAATTCTATGTCGCCGACGGGAAATTATCCTGCCAGCTTTACCAGCGCAGTGCGGATATCTTTTTGGGAGTCCCTTTCAATATCGCCTCCTATGCATTGCTGACTCATATGATCGCCCAACAGTGCGATCTCGAAGTCGGAGATTTTGTTTGGACCGGGGGCGATGTCCATCTCTACTTAAACCACATCGACCAGGCTCAACTTCAACTCACCCGCCAACCCCTGCCCCTGCCCCGGCTGAATATCAAGCGCAAACCTGGCAGCGTTTTTGATTTTCAAAGCGATGATTTTGAAATCTTGAACTATCAGCATCACCCGGCGATCAAAGCCCCGATTGCTGTCTAGTCCCGACCAGGTCATTCGCTTTGCCTTTCTCATCCATCAAATATTAACCAGTGCGCCCCGGTCGGATGCAGACGCGCTAAGCCAGGATCGGAGGTTTGATCATGATCGTTTCCATCATCGTCGCCATGGACAAAAACCACGGCATCGGACTAAACAATCGCCTGCCATGGCACTTACCAGACGATCTGAAGCGGTTTAAGTCAATCACCCTGGGCCATTATTTGATCATGGGCCGTAAAACCTACGAATCAATCGGCCAGGCACTGCCCGGCCGGACATCCATCGTGATTTCTCGAAACCCGGACTTTACCGCGCCAGACTGCGAGATCGCAACTTCGCTCGAACAAGCACTCGCATTGGCGAAATCGAGCGGAGAAGAAGAAGCCTTCGTGATCGGGGGCAGCCAGATCTTCAAGGAAGCCTTGCCGCTGGCAGACCGGATCTATCTCACCGAGGTGCACGTCAGCCTGCCGGCCGATGTCTATTTCCCCGAGTACAACCCGGACGCATGGGACGAACAAATGACTGAATTTCACCCGCCGGACGGCCAACATCCATTCGGGTTTACTTTCCATAAACTGGTCCGCCGATAAAAGTATGGACGCCCGGCTAACGTTTCTGGAGCCTTCTGAGTTTATTGGCCAAGTCTGATACATTTTCTTCTTTTTCTCTGCCCAGAAGGTTGCCCATGTGTCCGGTCTATACACCCCCAAGGAGCGGGGGTTCGTGACAAAATGTAGGGCTCTAGGAGGCTCGACCCAGCTACCCCATCATTCGCCAATAAATTCCTTGACAAATCTTTACTTTGGCATATAATCGCCACCATATTCATCATTTTGAAAGACGATGATGAGGACGAGTAAACGCTAAAACGGCGTTCCAGAGAGCGGGCAGCTGGTGAGAATCCCGTACGTACGCTGGCGTTGAATGGCCCTCGGAGTTGCAGGGCAAAATGGCCGGGTTTATCCCGCAGACCAGAGTAGCCTGAGCCGGGCTTGCCGCCGTTATCCGGGCAAAGGGTATAAACGAGTAGCGCGATCAATTTTGCTCGTCGTACCTGTTACGAGTGAGGCTGGCCTCTTTTCCCGTCGCAACACCGGCGGGTTTTTGTTTCTCCGGCAGCCTAATCGGGGTGGCACCACGGACCGGATGCGTTCGTCCCCTTATGGGACGGGCGCGTATTTGTTTAAATCCGGCCCGCCTGCGAAAAATACCTGGCAATTAAGCTCGCCAACCAGGAGTATCTTTGGGAATTTCTGGGGTAATGCCCGGATTTGGATTAGGGCAATGGAGTTGAAAATTTATGCGTAAAATAGGTCGCATTTTGACCGGCCACCGGCCTACTGGCCCCCGCCATATCGGTCACCTGGTCGGCACCCTGGAAAACTGGGCCGCTCTACAGGACAGCTATGATTGCTATTTCCTGATCGCTGACCTGCACGTACTGACCACCGATTACGAACATCCCGAACGGGTCCAGGCCAATATCATGGAGGTGCTGGCCGACTGGCTGGCTGCCGGGATCGACCCTGAGCGCGCCACGATCCTGCTGCAGTCGGCCATCCCGGGACACTCCCAGCTGGCGACCCTGTTCAATATGCTGGTCACCGTGGCTCGCCTGAGCCGGGTGCCCACTTACAAAGAACAGACCCAGCAGTTAGGTCTGAACCCATCGATGGGTTTGCTGGCCTACCCGGTTCTGCAGGCGGCAGATATCCTGCTTTACAAAGCCGATACGGTCCCGGTTGGAGAAGACCAGATGCCGCATATCGAGCTTGCCCGCGAGATCGCCCGGCGCTTTAACCAGCTTTACGGCGAGGTCTTTCCCGAACCGGAGGGGCTGCTGTCCAATTCGCCCCGGCTGCCCGGCACCGATAACCGCACCATGCATACCTCCTATGGTAATGTGATCGCCCTGAAGGATACGCCGGAGGATACCGCCGCCAAAGTCATGAACATGTACACCGACCCGACCCGCATCCACGCCAGCGACCCCGGCCACGTGGAAGGTAACCCGGTGTTTGCTTATCACGATCTGTTCAACCCCGATAAGGAACAGGTCGTCGAATTCAAACGCCTGTACCGGGCCGGGGAGATTGGGGATGTGGCGGTTAAACGCCGGCTGGCGGAGGCGCTGAACGAATACCTGGCCCCCCTGCGAGCCAAACGGCGGGATTTGATCGCCCATCCAGATGAACTGACCGATATCCTGTCATCCGGCACGGCCAGGGCGCGCACCCTGGCCGAACAAACCCTGGAGGAAGTCATGCAGAAAATGGGATTGATCCCGAAAGGTTTCTAAATGCTTCTCTGATTAAGCATGTTCCAGACTCAAACAGGAAGATAATTCTAAATCAAGTTTCCTCAAATCCATCCAACCCATCCAGAAGGAGGCAAGCCATGTCCGACCAAACCCGTTTTATCCTGTCCGAATCCGATTTACCGCGTGAATGGTACAACATCAACGCCGATATGCCGGTCCCACCGGCGCCGGTGCTCAATCCCCAGACCCTTGAACCGGTCACCCCGGACTTTCTCTCGGTCCTGTTCCCAATGGAGCTGATCCTGCAAGAGATCAGCACGGAGCGCTTTATCCAGATCCCGGAGGAAGTGCGCGAGGTTTACAAATTATGGCGCCCTACCCCGCTGATCCGGGCCCGCCGCCTGGAAAAAGCCCTCGACACGCCCGCCCATATTTACTTCAAGTATGAGGGCACCTCCCCGACCGGCAGCCACAAACCGAATACGGCCATAGCCCAGGCTTTTTACAATAAAATCTCCGGGACCAAAGCCCTGACCACTGAAACCGGCGCCGGGCAATGGGGTTCTTCCCTGGCCTTTGCGGGATCGCTGTTTAACATCGACGTGGAAGTCTACATGGTGAAGATCTCCTACCAGCACAAACCCTACCGGAGGATCATGATGGAGACTTACGGGGCGCAGGTATTCCCCAGCCCCTCGGAACACACTCAGTATGGACGCTCGGTCCTGGCTGAAGACCCCGATAATCCCGGCTCGTTGGGGCTGGCCATATCTGAGGCAGTCGAGGTCGCCGCGACCTCTGGCGGGGCTAAAAAATACAGCCTGGGCTCGGTCCTAAATCATGTTCTGACCCACCAATCGATCATCGGCGAAGAAGCCTTGAAACAAATGGACATGGCCGGCGAGTATCCGGACGTGGTGATGGGCTGCGTGGGCGGCGGCTCGAACTTCTCCGGCTTAGCCTACCCATTCCTGCGCCAGAACCTGCGGGAAGGCCAGCGCACCCGCCTGGTGGCGGTCGAACCGGCTGCAACCCCTTCCATGACCCGCGGCAAATACACCTTCGATTACGGTGATACCGCCAAGATGGCCCCGGTCGTCAAAATGCACACGCTGGGTCACGGATTTATCCCGGCCCCCATCCACGCCGGCGGGCTGCGCTACCATGGCATGGCGCCCAGCCTCTCGGCCTTGTGCGATGCCGGCTATGTCCAGGCCGTCGCCGTGCCACAGCTGGGCACCTTCGAAGCCGCCATCCAATTCGCCAACACCGAGGGCATCATTCCCGCTCCGGAAAGCGCCCATGCGATCCGCGGCGCCATCGACGAAGCCCTCGACGCCAAGCAGAAGGGCGAAGAACGGGTGATCCTGTTCAACCTGTCCGGACACGGGTATTTCGATATGTCTGCCTACCAGGCTTACCTGGCGGGAGAATTGCATGATTACGAATACCCCCAGGATGCCATCGAAAAAGCCATGCAAGACCTGCCAAAAGTACCCAGCATGGCGTAATCGTTCTTATCCAACCGGTGGTGTTTTCAACCATTCGTTGGGATGAAGGATAAAAAAAGTATGCGGGTGGGACCGAAGCCCCACCCGCATACTTTTTTTCTGGTCCATCCTTGGGAGAGGACGTAACCAGGGCGCGAAGACAGAACATGATGCATCACTCTTTATGCGCGGCTTCCTTCTCAGTTATCTGGCGGTATTGGGACCCGATCTGGGGTTGGGTATAACTGCCCAGAAGTGTGGGCCACCACCGATCGAACAACTGGCGAGGCTCTTGATTGGGCCTGCCATCCTTCATGACCGAACGCCAACGGGGCAGCGGCACTTTGAAATCCATCAATCCAAGCGTGGTTCTTTTTGACTATGGATGCCGCTTCCCTTTTCCGATTTGACCCCTTACCTGCTTTTCGGGAAACCCTGTGGTGGTACCCCACCGTGCTTCGTTGAGCGCGATCGAGCGAATTCAGTCAAGCCAGTCGAAAAGGCGCCGGGAGCTTCCGGCGCCTTTTCGATTCGGGTGTGTTATTTTTAATCTGTCGGCCCCCGTTTTCATATTTTGAGCGGGGGCTGTTTGTGTTTAAAACGTTAATCTACCGGCCGACACTCCACCGCCGCACCAGGGCAGCGCCAGGCTGGGGGCCGGAGGCCGGGTCCCCCAGAAGTAATTCTGGCGTTGATTGCGCCTTTTTTCTCTAAGAATTAACACTCGTGTTAACACTTTTCGGATTCCGGACGTGCGAAGATGGCACTTTTAATGGTCTAAACGGACCATAGTTATCTATATACCTGGCGATCCAATTAAGCTAATCTTAACAACATCTAAGGCAGCCATTAACCTGAGCAAAATTACCGGCCGGCTTCGATTGGCCAAAGCTTCGAGCAGCGGGGAGAGCTTCAACCCATCCCCGGAGGATAGCGCCTGTGCGAACGAAATGCCTCATCTCCTATGAAAACGAAGTGATGTATTTAGGTTTACGCAGTTTGCTATGGGCTCAGAGCGATCTGGATTGCATCGGGATGCAGTTTGACCGCCATATTCGCTTAAAGCCGCTGGTCGATCAGATTCACCCGGATGTGCTGATCATCGATAAACAGAGCCGCTATTACCCGCATCTACCCTGCCTGTTGGCGTTTGCCCAATTCTCGGACCTGGTTGTAATCGTTTTCAATATCGAAGGCAACCAGATCCAGATTTATCAAAGGGGTGAAGTTGTCATGTCCAACACCGATCATCTCATCGCCGCCATTCGCAGTAAAGGGAGGTCACGTTCATGAGCAAAGGCACGATCAATAGGAGGTCCAAAAACATGTTTGCATCTATCGTTCTTCAAAACTATGGATTCAGGAGGAAACTATGATGGTACATACCGGACGAAAAAAACACGCGGGCTTGCGGAAAGCGGCAGGCCGCTTGTGGTCGGTTTTTCTTGCTTTAATCATCATGGCGGGAGGGCTGCAATCCCTCAACCTGGCCCCGGTGCGAGCTGCACCACTGCTCCAGACCAACGTAATGACTTTACGAGTTGAGAGTGCAACCGATAGCTCTCAACAAATTAATAATTTCCAATACATTATCAACGTCGACAACACCGGCACCACCGAACAGCGCACCCCTGCGGATGGATGCAATCCATCTGACCCCAATTATCCCGGTTCGTGTAATTGGGTCTCGATCGCCGGGGTTGCCAGTTCGGCCCCGATCCTGACCCAGGGCGACCAGAGTGACTTCGCCGGCGGCATGGACTTGCCGGACGGCAAGTACCTGATCTCGGTCCTGGCAGACGGCTACAAGATCGACGGGGCTCACTTCACGGTTCCGCTGCCGGACAGCAGCCCGAACGTCGTTGTCAAGATGCAGCCCTACGACCTGCCGGATGCGACCATCCAGGCGGAGGTCTTCGAAGACGTCGCCCCGACCAACAGCGCCCCGGACGTACCCGCCGAGCGCGGGATTGCCGGCTTTAAAGGCCACATCGCCGATTATATCGACGAGGTCACCACCGATGTGTATGGCGACCCGCTGTGCGGCAACGGCCAGTGCCTCAGTAAATGCTACGTGGTCGACGCCGGTATTGACGTCGGCATCGTCAACCCAATCGACGCCGATGGCCGCTGCCCGTTCCGGGATGAACTTGTTGATCCGGCATACACCGTTGATACCAATGTACTGATTGGCGCGGATGCGGTCATCGAGGGCAAGTTGATCATCCCCCACCTGGGGCCGAACCGCTATGCCCTGTCGGTCGTGCCGCCGAACGGCTCGACCTGGGCCCAAACCACCACCCTGGAAGGCAACCATGACTGGGACGCCTGGGTGATGGAAGGCGCTAACGGTCTGGACACCGAATTTGTGGTCGCCGGCGAGCCTTTCCCGGCTACCTTCTTCGGTTTCGTTCAGGAGACCAACACTATGGCAGCGGGCAGCGGTGAGATCAAAGGCACCGCCCTGGCCGTCAGCGCTTATATCCCGCCGGTTGGCGGCATCGGCGGTGAGGCCGGGCTGCTGGGTGCCAAGCCCAAGGATGTCAATCCCATCCACCGCCTGTACGTCTCGCTGTCGGATCTCAATAACAACGACCAGACGGTCTTTATGCAGGAGTTCGACTGCGACGAAGCCGCCGGCTGCCCACCGGTGAATTTCGATATCACCGGTGTTCCCGACGGCGATTACGTGCTCGGCGTGTGGGACGAACCCCAGGATTATATCTTCCTGGAGCAGAACGTATCCGTCGCCAACGGTGAAGTCGCCGACCTGGGCGATCTCTCCATGCTCGGCTGGTGGACGACCATCGACGGCTACGTCTTTAACGACTTGAACGCCAACGGCGTTAAGGATCCAGGCGAGGCAGGCCTGCCCAACTTCCCGGTGGCGATGCGAACCCGTGAAAATTCGCTTATGGATCGGGGCGCCACGGTGGTGACCACCGACGCCAATGGCTACTACTGGATGGAAAACGCCTACCCGATCACCCAATGGCTGGTCATGGAGGCGTATGCCGATACCTATCACACCACCGGCATCACCTACCAGGCTGACAACCAGCCGGCACCGACCACCGTGCTCGGCGCGGGTGTGGACGTCAACCTGCACCCGGTCATCGGGCTGGGCGGGCGCATCGATTGGGGCGTAAAAGCTTACGATCCCGGCACCAACGGCGGGATTGTAGGCACCGTCAGCTACGACACCACCCGCAATGAGCTCGATCCGGCCTATGCGGCCATCGAAGACTGGCAGCCCAGCATCTCGGGCCTGACGGTCGATCTGTATGCCCCGGTGGACTGTCAATATGACCCTACGACAGGCGCCCAATTATCCTCTGGCCTGTGATCCAACTGGATCCTACGAGTTGGATGCGGACGGCTCCATGAAAAAGGGCCAGCTGTTGAACCAGTACCTCACCGAAACCTGGGAGCGGCCGCAAGGCTGTGTCGCCCGCAACGTGGACGGCAATCCCCTGGTGCATAGTGTGGACGAGAATGTGCTGCCTACGGATCCTAACGCGGAGTGCATTGAAGCCCCAATGATGGGCGTGCAGTTCGGACCAATGGCGGATAATCCGGATCCCACGCTGGCTACAAACTTCGGCGCCAGCGTGGACGGCAACTACGGATTCGGCGATGGCTGCTTCGGTGTCGGCGGTTTCGATCCCAGCACCGGCGCCTGCGCCGACGGCAGCGACCCGACGGCCCTGCCCTCCAATATGGATTACCTGGTCCAGGTAGAAATCCCCACCGAGGGCGACGTCTACGGCGCTGCGGCAGTCCACCCAACCCGCCCGCTGTACAAGGTGACCCGCGAAGAGGACATCAACATCGGCAACGGCGACTCGTTCGTTCCGCAGGTCCCGCCGTCCGCCTGCGCCGGCCCGCTGCACACGGTTGACGTGGCCGGGCAGGGTACATGATGGCTACGATGAGATGAGCCTGTTCGGCGGCGCCGTCACCATCCCCGCTTCCACCCCCACGGTCAACCCCACCTTCGTGGACATCGGTGGGTCGATCTATGAAGGCCAGGCGAAAGCCGCTGTGCGACACCAAGCTCATCCATCTCGGCGACCGCAAATCGATCGCTCCGGGATTCAACCTGTTCACCGACGTCCCGCTGCCGGGCCGCTTCTGGGGCCTGACGGTCGACGACCTGAACTTCTCCAGCGACCCCAAGTCCACGGCTTACGGCGAAAAACTGCCGCTGGCCTTCAACCCGGTTGGGATCTACGATTACACCAACCGCCTGGTCTACACGGTTGAATTGGATTACAACGGCCTGTGGGACGTGCTGCTGCCATCCACCAATCGCATCAGCTGCCCGACTCCTTCGGGGGTGTGCGCCAATCTGTACCGCTTCGTGGGCAACGATCCCGGCACGCCCGGGCACTGGAACCCGAACTACAACCCGCAGTACCGCACCATCTCGGCCGAGTTCGAGGCCTTCCCCGGCCTGACCCTGCCGGCCGACCTGGCCCCCACGCCGGTGGCGGTGGCGGTCCAGATCCCCGGGCTGCAGACCACCCAGCCGGTGGCCTGCTCGCTGAATGACATGACCGGCGTAATCCCGGCCACCAACCCCGAGTTCTTTGCGATCGACAAGCCGTACATGTACACCAATGACGGCGGCGCCAACCGCACCTTTACCATCCAGGGGCTTGGTTTTGGCGGGACCGCGGGTACCGTCCAACTGGATGCTTCAACCATGACCATCAACAGCTGGTCGGATACCAGCATCCAGTTCACGGTGCCCACCAACGGCTCCAACAGCGTCGGCCCTGGGCCACACCAGCTCAAGATCACCACGGCCAGCGGCCAGAACACCGTCAATGCCCTGACCTTCCAGGTGATCAGCCCGAGCAACGGCAACGGCGCTTACAACCCGACCGTCTACGAAGTTGGCACAGGACCTGGCATATTGACCTCAATTCAGTACGACCCGACCGACCCGGCCCACAACCCGGCGATCCGGCCAACGGAATAGGACCTTATGAACATGCCCTCCAGGATGCGCTCAATGACTGCCGCAGCGGCTGGCGGCAAAGCCCTGGTGGTCGTCTATCCCGGCCCGGTGGACCTGACCAACCCGCGCTATAACGGCCGAGGCGCATACTACGAGAATATCGTGATGCACTCGGCGGTCAAGCTGCAGGGCGTCGGCCCCGGCGGGGTCTACCCGGCTAACCTTGGGTTACCTCCCGTGCAGGGCTCGATCCTCGACGGCGTGGCCTTCGGCGGCGATACCAATACCTTCCTGGCCTGGGAAGAGCTGGTGCTGGGCCTGACCCGCGCCGGCAACCAGGATATCTCCGGCGGCGAGGTCATCTACGTCCTGCCAGAAACGGAGACCCAGTTTGGCAGCGATTACCGGGCCGCTATCGACGGATTCGATATCCGCGGCGGCGACCAGCAAGGCATCCCGGGCAACCTGAACGCCATCTTCGGCGGTTTCCCCGGCGCTGAGGGAGCTGCTGCTCCGCCTGAGATCCAGGGCGGGGCGATCTTCGCCAACTCCTTACGCCAACTACCTGCAGATCACCAACAATATCGTGGAAAACAACGGCGGGTCCTACGGTACCATCCGGATCGGCACGCCTAATATTTCCACCGCTCTGAACAACAACCACAACGTGCTCATCGCCCACAACCGCATCCTGGCCAACGGCGGCACCAACCTGGCCGGCGCGATCGGCCTGTTCGGCGGCTCCGATGGCTACGTGGTGGCCAGCAATGACATCTGCGGCAACTTCTCGGCCGAGTACGGCGGCGGCATCAGCCACTTTGGCTACAGCCCCAATGGCTCGATCCGGAACAATCGCATCTACTTCAACCACTCCTACGATGAAGGCGCCGGCGTGATCGTCGCCGGCGAGCTGGCGACCAACCCGGCTGCGCTCTATGGCCAGCCCGGCGGTCCGCAGGGCTCGGGCGCGGTCAGCATCTACAACAACCTGATCCAGGCCAACATGGCTGAAGACGATGGCGGCGGCCTGCGCTTCCTGATGGCAGGCAACTTCCCCATGGACGTCTTCAATAACATGATCGTGAACAACATCTCCATGCACGAGGGCGGCGGGGTGGCGATCGACGATGCTCCCGACGTGCGTTTCTACAACAACACGGTCATGAACAACAAGACCACCGCCACGGCCATCACCAGCGACGGGCAGCCCGCCCCGGCCGGTCTCTCCACCGGCTCTAACAGCACCCAGCTGCAGCTGACCTTGCCGGCCGGTTCCCCAACCTACAGCAATCCCTTGCTGTTCAACGATATCTTTGCGAACAACTGGGCAGGTACCAGAGGAATTAATACGGTGACCGGGATTACCCCGGGCGACGCCAACCCCTGGGATCTGGGTGCGGTAGGTGGAGCCGGTACGCTCTCGCCAACCAACTCGATCGTAAACTCAGATCCCCTGGTCGTCGCCACCCTCGATATCCCGCTGAGCTTCACCTCCTGGCGCACCAACATCAATTTTGTCGGGGCTATCATGGTGACCGCCGACCTGCCGCCGAACCTGCTGGGAGATTACCACCTGTCCGGCAACACTTCACCGGCTTACAACACCGGCGCAGCGTCCAATTCAGGCATCGATGCGCCTGCATTCGACATTGATCAGCAGATGCGACCCTATCCATATTCTGGTCCACAATCTCAACGGCGCGTTGACATTGGTGCGGACGAATGGATGCCCTAGCCAATCAGATCACGGCTGGAGGCCGGCCAACCGGCCTCCAGCCTCACCTGACAAGGAGATTCTTATGAATAAGCGTTTATCTCGACGAGATTTTCTCAAGCTGGCGGGCGGGGCGGCCCTGCTGACCGCAGGCGCAGGCGCCTTACCACGCTTCCTGCACAAGACCCTGCTGCCGGATGAGATCACGCAAGCAGCTTACCCTGACCCCGACCTGTTCTTTGCCGGGTCGGATGGCTGGTGCTGGCTCCCGCCTGACCCGCCGATCGGTATCTATCACCCTGACACCTATGCCCCGGAATACTTCACCTGGGCACCAGTTGACCACGTATATTTTCGGTTTCCGCAACGTAACCGGCATGACCGACACTCAGCGCGCCAACCAGCGCAACAAGGTCCAGCACAATGCGCCTTTCTTCTGGGTGGACCAGTACGATGGCAGCAACGAGTTCAGGGTTCAGCTGACCAACCTGGGCCTGGCCCTGCGCCCGGACCTGACCGACGCCCATACCATCCACTGGCACGGTTTCCGTAATGTGATCCCGTTCTACGATGGCGAGCCGCACGGTTCCATATCCGTGCCGGTCGGACAGCTATTCACCTATGTTTACCGGCCGCGCGACCCCGGCACCTACATGTACCACTGCCACGTGGAGGACGTCGAGCACGTGACCATGGGTATGACCAGCCTGGTGTTTGTCCATCCTCTGCAGAATGGCGATACCTCGCTCTATCCGAGCGGCAAGTTTGCCTACAATGACGGCGATGGTTCGACCGGGTATGACCGTGAGAACGCCCTGTTTATGAGCGAGATCTGGGCCGAAGGCCACTGGAACGACGCTCACATCCAGGAGTCCGATTGGAGCACCTTCAAAGCGGACTTCAGCATGCTCAATGGACGGGTGCATCCTCACACCCTGGAGCCGAATTCGCCGATCGATCTGGACGCTTCCAGCAACGGACATGCTCTTACAACCAGATTTGATGGCAATGGCGATCTGCTGACTAATTCCGGCCTTGAGCACCTGCAGTACAACCCGTATTCGTCCTTGATCACCTGCAATGCCGGTGAACGGGTCCTGCTGCGCTTCGCCAACCTGGGCTTTCGCGAGGAAGCCATGACCCTGGCAGGCATCAAGATGCACGTGATCGGGCGAGATGCCACCCTGATGCGCGGCCGCGATGGTACCGACACCAGCTACTGGACCAACACCATCCTGGTCGGCGCCGGCGAAAGCTTTGACTGTATCTTCACCGCCCCGGCCTTCAGCGGCGGAACGGCTATGGACAGCCAGGCGACGGAGCTACGATAAGTACATTCTGTACAACCGGCGCTACACCCAGGACAGCAACCTGAGTCCGGGCGGCTCCGGGGGCCAGCGGACCGAAGTGCGTGTCTACGCGCAAGGCACATTGGCGCCTCAGCGCTACTTGAACGAACACCCCGACGATGATGCTGTTTAGCCAGGTATATCCAAAAGGAGTAGAGACCATGCTTAGATCAATCTTTCAATGGATGCGGTTGGCGCTGGTGCTCGTCATGGGGTCGCTGGCTCTGAGCCCCCTGGCATCCGCCCAACCCGCCCAAGCTGCAACGGGCCCGGCCACGGGCATTGTGTGTACAACCGGTCCGACTTTCGATCTGACCGCCCAAACCGGCTATATCCAGATGGCCGATATGAACACCATGTATATGTGGAGTTATGGCGTATCTGGCGGAGCCTTCCAGTATCCTGGCCCGGTGCTGTGCGTCAACGAGGGCGACACCGTGACGATCAATTTGACCAATAGTTTGCCCTATAACCTGCCGACCTCGTTGATTTTCCCTGGGCAGGAGGATGTCCAGGCCAACGGCGCTCTGTCGCAACCAGAATTTAGCAGCGGCGTCCTGACCTCGCTTGGGACCAGCGTTGCGAATGGCATGAGCATCACCTACAGTTTCGTCGCTACCCATCCGGGCACTTTCATCTACGAAAGTGGGACCGATAGCAAGACCCAGGTACCGATGGGACTGGCCAGCGTGCTGATCGTACGGCCCAGTATGGGCGCCAACTTCCTCTACAATCGCGCCTCCGACCAGTTCACCCCCGAGGAAGAGTTTATGGCCTTTCTCTCCGAGGTGGACCCCTACCAACACACAGCCTGGGAGAAAAGCGTCGGCAAAGGCAGGAATTTCAACCTGGATGGTTATCGAGCCCGGTATTGGTTGATTAATGGGCGCGGCTTCCCGGACGATATGGCCGATAACTTCGCCGGTTGGCTACCGGCGCAACCCTACGGCGCACTGGCGCGCATTCACCCATTCAACGATACTGTCGCCAGTTCAGATCCTGCCTATCACCCCTACCCAGCTGTCGAGCGCTTTGTTAACGTGGGCACCGAGGAATATCCGTTCCATCCTCATGGGCAAAATGGATCAGTCGTCGGCCGCGATGGCCATCCTCTGGCAGGACCCGGTGGTCAGGATATGGCCTATGAGAATTTCCTGGTCAACCTGGGCCCGGGCCAAACCTGGGACGTGCTCTTCGCCTGGCACGATGCTGAAACTTACGACCCGGTTACCAATCCGGTGGACGTCACCGTCCCATCCCTGAACAATCTGACTATCGGAATGTTCTACAGCGGCAGCCCCTACCTGGGCGTTCAGCAGACCATGCCGCCCGGAACCAGCACGCTCAACCAGTGCGGTGAGTACTACATCATCTCGCACAACCACGCCCTGTTCCAGCTGGATGCATTTGGTCAGACACTGGCCGGCCCGATCACTTATCTGAGGATCGATCCGCCTCTGCCCAACAATTGTCCGTAAGGGCCAAGGAGACGAACATGCGAACCATAACTCGTAATATGCTTAAACTAGCTGTGGCCCTCCTGGTGCTGGTAGCGGTGCTGGGGGCAGGCTTCCAATCATCGGTGGCGTACGCAGCGACCTGCAGCACGCCGACCGTGCCTCCCGTTGATTTGTGGGCTAAATCCGGAAACGCCACTTTGTTCGGGGCGACCTCCGTGCCCATCTATGGCTATGCGACCGCTCCAGGCGATCCAGCCTCCCTGCCTAACCCTGTCCTGGATTTCACCGTCGGGAACTGCGTCCAGATCACGCTGCACAATGTGGATGTCCCTACCAACACTTCCTTGCTCTTCCAGGGCCAGGAAATGATCCCGGACATCACCGGTGTTCCCGCCGGTGGCGATACAACTTATACGTTCACGGTCGACAACCCCGGCACTTACCTGTATGAAGCCGGTCTGACCCCCGGCGGCCAATACCAGGTTGCAATGGGGATGTACGGCGCCCTGATCGTCCGCGCTGCGACGGCCGGACAGGCCTATGATGATCTCGATGGCAGAAGCGCCTATGATCAGGAGAATATCCTGGTGCTTAGCGAAGTGGACACTGCCCTAAATACCAGCGGCTCGCCTCAAAACTTCGACATGCGCAATTACAGCCCGCAGTACTTCCTGATCAATGGCAAAGCCTCTCCAGACACAGCAACCCTGGTGGGCAACCAGGGTGAGAGCGTCCTGATGCGCTACGTCAACGCCGGTATCCAGGCCCATTCGATGAGCACCCTGGGTGTTTCGCAAACCATCATCGCTCAGGATGGCAATCTGTATAACTTCTCCCATCAGGTGGTGGCAGAAACGATTGCGACCGGGCAGACTCTGGATACGATCGTCAGCATCCCTGGATCGGCCTCGGTAGGTGATCAGTTCGCGCTGTATGACGCCAATATGCTGCTGCATAATAACAGCGCAGCCAATTTTGGCGGCATGCTGGCCCTGCTGACTGTCGGGACAGGCACGCCAGCGCACGACTGATCCCGGTCCAAACGTCAACAATCTGATGCTTTCTCCCAATCCAACCAACGGCTCTGTGGATGTCACCGTCAGTGCAACCGTCACCGACGGCGGGACGACGCCTTCAACCATCTCGGCAGCCGAGTTCTATATCGACGGCACGGCCAATGCAGCCAATCCAATGGCTGGAACCTTCGACTCGAATCCCCAAGATGTGACTGGTACGATCCCGGCAGCCACCCTGGCAACGCTCGCCTCCGGCAACCACACCATCTTCGTGCGCGGCCAGGATGCTAATGGAAACTGGGGACCCTTCGCTTCAACGGTCCTGAACCTGGATAAGACTGGGCCAGCCACAACCGGGCTGAGTTTAGCCCCCAATCCAAGCGACGGCACCGTATCGGTCAATCTGTCTGCCACCGGCAATGATACTGCCACCGGCGGAAGCAATGTCACCGCAGCCGAATACTGGGTGGACGCCGATGCGCCAACCGCCATGACGATTGTGGCCGGTGCGGACGCGCCGATCCGTGACTTCACCGCCACGATCCCATCCGGCTTAAGCCAGGGCAGCCATGTTGTGTCTGTGCGCAGCCAGGATAGTTTCGGGAACTGGGGCGCGGTCGCCACCATCAACCTGACGATCGGCGATACCGCCGCACCGACAACCAGCAACGTGACCGCTTCGCCTAATCCGACCAACGGCCTGATTGGTTACAACACCAGCATCCCGGCCGTGAGGGCCTTTGCTGACTTCAGTGATGTCGCTACCGGCGGCTCGAACATCGTGGCAGCCGAAGGCTTCATCGATGCGATTGGCTCGGACGGTACCGGCTTCGTGTTCATCGCCACGGACGGCGGTTTCAACAGCCCGACAGAATCGGGTTACGCCGATATCCCCCTGGCCTCGGTCGGCGGACTTTCCAATGGCGATCATACCATCTACGTGCATGCTAAGGACTCCAGCAACAACTGGGGTGCCTTTGCCACAACCACCCTGACCGTAGACAAGACCGGCCCAACCTTTGGTCCGATCGCCGTCAATCCGCCTTGGGCTAATCGTGTGAATGGCAACAATTCCATCATCCCAGTCATGCTTACCGGTATCGTCACCGATAATCTGGGAGGAACGGGCGTCGATACAATCAGCGGTGGTACCTTTACCATCACAGATAGCAAGAGCAGTAACGTAATCAACGGAACCTTTGGGATCGACGGGAGTGGCAACTTCTCGTTCAGCGTCAATATTCCCGGCGCAAATAATGGCAACCAGAACAATTCCAACAACTGGCGCTACTACACCATCACACTCCATGCCCAGGACATGCTCGGCAACGTTGGGACAGGCACGGCGCAGTTTGTCGTTCACTAACCCTGGCTAGCGATCAATCGCTAGATTCAGATCAGGCTGGAGGCTCAGCTTCAAGAGTCTCCAGCCACAACAGAACTCAATCAAGGGGGAGGCCTTGATCGGATCAGGGCCTCCCCACCACCTCAGGAGGCTTTCTTCATGGAAAGCGCAAATCTCAAATCAGATATTCCGGTGCTCCGTTCCAATCGATACTTCAACCTGACCGTCATTATCATTATCCTGGCCGTGATCGGCCTCAGCGCCTACACTGCTTTCCAATCAGCCCGGTCCCAAACGACCCTGCAAGCCAAGGCGATCATTTCTCAGCAGGAACTGGCAGAAAATTACGGCCTGAGTGTGAGCCTGGCCGCGGTCACGGCAGTCGGGGGCATGCTGGATGTACGCCTCAAGATCGTCGATGGCGAGAAAGCCAGGGCGCTGCTCGGGGATCAGGCCAACTACCCGGTTATCCGAACGAGTAATGGGGAGATGTTGCGAACTTCAGAGAATATCGCTTCGCAGCCGATCCAATTCGAAGATGGCGGCAATATTTATTCGATGTATATGGTTCCTCACAGTCTGATCAAAAGCGGCGATCCCGTTTCGATCGTCTTTGGCGACCTTCAACTGGAGCCCATCATCGCAAAATAAGATCCTGCGCAGGATCGAAGGAGAAAATTAGATGAAATCAAAATACTTGCGGGCGCTGGCCATCTTATTAATCCTTGAGGTGGAACTCGTCCATTACTTCTCCAGTCAGCACGAATTTGAGGAAGCCTGGATTTTGGGCTATCTCTTCATCGCCAACTTCCTGGGTGCATTGTTGTCTGCCTACGGGATCTACCGCCGGAAAACCTGGGGCTGGGGGCTGGGCCTGGCGATCTCGCTGGGTTCCATAGGGGCCTATATCTGGAGCCGGACAAGCGGGTTGCCCGGTTTGAGGCCGGAGGAATGGTTGTATCCCTGGGGAGTCGCATCCCTGGTCAGCGAAATTCTTTTCTGCCTGCTGGTTTTGCTGCGCCCCTGGCGGAGCGAAAACAACGAAATCCCGACAGCAAGCTCATTCTCATGGGGACGCTACCTGCTGCCTGTTGCCGGCCTGATTGCACTTATCCTGGTAAATTATTCCACCTTTCAATGGGATAGCCGTTATCCCGAATTAGATCATGAACATGTCTTCTTTCTTTGGCAGGTACGGCTCCAGCCAGAAATATCGCGCAGTACCCTACAGGATCAATACGGGCTGGATGTTTCCCAGGTGGCTGTCTCTGCCTTGAACAGCATTGTCGATGTTCGTATAAAAGTTCTGGATGCAGAAAAAGCAGATCAATTGTTGGAAGATGGGCATTTCGCGCTGCTGGTGGGTGACCAGCTCATTCCCGCCCCCCATGTGAACCGGCACATGGTCGGTAGAAGAAGGATGGTTGTGTTTTTCCCAAACCTGCACAATATGATCAAAAGTGGTATGCCTGTCAGCTTTGTATTTGAAAATTTCCGGATTGAGCCCGTTACCGCGAATTAAACGAATTCGCACAGCAGGAGAGAACATCGTGAAACGAACGATTCGTGTACTCCTTATCTTCGTATTTTTAGCTACCTTGTTGGGCGAGCACCAGGCCGCCCAGGCCAGCCAGTTTGTCGGCGCCACGACGAAGCTGGCTCCGGCTGTCCAGTCCGCGATGGACCATTTACAAGCCGGCGAAATGCTGACCGTGATGGTCAGCTTGCGCCAACAAGCCGATCTGTCGCAAGTCAACGGAGCCGATCGGGCCGCCCGCCAACAAGGGGTCATCCGGGCGCTTCAGGCAGTCGCCAACGCCACCCAGGGGCCCCTGAACGGTCTGCTGCAAGCCCGTCAATCGCAAGGGCTGGTGCAGGATTTTGAACCTTTTTGGGTGTTTAACGGATTCTCTGTCACGGCAACCAGCCGTGTGATCGACGAACTGGCCCATAATCCAAACGTGCTTTCCATCACATCGGACGATCTCGATATCGTCCCGGCCGCCGCGCTGCCTGAAGCCAACCTGTCGGTCGTCAACGCTCCCGATCTGTGGGCCCGGGGCTATACCGGGCAAGGGGTGGTGGTGGCCAGCATGGACAGCGGTGTGGATGCCAACCATCCTGATCTGGCAAACCGCTGGCGGGGCGGCAGCAACAGCTGGTACGATCCCTATGGCCAGCATACCGATCCAACGGACCTGACCGGTCACGGCACCTGGACGATGGGCGTCATCCTGGGCGGCGACGCCGGAGGCAGTTCGATCGGCGTCGCTCCGGGGGCGCAATGGATTGCCGTCAAAATCTTTAACGATCGCAACCGATCCAGCGCATCCAAAATCCACGCCGGGTTTCAATGGCTGCTTGACCCGGACGGTAACCCCAACACGCCCGATGCGCCTCAGGTTGTCAATAATTCCTGGACGTACGGCAATCCGGGTTGCTATCTCGACTTCGAGCCTGATCTGGAAGCGCTGCGGGCGGCGGGCATCCTGCCCGTATTTGCAGCCGGCAATGGTGGCCCTTACAGCAATAGCAGCTACAGCCCGGCTAACAATCCCGCCGCCTTCGCAGTTGGGGCAACCGATAACAACGACCAGATCTATGCCTATAGCAGCCGCGGCCCCAACGCCTGCGGTGGCGCGACCGGGCCATTCCCAGAGCTCGTCGCCCCGGGTGTCAACATCCATACGACCGATCTGTGGGGTAATTACACCGACCAGACCGGCACCTCGCTGTCAGCCCCGCACGTAACCGGTGGACTGGCACTGCTGCTGTCCGCTTACCCCAACCTGAGCGCCGCCGATCAGGAATCTGCGCTGGTGAATTCGGCCCTGGACCTGGGCGCGTCCGGCCCGGATGACGTTTATGGCTATGGCCGGCTGGATATTTCGGCCGCTTTTAACTGGCTGGCGACCGCCCCTCTCTCAACCCCGGATCCCACCGCCACGCCGACTCCTACACCTACACCAACTCCCACACCGACGCCGACATCAGTGCCAGTCTCAAGCCTGCACATCGGCGATCTCGATGGTTCAACCAGCGTTTCAAGATCCAAGTGGGATGCAACCGTAACCATTCTGGTCGAGGATTCCAATGGAATCCCGATAGCTAACGCGACCGTGTTTGGCGCCTGGTCCAACGGCGCCAATGGGTCCAACTCCTGTAGCACCAACGCCAGCGGCATATGCCAGATTACCTACACCAATCTGAACCGTAACAAAACCGGCAGTGTCACCTTCTCGGTCGTCGGCGTTGCTCACGCGACTCTGGCTTACCAACCATCAGATAATCGAGATCCGGATTTGGACAGCGATGGAACGACGATCGTGATCCAGGCGCCCTGATTTGCGAGTGGAATGGTAACTTCTCAACCATTGCCTGGAAACTGTGAAAAAAAGTGTGCGGGGATGCATATGCGTCCCCGCACACTTTTTTAACGAATTCCAATTAAGGATTCCCTCTACCAATAGGCAGGCTAAACCCGAACGTGCTGCCTTTGCCACTGCCGGAACTTTCGGCCCAGATGCGCCCATGGTGAGCCTCTACCAGGTGCCGGGCGATCGTCAATCCAATCCCACTGCCGCCGATCTGGCGTGAGCGGGATTTATCGACCCGATAGAAACGGGAAAAGAGATGGGGGAGATGTTCTGTCGGGATGCCGATACCGGTGTCCGATATTTCAACCTGGACACTGTCAGCCAGCACATTGGCCGAGATCTCAACACGCCCGCCTGAGGGCGTATATTGGAGCGCGTTACCCACCAGATTGATCAGAACCTGGCTAATCCGGTCTTCATCGAGAATCACCTGCGGCAGGTCAGCAGGTATTTGTGTTGCCAGCGTCACGCCTTTTTCCTGGAATTGATGCCCGAGGCGCTGGACGGTCTGATCGATGATCGCTTCCAGCGAGGCAGGTTGCAAATCGAGTTCGAACGCGCCGGCTTCCACCCGGCTGAGCTCCTGGAGATCGTTTACCAGCCGCTGCAACCGGTCGGCTTCCCGGTAGATTTGCGAATAGGTTTCATCGCTGGCGGGGAGCTTGCCATCCATCAGGCCTTCCATAAAGCCCTTGATCGTGGTCAGCGGAGTGCGCAGTTCATGGGTGACATCCCCAATCAACTGTCGCCGCATCGTTTCGGTCTTTTCCAACTGGTTCGCCATCCGGTTAAAACTGAGCGCCAGCTGGCCAAGCTCATCTTGTTCCTGTTTTGAGGCATCGCCCTGTACCTGTACGCGTTCTTCGTAGTGCCCCTTAGCGATCCAACGGCTGGCTTCCGTCATCGCCTGGACTGGAGCGACAACCTGGCGGCTGATAAATATGCTGGCGATCAACGCCGTTATGGTCGCAGCAATCGCGGAGATGCTGACCGCCTCGGTGACCGCCGCCCGGAAATTTACAAACAGGCTTTGATCCAGGGTCTGGGTTGATCCCCCCATCATGTTGGACATCATCGAACCCATCACAGCCATATGTCGCTGAAACGCAGAAGGGACGGCCAGTTCGGCCGTGATGGTTAAAACGACGATCCCCATCAAGATCACAATCAAGTAAGAAAGAAAGAGCTTTACGCTCAGATGACTGCGAAAATACCCCAACATCGTTAAACCACCTCATCTTCGAACCGGTAACCCACCCCCCTGACGGTCGTGATCAACGATTCGTCTCCCAATTTCTGGCGGATATGTCCCAGGTGAACGTCGACGACCCGGATCTCCCCGAAATAATCATGCCCCCAGACTTTTTCCAACAGTTGCTCCCGGCTGAGCACCAAACCGCGATGTTCGGCCAGGGTTGTTAACAGATCAAACTCCGTGCTGGTCAATTCAACCGGTTGGTTGTCATGCCAGACCTGCCGGCTGCCTTTATCAATGCGGATATGTTGAAAGTTTAAGACCTGGCCCTCAGACGGCCCGGCCTCGCTTTGCAGCCGGCGCAAAGCCGCCTTGATCCGGGCAACCAGTTCGCGCGGGCTGAATGGCTTGGCCACATAATCATCGGCGCCAACCGAGAGGCCGACGATTTTATCCGTCTCCTCGGTCTTGGCGGTCAGAAGGATCACGTAGACATCGGATTCACGTCGCAGCCGGGAGAGCAATTCGATCCCATCGATCCCAGGCAGCATAATATCCAGAACGATTAAATCCGGCTTATAGGCGCGCGCGGCCTGCAACCCCGAGGCGCCATCCGTGGCAGTAAAAATCTCATAACCTTCCGGCCGTAAATAGGCAGTTACCAGATTGATGATCGCGGGTTCATCATCAATAATCAGTATTTTTGATGGGGCCATTTAAATCCCTTACTGTAAATTGAAATGCTCGATCATAATCGCCAGTCTGGCTAGCTTGACAATGTCACGTTTATAAAGGTTTTCCCGAATTTTGGGCGTGTGCGGCGGGTGGTCGCCCGCCGCACACGCCCAAAATTCGGAGTAATTTTTTTATTGTGACATGATCCTATCAGATAAACTAATGTTACAACCAATAGCTAAGTATACCTGATTGAGATCATCCATCTTTTGGTTCTCTGGCTCTGTGAAGGAGGCAGTCCCTGGAAGTACTATAGAGATGATCTTATCAAAACACAACAAAGAATGAATGAAGATTGTTTAAAGAATTGATAAAGGTCACCAAGCCGGCTTTGGCTGGAATATGACCTTTGTTTAGGATATTTATGACAATTACCAATTGCCGGCAGGGTGATAAACAGTTATTGTTATGTTCAACCATAACAATAACTGTTTATTTTATATGGAACAACATAACAATGAACGAAAATGTTGAAATGTACCTGGTATCGATTGCCCGGCTGGCTGAACTGGATCATGCAGAAAACGTGCCGATCCCGGCGCTGGCTGAGGAATTAGAGATCTTACCGGTTTCCGCCAATCAAATGATCCGCAAGCTGGAGGATGCTGGCCTGGTCCGTTATCTGCCTTATAAAGGCGTTCATCTCACCGAGGAGGGACGATCTGTCGCGAACCAAATTCAAAGGCACCATCAGCTTTGGGAGACTTTTCTGAACACCTGCCTGCAGTTCAACCCCCAAGAAGCAGACACCCTGGCATGCAAATTCGAGCACCTTTTATCGGACGAGGAAATGGATCATTTATCTGCCTTTTTAAGCGATATGAGCATTGACCACCCAGAACATCATGGTCAACTCGCACAAGATGCTCCTGCGGAAAAACCGGAAATCCAACTGGCCGCATTAACCGTCGGACAAAGCGGTCAGGTCAAACGGATAACAGCTGAACAAACTGCGAGCTCATTTCTTTCTGCAGCCGGTATTCGGCCAGGCGCCTTGCTGACTATGCTTGCAGCGGCTGATTCTGGGCAATACCTGGTACAGATCAATAACCAGGAAATGATCCACCTGTCTGCCAGGGTGGCAGACACGATCTGGATCAGCGAGGATCTGAGCTCATGACCTGCCACACCAACCCAACCATGCAGATCCAACCAGACAGCAGCATCGCCCTGGTTGGCCATCCCAATGTGGGCAAGAGCGTTTTATTCCAACGGCTCACCGGGCAGCGCGTAGTGATCTCGAACTATCCTGGCACGACGGTCGAAATCGCCCGAGGTATTTCTAAAGCCCTGCAAGATGCTCCCATTATTGACACGCCCGGCGTGATTGCCTTTCCGCCCCACTCGGAGGATGAAGAAGTCACTGCCAGGGTGCTTTTCGATGAACCCTTAAAAGCCGTTCTCCAGGTTGGCGATGCGAAAAACTTACGCCGGACACTGCTCTTCAGCGTGCAGCTGGCCGAGATGGGACTGCCTTTTGTATTAGCGCTGAATATGATGGATGAGGCCCGTGCGCGCGGAGTGACAATCCAATTTCAAGAGCTTAGCAAGATATTGAACACCCCGGTTGTACCCATTACAGCCATCCATGATGAAGGCATCCAGGAGCTCATCGAGCAGTTGCAAAAAACGCAGGTGGTCAGCTTAAACCTGAATTACGGCCCAGAAATCGAAACCGCCCTGAGCGGACTTATCTCGATCCTGCCGCCAGCGCCGATCTCTCCCCGGTCCCTGGGGTTGTTATGGTTGATCGAAGATTCCGTCAGCGAATCCTGGATCAAGTCTCGATTAACCCGATCAGAAACCGATCGCCTGATTGCAATTCGCGATCAATTAAGGGCTTCCCTGCCGGGTTGGGCTCCGGAAGTGGATTCAATCTCTGACGCAATTCAAAAAATACGACTGGAGCTTGTCGAACAGATCACCCTTAAAGCGCTACTCAATCCCGGAAGGGTATCCGCGGGTATTTCAGCCCGGCTAGGCCGGCTGACGACCCACCCTGTCTGGGGTCTGGCTATCCTGGCGATCATCCTGTACGCGCTGTACTGGTTTGTGGGCGTATTCGGCGCCGGCACGCTGGTCAACTTCCTTGAAGTGGAGCTGCTCGGGAAGATCGTCAATCCCTGGGTGATCGGGCTGGTTCACCGGTTGATACCGATCAAACTGCTGGCCGATCTGCTGGTTGGCGAGTATGGTTTATGGACAATGGGGATGACGTATGCCCTGGCATTGATCCTGCCAATTGTAACGACTTTCTTCCTGGCGTTTGGGGTTATGGAAGACTCGGGTTATCTGCCGCGCCTGGCCGCACTGAGCAATCGCATGTTCCAGGCCTTGGGGCTGAATGGCAAGGCGGTCCTTCCAATGGTATTAGGGCTTGGTTGCGTCACGATGGCGACCTTGACCACCCGGGTGATGGAAACGAAGCGCGAACGCTTCCTGGTGACTTTGTTATTGGCTCTGGCGGTGCCCTGCTCCGCCCAGCTTGGCGTGGTGATGGGGATGCTGGCCGGCATATCGCTCACAGCCGCCTCGATCTGGGGCGGGATAGTCTTGCTGGTTCTGCTGGCGGTAGGCTGGCTGGCAGCCCGCCTGGTTCCTGGAGACCGGACGCCCCTGCTGGTTGAACTCCCGCCTTTACGCCTGCCGCAGTTCTCGAATGTTCTGCTGAAAACGCTGGCGCGCCTCGAGTGGTATATCAAAGAGGTGGTTCCGCTTTTCTTGCTGGGCACTTTTTTGATGTTCATTCTGGATAAAACCGGGGTTCTCGCCATACTGACCCAGGCCGGTAAACCGCTTGTAACCGGTTGGTTGGGCTTGCCTCCTGCCGCCAGCGCAGCCTTCTTGATGGGTTTTCTCCGCCGGGATTTCGGGGCAACCGGATTATTTATGATGCAGGCCCAGGGGTTATTGAACCCGGTCCAGGTTGTGGTGGCGATGGTAACCATTACCTTATTCATCCCCTGTATCGCCAGTGTGATGATGATCGCCAAAGAGCGCGGTTGGCGTACAACCATCGGCATGGTGGTTTTGATCTTCCCGCTCGCCTTTCTGGTTGGCGGTATCCTGAACCGCTTGCTGCTCTTGTTGGGATGGGGACTATGAATGAAAAATGGACAACCTGCCCGATGTGTGGGCAAACCTTTAACCCTGCAGAACACCGCGCCTGTCAGGCCTGCCCGCTGCAAGGCGGCTGCCAGCTGGTTTGCTGCCCGTCCTGTGGTTACGAACTGGTGGATGTTCAAAAGTCTGCCCTGGCTCAATTGGCGGCGCGGGTATTTTTCCCTGACCGCTCGATTTCACCTATCAAAGACCCTGATGTTGGAGGCTCATAAGCATGTCTCTATTGAGTAGATGTTTCAAGTTCTCGCATCGCCATGCCATCAACCAATTATCCCGTCCGGGCACTCCAGCCACAGTTTGCGATCTTGCGCCCCGGTGCCAGGCCCATGTCACAGGCTTTTCGCCCCTCCTCACTGCCGAGCGAAGGGCCTTATTGCGGGCCTATGGTTTGGTCCCGGGCTACCCGATCTACATCGTGCAGCAATCGCCGGTCAGCGTGATCCAGGTGGAACACGCCGAGATCGCCCTGGAGGCAGAACTGGCAAGGGCGATCTTTGTGTGCGAAGACTAATTGTTTCTCTTGCTACTACCTTTAGGAAAAAGAGCAAATGTAATATTCAGCAAAAGAGGGTACAATCCTTTTTGAGCCAGGAACAAAAATTAAATCCGAAGGTGAGGCATCATGAATAAAACTACCCGCTTGTATTTAATCCGGCATGGAATGACTAAGGCGAGCGCCGAGGATCGCTTCGCAGGCGCAACAGATGTCGAGCTTGCCGAAGAGGGCCGTTGGCAGGCCCAACAACTGGCTGCTCGTTTGGCGGACGATCGTATCGTAGCCGTGTATTCCAGCCCGATGATCCGCACAGTCGATACAGCCCGGATCATTGCTGCATCCCACAACCTGCTGCCATTGCAAAGAGATGAATTGCGCGAGATCAATCATGGTCATTGGGAAGGTATGCGCCGCTCGGATGTGGAGGAGAAATATAAAGCCGAATACGATGCCTGGGAAACGGATCCATTCACCTTTGCGCCCGAAGGAGGCGAGAGTGGTTTAAGTGTGCTGGCGCGCGCCCTGCCCCTGGTGCGTGAGCTCGTCCAGATTCACGAGGGCGAAAACATCGCCATCGTATCGCACAAAGCCACCATCCGGTTGATCATCACCAGCCTGCTCGGCTTTGACGCCCGCGGTTACCGCGATCGCCTGGACCAATCGCCTGCCTGCCTCAATATTCTCGACTTCAAAAACCCGGTCCACGCCCGCTTGATGTTATTCAACGATGTATCCCACTATGTGGACCAGCCCCCCTATCCCAGCAAGCACCTCTCCAAGTGGTGGGACACCGGCGTGTAAGCCCATTGCCCTCATTAACCTAAACGAGATGGGCAACTTCGGATCAACTCGAAGTTGCCCATCTTTTTGATTAACCGTCTTAACCACCGGCCATAGCGCCGACAATCCGGAATGGTTTCGTCCCCGCAATCACCTCAGCAGGCAAAACCGTTTCGGCTGGCTCGAGCGATAAGTCTTCACCGCAAGCAAAAAACCGGATGAAATCCCGGCGTTGCCTGGTGGCGTGGTCACGGATTGTGCCTCGCAACATGGGATAACGATTTTCAAGTGTGTCCATTAACAGGCCAATCGTCGGGGTGCCTTCCAGATCGATCGTTATCTCACGATCGGTATTTGCCAATCGCCACAAATGGGTTGGCAGAATAACCCGGATCATGCCAGCACCTGAACCTCTACGGAGAAAACCGCCGGAAGGTTCTGTACAATCGGCGTCCAGCTATCGCCGGAATCAGACGAGGCGTAAACCTCGCCGCCGGTGGTACCGAAGTAAAGGCCACAGGGATCAAGCGAGTCGACCGCCAGGGCGCTGCGGAGCACATTGACGTAACAATTCTCTTGCGGCAACCCGTTGGTGAGGGCTTCCCATTCATTGCCGCCGGTCCGGCTGCGGTACACGCGCAGCTTACCTTCCGGTGGATAATGTTCAGAATCACTTTTAATCGGGATGACGTAGACTGTGTCGGGTTCGTGGGCATGCACAGCAATCGGAAATCCGAAATCGGAGGGCAAATTGCCGCTGACCTCATACCAGGACTCGCCGGCATTGTCGCTCCGCATCACATCCCAATGCTTTTGCATGAACAGTACGTCCGGACGAGAAGGATGCATGCTGATGCTGTGGACACAGTGTCCGACATCCGCATCCGGGTCAGGGAGTTCGAAATCGGATCGCAAGCCTTTCGTGATTGGCCGCCAGGCTTCCCCACCATCGTCGCTGCGGAAGGCGCCAGCCGCCGAGATAGCCGTATAGATCCGGTCTGGATTATTGGGGTCCAGAATGATATTATGCAGGCACATTCCTCCCGCGCCGGGCGACCAGAGATTGCCCTTGGCCTTGCGCAGGCCCGGAAGCTCTCGCCAGGTTTGACCGCCATCCTTGGAACGAAACAGGGCGGCATCCTCCACACCGGCGTAAACCGTATCCGCTTCATCAGGGGATGGTTCAAGATACCAGACGCGTTTGAACTCCCAGGGGTGCTGCGTGCCATCGTACCATTGGTGCGTTCCGGGCACACCCTCGTAATTGAATTCATTGCCGGCTGGCTCCCAGGTCTTACCGCCGTCATCGGATCTTTGGATCACCTGGCCGAACCAGCCGCTGGTTTGAGAGGCATACAGGCGATCGGGATTAACCGGCGATCCTTTCATATGATAAATTTCCCAGCCCGGAAAAAGCGGTTCGCTGATTTCCCACGTTTTGCGCTTCGCATCGGAAGTTAAGATAAAAGCACCTTTGTGCGTACCAACCAGAACACGTATCCCGCTCATACTGTTTCTCCTTTCAGAATAAAAACCTGGCAAGTACCGATCCCAGAAATTCAATTGCTTGTGTCCATCTGATTGAAAATCAGTTGTACCTCAATACGACAATTCTAACCAATTATATCTTTTTTGTCAAACATTTGTTCTAATCAGAAGCACTTAAATGGTAATCGGTTTAGGCTGCTGCTACCCAAACCGATTACCCCATCTACACATTTTGACGGCAGATCACAGCGTGATGATGCCTTTTTCGATCGCGGTCGTTACAGCCGCGGTGCGGTCACCCACCCCAAGCTTATTATAGATGTGGATCAGATGGGTTTTGACAGTAGCCGTGCTGATATGCAGCGCTTTGCCGATTTCTTTATTGCTGGAGCCGCGCGCAACGAATTGTAAAACTTCAATCTCACGCCCGCTCAGATTGTCCCCCACCGGAGCGCGCATCCGGGTCAAAATGCGCGCCGCGACCGCAGGAGCGAGCACCGACTCGCCGTTGGCAGCGGCCCGGATTGCCCGGAAGAGATCTTCTCTCGGGCTGTCTTTTAGGAGATAGCCGGTGGCACCTGCTTCAATCGCTCGCAGGATGTCCGCATCTGAATCGTAGGTAGTAAGGACCAGCACATTTGCCGACGGCCGATGGGATTTGATCGCCCCGATCGCGCCAACCCCATCCAGGCCTGGCATCTGCAAATCCATGAGGGTAACATCTGGCGATAGGCTTTTATGCAGCCTGACCGCTGTCTCCCCATCAGCGGCCATCCCCACAATCTCGAAATCCGACTGGCCGGCTAACATACCAGCCAGGCCCTCCCGAACTACAGGATGATCGTCTGTGATTAATATCCGAATTACTTCCATAGCTACTTCCTATTATAAATTCTGGCACTGCCTTGACGAGGTCCCATTCGAAGGGTCTTTGGGAATTCTTATGGCCGAGGCTATATGTAGGGATAATTTTCGGACCTTGCCCGAAAATTATCCCTACATCTTCTACCCACCACAGAGAATCCGAAAGACATCATTCGAAGCATTCTCCTAATGTTGATGAGTGTGGCTCGCATACGCCCGCCTCACATCCAAACAGGCTATCCGTTATGATTGTTACATTGCCGCACTACCTACAATTCAATTTCATTCAGGGGAATGGTTATCCCAATTGTTGTCCCTTCGTCCGGGTCGCTTTCAATGATCACCCGGCCGCCACATTGGGCGACCCGCTCCCGCATCGCCTGCAAACCAAAGCCTCCCGAAAGAAACGAAGAATTTGCCCCGCGGATTCCGACGCCATTATCCTGCACATCCAATATGACAACATCATCCATATAAGACAGGGTCAGTTGAACAGCTGTTGCCCGAGCGTGTTTACGAATATTTGCAAGCGACTCCTGAGCGGCCCGCAGGAGAGTCACCTCGATATTTGGATGGATTGGGACCAGGTTTCCCGTGGTAACTGTTTTCACTTGAATGCCGGTTTCATCTCGCCAGTGTGCGGCCATGCGCTCGATTGCATCCGACAAAGGATGCTGGTCGAGTAATTCTGGCCTTAGATCTTGTACGACCCGACGCGCCTGATCCAAACTGTTGCGGGCGGTTTCCCTGGCCAGGTCTAAATGTTTTTGGAACCTATCGGGATCGCCCGGCCAGGCCTGGTCAGCAGCTTCCAGATGCATGACGATGCTGGTAAATCCTTGGGCCAGGGTATCGTGAATTTCCCGAGCCAATCGCTGTCTCTCTTCCAAAACACCTTCACGCCGCTCGCTTGCCGCCAGTTTTTGCTGGGCTGCCTCCAATGCTTCAATCAATTGGCGTCGTTGGGTGCTTTGGGCAATGATGGCCCAGACCCAGATGCCAAGCATAATCGTGCCTAAGCCCATGAAAAAGAAAACCCAGACTGTTGGACTGGTCAGTGTAAATGTCTCACCAGCCCCTGAAAGCTGTTCGAAAATCGTTGCAGCCGTTAAGAGGATAGCTGCGGGGACAGCATAGCGGAGCTGAAGATGGCGGAAGATCTGTCCGAATAGGCCAAATAGGGCCAGATAATATCCAATGGATATATTGATCAGCACGAACCAAAGAACGATGTCGCCCAGGATGATGATCAGACGGGCAACCGAACGTTCTTCCCAGGCAGAAATATCGCTATACGCAAGTTTGATACCGGCCCAATGCCACAACAGCCAAACAACGGTCAGCACGCCCGCCAGCCATGCAGGAGTGGAGCGCTGGTTGTCTCTTAGCATCAGCCCAAAAGACAGAAGAACCGTTGCATAAAAAAGGGCATTCCACAACCAGGCCCATTTTTCCCAAATATCGTTATGTCCACTCATTTTCAGTTCCATAGTTCATAAACTCAAGACAAAAGCGATCGAAATTTAGGCCCAATGGGATTTCCTGTGGTGGTACCCCAAATTTAGGGGGGTGCATGAAATAGGAGTAGAAAGGTTTTTTTTGGTGTTCGAATTGAGCAGCTGAGGCCGCACAAATCGAACACCAAATCTACAAACATTTAGTGCAACCGATTATGGGTAACATCACTGGTTGCTTTCAAAGATGTGCCTGAGCCAACTGAGCGTCATACGAGTATACCAGTCACGATCGTAAGCACAAGCAATAACATTTCGCTCATTGGGAATTCCTGTGATGCTACCCCAGATTTGGGGGTATGTGCGTGCGGCTGAGATCACACAAATCGAACACCAAAAATAAGTTCTACAACATTTTCGTGCATCCAGTCGTCACAATCAAGCTCGCTTAATTTTGTTCCGTTATCGAGTATCGCTGGCCATGGATGGAGCGTCTGCTAATCATGATCCCGAGACCAATGCCAATCAAGGCGCCCAAAATGGTACTCAGCAGCAGACCTCCAAGGGCAAATCCAATCCCAAAACCGGTGCCGACACCGGCCGCGGCCATACCGGCGATCGGTTGCTGATGCATCTGCCAGTTCAGGAAGCCAGGGCTTTCAGAGTCCGGGTCAGTGAGACGAGCAGCCAGCCAGGTCAAGCCGATCAGTAAGACCGGGTCCAGAAGATTGCCCAGGTTCTGAATGGTATTGCCGGGCGCCAGATTACCGGTTGAGGCGATATCCCACAGGTGAACGAGGGTAGCGCCGGCGCCCAGCACGGTCGTAGCCAGGATGGCAGCAGTCCGAAATCCATCCCGACGGCCGATCGCCATCAAACCCAACAACCCCACCAGCAAGTTGGCAAACCCCATTTCTAACTGAAAGGGACTGCCAGCAGGCCAGCCCACGCCCTCAGCGATGAGATCGGACAGGAACAGGTGTCCGAAGGCGCCGCTGAGACCATTGGCGCCCACGCTGATCGCCAGCAGGTAGATGATGAAGATTTCAATCCGTCTGGCCGGGGTTATTGCCTGCCGGTCCAACAGCATATGACCGGTTGCCAGCAGCAGAGGCAGCAGCGAATAAGCGAAGATCCGAGTAAAAAATAACGCATCCATGGTACTAACTCCTGTTTTGATTTCCTCGCAAGTAGGCTCTATGGTGTTTGGATTACTCGGCTTTACCGCTCAATCCAAACACCATCATCTCTTTACGACGTCAATTGCTCTGTGAGGAAACCGTTTGGTCCCGGGTCAGGCGGATAAAGACCGGCACACAGATCAGGTAAGAGATAATGTGCATCAGGCTCAAAGTAACGACCGTTGCGGTACCAGCCGGAGGCGTTCCGGGCGGGCCATATCCAAATCCGGCTGAGATTGGCAATCCCAGCGAAAGCACCAGGCCGATCGTAGCGAAAATCAGGTACAAACGTACCGGGCGAGACGATAACCAGCGGAGCACAGCAAAGACGGTCGCTCCAATGAACAGATAAACGAAATTGGCGCCAATAATTTGCATTGGACCGGCGCCAGGCCAGCCGGTCACCTCCGGGAAAATGCGACCGGCAACAGCGTACAGGCCAAGATCGACCAACGATGCCGCCAGCATAGCCAGAGCCGCAGCCAAAGTCAGGCGGCCTAAATACGTTCTTGAAGTTCGTGTCCATGAGGGTGTTTCAATTCGTGCAGTCATTTTTTATCTCCTATAAGGTAACCAATACTGATCATAGGATAGCCGAACTGGACCCGGATTGCATCGCACGACCGGCGGAAATATGCTTATCGACCGGTTGAATTTTTAATCAACCGCTCGGTTGATCGGGCATCAACCTCTCAGGGCTTTCACAAAGTCCAAAAATGATGGGATTTTTCACCCCAGGGTCTTTAGAAAATTCCGGGGTGGTACACCATAGAGATTACCAAAGAATCCTACATCAACCTCTGTTGAGGTAGGGCGAATCAAAAACATGACCTATCCAGGATGATTGGATAGGCAATGATTTTGATTACTTACCGAATTCGGCTTTTGTGACCGGGGAATTTCAGATCTTATGCCATGGCGCACAGTTTGCAGCAGCTTACTTAATGGCCCAACACCTTCGAAATTTGATTAAATGATGCCTAACTTCCGCGCCAGGCGGGCCGCTTCGCGCCGATTGGGTAAATCCAGCTTCTCCATAATGCTATAAATATGATGTTTGACCGTATTTTCTGAAATAAACAGGCGCTCTGCAATCTCATGGTTATTGGCATTGGTTCCAATTTCTCGTAATACCTGTATTTCTCGGTCCGTCAGTTTGGCAATCAAGCTTTCCGGCTGTGACGCGCTTTCGCCCATATGTGCTAACTCATCGATGAGTTCCGTCGTCATGGAACGCGAAATAGCAGCTTCCCCATCATCAACACCGCGCAGCGCCATGATGAGCTTGTCAATTGGAAGATTCTTTAACAGGTATCCCTTGGCGCCGGCGCGCACTGCTTCGATCAATTTCCCATGTTCAGGATAGACGGTCAAGAAGATGATTTTGCAGTCAGGAAGAATTTTTAAGATCGCTTTGGTTGCATCGACGCCTGAACCATCCGGGAGGCCGAAATCCATCAAAATCATATCGGGCCTGGCATCTTTGGCCACCCGGATCGCTTCCTTGATCGTACCGACATCCCCTACTACGCTGAAGTCCGATTCCTCATCAAACAAGCCGATCAGTCCTTGGCGAAAAAGAATATGGTCATCCACAATCAGTATTTTCATCGAGGCAAATTCTCACTCGGTCTCAAGCTGCTTAATGGAGCACCACTGAGAGACATTGATTAGCGGTGATCTGGCTGAACAAAAAACCAACAATTCATATCCTGGGCCCCTGGGAAACTTACTGAGATGCCTCAGAAATTCTCAATTCCTTTAATATGTTATCACGTTCAGGTTGATTCCAGATAAAGTGGATTTTCGACCGGCAATCGAATCAGCAACTGGGTTCCGCCACCTAAGATTGAACTGATCTTGATTTCTCCGCCCAGATTCGCCACTCGTTGGCGCATCGATCTTACCCCATAATGCCCATCCAGCGGATCAACCTCGGGGTCGAAACCGCGTCCATTATCACGGATCGCTATTTCCAATTCTCGACCAGTCCATTCCAGGATTACGCTGACCCTCGAGGCGGCAGCATGTTTCTCGATATTACTGAGCGCTTCCCGGTAAAGAAAAAAAACCTGGCGGCTGATTTGCTGCGGAAGGTAGATTGGTTTACCTTTTCTGGTGAACTCAATCTCCAGATCGGAACGATCCCCCACGATTTCACTGTATTCTCGCAGGATCTTCCCCAGCGGCGGCAACTCGTCGGGATCTAAGATAATCAGGGTTTCCTGAACCAGTTCACATGATTCCGCGGCCACCATAAGCATGTGATCAAGGTCCTTCTGGAATTTTTCGGTCTGTTGTTGCTTACCCTTGCGAACCATCTGGTCTAATGTCAGGCGTAAATAACTTAAATTTTGTCCCAGGGTGTCATGTAAATCATGGGTCAGGCTCCGGCGCTCATTGGCGATCGAAAGTTCCAGGAGGGACTGGCGCTGATTCGTAACCCGGACGACAGTCGCTAAATATGGGATGAGAATCTTCAAGAGTTCCGTCTGCTGAGTTCTTAAGATCTCCTGGCGAGCCAGTGATATTCGCAGGATACCAACTAAATCCTCATTAATTATTAATGGCAGGCAATAGCTGTTTTGTCCGCGTGTGAGCTTAAAGTCATCCTGAGTAAGACAGGTTTGAGGGTTCTCCAACATAAATTTCCCAGAAAGGCAGGGCTCACAGAAATTATTTTCTCCTGCCTCGCTATAGTTCTCACCAATAAGTCGATCGTTAACCCAGGCAGACACCTGTCGATATTCACCCCCATTTTGGATAAACAAGTCGGCAGTCGATAGTTTCAAAAAAGAAGCTACAAATTCGGACACTACTGCCAGGATTTCATCCCAATCTTTGGCGGATGACAACCGGACGGAAAATCGATGCTGGATCGTCAAGTTTTTCAGCGCTGAGCTTTCATTAGTTATTCGCTGCCAATAAAAGCCCAACAAAAAACCGAACGTTACCAGGATCAAGCCAATTACATCTGTATTTACAATGTCTGTAGTTAATTGCTGGTTGTGTATGAAATCATGGTACAAATCCAAAAAGAGCACCGACAATCCGACCAGTGGCACGACCCACCACAATGAGAGCAGGCGCTTCCACAAGCTGACAGAATCCCCTTCCAATGGAACCAAAGGATCTTGACTTACTGCATTAAGAATTGGCATATGAAACTCGTCTCAGTCGATTCGATTGTGCCGGTTAATAAATGCCAGGAATTGAATAGAATGGTGATCTCTACCCTGATAACATAATTTTAACGTCCAGAGAGCGTTTACGTTACAGTTCAAGACAGTCCCTGTTATGGCTGGCTTTTTTCGTTATAAGTTTCCCCAATCAACAACCAATACAATGGATTCAAATCGGACCTTTACTGCATTAATTATAACAAACCCGAATAAACCTTTCAATACTTCAGGGCTTTCAGTATTTCTGTAGTGTTATCCCGGATTTGGGGGTGTGAGCGTGTTTGAGCACGCTCACACCCCCAAATCCGGGACCCTCCCATAGAACTTCCTGGAGAGCCTCAAATGATACTATTTCCTTTTCTCATGAAATAACCGGAGGTTCCGGCAAAATTAGGTATCGGCGTGGGCAACCTGAAATTGGAATTGTTTAGCGCAAGCCAATTATTGTTCTAGCAACTCGATGAGCTGATCATAATGGGTTACCTGCCAGTCCGCTACAGAATTATTCCTCGCCTCACCGAAGAAACACGTCTTTGTCCCTGTCTGCCGGGCGGCTTGAATGAGCTGGTCGTGGCGAGCCACCATCAGGGTAGAGTCAGGATCAAGCTGTTTCAAGGTCATCAAATCGCACAGCCACTCCGAAACCGGCTGGATCTGGCAATGCGGTTTCTGGAATAATCCGCTGAAATAAGAGCTGATTCGACGTTCACATAAAAATTGGCGACCAATCTGCTCGTCCAGATCGGTAAACGCATAATTGAATCCACCACGTTCCAAAACCCAGGCACAAACCTGAACCGCCCCAGGCAACAGAACCTGATTCGAGCAGGGTATCGCGGAGTAATATCGTTGGAAAGCAGAATTGATTTCCTGAAATGAATATCCTACTCGCTTCTCAAGTTTATAAATGCATTGATCGTAGGATTGACGGACCAAGCCATCGATCCAATTCAAAGGAACCGAGCACCCCAATTCTGTCATTGCTTTACTTAATGCATAGGTTTTAGCTGGTGAAGTGTCAAACAGCGCTCCATCCAGTTCCCAAAGGAGATTTCTGATCATTCGTGGTTCTCTACATTTCGGTTCTCTCGGTAACGCTGTAAGCGTTCCCAAAGACCCAACATTTCATCCTTGCAGACAGGTTCGGATCTGCCGTGCAGTTAATCTGACTCATCGGGAATTCCAGTGGTGGTATCCCACAGAGTTTCCAAAAGGGCCGTTCATCTTTTGACAATGTCCAATTCGAAGAAATTTGGGTATCCTTCTGTTAACTGTGACATTGTCAAACGACCTTGATATGATTACATTCGGATCACTTTCCCGTTTTGGGACCTCCCGAATATATCCCTAGTATATGCCTCCCCGCTTGAACTCACATCGGGCTAATGGAGAGTTCCGTTCTCAACAATAGATCAGTCTTCATCCTGGTCAGCTGGTCAGGTCAATCCGTTCATAAAAAAGTCGGAAGTAGGACTGGAAGGCAGCTTTCGCTGGCCTTCCAGTCCTACTTCCGACTATTCATTCTCCAGGTTTTTGTTCAGGAATCTGTATGTTGTCTGAAAATATTCCTATCCTGTTGAATCAAACCGGACTGATCTATCAAGCAACCAGGTCATTTTGTAATGCAATCGATACAGCCTCGGTGCGGCTGGTGGCATTCAACTTTGACAGAATGCTGCTGACATGAAACTTGGCGGTCGATTTACTGATCACCAGTTTCTCAGCGATCTGGTTATTGTTCAAACCCAATACCAGCAGGCTCAGCACTTCATTTTCGCGTTCGGTGAGATCAAAACCAATCTTCTCCGCTGAGGCCCGATTGGCACGGATAAGCACCTGGGCAGCTTCAGGGGCCAGGGTTGGCTTGCCTGAAGTAGCCGCTTGAATGGCATTCGCCAGTTCAATCGCGGACACATCTTTAAGCAGATACCCAATCGCCCCGGCCTGGAGCGCGCCTGTGACCAGATCCTGTTCCTTAAAACTGGTCAGAGCAATCACCTGGATTTGAGGATATTTCTCACGGATCAGGCGGGTTGCGGTCGCACCGTCCATGCCTGGCATAACCAAATCCATCAGAATAACATCCGGCCTGTACTGAGAGCAGAGGGCAAGCGCCTGTTCACCGCTGGAGGCCTCGCCAGCCAGTTCCAGGTTATCATACGTCATCAAGAAAGTAGCCAGCCCGCTCCTCACGACAGCATGGTCATCAACAATCATTACCCGGATCAACTTTTCTTCAATCATTGTTCCCATTCTCCTCATTGGCTCGCCAAAGCATTCGGATCAGTGTTCCTGCACCAGGGGCACTCTGAATTTCAAGTTCCGCACCGATTGCTTCAGCGCGTTCACGCATAATACTGAGACCCAAATTCTCTGGCGACAGCTGCTTCAGATCAAATCCGCAGCCGTCATCCTGAACCTGAACCACAACGCGCCCATCCTCCTGGCTCAGGGAGATCTGTACTTCGGATGCCCCGGCATGCTTGGCAATATTGTTTAGCGCTTCCTGTACGACGCGATAAAACGTTTCTTTAACAGCCGGATCGAGATTCAAATGCCCTTCTTCCACCAGGGCAATCCCGATCCCAGTCCGAGCAGCAAAAGCATTCTTCAAATGTTGGTAGAGATCGCCCAAATCCACTTCTCTAAGGGTATCCGGGCGCAATTCCAGCAACAGGTTCCGCATTTCCGAAAGGGCACCGCGGGTTAGCACGCGCAGCTCCTCGAGCTTCTGACGACCAATATCGGGATTGCGCTCCCATAGTTTGGGCAAAACATCTGCGATTAAGCTGGCTGAGAATAAGGTTTGTGAGACGGCGTCATGCAGATCACGAGCCAATCGATTTCTTTCAGCCAAGACTGCGGTTTGCTCTGCCTGAGTATAGAGGCGGGCATTTTCAACGGCTACCCCGATCTGCTGGCCAACTGCTTCGAGCAGCGCAAATTCTTCCGGTGAAAATGTCCGGTTAATCCGCCCGGCCAAGGTAAAAGCTCCTACCAGTTTCCTTTTCATCATCAGCGGTACGCATACCGCCTGCTGCATCCCGGCAGCGATGAATTCATTTCGCAAGGGTAATTCAGTGGCGCTGTCGATCTCCCACACAATCGGATGCCCAGCGCGCAGCGCCTGATGGATCACATTCCCACTGATCGAGCGATCCTGGAAACGCGGATTCAGTTCTTTCGAAAACCCGGTGTACGCCACCAGGTTTAACACATCGGATTGCTGATCTAAAGCATAGGCGCTGCCGCACTGCATTGCGAGAGCAGTCACCGTTTCTACCAATGCATCGGAGAGGACTTCTTGCAAGTCAAGCGAGCGGCTGGCCACCGCTGCGATTGCATTGAGCGTAGCCAGTTCTTTGGTGCGATCCGCAACCCGTTGTTCGAGCAGACTATAAGACTCCTGCAGCTGGCTCGACATCCGGTTGAATTGAGTCACCAGATCTTCCAGTTCATCGCCCGTTCGGACGTCAATTTCCTGCCCATACTTCCCTTCAGCAATTTCTTTGGCGGCTGCAATCAGATTCTGGACCGGATCCGTGATCTGTTTGATTCCGAAGGTCACTACCACAGTCGGCAGAACGACGCCCAAACCTAATAAGAGATACAGGAATTGACCATAACCTCTGCTCGACAGCAGCAGATCACCCCAGTTTTCTTCATTAATTAAACCCCAGGAAGTGCCGGGAACCGGAGCATAGCTTGCCAGAATAGCATGATGATCAAGATCTTGAGTTCGCAAGTATCCCACCTGGCGCTTTAGCACTTGTTGTACAACCGGCTGGTTGTGAACATCCTCACCGAAGCGACTGGTATCCGGGTGATAGATAATCCGCCCATGGCCATCAACCAGATAGGTATTGCCGCTCTCCCCCAATCTCAGCTTGATGATGCCGCCGTAGAAAGCGCTATAACTGGTTTGGCCGATCTGAAACATGCCCAATAGTGTCCCGCGAAACTCGCCGATATCGTTCTGCACGGGGACGGCGATGCCGATGACGCCCGGCAATCCAGTGTCCTCCTGAAAAATATCTGTAAAAACCGCCCCGCCAGTTCGAATGATTTGACGATAAAAATCTTGATTCGACCAATCCCTTCCGATCAGATCCTGCCGGAACGGTTTCGTAACGGTCACATAACCGAACTGGTCGAGCATTAAAACACCGCCATCAAATACCAGAAGTTGATTGGCGGCCTGGTTAAGGGCACCTGATTGTCTGGCCGGATCTCCGGAATAGAAATCAGCCGTTCGGGTTAACGAAGTCAGGGTATCGATATATCCGTTCAAGCCTGACGCCAGCTGACTGGCAGAGAGCTGGGTTAACTGCTGATTTCTTCCAACCACCAGATTTTCCGTGATACGCTGGTATGCGAAATAAATCGTTACCGCCACGAGAAAAAGGATGATTGTACTTGGTACGAAAGACCATAACAATATCCGGTTGCGCAGACGTGAACCACGAGTAAAGAAAAACATCACATTAACTGGCTGACCTGGCTTGATTAACTTTGGGCCATTCGGTAACTCAGTGAGAGTTCCCGGAGGGCCTTAACTTTGAGTAGCTTGAATCTGTTCGGCTGCAGTGATCATCATATCTGTAGAAGCCAATCCCAAGGTCAGAATTTGATCCCAGGCTTCCTGGGCGATCCGTTTTGCGTCAGCCATATTTGCGAAAATTTCCGCCACGACCGAATAGCCCTGCCGCTGGCCATCAGCAAAGGCTGCCAAATCCATCTCCCGGGTCTGTTCAGGATATTCTGATTGAATATAACCAATCCAATCATCTACCAATGAAGCCCTGGCAGGCTGCAAGAAATTGGCTTTCGCCATCGCACGTCCATACTCCTTACTGATCAAGAATTTCATCAACTCCCAGGCCGCCTCGGGATGTTTGGTTCCGGCATAAATGCCAAACCCATCCGTAGTAACCAGGGTTGCCCGGCGAGCCGGGCCTGCCGGAAATGGCGCTACCCCAATTCGAAAATTCGCCGACGCAAGGATATCCTTCAAAGCCCAGGAACCATCTTCGACCATGGCCAGCCTGCCAGCGACGAAAGCCTGGTGGGTACCCAACCGGTTCACATCTGGCAGAGATGCCATTACCCGGTCATCCCACATCCGGCTGCGCAGCCATTCGAGTGCAGCCAGGGCCTCCGGTTCTCCCATTTGACAGTGGGTCGGGTCGTTTGGATCAACGAAGTGACCTCCCCAGGCATTGGCATAAACCTGAATTCGATCCCAACTGACGTCAATCATGCTGCCCCAAATATCCGACCGGCCATCGCCGTTCTGGTCGTGGGTGAGCAATTTCATCGCATCCAGGTAATCGTTGTGGTTCCAGGATCCGTCCGGATAATCCACTTTGTATCGATCGAATAGATCTTTGTTGTAATACAGGGCCAGTTCACCATGATACTTGGGCAGTCCAAACTGTACGCCTTCGCGCGTAAAAAGCGCGTTGTATTGGGCAGGATCCCAATCATCAATCGTGGCCTGGTCCAGGTCAGCTTTTACATAAGGAGCCAGATCGAGAGTGTATCCTTGTTGGGCCCAGGTTGGAAAGTGCGTACAACAGCCTTGGAACACATCAGGAGCCGTGCCGGCCTGCATATCAACCAACATCTGATCTTCAAGGTTTACGGGATCAGGGATATAAAATACGCTGATATTGGGGTGCGTGTCATGGAATTCACTCAGCACCTGCTGAGTCATCGGGGGGAACCAATTGGTCCGCCAATCTTGATATACAAGTTGGACCTTCCCGGAATTCCGCGAAGATTGCGATAACAGGCCAGAATTGCATGCAGATAGACCAGCTGCAGCCAGGGTCGCACCGGTCACTTTGAGAAAATCCCGCCGAGAGAAGGAATGTAATTTATTCAAAAGCTCTCCATCTCAATTATCGTCTACCTGGTTACCCGAACGAAGGGGCTTCTTACTGATTCTTTGGAAATTCCTGGAGTGGTATCCCACAGAGGTTCTCAAAGGCCTTTTACGCTAAACGACATATCAATCGCAAGCCCTAAGCGACGACTGTAAACTTGTATACTATACCAGATATCCCCTTATAGCTATAAGGGTGCACTCGAATTGTGTAGATGTGGTGTTCTGTTTGTGCGGCTGAGGCCGCCCAAATCGAATACCAAAAATAATTATCTACAACATTTTCGTGCACCCAAGTTATAAATGTCATAACCATTTCAGACATTTTTCTGGTTCTTTCGAAAACACTGCCAGAGATCCAGATTTGGAGGTCTTAATCCACCAACCGCCAGAATACAGCCAATGCAATCAATGCCATGATCGCCCCAAAAAAGAAGGGCGCCGAGGCCCCAAAACCATTCCAGGGACCGACTCCCTGCCAGAGCACTCCGGCCAAGACTGAGGCAGGTAAAGCTGTGATGCCCACTGCAGCATTGAAAAATCCGTAAGCTGTGCCGCGCTGAGGGTCTGGCACCAGGTCGGCGACCAGCGCCTTGGCAACGCCCTCGGTCGCAGCGTAATACACTCCATACAATCCGAACAAAAACCAGATGTGCCAACCAGTGGCCGAAAACGCGAAACCCAGGTAGACCAGGCCATAGGCGAGCCAGCCCGCAATGATCAATCTTCGACGACCCACCCTGTCAGAGAGCGCTCCCAGCGGGCCTGATAGCATGGCATAAATAGCAGTAAAGGTCATCAGCATGAACATGGTCTGTAAAACGGAAAGCCCGCGTTCCTGAGCGCGCAAGACAATAAACGAATCGGATGAGTTCCCCAGGGTAAATAAAACGATTGCGATCAAGAACGCCTTAAAGCGCCCATCCATAGCCTTCAGGTTCAGGCTGAGGCCACCGGATTTCTTCTGTTCAATCGAGACCTCATGGGCGCCCAACGCCAACACGATCACAGCCAGAACTGCGGGAATGATACTGATCAACACCGCAGTGCGGAAAGTGGCGATGGAAAGTAAGGAGGCATTGGTCTGTGTGAGCCAGATGATTAAAGCCGCAATTGTGATCCCAAGAAAAGCGCCGGCCGTATCCCCGGCCCGGTGCAAACCAAACGCCAGGCCGCGTTGTTTCTGATCGGTGCTGGCTGCGACCAGGGCATCTCGGGGCGCGGTGCGGATGCCTTTTCCGGCCCGGTCCGAAAAACGGACGCCGAGAACCCATCCCCAGGAATTGGCGAAATACAGGAAGGGCTTGGCGACGGTCGATAAGCCGTATCCCAATACGGCCAGCCATTTGCGATTACCCAGCTTATCTGATAACGAACCCGAGTAGATCTTCAACAGGCTGGCGGTCGTCTCTGCAATCCCATCGATCAGACCGATGATCGCGGTCCGGACGCCAAGCACGTTCGAGAGAAACAAAGGGATTAAATAGACGATCATCTCAGATGAGATGTCAGTCAAAAATGAAGTGGCCGTCACAACCCAAATATTTGGATCTAGACGGCCCAGCGTGGTACGGAGGGAGGTCCGATGATTATTTTTTGACATGGGCATCTTTGCGCACTGCGTAATCTTTGCTATTCGGCGGAAGGTCTACGTGGTACTCTCGCTAAATAAAAGTGATAAGTTGTGATGGTTTTTGAGCGGCGTTGCCGCTCAAAAACCATCACAACTAGCTTCTTTTCAATACCAGAGACTTATCGAGAAAACCACTAAGCCGGCGCCTTGTCTATCAGATGTGAGCGAACGATCACTCTTCCGGCTGCCTCACGAACGATATCGTCAGGATCAGGCGCGCCGTTTGCATCTATTTTAACACCAATATATTTCGCCATTTGAGGTGCGTTCCGAATTAATAATGCTAAATTTTGAACAACCTGGTCATGTTCCACAATCGCTTCTGCCCTGGCAGGAACATCCCTGCCTTTCAGCCGAAGGAGAACGTCCGCACCCGGAAGAAGATTGCGCCACCACACCCTGTCCCTTGAACTGATCGTATACAACCTCTCTGTGACCACCAGGTAATTCATCGGTATGGTATATATTTTCCCGCTCTTTCGCCCCCGATAGGTCATCAACATGATTGATCCACTGACCAGAAAATGCAGCCGCGAACCAACCAGCCAGCGTATCAATGGATTAAACCACACGAGACCCTCCGGGCTACTATTTTCCAGACAGATGGATGCGCTAAATGTTTTTAGATTTGGTATTCGATATGGGCGGCCTCAGCTGCACATATCGAATACCAAAAATAATTATCTACAACATTTCCGAGCATCCAGACAGATTAAAGCTGCCCAATCAACTTGACAAAGCCCCTGTGAAACCGGTGAATCGAACGCACAGGAGGCGCATACATCAGTATGCATTTACCGCTGACCAGGTTCAACCCCAAATCCCGGCCCAGGGCGAGGAGTTCCGGCGAATCTGCGCCTTGCTGAATCCAGACGTTCCGCACGCCCTGATCAGCAGCTTGCTTCAAGACTCCCATACCCTGGCTGGCCGGCAGGCAGACCAGCAATCCATCCACCTTGCCAGGCAAGGAAGCCAGGTCCGGATAGCAAGGATCGCCTTCGATTGCGCTGGCTTCTGGGTGCACCAGATAAACCTCGTATCCACGCCCCAGCAATTCCTTATAAGCTGAATTTCCAAATTTCTTACCTGTACGGGATGCGCCCGCCAGTGCGATCCGCTTGCCAGTGATAAATTCCTGTATCGTGCTATCCATGATTACATTTCTCCTTGGGTAAAAGCTTACACATTCACCAATTGTAAATTTCTTGGTAACGCTGCCGCCCAGTCCCGGATTGCCGTCCAATTCCGGCGGTCGCCTGGCTGGGCCCTTACAATTAACATTACGAAAAGCATTTGAAGAAGTTTCAAGCGAAAATATTCCAGTTTCCCGCCAAAAAATGCCACGCTGACCGGTTTAATCCCAGGCACGGAGCGCAGCACCGAGCCTAAATAACGGCCAACGGTGGCATACTTTTCAGCCAGGCTGAGGTGGGCGGGATTTTGCGGTTCTTTGGGCAAATAGGGGTCGATCGAGAGCGGGACACCCTCCAGTTGGGATTCGCCAGTTTTGGTCAAACTCATGGCGGTCATAAAGTACGCCACCGGTACCTGGCTGAGCGTGTGCTGGTGCTTTTTGAGAAACTTGACCGCTCCGCGATGCCAGCCGAGGATCATCGGAGCGCCGACGATCACGCCTTGGTATCCGCGGAGATCATCGACTTCATCCAAAAGCCGGACATCAACCGATATTCCGCTCGAGCGGATCACCTCGGCGACCGCTTCGGCTACTTCGTGGGTCGAGCCGGAATTGGTCGCATATGCGACTAAACACTTGGAGTTCATGGAGTCCTTCTCTTTCAGGCGCCAGACTGGACAGTCTTCTGAGATCGATTTTCGCTCTGATCGATATTCAGCATGAGCACCACGGCCATGATTAGATTGAGCACGGTGATCGCCATAAATGGGATGACGATCCCCAGGCTGTCAGGGACGCCTGCCCGAGCCATATTCACAGCCATAACGCTGACTGCCAATCCCAGGGTTACGCCTTTCAGCAAGGTCACCGAAGTCAGCAGGTATCCCCATGGGCTCCGTTTCAACAGTAAGATGCCGGACAGCACAGCCAGCGGGACAATTAAACCCAGGTCCATGGCCTGGATCACAAAGGTAGTTGAATTTTCTAACGCCGGTGTTTCATGATTAATCAGGGGTGAAACGATCCGTCCGATCCAGGCCATGGACAGGAAAGCCGCCACCAAAAACATCAATCCAGATATCCAGGCTCGCGGCAGGCGCGGCGAAAAATGCCGCGGCAGGTCAGCCAGATCGAACGACATCATGCTGAAGATGAATGCAAACAGGCTTAAACTGAACAGGGCCACGTACACCAGAAACAAGGGGTTGAACGCGGTCAGCATCGAAACTGACATGTAGGTGTACAGGAAAAACCCCAGGGTGCCCGTCAGCAGCAGTTTTCCTCGCAAAGAGCCTCTATTCGCAAACATGGTTGCAATCGCCAGTAAAGGCAAACCGACCACAAGGGTGATCAAATCATTGCCCTGCATCTGGGCGACTGAACTGACAGTGTCGTAGTAATATAATCCATGACCGTTAATCATCACCGTTTCACCGCGATGATTGGTATAGGGATAAGGCTGGCCCTCGGTCTGGTAAAACAGCCCCATACAGGCGGCAAATAAAGCCAGAACACCGATTATTAATATCATCCAATTTAATGCAGTTTGTTTTTTCATCGATCGATTATCCTTTTATATTTCTTGAAAGCAAACGCGGTAAAAACCAGGGATTACGGACCAGATAGCGGGCGATGGGCGGATCTTCCGGCGGATGATTGTTTACAGCTTTAGGTGATTCAGGCCACTCAAAGGGCAAGTGTCTGATTTCACCCGGCGTCTGGATCGTCTCCAGAGCGCGCAAAGTCGCTTCCAGGACAGCCATCTGACCCTGCGCGTCGCAAGGTTGGCCCAGAGTACGTCCGAGTGGATATTCAATCGCAGCGATGCGCGGCACACTGACCGAGGCGGTTAAATCGGGAACAGGCGTAAGGTTGATGGTTGTAAATCCGGCGGCTTCGATTTCTCGCTGTACCAGTCCAACGGACCAGCAACAGATCGGTCAAGCAGGCACCAACACAACGACATCGGCCAGATCCTCTTTTAGATTGCGGATCAAAGCAGGGACCGTCGTACTTAAAAGTTCTTCCGGATCCAGGATATAGCCCATGATTGAATAATGCCGGGGGCTGGCCTTACCAATCCGGCCATTAGCCTCCATCTCCTTTAAACGCTCCAACGGGAAGAGGCAGTTCAGATCTTGCTCAGCATAAGACGGATCGATATGCAGATGGTAGAGTATTACGTCTTCGTGGGTGGCGTTTTTGGGCAAAATCCGGAAGGTTGGATCACCCCACCACGGGTTGGCTCGTTCACCATCCTGATCGAATGGCAGGTCATTTTTGAGAGCGATGCCGGCGGAACTGAGCATGGCAACGGTGCATTCAGATAAAGGTTTCGGCAGTGGAGTCCAAGGGATCGGTCGAGGCGTCTCCATTTTGATCCAGTGCTTGATCATGCGCCGGCTGATGCCATTGATGAAACGAAATGAGTCTACGGTTTTCGACATTGTGCACTGTGCTCCTGTTGAAATTGTCTACCATCAGTATAAATGGCATTGAACCAAAACTCATCCACCGATCGGGGAGTTTTCATCCTGGTCGGATGGTCAGTTAATTGGTGGTGGAAAAATACCCAAGGCTTTCAAAAGCCCCAAAAATGAGGAATATGGTGTTGGGATTGGGGAGCATAACTCCCCAATCCCAACACCATACCCTTTTCTTGTGAAAGTCCTGTAAAAATGCCGATTACCTATTGACAATTTTCGCATCTTTTTATAATATGTAGTCAAGCGACATATTAAGGGTGAGTTTCACTGCGATCTATGGTTGACTTCACCCGGAAAGGTTCCACTCCATCACAAGCTGGCAGGATTATGAATTCAAACGCTGACATCGAATCAACTTCACCTCTGACGGAAGTAACTTACTTCATCTTACTTAGCCTCGCTCCTGGCGCCAAACACGGATATGGCATCATGAAAGATGTCCGTTTCATGAGCAAAGGCAGGGTGACTTTAAGCACCGGAACCCTATATGGGGCGCTACCACGCCTGCTGGAACAGGGCTGGATTGCCCGGGCGGAGACTCCGGCTGCGAAACGGCCAGGACGACAGCGCAAATTGTACCGGCTCACCCCACTCGGCAAAGAAATTCTGGATGCAGAAGTAAATCGCCTGGACAGCTTGCTGGCTGCCGCCCAAAAGCGAATCGCGCCAGAAAGCACCTGATCCCAACGTATTTTTACAGGCAATCATCAGAATGGACCTGAGTTTCACCCACCAGATTTACCGGCTCTTATTGAGACTTTACCCGGCTTCATTTCGGGAGGCCTACGGTGAAGAGATGCTGGGCGTATTTCAGGAAGCTCTCGATGAAGCGAAAACGCAGGGGAGTCCCGCGGTCTTCAAAATCCTGGCATCTGAATTTACGGGTCTGCCAGGGGCGGCGCTGCGTTACCGCCTGACCGGAGAAGGTCCTCAGGGCAAGCGCGTATCTGACTGGGACATGCCCCCTAACCGGCGGGAGGTTATGGCGGTGCTGGCTGTATTTTTGCTGCCTGGTTCAGCCGTGCTGCTCAATCTGCCTGTGGAATTGATCTCAATCGGCCTGATTGGGCTGCTGATCGGGGTCATTTTGGCCGGGCTGGCGCGTGGCTTCCAGCGGTGGAGTTTACCTGCTTTAGGATTGGGGTTATCGGCATTTAGTTTTATGGTGTTGTTCCAATGGGCTGCCGACCTGGTCACACCGGGGATGTTGGCCAGGCTGGGTTTTCTGCCCCATGATGAAAGTACGCGCCTGATCCTGCATGCTTTTTGGGCTGGATTGATGTGGTTAAGCCTGTTCGCGCTGACTTTCCTGGTGCTTGGCTTGCTGGCACTGGTAAGAAAATTCCGGGTTCTTTTCGTACGCATCCGCCATGACTGGACCATTGCTTCCTATATTCTATACAGTGGCGCGATCTTCACTTTGCTGCTGACTTTCAATCAGTATCGCTACGAAAAAACTTTTGCCATAGCCAGTTCATTATGTCTGGCAACCGGCGCGTGGTTTTATTTACGCAGCCCCCGGCAATGGCAACGAACGCTATCCTTACTCATCGGATTGACTCTGGCAACCGGGTCGATCGCTTTCAGCCAGTGGTCCAGCAATAGTCTGGCCGGCTGGCGGCAAATGCTGGTTTGGATTCCAACAGGCAACGAGCGATTATTTGAAATCCACCGGGTGCTGCTTGATTGGGGCTGGATGGTACTTTTCTTGCTGGCCCCGATCACGATCAAGTTTCTACCAGGGTCGAAAAAACAGGCCATCCCTGGTGGGTAAAGTCTCACATAACCGTTCATTCTCCACCCCATCCACAAACCGCCGTAAAATTTATCCATACTTACCAAGTTTGTTGGCGAAATCATTTAGTGAAGTTCATACGCTTCTATCCCACCCACAGGAACGGCAAGAAAAGTCGAAATGATGTGTTGTCGGGGGCAACTGCCGGCGGCGAGGGCTGAGATCGTTTCTATGAAAGTATGGCGCTGGTTACTACCCGGAATCTTGCTCGGATTGTGTGTTTCGCTCTGGTTTGTCCAGAGGAAAGCCTATCCATCCACGACGAATAACTCATCAACAGTCAATTTAGCTGACCTCGACGGGGATGGGGACATCGATGCACTCTATTTAATCTCCACCGCTGCCAACACACTCTGGATCAATCAAGGCAAACTTCAGGGAGCTGCCCAGGGTAAATTTGTCAGCAGCAATCAAACCCTCGGGGAACGAGAATCACAATCAGCTTCATTTGGCGATCTGGATCGTGACGGAGACCTGGATCTGGTGGTAAATTTCAGCGAAGGATTTGAAGTTTATTTGAACAGTGGAGGCCCTCAAGGAGGCTGGAAAGGTAATTTTGAATTAAAGGGACAGGTGAAGGCAGCCCAGATCAGGGGCAGCGCTTTAGGCGATCTGGATAACGATGGCGATCTGGATGCAATTTTCTGGAGTTGTTGCACAGGCAGCACCGGCTTATCGGTCTGGGTAAACGATGGCGCCGGTAATTTGACCCAGGTCGGTCAACTCCTGGAGAGTGCCCCTATCCTGCAAGCGGCCCTTGGAGACATTGACGGAGATCAGGATTTGGATATCTGGATCGTTTCCGAGGACAATAATCCAGGCAAAAAGGCAAATTCAGCAAGCCGCGATACCGCTCAGATCTGGTTCAACGATAGCCATGCCCAATTTACCGAAAGCGGACAATCACTGGAAACTTCCCAGGCTGTTGCTCTTGATGATCTGGATGGGGATGGCGATCTGGATGCGGTCAGTGCTTCCGAAAGTGGTCTCATCTCCTGGATTAACAATGGTTCAGGATATTTCCAACCAATAATCCAGCGTGCCGGAATCCGATCCTTTCAGTCCATTTTGCTCAAAGACCTGGATCAGGATAACCATCCGGACATCCTGCTTTCATCAGGTGATCGGGCTGAAGTCTGGCTCAATGCCGGGCAGGGGATCTTTGAGCGCTCAGACCAGCGAATCGATTTGCCCGGAAGCTCGGCAGTAGCTTTAGGGGACCTGGATGGAGATGGCGATCTGGATTTATTTTGCGGGTATCCGGGCGATCGTTATCGCATCTGGTGGAATGACGGTTATGGTCGCTTCGGATTGAGCTGGCGCTGAAATCCAATCCGCCAGGCAATAACAGTCCATCAAATTCAGGAATATTATTCGATGCAGCAAGAAAGTAGAAGGATCACAACCTTACAACAAAAACTAACTGGCGCCAACTTTAAGGTGCTGGTGCTTAATAGCATCCTGATCGGCGCCTGGATTTGGCTCTACCGGGCTGTTTTCCCATACCTGGGAATCATCTTCACCCGGGAAGAGTTTCGCATGAATCAGATCGTATTGGCCGGCGTCCTGTTCCTGGTCTATCGCCAATTTCGCAAAGGAGCGATGCAATTCCGGCTGCAGTCCCTGCCACAGCTCTACCTTCCTGCCCTGGTCATGGCGATCGGCAGTTCCATCTTGTATTTACTGATCGAGCGTTACCTGGATATCAACACCTTCTCCGCGACCTTTTTCGGATTAGCCAGCTACGGACTGCTGGGTTTATGGTTGAAACCAAACTGGTGGCGAGCCGGCTTGCCAGCGGCCTTGCTACTGGTCGGGGCTCTGCCATTCGGAGAGCATTTACAAACCTTTGTTGGTTACCCGGTCCGGTTGATTACCGCTCGGATCGTGAGCGACGTACTGCAGGCATTTGGCGTCCACTCAATCGGCATTGATACGATCCTGGTTTTCGAGAACGGGATTACGAAAGTCGATTTGCCCTGTAGCGGCGTCAAAAGTCTGTGGACCGGCGGCCTCTTCTTACTGACCGCGACCTGGATCGACCGGCGGCGGATCAATATCCGCTGGCTGGTGGTGGGCGTCGGTTTTGCCATACTGCTTCTGGCGGCAAACCTGGTGCGTGTGGCCATCCTGGTCACCATCGGGCAAGTCGCCGGCTGGATGCTCCTGGCCGAGATGCTGCATGTCCCCCTGGGGGTGCTCGGCTTTGCAGGAGCCTGCGGTGCGGCCGTTGCCGGCTTGCAATGGACCGGCCCTGCCCATGCTGTAGAAGATCAGAATCCTGACGTTCAGGCGGGAGCACATCTCGCACGTCCGCTCTGGTTAACCCCGGTGATGGTTGCGGTTGTCCTGGTCATGGGCTTTTTATATACACCCCGCTTACAACTCGCTCAGGCCAAATCACTGCCGCCCTGGACGTTCCCGGACCAGCTTCATACCCGGGCCTGGCCCTTTTCCAGCGGAGAGGAACAGTGGTTGAAACAGACAGAAGTGGAATTCGCCGAACGCTGGCATTTTGAATGGCAAGGATTGAGTGGATCGATGCTGTTCGTCACCAGTTCAACCTGGCGAGCCCATCACCGGCCGGAACGCTGTTTTGAGGTTTACGGTCTGAAGCAAGACACTTCGGATACTTTTTTAGTGAGACCGGACTTTCCGGTCCATATTTTAACGCTTGAAATGGATGGAACACCCGGAAAATACGCCGCGGCTTACTGGCTGCAATCCACCAGCCAGATAACGGATGATTATGCCACCCGAATTTGGGCTGATCTGGCTCCGGAAAGGCAGCCCTGGGTGTTGATCACGATCTTATTTGACAACGACCGGGATCCAAGGGCTGGTGATGCGCAGGCGCTCTACCAGGCGCTGAGTAAAGTGGTGCAAGAACATCTTGCAGGAGGGTACTCGCAATGAAGGAGCAAACCAAGCGAAGCGGGGCTAAACAAAAACTGGCATATGGTCTTTTCTGGTCTTGGAACGTGATCTTCCTGGCCTTCATGGTACTGGGCTTTGCGCCCCGGCTTTTACCAGAATTAATTGCCGATGTCGTTAATGGGATCATACCGATTAACTACTTGATTTTTGGATTGATCTTGAGCGTGATTCCGGTCATCGCGACCATTCTCGGTCTGACAGTCCTCAAGCGATCGCCATATAAGCTGTTCGCGCTCGGCTATGTTGTGGAATGGCCGCTGATGCTGGTGCTCGCCATCCGGTTTTTCCTGATCCGCCAGGCAACCCCGGCCCTGACTTTCATCCTTGTGGTGACCTGGCTGGGCATGGCAACCTTCCTGTGGTATGCCCTTGACTCTCAGGCTGAAAGCCGCAGCCGCCTGGTGGGGCTTTTGCGATTGATTGGGCTGACATTGATGTTGCTGGTGAGCCTGTATGCTGCCGTCTGGATCAGTTTCTACGCGGTCGTCTTAATCGGTGCAGCCTCCACCTGGCTCGTAAATGTTATCAAAGATCTTCCCGGCTTTTTCAGCGAGCTCTGGCAGATCATCCGGGATCTTCTTTAAGCGAACTGCTCTGGATCCCCTTATCCTTGCTTGGCTTCATCCTGCTGATCTATTCCCTGAGCCTGTTTGCACTGGCCCCGGTTACAATCCCGATCTTGAGCCTGCGCGCCTGGTGGCGGAATTTGCGGGCTCAAATCAGCCAGAATGGCCGGTTGGTCACCGGATCAATCCTGATTGTGACGGTTGCCGTCACCGCCGGTTTGTTTCTGCTTACCAATCGCCAACCCCAACAAAAAGCCTTTGCTTTGCTGGAAACGCCGCCTGAAAACAGGCAGGAAGCCCAGGCGCTGCTGTCAGAACGCGAATCACTCCGGGAAGGCCTGCTCAATGCATACCTGGCACCATTCCGTTACGTCAGTGCGGTTGGAGAAGTACGCCACGTCAGAGATTTTTATACCGACGTACTGCATCTCTCGGCCCCTGCCGCCAAAAAGGTACAAAAACTATACGAAGACGTCGCAATGCCACTGCTCTACAAGCCGGTACATCCCGTTGAACTGACGGGCCGGCAAGACAATGTTGCCCTGCAGCGTGAACCTCAGGAAGCTGCCAGACTGTATCAGGAATTTTTCGACACGCCCATCACCGTTGGGGAACGCCAGGAAATCGTCCGGGCGGTCCGTTCAACCTGGTCGGCTGCCGAGGCCGAGGCAGCCTGGCAGGCTGTCGATGATCGCGAAGTTCGCCTGGTTCAACATGAGGTCAATCTCACAGAGCACGGCGACTGGGCCGATGTTGAGTTGTTTGAAGTCTACCAAAACCAGACCATGGAGAACCAGGAAGTTATTTATTACTTTAACCTGCCGGAATCGGCCGTCATTACGGGTTTATGGCTGGGCAATACCCCTGACCGGGAACATCGCGTGGCCTATCAAATTGCCCCGCGTGGTGCAGCCCAGGCTGTTTACCGGAACGAGATTCGCCGCAATGTCGATCCGGCCCTGGTCGAACAAATCGGGCCGCGTCAATACCGGCTGCGAGCCTTCCCGGTGCCTCCCAAAATCAGGCGTTGGAATAATGACCGCAATCTTTGGGATACCACGGAAGGCCGCCCATTTTATCTCTGGCTGAGCTATCGGACCATGCTGGTGGATGGCGCCTGGCCGCTCCCCCACCTGGCAACCAGCCGTAATATTTACTGGGATAGCGATACCATTGCTCTGATCAATGGGAATTCAACCAGCCTGGAGGCCAATGCCTGGCTGCCGGATTCCGTGCCCGCCACCCAGGCGACGGCGCCGGGCGCTCACCGGGTCGATCTGGCGAATGGGGAGAGCGTTTTGATCCAGCCGGTCAGCCAGGCCAGCCAGCCAGATTTACCATCCGATGTTCGCCTGGCGGTCGTGTTGGACCGCTCCTTCAGTATGGAAAAGCAAAAGCAGCCGGTCAGCGATGCCCTGGCAAGATTGCAAGCTTTAAATGGGGAGATTGACGTTTATCTGACCTCGTCGATTTACCGGGCGGAAAGCCCCTCCCGGGTGGCTTTGAACAATTTCGACAGCGCCGGGATTGTCTATTTTGGGGGGCAGAATGCGGCTGAGTTGCTGGCTCAATTCGCCGAATTATCTGCGGACCAGCAATATGACGGTGTCCTGGTTTTGACGGATGGTAGTGGGTACGAATTAGGGGCCAGCGATGTCGCTTTGCCAGCGATCGATACACCCATCTGGCTGGTGCATCTGAACAGCGATATTCCACTCGGTTACGATGATGCCACCCTGGAAGCGATCCAATCTTCCGGAGGCGGCGTAGTCGGAGATCTTGACCAGGCCCTGGAAAGGCTGGCGTTTCGATTAGCCCATACCCAGACCGGCAATGAGGCAAGTGACTTACTGGATGGCTACCTGTGGTCGGTCATGCCAACCGGGCTGGCAGCCCAGCAGACGCTCGATGCGACCCTGCATTCGGCAGGAGATGGATTTGCAGCCCTGGCAGCCCGCCAGATGATCCTGGCGGAAATCCACCGGCAGCAAGCCAAACTCAGCGACCTGGAAACCCTGGATCAACTACACGCCCTGGCCCAGCAATATGGTATTGTGAGCCCTTACTCCTCGATGATCGTGCTGATTACCCCACAGCAACAAAATTTATTAGATAATCTCTCGGAGTTGGATGATCGCTTTAGCCGGGAAGTGGAGGCGGTTGGAGAGACCACACCGGCGACAACTGCCCGCCTGACCGGCGTGCCGGAACCGGAGGAATGGCTGCTCTTTGGCCTTGCGGCGGCTTTACTGGCCTGGTATGCCTTGCGCCCACAGGCGGCCGTGCAAAGAAATACTTAAGGAGCCGGGACTTTGGGTTCTTCCGGAATCCCTGTGGTGGGTAGAAGTGTGGGGGTGATTTTCGGGCAAAGCTCGAAAATCACCCCCACATATCGCCTAAGCCACAGGATTTCCCCAGAACCCCAGACTTGATTAACCCAGGGCTGGCAATAGAATGGTTGCCAGCCCTAAGACGCCCAAAATCAGGGCGATGATCTTACCCAGGTTGTGTTCATCCAGCCGGTTTGCCAGTCGGGCAGAGGTAAAACTTCCGACCACCGTTCCGGTGGCAATCCCACCGATGGCCAGATAAGGTAAATGCCCGATCATCGCATGCCCAACTGTCCCCGAGGCTGTTGTGAGCGCCATGATCACCGTTGAGGTGCCAATCGCCTGGTGGAGGGAATAACCCAACAGCAACAGGGCAAATAAGAACAGCATCCCGCCCCCGGCGCCAAACAGGCCGCTGTACACACCCGCCCATAGCCCCACCACCAGGCCGGTAAGGGCGGGTCTTTGTTTCATGAGCTTCGCAATCGGCAAATTTTGGATTTTATCAAAATCCTGGGCGAGGCCTTTCCGCCAGAAATAAATCGCACTCCCGATCAGCAAAAGGCCGAACCCAAAACTCAGGCTGATATCCGGTACCCGGTTTGAAAAATGACTGCCAGCCTGCGCGCCGATCACTGCCGCGACCGCGATCCAGAGCGACTGGCTGAGATTGACCCGGCCGTGCCGGAAATAGGTCAGCGAAACTACCAGGGAGGCAATCATATCGACCGCCAGGCTGGTTCCAACGGCCTGATAGGTTGAATAATGCAATAGCAACATACCCGGCACAACCGCCATCACACCACTGGCTCCCATGATACCGGTCATCACACCAGCAAAACCGCCTACACACAGAATCAGAAAAAATTCGAGCATACAACTCCCTTAGTGGTACTCTGCTAAATCTGAGGGATCTGTGATGTTGGCTTTTGGGCGGCTTCGCCGCCCAAAAGCCAACACCACAATTACCTTCTCTGTGTTTGTTACTTAGCGAGAAAACCACTTTGGTCCCAATTTCGCTCCTTACATCTTAACAGCAATTTCGGAATCGTTCTTTACAGTCTTGCAAGGGTAAAGCAACCCTTGGGTTCTCGGGGTAATTCTGTTTTCCACAACTTTTGAGCGGCCAAAAGATGTGGGTGTGATTTTCGGTGTTAAGACCGAAAATCACACCCACAGATAGCCTCGATGCCAGGATTTACCAAAGACCTAAAAACCCCGGCTGGCAGACCAGACGGACGACTAAGGAGCCCGGGTAGGTGTAGGCGTACGGGTTGGCGTGGCGGTCCGGGTGGGAGTGGAAGTCGCTGTCGGTGGCGCCGGAACGATAATCTGGAGGTAAATCCCCTCCTTGAAATTACTGCGACTTTCCGTCGCCATGACCCAATCGCTCCGGTAGGTGCCCGGTGTGGTCGGGGCGGTCATATCCAGACTTATTTCAACCGTTCCACCCGGCAATACTTCTTGCCCGAGCGGGATCTCCTCAGGCGCCCCAAACCGGTTTCCAGCGAAGAATCGCAGCATGTACTCCGGCGTCCAGGTCGTGGTGCCCGCGTTCTTGAGGCGCCAGGTCATTGTAAAGGCCTCACCAGGAGAAAATTCTGTATCATCCGGAATAGTTTGAGAAACCCATTGGGCGAGATTCAAATTTCCGGTTGCGGTCGCGACGACCTGGGTGGCCGTCAACGTTCCGGTTGGGGTGATTTCGGCAGCCAGTGTCGCGCTGGGGCTTTCCGTGGCGGTGGCTGTCGGTGGGGGTTGGGTAGCAGGCGCCAATACGGCAGCCTGAGTCACTTCAGCCAAAACGGTCGCGGCCACCTCAGTTCTGAAAGGATCCAGATCGATTGTTGGTGTGCTGGACGGGGTTGGAGAACTGCAGGCGACCAGCAAAAATAAACATACGGTCACCCCAATTATGCCATAAGCTTTTTTTGAGTGTACCATGTTTGTTTCCTTTGTATTCCGGACGAAAGGTTCGCCCGATCTTGAAGTAGATGGGCCATTATACCTGCTTTAAACGCCACAATTTTGGTTCTCCGGGAAATCCTGTGAGAGGGCCCCAGATTTGGGAGTAAACCTCCGCAGAAATACCGAAAGACCCTTTAATTCTGCGTTGGCAGGCTGGAATTGTCAAGAGGTTCCCTTACTCCTGCCGGGGTATTAACCAGCAAGAGAAAATGGGGTGCGGGATGGGCGGCTTGGCCGCCCATCCCGCACCCCGTACTTTCCATTCAGGCTTTGTTGGCGGAAAGACGATCGACTTTGGTAAAGCCCTGTCCAACCAGCTTGCAACTCGCTTGACAGTCATGCCCGGATATGATATAAACTCACCAATCATTACCCAAACACTCTTATCCAGAGAGGCGGAGGGACCGGCCCGATGAAGCCTCGGCAACCAGGTTGCAAAACCCAGGTGCCAATTCCGGCAGAGAATACTCTGGACGATGAGAGGTTAACGCCTTTGTGTACAGATAACCTCTTCGCTCAGAAGGGGTTATTTTTTTACCTCCTCTGATGAGTATAGCCCGGGTGATGAGCTAACCAGGAGGAGGCGGATCATGATGCGAAAATGAAAACCAGTCAGGCCCTACCCAGGCAAACAGCATCACTGCAGCCAACGTGTTATCGGCAGAATGCCTGTGGTCGTCCCCTAACCTCCTGATCTTAAAATCGGTCAGGAGCAAAGGGGGACAAACGTTCGGGCACGCCAATCTATCGAAAAAAACCTAATCAAACAGGCCCCTACCGGGTCACTGTAACTTCCGGCAGAGTGTTGGAGCAGCTCACGAGCCAGATGATTTAGCTTTGCTATTTACTGTTAAAGGAGCCACAACGATGTCAGCCAAACAAAGAAACGCACATGCGTATGGATTTACGACCCGCCAGTTACACGCAGGACAACAGCCCGACCCGACCACCGGATCACGGGCGGTGCCAATTTATCAGACAACTTCCTACGTCTTCAAAGACAGCGAACACGCGGCCAGATTATTTGCCCTGGAGGAATTTGGCAATATCTATACCCGCATCATGAATCCGACCAGCGACGTTTTCGAACAACGGGTGGCAGACCTGGAAGGCGGCGTCGGCGCCCTGGCCGCCAGCTCAGGCCACGGCGCCCAGACGATGGCGATCCTGACGCTATGCCAGGCCGGCGATCATATTATCTCGGCTTCGACCCTGTATGGGGGAACGTACAACCAGTTTGCCTACACCTTTCCGCGCCTGGGGATCGATGTCACCCTGGTCGACCCAGCTGACCCGGAGAATTTTCGGCGAGCGATCCGGCCCAATACCAAACTAATTTGGGGAGAGACTCTCGGCAACCCGCGCATCAACGTTTTTCCTTTCGAAGAAGTCGCAGCCATTGCTCAGGAAGCTGGCATCCCGCTGGTCATCGACAATACTTTTGCCACACCGTATTTGTGCCGGCCTTTCGAATTAGGCGCCAACATCGTCATCCATTCAACCACGAAATTTATCGGCGGTCACGGCACCACGATTGGCGGCATGATTGTGGATGGGGGTAACTTCCAATGGAAGGATAACCCCCGTTTTGCCAACTTCAACCAGCCCGACGACAGCTACCACGGCCTGGTCTACGCCAGCCTGGGAGCGCCTGCCTTTATCCTCAAAGCCCGGGTTCAGATCCTGCGCGATATCGGCGCCTGCCAGGCCCCGATCAATTCATGGCTTTTCTTACAGGGCCTCGAGACTCTCAGCCTGCGCATGGATCGCCATGTACAAAATGCCCGGGCGGTGGCAGCCTTCCTCGAACAGCATCCCAAAGTAAACTGGGTCACCTATCCGGGTCTGAAAAGTCATCCGGATCATGATCGGGCTCAAAAATACCTTCCGAAAGGCCCTGGTGCCATCTTAGGGTTTGGCATCCAGGGAGGCAGATCGTCCGGACAGCGATTTATTGAAAAGCTTAAGCTTTTCAGCCATCTGGCCAATGTGGGTGATGCCAAAAGCCTGGCCATCCATCCGGCCAGCACGACCCACAGCCAGCTTAATGAAGAACAACAGGAATCTGCCGGGGTATCCCCAGATTTCGTGCGCTTGAGCATCGGCATCGAAGATATCGATGATATTCTTTGGGATCTCGATCAGGCGCTTTCAGATTAGAAGGTCTTGAGGAACTTCTTGGGAGAGACCCAGAGACCCAGCTTAGAGGTGCAGTATGCCAGTGAAAATTCCCGACACTTTACCTGCTAAAGAAATCCTGGAAAGCGAGAATATTTTTGTTATGGGAGAAAAACGCGCCGACACGCAAGACATCAGGCCTTTAAAAATTGCCATTTTGAACCTCATGCCGACGAAAATCGACACAGAAACCCAGCTGCTGCGATTGATCGGCAACACCCCTCTACAGGTGGAAATTTCCTTATTGCAGACTTCTACCTACCAGCCAAAAAACACATCCCAGGAGCATCTGCTGAATCACTATCGCACGATTGAACAGGTGGCCGATGAAAAGTTCGACGGGCTGATCATAACCGGCGCGCCGGTCGAGCAGATGGATTTTGAACAGGTGGATTACTGGCAGGAGTTAGAAAATATCCTGGACTGGAAAGAGACCCACGTCAGCTCTACGTTCCATATTTGTTGGGGCGCCCAGGCTGGCCTGTACCACAAGTATGGCATCCCCAAGTACCCGTTGAAGGGCAAGATGTTCGGCGTGTTCCCTCACCGGATAACCTCCGACCACGAGAAGCTGCTGCGCGGCTTTGATGATGATTTTCTGGCGCCGCATTCCCGCCATACCGAAATTCGCCGGGCGGATATCGAGCAGGCATCCGAACTAAAAATATTGGCCGAATCCTCTGAAGCCGGCGTCTACATCATTTCTTCCAAAGACGGCCGCGACATCTACGTGACCGGCCACTCCGAATACGACCCGCTGACCTTAAAAAGGGAGTATGACCGGGACGTCAACAAGGGTTTACCCATCCATATTCCCAAAAATTATTATCCAGACAATGACCCTTCACAGGATCCAGTGGTCCGCTGGCGCGGGCACGCCAACTTGCTGTATGCCAATTGGTTAAATTATTATGTCTACCAGATCACGCCCTATGACGTGCAGCAGATTCCCCATGGGAGGACGAATCACAACTTCCCCAATTAACAATTCCGAGCAAATACAATCACCTGGCAGATCCTATCGATGGGCGGGAAGATTAATCTTCCCGCCCATGCATTTTAAATAAGACCGAAATGGTTTAGGTTCTTTGATGCTACTTTTACAATGCCCCATTAATAAACAGGATACCCAAATTTTGATGTGTGTGGCGGGCAGCTGCCCGCCACACACTTCAAAATTTGGGGGATTTCTTCGAATGTGCCATTGTCAAGCTACTCAGCCATGGCTGGGATAAATGGCGAATTACGAACCTTTTTTATTTGACATTTCCAAAATCTTTGCTATGATAAAGATAGTCTATATGTCGTCAAGCGACATATATAAATCTATGTACTTATTGAAGGCCTGTAAGGAGAAAAGTCATGTCCGAAAACATTCAACCCGAGACGGCTCCATCCGATGAGACCGCCAGACTTCATGGTGTGCGTGGTTGTATGGAGCCGATCATCAAAAATGCCTCTATGCTCCTGATCATATTGATCACCGTTATTGTGCTGTTCTCCCTGGCAAGAGCTGCGATTTACAAAATCCGCCCGTACGAACGCGGATTACATTTGCGTGGGGGCAGGTTCATCAGCATCGACGAACCAGGCTGGCACATACAGGTCCCTTTTGTAGACACAGTTATAAAAATCTATGTCATCGAACGCTCCGGCATGATCGAAAATCTGGCTGCGATGACAGCCGACGATGTAACCATGGATGTCTCCCTGCTGTATACCTATCGCGTGTCGGACCCGGTCCGCTACCAGCTTGAAGTTTTGGACCCTGAAAAAATCGTGGCGGGATTTGTTCAAGGGACCTTACGAGATTTAGTCAATACCCGGATGATGGACGAAGTCATGCACAGCCGGGCGGAGATCAATCAAGCCTTGATGACGGACTTACAGAAAAAAGAACAGCAATATGGGGTGGTGTTTATACTGGTCCAACTCCAAAATGCCTCGCCGCCCGTCGAGGTCGTATCCGCCATCAAGAACAAGATGGTCGCCGAGCAGCTCCAGGAACAGGCCTCGGCAGAAGCATCCCAAAAACGAACCGTGGCGGACAGCGAATTCTATGCAGCTCAAAAAAAAGCGGACGGGGAAGCTTACCAGATCACGGCGCTGGCCGAGGCCCAGGCCACCCAGATCAGCCTGAGTTCGCAGGCCAAAGTCGAGGCCTTACAGGCTATTTTGAACGAACTGGATGGCAAAGGGACCCTGGCGGAACAATATATCCAGGTGCTCATCGCCCAGGAACTAAACCAGAACAGCAAGTGGGTCATCAGCAGCGGTGGGGCCATGCCGATACTCGATCTGAGAGAGGCGGCCGCCACCACCACGGTCCAGGAACCGGTATCGCCTGCCCCGTAAATATAGTTTCAATAGGAGATTCTGGGAAAATAAGGCGTCTGCGTGGGCGTTTGCCCACGCAGACGCCTTATTTTTCCTTATCCTTCCATTTTGTTATTGTTCCGACAGCCGGGTTATAATTTTGTAACAAACACCCATAAAATCTTATGACAGGTTGACCTTATGCACATCAATCGAAAGACCCGCAGCGTCCAACTGGATCCTACCGATCCGGCTTTTTATAATGATCCATATCCTTATTACGATCAACTCCGCCTGGAGACTCCCGTATTCTACTGGGAAGATTTCAACTTGTGGTGCTTTGTTCGCCATGCCGATGTCGAGGCGATCTTAAGGGATCGCCGCTTTGGGCGGCAAATCAGTCACCTCGCCAGCCGGGAGGAATTAGGCTTACCCCCTGAACGCCCGGACCTGGAACCCTTCTACCATGTCGACCGGCATGGCATGCTGGATATGGAGCCCCCTGCGCACACGCGGCTGCGCGGCCTGGTGCAAAAAGCGTTCATGGCCCGCCAAATCGAACGGCTGCGACCGCGGATCGCAGAAATCAGCCACCAACTCATCGATAATATCGAGGATCAAGACAATTGTGATCTATTGCCAGCGTTCGCGACGCCGATACCGGTGCTGGTGATCGCCGAAATGTTAGGGGTGCCCACCGACATGAGCGATCAGTTCCTGGACTGGTCCCACGCGATGGTCAGAATGTACCAGATGGGCCGGACGCCGGAAGATGAACGCTCGGCCGTCCAGGCAGCCCAGGAATTCGTAGAATATCTGAGGGTGTATGTATCCGAAAGGCGAAAAAAGCCACAGGACGATTTAATCACCAAGTTGATTGAGGTTCAGGTTGAAGGTGAGAAACTGACGGAAGATGAGCTGATATCCAACTGCATTCTGCTGTTGAATGCCGGCCATGAAGCCACGGTGAACGTCACCGGCAACGGCGTACGGGCGCTGCTGAAACATCCGGATCAACTGGCCTTGTTGCGTCAAAGGCCAGAGCTGATCAGTACGGCTGTGGAAGAATTAATCCGTTACGACACGCCCCTCCATCTATTTAAGCGTTGGGTTCTGGAGGACCTGGAGTTAAATGGCCAGGCACTGCAGTTCGGTATGGAGGTCGCTATCCTGCTCGGAGCCGCAAACCACGATCCGGAAGCATTCCCCGAACCGGCCAGATTAGACCTCACCCGCCAGAAAAACCCACATGTCTCTTTTGGAGCCGGGATTCATTACTGCCTGGGCGCCCCCCTGGCACGCCTGGAATTACAAACGTCACTCCCGATTTTATTCGAGCGACTGCCGAATTTGCATCTGGCTGCAGAGCCTCAGTATCAAAACAGTTACCACTTCCACGGATTGGAATCCTTACAGGTGGCCTGGTAACTTCGTGATTTGTCTCAACGATTTCGGTACTGTCTTTCATTCATGAAATTACTTCGATCATGGAAAAATAAAGTGTCAGCATGGGCGAACGCCTACGCTGACACTTTATTTTTCCATTTATTTCTGAAGTTGGTTTCTTACAGGGGGAAATGAGGCGGTTAAGTCACTTTCGCCCGCTCAAGCTCATAGCGCTCAAATCGATGGCTGGTGATGACCTCGGATAGATAGATAGCTGTCCGGTACATATCCTCGAATGAAGTATATAACGGCGCAAAACCCAGACGGATATTATCCGGCTCGCGGAAATCGGGTATCAGGTCCCATTCCTGGATCAATGCCTGGCAGATCCGGTAGCCTTCAGGATGCCGCAAGCTGATATGCGAGCCTCTTCGTTCAGGATCGCGCGGCGAGCCAAGCATATATCCCAGCGTTTGCAGAGCGGCATCAAACATCTCCAGGAAAAATTCACCCAACCGTACGGATTTCGAGCGAATGGCTTCAATCCCGGCTTGCTGGATCAGTTCAAGGCCCGGCTCAATCGCCAGCATGGAGAGCATTGGTGGAGTGCCAACCAATAGACGGCGCAGATCACTGGCTGGTTGGAAAGCGAGTTCAAAGCTGAAAGGTGAAGTGTGTCCCCACCACCCCCAGGGTTGGCCCAGGACGCTTTGCAAATGCCGTTCCGGAACGTAAAGGAACGCCGGCGATCCCGGCCCACCGTTAAGATATTTATAGGTACAGCCAACCGCAAAGTCCACCTGCCAGGCCGTCACATCAATTGGAACTACCCCCACCGCATGGCTAAAATCCCAGCAAACCAGAGCCCCAGCCTCATGCGCCAGGGCTGTGATCGCAGCTACATCATGCAGGTAGCCGCTTTTGAAGGTCGGCGTTGAGATGGTCACCAGGGCCGTGCCTTGATCCAACACGTCTTTTAACTGATCGATTGAAAAGTGGATGTCATCTTCACCTGGTAACAGGATCAATTCATGACCATTCTCCAACAAGTTGATAGCTCCTTGAAGGATATACAGGTCGGTTGGAAAATTCATCGCATCGGAGATGATCTTCTTCCGCCCGGAACGCATGGCTAACGCCGCCAGGACCAGCTTGAAAAGATTCTGTGAAGTGGAATCGCAAACCAGGACTTCGCCGGGCCGGGCTCCGATTAAATTTCCAATCTGATCGCCAATCCTTTGGGGAGCTTCGTACCAATCCTCACCCCAGGAGCGGATTAAGCGGGTACCCCATTGTTCAACCATGATACGCTCGTATCGGTCCCGGGTGGTTAACGGCAGGCGACCCAACGAATTGCCATCCATATACAACAGCTTTTCATCCGGTCGATAAAACCGGCGGCGAAAGTCCGCCAGCCCATCTTCTTGATCCAATTGCCTGGCTCGCTGTTCAAAAGCTTTCCATTCAAGAACCATGATTGATGCTCCTGTCTATTGGCTGTCTTGAAAATATGGCAGATTTTCATGATCGCGGGTGGAAGATATCCATGATCGCTCATTGGGACTCTCCCACAGAGTTACCCAAAGAACCTGTCTTCTGGTGACAGATTGCAGATCAAAATTCGTTGAAAATTGACGCTGCAATTGTAACCGGATTTCAAGCGCCTTCGGCGCCGGCTGGGAAGAAGGTCTGTTTAGTAGAACATAGGCAATTTAAAAACTATTCGAGGCTAAATCACTCCGATTTTCGTTTAAATAAGGTAAAATCTATCCAATTCAACCGATTAGCTTGGAGGGAATTGAGATATGGAAGCTACCGAGGATCCACACGTAAGGTTTGGCGGAGACGCGAAAGAAGCCGGGCGGTATTTTCGCTACATGGCTGAATTTGTGGGTTTTACCCAGGATGACGAATCTGCAATCCAGCAATCCGGATTGATCATCGAGAAACATCTGCCTGCCATCATCGGCAATTTTTACACAAACCTGCTGCAGTACCCCCCTACCCGGAAGATCTTTCTCAAAAAAGATGGTTCATTAGATGAGGATTATTTAGAACTGCGCATGCTCCACCAGGCGAATTTCTGGAGACGATGCGCCGGTGGGGTTTACGATGATGATTTCGCTCGCTTCGTCAATTACGTCGGGCGCGCCCACACCTCTCGCGGGGCCGATCCTCACATCTACATTGCTGAACGGTATGTGATCGGGATGGTAGGTTTCGTTCAACATGCCATCATCGACGCACTCAACCGAGATCTACACGCATACGATCCCGATCTGGAGATGCGCGCCATCAAAGGCTGGAACAAGCTTTGCATGGTGATCCTGGAAATGCTGGCGCGCGCCTATGGGGATGAACACCATTCTGAGATCCTGGGCGCGGCCCTGGCGGTGGATGCACAATCTATCATGGAGATGTCGGTCGAATCTTATGAAAGAGGCCTGGGATTGCGCCGGTCGCTCAAAACGCAAGAGCTGCTGGTTGGAAATGCCAGCGAGATCCCGGAAGGCGAGCGTAAAATCATCGAATTTCAAGGCGTCTCGATCGGGGTATTTCATCATAAGGACGGCTGGTATGCTCTGCGCAACTCCTGTCTGCACCGGGGCGGACCGGTGGCCACCGGTAAGTTAGTCAACGATAATATCATCTGTCCCTGGCATGGATACACCTACAACGTGATGGATGGCAAACTCATCATGGATCCGAATGCCCGGCTCGAAATGTACCCGGTTGAAAATCGAGCTGACGAAGTCTACCTGATTGTGCCCGACCCGATTGATGAGGATGAGGATGATGATAATTTGCCTGTCACCGCTCCTCCGCAGGAGGAACCGCCATCTACCTTGCCAGCAAATTCTTTTGTGGTCAGCGAAATTAAGCCCGGTCAGTTGAAGCAAGTTTCACTCGATGGCGTCAACGTAACCGTCTATAATGTGGACGGAGAATTTTACGCCACCCAGGATGAATGCACCCACGCTGGCGGTCCCTTGAGTGAGGGCGAATTGTCCGGGAAGATCATCACCTGTCCCTGGCATTTTTCCTGTTTCGATGTGACCGATGGAGCCGTGACCTGCCGCCCGGCAACCGAACCGCTCGAAACTTATACAGTCCAGATCGAGGGCGATCTTGGCCAGGTCAGCAAAAGGTCCTAAGGTCTCCGGCTGGTCAATCTTCGCGCCAGGTATCTTGATTTTGATAAGCGGCCGGCGAGAAAATCACGAAGGATCAGGCTTCTTTTGACAATCCGGGCAGTAGATTGCAGACCGGCCGGAGACGCTCAGCTTTTTCAACTTGCCTGCACAGCGAGGGCACTCCGCATCATCCTCGCCGCGCAATGGGGTTATAAAGCTATCCGGATATTCGTCCGGCTGGGCTTTGTGGTTTACGGCTGTCTGCAGCACATGCTGCATCTCATCGAAAATTTTCTTTAAACTGGTCTGGTCCAGCTGGTTAACTTTCGTTTCAGGGTGCACACCAGCCTGAAACAAGATTTCGTCCGAGTACACGTTGCCAATCCCCGCCATGATGCTCTGGTTCATCAAGGCAGGCTTGATCATTCCATGCCTGCCTGCCAATACATTTTGGAAAGACTCAAATGTGAAACTGTCTGCAAAAACATCCGGGCCCAACTCGCGCCTTTTGATAAACTCACCCGGGTCGGAAATGATCTGCAGTTCACCCAGTTTGCGAACCATTACGTAAGCCAGGTGATAATCATTGGTAAAATCGAATCTCACCAAATCATACTCTGGGTCTTTCTCCCCTTTTTTGTAATACTTCAAGTCTCCGGTCATACCGAAATGCAGAACCAACCAGCCTGACTGGTCACTAAACCCTGCAAACAAAAATTTTCCGTGCCGGCGAGTCTGGGCGAAAGTCTTGTCTTTCAAGGTCGATTTGAATCGTTTGATGGAGATATTTTTCAACACATCCCCTGAATCAACCTTAACAGCCGTCACAGTTTTGTGTAAAGCAGTCGCATCAAAATATCTCTTAAGCCATTCCACATCCGGAAGTTCAGGCACAATCCATCCCTTTCTTTAGTTTCAGATTCCTAATCCCGCATTCAAGTTAAATGTAAATGCTTGTAAGTGGAGCGTGATGGAAGAAAAGCGCTCATCACGCTCCACAGGTTGGTCAGCTCACGGCTGGGTCTGGAACGTAGCCGGGCGAGCCGCAAGAGTTACTTGGACATCCATCTTCTGGCCATTACGAATGACGGTGAGATCCATCGTATCACCCGGATGACTGACCGCGATATCACTTAATAAATCATTGAAATTCAAAATCGCTTTACCATTGGCGCTCACAACAACATCGCCGCCAACAGGCGTCGTTATCCCATCGACATCGGTGGTAGACTGGCTGCCCTGCAAACCGGCTGCAGCCGCCGGGCCGCCTTCCACGATGCTGTCGATATAAGCGCCATTCTGCGAAGCAAGATTGTTGGCTTTTTGAATAAACAAGCTGACAGAATCGCCACGAACACCCAGCCAGGGCCAGGTATATGCGCCTTCATCGATCAAAGAGGGCGCCACCATCCGTACAATGTTCGATGGAATCGCAAACCCCACGCCGGCATTCGCCTGAACCTGCCCTCCCGTAGATATCTGGGCGTTCACGCCAATCACCTCGCCTTGTAGATTTAATAGCGGGCCGCCTGAATTACCCGGGTTGATTGCCGCATCGGTCTGGATCGATTGGGGAATACTAAAAGGGGTAACCCCGGAAGGGATCGCCCGGCCGATCGCGCTGACGATCCCGCTGGTCATGGTGCTGTCCATCCCAAAGGGATTGCCGATCGCCACCACATACTGGCCAGGGACAACTGAGGCCGAATCACCCAGGCTGATCGGGTGGGTCCCCTCAGGCAGTTGATCGACTTTAATGACCGCCAGGTCGCTATCATCATCCGTGCCAATAATTTGGGCCTCGCGTTGCACACCGGTAGAGAATATCACGACCACAAGCTGTGCATCTGCGACCACATGATTATTGGTCACAATATGTCCGTCGTTGTCGATGATGAAACCCGAACCGGCAGCGGCGCCGCTTACGCCATTTCGCTGGATACTGACGATGATACTGACCACACCCGGGTGAGTTTGATTATAGAGCTGTTCCAGCATGTCCGAATTCAGGTTGATCGAACCATCCGGTGGCGCCACAGGTTGTTCCGCGACTGCAGGCGTCAGGGTTGGAACGACCGCGACCGGTGTAGGAATATCAGCCGGATTGACGACCAGAGTTGACTGAGCATTCGCCTGAGTCCCTGGCGCCAAACCGCCAGATTGGTTAACTCTTGGCATTACATAGGATAACGCCAAAGGGACTGCAATCAGCAGCAGGAGTACGATGATGCCACATCCAATCCCAGCGGTGATAAAAAATTTTCTTTGATTCATAAGCCTTCCTCTTTCTCAGTTTAGTTTCCCCGCTAATCAAATCCTGGGGGTATTCCGCAAAATTCCGGACAACTACTCAGTAATGCCTGGAATTTGGGGCGAAATAGATGTACGTGGGGGCGTACGCCCCCACGTACATCTATTTCGCCAATATTTCATACCAAGCCTGAATAGATACAGTTCCGGATTGCATCCACTCTGCACCGGTGTAGTTTCATCCGGATCCAAGCCACGCTTCCCCACTTATAGTAATTAAGCCTGAAAAAGTAAAGTTTGTAAATCCATCCTGATACAGATCAAAGGTATAGATTTGGATATAGAAAGGCGTCAATCAGTAGATTGGTTCGTCATTAAAAATCCAGTTTTAAGCTTCGACAAAATTTTCCAGTCAACTCCGAAGATTTTTCCGGAAATTGATTTCGCGCCACAAAGATGTATCAATTTTTATATCTGTTATCTGTATCCTGATCTATAGTCAGTCATTCTAAATTATGTTATCGTGATGATATCGGTAATCTTAAGGGATTACTGAACAGAAAAATGAATGCCGATATTCAGGTTCTTTCGGAATCTCTGCGGTGGGTAGAAGATGTGGGGGTACTTTTCGGGTTTTACCCGAAAAGTACCCCCACATATAGCCTCGACCACAGGATTTCCCCAAAGAACCAATATTCAGGGGGAAGGAGGCAGAAAAAAACATGCCAAAAACCAGAATTCATGAATTAAGCCAAACAGGCCAATCCATTTGGCTGGATTTTATCAACCGTTCCCTGATCCATTCGGGTGGCCTGGAAGAATATGTGCAGAAAGGTGTGCGCGGCGTCACTTCCAATCCCTCCATTTTTGAGAAGGCTATCGCCGAAAGCGATAGTTATGACGACGCCATACAAGAACTGGCGCTCCAAGGCAAATCGGCGGAAGAGATCTACAAGAACATGGCGATTGAAGACGCTCAAGCCGCTGCGGATGTTTTACGACCCGTTTTTGATCAATCGGCTGGCAGTGACGGCTATTTCAGCCTGGAGGTCAATCCTCACCTGGCGCACGATACCCAAAGGACGATTAAGGAAGCCAAGGAATTATTCCGGGCGGTTGATCGTCCCAATCTGATGATCAAAGTCCCGGCGACTTCGGAAGGTTTATTGGCCATCCAGGAATTAATTACCCAGGGGTTGAACATCAATATCACCCTGATGTTTTCTCTGGCCCAATATGACCTGGTCACAGAGGCTTACCTGAAGGGGCTGGAAAAACGCGCAGCCAATGCCTATGACTTGCAAAACATCTATTCGGTCGCCTCATTTTTTGTTAGCCGGATTGATGTAAAGGTCGACAAGATGCTCGATAACATTGGCACAGCCGAAGCAAAAGAATTGAGAGGCAAAATCGGTATCGCCAATGCCAAAATGGCATATCAGCGCTTCCGGGAAATATTCCAGGGTCAACGCTGGAACCAACTATCCACACGAGGCGCCCGTATCCAGAGGGTTTTATACGGCAGTACCAGCACGAAAAATCCGCAATATTCGGATGTCCTGTACGTCAACAACCTGATCGGGCAAGATACGATCAATACCCTGCCCCCCAAAACAATTCAGGCTTTTCTCGATCACGGAGAAGTGCAAACTACACTGACGAAAGGATTGGATGAAGCTCGCCAACAGCTGGAGCAGCTGTCCCAGGTGGGCATCAATCTGGATAACGTGACCCAGGAGTTGCTCGATGAGGGCATCCAAAAATTTGCCAATCCGTTCGATAAACTGATCGGGACGATTGCCGAAAAACAGGCGCATCTGATGACAGCCTGAAACCTTACGTGATGATTATGCCCGGCCGATCAACACGAACTGGAGACAACAATTATGGATAAAAAAGAACGCAAGACCGACCCCACCAGGCCCAAACAGGATCGAGGTGAGGCGGATCATCAAACGAAAGTCCCCCCTATCGATGAATACACCGGTGAACCCGAACCTCTGGCCGAAGACGCCGGAAAAGTCGTCGAACTTGTGCCCAGCGACACCGGCACAAGAGCGGGAGAAAGCTATCTTCTTGAAGAAGAGAGTCCCCTGGACAAAGTCGCTCTGGATTCGCAATCTGACGCGATTGTTGAGCGCATTAACCGCTATACCGAAGATGAAGATGTCGAAGAAACCTTTGAAGAACGGCAAAAACTGGCTGCGGGCGGACGGCAGCAGCTGGAGCAGAAGCTGGATGAATATCACGCCGAAGATCCCGACCTGGCAGCCGGGGATTTGGATGCGGATTGGGAAAGCGCCAGCGTCGCCGGTGAGGAAAGTGTTGGGGGAGCGGTTCCAACTCCCGACCAGGACGTGGTTGATGAACTCGGTGAGGGGCTGGGAATCACTTACGATGATGACGAAACCCTTGGCGGCGATGAAAAATTAACCGAACGCGATCGCAACCGCTGGGAACTCAATCCCGAGTCCGCCGAAACCGAACAATGAAATTGACCTGGGATCACGGCAGATTGGCCCGAGGCGGTTTCTTCTTACCAGTATCCGGCCCATGGTCAGGCTGCCCAATGCCCAGAAATGAAAAAACATGATATCTACTCAGGCATAAGTAAAGGATGTTCCAACCATTGACTGAGTAGTTACAAATCTTGGAGGAACGCAAAATGATGGAAAGACGTTGTCCTTACAATTATGATGTACCTAAGTTACAGGAATTAGCCTGGCATCTCAGCCGGCAGATTATCAAAATGACCACAGAGGCAGGTTCAGGGCATCCTTCCAGTTCGTTATCAGCCATCGATGTGATGACCGCGCTTTACTTTGGCGGGATCATGTGCTACCGGCCGGACGAACCGGATTGGCCAGAGCGCGACCGGTTTATTCTAAGCAAAGGACATGCTGCCCCGGCGCTTTATGCTGTGCTGGCTGAAGCAGGTTTTTTCGACCCTCAAATGCTCTCAAGCCTGCGGAAATTGGGTAGTCCCTTGGAGGGCCACCCCAACATGCGGGTCCTGCCCGGAATCGAAGCCTCGACTGGCTCGCTTGGACAAGGTCTATCGATCGGTATCGGCCACGCGCTGGCTGCCCGACTGAATATGTTCGACTACCATGTCTATGTCATGATCGGTGACGGCGAAATCGATGAAGGCCAGATCTGGGAAGGGGCTGCGCTGGCTCCCAAACTAAAATTGAACAACCTGACGGTCATCCTCGACAACAATCATTACCAGCAGACTGGTCCGGTGATCGAGGTCATGCCTACCATCCAGCCATATCTTGACAAATGGCAATCGTTTGGCTGGCAGGTGAATGAAGTTGAAGGACACTACATGGAACGCGTTTTGGATACACTCTATGACGTCCAAAGCGTCAGCGAGCAGCCCCAATTCATCGTTGCCCACACATCTAAAGGCAGAGGTCTATCGCCTTTCGTTGAAGATTCCACCAATCACATGCATGGAAAAGCCCTCAAGCCAGATCAGATGGAGGCCACCCTGAAGGAGCTGGATGACCACAAATATGATGTGATTTATTCAGCCGACGAGTTCACCCCCGAACTGACAGCTACTGCAAAATATGGAAAGGGATAAGGAATCTTATGGATATTGGAAAAAGAGCTGGATTGAAATACGGCCCGCCCACGCGCAACGCTTTTGGCGAGGCGCTGGTTGAAGTCGGCCGTGAAAATCCCAATTTGGTTGTATTAGATGGAGATGTAGGCAACTCGACCCGGACGCAATATTTTGAGGAAAAATTTCCTGAGCGTTTTTTCAACGTTGGCATCGCAGAGAGCAACCTGGTCGGCGTCGCCAGCGGTTTATGGGCCTCTGGGAAGGATGTCCTGGCGTCCAGTTTCGCCGTCTTTTTAATGTGCAATGCCTATGATCAGATCAGGATGTCGCTGGCCTTCCCCAAGGCCGACGTTAAACTGGTCGGATCCCACAGCGGTATCAGTATCGGCGAGGATGGGCCCAGTCAGATGGCGATTGAAGATATTTCTTTATCCACTTCGCTGCCCAACTTCACCGTCCTGGTGCCAGCAGATGGCCCTGAAACCGAGGCGGCCACCAAAGCCATGTTTGCAATCGACGGCCCGGTATACCTGCGCACAGGCAGACCGAAAGTGCCGGTGGTTTATCCCGACGGACTCGAGTATCAAATCGGTAAGGCAAACCAGATCCGCACTGGGCAAGATGTCACCATCATTGCCTGTGGGCTGATGGTAGCAGCCGCCCTGGATGCAGCCGAGATCCTCAAAGAGGAAGGGGTACAGGCGCGCGTCCTGGATATGCATACCATCAAGCCACTGGATGAAGAAGCCATCGTCCGCGCAGCCCGTGAAACCGGAGCGATCGTCACGGCCGAGGAACACCTGTTGAAAGGCGGCTTGGGCGCTGGGGTCGCCCAGGTAGTGGTTGAACAGCAACCGGTGCCCATTCATATGGTGGGAATCAAAGACACCTATGCAGAATCAGGCAAACCTGAGGAACTGCTCACAAAATATGGATTGATGCCCGAAGATATCGTGGCAGCCACGCGTGAAGCGATTGCACGCAAATAAAGTGATAATGATACGTATTTTGTATCCACTCAGGCGTAAGTACGAAATATGGCGAAACAGGTGCGCGAGGGCGTACGCCTTCACGCACCTGTTTCGCCGTGGATTCCCGACATTGATTGAGTAATTACCGTGATTCTGATAAGATTTTATGATTTCGATTACGGCAGATTAATTTTCATTTCCTATAATAAACTTTAACGTTCAGGCAGGTCTACCAAGCGGGAATCCGGTTTGCCTGAATAGAATCTCAGCAGGTTCCGGTTTCACGGAACCTTTTACCCGATTACCTGCATAACTGAATAGACCTGCCAACTGCATCACGAAAGATATATCTCGAGCGGCAGATAAATCAAATGCCAGATCAATGCTTGAGGTGTACAGACTTGGTCAGGCGAGAGCCGTACCCATAAAGATTCTCAAGGGCCCGCTTTCCCAAGCCGAGTCAAGCCGTGATGGTAGAGACATTCGATTGCAAAGGAGGTACATAAATGTTCAACATGAATATTCCAATACTCCTCCTGCGACTGGTAACAGGTTTGTTATTTTTCGGCCATGGCACCCAAAAATTATTCGGTTGGTTTGGTGGTAATGGTCTGACAGGAACGGGAGAATTTTTCGAAAATATAGGCTTTAAACCCGGCAAATTCTGGGCCTTAATGGCTGGCCTGGGCGAGGCGCTTGGTGGCCTGGGGCTGGCGCTTGGGTTCTTAACGCCAATTGCAGCTGCGATGATCATCTCCGTGATGATCATGGCGATCATCAAAGTACATTGGCCAAAAGTCTGGAACCAGGAACATGGTTTTGAATACCCATTCGTCAACCTGACGATTGCCCTGGTAATCGCTTTGATCGGTCCCGGAGCATATTCGCTCGATCAAGCGCTGTCCATAGCCTACCCGATGCCGGCGACTTTTCTGTGGGCACTGGGCATTGGCATACTGGGCGTTTTGATCGGCCTGATCAGCCCGACGCTCTTTGGTAAATCCCAGAAGATGCGGGAAGCTTAAAAACAAACCCGGGAAATAAGCCTGAAGGCCGGCGAACGCCGGCCTTCAGGCTTATTTCCCGACAATTAATTTAACACAATCCCCTATGAATTCATTTCGATCCACCGGTCTACCAGGTGCTCGGCCTGGATTGTGCGGCGAGTGCCGGTTTCACAACGCAGGATGAGCGAATTGGTATCGGCTTTTTCGCCGTGATAGATGACCCCTTTTAAGAGAGGGCCATTGGTAATGCCAGTCGCAGCGAAAAAGATTTGTTCACTTTTCACCAGATCATCCGATCTGAAGATCATGCGAGGATCATAGCCTGTATTCTGGATGGCATCTTTTTCCGGCTGGCATTGTGGGTCGAGACGGCCCAGGATCATCCCGCCCATGGCTTTGACCGCGCAGGCAGCTAAAAGTCCTTCGGGGATGCCGCCGGTCCCCATCAATAAATCCACCCCGCTACGCGGCATACAAACCATTAATGCGCCGGCGATATCCCCGTCGGGGCGCAGCATCACATGCGCTCCGGCAGCCCTGATTTCAGCGATCAGGTCCGCATGGCGGGGACGATCCAGGACGAACACGGACAAATTTTTGACCTTCATCCCTTTCGCTCTGGCGACCAATGAAAGCGTCCAGGCCGCGGGCGCATCCATGCAATCATCGACCAGGTATGGGGCGACCGTTTCATCGACGATGATCTTGTCCATGTAAACTGCATGGGGAGGATGCCAGATCGCGCCGCGTGGCGCCACCGCCGCAACCGATATAGCGCCCGGAAAACCCTTCGCCAGCTGCAGGCGACCGTCAACCGGATCGACGACGACATCGACTGCCGGGCCTTCACCGCTCCCGACCGCCTGCTCGCTGAGTAAACCCAGGTCATGTTCGGGTTTATCTTCTTCACCCAACACAATCTGGCCATCTATTCGGATGGTTTCAAACACATCAGCCATTGCCCGGGCCGCCGATCGATCAGCCTCAACGGCGTTCCCCAGTCCAATCCACTGTCCGGCCATCAAGGCAGCCGATTCGGTCGCCCGAACAAGCTCCATCCCCAAATTACGCGGTAATCTGGCCTCCATTAATCGCCTTCCTCTTCCTCAATTGCTTCGAACAAGTTGGCCGCCTCCCAGGCGCTCATCCCTCCATGCAAAACCCGGACCGATGCGAAACCGGTTTCTAACAACCTGGAGGCAGCACGCGAGCTTCTCCGCCCGCCCTGGCAAACCAATACCAGATCCATACCTGGATCCAGCTGGTGAAAGTCCTTCAACAAATCCGGCAGGGAAACCAAACGTGCACCGGGTATATGGAAACGTTTGAATTCACGCGGTTCCCGCACGTCGACGACGAAGGGAGGCTTTGCGGCGTGTAATTCTTTCCATAAATTTTGGGGTGCGATATAGTCCAGTGCGATTTGCGGTTGGCTGGTGCTCGGGTGTTCTCCAACCAAATCCAGCCGCTTGGCTAAAGACTGGCATTCTTTGAACACCCGCACCGGGCATTCATAGATACAAATCGCCGGATCAATCACCTTGTAAAACATCGCACCAATCGCATTCTGGTCCCGTCCCAGGAAGTGGTCTTCGCCCAGAACCTGGACGAACCCGGTCGAATGCATGACTTCGAGCACCGGGGTCTGGCAGCGGCTGATAAACACATCACCGCCCACTTTCCGGTACGTGCGGACAATTCCCTCTAATGCGTGAATACCACTGATATCGCAGTGTTCCATGCTTTGCAAGCGTAATAACAAATAACGCTGTTCGGGGTGCTGCTCGCGATAACGGGCCAGGAAATTTTCGACGTGATAGACGGCGCCAAAATACAGGTCGCCGAGGATTTCAATCACGCCCAGTTGAGGGCAGCTCTCCCGGCCAAAATCTGGCACCAGGAACTCGAACGCCTCATCGGGAACAACCGACCGAACTCTTGGCGCGCTGGTTTTGAGCAGATAATGCACCAGTGAAATCGAAATGCCCGAAAGCACGGCGTATTCGAGCGGTAAAGCCAGCGTAGCTGCCAGGGTGACGACCATGATCACCCGGTCGCCATGGCCGCCTTGCCAGATCCGTACAATCTCCCGGCGATCGATCAATCCAAACGCAGTCAAGATCAATACGCCCGCCAGAGCTGACATGGGAATATAACGCGCCAGCGGAGAAAAAACCAGCATGCCGACCAGCACCATCAAACCGGCGAAAACGCTGGCCATCGAGGTCGCAGCCCCGGCTTTGTAATTGACTGCCGATCGCGTGAAAGATCCCGAGCAGGGATAACCGGACAACAACCCACAGGCAATATTGGCTAATCCCTGCCCGACAAATTCCTGATTGCTGTCCAGGCGCTGGCGAGTCTGGGCAGCGATCACGCGGGCGATCGACATGGTCTCGACCAGGCCGATCGCGGCGACGGCCAAAGCGCCGGTTGCCAGCTTGGCAACCATTTCAAGATCAAGCCCGGCAATGTCAGCCAAAGGTGGAAGACCACGCGGCATTTCGCTGACTACTCTTACACCCATCTGATCCAGGCTGAAGATAGCGACCGATAAAGAAGTGATCACCATCGCCAATAGGGGCCCAGGCAGGCTTTCATGGAAGCGCTTGAGAAGCACAATGACGAGCATCGCCGCCAACCCTAAACCCAGACTGATCAGATGGGTGCGCTGGATATTCCCGGCAACCAGGTTGAAAGTTTCCCACAAACCCGGAACGGAAGGGATATTGATGCGCAGCAGATGGCGCAACTGGTTGGCAAAGATCAAGATTCCGGCTCCGGCTGTAAATCCCACGATGACCGAATCAGATACAAAGTTGACCATCACGCCAAGCCGGGCAATTCCCATCAGGAGGCGAATTACGCCCACCAGCAAGGCCAGGATTCCGGCCGCCACCAGATATTCAGGCGTATTCGGGCTGGCTACCATTAATAAGGCGGATAAGACCAACAATGAGGTGGTATTGGTGGGACCGGTTTGCAGTTGCTGCGAGGATCCCCATAACCCGGCGATGATCGATCCGGCAATCGCGGTGTACAGTCCCATCTCTGGAGGCAGTTCTGCAATCATCGCGAAGGCGATTGCCTGGGGCAGCATGATGATCGCGACCGTCAGGGCAGCTAACAAATCCGGACGCAGGTACTTCAGGCGATAGTTGCGGATAATTTCAACAGGCCGCAGGAAAAACAGCCAGGTGGATTGAAATTCTGCCCGCAGAGAATACTCAGAACTCATTGAATCACTCGCTGAAAGCCATCCATTACTGCGGGGCGGAATGGGAATTTCCGGAACGGCGTCCACGCCGCTTCTTCTTTTTAGGCATGGGCGTGTCGTCCCTGGCGCCCGTATCGGGAGGAAATTCGATCTGATCGAGTAGTTGCATAATATCTGCCGGGGGGCGCCGCAGTTTGGTCAGCATAGTCATCATCTTCATAGGCTGGTCGATGTGGTTAAAAAAGGCTCGATAGCCTTCGCAAAGATAATTCAGCCCTGGTTCACCGTCCGGGGTCTTGAGGATCCTGTTCTTAGGGCAGCCGCCGTTACACATGAAACGGACTTCACACCGGCGGCAATATGCCGGCAGGCGATCGTGTTTGGCCAGGCCAAATTCGACCTGCTGTGGGCTGGCAACCAGATCCAGCAGATTCTCCTGTTGGATGTTTCCCAGGTGATAATTGGGTTCAACGAAATGATCGCACGAATAAAGGTCGCCGGTATGCTCCAGTGCCAGGGCCGTTCCACAGGTCTCATTGAAAACACACAAACTGGCCGGACGGCCCAGCCAGACGCCCAAGGCGACATCGAACAACTGCACGAAAACACTGCCGACATCGTGCTGGAGCCATTCGTCAAACACTGCAGTCAGGAACGCGCCATACTGCCTGCCGCTTACAGAGCGCTCGGTGACCTGGCTGCCCTGTTGATAGCCGTTCTCGTTCATGCGCTCCACAATCGGGATAAACTGGATAAAACGCGCACCTACCTCATCACGTAAGAAACGGTAGACTTCCAACCCATGGCCGGCGTTGGCGGCATGAACGCAGGTAAGGATATTGAATTCAACCCGGTGTTTTTTTAACAAAGCCAACCCGGCCATCACCCGATCGAAGGTTGGCTGCTCGCCTTTGTCAACCCGGTAAGTGTCGTGGATTGCCCGCGGCCCATCCAGGCTCAGGCCTACTAAAAAATCGTTCTGCTTGAAAAAGCGGGCCCAGTTTTCATCCAGTAAAATGCCATTGGTTTGGAAAGCATTTCGAATTCGCATACCTGGGCGGCGATACTGCTGCTGGATTTCTACTGCCTTCTGATAAAAATCCAGACCCATCAAGGTGGGTTCGCCCCCTTGCCAGGCAAAAGTCACCTCGGGCGCCTGCTGGGCTTCGATATACTGGCGGATATAATTCTCGAGCACCGCTGGCGACATGCGAAAGTCACTTTCAGGGTATAGCCGCTCCTTCTTTAAAAAATAACAATAGCTGCAGTTAAGATTACAGATAGCCCCCCTGGGTTTTGCCATGATATGAAATGCAGCCGGGATTGACTCTGCAGGATTCATCAGATCACCTGACGAAGAATGACGACCAACGCCGAAACAGTTGCCACGGTCAATATTAAAGGACGGATGTGGCGACTATTCAAATGAGGCAGAATGCTGGTGGAGATCAGAAAACCGATCAGGATCCCGGGAAGCAGTTCCAGGCCCAATTTAACCTCTTCAAAACCAAACCGGCCGACACTTGCCAGGGTTACCATCGAGATCACGGTCCCAACGATAAAAAATCCGGACAGGCTGGACCGGATGCGGTCGCCGGACTCATACTGATACACCATCGCCATCGGTGGACCTCCAATCGACGCAATCGTACCCATAATGCCCGCCATGACGCCCGCCAGCGAAAGATTCAAGCGGGTCATGGGCACTCGCCAACCCGTCGCGCTGACCACAACCGCGAACAGCACCATAAAACCGAAAAGCAAGATCAGGGTATGCTGAGTGATGCGCAGCAGCAACCAGGCGGCAATCAGCGCGCCGATCACGCGTCCGACCAGAGCCCAGGAAACACCGTTCAAATCCACCGAGCGTCGTTCGCGGAGGACAACCAGGATGCTGAGAAAAAAGACTGCAAATAACACCGGTCCCGGCACAAAAGCAGGGTTGATCAACACCAGGATTGGGTTAGCAACCAGAGATAAACCATAACCGATTGAGCTTTGCAACGCGGCTGCAATGCCGACTACCAAAGAAATGATAACGAGTGTCGTTGTCGTCAAACCAGTGCTCCCAAAACTTCAACTGTAAATTCTAAAACTTACCTGCGGACTGGGTCGTATGCCTGCCCACCACGATTACACCGAAAGATCGCTCTTAAAGGGTTCTTTGAGGATACTCCCTGAAGTGGTTCTTTCGCTAAATACCTTTAGGAAAAAGAGCAAATGTAATGTTCATTTTTGTGCGGCTTCGCCGCACAAAAATGAACATTACAATCACTTTTCAAAGTAAAAGGACTTAGCGAAAATACCACTGAGCGAGTCCCACAAATTCATCAAGGCCCTCTTAAAGTGCATCTCTGCGCATCAGGCTAAAGACCTGAGCGGTCGGGCCAATATCCGGCTGGCTGGCCAAAAATAACGCCAGAGGTACGACTTCTTCCGGTTGTTTGAACCACTCGCCATCCGGAAAAGCTTTTCTGGGGTCGATACCGGCCAGGGTTTCCTGGAATCCTTCGGTCAGCACCGGTCCGGGGATGAGCTCATTCACCGCAATGCGGCTGGGCAGCAGCTCCTCCGCCAACACCCGGGTAAACATCCAGACCGCTGCCTTCGAGCAGGAATAAGCCGAGGTATTGGCGACCGCCCGCCGGCCCCGTCCGGAACCGAGCAGGATGATTTTCCCGCCATGCGGCTTCATGGCCGGCAGAGCGGCTCGCACGCAGTAATACGGGCCAAAGAGGTTCAGTTCGATGTTCGCTTTCCATTTTTCAGGGTCGCTATCCTCAACCGATTTTCTTTCCAGATGTGCGCCGGCGTTCAAGACCAGGATATCGATCCGGTCCAGTTCGACCGCAACTTTTTGGAAAGCCTCCGTGACCGCCTGTGGGTCGGTCACGTCAACCGGGATAGCCAGCGCCTGCCCTCCAGCCATTCGAATTTCAGAGGCGACCGAATCGATCTCCGATTGGGTCCGCGCCATACAAACGACGGTAGCACCGGCATGAGCATATCCAATCGCTATGGCCCGTCCGATGCCGCGTCCGGCTCCGGTAATAACGGCGATCTTATGTTGTAAAATCTGCTGATTTTGATCCGTCATGGATCCTCCCTTCCGCTCTTCGCTGTAAAAGTGTACGCCCCCACGCACAGCTTTTTCGCGATTAATTCCCGTCGATAGTTGAATGCAAAAAAAGCGAGAATACTCCTCCGTTAAAACCTCTTACCTGATCTGGCTGATCAAAATCGTCAGAGCGGATAGTGCGGCAATCACCAGAACGGCTGGCCGGGTAAAGCCGCGATCCACCCATTTGACAATCCGGGAAGACAGCCAGTAACCGGCCAAAATGCCCGGCATCAAGAACAGGGATAGACCGACTTCGTGCAATCCCAGCTTCCCGATTGACACCAATGTCAGGCTGGTAAAGATGACTCCCACCACAAAAAAACCGGAAATCGTTGCCCTGAGTTTTTTCCCGGGTGCATCCTGGTAAACCAAAGCGATGGGCGGACCACTGGTTGTGGTCAGAATCCCCATCAAACCAGCCAAAAAGCCTGCACCCACCAGGATAGGTTTACGAGGCGGAAAACGCAGCCCGATCACGCTCATCACAACTGCCAGAATGATTAAGGCGCCAAACAAGGTGGAATAAGAACGACCGCTGAAGTTGGATAGCACGTAAGCGCCGAGAGCAAGTCCAAAGAACATGCCCAGGATCGACCACTTCAACCCAAAAATATCCAGCGCCTGCTTATCACGGACGACAACCAGCACAACCAACAGGCTTGCCGCAACGGTCATGGGACCCGGAATCAAGCCCGGATCGATGAGCAGCAAGATCGGACCGGCAACCAGCGCCATTCCGTAGCCAACTGCGCCCTGAATGGTCGCCCCAAGACAGGTGACCAAAAATATGACACTAATTTCCATTGGGCTGAATGCCAGCACGCTGCAATCCTTCCTTCCCATTACCATTCACACAGGCGGGTATTGGAGCTGACGGGTAAACTAATTGTTTGTAGATTTGGTGTTTGATTTGTGCGGCTAAGGCCGGTTAAATCGAACACCAAAATTAATTATCTACAACATTTTCGTGCACTCGAGCTGACCCGTTGTGCACCTGGAATACTCTCCCGAAATTATCATAGAGCCTCTGAAAAACCAATCTTATCGGTCCTGACTCTTGATATAAGGGTAAATCCAATCAGAGCCATGTTCGTACAACCAGGCTCGAAACACGATCGATGGATCAGGCTCTCTCAGCCAGGTGTTGCTCGCCGGAGGCAAATTTTCACACGTAAGGTCAAACACCCAATCCTGCCCGTCCGCTCCGGCTTCTGCGCTCCACTTCCGGATGGCTTCGGCCAGAAGTTGAAGCGCTTCTTCTGACGCCGGCTGATCGAGGGGAAAAACCTCAACCAGCGAGCGATCAAATGGCCGGGAGTCTGCCAGTGGTTCGGTTGGCTGGGCTTCCTTATCCATTAATGGTCGATCGACGATCCGGACAATCCCACCTCTCTGTGAAAATTCAGCCAGCTGTGAGCGCAGTTCATCCGAGACAAACTCCAGTTCCGGTATTAGCAGCAATTGGATTGACCCCGGCACCCCGTTCTTTTCAATCTGTTGATCGGAGACAAAGCGGGTGTGGATGCGAGCCTCGGCTGCGGCTGAGAACGCGGCGTAAATCCTGCGCCAGGCCTGGCGGTTGAGCCAGGCAGCCCGCAAGGGAACCAGAATACCGACCTGTGCTTCCGGGGGTACGAATACCTGCCGTTGAGCTAATAAACCCAGGGCGCTTAGATTGGCCTGCCAGCGTTCCTCCGGTCTTGTTTCAGCCACGGGATTGCCGACAATCGGTCCATCGTACGGATCATTAAGATCCATCGGGTAATCGCGGGTCCAGAGATAGAACGCTCCGGCTCCATGCCGGATCGCCTGGTCGTACCATTCGCGATTCAGGGCGGCATCCGGGATAAAACGGCACCCCGCCGCGGATAAAGTGTTTCGCAGGCTTACGATCGGCGGTTTGCCCGACAGGTCGTAAACCAGCTGGGTCCAGTACGCCGTGTAATAACGGATCATTAATTCATCTTCCAACAGCAGAGGCCGCACGGCAACGGCGGGGTAATCATAGATCCGGCCAAAAGCTTCCTGGTCCAGATGCGGCAATTCGTGGAAGTTACCCACCGCAATCAGGCTAGCGCCAATTTTCTTGCGCATCACTGCAATCCGGCTTTCCAAAATTCGGGCGTGTTTGGCCCATAAATAATTCCAGAATCGGGTCAGGGCCAGGCGCTCGCCGGGGGTGCCGGGCTGTACCGGCGGCAGCGGCATCCCAATCGCCCGCTCAAGCTCGGCGTGCAGGGCCTCGGCTTCCTGCTGGTAAACCCGGCTGAATACACCTAAGGGGGTATCTCCCAGGATGAACACCACCAGGCTGGCATCCACGCCGAATAAAGATTCGCCATAGACCTGGTCCAATTCGCCGTAACGGGCCAGGAATTCATCCAGATAGCGTTCGTATTCCTGCGGGTAACGATCGAACTCTGCTTCCAGGTAAGGGAAGGACAGCCCCTTGCTGGGTGATTCGAACGCCTGGCGCAAGCCATACTTGCGATTGATCAGCAAAGACTCGTACAGACCATTGCCCAAACCGTCATTGAAAGCGATGCCCAGCTCGCGGAAACTTGAGCCAACCTCATCCGGGCCAAATAGCTGCCCGCGGCGAAAACCGGCTTTGCGTACCAGATAAGGCCGATCGGTGAATTGCGCCTGTGGCGGCGTGGGTTTTTCCGAGGCGGTTTTCCCATGCCGGACCGGAACCAGGCGGGGTGATAATTCCCGGCGAGGGATCCGGTCATAACCAGCAACATCGTAAGTCACGACGGATCCGTCCTTATAAACGACCATATCGCAGCCATCCAGGGCCAATTGGTCAAAATCTTTTTCTGTCAAATGGGTCATCTTTAATTCCTTTATTCCGACTTTTATTCAGCGATCTTTTATGTTGCGGTCCGGCAGGTGCGGGTTAATCCGGCTCCATTTCTCAAGCACGCCGCGATTGTGCTCGGCCGCACCTGGCATGTTAAGACTGGCAAACACCGGCAGGTCGCCGCCAGATTGCATTACCCGAAAAGCCGCTTCGGTCAGCAAACAATTCCATATCAATGCGCCAGCGATCGTTGAACTGGCAGCTACGCGCCAGGGTAAACCGTCTAACTCCACCAGGGCGTCTCCTGGCGTGCCAAAATTGTCGAACACATAATCGACCACTTCCGGGAGGCGCTTGCCGACTTTCGAAAGCGGCGCCAGGGCTGTGTATTTTAATGAACAGATTCCGATCACCGTTACCCCGCGCTGGCGGGCTTCCAATGCCAACTGGACCGGTAAACCGTTCACACCGCTATCAGCATAAACGAAAAGCATTTCACCGGCCTGCGGTTCGTACTCATCCAGCAATGCGGCCGCCAGTTCCGGCATCCGTTCTACCTGGCTGCTCATCCGGGCGGATTCGTGCAGCATCAGGATCGCCGGTGTAAACATCGGTACGGCCGCAGCAATACCGCCTGCCCGGTAAAAGGATTCCTCCACCAGCATATGCGAATGGCCGGTCCCAAAGGCAAAGATGCGGCCCTCCGCCAGGATAACCTCCGCCATTTTTTGCGCAACGGTTTCAAGCACCGCCATCTGGGTTTCAACGACCTGAGCCTGTAACTGGCGAATCTGCTCGTAGTAGGTACGGATTCCATGGCCTGACTGTAACATGCTCACCTCCCAAGCAAAAGCACTCGCTGCAACCGGCTCTTATGACCGGCGGGCGATTACGCCCGACATCAGGCGCATCTGTTCGACAACCTGGCGGGGGGCAACCTGCAGCGCCAGTTCCTGAACCAGGGCTTCATCCAGGCGATCTTGTCCGGAGGCGAGCAATGCCTGGGCGAACTCGCTGGCGAATTGGCGCCTAAACCAGAATGGGATCAACCCTGACAGGCCATAGTACATTTTCTTACCGGAACCATGCCATGTCACCCTGACTCCGGCGATCTCGTCCTCATTGAGCTCGCCCATCCGACCGGACGGGGGATTGGTCTGAGCACGCCAAAGGTGCTCGGAGCCGACCGGCCCCGACAGGGGCAGGCCCAGGCGCATATACTGGTCCGAGGGCGCATCCGTTTGTCGCATGAGCGCTACCATCTGGTTAAGCAGCCGAAGTTCGACGCTTTCATCCAGGATGGGATGCTCCTGAGCAGGATCGCTCTCCAGATCAAAAAGCAGGCTGCCCCAAACATAGGGGTTCAGCGAACCTAAGGAGCCAAGACCCGGAATTTTCATCGTTTTGCAACCTTTGGTGAATGCAAATGGCTCCGCCAATTCCAGATCCTGGAGTTCGGCAACCGCAAAGGGAGATTTGATGTGGGTTGGCATCAAAGTATATTCGAATAAGGGGGCATTTTGCGGGTTAGCCGGGCCGCGCATATAGATATACCGCCCATCGGTGATATTGACATGGCAGCCGTGATACCCAAACAGGGCGGCTTCCCGAACCGGCCGATCTGAGCGAATGGTATCCAGCAATGGCCTTCCTTGCATATCGGGCGGAATGGCGACGCCAAAATATTCCAACAAGGTCGGCGCCAGGTCAATGGTTTGGACCAGGCTCTCCCGGCGCTCCGCGCGCCTGCCGGCGCGTGGGTCCCAAATGAACAATGGAATGTGGGCGATTTCGTTATAGAGGGGTTGAAAATTCTTGGCCCACAAATCGTGTTCGCTGAGCAAGAATCCATGATCCGTATTGACGATCAACATCGTATCGTCCCACAGGCTCAATTCATCCATCAGGTCCAGAATCTTGCCCAGATGCTCGTCACACATACTGACCAGGGCCGCATATTCATAGCGGAGATGCTGGACCATTTCAGGCGGTTCACACACATCCAGGTAATCAGGCCAATCAAAGTGGGGGCCATCATAATCATGGGGGTATAGATCTTTGAAACGCTGGGGCGTGAAGTAAGGCTCATGCGGATCGAACGTCTCAATTTGCAGAAACCAGTTATCCGCCTGGGCATTGGTACGGATAAATTCAATCCCATTGGCAAAGGTGCGGTCCTGAGGAAAATCCGTCTCTTTCGTTATAAAACCGCGATTGACCCAATCTTGCCGCCAGGGTTTCGGCAGGCGCCGCTTGGGCGTTTCCGGGATAACCGGATCGGCAACCTGAGCTTTCCAGCAATCGCCTTCCTGGCCACGCGCAAAAAACCAGGTATTGTAACGATGATGGTAGGTACAGCCGCCATCCTCCCAGTAATGCTGGTGATCGGTAGCCAGGTGGGTGTAGATCCCGTCCTGCTTAAGCAGTTCAGGCAGGGAGTCGTCGTACGGTTCCAGCGGTCCCCAACTGCGGTGGAGGAAATTGTAACGCCCGGTATGCAATTCGCGGCGGGCGGGGATGCAGGGCATACTCCCCACATAGCAGCGGTCAAAGGTAACCGATTGCTCAGCCAGGCGCGCAAAATTGGGCGCCACAACCCAATCACAGCCATAGGGGGGAAGCATATGGCGGTTAAGCGAATCAAACATAACCATTATAGCTTTCATAGGCAGTTAAACCTTCCTGACAGCATCCGCTTCTTCATCAAGCAATCGCCCCCCGGTTATGCCAGCCGGTTTGGTCATCGGCATCCAAACCTGTTTCTGCCCGAAGGTGGGCCAGGCAGGGATGGACCGGCCGCCCGGGTATCAGGGCGCCATCCTGCACAAAGCCTTCCTCACGGCCGGCGAGCGTCTGTACCAGGCGTTCTCGCCAGAATGCCAGGCGGGCACTTGCAGCCGGGTCCAACCTCAAATCATTTTCTTCGTGTGGGTCCCTGTCGAGATCAAAGAGCTGCTCAACCCCAGTGCCGCTGAACCAGATATATTTCTCATGGCCATCGGTCAACCACTGCATCGATTGGCCAAAAGTCGTATGTTCGCCGTGCAAATATCGACGCCAGGCAGGGGCCTCGCCGCGCAGGAAGGGCAGAAAACTGCTGCCCTCCACCGTATCCGGAACCGGCAGGCCGGCGCAATCCAACAATGTCGGCATAATATCGCGCAACTCGATCACCGGATCCAGCTGCTTATTGGGCAGAATGCCGCTGTTTTGTGGCCCGGCTAAAATCAAGGGAACCCGAGCGGACCCCTCATACGGAAAAGCCTTTCGGAACATATGATGGTCGCCTAACATCTCACCATGATCAGCTGTGAAACAGATATATGAGTCATCCAGCAGATCGTATTCCTTCAACGCCCACAGGAAACGATTGATCTGATAATCAATATGGGTCATGTGGCCGTAATAGCCGGCCCGCGTCCGCTGAAGCAAGTGTTCCGGAAGCAACCCGAACGGCGTATCCGGAGCCTTCGGATGCCCATAGGCGGACATCAGATCAGTCCAATTGCCAACCGGCACAGGCGGCATTTCGGCATTGAGATATTGTTCGAATGCCCAGGCCGGCGGATCGTAGGGCGGATGTGGGCGGTGAAAGGAAAGGAACAAGAAAAATGGCTTACGCGGATCGCGCCGTTTTAAAAACTGGACCGCCTGCTCAACCACAAAGTTGGTCGGATGGAGATCCTCCGGCTTATCCCAGGGACGGGCCATATTCGAATTACAATGCAAGCCATGGGCGAAGTAGTCAGCGGTGGCATCATAACGTTGGCGCAGCCAGGGGATATAATCGTCGATCTCATCGTAATTGTGATGCCGGCTGCGCGGGAAATTAATAAATCCATCGTGCAGGATGACGTTTTGAAAACCCACTTGGGATCGTTCCGGATAAACATGCATTTTCCCGATCGCCTGGGTTTGATACCCGTGGCGGGTAAATTCGCCAGCCAATGTAACCGGATAATTCCAGGGTACCCCATCCAGATAGCCGACCCGGCCATGGGAAGTCTGGCTCATCCCGGTATACAATCCCGCCCTGGCCGGGATGCAGGTTGGTGTGGCGCTGTAAGCCCGGCTGAATCGCCCACCCCGTAGTGCCAGGCTATCCAGATAAGGTGTGTGGACGACCGGATGGTCATCGATGCTCAGGCAGTCACCCCGCCATTGATCGGCCATGATCAAAATAACATTGGATTGCTTCGCCATGATATTCCTGCGGTACTTTATTGAATTTGGAGCTTCTTATCTTGCTATCCTTGCCATCTCCTGCTGGGCTCCTGGCCAACTATGACCAGGAGCCCGGACCGGAGGAGAGATCCATCGGACAGCGGCATTGAACGATCTCCGGAAATGTTCGGATCGAACGACGGCGATGTCCTGGTATCAACGTGGGAAGTGCTGGACGGCCGCGCTCCTTACGTCAGGCTAAACGCCCGGCAGCGGTTCGTCCGCCATCATCAGGTGAACGCCTGCCGTCCGAAAAGTGAGCGGCAGCGCCAGGATCTTTGGATCTGAACCCACATACCGCCGGGCATCCTGCAAGGCTGCAGCAAAGGTTGGCCTGGTTTTCATGCCCATTGCCCGGGCATAACCCGGCTCGTACCCCCCGACGATATAAGTGGCCAAGGTATGCATCTCGGCAATATGCCCGCAGGAAATCATCGACAGCGCGTGGTAAGGGTGATAGCCAAAGTTGAAGCGGTATTGATCGATATAATCCTGGCGGGTGGCAATATACTCGCCGTACCTGGCCAGTTCGGGCAGCGTATTGTGGTAATCCTTCTGGAACAGTTCGTAGACCTCCCGATACGAGGGAAATTCTTCATCGTGGAAATAGCCATTGCAGATCGACGAACAAATCACCACGCAGTTATCTTTGAGCACCCGTTTATGGCGAATGATGTTGGCCGCAATCGCCTGCATGATCAAGATCGGGTTCGTGCCGTGACCGTTGCCGTAGTGAAAGTTCTGAGGCATCCCAAACATCATGATGTCATATTTTTCTTTCGCCCAGGGGATATAAGTGCGGCGGTTGGCAATCTTCCAGGACTCGGGTTGAATCTCGGCGCCATAACCCGAAAAAACCGCAATCTGGCGCGCCCGGGTATCCAAGACTGCATCACACATAAAGTATTTGCGTCCCATCCTGGCTTCCATGTGCCGGCCGATGGCATCGAATTTATCCCGCATGGTGCTGTGAGGCGCAACCGTCGTAAAATCCGGCTGATGCATAACTGCCGGGATATGGTGGGAGGCGATGGATTTCCAATGCGTGATCCCGGTCGCGGCCATCTTGTAGCCGCCGGAATAGCCGCCATAGGGGTTGCCGAGCACGTGCCCGATCAGGATCGCCAGATCCGATTCGAACACATCCTTGTTCATAATGACCCGGTCGCCCAGCTCGTCATAACCCAGATCGACCAGGTGATCCCAATCCTCCGAATCGTGATTGACGATCTGGTGGGTGGGCATAAACTGATCGTAAACCTGGTCCCCAAGTAAAGAACGGATCTCTTCATCCGTATTTTTACGGTGCAAACCATTCGAGCAGATCAGCAGGATGTCTTGCCTGGCGACCCCGGCTTTAAGACATTCATCGATCAGAATGGGGATGGCGGTTTTTCGGTGGGAAGTGGGTTGGAAGCCGCCTTTGACCCGGTCCGGAAAACTGATGGTCACTTTTGAACCAGGGCCAACCAGTTCTGCAATTGGAGGCATGCCCAGCGGATGGAGAATCGATTGGCGAGTGGCGGCCTCCACATCCTCCAAAAATGGCGGGTCTGGGACGGTTTCGCCGGGAATAAAGATATCCGCGGAATCCGGTAGCTCCGCGGTCAGGGTGCCCTCGCCATATTCAAATTGAACGGTCTTCATTGTTTTCTCCAAATCTTCTCAAGCCAGATATTTATCCACAATACCTTTTAACCCTGGCACGTCAAAACCAATTTCTCCGGTAAAGCGGGTCAGGGCTACCAGACCACCGCCAATTGTGTCGATGCTGGCAATCATGGCGGCGTTCTCCTCTTTCAACCCGCCCCCATACACAACTGTGATCTCGTAATCAAACTCCCGGCGGATCACCTCTTGAATGAAAGCTGAGACGAAGCTGATATATTCCTTACCGGGTGGAGTTTTCCCAGGGCCGATCGCCCAAATGGGTTCATAACCGATCACGATCTCGTGATCGGCGATCATCTCCGGCAAACCAGCCAGGTTCGCCAGCAACTGCTGCTCCAAAACGGCTTTAATCCGAGGCTGCTGTTCTTCGAAGCTGCCTTCACCCCGTTCTTCTGCCGCTTCACCCACACATAACAACACGTTCAAATGGGAGCTAAAGGCATTGGCTACTTCGGCATGGATCAAGCCATCAACGGCTGCCGCCGCCCTGGCACGCAATTCCGATTGGCTGCTCACCTGAGGTTCATAAGCCTGAATAATCTGGTTCTTGAACCGGCGTTCTTCTGAGTGGCCGATGATTGCCCAACTGCTGCCGAGATTCCTGGCTGCCGCGGCTGGTAATGCAGTAGTAAAAGCCCCAAAATTCTTCCCCGGGCTGATGTTATCCCAATGGACACCCTGGCAACCAATGGCGATATTTTGAGCTTCCGTTCCGGATTGATCCGCCAGCGTTTGAACAGCCGCTGGAACAAGACCCTCTGGCAAAAGATAGACCAGTCTCAATCCGGGATGGTTGCCCATGCCTGATTGGACGGATTGCTGGACGACATTCTTAATCCAGGTGACTGGATTCTCTTGCGGACACAAACCACCCAGCCGCCTGGGCACATCAAAGCGTTTCAGATTGACAAATATTTGCTTCATTTTGAGCCTCTCCCAAGTCTTTATAATGCGATCGAACCGGCTTTCAGCCGTTCAGGACCATGCCTGAAGACCAATCCAGGCTGTAGCTTCTCTCTTTGTACCTATCCGAAAATTCAAAAGGGTATGTGGTGGACGATGCGTGCCCTGCACGCATCGTCCACCACAATAACAATTCTCGGATAGGTACTTAATACCGGCCATATTCCTGAGCGGCTGCGTACATCGCTACAATGTTCTGAGGTGGCACATTGGCCTGGATATTATGAACTGGATTGAAAACAAATCCCCCCTCGGGCGCCATGATCTCAATTTGGCTGCGGACATGCTGGCGGACTTCCTCCGGAGTCCCGTTGGGCAATATATGCTGGGTATCCACACCGCCACCCCAGAATACCAGATCGCGTCCGAATTCACGCTTCAAGCGGGCTGCGTCCATGCCCTGGGCGGTGAACTGAACGGGATTAAGGATATCGACACCAATCTCAATCAAGTCTGGGATCAGCGGATAGATGCCTCCACAGCAGTGCAGAAAAATCGGCCGGCCGGTTCGCTGCTTAATGAACTCAAACATCTTACGATGATAGGGTTTAATTTTTTGCCGGTAAAGTCTGGGCGAAAGCAAGGGACCATTTTGGCCACCTAAATCGTCTGCGACCATAACAACGTCGATCGTATCTCCCAGGACATCAAACATGGCCGCCAGGTTGGCCAGGTGATGTTCGAGCGCTTTCTCAAGCAAAGCCTCGGCCAGCTTTGGCTCCACCAGCAGATCCATCATAAATCGTTCCCAACCGCGCAGGGACTGCCCAACCTCCAAAATCCGGGCCTTGCTGCGCAGCACAAGAACTTTTTCGTTATTTTGGGCCAGCTCACGGGCCTGCGCGGCCATCCAGGCCAGCTCGTCGGCGGAAATCTCTGGCAGGCGATAAGCTTCAATTTCAGCAACCGAGGTTGCCTCCGCCAGGGGATAATAGACCGTATCGAAATAGAATCCACCCTGGGGCATCCGGTGGGTGATGTGCCCATCTGGATCGAAGATCAGCAAGTCTCCCTGATCATCTTGCACCGGGTTAAACCCATCCGGCACACAGGCTGGGGAACCATCCGGCAGCGTCCAGGGTTTCCAGGCCGGTTGAGTTGGGTCAAATCCTTCCGGGGCGCGCAGGATCGGCAAAAAATCCACCCCAAAAGTCTCCAGTATAAACGGTTCCACCACCGCCAACTGCTGGTACAGATCGTAGACCTGGGTATCGGTATCGGCATGACGCAGGTGGCGCTTAAGGGTATTGTAGGCAATCGCGGCAATCCCGGTCGTGGCAGTGCTGTTCAAATCGATCGGAACCCGGTCCGGTTCCTGATGTTTCAATGCGGTAAAAAATCGCTCTCTGGAATTCATCGCCATTTCGCTTTACATTTCTGTTTCACTGGATGTATTGGGTGGACCCATCTCAATCGAAGCCTGCACAAGCGCATCGATGTGCTCGGGGGGTGTGCCGGCGACGATACCAAAACCCTCGCTCAGGATATACCCGCCTTGCCGGCCGACTGTGCGGATATAATCTTGTGCTTCATCCTTGATCGCTTCCAAGGGGCCATCGGCGATCAGGCCGGGATGTGGACCGCCTCTCAGCACGATCTTACCGGCCATGCCGTCCGCCAACTTGTGGCGATCGGTTGGAAAACCGAAACCATCCAGATAGGTGACGTCAAGATCATCACGGATCAGGTCGATGATGTGATCGATTTTTCCGCACATGTGAAAAACCCGGGGATACTCGTACTGTTCCCAAATTTGCTGGTAATAAGGCAAAACAAACTCCTGAAAGTGGGCTCGCCCCATCATCTCGCCGGTATCCGCACCCAACCAGATGGGATGCCGGGATGAAACCCCTTTCAATTCATCCAGATAGGCAATGCAATTGAGATGGCTCTGGGTAACGATCTCCATCAAGCGGTGGATCCGGTCTGGCTCCAAAACGATCCATAGGAACAGGTTCGAACCACATAAAGCAAACGCTGAAGGGATCGGGCCGCCCCAATGCGTCAGGGTAACCTCCAGGGGCAATGGCTGCCCATTCAGGCGCACATCGAAATCACCGGCGCAATCCGACATGGCCTGATACCAATCGATTCGCATCTTATTATGCCCGCTGTACGGGTCGGGGATGGTCAGCCGATCGATTTCTTCAGGCTGATGCAGCAGGTGGATCGTTTTCGGTTGGTCATCGCCATTGAATACCACTTCCATTGGAAATTCCGCCCCGCGCAAGGCCCCAAAATCAAGCTCAACGACTATCTTCTCCATATCGATGGGCAGGTCGTCGTGGATGTGTTCATAGCGATATTTTTTGTTCAGGATTTGTCCGTGCAGGTGCTGACGCGGGCCAGCCAACATCTCGCTGAAACTGGCACCCCGCCCGGCCAGCAGCGCCCAAAGCTGCATATCCACGACGACGGGCGTTCGATCCACAGGTTCGAAACGGTGGGTTTTCTCCAGGCGCTCAATTTTTTCCGGATTGAGCTGCAGTTTTGCATCTGGCACAACGATGTCAATCCGCTCTTTCAAGGCAACTTTCCTTTTGGAATAACTGGGTTTTGAAGGACGGTGATCGTTCAGGATCGCTTGCGGGCTGAAGGTTTGAAATCTAACCTTTCACAGCTCCGGCTGTCAGGCCGCTGATCAGGTAACGGTGCGTGAATAAGGCAAAAATGATCACCGGCACCATCACGATAACGCCGGCCGCGGTGATCTGACCCCAGTCCCAGCCAACATATCGTAAAAAGTTGACGACCCCGACCGGCGCAGTCATCATCTTGCCGCGCGTGAATACCAGGGCGTAGAAGAATTCGATCCAGGTCATGATGAAGGTCAAAATGCCGACCGAAACCAGACCCGGCGCCGCCAGCGGAACCACTACCTGAAAAAAGACCTGGGTATTAGAAGCGCCATCCACCAGGGCGGCTTCTTCCATATCCACCGGGATGCTGTCCAAGAACGGTCGCAAAACCCAGATCACCAGAGGCACCGTAAAGGTCAGATAGGCCAGCACGATTCCCGGATAGGAATTATTCAAGAATGGAATCCGCACGAAGATATTGAACAACGGTAGGGCGAAACCGATCGGCAAGGCGAGACGGGCGGTCAGGATCCAGAAAGTCAACGCAGTTTCCCGTTTAAAACGATGACGCGAAATGGCATAGGCTGCCGGTACGCCAAAGCCCAATGCGAATACCACCGTCAGGGTGCTGACGATCACCGAATTCAGCAAGTTGCGCAAAAAGGTTGACTGGGCAATTTGAACGTAATTCGCCACAGTCCATCCGCTCGTCAGCGAAGGCGGCATTTCAAAAACTGACAGCTGCGTACGAAACGACATTTGCAGCAGCCACAGGATTGGGATCAGCACCAGGAAGATCAGCAAGAACAGGAGCAAAATGTTTCCGGCTGTATCCAGGTTGCGTCGAAATTTTGAGACGCTGCGGGGATGCCTTTGAGTTTGGATTGCTTCAGCCATACCTAATCTCCTCGATGCCAGTTGATATTGCGTAAAATGAAACCGGTCAGGATCATGGTGAATGCCAGCACAACGACAATCATAGAGCTTGAATAACCGATATAGCTGTAAGAAAACGCCTGCTGGTAGGCATAGAAGTTGGTCGGCTCGGTAGCGAAACCAGGACCGCCAGAGGTCATCACGTAGATCATTGGGAAGGAACGAATGCTGTCTACAATGCGAAATAGCAGGACGATGCTCAAAGTAGGTGCAAGTAACGGAAAGGTTACAAAACGAAAACTTTGCCACTTCGAAGCGCCGTCTACCATGGCGGCTTCGTACGGCTCTTCCGGTAAGGAAAGCAAGCCGGCGTAGAGCAGCAAAAAGCAGAATGGAAAAAACTCCCAGACCGAGGCGACTGCGATCGCTACCAGAGCCAGGGTCGGGTCACCTAACCAGGCCAGCTGCGCCCCGCCAAAACTGGTGACGACATAGTTCAAAATACTTACCGGCGGGGTGAATAAAATCTTCCAGATCAAAGCCGCCACAATCGGCGGGATCACCATTGGAATAATAAATACCCCGCGGGCCATCTCAATGAGAAAGGTATGTTTGATCTTTTCATGCACAAACACAGCCAGGCCAAGACCGATAAAGATTTGGGCCGGGACAGTCATCAGGCTCAACTTGACCTGGACGGTTACGGAGTTCCAAAAACGCGGATCGTTCGTAAAAATCCGCATGTAATTTTTCAAACCCGTGAAAACAAGCGACCCAGGTCTGGAAAGGTTCCACGAAGTAAAACTGGTGACGATCAAGAAGATGACCGGTAAAATCGTGATTGTGGTGAGCAGAATAATACTCGGCCATAATAATTTGGTGAAATACTTCGCCTGGCTTTGTTCCCAGGTGCCCAGCACCGCTTCGGTGCTGGCGGACCTGCCGGTTGTACCACCTTCTACCAGGGCCTGTGCTTGGTTTTCTGCTAGATTAGACATACACAGTTACCTTCAAATTTCAATGATCTGCAACTCGGGCCGGTTGGCGGAAATCCGCCAACCGGCCGGTAGTTGAGTTCAAGCGTATGTTACGGATTGATCGTATTGCCGCCGTTGATCATAATTTGTTCGACGTCTTTCTGCACGTCATTCATTGCAGTCGCGACATCTTTCTGACCGGAGATAATTTCGCCGATGCCCTGCCCGATCCGAGCGCCCACTTCGGGGAACTCAGGAACGACCCGGTAATCGACTTTGGCGAGATTGACCGCTTCAGCGATCAGTTCACCAATCTTGGTTTCGCCTACATCGTACTTTTCAGCATAGGCGGCTGAAGTCAGCACAGACTGGCGGGGCAATGCGAAATAGCCGATGGGATCCAAAGCGCTGCCGAGCATCATTTCTGGACTGCAAGCCCAATTGATGAACTCCCAGGCGGCGTCTTTATTCTTCGAATTCTTGGGGATCTGGTATCCATGCGAGGCAATCTGTGGGAAACGCCCGGCGGGGCCACCCGGAACCAGGGCGATCTCCGTTTTATCCGCCACAGTGGAGGTGGCTGGGTCGCGCACGGGCGGGAAGATACCGAGGGCATCAACCCAGATACCCGCCAGGCCCTGTGCCATCGCATTCTGGCAATCAGGTGTGGCATAGATCTGGTTACCCGCAATGCTGTACTTCAAGATGATGTCGGTAAAGCGGGTGGTCGCCTCGATCGCCTCAGGGGTATTCAAAGTGGGGGTCAAATCATTGGGTGGATCGCGGAAGACGTTCCCGCCGAAGCCCTGCAGCCAGATCGGGTACGGGAAGTGCACGCCATTCGGCTCCGTCCGGCAGACATACGAGTAGAAATCCGGAGGATTATTCGTGGCTTCCAAGACCTTATCCAGTTCATCAAAGGTTTGCGGGACCGCCAGGCCGGCATCCTTGAGGACATCGGAGCGGTACAACATCTGGGTTGACTCGGCCAGGAACGGGATACCATATTGCACGCCATCCCAGTTCATCGAATTCCGGGTCGAGCTGATGAAATCGTTCAGATCAAAGCCGGACTTGGCAATGTAATCGTCCAGAGGTGCACACCAACCCGCTCGCATAAAACGCTGGGCCTTGATGAAGATCTGGATCATGATGTCGTAGTTGCTGCTGCCGGATGAGAGTTCAATCTCAGTCTGCTCCAACAGCACCGGCCAGGCAACGACTTCCGGTTCAACCTCAATGCCAGTCAGCGCGGTAAAATCTGCCAGCTTGGAGACAACATAGGTGGTGAAGGGGAAATCGTTCAGGAGAGCCCGAATTTTCGTGCCCTTTAACGGCATAGGAACCTCAACAGCCTGAGTCTCGCTGGCTTGAGGCGCTTCTGTAGCGACGGCTGGCGCTTCAGTGGTACCACAAGCGGCCAACAAAGCGCCTGTTCCCAACGCTGCCCCCCCTGCACCGATGACTTTCAGGAAGTCACGACGTCCAATCTGCTTCTTGCTGGATTTTTCATTCGAGGACATTCTCTTGTACTCCTTATAGTTGTTCGTTTATTGCCGAAAATCGGTTTAGATACAGTTGGAAACCTGGTTGGGATTTTAAGCTGATCCACCTCCTCCTTCGTACTTACGAATGACATTTACCCGGTTCTGATTGACTATCCGTTGGTTCTCCAGGAAATTCTTTGGGAGAGTCCCAGATATTTATTGGGTGTGAACGTGCTCGAGCACGCTCACACCCCCAAATCTGGTGTACCACCGCAGAAATACCGAAAGACGCTATCCATTGGCCGTTTCCTGGCTGTTAGCTCAACTACCAGGATTGGGACAATCAAAGACCTCATTCGTACTGAGTTTTGTCCCAGAAGCTGGAGAATTTCTGAATACCCATTTGAGTATAAGGGTGTTCGACCGATTCCCGATAGACAGCCAGGCCTGCCGTAACGATATCGGCGCCCGCTACGGCAGCGTTGACAATCTGGCGCCCGTTACGAACCGCAGCTACGAGCACCTCGGTAGCATATGCGTAATTATCCCGGATCTGTACGATATCTTGAATAAAACTATCCACCTCCTCGGCATTGTTCTCTTTCCATCCAATGAAGGGAGAAACATAATACGCTCCGGCCCGCATCGCAAAGAGAGCCTGCGCGGCCGAAAACACCAGGGTCATGTTAACCCGGATGCCGTCTTTTGCCAGGGCTGGGATTGCTTTGAGCGTGGATTCCATGCATTGAAGCTTAACCACAAAGTTCGGAGATAGGGCGGCCAGTTTGCGGGCCTCTTGCATAATCTCATTATACTCAGTCAAATGCGGATTAACCTCAACTGATACGGTTTTATCGGTACCTTTGACCATTTCACCAATTTCCTGAATCACGGATAAAAATGGTTTACCCGAAACCTGGACGTGGCGCGGGTTGGTGGTGATGCCATCAATATCAAAGGTGTCCAGTCCGAATTGGACTTCATCGACCATTGCAGAATCTAAGAAAAATTTCATTGGTAGCTCCCATCAGAAAATTTGGTCCTCCGGAAACTTTGCAATCGTTTCCAAAGACTCGAAAATTGGTATTGAACAGATTCGATCAGGTTGCCAGAACTGTAATCAGTCATAGAACCAACAGCGGCAATTTCAGCATTTCAGCCAGCTTATGCAGGGCGGATAAATGCTCTCCATAGGTTAAAGCCAGGTGGTGTTCCAATCCCTGTTGCAGAACGGTATCCAGCACCTGAGCTGCCGGATGATCCATTCGCACCACGCCATAGGTCCCGATAAAACCAGGCCGGGCCGGAAGCACCTGGCCAGCGCCAACCACCAGTCTCAGGCCATCTTTGAAGCGGCTCAGGCGAGTGAAGGTAACTTTTCCTGGCTTCAGGGGGAAATTAAACATGAACGGGACGCCGCGATTACTGTGGACTACTGCCTGCGGCGTGGCATTCGGATCAGCCATGGCCAGCGGAGCCTGACCACAATGCCAGAGTACGATCTCATCAGCCTGAACGTCTGCGGTCACCATATCGGTATTGAAAGCCGGCCCTGCGCTCAACCAGTGCAGGATAAGCTGGCTGAGCGCGCCATTCAGATCCGCTTCACAGCTGGAAGGTAATTTCTCATCGCTCAACAGCGAGATGGCGCCACAGGCAGCACATTGAAGATCCTCAAAAAATTCAGGCCAGCAGCGAACTGCCAGCCCATCCAACTTTTCCTCACTGGCAATTTCCTTTAAAACCTGGTAGGTGCCCAGCGCGCGCCCTAAAGCATCCTGGTCTAATTGCTCCAGATTGTCAAGTTTTCGATCGAGCATCATGCGAACCGCCTTGGTTTGGGAGACATCCAATCCCTGTACCCGCTCCAAAACCTGCTTCAGCTCAATCCGGACTGTCGTGACGCCCAGTTTATCCCGTAAAGCACTTTCATCCATCCAGCAAGAGTCCATACCATCTGGCGGCTGGCCGACAACGCCGATTCGGGCATGTTGCAATCTTAATTTAACCCGGTTGGCTTCACCCGTTGAAATAATTTTCTGCAGGCCGGCCTGGTCGTTTACTGGAGCGTAAACGAATTCATACGGGATGTGAGCATTCGTCAATGCATGGGTCGCCAGATTCAATCCACTGAGTGAAGCCAATTTGAGGCGATCGCCGCTGGGTTCCTCCGGCACACCCCACAGGAATACCGGCTTCTGGCATGCCTCGACCAGGGTAAATAAAAGCGTGCTGTCTGTAAATGTGGTCTGGCAGACCAGCAGCAGATCAAATTCCTGGCCTTCCAGCTCGGCAGCCAGTTTACGGGCCTGTTCCAGATTGGTGATGAGCGCCCCCGAACCGAGCACTTTCAGCCCATGAAAAATCAAATTGGTCCGAAACGAGCGGGCAACCTGCTCTGCCATTGTCAGGTCGAAATGGCTTCGGGCTATCGGAGCCAGCGCAACTTTGATAGCCTTCATGCCCTGACCTCTGGCGGTAAATAAAAGAAGTGAGCCAAAGCTAAAGCGCTGGCGCCTAACACGCCGGCCCGCCAGCCAAAACTGGTGCTGCAAATTTGAACCCGGTCGCCCATGCCCGCAAATGAAAGCTGGCCAACCATTTCCTTGATCACCGGTAAATAGATGTCTTCACCCTGGGCGAACATGCCGCCCAACAAAATCAGTTCCGGGTTGATGAAATTGATCGCATTGGTCAAGGCCAGGCCGAGATATCTGGCGCTTCGTTCAACGATCTGGCTCGCCTGCGGATCAGATTGGCGCGCCGCCGCGAATATACGTTCGACGGCCTCGTTGTCGACCGCATCAAGCAAGGTTTGCCCAAGCACGCTATCCGGATATTCACGGGCGGCTGCCTGCGCCTGTTCGATCAAGGTCGGCGCAGATACCATCTCTTCCAACGTGTGGTATCCGCCGATCAAGCCATCTCCAGATACATTTTGAACGATGAAGGTATGGCCAATTTCTCCCGCGCCCAGATTAATGCCGCGATAAATATGCCGATCCACGACTATTCCAGCGGCCACGCCCAGGCGACCATAGAGAAACAGGAGCGTGTTGACATCCCGCCCACAACCGAACAGAGCTTCCCCTAAAGCCATGGCCCGCACATTGTTTTCAACGACTACAGGCAGATTCAGATGTTCGGAAAACATCAGCCCCACCTCGACATTTCGCCAACCTTGATTTTTAGCATAACCGATCACGCCGGTCTTAAAGTTGACCAGGCCAGGTGCGCCAATTCCGACGCCGATAATGTTCTCGCGGCAGACCTGGCACTCGGATAGCAGGTTGTCGATATTTTCGGCAATTAAGTTCAGTACGTCATCCGCAGGCTTTTTGATATCATACTCCCCCATTCTGTGGAACAAAATCTCATTACGCAAATTGACGATCGCAATTCGATAGATACCTCCGCCAATATGCACGCCTACAGCCTGGCGAGCATCCCGTAAAAGATAAATGGCATTCTGCGGTCGGCCTACACTGCGAGGCCCATCTACTACGTCCAGGCGCTCCTCAACGATGCCCTGCTCAATCAGTTCCTCGACCAGCTTGGTAACCGTTGTGGTTGAAACGGATATGTCACGGGCCAACTGCACTCGATAACCCGGCTCGTTATAGAGCAGATTCATCAGAATAGCCCGAATGTTGCGGGTTTTAACGGCGCTCACATTTTGGCCGGAAAATCTAGGGGATGCCATTTGGGCTCCAGGGAGAACAGGGCTAACAAGATTAAAATAACAAACTTTGTTAATTAATTCTACAGGAAAAAGAAACCTATGTCAAGAATTTAACGAAAATAAGGGTATTGAAAAATTCTGTGCGAGGGTACCATCCCAGGAATTTCTACTGGCGCATCATCCTGCTTCGAGCGAACCTTGCCAGTAACGTTTATAATCCGAAAACAGCAGGTGCAGCGGCGCTTCATCCTCTTCGATGGTTCCGAAGCGGCCACTCCCGATGGGCTGATAAAAACAATTGTCCACCTTATCATCATTAACAGTCGAGACCTCCCCCATCATCACCCGGTCGCCTTCAGCCCAGAAACGGTGGAACAGGCGTTGGTGGAGCGTGATGCTCTCGCCTGGATTTAACCGCACCACACTCCCGGCGGGCAGGTTTCGTAGCACGCCATCGACGCTTACATCGACCGGGGTATCCGCCAGACGATCATCGTCCGTGGCATTGAACAGCTCGATGGCAAGTTTGCCACCGGCTCGATTGATAATGTCCTCAACTTTACGCCAGTGATAATGCATCTGGTGCACCTGATCGACTTCAGCGATCATCACTTTCTCGGCGTATGGCTTGCCATGACCGGCCTGCCATTCGGACATTCGGCCATTGCGCAAAGTGAACAACAACAACCCATAACGCTCAAACTGCCCCAACCCGTAATCCGTCAGATCCCATCCAAGTTCGTGCTCCACGATTTCGCTGACTTCGAGCCCTTTGGAGGCCCAATCCTGGGGAGTCCAGTATCCAAATGGGGGCAAATAAAATTTGTTTTGATGGAAAAAATTCACAGCGTCTGCCATGAGGGCATTGACTTCCGACCGTTTCATCGCTTCCGTTCCTTTGTTCAGGTTTTTGGGTAATCCAAGGTTGCAACCGTGTAGCCTTTGTCAGGCCTTTTCCGGAATATCTGTGGGAGGGCCCCAAAGACACGGCTTTAACCAAGTCGATCGCCTTTCCGCCAACAAAGCATGCAAGGAAAGTGCGTGGTGCGTGATGGACGGCTAAGCCGCCGATCGCGCACCACATTTTCTCTTTCTTGTTAAAGCCCCGTTCCCCAAGAGAACTTTTATTTACAGTCCGAGGATTTCAGGATATAATCCGGATTAATTAAAAACTAAGTTTAATTATTAATTCCATTCTACCCGCGACTCCCTTAGCGAGTTCAAGCGATTCACTCACCGGTATTAGATCCTTAAAAGGCCTCAAGCCTGGGGCGATTTACCGAAAAGGACCCCATCATCATGACCAACATACCTGAAGAAATCACCCACGTTGGACGGCTGATGTTCGAACGGCGGTTGGCTGACATCGCCGGCGGCAATATCAGCCAACGAGATGGCGACCGCATTTATATCACCCCAACCGGAGCAGGCCAGAAATTTCTATGGGACCTTGATCCGGAGCAAATCCTAACCGCGCCGCTGGAGACCGATGAATTGCTTCAACACCCGCAGCATTCAAAAGAGTCGATCTCGCATTTACTGGTTTACCGGGCATTCCCTCAAGTGCAGGCGATCATCCACTCCCACCCTTTCCATGTCATGCCATTCTGTGCCAGGGTAAAACCGATCCCGGCGCTGATCAAATCTGCTCAAATCTATGCTGACTCCTTCGATTTTATTGGCGAGCTGCCCATGTATTCTCGTGAGCAAGGCGAAGATATTGTGGCACGTTTAGAGCCAAATGCCGCTACGATGGGTCGGATGGCTGCGGCGTTATTGATGCCGCAGCATGGGATTTTTATCGCGGCTGCCAGCCTGTATAAGGCCCTGGATTGTCTCGAACGGATGGACACCAACGCGTATTGCGCCCTGGCACAAGCCTGGATGGGATGAAATGCTCACCACCCTGACGCCCGATCCGGTCCTGGATAAAGCCTATTTAATTTCCAGCTGGGTTCCCGGAAGTACCATGCAGGCCAACCGGACAAACACCAGCGTCGGAGGCAAAGGCCTGGATGCGTCGGTGGCATTAAGCCATCTAGGGATTGATAGCCGGGCGTATTGCTTTCTGGGTGGAAAAACCGGTGAAGACCTGTTGGCCTTGCTGCAAACCTACGGCATTCTGACCATCCCAACCTGGGTGACCGGTGAAACCCGCACGGCCACAATCATCGTAGAGCAAGATCAGCAGCGTCACAGCCATATTTTCAGCGGAGGTTTACAGATCGAGCCAGATCAGGCTACTGATTTGGTTGCAGGGCTACAGGCGAACCTGGCCGATATCAGCTGGTTGATCTGCGGGGGAATCCTGCCTCCCACCCTGAGAAAGGATTTCTTCGCCGAGATCACTAAGCTTGCCCACCAACAGGGGAAGCCGGTCCTGATCGACTCGTTTGGCGACTACCTGCTTCCCGCCCTGGCGGCTCAGCCGGAGATTGTCAAAATGAATTGGCGAGAATTCGAACGCACCTTCGGGCTGGAAATACCGGATCTACAAACTTTACTCCGGCAAGCCCGGAAAATCCAGGCGGACTATCGCCTGCCCGCCCTGGTGATCACCTGCGGCAAAGACGGTCTCCTGGGATTGAGCGCAGCAGGTTACTGGCTGGCACAACCGCCTCGCCAGAAGGTTGTTAACGCAGCCGGGGCCGGCGATGCCGCTTCCGGGGTACTCGCCTGGCGGCTGGCCGAAGGTGAGGGCTGGCCGGAAGCCTTAAGCTGGGCAGCCGCGGCCGGCGCAGCCGTCGCTTTGACCGAGACCACGGCCGACCTGCGGCGCAGCGATTTCGAAAAGATCCTGCCCGAGGTACGGATCGAACCGATTGGGGCAGCCTGATGCAAACCATTCCGCCAGCACAACCCCCCATGCCGGCAGAACCAGCCCCGCTGCCGGATCGTCAGGTCATTCTGGTTCCAAGTGGGGATCTGCGGCAGCACCGCAACCGTACCACCTGGCCTGCCCAGGCCAGGCTGGAAAGCCAGCTCCAACGGGCTTTCGGTGCGCGTGGCTTCCTGTTGCAGCGCGCTCTACCTTATGACCCCCAGCTCGGGCATGGCTACATCACCAGCCAGCGCATGGGCATGGATGTCTTTCGGCAGATCCACCCGGATGCCCGCCTGGTTGTAGCGATGGCAGCCTGGCAGTACAGCCACCATGTCCTGGCCGGTCTGCACGATCACCGCGGTCCCATCCTGACCGTGGCGAACTGGTCGGGAGAATGGCCGGGTCTGGTAGGATTGTTGAACCTGAACGCCTGCCTGACCAAAATGGGCAAACCTTACAGCAGCCTGTGGAGTGAAGATTTCTCGGATCCATTTTTCCAGAATGGCCTGGGTGAGTGGCTGGAAACGGGCCAGATTTCACAGGATACCAGCCATGTGCGACCATTTCCTGCGGGCCAGATCGCCGCATCCGATGATCAACTAGGCCGGGCCTTGAGCGATCAACTCAAGCGCCAAAAAGCGGTCATCGGGGTTTTCGATGAGGGCTGCATGGGAATGACCAACGCCATCGTTGAGGACAGTTTGCTTAATCCCCTCGGTATTTACAAAGAAAGGTTGAGCCAATCCGCCTTACTGGCCGCCATGCAGCAGGTCGATGACGCCCAGGCCCTGGCGGTGCGCGCCTGGCTAGAAAAGCGGGGTATGCGCTTCCATACCGGGGCCAACCCGGCAACCGATCTGACCGACCCACAGATCCTGGACCAATGCAAAATGTATATCGCGGCGGTGCGCATGGCGCATGCGTTTGGCTGTGCAGCGATCGGCATCCAGTACCAGCAGGGTTTGAAAGACATGGCCCCGGCCTCAGATCTGGCCGAAGGCTTATTGAACAATCCCGACCGGCCGCCGGTCACGGATGGGACGACCGGCGAAGTTTTGTATTCGGGCCAGGCCCTGCCTCATTTCAACGAGGTCGACGAATGCGCCGCCATCGACCTGCTCGTCACGAACCGGGTCTGGAACGCGCTCGGGTTAGACCCGTCCGTCACGATTCACGACATTCGCTGGGGCGAATGGTACCAGGATGACCGACTGAAGGCGTTTATTTGGGTATTGATGATCTCGGGCGCCGTCCCGGCCTCCCACCTGAGCGGAGGCTACGCCGGGGCTATCAGCGAACGTCAGCCGCCGGCCGGATTTCCATCCGGGGGTGGCACCTTGAAAGGGGTCTGCAAACCGGGCGAACTGGTTTGGAGCCGGATCTTTATTGAAAATGGCCGCCTGCAGGCTGATCTGGGCCTGGGCAAGGCGGTCAAACTGCCGCAAGAAGAAACAGAGCGCCGCTGGCAGTTAACCACGCCGGTCTGGCCGATCCTCCACGCGGTTTTCGATAACGTCAGCCGCGATCAAATGATGGCCCGTCATCGCTCCAACCACATCACGATCGCCTATGCGCAAGACCGCCAGAGCGCACAACAGGCACTGGCGGTAAAGTCTGCCATGCTGGCTCACCTGGGGCTCCCTGTCCACTGGTGTGGGGTTTAATCAGCGGTAAAGTTCACCATTTTGGTTCTTTGGAAATGCCTGGGAAGTACCCCTAAAATTGAGGCTCTCCCCCAGCGTTTTCCGGAGAACCGCCATTCAGCTGGAGGTCCACAATGAAAATTGGGATTGGAAGTGATACCAAAGGCTTCCGCCTTAAACAGGGTTTGATCGAAGTCTTGCAGGCAAATGGCCACGAGGTGGACGATGTTGGCTGCTACTCTTTGGAGAAAGTTGATTATCCGGATTACGCCAGGCTGGTGGGCCTGGGCGTGGTATCGGGGCGTTACGAACGCGGCGTGCTGATTTGCGGGACAGGCCAGGGTATGGCCATCGCCGCCAATAAAATCAAAGGGGTGCGGGCGGCAGTTTGTTATGACACCATGCCGGCCATTTTGAGCCGCGAGCACAACGATGCCAATGTATTTTGCACGGGCGGCTGGTTTATGACCCTTGAGAAAGCGGCAGAGGTTTTGCTGCACTGGCTGGATATGGCTTATGCCGGCGGGGGCCACCAGGAAAAGCTCGACAAAATCAAGGCTTTAGAAGAGGCCTTCAACGAATAGGGACGTACATGCTTGTACTGGAAGACACCACGATTGTTACCCCTGAGCAGCTACTGGATCACCATTCCATGCTCATCGAAAAAGGTCAGATCCAGGCTATCCAGCCTGCCGGTCGGCTCCAGGCTCCGGAGTCAGCCCAGCGGATCAACGCCCATTCAATGCTCGTTACGCCGGGCTTTATCGATTTGCAGATCAATGGCGCCTTTGGCGAGGATTACACCGAGAACCCCGGCAGTATCTGGCCCAGCGGAGAACGCCTGCCGCGCTACGGCGTGACGACTTTCTTGCCCACCATCATCACTTCACCCCTGGCTGCCATCCAGCGCGCCCAACAAATAATCCAAAATGGCCCCCCACCCTATTACCAGGGCGCCCGGCCTTTAGGCTTGCACGTAGAAGGTCCTTTCCTGAATCCTGAAAAGAAAGGCGCTCATAACCCCGATTACTTGCGCTCACCCTCGATCCAGGATTATCAGGATCTGTCTCGCTCGACAGGCGTCCGCCTGGTCACTCTGGCGCCCGAGCTCCCCGGGGCTGAGGCAGTAATCCGGTCGCTGCTCGAACACGGCGTGGCTGTCAGCGCCGGCCATTCGATGGCAACCTTCCAGGAGGCCAAAGCTGCCTTCGATCTGGGTGTACGTTATGGGACCCACCTCTTCAATGCCATGAGCCCTCTCAGCCATTTCGAGCCTGGGCTGCCGGGCGCTCTGCTCACCGATGGCCGTCCCTGGGTCGGGTTGATCGCGGATGGAATTCACGTTCATCCGGCCATGATTGAATTGATCTGGAAAACGATCGGCCCGCAGCGCCTGACCCTGGTGACGGATACGATCGCGGCTTTGGGCATGCCGGAAGGCCAATACCAGATCGGGGATCAGGAGGTATTTGTCCGGGAAGGGAGCGCCCGGCTCAAAGATGGCGTCCTGGCGGGCAGCGTGCTTTCGCTCGACCAGGCTTTGCGCAACCTGATAACGTTCACCGGCTGCAGCCTGCCGGAAGCGCTGGGCACGATTACGACCAATCCTGCCCGCCTGCTGGGGATGGACTCCGAGATCGGCCGGCTGGCCCGCGGGATGCGGGCGGATGTCAACCTGCTCACGCCTGATCTCGAGGTGGCTTTGTCGATCTGCAATGGAGAGATTGTTTATCAACGTTAGTCCGGGATAACTCAAATCAGCGAGAACAAATTTGTAACTACCTTGACAATGTCTCATTAAAAAGGATGTCCAAATATTGATGTGCGTGCGGCGGCCGCCGCACGCACATCAATATTTGGGAGATGTCTTCGAATGTGACATTGTCCAACTACTCAGCCAATGCCTGGAATTTGTGGCGAAACAGGTGTGCGCGTGGGCGTGCGGTATCACCCACGCGCCAACACTTTCAGCAATTTTCCTCAGGGGGAGAAGGTCGCCGTCGGCGGCGGTTCAGACCCAAGGTCAAGCATCAGCACCCAGCCAATCACATCTCCGCCCTCGCGCTGGTATTCAACCAGCGCGCATTCCCGGTTGAAATCATCAAAACGACGCTCGGAGGGCAGGAAGCGAACCTCGCCGCCAGCGCGTATTCTACCCACCGCGCTGAAGCCTTCATAACAACCACTGCGCGCCCAGATATCGCGCTGGGCAATGCTCGATACAGGCAAAGGAGTATTGGTTGGCTCAGGCGTCGGAGTTATCGTCGGGGTCAGGGTCGCCGTGGGGGTTGGCGTGATCGTAACCGTTGGGGTCATCGTCATGGTCGGGGTGACAGTCGGCGTCAGCGAGACCACGTAAGCCCGGTAGCGATTCAGGCCCAGGTTAATCAGGGCCCATACCAAAAGTATTCCCACCACGACGATGCCGGCCCGAATACCGATCAGTTTCCACTGATACCCGCGCAAATTGCGTTTCAGGCGAGTGACGCCCGGGTCGATCGGGTAGCGATCCATGACTTCCGCGCTCAGGCTGGCAGCTTCGGACGGCCAGTTCGGATGGTTTTCATAAGCCCGGGTGGCAGCCTGCAAATCATTATCGTACTTCTGAATATCACGCTGCAGCTTTTCGATATCGTACTGGAGCCGGTCCAGGCTTTCATCCACGCCAGCCAGATTGCGGATCTGATCCAAATTTTGCTTGGCCTGACGGGCAAGGTACAGGGCTTCTTCCAGCGTCGGGGCACGTTCAGCCTGCTTTTTCAGCGAGCGGGTTTGCTCGGTGAGTGGTTCGACTACCCGGGGCACAACGGATTTGAAACGTTCGATCAAGCGCTCAAAGGCAGTGTTCTGGCCATACTCCGCGATCAATCCATCCAGGCTGGACTTAGCTTGGGAAACCGCTTGCGGGTCGATCGTAGCCTGGTTAAGGGTCTCGTGGATCGACTTGAGGGTGTCCTTAACCTGGCGGAATTCTTTGGCTTTATCAGCGTACTTAGGCAGACCGGTTGGACGAACTGCCGCTTCAACTTTTTCGATCGCGGTATCGATCTGTCCCTGCTCGAACAAAGCCAGGCCTTCTTCGTAGACATTTTCCGCATCGATATTTTCCTGCAGTTTTTGGGCGAATTCCTGTCCTTCCTGCCAGCGCTGGATACCGAGATCTCGCAAGATGGCCTGCGCCTTTTCCAACAGCGCCAGAGCATCCATATAGCGACCAACCCGGGCGGCAGATTGCGCTTTCCCATAGGCGGAGGCAGCGTCGGCCGGTAAAGCCACCACCGGGATATAACCGGTCCGCAAATAGTTTTCCGCTTCCGAGCGGTGCTGGCGGGCGCGCTCCCAATTGGGCTCAAGCTGCAGCACCCGGTCAAAGATTTGAATGGCTTCGGCATATCGCCCGCTGTAGAACAGCTTTTCGGCCACCTCAATCTGTTGCTCGGCCATTGGGTTGTGTTCGTGCACGCTTTCCTGAGCTGCGGCCGCGCCGCTGCCGGCTGCAGCCTGACCGGCAGGCATACCGGCCGGCGGTTCAGTTTTGGTTGGTTCATCGCTGGATGTTTGTCCGTCCCCATCGCCCGGATTTTCCCGATTTTCCATCCGGCCGATCAACTCTTTACGGGCGTCCTGCAATCTCAACCGCTCGTCCGGAGCCAGCGCCTGATATTCATCCGAATCGATAAACTCTTCAATTTCCAACAACAGATTACGGATCTCAACCAGGCTGACCGATTCCTGCTGTTTCAGGTTTTCGATTTCATTTTCCAGGGAAGTGAATGGAGACATGGGGGCATTCATGCGAGTATTATCACCTATTCTGTTAAGTTCCAGCTTAGAATATCACCCGGCTTTAACAAGATAGTCTCTTAGTGTTGGGAGTTGACGGCCTGGCCGCCCAAGCCCAGTACAAAGACCGATATCAGGACGCCGTGCCAGAAATTTGATCATATAACGCCGCCAAATCAGCGCGCAGATCTCTAACCTGCCCATAGCCTTGATTGAGCACCTGTTCTAAAATTTCTTTGACACGATTGGGCAGCCGTTCATCGTCGTAGGTCCAGTTAACCTCATAATTGGTCGAAGCCTGCTCAATTTCGTCCGGCCGGTTAGGTCCCAATGGCAGCGCTCCCGGTGCAGGCCGGCCAGTTAGGATGTGATGCAAAGCCCGGGCGCCAAACTGCACCAAATCGAATATCCTTTCAGGCTCGCTCAACCCCTCTGCATGTCGTTTGGCAATATTCCAATCAATTGAGATCACGCCGTGAGTGGCCGGATCCCAGTAATAATGCAAAATTTTATGATCCCGATAAACGATGTTGCGATCATGGGCATTTTGCAGGATATCACAAATCTGAATAGAGATCAACAAGCTTTGACGTAAAGGCAAAAACCAGCCGTGGGTGATGCCAGCATCACAGTATTTTAGCAAATTTTGGTCCTGTTCGCGGCGTTCCAGCGCCAGGTAAGGGACCCAACCCTGACCCAGATAGCGATCCATGGAAGAAAGATAGTTTTGAACCTGCTCAGCTCCGTAACGCACGACCTGCCCGCTCAGATGAGTGGCCGAAAGATGGCGATCTTCGGCCGGAAGTTGAACGTCATCATCCAGGCGCAGAAAACCGCACTCAATCAGAGGTGTCACTCCGGGCACATCTCGGAGTAAAGAAAGGATATGGGCTTCTTCCTGAAACAAGGGTAAGGCATATTCCAACCGATCGGGGCGCATCACTTTAATCGCAAAGGATTGATCTTTGCCAGTTCGATCCCGCAGCGATCCGGCGAATACCCGGGCGGATGAACCGCGCGCTTCAGGGACCCAGGTATCCAGGGGATCACCGAGCGACACTTCTTGCCCGGCGCCTAACCGGCCTTCCTGGCTGCCCATCACGGTGACCGGATTCGTGAGTGCGACCTGATCCCGCTCGAGCGTTAATGGGCGGCTGTGCGGTAAGGTGAGCACTTCACGCGACTTGAATTCATTCAGCCAGGGGATTTCTTCGGCGATTTCGGGGTGTTCCATGATCAAATCAGCCGAGCGGGCGCCTTTTCGCAGACGTCTCAATGTATCCAGGATGTTATCCAGCCAGGTGGCCGGGCCTACCCGATTGCGCAGCCTCCTTCCGGCCAGTTCGGTGGAGGCGAGATAATCGTAAAAGGGTTCATCTTTTCGGGCGCCGTTCCGGACTAGCGTCAGCCACTGAGAAGCCTGAGCGATCGCCCGATCGGCCGCCAGCAATCGCCAGCGATCCGGGTCCCAAAGCAGAATCCGCCGCAATGCTTTGCGGGCAGTCTCAAAATCCCGGTGTTCCCAGGCGTTCAAAGCGATCTCTGCCTGGGCGTTGGGCTGGTTGATTGCAGACTGGATCGCCTGGCGCGCATCCGGTATGACCGCCTCCAGATCATCCATTACCGTATCAAATTCCCGGTAACCGATACCTGAATTTGGCGGAGCCGGCTCTCGATCCTTCCATTTCTTTACCACTTCGCTGTCGAAAATTTTTAACAAGTTGTCCAGGTTGATCCGCTCCGCCTCGCCCGAAGCCTCGTCACCTGGCGCGGGACCAGCGTGTTTATCGCCTCGTTCCAATACGATTGCTTGCAATGTGTAATACAGGCGATTGATCGCTCCGCTGGGCGGCAGCCCGTCCGGGTCCAGGTCCAGTTGCACCTGCCTGGCCCTGCGACTGATATCTGGCCACCATGCTGGAACAGGATCATTGCCAACTGCTTCAAATAATTCCCATAACAATGAAGCCCATTCATCCACTATGCCGGAAGCGAGCGCTCCCGGCAACGCTTCCCGAACCCGATCGGACAAAGCGATGTCATCCCTGTACTGCAAGCCGGCCAGATCTTTCAACAGGGACCATTTTTCCGATGAAGAGGCAGCCAGTTCGCTGGCCCGCAGGCAAATCTTCTGAAAGGCTTCCAGCTCATGGTCGGAGGCCAGCTGCAGAGCGACCCGACCATAGAAATTCAATGCTCTGGAAGAATCGGGCAAATCGCCAAAGGCGACCATCTGCTGCTGCAGTTCATCGCTTTTGGAAAGATCACTCAACCCGGGTCTGGAGACGTCGTAGAGCTGGCTGGCAGTCTCACGCAGCTGTTGGAGTTGATCCATCAATTCCTCATTGAGTGCGGATAAGCGCTGCTTAAGCGGCCTGACGCCTTCAGTATACGCATTGGCCGGATTGATTGTTTTGGGCCATTCCAACCGTGCTAACAACATTGGATTGGCTTCCGCCAGGAACTCACCCATGGCTTGAATAAACTGGTAATCATCGCCAATTCTGGAAAACTGTCGATCGGGAGTTGAACCATCTGCTTCCAGAAATGCACCGTTTCCCCAATCGATAACCGTCAAACACGCTTTTTGTGGATCCCAAAACAAATGATCCGGTTTGATATCGTTCCAGATCAAACCGGCATGCTTTTCATTGCCATCCCAAACTTCCGCAGTGTGAACCGTCTCAAGCAAATTGAGGACCGCCAACAATGACCGGATCAGGAGCTGGTCTGGCAATTGGGGCAATTTCGCCAATCGCTGCAAGAAATCCGCATAAGGGCTCTTATCTGCCGAGCGAAGCCGCTCCAGCAGACCAAAATGCGTTACCTGAGCCAGAGTTTTTAGATCAAATCCTGCGGCCTTTTCCATCACGATAAAGTAGCCTTCACCGTAGCCTTCCTCGACCGTACTCTGGTCGATCAGGCCTGGGATCGAAATTTGGGCGCCTTCCAATGGGAAGCTCAATTTTTCAAGTGCCCTGAGAAGGCCAGCCTCTGATTGGATTTGGGAAGCCTGCCGGAGAGTGTCGCTGATAAATGCGCTTTTACTCGGCCGTTTTAAAATCGCCTGTCTGCCTTTCAACAGGACTTCAACCAGGTAGACTTCACCGGCATCTCCTTCGCCCAACTTGGCGAGCAAATCCCATTTATATTTTTGTCCGGCAACAATCTGGCCTAAACTCATGAAGAAGAACTCTTTCCAATGCAGTTAATAGGGTTAACCAGCAAGATGGTTGGAAAATTAATTGAGTTGCGCACAGCACATCCCTAAAAAGCAGTTTCGGGACGGCTCGCAAATCGACGCAGGCCATATTATACCCGTCTCCAGAAAATCATCCCATTGGACTGGAGTAAAAGGCAAAATAAGGCGTCAGCGTGGGTGAACACCCATGCTGACGCCCTATTTTGCCATAACCTCTGGATGTTTCATTGCATTGGTTAGTTTTGCCTGAACCGTACTATAATGGATGTATACCAAAATGTTTAGGCGGGATTAATCATGAATGCCAAACACCAACAAACGGGCGATGAAACAACTGTTTCAGCCGCGACAGAGATTTTATCCGGGGAAAGCACCAGGCGCGGCCTGGCAAAATTACTGCCTTTTTTAGGACCGGCATTCATTGCCAGCGTCGCTTACGTTGACCCGGGGAATTTTGCCACCAATATCCAGGGAGGCGCTCAATTCGGCTACACCCTGCTGTGGGTGATCATGGCCAGCAACCTGATGGCCATGCTGCTCCAAGGTCTTTCGGCCAAGCTGGGTATCGCCACCGGGAAGAATTTGGCGGAACACTGCCGCAGCGAGTTCTCACCGAAAATCGTCATTGGCATGTGGGTCATCATGGAAATTGTGGCCATGGCAACTGACCTGGCAGAATTTCTGGGCGCCGCATTAGGATTCAACCTGCTGTTCGGGATGCCCCTCCTGGCGGCCGGCCTGCTCACGGCCCTGGTGACAGTCATCATCTTATGGTTGGAACGGTATGGGTTTCGCCCCCTCGAAGCTGTGATCACCGCACTGGTCGGCGTCATTGCAGTCAGTTATTTGATTGAAACTGTGCTGGACCGGCCTGATTGGGGTAATGTACTCTACCACGCAGTTGTGCCCCAATTTTCCGGGACAGAATCCGTCCTTTTAGCCACCGGTATTTTAGGCGCCACCGTCATGCCTCACGCTATCTTTCTTCATTCGGCCTTGACTCAAAATCGGATCAGGGTTAAAGATCCCGGACAACTGCGGCGTTTGTTCCGCTTCGAGATTATGGACGTAGGCGTGGCCATGGGCCTGGCAAGCCTGATTAACGCAGCCATGTTAATCATGGCTGCCGCCACGTTTTACAATCAGGGATTAACGAATATCGGCACCATCGAAGAAGCCCACCGTACCTTACAGCCATTACTCGGCTCAGCCGCCAGCTGGGTATTCGCCATTTCCTTGCTGGCGTCCGGATTGTCTTCTGCGTCCGTAGGGACCATGTCAGGCCAGGTTATCATGCAGGGCTTTATCCATCGCCAGATCCATCCCTGGATCCGCCGGCTGGTCACCATGGTGCCTTCCTTAGTGGTCATTGCGATCGGGCTCGATCCAACCCGTACGCTGGTCCTCAGCCAGGTGGTGCTCAGTTTTGGGCTGCCTTTCGCCATCATCCCATTGATCATGTTTACAAGACGCAAGGATATCATGGGGGTTCTCACCAACAACCGCCTGACAACTTTCCTGGCAAGCATCGTAGCCGTTCTGATCATTGCCTTGAATTTCTTCTTGCTGTATCAATTATTGTTTGGAGGTTAATTGCAATGTTCACGCGCTTGCTGATCCCATTGGATGGCTCCAAGCTGGCAGAAGCCGTACTTCCCGCGGCTGCGTATCTGGCCAAAACGCTCGAGATCCCTGTCACCCTGCTGCACATCATCGAACGTAATGCACCGGAAGAAATTCACGGCGAAACGCATTTGACCAACGAGGCCGAAGCTCGCACTTACCTGGACTCTATCGCCAGCCAAAAATACTGGCCAGATGTTGTCATCGAGAGTCACGTTCATACCGCAGAAGTCACGGACGTGGCCGAATCGATCGTCGCGCACGCCAATGAGTTGCAAACAGACCTGATCGTGTTGTGTACCCATGGAAGCGGTGGACTGCGTTCCCTGGTAATCGGGACGATCGCCCAGCAGGTGATTAACCTCGGAAGAACGCCGGTTCTGGTCATTCAAGCCGATCAATCAGGCGTATCAGCAATCTTCGATTGCCGGAGGATGCTCATCGCCCTGGATGGTAAACCGGATCACGAGAAGGGACTACGGGTGGCGGCCGAATTTGCCGGGGAATGTGAGGCCGGCCTGCACCTGGTTACCGTGGTGCCGACCCGGCGAGAATTATTAATGGAACAGGCTGCCACTGCCCGGCTTTTACCCGGCTCCACCTCAGCTTTGCTGGATTTATCCGTTTCGAGTGCGGAAAACTATCTACTTGGCCTGGTTCACGAATACGCCCAACAGGGATTCCACATAACGGCCGAAGTGCTGCGCGGCGAACCGGCAGCCATGCTGATCCGAGCTGCCGAGCAAAACCGGACCAACCTGATCGTGCTGGGAACGCACGGCAAGAGCCATATGGATGCGTTCTGGTCCGGCAGCCTGACGCCCCAGATTGCGAAAGGCACTCACATCCCCCTGCTGCTGGTACCGATCCACAATCATGACCAGGAATAAGATTCCAAGCGGGCAATTGGTCCTGCTAACCCGGCCTGCGAAACCAATTAATCCTAAAATAGGCTAACATCCAGCAAGCTGTCATAAGACTCTATTGGAAATTACGGGATAATTCCCAGATTTGGGGATGTGAGCGTGCATCCGCACGCTCACATCCCCAAATCTGGGGTACCGCCACAGAGATACCGAAAGGCCCTGTTAAAGTTCACTGCAATCAGGAGGAAACAATCCATGCCCACCAGTCAACTCGCCGGAAAACCAGCCCCTTCAGAACTATTGATCAATGTACCGCGCCTTGTATCCGCCTACTATACCAGCCAACCCGACCCCGCTATTCCCAGCCAGAAAGTAGCTTTTGGCACCTCCGGCCACCGGGGATCATCGGCCAAACTCACCTTTAATGAAAACCACGTGCTGGCAATCTGCCAGGCCATCTGTGAATATCGTGCAACCCAGGGGTATACGGGTCCGTTATATCTCGGTATGGATACCCATGCACTTTCAGAAGCAGCCTTCGCTACCGCGGTGGAAGTTTTTGCCGCCAATCAGGTTGACCTGATGATCCAATCCGGGCTGAGCTATACACCGACGCCGGCCATTTCCCATGCCATCCTGGGTTATAACCGCGGTAAAACCAATGGTTTCGCCGATGGGGTCGTGATCACGCCATCGCATAACCCCCCGGAAGATGGCGGTTTTAAATATAACCCACCCAGTGCGGGGCCCGCCGACACGCAGACCACCAAAATCATCCAGGATCGCGCTAACCAGATTCTGGAGAGTGGGTTGGCCAGCGTCAAACGGATGCCGTACCGACAGGCGCTTGAGGCAGAAACCACGCATGAACATGATTACGTAGCAGCCTATGTTGGCGAATTGGGCGATATCATTGATCTGGAGGCCATTCGATCAGCCGGCCTCAAGCTGGGCGTGGACCCGATGGGTGGGGCCAGTGTAGACTATTGGGCCCCCATCGCCGACCAGTTTGGCCTGCAGATCGAGGTTGTCAATCCAAGCGTTGATCCGACTTTTCGATTTATGACGGTCGATCATGATGGCAAGATCCGGATGGATTGCTCCTCTCCGGACGCGATGGCCAGCTTGATCCGTTTAAAGGATCAATTCGATATCGCATTTGGCAATGACCCTGACTGCGACCGGCACGGGATTGTGACCCCCAGTTCGGGCTTGATGAATCCCAACCATTATCTGGCTGTAGCGATCTGGTACCTGTTTCAAAATCGACCCGGCTGGCGGGCGGATGCCGGGATCGGCAAGACCCTGGTCTCCAGTTCAATGATCGACCGGGTGGCAGCCTCCTTGCAGCGCAAGTTAAATGAAGTGCCGGTAGGCTTCAAATGGTTCGTGGACGGTTTGCTGGATGGCTCATTCGGTTTCGGAGGAGAAGAGAGCGCCGGAGCATCATTCCTCCGCAAAGATGGAAGCGTCTGGACAACCGACAAGGATGGGATCATCCTCGACCTTCTGGCAGCCGAGATCACCGCCGTTACCGGCCGCGACCCCGGCGAGCATTACCAGACGCTTGAAACGCAATTCGGCAGCCCGGTTTACGAGCGCATTGACGTGCCTGCTTCACCGGAACAAAAGGCTGTCTTGAGCCAGCTTTCCCCTGAGATGGTTGAAGCTGAACAAATGGCAGGAGAACTCATCCAGGCCAAGCTGACCCGTGCCCCCGGCAATCAAGCGCCAATTGGCGGTCTGAAGGTTGTCACAGAAAATGGGTGGTTTGCCGCCCGCCCATCCGGAACGGAAAATATTTATAAGATCTACGCCGAGTTGTTCCTGGGCATAAAACACCTTCGAGCGATCCAGGAAGAAGCGCAAGCGATCGTCAATAGCGCCTTGAATCGCCGCAGTCATTAACCGTTCGGGATGAGTTCGTATGTTTATCTTGGGTATATCCCGGGATTGAGGTTATCGACGGGGAGTATGAACATCATTTTGCCAGCTCATGACTGGCCCGCCTGATCGAGGCCGGGCTTCTTTTACCAGCGATCGGAATCGAAATCGAAGTTCGATCAACCTCTGCCTGGTAAAGACCTTCGTAGGATTTCAGAACTTGGTCCAGATGATGTGGCTTAACTGCTTCCAGGCTTGCCTGACCCATTGCCGGCCATTGATCAGGATGATCGGCCAGCCAGGCTATCTTATGGGCTGCATCACTGGATTCTCCCGGTTGAAACATAAATCCGTTCCGACCATCTTCAACCAGTTCAGGCAGAGCGTTCGAGCGAGCCGCCAGAATGGGGCGCGCGCTTGCCATGGCTTCCAGAGTAGCTATGCTTAATAACTCAGCCTCACTGGGCATGGTGAAAATGTCGGCGCTGTTCAATAATGCCGGCAAATCCGGGGCCGGGATAAAACCGGTAAAATGTACCCGGTCACCCAGCGCTAATTCAGCGACGAGATCCTCCAGTCTGCTTCGAGCTGCGCCTTTACCCGCAATCCCAAACTGAAGGTCATCCCGGTCCAGGCGTTTGAAGGCTTCGATGATGACATCCAACCGTTTTTCACCATCAACACGGCCCACAAACAGGAAAAGTTTTCGATCTGGGTCTAAACCAAACCGCTGCCGCCAGGCCGCCCTGTCCAGGCCCGGGATCGGTTTGAAAGTTTGCGGATCGATGCCACAAGAGATCGGAAAGACCGGACGGGCCAGTCCTTGCTGGCGCAAAATCGCCGCCGCGGTCCGAGATGGGGCGGTGACGGCATCCAGTTGATTGTAAAGATCCAGCATCCACATCCACAACAAGCGATTCATACCCGGCTGGACAACCTGTGGCAAGGGCAAATAAGGGACTAGATTTTCCGGCATAAAGTGGTTGGTCCCAATGACACGAATGTGTTGCTGCCTGGCAGTTTTCACTGCAGCTTTGCTGATTGAATAATGATCATGAATATGAATAATTTCAGGCTGATAATCCTGGATGATCTGATTAACGGCGTGATCTGGGAAAAGCGTATACGCGGCATCCGGATGCAATAAATTCAACGGCAGCGAATCTAGCTGTTGAATTTGCACGCCATTGCGTTCATGCATCGCTTCAGCGTTTGGCAGAGCCGGAACAACTGCCATCACATCGTGCCCACGCCGAGCTAAACCTTCCGCCAGATTAATTGTGAAAATGGCCTGCCCGTTAAATGCCGGATAATAGGTCTGACCTGCAATCAATATTCTCATAACAGATTGGTTTCCTTTTTTCTCCAATTTTTTCGTCAGGACTTTGGGAAACTCTGTGAGGGTAACACTCCAGAGAATCCAAACGGCTTTTTAATCGTCCTGGGGCAAATCCTTGATATCAGAACCTTTTTTCTTCAAGACCCTGCGGACCAGCCAGATCAATCCCAAGATAACTACTGTAGTTGACACAATCACAAACAAGCGAATATCCTGCTGCAATTGTGCAATCGAATGGGCGGCGTAGTAACCGATTAAAACCAGCGATCCAGTCCAAATCATTTCGCCTAAAGCGACCGACGGGAACCAGCGTTTCCAGGGTACGCGCGCTAAACCGGCTGCGACCAAGGATGGCACGATCAGGCCAGAGGTGATCTTCGCTACCAATAATATTTTGGGAGCATGTTGACGCATTTTTTCCTTTAATCGCTGCATATCCTGCTGCTTGACCCCGATTTTGCCACCAAGACGCATCAACCAATCAATTTTGCCCGCATAACCGATGGAATACCAGATTGTATCGGCGCTCAAATTGCCAATACTGGCGGATAGAAAAACCAAATCCGGCTGCATATACCCGCCCGCGGCTGCAGCCGCACCAATCAGGGTCATCAACGGTCCCTCAACCCCGACCATTATGCCCAAAATCAGATATTTCCAGATTCCAATGGCTGGATTCTGTGAAATTTGATAAAGCGTTGTGAGAAATTGATGCAGATTTGTGCTGATACTCATGCTGATCCCGGACTTTTCTTCCGCCTGAAGACAGTAATCGGCTGGCAATACAGTATTGCCAATATCCTTAAAGCCGATCACTTCTGATTGGCACGATTATTTATACCCTCAGGCTCGCGGATGTGTCCTTACACACCCATAATGCAACCCTTAAGCACAGCTTAAATTCGAGCCATTGGAGAGCCTCAATGCGGGTTCTTGTAAGGACGGCTCGATCCGGTATAATCCCTGAGTATGGATTATCAAATCGTCGCGACCCTCGGACCAAGTAGTTCCACTCGGGAGATCTGGCGAAAGATGCAGGCCCTGGGCGTAACCGCTTTTCGGCTGAACACCTCGCACCTGGAGATTGATCAGATAAACAACTGGCTCGAACGGTCATCCAGTGCAGGCGATCTTTTCAAGTTCCAATTACCAACCATCCTGGATTTGCAAGGCAGCAAGTGGCGCATTGGACACATAGAGAACCTGACGCTAAAGACCGGCCAGGAGATCGAATTGTTTCTAGGAAACTCCAGCCAGAATGCCACCCAAATCCCGGTTCCACACTCCGACTTCTTTCGGGCCGCCTCTCAATCCTCAGAACAAATTACATTGAATGACGCAAAAGTGATGCTAACGCGCGAAGCTTTTGGTCCGGATTGGTTGAAGGCCCGGGTTTATCGCGGTGGTGATCTCTCAGCTCGAAAAGGGATTACTTATCTTAATTCGGATTTCAGAAATGAAAACCTGACAGAAAAAGATCGGAGAATTGTCATTGCCACCCAGGGATATTCGAATATCCAATACGCGCTTTCGTATGTCAGGGATTCGAAAGAAATGACCCACTACCGAGAAATTTTCGGTTTAGGCCACACGCTTATCGCAAAGATCGAACGTCAAACGGCGCTCGCTGATGTTCACCAAATCTCTAAAACAGCCAATGCCCTGTGGTTGTGCCGGGGCGACCTGGGAGCTGAGCTGGGTTTGCCCGCGATGGCGCGAGCCGTCTCCCATTTTACCAGAGAGTTGAACAGGATATCATGCCCGGTCTTAATGGCGGGTCAGGTGCTTGAACATATGAGCAGTGATCCTTGGCCAACTCGTTCCGAGGTGTGCCATCTGCTCGATTGTCTGGAGAATGGTTACGCCGGCTTTGTGCTATCCGACGAAACAGCTATTGGAAAGTTCCCATTGGAAAGCTGCGAGATTGCCTCGCAATTCAAATAATTGGAGTCAGTATAACTATCGACAGATTGAGCGAGATTTCAATACCAATCAAATACTCAGAACATCAAAAGGAGCCATCATGCAGGATGAACTGCCGGGAGGCTGGCAAGAGGCGGTAGGCGAGGAACTGGAAAAACCCTATTTTCAAGATTTACGGAACTTCCTGGAGGAAGAGCGCCAGCACTACACGATCTATCCGAAAGAATCCGAAATATTCTCTGCCCTTGAGTACACGCCATACCATTCCGTTAAAGTTTTGATCCTGGGCCAGGATCCATATCACGGCCCGCGCCAGGCGCATGGCTGCAGTTTTTCAGTTCGCCCACACGTGTCGCTACCGCCGTCGTTGCGCAACATTTATAAAGAGCTCAAAGACGATGTTGGCGCCACCCCACCGGATCATGGCTGCCTGGTGCCCTGGGCCAGGCAAGGGGTATTGTTGCTCAACACGGTCCTGACTGTGCGCGGTGGCCAGGCCAACTCTCACCAGGGAAAAGGCTGGGAACAATTCACAGATGCTGTTTTCAAAGCAGTAAACCGCTTGCCGACCCGGGTCGTTTTCATTTTATGGGGCGCTTCAGCCAGGCGCAAAGCCGGTCTGGTCGATCTAAGCCGGCACGTGGTCATCCAATCCCCGCATCCGTCGCCATTCTCAGCCTCGAGCGGGTTCTTCGGAAGCCGCCCGTTTTCGCGCACCAACACCGCTTTACGGCAGGCGGGCTTACCGGAGATAAACTGGCAACTGCCCAACTTACCACGCTGAACCGGCTGAAACCAAACAAACCCCAGGCGCCGCCCGTCGGAAATTATCGACGGGTTTTTTCATGCCATATTTGTGGGGAGTTTCGAGCTTCACTCGAAACTCCCCACAACTTCTACCCACTACGGAAACTCCGATAAGTTCCCAAAAAACCACCGATTGTATAAGTATTGTATAATATATATCTATTATACGTTGACAAAATGACGGGTTGGTACTACAATCACGTATGAATGACAGGCAAATCCAGAAAGCGTTCTGGTTTGGTAGCCTTCACTCCATTATTAGATGAAGCCATTCAACTCGTACGAAGCCAGAACGCCGTTTAACCGCGATATTAAAGGAATATACAATGTCACAAGAAGGAATTGTTGTTGAACACATCTCCAAGCAATACAAAGGCAATGTCCAGGCTGTGGATGATGTCTCTTTTCAGGTAGAACAGGGAAAAATATTCGGTTTTTTAGGGCCAAATGGCGCAGGGAAGAGCACAATAATTAAAATCCTGACCACCCTGGCATTGCCAACCGGCGGTCAAGCCTGGGTCGGTGGGTACGATGTCATCGACGAAGCTGATCAAGTTCGTAGGATCGCAGGCGTGGCCTTGCAGGACGTCGGCATTGACCCCCTGATGAAAGCCATGGAACTGCTCATTTTGCAGGGCCAATTATTTGGTATGAACTCGGCATCAGGCCGAAGCTCGCGGCCGAGAGCTACTGGAACTGGTTCGATTAACGGACGCGGCCGAACGCAGAGTCGGTACTTATAGCGGCGGCATGCGCCGGCGATTAGACCTGGCCCTGGCCCTCGTGCATGAGCCTAAGATCCTGTTCCTGGATGAACCGACCACCGGCTTAGATCCGGCCAGCCGGTTTGATGTCTGGGATGAGGTCAAGCGCCTCAACCGCAAGCTCGGGATGACAATTTTCCTGACCACTCAATATCTTGAAGAAGCCGATGAGCTTGCCGACAAGATTGCAATCATTGTGGAAGGCAGAATTGCCCAAGAAGGCTCTCCAAGCAAATTGAAAGCAGCATTGGGAGCTGAGTCGATCAACTTGTCGTTTGAAAGTATCGATCAGGCCGAAAAGGCTGAAATAGCGCTCGACGGCATGGGCGATCAAATTCAAATCGATCGCGATACCGTTCGCCTGTATTTGTCTCAAGCCGCCCAGGCAATCCCTTCTGTTGTCAATCGTTTGCAACAGGTCTCGCTCAACCCCATCTCCCTCACGCTCACCCAACCCACCCTGGATGATGTTTTCTTACAGGTAACCGGACAGCGCATGCCGGCCACAGATAAAAAACAAGCTCAGCTGGCCTGAGGCATAATCCATGGAGGATAACACAATGGCAACTCATGAAGCAATTCATCCAATTCAAAAATCATCTCCAATCAGAGCTAATCTTTTGCTACAAATCGCTCTGCTGACAAAACGGAATATCCTGACGATATTCCGAACTCCAGAAGCGTTGATTCCACCCATTGCTATCAGTGTATTCTTTCTGGTTATCTATAAATCCACGCTTGGAAAAGCCGCCGGCTTCATCCCGGACATTGGCGGCAGTTACCTCGGATTTATCCTGCCGTTATCCATCGTCAGCGCTTCATTGTCCGGAGCGGGAATTGCAGCTCAAAATCTGGTCCGGGATATCGAAAGCGGTTATTTTGACAAAATTCTCCTGGCGCCTGTCAGCCGGTCGGCCTTACTTTTAGGGCCAATTCTGGCCGGTGCTGTGATCCTTGGATTACAGGCTAGTATCGTGGTGCTTGTGGGTATCCTGATGGGGCTCAGCCCTGTAACCGGGCCCCTGGGATTACTGGCTGTCATTGGCCTGGCGATCTTGCTCGGGACCGGGTTTTCCGGCTTTACCGTATCTGCAGCTTTGGGCAGCGGCAGCGCGGCAGCCACTCAGGGAGCAGGATTCATCTTCTTCCCATTGACCTTCCTGGCGCCGACGTTTGTTCCGCTGGATTTATTAGATGGCTGGTTGAAAACGGCAGCCCAGATCAATCCAATCACCTATGTCCTGGAGGCCATGCGCCAAATCCTGAACCAGGGTTGGAATGGAACAATCATCTGGCACGGGATTCTGGCCTGTCTCATTCTGGCGGTTGCTATGTATGCGCTGGCAGGCTATGCACTGAAAGTCCGGACCAGCCGCTCCTGAACCGCTACCCCACCGACAACTCGAATTCAGATCAAACCAGCGGATGGACAAAGTTCCATCCGCTGGTTTCGTTTCGGTGAGCCATCAGTATTTTTGCGAAGACTGGCTCAACTTCTTACCGGTCGAATTTGCCAGTTTGCAATTTTATTAGCCATATCTTTCGTTTGGACAATATAATTAACAAGGAGATCAAGATCAGCGGTCTTCAGGAAACCCTGTGCGGGAGTCCCAGACAGGCTTTGGGCTGAATGACCGAACTGGATAGATCGCTCTTCGATTGAGAAAATTGTTTAGCCAAAATGATGCCCAAGAGTTTATTCAAGACCACGAAAAAGGATTTTCTCAGATATGGGGGCAGCCAGTATGGAATCTGCCAATAATTACGCCCTTCGCAGGGCAGATGAATTGATACGGTCTGGTAAATCAGAATTCGCGCTACCAATCCTGATCGAATATCTGCGTAAAAATCCACGTTCCGAACAAGGCTGGTTGTTGCTGAGCTTAACCATCCCTGAACGTGTAAGGCAGATCGAACTCCCTGCGAATGGTTCTTAAAATCAATCCGAATAACAGCATCGCCCGAAGCCGGCTCGCCCAACTAAAACTGGAAGCCGGTTCACCCTCCGCCCAGGCCCCGAGCGCTCCGGAGCCTGTCAGTGTTGAGGGGCAACCCAAGGCTCAGGCACCGGGTCCCATGAAGGGGCAGGAAAGCGGCCCACCGCCTGAATATTCGGAATTCCAGGCTGCTTACAATAACTTTGATGCGCCGCTCAATGGTTCAGGATCTGCATTCAAAACCCGAGCCGATCCTCGGCAACCTTTTAAAGAACTCACCTCCGAACCTGCTCTGATCGGCAGAACTTCATCTCCCATCTTAAATAAGGTTGAGGAAATCTCCCAAAAATCCAGCCGTCATCCAGAAATTCTGGCTATGGTGATTGGCACCGGCCTGGTCGGGTTGATCGTGATTGTCATTTTGATTGCGATGGCGGGCATCAATAATTATCGCCAGGCTTCCGCTTATAATACCAAGGTCGTTTTTGAAGTCACTTACCAATCACAATTAGTGTTCTTACCAGCAACCTGGACGGCAACACCCGCTCCAGCGACTCCGACGATCACTCCAACCATCCCCCCCACGCCGACGAATACATTGGCCCCGCCAGCCCCAAGTGCGGCTGCAGAAATGGATGCGATCCAGCAGCAAGTGTCCGAATTGCGCGGCCTGGATAGCCTAGAACAGGTAAATAAGTATGTGGTCAACCGAAGCATTGTTGAAGACGCTCTACTCGATCAGATGGCCACCAGTGGTTACCTCGAAAAGCTCCATGACGATGAACGGGTCCTGATTGCATCCGGGCTGATTCAACCCACGTATGGTTTGCAGACGTTTACGTTGAATCAAATGGTCGATCACCTGGGCGGAGTTTACCTGCCCTGGAGTAAACAAATATTTGTGTTAGGGCTCCAATATGCCAGCGCGGAGCGCTTTGTCTTTGGCCATCAGTACGACCATGCCCTGGTTGATCAATATTTCCACATCGATGAAATGAGCGTATATCCCTACTGTACGAGCAATAAACAGCGCTGCGATGCTATCCGAGCGCTGGTTGAAGGGGACGCTTCCCTGCTTATGAGGCAATGGTTAGATCGATATGCCTCCTCGCAAGATAAACAAGAAGTGACCGACTACCAACCACCTCCCTTCTTAATTCCAGACCAATACCCACCGTCATACGCAGCGATGGATTTACAGTTTCCATCGACATACGGAGTTGAATTCGTAAAATATCTGTACAATCGCGGCAAGTGGTCGCTGGTCAACAAAGCCTATAGCGAATTGCCTGACAGCACCGAGCAAATCATTCATCCAGAAAAATATATCCGGCGCGAAGCGCCAATTGTGGTCGCAGACCCATCTTTGAGCGAAGTCTTACCTGCGGAATGGCGGGAAATTCAAAGGGATAGCTTCGGTGAATGGCGGACCTACATGATCCTGGGCTCTGGAGCAGACCCAGTGGCTCAACAAGAGGATAGAATTGCCGCCAAAGCCGCGGCTGGATGGGGCGGGGATACCTACCAGGCCTTTTACAATGAAAGCGACAACGCGACGATATTGGCCGCCCATTGGGTTTGGGATACCCAGACAGATGCAAAAGAATTTCAACTGGCCCTGGGTGATTACCTGGATAAACGGTTTCGAGGCAACAAGCTTGACCAGGAAAACAGCGATTGTTGGAAAGCTGATGGACAGGTAGCATGCCTGTTTGAGACTAAATCCGAATCATTGTGGCTGATTGCCCCGAGTGAGGCTTTGGTAGAGCGGCTCGTATCTCTTTACACAAATTTCACCAAGCCTTAACGAATCTTGAACAGGATTCTCATCGCCGACATGCTAAGATTTGGCGTAAAATTGTCTATTATTCGCCAGATCGGCTCAAGGGATTCTATGAACTCAAGAAAATCCATATTGATATCGTCTCTGATTCTATCGGTACTGTTTGCCTTTAACATGATACCTGCTCTCGCAGATGGCATATCAGATGAAATTCCACCTACGTTACCCGAAATAACCAACCAACAGAATACAGCTACAACAACCGCAATCTATCTACCCATTATCCAAGTCCCCAAAAAATCCAATCCGCAGGTGAATGTCCCCTATTTCAGTGGGGATATTAAATATTCAGAGACGGCAATTTTTTGGTTCGGCAAGGTCACACCGACGGACAATTATGCCGATGTCCGAATCGGATACAATGACACAGAACTTTATATTAACGTCTCCATTTTTGACCGACGTCTGTGGTACGACACGGATCCAATCCAAAACGAATTAGCGGCCTGGGATGCAACTACGTTATATCTAAACCTGAATGGCGATATTGGCTCCGCTCCCGGTACCAGCGCGTATAAATTTGTTAACCAACTTAACTGGTGGGAAGAGCGCCCACGCTGGCAAGCCAGCTACCGGGGTAATGGGACCGGATGGAGTCCAACTTCCATTCAGTACTCGGCAATTAGCGGCTGGCGAGGCAACGCGCCAAATGACAACAACGATGACCGGGGCTGGAGCATGACATATCGCATTCCCTTCACGAGTTTGGCTCTATCCGGTCCACCCAGCGAAGGGAGCATTTGGGGGTTGGCAGTAAATGTCCATGACAGGGATGATTCTGCGGGAACCCCAATTTCCGACAAGATCTGGCCGCCAACTCAGATCGAATACCAACCGGAGTCGTGGGGTCAATTGCGGTTTGGATTGCCAGCATACATCGTGCCAGCTGCAGCGCCAACTGAGGTGACAACCATTCGGCATAAGCTCGACGGGGCAGTAGTGACCGATGCGGAAGTGGGTGGGCATACCGTATGTGGACAAGATTATTCGCCAACCTTTTTTGATGGCTGGGGGGATGCGAATTATGCATATTATGATCAGGTCAACGTTCAAAATCAATCCGATGTGTCGGATTGGCCATGTTTTTCCAAAATTTATCTTGATTTTCCACTCCCTGCTTCGCTTACAGGCAAATCCGTGCTTTCCGCAAATCTAAGAGTTTATCAATTCGGCGGTTCTGATCCAGCCAATGCAAAACCTTCATTAATCCAGGTTATGACCGTTAAAAATGACTGGGATGAAGGGACAATTACCTGGAATAATGCCCCGCTCGCCCAGGAAAATATCAGCCAGGCGTGGGCATATCCAATACTACAATTTCCAGGATGGCCAGGAGTGCCAATCGATTGGGATGTCAGTAGAGCGGTTTCTGAAGCGATCAATAATGGTTATCAAAATTTACGGTTGGTTCTTATATGAATCTGATGCTGCACAACATAGTGGGAAATATTTCATTACCTCGGATACGGAAGATTGGAATCAACTTGGGCGGCCAACATTGACAATTAATTGGGGCCAATAATTGCCATACATCCATTAAACATACAGGCCCTGAGAAACGAAACTTTTCTCAGGGCCTGTTTAGTAAATATTGTTAATCGATTTCAGGGATTGGCCTGTTTTTCCTCGACCGGATCAGTTCCCATCGTAATCGATTTGAGATCGATAACAGGTTTCTGTTTTTCATAATACCCGCCATAGTAATAACCTGTATGCTGGCTGGTTCGATTAACCACAACGCCCAGTATTCTGGCGCGAGAGGTTTTTAGCTGCTCCTGAATGGTTTTGAGGGCTGCTTTTTGGGTGTAGCCCGGCTGCACGACCAGCAAGACTCCGCTTACCTTGCTGGACAGGACCGCCGCATCCGCCACCAACAATGGCGGGCCATCGATAATCAAGATATCAAACTTACTGCGGAGTTCGTCCAGGAGCCGGTTCATCTTCGAAGAACTTAATAAGTCCGTGGGATTTGGCGGCAACGGGCCGGATGAAATGATCTGCAGATCATGTTCTTCCAACTTCACAATACAATCCATCACATCGACATGCTCGCGAAATGCATCACTCAAACCAACCCGGTTCGAGATTCCCAGGATCTTATGGATATTGGGTTTGCGGAAGTCAGCATCGATCAGTAAAACCTTCTTACCTGCCTGGGCTAAGATAAAAGCCAGGTTTACGGCAATGGTTGATTTGCCTTCTCCGGAATTCGAACTGGTTACCAGAACGGAATGGATCGGCGAATCGACGCCCATAAATTCCAGGTTGGTTCGCAAAATACGGAATTCATCGGCGGTCCTTGACCGAGGTTGATTGGCAACAATTGACCAGGTGTTAACATCTTTCCCCATCTCAGAGATCACACCGATCCTGGGAGCAGGTATTAACCGAGCAATTTCATCGATGGACTTAACGGATTTATCCAAATACTCTAACAGATAGGCTGCTCCGGCCGCCAATGCCAGGCCGACTGCAGCAGAGAGCAGGACCGTCATCATCTTGTTGGGACCGACCGGCGTATTAGGCAGGTTGGCAGGATCAATAACGCTCAAGATATTGAACGCGCCTTGCTGAGTATTTGACAACAAGCCTGCATAATTGGATCGCAAATTATTGAGTCCACTGGTAAGCGTGGCGATTTGTGCTTCGGTATCTGCGATTTGCCTGGCGCTGTTCAAAGTACTTAGCTGGGTGGTCAATTCTTCAATTTGACCCTGGGCGTTATTGATCTGATTCTGCAGTATATCCAATTGGGTTTGAATAAATTCTTGACGCGCCTGATCCGTGGCGTTATCGCTGGTCGGCCCTCGGTTGATTAATTGATTGGCCAGCTCGCTGGCGATTGCATAAGCCCTTTGCGGATTAGTATCCGTAACGGCAATCTCAATTAATTGCGAATTCGGCAATGCGCGCGCCTGATAGGCAGGCAACCAATCAATGCCCAGAGCCTGCATGGTCGCTTCCCTGATCGGGTCACGATTGGCGATATCGGCATAGGTGCTGGCTAATTGCTGTGCCAGGTAAAATTGTCCACTGTTAGGATTCGGATCTTCAAGCATCCGCCCGATCATCAGGGTCGTGCGCGAGACATAAATGGGCGGTTGCTGTGATACAACGATCAAACTGGATACAGCTGCGACAATTGTACATGTAACTAAAAGCCACCACCAGCGACGTAATGGCTCAAATAATTCACCGATTTCCATAGCTAGTTCCTTGTTTTTCTAATTTCAAATACATTTTCATTTTCAATAACAGCACGATAAACCGTTTCGAGTTGAGCAGTAATATTGGTCCAATCGTGAGAAGTTTCAACGTATTGTCGTCCGGACTTACCAATTTCCTCCCTGCGGTCCTTATCACCTAACAAATCAAGGATGGATTTGGCAAACTCATCCGCATCGTTCGCGATCAACAAGTCTTCGCCCACCCTCGCTGAGAGAGAGCCCATAGCCTGGTTATTGGTAATGACTGGCGTTTCACAGGCCATTGCTTCGAGAATTTTATTCTGTATCCCCGCCCCATACCTTAATGGTGCAATTGCAATTGTAGCACGTCTCAGATAATCAGCCATATCATCAACCATGCCAGTCACAGTTATCTGGGGATGCTCATCCAAAATCTGGATTTCCCTGGGCGGATCTTTACCCACAATCCATAAATTTATTTCGGGCCTTTCGACCCAGACCTTTGGCATGATCTCCTGAACAAGGAACAAGGTCATTGCGATGTTGGCATGATAAGACATTTTACCGCTGACAATCAGTGTACTTGGTTCTCGAGATGTGCCAGCTTTTGGCCGAAAAGTATCCAGATCGACTCCATTTGGCAACACATGAATAGCTTCACTGGCTGCGGTATTTCCGCTGACATCCTGAAGCGCCTGGGCATCTTTCGGGGATGTGACCAGGACTTTATCGAAGATTCCGACTGCAGCGCTTTCAAAATTACGGGTCCGCGACAATTCGAACCACAATAATAATTTTTGTTTCAGACTGGAACTCCGTTTAACGGCCTGCCCGAACAGATCGCTAATACAATCGACGCTATCCCATACAATCGGTCGAGACTGCCCTGAGGATTGAAGCGATGATTTGATAAACAATCCATAGCGCGCTCCCCTTAGATGCTCAATATGGATAATATCTGGCGCTTTGTTAATGACATCCGTAACGATTTTTTCGGCTAGTTTCGGTTGCCAGCTATAAACTGCCTGCAGAGGCTCACCGGTCGGCAGAGCTTTCAAGGAATTGAATATCGATTCCCGATTTGTGATTTCGTATGCCTCTACCTCACACGAATTCCGAAGAGTGTTAACTTCATCTCGTTCGGTTTCATTGGTATAGAGTGTATAGACCGAGATCTGGTGACCGCGCCTAATCAGATTCCGGATCAAATTATGCGGCCGGACTCGAATCGGATTAGGTGTGTAAGGTGTAACGTAAAAGATTTTCATCTTTTGGATAGTTCCGCTTGACTACTCCAGTCCTTACAAGGATATTTTCAATCGCAAATCCGGCGAAAAGTAAGCCAACTGCATCGACTGGCAGCCGATAACGGATTAATGCCCAGGAAAGTATATGCATTCCAGTGTATAAGAGCATGAATCCGAACATCAAGACAATGTCTTTTTGCCTGTCCATTATGCGGAAATTTTTCCATTTCAGCAACACCAGGATTATTCCGATCAACATAAAAGGCCACATTATTCCGAAACTGCCTAAACGCGAGATATTACTGATTACCCCTGAATTTTGAGATGGCCAAAACATGAAATAAACCGGGATTCGGCTTAAGGATAAGAAAAAATAACGCACCGGATCATCGAATATGAACTGAAACCCGCGTTTCATCAGCGCCTGATCCAAAGCTGCCTCGTCCAATGTGCGCAGTTCGGGAGGAATTAACTCCTGATAGGAGCCCATATCTGCCGTCAAGATCGGCACAAAATGGGTTCCATAGATGGGATGATTTCCCCAGAAAAAAGCATATCCGGCGTTCGTGTTCAACAAAACGAACCGGTTAAATCGAGCGTAGTTGTAAATAGTGAACGGTAAAATGCAGAGCGCTATAATGATGCCAATCACCAAGATTTTGGAAATCGCCTGTTTTTTCAATGCCCAAAGCAGCCAGATAAACAGGAATACAGCCAGGAGCAGGAGCAGTTGCCGGAGCAAGATGGCTGCGCCAAGCGTAAAACCGATGCCCACCGTGGAAAGCCATACTCTGCTTGTCACCTTCTTCGTAGACATCTTCGTTATAGACAGCTTTGCCACGGATTCGCGCAAATTGATGCAGAAATAGATGCACCCCAAAATGGCGCTGATATAAAGTGGCTCAGTCATCAAGGTTGCAGCATAATAAATAAAATAGGCATAGATTGCGGTGAGTGCAGCAGTGATTAATCCAACGCCAGATCCAAATATCTTTCTGCCGATGAGATAGACCAGCCAGGGTTGAATTATACCTACCAGAATTGCCTGTATAAGCCTGGCCGCCAGCGGATGAATACCGAAAATCCGATAGACGAAAACGAGATAAAAAGTATACAAAAAACTCCAATGAGCGGTAGGCGCATTGGCCGGGGTGATCGGCCACCACTGCATGCCGAACGAAAAGCCATGGCCTTCCAGAACCCTGATGGCCAGATTATGATAAGAAATCTGATCATAGGTCCCAGGCAAATCGGTCACGACATCCCCTAAATAGAAAGCAGCTGCCAGACGGGCAAGAATTGAAACAGCGATGATGATAACGAGCAACTTCTTCTCGGTATCAAAATTCTGCCATAAATTTCTGAGAGAATTATTTTTTTGTACCTTCATCTACTGTAATTGTATGAGATCCTTGCAAATACGGGCATAAAATTTGTGTATAAATATCAACTCGATTTATCCAAAAAATTACCCGATTTAAACCAGTCGCTATTTACGATCAGTTTGGGAGAATGAATTTATCTGTTGATAGATTTTCTCTAGCTCTTTGAAAATAACCTGCCAATCATAGCGTGCTTCCGCCAGTGACCGCCCTTGACGGGACAACTTCTCTCTCAAATCAGGTTCTTTAAGCAGGCGAATCGTTGCCCGAGCGAATTCTTCTGGCTCATCTGCCACCATAACCTCCTCGTTCGACCTGGCCTGAATACCCTCCAAACCAATCGTTGTTGTAACTAAGGGCATTCCCCAGGCCAGCGATTCCAAAATGCGGACCCGCATACCGCCGCCAGCTCGAACAGGGATTACAACTACCGCTGCCTGGCTCAGATACGGGGCTAAACTTGGGACATAACCTGTCACTTTAACCACGTTTGGGTGCGCCCGTTCGAATTCCAGAAAATCCGGAGGCGGATTTTTGCCAACGATCGTCAAAGACGCATCTGGGATCTCAGACTGGATCAAGGGAAAAACGTCTTGAAAGAACCACCTGATTCCGTCAGCGTTGGGTGGATAATGTAGTGTCCCAAGCGTCAAGATATTTAAAGATTGGCTATTTTGATAAGACACAGCCGCCTGTTGTGTATCAACGGCTATCGGGATCACCGAAATTCGAGCCTTGGGCGGAGACTCGTTATCAACAGATCGCAGCGCTTCGGTCAGAGCGTTTTCATCAATCTCAGTAACAGCCAGGGTGTGATCATATTCTTTGACCAAAATGCCCTCGTAACGCTTAATTCGCCTGGCCTCAAGCTTCAAAACAGGTTGAAGAAACCAGGGGCTATTATCAGCCATCCGGTCTAAGATGGTCCAGACAGCATTGTGAGCATCGAAGACTTTTGTGACTGACCCATTTTGATGTAAGGCGAATTGGGTCATGGTCAATTGGTCAGCATGCACAACGTCGAAATTTTGGCTGAGGAGCAACCGGTCGACTAGCCTGCGCATCGCTTTCAAATCATCCCGCTCGATTAGGAACGGCCGGCCTGTCAGATGGCTGCGCAGCCAATAATATCCATCCACCACCCGCGAACGCCGGATGGGAACCGGATAAACTTCTGTACAAACGGTTTTCAGTTTATCGAGAAATTTCTCTTCTTCCGGGCGCACGAAAGTCGCCAGGTGAATTTCATGCCCACGACCAGCCAAAAAACGGAGCACGTTCCAGGTTTTGACCTTTGGCCCCGCATCGGGTGGATAAGGAACGATTTGAGTCAAGGAACAATATTCGAAGTGGCATTAGTTACTTGATAAGGGCGAAATGAGATCAACTGGTGCTAATCGGAGATATTCCGTATTTCGCTGTTTACGGACGAAATCATCAAATGCGCGTTGTACCTGGATCTCTGATAGACCAGTAACACTGGCCACCTCAGATGCCGAATAATGGTTTTCCTGGGCATACCACAACAGATCCATCAGCTCAAACGGCAGCCGAAAAAAGAATTCCTGTTGGGTGCTGCGGGCGCTGTACGTATCGGTGGTAGGGGTCCGCCGGCGAATTTCCTCCGGCACATCAAGATATTCGGCCAGCTGGTAAACCTGGGTTTTGAATAAATGCGCAATCGGCTTTATATCTGCGCCACCATCACCATATTTGACAAAAAATCCCTGCTCGTGTTCGTTCTTGTTGCCAGTCCCCATCACAGCATAATTACGCAGTTCGGCATGGTAGTACAGTAAGGACATTCTGGTTCTTTGTTTAAAATTGGAGGCGGCCACAATCTGCAGATACTCGCGCGGTGGCAGGCGCATGGTCTTCTCTTCACCTTCAGGAGTTACGATTGTCAAATAAAAAATATTATAGGCGGTCTCTTCGTAAAGATCCTGAGGCAGTCCAATTTTTGATGTGTATCCTTCCTGGGGATCGTATTCAGGAAATATCCGGCGTATCGCTTCATCCCGCCTGGGGTAGCATTGGAAACCCTCGAGGATGGGAGTAATATTTTCCAAAATCGGCGATACTCCATATTGATCTGCCAATAATCGGGCCAGCATCTCGCTTTCGGGGTCCGATTCTTTTTCCGGCATCATAATAGCAGCAACCCGTTCCGGCCCGAATGCCCTGGCGCATAAAGCCAACACCACGGACGAATCGATCCCTCCGCTGATACCCACCGTTGCGCCATAACGTCGAAAAACCTGGCGAACGTTGTAACGAAGTGATTTAACAATTCGTTCAGTCTCGGCCTCCACGTCGATCTTGAGTAGATCCTTATCAAAAATCATTGCTATTCTCCTCAATCATTTTTAGGGGGTCTTAGGTTTGGGCGAGTGACTATACACTTCATGCGTCCACTCCAAATCCAGGTCTCCTCGTTGCAATTCAACAGAACTATCAATCTACCCAAAGCATACTTTTACATCATCTTTCTCAGATAACGGTTCGGAAAGCTGAAACTCCTGCACAAACATATGGTGGACCAACTGTGTCGAAATGATTCCCGCCAGCGCCATTTCATCCGTTTCACTTAGCCGCCGGTCGCTGTGGGATCGTTCCGCTAACTTAACCACCATATCCGGTTTGAACAGACCTGAATTTCGAATGGAATTCGGCGACAGAATATCCCCAGTCACATCCCGATTCTCTGGATGAAAAAAACAACGTTGAATGGGAGCGCGGTAAGGCTTTTTAGGACGTTGCCAGATTTCAGCGGGCAGCCAGGCTTGTGCCAGCTTTTTCAGCAAATATTTCTCATCCAGAAAGTGCAGCTTAAATTCAGATGGCAAAGCATTACAGAATTCCATTACCCGGTAATCCAGAAATGGATATCGACCTTCAACTGCGTTTGCCATCGCCATGCGATCCCCTTGTGACGAAAGCAGATATTGTGAAAGGAAGATCGTGATCTCGAGGAACTGAGCCCGTTGCAAAGGATTCCAGGAATCAACGTTTGGAGGATAACTGATTGGACGAGCATCCGGTTTGACTTCTGCCAATAGATCATCCGATAAAAACCGCAAGGTCCTGCTGGTATTGTGCCAACGAATGAAATGAGAATAATCCAGCCTGTCGGTCTCGATCAGTCTCTCACCAAAGAAGGCCGCTGTATAGGCGAAGCCAGCCTTTGAAAGCTCAGCGATATAAGGATAAATTTTCTTCAATAACAGGGGGCGTAATTTTGAGTCGGGTTGGTTGGCCCAAAATCTACGAATCTTATTCTCCTTAAAAATGTTGTAACCGGCTAAAAATTCATCCGCACCCTCGCCGGTCAATACAACTTTATACCCGTGCTGGCGTACCAACCTGGAGAGAAGGTAGAGCGGCGCCGGCGCGGTCCGCAAGATTGGCGTTTCGGTATGCCAGATCACCTGTGGGAAGACTCGCCCTATTTCCGCATAACCGGCATGCACGATATGGTGATCGGTGCCCAAGACCTGCGCCATCCGTTCCTGGTAAACGCGCTCATCGTAAGCCGGATCTTCGAAAGTGACTGAAAAAGTATCCAGGCGGTTTGATGTGTAATGACGCACAATCGCCGCCGTCGTAGACGAATCCAGGCCTCCTGATAGATATGCGCCAACCGGAACATCCGCTCGCAGGCGAATACGGGTTGCATCAATTAACAATGCACGAAATTCTTCCAGTTTCGCATGAAGCAGGTCAGCTTTAGCGGAAACCGAGTATGAATTGGGAAATTCAGGCGAGAAATCCAGCTGCCAGTAGCGTTCAATAATGAAGTGTTCTCGCTCTGCGACCAAATAGTGACCAGCAGGAATTTCACGAATATTTTTAAAAATCGTATTGGGCGATATCGCGCTCCAAAACGTGAACACCTGTCCCAGTGCCACCGGATCAAGCTCGGGGGTCACTCGCTTATCGGCCAGGATTGCTTTTATCTCAGAGGCAAAAATCATTGCGCCGCCGGCAATTGTAAAAAACAAAGGCCGAATGCCGATCCGATCGCGAGCCAGGAAAAGCGACTTACGCTTCGAATCCCAAATCGCAAATGCGAATTGCCCATTCAATCGGTTGAGGCACTCCTTACCATACTCTTCATATAGATGGACAACTACTTCAGTGTCGCTTTCGGTATGAAATCGGTGACCCTTCCGCTCCAGCTCGTCCTTCAATTCAAGATAGTTGAAAACCTCACCATTATAGACGATCCATAAGGTTCCGTCTTCGTTCGAAATGGGCTGCTGCCCAGTTCCCAGATCGATAATGCTTAAACGAGCATTCCCCAAGCCAACATTTTCATCCAGGTAAATGCCGAATTGATCCGGGCCACGGTGACGAACCATCGCCAGCATCTGGCGAACCTGGTGTTCGGTGATAAGAGATGTTTGGGTTAAGTTGCAGATTCCAACAATGCCACACATAGTTATATAGGGACGTTGTTATATGGCTAATTCACGCAAGGCTGATTTAACGAGTTTTCCATGAGCATTCATCGGTAATTTTTCTACCCGGATCACATCCTTTGGGATCATGTGCCGGGCCAGGCGATGGCGGCAGTGCTGAACGATATCTTCCATGATCAGGGCGGAATCCTTCCGTAACACGACAAAAACTCGGATCGCTTCGCCCAACACGTCATCAGGCACGCCAATTGCTGCAGCGGCGATCACATCTGGTAATTCCAGAATTTTAGCCTCGACCTCCTGGCTGCTGACCCGATGACCTAATACCTTGATGAAATCGCTCTTCCGATCGACAATAAAGATGTAACCATCTTCATCGACAGTAGCCAGATCACCCGTGCGCAATCCCCCAAGAATGAATTTAGCCTCATTCTCTTTCGTGCTTCCCAGGTAACCTGGAGAGATATTTTCACCCCAGGCATAGATCTCGCCAACTTCTCCTACCTTTAATTTCGGATTGGGTATCGTCTAAAACACGTAGCGTCACGCCCGGGATGCCTTTTCCGATAGACCCCAATTTTTCTTCCAATTTATCTGGTGGCAGATAAGACAACCTGGCAGTCGCCTCAGTTTGACCGTACATAATAAAGAGTTGAGACTGGGGCAAAGCAGCTTTCAGTTCCTCAATAAAAACAACTGGAAGCTTGCCACCGGCCTGCTGCACCTTCCGCAGGGAGCTGAGTTTCCGGTTCGGAAAGGAGGTATTCCGTAAAAGCAGTTGGAAGGTTGATGGGACCCCTGCAAAGCCCGTGCTTTCAGTCGATTCTAACAAATCCAAGGCGGTTTCCGGATAAGCGAAGGTGTTGCAAAGCGCCAACGAGCCGCCAACCCGGAGATGGGTATGAAGCAGTGAGGTTCCGAAACAGTAGTAAAACGGAAGGACAACCAACATTCGATCCAAACAATCCAGGTTGAGATACTGAATGATCGAATTTGTATTGGCCTGAATGTTCCGATGTGTGATGCGCACTGCCCGGGGCGCAGCCGTCGTGCCTGAGGTCAGCATGTAGGCTGCATCGGTATCAAGATCGAATTCGGATGGCGTAACCGGCCAGGCGGACAAACCATCCTTATCTAGAATATCTTCAGAGATGATATATATTTCGGGATGAATAGAGTTCGCGTATCTGCGGATAAAACGCCGATCGGCAAAGATCACCTTACAATCCACGAATTCTATTTTTCGGTTTAGTTCTTCTTTTGTCGATACGGTTGGGAACGGCACTGCGATGGCAGACAGTTTCATGATCGCCAGGTAGGCTGCCGCCCAGAAGAGAGAATTCTCCCCCAAAATCCCCACTCTGTCCCCTTGCGTTACACCTGACGCTGATTAATTCACCCGCCAATCTGGCTGCGGCGGCGCGCAGATCGTGGTAAGTATGGTAATCGCAATGCGTAACAAACGCGATATCGTCATCAAATCCGTTATCGAGCAAATAATCGGCTGTATTCATAGGCCTACCCCCGAAGTATGAACTTATATCTAACTGAGCTTGTTCGATCGAATTCCCCCGCCTAACTATTCTTCACTTCGTAATTCGGTTAATTCTAGCCCGTTTTTCGACGGATGTAAGATGCAAGCCGGGCAACCGAATCGAAGTTATCCGGGATGATATCCATGTCGTCAACGGTGAAACCGAATTTATCTTCCACAAACATAACCAGTTCCATTACGCCTTGCGAGTCAACGATCCCTTCTTCAAGGAAGGATGCGTCGTCAGCGTATTTGAAACCGTTATTGCTGAAAAGAAGGTTGGTTGAAATATAATCTTTGATTTTCGTTTCTATGGTCATCTTGATTCTCCTTACAAGAAAATAAAGAATAATGAAAACCGCCTTGACAATCCCACTTACGAAATATTCCCCAAAAATCGGAAATCTCTTGATAATGTCAGATTATCAAACTACCCAACCAGCTCTATCAATAATTCAGGCTTGAGTAGATTCACGAATGAAAAATATGCCAGGTGATTAATTCAACATGGAATGATTTGCTCTAAATACTCATCCTCCTTGTTTTGTAAAAGATATCCTTAGTCCAAAACTTCCTTCTTGAAAGATTTACCCGGGCCAGTCCAGGGTAAATCCAGAAAGTCGGCGATCGAGGCTGCTACGTCTGCATAAGTATCTCTGGTTCCGATATCTTTATTCGCATGGATCTTGCTTCCATAGATTAATATTGGGACGCGTTCACGGGAATGATCGGTGCCAGGGGTCGTCGGGTCATTGCCGTGATCAGCCGTTAACATCAAAATATCATCGTCACGCAAGCCTGCGAAGATCTCCGGCAACCGGTTGTCAAAGTCAATGAGCGCCTGGGCATAGCCGACAGGATTATTCCTGTGGCCGTACAGAGCATCGAAATCCACCAGGTTGGCGAAAATGAGACCCGGTTTGACTGGACCGCGAGATAGGCAAGAATGGCATCCACACCAGCCATATTGTTGCCAGTGTGGTTGCTTGAAGTCAGCCCACGGTGATTGAAAATATCTTCTATTTTGCCAACACCCATCACCTCCAATCCGCCTGCCTTCACCACATCCAGGATCGTCTGATCAAGGGGATCCAAACTAAAATCCCTTCGTCTTTCCGTCCGGGTAAAGTTCCCAACCGGTCCTTCAAATGGCCTGGCGATGACCCTCCCGACAGCATGCTCCCCAGTCAACATTTCTCGCGCAATCTCACAGATCCGGTACAGTTCATCGACTAGGGATTACACTTTCGTGAGCGGCTACCTGGAAGACGCTATCGGCAGAGGTGTAAATAATCGGTTTGCCGGTCTTAAAATGTTCTTCTCCAAGCTCTTTTATGATCTCAGTACCGGAAGCGGGATAATTTCCGATCGTCTCCCGGCCAATTCTGGCCTCGAATTCACGCAGTAAGCTATCAGGGAAACCATCAGGATACACCGGAAAAGGTCGCTTGAGGATCACACCAGCTTAATTCCCAATGCCCGGTTGTGGTATCTTTACCCGCGCTGACCTCTGTCAAGCGCCCATAAGCGCCGTCGGTGCTGCTGCTCGGGGGGACGCCCTGGATTGTGGTTAAATTCCCCAGGCCTAATTTCTCGAGATTAGGCAGCTTTAAGGCCTCCGACAGCCCGGGCAATATTCCCCAATGTGTTGGCCCCGACATCTCCGTAGGCGCCTGCGTCCGGGGCATCGCCGCATCCAACACTGTCAAGAACAATAAGGATTACTCGTCGAATTGTATTCAAGATGCCTCACTTCTAAAACCAATCGCTATTGCAGGTTTACACACAATTTAATCACATCCAGATTGGATTGAATTTCCAGCCTGGCCCGGTCGCGCTGCCGGGGAAAAAGGGCAACAATACCCCAGATAATTAATTTTAGTATACTCAAAACACCAAACATCAAACGGAGCAGTCCAGTCATGAACGAACCATAATGCTTTCGATAGAAAAGCAATTTTCCACGATAGACCATTTTTCGCCGGCGCCACCGGTTCATACTTCTGCCGCCGTAATGAATAGTCGTCGCCGAAGGCAAATAGAAGACTTTCCAACCTTGCTTGTTGAGGCGATATTGGAGATCGGCTTCATCACCATAGATAAAATAATTTTCATCGAGCAAACCGACTTTATCCAAGGCGGAGCGCCGGAGCATCAAACAAGCCGAACTCAACCATCCAACGGAGGTAACCTGATCATGATCGAAATGGGATGGATAGCCAGGCCAGAGTCGATCGCCAAGCCCGATTGTAATCAGCAGCTCCTCCAATAAATTCGAAAATTGGGCATATCCAGCCTGAAAAGAACCATCCGGATTCAACAACTTACCACCAACTGCACCTGCATCCGGATGATTATCCAGGTAATCGGCCATCTCTTCTAAAGAATGCCCATTTACAATGGTGTCATTGTTCAACAATAAAACATACTGGCCGCTGGTCGCCTCGATCCCCTGATTACTGGCCTTTCCAAGCCCCACATTGCCCTCATTTTGAATCAGCATTACCTCCGGGAATTTTTCCTTCAACATCGCCTGGCTGCCATCGGTAGAACCATTATCAACGACAATCACACCAAAGCTATGTTTCATGGAACTCCCGTACAATGACACCAGACAAGGATCCAGATAATCTTTATTATTCCAACAAACCAGAACGATGGATATTTTTGGTGAACTTGTTACTGCACTCATGGGCAAAGCAGGGCTTTTGACAGGATTAAATTCCATTATTTACTCCTCGCGAAAACGTCGATCTAATTCCATGATCTCCTCATACGTGCCAAGATCAATATAGACCCCCTCAGGTATATGGACCCCTCGAAAATTAAAGCCTTCTTGAATAGCATTGTTCATAATTAGAGCAAAATCGCTGATATTTTGGTTATTTACACATTCATGAAGATATTCGGTGAATCTTGGGCGCCAGATAATGCTGCCCCACATTTCCTGCAAATCAGTCTGGCGGGGCTTATCGACGATCCGAACAACGCGGTCATTTTGATCGGTTTCCACCATGCCAAATTTTTCAGGTCTTTCAGTTGGGAATAAGATCAGAATAACATCATCGTTTAAGTCACTGCGATCATAAGCGTATCGAAAGATATTTTCGGGGCGCATGATCGTGTCCGCCATGCCAAAAAAGACTACTTTATCCTTAACCAGATGGTAACCAGAGTCAAGCGCATTTGCCAGACCAGGCGAAGTGGACTTACCGTGATGGTTAAGTTGTTCTTGAACGACATAGCTGATTTGGCAATCAAAACGCTGCCCATTGCCAAAATAACCGATTAACTGATGCTTGGTCTCGTTAACGACAAATACAATGTGCTTTAAGCCTGCATCCGTAAGGTTATCGAGGACATATTGAGAAATGGGTTTGTAGCGGTTGTTCTGAATGACCGGATAAAGCTCTTTTGGATAAGGCAGGCCAAGCCTGACGCCTTTGCCTGCGGCCGGGATGAGGCCAATGAACTCTTCTGCCATAAAATGAACCTCCTAAAATAGCAAATTTATCCCACCGTTTTCGACTACAGCTCGCTGCTTGGTTATCTGCTCTATGCTTACAAGTCCCCCCATAAAAATCCAGGCTAATATGCTGGCGCGGAAGCCTCTCATTCCAATATTATAGACAAATGGAAGGATCCAATCCACGAACCCACCAGCCACAAGGGTGCCAGCCAATCCACCTATGACGCCTATCACATAAGCCTTCGCAAAACCTTCTGCTACCCGTTCACGCAGAACCCAGCCCAGCTTTCCAACTGACCAGAAAACCCAGGCAAAACAAGCTAATCCAACCAGACCTGTTTGAGCAATGATATCCACGTATTGGCTATGAGAGTTGAAAGTAAATATAATATCCTCTAATAGAAAATAGAGGAGTATACCATCGATAATTTCCAAATCCCAAACCGGTAATTGGATTTACTTTTGATATCTCTAAAACGATTTGCCAGGCTTCCAGCCTGGTGGAATAACTATATTGATCGGTCGCAATCGCCTGATTTAACAGCATAATCGCCAGAAATAATCCCAACGGGGACAAACAACCAGACGATTTTTTTTAATGCGGATGCCCAATAATCACCGCAGCGCCCGCGAGCGGGGGAATATAGCCTGATTTCCAGCCGCTGGCCTGCACCACGGCAACATAAAATGTGGCAATAACCAATCCGAGTAAAATTGATCTCCAACAAGATGTCAATTCCTCATTATAGATTGCCTGGCTCAGTGGAATCACAGCTAACCAAACCCAAAAAACACTTCCCGCAACGGCTCCTAATTCAAAGAATGGACTCGCGATCTGCCCAATCCTTGGAACCAATCTGACCGCAATATAAAACCCTCCAATAATCACAAAGCTCCAAGTAACAACCTTCAACCAACGAATATCCTTTACCTGGTTAGCAACCATCAAGAATGCGCCTGCGGATAGAATTGAAATAGCGAAACCCCCAAGCTGTGCATCCATTGGAGCAACCCCAGCTAAAGGATACCAGGGTAACTGACCGAGCCCGAAGGAAATCAAAGCGCTGAGCATGAAAACAAAGATAGGGACTGTTGTTGATGATGGGACGAACTCGATTTTGCGTCGGCGGACAGCCATATCCAAGAACCACAATCCAAACACCAACGCAACACCGAGTATAGAAGCGTTAAACCCTCCCGGCCCTGAAAAGGGAACAAATATCCCACCTAACAATACGCCCAAAATGCCAATAGCTGGCCAGCGCAGAATGATCGCTACCCCACCCAAGCCGATTAGCCCAACAAGTAAAAGCATCATGATGCGCTGGGAAGCAACAAAATTCAAGAACAAACTGCCGAGTATCACGCCAATAATGACGAGGATCCGCATCCAACGTTCTAGATTGAAACGATGCTTTAAGTCGTGAATTATTTCGGAAAACAATAACTGGTTCACTCTTGAATACCTATATAACCATCTGTCAACCCCAGGTTATTGGGAACAGAAGCAACATTCTCAATAAGTTCTAAAAATCTTGGCATTATTTCAGCCAAATCATAATTCTTGCCCACAAACTGGCGGCCATTTTCAGATATAGACTTCCGCGTCTCAGGTTCCCGCAACAAGCGAATAACTGCCCTGGCAAAATCTTCCGGACGATCAGCAACAAACAAATCCCGACCTGCTTGAGCTTCGAGTCCTTCCGCTCCTTTCGATGTCGCCACGACAGGAACCCCTAAGGCCATTGCTTCCAGGATTTTCAATCGGGTTCCGCCGCCTGTCAACAAGGGAGCCAAACTAACCCGGGATTGAGCGATGTAAGCGCGAATATCATCCACATATCCTGCCAACTTTACCTGTTCCGTTGTTGGCAATGGCAAACCACAATGATCCCCGGTAATAACCAGCTCCACATCAGGTACCTGATCACAAATCAAGGGGAAAACTTTGCCCAAAAACCATACCATCGCCTCATAATTAGCTTGATAGCGAAAAGATCCGGTAAAGATTAAGGTATTCCGTGCCGATCTCCGTTCATAACCGTCATACTCCCTTAAGTCGATACAATTGGGTATGACCGTCACATTTTTTGTGTTTCGACTGGCAGTCTGCAGCAATTCCTTCTCTTGTGAGGAAGCCACCGTACATGCCTGATATTGGGCAAGCAATTTTCCAATGTACTGCCGGTGCTTTAGCCAGGTTAGATAGGCTCTCGCCCGGACTCTCAATGAGCTGGCTGAGGTAATCTTTTGATAAGGAACGCCTAACTCCACTTCTTCAAAAATTGCTGGAAGCTGTCGAAAATAAGCTCGATATCCCGCCATACCAATCTGGGAAGCGATGGCAATGTCAAATTGATTTTCACGAACAACTTCCTGGATACAATCGGCTAATTCGGATGAGAAGGTATCCACAACAGAACGGGGTATCGGGGCAAAAAAGCCAAGCTTTGATTTAATACTGTCTGGATCAAATGATTTACTTGGGATCTGGATTATTTGCTTGCAAATTGATTTCAGGGTTGATACATCCGGTGGGGTGCCTTCTGTAGAATAAAATGAGATCAAAGTCACATCATTTTCGGGTGCAAGGGCTTTCAACAAATTATAGATCCGGATTTTTGATCCATTATCTGGAGGGTATGGGAACCAGGATGACAAGAATAATATATTCATAGAGATGCAATCAGGATGGCATCTGTCCCCAGCGATGTTTCAAGAAATCAAGTATTCCTCGCCACATTGCTTTCCGGTGTTCCGACTTTGTGTCTCCATTTTGGTTTGACAGTCCAGCTGACATATGTGCGAATAATCTGAAACCAATTATAAGTCCAGGCAGATGCCGGCGCATGATGTTTCAATAATAAAAACAAATGGTTACGGGTATCATAATAAGTTACTGCAGGTTTTGGTTTATAGTCACGCTGCACGCCTTTATGCCAGATTTTTGCGGCAGGAACATTCATAATTTTCCATCCTGCTCGCCCAGTGCGAAAACACCATTCTGTTTCTTCCCAATAATAAAAGAAACGAGCGTCGATCATGCCGACTTGTTCAATTGCTTCCCGACGAACCAGAATGGAACAACCGGAAACCCAATCCACCTCATGCGGCTGATGAGAACTGACCCTGATCGAGTTCATTCTGACCAAGGTGGTACGCCGTCCAATATTTCGTGAACATTCCCCCAGCCGATTGAATGACATGATCTTCATCCCAGATGATAGACCATCGGGCCAAGGATGCCAATGCGCTGATCCTTCTCTCCCTCTTGAACCAATTGAGAAATACATTCGCGATCCACGATCGTATCTTCATTTAAAACGAATACCCAATCCGCGCCTTGCTGTAAAGCAGCCTTAATCCCAACATTGTTATTGCCCGCGTACCCCAAATTGTCTTGTAATTCAATCACTTGAACATGGGGATAGATCTTCTTTGATCGCCTGGACAGAACCATCTGTTGAGTGATTGTCCAACACGATGATTCGATGGTTTTGATAAGTAGCCTGACCCAATGACTCCAAACAAGCCAGGGTATCATCTCGACGATTGGTATTTAAGATTACCGTGACAACAAGAGGTTCAGTCATCTAACGCCACGCTTGGATATTCATTTTTGGATCAGCCAGGCTTTTGGAAAATTCTTGTTAACCTCGATATTCTTAAACTCCTGGCTGGATCTTGCCCCATGGTGTTGAACCCAGGCAGCCATGCAATCCAAACCTTCATCCAGGCTATGCAGCTTCTGCTGCCCCAAAAGTCTTCGTGCTTTTTCATGCGAAGAATATGCATGAGTTACCTCGTTGCGGGCAGGCAAATGGATAATCTCTGATTCCACGCCCATCGAGCGCGCTACAGCGCTGGCCAACTCATTGATCGTATAAGGTTGTTCTGCACCAACGTTGAAAACTTGATTGTATGCCTCCGGGATCCTCTACAGATCGAGCGATCACAGGCGCCACGTCTTTAATATAACTGAATGCGCGGGTCTGCTCGCCGTCGCCAAACACGCTCATAGGTTTTTGCTGCAGTATCTGGTTCATAAAGATACCAACCACATTGCGATATTTATCGCCAATATTTTGGCGTTCCCCATAAACATTATGGGGGCGGAAAATAATATAGTCCAGGTCAAACATCTCTTTGCAGACCTTTAGCTCCTGTTCAACCGCCAGTTTGGCAATCCCATAAGAATCTTCCGGGTGGGCCGGTGTTTCTTCCGTCATTGGCAAGACCGGGCTGGTACCATAGACAGCGATCGATGAAGTGAAAACGAAACATTTAACACCATAATTCACCGAAGCGTTGATCAAATTGATGCTGCCAATCAGGTTGTTTTCATAGTTGAACCGCTTGATAAAATGGCTCAACCCTTCAGCGGCATAAGCAGCCAGATGAAAGACATAATCAAAATGGTATTGTTCAAACAGAGCATTGACCAGATCTACATCATTGATGCTTCCTTCAACGAATTCCACGTTCCCAACAATATTATCGGTAAAGCCGCCGCTCAAGTCATCCAATGCGACCACGTGATTTCCCAGATTATCCAATTCCTCGGCCACGTGCGATCCTATGAAACCCGCACCGCCGGTAACCAATATGTTTGCCATCTTCTCTTCCTTTCACTCCACGTTGGGGATTAATTCATAGTATATTTTTTCAAGTTCTTCCACTTCAGTTTCTATCGACTTGACTGAAGGAATGCCCGTTTTCAATTGGTGCAATAACTCAGGTTCCTGAGCAAAACGTCTCAATTTTCCGGCTAGGTCTTTGCATCACCACGCTCGAATAGTAACCCATCAACTTCATGCCTCATTGCTTCAGCCATGCCACCTAAATTCGATGCAATAACCGGAATACCAGCAGCAAAGGCCTCCTGAATAACCAGGGGTGAATTTTCGTACCAAATTGAAGGAACTACCAGAACGTCGATTTCAGACAACACCGAAGCTAAATGTTCCCTTTCAAAGCGGCCATGCAAGCAGATCGCAGGGTTTGTTTGTTGAATCGCCAAAAGTTTCTGCACGTACACTTCATTCCTGGTCAAATCTCCCCATATTCCCAAACTGGCCTGCTCATTGATAGCTGCCTGTTGAAATGCCTCAACCAGAATATGAACCCCTTTAATAGCTTCTATCTGTCCAATATAGCCAAAACGGATTTTTTCCGAAGGTGATGACAAAGGATATCCTTGCTGCCAAGGCAAATGCTGACCATTGCGAAGGACATCGATGGGAACACTGATATTCTTCTGAACAATTTCCTGAACGATATTTGAATGGGTCAGTATTCGATCTGCCAAGGATAATGCGTCTGGCATTAGTTTTTTTCGTTCAGAAATGTCCAATAACATTCCGCGAAACCCCCGCCTCTTGGCAATGAAGTTGACTTGAGAAAGGTAGTTTAATAGGTTAGCTTGATAAGTCTCTGGCAAACCGGTTCGCGCAATATTTTGGTATAGATTGGAATCGGCGAGTAAGCAAGCCTGGCATTCATAAGCGGTGGTTTGACCATTACACAGGCTTCCATCACTTTTTAACAATTGAATACTCGGACACACAAACCAAAAATCCATCAACGAAATGATCAAAGGAAGTCCAGACCGCTTCACACTTCTCAAGATTCCAACACCAAGTGAAATTGTTGAAGTGACATGAACCAAATCCGGCTTTTCCTGGGACAGAAAACCATTTAACCACTTCTCAGCTGGTTGACTATCGTATAAGATCCGATTAGGATTGCTGGCTTTCAACCAATTTAGATGAATTCGATTAACCCTTACGCCTTCGTGTATATCTTCGGTAACCCCATTCCAATAAGTTTCACCCGTTTGCCAATCAGCTGCACAGAGAACACAAACTTCATGCCCCTTTTTCAATAATTCCTTTGCCAGCCCTAAAGTGTAATTTTCAGTACCGGCGTTGAAAGCGGGAGGGAAAAAATGAGTGATCAATAAAATTCGCATCGCAATTAAAGTTTCGGGTACGCCAATCCATTAAATCTCGAATATGGTTCGTAAAAAAGTAAAACATAACGATTTTGCCATAGTATTCGGGGACGAACCTAACGGCGAAAACCTCTCAGATGATCAATTATCGTCTCACTTAGAAATGATTTGGCGAAGGTACTAACGACACGAGTATCGCGCCACAAATCGGGATTCCTTGCCAGTGCTTTGCCCAGATAACGACGGCTTATCTGGCGATTATTGACATTGTATGCAACCAACCCTAATGCTAAATAAGCAGTACTATAAGTGAGTCGACGCAACTGGAAGATATCGCCCGGAACGCATCTTTGGAAAATGTCTCCTGAAGCAATGCCTCAATTTGGTCTACATTCTCAGGTAGATTTAATTGCGAGTTATGAACCACGATAACCTACTGGCTGGCTTCCGAGTGCAAGGTCATAGAATAGACTCTAAATCTTCAGCCAAAGTGGGATCGAATTGAAGTGCCTTTCTTAGATAATCCCGGGCCTGCCGCCATTCCCCCTGACGCTGGACAGAAGTCAATAAATAATAACGATAGAGTCCGCCATATGCTCTGCGCTTATCAACACTCCAGGTTTCCAACTGATCATCATCTGGACCGAAATGTTTTTCAATTACAGCTCTTGTTGCCCTTTGCATTCCTGGTATATTGGCAGATAAACTACTGTCATGAATTCGATAACGAACGAAGCAATCATCCGTTCCGATCAACTCATAATCAGGTGCAATCCGGAGCCACAAATCCCAATCTTCACAACCGTGAAGACCGCGATTGTGTTGATCAAAATATCCACATTCTACGACTACGGAGCGACGTATTAACACAGTACTAGGAATAATAAAATTAGCTTTGAGTAGAGTTTTAATAGTATTTTCAGTTGAGTTTGGGTTTAACCCAAATTTTTGTGGTAGGAGATATCCTTCATCGTCTATTCCCTGGGCACAGCAATAATAAACACCCGCATTCGAAAATTTATCGGTCAGGAGGATCATGTTTTCTAGATAGTCAGGATTCCATTGATCATCTGCATCTAGCAATGCAACAAATTCACCTGCTGCAGCTCTGATACCCGTATTGCGGGCTGCACCTAAACCCTGATTTTCCTGCCAAATATAATGTACCTTATCGCCAAAACCTGCAATTACGGCTTGGCTATCATCGGTGGAACCGTCATCGACGACAATTATCTCAAAATTAGAATAGGTTTGAGCCAATACGCTTTGGATTGCATTGGAAATAAAATGGGTGTGATTGTAATTCGGTATTATTACACTGATCAAAGGCTGCACTATTCAATTATCCATCTTTACGATCTGGGAATGGGCGCTTTTCAGGTTTGCACGAGTTCGTTAAAAATTTCTTCTAACTCCTGGGCAGTATGCCGCCAGCTATGACGCTCCTCAGCATCCAGTCTGGCTTGTCTCCCCATTTCTTTTCGCAAGATAGGATCTTCTGCCAGGGTGACAAGCGCTTCACAAAGGGCATCCTCGTCACAAGGAGGCACAACTAACCCGGTGAATCCGTGTTTGATTACTGCCGGCTGCCCATTTTCGCCAGAAGCTATTACCGCTAATCCAGCAGCCTTGTAGTCCAACAACTTCAATCCCGAATATTCAACTCGCCCACAATAAGGTGATACCGCAATATCCGCCTGAAGGATGAAATTAATCATCTCGGAAAAACTTAATTGGCCCGTTAGAAGAAACTTTTTTTCGAGTTTTAATTCTTTGAGTAGCTGGAGGATGTTTCCTAATTCTGGGCCAGATCCTACCAAGATCACTTCGAGGGCATTGCTACAAGAAATTGCTTTGGCGACTGCGCGAATTAAGACATCGATGCCATGCCATGGCTCAAAACCACCGATGTAGATGACCCTGACTGGAATGTGTTTCTCAGCTGATGCGTCAAAACAAGCTAACTGATCGCGATTCAGTAATTCGACAGCTTCACTACCATTTTCGACAACGAAAACTTTTGTATCTTCTACACCCCAGCGTTCAACAAATCGTTTTTTCCAGCCCATACCGGTCGAGACAATACCAACAGGTTGTCGCACAAAATAACCCGTCAATGCAGATGAAAGTTGCAGTTGCTTCCCCCTTGGCCCAATACCAAGCGATTCCATTTCTGACAGATGGTCACCATTAACTTCCAGCACAAGAGGTATTTTAAGCCATCGCGATGCTACAGCGCCTCCGAAACCCATCCAACCCATCCGCTCGTAGAAGATATCGCAGTCGGCCGCTACCTGCTTGCATGCTGAAGCAAATCTCATACCGTCAAAGAAAGCAGCATAGGGTAATCTCAGCTCAGACTGGATCCGCCGAACTATTCGCTCAAACAGACGTATTAGACCGCGATCGAGCCAGATATCCTGTACAGGTTCGTAGTGAACGAGATCGGTTGATTGCCAAATCATGCCATTCATTTGAGCGATCAACGTAACCTGATGGCCAATATTGATTAATTCAGTAAATACTCTGTGCACATGAACAGCCGGTCCCGACAGAGGCTTTCGCCTAATCTCGGGCACACCTTGCTGCAAAAGGTATGCGATTTTCATTGATCGGCATTGCTCCCAACTTCGTCGATCACGGAGCGAATTTTTTGCACGGTTTTTTTAATGTCAAATTCCTGGCAGGCAATCTGGCGCATAAAGGCTCTTTGCTCATTCTTGGTCGATTCAGGAGCCAGATCATAGGCAATAATTTTCTCATGCAATTCATTGCCGGATGTAAATAAATATTCTTCAGGCAGCAATTCAGCCGCCCCCCGCCAGCGGTGAGAAAGACAATAACAACCAGATGCCATCGCTTCCATCGGTGCTACCTGCAAACCTTCCGAGTAGCTATTCGAGATAAATATATCGATCTTAGCGTACCAATCTGACGGATCTGAAAGATGGCCGTAAAAGGTTACCTTATTTTGCAGATTTAGATCCTGAACGATAGTATGTAACGCCCGATAGTAGTCTTCATGGGCAGGGTGCTTTCCACCGGCAATATGGAGATGAAAATTACTGTTTATTTGAAGCAATTCATAGAAAGTGAGGATCAGATCATAAACCCTTTTCCTTGGCGTTAAATGACACAGGATCCCAATATCTCCATGATAAGTTTTTTGTACGTAGTTGAACTTTTCCAGGGATGTCGATGGCGGGGCAACAATCGTCTTTTCAGCCTGGTCAGGGAATCTCTCAATGAACTCGCCTTGCATCGTTTTACTGACCAGGATCACGCGATCGACTGCGTTCCAGTTGATCCGGTCGACCCATTGATACATTTCATAGCGATGCAGGCGAGTGATAATGGGACAGTATTTTTTCAAATGGGTCGCAGTAACCAGTAGGCCGCTTGCCCATTCAAAAAATACGACATCATTCTTTTTCATAAAATTTTGCAGATCACGGTGTAAGATTAACGATTAATCCTTGTATGGAAAATAGGTAATTTAAATTCCCTCCTATAAAAGACTGAAGTTCGATAATGTGTTGTCAGATCATTATATATTTCATTGAAGAAACCCCAGGTTTCCTCGTTAATTACACCTACACGCAACATATAGATTACTCATCAAGGGCTAAACCAATCAAAGAGTGTAATAAAATTGATATTAGCCCTCGATTGGTGATAAAAGTAGGATCGTTTCTCAAGGTGTGTAACGCTTTGGAAACAGCATCTTTTCGGTTTCTCGCTTGAAAGTGATTAATAGCCTGATTGAAATAATAATTTGCCTTTAGTAAGCGTAACTTTTGATGACCTCCTTAATTAATCATATAGGGAACCATCTTCTGTAACCTTTCTTGTGAAGCCTCTGGGCCAAACTCTTTTTCATAACTTATCAATTGGTAAATCAACGCTTGTATAAAAGTAATATCGATGTCGGCCCGTTGTTTACTAGCTTTAGAAAAATACTCATGCCCCAACTCCATTCGACCCCACAGAATAGCTCTTACCGCTTTGACCAAATAACCCCTGGCAATAGCCCAATCGTACTGATCTGTTAGTAAAGATTTCACCTCTCCAGGTAACTGAGAAAATACTAAGGCCAGTAAGGATTTATGATCCTGATTTTCATCAATAGTGCAATTAAATAGCAAAAAATTAACCAGTTCATTTGCCTTATCATCAAGCAATGCTGGATTTAACCTAATCGCTTCTCGAAGAAAATACTGACCCAGTTCTGTCTCTTCTTGCATAAGCGCCACAAATCCCCAAATTCGATAAGTATTGGAATAAGCGAGCTTGCTTATCGATTGGATATCAATTGGACATCTAGGGTCAGAAAATATTTTTTCTTGTGAAATTAGCTCAGCTTGACACTTTCCCTTAAATTTAAAATTTTCGGCCAGACTGATATCGGCGATAGTTGAGGGCACGTTCAACTTTAGCGAATTTGCACCCAGCCATGAATAGACGTCCAACAAATGTTATTTCTCCACCATTGAAATTTTTTTCTTCGTCCCACGATCCTCCTTGTGTTACCCATTCCCGTCTGATAACCATATCACTAGGTGATAATGGAAAACCTAATACAAGATCTGCAAGGGTAAGGTTACTTGGCGGCAACGCACATATCGCGGATATCTGTAGAAGAATGCATAAAATTAAAACGATTGTTGTAAGTAAACCCGATCTCAGGATTTTCATGCAATAACGTTACATGCATATTTAGTTTTTCAGAGTGAAAAATGTCATCTTGATCTAAGAAAGCAATAATTTCTCCATCTGAAGAACGTATACCAGTGTTTCTGGCTATATTTGCACCCTGGTTTTTGGGGTGCAAGATATAGCGAATACGAGAATCATCAAAATGTTGGACTATCTGAGAAGTCCTATCTGTGGAAACATCATCAACAATTACGATTTCGAAATTCTGGTAAGTTTGGTCAAGCACACTTTGTATTGCCTCGCCCAGGAAATCTTCTCCATTGTAGGCTGGAATGATGACGCTTACTTTTTCTGATATCACGGCTCATCCCTAACTAAACAATATCCGCGAACAAAAATTCTACTTTCTTAAAATACCAATACCCCATGACGAGTATCAGAAAAGAAACGATAGCGGCTTCAATCGAATAAGGTCCGGGTAAAGTTTGCTTCAAGACAACATCACGATAAATTTCGATAATACCTGCCATTGGATTGGCGAAATAAAGTATGCGCAGATGTTGAGGAACCATAGAGGTTGGATAAATAATAGGGGTGGCATAAAACCATATTTGAACAATCAATTTCAATAGCGGATGACATCCCGGTAAAAAACATTTAATGAGGAAGTTAAAAATCCTAATCCCAACTGTAACGCTATCTGAACAAGAAGTATGATGGGAACAAATAGTAAACCAACAGGAAAAACTGGAATATGATAAATGATCATCAGAATTATGACCAAACCAGCTGCAACACCAAAATCTAACAATCTTGCCAACATTACAGCGATAGGTATTGCCTCTCGAGGAAAATATCTCTCGTAACTAGGCTCATGTTCTGTACCAATGAATTCGCCATATCCTTTAACGAAGAAGCGAAGAAAGTCCAGGGTACCATGGCGGTATATGAAAGAGAATATACGGTATTCCTCCCGTATCCACCGGAACAATTAGTGTAAACACTACAGCAAAAACAGCAACAGAGGCCGCTGGCTGGATAACCGCCCAAAACCAACCCATTAATGATTCTTGATAACGTCCGTGGACAGTCCGGTTAGTCCATTCCCAGATCAAGTCCTTGGTTACAATTAACTGTTCAATATTCGAAATCATATAATATCCTGTATAACATCATAGAATTAGAAATGGAGCTTCTTTATAGAACTAATAACGGTATCGAGTTGATCGTTGGTCATACTATTATAAAATGGTAAGCGGAGAAGTCGATCACTTACCGTCTCAGTCACGGGACAATCACCTGGTTTTCCGCCAAAACCCTTCCCCATCCGAGATAAATGGAGAGGCAAATAATGAAATACACTAAGGATGCCCAGATCCTTCAGGTATTCAATCATTTGTTGTCGTGTTTCAAGAGAAGGCAATATCAGATAGAACATATGATATGACTGCTCACAATCCGGAGGGACTATAGGAAGACGAACCTCATTTTCAAACGCCCAATCTTGCAACTCATCATAATATGTCTCCCATATTTGTCTTCTTCTAACCTGTATTTGATCGCGGGCTTCTAATTGAGCATATAAAAATGCGGCCAAGATATCTGAAGGCAAATAGCTTGAACCAATATCCACCCAGCTATATTTATCAACCTGCCCCCAAAGAATTTGCTTCGATTTGTACCCTTCTCTCGAATTATCTCACCGCGTTCTAAATATTGGACATCGTTGATCAATAATGCTCCACCTTCCCCACAAGTAAAATTCTTCGTCTCGTGAAAACTTTGAGTTGCAAGCTCACCAAAAGTGCCTAAATATTTTCCTTTATATTTACCAAATAATCCATGCGCATTATCTTCGGCCGCAGGAATCGCGTGGCGTCTTGCTATAGTCATGATTTGGTCCATCGCACAGCCGACACCCGCATAATGAACTGGAAGAATTGCCTTAGTGCGTGTTGTTATTGCATTTCTTCCAATTGGTTTTCATCCATATTTAAGTCTCAGGACGGATATCAATAAATACCGGGCAAGCTCCTCGCAAAACGAAAGCATTTACCGTAGATACAAAGGTAAATGAGGAACAATCACTTCGTCTCCAGGCTGTATATCAAGCAGTAGCACCATCATATCCAGGGCATGAGTACAGGAGGTTGTAAGGAGAGCCTTGGGAATATCTAATTCTTTTTCAATGAGCTCATGGCACTTTTTAGTAAAGCCGCCATCCCCTGAAGAATGTCCATTAATAATTGCCTGTGAAATATAGTACAACTCTTTCCCAATAATTTTTGGACTGTTGAATGGAATGCTATTCATCGTAATTTCCCTATTTTTCTAAGGCTCTTGGATAATCAAACACGGGCAATAAGTATTCCCAATAAGAATGATCATCTTTGATCGCTTAATCCAGATCGTTTATAGTTGGTTCGAAAGTTCCTTGTTGAAGACCCCATTTCCGATTTGGCTCAAAAACACCATTCATTTCGGAATAAGTTAGAATGGATTCCAGTTATATAAAACCAATCAGAAATTCCTGTAGCGATACTGTGTTAAGTCGTTTTTTATCTCAAATCATAGCTTGAATATAATAACTACCACCACGTAGTTGTAAAGGCTCCATGGTTACAGTGATGATACCCTTGCCAGCCCTAATAGGTAACGTGACATCATCAATACTTGTACGCAGCATAAGGCAGGTTAAGCCATCAGATCGCAAAATCCGAAACACTACGTTGGCATTTAGTTGATCTTGGTACGCTAAATAATGTATCCGTACCTCGGCAGGTTTATCTGGGCTGAGGTCTCCGATAAAATCATCTCCCATCCGATCTCGATTTCGGTTATTTCAACTGCAACGGATACACTTTTATCCGATTGAGCTAATTCAATATTTTTAGCCCGCTGTTCGTTCAGTTCACGATCATACAATTGAATAAGCGTCAGAAATATTGCCATAATACTTCATCTCACCCTTATTTAAATATTCCCGGTTTCACAAATTGGACCTCACTAACCACATATTATGAGAAACAAAGATAATACTTGTGCCAGCAGCCAATAATTGCTCCAATTCTACCAATACATTTTTGTTGGAAAGATAAGTCGCCTACGGATAATACTTCATCTACCAATAAAATCTCCAGGCTACGTAGTGGCTGCAACTGCAAATCCTAACCTGACTTTCATACCTGATGAATAGCATTACAAGGGAGTATCAATGAATTTTTCTAATTCAGAAAATGCAACGATCTCGTCAAAGTAACTCTTAATATAATTACGCCCAAGCCCAAGGATGACACCGTTGAGAAATATATTTTCTCGACCAGTCAGATCTGGATGAAAGCCAGCACCTAATTCAATCAGCGCAGACAAATTTCCATTGACTTCGATACTGCCCATTGTTGGGTGTGTGATATTCGCAAGTAATTTTAGTATCGTAGTCTTACCTGCGCCATTGGGCCCAATCAATGCCAATGATTGTGTAGAGCCAATTTCAAAATTTATATTGCGAAGCGCCCATAAGATGTTGTTTTCACTCTGTTCATTTTTGGGTTTGGAGTTAATATTTCTAAACCAATTGGCGATGAGAGTCGGCAAACCGGTTCTGCTAAGGCCTAATTGATACTGTTTTGAGACATTATTAACTGTTACTCTCGGTTGCAATAGAATTTCCTTTTCTCACGTTTTATATTTTGTGACCCAAAAATTTATTGTTTACGAATGAAATAACTTCGGAATATGCAGAATAAAGATTTAGAAATAAAATCGAGTGAACGCCAATGTTAAAAGAGTGAACTGGAGAGACAGAAATTGCCTTAAATGACCTCTTGGGGAACAGCGTTTTATCTTTGACCCCCTTGTAATCTGCAAAGGCATACGTTAATAACCATGTGCTGATTAACCAACGAATATCTTTTGGATTGACATATTTAGAAAATAGCGACAGATCTTTGATGGCACGTTTCACTTTGTCAGAGCCAAATACATCTTCATGATCACCAAGAATATTTAAATGCCTCGCTTAATTTGTCTCTTGATAAGTTCATTCCATAATTATTCGCCTGGACAATACATTCAAAAGCATTATCAAACTCACCAAATGCGATATCACAAACTGCTTTATAGAAATAGCCACGTGCAATCAATTCATTCAAGTATTGGGACATCCAGGCGAATTCTGGAGATAATTGATCTATATTTAACTTAACAAACCTATCAATTGTATAGCCCAGTCGTTAATGGCATATTTCACAAGGAAATTAAAATCTTTCCGGGCTCCGATATCCAAAATTGAGCGGTTGAGAAGTATTGATTTCCTGAATAATTTTTGTCCTAATTCGGTCTCATCATTGTAAAATGCTAAGATAGACCAGATTAAGCAAACTTGCGCAGTTGTTTTTTCCTTCCATTTCGCAATGGTTGATGAGTACGCAGATACGTAGAAAAGTCTCTCAATACAATTTATGGATAATTCGGCAGATCTTTGGACACTCCGCACATCCTTTTTTAGAAGATATCTAGTATTGAGAGCTTTATTTAACCCTATTATCTGACACCCGCAGAAATATGTATGAATATAGAAATTTCGAGAGACGGATGATGTAGGACACTGAGAATACGGACAAAATCATCGGTAAAGAAATTTTCGATCCATTCTCTACGAAATATCCCATCACTAAAGTGGCACAACCCACCTAGAAAGATATCTTCCAGCCTAAACTGATTGAGCAGTTTTTAAGTGAGATATGTGCGTTCTCCGAGTTTGTTCCAATGAAACCACTTAGAATTCCCCCAATTGTTGGATCTGATGTGAATAGTTCAACATGGAATTTAAATTTATCGGGATGAAATTCATCTACGCAATCGATAATTGAGAACAAATCGCCACTAGCTAAGTCAAAAGCCTGACAAATCGGGTTAGCTCGTTTGTGATCAATTTCTATGAGTTTACTCTGTGTAGCAGAATGCCAAATCACATCAACAATCTTGGAACCATCATCAGGTTCATGCAATATATATAGATCATAATGAGAATAGGTCTGCTTGGATAAACCTTCAATGATTTGATTTAGAGAAGCTGAAGTAAAATTTGGCAGAATAATGACACTGATCTTCATAGATATATTCGTTAATCATTCACTTTTTTATCTTACATTTCGAAAGTCCGCAATGTAAAGTAATACTGATTTCGATTGTTTAATACGTAAATAGTATTTGAATGGATATATCCACTGATTCTCCAGAAAAATCCATAAATCTAATAATGAAATTTGCGTTTGATGAATATTATTGGCTTTCACACAAAAGATTAAACACCAATCCATGTAGAATAGACCAGGGCAACGAGATATACATTAGGTAGCAAATCTCTAAGATCATAATAGATCGGTAGAGATAATTTTGAAATCGTTGAATATTCTCTCTTTGAGAGTTTATCAACTTTTTTAATGCTGGTTGTTGATATCTTCTCTAAATAAGAGGGATAATATTATTAAAATCGTATATTTTGGGCAGTAATTCCACATTCAACACAATGTCGTTATAATCGACAACCATAAGTTGATCGGGACCTAGTATTTCTTTCAGATAATATAACTGGGATACCTTCCCATTGTATGAGAAACAAGCCCTGTCGAGCTTCTTAATACCAGCCATACCAAAGAATTTGTACAACCATTTGTGGTATCCTGTTAGACTGGTAACTCCGGATGAAGTAAATAAACTATTCAATGGTTGAATTTTCCAATTGTATAACATCGAATAGATAACCGAAAAAGGATTTCGCAACACGAAAATTATTTTGTTTCTATTAGAATATTTTGAATATTCAGGAAAACGGCTATTTATATACGTGGTTTGAAAGCAATATCTCCCCTGTGGTTGCAAATTCACATACCCTGATAAAATTAATGCAGCGTCTAATTCATCATCTGGGCCAAACCAATAATTCGCCATACCCAAACTCTGAGTAATCAAGCGAGCGAGCATGGTAGTACCAGATCTTTGACAACCTGTGATTCAAAATAGAGTTCTGGAAAATCTCCTAATCTTTCCAACAATGGGACACCCTTAAAGCGTATGTTCTCATCGAACTGGTCCCAGGTTGTAATATATCTATCGTCTTTCCAGGTCACATATGCCATGATAGTATCCAAATAAACTTTCAGGTAAACTTTCAGGAATGATAATCAAAGGCAACGATCTCTTAACTCATAGTTAATCGTGTCCACCCGCAATTTCGTGTAAAATCTTTGTTAGAAAAGGAACAATTATAGAGTCTGTTTTAGCGATTAAATCTATCGTGTTAGGAAATATTATGAAAAAAGTTAAACTTGGGGCGTCAATCAGTAATTTATTTTTATTTGCTCTACTGTTCCTTAGCCTTACCTTTGCAAATACAGGGCTTATCGCCAACGCCGATTCCGGTACACCAACCCCTAAGACCATGGCATCAGGGTCGGCCAATATCTACCTACCCGCAATACGTTATGAGCCCAGTCTAACATCACCGACCAGCCCGCCTACCAATCCAGTAACATACTATATTTCTCCAACTGGCAGTGACTATCAAGCTGGCACTTCTGATCTACTGCTTGGCAGACCTTTAACCATGCTTGGAAGTATCTATTCCCTGGCGATACTTTAATGTTATTGGATGGCGTTTACCACGAAATGTTAAATCCTAATGTCCGCAATGGACAGCCGGGGATGCCCATAACTATTCGGGCTAAGAACGACGGCAAAGTGATTATTGACGGCGAACACGTTAGGCTACCAGTGAAGCTAGGGGATACCTGGCCTGGACCAATCGGGAACTATTTTGTGATAGAGGGTATCATTGCAAAAAACAGTAATGGGATGGTATATGATATTAAAGGTGATCATAATATTTTGAACGAGTTTCTGGCTATAATGCCAACACTGATACTAACTCTCATGTATTCTCGATTTCGTCCGGCGACTACAACCTGATTGAAGATTGCATTGCCGCTGGGACAGGAAGAAAAATGGTTTTAGTTCATATCGGACAACACAATACCATTCGACGCTGTTTTGCGGACTGGCGCCAGTGGGATGGCAGAGAATGGCATGACTGTTGGCCCTGGGGAGATGGGATCGAGATTTACAACGCAAGTAATAATACAATCGAAAACTCGATTGCCTACAGTATGAACCCAACCTGGCAGATTTCTCTGCTCGGCTCAAGGAAACGAACAATCGTTCCAATGGCAACAAGATTCTCGGAACTATGGCAATTCGCTCTGGCATGAGAGATCGATGGAACGCCAATGGATTGGGGTCCAACGAGACCCCAACCAACCGAATATACATGTGTTAGAGATTTCGGCTGGCCGGGACAAAGAGACGGCTTTAATGTTATGAAGGATATGCAGAGATCAAAGACAATTTATGGCAGGATATCTTCGCCTGGGGGGCTGCTGGTTTGGGCATAGCATGGCCGAATAGCTCGTATCCTACTACAGGGAACAACCGCATCGATCGGGCAACGTTTTTCAACAACGGGCTTGATAATCCTTGTGGAGCCTGGCCATGCGTTTTTGGTGGCATTCAAACGGATGCGCTCCAGGTAGACTTAAATCATTTTACGAGTATAACAAACAGCAAGATTGAAAATATCTTCATTGATTGGCCCAATTATCCAACCGGACCACGAAATATGACGTCTATGAATGGTGAAGGAGCCCGGCTATCTTATCGTTATATCGACGGCGTCATAACCACTCAACCGCTTTGGCCCTGGCCCATGGAAGATCAGATTAAGAATGAATTGGGCTATTCTGTCACCCAAATGATGACACAGATCATTTTCGGTACCACTAATTTCAGCCAGATATACCCATAAACCCGGTCAACACCGGATCCCGACTGTTCGATATGAGCGTGGAGAGTGTCCCCTCCACGCTCATCATTATGCCAAGAACTGACCTCCGACACCCATATTTTCAAATTTTTACAGGCAACTACCATGATAATACGTACCACCAACGATCATAGACCAACCTTCTTCCGGGATATTATCAGTCTAGCTATCATGCTGGCCATGCTTTTATCAGGATTTTTCTGGCCCATGCTTTCCGTGGAAGCTAACGGTGCTCCACCGGTTCTGCAGGTTAACGTTCCTTACTGGCCTGCCGGAACTCCGTACCCATCCCGAGCTGTATTTTGGTTCGGCCAGGTCGATCGCAGTTCAAACTACACCGATGTGCGTTTGATATATGATGATACCCAACTCAAAATTACCGCCCACATCATCGACCGCCAATTACGCTACGATAAGACCCCTACACCAGCCGAATTGCCGCTATGGGATACCGTCAGCCTGTACGTAGACACGCAAGGCGACCTCAATTCTGCAATCAGCAACACATCTTATCGTTTTGACGCTGAGGTAAACTGGTACGAGGATCGCAGCAATTATCAGGCTGCCTATACTGGAAATAGCGCAACCTGGATCCAGTCATCTGTTGATTTTACAGCCACGACCGGGTGGCGAGGTGACGGCGTTCTTAACGACAATTTAGATGATAAAGGCTGGGTTGTTAACTACTATATCCCATTCTCCAGCCTGGGTCTATCCGGCCCCCCGGCGATGGGTACGACCTGGGGTCTGTCTGTTGTCGTACACGACCGGGGTGATTTAACGACCCTGACGTAAAAGAGACCAGTTGGCCAGAATCAGTATTATTGACGAACCCATCAACCTGGGGACTGCTGCGTTTCGGCCAACCCAGTTATCCATTAAACCTTTTATATTCGGCGGAGTGATAAAATTCAAAACGGTTTGAATGGAGCGCTGGTTCAAGATGCTGCAGTTGGAGGCAGTTTCGACTGCGGGGCTGATTACGGTCCGGATTACTGGGATGGGTGGGGAAGCGCCAATTACGCCTGTGATTCGCAGGTAAACATTCAAAATCAATGGGACATTTCGGACTGGCCTTGTTTTTCTAAGTATTACGTTACATATCATCTCGATCCAATCCCGGCTGGCAAAACGATCATCAATGCCACACTTACCATGTATCTGACAGGAAACGCGGGGGGAGGCGTATATGGTAGCCTCCAGATTCCTACATTCAGGTATTCACTGTTGGCAATGATTGGGTTGAATCGGCTATAACCTGGAACAATGCCCCACTCGCTATTGAAAATATAGCCGGGACCTGGGTGTTTCCGAAGACGACTCCCCAATGGGCTACCTATACCTGGAACGTTACCCGGGCAGTCGCTCAGGCTTATCTGAATGGAGAACCGCTCAGATTGGCATTATATTCAGCGGATGGAGATTATCATACCGGCAAATACTTCAGTTCATCCGATTGGTCAGAGGTACAGGGGCGGCCGAGTTTGACCGTAACCTGGGGAACACCCTGCACTTCAACTGATAAGGCATGTGAAACAACGAACTATTATTTGCCATTGATGCTAAACAACCGTGCCCCATAAAGATTCTGAGAGCTGCATTTGGTAATCGATTAACCAGTGGGAATTGAACACCATGCCTGCGAACGTATCACAGGTGTTTAAATCTCGGAAGCTGAGTGACTATCAATGCAAATACGATAACAATGGCAACTGGAATAATACCCAGGTACAGTGCGGTTGATGAATTGTTAATCGAAATGGGTTTGGTTTTATCAAAATCGCTTGCTATTGCTTCTGAAGCCACAATTGGAGTTTCAGCAGGCTGAGATGTGGTCCCCAAAATGAGTGATGACTGCGTATCACCTGCTGTTGGTAAGGCAGTAACTGCCAATTTTGGTGTGTCCAATATCTTGTAAGAATACCACACGCCGTTACCTGGCAAACCTGGATCCGTCATCCAAGTGACCAGGAGCACATTTCCCTGACTGATCACAGCACGAGCATTGAAAGGTGCAAAGTCCGGGTTATTCGGATTTTCCAAAGTATAAGCTTGTATTGCATCGTGGGTCATTGCAATAATTGCATCGGGTTCACTCCAAGAATTTCCCAAAAGTTCGCTGTGCCAAATTCCTCCAATCGCATCGTATACTCCATTTACAGTGATAGGAATACGATTTCCGAATAGCACATGTAAGCTGCCTTTGCTATCAACAACAAATGAGATATCACCATTCCTGCCTACATGTTGATGGAAAGCTCGTATCTGAGGAGACCAGGTCTTTCCTCCATCTTTCGAGCGGACAAACCACTCTCCAGGCGGAACCCCTGTAGGAGGGATGCCGTTGTTATACATGATGATCACTTCGCCTTGATGCTCAATTATTTCAGGGTACCTGATTCCCATACCCGCATCAATACCAACCCCTTTGGCAAATTCTATTGGATCACTCCAAGTTTTTTGTTCAATGTCCAGATGGGCATAAAAGCCAGCCTGATTATGGCCGAGGCTATCAACAACATTCCAGGCTGCATGCAATAAACCGGTTTCACCCATGGCCAACCTGATGCCAAACGGGACTAACCCATTGTCAAATGTCAAAAATATCGTCTCGGGGTCAGACCAAGTTTTCCCTGCATCCTGGGAAACGGCAGCGTATAAGCCGTTTCCTTCAAGATTGCCATTGTAGACAACAAAGAGATTACCGTTGCCATCACCAGCAAGTGCGGCCGATGTGGGGGTGATGGCTCGCCTACCTATCAACCGTGGCTTCGACCAGGCAGTTGCTGAACCAGCGTCCACCAGATTAGCATACGAATAATACATATTAGCCCCTGTATCGTCCCCGCCCCAGAATATCAGATGGACAATTCCTTCCGGATCTAAGTAGGCCCCCGTGATGCGGGCCTGAGCAAAAGGAGACAGCAGAATGTCCACTGGGGGTGTCCAACCCGTACCCAGAATCCACTTTCGATACACAACAGCCAGCTGAGGGTTATTTTTTCCTACCCATTGGCTGGCAAATGCATGAACAATATTGTCCCGATCGGCAATCAGATAGGGAGGTAGTGTGTCATCCGAATAGAGTGGAATCCGTTGAAATGTCGACCAGCTCGATTCACTTTGGGCAGCGCCGCGTTTGACGCCGATAAAGATGGAAAATAATATCAACGGGATTAAGATAACCTGAATTTTGAAGCTGGGTTTGTTTCTATTGACCATACTTTTATCTTCATCTAGCAAAAAGTTGAAATATCAAACATGTACTCATTAAGGTGCTTTTCCCATTACCGGTCGTAGTTGCAGGGGACAACGTGATCACCTTTCCAGTAATTATACAGGTTTAGACCAGGCTGTTGCCGAATCAGCCATCTCAACGAGGCGCATATGCATAATACAAGTTAGCTCCCAAATCATTGCCCAAAATAAGATCAAGTGCACGATCCCATTTGGATCGAGATAAGACCCCTGTTAGACGTGCCTGAGAAAACGGCGATATTAGAATATCGACCGGAGTTGTCCAGCCCGTATCAGGTATCCATTGGCGATAAACGATCGCTAACTGCCGATTTCGAGTGCCATCCCATTGGCTGATGAATGCATGTATGGTCTGAGATTGGTCGACTACAAAATATGGCGGCAAAGTATCATCACGTAACCCTGGAAACGTTGGTACAGGCTCCAGGACGAATTGCTTTGGGCATAACTTTGGCCCACATCTGACCAAAGGAAAGCCAGAACAGAAAAAATCAATATTATAGTCAAGCTGTAAATAGATAGGTGTCTTCTAAACATTGTTAAGAGCAATATTAGCGACAGATTTACGAGTTATTTAGACTCAACCAAACATGTAACGATAATACCGGCGCATGGGTGTCTTTAAGGTCAACTTCATCATGGCAATTGGAATCGCAATACCTACCAGGATCAGGATTGCCTGAAGTATGATTTGATTAGAAAAAACAAATGGGGCATTCGCCAACAAAAACAAAGCAGTAATTTCCAAAATTATCCAATGGGTCAGGTAAATCCCGTAAATGTCGTGCCCTAATGTAGTGAAAAACTTCGTAAAAGGCACCTTAAAGTCTTGGAAAGCCAGAAAGCTTAGAACAAACGCAGTAACGTAAAAAACGGATGAGACCGTATGAGGGCCGATCCAGTCCGCCTTGATAAAACGAAAACCGAGATCAGCTTCCAGGATAGACAGCGCTCCCATCATCACGGTGGCTGCCAACAACCACCATTTATACTTTAAGATCCAACGAGTAAATTCTGTTTGATGAAAGCTCACAACCACACCTAATACAAAATAAACCAACCAATTTGAGATAAACCATAAGGAGAACAAATACCTGATCGGTGATACCACTTCTACTCCAAACGTGTTCTCATATCTCAAACCCAATGACAGCAACAAAATTACCGTGGCCCCAACAAGAGAAATTTTCCAAAATTTTTTAATGAACGGAACCAGGAAAGGGGACAATAGATAAAGCTGAACAACGACAATGACGTAAAAATATGTGTTATTAGCTGCCCCCAGGATTAATCGTTTGGCATACTCAGGTAAAGTATAGACGCTGCCGCCCCAAAAATCAAACGCGAACCAGATAAGGGACCAGAGCATATAGGGGATCAAAATATTAACGGTCCGCCTGATCGTTACCTTCCAGGTTAATTGGGATTGGTTGCCCCTGGCAGCATAGGCAACAAAGTAACCGGTTGAAAATAGAAACGCGGGCACACAAAAAACCGCCAACTGCCGCATAACCAGTAAGAAATAATAGGACCAGGAACCAATTTGTTCGAAAGTCGGATAGATAGGGATTTTACTGAAACGATCCACCGTCCAAAAAAGCGCACTGATACCTATAAAACCCGCATGATTGCAAACCACCCCAAAGATACCCAACCCGTTTAGGATATAAAGCCGCCTAAGCATACGGAATCTCCTTGGAAATAATGTCGTATTGTTGTAGAGAAGTATTGGGTTTATTTCGATTGAACCCGTTTAACTCCAGAGAAAATTTTATCTCCTAACCACTCCATCCCGCCAGGCGGGCCAACAACCACCAGAGTGCTTTCGCCAGGCGCAAGGCCCCCCGTTCACCGATATGCCCGACAACAGGGTCGTAATTTCCAGCCAGATCCAACATATTGTCATCATGGATGAAGGGGAAAGTTTGCAAGGTGCCCCCGTAATCGGTCCAGGTGAGGGTGTTTTGCTGGCCAGCATCGCTCCAGGTCAGAATATCGGCGTAATCCAATAAAACCCGCTCGCTGGCCGCAGCGACATAATTTCGAATATATTCGTGCTTGATATATCTCTGGTAGCCGCTTTCACCCTTGTTGTAGTCGTTATCTACCGGTCCGGTGGTGAAAAATATTTTTGTGGGGAAGCTGTTCGCCGCGCAGTGCGCCATGTACTGCAGGGTTGCATCCAGATATGTATCCATACATACATGATTTTCGGTCAAGGCGAGATCGCCGGCATCTAACCCCCATCGTTTACTCCCGTCTGGGCCTCCTTCCGAGCTTCCAGCCCACCGGACCTGGAAAACGGGGTCGATCCCCAGGCCCGGGGCATTTTTCCAGGTCATATCCCAGCACCAGCCAAATCCCATGACGGCAATCTCCAGATTGTTGGTATTGCAGTAAGTCAGATGATCTTTCGTGTGTTGGATCGCTTGAGGGCTGGTATACCAATCCTCTTCTCCGTAGCTGTAAATCCAGGCGTCTGCATTGGCGGGATTGATATCACCCCTGGTTGCCCGGCTGATGCGCATATGCTGGTCGGTATATCCTTCCGGGGTACCGCTTTCAGTTACATTGACTTGAAACCGGCTATCCTGAGCCTCCAGGAGCTCACAGCCCCGGCGGTAAGCATATGAATGCGATTCGCCGGGAATATCGACCCACATTTTCTTGATCTGATCGATATAGAATTGAGGGATGTTTTGATACTGCTCAACGATGGTATGGTCAGCGATGATCGATCCGGTTGAGGGCGGGGTGACAGTAGGGGTTACAGCAGTCGGCTGAGGTGTTGGGGAGGCCGTCGGAGCACTGGCCGGGGCAAGATAGCCATTCTCAACGATCGGGAGGAATGCCTTCGTATCCAACGCGTCTGCCAGCGCCTGCGACCAGGGTTCATTTGCCAATCGCGCACAGGCCATCAAGGCCCCCCCCGCTGCGGCTGCCCCAAATCTCAAGAATTGGCGACGGGAAATTTTTTTCATGTTTGCCTCCTTACCGATTAGATCCCTTATGTAAAGTATTCATCAACCCCAGGGCTATTTGCAATCAATTCAGGTAGCCTGTCCTAAGCAGCGGCTCCAGACATAAAGAAAATCGTAACTGCTCAGCCCAGGCAAGAATAGTTGGCTAAAAGGGTGTGCGTGGGGACGTACGCCCCCACGCACACCCTTTTAACCCATATTTTTCAATGAGTGTGATTAGATTCGAAAAATTAAGATTTCACTCAATCTTGGAAAGTCGCAATGGAATCGATCACAAAATCTACAAAAATCGGTCCGATTGTTTGATTTGCATACTGGTTGGGATGTGAATCGTTCCCCCGCTGGTATTCCATTCTAAGCATGTTGGCGTGCAGCCCATCCTGATCGCTTTCAGCCAGCAGATCAAAAAAGTCAAAGGTAAACACATTCGAATGCCCCGCCAGAAATTCATCAGAAACCAGCCAGCTTGCAATCGAACGAGCCCGGATAGCAATTTCCGCATTGGTTTCGGAAGGATCCAGAGGCGGCTGAGTCATGATAATAAATATCTTGTCAGGATGGAGGTCCATCGTATCTCGGATCGTAAGGTACCATTGTTTTCTGGTTTCAAGATCCTCTTCTGAACGGATATCACTGTTTGGATAACATGACTTGATGATGATCACTTCATGCTGAAGCAAACTACTCAAGGCATTGACTGGTAAAGAATATACCGGCTGTTGGAAAAGCCTGGCTAAACCATCTGGATCGGTGTTATCGTTCGGGATATTGTAACTGTATCCAGCTGGGGCGCCACCGGGAGAAGTCAAACCCAGGTGGTTGTAGTCATGATCCCAGAAATCATAGCCTGCCTGGGTAAATAACTGCCGAACATTCCCCTGAGCGATCAGGTTTTGACCCACTGAATGGTGTAAAAAAATAATATTCGAAAAGTTACCCTGGTTATTTGCCACGACCGTTTGGCGCCTGGTGAGTGCAAAAACATGATCTGCCGCCGATCGGATCGAATTGATTGCGAAACTCTTCAACCCCAGACTACGACCGCTGATCATGCGGTAAGCCAGCAGCAAACCTATCGCCAGTAGAACGGCGGCTGAACTTCCAACCAAAACTTTTTTAAAAAGCGACCATTGGCGAAATTTCGACATAGAATTATTGCTTTGTTTTCCCATTTTTCCCTAGAGATTGAAATATTTTCTTAATCGGATTCGTTTGGATCAATAACAGGATGACCAACAAACCACCCGCAACCACAGCGCTGAAAATCACTGTTCCGGTAAGATTCCCGGGAAGTGGCCCACTGCTCGAAATAGGTAAATCAGCCAGGTCCGGGATTGCAGTAGGCTGCGGCGTAGGGGGAACTTCGGTTGAAGTAACCTGCGGCGCGATAACATCCGTAGAAGGCGTTGGGGATTGAGGCTGGGTTGTTGCTGACGCGGTAGCCTCAACGGTTGCAGCCTGCTCGATCGTCCGATGCAACCCAACAAGATAAGAAAACGTCTCGTCGGCTTGATTTTTCCCATTGACCCCAAACATCACCTGCAGGCGTCCAGAAGGATTAATCGCTGCCGCCATCGCAACGATGGATGCTTGTGGATCAACAGAGGCCAATGAGGTTTCATCCTTTTGCACAAGGCGCTCGCCGGCGCCTGACCAATACCGGAGCTGCTCTTGCTGGCTGTTGTTTATGGCCTGAACGAGATGGAATTGGCCGGTCAGATCTACGTAACTATTAAGTGCATCGATCGTATCGCTGAAATCGCCCAGGATATTAGCGGGCATCCAGGAACTACCATCGTCGCCGGAGTATTGTTGGTAAATGCTATTATTTTGAGCCGCTCGATTAAACCACAGGCGGTACAACCCACCATCGGTAAGAGCTACCAGTCGGCTCCAGAAAATCTGGCCTTCATCCACTTGCTGCAGAGCAGACCAGCCTTTAGACAAACCGAGATGCTGTTCCGAACTGGCGCTGTCTGAGTAATGCGTATAAAACAAAACCTGTAAATCGGTGTCGCCTGGAAACGATTGTTGTTTCCACAACATATGCCGTTCGCCATTCCCGGTTAGTAGCAAATGTGGGGATTGAACCATATCCCAACCTGCCAGAGAAGCATCGAATACTTGTTCGGGCTCGGACCAGGTGGCCCCATCATCCATCGAGGAAACAATATATATTCCCCGAGACTCATTGAGGGGAATGGCATAGGCAACAAAAATCTCACCAGAAGCTGATAGAACCAGGTCCGGAGAACTGGCGGCTGAACTGGGGACAGGTAGACTGACGGGCTCCGACCATTCACTCGGACTGTAAGCACGTTCTGCTTGCGCCCAACTAAAATACAACTCACCGATCGGTCCTGCACTCCACGCAACCAGAAGACGTCCATCCCGATTGATCGCAACCGAAGGATTGGCTGCTTTCCCATCCGGCGACGCCAGGATGCCTACCGGTGTGGTCCATTTGACGCCATCCCATTGCGAATAGTATACGGAACTGCCTGAGGAAGGTACATTTTCATCGACAGGCTGGGGCCAAAAAGCGTGAAAATTCCCGTTTTGATCCGCGAGCATGTTGAGCGATCCCATTTTAGGTGAAACATCAAACAATTTTTCAGGATTGCTCCAGGCCTCAGCCGATTTGAACCAATCGCTCAAAGCTCCAATCGGACGAGACATGAACCAGATGTCGCCATTTTGACCTTGTTCACATCCGACTGCATAAACTCGATCCGGTTCAGGTTGCTCGACAAGCTGCAAACAATTCAGACTAACGTACTCATAGGTGACCGGATTTTCAATAGAAGCCAGATCCGTTTGTACTTGTGGATCGCTCCACTGCTCACCATTCCAGGCCAGGAAAGTGCTCTGACCATTGATATTGGCCATCCAGATCAAAATGTCCGGTCGATTGGATAAAAAGACATTTTGGGTAGAACATCCAAAGGTGCCATCGAACACTTGCTTTTTGGGGCTCCAGGTATCACCATCATCTGTGGAAACCTGGTAATGATGTGAACAGGCACTTTGTGATTCACCGGTTTTCCAGATAAGTATGACGCTACCATTCCACACATCGACATCCAGATCGAAAGGGGTGGAGAATCCAAATTCGACGCTGGGCTGGTCCACTTGCAACGGATCATCCCAGTTTTGACCACCGTCGAGAGACCTGACTAAATAAACTTTCCGCAAAGGTCGTTCATCCCAGGTCACATAAACCGAGCCAGATTCGGCGACCACACCACTGGCAATTCGGATATGTGCATCGGCTACGGCTACCCCTCTCAAATACAGAGAGGTTTGGATCGAACGGCTTGCGGACCAACTGCCCTGGTCAGGAATTTGACGATAATAGACCCCGGCAGGCGAGTCGGTTGTATCCAACGGCCGTAAGTAAGCCAGATGAAGGGTGCCATCATTTCCCAGCGCAGTGTCATACGCCAGAGCAGCCTGGGCTAACAGCAACGATCCATCCCATGCCGCGCCGTTCCCGAATTCACTGTTTGGCACCCGGCTCGAATACAATGCCCCGGCGTTATCCTGCCAAAAGGCGTAGACGAAATCGATTGGCATCCGCTATTAAGCGCGGTCGAAAATCCTGGAAAGGGAAATTGACTGAAACAGGTTCGCTCCAGTTTACAGAATCCGATGATTCCACATATTTATAGCCATCGAATTCATCGTACCAGATCACGTGGATAACACCATCCGCATCAACGACAATAGCTGGATCGGTAGAGGATCCAGAGTTTGACAAATTGATAGGCTTTGTCCAGGTATTGCTTGTGGCTTGTGCTTTGACATTGAGGACAGTGCCACTCTGCATGAACAATAAAACGGCAAGGATTGTCGCAAGCATTCCCCAAGAGAAAAATGCTATTTTAGACACTCTCATCTTCATATTCGGATCACTTGATTACCTGTCGATAGAATTCTGTTGTCATTTGAGGTGAGGATTTCAAAATCCATTTACCCGATCTTATATATTTTAATGGTTGGCCCTGGGCGTTCATATTTGAACAGATCGATGATCGGGCTCCAAACTTGTTCGAAGAGGATTTTTGGTGCTTGATCGCCTGAGTAAGGTTTAAATTCGATAACTTTTTCAGCAGTTTCATCTAATGATGAATAAAACGTTTCCCTCATATCATTTTCAATAGGGTCTATTCTTTTTAGATTATAGATGTAACTGCTCAAAATTAAAATAATCAAAATCATTTTCTTTGTAATACTCAATTGAATAATATTCCGGTGAGGGATCAAAGGGGTCTATTAAAGTTATATCAAAGTTGCGTTTCGAATACGCTTCCGGATCAGATACTGAGGAAAGTGGTGGGCCATTCCATTGCTGCGCTAATCTGGCGCCTTCGGGAATATGTAATTCGATCCATTCTTTGGCAATCGTCCTGGTATCTGTGATCGACCATAAATAATTTAACCGAAATACTCGCACTAATGGGATTGCTATCAGGAAGATTACGATCAGAAATGTAATGAGGTATTTGGGCCGTTCATACTTAATGAACGATAAACGCCTTATCAGGGCCATTGTCCCTTCAGCTATTAACAAAGCCAGAAAAGGAAGAAGGGGGACAAGGTATCGAGCAAAGGCTGATGACGCCGCGGGAGCTAATAATAACAGTACGAAATAAACAGCCGGGAAAATAAAAATGATAATGTCTTTGCGCTTGAATTTGGAGAAACCATTCGCAATTCCCAAAGTAACCAAAATCAGCAGGGGTAGCCCCCAACCAATTTCAAGTAGCTGGGCATAAAATTGCCAGCTGGGTAGGTCCACATCCTGAAAACCTTCATATCCGCGAGAAGATATAGCATGACCTGCCCAAACTCCAATATTGCTGAGTATTTCTTTTGTGTTAACCAGTAAAGAGGGGGCACCAATTAAAACGCCAACAGGGATTGCCCAAACCAGATGAAATATGTTGTTATCGATATACTTAACGATGGATCGTTGGTTTCTTTGTGCAATAGAGCCTTTTTTATCAACCAGGAGAACAGCTATGACCGGTACCAACGCAATCGATAAGACTGAATAGCGCAAACCAATAGCCATCCCGGATAATAATCCTGATAGGATCAAATATCTTTTCTTATTCTCCTGAACGTACAAGACTGCGAGATATATGCAACCCAATATTTAACAACGTTAGTAATGGGTACAATTTTCCAAAATGAGCATGCCGGACATCTAAAAAATTGACTGCCAGGAATAAGATGGACAGCAGTGCAATCTGTTTGTTTCGAATTCGTTTGACCAGAAAATAAAAAACGACCAACCCGGCAATGCTGCTGAGTACACTAACTCCCCTGGCAATGATATAAAAAACTGTAGGATCAGACTGATAAAGCATCGCCAATTCCCATGGCGAGTTTAGCACACCAAAAATTCGCAAAACAATAAATAACAAACCATAAATGCTCAGCAAGATAATTTGATGAAGATTCGGGCTCATTGGAGGGTAGGTGATCGCCAAATTTCCACGGCCCAACTCCAATGCTGCCAGTACTTGAGGTGGTTCGTCAATATGGTATCGATAAGGGAGGCCGAAATCGAGGCTCCATATCCGCAATAACAGAGCACAAAGAACAATGCTGATTACTGCGACAGTATGAAAATTAGTCCATTTTAAAAATACCTTTCGATGCTTTTATCATGATTTTCCCAAATATATAATTTTCGCCCACCAAATTGTTGTCCGATCCTGATAATTAAATGACCATGAACATGAGCACCTCTAAATAAAGAATTCTCGTATCAATTCGGCCTCATTGAGAAATTTGGGAGAAAAGGGTGTGCGCGGGGGGGCGTACGCCCCCCGCGCACACCCTTTTCTCCAACTCTTTTTACCTGGGCTGAGTCGTTACGAATTCTCTAATAAACGAATAAACCAACCCTAAGATTTGCCGACGTCTCTGTCGTTTCGCTATATTTGGGGGATACACAAATCTCGGCTACCAACCAAGAAATTCCCAAAGTCACGATTGTAAACCCGCTAACAACCAGTTTTTTCCTGATAATCAGAACTCAATTCTGCCCCGATTGGGTATCATTCCCCTGGTTAATAAGGGAAATCTCCGTTTTGGCATTTTCCACGAGATCGTTCCTATTTCGGATTGACCAATACCAGGTATAAACATCTAATTCATCACCGGCTTCTGGAATTGCCTCGAGCAAAGCAGATGCCTTATCAAACTCGCCCTGCCACACGTAGGTGTATCCCAATGTTTTTTGGATACCGCGGTGCTGTTCATCCAGTTGATAAGCTTTAGAAAGATACTGCTCTGCGCTTAAGAAATCCTGACGATAATATGCTACCAGGCCCAATCGATAATTGGCCGTTAGATTGGTTGTCTGTAAATCTAAGGCGCGATTAAAGTACTTTTCGGCTGGAACGATCAGTGCAGCCGTTGATCTCTCAGTCCACTTTCCAGAAGGCCAATCGGCTAATTGAATTTTTGCCATCAGAATGGAGCCAATATTAGCATTCCAGGCAGATCTCAATGGCCGGTGGTAGATACCGATGCACACCAGAATAACAACTGAAACGACCGCAAAGACCTTGTTCGCCGGAATTTTGATAGGGGCTGAATTCAGAACAAATTCATTTTTACCAGTGAAAGCATAAGCCATACCGGGAAGAACAAACAGAAACGGTCTCCCCCAGGCCGCGTATAAAGGATTGTCGATCAAACCATGCACGGCTAAGACAAGCAAGCTGGCCAATAACCCTGCAGCCAACAACCTGTCCTCATCGTGGCTTTTTTTTGCAGTCAGAAACCTGACACCGATCAAGATCGAGCCAGCCAGAATAACCAGCCAGGCTGCCAGACCAACGATCCCCTGCTCGATTAATACGTCTAAGTAAAGGTTGTGGCTGTAATAAAAAATCAGTACGGGGAGTATCAGGATATAGCTGGAATACAGGCCTGCAAACGAACCTAATCCTCCCCCTAACAGCCAGTTGCCTTTCGCAAGCTGAAAGGCGTTTCGATAGAGAGTCATCCGGCTATCCAGGCCGTTAACATTGGTGGGTAACGCCTGAATGCTTGCCATAGTTTGGATACGCGCGATATGAGATTGCTGCCCCGGCGATCAATGCCAGAACGATGAAACCGAAAACAACATTTTTATTCAGCCAACGCAGTTTCGGCAAGAAAGGGATCAGATAAATCCCAGCAGACAGGATGATCCCCAAAGCCAAACTGATCCAGGCGCCCCGGGAGCTGGTCAGCCAGAGCCCGAACGCCATGAAAGTGCTCACCGCGCCAATCCAGATCAGGATTACCCGATTTCCTCTTAACCGTTCTCGCAAAAACCAGACGATATCGAAGGGAAGGATCAGGCTGAGCACGCCCGCCACCATATTCTGGTGAGGCGGGTTTAAAGCCAATCCCGGGCGGACGGACATCCACCAGGCACCCACTCGGTCGATCAATTCAATATCCGCTTTGAATTGATGCCAATCCTGAGTCAACAGGAAAAATACAATCAGAACGAGCCCGAGGGCGCTCAGGATGGGAGGAACGATCCAAATCCAGTCCGTGGCTCGACTACCGATATAGAAAAAGACGATTCCACTAAAGAGGATCGCGAGAAAAAGTCTGAAAGCATAGGCTGGCTGGTAGGAAGCCCAAAGTCCCACAGCTGCCGTAATAACAAACAAACAGACCGCGCCTCTAATGATAAAGCGGATAATGGAACCCTCTTATTTTTATAACGATTGGTCGCTCAATGATCTCCATTAACTGGAATGGGTTATTTCATAGCGAACGAACTTAATGACCGCTCCCCATGTTCGAGCGTTGGGGAACGTTGACCGCGCTGGGAGCACCCGAATCGAAGGTGGACCAGTTGAGATGTTGCAAACCAACACTCAACGCTGATTTCACCGTGGACCAATCCGAAAGCAGCATCTTCAAGTAGGTCAGCATCGGGCCAGGGCGGAAAGCCCATTCGCGGAAAGCTCGTTTTTGCCAGTACAGTAAGCGTTCAGCCGATAGGTTGGGATAATCCAGAACGGTGCCTTTATCCATATCCACCTGTTCCCAACGAGTGTCGGGACGGAACCAACCATTTTTCACAACTTCAAAGAAGAACGGCGTACCAGGGTATGGCGCTGCAACGTGGAATAGTGCGATATCGAGCGGCAATTTTTTAGCGAAAGCGATCGTCTGGCGGATCGTATCCTCGGTTTCACCGGGCAGGCCAATGATGAAATAACCCCAATTCATAATACCGGCCTGTCGCGCCCAGGTCAACGCCTGTTTGGCCTTCTCGGGATTTGCCCCTTTGTGAGCGTGCTTTAGAATCTGCTCATTGGCGCTTTCAATTCCCCAGGAAATCATCCAATTGCCGGCTTTGCCCATCATCGAAAGCATCTCTTCATCGACAAAATCAACCCGACTGTTGCACATCCACTTGATGTTGATTTTTTCATCGATCATCCGCTGGCAAAGTTCCATCACCTGGTCGCGATTGACGGTGAACAGGTCAGCGTACATATGGATGTTGTTGATGCCCAATTCCTTCAAGCGCCACAACTCCTGCATAATCAGTTCAGGAGAACGCAGACGGGTGCTGTATTGATAGCTGACGTGCTTGATACAGTAAGTGCACCCGGCCGGGCAGCCTCGGCTGGTCACAATAAAGGTAAACGGCCCCTTGATGAGCGGCATACGATACTTCTGCAAAGGCAGCAGCTCGTGCATCGGAATGGGAAGATCGTTCAAATCCTGTATAAAGGGGCGGGGGAAATTCAAAACGATCTCATCGCCGTTTCTCCAGGCCAGGCCCTTGATTTTATGCATATCCAGATTCCCGTCAGCATCACGGGCAGGCGTGTAATCTGCATCATGTTCTGCAAAGAGATTCTGAATCTCTGGAGATCGCTCGGCGTTCTTATCTTCAAGCTGGTCGATCAAATCTCGCAAGGTCAAGTCCGGTTCACCAACCAGGGCAAAATCCAGCGCGGGATACGTTCGCAGGGTCTCACGTGGGATCGGGGTGACATGGGTCCCAAACGCGATGGTTTTAGCACCGCGTGCTCGGGCCAAAAAGCACCCATACATATCATTCTCCAAGGTGGGGGCAGTTACCTGGGTCAGGTAATATTTGGGCTGATACTTGTTCAATTGCTCGGTGAACTCGGGCCAGCTCATTCTTTCCGCATTAGCATCGATCACCTTTACACGATACACCGGGTGTAATAAGGCCGACATTTGAGCAAGCGAAACCTGCGGCCAGACCATATTTTCGCGGGTTCGACGGCCTACTCGATGCTGGGTCCGGATCCATAAGTCGCCATCCGGTGTAGGCGGATTAACCAATAATACATCCACCGCATCTTTTGAACGGCGGGAGCCTAATAATGACCCTTCCCAAACAATGTCATCGGCATTGGGGAAATTAGCGTTTAATACCTTAGGTATTAATCTCGCCCCTTTATTGATTGATTTTATATCCATGACTACCTTTACTTCCTTCCATTAATAATGGACTATCTTGACAATGTCACATTCGAAGAAATCTCCCAAATTTGATGCGTGGGCGGCAGCCGCCCGCCACACGCATCAAAATTTGGGTATCCTTTTTAATGTGACATTGTCGAACGATTTATCCAACAGTTAAATCCTGGCGGACAATCAACTCTCTTTGGCTCAGTTCCGCCAGAGCACGCATTAATATCCAATAAATCACCAGCTGAATACCTGTCAGGATGAGCATAGCGCTGCCTAACAAGTATAACCACAGTCGTTCAATCTCCCAGCCGCTTATTCCCAAAAATATCGTCAGGACGCCAATCAATCCGCCGCTCACCAACAGAGCCGCCCCGATCCAGCCAAACGAATGTTCAATTGGCGTTTTCAGAATTGGTTTGCCGAATAAACCTTGCCGAATTGGCCGGTTGTAAAACAAAGACACCAGATAGTTAAAGGTCGCTCCAAGAGCAAAGATACTGGCGCCGGCAACTGCAGACACTAAAGCCAGAAACAGCAAGGCAACGCCCCAGGGTGGTAGCGTCGTGACGCCACGCAACCGGGCGAGCACTAAACCCAGGCCAACCAATCCAGCTGCAGCGATCCCACCCAGCCCGATCAGGCCTAAGACTCGCACGGGGTTATAGGTCAAAACAGTCCAGGTAATCGTTTGCAGATAGACTGAACCATCTCGGACTGCACTCAACTTGGATCTACCCAGGCGCTCGCTGTATGGGATGGGGACCTCCGTCATTTTGATGCCTTCGTGGATGGCCCTGGTTGACATAATCGGGGTTAAGTTTAAACCGTCGGGTAAAGGATAGACCTGCTCCAGAATCTCACGTTTAAATACGCGCATGCCACTGGCGCTGTCGGTAATCTTACTGCGCCCCAGCAAGTTAATCCAACTGGCAAAGATGCGATTTCCCAATTTCCTTACGGCAGGCATCTCGCTTTTTTCACCAGCCATCCTTGAACCAATCACCAGGTCATGTCCATCGGCAGCTACGGTGCATAATTTTGGGAAAAATTCTGGGGGATAGGTGCCATCGGCGTCTAAAAAGCCGATCCACTCCCCGGAGGCATTACAGAAACCGGTCTTCAAAGCGGCGCCATAACCGCGATTCTTCTCATGCTGAATTACCCGAACACCGTCATTCGTTGAGGCAATCTGGCTGGCAATCTCCACAGTCTTATCATGTGAGCCGTCATCGACGACCAGCAGTTCTAAATTCAAGTTGTTTGTGTTTTCCAGGTCCCCGCGAACAGCAAGCACACGCTGCATGATTTCAGCAATGCCTTGTTCTTCATTGTATGCTGGAATGACGACTGACAAAGTTGTCATGGGCAATTCCTTTAATAATATATTTTCTTCGACATGGTCTGTGGAGGCTGCTCGCCAATCGTGCGGATGACCTTCGCAGGTACACCCGCAACAACGACATGAGGCGGCACATCGGCTGTGACAACGGCCCCTGCAGCCACAACCGCACCCTTACCGATATGAACTCCATCTGTGACGATGCAACCAGCCCCAAGCCAGACATCGTCCTCAATAACGATACCTTCTGCTGTGATCCCCTGCTGGATGAAAGGTTTATCGACGTCGGAGAATACATGATTGACGGCAATGATCTGCGTGAATGGCGAGGTATAAACTCGATCCCCAATCACGACGCCACCCTGCCCGCGAATGACACTATACTCACCGATCAAACTCTCCCGGCCAATCCGGATACCCGCGTCGGGAAGATCCCGAAAATTGTAAACGTGGAGAACCGCGCCATGCATCACGATCGTATTTTCACCAATCTCAATCCCATTTGGGCAAGCATGAAGATAAGTCGATTGATCCAGATAAACACCATGATGGAGGTGGATGCGATCGGCAAAACGTAAACGTACACCATTTTCTATTGCCGCCCATCCGTCCATTTTCAAGATGAAACGGTAGAATAAACCACGCAAACCGATACCAAGAATGGTCGGCATCCATCCAAACAGGCCGAAGAAAATCTGCTCGAGTATATAACGGCCCGGGCTGGAAGCCTGACGACCCAGGAAGAGTCGCAATTGATCAAAAGTTGAGCCTTTGGTATTACCTGGCTTCGGCTTGATTGCCATTTCTTGAGATGTATCCATTTTGTGAGATGCACGACCAACTGGCGCGCTCCGCCCTTGCGACATACAATCGTCACAACAAAGAGTCTATTGAGCATATCCGACGAAATAACCTGTAAACAGGGATATGCATTTTCTATGCCGTTCCAATCGACGAATCCGGCTGTAAACCTACGCTCCTGGAAATCCTGTAAGGGGAGGTACCACCACGGATTTGCCAAAGACCTGAGCAAGATGCCAACAGGATTCGTTATAATTGTTCTATGAAACCAGCCATATTTCTAGATCGAGATGGCGTCCTGATTAAGAACCGAAGTTCATATGTAAGAAAATGGTCACATGTACTGTTCTATAAAAGTTCTCTCGACGCCATTTCCACACTAAGCGCGACACCTTATAAAATCGTTCTGATAACCAACCAATCAGCCATTGGGAGAGGCCTAATCTCAATCGAAACGGCTGACGTCATCAATCAGCGAATCATTGCTGAGATAAACAAATCAGGCGGGCGTATCGATGGCGTATTCATGTGTCCTCACCAGCCTGATGATTTGTGCTCATGCCGAAAACCGAAACCTGGTCTTTTGCTTGAAGCAGCCGAAACTCTATCCATCGATTTGAAAAGATCTGTAATGATTGGCGATGCAATCACGGATATCGAGGCGGGGCAGAATGCGGGGGTCGCGAAAACCATTCTCGTACTGACAGGGCGTGGCCGGAACCAGCTTCGAACCCAGCCAAAACCGGATTTGCACTCTTTCGACATTTATCAATCACTCGGACACGCAGTCAGACATATGAATGAATGGCTGCCTGACAATGTGCCTTGACGAAACTCCAATGGATCAATCCAATCCCGATTGAATGGGTTGGGGAATATTCAAGGAGATGATCCGGGTTACTGCCGTCAGCAAGGCCAGGTCATCGGCATTAAACCAACCCTCTTCAGCGTGGACCAAAGTGATAATACCGAGCAAATGATCTTCTCCCATCATGGGGACACTGATCGCTGAGCGTGAAAAGCCCTTGCGATTGTCCCAGGCCCAATTCAACCAACGTGCGTCCGCCTGGGTGCTGCGAACCAATGCTGCTGCCTGATTGCGCTTCACCCACCCCGCCAGGCCGCGGTCCACTGTATCTGCGACGGACTTGATATCCATCAACAAGACTTTGCCATTATTCGCCAAAATACCTTGATAGATTTCTCCCCGGTCATCCAACAACATCATGCTGGCGCTATCAGCGTTTAGTTCCCTGATAATCAGAGCCATGATCTGTTTCCAGTGTTCATCAATTGCATCCGGACGATCAAGCTCTTTTTTCACGGATTGGATTAACCTTTCCGGATAATGGCGTGAACCATTGCCATTATTTCGAAGGCGAGTTCACAGGTACCAGTTCAGGGAAGGATGCCTGGATCGCTTTCTGTTCATCCTCGAACCCGGCAGTCGCAAAATCAGATAGTTTATATTCAACTTGCAATCGATCCTTCAATGCTTTGCAAATCAGATGCTCCAGCATCAGATGGATATCTTCAAGCTGCTCGATCGAATCACTGGGAACCAACACATTAATCCCAACCAAAGGGCCTAGCTTACCGCCTTGATATCCAGTAAAACCGATCGTGATCGCGTTCACCCTATTCGCCAGTTCAATGGCTCTGATCACATTCTCGGAATTGCCGCTGGTCGAAATACCGATGACCACATCATGAGGGCGCACCAGGCTGGCTAATTGCTGAACAAAAACGTTCTCATATCCCTCGTCATTGGCGTATGCCGAAAAGATCGGCATGTTGTCCGTAAGCCCAATGACCCGGAACAAAGGCCAACCTTTCTTGCGCGTGTTTTTGGCAAGGTCACACACAAAATGTGAAGCCGTTGCGGCGCTCCCACCATTTCCCATTATGAATACCTGGCGATCCTCCAAGCGGGCTTGCTCTAAAATATCGATCACCTCAGCGATTTTATCTTGTGGAAGCTTATCCAAAGTCTTTTGAAGACTTAAGATGTAGGTCGTGATCTCGTCCATACTGTTCAATCCTCCTGTGCGATCCCCCCTAAAAATAAATCCTTCAGATTGATGGATTTACCGGCGATAGTCAAATATCACTTTGGTTCCACTCTTCTCGAGTTGGAAAGGTAATTCGTGCAAGTCCTTTAAAGCACTCCGTACTTCATCAAGCTTTTCAAGCGGGCAGTAAAGCAACAGAAATCCGCCTCCCCCGGCACCGGTGATCTTGCCTCCCAATGCCCCTGCGCGACGAGCTGTTTCGTAAAGTGTGTCAATCGAGCCGTTGCTTACCTTACTGGCTAATTGCTTTTTCAAATGCCAACTTTCATCCAAGAGATATCCGACGGCATCGATATTCCCAGCGCACAATTCATCTCGGGCTGTTTCTGCGATTGATTTAATTCCGCGGAGAACCGACATATGAATTTTAATATTCGTTTCTTGCTCAGCAAGAATAGTCTCAGCTTTCCGAGTGATCCCAGTATAAAAAATGATCAATCTTTCATTCAGTCTTTTTAATAAAACGGGGTCAAGGGCGATTTTGTTACACTTGATTTGATCTCCCGGGGAGAATTCTATAAAACGAAGGCCTCCATAGGCGGCTATATACTGATCCTGCACACCGATTGGCTTACCTAAAATATCGATTTCGATCTTACATGCCAGGCGAGCCAACTCATCCATGGAAACTTGCTCACCGAGGTATGAATACATGGCGTGCAAAGCGCCAACCGTCACCGTGCTGGAAGAACCCAACCCGGAGCCAGCGGGGATATCTCCCATCGTAATAATCTCGACTCCACTTTTGATCCCGGTCAATCGGAGCGCCTCACGGATCAGTTCGTGTTTGATCTCATCCACGGTATCAACAATTTCAGAATTGGTATAGCCAATCCGCAATTTTTGATCGAAACGTCGCTTAATGGTTACGAAAATATATTTGTCTATCGTCGTAGAAAGGACACATCCACCTTCTGCGTTATAAAAAGTGGAAAAATCCGTGCCTCCGCCAAAAAGGCTTACCCTGAGTGGTGCCTGAACGATGATCATGTCTGTCCTATCTCTTGTGATTGGTTACGGTACCATTGAACAAATAGACTCAATGGTCTCCGTGACTGATTATTGATGTTCGTTTAATTCCTGAACAGATGACCAATTGACACACCACCGAGGATAACCACAGACAATTCATCAATAAGCTCCCCGCCCCTTTATCACTGCGGGAATCGTCTGGATCAAAATCTGAATATCCAACCAGATACTCCAGTTTCGGATGTATTGCATATCAATCCGCACCCGCTCTTCATAAGAAATGTCAGAACGACCACTCACCTGCCATAAACCGGTTATCCCGGGTCGCACGGTAAGCAAATTCATATCCCAGCGATCATATTTATCCATTTCCGGCGGCGAGATCATACGCGGTCCCACCAGCGACATCTGGCCAAACAATACATTCAGCGCTTGAGGGATTTCATCTAAGCTAAATTTTCGGAGAAACTTTCCAATCCTTGTTATCCGAGGATCGTTTTTCAATTTCTGGGTTTCATTAAGTTCAGCTACCAGTTCGGGATATTGGCTTAAGATTTCATCGCCATTTACATACATCGTACGGAACTTAAACGCATTAAATTTTTTGCCATTCACACCCATTACCTGGCGCCTATGAATGATTGGTCCAGGTGAATCCAGTTTTACCAGCACTGCCAACAAAAGGTAAATTGGAGACGCCAAGATTAATCCTGGGATGACCAACGCATAATCCAATAAAGCCTTCAGCACCCGATCCATGCCAGTCAGGCGAACCGGATTCACGCCAACGAGAGGCACATAAGCAAAGTTTGTGACTGTCAGTCCGGTCGTCATGATTTCGTACAGACCGGACGAAAATCGAATTTTCGCTCGCCCATCGACACCATATTGGCGGAAAATGTCCACCATATGATCACGAGTGGAAAAAGAACTCGTTGCCAAAATGATTTCTTCGATTTCGAGTCTTTGAACAATTTCTTCAAGCTGACGGACATTTCCCAAACAGGTTATTTCCGGCAAAACAGTATCATTGGCCGGAAGCTTATTATCAACAAAGCCTAATATTTGAAATCCCGATGTTCTCCAATGCTTCAATTGACTGGCTAACGAGATGCCCTCATCATTCGCCCCAACAATGATGGCAGGAGATAAGTAGTATCCACGTTCGCGCAGCAGATAGACCATTCGCCTGCTCACAAATCTTCCCAGCGCCACGAAGAAAAATACCAGGAACCAGGAAATCACCAGCCAGCCACGTGCAATCGTAAATTCTGGTACGAGAAAGGTAAACGTTACGATGGAAAGCGTTAACACCGTGACAGCATCAAATATCAAGGCGTACTCGCGGGTACCACCCAAGATGTTTTCACGGCTGTACAGTCCCTTCACCAGAAAGAACACGATCATCAGCGAGAGAAAAACACCGACCAGGCCGCGATAGTAAATGATGTCACTGCGAGCTTCGGAGGCGAAAAAGGGAATTGCCAGATCGAACCGGGTGAAATAAGCCAACCGGTAAGCAAAGCCTGCCACGGACACGTCCCAAAATAGCAATCCGGCCGTCAATAAACGCCATTGAGCAGCGCGTCTGGTGCGGAGATTGATGCCATTTTTTAGTGCATTTTGGAGACGCACTTGATATTGTTTTGGTATTTCTACCACCGGTGAGACGACATCTTGTTCACCATGGCGTTTTTCTTGGGTGATCATAATTTGTTTCCAATTGAACGCTTGATGATTGCATGTTTTGCCAAACAGTGCAGTTGCTTAACCCTGCCAGAAATAATCCGAGGGCCAACATGAATTCCCTGTGCTTAAAGCCCAATTTAGGGAACCTACTTTTAACTTCCCCATAAATAATCCGCTATTTAGATTATATATAAATTGTAAGTCAAGTATGATTAAGGCCTCGTAAAATTGCGGTAAATATACCGTTTACAGGAAGCTATCCAGGCATCTAAACAACATTCGCTTAACTACATCATGCGTATTTATTCAATTTTCCAACAACATATCAGGCGGCAAAATGAGTGTTGAGCTTGAAGAAAACATCCAGGCAGCCTGGATCACCGCCAGGTAGCAAAAGCCTTATGGCTGCGTTTCTCTAAATAGAGAGGAAATATCCCACCTGATTGCATCAACAAAATCCGCAGATCTTGATAATTGAAAATGAAACCTTTCGTAAATTTTCAAATGATTATCATCGACATTAGCGATGATGATCCTGACATCAGGACAGTTGTTCTCCATCAAGAAAATTTTTGAGATCTCCTGGCCAGTCTGCGAATCATCCAGGATCAGCACATCAGGTCTTTCAATCGCAATCCGGGCATTGATATCTGAGACATTTTCTTCAGAAGCGCATTGAATGATGAAGCCCTCATTTGGCACCAATAGATTCTTGATACTGGTGGCCAATAATTGGTTTTGAATGACAATGAGGATTCGCTTCACACTTTCACTCACCTTCCAAACATTTTCGTGAGTTTATTCTACAAAATTCATGTTTGGAAAGCCATAATTATTTTTAAACTCAAGTACTATAAACGGTCTATCTTTCATAATTCCTATATCTGAAATGAATATCTACTCTAAACAGAACAATCCAAGGCAAGGATATTTATAGAATTCTGGGAACCTTATAGCGTTTCCCAAAGAGCGATCATCAGCACGGCCCCTCGTAAGCATGGAAATCCGACTTATTTTTAAGTCTGCCAAAATCTTGCTGTGTCAGGCATAAGCGGCAGAAGATTCTGTTGATAACAGAAGATCCCGGAGAGAACCTCCAGGATCTGCGGTTGGTGCGATACAGTGCTCCTAATGCACATGCATTCAATAGTGACTAGATAATTTCGTTCGCCTGGCAAAGTTGATCGCCTCATTGCGGCTGCGCAAGTTCAATTTCTCGAAAATATTATGAATGTGGACTCTAACCGTATTTTCGGAGATTTCCAATTCCTCGCCTATTTGCTGGTTATCCATTCCATCGCCAACTTTCGCCAGGACTTCAGTCTCTCTGGCCGTCAGGTTATGCGGTGTTGCATCCTCTTGATCCATCGTAGCAGCCATGCGAGTAAATTCATCTAAGACTTTACCCGTCATCGCTCTCGAAAGTGCCCATTCCCCCTTTTCAAGCGATCGAATTGACGTGAATAGCTGATTGATCGATAAATTTTTAATCAGATATCCCTTCGCGCCAGCAATGATAGAACGGATCAATAAATCATCGGATTCGTGCACAGTCAACATAATTACCTTCAGATCAGGCTTCTTGGCTAAGATTTGTTTGACGGCTTCGAAGCCCTGCATATCAGGCAATCCAACATCCATAAGAATTAAATCGGGCTCTAATTCAAGTGCGACCCGAACTGCTTCTTGTCCAGTGCCTACATCTGCAATAACATGCATATCGGCCTGGCTTGATAATAAATTAACTAGCCCCTCTCGAAATAATATATGATCATCGACAACAATAATTTTCATGCCTAATTTGGTCATAGTGTTTACCTATCAAAGCCGGCAGAATCGCCATGCATGATCGGAAACCATAATCGAATACTTGTTCCAGCATTTTCTTGAGATTCGAGATCAAAGTGACCGTTCAGTTCAGCGACGACTTCTTCGATAATATTGAGTCCACAGGATTGGGTTTTATTCAAGGCCGTGTTCACATCAAAACCTTTTCCATTATCATCCGCATTAATCTGAACAAAATCAGTCTCCCATGTAATTTTTATATTGGCCAGGTTGGCATGAGCGTGTTTGCCAACATTTCTGAGAACTTCACGCATTATATACAAAATCTTCCGTTGCATTTCCACGGATAACTCTGATGGAGAACCCTCTTGAGTGATCTCAACTTTAAAGTTCGAGTTATCCGCAATCGTATTGGCAGATTCATACAAAGCATCGGAAAACTCTAATTTCGTTTCACCGCGCATCGATCTCAAGGAATGTCTTACCTGTTCATAGGAGTGATCGGCTGTTTTATATAAACGGAATAATTCATTTCCGAAATCACCGCCCGTACGAGCTCGATCATTATAGAGCAGTTGTTCGAGTTTAAGCCTCAAAAAGGCCAGGTCTTGAGCCAATGTATCGTGCAGCTGTCTGGCAATCCGTTGTCTCTCAGCCTGGGCAGCTGCCGATTTAAAGATGAAATCAGTTTTGTGAAAGTTTTGGATCGCCAGGGCGATATCTACGATTAGTTCTCCAAAAGCCACCAGGTTCTCTTCTTTCGGAAGGTGATCGTTCAGAAAGATCAATCTGATGACTGCTACAGGATCTTCCAGGTGAACGACTGGCCAGGAATACACAACCATATTTTGAGCAGCAACAGCGGTTTGATACTGCTGATAAGGAAGGTTCTTTACATTAAGTTCTGAGTTTGCTTTAGATCCCTGTTCAGCATCAATTTCAAAAGGATAGAGTTCCGGAAATTTACCTTCGACTGACATCCAGGCTGAAACCCGAATAAAGCGGTTGAGTTCAGGATCAAATATATAGAGCGCATCCCCGAACAATGCAGGAAAGATCGTATGTGGAATTTGGGAGATCAAAGTGACTAATTCATCCCAGTCACGGGCAGAAAGCAGGGCATTTTTCAAGGTGCGCTGGCGATCTATTCGGGCCAGAATTGCATTTATTTTGGTTCGGTCATAGATGAGAGATAGCAATAGCCCAACGGAAATGGGCATCAGGACCCCAAACACCAGCGTCTCCCAGACAAAGCCACCCCCAAAAAAGTACTCTCCAAAATCCAGATGTTCGAAGTACTCAACAACGATCACGATAATGGAAACAAGACTCATGAGGAACCAGCGATATTTCAGCACAAAATGGTTGATGCTGATCTTATTTTGGAATGCCATGTTATTCCTCGAAATCCTCAACCTTTGTCCCCAAATAACCAGCCATTAAAGCCGCATTATACTATACCTAATCGGTCTCCATTGTAAAGTTGAGGTTAATATTAGCATTTCTATAATTACAATCTAAAAAATCAACTTTCCATAAATAACGCTCTTCTCTCGATATATTACAAAAATTAAGCTTATCAATAATACGGTAGCTTTGAGCCTATCCTTGGTATTCATGAAGAAGTGAAGAAATGTACCTGGAAATGTATCCAATCCCTGTAACCTGATCTATGTACAATTGCTACCCAGATTGATAAGCTTAAGATGTTGGTTAAGGTTAATGCATGGGGGAGAAATGGATTGGTTATGGATAAAGGCTTGCAAATCGGGAAAATTTTTGGGATCAATATCAAGATCGATTGGAGCTGGTTACTGATATTTTTCCTGGTCACATGGAATTTGGTGTCCGTATTTGGCCAAATTCACCCTGCCTGGAACTTTGGCCTTCAAACCGGAATTGCTTTGCTGGCATCTCTTCTGTTTTTTCTCTCTGTTTTGGCTCATGAGCTGGCACATTCCCTAGTTGCCAAGGCCCAGGGCATGAAGGTGAAGAGTATTACCCTGTTTTTATTTGGTGGTGTATCAAATATCCAGAGGAATCCAAATTCGCCGCTTAATGAATTTATTATGGCAATCGTTGGCCCTGCAACCAGCCTGGTTTTAGGGGTGGTCTTCTTGCTGCTTGCAAGCACAGGTATTAGCTCATTTAATTTCAATAATCTTCCGGCCATGGCAGCTGGGTTGAGTCCTCAAACAACTATACTGCTCTGGCTCGGCCCAATCAACCTCATCCTGGGTATTTTCAATCTCATTCCCGGCTTCCCGCTCGATGGCGGAAGAATTCTGCGATCCATATTTTGGGGGGCTACCAATAATCTTAAGCGGGCTACTCGCTGGGCATCTTATATTGGTCAGGGGATCGCCTGGCTGATGATTGTCGCTGGGATTTCAATGATTTTTGGGGTTCAGATCCCATTCTTTGGCTCCGGCTTCGTGAACGGAATCTGGCTGGCTTTCATCGGATGGTTCTTAAATAGCGCTGCCGTCAACAGTTACCAACAAGTTTTGGTACAAGATATCCTGGAAGGCGTAACTGTTCAGCAAGTGATGCGGGTAAATGCTCCGGTCGTCAACCCAGATTGTACAGTTGGCGAGTTGGTCCATGACCACATGATGCAAACCGACGATCACGCTTTTCCGGTTATCGACAATGAGCATCTGGTAGGTCTGGTCACGCTCGAGGATGTCCGTAAAGTTCCCCGTGACCAATGGGAGACAGTAACAGCAAAACAAATCATGACACCCGTCGACAAACTTGAAACGGTCAGTCCAGACGACGACGCTGAGGTGGCCTTGCGGAAATTAAGAAATAAGGATGTACGCCAGCTCCCAGTCTTACGGGATGAAACGCTTGTTGGTGTAATTCGCAGGCGGGACATTATTCGGTGGCTACAGCTTCAATCCGACACATCTCTGACCCAATGATGAATAAACGTAATAATTTAAGCTACCAGAGTTTTTTTCAAGGAGTTCTGGTTGGTACGGCGATTGGCGCCACATCACTGGCAGGATATCAATATTTCCGCAGGATCTTGAACCAACCGCGCCTGATTTCAAAAGCCGTGCTTTCAAACCTGGACGATTTTGACAGCGATGAAGCCAGAGCATTTTTTATTGCTGCCGAAAATTTACGCGCAGGCATCGAAGCCCGTCATTTGGAAAATGGCCAGCATCGAAATATTCTGCATGCCGGGTATCGAAATTTTCGAGAAAGTTGGGCCAGAGATTTTGGATTCGCCACATTTGGCCTGCTCGTATTGGAAGAATATGCCGCAGTCAGGGATACGCTCAACACTTATTTTATGTACCAGTCGCAAGATGGCAGGTTGCCCGTCAAATTGCAGTCGATGAGTGTCTTCTCTCGATTTTTGCATTCGCTTTTCGGCCGGGAACAATCCATTGATCCAATCCTGACGCCCAAATATATTTCCGGGCACGGCGCCCCATCTCTGGATGGACAGGCTTTATTAATTATTTCCGCTGCCCAATATGCGCAAGCGAGTAAAGACTTTGATTTTATCCAACTCTATTGGGATGTTTTGCGAAGATCAATCCGCTGGTTAGAAAGTTTTTCTGGCAATAGTGACAGCGAGCTGCTTTACCAGGGAGCCTATGCAGATTGGGCCGACAGCATTGACCGGCATGGTTATGGCCTGTACACCAATGTAATTTACTGGTATGCCTTGAAATGCATGACCCAACTGGCGAAGAAATTAGATTATCCGCAAGACGGAGAAAACTACGAACGGCGAGCAGCGAGTCTCTCCGACTCAATCAACAAAGTCCTATGGAGGCCAAACCTTGGTTATTTTGCATCGACTGAAACATTGGATCAGTTCAGCAGTGCTGGGAATCTTTTGACTGTGGTATGGGATCTGGCGGATCAAGATCAAGCTCACTTGATCCTTAAAAACCTTCAAAAGTTCGGCATGGCCAAACCGGTTCCAACCCGAGTTGCCTTCCCTGCATACCCCCGGCACTTGATCGCTCTCGAAAACCGACTGGGGAGTTTGGGGAATTACCATACTGATGGCGCCTGGTTTTGGATTGGCGCTTGGCATGTGATTGCTTTGACGAAGTTTGATCGGAGAGAAGAAGCATCAGAATTATTAGCTGCCATTGCTCACATCATCATTCGTGACCAACAGGTACACGAAGTGTATGGTCTGGATGGACAGCCCCTGGCCAGCTTCTGGTATCAATCCGAAGCTCCCCTGACCTGGAATGCGGGCATGATTGTATACGCCTATCAGGTGTACGAAAAACACCTGGATGCAGGCTTTGACATAAAACAACTGGCCAACCAATTGATGAAATAATCCCCTTTTTCCGGCGTAGACAAGCTGTAAAACAAATAAAAGCCTCTGCGAAGGGTAACGCCCACGTTGAGGCTTTTTGTGTTGGGGTTGGGCGGCTATGCCGCCCAACCCCAACACAAAACCCCTTTCTTGTGAAAGCCCTGGTCCTAATTCGTAATACGGCTCATTGGGAATTCCTGTGGTGGTGCCCCAGATTTGGGGGTGTGAGCGTGCGGATGCACGCTCACACCCCCAAATCTGGGACTATTCCAAAGAATTTCCCAAAGACCCCGTAATGCAACTTATATACCTGATTTATAACGTGATATAATAGCAGCCACACCTGTAATATCAATTATTAAGATCATTTCATTCGTTTTGGTTGTTTCCTCAGGCAACTACAAACAATTCTTTACGATACTTCCCCCTTTTTGGTCGTTTAACTTTTGACCTGTCTGCTAAAAACAGCTAATAGATCGGCTGGGGTTCATAGCCGTAATATTTGCTCATTATACCGATCGATGAACGGCTTGAATTTATTGGGTCTTCCGGAATCGCTGTGGTGACTAGCAAATTTGGGGGTGTAAGCGTGCTTGAGCACGCTTACACCCCCAAATCTGGGACCCTCCCACAGAATTTCCTGGAGAGCCGATTATTCCTGGATTCCCGAGAATATTATTTGGGATATGCTTGAGTGTTACTGTGAAGGTTACATCTTCTATCCGGATATCAGCCGAGTCTTCTCGCATTGGTCTTTTACTTTGAATGGTTGCTGAAGCATTCATTACTGTGTATCGAAGAACGCTTATTTTTGTTTCGAATTTAGAGGTTTCCAATGGGTTTATTGCCTGAACAAGAGAAAAGAACAAACCATCAGATCAGAACCATTGTCGGATTATGCGGCGTATGCGCTGAAGGATGTTTGAACGAGATTTATCTCACTGACGGGAAAATCGAGCGGATGCATCCGATCAAAGAAAATCCTGATAGTATTGTTTGCCCGCGAGGCCTGAGGGCCAGAGAAGTGGTTTATTCTCCTGACAGGATTATCTATCCGCAACTCAAACAAGGGGAGCCTGATGAAAGCGAGTTTGCGCGTGTCGATTGGAACCAGGCCTACGAATTCATCACTGAGAAAATCGATCAAATTACAAGCCAGTATGGACCTCATTCCCTGGCAATTTATTCCGGGCGCGGCAATTTTGAATTTGGGCTGAATGAGCATTTTGCTCCATCCGGAACAGTCGAATCATCCGCAAATGCAGTCCTGTTTCCGCATGGCTCGCCCAACACAACTGGTGTTGGCGCGTTATGCTACGTCTCATACGGTATGATCGCTCCGTGGGCCACTTTTGGAGCATATCTTCGAGATATGGAGGAAGATTTCGAAAATGCCGACCTGATCCTGGTGTGGGGTGATAACCCGGCGACCGATTCCCCTCCCAAAAACCTGAGTAAGATTAAACAAGCACAAAAAAAGGGGGCGCAAGTAGTTGTTATCGATCATCGTCGCAGCGAAACGGCCCAGGCTACTCACTGCGAATGGATCGGGATCAGACCGGGTACGGACGGCGCCCTGGCCCTGGGTCTCATCCATCTTTTGATTGAAAACAATCAGTATGATCGCAGCTTTGTTGAAAATTGGACGCATGGATTTGAAGAATTGCGTGCATATGTCCGCCAATTTACACCCAAACGAGTCTCGCAAATTACATGGGTTCCAGTGGAAAAGATCCTCGAGCTCGCAGATATCATCGCTTCATCAAAAGCCTGTTCAATCCTTACGTACACAGGCCTGGAATATTCCAACAGCGGCGTCCAGGCAATTCGGGCTGTATGGATCCTCCAGGCAATTGCAGGCCATTTAGACATACCTGGTGGTAAACTATTTAAGATGCGCAATCGAAGGCGCCTCAACCGTTTGTTAACCGATCCGCCAGCGACCGGGCCCAAACCTGTAGGCGCCAGGGAATACCCGCTTTATTACCAGATTCGAAAAGAGGCTCACGCCCTACTGCTTCCAAAAGCGATATTGAACAGTGATCCATACCCGGTGCGGGGTTTGATTATCAGCGGAGCTTCTATTCTGACCGCCTGGCCTCAGCCAGCAATATGGCGCAAAGCGCTGGCCTCCCTGGAATTACTGGTCGTGATTAATCGGTTCCCCACCGCGGATATGCAGTACGCCGATGTGGTCTTGCCAGCCACCACGATGTTCGAGATCAAATCATACATGCAGCATGGCAGCCGCGTTTATCTGCGACCACAAGTGATTCCACCGGTAGGGGAAGCTCGCAACGATTATCTCATTTTCGCTGAACTCGCCCAAAGGTTAGGTTATGGGCATTTGTGGCCGCAAACAGAAGATGGTATGATAGAACATGCCCTGGAGGGTACCGGCATCACGCTGGAAGACCTGAGTGCGCATCCCGAAGGGATACCGCTGGACATGCCAGCAATGCACTATCGCAAATATGAAACCGGCGAATTGCGTTCGGATGGCAAACCCGGTTTTGAGACGCCTACCGGTAAGTTCGAGATCACATCCGAATGGTTCCAACAATCCGGATACGAGCCTTTGCCTGTCTATACTGAGCCAGCTGAAGGGCCACTCTCAACACCTGAGCTTGCCCGCCAATATCCCCTGATATTTAATTCGGGCGCTCGGACGAATTACGATTTTCGATCACAACATCACAACATCCCATCGCTGGTCTCGAAACATCCATATCCTCTGGTCCATATCCACACTCAAGATGCTCTGGCAAGAGGCATTTGCGAAGGCGATACGGTGCATGTCGAAACACCCCGAGCAACTGTAATTTTTACCGCTCACCTTACGGAAGACATACTTGAAGGCGTTGTTGAGGTGAATATGGGCGGCGGTGGTCCTTTAGGTCCGCTCGAATGGCAGCAAGCCAATGTCAATGAACTGACTGATTATGATAACGTTGATAAAATCTCAGGCTTTCCGGTCTACAAAGCCTTATTATGTGAGGTATCACTCAGGAAGCCAACGCATTAACCTGATAACGTTCATAGGAGAATGCTGTTAGCCGATCTCCGCACAGTTTTTCTGGCGAGACTTTTCAAGTCGACGATCATGCTATCGAACTTTACTAAAAAAGGAGGTGAACCTATCGAAAATTTAGCCAGGCAATTCGTCCTTCGCGATCGAACTTCAAAAAACTACCAACCGAATTGCCAGGAGATTGGTTTGGCCACCATGAATGGAGACCACCAATCTTGCAAAAACCAGATGGTGACCGCCATCCCAACAGATATCTATGGAGGATAACGTGAAGAAACCAGAAATCTCAAAAAAGCAGTTGGAAAACGCCCATCCCGCCATTCCTGAAGCCTATAACCAACTCGCTCAGGGCCGAATCACTCGAGCGGAATTTTTGCGCTTTTCCACCTTGTTAGGCCTTTCTGCCAGCGCAGCTTATTTAGCGGCTGCCTGTGCCAGCGCTACTACGGAAGCGCCTGCCGCTACGCAGGCGCCAGCCGAGACAGCTGCTCCAGCTGCCGGCGCCATCAAGCGCGGCGGCACGTTCACCCGTGCGATGGAACTCCAACAGATTGACCACCCTGCCCGTTTCTCATGGGTTCAACAGGCCAACGTTGTCAGGCATGTAGCTGAATACCTGACCGAAACCGGTCCCGACAATGTCACTCGCCCATTACTGCTCGAAAAATGGGAAGCCAATGATGATGTCACCGAATGGACCCTTTACCTGAGAAAAGGGGTACTCTTTAATAATGGCGACGAACTGACCGCCGATGATGTGTTGTTCAACTTTGGGCAATGGCTAGATCCTGATGTAGGTTCATCCATGCTCAGCCAGTTGTCCTACTTGACCGGCATGGACGCGGTTGAAAAGGTCGATGACTACACCATTAAGCTCCACTTGACCGATGGCAATATCGGCGTGCCCGAGCACCTTTTCCATTATCCTGCCAACATTATGCACCGCAGCTTCGAAGGCGATTTCATCAAGCAACCCATCGGGACCGGCGCATTTACCCTGGAAGAGTACTCTGAGGCTGAGCGCGCCGTTCTCAAACGCCGCGATAATTATTGGAAGATGGGAGCAGATGGCAAGGCGTTGCCTTACCTGGATGAGATCATCTATGTCTCGATGGCCAAAGACGCGGCGGTTGCCGCCGTTCAGTCCGGGCAGGTCGATTGCATGTACCAGCCTCGCGCCAGTGACTGGCAGGCTCTCAAAGACGTATCCAATCTGAAAGTATTGACCGCGCCGACTGCCGTTACTTCGGTTTTGCGCATGCGCGCCGACCTCGAACCCTGGTCGGATGTGCGGGTCCGCAATGCGATGAAGATGTGCCAGGATCGCGAACGCATCTTACAACTTGGCTACTACGGTCAGGGCGATCTGGGCATCGATGCACACGTTGCGCCTGTACATCCTGCTTACTGCCCGAAAGATCTTCCAGCCTACGACCCCGAAGGCGCCAAGGCATTACTGGCCGAGGCAGGTTATCCCGATGGACTGAAGGTCACCCTGGCAACTAAGAACGACCTGGAAGAGCCGGAAGTCGCTCAGGCTTTGAAGGAACAGGCTGCAGCCGGCGGCTTTGATATCCAGCTGGACATTACGGAACCAGGCGGCTATTGGGATCGCTGGACAGAGGTTGATTTCGGACTTACATCCTGGACTCACCGGCCGCTCGGCACCCAGGTACTGCGCCTTGGATATACCTCCGATGCGGACGGCAATCCGGTTGAATGGAATGAGAGTCACTGGGTTGACAAAGAGTTCGAGACGCTTCTGACGGAAGCCGAGAAAACGCTGGATGTTGAAAAACGCCGCGATATCATGTGCCAGATTGAAGATATCTTCATGGAACGCGGCCCCATTGGCATCTCCTACTGGAAGAGTGTCTGGAATATCGTACCCAAGAAATTCCAGAATATCGAGGCTCATCCAACCGAATATGACCTGCTGAACGAAGTCTGGGCAGACGAATCAGCCTAATCGCAACAAGTGGCCGTACAGGCGGGGATCCCCGCTTGTACGGCCAGCTTTTTTCAGGGAGGGATAGTCACTTTTTTAACTGCAGAAAAACCGCGTCAAGCACGATCCACAACCGGATCACCATGCCCCTATCAGGATTAAGATTGATCTCGAAATGCGAGGATTTCGGACCTCCGACAATTCAACTAATCCAGGATAGGCTGGAAGGATTGCTCTATGGCACGTTTCATCTTTCGCAGTATCGTATCAACTATTGTGACCATGCTGCTGGTCTCGATTGCCCTTTTCGTCTTACTTGAGGTCGGAAGCGGTGATATCACTTTGAAATTACTGGGGGTCTTCTCTACCGAAGAGCAGCGCGCCTCTTACCGCAAACAACTCGGACTGGACCGACCCGCCTGGCAGCGCTACGTTGATTGGTTAGTCGGCTCCGATTGGCAGGTCAAAAGCCGGCTGGATTATCCACTGGAAGTATTGGACAATGTCCAGACGGGCGAACCTGAATGGTGGGTGGATGTCAATGGGCAGCCCACCCGCTGGACGATGGAAAATGGTGAGCTGACCGCGCTGGTGCGCCAGCCTGATGGATCATCGATCGAACAACCGGCGGACGTTCAATGGAATGATAGTGAGGGCGGGGGGAAATATTTCTGGGGTGTAGATACCCGCAACAATGCTGTCAAATGGGTCCAAGGTGGGGGCGAAACGCTATATATACGCACGAAAACAGGTTTTAACGAAATATCCGATGGTCCAGTCGAGTTCATTCCACTGCGGAAAGGGTTGTTACGGCTCGACCCGGGCATATCCCTTCAAACTGGCCGGCCAGTCGCTCTGACCCTGTTTACCAGGGTCCGCAATACCCTGGTTCTGGCAGCAGTCGCTTTCCTGGTGGTCATGCCGCTGGCCTTATTGCTGGGGATCATCTCCGGCATTAATGAGGGTAAACCCATCGACCGGTTTATCTCGATCACAAGCCTGGGAGCAACCGCCACACCCGAATTTGTAACCGGGATATTTCTGATCCTGATCTTCGGCATTTGGCTGAAAGTTGTGCCGGCGGTAGCTGTCTTTTTAACCCCGGATGCCATTTTCACCAATCCAAAGCTGTTGATCCTTCCGGTTATGACCCTGACTGCGGTTGAGCTGGGCTACATCACCCGCATGACCCGCGCCAGTATGGTTGAAGTCATGAACGCCCCCTACATCCGAACAGCGATCATCAAAGGTATGCCCCGTATGCGAGTTGTCTTCCGGCACGCACTTCGCAATGCCCTGATGGCCCCGATCACGATCATCATGTTGCACGTGAACTGGTTGATCGGGGGACTGGTGGTTGTGGAAGTAATCTTTGGTTACCCGGGATTGGGAAAATACATCTATGATGCAGCTATCTTCGGTGACTACAATGCGGTTGAGGCTGCCGCCATGCTGACAGTCACCATCGCAATTGCAACCAGGCTGATCGGCGACTTAATCTATACATTCTTAAATCCACGGATCCGCTACGGCTAAAATTGGAGGAGGCAACCCTATGGCAACGATAACTGCTGCAAAAACACAAGGGCCTTCTCGCTGGGCCGTGCTGAAGAAAAACCTTTCGGTCGTCTTTGAGTCGCGAGTTGCGACGGTCGGGCTAATTATGGTCCTGTTTTGGGTGCTGATCGGTTTCGTTTCTTTATTTTGGACCCCTGCCCCGCCGAATGCCCAACCCTACCAACAAAATCTAGCTCCCAATGCGACCAACTTGCTTGGCACCGACCACCTCGGTCGAGATATCTTATCCCGCTTGATGGCCGGCACTCAGGTTATTTTGTTGAAGACGCGTATCCCGGTAGGCGATAACACCGTTTCCATTCCAGGGGGAGTTGCATTATGGGGTGTGTTTGGATCGCTGGCTTTGGGAGCAGTCCTGGGTTTGAATGCCGGCTATCGCGGCGGCTGGAACGATCAGATCATCATGCAAGTATTGGACGCCTTGATCGCATTCCCACGCATCGTTCTATATCTGGTGGTGATCGCCGCTCTGGGACAGGGTGACCTCGTCGTGATCCTGGCGATCACGATTACCGGAGCACCGGGTGTAGCCCGGTTGGCGCGCAGTCTGGCTTTGGACATCAAAACCCGGGATTACATCCGGGCGGCAGAAACTCGCGGGGAAAGCCCTTGGTACATCATGTTTAAGGAAATTTTGCCCAACGCGCGCGGGCCGCTGTTAGTCGATGCCATGCTCCGGGTTGGCTATGCCATTTTTGCAATCGGTACGCTGGGCTTTTTAGGGATCGGCCTGCCGCCACCCGACCCCGACTGGGGCAACATGGTCAACGAGGCAAGAAGAAATATATTCTCTAATCCCTGGGCAGTGATCTGGCCTTCCCTGGCTATTGCCACATTGGTTATCGGACTCAATATGTTCGCTGACGGCTTACGGGAAGAATTGACACGGTACCAGAAATAATGGAGGCCAACATGAATTTAACCTCATCCGAAAATCAATTGCCTCCTGTCTTAAAGGTAGAAAACCTGGCCGTTGCCTACAAAGTGCGCGGCGGTGAGATCGAGGCCGTCCAGGATGTCAGCTTTGAAATCCATCGCGGCGAATCGGTAGGCATCGTTGGCGAATCGGGCTGCGGGAAAAGCACGGTAGCCTGGGCCATTGTCAATTTCCTGGGAGAAAATGGATACGTCAAGAGAGGCGGGATCAAATTTCAGGGCCAAAACCTGGTAGGAAAAACCGGAGAAGAACTGCGCAAATTGCGCGGCGACCAGATTGCCATGGTTTACCAGGACCCCATGCAAGCATTGAATCCATCCATGCGGGTTGGGGATCAAATGAAAGAAGTGCTGACCGTCCACAGGGGAATGGATAATAACACCGCTGAACAGCGCTGCATCGAGATGCTGGAACGAGTTTATATGCCTGACCCAGCCAATGTTTTGCGCCGTTACCCCCACCAAATTTCCGGAGGCCAGCAGCAACGTATCGTGATCGGAATGGCTTTGTTGAACAATCCCGCATTGTTGATTATGGACGAGCCCACCACCGCCCTGGATGTGACTGTTGAAGCCGCGGTGCTTGACCTGATCGCCGAACTGCGGCGAGAATTTGACACCGCCATCATGTACATCACGCATAACCTGGGCGTTGTTGCCCGAGTGGCCTCCCGGGTAGGCGTGATGTACGCAGGCGAGATGGTTGAGCAGGCTTCAGTTGCCGAAATTTTCAAGAACCCCCAACATCCCTATACGCAAGGACTCATTCGCTGTGTTCCACACCTGGGAGCCGAAAAATCATCCAGCATTCTCTATCCCATACCCGGACGCGTACCTGCGCCGAATAATCGCCCGTCCGGTTGCATCTTTGGACCGCGCTGCGACTATAAACGCGAACGCTGCGTGCAGGAGCGGCCAAAACTGCGCCATATTCCGGAGACTCACAATCTGGCCCGCTGCCATTTCTCAGAAGAAATTGACCCAACCGAGTGGGAGCCTTCCGAGCACATCGAATTACCAAGCCAGATAACTGAGCGAGAAGCTGGAGAACCGATCTTAGAGTTATCTAACTTAAAAACCTACTACGAGGTCAGCGGCAATTCCCTTAAAGATGTCCTGGGGCTAGGAGAAAAGCGCTATGTCAAGGCAGTTGAAGGGGCTACCTTCAACGTTCCCAAGGGTAAAACTTTGGGGATCGTGGGTGAATCTGGCTGCGGTAAAAGCACCTTAGTCAAGACGATCATCGGTTTGGAACAATCCAGTGGAGGGGATGCTCGTTTTCTGGGTTTCGATATCACTTCACTTATATCCAAACGCGACGAGCACCTGATCCAGGAACTGCAAATGGTCTTCCAAAATCCCGATACAACGATGAACCCATCCTATACGATCGGTCAGCAGATCGCGCGGCCGATGCAGCGCTTCCAAACTGTTCCTAAATCAGAAGTGCGGGGAGAAGTCATCCGGCTGTTGCAGTCGATGCGCCTGGGTGAAAATTACTACGATCGCCTGCCTCGCCAGCTCAGCGGTGGCGAAAAACAGCGGGTGGGAATCGCCCGGGCTCTGGCCAGCCGGCCGGACCTGGTATTGTGCGATGAGCCGGTCAGCGCCCTGGATGTTTCAGTTCAAGCGGCCATCCTCAACCTGCTGCTGGATGTCCAGCAAGAATTTGAGACAACCCTGATCTTCATTGCGCATGATTTGAGCGTGGTCCGATTTTTCTCGGACTATGTTGCCGTGATGTATCTCGGTCAGATAATGGAGATCGGCCCGGCTGAAGCGATTTACCAGCCTCCTTACCATCCCTATACCGAGGCTCTACTTTCGGCTGTGCCCATCCCCGATCCGTCCGCGAAACAGAAACGCATCCGGTTGGAAGGCGCAGTTCCCAGCGCAATCGCTCCACCCAGTGGCTGCCGATTCCATACGCGTTGCCCGCGGCGCAAACTGCTCCCTGATCCGGAAGTCTGTTTGACTGAGCCACCCTGGAGGAATGTCACCAGCGACCATCGCATCTTCTGTCATCATGATCTGGAAACATTAGGCAGCTTTGACCCTGTCATAACAACCGCCAGCGCCTGATGGCTGCAGGTCTACGACAATTTTTGGGGTGGTACACTCCAGAAACAGCCAGAAATATGTTATCAGCCAACCGGAAGAATTGTGGTAAGACACGGATTGACATCCAAGAGCAACTATGAGTGAGCTCAGAGATATTGGGACAGAAAAGGATAACGAGAATGCTTGTTAAAGACAGTATGAAGCGCCACCCGATCTTAATTTCTCCAAATATGCTCGCGTCGGAAGCCCAACAAGTTATGTTCGAGAATAAGATCCGGCACCTGCCCGTAACCGGGGAAGGCAAACGCCTGGAAGGGTTAATCACTCGCCAGCGCCTGGCGATGAAACCTACCGATTTGGGCAGTTTAAACGTTTGGGAAATCACCCGGCTGCTGTCGAATCTGAAAGTAAGAGACATAATGATTAAAAAAGGCCAGGTCATCACGATCACCGGGGATAAAACCATCGAACGGGCAGCGAAAGTCATGACTGAGAATAAGATCGGATGCCTGCCGGTTGTCGAAGACGATCATAAAACCGTCATGGGCATTTTGACCGAAACGGACCTGTTGCTCGCCTTCCAGGCTATTTTGGGACTGCCATCGTCCGGGGTCAGGGTGACGATGAGAATGCCTGACAAAACCGGTGAATTCAACAAACTCTCCACCGTACTGGCGGAAAATGGCTGGGGGGTGATGGGGATTGGAAGCTTTCCCTCGCCCAGGCATCCCGGCTATTATGACGTTGTGATCAAGATTCCCCGATTAACTGTCGTTGAAGTCGAAGCAGTACTCAGCCAGGTTGAGGGACAGGAAATTGCCGATATTCGGGAGGGATTTTAATTCAAATTGCAATTGGAGCAACGATCCTGTTTAATCTGGAAGAACCCCTAATTCATAAAACATGGCGGGGCGGAGACAATCTACTCCGCCCCGCCACTTTGATTTACTTATTTTCTATCCGAAAATTCAAAAGGGCATGTGGTGGTCGATGCGTGCAGAGCACGCATCGACCACCACAATAACAATTTTCGGATAGGTTCTTAATCGTACTTCAGCTTCAACCAGCTTTACGCTCTTCCAGAATCTCAGCGATCACCTTCTCCACATTCTCATCAAGAGCAGGCGCCTTATGGCTGGCGATGATTTCACGAGCGCGCTCCTGCGCTCGAGTGTACATATCTTTACTGCCAGCCGACTCCCACAGATCGAACCTTTTTCGATCGATCACTTTAGGCGCCCATTGAGCATCCCGAAAATGTTTGAAGGTGTGCTCATCAGCCAGAAAACCGCTGCCAGGTCCGACGCGCCCAATGGCATCCAGGGCCAATGTTTCCCGGCTGACTGGTAAGCCTCGGGCGAAGTTTCGAGCCATCCCGATAGTTTCATCCGCAATAACCAGCATTTCCATCGAAGAGGTTGAGCCATATTCAATATAGGCCACATCGTGATTTAGTGTGGTGCCAGCCAGCAAAGCTGTATAAATGGAAAAAGTCGCCTCAATGCCAGCCTGGGTATCGACTACTTTGCTGTCGCTGGCGCCGGCATACCCCCACACAGGCAATTGATAAAATTTCGCCATTTCTGTCCAGGCCGCCATCCCAAGGCTCCACTCCGGGCAGCCATAGCTGACGATCGTTGTTTTCATATCCAAAGCCGCGGTGTTCATGCCGTACAGGTATGGGGTACCCGGACGGATCAATTGGGAAATGATTAAACCCACCAGGCTCTCCGCACTGCCAAGAGCAACTGCCCCGGCCAGGGTAATCGGACCTCCGCCTCCGGTGTTTGTAGATGGGATGTACGCGCCGGGGATACCCTTTTCCGCGCAGAAAATCAATTTTTGAAGCGACTCTCCGAGAATTAATAAGGGTGAAATCGGCTCAGCATACAACAACAAGAATGGCCGCTCACGTAAAGCCTGTTCGCTACCAGCAACGGCTACCGCAATCCGGTAAATATGCTCCATATCTCTACGATCCCTGGCAGTGTAAACATTCGGTTTGACTGATCCACGGATCATACGAACGAATTCGTGGATATAGACATCGTCGCCAGGTACATCGGATGGTACGCCCATCGACATGACAAAGTCAATATTCGGCAATGCGTCAGCCAGACGAGCGAAATGCTCCACGTCCTGTGCAACTGCCTGACGCCGTTTGCCAGTCTCGACATCCAGTGTGAAGATTGTATCGGAACCAGTTCCGAAGTAGACCTTTCCCAACTCGAGCGGCATCGTGAGTTTACCGGTCCGGTCATGCATCGGTATTCGAGATGGAGCTTTCATCAATGCATCAGCCAGAATATTCTCAGAGATCTTGATCCTGCCGTCTGATTCCCACGCACCGGCTTCCAGCAGAAGCTCGCGGCCCTGTGGATCCTGCATTTCTACCCCGATCTGACTCAAGATTTCAAGCGTGGCGAAATGAATATCTCGCACCTGTTCATCGGAAAGTACGCTCAAAGCCGGCAATCTGGTTGGGAGTTCATTCTGTTGCATCACTGGTATTCTCCTATGGATTATTTGGAAAGATGGATGTCTTTCGGAAATTCTATGATATGTCCCTACCACCACAGAAGATCCCAAAAACCAAAGATTGAGCAAATTGAGCGATAGCGCGACATGGCAATGCTGGGCCCGCCAGTATTTGATCAGGCTGCCCTAAAGCTTTCCTATTATAACGGTAGAAAGAACAGATTCCAGCCAGGCTCTTTCGGAATCTCTCTGCGGTGGGTAGAAGATGTGGGGTTTCGAGCGTGCTGGCGTATTGGATACAGCTCGCTGTTATTTCGCCAGCAATGCTTCGGTCTTGTTTTTTAATTCAGTTTCGGAATAGGACTTGCCCGATTGAATCAGGTCCCGGGCAGCCTCAAGCTTGCCCCAAACATTCCAAAGCAGCACGCCGCGCACTCGATTATTGGCCAGGTAAAGGATGACCCCGCGTTGATATGGATCCTGCCAATTTGCATAGGTTTTCAACCTGGCATCCAGTGACCCAACCGCCTCATAGCCATACTCAAATAAATCGGAATAAAACATGGGCAAATATTGATAAGGTATTGCTTTGCCTGCCATATTATTCCCTGCAATCCTGCCCATGGAATTGGCATTATCAGCATGTTCCACGCGAATACGTTCATTCAAACCTGGCGCCATGAAAGCGGCCACATCACCGGCCGCCAAAATATCCGGGGTGCTGGTTCGTAAATAATCGTCAACAATGATGCCATTTTCAACCACAAGGCCGGCCTGCTCAGCCAGAATGGTATCCGGGGTAATTCCCAGACCTGCAACAATATGATCGGCCTCTACCTCTTTACCACTGTCGAGAAGGAGGGTCTGTTTCCCATTCTTTTGGGTAGATAGCTCTTCAACCAGGGCGCCATTCAAAACTTCGACACCTTTCTGGCGATAGACATCATTCAAGAACCGGCTCAATTCCGTCGGGAATCGATTACCGCCAATTCCGGACTCTGGGAAAACAATCGCAACCTGTTGTTCGTTCATACACAAGGCCGCCGCAATCTCGGCGCCAATAAAGCCGCCCCCAATTACGACAAACTTACCGCCAGCCTCAACTTTTTTCCTGAGCTGTTGATAATCGGCAAACGTTCGATAATAAAGAACCTGGCCCTGTCCGAAAGGCAGATGACGAGGATTTCCACCGGTTGCCAACAAACATTGCTCGAATTGATATCGGTTGCCATCCTGATCTTGAACGTATTTCTCCGATGGATTAAGTTTGGCAATCGGTCGATTGAGATACAAATCAACCGACCATTGATCAACTTCTCGCCAAATATCTTCGACTTTGCCATCTTTCCACAGGGCCTTTGACAGGGGCGGGCGATCGTATGGTGGGTTTGTTTCTCTTGAGAATAGCGCCAAACTGCCGTTCTCATCAACTTCCCGGATCCCCTTTACCGCGGCCGCAGCCGTCATACCGCCCCCAACAATCAGATATTTATATTTTTTCATACTGGATTCCTTCCCGGTATTCATTCTTAATACGACACACAACGGAAGGCGTGGGGGCTAACGCCCACGCCTTCCGCTTGACTGAACATTCTGACCCTTTACGAGTTCGTCGTCCGGGCATAGACAATTGGTGACCAGGTAGTCTCCGGTTCCCAATCTTTTTCCCACACATTTACATAAGTCGCATCCGAGTTTTTAAATATGGTCTCAACTTCATCTCTCTTTTCTTCCTGAACATAAGCAGCAACCATAATCTCATTGGGAGATTCGTCGTCCACATCTTCTACTTCCACATGCGGACGAGAAAAAGTACTCAATGCATCTTTATCCATACCCCAATCCTCAAGCGCTTCCAAAACTCGATCAGCTTGTTGTTTATTGCGATAAATTCCAACAATTTTGTTCATTTCTTTCTCCTTTCCCCGAGTCTCATCCAATAAGGATGAAATCATTTCATTGATTGATCCAAACCCGTCAAAGTCAACGGGCATAACTGTACTCTTCCCCAATACCTGGTTGCTCCAGGCGGGTGTCAGCAGTACGATCCTTGCCTGAGTGATAGTCTTGAACAGGCGAGAAAAGATACATTGCCACAACATAAGCATAAGTCAATCTTCACAGGATTACTATGGGGAAAATTCCGAATAATGGATAAGGGAAATCCCTACCCCAGATATGAAGCAAGATCGATATAATTCAGGCATGCAAAAACACCATTCCAGGCAGTTACATAAGAAGATAAAGCTTCTATTTAATCCTATTTCAGGCGCCACTGGCAAATCCCCAACCCAGCTGCTGGATATCCTCCGCAAGCTGCAAGACCTGGACTATGTTCCTGAGGTCTTTATCATCGATGAAGATAGCGACCTCGACAGTGCACTCGACAATGCCCTGGAGGCAGGCATCCAAAACTTCCTGGTGTGCGGAGGCGATGGAACAATCGAAAGTATAGCTATTAAATTGGTCAATACGTCAGCCAACCTGGGTATTCTTCCCAAAGGAACCCAAAATAATATCGCTTTAAGCCTGGGTATCCCTGATGATCTCGATGCGGCTATCGAGATATTTCATCGCGGGCAAACCAGAACAATCGATGTTGGTTTGGCGAACAGCCTGAAAACAGAACGGCTATTCCTGGAAACGTGCTCGATCGGATTGTTGTCCGCACTCTATCCGGCGGCAGACCAGATCCAGCATGGCGACCTTTCCCAGATCGGCGACTTGCTGGCTACACTCGTTGATTCAAATGCCTCTCAGATCGAGCTAATACTGGATGATGGACACGAACTCAGGACCGAGGGACACGTGGTTTTGGCCGCCAATATGCCATTTGTTGGGCCTCATTTCCGTCTCGGGCCGGACGATTCCTACCTGGATGGGATGCTTGACCTGATCATTTTCGCCGATCTCACGAAACTGGAATTGTTAAGCAATGTCGTTCAGATGGCCGATGGCAAACAGGCCGATCCACGCATCCATCGATATCGGGTAAAACAGGTTAAGGTAAGCACTGATCCAAAAATGCCCATCCTGGCAGACGGAATCGCAATCGGGGAGGGCAGTGTAACCATATCGATTCGAGAGAAAGCGTTGAAGATGATAACGCCCTGATCAAGCCTGGATACTGACCGCATCAAACCTGAACTCCCAAAAGCTGAGGAAGCTCTGCGACCCATTCATTTGGACAAATGTCACATTCAAAAATGCCCCCAATATTTGGGTGTGGGTGAACATACGCCTGCCACCCACACCCAAATTTCGGACTAACCGTAATAAATGTGCCATAGTCAAGTTATTCTCAAGATTAGGGAAAACCCTACTCCCGGCAAGGTATTTCCCTTATTGAAAATTTCTCCTGATTCGTTACAATTAAAGCATAGGATTTAAAGCTGGAATTATTTCCAGTTTTTAGTATGGGGGCATTTGAAATGGGTAAGCCAGGAAAAGTGTCCGCCCAAGGTTTGCCCCTCGTCAATTAAGTAGAAAGGAGTAAATACTATGTTAGGTTGGACAATTTTCTTTTTAGTTGTAGCGCTGATAGCCGGATTGCTGGGATTTGCAGGGATTGCGGGTGCAGCGGCAGGCATCGCAAAAATCATATTCTTCCTGTTCCTGATCCTGTTTGTTATTTCTCTGATATTTGGACGCCGAAGTCCGGTATAACAAAATCCCCATTAAATTGCTATAAGGTTGAAGAGAACTGAATAACATACCCCCCGAACCGGGTTCGGGGGGTATGTACATCTATTGTAACTGCTCAACATGCACCTTGATATAGAAGGAGGCCCAAATTTTGATGCGTGTGGCGGTCAGCCGCCCGCCACACGCATCAAAATTTGGGAGATTTCCTCGAATGTCACATGTCAAGGTAGATACCATCTTTTTATATTCCCCCATAGGTATGTAAGTCAAAAAATTATTATGACCCGTCGAACAAGCCTAAGCTCACTGTGTACGCATTTTTGAACGCATAACTATCCAATTGATGATAAATAACGCCAGGCCGATCCCTGATATACCCAGCATCAACCGAAATTCATACGTATGGCCGCGTAGCATCACATCCTGTAACATTCGGATCCCATAAGTAGCCGGCAAAGCCCAGGATACGGCCCGGATCGGTTCTGCCATCAATCTCAAATCCAATAAAAACCCGCTGAAAAAGATACTTCCCAGGAGCAGAAGCATTGAATTTTGAACGGCCTGGGTATCCGTTTGCGATATCAACGAGATCAGGAAGCCTGCTCCCAGGGCCGTAAACAGCAATATCATAATCACGGCCGTGTAATCCAGCCAGCTGCCCAACATAGGCACTTTCAAAACCCCAACAACCAATCCTGATAATATAGCCGCCAAAAATACACCGAATAGTAAATAACTCAAGTATTTTCCCAACAAAGTTTCAAATGCAGAAATTGGAGAAACTTTGAACAATTCCATCGCACCCGAACGGCGTTCGCGAACGATCGATAGAGCGGCAAAGGTTACTGACAGGTGCTGAAGAAGCAATACGATGACCGCAGGGGTATAAAAATCCGTGGGTGATAGCGAAACACCGCTGATGCTTTCAGTCTGACTTCGAAATGGGCTGATCAGAATATCAGGCTTAATGTCCTGAAATTTTGTCATTAAGTCATCGAGACGCTGCAATTGATCCTCCACTTTGGACACCTGTTGAATCTGGTCCGGTGTTACTTGTTGAAGATCTGCTGCAGAAAGCTGCGACGAGCTCTGATCCAATTCTTTGAGTACCTGGACGATGTCGTGGGCAACCCCGGTATTCGAATTATCAGGAGGGAGACCAAACGTGTTCTCCACATTTTGAATTACTCCCAGGCTGGTGACGCTGATTGCCTGGATTAAGCTCAAATTGGTTACCAGTTGATTCCGGTTCGCCTGGATGGCAGTCAGGTCGCCAGCCTGCATAGCTTTTCGCAAGTCGCTGGCGTTCGCTTCCGCTTTTTTAAGATTCGGCTGAAGCGAAGAAGCTTCGCCCTGTCCCTGGGCGGTAATGGATTTGAGGACATGACTGTTCAGGGCATCCACATACAGACGACCAACAAAATCGATATAGCTGGCCTGGGTTGGATCGATCTCATTATGATAGACATGGAAAACAGCCTGTTCATTATTTTGAATGGTATTCATGGGGTTTTCAGGCGCTACGATCACCAGATCAACCTTGCTCTGCGCCAATCGATTGAGCGCGTCCTGTTCGTCGAAAGTCACTCCCTGGTCAATGATCGTAGGGCCTAAATGTTGGGAGAAAGAACGCACTTCTTTGGCGAATGCGCTGTCTTTTTGGACAACAAAAACCGTGCGAACCGGCCTGGCTTTGGTTGAAAAACCGAGACCAAACAACAACATAATCAGGAATGGTCCTAACACCAGGGTTAATATCAGGCGGGGCTGGCGCAACACTTCCACCAACTCTTTCCGTAAAAAAGACGACGATCGAATAAAAAAGCTCGAAACTCTACCCATTTGCAGCCTGCTCCTCAATCAGTTTCACAAAAACGTCATCAAAAGGAGGCAAGTATTCTTCAATCGCCTCGATCTGGAAGCCTAACTGGTTGCTTTTTTGGATCAACATCGGTAAAGCGCTGCCTGAATCCTTTACCACAATCTGAAGTTCACGTTCGCTGCGCTCGATGATTTTTGCTTCAATTTGTTTAATTTCAGTAATAGCTTCGACCTGATCTTTACTGATCACTTCTACTGTCCGCAACAGGATCACATCGCCGCCATATGCCCTACGGCGTAATCCAGAAGGTGAATCTACCAACAATAACCGTCCATCCATCATCACGCCAACCAAATCGCAGTAGGCTGCTTCACCCACATATTGAGTGGTTATGAATAACGTGCGACCTTCCTGTTGCAGTTCAGTAAAATAATCCCAAAACTTTCGGCGCAAAATTGGATCGATGCCGGCAGTCGGTTCATCCAGGAATAGAATTTCCGGATCATGCACCAGTGTCGATGCCAGGCTCAACCGACGGCGCATACCTCCAGAGAGATTGCGAACTAATTTCTTACGGTGCTGATCTAACTCGACAAATTCTAATAGCTGCATCAGCTTATCTTTTCTCTTCAAGCCAACGCCATATAGGGAGGCCGCAAAATTCAAATTCTCTAACACGGTTAAATCGGGGTAGAGAATGAACTGCTGTACCAGGTACCCTAATCGTTCCCGATCTGTGCGCGTGAAATCGGATGGATTGGTTCCCAGCACTTTCGCCTGTCCAGATGTGGGCTTATACACACCAGTCAGTAACCGTACCGTCGTCGTCTTTCCACAACCACTCGGGCCAATAAATCCAAAAATCGAGCCTTTCGGGATGGAAAGATCGACATCAATTACAGCCGTTTCATTTCCAAATCTTTTCGTAAGATTTTCTGACCATATCACAACTTCTTGTTCGCCCACTTGCTCTGGAGAGGCAGTTTGGTCTATCATGTTTCGATAATCCTTTAGTCAATAATCAATTATACGGTCATGGGGCAAATGCAACCCAAGCCGAATCAGTCCAATCCCTTATGATATAAAATATATTCTGGCTGCGTAAACATTTGAATAGCAGTCGATCATCCCCCTTACCTGAACAGCTCCGACCAGTCAATTCCCAATTCGCAGGGATGCAGCTGCATAAACCCTTTCGACAGGCTTCTATTGGTTTTCTCACTAAATTCATAGCCGTTTTCCTTCGCCGACTACAGAAAAATACTCAGTGAGAAAATCACTAACCTATTGTATCCAAACTTAGAAAAGTAAGATATCAGGAACGTCCCCGGTAGAAGATAGGGAAATCCCTTATTTCAAATAATGTTTGTAACTACTCGGGCTTGATTACAAAATACGGGCAGGCATTGCCTGAGTAGTTACTAATGTTTTCGTTATACCAGTCCTTCCCGTACAGCCAGGACAGCTGCCTCCACCCGGGATGCCACGCGTAATTTTACAAAAACTGATTCAAGGTGCTTTTCTACCGTTTTGTCACTGATGCCGAGTTCGTGACCAATTTCCTGATTGGTTTTTCCTTTGACGACCCACTTGAGCACCTCGCTCTCGCGATCCGTTAACTCCGAGCCTGCCTGCCCATCGCCACGCGTCCAGCTGGCCATGATTGCTGAAACGCGCCGGCTGACCCAGCCTTTCTCACCCCGAGCTACCCCCCGCACAGCTTCCACAATCGTTTCGGGGACTTCATCCTTCGTCAGATAGCCGGCTGCACCGCTGGATAACAAACCAAAAATATACTGTTTATCGTCGTAGGTGCTTAGCGCCAAGATTCGAACCGGCGAATCAGAATCCTCCAGCTCACGGGCGACATCCAATCCTTTCAGTTCCGGCATTTCCATGTCCAGCAAAAGCACGTCAGGCTTTAAATCTCTGGCGAATTCCAGGGCCTGATTACCATCTTCGGCTTCTGCCACTACTTCTATATCAGGTGCCCGGTCCAGAAACTTGCGGATACCTGCCCGCGCTACGGGATGGTCATCTGCCAAAATCACACGAACTTTAGCCATCTATTCTCTCCTACCTCACTCAGGTTTCCGCTTGCCTTAATTTACTCTTGCAATTCGTTCGCACCACTATTCAAACCTGCATGAAGGATCACTCGGCCACATCAAAATAAGCAGTCTGCCCGGTATGTTAGCAGCGTATCCTACGCTCTTTATTTTAACCTTTTTTGAAGTAGAACGGATAATAAATTCTCCGCGCTTTGGGAGATCCTGTGACCGAGGCTAGATGTGGAGGTGTGAACGTGCAGATGCACGTTCACACCTCCACATCTTCCGCCCACCACAGAGTTTCGCAGAAGCCCGGATAATCGGGACAAAAATTCAATCCATTCAGTGACTGTATGGCGCCGAAAAAGATGATATACGATCTGTGAAGGTTCAAACCATCCGGCACTCAGGTAGGTAAATCCAGCTATAGCCATCGCGGGCAATCAAGACCTGGGCAGCTTCCGGGCCCCAGGAGCCTGCCCGATAATTGGGAAAATCCTCGGGAGCAACAGCTTTCCAACCATCCAGAACCGGCATCACCACATTCCAGGCGGCTTCTACCTGATCTGCCCGCATAAATAAAGTCGCATCGCCCAACATCACGTCGAGCAATAAAGTTTCATAAGCTTCTGGCGGGGTCGTACGGAAAGCCTCGCAATAGTTGAAGCGCATATCAACCGGCCCTAGCCGGACCTTGGGGCCAGGTCGTTTTGCCTGAAAACGTAACAAGATCCCCTCTTCGGGTTGGATTTGGATAACCAGTCGGTTGGGTTGCCAGTCCCCCATAGCGGTCGCAGGAAAAGATTGATGAGGCGCGGGTCGAAACTGGATGGCGACCTCAGAAATTCGATCCGGCAACCTTTTACCGGTGCGCAAATAAAAGGGCACATCCTGCCAGCGCCAGTTATCAACGAACAATTTCAAGGCGACATACGTCTCGGTATCCGAATTTTGATCGACCCCTGGCTCCTCACGATAGGCAATGACATTTTCTCCTTCGATCCAACCGCCATCATACTGACCGCGCACTGCATATTCATGAACCTTTTCTTGCGGAATCGGCCGGATAGCATGCAGGACATCCACCTTTTTATTGCGGATTTCCTCATCTTCGAAGGACACCGGTGGCTCCATCGCAACCAGGCACAAAACCTGGAGAAGATGATTCTGGACCATATCTCGTAAAGCGCCAGCCTGATCGTAATAGTTACCCCGATGCTCAACCCCAACACTTTCCGCCATGGTGATTTGGATATGATCGATATAACGGCGATCCCAGATCGGCTCGAATAATGCATTTGCGAATCGGAATGCCAGGATATTCTGAACGGTTTCCTTACCCAGATAATGATCAATCCGGAAGATCTGAGTCTCATCAAAGACCTTCGTCAGCATTTCATTTAACTGTTTAGCGGATTCCAGATCACGGCCAAATGGTTTCTCCAGTACGATCCGCGTCGTCTTGCGGCTCTGAGCAAGCTTGCTTTTTCCGAACTGGTTCACGATATTCTCCACAAAACGAGGCGGCGTAGCCTGGTAGAACACCCTGGTAGCGTGCACGCTCCAATCCTTGTCTTTTTTCGTCAGGCGCTGTTCCAGATCTGAATAAAAATCGATTTTGGTAAAATCAGCAGCCAGGTAAGTGATATTCGTCGAGAATGCCTGCCAGGCCTGATCGTCTGCAGGTCCTCGGCGAGAAAACTTGTCTACGCCCTGGCGTAAATGCTTGCGAAATTCGTCATCCTGCATTTCTTTGATGTCAACGCCCAAAATCGCAAACTTTTCGGGCAGAAATTCATCTAAGAAGAGATTAAACAGCGCCGGGATCAGCTTACGCCAGGTAAGGTCACCGCCAGCTCCAAAAATCACCAGGATCGTTGGAGTTGGTCGATTCATTTCATTCATTGGCCAGCCTCATTTTCCCACTTTGTGTGGAATACCCCTTTCTCGTCTTTCCGTTCATACGTGTGCGCTCCAAAATAATCCCGCTGGGCCTGGATCAGATTGGCTGGGAGCCAGGAGCTATGGTAAGCCTCAAAATAGGACAAGGAAACCATCAAGCTGGGCACTGGGATTTCGAGATTTACTGCACGACTGACAACCAGCTTGAGGTCTTCCAGCCTTTCCCTAACGAGCTTCCCCAAATCGGGATCCAATAATAAGTTGGCCAAATCCGGCTGGCGCTTATAGGCTCGGCGAATATCCTCCAACAGGGCTGCACGAATAATGCAGCCTCCCCGCCAGATGCGAGCGACAGCCTCCAGGTCTAAGCCATAATCATACTGATCAGAGGCAATCCGAAGCTGCGCCATTCCTTGAGCAAAGGTAATAATCATACTGGCATAAAAAGCATTTTTCAATGCCTTTAAAAATGCATCCCGATCTCCTTTGAACGATGGCGCTTCTCGCTGAAAGGATTGGCTGGCTTCGATGCGTTGATCTTTGTAAATCGAAAGATTACGCATGGCTACAGCCATGTCGATTGTGGGTACCGGTATCTGAAGGTCCATGGCATCTTCCGAGGTCCACTTACCGGTGCCTTTCTGCTTGGCTTCATCCAGAATCACATTGATCAGGTATCCACCAGTCTGTTCATCAACTTCCGTAAATATATTTGCGGTAATATCCAGCAGGTAGGAATTAAGCTCCCCTTGATTCCAGGATTGATAAACTTGATGCATCTCGTCGTCGCTCATATTCAGGCCGCGCTTCATCAGATCGTAGGTTTCAGCAATCAATTGCATCAACCCATATTCAATACCGTTGTGGACCATCTTGACATAATGACCAGCGGAGCCTGGACCCAAATAAACCACACACGGTTCGCCATTGACCTTAGCTGAGGCCGCTTCAAAAATCTCTCGAACACGCCGATAAGCGACTTCCGGCCCACCCGGCATCATGCTGGGCCCATGCCTGGCGCCCCGCTCACCGCCCGAGATACCCACACCCAGATAATGGAAACCCTTCTCGGCCATGGTTGACTGCCTCAGATCGGTATCCTTGAAATGTGAATTGCCGCCATCGATTATCAGATCGTCCTTCTCAAGGTGAGGGATTAAATCTTTGATCACTGAATCTACCACCGGGCCGGCGGGAACCAGCATCATAATCGCGCGCGGGCTTTTCAGCGATTGGATGAATTCCTGCATGTTTTCAGCGCCAAAAACATCATCAGAATCCGCTTCGGTCCGCAAAGCCTTGACTTTACTTAGATCTTTGTCATATCCAGCAACTCGATAGCCATGATCGGCCATATTCAATACAAAATTTCGGCCCATAACGCCTAAACCGACCATCCCAATTTGATATTTTTTTTCTGCCATAAACTCGTTTTTGCCTCCGTAAACTTAAATTGCGCAGAGAAAAGGAAACCAATCCCAGAATTACGCTAACGATCGCTTTTTCAGGAAATTCTGTGAGAAGCCTCTTTTCAAACCACTCAGCCTATCCAGCGGGCTATCAAGAACGCCGCCGAGGCTGCCAGCCCGCCAATCAATATCGTTTGCAATCCACTGCGTAGCGGTTTGCCGGCAGTGAAATGGCCTTTGATATATCCAAAGATAAACAGTGCGACGAGAGTAACGCCTACCGAAGTCCACAGTGCAGTCGTAATATTATGCAGCAAAATGTACGGGGCCAACGGGATCAAACCGCCACCTATGTAAGCTAGAGCGATTGTCATAGCACTGCTTAAAGCGCGCTTCGGATTGGGTTTTTCAAGTCCCAGTTCAAACTGCATCATGAAATCGATCCAACGTTGCTTGTCCGAACGGATAACCTTTACCACAGGAGCCAGTTCATCTTCCGAGAGGCCATAGGCTTTAAAAACATCAGCAACTTCCTGAGCTTCCTGTTCAGGTATTTTTTCAGTTTCTTCTTGCTCGCGTTGTCGCTCAACCAAATAGTGCTCCGAGTCAGTTCTGGCAGCCAGGTAGCCTCCCAAACCCATGGAAATTGCTCCGGCCGCGATTTCAGCCAACCCGGCTGTCACTACAATTGAGGTGACAGAAACTGCCCCTGACAAACCAGCGGCTAAAGCAAATGGCACAGTCAATCCATCAGACATGCCAATGACAATATCCCGAACTGTGTCAGTAGCTGTAAAATGTCGTTCAACATGTGGGGTTGCCGGCATGGACTTCTCCACTAATCCAGTGAGCAAATTGGCCATTCACCAAATCGAAAAAGCCGATCACTCCAAACCAAATACCGAGGCACGCCTTGACGTGGGCTTGCGAGGACTTCCGGGATATTTTGTGGCTCTATCCAGACCTGCTTACAAAAATCCGGGAGGACCCAAAACTTATCTCAAACCCATAATCCATAGCTTACCATTGAGATTATTTTTAAACCTTAAGTATGACAAGTAGTGACCTTACGAAAACCTTATCCGAAACATCTAAGTGGTTTTCTCGCTAAGCCTCTTGCTACAGTCAGCGGGGAAGAACGGCGAACACCAGGCTTCGTAAGTAAATAAAAAGATCGACAGGCACATGCGGGCGGGGGTGGTACCGTCCCCGCCCGCATGTGCCTGTCGATCCTAGGCTTCGTTTATTATTCGACTGTCTGCGAACCGTATTTGTTCCTTTGGGAAACCCTATGAAATAGTCTTCAGAAAATTCCAAAGGCACCCTGTATTTTGCTCGCCAGCTCTGCGGTTATTATTGTTGAACGCCATTCAGGTTCATCAGATATGCGATCAAATCTGCAATTTGCTGATCGTCAAGCAACTTACTTTCTCCGAAATTCGGCATCATGATCAGAGGTGCAGGGCCTTCCGGAATCGATCCATGTTCAATGAACAAATCCAGGTTGATGGCGAAAACACCCGGATCAGAACTGACCAGGGTCGGATCGATTGGGTTCAAAGGCGGAACGACACCATCGCTCGATCCCGGGTTCGGGATTCCGACTTCTTCCCTGCCTTCAGGGCCGTGACAGGCTGCACAGAATTGGCCAAACGCAGCTTCTCCCCGGATCACTTCACCCTTCATCGAAGCGGCCGGCCCCGGATCACCAGGGTTGGATGGCCGGGCTGGTTCCGGTGTGGGGCCGTTCGCGGCTGGAGGCGGCTCGGTTGGTTCAGGCGGCGCGGGGGTGGCTGTCGGCAGCGTACTGACGTTTTGTAGCGTATGCAAATAAGCAACAGCATCGCTGATCTGCCCGTCATTCAATGGACCGCCGTTTACCAGCGCCCAGGCAGGCATGCGCGTGCCGGAACGTCCATCCGCGATCGTGCTAAAAACCGAATCGTCTCCGGCAGTTTGAACGTATTGGTTGTTACGCAAGGCCGGGCCATCAACGCCCTGCCCTTCCAGCCCATGGCAGGTCGTACAATGTTTCATATACACAGCTGCACCAAGAGCTGAATTCCCCTGGCCCATGCCGGCCGATACCGGAATGCCGGCGCCGGAGGATCCTTGAAGAGAGGGATTGAGTGTGACCGAGCTTGCAGGCGCCAGGGTCGGAATCGGCGTAAGCCCTTCAGGTTGGGGATTAGGACTGCCGCAGGCCGTCATTGCAAGACCGAGGATAACAAACAGAATAAGTATGACCCAATGGTTACGTTGCATTTTTGCCTCCCTCATTTTTGCAAGCTGCGGATATGATTGATCACATCCCAGCGTTCAATTGGAAGTAAATTCTCTGCCAGACTGGGCATGCCCCCGCGCCCTTGGGTTATCACCAGGAAGATATCTGAATCGCTCATATTAACAACTTGATCACCGGTAAGATTAGCAGGTGAAGGATTGAAATACCCGCTGAGGGTTCCACTTCCAGTTGCATCTTTGCCGTGACAGAGGACACAATTACGCGTGAACAATATCTGGCCCCGCTGCAAAGAATCAGCTGAAGCCGGCACTGGCTGGGATGCTGGTTGTCCGGCGATCAGAACCGGGCCTTGAATGGGAACCGACTCTGCCGGGGCTTGAAGACGGGGACCTTGAAGATAACCGACCACATCCTGGTTGTTCATCTGCGTGGGGATAGGCATTTTGATAACATCATAAGCAGTCAGCAAAATCAACGCGCCGATCGCAACCAGTAATACCGGCACCGCAATCCTAAAGCGGATTTGTTGGACATCCCTCTCCTGCTGATAAGCCTCGCGCTTGAGATGGTGAGCGCCATTGGCCATCAGGATTTTCTCAACCTGGTCGGCCTGGGTTTCATCCACCTGAACAACAATTCCAATATGGCCTTCGGTTACCCTTGGATCATAGATTTGTCGTTTAAATATCGGGAACAGATTCGAAGTCAAGCAATCCAAAAAAGGTGGCGATCATCGTTCCGAGCATGGTCGCTTCGAACAGTACGATCAAGGTCGGAGGAATAGGCACAATGGGTTGACCACCCTGGTGAAGCGGGTAAAGCAAAAAGATGCCTACCGTCAGGAATAACCCAAACAGAAGTCCCAAAACCGCGCCCACCAGAGCAATTGGCCCAACTCGCCGAACTGGATGAGGGCGCCCCAATACCTCGACCCGATAGGGAACGCCTGAAATGACCGTGATTTGTTCGTCGGTAATCCCCGCCTGCTTGAGCTGTTCAAGGGTATCGGCGGTTGGGGTCGCCTCGTGCAGCAAGCCTAAGATTTGAATTTCAGCCATCATGTCCCTCCTGACTATTCCGGCTCATCGCGGGTAGGAACCAGCAACCGCCCGATACGCCGCATACCGCGCACTACCTGGCCTTCATAAACTTCCCATACGGGTATGAGTGGGAATATCCGGGAAAAGAGCACATAGAGAAATGCGATTAATCCAAAAGCGCCCACAGTGATCAGCGACTCAGGCCAGTTTGGGATATAGGTGCCCCAACTGAAAGGCAATTCATTACGTCCCAAAGTGACCGGTACGATAATGTAGCGCTCAAGGTACATCCCGATTTGAACAAATATGGAGACGACAAACAGGGCCGGTATGGACCGGCGAATACGTTTCGACCAGAGCAAAGCTGGCGGAAGAATCACATTTGAAAAGATCATCAACAGCCACAACGGCGCGGCTGAGCCGCTCGTAAACAGCGCTAACAGCACCTTCTCAACCGGCCCCTGCCCATACCAGGGAACGAGCACATCGTTGAAATAAAAATAATCCCAGGTCAATGAAAGTAATAACAAAAACTTGGCCATGCCATCAAAATGTTCAGCCCGCAAGAAATATTTCAGACCCATGGCCTTGCGAATAATCGCCAACACAATGATGACAGCTGCCACACCTGAGAAGAGCGCTCCGACCACGAAGTAGGGACCAAATATCGTGCTGTGCCATCCAGGCTGGAGGGCCATGGCAAAATCCCACGAAACGATCGTGTGCACTGAAAACATGACTGGAATGATCACATAGCTGAATATATTTAAAGCTGTTTCCTGATTGGCCCATTCTCGTTCTGTGCCGCGCCAGCCAAGCGCCAGAGCCTGGTACAGCCTGTTCCGCCAGCCAGTCGTATGATCGCGGGCCATAGCCAAATCAGGCAATAAACCAATATAGGCAAACATAATACTGCCAGACAGGTAGGTCAAAATGGCGGTCAGATCCCATAGCAAAGGCGAATGGTAGCTTGGCCACAGCCCGCGCTGATTTGGATATGGCAGCAGCCAGTAAAATTTCCAGGTACGGCCAAGGTGAATCAGTGGAAACATCGCGGCTGCGGTCAAGGCAAAAACGGTCAGCGTCTCAGCGGCCCGGCTGATCGGGCGACGCCATTCAACTTTCAACACCCGCAAGGCTGCCGAGATAAATGTCCCGGCATGCCCGATACCAATAAAATAAACAAAATTGACGATATAGAGCGCCCACATCACCGGACGCTTCAGACCGGTCACGCCAATCCCCCAGACGATCTGATAAAGCCAGGTGCTCATCATCATCATTACCAGGCCGCCCAGGATCACCACCACGATCCAAAACCGGACGCCCGTGCGGTACATGGGGGATAGAACATCCTCGTCAATATGCAAGGGGTAGCGCGGATCCAGCAACAGATGCTCGCGCCGCTCATGTTCCAACTGATGAGCCAGATCCGTATCTTTGGGAGGCGGCCTGCGCCAGACGGGCAGATCCTTATTCATATCAGACATTGGACTCGCCTCCTTTCATATAGATCACCTGTGGCTCCGTGCCCAGGTGCTCTAAGAGCATAAATTTCCGCTGGCTCTCGGCTAGCTGAGCCACATCACTGTTGGGGTCGTCCAGATCTCCAAACAACAGTGCCCCCGGTGGGCAGGTCTGGACACAGGCCGGAATGACCTCGCCTGCTTGCAGTTCGCGCCCTTCCACCAGGGCTTTCTCTTCAGCTCGCCGGATGCGCTGCACGCAAAAAGTGCATTTTTCCATCACCCCGGCGCTGCGAACAGTCACATCTGGATTGAGCTGTTCGGTCAACGGCGCATCAAAAACCGGATCGAAAAAGTTAAAAAACCTGACCTTATAAGGATCGTTGTTTTGACAGTAACGCGTGCCAACACACCGGTTGTAGACCTGCAAATTCAGATTCTCTCTTTCACTGTGCAAGGTAGCATACACCGGACAGACTGGTTCACACGGAGCCCGGCCGCATTGTTGGCACATGATTGGCAGAAAATTTGCTCGCACACCCGGATATTCTCCCTGCCAGTAACGTTCGATCCGGATCCAATGCATAGCCCTTCCCCGTTCAATCTCCCGGGCGGTCTGTACCGGCACATTATTTTCAGCATGACAGGCTACAACGCAGGCGCCACAACCTGTGCATTTATCCAGGTCGACTGCCATGGTCCATTTACGATTAGGAAATTCGGCCATTTCTCGCTCCTCTATTGCCCGGGGAATGCCTGATTAATAAATCCTTCCGTCACGCCCCCCTTATCTTCAAACAGGACCAGTTTGGCGCTTCGACCGGTCGGTGTCAGCCGGACCCGCAGATTCGACCAGGCGAGATACTTACCCGTAGAATCGGTTTGATTGCCAAGCAGCTGCATTAAATCAGCGCCCCGATCACGAGCGTAGCGCCCATAATCCGTATGCCCCTGCCCCGTTGGTATGGCGACCGCATCCGGCCGGATGGCCGGATAGGTGTAAACCGGAACTTCGATCTGACCATAAGGCGATTCCACCACAACAAGATCGCCGTCTTTCAGGCCAAGCTGGTCTGCAGTCGCAGGATGGATTTCGACCCAGGTTTGCCAGGAAATACTGGTCATGGGATCGGGCGAAGCTTGCAGCCATGGCAGGTTTGACCCGCGACCATCGCTAAGGAGAACAGAAGGATATGGCACCAGGAAATACGGGAACTGGTTTGGATCACCCTGGTAGGCAGGTGAACTGACCATCACGGGGCCCGGGCTCTGAGTCAGATTTAGCCTGGAAACCGGCTCGGCAGCCGGCCACCAACCGCCATGCTGCAAAAAAAGCGCCCACGATTCAGCCTGCCCGGAACCTCCAAAGGCACCCGACGGCAACCTGCCCACCGTGTCCTTCAGGAAGGCTACTTCATCCGTCCAGGGCAAAACGCTGGCGGCTTCCGGTATGCCGCGCGAGAGCAATAATAGAATGTCTGCAACTGAGCGGGTATCGTAATAATGCTGGACGACGGGCTGCTGGCTGGAAACAGATGGCATTCCAAAACCTGGCGCCACAACATCGTAACCCCAGCTTTCCAGATAGGTATTCTCAGGCAGGATCAAATCGGCCCAAACTGCGGTTTCATCCACAATCGGCGAGAAACTAACGACAAATGGCACGTTCTTCAAAGCTTCCAGAAATCCAGCCTGTTTCGGCAGTTCATAAGCCGGATTGGCTCCAATTATCCATAAAGCCTTCACTTTCCCTGCAGCCATATCCGCTACCAGGCTGGCGGCTTCAGTATAGCTTGTACGTTTCGGTTTGACCAAATTCGACAAGCCAGAATCCGGTGTCAGGTGAACTGTCCCGTTGAAACCCACAATGCTGTTTAACGCCTGGATCGCATTCAAACCCTCGAGCCCATGCCCGCCTCCCGCCAGGCCGGCACCCGGAAGCGCGACCGGACGATCTGCGTTGGCAAAAATTCGAGCTAATTGCACCAGTGAAGAGGCGGGAAGGTCGGCAGTTTGTGCGATTTGTCTCACATCGACATTGTTTGCAAGCGACTGGGCCAAATTAATCCGTTCCGCAGTACCAAAACCCTGGCTGGCAATCAGGCGAATCAGGGCTTGAGCGACTAACCCTTCACAACCCGGACGAATTGGCAGCCACAAATCCGCTTTAGCGCCGGTGATCGTCATTCTAGGCTCAAGTTGGACCAGATAACCGCGCTTGCCAAGTGGCTGACTGCGGAAACTGCCATAATCGATCCCATAACGAACTGCCGAGGCGCCTGTTCCGAGGAAATCTGCCCCAAATGAAAGTACCACATCCGCACTGGAAATATCGTAAGCGGGCAACTCCCTGCGGCCAAAAAGCGCCTGAGCCGAATCTTCTATACAGGCAAATCCATTGAGAGTACTGTACAGGTCATAGATCAGCGGTGACGGCGCGCCAACCGCCTGGCTGAAGCGTTGCAGTAAGTCAACCAGATGGCCGGAAATTGTCGATCCGGCCCAAACAGCCAATTGGCTCCTGGCCGACTCCAATCCGCTAAAGAGCTGATTGATTGCATCTTCCCAGACCAGTGGTGTGAATTGGCGTGTGCCCCGCTCAGATTGGGCAACTGGCCCTGATAATCGGTCCGGGTTGTATAGCGCTTGCAAACCAGCCTGCCCCCTGGCGCACAATTTTCCACGATTTAAGGGATGCTCCGGATTGCCCTCAATCTTAACAGCGCGCCCATTCATAATCCGCACCAGAATGCCACAGCCTGATGGACACTGGCGACAGGTGCTGGCATACCAGGTAGGGTTGCCGGTCAATTGTTCTTCTGGGGGCCGTACGTAGGGAACCAGCTTGACCCAGCGACGGGGATTTTGACAGCCCGTCAGAACAGCTGCTGCGCCCAAACTGCCAACTTTAAGGATATCTCTTCTCGTAGGTGATTTTGGCATCGATACCTCCTACTGATGGCATACCACACAATCTCTGAGCTGGGTTTTGTTCGGCTGCTGATCATGGCAATCCAGACACCAGCCCATATCCATTTCAACAACCGGGACAGCAATTGCCATATGACCAACATCGCCATGACAACGCTCGCAATTGAAACCGGCAGCGACGTGAACTTGATGGCTGAAATAGACAAAACGGGGCAGTGCGTTGACGCGTACCCATTCAAGCGGTTGCTGACGTTGCCAGTAGCCAGCCAATTTTTGGATCTCGGGATTGTCGGTGGCGATAATGTGGTGACACCCCATGCATTTTTCCTCACTCGGCATACCTGCAGATATCGACCGCGGCGCGTCGGTATGGCAGAAGAGGCAATCGATCCCCAACTGGACCATCGCCTGGTGATTAAATGCCAAGGGTTGCTCCGCCGCCGCGCGTGTCCTGGCTGCGGAAGAGAAATATGCCAAGAAAACCAGGACCAGCATCAAACTGACGGTAAAGATCAGCTCCCACCTGCGTACTGAAAGGATCGTACGTAGCATTAAACCCTCCTTCGATAGATAGGCAAGCAATCAATTCAGGGTTCTTTACGAATAATGCACCGACTTTATCCAGGCACTCAACGTTTGCGAGGTCCGTATTATTTAGTTATTAGCCAAATCGCTCAAACAATAAAGTTCGCTGGCTGCTTCCCCACCCCAGCGTTGAATTACAGGCTTACCGATAAGCTCATTACAATTATAACCCTATGCTGGCATCTCGTACACGGGTTCACGAAAAGATAACGTATCCTTTTGAGTTTGTTGGCGAAATCATTAATTGAAGTCCATCCTCTTCTTTCCCGCCCACAGGAACGGGAAGAAAAGGCGAAATGAGGTGTTGTCGGGGGTAGCTGCCCCCGACAACACCTCATTTCGCCCATCACTGCGGCCTGGAGAACTTGGGAGAAAATTGGTTTGGATTTCGCCAACAAACTCTCTTTTTCTCATGAAATAACCAGTGGTTCTGGCAAAATAAGGTGTCAGCGTGGGCGTTTGCCGGTCATCACGCCTGTTTTCCGACATTCTTCTCCCCTTCCAGCGCCATAGACATCAGGAGGACACTACCAGGGTTCTTCAACTGCGCTATCCAAGAAACAAAAATGTGGAGAAATCCAGATATATCGAGATCTATATCTGTTGGCTGTACCAGGATATATGGACATTCTATCGATTTTCCATTATCGTTTAAAAGGGGTGTGGGGGTGTTGTGTAATTTGTGTAGTTAAAGATATCCATTTTCCTAAACAGGCGAGGTAAATCGTTATGTCTGAAAAAGTCATCGTTAGAATGAATACCAATTTTGAAGTAGGGATCTGGGCCGTCAATCCAAATGAGCCCGACTTAGATAATTTTGAGCCCATCAACCAGATCTATGAACTGACCCCATACGGTATGATGCTGGCCAGCCTGGCCGATTGTACCGGCCAGGTGGTGATCTCGTATGCCCGCCACCACGACGTTGGGCTTCAAGAGGTCGAGCTCAAGGCCGAGTACGAACGCGTCTTTAAGGATGATTGCGATGCTTGTGAAGGGATCGACCGTTACGACGAATACATTCAAGAACAAATCAGTTTCCACGGCAATTTATCCACCAAAGACCGAATGAAACTGCTCAAAATCGCTCACCAATGCCCGATTTATCAGATGTTTTTACAAGGAATTGATATCCGATCGGAACTGGTTGAAAGCGTGGAGGCTCTGAGAGGAGGGCTAAGATGACCCCAAAAGATAATCTGACCGAATACCGAAAAAAGCGGGATTTTCGACGCACCCGCGAGCCATCTGGAACAAACGAAAAATCAGGGGATCAACCCATTTTTGTTATCCAGAAACACGATGCCAGCAATTTGCACTATGATTTCAGATTGGAAGTTGACGGTGTCCTGAAGTCATGGGCTGTACCCAAGGGGCCGTCCACTGATCCATCCGAAAAACGCCTGGCGCTGCCTACCGAAGACCATCCATTGGATTATGCCGATTTTGAAGGTACCATCCCAGAAGACGAGTACGGCGGCGGCACCGTGCAGGTATGGGATCGGGGGCCATATCACAATCTCCTCGCCGACAAAGACGAGCCTGTCTCGATGCAGCAGGCTTATCAGAATGGCCAGCTTGAAGTTGACCTGCAAGGTCACAAAATATCCGGAGGTTACGCGATGATCCGGACAGGGGATGGCCCAGACGCGCGCTGGCTGATGATCAAAATGGATGATGATGCCGCTGACGCACGCCGGAACCCGACCAGCACCGAACCGAAATCGGTTCTCTCGGGCCGTACGCTGGATGAGATCGCTAAAGAAGCCAAGGAAAACAAGGATTGAACACGCTACTTGAACGCTTGCCCCCAGATCAGAAAGAAAAGATCCGCCAGGTCAAACAGCCGGATTGGGTCGATCCCATGCTGGCTACCCTGACGGACAAACGATTTTCCGATCAGAACTGGATTTTCGAACGCAAACTTGACGGAGAACGTTGCCTGACATTTCAGTCCAACCGAAAACCACGCCTGATGTCGCGCAACAAAGAGGAGCTCAATAAACAGTATCCGGAGCTGGTGCAAGCCATGCATCAATTGGATGTGAGCGAGTTCATTGTGGATGGTGAGATTGTCGCCTTCCAAGGGAACTTAACCAGTTTCTCTGAACTTCAAAATCGGATGCACGTTTCTGGGCCCAGTGAAGCTCTGCAGAAAAAAGTCAGGGTTTATTATTATCTATTTGACCTCCTTTATTTGGATGGCTGTGACCTGACTTAAGTTGACCAACGCCACCGAAAGTCCATTTTAAAGGCTGTTTTCCATTTCGAGGACCCGATCCGCTATGTCAATCACCGCAACCAGAACGGTGAATCATACTTCAGCCAGGCTTGCGATAAAGGTTGGGAAGGTATCATCGCCAAACGGGCGGATGCAGCTTATGAGCACAGCAGATCGAAATACTGGCTTAAATTCAAATGTGTGCACCGACAAGAGCTGGTCATCGGCGGCTACACCGACCCACACGGTTCACGCCAGGGATTCGGTGCGCTGCTTTTGGGCTATTATGACGACCAGCGACTTAGATATGCCGGGAAAGTCGGCACCGGTTTCGATGACGAGACCCTTCAAACCCTGAAATCAAAATTGAAACCCTTGCTGCTGGATCAGCCTGCTTTCGATCAAAGCGACCTCCCTACCCGAGAAGTTCATTGGGTCAAACCCAAACTGGTCGCCCAAATTGGTTTCGAAGAATGGACTTCGGATGGAAAACTGCGCCAACCGCGTTATCTTGGATTGAGGCAGGACAAGAAACCTACCGAGGTTGTTAGAGAGGAACCAGTCTGATGGACGACATAACCCTTATGTTTGGGCAATATGAAATCGCTTTATCCCATCCGGAGAAGATCATTTTCCCACGGGCCGGGTTCACCAAACATGATCTGGTCGAATATTATCAAAAAATTTCGGAAGTTATACTGCCTCATATCAAGGATCATCCGATTAATATGCAGCGATTTCCCGATGGGATCGATTCGAATGGTTTTTACGAAAAGGAAATCCCGGATTATTTCCCCGAGTGGATTGATCGCGTACGGGTAGACGTCAAGGAGCAAAACCGATCACAGGAACAGGTCGTCTGCAATAAAGCCGCAACTTTAGCTTATCTCGCTAACCAGGCTTGTATCACACCCCATGTCTGGTTGAGTTGGGTCGACAAGCTGGATCATCCCGATAAACTTATTTTTGACCTCGATCCACCAGACGATGATTTCCAACCAGTACGAGAGGCCGCCTGGTATTTCAAAGAGCTCCTGGAAGAAATCGGGCTGACACCTTACGTGATGACCACCGGATCACGCGGTTTACATATTATTGCGCCGCTGGATCGCAATGACGATTTCGATCGCAGCCGAACATTTGCCCGGGATCTATGCCAGGTACTCGCTGAACGCCATCCTGACCGGTTGACAGTCGAGATGCGAAAAAATCAACGGGAAGGTCGCTTGTTCCTGGATTATTTGCGTAACTCTTACGCACAAACTTCGGTTGCGCCCTATGCACTGCGGCCAAAAGCCTCCGCGCCTGTAGCAACGCCGCTTCACTGGGAGGAATTAAGCAATCCCAACCTGGTCTCACAAAGTTATACGCTGAAAAATATTTTTCGTCGGCTGGGACAGATCGAAGATCCGTGGAAAGATATCTGGCGCCACGCCAGTTCGCTTAAAATTGCCCAGAAAAGGCTCCATAAATTGTAGCCATTCGTCCATTATTCAGGCATCCGTTGATCTGCATCTGGTTTTCCTGCCAGATTGGAAGATTGGTTCTTCAGGAAACCCTGTGATAGAGGCCTAGATGTGGGGATATGCGCGCGCTGGTACACGCTCACATCCCTACATCCGTTTCCAACCCAAAAGTTCCTAAAAACCCTGAAGATAACAAGAAGTTCCGGGTAGAATACACGCTATAACCAACTTTTTTGTAACTGCTCAGCTTTTACCTGCCAACATTTAAAAGCCAGTTCGAGTAGTTCGACAATGTCACATTAAAAAGGTTAACCAAATTTTGATGGTGTGTGGCGGGGGCCCCCGCCACACACACATCAAAATTTGGGAGATTTCTTCGAATGTGACCTTGTCAAAGTAGATACCTTTTTAGGAGTTGAGATGCCAGCAACGAAAATTATCAAAGTCGAGATCTACAAACTCGATATTCCTTTCCATGCCCCATTTCGGATTGCCCTGGGTGTCAAATCGGCAGCCCACAATATCCTGGTACGGGTATATCAAGAAAATGGTCTTTATGGTAGCGGAGAAGGGGCCCCGGTGCCCTATACAGCCGGCGAAACCCAGGCAATTTGCATTGCTTCTGCCAGCGACATGGCAAAGCTGATGCTGGGCAAAGATCCTGGCGCAATTGAAACCCGGCGAAATGAGATGGACGCCTTCCTGGCCAATAATACGACTGTAAAATGCGCTTTTGATATGGCCTTGTATGATTTGCTTGGGAAAAATCTTGAAGTTCCCCTGTATCGCCTGTTGGGTGGGGAAAAACGCTTAATCATGACTGACCAGACGATCGGCATCGATACACCTGAAATCATGGCGCAAAAAGCGGTAGATATCAAATCACGAGGATTTTCATCCATAAAGCTCAAGTTGGGTACCCGCCGTAAAGATGATGTCGAAAGGGTCCGCCAGGTTCGGGAGGCTGTTGGACCTGAGATCCAGCTCCGGCTGGACGCCAATCAGGGTTGGGACCCGGCGGAAGCTATCCGCATCCTGGGCGAGTTGGCTCAATACGATATTCAATACTGCGAAGAACCGGTGCGACGCTGGAATAACACTGCATTGAGACGCATCCGGCAGGCCAGCCCCATTCCCATCGTGGCCGACGAGTTTTTGTTTAACGAACACGACGCTTTCCGATTAGCCAGCATGGAAGCATGCGATTATTTCAACATCAAACTCGCCAAATCGGGCGGTTTGCACACCGCGCTCAAAATCAATGCCATCGGTGAGGGTGCCGGAATTCGTTGCATGCTGGGCAGTATGACCGAGACCCGGCTTGGCCTGACGGCTGCCGCCCATTTAGTGTCTGCCAGACCGAATATCGCCTTTGCTGATCTGGACACCGTCTTCTTTCACGCAGAAGATCGGGTTATCGGGGGGATACAATATCAGGGTGAAATGATCCAATTGCCGGAAGCGCCTGGATTGGGGGCCGATTTCGAAACAGAGTATTTAAACACCCTCGAAACAATCAGTATTCAATGACCTTATCGTGAATACTGGCTAATAAACAGTTCTTTCGGATAATTTGTGAGAGTTCCCAGATTTGGGAGAGGTGAGCGTGAGATCACACGCTCATCCCCTCAATAGGGGACACCCCTCAGGAATTCTCATCGAGAAAATCACCAAATCTTTTTTTAAGGAAGTGATCGTTACAGATGGCCCAAGGCTGGAGACAATTTAAACAATTCTTCAATCGATACCGCCATATTATCTGGCTCATCATCATCGTATTTGGCCTGGCGAGCTTTCTGTTGATGCTCCCCGCCGATCTACGCAGCAGTATATTGCGCAGTTTATTTAGCCAACGCCGGTTGACGCTCATGATATTGGCTTTTGGCCTGTTAGCGGTTTCGTTATTATGGTCTTTTGGCCAGCGTTTCGATGTCTGGGCGTTCCTCTTGTTTAATATCCACGGAAACCGCCCTCGCTGGCTGGACGGATTGATGCTGATCCTTACCCAGGGAGGCAATGGTATTACGGCTTTTTTATTAGCCGGGTTCTTCTATCTCTACAATCTCCGTATTATGGCATCTATCATTATTTTCGGTACACTCACTTTATGGTTGTTGGTCGAATTGATTAAAGCAATCATTCAAAGAGCCAGGCCGTTTGAAAAGCTCCTGGAAACCCGGGTGGTCGGTGCCAGGGCGATTGGCCGGTCTTTCCCAAGCGGACATACCAGCCAGGCGTTTTTATTGATCACCTTACTCGTTCAGTATTATCACGTCGGTGCTGGGCTGGCTGTGCTTATGTACAGTATTGCAGCGCTCGTGGGAATCACACGCATGTACGTCGGGGCGCACTACCCCCGGGATGTGTTGGCGGGGGCGATTTTGGGCAGTCTGTGGGGTATCCTTGGAGGGATCATCCAGATGCAGCTCGCCGGATAAGCGCCAGAAAGAAAAAGTTGCTTCCGGAAGCTTTACAAGCGTTCTAAGATTTGGAGGGTCCACTCCAGGAAATTCCCAATGAAGCCAAAAAAAAGCCTGCTATCTTTCGACAGCAGGCATGATGGTTGGGGGTTGGCAGCCCATTTCAAAAATGTGTGGCATCAGTAGTTTTGCGATTGAATTTTGTTTTTCGCCGTAGATTTTTCGTACCGTTCCGGTTCCGGTAAACGGTTACGACCTCGTCAGAATGGTCACCCCCAACGAGCACCGTGGTGCCCTCCAATTTTTGAATGCGTGCATCTCGACGATCGCCAGCCGGAATATCCCGCCAGCCCAAGTAGTAGTGCACAACTCCTGCTCGATGAAGTCGTTGTCCATGATCGCACACATACTCAATTTCCGAGTAAGTGAGGTTACGTTGCGCCATTCGTTGAACTGCATGGGCACTACACTTGATAGGCTTTAGCACATTATCCTCCCTTCCGGAGTATGATGGCGGGCTGCCAACCCTTATCCAGTACCTCCTACCCTTCCCAATCAATGCTAAAATCAAAAATACGCTAGCTCATAACATACCTGAATTTTCTCAGTTTGGCTGTAAAACCGGGATAAAAGAAGGTCTTCAGGAATCTCAAAGAGGTTCCCAAAGACCCATAAACTACCTTGCCAGAAAGGAAGACCACTGATGGCGAAACCGAAAGTGTTTGTCACCCGGCGTATCCCCGAAGAAGGCGCCAGCCTGATCCGCGATTTCTGCCAGGCCGAGTTCTGGCCCGAAGTGCTGCCACCAGACTATCAAACTTTACTGCGGAAAGTGCCCGGCCTGGATGGCCTGCTCTGCCTGCTTACCGATCCCATTGATGCTGAGCTGATGGATGCCGCTGGATCCAGCCTTAAAGTAATCAGCAACCACGCGGTCGGTTACGACAATATCGATATTCCTGCCGCAACCGAACGGGGCATCCCTGTGGGTAATACTCCCGGAATCCTGACAGAAACCACTGCGGACTTCGCATTTGCATTGCTGCTGGCGGCCGCCCGGCGGTTGGTTGAGGCGGACCAGTTCACCCGAAAAGGCTCCTGGCAAACCTGGGAGCCAATGGAGATGCTTGGAGTTGATATTTATCAGGCGACGCTGGGGATTGTTGGCTACGGCCGGATCGGCCGGGCAGTTGCCAGAAGAGCTGCCGGATTTGGAATGCAGATTCTTTATCACAATCCTTCTTGCCCGGAAACAGATCAGCCGGATGAAAATGGGGCTATCTGTGTTGACCTGGATACCCTGCTGTCTACAATCCGATTTTGTTTCGATCCATACTCCTTTGAACGAAACAACATACCACCTGTTCGATGCCCCATTAATTGCCAGGATGAAATCCAGTGCGATTTTAATCAATACCTCCCGAGGTCCGGTTGTCGACCAGCAGAGCGCTTTACCAGGCATTGAAGAATACTACGATCGCCTATGCAGCCATTGATGTGACAGAACCAGAACCCATCCCCAGCGACAGCCCGTTGCTGGAACTGCCCAATATCATCATCACGCCCCACATCGCCAGCGCCAGCCGGGCAACCCGCGGGAAAATGGCCCTGTTTGCTGCCCAGAATCTGATCGCCGGGCTGAAGGGAGAACGGCTGCCTTATTGTGTTAATCCGGAAGTGTATACCAGGCGCGATTAATTCGCCAGCGGACCAGCCCTGATATGTAAAAAACACCTCCTTACCTAATAAATAGGAGGTGTTTGATATTTCAATTTATGTCGCCGGGTGCATGGCCCGGGAATCCGATTTAGTTTAGCAATGTCACATTCTGGAGATATTCACCCCAAATTTAGTGCTGTCTCTGATATGAATGTGACAATACCAAGGTTGTTACTGCCAGGGACGCGCAAGAACCAGCGATGCCAGTTTGCGCGCGCTTTTACGGACACGCAGATAATATGGGGCCACCGGATCAAACAGGCGTTTGAATAAAACCGGTTGTTGAAAATAGCTTACATCAATTCGGGCGATTGCATAAGGATCGAACGCACCTTCGATAAAACCCAAATCCGTTGAACAGGCATTGTCAAATGCTTCGGAAACCACCTGTTTGACTTGTTGGTTGAAGCGACCATAAGGATATGCGAAAGATTGGACCGGATGGCCGAGCTGTTCTTCCATGACCTGCTTCGCATGGTTGATCTCCCAGGCGGCTTCTTCGGGATCCATCCTGTCTAAAATAGGGTGGGTCACCGTATGCACACCGAATTCGATACCATCGGCTTCCATTTCGAGAATCTGGTTCCAGTTCAGCAAGGGCAGGCGAGGAATCCCGGCAGGTTGACCGGGCCAGTTATTATCTTTTCCACAGTATCCCGTTACCAGGTAAATCGTCGCAGGAAAGTTGTATTGATGCAATACCGGTAAGGCAGTGTCTTTCAGCTCGCGAAATCCATCATCGAATGTGATCACGGCCGTATGCTTTGTAGGCTTGATACCTTCCCGCAAATTTCTCACCAGGCGATCGAGTGGGAGGACATCAATGTCCTGCTCAGACAGCCACCGCATTTGCTGCTCGAACAGCTCGGGGTGAATCGAAATCGCCGAGCGTTCCGCCTGGATAGCATGATACATTAGCACCGCGATCCTGGGTTTCGACATGCGACTTATTATTTTTTCCCGTTGCGGGCGTTCTTGCGATCAATAATGAAGTTGTAAACTGTGGCAATAAAGTAACCCAGGATGAACCCGCTGACGAAGCCGTATAAGAATCCGATGATGCTGCCTAACCAGGTTACTTGATAACCGATAAAGAACTGTCCCAGGAGCGATAAAGTAGGACCAACGACTGGTCCACCTTTAATGACCAGCCAGATGGTGGCGATAAAAATAAGCAGACCAAAAGCAAAACCGAAAACCAGGCCATGCACCGTGGCGTTTAAGCGCATGATCCTGGAAAGCACAACTTCCTCAATGGCAGCTTTTTCCTTTTCAAATGAAGCATTCGACATTCTTTTCCTCCGATTTTGGTTCAGCGATGCGCATCAATCACGCAGATGTAATCCGCTGTGTGAGTGATCGATGCGCCCGTTACCAGGATGCTCGATCGTGGCGTGTTCTTATAAAACTACTCTCAAATAACACCCAATCAATCGTCCAGCTTTTGTGATTGAACGTCCGGGAAGTATCCAAGTTTTTCGAGTAATTGTATCTCTGCTTTGCGAGAGATATATGAGAAATATAACCGGATGACCGTGTTCCTCATCAAAGCAAAGCCCGATCCGGCGATAAAACCGATCAGCGTCCAGTACAAGAAACCCAAAGGGCTGCCTGCAACGGTCGGTTGGTAATGAGGCAGGTATTGCGAGAAAAGCCATAAAGCATCTTGAACCGACTGGATGTTATTCAGATTGGTGAATACTGCTAAGAAAGTCAGCAGCAAGCCGGAGGCCAATCCGAGGGCGGCCCCAAAAGCAGAAGGATCAAGCCGCATAAAGGCTTGCGCAAACAAGCTCCTCCAACATGCGGCTCAGTTCATCCACCTGTTCGCCCTTGATTTCTTCGTGGTATTCCTGGTCTGCGTTGATCTCCCACAGGTTAGTAGTTTCATCGAAGAGCATATTTCTGACCGCATACATACCGGTCAGCATGGCATGATCCTGATTATTATAACGGTGCAGCCCATTTCGGCCGATCGTCTGAAAGTTTTCCAGGGAGTTGATATAGTTCCGGATGACTTCCAAATGGCCAGCATAATTCGAGTTATAGACCGGGTATGATTTTTCGACTCGAAATACACGGCCATCGATCACATCCTCATAATTGGCCAATCCAATTTGTTGAATCTCACGCTTCCCGAGCTCAACCAGATCTTCATCCGGCATACACCAGATTTCATCACCTTCATTACAAAAATATTCCAAACCAAGACTTGTATTGGATGGATCCGGAACCATGTAAGGGCTCCAGTTTTTGAAATTCTGAATTCGCCCGACGGTCACATTTGGATCATGAATGTAGATCCAGTTATCATCAAATAGCTGCTTTTTATTGACAATCAAGCAAACGGTCAGAAACTCACGGTAGTTAAGCGAGCTGGCAGCCTCGACCACTTCTGGCGGCGGCGGCGGATTCAATTTCTTGATGAAGTCAGAGACCGGCATACTCGAGATAAAATCTGTGCCTTCAACAATTTTCTGCTGGCCGTTCTGGTTGACCACGACACTCGTAATTCGATTTCCTTCTCGATTAATCCCACAAACGATGCTGTTGAGTCGAACTTCGCCATTTTGGGCCTCAATCTTTCGCATGACCTCAGTCCAGAGCATGCCAGGCCCCTGTTTCGGATAATGGAATTCCTCAATCAGCGTTGTGATCGTATTTTTTGGCTTGATAAACATTGAAACAATTGTGGACTTCAGATCCAGATTTTTGATACGTTGAGCGGCCCATTCCGCACTTAATTCCGAGGTTGAAATTCCCCAAACTTTTTCCGTGTAGGATTTAAAGAAGGTTAAGAAAAGGCGCTTGCCAAACCTGTTCGTCACCCACTGCTCGAAGGTCTCTTCTTCTTTATAAGGGAAGAGTTGCCAGCGCACGTAACTTAACCCGACCAGAATACTTTGGAAAATACCCAACCCCTTTAACGCATTCAATGGTTTCAATGGGTAATTAAAAAATTTTCCATCATAATAAATTCTGGATAAACGGGGCCGCTTGAGAAAGTCATCGCCCAGAATCTCGAACCAAAAATCCGTCACTTCCTGTGACTTGGTGAAAAACCGGTGCCCCCCCATATCGAAATAATAGCCATTGTAATTTTCGGTTCTCGAGATACCGCCGACTTTATCTAATTTCTCAAAGACAACCGGATAGAGACCATAGCGTTGTAATTCGTAAGCGGCAGTCAACCCGGCCGGGCCACCGCCGATTACGATCGGCTTTCTTCCATCAAGGATTGGTTTCTTTGTCAGCATATTTCATACCTTCTTTTGTTGATCCAAGAGCGAAAGGAATAACTTTTTAAACGATGCATTTACCTAAATGCCCCCAAGACCGACCATCGCGACCCCAACACAGATCAGGACAAGCGCCGCCCATCGCCAGGCTGAAAAATCCTCTTTCAGCAATAACTTCGAAAGATAAACGACCGCGACATAACCCAGACTGACGGTCGGATAGGCCAGCGATAAATCCAATTTAGCGATGGCAACAAAATATAACAGCGTAGAAAGACCATAGCAGAAAAAACCGCCTGCCACGAAAGGATTGACGATTCGGGTCAGGAAATCTTTTCCCTCGGCGCCCTGTTCACCATTCATGCCACGCTTAAGCAGTAATTGGCCAAATACGCCGAAGCCAATCGCGACCAGGAGTATTGAGAAGCTAAAGAGTTCCATACTTTATGTCCTCGCCAGCAGGGAAACACCCAGCATAATGACGCCCACACCACCCCAACGCATCAGCGAAACCCCTTCGCCAAAAAACAAATAGGATCCACCCACAACCAGAGGAAAGGACAAAGCCAATACAGGATATGCGTAGGAGAGCTGCACACGAGAGAGGACCCAGAGCCAACAGATCGCAGAGATTCCATACAGGATCAATCCGGCCCAAACGCCTGGATTCAGCACAAATTTCATTAAACGCGCCATCGGAAAAAGATAATTGTCGTTCCAACGAAAGCCGACTTAAACAGCAACTGACCGCTGGCATTTAACAGCACAGACAGCAGCAGAATGGATAGCGTTTTGAGTTTCTCTTTATTCAATTTTCGATCTTCCTTCACTGAGCTTCACATAAGACTACGGGTCTTCAAGAAATTCTGTGAGAAGTCCCAGATTTGGGGTGAGCGTAACAGCTCACACGCAAATTAGTACCATCAAGAGAGCCTAAGACTACTGCCAGGGTATTTCCCCATATTTCTGTTCAGCAATCTTTTCTAATCTTTCAAAATAGAACCGCATATGGGCTTCACGCGACCAGAACTTAATGAATGCTTCGTACCCGTTTTCGCCCAGTTCACGCGCCAATTCGGGAGATTTACCCAGTTTTTCTACCGCCTGGAGCAGTTCAGCATTCGTCCGATAAATAAAGCCTGCCTGGCTATCCTGGACGACTTCCGGCAGGGCGCCCAGATCACGGACAATCACCGGGGTTTTTCTGGCGAATGATTTAACCATAATGATCCCGAAGGTCTCGTAGGTGATCGAAGGGACGATCGTCGCCTGAGCATGAAAGTACAGGTTTCCCAGCTCGCTCTGGGGTTTTGGACCCAGGAATTGAATTGCCGGATTACCTTTTGCCCTGGCGCGCAGTGCATCTGCCTCGGTGCCTGATCCAACGATCAATAGATCATAATCATGAACGGACTGCCAGGCATCGATCAAGGTATCAATGCCTTTGATGACTTCGATCCTGCCAACAAATAAAAAGTATGGCTTTTCCTGGGGCCGCGGCCCTGGATTTTTCCAATCATCATCCGCTCGGTCGATAAAATATGGCAGGTGTTCAACCGGCTGGGAAAAACCACGCTCGGCGTGCATGCCGGCAGTGAAACGGCTTGGAGAGACAAACCGATCAATTTCCCGGCTGGTGCGATCCAGCATACCGGTGTATCGCCAGATCTGGGGAGGCCGCTTTCCCATCAACGTACAGCGCAAACATTCCGGTTTCTCGCAGGCTCGTTGGCCAAACTTCCACAGGACATGCATCGGGCAAATCAACCAGTGCTCGTGGGTGGTATACAGCTTGATTGGCCTGCCTTGAGAGGGTTGGATTCTCATGATGGCTGGCCCCAACAGAGATATGTTGTGATAATGGATCACATCATATCGCTTACTTTCGAGCACTTCCCGAATTGCCCTCATCTTCAGGAAAGGCTGCCCGGTTTGCTGGGTGAGCAGTGGCGACAACCATCCAAACCTGCTATGCAATCCATGCCGGATGACATTGGGATGTTCGGCGAACTTGATCTCGGGTTCGGCCGGATGCTGTAAATGATACGAATCGATACAATGGATAACATCGACGTGATGGCCTGCATCCCCTAACGCATGGGCGAGGCGATAAATATACATCGCATCTCCGCCAAAACTGTAAGGAGGGTAAAAGGTCGTCAGATGTAAAAAATTCAATGGCCGGGGCATTATGTCTTGAGGCTTTCCAATATCCGAATAAACTCTATAGCAGCACTATCCCAGGTATGGCGCGCAGCCGCAATGATGCCAGCCTGGCTCATTTCCATTTGTTTGTGCTTCGACCCTAACACGTCAATAAATCCCGTCAGAAGTTCTAAAGGATTTTCGGGATCAACGTAAACGCACGCATTGCCCAGCAAGGATGGCAAAGGGCTTTCCTTGGTCGCAATGACCGGGCAGCCGCAAGCAGCCGCTTCAATTGCCGGTAAACCAAAACCCTCCATAAAGGATGGCAGCACCAACAGAGTGCTCAAATTTAGCAGTACAACCAGCTCCTCGTCCGGAAGATAGCCCGTAAAGATAACGCGCTCATCCAAACCCAAGTGATGAATCCGCTCACTCAACCCGTGATATTCGCTGTAGAATACTTCTTTGCGATACTCACCCACCATGATCAGACAAGTATCAGAGAATTCGGCTTGTGCGACCAATCTGGCAAAAACATCGATTAAGCTATCAAGGTTTTTATGCGGGCCGAAATCCACCTACGTAAACAACCAGGGGACAATCTAGCGGCAGGTTTAATGCTTCCAAACAGGGTGTGGTTTCCCGAGAGATGGTTGGCTTTGGAAGTACTCTAAAAACAGGATCGCTGGCTTCACTCACAACCCGAATCCGGTTTGGAGACATTTTAAAGTGCTCGGCGATACGATATCGAGAGTATTCCGAAACGGTCAAGATCACGTCTGCCTGCCTCCGCCCAACCATTCCTTTCACCTTCCAAAATAATCGCGAGGAAGTTTTTGGAAAAGTCAGTTTCGGATACTTTTCGGCAATGACATCGTGAATCATCACTAATTTTTGGGCGCGACTAAAAACCGGCACGTAACTGTAAATCGTCGGAAAAAAAAGGATATCAAAACTTGGGTCTGAAAGCGCGTTACTCATCTTGATCATATCGGTGATCGACCGCCGGCTTTCAGCCGAGGCAGCCTGTGTTGTCGGCCGCGAGGATTGGACCAGGCGCGTTTCGACCTGAGTGGGGATCGTCTCAATATTTTTATCCGAATCAAGAATATAGATATATTGATTGTCTCGATCAAGCCGAACAAGGCTGGTTAACAACGAACGCGCGTGCCGGCCGTATCCCCGGTTATTTTGCCAGCTGGTTGCGTCTACCCCTATGATCATACCGCCTCTTTCACCATTCTGGCTCGAAAATAGTCTCGATACCAATCAATCGTTTCAATCAAGCCCTGCTCCAGGTCAAACTCAGTCTCCCAATTCAAAAACGTCCGGGCTTTACTGCAATCCAGATATTGTTCGATAATCTCATTACTGGCCTGGTTCATGATGACCGGTTTAAGGTCTGTTGCTCCCATCAGCTTCAAAATCAAATCCACCATCTCAATGACTGATAAGGGTCGCTCGTGACCGAAATTGAAAGCCTGCCCCACCAGGTTCGGATCTGGCAGTTTTTGGGCCAGCAGCAGGTAAGCATTAACGGCGTCCCGCACGTAGAAATAATCCCGAACGTACTTGCCATCACTCCGGATAACAGGCGCTTCCTGCGACAAGACCGAACGGATCGTCCCAGGAACGAGGCGGTTGAAATTCAAGTCTCCCCCACCGAACAGATTGCCACAACGGGTGACCGCTACTGGTAAACCATAGGAGTAATAATAGGAAAATGAGATCATATCGGTGCAGGATTTGGAGACGTCATAGGGATAGCGCCCTTGCAAGCACATATCCTCAGTGTACGGCAATTGCTTCTGTTCGCCGTACGCTTTATCGCTTGAAGCCACGATAACCCGTTCAACTTTCGAATCAAGTTGGTGGCAGGCCTCCAGCAGATTCCATGTACCTCGAATATTCGCCTCAAACGTGGACAAAGCCGAGCGGGAAGAGACCCCTACGATGGTTTGAGCGCCCAGGTGAAATACCGAATCGATCTCATATTCATTAAGAATTCTGAGCAGCAATGGATGATCTTCAAGTTCCCCATTGGCAAAGTTGACGTGCTGCCAATTCCCTGATGAGATCAACCGGCTGCCGGGGACCCAATCTCGCACCAGGCAAGTGACATTGGCCTCGCGCCGGATCAGCTCTTCAACCAACCAGGAGCCCAACAGACCGGTCGCGCCGGTCACAAATACATGCCGATTTTTCCAAAAATTCATTCCCATATCTTCCATGGCGCCCGCCCAGAGTTCCAACATTCTTCCAAGTATTCTTTATCCCGAATCGTGTCCATCGGCTGCCAAAAGTCTGCGTGGCGAAAAGCCATCAATTGGCGATCGGCTGCCAGTCGCTCCAACGGCTCTCTCTCAAGAATGGTCCGGTCGTCGGTCAGATAATCAAACAAGCCCGCTTCGAAAACAAAGAACCCGCCGTTGATCCATCCGCCGCCTGCCTGAGGTTTTTCGGTGAACTCAACGACCTGATCCCCGTCCAAACTTAACCCACCGAATCTGGCCGGCGGTCGGACTGCTGTAACCGTCGCAATCCGGCCATGCTTTTTGTGGAAATGGACCAGCGCTTCGATATCTACACTGCCGACGCCGTCGCCGTAAGTAACCAGGAATGTCTCGTTGCCCAGCCAGGTTTTCAGGCGAAGGATCCGCCCGCCGGTCATTGTTTCCAACCCTGTATCGATCACACCAACACGCCAATCATCGCCATTCGATTTCACAACCTGGCGGGAACCATCCCGCAAGTCAATAATGTAATCGCTGTTATGGATAAAATAATTATGGAAATATTCCTTGATCATCTCCCCCTTGTAGCCGCATGCGATCAAGAATTCCTTGAACCCATAGCAGGCATAACTTTTCATGATATGCCATAAAATCGGTTTGCCGCCGATCTCAACCATGGGCTTGGGGCGCGTCATCGTCTCTTCGGCGAGCCGCGTTCCTCTACCACCTGCAAGAATGACAACTTTCATATCAGGCTATGACCTCCGGATGCGGGATGGGGACAATAAACTGCCCGCCGCGCTCCTTCAAAACGCCTTGCTGACGAACGATCTCTGACGCAAAATTCCAGGCCAGGATAAAAACATAATCCGGCTGAGTTTCCAAAAGTTTGGAAACCGGAAAAACTGGAATATGCATACCGGGTGTATACTGATCGACCTTAAGCGGATTTTTGTCCACTGTGAATGGGAGCAGATCCGTACCGATGCCACAGTAATTTAACAACGTATTACCTTTGGCCGGCGCGCCGTATCCCACAACAGTCTTTCCCTGGGCGTTCAGCGATTTTAGCAGACTCAGGATTGCCTTCCGATTTTCATCAACCTGATTGGCGAACTGTTCGTAGCGGGAAAAGCTATTCAAGCCAGCCTCTTCTTCACTGGCGACAAGTTCCATAACCTCCCGGGCATGACCGCCATAATGACCGGGTAAGCCGGCATACATTCGTAAAGATCCACCGTGGACGCTCACTCGATCAATCCTGACAATCGAGAGTCCGACTCCGTCACAAAGACGCATCAAAGTGCTGGCCGAGAAGTAGCATAAATGCTCGTGATAAATGGTGTCGTATTCCAATCGATCCAGGAGTTCCTTGAGATACGGCACTTCAATGATGACCAAACCATCGTCGCTCAACAAAGTTTTGCAACCAAGCAAGAAATCCTGAACTTCATCGACATGCGCCAGCACATTATTTCCAATGACTGCCCGCGCCGGTCCATGCGTTTCTCGGATAGTAGAGGCTGTCACCGAATTAAAGAATTGATTGACGGTAGGAATGCCACGCTCATTTGCCATTCTGGCAATATTAGAAGCCGGCTCAACCCCCAAAGTGTTGACCTGATAAGGCTGAAAACACTTCAACAGGCTGCCATCATTGCTGGCCACCTCGATAACCAGATCGTCGCTGGTCAGTTTCAACAAATCTACAACCGTCTTCGCATAATCGAGGTTGTGGGCTGCTATCGTATCCGAGGTGCCGGTTACATAAATGTAATCCCGAAAAAGTACTTCCGGATGAATAACATCCAGGAGCTGTATGAGGGAACAGTTCTCGCAAAAATACACGTCGAGTGGATAAGATTTTTCTTCAGAAAACTCATCCGGGGATTTTAGGAAAGAATTCGCCAGAGGCGTTGGTCCCAGGCGAAGAAATCTTCGCAGCTTTTCGGAATTACATACCCGGCAGGTTTTGCGTTTGTGGTGGACGATCAATGTGCGCTGCCTCCCTCGCTGGATATTTTTGGCTCGGCTGGTGATACAACTTCCTCAGTTGCACCCATTTTCCCAAAACGATACCTTATTAAATTGCCGATAAATTCTTTAATTGTACTGGAGTGAACGTTGGATTTGCCTCCTTCGCGCATCTGAGCTATGACATTCATTTCAAACACATCCAACCCGAGACGTTTGGCTTTAATCATCGTTTCAGCGTCAATGAACCAATCCCTGGATTGCAAATGCATGCGCTCAAGGTACTCACCTGGTAATATTTTCGGATTCCCGTTGATATCAATCGATCCCAGGCCGCCGAACATCACCACAGTCAGACCATTGTAGATGATCGAAACGATTTTGCGTGTGAAACCATCCATGCGGAAGCGTCGTCGCACTTTGACCAGATACGGAGAGCGCGCATTTGCCGCGATTTCATACACTTTACGAACATCAGCAGCATCCACCTGACCGTCAGCGCACATATAACCGACAAACTTACCGCGGCAAACCTTCAGGCCTTGCAAGATACCATTGCCATAACCTTGATTAACTGGGACGACCACTTTTTTTATTGGCCAACCATCAGCGATCATTTGATCGATAATCTTTCCGGTTGAATCTTTGGAGCCGTTATCCACCAGGATCAATTCCAGCAAAATGTCTTCACCGGAAAACGCTTTGATCAATCTGGATGCCGTGTTACGGATAACGTCTTCTTCGTTATAACAAGGCAATACCAGCGACAAATCTGGGGGTTGAGTAATCGGATTCTTGTTCACTCGTTCATTCATTTCCGACATGATAACCTCTATCTCATTTCATTAAGGATCTGATCAAACTGCATCGTTTTACGTATTCCTGCTTCGATTGTAGTGGCAGGACACCAGGATGTTAACGAGTCTTAATTTCTCAATCGAAACGGGAGAATGTTCCATTTCATAGGATCTGGTCGGCAAAGCCCCAAACTTTAGCTGACCCGGTTGGATGGATAAGGCTTTACCTGCGATCTCAACAAACTCTCTGACAGAATGAAGCTTCCCGGTAGCCAGGTTTACGATTTCGCCCGGAAAGGCAGATCCCAGGCCCAGGCGAAGCAAGCCTTCAGCCACATCCTCTACGTATGAAAAATCTCTCTTTTGCAAACCTGCAGTGAGCGATAACGTTTTACCGGTCGCTGCGATCTCCAATAAAGACGGCAACAGCCGGCCGGAGTGTTCGCCAGGGCCGTAAACAGTAAATAATCGAGCGGTTATCGCAGATAGTTGCTGGGTTTGACTAAAAATCTTCAGTTTTTTGGTGCCGGCCAGCTTGGACTTCCCATACAGTGTCGTGGGAAAAGGTTGCGAATTTTCATGCAAATCGCCCTGGATCTCACCATATTCAAGCGCCGAACCGGCGTGAATCAGGCGCTGTCCTGGCCAATCAGTGCCCGGGATTTTATCCAGGGTGATACAGATTCGCTCCACCAGATCTGCATTGAGGCTGTAAGCAAGCTTTTCATCCCGCTCGGACCGATCTACACCATAACCGGCCAGATTGAATACCACGTCTGGGCGAATGTCTTCGATCACTGGTCGAATCCGATCCAGATCGGAGAGATCCAGCCTGATCGAATGGCCTTTGATGCCATACCTGGGGAATAATGTACTGGTCGAATCAGGATCACGAAAAACGAGATATAACTCGGCCTTTTGCTGGCTCAGAAAGCGGGCTACCCAGCGGCCAATAAATCCGGTGGGGCCAAAAACAATAACCCGTCGGTTCTGGTAAGCCGAAAAAGGGTCATTCATAGATGATTAACGCTCACTTGGCCACTCTTATGATCTTCACCAGAGGCGCGCCCATTCTGGTGACTTCATGGATCACATCACCACTTTGATTTTGATCACAACGCCAGCGGGTTGACGATAGAAAGATATCAGGTGTTCCGGATATCCTTTGGCCATCATGATACGTGCCAATGTACTCAAAACGATCATCATGTAAATAGTGGGAAGTCGAGAGCGAAAACAGGCAGCTGGCCACTTTCAATTTGGGAGTACCAGCCGGAACAGGATAGTTGATTTGCATCCATTCGACCGCCTCTTTATAACTGTTTCCCCAATAATCCAAATCAAATCTGCTGGAGGCCCCGGCCACCCCGCCCCCAAATACGCGGTTGAAATATATGTATTCATCCGGATGTAGCCGGATCATATCGACAAACGTGATGAACAGAGACGAAAGTATCAGCGCCATCAGGCCAAGTATTAGCCAGCGCCTGTTTGCCAACTCTAATAATTTAACCACAGCGTAAGCTGCCATGATGGCTAAGGGTGGAATTAAGAACAGAAAATGCCGAACACCATCATAAGCAGTTGGTTTCCTAACCATAGTGTATACCAGGGGGATAACAATTGAGAGGATCAACATAACGATCCCCTGGTTTTTACTCCCAACTAAATTTTGACGGATGCGGTCAATTGTACGATTATTATAAAGGCCGCTAACCAAGCCAATGCCGAGAGACAGCAATAAAAATTCAGGCATACTGATTAAAAACCAATAAATCTGGTAATACCATGGCAATTCGGTGTTCATGATTTCCTTTCCGTTGAATAAGACTGTAAAAGGATTATCCAGGTTCATGAAATATCGAAAGGACCTGACAGGCTGCCGGATTGGATCGATCTGGGCAGCGGGCCACCACACGATCATGACCACATAAGCCAGCAAACCGATCACGGCCATCCAAAAGGCAGAACGAAATACTATTCCAAAGAGTTCGCTCTGGCTCAATCTATTCATCGCGGGTGAGAAATGCTTTCGCCAGCAGCCACAGTCCGATTGCATTAACAAGGTAAACGAAGAGGATCAGCGAGCTTAACCGAATTCCTAAAGCAATGCCAATCACAACTCCTAAGGGCAGAAGTACTTTTTTGGGTAACTTAGGTAAAGCATCGATCAACAGCACAATCAGGTACAGGGCGATTAAATAAAACGTTGCCAGAGGAAGATCAATTGGGTTATTAAAGGAATGCCCGTAATAGCGAGGGTTGACGACAAGAAACAACGCTGCCAGAAATCCGACCATTGGATTGCCAAGCCTGCGCCCTAATCTGTATGTAATAAATATCGTTAACAGACTGGTTAATGCATTGACCAGGTGATTGGTTTCATAAACTCCAAGAAATGACACACGCGAAATCAGTTGCTGTACGACGGTAAAAAAACTACCATAATACTGGTAATCAAAGGTGATCAATGCGTGTTTATTCTGAAACCCTGATTGATACCATTGGATGATCGCATTCCCATAATCATTCCTCCAGAATTCATCATAAGTAATCCCATAATGCTGGAAGGTGGCAAGTATGATCAGAAAAAACACGGCCAACAACAGATAAGCCGCCGATCCCAATAGGAAGCGTTTTGGGTCAGGACACCCCTTATTGTCTCAATTTTTGAAGGTCCATTTTCGTTGCTGCCGGTCGGATTGCAAGGGGACTTCGGTTTTCATAACGCTCACTTAGCAGCCCGGTAGTCTTGCGACGAATCGGCCAGCAATTCACTGGCAGGTACAGGTCCTGCGATGATCTGATAGCCTGCGTGTGTGACAGTTGGCCCGGCGATGATCCAAACGGGGCGGTCCTGATAGGCTTGCAGGACCTGTTGCCGCGTTTCGGGATCCCGATCCCAGGCGTAAATTGGCGCGTCCGCCTGCATATCAATTGGGTTATAAACGAAGGCTGAGGCATAATCGGGATGCTCATCGCCTTCAATTAAGACCAGGCTCCTACCAAAATCATATTCTTTCGCGAGTTCGCGAATATCGGGACGCATGTTCAAGTAGTGGTAATACTTATCAATGGCCCGCCAGGGGAAATAATTTACCAATGCAAATATACCCACCAGGAGAACAATGGCCAGAACCGGGGTGCTGTTCCCGGATTGATCGCTATTCAGCTTATCTTCCAAGGTTTGAATACCTCGGACGGTTAATACCACCAATGGCACGATCATCAAGAACCAGTACCTGGCCCCAAAATCAGGGCCGCCGCTAAAATAATAAAAGAAAAATGCAATGAACACAGCCGCAATCACAGCGAACATTAAATAATCACTCTTCTGGAAGGGGCCAGAAAGAACGAACAGGATCACGAACAGCAGCGAGCCAATGCTCCAGCCAAACAGCTCGATATTGATTGAAAAGCCATTGAGATCAGCATTGATTATGGCATCGAATGGGATCATGCCCCATATTGGGATCGATCGGCCACCCCATACCCCGATCGGGGCCAAAGCCGTAAGCGTTTGAATTATGCCCGAAGCGTTGATCGGTATATTGGTTGATCGGAAATATAGAAGCGCTGCCAGTCAGCAGTTTATTGTAGGGCAAAACCAGGCTGGCAGTCAGGCCGGTTGTGATAACCAAGGCTGCTAACCAGGAAATCCGGATCCGTTTGCCCCCGAAACCAATCGCCCAGAGGCCAATCAGCAAAGCCCAAATCAATGCTTCCAACGGGCGGATCAGGCTCATGACGCCTAATGCAAAGCCAGACAGCAAGATCCATCTTATTCTCCCGGTTTTCCGCGCCCAAACCAGACCAAGAGCGGCTGTCAGAGCGCAGGTCAGGGTAAACATGTGGGTCATGAAATTCATCGCCATGAAAACGTACCAGGGTGAGATCGCTAACAGAAAAATCGAGATTTTTGCCAGGCGTCGAGAGTACAGTTCGGTTAATAACAAATAGGCCAGGAGAATATTGATCCCCCCCAACACCGGGTTGACCAGCCATGGTAATCCAACTAGTTCCCCGATTGCCAGGATCATCGGCCAACCGATAGGCGGGGCCGGGTACCACCGGTCACCATCGAATTGCATTAAGTAGACATCAAAGGCATCTTGGACAGGGGGAGCGGCTGTATAAAATTTCCCATCCGCGAGATAGCGGGCGTGATAAATATAGGCGACTTCATCAGGGATATGGGGATGCCGCTGATAAGCAAACAGGTTTAAGAACGCGGAAATCACGATCACCCAAATCCCGACCACCAGAGCAAAGCGATCGATCCTGGGAGTAGCAGTACCATCCGATTCTTCTTTATGATCAAGAAATTTATTCAGTAGATTTGTGATGCGGGTCTGCAAGTTTTCAGGCATCACCAGTACAAGTAAAAGCACATTGGCCAGATTGACGGTTTGTATAAACCCAGCAAAAACCAATTCCCGGATGAATGTTCCGACATCAGGAGAGACTGTTGCGCTTAAGACAGCAAAGGCAATGAATGCAAACGGCAGCTGCCACCAGCGGAATTTCCCCCTCAGCCAGGCCAGAATGCGCCCTTTATTTTGCCAGGTCACGAAACCAATGATGATCGTCTGGATAACGATAATCCCGAACGAAAAAATGTGAGCCTGGATCGCGGCCCGATCGAGTAAATAATGCTGGTAATGCATCGCTTTACCAGCATCAATCAAACGCAATGTGGAGGCCTGACCGGCAAGGGCGATAAAAAATAAGCCGGCAAATTTGATTGTTGTAGTCAGGACAAGAACACCGAACAGGATGCAGCCTATACTAAGCGAGAGGGGATAACTGATCGCTCCGTCTAAATTGCCGCTGATGCTCCCCTCCACAA
>CAWHJB010000006.1:0-285818 GCA_963829555.1 uncultured Chloroflexia bacterium | reverse complement strand
ATTTCCAGCCGTTTGACATAACATACTCTCCAATTGATTCAACAGGATGCGAGCGTCCACGAAGCAGCTCGCGTTGGCATAGTACTCGCCGGCATCGATGGCCTGCCTGACGCGGGCGATCAGCTCCGGCCCGTCGCGCCGGATCTCGGCCAGCCGGCCTTCGGCGGCGTCGGCGTCGTAGCGGAAGCTGTAGGCCAGCCGGCGCAGCTCGTCGTTGATCCGCCGGACGGTCTCGATGTCGGCGATCAAGGGATCGGCCTTGCGCCAGCCGACCAGATCGGTGAGGTCCAGGACCAGCTCGTCCACGGTGGGACAGGACTGGTCCACTTCTTTGAGTTCCTCCAGCCTGTTCATGGCATGCAAATCATTCCTTGTGGTTTTCAGTCAGCGTCTCTTTCGACGTCGAAAGCTCAGGCGATCCACGAGCGGATCACCCCGATGGCGGCGCGGTCTTTCAGCACCCATTCGTCGATATCCTTCACCCCCTCCGGCGGGAACTTCAGGTCCGCCCGGAGCGCCTGCGCCCGGTGCTCGGCCTTGGCCACCATCTTCGCCCGCGTCTCGGGGTCCTCGTCGTTGTCGCCGACCACCACGATCCTGCGGGAATAGGCAAAGAGCGGCAGCCAGGGCTCGATGAAGGCGCTTTCGCCGCCGGTGATGGCGCAGGCCAGGATGCCGAACTGGTGCATCAGCATGACCGGGATCTCGCCCTTGAGGACCAGCAGGGGCTGGGTGGTGTGGGCGACCCCGTCGTAGTTGAAGAGCGCCTTGGAAGAGCCCTTCTCCGCCCAGAAGCGCAGGCTGTCGAAGGTCGCCTCCCCCTGCAGCTTCTCTTTCGGCCAGGTGTTGCGGAACTTGATGCCCTTCAGCACCTCCTGCTCGAAGATCGGGATGGCCATGAAGTGCTTGTACTGGCCCACCCGAAAGTGCTTGAGGGTGTTGGTGTGCAGGCCGCGGGTGGCGGCGTAGGCGACCACCTCCGGGCCGGCCGGGTAGTACTCCCGCCACTTGTTGGGCGCCAGGCCGGCCTTCGGGAGGGCGGCCCTGGGCTCCCGGATGGGGGCGTTGGCGCCCAGGTACTTGATGGCCTCTTCGATGTCGCGCGGGTCCTTGTCGTTGTAGCCGTCCACGTACAGGTGGCCGGCCAGGTCCACGACGTCGCCGCCCAGGCCGCAGTTGCCGTGGCACTGGAAGCGCTGGACCCCGTCCTCGCCGGTGAAGATCCTGAAGCTGGGCGTGTGGTTGGCGTGGACGTGGGAGGGCAAGCGGGCAGACGATCTTGTCCGTGCGCCCGTCCAGGCCCAGCAGGTCGAAGATCGAGTAAATCCTGCGGACCGCCCGCAGCTCCTCCAGGTTCATGACCCGAGCTTGGTCAGGCAGTCGTTGACGATGTCGTGGATCAGGACCCGCGGCGGGGTGAGGCCGGTGGCGATCTGGCGGACGGTTTTGCCCAGAAAGCCGGCAGACAGCGACGCAGTGAAATAGGTGGCCTTGGCGGTACAGGGCAGGTCCGGGACCATGTCGTCGTCCTGGCCGGCGATCAGGTCGGCGTACCACTGGTGGTCGCCGTAGCGCACCGAGTAGAGCTGGAAGACCTCGGCCCCCATGCGGGCTTCGAGATACCACAGGAACGGGGCCTGCGAGACGACCGACCAGATGTCCTTGCGGGCCTGGATGCTGTCCACGGCGCTGATGATGATCGGGTTGAGGATGGCCTCCCGGTCGGTCTCGGGCGTGACCCGCTCCTGGGCGTAGAGGTAGGGCACGTCCTCGGCAAAGTTTTCGAGGTAGCCCCCCAGGGCCTCGACCTTCGGTATTCCGACGTCGAAAGATGAGAAGAACTGGGTCCCGGTGTTCTCGATGGAGACCACGTCGCCGTCGAAGACGGACAGGACGGGCACGCCCATCTTGCCCAGGGTGATGGCGGTGATCGCCCCGATCCCGCCGGCGCCGATCAGGGTGACCGGCCAGTCCTGCAGGTTGAACAGTCCAGAAAAGCGAATGCGGTCAATCATGGTTCAGGGTCTCCGGTGGGAACAGGGGCATCTGGAGGCTGGTCTCGTACTCGGCGTACTCGGCCTCGGTCATCTCCAGGATGTCTTTATGCAACCAGGTAGGTGCTCCAAAAGGGTCGGCGTCATCGTCTGCCTCCAGGAACTCCCCATCGATCTCGATGTAGCCGTCCTCATCGACGTAGATGTCGCCTGGATCGACGCCGTACTGCTGCCGCCAGCCACTGCAGATCGGCGGCCGTGGCGAGCACCCTGGCCGTCCCATCCGGGAGCAGGATCTGGCTGCCCGGCGCAGCTTTTTTGGAGGCGATAAAGGCCGCCCGGCGCTCGGCTTCGATGCGGGCCAGCTCGGTGTGGTAAGCCGCCAGCAGCCGGGCGGTCTCGTCGACGATCTCCAGCGGCGCCTGGCCCAGCACCTCGACGTGGGCGGTCTTGCCGGTGATGTGATTGTCGATCCGGCCGACCCAGCCCTGCGGGGTGCGGACGATGGAGGCCGACCACTTGACGATCTGCGGGATGCCGCCCAGGGGCGTTTCCCGGATGGTCTGGTTGTCGGTCCCGGACCAGTTGTGCCAGCCGGGGGTCCGATTTCCCAGAGGATGACGGTGCAGCCATACCCGCATCTCGTCGGCGTGCTCGTGTTGGGTCAGGGCCATGACGGTCTCGGCCGGGATCACGGTCAGCCCTTCGCTGCCGACGTGCAGCAGGAGGATCTCGTAGACGTACAGGCCGCCGTCCTGTTTCCTGGCCCAGCCGAAGCCGCTGAATTCGTGGCCGTTGGAATGGACCGTGATGGTTTCAAGTTGGATCGCCACTTCGGGCGCAAGGGTGATGTTCATGACACCTTCTTGATAAAGTCCATATCGTTCCGCCCCATGGACCGGAGCGGTGAACCGGCGTAGTAGCGGCCGGCGAAGATCCGCATGTAGCGGAACAGCTCGACCACGTTGGCCTCGCCGATGGCGGACATGACCGGGGAGCCGAACTCGCTCCAGCAGGTATGCACCTTGACGTCCAGGAAGTGCCCGCTCAGGCTGTCCGGGGTGTGGTAGCCCGAACCGGCCACGCCATGATGCGGGTGGCGGTTGATGGCATACGGCCTGCGCTCCGGGATGACGTGGATGCCGGTCGATTTGGTATCGAGAATATCCTGGACCGGGACGTAGACCGTGTAAGCCCCGGCGTCCCACAGGGCGGTGTTCTGGACCGGCCCGCGGTAGTTGTGGCCCCGCCCGCCGGTGATCTCCTCGATCATCAGGTCGGGGGTGGTGGCGCACAGGTACAGGGCGCGGCTGCCGTCGGGGCGTTTGTGGTTCAGGGCCCAGAAGCGGGTGTAGTCCAGCGAGCGCAGGCGGGTGACTTCGAAATCCATCCCTACCCCCGGCCCGTCTTCTTTACGGACGATGGCGGTCAGGCGGCCATACATGGACGGGTTGCGTTTCATGACGGCGGCTGCGGTGGCCTTGCTCATCGAGAGCAATTTCTCCTGCTCCAGGCGCAGCTTCTTTTCGGCCAGGTACTCGTACGCCTTGAGAAAGGTCGGCTCGACCGTGGCCCGTGTTTTGATACGGATTGCGCATGCTTATGCTCCCTAAAAAAACAGAGCCCCGAGGGTGGTCGGGGCCTGTTTCGATGTCGAAAGATCAGACGTGAGCGGCAAACTCGCCGTGCAGCTCGCTCGCGAGGATCTCCCTGGCCCTGGCGGCTTCTTCGGGTGTGTCGAACACCCTTGTATTGTGCTGGTGGCCGTCTTTCCAGACGACGCCGCGATACTTGTTCGTTGTGTTTGCTGCACGCCGCGAAAGCCGTGCTGGTTGTGGTAGCGTCCAGGGGAATTCGCCAGGTTCTGCGAGCGGGTGCCGAGGCGCAGGTTCTCGAAGCGGTTATCCAGGCGGTTGCCGTTGATATGGTCGACGTCGTACCCTTCCGGGATCTCGACGCCGTGCAGTTCGAGAACCCGGCGGTGCATACGGATACTTTCTATGTTCGCCAGCTGGCATCTCTCCGGCGATTTCTGCATATCCAGTATTGGTCACATGCCAGCTTGATTGCTGAGAGGGACGGGGAGAGGTCATCATCGCAGATGATCTCCTACGCCCTTGCGGTGATTATGAGTTCCATTTAGTGAATTGGACCCTCTTACCCAGTCCCTCCCTTAACCATCCCTACCGCCGTGATCACCGCCCCCGGCAGCCACGACGTAGTCGCGCTCGACCTGGGCGTTGTTCACCCAGAACTGGGTGGTCGGGCCGACGGCGAAGTTGGCCAGGGTCAGCACCTCGTTGATGGTGTAGCCGGGCGCGCCGTTGACCTCGTGGGCGGTGTCCACCGGGACGTCCACGTTGCCGCCGGCGGTCGAGACGATCTTGATGACCTGGGTGGGGTCGAAGGTCGCCCCTGCCCCGGTGATCCCGTCCAGGAACTGGTCAAAGGGATCCAGGCCGTCGCCTTCGTCGCCATCCAGCTCGAAATCATCTTCGTTGAAGTCAGTCATTGTGCAGTCTCCTTGAGAATTGGAAAAATCAGAATGGATCGCCATTCTACATCAAAGTGATATAGTTGTCAATCATTTGATTGTCAACTATATCATTCTGGGGTAAAATGAATTCAGTTTAAAGTCGAAAGGTAGGAATATGGGAAGACCCAAACTAGAGGATGCAAACCCGACCGGTGTCCTGGCCGAGCTGCGGCCCAACGGGCACCGCAAGATCTCGCTCACCAAGAAAGAGCGGGCGCAGCTGCAGCTGCAAAGGCAGTGCGAAGCCGCGGCGGCCCTGTTCCTGGACCTGGAAACGGACCGGACCTACGCCCAGATCGCCGAGGAACTCGGCCTGACGGTCGCCAGGCTCAAGGACCTCACCAAGAAGCCCGAGTTTGACACGGCCTACAACCAGCTCTTCGCCGAGCTGGGGCATGACCCCCGCTTCCGGGCCGCCCAGGGGGCGCTGGCGGATATGCTGCCGGCGGCCATCCGGCAGTTGAAAGCGCTGCTTACAGGCACGCAGACGCCGGCCGGCGTAAGGCTGAAAGCCATCGAGCAGGTCATGAAGCTGAACGGCCTGCAGGAGCCCCAGCCCCAGACCACCGACCGGCAGGAGCTGGCCAAGTTCCTGGTCGAGCACCACGTCCGGCTGGACAGCGTCGGGATGGTGATCCCAGAGGCGTACCAGCAGGCCTTCGATGCGACCATGGTGGTCGAGGGCGAGATCGTGGACCCGCAGCTGGCAGCCGGCGAGACTACGCCGGAATAAGGTTGCGGTGGGCCTCCGCCTCCGAGCGCAGGCGGTAGACGTGGCGGGCGCGGGTGCTGCGCCGGACGCGCTCGTACTGGGTCTGGTTGAGGCTGAGCAGGTACTGGTCGCCAGCCTGCACGACGGGGATGGTATCGACCTCTGAGACGCACAGGGCCAGGCGCAGCTCGGTGTTGGTCAGGGTCGCCGCCTTGCGGAAAAGATCCTGAAGATCGCCGTAATTCCGCCTGCGGCAGGCCCGTTTTCCTTCGGCGATGATGGTCGCGAGATTGCTGACCGTTGGGACCCCAACCGGATCAAGCTCCGCGGCTTCAGCCCGGTCTATGATCTGAAGGATCGATTGGCGCTGCGAGACCCAGGTTGGGTCCGTTCGTGTCGTGCGGTGGACGACCTCACGAAGTTCGTTCCATGTGGTCATACGGTTCCTTTCGTGAAAATCTGTGGTTGAGACGAGGCCGGTGAGTGATCCCCGGCCTATCTCGTTGTGCTAAGTACCTTTCGGGTACAAATCGCATGATAGGGTGATTCGGACCGAACCCGGCCGAACCGGCGGCGAACCTTCCGATGTCGAAAGATCTTCCGGAAGCTAAACGGTGAACTCGATTGTGGACACAGGAAGGGGTTGAAAAACGTTCGTCTGGGCCGGCCTCCGGTGGTACAACCGGTGTCTGCCTAAGTGCTTGACTAGCGTTTCATTTGCTGCGCGATTATATCAGTGCTGAAACATCTGTCAAGAGTTTGCTTGACATCTGTCTCAACCATGCATAATCCGATATTGGTTGAAAAACTCAAGACACCGGATATAGAGCAGTTTCAGCATGATGAAATACTGGATATCATCCTGGCAAATATCCGTTAAATTTAGTGTATTATGGTTAAGTAAACATATAGCGAATGAGTGGGACTACTTATGAGTAGCTGATCATTCATTCCGAAAAATCAGGGGAGAAACTCATGAGATTGAAAAAGGTGCTCGTTGCCATCCTCCGTTGGATCGGACGGATATTTCTGGCGGGGCTTATTCTCTTCTTGGGGCTTATTATCTATTTGCTTGCTGCGAGAGGCCATCACTCGAAACAAGTACCGGGCAGAATATCCCCCACCAGGCAAAATGGTGAACATTGGTACGCATGCCATCCATTTGAACTGCGTGGGAAGCGGGAGCCCAACGGTTGTTTTTGAAGCCGACCTTGATCAGTATGGCTCGTTAAGCTGGGTGCCAGTTCAAGAAAAAATCGGGGAATTGACCCGCGCATGCAGCTACGATAGAGCTGGAATCCTGTGGAGTGAACCGGGGCCACTTCCCAGAGATGGCGAGACAATCGCACGTGAACTTTCTACTGTTCTAGATGCTGCAGGCGAAGAAGGCCCCTATATCCTGGTAGGCCATGCATTTGGTGGCGCCTATATCAGAATATTTGCAGGAAAATACCCTGACGATGTGGGTGGTATGGTGCTGCTGGAATCAAGCCATCCTGAAATGTTCGAGCGCTTCGCTGAGTATGGCGTTGTACCAGAAATTCCAGACAGAAGTATCAGGCCCTTGATCCTGTTTTTGTCTCATCTAGGATCGCCAGGTCGATATAAAGGGAATGTGTATAACCTGCCATCCAGAAATCTATGATCCAGTACAGGCATTCTTACCTGAATCAAGTATGGCATGGTTTGATGAGGAAGTTGAAAGCCCTAACACACTGGCACAAGCGGGGCAGTATGAATATCTGGGCGACTGGCCATTGATTGTGCTTGCTACTTCAGGACCTTCACCTTCCTTGGGAGAGCTAGGACAGCAACTAGATGATTTATCGATCGAATTGCAGCAGGAATTACTTTTGCTCAGTGAGAATAGTGAGTTCAGATCATACGAGATAGGACATTATCCTCAGCTTCAAAGCCCTGAGTTGGTAATCGAGGCAATTCAGGATGTGCTCGGAAGATATCAGGAAACATCGTCATTGCCCTAAAAGGTGAGCTGGAAGTGACAACCCGTTTCTGTGGTCTTGTAACTGCGCTAACTTCGTTTTGATCTTTCTAGGGTGGATTATTTACTTGATGTAAAATCGAATGTTTGACATCTTTCGATGCCGAAAGCTCCAGCGCCGCCTGGCGTTGAATTCTCAGCTTGACGTCCAGCGCCGCCGGTGAGCGCCAGGTTTTCATGGCGATCAGTCGGTCCAGCTCGGGCAGATCGGCCAGGGCGTACACGCCTCCGCCAACCTCCAGGTGGTACTCGGCCAGCGTGGCGGCGTCCTGCAGGATCTCGCCGTGAATTTCCCCGAGACCGTCCACGACGACCGGCTCCAGGTAGATATACGGTTTCATGGTCGCGATGCCTCCTGTCCGCAAAAAAGCAAAAGGCCCCATCGAGAAGGATGGGGCCTGACTGTTCTGAAACTGATCAGAAAGGTATTTCGTTGAAGACTTCCGCCAGATGATCGACGATGTCCTTGGCCTCTTTCAGGCCGAGCTCCAGGTACTGGCGCAGGAGCTTGATCGCATCGATCCGGCGGTTGCGCTTGACGTAGCTCTCAAACGCCTCCCAGTCGTCCTCCAGCACGGAGCGCAGGACGCGCCAGTCGGCCATGATCAGGCGGAAAGCCTGGCTGCTGAACTGGCTGAGACGCTCGGAACGGGCCTCGCTGGTCTCCTTGTACTGGTTGGCCAGCTTCTTCCAGTAGACGATCTGCTCGTCCAGGTTGGCGATCGAATGCTCCAGTTTGCGGGCCCGGTCGGCCTCGAAGTTCAGGGAGCCGTGCAGCTCTGCCCGCAGCTGCTCCAGGGCGTCGATCTGGCTGGACTTGCGGTCGATCACGCCGGCCATGTTGTCGACCAGGGCGGCGATGGCCTCGGTCGGCATGGCGTCGAGCACGGTGAGAAGGGTCGGTTCGCTCATCTTGCCCTCCAGAAAGAAGCGAGGCCCCGGCGAAGGGGCCTCGTTTGGGTTGCCTAGAAGGGGATCTGCTCGCCGACCGCGAAGTTGATTTGCTCTTCTTCGCCCTCGTCACCGGCCGCTTCCACGACGTGCTCGCCGTTCTCGCCCAGCATGATCATCATGCTGCAGTTGACCTTGGAGAAGTAGCGCTTCGCCCCGGCCTGGTCGGTGTAGCTCTGGTGGAGCTGGCGGCCCTGCACGAAGACTTTGGAGCCCTTGCGCAGGTACTGGTTGCAGACTTCGGCCAGAGGACCCCAGGTTTCAATCGTGTGCCAGGTGGTCTCTTTCTGCTTGGTGCCGTCTGCGCCGTTCCATTCGTAATCCGTGGCCACCGAGAACGTGGCGACCGCTTTGCCCGACGGGGTATAGCGCATTTCGGGATCGCGACCCAGACGACCGATGAGGTTGATTTGGTTGAGTGAACGAGCCATGGTGATCATATTCCTTTTCGTTAGCGTAAGATGGGGTGATACAATTGTACCACAAATGATGTACAACTGTATAGGATAAATACCAATCTAACTTATGGAGGCTGAATAAGCTTGCATTAACACTTACTCAAGAAAATAAGTAATAGCCCGATCTAAAAAGAAGATCGGGCTATTGGCTCACTAGATTTTGTTACTAACTCTTGAAGCTTGCTCAGCTATCGTAATCCTTGAAAAACATTTAGGGATTATTGACAGACATCCGAACTGTGTAATCAACGGGTAAAACTCCCAAATTCGTAAACACATTTAACTCATCCGATAAATAATCCCTCTTAAAATATACTTCATCGATAAGTGAAGCAGGCATGGCTGGCGGGCCTACTGCAAGCCACTGTTGAGTTATCAGATTCACTTGATCCCACATGTCCATAGTGGTGCATTCCGTAACACCAACATGCCATGTATAGGGTGCCTTAATGTACATATCATTCTTATAAGAAGCGAATACATTGATGTCGTCACATTGATAAGTAAAATCATAATTGATTATGCTCCAGTCAGCGGGAAAATCACATCCTGATGAAGTTGCCCGTATATCATAGCCGTTCACAGTACCCACGGGTATGAAACTGACTTGGGTGGTATCTAACCCATTCCACCAGTCCTGATAACCGGGGTCAAAACCAATTGCATCACCATCTCCAAAGAAGAATCTTGCACCGACGAGTTGAAAATCTGACTCCAGGTAATTCGTATAATATTGATTATCTTCAGTGTAACAGTAAAAAACATACCCTGTAACACTTAGGCTTCGCGACGATGCTCTTCGAGTCGATAGCGTATCCCACCAAACTAAAGGCGTGCTTATTCCGACTGTACTGGATGGCCCATCGAAAGCAATATTGATATAACGAGGCCAAGGGCGCGATACTTCGAGTTCAGACACGGCGACCTGGATTTCCCAATGATCTGGAATGACACCAGGATTGTCTGCCTTCACCCAAGTCGTTCCGTTTCTGACGACGCCCGGCATGATTAGGGTAGCATTTGATCCCTGGGGAACGATAATTGACACGGTATTGATGGCTTCCCCGTTTAGAAAACTTCCTGTGGCCGTTTGGAAGCCGGAGTCCCAGCTCTGGTAAACTGACCAAATATTCTGTATTGGTGTAGGATCCGATGTGTATACCGGAAAGGGGACTGATAACAAGACTTCATCTTGAGTTATTTGCGGTACGACCAGTACATTATTTACGACAATCGAATAGTTGTTCTCCGCCCCATAACCATTGCCATCCATAGCAGTTATTGCGAAGGTAAAGGTGCCAGCTTGAGTCGGAGTGCCCGATATCTCGCCATTACTGATCCCTAATTCCACTCCGGGTGGTAACGAACCTGATTTCACTGACCATAAAATAGGTTGTTTTATTGAGTAATTGTTTTCTTCTAAACTCTTCAGTTCCAACTGCTGAACATAAGCTTGACCTTTCAGTCCTTCAGGAAGTGAGTCAGGAAGAATTGCCAGGTCGGGTGAACATCTTACATGAGGAATATTTGTACCGCCAACCATATCCTGAAACGTACCATGCCCTGTAATGAGGTCATATGCATCTTCCATAGCATCTGCTTCAGCTACATATAGAGGGATCGTCGTATTTTGCAGCACTTTTTTGGCCAGACTAGCTGAGCTAGCTTCGACCGTGAATGTTTTTTCGCGAAGTTCGAACCCAATCCAACCTAACATATTTGCGTGTCCCCTCTCATGCTCCATCACCGCGGCGTATTTCCTATCTACTTCCTGCTGCTGAAACTCTGTCATGTTTGGCCAAGTAGGTGCGATTAACTGGATAAAAGACTTCCTTATCGGGACAATATTTAATCCCTCGAAAAGATACATATCTGGAAGGAACTCGGTTGGCTTTGGAATCGGAGTTCTTAGTTCTAATTGACCAACAAATCCTCCAAAGGTAGAACCAGCAGTGGTTTCCCATTGTGAATATGCTTCACAACTGGCAAACGTTGTTTCGACAGGTTGCCTTTCATCCCAATATCTCGGCAAATATTCTATTATCAGATCACATACATTGATTGGAATTAATGGTGATACCACGACACAGCCAGTTTGCGAATAGGCGATTTTAATCCCCAGGAAGAGAAAAGAAAAAACAGTTAATGAAATGACGAGAAAGACTTGAAATTTTCTACTAAACATGGCTCCTCCCTCCAATCCTTTTGTTCTGTGAGAAAAGATTACCCCCTAGATTTAAAGAAACTACCGTTGAAGACAACAACGATAGTTGGAAAACCATGCCGGCCATCTGGCAGTTTCTTGCCAGACTTTCAGTGTTCAATGTAGCAATTTTAAGAATAATGTAATCAAAATGTTTATACAATAAAACATATTTAATGTCAACAATATCATCTATATATTACAGTCGGCAATTGATGTAAGCTAATGAGTGGAGTTGCTAGCATCATAGGCTTTGAGATCTTTTTGCGATCACTTGCCCAAAGATCGGGTTATTCTGAATGAGAAAGGGTCACTAAGAAAAAGACGGCCCACATTTGAAGTGCATAGGGGGAAGGGTCTTAAAACGTTCGCCATGACCGGCCCCAGTTGCAAGTTCCTCCCCAGGCCCCCGCTCAGACAAAAGCCCTTGCGGGCGATCGTCCGGCGGAGGCCGGCGTCAGGAGGAGAAGACCGGCGTCTATTCGGGGATGGCGTTGCCCAGCTCATCGATGGCGGGGCAGCCTGCGAAGGTCACGGAACCCTTGCCGTAGATGGTGACGCTCGCTGCCGGCTGGGTGCTGGTTTTCGCCCGTTTCAAGGCGTACAGCACGGTCGGCTCGCCGGCTGCGTTCACCCCGGCATTGATCACGCCCGCGATGTTGGGGCGCAGCCCGTACAGCTCCATGCACTTCTCAGCCAGGGGCCGGGCGATTTCGCTGATGTTGTTGAACTTGACGGTCCGGACCAGTTGGGCAGGCCGGTCGACGGGCTGGATGTTCGCACGGGCCGCATCGACGGCGTCCAGCATGGAAGAGAGGTCAGACATGATAGGCTCCTGTGTGCCCACAAAACCCAACGAACACCTTGCGGATTCATCTGGGGTGGGCTATTGTGAGGAATAGGTTGTCGTCTTTTCAGCTCCAGTCCTGAACCTGCCAGGAATGGTTCTAAAAAGACACCGAAGGGTGCGTTTAGCACTGAGAAAGAGGCTGCGTTAGCAGGTGAAGAGAGCGTGCGTTAGCACTTTGAAAATAAAAACGAACTTGGAATTTCCCCCTTGACACTTAGAACATTTGTGCTACAATTGATTTTAAAGTGGAGCATCGTTAAAATTGCGCTCGTCATGACCCACTGATAAACATCCCCCCTACAGAATCGAGACAATTTCATGGCAATTGATGATGCTTGCCCTTCGGGCAACCATATAGAAGTCTTTACCGATGGCGCCGCATCGGGTAATCCGGGACCCGCTGGATGGGCCACGGAAATCAATGGCGAATTGCACTGTGGTTCCTTCGAATTTGCCACGAACAACGAAATGGAGATGTATGCGATCTTCGTGGCGGTGGAACAAGCACCCAGCCAATCACACTTGAGACTGGTCACAGACAGCCAGCTCTGTGTGCGATTGCTGACGGGCCAGGCCAAGAGCCGGTCTAATCCACGACTGACGTCGCTGGTAAAGAGTTGTTGGGCTGTCGCACGTGAGAAAGAGATCCACGTAGATTTTAGACTTGTCAAAGGGCACTCAACCACACTCGGCAATGTAAGAGTAGACCGGGCCGCCTACACACAGTCCCAACAAGCTAAAAGAGAACGAAACCGGAAGTTTACCAACTGAATAAAACGAAAAAAGGCCGCACCCATTGAGAGGATGCGGCCTTTTTATTGTTTTCCTGCTATTAAAGGCCAACGACCTGGATGAGGGGGGCACCCAGGTCGATGGCAGGCAGAATTTTACCCTATTTCCCGCTGTTGTCAAGATTTGCAATGGCGAAATTCGAATACTGCCCCTGATCTTTCGACATCTAAAGATCAACCAGACCTGCTACGCCAATTCGCACGCCCAGGCGCCGCTGGATATCTGCTTGATCCTGGCGAAGTAATGACCGGCCGGCGGCTGATCGGCATTGGCCGCAACCAGCCCGATCATGTTGCGGGGATAACCGGGATCGCGTGGCTGCACCTGGCCGTCGATCAGGCCGACCACCGCCTTGCGGATCACGATCCTGCCCTTGACGTGGGTCTGCACGTCCACCACGTCCACATCGGTCTCGGCGCTGATCAGATTGGGGACCTGGTAAGACACCCCGGTGATGATCGTGGCGGTGCGGTTGATCTTTAGTCCTGGCTTGTTCTCGATGATCCACAGGCTCTCATCCGGAAATGCCATGAACACGCTGGCGGCGGAAGCGTCGCTTGACCGGGACGAATGCGCCACCCGCCACAATGCTGAGGCAGCCGCCCTGGGATCGAGGCCATCCCGCTCCAGCCAGACCCTGATCTCCCCCATGAGTTCCTCCCGAAACCGGTTGATGTTCTCAGGATCGGAGAAGTTGACCCGCTGGATGCGGGCATTGAACCAGTCCTGAATGACCTTGGCGGCCGCGTACTGCGCTTCGGTCACTTTCATGGCCCAGCTGCGGAATTCGGTCAGCGGGCGGGTCTGGATGGGCGTGTCGAGGATGGTCTTGAGCGCCGGCAGGGTCATGCGGCAGATCGTGGGGATCGTGCCGTCCCACCACGGCATGACGCTGTTCTCGATCTCTTCCTTGCTCAGGACGACCGGCTCAGGCTCGCCCAGCACCCGCCAGCAAGCCGAACCCTTGGGCAAGCGCCTGTCGCTCTCGACTTTCTCCACGAGAACGCGGGGGATGTAACGGCGGAAGGCATTGTCATTGGGCCAGTTCGACCAGGGGGCGCGGATGCCCATCTTCTGCAGATTGCTCTGGATCATGTTCAGGCGCCGCTCAACACCCTCCATATCCACGGAAGTCTTGAAGCCATCCGTACCCACCTTGATGGCGTAATCCAGGAATTCATCCATCGTGGCGACGGTCTTGAACCCCAGCTTATGGGCGACCATCTCGCGATCCTGAACCGCGAAGGTCATGCTCATCACGTTGGTCGCGAAGCCCACCATGTTCTGCATGGACTTCAGGATCATCTCGGGCCGGCCATCCAATCCATCCAGCGGCGTGTGGGTCTTGACCAGTTTCTTCGTCTCGGCGTAGGGGAAACCCTTGACCGTCTCCCAGGTCAGGGGCAGGTCGTTGGCATCCGCCACCACCACCCCATCGCCATCATGATCCAGGCCCATGCGGTCCTTGGCCCAGGCTGCATTGACGCCGATCAGCGACTTGCCGTCCCACATCTGGGTGAAGCACACCACCGCCTCGATCTCCAGATCGAACTGCTTGCGGAGCGCTTTCAGGTCGCCATCCGTCATCTTGATGTCGTCACTGCACAGGATGATGTCATAGCCGCCGGGGATGGTGTCCACGCCGCCCAGGCAACCCTTGGCGGAGAAGGTCCTGTTGCTGATCGAGTGCTGGACGACCCGCATGGTGCTGATCCGGTTCCACTCGGCCACATCTTCCTCCACCTCCACTGCCTGAATGCTGCCATCCGATTGGAGCGGAGGCCGGGCGACGATCAGCCTGCCCTGGTGCCAGGGCCACGCCACGGTCGGCGCTGTGGTTGGAACCGCCACCCGGTAATCCCCCAGGAGCGAGCCGTTGGTCGCCAGCCGGGCGTAATGCTCCGCCGAAGCCCTGGACAGGCTGTTGGCCACGAAGGGATGTTCCAGCATCATGCGGTCCACATCCACCAGCGCTTTCTTCTGGTCGAAGGACGCCGCCTGGCTGTAGAGCATATTGCTCAGGTCCGAGGCGGACAGGATGTTATCGGCGATGCGCTGGCTCATCTCCCGCAGGACCACATCGGCTGGAATTCTCTGCCAGAAGGTGTAATTCTCCTTGGCGGGTCCAAGCTCGATGGTGCTTTCCGGGACCGAGAATTGATCCAAGAGCGCGTTGCGGATATAGCCGAAGCCGTCTTCCACCGGGCCGCAGCCAGGGATCAGCGTGTGGGGTTTGGCGATCATGATCCTGACGGTGCCCGTGAACCCGCCGGCGTAGCCACGCGCCAGCCACCAGCGCTGCACCCGCTGGCCGTCCTCGGCGTTCCTGACCGTGCCCGTCTCGCGGGGCAGGTCACGGGTCAGGCCGATCGTTTGCCCCCGCTTGACGGCGCTGCCCCAGGCGTAGCAGCCATAGTATTCAACGCCATCGTACACGACGGGTTGTACAAGGTCGCTGGCGTTCAGTTCTTCGCAGGCTGACCAGTCGATGATCACGAATTTCTCATCGGGGAACAGCTCGGCGAAAGGTGTATTGACGAAAGCCCGCTCGTCAATCTTCCGGCCATTGTGGTCGATGACCGGGACGATCGTGTTGTTCATGAGTACGGTGTGCATGGTTCTCTCTCCTGAATGTGGGATGCTCCAGATGGAACTGCGTCCGGAGTTGAATGAAAAAGGCCGCAGGCAAAACCCACGGCCAGACGTTCTACCAGTCCTGGACGGTGATGATGGCGTCCACGGCGAGATCGGTCACTATCTCGATCAAATCGCCGTTGTCGAGCGTGACCCGGTACAGGGTGCCATCGACCTGCTCGTAGTCTGCAACCTGCCCGACGATATCTTCGTCTACGCCCAGGACGATGTCGTAGCCGATCGTCTTGCTGTCTTCGAGGATCGCAAGGTTGAGTTCCAGTTGGGATTTCATGCGGATGTCCATCGTTCTCTCCTGATTTCTAGATTGAGTTTGGTTACCCAAAAAGCATCTTTAGACGTCGAAAGATGCGTTTTTCACGGGTATTTCACACGTAAAAAGGGCGACGGTGGTATTCCGAGGAACCCACTCGCATCGCCCGATTTTCAGCGGAACCAGCGCCTGAACCCGCGTGGTCTCAGGTCGTTGACCGCTTTTCGCTCTTCGTAGCTCATTCCCCCCTTGACATCGGTGACCTTCTCCGCCATGACGTACCACTCGGCAAACTGGGCCGGGTTGGTCGTCCTGGACCGGATCTGGGAAGTCCAGATGAACTCCCAGTTCTCCATATCGGCCTTGCTGAGCAAAGACTGGATGGTGTCAGTGCAGACGGTCATGCTACACCGCCAGCCCTGCGATGATGGCGATCCCGTAACCGATCAGGCGGAAGTCCGCCGGGACGCCCGTGGCGGTGAAGACCAGCCAGAACAGCCCCAACAATACACTTGCGACCAGCAGTTTCTTACCCATGATTGCATCTCCTTGTGCAGATAGTTTTGGCCAAGTGGCTTAAATGGCGAAAGGCCCCCGGTTTCCCGAGGGCCTTCCCTGCTCCATCTGCTACGCAAGGGCGTGTCGTGTGGCGGTGATCGACCGGTGGGCGCTGGCCTGCCCCATGATCCAGGCGACCTGCTCCAGGGACAGCGGCTCATCACGCAGCGCCTTGTTGAGCACGTTGCTGTTGCGATGCTGTCCCGTTGAGGCCAGGAACCTGATGGCCTGCTGCAGCTGCTCGCTGGTGTACTGCCCCTGCATCACCAGGGCGCGGGTCTTGTTGCGGGCCTTGTCTGCGTTCTTAGCCACCTTGGCGTTGAGGGCCGCCTTGTCACGCCGCTCCTGAGCCAATGCCAGCTGCTCGGGCAGGCGCTGGAACTGCGCTACGGTCATCACGTTGGGCGACTTGCGGTTGGCCTGCGCCCACGCTTTGGCCAGATCGCTGACAACCCGGAACTCCCCAGCGGGCACGACGATCTGGGTGCCGACGGCTGCCACATACTGTGTTTTGTTCATGATCGATGTCCTTTCGGTAATCAGAAGATTTTTTGAAATTGCTCCGGCAACTTCACAAAAACACAGTCGGCAGACACTTTCATGATGACAGTTCCTTGGGGAAACCACGACGAGCTCTGAGGCGACAGCCTGTGACCTGGCTGCTGCGCTTGCGGGCTGCGATGACCGCTACGAGTAGCTCCAACCCCCGGCGTACATAGAACAAAGTCGAAATAGAACCATCGCCGCCGGGGGTAGGACGGAGCGAAGCGGAGCGGGCCGGCAGTATCCTCCGGCGCGTGAGCGCAGCCCAGCAGAGAGCGCCGCGAAGCGGCCGGCCGAGCCGGCAGAGTTATTAGAGCGATTGGGGATAGACAGAATGATGGGGAGCTGTTGCCAGGTCAGTGCAGGGGCATGAGACCAGCCTGGAGGGAACTAGCGAGTAGCGGGGCACCCACGGCAGGGGGTAGGCGCCGGCATATTCGAGCTGCAGTGTAGCGGAGCACCACCGAGGGGTGTGGGGGGTGGGGTGTTCACTTACAAGTCACATCTGTATGATGGTTATTGGCGCGTACATAACGAATTCAAAAATCAATGGACCGAATTGGAATGCTCTCTTTCGAAGTCGAAAGAAAAAAAAGCCCCCGGAATTCCGAGGGCTTCGATAAGGTTCCTGAAATTTTCGTTTAGACTTTGGTTACCTGCCAAGATAGCGTATATTCCGCATCTCCATCTGTGAGATTTGCAATATATGAAAAACTATCATGCATAGCATCGAGAAAATCGGGCGTAAACACGATGACGTGCTGTCCAATAAAATCTTCATCCAGATAACCAACCAGCCATACTACAAGGGCTCCTACCGCAGAGACAACTGCGGCAATCCAGGCTGTCACACCTCCAGCGACCAAGATGGCATCAGCTGCTGCAAATGCTGCCGACACGGCCGCTCGAGCTTCTTCAGGATCACCCGCGTCATGCTCCATCAGAACCACAGACGCACCTACTCCAGCTTTTGGGACTTCATGCGGAAGATGGTCCTGTCCCCATATCCAGCCTTCAGAAGTGCCAAAATTGGCAGAATTCCCAGAATTGATATCTCCAAAAACATGCGATTTGGTTGTGATTGACATGCCTGATGCAGTTGAACTGAAGATAAAATACGGTTCATCGCTCCCTGTCCAGGACCATCCAGTCTCTTCCTTACAAGTAAATTTCGATGCTTTGATTGTATATTCTTTGCATGGAACCGGTTCTTTGGGAGGCAATAAGCTTGATATTGGTATTTGAACATTGGCAGTATATTTACCAAGGATTTCGACAGGTAGCTCAGCAATGGTATCAATTTTCAATGCCCCCATTTGAAGCGCTTCCACGTCAATTTTCGTTACATTTTCCATCTCCATAAAGGAATCGGTGATGACTGGCACTTTTTCTTTCAGCTGGTCTACCCCGAAATTCACTTTAGGAGTTAAACTTCCGAAATCGGCTGGGAAAAATTCTTCCTTCAGATCAGGGGGAAGCTTCGCAAAGATCTGACCAAACATTTTCAATCGAGCATCGCTAAAACCATGGGTCTTGAATGCATTTACGATCGATTGCTCCAACTTGGTCAACGGGAAGCCTTTATCGAATTTTGAGAATGAGTGAAGTACGAGCGCAAGAAGCCAATTTTGTTTCTTATTGGCTGCCAGTTTCTTGCGCAATATAGCCCCCTTGCTTTGATTTTGAATAAGCGTATTCAAAATCTTGTCTGGCCCCTTGGGTGACATGATGCCCTCCTTAAAAAGATATAAGATTGTTAGGAAGAGATCGTTGGGGAAAATTGGAACTGGAACGAGGAGTTTTGCTCGTAATTATTATATATCCATTAATTTTGAACGTCAATTAATTGTTACGCTTAGATGCGGATTAACTTGATGTTTGTTGAACCCAGATGTCTGACATAGAACGTGTGTTCGAAATCCCCCTTGACATTTGATTTAGTTGTGCTACAATTGATTGACATTTCCATCATCTGACAGATTTAGGAGCTGAATATGAAGTAACTGGGAAGCCTGCACAAGGCGATTTCTTCGCGTCTGGTCATGCCGGAACCCGTCAGGTCCGGCAACGGCAAGGTTCAGATCAAGGATCTGGGGGAACTGCTGAACCTGCCATAAATCATCTTTCGACGTCGAAAGGTTTGAGGAGAAGACATGGATTACCTACAAGTTCTGAGAGACATCGCATTCTACGCGATCGTCGTGGTGGGCTTCATGGCGGCGGTCAAGCTCTACCGCCCGACCCTGAAGCTCATCGAAGCCAGGATCGGCCACGCGGAATTCGAGCGCCTGTCCGCCCAGGTGTCGGTGCTGGTCCGGTTTGCCCAACAGGTGGGAAAGCAGCTCGGCTGGGACGGGCCTCAAAAGAAGGCCTACGTCACGCTGGCCCTGCAGAAATTCGCGGATGTGATCGGTGCCGACATCAGCGATGACGAAATGGACCGGCTGATCGAAGGCGCAGTCTACGTGCTGAAAGCAGAGACCGGACCGCTGCCTGCGACCGAATAGCTGATGGACCTGTCCGCTAGCTGGGATTACCTGGAGCAGACCGCCAGCTTCAGGCTGGCGCACAACAAAACTCCACGCCACGTCTCGCAATACGGACCAGATATCGAACTGATGGGAGCCGCCGGAGAACTGGCGGCTCGCAGATTTCTTGGACTACCCGAGACGCTGCACACGAGTTTCGACCACGGCGCGGACATCATCTGGAACGACCTCCGGCTGGACGTGAAAGCCACCCACCTGACTGCGAGATTCGACCACCGTTTTCTGCAGTGGGCGGTGTGGAAGCGGATCAAGTCGGACATCGTGGTGATGACCGCCATCGACATGCGGCAGAAGTTCGGCGTTGTCATAGGATACGCCTTCAAGGGGGATATCGAAGTCGCCCCGATCAACAGCGATCGGGAAACGCCCTGCCATGAGATACCGGTCCGGGAACTGCGGCCGGCATGGGAGCTTCTGCTGCTCAACAAATACAACCTGAGCAGCTACTTCGTGAGGCATTGATGAAACGGACCTTCCGGCCTGCACCCAAACCGAAACCATACAAAGACCGGAAGGCGCTCGACTACGTCGTGCACAGGCGGGACGGGACATGCCTCTGGGGCTTATTCCACCCAGGCACCCACGGGGCATGTTCCGCCGGCCTTGACCCGCACCACATCCGGCACCGGGGCGCAGGCGGGGGCGATACACTGAAAACCTGATCACCCTCTGCCGCATCGCATCACAATGCCGCTCACGCTGGAAAAATTCAGGACCAGGAACTCTATGACATCCTCGCTCGAAAATATGGTTACCGCTACTGATTTTCAACTGCTTGCCGACCGATCGCTCAACGGCTCGCCGCCCGGCAGGGGCTGGGCCGTTTACGAGGATCTGGAATGTCCCGCCTGCGGCTACGGCTGGTCCGAGATCGCCATGGTCGGGACCAAAGGGATGGTCTGCCCTGACTGCCTGTACGAAGATCACGAATTCCTGTGGGCAGGCTCTCCCGGAGAACAAACGGACGGGTGCTGGCTGCATCCGGTAGGCTGGGAGAGGGCCACCCTGTTCGTATTCAACTGAAAACCACTTTTTTGGCTGGCAACAAGGAGAAACGATGAAATTTTACAAATTCCTGTTGCGGTTTATACAGATTTTCGTCGTGCTGGTCGTCCTGCCGCGGGTGGCTTCCTTCGTGGGGCTGCTGGGCAACAACCAGACCGGCCTGGACTTCCACGACCTGATCCGCTTCGCCTTCGCCGCCACCCTGGGTCTCGGCACGATCTCGACCGCCTACTTCAGCGACGAGACCGAGCCGCCCGACTATGACGAGGAGCCGGCCAACCCGCGCGAGCGCAGGCGGCGGGAGCGGGAAGCCGTGTACTACGCCTCGATGATCAACGCCGCGCCCTACGCCAGGCGGGCCATGTTCCTGTTCGCCTTTCTGGACGGCTCGTTCAACCTGGCGGACGCCATGTTCGGGGCCTCCAGCACGGGGCTGCTGGACCCGGCGCTGCACGGTCCGCTGATCTACGTCTACGGGACCGCCACGTTCCTGTTCGGGGTGGCCCCGACCATCCTGGCGATCGTGCTGGCCAAGGTCATCTCGATGGTCGACCGCATCCCGGAGGACTACGAGCGCCCGGCATCCCGCAAGGAAATGGACGTCCTGCGGACCATCATGGGCAACCTGGGACTGAGGGAATACCGGGCCGGCGAGGCGGCCGAGCTGTACCATGCCCGCCCTGCCCTGCCGGAGCCCATGAACGGCGGGCAGGCCGCCCGCATCCGGGACTACCTGGAGCGGCACTACCGCGAAGGCCAGGTCCCGACGATCCCCGAGATCCAGCATGGGCTGGGAGCTCCGGTCCCTTCCAAATCAACCGTATCCGTGGCACGCGCCCAGTGGCTACACGAAAAACTAACCCTTCCGCAAGGAGGCAACGATTGATCTAAATGAGCATCCTGACGGATGGGGACCGCAGAATCCTGCCGCTGGCGCTCCGGCAGAACAACGGTTTCCACATCGCAACGGACTGGTACCTGCGCGGCTGGCAGCCGCTGCCCTACCAATGGGCCTGGCATCAAATCCCAACGATTAACACCTCCTGGGCGGCCGGGATCGCGACCGGCAAAACCACCGCCGTTGCGGCGTCCTACCTGATCGACTGCATCTCCATTCCGTACTTTCGCGCCCTGAACACGAGCGTCACGGCGGCGCAGGCGGAACTCCCATTCGACATGGTCATGGGCTGGATCGAGGGCAACCCCCGGCTGGAGCACCTGGTCGAAGACATCTCACTTCGCCCTTTCCCAGTGATCAAGTTCAAGAATTTCTCCGAGTGGGAGTTCCGCACCGCCGGGATCGATGCCCGCTTTATCCGTGGTTTCGAGTACGACCGGATCAACTTCGACGAGTGCGGCCTGGACATGGTCGGCTACATCATCAAGGTGCTGCGGGGCCGTCTGCGGGGCACCCGCCTGGACGGCACGACAAGAATGGCCCGGCTGGACGCCACCTCCTCCCCGACCATTGCCCTGTGGTTCAAGGAGAGGTTCTACAAGGGCTGGGCCGGCACACCAGACCGCCGACCTCGCCCAGTACCGCTCGATGCGGGTGGCCACCTGGGACAACACCAAGCTGACCGAAGAGCAGGTCGAGGCGATGAAGTCCGAGTACCCGCCCGAGATGATCGACACCGAGCTGGGCGGCTTCTTCCCGGACTACGGCGTCTCGATGTTCCCGCCGGGACACCTGGAGGCCTGCGTGGCCCAGGAGCTGTACGACGCCGCTTACCTCGCCCTGCACCCCGAGGACCCCAAGGAGCACATCCGCCCCGGCTGGCAGCTGGTCGAAGACCCACGGCACGGCGTCACGCTGTACGAAGCGCCGGCCAAACCGGGACGGGTCTACGCCATGGGCGGCGACCCCGGCACCGGCAACTACCCCGGCCGCAACGCCGCCGGCGTGATGGTGGCCGACATCACCGAAAAACCGTTCAAGCTGGTCTACTTCCACTGGGTCTCGGGCAACGGCTCGCTCAACCCCTTCCTGCAGTCCTACAAGCACGCCATCCAGGTCTACAACCCGGTGCTGCGGGGCATCGACGCCACCGGCCCGCAGAAGATGATCGACGAGATCGCCTTCACCAACCACGGCATCGCCACCGACCGGATCAACTTCTCGACCGACAAAGACGCCATGCTGAACGCCTTAGCTTACGACGTCACCAATCACAACTGGAAGATCCCGACCATCAAGGGCCTGATCCGGCAGGCGTCCACCTACACCCGCGAGGACGACAAGAAGCTGGCCCAGGACCTGGTCATGACCTGGGCGCAGATCTCGTTCTTGGCCCGCTTCATGCCGGCCGAGGTCACCCAGAATGCAACCACGGCCAGGTCCAATCACCGCAATCGCAGGATCAGGGCGTCCGGGAGGCGGCGGTAGGCGACCTTTCGACGTCGAAAGAGGAACCATGATCCAATGTTTTAATCGCATCACTTCCAGGCTGCCATGAACCTCAGCCGCTGGTCCTACGAAGTCCTGTTCAAATCGCCCACCCACTGCAAGCTGTGCGGGAGCGCCATCGTCAAGACCAAGTTCCCCATCCAGCACGACCGGAAGACCGGCCGGCCAACCCGGTTTCAAGGTCAAGCTGGCTTGCAGCGCCTACCCCGACCTGTACTTTCACGATCGCTGGAGCTGGACTGAGCGTGCCTAAAAGGGCGTTATCTGGATTGCGCGTAAATAATCTGGAGACACAATAAATTCAGGTCCAAAGTATTAAGGAGAAAAGGCCAGGGGTTTAGCCTGGCCTTCTCAGATACGAAATTTGTAACCTATCCGAAAATTTATAGAGCTTGAAAATGGAGACACCCTTTTGCTCATTGAAGGCAAAATATCTGTAATCTCTTCTTCGGTAAAATGCTCTCTAAGAATTTAACGACATCTTTATACGCCTGCTCATTTTGTTGTGCAAGGCTTCGCATCATTACTTTAACCATAGCGATATTTTGTTCAGCAGAATATTTTACAATTTCCTGATGATATTGAACGAATTGCCCCGTACTTGTTGAAACAAGATATTGCTTGGCCGCAGCAGTTCCCAATATTTTGGCAACTTCCAGCAAATTTATCCCATACATTGCTTAAAATTCTTTTAGATAGTTGGAAATGTCCTGTGAACTTTGCATATTGGTTGTGAAGATTTCAAACAGCACTTTTATCATTTCCCTGTACATAGCTTTTGTCTCATGATCAGGATTTTCTGATTTTGATAATTCCGTCAAAGCTTCAACCAATACTTTGAAATTCTCTTTATTGATGTTCATTTCATCAAGTCTAGATTGCAGAACTCGACCAAATAATTGCTCTTTTTTATTTAGAGCATAGATTTCCTTGATTGCCCCTACAATTTCCGGTAGATTTTGAACAACTCCTTGAACAATGACAAGTTTAGGCGATACAGGCTGCAGTCCACTATTTATCTATTTTATTGTCCATGTTCGCTTACGATCTCCTTCATTAGAGTTTCTTTACACTACCGGAATTCTCATCGTTTTTCCATGCAATATCAAAGAGTTTCTTAACACCAATAAGCAGCCCCAACTGCGATCGCAGGAACCACAATAACAGCCCCTGCCAACATTCCGCCCCCAACTAACCCGCCGAGTGTAGCCAAACCGGAGGTTATTCCGGCGGCGCTCAGCCCAAAGACAGAACCACTTGCTGCAATTGCTCCTGATAGGAACACCGACCGCGGCAAGGCTTGCTGTACCGTCATTCATGACCTGTCTAAGTCTTTCAGAAAATGATGGAATGTCCTTGATTTTATAAAGGTTCTCTTGGATAGACTTGATGGCATCGACCTGTTCTTGGGTAATATCCAACACTTCCCCGATACCAAGGATGTATTGATATTCTTCATCGGTGAAATTCGAAATCAACCAAAGAAAAAAGACATAAGTCCGAGATTAAGCGTGATTTTGTAATTCCGTATTGCCAAGATTTTGAATGGATTTAAAATACGCCAGTTTATCTTCGTGTTGAAGAATAAATACCGAAGAATAGATTTTAGCTTTCCCAGCATCTGAAATCTTGAGTTGCGCCAACAAGCGTATCCAGTTGATTTTTTTCCTTATCTCCAAAATCCTTATCTACATAACAGACGCTGGACAATATACTCAAATAAGCGATTTGTTCGATTTCAGAATATTCTTCTAAAGGATGTTTTTTTAGTTCTTCTGGCAAAATTTCAACTCCTTTATGTGAATTCAGGGTGGTAACAATTATTTTTTACAGTCTCTTGATAGTCTGAAATTATGCCACATTACTGCCCTGTGGCAATTGACAATACTGCAAATAGAATCCCCTCCATCATGAGACAAAGGCATTTGATTGAACACAAACGATGAACTGATTGAAAAACTCCCTGATCTAATGACGATGCTGATGGACCATCTCACGGCTGATCTGCAGCAGCGTGGCGACACATGGACAAGACACTCTCAAAAAGGGCAGACCGAGCGCATCCTGAAACGGATCGGCGAGTACATCGATGCGTATTACCGCCAGGCGCGGCCGGTCCCCTGGCTGAAGATTATCGGTCTGTGCTGGATCGCCATTTACCGGGACACATCCTTCAGAGAAATTCAACCTGGCGATCAAATCCGAGAGCAAATCGGATGAATTCTTAGCAGAGGTATCAGGAGAAGACCATGGGTAAACTGACCTTTATCAAAACGAAAAAAGGCGATTGGAGCTGGGTGTACTGGAACGGCCAGTGCGTGGCCGAGGGCGAAGTCGTCACCGCCGAAGAGCTGATGAACGCCCTCAAGGACACCTTCGGGATCAAAGTCGAGACCCAGACCAAATCGGACGAGTGGATCGAGAAGCACGACGCCCACCTGCACGAAACCCTGGAGGGCTGATGCCGGGCTACACCTTTCGATGTCGAAAGTGCGGGGGGTTGACCGAGGTCGTGCACGGGTTCTCCGAGCCGCACCCGACGACCTGCAAGCGGATGGTGGAGACGTCGACTTGGTCACGCGGACCCATGGATCGCTGATCTCGCCAAGCGGCGCCGTTGAACGCCACACCTCCCGTGCGGCGGCGAGCTGGTACGGGTCTATGATCCGCCCAACATGGTCTACCGCGGCAGCGGGTTCTACGCCACCGACAGGCACCTGACGCCGGTCAAGCCGGAAGATTACAACCCGGACGAAGACTGAAGGCTCCCCCATGATCGTCTGCAACGGCGTGATCATCCACCACAGGAATTGCACGTATTGCCAGTACCGGCGCAGCGTGCCCAAGCCCATCCAGCCGAAAAAACGCAAAGGCAAGCTGGAGATGCTGGAACAGTGCGAACTGACCGGCCTGGAGATCGCTCCCCCCGGCTCGATCGACCGGGTCTGTGCGGCCTACCGGCAGATCGGCTGCGATTGTCCCAGCTGTTCCGCCAAAATTGATACAGTTTACATTCATTTGTTTCTCAACATTGACAAAACTAGAGAGGTGTGTTAAAATTGGTCATCAGTGAGACAGAGCGAGACCTGCTGGAAGCCATTGAAGAGGTCGGTTACGGAGAGCTCTACGACATCCGGGCCGGCGATGACCGGCCGCTGATCGAACGGTCGCTCTCGGAGCGCCAGATGGCCTTCATCCGCGACCTGCGCCGCAAAACGCTCTTCAACAAGCTGATCATCCACGACAGCGAACCGGCCATGGCGGAGATCGACGGGGAAACCTTCAACCGTCTCCGCTGCCTGAAAAAGATCAAATTCTAGTTTGATCGCCTGGGCCGTGCAATTCACAGCCAGGCGATCATCACCCGACTGTACAAACAGAGGGCTGACCGCGTCCTACGGACGGACGGTCAGCCCTTTTTTTATTTCTGGAGCGCCTATGTTTGATTTCCCCGACTGGTCCGATCTCGGCATGGGCCATCTCAGCCAGCGCACGACCTTCTCGCTGGGATTACCAGCTGTCCCAGTGCGAGCGCTACCGCTACTACTTCGATGGCGATATCTTCACGGAAACCGTCCCCCAGGAGCGAGGCAACGAAGAGGACGAGCCGGTCCTGATGTACCCGGTCGGCCTCAATCTCGTCAAGATGCTCAGCGTGGCCCAGGCCGATGCGACCTTCGGGGAATGGGAAACCAACCCGGTGCGCTTCGGCACCCGCCCGGACAGCGAGGTCAGCGAGGCGGATATCGCCGCCATCGACCTGGTCCACAAGATCCTCGAACACAGCAACGCCCAGTCCCAGCTGTGGGAGCACGAGCTGGACCGCCAGGTGTTCGGGGGCGGCGCGCTCAAGATCACCCCAGCCCTGAAATACCCCCATATTCGCTGGTCCCGGATACCCCGCGAAGCCTTCTTCCCGATCTGGGACCCGGACGATCCCGACGACCTGCTGGAAGTGTTCGTGGTGATCGCCATGTCCCCCGAGCAGGCCAAGGCCAGGTACGGCTACGAAGCCCACAACGACCTCGTCCGGCGGGTGGAGCACTGGACCAAGCGCACCTACGAGAACTACCTGGACGGCCACAAGATCACCGAATTCTCCGGGTACAACCCCTGGGGGATCGTCCCGTTCGTCTACACCCCCCGTTACCGGTTTTCGAACTGGTGGGGCGAACCCCTGTCCCCGGACATCATGGACGTGCAGGACGAGCTGAACATGCGCATCGCCGACATTGGCGAGGCGATCAACTACAACGCCCACCCGGTTCGCTGGGGCATCAACCTGCCGAGGGACTTCAACGCCAAGAACTACCCCCTGGGCCCCAACGCCATGTGGAACCTGGGAAGAGCCCTGCAGGGCCAGCCCGTCCCTGAAGTCGGCATGCTGGAGGCCAAGAACGCCGTCTCGCCTGGTGTCCTGGAGCACGTCAGGTTCCTGTACGACTGGTCCCGCACGAGCGTCTTCGCGCCCCCGATCGCCTTCGGCGAGGACAACGGCGGCGGGCAGCGCTCCGGGACCACGCTCGAAGTCCGGATGATGCCCCTGATCAAGTCGGTGCGCCGCAGCCGCAGCTACCTGACGGCCGGGATGCGGCGGGCCTTGCAGATCACGGCCATCCTGCTGGAGCAGAAGAAATTCGGCGACGTGCCGGTGCGGGCGGTCCAGAGCATGCATGAAGGGCAACATCGAGCCGCAGTACGCCTCCCTGCTGCCGCGCGACCAGGGCGCCGCCGTGGACGAAGTGGTGAAACTCCTATCCACGGAGCCGCCATCGATCAGCCTCGAAACCGCCCAGGCGATCCTGGGCCGCGGTTCGGGCGAGGTCGCCCGCATCCGTGAATTCCTGAGCGACGAGGAGCTGTGGGCGCGCCAGATGGCGCTGGCCCTCAAGGCAGGCGCCCAGAAGGACGACCCGCAGGAGAAGAAGCCCAGTGACCAGGCTCGTATTCCCCACCGATGAGCACTTCCCGTTCCAGGATGAACACGCCCGCTCGGTCGCCCTGCAGATCGTCGCAGACTTCCAGCCGGAGGTCCGCATCGCCGGCTCGGACGGCCTGGATTTCTACGCCCTGTCGAAATTCGATAAAGATCCGCACCAGGATAAAAAACCTGCAGTGGGAGATCGACGAGTGGAAACGCGGCCAGCGCGAGTGGCGCAGCGCCGCGTCCAGACGCCGGCGCCTTCTACCTGATCGGAAATCACGAAGAACGCCTGCGCAAGTACCTCTGGCGCCACCCCGAGCTGTACGACCTGGAAGCCCTGAAACTCCCCGTCCTGCTCGGTATGGCCGAGCTGGGGATCTACTGGGAGAAAGACAAGGGCGAAGAGGCCAACCTGGAGCTGGTCCTGCACAACCAGCTCGTGGTGAAGCACGGCACGGTCGTGCGCAAGAACGCCGCCTATTCGGCCAGGGGCGAGCTGGAGGCTGAAAAATACGCCATCTCGGTGCTGACCGGCCACACCCACCGGGGCGGGACCACCTACGCCGCCACCCGCTACGGGGTCGTATCGGCGACCGAATGCTTCTGCCTGTGCGACCTGCATCCCGGCTACGTCAGCAACCCCGACTGGCAGCAGGGGATCGTGCTGGCTGAAGTGACCCGGACCTCCCTGTCCATTGAACCCATCCCATTCACCCGCCAGCACGGCAAAGTCAAAGCCATCTGGCGAGGCAAGGAGTACGTCGAGTGACGGACGCAAGCCCTACGGGCTAGCGTCGATCTTTCGACGTCGAAAGAGGAGAGCATGACCCGCGAAGAAATCCTGAAAAACACCCGTTCCGATCAGCGCGACGTAGCCAAATTGCTGCTGGACTACATCGACGCCCTGTACGCCCACGCCATGGACGAAGTGAGCGAGATCAAGGACATCCTGGCCGAAGACGTCATCGGCCCATTTACCGAAGAGGCCGACGAATACGAGCAGTTCCCTGCGCCGGCGCTGGATGGGGTCCCGGAAGAGAAACCCAGGAAATCCAGGAGCAAATAATTGGACGCCCTGAAAGCCACCATCCAGGCCCTGCTGGCGGCCCTGGCCGCCTTCTTCGATGCCCTGATCACCGTGCTGTCGCCGGCCTCGCCCACGGCCCCTCCGCCGGTCGAGCCGCCGCCCGGCCCCGAGCCGATTAAAGTGGTGATTGACGACGATAAGGCCGACAAAGCATTACTATACGAAAAAATAGGCCAGGACAAGGCCGGCAAGCCCATCCTGCAGATCTGGCACAGCCAGGACGGCAAGGTGGCCCGCTTCGATCCGGGGACGAAATTTACCGTCTTCCCGGAGCCCGTGATCGCCACCGGCGGGATGAAGTTCTGGCAGCTGTATTACAAACCGCAGTTCTACCTCCGGGCGGATGCCTGCATGAAACTGTAGCTTTCGACGCCGAAAGATCCCGACTGTACCTACAGAGGGCTGGCCGGTATGGCCAGCCTTTTTTATTTACCCCCCACTGGAGGCTTAACGAATGAGTGACCAAACCCCGAACACCCCTGCGGAGCAGGCCCAGACCCCTCCCCAGCAGGTCGCAGGGAACCAGCCGTCGACGCCGGCTGGCGAAAACTGGAAAGCACGCTACGACGGCCTCGTCGTCAAGGTGCAGGAGCTTTCACTTGCCAACCAGACCCTCACTGGCCAGCTTGCCCAAAAGTCCTCGGAAATCGAGCAGCTCAAGGCGCAACTGGGCATCAAGGACACGGAGAAGCAGGTTGCTGTCGGAGAGCGCGATGCCCGTCTTCAAACCGCACTGACCGAGAACACCGCCCTTCAGAATGAGCTGAACCAGCTCCGGGCGCTCAAGATGCAGCTCGAAGTCGCCAACGAACTGGGCCATCCCGAACTGATGCAGATCGCGTCCAACCTGCCGATGATGACCGACCGGGAAGCCATGAAAACCGTCATGGCCTCGCTGGCCGACTTCACCACGAAGCAGGTGCAGGCCCGCGAGCAGCAGCTCATGGCCGGGATCACCCCGCCGGTTGGCGGCGGAGCGAGCGCCCCCTCAGCCCCGTCCACCTCGGACGGCTGGGTCAAGCACATCAACGCCCTGCCCCTGGGCTCCCCGGAGCGCGAGAAAGCCCTGAACGATTACGGCGACTTCTTGGAGCGGCAACATTCCCCAATAACAAGGTGAACAATGGCGAACGACCTGCTGACCGGGATGCTGTGGTCCAACACGCTTCCCGACTGGCAACGCGACTACTACAGCACGCTGTTGCTGGAAACCCTGCGGACCAAGTCCATCATGGTCCCCTACTGCGCCGTGAAGGAAGATTACGCGGCCGCCAATTCGGGTGTGGTGGTTTACACCGAAGTCTATGACACCGATCCGAATACGAACCCCCTGACCGAACAGGATATCTGGCTGAAAGGCGCCCACCTGGACAGCCGGACCGTGCGGATCGAGCTGGAGATCCACGGCGATATCCTGAAATTCTCGGATTATAACGAAATTGTGCAATACGTCAAGGCCGGCAACATCCGCGGCCTGGTGCGCGAGAAAATCGGCCAGAACCAAAACGACTACCTGGATGTTCTCGCGCAGAAACGCGTTCCTGACCCACCCCAACAAGATGTTCATGGACCCGGCCAGCCGCGGCGGCCCTGACCGCGCACCGACCTGTTCAACCCGGACATCGCCGAAACCGTGCGGGTCCACCTGGAAGAGAACGAAATTCCGGGCGTGGCCACGGTTGGCGACGGCGACGGTGCGGTGATCGTCTGCACCACGACCCCGCGGGTCATCAAGGACATCCGGACCGGCACCAGCAAATGGCTGGAGCTGCAGGAATACGCCGGCGGCGCCCGCAAGTTCAACTCGCGAAGTTGGCTCCTGGGCCGGCATCCGCTTCGTGAAGACCAACCGCCTGCGCCTGCGCAACCACGGCGCTGTGGTCCACCAGACCACCCTGACCGTGGCGGCTCCCGCCGGTTCCGGCGCGGCCCAACTGGTTGACGGCGTCTACACCGTGGGCCAGAGCACCTCGACCCGCTACATCACCGTGGCGGACGAGACCGGCTTCGCGGTCGGCATGTACATCACCATCCACGCCATGAACATCGGCTCGGCTGGCGACCCCGCTGGAGAGCGACGGCACCCAGGAAACCCGCCGGATCGTGGCGATCGACACGGTCAACAACCGGCTGGTCCCTGAACAAGCCCCTGCTGAAAGACCACTCGCCGGCGACTACGTCACCAACGGCATCGACGTTCACGCCTCGCTGTTCCACGGCGGCCCAGCGTCGTGTACGGCATCGGCGAAGCGCCCGAACGTGATCGTGCCCCCGAAGTACGACGACCTGCAGATGGTCAACCGCGATCGGCTGGCGTGGGTTCCTCAAATTCCAAATGTTCCGCCCGGAATACCTGGAAATTCTGGAAAGTGCTGGGTCAACGGACTGAGGTGAGCCATGACGACCTGGGCGCAACTGCTGGCTGACATCCGCATCGACCTCAAGGATACGGGCACAACGCCACGCTGGAGCGACGCCGCCCTCTATCTCTATGCCAAAGACGCCATCCGGGATTACTCCTCGTACTTCCCGCTGCGTGTCACCCGGCTGTGATCTGGTCAGAGGACAGCGGCTCCTACCCGCTGCCGCCGGACTTCATCGCGACGATCGATGTGGAATGCCCGCAGGACCGCTACCTTGAAGAGCGGCTGACGCGCCCCGGCGTGAAGTACAGCAACTCCGGACCGCCCAAGCATTACTCCGTGTACGGGGGACGCATCTGTCCTGGATGCGTCCCCCGGGACCGACCCGGTCCTGCTGACCTACGACGCCAGGCACGTCATACCCACGGCCCCGGACGACGCCGTCACCATGCCTGTCGGTCCCGGAGATGGACGAAGAGCTGATCCGGCTGTACGTCAAGGCCAAAGCCACCGAACAGATCCGCACCCAGCAATCCAGCCTGGACCGCTTCAAACCCGGCAACGGCGGGCGGGACGACAACCCGATGAACCCCGAGGTCCGCGACCTGATGCATGGACTACCGCTACAAGATCGCCGAGCGGATGACGGGCGGGACGATCATGCTGTTCCGACCGGGGAGGGCGCGTTGATCCACGATGCCATCCTGAACTATGTCCGAGACGAGCTTCAGGACGCCCTGATCGACGCCATCCCGACCGACGACCCGGCCCGAGCCGGCGTCGTCACCCTGGGGCCTCTGCAAGGCGATCCCGATCCCGACCAGGCCCGCATCAGCGTCACGCTCCACGAGAACGACCCGGACGCCATCACCGGCGCTACCGGCGTATCCGCCCTGAGCGGCTCGTGGGATGACGAGGTCGCTGAGATTGAGTGCGGCGGCTCCGAGACCTGGAACCGGCGCTTCACGGTCAAGGCCCGCTGCCTGCTGGTCAACACCGGCGAGGACAAGGACGCCGCCCGCCAGATCGCCGCCACCGTCCGCCACCGGATCGAGAAAACCCTCCAGAACCTGTCTTTCTCCGGCGTGGAGGACGACGGCGAATACGTTTCGCGCGGCGCAGTCGCCACCAGCATCAAGGGGGAGATGATCCAGTCCGGCGGGCCGCCGGACAGCTTTGACTACCACATCAAGATCCGGTTTGAAATCCAAACCACAACGGGAGTTTTTATCGCATGAGCGCTTCTGAAAGATCCTTCCTGGGACTGGCCAAGCAGGTCAGCCAGGGCACCCCGATCAGCCTCGACACCGCGTTCCAGTACCTGCTGTTCACGGAAGGCGCTCTGGCTCCCCAGAGCATCAACCTCCCGATGGACGACGAGATTGGCGGCGGGGCGATGCTGAACGGCGTGGACCGTGTGGGCGTTTCGTCTTCCGGCGTACTGTCCTTTATCCCGCGTCCCGCCAGCGTCGGCCACCTCCTGCTGGGCGCGCTGGGCCAGTCCGCCGCACCTGTAACGGTCGGCACCAGCGGCCGCAGGCACGTCTTCACCCTGCCGGCCGACCAGTTCGATGCCCCGTACTACACCGTGCGCACGCGCCCGGGCGGGCTGTGGGGCGAGCAGTTCCAGGACATGCGGGTCGCTTCGCTGGCCCTGACCTGGAAAGCCGCTGATCGTGTCCGCGGCCAGGTCGGCTTCATGGGCGGCACCCCGTCGTGATGGCCGACACCGCCAGCCGAGATCCTCGGCACGGGCGCCGGCAACTGGGACGCCAACGCGCTGGTCGACCGTCTGCCGGCCTTCCTGGCCCCCGAGACCGCCATCGTGTTCCCCGGCGAGACCGTCAAGGTCCTCGGCGGGAGCCATGACGTTCGGCCTGAACATCCCGATGGACGAGCAGTGGATCACCGGCTCGTACTTCCCGGACGCCTTCGACATCGTCAAGCGCATGTTCTCCGTGTCCCTGTCCCTGAAAGTCACCAGCAAGGACCTGTACGAGAAATTCTCGTACGACCCGGCCCAGGCCGGCGCCTGGACGACCGACCTGCTGAAAGAGGGCGGCTTCTCGATCGAGTTCAAGACGGCCCAGGAGATCGAGGCCGGCACGCCCTACTCGCTGAAAATCACCGGCAACGGCCAGAACGCCGCTTCCGGCGACGGCAACGTCATCTGGACCGCCACCCCGGTTGCTCTGCGGGCCGGCAGGCAGGTCACGATGAACGTGACCGGAACCTTCGTCGCCAGCCCGACCGCTGATGAACCCATCACCGTCGAACTGGTCAACGCAGAGACCACCCAATACTAAAATCGAACGTCTGGACGTTCGATCATTCGAGTCCTCGATCTTTCGACGCCGAAAGAGACTTGCGGAGGCTAAGTCATGACTGAAGAGACAAGACAAAACCATCGACTTTGGAGAATACGCCATCCTCGATGGGATCGAGCACTACTTCGAACGGACTGCCGGAAGTCTACTGGAAGATCGCCACGGTGACTTCCGGGAAAGAGCTGGAGCGCTCCAAGTTCATGCTCCACAACCGGGTGATCGAGACCCGCGACGGTGTCCGCCGGGAACTGCCGCCTTCATGGCTGGAAGTGGCTTACCGGGAAATCGCCCTGACCTTTGGCGGCACCAATATGAAGGACCGCTCCGGCGAACTGGTGCTGAAAGAAGACGCCAGCATCCCGCAGGTCGAGAGCTTTCTTCGCCAAGATGCCGCAGGACATGGTGCTGGAAATCTGGAAAGCTATCGGGCAAGCCTATCCCAAGTGGGGGCCGGCGGACCCAAACGCCCTGTAAGCGAGGTCTTTGACGAGCTGGAGGAGGCCGTCAACGACGCCATCATGTCGGGTCAGACCGATGACAGGGTGCTGGAGATCCTGATCGACCTGACCGTGACCTCGGAGCATCAAAACAGACCATTATTCCCCAACGTGATGGACGAGCCGGATTTCTACCGGCTCTACTTCAAGAAATGGGTACTCGAAAGTCTGGCGGAGGCCGCCGCGCTCAATTCACTTGAGAACAAGGCGGCCGACCCGGACTTGATAGCGAGGGGCTACGCCTCCGGCCCCTCGCTATTTTTCTATTCCACGAGACCTCGCCAAGGACTTGATATGAACGCAATCCTGAAGGCTTTTATCGATCAGGGTCTTCACCTGCCGCCTAACGTACAAGATTACGCCGCCGGTCTGGTGGCCAATGCGTACCAGTCCGCCATAGAAAGCCTGCCGCTGGACGAGCGACCGGACGATCCGCGCGATTCTTCGACAGCCGCGATCCCAACGTCGGCGCTGGAAAGACAGTCCTCAACACGCCCGTCGACCTGAGCGGCCTGATGCTCCGGCAGAACTGGCCCCTGGCCTGACGCCCGTCCCAGGACCGCGCGCTGACCTTCGGGCTGTTCGAACTGTCCAAGGCGCCAACCATCCGGGATGTGCGCGACGTGGTTTTCCGCTCGATGATCCCCGGCTACACGGAGCTGATCGCCCGCAACGCCACCAGTCCAGAGCACGCCGACGATTTGGTCTCCGACCTGCAGTTCAACGGCTTACAGGCTCCGATTGGCTACAACCCAAGCCACTCGCCTACACCCAGTTCGCCCTGTTCAACCGAGGCCAGGCCGGCATGACGGCCCTGTTTGACGCCGAGAGCCGCCAGCGGCCGGCAGGCACCGTCAGCTCGATGTCCTGACCGGCCTGGATGACGAGGTCATCGAAGCCACCCGCAGTTCGGCGAGCCCTTCGCCAGTCTGTCGCTTACAGCCTGCCCTCCGAGAAAGAGATGGAGGCCATCCAGCGGGGCCGGCTGGTCCAGAGCCTGCCCGACCTGGTCCCGGTCGACCTGTACGCCCGGAGCCAACCACACACCGCTTCCAGGGCGAGACCGCCCCGAACGTGGACTTCGGCGGGTACGCCCTCAACCAGGGCCAGACCAGCGGGGTCGACGAAACCCCCTGGCAGCGCAGCAACCGCCTCGGCGGATGGCCCGCAACGCCCAGGTCATCGACCCGCTCGCCCAGGTGCCGTACCTTCAGGAGAGCGCCGTGTTCAGTCCGGGCAAGCCGTTTGACAATAAAATGCCGTTGCCGGGCAGGCGGGGCGAGCCGCTCAGTCACGCCGACCTCTGTCCATTCCCGGCGATCCTCGCTACACGGGCCGGCCGTGGGACAGCACGCCCCGTACAAACCTCGCTTCGTCGCTGCGCCGGGCATTCCGGTCCAGGACCGCCTGCGTTCAGCCGCCGAGATCACCCGCGCCCTGTCAAACCGGGGAGCGGGCTACAACCTGCACGGCGATCCCGTCAGCCGGGTCTACGCCAGCGCCTATCCGCAGGGCACGCCTGTGGCTTCGTCGACCGCAGCGCGCCGGGGGCCATGCAGGTCGCCCTGACCCGCGACCAGATCATCCAGCTCACCGAGACCGGCAACCCGGCCTGGCGAGAGAAGTACCTGAGCGCGCACCGGCCCGTCCAGCAGGACAGGCGGCTTGCCAACGCCGCCAGTGGCGGGATGAACAGCCTCAGCGGGGCCTCCAGAGACCTGGGACAACAGCGCCGCCCTGTACGAGCTGGACGCCGGGCAGCTCCTCGACGACCGGCTTCGACGCGACCAGGAGGACCTGATCCAGCCGAGCCAGGAGATCCCGGCTACGCCGATAAGGCCGGCTGGGAGGCACTCTATGGGCACGCTTCAAAACCGCCGGCATGGCCGGCTTCCGGGAATGACCTTTCAGTCCGAAATGGAAGCCTGCGCATGCGGCCGGACAATCCCAGCTTCATGCAGTCCCTGATCGTGCGGCCTTCCGGGGCAACACCGGCCCCCGCTCCGGCCGAGGGCCTGCTGCGGAGCAAGTTCCCACAGGCCTACGCCACCCGGGAAACCGTCAAGCGGCCGGGAGAACAGCTGCTCAACCGGGTCCGTCCGCTCCGGCCAACATCCGGAGAGCAACAGCGCCGCCATGCGCGAACAGTACGGCGCTGAGATCCTGGACCAAGCGATGGATCTGGGCCGCGAGCTGGGCGTCGGCGTGACCGCTTCCGGCGAGAACGGCTTCGGGTTCGCCCAGTACAACCCGGAAGACAATTACGTCTACCTGAACAATTCCTTCTTCAGCGACAGCGCGCTTTCAACGCCGATCGCCAAAGAGCTGATCGGCGGGCGGACGGCCAGGGAACGGCGCAAGCGCTCCTGTACCACGAGGCCGCCCACGGCAGATCACCCCGGAACTGCGGGCCGCCGCCAATGAGTGGATCACCACCGGGATGCCGGAAGAACTGCGCGACAGCTGCACGGGTCGTGCGGGGCATCAAGGACAGAAACCACCCGTACTGGCAGCCGGGCGGGATGGCCGAAGAGCTGGCCGCCGACGTGGTCGCCGCCAGGGACGGTCACGGCATGAACCGCCTGAAAGCCTGGTTTGGGGTCGAAGGCGAGGCGCTCACCGGCTGACCGCCCTGTCCTACGGCGACCCTGAACCGGCCTCCATGGTCGGGCCATTCGCCCTCGGGAACCCGAAGCGACAGACCCGTTCGCCGGGAGCCGTTTGGTGGCATGGAAGAAGATCCAAACGGCATCCCGACCGGGAACCCGGACGATCCAACCTTCACTCGTCGCCAAACAGACGAAAATAACCGGGACTATCGTGCTGGCGGTTACAACCCGCGACCGAGACGCTGCCAATCCCGCTCCTTTTACTCAATAATGGCTGGAACATCGCCAACCTCAATCAAGCTGCAAGAAACCTGACCGTTGGAGACGTGCACAATATCAACGGCGGGGACTATCTCGGCGTGGCCAACTCTGTTGGTCCGCGGGTCAACGGCGTTCCGACCGCGATGGAATTCCGGACGCCCATATCTGGCATCGACGCACAGGGGAACGTCACCGGCGGCGATCTTACGATGTCGAAAGATGAAGTCGCCAAAGCTGTGCAACTGACGCAGGAGGGCAAGGAAGCCGCGATCAACGCCGGCAGCCTGCCGTCCGGAGCGAAAGACGTTTTGGCCACCGTCGAGCAACGCCTCAACAAGCACATCGACGACTGGGCCAAGAACTACGTCAAGTCCATCGATCAGGCTGGCGGTTCTGAGAACGACGTCGAGGAAGCCAGACGAATGACCAACCGGATCAAGGTGGCCGCCAAGAAACTGGCCTTCCTGCTGGTGAAAGACCTCGAAAACGCCCTGAACACCGAAGGCGAAGACGTCGGCGGCTGGCGAGACCAGAAACGCTCGTCAATCCGCCTGTGGAACGCCAAAGAAATCCAAAACACCATGGTCGCCAACCCCGCACTTGGGGGACTGGGCGATCCGAACAACATGGCCAGCGGGCCAGTGACGCAGGTCACTGCCGGCGGCAACCTACACCGTCGGCGAAAGCGGTGGTGGGGGTTGGGGCGGCAGTGGTGGTGGTGGCGGAGGTGCAGGCGGCGGAAGCAAGTCCATGTGGGGCGACGGCAAATGGGGCCGCGCTCTCTACGGCGCTTATATCATGAAACGAGCCTGGGCGATGACCGCCGGGCCAGTCTTCCAGGAAAGTGACAAGTACGGCCAGTATGAAGGCGCAATGGCGTCTTTCTCCAGTGGCGATCTGATGTCCTCGGACGCAGGCGCACAGACCAGAGCAGCAATGTCGGAACGCTACTGGCAGCGGGGAGCCTTCGAACAGGTATCCGGGTTCAACGACGCCATGTACAGCATGACAGGTGGCAGTACAGCGATACCGTGCTGGTAGCCGGTGGCAGGGTCGGCGCTGGCTTGATGGCCGGTGGTGCAGTTGCACCCCAACTGCTCGGAGCCATGCTACCCGGCATGACCGCTGCGACTGGGGCCGCAATCGGCGCTGGCTTACTTGGCGCAGGTGCAGTGATCGGGGCCGGTACGCTCGGCATGGAAGCCTACAACGCTTTCAACCCCGATAAGGTCAGCCGATGACCTGGGGCAGTATCGCCAGGAACACCGCCTCCAACTGGGCTTACAACAGCGCATACCAGAAAACCATCGGGAACCAGCCGCAAGTTAGCGGCCTGCCGGTACTTCCCGGCTCCGGGTTCGCCGCCGCAATCGTCAACGGCATCACCCAGCCCGTCAATACCGACATGAACCGGGCCATCGCCAGAGCCAACGGCATCAATGAAGAGGCCGTACTGGCAAACATGACCCCCGAACAGCGAGCCGTTTACCAGTACTCCGGCGAAACGCCCGATGCCAGGCAAATCCGCCTGATGTCCGACACCATGCAAGGTATCACCGGCGAGGACATCACCACCACGGCTCCAGTCTTGCGTAAGATGAGCAGGGCCATGGGGGCGGACTGTCCGGTAAAGAAAATCTCGGCGAGCTGCTGGCCAGCACGGCGAAAGCGAACAGCTACACCACGCCAGAACTCGGCCAGGACGTTGAACTCCGCCGAAGCGAGAGGCTACCGGGAAGGCACCGATGGCTACTCCGGCTATATCAGCCGGTTCCTGACGATGTCGCAGGATGATCGTGTTGAGGAGATCGCAGCCTCCAGCCAGATCGCAAGATACGGCGGGATGCTCTCCCCTTACTTCAGTTCCCCAACGGACGCCAATAAGTTCGTGGCGGCCAACAATATCACCACCCAACCCACGGCGCAGGCGATCCAGGGCTACCTGGGCGTAGCCGGCCAGTTCGGCCAGTCGCCTGACGAGGTGCTCGGTTACACCAGCTCGCAAGGCCGCGGTATGAAAGCCATCACCTACGCCGATCAGGTCAAAGCCCTGATCGACCGGGTCGGCAACTACCTGGGCCTGACTCGGGCGCAAGTCTGGCTCAGAGGTCTCGGATCTTTCGGCGTCGGAATGCCGGAAGCGACGGTAGCCGTCGAGCAGTACGGGATCACCAATGACGCCCAGGCCGGTGCGATGACCTCCTATCTCGGCATGGCCCAGAACTACGGGTACAACGACGAGAACACAGCCCGGATGGTATCTGAATACAGCCAGGCGCAAACTCCCTTCCAGACCAACATCATGGGCGGGATTGCCCAAAACCTGATCGGCGCTGGCGCAAGTTTCTCGACCGCCATGAGCGCCACTTCGGGTCTCGGGCTGAGCGATCACCAGGCCACCCTGGCCCGGCAGATGGCGCAGCGACCTGAAAGCATGGTCGCAGTTGGGTCAGCGAGACCGAGCAAATGGCCTACCAGTTCTTGACGGCCGACGGACAGACCCCTGTACATGTCATGCGGGACCGGGTTTATCCACCATCTTGGCGGCCAGTTGGCGCTCGGTAATCAGGGCGTGTTCGGTACAGCCGGGAGTTCAAGACAACGTAACGAACGCCGTCGGAGCCAGCGTTTCCGGCAAGTCACCCCTTGGAACAGGCGCAAGCTCTGTTCGAGGGCTACGGCGGCGACAATCTGGCTCTGATGGAAGGCTTCGCCGAGAAGGCGGGATGGGGTTGGAGCTGGCTCACAACCAGCAGATGTACGGCCTGCAAATGGCCGGGATCGGCGTCCAGCTCAAGGGGATCGCCCTTCAGGAAACTTCCTGTGGGGTGAACGGCACCTGGGACAACCCCGGCCAGGGATCGATGTGGGATCTGCAAGACCAGATGACCGGCCCTCCAGCACAATCCACGCTGGCCGACTTCCCTCGAGCCGGTGGCGCATGGACACCAAACGAGTTCTCGATGCGCCAGGAAGACTCAGCAGACGCGCATGGAGCCACCCAGGCATTCCAGCGCTGGAATTCCGGCTTTAACCAGGCCGGGGCAGATGCTCCACGCGGCTGGACGCGTGAAGACTGGCAGTATCAGGACACCATGAACAGCCTGCAATTCGGCTGGCAAATGGAAGATCTTGACGAGGCGATCCGTACATCCACCGGCCGCCAGCGCAAGCAGCTCATTCGCCAGAAAGGACGCGCCTCCCTGACCCAGAACCTCGAAGGCGAGCAGACAGACAAGCCGCGCGATCGCCAGGAGCAGTTGTGGGCGCGCGAAGACGAACGCTATCCAAAGCAGACCGCATACTCAGAGAGCTGATGGATCTGGATGAGAAGCAGTTCGATCTGAGCAAAGAACAGCGCCAGACGATGTACGACTTCGAACCAAGGAACTCGCCCGCAAGATGGAGGAGTACCTGAAGCAGAAGAAGCTGCAGGATCAAATCGCAGGAGCTCCAGCGCGAAGTACCAGTACGAGCAGTTGCAGCTCCAGAAGGAAAGCGCCGGTATCGCCGCCGCCGCCGCCAAGGCCCAGAAAGACTACAACGACGCCAAGCTCCTCGACCAGGACCTCACGAGACAGCGCGAAACCTTCAAGACGATGGTCGAGAACGATCCGACCGTCATCCTGAACGCCATGAAGAACCTGCTACAGTGGCCGCAAGAGCCAACCTCGATAAGCTCGAACACCTGAAGGTGACGGCCTACCAATGCTCGGCTAACAGCGCCATCGCTCGATAAGACCACCGCCATCTAGAGAGCTTCAACCGGATCAGCATCACGAAGATGAACCTGATCATCCGGATGGTTTCCGGTTCTTGGAGAGTTCTAATGAACAACTACATCACGCTGGACGGCCAGAAGTACAAGACCAACGGCAAAACCTGGACCCCTGTCCCCACCAAGGCGGGCTCCGTTCGCCTGAACCTCGACGGCACACTGGACGCCACCTACGGCTCCGGGACCCTGTTGCGGTGGGAAGGCGAGATCAAAGTCCGCGTGACTACCGAAACAGGGTTCGGCACCATCGACCAGCTCCGGACTTCGCTGCAAAAGAAACCGGGCTGAGCTTTACGATCACTACTGCCCTGACGCCGGAGTACACCGTGCATGTCTTCAAGTACAAAGAGCGCGCTGTCCGTCAACTGGGACGGGACCTCCAACACGCTCTACTTCAATGTCGAACTGACCGGGAAGGCACATGAGAACGTAGACGCACAGTCCTCAACGCCATAACGCACTCGCGCCAGATCGGCGCGCGTCTGACGATAAGGGACACCCTGCTGGTCTTTGATGAGAAGGCTGGCGCTCTGGCGGCTGATGCGGCCGTCCTGCCCAACCTGTTCGCCTACGATAGCTGTGCGTACGGCACCGGCATCTTACGGGTGGCGAGTTCCGGGGGACCGCCGCCACTCGCCATCTGTGGTACCAGTACGTCCCCGACCTGACCGCACACCTGGCCGGCCTGGGTGGACACCGGGATCGTGCTGGGGATCAACTGCAAGCCAGGCATGTCCAATGGGCGGGTCTTTTTACATGACCTATCTCCGGCGACATGCGTTATGCCGACTTCGACGGCTCGTCTTTCAGCACGCCCGTCACACTTGACACCGGCTGGTACGCCGACACGCCCACCGCGCTTTGCGCCCGTCTCTACGACAGACTTCTACCTGCACTGGGCGCTGGCTGGGCCTCCGCTGGGTGCGATGAACACCAGCTATATCGAATACTGGCACATGACCGGCAGCATCGACCTTCACGCTCTCGCAGTGGAAGGGGAGATCTACGGCATGAACCAGTACACCCGAGCTTTCGACGCCGAAAGATAGGGCGATACGGATCATATCTTCTTCACCGACAACGACGAAAAACGCACCCTGTTCCTGACCTGCGTGTACGCCGGGCCGAGCTGGAGCGAAATCCGGCCGGTGATCCCGCTGGATATTGTCGACGACACCTCCAGCTTATTGCTTGGCGGGGTCAATACGATCAATGGCGAGATCGTCTTCACCGGCATCCTGAAACGGCCGCTGGGGCTGAACGCCCAGGTGTACTCGTTTGGCCCGGAGCACTACACGATGGGCCGCGATCTGTACATCGGTACGACCGGAGTGGACAGAACGCAGGGCGCCTACACCATCGGACCGCAGGGCGGCAAGCTGTACCTGTTCACGGACACCGTCTGGTACGTCGGGATCGGGATCGTTACTCCGCACCCGCCACGATGGCGGTCGGGTACGACAATCCCGGCCTGAAACGGACGGTCACCAATATCAACTCGCTGTACGTTGGCCATGGACAGCAACAACCCCCCACGGGTCACGCTCGACTTCGGCTCGACGAGACGCCTGCCCGAACCCAACCAGACCTGCGACATCGAAGTCGCTTACGGTGGCAGCTACACCCAGCTCGTGCAGGCTGGAGATCGACAGCGTCAATCGCGGCTACGAAGAAGACGGCCCGAAAATATCCATCATCGGCAGAGGACGGCCATGCGCCGACTTTCCAGATGGGCCTCGGATGCCGACTTACGACTACTGGTCGCAGGCCAAGCAGTCCGGCAATCCCTCCGCCCAGGACGAGAATATTCGGGTCTCGGGCCAGTGGGAAACGCCCGCCGACGACGCTTATCTGTATCTGGATGAACTGAACGAAGACGGAATTGTCTACGCCACCGCCAAAGCCGGAAGAGGTGCCATGGTGCGAGGGCGGTTCTACGTCCCCTCCGGGAGCTACTCGCCCAGATACGGCCTGGTGATGAACTTCCACCAGGAGAGCAAGGCCGAGGCCGCCGAACGACTGGGCAAGGAACTCGACGAAGTATCTGGTACCGACTACGGGTTCAACTGCCTGTACGCCCTGCACGAGAACAACACCTTCGCGGTCTACCAGGTGATCGACAGCGTTGAGCATTTGCTGTATTCCGCTCAGGTCTCAACACCGCCCACGGACCAGTGGTTTACCATGCAGGCGGAATTCCACGATGGCTTTATCCGGATCATGACCAAACCGGACACGACCTCCTCGTGGACCACCCAGCTCTCTTACACCTACTTCAGCACCAACAGCCCGTGGCACGCCGACGAGGCCGGAAGAGGCGGGTTCTACGTTAAGAACATCACGCCCAATGCCATGACCTCGGGTTTCTCCTCGATGGACAACCTGATCCCGATGGAGAGCAACGCAGCGTTCACCACACCAACGACCGTCATTGTAGACGACGAGATCATCACGATCAGCGGGAAGTCCAGCAACACGCCTAACCCATCCACCTACGGCGTCATGAACGGCACCACCTGGGAGGACAAGGGCCAGCCGCATGACAACGTTTTATGGACCGACCGGGACGGCTACGAGATCTACGTTCGCGGTCTCGGAGCTGTTACCAATCCCGACCAGTACAACGGCTACGCCCTCGTCATCCTGGACGCCAATCTGGAACCTACTTCCACCTGTTACGAAATTGTCGGATATGACTACTCCGCTCCCCGCCAATGGGTGCCCACCGGGACCTATGTGGAGCCTGACAAGTGGACTGACCACGTTGGCGATCTGTCCCACGGCTACTGGGCTGCAGCCGACCGGCAGCGCTTTATCGTCAGCACTTTCCCATCCGGTTTGACCTCAGACAGTTTAGAGCCCGTCGGGCTGGCCTCGGTGGTCGTGAGACCTTCCTTGACGATCGACAAACGCGGCCAGAACGGAACCAACATCACGTCCCACAGCAGCGCACGGGTCAACTTCTACATCGTCCTGAGTGTACAGTGCGAAAAGTTCGAATACTACTCGACCGATCTGGACCTGTCGCTGGAATGGATGATGGCGGAGCTTGCCAGGAAGGCCGGCGTGCGCGATCTGACCTTCGAGAAGGTTGGGTCAACCACGGTCACCAACACCCACACCGGTTGGAATATCCCGACTGATTACGCCAACAACCACCATCAAAGGGACGGTTCGTTCGTGATGCGCTTCAAGATCGTCTCCGGAACCGAACCCGGCCTCGCCATGAAAAAGTCAGACGGATCTTTCGACGTCGTAACATCGACGACCTCCTACCTGCGCCGCTACACCGCTACCGCCGCAGGCACGACCACACTCAGGGAGCAGATCCCGATCCCATCGCCGAGAGCAGGCTGGATCACCATGTCGTTCTACGATAACTACGTCGGGGTGTGGATCAACGACCGCCTGGCCGTGGTCTTCTCGGACGTCGGATCAGACGACGCCTTCTTAGTGTCCAACGGCAACGCCACCTTCACGGTGGACTGGCCGGCGCTGGATCAGCGGGTGGACAACTTCATCATCGAAATGGGCACGCGCGGCGGCGATCTTTTGTCCCGCTTGATCGGGCAGAAGCGGATCTTTGTCAAGGATGACCAGACCGGCGGGCTGACTGCCTTCCGGACCCGCACCACGATCTCAACCCACACCCCCATCACGATGGCGGTCCTGAACGGCAATATCACCAGCGACGCCGAGCTGATCACGCGCATCCGGCTGGAAGGGCTGGAGGCCGTAGAAGAAGTCGACTACGAGGCCCTGAGACTGTACGGCAACATCTTCCAGATCGCCAATGCGGAAGAGCTGGAGCTGCTCAATCAATTCACGGCAGAAGCCCAGGCGATCCTGAACGACGCCGTGTTGAGCTACCAGCAAACCACCCTGATCGGCGCCGCTGACCCACGGGTGGAGCCTGAAGACATCCTGCCTGTCACCCTCCCGGACAGCACCCGCGACATCATCGTCACGAGCGTCACCTTCCGGATGGAGCAGGACGCCGGGGCGGCGGTCTTCGATATGGAGGTATCGGCCAGAGATGTTTAGACCCACGACGCTCTCCAGCGTAGTCAAGAAGATCATCGAACGCAATAAAGAAGACCATCCCACCTTTGCATACATCTACACCATCGATCTCCCGACCGTCAACATCCGGATCGGGAGTTCGCCCACCATTCTCAAAAATGTTCGTGTCAGTGGGGACGGCTCCGAACTGTACATCGGCCAGAAGGTTTCGCTCGTCTGGGAAGACCGGGCCGGCTCTGCTACCAGGGTCCCGGTGGTTGTCGCAGGTGGTTCCGCAGGTAACGCCGCCGGGACCGCACCTATTGCAGACCGGATAACCATCGAAGTTGGCCCAAGGGGCTTGCGGGTCAAGAAAGGCGGGATCAGCCAGGAGTACCTGAGCTTCGAACCCGCCGTCGCAGGCCACACCCATCCGGACCCACTCACCGACGCCGGCTGGCAGTTTACTGACGACGGGATCCTATACGCTGGCTCGACGTTCATCCACCCGACCGGACAGATCTCTTTAGGGTCGGGAGCGGACGTCATCAAGCTGGACAGCAAGGACGCCACCTACCGTTTGTGGGCTGGCAATATCGACCCACCCTGGCGCCTTTTTCGATGTCGAAAGATGGCTCGATCAAGGCCACAGCGGGCGAAATCGGCGGATGGAAAATCGGCGCGAACTCCCTTTCGGCCGATAACGGGAATGCAATCATCAACGCCGCCGTACCCTATCTTGGTCTCGGTGGAGCAGACAGCTTCGGTCAGGACGGCATCTGGCTGGGCAAGGATATCGACGGTACTTACAAGTTCTACATCGGCAACGATACCCAGCACATGTACTGGAACGGCGAGCGCCTGGTCATGACCGGCGTGTTCGTTGGCGCGATCGCCCACCAGATCGCCAACACCAGATTGCTGTGCCACTTCGACAACACCACGATGGGCAGCCTGGGTCAGGCGGCCACATCCATCACCGGATCGGTCTCCTACCCCACCGGCAAATTCGGAAAGGCGATCAGCACCGCCAGCGGCTATCCAAGCTACAGCCCTTCCCTGTTCAGCTCTGCTCAGGGCACGATTATGGCCTGGGTGAAGTTCAACACGGTCAATAACGGCACGAACCACCGCTTACACACCGTGGCCGGGGCGGGCAGCACCTACGTTATGGTCTACGAATATGGGGGTCATCTTATCTTCATGGCCGGGACAAACGGTGTGGATACCGGCTACAACCTTGTGGCGGGCCAGTGGTATCACATTGCTTTCACCTACGATCAGACTACCTTCAGCACCAGGATGTATGTCAATGGGGCCAATGTGTACAGCGGCAGCAGCTACGCGTTTGGCGGATCGCCAACGGCATACGCCATTGGTGGATATTCATCTTCCGGGAATAACCTGCTGATCGACGACTACCTGCATCTGGATCGGGTGATGGACGAGTACGAAATCCTGTCGATCTACGCCTCCAACGCCTCGATCATCGACAGCCAGGAAAACTACACCTTCGTCTCCCCGACCGGTCTGGCCTGGATGGACGAGAACGGCATCTTCGCCCCGGATGGGAGCGGCAACGCCGTTTTGGGGGTCATCACCCAGGACAGGATCTGGGGTGGGCAATCCCTGTGTGCAGGGCGATGTCTGATCGGCAACGGCACGTCTTACATGAAGTGGGACAAGACCACCGGCTCTCTGATCGTCGCCGGGGAAATCAATGCCATCAGTGGCACGATCTCTGGAACCCTGTCCGTTGGGGCATCCGGTGGGCTTAGCGCAGGCGGAGGGGATGTTGTCCTGAACTCAAGCGGGATTACCGTCCTCGCCGGTACCGGCGACATCAATAAGCTCAAATGGTCATCAAGCAGCGGACGCAGACTACCTCCAGATGTATCAATGGATGAATGGCTCCATTTTTCAGAAGGGGTGTTCTCGACCGGCGGCACCAGTCTCCAACGGATCAAGCTGTACGCCAACGCCGGTATCCCTATCTCACTTGAACTCAAGGGCAACAAGACTGTCACGTCCGATCTGAGCCTGTACATCAACAGCGCACTCAAATTGTGGATCGACGGTTCAACCGGCGCTCATCTCGGCGATGAATTGACCGTTGGATCAACATCGATCCATGCGTCGCCAGGAGACTTGATCACGACCGGAAACGTGAGGGTTCGAGGCGGAACGCTGTATTTTGGTACGGCCTGATTGCCAGCCTGTACCGGGTAGACGCCAACAATCTGGAGACGCCCGAGAACTTCAAATCGCTGGGAACGATTACCGCCAACGGCAACCTGGTCGGATCAAGTCTGCTCCTCGCAGAGAGCAAAATCATAGCAAGCAGACGCGCTTGGCGCAGTTAGTTATCATGGCGCTCAGATGAGCATCGTAGGTGGCGCTTGGCGCAGGCTTTACTTCAACGCCAGCAACGATCAATACGACAACGGGATCAGCTCGGAAGTTCACAACGCATCCTACACAGATCGTTTTTATGCACCTGTGACAGGTCTTTACATAGCCACCCTGAATGTTGAGTGGACCTATTCGTCTGCCGGCTTCCGGTCCTCCCGCATCAATAACAACGGCGGCACCTGCCTGGGGATCACATCCAAACAGCCGACCAGCCCGGACTACCAGAGCCTTACGGTCATCGCCTATCTCACCACCAATCAATACCTTTACGCTGAAGCGTATCACAATGATAGCACGAACGACATTCCAATCCGTGGGCAGAACACGCCGTATGGCCTGATCCTGTCCATCGCCAGGATCGCGTAGGAGGTTACATATGACAGCATCTATCAAGACAAATGGCGATGGGACCACGACGATCACCTTCGCCTACACAGCCCTAACCCAGAAAATTTCGGATCTTGGCGAAGATGCCGCTCACCAGGTCTTTATCCAGAACCCGCCAGCATCCGACCCATTCAACCCAACCCCTTTACCAACCTGGAATGATTTGACCAACCAGCAGAAGCTGGACCTGCTCGATAGGGAAATTAAAGGGTATTATGCTTTATGCTGGCGCGCATTTACTACATCAGAAAAAGCAGCCGAAGCGGCCGAATGCGCAGGCTGCTCTTTGATGCCGAGACCAGATACCTGTAAGGGAGGCTTTCAATGAACGACATCGCAAATTTACTCGGTACGAAAGATAAGAAAGAGCAGGCCAAACGGATCGAGAACCTGCAGCAGGCCCTTTCAATCCAACCGGTCGATCTGATCGTCCGGTTCGACCCACGCGTCAAACAGATCGTCGACATGGCGGCCATCGGTGGACAGTGGAAGCCGACCAAATCCGGATTGTCCTCAACGCCGCACTGGAAAACTCTGCGGCAACTCGAACTCAAAGCGGCCACCGAACTTTCGGCGTCGAAAGATAGGAGGAGAATGAAGGGTAAAGGTGTTTACATCTGGAAGCCGGCCAACATCGGCACTCCTGAAGAGGTGGTCGAATGCTGGTGGCTTCCAGGACCGACTTCGTGGCCATCAAGATCCACGACGCCGGCTATGTCTATCCGGACCTGGAGAAGTACATCAATGCCAATCCGGGCCGCCGGGATCAAGGTCATCGGTTGGGGGTACGTCTACCTGAAGTGGAACGTTCTGGCGGAGCTGAAAGGGGCCAAGGCCGCCATCCACCGCTACAAGCCGACGATACCTGATCGATGCGGAGGCCCAGGCCCAGAGCCAGTTCGCCGCCGCCCTGATCTTCTCAAAGGGTTTACGGCTGGCGTTCCCGAGACTGAGGATTGGGCTGAACTCCTACTGGAAGCCCAGCTACCACCCGCTCTTGCCGTGGTACCAGTTCCGGCAGGTGTGCAACTTCGATGCGCCGCAGGTGTACTGGCGGGGCTGAAGGTGCTGGAGAAGCTGGCGGACAGCAAGAAGGAATACGCCAGGCTGACGCCGAAGCTGCCGTTTTCGCTGCCCGCCGGGGACATGTACATCGACCGCAACCTCAAACCGACGCCGGTCGAGGTCTTGCAATTCCTGAACGCCTGCTTCGCCGATCCTGAGATCGAAGGCGCCGTCATGTGGTCGATGGACCAGAAGAACAAGGTCCCGGAGCTGTGGGACGCCTACTCCCGCTTTGACTGGGATACCGGCCTTATTGACGGTACACCGGTCGCGATCCCGCCAGCGGAGACGCTTCCCCTGAATGTGGCTGTAGTGACGGCCAGCCGCGGACTGAACGTCCGCCGAAACCCGAACACGGGAAATGTCCCCCTGCGTGCGCTACGAATGGGAGAGTGCGTGGATGTGTACGGCGTAGAGAACGGTTGGGCCTGGATCAAGGACGACCGGACCGAATGGGTCTACGCCCTCTATCTCAAGAGGATCTAAAAGATGACGGAACAGCAAATCAGCAATCAAGATCTGCTTGACATCTTACTTCCAGAGCTCCGTAACGTAAATCAGATGTCGCAGGCTAATTCCGTAGCACTGGCTGCAATGGCCCAGCAGCTTTCCCAACTCACCAACAATACGGCTCGTCTCGATAAAGCGATCTATGGTAATGGCATTCCAGGGCTCAAGGCACTTGTAGATGATCAACAGCGTCGCTTATCCAATGTTGAAGCTACTTGCAAATTGGAACAAGATGCGGATATTGTTGACGAGTGAAGGCGATCGAGGCAAAACACATGAATGAGGATGACCGCCGAAAAGCCGAGTTGGCGGAGTGGCGTAAAGTAAAGTGGGGGCTTTTCGGTACATCCAGTACGGTCCTGCTTGACATTTTGATGCACCTGTTGAAGATCAAATAGGGGTAAGAACTCGAAAAAAGGAGCTTCCGCCTTGGAAGCTCCTTATGCCTTTCAGTCCATAAGTATATTTTTTCCACTTATTACGGGATGTCATCCTGGTGATGGTCCCCGAATGGCATCATAATTTCAATGCCATGCTCAATCCTATCGGCTGGCAATTATATCAGTGGTAGAGAAATCGAGACAGATATGATGGGGGCTATTCACATTGACTTCATCGTGGCTTCATTTCCGCTGACTAGAATAGGATCATCAACGAGCGTTGATCGAATTTTAACGGCAATATAAACTCGAAAGGAGTAACCGAATGAAAATGAACAGATTTGTAGCATTAGCCCTGATCGCCCTGCTTGCGATTGGTGCGATGGGTTTGATCAGTACACGATCTCTGGCAAACGGTAGCCCGATGGTCGTCCAGCAGGCACAAACCACACAGGTAGCGCCTAATAACCCGGATGCATCTGCGCAACAGGCAGAAGAACCTTCGATCGGCCCGGACACCGACAACGTAGAAGAACAAGTTGGCGAGCAGGTTGAGGACAGCCAACCCGACGTTGCCGAAACGGCAAAGGGCCCAGATTTAGCCGCACACGGTTGAAGAACAGGTCGGCGAGCAGGTCGAAGACAAACAACCGGATGGCGCCGAAGCACCTGGTGTTGAGGATGTTGGCCCTGATCAGCAGGATCCATCTTACACTGGTAGCATTCTGGTGGACCAGCTGCCACTGAAGGAATGAGTGAGGCCGATGAATCCACCGCCCTGGCTGGGCTGGCAACAATCAGCAGCGATCAGGCACAGGCGGCCGCTCTGGCAGCTAACCCAGGCACGACCGTAGTTAAAGTCGAACTAGATAATGAAAACGGCATACTCGTTTACAGTGTTGAATTGAGTAATAGCTCAGAAGTGAAAGTGGACGCCGGTAACGGCACCGTCCTGTACACGGATTCAGGCGGTGACAACGAAGGATAAATCTTCCTAAGCCAGTACTTGACTGCCCTCCGACTTCTTCTGGAGGGCAGTTTGTTTTTATTTTGGTAGTAAATATTGTCCCCTTATGCTTACCAGTCTGCACTCTCATTGAATTTATCTGCTGGATACGCCAAGATTTCATTTAGATTTCATATTATCCTGCTAGAATTTACAAAGATAAACGGGAGTGCACATGCGAGTATTGATTGTAGAAGATGAGCGTAAAATTTCGGCTTACGTCAAACGTGGTCTGGAGGAGCAGGGGTATGCTGTTGATGCAGTTTATACCGGTCTTGATGGGCTAGATTGGGCAAAAGCAGTAGCCTATGATTTGATCCTGCTGGATATAATGCTGCCCGAGATGGATGGGATCGCGGTATGTAAAGAGCTGCGCCGTCTGGGTAACAGGACGCCAATCTTGATGCTGACCGCCCGAGATGCGATCGACGATCGGGTAGCAGGACTGGATGCCGGGGCGGATGATTACCTGGTGAAACCTTTTGCCATTAAGGAATTGCTGGCTCGGGTACGGGCGATGACCCGCAGAGCATCCAATTCGTCTAAATCGCCGGTGTTGCAAGTCGCCGACTTGAGCTTGGACACGCTGACACATTATGTACAACGCGGCGAAAAGATGATCAAGCTGACAGCCAAAGAATATTCCGTGTTGGAATGCCTGATGCGCGAGCCAGAACGCGTGCTTACCCGCACAATGATCTCCGAACACGTCTGGAATTATGATGTGTTCAACCAATCCAATATTGTGGATGTTTATATTCGCAACCTGCGACGCAAGATCGATGATGGCTGGGAACTCAAACTGATCCATACTGTGCGGGGCTCCGGCTATCGTATCTCCACTCATCAGGAAGATGAAAATGGCTGAAAATCAAATTGGAGTTGCCACAGGAAAATACCCCCTTCTGGCAAACCTTACGTTTTCAGTTTGCTCTCTGGGTTGCTGGATTTCTGTGTGCAGTCCTGATTATCTTCAGCAGCTTTGTTTATTTCAGCTTGAAAACTGGCTTACTCTCGGCAGTAGATGATTTTGTTGCAATTGAGTGCTACCCAAGCTAACGCCGCAATCAATTTTGAAAACGGACAGCTCAACTTTTCTGACACCGTCCCTGAAGGATCTACGGCCACCGATCTGGCCGAGCGGGGATTAACCATTCGAATTCTCAGCCCCCAGGGTGATTTAATTGAGGCTTTTGGACCTTATCGCTCCCTTCCGGTTAACCCCAGTAGCCTAATTGCAGCACAGCAAAACCGATCCGAATTTTTAACTGTAAACAATTCTAGTGTTGATGCACCCGTCCGGTTGTACACTTCACCCATAATACAGAACGACAGCCTGGCGGGTATTGTCCAGATCGCACAATCGCTGGGACCGATGGAAGATACCCTTAATCGTTTGCTCACAACCATTCTCCTGGGTTCCCCGCTTTTGATAGGCATCGCCGGATTCGGCGGTTATTTCCTGGCCGCCAGAGCGCTGGCGCCTATTGACAAAATGACTCGTACTGCTCAACAAATTTCAGCCGAGGACTTATCTGCTAGGCTCGAATTGCCCGGAACGAACGATGAAGTTGGTCGTCTGGCGGCAACTTTCGATCACATGATCCAACGGCTCGATGAGGCTTTCCAACGTGAACGCCAGTTCACTTCGGATGCATCGCACGAGTTACGGACCCCTCTGGCAGCTATGCAAGCCATCATTAGCGTTATCCGGGAAGAGCGCCGGTCGCCTGAGGATTATGAGCAGGCTCTGGATGACCTGGCCGAAGAAACTGACCGGTTGAAAACATTGACTGAAGATTTGTTAAAGTTAGCCCGTAACGATACCAGCCATTCTTATGTGTTTGAGTCTTTGGATCTTTCAACCTTGCTTTCGGACCTGAACGAATCCTTCAGCCTCTGGCCGAGAAAAAAGGATTGGCATTAAAAAGCGAGATTGAAGATAATGTGACAATCACTGGCGATAGCGATGCCTTGATCCGCCTGTTTGTAAATCTGTTGGATAACGCGATCAAATACACGGCAGAGGGTGAGGTTACCACTTTCCTTCATACTATCTCCGATGGTTCGGTAGAAGTTAAAATAACCGATACCGGTCCTGGGATTGCATCAGAAGATCTGGCTCACGTTTTCGAACGGTTTTACCGGGTTGAACAATCACGTTCCACGCGTGGTACAGGATTGGGTCTATCGATTGCGGCTCAAATAGCTCAAGCACATGGGGGAAGAATCCTTGCTAAAAGTATGATTGGCAAGGGGACAACTTTTACGATCCAATTGCCGATTTTTCCAACAATTTCGTAATCATTAAAAGTGATAAATCTACTCTGGCATGTGTTTTCTTAGATCTAAAACTTGGAATACCACTCGGATGGAGATCGTGAATACAGATAGCGAGAAAAGTGGGAGCTTTCGACATCGAAAGCTCCCATTTTTTTTGCTAAGTCTACACTTGCTGGCTCTGTGAATAGCTCTGGACAGCCGCTTTCATGGCTTCCAGTTGCAGCGGGTCAAACCCGGTAAACCCGCCGGCTACGAGGGCAGGACCGATGTCCTTGGTATCGAGATTGAGAGCGGTCTTGGCCCAGCCGATAAAGTCCTTCTGGGTCCAGGGCGTCTCGGAAGTCTCAGGAACCTGGGCCGGACGGGGCTGGGGCAAGGGCTTCTCCAGCGCCGCCTCGCCGCTGTTGCACCAGGCATAGATGGCCTGGCCCACCTCCGCCGTGATCGGGCGGAACACCTTGTCGGAGATGGACTGCATCCGCGACTTGCTCACGATCGCCCGGTGATCCCAGTCGACATCGAAGACGATATCGAACTCGTAGTCCATGCCTTCCCGCTGGACCGGAGCCATCCCGACCTTGCGGATGGTGGTCCTGCCCTGCTCGTCCTTTTCCTGGACGTACTCGGTCTTGGCCCGCATGCAGGCGATCAGGTGGCAGCTGGGTCCGCAGCATGGCCTCGATCAGGGCGTTGTGGGCCGGGGTGACGTCCCGCCAGGCCACGTAGGAGTTGCCGGAGCGGGAGCGGGCCTTGATATTATCGACCATCTCCAGGGCGCCGCCCTGGCCAGCCCAGGCATGGGACAGGCTGTCGATGATGACGACCGCCGGCGCCGCTCTGCTCGGCATACTGGATGGCCTCCACGTAGCGCTGCGGGGTGTAAGGCGCGTCGAATTCGAGGATGTCGAAGTCGAAGATGTCGGCGTATTTCTCGGACGAGCGGTTTTCCGTGTCGATCAGGACGATCTTGCCGCCCTGGGCGAGCTCGGTGGCCAGGATCAGGGAGCTGTAGGTTTTGCCGGCCCCGGAGGGCGCCACGAAACCGATGCGGGCCTTGGCCTGTTTCTTGGTTGCCTTGCGGATTTCAAAAGTCATGGATGCCTCCTATGCATAGCCATTCTGAGTGATCATGCCTGCCGGGCAGACATGGACGAACGAACAGTAATCGCACAGCCAGCCGGGTTCCGCCTCCGGCATGATGGCCGTTGTTCAGCGCACTGCGCAGGGTCCCGGCGCGCTGCTTGAAGATCGCTTCGATCTCCTCGTCGGTCATCATGGGGATCTCGACCATCACGAAGCCCTGGTGGGCGTTCTTGGGGGTGATCCCGCAGGTCGGGCAGCGCAGCCCGCCATCGATCCACTCGACGGTCTTGCGGTGCTTCGCGGCACTTGGTCGGGCCGGACAGACACACGTACTGGATCGCCAGGCTGGTGACCGGGTAGCCCAGCTTGCGCCGCATGTACCCGTAGATGTTGACCTGCAGGTCATGGGACGAGTAGGGCAATTTTGTCCAGATAGATGTATTTGGTCGACTTGTAGTCAACAATCCGGCCATCCTTGTAGGTCCGGTCGATGGTCCCGTAGACCTCGTCAAAGGCGATCGGCACTTCGCTCTGGCCAACCTCGTCCGAGATCTCCAGCGTGGCGTGGAACATCGTGCCCACGTGGCGGGCCAGCATCTCGTGGGGGTACTCCGGCTGGGGCTGGCGCTTGGCGTACCACGCCTTGAGCAGGCAGGAGGTCAGGTCGGTGACGTGGATCTCCGATTGCGGTCCGGGTTGGTGTACATGGCCTTGAGCAGACCGTAATCCATATTGCAGGGCGGGTGCCCCTGCTGGAAAGCGCAATCCAGGCAGGCCTGGGCGCTCATCTGGCCGTCGCCGGCCGAGCACAGGATTTGCAGTTCGCTGTAATCAGTCATCGACCTCTTCCCAGTCTTCCGGTGCGGTCAGGTCGGTGGTGCTGAACCAGACCCACGGCCAGGTTTCCTGCAGGATCAGGGCGCAGGATTTTCGCTCCCGCCACAGGGGCAGCTCGATCACGATCTGGCCGGCTTCACGGCGGTAGGTGAACAGGGGGATATACACCCCCTGGAATTCCATGTTCCTGCCTCTTGCCACGCTGACGTTGACGCCGGTCAGCTTCAGCAGGTAGCTCGGCCCCTGGCGGCCGATCCAGCGGACGAATTCGTCCACCGGGAGCTGATTGACAAATACTCTTATGCCCATAGCGGGGTTTGCCTCGTAAAGGGGATATAGTTGTTGGTCGCCTTGACCCACAGGAATTCACGCGTGACGCCCGTGCCGCCGTTGCGGTTCTTCTTGACGAAGATCTTGTTGGGCACGGCCTTGGGACTGGTGTAGAGCATCCCGGTCTCCGGATCGATGTTCTGCTCGAAGGTCCGCAGCTGCCCCTCGGTCGGGTTCATCCAGACCGGCCAGGGGAACAGGATGATCGTCCCGTCCTGCTCGATCGAACCGCTCTCTCTAAGATCGGAGAGTTCTGGCTCGGCGTTCTCGCCGCGATGGACGACCTCCCGGGACATCTGGGAGTTGGCCCAGACCGGGACCCCGTAATTGAGGGCGATGGCCCTGAGAATGCCGGAGCTTTCGGAGACGTCCTGGACCTTGTTGGGGATGCCGTTCTTGATCAGCTGCAGGTAATCCACCCCGATCAGGCGGGTCCCGAAGCGCTGGATGTGCTGGCGGGCGACCCGCTCGATTTCCACCGCCGAAGGAGCGCCCATCGTGACGACCGTCAGGGGGATGTTCTGCAGCCGGTCCACCGCCAGCCGCACCGTCTCCAGCTCGCGTTCCGTGAGCTGGCGCGGGTCACGCAGTTTCAGGCTGTCGATCCCGGTCGTCATGGAGATCATGTAGCGGGCGTACTCGATCTCGCCGTTCTCCAGATTGAAGATCGTGACCGGCATCCCGGCCAGGGCGGCATGGGCGAACTCGAACCGCATCAGGGAGGACTTGCCCTGTCCCGGCCGGGAGGCGCAGATGATGAAGTCGTCCTTCTCGGCGTACTGGATGGTCTCCCGCAGCGGCTCCAGCTTGGGGATCCAGGCCGGCTCGATGGTCCCGTCCCGCATCCCGGCGATCCGCCCGGTGAAGACCGCGAACAGGTCCGCCATGTTGATGCCCAGGTTGGCCAGGCGGTTGCGGCGCAGGGTCAGGAGACGTCGCTCGGCGGCGTCCAGCGCCTCCTGGGCGCCCACCCGGACGTCCAAAGCGTCAGCCCGGATCAGGGCGCCGGCCTGCAGGAGCTGGCGCTTGATCGAAGCGCCCAGCACCCGGTCGGCGTACTCCTGCATGGCATCGCCACGCGCGCCGAAGAGTTCGGCGATGTACGCCTCGCCCGATGTTTCGACGTCGAAAGCTCCGACGGTCTCCAGCCGGTTGCGCTCCCGCAGGCTCTCGACCAGGGCGCGGATTTCGAGGGCGCCCCGCCGGTAGAGCACCAGCATCTCGGCCCAGATCTCCGAGTGGCTTCCGGAGAAGTCACTCGGCATCAGGTCCATGGCGTACTGCATGCTGTCCGGGTCGGCCAGGCCGGTCCCCAGCACGGCCCGCTCCCAGCCCATCGTCAGAAAACGCAGGTCTTCTTCCGCTCGGGGCTGGCTCATTCGTCGGCCTCCAGCAGGCGCTGCAGCATCCGGATCTCGCGCACCCGCGCCGCCTCGATCTGGCGCTGGCGGGGATCTTCGGGCAGGTTGAAGACCTGCTCGTCCATGTGCGTGCCGAGCTTGCGCTGCATCAGGAGGTACTGGTCGTTGTCCACCACCGCCACGAACAGCCTTTGGTTGCCGGAAGGGATCACGGTCGCCTGGATGTTCTCGGTGTGCTCCGGGCGCAGGCGGTTGCGCAGCTGGCGGACGTTCAGGTGGATGCCGTCGTGCACCAGGCGGTCGACGGTCTGGACCCGGACCCGCTCGTCGAACTGGTCCTGCAGCGCCCGGACCTGGGCCTCGTTCTCCAGGTCGTGGTCCAGCATGATCGTGCGGCGCTGCCCCAGGTTGTCACCGGCCAGAGCCAGCTCGTTCAGCACCCGGAAGGGCTCGCCTTCGGCAGCGGCCAGCAGGGTCGCGGCGGTGTCGTTGATGGCCGCGTCGGCGCCGGCCTGGGTGGTGGCGGTGTCCGAGGGCGTCGCCGGTGATGATCACCTTCAGGACCGGCACCAGCTCGCGCAGCTTGGATTTGCCCACCTGCTCCCACAGCTGCGCCACCGGGATACCCAGGTTGTTCTGGATGAAGGGGAAGATGATGTTCACAAGGTCGATGGTCTGGGAAAGCTCTGCCACCGACAGGCCGTTGTCTTCAGCCATTTCGTTCAGGCTGGTGTAGCCGCCGGGATGGTTGGCGATCATATTGCCGGCCTGGATGGCCCGCAGGTAGTAAGCCCGCAGGAGGACCGCGGTCAGTTCCAGACCGCCCACCTGTTTCAGGCTCTCGATCGTGACCATCGCCTGCATTTCGGTCTCGGAGAAATGCTCTCCGTTGGTGGCCGCCAGCACGTTATTGCGGGCTGCCTCTTCGATCCGGGCGCGCATCCCTACCAGTGAACCAGCCAGCTCCATATTGGCCGCCGGCTGGTATTCGAGGATCTGGACTGCACCTTCGTCAATCGTGGCCAGTTCAGTGAACTGCCGTCTTGCCATACAACACACTCCTTTGATCAGAATGAATGACTACGAAACTGTGGCGGATGAGGGTCCCGCGGGTCTTTTTGGCCCTGTCGCCTGGACGGTGGAGCACCAGGGCTGTCACGCCTCCAGGAAGCTCCCTGCGCGTCCATTCGTCCATGTGGGTCCACCAATCCCAGATCGTTTTGTACGATCGCGCCTGGACCGTTTTGAGGGCCTGTGGGCAGAACAGATGGTCGATGTTCGCAAGACGCACAGCCAGCAGGCCGTCCTCGAACTGGACTTCCCGGTCTCCCGGCAGGCCGAAGATATCTTTCGGCGTCGAAAGACGGGACTTGACGTCGATCACCAGCCCGCTCTCGTTGATCGAGATGTCCGGACCGGTGCGGCCCAGCACGGGAATGCGCTCGACCGGCGACCAGCCCCGTCCAACAAAATAGGCCGAGAGGAGTTTGGCAACTTGCCTCTCGACCGATCTTGGGCGGGCCTTCACAGATGCCTCCCATAGAGTTCAAAGATGTTCGCGTTCAGCGATGGGCTGTCCGAGCCAGTCTGTCACCGGGGCACCCCCCTTGTGCTCCTCGCCCTCGTCGATCGCCGCGATCGCCGAGCGGGCGGCCCAGACCAGCAGCGCCACGGGATCTTCGATCGGGTCGCCTCGGGTGGCGATGGATGAGAAAATGGATTGGATATTTGTCCGACAATCTTCGCATTTGGTAGTACACTTGCCTCTCGTTTGCATCGGCCGGCAGTAATGCTTGCCGAGCCGGTGGCAGGCTACCCCAGGATTGATGGAGGTTGCAACCATCTTCGATAAGTCTGTTATGGTAATGATCTTCATAGCCCTCCGTAGTAGTTGAGTATCAAATGAATGACAATTCTATCAGTCGCCCAATCGAATTGTCAAGTTGTCCATCAAATTATTGACAACTGTGGCAAAGTAGTGTAAACTTCTTCCATTGGGTGGAAAAAACGGGGCAACGCAGCATTTTTGGAGGAAGAATTATGGTAGAAGAAACCACAAGTTCAACGATTGCTATCCTTCTCGATGAGGCACGGCGAAAGCACGATCTGAGCGAACGCCAGCTTGCGGAGGAGCTTGGGGTCGCCAGCACGACCGTAGGGCGAGCATTGAGAGGGGAACCTGTTGATCTTGCGACAATTCAAAAAATCGCTGACTGGTTGGGGGTCGAAACGGCCAGCCTGCTCAATTCGGAAGGGGTTGGTCCCGACGCTCTGGCAGCCCAATTGAGCGCCTTGATCGAAGCGGAACCAAAACTGGCCGAAGTGTTCGAAGAAGCGATGCGGCGAGTACGTACAGGCAAGATGGATCCGAGCGTCGTTCGGGACCTGATCGCCTATGCTGCTTATCGATTTCAACTTAACGAATAGGGAGAACAGCAAAAGAATGAGTGGTACCAAATCTTTGTCCGACGTAGCGGACCTGTACGCTGACATCGATCGACTGGCGCAGAAAAAACGCCCGCGCAAAAACTCCAAAAAAGCCTTGAATAAACTGGCAAAGATCTTTATTGACAATTGTGCTTCAGCGGGGAACAAGTCAACCACGTAATTCGAAAAAGCCCCCGGGATTTCCAGGGGCTTTTTTCTATGTTAAAATTTTGAAAATATTAATTTTGCCCAAAATGACGACCTGGTTTATTTTGTTCTTGTGGTCGTCAGAGCGTTTTGACGACCAGAGGACTATCAGAAAAAGAACAAATGTTCTAAGAATTTTTCGATGAAAAAACCCCCATATCTGGGGGTTTCAAGGGGGCGGACCCCCATATGTGGCGGTGTGGCGAGAGTGGGATTTGAACCCACGACCAAGGGCTTATGAGTCCCCTGCTCTACCGCTGAGCTACCTCGCCATGTGGAGCGGCAAAAGTTTACTACGCGACGCCGGATTTGTCAAATTAAATCGAACTTCCCCTAACAATGTCACATTTGGAGAAATCTCCCAAATTTTGATGTGTGTGGTGGCCGACTGCCCGCCACACACATCAAAATTTGGGCTTGCGTTGGCCGAATAGTTACTGTAAATCATCCCTCAAACCAGCCCTGGCTGACCAGGTATTCGGCGTTGTAGATCGAGCCGCCGGCCGCGCCCCGGATGGTGTTGTGCGAGAGTACGACCAGTTTCAGGTCGAACAGGGGGTCCGGGCGCAGGCGGCCGGCCACGGTGGTCATGCCCCGCCCGGTCATGCGGTCCAGATAGGGCTGGGGGCGATCATCTTCGGTGCGCACCACAATCACCGGTCGCGGCGCCGAAGGCAGATCCCGAGCGCCGGGAACCGCCTGGTAGCCGGCCAGGGCCGCGTGAGCGGCTTCCAGCGACCAGGCGCGCTCGAACGCCAGCGACAGGCAGACCGTGTGACCGTCCCGGACGGCCACCCGGTTGGTATGGGCCGAGATCACGAAGGAGGCCGGTTCAACCGCCTCACCCTGGAACGCGCCCAGGATCTTGCGGGATTCCCATTCAACCTTAGGCTCCTCCCCCCCAATATACGGGATAACATTATCAACGATATCCAGGGCCGGCACGCCCGGATAACCCGCCCCCGAAATGGCCTGCATGGACACCAGGAAAACCTTCTGGACCCCGAAGGCATCATGCAGGGCTTTCAAAGCGATGCTGGTACCGGTGCTGGTGCAGTTGGCGTTGGTCACGATCGCCCCAGGCCAGCCGCGCCGTTGCTGCTGGACCGGCAGCAACCCGATGTGCTCCGGATTGATCTCGGGCAGCAGAATCGGCACATCCGGCTCATCCCGGTAGGCGGAGGCGTTGGAGCAAACCAGCACGCCCGCCTGGGCGAAAACCGGCTCCACCTCTTTAGCCGCCCGGGAAGGCAGGGCCGAGAACGCCAGGCGAATGCCCAACTGTTCCGGTTCGCTCGGTTGGATGACCATCTCCTGGGACCAGGCGGGCATGGGCGCCTCCAGCACCCACCGGCAGGCCTCCCGGTAAGTGCGACCCTGGGAACGGGGCGAGCCGGTCAGGGCCACCACTTCAAACCAGGGATGGCCGTCCAATAATTGCACGAAACGCTGCCCGACGCTGCCGGTCGCGCCTAAAACGGCTACGGGGATTCTGTCCATTTTCAGCTCCTTAAACCATTAAGCGAAAAACTGTAAATACAAAGGAACTACTCAGTAGTCAGTCAATGCCTGGAATTTGTGGCGAAACAGGTGTGCGTGGGGGCGTACGGCACACCTGTTTCGCCTTTATTTCATGATTCTTGGTGTTGCGCCTTTGCGGTTTAACCTATATTGCTTTTCCCAGGAGGCTGGCATATGTGTCCAATACCTGGTAATACGGCAGGATGCTGGGCAGGTAGTGGCGTTCGTTGGCGCTGTGCGGGCCGAGCCCGCTCTGGCCCCACACGACGCCCTGGCCTCCAGGCGCGAATCGGGCGCTGGTTCCGGGCAGCTTCCGGCCCACCCGGGCCGGTTCGCCGGAGGCCTGCTCGACCGCTTTGAGCAGGTTGATCAGGTAGGGGTTAGCCGGATCGGCTGCGATCCCGTTCTCCATGACCGAGATCCGCAGCTCCAGGCCTTGCGACTCGCAGAAAGCCTTGAGGTCATCATACAGGGCATTCAGGTCGTCCTGCGGCACCGGCCTGACCTCAACGCCCAGCACGCCCTGGTCGGCGGTGATATTGTACACGCCAGGCGTGCCCACCTGGATGAAGGGGAACTTTGCCTGCGATTGCCAGCCGTCCGGGCTGGAAAGGGTCAGGTAGCGGCCTAAAATCCCGGTAATCGCGGCGCGGGCCAACAGTAAGCGCTCGGTCAGGTCGCCGGATACCGGGCTGGCCGGGCCGGCGCCTTTTGGAGCGGCTGCTGCGACGCCTGAATGGCCGCGTTGGCCATGCACAATCACGTCGAAGCGCATCACGCCCCGGTTTTGAATGCAGACTTCGCCCCACAGGTTGTCCCCCTGCTCGCCGGTGCGTTCCCCGGCGATGAGCAGTCCAGGGGCATACTTGCCATCCGGGCTGTCATCCGCCAGCAGGCGCAGGACGTGCGGGGTGCCCATGGGCTCGGTCTCGCCGTTTTCCTCATTCCCGATCAACATTAAGTTGATCGGTGGGTATGGCGGGCCGGCATGCAGCCGGTCTTTCATCCAGACCAGGTTGGTTGCCACCACTGTCTTCATGTCCGCCGAGCCGCGTCCCCACAGGTAATCCCCATCGATCCGGGGCTGGAACTGGTTGTCATCCGGTTCCGGTTCAACGACATCGAAATGGCCCGAGAGCATCACCGGGGCATTCATCTGGCCCGGGAAGCCGATCAGAACAGCCGGATATTTGCTGCGGTTGTAGTAGCGCACACCCAGGCCGTGATTGTAGGCGTAATCGTAAATCCAGGTTGCCGCCCGGTGGACCTCATCCAGGCGCTCGTTCGGGCAGGCTGTCACGGAGGGGATCCGGACCAGAGCCTGGGCGATCTCAACCACCTCGCTGGTCTTATCCGGAAAACTGACCTCAACGATGCTCTCCGGGCGGGGCCGGAAGCGGATCGGCATCTGCGGTTCGAAGTGGACCTCATCGCGGGCTCGCTGTAAGAGCTCGCTCAGCTTGCGCGACTCCCCGTTCAGGGTCGGGTAAGTCTCGGCAATCATGCCAACATCCTGCAAAACCTGGCCCTCACGTTCCTCGGCCAGCTGTTTCAACAGGGCCACCGGCACTTCCAGCCCGATTTCTTCGGGACCTGCGCCCAGTTCTTCCCGAATACGCGCTCGCATCTTTTCAGAAGTGTTCGGCGCGCCCTCAGCCATCGCTCGCAGCGGCGCAAGGTCTTCCCACAAGCCGAGCGCTTCAGCCAGTGGCTGCAGCTCCTCCAGGGTCCTTCCGAGAAATGCGCGCATGGCGAGCGGTTTGCCGGTATGGGGATGCTCGATCTCGGCCCGCAGGCCGTGCCGGGCGGCTTGCTCTTCATTCCGCCGGGCCCGGCTCAGGTCTTCCCGGTCGTAGCGGAAAGCCCGCCCGTAATTCGGGTCGGCATAGATCCGCAGCATCAACAGGTGCTTGAGCGTCAGGTTGGCGACATCGATATCCAGGTGATGGCCACCGTCATCCGTGCGGATCTCGACGCGCGACATCGGCAGGTTGATGCGGGCCATCAGGTTTTGGATTTCAATCTGGTGGGCCATCTCGTCCACGGGGCTATCCTGGCCGAGGACGTACAGGCCACGGGCGTACAGATCGCGCAGCTGCCCGCTGGTCACGTCGATCAGGCGCTCGACCGGTTCAGCGAACGAGCGCGCCCGGACCGGCGTCCAGTTGTTATTGCCGAACCGGACCCCGCTCCGCACCAGGTCATAGGAGATGCGCAGGTAATCCTTGTAAGAGCGGTACAGATCGGGCGTATCGATCGACTGGGGGTTGGGGAAAGTCAGGTTGCGGACCGAGTTGATCCCGGTCAGTATCACGGCAGAGCGTCCCTTGACTTCCCCGGTGCGCAACGGGGTAGAGGCGCTGGCGGCGATGAACATCGCCGCATACGCGCGCATCAACCGGGTGGCGGTGATGTAGAATTCGCTTTTGTATTCGTCCAGATGGGTGTCGCCGCGCTCGGCGGCCGGCAGGTGCATGAAATCCCAGGCCAACAGCGGGTCCGGCAGGGACAGGTTGGTGTGCGTGCCGGCGGTCGCCAGCGCATTGCCATACAGATCGACGCAGCGTTCGAGATAGCGGCGTTTGGCGATATGCCAGGTTCCAGGGATCGAACGATGATCGATCCCGGTCTCGTACAGCAGGTTGCCGTGCCAGGTGTAAAGCCGTTCACCGAATTCTTCCCCGGCTTTGAAGAGCGAATTCAGTAAGATCGCTTCGAGCAACCGGCCTTCATAAACCGCGCCGCGTGGCCGGAAATAAGGCCGGGTGGCCCATTCGATCATCCAATGGAAAACCTCTAATTGGCTGAACTCCCGGCTCCAGGGCGATAGGCAGCTGGCCCGCAAATAATCGACAAACGACTGCTTGCTCGGACCGGCGCCAATCGTCAGCAGGGGCCGGAAGTGGGAATCCAATAAATTCCACTCCAGTTCGAAACCGCAGATGCCTCCCCGGGCATTGTTCGCAATCGCCGTTTCTAACGCTAACTGGTATTTTTCGGCAAATTGCTGAGGGTTGTATTCCGTTTCTACCATAAATACCTCAACTCTCGAGCGCTTTCAGCCCTTTCACCAGTCGCTCCATCGCACCGCGGGTGCGCTCGGGTGGTGTGGCATACGAAAACCGCAGCCATTCGCCGCCGTACTTGGAGAAGTACACGCCCGGCACGATCGCCACACCATATTCTTCGGCCAGATACTGGCCCAGCGGCTCGGTATCCTGCCAGCCGCGCCCTGGCAGCCATTGGCCCACATGGATAAAAGCGTAATAGCCTTTGCCGAGAATATACGTCAATTGATTTTCATCCAGCATTTGCTTGAGCACTATGCGGCTGGCGTTGGTAGGCTCGACAATCGTCTTGCAGGCTTCGGCATACCCCTGTTTGTAGGCAGCCATGGCGACGGCCTGGGCATAATAAGATGGGATCACCCCATGGGAAGCGCGCGAGATAATAAATTTGGCCGCCTGATCCGGCACGAGCAAGTGGCAATTGCGGATATTCGAACCGCCCAGGCTCTTGGTCAGACCATCCAGGAACATCAGGCGTTTGCGTTCTTCAGGCGTGAAGGCTTTCAAGAAAGCGTTCAGATCCATCGGCGCTTCATCGGTCACATAATGGTACATCCAATCCATCAGGACATACGCCACGCCAGCTTCCAGAGCAGCTTTGGCGAGACTCACCTGGCGTTCGGTGGAAATCGTCAGACCGGTGGGATTATCCGGATTGGTGAGGATCATGCCGGCCACCTTGCGGCCCGATTTTGCGGCGAAATCCACGCAGGCCTGGATATTTTCCTCAGAATAGGCCCAGCCTTCGTGCGGATCACCGGGCGCGAGCAGCACATTCGCGCCAACCCCATAAGGACCCCAGTTATACGAAATCCAGGGCACTCGTGAGACGATGATCGCATCGCCTTCACGGCCGTGGCCGAGAGCCAGCATTGCCTGGTAAGCTTTCACCAATCCGTCCCGCCCGCCGACGGTGGCAATCACGTTCCCGGGGCCAAAATCCAGACCCGACTCGAGCTTCCAGTAATCTTCGATCACTGATTTGCGGAAAGCATCGCACCCGAAGGGCATATCGTAGGCGCTGCCATGTTCAAGCTGCATTTCAAACGCCTGCTCAAGCAGTTCTTTGCTCACCCCCGGCAAGCTGGCGCCGCCGTCCCCCTGGGAAGCGTCGAAGATCGATTCGCCGGGATATTTTTCCTTGAAAACGCTTAAAGATTTTTTGATCAGGAACATCCGTGAGGGTGGGATCGTAACCATCCTGGCAAGATGGTCGCTGACTGGAACCAGGTTGGGATCTGGAACCACATAAGCAGGTTGATTCGAGTTCTCAGATGGGGACATAACGGCCTCCTTTGGCACAATGCTTTTTAACGGAGATATTCAGGCTGCTCAGACCTGCCCTCCGGTATAGACCGAATGAATAGCGCGTCCTGTAAATTCTGAACTGGCTGGATGCACCAAAAAGCCCCGTTAGAAACGGGGCTTTGGATTTTCTCGCTTTGTATTGCTCAAGATCGGCGGTATATGTACACCGCGCACCATTGCCCCAGATCATCCTTGGGATGAGTGGTGGTAGTCATGGTAATACGGTTCGTACGATTAATGCCGGTCTGCATATTAGGCCGAACGATACCACAGACGCTGCTATGCGTCAAGGGAGCATTCGATGTGTAAAGAAGTGGTGTTCGGTTTGGGCGGTGTTGACCGCCCAAACCGAACACCATACATCATATTCAACAATATATGAAGTTCAGAGCTGCCGATCGACGATGTACTCCGCCAGACCAACCAGCGCCTGGTGCTCTGGTCCATCCGGCATTTTCTCGAGCTTGTTTAATCCACTTTGAATAAATTGCTGAGCTTCTTCCAAAGACTGCTGGATGGCGCCTGATTTCCGAATAGCCTCAACCAGATGGTTGATCTGGCCATCCTGATAATGATGCCCGTCTCTCAGCCAGTCTAATTCAGGGTCGTTGGGATTACTCTCAATGTAACACAGGGCCGGCAGGGTGATCAGGCCTTGTCGCAGGTCGCTGGCAACCGGTTTGCCGACCGTGGCCTGCTCGCCGGTGAAATCTAAAATATCATCCACGATCTGAAAGGCCATACCGAGGTCATAACCAAACGAACGCATCAGCTCAACGGTTTCGGCGCCGGCCGGACTGAGGATGGTCGCCGCCGCGGTAGCCAGCTCGAACATCGAAGCCGTTTTGGCATAGATCCGCTGATAATAATCGTCCCGGTTGGCCAGACCGCGGCTGGAAAACATCTGTGTGATCTCGCCGTTCACGATGGTCGAGAGGGTTTCCGCGAATAATTTCATTACATCGACTGTATCGGTTTCGCTGGCAAGCTTAGCGGCCCGCGCAAAGATAAAATCACCGGTTAAGACGGTCGCGGCTGGGGTCCACTGGGAATTCAGGGTCGCAATCCCGCGCCGCAGCAAGGCCCCATCGATCAAATCATCATGCACCAGGGTGGCAGTGTGCAGCAATTCGATCGCCGCCGATAGCGTGATGAGTTGATCCTGACGCGCCCCTAGCATGCCACCGGTCAGCAAAGCGACCGCCGGGCGAATGCGTTTGCCTCCCGAACTGAGCAAATGCTCCAGCGCGGCAGCCAACTCCTGATGGTGCCCTTCGGCCTGAAGCCGCATTCTCGCCTCGACCTCAACGATTAGTTCTTGGACAGGCGCAAAAAAATTACCCTTTGTCAACGTGTTACTCGCCAATTAAACAACCTCCCAGCATTCTCGCCTGTGCGCTCCACGATCGTTTCAAAGGATTGATCGCGAATTTCTCCAATTTTTTTAGCAATAAAACGCACGTAAGCCGGTTCGTTCCGCTTACCACGATAAGGATGTGGCGTCAGGAAGGGCGCATCCGTCTCGATCAGGATCTTTTCCAGCGGCGCACCGGCAACCACATCGTGGAGAACTGCTGCGTTCTTAAAAGTCACCGGTCCGGTCACACCGATACAAAATCCGGCTTGAAAGGCCCGCTGCGCGGTGCCGAGATCATCCGAATATGAGTGTAAAACGCCCGGGTTAGCGGCCAGGGGCGAACCAGCCTCAGCCAGAATGGTTTGCCACGACAGGAGAATCTTGAGAAGGTCCGCGCTTGCCTGGCGATCCTCCCAGCTGGTATTCCTGAGGTGAACGACGACCGGCAGCCCCAGCTCCGCCGCCAGTCCAAGTTGCTCCCTGAAAACCCGAACTTGCAGCTCAACCTGAGACCGATCGTGATAATAATCCAGCCCAATTTCACCCACCGCGACCACTTTAGGATGTTGCGCCAGCCGGCGCAATTCCACCAGGGTATCCGGGCTCCAGGCCTGCAGCTCCGTTGGATGGCAGCCAACCGCGGCAAAGATCTCCGGGTTCGCCTCAGCCAGCCGGATGGCTGCCTGGCTGGTTGCCAGGTCGATCCCGGGTACCAGGATCCGTTTTACACCGGCCTGCCTGGCCCTATCCAGGACCTGTTCGAGATCTGGTTGAAAACGATCAAAGTACAGGTGACAATGGGTATCAACCAGCACTTAGCGCAGCCCTGCAACCTTCAGGCCGTCCTGCAAGATGGCCTGGACTTTATCGCCATGGGTTGTTTCTGTGTAAACCCGAAGGATCGGTTCGGTGCCTGAGAAACGGATCAACAACCAGCCGCCATCCTCCAGATTATATTTAAACCCATCTTTGCGGTCCAGGCTGGTGACTTTTAATCCTCCCAGGGTTTCCGGCATCGAATCCAGGATCTTGGCAATCCTTTTCTCCCGCTCCCCTTCAAAAGGTGTGTCGATCCGGTCGTAATAATGCGGACCGACCTTATCGAACAGCAGTTCCAGGAGCTCCGAGGGCTTTTTCTTCAAACGCACCATGAAATCCAGCATGTACAAGCCGGCCAGGATACCGTCTCGCTCAGGCACATGACCCTGGAAAGCGTAACCGCCCGACTCTTCTCCACCGATCAGGCCGTCCACTTCCAGCATTTTCGGGGCCACGTATTTGAATCCAACCCCGGTCTGGTAAACCGGGACATCATAGATCTTACCCAGTTTATCCAGCATGGTGGTCGTGGAGAGTGTTTTAACAATCGGGCCGCGCTTGCCGATCACCTCGAGCAGGTAGAAGGCCAGCAGACCGTATACTCTCAATTGATCGATGAAGACGCCATTTTCATCCCCGATCCCAACTCGATCGGCATCACCGTCTAAAATCACCAGCACGTCGGCACCAATCTCGGTCGTCCGGGCTAAACCGGCATCGATGTTGGGCTGGATCGGCTCCGGGCGCTTCATCTCGGGGAAGATCGGATTGCGTACATTATGAATTTCCTGGATGATTGTTTTACCGCCGCCCAACAGTCGCGGGAACCACCCGGCTCCATTCCCCCACATGGGGTCGATCAGGATGTTTAATCCGGCCTGCTTGATCGATTCAAGGTCGACCAGGCGTTTGATCTGCTGGATATACTCCGGGGCGGGATCAAATTTCTCCACCAGGCCGTCAGCTTCGGCCTGTTCAAGCGGTATGGAACGAATCTGCTCCAGGCTGTCAGGAATATGCTGTTCGATCTCTTTCAAACCATCCGGATCGATCGCCCCGCCGAATTCATTGCGAACTTTAAAGCCGTTATCCACCGGTGGATTGTGGGAGGCGGTGATATTGACCGCCCCGATGGCCTTGCGAGCCACAACTGCGTAAGAAATCACCGGTGTCGGAGTGGCGCCATCGGTCAGATACACCTTCAAGCCATTGCCGGCCAGGACTTCGGCCACTGCAGCCGCAAAAAATTCCGACTGGAAACGCTTATCATAGCCTACAACAACCCATTTTCCCTGGTGGCCTTTCGCAACCATCGTATCGGCAAACCCCTGAGCACAGCGGCGAACATTCGTAAAAGTATATTCATCGGCGATGCGGCCACGCCAGCCGTCCGTGCCAAACGTTATTTTAAAAGTCATGAATCCCTCCAAGGAAAGTGAGAAAGTGAACAAACTAATTATAACAGTCTACCATCCGGCCAAAACCTAAAATTTATTGGTTCTTTCGAATACTCGCTGAGCTTTCCAGATTTTGGAGTGTGGGCGGGCGGCCGCTCACACTCCAAAATGGGGTACCGCCCTGAGAAATACAAAATATTCAATTTATTAAGAGTATTTTACTGTAATTTCGATAAGGAATAAGACCTTTCTGAAATATAAATGTCTCATTAAAAAATTCGGGAAATTTCTTCGAATGCGACATTCTCAAGATAGTTCGTCAGAAAACCACAAAGAGGCGCCCAAAATGTTGATAGATTTGGTGCACCCTGCAAAACCAAACTGTTGCGCTTTATGCCACTTTAGCGTATAAATAGGCAATCCAGATCGGGTACCTCTGCCAGGTTTTCACAAGAAAGGGGTTTGGTGTTGGGATTGGGCGGCAAGGTCGCCCAATCCCAACCTCAAATTCATCCTATTGTGGACTTTTTGAAAGCCCTGGGTACCGCTGTCTGATATTTTCAACCCAGAGTCAGGACCTGAGTCGTGACCTGCCATGTTGGCAAACATTGGCCTGATCACGGTTCTGGTTATCACAAGCCAGCTTATTGGCGAGGTGGCAGGATGAATTTCGTATTTTTATCACCCCATTTTCCACCCAATTATTACCAGTTCTGTGTCCATCTTCACCAGCTGGGCGTTAACGTGCTGGGATTGGCCGACGAACCGTACGACCTGCTCCGGCCAGAATTGAAAAATGTGCTGACCGAATATTATCGGGTCAATGATATGCACAATTATGACGAATTGATGCGCGCCCTGGGCTATTTCATCCATCGTTATGGACGGATCGACCGGATCGATTCTCAAAATGAATACTGGCTCGAAACGGAAGCCCAGCTGCGGACCGATTTCAACATTCCCGGCATCAAGAATGATGCCATCACCAGGGTAAAAAGAAAATCACAGATGAAGCAGACCTTCATCAAGTCCGGCGTACCTGTTGCCCGCGGGCGAGTAGTCACCAGTATCACAGACGCCCGGCGCCTGATCAAGGAGATCGGTTTTCCGGTGGTCGCCAAACCGGATATCGGCGTCGGCGCGGCCAAGACCTACAAAATCCACTCCGACAGCGAGCTGGAAGAATTTTTTGCCGAAAAACCAACGGTCGAATACATCATGGAAGAATTTGTCGATGGCAGAATTTGCACCTTTGATGGATTGACCGACCGGCAGGGTACTCCGGTCTTTTTCACGTCGCATGAATACAGCCAGGGCATCATGGAAACGGTCAATGCCGACGAACTGATCTATTATTATTCCTTGCGCGAAATCCCCGCGGATCTGGAGGAACTGGGCCGGCGAACCCTCAAAGCTTTTGATGTGCGCGAGCGTTTCTTCCACTTCGAATTTTTCAGATTGCCTGAATCACAGCAATTGGTTGCCCTGGAAGTCAATATCCGCCCGCCAGGCGGCATGACGACCGACATGTTCAACTATGCCAACGATCTGGATGTCTATCGCGAATGGGCCCAGATCATCGTCCATAATCGCTTCACGGCTACCTACAACCGCCCCTATCACTGCGGTTACGTCGGTCGCAAATACAATCGTCAGTATGTCCACACCCACAAAGAGATCCTCGCCAATTACGCCGCCATGATCGTTCATCATGAGGAAATCAGCGGAGTATTCAGCACCGCCCTGGGTGACTATGGGTATCTCGTCCGTTCGCCTGATTTGGACGATATCATTGAGATCGCCGGATTCGTACAGGAACTGGCTTAAGCAGAGGCAGACATGCAAGTCGAATACTTCAATCTATGGAGCGACCATCTCAATCAACAGATGGAATTTAAGGTCTACGGAGACAGGGGCAAACCTGTGATCGTATTTCCGACCCAGGGCGGCCGGTTTTACGAATACGAGGATTTTGGTATGGTCGGCGCCTGCCAGCCATACATCGCTGATGGGAAAATCCAGCTGATCACGGTGGACAGCATCGACAATCAGAGCTGGGTCAACTGGAGCATTCATCCGGCTGACCGGGCCATCCGTCACAATCAATATGACAATTACATTATCAAAGAATTGGTGCCTTTTATCCGCGAACGAAATCCTTATCCCGGAAAGTATTTCACCACCGGCTGCAGCATGGGCGCCTACCACGCGGCCAATTTCTTCTTCCGCCATCCCCAGGTATTTGATACGGTCACCGCGATCAGCGGGCTATTCCGGCTGAATATGTTTATCGGCGACTACATGGATGATAATGTTTACTTTAATTCACCGTTGGCTTACCTGTCAAACCTGACCGACGCCGAAATTTTGAGTCTATACCGCCAGAGCGATATCATCGTTTGTGTTGGACAGGGCGCCTGGGAAGACCCGATGCTCGAGGATGCCTACGCATTAAAACGCATCCTGGAAGAAAAAGATGTTCCCGCCTGGATCGATATCTGGGGGTACGATGTGAACCACGATTGGCCCTGGTGGCGGCGCATGCTGCCGTATTTTCTGTCCAAGCTGAATTTTTTGTAGCAGGGCATGTCCACGAGAAGATGCTTCTTTTTTATGGTGCTGTATCCTCCTCTCATAATATACCCACAGGATAAAGCAAAATAAGCTATCAGCGTGGGCGAATGCCCACGCTGATAGCTTATTTTGCTTTTTAATTCCGGATCTATGGGATTGTATTGAATTTCATGAATGGAAGATTCGGTTTTCATTTTATAGCTGGCATTCCAGATTTATTTAGTAGGATTATAATCAGCCTATGAATACCAAAACTTATCTCGATTATGCTGCTACGACGCCGGTGGATGCGAGAGTACTGGAAGCCATGCTGCCGTACTTTCGAGATACCTTCGGCAACCCGTCTTCTGTGCATTCGTTCGGGCAGCAGGCCGAGGCAGCCCTGGAGACTTCGCGTGAGACCCTCGCCCAGGGCCTGAATTGCCGGCCGGATGAAGTGATCTTCACCGGCTGCGGATCGGAAAGCGACAACCTGGCCCTGCGCGGTGCCGCGCTGGGTTCGCGGGCGCGCTGCAGTGCCGACCATATCCTGATCAGCCCTGTAGAACACCACGCGGTCAGTCGGACTGCCCATGAGTTAGCTGCCCACCACGCTTTTGAGATCGAATATTTACCTGTCGACGAGAACGGTATGGTCGATCCGGAACAGGTGCGTAAACTGGTCCGCCCGAGTACGGCGGTTGTCTCGGTCATTTACGCCAACAACGAGATCGGGACGGTCAACCCGATCGCCGAAATTGGGGCAATCTGCCGGGAAGCTCACGTTCTGTTTCACACCGATGCGGTTCAGGCGGCCGGCTATTTCCCGCTCGACACACAGAAGCTAAATGTGGATTTGCTCTCTCTGGGGGCCCATAAATTCTATGGACCCAAGGGGGTCGGCGCATTATACGTGCGGAAGGGCATTCCCCTGATACCGGCCCAAACCGGTGGAAGCCAGGAATTCGGCCTGCGCTCGGGAACTCAAAACGTCCCGTATATCGTTGGCATGGCCAAGGCCTACGAACTGGCGATTGAAGAAATGCAGGACCGCTCTGAGCACGTTCGGCCGCTGCGCGATCAATTGATCAAAAAAATCCTCGAGGAAATTCCCGACGCCCGGCTCACCGGGCACCCCAGCGAACGTTTGCCCAATCACGCCAGCTTCGTTTTCAAGAACGTCGACGGGAATGCCCTGCTTTCGATTCTAGACATCGAAGGCTACGCCTGCTCATCCGGCTCGGCCTGCAAAACCGGCGACCCTGAACCATCCGATGTTTTAATCTCCATAGGTTTGGAGCGCGACTGGGCTCTGGGCTCACTCCGGGTCACCTTGGGAGCCGGCACCACCGCGGCCCAGGTAAAGAATTTTGAGAAATTCTTACCGGAGGCGATTGCCCGCGTCCGGGCCTTGGCTTGAGACCTATGAGCGAAACGAAGCGTGTGGTTGTCGCCATGAGTGGCGGCGTGGACAGTTCCGTCGCGGCTGCCTTACTGGTTCAGCAGGGCTACGACGTCATTGGGATGATGATGCGGCTGTGGAACGAACCCGGCAGCGAGTTGGCTAATCGTTGCTGCACGCCCGATTCGATGGCATTGGCGCGCCGGGTGGCGGCTAAGCTGGAGATCCCTTTTTACGCCGTGGACGCCCAGCAATATTTTCACGACCGGATCGTCACCTTTTTTATTGACGGTTACGCCCGGGGGACTACCCCTAATCCTTGCCTGATGTGCAACCGGCACGTGCGCTGGGAATTCCTGCTGCAGCGGGCTCTATCGCTTGGTGCAGACAGAATGGCAACCGGTCATTACGTCCGCCTGGAGCAGGACGGGGCCGGTAAAACCCGCATTCTGCGAGCCGTCGACCAGCATAAAGATCAATCCTATGTGCTGCACGTGCTAAACCAGAGCCAGCTCGCTCATGCGGTCTTCCCTCTCGGCGGCTACACGAAACCAGAGATCCGCCAACTGGCGCGCGATTTCGGCCTCCCGGTTTCCGAACGGGCCGATTCACAGGATCTTTGTTTTCTGGGCGATGGGGATTACCGCAGTTTCCTGATCCGCCAGGCGCCGCACGTGGTCCAACCCGGCCCGATCATCGATCGCAGCGGCCAGCAGCTTGGCGAACACCAGGGCCTGGCGTTTTACACGATCGGACAGCGCAAAGGCCTGGGGCTCTCCTCGCCCCAACCCCTTTACGTCCTCGCCAAAGACGCCAATCGCAACGCCCTGGTTGTCGGTCCCAGCGAGCAATTAGGAAGTAGCGAATTAATCGCCGTAGATTTCAACTGGATCGCAGGCGTTCCACCCGGAGACCCTTTTCGGGCCGAAGTAAAAATCCGCTACAAAGCCAAAGAATCCTGGGGAACGATCACGCCGCTGGCTGCAGACCGGGTACACATCCGGTTCGACCACCCCTTGAGAGATATCACCCCCGGTCAGGCGGCGGTTGTGTATGACCGCGAGGTTTGCCTGGGTGGAGGGATTATCCATTCGGAACGAGACTCCACGAATCCATAAGCTCATATTGAGAGGCTGACCATGACTTTTCCTGCCATGCTCTTCGGTTTCTTACTCGCTTCTTTCTACGGCGCGTTCTTCCACTTATATCGCGGCGGCGGGATTGGGCGATTATTCTACTATTTGGTCCTGAGCTGGGCTGGTTTCTCAGCCGGGCACTTTATCGCCAATCAGATGGGCTGGGTGTTCCTCAGTGTTGGGCCGCTGCACCTGGGTCTGGCCACCCTGGGGAGTTTTCTTTTCTTGATCGCCGGTTATTGGTTAAGCCTGGTGCCTGAGCGACTCGCCTGAACCAGGCTGGCGATAGAGAAAAAAAATACCCCCGGGCAAATCACCCGGGGGGTCTTGTTTTTATTGACGATCGATGGATTGGTTGCAGTTTAGTTGACGATAGTCACATTCGCGGCCTGCAAACCTTTCGGGCCGTTCTCAATGCTGAATTCAACTTGCTGTCCTTCTTGCAGAGACCGGAAGCCATCAGCCTGGATTGCAGTGAAGTGGACAAACACGTCGGGTCCGCCCTGGCGCTCAATAAAGCCATAACCCTTCGCTGCATTAAACCACTTGACCGTTCCAGTTACACGTTCGTTCATTTCGTACTTCTCCTTCAAAAAAACTGACTTTGGATTTTTTAGATGGCTCCACTTCGTCCTGCAACCGTTACTGGCCGTTTAAAACAAACTGGCCGTCTGAACACGTTCGAACTGGGTTCGGACCGGCTCACTACGATTTCCAGAGAGAACTCAGCGCCATCTCACGGAATTTGAGTTTATCAGCGTTTAAAACTTTCGTCAAGGATTTTAGGTTAAGGTTTGGGTAAGATACCTCAACGTTGGGTAAACTTACCCAATAACTGCCTGGGCAGCTACCCTGTAAATTGACTTCTATCTTCCCTTGTCCATGTCTGCTGTATAATCCATAGGACAGTTGGAAGCCAATCCAATTAAACGCGCCATGATCTATCGAAAGAGGTTTACACAGCAGGTATGATCGATCTGAATTTAAAAACCCACGCACAACCCAACGATTTGGCCCAGTTGGTCAGCCCGAACAACAAAGTATTCACCGTACGTTTGACCCCTGGCGGGCAGCTGCAGACCCACCGGGGCTATGTCAATTACGATGATCTGATCGGACTGCCCTGGGGCAGCCAGGTCTTCAGCCACAAAGGTAGTTCTTTCTTCCTGCTCCAGCCCAGCCTGGCGGATTTATTGAAAGATACCCGCCGCAATACCCAGATCATGTACCCGAAAGACATCGGTTTTACTCTGGTGACGATGGGCATCGGTCCCGGCGTCCAGGTCATTGAGGCTGGAACCGGATCGGGAGCATTCACCACGGCACTGGCCTGGGCTGTCGGCGAAACCGGACAGGTGATCAGCTACGAAGTCCGGGATGAAATGCAGAATCTGGCCCGCAAGAATTTGCGCCGCTTGGGCCTGGACCACCGGGTAATCTTCAAATCCCGCGATATCATCGCGGGATTCGATGAGAGCAATGTAGATGCCTTGTTCCTGGACGTTCAAAAAGCTCACGATTTCATCGGCCAGGCCCGCCAAGCTTTGAAACCGGGCGGACATTTTGGCTGCATCCTGCCGACAGCCAATCAAGTCGAACGGGTATTGACAGCCCTGTTCCAGAATGATTTTGCCTTTGTGGATGTGTGCGAGATCATCCTGCGCTATTACAAACCGGTTCCCGAACGCCTTCGACCGACGGACCGCATGGTTGCCCACACCGGTTATCTCGTCTTTGGCAGGCCCATGCTCCCGGTCAAAGACCGCCCCGGTGACGACCAAGTGCAGGCTTCGAAAACGGAAGCATCAACGGAAGATCACCCGGCCGACTCGGATTTTTCGGACGAGGATGATTGATTAACCCTGACCATGTCAACCCGCATTACAGCCCTAACCATCGAAAAGATCCGCCAGAACCTGGCTCAATTCAGCGCGGAGCCAGACGAGCCGCCTTATCCCGAATTCACTTACCCTTCGGAACTGCTCTCCGATGCGCCCCGCCCCGCTGCGGTACTGATGGCGCTGCTGTGGAAAGATGAATGTTGGCAGCTGCTCTTCACCCGCCGGACGGCCACTCTGGCTGAGCACAGCGGCCAGGTCGCTTTTCCCGGCGGGCGCTCAGATCCGCAGGACGATGGCCCGATCAGCACAGCCTTGCGAGAGGCCAGGGAAGAAATTGGATTGGAACCCGGGCAGGTCCAGGTTCTAGGCCAGTTAAAACCATTCATCACCATCACGAATTATCAGGTCACCCCGGTGGTGGGCGTGATTCCCTGGCCGGTTCCACTGGTACTATCACCAGACGAAGTCAGCCGGGTTTTCACCATCCCCTTAGCCTGGCTGTGCGATCCGGCAAACCATGAATTTCAACATCGCAGGCTGCCTCCACCGTATGGCCCCGTCTCGGTGATCTACTTCAATAAGTATGATGGCGAAGTGCTGTGGGGTGCCAGCGCCAGGTTCACGCTTACTTTTTTGGAAGCGATCGATTGTATCCAACCGAATGATTAAATTTGGAAGTTGTCATGTTACTCCCACATAAAACCTCAGCCACAGGAATTCCCGAAGAACCAAAAAAACAGGCCGGTCTATGACCGGCCTGTCCTTGTTTACAGTCGTCGTACAACTGGAGGTTATGCCTCTTCTTCCTCTTCCGGCCGGCCGCGGTCGATCAATTCGGGCTCGCCTTCGAGTTCCTCTTCTAACAGACCTTCTTCTTCCTCTTCTTCAACTGGTTCCGCTGTCGGAGCCGTTACCAGAACCAGCATTTCTTCTTCATCGGTGAGGATTTCGACCTCTTCACCCAGGTCAAGATCCCTGATATAGATGCCGTCGCCGATTTCTTTCAGCACGGATATATCGATCACAATCCGCTCCGGCAGGTATTTCGGCAGACATTCGACCTCGACAATTTCAACCCCGGTGACCAGCACGCCGTTGCCAGCTTTGACAACCGGAGCATCGCCTTCCAGGTGGACCCGGACGGTAGTTCGCAGCCGTTCGGTCATCGAGATCACCTGAAAATCAACGTGCACGAGATCCCCGCGCACCGGGTGACGCTGTCGTTCCCGCACCAATACAGAGTGCTGTTCCTTGCCAAGGTCAATAATGATGAACTGTGAACTCGTGATAGTAGGCAAGATCAGGCTGGCGCTGTGCATCTCCAGCGAGATCGGGGTCGGTTCGATGTTACTGCCGTAAAGAATGGCCGGCAGTCGACCTTCCCGACGTAAGGCTTTGGCCTGTTTCCCAATTACGGTTCGCGGTTCAGCTTGTAAAACAATTTCTTCCATCATTTCCTTCCTTAGAGCGCCTCTCACCCGCGACTATGGCGGGTTACCCTCGCTCTTTCGGTATATTTAATCCAGGACCGGCTTTCAGGCCGCGCCCCGGTTGAAAAACAACATGAGCAGTGAAGACTAATCCCGGCGGCCCCGCAGCAGGCTGCCCAACAGCGAGACCAGTCCCATGGCAACTCCGGCAGCCAAACCCGCCAGCAAAGCCCGGGGTGTATCCAGGACAGCTTCAACCTGGCCATCCACCTGACTTGCCAGCAGTACCCCGGTGCGGATCGTGTCGGCTTTAACTTGCCGGCTGACCAACAGGCCGGCATTGGACTCGCTCATCTCCGCAGTGTCGCAATACAGCACATTCACATTCGATTGTTCGGCTTTAACCGACCGCGCTCGGATCACCCCGGCCCCACTTTGTTTGAGGCTGATGGTATCAGCGAAGATCGCTCCGCTGCCGCCCTGTTCGATGCTTACCTGTTGGGCATCGATCCGCAAGGCCCCGCCTTGCTCGATCTCGACCTGGGTAGCGTGGATTTCGCCCGCCCCACCCTGCGAGAGCTGCACGTGTTCGGCGTTGATTTGATCCGTAACTGTGATCTCCGGGCCATCGCCCGCCGGAGCCGCCTGATCGGCAGCTGGATCGCTTCCCAGTTCCACAGGATCGGGTATATTCTGATCAGTCATTATCGCCTTCCTTAAACATCTGGCAACAAAAGGCCGCCTTTATAGGCGGCAATGTCTCCACTCTGAATTGAATTTTAGCTTGCTCTACAGTTTTCGTCAATAGCAACACGATACTGTATCCACCAAAGTCTGTTGGCTAAGTCCGATACACTGTCTCCTTTTTCCCCTGACTCTGTGGAACTGGCAATATTTCCTACGCTCAGGCGTCGGAAGGGCGTGGAGAACTTGCAAAAATGGGTTCGCTAACCAACTCTCTATCATTTATGAAATTCATTTATCTACCGGAAATTCAAGATAAGCAGCTCTAAAACTTTTATTGACAAATCAGCCTAAAACATCGATACTTGACCCATGTCCTCGCCCACGAAAACCTTACCCGCATCCTTTCAGCTCCGGCAGTCGATCGATCTGAGTCGCAGTCCAAAACTGGTAATCTGGTTAAATATCGCAGCCCTGGCCTTTTTTATCCTGTTTGGTTATGCTTACCTGCGATTCCTTGCCTGGCTGCGGCCAGCGGTAAACCTGTCCTTCCAGAGTGCGAACTGGCTGATCGGCTTACTGGCATTGCTGGTCGTGTATATCGGCGTCATTCTGCTCCACGAATTGATCCACGGTCTATTTTTTTGGATCATCACGGCTGAAAAACCACGTTTTGGGTTTCGAGGCGCCTATGCTTTCGCAGCCGCACCCGATTGGTACCTGCCTCGCGATCCTTACCTGGTGGTTGGCCTGGCGCCGCTGGTTGTGATCACTTTACTCGGGCTTCTGCTGATCCCGATCACGCCGGATGGCGGCTTGATCTTGCTGGGTTTTGCTATCACGGTCAACGCTTCCGGCGCGATCGGCGACCTGGCGGTCGTGCTCTGGCTGCTTTTTAAAAATCCAGCTGGTATCCTGGTCCGCGATCATGGCGATGCGGTCGACATCTATTACCCTGGCAACCATGACGCCTAAAACCAATCATCCCCAATCCAAACTGCCCAACCGCAATCCCACCGGATCACAGATCCAGGATCCTGCGCCGGCCCAGTTGCTGCTCGCCAACCATCTGTCAGCCGGGCCAGGCCGGCGCACGCTGTTGATCCACGCCGGGCCGGAGATCCTGGCCACGGACCTGGTTGCCAGCCTCGCCGATGGCCGCCTGGATTGGATGGGACGCAACCAGGCGGCCCTTAAGCTGATCCAGACGCGCCTGCAGGCTGTACCTTCCTTGCAATTCCAGGTTTCCTTCGATGTAGAACTGTCCCAGGAAAGCTATGGCAGCTACGATCAGGTCGCTTTGCTGGCCCCCAAGAGCCGGGCGCTCGCCCGCCGCTGGCTCGTAGCTGCCTGGTTAGCGCTCCTCCCTGGCGGCAATCTGTACCTGGCCGGGCCCAACGATCTTGGTATCCGCTCGTTGATCAAAGATGGCGAAGCGCTCTTTTCGGCCGCCACCATCCTGGGCTACAAAAAAGGCAACCGGGTCGCCCGGCTGCGCAAACCGCCAGAAGCAGTTGATTTGCCTGACAGCCCGGACTGGGTATCGGCCCCCGGTATCGCGCCGGGCACCTGGCAGGAACTCGATTTCAACTGGCGCGGGACAGACTGGCATTTTTTCAGCCTGCCGGGGGTTTTCTCTGCCGATCGCCTGGATGACGGGACCCGGCTCCTGCTGGATCACCTGCCCCCCCTGGAACAGGCCCGCGTGCTGGATTTTGGATGTGGCTGGGGCGTGATCGGCGTTTTAGCGGCCAGCCTGGGCGCCGCCAAGGTGGACCTGGTGGATATCGATTTGCTGGCCGTGGCCAGCGCAAAAAGGAATCTGGCCGCTTACCGGATTTCTGCGGCCGAATGTTTGGCCGGCGACGGCCTCGTCCCGGTTGAAAGCCGGCGTTATCACTATATCCTCACCAATCCACCTTTCCATGCCGGTAAGTCGGTCAGCTACCGGGTCAGCGATGATTTGATCGCCGGCAGCGGATCTTTGCTGGAGCCTGATGGCCAGTTAATCCTGGTTGCCAACCGCTTTATCCCTTATGAACAAACGCTGCAGCACTATTTCCGCAAAGTTATGCGCCTGGCCGAAAATGGCCGTTTCCAGGTTCTCTCCGCCTCCAAACCGATCAAAAGCAAACGCAGCTAACAGGGAGGCCTACCCGCCCCAGATCAATCGCACCACGGCGACGATCAGCATTCCGCTGATAACTGACCCAAACAGGCTGCGTGTTTTCAAGCCGATCAGCAGGGTTGGAATGGCTGCCCAAAGATAAAGATTGGAAAACCCCAGATCGATGGCGCCTTCCGGCATCAACAAAGTTGGCAGCAGCAGGGCGGAAAGCACTGTCACCGGCACGAATTTCAACCAGCGCTCGATCACCGCAGGCAGTTCCCGGTCGGCAAGCAGCCAGACCGGCAGGATGCGCGGCAGCGCCGTGACGAGCGCCATGCCCAGGATGGTCAGGAAGATCGTTTGTTGATTCATCGATCACCTTCCCGCCAGGATTCGAGCAGGACACCCAGGGTTGCTCCGGCCAGGGTAGCCAGGATCACGTTCCAGTGATTGACCCCCATCAGCGCCAGTGCAACCGCCAGCCCGCCCGCAAACAGGCCTGCCAGGACGTGGGCCTGATCCTTTAACTGGTAAACCAGCAGAGCGATAAACATGGCCGGCAGGGCATAATCCAACCCGAACGGACGTACGTCCGAAATTTGCTGGCCGGTGAGTATTCCCAGACCGCTGCCCACCACCCAGCTGATCTGGGCCGTCAGATTAATGGTGAAAGTTTCAACCTTGAGGGGAGCCAGGGCAGCAAACCGGTTAGAGTGCAGTACGAAAGATTTGTCAGTCAGTTCAAAGCCAAAAGCCGCCAGTTCAATCCGGCGCCACTTCTTCAAATATGGCGATAAGGCCGCCGACATCAATAAATGGCGTAAATTGACCACAAAAGTAGTCAGAACGATCGTCAGAGCCGGAGCGCCGGCGCCAATCAATCCGGCGGCAATGAATTGCGCCGAACCGGCATACACAAAAATCGACATCCATAAGGTATTGGCAGGCGAAAGCCCGGCCTTTAAGGCCAGCACGCCATACGCGAATCCAATCGGAACATAACCAAGTACGATCGGGGATGCCAGGGATACGCCTTTAAGGCAGCGCTGGATCAGGTTGGGAGAGGCCGGTTCAGTCGTCGAGATCATAAAATCAAAATGTAAGCCAGGCAGGCAAGACCGCCTGCCAAACACAGGCGATATTCCCCGCTGAGTTTGGATTTCAGAGAGCCTGTCGCAGGATATCGGCCAGAACCCGGCCAGATAATTGGACTGGATTGCCGCGCATGCTGCTGGATCGTTCGGATTTTTCGACGATCCCCGCGATCTGCTCCGGCTGCAGCCCATAGAATCCTAAAGCTTTGAATTTTCAATCGACCGGTCAGGGAACTGACCCAGTCCACGCCATCGGAGGCCTGAGCCAGAGGATCGCCGGTCAGCAATACCGCCACTTCCCGGTAGCGCGCCAGGGCATACAGCTGCCCCTGAGCGTTGAGAGCCCGGACGTTCGCAGCCATAACCAGGGGCAGCAGCCGGGCGCAGATCGCGCCATGCGGCGCGGGGATCAGGCCTCCGATGACTCCGGCAAAACCGTGCACCGCGCCCAGTTTGGCATTGGCCAGGGCCAGGCCTCCGAACAGGCTGGCCAGGGCCATTTCCCATCGAGCGTCAGGATTGTTCAGGTTCTCGGCCAGCGCAGGTAATGCCCGCCCGGCTCGCTGGATACCATCCCGGCACAGGCTGTCCGTCAGGGGATTGGCATAGAGCGAAACGAACGGCTCGATCACCTGGGTCAACGCATCCAGGCCGGTGTTGAAGGTCGCCTCTGCCGGCAGACTGTAAGTCAGTTCGGGGTCCACCAGGGCAACCTGCGGCAGCATACTGGCGCTGCGCAGACTGACCTTAACCCGGTGCTCCGGGGAGCCGATGACAGCATTGCGGGTGACTTCCGAACCTGTACCGGCCGTGGTCGGCATTGCCAGCACCGGCACGGAAGCCCGGCCCAGCTTTTGGCCGCGGCCGATAACCTCCAGATAATCGCTCACCTCCCCGGGATTGGTGAGCATGACGCCGACCGCTTTGGCGGTGTCCATTGCGCTGCCGCCTCCGAATCCAACCACCACATCGCAACCGGAGCCACGGGCCAATGCGGTTGCTTCCCCGATCACAGCGACCGTTGGTTCTCCGTGGACGACAAAAGTTGTGACTTTGACCCCTGCACTGGATAGATCCCTGGCCAGCTGCTGAGAATCTACACCCGGATGGCCATCTACCAGCAGGGCGCGCTGGCCGAAACCTGCGGCCAGACCGGCTGCCTTGCGCCGTTCGCCTGCCCCGAAGATAATCCTGTTTGCGGTGGCAAATTCGAAAACGCTGCTTAATTCCGCCATCGGGTTACCAGCTGTCTTCCCCGGGGAACAGGTTGGCGTATTTGATCGCCTGCCTGGGCTGCGCCATCATATCGGCGACGGTATCTCGCCAGCGGGCGTAATGCTCGGTTTGCTTGTGCAGCGCTGGGTCATCCGGCGTTCGATACACTTCAACCAGCACAAATTTAGCCGGGTCATCCAAAGATTGGATGACATCGAACCGGGCTATCCCGGCTTCCTTAACGCTGTGACGGGCATTATCCAGGGTTGCGTCGATAAATTCCTCGATCAAGTCTGGCTTGACCTGAACATGGACATGAACGATGTACATCGCAAAATCCTTCCTGTCAGCGAATGTTTGGGTTTGGTCCAATTAAAGTACGTAAATTATGCCATAAAAAGGTTGAACTGAATGTTTGTAAACCTGGGCTGGAAACTCTGCGGAAGATTCTCAATGTGCGATCATGGGCACAGCCCAACTCCACATAGAACCTCGGCCACAGGATTTCCCAAAGCCCCTAAAAACAATCATTGAGAATTTGTTGCTGTTGGCTTATACTTATACGTACAGACAATCTGAACACGATGAGCGCCCCGCCTTGGGCCGGCTGACCCGTTCGGGGAAAACATTGAACCAGAATATCCGCGCACAACGAAAAACCGAATTTTCGGTAACTTCTGGGGGGTATACCCCAGATTTGGGGGTGTGAGCGTGCCGGCACGCTCACACCCCCAAAATTGGGACACTCCCACAGAGTTTCCTGAAGACCCGATTTCTCTATCTGTCCGCTATGAACATGGCTGCCTGCGTGCGCAGCAATGGCGCTCGTCACCAGGCTTGCATCGCGGGTCATCGAACGATCGAGTTTGCACGTGCGCTTGGAATTTTAGAGGAGATCAGCAATCATGACGATTTATCATACCAACCGGATCGGTGTTTTAACCAGCGGTGGCGATGCCCAGGGTATGAACGCCGCCGTCCGCTCGGTTGTTCGCACCGGGCTGGATCATGGCATCCAGGTCTTTGCGATCTATGAAGGCTACCAGGGCATGGTGGAAGGCGGGGATTACATCCGCAGAATGGACTGGGACTCGGTCGGGGGTATCCTGCAAAAAGGGGGTACCCTGATCGGCACTGCCCGATCCGATGATTTCCGAACACGCGCAGGCCGAATGCAGGCTGCCCGCAACCTGCTGTCCCATGAAATCGACCGCCTGGTCGTGGTCGGTGGGGATGGCAGCCTGACCGGCGCCAATATCTTCCGAGAAGAATGGCCAGGCTTGTTAGCCGACCTGGTTGAACGCGATGAGCTGGAAGCTGGCGTGGCGGACCGCCACCCTAACCTGATCATCGCCGGCCTGGTGGGCTCGATCGACAACGATATGTTCGGCACGGATATGACTATCGGCGCCGATTCAGCCTTGCACCGCATTACCGAAGCCGTCGATGCCATCACCAGCACCGCTGCCAGTCACCAGCGCACCTTCGTCGTCAAAGTCATGGGGCGCAGCTGCGGTTACCTGGCCCTGATGGGCGCCCTGGCAACCGGGGCCGATTGGGTCCTGATCCCCGAGAGCCCGCCGGATGTTGAGAACTGGGAAAAAGTGATGGTGGAACGCCTGATCAACGGTCGCAAAGCTGGCCGGCGCGACTCGATCGTGATCCTGGCTGAAGGCGCCCGTGACCGGGAAGGCAATTATATTGGCAGCTCTTACGTCTCGCAGGTGCTTGAGGAGGGCATGGGTGAGGAAGTCCGCGTTACGGTGCTCGGGCACGTCCAGCGCGGCGGCTCCCCCAGCGCCTTCGATCGCAACCTGGGCACCATGCTTGGGCATGCCGCGGTCGAGACGCTGCTGACGGCCCAACCCGACAGCGAACCACAACTGATCGGGATCCGCGGTAATCGCATCACTTTATCCCCTCTGATGGACTGTGTGGAAAAGACTCATGCGGTGGCCGACGCCATCGCCAACCATGAGTATGACAAGGCGATGGATCTGCGCGGCAGTAGTTTCAAGGAATCGTTTCTGACCCTCAAAACGATGCTCCGTTCCCTGCCGCACCCCACCCCTGCCGGGCAGCAACCTCTGCGGTTTGGGATCATCCACGCCGGCGCGCCCTCACCCGGCATGAATACAGCCGTCCGGGCTGCCGTCCGGATTGGCCTCGATCGCGGCCATACCATGCTCGGCATCCGTAACGGTTTCGTCGGTTTTGCCGAGGGCGATATCTACGAAATGGAGTGGATGAGCGTCAACGGCTGGGCGCCGATGGGCGGCTCCGAGCTGGGCACCAATCGCAAAGTGCCGGTCGGCAGCGACTTTTATAATATCGCCCGCACCATCGAAAAGGCTGGTATTCAGGGTCTGCTGATGATCGGCGGCTGGGCCGGTTACGAGACAGCTTACCAGTTATTGATGTCCAGCCAGAATTATCCGGCTTTCAACATCCCGATCGTTTGCCTGCCGGCCTCAATCAACAACAACCTGCCGGGCTCTGATCTCAGTGTGGGCGCTGACACGGCCCTGAACAGCATTGTCGAGGCGGTCGACAAAATCAAGCAATCCGCGGTCGCCTTGCGGCGCTGCTTCGTGGTGGAAGTCATGGGCCGCTACTGCGGTTATCTGGCCTTGATGAGCGGTCTGGCGACCGGGGCAGAGCGGGTATACCTGCATGAAGAGGGCGTTACCCTTAAAGATTTGGAAGAAGACGTCCGCAAGCTGCGGGAGGGCTTCGAACATGGCAAGCGCCTGGGCCTGCTGATCCGGGATGAATTCGCCAACCGGGTTTACACCACCCCCTTTATGGTCTCCCTGTTTGAAGAGGAAGGCGGCGAATTATTCGACGTGCGCCAGTCCATCCTCGGTCACCTGCAGCAGGGCGGCGACCCGTCTCCCTTCGATCGCATCCAGGCAACCCGCCTGGCGACCCGCTCGATCGATTACTTGATCCAGCAAGCCGAAAGCGGCTCCACCCGCAGCGCCTTTATCGGCCTGCAAGGCAAGGAAATCAAGTTCCTCGATCTGGAGGATTTCCCCCGCATGATCGAAAAAGCCTACCAGCGGCCCAAAACCCAGTGGTGGATGGATCTGCGCTCGATCGCCAGGGTCCTGGCCCAACCTGGACCGTCCAATATCCTCGACGAAGAGTAATAGGAACTAACTTTCCCCTCAGGCTTGCGGCTGGCGCAGGATGAGCTGCTCGGCTTCGCTGAAAGCTTTCGAGCGGATCAGCAGAGTACTGACCAGGGCAGTCAGCCCGGATGAGGCGAAGATGATCGCGATGACCACAAACTGGTAGATGGCAGCATAAATCGGGTTGCTGCCGGCCAGCACCATCCCGGACATCAGGCCTGGGATCCAGACGATCCCCAATGACCGCAGCGAATCAACCCGCGGGATCAGGCTGGCTCGCACAGCCGAACGGACGTACGGGGTCACGGCGTTGGTCGGTTCGGCCCCCAGGGCCAGCCCGGCTTCGATCTGGCCGACATGGGATTCGACCTCGCCTTTAAACCGGTCCAGGGCCAGCGAGCTGGTATTCATACAATTGGCGATCAGCATACTGCCGACCGGGATCAGAGAAGTGATGGCTTTATCGATCACCCCGAAATACGTCATCGAAACGATCACGACCCCGGAACCAAATCCGATCCCGTACAGCGATACCCAGAACGCATCCTGGATCCCCTCCGCCCGGCGAGCGGCGATCGTGGCTGCGGCCAGCACCATCCCGGCCAGAACGATCACGCTGGTCCAGCCCGGACCATTCAACAGCAGGGACAGCACGGAGCCAACGATCACGATCTGGATCAGCCCGCGCACCAGGCTGACTGTGATCTCTTTCTCCAGGTGAATCTCAGACCAGCGCGCCACCAGCATCACCAGCAGCGCCAGCACTAAGGCCACGGCAGCCTGGGCGCCTCCCAGAGCAAATTGATTGCTGAACAGATTGTTAAGCATGAATGACCTCCTCTACCGGTCCAAACCGGACCTTTTTGCCGTCTTTCATCACCAGGGCCAGTTTTGCCATCCGGACCGCCTGGTCCATATCATGGGTCACAATCAGGCAGGTCAGATTCTCGTCTGAAATGATTTGCTTGATCAACCCTTCCACATCCTTTTCGGTAACGTCATCCAACGAAGATGTCGGTTCGTCCAGCAGCAGGATCTCGGGCTTATTTGCCAATGTGCGGGCCAGTGAGACACGCTGGGCCTCGCCCCCGGACAGGTTATTGATATTGCGGCCGGCATAGCCATCCAGGCCGACCCGGTCCAGCAGCCGCTCGATCTCCTGGCTGGCGATTTGCTCGTCTCGCTGGCGCGGCCCGTAGGCGAGGTTATCCGCCACCGAACCGGGGAACAGGTAGGGTGATTGCAGCACCATGCCAACCCTGCGGCGCAGCTCGCGCGGCGGGATCTGGCGATAATCGCGGCCGTCCAGCAGCACGGTCCCGCCGGTGGGTTCATCCAGGCGATTGAGCAGCCTCAAAAAAGATGATTTACCGGCGCCGCTAGGGCCAACCACGGCGATCATCTGGCCCGAATGGACCTGCAAGTTGACTTTGTCCACCAGGATCTTTCCGTCCACCTGGTGGGACAAATCCCGGGCTTCCAGAATGATCCGGTCTTCAGCGGGTACAGCATTTTCTTCAGTCATGCTCGGACGCTCCTGTAAACTGCAAAGGATTGATTTATTCAAGGCGGCGCGGTCGTTATCACCCTCAACCTGACCGTCAGCCAGCCTTTCAGGTTTTATTTTAGCAGAGGTCTATCGGGATTAACCGGGGGATTAAAGGCCAACATGATATGCCCCAAATTTATTGTTTCCTTGGGCAATATCTATACCTGAACATACACCTATTGAATAGTTTGTCGCTTCTTTTTTCTCGTTGAAGCCCTGCTAATTTTGTCTTGACCTTTGGGTATTTCATATAAGTCAGGGGTACAATTTCACCAAATGAACGAGTACCTGCAAATGCTGAAGAACTACAATCAATACAACATGAATAATTCCAAATTAACCTGCAACCCATACCACCAGGAGCATGACGATGAGACGTAGAGGCAGTCTGGGAAGAATTTTTCGAAGAGCGCGCCGGTTGAACCGCCGGCTGGATGGCCCATTCGAACGCAGGATCGTCAGACGCAGCGCCCGGCGTCTGTGGATCGGTAATCTGGCTGCGATTTTATTGCTTGGCGAAGCCGCGGTTAAACTGCGCCAGGAAGACGTAAGCCGGATCGAGCAGGAAACCGGCAAGCCGGCTGACCAGCTGAGCGAGCAGGAGCTGGCGGCTGCCATGCAAAAGCTCGGCATCGAGCGCCTGGAACTAACCCCGGACGATCTGATCCTGATTGAAAAGACAGACCACCAGCTCACGATGCCGACCCAATGTGTTGCCTGCGGCGCGCCGCTCAATCCGGGCAATTTGCGCTGGCACAACCCTCACACGGCCGAGTGCCTGTATTGCGGCAACGTCATCCGGATCGAATGACTGCCAGTGAGTTGACGCTCGAATCGCCCTAAATCTTCCTCGCCGATCGTCACCCGGGCGGTGGCAGCCGGGCTGGCCGGCGCTTACTGCCAGAATTACCAGTTTCCAGCCTGGCAAAAGGCGCTCCTGAACCTGCTGGGGCGCTTCCCGCAAGGCCTGGCCCGGGCGGTGATCTCCCGTTTCGAAGCCCTCAGCGGGCTGGACCCGGCCCGCCTGGACGGCCTGCAGATCGAAACCCTGGCACGTGAGCGCCTGCGGGATTACGCCGGCTTGAAGGGTCCTTTTCCTGCAATCACGCTGGGCGCCGCCCTGGGTGGAGCCAGCGCCCACCTGGCGCTGGCCTTGGGGGGCCCGTTCCTGCCGCAGGCCTTCGTGACCACCCTGCGCGGTGGCGCGCCGGACGGCGATCCGCAGGTCTACCTCCAACGCTCGCTCGAACGGGCCCGCTCGATCGCCCGCATGAACCCGGAAGTTTTAACCATCCAGCATTACGACCCGGTCCACGACGGCTGGATGACCCGCCACGTCAATCACCTGCGCTTCAAGCTGCTCGACCTGCCCGGCGTGTACCGGGAGTACTTACAGCAGCACCTGGAACCCGGCGGCGCGGTGGTCTATTTAAACTGCGGAGCGCGCTGGCTGCGCTACCGGCTGGACAGCCGCAGCGTGTTCCAGGTGGGCGGTTGGGGGAATATTTCCCCCAGAGAATTTATCAGCGGCAGCCCGCGCCTGCAGGCGTATGCCCGCACCACCGGCCTGAGCCGGTCCGATTGGAGCCTGTCAGGATACCCGCTGGAAGAAGGGCCTGAATCCGAATGGGGCTGTGAACCAGGATTAGGGAGCGCGCTTGAGGCGTTTTGCCACAAGCAAGGTTATCGCTTCATCGAGATCGCCCTGCCTCACCCCCACGATTACAGCCGGCTGGCTTTCTTCTGCCCAGCAGGCCTTGCTGGCAGAAGCCGGTCTGGAACCCGCCGGAACCCTGATCGAGATGTTCAGCCAGTTCGACGCCAGCGCCGTTCAAAAAGCTGGTTTGCTGCCGCTCTGGCTGATTTTCAACACCCACGACAGCCTGGCGTTTCTGGAATCGATGCGTCCCCATCTCGAACAGCACCAGCCGGTCTTTTTTTCGCCCCTGGTCACTTTTTCGATCACCCCCGATCTGGCCCCCTGGGACAATTGGACGAAGGCCCTGCAGGGGCTGGACTGGCGCAATATCGGCGCTCGGCCTTCCCATTACCCCGCCGACGCCCTGGCATTGACCAATTGGTTCGAACCGCTGCGCCGCTGGGCAGATAACCATCCTCAACCGGCCAATGCCAAACTCAGTCCTGAAAAGTTGCAGGCGATCGCCGCCGCACTTTAATGTTCTTTTACCTTGGCGATCTCAGCAAAACCGGCCAGTCGCCTGGCGGGCAGCTTGATCGCAAACGGACTGTGCAGGCCAGCGAAAGAAAGGTGCTGTATCCTTCTCAGTTTGTTGGCGAAGTCCAACAATGGTCTATATTTTCCCTGGCTCGTGGAAACGGGGCGAAATGATGGGTTGGCGGAAGACCTCGCTAACCCATCATTTCGCCAATAATTCCCTGATCTGGGGTATCACCACAAGATTTCCCAATGAGCCGTTTGAATGTCAAAAGAAAATATTTTCTTTTGTGATACACTAGATCGCTGCATGAACGAACACGTATTTGGTCTAAAATTCTCCTTATGGAGAGTACGTAATAATTGCAGAAAATGAAATCTGGTGTTCGATTTGGCCGGCGTCCGCCGGCCAAACCGAACACCAGATCTACCCATTTTGTCAGCACACCCTCCCGATGATACAGGCAACCAACTCCGGATGATGTTTAAACGATCTTTTTGGTTTTCCCTGGCAGCCATCCTGCTGCTGAGCATGGCCTTCGCTTCGGGCTACTGGGTCCGGGACCTGCAGGCTGGCTCAAATTCATTCCCGGTTTTGCAGGAAGCCTATCAAATCCTGGTCAGTCATGGCCTGAAGGATCCGCCCGCCGCGCCTTCCCTGGAATACGGCATGGTCCACGGCATGGTCCAGGCCTACGATGACCCGTTCACAATTTTCGTCGAGCCGGTCCAGCACCAGCTGGACAGCGACGCCCTGCATGGCAGTTTTGGGGGCATCGGCGCTTCTCTGCGCCGGGATGAAGCCGGCGCGATCTATTTGTTCCCATTTCCGGACAGCCCGGCTGCCCAGGCCGGTATCCGCGAAGCCGACCGGCTGCTGGCTGTCGAAGATCTGACGATCACACCCGAAATCTCCCAGGATGAGGTCCTCAGCCGGGTGCGGGGCGAGGTCGGCCAGCCGGTCCAATTGACCGTCGGGCACGAACCCGATTACGCGCCCGTCAGCCTCCAGGTGGTGCGGGCCGAGATCCCGCTGCCTTCGGTGATTGCCCACCTGGATTTACAGGAAAAACGCGTGGGCGTCCTGGAGATCAATCTGATCGCGGCCAGCACAGCTAATGAGATCACCACAGCGGTCGCTGATTTGCAGGCGCGCGGCGCGCTGGGGTTCGTGATCGATTTGCGGAACAACCCGGGCGGCCTGTTAGATGCCGGGGTGGAAATCGCCCGCCTGTTCCTGAAAGATGGCGATGTCCTGGCCCAGCAATATCGCGGTCAGGACATCGAAACTTTCCAGGTCAAGAGCCCGGGCGCACTGGCCGACCTGCCCGTGGTCCTGCTGGTCAATCATGGCAGCGCCAGCGCCGCGGAAATCATCGCCGGCGCGCTCCAGGTTCACCGGCGAGCCTTATTGGTGGGCGAACCCAGCTTCGGCAAAGACACCGTCCAGCTGGTATTCAACCTGTCAGATCGTTCCAGCATGCACGTAACAGCCGCCAGCTGGTGGATCCCTGGCCTGGAACCGCCGGTTGGCGGGCATGGTCTGCAGCCGGATGTGCTGGTCGACCCAGCCACCGGCGCCGGCGACTCCGATCCGATCTTTCAGGCCGGCGTTAATACCTTGCTAAATCAAGTGCTGCATCTGCCATGAGCTACTATCCACCTGATTCGAGCTGGCCTGATCCGCCTGCATACCCAACCGGCGACGATACCGATCCTTGGTCCCCGACCCGCCCGGTGTACACTCCCCCACCTCCGCCGCCGCCTGCCAGGCGCGTACCGGCCCGTCGCAGGCCGCCTCGCCGGCGCCGCAGGCTGCCCGGCTGCTGTGCGCCGATCGCCCTGATCTTCGGCTGCCTACTGCTCGCCCTGGTCGGCGTGCTGTTTTTGCCTATGCGCACAAACGTATTACTGCTGGGCATGGATTACACTGATCCTACCAACGCTATGTCTCGCACCGATACGATGATCCTGACCACTTTCATCCCGCTCGATCCCTATGTCGGGATGCTTTCTATCCCGCGCGACTTGTGGGTTATACTCCCAAACGGGGCAGAGAACCGGATCAATACCGCCCATTTCTTCGCCGAAGCAGCCCAACCCGGCAGCGGACCGTACGCGGCTGTGCAAACTGTAGAGCTGAATTTTGGGGTCAATGTGGACTATTTCGTGCGCATCCGATTCGAGGGTTTCCGGGAGGTATTCGACGCCATGGGCGGGGTGGATATCGTTCTGGACCAGCCGATGGCCGGCTACTCAGCCGGCGCCCATCACCTGACAGGCAATAAGGCCCTGGCTTTCGCCCGCAACCGCACCAATTCGGATGACTTTTTCCGCATGCAGCAGGGCCAGATCCTGCTCAAAGCGGCTTTCAAGCAGATGCTTAACCCATTGAAATGGCCGCGCCTGCCGGGGGTGATCGTCAGCCTGTCAAAAGTAATTGAAACCAATTTACCCATCTGGCAGCAGGCTCGCCTGGGATTGACGTTGCTCAGGACCGGCCCGGACGGGATCGATAGTCGCACCATCAGCCGCGAGATGGTCGTGCCGTTCACCACCAACCAAGGTGCGGCTGTTCTGGCCCCCAACTGGGCGCTGATCAACCCGGTATTAATGGAAATGTTCGGGCAGTGATCCTGGAGAAACTTTACGCAGCGCGTCATGAGCCTGTGGTAGAATCAGTCATAAATTTCTTGGTATTGCTCAGCCTGATGTAAAAATGTGGGCGAAATGGGTGTGCGTGCTGGGCGTACGCCCAGCACGCACACCCATTTCGCCATTGATTCCAGCCATGGCTGAGTAGCTGGAAAATGACACATTAATAAATGACCCCGAATTTTGGGCATGTGTGGCAGGCGGTTGCCTGCCACACATGCCCAAAATTCGGGCTAACCTTAATAAATGTGACCTTATTAAGGTAGTCACAATTTCTTTAAAGTGAAACCATAATGAGTGTAAAAGTTGTCGCGACCAATCGAAGAGCCAGGCATGAATACTTCATCCTGGATACCTATGAGGCCGGAATTTCGCTTCAGGGCAGCGAGATCAAGTCGATCCGTGCCGGCCAGATCAGCCTGGCGGAAGCTTACGTCCAGCTGGATGGCGAGCAGGCCTGGCTGGTGGAAGCCCATGTGGCGCCTTACGAACAGGCCAGCCACTACAATCATGAGCCGCGCCGGCCGCGTAAATTGCTGCTCCACAAATCGGAAATTCGAGCGATCTGGAATGACGTTCGTAAGAAAGGTGTGACGGTCATCCCGCTGCAGGTCTATCTTAAGAATGGCCGCGCCAAGGTGGAAATTGCAGTTGCGCGCGGCAAGAAACTCTACGATAAGCGTCAGGATATCGCCCGCCGCGATGCCGAACGTGAACTGCAGAGGTCCTTACGACGGCGAGAGTGACTCATGCCTCCATCCACGGTCAGCGGCATCAATTTACTGCCGGAGCCTGAAAAAAGAGCCATCTACACCCGATTAATCCCGCCCGAACTGCTGGAACGCTTCGAGATCGGACCGGCGTTACAGGATGAGCAGGGGCGCGATCTGCTGAAATTGAACGCCCCCAGCGGCAGCGCCAGTTCTGAAATGTCCTTGTGGCACCAGTACGGCTTCCCGGATCCCATCCTGTATGGCGACATCACCGATACGCTGACCGGGCAGGTCCATGTGATGCTCTACGTTTTAAACGATCCGGATTCGCCCCGGTTCGACGTGGACCGCATGCCGGACGGACGCCCCACCCGCTTCGGGGTGCTGTGCCGCAACCTGGAAGCCGAACAGGCCGCCTTGGCTTATGGCCTGGCTCCCGGGCAGATCCGCAAAGGGCTGCGCATGCTCGGCGAAGCGATCCAGGCGTTTGAGCATTTCGTCGCCAGCCTGGGACATAACTTATATTTTGCCGAGCCGCTCTATTACCACACCGCGATCCTGTTCGAACACTACGGCTTCGCCTACCAGCGCGGCCGCCGGCTGATGGAGCGCATTCAGACCGGTTTAGAAGCTGGCGGAGAACTGCGCTCCTTGCTGGATGGCTCGACCCCATTCCGCCTGCCCCAGGCCGCCGACAGTATTCGCCTGCGCTCGTGGGCCATCCATGATGGCTTATTAGGCGAACCTTACACCAATGTCACCATGTACAAACAGGTCGGCAAACATGCCGGCCTAAATACCTGCCCCAGCTGCCAGTGGTAGCTGCTTCAAGGTTCTTTGGGGATTCCTGAGGTGTTGCTCCAGATTTCCCACTGGCCCAGCTTCAAGGCCATCATTCCATCTTGGGGATCGACATGAATAATTTCATCGCCCTGGGTATCACCCTGCTGCTCGCAGTCCTCTGGGTGCGAATTGTCGAATTCGCCGCCCACCGCGGCTGGATTTCAGGCCAGCTCAGCCGCAAAATCATCCACACCGGCACCGGGCCGCTGTTCGTTTTGTGCTGGTTATTATTCAGTCCGGCGCCAGTCGCTCGCTACCTGGCTGCCACGGTCCCGCTGTTGATCACCGGCCAGTTCTTCCTGGTTGGGATCGGCGCGATCAAGGATGAAGCCGCCGTTCAATCCATGTCCCGCAGCGGCAACCCGCGTGAGATCCTGCGCGGGCCGCTGATCTACGGCCTGGCTTTCGTGATCCTGACGATCTGGTTTTGGAAAGACTCGCCGGTCGGCATCGTGGCCTTGATGCTGCTGTGCGGCGGAGATGGGCTGGCCGACATCATCGGCCGCCGCTGGGGCAAGACTGCCTTACCCTGGAACTCTGGCAAAACCTGGGCTGGCAGCCTGGGGATGCTGGCCGGAGGCTGGCTGATGGCCGTGCTCATTCTGGCGATCTTCACTGCCGCCGGTGTTTTCCCCGGCCCGTGGAGCGCCTATCTGCCGGCAGTCAGTTTGATTGCCCTGGCAGCCACCGCGGTCGAATCGCTTCCAACCCCGGAAATCGATAACCTGACGATCACCGTGGTTGCCGTAGTTTTGGGCATGGTGTTGTTTTAAATTGAGATGATAATTCCCAGCCGAGGGTCGAGAATTTGTGCCAAAATGGATGTACGTGGGGGCCTGTGCCCCCACGTACATCCATTTTGGCGATATCTCGGACCCTGTTATTCTATGAAGGTAAACGCTTATGTTGACGATTGATGGCACCCAATTGACGATCGCCGATGTCGTGGCGGTGGCGCGGGATCGCGAGCTGGTCGCCCTGGCGGAGGCAGCCCGCGCCAGCATGGCCCAATCCCGCCAGTGGGTCGAGGAGATCGTGGCCGGCACCAGGCCGGTCTACGGGATCAACACCGGGTTTGGGATCTTCGCCGATCGGCCCATCCCACCCAGCGACTCGGCCCGTCTCAGCCGCAACCTGATCCTCAGCCATGCGGTCGGAACCGGACCGGAACTGCCCACCGAGGTGGTCCGGGCCGCGATGCTGATCCGGGCCAACACCCTGGCCAGCGGTTTCTCCGGGGTGCGGCCCGAGCTGGTCGACACTCTGGTGGAAATGCTCAACCGGGGCGTTGTGCCGGTCGTCCCCTCCCAGGGTTCGCTGGGATCCTCCGGCGACCTGGCGCCGCTTTCCCACCTGGCCCTGGTGTTCACGACCGACCAGGCTGACCGCGCCGAAGACTCGGGCTTCGCCTGGTACCAGGACCGGCGGTTAACCGGCAAGGCTGCCATGCAGATCGCCGGGTTGCCGCGCCTGGTTCTGGGGCCTAAAGAGGGCCTGGCCGTCAGCAACGGCGCCACTTTCTCGGCTGCCATGGCCGCCCTGGCGGTCTATGATGCGGCCTATCTGCTCGAGGTAGCGGAAATTTCGCTGGCCATGACCCTGGAAGCCGTTCTGGGCGTGTCAGCCGCCTTTGATCCCCGCCTGCACGAAGCTCGCCGCCATCCCGGCCAGATCCAGGTCGCCGCCGCTGTCCGCCGGCTGACCCAGGGCAGCAGCCTGATCGACGGGGAGGGCCGGGTGCAGGACGCCTATTCGCTGCGCTGCGCTCCTCAGGTCCAGGGAGCCGCCCGCGACACCCTCGAGTACGTCCGGCAGGTGATCGCTCGTGAGATCAACGCAGCGACCGATAACCCCTTGCTGTTCGGCGCGGGTGAAGCCATCTCGGGCGGGAATTTCCACGGCGAACCGGTCGGAATGGCGGCTGACTTCCTCAGCATCGCCATGGCGGAAGTGGCCGCGATCGCCGAGCGGCGCATTTTCCGCCTGACAGATGGCAAACTGAACGCCGGCCTGCCGGCCATGCTGGTCGATACACCCCAGGCAGCCGGATTGAACTCCGGTATGATGATGCCCCAGTACACGGCAGTCTCGCTGGTGCTGGAAAACCAGACCCTGGCCCATCCGGACAGCCTGCATTCCCTGCCGACCTCCGCCGAACAGGAAGATCACAACGCCAATTCGATGACAGCCGCCCGGCACACCCGCCAGGTGATCGCCAATACCACCCATGTGCTGGCGATCGAAGTCTACTGTGCGGCCCGGGCGATCGACCTGCGCCTGCGCGAGCTGCCGCAAGCCAAACTGGGCCAGGGCGTTGACCCGGCCTACCGCCAGGTCCGCCAGGAAGTCCCCTACCAGCCCGGCGACGCCTGGTGGGCGCCAGAGATCGAAAAGATCCATGACCTGATTCACGACCAGCGCTTTGGAGTCTGACTAAATCGAGACATAGTCGGAAAACGGGCATGAAGATCGGCTTTCACCGATCTTCATGCCCGTTTTCCGAAGCGAACTTGACGGACCGGGTTAAACTTGATAAAATTCATCTAATTGATGAGACTTTGGTAATTCCTGGGGTCGTACCCCGGAAATTGATTAAATATTGATCTTCAGATTTTTTCGGATATAATGGTGCAATCCTACTGATTGTGAAAGAAGGTATCACTATGCTGGCTGACAACATCACCACCCAAACCGAACTGGTAACATTGACCCCGGTCGCAGCTCAGGCTGTCCGGGAATTACTCGAAAAACGCAACCTGGAAGGCTACGCCCTGCGGGTGTTCGTCTCCGGCGGGGGCTGCTCCGGGTTCCAATATGGCATGGCCCTGGAGGATAATATCCGCGAGCAGGATTTGAAAATGGAAGCTCACGGCGTGCAGGTCGTGATCGACGAAGTCTCGATCCAGTACCTGCGCGGCGCGACGGTAGACTATCAGGACGATCTGATGGGCGCCGGCTTTAAGATCGAAAATCCCAACGCGGTCTCCACCTGCGGCTGCGGCAGCTCTTTCCGGACCTCCGGAGAGGCCGGCGCTGAAAGCGACGGCGGGAGCTGCTCCTGCCACTAAAACCCGGCAGGTTAATCTTTATCGAAAAAAACAGGCGGGGTGGCCAGCGAACGCTGGCCACCCCGCCTGTTTTTTTGACAAACTTCCCGATCGATCAGCGACCCCGCAATACCGAAATCAACATCCCGAACAATCCCACCACGGTTAAACCGATAATTACGAATCCCATTGGCAGGCGCGAATTACTGCCCAGGGTGTTCGCCGGCTCAAAGGTCGGGATGCTGATCGGCGGCGGCGGCGTGAAGGTAGGCAATCGGGTTGGTTGAATATCGATCAGGAACTGGGCCGCCAGGGTCGGATCGATGGTAGGGGTGACCCGCGGGGTCGGGGTCGGAGGCGCTTCCACGATCGGCACCGTCCCCGAGAGATCCACCAGGGGGGCGTAGACCCAGGCCACGCCGCCCGGCACGCCCGGATAAACGATCTGGATCCAGTCCCCACCGGGCGTTCGGCCCAGGGCCGGGGCGGTCTGGCTGACCACCAGTACGCCGATGATGTCGTAACCGATCGTCCCCGGCCCGGAGCGCACGTTGATCTGGTCCTGGCTGCCGGTGCTTTTCACGGTAATAATGGCGCCCTGGGGCGTGCCGGTCACGGTCGGGATCGCCACCGTGGGTATCTGGTTATGATCCCCTGCCGACGCCTGTCCGACCGTCAGCAGGCCGGCGCTAAAAGCCAGGACGCTCACCAGCAGAACCCCGGCCATGAATTTGTTTACCTTCATACAACCTCCAAGTTCCAATCGGTGATTATAACCCATCCCGCAGGCCCTAAGCACGGCTTTCGCTTTCAAAAGGACCAGGCGAAATAAGGGGTCTGCGTGGGCGAATGTCCACGCAGACCCCTTATTTCGCCATTATTTTTCAATAGCTTTGTGAAGGCTGAAGGCAGTTTTACCCGAAAATTACAACCTGTCAGGCCGGTTTCCGTATGTATAATTGGAGTATATGTGGATTTCTTCGCGCTTATTGGAATGACCGAAAAACAAGGATTTACGATGGACCCCAGAATCTTCCACGGCAACCTGACCCCCGAAACCCTGGCCCATGCTTTAACGGCGGAATTCAACCAGGGCGCTTACCGCGCCCAGCAGGTGGGGAACGATCAGAAAATAATGGTTCAGATCGCCACGCGTGAGTACGCCCGCTCCGGTGGGCAGACGGCGATGACCGTCAGTTTACAGACGGTGCCCGATGGCGTGGCGGTCTCGATGGGCAAACAAAACTGGATGGATGTGGCCGCCAGCCTGAGTAAGACCGCCTTTTGGGCCTGGCGCAACCCCTGGAGCCTGATCGATCGCCTGGATGATCTGGCCCAGGATGTTGAAAACCTGCAGCTCTCCGAGCGGGTCTGGGTGACGATCGAAAATGCGGCCCGGGCAGCCGGCGCATCCTTTGAACTGTCCGAACGGCTGCGCCGCCTGGTTTGCAGCTATTGCAATACCGCCAATCCGGTGGGCGAGCCGAGCTGTATCGCCTGCGGCGCCCCGTTAGGGGATGCCCAGCCCCGGACCTGCCTGAACTGCGGCTTCGTCACCCGCAACGACGAAACGGTCTGCCCCAACTGCGGGCAAAGACTTTAATTTCCGGAAAAACACACACTTTCCTCGACATATACCTGGAGAGGGTTACTCGGAAAACGGGCTGGAAGACCAGCTAACGCTGGTCTTCCAGCCCGTTTTCCGCAATCATACCCAGCCCAGCGCCGAAGGCGCGAGGGAGGGGGAATGAGGGGGTGGGTATCATAGCGTCGGTTTGGCCCGACTATTAATTTCGGGAGGTGTCAGGTTTGTAGGTTAATTTTTTAGGGGGCGTTTAATAGATCCCGCGCCTGCCGCAGTTCCGAGAGTAAATTCAACTCATCTTTGGGCTCTTGGGGAGCGAAAGGCATGGCGCGCTGCCCCTCCAACCGGGTTTCCAATCGTCCCGCCAGGCGATCGATTGCCGGCAAGGCACTTAAAAAGCCCACCCGGCCGATAAAACGGGCTGCCAGGCGGCGGATCCCCAACGGGTTGGCCCGTTCGCTTAAGATATCGCCCAGGTGATTGCCGGCGTACGAGCAGCAGCTCAACAAAACCACCACATCATCTTCGCACTCCGGCTGCCGTTCGACAGCCTGGAGCAGAGCGAACACTTCCCGGGTGCGCATCGCGCCGAGATGCCCGCACAGGCACTGCCGGACGGCCTCCGGAGAAGTCTGGCCCTGTTCATCCCTGCCCATCACCCGGGCCAGGCTGTGAATCACCTGGCAGCGCAGCTGGATATCCGGATCGGTCAGCAGGGTGATCAGCAGGTAGACGATCAGGGGTGAGTAGCGGGCCGCTTCGTTTTCGATCAATTCCTGAAGGCCCATCCGCCGGATACCCGGATCGGAGGCTGTGAGCATCTCCGCTGCCCGCCAGACTGCCGGGTAGAGTTCCAGGCCCTGGACAGCAGCCTCGCTTAACTGAAAAAGCAAAGGCTGCGGCAGGTCCGTTTCTGGTAATTTGCGATCTTCCTTCATGGTTAGCTCGAACTTCCTGTACATTCTGGTCGGTATGGCGACGATGTTACCAGTATACACGAAAACACTTATAATTTATCCGTAGGTTCATTGGGAATTCCTGTGGTGGTACCCCGGATTTGGGGGTGTGAGCGTGCGGATGCACGCTCACACCCCTAAATCTGGGACTATTCCACAGATTTTCCCAAAGACCCTTTATTCGGATTAATCTAACCAAAATTGAATATCGCTCACTTTTAATCTCATATTCGAATCTGATTAATATGCATAATTCCTTGACAGGCATAAGATAGCTATGGTATCTTAATTTCAGATAAGTTATCGCTGATCACAGACTAATCTGATCTAACACGTCACACAAAGATGACGCTTTTCCGATAATATTAGGGTTGGATTGAATAAATAATAACAATCGTGTGTCGATTTAGGAAACGTTCTTTTGTGCCGTATCTTATCTGACTATAAATTCTGGAATTTAATCTACTGATCTATTGACTGGATTAACTCAGAAAAATTTCATCATGTGATCAAACACATTAATCTAGCGCCCAAATTAAATCCGAAAAGGCAAATCTAACATTTGTGCCAATCAATAAAAAATTTCATTATTGAAGCTTATTAGCTACGATATCAATGCTTGCTGTTCTTGCCGGAAGAGCAAGTTTTCGTTTGCTAATTATTTGTTTTACAAACGAGGAAAAACAAATAGATCAGGTGCAGTTGTTACGTAAGTTAGTATGCCGGCTCTTAGATAATAAGGCGGTTCTTCGGGAATTCCTGCGATGGTACACCAGATTTGGTGGTGTGAGCGTGCTCGAGCACGCTCACACCACCAAATCTGCGCACCCCACAGAATTTTCTGGAGAGCCAATCAGGCTCAATCAAGTCAAAAGGAGGTGAGAAAAAATTTTTACTTGCGCCAAAAGTTAACTATTTTGGATCGTAAACATACCCAATTTGGAGGAATAGATGCTTAAGAAAAGTTATGGAAGGAAACTTTTTAGCCTGATCCTGATAATCTCGTTTGTTCTGTCATTCAATGTCCCTGCAATAGCTCAACAAGGCATTCATGAAGAACCAAACAGCGGGGTTCAGGTTGAATCCACCTATTATGCGGATGCAGCCAAAGAAGATATGGCTGATTTCGTCCCAAGTAGTGATCTTGTCAGTGTGATCGTGAAACTCGATTTCGAACCGCTGGCGACTTACCGAGGGGGAGTGAGTGGACTGGTTGCCACAAATCCAGAGATCGCAGGCACCAATAAACTCAATGCCGAATCTGCCGCCAGTCAGGCTTATCTGGCTTACGCTGACTCTCAAATCAACAGCTTCCAGGGCTCTTTAGCCCAAGCGATTCCCTCTGCAAAACTGGTGAATCGATATCGATCTGTACTTGGTGGTGCATCCGTCATTTTGCCAGCCAACGAACTAAGCGCCTTATCTTCAATAAATGGTGTTAAAGCTGTCTACAGCGACGAGATACGCCATATCGATACGGATGTGAGCCCGCAATTTATTGGCGCTCCCACAATCTGGTCTCAGCTTGGTGGACAGGAGAGTTCTGGTGAAGGTGTAATCGTCGGAGTAATTGATACCGGCGTCTGGCCTGAACATCCATCGTTCTCCGACCCAGACCCATCTGGGAAAGCATATTCACCTCCTCCTGGTGGGCCATACGATTGCGACTTTGGTAATTCGGCAGCCAATCCCGATGACGATCCATTCACCTGTAATAACAAATTGATCGGTGCTTACACCTTTATCAACACATATGTCGCGTTGAACGGTCTACCATCTGGAGAGTTCAACTCGGCCCGTGATGCTGAGGGCCACGGAACCCACACGGCCAGCACGGCTGCAGGAAATGCAGATGTAGATGCCACGTTGTTAGGTGTCGACCGAGGTTTGGTTTCCGGCGTCGCACCACGAGCCTATGTGATCATGTATAAAGCGCTCGTTCTCGGGTCTGGGTACACTTCAGACCTCGCAGCTGCCGTGGATCAGGCGGTGCTTAATGGCGTTGACGTCACCAACTATTCCATCAGTGGTGGAAATGATCCCTACAATGATGCTGCAGAATTGGCCTTCCTGGATGCCTATGCAGCAGGCGTGTTTCCGGCCCATTCGGCTGGTAACAGCGGTCCAGCTGCCAACACTGTTGGCCATAGGGGTCCGTGGGTGACTACAGTCGCCGCCAGCAACAGCGACCGGTTCTTCATCAGCACGGTCTCTCTGACCGGGATTATTTCCGGGACAACCACAGTAACCGAAACGCTGACATTGTCAGGCGCTTCGGTTACGGATGGCATCAGCACACCCACGGAGGTGGTATCAGCAGACGATTACGGCGACGCCATGTGCAACTCACCGTTCGCAGCCGGCACGTTTACCGGCCAGATCGTCATCTGCGAGCGAGGTGTCATCGCCCGGGTGGAAAAAAGCTTCAATGTTGCAGCAGGCGGCGCAGGTGGCATGCTACTGTACAATCCTACCCTTCAAGGCCTGTCCACTGACAACCACTTCATCCCGAGCGTCCATCTCGAGAATGATGAAGGCACCAAACTGCTCGACTTCATGGCTGACCACACCAGCGTAATGGGGACCTTCACCGAAGGCGCAGCAACCACAGTCCAGGGTGATGTGATGGCTGCCTTCAGTTCCCGCGGCGGTCCAGGAACGGTACTTGGTGTCAGCAAACCTGATATCACGGCGCCCGGTGTCCAGATCCTGGCCGGCATGACCCCAATTCCAGCAACTGTCGAGGGCGGTCTGCCCGGTGAGCTTTTCCAGGCTATTCAAGGTACATCCATGTCCAGCCCGCATATCGCTGGATCCGGTGCACTGCTGAAAGCCTTGCATCCAGACTGGACCCCTGGCCAGATCAAATCGGCCATCATGACTACCGCCAAGACCAGCGGCGTCACGAAAGAAGACAGCGTAACTCCCGCCGATACCTTCGATTACGGCTCCGGAAGAGTTGATCTGACTGTTGCCGGCGATCCTGGGATTACGTTCGATGTATCTTTCCTGGATTACATTAGTCATGAGAGTGATCTTTGGAATGTCAACTATCCCAGCGTGTACGTACCAGCGCTACCCGGTGAGGTAACGGTTTATCGCACCGCCCATAGCACGCTGGACACTGCCAGCGTTTGGGATCTATCAGTCGACGCTCCTGGTGATCTTATGATCACTGTCCCAGCAACACTCAATCTGGCTGCCGGCGGTAACAGCACTTTCGCAATCACGATTGATGCTCGTAACGTACCTGTTGGCGAAACTCGCATGGCGACCCTGATGCTAACTGATGGTACCCACGAGGCTCATCTGCCGATCACCATCGTGCGCCAGCAGGCTGCGATTACGCTAGACAAGAGCTGCGACATGAGCGTACTTGGCAGCGGCGACATAGCGAACTGCACCATTACTGCCACCAACACTGGCTTCGATAAATCCTTTATCGGCATAACAGATGTTGTCCCCGACAAACTGGTGATCACCGGCACGGTTAGTGGTGCAACCAGCACGGGTAACAAGATCGTGCTGAACGATACCCTTGGAGGCGCTGCACCGGCGATCGTGACTGCAGCCATCGATCCGACTGCCTCGCCGGCTGGTTACCTGCCTCTGGCGGGTTTCACGGGGAATCTCGTACTTTCGGGTTCTGACAAATCCATCAGCAATGTAAATGTGCCGTCTTTCGAGTTTGCAGGTGATACCTACAATCGGATCGGCGTCGTTTCGAACGGGTACATTGTTGTTGGCGGAGGAACCACAGGTGATGTAGATTTCATCAATACCGACTTCCCAGATGCTGCCTTACCCAACAACGTCCTTGCTCCCTTCTGGACCGATTTGAATCCGGCAAGTGGTGGACGGATGTTAGTCAATACACTTGGAAATGGAACGGATTCATGGATCGTTGTCGAGTGGGAAGACGTCCCGATCTATTCAAGCAGCACGGTCACCAATACATTCCAGGTCTGGATCAGTTACACACAGCCTGATGACATCAGCTTCACCTATGGACCAAATGTCTCAAGTGGAGATGGCGGCTACCTGACGGTCGGCGCTGAGAATAAGTACGGAAATACGGGCGAGTCCGTGTACTTTGATGGAACTGGGACAGCTCCGGCCCCATCAAGCACGGGTTACGAAGTAGATGTGGCGAGTATGCCCGGCGCTCCGGGAGATTCGGCAGTCATCCAGTATTCAGTCGTTGGTGATACGCCTGGACGCTGGCAAAACTGCGCCGAGATGTCCAGTGATGCGTTCGCCGGCATCAGTGTTGCCTGCTTTGACGGTCAGTATGGAGATCTTTTCTTCTTGCCAGCCATATTCGGCCCGTAATGATCCAGAACACTGCGTTCTGATCATTCACTTAGCTAGTAACTGCCGGACGGGTACACACCCGCCCGGCAGTTTTTTGTTGTAATTCGGTTTACAAAACGAACAATCAATCTGAAGTGCTGTTAGAGTTCCCGGATTGGTCAATCGGATATGCTTTTAGGCTCATGACCAATCCGGAACGTAGCTTTCAAAATCATGGTTTGCATAAAAACAATGGACGAGATTGGCTCTGATGATATTCATAAACCTGGCCTTTATATACTAGCTGAATCGATTAATCCTTCTTCTTGAACCTGGATATAGTCAATATTTGGGCTCGGACAACCAGCGCTTCCGTCAGGCCAGGTGACCATCTGCGCTTCCACAACTTCAATTTCATTGGCAGGGACATCTAGCTGACTGGCAAGATCATCCTTAGCGGAGGTAATAAATGGTTTAAGCGCCGTGTTCACTTCCTTCGTTTCTTTCGGTTCAGAAGTAAAGGTAGGTTCGACAGTGATGCCATTTCCTCTTGTCCTCGCCGCCCGGGGGCAAGGTATTTGTCAATGTCGGTGTCGTAGTTTCAGTTCCAGACTTAGCACAACCCGTAAGTGAAATCATTCCGATGATCAACCCCAATATTATGATCAACTTCCATAAATTATCTTTGTCTAATTGCTTTATCTGCTTCATCAGATTACCTCTTAATCCATTTATTCAATTTCCAACTGTTCAATAGACGGTATCCAATAAAAAAAAGTTCCCTGGATCAGATAAATCTGTATACAGGGAACAAATTCTTCGAGAAATGAACTATTTGGCTTCTATCTCACCAGGGTTACACCAGTTTTTGCCCCAGCTCGATCACATGCTCGACCGTCAGGCCGAACTCCTTGTAGATCGTCTGGTAGGGCGCCGAGGCCCCAAAGCGCTCCACCGACAGGATCGCGCCGCCGTCGCCGGTCCAGCGCTCCCAGCCCTGGGCTACCCCGGCTTCAACCGCCAGCCGGGCTTTAATTCCCGGCGGCAGGACCAGATCGCGGTATTCCTGGGATTGGTCCGCAAACAGCTCCCAGCTTGGGAACGAGACCAGCCGGACGTTCACGCCTTCGGCTGCCAGGCGGGCCCCGGCGTCCACGATCAGGCTGACCTCCGAGCCCGAAGCCATCAGGATCAATTCGGGCTGCCGCTCGCCCAGATCAGCCAGCACGTAGGCGCCTTTGGCCAGCTCCTCGGCTGAGTTGTACAGCTCGCGGTCGAGGGTGGGCACATTCTGGCGGGTGAGGGCCAGCAGGGTCGGGCCGTGGCGCCGCTGGATGGCCACTTTCCAGGCCTGGCTGACTTCGTTGGCGTCCGCCGGGCGCAGCACCACCAGATTCGGGATCGCCCGCAAAGCCGCCAGCTGCTCGATCGGCTGGTGGGTCGGCCCGTCTTCGCCCAGGCCGATGCTGTCGTGGGTGAAGATCCAGATGCTGGGATAATCCGACAGGGCAGACAGCCGGATGGCCGGCCGCATGTAATCGGAGAAGATCAAAAATGTGCCGCCGTAGGGGATGATCCCACCGAAAACCGCCATCCCATTAACGATCGCGCCCATGGCGTGCTCGCGCACCCCAAAATGGAAATTGCGCCCGCCAGGCGTGTCCGCCTGAAAACTGGGGCTGTCCTTGATCCAGGTCTTGTTGGAAGGCTCCAGGTCGGCCGAGCCGCCGATCAGCTCCGGGATCAGGGGGGCCAGGCCATTGATCGTTTTGCCCGAGGCCGCCCGGGTAGCCATGCCTTTCGGGTCGGCCGGGAAGACCGGCAGGCCGGCTTCCCAGCCCTGCGGCAGCTCACCCGCCAGGCGGCGGCTCAGTTCAGCGGCCTGTTCCGGGAAAGCGGCCCGGTAATCTTCCAGGCAGCGCTGCCATTCGGCCTGCCACTGGGCGCCGCGCTCGACTGACTGGCGGAAGAAGCTCATAACTTCATCCGGCACGTAAAAATCGGGCTCCAGCGGCCAGCCCAGGTTTTGCTTGGCGCCGCGCAGTTCATCTACCCCGGGCGGTTCGCCGTGAGCCTTGGGCGTATCCTGGCGGGTGGGCAATCCATAGCCGATATGCGTTCGAACTCCTATCAGGGATGGCCGCGGGTCAGCTTTGGCATTCCGAATGGCGGCATCGATGGCCTCAACGTCATTGCCATCGGCGACGTGCTGCACGTGCCAGCCGTAGGCTTCAAAGCGCGCTTCCCGGTCTTCGGTGAAAGCCAGGTCGGTCGATCCATCGATCGAAATATGATTATCGTCGTACAGGTACACCAACCGCCCTAACCGCAGGTGGCCTGCCAGGGAGGCGGCCTCGGAGGCGACCCCTTCCATTAAGTCCCCATCCGTCACGATAGCGTAGATGGTGGGATCGATGAGCTGATAATCGGGCCGGTTGTAGATCGCGGCCAGGTGATTGGCGGCAATCGCCATCCCAACCCCGTTGCCAAAACCCTGGCCTAACGGGCCGGTGGTGACTTCCACCCCCGGCGTGAGGCCATATTCCGGATGGCCCGGGGTGCGGCTGCCCCATTGGCGGAACTGCTTGAGTTGCTCCAAAGGCAGGTCATAGCCGGTCAGGTAGAGCAGGCTGTACAGCAGCATCGAACCATGGCCGCCGGACAGCACGAACCGGTCCCGTCCGGGCCAGGCCGGATCGACCGGGTTAAATCGCAAGTGGCGGGTCCAGAGCGTATAAGCCATGGCAGCTGCCCCCATGGGCAAGCCGGGGTGGCCGGAATTCGCTTTTTGGACCGCGTCCGCCGACAAAAATCGCAGGGTATTGATCGCAAGATTTTCGAGTTGTTTATCATTCGTCATGCTGTTCTCCTGTAGGTAGGTTCGCTCAACCGCCGGTAAAGACGGATATTGGCAGCGCTGTTTGAATTTTCCCCGGAATTATTTTACCGCGTTAACCGACTGGCGTAACAAAGAGGGACTTTCGGTATTTTCGTGGGAGAGCGGGGCAAAATGATGTGGTTTCGGGGGCTTAAGCCCCCGAAACCACATCATTTTGCCATTAATCCCTGCGCTTTTGGGGATATGACATTCTACGGGTACCGTTTGTGCCTTTTATCACTATACTTGGACAAAGAATGGTTGATACTTAAAGAGATAGGAAAGTATCAATTACCTGCATTGCCAAAGGCAGCTTCGAGCTCTCAATATCCCCGCCTGAACAATGGCAGCCCTGGTTCGACCGCACAGATCATCGTTGCCCACACTCATATCGCCTGTGCGCCTGTGAAAGGAGGCTTGCCTGCCCCTGTATTGCTCCTTATCCGGCGGTCACTGACGCATCCATCACCCCTACCGTCAATTCCAGCTCGTTATACCTAACTTCCCGCCATTATGAGGAGGTGGCTTTTGACCACTCAACCTGTATCTCCCCAAGATACCAATCCAAATTTAAGATTTTTGGAAGAGGTCAGTGCGGCGACTGCAGGCGTCGCCCGGCTGGAAATGTGCATCCAGTGCGGCACCTGCGGAGGCTCCTGTCCTTCTGCTGCTGACATGGATCATACCCCGCGGATGTTATTCGCGATGATCCGGGCCGGCATGCGCGAACAAGCTTTGATGAGCAATACCCCCTGGTTATGTGTATCCTGCTATCACTGCGTGGTCCGCTGTCCGCAGGAAGTCCATATCACAGATGTCATGTATACCCTGAAAAGCATGGCCATCAGCGCCAAGCTTTACAAGGACTCCACTGCGCCCGATTTTTCCCAAACTTTTGTCGACATGGTGGAAAACTATGGTCGCAGCTATGAATTTGGCCTTGCCACCCGCCATTACCTGAAGCATTTCCCATTGCGCCTGCCCGGGATGGCTCCGATGGGCCTGGGGATGCTCACCAAAAAACGAATGGATTTCAATCCTAATAGAATTGAAGGCATCGACCAGCTCCAGGCAATCCTGAACCGGGCCAAAGAATTGGAGGCAATCTCATGAACGACGTCGCCACCCGCCTGGATTATATGTATTACCCTGGCTGCTCGATGGAAAGCAGCGCCAAAGCCTATAACGATTCTTTGATGGCCATCAAAGATGATTTAGGACTGAATCTGAAAGAGATCCAGGATTGGAACTGCTGCGGAGCCACCGAATATGTGGGTATCAGCCTGACCCCGGCGTATGCTTTAATTTCCCGCAACCTGGCCCTGGCTGCCGAACAGGCCAACGGCACCCGGACGGTCGTCGCGCCTTGCAGCGCCTGCTATTTAAACCTGGCCAAAGCGGATCACTATATGCAGGAACGCCCGATCCTGGGCACCCGTGTCAACCAGGCGCTGGCCGCTGGTGGGCTGCATTACGATCCGGGCACATTCAAAATCAGACACCTGCTGGATGTCATCATCAATGATGTTGGTTTGGACCGGGTCAAGGAAAAAGTTGTCAAACCGCTCCAGGGGTTGCGGATTGCCCCTTACCTGGGCTGTATGGTGCCGCGTCCTGATTACGAAGGCCGCTGGTCAGACTCTGAATATCCCAACGAATTGGACCGGCTGCTGAAGTCCCTGGGCGCTGAAGTGATCGACTTCCCCCTGAAAACCCATTGCTGCGGAGGACACATGACCCAGATCAGTCCCTCGACGGCTTTTGAACTGATCCGCCGCCTGATCTCCTCCGCCGAGCAGTACAAGGCCGACCTGATGGTTACCCTGTGCCCGATGTGCCAGATGAACCTGGACGCTTACCAGAATGAGACCAATCACCACTTCCACACCAATTTCCACATGCCGATCGTCTTCTTCACCCAGGTGATGGGGTTGGCCTTCGGCAAAGATCCAAAATCATTGGGGTTTGGCATGGAGCTGGTGGACGCTCGCCCGGCGCTGGCCCGGATCGGCGTCGAACTGCCCCCGGATGAGAGCGCCCCGAAACCAAAACCCAGGCGGACCAAAAAAACCGGTTTGCCAATGCCTGTGATGCCTGACGACCAGGACGAGGAGGTGCATGAATGAGCGCTCATGAAAACGCTGACCCCATCGAAGAACAAAACAACGGAAACCAGGCCGTCGAAACCGACAGCAGCGAGCCAAAAGAACGCATCGGTGTTTACATCTGCCATTGCGGCAGCAACATCGCCGGAACCGTGGATGTTGTCGACGTTGCCAACTGGGCGGCTGAAAAACTAAAAGATCGCGGGGTGGTCGTCGCCCGGGATTATAAATTCATGTGCTCCAGCCTTGGGCAGGAATTGATCGAAGATGATATCAAAGAAAAAGGGCTGACCCGGGTGGTCGTGGGCGCCTGTTCACCACACCTGCACGAACAAACTTTCCGCAACGCTTGCGCCCGCGGTGGCTTGAATCCCTACCTGTCCGAGCTGGTTTCCATCCGGGAACAGGTATCCTGGGTCCATACCGATAAGCAGGCCGCCACCGCAAAAGCGAAGGCTATGATTTCCGGCGGGGTCGAGCGCGTCGTTCACAACACCCCGCTCGAGCCGCTGCACGTGCCGATCCATCCGGCCACCCTGGTGGTGGGCGGGGGCATCGCCGGGATCCAGTCGGCCCTCGAGATCGCCGATGCAGGCTTCCCGGTGATCCTGGTTGAACGCGAGCCTTCCATCGGCGGCCACATGGCCCAGTTCGATAAGACTTTCCCGACCCTGGACTGCGCCGCCTGCATCCTGACACCCCGGATGGTGTCGGTCGGAGAGCACCCGAACGTGACCATGTATACCTGGTCCGAAGTGACCAAGGTGGACGGTTACGTTGGCAACTTCACGGTGACCATCAAAAAGAAACCTCGCTATATCAACACCGATTTGTGCACCGGTTGCGGCATCTGCCAGGAAAAGTGCCCCAAGAAGGTGATCGACGAAATCTACGAAGCCGGACTGGGGTTCCGGAAAGCCGTTTATACGCCTTTCCCCCAGGCAGTGCCGAAATACCCGGTCATCGACCAGGAGAACTGCATCTACTTCCAGCGCGGCACCTGCAAAGCCTGCGAGAAATTCTGCCCCACCAATGCCATCGACTTTACCCAGGAAGAAGAGCTGGTCACCCTCCAGGTTGGCAATATCATCCTGGCGACCGGCTATGACCTGTTCGACCCGCGCAAGATCACCCATTACGGCTATGGGCGCCTGGCCAATGTCTTCACCAGCCTGGAGTTCGAACGCCTGAGCAACTCGGCCGGCCCGACCAATGGCAATATCGTCCTGCGGGATGGGGTCACGACCCCGTCAGCAGTCGGGATTATCCACTGCGTCGGCAGCCGGGATCGCAACTACAACAATTACTGCTCGGTGATCTGCTGCATGCAGGGGCTCAAGTTTGCCCACCTGGTCAAGGAGCGAACCGGGGCAACCGTCTACAACTTTTACATCGACATGCGCACGGCCTACAAATCCTACGATGAATTCTACCAGCGGGTGTTGGAGGAGGGCACCCTGTTCGTGCGCGGCCGCGTCGCCGAAGTCACGGACGCAGCCCGGCTGCCGGGCGAGGAAGGCAAGCTGATCATCCAGGTGGAGGATACCCTGGCGGCAAACAACGCCGCATCCCGGTGGATATGGTTGATCCTGTCAGCCGGGTTGGAGCCCCGCCAGGACGCCAAAGAAGTTGCCCACCGGTTCGGGATCTCCTGCAGCGAAAACGGCTGGTTTATCGAGAAGCACCCCAAGCTCGACCCGGTCGCCACGATGACCGAAGGCATTTTCATCGCCGGCTGTGTTCAAGGGCCCAAGGACATCCCCTCCACGGTTGTCCCAAGGCGCGGCTGCGGCCGCCCGGGTGCTGGGACGCATCCAGCAGGGCGAAATTGCCCTGGAACCCGTGCGCGCCACCGTGAACGAGGCCATGTGCTCCGGCTGCCGGATCTGCAACGATCTGTGTCCCTTCAATGCCATCATCTTCCATGAAGATCGGATGGTGACCGAGATCAATCCGGCCCTGTGCCAGGGCTGCGGCACCTGCGTGGCAGCCTGTCCGGCTGGGGCAATCTCCGGCACCGGTTTCAGCAACGAGCAGATCCTCTCGCAAATTGAAGGCCTGCTGCATGTTGAACCTGGCGCCGGCCGCTGCAGTTGAAACGATAGGATGAGCGGAGGCTAACATGACAGAAACTTTTGAACCCGTGATCATTGGTTTCACCTGCAACTGGTGCAGTTATCGGGCTGCCGACCTGGCTGGTACAGCCCGGGTGAAATATCCACCGAATGTCCGCCTGATCCGCCTGATGTGCTCCGGACGATTGGATCCCACCTTTGTGCTGAAAGCCCTGGCTGGAGGCGCGGATGGCGTCCTGATCACCGGATGCCATCCCGGCGAATGCCACTATCTGGAACAGAATTACAAAGCCCTGCGCCGCTACCTGTTGCTGCGCCGGACGCTGGCCCAGATGGGGATCGAACCGGGCCGCGTCAAGCTGGTCTGGGCCAGCGCGGCGGAAGGCGTTTATCTGGCAGGCGAGATCGCCAAATTGACCGAGGAGATCCGGGCCCTGGGCCCGCTGAATTGGCCAAAATGGCAGGGGGATTTCAAATTCAGCCTCGCCATGCCTGTCGAACAGCTTGAGGAGGTGCCGGCATGACCGCCAACGGCAAACCAAAATTCGCAATGTACTGGGCTGCCTCCTGCGGTGGATGCGAGATCGCCGTCTTGAATATCCACGAAAAGATCCTGGATGTCGATGCCAATTTTGAAGTCGTTTTTTGGCCGGTGGCGATGGATGCCAAGTACAAAGATGTCGAAGCGATGGAAGATCATTCCATCTTACTGACTCTCTTCAACGGCGGCATCCGTACCAGCGAAAATGAAGAATTGGCCCGGCTAATGCGCCGTAAATCGAAAATCCTGGTCGCCTTCGGCTCCTGCGCCTGCGAGGGCTGTATCCCGGGTCTGGCGAACCTGACCAGCCGGGAAGCCCTGATGAATACGGTCTACCGGAACGAGATCAGCACCGTCAACCCCGAACACACCCGGCCGCACGTCTCCACCCAGGTCCCGGAAGGCGAACTGCACATCCCTGAGTTTTACCCGGTGCTGCGGACCCTCGACCAGGTCGTCGATGTCGATTACTACATGCCTGGTTGCCCGCCCGAGTCGCACCAGATTGGGGCCGTCATCGACCTGGTCATCCAGGTGCTGAAGGGCGAAGCCGAGCTGCCGCCCACCGGCGCGACCATCGGCGTCAATCCTTCTACCGTCTGTGAAGAATGCCCGCGCACCCGCGGGGTCAAACATATCAAGCAGTTCACCCGCATCCAGGATCTCGAACATGTCGATCCGGACCTGTGCCTGCTGGAACAGGGCATCCCCTGCAACGGACCGGCGACCCGCGCCGGCTGCGGCGCGCTCTGCCCCCAGGCGGGCGCCCAGTGCATTGGATGTTACGGCCCGGCCGAAGGCGTGCTGGATTACGGGGCCCGCTTGATGACTGCCTTCGCCTCAGTGATCGACAGCCAGGATCCCGATGAGATCGAGGCCATCCTGGATACGCTGGTCGATCCCGCCGGGCAGTTTTACCGGTTCAACCTGGCCGGCTCGCTCTTACGGGCCAGCAAACCAGCCTGGCAAAGCAGTTAGGAGGCCATCATGCAGCGCATCACAATTGACCCAATTACCCGGCTGGAAGGCCATGGCAAGATCGAGATATTCCTGGATGAAAAAGGCAATGTCGCCAACACGTATTTCCAGGTTCCCGAACTGCGCGGTTTCGAGCAGTTTTGTGTCGGCCGGCCGGTAGAAGAGATCAATCTTCTGACCAACCGGATCTGTGGGGTTTGTCCTGAGGCCCATCACATGGCCGGCGCCAAAGCTGCCGACGCCGTCTACCAGGTGGACCCACCTCGCACGGCCAAAATGCTGCGCGAGCTGCTTTATAGCGCCTTTTACGTCACCGACCACACCACCCACTTTTACGCTCTCGGGGGGCCGGATTTCGTCATGGGACCGGACGCACCGGTGGCCGAACGCAATATCCTGGGGGTGATCCACAAGGTCGGCCTCGAGATTGGCGGTAAGGTCATCCAGGCCCGTAAATACGGCCACACCGTGATCGAGACCATCGGCGGTCGCAAGGTTCACCCCTGCACGGCCATCCCGGGCGGCCAGACCAGGGGAATAAGCGAAGAAGAGCGCCAGGAGATCGAAAAAATGGGGCACTGGGCGGTCGATTTCGCCCGCTTCAGCCTGGATTTGTTCAACCAGATCGTTTTGGGCAACCAGGCCTACCTGGATTTGATCCTGGCCGATACCTACCGGCACGAGACCTATTACATCGGCCTGGTTGACGAGAACAATAAAGTCAACTTCTACGACGGCAAGGTCAGCGTGGTCGCTCCCGATGGCGAGCGGATCGGCAAATATGCGCCCAAGGAATACACCGACTGGATCGCCGAGCGGGTGGAACCCTGGACCTATCTCAAGTTCCCTTATCTGAAAAAAGTCGGCTGGAAAGGCTTTGTCGATGGCAAGGACTCAGGGGTCTATATCGCCACCCCGCTCTCCCGGCTGAACGCCTCCGACGGCATGGCGACGCCGCTGGCCCAGGAAGAGTACGAACGCTTTTACAGCACTCTGGGCGGGAAACCGGTTCACGAGCGGCTGGCCACCCATTGGGCCCGGCTGATCGAGCTGTTGTATGCCGCCGAGCGCTGGGTCGAACTGGCGACGGATCCCGAGATCACCTCGCCGGACTTCCACACCGTGCCCACTGCCACGCCTACCGAAGGGGTCGGTATCGTTGAAGCGCCGCGCGGCACCTTAACCCACCATTACTGGACCGACGAGCGCGGGGTGACCACCAAAGTCAACCTGGTGGTCGGAACGACCAACAACTATGCCCCGATCAGCATGTCCATCAAGAAAGCTGCCCAGGGGCTGATCAAAGAAGGCACAGTCGTCACCGAAGGCCTGCTCAACATGGTTGAAATGGCTTTCAGGCTGTACGACCCCTGCCTGTCGTGTGCGACCCACTCGCTCCCCGGCAAGATGCCGCTCCAGGTCACCATCCGGGACGCGGATGGCGAACCGGTTGAAGTGTTGAAACAGTATTGCTGAACCCTGCAGGCAGCAGCTGGAGCTCCGGAGAGACCCAGCTGCTGCCGTTTTCTCACTGGTTCTTGCCTGCTAAACCAAATATGTGCGCCAAGATGCCCACATGGACGGATAATCCAAGGTGCGCACTTGGGCGGATAACCTAATATGCACCGCTTTCGTCACACTTTCAAAACAACGGCAATCAAGGTCGCATGGTCTCGAGCAAAACCATGAAAACACTGATCATTGGCCTGGGCAATCCAATTCTGGGCGACGATGGAGTCGGCTGGCGAGTGGCAGAACAGGTCGAGCGCGCTGTAACCGCTTCCCTGGCGAAAAAAGGGTCTGACGCGCCGCCATCCTGGTCCGAGATTGAATTTAAATACCTGTCGGTCGGCGGCCTGAGCCTGATGGAAGCGATGATCGGGGTTGAGCGCGTGATCCTGATCGATGCCCTAGACACCGGCCAGCGGCCGGTTGGGACCGTGCTCGCCTTGCGATTGGAAGAACTGCCGAACCGGGCTGCCGGCCATCTCAGTTCAGCTCACGATACGACCCTTCAGAATGCGCTGCAAGTGGGCGAATTGATGGGCGCCGAGCTGCCCGATGAGATCCTGGTTGTGGCCATCGAAGCTGAAATGAACTATAATTTTAGTGAGCAGCTCAGCCAACCGGTTGCAGCTGCCGTCCCTGAGGCAGCCCACATCGTGATCAACCTGCTATCGTAGCAGGCTCATAAACCCAGGATAGGACCCGTTTCGGAAAGCTTGCCTGAAAGGAGGCAGTTGATGATTTCACCTGAATTGTTACGCCGCTATCCATTTTTCGGATTCTTGAATGATCTCCAACTCAAAGCGATTGCCATGATCGCCGAAGAACAAGCGATCGGACAGGGCACCGTTGTCGTCCGAGAAGGTGACCGCGCCGATGCGCTGTATTTCCTGATGAACGGGGGTATGGATCTTTTCTATACGATCAGCGAAGAATTCAAACCGGAAACCGCCAAAGAATATTTCATTGAAGAGATTAACCCCGGGGAAATTTTTGGAATTTCTGCCCTGATCGAACCGCATGTCCTGACTGCCTCCGCACGGGCCTCAGCCGACAGCCATCTAATCCGGATTCAAGGGGATGCATTGCTGGCGTTGTTTATCGAGGATTGCGAACTGGGCTACAACTTCATGCACCAGATCGCCAAAACCGCCATGGAGCGCTTGCACGCCGCCCGCCTTCAGCTGGCAGCCGCCTGGGCTTAAGCTTCAAGTTCTGATCAGTAGCATTTCCGAAGTTTAAATGTGCGTGGCGGGCGAATGCCTGCCACGCACATTTAAACTTCGAGTTAGCGGGGAATTCACCTGGTCCGCCCGATCAAACCGCCCAGCAAGGCCAAGCCGGCCGGGAAGAATACGATCATAGCCAGGATCACCCAGACGAGTGACATGCCCAACACCTGCTCCAACCAGGTGACGGTTTGCCCGCTGACCTCCCAGACTCTCCCGTGCCAGTAAAGCGCCACGCCGATCGTGACAACCATCCACGACCAGCTTAATCCCAATAAAAGCATCCGTCCGCGCAGCCGCGCCGTTTCAGCCAGGCCGGCCAGACCGGCGCCGGCGCCCATCAACAGGACTGCCGGAATCTGGAATAGGATAGCCCTCGGCGATGGAATAGTGTTCGTCGCCGCATAGATCGCTATCGGCAGGACTCCGTACAACGCCAGGCTTGCCAGGCTCCAATCTCTCAAAAACCCCTGCATGAATTTCAAGAACGGCCGGACGGAACGCGAGATCACAATCCCCAACGCCAGCAGCACCAGCAATGGCGACCAAGCCAGGGGGCCCGAAAATAAGCCTTCGATTGCGCCTGTGGTCGACTGCCACCACAGGCTGAAGATCACCGCCATCCCGGCAAATGCATAGGACCAGTTTGGGAACCACTTCAGCCAGCCGGCCAACAGGCCCGCCAGCATTAGGCCATCGGCGGCCCACAGCAGCCAGCCATACTGCGCCAGTGGCTGCTCGGCAAAAACCCGATCTCCCAGCAGTTTGAGCAGGATAAAGGCCAATCCAAAAACCAGGCTCGGTAACCCGGCGCTGGTCCCCGGCCAGAGCTCGAGTTCCGCCTTCAAACTGGGAGGCCAATCCTGGATTGAATCGCCCGCCAGGCGCCCACAAGCGCCAGCAGCGCCGCCGCCCCGGCAGCGATCCAGGCGGCGCTCGCCACCAGAGCTGCCCCGGACTGCTTCACGCCAATCCCGGCGAAGGCCCACACCAGCACGAGCAAAAATCCGGCATCTTTACGGATGATCGCCATGCCCGCCCCAACCGCCGCGGCTACAACCAGCATGATAACCGTCCAGACCTGGGGAGCGATGCCGCCTCCCTGCCACCCCAGATAATCCAGCAGTTGGGAAGCGTTGGCGATCGTCGCCACACTGACCCAACCGAGATAAATGCTGAAGGTCAGGTGAACGCACCAGCGCATCCCTGCAGAAACAGGCTTGACACCGACTCCGAGCCGCAGATAGATCGCGATCAGGCTCAACAGCAGACCGACCATCATCACGATCGTGACTGGAAACTGTTCGTAGTGCCACATAAACAGCCAGGCGATGTTGAACCCGCTGCTCAACAGATATGGCGTCACAATTCGGTCGAGATCGGTATTTTCTCGCTGTGAAGGCAATATCTGGTAAATGCTATACGCAATCATACCAATATAAATGATCCCCCAGATTGCAAACACATAGCCAGCCGGTACAAAGAAGCTCTGAAACCGGTCAGAAATCTCTCCGGTGTTCAAGCCGTTCAATGGCAGCGCGTTTGCCAGGATATTGACTGTAATCGTTGCGATGGTAGCCAGAATAACCAGCCAGCGCTTTGCGATGCTTGTGTTCATTTTCTCTCCTCCAGCTAAATGTGAATGCTTCCAGACCCTCACTCCAATCAAAAGGCGAACCGGTACCAGGGCAAGGATTTACCCCACTGGCCCTCCCTCCGAGCTACCTAACCTTACCTGAAATACATCAATTTAGCAAGAGTGATTGCGTTCAATCCCAACACCAAAAACCTGTCTTGTGAAAGCCCTGCTTTCAATTCATTCGCCCGAGTCAATCCGTACTCACGCTGCGCTGGTTTCCAGCCACTCCTTTACCTCGCGCAAATCGCCTTCATATGGTCGCCTGACCGTGCCCGCCATGAGCGACAATACCAGCTTGAAGAAACTGCGCACCTCCGCGTCATAAACATAGCTTACCCCGAAGTTAATCTTTCCTGGTGTTCTATTCAATCTCAGCCATGCACCCGATAAATAGTCAGTCAGAAAAGGCGCGTGCGGGTTCGCATCGGGGCGCCAGTCGAGCAAGTAAATCAGAAAGAAAATGGGGCTGCCTTGACGAGATTGCACACTCAGCTTGGAGAGGCCCTGTTTGAATTGGAATGGGCGAAGGGTATGCATCTGACCACCGAACAAGCGATTGCGCTCGCACTGAGTTGAACACTTCTACCGTTGGTCTTAAATTTCTTGTGACAACCCTCACTTGCTATCGCCCCGGTTGTGTGTTAGGATAGTCGCAATGATTTGTCAAACAAATCCGACGCTTTTTCGTGGCAGGCTGGCTGAAATTTCAATCTGGATCCGTCCGAGCCTGCAGAAAATCCATCCGTTTAGCTGAATCTGGTTTGCTTCGTTTACCGGCCCAGTAGATTGGCCGGTTTTATTTGCGACCACGGAGAGTCCTTGATAAGGGTGCGCCGAGATAGTTGTAGAAAATTGTTTTTGGTGTTGGATTGTGCGGCAAATGCCGCACAAATCCAACACCAAATCCACAAATATCTTGTGCACCTCTCGACAACGAAAATCGTCCTGAAATCAAGATGAATGGAGACAGGTATCCATGCATGAAAGAATCAAATGGCTTGGGATTATGATCACGATTGCCGGAATGATTATGGGCGCTCAGGTAATCGTGGAAAGAATAATGAATCAACCAACTATCGTGATCGAACCGACCAGCACACCAACGCTGCCCCCCTCAGCAACCCTGCCCCCGACCAGGACTTCCCCACCGGAAAACACGGCTACGCTTGAACCCGGTGTATACATTGTCACAATTGAATATGCCCCGGCTGGGAACGGGCTCACGGGAGAATATCTACAAATTCAGAACTCCCGCAGCCGCCCGGTTGATCTCGCCGGGTGGACGCTGCGGGACGATCAAAAGAATATTTACACCTTTCCCGCCTTTACGCTCGCGGCTGGCAGCAGCGTGCGCGTCTACACCCGGGTCGGGGTGAACACGACCAATAACCTGTTCTGGAATCTGGATGCCGAAGTTTGGAATGATGGGGGCGATTGTGGCTACCTCCGGAATGCCGACGGCGAATTGCAAAGTTATATTTGCTACTAAGTCAGGTTTTTAGCCCAAAGCACAAGTATCTTCAAAAACAACAGCTTTATAGCCCAGCCCAATGTAAAAATGTGGGCGAAATGGGTTTACATGGTGGGCGTATCCCACCAGAAATACCCATTTCGCCATTTATTCACTGACACCCGTATCCATTTAAACCCAACTGCGTCTTAACAAATATGCAAGGTATGTGCGTATTTTCCAAGGGCGTTTTTGGTACTTAAGTCCTATCAGTGATCGGAGGACGAATGGATACACTGCTCACCCCCAGCATTGAGACACCATACCAGGACGATTTTCTCGCTGAAACCATTGCCGCGCTTCAATTAGCCATCCAGGCTATCGCTGACCCTGAAACGCATGCCTGGCCCACGTTGCTGCTCCTGGTGGAATTCTCCCAACGCCTGGAAAGTATGCAGGCGTTCGAACATCTCACGCCCAGCCAACAATCCATTCAACTGATGCGGATCAGCGATGAAAACGACTGCCTGCGTCAGGAGATGCAGGAACTGGTCGCTTGCCTGGCCGGCAAGCTGGCTGCCCGGTCAGTCGTCCGGGCCCATCGTCACGAGCAGCTGGAATTTCTGGAAAATAACCCGTTGGGACCGTTCGAACCGGAACTGGAACCCATGCTGGCAGCTATGCTGACCTGTTCGATCCCCGATTAAGAAACCCGATACGTTGCTATCCGGGCCCAGGTCTAGCCAACCTCCCCGTTTAACGCCTCCCGCAGCCTGGCAGAGACTGATCCGCTCTTATCACTGCGGGAGGTTCGTTTAATCTCTTAAGATACTGTCACTATTCAGCAGTGTCATTGCGAACGAGCGTTCTGTGCGAGCGTGGCAATCTCGTTTTAAGAAACTGTCACTACCCTTGCGAGGCACCCTGAGTGGAGAGAGGCAGGCGCACTTTGCCTGCCGTGCCGTGCACTTCACGGCCCGTAATCGAAGGGCGGTTTCATTCTTAACCCGGTCATCCTTCGATTACGGTCGGCAAAGAACGCCTCCCTCAACTCAGGATGCCTGGTTTCTGGCAGAGCCAGGTTCCTTTTCGATTGAAATGTGCACCAGCTCTGTGGAATTAATCGCACAGACAGTTTCAACCCAACTTCTATTCCGGCAGGTAAGGCGCTTCTTCGTCGATGTTTCCCACGAATTCAGGCAGATCGCGGTGGCCCAGAAGCTGGCGGATCGCCATGATCTCGCCGGTGTGATACCAGTAGTGATAAATCACACGCTGTAGCAGGCTGCCGAACGTATAGGTTTCCTCCGAGCGGTAGCGGGTATGCTCCTGGCTGAGCAGAGCCGGCGTCAGGGTATCCAGCCAGGGGTCAACCGCAGCTGTAATTGTCTCCCAGGCTGGCCAGACCGTCTCCAGGTCCGGGGTACAGGCCGGCGCGCCATACCCAAAATCCTTATGTATCAGGGGAAAGGGCAGCTCACCCAGGCGCAGCCGCAGCCAATAGCGCTGCTCCTGGTCGGCCATGTGGCCGATACACCAGCCGATGCTGTTCATTGGAGGGAAAACCCGCTTCGCATCCTGGTCGCCAACTCCGTGCAAGGCCCGCTTGAATTCACTACGGGTAAAACGCAGTTGAAGCACCATGGGATGGGTCATTGGCCTGTCTCCTCGAACCCTACGCTTATCCGGTGAAGAAGGTGATCACCATCATCGTAAAACACACCGCCACGAAAACGATCAACAGGGCAGCCAGGATATGATGGAACAGGCTTTGTTTCGAGCGCTCTTGATAGCCGAGCAGCCAGGCTGCAACCAATCCGCCAACCAGACCGCCGATATGGCCCCAATTATCCACCACCCTGGGCATAAACAGCCCGAATGCGAAACCGATCCCGGCGTAGATCAACATGGTACGCATCAGGCCGGAGCCGAAGGTACCGCCCCGTAAACGCCCGTACAGAATCAAAGCTGAAAATAAACCGAAGATTGCCCCGGAGGCCCCAATGAAGAAGGGGGTTCCGGCCAGGATTGAAAACGCCGCGCCGGTCAACCCGGCCACCGTGTAGATGATAAAAAATCGCGACGCACCGAAAAGTTCTTCCACGAGTGGGCCGATGCTGCGCAGCCAGAGCAAATTGAAAGCGATATGCAGCAGGCTGCCGTGCAGATACGTGGCTGTCAAGGGAGTCCACCAGCGGCCGGCCAGCCAGGGGAACCGGCCGCCCATACCAACTTTATAAAGCGATTCGGGCGTCGGCGCCAGGATGCCGAACAGGCCTGAAAAAGTCATCGCGCCGGTTAAGTTAAGCATCAAGGCCAGCACATACAGGGCGATACACAGGACGGTGATGCCCCCGACGAAAGAAATATCCTCCCGGATCAACTCTCCCAAAACCGGCGTGGCAGTGAACCAGGCCGGGCGCGGCAGATGACAGTATGTGCAGGATTTCGAGTTGATGCTGATCAGACGCCGGCAGCGCGGGCAGTGCATGGACATGCGGCGATTGGATTGATTATTGAACATGGGCGCCATCCATCAGGCCAAATGGTTGAAAAATGTGGTTCATTTGGATATTCTGTGGGAGGTCCAGATTTGGGATGTGAGCGTGCTCAAACACGCTCACATCCCAAAATCTGATGTACCACCACAGAAATACCGAAAGAACCAAAAATATCTTTGGAGTATAGCACAATTACGAAAGACCCCAGTTATAATATTTGTAGGTCCGTGGTAATTTCTGGAAGAAGGTTCAGATTTGGGGGTGAGAACGGGCGACTGCCCGTTCTCACCCCCAAATCTGGGATACCACCCCAGAAATGACCAATGCGCGATACTTTTACAATCAGAAACTGGTTCATTTCTGGAGGTCATTAATGGAACCCAATCTGCTCGATCAGGCTGAATTTGCCGACAACCCGGAACCACGCTGTCCGGTCGTCCTCGTGTTGGATACTTCGGCGTCCATGAATGGAACGCCCATCCGCGAGTTGAACGAAGCCCTCACCGTCTTTGCGACTGCATTGCAAGCTGACCGGCTGGCATCCTTGCGCGTGGAGGTCGCCGTGGTCACTTTCGGCGGGCGGGTACAGGTGTTCGGGCTGGCCGAAAGCAATAAAAACCTGACCTATGAGGCCCAAAACGCATTTGTCACGGTGGACCGCTTCTCCCCGCCGCGCCTGGAAGCCTCCGGAAACACGCCCATGGGTGAAGCCGTCACCCGCGCCCTCGGACTGCTGCGCGAGCGCAAAGAAATCTACCGCCAGGCCGGGATGGACTATTTCAGGCCGTGGTTATTCGTGATCACGGATGGCAAGCCAACCGACGCCAATTGGGAGGCAGCCGCCCAGCAAGTAAAAGAAGAAGAAACCCGGAAGGGGGTCACTTTTTACGGCGTCGGGGTCGAAAACGCCGACCTCGAGGTGCTTAAGAAGTTCAGCGAAGCCCGCCCACCGCTGAAATTGAAAGGGCTGGCGTTCGGTGAATTGTTCCAATGGCTATCGAAAAGCCTCTCGGTCGTGGCCCACTCGCGGCCGGGCGAGCAGGCACCTCTGCCCCCGGTTGGCTGGGGGGTCGTGGATACTTCTCACACGTAAATTGCCACCCATTCCATGCAGCCAGCAGATCGATCCATCCAGCCCACAACCCAACCGCCCTGGCAGGTTGTCCATGCGCTGGCGGTAGGCACCTCCCACCTGAGCAGTGGCCTGGCCTGCCAGGACGCCGTCGATTGGCGCCTGCTGCCTTCCGGCTTGCTGGCGATCGCCCTGGCAGACGGAGCCGGTTCAGCGCCCGAGTCTGAAACCGGCGCCAACCTGGCGGTGGCTGAAGCTCTGGCCACCCTGGAAAACACCTCCGCCAACGCGACCCCGGAGGACCCAAAAGCCTGGGCCCTGGCCGTCCAGGAGGCCTTTTCCGCTGCCCGGCAGGCGCTGGAAGCTGAATCGCAAGCCGCCGGGCTGCCCTTGCAGGCCTTCGCAACAACCCTGATTTGCGTGGTCGCCGCCGACGATGGCCTGGTCCTGGGCCAATTGGGCGACGGCGTCCTGGTGGCGCGCACACCTGCCGGCAGCCTCCACACCCTGACCCAACCCCAGCGCGGCCAATACGCCAACGAAACCCTGTTCCTGACCATGCCAGCGGCCCTCGAGCAGGCTTATTTCCAAATCATCGAGCTGGATCTGGCCGGCCTGGCCGTGATGAGCGATGGGCTCAGCCGGTTAGCTGTGCAGCTGCCGGGCTATACGCCTCACGAGCCTTTTTTCAAGCCATTGTGGACCTTTGCAGCCGAAGCCGGGGCCGGGGAGCAGGCCAACCGGGAGCTGACCGCCTTCCTGGCTTCTGAGCGGGTCTGCGCACGTACGGATGATGACAAATCGCTGGTGATCGCCGTGAACATCGAACACCTGGCAGGCCGTCCGGCTGCCGGGGTTAATGCGGACCCCCAGATGGAAACCTGATGGAATATCGCGACTCTTCCCGCCGGCCCATCAGCCTGGGCGAGGTGATCGGCAGAGGTGGCGAAGCCACCATCTATAAGGTCCAGGGACAACCCGGGGTGCTGGCGAAAATTTATGAAAACCGGCCGCACAGCGAGTATGCCCGCAAGCTGCTGTGGATGCGCGACCACCCACCCAACGATCCGACCGCTTCTCAGCAGCACGCCTCCCTGGCCTGGCCTCTGGACCTGCTTTTCTCCCCCAGCGGCCAGCTGGCTGGCTACCTGATGCCCTACATTGAACGGGCAGTCACCTTGCTGGATGTATTCAACCCGCGCCAGCGCACCCAGGTACTGCCGGAGTTCAACCGCCGCTATTTGCACCGGGCGGCCCGCAACCTGGCGGCCGCGATGGGCGCTTTGCACGCCCGCGGTTATGTGGTCGGCGATATCAACGAGAGCAATATCCTGGTCACGCCGCGCGCCCTGGTGACCATGATCGACACCGATTCGTTCCAGGTCCGCGAGCCTGCCCGCTCGGGCCCAATCGTCTACACCTGCCCGGTCGCCCGCCTGGAATATACGCCACCTGAGCTGCAGGGTAAAAAACCCAAGAACACCGAACGCTCGCCCGAACAGGACGCCTTCGGTTTGGGCGTGCTGATCTACCAGATGCTGATGGAGGGCAACCATCCATTTCGAGCCCAATGGCTGGGCCAGGGGGAGCCGCCGCCCATCGAGGAGCGCATCCGCAGAGGCTGCTTCCCTTACCGCAATCCACCCATCTGCCCGGTCGCCCCACCGCCCAACACCCCCGGGTTGGATTTGCTCCATCCGGCTGTCTCCGGCCTGTTCCTGCGCTGTTTCATCGAAGGCCACCGCAGCCCCCACAGACGACCTGACCCGGGTCAATGGGAACAGGCAATCAGCGAAGCCGAAAGCGCCCTGATCCTGTGTCGGAATGGCCATTATTATTCCAACCATCTCAGCGATTGCCCGGTGTGCAATCCGAGGTCTCCGGGCCAGCAGGTGCCGCTCCCGGCAATTTCTTCCAGACGCATCGCCCGCAAACCGGGCCCAGACCGGCTTGATCTGTCCAAATTGCCGCCCCGGCCATCACCGGCTTCCCGCCAGCAGTCTACCAGGCAGGTTTCTGCCAAGCCGCCTTCACTCAAATCGGCGCTAACGCTTCCGCCTGTGCCCATCAAATCCGGGCGATCCTGGCGCGCTTCTAAACCCAACCCGCCGGCCGCTTCCAGCACTCTCCCGACCCGCATCCCTTTGCGCCGGGCAATGCCACTCTCCCGGCAATCCGTGTTAAACAGCCTGGGCGCTGGCGCGTTGTTCGGCGCCGGCGCTGGCGCCTTAATCGCCGGCCTGGTTGCCGCCCTGGCCTGGAGCCTGGGAAATGCCGTCAGTTGGGAGTTTTTGTGGGCTCTGGGGGCGGCTTCCGCCGCGGCCTGGCGCAGCTGGCAGATCGGTCAAGGAGTCAGTTTTACCCTGACACGCTCGATCGGTTGGGAAGCCGCCCTGCAATATGGATTAGCGGGCGTGCTGGCTGCCTTTGGGGCTTTCGTCGGCTGGTTGGTAAACGGGGCATTCCTGGCGCTGGCCCTGGGCGGGCTGATGGGCGCAATGGGCGGCTGGCTGCTGGGATATGCGCTTTGGAATCGCCTGCCGCAAATCCGCTGGGAACTGGTCGGCACCGGCGTCCTGGCGGCGATTTTCGCCTGGCTGGCCTATTTAGGTGGGAACTGGCTCGCGGCAGGCTGGGTCGGGGATATCTCCCGGACCGCGGTCACTGCCCTGGCCGGCTGGGCAGCCGGGCGCGGCCTGGGCTGGATCTGGATACCGTTGCTGGTTGGCGCCATCGGCGGCGCTTTGGGTGGGAGCCTGTCAGGGGGATTGATCGAGATGATTGCAGAGCTATCCGGTGTGCGCAAGTGAACCTGCTGTCCTAAACCCTCCATTAGTACACCAGGGTTGTACAATAGAAATTAAATGCGCGCCCATCCATCCCAATTCACAGGAGTAGCTAATGTCCCATTCGAGTTCCCAGATCTCGTCTGGCGAGGTCGCTTACCGCCACACCCATCACTTGAGCTCGGCAATCGGCCCGCGCCCGAGCGCCACCCCGGCCAATCAGGCCGCCGGGATGTATATCCACAAGGCATTCACCGACCTGGGTTACCAGGTTGAAACCCAGCCCTTCGCCGCCAAATCCTGGGCAGAAATTACTGTTCGTCTTAAAGCCGGTGACCGCGAATTCCCGGCGTCCGCCAATACGTTCTCACCGTCCTGCCAGGTGAGCGCCCCGTTCATCCCGATCTGCTCGATCGCGGAACTCCAAACTGCCGAGTTGAAGGGCAAGATTGCCGTGCTGTACGGGGATCTGACCAAAGCGCCGATCTCACCGAAAGCCTGGTTTTTAATCTCGGATTGGGAAAAAGAGCTGATCAACCGGCTGGAAACCGGCCAGCCGGCTGCCTTGATCACTATCCAATCCCGTCCGGGGGAAATCGAACGGATTTTTGAGGACTGGGAATTCAAAATTCCCTCGATCGTGGTCACCGCCCAGGTGGGGCGGGAAATCCTCCGGCTGCCCCCAGCCGCCCGGCTGGATTTGACGGTTGAAACCCAGCTGGAATCGGGGGAAACTGCCAATTTCGTTGCCCGCCGATCCGGCCTGCGCCAGGAACGGCTGGTCGTAATGGCGCATTACGACACCAAGCCGGACACTCCTGGCGCCCTGGACAATGCCGCCGGGGTCGGAGTGCTGCTGGCGTTAGCCGAGCTGTTGGCCACTCGCGAGTTGACTTATGAGCTCGAACTGGTGGCTTTTGCCAACGAAGAACTGCTGCCCATCGGTGACGACGAATATCTCCGCCGGGGCGAAGGGTATTTTCCGGAGATCGTGGCGGCGATCAATTTCGACGGGATCGGCCAGCTGACTGCGACCAACTCCTACACCGCCGTTGCCTGCTCGCCCGATTTCGAAGCCTGCTTGGCAACAATAGCTGAACCGTACTCGGGCATCGTCCGGGTCGAACCCTGGCCCCAGAGCAATCATTCGACCTTCTCCTGGCGCGGCGTACCCAGCCTGGCTTTTTCCAGCTCGGGCCGGGTGCCCAACGATCATTTACGTTCAGATACCATCGACTGGATCAGTCCCGCCAAACTGGCCGAGGTCACCGATCTGGCTGCGGAGATCATTATCGCGCTCCAGGATCAAGCCCCCGGCTGGACCCGTCCGGCCACCAAAGGCTGAAAGGATTTCTCCAGGCAAAGAACACAATAAATTTTGGCGCGACTGTCCCAAAGTGCCAATTGGGCACACTTCTTGCAAAGCTTAACGGGTGCACAGGCGATCGCATCCAACCTGTTTTCGAATTATTGGTAAAAACCTCCAGGTCACAGAACGGAGTGTACTGGTCTTGCACGCCAAGGAGCTGTCGTGGTGAAAAAATATCCCGCTTTATTATTGGTTGCTGTGGGCCTGCTGCTGTTTGTTTGCGGCGCAACCTATTTCCGGACCACGGCCGCTCCTGCAGCGCAGCCTGGCAAGGCTGGCGGCGATAAAGCCGCCATGCGGCAGGCTGAACCGCCCGTCGACGGCTGGTATGTCTGCGCAGACCTGGGCATCGGACCTGTGCCCGGGCTGCCGGATCCGCGCCAACGGCTCAGCCTGTGCCACAGTGGGGGCTGGCAGGTGTCGGCATACTGCGAGCAGCCCGACCGGCCGGCCCCACCCCTCGGCGAAGTCTGCACCCGGGTCAATGCGGACACCTACGACTGCGGGGCAGGCTTCCAACGCCTGGTCGAATACCTGATACTGGCAACCCCTTCGCCTACTCCGACTGCCTCCACAACCCCCACCACAACCCCGACCGTCACGGCGTCGCCAACCCCGACAACAACCCCGACGGCCACCCGCGGGCCGAGTGTAACCCCGACCGTTTCAGCCACCCCGGTGACGGCCACCGTGACCCCACGCGGTCCGACCGGTGGGCGCGGTTTTCTGTCTTATGGTGAGTTTTTACGTTTCAAACAGGCTCAAAACCAGGTCCATACCCAGGTTCGTGCGGCCGCGCCGCCGCCTCCCATCCCAACGGTCCCCATCGAACAAGCCCCCCATCTCATATTCCTGCCGAATGTCGCCTCCACAGGTTTCAATCCGGCTGCCAGCCCGCTGAACGAGATCGATTTCCAGGACCCGACCCGCCTGATCCGCATCCGCATCACCCCACCGGACCGGCGGGTCAATCATGGCAAACCCATCTGGATCAGCTTCTATCCTGCCCAGCGCTGCGACTTCGGCGACCACCGGGGTTGTGTCGTGACCTACCCGAACGCTTCCGGCGCCCAGAATGTGTTGATCAGCGTCCATTCCGGGGTCGGCGGTGAGGGTCAGGCGCTCCGGAATGCCGTCGAAGGGACCAGCTATACCGGGGCCGGCCTGAGCTTGCGACAGGTGCTGGCTAATCTCAACCATCTGAGCGGGGCTACAGTGACTATCCAGCAAGGTGATCTCAAAGTCACCGGCCTGAGACTGGAAGCGCTGGCCCGGGTCCCGTCTAAATCGGTCGGCGAGTATTTCGATTCACCCGCGAGCGCCGCCCTGGGAATGGCGGCTGGTTTCAATCCCGGCCTGGATGCCTACACCACGGCTGGGCAGCCCCTCTTGCTGTTCGAGACATGCGGCTGGCAGGTCGCCGGCGAGCCCCTGGGGCGCGGGGCCTCCGCAGCCAGCGCCTCCGTTTATCTGGGCGTTATCCGCTGACTTGTAAGAGTATCCAGCCTGTTACGTTGAGGTGTTCGTTCGGGAACAAAAGGTAAAATAAGGCCTCAGCGAGGGGGCACACCCATGGGTACGACTGAAATGAACCGTAGTTAGCTCCCCAAGGGCGGGAGTCAGAGACTTATTCTTCCCATTCTCAGGTGCGAAGCACCGAGGGAAATTTGCATGAGAAGCAGGAATATTTGGCTGCCACGGGTAAACGCTGTGGTACCCACCCACGCTGACGAATTATTTTGCCTACTTTGCCAAGTTAGGGACGAAAGAAGAAAATGTTGTGTGTGATGGGCGGTTGAACCGCCCATCACGCACGACATACTTCCCTCATAGGCTTTGTTGGCGGAAAGACGAGCGACTTTGTTAACGCCGTGGTCACATAGTCCCCTTGCTTGCTCATTTACCTAAAATATTGTATGATCGTGATAGCACCAACCACTGAGGCGCGCTCAAGGAACAGCCGCCGGGCCGCTATCCTGCCGGTGCTCAGAACATCTCGCCCGGACCAACCGGCTGGGAGGCGCACCCCTACAGGAGGCTTAGTTATGAAAAACAGACAACTGAATATCACGATCCTGGTCATCTCCATCTTTGCTGCCATCGCACTGCTGATGGCGGCCCTCCCGCAACCGGCCCAGGCTGCAACCTGTGTGGCCTATTACGTGGTCAAGGAGGGCGACACCACCCCCTATATTGCCCATACGTTTGGATTGAAATGGGGTGAAATTGCCGACGCCAACGATCTGGAAGCCGGCGACAAACTGGTGGTCGGCACCCGCTTGTGCATCCCGCCCAACGACTCTGGCGCCAGCCCGGCGACCGGCGGCGGCACCAGCACCTATTTGCCCGAGACCGATTCGAACGCCCGCTTTTCGGTGACGATCAGCGGCAACAAGATGTTCTTGAACCTCTCCAAGTTCTCCATCAACCATGTCTATCTCGTCAAGGTGCGCGATGCCAAGGTTGGGATTGGCGGCTGGGAAAAATTGGAAAAAGTAAAGATCAAGAAAAAGACGACCTACAAACTGGTGATGAACGTCCCCAAGGATTTGCGCGATACCCTGTACCTCAGCGTATGCCTGAAAGACCTGACCAGCGACGAACTGGTCTGCCGCACCGCCATCAATCCCTGATCGGCCGGCAGCTTCGCAAGTTAAATAAAACAGGAAAAATGAGTGCGCCTGGGACAAAGGCCCCAGGCGCACTTATTTTTCCTATAAGTTTTCACCCGGTCTGAGTCATTCGGGATATCCTACGATATCTTCCGACCGGTTGAAATCTTGACCTTTTTGAATTCAACCTCAACGTCTTTAGCATAGCGCTTGCCGTTCTCACGGTCATGCCGCATGAAGGTCGGCGCTTTGATGTGCACGTGGAAGGTATATTCGCCATCACCGGGCAATTTCCAGTTCCGCCCGTAATGATACAACCAGGGATGCCACAGGAAAGGCTGCCGGTGTTCGCCAACCCGCTTCCCCTGGGCATCATCCACGGCTACGCTGATATCCAGCCCGGGGATGAACCGGTTGTCGGCCGCGTCCCGCACCGAGATTTCGATGTGGGCATTGGCATCTTCGGGATTCTTCCACTGCAGCTCCCCATCCTCCAGGGCATACATCCCTTCGGCGTGCTCGACCGCGTAGGCCACGATGTAATCTCCGGCCCGGGTCTCACCGCCGTCGTCGGCTTCTTCCTGAGCCATGAAATTGAGGGCTTCTTGATACGTATCCCCCTGCACGCGTGCAAACTGCAACTGCTCGAGATTGGCTTCATCGGATTTTTGCATTGGCGGCATATGAGTTGGTGTTGACATACTTCATTCCTTTCCTTGGATAAGCCCGGTAGATCATGGACCTGCTAACCAATATTCTTCTTGCGTATCTACCCAGGCCATCGTTTGAAATATTAGCGAAAAAGGTGTGCTTAGGGCCTTAACCCCCCGGGCGTACGCCCCCAAGCACACCATTCCGCCTAACTCTATGAATTTGGCATTAGCCATTAAGTCTATTATAGGAAATCCGTGCCAAAATAACCATTGGGAATATCCCTACGGGTGGTAGGGATTTCCCTAACTGGCAGCATCGGAAAAATTCAATCAAGGCCGAGGTATCAATTCTCGTCCTGCCCCGGCTTGATTTCCCGGCCGCAGAACCGGCATACCTGGGCCGTCGGCAGGATGAGTTCCCCGCAAGCCGGACAGGGGATCCGCCCCTCGCCATCGTCCCCATCCAGGCCGGAAACTCGCCGGTAGATTTCTTCATCCCGTTTTGAACGCTGGCGAAATGGCCGGGACATCACCAGCGCCAGAGCGATCAGGATTAACAGTCCGATCAATACATCCATGGTACGCCTCCAAACAATTTCAATCCGAACTGGGTTCACAGGGTCATGGAACATCATGTGACAGTATAGCGGAAATCGGACCGGCTGTGGCATTTATCCCCCCGAAGGAGTGACCTCTATCCATTGACCGGTTGTCCTCGTTCCGCTAAACTCAAAGACAGATCATCATGAGATGGATGCACACCCGTTCCCAAACCAGTCAAGTCAGCCCGCCGCCCGGCGACGAACAGATCGTGCGGGTCGGCTGCCCGGCCCATAACTGCGGCGGCCGTTGCCTGTTAATCGCCCACGTTCGGGACGGCATCATTACCCGCCTGGAAACCGATGACCGCCCGGGGGACGCCGTCGCCGACCCACAGCTGCGGGCTTGCCCGCGCGGCCGGGCTTACCGCCGCCGCCAGTATCACCCCGACCGGCTGACCCAACCTTTGAAACGCACCGGCCGGCGCGGTACGGCCAAATTCGAGCCGATCGGTTGGGATGAAGCCCTGGACCTGCTGGCCAGCGAGATGATCAGGGTCAAGACGGCCTATGGCAACAGCGCCCTGTTCGTGCCGTATGGCACGGGCGGCTACAGCCAGGTGACCGGTTCACAGACCGCCCGGCGGCTGATGAATCTGTTCGGCGGCTGCCTGGGGATCTACAATTCATATTCCTGGGGGGCCACCAACATCGCCACGCCCTACATGTTCGGCACCCTGGAAACCGGCAACCAGCGCCAGGACTGGCTCAACGCCCGCTACATCCTGATGTGGGGCTGGAACCCGGCCGAGATGCGGGATGGCACCAATTCGGATTACTTCCTGAAGCTGGCCCGCCAGAACGGCGCCCGGGTGGTGTGCATCGATCCCCGCCACAGCCTGAGCGCGGCCAGCCTGGCGGATGAATGGGTGCCCATCCGCCCCGGCACCGATGCCGCCATGATGAGCGCCATGGCCTATGTCATGCTGACCGAGGGCCTGTACGACGCCGAATTCGTCCGGACCCACTGCATCGGGTTCGACCACAGCCAGATGCCGCCCGGATACGAAGCGGCCGAGAGCTATTCCGACTATATTCTCGGAAGGCGCGACGGCATTCCCAAAACGCCGCAATGGGCCGAAGCGATCACAACCGTGCCGGCTGCGACGATCGCCCGCCTGGCGCGGGAATACGCCGGCCTCAAACCCGGGATCCTCTACCAGGGCTACGGCATGCAGCGCCGGGCGTACGGCGAACAGGTGGTCCTGGCCGGCGGCGCCCTGGCAGCCATCAGCGGCAATGTCGGCGTTTCCGGCGGTTGGGCCAGCGGCCTGGGCCTGCAGGCCCCGGATGGCGGTCCGTTCTGGAATGTCTTCCCGGTGGGCGAAAATCCGGTCAAGGCCAGCATCCCGGTGTTCTTGTGGACGGAAGCGGTTTTGCGCGGCCCTGAACTGGGACCGGAACACGGCGTGCGGGGCGTCGAGCGGCTGGACAACCCGATCAAGCTGATCTATGCAGTGGCCTCCAACTGCCTCATCAACCAGCACGCCAACCTCAACCGCAGCCGCCGGATCCTGGAGGATGAAAGCCTGGTCGAGTTCATCGCCGTCCAGGATCAATTCCTGACGCCGACGGCACGCTTCGCCGACCTGGTGCTGCCTGCCTGCACCCAGTTCGAAACCTGGGGCTGTGAAGATGGCTGGAAGTACGGCGAGGAGCTGATCCTGATGCCGCAGCTGGTCGAGCCGCTCGGCCAGAGCAAGAGCGATTACCGCATCTGCAGCGAGCTGGCCGGGCGCCTGGGGATCGGCGCAGCCTATACCGAGGGCCGGGACGAGCGCGGCTGGATCGAATGGGCCGTGGAGCATTACCGCCAGCGGCGTTTCCCCGATCTTCCCGATCTGGATACGCTGGAGGCTGAGAACACCGGCCTGTACGTCCAGCCGGTCGAACAGCCTGCGGTGGCGTTTGCCGATTTCCGGGCCGACCCTGAGGCCCATCCCCTGGCGACTCCTTCCGGCAAAATTGAACTCTTCTCGGCAGCCCTGTACGAAAAAGGCAACCCGGACGAGATCCCGGCGGTGCCCAAGTACATCCAGGAGTGGGAAAGCCCATTCAGCCCGGAAGCGGCGGATTACCCGCTGCAGGCGATCGGCCATCACATGATGGGCCGGGTACACTCCACCCATGCCAACAACGACTGGCTTCAGGAGGCCTTTCCCCAGCGGGTATTTATCAATCCGGTCGATGCCGGGGCGCGTGGGATCCGGAACGGCGATCAGGTCCGGGTGTACAACCGGCGCGGTGCGGTCATTCTGCCCTGCCGGGTCACACCCAGAATTCTGCCGGGGGTTGTGGATATCCCCCAGGGCGCCTGGTGGCAGCCGGATGAAGCGGGCAACGACTGCGGCGGCTCGATCAACACCCTGACCAGCGAGCGCTGGACCCCGCTGGCGTTTGGCTCCGCCCAGCACACCCTGCTGGTGCAAGTCGAAAAATGGGGCAAGGGTTGATGAACGCGGTCCTTTCCCGGCAGTATGCTTTTTTCTTTGACAGCCAGGCCTGCTCCGGCTGCAAAGCCTGCCAGATCGCCTGCAAGGATAAGCATGACCTGCCGTTGGGCGTCCTGTGGCGGCGGGTCTATGAAGTCCAGGGCGGCGATTGGATCAAGGTTGGCGCGGCCTGGCAGAATACGGTCTTCGCCTACAATCTGTCGATCGCCTGCAATCATTGCCAGCGGCCGATCTGCGTGGAAGTCTGCCCGACCCAGGCCATGTTCCAGCGCCAAGATGGGATCGTGCTGATCGATCCCCAACGCTGTATCGGCTGCAAATACTGCTCCTGGGCCTGCCCGTACAGCGCACCGCAGTTCGACCCTGAGGCCGGGGTGATGACGAAATGCACCTTTTGCGTGGACGAGCTGGACCAGGGCCGCCCGCCTGCCTGTGTGGCTGCCTGCCCGATGCGAGCCCTGGATTTCGGCGAACTGGCGAATCTGCAGGTGAAATACGCCGGCGTGCCAGCGGTCGCGCCCCTGCCGGACCCGGACCTGACCCGGCCGAACCTGGTAATCCGGCCGCATGCCTCCGCCCGCCCGGCGGGCGCGCAGGAGCCTCAAATCGGCAACGCCGAAGAGGTTTATCCGGGAGGCAACCCGCCGTGAAAGACAGCTCCCTGGTCGTTTTCACCCTCAGTTCTCAAACCGCCGCTGGAATGATCGTCTGGCTGGCCTTCCTGACCGTCACCCGCACGCGCCTGCCGCTCAGCGAGACGGTCATCCTGGGTGCTGCCTTAGTGCTGGCTGCGATCGCGCTGTTCATCTCAACTGCCCACCTGGGCTATCCCCGCAACGCCCTCCACGCCCTGCGCAACTGGCGGACTTCCTGGCTGAGCCGGGAGATCGGCCTGGCAGTAGCCTTCAGCGCCTGGGTCGGGCTGCTTTTCCTGGGGACCTGGCTGCCTGTTACGGATTGGGGCAGGTCCGGTTTGCCGGTTTGGGCGATCGGGATCGCGGCGCTGCTTGGCGTCGGGCTGGTTCTGGCCGAGGTTAACGTGTACCGCTTGAGAACCGCCCTGGGCTGGAGCGAGCGTTGGTCCGGGCCAAATTTCCTGCTGACCGCCTGGCTGTCCGGGGGCGTGGTCCTGGCGCTCATGACCATTGTGGCGGCCAACTGGCTGGAACTCGCCGTTTTCAATCCCTGGTTCCCGGTCGTTCCCGGTTTGCTGGCCGGTCTCGGCCTGCAAATCCTGGTCTCCCTGGCGGGCCTGGCTGGACGCGGCCGCTTCAGGCAGCAAGCGCTGGCCATTTTGCGCCCCCTGTGCCTGCTCAGCGCCGTTTTCGCCCTGTTTTTCTGGCAGATCCTCCCGGCAGCCGGCCTGATTTTGCTGGGTGAATCCTTCGGGCGGATCGCGTTTTACGCCAACCGCCGCCGGGTGGGTGTTTAAGCCCGTCCGGAGGCGTCAGATGAAAAAGGATCTCCAAATTTCTTCGAATGAGAGCTCGTCAAGATCGTCACAGATCCCCCTGAGAGGAGTCATCCCATGGCAGATATTTCTGAACTGACGCCAGTCCAACCGCATCCGGACGACTTACAGGGCGAGGCCGCCGCTTACGAGCAGCAGGCCCAGGCGCTGTTGGCCCGCATGACCCTGCGCCAAAAAATCAACCAGATGTCCGGAGATGAGCAAACCCTGCGTGTCTATCTGGACGCCCTGACCGGCAACTACAATACCCGGCCCTACCTGGCTGGGGCCGAGCCCGGGTTGGGCATCCCGGCGCTGGCCTTCACAGACGGGCCGCGCGGGGTCGTGGTCGGCCAGTCGACCTGTTTCCCGGTGGCGATGGGCCGGGGCGCCAGTTGGGACATCGAATTGGAAGAGCGGATCGGCGCGGCGATCGGGATCGAGGCCAGGGCCCAGGGCGCTAATTTCTTCGGTGGGATCTGCGTCAACCTGCTGCGCCATCCAGCCTGGGGGCGCAGCCAGGAGACCTACGGGGAAGATCCATACCACCTGGGCGAGATGGGGGCGGCCCTGACCCGGGGTGTGCAACGCCACATTATGGCCTGTGTCAAGCATTTTGCCTGCAATAGCATCGAGAACGCCCGCTTTAAAGTCAACGTGCGGATTGATGAGAGAACTCTGCGGGAAGTATATTTACCCCATTTCAAACGGATTGTGGATGCCGGGGTCGCCTCGGTCATGAGCGCCTACAACCGCCTCAACGGTGAATGGTGTGGCCACAACGCCCACCTGCTGCGCGATATCCTCAAAGGTGAATGGGGCTTCCAGGGCTTTGTCATCTCGGATTTTCTGCGCGGTATCCATTCGGCCAATGGGGCTGTGTGGGGTGGGCTGGATATCGAAATGCCATCCCGCCAGTTTTTCGACAGCCGCCTGGCTCGCCTGGTAGAAACCGGAAAAATCCCGGTTGCTTTGATCGATGAGGCCGTCCTGCGGATCCTGCGCACCAAGCTGCGATTCGCAGCCCTGGGAGAAGCGGGGGATTACCAGCGATCGCAGGTAGCCAGTCCGGAACACCGGGCGCTGGCGCGTGAATCGGCTCAGAAATCGATCGTACTGTTGAAAAACGAACCAGTCGATGCGACCAGCCTGCTGCCGCTGGATCTGAACCAGGTGAAGCGGATCGCAATCCTGGGCGAACTCGCGACAGTGGCCAATATCGGCGATCACGGCAGCAGCCGCGTCCGCCCGCCCGAGGTGATCACGCCGCTGGAGGGCCTGCAGGCTGCGCTGCCGCCTGAGGTGGCCCTGCTCAGCTATAGCGGGAAGAGCGCCCGCCGGGCCGCTAATCTTGCTCGCCAGGCGGAGGTCGCCATCGTGATCGCCGGTTATCGCCACAACGATGAAGGCGAATACATGGCCCGTGAGCTGGATTGGTTGATCGGCGGCGGAGATCGGACCTCATTGAGGCTGCCGCCCGCCCAGGAGAAAATGATCCAGGCGGTTGCGGCCGCAAACCCCCGCACGGTGGTGGTCGTGATCGGGGGCGGACCGGTCATCATGGAAGCCTGGCGCGAGCGGGTTCCGGCCATCCTGATGGCCTGGTACCCGGGCATGGAAGGCGGCCATGCCATCGCCGATATCCTGCTGGGCAGAGTCAACCCGTCCGCGAAACTGCCCTGCTCCTTCCCGCGATCCGCCGAGCACCTGCCCTTTTTCGACCCGCAGGCCGAGGAGATCGAATACGGTTACTTTCATGGCTACTGGCTGCTGGACCGGGAAGACCATCCAGCCGCGTTCCCATTTGGGTATGGGTTAAGCTATACGAAATTCGATTACGACCGGCTGAGCCTCAACCAGACTGAACTCTCGCCAGACGGCGTTTTAGAGGCCAGCATCGCGATCAGCAACCGCGGCAGCCGGGCAGGAGCTGAAATCGCCCAGCTTTACGTTGGCTATCCGCAATCCAGGGTCGAACGGCCCGTCCGCCAGTTGAAGGGCTTTCGACGCCTGGAGCTGGCTCCCGGCCAGTCGCAAACCGTGCGGTTCGAGCTGCCGGCCAGCGAACTGGCTTATTACGACGAGCAGCGCAGGGTCTGGACCGTGGCGCCTGGGGACTACGAAATCCTGGTCGGACCATCCTCCCGGCGCTCCGAGCTGAACAGCGCCGCCTTCCGGATCAAAGAGTGAAGCGAACCAGGACCAGCCGGTTCACCATTGCCCCCACAGGAATAACAAGCCTTCATTCAGCACGACCAGTCCGGCGAAGATCAAGGCCAGTGGTTTTTGCCCGGCCAATATCAATCCAGCAGCAGCTGAGCCAAATACCGCGACTTCGAACAAGACCCGCGTCCAACCCGTCAGGCGATGTCCTGCTGCCGGAGCGCCAAAATTGGCCCACAGAACCGCAGCCAGGACCGGCGCGCCCAGGCCGAACAGCAGCTTGAGCCCCCAGCCCTTCCCGGTTGAAAATCCCCAATACCCTAAAGCGATCAAAGCCAAAATTTCGAGCCCGAACCTTAATGCCAAATTCATGGATTTAAGCATCATGTTTCTCCCCGCGGCCGGCAGCCGTTTGAATGGGGTTCACGAAAATGTTGTCGAAAATTAGGTTTGGTGTTCGACTTGTGCGGCCTCAGGCCGCACAAGTCGAACACCAAACCTACAAACATTTAACGCACCCGTTTGAATGTAAAAACACACAGCGCCACATATTTTAACAAATATTCTGAATTCAGATCGATTTTCTCATATTTCCCCCTTGACAAACTAATAGTATTAGTTATAATACTAACTATATTAGTCAAGGAGAGATAATCATGGCGACCAAATATCTTGAACGGAATGGTGGAAAAATTGCTTACGACGACAGCGGTAGCGGACCATTGATCCTGTGTGCGCCCTCGCTGGGCGATCTGCGCGGCGAGTACCGCTTCCTGACCCCCCTGCTGGTAAAGGCCGGCTATCGGGTGGTCACGATGGATCTGCGCGGCCTGGGAGAGAGCAGCCCCAGCTGGCCCGATTACTCGGTTGCAGCCGTCGGCAGCGACCTGCTGGCCTTGATCCGCAGCCTGAATGCTGGTCCGGCGATCCTGGTCGGCACTTCCATGGCCGCCGGTGCAGCCATCTGGGCCGAGGTCGAAGCGCCGGAGCTGGTCAGCGGATTGGTATTGATCGGACCAGCCGTGCACGGTGAACTTGGCGGCCCAGCAGCCATCCTTTACCGGCTGCTTTTTTCCCATCCCTGGGGACCCGGGTTGTGGATCAAGTATTTCAAAGGATTGTTCCCAACTCGCCAACCGGCTGACTTCGCAGACTATACAACCGGCTTGCTGGCAAACCTCAAGCAGGCCGGCCGATTAACAGCCCTGAGGGAAATGGTGTTAGCTCCCAAGACCGCTTCTGAAGAACGGCTTCCAAGGGTGCAAGCACCCGCCCTGATCGTGATGGGCGCCAGGGATCCTGATTTCAAACCCCCGGAAGAAGAGGCCCGCTGGGTGGCCGAGCGAATTTCCGGGCAGGTTGTGATCATCCCGGACGCCGGTCACTACCCCCACGCCGAGATGCCGGAGGTGGCAGGACCCGAAATCATCCGCTTCCTGGAATCGCTCCCCGTCAAACAGCGAGCAGCCAGTTCCGCACCGGGAGCGACCCATGCCGCCTAGACCCGGACTGGACAAAGACGCCGTGGTCCGGGCGGCCGCAGACCTGATCAACACAGAGGGCGTCGAAAGTCTGACCATGGGCCGGCTGGCTCGCCGGCTTTCCATCCAACCGCCTTCCCTGTACAATCACGTTGACGGCCTGCCCGGTCTGCTGCGCGAACTGGCCTTGCTGAACGCCCGCAGCCTGGCCAGAGTGATCAGCACAGCCGCCATCGGAGCTTCCGGAGCAGAAGCCGTTCAGGCAGTCTGCCAGGCTTACCGGGCCTATATCAAAGCCTACCCGGGCCAGTATCTGATCAGCCTGCAGGCCTCGGGCAACCAGTCCCAACCGGATCCGGACCTGCAGGCCGCCGAAGCTCAAACGGTGCGGGTGGTCCAAACCATCCTGGCGGCCTTCGAGCTTTCCGGCGACGACAGCCTGCACGCGGTGCGCGGGCTGCGCAGCCTGGTGCACGGGTTTGCCACCCTGGAAGTGGCCGGCGGTTTCGGCCTGCCGCTGGATTGCGATGAAAGTTTCCAGCGGTTGGTAGCGATGTTCATTCGCGGGCTCAAGCGTGATCAGCAGCGAGCGAACCAGACCAAATAGGTCGTGTATGACATTTGTCATATCGAGAATAGCGTTTCATCACTTGCGACCCATAAAAGAAAATGATATATTGTTAGCGCTAACGTGAACGATAACGAAGCATCGAACCACCACATTAGCGCAATCAAATTCATCCCAGGTGGGTTTGGCAACCCTCAACCATCGTAGCCCACCCTGACATCATTGTAGATCACTGCTTCACTGCAGATGGATTAAACACCGCTACCTTCATCGAAGTCCATCCCAAATAAAAAGAAGAGCGTGGATTGATTACCACGCTCTTCTCATTTAAATTGCAAAAAAGAGACCTGGAACTGCGAGTCAGAGCCATTATCTATTCCGTCCCAGGTGCGAAGCACCGAGGGGAAATTTGCAAGAAACAGGTGGTTGATTGCATATCACGGTGAAGTGCTGTGGTTCCTCCCCGACATCAGGTCTTTTTTTTCAACAATTTCTAGCCAGTAAGCTGGCGCAGCACCCCGCTGAGCACCGCCACAGCCCGGTTATATTCCTGCAGGGAGATATGCTCTTGGGGAGTATGATCCAGGCTTGAATCCCCCGGTCCGTAGGCCAGGGCCGGGCATTTCCAGACCGGCGCGACGATATTCAGATCGGCAGTCCCGGTTTTTAAGACAAATCCCGGTCGCCCCTGTTCCTGGCGGATCGATTTGAGAAAAGCCCGCACCAGCGGCGTGTTCTTTTCTGCCAGGTAAGCCTGGATCGGGTAACCTTCCGGCAGGACCTGGGCTTTGCCCGGCCAGTTCGGCCAGCCCGGTATACCAGGTTTGCGGATCCATTTCGAGCGGCAGCCGGGCGCCAATGCTCAGGCTGGCCCAGGATTGAAAGCCGTCTTCAGCGGAAGAAAATCCCCGCAAACTCGGCAGGACCTGGTCGAAAACCCGCGGTTTGTCCTGGTTGTACCGCTCAGCCCAGGCCAACACGGCCTGCCAGACCTCGAACGCGGCCTGCGGAGCGCTTGGGCCCGGCCCGGCAGTATGAGCCAGCGCCTGGCTCAGCCTGACTTCCGCCCGGGCGCTGCCTTTGTAGCCCAGCGTCACCCGGTCCCACTGGCTGGGTTCGCCGATAATGGCGAATTCCGGCCGGTAGCGATCGACAACCGCACGAGCGCCGGTCGATTCGCGCTCCTCGTCAATGGCCCCGATCACGACCAGCTGCCAGCCAGTCCGCGCGCCCACCTGGGCAGCCGCGTCAACGAAGGCGGCTAAAGGGCCTTTGGCGTCCACCGCGCCGCGTCCGTATAGCATATCGCCCGCCAGCTTGATGTGGAATTTCACCCGGCACCGTATCGATATGGCCAAGCAGCACGATCTGGCGCGGGCCATCGCCCAGCACACCCACGGCGTTGCCCGTTTCGTCGATAAAGCTGCGGGAATAACCCAGTTCCTGCATCCGCCCCACCAGGTAGGCCACCGCCCCCGCCTCCTGACCGGAGGGGCTGTAGTGTTTCACCAGTCCGATCAAGGTCGAAACTGCCGCCTCACTCATTCAGCCAGGACCTCCGCCAGGGCCGCAACCACCTGGTCCAGTTGGGAGCGGCTGATCACCAGGGGCGGCAGCAGCCGGATGACCGTCAACCCGGCCGGCAATGCCAGGATGCCACGCTCGCTGAGCGCCTGTAAATACGGGGCCACTTTCTGCTTGATCTCGATGCCAACCATTAATCCCAGGCCGCGCACTTCGCGGATCAGGGGCGAATTCGATCTGCCTCAGGCGTTCGAGTAGATAAGCGCCCAGTTCAGCCGCCCGCTCCGGCAGGGCCTCCTGTTCGTAAACATCCAGGGCCGCCAGCGCGGCGGCGCAGGCCAGCGGGTTGCCCCCGAAGGTCGAGCCATGCACGGCTACCGGGATCTCCCCCAGGCGTTTGCCAATCAGGGTGGCGCCCATCGGCACGCCGCCGGCGATCGATTTTGCCAGACACAGCAGGTCGGGCTCTAAATCGTAATGCTGGTAAGCGAACAGCTTGCCCGTCCGCCCGAAACCGGTCTGGACCTCATCCAGGATGAGGTAAGCCCCGCGTTCGTGGCACAGCGCCTGAGCGCCGCGCAGAAAATCCGGGTCTCCCGGATAAACCCCGCCCTCGCCCTGCACGACCTCCAGCAAGACGGCCGCGGTCTCGTCATTGACAGCCGCCTGCAGTCTTTCCAAATTATTGTAGGGCACGTGGCTGAAACCCGGCACCAGCGGCTCGACCGCCTGGCGGTAATGCTTGTTCCAGGTAGCCGACAGCGACCCAAAGGTGCGCCCGTGAAAAGCGCGCATGGCCGCCACAATCCCGCTGCGCCCGGAGCTGGCCCGGGCGAATTTGATGGCGGCTTCGACCGCCTCGGTGCCCGAATTGGACAGGAAGACCCGGTCAAGACCCGGCGCCAGGTCGCACAAACGCGCCTCCAGGGCGGCCCGCTGGTCGTTGTAGAACATCTCCGGGCACGAGATCAGCCGGTTAGCCTGTTTGCTGATCGCAGCCGCGATCGCCGGGTGGGCGTGACCCAGGTTGGCGGCGCCTTGGGCGCCGACGCAGTCGATATAAGCCCGTTCCTGTTCATCGTAAAGTACGGCGCCCTGGCCGCGCACGATGGCGAGATCGCGCTTGCTGTACACCCCGGAGGTGTGCTGGTTCTCTAATTCGTAGATCGATGGCATCCTGACCTCAACTGATCTCTGTGCCATTGCCGGCAAAGGCGTTGGCAATCGGGTTCGGCACCCGTCCGTCGGCGATGATCACCCGCTGGACGCCGCCCTGCAAGGCCTCTTCTGCGCCCAGGATCTTCTTTTTCATCCGGCCCTGGGCCATTTCCAGGGCCTGGGGCAGGCGGGCCTGCGGTAAGCGGTTGATCAGGCTGCGTTCATCCGGGAAATGCTCCAGCAATCCGGGGACAGCCGTGAGCAGTACCAGCAATTCGGCCTGCAAGGCCGCTGCGACCATCGCCGCGGCCCGGTCGGCGTCCACATTTAAAGCTTCGCCCGCCTGGCTGACCGCCAGCGGCGCGATCACCGGGGTGTAACCGCCATCCAGTAAGGCAGCCAGCAGCCCGGCATCGACCGATTCGATCTTCCCGGTGTAATCATCCCGGATGATCTTGCGCTTGCCATTCTCGACGCTCTGAATCGAACTTTTGCGAGTCGCCGCCATCAGACGGCCGTCCAGCCCGCTCAAGCCGAAGGCGTTGACGCCCAGTCCCTGCAGCTGTTCGACCAGCAGGGTGTTAATTTTGCCGTTGACCGCCATACTGAAGATCTCCAGGGTGCGCCGGTCCGTGTAACGGGATGTGAAACCCGAGGGCGAGGTGATGAAGCGCGGCGGGTAAGCCAGCGCCTCGCCCAGCTGATTGGCCTCCGCCGAACCGCCGTGCACCAGCACCAACCGGTAATCTTTTTTCTCGAGGGCGACCACATCCTCGCAAATGGCCTTAAAATCGACCCCTTCCGTGCCGCCCAACTTTACAACAATAATAGGTATGGAATTAATCATGCCTACCTCTGCTCGCCTTTCTCTTACGAAACTATCACTCTGTTTAGCGAAGCACCCTGCGACCAGGCACCCTGAGTGGAGCGAGGCAGGCGCACTATGCCTGCCGTGCCGTGCACTTCACGGCCCGCAATCGAAGGGTGGTTTCTCGGCACAACCCGGTCATCCTTCGATTGATCGTAAAGAGCACGATTACAGTCGGCAAAGAACGCCTCCTTCCACTCAGGATGCCTGCTGAGTGTCAATTGCAAGTTCATTTCCGAATGATATATGCGCCAACAATCTTGATAATCAATTCATCCGAACAAGCCGTGCAAGGTTGTATTCCACCCATACGCCCCGTTCACCGGATCGCCTTTAAATCGGGTGCAGGCCGGGGAATTCCAGTCCCAGGCTTTCGTCGAAACCCAGCATCAAATTCATGCACTGGACGGCTGAACCGGAGGCCCCTTTCATCAGGTTATCGATGGCGCACATCGCCACCACGTGGCCGCTGGACTCGTCCAGGTCGAATCCCAGGTCGGCGTAATTTGAACCCGCCAGGATCTTCGGTTCCGGCACGCGGTAAACCCCGCGCTGCTCCTTGACCAGCCGCAAAAACGGGTTGGCTTTAACCAGGGGCCGGTAAGCTTTCCACAGGTCCTTGGTTGTGGCGCCTGCCTTTAACTGGCCATGAGCGGTCGCCAGGGCGCCGCGCACCAGGTCCACGGAAGTCATCGTCAGGGACAGGTTCTGCAGGCCCAGTTCCTGAATCACCTCGGCGGTGTGGCGGTGGCCAAAGGGCGAGAAAGTCCGGATCACGTTACTGCGCTCCGGGTGGTGGGAACCGGGATTGCCCTCCGCCCCGCCCTCGGACGAGCCGACCTTGATCTCGAGGATCACCGGGCTGTTTTCAGCCAGCAGGCCGGCCTGGACCAGGGGCAAGAGCGCCAGGATGCTGGCGGTAGCGTTGCAGCCCACGCCGGAGACGTAATGGGCGCTTTTCAGCTCTTCCCGGTGCAGTTCGGGCAGGCCGTAAACGAACCGCTCCAGCCAGGCCGGCGCAGCGTGGGGCTGGCCGTACCATTGCTGATACAGCCCCGGATCGCGCAGCCGGAAATCAGCCGACAGGTCGATGATGTATTCCGCCAGGCCGGCATACGTTTCGATGCGATGCTGAGCCTGGCCGTGCGGCAGCGCCAGAAACAGCACCTCGACCGGCTCGATCGCTTCCGGGTCGCTGAACTTTAACGCGCTGCGCTTGCGCAGGTTGGGATGGACCTGGTAAACGTACTCGCCCAGGTGAGAGCGCGAGGTAACCTGGGCGACTTCCACTTCGGGATGATCGCCCAGCAGGCGCAGCAGCTCGCCGCCGGTATAGCCCGACCCGCCGATGATGGCCGCCCGGATCATTTTCCGCCTCCTGGCCCGCTGGCCACCTGCACCGCATACTCGACGATCATATCGGCGATATCGATGCCGGTGATGGGCTGCAGGGTGTGGAATTCCATGGTGTGGTTGATCTCATTGACCAGATAGCCGCGCTCGGGATGCTCGATGATATCCACCGCCAGCACCCCCCCACCGACCGCCTGGGCCGCCCGCACGCAAATATCCTCCAGCTCAGGGGTCAGCTGGCACAATTCGCCCTCACCGCCGCGGGCGGTATTGGTGATCCAATGGGGCGACTTGCGGTAGATGGCAGTCACCGCCCGCTCGCCGATCACAAAGACCCGGATATCCCGGCCCGGCTTGCGGATAAACTCCTGGATGTAGAAGACCGAGTGCTGGACCGAGCCCAGCACCGCCTTGTGTTCCAGGATCGCTTCGGCCGCATCCCGGTCGTTGACCTTGGCCAGCAGGCGCCCCCAGGAGCCCACCACCGGTTTGAGCACCACCGGGTAGCCCATACTCTCGATCGCCTCCAGGGCCGACTCGGGCGTGAAAGCCACCACATTGTGCGGTTGGGGGAGGCTCACTTTTGCCAGTGCCGCGCTGGTTGTCAGCTTATCGCCGCAGGCTTCCGCTACCGAGGCGGTATTGACGGTCGGGATGCCCCAGGCGTTCAGGATCCGCAGGGCGTACAGGCCGGCGTTGTAGCTGATGCTGCGTTCCAGGATGGCGTCGTACTGCTGCCAGGGTTCGGGCTTGTCCAGGTCGTAAAACACCCGCCGGTCATCCAGGCGCTCGTAGTCGACGCCGCGCCGTTCCAGGGCGGCGAAGATCCATTTCTCCTCCACCCGGACCCGCGAGTATAAAACACCGATGCGATAACGTTTTCTCATCCGGGATTATTCGCCCCAGTCTTCAGCTTCCATCGGGGCCAGCTCCACCGTAGCGGGATCGAGGCTGGTCACTTCCAGGTCCACGGCGCAATCAGGGCAAACCACAATCTCGTTGACTTCGGTATCCGCGCCAAGTTCAAATTCAGCATCACATTCAGGGCAGGTAAATTGGTACACGATCGTATCTCCTTTGTTCTGTTGATAATTCGCAACTACTTTGCCAATGTCTCATTCGAAGAAATCTCCCAAATTTAGTGGTATTTTCGCTAAGTCCTTTTACTTTGAAAAGTGATTGTAATGTTCATTTTTGTGCGGCTTCGCCGCACAAAAATGAACATTACATTTACTCTTTTTCCTAAAGGTATTTAGCGAAAGAACCATTTAGAATGGTGTGGCGGGCGGCTGCCCGCCACACCCATCTAAATTTGGGTATCTTTATATATTGCCGGATTGGCTGACATGCTGTCGCGCCTGTTCCAGCTGGGCCTGAACCGCCTGAGGGGCAGTCCCGCCGGTCACGTTCCGCCGGGCTGCGCTGGCGGCCGGATCAAACACGGCATACACGTTTTCCCGGAAGGCGGGATGCAGTTCCTGAAAAACGCTCAAGGGCAGCCTGTCCAGGGCCAGCCCACGTTGGGAGGCGGCCTGAACGGCCTTGCCTGCCAGGGCATGCGCTTCCCGGAAGGGCACCTCCTTCGCCACCAGGTAATCCGCCAGTTCGGTAGCCAGCATGGCTGCGTCCAGGCCCTGGCGCATCCGTTCCGGACGGGGCGTGAGGCTGCGCAGCGCGCCGGCCAGCACCGGCAGCAGGCTAGCCAGGGTGTCGTAAGCCCTAAACAGGGGCAGTTTATCTTCCTGCAGGTCCTTATCGTAGGTGGATGGCAATCCCTTAAGGGTCGCCAGCATCCCGGTCAGCGCGCCGATCAAAGCGCCCGACTTGCCGCGGGTGAGCTCGAAAATATCCGGGTTCTTTTTCTGGGGCATCAGGCTCGACCCGGTGGCATAGGCATCCGAAAGCTCGAAATAGCCGAACTCAGCCGAACTGAACAAGACCATCTGCTCGGCCAGCTTGCTGAGATGGACGCCTGCCAGGGCCGCCCAGAACAGAAATTCGGCCACGAAATCGCGGTCCGAGACGGCGTCCATGCTGTTGGGGCTGGCCTGGTTAAAGCCCAGGGCAACCGCCAGAGCCTGGCGATCGATGGGAAAGGGTGTGCCTGAAAGCGCTCCCGACCCGAGCGGCGAGACCGCCGTCCGGCCAGCGATCTCGGCCAGACGCTGCCGGTCGCGCTGCAGCGGCCAGAAGTGGGACAGCCACCAGTGGGCCTGGAGCACGGGCTGGGCCCGCTGCAGGTGGGTGTACCCCGGCATCAAGCCCTCGCCAGCCGCCTCGGCCCGCTCGACCAAAGCGGCCGACAGGTCCTGCAAAGCCCGCTCCAGGGCCGGCAGGTTATCCAGCAGCCACAACCGCAGGTCGGTGGCGACCTGGTCGTTGCGGCTGCGCCCGGTGTGGAGCTTACCGGCCAGCGGCCCGATCAGCTCGCCCAGCCGGCGCTCGACCGCGCTGTGGATATCCTCATCCCCGGGGTCGAGGCTGAACGTCCCGGCCGCGATCTCCTGCCCGACTTGTTGCAAGCCTGCCTGCAGGCTGGCGTGTTCGGCAACGCTCAGCACCCCGGCTTGCTGCAAAGCCTGCGCCCAGGCCAGGCTGCCGCGCACGTCCTGAGGCCCCAGGCGCCGGTCGAATTCGATCGAAGCGTTCAGCGCCCAGGCCGCCGGATCCAGTTTTTGGGTGAAACGGCCGCCCCACATCGTCATTGGTAGGCTCCTATCAGTCGCGTTTGAAGCGGGAATAATCCGGTTTGGACATCTTCAGCCCAGACACCGGCAGGCCGTTCAAGGCCCGCACCTGAAGCGGCAGGCCGTACAGGTGGATGAATCCCTCCGCGTCCGACTGGTCGTAAACGTCCTCCTGACCAAAGGTGGCGAAGTCTTCCCGGTACAGGCTGAAGGGACTCTGGCGGCCCACCGGGATGATGTTGCCTTTGTACAGTTTCAGGCGCACCGCCCCGGTGACCGGACCCTGGGTGCTGTCCACAAAGGCGTCCATGGCCTCCCGCAGCGGCGTGAACCACATACCGTTGTACACCACTTCGGCGTATTTCAAGGCCAGCATGTCTTTGAACTGGATCGTTTCCCGGTCCAGGACCAGCGATTCGAGCTCGCGGTGGGCGGCCAGAAGGATTGTCCCGCCCGGGGTCTCATACACGCCGTGGGATTTCATCCCCACCAGCCGGCCTTCGACCATATCCACCCGGCCGATCCCGTAAGCGCCGCCGATGGCATTCAGTTTTTCGACCAGCCTGGCCGGAGAGAGCTTTTCGCCGTTAACCGACAATGGCAGGCCCGATTCGAATTCGATCTCAACGTATTCGGGCTCATCCGGGGTGTTCTCCGGAGCAGCGCTCAGCAGGTACATGCTCTCGGGCGGCTCGAGCCAGGGGTTTTCCAGCGGACCGCCTTCGTGCGAGAGGTGCCACAGATTGCGGTCCCGGCTGAAAATCGATTTGGTCGTGGCGGTGACGGGTACGTTGTGGGCATTGGCATAGGCGATGGCGTCTTCACGCGAGCGGATATCCCATTCCCGCCAGGGCGCGATCACCTTCAGGCGAGGATCGAGGGCAGTGAAAGTCAATTCAAAGCGAACCTGGTCGTTGCCTTTGCCGGTGGCGCCGTGGGCGACCGCGTCCGCGCCGACCTCGTGAGCCACTTCCACCTGGTGCTTGGCAATCAACGGGCGGGCCATCGAGGTGCCCAGCAGGTACTTGCGCTCGTACACCGCCCCGGCGCGCATCACCGGGAAGATGTATTCCTCCACGAACTCCTCGCGCATATCGTGGACGATCAGGGCGCTGGCCCCGCTGCGAATGGCCTTCTCTTCAAGCCCATCCAGCTCTTCCACCTGGCCAACGTCAGCGGTGAAACAAACCACCTCGCAGCCATAATTTTCCTTCAGCCAGGGCACGATGACCGAGGTGTCCAGCCCGCCGGAATACGCCAGGACCACTTTCTTGACCGATTTATCTTTCGGTTTAATCATATTCAAAGCCTCCAAGGTTGTTTTCAATTGATTCGAATTAATTGCTCAGCCAACGCCCGAACGGGAGCGAAATGGGAATGCGTGGGGGCGTACGCCCCCACGCATTCCCATTTCGCTTATGCACCGGGCATAGGCCAAGTTTTACAAGTACAAAAAAAGCCCTCCGGGAAGGAGGGCTCGATCATCCAATTCTGTACGCGGCACTGCTTCTTGCCTAACGCACAAATACCCGCCCTTCCAAAGGGGAAGTCAGGTGCTGACGACGAGCGCGGGCCAGGGGAAGCAATTCAACGATCATAACCTGCATAGTGTACAGGGCCAACCAGGGTGCGTCAATGCACATTTCCTACAAAAAAACCGGGGCCGTTTTTGTGCACTATTCTGACCGGTTGTGCTTGACAGATCCTGGTTGCAAGAGTAAAATCCCACCAAGTTACACCAATTTGAACTTAAGGTTAATCACCCGATGAAATCCGTCCGCTTTTTTGCCTGGTATTATTTTTACGGCTGCCATACGAAGGTCGCCGTTGGTGGTGCTTAACCGGGCAAGAAAGCAATTTGATCGAACCCAAGAACGCGAGGCCAACGGCCTCGCGTTTTTTTGTTCATCCAAATGAGACCGAATATCAGGAGTCCTTTGATGACCATCCGTGGAATTCGCGGCGCAGTCACCAGCCCAGCCGATACCCCCGAAGATATTCTGGCAGCCACCCGAGAGCTGCTGCAGGCCATCCTGGCCGCCAACCCAGAGCTGGAAACTGAAGCGATTGGATCGGTGTTCTTCACCGTGACCGATGACCTGGCGGCCATCCATCCGGCCCTGGCCGCCCGCCAGCTGGGTTGGACCGATGTGCCTCTGATGTGCGCCCGTGAGATCCCTGTTCCAGGCAGCCTGCCGCGTACCATTCGTGTGCTGCTGCACTGGAATACCGAGCTCCCCCAGGGAGCCATCCGCCACGTTTATCTCGGCGCCGCCGCCGTCCTGCGACCCGACCAAAGCGTGGCGGATTTGATGCAAGCAACTGATTCGCGTTAGGCGTTATGAAATTCAAAGAATCCATTATTTTTTACGAGTTTCAGAGGAGAAGACCATCATGATGATTATTATGCGTACCGAAGCCAGCCAGGATCAAATCGCGGCAGTCGTCGAACGGGTGGAAGAATACGGTTTACGGGCTCACCTGTCCCGCGGTGAAGAACGCACGGTGATCGGCGCGGTTGGCGACGGTCGGCCGGTCGTGCGTGACCAGTTTATCCAGATGCCGGGCGTCGATCGGGTTGTGCCGATCTCCCCGCCTTATAAGCTGGCCTCGCGCGAGTTCCGGCCGGAAAACTCGGTCTTTCCTCTGGACGGCGTTCAGATTGGAGGCGATGAGATTGTGATGATCGCCGGGCCCTGTTCGGTCGAGAGCCGCAGCCAACTGCTGGAGACTGCCCAGGCCGTCCGGGAAGCTGGCGCCCACGCCCTGCGCGGCGGCGCTTACAAGCCGCGCACCTCGCCCTACTCCTTCCAGGGCCTGGGCGAAGAGGGTCTCGAGCTGCTGGCGGAAGCCCGTGAAGTGACCGGTATGCCGATCGTGACGGAAGTGATGGCGCCCGAGCAGATCCCGCTGATCACCCGTTACGCCGACGTGCTCCAGGTCGGGGCCCGCAACATGCAGAATTACGCTCTGCTGCACGCGGTCGGTGAGAGCCAGCATACCGTACTGCTCAAGCGCGGCATCAGCGCTACGATCGAAGAGCTGCTGATGGCGGCCGAATATATCCTCTCACACGGCAACCGCCGCGTGATCCTGTGCGAGCGCGGCATCCGCACTTACGAAACCGCCACCCGTAACACCACCGACATCAACGCCATCCCGGTGCTCAAAGCCCTGACCCACCTGCCGGTCGTGCTCGATCCCAGCCACAGCACCGGTCACTGGCAGTATGTCAACGCCGTCGCCCGGGCCGGGGTGGCAGCCGGAGCGGACGGGTTGATCGTCGAAGTTCACCCGGAACCCGAGATGGCGCTGTCGGATGGCGGCCAGTCCTTGAAACCGGAGCGCTACGCCGAGCTGGTCCGCCAGGCCAGGGCGATCGCCCTGGCGATCGGCCGCAAGGTCGCCCCGGTGCCCACCCGCCAGCCGGTGCCTGCAGTGTAAATCCTTCAAAAGGGATGAACCAATTCTTAGGATGTGCGACGGGAAGCCTCCCCGCACACCCTGACAATTGGGATCTACCTCAGAATGTGAACTTTTCAAGGTTAATCCGCGCCAACTATTTGAAAAGGAAAGTTGCCCAACCCTATGCCGCACTCCAAGTTTCTGCTCTCCTCCCGCGTGGCGATCGTGGGCCTCGGCCTGATGGGCGGGTCCCTGGCGCTGGCCCTGCGCGATCACTGCGCCGCCTTGCTGGGGGTCGACCCGGATCCGGATACCCTGGCGCTGGCCCATCGCCGCCACTTCGCCCGGAAATTGTCGGCCGATCCGGCGGAAATCCTGCCGGAAGCCGATGTGATCATCCTGGCCGCCCCGGTCAATGCCATCCTGGAGCTCATCCCGCGGTTGCCTGAACTGCACCCCGGTTCGCCGGTAGTCATCGATTTGGGTTCGACCAAGGCCGAGATCTGCCAGGCTCTGGAGCGTCTGCCGGAGCGATTTCGAGCCGGTCGGCGGCCATCCGATGTGCGGCAAAGAGACCTCCGGGCTGCAAAATGCCGCCGCCAACCTGTACCAGGGTGCGCCGTTCGCATTCACGCCCCTGGCGCGCACCAGCGAGCGCGCCCGGGGGATCGCAGCCCAGTTGGCCCGGGCGGTCGGCGCCCAGGCACTGTGGCTCGAGCCCGAAACCCACGACCGCTGGACGGCTGCCACCAGTCATCTGCCGTATTTAGCCTCTGTAGCCCTGACCCTGGCGACTCCCGAGGATTGCGCCCCGATGATCGGGCCCGGTTTTCGCAGCGCCACCCGCCTGGCCGGTTCATCGGCCACCATGATGCTGGATATCCTGACCACCAACCAGGCCAACGTGCTCGCAGCTTTGACTCGCCTGCGCAGCCAATTAGACAGCCTGGAGGCCGCCGTCCGGGATGGCGACCGCGCCTGCTTGCAGGAGCAGATTCTGCACGCCGGTGAATGGCGCCAGGCGCTCGAATCGGCCCGGGATGGCAAACCTTCCGTATGAGTGCGGCCGCTAAAACCCTGACGGTCCGGGCCGGTCAGCCGCTGCGGGGCAGCTATACCCTGCCGGGCGATAAATCCCTCTCCCACCGGGCGGCCCTGTTCGCCGCCATGGCCCAGGGGCAAAGCGTGGTGGAGAATTTTCTGGTTGCCGGGGTAACCCGGGCTATGCTGCACGCCTTGACTGCCCTGCAGGTCCCCTGGGGATTGGACGGCAGCACCCTGACCGTGACCAGCCCGGGCCTGCGCGCCTGGCAGGCTCCCACCACCCCGATCGACTGTGGCAACTCGGCCACCACCCTGCGCCTGCTGGCCGGAGCCCTGGCTGCTGCCGGCATCCCGGCGGTGTTGGATGGCTCTCCCGGTTTGCGCCGTCGCCCGATGGACCGGATCGTCGAACCTTTGCAGCGCATGGGCGTCCCCATCCAGGCCACCCCCTCCGGGACTGCGCCCCTGCAGCTGGAAGCCCGCCGTCCTGATAAGCCCCTGCGGGCCCTGGATTACGAACTGCCGGTGGCCAGCGCCCAGGTCAAGTCCTGCCTGCTGCTGGCGGCCCTGGCGGCCGAAGGCCAGACCAGCCTGCACGAGCCCGGACCCTCCCGGGATCACACCGAGCGCATGTTCGAAAATTGGGGCATCCCGGTTGAAAGCAGCCGCATCCAGTCTGGAGGGCGCAGCTTCTACCAGACCTGCATGACGCCGCCCCAAAGCCTGCAGCTCGCCCCGATCCGAGGCGTATTGCCGGGCGATATTTCTTCGGCGGCTTTTCTGATCGTGGCGGCCCTGATCACCCCGGGCTCGGAAGTGCGCCTGCCGAATGTGGGTCTCAACCCCACCCGCACCGGCCTGCTGGACGCGCTGCGGGCGATGGGCGCCCGGATCGAGATCGCGGCCGAGACCCGCCGCTTCGGCGAGCCGGCCGGCGACCTGATCATCCGCGGCGGGCCGCTGCAGGCCACCCGGGTTTCCGGCCCGCTGGTGGTGCGCATGATCGACGAGTTCCCGGCCTTCGCGATCGCCGCCGCCTGCGCCCGGGGCACGACCGTGGTTTCCGAGGCGGAGGAGCTTCGCCACAAGGAGAGCGATCGCATTTCGGCGTTGTGTGGAGAATTGCGCTCTCTGGGCGTTGCCGCCCGGGAGACCCCGGATGGGTTTACGATCGCCGGCGGCGAGCTAGCCGGCGGCCGGGTTGAAGCCCACGGCGATCACCGCCTGGCGATGGCCCTGGCGCTGGCCGGGCTGGTCAGCCGCGCCCCGGTCCAGGTCGAGGGGGCCGAGATGGTGGCCGAATCCTTCCCGGAATTTGCCGAAGTGCTGGCCAGCTTAGGAGCCAAACTAGAACTTATCTAGCTGATAATATGGCGAAATACGAGGCCGGCGTGAGCAAATGCTCACGCCGGCCTCGTATTTCGCTAAAATTATCCAAAATATGCCTATTGACACAAGATATTGCCGTAAGTAAACTAAGCTTGCAATGAATAATACCTGGTCTACATCCACCCGCATCATGGTCATCAGCGCCATCATCCTGGCCGGCATCTGGCTGATGGTCAAAGCCAGCGCCATGTTCGAGTCCCTGATGATCGCAGCCCTGCTGGCTTACCTGTTGTACCCGCTGGTCCAATGGCTGGAGCGGCGCACGCGCCTGAACCATAAACTGGCCACCGCCCTCGTCTTCCTGGTCTTTGTGCTGCTGGTCGCCAGCATCCCGGCGGCCGCCGGCACCCTGGCCGTCAGCCAGTTTGACCGATTAAGCGCTGAACTGAGCACTGCCCTGTTCGCACTGCGGGAACGGGCCACCCAATCTTTTCTGATCTTCGGTTTCCAGATCAATCCCCAGACCCTGATCGCCAACACCGAGCAGGCCTTCAGCAATGCCCTGGCCAGCCTGCCGGGCGGCTCGCTCAACATGCTCTCCAGTTTGACCAAGAACCTGTTATGGGTCCTGCTGATCCTGATTACCATGTTTTACCTGCTGCGCGATGGGCCGGAGCTCAAATCCTTGCTGCTCAGGTATGTACCGTTAGCCTATAAAGCCGAAATCGACCGCCTGATCGACGAGGTCGACGCCGTCTGGCGGCTGTTCCTGAAAGTCCAGCTGCTGATTTTCGTGGTGCTGGGGGGGTTGATGATCCTGGGCACCCTGGGGATCATCTGGATGTTCCGGGCCGGTTTGCTGGCCTTTTCACCTCTGGGCTTTATCCTGCTGCTGGTGCTGTTATATACTGCCGTCCAGCAGCTCGACAACCTGTGGCTGCGCCCCTGGCTGATGGGCGAATCGCTCAAACTGCATCCGGCGCTGGTTTTCATCGGCCTGACCGGGGCCCTGGCTGTCAGCGGCCTGTTAGGCGCCCTGTTGATCGTGCCGGGGATCGCCACGGCGAAAGTCGTTGGGGGCTATCTTTACCGTAAGCTGTCCGATCTGCCCCCCTGGGAAGTGGAAGATGACAGCAGCCCGCAGGCCCTACGCTACAACTACGCCGATCCGGGCCGCCTGAAAGCGTCCGACGAGCCGGAACAGTTCGAGGAACACCGCCCACTCTACGATGAGTCTTTAGAAAATCCGAATAATTAACCCATTTGTTGGCTACATCGTTAACGAAATCATCCTTTTTTAGGGTATGGCGCAGGCCGCGGGCCGCCCCATACCCTAAAAAGATCTACGGATAACAATGACATTGTCAAACCACGCACCCATAACGAGGCACAGGTATGAATGTACTGAACTACAATCGCAAGGTCTGGGATAAGAATGTCGAACAGGGCAACCCCTGGACGATACCGGTCACATCGGAACAGGTCGCAGCCGCCCGCAACGGGGATTGGGAGATCGTCCTGACCCCAACCATCCCGGTGCCGAAGAGCTGGTTCCCGGCATTAAGCGGGGTGGATGTGCTTTGCCTGGCGTCCGGGGGCGGACAGCAAGGGCCTATCCTGGCGGCTGCCGGGGCCAACGTGACGGTTTACGATTATTCTCCCCGCCAGCTGGCGCAGGATCGGATGGTGGCCGAGCGCGACGGCCTGGCGCTGACCACGGTTGAAGGCGATATGGCCGACCTGTCTGCTTTCCCGGACGAAACCTTCGATCTGATCTTCCATCCGGTCTCCAATGTGTTCGTGCCAAACGTTCTGCCGGTCTGGCGGGAGGCCTTCCGGGTGCTGAGACCGGGCGGGGCTTTGCTGGCCGGGTTCACCAATCCGGTCCTGTATCTGTTCGATATGGAACTGGCCGAGGCAGGCACGTACCAGGTGAAATATGCCCTGCCCTACTCGGACCTGACCAGCCCGGACGAGGCGACCCGCCGGCGCTACCGGGAAGAAGGCCTGGCGCTCGAATTCGGCCATAGCCTGCAGGACCAGATCGGCGGGCAGATCGAGGCCGGTTTTCTGATCGCCGGATTCTATGAAGACATCCATCCGGACGAGCCGCTTTCGAAATATACGTCCTTATTCATCGCCACCCGGGCCATTAAACCCAACCCGAGTCGCTCCTGATCAACTGCTTCTGTTAGGGGGTATCGTTGCTAGCCGATCCTTGGCATCCTTTGAACTCTACGGCCAGGCAATCATCCTAACCGGAATTCGCGGCTTGATGACGCAGATTGCTTCGTCGCACAGAACGCGGCTCGCAAAGACAGTCTGTGAGGTGTCTTTGCGAGACTCGAATATACTATCAGGGCTTTAACAAGAAAGAGAAATGTGGGGCGTGATGGGCGGCTAAACCGCCCATCACACCCCACATAGTTTCTTTTCGGGCTTTGTTGGCGGAAAGACGATCGACTTTGTTAAAGTCCTGAATATCCGATGGGTTAACTTGACATCCGTCTCTAAATCTGATATAAACTGCCTAATTAAACATCACAAGCTGTGAAGAGGAAGAGTACGCATCGAAACGCTGGCCCAGAGAGCAGGGGCCCGGTGAAATCCCTGCCCGGACGCCGATGAAGAATGGTCCTCAGAGCTGCAAGGCGAACGATCGATCTGGATCGCATCCATTAGCCTGTGCCGGAGCTGCCACCGTTATCAGGGCAAAGGGTATAAGCGTTGCTGCGCTAAACAGCACCGCCGTACCCCATAAGTGAGGCTGGCTTTCTCTTCCCGTCGTATCACCGGCGGGTTTTTGTTTTTCTGGAGAAGAAACCAACCTAAGTTGGGTGGCACCACGGGATTCCTCTCCCGTCCCTACGGACGGAGAGGATTTTTTATTTCCCGGCAATTTGCCCGGCCAAATCCCAGGCCCGGCATAACCCACTTACGGAGGTTTTTATGCTGATCCAGGCCAGCCAACAAGCAGCTCTACCCGCAATCGCCTGCAATCTGGTGCCGGTGATCCGCCGGCTGCCCGCCGATCTTGAGACCCCGGTCTCGGTTTACCTCAAACTGGCCGGCCAGGGGCCGTCCTTCCTGCTGGAAAGCATCACCGGGGGAGAACAGCTGGCCCGCTATTCTTTCATCGGGGTCCAGCCCGGCCAGGCTTTCCTGCTGCGCGACAACCAGTTCGAGCGGCATTCCCATCCCAACCAACCTGAATTGAACCACATCCAGCGCCAGGCGCTGCCCGCCGGCCAGGACGCCCTGGATTACCTGCGGGAGCAGTTAAGCGCCTACCACCCCCAACCCACCAGCGGCCTGCCGCGTTTCGCCGGAGGCCTGGTCGGCTACCTGAGTTTTGACCTCGTCCGCCAGTTTGAACCCAGCACCCGCTTGCAGCCGCATCCGGACCTGCCCGAGGCGATCTTTCTGCTGGCGGATACCCTGGTGGCCTTCGACCACGCCTTCGGACAGCTGGTGCTGATCGCCAACGCCCACCTCAACGGGGATCCGGAGGCTGCCATCCAGGCGGCCGAAACCCGCCTGGATGAGATCGAGCTCCGCCTGCAAGCGCCCCTACCGGCCCAAGCCGGACCGGTCGTTAGTCACAATGGACAGCCAAGTTTGCGCTCCAATAAAAGCCAGGCGGAATTCGAGCAGATGGTGTTGGAAGCCAAAGAACACATCGCCGCCGGGGATATCTTCCAGGTGGTCCTGTCCCAGCGCCTCAGCCGCCAGACCCAGGCCGAGCCGTTCAACATCTACCGGGCGCTCCGGCGGCTCAACCCCTCTCCCTATATGTATTATTTTGATTTCGACCGCCTGGCAGGCCCGGCGCCTTTGAGCATGATCGGAGCCTCCCCGAGATGCACGTCCGGCTGGAAGGACGAACGGCCACCGTCCGCCCGATCGCCGGCACCCGGCGGCGCGGCCAATCCGAAGCCGAGGATGCCCACCTGGAAAACGAGCTGATGGCCGATCCAAAGGAGCGGGCCGAGCACGTCATGCTGATCGACCTGGCCCGCAATGACCTGGGCCGGGTGTGCCATTACGGCAGCGTCCATACCCCCGAGATGATGCAGGTGGAGCATTATTCCCACGTGATGCATATCGTCTCTCAGGTAGAAGGCCAGCTGCGACCCGAGCTGGACGCCTTCGATCTGATGCGGGCCACCTTCCCCGCCGGTACGGTCAGCGGGGCCCCCAAGATCCGGGCCATGCAGATCATCCGCGACCTGGAAGGCGAACCGCGCGGCCCGTACGCCGGCGCAGTCGGCTATTTTTCTTACGACGGCTCGATGGACACCTGCATCACCATCCGCACCCTGATCCAGCAGGGCGAGACCGTCAGTATCCAGGCCGGGGCCGGGATCGTGGCCAACTCGGACCCGCAGCGCGAATACCAGGAAACCCTCAACAAGGCCCGGGCCCTGGCTGTGGCCGTCGAAATGGCAGAAAACCAGTATCCGTCTGGCCAATAGGAGCGAAGCTATGATCGTTGTGATTGATAATTACGACTCGTTTACCTACAACCTGGTCCAATACCTGGGCGAACTCACCGGAGAGATCCAGGTGTTCCGCAATGATGCCATCCAGCCGCAGGAAATCGCCAAACTGGAACCCGAACGCATCATCATCTCCCCGGGTCCGGGAGATCCCTCCGAGGCCGGGATCTCCAAGGAAGTCATCCGCCAGCTTGGCCCCCAGATCCCCATCCTGGGCGTTTGCCTGGGCCACCAGTGCATCGGTGAGGTCTTTGGCGGGCTGGTCGTGCGGGCGCCGCGCTTGATGCACGGTAAGACCTCTCCCATCTACCATTACGAAGATCCCCTGTTCAGAGGCCTGCCCAGCCCATTCGAAGCCACCCGCTACCATTCGCTGATCGTGGCCGAACCGCTGCCGGCCGAGCTCGAAGCGACCGCCTTCACCAAGGAGGGCGAACTGATGGGCATCCGCCACCGCACATACCCGATCCACGGGGTCCAGTTCCACCCCGAATCGATCCTGACCACCTCCGGCAAGCAGATCCTGCGCAATTTTCTGGAACTGCCGGTGCCGGCCGGCCAGCCAACCAGCCAGGTTCTGGCCGCCTGAGCTGGATGAGTGTCACAAAATGATGACCTCTATAAAGTTCGTATTGATCTTGCCTGCTCGATAGATTAAGGCGAAAAAGGTGTGCGTGGGGGGCGCATGCGCCCCCCACGCACACCTTTTTCGCCATTTTTTCCGGCAGGTGAGCGACAAATAGCGAGATTACCAAGATCATAAAGGAGACTGACATGTTAAAACCATATATCGCCAAAGTGATGAATTTCCACAACCTGAGCGCCCAGGAAGCGGAAGAGGCCATGCAGATCATCATGACCGGCCAGGCCACTCAGGCCCAGATCGGAGCCTACCTGGTTGGAATGCGGATGAAAGGGGAAAGCGTCGCAGAGATCACCGGCAGCGCCCGGGCGATGCGGGCCCAGGCCAGCCCAATCCACCTGGAGATCAATGGCGATCCGCTGCTGGACACCGCCGGGACCGGTGGGGATGGCGCCCACACCTTCAACATCTCAACCGCAGCCGCCTTCGTGCTGGCCGGAGCCGGGCGCAAGGTCGCCAAGCACGGCAACCGGGCGGCCTCCTCCCGCTGCGGCAGCGCCGACGTGCTGGGCGCGCTGGGCGTCAACCTGGACCTGACCCCCGCTCAGGTCGCCCAGTGCATCGAACAGGTCGGGATCGGTTTCCTGTTCGCCCCCAAATTCCATCCGGCCATGAAACACGCCATCGGGCCGCGCCGTGAGCTCGGGCAGCGCACCATCTTCAACCTGCTCGGCCCGCTGACCAACCCGGCCGGGGCCACCCACCAGTTGATCGGGGTCTACGACGGTGAGCTGACCCACTCCCTGGCCGAAGTCCTGGGCGAACTGGGCGGCACAGCCGCGTATGTCGTGCATGGCTACGGCGGGCTGGACGAACTGACCACCAGCGGGCCCAACCGGGTCAGCCACCTGCACAACGGCAAGGTCGATACCTTCGTGCTCGACGCCGGTGATTACGGACTGCGGCGGGTCCAAAAAGACGAGCTGCAGGGCGGCGAGCCGGCCCTGAACGCCCGCATGTTACGCAATCTGCTGTCGGGTAAAGATGACAGCCCGCGCCGGGACGTCGTGCTGCTCAACGCCGCCGCCGCCATGGCGACCCAGGATGGAGATTTCAGCCGGGCGCTGGAGCAGGCCGGCCAATCCCTGGACAGCGGCGCAGCCCTGGAAAAACTGGATGCCCTGGCGGTATTCTCCCAGTCCCTGGGCCAGGCCCAAGCGGCCCTCCTGCATTGAGCACCATTTGGACAGGCCCATGAGCGTTTTAGCAGAAATCTTCGCCCATAAACAGACCGAGATCGCGGCCAGCAAACAGGCCCACCCGCTGCGCCAGCTGGCCGAGCAGGCTGCAGCGGTCCCGCCGGCATTGGACTTCGTGGCCGCCTTGCGGAGCCATCCCGCCCCGGCCTTGATCGCCGAAGTCAAGTGCGCCTCGCCCTCCCGGGGGCGTTTCAAGGCCGAATTCGATCCCCTGCTGCTGGCCGAAACCTACCGACGGGGTGGCGCGGCCGCGATCAGCGTGCTGACCGACCGGCGTTACTTCCAGGGCGACCTGGAATACCTGCGCCAGATCGCGAATCGGTTTGCAGCCCATCCGCCGCGCCTGCCGCTGCTGCGCAAGGACTTTATCTGCGATCCGTACCAGGTCTACGAGGCCCGGGCGGCCGGGGCGGACGCCATCCTGCTGATCGCCGCTTATCTGGACAGCGGCCAGCCTGGCGGAATTGCACGCCCTGTGCCGCTCGCTGGGTATGGCCGCCCTGGTGGAAGTCCACAACCGGGCGGAACTGGACCAGGCGCTGGCGGTCGGGCCTGAGCTGTTAGGGATCAACAACCGCGACCTGACCGATTTCTCGGTCCGCCTGGAAACCACCCTGGAATTGATGACTGAGGTGCCGGATGAGGTCTGCCTGGTCTCGGAGAGCGGCCTGCACACCCCCGAAGACGTCGACCGGCTGAGACAGGCAGGCGTCGATGCCATGCTGATCGGGGAGGCGCTGGTCACCGCCCCGGACATCCTGGCAGCCATCCAAAACCTGATCCAGGTGCGGGCATGAAGACTATCAGCGTCAAGATTTGCGGGATCACCCGCCTGGAAGACGGGTTGGCCGCCCTGCAGGCCGGGGCCGATATGCTGGGCTTCAACTTTTACCCGCCCAGCCCCCGCTTTCTGACCGCCGAGGCCTGCGCCCGGCTGGTGCAGGAGCTGCGCGCCAGCGGCTACACCTTCCAGGCTGTCGGTGTCTTTGTCAATCAATCCCCGGGCCAGATCGAGGCTATTCTGGATCGCTGCGGGCTCGATCTGGCTCAACTTTCCGGCGACGAAAGCCCTGAAATCTCTGCAAAGGCTGGGCGAGCGCGCTTTCAAGGCCTTACGGCCAGCCGGTCCCGCTGAGCTGCAGGCCGCCCTGCTCCGTTACCCAATTCGATCTGATGCTCCCGCCTACCTGGTGGACGCATACCGCCCGGGTGAATACGGCGGCACCGGGAACCTGGCCGATTGGGGGCTGGCATCCAGCCTGGCTGCCCAACGTCCGATCCTGCTGGCCGGCGGATTGAAACCTGAGAACGTCGCCCGGGCCATCCGCCAGGTTCGGCCCTGGGGGGTGGATGTGGCCTCCGGGGTCGAAATCGGCCCCAGGGATCAAAGATGCCCGCAAACTGGCCGCCTTCACTCAGGCCTGCCGCCAGGCTGTCCAACCCCAGCCCAGTCCCAAAAACGAAAACACAGGAGTACGCCCATGTATAACCATCCCCTCGACTGAAACCCAACCCGCAGCCGCCCGGTCAACCAACGGCAACCAGCCACAGGCCCACAAATTTGGGCCTTACGGCGGCCAGTTCGTGCCGGAGACCCTGATGCCGGCCCTGGCCGAGCTGGAATCCGCTTACCTGGAGATCGGGCAATCATCCGAATTCCAGGAACGCCTGGCCGACCTGCAAACCAGCTACGTCGGCCGGCCTACCCCTCTGACCTACGCCCGCCGCCTGAGCGACCACCTGGGCGGGGCCCAGATCTATCTGAAGCGCGAGGACCTGGCCCATTCCGGAGCCCATAAGATCAACAATGCCCTTGGCCAGGCCCTGCTGGCCGAGCGGATGGGCAAACGCCGCCTGATCGCCGAAACCGGCGCCGGGCAGCACGGGGTCGCTTCGGCCACTGCCGCGGCCCTGCTCGGGTTGGAATGCGTGGTCTACATGGGTACGGTCGATATCGCCCGCCAGAAGCCCAACGTGCTGCGCATGCAGTTATTGGGGGCCCAGGTCCGTCCGGTGGACAGCGGCAGCCGCACCCTGAAGGACGCCATCAACGAGGCGATCCGCGACTGGGTCGCCAACGTGGCCGATACCCATTATCTGCTCGGTTCGGCGCTGGGTCCGCACCCGTATCCCAGCATGGTGCGCGATTTCCAGGCGGTCATCGGGCAGGAAGCCCGCCGGCAAATATTGGCCCAGGCAGGGCGGCTGCCGGACGTGTGCATCGCCTGCGTGGGCGGCGGGTCGAACGCTATCGGCTTGTTCAAAGCCTTCCAGCCGGACGAATCGGTGCGCCTGCTCGGCGTGGAGGCCGGCGGCCAGGGCATCGCCTCCGGCAAGCACGCCGCCCGCTTCGCCGATCCCGAGTTGGGCCGGCCCGGGGTGCTGCACGGAACTTATACCTACCTGCTCCAGGATGCGGACGGCCAGGTAGCCGCAACCCATTCCATTTCAGCCGGCCTGGATTACCCGGCGGTCGGCCCCGAGCACGCCTGGCTGCGCGACCAGCTGCGGGCCGAGTACACCTATGCCGAGGACCAGCAAGCCCTGGACGCCTTCCAGCTGCTTTCCCGGCTGGAGGGGATCTTGCCGGCGCTCGAATCGGCCCACGCCGTGGCGGAAGCGATCCGGCTGGCGCCCACTCTGGACAGGGACCGGATCCTGCTGGTCAACCTGTCCGGCCGCGGCGACAAGGATCTGGACACAGTCGTGAATGCTCTCGGGTTAACAACCTAAGCCTGCAACGAAATCCATTTTGAATTGTTTGGCGAAAAAGGTGTGCGTGGGGGCGTACGCCCCCACGCACACCTTTTTCGCCATCCCTTCCTGCCAACAGTTGAAAGTTAAGTAGCGAGAAGTTCACTGGCAGGTCAATCGAATTCGCGATCACAAGGCGGTTAACATGCACGGGATTGCCCACATCCAATCAGTTTTCCAACAAATCAAAAACCAGGGCCGCTCGGCCCTGATGCCCTATTTCACGCTTGGCTACCCGAACCAGGAACAGTCGCTCGCCATCCTGACGGAAATCGCCCAATCCGGCGCCGACCTGATCGAACTGGGCGTGCCATTCTCCGACCCGCTGGCCGACGGGCCGACCATCCAGCACTCCACCCAGGTCGCCTTACAGCAGGGCGCCAGCCTGGCGCGCTGCCTGGAGATGACTGCTGAGCTGCGCGCCCGCGGCGTCCACCAGCCATTGATCCTGATGGGCTACTACAACCCGATCCTGGCCTTCGGGGTCGAACGTTTCGTCGAACAGGCCGCCCGCTGCGGGGCAGACGGGTTTATCGTCCCCGATCTGCCGCCCGAAGAAGCCGGCGCGCTGCAGGCCGCCTGCCAAACGCACAACCTGGCCCTGATCTACCTGCTGGCACCGACCTCCACTCCCGGAGCGGATCGCCCTGACCGCCAGACAGGCTTCCGGCTTCATTTACCTCGTCTCGCTGACCGGTGTGACCGGCGCCCGCCAGGAACTGGACCAGGGATTGCAAGCCTTCATCCAGCGGGTGCGGGCTGCCAGCGACCTGCCCCTGGCGGTCGGGTTCGGGATCTCCTCGCCGCATTTGGCCGCCCGGGTGGCCGGCCTGGCCGACGGCGTGATCGTCGGCTCTGCCCTGATCAACGCCGTGGATAACAGCCAGGATCCTATCCGGGCGGCTGGTACGTTCATCGCCAGCCTGCGCCAGGCGGTGGCCCAGCCGGAGTCAGTTACATGAGAAGTTTCGTGGCGAAAGGAGGGGTCTTTCGGCAATGCTAAGATATGTCCCAGATTTAGGGGTGTCAGCGTGCATCCGCACGCTGACATCCCTAAATCTGGGTACTATCACAGAAAATACCAAAGACCCAAAGGAGGCATACCTTTTCCAGGTGGGGAAAGCGGTATAATTCCGTAACTTTGGAGGCGACCTCGGAATGTACCAGCTCGGATTAATCGGCTACCCACTCGGCCACAGTCTTTCCCCTGCGATTCACCAGGCTGCCCTGCAGGCGATGGGCCTGGCGGGCGAATACCGGCTGTATCCGGTCAAGCCCCTGCCCCACGGCCAGGCCGAGCTGGCCGAACTCGTGGAGCAGGTGCGCCAGAGCGGGCTGGATGGACTGAACGTCACCATCCCGCATAAACCGTCTGTCGTCCCCCTGCTGGACCGGCTGACCTCTACCGCAGCCGGGATCGGAGCGGTTAACACGATCTTTCGGGAGGCCGGCCGGTTGTGGGGCGATAATACCGACGCCCCCGGTTTCCTGGCCGACTTGCAGCGCCTGGGCGTGAAGGGTCCCGGCAGAGCGCTGGTGCTGGGCGCCGGAGGCTCCGCCCGCAGCGTCGTCTACGGGCTGATGGGTCAGGGCTGGCAGGTACGGATCGCCGCCCGGCGGTTGGCCCAGGCCCAATCCCTGGCCAGTGATCTCGCCAGGGTGAATCCTGGCGCCGAACCGCCGCAGGCGGGCTATCTGTCGCTCACCGGGATCCGCGGCGGACTTCCGGTCGATTTGATCGTCAATACCACCCCGGTTGGGATGGCTCCCCTGCTGGATGCCAACCCCTGGCCGGCAGGACTGCCGCTGCCGCCGGCGGCGTTTGTGTACGACCTGATTTATAACCCGGCCGAAACCCCGCTGATGATCGCCGCCCGCCATTCCGGCCTGGAGGCCGCCAACGGATTGGGCATGCTGGTTGAGCAGGCTGCCCTGTCCCTGGAGCGCTGGACCGGCCAGCCGGTGCCCCGCCAGGCGATGTGGGAGGCCTTGCAAGAGTTCATCCACCAAACTGAGGAACAGCCATGAAGACCAGCCAGCGACTGCAACGCTTACCGGTCAATTTCTTCGCCGGGCTGAACGACCGCATCCGCGCGCTCCAGCGGGCCGGCCAGGACGTGATTCGCCTGGATATCGGTTCGCCCGATTTACCGCCTGATCCGGCGATCATCCAATCCTTGAGCGAGGCGGCCGCCCGGCCGGAGGTGCACGGCTACCAGGCTCACCAGGGGCCGCTCTGGCTGCGCCAGGCCTGGGCGGACAGCTATAAACGCCTATACGAAACCGAGCTGGACCCTGAGGGCCAGATTTTACCCCTGCTCGGCTCAAAAGAAGGCATTTTCCACCTGTCCCAGGCCCTGTTGGATCCCGGTGAGCTGGTTCTCATCCCGGACCCGGGCTATATCACCTACACTGCCGGGGCAAAATTCGCCGGGGCGGAGACCTTCAGCCTGCCCCTGTTGGCTGAAAACGATTACCTGCCGGACCTGGAGTCAATCCCGCCCGATATTGCCCGGCGGGCCAGGCTGCTGTGGTTGAATTACCCCAACAACCCGACCGGGGCGACCGCCAGCCGCGAGTTTTTCGAGCAGGCGATCGCCTTCGCCCGGCGCCACGAACTGCTGGTCTGCCACGACGCGGCTTATACTCAGGTGGCTTACGACGGCTACCGCCCACCCAGCCTGCTCGAAATTCCCGGCGCCAGCCAGGTGGCGGTCGAATTCAATACCCTGTCCAAATCCCATAATATGGCCGGCTGGCGCACCGGGGTCCTGGCAGGCAATGCCGAAGCTGTCCAGGCCGTGCTGCGGCTGAAAACCCAGCTCGACAGCGGCCACTTTCTGCCGATCCTGCAGGCCACGGCCGCGGCCATGAACGCCGATCAGTCCTGGCTGGTGGCCCGCAACGCGGTTTACCAGCAGCGCCGTGACCTGGCCCTGCAGATGGTGGCCGATCTCGGCCTGCAGGCCCGCACCCCGCAGGCCTCCCTGTACGTCTGGTGCTCGATTCCGCACGGGTGGACCAGCCTGGATTTCGCCGTCCAGCTGCTTGAAAAGGCCGCGGTCAGCCTGACGCCCGGGACAGTTTTCGGTCCGCACGGCGAAGGCTACCTGCGGATCGCCCTGACCGCCCCCCTCGACCGCATGGCCGCAGCCGCCGAGCGCCTGCAAAACTGGCTGCCCAGGCTGGCGGTCCCAGGCCGGCGCCAATCGCCCCCATCCCTGAACCGGAAGGTGCTTGAATGAATCTGACCAACCGCCTGCGCTTTCTCACGGCCGGCGAATCTCATGGTCCGGCCCTGGTAACCATTCTGGAAGGCCTGCCGGCCGGTCTGGCGCTCAGTGAAGACGCCATTAATGAACAGTTGGCCCGCCGCCAGCGGGGCTACGGCTCCGGTCCGCGCATGAAGCTGGAAAAAGACGCCGCCCACATCCTGAGCGGCGTGATGGCCGGTGAGACGACCGGCGGGCCGCTGGCTTTGCTGATCCATAACGATGACCACGCCCGCTGGCGCGGCCGCCCGATCGCGCCCTTTACCACCCCCCGCCCGGGTCACGCCGACCTGACCGGGGCGATTAAATACGGCTACCGCGACCTGCGGCCGGCCCTGGAAAGGGCTTCCGCCCGGGAGACGGCCGCCCGGGTGGCGGCCGGCGCGGCCTGCATGCTCTTGCTGGACCAGTTTGGCATCCGGATCGGCGGCTACGTCGCCGCCATCGATGGGGTTGAGGTCGACCTGTCCCAAATCCCCTTGGAGCAGCGGGCCGCCCTGGCGGAAGAAACCGACGTGCGCTGTCCCGATCCCCAGGGGGCGGAGGACATCCGGGCCCGCATCCGCCTGGCGATGGGCGAGCGCGATACCCTGGGCGGCGTGATCGAAGTGCTGGTTTTCGGACTGCCGGCCGGCCTGGGCTCGCACGTCCATTGGGACCGCAAGTTGGAAGCCCGCCTGGGAGCGGCCGTCCTGAGCGTTCAGGCCATCAAGGGGGTTGAATTCGGGCCGGCTTTCGAAAACACCCGCCTGCCCGGCACCCAGGTCCAGGATCCCATCCGCCTGGACGGCGAGCGTCTGGAACGACCCAGCGACCGCGCCGGCGGCCTGGAAGGCGGAATCACTACCGGCCAGCCCCTGATCGTTCGGGCCGCCATGAAGCCGATCGCCACTACCCTGACCCCCCAGCCCACCGTGGACCTGGCCAGCGGCCAGGAGGTGCCCACCGAGTACGAGCGCTCCGATTTCTGCCCTGTGCCGCGGGCGGTCCCGATCCTGGAAGCCATGATCGCCTTCATCCTGGCCGATGCGCTGCTGGAGAAGCTGGGCGGCGATTCCCTGCCAGAGATGCGGCCGCGCTTTGAAAGCCTGCGCCGCGCCACGTTATCCGACCTGGCTCAGGACGGCAGCGAGCACATTTTTTGGCCTGAGTAGATTGACAATGCCCCATTAATAAATGGCTACCCAAATTATGGTGTATGTGTGGCGGGCGATTGCCCGCCACACATACCAAAATTTGGACGACCCGTCATTGGAACAAGTTATCGATGAATGCCCAAGCTACTTTCTCATCCTTAAATTGGCGCAGCGGGCCGGTATTCGTTTACGGTCCGCCTTCGTCCGGTAAGACCACCATCGGGCGCTTGCTGGCCCAGGCTTTGGATATCCCCTTCACCGACCTGGATGAAACTATCATGACAGCCAGCCGCCTGAGCATCCCGGAGATCTTTGAGCTGGAAGGCGAAGCCGGTTTTCGCGCCCGGGAAAGCGCGGCCTTGCAGGCTGCCCTGGGACCGGACGAGCAGGTGATCGCCCTGGGCGGCGGCGCTTTGGTGGATCCGGACAATCGCCGGCTGGTCGAATCCGCCGGGCCGGTGCTGCTCTTGAACGCCAACCTGGAAGCTCTGCTGGAGCGCCTGCCAGACGACTCGCTTGAGCGACCCTTGCTGACAGGCGATACGACCGGGCGGTTGGAAAACCTGTTGGGCAGGCGCCAGGAGCACTATGCCTCCTTCCCAAACCGGATTGAGACGGCCGGGCGCAGCCCCAAGGAGATCGTCTGGGATTGCCAGGTCCGGCTGGGCGCCTATTGGGTCAGCGGGATGGGGCCGGCTTACGACGTGCGCGTCTGGAGCCATGGATTGGGAGAAACCGGGCCTGCCCTGCGCCAGCGTGGGCTCAAGGGCCCGGTGCTGGTGGTCAGCGATGAGAACGTCGCGCCGCTGTATGCAGCGACCGTCGCAGGCTCCCTGCAGTCGGCCGGTTATGCCGTTCACAGCCTGTGCCTGCCGGCCGGCGAGCAGACCAAGACCATCGCCACCACCGGGAAAATCTGGGAGGCCTGCCTGCAGGCCGGGATCGAGCGCAGCAGCACCATCCTGGCCTTAGGGGGCGGCGTGATCGGCGATCTGAGCGGTTATGCAGCCGCCAGCTACCTGCGCGGGGTGGCCTGGGTTGGCATCCCAACCACCCTGCTGGCAATGGTCGATTCCAGCCTGGGCGGTAAAACCGGGGTCGACCTGCCCCAGGGGAAAAACCTGGTGGGCGCCTTCCACTCCCCCCGGCTGGTGCTGGCCGATCCGGCGACCCTGGCGAGCCTGCCGGTCGAAGAACTCCGCTCCGGGATGTCCGAGGCTGTCAAGGCGGGGGTGATTGCCGACCCGGAGCTGTTCACGCTGTTCACCCAGGGCTGGCAGGCGGCTACTCGCAGCCTGGAAACCATCGTGCGCCGGGCGATGGCGGTCAAGATCGGGGTCATCGAGCAGGATCCTTACGAACAGGGCCTGCGGGCCAGCCTCAACCTGGGCCATACCATCGGGCACGGGGTCGAGCTGGCTTCCGGTTTCCGCCTGCGCCACGGAGAGGCGGTTGCGATCGGGATGGTAGTTGAAACCGAACTGGCTGAACAGCTTGGGATCGCCCGGCCCGGGCTGGCGAACGTCCTGCGCAAGACTCTGTTAGGGCTGGATTTGCCCACCTGGATCCCAGCGGCGTTGGATCACGGCCAGATCCTGGCGGCCATGCGCAAAGATAAGAAACGCGCCGGCGGCAGCCATCGCTTTGCCCTGCCCGCCCGGATCGGTAAAGTCGAGGTGGGCGTTCAGGTTGAGGAAGCCGCCATCCTGGATTGCCTGCGCAAGTCCAGGGGTTAACACACTCACAGGGAGGCCAGCGAGACAATGGAAAAAATTCTGGTGCTGCACGGACCCAATTTAAATTTACTCGGTCAGCGCGAACCGCAGGTCTACGGGCGGATGACCCTGGCTGAGATCGACCAGCAGCTTAAACTGGATGGGCGGGAACTGGGTCTGGAGGTGCACGCCCACCAGTCCAACAGCGAGGGCGCCCTGATCGATGCTCTGCAGGCTGCCAGTCAGGAGGATGCCGGGGTGATCTTCAACCCTGGTGGCTACACGCATACCTCCGTCGCCATCCGGGATGCCATCGCCGCGATCGATATCCCCGTGATTGAAGTCCACCTGTCGAACGTTTACGCCCGGGAGGAATTCCGTCACAGGTCATTGGTCTCGGCTGTCTGCGCCGGCAAGATCAGTGGTTTCGGCTGGCGCTCGTATTGGCTGGCCTTGCAGGCCCTGGCCAAGATGCTGGATTCAGAGTGATATTTGGCGAAAAAAGGCCAAAACGGGGGCAGATGCCCCCGTTTTGGCCTTTTTTCGCCCCAGGAATAATGAACGAGCTCGAAACGAACGACCGGTTTTCTTGATATAATCGGTAAACATAAGCTGTTTATTGCGCCTTGCCTACAGGGGAGAAAAACCGGTTCGGGAGCGCTGCCTCATGTTCACCCCAAAGTACAGGTACGCCTGGCAAAACCCGGTTTTGCGGGCGACGATCTATCCATTCCGCCAGCAAAAATTGCGGGACTTTCTGTTGGCCTACCAGGAGATCGACTGGTGGGCTGCCGTCCAAGCCGGGGAGAGCTTTCCCGAAGTCGCCGCCGAAATTAAGGCCAGCTGGCCGAAGTTCAACGCGGCCCGCACCCAGGCCGCCATTGATCTGAAAGCCGCCCAGGCTGCTTTGGACATGCTGGAGAAGCAGCTCGACAAGTTCGACCGTCTGCCAGCCATCCGGGAGATCATCATCCAACTCAAAATCTTGCAGGCCAAAGCCAAACCGCTGGAAATCCGCCAGCGGTTGCTGGAAGGCTATATCCGCTGGTCCCAGAAGATCGCCCCCAACGACCCCTTGAGGCCTCACAAGCAAAACCAGCTCCAGGCCATCCTGGACCAGCTGACCCCCATTCACGCTGAAATCGAGGCGGCCAAGCAGTCCTACAACCACGCCATCGAACCCCTGGCCAAGGAGGAGCAGCGCCTGGAAGCCAGAGTTGCTGACCTGCAGGATCAAATCGCCGCCCTGAAAGAAAAATTATCCAGCCTGCCCAAATTCGATCCAAACCAACCCGTCCCCAAAGCCGGTCTGGTGCGCTGGAAGCTGGCCGATTACCAGGCCGAACTCGAGGCGCTCGACCACGACCAGCTGCTGGCCCGGGTGCTGGACCGGTTCGACTCGGGTGGTGATCGCTTTCCAAAATGGCTGCAGTACATGGTGATCCATTTCTCGGGTATGCGCTACAAGAGCGCCCACGGCTCGTGGTGCGACCCGAAACTGCTCCTGACCAGTCTGCGCGCCAACGAGATCGAAGCCCATCTGCAAGCCAGCAGTGAAGACCAGATCGCCGAGGCCTGCCAGCAGCTGGTGGAAGCCCTGCAGGCAGCTCAGGCACATGCGGCGGACGATCCCGCTCGCCGAAGGCTGCAGGGGCAGATCGACGGCCTGCTAACCTGGGATAAAGCCTACAGCCAGGTTTTCGCCAACCAGCCAGAGCTGGAAACCCGCTGGAAAACCCTGCGCAACCTGGAGAAAAAACAAGCCTCCCTGGAAGCCGTATTCAAACAGAATGGCGCCCAGGGCAACAGCCTGATCACCCAGACGATCGCGGATCTCGAGAATCAGATCTGGGATGCCAAGAAAAATCTCGGCTTCGACCGCATGAACCAGATCCGCAAAAAGCTGGCCATCGCCGCCTACGTCCGCCGCCGTAATTTGCAAAAACTGCGTCAGGAGCAGGCCAACCAGGAGATCGCCCAGGCGAGTGATTTCCAGGTTTTGGGCTGGCTGCAAGCCATGCGGGACCAGATCCCGGACTGGGCCTGGGCGGAGATCGTAGCCCGCACACGCCTGAGGCTGGACACCAGCGACCCCGGCTGGGAAGAACTCAGCCCGGCGCTGCGAGCCGAGAAATACAAATTCGACCGTGAGAATTCGCACTGGCGGGAGATCCTGTACCAATGGCAGACCGCCGATATCACCGCCTGGCGCGGCCAAGCACGCCCAAGACCTTTCCCTGGTAGTCACCCGGGCGGTCTGCAACGAGATCTCCGAGCATATCCAGCACCTGCGGGCTCGCACGCCATCCGGCGGCCTGACCGCCAAGCCGTCCTGGTATTTAAAAGAAAAAGCCGGCGATCCCCAACACGCCTTTTTGAAGGTCCCTGCCCGCCAGGCAGATTTCCCGGATGGGACCAGCATCCTGTTTCTGGGCTGGGTGACCGCCAGGCCGCACGCCTGGTCGATCGCCCGGCCGGTCAGTGGCCTGACTTTCCTGACCCCCGGCGGCGAGCCGATCGCCAACAACCTGACCGAAGGCAGCTTCAAATGGACCTACCATATCAATAACGGGGAGATCTGGCGGGATGCTTTACCGGACAAGTTTATCCCCAAACCGGTCGCAATCCCGCCGGCTAAATTCAAATCCAAAGCCAAGCAAAAGAAAGCCATCAAAGAGGCCAAAGCGGCCGCCAAAGCGGCTGTCAAGCGGGCGGTGCGCAAAGCCAGGAACTTTCAAGGCGCCCGCACCACCGAATGGCTGCGCTGGACCCATGAAGCGATCGTCATCGAGCTGGCGGAGATGATCGAGGGTCCGACGGTCCTGACCTTTGAGACTGGCGAGATCGGGGTCAACCTGCGCAGTTTCCGGCGCCTGGCCAATCATTGGGACGTTTTCGTCGGCTACGTCCCCCCGGGCCAACCGCCCCGCCCTGAGCTCGGCAGCTTCCTGGTGCGAAGCGAGCTGCAGCCGGATTGAACCAAGGAAGAGGCGAAATAAGGGAGCGCTCGGGGCGAATGCCCCGAGCGCTCCCTTATTTCGCCATACCATCCTTTCCTATAGGTGTGGGGATGGGTTTATTTAACTGTTACCGTCAAAGTGAAATCGGACGGGTTTTTGGGCTGGATGACGTAAATGACATAGTCTTCTGTCTTAGGCAGGCTGAACGAGGCCGAGGTATCCTGGTCAGCTGGATCGATCAGCTGGTTCCAGGTGTCGTAACCATAGGCCGCCAGGTAAACCTTGTCATTCTCCGAATCGACCTGAACCGTCATGGTTTGCCCGGCCAAAGCTTTCAACACATAGGAGATATTCGGCCCGGATGAGGCCAGCCCGGTGACGGTAGCCGAGGTTGCCCCGGAGGCGAACTTGATCCGGGCCGGAACGTCCACCGTCAGCAGGTAGCTGGTGGCGGCTGAACTGTGAACCCCCAGGGCGTATTGCTGGTTGGAGGGCAGGTATGTGCGGAAATTGATCCAACCCTTGGACTTGGCCAGCAAAGTCTGGCCACCCGTGACGCCTTTAACGCTCAGGACCGCCTGATTTTGAGGCGAGGTCACGCTGACGATCATCAGCTGGCCGGCCAGCGCCCGCAGCAGGTACTGGACCGCATCGTTGGCTCCCAAATTGCCGCTGACCGAGCCGGTCGTGCCGCCGTCTTTAAACACGATCTTGCCCCCGGAGGGGACGGTCGTGTCCGTCGGCAGCGGGGCGGCGGTCGTCGGCATCACAGTGTCCGTCGGGGTTGGCGTATCGGTTGGCACAGCCGTGTCCGGGACTGGGGTATCGGTCGGCAGACTGGCCGTCTGGCTGGGTTCGGGCGTATTGGTTGGGAATGGTGTATTGCTCGGCACCGCCTGCAGCGTGCCTGCCACAATCGTCTCGATCCGCCCAGGTTGTTCCTGGGTTGGCTGCGGCATGTTGTAATTGCAGCTGCTGAGCGCTAAACTCAGCCCAACAACGAGAACGGAAATGGTTCTGAAGGATCGGATCGCTTTCATATCGTTGTCTACCCTTCCCCGAATGGGATCTGACCGCTGATCGGGACTTTTGAATACTGGAATTATACTCCACAGCCCGCCGGTATGAATTGGCTTACGGATGGTTCTTTCGATCATGGTTTGGCAAAATAAGGCGTCAACGTGGGCGTTCGCCCACGTTGACGCCTTATTTTGCCACTTTTGGTATACTTGTGACCAAGCCAGATACCTGACCCTGAATGCCATGCAAACCCTCTACCTCATCCGCCACGCCACCCCGGATTGGTCCCGCAAGGACATCCCCTACGAACTGCCGCCGGGGCCGCCGCTGACCGATTTAGGGATGGCGGAAGCGCGAGCACTGGGCCATTTTCTGGCCGAACGGCAGATCGGGCCCTGGTTCACCAGCCCGTTGGAGCGCTGTTTACGCACCGCCGAGATTGCCTCCCGGCAAGCCGGCGGACCGACGATCCAGGTAGCCCCAGAGCTGGCGGAGATTCGCCCGGACGAACCGGAGAGCGAAGTGCGCCAGCGCCTCGACGACGCCCTGAAAACAGCCCTGGACGCCATCCACAACGGCAACGCGCCCTTGCTGTTCACCCACGGCGGGCCGGTGGCCTTGCTGCTCGAAACCCTGGGGATGCCCCCCGCCGAAGTCAACCGCTGGCGGATCTATGACCGGGGCAACCCGCTGCCTCCCGCCGGGGCCTGGCGCGCCCGCAGGTCGGGCCCGGACGAGCGCTGGCAGTTGGAGCTGGTCTTCCGGCCGCAGATTCAGGCCACCTGATCGAATAAATGGTGAAAAAAGGTGTACGTTCGGGCGTACGCCCGAACGTACACCTTTTTTCACCCGATCTTTTGAATAACCACGAAAGGGAATCCACATGGTAACCTCTATCCAGGCTCGCCGGCAGGCAATTGATAAAGCCAAAGCCTTCCTGGCTTCCCGCCCCGTCTTCCTGGACACCGAAACCACCGGCTTCGAATATCCGGCCGAGATCGTCGAGATCACCCTGGTCGACCACGATGGCGCGACCCTGCTGGACAGCCTGGTCCGCCCGGTGCGGCCGATCCCGCCGGAGGTGATCCGCGTGCACGGCATCAGCAACGAAATGGTGCGGGAAGCGCCGACCTGGGCAGAGCTCTGGCCCCAGGTCGAAACGATCCTGAAAGGCCGTCCGGTCGGCATCTACAACGCCGACTTCGACGTCAAGCTGATGGGCCTGTCACACCGCGCCCATCACATGTTGTGGACCGGCGCGCCGTTTAAACCCTTCTGCATCATGAAGCTCTATGCCCAGTTCTACGGGCAGGTCGGCTACCGGGGCGAGTTTCGCTGGCAGCGGCTGGAAGACGCCGGGCGCCAGTGCCGCATCGCAACCTACCAGAACAGCCACCGGGCTAAGGAGGATACCTTGCTGGCCCGGGAAGTGCTGCTGTACATGGCCAACGCCGCCCAGTAAACCGCTGGATTTTACAAGCCGACCTCCCGGCCGGCCGACATTTTTTCATCCTTCTCCGGACCAGCTTCCCCGGGGAGCTCCGTTGGGATGTGGGGATCATAACGATCTCCGGCGAGGCAAACATGCAACCGAACAAAGAAACCAACATAGACCCAAAACTGCCGCTGGTCGAGCTGCACCGCCACCTGGATGGCAGCCTCCGTCTGGAGACCATCCTGGATCTCGGCCGCCAGCATAACTTGCCCCTCCCGGCCGGTGACCTGGAAGGATTACGACCTTACGTCCAGGTCTCCGAACCCCAGCCCGGCGTGATGGCGTTCCTGTCCAAATTCGAGTGGATGACCAAAATCCTGGTCGATCTGGAGGCCGTGCGCCGCGTTGCCTATGAAAATGTCGAGGATGCCCGGCGGGAAGGGATCGATTACATCGAACTGCGTTTCAGCCCGTGGTTTATGGCCGAAGCCAACCAGCTGGACCCGCAAGGGGTTGTGGAAGCCTGTTGGGATGGCATCCAGGCCGGCAGCCGCGACTTCGGCGTCCAGGTCAGGCTGATCGGGATCCTCAGCCGCACCTACGGGCCACAGATCGCCAGCCAGGAGCTGGCTGCTTTGCTGGCTCAACGGGATAAGATCGGCGCGCTGGACCTGGCCGGCGACGAAGCCAATTTCCCGGGTGAATGGTATCAGGATCATTTCCGGCAAGCCCGGGAAGCGGGTTGGGCCATCACCGTACACGCCGGCGAATTGGCCGGTCCGGAGAGCATCTGGCAGGCTGTCAACCGGCTCGGCGCGGCCCGCATTGGCCACGCCGTTCACGCCGTGGAAGACCCGGCCTTGATGGATTTCCTGGCCGAACGCCGGATCGGGATCGAAGTTAACCTGACCAGCAACGTTCAGACCGAAACCGTCCCGGATTACGCCAGCCACCCGGTGCGCCAGTTCCTGGAACACGGGCTGAAGGCCAGCCTGAACACCGACGACCCGGGCATCAGCGCGATTGACCTGCATTACGAGTATGATGTCGCCGCCCCGCTGGCTGGCCTGAGCCGGGAACAGATCCGCCAGGCCCAGATCAACGCGGTCGAAACAGCCTTCATCGATGCCGCCGAGAGGCAAGCGCTATACCAAAAGGCTAGAAATGGATAAAACCGCCAAGACGCAAAGGGCGCGAGTTATATAAAAATATAGGCGAAGTGGGTGTGCGTGGCGGGCTTACGCCCGCCACGCACACCCACTTCGCCATTTATTCCTACCCTGGCTGGGCAGGTACTTCAAACCTTTGATAACTTCGCGTCTTCGCGGTTCAATTACTTCACACCCGCGGCTTCGAGCAGATCCTTGATCAGCACCGGCGCGCCGGTTTTGACCGATTCTTCGGCCGCGGCCCCCACCACCACCGACCAGAAACCTTCCTCCACTGTGGCGGTATTGGTCGGTTTGCCCTCGATATTGTCGACGAAATTGATGTGCTCAAAATAGGTGCCGCCGTTATGTCCGGCTGTCTGGACAGCGGTTGCATACGCCGGTGTGCCGATCCGGGCCGGGTGACGTTCGCCGCGCAGGATCTCGAAACCGGTGTGCGACCCACCATCTCGCAAGAAATTTTCTTCTTCATAAACTTTCATGCGGCCTTCATCCCCGCACAGGATCAGCTCTTCGTAAAACATCGGCGAGAACATACACAGGTTAAAGGATGCCCTGACGCCGTTCTCGTAGTCGACTGTGACGAAAGCGTTGTCCAGGATATCCGACTTGCGGCCCTCGTATTCGAATTCGAGGAAATTGACCGCCATGCTGCCGGTGGCGAACACTTTTACCGGGCGGGACTGGGCGAACAGGTTCATCAGGTCGAAGTAATGGCAGCATTTCTCCACCAGGGTCCCCCCGGAAAACTGCGAGAACTTATTCCACTGCTTGACCTTATCCAGGAAGGGGATACGGTGCTCGAGGATGCTGATGGTTTTAATTTCGCCCAGCGAGCGGCGTTCCAGGGCTTCGTGGATGGCTTCGACGTACTGGGCCTTGTAGCGGTATTGCAGGCCGATCTGGAGCACGGCCGGGTAATCGGCGGCCAGTTGGGTGATCTCGTAGGCATCCTCCACCCGGGTCGCCATCGGTTTTTCCAGCAGGATATGCTTGCCGGACTTGATCGCCTGGCGCAGCACCTCGATGTGGGTGTAATTGGGGGTGCAAATAATCAGGCCGTCCACGTCCGGGTCGTTGCAAGCCGCGGTCAGTGAATCGTAGATCACCAGTTCCCGGTCTTTGACCAGATTGGCGTAATTCTTTTTTGTCATGGCAATGCTGCCAGGGTTGGGATCGTAAACCCCGTGGACGGTGGCCCGTCCTTCGAATTGAGTGACACGAATATGCTCCTGGCCGATCATCCCTGCCCCGATGATGTTGAAGCGATAACGGGGTTTCTCGAAGGCAAACAGGTAACGATCGCTCTCCGGGAGGTAATCAAAGCGCGGGTTACGCGCATAAACACTGGATCGAATTTCTTTACCCTTGGACATGGTGCATCTCCTGTGCATTCTTGCTGTGTCAAACGGTTGGAATTAATTTATTTCTAAACTTTCAAAAATAATTATATCGCAATCATTTTCATTTGAAAAGATGCCAAACAGGATTGATCCCGGGGGTTAGCGCTTGCTTGATCGCAGATCCTGGCCCATAATTCGATAAGGCCGGGGCACCTCAGAAAACTCGAACGGTTCCAGCAGCACTTGCCAGCCTCTACGCCGATACAAGGCCGAGGCATTTGTCTCCCCAAACAATGTAGAGAGCAGTCCATGGGAATACGGCAGGTTGGCGAGCAGCCGGTCGTGAAGCCTACCGCCGATGCCCTGCCCCTGATATTCCGGCAGTACAGCCATCTGGGTGAGTTCAAACGAATCCTGCAGCCAATCAGCCTGCTGGAAACGCGCCAGGTGAGGTTGAACCTGCTGGTACCACCAGTAGTTCGGCAAAAGCTGGTAGCCATAGGTAAAACCAACTGGTTGCCCAGGCGGTCCACTCGGTCCGTTCTCAAAAGCGGCTACGGATTGAAAGCCTGGCCGTGAGCTGTGTTCAGTGGCCTCATCTGTAAAACTCTCCAGCTCTTCCGATGGTTTGAAGTAAGGGGGGCCGGAAAATGCCTGCCGGTAAATCTGCGCCAGTTCAGGCAGGCATTGGATGAATGCCTCTGGCTTCAAAATCAAGAATGTCAGCGACACTCAGCCTGCCTCCAGACGGGGAGCAGTTATCCGAGAACTGACCCACCAGCCAGCCAGAATAAAGATCAGGCCCAGGCCCGAAAAACCGCCTCCCAAAGCCGGCAAGAACCAGGTAGCCCCATGGATGCCCGGCTCGAGCACAGCCTGGGTTCGATCGTTCGGATCATAATAAACCGTCACCGCTGTGTCTTTGGGGTACTTGAGCAGCAGGTCGAAAATCGGCTGGCGGTCGGAGGTATTCACTTCCCCGAAAAATACCCTATTCCCGGTGTACTCCTGGCCGTTCAGGCTGTAGGTGTAACGGATATTGGCCCCGTACAGGGTGCTGCCTTGTTCATCGCTGCGCACCTCCAGGTCCGATGATACAATTACCCCAGCGACCGACTGCCAGTTCAGGCTGGCCTGAGCTTGCCGGATATCGCCCCAACCGATTAACAGCACGATCAATCCGACGATGAAAAAGATCCCCGCAATGCCGAACCAGATCATTTTTGTGCCCACAGGCTGCCTCCCATCCAGGAACTATGGATCTTTCTGGTTTGAGCGAATTATATCAAGGATACAATCTACACATAGACAGAGAACCGACCCGAAAATGATTATTATGGTTGTCGATGCGGGCTCCGCCCACAACGACAACCATTTATCTTCACAAATTTCCGGATAGATACAAAATGAATTCGGGTTACCCTAAATCATGGTGATCTTGTCAAGATATTCACAACCAAACTTACAGCAGGAGAACGATCATGCAGGTATTGCGCTTACACCAGGCCGGGCAACTTGCCCTCCACGATGAACCCATGCCCCAGCCGAAACCAGGCGAAGCCCTGGTAAGGATCACTGCGGTGGGCGTATGCGGCTCGGATTTGCACTGGTTCAGCGAAGCGGGCATCGGGGATGCGCGTCTCGGCCACCCTCTGGTCCTGGGCCATGAAGTGGCCGGAGTGGTGGCAAGCGGGCGTTTAAACGGCCGGCGCGTGGCGATCGATCCGGCCGTCAGCTGCCATACCTGCGAGTTCTGCCTGGAAGGCAACCCGAATTTTTGCACCAATCTGCAATTCGCCGGGCATGGCAGCCAGGATGGCACCATGCAGGCCTACTACTGCTGGCCGGAAGAGTGCCTGTACCCCCTGCCCGACCAGCTCTCCGACGCCGACGGCGCTATGCTGGAGCCGTTGGGGGTGGCCATCCACGCCGTCGACCTGGCCCATCTGCGTCCGGGCATGACGGCCGGCGTCTTTGGCAGCGGGCCGATTGGGCTGCTGATCCTGCAAATGGCGCGCCTGGCCGGCGCGATCCACATGGTTGCGACCGACCTGTTGCCCGCTCGGCTGGAGGCCGCCCGCACGTACGGCGCGGAACAGGCCTTCCTGGCCGCGGAGCAAAAAGAAGCCGAGGCGATCCTGGCCGAAACGGGTGGGCGCGGTCTGGATGTCGTTTTTGAAGCCGCCGGGGAGAACGAAGCCGTTGAAGCCGCCATCGCTTGCGCCAAACCCGGCGGCACCGTTATCCTGGCCGGCATCCCGGGCGAAGATCGCACCGCCTTCACCGCCTCGGTTGCCCGTCGCAAAGGCCTGACAATCAAGCTTGTCCGGCGTATGAAACTCACCTACCCCCGGGCGATTGACCTGGTCGCATCCGGGAAGATCGACGTCCGTTCGCTGGTCACCCACACCTTCCCATTAACGGATTACCAGGCAGCCTTTGAGATCGCCGCGCGCCGGGAGGGTCTGAAAGTCGTGGTTGAGCCCAGCCCGTAAGGAACGAACCAAGTGCCTCATTCCACTTTGTACAACTTTTAAGTGAATCACACTCAAAATCATGGCTCAAAATAAAATATTTTGTGGTAGGATGAATTCAATCTGATTTTGCTGTCTCTGAACAGGCATGCTGAGACGGGAGTCAAGGGAAGGAGAGCCCCATGGTCTATCAAGGCAAAGATGCGCGCTCGGTCGATATCGGGGAAAAGATCAGCCAGATCCGCAAAGCACGCCAGCTGACGATCAAAGATCTGGCAGCGGCCGGTGATATCGCTGCCAACACGCTCAGCATGATCGAACAGGGCCGCTCCCAGGCTACCATCAGCACGCTCTATAAATTGGCTGACGCCCTGGAAGTATCCGTCACCGGTTTCTTCAAAGAAGAACATGCCGGAGCGGAGATTGTCTTCCGTAAAGCTGCCGAACGCACCCGGGTTCCCTTCCAACGCGGCATCTGGGAGGGCCTGGGTGGTGAGGCCTTCATCGACCGGATCGAACCTTTCATGCTGACGCTGGAGAGCGGGGCGAACAGCGGGCCGGCGGACCTGGTCCATTCCGGTCACGAATTCGTCCTGTGCCTGCGCGGCCAGCTCCACTATCAGGTAGCCGGCCAGTTGTTCAAACTCGATCCGGGCGATACCCTGTTATTTGCCGCCCGGCTGCCCCATCGCTGGCGGAATCCGGGTAAAACAGTCACCAACGCGGTGTTTGTGCTGTCTGGTTTCGAGGGTGACGGCCGCCAGATTCATTCGCTGGAAGCTATCGAGGATCAGCCAGAATAAACGAATGTATTCGCGAAAGTAGATGTCAGCGTGGGCGTTTGCCCACGCTGACGTCTTACTTTCGCACTTTCTTTATTGCTCTCGATTGCTCTCCAGCTGCAGACGTTCGAATATCTTAGCGGCGACAACCGGATCGGGCACCTGCACGCCGCCCTGGCGCAAATTGATCTCGAAAGGCCGGGCATCGACGGCGCGGACCCCCTGCGCATCCAGCCTGACCATCAACAGGGCCCCCCAGCGAGCATCCGGCGGCGCTTGCTGGTCGAACAGGGCGTTGCCCAGGCTGTACGCCACCAGGGCAGGCCTGGCCGAACCCGGACGCGGCGCCCAGGCAACCGGCTGCAACACATGGGGATGGTGCCCCCAGATCACATCCGCCCCGGCCTGGGCCAGCGCCTGCGCGGCGGCCACCTGGGCAGGCTCGGGGGCCGGCCGGTATTCAGCTCCCCAATGGATCGACACGATCACAACCGCCCCGGCTGTCTTTTCGCGCCGGACGGCCGCTTCGATCGCCTCAAGATCAAGCGGCTGCGTGACGCCCTCGTACGCCAGCACAGCCAGCCGGACACCGCCCACCTGCAGCCGCATGGGCGGATCGCCGGCGGCGACGCCCAGCAGCCCGGCGTGCGCCAGGGCGGTCCGGGTATCGTCCAGGCCGGCCGGACCGCTGTCCAGGCTGTGATTATTGGCCAGCGACAGGAGATCCAACCCGCTGGCAGCCAGGCCGGCGGCCGCTTCAGGCCCGGCTCGCAGATCATAGCCGGCGGGATTTTCAAGCGGCCGGGCGGTCAACGGCGATTCAAGGTTGGCCAGCGCCAGATCGGCGGACTGCAGATCATCGGCCAACCAGGCCAGCGGCGCGGCCCTGTCAATTGAGGCGCTCTGAGCTACGCCGCGTCCCAGCATCAGGTCGCCCAGCAAAGCTATCTGGATCTCCGGGCTGGCCGGAGGCCTGGAGACTGCCAGGCAAAACAAAGCCAATACGAAAACGCCCCCCAGCATTCCCAGGCGAATCCGAGAGCTGGAATTCGCCTGTGTACTGAAAAGCCGGAGGGCGTCCATAACCACTCAGCCGGCGCGCCAGCTACGGCGCGACGAACATCTCGACCCAATCCGGTTGGGCCGGCTGGCTGCCGGCTTCAACCTCAGCCTGCCACTGCTCGTCGGTCATGCGGTCCGCCGGCTGCACCGAAAACTCGTAATAACTGAAGACAGCCCCAACGCCTACCCGCAGCGGCGGGTCGGGCAGCACCACGTAGATCGGCACCGGTTGCCCGATCGCCTCTTCCAGGGCCGCCAGGCTGCCGTCCGGGGCCAGCCCGGTGGCCACATCCGCGATCAGGGCGGCTTTTTTGTCGTTCAAATCGCGGCACATGCGGGGATCGCCCTCTTCACAATCGGAGGCCGCGATCGTCAGGGCTTCCAGCTGGCCGCCGTAATACTGGATGCGCCAGTATTCATCATCCGTCAGAGTCTCTCCCCGCAGTTCGCGCTCGGAGACATCCTGCATGAACTGCAGCATATCGATCAGGTTGCCCAGGTTGCCACTGGTCAGGTCGCTCAGCAGGCCGCGCTCATTCAGGCCGGAACGGGTCATCTCTGCCAGGGCCAACAGGCGGGCATAGGCTTCCGGGTTGGGCTCGATATACCCGTGGGGCGGATGCTCGGGGCCGCCGCCGCCCATCTCGGCCATGACCTGCTTGGCATACAGGATCGTGTCATGTTTCAGCTCGGTCCAGGAGCCCAGGGCCGTCTGCAAATCCTTGCGGGTCCAGGCCTGGGTCTGCATAAAGGGCGGGTAACGGCCGTCCTTGGGTTCGATCAGCGGCTGCAAGGCATACAACCAGTTCCAATACAGGTTCTGGGTCCAGGAGTCCTGCCCGAGACCGGCGATCTCCTGGCGGACCTTGTTCATCTGGCTGTCAAAATTCTCGTAGTGATCTTCCCCCATGGCCTGCAACAGGCTTGAAAGCCTCGTCAGAGCCCATGGCCGCGAAGAAATCGAGCGCTTTCGGCAATCCACGCGGGTCCGTCGAGCTGCCCACTTCCCGCCAGATCATCTGGCCGAAGACGTAGGCATCCAGGGTGAAGCGCTGCCCCATGACCCGAAAGCCCTGGGTCGCCTCGGTTTTATCCTCCCAGATCCAGACCCACATCGAATTGACCTGGGGCGGCGGCAGCTGCCTGGCGGCTTCCTTGAAGGCTGCCAGCAGGTTCGGATCGGCGTAGACGTTCAAGGGCGGGTTGGCCCCAAAGACTTCATCCGACAGCGCCCCATATTCAAAATAGGACAGGTCGTCCGCTTTGCCGACAATAAATACGGTCGGCTCGTAGATATTCTTCCACAGGGTCAAGACCGGGGTCCCATCCGCCGTGCTGGCGGTGCGCAAAGCCTGGGTTACCAGCAGGGCCCGCTGGGTTTCGAAATCATCCCGCAGGCGGAAAGTCATGCGCCCGTACCAGATCATCGCCTTGAAATAGCGCTGCAAAGCCTCGCTGCGGGTGTAATGGCCGCGCGGGATGTACTGGCTGTAATCTTCGATCAGGCGCTCATCCGGCGGCAGGTCAGGCCGGTCCCAGATGGGCGACACGTTCGGGCCGTTATGGGCTTCGATCAGGCTGACCTCCGCAGAAACCAGGTCGTTCACTTCAGGCGGCACCGGATCGGACAATCCCAGCAGTTGTCCGGCCACTGCGAAATAGGCCAGGTTGCGGCGGGCAGGTTCTTCCAGGGCGGTACCGATCAGTTCCTGGTACTGGGCCTGGCTGGCTGCGACCATCGCCCGGGTCATCTGCTCCAGGGTGGCGATAAAACTATCTCGCTCCAGGTCGCGCAGCATCTTATCGAAGATCAGGTGATACACGTGGAAAACCGAATCGGTGGTGGCGAAAACCGGCTGCTCGGTCACGTAGCGGATCAATTCGTACACCTGATAGAACTCGTTATACTGGCCCGGGACCGGTGCAGCCACCACGAACCCGTTTTTAGCCAGCAAAGCCCGCTGGGCCTCAGAGAGGGTAATGGAATCCATCGCCCCAACCTGGCCCAGGTCGACCGGTAAAGTGTATCCGCCGCTGAACTGAGCGGGCAAATTCACGGCCGGTAAATTGTAGGCAGCAAACTGGGGCGGATAAACCGCTTCCGGCGGAAGCGGCTGGACCGTGGGAACGACAGCCGGCGAGGTCGGCGCTGGCTGGGTCGGCTCATTTTCAGCAGTCGCGGCAGGCGCCTGGGTTGGGCTTAAACCGCCATCGCTCGTAGGAGTTGGCGGTTGGGCAACCTGGGTAAACAGGCTGCAGGATAGCGAAGCCAACACTAACAGGCTGGCCAGGAGGTATACCCATCGTTTAGCAAGCATCTTGATTCTCCTCAGGGATTAGTGATCAGGAAAGTAGCCTGATCGTGGTGCAACAAGCTCAGATGGTGAAAATTACCCGGGCGGCGGTCGACCAGGGTGAAACCGAAACCGTTCCACGCCCAGACCGTCAGGCTGCCAGACGGGTTTTCGGCCGTATCGGCATAACTGCCTTCCAATGCGGCCAGTTCCAGTTGGCCGTCGCCGTCCAGGTCGGCAACGGCGATCTCAATCAAAGGGTCCACCAGAGCGGAACCGGCCCAGCGCTCGCCGAAGGCTTTGCCCTTCCAACCGATCAGGATGAGATGACAGCTCATCCCCTCGGCATTTTGAAAACCGGCGATCCGGCCGCCAAAAGGCAGAACTCGATCCACCGGCCAGGGCTGCCAGGGCCGCCAGACCAGCAGGATCAACTCTGTCTGGCCATCCCGATTCAAATCCCCCAGCCTGGCGGACTGAACCCGCCAGCCCTCCGGGCTGGCCCATAAGGTCGCCTGCCCCTGGCGCAATTCAGCCCGTCCATCCGCCAGGCGGACCTGCTCGAAGAGGCCATCGTGGTTCATGTCGGCCAGGCCCATTTCGAAGCGCTGCCCGACCGCTGGGACAGCAGCCTTTTGTAAGCCGGCCTCCGTAAGCGACCAGGCCTGAACCTGAACAGGGGCCGCCAGCAGGAGGCCCAGTACTGCGATACAAAACAGGGCTTTTCTCACCTTAAAATTGTACAATAAGGCACAGGCTGTGACAATCATTCGTTCGTAGGAGATGGAGCCAGCCAAAATGTATGGATGGGGTGCTTCCCCAGGATGTGGGTACGACTGCAGGAAACCGTGGTCGGCTCCCCCCACCTCGGCCCGCCCCCCAGGGGCGGGAGTTAGGCAAAAATGACGGCTCGCAGGGGCAAATTGCCCCTGCGAGCCGTCATTTTTGCCATTATCATCCCGTCCCAGGTGCGAAGCACCGAGGGAAATTCACAAGAGAAGCGTGAACGATCGGATATCACGCTTAAGTGTTATGGTACCAGGATGTGATTACCCCCTGATTCGAACTGAATTTTACGGTACAATCTTGCAGTTGCAGTTTTCACCACCTACCTTAAGGAAGATTACCTCGCTTATGAAAATTCTGCCTGTCATCAAACCGAATGTCCACATCCGGCTGCTGTCATGGCGTCGCCTGCTTGGGATGAGTTTCCTGGCTGCGCTGCTGGCCGGCTGCGTCCTGCCCGGGGCTGTCACTCCGGCCCCAACCACCGTACCTGAAACGCCCCAGGCCAACCCGGCCTATACAGCGGCCGCCCAAACCATTATCGCCCAGCTCACCGCGGTCGCCCCAACCGAGACCGTTCAACCAGCAGGGTCGCCGGCCACCCGGGTTACTTCGACCAGCGCGGCGCCATCCAGCCCGGAACCTGATTTGGCCGAAACGGCTGCCGTCGGCGCGGCTGCCACCTCGACCGAGACCGTGACGGTTGCTGCCAGCCAGACGCTGGAGCCCAGCCCCACTATGGAGCCGCCGACGCCGACCTCCCCGCCCCAACCCAGCCCGACCCCGGCTTCGAATGATCCGCGGGCCCGGTTAGGCCAGCCGGATTGGAGCGAATTGTTCGCAAACGCCAATAACTGGCCGCTGTTCGAAGACGAACACGTCCATTTCACCCTCAAAGATGGCGGGATCCAATTGCTGGCGAAAAAGCCGGAAAAGTGGGACGGCTGGATGCTATCCTGGACGACCCTGTACAACTTCTACCTGGAAGTGACCGCCGCGCCCCAGAACTGCAGCGGCGCGGATCGGTATGGCCTGCTGGCGCGCGCCCCCAGCGCCGAAGCAGCCTACCTGTTCGGCTTCACCTGTGATGGGCAATATTCCCTGCGCAAATGGAATGGGGAACGGTATAGCTACCTGGTGGATTGGACGGCCAGCGACCTGATCCACGCCGGGGCCGGCAAGACCAATCGCCTGGGCTTTATGGCCGACGGCGACCAGATCACTTTGTACGCCAACGGAGAACTCCTGACCGAGATCAGCGATCGCAGCTACGAAGACGGCGCGTTTGGGCTGTTCGTCAGCTCGGCTAACACCGAAAATCTCAAAGTGCTGGTCAGCGAGGTTTCCTACTGGGAGCTGCCTTGAGGCGGACTTTAAAACAAAAATGGGCTTGCAGGCCGGCGTTTGCCGGCCTGCAAGCCCATTTTTTGAATATCTCAGTTAACGTTCCTGGCGGGATTGGCAGGTGACGCACAGTCCTGCGTGCGGGAGCGCCATCAGCCGGCCCGGGGCAATGGCTTTTCCACAGGAGATGCAGATCCCAAAAGTGCCGGCTTCGATTTGCTCCAGGGCGGCTATGATTTCCGCCTCCCGTTCCTCCATCTGGCCGATCAGCGCGAGCCGGCGATCCCGGGAGGAATAGTTATAGGCCAGATCAGACCGATCCGGGTTGGTAACCCGGTTGGCATTGATCTTGTCTTTTTCCTCCTCGAGTTCTTGGCGGACCTCAGACAGGTCAGCCTCCAGCTTGGCCTGGATTTCCGTCAAATCTAGCTTGTCTTCCATCATTTTCTCCAAATCTTGAAGGCGAATTGATAACAGGCAAGCTCTCACCCGTGTCCGGGTCGCAGCAACGCTTAAGCGCCTCCTCTGGAGGGGTTTTCGCAGGCAGAATTGTTGCTTCCGGGAGAACGGGCGGGAGGTACGTCCCAAATCGAAATGAACTGTTGAATAATTGATCGCCCTGCTTGATTATACCATATCACAAAAATCCCCCTTGTTCATTTGCCGTGATTAGTGCTTAGGCAAAATAAACGTGATCCTTTTCTCAATTGAAATGAACCATCATATATCTGCCCACCCCTAACCCCTCCCGGCGGCTTCGCCAGCCGGGATGGGGAGTTTTTCGCAAACGGGCTGACGATCGGCTGCCGATCTTCTGCCCGTTTTTCGACTATTTATCAATCGGGCTCATGGCTGAGAGTTGATCATCGCCATGTAAGATACAGCATCCCTGCCAATGGTATAATGCTGCCATTTCGTCTCAAGCAGGTTGCGATTCCGGCCGGATCACGCCGGCCGTGGCGGCAATCTTGCGCAGCAGCACCGCGCTGAGCAGTAAACAAAACGCGCCGGCCACGAACAAACCGGTATAGCCCCACCACATCCCCGGTCTCCAGTTGTTGAACAGATCGATCAACGGGCCTTCCAGGCGCCCGATCACGCCGGCACCGGCCGTCGCCAGGTTCGTCAACCCCAGGAATTTGCCGGCTTCGGCCGCAGGAGCGAGCTGGTTCGCCATAGCCCAGTTAGCGGTCAGGAACAGGCCGATGCCCATGCCAAGCACGCTGCCGAACACCAACAGCGTCCCAGGCGACCGGGCCCAGATCATGGCCAGGCAGCCCAGCGCGCCGATCACGCTGGCCAGGGTGGACAGGCGCTTATGCCCGATCCGGTCGCCCAACCAGCCTCCTAAAACCGCAAAGAAAATCAACGCCAGGGTGATCGCCGCCAGCAGATTGCCGGTCAGCTGGATCGGGTTCGGGACGGCCAGCACATCCCGCACGTAGTACTGGGCAAAGGTCTGGATACCATAAATCCCCGCCAGGTAGGCGAGCCGGGAAGCGATCAGCCAGGCAAAGGCCTGATGGGTCCGCAGATCAACCTGAAAGGCTGCCCGGAAGGTTGGGAGCAGGTCCAGCCTGGGCCGCGAGCCAGGGACAGGCTGCTCACGCACGCCCAACAGGGTAACCAGCGTCCCCGCCGCCAATACGACCGCCACCAGGGCGACCACGCCGACCGGATGGCGCACGCCGGGCTTCAACAGGCTGCCGACCAGCAGCGAGGAGACCACCAGGCCGGCCATATCCATCAGGTTCTTAAAGCCGCTGGCCCAGCCCAATTGCTCCTCCGGGATCTGGTCCGGCAGCAGACCCTGGGCTGGCCCGTGGGCGATATTGGAGCTGAACTGCAAGCCCAGGTAGCCAATCGCCAGCCAGAGCAGGCCGCCCGCCCATCCCAAGAAGATTAAAAAGAAAAAATCAAAAGCTGTCCCGAGGGCGATCAAGGGTCGGCGGCGGCCCCAGCGGGAGGTCCAGCGATCGCTGAGCGCTCCGGAAACCGGCTGGACCAGCATGGCGATGATCAGGCCCACGAATGTCAGCAAACCCAGATAGGTATTTTTAAGCTGTTCAGGGACCAGGTAGAGCAAGATCGCCGGCAGGATGATCACGTGCAGGCTGTTCCACATAAAGGAAAGCCCAACCCAATAAGCATTGATCACCAGCACGTCTTTCAGGGTCGCTTTGCGCATACAGTCCTCCGGTCAGAGATCGAATCCGGCCCCGGCCCGGGCAAAATTGAATCGGCCGGCGCAAGGGTTTGGCCTCGCTCTGATTGGATAAACACCGTCTTGATGATTTCGTTATCCGTTCACGAACAGTTCTTCCTGCCCGTTGAATGCGCCTTGCAAATGCGCCGGCAGCAATTCAGCCAGACGCTGCATCACGATCCGGCTGGCGTGACGGTCCCGCTCCGCAGCCGCCAGCTCCGGCGCTGCGGATAAACGGTAAGGCGCGCCAAAACAGACATGCAGGCGCTCCTGGTGTTCATAAACGCCAGCCGGCAAGAACTGCAGTCCCATCCCGCCTAAAAGCAGCAGCAGGCGCCCGCTGCCTGGCGGCGGTAACTGCAAGGTGCCGTCCGGCGAGTCCTGCCCTTCCGGAGCGAGACCGATCCAGCCGGACGGGTCACGCCGGAGGTTACCTACCAGGCGACGCACGGCTTGAGCCCGGAGCTGGGTTTCGTGTGGGCGGGGCGGCATGGGGGGCATCCCAGTGAAGGCGTACATCCGGGCCAACCGGCCCAATATCAGGCGGCTGGCGCGCTCGCCCAGGCCGGCCCATGGGCGCCCCGGGAAAGTCCAGGCCGCCGTGACCAGCCAGTGAACCTCAGCCGGGATGATTGCGCTGACAGCCAATGCCAGCCACCAGGCCGGGAATCCGGGCCGGCTAAAATGGTTGATGGTGACCACACAGGGCCGGGTGGGGATGTGCTCCAGCCCGGCGGATTGAATCGGCGGACGGAGTGCGGCGACGCACAGGCGCGCGTCCCGGCGGAAGGAGCGTTTCGCCCCGCGCAGCAGGTCAAATCCTGCTGCCGCTAACAGGCGGCCCGGGATGCGATAAATGGGGGGCATGATCGAAAAGTTTACCATCAATCGGATTTATTGGCGAAATCAGGCTTCAGCGTGGTCGATCGCCCACGGGTACGACTGCAGTAAACCGAGGTTGGCTCACCTCAACCCGGCCCGTCCCCAGGAGGCGGGGGTTAGTGATCTTCTCTGTCCCAGGTGCGAAGCACCGAGGGAAATTGGCAAGAGAAGCGCGAACGATCGGATACCTCGGGTGAGTGCTGTGATACCCGCTCGCGTTGAAACCTTATTTCGCCATTTATCCTTGACGTACCTCACATATTTTTCACCCGAGCCAGTTATAATTGTCAGGTATCTGGACTGCTAAAATCTGTACTGATCCGTTAACCAGAATCAAGCTCGAATCGAACCCAAGGAGAGAGAAGATGCTCGTCGGCGAAAGAATGTCCCACCCGGTAATCACCGTCCATCCTGAAACTTCCTTACAGGACGCTCTGCATCTCATGCACACAGAGCATATCCGCCTGCTTCCCGTGGTCGACAAGAAAGGCAACCTGGTCGGGATTGTGGCGGAACGCGATCTGATCCAGGCGTCCCCCTCGGATGCGACCAGCCTGAGCGTCTGGGAGGTCAGCTACCTGATCAGCAAGATCACGATTCAAAAATTAATGACCACCAAGGTGATCACGGTCAGCGAGGACACCCCGCTGGAAGAGGCCGCCCGGATTATGGCCGATCATAAACTTACCGGCCTGCCGGTTGTGCGCGGCGAAAAACTGGTTGGGATCATCACCGAAACGGATCTTTTCCGCATCTTTTTAGAGCTGCTCGGCGCCCGTGAGAGTGGGGTGCGGGTCTCCGCCATCGCCACGGATGAGCCAGGTAAACTCTCAGTGATCTCGACTGCCATCCATGCGGCCGGCGGCAATATCATCGCCCTGGGCACGTTTATGGGAGAGAGCAGCGCCGACCGGGAATTGACCCTCAAAGTGGATGGGATCGATCAGACAACTTTACTGAAAGTGCTCGAACCCCACGTTATCTCGATCGTCGATGCCCGCACGGTGCCGGGAAGTTGAGACTTCAGTTGCCGACTTCCAATAATGCCCGGCGGGCGCGCAGGCGCGCCAATGGCAAAGGTGGGGTTCCCCGGCAGAAGATGGCGATCTGCAAGCCATCCGGCGGGTAGTCCAACAATTCCGCCACCAGCTCATGGACGGCCTGCGCCTCGATCAGGTCGTATCCTTCCAGCGCCAGCAGCATGGGCAGGCTCGCAGCGCTGATCCGGTTGATCAAATCAATCCAATCAAGCGACTTTTCCACTGATGGGTTGCCAGATGCCGTACAGGCTGACAGGCCATAAGCCCGGTCGACGGCAGCCGCGACATCCTGAATGAACCGGTTCGGCTGGTTATCCTGGGCGTGTAAACACAGTTCGGCCAGCCGCTTGCCCGTCGCGCGGCAGTAAACCTGCAGCGCCTGCGGCCATGCCTGGTTGGATGCGGTCTCTAAACAGCCGGTCTCCGAAACGCCATCTTCAGAACCGCCGGCATCCAGCCGCACCCACACTACCCGATAGCCATCCCAGGCTGAAGGATCAATCTTCATCGGATTTCCCGCCCAATCGAAATGGATTTCCAGTACAAAGGTCGGACCATCCCTTCTGGGTTCCGGCAAAAGAAGGATGTGTGAGGCCAATGCCCCGCACATCCTTTTTGCGAACAGACGAAGGGCTCAGGCGAACAGGATGCCCACGATCAGGGGCACGACCACCAGCAGCGCCATAGCAGGATGCCCGCGGCGGGCGCTGTTCTTGCTGTCCCAGTTGAACAGGTAGACCGCCAGCCCGAAGGCTACCAGACCCAGCCCCGCCAGGACCAGGGCCGAAACGACCGGGTCAAAGATCGTCGCCTGGTTGAAGGCCAATCCGGAGAAGGCCTGCATGGCATAAGTCGTCGGCAGCAAACCTGAGAAGCTACGCACCGAGGCAGGCAGTAGATCCAACGGCATCATCATGCCGCCCAACAGCATCGATGGCAGGAAAATGATCTGGGACCACAGGACGGTCGAGCGGGCTCCGTTTGAGATCACCCCAATCAGGGCCCCGATCGAGCCAAAGCTGAGGGCCGTCACCAGGGTCAGCAGGGCGAACATGCCCCATTCCTGGGGGGCAGCCCCGTCAAAAATTGGGGCGGCGGTCACGGCGATAATTGCAGAAGCGATCAAGGCGTGGAACACGGTGGTCAGCATCGGGATCGACAGGATCGAGATGGCGGGCACACCGTTGATCTTAAAACTGCGGAAAATGCCGGCATCGCGGTCTTCCACCATCGGGCCCGGCTGGCCAAGTAAGGTACTGGCCATCACAGCCACCAGGATCATCGCCGGCACGAGCACATCTGCGAAGCCCGGGTTGATCTTGACCATCACTGCGCCCATCATGGCGTAAAAGCCGAGCGGAAACAGGTAATTCATCAACAATGAGGTGGGATTCCTCAAACCGGTCTTGAATTCGTAAGCAAAGTGGTTGCGAAAGGCAATCATTGGGCGCCTCCATTTTCGGTGATTTCCAAAAATCTTTCTTCCAGGCTGGGCCGTTCCACCCGCAGATCGATCAGGCGATCGTTCTTCGTCTGGATATATTCCAAAACTGCGGCCACGGTCGGCCCGGGATCCTTGCTGAAATAAACCGCGTAGTCTTCTTTGAGGGTCTTTTGGCTCACGCCTGGGAAAACGTGCCCGTTCTGGCGCAGCAGGTCGTTCTCAGTGCGCACCGAGACCTTGGTATAGCCCGACCCGGTCGCAGTCAGCTCACGCGGTGTGCCGGTCGCGACCACCTGGCCGCCCAGCAGGATCGCCACCCGGTCGGTCATCTTCTCAGCTTCGGCCATATCGTGGGTCGCCAGCAGGATGGTTGTCCCGGCGGTTTTCATCTCCTGCATCAGTTCGTGCAGGCGCGCTCGGGAGCCGACATCCAGCCCGGCGGTGGGTTCGTCCAGGATGACCAGCTGCGGCTGGTGGGCAATTGCCAGCGCCAGGGCCAACCGGCGCTGCTGCCCGGTGGACAGTTCGCGGTACTGGCTTTTGCGCTTCTCTCCCAGCCCAAGCAGATCGATCAAATCGTAGCGCGGCGCCACCCGGTGGTAAGCGCAGAAAAACCGCAGCGCTTCTTCCACAGTCATATTGCCGGGCAACCCGGACGATTGCAATTGCACGCCGATCAGACTGTTCAACTTATCCGGTTCCCGGCTGGGATCGACCCCCAAGACCTGGAGCTGGCCGCCGTCCGGGCGGCGGATGCCTTCCAGACATTCCAGGGTGCTGGTTTTACCGGCCCCGTTCGGACCCAGCAATCCAAAGATCTCACCCGGCTCGACCTCGAAGCTGATGTCGTCCACGGCGACGAAATCGCCGTAAACCTTGCGAAAATTCTTGACGGACACAACCGCTTCCATCTCGTTACCCTCCTGTCAGTCTGGTTTGCTCTCCAGGCCTGGCATTCACCTTAGCGTTCTGATATGATCTTCAATTTCACTCCCAGTATAGCGATTCGGCCGGCGCCTGTCATCCTGCCTGCGGGTGAAACCGGGCGAATCACCCGCAGGCGGGTGCGATCACTCTTAAGGGTCATGATATTGAGAAAAAGTGGCGAAATAAGGCGTCGGCCTGGGCAAATGCCCAGGCCGACGCCTTATTTCGCCATATTCTTTTGACAAACAGGCGTTTATAACCCCAACTCAACCGCTTTGGCGGTCGCCTCCGCCCGGTTGCGGACATCTAAAGCGGTATAGATATGCTTGACGTGCGACTTGACCGTGTTGAGCGAGATCACCAGCCGGTCGGCGATCTCCTGATTGGTCAGGCCCTGGGCCAGCAAAGCCAGAACTTCCAGCTCACGTTCACTTAACCCCTCGGCCCCGACCTTGGGAGCGGGTTGAATCTCTTTTTCAGACAGATTGCCTGCCTCAAGCAGGATTTGCCGGTGCAGCTTACCAGCATAGGGCTGTTGATTGCCCTCAATCTCCTTTAACAGACTGGCGATCCCAGGCCCTGCGTCAACGAAGATGCGTATATAGCCCTGGGGCTCGGCCAGGGTCAGCGCCTCCTGAAGCGCCTGGCGGGCTGGGCTGCGCTCGCCGGCGGCCTGGCTGGCCAGGCCGCGAAGCACCAGCAGCTCGATCAGGCGTCCGCGCCGGCCGGCAGCTTCAACAGCTGTTTGCAGTCGCTCGATCAGTTTCAAGGCCTGCCCCGTCTGTCCAACTACCACCAGGGCGCGGGCATAGATGACCAGGGTCTCTTCACTCAGGATATCGATGTTGGTGTCAACCCCCAACCCGCAGGAATCCAGCCATTCCTGCAGCGGCTCCTGCAGCCCGAGCCGGGACCAGAGCTTGGCCTGGTGGGCAGCGATCAGGGGTTCAACAAATTGGACATCCAGCTTGCGGGCCAGGTCTTGCAAGGCCTGCAAAGCCTCCAGGCTGGCCTGGCGCTCGCCGCGGGCCGCCCGTAAGCGCGCCAGGCCGCTGTAACCGTTGACCAGCGCCTCCCACAGCGACCACTGGCGTCCCAGCGTCAGGCCTTTTTCAAGCATTTCTTCGGCATCAGCCAGGTCATTCCACTCGACCAGCAGATTCCCCAGCCCGGTCAGAGCGACCCCCAGCATCGGTGAGGGGCGACTCTGGCCCTCCGCCTGGGCCCGGGCGCGCTGATAGATCCCGCGGGCCTGGCGCAGCTGGCCGTTCAACTCGTACAGGTGCGCCAGGTGGCCATAAGCCATCGGCAGGATATGCATATTCTGGCTGATTTCGCTGAAATGGATGGTCTCGTTGAAAGCCTCAATCGCCGCTTGCGACTGCCCGCTGTATTCATAGACCAGGGCAGTATTGAAGGCAGACACCGATTTGAGGTCGATATACACGTTCTGCAAGCCATCTGCGTCCGGTTCTTGCAGGTAGGCCTGAGCCATCTGGGTGTTTTTCAGCACGGCCGGCAAATCGAAGCGGTTGAAAGCCAGCGAAGCCCGGATGTTGGCGATCTCCGCCAGAGCGCCTTGCAGCCAGCCGGGCAAAGCCAGGCTCTCCGGGCTGCCGTCGGCCTGCCAGCCAAGCTGGTACTCAATCGCCTGTAAATGGGTTTCGACCTGATCCGAATGACCGGTCGCTAATAAAGCCCAGGCCAGGGCCATACTGAGCACCGGATCCTGGTGCAGGAATTCTTCAGGAAAGCTCTGGAGCCAGGAACGGATCGTGACGAGTTCGCTCTTGATAAACATCTCCGGGATGATCTGCTTGATCAAATCGCTGGCAGCCTGCAGATCCCCGGCATCCAGGGCTTGCTGTACAGCTTCTTCATTCAGTTCATGGTCGGCCAACCAGTCAAAAGCCCGGCGGCGGTATGCCAGAATTTTCGATTCGGGCTGGGTCTGCTGCAGGCGGGTGAGTAAAAAATCGTGAAACAGGTGGTGATAGCGGTACCAGACCCGCTGCTGATCGAGCGGGACGATGAATAGATTTTCCTGCTCAAGCTGTTCCAGCAATTCCTGGCTGTCATCCCGGCCGGAGACGGCGTTGCACAGGTCGGCGTTCATGCGCTCCAGGATGCAGGTGGCCAGCAGGAACTGGCGGCGGGTCTCGGATTGCCGTTCCAGGACCTCCTGGGCCAGGTAGTCGAAGATATACCGGTGTTCGCCGCTGAAAGAGCCAATGATCGCGGTCGCGGCCTCGCGGCTCTTCTGGTCGCCAACCTCCCGCAATGCAACCACGGCCAGCTGCAGTCCGGCAATCCAGCCTTCGGTCAGTTTGGACAGGGTCTCGATATCCGGAACAGCCAGGTCCAGGCGCATGACCTGGTTGAATAAAGCCTGGGCATCCTCAGGCCGGAAGCGCAGATCGGCAGCCTGCAGCATGACCAGTTCACGCCGCCCGCGCAGCAGGGCCAACGGCAGGGGCGGCTCACTGCGCCCGGCGATCACCAGGTGCATACAATCCGGCAGGTGCTCGAGCAGGTAAGTCAGCCCGGCGTGAATGGGCGGATGGCTGATGACCTGATAGTCATCCAGCACCAGGAGGAAATCTTCCTGCTGGCAGGTAAGCTCATTCAGGATTTCAGCCAGAATGGATTCGATCGGTGGGGGTTGGGGCGCCTGGATCAGTCCGAGCAGGTCGGTAAGCCCGATAGATTCTCCCGCTGGCAGGGCGGTCTGCAGGGCTGAGACGAAATAGGACCAGAATCGGGTCGGGTCGTTATCGCGCTCATCCAGGGATAGCCAGCCGGCCGGCGCGGCGCTCGCCAGCAGCCAGGCGGCCAGCAGGGTTGTCTTGCCGAATCCAGCCGGAGCGGACAATACCCCCAGCTTGCAATGCAGCACGTTATCCAGGCGTTGATACAGCCAGGGACGCTCCAGCCGCTCGGGGTGCGGCCTGGGGACGAACATCTTGGTCCGCAACAGGCGGACAGACTGCGCCTGGGGAGGGTTCGAAGCTGGTTGGGACGGATTGCTCGCCATGGTCGTCACCTGGGGGAAGATGGGTGTAATTCAATGAGTTTACCATATCCTGCGCGGTAGTGCTAAAAAATGCCTCACTACGCTCCCCCCCAAATCTGGGACTCTCCCACACAGTTTCCTAAAAGGCCCTAAATCTGGCGTCGGCGTGGACGTTTGTCCACGCCGACGCCATATTTAGGCTTTCACTTCAGCGCCAGTTGCGCAGAAAATCCACCAGCAGGCGCACCCCGAACCCGGTCCCGCCGGAAGGCTTGTAACCGTTGGCTTTATCGGTCAGGGCCATACCGGCGATATCCAGGTGAGCCCAGGGATAATCGGTGAATTCCTTCAGGAAGATCGCCGAGGTCGCCACGCCGCCCATCCGTCCGCCGGTGTTCTTCATGTCGGCCACCTCCGACTGGATGCTTTTCTTATAATCGTCCCACAGCGGCAGACGCCACAGGCGCTCGCTGGTGGCCTGGCTGCTGGCCAGCAGGCGTTCCGCCAGGCTTTCGTCGTTGCTGAACAGGCCCGCCGCCATATCCTTGCCCAGGGCGACCACGCAGGCCCCGGTCAGGGTGGCCAGGTCGACGACCGCCTCCGGCTGGTAGCGCCCGGCGAACACCAGGGCGTCTGCCAGGATCATGCGCCCTTCGGCGTCGGTGCTGATGATCTCGATGGTCTTGCCGTTGGAGGCGGTGATCACATCAGCCGGCCGGTAGGCATTGGCGTCCGGCATGTTCTCGGTGCAGGGGGCGATCCCGATCACGTGCAGCGGCAGGTCCAGCATCCCGACCGCCTTCATGGCGCCCAGGACGGCTGCCGCCCCGCCCATATCCGATTTCATGGCGCCCATGTTCTCAACCGGTTTGAGCGACAGGCCGCCCGAATCGAAGGTGATGCCTTTGCCCACCAGCACCAGGGTTGGCTCTGCGCTGTCCCCGGCGTGGTGTTCGAGCACGATGAATTTCGGCGGTTTGCCGGCGCCCTGGGCCACCGCCAGGTATGCGCCCATGTTGCGTTCAGCCGCCCAGTCCCGGTCGCCCACGGTCAGCTTCATCCCGTAGGCGTTGGCGACCAATTCGGCCGCATCCGCCATCCGGGAGGGGGTGGCGATATTCGGGGCCATGTTGACCAGGTCACGCGCCAGGCTGGTCCCGGCTGCGATCGCTTCGGCTATGGTCCGGCCGGCTTCGATCGCAGCCAGTTTGCCCGGGTCGTATTCGACCACCTGCAGGACCCGGATGGCATGTTTCGGCTCGGCTGTTTTGCGGGGGGCGTCGTATTCATACAGAGCCAGCAGGCTGGCTTCAATGGTCGCCTGGGCGGCCTGCTCCAGCCCCAGCTTCCCAGCCCCGGCTCCGTGGACGATCGTCGCCAGGATGTCCGTTTTGAGCTCGCGGGCTTTCAGGGCCGCCGCTGCGGCAGCCTTGCGGGCCGCCTCTTCGTCAAAATCTTCCGCTTTCCCTAACCCGACGACCAGCACCCGCCGGGCCGAAATGGCGCCGCGCGTATAAACGGTGACCACCTCCCCGGCTTTGCCGGTCAGGTCGCCCGCTTCGATCAGCTCGGTCAGGGCGCCCTGCAGCGCCATGTCAACTGCGCCGGTCGCTCCAGTCGGCGCCTGGCCCCCTTCGAACAGGTTGACGACGATGGTATCCGCTTCAGCGGTTTGAATGCCGCCTTGTTTGACTTCGATTTCCATTGGTATACTCCCTTAGAAAAGAATGATAGTCACTAGCTTGACAAGCTCACATTCGAAGAAATCTCCCAAATTTAGATGGTTGCGGCGGGCGGCTGCCCGCCGCAACCATCTAAATTTGGGTATCCTTTATTGTTGGCCCCGATCTCAGCTTATTTTGCCCAACCTAAACCGATACGGCCGCGCTCGGGCTCGATCTTCAGGATCTGCACCTGGATCACATCCCCGACTTTCAGACGCTGCCCGGATGGGATCTGGCTGCGGTGCAGCAGTCCGTCCTGCTTGACGCCGATATCCACAAAAGCCCCAAAATCGACCACATTGCGCACGGTGCCTTTCAGGACCATCCCGGTCGTCAGGTCATCCATCGAAAGCACGTCGCTGCGCAGCACCGGCGCGGGCGCATCCTGGCGCGGGTCGCGGCCGGGGCGCTGCAGCTGTTCGACGATATCCGCCAGGGTCGGAACGCCGCAGTTCAATTCGGCCGCCAGTTTTTCCAGGCTGGTGCGGGCCAGCAAGGCCTCCAGGGCCGGTTTGCGGGCTTCCAGCGAACTGGCCACGGTCAGGCCGGCCTTTTTCAGGACAGCTTCGGCGATGGCATAGCTTTCCGGGTGGATCGCGCTGGCGTCCAGGGGCTGGCTGCCATCCCGGATGCGCAGGAAACCGGCAGCCTGTTCGAAGGCTTTTGGCCCCAAACCGGAGACTTTCAATAACTGCTTGCGGTTGGCAAATGGCCCCGCCTGGTCCCGGTGCTCGACGATCCGCCCGGCCAGCTTCGGCCCGATACCGGATACGTAAGCCAGCAAAGCCGGCGAGGCGGTGTTGGCGTCCACCCCCACCTGATTGACGACGCTTTCGACCACGCCGGTCAGGCTCTCGGCCAGCTGTTTCTGGTTGACGTCATGCTGGTACATGCCCACTCCGATCGCCTTGGGCTCGATCTTGACCAGCTCGGCTAACGGGTCCTGGGCGCGGCGGGCGATCGAGGCCGCCCCGCGCAGGCTGACGTCCAGGTCCGGCATTTCCGCCCGGGCCAGGGGGCTGGCGCTGTAAACGCTGGCCCCGGCTTCGTTGACGATCATGTATTTCAGTTGTGGGACTGAACGGATCAGTTCGGCGACCAGCTGCTCGGTCTCGCGTGAGGCGGTCCCGTTGCCGATCGTGATCAAAGTCACGCCGTGCTTTTCGATCCAACCCGCCAGGCTTTTTAGCGCCTCCTGCCAGCGCTTCTGCGGTTCGTGCGGGTAGATCGTACCGGTATCCAGCAATTTTCCAGTCGGGTCCACGATAGCCACTTTACTGCCGGTGCGGAAACCGGGGTCGATCCCCAGGACCGTGTGGCCGGCCAAAGGCGGCTGGCCGAGTAACGCCCGCAGGTTGGCGGCAAACACCTGGATGGCGTGCTGCTCGGCCCGCTCGGTCAATTCACGGCGCACGTCGCGTTCGATGGCAGGCAGCAGCAGGCGTTCGGCCGCGTCCTGGATGGTCGTTTCCAACTGGCCCGCCAGGGGTGAGCGCGGGTCTGGCCGAAAGACGCTGCGGATAGCTCCTTGCCAGTCACGTTCCGGCACCTCGACCTTGACCTTCAACACTTTATCCGCTTCGCCCCGGTTGATCGCCAGGATCTGGTGCGGGCGCAGCTTATCGACCCGGAATTCAAAATCGTAATACAGCTCGTACACCTGGCGCGGGTCCTCGGCGCCTTCCACCTTTTCCGTGCGCTGGCTGCCCCACTGCAGGGCTTTCTCACGGGTCTGGCGGCGCACTTCCGGATGATCGCTGATCGCTTCGGCGACGATGTCGCGCGCCCCTGCCCAGGCTTCTGCGGTGTTTTCCACCTGGTCGTTGAGATAGGGTTGAGCCAGCTTCTCCAGCGATTCGGACCAGCGATCCTGCTTGAGCAGCAAGTCCGCCAAGCCCTGCAGGCCTTTCTCACGGGCGATGCTGGCGCGGGTACGGCGTTTCGGCTTATAGGGCTGGTAAAGATCCTCCAGGGCGGTCATCGTCTCGGCAGCCATGATCTGGGCCCGGAGCTCGCCGGTCAGCAGACCCTGCTCCTCGATCGATTTCAGCACGGCTGCCCGGCGCTCGTCCAGGGCGCGCAGTTTTTGCAGCGTGTCCACGATCTGGCGCAGTTGCTCCTCGTCCAGGCCGCCGGTGGCTTCTTTGCGATAGCGGGCGATAAATGGCAGGGTATTGTCGGCATCCAGCAGCTCGATCGTGGCAGCCACCTGCTGCGGGCGGACGTTGATCTGACGGGCGATCAGGTGCGAATGTTCCATAAGCTCCTTCTTGTTCGGCGGGAGATTTCGTCAGCCGGTATTATAACCCCGCAGGGTTGTCCTCACCAACGCGGATTGAAGTAGTATGGCAAAATCATGTGTCAGCCCGGGCGAACGCCCGGGCTGACACATGATTTTGCCCCTTCTTCCCATTCCTGAGGGTAGTACCACCAAAGACCCTTCTTAAGGCGATTGCATTTGCCAATCTCGGGTCTACCCGGGCCATCGAAATGAGAAAAATGTGGTGTGCGAGCGGGGTAATGCCCCGCTCGCACACCACATTTTTTCCTCTCGGTAGGGGCAAATCGGCCAAATGTGATTGCCCTGAGACCCTTCTAAAAGCGCCTGAAATATCCGGACAAAAGGGATATAATTTTAGAGCACGTCCGAAGGGGTTCAGTTATCGTTATCAAGACAGGCAGGCTCAGACCAACATTCATACCAAACTCAACAGGAGGAGATATGTTAAAGAGTTCAAAGAATTCATCATGCGCGGCAATGTCCTCGACCTGGCAGTCGCCGTCATCATCGGCGCTGCATTCGGCAAGATCGTCACCTCTTTCGTCAACGACATCATCATGCCGCCGATCGGCCTGCTGCTCGGTAACGTCGATTTTACGAATTTATTCATCAATTTATCCAGCCAGCATTACGACACCCTGGCAGCCGCCCAGGAAGCCGGGGCGGCGACCATCAATTACGGCATCTTCCTGAACACGATCATCGATTTCCTGATCGTCGCCCTGGTGATCTTCTTTGTGATCCGGGCTGCCAACAGCATGAAAAAGCAAGAAGAACCGGCGCCGGCTGAACCGACCACCAAGCAATGCAGCTACTGCTACACCGAAATCCCCATCAAAGCCACCCGCTGCCCGCACTGCACCTCGCAGTTATAGCCTCACCCACCAGCAGCGGGTAAACAGGATGAATCCCCAGACGACGGTCGGCAGCCAACCATCTGGCCAACAAAAGATCTTGCTGGCAGCCGGGATGATCGGCCCGTTGCTGTTCATCCTGGTCTTCCTGATCGCCGGGGCGATCCGTCCGGATTACAACCCCCTGCGCCAGCCGGTCAGCTCCTTATCGATCGGGCCTTCCGGATGGATCCAGAAGGCCAGTTTTATAATCACTGGATCGTTAATCTTCGCATTCGCCATCGGGCTGCAGCGCTTACTGAAAGGCCCGGGCGGCTCGTTCTGGGGGCCGTTATTGATTGCCCTGGTGGGGCTGGGCCTATTCGGGGCCGGCTTGTTCGTCGCTGATCCGATGAACGGCTACCCGCCCGGCACGCCCCTGGTGCCGGGCGTCCGTACCACCCATGGACAGCTGCACGACCTGTTCGGCGTGCCGGTCTTCCTGGGGCTGCCGATCGGCTGCCTGGTATTCGGCCGTTATTTCTGGAAGCGCGGCCAGCGGGCCTGGACGGCATATTCGCTCATTTCGGGACTGTTCATGTTTGCGACTTTCGTGCTGGCTGGCATGGGATTCAGCCAGGTCGGCGGGCTCGCCGGAGTCGCCGGGGTTTTCCAACGCCTGTCGATCGGCAGCGGCTGGATTTGGATCGCCCTGCTGGCATTCCAATTCTGGCGCAAGCTGCCAGGTTAAGGTGAATCGATGAATATCGAATTCGAATGGGGTCAAAAAATCCCCATGCGGGATGGCATCAGCCTGAACGCCACGATCTACCGGCCTGACAGCGCAGACCCGGTCCCGGCGATCTTCACCCTGACGCCGTACGTGGCCAACTCATATCACGAGCGCGCCAATTATTTCGCCCGGAAAGGCTACGCCTTCCTGCTGGTGGACTGCCGCGGGCGGGGCAACTCCGCGGGCGAATTTGAACCCTTTGCCAACGAAGCCCAGGATGGGGCCGATGTTGTCAACTGGCTGGCTGACCAACCCTGGTGCAGCGGCCAGGTCGCCATGTGGGGCGGCTCCTACGCCGGCTATGACCAGTGGATGACCCTGAAAGAATTCCCGTCCAGCCTGGCCACCATCGTCCCGGCTGCAGCCGCCCACGCCGGGGTTGACTTTCCCTTTTATAAAAATATTTTTTTTAGCTACGAGATCCAATGGATGACCCTGACCAGCGGTGTGACCAACAATGCCAACCTGTTCGCCGAATCGGCCTTCTGGATCGAGAAATTTCGGGAAATGTACCTGAATCACCGGCCTTTTAAGGAGCTGGATCAAATCGTAGGCAATCTTTCCACCCATTTCCAGACCTGGCTACAGCACCCCACCCCGGATGCCTATTGGGACCAAATGGCCCTGGCGCCGACAGACTATGAGCGGATCGAGATCCCCATCCTGACAATCACCGGCCAGTACGATGACGACCAGCCCGGCGCCCTGCACTATTACAAGCAGCATATGCAGTCCAGCTCGCCGGCCCGCCAGCGCCATTATCTGGTCATCGGTCCCTGGGATCATGCCGGAACGCGCACGCCAGCCCGGTCGGTCGGCGGACTCGAATTCGGCGAGGCCTGCCTGCTCGACCTGAACGAACTGCACCTGGCCTGGTACGGCTGGACCATGCAGGCCGGACCCAAACCGGATTTTCTTAAACAACGGGTGGCATATTATGTGACCGGCTCGGAGGAGTGGAAGTATGCCGGCAGCCTGGAAGCCGTCACGGCTGAGACCCGGCGGTTCTACCTCAATTCGGAACATGGCTCGGCCAATGATGTTTTCCAATCGGGGAGGCTGGATCCCAAGGCGCCGGGCGTTTCCCAACCGGACCGGTATACTTACGATCCACTGGACGTGCGTCCGGCCGAACTCGAGCGGGAGGAGCTCAAGAACTATCTCACCGACCAGCGCTACGCCCTGAACCTGTTCGGGAACGGCCTGGTGTATCACAGCCCTCCGTTCGAGGCCGATACCGAGATCAGCGGGTTTTTGAGGCTGGTTGCCTGGCTGTCCCTGGATGTACCCGACACGGATTTCATGGCTACCGTTTATGAAATCCGGCCGGATGGGTCCAGCATCCGCCTCAGTCAGGATTTCATCCGGGCGCGCTATCGCCAATCCCTGCGGGAGGAGCGTTTGGTCCCGCCCGGCGAGGCCATCCGGTATGAATTCGACGGCTTCACCTTCTTCGCCCGCCGGATCGCCGCCCACAGCCGGCTGCGCCTGGTCATCGGCTGCCCGAATTCGATCTTTTACCAGAAGAACTACAACCGCGGCGGGGTGGTCGCCGACGAATCGGGCCAGGATGCCCGGATCGCCCATGTGATCCTGTGGCACGACGCCGAACATCCCAGCTATCTCGAGGTGCCAATCGGGCGAGACGGTTAAGGCGGGTTATTTTTTATATTGGTCTCCTCGCAGGTTTACCGGCGAAATAGGACATCGACCTGGGCGTCCGCCCAGGTCGATGTCCTATTTCGCCGGTATTGCGTGAACATATGGCTGACGAATGCAATTACTCCCGATTATAATATTCGAGATGACGCGGTCAGCTATAATGACTATGCGAAGATTGAACATGGAGAATTGAGAGCTTATGCACTACGACTCCTTTGAAGACTTTCAAAACAAAATCCAGGCCAGCTTTGCAGCCGGTGAGTTTGGGGCTGCCCTGGAGCTGGCCACGGCCGCCCGGCAGGATTTCCCCGAGCACAGCCATTTAATCGATTACTGGCGTATGGCGATGGCTGCCCGCACGGGCGATAACCAGCAGGCTATCCGCATCCTGGAACAGGTGCTGCAAACCGGTTTTTGGTACGGCGAGTCCCTGCTGCGCGGCAGCCCATCCCTGATGAGCCTGCAGGGAATGCCGGACTTCGAAGAACTGGTGGATCGCAACAACCGCTTACGAGAGGTTGATCACGAGGCACTCTACCCGCTGCTGATCCTGCGTTCCCAGGGACGCTGCCAGGGAGACGGTCCGCCCTGCCCGCTGATGATCGCCCTGCACGCCAATGCCGGCACGGCAAAGGATTCGGTCGAGTTTTGGCAGCCGGCCGCCCAGGCCGGCTGGCTGGTGGCCGCGCCCCAATCCAACCAGGCGATGTGGAAAGGCGCCTATGTCTGGGATGACCGGGAATTCGCCGAAGCCCAGATCAAGAAACAATTCGTGACCCTTCAAAATACTTATACCGTTGATCCCCAGGCAATCGTGCTGGCTGGGCATTCGCAGGGGGGCGAAACTGCCGCCTGGCTGGCGATCACCGGCGCGATCCCCGCCAAAGGTTTTCTGGTGTTTGGCCCCTCCGGACCATTCAGCGACGATTTGCAGGCCTGGCTGCCTCTGATCGATCAGGCCGGCTGGAGCGGTTTGCGCGGTTACGTGATCGTGGGCGAAGAAGATGAATCCCTCCACCTCAACAATCTGCGCAGCTGGGTGGAAATGCTCAACAACGGTGGCATCCCCACCGAGCTGGAACAGGTGCCCCATGCTGGCCGCGAGTACGCCCCCGAGTATGAGTCCAGCCTGCTGCGCGGCCTCGAGTTCTTACAGCAATAAAGCGCTGTACCCCCGGTGAGCCCGATTGGTGTGGGCGTTCCGGGGATTTTTTATCTCAATCAAGGAGCCCACCCGATGTTCGAAAACTTTGAACAGGCTGAACAATACGTCAGCAAAAACGGCGTCCGCCTGATCGACCTGAAATTCTCGGATCTCTGGGGTCGCTGGCACCATCTGACTGTGCCTACCTCGCAATTCTCACCTGCCCTGATGGAAGCCGGGATTGGTTTCGACGGCTCGGCCGTAGGTCTGAAAAGCGTCAAGGCTGGTGATATGGTCCTGATCCCCGATCTGAGCACCGCCTTCCTCGACCCGTTCTGGGAGGAGAAGACCCTGAGCTTCATCTGTACGACCCTGGAAGCCGACACCCACGCCATCTTTGCCAACGACCCCCGCAACATTGCCATCCAGGCCGAAGCGTACCTGACCCACACCGGTCTCGCCGATCACAGCCGCTGGGGGCCTGAGTTCGAATTTTATGTCTTCGATGACGTCGCTTTCGACAATGGGGTTAACCATGCCAGCTACCGCCTGAATTCGATCGAAGCCGATTGGAACAGCAATACCGGCGGGCATGGGCACTACATCCCCTTGCACGGCGGCTACCACGCCATCCCGCCCAAGGATCAGCTCTACAACCTGCGCAGCCAGATCTCCCTGCACCTGGAAGCGATGGGTGTACCGGTCAAATATCATCATCATGAAGTTGGCGGGCCGGGGCAATCCGAGATCGAGACGCCCATGATGGGCCTGGTGCAGGCCGGCGACGCCACGATGCTGGTTAAATACGTCTCTAAAATGACCGCCACGAGCCGCAATAAAACCGTCACTTTCATGCCCAAGCCTCTGTACGGGGAGGCCGGCAGCGGGATGCACTTCCACCAGCACCTGTTCCTGGGTGATCGCAATATCTTTTATGATCCGGACGGCTACGGCTGCATGAGCCAGACCGCCCTGTATTACATCGGCGGTCTGCTGACCCATGGCCCGGCCCTGCTGGGGCTGACCAACCCCAGCACCAACTCTTACCGGCGGCTGGTGCCTGGGTTCGAAGCCCCGGTCAACGCGTTCTTCTCGCTCGGAAACCGCAGCGCGGCCGTGCGCATCCCCAAGTACGCCAGTCAGCCGGAGACGGCTCGCCTGGAATTTCGACCCCCGGATGCCACCAGCAACGTTTACCTGGCCCTGGCCGCCCAATTACTGGCCGGCCTGGATGGCATCCAGCGCAAAATCGACCCGACTGAGGCCGGATTTGGACCGATTGACGCCAATATTTTCGATTGGAACGAAGCCCAGCGCGCCATCATCCAGCAACTGCCCGGCAGCCTGGACGAGGCCCTGCAGGCTCTGCAAGACGATCATGAATTTTTACTGGCCGGCGACGTGTTCTCGCCCGAGCTGATCCAGCAGTGGATCCAATACAAGCGGGAATCAGAGTATTATGAGGTCCGCAACCGGCCGCATCCCTATGAGGTGAGCCTGTATTTTGATGTGTAAAAGGTAACAAAAGTGAAATAAGGCCTCAGCGTGGGCGAATGCCCACGCTGAGGCCTTATTTTGCCAACTCCTCTGGATATTTCATGAGAGAAGCATACAAAACCTTTTCCACCTAGCTTTCAGGTTGGTACAGGCCCTCCGCCTGTAACAGCTCAAACACGCGCGGCGGGACGAAATAACGCACCGGGCGGCCAGCCCGCACCCGCTCGCGAATGCGCGAGGAGGAAATTTCCATCATCGGCGCTCGAATGAACTCCACCCTGGATTGCAATCCGGGCAGTTTTTGTTCGAGTTCTGCCAGATCAGGCGGCGGACCCGGACGCAACAGCACCGCAATCTGATCGCAAGCCTGTACGAATGCCTGTGGATGGTGCCAGGTCGGCAAGTCCCGCAGCGAATCGCCCCCCATCAAGTAGATCAATGCCGCTCCAGGATACTGGCCGGCCAGCGCACGGAGCGTGTCCACGGCATAATGCGGCGGCGAACGATCGATATCCACCCGCGAGAGGGCAAAATGAGGATCATCATCGAGCGCAGCCTGCAGCATTTCCAGGCGCACCTCCAGCGGGCTGATCCGCACACCCTGCTTATGCGGCGGGTTGGGAGTTAAACCCACAGCACTTTATCCAGCGCAAGCTGGTCCTGGGCCTCGGCTGCCAGGATCAGGTGGGCCAGATGGGGTGGGTCAAAAGTGCCGCCAAAGATTCCCAGTCGGTTCACAGAGGCCTCAATCCTGCCATTCCAGGTCGAAGTCGCCGATATAGACCGTGTCGCCGTTCTGCACGCCGGCTTCCCGCAAGGCGGCATCGATCCCCAACGTCTCCAGGATGCGCTGGAAGCGGCGCACGGATTGGAAATGTTCCCAATAGGTCATCGCGGCTGCCCGTTCGATCGCCACGCCGCTGACCCGGTAACCGCCATCGTCCTCACGGCCGATGCTGAACTCGTTTGGATCGGTTTCGGCCCGGTAAACCGGCAGCTCGGGCGCGGTTTCAATTGGCGGCGCCTCCGCCAGCAGCTGCGCCGCCCGGCCCAGCACCTTGCGGACGTTCATGCCGGTCACAGCCGAGATCGGGTAAGCCTCGTAGCCCTTCTTTTTCAAGCTACCTTCGATCTCGGGCCAGCGGGCCTGGACGTCATCCAGATCCATTTTATTGAAAGCCACCACCTGGGGCTTCTCCTTCAGATCGGGATCGAACAGGGCCAGTTCGGTGTTGATCTGGGCCAGGTCGAGCAGCGGATCCACCGCCAGCCCATCCAGCAAGGTGGATCAAAACCCGGGTGCGCTGGATGTGACGCAGGAAATCATGGCCCAGCCCAACGCCCTGGTGAGCGCCCTCGATCAGGCCGGGGATATCCGCCAGCACCAGGCTGGTCTCCTGGTCCAGGTTGGCGACGCCCAGGTTCGGCTCCAGGGTGGTAAAGGGATACGGCGCAATTTTGGGTTTGGCATTGGTGACCACCGAGAGAAACGTTGATTTCCCGGCGTTCGGAACACCCACGATGCCGATATCGGCGATCAATTTCAGCTCTAGCTGCAGGTTCCGTTCCTCAGGCGGAGCGCCTTTCTCAGCGATCTTGGGCGTCTGATTGACCGAATTGGCGAAATGCGGGTTGCCGCGCCCGCCGCGCCCGCCATGTGCGACGATCACCTGCTCCCCGGTTTCCACCAGGTCTGCCAGCAGTTCGCCGCTGTCGGCATCGTAAACGATGGTGCCCGGCGGGACCGACAGGATCAGGTCCTGTCCGGATTTGCCGAACATCTTCTGCTTGGCGCCATTGGCGCCGTCTTGAGCGTGAAATTTGGTCTGATGGCGAAAAAAGGAGAGCGTATTGAGGGTCGGCACAACCTCCAGGATCACGTCCCCACCTTTGCCGCCATCGCCGCCGTCCGGACCGCCGCGCGGCACGTATTTTTCCCGCCGGAAATGCACCGCGCCATCGCCGCCTTTTCCGGAGCGCACGTAGATCGTTACCTGATCAATAAACATAAAGGAGAACTCCCTGCATAACTATGATAGTCCGCAGAACCTTGCTGAGGCTAGTTTCAGGCGGATTATACCATCCAGGCTGCCTGCGGTAGGGCGAACTGCCAGGGATCGGGCCTGAATGCCCTGCGGCAAGTCGGACCGATTTGCACGCTGTTTGTACCCAACTTGCACGCCGCTCGTGTCGGATTTGCACCTTGCTTGTGCTAAATTTGCACCGTGTTTGTGCGAAAGTTGTTAATTTATTGTGGAGGATTGCACAAACCGGCAATTTGTGGTAAAGTTTGGGATATTCACCCTACCTGGAGGAAATTGAATGGATCAAAAAATCATACCGGATATCGTCGTTGGACGGCTTCCCTTGTATCTGCGCGCCTTGCAGCGTATGGCTCAGGAAGGCCGCCAGGTAACTTCATCGCAGGAATTGGGCGAGCGGCTGGGGATTTCAGCCGCCCAAATTCGCAAGGACCTGTCCCAGTTCGGAGAATTCGGCAAGCAGGGTACCGGCTACCAGATCGATTTTCTCACCCAACAATTGCGGGAAATCTTGAATATCGACCGTGTCTGGGACATGGCTGTGATTGGCGCCGGCGACATTGGCAGCGCAGTGGCGCGCTACCAGGGCCTGCACGACCGTGGTTTCCGGGTCAGCATGCTCCTGGACATCGATCCGGCCAAAGTTGGAACCGAAGTCGGCTCCTTCATCGTGCAGGACGCCAACCGCCTGATCGAAATCGTCTCCCAGGCAGGCATAAAAGTCGCCATGATCACCGTCCCGGCGGCCCAGGCCCAGGAAGTTGCCGATCAGCTGGTTGAGGCCGGTGTGAAGGCGATCTTAAACTATGCGCCCCTGAGCTTGAATGTGCCCTTGGATGTCAAGGTGCAACACATCGATCCGGCCATCCACCTGCAGCGCATGACCTATTACATCTAAAAAAGGGGCCGTCCGGAATCTCTGTGGTGGGTAGAGGATGTGGGGGTAATTTTCGGGCAAAGCCCGAAAATTACCCCCACATATAGCCTCAGCCACAGGATTTCCCAAAGAACTTAACAAAGGGAGTCCCTAAAAGTCGTCAAAATGATCCATGGTGCCCGGTTTGGGCGGTGAACACCGCCCAAACCGGAGATCGCATCGATTCGATTGGATTCATACCGGGGATAATCAATGGAGTTTGACCATGCCAGAAGAAATCAATCTGCGACCGGGGACGCTGGACAACTCGTATAAAGTATTTGCCCTGTTTGAACATTCTGTTTCGGATCTAAGCCAACGCCAGGGTTTAAGTGAAATGATCCATGAACTCAACCCGGATCACCTGGCCCAAATGTGGCTTGAACGGCGCCCGTTGTATGAACATCTGGCCCATACGGCTGACCAATTTTGGATCGCCGAACAGGGCGGCCAGCCGGTCGGCTATGCCCGCTCGATTCTGCGCGACACCGTACGCCAGCTGACGGAGCTGTTCGTCCTGCCGGACATTCAATCCGGCGGGCTTGGTAGCCGTTTGCTTGGAGCTGCATTTCCATCTGAGGGCGCAGAACATCGCTCGATCATCGCCACGACTGATACCCGCGCCCTGGCCCTGTACCTGAAAAATGGCCTGACGCCCTATTTCCCCATTCTGTACTTCGAACGCCCACCCGAAAAAGTGATCGTCACGACCGACCTGGCCTTCGAACCGCTCGAATCCACCCAACTACACCTGGAGGCTTTGGCAGCGATCGACGCTGAAGTGCTTGGTTTCCGCCGCGACGTCGATCACCAGTGGCTGATGGGCGATCGCCGCGGCTTCCTGATCCGCCGGAAAGAACAACCCGTCGGTTACGGCTATCACGGCCTGCGGTCCGGCCCATTCGCCCTGCTCGACCCGCAGGATTTCCCGATCGTGTTAGCGTTTTTCGAACGGGAACTGGCCGACCTCGGCCAGGATCATTTTGGGCTGGAAGTGCCATTGGTCAATAAGATCGCCGTGAATTATCTGCTGGGACGCGGCTTCGAAATGGATGGTTTCATCGCCCTACGGATGGCCGACGAGCCGTTTGGCAGCCTGGATCGCTACATCGTCACCGCCCCACCCTTCTTTCTCTAGCCTTCCCGTCCGCAACTCAGACTGCCGAGACGGTCGAAAATAAATAGCAACTATTTAGCCAATGCCTGAAAGTGTGGCGAAATAAGAGTGCGTGGTGGCAACTGCCACCACGCACTCTTATTTCGCCTCTATTTTGATACCAAATTATGGATTCGGCAGATTGCGGCGGATCATCGGGTAGATGCTCCAGCCGCGGGCCGCACCTTCGGCTGTGCAGGTGCTGGGATTGTCCACCAGGTAAGCCGGGACACCCAGCTCCTTGGTGAACAGTTTGTCCACCCCGCGCAGCAGCGCGCCGCCGCCGGTCAAGGCCACCCCCCGGTCGATGATATCCGATACCAGCTCAGGCGGCGTCTTTTCGAGCACGCGCCGGGTTGTATCGATCATATCGTGCAGTGGATCCTGGAGGGCATCCACGATCTCATCTGTGGTCAGGCTGACCGGTCGGGGCAGACCGTTGACCTGGTCCTGGCCCTGGATTTCGATGGTCATCTCCTCGTCCTGCGGGACAGCGGCTCCGATCTTGATCTTCACCTGCTCGGCAGTTAACTGGCCGATGATCAGCCCGTATTTCTTGCGAACGTAAGAAACTATGGCTTCGTCCAGGGAGATCCCACCCGCCCGCAGGGTTTCAGCCGCGACGATGCCGTACATCGCCAGCACCGCCGCCTGGGTGGCGCCGCCGCCCAGACAGATCAGCATATTGCCCGAAGGCGTGTTGATCGGCAGGTCAACCCCGATCGCGGCTGCCAGTGGCTGGGGGATCAACTCCGCTTCCCGGCTGCCAGCCTGCAGGATCGCCTCATGGACTGCCCGGCTCTCCACGCTGGTGACCCCGTACGGCACGGTGATCATCACCTTCGGGCCGCCGAACAGGCGCAGCCCGCTGCGGACCTCGTTCAGGACCGAATTCAACAGGTTTTCGGTCACTTCGTAGTCGGCGATCACGCCGTTGATCAGCGGGCGTGAGATCTCCATGCTCTCTGGGACACGGCCGTACATGTCCTGAGCCTCCTGGCCCCAGGCGACCATTTTATTCTCGTTGATCACAATCGCCGCCACCGTGGGCTGCTCGAGCACGATTTCATCGCCCTCCGCCACCCTGGTGAAGAGCGTTCCCAGGTCAATACCCAGTTCCCGATTAAAGAGTGCCATGGAGATCTTTTATTCCTGCTGCTCGAAACCAGGCATCGACGGCGTTTGGGAGCGAGACCGGTAACGACGGACCGCTTCCAAGCGTAAATTTGAACGCCGCAGGGCCGCTTCCATCGCCAGATACGAATCGGTATCGGGAGGTGGGCCTTGCTCGAGCATCTCTTCCGCCCGCTTCTTGGCGGATTCCGCCCGGCTGATGTCAATTTCCATGACGTTCTCAGCCGCATCCGCCAGGATCGTGATGATATCCGGTTGGACTTCCACCACCCCACCGGCCACCGTAAAATGTTCTTCCTCATCCTGATAGCGCACTGTCAGGATTCCGAAGCGCAGGGTGGACAGCAGCGGGGCATGGTTGGGTAAAATGCCCATTTGACCGCCTTCTCCCGGGATCACCACGACATCGGCGTCACCCTCGTAAACCAGGCGGTCTTGGGACACAATTTCGCAACGAATAGGCATGCTTAACTCCAGGTTGAACCGTGGAACGGCGCCGCTTGGATTGCGGCGTCCACTCACTCAGAGTGCTCGTTTACTCCGCCGCCATGCGCTCGGCCTGCTCGCGGGCTTCCTCGATCGTGCCAACCATCATGAAGGCCTGTTCGGGCAGGTCATCGTGTTTGCCGTCCAGGATCTCGCGGAAACCGCGCACCGTTTCGCGCAGCGGCACGTAGCGGCCTTCGCGACCAGTGAACTGCTGGGCCACGTAAAACGGCTGCGAGAAGAAGCGTTCGATCTTGCGGGCCCGCCCGACGATCAGCTTATCGTCCTCGCTCAATTCATCGACGCCCAGAATGGCGATAATATCCTGCAGGTCTTTGTAGCGCTGCAGCACCTGCTGGACCTCGCGAGCGGTGGTGTAGTGATCCTCGCCGACCACGTTCGGGTCCAAAATACGGGAGGTGGATGCCAGCGGATCAACCGCCGGGTAGATGCCTTTTTCAACGATCGAGCGCTCGAGCGCGATGGTCGCATCCAGGTGGGTGAAGGTGGCCACCGGGGCCGGGTCGGAATAGTCGTCAGCCGGCACGTAAACCGCCTGCATCGAGGTGATCGATCCACTGCGGGTCGAGGTAATGCGCTCCTGGAGCTCGCCCATCTCGGTCGCCAGGGTCGGCTGGTAACCGACTGCAGATGGCATCCGGCCGAGCAGAGCCGAGACCTCGGAACCCGACATCGAGAACCGGAAGATGTTGTCGATGAACAACAGCACATCCCGCCCCTGGTCGCGGAAATACTCCGACATTGACAGGGCTGAAAGGGCCACCCGCAGGCGAACCCCGGAAGGTTCATTCATCTGCCCGTAAACCATGACGGTGTCTTTCATAACGCCCAATTCGAGCATTTCGCGATACAGCCCGGTGCCTTCACGCGTCCGCTCACCCACCCCGGCGAAAACCGAGTTGCCCTGGTGGACGGTAGCGATCGAGCGGATCAGCTCCATGATGATGACGGTTTTGCCCGTCCCAGCTCCACCGAAAATACCGGTCTTACCGCCCTTGGTGAAGGGGGCGATCAGGTCCAGCACTTTGACGCCGGTCTCGAACACTTCAACCCGGGTCGATTGCTCGGAAAAGCCAGGCGCCGGGCGATGGATCGGGTACTTTTGCTCAGCCACCACCGGGCCCTTGCCATCTACCGGCTCGCCCAGCACGTTGAAAATGCGCCCGAGGGTGGCCGTGCCTACCGGGACCATAATTGGGGCGCCGGTCGCCCGGACCGATCGGCCGCGCTGCAGCCCATCGGTCGCATCCATCGCCACCGTGCGCACCCAGTTATTGCCCAGGTGTTTCTCAACTTCCAAAACCAGGGGAGACTGGCCTTCACCCCGGTCAACTTCAATCGCATCGTAAATCGCGGGCATGGATTCGGCTGGAAATTCAACGTCTACGACACCACCCAATACCTGTACGACTCGTCCTGTTGCTGTTGCCATTCTCTCGCCTCCGAATAAGTGTTCTTGCCTTGATTTCAGCGACCTTCGCTCAGGGCTTCCGCGCCGCCGACAATGTCCAGAATTTCGCTGGTGATGCCCTGCTGGCGCACCTTGTTGTATTCAAGCTGCAAATCGTCCGCCAGGGCGGTGGCGCTCTCCGTCGCGTTGCGCATCGCAACCATGCGGGCTGCGTGCTCGCTGGCGAGCGACTCCAAGATCGCCTGGTAAACCTGCAGGGCGGTGAAGCGCGGCACAATCTCATCCAGGATAGCCATCTGATCCGGCTCATAGATGTAAGCCGCTGCCGGGCCGCGCTCGGCGGATCGAAAATCCTGCACCCGGCCCTCTCCGGTGGAGACTTCCAGGGGCAGCAGTTTCTTCAAGGTCGGGTCCTGCCTGACCATGTTGTGAAAATCGGTATAGACCAGGTAGACTTCATCGCTGTTGCCCAGCAGAAATTCATCAACCACCACCCGCCCAATCGCGGAAACGTCCGCAAAGCTGGGCGCGGCCGGGAGGTTGCTGAACTCAGCGATGACGTTCTTGCGCCGGCGGATCAGCAGGTCGCGGCCTTTGCGCCCAACCGTCACGTAGCGCACCGGCACCGGATAGCTATCAAACTGGTGGGCGGTGAACCGGACTACGTTGGTAGTGTACGGGCCGGCCAGGCCGCGATCGCCGGTGATCAGCACGACCAGCACGCTGTTGACCTCGTTACGCCGGGTCAGCAGTGGGTGCAGGTTTTCACGCCCCGGCTGCCCGGCGACATGGGTCAGCACCTGCCAGGCCTTGGTGGCGTAGGGCCGGGTGTTCATCATCGCCTGCATCGCCTTGCGGACTTTGCTGGCGCTGACTGCCTGCAGGGCCCGGGTCACCTGGGCGATATTCTTTACGCTCCGGATGCGGAGCCTCACTTCGCGAGCATTTGCCATGAGTTAATCCATTCTCTGTGCGGATCGGTTGGGCGCATTCCAGGCCTGTCGATCAAATCATCAGGCCTGGAGATCCCAGTCGAACCCGGGTTTATTGCCAGGTCCGCGAGAAGTCCGTCAAAGCGGCGCGCAGTTGTTCCTGGGTTTCATCCGTCAGGCGTTTCTTGGCAGCAATATCACGCCCGATCTCCGGATGGCTGGTTTCCATGTAGCGCAGCAGGGAAGTCTCCCAGATACGCATCTGGTCCAGGGGCACTTTATCGGCGAAACCATTCGTGCCAGCGAAGATTTCGATCACCTGGTCTTCCAGCGACATCGGCTCGTACTGGGGTTGTTTCAGGATCTCCTGCAGGTGCTGGCCGCGGTTAAGCTGCGATTGGGTGGATTTATCCAGGTCGGAGCCGAACTGGGCGAAGGCGGCCAGCTCACGGAAGTTAGCCATATCCAGCCGCAGGCGGCCAGCCACTTGCTTCATGGCTTTGGTCTGGGCGTCGCCGCCAACCCGGGAGACCGACAGGCCCACGTTGACCGCCGGGCGAATACCGGCGTAGAACAGGTTGCTTTCCAGGTAGATCTGGCCGTCGGTGATCGAGATCACGTTGGTGGGCACGTAAGCGGACACGTCGCCCAGCAGGGTCTCGATGATCGGCAGCGCGGTCAGGGAACCGCCGCTGCCGCGCACTTTCGCCAGCTTGTAACCGGAGCGCTCTTCCAGGGCCTGTTCGGCGTCGTGGGCCGCCCGGGGACCATCAAACAGCATCCCATCCAGGCCGTCTTTGGCCTCAGCCAGCTCGCCTTCATAATCTTCCGGCACCAGTACGAATTTGTCCGCCAGGCGGGCGGCCCGCTCCAGCAAGCGCGAATGCAGATAAAACAGGTCGCCGGGATAGGCTTCACGCCCCGGGGGGCGCCGCAGCAGCAGGGAAACCTGCCGGTATGCCCAGGCGTGCTTGGAGAGGTCGTCGTAGACGACCAGGGCGTCCCGCCCATTCTCCATGAACTCCTCGCCAATGGCACAGCCGGCGTAGGGAGCGATATACTGCAGCGCAGCCGGTTCGTCGGCCGCGGCCATGACGATCACGGTGTAGTCCATCGCCCCGGCCTGCTCGAGAATGGCAACGGTCCGGGCAACTGCGGCTTTTTTCTGGCCGATCGCCACGTAAATACAGAGCAGATCCTTGCCTTTCTGGTTGATGATGGCATCGATGGCGATCGCGGTTTTACCCGTTTGGCGGTCGCCGATCACCAGCTCACGCTGGCCGCGGCCGATCGGCACCATCGAGTTCGATCGCTTTCAGACCAGTCTGGACCGGGGTATCCACGTCTTTGCGGGCCACCACGCCGGGAGCGATCCGCTCGATCGGGCGGTATTCGCTGAATTCGATCGGGCCCCGGCCGTCGACAGGCTGGCCCAACGCATTGACAACCCGGCCGATCAGGCCATCGCCCACCGGAACCGAGGCGATCCGGCTGGTCGAGCGGACGGACATCCCTTCTTCGATTTCGGCATATTCACCCATAATAATGACGCCGACCGAGTCCTGTTCCAGGTTGAAGGCGATCCCAAGGACGCCATTCGCGAACTGGACCAGCTCCTGGGCGCGCACGTCTGCCAGGCCGTTTACGCGGGCGATGCCGTCGCCGGCCTCGATGACGGTACCGATATCCCGAACTTCCATTTCGGGCTCGAACGATTCGATTTGTTTTTGCAGTTCAGCGGTGATTTGACTGATCAGATCGGACATTTTGCCTCCGGGCCAATAAATTGGGGGTTTGGTACTGCCCGGCTATCTGGATGCAAACAGGGCCGGGTAGATTGGGATTTATCCATTATTCCGTCAGCGCTGCGACCGTAGCGGCGTCCAGGCGCCGGACCAGGGCGGTCAGCAGGCGGACAGCGTGATCGTAATCGTCTCGATGCAGGATCGAACTATGGGAATGAATGTGGCGGGCCGGCACCCCGATTACCACCGTCGGTACGCCGGTATCGTGCAGATGGATGGCGGCCCCATCGGTCGCCCCACCTTCAACATATGAAAGCTGCAGCGGGATATCCAGCTCAGCCGCCAGATCGATGACCATATTGCGCAGCTTGATATTCGGGATCATGCGGGCGTCATAGATCAGCAGGGACGGGCCGGCACCTAATTTGACGGCTGACTCTTCCGGTTTGATCCCCGGCACATCGCCGGCGATATCCGATTCAAGCACAATCGCCACATCAGGATCGACCGCTCTGACGCTGGTGGTCGCCCCACGCACCCCGACTTCTTCCATCACCGTAGCCACACCAAACACGGTGTTGGGGGCCGGCTCTTGCTTGAGTTCGGCCAGCACCGAGACCACCAGGGCGGTGCCGACGCGGTCATCGAATGCCTTGGAAAGGTAGGTTTTTCCACCCGCCAGAGGGACGAAATCTGCCCGCGGTACGACCGGATCTCCCGCCCGCACGCCGGCCGCTTCGACTTCCGCCTTGCTTGAAGCGCCGATATCGATGTACATGTCGCTTTTCTTGACGACCTTGGCGCGCTCGTCAGCCGAAAGCAAATGCGGTGGCCGGGCGCCGATCACACCGATCACGTCGCCGGCCCGGGTCTTGATGACAACCCGCTGGCCCAGCAGCACTTGATCAAACCAGCCACCCAACTGCAGGAATTTAAGAAAGCCCTCGTCGGTGATGTACTTGACCATAAAACCGATCTCGTCCATATGGCCAGCCAGCATCACCCGAGGGCCTTCCGTAGAGCCTTCCTGGCGGCAGATCACGCTGCCGATCTTGTCCTGGGAGAGCTCGCCGAGAGGCTCCAGGTATTTTCGAACCACGGCCCGGATAGGAGATTCGTATCCGGGCACGCCAGCTTCTTCAGTAAGTTCTTTGAGTAATTGCAGGGTGGAATCCATGCACACCTTTCCTCAGGCTAAACTGGTCAAATGATACCTGAAAGCGTCGGTCTTGTCTAGTAATTCACAAAACGGATAAACTCTATCTAGAAAACTCCCGGATCAAGTACCCGAGTTAGCGCCACAGTACACGATCGGCAGTATACGAACCATCCCACTTGAGCAGGGTATGAGCGAAATTTGGGGTTTACGGTGGCAAAATCCACCGCAGACCCCAAATTTCGCATTTACTCCTGCCTCTTGGGGAACAGGATGGAGCACCACCGACCGATGCCGAAAAACCTTAACTGCCGTTGCCGTCTTTTTCGGGCGAATGGCTCTTGCCGCCCCGCCCCAATTCCTGCGAGCGCTCGTAAGCCGCCCAGATGGCCCTGGAGATAGCGGTACGAAAGCCGGCCTTTTCCAGGTAGTACAGCGCCGCCGCCGAGGTGCCGCCCGGCGAGGTGACCTGATTGCGCAGGCGGGCCAGGTGAACCGGGTCGTCCCGGCGGGTGTAGTAATCCACCGAGCCGCGCACCGTTTGGGCTACCAGCTGTTCGGCGATCCGGCGCGGGAAACCCAGGTGCACTCCGGCGTCAACCATCGCTTCCATAAATAAGAACACGTAGGCCGGGCCGGTGCCCGACAGCGCGGTCGCCATGTCGAGATAATATTCTTCTTCGACGAAAATTTCTTCGCCCAGCGCGCCCAGGATTTGCCGGGCCATCTCACGCTGCTGGTCGGTCACCGCTGCGGAGGCCGTCCAGACCGTGATCCCCGCCCCAATCTGGGCCGGGGTGTTCGGCATCGAACGCACGATTTTATTATTCTGCAGGCCGCTGCTGATGGTCTCGATCGAAGCGCCGGCGACGATCGATAACACCAGCGCATCCTGCTTCAGGCGGCCGGCCAGACCGTCCATCACGTGCGTCAGGCGTTGAGGTTTGACCGCCAGCACAACCACATCCGCATTGGCGGCTGCGGCGGCGTTATCGGTGGTTGTATAAATGCCGTACTTCTGCTGAAGCTGATCACCGCGTTCCTGGCGGGGGCCGGAAGCGATCAGGGCCTGCGGCTCAGCCACCTCACGGCGGATCAAACCGGCGATCATGGCTTCCGCCATAGCCCCAGGTCCTATAAATGCGATTTTCTGATTATCGAACAAGTTGACCTCCTGATTGCTGCCGGAACGGAATTCACCGGAACTGCCTGCCCGGTGAATAGATACGCGGAGCAATGCCGCAGCGGGATTAATCGCCCCTCAGAATTTGCAGATGGTACCTTAAGATCAGAGCGGGGTACTGACGACGCTGTGGCAAGGATTTAATTGGTTGCTCACTCGCAGGGTAATTTTCAGGTAGATTTTACCACGAGCAGCCTGCGAATCTTGGCGGGCAGCGCCTGCCGCGCCTGTGGATTTATCCATAGAACAGGCGGACTGCCCTTTGCAGTTCGCCACAACAGCCCGCTCAGACGCTCGAATCCCTTGAAGAAATCAGCCGGCGAACGATAGCCCTGACGGGCATACAGGACTGGATCGCGCTTTTCAGCGGCAAGCTTGAGGCGCCGCATGGCGACGCCTACATCCAGGTTCCCATCTAAATCGCTGCCCACCACCACCAGCACATTGATCATCCCGGGCAGCATCTGGCCGAGTTTCCCGCATACCACGTCGATCAGTTTGCCTTCTATATCCTCGGCTGTACTGTGCAGGCGGGTAACTTCGACATTGAAAGTCAGGCTGGTACGCCAAGTGACGGCATAATCTGGTCCGCGGCCTGGCTCCACGGCATAGGGCTCGTAAGCCACCTCAAAGCGTTTTTCGGACAACAACAGATAGGCAGTCTCCAGTTCAGCCCGCAGATTGAGAACTGCTTCATCGCCGTTCAAGGTTCGGATCTTTTTGCGGATCTTGTCCTTGTAAGTCTCGGCGAAGGCCGCAAAGCGCGGCGAAGCATCCAACCAGGTCCCCAGGGAACTTCTCAGACTGTGGGATCTTCGATCAAATAGATATGCAACCAGGGGGTGCACAATTCGACCTGCTGTGGATTAACCGGAGAAGTATTGCAGCGCCAACCGCAGGCGGGTTTCAACATCCTGAGGCGCATCACGCGGGATGGACTGGATTGCGGCCTGGGCTTCCACCACGCTGTATCCCAGGCTGGTAAGGGCATCCAGGACTTCGCCATCGCTGTCGCCCATCGCGCCGACCGGTTCCAGGCCGATATCCGGGGTGATCTTATCCTGCAGCTGCAGCAGGATCTTTTGGGCGGTTTTCTTGCCCACACCCGGCACCCGGCTGAAAACTTCCGCCTGTTCGTGAAAAACAGCCCGCCGGATGGCGTCCGGAGCCAGTGTAGACAGGATCGCCAGGGCCAGCCGCGGGCCTACCCCATTCACCGTCAGCAGCAGCTGGAAGAGTTCCCGGCCTTCCAGGCTTTCGAAACCGTACAGGGTCAGTGAATCTTCGCGCACGACCAGATAGGTGTGCAGGAAGGCGCTGTCGCCTCGCCGCAGCGAGTCCTTCAAAGGCGCCGGCAGATAGACCTGCAAGCCAACCCCGCCGACTTCGATCACGACATTGTCTGAGAAGGTCTCTAAAATTCGCCCGCGTATGCTCGCAATCATCACAACTCTTTCTGGTCCACTCAACTTGCGAAGATTGTGGTGTACGGTTTGGGCGGCCAAAGCTGCCCAAACCGTACACCACTTTTTTTCTTCTACAACAATGGCAGGCTCCCCACCCGATCCATTCGCTCAACATGTCGCTGAGCAGCGCTGCATCAGGCTGGATTATAACGTAAGATCGGAGACTGGCCCGAAACTAGAACAGAAACGCCAGTATGATCCCTGTCACGATCATCACAGCATAGCCTGGGAAAAGCACCCGCCGCAGGGCGCGCGAGCCGGTCAAGGTGGCGATGCCGGCTTTTACCACTGTATTTGCAATCGCCGCCAGCAGAATCGCATCGGCGGCGATTCTCGAACCCAGGCTGCCGCTGCTGCTGAGCTCGGTCATGGATAGGGTGATCGCGTCCACATCAGCAACCCCGGATACGATGCTGGAAACATACACGCCGGTATCCCCGAAATACAGTTGCGCAGCCCGGGAGATGAGCAATACCAGACCATAAATGGCCCCAAATTTGACCGCCGACATTAAATCAAATGGGTTACTGATGGCGACGTCGCCTGTGCCGGTCGTCCGGTGAGTGGCCCACAGATACAGGCTGTACACCACCCCGACTAATCCGGTCAGCGAGAGCGGCAGCCACAGATCCCTCAATAGCTCTTGATTGAGCACCCCCACCAAAACCAGCACCCGGGCAAACATGATCGTAGAAGCGACCATAATCGCCAGCGCAAATGGCCGGGCCAGGTCGCGTTCGCGGACGCTGCGCTCGGTGAAGCTGAGGGTCACGGCTGTGGACGAGACCAGCCCGCCTAGCAGGCCGGTCAGCCCGATGCCCTGGCTGGGCCCGACAACCTTCATCAGCACATAGCCCAGGAAGCTGACCGCCGAGATGAAGACGACCATCAACCAGATTTTGAACGGGTTGAGTACGTCAAAGGGCGGCACAAACAGCACCCGGTTTGGCAGCACCGGCAGGATCACCGCGCTGATCACAGCCAGCTGTAAAGCAGCGATGATGTCAGAGCGGGTCAGGGCTCGCACGAACCGGTCGGTTTCAAGTTTAAGGGAAAGCAGTACGGTTGTGATAATCCCGGCGGCGACCGCCAGGGCCAGGTACCCAAAATAGCATAACGCCCCGATCAGGACGACAACCAGGACGGTCACCTCGGTCGTCAGGCCGGCTTGATTGCGCTGGCGAAATTCGATCACGTACGAGACGGCAATGATGCCCCCGTAGACCAGCAGCAGGGCCGCGAACAGAAACGGCGCCTCGAACTCAACCGAGAGCATGGCGGCCAGGCAGCCGCTCAGGCCAATCAGGGCAAAGGTTCGCTCTCCGGCCATGATTTCCCGATCTGCACCGCCGTGAGCGTACTCGCGTTGCAGGCCGATCAGGAATCCGATCGCCATCGCTACCGCAAATCGAAGGAACAGGTCAGAAGAAAGCATCAGGTTCGCATTTCAGGCTACTCTTGCCGGTAAAGCGCTTCGGTGCGAGCGCTGTGGAGATGGCAGATCGCGACCGCCAGGGCATCGGCGGCGTCGTCCGGCCGGGGGATGTCATCCAGGTTTAGCAGGGCCCGGACCATCTGCTGCACCTGCTGCTTATCCGCGCCGCCGTAGCCCGCCACCGCTTGCTTGATCTGCATCGGCGTATACTCCGAGACGCCCAGCCCCGCCTGAGCCAGGGCCAGGAGCGCCACTCCACGCGCCTGGCCAACGCTGATCGCAGTGGTCACATTGCGTTGGAAAAAAAGTTTCTCCACCGCCCCGCTGGCAGGCTGATGGAGAAGCAGGATTTCATTTAATTGTTGGTAAAGTTGATCCAGGCGCTCAGGCATCGGTGTACCGGCTGGCGTTAGAATGACGCCATAATCGACCGCTTCCAGACTGCCATCCTTTAATTCCCGAACCAGCCCATACCCTGTGGTGGCTGTCCCGGGATCGATGCCAATAACCAGCATGCCGGCTCAGGCTTCTTCGAGCTGGGCCATAGCTTCGTCAGAGATGCTCAGGGTCGTGAACACGTCCTGAACGTCATCCAGCTCTTCCAACTGATCGATGACCTTCATCACCGAAATGGTGTCATCCAGGTCAAGGTCCACTTCATTATTGGGGTTATAGCGCAGTTCAGCCTCTTCCGGGACGATCTTATTGGCTTTAAGCGCATCGCTGATCTGTTTGAAGGCTTCCACCGGACCGATAATCTCGATCGATTCGTCATCAAAGGTCACATCTTCCGCACCGGCTTCGACGGCCACTTCGAATACTTTCTCTTCATCGTATCCCTTGGATGGCAGGGTGAACACCGATTGACGGGTGAACTGCCAGACCACGGAGCCGGCTTCAGCCATGCTCCCGCCGGAACGATTGAGCACGTGGCGTATCTCGGCCACCACCCGGTTGCGGTTGTCCGTCACGCAGGAAATTAACAAAGCGATCCCGTGTGAGGCGTAACCTTCATAGACCACCTCTTCCAGGGCGCCTTCTTTGCTATCGCCGGTGCCGCGCTTGATAGCCCGCTCGATATTGTCTTTCGGCATGTTCTGTGCTCGGGCGCGCTCGATGGCGTACTGCAAGCGCAGATTCGTTCCGGGGTCGCCGCCCCCTTCACGCGCTGCAATTACGATTTCGCGCGCCAGGCGTGTAAATATCTTTCCACGTTTGGCATCCTGGGCGCCTTTTTTGCGCCGGATGGTTGCCCAATGGGAATGTCCAGACATGTCATTCTCTCCTAGATAAGATCCACTTTTAAGCTGCTATCCGAAAAAGCCTGGGTTGACTCAGCCAGTTTTATATATCGGGATACATCCATCCCTTTACCTGAGGTTCCTTGCGGTTTTTCGATAGGTACGGTTGAGTGGGCGGCTCGATAGAGCGTTTTTTCATTCCGGTCGTTGCGGGTTCGATCAGGGCCGTGAGAGCTAAGATCTGGCTGCGATGGAACCCGGAAACGACCCGCTGGTCGCTCAATTTTGCCTAAGCATTATACCATGCGCGCCCATATCCCAATGCCTGGGTTAACATGGGACCTCACCTTTGGTTTATATCTGCATCCAGGATAATCATCGAAAAACGGGCGTGAAGGTCGGCGAATGCCGACCTTCACGCCCGTTTTTCGTTTCTTCAATCAGCGCCGGACAGCCGCAGCACCGCCTCGCCATTCAACCGGCTGTGTTTCATATCCATCAACGCCTGTTCGGCCTGCTCGAGCGGATACATCGTCACGGTCGAGTGGATGGGGATCTCGCTGGCAATCTTCAAAAATTCAACCCCGTCCTGGTAGGTAGCATTGGCCACGCTGCGCAGGGTGCGTTCCTGATAGATCTTCTGGTAGGAGAATGAGGGGATATCCGACATATAGATGGCGTTAATCGCCAGCGTGCCTCCCCGGCGCAATTTCTCCAGCATGACCGGCACCAGCCGCCCGGCCGGCGCAAAAATGACCGCCCGGTCCAATGGCCCCGGGGGCTGTTCCTCGGCGCCGCCCGTCCAGGCGGCTCCCAGCTCCTGCGCATGACGGCGGTGTTCTTCCGAGCGGGTGAATACATAAACTTCGCAGTCCCAATAGCGGGCCACCTGGATGGCCAGGTGGGCGCTGGCGCCAAATCCAACCAGGCCCAGGCGCTCGCCGGGTTGCAGTTCCGCCTGCCTCAAAGATCGGTAGCCAATGATCCCGGCGCATAGCAGCGGGGCAGCCTGCTCATCGTCCAGGTTTTCCGGCAGCGGCAGGACCGTATCCGCTTCGGCCAGCATCGTATCGGCGTAGCCGCCATCCACGTGAAAACCGGTGAAGCGGGCGTTCGGGCAGAGATTCTCCTGGCCATTCTGACAGTACCGGCAGGTACCATCCGAGTCATAGAACCAGGGGACCCCGACCCGGTCACCCAGCCTGATCCCATCCTCCGGACGGACACCCGATCCAAGCGCTTCCACCACGCCCACCACCTGGTGGCCCGGGATAATCGGCATTTTGGGTGGGTTGATTTCGCCTTCCAGAATATGCAGATCGGTATGGCAGACCCCACAGGTTTGCACCCGCAGCCTGACCTGGCAGGCCGACGGCTCGGGGACCGGCCGTTCTACGAGTTCCAAAACACGGTTTTGGGCTGAATCGCCCGGTTTAATTTGCATTGCGCGCATAGTCTCAGGCATTTGATGGCCTCCTTTTATTCTGCCTGATCAATTTCTGCTATTATCCTACCGCTTACCACCAAAAAATTCAACTCCTGTAAGGTTCTTTAGGAATCTCTGTATGAGTTCCCAGATTTTTTTAGGGGAGGTATCGTGCGTTCTCCATCTCGTGTCATTGCGAGCCGAACTTTGGCGAAGCAATCTGCTTAAAAGGCGATGGCTTGATCTAGTAGATTGGGTCTCTGGGAAATTCTGTGGAAAGGTCCCAGATTTGGGGGTGTGAGCGTGCGGATGCACGCTCACACCCCCAAATCTGGGGTATCACCACAGGAATTCCTAAAGAGTCAGTAGATTACTTCGTCGCACAGAGCGCTACTCATGACATAATGCAGGCATCCTGAGTGGAGAGAGGCAGGTGCACTTTGCTTGCCGAACGTAATCGAAGGATGACCGGGTTGAACAGAAATATTGCCCTTCGATTACAGCCTTCGGAGCAAAGAACGCTCCTCCGGCTTCCACTCAGGGTGCCTGGAAGTGGTGGGCCTCGCATTAGAAATTTATTTCATCTTCGAATGCCACCGTTCGGCGGAATAGCCAAATTTCGCATCGACAGATAATTTGGGTTGTCGTTGCGAGTGAGCCCCCAGAGCTGGCACTCATTTCAATCGGAAAGGAACCTGGCAGTGCGAGATAGTAGGCATCCTGAGTGGAGAGAGGTGAGCGTTTTTTGCTCACCAAACGTAATCGAAGGATGACCGGGTTGAGCAGAAATATTGCCCTTCAATAAGAGGCAAGCTATTAACAACAACGGGTGTGATTTTCCGGTAGAAAATCACACCCGTATCTATTGGAATTTACCCTGGTCGATAGGATCGGCTCAGTTTTCTTCCGTCTGCTCGCCGGCGATGTAACTTTCAGTCATCAATCGGGCAATATCATCTTTAAATTGCTTGGGCGGGGTCTTCATGAAATAGGACGATGGCGCGATCAGCGGGCCGGATAAACCGCGATCCAACGCCAGCTTGGCGCAGCGAATGGCGTCGATCATCACGCCGGCCGAGTTGGGTGAATCCCAGACTTCCAGCTTGGCCTCCAGGTTGAGCGGCACTTCTCCGAAAGTGGTCCCTTCCATCCGGATATGGCACCACTTGCGGTCGGTCAGCCAGGGCACGTAATCGCTCGGACCGACGTGGACGTTGCGGGGTTCCAGTTCGTAGGGCAGCATGCTGGTGACCGCGCCGGTTTTGGAAATCTTCTTGGATTCCAGGCGCTCGCGTTCGAGCATGTTCAGGAAATCGGTATTTCCGCCGAAATTTAGCTGGTAGGTGCGGTCCAGGCGCACGCCGCGATCGACGAACAGGCTGGTGAGCACCCGGTGCATGATCGTGGCCCCCACCTGGCTTTTGATATCGTCGCCGATAATCGGCAGGTTGCGCTCGCGGAAGCGCTTGGCCCAGTAATCCTGGCTGGCGATGAACACCGGGATGCCGTTGACAAAGGCGCAGCCGGCTTCCAGTACCTGCTCGACATACCATTTGGTCGCCATCTCGGAACCAACCGGCAGAAAATTTAACCACGACATCCGTCTTGGTCTCTTTCAAGATCCCAACAATATCGGCCGTGGGGCCAGGAGCCTTGGTGACAATCTGGGATAAGTACTTGCCCAGGCCATCGTGGGTCATCCCGCGGGCAACCTTGACGTTCAGCCGCGGCACATCCGCAAACTTGATCGTGTTGTTCGGCTCGGCGAATATCGCTTCGCTCAAGTCCTTGCCGACCTTTGTATCGACAACGTCAAACGCAGCGGTAAACTCGATATCGCTAATATGATAACCGCCCAGGTTGACGTGCATCAATCCAGGCACAATTTCATCGTCCTTGGCGTTCTGGTAAAATTGCACACCCTGAACCAGGGCGGAGGCGCAATTACCCACCCCAACGAGTGCTACCCGGACTTTTTTCTTCTTATCGCTCATTCTTGTCTCCTTGTGAAGTAGATTTTTTCTGGCCGAGAAAGCTGGGCTACCCGTGAAATCTGGCCAGTCCCGCCCTGATCACGTCGCCTGGACGAATGACCGCTTTGCCTGGCAGGGAAGCCGCCCAAAATTTCAAAACTGAGTTTGACCCACCCATCTCAACCCGGTGTGTTGTTAATTGGAAAGACCCGCGAATTTGACCGTTACAATTTTGTTATCTGTTGGCAACGCTTGTAAACCCTTATGCTATAATCACGATGCGACCCCCAGGAGACGAATAGCATGTCCCTTTCTTCGCTCACTACATTTGACTTCGATCACCTGATGGCGATCTGTCGCCGTCTGAGCCAATCCATCGAACTGGAACCCTATCTCCAATCGATCGTCGAAACTGCCTGTGAACTGACCTTAAGCGAGGCCAGCAGTATCTCGATGTATGAAGCTGAAACGGGCTTACTCAAGTTTGTTGCAGCCCCAGCCGACCAACAGGAAGCACTGAAATTGATCCGGGTGCCACTGGAAGCCAGCGTCGCCGGCCAGTGCTTTGCTCAGGAGCGGCCTGTGATTGTGCAAGACGCGCAGAGCGACCCCGGCCACTACAATCGGGTTGACCGCGACCTCAATTTCACTACCCGGTCGATCCTTGCTGTCCCGTTGATATTCAGATCAGAGACGATCGGGGTTTTGGAAGCGCTCAATAAGCAAGCCAACGCCAATTATACCGAGGAAGATGTCAAAATCCTAGAGACTTTAGCAACTCTGGCTGCTACTGCCATATCCTACACCCAGATACAGGAAAACGCAACCCGGGCAGCCAACGAAATGGCCGAGCTCGACCAGATGAAGGCCAACTTCATTGCAATCGCTTCGCATGAGCTGCGCACCCCTTTGGGAATCGTGATGGGGCATGTGATGGACATCCAGGAAACCGCTCACACTGCCGGCGAACGCCGCCAGGCGGACATTATCTTGAGCAACGCCACCCGCATGAAAAAGATCATCGAGGATATGACCGAAATCGATGAATTCAGCCAGGGTAAATCACGCTTCAAAGGCCAGCTTGTAGCCATGGATGAGTTGATCAAAGAGGTGCTGAACTCATTTGCGCAAGAGGCCCAGGCAAAACACATCCGCCTGACCTCTAAAGTTCCCAACCGTGATCTGACCATCGTCGGCGATGCGGAGAAAATCACGATCGCGCTCAGCAGCCTGGTTAAAAATGCCCTGACTTTCACCAACGAGAACGGCAGAGTCTTGATCATGGCAGAATACCTGCCGGGCTATATCAAGGTATCCGTGATCGATAACGGCATCGGCATCCCTGCTAAGGACCTGCCGCGAGTGTTTGAGCGTTTTTACCAGGTTGCCTCCCATATGACCCGCCGTCACGGCGGCATGGGCCTGGGCCTGTCAGTCGCCAAAATAATGATCGAAATGCACGGCGGGCAGATCTGGGTGGAGAGCCTCGAAGGCAAAGGTAGCAATTTTTCTTTCCTGCTGCCCTCCGGGAAAAGTCGCGAAAATACCCGCCCGCGGGCTTTTACCCAGCAATAACGCCAGCACAATTTAGCGAAATAAGGCGCCAGCGTGAACGAGCGTTCACGCTGGCGCCTTATTTCGCCATCAGGGCCTTCACAAGAAAGAGGTTTGGTGTTGGGCTTGGGCGGCTGCAGCCGCCCAAGCCCAACACCAAATTCATTTCTTATCGGACTTTGTGAAAGCCCTGGTTTCGCAATTTTCCTACCTTGCCAAGGCAGGCCGGGTGGTTTATAATGCGGCAGTTCGGGGCGTAGCGCAGACCGGTAGCGCGCACGGTTCGGGTCCGTGAGGTCCAGGGTTCAAATCCCTGCGCCCCGACTTACATCAGGCGGTCTGATCTTCAGGCCGTTTTTGGTTTTTCTAGCACGCTGGAACAGGTCCGTGCGGGATCATAAAGAGCATGATTCAGGGTTCAAATCCCTGCGCCCCGACTTACCTCAGGCGGTCTGATCTTCAGGCCGTTTTTGGTTTTTCTAGCACGCTGGAACAGGTCCGTGCGGGATCATAAAGAGCATGATTCAGGGTTCAAATCCCTGCGCCCCGACTAATCTCAGGCGGTCTGATCTTCAGGCCGTTTTTGGTTTAAATTCCGCAGAGAAGAGGCAAAATAAAGCCCAACCAGATCATCGTCATAAAGGCCGGCAAATGCCGGCCTTTATGACGATGATCTGGTTTTTAACCCCATAAACATCACGGTCGCGCCGGGTTCAACTTGGCTGTGCTCGAACGGCAGGACCCGGGCGCGCAACCCTTCGGCCTGCATGACTTCCAGCCACTCCGCCTGGCTGAACAGGCCATTGACATGCCGGTCGTACAGGCTGCGGACCGAACCGTCAGCTTCGCGCAGCAGGTAAGCGTAATCCACCAGGAACTGGCTGTCGGACGGGTCAGGGTCCCAGGTCCATTCCAGGTAGCGCAGCCCGCGCTGAGGGCCGTCATGCCCGCCGTGATCGGTGCCCGGTCTGAACGTCTCCCGGGTACAGTCTGGGGCCAGGAGCACCACCCCGCCTGGCTTGCAGTGCAAAACCGCAGTGTGGACCGCCTGCTGCAGGTCCGCCCGGCTGGTCATGTACATGACCGCGTCATGGATGAAGACGGCGTCAAACTGGCGCTCAAGCCGGACGGTGCGCATATCGCCCTGGACATGCTCCAACTCTGGGTTCAACCCCTGGCTCAAGTGGAGCATCTCCGGCGATAGATCGACCAGGGTAAGATCGAAGTGCTGTTTGAGATGGGAAGCATTATTGCCGCCGCCGCTGCCCAGTTCGAGCAGTGTTTTGGCCTGCGGTGCAAACCGGTGAATGACATCCCGGTAGACAGCGGCTTCCTCGGCGTAGTCTTCCGGAGCCGTCAGCAGGTGGAACCAGGCGGCGATTTCGGTGTACATCAAGGGTTGCATGGCAAGTTTCCTCCAGAACCGATCATTATTCGAATGCTTTTACTGACCCAACTAACGATATTTTTTGGATAATTTACCTTGGATTTACTCTATTTTAAACCAGGAACAAGTAAGATGAGATGGTTTGAAAAGTGGGGTGCACAAACTGAAGAAGTCCACCGCCCTTGGAGCGCCAGGCGGTCGAATGGGCGGGCGTCAGAGCCAAAATGAAGGGCTCGCAAGGGCAAATTGCCCCTGCGAGCCCTTCATTTTGGCAGTGATTCCCGTTCTTTGAAAACAGTAAGACGTTGATATTAATAAAAAGAACGAACGTTCTGTTATAATACCCGGGTCGGTGTATTCCTTCTGCGACCCGAGGTATCTATGACCCTTGAAACGATTTCCCGATCGACCGCTCGCAACCTGATGATCACAGCCCAGGGCCTGGACCGGCTCCCGGATCGCCCGGTAAGCAAACCGGATGTGCTGGCTGCCATTCGGCGGATGGGCGCGCTCCAGATCGACACCATCCACGTCATCGCCCGCAGCCCTTACCTGGTTTTATGGAGCCGGCTGGGTGATTATGAACCCGCCTGGCTGGACGAACTGCTGGAAGAAGGGGCTCTGTTCGAATACTGGGCGCATGCCATGTGCTTTCTACCGGTTGAAGATTTCCCCTTGTATCGCCGGGCCATGCTGGATGGGATCCGCGGTTGGGGCGACCCGGCCGGATGGCTGGAAGACCATGCCGGGCTGACCGCCGAGGTGTTGGGGCGCATCCGCCAGGAAGGCGGCCTGCGCTCAGCCGATTTCAAGAATGGCAATAAACCGCCCGGGGGTTGGTGGAACTGGAAAGACGAGAAAACCGCCCTGGAGTGCCTGTTCGTGCTGGGCCAATTGATGATCGCCCGGCGCCAGAATTTCCAGCGGGTTTACGATCTGACCGAGCGGGTGATGCCGGGTTGGGAGGATGGACCGGACCAGTCGCAGGTGCCCACCCAGGAGGAGGTGCTGCTTGTGCATACCCTCCGGGCAGTCCAGGCTTTGGGAGTCGCTTTAGCCAGTTGGGTGCCGGATTATTTCCGCCTGCCGAAGACCGGTAACCTGGACCGGCTCGAAGCGCTGGCCGAAGCCGGCCAGCTGCAGCGTGTGGCGATCGAAGGGTTGCAGGGGCCGGCCTACCGTCATCCCCAGGCGCAAGCGGCAGACAGGCTTCAGGTCACAACCGTGCTGTCGCCGTTCGACCCGCTCGTCTGGGACCGGCAGCGCCTGCGGGAGTTGTTCGACTTTGAGTACACGATCGAGGTTTACACGCCGGCAGCCAAACGCAGTTTCGGCTATTACACCCTGCCGATCCTGCATCGCGGCGCCATCGTCGGTCGTCTGGATCCCAAGGCCCACCGCTCGGACGGCCTGTTTGAGGTCAAAGCTCTGGCGCTCGAACCGGGCGTGGAGGCCAGCGACGAACTGATCGCTGGCCTGGGCGAGGCCCTGCGGCGATTGGCGGCCTGGCACGGCACCCCAGAGCTGGTCATCCGCCGCTCCGAGCCGGAAGACCTGGTTGAGCGGCTGCGATAGCTTCCAGCACATCTACCGCCCGATCTGCACCGCCGGCCTGGCTGAGCGCTGCGCCCAGTTCAGCCGCCCTGCTCCGGTAAGCAGGCTCATCGAACAGACGGCTTACCAACCGGCGGATGTTCTCGGGATTCACCCTCACGCCGGTTGAGGATCAACCCGGCCCCCAGTTCAGCAATCCGGGCCGCCGTCAGCGCCTGTTCCAGCTGCTGCGGCGCCAATAACACCGGCACACCATGCGAAAGGGCCTGCTGGACGCTGTTGGCCCCGCTGTGGCTGATATACAGGCTGGCCCGCTCCAGAATGGCCTCCTGGGGGACGTAGGTGCGCACGATCGCATTCTCAGGGATTGGGGCCAGAGATTGCACGGGGACCCCGTTTCCGGTAGACAGCACGACCTGATAATCACTCCCAGCCAGGGCTTCCAGGCATGCCCGGAAAAAATGGGGGTTATGGTTGAACACCGTGCCCAGCGAAATATAAATCAGCGGCCGGCCCGGATCCAATTCTTCAAATGGAAACGGGATCTGGGCAGCCCCAAACAGGCCGGGCGGGCCGACAAAGTCATAATCCGTCCCGTAACGGCGAGCCTCCGGCAGTAAATCACGGGCCGTAAAACACAGGTTATGGTCGCCGGGCCAGTTGAGCACCTCAATAAAATTGGGCAGCCCCACGCCCGCGCGCTTTGTCAGGCGGGAAGCCGCTCGCAGATAGCGCGGAATCCAGGGCAGGCCAGCAGCCATTACCGGCACAGCCGAAAGCCACTCCCCACTTTTGAACAGGTAGCTCTGCGGCAGGTCCAACAGCGCCATCGAGGCCACGGCTGGCAGCCCGGCCTGTTTCGCGGCGACTTTCCCCCACGGACACATCGAATCGTACACAATAACCTGCGGTTGGAGCTCAGCAACCGCCCGGTTTAGGGAGGCTAGCAACCCGTCTGCAGTTGTGACCAGCAGCGTTGCCAGCTGAACCGGGTTGAAGCGCCGGCTGAGCGCTTCGAAATAATCGAATTGGACCCCCTGGTAAGGATGATAGCTCGCCCCACTGGCCTGCACCTGCTGACGATACGCTTCGGTCAGGAAGTAATCCACATGATGCCCGCGCCGGACCAGTTCCGCGGCAATCGGCAAAGTCGGATCAACGTGGCCGGTGCTGGGGATATTGAAGAACAGATATTTCGCCATCCGATTGCTCCATTATTTAGCCTGGTGTATACCGCTACGCCCGGCTCCATTGTACCCTGCAGCCGCGTAATTCTGCTCCGGATACGCTTCTCGGAATTGTATCCTTCGGAGCTTGTTGGCGAAATCATTTTGCGAAGTTCCCAGCCTTCTTTCCCGGCCCAGAACAGGAAGAAAAGGCGAAATGAGGTGTTGTCGGGGGCAGCTGCCCCCGACAACACCTCATTTCGCCCTTATTTTACAGCCTGAACGAACTGGGAGGGGCAGGAAGTGGGCTTGATGAGGCCGATAAATGTGATTGCAATTACCAAATACCTGATATTTGGCACTGGTATCAAACGAGTCAAACTACTATAAATGATATATGGCTCAAAATCAGGCGCTCATCGTACTGGAACACTTTGCCGACGCCTCGGTGAACATCGATCTATCCCCATATGGATGGAAGACGAGAAATTCCTGTCTGGAGGGAGAAAGCAGATGATCACATCTGATCGTAAATCCAATTACCTGTTCTTATTGAAGATCCGCCGGACTGCCAGGCTGCGCGATACTCGCCTGCTGGGCGTGGTCAGCCTGCTGGCCTTCCTGGCTACGATCGGGTTCGGCCTGGTAACCGGCCTGGGAGGCCGGGAGGTCTACCTGGTCGTCGGCCTGGATGTCATGTTTGGTCTGGCTTTCTTGATGGCCTGGACCAGGCTGGAAATCATCAACGCCAGCATCGAGCTGCTCGAGAACCTGTAATCTGGCCATACCCAAACGCAGGCGACCCAACGAATTGGATCGCCTCATTATTCTTTCACATTTCAAAACACCCAGCGTCTGGTTTTATGGCAGCCCAAAGGCATACAGTTTATTATTGGGCGTGCCAAAACCGAAGTTGCTGTATCCCGATCCCCAGAATAGCATCCCATCCGAAATGGCAGCCCCCGACAGGCATGAGCCGCCGCTGGCGAAGCTCCACAACACCGTGCCGGTAGCGCCATCCAGGGCATACATATAGCCTTGCGGATCCAGAGAGCAGCCAAATACCAGACCATTGGCCGTGGTGACCGGGCCGGAGGCTTTGCCGCCGTTGGGAGGTATCGTCTGCCACAGGATTTCCCCGGTTGCCGCGTCCAACCCGCTCCAGATACCTTCGGCTGTGGCGCCTCCGCCTGGCAGGATCCAGGAGACAGTGTTGCTGTTGGCATTAGCCGTATAGACCCGCCGCCCATCAACCGCCGAGCCCCACTGCAAACCACCGGCTGTGCCGCCCGGGCCGGTTTGGGTGACCCAGATCACGGCGCCGGTGTCAGGATCAAGCGCCCAATACTGGCCGCTTTTCTGGCCTGCACCGACAATGTCCTGAGGCTTGCCCATTCCACCTGGCTTCACACTGAACAAAGCCGGAGCCTGACCAAAGTCAAAATCGGGACCGGCTGGATCGGGACAGTTGGCGCCATCCCCAATATAGGGAATACAATCGACCGTCCAGGCGTCGAAGGGTATCGCCCGGGTCGCCCAGCGAATTTGTCCCGTCATCCTGTCCAGGGCCAGAACGCTGTCGAAGTGGTCGTCCGGTGGTAAACAGGCAGCCTTGGCTGCCCCGTCATCGCCGGCAGCAGTCACGCAATCAAGCACGTCTTGCGGTACCGAGTAATTGTTGCCCGTCGCGATGTAAACCTGGCCGCGCCTGGTATCGATGGCCGGGCTGCTGCCCCATATAGCCAAATTGTGTAGATTTGTGGTGTTCGGTTTGGGCGGCTCAGCCACCCAAACCGAACACCACATCTTTCTACAACATTTGCATGCACCCCCCGGTTGAGCCTGCACCCGAATAAAGCAATGCGCAAAATTGGACGGGTATCCGTGAGAGTGCTCGCATTTGTCACGTTCAAAGTATGCTCAGATGCCTGGTAGCGGGTATTTTGCCGGTTCCCTCCGGCGGTTGTCCATACGTCCCCCTGAGCTGACAGGCTTGCACTACTGATGAACAAACCTGCCATCAATACTACAACAACAATTGAGAAATATTTATTCATTTTCGCCATATTCTTATCCTTTTATCAAGCCATTAATACTTCAGATTAAGTATCTATCCGAAAATTCGAAAGGGTATGTGGTTGTTGCGTGCGGAGCAGGCAACAATCACAATTACAATGTCCCGGATAGGTTCTGAGCCCAATATACAATCGGAATTCAATTCACTCATCCTATTCCAATAAACTACGCTCCTTTAAAGCAATAACAAAACAGCCCGAAGGTAGACTGGCCTTGCATGGACCGGCTATCCTGGGCCGGATATGAGATCTGATTTATAAGACCATTCAAGATCGGTCTTCCCTTGCCGGATGGGCAAATACGGGACTGTTTGATACGAAACTGATATTCTATTGTTGGGCTGCAATCATGGTGGGGTTATTAAGATAAATTATATCTTAATAATCAGATTAATGTCAATACCTGTTAAGTTCTCGTTAAGGGGCACTACATTGACATCCTCCCCCACCAAAGAGATCCCGAAAAAAGGCAAACTATATCCATTTAGCCCTAAACAAGGCTGCTTAAACGTACTACAATGGAAGTGTGATCCGCCGGAAATTGTCGCAGCCTTGCTGTCTTTCCCCAGCGGTCACCCATACAAACCGATCCTGGCGTGACTGGGGGAAGCTCACCGCGCGGGTTTAGAGAAAGCTTGAACCAAATTCCGATGGGCCAAACCTGCCTCCACTTCAGGCCGGGAACATATTTGCGTTCAGGGACGTCTGTAGCAAGGAAGCGTTCGTTAAGGGGGTCAGGCATCCTTCCGACCGAGTGTAGTGTGGATTAAATATTCATGGCCGGGAACATGCCTGGACGCACGCAAATTTACCGGAAAGGTAGCTTTTCATCCATGACTGCAATCTGCAGCAGCTCGATTTCTCAATTGAGCATGATTAGCGACCCAAACATGGAAAGGAAGAAAAATGACCTTAACGAATAGAAGGTTTTTCGAACTGTTTATCATCCTGACGATGATTGCCCTGGCAGCCTGTTCGCCGGTAAACGGCCAGCTGCCGGATACCGGATCTGGACAGGCGTTGGCCACCGCCACGCCGGCGAACTCCGAAGGCCAGACCAGCACCCCGGCGCCGACCAGCGCGGCAGCTTCCGGCAGCGAGCCCGCCCTGGCGGGCACTCATTGGAAGCTGGCTTCGATCACCGCCGCCGGCACGGCGTTCCAGGTGCCTGCCGATGCAAACGTTACGCTTAATTTTGACCAAGACGGCCAGGCAAGCGGCTCGGCCGGCTGTAACTCGTTCGGCGCCCAGTACCAGGTGAACGGCAACACCCTCACCATCAGCCAGGTCATCAGCACCATGATGGCCTGCACGGATACGGGGATCATGCAGCAGGAACAACAGTATCTGAAAGCCCTGAATCTGACCGGTACGTTTGAACAAACCCCAACCAGCCTGACAATCAACTTCGATCAGGGCGCCGGAACGTTGAATTTCATTCCCGCCAGCGAACCTGCCACGCCTACCCCAGACGCCGGTTTACTGTGTTCATTCGGCAGCCAGGCGGAGCCCTCCGGCTGGGATGCCTGCCGCAGTTTGCAGTATGGTTTCGAGATCCAATACCCCGCCGCCGCTGATCTGGTGGATAACACCGCCGCTTCGGCCCGGATCGATCTGCCATTCACCTCCGGCACCAATCTGACCGAAAAGTATCTGCAAATCGACGCCCAGGCAAACCATTCCCCCTGTACCAGCCCGCTGGCCGAGGGCAGCGCGCCAGGCGTCATCCCGAGCGAGACCGTCCAGTTCAACGGCCTGGATTTCACCAAACAGACCGGGCAGGGCGCCGCGACCGGCAACCGCTACGATTGGACGGCTTACTCCATCAGCCGGGAGGGGACCTGCCTCAGCCTGAGCTTCGTGCTGCATTCATTTGAGCCCGAACTGCAGCCCACCCCGCCGCCTCGGTATGATCAGGCAGCCGAATCGGCCATCTTCGACCAGATCATGCAGACGTTCCAATGGACAGCAACGGAGGCGACCCCAACGCCGAATCCGGTCCAACCGACCCCTGCCCCGCAGCGGATCAAGTTCGCCAGCGGCGCGACCTCGGCCAGCGTCAGTGGACGCCTGCCTGCTTCAGGCTCGGACCTGTACGTACTGCAAGCCCAGCAGGGCCAGACCATGACCGTGGACCTGTCGTTCAGCCAGGGCCAGGCCATCCTGGTCGTTTATGGAGCGGACGGCACGGTGCTGATGTCCGATCACGCCGAGGCTTCCCATTTCGAGGGCCGCCTGCCAGGCACCCAGGATTATTTCATCCGGGTCGAAGGCCGCCCGGATGGGCAGACCGACTACCAGATGACGGTCAGCATACCGCCGGTCAGCGCCGGCGCGCCGACACCGACGCCCCAGTTAATCCATTTCGCTCCAGGCGCCACTTCGGCGACCGTGACCGGCCAGCTGGCAGCCTCCGGTTCGGCGATCTATAAGCTGTACGCCCTGAAAGGCCAGACCATGCAGCTCGATCTGACCGCCAGCCAGGGGAAAGCCATCCTGGTGGTCTGGGGCGAGGACGGCACGGTCCTGCAAACCGACCATACCGAGGTGACCCAGCTCGAGCGGCAGCTGCCTGTCAGCCAGTATTACTTTATCCAGGTGGAAGGCTATCCTGGTGGGCCAACCGACTATAGTTTGCAGGTAACGATCCCGCCGGCTTAGGCTGAATCACGCCCCTTCCTCAGGCCAAGCGATTATAATGTTTCCTGACTACCCCAAGAATGACAGGAGACAAAATAAATCCCAATCCAGCCGCTTCTGATGCCGGCCGCCCCCAGCCATCGAAAGAGGAAATCTGGGCAGCCTGCAACCGTTTTTTGACCGGGCACCTGCGCGTCGGACCCCGCCAGGCGTTGATGGAACTGGCCGAGAGCCTGCCCGCCGATGCAGAATCCGACCGCTACGGCGCCGGCGCGCTGATCGAGGACTTCGAGCGGCAGATCGCTACCCTGCTCGGCAAAGACAGCGCGGTGTTCATGCCCAGTGGGACGATGTGCCAGCAAATCGCCCTGCGGATCTGGTCCGAACGCCGGGCCAGCCCGCACGTGGCTTTTCACCCCACCTGCCACCTGGAAATCCATGAGCAGAAAGCCTACCAGATGCTGCACGGTTTGCACGGGGTGCTGGTTGGCAACCCGAACCAATTGATGACCCTGCCGGAGTTGCAGGCTGTACCAGAACGCCTGGCAGCCGTGCTGCTCGAGCTGCCCCAGCGCGAGATCGGCGGGCATTTACCGGCCTGGGCTGACCTGGTGGCGCTGACCGAGTGGGTCCGTGCCCGGGGAATCCCGCTGCACATGGATGGCGCCCGGCTGTGGGAGTGCCGGCCGTTTTACCAGCGCGAATATCATGAAATCGCCGCGCTGTTCGACACGGTCTACGTCTCGTTCTACAAAGGCCTGGGCGGGCTGGCGGGGGCTGTCCTGGCCGGTCCGGACGATTTCATCCGGGAAGCTCGCATCTGGCAGCGCCGGCACGGCGGCAACCTGATCCGCCTGTACCCTTACGTGGTCTCGGCCCGGCGCGGCCTGGCGGAGCGCCTGCCCAGGATGGGAGCCTACCACGAGCGGGCGCTCGAGATCGCCGAGTGGCTGGGAGCCTTCCCCCGCATCAGCCTGAGCCCCGCCCGGCCGCACACCAATATGATGCACGTCTTCCTGCGCGGCGAGCGGGACAGCCTGGAGCAGGCCGCCTTAGCAATCGCCAACCAGACCAAAACCCTGCTGTTCACCGGCCTGTCGCCGACCCGCCTGCCCGACTGGCATAAATTCGAGCTGACTGTGGGCGATGCCAGCCTGGAATTAGATCGCCAGGAAATCCTGGACCTGTTTGCCAGCCTGTTCGAACGCTCTGCCGGCTGACCCTGCGAGGCAGCCCAAACCTTCAGGTCAGTGATCTCGCCCTCGGTCCGTCTTTCCGGAGGGCGATTCAACCAGCGGTTCTGAACCGCCCGGACCGGCCGGCGGCCAGACCTCGAAACTGACCCGGAACCGCCGGCGGGCAATACCCAGCAGGTCATTTTGCAGGTTGGGAACCAGGTGTGCATTCAGCCAGGCGGCGCTGCGCTCGTCCTCAGCCGTGATGACAAACTCGCCCTTCTCCAGGTCGCAGCGGATCAAATCGGCGTTCTCGAGATAGCAGTGGTACGTGGCCCAATTAAGATAATTCTTGCTGGTCCGAACCAGCCGCACGAACCATTCCAGCGCTTCAGGCTCGGCCGGCGGCAGTTCGAGCTCTGGCTCTGGTTCCACAGCCGGTTTGAACTCAGGCGCAGGGCCCAGCAGGCCCGCCTGGCGGGAAAATTCTTCCGGCAGGAAGGCCCTGGGGTTATGCAGGTAGCGCGACTCTACCTGGCGATCGTTTTTGAGAGTGGCATAAACCACTCTGGCGGGTTTGCGTAAATAGCTGCGGTTAGCATAAGCCGAGGCGATTGCGCCCAGCAGCCGGCGAACATCCGGGTACTGCTCGGGCCGCCCGCTGACCCGCTCGCCAAATAACCAGCCGGTGGCGTCCAAAATCCGGCTTACATCGGGTTCATCTCGGTTCAGGGACTGGAGGCAAAATTTTTTCTTTGGTTGCGCCTGGTGAAAATTTTTTACGACCTGTAGCAGTTAAGTTTAAGAGAAGAATCTTTTCTTTTATCTTTAAGAAGAAATTCTTCTTCTTGATTCTCCGGATATATCTCTTTAACTTCCTAACTCTTAAACTTAACTGGAAGAAAATTTGCAACCTCAAGAAAAATATTTTTATTTTCCGGCTCGGAGGGTGTTTCTGACTGGAAAAAATTTTTCTCTCCCGTCCCTGCGCTTGTAAGATTCGGAAAAATATTTTCGTGTTGGCCGGATATGTCAGCCTGGTTAACCGGCCCGGCAACCCAATCTGTCCAGGTTATCCCCTGACTGAGGCCGGCCGATTTCTGGGCTGGCCACGAGGTTTTGGCCTGGACCGATGCCGGCTGGACTTCCAGCTGGGATCCGGCCAGATCGACTTTCCCCAGATTGGTGAAGATGACGTATGCAGTTTCGGTTAAGATCCAGCCGCCCGATTTATTCTTGACCGTGTAACCGTAACGCCTCAATAAGGCCAGGCCAGTCCGTACCGTCGGCTGGCTGTAACCGGATTGCTTCGCCAGGGTCCTGACCGTTACGGCCTGATCGATCGCCCGCATGGCCGCCAGGAGCGTGAATGGTGCGCCACGCAGCTCTATAATCAGCATCAACAGACTGGATGGAGGGATCATGGTCGCCGCCTTCTTCTACGCGAAATAAATAGAACTTATGTTTTATTTATCTTACCGGTTAAATCAGTTTCATGCAACTAATCCTGGGCGTTTTTCGCAAAAATCCCCCCAAAGTTCATCCCGGGTGAGGCGATTAAAACAGGCGTAAAGGCGGGCAAAGCCGCCTTTACGCCTGTTTTTTAAAAGACGAATGATAGATAACTACTCAGGCTTGCGTATGAAATTTAGGCGAAATAAGTATGTCGTGGGGGCATCCACCTCCACGCACACTTATTTCGCCGTGAATTCCAGGCAAGGGCTGAGTGGTTACGACAAATTTCCTTATTGACTGACGGTGAAAGTGCCTTTCATACCGGCCTGGTAGTGGACGCCATCCTGCTCGAAGCAGCCCATTTCCCATTCCCCCACCATGGCCTTATTCGGGGTAAAGCTGATCGTGGCCTGATCGCCGGTTTTCTGCAGAATGATGACCACACCCGTTTTTCCGTTCGGATGAAGATCGATCGCGCTGCCGTCGGGAGCGGTGACGGTGGGTTCAACCCCGGAAGACTCGAACATGTCCGTCTTGAATCCGGTCGGGCGGTTATCCGTTGTAACCACATCCCGTCCGAAGGTGATCTCGTGAGCCAGAGTGCCGTCGTTGATCAGGTTAATGGTCACTGGCTGGCCGACTTTGACGCTGATCGAACTGGGCTGGTAAGCGTATTCGGTCATATGGACATCGAAACTCGCCGGTTGAGGGGTCGACCCCGAACAAGCGGCCAAAAGTCCAACCAGAAATACGAGTGTAAAGGTCGTTGCTATTTTCTTCATAAAATATCCTCCTAGAGGTGATTGCATACCGAAATCCCCCAAACGAACCAGTCAAATTATATCCGATTATTGCCAGGCTTGTCCTCCGGCCAGGCCCGGACGCAGGCGATCCAGCCTCGATTTAAGCAAACCATAAGGTGAGCTTAATGGAGTCCGGTAGCCCTGCAAAAAAATCCGCCGGTATACTTTTGGTTCAATGGGTTAACTCTTCATCTTCAAATCACAGATCCTTCCATATCAGTGAGATATCCATGTTTTTCATGAAAGATACCGCATCGAAACACAGAAAAACCCTTAACACAGCCTGACTATCGGCTATAATTGGGATCGCAAAAGGGTGCCCGAAAAATCTGTAGAATTTATTGTTCGGTTTGTGCGGATGGCACCGTACAACCGAACACCAGTGATAATTTTCTGCAACCTTGTGGCGCTCTCGCAGGATAATCTTTTACCTGCTTCTATTGGATGGTGGTGGAGGGAACAAATCATTGCAGGACACATCATTGCAGGACAAACCATCGCTGGTCGAATCATTCTTTAAAGAATAAATTGACTCTGCCGCTGGGGATGCTGATCTGCCTGGTGCTCGCGGTTGGGGCAGGCGTTTGGGCGCTGAACCTGATGAGCTCGTTATTCCATTACCGCTCTCCATTGCGCCTCAATCCGCCGGCGCCTGGACGGGTGTTGGACCAGCCGGTCACGCGCCAGCTGGTCATCGTTCTGGTGGATGCTTTACGCGAAGACACCAGCCGCGATCCCGCAGTGATGCCGTACCTCAACCAGCTGCGCCAGCAGGGCGCCTGGGCGCGCATGCACAGCCGGCCGCCCTCCTTTTCCGAACCGGGTTACACAGTTCTGCTGACCGGCGCCTGGCCTGACTTGAGCGATGGACCAGCAGCCAATCTGGACGTAAACGCCATCTATCCGTTCAGCCAGGACAATATCTTTTCGGCGGCGCACCGCCTCGGGATCAGGACCGCGCTGTCGGGTTATTACTGGTTTGAAAAGCTGATCCCGGCCGAGGCCCTCGATACCAGCTTTTTCACGCCGGGGGAGGATCGCCTGGCGGACCGCCAGGTGGTGGACGCAGCCCTGCCCTGGCTCGCCTCGGACGAATACGGCCTGGTGCTGATTCACCTGGACCAGGTCGATTACGCCGGGCATCACGAAGGCGGGCCGCGGGATCCCAATTGGGACCAGGCAGCCCGGCGCAGCGATGCCCTGATCGCCGAAATCGGCGCTCAAATGGACTTCAGCCAGGACACGCTGATGGTGGTCTCCGATCATGGCCAAATCGCGGCCGGAGGACATGGCGGTCATGAACCGGTCGTGCTGACGGAGCCTTTTGTCGCCGCCGGTACGGGCATCCGGCCCGGCCAATATGCTGACATCCAAATGGTAGATGTTGCGCCCACGGCCGCGGTGCTGCTTGGGACCAACCTTCCAGCCTCCGCCCAAGGCCGGCCTCTGTCTGAAATGCTCACCCTGGACGATGAACAACAGCAAACCCTGCATCTGGCCTTCGAAGAACAGCAGGCCGGCCTGTTAGGCGCTTATACGGCTGCGATCGGCCAACCCAGCCTGTCGATCAGCCAGGACCTGATGAGCCTGTCCGGGATCAATACCGCCTACCAGACCGCCCTGACAAACGCCCAGGCGGCCCGACTGCGAACCGAGCGCTTGTTGCGGGCTGCGATCGCAGTCCCGCTCCTTGTCTTGATGCTGTTCCTGGTGTGGAAAATACCCCGGGCGAAACTCTGGTGGCTGCTGGTCAGCGCGATGCTCTATGTGCTGCTGTTCAACCTGCGATACGTGGTGCTGGATGGGAGAACCTACTCGCTGAGTTCGGTGACCAGCGCCAACGATTTCATCCTGTACACCGGTGTGACTGCCTGGCTGGCATTCCTGATCGTCTGGCTGTTGGCCGGTTATGGTCTGGGCAACCTGCGATCGGGCAGGCTGGCTCAGATGGCCCAACTCGCCATTGACCAGGCCCTGATCATCGCCGCGGTCCTGAGCTTACCGCTCCTGTATAGTTTTGCGGTCAATGGCCCCCTGATCACCTGGATCTTACCGGATTTTCCCAGCAGTTTTGCCGGGCTGCTTTCCCTGATCCAGATCCTGTTTGTGTGCCTGAGTGCAATTTTATTAGGCGGTGTGACCGCGCTGTACGAACGGATTGCCAGGCGCAAGCCGCCTGTGCACGCCTCCGTCAGCCGTTCTGGCGAGCAGGCGTAAACTCTTCCAACTCGCTTGAATTAACCAAAAGTTTTGGCAAAATAAGGCGGCCGCGTGGGCGGGAGTCAGAGCCAAAATGTAGGGTTCGCAGGGGCAAATTGCCCCTGCGAACCCTACATTTTGGCTTTATCTTCTCCGCCCCAGGTGCGAAGCACCGAGGGAACTTTGCAAGAGAAAGGAGACCGATTAATGCGTCTTTCGGGAAAAAGAGGATAAAATAAAGAACAAGCAGGCCAGGGGGTCCTGTTTTCGGGTCAGTAAGTTTTAGGGTTAGGTCGCATGGGGCGGCGGCGCCTGGAAGATTGGATGCCAGTCTTCGGCGCCCCCCAAGGGATGTGTTCGTGTCATGGTAAATCAAGTCGGTTTGATCGTCGGCATTATCGTGATTTTGATCATCGCGATCCTGCTGGTTGGGATCATTCTGCTCTCTCGCTGGGTGGTTCGTTATGCCAATCGCAAAAATCCTGCTTCTAAAACCAAATCAGCCCAAAAACCCATCCTGACCGCCCGGGAGATCCTGGATTACCGTTATGCCCAGGGGGAGATTACCCGCGAACAGTACGAATCGATGCTGGATGATAATGATTCGTGACCGCCCCAGCCCACCTGCTGATCGATTTCACAAAAGTTATCAAATCTTCATATCTCCATAAAGAAATCTTCACACAAAAGTGCTATAGTTAATTCGTCTCCATTCGGACTTGCTTACGAACTCGAGCCGAAAAGGGCATGCGTTGGGGGAGCGCTCCCAACGCATGCCCGCTTCGGCGCAATCTCCAGGCCTGGCTGAGTGGATGCGTTAATTACGAATAGTTTGGAGGGTATTGAGAATGAACAAGACTTTACGTACGATTTTAATCGTCCTTGGGGCGCTGGTAGGCATCGCGGCGGTCATCACGGTTGGGTTTTTCCTGTTTAGCGGTATTGCCGGAGGTTTTTTCCGCCATTCGATGGTGATGGAGGGCTATCACACCTTCCAGGGTCCGGGTGGGCGTTTGCTTGAGAACCGCCCCATGCTGGTTTATAGCCGGTTCGGTTTCTTTGGCGGGATTTTGGCCCGCTTGATTGGATTTAGCCTGCTGGCGGCGTTTGGCGCCTTACTGGTTTGGGCAGCCATGCGTTTGTTCGGCTCCCGCAGTTCTTCCCAGGCTCAGCCTGGCGCGCCCGCAGCCCAGAGCGTCCAGGAAATCCTGGATCGCCGCTATGCGCGCGGGGAGATCAGCCGGGAAGAGTATCTGCAGATCCTGCACGACACCGGCAACCCCGCTCCGGTAATGCCGGAGCAACCGGTTGAACCAGATCAGCCGGACGCGGCATGACCCGAAACCGCACTCAGCCCGAATTTTATATTCGGGCTGAAACGACTGCATAAGGCCCGTCTCAAATCCCCCTCCCTGGCGCCCAGGCTGCCGGAAGGGGGATTCTGTCGGAAAACAGGTGTGAATACCGGCGTTTGCCGGTCTTCTCACCTGTTTTTAGATACACACTTAACTTGGAATAATCAGGATGCGCCAAACAAGACCCGTTCCTGTTTGTAAAGCCGGATCGCCAGCAGGATCAAGACGATCGCCAGGGCGATCGTCACCAGGGTGGACACCAGCACGTTCATGCCCGAGATCGGTTCGCCGCGCATCAACTGGTTGATCAGCAGCTGCTGGCCGAAGGTCGGGATCAGCATTGTCCACAGGTTGGCCTTGACCGGCAAAAATGCCAGACCAATCCCCGGCAAAGCCGGGATCAGCGGCAGGAACGACACGTACGTCTGGGCTTCCTTGAAACTGCGGGTGAAGGTGGCGATGATCATTTGCAAAGCCGAGGCCAGCAGGATCATCGGCAGCGCCAGCAAAAAAATCCCAACCAGGGCCGGGCCGCTTAAGGTGAGCTGGAAACCGATGTAATCTTCCAGTGGGAAAAAGTTGAACGTCAGATAGAACGCCAGCAGGGTGGTGAAGACCGCAAAGGTCGCGAAGGGCAGGGCAGCCGCCAGCTTCCCCAGCACAAATTCCGCCCGGGTCACCGGGTTGATCAACAAGGGCTCGAGCGAGCCACGCTCACGCTCACCGGCAGTGGTATCGATGATAACGTACATGCCGCCCACGAAAACCACCAGCACGATGAAATACGGCATCATATTCAGGAAGATCACGGCCTGGGATTGGGGCGTGGCCACGTCCACCCGTTCGACCACCAGGGGATTGATCACTTCCGGATTGATGCCGCGTGCCAGCAGGCGCATGGCCGCGACCTGGTTGTCGTAAGCGTTCAACAGGCTGCGGGCCCGCTCCACCACGCTTGTGGCCGATTGGCGGGAGGTGTCCAACACCATCCGCACGGTCGCCGGTCGTCCGGACGGAAAATCCTGGGCGTAACTCGCGGGGATGACCAGGACCAGGTCCAGATCGCCGTTGCGAACCGCCTGTTCGGGATCAGCCGGAGGGTCCTGAACCTCGACTTCGTGCTGTTCGAGGAACTGGGTCAGGTTGGGAGCATTTTCAGCGCCGGATACTGCCAGTTTCAACGGCGCGCCCTGCACGTCCTTGAAGACCGATTTTCCCACCAGGACGATGACCACCAGTAAAATGATCGGCCCGATCAGCGAGCTGCCCAGGGCGCTGAACATCGAACGACGATCGCGCAGGTTATCCCGGGCTTCCTTGGAAAACACAATCCAGATGCGCTGTAAACTGTTCATGAGCGCACCAACCCTTCTTCCGATCCAATCGCGGCGACGAAGGCATCCTCCAGGTTGGTTTGCCCGGTATGTTGCTGGATCTCGTCCGGGGTTCCGGAGACCGCCACTTCACCTCGATTGATGATGACGATCTGGTCGCACAGCGCCGAGACCTCCTGCATGATGTGAGATGAGAACAACACGCAGCGGCCCTCGTCCCGCAGGCGGCGGATGAAGGCCCGCATGGCCCGGGTGCTCATCACATCCAGGCCGTTGGTCGGTTCATCCAGCAAGATGTTGCGCGGATCGTGGACCAGCGCCCTTGCGATGGCGACCTTTATCCGCTGGCCCGATGAAAAGCCTTCGGTCTTACGGTCGCAAAAATCCTGCATCTCCAGCATCTGGATCAGGCGCTCGATCTGGTCTTCCAGCTGGCTGGCTTTCATCCCGTGCAGGCGGCCGTAGTAGCGGATGTTCTCACGGGCGGTCAGGCGCGGGTACAGGCCATGTGCGTCCGGCAAGGCGCCGATCCGGCGCTGCACTTCCAGCGTGTCCCGGATCGTGTCAAAGCCATCCACACTGGCCGTGCCGCGATCGGGCTGCAGGACAGTGTAGAGGATCCGCAGCGTGGTCGTTTTCCCGGCGCCATTCGGCCCGAGCAGGCCGGTGATCTGCCCGTCATTGGCCCGAAAACTGACCTCCTGCAAGGCAGTCACCTCTCCAAAGGATTTGTGGATCTGGTTGATTTCAATCATGGTTGCGGTCCATTGAAATTGACAAAGAATGGGCTGGCAGCGATCGTCTGAACGCAGCTGCTATCCAGGCCCTCCAGGCTGCCGGCCTCGATGAAATCGTAAGCCAGGTTGGGCAGGCAGCCGCGAAAAATGACGTTGTGGCCCTGACCGGCAGCCACCAATGACAGGCTGTTGCTCAGAGTCTGGGCGGCGTGTTCGGCGTTGGCCGGAGGCGTGACCGGATCATTTTCTCCGGAAAGCAGCAGGACCGGCATGTCTGCCCGGACCGGGTCGTGGAAATCCGCCGGGATTTCGCCGGCCGGCCAGACCGAACAGATCTCCTGTAAATTGCGGATCTCCTGATCGCCGTAATAGGTCCCCTGGGCCAGCTTCTGGGCCGCTTCCAGGTCGATGAAGGGGAAATCTTCGCTGCAGACCACCGAATAGCCCATGGCGTTGCTGATGCTGTCGCTCAGCGAGCCGGCCACAATCTGATACTGGGCTGCCATGGGAGCAAAATCATTCCGTGAGTAAGCGGTATCGAGCAGCAGCGGCATTAAAGCCACCGTCTCCTGGGCATAGCTCAACAGCCGCACCGCCACGGCGAACTGGGCCCGGTCAAAAGTCTGCTCGATTTGTTCGCCGCTGAGTGGGTCGATCAAATTGACCTTGACCGGTTGGCCGGCCAGGTCGTCCAGCAAGGCTGAAAAATGGCCGGCCAGATCCGGGAACGCCTGCTGGCAGGCCGCATCCGCCTGGCAGCGGGCCAGGATATTGTCCAGGGCGCGCTGGGCATCGGGGGCTACCTCCGGGCCGAGCGGTTCATCCTGGGGCACCACGCCGTCCAGAATGGCGGTCCGGACCCGCTGCGGGTACATGCGGATATAAGTCAGCGCCGCCCGGGTGCCATACGAAACCCCATACAGGTTGATCTGCTGGTAGCCCAAAGCCTCCCGCACCTGGTCGAGGTCTTGCATGGCGATCGAGGTGGTATAGAAGCGGGGATCTGCATCCAGATGATCCAGGCAGGTCTGCAGGAAGGGGCCCAGCTCGGCGGGATCCTGAGCCTGGGTTTGATCGACTGCCTGGCATTCCAGCGGGTTTGAACCACCGGTACCGCGTTGATCCAGCAGGATGATATCGCGTTTTTGGTTGATCCGGTCCAAGGCCGAGGCCAACGTCAGGTAAGCCTCGCTGGCCGCCTGGCCCGGGCCGCCCGCCAGGAATACCAGCGGGTCGGGCGCCGGACTGCGGCTGATGGCCGGGATCACTGCCAGGTGCAGCTCGATCTGGCGGCCATTTGGCGCTTGCGGGTTTTCCGGAACGGCCAGACGCCCGCATTGGGCCATCATGCGAATCGCCACGTCCGGCGCTGAGAGCTGGCAATCCTCCAGTACGATCGCCTCAACCGGGAGGGTCGGCTGCGCCTGGCCCGGCGCGCCGCTGCAGGCAGCCAATGCCAGCAGCAGACCGAACCAGCCGGCCAACTGCCGGACGGATTTTGGGAAGAAGGTTTTCATGCACGCTCCTGAGAAGAGATTGACTCGGGTATGAAAATATCCTCGATCCGTACCCGGAACAAATCCGCCAGCCTGAATGCCAGCGGCAGGCTCGGATCGTACTTGCCATTTTCGATGGCATTGATGGTTTGACGGGATACGCCCAGATGATCCGCCAGCTCAGCCTGCGACCAATCGTGCTCGGCTCTCATGACCTTCAGGCGGTTTTTCATCGATAGAGGCGTCCCGACCAGAGTTTACCTACCAGCCACAGAACCAGCATGATCAGACCGATCCAGGTGGGGTTGACCGGAGGCAGGCCGGCCAGGTTTAAAGATCCCAGGCTGAGCGTCAATAATAAAGTGCCGGCAAAACTAAAAGTGATCCCCTCCTGAAGGTTTTTACGTTCCAGTTCGTCCAGGCGCTGCGATATCCGCACGATACCCAGCGCCAGCCAGATACCCGGCGCCACCGGCAGCAGGGCTACCAAATACCGCCAGCCGGATTCAGGCCTGGCTGAAAAAAACGAGAAGGCGATCAGCTCAAATCCAATCAAAAGTACGGCCGGCGCCAGCAGTGATTTCACCAATTGCAGCCGGTACAGGATGCGCGGTTTCATCAGCCGCTCCTTCTAGGTAAGAATTGTGGGCGAAAAAGGTGTGCATGGGGGGCGTACGCCCCCCATGCACACCTTTTTCGCCCATATTTATGGGTGCGATCGTTTCGATCCATTACAATTGTAAAGCATTAACGACAAAATGTCAAGTTACCTTTACATTTTCTACAAGGCTTTCATAAGGAAGAGGTTTTGTTGTGGGACTGGGCGGCTTTGTCGCCCACAGGCCTTATGCGCGCTTGAGCTTCTTCCTCAGCCAGGATTCGATCTGCTCGTCCTGTTCCCGCCAGGCAGCCGGGCCGCGATCGCGGCCGGGCGCGTCGATGACCTGTTTCAATTCACCGGGGTCCAGCCATAACAGGCCGCATTGGATGCAGGTATCGATGACGATATTTCCCGGTCCATAATAGGGATGGGTGCCCATGCGCTGGCCACAGCTCGGACAGTTGATTTGCCGGTCCAGTTCCTGGCGATTGATCGGACGGGGTTTATCGGCCGGCCCTTTGGCCCTGGCCCGCAGGCGTCTGACGTTTTCGCCGAAAACTACCAGAGGGATCAGCAGGCCACGGCAGTTGGGGCAACTGGAGACCCGATCGCCATCCAGGGAGGCCCGGTGCAATGCGGTATTGCAGATCGGGCAGGACAGTTGTTCGGGCGATTCGTCCAGCAGGCGAACCCCATCCTCGGATGGTTGTGGGAAATGGAAGCTGCCGCAGTACTCGCAAAAGAAATAATCCCGGTCCCGGACCAGGAGCATCGGGGCCCCGCAATTAATACAGTTCATGTTCGCACCTCCCGCTGGAAAAGACTATCGTCTCAATTTCGTTCATCAGGCGTGGGGCCCCGCAATTAATACAGTTCATGTTCGCACCTCCCGCTGGAAAAGACTATCGTCTCAATTTCGTTCATCAGGCGTGGGGCCCCGCAATTAATACAGTTCATGTTCGCACCTCCCGCTGGAAAAGACTATCGTCTCAATTTCGTTCATCAGGCGTGGGGCCCCGCAATTAATCCAGTTCATGGCTGCACCTCTTTAGTTATTATTCCTGTTGGCAGTGTCGTTGCTAGTCGATCTTTGTCCTGCCGTATTCTGATGTGATACCCACCACTTCCATGCACCCTGAGTGGAAGCCGGAGGAGCGTTCTTTGCTCCGGAGGCTGTAATCGAAGGGCGGTTTCTCTGCTCAACCCGGTCATCCTTCGATTGATCGTAAAGAACACGATTACGTCGCCAGGAAGATCGCCTGGCTCACTCCACTCAGGATGCCTACAGTTTGGAAATGCCAGGGTTCTTTCCGTTTGAAATGTGCGCCCGCGCCGTGGAGTTGACTCGCAAAGAAGATCGCCCATCAGCGCGCCTCCAGGTAGAGCATCTCTTCATCGTCGTCGTAGGCCAGCACTTCGGCATAGCGCCCCCAGCTCACGATCCGCTCGAGCTGGCGTTCGGTCTCCTCCGGCGGGAATTCCAGCTCGAGGGCGGTTTTGACCACCTCCCAGCGCAGCTGCTGCTTATCGGAGGCGCGCAGCATGCTGGTCAGCCATCCGAAAATCGGGACCCGCCGGATGCGGGTCGCAAAAATCTCTTTGCGGGCCAGGATGCTGGCCTCTGCAAAGGTCTCGCCGAGCGCAGTCAGGGTAATATCGCCTTTTTCAATCTGGGCAAAACCGAGCAGCTCGGCCGCCTCGGTCAGTTCCAGCAGGCGGTCCGAATCCACCCCCAGGTCGTCCACCAGGCGGTAGATATCCGAGCGGTTTTTGGGCAGGTCGTCCAGGTGCTCGAGCAAACCGGAAAGATCGCCAATATTGATATTGGGCAGGCCGCGCGTCCGGCCCGGCTCGCCCGGGGCTGTGCCCATCTCGATGTGCTCCGGCTGAGTTTGCCCGGCCAGCATAGAGTACACCTGGTCCACGACGGCCTGAAACTCCGGCGCCTTACGCTGGCGGGGATGCGCCAGGCTGATATCCAGGCTGGCGACCACCCGGCCGGGCTCCTTATCCATCACCACGATCCGGTCGGCCATCAGCACCGCTTCTTCGATATTATGGCTGACCATCAGGATGGCCCGGGTCGGGATGCTGCCGCTGGTCCACAATTCCAATAATTCGCCCCGCAGCGATTCGGCGCTGAGTACATCCAGGGCCGAGAAAGGCTCATCCAGGCACAACAGCTCCGGCTCGACCGCCATTGCCCGGGCAAAGCCCACTTTCTGGCGCATGCCGCCGGACAGCTCGCGCGGGTAGGCCGTTTCAAAGCCATCCATTCCCACCCGGTCGAGCAGGTCGATCGCCCGGCCGGCCCGCAGTTTTTCGGGTACGTCCCGCACCTTGAGCGCCAGATCCACGTTCTCGAAAACCGTCAGCCAGGGAAACAGGGCAAAGGTCTGGAAAACAATCGTCGCGTGCGGGTTGACCCCCTCCAGCTGGCTGCCGCGGTACAGGACTCGCCCTTCGGAGGGCTGCTGTAAACCGGTGATTACCCGCAACAGGGTGCTTTTGCCGCAGCCTGAAGGACCCAACAAAGCCACGAATTCATCTTCATAAATGGTCAAGTTGACGTCTTGAACCGCCGTAAACCGCCGGTCCCCGCGCCCATAGATCTGCTGCACATGTTGAATTTCCAATAATGCTTCCATCGATGACCTCTCATTGGCCTGCCTGGACGTAGCCTGCCGACAAACTCTACAACCTGCAAGCCAAATCCGGCAGAACGCCGCTCATTCCATCCGGTAGCGCTCTTCCGAGAGCAGGTACAACCGCCGCCAGAATATACGATTGATCAATACAACTGCCAGAATCATGCCAAGCGTGGATGCCAGCAGCAAGGGGTAATTGCCGGCCGCGGTCGCCTGGGCGATAGTCGCGCCGATTCCAATGGTCTGCAGGGTCTGCCCGCTGAAACTCACATACTCCGACACGATGCTGGCATTCCAGGCGCCGCCGCTGGCAGTGATCGCCCCGGTGATGATGTAGGGATACAGGGCGGGCAAGATCAACGTCCGCCAGCGCTGCCAGCGATTCAAATGGATCAGGGTGGAGGTGTATTTGAGATCCTGGGGGATGGCGCTGGCCCCGGCGATGATATTGAAAAGCAAATACCACTGGGTGCCCATCAACATCAGCAACACGGCGGCGAGATTCAAGCCGTTGGGGAGACCCAGCATGAACAACAGGAAGATCGGGAAAAGCGCGGTGGCTGGGATCGAGGCCACAACCTGGACCAGCGGCTGCAAGACCGTCGCCACGCGCCGGTTGGTGCCAATCGCCACACCGACCGGGATGGTCCAAACCAGCGCCAGGATCAGAGCGACCAGCACCCGCAGCAGCGTCGCTCCCAGCCCGGCAAACAGGCCGGCCCAGGCAGTTAGCGGCAGCACCGCCAGCATGAGCCCCGCCTGGACCAGGGCGAACAGCGCAGCCAGGCCAGCGATGGCAGCCAGCAGTCGCCCAAACCAGGCAGTCCGGCCCGCCTGCCGGGCCGGCAAGCGGCCGGGCGGGGGCAAACGGTGCAGCATCCAGCGGTCGAAGCTGGCCGCCAGGGGCGTAAACAAACCCCGCTCCAATCCGTTTACCAGGCGGGAATTGTGAATTGCATCGTAAAACCAGGACGTGGCGGGATAGTCGCTTTCGATCATCTCGACTTTAAATCGCTCCGACCAGGCCAGCAATGGGCGCCAGACGAATTGATCCAGTAACACGATCGTCAGCACCAGGGTCAGCACGCCATACGTGATCGCTCTGAAATCGTTCTGGCTGGCGGCCGCGTGCAAATAGGCCCCCAAACCCGGCAGGCGAAAATCGCGCTGCCCAACGGTGAATATTTCGGCTGCCATCAGGAAAAACCAGCCTCCAGCCCAGCTCATCATGCTGTTCCAGACCAGGCTGATGGCCGCGAACGGCAGTTCCATCGTCTTGAGCTGGAACCAGCCGTTCAGGCGAAAAATGGCGCTGGCTTCGCGCAGTTCTGTCGGGATCGTTTTCAAGGATTGGTACCAGGCAAAGGTCAGGTTCCAGGCCTGGCTGGTGAAAATCAGAATGATCGAAGCCAATTCAACTGCCACATTTTCAGGCAGGAAACCGCTAAGCCCCAGCAAAACGACCGGTAAGAACGAGAGAATAGGAATGCTCTGTAGCACATCCAGCAGCGGCATCAGGATTTGATCTGCCCGGCGATTATACGCTGCCAGGCGGCCGTACACGATCGAGAACAGCAAGGAAAGCAGATAGGCGGCCGCCATCCGGCCTAGTGACAGCAGGGTGTACCAGGGCAGGGCAGCCGGATCCAGCGAGATTTGCGGCCCCTGGATGATCCCGGGCGCATTGAACGCCAGCCGGATACCCAGGTACAATCCGGCAACCAGGATCGCCAGGACCAGGCCATCCCGCCAGGTAAACAGGGATTGGCCATCCAGGCGCTGGTGCTTGAACAACCGGATCTTATCCATAACGGACACTTTATCCTTATTGATTTAAACTGTCAAGGACGGGTCTTCCAGCATCCGGTTTGTTTGGATTTGCCCCAATTTTAAGTCACATTTGAAGCGTTCTCTCAAATTTTATTAGGTGTGGCGGGCAGCTGCCCGCCGCACCTGTCAAAATTTGAGTACCTTTTTTTGCAAATAACAGGCGTGGGCGCCCCCCTTAACCCACTTATAACGCTGCTCAGGGGAGAAATTTACGAAAATTCTGATATGATTAAGTCAGGGAAAATGGAGTTCTATGGACAATTCTCAGCATGCTGGCGCATCCCGGTTGGAACGGCATCCGCCGGTATCCAGGGCGCAAATCCAAATTACCGAAAATCGCATGGCCAACAATCCCACAACCGCCGCAATCCTGCCGGCTTACAATGAAGGCGGCCGGATTGGGTTACTGCTGGCTGTGCTGCGAGAAGTGAAGCTCATCCAGGAAATCATCGTCGTAGATGATGGATCCCTGGACGCAACCGCCGAAGAAGCCCGCCAGGCCGCCTCGCTGGACAGGCGCGTCCGGGTAGTGCGCCACGAACAAAATCAGGGTAAAGGCGCGGCCATGTTTACCGGCTGCCGCCATACGCGTGCAACCATCGTCCTGTTCCTGGATTGCGATCTGATCGGCCTGACGCCAAACCAGGTCGAAGACCTGATCCAACCGGTGGCCGAGGGGCGGGCCGATATGACGATCGGGCTCTTTCAGCACGGCAGCTTTTTAACCGATCTCTCCCAGCGGGTGACGCCGTGGCTGTCCGGCCAGCGCTGCCTGTGGCGGCGGTTGATGTGGCAGGTATCCACGCGGGCAGCTGCCGGTTACGGCGTCGAAACGGCAATTACGATCGCGGCCCGCCAGGGGCAATGGCGAATTGCCAGCGTGCCTTTAGCCGGTGTCAGTCATCCGACCGGGGAGGTCCACCGCGGCCTGGTCAAAGGCGCCGCCAACCGGATGCGGATGTATGCCAATATCCTGCAGGCGGCCTGGTTGGCCAGCCTTCCACATGCCCAGTTTGACCATTGGAATGCCCGTATCCGGCTGGCATCGATCCTGATGACCCTGGTTTTTGCGATCGCCCTGGCTTACAACCAGGCCCAGGCGCTGGCTCCTATTCGCCTGGAAGACTTGATCTCGATCAACGTGGAGGGGATTGTCAGGGTTTTGGTGATCGATCAGGATACAAACCGGATCCCCGACCTGCTGACGGTCGCATCCGACAGCCCAAAGCCGCTGGACCTGTCAGGCCTGGATTTTAGCCAGCTAAAATTGCCGCTGTTGGACCTGCCTATCCTGGACGAGCTTCCAGAGCGGCTTCAGTCGCCGGAATTGATCCAGGGTGTGGTCCTCAGCCTGGACAAAGTCGACCTGAACGCCCCCAAAAACCAGCTCAAAATCCGCCTGGCCGGTGATCCGGACCCGGACGCGAGCTATCACCTGATCCTGGTCACCAGCTCAGGGGCGATTCGAAAATACCCGCTCATACCCAGAGCCGCCGGCAAAGGCCAGAAGGCCGGAGCAGCCATCATCGACCTGGCCGAATTTGAGGATCCCTTCTTGCTGGGACTCGCGCTCGAAGCCGAAATCGACGCAGATACCCAGCTCAGTAAATGGACCCTGATCCTTATTCCGGAATGGGTCCCATAATCAACTGAATTTTCATCGATCGGAATGGCTATAGAAATCATCCCCTTTCAGGCTGAACACCTCGACCAGGCAGTGCGCCTGCTGGCATACCGTTTTGGTCAATACCGGCTCAAACAACCCGAGCTGCCGGCTCGCTATGCAGAGCCTTTATCGGCCAGGCAGGCCCTGGAAGCTGCCCTCCAGCGTAAACACGCCGCCGGTATGGCCGCCATCCAGGGCAGCCGGTTGCTGGGCTATATGATCGGCGATCTGGACATCAGTGAACTCTGGGGTAGGTCGGGTTGGGTGCGAACCGCCGGCTACGCGCTGGCCGACGACCAGGATCCGGAACTGCTGCGGGATCTCTACGCAGAAGTCAGCAGGCCGTGGGTCGAAGCCGGATGCTTCGGTCACCATGTCCAGGTTCCTGCCGAGGATGCCGGGCTGGCCAAGCTCTGGTTCAGCCTGAGTTTTGGCATCCAGCACGTGCGCGGGCTCCAGCAGCTGGCGCCGGCTGGCCTTGAAGAGCCGGTCCTGCCCCCTGGGGTCGCGATCCGCCAGGTAGGTCCGGAGGACCGCGATCTGGTCGCCAGTTTCTCCGATGTGATCTGGAAGCACCAGGTTGGCGCGCCGGTTTGGGCGATTCACCCGCCGGAGGCTAACGATCGAGAAGGCTGGGCTGAGCTGGCTGACGACCCCGAAGTTGTCGCCTGGGTGGCCACCCTGGACGGACGCCCGGCTGCGACCCAATCCTACTACCCCTCCGAACTCGGCGAAGACCTGATGCTGGTCCCTGAGAAATGCGTTCACCTGGCAGCCGCAGCGACGCGGCCCTGGGCTCGCCGGCGCGGGATCATGGCCGCCCTGACCCAACAGGGCCTGGCGGATATCTACGAGCGGGGCTATCGCTGGTGCGAGACAGATTGGCGCAGCACCAACCTGCTGTCATCGCGCTACTGGCCGCGCAAAGGTTTCAAACCGGCAATCTACCGTCTTGCCCGGCAAATTGACCCGCGCATCAGTTGGGCCAACGGTCGCACCAGTTTACACCTGCAAAAATAACATGATCGCGGAAAGGAGGCTCTCCATGACCACGCCGTACCAACAACAGGCCAGCGGGCTGATGACCTACCCATCCAAAGGCACCTTTAACCGCATCTTTTTCAAAACCCCCCTGGTTCTATGGCGCATGGGCCTGGGTCCGCTGATGGGCCAGAGCATCCTGGTGCTGACCACCCAGGGCCGGAAAAGCGGCCGGGCGCGCCATACTGCGCTCTCCTACATCGTGCACGAAGGCAAAGTTTACCTGGCCCCCGGTTGGCCCGAGCGATCCGACTGGTACAAAAACCTTCAGGCCAACCCGCTGGTCACAGTCCAGTTGGGCGAGGGCTATTATTACGCCCGCACCCGTAAAGTCACGGATGAGGCCGAATTTACAGCTGTCGCCAAAGAGCTGCTTCAATTTGGCGACTCGCATTCAAAACCCTGGCTGAAGTCATTGGGAATCGAACCAACCCTGGAAGACCTGCGCGCCAAGCGCGATCGGATCAGCTTGCTGGCGCTGGATTGGTCGAATGAAAGCGGCCCGGAGGCGCTCGAGCAGGATTTGAAATGGTTGTGGGGGGTAATCGGGATCAGTTATTTCGTCGGCTGGTTAATGGGCCGTATCTCAGCTCGAAGAAATTAGTCCCATCGTATAAAATAGTGGCGAAAAAGGTATGTGTGGCGGGCGGCTGCCCGCCACACACACCCTTTTCGCCACTATTCTTACCTGGGCTGACCTGAGCCTCAAGAATTCGAATTCCAATCCCCTTCCCTGGTGATTTCCGACCAAAGATCGGATGCATTTCCTACCTTTGCATGAAGACGACCCAATAACCGCTGAGTATAATACCAATCCGGGTAATCCGGGCGGCTGGTCACGCCAGTCAGCAGGGCTTTAACAAGCAAGAGAAAATGGGGTGCGTGATGGGCGGCTGAGCGGCCCATCACGCACCCGATACTTCCCTGTCAGGCTTTGTTGGCGGAAAGACGAGCGCCAGTCTGTGTATTCGAACGCATTCAGGAACCAGGCAACCAACCCATGGCTATCATTCAGACTGAGAATCTGACAAAAATCTTCAAGGTCGGCCAAAAAGACCCTGGCTTACGCGGGGCATTTAAGGCGTTGTTTCAACCCCGATTGAAGGATGTCGTCGCCGTTCAGGATGTCAGTTTCAAAATTGAACCGGGTGAAATGGTCGGTTACATTGGCGTGAATGGCGCCGGCAAATCGACGACCATCAAGATGCTGACCGGTATCCTGCTCCCCTCGGCCGGACAGGTGCGGGTGCTGGGGCGCGACCCGCACAAAGAACGCGTCGCCAACGCCCGTGATATCGGGGTGGTATTCGGGCAGCGCACGCAATTATGGTGGGACCTGGCCCTGATCGAATCGCTCAACCTGATCGCCAGGATTTACGAAGTCGAACCCGGGCATTACAAGCGGCTGCTCGAAAAATTCACCGAAACCCTGGGGCTGGCCGAACTGCTCAACGTACCGGTGCGCAATATGTCCCTGGGGCAGAAAATGCGGGCGGAGCTGGCTGCCACCCTGATCCACGAACCGAAGATCGTTTACCTGGACGAGCCCACCATTGGCCTGGACCTGATCGTCAAAGAACACATCCGCGAATTCATCAAAGAGCAGAACCAGACCCGGGGTACGACCGTCATTCTGACAACTCACGACCTGGGCGATATCGAGGAACTGTGCCAGCGGGTGATCATCATCGACAAAGGCAGCCTGATCTACGACGGCCCGATCGCCACGATCAAGAAACGATTTGGTAAATACCGCACCATCACCTTCGAAACCAACCGGCCGGTCAGTGGCTACCGGCTGCCGGCCGGCGCTGAAGCCATCTCCAATGGATACGAAGCCCAGACCAACCGGCTGGTGATCCGCTTCGACCGCACGATCACAACCGCCAGCAAAGTGGCCGGCGAATTGATGTCCCAATTCGAAGTGGTCGACTTTTCGATGGCCGAGCCAGACCTGGCCTCCATCATTAAACAGATTTACGGTGGAGCGCTGCACGAGGAGCACCAGCCGGCGGACACGCTCCAGGAGGCGTTATGATCGCTTCCGTGCGCCGTTCCCTGCGGGTCTACACCGCGATCGCAGCGCTGCAGCCCAAGCTGTCGCTGACTTATCGCGCCTGGTTCTGGTCCAGCATCATCCTCAACACCATCGCCATGTCGATCTATGTCTTCTTCTGGCGGGCGGTTTACGCCAGCACGCCGACCATTGCCGGGCTGGATATGCAGCAAACCATCAATTACATCCTGCTGGGACAGATCTTCCTGCCGATTGCAGACACCTTTTTGATGTGGGAATTCGGTTACAACCTGCGGGAAGGCCGGATCGCAATCGAGCTGCTGCGGCCGGTTAACCTGCAGGCCTATTTTTTTACCCAGTACCAGGCCAATATGCTGGCCTTTCTGGCCTGGAATATTCCCATGGCCCTGGTGGCCACCTTCCTGTTTGGCCTTCAATGGCCAACCAGCCTGGCAACCTGGGGCGTCTTTTTGGTGTCGGTCTTTTTAGGCCGGACGGTACTGTACTTCTTCGACTGGGTTTTGGCGTGCATCACCTTTTACACCACCGAGGTGTGGGGCCTGGGCGTCTTGCTGACCGGGTTCGGCATGTTTGCCAGCGGCGCATTGGTACCACTGGTCATGATGCCCGACTGGCTGCAGTCGCTGCTGCAGTCCCTGCCCTTCGCCCAGGTCGTCTACGTGCCGATCTCACTGCTGAGCGGGATCCTGCCGGTCAGCGCCGCGCCGCGTCTTTGGTTGGTACAGCTGGCCTGGATCGCCGGGCTGGGGATATTTTCCCAGTTCTTTTTCAGAATAGCTATACGAAAAATAACGGTTCAGGGGGGCTGATTATGACCCGCTACGCCGAACTTTACTGGCTGTTCCTGATCAACCGGCTCAAGATCCTGATGGAGTACCGGGTCAATTTCATCATCGGGGCCAGCTCGACCATCTTCCTGCAGGCCGCCGGGCTGCTGACCATCTGGGTGGTCATGCGCCAGATCCCCTCCCTGAACGGCTGGAGCTTCGATGAGGTCCTGCTGATTTACGGGTTGGTCACCCTGGCCAAATCCATCAATCACATGTTCGCCGATAACCTCTGGACGGTCGGCCGTTCGTATATCCGCACCGGCGGCTTCGATCGCTTCCTGGTCCGGCCGATCGATCCCCTGTTTCACCTGCTGGCCGATCGCTTCTGCCACGACGGCATCGGCAACTTCCTGGTGGGAGCTGCCCTGGTCATCAAGGCCTCGGTGGATCTGCACATCACCTGGACCCCGGCCCAACTGCTCTACCTGATCCTCGCGGTGCTCAGTGGCGGCTTGATTTTCATCGCCCTGAACCTGATCACCTGCGTCAGCGCCTTCTGGATCATGGACTCGGTCCCAGTGATGCGCCTGGTTTTCGACAACCACCTGTTCGCTCAGTACCCGCTGACGATCTACCCGAAAGCGATCGGCATCTGGCTGACCTGGGTCATCCCCTACGGCTTCGCTTCGTTTTATCCCGCCAGCCATCTGCTGGGCTACGATATCGGCAGCCTGGCCTGGCTCGGACCGGTCATCGCCCTGGTACTGCTGTTCGTCTCTTACCGGGTCTGGTTGTTTGGCCTGAAGCATTACAGCGGCACAGGTTCTTAATGGCGAAACGGGTGTGCGTGCGGCCTAGGCCGCACGCACACCCGTTTCGCCTTATACCTCACACGGGAGATCAGCCCAACCAGACTTCTACCTGATGCCGCTCGCCCGGCAGGTCCACCGGGACGATATTTCCGGAGATGACCTGCCCATCGACCTCCAGCCGGACGACCCCTTTGCAGATGTGACCGGGGTTATGCACCCGGATCTCGATCAGCTTGCCGCGAAAGCGGCGCTCTGCCGTGAAGCCGTCCCAATCCGAGGGAATGCACGGATCGATCCGCAGCCCGGCATAGTCAGGCCGGAGGCCCAGGATCCACTGGGTGCCGGCCAGGTAACTCCAGGCAGCAGTGCCGGATAGCCAGGAATTGCGAGCCAGCCCAAACTGGGGATGTTCGTCCCCCAGGATGTTCTGAGCGTAGACGTAGGGCTCGCATTCGTACGATTCAATCGTCTCATTTCGGCCGGCAGGATTGATCTGGCGGTAATACTGGTAGGCCCGTTCGCCGTTGCCCAGGATCGTCTCCGCGATCATCGCCCAGGGATTAGGGTGCAGGAAGATGCCGCCGTTTTCCTTGGCCCCGGGCGGATAAGTCGTCACGCCGCCGTAATCCGGGTCATAGCCATCGAATCCGGGATGCGAAAGCTTGAGCCCGAAGCGCGTATTGAGACGCTGGTAAACCGCCTCCATCGCCCGGCGCGCCCGCTCCGGTGAGGCGAACCCGGAGATCACCGGCCAGGTCTGGCCGTTCAGGTAGATCTGGGCATACTGGTTTTTGGCCGATCCCAGCGGGCTGCCGTCCGCGTCGAAGTAGCGCAGGTACCAGTCGCCGTCCCAGGCGCTGGCCTCCACCCGGGCTTTCATTTCCTGGTAAGCGGACCGGCAGGTTTCGGCAGCCTGGTCCCGGCCCAGGTGTTCCAGCAAGGCGACCAGTTCCCGTAACACCAGGCCGTATAAATTGGCGCTGAACAGGGACTCGGCCCCGGTGCGCAAATTGACGGTGTCGTTCCAGTCCGCAAAACCCAGGTGGGGCAGGCCGTGCGGACCTACGTCCTGGCGGGTAAAAGCCGCCCCGCGCTGCAGATGTTCGAGCACGCTGGCCTGCTCCAATGGATTCCCCTGGCGATCCTTTTCATAGAATGGGATCTGTTCATCCAAAAAGCCCAGATCGCCGGTCTCTTTGAGATAGGCGCTCACCGCCAGCGCCAGCCACAGGTGGTCGTCGCTGTAATAATCCGGGCGATCTTCCTGTTCGGTTGAATCGCCGCGACTGCCTTCGAGTGTGAGCGGGTTGAACTGGTGCATGGCTGAGCCGTCCCGGTTCTGAAAGGCGAGCAGCGTGGCCAGAAATTCCCTGGCCTCGCCCGGAACCGCCGCACAGACGGCCAGGATATCCTGGCAAGAATCGCGCATCCCGAGGCCGCGCGACCCCATGCCAAGCTGGTAATACGAAAGGTAGCGGGACCAGGTTTTGGTCACGTAACACTGGCGCGGGTTGTAGACATTCAGCATCCGGTTCAGGCTGCGGTCCGGCGTATCAACCTGCAAGGTCTCCAGGTAGGCTTCCCAGAACTGCGCCAGGCGGTCGAGCTCGGCCTGCACTGCGGCCGGGTCCCGGTAGCGCTGTAGTTCCGCCAGGTGAGCCTCGATCGGTCCGGTTTGCCCGAACTGGGTGATCAGGCGGCGGGCTTCACCCGGCTCAAGGGTGCCCAAAGGAACCAGCAGCGCGGCGATATTATCGCCCCGCCGGGCTTCGGTATTGCTTAATTGCGGCTGTAGCAGGCTCAGCGGTTGCCTGAAGCTGCCGTACTCGTTCTCACCCAGGAAGCGTTTGCGGTCGGTCTCATAAGAGCTGGCCGGCAGGTTGGCGGTCAGGTAATTGACCCGGCTGTCCCGGAACATGAACGGATACTGGATCAGCACCGTGTATTCCCCATCCCGGACGGCCCGGCTCTGCATGGTTTGCGGGATCCAATCCGCATTGGTGAACTGCTGCAGGGCGTTTGGGTGGGTGTATTCCACCAGCGGGATGGCATCCAGCCTGACGGCCTGGCGGCCGAGATTGCGGATGATGATATCCCGGATTTCACAAGCGCCCCCCAGCGGGACGAAGATGGTCGCCTCGGTCTGCACGTCCTCGATCCGAGAGCTGATGCGGGAATAGCCTAACCCGACCCGGCATTCATACTCCTGAAGCGGTTCCAGCCCCGGCACAAAAAAAGGCGCCAATACCCGGTAGCCATCCGGAGTGTGGCAGCGCAAATACAGCGTCTCGCCCTTGAAGTCGGAGGCCGGCATTTGCTGGATATACTTGGTCAGGCGATTGAAGGTTGGGTCATCCTTGCAGATCAGCGCCCCACCGGTGTGATCGACGAAGCCCCCGAACGTCCGGGTGCCGAGATAGTTGATCCACTTGACCGGTGTGCGCGGGTCGGTGATGACGTATTCGCGCCGTTGGTCATCGAAGTGGCCGAACTGCATGCTTGCCTCCGCTTCAGGAAAGACTGTGAACCTCGGCCAACAATTTGTCCACCAGCGCCTCGGGGGTGGTCGGGATCGCATCACCCATGAAATTCAGCATGCTCACCAGGGGCATATCCATTAAGAAATTCGTCGGATCCATCCCGGTCGCTTCGCTGTCATTGTCCGCAAAGCTGGCCCGCATCTGTTGGCTCAGGTCTTGAAAGATCGGGCCCAAAACGCGCTTACCGCGTGGATCCGTCATCCAGGCCCGCAGGGTCGATTCACGATCAAGGATACTGGGCAGCTCCAGCGTGGACTGGAGGCGAACCGTTTGCTTGCAGCGGATGTCATCGGAGGCGGCCCCGATCAGGATATCGAACTCCCCATCCTCGGTAATCCAGCGCCGGTAAGCGGGGTGATAAAACGCAAAGGCGCGAAAATCAAGATCCACGCTCACGGTCCTGGTCTCACCCGGCTGGAGTTCCACTTTGGCAAAGCCTTTCAACTCCTTGGGCGGCCGGGTAAGGCTGGCTTCGTGGTCCCGGACATACACCTGGACGATTTCCTTGCCGGCCAGCGGGCCGGTATTGGTCACATCCACTAAAACCGTCAAACCATCCACGTCCCGGAAAGTTTCTGCAGAAACCCTGGGATTTTGGTAATCAAAGCTGGTGTAACTTAACCCATACCCAAAGGGGAACAGGGTCGGCACGTCTTTGGCGTCATAATAGCGATAGCCGATGAAGATCCCCTCGCCATAGCGGACGGTCCCATTTTCGCCGGGATAGTTGAGGTAAGCGGGGGTATCGACCAGATTGAGCGGGAAGGTTTCCGCCAGCTTACCGGACGGATTTACCTTGCCGTACAACACGTCGACGATCGCCCCGGCACCGGCCTGGCCCATCATCCAGGCTTCCAGGACCGCCGCAACCCCGTCGATCCAGGCATTCATCGCGACCGGAGCGCCGTTGTTGAGCACGACCACCGTATCCGGCTGGGTGGCTGCCACCGCCTGGATCAGCGCAATCTGGTGAGAGGTCAGATCGAGATCGGGCCGGTCATAGCCCTCCGATTCCTTGGTCGCCGGCAGGGCGATGAAGAGCAAGGCGATATCAGCCGCCTGGGCGAGCTGGCAGGCTTCTTCGATGAGCGCCTGGTCGTAAGTTTCATCCTCTGGATAGCCGTCCGCGTAGTGCAGCTCGGCTTCTCCGGATATATTTTGAAGCGCTTCGAATGGGTTATCCAGCCGGGTTGGGTTGATATGCGAACTGCCCCCACCCTGGTAATATGCCTCCTTCGCCGAGCGGCCGATCACCGCGATCTTGCCCGGGTTTTTCAAGGGTAAAATGCCGTTATTCTTTAACAGGACCATGCCCTCACCGGCCACCCGGCGGGCCAGGTCGTGGTGCTGGTCGACGTCGAAAGATCCGCCTTTCTCTACTGCTGCGGCTTTGAAAACCAGCCTGAGGATCCGGGCGACAGCTCGATCCAAAATCGCTTCATCCAGCCTGCCCTGGCAAACGGCGTCGATGACCGCTTCCACCCGCCGGTCGCGCGGGCCGGGCATTTCCAGGTCCAGGCCGGCTTTTAACGCCTCCACCCGGTCGTGGACCGCGCCCCAATCCGAAACGACCATATTCTCGAAGCCCCATTCGTCCCGCAGGATCTCCGTTAACAGCCTGTGATTTTCGGCCGCGTGGGCGCCGTTGATCTTGTTGTAAGAGCACATCACCGTCCAGGGTTGGGCGCGTTTGACCGCGGCCTCGAAAGCCGGCAGGTAAATCTCGCGCAGGGCGCGTTCGTCCACTTCTGCGTTGATGGTGGAGCGCTGGTATTCCTGGTTATTGGCGGCGAAATGTTTCAGTGAAGTGCCAACGCCTTTAGCCTGCACCCCCTGGATGAAATGGACCGCCATTTCCCCGGCCAGGTAGGGATCTTCGGAGAAATATTCAAAATTGCGCCCGCACAGCGGCGTGCGCTTCATGTTCACCCCGGGTCCCAGGATAATATCCACATCCAGGGCCAGGCACTCTTCTGCGATGGCCTGGCCCACGGCCTGGATCAAATCCACGTTCCAGGTGGAAGCCATGCTGGCCGCGGTGGGAAAACAGGTCGCAGGCACACTGCTGGAAATAAAAGTTTTCAGATCTTCAACCCGGCGGACACCATGAGGTCCATCGGTCATACTCATTTCCGGTATGCCCAGGCGGTCGACCGGGGTTGTGGTCCACGGCCCGGCTCCGGTGCAGAGCGCCGCTTTTTCTTCCAGGCTCATATTCTTGACCAGTTCTTCTATCGTAGCCATGCTTTTCTCCATTTTTTTGAAAGGTTTCCCCCCCATCCCGCAGTCCTGGCGCGCCCAGGAAGCTTTTGGGAAGGGTAGTTTGGATCGAAAGGCCAGGGTCATTCGAATTATGTACGATTCATTTTTTACGACATTCGAATACGCCCGCTAGCCGCGATGTGAATAAGAATCGTAAACCGATCGCACCCGCAACGCCTGCCTGGCCCTGTTCAATGTCCAGCCATCGGGCAGCGGCGTCGAGATTCGGACGGTTTTCCCGGCCGGCAAATTGAAGTAGTTATCGCTGAATACACTATCGACGCCGTCCAGCGACGCCTCCACCAGCAGCGCCAATGAATGGGAAGTCAGTTCAATCGTCAGCTCCCCATCCTGGCTTTGCAGCTCCCACGCCACCGCCGGATCGCTCAAAGCAAGATGTTTTATCGGCGCAAAGTAAGCTGTCTGCCGGCTGATAAACCGGTCCTGCTGCCACAATTCAGCCATGAAAACCAGCTCGCGGCGATTGTCCTCCGTGATCTGGCCGGCAAAATTGTGCCTGCACACCAGGGCGGCAGCCTGAGGCGCGACATTAACCGGCTCCTGTCCGGCAGCCAGGACTTCGCCGGTCAGGGTTTCCAACGACCAGTGCACGCTTCCCTCCCAGGGTTCCAGCCGGTCATTGGTTACATAGACCGTCTGTTCAGGCGGTTGATCTTCGATCGAGAGCAGCAGCGGCGCGAAGAAGCGCCGGGCAGCGTAATGCAGGGCTTTCCAGCGCCCGAAATAATCCAGGCTGGACCAGGAGGCAACCGGCCAGCAGTCATTGAGCTGCCAGTACAGAATCCCGGCAACCCGATCGGGGTGGCGCCGCCAGTGTTCGACCCCATACCGGATGCCCTCAGCCTGTAGAACCTGGCTCAGATAAACCAGGGAAGCAAAATCCTGGGGTAAACGAAAGGTGTCCAGCATCTGGCCGACCATCAGGGCGTTCCCGCTGTCATTTTTCTGGTGCCGCTCCATGACGTAGGAGGTCATATTCCAGTCAGCCTGATCGGCATAGGTCCGGATAGTCTCCAGGGGCGGCAGGGCCTGGAATCCGAATTCGCTCATAAAACGTGGGTACTGGTTTCGATAAGCTGTAAATGGTTTGCGCCCATGCCAGACATCCCAATAATGGGCATCGCCCTGTTTCTGGCCATTGGGATCGGCGAAGGGGGTATCGGAGGACGGCGAGCTGGGCCAATAGGGGTGGTCGGGGTCCTCGGCCTGGCACCAGGCCGGCAGGGTCTGGTGGAAGAACTGATCGTAAGCGGCTTTGAGCGCCTGCAATTCCGGCCGGTTCCAACCCCAATCCGCCCAACCCTCCTCCATCTCGTTATTGCCGCACCACAGCGCCAGACTGGCCCGGTGGCGCAGGCGGCGGATGTTTTCGAGCGCCTCCTGGCGAACGTTTTCAACGAAATCAGGCTTATCCAGGGGATAGATGCTGCACGAAAAAATAAAATCCTGCCAGACCAGGATGCCGTACCGGTCGCACAGGTCGTAAAAGCGCTCGTCCTCGAAGAAGCCTCCACCCCACACGCGCAGCATATTCTGGTGGGTTTCCGCCGCCGAGCGGATCAAATATTCCAAAGCCTCCTCTGTAATCCGGGTGGGAAAGGAATCAGCCGGGATCCAGTTGGAGCCCTTGCTCAACACCGGCACGCCGTTGATTACAAAAACGAAGGAGCGGCCCCACTGATCGGGTTCCTGGCGCAGGGCGATCGTGCGCAGCCCCAGCTGGAAATGTCGCCGGTCCAGTTCGATTTCACCATCCGTTGCACTGGCAACCAGGACTACCTCGACCTGATACAGCGGCTGTTCGCCGTAGCCGTTCGGCCACCACAGTTCCGGATCAAGAACCTGGGCTTCCAGCAAACCAGACGAACCGGTCACGGCTATCTCACTTTCAAGCACAGCTCCCTGGGGAGTCGTGATCTGCATCCGCGCAGTCAGCGGCAGCTGCCCCCACTGCTCGACCGCGATCTTCGCCGAGACGGTCACCGCTCCGGAGCGATGTTCCTGGCGCAGATGGACGTCGCCCAGGCGGGCCTCACGGTAGCTTTCCAGGCGGATATCCTTCCAGATGCCGACCGGCGGCAGCTGCGGGCCCCAATCCCAGCCGAACTGGCAGGGCGCTTTGCGAAGATGCGGCCCGCCCGGGATCGCCTGGGAGACGCCCGCCAGCGGGCGGATGGCTTGCTGCTCGGCCGCATAGCAGACTGGCGAAGCGAATGAAATGATACACTCATTGGTTTTACCGAACTCCAGAACGGAGCGGATCTCCCAGGCGTAGCGACGGAACATGTTCTCGGCGCGCCCCAGAGCTCGCCCGTTGAGGCTGACGTTCGCCAGCGTGTCCAGGCCGTCGCAAACCAGGAAGATCTTTTCCCCGGCCTGCAGATCAGGAGAAACATCGAACTGGCAGCGGTAGGTCCAATCGGTCTCGGCGACCCACTGGACCCGTTTTTCATTGTCTCCGACAAAAGGATCGGGGATGCGACCCAGGGCCAGCAAATCGGTATGGACGCCGCCGGGTACCCTGGCGGGGAGCCAGGTTTGTGTGCCTGCCTGGCAAAACTCCCAGGCGCCTGCCAAAGATTGACTTTTCATAGTGAATTTTCCTGATGAATTTGCGATCTTTGAGCCTCTGGGAAACTTTTTGGGAAAGTTCCAATAATTCTCAAAGATCTTATCGTGGATTTTGGATGCGTCGCGAAAAGGGATGTACGCCGAGGTGTTCGCCTCGACCCACACCCCTTTGGCAATCTTTACTGCCTTTAGCCTGTGTTGTTGATCTTACCTTGCCCTTACGAACGGTTCACACTGACGAGAGATCCCATTCCTCGTGGATCTTGGGAACATCGTTAATCAACCGCTGGGTATAGGCTTCCTGCGGGTTAAGGATCACGTCGTCCGCGGTTCCGCGCTCCACAAATTTACCGCGTTCCATGATATAAACGCTGTCCGAGACATAATAAGCCAGACCGATATCATGGGTGATAAAAATAACCGTCATCCCGACCTCATCCCGCAGCTGCATCAGCATATCCAGGATGGTAGCCCGGGAGCAGGCGTCAATCATCGAGGTGGGTTCATCTGCCAGCAGGATTTTGGGTTTTAACAGGAAGATGCGGGCGATCATCAGCCGCTGCATTTGCCCGCCGGATAGTTCAAACGGATATTTGTTCGTCAATTCGGCAAACTTCAAGTTGACGAAACCGCAGGCCTCCGTCATTAATTCCACCTTCTGCTCATACGGAAGGTGACGACCGCCCCGCATGTTGATGCAGTCCAGCAGCACGGAATCGATCTTGTTAAAGATGTTGTAGGAGGAATAGGGATCCTGAAAGATGGCCTGGATATTTTTCCAGTACTCTTTGCGCTTCTTTTGGCTGCTGATGTCGCGCTTCTTTCCCTGGAAATAAATCTCTCCATCGGTCGGATTGATCAGTCCCAACAGCAGCTTCGCCAGGGTGGTCTTGCCGCTGCCCGATTCGCCCACAATTGAGATGACCTCGCCCTCGTAAAGTTGAAGATCCACGTGGTCCACAGCGACCGTCTTCTGGCCACCTAATCCAAACACTTTCGTCAGACCGGTAGCACTCAAGCACAGTTTCTTTTCCTCAGGCATTTTGTTGAGCCTCCAATCGATAAATCTCGCGCAGCTCTTCCTCTGGCAGAATGCACCGGTAAGTGCGGCCATCCGGCCGTTCACGCAGGTTGATCGAATTCGTCCTGCATTCATCCCGGACGTATTTGCAGCGTTCGGCAAACCGGCAGCCGGAAGGTGGATTTTTCAGGTTGGGCGGCACACCCGGAATGGCTGTCAGCTTCACATCCCTGAGGCCGCTTTCAGGCACGATGATCGAGCCCATCAGGCCTTTGGCGTAGGGATGGAGCGGGTCGAACACCGCATTTTTGGCATTGGCCTTCTCAACGATCTGGCCGGCGTACATGACCATGATATCGTCGGTCACGTTGTACAGCAGCGGCAGCTCATGCGTGATGAAAATCATCGACTTGATGAAGCCCTCTTCCATCAACCGCCGCAGCATCTTGATGACCATCTTTTGGGAAGTCACGTCCAGTGCGGAAGTCGGCTCGTCCGCGATCAGGACCTTTGGGAACAGCAGCACCGACACGGCAATCACCGTGCGCTGCTTCATCCCGCCCGAGAGTTCGACCGGATATTTTTGCAGCACGTCTGCAGGCAGCCCCAGGGTTTCAAAGGCTTCCTTGGCAAACGTGTAAATCTCTTTCTTGCTTTTGTAGGGATCGTGAGCTTGAAATACATCCTCGATAAAGTGGATCACTTTTTGGGTCGGGTTAAGCGCATTCATCGCGGCCTGGGGGATATAAGCGATCTCTGTCCCCAATATCGTCCGGCGGACATCATCCGGGTCCATCCCGGTGATATTCTTACCATCGATGATGATCTCGCCGCTGGTGTAATGCAGCGGGGCGAAATAATAACCCATCAGGCTGAGCGCCAGGGTCGACTTGCCGCAGCCGGATTCACCCGCGATGCCCAGCGATTTTCCTTCTTCAACCTTTAACGAGACGTGGTCGACCGCGTACACGTTCTCCCGAAAACGGGTGATGTACTTGGTCGTAAGTTCTCTAACATCTAACATTACTTTTGCCATAAGGATCACCTATTCCCTCAAGGCCGGATTGAATACCTGATCCAAACCGGTATTCATCAGGTTCATCGAGAACGCAATCAAGGCGATGGCGATAATGACGGGCAAATAGGCCCACCATTTCCCCAGGATATGGGCCTGGTAAATCAAGGCCCAGTTCATCATCAGGCCCAGGGTCGGTACATCCGTCGTTCTGGGGCCTAACCCAAGGATCGAAAGGCTGGCTTCCGCCAGGATGCCGGAGGAGATCTGCAAGATCAACGCCATGACGACGTAGGAGGCGATATACGGCAGGATATCGAACATGATGATGTGGGCGATCGAGTGTCCGGACAGCTTGGACAGGTTGACGTGATCGCGGTTGCGCAGCGAGATCACCTGGGCGCGAACCGCCCTGGCGGTCCATACCCAGGAGGTAAATCCGATCACCACCGCGATGGTGAACGGACCGCGGCGCTCCTGGCCGATGCTGAAGGAGATCAGGATCAAAAGCACCAGGCTGGGAATAACGGTAAACAGGTTGGTGATGAACATGATGATGTCATCTACTATTCCGCCGATATACCCTCCCACCAGGCCCAGGATCAACCCGATCAGGGTTGCGACCAGGCCTGCCACCAGGCCGATCTGCAAAGAGACTTCGATGGCTTTGACCAGCTCGGTCAGCACGTCCCGGCCGAAGTTATCCGTCCCCAACGGCAGCACCCTGACATTGGCGACCTCATTGACATTGACATAGTCGGTCGGATTAACCACGCCAGTTTCGGCCAATGCCCCGGTGGTCGTGTCTTTGGTCGCCAGGGTCAACCCGGTGGTGTTTTGAACGCCCCTGAGCGAATTACTCAAGCGCTGATAATAGCGTTGCTTGGCCAGGGTCATGCCGGGCAGGTTGATGGATGGATCGTAATTGCTGGTCCACTGCTGCAATAGCTGATCGGTGTCAGCGATATTGATATCTTCTTCCGGCACACCGTAAGCCACCAACCATTCGAAAATGGCCAGGCGGTCGTCGTTGCCCAACCGGTTGGCGATTCGTTTCGTGGCGGCGTCATCCAGATTCAGGATGTAAGTGGTCGGCGCCTGAACGCTGTCGAACGTGCTCACATAAATCCCGGGCGGGAAGAATGTGCCCTGGCCGATTATTCCCAGGGGTGAATCTTTAATGATCATCGGATAGATGATCACGACCAGGATCATACCCACCAGGATTGAAAAACCGACTACAAATTTTCCGGATCGAAAAACCTGTCTTAGCGTATGTTTCATGACAAGCCTTCTCCCTAATCCGCCTGAGCCGCTTTGATGCGCGGATCAATGAAACCATATAAAATTTCAATGGCGAAGGTTGCGATCAGTACCATGATCGTGATGATCAACGCCGTTGCCGAGACCAGGGGATAATCCTGGCCCAGCACAGCCGACAGGATGGTTGTACCAAGCCCGGGGTAACTGAAGATGATCTCTGCAATCAATGCCCCGCCAACCATCAGGCCGATCGACAAAGCCAACCCGGTAATCTGCGGCAGCATGGCATTGCGGAACACGTAGCCGACAATCTTGCGGTCTTTGATGCCCATAAAGCGGCTGTACTTGACGTAATCCGCATTCAGTTCGTAGATCGCCATCGAGCGCATCCCGATCGCCTGCCCGCCAATGGCGATCAACACCAGCGACCAGAACGGCAACTGGTAATGCACGATCACCGACCAAATAAATTTCCAGCTGAAATTGGGGATCAGGTCAAATCCATACCCCCCCGAAGTTGGGAACCATTTCAATCCCACCCCAAAGATGACCAACAGGACGATTGCCATGCCAAAAGCCGGTAGATTGCTCAAGAAAATGCTGACCGGCATCAGGACCTTGTCAAAGCCGCCCTTAAGATAGGCCGCCAAAACGCCAAGGGTGTTCCCGATCAGCCAGCCGACGATAATAGCCGGGAACTGCAGGGCGACCGTCCACCAGATCGATACTCGCAGCACATCTGCGACCGTGCGAGGATATTGGCTGAACGAGAAACCAAAATTTCCCTGGAAGACATTTCTCACGTAAATGAAGAATTGTTCAATGATAGGTCTGTTGGTTCCGAACAGGTCGGCATACTGCTGATAAATCGCCTGCACCCCACTGGTATTGCTCATCCCTTGGGCCAGCCGGGATACGATCGCAGCGACCGGATCGCCAGGCATCAAGCGCGGCAGAATGAAATTCAGGATGAACGCACACACAAGGGTCACCAGGAACCAAACAAATTTAGTGGCGAAGTACTTGCGGTACCCTTTCAAGGCACTACCTCCTCTCCATGGATACAATACATACGATACATACGATACAGGTTGTTTGACATAGGATGAAAGCAATGAGGAGCGTGGGAAGGTGTACGCCCTCCCGCGCACACCATTGCTATCATACCACTATGGTAGAAATAAACGGCGAAATGGGTGTGCGTGGCGGGCGTACGCCCGCCACGCACACCCATTTCGCCCACATTTTTCCATTGGGCCGAGCAGAACTAATGGACAAATCCTCTGCGGCAGTTCTGTCCAGCGGCTTGGCGAGCTAGCCGCTGAGAGCTGAACAGCCATGCCCCGAAAAGATCGGGGCATGGCTGTTCGATTGTACAAAGTTTTACGGATTGACCAGGGTCAGGTTATACAGACCGGCGATGCTCCAGCCATCTGTCAGGTCCAGCGGCGGGACAGGCGGGTTGGTGCCATCGCCCTCGTGCGGGAAACCGGTCCAGACGCTCTCGTTCACGGTGTGGAACGATTGCGGCCGGTACATCAGGGTGAAGGAAGGAACGTCGGTCAGATAGATCTTAACCAGTTCGGTGTAGGCTTGCTTGATTTCTGTCTCATCAGTCATACTGGGGATCGTCTGGATCAGCGCATCCGCATCCGGATTGCTGTACAGGCCCCAGTTGCCGTTCCAGTTGCTTGCCATCCCGATGAATTCGGAGCTCATCAGCTTGCGGATACGACCCCAAGGCTGGGTCGGGCCAGCGCCATCGCTCCACATCATGAAGATGTCATAGCCTTCGGGCAGGTCGGCGTCCGACTTGGTGACGACGGTCTGGTAAACGCCCCATTCAGGATAGTTGGTGGTGATGTCGATGCCGATCTTCTTCCCAGCGGCGGCGACAACTTCGATCGCAGCCTGCCAGTCGGACCAGCCATTCGGGCAGGTCGCCACGTAGCGCAGATCCTGGCCGTTGTATTCGCGAATACCATCGCCATTGGTGTCGACGATTCCGGCGTCATCCAGGAGCTTCTGGGCGCCTTCAATGTCGTTGCCGGCCCATTGCAGGTCTGCCACGGCTGCGTGATCGTAGAGCGCTTGCTCACCCGGGGTCGGGTTCATCAGCGAGCGCGGCACCTGATCAAAGGTGGCGGACTGGTTGGTCATGGCGTTGGCGATGATGGTGGGGTAATCCACAGCCATGGCAATCGCTTTGCGGACCGCGACCTGGTCCAAACCCGGGGATTTCAGGTTGTAGAAGGCAGTCGGCAGGCTGGCGCCGATACCGTATGGAGGATCAGGCAGGTAGGTTGAAACAGGCAGGCCGTAGCTCTCCCACAGCACCTGAACGTTGGAGTTGAACTGCTGGCTGACGTCCACTTCGCCTTGTGCCAAAGCGACCGAGCCGGCGGCGTTGTCTTTGTAGATCACGTGCGCCAGGTATTTCGGAACAGGCAGCATGCCCCACATGGAGGCGTCCTGGCCCCAGTAGTTATCATCCCGGACGTAGATGACCTTGGTGTCATCCGAGAAGAACTTGGAATACGGACCGGAGAAAACCACGTCCTCCGCGGGATCGGCCAGCAACTCGGTCGGATCGCCATTGACGCGCTCTTCCAGAGTCTGGGTCCAGGCCTTCTGGATGACGTAGTTGGTGCTCAGGTAAGCCGAAACCAACAGCGGGTTGACGGCGTTGCCGTCCGCATCCAGTTTGGCTTTCACAACCACCGTCTGGGGATCGGTTGCAACGATATCATCGATGTAATCGATATTGGCAGCGCCAGTGGGGGTGTTGTACTTGACGTGAGTGGCCCAGGTGTAGGCGACGTCTTCAGCAGTCACCGGGGTGCCATCGCTCCAATGTGCGGCCGGGTTGACCTTGAAGGTGATCTCCGTGCGGGCGTCGTTCCAGGAAAAATCGCCATCCGCCAGCAGCGGATAGACCTGGCCGTCGAGCATGTTGTACAGGTAGGGGGTTTCGAACATGATCACCCGGGCGTTGTCCTGCTGGGCGATCGCCATGGCGTTGTTATTGCTGTTCGAATAGGGGTTCCAGCCTACCACCGCGCTCCACTGCTGCCCGTTGAAGTACAGGGTCTCATCGCGGGGGAGCTGCTCGCTGGGTTCGGGAGTCGGGGCTGAGACTTCGACGGTCTCTACAACCATCTGGGTCTCTTTGACGACCTGGGTTTGCACAACCGGGACTTCGACGGTCTGGACGATGGTCTCAGCGGTTGGCGAGGCGCAACCGGACAGGACCAGGCTGGCCAGGATCAAAATACTAAGGGCGCTAAAGATGAACTTTCGCATTTCCATTCTCCTGCTTTCAAAGATTAGAGTTTGTTGTTTGGTAATTTTTCAAACGTATGGGCCGAATTCTTACATATACGCCTCCTGAAAACTTATTGAAATTGAGAGAGCGTGATTGAGAGCGCTCCCAAAATCAATGAGAAAGAGAAAGGCCTGATCCTTGCTGGCTGACCTCACTTATTTTGGAACCACAAGAATCACGGACGATTAACTCGGTTTCCATGATGACCCGGCGGGGATGATCGTGCTTGTGCTCGATCAGATCGATCAAAATCTCGACCGCCTTGAAACCGAACTGGTAGATTGGCTGGTGGATGGTTGTCAGTGGAGGCTGGGGTGTCGTCGCTAACGGCAAATCATCAAAGCCGACGAAGGCGATATCTTCCGGAATACGCAGGCCTGCCTCTCGGACAGCTCGCATGGCTCCAATAGCCATGACGTCGGAAGCGCCAAAGACCGCATCGGGCCGGGCCGGCAGCAGTTTCTGCATGCCCTTATAACCGCCCGCTTCCGTAAAATCACCCTCCACGATCAAGTCGAGATCGATTTCGAGCCCGCATTCGATCAGGGCCCGCAGATATCCCTCCTTGCGATCGATCCCGGCGGTGCTGTCCAACGCACCGGTGATCGTGCCGACTCGCTTGCGGCCCTGGTGGATCAGGTGACAGACCGCCGTACGGGCAGCCGCGATGTTGTCGATATCGATATAATTGACATTTGTGCTGTGGAATGGCCGTCCCGCGACCAAAACCGGCAGGTTCGAGTTCATCAGGGTGGTTGTGAGAAAGTCACTGTACTGGCTCGACTGCAGCAGGATGCCATCCAGCAGGCCCTTGCGGGAAATGCGCGGGTAAATCTGCTCTTCATCCTCTTTGGTGCTGATCAGGAACAAGCCCAGGGTATAGTCGTACTGGTTGCAGGCCTGAGCGATACCCTGGGTCAGGCGGGGATAATATGGATCACTAAAGAACAAACTGACGGTGCGCGGCAGTACCAGGCCAAGCATGCGAGAACGCTGAGAAGCCAATGCCCGGGCAGCAGCATTCGGATGGAAACCGGTGTTTTGAATGATCTGCAAAACCCGCTTGCGGGCGCTGTCGCTCACGTTGGGGTGATCGTTCACTACCCGGGATACGGTGGAACGCGAAACGCCCGCTAACTTTGCGATGTCATCCAGCGTTAAATTGGGCAACCTGAACTCCGCGGTAGAGCTTGTTCGATCGGGGATGGAAGAGCTGGGAGCCTTTTTGGTAGCGCTCCCAAGGATTAAAAAACATTATATAGAATATTTCGCCAGGAGTCAACTCACTCCAGGCACTTTTTAACCAAATCCATCCATTTTCACCATGAAATCAGGGAGAAAAGCCTGCCTAATTCCCCTTTTCAGCCAAATTCAGGTCTTTGACCGCCCTCCAGGCGAAAAACCACCCCAGTGTGTGCCAATCCACACAAGTTTGCTGCTTGACAAATCGAAAAAAGCTGCTAGCATTTAAACAATTACTAAAATATTTTACTAAAATATGAGGGTTTTATGACCGAAAAAGTCCGGATCAGTGATATTGCCGCTTTCTGCGACGTTTCCATCTCGACCGTCTCGCTTGTCCTGAATAAGAAACCCGGCGTTTCGGATCAAACCCGCACCCGGGTCCTGGAGGCAGCCAGAAAACTCGGCTACACCCTCCCCTCGCAACCCGAAATGGATCACAGCAGCCGGTTGAAAACGATCGGCATGATCGTGAAAACGGATCCGGACATCACCCCCCAGGCCAATCCGTTTTACTCGAAAGTGATCATGGGGATCGAAGATGTCTGCCGGCGCAATGGGCTCAATTTGCTGTTCGCCACCCTGCCGGTGGATGATAACAACCGCCCGGTGGAAATTCCCAAGCTGCTGTATAACCAAAACCTGGATGGGCTCTTGATGGTGGGTGCCTTTGTCGATCAAACCATCCTGTCCATCAGCGGTAAACGCACCCCACCGATCGTCCTGGTGGACGGGTATTCCGATACCGAAAGTTTTGACTCGGTGGTATCGGATAATTTCAAGGCCACCTACCAGGCCGTGGAATACCTGATCCAGCGCGGCCATCACAGTATCGGCCTGGTGGGCAGCGACCAGCACGCCTATCCCAGCCTGAAGGAACGCCGAAACGGCTATCTGCGGGCGTTGAAGGAAAATGGGATCAACGAGGTGTACATCAGCAGTTTTAATATCAACCACTCGCACGGCTACCAGGAAACCACCGATCTGCTGAAAAAATTCCCCCATCTCAGCGCCCTGATCTGCATCAACGACGACGTCGGCAGCGCCGCCATTCGGGCGGCCCAGGAAATGGGCAAGCGCGTGCCGGCCGATCTTTCGATCATCGGCTACGACGACACGTTCATCTCGGCCAACACCCATCCGGCTCTGACCACCTTACACGTCGATACCCTGGCGATGGGCCGGGCCGCAGTGCACTTGCTCACCCTGCGGGTGGACAACCCCGAGTCCGCCCGCATGACCCTCGTGATCCACCCCTGGCTGGTGGAACGCGAGAGCGTCAGCAGCGCTTGAATCCCTAGGAGATAACTCGAGAATGCCTTCCAGTTCCCTGCCCAATATCCCCTGGCAAGACCGGCCTGCCGGCTGCTCGGACGTTGTCTGGCGCTACAGCGCCAATCCCATCATCCCGAGGGACCTGATCCCGTCCTCGAACAGCATCTTCAACAGCGCGGTCGTGCCTTTCCAGGACCGCTTCGCGGGTGTGTTTCGCTGCGACAATAAGAAACGCGAGATGAACGTCCACCGCGGCTTCAGCCCGGACGGCATCCACTGGCAGATCGACCCTGACCCGATCGACTGGTTGAGCGCCGACCCGGAGATCAGCGCTTTCCAATACCGCTACGATCCTCGGGTCGTCTGGCTGGAAGACCGCTATTACGTCACCTGGTGCAACGGCTACCACGGACCAACCATCGGGATCGGTTATACGTTTGATTTCGATCAGTTCCATTTCCTGGAAAACGCTTTGCTGCCCTTCAACCGCAACGGGGTGCTGTTCCCGCGCAAGATCAACGGCAAATACGTGCTGCTCAACCGGCCTTCCGATAACGGACACACCCCCTTTGGGGATATCTACCTCAGCCAGAGCCCCGACATGATTTACTGGGGCGAGCATCGCTATGTGATGGGTGTCCAGGGCGGCTGGCAGAGCACCAAGATCGGCGCCGGGCCGATCCCAATCGAAACCCCGCAGGGCTGGCTGATGTTCTACCACGGGGTGCTGACCTCCTGCAACGGTTTTGTTTACAGTTTTGGCGCGGCCTTGCTCGACCTGAACCAGCCCTGGAAAGTGATCGGGCGGGCGGCCCCCTACCTGCTATCCCCCCAGACGCTGTACGAATGTGTGGGCGACGTGCCGAATGTGGCTTTTCCCTGCGCGGCGCTCTACGATGAACCGACCGGGCGGATTGCGATTTACTACGGCGGGGCCGACACTGTCACCGCGCTGGCCTTCGCCCGGATCGATGAAGTCATCGATTTCATCAAGACCAACCCAAGCTGAACATTTTTAACCACCAAGAGATCGATATTTAAACGCGAAGTTATCGAAGAGATCGAAGAAATCAAAGAATATTTAAAAATTCTTTGCTAACTTCGCTTCCTTTGATTTCTTCGCGTTTAAATGTGTCCTTCGCGCGCTTGGCGTCTTGGCGGTTAAATTTCTTCCCCTCTGCGGCTAAGTACCATTTTGCATGCGATAGCGCGGATAAGAACCCAGCAACCGCAAAAAAGTCGTCAGCTCGGCCAGGTGTTCGAGCGCCCGGCGGCAGTTGGCCGATTCGGCGTGCCCGGCGAAATCGATGTAAAACAGGTATTCCCATACCTGGCCCGGCATAGGCCGGGACTCGATCTTGGTCAGGTCGATATCCCGCAGGGCGAAGACCGCCAGGGTTTTAAACAGCACTCCCGGGCGGTTGTCCATGCTGAAAACGATCGAGGTCTTATAATCGCCTGTTTCCGGATCATCCACAACCTGCGGCTGGCAGGCCAGGGCCAAAAACCGGGTGAAGTTGGCCGGATTATCCTCCATCCCGGTTTTAAGAATCTGCAGCCCGTACACCTGGGCGGCGTGCCTGGAGGCCAGGGCGGCGGCCTGGCGGTCGCCGCTCTCCGCCAGCCAGCGGGCGCTGCCGGCTGTATCCGCCTCCACCACCGGCTGAAGCCCGAGGCGGCGCAGGTTGGCCTCGCACTGGGCCAGGGCCTGCGGGTGCGAGTGAGCCCGTTGGACCTGGTCCAGGGACACACCCGGCAGGGCCATCAAACAGTGCGAAACCCGCAGCGGGTATTCACCAACGATGTGCAGATCATGCCGCAGCAGCAGGTCGTAATTGCGATGGATGCTGCCGGCCAGCGAATTCTCAACTGGCAGCAATCCATGGCTGGCGCGCCCAGCCTGGGCGGCTTCGAAAACCTGCTCGAAACTTGCGCAGGGCAAGGTCGCGGTATTTGGGCCAAAGTATTCAAGGGCAGCCAGCTGGCTGTATGCGCCGGGTTCGCCCTGAAAAGCAACCAGTTGATCCGTCATGATGGGCAGGCGCTAGACTGCCAGGACGGTTTCATCGACGTAGTCGAGCCATTCATGAGCGCGCTTGCCGCTGCCATGCACGACTTCCACGAAAGTCTGCTGCAGCGCCCGGGTGACCGGCCAGCGGTCTGGGGAGCCGATCGTGCGGAAATCGATCTCGCGCACCGGAACCACCTCCGCGGCGGTGCCGCACAGGAAAACTTCGTCGGCGATGTAGAGCTGGTCGCGCGAGATCTGCTCTTCCACCACCTCGTAGCCCAGGTCCTGGGCCAGGACGAGCAGTGAATCCCGGGTGATGCCCTCCAGGATGGTATTGCGCGGCGGGGTGTAAATCACACCGTCCCGCACGGCGAAAATATTCTCGCCGCTGCATTCGGCCACATAGCCCTGCGGGTCCATCAAGATGGTCTCGTCAAATCCGGCCCGCTGCGCCACGGTTTTGGCCAGGGTGGAATTGACATAATTGCCCGAAATTTTCGCTTTGGTCATCATCACGTTCGGATGGTGGCGGGTGAAGGAGGATACCATCACCCGGACCCCATTCTGGGCCGATTCAGCCCCCAGGAATGGACCCCAATCCCAGACGGCGATGCTGACCGCCGCCGTCCAGGCGTCCAGGTTGAGCCCCAACGGGCCGGTCATATAGATCAGGGGCCGGATGTAGCACTCCGAAAACCCGTTGGCCCGGATGGTGAGGTGGACGGCGTGGTGCAGGTCGTCCTGGCTGTACTCCAGGGGCGGCAAACCGGCGATCTTGGCGGAATCCAGAAAACGTTCCAGGTGCTCGCGCAGGCGAAAGACCGCCGGTCCTTTGGCCGTTTCGTAGCAACGGACGCCTTCAAATACACCGGTGCCGTAATGCATCGTTGGGTTGAGTACGTGAACGGTCGCCTGTTCGAAAGGCACCAGTTCACCATCCATCCAGATATAATCCGATTTCATTCTTTGCCTCCAAAATAACGTTATATGGAACGAATTTGAGATCGCTCCCAAATTTTGATGTGTGTGGCGGTGTACACCCCCGCGCACACCTTTTTGCCAAGATTTCAGGTCAGGTTCTCATCAACCATATAGCCGGCGATCATGGTCGTCATCTGATCGGTGGTCAGGCTCGGCTGGCCTGGTTGGGCCAGGTCGCGGGTGCGATGTCCGTTGGCCAACGCCTGGGAGACGGCCCGCTCGATCGCCCGGGCCTCCGCGACCAGCCCGAGGGAATGCTCCAGCAGCATGGCGGCCGATAGGATCGTGCCAATCGGATTGGCGACCCCCTGTCCGGCGATGTCCGGAGCCGAACCGTGGATCGGCTCGTACAGGCCGCGCGGCAGGCCGAGGGCGTTTTGCCGGCTGCCGATCGATGCCGAGGGCAGATTGCCCATCGAGCCGGTCAGGACCGAGGCTTCATCCGTCAGGATATCACCGAACATATTGGATGTGACGATCACGTCAAAATTGGCCGGGCGGGTCACCAGGAACATGGCGGCTGCGTCTACCAGAATGTGCTCAAGCTGTACATCCGGGAAATCCTGGCTGACCGCGGTCACAGTCTGGCGCCACAGCCGCGAGCTTTCCAGCACATTGGCTTTATCCACCGAGGTGAGCTTGCTGCCCCGGGTCCGGGCCAGCTCGAACGCCAGCCGGGTGACCCGCCGGATCTCGCTCTCGGTATAGGCCATGGTGTCAATCGCCTGGGTCTCGCCGTTCACCTGGCGGCGCTCGCGCGGCTGGCCGAAGTAAATCCCACCGGTCAGCTCGCGCACGACCAGCAGATCGACCCCCTGCAAGCGCTCCGGTCGCAAGGGGGAAGAATCCAATAGTTCGGGATGCGGCTTAACCGGGCGCAGGTTGGCGAACAGGTCCAGGGCCTTGCGCACCCCCAGCAAGCCCTGCTCGGGCCGCACGGCGGCGGTGGGATCATCCCATTTCGGCCCGCCGACCGCCCCCAGCAGGACCGCGTCGGAAGCCTGGCAGACCTCCAGGGTTTCGTCCGGCAGGGCGCTGCCGGTCGCGTCGATGGCGCATCCGCCGATCAGGCACTCGTGGGCCGTGAATTCGTGCCCGTAGATGGTTTCAATATTCTCCAGTACTTTGACAGCCGCGCTGACCACTTCAGGGCCGATGCCGTCTCCAGGGAGAAGCGTGATGGTGGCTTTCATGCCGGGTTTTCTCCTCAGGGTTTGCCTGCCCCATTGAGCAGGGCGTATTCAAGACTGTCCGCCAGGGCGCGCCAGCTGGCCTCAATGATATTGGTGCTGGCGCCCACGGTCGACCAGCGCCTGGTGCCGTTTTTGCTGTCGATCAGCACGCGGACATTGGCGGAGGTGCCGCTCTCGCTGTCCAGGATTCGGACCTTGTAATCGTCCAGGCGCACGTTGGCCAGCTTGGGATACACGTCCAGCAAGGCTTTGCGCAGGGCGGCGTCCAGGGCGCTGACCGGGCCGTTGCCCTCCGCGGCGGTGTGCAGCACCCGCTCGCCAATTTTCACCTTGACGGTCGCTTCGGCCAGCATCCCCCGCCCCTGGCGATGTTCGACGATCACCATGAAATCCACCAGTTCGAAGGGCGGGTGGTATTCGGGTTGGGAATGCTTCATCAACAGGCTGACCGAGGCCTCGGCGCTTTCAAAGGTAAAACCTTGCGACTCGAGTTCTTTAATTTCCGAAAGCACCTGGCGGGCCTGGACGTTATCCACTTCCTGGCCAAATTGATCGGCCTTGTCCAGCACGTTGCCGCGCCCGGATAGCTCCGAGATCACGGTCCGGCGCTGGTTGCCGACCAGTTCAGGATCGATATGCTGGTAGCTGGCCTCGTTCTTACGGATGGCCGAGACATGGATGCCGCCTTTATGGGCAAAGGCGCTGCTGCCCACGTACGGCAGGTGCCGGTCGTGAGGCTGGTTGGCAACCTCGGCCGCATAATACGCCAGCTTGGTGAGCTGAGCCAGGTTTTCCGGCGGCACGCAGTCAAAACCCATCTTGAGCTGCAGGTTGGGGATGATCGTGCACAGGTTGGCGTTGCCCACCCGCTCCCCATAACCATTCAGGGTCCCCTGCACGTGAACCGCCCCGGCCCGGACGCCTGCCAGGGTGTTGGCCACGCCCACACCACCGTCATCGTGCGTGTGGACCCCCAGCGGGGTGCTCAGGCGCTCGCCGGCGGCTTTGACCGCCGCTTCCACTTCCCAGGGCAGGCGCCCGCCGTTGGTCTCGCATAACACCAGCACATCCGCCCCGGCCTCAGCGGCGGCTTGCAGGGTCGCCAGGGCGTATTCCGGGTTGGCGTGATAACCATCAAAATAATGCTCGGCGTCGTACACGACTTCCTTGCCGAGCGCTTTGAAATAAGCCACGCTCTCTGCGATCATGGACAGGTTCTCTTCCAGGCTGACCTCTAACACATCGGTAACGTGCAGTTCCCAGCTTTTACCTACCAGGGTCACCACCGGGGTATTGGCGGCCACCAGGGCCTGAAGGTTGGGATCGGTTTCCGGGCGGTTGCCTTTTTTCAGGGTCATCCCAAAGGCCGCGATCCGGGCGTGTTTCAGGTTCAGATTCTGGGCGCGCTCGAAAAAGGCGGCGTCCTTGGGATTTGAGCCGGGCCAGCCGCCTTCGATGTAGTCGATCCCGAATTCATCCAGGCGGCGGGCGATCTTGAGCTTATCATCCACCGAGAGCGAGATCCCTTCACGTTGGGTGCCATCGCGTAAAGTCGTGTCGTACAGGGCAATTTTCTTCATATCAGAATTCTTTCCTCGCAAAGCGCCGGGTGAGCAATGGCGCTCGCTGTTGCTCGTCGCTCACCGCAACCTAGCCAGCCTGGCCGGAGACTGGCGCAAACCTGGCGGACGCGGTTTGCTCGTAACGCTCGATCTCGGCGCTGTGCTTGAGAATATAACCGAGCTGATCCACCCCATCCAGCAGGCAGGTCTTATTGAACGCATCGATCGGGAAGGAGACCGAGCGGCCGTCCGGCAGGGTCAGGCTTTGTTCAGCCAGATCGATGCCCACCTGGGCCGCCGGATCGCGCCGGGCCCATTCAAACAGCTCGGATTGGGTCGCTTCATCCACAACCACCGGCAGCAGCCCGTTCTTCAAGGCGTTGCTGTAAAAAATATCCGCAAAGGAAGTGCTGATCACCGCCCGGATGCCCCAACCGGTCAGCGCCCAGGGGGCGTGCTCGCGGGAAGAGCCGCTCCCAAAATTGTCCCCGGCCACGATCACCTGGGCGTCCTGGTAGGCCGCCTGGTTCAGGGGGAAATCGGGGTTCGGGCTGCCATCCGGCTGGTAGCGCCAGCTGGAAAAGCAGCCCTCCGCCAGGCCGGCCTTGTCGGTCACTTTCAAATAGCGGGCCGGGATGATCTGGTCGGTATCTACATTCCGCTGGGGCAGCGGGATAAACACAGATTGAATTGACTCAAAAGGTTTCATAAAATAAATTCCAAACTCAAGGTTGGCCGGCTGTTTCGACCAACAGGCTACGGGGATCGCTGATCACCCCATTAACTGCGGACGCAACCGCGGTCAGCGGGCTGGCCAGGAAGGTGCGGCCGCCCTTGCCCTGGCGGCCTTCAAAATTACGGTTGCTGGTGCTGACGGCGTACTGGCCCGGCTGGAGCTGGTCGCCGTTCATGGCAATACACATGCTGCAGCCGGCAAAGCGCCATTCGGCCCCCGCCTCCTTGAAAATCTGGTCGAGTCCTTCCGCTTCAGCCTGGCGCCGGACGCTTTCCGAGCCCGGCACAACCAGCATCCGCACGTTTTGGGCCACTTTGCGACCCTGCAGCAGTCCGGCGGCCTCACGCAGGTCGCTCAGGCGTGAGTTGGTGCAGCTGCCCAAAAAGACCACATCTACCGGATGCCCGATGAGCGGCTTATCCGGCTCCAGGGCCATGTACGCCAACGCTTTTTCCTGGGTGGCGCGCCTGGAGTCGTCCGGTTCCGAGGCCGGGTTCGGCACGCTGGCCCGGATCGGGATGCCCATCCCCGGATTGGTGCCGTAGGTGATCATCGGCTCGAGCTGAGAGACGTCCAGGGTCAGCTCCCGGTCGAATACGGCCCCTTCATCGGAGGGCAGAGTCCGCCAAGATGCCACGGCCTGTTCCCAGGCTTCACCCTGCGGCGCGCCCTGGCGGCCTTTCAGGTAGGCGAAGGTAGTTTCATCCGGGGCGACCATTCCGGCCCGGGCGCCGGCCTCGATCGACATATTGCACATGGTCATGCGCCCTTCCATCGAAAGATCGCGCACGGCCTGGCCGGCGTACTCGATCACGTAACCGGTCCCGCCGCCGGTCCCGATTTCGGCGATCAGGGCCAGGATCATATCCTTGGCCGTCACGCCCGGCTTGAGCGCGCCTTCGAAATTGACTCGGAACGTCTTGGGGCGGCTCTGCAGCAGGCATTGGGAAGCCAGGACGTGCTCGACTTCGCTGGTACCGATCCCGAACGCCAGTGCTCCGAAGGCGCCGTGGGTGGCGGTGTGCGAGTCGCCGCACACGATGGTCATGCCCGGCTGGGTCAGCCCGAGCTCCGGCCCCAGCACATGCACGATGCCGCGCTGCGGGCTGTGCATGTCGTACAGCGGGATGCCGAAATCCAGGCAGTTCTGCTGCAGCTGGCGCAGCTGTTTATCGGCCAACTGGTCCACCAGCGGCAGATCCAGGTTGGTGGTGGGAATGGAATGGTCCATGGTCGCCACCGTGCGATCAGGCCGCCGCACCTGCAATCCCTTGTCCCGCAGGCCGGAAAACGCCTGGGGCGAGGTCACTTCATGGACCAAATGCATGTCAATATACAGGATCGCCGGGGCGTCCGGCGGCTGGGAGACGATATGTGCATCCCAGATCTTATCGAAAAGGGTCTTGGCTTGGGCTGTCAAAATGTCCTCTGCTCCTGATAGCGGCGAAACAGGCGGCGGCTGGGAGCATCGCTCCCACCAGCACCGGTTACGCCTGGGTGTCAGACTCGAGCTTGAAATCTGTCCTGGATGGATCGGGGGCGCAAAATTCTACCGGCTTTGCGCGCAACGGTCAGTAAGCCGACCAATCCCGGCGATGGCGGGCGGGATGATCATCAAAATAGGCTGCCAGATGCCATTCATCCATTGCGCCCGGGGCCAGTCCGTGATCGGGGATGTCCCAGTCGTCTTCTTCGGGGAACAGGCCGGGGTCTTCCGGGCTGTCCGTCATTGCGGGCATATCGGAGAGATCCCACTGGCCGGGGAAGATCCGCTGATCGGCATAGGGGTCCAGGTCGCGATCAAACTTGGTCTCGGTTTGTCGTTTGTTTGTATTCATGTCGCATGCTCCTCAAATACTCTCCATCGGCTGGAATCGGTCAGACCCGCTTACCCAGCCCGGCTGCCCTCCTCAGGCATTTGCGGTCACCGCGCTGACCTCAGCGGTGCGCAGGTGCCGGTTACGGGCGATCAACATCTTATTCAGAGCTGTCAGATAGGCTTTGGCGCCGGCCACGATGATATCGGTGTCCGCCCCGTAGCCCCCAAACGTGCGGGCATGCACCCGGCCGTTCTGGGGCGAGGTGCGGGCATGCAGATCGCCGTTATCGGCCTGCAGGCGGACCGTGACTTCACCGATCGCGTCGATCCCTTCGGTGACGGCGTGGATGTTGAATTCCAGCAACGTGTTGGGCACGCCGATCACCTGGTCGATGGCGGTGTAAACCGCATGGACCGGCCCGGTGCCGACCGCGGCCCGAACGTGCATCTCCCCATCCGGCCCGCGCAGGCGAACCGTCGCCGTGGGCAGCCCCATCGTGCCGCAGGCCACCTGCAGGCCATCCAGGCTGTAAACTTCCTGGGAGGAATAGGCCTGATCTTCGATCAACGCTTCCAGGTCGGCGTCGGTGACGACTTTCTTTTTATCGGCCAGATCTTTATAGCGGACGAACGCCCGGTCGATCTCCTCTTTGCTGAGTTCATAGCCCATCTCGGCCAGGTGGACCTGCAGGGCGTGGCGGCCGGAGTGTTTGCCCAGAACCAGCCGGGACCGGTTCAAGCCGACCGTCTCGGGCCGCATGATCTCGTAGGTCTGGTTATTCTTGAGCATGCCATCCTGGTGGATGCCGGCCTCGTGGGCGAAGGCATTGGCGCCGACCACAGCCTTATTCGGCTGGACCGGGATGCCGGTGTAATTCGAAACCATCCGGCTGATGCGGGCGATCTGGGTCGTATCCACCCCGGTGGTCAGGCCGTACGAAGAGCGGCGGGTGTGCAGGGCCATCACCACCTCTTCGAGCGAGGTGTTGCCGGCCCGCTCCCCGATGCCGTTGACCGTGACTTCCACCTGCCGGGCGCCCGCCTGGATGCCTGCCAGGGTATTGGCAGTTGCCAGGCCAAGGTCATCGTGACAGTGGACCGAGACGATCACATCCTCGATCCCGGGAGTGTGGGCCAGGATGCCCTCGATCAGGCTGCCGTATTCATCCGGCGTGTTGTAGCCGACCGTGTCGGGAATGTTGAGGGTGGTCGCGCCGGATTTGATAGCCTCGCCTAACACCAGGTACAGGAATTCAGGCTCACTGCGGCCGGCGTCTTCCGGTGAGAATTCGACATCCGGGCACAGCGAGCGGGCGTACGAGACCATCTCACGCACTTTATCCACGACTTCCTCCGGGTCCATGCGCAGCTTATAGCGCATGTGGATCGGTGATGTCGCTAAAAAGGTATGGATGCGCGGCCGGGCGGCGTGCTGGACGGCCTCCCAGGCGGCATCGATGTCGCTCTTGGAGGTGCGCGCCAGCCCGCAAATGACCGGGGGCTGGTCCCCCACCGCGGCCTGGTTGCCAACTTCTTTGGCGATCCGCCGCACAGCCTCCAGGTCATCGGGTGAAGCCGCCGGGAAACCGGCCTCGATGATGTCCACGCCCAGGCGGGCCAGGCCGCGGGCGATCTCCAGCTTTTCGGCTGAAGACAGGGTCGCGCCGGGCGATTGCTCGCCGTCTCGTAAAGTCGTATCAAATATTCGGACGGTATTTCTATCCATAAACTGCTCGTTTCTCTCATTCAAGTGGCGCCGGGGGCCGGGTGATTCTCGCCCGGCCAGTGCGGCGACGGCCATCAGGGCGATTACTATACGAAATCCTCAGTCACCCGGTTTAATCGTGACCGGATCGATGAACGGCATCATGCTGCGCAGCCTGGCGCCGACCTCTTCGATCAGGTGATCCTGTTCCTTGCGGCGCATCTCGTTGAACCACGGGCGCCCCTGCTGGTTCTCTTCAATCCAGTTATTGGCGTAGGTGCCATCCTGGATATCCTTCAACATCTGCGACATGGTGTACTTGGTCTCTTCGGTCACGATCTTCGAACCGGCGGTGTAGTCGCCGTGTTCGGCCGTATCCGAAACCGAATAGCGCATGTAATTCAGGCCGCCGCGGTACATCAGGTCGACGATCAGTTTCAGCTCGTGCAGGCATTCGAAATAAGCGATCTCGGGCTGGTAACCGGCTTCCACCAGGGTTTCAAACCCGGCTTTCACCAGGGCGGTGACCCCGCCGCACAGCACCGCCTGCTCGCCGAACAGATCGGTCTCGGTCTCTTCGGTGAAGGTGGTCTCCAGCACCCCGGCCCGGGTGGCGCCCAGGGCATAAGCGTAGGACAGGGCATTGGCCTTGGCGCTGCCGCTCGGGTCCTGATGGACCGCCAGCAGCGAAGGCGTGCCGCCGCCTTCGGTGTAGATCTCGCGCACCCGGTGGCCGGGGGCCTTGGGCGCAATCATGCTGACATCCACATCCGCCGGGGGCTGGATGGTGCCATAACGGATATTGAAGCCATGGGCGAACATCAGGGTTTTGCCGGCGGTCAGATGCGGGGCGATGTGCTCGGCGTAAATCCTGGGCTGGACGGTGTCGGGCGCCAGGATCATGATGGTATCGGCCCATTCGGCGGCCGAATCGACGTCCGCCACCTCCAGGCCGGCGGCCTCGGCTTTGGCCCAGCTCTTGCTGCCGGGCCGCAGGCCGACTTTGACCTGGACGCCGCTGTCGTGCAGGTTCAGCGAGTGGGCGTGCCCCTGCGAACCGAATCCAATCACGGCCACTTTCTTGCCCTTGATCAGGGCTGGGTCCGCATCTGTGTCATAGTAAATATTTGCCATTCGTGCGACCTTTCATCCTCTTTCAATCGATTATTTGGAATTACCTTGACCATCTTCCCCAAAATTCTGGGTTGGGTCGCGGGCAGTTGCCCGCCACATACCAGATTTTGGAGTATCTACTCAGACTGGCGTATGAACGATAGGCGAAATAGGTGTGCGTGGGGGCGTACGCCCCCACGCACACCTATTTCGCCACAAATTCCAGACATTGGCTGAGTAGTTACCATTTGGGTATCCTGACCTGATTAGCTCGTGACCGCGGCGGCTTTGCCGTTCCCATTGGTATGGGCGCCTTCCGGGGTCCCGTGGTTGGCAGCGCCGTTCGCGCCGGGCGCATAACGCACCCCGCTGGCCGTGCCGCGCATCATGGCCACCTGGCCGGTGCGCACCATCTCCAGAATGCCGTGCGGGCGGAGCAGCTCGACCAGGCTCTCGATCTTGTCCTCCGTGCCGGTGATCTCGACGATGACCGAATTGGGGGCCACATCCACGATCTGGGCCCGGAAGATCGAGACCAGGTTGGCGATCTCGGTGCGCTGCTCCGGGGTGGCGCTGACCTTGATCAGGGCCAGGTCGCGGGTCACCGCCGGCTGGCTGGTGACGTCCTGCACGTCGATCACGTTGACCAGTTTATACAGATTGACTTCCACCTTGCGGGCGTCGATGTTGCCGTTGCCGTCGCGATCGTCCAGCACGATGGTCATGCGCGAGACATCCGGTCTTTCGGTCCGGCCGACATTCAGCGAGGCGATATTGAAATTTCGCCGCCGGAAGAGGGACGCGACCCGGTTCAAAACACCGGGCTTATCTTCCACCAGAGCGATTAATGTGTGTTGCATGGTTTTCTTCCTTTTTCTTTCCTGAATAGCGATCCGGATCAGTCGCCGCTGACGGTCTGGCGGCGGATCGGCCGGCGGATCATGGCGTCCAGGGCAGCCCCGGACGGGACCATGGGGTAAACGGCTTCTTCGCGCTCCACCCGGAAGTCGATCAGCACCGGGCCGGGAGTCTGGCGGGCAAACTCGATCGCCTCGGCGACTTCGTCAGGCGCGGTCACCCGGCGGGCGGGGATGCCGTGGGCTTCGGCGATCTTGACGAAATCCGGGCCGCGCAAGGGCGTGCCGGCATAGCGACTCTCGAAGAAGAACTCCTGCCACTGGCGGACCATGCCCAGGAAGCTGTTGTTCATGATGGCAATCTTGATGTTAGCGCCCTCCTGCATGGCGGTCGAGAGTTCGGCCTGGGTCATCTGGAAGCTGCCGTCGCCGTCGATCAGCCAGACTTCTTTATCCGGCTCACCGAACCAGGCGCCGATCGTGGCCGGCAGGCCGAAGCCCATCGTGCCCGCCCCGCCGGAGGTGATCAGGCGGTTGGGCTGATCGAACTGGTAATACTGGGCCGCCCACATCTGGTGCTGGCCGACGCCGGTGGTGACGATCGCTTCCCCATCGGTTACCTTCCACAGGTCGCGGACCACCTTGGCGGTGTAGAGCTTGCCATCGTCCGGCCAGGACAGGATATCGCGCTGCTCGCTCTCATCGCGCCATTCTTTGATCTGCTCCATCCAACCATCGTGCTCGTATTCGTCCACCATTGGGATCAGATCGTTGACCACGGTCCGCAGGTCGCCCACCAGGGGCACGTCCACGTGCACGTTTTTATGCACTTCGGACGGGTCGATCTCGATGTGGATCTTCTTCGCCCCGGGGGCGTAGGTGCTGAGCTTGCCGGTCACCCGGTCGTCGAAACGCATCCCGAAGGCCAGCAGCAGATCGGCGTTCTGGATGGCCAGGTTGCAGTAAGCTTCACCGTGCATGCCCATCATACCCAGGCTGAGCGGGTGGGAGGCCGGGAAACCGCCCATGCCCAGCAGGGTCATGGCAACCGGGGTATTGGTCTTGACTGCGAACATCTGCAGGGCTTCCATCGCCCCGGACATCAGCACGCCGTGGCCGGCCAGGATGACCGGGCGTTCCGCTTTTTCGATCAGTGCGACCGCTTTTTCCAGGTCGCTCTGGGGGGCATGCACCGGCGGCTGGTAGCCCGGAAGGGAGATGGCCTCGGGATATTCGAATTCCACTTCCTCGATCTGGGCGTCCTTACAGATATCGATCAGGACCGGCCCGGGCCGCCCGCTGCGGGCGATATAAAAGGCCTCCCGCACCACCTGGGCGATCTCATCCGCCCGGGTGACCAGGTAATTGTGCTTGGTGATCGGCAGGGTGATGCCGGTTACATCCGTCTCCTGGAAGGCGTCGCCGCCGATCAGGAAGGAATGCACCTGCCCGGTGATGCAGACGATCGGCGATGAATCCATCATGGCGGTCACGATGCCGGTCACAAGGTTGGTGGCGCCGGGGCCGGAGGTGGCGATCGCAACCCCGACCTTGCCGGAAGCGCGGGCATAGCCGTCCGCCATGTGGGCGGCGCCCTGCTCGTGGCGCACCAGCACGTGGTGGACCGGGTAGTTGAGCATGGCATCATACACGGGCATGATCGCCCCACCTGGCAGGCCGAAGACGACTTCCACGCCTTCCCGCACCAGGCATTCCCATAAAATATCTGCACCAGATTTCTTCATGCTTCCTCCAAATACGTTCGATAAGAATACAGGCGAAATATAGTGCGCCCGGGCACAGGCCCGGAACGCACCCTGTGGCTTACTCCAAAACGGCTCCATGGCTGGCGCTGGTCACAAACCGGGAATAGCGCCGCAGCCAGACGCTGCTGGTATCAGGCTGGAATGGCGGTAAAGCCTCCAGCCGCTGTTGGATGGTCTCGTCGTCGAGCCTGACATTCAGGGTACGCGCCTCGATATCGATCTCGATCAGGTCGCCGTCCTGCAGGGCCGCGATCGGGCCGCGGGCCGCTGCTTCCGGGCTGACGTGGCCGATGCAGGCGCCGCGAGTGCCGCCGGAAAAACGGCCATCGGTGATCAGGGCGACCGAATCGCCCAGGCCCATGCCCATGATGGCGGAGGTCGGCGAGAGCATCTCCTGCATGCCCGGCCCGCCGCGTGGCCCCTCGTAGCGGATCACGACCACGTCGCCGGGCTGGACTTCCGAACCCAGGATGCCGACCATGGCAGCGTCCTGGCTCTCGTAGATCCGGGCCGGGCCGGTATGCCGGCGCATACCTGGCAGCACCCCGCCGGCCTTGACCACCGCGCCTTCCGGGGCCAGGTTGCCGAACAAGATCGACAGGCCGCCCTGCCGGCTGTGGGGGTTTTCCAGCGGGCGGATCACGTCGTAATCCTTGATCCCGGCTTCGGCGATCGATTCGCCCAGGGTTGTGCCGCTGACGGTGATCCGGTCGAGATGGACGGTGTTGCCGGAGCGGGCGATCTCTTTCAAAATGGCCGGCACGCCGCCGGCCCGGTGGACGTCTTCCATGTGCCACTTGCCGGACGGGCTGACTTTGCACAGGTAAGGCACCCGGTCGGCGACCTGGTTGATGCGCTCCAGGGGGTACTCCACCCCGGCCTCGTGGGCCAGCGCCAGGGTGTGCAGCACGGTGTTGGTGCTGCCGCCCATGGCCATATCCAGGGCGAAAGCGTCGTCCAGGGCCTCGGGGGTGACGATCTGGCGCGGGGTGATGTCCCGCTCGATCAGGTCCATGATGCGGGTGGCGGCCTGCTGGGCCAGGGCGTTGCGGGCGTCGCTGAGCGCCAGGGCCGAGCCGTTGAACGGCAGGGCCAGCCCCAGCACTTCCATCAGGCAGTTCATCGAATTGGCGGTGAACATCCCCGAGCAGGAGCCGCAGGTCGGGCAGCCGTAATCTTCCAGGGTTTTCAGGCGCTCGGCGCTGATCTTGCCGGCTTTATAGGCACCCACGCCCTCGAAGACCGAGATCAGGTCGACCGTCTCGCCTTCCGGGGTCTTGCCGGCCGCCATCGCCCCGCCCGAGACGAAAATCGCCGGGATGTCCACCCGGATGGCGCCCATCAGCATGCCCGGCACGATCTTGTCGCAGTTGGGGATGCAGATCATCCCGTCGAATTTGTGCGCCTGGATCATGGTCTCGACGCTGTCGGCGATCAGCTCGCGCGATGGCAGGCTGAATTTCATCCCGGAATGGCCCATGGCGATGCCGTCATCGACCCCGATGGTGTTGAACTCGAACGGCACGCCCCCGGCGGCGCGCACCGCCTCTTTGACCTGCTTGCCGAATGCCTGCAGGTGCACGTGGCCGGGGATGATATCGACGTAAGAATTCACGATCGCGATAAACGGTTTGCCAAAATCTTCATCCGTGACGCCGGTCGCTTTCAATAGGGCCCGGTGCGGGGCTCGCTCGTAGCCTTTCTTGATCTGATCCGATCGCATGAATTAGTCTGCTCCTTGTCTGGTTGATTGCGGAAATCAAGCGACGCTGGGGGGTGCGCCCCCCAGCGTCGCTTGATTTCCGCTTTCTCCCCCTTCCTGGGGAAGGGGGCCGGGGGGATGGGCGAATAAATTTCCTTATTAACCGATCCGGGGCTGCCCATTCTCTTGGGCAGCCCCGGAAACTCCTTTGGCCGTTTTTGCTTCTGGGTTACCGTCTCTTACCGGCAGCCTCTGCCCAAGCGTAAAGTGGGTTCGTAATCCCAAGGACTAGAACCAGAAGGCTGACCAGAATAATGACGATAAAGCTGAGCGATAACATAGCTGCGTTTCTTCCTGTTTCAGGCAAGCGCGCCTCACCACGCGCGCCGCGTGCTGGATTGCCCTTAGTTTACTAACCCGAGGAGGCTTTGTCTATTGGCAAATTCAACAATTTATTCGGAGTTCTATTGGTCATGTTGCCTA
>CAWHJB010000005.1:0-500785 GCA_963829555.1 uncultured Chloroflexia bacterium | reverse complement strand
CTTCGCACCTGGGACTGGGAAGAAAATGGCAAAAATGATGGCTCGCAGGGGCAATTTGCCCCTGCGAGCCATCATTTTTGCCTTTAACTCCCGTCCTTGGGGGTAGGCTTGATGAGGCCGATTCAGGCCGAATATTCAAATCGAGATGAGTTATGGTTGGAACTCTCCCGAAAAGCAATAGTCTTAAGAAATGCAGGTGAAGCTAATGAAACCGATCTTGATGTGTATCGACGATGAACCCCTGGTGTTGAACGCGATCGAGCGCGATCTGCGCAGCCATTTTCGGAACGACTACCGGATCATGAAAGCATTGTCGGGGCAGGAGGGATTGGAAGCCCTGCAGCAGCTCAAGCTGCGCAACGCCCAGGTGGCCTTGCTGCTGGTGGACCAGCGTATGCCGAATATGACCGGCACCGAGTTCCTCAGCCTGGCGATGAGCTATTTCCCGGAAGCGCGCAAAGTCCTGCTGACTGCCTATGCCGACACCCAAGCCGCCATCGCCAGCATCAACCAGATCGGGCTGGATTATTACCTGATGAAACCCTGGGACCCGCCTGACCAGCGGCTGTATCCGGTTTTGGACGATCTGTTAAGCGGCTGGCTGGCAACGGCCACCCTGCCCTATGATGGCATCCGGGTTGCGGGGACTTTATGGTCTTCAAGCTCGCACCAGACCAAGGATTTCCTGTCCCGCAACCGCATTCCCTACCAGTGGCTGGATATCGAGCAGGACGAACAGGCCCGCCTGATGGTCGACTCCCTGGATCAGGTGGATCGTCTCCTGCCGGTGGTATTTTTCCCGGATGGCAGCTGGTTGGCGAAGCCCGACATGCTGGCGCTGGCCGAAAAAGTTGGTCTGCGCACCCGGGCCACCCAGCCCTTCTTTGATCTGATCATCGTTGGGGCCGGTCCGGCCGGCCTGGGCGCGGCGGTCTATGGGGCCTCGGAAGGTTTGCATACGGCCATGATCGAACGGGAAGCGACCGGCGGGCAGGCGGGAACGAGCTCGCGCATCGAGAATTACCTGGGGTTTCCAAAAGGGCTGAGCGGGGCCGAACTGGCCAAGCGCGCCACCGACCAGGCGCTCCGTTTTGGCGCGGAAATCCTGACGGCCCAGGAAGTCGTTCGGGTCAGGGTCGACGACCCCTACCGCACGGTCAGCCTGAAAGATGGCAGCGAACTCGGCTGCAAGGCATTGATCATCGCAACCGGTGTAACCGTACGCCAGTTGCAGGTGCCCGGCGTTGAAGCGCTGACCGGCGCGGGGATTTATTATGGCGCGGCCATCAGCGAGGCCGCTCATTACCGCGACCGTCATGTTCTGGTGGTGGGTGGGGCCAACTCAGCCGGGCAGGCCGCCATGTTTTTCTCCCGCTATGCCAGCCAGGTGACCATGCTCATCCGTTCCAGCGCGTTAAACGCCATGTCCCAGTACCTGGTGGACCAGATCCAGGCGACCGCGAATATCGAGGTCTGGCTCAACAGCGTTGTCACCCAGGTTCACGGGCAGGACCGCCTGGAAAGCGTGACGGTCGTCAACAACCAGTCGCACGAAACCTGCCAGCTTCAGGCCGCGGCCATGTTTGTTTTCATCGGGGCCGTCCCGCATACCGAAATGGTGGCCAGTGTCGTCCAGTGCAATCGGGCCGGATTCATCCTTACGGGAGCCGATCTGATCTCAAAAGGTACGCGTCCCCAAAACTGGCGATTAAAGCGAGACCCCTATCCCCTGGAGACCAGCGTGCCGGGCATCTTCGCGGTCGGGGATGTGCGCCAGGGGGCGGTCCGCCGGGTTGCCTCCGCAGTGGGCGAGGGCGCGATCGCCGTCAACCTGGTGCATCAATATTTAAAGACAGTCTGATTGGATGAAAAGAGCTTTCGAATTTTCGGATCAATCCTGCGGCTAAATTCAATCCAAAATCACCTTTCCTGCGTAGGTATGAAAAATGAGGGTCGATGCTCGACTCGCCAGGGGGTGAAACTCGCTCAAGGAGGTGACCGCGATAAATAATTTGCTATACTGAATCCCGATAATGACGATCGTTACTTTCGAATTTTATTGGTTTACCGACACCAGGAGCGTATCCGTATGAAAAAGATCAGTTTCTTAACCCTGATGATCGTTCTGCTTGTTTTTACCGGCACAGCAGCAGCGAAACCCCAAACGAAGAACTTCAGGGCCCACCTATCCGGTGATAATGAAGTGCCAGCCGTGGATAGCCTGGCGCAAGGGCAGGCCATCTTCAAGCTGAGTGAGGATGGTACCAGCCTGCATTATCAATTGAACGTGGCTAATTTGCATGACACCTTACAGGCCCATATCCATGTTGGCCAGCCGGGGACGAATGGCCCCGTGGTGGCCTTTTTATACCCGTCAGCTCCCCCTGCCCAGCTCATTGAGGGCCGCTTCAGCGGGGTCCTGGCTGAGGGGGAGATCACTGCGGCCGATCTGAGGGGACCGCTGGCAGGCATGTCTTTGGCTGACCTGGTGGCTGAAATGGAGGCCGGGAATACCTACGTCAATGCCCACACGGTCGCCCATCCGGGTGGTGAAATTCGCGGACCAATTCACTAAAGCTTGACCTGCGCCTGATCGAGACGCAGATCGTATGCCTCGATCAGGCTTGGTTTTATCGGTGGTGTTCAGTCTGGTCGGTAATTGTCGCCCAGACTGAGCACCACCTTTCCATTAATAGGGATACCCAAAATTTGATGTGTGGGGCGGGCAGCCGCCCGCCCCACACATCAAATTTTGGGGGATTTCTTCGAAGATGATAAAATCCTTGTAACCGTGGATCCACTGGATTCGAATTGCCTGTCCCGCCGATCTGTCAAACGATGACTAACCAGCTTGTCCCTGATTTCATTCTAGAAAAATATGCCCACAAGGCGTACAAAGGCCAGTTCGAGGCCACCGCGCTGTTTGTGGACATCAGTGGTTTTAGCGCCCTCACCGACCGGTTGATGGCCCATGGGCAGCACGGCGCCGAAGTCCTGGCGGGTGTGATGGGAGCCATCTTCGAGCCGTTGATCGAAGCCGTTTATGGCCAGGGGGGATTTGTGACTGGCTTTGCCGGGGATGCCTTCACGGCCGTCTTCCCCCAGGCCGAGCCGCTTGCGGCCCAACGAGGGCTGGCGGCCGCCCTCGCCATCCAGGGACACGTTCAAGCCCGGCCGGAGCTGGACACGCTCTACGGAAGTTTTGAGATTACTGCCAGGGTGGGTGTGGCTTCCGGCGCAGTCATCTGGGGGATCGTTACGGCGGAAGAGGGCCAGCAGGCCTGTTATTATTTCCGGGGAGCGGCGATCGACGGCTGCAGCGCGGCTGAACATGTCGCTGCGCCGGGAGAAGTGATCCTGGACGCGCCCACCTATCAGGCGGTTGCCAATCTTATCGCCTTCGAGCCCGTGGGTTCCTGCTTCCGGCTTGTCGGGCTGATTGGGTCCTTACCCGGGCCACGCCTGGGGGTCCCGCCTGGCGCGGATCCGGAGCTGGTGGGGCATTTCGTCCCGCCAGAGGTGATCCAGGCCGGCCAGACCGGTGAATTCCGCCAGGTCGTCACCGTGTTTATCAGCCTGCCGACGGTGCGCACCGAGTCCCAGCTGGCTATTTTTATGCAGACCGTTTTTATCCTCCAGGAGCAGTACGGCGGTTTGCTCAGCCGGCTGGACTTTGGCGATAAGGGCGCTAATCTCCTCCTGTTTTGGGGGGCGCCGGCTGCCCATGAAAATGACATTCAACGGGCGCTGCACTTCATCCTGGAGTTGCAAACCCAAACCGCGATCCCGATCAACGGCGGCATCACCTGTCAAATCGCCCACGCGGGCTACTTCGGCTCGCCCCAACGCGGCGAATATACCTGCTATGGTCGCGGCATCAACCTGGCTGCCCGGTTTATGACCGGCGCGCCGCGTGGCGAAATCTGGGTCGACCAGCATATCGCCGAGCGGGCCGGTGGGCAGTTCGACCTGGAATTTGAAGGCGAACAAACGTTTAAGGGCTTCGCCGAACCGCAGAAAGTATACATTTTATTCGAGCGCAAGGACGTCAGCGATCTACCGTATGCGGGCCGGCTGATCGGGCGGGAAGACGATTTAGCCCGCCTGGCTGAATTTATCGCTCCGATCGATACGGGCCAATCTGCGGGTATGTTCGTCATCTGGGGTGAACCGGGGGCGGGCAAAAGCCGGCTGGCCCACGAATGCCTGACCCGCCGCCTGCAGTCCCATCCAAACAGCCAGGTGTTCTTCGCCCAGACAGATGAAATTTTACGCCAGTCCCTGAACCCTTTTCGCTACTGGTTGAGGCGTTATTTCGGGTATTCACAGGGACTGGCTGAGGCGCGCAATAAGCGCAATTTTAACCGCAAGCTGGATCAGCTGATCGCTGAAACGCAGGTGCAGGCATTGGCCGATGAACTTGACCGGGTGCGTTCTTTCCTGGGAGCCTTGGTGGGCCTGTACTGGCCCGATTCCCTGTACGAACAGGTGGATCCCAAACGGCGCCGGGAACACACCTTCGCAGCCCTGGCTGCCCTGCTGAAGGCTGAAAGCCGCCGCCATCCGTCCATTTTGCTGCTGGAGGATGCCCACTGGATCGATCAAGATTTCGGCCGAGTTCCTGTCCGCTTTTCTGGCGGACCTGGCTCAATCGAATGCCGGGTCGCTGCCTGTAGCGATCCTGGTAACGGCCAGAACCGGAGGCGGCCATCCCTGGTTCGATGGCGCGCCTTACCAGGAGATGTATCTGTCCGCCCTCAACCCATCCGACCTGTCCGCTTTGAGCCAGGCTTATTTAGGGGCGCCGGCTGGCGATGATTTACTGGCTGTGTTGGTCGAACGCTCGGAAGGCAACCCTTTTTTCGGCGAACAAATCTTGCATTACCTGGTCGAGTTGGGCCAGGTGGAGCAGGTCGATGGAACCTGGCGGCTGGTCGCTGGCGACCAATCGCCATTGCCGGGAGATGTGAACGCTTTGCTGGTCGCCCGCCTGGATCGTCTGGATCCCGGGGTGCGGGAAGTCGTGCAAACAGCCGCAGTTCTCGGGCGGGAATTTGAACTTCGGGTGCTGGCTCAGATGCTGCCCGGCCAGCCAGACCTGCCCGGCAAGCTCGCGACAGCCGAACAGGAAGCCATCTGGTCAGCCGTAAGCGAGGATCGCTACCAGTTCAAGCATGCCCTGCTGCGTGAGGCCGCCTACCGCATGCAGCTGCGCGCCCGCCGGCAGTCGCTGCACAAACTGGCCCTGGCAGCCATTGAAAGCCTCCCCGAGGCTGACTTTGCGAGTTTGCCTCAGGCTGACTTTGCGAGTTTGCCTCAGGCTGACTTTGCGAGTTTGCCTCAGGCTGGCATCTCCGCCCGGTTCGGGGAGCTGGCTTACCATGCGCTTGCCGCTGATCTGCCGGAACCGGCCTTCCGATACAGCCTGCTGGCCGGCAATCAGGCGATGGAAAAGTACGCCGCCGCCGAAGCTGTAAACCATTACCGCCCGGCCATGGAGCTGCTTGGTAAGGTGGAAGCCAGCTCAGCGCAGCGCCGGCAGTTGTGCAGCCTGTACGGCCGGGCCCTGGAACTGACCGGCGACCCGGCGGCCGCCCTGGCTCATTACCAATCCATGGAAAAATTGGCTCGAGAACTTGGCGACCGGTCGCTTGAACTGGACGCCCTGGTGGCCCAGGGAACCCTGCGCTCCACCGGCAATGTCATGAGCGATTTCGAGCTGGCCGAATTGTTGGGCCGCCAGGGGCTGAACCTGGCTCAAGCGCTCAACGACAGGACCGCCGAGGCCAAAATCCTGTGGAATTTGACCAACGTTTATCGTCTGACCGGCCGCTATGAACAGTCCCTGGCCAGTGGATTGCTGGCTTTCGAACTGGCGGAAGCCTCAGGGTTACGTGAACAAATGGCCTACATCGCCAATGATCTAAGTCGAGCCTACATGGGTTTGGGGCAGGTATCTGAGATGCTGGCAAACAGCCGGCGGACGGTCGAGCTGTGGCGCGAAGTCCGCAACCAACCGATGCTGATCGACGGCCTGGCGAACTACGGCATGGCGCTGGCCATGACCGGCCAGTTTACGCAGGCCCTCGCCATCGCCGAAGAGGGCATCGCCCTCAGCCAGGCCTCCAATAATCTGTGGGGGGAAGCCTTCATGCGCTACACGCCTGTTCTGGTCCACCTGCAGCGCCTGCAGATCGAGGCCGGGCTCGAGCACGCAGCCATCGCGCTTCGCCTGGCTCAGGAGAGCGGGGCCAGCATTGTTCAGTTCTACCTGGGGCTTTTCCAGTTCCTGCTCCACCTGGCGGCGAATGATGTTCACCAGGCCTTCCAATCGGCCGAACAGTCCCTGGCCGTTGCCAGCCAGCACTTTAAGTTTCAGAAACCGGCTGCCAGCGCTGCCCTGGCGATTGCTTGTATTGAAATGGGTGAAATGGACAAAGCGGATGAGCTGGTCAGCAGTTACCAGGTCGACCCTGAAAGCTTGGGCATGTTATTACTGCTCATGCCTGAACTGGCCCGCTGCTGGTATTTATCAGCCCGGGGGCAGTATACTGACCTCCTGCCACTGACGAAACAAATAACCCAATTTGCGGGCATACAGGGCCTCAGTTTCTTACTGCCTCAGTTTTTTCTTCTGCAAGCGCAAGCGCAGCTGGCGATCGGTGATCGTTCGGCTGCCAGGGCATCCCTGGAATCAGGCCTGGCGCTGCTTCGTCAAACCGGTGGGCGTTGGGGGCTGGCAGAGTTGTCCGGCTTGATGGACAAAATAGGTTAGAATCGTCTCACCTTAATTAAAGAATACCCAAATTTTGAGGTGGGTGGCGGGCGGCCGCCCGCCACCCACCTCAAAATTTGGGAGATTTCTTCAAATGTGACATTGTCAAGATAGTTCCTTCCAATTTTTCAATCAACAGGTAGTGCTATGTCCGAAGCGACGATCGATTTCCAATCCCTGCCGGATGAATACCAGGATGTGATTCGCCTGGCGCAGGATACCTACAAGATCAGCGTAATTCCCCTTCAAATCCTGGTCGGGGGATGGTCCGGGGCGCTCGTCTATCTTGTCAGTGTTTCGACTGCTGCAAACCAGCGCGTCGAGCATTGCATCTTGAAGCTGGATCATAAGAACCCAAAAGCACACTCAGACGAGGTCACCCGGCACAACACGGTCATCAACCTATCCCCGCCTGAGTTTACCCGCGCCCATATCGCCGAGCTGGCCTTTGACCCGGTCGAAAGACAGGGCGCCATCGCAATCTTTTATCGCATCGCAGGTCAATCCCTGCTCAAATATCTGCCCTTATCGAAGTACGAACGGCAAAGCCAGCTCAAGACCCTTTTTGTCCAAACCAATTCGGTCCTATTGAATGAGTGGAATGGCAGCGCCATCTTCGAACAGGCCATGCATCCTCAAAAGGTACTGCAGAATTGGCTTGGCTTTCGCCTGAATGCCGGAGGAAATACCGAGCGGTTTCTACAAGAAGTGTGCGGGGTCAATCCGGATGTCGCCGGCTTGCTGATCAACGGGCATGTATTTCCAAATCCATTGCGTTTTGCCCGCCAGGCGGAATCCTGGGGGAATGTGCGGCCCATCGATATTCTGACCGGCTATATCCACGGCGACTTGAATACCAATAACATCCTGGCTAAATTTGGCAGCGATCGCGAAACGCTGGAAGGTTATTACCTGATCGACTTTGCGTTGTTTAAGGAAAATAAGCCCCTGATCTACGATCAGCGCTATCTCGAAATGTCTTATCTGATGCTCGCCTTGGCGCAGATTCCTTTTGCGAAGATTGCCAGCTTCCTCAGCCTGCTGGCAGTGGCGGATGTGCCCGATCCCAAAAAAGTGCCGGTCGAAATGTCAGGCTTGAGCGCCGTGATTGGATCAGCCCGGGGCGCTTTTGCGGAATGGGTCGCAGCCAATCACCCCAGCCTGCACGACGATCTGTGGGGACAGTATTGGCTGGCGGGGGTCGCGGCGGGGTTGGCATACTGTCACAAAGCCGGTTTGCCCGATGAAAATCGCCTGGCCGGATTGATCTACGCCGCCGCAAACCTCAAACGCCTGGCGGCAACCTTCAATCTGCCGCGGCCGATGGACGTTGAATTGCTATACGATGAGCGGCAAATCGAGGGCGAATTGCACGGTTCATCCGGGGCGAAGCGACCGAAACATAATCTTCCCGTTCAACCCACGCCCTTCATTGGGCGCGCCAAGCTGATCGCCGCCATCCAGGATTTGTTGCTGGAGCCCAGCACGCGCCTCGTCACCCTGCTCGGACCGGGCGGCACCGGCAAGACCCGCCTGAGTTTGCAGGTGGCTGAGAAATTGCTGGATCAGTTTCCGGATGGGGTGTACTTCGTTCCACTCGCTGATGATAAGGATGGCAATCAATTGATCTCCCGCCTGGCCTTGCAGCTAAGCGTGCGGGAAGGTGGACGTCCACTGCTTGAAACCGTCAAGGATTATCTACGCGATCAAGAATTATTGTTGGTGATGGATAATTTCGAACAATTGGACTCGGCTGCACCTATTCTGGCGGATATCCTGGCAACCGCCCCCGGGTTGAAAATCCTCGCCAGCAGCCGCATCGCGCTCAACCTGCATGCTGAACGGATCGTTCCGGTGCCGCCGCTGGAACTGCCGCAGGCGGATAACTTACCTGCGTTGGAGAGCCTGATCGAAAATGAAGCGGTCAACCTGTTCGTTGAACGGGCCCGCGCCGTGCAGCCCAATTTCGGGCTGACGAAAGACAATGCTTCCGTCGTCGCCGAGATTTGCCGCCGGCTCGATGGGCTGCCGCTGGCTCTCGAACTTGCGGCGGCCCGCATCAAACTGCTGCCGCCGCAGGCGATCCTGGCGCGCCTGGATGACCAGCTCAAGCTGCTGACCGGCGGGGCGCGCGACCTGCCGGCGCGCCACCAAACCCTGCGCAAAACCCTCGAGTGGAGCTACGACCTGTTGGAGCCCGATGAACAACTTTTATTCGCGCGCCTGGGCGTATTCGTCGGCGGTTTCACATTCGAGGCTGTCGAGGCGGTCTGCAATCCGGATGGCGGCCTCGATATTCTGGATAGCCTGGCTGTGCTGGTTAATAACAGCCTCGTGCGGCAGGATGAGACCGCTGCCAGGGCAACCCGCTTCGGGATGCTCGAAACCATCCGCGCCTATGCCATCGAGCGGCTCACAGACTGCGGCGAAATGGCGCGCCTGCGCAAAGGACATGCCGAATATTTCGGGGACATGGTCATCAACCAGATCGGGTTCAATCTGTATGTCGCCGAAGCCACTTCCTGGCTTAACTGGCTCGAACGTGAGCAGGATAATTTGCGCGCCATGCTGGCCTGGAGTCTGACTTCAGCTCAGGGGATTGAGCTTGGAGCCATGGCGGCCTTTGTGATGCTCTGGTTCTGGTACCGCCGGGGTTATTTTTCGGAAGGACGCATGTGGATGGAGCGGTTGTTGGCAGCCCCCTCCATGCAGAAGGAATCTCCCGCCCAGGTGATGCTGTTGGCCGCCAGCGGATTGCTGGCAATCTGGCAAGGCGAACAGGCGACCGGCCTTGAGAAATTACAGCAGAGTCTGGCGATCGAGCGGCAATCTGAAAAGCAAGAACTGCTCGCCTTCCTGCTGATGGGCAACGCCGTCGCTTACCTCAATATGGGCAGGGACAGTGAGGCCCAGCCCATGCTTGAACAGGCCAGCGCCTTGTTCAAAGCCCAGGGCAATGCTCCTTTCCATGCCATTACGCTCGTCCATTTAGGGAATGTGGAACTGGGACTGGGAAATCTCGACCAGGCGCGCGCCTATCATGAGCAAGCGCTGGCCGAAGCCCGTCCCATCGGCGAGAATTGGCTGATTGCCTTCGCGCTGGACAATCTGGGCGAAGTCGCCCGGACGCAAGGCCAATTTGTAGTTGCGCGCAAATATTATGAAGAATCCGAAGTGTTATTGCATGCTTCCGGCGATGTAGGCGATGTGGCCCGCCTGGTGCATAATCTCGGCTATATTGCCCAATATGAAGAAGATTTCGAGAAGGCAGAAACTCAATTCAGAAAAAGCCTGGCGATGTTCCGGCGTTTGGGCAACCGGCGCGGGATCGCTGAAAGCCTGGCAGGGTTGGCCGGCCTGAAAGCGCGGCAGGGCCTGACCGAATGGGGCGCGATCATGATCAGCGCAGCCGAGTCGCTGCTGGAGAGCACGGGCGGCGCCTGGTGGCCCGCCGACCGCATGGAGGTGGAGCGCAACCGTGAGATGCTGCGCCAGGCGCTCAGCCAGGAGGATTTCGAACAAGCCTGGCAGACCGGCGCCAGGATGAACATCGATCAGGCCATCGCCTTTGCCGCCAATGGAACCTGATTGGGGCCTCGGCCCAACGCCAGATCTGAGTTTGCGGGTGAGCGTCGCCACCCTGGTGCGGGTCGTTTTCAGCCATCCAATAAGCGGCGAGCGCATGCTGGCGCTGGAACAGAAAGCGACCCTGCTCGAGGGAGCGCAGGAAGCTGCCATCGACGTCCGCTCGCAGCCCTTCGGCGGCGCGATCCGCATCCTGGATCTGAATGCCCTGCAAGCGCGGATCGGTGACTTTCACTTTGACAGCGCCCGCGCCCGCTCCGAGCAGGATTTCCGCGTCTTTATCCACCCGGCGAGCTGGCCCGTACTGCGAGCGTTTTGCATCCAGCGCCTGAGCCAGGCCGCTGATCCTGTTCTCGAAATCGATCCGGCCCGCGAACTGGTTGAAGAATTCCACGACGCGCTTGAGTTCGACCTGCAGCCGCACCACTATACCTGTGTACCGGTCGGGACTGTCGTTGAGAATGAGCCCACGCCCACGGCGAACATCCATGCCAGGGGTATCTTTACCGTCAGGATCTACCGGGTTTTCGAAACCCATATCTCGGACCCGGTATTGGCTCGCAGCATGGTGGAAAACAGCCAGCGCTCAGACGACCGGGCTCTCCGCCGGCTTGCCTGGGCAGACTTTCAAAACGGCGGCAAGGGACGGGCTAACGCTGTCTTGGCGCTGCCTCTGAAGCCGCTCCGCGCCTGGTATGCCGCCATGACGCCTGGCGAACGCAATCTGCCGGTTGTTTATCAGCAGCACCGCCTGAATGAGACCGTCGCCGCAGTGTTCGACGACCTGCGGGTGCCAAAATATCAAAGGCTGTCGCGGTGAAAACGGAATTCGTCCACTCAACGTTCCGTCTTGCCGCCTGGCAGGTTCTGTGATATTGTAACGGGCACATCCAAGACAATCACTGATCCTTTGCAGGTCCTTCGGGAAATCCTGTGGTGATACACCCTAATCTGGGACCCTCCCACAGAATTTCCTGGAGAGCCCCTTTGCATACCAACATTCCGAAACAGGTTGATAAACATTTATGCCCAATAAACTGAGCCGTTACGCCGATGGGATCATGGAAGCCGCCTGGCTGGTGGCCGTCATCCTGGTGCCGGTCTTCTTCGATGTGTTTTCGAGCCGGATCTTCGAGCCGGATAAGATCACCTGGCTGCGCACCCTGGCCCTGGTCATCCTGGCTGCCTGGCTGGTCAAGCTGGTGGCGACCGGCGGGCCGCGCTGGGAACAGCTGCCAGCGGGAGAATCGAAGCTCAAATCCTTCTTGCTGATCCCGATGGTTTTGCCGGTGCTGGCCATCGCCCTGGTGTACCTGATCGCCACGATCTTCTCGGTGGCGCCTTCCACCAGTTTCTGGGGTTCCTACCAGCGCCTGCAGGGCACCTACACCACCTTCTCTTACCTGATTGTTTTCGGCGCTCTGGCGGCCAACCTTCGCCGGCGGGCCCAGCTCGAGCGCCTGCTGACCACCATCATCCTGGCCAGTCTGCCGGTCTCGCTGTACGGCATCCTGCAGCGTTACGGGCGCGACCCGGTGCCTTGGGGCGGCGATACCTCCATCCGGATCGCGGCCAACATGGGCAACTCGATCTTTGTGGCGGCCTACCTGATCATGGTCTTCCCGCTGACCGTTGGCCGGATCTTTACTTCCTTCCGGGCCATTTTGCGGGAGGAGACCGGCCTGGGCGGGCACATTGCCCGGGCAACCGTGTACGTCTTCACCGCTTCTGTCCAGGTGATTGCCCTGTACATGAGCGGCAGCCGCGGCCCGGCTTTGGGCTGGATGGTCAGCCTGTTCTTCCTGACCCTGACCCTGACCCTGATCTTCCGCAAGCGCAAACTGACCATCACAGTGGTCGGGCTGGCTGTCCTGGGCGGGGTCTTTCTGCTGATCTTCAACCTGCCCAACAGCCCGCTGGAGGCCCTGAAACAATCGCCGGCTATTGGCCGGTTCGGCAAGCTGCTGGACGCCGAGAGCAACACCGCCCTGGTGCGCAAGTACATCTGGGAGGGGGCCGTCAAGCTGGTCGAGCCGCACGCCCCGCTGGAATACCCGGACGGCAGCCCGGACCGCTTCAACTTCCTGCGGCCGCTGATCGGTTACGGGCCCGAATCGATGTACGTGGCTTACAATCGCTTTTACGTGCCGGATCTGGGCCACGTCGAGCGGCGCAATGCCTCACCGGACCGCTCGCACAACGAGACCTGGGACTCGCTGGTGATCACCGGCTTGTTCGGACTGCTGGCCTACCTGGCGATCTTTACGACCGTGTTCTATTACGGCTTCAAATGGCTGGGCCTGATCCCGACCCGCAAGCGCCGCCTGGCTTTCTTCGGGCTGTACACTGCCGGCGGGCTGATCGGAGTGGTCGGCTTAAGCCTGGTCCAGGGGATCGAATACGCCGGGGTCGGCCTGCCATTTGGGATCCTGTTCGGGCTGATCGCCTACCTGGCATTGGCCGGTATCTTCCCCAATTTCGAGGTCCCCAAAACCCCGGGCGAGATCCTGCGGGCTGTCACCCTGCTGGTGCTGCTCTCGGCGGTGCTGGCCCATTTCGTGGAGATCAACTTCGGGATCGCCATCGCCGTCACCCGATTGTATTTCTGGGTTTATGCCGCCCTGCTGCTGCTGGCGGGATGGGTGCTGCCCGCCCACGGCGCCTATCAAACTGTGCCCGAGCACCTGATGGTCGATCCGGCCCCCGGCCAGGCGAACACCGCCCGGGCCAGCCGCAAGAAGCGCCGCTCCGGGCGGGGCGGGCGCTCCGACGACGATGGATCAGGACCGCTGGGACGCGGCTGGCTGATCGCCGGCCTGGTCGTGGCGGTTTTACTGGCGACCCTGGGATTCGACTATATCAGCAACACCACCCGGGCGACCTCCAGCCTGGGGGTGATCTGGGGCTCGCTCACTAACCTGCGCGGCCAGGGGGCGGGCAGCTCGCTGGCTTTGTTGGGAACTATCCTGATGACCTGGGTCGGCGCTTCAATCCTGGCCAGCAGCGAGGAGCAGGGGCCGGCGCCCTTCGGGGCGTGGCTCAACAACCTGCTGCGGGTGCTGGGAGTCTCGGCCGGGCTGGCCCTGGTGTTCTGGATCTGGCACGCCGCCGCGCTGGCCGGGTTGGTGCAGTCGGTCTCATCGACTCTCGACCAGGTCATCGGCCTGGTGCAGGATTACGAGCGCATCCTGACCCGTTTCTATTTTTACATTATAGTGCTGGTCCTGCTCGGGGGATTCGTGCTGGTGGAAGATTGGCCGCGCGAGACCAACCGGTTCGGCCAGCTGGGCTGGGCCCTGGCGGCCCTGCCGCTGGTGGCGGCCTTCGGCTTCGCCTCCTACAGCAACCTGCGGGTGGTCCAGGCCGATATCGCCTTCAAGATGGCCGATCCATTCGCCCGCCCGAGCCAGTGGCAGGTGGCGATTGCGATCTACGAGCGCGCCATCCAGCAGGCCCCGGCGGAAGATTATTATTACCTGTTCCTGGGCCGGGGCTATCTCGAACAGGCCCGCAGCCTGTCCGATCCAACCGCCCAGGACCAGTTGATCCGCCAGGCTGAGACCGACCTGCTGAAGGCCCAGCGCTTGAACCCCCTGAACACCGATCACACCGCCAACCTGGCCCGGCTGTACAGCCTGTGGGCGGCTTTTGTGGACGACCCGGTCACCCGGCAGCAGCGGGCTGAAAAATCGTCCCAGTATTTCGCCGAGGCGGTCAGCCTCAGCCCGAACAACGCCCGCCTGTGGGACGAATGGGCGGTGCTGTACCTGAACGTGCTCAACGACCCCGATACCGCTTACGACCGCCTGCAGCACTCGCTGACGATCGACGACGCCTATGATTGGACCTATGCCTTGCTGGGGGATTACCATACCCGGCTGGCCAGTAACGCTGCCGATCCCGCCGACAAGGGGGCCCAGTACCAGCAGGCGATCGAGGCTTACAAGCAGGCCCTGGGCCTGAAGGGAGTCGACCGCCAGTCGCGCTATAATTACACCCTGGCCCTGGCGGCGGTCTACACCCAGATGGAAGACTACCCTTCCGCGATCGCCATTTACCAAAACGCCCTGGCGATCGCCCCATCCGGCACCCAAACCTACCAGGTGGAGGAGACCCTTTCCCGGATCTATTACCAACTGAACGACCTGTCCAGTGCCATCGCTCACGCCCAAAAGGCGCTGGACGGAGCTCCGGACAGTCAGAAGGACCGCTACCAGCAGCTGCTCGACCAGCTGAATTCGATCCAGACTTCGGGAGATCAGCCTTAAAGCTCAGCGATCCTAAAAGATTGAGTGATGATGATAAACAGGCCTGGAAGCTGGCTGTCAACAGCTTTCAGGCCTGTTTATCGTCTGGATCGTTGCCTTCCAGAGCCAGAGCCAGCATTTGTTGGACGGTCATACGACTGCCCTCCTCCCAGGCAGTTTGAAAAGCAGCCTCACCAAGATGATCAAGGATCTGGCGCCGGTACGAATCGATTTCGAAGGCATCCAAGTATTGGTGTGTTTGGCCAACCGCCTCCATCTGTGTTTCAGCCGCTGCTAGCAGCCAAACTGCCTGCTCGTACTGCCCGATTGCGGCAAGCGGGCCGCTCAGGGAGGCTATCCCGGTTAGTAAGCTGTAGTCGTTATTGATTTCCACCATAATGCGAATGGAATCCCTAAGTCTCTGTAAAGCTTGCCGGTAATTACCTTGACGCTGCTCGATATAGCCCAGGTTGGCGGTTAGCATACCTTCGCGCAAGCGTTCGCCAGTCCGGGCGGTCATTTCGAGGCCCTGTTCATAATACTTCCTGGCATCTTCCAGTTCTGAACGGTGGCGGGCGTATTCCCCCAGGATGTTGTAAGCCTGGGCCTGGCCCGGCAGGTCGCCGATTCTGCGGAACGTTTCGAGGGCTTGCTGGCAGAGAGTCATCCCCTGCTGTTGTTCCGCTGGTTGGTCGATCAGGGTGGCACTTAAGAACATTTTCGCCCAGGCGGCGTTTCGGGGGTCATCCAGCCGGGTATACAGGTCGATTGCCTGGCGGAAAAGATGACCTTTTCTCGGACCTCCGGTAATGAAGATGCTTAATTGGCCCGCACAGACCAGGATCCCGGCCTGAAGGGCAGGGTCTGCGGTTTGCATGCGATCCAAAGCGAGGTCGGTCCAGATTTGGTATTCCCTGATGAGACCGTTGTAGTACCAGTAATCGCGTAAGGAGGCCGTGATGAGTAAGCCGGGTTCGATCCTATCCGAATTGAACGACCAGGCCAATGCGGCGCGCAAGTTGTCGTAGTCGCGATGCACCCTGGCGAACCATTGGCGCTGATCCCGCAGGCGTAAATGGCTGGCCGCTTGCTCTGCCAGATCGGCATAATAGCTGGCATGCCGGGAAAAATACAGGTTGGCATCACCCTCGGTTTCCAACCGTTCCATGGCATACTCACGGATCGTCTCCAGCATTCTAAAACGGAGTCGGCCTTCCTCGCCGGCAGCTGTCCTGACCAGGCTCTTGTCAACCAGGGATGATAATGCCGGGAGGAAATCCGGCTGGAGATCCTGCCCACACACTCGTTCGACAGCTTCCAGTGTAGCTCCGTTGCGAAAAACTGCCAGGCGCGAAAATAGCAGCCGCTCGGCATCGTCCAGCAGGTTGTAGCTCCAATCAATCGTTGCCCTCAGGGTTCGCTGGCGTTCCAGCAAGTTGTGGGCTCCGCCGGTCAACAACTGAAAGCGATCGTCCAGGCGTTCAACCAAGCTCGAAAGCCCGAAAACCTTCACCCAGGAGGCCGTCAATTCCAGCGCCAAAGGTAAACCATCTAATTTTATGCACAGCTTCGCCAGGGTAGGCTCTTCACCGGGCTCGTACCCGAAATCCGGTCTAACCGCTCTGGCCCGCTCCAGAAACAGAACTACTGCCTCCGCCTGGACAAGTTGTTCCCTTGAACTGGCCCTTTCCAGGTCGGGCAACTCAAGCGGGTGGACAGGATATTCCCGCTCGCCATACACATGCAGCCGCTCCCGGCTGGTCGCCAGGATGGATACCCGTGGGGCCGAGGCTAACAAATCGCCCACCAAAGGGGCCGCGGATAAAAGGTGTTCAAAATTATCCAGCACAAGCAGTAAATGCCTGGAGGCAAGGAAATACTGGATTTTGGCCAGCAGCGCAGTTTCTCCCCGCTGGTTGACGCCCAGGACGTCCGCAATCGCGTTGAGGACCTGGTCAGGGTCGTTGAGAGACGCCAGCTCCACCAGCCAGACCCCATCCGAATATCTGTCCACCAGTCCGGCTGCAACCTGGATCGCCAGGCGGGTCTTGCCGCTGCCGCCCGGACCGGTTAACACCAGCAGGCGGAATTGTTGGAGCAGTTGTTTGACTTCCGCCAGCTGTTTCCGCCGCCCGATGAAGCTGGTAGCGATGTAAGGAAGGTTATGCCTGTCTTCGACCGGACTTCCCGTTTGGGGAGTAGTTCGGGTCTCCAACAAACCATGCCGTCGGGCCGTGGCAGTCGCCTGCGTGCGGTTGGATACGCCCAGCTTGCTGTAGATTTGCTTGTTATACCATTTGATCGTGTCGAGTGAGAGGGAAAGCTTCTGGGCGATCTCGCGATTGGTATGCCCCTGGGAGATCAGGCTGATTATCTGGGTTTCGCGCTCATTGAGCGGCTCAAACCATTCTGGTACTTCAGAGGCCATCATAAACTATCCTCGCCTCCGCAGTGAGGCCAGCGTCAAAAAGTTGGTAATTACCCATATTCTACCCGATTACTACTCTTTGTGGCGGTGACAACCACCCCCGAAAATTGCTATCCTGGATGCAGTTTCCAATCACCAGACGAAATGAGGTAGAAATGGACACCGAGTTCAGCGTGACAATGAATACCAGGCAACGCCTGGCGGAACTCCGCCGGGAAGCTGAGGACAGCCGGCGTTTCAAACCGGTCAACCGGGTTCTGCAGAAGAACCGCGGCCCCATTTTGGGACTTATTCGAATCCTGGTGATGTTCCTGTCCAGATAAGGCTTTTGTGGCACTCAAAAAACTTTATGAAATAATCCTGCAAACATGCCTCGGTATTGCTTGACTCGCCTGGCTACTTTTTGCACACTATAAAGTGCGGTCTCGCAATCTCCACGAAAAGGTTCACATCGACGAAATCAAATAACTGCCTCGATTAAGCAATCCAGCCGGCCTTTCCCTGGCGTTGTAGGTGGGACTTATACTGGTTGTCTGAAGAATCCATGATTTTCGCTGTGAAGGAGGTCAATGATGTCGGAGCCGATCTATAAAGTCTTTTTTGTGAAATACAAACAACCCTGGTATGAACTATCCACGGAAGAGCAGAATCAACTCAATGCCCAGAACCAGGCTTCCCTGGAAGAACTGGGTGTTGAAGCGGTCATCATGTGCCTCTCTGGTTGGGCCTCGGAAGAATGGCTTGGCTGGGGCGTCGAGAAATACCCCAACATCGAAGCCGTCCAAAAGCATATTGACAAGCTGATTGCAATCAACTGGTTCAACTACATCGAGAGCAAAACCTATCTGGGGACCGAATTCCAGATGCCGTAAGGGGGCAGGCGCATTTCCCAGTCTGGTCACCGCCCCGGGGGACGCCCGCATCATCTTTGAAGGATTGTCCAGAGAACCTTGAATTGCCGCCGGTTGGAGAGAAATGAACATGGAAACATACAATCAAGCGGCGCTCGATCGTGAAGGTTCCCTGGTATAGAGGCTTCACTCTGGATAATCAAGATGGCGGCGCGTTCGTTTCACGCGCCGCCATCTTGATTCGTTAAATTCTATTCGTTCAATCTACAGGCGTGGTTTCAAGCCGGACTACATTCAGCGATCCGACCATACCGCTGGTATCGTGCAGCAGGCACAGGTAAGGAATGCTGCCGCTCACGTTACCGATCGTGAGCTGATAGGAGGGCGGCGTCGTTCCGGGTAATAGCAGCCCCGAGTTGAAGATCCCATTCCGGGTGAGCGGGACTCCCAGGTTCGAAGGCAACGCCAGAGCCGGATTGATCAGCAACAGCGGCGGCCCCAGCGGCTGTGATTCGGGCACGATAAGTTCAGGTTCATCTGCCCCGTTCAGGAAGGTGATGGTATGCGGAGCATCATTTGCCTTCGAAAAAGTCCACACAACCTGGTCGCCCTGCTTGACTGTCAGTTTCCTGGGGAAGAAGGACATCAGCATGATCTGGCCCTTCATGTAGCCGACCAGGACATGGTGGGTGACGGTTCCATCCGGGTTTTTGACCGCTTTGGGCACCTGCCGGAGTGCTTCAGGGATCAGCGCCCGACCTTTCTCAAGCTGCTTCTTCATTGCGACCTTGGCCTGGTGGATGACCTGGGCCGGTGAAAGCACTGCCTGGGATGGATCTGTAACCGTGATCGTGCCGCTCATCGATTTGCCGTGAATCACGCACAAATACGGATAAATGCCTGGCTTGGTAAAGGTGAGACTGAAATCGGTCACCTGCCCGGATTCTTTCCCCATAATCCCCGAGTTGACATAGCCGCTGCCATCGTATTCGTTATTGGCAGGCACGGCCCGGAAAGCAACCACAGGGTTCATCATCAAACCGGGCGGCGGGGTGTTGGCCGGCGCTGGAACGATCACTTCCGGGATCGCCTGGCCCGGTAATAGAAAGGTGACCGTGTGGATCTCATTCGCGTTTTGGACCCAATGGACCGTATCGCCGGTATGGATGGTCAGCGATTCGGGGAAGAAAGCGCCCACACTGACGCCGCTTTTGACGTTATCCACGCCCACCATCACGGTATAGGTTTGCACCTGGCTGGCTGGTTGCTCGGCACTGGCGGCTAAGGCCGGCGGCATGGGAAATGCAGCGGTTAAAAGGAAAACGAACACGACCGATAGAAACGAGATGCGTTTCATCGCAATAATCTCCTTTGATATGTGGAACCGATCTGAAATATTCGCCGGGTCGAATGGCTTACGAAATGCGCGCCAATAACCCCACTCGGATTGGTTCATTGGAATTAACGTCTTGTTGGGGGCCGGTTGGGTTTTACGGCAGATACAAGCCGGAAACTAAATCGGGCCTCGAGTTACCCACCTGATCGCGATGCCCTGCAAAGATAAAGTTATGGGCGGGCGAACCATGCATGTTTAGATAATCTTTTTGAGATGAAACCTTTATGCACAGGTTTACGCCAGATCCATACCCTCCTTTCCTTAATCAACTCGATTGAATACTCGGATGCATTACTTGCCGACCTGGGCTTGCCAGAGGGTTTGTCCCTCAATGACCTCTGGGCAGTATATCCCCAATTTGTAAATTGGACAATATTTGTATTAATAAAGACTAATCCTGGATATCTTTTCCAGCAGTGAACTGTGGTTGGCTCCCATCAACCCGGCCTGTTCTCCAAAATGCAGGGGTTAGTGACAAAATGCAGGGCTCGCTGGGGCAATTCGCCCCAGCGAGCCCTGCATTTTGTCCTTTTTGTTAAAGCCCTGGTGGTGGTACCACCCCAGGGATTCCCAATGAACCTCCGGCAGGCCTTCTGGTGTAAAATAAACCAGAGGTGGAGATGACCTTCCTGCCATTCATACTAGCCGCCCTTCTGGGTCTGGGATTGATCCCGGTCGTCCGCCAGCTCAGCCACCGCCTGGGGAAAGACGTCAAACCACGCGAGGATCGCTGGCACAAAAAATCGACTGCCACCCTGGGGGGGATAGGCATTTTTAGCGCTTTTATCCTGAGCCTGCTGGTCAGCGCGGCAGTCCGTTCCGGTTGGGACACGATCCCCTGGGGGCTGCTGCTGGGATCGGCGGTCATTTTTGTGTTCGGGCTGTACGACGATTTCCGCCCGCTCTCGCCGCCGGCTAAGCTGGTCGGGCAGTTGTTGGCGGCTACGGTGGTGGTCTCGTTGGGCTACACCACCAATTTCTTCACCCCGCGCCTGGCTAACCCGCTGCTGGCCCAGCTGCCCAACCTGGCCCTGACCTACTTCTGGCTGATCGGGATTGCCAACGCCGTCAACCTGCTGGACAATATGGACGGCCTGGCGGGCGGCATCGCCCTGATCACGGCTTTATTCCTGAGCTTTTTCTTCTGGCAATCCGGCAACCAGGGCCTGCTGGCCATCAGCCTGGCCCTGGCAGGCGGGGTGCTGGCCTTCCTGGTGTTCAACTTCCCGCCGGCCAGCATCTTCATGGGCGACAGCGGCAGCCAGATGCTGGGATTTACCCTGGCGGCCCTGGCGATCGCCCGCCAGCCGCAGGCCTCCAACGTGCTGGCGGTCTTCGGTGTGCCGACCCTGTTGTTCCTGCTGCCGATCCTGGATACCACCCTGGTGACCCTGACCCGGGTGCTGCGGGGCGAATCGCCGATTAAGGGCGGGCGCGACCACGCCTCCCACCGCCTGATCGCCTTCGGGTTGAGCGAGCGCCAGGCCGTGCTGGTGCTGTACGCTGTGGCGGTGCTGGCCGGGGTGGCCGGCCTGGGGATCGAAGCCCTGGACTACACCCTCAGCCTGGTGGTGGTCCCGATCGTGATCCTGAGCCTGGCCCTGCTGACCGCTTACCTGGGGGGGCTGAAAGTTGTGGTGGGCGGGCGCTCCACCCAGCCGATTGGCAGCAGCCGCACTTTCACCCGCATCATGTTGGAGCTGGCCTACCGCCGGCGGGTGTTCGAAATGATCCTGGATTTTTTCCTGATTGGGATCGCCTACTACCTCAGCTTCCTGGTGGTCTATGGCCTGGCCCTGGACGATGCGACCCTGCAGCTCTACCTGCAATCCCTGCCCCTGGCGCTGGGGGCGGCTTATATTGCCTTTTTCACCTTCGGGGTGTACCGCGGCGTGTGGCGCTACATCGGCGTGGACGATCTGCTGCGCTACGTCGCCACGGTCGTTGGCACGGTGATCCTGCTGGTCCTGGCGGTCTGGCTGCTGCACGAGCCGGGCGAGTACGCCCCGATCCTGTTTCCCCTGTTCGGGCTGTTCCTGTTCCTGGGGCTGGCGGCCACCCGCTCGTCTTTCCGGGTGCTGGACAGGTTCTCCGGCCAGCAAAAGCGGGTGGAGGAAGCCCCGGTGCTGATCTGCGGGGCCCGGGATGCGGGCGAGATCGCCCTGCGCTGGATCCTGATGAACCCGGAATTGCGCTACCGGGTGGTGGGCTTCGTGGATCGCGATCCCTTCCTGGCCGGGCGCCAGATCCACGGGGTGACGGTCATCGGCCGGCCGGATGATCTGCCGGCTATCCTGGCGGAGCACGAAGTGCAGGGCCTGATCGTGACTTCCGGGTTCCTGGGCCGCGGGCAGGACGAGGCCGCCTGGGTCGAATCGGCCCACGAGCTGGGCTTATGGGTCCGCAGCCTGCGGCTCGAATTTGAGATCGTTGAGTAGATTGACATGGCCTTATTTGATGAAATTCCCCAAATTTTGGTGTGTGTGGCGGGCAATCGCCCGCCACACACACCAAAATTTGGGTAGCTACTCATCATGGCTCATCGTCAAGGGAGAAGAGGAGTTTTATGCCTGAAGCGTTTAGTTATACCCACAGTTCCCCGCCGCCCATGGTGCGGATTTCCGGCAGCCCGCGTCAGATGGGCCGCCAGTTCGGGGAGGCCACCCGCGAGCAGGTTGCCCACAGCCTGGAAAATGCCCACCGCCTGCTGGACGACGCCTACGACGACCTGCAGCTCACCTGGCAGGGGGCGGTGATCCATTCGCGCAAGTACCTGCCGTTCGTGCAGGAGCGCTATCCGCAATATTTTGAGGAGCTGCAGGGCATCGCCGAAGGGGCCAACGCCAACCTGGACGACCTGATCGTCTTGAACGCCATGGAAGCGGTCACGATGGACGCCCTGCACCTGTCGAAGTGCACCAGCATGGCGGTCAACGACCTGTGGACCGCCGACGGGCACGTGCTGGTGGGCCATAACGAGGACTGGTTGCCGGACGACGAGGGGGATGTGATCGTGGTGCACGCCACCCCCGAAAAGGAGCCGCCTTACCTGGCCATGACTTACGGCGGCCTGCTGGCTAACGTCGGTTTCAACGCCTACGGGCTGGCCCAGTGCTGCGACTCGGTTCATCCCAACGATTCGCGCATCGGGGTGCCGCGCCTGGTCAATTCCCGGGCGGTGCTGGCGGCCCGCACGCCCGGCGAGGCCATGCGCCACATGCTGGTGCCCCAGCGGGCGGCCGGCTACAATCACCTGCTGGCTCACGAGAGCGGCGAGTTGTATAACGTGGAGGTCTCGGCGCGTGAATTCGCGGTGCTGTACGGCGATCCCGGCTACATCGCCCACACCAACCACTATCAGGACCCCAAGATGCGCGAGGTGGAGGACGAGCCGGACGAGTACATCGACACCCGGGTGCGCTACCACCGGGCGATCAACCTGCTGCGCCGGACCCCCAAGCACACCATCAAGAGCCTGCAGGCTATCCAGCGCGACCATCTGAATTACCCCAACTCGATCTGCAACCACGCCGAGCACCTGATCGACCCGCTCGACCGGGAGAAAACCATCAACGCCCTGGTGATCGACCTGAACGCCCGGGTCATGCACCTGGCCTGGGGCAACCCCTGCCAGAATATCTACCACTCCTACCACCTGGATGCGTGAAGAAAAGATATTGAAACGCCAAGGAAGCGAAGGACGAGTGCGAAGAAGATTTGAACCGCGAAGACGCCAAGGGCGCGAAGGGTGGATGTTTTGGTATAAAGCCACCCAAGCCAGGCACCCTGAGTGGAGCCTGGAAGCGAGCGTACTTTGCTCGCTGTAAGCGTAATCGAAGGGCGGTTTTATCTCGCAACCCGGTCATCCTTCGATTACGTTCGGTGAGCAAAAACAACTCACCTCCCTCCACTCAGGATGCCTACATTTGAAACAAATGAAGAAGGTATGGCGAAAAAAGGTGTGGGGTGGGCGCAACTGCGCCCACCCCACACCTTTTTTCGCATCCACCAAGGCGATCGCCGCCTAAAAAAATCTTCCCAGGAAATGCGTTATCAGCCACAGCACGATGGGCAGCAGCAGGGTCGAGGCAAACCCGCGCACGGTTCCGGGATTCCACGGCCAGGTGGAGATCTTCGCGATCAGCTCGCGCTTGCGGGTGAGGGTCCCAATCGCAGTCTCCAACCCATTCAGGTCCGTGTAATCGTTGGCCTGGACCTTGTTCTCAAACCGGTCGATCGTCGCCTGCAGCAGTTCACTCGTCCGGCGGAGCTCGCGCTTCTTCTCCTCGATCAGACGATCTCTGATGCCCAGGACCGGCACGATAAACACAACCACCGCAGCGATGGTCAGGAGGATATACTCAGCAATCGAATAATTTTGGAAAGAAGCAAAGTCGCGGACCATGCCCAGGATCAAGAGCAAGATGATCCCCATGCCCGTCTTGGCGGTCAGTCCAGAAAAGGCATGCGCAGGCTCAAGGTCAAACAGGTTGATCCTGGTCGCCTGGGCGTGCAGGCTGTGGACCATCTGCAGCTGCCGGAAGCTGCGAATGATCAGGGCCATGACTGCGGATCCAAAAAAGACTGCCGCTGCCCCGGCCACGATATACGGCAGAAAGGTGTTCGGAGTGCGATCTCCAAAGGCCTGTCCGCTGATGAAGAATTGAGGCAAAGTGATCGCAGCCAGGATGAACGACAGCCAGCCGGCCCAACGCGGCAGCCTGGTGAGGCGGTAATCAATCCGGGCAATCTCGGTTTCATCCAGGTCGAGCAGCGGTTGAAACGCCCGCAGGCTGTAAGAGCCAGCCCGGGTCAGGTAATGATACAGGGCCAGAAAGTAGAACACAAACGGGGGAAAGATGCCCAGAATCGTGTCATATACACCGACCGGCACGCTGCCATCCGCCCATAGGATTGGCGGAACAATCAGGGCGAGCGCAAGGGTGCAAACCAGGTAAAACAGCCAGGCGGGGCCGGGGAGACCATCGATCCATTCGACCAGCCGGTCGATCCAGCTCGGCGAATATTGGGCTTCCAAATTTGTAACGGTGGATTGCTTCACATCGGTCGCCATACTGCATCCTTTCAGCCGCTGATCAGACCAAGGATGCTGGCTGCGATGGATGTGCTGAGATATGGCGGCAACTACCCAAAAACTTGACGATCATCAATTATATCAATAATTTCGATCAAAATTATATAGATTTCAAGGAGCATCTTGCGAAAAAAGGTATGATGCGGACGCCGCGGCGTCCGCATCATACCTTTTTTCACCCCTATTTCTGCGGGTCTCACTTAATCAGCGGCCTAAGTTCGATCTGCTTTGAAAGCTCATAAGCTATTGGCAGGTCGCTGTCACTGTAGACCAGCACCCGCCCAATGACCAGGACCGAGTTATCCGGCGCGGCGATCCGGGTCAGGCCGCCCGGCACCTGTCCGGTCCAGCCCGGCCCGGTTATGAGATAGTCGCCCGCCTGCGTTCCGGTGGCGCGCGTCCCGATGTAGGCAAAATCGACGTTGAACGGGTCCGTGAACTGCACGCTGTAGTAGCGGCCGGAGAAGTCCGGCACGTGCAGGATTTGGGCTCCCTGGCTGAGGTCCAACCAGCCGACCGTCAGGAGCGTGTCGTGGTTCACGCCGGTCGTCGCCAGCTTTGAGCCGGTGGCGGACTGGGAACCGAGTGGATCGGCAAACAGGTTTTGCGGCTCGGTATAAAGCGTGTTGATCGGGACGGGGCCTTCACCGAAGCCTTGCTTGAGGATCGCCCTTTTATAGATGTTGGTGACGAAGTGCGGCCAAAAGTAGACCAGCAGGAAGGTGGCGAGCGCCCAGGCCACGACCATGACCGGAACGAATACGAGCAAATGTTGATTCATGGGCGGCCTCATTGGGTTTGGACGACCGGCGGCACCTGGTAGCTGCCGTCGAGAATGGTTTGATCGGGCAGATACGCCCGCAGCCACAGGTTGAAATTGCCGGAAGGCGCCGGCAGCCAGTTGGATTCGTGGCCGGCTGGCGCAGTCTGTTGAATGTAAATGTCAATCGAACCGTCGGCGTTCGGGGTGAGGCCGGAGCGGTCGCTGAGGCTGTAGCGGTTGAGTGGATTGGCCACGAAGCGGTTTTTCGCATCCCCCATCGTCAGCGACCAGAAGGCCTGATTCGGCGGCAGCTGCCCGGACGGGAAGTGCAGGCGGTAGTCGTGCCGACCGTTCAAGGTGTGTCCGGCGCCGTCTTTGCTGGTGGTCCAGTACATCGCCTCTTGCGGAACGTTGATCGGGCCGAGAAATGTGACCGAGCATGCGGCTCGCCGCAACAGGCCATTGCCGGGCTGGCCGCAGCCGTACATGGTCGTCCAGCCGTTGACTTTGGTGACGTAAGCCTTCCCGATGATCAGTAAGGTAATAAAAGCCAGCCCGATGCCGATCAGGATGCCTTGCACCACATCCGTGACGATCGTCCGGGTATAGGTGACATTGGGGTTCAAAATCCGGCGCGCCCCGAATATGAGCGCCCCGACGATCATCGAACCGATGATATACGTGAGCACAGTGCGGGTCATAGAATTAATTATAGTACTACCCACATCGAATTGAATGCTCTCTTGACGGATAACCGGTGCAAAACTCTCTACCTTGCGGTAGATTTAATGCGATACTGCATGCTCATTCTTGGGTAAAACTCGCAGGGAGTTAAGAATTCGTGATGAGCGAAGCAGGATTGAACCGCGAAGACGCCAAGGGTGCTAAGGATGATTTTACTTAGCCTGACATAACGATTTCTTTAGACGGACGATGATCATGAACGGCGTCGATGGCGTTGCGGACAGGTCGCTTGACCGTTGCGTATACGGCGGGCCAAAGATCGGCTACTCATGACATTATGTAGGCATCCTGAGTGGAGGACGATCGCTCCTTGATCGTCCGTAATCGTGTTCTGTACGATCAATCGAAGGATGACCGGGTTGAGCCAAGAAAACGCCCTTCGATTACGGGCCGTAGAGATCACGGCGCATGGGGCAAAGAACGCCCCATCTCTCTCCACGGTCGTACAGAACACGACTCAGGGTGCCTTACGAGGGTAGTGACAATTCTTAAGAGTTCCTCCACAGCGCCGCGGCACCTTTCCTTCCCGAGGAAACTGTCTATGCGAGTAACTCCACAATGCTGACGCACATTTCAAACGGAAAGGAACCCTGCAGTGCCAAAATGCAGGCACCCTGAGTGGATGAGCCAGGCGATCTTCCTGGCGACGTAATCGTGTTCTGTACGATCAATCGAAGGATGACCGGGTTCGCCGAGAACCCCCCCTTCGATTACGGACGATCAAAGAACGATCGTCCTCCACTCAGGGTGCTTGGAACAGGGATCCTTGCAAACCAAGTGACAGTTCCTTAGGAGTTCCTCCACAGCGCGGTAACGCCCTTCTTTCTCGAGGAAACTGTCTTTGCGAGGAGGGCGTTCTTTGCCCGACGTGGCAATCTACTTTGAAGAGACCAGCGCATTGGCTACGAAGATTGCTTCGCCAAAGACCGGCTCGCAACGACACTACCCAGGGACAGTTTCTTAAAGAGGAGGGCGTTCTGTGCCCGACGAAGCAATCTGTCTCATTGTAGCGATGGGATTGGTTATGAAGATTGCTTGGCCGTAGCGTTTACGGCATGCCAAAGTTCGGTTCGCAATGACGCTTCTCAACCGGAACAGTTTATTTAGAGGGAGATAAACAGCGATGAAACAAACCACGCTTGAGATCCTGGGTTGTCCTGCCTGTCATTCCACCTTATCGCTGAAGGCTGCGGAGCTTGCAAATGGGGATATTGCAAATGGGGAACTAAGCTGTTCGAACTGCGATCGGAATTATCCGATCCTCGATGGGATCGCTCGCTTCACCAACCCACAGGAACTTGAAGGCTCAAATCAGCGATTTGAGCGCTCTTATAACCGTCTGGCGCCTTTTTATGCCATCTTCTTGAAATTCGCCATGCTGCCCTTTGGCGGAGAACGGAAGGCCCGCCTGGAAATCCTGGACCACATGGATCCAGGCGGCGGGCGTATTTTGGAAGTGTCGATTGGAAATGGCGTCAATTTAACATATCTATTCGATCGGTCGCCTGCGAGTGAGATCTTCGGCATCGATATTTCCATCGGGATGCTGTCACAATGCCGTAAAATGATAGCCAGGCAGGGCTGGCCGGTAGATTTAAGCCTGGCCATGGCGGAAGGATTACCCTTCCAGGCGGAAACATTTGATCAGGTATTGCACATCGGCGGAATTAATTTCTTTTCAAATAAAAGCCAGGCGATCGCAGAGATGATCCGGGTTGTGCGACCAGGGGGCAAGGTGGTTATCGCCGATGAAGCGGAACGATTTGCGAAGGTTGTGGATCGTTCCGCCAGTCCGGTTCCCCAGAAAGAGAAAGCTGCAGGCGCCGGATCAACCATCTACAAGCTTATTCCAGGTACGATGCAGTCCGTTCGTTTGGATGGGATCTGGAAAATGCATGGCAAAGCTCACGGATATTGTCTTGAATTCAGGAAACCGTGATCGGGATTAGCAATTTTGGAGGTAAATCATGACGGAAACACAGCGCATAACCGTCGCGTACGGCGATGGGATCGGCCCAGAGATCACGGAGGCGGTGCTGCAGATCCTGGACGCCGCCCGGGTTCCGCTGGCCTACGACCTGATCACGGTCGGCGAGCAGGTCTATAAGCAAGGCATCACCTCGGGCATCCGGGATGAGGATTGGGCCACCATCCGCAAGAACCGGGTGATGCTAAAAGGACCCATCACCACCCCGCAGGGCGGCGGCTATCAAGAGCGTCAACGTGACCCTGCGCAAGACCCTGGGACTGTTCGCCAACGTGCGCCAGTGCAAGGCTTATACGCCCTTCGTGGCCTCGGCTCACCCCGGCATGGACCTGGTCATCATCCGCGAGAACGAGGAGGACCTGTACGCCGGCATCGAGCACCAGCAGACCCGCGAAGTCGACCCAGGTGCTCAAGCTGATCTCCCGTCCCGGCTCAGAGACCATCATCCGCTACGCTTTCGAGTACGCCCGGGCTTACGGCCGCCGCAAGGTCACCTGCATGACCAAGGACAACATCATGAAGATCACCGACGGCCTGTTCCACCAGATCTTCAACCGGGTGGCGGCGGAGTACCCCGACCTGCGCTCCGAGCACCAGATCATCGACATCGGCGCGGCCCGGGTGGCCGCCCAGCCCGAGCTTCCTCGACGTGATTGTCACGTCCAACCTGTACGGCGACATCATCTCCGACATCGCCGCCCAGGTAGCCGGCTCGGTCGGCCTGGCCGGTTCGGCCAACATCGGCCTGGAATGCCGCCATGTTCGAAGCGGTCCACGGCTCGGCCCCGGATATCGCCGGCAAGGATGTCGCCAACCCGTCCGGGCTGCTGGTGGCGGCCACCCAGATGCTGGTCCACCTGGGCCTGCCGGAGGCGGCCCAATCGATCAAGAATGCTCTGCTGTGCACCCTGGAAGACGGCATCCACACCGCCGACATTTTCCGTCCGGGCCTGAGCACCCGCAGCGCCAGCACCCGCACTTTCACCCAGGCGGTTATCGAGCGGCTGGGCTGCGACCCCCAGGAGCTGGAAGCCGTGCATTATTCCGGCGAAGGCATCCATTTCGAGATCAGCCCGACCCCGCCGAGCGTCAAGGAACTGGTCGGGGTGGACGTCTTTCTGGATTGGTCCGAGGCCGGGCGGGACCCGGAGGTCCTGGGCCGGCGCCTGGAGCCGGTCGGCGCCGGCGGACTGCGCTTGAAGATGATCTCCAATCGGGGCATCCGGGTCTACCCCGGCCCGCAGCCCGATACGCTGTACACCGATCATTGGCGCTGCCGGTTTGTTTCCGAGGCCGGCCCGATCGAGTTCCCGGCAGTGCTGAGCCTGCTGGAGCAGATCCATGCGGCCGGCCTGGAGGTGATCAAGACCGAGCACCTGTACGAATTCGATGGGCAGCGCGGCTACTCGCTTGGGCAAGGGGAATAGGAAACATCTAAACGCCAAGGAAGCGAAGAAATCATAGTGAGAAGAAAAACAGGCATCCTGAGTGGAGAGAGGCAGGCGTACTTTGCCTGCCGAACGTAATCGAAGGATGACCGGGTTGGGCTAGAAATCACCCATCGATTACGTTCGATGTGGCAAAGAACGCCCCATCTCTCTCCACTCAGGGTGCCTAGAATTTGTGGGCATTACATCAGAATGTCATATCAAGGGAGGCAGATGGATGGATGATTTCATGAGTTTTATTTCTCAATATTACGATGATCAGGTGGAACACGAGTGGGAGCGGATGGACAGACACCGGACCGAGTACGCCCTGACCAGCCGGGCACTGGCTGAGAGCCTGCCCCCTCCGCCCGCCCGCATCCTGGACTGCGGCAGCGGTCCCGGGCGCTACGCCATCGACCTGGCCCGCCAGGGCTACCGGGTGACCGCTTTCGACCTGTCCGCCGAGAACCTGCGCCACGCCCGCCAGCGGGCCGACCAGGCCGGGGTCGAACTTGAGGCCTACGTCCAGGGCAGCGCCACCGATCTGTCCCAGTTCGAAGACGAGTCTTTCGATGCGGTGCTGCTGATGGGCCCGCTCTACCATTTGCTGGAGCGGGACGAGCGCCTGCAGGCCCTGCGCGAATCCAGCCGGGTGCTGAAGACCGGCGGGCCACTGCTGGCAGCCTTCATCGGGCGTTATGCCGGCCACATGGATGCCGCCGCCCGCAACCCGCGCCTGGTGATCGATGAGCGGGAGGTCTCCGAGCGCATCCTGGATAGCGGCCGATTGTACAGCCGCCAGGTGGGGGGGCCAGAATTCATCGCGTTCCTGACTCACCCGGCGGAAGTCGAGCCCCTGCTGCGTCAGGCTGGTCTTGAGCCTGAACGGTTGGTCAACCTGGAAGGGCTGGCAGCCCAGAAAGAACAGCTGATCAACGAGCTGCAAGGCCCGGACTGGCAGATCTGGGTCGAACTGAATGCCCGGGTGTCCGAGGACCCCTGCCTGCTGGGAGCCGCCAACCACCTGCTGGCGCTGGCCCGCAAGCCGCGCTGGCCCGGGGTGATCGCCGCGATTGCCGCCCGGCTGGAGGCTGAACAGGTGCCCTACAAGATCGTTGGCGGGGCGGCCATCGCCATCCACGGCATCCCGGTCCCGGTGAAAGATGTGGATATCGAGACCAGCCAGGCCGGGGCTTACCGCTTCCAGGAGCTGTTTCCCGGGCAGGTTGTCCAGCCGGTGGCGTTGAGCGATAACGGCGTTCACCGCTCGCATTACGGCCGCTTCGATTTCGACGGCCTGCCGGTGGAAGTCATGGGCGACGTCGAGCGCCAGCAGGATGGCGAATGGCTGCCGACCGGCAACCTGACCGAGAGCCGCCTGACCCTGCAGGACCAGATGGTGCGGGTCTCCTGGCTGGAGGAAGAGTTCCTGGCCTATATCCGCCGCGGCCGGCTGGATCGGGCCAGCCTGTGCCTGCAGGAGTGCAGCCCGAACCGCCTGCTGGCCCTGCTGCAAGGCCGCCAGCCCACCCAGGTGATTTGAACGCGCAGAGATTCTGTCCAAAAAAGGCGTCAGCGTGGGCAAACGCCCACGCTGACGCCTTTTTTGGGCATATCTTTGATTGCCCGGCGTAGTATAATTTCAGCATCACCCGATAAGTTCAATTGAATCCCGGGAGGAAACATGCAACCCAAAGTGCGATTCTCCTCTTCCAGGCTGGCGCAGGCCGGCCGCAGCCTGCCTGCCGAGCTGAATCGGCTGGGCCTGTTGGCCTTCCCGCCCCTGTTTGCCGCCTTAGAGCCCCCGCCGGCGGACAGCCTGCGGGGCGTCTTTCGCGGCGCTTTCGTTGGGCCTGGCTGGCTGCGCTGGCTGGCGGGGCCGCTGCTGGCAGTCACCGGGCTGGGCGGCTGGTGGGGCAAGGACTTCGACGAGCAGGGCAATGCGGTCAACCTGGTCATGCGCCAGGGACAGCTGCAGCGCCGCTACCCGATGCTGCTCGGCGAGGATATCTCGCGCCTCGACCGGCGGCCCGGGCTGAGCCTGCGCTACGCCCCGGAAAATCCCTGGCCCTGGCCCTGGATCGTGGATGAACTTCGCAGTCTCGAACCCGGCCTGATCCTGGGCATGACCATGCTGCGCCCGCCGTGGATGAAATGGCTGGCCTTGCCATTTGTACTGGAAGCGGAAGCACTACCCATTAAGGTTTAGTCGAGGCGCACACCATGGACTACGACGTCATCGTGATCGGTTCAGGATTCGGGGGCAGCGTGGCCGCCTTGCGGCTGAGCGAAAAGGGCTACCGGGTGGCGGTCCTGGAGCAGGGCCGGCGCTTCTCGGATGCCGACCTGGAGCGTACCCGGCAGTCGACCCCGGCGTTGTTCTGGCTGCCGGCCCTCGGTTGGCAGGGCTGCTTCACCCAGCAGTTTTTCCAGCACGCCAATGTGGTCGGTGGGGTGGGCGTGGGCGGCGGCAGCCTGGTGTACGCCGCGGTGCTGCTCGAACCCCGCCCGGCTTTCTTTCGGGACCCGGTCTGGGCCGGCCTGGGGCTCGACTGGCAGGCGGAGCTCGAACCGCATTACCGCACTGCCGCCCGCATGCTCGGCCGCACGACCTGCCCGACCCGCCACACCCAGGATGATTGGCTGGAGCAGACCGCCGCCCGGATGGGCGTTGCGGCCAGCTACGGCCCGGTGCCGCTGGGGATTTATTTCGGCCCGCAGGAAGAGACCCCCGACCCGTTCTTCGATGGCCAAGGTCCGGCCCGGCGGGGCTGTAAAGGCTGTGGGGCCTGCCTGGCGGGCTGCGCCTACAATGCCAAGAACAGCCTGGATAAGAATTACCTCTACCTGGCCGAAAAGCTGGGCGCGGTGATCCTGCCCCAGCGCAAAGCCACCCTGATCCAACCGGTTACGGGCGGCTATCGGGTCGCGACCGTCGACCCGCTGGCCAGGGGCGCTCAACCGGCGCTGACTGCCCCGAAAGTGATTCTCTCGGCCGGGGTGCTGGGCAGCCTGGAGCTGCTCTTCCGCAGCCGGGAGGCCGGCGCGCTGCCGGAGCTGTCGCCTCGCCTGGGCCGGCAGGTGCGCACCAATTCGGAGGCCATCACCGCTGTGCTGGCCCAGGAAACGGACCTCGACCTGACCGAAGGGCCGGCGATCTCGTCCGATTTTCACGCCAACCCGCACACCCACATCACCCAGAACCGGGTGCCTGCCAGCTACTGGTTTATGAAGCTGTACGCCAGCCCGCTGGTGGACGGCGCCCGGCCGCTGCTGCGGGCGCTGAAGACCCTGGGGGTCAGTTTGCGCCACCCGCTGCGCTCGACCGCTTCCCTGCGGGTCCGGCGGGACTGGCACAAGCGTATTACCTTAATCTCCACCATGCAGCATCTCGACAACCAGATGGCCTTCAGCTGGGGCCGCAGCCTGTTCAGTGGTTTCAAACCGGGCCTGCGCTCGCAGATCTCCGGCGACCGGCGCGCCCCGACCTACATCCCGGAGGCCAACCAGGCCGCCCGGACTTTTGCGGAGGTCTCGGGAGGCGTCCCGTTTAATTCTTCGATTGAGAGCGTCTTGAATATGGCCGTCACCGCTCACATCCTGGGCGGCTGCGCCATCGGCGCCGGCCCCGAGAGCGGGGTGATCGACAGCCGCCACGAAGTGTTCGGCTATCCCGGCCTGTACGTGGTGGATGGCTCAGCCCTGCCGGTCAACGTGGGCGTCAACCCCAGCCTGACGATTACTGCCCTGGCAGAACGGGCCATGAGTCTGTGGGAGCAGGCCCTATAATCGATAGGGATCTGGGGCGAAAAAAATTTGTCGCAAACATGACGCCTCCCGCATTTAATAATTCGGGCTGAACCATCATCGTGTTGCCCACCCCCTGACCCCCTCCCTGGCGGCTTCGCCGCCGGGATGGGGAAATTTATCGAAAAACGGGCATGAAGATCGGTGGAAACCGATCTTCATGCCCGTTTTTCGAATATTTTTTGATCAGGTGAGTGGCTGAGATTGAATAGGTCGCCAGGAAAGGGCTGGGGGTGGGCCTTATGAGGCCAATTCAGGCTGAAGATGATATTCGGGATAAGTCGTGTTGATTTCGCCGATGATCATAGATCAGTATTGACCACCTGGGCCTTGGCAAGCGGGACGTGGCGCGGGTCGCGCACGAACATCAGCAAAACCGCCAGGGCGGCCAGCGACCCGATCAGCGAGGTCTGGAAGGTGGCGGAATAACCGGCCGTGTCCGCCAGCCAGCCGCCCAGGATCGGCGCCAGGATCGTGGCGGGAGAGATCAGGGTGTTGGCCAACCCGATGTAAACCGGGCGCTCGGACTCGCTCCCGAATTCCATCGTCATCGAAATGGCGATCGTCCATAAGCTGACGTTCCCCAGTCCCGCCAGGGTAAAAGCCAGGTAGAACCAGGCTGCGCTGGGGGCCAGCCAGGCGGTCGTGGCGCTGGCGCCCATGGCGACCAGGCCGATGGCCATCGCCCCGCGGTGGCTCCAGCGATCGCCCAGCCAGCCCACCAGGGGGTTGAAAATGATCTGGGCGCCCATCAGCAGGGAGGTCATCACGCCCACTTCCAGTTCGGTCAGGCCGTGCTGGCGGATGGCATAGACGGTGTAGAAGGACACGGCCATCCCGGCAAACTGGGAGATCGTCCGCATGACCAGGTAGCCGCGGAAATTGCGGTCACGGCTGAGAATGTCTTTCAGGTGAGCGCTGAAGCTCTCGTATCCCGATCGGCTGGGGTCCGGGTAAACGCTCCGCCTCGCGGGTGGCTGGACAGGAAGATGAACGAGATGGCCATGGAAACCGAGGCCAGCAGGAACAGCAGCCCGAAATCGAGCGGTGAGGCCAGTTTCTCCAGCATCACGCCGGCGATGACTGCTGCGACCGCCGCCAGCGCGTTGGCGACCGCCGATTGGGTCCCAAAGAACGTGCCGCGCCAGCTGGGCGGGATGATCTTGCCGATCATGGACTGCCAGGCTGTGGCCGCCAGCCCACCGCCCAATCCCTGCCAGATCAGCAGGCTGAAGGTCAGGATCAAACCCAGCTGGTTGCCCAGGCGCGGCAGCATGAAAGCCACCACGGCCAGGCCCAGGAAGGGGATGCGCTCGTGCAGGGTCATCAGCAGGACCATCGGTTTGAAACGCACCTGGCGCCCGACCCGTTGGGCGGTCAGCAGCTGTGGTATCTGCCAGCCGACCGAGTGGATGGCCGGGATCAGCCCGATCAGCACGGCCGAATTGGTCATTTGGCTGACGAACAGGGGGATGACGGTCACGAAGGAGGCGAAGCCCAGGGCCATGCCAAAAAAACTGCCGTCCAGCAGATTGACGGTCAGGTTGTGTTTGAGGGTTGGGTCGATGGTTTTGCGCATGGTACAAGCCGCACCCCCAGCCAGAGGGACTGGGGGTGAAAAATTCCTTGGATTGGGTTGGAAAGATTATAACATCAACCTTGTGAAACTTGGAAATAACGCCGATATAAGGCGTCAGCGTGGGTATTCGCCCACTTTGAACACTGTTTCTCATTTACTTTTCAATCGAATAAAGAATTGATATTTGTGCGGATACATTTTCCCCTGAACCCACCCCCCGGGCTTGCAAAGAACGCAAGCCCCTCAGCGACGTCCCCCTCCCTTGTCCCAAAAAACCGGAACATGGAGGGGGACGTCGCTAAACCCGGTGATTCTGAGCCCGAAAAGTCCTGAGAAGTTCAAAATCGAATTACCTGCCCGCTATCTTTCGATGCATATTCTCATTCGCTTTTAAAAATACTTCCGACACCTCAACTTTGCTTTGGTGTCGGATGATCGATGAATACCACCATAATAGAGGCATCGAAGAATCAAAAGCATGCACTGTTCCACAACCAGGCTACAGCAGTTTTAGCCGCAATACATAATGGTTTAGCGCCACCCCCGCCCTGCTTCCGAAATTTGGGAGATAGGGCGGGGGTGGCGCTGAAGGCGGGCGTTCTTTGCCCGCCGGGGGTGGGTAAAAGGGAAAATATAATCAGTGCGAACGCTGATCAAAACGCTAACTGGCTTTACGCTGTAACCGCTCCAATCGGTGCTCCAGTTCGGGCGCCCAGCGGCGGCGCTCGAAAATCGAGTAGCCCGGCGTGGCGATCACCTGCAGGGCCGCCTCGGTCCAGCGGATGGCGGCATCGTAGTCCCCCGCCTGGTGCTCGTAGTATTTGGCCAGCTCCACGTGGGCATCCAGGTCCTCGTAACGGGCGGCCTGCTCCCACAGCTCGATCGCCGGCCCGAACTGCTCCCGGCGCTTGTAGATCAAGGCCAGGCGCTTGAAGGCGTCCACCAAAATAGCCCGGGGCAGGTCGTGCTCCAGGCCGTGCAGGTACAGGCGGGTGGCGGCCTCGATCTCGCCCAGGTCTTCGTTGAGTTTGGCCAGGGCGATCAGGTCAACCCCGTGTTCGACCACGCCCGAGAGCGGGTCGGCCAGCATGCCGGCCATGTGGTTGAACAGGGCCGCCATCGAGACCACGTCGATCTGGTTATGGTAAAAGACGTTCTTGAGCGGCCGGGCGTCCCCGCTGCGCAGGTAGTCGAAATACAGGCTGGGGATCATCCAACCCGGAACGTCCTCGTCGCTGCGTTCGGCCCCCAGAATCTGGACCTCCAGGTTGCCCAGGGTGCGGCTCGGCAGGCGGTCGCGCCACAGCCGGCGGGCCAGGTGCAGCAGGTCGACGTGGGCCGTGTCCTGGAAAGGCGGGCGCCAGCCGTGATGGATATAGCGGGTCGTCAGCAGCGGTACGTCGAAACTTTTGCCGTTGAACGTGACCAGGGCCTGGCAGGGGGCGATGAATTCTTCCAGGGCCGCCAGCTGGGCCGGCTCCTCGGCTGGATCGCGCATGAAGAACTGGGCCAGACGGAACTCGTCCCCATCGAAGCGGCCGACCCCGATCAGAAAGGCGTAAGTGCCGGTGCCGCCCGACAGGCCGGTGGTCTCGGTGTCCAGATAAGCGAAGGATTGGGGCGGCATTTCAGCCAGGCGCGCTCGGCGTTGGCCCAGCGGCCGATGGCGTGCAGGGGCGCGGTGGTGGCGATGGCCCGCTGCCCCAGCTGGTAGCCCGGCGGGTAGCGCGATTCCACCACGAAGGTCTCGCCCTGGGGGGTCTCCAGGGGTTGGCCTTCCAGAACCTGTTCGATGGTGAAGGGATTTTTGGGCCGCGGCGGGGGCAGGTTGTCGCTACCGATCTGAACGCCCAGGGCCTTGAGCTTGTCCGATAAGTTCGGCATGTCCGAATTATACCAAGAAGGGATCTACTCAGCCCGAGGTTAAAACATGGGCGAAATGGGTGAGCGTGGTGGGCGTACGCCCACCACGCTCACCCATTTCGCCATTTATTCCTGAATAAAGGCTTTTAAACGCGTAAATAGACTGAAAATAGTCAGGCGAATCCGGCACCAGGCTCTATAATTAAGCCTAACCCTCGATGGACTGACAATCCGAAACCCAGCTCGACTGTCGGGACACTGCCCGAGCTGTTTGGAGAGGAATCTGTTGTCTGTTTCTCCTAATCATCCTGTTTCCTTGGTATTTACAGGTAGGCAATGGAGGTTTACCGGCGATGGTCATGCGAACTTCTCAACCCCCCCCAAAGTTACAACCAGTTACTGCGCCGAACGACCGGGTCCTGCTCGCCACCCGGGTGCTGGCCGGCATCGTGGTGCCGGTGCTGGTGGTCGCATTTGTGATGCTTTACTTAATGCCGGATAACTCCGGGCGGTTATTCGCCTGGCCGATCAAGCCGCGCATGAGCGCCATGATGCTGGGCGCCACCTATTTAGGCGGGGCCTATTTCTTCAGCCGGGTTGTCCTGGCGCGCGGCTGGCATACCATCCGCCTGGGTTTCCTGCCGGTCTCGACCTTTGCCGGCATCCTGGGGATTGCCACGATCCTGCATTGGGAAAAATTCACACCCAACCACATCTCGTTCATCCTGTGGGCCATTTTGTATTTCAGCCTGCCCTTCATCATCCCGCTGGTCTGGTATGCCAACCAGAAGGCCGCGGTCGGCAGCTCCATCACCACTGAAGCCAGGTTCTCAAGCGGTTTGCGGATAGCCATCGGTGGGATCGGGGCGGTCCTGCTGGCTGCCAGCGTTATCCTGCTGATCGTGCCTCAGATCATGATCCCGCTGTGGCCCTGGACGCTCAGCCCGCTGACGGCCCGGGTGATGGCGGCCATGTTCGCCCTGCCTGGGCTGGTCGGGATTGGGGTGGCCCTGGATGCCCGCTGGAGCTCGGCCCGGATCATCTTCGAGGCTCAGGCAATCTCGATCCTGCTGTTCCTGCTGGCGATGCTGCCGGCCTCCGCTGAGATCCGCTGGGACCAGTGGAGCAGCTGGACTTTCGTGGGGGGCCTGCTGCTGGTGCTGGCCCTGATCGGCCGGGCGGCGCTGGAGGCCCGGAGGATGACTTCCTAGGGGCGGCGCGCCTCAGCTGGGCTGAGGCGCGCAAGGAACACCGCTCATCCAGGACAGCAAAATGAAGGGCTGATCGCTCGAAGGAACCTGGCGCCCTAATGCACGATCTCTGGCAGGTAGAGCAAGTGGATGGGCGGCTGCAGCAACAGCAGCTGGGCGGCGCCATTGATGGCTGCCTGCTGGCCAACCGAGATCGCGGCGGGGCTGTTGGATGCTCTCCCCGCTGCCAGTCTCAGGCTTCCGCTACCTGCCTGGAAGGCGATTAAAGCCAGCAAAACCAGCAGAACGGCAACCAGGATGGCCAACCTGGAGCTTTTAAGCGTTGAAGTGTTCATGGGACGATGTACATCCAATCAATCGCCCGGCAATCGCCGGTATTGCAGCCGGGCGGATTGTTGGCTGTATCACTCAGGTAGTAGATATAAACCGGCTTGCCAAGCGAGTAGGCCGTATTCAGCATGACCAGAAAGCGGTTGGTCGCCAGCGCATGAGCGCTGTCGCCGTTGGCTGCGAAGTAGGTAATACTCGTGTTCGGGATAGCCGAGGTGCAATGCACATGGATGCGGTTGGAAAATACGGCAATATTTTGGATGGTGCAGCCGAATGGGCCAGCGTCCGGGGCGCTTGGCGCGCCCGATCCTGAGGCCGGCACGGCTGCCTGGGCCCGGTTCCCGAAAGTGATCGCCCCCAGGGCCAGGCCGAGTGTGATCACAGCCAGCGCAGCCAAAACAATCAAGATCCGGCCGCGATGGTTCAAGAGAAATTGCTTATCCATGATTGTGCCTCCTGTATCGATAGACGGAAATTGTCAGGCTCTTCAACGATACTCTTGCGAAGCAGCCATCGAAGCAATGGCCCTTTAAGCTGAGTTCGGGTTAACCCAAACGCGACGAAGAAAAGTTTTGTTGTGATCATTTTTTGCGCTATGCGCCAAATATGAACCCAACATTTTCCTTTCTACAACATTGGAATGCTCCCAGCAGCGTACCCGGTTTGACAAGGGCATCACGAACCTGGCATGACGGATTTAAATGGTCTCAAGAAGTATGAAACCAGCTGGGTAAGTTGGTTTGAACTGCGCTTCTATTGGCCACCCTTTCGAGCGCTTTCATTATAGAACTTAAACATAAACTGGCCTTAAAAATCTGGTTCTTAAGGATGAGAAAATTTTAATTTCCCCGATCAGCCTGGTTTACTTCCCAGCTCCGCTCAACTCGCGCAGGATCGCCAGGGCCTCCTGCTTGCCGCCCGAGCCGTTTTCGCCGCCCGGGCCGACGCAGGACGGGCAGCCGTCGGCGCACTTGCAGGAGGCCACCAGCTCGTAGGCCCGCAGGACCAGCTCATCGTGGATCTCGAACAGGCGCTGGCTGAAGCCGATCCCGGCCGGGATATGGTCGTAGATCACCACCGCCGGCTGGCCGTCCGCCAGGACGGATTGCGGGTCGGAATGGACCCCCAGGTCGGCGCTGTCGCACATCAGGAACAGGGGCGCCAGGTGACCCAGGGTGAAAGCCAGCCCGGCCAGCCCGCTGCGCACCCGCACGTTGGCCTCCACCCGCCGGTGGCAGCTCGGGCAGACCGTGATCAGGTTGGCGAGCTGGTTGGCCTCCTGGTAGCTGCTGAAACTCCGGAAGGGGGTCAGGTGGTGGACGTGATGGCTGCGGCCGTTCTCCGGCGCACCGCAGATCCGGCAGCGGTACTCGTCCCGCTGGCGGGCCAGGTCGCGCTGGGCGGCCCAGTTAGGGCCGTAGTTGTTGGCGGCGTTGCTCCATAAACCCTGCCCGGCCAGGCGATCGACCGTCTCCGGGCTCAGGCTGAGCCAGTAGCCGGTGGTCAGCAGTTCGCTGGGGGGCATCTCGAGGGTTCCGTTGCCCAGGTTCTCGTGGGTGTACCAGCGCACCTTGCGGTAGCCGACCAGCTGGGTGGTGACCAATATCTCGCCGTGGGCTTTGGCGCCGCCGGAAACCTGGGCCTGGTCGTGCTGCTCGACCAGGGTGACGGTGGTCTCCTGGCGCGGCAGGGTGTAGAAATCGCCGTAGTTGGGGCGCAGTTTGGCGATTTTCTGCTCCAGATCCAATTCTTCCACGTAATAGGAGCGGCCTTCGTGCAGGTAGATGGCCTGGGGATGCACCAGCCAGGTGGCGCTGATCCGGTCGACCTGGCCGATCACGGTGGGGGCGGCCCCCTCCGTGTCGGTTTCCGGCCCCCAGACCTGCAGCTGGATGGTGTCGGAGGAGGCGCTGCGCAGCGAGACGGCCTGAGCCGGGTACTGGTCGGCCATCCAAAAATATTTATCGCCGGAAGCGTGCAGCTCGCCGCCCTGGCTGAGGAAATCCAGGAACTCGGCCACCTGCTCGGGCGGCAGGCTGCCGAACGGGTCGCCCCGCCGGAAGGGCAGCTCGAAGGCCGCGCAGCGCAGGTGCTCGAGCAGGATCAGCAGGTTATCGGGGTTGATCAGGGCCGATTCGGGCGAGCGCTCGAACAGGTAATCCGGGTGGGAGGCCAGGAACTGGTCGAGCGGGTCGGCGGTGGCGACCAGCACCGCCAGGGAGGTCTCCTGGCCGCGCCCGGCCCGCCCGGCCTGCTGCCAGGTGGCCGCGATCGTGCCGGGGTAGCCGACCAGCAGGGCGGCGCCCATCTGGCCGATGTCGATCCCCAGCTCGAGGGCATTGGTGGCGACCACCGCCCGCACCTGGCCGTCCCGCAGGCCGCGCTCGATCGCCCGGCGCTGCTGGGGCAGGTAGCCGCTGCGGTAGCCGCGGATCTGCTCCTGCGGGTCAGTAATATCGCCGACCGTGTCGCCGGCAGCCCGTTCGCGCAGGTAGGTCAGGATCAGTTCGACCGTGCGGCGCGAGCGCCCGAACAGGATGGTCTGGATGTTGTAGGCCAGCAGGTCGTCGGCCAGGCGGACACTCTCCTGCAGGGCGCTGCGGCGCAGGCCGGTGTCCTGGTCCACCACCGGCGGGTTGTAGATCACGAACTGCTTGGGGCCGCGCGCCGCCCCGTCTTCGTCCACCAGGGCGACCGCCTGCTCGACCAGCTTGCGGGCGAAGGCGGCCGGGTTGGCGATCGTGGCGGAGGTCAGCACGAACTGCGGGAAAGCCCCATAGAAAGCCGCCACCCGCTTGAGCCGCCGCAGCACGTTGGCGACGTGCGAGCCGAACACCCCCCGGTAAACGTGGATCTCGTCGATGACCACGAAACGCAGGTTGGCGAAGAATGCGGCCCAGGCGGTGTGATGCGGCAGGATGCCGGTGTGGAGCATGTCCGGGTTGCTCAGGATCAGGCGGGCGTTTTTGCGCAGGGCCGGGCGCTGGTGGGCGGGCGTATCGCCGTCGTAGACCCCGATCCCGGGCAGAGGCGCGTTCGGGCCGAGCTGGGTCCGCAGGTTGTTGGTGAGCGCCTCCAGGCCGGCCAGCTGGTCCTGGGCCAGGGCTTTGGTCGGGAACAGGTACAGGGCCCGGGCCTGATCGTCGCGCAGCAGGCGGTCCAGCACCGGCAGGTTGTAGCACAGGGTCTTGCCGCTGGCAGTGCCGGTCACCACCACCAGGTGCTCGCCGTTTTGAGCCCGCCGCCAGGCGCCGGCCTGGTGGCTGTACAGCTCGGGGATGCCGCCGGCCCGCAGGGCGGACTTCAAGGCCGGGTGCAGGTCGTCCGGCAGGGGTTCGTAGCGGGCCGGGCGGGGCGGGATGAACTGGAGCGCGTCGAAGTTCCCGGCGATGCCGGGCTCGGCGTTCCAGTTCGATAGCAGGCGGGATTAAGGACATTTTTTTATTTCACCGCAAAGACGCAAAGGACGCGAAGAGTTTTTTGTGAAGGAGAAGAAAAGATATTTGAACGCGAAGTGAGCGAAGGAATCGAAGGCATCTAAGATTTTTGTTTTCTGTTTTTTCACCGCCAAGACGCCAAGGGCGCGAAGGTTTTTTAGCGAAGAAGAAGAAAAGATATTTTAACGCGAAGGTAGCCAAGAAATCAAAGAGATCAAAGGTTTATTTGTATTTTCAAATCAATCTTCGATTTCTTTGCTCCCTTTGATATCTTCGCGTTTAAATGTTTTGCTTTCTTTGCGATCTCTGGCGTCTTCGCGGTTCAAAATTTTTCGATCACGGCTAAATAAACGGAGGGCCGTTCGGGATGATCCAGATAGCGCACGGCGCGCCAGCCGGTGCCTTCCAGGATTTGCTCCATTTCCTGCTTCGAGACCATCAGGTAGTCGAACCAGGGCCCGATCAGCTTGCGGTAGCGGCTGCGAATGCGGATCTGGCCTGACATGCGGCCGCGCTGGCGGTTAAATGCCTGGTAAGCCAGGTGATCCGAGTCGTCAGTCTGGTAAATATCGTTGCTTTCAGCCAGCAGGCGGGCGTGGCTGGAGGTCATGCCGCGCAGGCGCTTGAGCAGGTAGCGGGCCCGGCGCGGGTTGGCGAACAGGCCGAAATTGTTGCCGAACATGCAGACCGTATCGAACTGGCCCAGCTTGCGGCTGATCCGGGTGATGGACAGGTTGGCGGTATTCGCATAGCCACGAAGGTGGCAGACGTTCAGGGCCAGCGGGGAGATATCGATGCCCAGCACGGGCAGGCCCAGGCTCTGCAGGTGCAGGCCCAGCCGCCCGGCCCCGCAGCCGATATCCAGGCAGCGGCCCTGGACGTAACCGACCCCGGCCTGGAGATGTTCGGGCCATCCCTCGAACGGCGAAAAATACGCCTGCGGGCCGGCAGTCGTGCTGATAAAGCCATCCTCGCGCTCGATAATCTCGACTGCGGGGTTGCCGTGATAAAAATCCATTACCATCTGCCCGAAGGCATCCTGATCGGCTGTGGGCATTGCAAGACTCCTTTCCAAACTCCCCAGCATCACCGCGTTGAACTGGTCGGGGCGCTGCAGTGGGGCGAAATAGCTGACTTCCAGGAGAAAGATGTACTCGACCTGGGGCAGGCTGCAGGCCAGGTACTCGGCGTGCTCGCGCTGGCTGAATTCGTCGAACTCGCTTAGATATTTATTCGCGTTAAATGTTTTCTTACCGAGCCGCTTCCTCGGCCAGAACCACCGCCCCCCACAATGGGGCATCGTCCCCCAGAGAGGCCGGCAGGATCTCGAATTCGACTTCCGGCAGGGCGGTGCTGCGGGCGTACTTGCGCACGGCTTCCCACCAGATCTCGCCGGACTTGGTCACGCCGCCGCCCAGGATGAAGGCCTGCGGGTTGAACAGGTTGGCGGCGTTGCCGATCCCGGTCCCCAACGCCCAGGCGCCGCGCTCCAGCACCTGGCGGGCCAGGGGATCGTCCTGTTCGGCCGCCTGGCTGATCGTCTCGGCGCTGATGGCCTCCGGCTGGCCGTGGGCCAGCTCGAGCAAGGCCCGGCCGCGCGGTGGGTCCTGGGCAATCAAGTCGCGGGCGTCCTGGGCCATGTACGGCCCGGAGGCGTAGCGCTCGACGCAGCCGTGCTTGCCGCACAGGCACAGCGGGCCTTCCGGATCGACCGTCATATGGCCGATCTCGCCGGCCATCCCGCCGGCGCCGCGCCAGAGACGCCGGTCCAGGATCAGGCCGCCGCCCACCCCGGTGCTGACCGTCAGGTAGATCAGGCTGGCCAAACCCTGCCCGGCCCCGTAGCGGGCTTCGCCCAAGGCAGCCAGGTTGGCGTCGTTGTCCACCCGGACCGGGACCTGGAAGGTCTCTTCCAGCTGCGTCGCCAGCGGAGTTTTTTGCCAGCCGGGCACGTGATGCGAGAGCTGCACCAGGCCGCGGTTGTAGTCGACCGGCCCGCCGAAGCTGACCCCGATGGCCGCGGGCTGGCCGTGGGTCGCCAGCAGCTCGCGGGCCATCGCCAGCATGGTGGCCTGATCGTAGGCGGCATTGGCATTCGGAGGCGAAAGAGCCCGGCGGAGTTCGAGCCAGGCGGAATGGATCGTTAAAGTGGGTGTGTAGACGGCGGCGCTGAGCTTGGTGCCGCCGTAGTCGAGCGCCAGCAGCAGTTCGGTCATGGTCTAGCCTGCCTTATGTTTCAATACGATCCAGTTGGTGCACGAATATGTTGTAGAAATATATTTTTGGTGTTCGATTTGTGCGGCCTGAGCCGCACAAATCGAACACCAAATTTACATACAATGTGTGCAGCTAATTTATTCCTGCTGGTTGGCTGCCAGGGCCAGGCGCTTCATGTGCGCCAGGATGGCGCCCAGGCCGTTCAGGCGCTGGTGGGTCAGGACCTTGTCCAGGCCCATGCTGCGGAAGAAATCGGCCGGCACGGACAGGATCTCCTGCGGGCTGGCGCCGTCCAGCCCTTCGGCCATGATGGCGGCGAAGCCGCGCACCGTGGGCGATTCTTCCGGCACGTCGAAGTAAAAGTGCATCCCGCCGGCTTTGTTTTCAGCCTGAACGAAGACCGGGGTCATGCATTCCTGGACCTGGTCCATGCCGGCGTGGTCGGACGGCAGCCAGTCGGGCAACGGCGGCATTTGTTCGGAGTATTCGAGCAGCAGCTCGACTTTTTCGCGCCCTTCGCACAGCTGGAAATCTTCGACGATCGCCTGCAGGCGGTTGGGGAGGTTGTTTGGGTTTTGGGTCATAAGTGGGTTTACCGTTAATTCTTTCTCGTTGAGCGTTCGTGAAATAGATCCAATGAATTGTAACGCATTTTTTCTTCTTTCCTATACCCACCCCCGGCCGGCACAGAATACTCGCTACTCATGACATAATCTTAGATTGACCTTTCCCCTACCCACCCCCGACCGGCGAACTGCGCCGGTCTGTCAGCGGCACCCCCGCCCTATGCCCCAATCGCAACGGGCGCCAGGGCGGGGGTGCCGCTAAGCCACACTGGTATTGGGCAAGAAATGAACCTGAGCTTATTCGGCTGCGAGCCTGCAGGCGATTCTTCGACGCCGATGTTATTTGTATGGATAAATCCTTCCAACACAGGAGCAATGTAAGAATCCTTAATCTTCAAAGCTTATCAGGTGTCGACGATGCAATCCATGTTCAAGGTGAAATGCATCGAAGAATCGCCTGCTACCCATCGATGTATGGTCCGTGTAGAGCGGCATCTTGGGCGGAATCACCGGGTTTAGCGGCGTCCCCTCCCTGGTCCCGGTGGCGATGGGATGAGGGAGGGGACGCCGCTGATGACCGGATTGCGCTGTTTGCAATCCGGTCGGGGGTGGGAGCAGGCAGCCGAGATAAAGGACGCCTCGCTACCTGAAATCTCTTGAATGAGTAGATGCAGTTGATGTCATCTACTCATTCAGATGACACTGGTGTCATTATCGAATCTCACAATGAAACTTCCGGACGGGAATAGTTACTGCAGGTTGGCGAAAAGTACAAGAAATCCTTCGCTCACTTTGCTTCCTTCGCTAACTTCGCGTGTAAATATCTAACCTTAGCGTTCTTTGCGTCTTTGCGGTTTAATCTTCTAATCCGCCGGGGTAGCCTGCTCGTTGGGCAGTAAGGTGTTGTTGCGGGATTTTTGCAGGATCACCAGCCCCGGCAGGATCACCAGCAGCGACAGGCCGGCGCCGATCCAGTACGGCAGGGCCGGCTGGATGGTGAAGATCACCCCGGCGATGGCGGTGCTGATGATGGTCGCCAGCGAGACCGACGACTGGTAGATCCCCAGGACGGCCCCGCGGGTGTGGTCGTCCACGGTGCGGGTCGCCAGCGACTGCAGCGGGGGCATCATCAAGCCCATCCCAACTGCAAACAGGATTCCGGCTGCCCCGGCCGGCCAAACCGTGGTGCTGAGGGCGAACAGCACGAATCCAATCGTGCGGATGCCGGTACCGATGATCACCAGCATGGCATCCCCAAAGCGCTGCTTGGCACGGCCGAGCAGCCAGCTCTGGGTGAAGAACTGGCCGACCCCCACCACGGCCAGCATCAACCCGATCCCCAGGTTGGTGCTCGAATCGCTGGCCCCGGCGAAGAGCACCTTGGCCCCAAACAAGGCGAACGTGGACTGCAGCATGCCCAAACCGAACTGGCCGATGAAGGCCCCCAGCAGGATCAGGATCAGCGGCAGGTTGCCGGCCACATCCGCCGGGCTGAGGCTGACCCGCCGCCCGGGCCGGCTGGCTTCTTTGGTCTCGTCGGTGACGGTTTCATCCAGGAAGCGCCAGGTCATGACCGCGGTCGCCAGGGCGGCCAGGGCAGCGATCACGAAGGGCACCCGCGGCCCGAACCAGGCCGAGAGCACCCCGCCGAAGGCCGGGCCGATGATGAAACCGATCCCAAAGACCGCCATGATGTAGCCCAGGGCTTCGGTGCGCTTCTCGCGCGGGGTCACATCGGTGATGTAAGCCTGGGCGACGATGATATTGCCGCCGGTGATGCCGTCCACCACCCGGGCGGCGAACAGCAGCCAGGCCGAACCGGCTGCAGCCATCATGAAGAAGCTGACGGCAGAGCCAACCTGGCTGATGATCAGGATCGGCAGCCGGCCGTGGCGGTCGGAAAGCTGGCCCAGGAACGGCCCAAAGAAAAACTGGGCTGCGAAATACGAGCTGACCAGCAGGGTGACCAGCGACGGGCTCATCGAGAAGGTACGCTCGGCGAACAGCGGCAGGATCGGCAGGATCATGGCCGCCCCGACCATCTGCACGAACACGATGCTCAGAATGGTGATCAGGCGCTTATCGAAGCGGGAGAAGTCCAGTTTGCGGGGTCTATTCAAAATAATACCTTTAGTTCAATTCGGATAAACTCAAGTTAGTTTCCCCCGATGATACTCTGCAGGTGGGAGCGGTGTCAAGCGATTATCTGGTTTTTGCCAGCTCGGCCTGGATCGACTTGCGGATGGCCTCCAGATCGACCTCGACCGCTCCAAAGTCGGCCTGGTCCCGTCTGCCAGGTCCTGGTCCATGCGCCGGCGCAGGTTTTCGATCCAGGCCAGCCTTATCCGGCTCAGGAAGCGTTTTGGCGACCATTGCAATCATCAAGCGCATCAGTGGATTTTTCATCTGGGGGCGACCGGTCAGGATTGTCAGGCGGCTGCCCTGACCGGTCGGTTCCACCCGGTAAGTGGAATTCACCGGCACCCGATCGAACACCCGGTCTCCCATGGTGAACGTTTCAAACGGCTGCCAGTCGAGGATGGTCATGGAATGAAGATTATCGCCATGCGCGCAGGTATAGACTGTGCCCGCGCCGGTCCGCCCGCTTTGTGGCTGTCTAGTCATGGCCCGATCGGCGCCGACCAGGAGAGCGAAAGTTTCCGCCTTGGTGACGTAATCCCAGAGATGGACCGGGATGACCGGGAACTCGAACTTGCCGGACCATGATGGCTTCTTCAGGGGTGACGACCAGGGGGTTGTGATCGCGCTCGCGCTCCCAGACCGGAGTCATATCCTGCACGAAGATTTCGACTTCACCGATATGCTCGTACTTTTCGGTCAGCGGTACCATAGCCTGGGTGTTAAGTTCAAGCGCCTCGACCGCTGCCCTGGTCAGCAGGGCGTAGGCATTGAAACCGGTACGCTCGAACACGTGGTTCTTGGTCAGCCGGTGGATGAGATTGACGTCGTTGCCAATCAATTCGGTGTAAGCCGGCAGGGGCTGGAGTCCGAATGTCCCGTAGTGCAGGAAGAATTTCAGATCCAGCTTGCGCATGTTCTTGCAGGCGTTGCAGGTACAGGTGGTGTTGATCGCCATCAGCTCGAGCGCCCGTTTGAAGGCTACGTAGCAGCCCTCGACCATCTCGAGCATGGTCTGGCTTTGCAGGATGCTGGCCTGGGGGGTGTAGCTGATGACCGCATCGCCCTTCCAGGCGCGAGATAATCAACGGCAAGTGGGTGTTGCTGGATCATGATTTCGAGCAGCGATTGCAGGATCGCCTGGGCGTGCTCCAGCTCGGATTCCGACAGGAACATGGTATAGCCGCTGATATCGGCGATGACGATATAACCATTAATTGTATCGGACATGTTCGCACCTCGTTAAACCTGTAATACGCTCTGGATACTGTCCCTTTTCTTATCTGTCATTATAAGTGGAGCCACGCTGCTAGCGCACATTTTACTCGGAAAGGAACCCCTCAATGCCAGAAAGCATACATCCTGAGTCGTGTTCTGTACGACCGTGGAGAGAGGTGAGCGGTTATAGCTCACCGAACGTAATCGAAGGATGACCGGGTTGAGCACTGAAACCGCCCTTCGATTACGTTCGGCAGGCAAAATACGCCTGCCTCTCTCCACTCAGGGTGCCTAATCGAAGGGTGCTTCGCTAATCGGAGTTATAGTTCCTTTGGAGTTCCTCCACAGCGCCGCGGCGACCTTCTTTCCCGAGGAAACTGTCGTTGCGAGGAGGGCGTTCTTTGCCCGACGAAGCAATCTACTTTGAAGAGACCAGCGCATTGGCTACGAAGATTGCTTGGCCGTAAAGTTCACGGCAAGCCAAAGATCGGCTCGCAGAGACACTGCCAACAGTGACAGTTCCTTAAGGGCCACTCGCGAAGGCGCCACGACAATCAAATTAAATCCGTGGTCTCCACCTGCGGTCCGAGCGCCCGGCGCAGGTCGGCCTGGCTCAGGATGACGGTCAGGCCGCGCTCGCCCGAACCGATCGAAATTTCATCCGGTTCCCAGACGCCGGGGTCCACCAGGATACGCAGCGGCTGGGGCAGCCCGAAAGGCGAGACCGCCCCGCGCGGGTAACCGGTCACCGCCAGGACCTCATCTTCGCTGGCCATGGTGATGCGTGAAACGCCCAGGGCGGCCCTCAGTTTGGGCCAGGCGATCTGCTCCGGCCCGGCCACCAGCACCAGGATGAATTCGTGCTCTTCCATCCGGAACAGGATGCTGCGCACGATCTGCTCGGGCCGCTGGCCGCGCTCGCGGGCGGCCTGCTCCAGCGAGCGGATCGGGCCGGGATGCTTGAATAAGCGATAAGCCACACCCAGCTCGTCCAGGGCGTGGGTGACGGGGGTGGTGTCGTCAGCATTTAAATTTGCCATAGAGCCTCATTCGGCCAGCGTCAGGACTGTTATCGGATTTTGCAGGTGAGCACGCTGGCGATATTCGTTAATCTTTTTCATACTACCGATACCAAACCTCAACCTGAGATACCTGGCCTTCATACTTGTAAACTCCCGGGCTTTCCTGCTTAAGGACTGCGGCGATGTCCGCAGGGTCATTCCAGCTGGCACCGAGCTTCCCCCCGTTGACGGCTCGGATGCTTGTCCCGCCGATGCCGACCCCGGCATGATAGAAGGGGGAAAGGCCTTTGGGAGTTCCTTCCCGGCGCTTGAAACCCACCACGGCGCCGGCAGGGATTTCGCCGCCCTTCCAGAGCGTCCCACTCTTCTCAAAATTAAATACTGGGCAGCCAGTTTTGAGCACTGGTCGACTTCAGTTGCTCGAATTTGACCAGCCCACGCAAATACAGGATGTAGGCGGCCATATCGTAGCACATACCATTCATGTAAGCTACGATATCTTTTTCCCCGCTCAGAAGCTGTTCGAGCAATTCACCCTTTTTCTCCGCTGTTCCCGCCATCACGAATTGACCTTCTTGCCTAAAACCGTTGGCTCTAACTGGATGTTTTTGCCAGCCGTTGGTTCGACCAGCAGCCGTTGAACAGCCCGGTTGCCGAGGTTGTGCTGGAGTGAAATGATGTCCCCGCTTCGACCGGTGTCGGTTTGATTGGTTCGGGAACGGGCGGAGCGCTCCTGTTCTTCGATCTCCGTTTTGTGAGCTCTTCGCAACCTATTTATTTTAGCTGGGTGGTGTTTCTTGCGTTGGATTTTCATCGTCTACCTTTCGAACAGCTATCCTTACTCTCTTTCAGCCATTGAAAGAAATAAATGGCTAAAAAGGTGTGCGTGGGGGCGTATGCTCCCCAAGCACACCTTTTTAGCCTACGGCAGCATGAACTTGACCGCGTTGACGAACAGGCGCTTGCCGGTGCCGGTCATGGCGCCTGGGCCAAGCTCAAAGCCCCACAGCATAAACGGCCCCTGGCTGAGAATTTCATAATGATCCGGGTTACCAGCCTGGCGGCCCAGTGTGGTCACGCCGGCAATCGGCCCGGGTAAATAGATGGCAGTGTAATTGACTGCGGAGGTATACAGATCCATATTATCGCTGGTTGTCAGGTTAAACGGATCGCTCCAGAAACTGCTGCCGGTGTTCTCGGCTGCAATCGCGGTGCCGCTGCCGTGCCAGCCATTTGGCGAGCCAATCGACAGCATGGCGATCTGGCCCAGGTAATCGTAGCCGGACTCGCCCATAGCGATCACCGGCAGGCCGCTGCCATTGAGGGCGTTCAGCTGCTGGGGCGTGCCCCATGTGCTGCTCTCGCTGGTGTCCCAGCCGATGATCAGCAGGGCATAGGGGCTGAAATTGGTGCCTGAAATCGAATCCTTGTCGATCAGGTCCACGATATATCCATTATCCTCCAGCAAGGTTTTGAACTCGTCCCCGGTCGCCGGGACATTCTGGTAAATGTAAGCTACCCGCCGCTGGGCGGCGGCGGTCTGGGTGAGCGCCAGGGCGGTGGCGGTGGCCTGAGCCTGGGCGGTGGCGTTTTGAATGGCCTGGGCGGTCTGCTGGGCGCTGGCCGTCTGGGTGGCCTGGGCAGCCTGCTCGGCCTGGGCTGTCCCGGCTGCATCCGGGGTAGCCGTGGAGGTCGCCAGGGGCGCCATATCCTGGTTGTCGGGGATGCCGTCGCCGTCCGTGTCGGGGTTGAGCGGGTCGAGGCCCTGGCTGACTTCTACGCCGTCCTTCAGGCCGTCGCCATCGGTGTCGTCCACCAGGGGATTGGTGCCGCGGGCCACTTCGTCGCCGTCGCTCAGTCCGTCCTTGTCGGTGTCGCGCTCACCGGGCAGGGTGCCCAGCTCGATCTCCTGCTGGTTGGTCAGCCCATCCACGTCGTCGTCCAGGGTTAACCATTGGGCCGTGGCGGTGACCGCCTGCAGGGTAGCCTGGTTGGCGGCGGCGATGAATTCGGCCGTGGCGGTCTCGGCCGCAGCGGTGGAATTGACGATTTGGGCCACCAGGGTCAGTTCGGCTTCGGCTGTTTGGGTGGCGGAGGCTGACCTGGTCGATCTGGGCATTGAAGAACAGGTAGGCGCTGCCCGCCAGGCACAGACACAGAACAGCCAGCAGCGGGATGACCCAGGTGGGGATCAAAGCCCGGCTGACCAGCTCGCCGGTCTGGGTCTGGGTCTCGCCCCCGGCGACGGAGATGCGGGCCGTGAAGGCGTGCGTCTGGGAACCGCCGATCCAGCGGCGCTGTTTCGGGGCAGCCTTGAACTCGGCTGCAGCCGACTGGCCTTCCTGAACCCGCAGCTGCTCGGAGGGCGGCTTGAAAGCCAGCTCGCCGGCCCGGTCCTGGTACTGCAGATTGAAGGTCTCCTGGGTGTTGCCCTGGTTGTGGACGCTGATTCGCCCGGTCTGACCGGCAGCAATTTTTTGAGGGAACAGCTCCGTGTTGAATTGGGAATAGGAGCCCAGGGTCAAGGTCAGGCGCACTTCGGCTGTTTCCGCCGGAGCATCCTGGCTGCTGACCTGCAGGGTGATGGGATAGCGCCCGGCCCGGTGCTTGGAGCTGCGGGCTGGTTTAAGGGTCAGGGAAACTTCCTGCTGCTCGCCGGGCATCAGGCGCACGGTCGGCGGCGCGCCGGTCACCCAGCTGGGGGGAATGCCCTGGACGCTGATCCGGAAGTGATCGACGACCGGCCCCTGGTTGAGCAGCACGAGTTTCGTGGTCAGGCTGCTGCCCGGCTGGATCACGAACTGCATATCCTCCACAAAGACGCCCACCCGGCCCTGCCCGGCGCTCTGGGAGAGCTGGCTTAAATCGACCATGGTGCCGTCTGGCCGCCGCAGCCCGGTTTGGGCGGGGGCCTGGGCGCGCAGCAGCCGCAGCCAATGGTTGCCCATCCGCACAGCCTGATCGGCCGGCCAGGGCTCCGGTACGCCCGGCAGCAGGCGGGTCTCGCCCAGGAAGGTGCCGTTGGAGCTGTTCAGGTCCACGATGCGGTAATTCTGGCCGTCGTATTCGATCCGGGCGTGATGGCGGGAGACAAGTTTGTCGTTCAGGGGCAGGTCGTTGTCCGGGTCGCGGCCGACGCTCATCCCGCCGGCTTTGAAATTGACCGTGGTGGTGGTGCGGTCCTGGGCCAGCACCTGGATGCGGTCTGGCGAGCCTTCTCCGCTGCGCTCGGCTGGCGGGCTGAAATCTGCCAGATTGGAAGGGCCGCGGGCGGCCAGCAGGCTTTGCTGGTACTGGGTCACCAGGCTGACCGCGCCTTCCAGGGCGGTGGGGTCGCCAACGATCTCGGTCCCGGCCGTTCCCAGCGAGGCGATTACCCGTTCGAGCGCTTTGGCCAGCTCGTCGGCTTCCGGGTAGCGGTCGTCCGGCGCCTTGGCGATGGCCTTGAGGATAATCTGCTCCAGCTCAACGGGCAGGTCGGGCCGCAGGCTGCGAGGGGCCGGCGGGTCGGTGCGGGTGTGGTACTGGATGGCGTCGGTCAGGGTCTTGGCCGGGAAGGGCAGCCGGCTGGTAGCCAGCTCGAACAGCAGGATGCCGAGCGAATACACGTCGCTGCGGGCGTCGGTCTCCTGGCCGAGGGCCTGTTCGGGCGACATATAGGCCGGGGTGCCCATCGAGGTGCCTTCCTGGGTGACCATCCCGCCGCCGGCCAGCTTGGCCAGGCCCAGGTCGGTCAGCACCGGGCGGTAGGGCAGCCCGTTGGTGGTATCCGGCTTGATCATAATATTGTCGGGCTTGATATCGCGGTGCAGCACGCCCTGGTTGTGGGCGTAAGCCAGGGCCAGAGCCACCTGGCGGATGATCTGCAGGGCCTCCGGCAGCACGATCCATTTCTTGTTGGCCCGCAGGTCCTGGAGCATTTTGCGCAGGTTATCGCCGCGCAGGAATTCCATCACAATGTAAAGGTATTGCTGCTGGCGGCCAAAATCGTAAACTTTGACGATCCCGGGGTGGTCCAGGTGGGCGGCGGTGCGGGCTTCCTGCAGGAAGCGCTCCTGGAAATCCGGTCTCCGGGCGAAGTGGGGATGCATGATCTTGATGGCCACGTCGCGCTGCAGGGTGACGTCGTGGGCTTTCAGCACCGCCCCCATCCCGCCTTCCCCCAGCAGGCTGATGATCTGGTAGCGATCCAGCGTTTTTCCGATCAGTTCTTCGGCCATGCGCATTCTCCGTAAGCATTCACGCGGTCAGGGCGAAATTGGATGTTTGCGGGAGGTCTCCCCGCAAACATCCAATTTCGCCTTATTTTTCCCCCTTCCCGGGGGAAGGGGGCAGGGGGATGGGCGAAAAATCCACGCATTACCAATCCGGTCCATATTCGTTGCCCGGCAGGTTGGTCAGCCGGGTCAGCCCGGAGCCATCCGGGTTGATGGCATAGATGGCGTAATTATTGCCTTCCAGGTCGGTCTCGAAGGCGATCTGCTTGCCATCCGGGCGCCAGGCCGGGTCGAATTCGTTGCTGCGAGTGGACTGGTTGCGCACAGTGACATTGCCGGTGATATTGGCCAGTCCGGTGCCATCGATGTTAATGCGGTAGATATCCAGCGAGCCCGAGCTGGTATCGCCGGTCTGGAAGATCAGGGTCTGACCGTCCGGCGACCAGTCCAGGTTCGTCCCGGCGAAGGAATTGGTGATCTGGCGCACGTTCGAGCCGTCGGCGTTCATAATATAAATATTGACGTCCCCGGAACGGTCGGAGAGGAAGGCGATTTGCGAGCCATCCGGCGACCAGGTGGGGCTGCTGTCCTGGGCCGGGCTGTTGGTCAGGTTTTGCAGGGCGTTACCGTTGGCGTTGACGGTGTAGATCTCGCCGTTGCCATCCCGGTAAGAGGTGAAGGCGATGGCCTTGTTGTTCGGGGACCAATGCGGTTCGTAATCCGGCCCTTTGCCCTGGGTTACCCGGGTCTGGCTGCTGCCGTCCGAGCGCATCACGTAGATGTTGGTATTCCCGCCGCGGCTGGAGACATACGCGATCCGCGAGCCGATCAGGTCAACCGACGGGTTGCTGTTGTCGCCGTTGTTGGCGGTCAGGTTGGTGATGCGCCCATCGGCCAGGTCGAGGCGGTAAATATTGTTATTGCCATCCTGGTTGGAATAGAAAGCCAGGTAGCCGGCGCCGCCGCCGATCTCGGTCGCTTTGGGGGTCTCGGTGGGCGTGGGGGTCATACTGGGCATGGGGGTTGCCGTGGGAGTGGCGGTCGGGGCGCGGCCGGGGTCGGGATCGCGGGCATCCGGGATGCCGTCCCCGTCGGTGTCCGGGTTGAGCGGATCCAGGCCGCGGCTGACCTCGTCGCCGTCTTTCAGGCCGTCGTTGTCGGTGTCATCGTCCAGTGGATCGGTGCCGCGGGTGACCTCGTCCCCGTCGCTGAGCCCGTCCTGGTCGGTATCGCGCACCCCGGGCAGGGTGCCCAGCTGCAGCTCTTCCCCGTTGGTCAGGCCGTCCCGGTCGTCATCCTGGGTTTTCCATACGGCGGTGGCGGTGGCGGCCTGCTGGGTGGCGCTGTTGGCGTTGACGATCGCCCGGGCTTCTTCCGTCTGGGCGGCGGCGGTGGACTTCACCAGCTCGGCTACCATGGTCAGCTCGGCTTGGGCGGTCTGGGTGGCGTTATTCGCCTGGCGGCTGGCGCTTGAAAAGATGAACCCTCCGACAGCCAGCAGCAGCAGGCACAAGGCCGAAAGCAGGGGAATCACCCAGGGCGGGATCAGGGCCTGGCTGACGATCTCGCCCGGTAAGTTGCGGGCATCCTGGTCCAAAGCGACCTTGGCGCTGAAGGCATGGCTTTTTTGCGAGCCGATCCAGCGCCGCTGGCGTAACCGGGCGCTGTAGGCGGCCGACCCGCTCTGGCCGGGCGGGACCTGCAGTTCGGCCTGGGCCGGCTGGAATTCGAGCTCGTTGGCCCGGTCGCTGAAGCTCAGGTGGAAGGTTTCGGGGCTGTTGCCCTGGTTGCTGACCGTCACCCGGCCTGGCTGACCGGTCTTGATTTTCTGGGGGGCCAGTTCAGCGCTGAACTGGGAGAAGCTGCCCAGGGTCAGGCTGGTGCGCAGTTCGGCCGTCTGGTCGGGCGCCACCCGGCTGGCGACCCGGATGGCGATCGGGTAGCGGCCGGCCTGGCTTTGAGAGCTGCGCGGCGGCCGGATGGTCAGGGTGACCTGCTGGCTGTCGCCCGGCAGCAGCTGCAAAGCTGGTGGTGCGGTGACCCATCCGCCCGGGATGCCCTGCACGTCGACCTTGAAATGATCGACCACCGGACCCTGGTTGATCAGGGTCAGTGACGGGCTGATGACGCCTCCTGGCTCGACTTTAAGTTCGCCCTCGTCCATGGCAATCCCGACCCGGCCCTGCCCGGATTGGGAGCTCATCCGGCTGGCCCCCATCGAGACGGCCACCGAACCAGCCTGGGGGCGCGCCTGGGAAGGTTGCGGCTTGAACTGGCTGCCCAGGATCAGGCGCAGCCAGGTATCGCCAATCCGCAGGGGTTTTTCCATCGGCCAGGGTTCGGGCACATCCGGCAGCAGGCGCACGTTGCCCAGGTAGGTGCCGTTGGAGCTTTTCAGGTCCACGATGCGGGCTTGCTGGCCGTCGAATTCGATCCGGGCGTGGTGGCGGGAGGCCTTGATATCCTCCAGGACCAGGTCATTGTCTGGCTCCCGGCCGATCGTCAGGCCGTCTTTGAGCGGGATGGAGCGGGTCTTGCCGTCTGGCAGTTGGACCTGGATCTGGTCACGGTTGGGGCGGGAAGGCTGGGCGAAACCGGCCATCACCGACGGGCCGCGCTCGTCCACCAGGCTGAGTTCGTAGCGGGTCATCAGGCTGACCGGCTGGGCCGGCACGGTCTCGGTGGCGACCGGCTGCTGCCGGACTTCGATCTTTCCCAGGGCGGCCGCCAGCTCGTCGGCGTCCGGGTAGCGCTCGGCCGGATTCTTCGCCATGGCCCGCAGGATGATCGCCTCGAGCCCATCCGGCAGGTTGGACCGCAGGCTGGTGGGCAGGGGCGGGGCTTCCCTGGTGTGGTAGCGGATCGCCTCGGTCAGGGTGCTGGCCGGGAACGGCAGGCGGGTGGTGACCAGCTGGAATAGCAACACCCCCAAAGAATAGACATCGCTGCGGGCGTCGGTATGCTCGCCCAGGGCCTGTTCGGGCGACATATAAGCCGGCGTGCCCATCGAGGTGCCGTCCTGGGTGATGGCCAGCCCCTCGGTCAGCTTGGCCAGGCCCAGGTCGGTGATCACCGGCTGGTAAGGCAGCTTTGGCGTGGGGGTCGGGCGCAGCATGATATTGTCGGGCTTGATATCGCGGTGCAGCACCCCGGCTTTGTGGGCGTAGGCCAGGGTCAGCGATACCTGGCGGACCAGCTCGATCGCCTCTTCCAGTAAAATCCACTGCTTTTCATCCCGCAGGTCGTGCAGCATCTGGCCCAGATTGCTGCCGGGGATGAATTCCATCACGATGTAGAGCAGCGAGCGGTCCTGCCCGAAATCGTGGACTTCGACGATCCCGGGATGGTTCAGACGGGCAGCGGTACGGGCCTCTTGCAGGAAGCGCTCCTGGAAGTCGGGCTGGCTGGCGATGTGAGGGTGCATGATTTTAACCGCCACCTCGCGCTGCAGGGTCAGGTCATAGGCTTTGAAGACCGCACCCATGCCGCCCTGGCCTAACAGGGCCGTCAGTTTGTAACGATTAAGGGTTTGTCCGATCAATTCTTCCAAGGTTGTACTCCTGGATCGTGAAATGGTCGCAATGGGATGTCATCAGGGCATCCGCCCTGATGACATCCCATTGCGACGTGCTAACCATAACTTACCTGGTAAGTGGTGTGGGCTGGCTTGTGGGCGTCAATCAGGGCTTCGACCAGTTTCGGGTGGGTCTCGCTCTGCCTGATTGGAATATGGACTTTAAACGTAAACGGCTCCAGGTTTTCATCCAGGTCATTGATTTCCGGGACGGCGCCGGTATAAATTTCCAATACCCGTGACAGGGCCCAGCGGGTGCCGCGCCGGGCGTAAATCCGGTGGGCGTCGGCCAGCAGTTGGCGGCGCTGGCTCTCGCTCCAGGTGCTGTCGAAGCTGGCCTGGTACCAGTTGCCCAGCCAGCCCAGGAATTCGGCCGGGGCGCTGGCCGGGCTGAGGAACAGGTCGAAGTTGTCGACCGTCCACTCGATCGGGGTCAGGATGGCCTCGAAGATGCCCAGGAAGCGCTCCATGAAATCGGTCTGGTAAATGCCCGGCAGGTAATGGATCAGGCGCTGGGAGCGCAGGCTGAGGCCGGGGGGCACCAGCTCGCTCGGGTCCGGCCTGGGCGCGGCCGCGGCCGGTGGAGGCGGCGGTGGGGTCCGTCCGGGGGGCGGCGCTTTTTGAGCCCGGGACTTCTCACGGGCGGGTTGCTTCCCGGCTGCGGGTTGGGGCTCGGGCTGCTTTTTAGCCTCAGGTTGCGCTTGAGCCTCCGGCTGTTCTTGAGCCTCAGGCTGGCTGGAAGGTTCTTCCGGCCGGGGCTCGGGTTCAGCCGCCTCGACCGGCTCGGGCCGGGGGGCTTCGTAAGCTTCGAAGGCCAGCTCGAACGGGCCGATCCGCAGGATGTCGCCCGGGTTCAGATCGACCGGCACCTGGGGGGCCAGTTTTTCCCCGTTGAGATAGGTGCCGTTGGAGCTGTCCAGGTCGGTAATCTGGCAGCTGGCCTGGGTGCAGGCGATCCGGGCGTGGCTGCGGGAAACCTGGGCGTTGTCCAGCAGCAGGTCGTTTCCGACCTGGCGGCCGATGGTTAGCAGGCCGGCGCTCAGCTCCTGCTGGCGGCTGCCCTCCGGGCCGGTGATGTTCAGGCGAAAATTTTGATCAGGCATCTACCTCTGTCCTCTTTTGCAATCCTGAAAATAGCAACTGGCGTGAGCAGCATTGCCCAGCCCCCCAACCCCCTTCCCTGGGTGCTGCGCACCCGGGATGGGGGAGAATTTCGCTGAAAAATGGCGTTCCGCTGGCGTTCGCCAGCGGAACGCCATTTTTCAGCATACCTCGTAAGAATGTCACACAAACTCCACAGAATGCCGCCCGGAAGCCACCACGCCGTGGGCGACCAGCTCCAAAAATTCCTGCGGGTCGCCCTGGGGCTCGCCGCCCGGGCGGGCATTGAACATCTCCACGCTGCGGATGAACTGCACGTTGGGCAGCCCCTGCAGGCACTGGTAGATATCTGAGACGAACAGGTCGCGCCCAAAGGTCCAGCCTTTGCCGTCCTGGCCGCCGGTCAGGGGGTTGATGAAGCGGTACAGGCGCTCGAGCACGTCCGCCTCCACCTGGGCCCGGTCGGCGCCGGGGGCGGCTCGCAGGCGCACCTGGGCGGCGATCCAGTAATAGGCTGGCGGGCGGATATCCAGGCGGGTGGTCAGCAGGCGGCGCTCATCCAGGTACTCGTTCAGGCGGGCGACGTCCTCGGGCCGCAGCTGGAGCTCATCCGGATCCAGGAACCCGGCTGGCCGGTTGAGACGCGGGATCACCAGCACGTAGATCTGGCCCGGCGCCACCCGCCCGGCATCGGCGGGGCGCGGCTGCAGGCATTTGACCCGCCCGATCGCGGCCGGGAGGGCCTGGCGGGCCAGGAATTCGAAATCGGACTCGCTGACGGCCCGCTCGCGCGAGCGCAGCATGGCCGGGGCCCGCATGGCGGCCGCCTCCAGGCTCTCGGCGTCCATCCCACCCCAGGCCGGCTGCAGGTTGCTGACCCGGGCGATGAAGGGGATGGCGGTCTTGAGGGTGTTGATGATCCCGGCCTGGACGTTGCCCTCCTGCCCGCCGCCCGAGCGGTAGCGCTCGAAGATCAGGTTGGCGCCGCGCGGCGGGACCGCCCCGTAGAGCTTGATGGTCCCGTCCGGCTGGCGCACCGCCGGCCCCAGGCGCAGCTCGCCGCTGATGCTGTCCAGGGTGAAATGCGGGTCCTGGGCGCTCGAGCTGGCGAAATCGGGCACCTCCTGCCAGGTTTGGGGCGGCTGCTCGGCCACCTGGACCAGCAAGGTCTCGTCCGGCTGGCGGGCCAAAATCGGGGTGGTCTGCAGGAAAAAGCGCTGGCCTGGCGAGCCGTCGCTCTGGCCCAGGAACTCGCGCTGGATCTGGCGGGCGTGGGTGGCCGAGGTCGTCCCGCCCCAGGAGGCGACCGCCACCTGGCGCAGCCGGGGCGACTTGTCGTACGGCTGCATGCCCTGGGCTTTTTCGGCCTCGCTGATCTCCCGCACCCGCAGGCGCACCCAGTACAGCTCGTTCCCGCCGACCTTGTACTTGCCGCCGGCCGGCAGGTGGATGCGGATCCGCCCGGCGCTGTTGAGGCCCTTGGTGGTGTCGAGCTCCAATTTGCAGGCTGACCAGTGCTGGTCGGCCTGGCCGGTCGAAAACTCCCAGATGGTCGGCGGCAGGGTTGGGTCGATCCCGGCGCCGCCGGCCGGATCGAAATCGAACTCGAAGCCCAGGATATGCCCGCTCAGGTCGTTTTCGAAGCCGAAATACAGGGCGTCGTCCACCTGGGGGACCGAGGTGAAGATGTCCAGCCCTTCGAAGCCCGATTCCAGGCGGCGCTGGTTGTGCTCGCGCATGGATTTCTTATCGCCGCTGCTGGAGGCCACCCGGGAGAGGATCGCGGCCAGCTTGGGCGGGTAGATATTTAATTCCTGGTCGGTCGAGAAGACGATCGAGGCCTCGGTTTCGGTCTGGGTGCTGGCGACTTCGGTGTGAGCCGGGATCACCACCGCGGTCTCGAGCGGGGCCGACAGCCAGAAGGTGACCGGGGCTTTGGCCGGCACCGGTTCCTGCAGGCGGATGCCCAGCATTTCCAGGAAGCGGATGTAGTGCAGGTCCGGCACCTGGTTCATGCGGTAGAGCATGACTTCGGTCATGAAGGCGAACAGCTCCAGCATGGTCACGCCCGGATCGCTGACGTTGTGGTCGGTCCACTCCTTGCAGTAATGCGGGATGCGCTTCTTGGCTTCGTCGACGATGTCCTGAAAGCGGCGGTCGTCGAGTTTGGGTTTGGTTAAGGTTGATGCAAAGTCCATTCAATGCCTCCGTTAGCAGGCACTCTGAGTGATCGAAGAGCGCCTGTTCATGCTTTCAGCAGTGTTCCCCCCACCCCGGTCCGCCCCCCAGGGGGCGGGAGAAAGATGGCGAAACGATGCATCCATGGGACAATGCACCCATGGATGCATCGTTTCGCCGGGATGTGTATCCTGGGGCATGAGCAAATCCGTCATGCTGCCTCTTCAGGGATCAGGTAGAACGGGAAGACCAGGCTGCGCTGGTCGTGGGTGCTTTTGATCTGGTAATCGATCTCGATCAGCAGCCGGCTGGTATCGTCCGGGTCGGGCCGCACGTTGACCTGTTCGACCCGGATGCGCGGCTCCCACATGCCCAGGGCTTCCTCCACGTAACGGCGGGCCTGGGCGGTGGTGTGGCTGTTGTTGGGCGCAAAGACCAGCTCGTGCAGGCGGCAGCCGAAGGTCGGCCGCATCACCCGCTGGCCGGGCGAGGTGGTCAGGATGATCTGGATGGCCTGGTCGAGCTCGTTGCGGTTGCTGGTCAGGGCCACGCCTCCCTGCGGATCGATGTGCGGTGGGAAGGCCCAACCGCTGCCGACGATTTCCTGGTTCATCATAAGTCGTTATCCTTTTTTACCTGGGTTGTGCCTGCACCAATCCATTTTCGCCTATCCGCCGATCAATACTGTCCCGGCGGCGATCACCTTGGCCGCCATGTTGGGGGCCGGATCGGCGCAGGTCTGGGCCTGGTCGCCCATACGGGCAGCCGGCTTGCCGTTGATCATCACGGTGGCGCTGCCCATCATGATCGTGCCCTGGTTGCTGGGCGGGATCTGAAAGGAGGTGCCAGGCGGGGTGGGCAGGTGAGGCGGCTGGTTGCTGGCCGTGCTGCCGACCGTGGCGGCCGGCTTGCCCATGATCATCACGTTGCTGCTCAGGCTGCCGTTCAGCATCCCATTGAAAGGGTGCGGCAGGGGCGTCGGCACCGGCCCGCCCGGGGAGGGCACCATGACGATGTGCATATCGACGGCTGTGATCTGGTCGCCCTGCTTGGCGGCTGGTTTACCCATCCTGGCTCCCTTTAACTTGCGATTGGCTGCCCGGCCGTGGTTTCGCGGGGGCCGGGACGGCCGGTTCCAGGGTTGCGCCGCCCACAAAGAAGATGAAGATCAGGAATTGGACCGAGGCGACGCCCAGCAGCCAGAATAAACCCAATAAATAAACGCCCAGCATACCCTGCGAGAAGCGGCCCAGCGCCAGCATGAGCATCACCACCAGGACAACCAGGGAAAGGCCGAACAACAGGTTGAAGACCCTGGGCACCCGGGTGGTCCGCCCGTGGCGCATGTTCTGGTAGATCAGGAACAGGAAGATCGCCAGGCTGTACAGCGTGAAGACCCAGGCTGAAATCGAATAGATCTGCCAGTCCGCCAGTTCCAGGTAGTACAGGGGGAATGGCAAAAAGGCCAGCAGCACGGTACCGAAGGTCAGCAAAGCCAGTAAAATCAGGCCAATGCGCTCCTGGAAGCTCCAGGGCTGCTCCTTGCCTTTGCGCAGGGCTGTTACGATGCTGCTGAAGCCAATAAAGGCGATGGCGATGTCGGCGACGCCTTTTAAGATTTCAGTGCCTTCCAAAGCGGGTCTCCTTTCTTGATAACGATATGCCCGAATTGTACTGAAAGTGTTACCTATGTCTTCGAACATTTGTTACCGATGGCCCGGACGAAACAGAAACGGGAAGCACCCGTGGGATTAAGATCGAGGCCATCAATTAATATTCACCATAGCGCCCTTGATGTTGAGCTGGCCACCGGCCTTCAGATCGAGATTACCGCTGGCCTCGATCTTGAGGTTGGATTGGGCTTTCAGGCTGACCTCACTCTGGCTTTCGATGCTGATGGCGCTGTCTTTCAGCTCGAGGGTGACCCCGGAGGTTTTCAGGGTGATGGTCTTATTCTGATCGTCGAGGACGATCGAGCGCCCGTCGGCGGTCACGATCTCGATCTTCTTGTCGGACGTGTCGTAGATCGCGATCCTGGCCCCGCTGCGGGCGTGCCAGGTGCGCACTTTGGGCATTTCCCCGGAGGGGGCGTTGGCGGCTTCGGCTGGCAGCTCGTCCTTGCCGTTCCACAGGCCGCCCAGGACGTAGGGCTGGTTGAAATCCCCGTGGGCAAACGCCACCAGGACCTCGTCGCCGACTTCGGGCAGCACGAACAGGCCGGTCTCCGGCCCGGCGCCGATCCCCATCACCCGGGCCCAGTTGCTCTCCGAGTCGTCCGTCATCCAGGGGAATTTCAGCTTGACCCGGCCCCATTTCTTGGGATCATCAGCGTTGGTCACCAATCCGACCACCAGACCGGGCCAGGTTTCGGGACGGCCCTGGCTGTGAAGCTGCTCGCTGAGCAGCCCGGTGCGGGTGCCCCGCACGCTGAAGCTGGTCGTCAGGCCGCCGGCGCTGTATTCGTGGGTGGCTTCGGTCACCAGGTAGGCGCCCGAAAAGCGCTCGCCGATCCCGGCAATATCGACGATCTGGCCGGCCCGGATCTTGGGCATGCGAAATGCCTGCCCCTGGGCCTCGATGAAGGCGCCGCTGATCTCGTCCAGGCGGGCGGCGGCCAGCGAATCCGCCTCGGCCTGGCTGATCACCGGTTGGTCGACGATCACCAGCCGGCCGCGTCCGAAATCGTGGGCCCATTCGGCCCCTTTTTTGGATTCCTGGACTTTGGCGTACAGGTTGCCCTGGCTGGATTTGCCGACGATGGCTTCCTTCTTTTCCACGTCCCAGCCGCGCACGATGACTTCATCGACCTGTTCGGCCAGGTTCATGCGCGGCTGGAAGCTCAACAGCTCCTGGCCCCAGGTCAACTGGAGGGCCGCCGAGCCGGATGGGCGGCTTGCGAAAATGGAGTTTGCCGTCGCTGACGAAGCATTCGTAGCCGATCCGCCAGGCCCGGTCCATCAGGAATTCCAGGTCGGTCTGGTTGTGCTGGAAGATGTGATCGTATACCGTGCTGGTGGCGTCGACCTGGGCCTGCAGCCCGGCGTTCTGGGCGATCTCGCTGGCCAGGTCGGAATCTTTTTTGTTCAGGTACGCCTGGCTGCGGGTTTCGCGGAACAGCCGGTGGGATTTATCGTAGCCGCGCACCACCAGCTGGGCGAGCATGCCCTCCTGGAAGGAGGGCTCCAGGGCGGTGATCTCGCCTTTGATCAGGCTGATTTTCTCATCGCTGGCATCCGAGGCCTTGATCTCGATCGTCTTGGTGAGATCGAAGGGCCCCTTATCCAGCAATTCCAACTCCGGGTCGTTGAAGGTGATCGAGAACAGGTCCGGCAGGTGGCTGTGCTGGCTGACGGTCAGCGATTCGATCTGCTGCATCACCGTCCGGCTGACTTCGGTTCCGTCCAGGAGGATGTAGATTTTGCTGACGAGGCTGGCGGCTTTAGGCATGAGTCATTTGCCTCCGTCCTGCCCGGCAGGCAGTTTGCCCATCCCCCCTGGCCCCCCTTCCCTCAGGGAAGGGGGGAAATATAGCGAAAAATGGTTTCGTCGCTGGCTTCGCCGGCGACGAAACCATTTTTCGCCTGGATTCGGTAATGGGGTACAGAACCTTCAACATCATATCAATCCATCGGTATCCTAAGCTGCATCCCGGGGCGCAGGGCCAGGGGATTGACGATCCCGTTCTGGTCGGCGATCAGGCGCCACTTGGTGGCGTCCCGGTACACCTGGGCGGCGATGGTATCCAGCCGGTCGCCGGCCACCACCCGCCAGACCCGTTGGATCGGCCCGCCGCCGGAGGTCGGATTCTGGCGGGGGTAATCATCCACATCGGTGTACTGGGTGAAGGTGACCTTGACGGTGGCCCGCACCGGGGTGCCGTCGGGCTTGAACAGGATGAATTTCTGGGTCATGCTGGTGATGTACGAAACGAAGCGGAACACGCCCCATTCAAAGGCCACCTGGGGCGGCGAGATCTTCTCGTTCTGGCTGCTTTCGGGCTTGGTCTTGGTCATCATGAACTTCCACAGCTTGTTGGTCACCTGGCTGATATCATCGCCGCTTTCGTAGCTGTCGAAGATCAGGTCCAGCTGCAGGGTTTGGGCGCCGGACTTGAAGAATTCGCCCTGGGGGGTGTCGGCGTCGTTCTTGGGCTTCTCTTCGTAGGTGTTGGACTTGGTCACCGTGTATTCAAACGGATTGAACATGCAGGCGACGGTCAATCCGCCGGTTTTGCTGTTGCCGTCTTCGTCGACCTCGTAGATACGGGCGGCGACCAGGTTACTGCGGGTATTAGGCATCGGTCCCTCGTTTGCGATTATCCGCGCCGGTGCTGGCGCTCGGTTTCAATTTCCAGGCGGCGGCGCACCCGGGCGTAAACCTGGCGGGCCAGTTCGTCCAGGTCCAGCTCGTCTTGATCGTCCTGCTTCCCGGCGAGTGCCCCAGCCTCATCCAAGCCGGTCTTGATGTGGTTTTCCGGTATGGTCACAGCGGCCTTCTGGATGTCCGGCAGGCGCTGGACTGGCGGCAGCACATCCTGTAACGGCTTGCGCTCCGGAGCCGGCGACTGCGGGCCGGCAGGTTCCGGGCGGCTCTCGGCGGCGGCAATGGCGCGCTGGATGGCGTCCGGGCCAGGGCGGCCTTCAGGTTGCGGGGTTGGGGTCTCCGTGGCGCCCGGCACACTTTCCCCGGGCAGGCCGGTTGGAGCAGCCTGGAATGCGCCGGGTGCCGCCGGAGGTACGGCCGACTCTACCCGTTCCGGCTGGGTGGTTGCCCTGGACGCCGGCGCTTCGGTATTGAAGCGGGCCATTGGGGCAGTGTCTCCCGCCGCTGGAGGGGGCTCTTCACCCAGCAGACGCCACAGGTCCTCGGGCAGCGGGCCGATTTCGGTCTGGACCTGGCGCGGCTCGGGCGCTGGGCCGGGCTGCGGGCCGGGCTGCGGGGCATTTTCTGGCCCTGTTGGTCGGGGAGGTTCTTTTTGGGTTTGGATCTGGTTTGCGGTTTCAGTCTTTGCCTGTGAGGGTTGGCCCTCAGTTTGAGCAGGCGCTTGCGTCCCGGGCGCAGCCGCCGCTCGCAAAGGATGCGGCCGGCGGGGCGGGATCACGTCGATCGACGAAGCGCTGGCCTGCCCGGGCCTGACCTGATCCAGGCCCTCCCAGCCCTGCCGGGCCGGGCCGGTTTCGGAGGCGGGTGGGGCTGCGGGCGTGCGGGCGATTACGGTGGGCGGAGCCTGGTCCGGGTCCGGGCGGATTTCGGGCTGGCGGACGGCCGGGGGTTCGGGTCCAGCCTGGGGGGCGCGCTTGACCGGCCAGACCGCTTCCAGGGGCAGTTTTTGGGTGGGCGCCGAGGTCTGATCGTCCTCGTCCGCCCGGGTTTGGTCGCGGGTTGGGGTTGTCGGCGGTTCCGACGGGGCTGAGGTTTCAGCTTCCGTTTGAGCCTGGGGTTGGGCCGGCCGGGTGGCTGACCCTTCTGGCTGGCGTTGGACCGGACTGGCGGGCTTATCCAATATGGGGGTTGGCTCGATGCGGGCCTGGCCAGGTTGTTCAGGGGCCGGGGCAGCGGAAATCGTTACGTTTGCCTGGGAAGCCTGCCGCGGCTGTGGTTCGACCGCCGGGTTACCTGGATCAGGGGTAGCTGGCTCGGGCCGGTCTGTTTGCGGTTCAGGTGCGCCCTCCGCTGGTTCCCCGCCGGATTCCATTTGGGCTTTCTCGGCGTGGCGCTGGAAGATGGTTTCCAGCCGGCGCCAGTTGCGGTCCTCGTCAGCCGGGCCGGAGACCTGGCTGGCCGGGGGCGCCTGCGGCGGGGCGGCTGGCTGGGCCTGAAAAGCAGGGGGAGCCTGCGGGGCGGGACGGCTGGTTGCGCCCTCCGCCGGGGCGGTCTGGATCGGCGCGGCAGGGCCGGCAGCCTCTGGCTGGGTCACGGTTGGGTATTCGGGGGCAGCCGGTTCGGACGGGACCGGCGCCCAGGCAGCGGCCGGGGGCAGGCCCGCCAGCAAATAGGCTTCCGGCAGGCGGCTCTCGGCTGGCAGCAGGTGGGCTTTGACCGGCGCCGGTTGGGCGCCCCCGGCGGGCGGCAGCGATCCGCCGGCCGATCCGGTCGGGCGGGCTGCGCCCGGCGCGGTCCGCGGGCCAACGTCTGGCGACGCTGGCGGGCCAACGTCTGGCGACGCTGGCGGGCCAACGTCTGGCGACGCTGGCTGGCGGAACAGGGTCGCCAGGCTGGCGTGCCGGGCGATCCGGCGATGGAGAGGACTGGGCAGGCTTAATCTTCCAGGCATAGGCTTTTACAGGACGTTGATGGCGCCGCAGGCCAGCTCGAGGGTCTGGATGGCGACGCTGTTGGAACCGCTTTGCAGGTCGGGGCCGACCCATTTGACCGGGTAAGCGTCCTCGATATCCCAGACCATCACCGGGATGATCAGGGCGCTGAACAGGGTGATGGTCACCCGCCGGCGGCTGAACTGCTCGTTCATGGTCTTGATGTACCAGGGCAGCAGCTGGTTGAGGATGCCGACCCCGTTCTTGAGGGTGATGCGGGCCGATTTGCGCCGCCCGGGCAGCTGGTGCGTATAGGTATTCAGGCCGCCTTCTTTGACTTCCTCCAGCTCCAGCTCCAGGGAAGGCAGGGTGCAGTCGGTGAAGGCCCCGGCCGGCATCCCGTCCACGGTGACGACGAAGCGGAAGGCGGCGTTGGTCAGGGCTCGGATCTGTTCTTCAAGCATCTTTCAGGCTCCTCAAGGCCGATAACCGGGCCTGTGTTTTGGTATGGTACTTTGAGACTGACTTGCCAAACGTATTTTTCACCGCGAAGACGCAAAGGGCGCGAAGGAGAATAAATATATTTCTTCTTGGCGTTCTTGGCGTCTTGGCGGTTCATCACTTATCTCGCTAGGCACTTATTAAATTCGTTTACTTGAGCGCCGGGCGCGCTCGCGTTCGATCCGCAGGTCGGCCTGCAGCAGGGCGTACACCCGCTCGCTGACGGCTTTGACCAGCTCGGGGGTGAGCTTTTTTCCGCTATTCTTTTTGGATTGGCTTTGTTTTACGGGCATAGCCTTTTCTCTTTTTCACCGCGAAGACGCAAAGGGCGCGAAGCAAAAATATTTCAACGCGAAGTTATCGAAGCGATCGAAGTTAGCGAAGAATTTTATAAAGAAACATACAAAAGAATCTTTGATCCCTTTGATTTCTTCGCTCTCTTCGCGTTTAAATGTATTCTTAGCGTTCTTGGCGTCTTGGCGGTTCAATTCTTTCTACTCCAACGGGGCCACCTGGAGCTGGAACTGGGTCCCGCAGTGAGGGCAGGCCGCCCCGACCAGCACCGGCTGGTGGCTGTTGAGCCGCAGATACAGGTCTTCCAGGTAGGCCAGATCGGCCGCGAACATGCCTTCGACCACCTGGGGGGTGACCGAGGGCAGCTCGCCCAGGCCGGTCAGCACCTGGCTGAGCAGCAGCACCGGCAGATAGGCCGGGCTGTGCTCCACCCGTGGATCCTGGGCGGCCCGGATTTCGTCCCGGGCGGTCGCCAGGCGCATGCGGCCGCGGCGGTGCAGCTGGCCATTGCGGTCCAGGTAACCGCGCGGCAGGGTGAATTCGTATTCGGTCTGCAGGCTCATGCAATGCTCCTGATGTGTATAACAGGCGCCCTGAGTGGAGGACGTAGTACGGGCGGTTTTTGCCCGCCTTTGACGTCCGTAATCGAAGGGGCCGGGTTGGGCCGAGAAATCACGCTTCGATTACGGTCGGTGGAGCAAAGAACGCTCCACCTTCCTCCACTCAGCGCGCCTCATCCAAATCTAACTCACCCGCTCGATGTACTCGTGGGCCAGGGTCAGCTCTTCGATGCCGATCTCGTTGCTGTCGGACTTGGGCTGCGGACCGCTGACTTTCAAGGGCCAGGCCCGCTCGAAATTCCAGCGGGCGACCTCCTTGAGGGTCTGGTCGTACATCACGATCGAGCCGTCCCGGCGGGCGCTGTCCACGTTGCCGTCGGTGACTTCTTTGCGCCAGTCCCAGATGTCCATGTTGCTGGTGATGCCGCGTTTGAGGGTGATGTTGTCCCATTTCAGCCGGCCGGGGATCTTCAAAATGACTTCCTGGCCGGTCTCGTTGACCACTTTGTGCTCGATCACCTCGTGCTCCGAGCCCAGCCCGGAACATTCGGTGAAAAAGCCTTTGATCACACCCTGAACGTCCACTGCAAAATGAAATCCGGTCAGGGGATCTTCACGGTTTGCCATGGTTTACTCCTTTTACTCCTGCAATGTGCTTGGTCGGCGAGTTGCGCCGGGATCCAGTCGATCTGTCATTGCGAGATTCGGCTATGACGCTGAGCGTCATTCGGAGTAGCACTGACATTCTGATGCGTGAACCTACTCTTGTCAGGCACCCTGCAGTGGAGAAACATGGGCATTCTTTGCTCCATCGAACGTAATCGAAGTGATCTTCATCTGTAACCGGTCATCCTTCGCATTACGTCGCTGCGGAAGATTGCTTCGTCGGACAGTATCCTCCTCGCAATGACAACATGCGCACTTGTCATTGCGAGCGCAGCGAAGCAATCTTCGTAATCAAGTAGATTGCCACGACCGGCAAAGGACGCCGGTCTCGCAATGACAGCATGTCTGTCAGGCCTCGGCGTTGGCGCCGGCCCACTGGCTGATGCGGAAGATGACGAATTCCGCCGGTTTGACGGGCGCCATGCCCACCTCGATGATCAACTGGCCCAGGTCGCGCACCTCCGGCGGGTTGAGCTCGGCGTCGCACTTCACGTAGAAAGCTTCATCCGGGGTGTTGCCGAACAGGGCTCCACCCAGCCAGATAACTTTCAGGAAGGAGCGCACGTCCCGGCGGACCTTGGCCCACAGGGTGCTGTCGTTTGGTTCGAACACCACCCACTGCATGCCGGCGTCCAGCGAGGCTTCCACCATGATGAACAGCCGCCGGACGTTGACGTAGCGCCAGGAGCCGTCGCTGCTCAGGGTGCGGGCGCCCCAGACCCGGATGCCGCGCCCGGGGAAGGCCCGGATGCAGTTGACCCCCAGCGGGTTGAGCAGATCCTGCTCGCCTTTGCTGAGGCCCAGCTCGATGTTGATCGCGCCCAGGATGTTCTCGTTAGCCGGGGCTTTGTGGACGCCCCGGTCGGCGTCGGTGCGGTTGTAGATGCCCACCATGTGCCCGCTGGGCGGGACCAGCTTGGTGGTGCTGCCGCTGCCGCTCAGGTCGGCGACCTCGATCCAGGGGTAGTACAGGGCGGCGTAAGAGCTGTCGAAATTGAGGTAATTGCGCCATTCGATCGCCTGTTGGGCGTTCAGGCCGGGCGGGGTGTCCAGGACTGCGAAACGATAGCGCAGGCGCTCGCAGTGAGCGATCATGGCCTCCTGGACCATCTTGACCCGCTCACGCTCGCCGTCCGAGCCGTCGTAACCGGACATGACGTCCGGGCAGACCAGAAGGCGAACCTGGTCGATCGCTTCCAGGCCGCCCAGGCCGGTCCGTTCGGTAGCGTCGCCGATGAAGTCCTTGGCCGTCAGAGGCGGCATGCCGCCGCCTTCCAGGGTGTAGGTGCCTTCGGTGGGCAGGTTGCTGGCGGTGCCGGCGCTGCTGATCTCTACCCGCTCGAAGCTGGCGTCGCCGACGTAGTTCTCGCCTTTCTTCATCGTCAGCCCGGCCTTGGTCTCGCCTTCCACGCTCAGGTTGAAGCTGTCTTCACCGGCCATCTTGACGATGACCTTCATGCCGTTAGCGCCCGGCCCGGCGGCCTTGGCCTTGATCGTGAAGGCGTTGCCCTTGCCGGAGGATGGGATGGTGACCTCGGCGGTTTTCATGTCGGCCCCGCCTTCGTTCAGGGCGCGCAGGCTGGTCACGTAGCAGGCTCCGCCGCCGTTGGCGAAGTAGCCGTAAACCGCGTCCGGCAGGTACGCGCCGGGGGTGAAATCGCCGAAGGTCTCGACGAACTGGGTCCAGTTGGTGATCAGGGTGGCCTTGTTCAGGCGGTCCTCGACCACCACCCGTTCACCCGTCGCGGCGTCGATCGCCTTGCGGCTGGCCTCGGCCGTGATGCCGATGAAAGCCGCCGTGGACGTGCCAACGGCCTCGATCGGCTTGGTGCCGCGGTCGACCTCTTCCACGTAGACCCCGGGGGATAAGTAGGTTTGTGCCATGGTTTCCTTTCTCCTGACCCGCTAGCTGCGGTTGATTCGGTTCCGGTTTGCCGGTGTTGCTGTTGGACTGCTTGGTTGTGCTTGCGAGCGCAGCGAAGCAATCTGTCTGCGACGAAGCGATTGGCTTCCTGTGCCGTCGTTACGAGTTACGGAGATTGCTTTGTCGCTCCGCTCCTCGCAACGACACTTCGACCAGGTGAACTTGCGAGACTGGCGCTCATTGCTGATCATGCCAATCTTGTGTTTGGCTTAATGGTACGCCTGCCGGTAATAGGAATTGCCTGCAAGAAAAGCTCACTGCTTGTCATCCAGCTGCTCGTACATCATGAGAGTAGACATCTTCTGAGTGAAGCGACGGTCGTCCTGTGCCGACGTAATGACAGGATGACCGGTTTGGGCAAAGACAATCCCTCTTCGACTAGCGATGCCTCCGGAGCAAAGCAACTGGCTTCCTGTCCGTCTTCGACTACAGGGTGCCTACGTCGATGGGCTTCCATCGCAATGACAGATTGTCGGGCGGGGCCCGGCATAAGATCCGCTGGTGTACGTTCATCCCAATACTCCTCGTAGGTATCCCTCAAATCTGAAAATCGTAATCGCCATCGCCGTGGGGCAGCGAAATGGCTTTCTCGAGCGGCTTGCCTTTTTCGGGCCAGGCTACCAGGGTGTAATCGCCCGGCGGCAGGCTGCCGAGCTCGTACCGGCCGGCCGCGTCCGTCTTGGTGAACAGGCCGGTGCCCTTGATGGCCACCTCGATCCCTGGGCGGGGCACCCCGGATTTGCCTTTCTCCCAGGCGGTCCCCGAGAAAGCCACCAGCTCGCTGGCGGTCTCCGCCTCGAGGGTTTTGAAATGGGGCAGCCTGTCGGCCAGCCCGGTCCGCAGGGTGCGGGTGCGGACCAGCGGGCCGCTGATCTCGCTCCAGGGATCGAGCGCCAGGGTCACCAGGTACGACACGCTCGGGCGCATCTCGTTATCCAGCGAGCCCCACACCTCGGCCGGGTTGGTCAGCCGGTCGTGGCGGGCCAGTTGGGCCTGGATCTCGAAGGGCTGGTCCTGCAGGCTCCCGACCAGCTGGTCGACCGGCAGGATCGGGAAGCGGAACAGGGCCAGCAGGGTGCGGGCCATCAGGCGGTGCTCGTCCAACGGGTCGTTGGCCCAGGTGGTGATCATGTAGAAACAATCCACCCGGAAGGGCGAGCGCTTGAGGTGAAAGAGATTGTCGCCGTTGCGGCCCTGGGCTGCCTGCTCCCACTGGTGCTGGCGCAGGCTGACGTTCTCGCGCAGGTCGTACAGGAACAAGTTAACGGTCGGGCGGCTGAGGCGCGAGCTCCATTCGCGCTTGGGCTGGTCGAACTTGATCTCCACCTCGCCGTTCTTGACCGGCATCTCTTTAATCAAGATTTTTTCGAGGGTATCGTCCAGATCGGCTATCATCGCTATCCCTTTGCCTCAGGCCTGATCTTCGCGCGCTTCAACATCCTGGCGTTGGAGCTTGCCCTGCATTAACTTCTTCCTCGTCCTGGCGCTGGAGTTTGGCTTGCGGCATTTCTTCCTCTTCCTCCTCATCTTCCGCCTGGCGCTGGAGTTTGCCCTGCAATAATTCCTCTTCTTCCAATTCCTGGCGCTGGATCGCCTTGGGCATGGCGAGTTCTTCCTCTTCCTCCTGGCGCTGGATCGCCTTAGGCATGGCGAGTTCTTCCTCTTCCTCCTGGCGCTGGAGTTACCTGCATTCCTCTTCTTCCAGCTCCTGGCGCTGCAGGCGGCTGGCCTGTACTTCTTCCTCGCGCTCGTCCTGGGCCTGGATTGCGGCCGGTCCGGTGACCTGCTTGGCGACCGCGTCGGCCTGGCGTTCGTAGGCATCGTCGGGTGGGTTGACCACCATCTTGGCGGCCGGCTCCTGGTCGCCGGCTTTGCCCTGCTGGACGACGTGGGTTAATTCGTGGGCCAGCAGTTCTTTGCCGCCGGATGAATTCGGGTCGTATTCACCCTGGCGGAAGAAGATATCCTGCCCGGTGGTGAAGGCCCGGGCGCCCAGGCGCTGGTTGAGATCGTCGGCCTGGGGGGAGGTGTGCACGTTGACCCCGCTGAAATCGGCGCCCATCTTGCCGCCCAGCTCGCGCTGCACGGAACCGTCCAGGGACTGGCCCGTACCGCGCATCTGGTCGATCTCGTCTGTGGTGGCTTCATCCGTTTCAGCCGGGCCGGCCTGGCGCTGGGCGATCAGGCGTTGGACGGCCCGGTTGCCGACTTGCTGCTGCAGATCGGTGAGCGGGTTGGCCGGGCCGGGACCCTCGTCCGGTTTTTTATCGGGCGGCTTGTTCTGGGGAGGCTGGACTTTACCCTTTTTACCTTCCGATGGGATCAATTTTTCACTCATGGATTTGCTCCTGTTTGGATTGCCTGGCAGGCTGGCTGGCGACGGCGCTTACACGCGTTCCCGGACCTGTTTGTATTTGTCGTAGAAATAATCGATCGGCTCCGGGTCGAATGCCTGCTGGCGATAGGATTCGTACGCCTGCTGGAAGGCGGCCTCATCGCCGCGGGCACGGGCGTCTTTCATGGCCTGCTTGGCGGCGCCCATCTGCCGGCCGCGGGCCTGGTTCTCGGCCGAACCACCCACGAAGACGTTGGAAACATCGTTGAATTTGTCCCGCAGGTATTGCTTGACGGCCGCCAGGATGCTGGCGTTGGTCTCTTTGGCCGGCGGGTAGCCTTTATTGCCCAGGATGGCGATCGCTTCCTGGTAAGGCTTGCCATCCACCATGTTCAGGATGTCAGTCTTGATCTGGTCGTAGGACGTGATGTGGCGGCGTTCGAACCCGGCGATCAGGTTGTCGCGCTGCTTCTGGTGCAGTTCCGGGTACATGGCCGCGAATTCCGTTTTGATGCTTTTGCGCCAGCCAGGCCGGTATTTACGGATCGACGAGGCGTCGACCAGGCCGCCTTCTGCTTTTTGGGTCGGGGTATCGACCGCCTCGGCCTTGAAAATGTACTGGTAGTTCCAGCTGTCCTTGCCGTCGATCACGTTGATCGATTGGAACACCGGGTGCTTCTGGCGGACCTTGCCGGCCACTTTGTTGGCGTCGCCCCGATTGATCTTGCCGTCTTTGACGTAGGCGCGCTCTTCCCGGGCGAACGCGGCCAGCCCGGCCTTGCGATCCTCGGCCGTGAAAGCGCCATGTTCGGCTTTCCTGGTATCTTCGAGCGTAACTTTCTGATCGGCTTTGGCTTTGGAAGCCCCGGGCTGAGGTTTGCCATCCCGGCCCAGGCCGAGTTTAGCCAGCAGCGGGCCGGCCGCTTTGCGGGCCTTGTCCAGCACCCAGTCGATCGCCTGGTCGACTTTGCCGCGCACTTTGGTCGATGATGGATTGGACCCGCTTGGCCAGCCCGCCCAGGCCGAGCAAATTGGCCAGGAAGCCGATCACAACCGGCAGGGCTTTGGCCAGGGCGTTTTCGACCAGCCGGGCGGCCCCGCCGATGGCGCCCCCGGCGATGGCAGTCACCGATTCGATCACGGCGTTCATCAATTCGATCACCTGGCTGCCGCGCTCGATGAAAAACGAGACGATGTCGTAGATGGCCATGGCGGCTTTGATCAGCGCCCCGGCCGGGTTGAGCAGGCCCAGGATCCACTTAACCCCGGCTTTGATCACCTCGGTGATGACCATGCCTTTGATCTCCTCGATCACCATGTCTTTCAGGCTGGCCAGTTTATCCATCAGCAGACGCCACAGGCCGGCCGGCCCCTCGTTGATCAGGATCTGGAACAGCTCGAAGCCTTTTTCGAGGGCGGCCACCACCGGCTCGCCCAGCAGCTTGACCGCCTTGGCCCGGATATGGGCCCAGGTGACGCCCAGGATCTGGGTCACCAGGCTGAAAATGCCCTTCAGGCTGAAGGGGTCCTGCGGGAGCTGGATGCCGGCCTCGCCCAGGGCCCCGGTCAGCCAGCCGATCAGGCCGGTTTTCAGGTGGCTGCCGATATTGCCTACGAAATTGCTGAAACCCTGCTTGAGCCCGCTGATCAGGTTGCCCAGGAAGCCGATCGGATCCTTGATGATCTTGCCGACCACGCCAGCCGCTTTGGCCAGCACCGAGGTCAGCATCGACTTCAGCTTCAGGATGGTGCGAATCACCCCGGCAATGGCGTTGAATGCTTTCTGGACCAGGCCCTGGTTGGCGGCCTTCAGGGCTTCGATGCGGGCGTCCACGGCTGACAGGGCCTGGTTGTACTTGCTGGCCAGGGTGTCGATCAATTCGTTCTGCTTGCTGTCCACCTGGGATTCGAGCGCGCTGAACTTATCCTGGATGTCCTTGGCAGCCTGCTGGCCATACTCCTGCAAATTTTCCGGCAGCCCGGCCAGGTAGTCCTGGATGCGTTTCTTGCCGGCCGCGATCTCGGCCTTGGCCTGCGACAGCCCGGCCCCGATCATGGCCACCACGTTATCGATGACCGCGTCCATCTTGGCGATGAAGAGCTGGCGGCCGCGCTGGTAGATGCTGTTGACCTCGGACGGCATCCCCAGCAGCTTGTCCTTGGCCCAGCGGGCCCAGCCGAACCAGCCGCCGTAGCGGCGCTGCTTGTAAGCTTCCACCCGGGCGTCGACGTAATCTTCGAAAGCCTGCTTGGCCTCGGCCGCGCCCCGGTCGAAGGTGGCGCTCACCTTGCCATCCAGGCCTGACAGGATCGACTCAACCTTGGTCTTGGTCCCCTCGTAAATGGTGTTGATCTCGGCGCCGACCCGCTGGCGTTCCTGCTCGTCCTTGGACTTGGCGGCGCTTTGCTGGCCGCCGACCTGGGCCAGCATGGCTGCCCGGTCGGCGTGCATGCCCTGGGTCTTTTCCCTGGCCAAACCACTGGCCTCGGCCTGAGCCTGGCCGAGAGTTTCCTTTTCGGCCTGGCGGTAGGCCTGCGGCCCGGTTTGAGCCTGGGTTTTGGCATCTTTTTTGGCTTCCAGGGCCTGCTGGAACTCCGGCTCGTTCGAATTGGCCAGCTGTTCTTCGCTGATGTCGGCATCCTGCATCTGCTGGTCGAGCGAGCGGGCGTTCTCCTGGAGCGGTTTTTCGACCTCGGCGGCCGTCTTGGGCTTGGGCGCGGCTTTGGCTGCCCCGGGGATGTGAGCCGCCGGCCCGGGGTTGGCGGGCGGCAACGGGCTGGCCGGACGGACCGGCACTGCGCTGCTGTCCGGGGCCTGTTTGGCGGCTGAATCCGTGGGCTCCTTGGCGTTTTTGGCGGCCTGGCCGGCTTTGGCGGTCATCTGGCTCTTGACGCTGGAGAGCTTGTTGCTGCTTTTGAAATTGTCGGCTTCGGCTGTAGTTTTGGGGGCCATGGCGGCGATGCGGGCCATCAGGGCGGCTTTGAAAGCGGCGCCGTCGAACCCGGGGGCGGGGGCGGCTTCCATCGCTCCGGCCTGGTGGGCCTGGGCTCGGGCGGAGGTCTCCCTGGCCGGGACCTGGGCGGCGGCCTGGGCTTCGGCCGCTTTTTTGCCGGCCGGGGCGTGTTTTTTCGAACGGCGCCCGGCCCCCTTGACCTTGGCGACCACCTGCTGGAAGGCGGGGTCCTCTTCCGGCGAGGCCGGGGCCTGCTCCAGGCCGGCTTTGCCCGCGCCGCCGGCCGGGCGGGCTGCTGCGGCGGTTGGCCTGGCTTTGCCCGGGCGGGCGCCTGGCCGGGATTTCTGTTTGCCGCCCCGGGTCCTGGCCTTGGCCGCCTTGGCGGCGGCTTTGGCCTGGCTGGCTTTCTGTTTGGCGCTCTGGCCGGTCTGTTTTTCGACTTTGCCGGCCGCTTTCGACTGGCTGGTTTCCGATTTGGCTTGCTGGGCCGACTGCCCGGCCTGGGATTCGGCCGCTGTGGCGGCGGCCAGTGCGGCGGCTTTTTGCTCGGGGGTGGGCTCGTCTTGGCCATCATCCTGGCGCTGGATCGCGACCGGCGATCGGGCGGGTTGGCCCAGGTTGGCCAGCGTTTTTTGGAGGTGGCGGTTACCCTGCCGGCGGCCAATCCGGCTGGCCAGGGCGGCCCGCTGGATCGGCAGGAGCCGCCGGTCGGCCAGGTGGGCGCTCTGACGCTCTGGCTGCCGGTCACCTGGGCGCTCGCCAGAGCGCCCGCTGCCGGCCAGGGCCTGGTCGAAACCAACCAGGGCCACACCCGCTTCCAACGCGGCTGGCGCGCCGGCCGGTTCGGCCGGCTTGGGCCGTTTTTGGTTCTGGTTTTCGCGGGTCTGGCCTTGTTTTTCCATCCGTCTTTATCTCAGATTACTTTGATTAATAAGAGGTACCCGAATGTTAGGTGTGTGTGGCAGGCAACCGCCTGCCACACACACCTAACATTCGGAGATGTTTTTAATGGGATTCTGTCAAATTACTCACATTACCAGTCATTCAGATCCTCGTCGGCGATCAGGCGGCCCATCTTCTGGAGCTCGCGGCGAGTGCCATGCAGCAGGTGGCTCATATCGACCCGCCCGCCATCGGCGGCGGCCAGGTAGGCGGCGCTGACCAGGATGTTGCGGATATTGCCGCCGGCCAGCTTGAAGCGCCGGGCCAGCAAAGGCAGGTCGAGCTCTCGGGCGCGCGGCAGATCGGGCGGGAACAGGGCCTGCCAGATCCGCAGGCGGTCGTTTTCGTCCGGGAAGGGGAAATCGACCGCAAACTGCAGCCGGCGGGTGAAGGCTTCGTCCAGGTTGGCGCGCAGGTTGGTGGCCAGGATGGTGACCCCGTCGTAAGCCTCCATGCGCTGCAGCAGGTAGCTGATCTCGATATTCGCATAGCGATCGTGAGAATCGCGCACCTCGGAGCGCTTGCCGAACAGGGCGTCGGCCTCGTCGAAGAACAGGATCGCGTTCGAGGCGGCGGCTTCATCGAAGATCCGTTCCAGGTTCTTCTCGGTCTCGCCGATGTACTTGCTCACGACCGAGGACAGGTCGATCTTATACAGGTCCAGGCTGAGCTCGCGGGCAATCACCTCGGCGGCCATGGTTTTGCCGGTGCCGGGCGGCCCGGCGAACAGGGCGGTGACGCCCTGGCTGGCGACCAGCTTGCGGCCCAGGCCCCAGGTTTCGAGCACCTGGGAACGCGACCGGACGGTGTTGATCAGCTCGTTGAGCAGCTCGCGCTGGTCGCGCGGCAGGACTATGTCATCCCAGTCGTAGCGCGGCACGGATTTTACGGGCCAGGCTGGACAGGCGCGGGTTGGAGTGATCCCGGGCGGCGGCGAACAGATCGCGGGCCTGCAGGTCGCGGCCGGCCTGGTGAGCCTGGTCCCGGGCGGAGGCCGCGGCGTTGAAGATCTGGCCGCTGGTCAGCAGGAATTGCCCGGCCAGCTGCTCGAGCTCGCCTGGGGGGATGGAGGCGACCTCTTCCAGGGCGAACTGCCAGATGGCCATGCGCTGCGCATAGCCGGGAATTGGGAACTCGAACCACAACAGGCGACCACGGCGGGCGCCGTCCGGCAGCCAGGGCTCCGTCCCCGACAGGATGACTGGCAAGGGCTGGCGGTCGAGGGCCAGCAGCCAGGCTGCCGGCGGGTGGCTGTCGCTCAGGCAGGCCTGCCAGTTCTGCACCTGCAGCGCGGCCCCATACAAGCGGGCGTCGCGGATGGCCAGCTCGAGCAGTTCGAACGCTTCCTGGGGATCGTCCGGCAGGGGTTCAAGATCCAGACGCAGCAAGGGTAGCCCCAGGGCCGCGGCCAGGCGGCGGGCCGCGGCAGCCTGGCTGGCCTGATCCGGCCCCCACAAGGCCAGCGCCGGGCTTTCCGGCTGCGGGTCCGGCAGTTCATCCCAAAAACGGGTCGCCAGCAAGCGGTCCCTGGCGTTCTCAGCGGGATGTTCCAGCGCGGCCCGGCCTTCCAGTCGGGGGTGCAGGCGCTCCTGGCCGAGCAGGTAGGCGATTAGGGTCTCATCGATGGCCAGCGACCCGGACAGCGGACCATTGGCCGGACGGGCGCTGTCCGGCAGGCTTTCGACCAACCGGGCGGCCAGCAGGCGGCTCCCGGCCATGAAGCGAGTTCAGGCCCGCCATTCGTTCAGTCCCGGGCGGGCAAAGCAGGTTGAGAACCAGGTTCAACCCGGGCTGGCGGCGGGTGATGTCGTCCTGCAGGTAGCCGTAAATGCGCTCGTAGCGCAGGTCGAGGGCCGGGGCCAGGCAGATCAGCAGCACCTGGCGCTCGAACTCGTCCAGGCTGAAGCTCTCTGCCAGCCGGTCCAGCCGCAGGGTCTGTCCGCAGCGTTTGGCTTCCTGGCGCAGTTCTTCAATCGTGTCCTCGGCCCGGCGCAGGCCGGCCTGGAACAGCTCCTGTTCAACCTGCGGGAGCTGTATGCCGCTGCCCCAATCCGAACCGAAAGGCCGGTCCAGCAGGGCCTGGGCGGCTTCATCGGACACATACAGGCCGCGAAAATCATCGCCGGGGTCCTGACCGGCCAGCCGCCAGCGGCTGATTTCGGCCCGCAGGCGCACATCCAGGCGGGCCAATTCGGCCTGGAGATGGCGCCGGTTCAGGTCCGGTTGATCGGGTGAATGCAGCTCAGGCATGGAGGTGGAGTTTGTGAAGCAGGGCCTGCCACCAGCTGCGCGGCCGGTCGCCGTTCAGGGGCAGGTTCTCTTCAATGAAGCGCCGGATGGCGCCGAGATCGTAAAAATAGAGCCGCCGGTTGGTCCCCACGGTCTGGATCGAACCGCGCAGGCTGGCAGATTGGCCGCCGGGACCGCTGGTTTCCGACCAGATCCGGACGATGAACGCCTGGCTGGCGTTTGGCGGGGGGTCTTCTTCTGAAAAAAGCTCTTCAAAAGCTTCCAAATCAGAATGCTCCTGGGATTGCCGGGGAAACAGAAAGGACCGGAGTATTCAGAGTACTCCAGTCCATATTTTGGCATGGGGCAATCTCGACGCGCGTCTCACGGGCGTCTTTTATTTTGGGATAGCGCGTCTATTTCTCATGTAATAACCAGAGTTTCAGGCAAAATTAGGCGTCAGCGTGGGCAATTGCCCACGCTGACGCCTAATTTTGCCATATCCTTCCTTAACAGCGGGATGACAGAACGCCCTCCTCGCAACGACAGTTCCCTCGGGAAAGAAGGGCGCCGCGGCGCTGTGGAGGAACTCCTAAGGAATTACCACTTTGAGGCACCCTGAGTGGAGAGAGGCAGGCGCACTTTGCCTGCCGAACGTAATCGAAGGGCGGTTTCATAGCCCAACCCGGTCATCCTTCGATTGATCGTAAAGAACACGATTACGTCACCAGGAAGATCGCCTGGCGCCTCCACGTCGTACGACAGACTAGGAGCCTTCTTACTGGCACTGCCAGGTTCTTTTCCGATTGAAATGTGCGCCAGCACTGAGGAGTTACTCGCAAGAAACATATTGGCACGAAAGCGTTTCCATAGTACGATTGAACTGTCTATACATATTTTGTGGTCTGCACGGACCATTTTCTTCAGTCCAGCACGACCGTTGGGGGTCTTCATGATCGATAAAATCCGTTCCCTCCCAAAGAGCTTCCCGTGGGCGCTGTTAGGTGTATGTGTGCTGGCCTTTGGGCTCATGATCCCCTGGTTGGGGTTTTACCAGGATGATTGGTACCAGATCTGGTTTGGGCGCGCGTTCGGTACCCATATCTATATCGATTATTACGCCTGGGAAAGGCCTGGCATCGCCTGGCTGTACCTGCTGACCACGCCCCTGCTGGGAACGACGCCGCTTGCCTGGCAAATCTTTGGGTTGCTGGCCCGCTGGCTGGCAGGAATTTCCGTCTGGTGGTTCCTGCGCCTGGTCTGGCCGCGATCGCCGCAGCAAACCGCCTGGGCGGCGCTGCTGTTTGTGCTCTACCCGGGCTTCCGGATCCAATCCGCCAGCGTCATATACAGCCATTACTTCCTGCAGCTGGCGATCCAGATCGGCTCGCTGGGCCTGATGCTGGTCGCCTACCGGCGGCGGCGTTGGTTGTGGCCCTTGACCATCCTGGCGGTCCTGGGAGCGGCGTTCGGCCTGTTCTCCTCGGAATATTTTTTCGGGATCGAGCTGGCCCGGCCGGTCTTCCTTTGGCTGGAATCCGGAAAACAAAAACAAACTCTCGCCAACCGGTTCAGGCAGGTGATGCTGCGCTGGTCGCCCTATCTGGCTGTCCTGGCGGGCTTTTTGATCTGGCGCATATTGATCTTCCAGTTCCCGACCTTCCAGCCGTTTTATGTGCAGCATCCAGGCGCGGGATTTTCAGGCTGGGCCAGCGGGCTGGCGGCTACGATCCTGCGTGATATCCCCGAGATGGGTTTGTTGGCCTGGGCGAAACCCGTTCAGGTGCTGGCCCAGGCGGCCAGCCTGAGACTGGTCGCGCTGGCCGGGGCGCTTTTGGCCGGCCTTAGCGGGCTGATACTTTTTCTCTACCTGCGCTTTGTGCGCCTTCCAGAGACGCAATCCCGAAGCGCTGGCGTTGCGTCCGGAACGTTCTCCTATTCCGCCATCCTGACCGGCGTCTTTCTGCTGTGGGCCGCCGGCTGGCCGTTTTGGTTTGTGGATTTGAATGTGAATCTGGAGATCAACGGCGGCAGCCGCTTCGGGATCTCGTTTATGCTGGGTTCGGCGCTGTTGCTGGCTGGATTGATCGACTGGTTGGGGCGCCGGCCAACCCTGAAAATCGCCCTGGTCGGGCTGCTTGCCGGGCTGGCGATCGGTTTTCATTTTGTGGATGCTGATTTCTTCCGGGAAGTCAACCGCACCCAGGCCAGTTTTTTTCAGCAGTTAGCCTGGCGGGCCCCTGGCTTGAAGCCGGGCACCCTGATCCTGACGAATTCTTTTGAGGATCATGTTATGAGCGGCGACAACTCCCTGACGGCGGCTTTGAATTGGATCTATGAGCCCCAACCGCCGTATTCGCTCGATTACATCCTGTTTTACATCCCGACCCGCCTGGAAACGGGCGATCTCACCAGCCTCGAACCGGGGCAGCCATTTTACCGCCGCTTCCGGACGGCCGAGATCTACAGTTCCACTGACCATGCCCTGGTGGTGTATTATCCCTACCCCCATTGCTTGCGGGTGTTAGATCCCCGGGTCGACCAGGATTTACCCCGCCCGGTGGATATGCCGCGTGAGCTCAAAGCCGCCATTCCGATCTCGAATTTAAACCAGATTATCCCCGAGGCAGACCCGCCTGCCAGCCTGCCGCCGGCCTTATTCAAGGCGGCTGGCGATCCGGACCCCTGGTGTTATTATGTCGAAAAGGCTGACCTGGCCCGCCAGCAGGGCCAGTGGGATAACCTGGCAACCCTGGCGGACCAGGCCCTGGCTGGTGAAAGGAAAATTCGCACGACCTGGGAGGTCCTGCCGTTCATCGAGGGCTACGCCCGTTCCGGGCAGATCGCTCAAGCCCGGGCATTGGCCCTGGAGGTGAACCGCCTGCACCCGGACGGCCGGGCGATGACGAACGAGCTGCTATGCCGGTTGGTGGACCGCCTGGAAACTCAGGCTGGCTCGGATCCGGACCTGGCCGAGCGGCTGGGCGAATTGCAGACGGAACTGGCCTGTCCCTGAGGCAGGTAAATAATTATTGGCAAACCGTTAACGCCACGCTCAAGTAGAATTAGGCCTATGACCCAAAAGACGTTAAGGACTTTAACCGCCCTGGCCCTGGTAAGCGGCGCCCTGGTCGCCCTGATCCCAGGCGATCCGAAGAACGCTGTCTTGCTTGGCCTGTCGACCTCCCGGGCAATTCTGCTGGCCGGTTTTCTCGTTTTGGCGGTGCTGTTTGGCGCCGGCGCAGCCTGGTTGAACAGCCGTCCAAAACGGCTGAAAACCCTGGAGAGCTGGCTCGAGCAGGGCCTCCAACGGTCCGCCTGGCAGACTGCCGTCCCGGCGCTGGCTGGGCTGCTGATCTGGATCGCCTTGCTGCATCTGGCCCAATGGCTGCTCACCACCGACGCCTATCAGAAAGCGATCCTGCTGCGGCTGCTGCCGGTCTCGGTTTTCGCAGGTGGGACAGGCGGCTTGATTTTCAGCCTGGTTCCGTTTCGTCTGCAGATCAAACGTTGGCTGATCGTGATCGCACTGGCCCTGCTGTTTATGGCTGCCAGCCGGATAATGCAGGACTACCTGCTGGCGACGATCGAACGCCCGTACATACGCGACGCCGGCTTGCAGCAAGCCAGCCTGTTCGTCTCAGGATTGGCTGCATTTGGGCTGCTGGCGCGCCTGTCCGGGCGCTCCCGGCGCGACCAGCTGACCTGGGGTTGGCTGGCAGCCTTGCTCCTGGCACTTTATCTGATCCAATGGGTCACCTATCCCCAGAAATACTGGCCCAGCCTGCGCAACCTGGCCCTGGCCGGCCCGCTGATCGTATCGGGTGGGACGCTGGTGGCGCTTTCGATCTTTGACCTGTGGGAGCGCTTCAGCCAGACCGTGCGGGCCAGGTTGCACCAGCGCCTGCAGATTGGCGCGCTGATCTGCCTGGCGCTGCTGGTTACCCCCTTCTTGCAGGCTTCCTTCGAGCACAGCCGGGTTTTAAATTACTCGCAGGATTTCGTCGACCAGGCCGAATATCTCGAGATCGCCCGGACGGCCAGCCTGCAGAATTTCCAAACCACCGGTGACCACAACCGGATGCCGCTCTATCCTTTCTTCCTGGCCTTGTTTTACCGCCCCGGGATGAGCGCGACGGCATTTTTTGAAACCGGCAAAACGGTGAACATCTGGCTGTCCCTGGTGCTGCTGGCCCTGATCTTTTTGTTTGTGAAGCGCTATCTTTCGTGGCTTCAAACTGCGTTTTTCACCGCCCTGGCGGCTTTCTCGTTATATATCTTTAAAGCCGCGTATATCCAATCGGAGAGTGTGTATTATCTGTTGGCCCTGGTCGGATTCGTCTGGTCGGCCCGGATGTTGATCCAACCCGAGTTGAAATTGGCCCTGGCGACTGGCATCATCTTTGGCCTGGCCCACCTGACCAAGGCCTCAATTTTGCCGGGGCTGCTGCTGTTTGCAGCCCTGTTTCTCGTGAAGTCGTTGGCAGCCGCAGCGGGCGAGATCCGCAGGGCAGGCTTTGGTCAGCCGGTTCTGCGGTCATTGTCGGGTCGTTTAGGTCTTTTGGCAGTGACGCTGGTCTGTTTTTTGGCTGTTATCTTTCCTTACATTCGAGCCATGAAAGCCCAATTTGGGCACTATTTCTATAACGTCAATACTACCTTCTATATCTGGTACGACTCCAATGCCGAAGCGATTGCGGCGGAAGCCCGCGATCATTTCGCCCAGGCCTGGCCCGACCATCTCAGCCCAGACGAACTGCCCGGGCCGGCGAAATACCTGCGGGAGCACTCCCCGGCCCAAATCCTGGCGCGGATCAAGTCCGGGGTGCAGGCCCAGGCCAATAACCTGCTGGAACAATTCAGCGTGACCAATTACCAGCTCAGCTACCTGGTTGTGCTGATTTTTGCATTCTTGGGGGATCTGCCCGGCAGCCTGCGCCTGATCAGGCGCTATCGTTACATCGTTTTGTTCGCCGGGCTGTATTTTGTCGGTTACCTGGCGGCGTTCGTGTGGTATTCCCCGATTTCACCCGAACGCCGCTTTACCTACGGGCTTTACCTGCCCTTCCTGTTTTCCGCCTTCGTTGCCCTGCGTGCCATCGCGCGTCAGGCGCAAGACCGGCAGCCGGGCTCAGGGCCGCTGGATATCCGGCGTTTCATCCAGGCTGCGCATTTCATTATCTTCGCAACCTTACCGTTCAATATCTACTTTGTGGTGGTAGAACGAATGTTGTTCGACCGGTATGGATCCTGAACCTGGGGAGCCATCCTCCCGGCGGGCGCGGTAGATCATCAGCAGGAAGAACACCACCAGGACCGGGATCGAAAAAACGGCCAGCACCAGCATCAGTCTTTGGCTGGGGATGGCCGCCGGGTCGTTGCGCACGATGTTGGAAACCTGCGGGTTGGAGGGCAGGTACATGACCAGCACGTTGGAAGCGGGGAGATGAGTGCTGTAAATGCCACGCGGGACTTCGCGCTCGCGGGTGTAGGTGGCAGTGTCGTTCGGATTTTCAGTTTTGAAGCTATAGGTCAGGTAGTAGCGCTCCAGGCGGCCGCCCTGCCCGGTTTCCCGCCGGGTGACCACCGTGCCGTCCGTCATCACCCCCGAATAGGCCAGCAACAGGATATCCCGCCACATCACAGCCCCGTACAGGAAGACTGCCAGGATAGGCGCCAGGCCGATCAGGATGGTTACAACCCGCATGACCCGTTTGCGGGTCGTCTCCGGCCGCGTTGCAGGTTTCATACGTAGATTGTACACGATATTTAGCTGCAAACCATAAACTTAGAAAAGGTATATTCGGAAAACGGGCCAGAAGGCCGGCATTTGCCGGCCTTCTGGCCCGTTTTCCGACTCATCCTTTTTCGCTCATAGCCGCCTGGAGCATCGCCTCGATTTGCTGCAGCTCCAGGTTGGTCTCTGCGACCATCTGCTGCAGGCGCTGCAGTTTTTGCAGGGCGTGCAGGGCCATCGGCTGGAGCACCTTGGGGTCGAGGGGCAGGTCCTGGTTGGGGGGGACGGTTGGGGCCGGGCTGGCTGACGGCAGGATGGGCGCGGCCGGCCAGTTGATCGGGGGCGGGGGCTCGTGCAGCACCCGCTGGTAGAGCTGGCGGGTGGCTTCCATCGGCTGGATATTGAGCTCTTCCCGCAGGATCTGAGCGCAGCGCTTATACTGTGCCAGGGCGGACGGGCGGTCGCCCATCTGCCAGTAGAGCCAGATCATCTGGCGGTGGATATTTTCGCGGGTGTTGTCCTGGGATAGGATCTGCTCGCCGTACTGCAGGCTCAGTTCGTACGCCCGCTGGGCGGCGTGGAAGGTCATTAATTTATTCAGCTGGGCCAGGTAGAGCAGCCGCAGGCGCTCGCGGTCGTACAGGCACCAGTCCTCGTAAACATCCTCCAGCAGGTCGCCGCGGTACAGCCCCAGCGCGGCGGCGATCGTTTCGGCCTGGCGGGGGCTCAACTCCGAGCCGCTCAGCGCCTGGGTTTGGTCCAGGGCAGCTTCGAATTCCTGCACATCGAGCCAGTAGGGACTGGTGTTGATGAAGGCCAGGCTGTCATCGCTGACCAGCAGGTAGTCATCCGGGACCGCGCCGGCGGATTGCAGCAGGGTCCGCAGCCGCCACAAGGCGTTGCGGAAATACTTGCGGGCGGTCTGGCTGGGGTAATCCTCCCAGAAAACGGCGGCCAATCGCTCCCGGTGGAAGGGACCCTGGCGGTTCAGCATCAGGTAGCACAGCAGCAGGCAAGCGCGCTGTCCCGGGAAACCGGCCAGCGGACGCTCGTAGAACGATGCCTGGCCGGGGCCGAAAAGCTTGACCTTGAGCATACCTGCCTCCCGGGTTTATGATGTAGAATAATGAGCGCTGCTGCGGGTGATCGATCCCATTCGACCCGATTCCCCTGCGGATGCCGGTCTGGGTTCTGGGTCTCCCGGCGAATCGAGTGGAGGATATCGGGCAGCGTTTCGACTTCGGCAGCCGAAACGCTGCCCGACCATTTCCCCCCGCGATCGAAGGGGTTTATTAGAAACCCAAACTGAGTCCATTGTATACCAAGCTTGCCAAAAAATCAATAAATAAGACTGATTTGGTCAAAATATGGTCCTTCTAAACAGGCAGGTGCAGGGGAAGAAAGTAATGAGGCAATATAACCTACGATGAACAACCCACAAACGCCTCAATTCGGCGAGCGCCTCCCGGGCATTTTTTACGAACCGCGCCCAGGCGCTTATGGCTTGCTGGCCGGGCCGGATGGGCGCCTGGCGGTGCTGCGCACACCGAGAGGACTGCACCTGCCGGGCGGCGGCAGCCTGCCCGGCGAAACACCGCGGGCTACCCTGAAGCGGGAAGCCCAGGAAGAAGCCGGCTTGCAGGTGGGCGAGCTGGTCCAGATCGGCGAGGCCTGGGAGTACGTCTACGCCGCCGATGAGGGCCGTTATTACTGTAAACAGGGGGTCTTTTTCAAGGGGATGATCGAAGCTGCCGGCGTGAGCGGCCAGGAACCCGACCACCAGCTGGTCTGGATGGCGCCGGAGGAGGCAGGCAGCCGGTTGACCCACGGCAGCCAACGCTGGGCGGTCGCCCAATGGCGGTAAACAGCCAGAGAATGATTAATCTGACAGTGCTTGCAAATAGGCATCCTGAGTGGAAGCCGGAGAAGCGTTCTGTGCTTCGGAGGCTGTAATCGAAGGATGACCGGGTTGAGCAAAGAAACTGCCCTTCGATTACAGTCGACCTGGCAAAGTGCGCCAGGTCTCCTTCCACTCAGGGTGCCTCATTTAGGGTTCGCAGGGGCAATTTGCCCCTGCGAACCCTAAATTTTTTCTATCTTCTCCGATGATTTCCCGGATTTCCTCATACAACGGCCGCAGGCGGTCGTACATCTTGCGGTAAACTCGCTGGAAGAGCTGGTCGTAGATCGCGTGGGCGGCCGGGTCGGGCTCGAAGCGCTCGCCGGGATGGGTCATAGCTGCCACAGCGGTCTCGAAATCGGGATGCAGCCCCAGGCCGACGGCCGCGTCGATGGCGGCGCCCAACCCGGAAGCCTCGTAGATGTGCGGACGGGAGGCCGGCAGGCCGAAGATATCGGCGGTCAGCTGCAGGGCCGCGTCGCTCTGGCTGCCGCCCCCGGCGACCCGCAGCTCGCGGATCGGGACGTGGCTGCGCTTGACCGTGCGCTCGGCCCCGTCCCGCAGGGCGTAGGCCAGCCCCTCCAGGATCGCCCGGTACAGGTGGGCGCGGGTGTGCACATCGCCAAAACCGATCACCGCGCCCTTGGCCTCCGGCCCGGGCACTTTCAGGCCCGGCGACCAGAACGGCTGCAGCATCAGCCCCTGCGAGCCGGCCGGCACCCGCTGGACCAGCTCGTCGAACAGGTCTTCCGGCTCGACACCCAGCTCCCGGGCCAGGCGCTGCTCATTCTGGCCGAACTCGCGCTTGAACCAGCTCACCATCCAGTAGCCCCGGAAGATGGCCAGCTCCAGGCTGTAAGCGCCTGGCACGGCCGAGGGGTAGGGTGGGATCAGCGGGATGATTTCGATATATTTCTTGTGGGTGGTGTTGATGGTGGCGGTGGTGCCGTAGCTCAGGCAGCCGATGTGCGGGTCCAGGGCACCCGAGCCGATCACCTCGCAGGCTTTATCGGCGGCGGCCGCCACCAGGGGCAGGCCGGACGGCAGGCCGAGCGCCTGGCTGGCCTCGGAGGTGAGCTCACCCAGGATGCTGGCGGGCGGCTGCAGATCGACCAGCATGGCCGGGTCCATCGGGACAGCCTGCCATTTCCAATCGAAGCGCCCGGCCCAGGCTTGCTTCTTATAATCGAACGGCATGTAACCTACCTGGCAACCGGTCGAGTCGACGAAGCGCCCGATCAGGCGGTAGGTCAGGTAGCCGGACAGGTAGACATATTTGTAGGTATTCTTCCAGATCTCGGGCTCGTGAGTGCGCAGCCAGTTGGCCTCCGCTTCGGCCTGCAGGTAAGCGACCGTGCCGGTCATGCCGGACAGCCGAAAGGCCAGCCCCCACAGGCCACCCACCGGTTTCTGGCCAGGGGTGCGGCGCTGGTCGAGCCACAGGATGGCCGGGCGCAACGGGCGACCCTCCCGGTCCAGGTTGAGGACGGTGGCGCGCTGGGTGGTCAGGGCAACGCCGGCGACGCGCTGCGGATCCGCCCCGGGTTGGGTCCACAAGAGCCGGCAGGCATCGCAGATTGCCTGCCAGAAGACCTGCGGGTGCTGTTCGGCCAGGCCGGGCCCGCTGGAGAAATACGGTTCGATCGGGATCTGGCCCTTGGCGAGCAGGCTGCCCTGCAGGTCGAACAGCAGGGCCCGCACGCTCTGGGTGCCGTTATCGATTGCCAGGATCAGGTCTTTGGTAGTCATATTGACATTTTCACTATTGGGTCTTGAAGAGATTTAACCGCGATGACGCTAAGAACGGTAACACCCCAATAAACGGTGGTTTTACGTTTTCGCCCATCCCCCCGGCCCCCTTCCCGCCGGGAAGGGGGAGAATCTAGCCAAATTTAGGGTTTGCGGGGGCAATTTTGTCCCCGCAAACCCTAAATTTGGCCTCATTCTCCCGCCCCCTGGGGGCGGGCCGGGGTGGGGGGATCAACCACCGTTAAGTGCAGAGTTACTCTTAGAACGCGAATCGATTAACATTGATGACTTTGCTTCCTTTGATCACTTCGCGTTTAAATCTTTCCTTGGCGTCCTTTGCGTCTTAGCGGTTCACGTGAACTCAGGCAGATCATAACATCGATTCCACAAATCGCGGTAGCGATTGACCTCCCACTCCCAGTGCGGGTCGCTCCAGCCCAGCTCGGACTGGACGGTGGCGCGCAGGCGCGCCAGACAGTCCAGGCCGCCGTTGGGCAGGGTCAGCCCGATCCGCACCCGGCGCAGCAGCAGGTCATCCAGGTGGACGACCGCCTCCGCCCGGGCCGCCCAGCGCAGCTCAGCCCACAGCGAACCGGAGCCCCCAATTGATTCGAAATCCTGGGGACCGGCGCAGCGGGCCAGGCCCTGGATCTCACCTCCGTAGCGGCCTAGCAGGCGCAGGCGTACCGCCGGGTTGAGCCCATCCGGTAAACCGGACTCCTGCGGTGGCGAATCCAGGACTCGATCGCGCGGGTCGAATTCCGGCCGTCCGGGCAAGCGGGCGCGGGCTTTGCGCAGGGCATCGTGGGCCATCAGGCGGAAGGTGGTCAGTTTCCCACCGGTGACGGTCAGCAGGCCATGTTCCCCCCACAGGACATGCTCGCGCGATTCCTTGCTGGGGTCGGTCTTGCCGGTCCCGATCACCGGGCGGATCCCCGAAAAGGTCGCCTGGATATCCCGGCGGCCCAGCTCCTGGCCGGGGAACAGCTGCTGGACGGCCTCCAGCAGGTAAGCGGATTCGGATGAGCTGATGGCGATATCCGTCTCGAGCGGGCGATCGTGATCGATGTCGGTGGTGCCGACCAGGAGGACCCCTTCCCAGGGGACCGCAAAGATGTAGCGCCCGTCGCGCGGATGGCCGAAGCTGACCGCCCGGGTGAGCGGCAAACGCTCGGCCGGCAGGACCAGGTGGCTGCCCCGCAACCGGCGCAGGCGGGCCCGCCCGCCCACCTGGGCGCGCAGCTCATCGGCCCAGGCGCCGGTGGCGTTGATAACCACCGGGGCCTGGACTTCGCAGCCGTTCCCGGGGCCGGCCGCGCCGGCCAGCTCCCCGCTCAGATCTTCCAGTCGGACCCCGCACACCCGGCCGTTCGCCCCCCGCAGCAGACCGGCAGCCCGGGTGTAGTTCAATGCCAGCCCGCCCTGGCGGACGCCTTCCTGGATCAGGCGCAGAACCAGCCGGGCGTCGTCGGTCTGAGCGTCGAAAAAGCGATAGCCGCCCAGCAGGCCGGTTTCCCGCAGACGCGGGCATAATTCGAGCATGTCGAAGGCGTCGTAATAGCGGTGGCCCCACTTCCAGGCCAGCAGGTCGTAGACCACCAGGCCCAGCCCGTAGACCCAGCCGGGCGGGCGGTCGCCGCGGAAGGTGGCCAGCAGGAATCCCAGCGAGCTGATCAGCCCGCGGCCCTCTTTCAATAAACGCTCGCGCTCCCGCACCAATTCGTAAGTCAGCTTGACCTGGGCGTTTTTCAGGTAGCGGAACCCGCCGTGCACCAGCTTGGAGCTGCGGCTGGAGGTTCCCGAGCCGAAATCGGCCTGCTCCACCAGCAGGGTCCGCAGCCCGGCCCGGGCGGCCTCCCGCAGGATGCCGGCCCCGGTGATCCCGCCGCCGATCACGATGATATCCCAGGGCGAGTCGAGCCGGGACCAGGCCGCCTGGCGCCATCCGTTCGCCCACATATCAGGCCGCCTCGGCTTGAGGTCCGCTGGGGACCGGGTCGCCCGTTGCCAGCAGCTTGCCGGGATTGAGCAGTCCCTGCGGGTCGAGGGCCTGGCAGGCGGACTGCAGCAGGCGCATGCCGGGTGGGCCTTTCTCGGCCAGCAGGTAGCGGGCATGGTCCAGACCGACCCCGTGCTGATGGCTGATCGTGCCGCCCCGGGCCACGATCTGCAGGCTGGCGGCGGTTTTCAGGGCCTGCCAGCGAGCCAGGGTCTCGTCCGGGTCATCAGCCAGCCGGAACAGGCAGGTGATGTAAAAACTGGCCCCATCCGCATACACATGCGAGAGATGGGCGAAAACCAGGGCCTGCTCGTCGAATCCGGCCAGGGCCGCCTGGATACTGGCCTTGCATTCCAGGGCCGCCGGAACCACCTGCGACCAGGGCAAGGCGCTTTCGAGGGTGTCGACCGCCACGCCGCGCTCCCACAGGGTGTTGCGCAGGTAAGGCGTCAGGAAGCGGGATTTGCGCCAGAGCTCGCCAATGATGGATCCGGTTGGCAAGCCGCCATGCCGCCGGACCAGCCGGCTGACCTGGCGTTGGGCCAGGCGGGTGATGGCGCGTCCCCCGGTCAGCCCGTAGATCAGCAGGCAGCGGCGGGTGTCGTAGCCCAGCAGGCTCAGGCCGCGTTTCGCCAGGGCTACCAGGCCATCCTTCCCGGCCAGGACCAGGTTGGTCTCGGTCTCCTGGGCGTCGCTCAGGCGCAGCATCGAAACCGGCAGGCCGGCCTGGGCGATCGCCCGGACGCAGGCCACACCGGCCTCCCAATCGTGGAAGAAGACCCCGTAAAAGCCCTCGGTTTCCGGCAGAGGCCGCACCCGCACGGCGGCAGAGGTGATCACCCCCAGGCGGCCTTCCGAGCCCAGGACCCAGTGGCGCAGATCGGGTCCGGCGGCCGAGGCCGGCAGGCAGGGCAGCTCGAACGGGCCGTCCAGGGTTTCCAGGTGGCCGCCGGCGAACAGGTCCTCGATCCGGCCGTAATGGTACGATTGCTGGCCGGAGGAGCGGGTGGCGATCCAGCCGCCCAGGGTGGAAAATTCGTGTGACTGAGGGTAATGGCCCAGGGTGTAGCCTTCAGCCTGGAGCTGGCGTTCAAGTTCCGGCCCGCTCACGCCGGCTTCGAAGGTCGCCAGCCGGCTGGTCTCGTCGAAGGCTACCAGGCGATTCAGGTGGGAGAGATCCAGGGTCAGCACCGGTCGGTCGCCGGGCAGCGGGTTGATGTGGCCGACCACGCTGGTGCCCCCGCCATAGGGGATCAGGCTGAACTTGTGCCGCCGGGCCAGTTGGATGAATTCGGCCACCTGCTCCCGGTCATGCGGGAAGGCGACCCCATCCGGGAAGCAGTCCACCCGGCCGGTGCGCAGTGCCAGCCAATCTGGCAGGCTCTGGCCGCGGGCGTGCAGCAGGCGGGCAGCCGCCCCCCGGTCGATCAGGGGATGCTCCGGCAGGCGCGAGGCCGGCACAGAGTCCAGGACCTGGTTGAAGGCTGCCTGCCTGGGCGGCCGGGTTGGCCCAATTATCCGGCTCAGATAGCCTGCGGCCGATCCGGGCAGCGGGTAGGTGACCTCTGCCTGGCCCCATCCGTTCCAGCGGCGCATGGTCTACCTCCTTAGACAGCTAGGAAGAACGGCGGAAAAGGTGTGCGTAGGGGCGTACGCCTCCACGCACACCTTTTCCGCCCTATTCGATGAATTTGGCGGGAAGACCGCTAAACTTCCCGAAGCACCGGATGGCCGCCCTTACCGTTGCGGTTCATTGCCCGGTGCCAGAACTGCAGGCTGTCCAGCATGACCTCCCGGGTGACCAATTCGGCCCGGTTCGGATCGTGCGCCTGGGCTGCCAGCATGAGTTGGCGGTAAAAACCCTGCGAATGGCGCCTGGGTACCGGCTCGTGGAAATAGATCAGGGCCATGGTTTGGTACAGGTCGCAGAACCCGTTCAGGATCAGGGTGAACACCGGGTTGCCGGACAGGATCGTCAGCCGGTGGTGGAGCGCCCAATCGGCGCTGGCGTAGGCGGCCGGGCTGTCCTCCAGGCGATCGTAACCCGACAGGAAGGAGCGTACCTGGCCGGGCTGATTCTGGACCGCCAGGCGGATGTAGGCCGGGGCCAGGGTGTGGCGGACGGTCAACAAGTTGGGGATGAAATCCTCCGGCAGGTGGCTGGCATGTTCGACGATCGCGCCCAGGACGGCCAGGTTGCCTTCCTGCCAGTAGTCCCGCACCCGGGTGGGCCGCCCCTGGTGGATATCGAGCCAGCGGTCACGGCCCAGGCGCTGCAAGGCCTCGCGCAGGGTTGGCCGGGTGACTCCCAACAGGCGCGCCAGCTCGCGTTCGGCCGGCAGGTTGCTGTCGATCGGGAAGCGGCCGTCCAGGATGGCTTCAATCAGGCGAGACTCGGCGATTTCCGCCGGTTTGGCGGGTGGGTTCCAATCAGTCTCCATCAGCTTTACTGCCTCCCTCCCGGTTGAACGAAGTTCTGGTAAGTGGTCTGACCAGTTATGATTACTATAGCAAATTCAGCCTTCGGAGTCTATAGGATTTTCCTTAATTCAGACTATCTCCAGTTCGGGAATAATTGGGAAAATAAGGCGTCAGCGTGGGCGTTCGCCCACGCTGACGCCTTATTTTCCCATGACATTTATAGCGCCGTTCGTTAGCTCGTGATAAGATTGGGACGATCATTATTTAATCCTTCGGTTTCGACCCACCACTACCTTCCAGAAAGGTCGGCATGAGCGACAGCGACTCCATCACCCTGGTTTGCCCTTCCTGCGGGGGCAAAACAAATTTTAAACACAGCACCAATCGGATGGTTTGCCAGTATTGTGGCAACGAGCATATCTTTAAACTCGATCAGCCCACGCCGCTGAAACCGATGGAGTGGTTTCGCTCCCGGCCTAACCAGCCCCAACCCGGCAATGTGCGGGTAAACAGGCAGGACGATTCGCTCGAGCTGTACTGGCGCTGGTTCTCGGTAAAGTACATCCCGCTGGCTTTTTTCTGTGTCGCCTGGGATAGTTTCCTGGTTTTCTGGTATGGGATGGCTTTCGGTTCGCATGCCCCCTGGATCTTTATCGTTTTCCCGATCGCCCACCTGGCCGTCGGGGTCGGGCTGACCTATACGACCCTGGCCGGTTTGCTGAACACCACCCGGGTCAGGATCGATGAACGCGAATTCAGCGTCCAGCACGGCCCGCTGTTGTGGCCCGGGGAAGTCCACCGGCCAGTGAAGGAGCTTTCTCAGCTATTTTGCCGCCGCAAGCCCTCCCGCAGCAGCCAGGGGTCGGCCAATTACGAACTGGCTGCGGTGCTTCAAGATGGGCGCGAGTTAAGCCTGCTCGGCAACCTCGATTCGCCTGACATCGGTTTATTCATGGAACAGCAAATCGAGGGTTGGCTGCACATTGCCGATGAACCGGTTGCCAACGAGCTGCCGCGCTGAACGTAGCATTCGAAGGAATCTCCCAAATTTAGATGTGTGTGGTGGGCAGTCGCCCACCACACACATCTAAATTTGGGTAAATTAATCTAAGCTATAATTGTCCCATTCCCACCGAGAGGAGTTTATCCATGTTCACCCACGCCATCGCCCGCCTGCCGGGGCAGGATTTTGCCCGGGGAATTACCACCTCCCAGCTTGGCCAGCCAGATTATGAAACGATCCGGAACCAGCACCAGGCTTACGTCGACTGCCTGCGGTCCTTTGACCTGGAGGTGACCGTTTTGGATCCCCTGACCGGCTACCCGGATGCGTATTTCGTGGAAGACGTGGCCGTGGTCACGCCCGAGGTGGCCGTCATCACCCGTCCGGGAGCCGGCGCCCGGCGCGGCGAAGCCGGCCCGATGGCGCCGGTGCTGGCCGAGCACCGGCCCCTGAAATGGATCCGGGCGCCGGGCACGGTCGACGGCGGGGATGTGCTGATGGTGGGCCGCCATTTCTTTATCGGCGTTTCCGAGCGCACCAACCAGGCCGGGGCAATCCAGCTGGGCGAGATCCTGGCCCGCCACGGCTGCACCTGGCAGGCGGTCCCGGTCGGGGCCGGGCTGCACCTGAAGTCCAGTGTGAACTGGGTCGGAGAACGGCATCTGCTGCTGACCCCGGACTTCGCCGGCCGGCCTGAATTCGAAGCCTATGAGCGGATCGTGTTGAACCCGGCTGAAGCGTATGCCGGGAATACGTTATGGATCAATGGTACTTTGCTGACCCCGGCCGGTTTCCCTGACACCCGCGCCAAGTTGGATGAACTCGGTTTGCCGGTGATCGAACTGGAGACCAGCGAGGCTCAAAAGATGGACGGCGGCCTGACCTGTATGTCGCTGCGGTTTTAATTCTGCGGCGGACCGGATGGATGTGGCCCCTCATTTCGAGCGGTTGATCGCCGGCCAGCGCGCCGGGATCGATTACCAGGTCGTGCTGCTGACGCGTCCATCCCCGGTCACGATCGTCGCCCCGCACGGCGGGGGCATTGAACCGGGCACCTCCGAACTCGGCCTGGCGGTTGCCGGCCATGCCGGCCCCGGTACGGCTGCCCGGAAGCATTCCCCCCAGTTTTCCTGTTATCTCTTCGAGGGGCTCTGCCGGGATGGGAACCAGCGCCTGCATCTCGACAGCACTCGTTTCGATGACCCCGCCTGCCTGGAGCTTGTCCGGCAGAGCCAGGCGGTGCTTGCCATCCACGGCTGCCGCGGGCGGGGATCAATGGTTCATATTGGGGGATTGGATCAAGAATTAGGCGCCAGACTGCTGCTCCAACTGGACCAGGCCGGTTTTACCGCCCTCCCGGATGAAACCTGGCACGCCGGCCGCGATCCGCGCAACTTGTGCAACCGGGGGTTATTCGGGCGCGGGGCGCAGCTTGAGCTGAGCGAGCCCTTGCGTCGCAGCCTGTTTGCCGGCCTCGACCGCCGCGCCCGCCAGCAAACCACGCCGGCCTTTGCACGTTTTGTGGCGGCGGTGCGGGCTGCCTTAGCCCCCTGCTGACACATCATTTCGCCAATCATTCCCACCCTTATCCTTGGTTCTCTGGGAAATTCTGTGGGAGGGTCCCAGATTTGGGATAACACCACAGAAATACCGAAAGACACTTATCCTTGCCCGAAACCGGCCTGGAACGTTATAATCAAGCGGGATAATCCGGCTCGATGGCCGGGCGGCGTTCGCGCTGTTACACTCCCAACCCAAACCATTCCAAGTTAATCAGTACTTTCGGCGGAAAGTAAGCGAAAAAAGGCGTGCGTGGGGGGCGTGCGCCCCCCACGCACGCCTTTTTTCGCCTGCGAGTAAAGCCAATCTTGGTAAAGGTCAATCGTTATGAATGAACCAGGAGGGCAGTATGGAAATGCTCAACCTCGAAAACCTGCTGGAAGAAGTGCGCACCGCCCTGGAACAGGACGATGTCGGTTCCGCCATTCACGTGCTTGAATCGCTGCGCGCCCCGGCCGACAAGGCCGACCTGTTCTCTGAACTGACCGACAACGACCAATCCGTGTTGCTGCCAAAACTTAACCCGGCCGACTCGGCCGACATCCTGGAAGAACTGGACGAAGAAGAGGCGGCCAAACTGGTCGACCAGCTCTCCACCGAGACGGCCATCCGGATCGTCGATGAGATGGAACCGGACGAAGCCGCCGATCTGCTGGGCGATATCCAGCCCGAGCAGGCCCGCAGCATCCTGGCCGGGCTCGAAGACCCGGAAGAGGTCCGGCCCCTGATGCTGCACCCGGATGACAGCGCCGGCGGCCTGATGACGTCCTCCTTCCTGGCGTTGCGGCGCAAGATGACCGCAACCGAATCGCTGGAGGCGATCCATCATTGGAAGCCGGAAACCGAGGCCAGCTACTGGATCTTCGTGGTCAACCAGCATGGACAGCTGTGTGGGCTGGTCAACATGCGCCAGCTGATCGTAGCCGAGCCGGATACGGTGATCGGCGAGATCATGGACCCGCAGGTTATTTCCGTCCCGGCCGGCACCGACCAGGAAGAGGTCGCCCGCCTGATGAGCCGTTATGACCTGCTGGCGCTGCCGGTGGTGGACGCCAACCAGGTTTTGCTGGGCGTGATCACGGTCGATGACATTATCGATGTGCTCGAAGACGAGGCCACCGAAGACATCCAGCGCCTGGGCGGCGCCGAGCCCTTGGAAGCGCCCTACCTGGACAGCGGGATCCCGCTGGTCTGGCGCAAACGGATCGGCTGGCTGCTGCTGTTGTTCGTGACCGAATCGCTGACCGGCACGGTCCTGCGCCATTTCGAAGGCGAGCTCCAGGCGGTGGTAGCCCTGTCTTTCTTCGTGCCGCTGCTGATCGGCACCGGCGGGAACGCCGGTTCGCAGACCACCAGCACGATCATCCGGGCCCTGGCGGTGGGCGATATCGATCTGGGCGACGCCCTGCGCTCCCTGCGGCACGAACTGCTGGTCGGGCTGCTGCTGGGTGGGGCCATGGCCGTGGTGGCTTACGGGCGGGCCCTATTGTGGGGCACCAGCGTCGACCTGGCCCTGACGGTTGCGCTGGCGATCCTGACGATCGTGGTGTGGGCCAACGCCCTGGGGGCGGTGCTGCCCTTGCTGGCGGAGCGCTTGAAAATCGACCCGACCGTGGTCTCCGGCCCGGTGATGAGCACCCTGGTGGACGCCACCGGTTTATTTATTTATTTCACCATCGCCAAAATTCTGCTGGGCTTATAACTACCAGGCAAAATAATTTCCATCAACGTGTGCGGGTACCACAGCACTAAACTGTTGTATCCGATCTTTCACGCTTCTCTTGTGAATTTCCCTCGGTGCTTCGCACCTGGGACGGGAAAGTAAAGGCAAAAATGAGGGCTCGCAGGGGCAATTTGCCCCTGCGAGCCCTCATTTTTGCATCTAACTCTCGCCCTCTGGGGGGCGGGGTGGGGGGAGCCAACCACGGTTCACTGCAGTCGTACCCGCGGGCGAACGCCCACACTGATGGATTATTTCGTCGTTTTTTCAAAAGTTGTCTATTGTGAAACAGTTACCTGGGTGACTCCAGGAACGTAAGCATAACCTGCCAGCTCGACGTCGGTCACAAAGAAGGTTATATCGGATGTTTTGGTCCTGACATTGGTCGAAACCGAACATTGCCCGGCGCCGTCGGTCGTGCAGGAGGCGCTCGTCCCATCAAAATTGCCGCTGACGACCGCGCCTGACAGGGCAGGAGCGATCGTGATGGTCACGGTCGCCCGCCAGAAGTTCTTATTGACCGTGGTGCTGCTGCCTTCCAGGGCAGCCACCGTGACGGTACCAGTGCTTGGAGATGTCGTCACTGTCACGCTCTTGCTGGTGCTGGCCGTGGCGCCTCGTTATCGGTCACGGTCAGGCTGACTGTGTAAGTCCCAGCGGCGGCATTGTACGTGTGGCTCGGACTTTGCGCGGTTGAAGTACGCTCCATCTCCAAATACCCAGCTCCAGGTGACCATGCTCCCGTCGCTGTCGCTGCTGGTATCGGTGAAGTCTGCCGTGAGCCCATCGGTCGTGAAGCTGAAATCGGCCGTTGGCGGGGTGTTGGTCGTGCCGCCGCCGCCACCGCTGCCCGGGACCAGCACGGGCTTGAAGACCGCCGTGTCGCTGACGTCCAACAGCGGCTCCTTGAACCCGTCTCCCGAGTTGTCGGTCCAATCTAAATTCCCGTTCGACGTGATCTGATCGTAAAGACCATAGACATCGGCGGCATTATTCGGGTTATCCCGGCTGGCGAGCAAGGCCAGGGCTCCCGCGGCGTGCGGGCTGGCCATCGAAGTCCCGCTGATGGTGCCGTAGCCGCCCTGCTCGAGCGGGTAGGTGGACAGGATGCACACGCCCGGGGCGGCGATATCGACTTGCGGCCCCCAGTTGCTGAAATCCGCCAGGGTGTCATCCTGGTCTGTCCGGCAGGATGGGCTGCCTAATCCGCCGGGGATTCCGTCGAAGTCGGCCAGGGCGCTGACCGATAATACATTGTCGAACCCGCCCGGGCTGTAATTGCGGGCGTCATCATCCTCGTTGCCGGCAGCCACCGCGAAGGCAACACCCGCATTGACCGCCCCCTGGATGGCATCGTATTCGGCCTGGCTGAAGCCGGCGCCTCCCAGGCTCATGTTGGCGACCTCGATGGTATCGGCGTTGGCCGCTACCCAATCGATGCCGGCGATGATCCAGGACGACCAGCCGCTGCCGTTCTTATTCAGCACTTTAACCGCCCACAGGCGCGCCCCCGGGGCCACACCCACCACGCCCTCGCCGTTGTCGAGCGCGCCGATGGTCCCGGCCACGTGGGTCCCGTGGTAGTGGTCATCGTCCCCGCCAGCCACGCAGACCGCCCGCAGGATCTTGGTGGTGCAGTTCACCCCGCCCATCACGTTCAGGTCGGGGTGCTGGAAGTCGATCCCGGTGTCGATCACGGCCACATCCACGTCGACCCGGGTATCGTCGCTGCCATTGATGCCGATGGTCGAATTCTCGTCGGCGAACATGCGCTGGATGCCGGTTGGGACCGTTTGCTCGCTGATGCTGCGCGGCAGGTCCTCAACCACATAAGCCACCCGCGGGTCGTGCTGCAGGGCAGCCAGGCGTCCGGCGGGCACCACCGCCGACATACCCTTGAGGGCGTGCTGGTAGATAAACCCGGCTTGCAGGCCGTAGGCCTGCGCCAGGGCCGGCGCGGCTGCGGCCGGATTGACCGTGTCCTTGAAGACGATGATGAATGGGGCCGCGGCCGGGCCGGCAGCCCTGGACGGGGTAGCGCTCCCGCTAACCAGGGTCGCCAGCAGAATAATAATGATCCAAACATTCCACTTGGTTTTCATTGTTGCCTCCATTGCCAGGTAGATCGATGAGAATAACGTCACCCCTAACGATCGATACAGCCCCCGTGATAGGGTTTAAAGCCCGGTCCTGGCGCGCCATCCCGTCCGGATGGGACGCCATTGAGCTGACCAGGTGTTCGGCAAAAGCGTAGGAATTGTTCGATATTCACATTATAGTGAACACAAAACAGTTGTCAATACTCGCATTGGAGTATTTCAAGGCGTTTAATCCTGAGGAGACTAACATTGGGAGGAACACCAAGGTGCTGGCGCACATTTCAATCAAAAAGGAATTTATGTCGTTGCGAGGAGCGTTCTGTGCGACGAAGCAATCTTCGTTTTCATGGCGGCAGACAGGGAAGCCATGGGATTTTTCGCATCTAGATTGCTTGGGCGGAGATCGGCTCCTAAGGAACTACCATTTTGAGGCACCCTAAGTCGTGTTCTTTACGACCGTAGAAGACGGGGGAGCGTACTTTGCTCCGGGGGCTGTAATCGTGCTCTTTACGATCAATCGAAGGGAGATTTCGCTGCATAATCCGGTCATCCTTCGATTACGGTCGGCGAAGAACGCCTCCCTCCACTCAGGATGCCTACTTTGAGGAAATGCCAGGTTCTTTTCCGACTGAGTGGCGGTGTTCCTTTTGATGTCTGGTAAGATTGTGGTTATTCGGGGGTGAGATTAATTGAACCAGTACTTCAGCACCTGGCATGGCGCTGGTATACATCTTTGACTGTGGAGGCACACCATGGCTGTGGAATTGATTTCTTTCGACCAGGCGGAATTTGAGGCTTACCTGGAGCAGCTGCTGGTCCACTATACGGCGGATAAGCTCGCCGCCGGCAACGTCGCCCCGGAAAATGCGGACGAAACCGTGCGCGCTGAGGTCAACCGCTTATTACCCCAGGGGATGCAGACGCCCAACCATACATTCTTCAGCATCCGGGATGCCGATAGCGGTGAAAAAGTCGGCCTGTTGTGGATCTACTTCGACCCCCAGGATCAACGCCAGCAGGCTTTCGTGTACGATCTCGAGATCGATCCGGCCTATCGGCGGCGGGGCTATGCCAGCCAGAGCTTGCTGGCCCTGGAGACAACGCTGCGAGCGCGGGGCGCCCGCAAGATCGGGCTGCACGTGTTCGGTTTCAACACCGGGGCGCAGGCTCTCTACCGCAAACTCGGCTACCAGATCACCAACATCCAGATGTCCAAGAGTCTTTGAACGGATGAGCGGACCGATACCATCCCCGGAACGGCTCTCCATGCTCGAGTCCGAATCCGGATACCGGGAAAATTTCCTCAACCTGGACCTCTGGCGCCCCTATGTGCTGGAAGTTTGTCGCCGGCACGGCCTGGCCCCCGGCCTGCCGGTCCAGGCCGGGGCCAGCGGGACCTATCCGGTGTATATCGCCGGGGGGCATTGGGTGATCAAATTCTTCGGCCGGCGGTTCAACGGCGAGCAAAGCCTGCAGGCCGAGCTGGCTTTGGGCAGGCGCGTCATGCAGCTGGACGGTTTCCCGGCTCCGGCCATCGTGGCCCAGGGCGAGCTGTTTTCGCAGGGCGAGTGCTCATGGCCCTGGCCTTACCTGGTGCAGGATTATCTGCCGGGCGTCAGCTTTGCCGAGATCGGCAGCATCCTGGGGAAACGGGTGCGCCTGCAGCTGGCCCGCGAACTGGGTTCGCTGACGCGCCGCCTCCACACGATCTCCGCCCCGGATTGGGGCCCATACCTTGACTTCCTTGCCGGGCAGCGCGCCGCCTGCCCCCAGCGGCTGGCAGCTTGGGGCTGGCTACCCCCGGCTTTGCTCGGCCAGCTGGATGATTTCTTACCCCCGGTCGAAACCTTGATCGATCCCGGCGAGCAGCCCCACTGGATCCATATGGATCTGACCCGCGAGCACCTGATCGGCCGCTGGGATCACGGCGATTGGACCACCCTGGGCCTGATCGATTTCGGCGACGGGCGGGTTGGCAGCCTGTATTTCGAACTGCCGGCCCTGCATCTGGACTTTTTTTCAACCGATGGGCGGCTGCTGGCGGCTTTTCTGGACGCGTATGGGTATCCCTACCCTCAGGATGCCGCCTTTCGCCGGAAGGCGCTGGCGGCCTGCCTGCTGCATCCGCTGGACGTGCTCGGACCGGTCTGGGAGCGCTGGCTTGCGCCCAATCCTCCGGCCGATCTGGACCAGTTGGCCGCCCGCCTGTGGAGCCCGGGGCCGGTCATTGATTGAAGGTATCTGTCTGGAGCATGGAGCATTCGAAAATAATTCCCAAATTTTGGTGTGCTTGGCGAGCAAACGCTCGCCAAGCACACCAAAATTTGGGTACCCTTATTCGATTGGGAAAAGCAAAGACCTGGTAAACCAAGGAGCCGAAAGTCATGAAAAAACTCAGCCGCGAGCAATATCAGCAGGCCCTGGCCTATCTGCAAGCTTACGGCCGGCCGCTCGAGCAGCGCTTGTTTGAGTACCAACTTCAGGCGGGCTCGCCCGAGCCAGCATTGCAGGCCCTGGGGGCCTTCCAGAACCCCGACGGCGGCTACGGTCATGGACTGGAGCCGGATATCCGGGCTGAGGCCTCCTCGGTGATCGCCACCTCCCAGGCGCTGACCCTGCTGCGCCGCCTGGGCGCCCCGGTCCAGCATGAGCAGGTTAAAGCCGCAACCGCCTACCTGATCCGGAACTTTGACGCCGAGCAGCAGGTCTGGCCGATCGTGCCGCCTGCAATTGAAGCTGCGCCTCACGCGCCCTGGTGGAATGTGGCTGAAAGCCCTGAGACATTCGACGGCTTTCGTTTCAACCCGCGGGCCGAAGTACTGGCCCATCTGGTCCATTACCGCTTCAACGTGCCGAATGAGTTCCTGAGCCGGGTGACCCAGGCCTTGCTGGCGGATATCGATTTCGACTCCGCTGACCTGGGTAAGTCCGATTTCCTGTGCCTGCGCGAGCTGGCCGAGACGGACGGCCTGCCGGATGGGCTGGCTGAGAAACTGACCCGCTGGCTGGCCGGATTGCTGCCCGACCTGGTGCAAACTGCTGCCGAGCGCTGGCGGGATTACGGCCTGACCCCTCTGGAAGCGGCCCCGCGCCCCGGCACGCCCTGGGCCCAGGCGTTGGATCCGGCCGAGTTGGACGCCAGTCTGGATGAGCTGATCGACCATCAGCTTGACGATGGCAGCTGGCCGCTGACCTGGTCATGGGCTTTCATCGACGCCCAGGCCTGGGCCCGGGCCGAGCGTGAGTGGAAGGGCGTGTGGATTGTCAACCACCTGAGCTCGCTCAAGGCTTTTGGGCGGCTGGCCTGAGGGACCGATGACTGCCGGCGACGATTCGAAGAAGCTGTCTCGAGAACGCTACAGCCGGTTTGCCGGGCGTTACGTCGCCAGCCCGGGCCATGCCCGCGGCAGCGATCTCGAGCGTCTGCTGGAACTGGCCGCCCCGCAACCCGGCTGGCTGGCGTTGGATGTGGCTACCGGCGGAGGGCATACCGCTTTGAAATTCGGCCCGCACGTCCGGCAAGTTGTCGCCAGCGATCTGACTGAGAAGATGCTGCAGGCCGCCCGGGCCTTTCTCCGCGGCCAGGCCGGGGGCCAATTCCGGTATTCGCTGGCGGATGCCGAGGCGCTGCCGTTCCGGTCGGACTGTTTCGATCTGGTGACCTGCCGGATTGCCCCGCACCATTTTCCCGACCCGGCCCGCTTCCTGCGGGAGGCCGCCCGGGTGGCGCGTTCGGGCGGATTTGTGCTGGTCCAGGATCATTTGCTGCCGGAAGATCCGGCCGCCGGGCAGGCGGTGGATGCCTTCGAGCGCCGCCGCGATCCCAGCCATCGCCGGGCGTTCTCACGCCGGGAATGGGAGGCCATGTTTGATCAGGCCGAGCTGGAAATCCAGGCGGTGGAAACCCTGGTCAAGCGCCATGAGCTGGTTCCGTGGGTCGAGCGCCAGGGCGGCGGCCCGGGCGATATCGCCGCGCTCCGGGCGCTGCTGACCCAGCTGCCCCCAACTGCCCAGGCCTGGCTGCAGCCCCGGGATTGGGACCAGCCAGGTGCTTCGTTCGTGAACCATCACCTGATCGTGCTCGGACGCAAGCCGCCGCTGGCGATTTAAGCGCGGCGAATACCTGCATCATTGTCATTGCAAGATTCGATTATGACACCAGCGTCATCTGAAGCGTAGATGACATCAGCCGCATCTACCCATCCAGGAGATTTCAGGTGGCAAGGAGTTCTTTATCTCGGCTCCCTGCTCCCACCCCCGGCCGGATTGCAAACAGCGCAATCCGGCCATCAGCGGCGTCCCCTGCCTCATCCCAACGCCACCGGGACCAGGGAGGGGACGCCGCTAAACCCGGTGATTGCGCCCAAGAAGTCGTTCTGCACGCTGCAACCATCCATGGGTAGCAGGCGGTTCTTCGATGCATTTCTCCTTGAGCGTGGCTTGCATCGTCGACACCTGGTAAGCTTTGCAGAACTTGGAGGCTTGCATTGCTCCCGTGTCGGAAGGATTTACCAATGCAAACCCGATCGGCATCGAAGAAGCGCCGGCAGGCTCGCTGCCGAATAAGCCCAGGTTCATTGCTGGCCCAATACCAGCGTGGCTTAGCGGCACCCCCGCCCTGGCGCCCGTTGCGATTGGGGCATAGGGCGGGGGTGCCGCTGACAGACCGGCGTAGTTTGCCGGTCGGGGGTGGGTAGGGGAAAGGGCAATCTACGATGATGTCATGAATAGCCGAACTTTGGCGAAGCAATGTTCATAACCGAAACCAATGCAAGGTTAAAGGGGGGTGCTTCGTCGCACAGGTCGTTCCTCGTAAAGACTGCTCCAGCCAAGTTTGGTAGAACGATACCGGCGTCCCTGCCGATCGTGGCAATCTTGTCAGGGCTAAGGGTACCGATTTGCATAGATCGAGACTGCCCAAGCCCTAAAAATCACGCCACCGCCAGAAAATGGCGGCTCGCGGGGACAGTTTCTTAAAGGCGTGGCGCGCTCGATATCTGCACGCAAATAACCCACGTCGAAAGGAAGTTGCATGGCGAATCAAAAACTGGTACTCGAGGGGGGCGCAGAATTCGGCGGGGCGATGGCTGCTCCGGATCGCCGGGCCCTGGAGCTGGCCGGCGGCCTGAGCGCGCCGGTCGTGATCGTCCCGGCTGCGGCGGCGCCCGATCGCAACCATCAGCGGGCCGGGGGGAATGGGCTGCGCTGGTTCCACAGCCTGGGCGCTGAGAACGTGTCCGTCTCCGGCCTGATCGATCGGGAGAGCGCTGCCCGGCCGGCCGTGGTGGCTGAACTGCGTCAGGCAGGCTTGATTTACCTGCTGGGCGGTTTTCCGGGTTACCTGGCGCAAACTCTGCAGGGCAGCCCGGCCTGGGCGGAGATCCAGGCTGCCTGCCAGTCGGGCGCAGTGCTGGCGGGCAGCAGCGCCGGCGCGATGGTACTCTGCGAATTTCTGTATGATCCGGCCCAGGGGAAGATCGTCCCCGGGTTAGGCTCGCTGCCCGGCGTTTGTTTCATCCCGCACCACAATACATTTGGGGCCGCCTGGATAGATCGCCTGAGCGCTCTGCTGCCCAGGCAGACTTTACTGGGGGTCGATGAGCAGACCGGGCTGGTGTGTGATGGCCGAACCTGGCAGGTGCTGGGCGCCGGGGATGCGGCTCTCTATCGCCAGGGGACCGTTTACCGGTTTCGCTCCGGTCAAGTCTTACCGGAAGGCAGCCTGGGTTAGTATCTATCCGAAAATTCAAAAGGGCATGTGGTGGTCGATGCGTGCAGAGCACGCATCGACCACCACAATAACAATTTTCGGATAGGTTCTTTGGATATCTCGGACGGCAGCTGCCCGGTGCGGGAGTGAAGTTGGACACCCTACCGATGGACAAATGTCACTTGAATTTGTGATTTGTTTCCGGTAGTATTTGCTTAACCCGGCATTTTTGTAATTGACATGTTCAGGGGGAGGCGATAGCTCTTTTCCGGTTCTGATATCCCAATTCTTCACACCGCCCTGCCTTTCTTGCCTATCGATTGGGTCCGCCCACCTCCAAATTTTTTTCAAGCACCGGTTTATAAGCGGGTTGATCGTTCAGCGTTGTTGTTCCGGTAAAAACGAAGCTAGAAGGAGGGTCTATGCAGTTTTCCAGAACATTTATTGTTGAAGATTCCGAGCCGATGGTCCACCATCAATTAGGCCTGGCACTGCGGGAAGCCGGGTACATCTTGCTGCCGGACGGCCGTTACCAGCGCGGCACCCGGGAAGGATCGATGCTGTCTTTCGATCCCACCAGCTGGTTCACTCGCATTCAGGCGGACACGCGCAGCACCCCGGAGTTTTACACCAAAGTTGTTTTGAGTTACGATGTGCAAACCGCCGGCCAGGCTTTGAAGCATCACATTCGCCAGTTTTGGATCGATGAAGTCAATCGATTCGCGGCCAGCCTGGGCGCCCGCTACGATTCCGCCCAGGACAAGTTGACCCAATCATTGGGGCTTGACCTGATCCCGCCGGTCGAACCAGCCGATTCGGCTGAGGAAGCGTTTGCCGATCCCAAGCGTTCGATGGTCCTGACGCCGGTCCAGGCCTCGCTTCGTTATCAGCGGGAACGGCAGCAGAAAAACGGTGCCAACTGGTTCTTTTGGATTGCCGGCCTGTCTGTGCTGAACTCCATCATTTATTTGCTCGATGCCCAGCTCAGTTTTATTGTTGGCCTGGCCGCGACCCAGATCGTGGATGGCGTCGCCACGGCCGTGATCGAGCAGATCCCCGAAGGGTTGGCATTCCTGCGGGTGATGGCCTTGTTGATCGACCTGGCGGTCGTGGGGTTGTTTGCCGGCTTCGGCCTGCTGGCTCGCCGGGGTAAAGCCTGGGCGTTTATCATCGGGATGGGGTTGTACTTTCTGGACGGCCTGATCTTCTTGCTGGTTGGAGACTGGTTCGCGGTTCTTTTCCATGGGATCGCTTTATACGGCTTGCTGCGCGGTTATCTGGCCTGCCGGGAACTCCGCAAGCTGGATGAAGCTCATCAGGTGATCAGCCCGGCCTGAATCTGACAAGATCCTGGCCTGCAAGAATTTCGGAAAACAGCCATAAAACTCATGTCCATCCCATTGATATGGAAGGATAGGGCAAAATAAGGTGTCAGCGTGGGCAAACGCCCACGCTGACACCTTATTTTGCCAGAACCTCTGGTTATTTCATGAGAAAAGGATACAGTATCCAATGGGCGCCGCTGGTCTCAGGGAGGGGTGATTGGTTTATAATACGATATGTTTTTGGATCATCTGACTTTCCAACAACTGCTCTGGTTCATCCCTTTGTTGTTCGCCTTGCACAATTTGGAAGAGGCCCCTTTCATGGAGCGCTGGGTGAAACGCGTCTCGCTCCCATTCCGCCCCCAAATGAGTGTCGGCGAATTTACCCTGGCAGTGATATTTTTAACCTTCGCTGTGGCTGCCCTGGTGGCCGTCACGGCATTGAACCCGATGAATGAGGCAGGCGTATTTATCATGATCCTGATCCAGGCCATGATGCTGGTCAACGCCATCCTGCCGCATCTGGCGGCTACCTTATGGTACCGGATTTACAGCCCGGGTGTGCTGACCGGGACGGTGTTACAGATCCCATTTACAATCTATCTGGTCCACCGGGCCATGGAGAATCAGCTCCTGAGCCCGGGGTTGTTGATCCTGGCGGGTTTGCTGGCGCCGGTGTTGATGCCCGTATCGGCCTGGCTGGCATTGAAAATCGGCCAGCGTTTGTTCCGGCTGCTGCCAAAAACGACTATCTTATAGGCTCACAGTGATAGATAGAATCAAACCGCCTCCTGAATCGCCAAAGATTCTTTTTTGAGTAGGTAACGCTTTCTATGGATATTGGTATGGATGATTTTCAACTTGACCCGACCCCCATCCCCGGTCCCGAGTCCGGGGTAAATCCGGCTGGCATTCATGCCAGGCTGATTTCACTGCTGCAGGAAATGTATGATGCCCAGCAGGCAATTGTGCTGACTCTGAGCGAGGCTGAGCGCCAGGCCAAAGGCTCGTTCGATAACTGGTCTTTTAAAGACACGCTGGCCCACATCGTGGCCTGGACGGATGTGATGAACATGCGTCTGGATTTATTGGCTCGCGGTGAAATGCCGGTGGATTATGAAGATACGGATCAGGTCAACGCTGAATTCTATCAGGCGCGGCGGAAATTGAGCTGGTCGGCGGTGCTGGAATCGAGCCGGAAGTCTTTTTCCGGCCTGATCGAGCGTCTGCATTCTTTTACAGAGGCGCAGCTGCTTGAGCCCGATCAGTATGCCTGGCTGAAGGGCCGTCCGCTGTGGCAGCGGGTTTTAAATGCAGCCTACGTTCACCCTCAGATTCACCTGGCGCTTTACCATCAGCAGCATGGACGCAGTGAACTGGGTCTACAAATGCAGCTGGAGGCGGCTGAGAGGTTGCTGGCCTTCGATCCGGATCCGGTCTGGCACAGCCAGGTGCATTACAATTTGGCCTGCCAGTACGCCCTGAGCGGCGACGCACCGACCGCGATTGACCGGCTCCGCCTGGCTTTACAATTGGATTCCGGCCTGCTGGATTGGTCGCGGCAAGACCCGGACTTCAATGCCATCCGGGACGTGCCTGCCTTTCAGGCGATCTACTCGGAGCTCGATGATTAGTCAAACACGTCGCGATGGGTTAAAGAGGCTCTTTCGGAAATTCTGGAATATGTCCCAGATTAAGGGGTTCCACTACAGAAAATACCCAGGAGCCGATAAAGAGAGAGGCTTGTGATGCAAACAACCATTATTACCGGGATCAATGGCGCCGTTGGGACCGGGCTGCGTGAGGTCCTTGCCCAGGCCGGCTGGACAATTCATTCCTGGGATCGTCAGGCAGTTCCGGTGAATGAGCGCGCCGCCATGCGCCGGTTTCTCGAAGCCAAACGCCCCGAGGTTGTCTTCCATCTGGCAACCGCGGCCAGCTCAACCGGGCTTGAGAACGAATCCTGGGTGGTCAACGTTGAATGGCCAGCCACCCTGGCAGAGCTCAGCTGTAAGTTGGGCTTTAAGCTGGTGTTCACCAGCTCGGTGATGGTATTCACCGACCGGGCCAAAGGGCCTTTCAGCCCGGATTCGCGCCCGGACGCCGGGCCGAACGATGAAGATCCCTATGGTTATGAAAAACTGACCGCCGAGCAGCGGGTGTTGAACGCCAACCCTCATGCAGTCGTGGCCCGCCTGGGCTGGCAGATCGGAGAGGCCCCTGGCAGCAACCAGATGATTGATTTTCTGGTTTCGCAGCAAAAACAGCACGGTAAAATCGAGGCCAGCCGGCGCTGGTACCCGGCCTGTTCCTTCATCGCCGATACGGCCCAGACCCTGGTCAACCTGGCCGAGGATGGCAAGGGTCTGTTTCTGCTGGATTCGAACCGGCGCTGGAGTTTTTACGAAATTGCCCAGGCGCTCAACGAGCAGCACGGGAATCAATGGCAGGTGGTTCCGGACGACATGTTTGTTTTCGATCAGCGCATGCAGGATCCGATGGCCGGGATGCCGCCGCTCTCCGACCGCCTGCCCGGTTTACAGCCAACTTCTACTGAAGAAAAGTGACCCCCAAATCTGGGACCTTCCTACAGAATTCCCTGGAGAGCCTTAATTTAGGAGTGAATCGATTATGTGTCGTAGTATTAAAACGTTAAGGCAGCCGGATGGGCTGCCGGGCGAAGCTGACATTCAGGCGGCCGCGTTGCAATACGTCCGTAAAGTGAGCGGCTACCGCAAGCCATCCCGCGCCAACCAGGCTGCCTTCGATCAGGCTGTCGCCCAGGTGGCCGAAGCGACCCACATCCTGCTGGCGAGCCTTCAATCCCCTGGCTCCCGCCCGCCGGTTGCGGCTGACGTAGAAGAGAGGCTGTCCTGATGCCTGGTCCAGACACGGCGATCCTGGTCTACCCATTGACGACTGAGCGCTGGGACGATTTTGTGGCCCTGTTTGGGCCGAACGGCGCCTCGCAGGGCTGCTGGTGCATGTTCTGGCGGCTGCCGAACCGGGAGTTCAACGCCCAGACCAACCAGACCAACCGGGCCCAGATGAAAGATCTGGTCGATTCCGGGGTAGAACCCGGGCTGCTGGCTTACGTCGATGGTCAGCCGGCCGGCTGGATCGCCCTGGCGCCGCGCTCGGATTACCGGCGGCTGGCACATTCCCGGGTCCTGAAGCCGGTCGATGATGCTCCGGTTTGGTCGCTGCCGTGTTTCTATATCAAGCCGGGCTATCGCCGCAAGGGGCTGGCAAGTGTGTTGCTCCAGGCCGCAATTGATTATGCCCGCCAGCATGGAGCGACGCTGCTGGAGGCTTACCCCAAGGAGCCTCAGGGTCGCCATATCTCGTCATCAGATATTTACACCGGTGTCGTCTCGATCTTCGAGCAGGCCGGGTTCCAAGAAGTCGCCCGGCATACATCCACCCGCCCGATTCTGCGGCTCGAGTTGAATGATGAGTGAAAACCTGCCATCCGCCCCTGAATCGCCGCGGCTGCTCCCATCCGATTTGCGGGATTTGCTCGCCCTGTACGACCGCGATCAGCGTTACCAGATCGAATGGCCCGGCGTGGAACGCCAGGTGCTGCCCGGGATGGTGCGGCATGTGCCGCCGGTTGGCCGGGGAGAAGCTACGATTTTACGCACCTGGCTGGATGAGGAGGCGATCGAGCAGGCCATCCACGATCAGATTGTTTTCTTTCAGGCTCGGGGCCAGGATTTTGAGTGGAAAGTGTTCGACTACGACCAGCCGCGCGATCTGCTCCAGCGCCTGGCCCGCCACGGGTTCGAGATCGAATCGCCGCCGGACGCCATCATGCTGCTGGAGATCGACGGAGCCCCCGAGCGCCTGCGCCAACCGGCGCCGCGGGCCGTCACCCGCCTGACCGATCCGGCAAGGACCGCCGACGTCGCCCTGGTTTTGGAGGCCGTGTGGGGTGGCCAGGTTGGCTGGCTGCAGGACTACCTGGCCGAATCCCTGACCGATTGGCCCGACCAGCAGAGCGTGTACGTGATCTACCAGGACTGGCAGCCGGTCAGCACGGGTTGGATCTATTTCCCCAAAAACAGCCAGTTTGCCAGCCTGTGGGGCGGCAGCACCCTGGAGGCCCACCGTGGCCGGGGCTGTTATCTCTCACTGCTGGCGGTCCGTTTGCAGGAGGCCCAGGCCAGGAGGGTACGCTACCTGACGGTCGACGCCAGCCCGATGAGCCGGCCCATTTTGGAGCGTTATGGTTTTATCCAGATCGCCCAGGCCACCCGGGCCGTGTGGAAAATCCCCTCTGTGGACATGGCCTGAGGTAATGGTTAACCCAATTTTTAATGTGTGTGGCAGGCAACCGCCTGCCACACACATCCAAAATTCGGGAAATTAACGCCCATACCGGGGGCAAGCAATTAATTTCGTCTTCCGGCTCGGATGGCTCGACATAAGGCACGTACCAGCGATTATTGATCTCGCGCAGGTCCCGCCATTCTTCGGGCGAGAGATTCAAGACGGTATCGATCCGTGCGACCATATCGTTGTAGGCGTCTTCGGAGATGCTGTTGTCCCGGTGCAGGGAGGTCAGCGCCGAGCGCTGGCTGCGCAGCACTTCCCGCCAGGTTTCCGCCAGCTCGCTCACCCGTAAATTCGGATTGGCTCTCAAGGCCGCCTGGATGCCTTCCGTGATGGTGTCCAGACGGTTTTCGATCACCGGGGCGATCGCCTGGTAGGTCAGCTCGGAGATCAGGCTCTGGCGGTGCATCTGGTTGAGCTGGCGCTGCCCGGCCCGCAGGGCGACGGTTTTGGCCATTTCCAGGTTGTAGTCCTCCTGAGTCTTGATCGCGCTGGACCAACCCCAGCGCCTGGATCAGCCCGCTCATGGTCAGACCCTGGACCAGCAGGGTGAACAGCACGACCCCGAAAGCCATTGCCTGCAGCTGGTCGCGGCCGGGAAAATTGCTGCTCAGGCTCAAGACCAGCGCCAGGGAAATCGCGCCGCGCAGCCCGCCCCAGACCATGACGTGCTTGTATTTGGCGCTGATATCCCGGCTGATCCAGGCCAGCCCGTAAATCGTAATTGCCCGCACTGCCAAAGCGACCCCAATCGCCACCAGGATCAACTGCCAGTTTCTGAACAATAACTGGATCTGGATCTGCAGGCCGATGATCAGGAAGACGAAGGTGTTTGCCAGGAACGCGGCATATTCCCAGAAATTGAACAACACAATCCGGGTGGTCGGCGACATGCGCCTGGGCCCCAGGTTGCCGATCGACAGCCCGGCCGCCACCACCGCCAGCACCCCGCTGACGTGCAGGATCTCTTCCGCCAGCAGGAAGGCTCCGAAGGCCAGGACGGTCGTCAGGGTGATTTCGATCAAATAGTCATCAATTCGTCCCAGCAGCTGGGCGGTCAGATAACCCAGGATGGCGCCGATCAGCAGCCCGCCGCCCGCCACAACTACGAAATCCAGCACGCCCTGGGCCAGGTGAATCGTGCCACTCATGGCGCTGGCTACCAACAGCCCGAACACGACGATGGCAGTGCCGTCATTCAGCAGGCTCTCCCCTTCCAGCAGGACCTGCAGGCGGCGGGGCACCCCCAGGCTGCGGAACAGGGCCACCACTGAGACCGGGTCGGTAGCGGCGATCAAAGCGCCAAAGACCAGCAGGGACGGCAGGCTCAGCTCGGTTGGGAACAGGCTCAAAGCGCCACCAACCAGGGCAGTGGTCAGAATAACCCCCGGGACGGCCAGTAGCAAGATCGTGCCCAGGTCACGCCGCAGATCGGCAAAGCGCAGGTGGAAGGCGGCTTCGAACACCAGCGGCGGCACCAGCAGGGCCAGGATCAACTGCTCGGCAATCCGGACTCGGGCCTGGCTGAAGAAGGTCAGGCCGAACCCCACCAACACCAGGCCAACGGTGTATGGAATCCGCAGCAGCTTCTGGGTCAGCAGGCCGACCAGGGTTGCGATCAACAGCAGGGCGACCACGATCTCCTCCAACCGGATCAGCGCTTCGCCGGCCTGTTCGGTCTGCACCTCCGCCTCCTGGGAATTCTGGGGCTGGCCGCCTGGGGCCAGGTTCTCCAGTTCGGGTGTGACGGCGGTGGGGGTCAGGACAGCGGTCTGGGGTGACCCCAATGCTGCTGCCGGTTGGGCGATGAGCAGAACGCCAAGGCCAAGTGCGATGGCCAGGATGACCAGGAACAGGCGGCTGGGTTTCTGAAGGGGAGTTGAGGATTCCATCTAAACTCCTTCTGTCGCAACATGGGCACAAATTTTAGGGATTGGCTGAATAGCTACAAGGATTATACTAAACGGATGTCAATACCCGATCGAGAACTCCCATCCTTACCGGACCATTTGCACCGGCTGGCTGGCGCCGGCCCTGCGGATCGGCAGGATTTACACGTCCAGGCCAGCGAATGGTATGAAGCCCACGGCCAGCAAGCACAGGCTGTTGAGCATGCCCTGGCCGGACAGGCCTGGGCGCGGGCCGCCTACCTGGCCGACCAGCAGGCAGACAAATTGCTCTACCTGGGCAGAACCGCCGGGCTCGAAGCCTGGCTGGCGAGGCTGCCGGACCAGGAATTGCGAACCTGGCCGCGGCTGCAGATCGTCCAGGCCCAACTTTGCCTGTGGGACGAGCGGCTTCAGCAGGCCGGGAAACTGCTGGAACAAATTTCGGTGCGCTTGCGCCATGCGGGCCGCCGGGCGGAACTGCATTTGCCGGGCAGCGACCTGGCTGGCGGTGGCCGCCAGGAGATCCAGGGACAGCTGGATACGGTCCGGGCAGGGCTGGCCTTGCAGGCCGGCCGGATTGAGCTGGCCCTTGAGCTGGGACGCGCCGCCCAGCAGGCCCTGCCGCTGTCCCGGCCGGTCTGGCGCGGCTTAGCTGTCAGCTGCCTGGGCCGGGCCCTGGAGGCAGCCGGTGATCTCGATCAGGCCTGTGGCGCCTACGCCCAGGCCCGGTCGGAAGCCGGGCAGGCAGAAAGCCTGCTGGCTGAGCGTGATCTTAGGCCCGGGTCCCTGGAGCAAACCAGGCCCGGCCTGGTCGTGCGCTTCGGCTTGCAGCAGCTGGACTGCCTGCTGGCGTTGGGGCGCGTGCAGGCCGGGTTGCAGGCCTGCCAGGAGCTGTTGGGCCAGGTGCTGGCCAACCCGGCTGTCGCTCCCGCCCAGGCGGCGGCGCTGTACATCCGTTGGGCGCTTCTGCTGGCGGAAAGGGGCCGGGGCGACGAAGCCCTGGCTGCGGTGCTGCAGGCGCAGGCGCTGGCCGGGTCCACCGCCAGCACCCAGGCTCAGGTCGCCCAGGCGCGCGCCCGGGTCCACCTGGCCCGCCATGAATACCCGGCTGCCCGCCAGGCCCTGGCGGCGATACCCACAAACTGGGAGCAGCCACACCTAACTTTGGATAATTTGCGCATAGACATTGAATTGGGCGCGGGACATCCCGGCGCGGCCCGGCAGATCTTTGCAGATCTGGGGCTGGACCCGGCTGGCGATCTGGCGGACGAACCGGACGGGCTGCAGCGCTCGGCGGCGCGCCTGCTGCTGGCCCAGGGCCAGGCCGGGTTGGCCCGCCAGCGGTTGGCGGCTTTGCACGCCCGGGAACGGCGCCGGGCAGGTGAACTGGCCGGGATGGAGACCCTGATCCTGCTGGCGCTGGCCTGCCAGGCGCTCGCCGATGAGCAAGCCAGCCTGGATGCCCTCTCCCAGGCGCTCTTCCTGGCCGCGCCGCAGAACTGGGTCGGGCCGTTCTTGCGCTATGGCCAACCCCTGGCCCGCCTGCTGTACCGGGCCGCAGCCCAGGATATCCAGCCGGATTTTATCAATTTGCTGCTCGACCGGTTGCTGGTCGAGTAGGATCGGGAATTAATGCCAAAATAAGGTGTCAGCGTGGGCGTACGCCCACGCTGACACCTTATTTTGGCAGGACCTCTGGTTATTTCATGGGAAAAGGACCAGTATCTTTTCCGACGGGGTCAATGCCTTCCTGGAAGCTCCTGGCCGGACCACTACCGCTTCAGAGACGAGTGGCTCCCGGCTGAAGTGATCCCGGAGATGATCCAGGTCAAGGGCCGCTCCCAGCCATTCGTGGAAAACGTGACCGTCACCCGCCATGGACCGGTCATTTCCAAAGTCGTTGACAGCCAGATCGCTCCTGGCGCATCGGAGACGGGCCTGGCCGTCCGCTCGATGGCGCTCCAGCCCGGACCGATTTTCGAGGGCTGGATGCGGCTCAACCAGGCCGGCAATTGGGATGAATTCGTCAGGGCCATGCGGCTGATCGAGGCGCCGCAGTTGAACGTGGCCTACGCCGATGTCGATGGAAATATCGGTTACTGGGTGACCGGGCGCGTTTCAGTGCGGGCCAAAGGGGAGGCGAAGTCCCTGCTCCCGGATGGAGCGGCGAATACGAGTAGGTCGGTGAAGTGCCGTTTGAAGAGATGCCCCACGCGCTCAACCCGGAGCAGGGCTATACCATCTCCTGCAATCACCAGATTGTCCCGGAAGACTATCCCTATTTCCTGGGCAAGGTCTGGATGAATGGCTATCGCGCCCGCCGCCTGGAAGAGGTGTTCCAGCACGTGGGGCATTTGTCGCTGGAAGAATTCGCCGATTTGCATGTGGATTTCACCAGCCTGCCCGGCCTGGAATTCGTGCATAAACTGGATGGTCTGCAATCGCCTGACCCGGACGTCAGCCTGGGCCTGGATTTGCTGCGCGACTGGAACGGCATCCTGGATGCCGGCAGCTCCGGCGGCTGCCTGTACGAAGTGGCGCGGTTCCGGTCGGTCCGCAATCTGCTGGAACCCGGACTGGGCGAAGACCTGGCTACCCGCCTGATGGGCGCGGGCTTTCACCCCGTGTTGTTGAATGCGCATGAACTGTACGGCCACGATACCACTCTGCTGCTGCGCCTGCTGGACCAGCCTGATTCGTGGTGGCTGCAGCAGGCCGGGGGCAAGCAGGCCTTGCTTGAAAAAAGCCTCAAAGAGAGCGTCCTGTTCCTGAAGGCCAGGCTGGGGCCGGACCCAAACGGCTGGACCTGGGGTCAGCTCCACCGGGTTAATTTCAACCATCCTCTGGCGGCCCAACCGCCCCTGGGCGAAGTGTTCAATCGCGGCCCCTATCCGATCGGCGGAGACACAGACACCGTCTGCCAGACCGCCATGCTGCCCGGGCAGCCGTATGATAACAACGGCTGGGCGCCGTCCTGGCGCATGATCGTCGACCTGGTAGATCTCTCGAAATCGCTGGCGGTCTATTCGCCCGGGCAATTCGGCCAGCTGGGCAGCCCGCATTACGACGATCTGATCGAACCCTGGCTGACCGGCCGCTACCATCCCTGCTGTGGGAGCGCGACCAGGTCAAAGCCGAGGCGGAAGGCAGGTTGATGCTGGAATCTAATAAATAGCCGGAAAATGGGCATGACGGTCGGCTTTTGCCGACCGTCATGCCCATTTTCCGGTAAAATTCACTATCCCGGCGGCGAAGCCGCCAGGGAGGAGTTAGGGGGTGGGCAGGGGGAAACAATTGCCGCTGTTCGCCTGCACCGAGTGATTGGGATTGGCGACCAGGGCGCACATCTCCGTAGCGGCGGCCGGTTTGGCGTTCAATTTATAGCCTTTGAACGGCCGGGGGCCGCCGTACAGGATCCAGGGGCCGTTTCCGGGCACGCCGGCCTGATCGGGCGGCACGGTGTTGAAGAAGAAATGGACGTGCTCGCCGGGTAGCTTCTCGGTGAATTCAAAGGTTTCGTAATCCACCACATAATGATCGCCTTCGATGCTGATGTTATTGATCCGGACGTAATGGACGCCGGGCGGAACGGTCGGGGTAGGAGACAGCGTCGGGGTGGGGGTTTCGGTGGGCGGTAAGGTGGCGGTCGGCGGTTCGGGCGTGTCGGTCGGGCCGGCTGTGGCGGTTGGAGCCTCGGTGGGTGTGGCGCTGGGCAAATCCAGTGCGACCAGCTCCGGGGTGGTTGCCGTGGGGTCGCTGCCCGCGCCGGGTAGTAAACCGGTGGTGCCTCCACCGCCGTTATTGAACAGGCGCGGCAGGGCAAAGATGGCCCCGATTGCCAGGCAGACGATGGCCAGCAGGGCGATCGCGCCGCCGCCCAGCAGCAGCATGCGGTTGTTTCGGCGCGGCCGGGGATGTGGCCCGGTTCCGCCGCTGGGGTAGCTACCCGTTCCACCCGGCGGCGGACCACCCGGCGTCTGGGCGGCGTAGGTCTGGGATATCCCGGCCTGGTTGGGGGTATACTGCCCGGACTGGGCCGGCTGCTGGTAGGTGTTGGGCGCCTGGTACTGGCCCGATTCGACGTAAGTGTTCTGGCTCTGGATCGAGGGCATTGGCGGGGGAACCCGCGGGGCCTCGGGGGAAGTCTCGATGTAGGTGGACGAGGACGGGCGTTGTTCGGGCATGGTCGCCGGGGCGCCGGGAAGCTGGTTTTCAGTCGCAGTGGCATTATCGGCGGCCCCGCTCTGAATGCGCCCCAGGACGACCTTCAAAGCCCGGGCCATATCGGCCGCACTGGCGAAGCGGTCCTCGCGCTTTTTCGCCAGGGCTTTCTCGATCACCCCGATCAGGATCTCGGGGACGCCCGGGACCAGCCGGTGCAGATCCGGTACGGGATCGTTGAGATGCATCATCATCAAGGTCATGGCCGAGTCGGCCTTGAAAGGTGGCTGCCCGCTGATCGCTTCGAACAAAGTCACGCCCAAAGAATAGATATCGGCGCGCGGATCGGGGGTTTCTCCCTGGATCATTTCGGGCGACATGTACATGGCCGTCCCGACCACCGCCCCGGTGGCGGTGTGGGTCTGGCTGCCGACCATCTTGGCGATGCCGAAGTCCATCAGGATGGCGTGCCCGTGGATATCGAGCATGATGTTAGCCGGCTTGATATCCCGGTGGATCATGCCGCGCTTATGGGCATAATCGACCGCCTCGCACACGTCGATCGTATAGCGGATGGCCTCCTCAACCGGCATGCGTCGCCCGGCCTGGTTCAAGCGCTGCAGGCGGGCCTGCAGGGTCTCGCCGGGCACGAATTCCAGCACCATGTAGTAAGTGCTGTCCTCGTGATTGTAGTCAAACACCTGGACGATATTGGGGTGCCGCAGTTGGGCCACCGCGGTAGCTTCTTCTTCAAAGCGGCGTAGAAAGTCGGGGTTGTTGGATAGATGGGCGTGAATGAGCTTGATCGCGACCACCCGTTTCAAATTGGGGTCGTTGGCTTTGTACACGGCCGACATGCCCCCCTGGCCGAGCAGCTCCAGGATCTCGTAGCGGTTATTGAAAACGTGCCCCACCCAGCTTGGTCCTGTCATAAATATCCTCCTGTAAAACGTGTGCCGGCAGCATCTGGCAGTGCTTCCAACGCCCCCAAACCGAACGATAATTTGGTCAAACAAACCATTACCTGGCAGCGCAAATAAGAGTATTAAGAGTGATTATAACCGCTTAAGGCCCGCGGTCAAGGCAAACTCGGACAGAGCATGATACAATCGCAACATGGATATCCAGAGCGTCAACATCGGCCAGGAAAGGCCAATTCCGGGCGGGAACCTCCGCGGCAAGCCTACCGGCACCACCGGGATCTTCAAAACGCCGGTCGCCGGGCCGGTGCAAATCACCCCGCTGGGATTGGCGGGGGATGCGATCATCGATGCCAGGAATCATGGCGGCGTGGACCAGGCAGTCTACCTGTACACCCGCCCGGATTACGACTGGTGGGTGGCGCAAACCGGTGGGGAGCTGGTTGCGGGGACCTTCGGTGAAAACCTGACCCTGAGCGAACTGGAAAGCGCCTCCGTGTGTGTGGGCGATCGCTTTACGATCGGCGAGGTGCTGCTGGAGGTGACTGCGCCGCGCATTCCTTGCCGGGTCCTGGCGGCCCGGATGGGCGAGCCAGGCTTCGTTAAGCGTTTCCGGGCGGCGGAACGGCCCGGGATCTACTGCCGGGTGCTCAATCCGGGCCTGGTCCAGGCGGGCCAGGCCGTCGAGTACATACCCGGCTCGGGCGAGCGCATCAGCCTGCTGGAGATGTTCCGGGATGCTTACCTGCCCAGCCTGAGCGAAGCCCGGCTGCGCCGCTATCTGGCGGCCCCGATCGCTATCCGCGATCGGATCGAAATGGAGCAGCAACTGCAAGCACTGACAGAGAGTCGATCCTGATCAAGTCAAAATCGGTTAATCTCAATATCAGGTTCTTTCAGAAACCATGCGCCTCTTAAAATAGTAAAAATTTTTCGAATGAGTCATCGCAATAATTTCTAGGATCGATGGAGGTGCGTATGGGTGCTGAGCAAGTGTCTTTCGCTGGGGCCGATTATCACCTCAGCCCGATCAACCGCGTGATGAATGCTGTCAGGAGACTGCCGCTTCCCTACTGGCTGGTCTACCTGGGTTTATTTTCCCTGGAGGCCGGCATCTTTCACCTGGTCGCCTGGCAGGATGGCTGGGTGCCGCGTTATTCGCTTGAACCGGTGAATTTTCTGTTTCCCTTATGGCTGTGGGGACCGTTATTGGCGATGACTTATCTGGATGACGTCGCAAGACAGTCTATCCGAGACTTTGCCCCCCTGTTGGATGAAGATCGGGAAACCATCGCCGGTCTCGAAGCTGCCTTTACTTCGATGCCTTCTGGACCGGTCTGGATTACCGGCCTGATCTGGGTATTCGTCTACGCGCTTTTCATGCTTGCCACGTTCGGGACAGTCTTGCAACTCTACCAGCTCGGACCGTTTGCGATCTGGTGGGCGGTGATCACCGGCCTGATGACATTTCCCATCGGGGGGGTCATCTATTATCATTCCATCCACCAGTTGCGACTGGTGAACCAGACCCTGGCAAGGGTGAAGCGCATAAATTTGTTCCGCCTGGAGCCAGTCTATGCATTTTCCCGTCTTACTGCCCGGACTGGTTTGGTCTGGTTGGTGCTGCTGACCCTGACCCAGGTGTTTTTTCCGATCCAGATGGTGTCTGCCCCGCAATTCATCGTCTATGGCGTTCAAGCCCTGTTTGTCCTGGCAGCCTTCGTTTTACCTTTGTGGAGTGTTCATCAGCGCCTGGTGGATGAAAAGCGCAGCCTGTTAGCGGACGTCAACCAACGCCTGGAGAGCAAACTTCAGCGCCTGCACCGCGCCCTGGATTCGGATCATCTGGATGAACTGGATCCCATCCGGCAGGCGATCGGAGGTCTTACAGACGAACGTGAGATTCTTTCGAAAATCCCGACCTGGCCCTGGCGGACGGAAACGCTGACCGGGTTTGCATCAGCCATGCTGCTGCCGATTGTGCTCTTATTGATCCAGTTACTGCTGGAACGATTGTTGACCCCCTGATATGTGAGTAGTATGACAATGTCACATTCGACGAAATCTCCCAAATTTTGATGTGTGTGGCGGGCAGCTGCCCGCCACACACATCAAAATTTGGGTATCCTTTCTTAATGTGATATTGTCAAGGTAGGATCTATGTATCAAGAAGACTTTATTTTACGATTGATCCGCATGGCCACCGCGGCCATTGCCCGGGCGATGGGTTACAAGACTGCCGGCGAGTACCGCCAGGCGATCGAGGTGCTGGACCAGATGCTGGAAGACGTGCTCGGCATGTCGGCCATGTTGGTGCACAACATGGAAGACGACAGCCTGCTGGATGCCCTGTCCACCCAGGACGGCCTGGACACCGACCGGCTGTACATCGTGGCTGACCTGCTCAAGGCCGAGGGCGACATCTATGCCGAAGAGGGGGAGCCGGAGAATGCCCATCAGCGCTACCTGCGGGCGCTGGTGCTTTATTTGGAAGGCGTGCTGGCGGATGCGCCCGAGATCGGCGGCGGGCCGGTGCCCAAGATTGAGAGCCTGCTGGCGCTGGTGCCCGAAGGCGATCTCGACCCGGAGACCCGCTTTTCGTTATTCCTGTACGAAGAGCAGGCCGGGACCTACCGGCGGGCGGAGGCCAGCCTGCAAGGCCTGCTGGCCCTGACGGGCCTGAAGGACGAGCTGCGCCCGGAATTCGTGGCTTTCTACGAGCGCATGCTGGCGAAGAGCGACCCTGAACTGGCGCGGGCCGGCCTGGGGAGGCCGGAGCTGGAGGCGAAGCTGGCTGACTGGAAGACATGAGCTGATCTATCGCCTGGGCCAGAAATGTATATGGTGTTTGCCGCCCGCCATGCTGCCCATGGTGGGCGGTAAACACCACATTTTATTTCATTGCCAGTTGGGGTAAGACCTTATCTCTATCAGGGTTTTACTACCAGCGTATAAGCGCCAACAGGGTCCAAGTTTTCGCCGGTATCCAGGCGGGTGATCAGGATACCAAGCCGGTTGAACTGTGCCAGATCGATATGCTTTATTGTCAGTGAAGCCAGCCCGGAAGTTGGATTCACCTTCAGTATCTCGATCGGGAAAGCGCTTGCCTGGACCGGTTTTGATGCCCAGCCGGAGCCAGAATTTAGCAAATGGATGACCTGAACGCTGAAATTTGCCTGAGCGCCCGGTTGTTGGTAGATTTCCAGGGTAACCGCCTGACCATTCAACCTGCTGTTCAGTTGAACATCGATAAAATCCATGCCGAAGCTGCTGGGGATGCCAGCCGGGTAGGGTTGGTCGGAGGCCGCAAATACGAGTTCATTGCCGGTGTATGGGAGGGTGGGGACGATCGGGGCGCTGTAAAGCTCGTGTGGATCATACAGACCGCACCCGGTTGGTGAACCCGGCGTTGTGCAGCGCCCGTCAGCGAGGCTCAACCGGTAGATCGCTCGGGCAAAATCATCCAGGCTGGCGGTAAACGACCTGAACGGGCAGGCAGCCGCCTCCGGGCCAGCCAGGACTTGATCCATGATGATTGAAATTCCCTTAACCAGGTCAGTCGACTTCGTGTAGTCGATATATTCTTTCGAATACAAAGCTTGCATTACCCTGGCGATCAGGCGCATCCCTCTCCTGGGGTTTTCCGCCCCGCCGGACATCCCCCCGCACACTTCATACAAAAAGCGCCAATACACTGCCGCGTGATAGGGATTGATCTCGGCATAAGTAGAGTTCAGGTTACCCGGGAATCCTCTGCCGCCAATAAATCCGTTTGCTTTGGACAGGTAACTTCGGGCAGAATCACTCTGGCTGAACTGAATCTCTGGCTGGGCAACAGACGAAGCGAACGTCGCCAATCCTTCCGAGAAAAACTGCCAGGTGTTTTCCATACCATTAAAATCGCCGATCTCATCTCCTGAAAGGGCCAGGCCATACTGAAAGTTATGGAATAACTCATGGTGGAAGGTGCTCATCAGGCTATCGGTCAAGGTAGGCGTAGTTTGCATGTTCGCTGGTGTTGATATTGATCGATACGCTGGAGTTGCCCACTTTGGGCGGCGGGCCATGAAACCAGGTCTGCCCATCGCTGAGGGCTACCTCCAGACTTGTTCGCCCATTATCGGTCCAGCTCTTGAAGGAAAAGCCCCAGCCATGGATCTGAAGGCGGATTGCCGCCAACATCCTGGGCAGCAGCTCGTCCTGGATATAACCGTGGATCGCATCCCTGGGAAGCCGGGTGGTAGGATCTTTCAGGTCTTGCTGGAAAGGAAACATGTCACAGTAGTAAATCGTCAGCTGTCTGGGGCCTTCGCCTCCCAGGATATCCTCGATGGATACGGTCCACCGGTTTTCAAGCAGGAAGGCGTAGTCCTGGGTCAGGCGGAAGACAGGGGCCTGGGCAGGACTGGTTGGGTCGGAAATTACGATCTGGATGCGGTAGTAGTCTGAAGGGGTCGGAATTGCGGCCTCTTCGGTGGAAATGGAATCCCCAAATTCGATCTTGAGCTGGACGGATTCGCCTTTTTTACCAATCTCCGATTGATTCGCAAGCCAGCGAGTTTCCTGCCAGACGACGATTTTTTGAGCGTCATTGCCCGATTGATCCGGATCGGTATGCTGGGTTTCAATCCTGACCGATAGTTCAGCGCCGCCGTGCGGCAGCTCCAACCCTTGGATGGTCAGCAATATGGTCCGTTCAGCCAGGCTCGTCAATTTGCCATTCTGGAACAAAATAAGGTGAGGAATATACTTCGGAGGTTGTGGGATGCCGGTCGCTTTCTGGTTGCTTTGGGCATGAAAAGAGATGCTTGCCCCAGAGGCAGCCTCTAGAGTGAGGCCTGGTTCGTTCATCAGGTTTGCTGGTTCATCCGTGTTTGCCGCTTCGGCACCAACCTGTCCTGCGAACACCTGCCACAATCCAGACAGGCAAACGATTACACACAGGCCGATAAAATACCATCGTTTCGATTGGTAGCTGAAAGTAGATTTTTCCCGTTCCGAGCCATATTTTCCCATCGCTGATCCTCCGTTTGGTTTGGATCAGGATAGAAAATGGTTGTGATCAGAAGGTATTTCTTACGTGAGTGTTTCGTGAAACGGTGTGAAGCATTCGTTACCGCCAGATATATGGGTTATAATCTGGATTAAGTTTCCCTTAAATGGAGATAATTGGAGGAGGCAGATTGGATCAACTCGAAATCCATTTGCTAGGGCCGCCTCAAATCATTCAGCATGGAACTCCACTTACGACAATACGTTCGGAAAAAGCCCTTGCATTATTGGCTTATTTACTGATCGAAGGAGACATTCCTCACCGCCGTGAAAAATTGGCTGGCCTTTTATGGCCTGGGTATCCGGAAGAATTGGCCAGAGCCAGTTTGCGCCGCGCCCTGGCGGATTTACGGCAGGCTATGCGTACGCAGGGGATGAGTCCATCTTTCCTGAAAGGCACCCGTCAAACGATTCAATTTGATCCCAGCAGTGATGCCTGGGTGGACGTCGTCCAATTCAACCGCTTGACCACAAATGGATCCCAGGTTGATGATCAAAAGATCGAGTGCTGGGAAAATGCGGTTGAGCTTTATCAGGGGGAATTTATGGATGGCTTCAGCCTGCCGGATAGCCCGGAATATGAAACCTGGTTGCTTCAGAACCGGGAACAGCTCAGGCGACAGGTGCTCGATCTGCTGGGTGAGCTGGCAGAATCCATGCAAATGCGGGGGGAATACGATCGTGGGCTGAGTTACGCCTGGCGGGAGCTGGAACTGGACCCAATCCGAGAAAGCGCTCATCGCCAGGTAATGCAGTTGCTGGCGTTGAATGGGGAACGCGAGCAGGCCATCGCGCACTACCAGATATGTGCCCGTGCCTTGCGTGCTGAGATCGGCGTGGGACCTTCCGAAGAAACCCAAGATCTTTACAACCTGATCCTGAACGAGGACTGGCCCAACTGGACACCTGGAAGTCCAGCCTTGCCAGACAGGCAACCGAGAAAGATTGGGGCATGCCCTTTCCGGGGCTTATCTGCCTTTCGTGAAAAGGATGCAGACTATTTTTTTGGTCGCGAGGCATTCACCCAAAAACTTCAAGACTCCATACAGGCCTGCCAGGGGGTCATGGCCATCCTGGGGCCTTCCGGAACCGGCAAATCTTCGGTTGTCCATGCCGGCTTAATACCTGGATTGAGAGCAACCGGGGAGTGGGTCATTATCGATGTTCGACCGGGGGCAAACCCCTTTCAATCCCTGGCGGCAGCCAGCTTAACCCATCTAGAAAGTGATTTGACCGAGACCGAAAAACTGCTGGAAGCGAGTAAACTGGCAGATGCGCTCGCCCAGGGTGATCTGCCTTTCGATCGACTGGTTGAGCGCATCCTTGAGTGTAACTCGCAGGCCCAAAAGTGCTCAATTTTGATCGATCAATTTGAAGAGTTATACACCCTGTGCCCGCTCGAAACTCGCCAAATTTTCCTTCAGCGGTTGTTTGAGGCGGTTGATGTATACCGTCTCAAGCGAGGCAGACGTTTTGTGCTCCTGCTGACTTTACGAGCCGACTTCCTGGGACAATTACTGGCCAATCGTTCCTTTGCTGAATATCTCCAGGACGGTGCGTTAATGATGGGCTCGATGACCAGGGATGAACTGCGCGCCAGCATCGAAAAGCCGGCAGAAGTACAGGGTGCGGCTTTTGAGAGTGGTTTGATTGAACGCATATTAGATGATGTTGGCGACGAGCCTGGCAAGTTGCCCTTGCTTGAGTTTGCCATGATGTTATTGTGGGATCGAGCCAAATCTGGTTGGATGACCCATGAAGGTTACGAAAGCATCGGGAGGGTGTCAGGCGCCCTGGCGAAATACGCCGAACAGGTTTATAGCGAACTGAACGATGAAGAACAGCAAGCGGCGCAGTGGATCTTCCTGCAACTACTCCGTCCTGGTGAAGGAACGGATGACACCCGGCGCGTGGCTACCCGGGCTGAGATCGGTGAGCTGAAATGGGGATTGGTGCAGCACCTGGCGGATAAACGCCTGGTGGTCACCGGGCGAGATGCAGCCGGTCAGGAGATTGCTGAGGTGGTCCATGAAGCCTTGATCGGCAGTTGGGAGCGATTAAGGAGCTGGATCGATACTAACCGTGCTTTTCGTACCTGGCAGGAGCGCCTGCGCAGTGTCATCTACCAATGGGATTCCAGTGAAAGGGATAATGGAGTACTGCTCAGGGGCGCCCCACTGGCGGAAGCAGAAAATTGGTTGGCGAATCGTGGTAGTGATCTGAATCCATCCGAGCTGGAATTCATTCGCGCCAGTCGCGAGTTTTACCTTAAGCGGTTGGCAGAGCGTGATCGCACCCGGCGCAGGATTGTGGTGGGACTGAGCCTTGGTCTGGTCGTTACGCTTCTGCTGGCTGTTTTTGCCGGCATCCAATCGCGCTCAGCCCACCAGGCGCAGCTATTGGCCGAGAACGAGAGTGATCTGACTCGTAAAACCCTATCGCGCTCGTTGGCATCTCAGGCTCAACTGCTCATGCAAGACGAGCTGGATGTTGCCACCTTGCTGAGTGTCGAGGCGGTTCAGATCGACCCCTCGGTTGAGGCGCGCGGCAGCTTGTTGGCGACATTGACGATCTATCCTCACCTCACCAATGTGCTGCATGGCCACCAGCAGGAGATGTTGACGGCTGTTTTTAGTTCAGACGGACGTCACCTTGCAACCGGGGACGCGGCCGGGGAGGTTCTGCTCTGGGAGATTACAGATTCTAAGGGTACTCCTCGGGTAAAAATTATTCACAGGCTTTCCGAACACACCGAACGGGTGACCAGCCTGGCATTCAGCCCGGATGGACAGTTGCTGGCTTCCGGTAGTTTTGATGACACGATTGTTGTTTGGAACGTGACCACTGGTAAATCTGTTTCGCCATTGTTTTCCAGCCATACTGGTAATGTCAATAGCCTGGCATTCAGCCCGAACGGAGATCAGCTGGTTTCTACAGGAGCGGATGGCCAAGGATTCTTCTGGGATATCCGGATTGGCTCGGCCCGGTTTGGTCAGGTTAACCAGCAATTTACTTCTCCTGGCCGGAAACCAATCTCGAGCCTGGCGGTCAGTCCGGATTGGCGTCTTTTGGCGTATGGTTTGGAAGACGGATCGATCATTTTGTGGGACATCGAAGGAAGCAGACCAAGGGGCGATCCTTTGGTTGGGCATGATCGCAATATTCGATCCCTGGCGTTTAGTCCCGACGGTCAGTGGTTAGCCTCTGGTAGTGATGATCGTCGCATCATGATCTGGGATACCGGTCTCAACTCGATCCATTTCGGAGAGCCAGTCCTTGCCCCATTAAAAGGACACCGGAACTGGGTCACGAGCCTGACATTTAACCCTGTCTCCAGGAATTTAACCTCAACTGATAAAGATGGACTGGCCCTGGTTTGGGACCTATCACATCCGGAATCGGGCCGGATTATCCCCACACCCAGCCCATTAATCGATGGGCATGTTCCATTGTGGGGCCTTGATTACGCTCCCAATGGAAAGTGGCTGGTAACTAATGGCAGCGGCAATAGTACCGTTTTGATGGATATCACCAGAATTCATCCGCTGGTCCAGGCGCAGACCAACTCGCAAGATCTCGTAAGAGATATGACTTTCAGCCCGGATGGACGTATCCTGGCAACTGCGGATCATTCCGGGTATATCAATCTTTGGGACGGTACCATCGGTCTGCCGTTAATTCAGCCGATTAAAGCAGATCCGTGCTGCCTGAACAATATCCTTTTCAGTCCGGATGGGTTGACTCTCGCATCAGCTGGCGCAGATGACCTTGTCCATCTCTGGAATATGGATCTCGACTTAAAGGAGTTTGGGCAAGCGTTGAACACGATACTATATGGCCATCTAACCGATGTAACTGCCCTGGCGTTCCATCCGCAGCAACCTATCCTGGTTACTGGAGATATACGGGAAATCATATTTTGGGACGTCGACCCAGATTCAAAGCAATTCGGCAAGCCGTTATTCCAGTTTGAAAATCCTCCAGGCATAACGAAGAGTATATTTTATCGATTATCTTTCGAACCAAGCGGGGACCGGCTTAACTCGTTTTATCTCGGGGAGGTTGTCATTCAAGACATATCTGCCTTACTTGACCAGTTAAACAATCCTCAAGAGGAAAGAGAAATCTCAGAAATCCCCCAACTATTCTCATTTAGTTATGACGCGTATACAGGCGGCAGCCTGTCTACGATAATTTTTGATATTGATTCGGCTCACACGAAGCTCATCAGTATAGCATTTAATGAAATTCGGTCCTGGGACTTGAATCCAAATTCTACCCATTTAGGTAAACTGACTGGAACGTCTATAGGAACGATGGTAAGCCGGATTAATACAATCTTGATCGGTCCGGATGGCAACTTTCTGGTCAGTGGGGATATGAATGGCCAGATACAGTTTTGGGATTTATCCAGCCGCAGTACAATTGGGCCGCCCATCGCCTCGTACGACTCCATCAATGCTTTCGCTTTCAGCCCAGATGGACATACCCTTGCCAGTGGAGGCGCTGAGGGCTCGATTGTTTTATGGGACCTTCGCCTGGATAGCTGGATAACCCAGGCATGCCAGCGAGCCAACCGCAACCTGACCCAGGAAGAATGGCGCAGATTTTTTGGAGAGGAACCTTACCGGGCGACCTGCCCGGGTGTGTGACTTAAAGAATTGAGCCCCTGTTTCTCCCCCTTATTGCTTCCATTCATACACGATTGTTTGGTCGAAATTATTGACGTAGCGATAATGCGCGGTGATGGCCGCCAGCATCTCTGGCGTCCAGCGGCGTTCCTGGGCCGGCCGGTAGAGCAGGATCAGGGGATATTCGCCGCTGGCCAGCTCCGCGAGAAAAGGAGTCTGGTCCCAGACCCCGCTGTCGGAGAGCTGCTTCATTTCAAAGGGCTGGTAAAAGATTGGCCGGCCAGTAAGCGCCAGCAGTCCCATATGCTCCCCGGTCAGAACTGGCCCGTTCGTGTTTTCAATCAGATTGAGCAGGATCTGATTTTGCAGACTCATCCCGGTTTTCTCCAGCAAATAGTGGTCGTAACCCTTTTCGATTTGGAGCGCCCGGTAAACCTGACCCGCCAGCAGGACGGTCAGGCCCAGGGAGGCCAGCTGCCAGGCGATTTTGGTTGCAGGTTGCTCTGTCGTGCGACGTTTTTCACGCAGCCAGGCCATGATCAAACCGGCAACCAGGCACAGCCCTGACGAAAGTTCCAGCAAATAATTGATATTTGAGCCGACCTTGCCGACCGTGGCGGCTGAAACCAGCGCGCCAAGCAAATAAGGGCCCGCCAGCCACCAGCTTCGATTGCGGTACCAGCCCACCAGCAGGAACAATCCCCCCAGCCCCAGTAAATAAGGTAGATTGTCGACGACCCGCCCGGCATAACTGTACAGGATTGGAAGCTGGAAAGCGTTGATGTTGGCGCTGACGATATTGAAGAAAAAGCCGCCCCGGGTCAGCAGATTCAGCAAGACGAACAAACCCAATCCCAGTCCGGCCACGTAGGCCGCCAGGGAGAAAGCCCGGCGGCGCGGCTGATGGGCGGCCAGGTAGCAGAAAGCCGCCAGCGGGGCGGCCAGCCCGTAGGATTGGCGGGTGTAGATGGCGGCCGTCAGCAAGATAGCCGCTGGCCACAGGCTGGCGCGGTTGGATTGGCTGCGAACCAGCAGGTACAGGCCGGCCCAGCTCAAGCCCAGGGCCAGCGGATCGATCCGGAACAGGGGCGCCCAGGCTTTGACGTAGGGTATGCTGAACAGCAGCAGCCCGGCAGCCAGCCCCGCCAGCCTATCACGGGTCAGGGTCTGGACAGTCAGGCCGAGAAAGAGGGCCGCCGCCAGCATACCGAGCAGGGACAGCAGGCGACCATACCAGAATGCTGGCCCGAAGATCCAATCCAAAGGGACCTGCAGCAGCATATAGACGGGCGGATAATTGGCGATGGTATAGGGCGGTTGCGACAGGTCGGCCGAGTAGATCGATTCGAACCGCGCCAGCCGCCCGACCTGGCTGAGCAGCGGCCCCTCGCCGTAGTCGGCCTGGTAAGGATAGGCCAGGAGCTTCGATCCAAATGTCGCGGCTTGCCACAGGCCGAAGGCCAGCACGAGCAGCAAGCCGATTTCAAACAGGTTGATTGCAGGCCAAGAGATTGTCAGGGGTTGAAGTCGTCGCCGGAGGGTCGCCATGGGGTCTGGTCCTTTGCGGTGTTAGGGTGAATGGCTCGATCCTGAGAATTTTAACACCGTTAATAGTTCGTTGGAAAAAAGGCGTTATGGCCGGCATATGCCGGCCATAACGCCTTTTTTCCAACGATCAAGGTTGAGCGGAAAGAAATGCCCGGACTTCCTTTTCGAACCTGTCCGGATCCATATCCATGGCGACATGCTGCTGGCCCGGGAGAACAACCACTTTTGAATTCGGCAGCGCCGCAGCCACCATCTCGGTGGCGCGCTTGAAGTTATCGGGGCTGTGTTCGCCCAGCAAGAGCAGGGTGGGCACCGGGAACCTGGCGTACGCTTCCGGCTGGAAGCTGTAGGTACGGCTGATCCTGGCTTCGCGCGGGATGGTTGGCGCCAGCTGGATCCGGACCTGCCAGGCGGGCAGCTGGCGGTAACGAATCAGCTCCTCTTCCGGCATCTGGACGATTTCGCGGAACATGATTTCCAGGGCAGCTTCCAGCTCGCCGCTTGCGACCAGGCGCTCCATCCGGGAGAGGATTTCTGCCGGCGGTTCGGCTACGGCCGGCGGCATGGGCGGCTCGTACAGCACCAGCCGGGAGACGTTGTCGATCAGGCGGGCCGCTTCCAGGCAGCAAATCGAGCCAAAGGAATGGCCGAGCACATGAACCGGCCCGCCGATCGCCGCGATGACTGCGGCGACATCCTCAGCTTCCCGCTGCAAGGCGTACGCCGGCGCGTCGCCGCTCAGCCCGCGGCCGCGCCGGTCCATGGCATAGACGGTGTAGTCGGGTTCGAGCCTGGCTGAGAAGGCCTCCCACCGGGTGTGATCGGCGGTGGAACCGTGCACCAGCAGCAGCGCCGGGCCTGATCCGCGCCGCGTGAACCCGATCGCCGTGCCATCGTTTGAGGTGGTCTGGGGCATCGATCGATCCTCCTGTGTGAAGTTGAAAACGGGGGTTGCTGAAATAAGAGTAATATTATCCAATTAAAATCTATCCTAAGCGAACTATTCATCTGTGTCAAGCGCCTAGATGTATGAGGTTATGGCAAAATAAGGTGTCAGCGTGGGCGTTCACCCACGCTGACATTTTATTTTGCCTATCATTTTTATACCCACGAACAACCGTTCTATTATTGTGAAAAACGGATATAATCAGGGGAGATGACGGTTATTTACGGAGGTGCCTCTTGAAATGTGGGTTTGTGATGCCATTTGGTGATGCCCGCGCCGCGGCCGACCTGGCTCAGGAAGCCGAACGCGCCGGTTGGGATGGTTTCTTCGTGTGGGACAGTGTCTGGGGGGTGGACGCCGCGGTGATGCTGGCGGCAGCCGTCATGACCACCGAGCGCATCCGCCTGGGGACGATGATCACCCCGGTTTCGCGCCACCGCCCCTGGAAGCTGGCCGGCGAGTGGGCCGCGCTGGACAACCTTTCTGGCGGGCGCATGATCCTGTCCGTTGGCCTGGGGGCGATTGATACCGGTTTCGCCGCCTTTGGCGAGGTCACGGATAAGCGCCTGCGAGCCGAACTGCTGGACGAAGGCCTGGACGTCCTGACCGGTTTGTGGGCCGGGCAGCCGTTCAGCTACCAGGGTCAGCACTACCATATCCAGCCAACCGACTTTATGAACCCGCCGCCACCGGTCCAGCAGCCGCGCATCCCAATCTGGGTTGTGGGGGCCTGGCCGCGCCCGCGCTCGCTGCGCCGGGCGGCGCGCTGGGACGGGCTGCTGCCCAACAAGCTCAACCAGCAGAACGAGCACGAGCAGGTCACGCCCGCGGATATCGCCGCCATGCGGGATTTCCTGGTCAAGGAACGCGGCGAGCGCGGCCTGGTTGGCTATGATATTATCGTCGAGGGAAAAACCCCGGGCGACAATCCGCAGGCCGCCGAGGCGCAGCTGCGCCCCTGGCAGCAGGCCGGGGCGACCTGGTGGATCGAGGCCGATTGGCAGATCGACCAGGCTGAACAGGTGCTGAAGCGAATCCGCCAGGGCCCGCCGGTCAGCGCCGCCCGGTGAGATCAACCAGAGTTTCCCGAAGAACCACTTTTTGACGGATATTTTACGTACTTTCAACCAATTTTGTGGTTGAATTAAGTCAGTGATCATTTTCTCGAGTCTTTGCGATCATTCCTGAACGATCAAATCGCACCGGATCCTTCCTAACAACCTGGAGAATGCCAACATGCGTACGATACTAAAAATCATTCTGACACCCCTGTCCGTGCTGGTTGCTGCTTTATTCGGCAACTGGCTCGGCGGCCGCTGGCGGGCACTGGCAACCGGCGGCGCATCCCACGAAATCTCCCTGGTCCAGACCGGGCCAGACGGTGAGACCATCCTGGCGGTCAATCCCCTGATCACCAATTTTGGCCCGGCGCTGCTGGCTTCCCTGCTTGGGCGCCCGCCCTGGTTGATGGCTTTTGTGGGCGGAACCCTGGCCAGCCGTTTGATGGGCGACGAGTACGAAGATCGCTTCTGCGACTGGCTCACCCGCCAGATCGAACGGATCGAAATGGCTTGAGCGCCACCACGGTTGATGATGAAAGCAGATAGCCAACGGCATGTGCTGGCTTTTTGGTGCCTGGTGTACTCCCTGGCCCTGCCGGCCGGTTGGGCGGCGCGCGTCATGCTGGTCGAACCGCTGGGCAATCTGGCCTGGGTCGGGGTGGTTTTCTTCCTGGCCTGGCTGCCGCTGCGCCTGGTGCCGCCTCGGCCAACGTATATTTCCTTGCTTGGCAGCAGCTTCGGACCGTTAAGCGGGTTCGAAGCGCTGTTTATCGGCCTGGAAGCTAACCTGGGGATGATCGCTTTATTGATGGCCTTGCTGCCGCTTCTGGTGGCGGCGATCCTGCTGGTTTCGGTGGCGGTTTTTCTGATCCCAGCCGGGATCGTCATGATTGTCCGGCTGGTGCGCGGCACCTCGGCCGAGCGGCGTGCGGATCTCCACCAGATCCAGGATTGGTTCAGCACTAACGGCGTTGGCCTGGTCAAGGGCTATGGGATTTACCTGGCAGGCCTTGCAATTGGGATGGGCCTGGGCCTGCTCAGCCGGGCGCTGTTCGGGGTGGCTCTGGATGCCACTGCTTTAAGCACCTCCGGCTTGCTGGCCCAATCCCTGCTGATCCGGTTTTTCGTGGGGGCAGTCCTGGGGCTGGTTGTGTATGCCAGCCTGCGGCTCAAAAAGATGAGCCGCTGAAGATACCCACTGGTATACCAAAAAACAGGGCGTGAGCGTGCAACCGCACGCTCACGCCCTGTTTTTTGGATCTGCTTCTTTTCAAGCGGGTCAGGTTATGGCATAATCATATGCATCCCTAATCTTTTATTAATGTAAGTGGGAGGCTACCTGTATGGCAACTTCTCCGATCGTGATCCAGACCAGGGGGTTAAGCAAGTCTTTTGATGGGATCCAGGCGCTTAAGGACCTCGACCTGGCCGTCCATCGCAATTCCATCTTTGGTTTTCTGGGGCCGAATGGCGCCGGAAAGACCACCACCATCAAGCTGCTGCTGGGCCTGCTGCGCCCGGATGGTGGTTCCGCCCAGGTTTTTGACCTGGATATCGTCCGGGACAGCATCGATATCCGCTTTCGGACCGGTTACCTGCCGCAGGACCCGCGTTTCTATGAGCACATGACCGCCCGCCAGACCCTGGATGTGACTGCCCGTTTCTTCTTCAGGGGTCCGGATAATGCCATTCGCGACCGGGTCCAGGAAGTGCTGGAGCTGGTCGGTTTGGATGACAAAGCCGATCGCTCAATTAAAGGCTTTTCAGGCGGTGAGCGCCAGCGGCTGGGGATCGCCCAGGCGCAGATCAATTACCCCGATCTGTTGATCCTGGATGAGCCAGCCGCTTCCCTGGACCCGATCGGTCGCCACGATGTTCTTGAAGTCATGAACCGGCTGCGCAAGCACACCACCATTTTCTATTCCACCCATATCCTGGATGACGTCCAGCATGTCAGCGACACGGTCGCCATCTTAAATCACGGCGAGCTGGCGGCCAGCGGGCCAATCGAACAACTGCTGGCCGGAACCGGAGGGACGGCATACCAGGTTCGCCTGAGTGGCGACCTGAGCCGGGCGCACGAACTGGTCGCCGCCCAGCCCTGGGTCAGCGAGATTGTCGCCAATCCAAACGGGGATGAGACCGTCTGGATGGTCAGCGTCAGCGACCCGGACATGGCCGAGCAGGAGCTGGCCCGCCTGATTCTGCAGGATCAAGGGGTCAGGATGCGGGAATTCCGGCCGCGCAAGTTTGAGCTGGAAGAGGTCTTTATGAATATTGTGGGAGGTGGCGGTCATGGCGGGTAACAGCGCATTTATCATGGTCGAAGAGCGCGGCTGGCGGGGCGGCCTGCGCAATCTGCTGCGAGTTGAGAACGGCAAGTGGTGGCGCAGCCGCATGTGGTGGGTTCAAACCCTGATGTGGACCCTGATCATCAACGGCATCCTGGCGGGCGTGCTCTGGAGCGGTCAGGAAGTCGGCCCAATTGATGCGGTTTCGTTATATACGATCTTCAGCGGGTTATTCCCGGCGGTGGCGGTGGTCATCATCATGCAGGATGCCCTGGTGGGTGAGAAAGAGTTGGGGACTGCCGCCTGGATCATGTCCAAGCCGGTTTCCAGAACGGCGTTTGTGCTCGCCAAACTGGTCGCCAACAGCCTGGGTGTGTTGTTCACCATGCTGCTCGTCCCGGGGATCGTGGCTTATATTCAGATCTCCCTGGCGCTTGGCAGCTGGCTCGATCCATTGGCCTTCCTGGGCGGGATCGGGGTGATGTACGTCCACCAGCTGTATTACCTCAGCCTGACCCTGATGCTGGGGGCTTTTTTCAACCACCGCGGACCGGTCATTGGCATCCCGCTGGCGGTTACCTTCGGCCAGCAAATGATCTTCGGGCTGCTGCCATTTCTGGTGAAAGTTTTACCCTGGACCTTGATTGCCCCGATCGGCGAGATGAGTACGTCCATTACTTCCGCCTTGATCCTGGGCGAGCCTATGCCGGATTTAACCCCGCTGTACTTCACCTTGTTCTCGATCGTGGTATTTGTGGGGTTATCGTTCTGGCGGTTCGAAAAGGAAGAATTTTAGTGACTACTTCATTCAATGCCTGGAATTTGTGGCGAAATAGGTGTGCGTGGGGGGGGCGTACGCCCCCCACGCACACCTGTTGCGCCTATATTTCAGACGAATACCTGAGCAGATACAAATTTTAATAAAAAGGAGGCAAGGCGAACTATCCGCACACAAGTCCAATCGTAACCAGCATATTTTAACCTGAATCGGGGAGGATAATATGTCTGCGAAACAATTTCAACGCCTGGCGGGGTATTTGCTGGTAACCGTGCTGGTGATAGGCGCAGCATTCCTGCTGGCGAGCCCGCTGCGCACCGCGGCCCAGGACCTGCAACCCGCTCAGGCCAATCACCTGTATTTGCCTATCATCGCCGGCTCGCCGCCGCTGGCCGGGGAATACGTGCTCCTGGGTTGGAACGACCTGGGCATGCACTGCTACAATAAGGATTTCAGCAGCCTGGGGGTTTTACCGCCGTACAATAACCTGTGGGCGCAGGTGATCCGGCGAGGCGACCCGCCTCAGATCGTAACCACTGGCATCTCGGTCAATTACTACTTCCCTGATAATACCTATTCTGTGGGAAAGTCTAATTTTTGGGACTATGCCCAGGCCTTGTTTGGGGTCCAATTGGCTCCGAACGTCGGCCTGACCGGGAAAGGATTGGCCGGCCTGATGGATATGCAGGCCGATCATTTCGTGGCAGAAGGCATCCCACTGACCGAATACAGCGACAGCGCTCCAACCATCCGGCAACCCTACCAGCTGGCGACTATGGAAGCGCGCGACCTGATGACCGGCAACCTCATCGCCAGCAACCAGGTGGTCGCGCCGGTGTCCACCGAAATGCACTGCGATTACTGCCATTCGGATAATGGCGAGGGCAACGAAGACATCCATACCGGCACGGTCGAGACCAATATACTCACCAAGCACGACCAGGAAAATATGGAGGAGTATCCCTCCGGCCACACCGGGGCGTTGATGGACCGGCGCCCGATTTTGTGCGCCGAATGCCACGCCTCCAATGCCCTGGGTGCGCCGGGAGTCGCCGGACTGCCTAGCCTGTCGCACGCCATCCACAACAAGCACGCCGAGGAAGGCGTGCCTTCGACCCTGGATGGCTGTTACAGCTGCCATCCAGGACCCAGCACCCGCTGCCTGCGGGATGTGATGTCCCAGCGCGGCATGGATTGCATCGATTGCCACGGCAGCCTGCACCAGGTCAGCCTGAACCCTGACCCCTGGCTGCACGAACCGCGCTGCGACGGCTGCCATACCGATCCGGTATATGCCCAGGATCAAGCTCTGTACCGCCAGTCGAAGGGTCACGGCGGCGTGTACTGCGAAGGCTGCCACGACAGCACCCACGCGATCGCGCTGAGCCGCGAGCCGCTCGACGCGATCAAGTTCGTGAATTTGCAGGGCCATGCCGGAACCCTGCAGGAATGCACGGTCTGCCACCTGACCCAACCCACTCAAGGCGGCCCGCACACGCTGACCATTCCATAAGGCTGATGATGGCCTAAGGGACAAAATGAAGGGTCCGTAGTGGCAATAAGCCACTACGGACCCTTCATTTTGTCTATATCTTCTCCGTCCCGGGTGCGAAGCACCATAGGATTTCATAAGGGAACGTTAAACTTCGTTGAGTTGACGGAAAAAGGATTCGGATTTAAACTTTAACGGTTGGTTGGCCCCAGACGGCTGCAGACTGCGGACCCTGGGGTCTTTGGGTGTTTGGGCAAAGTGGGGATGGACGCCTTAACCCGCCCGCTTGGGCCCGCTCCCAATTTTTTCAAGCGAGTGATTCTTGAATAACACAGGAGGAAACGATGACAAGAATCAAAACAATCCTGGCTCTGGGCGTTCTGGTCCTGGTCAGCCTGGCTTGCGCCCTGACGCCGGCCGGTTCGACGCCGACCCCAACCGCCTTAACCCCCACGGATACCCCCAGTGGTCCGACGGCTACTCCGGGTGAGTGCACCGTCACAGCCAACGGCGATCTGACGATCTACGATCGTCCCAGCACCTCCGCCCAGGTCTTTTCAAACCAGAGCGCCGGGTTCAGCACGCCGGTGACAGCCCGCACCGAAGACGGCTGGTATGGTTTCGACCCGGGCGTGGCCCAGGCAGCCAATATCGGCGTCTTCCGGCTGCGCTGGATCAACAGCAATGATAACGTGACCCTGAACGGCGATTGCGCCGGCCAGCCGGTTGTCGTCCCGCCTGAGCCGACCCTGTGCTACGAAATGCCGATGGCGCCGGTGGATGTGTACACCACCCCGGTGACTTCTTCAACGGTGGTCGCCACCCTGCAGCCCGAAGATTATGCCGCCATTGTTGGCAAAACCACTGCCAGCGATTGGTTCATGCTCGATCTGAGCAAGAGCAATACCACCCTGTCGGGCCAGGGCTGGATCCAGTCGGCCGACCTCAATATGAACGGGCCGACCTGCGACTCCATCCCGGAGGTTACCCCATAGGAAGATGACATCGTCAAACTACTCATCCTTGGTGAGAATAGATGGCGAAATGAGTGTGGGTGGTGGGCAGAAGCCCACCACCCACACTCATTTCGCCTTGATTTTTTTACCTTGGGGTGAGAAGATATTATTCTTTGACAAAAAAGGCGGCCGCCAGGATGCCCGGCCCGCCATGGGTGACGATGGCGGGTGGAACGTCCCGGACCGGGACCTGCGGCTGCTGGAGGGTAACCCCTAATTCGGCGGCTAACGCCTGGCCTTGCTCGGCCACGCCGGCGTGCATCACACTCAGGTAGCCGTTCCCGCCGGATGGGCATTGCTCGCTCACCAGCTCTTTCAAGCGGCTGAGAGCCCGTTTATGGGTGCGTTCTTTCTCGTATTGTTCAACCCGGCCATCCTTAAGGCACAGGATCGGTTTGATCTGGAGCATGCTTCCAAGTAACGCCTGAGCGCCACCGATCCGCCCGCCGCGCGCCAGGTATTCCAGGGTCGAAACCAGGAAATAGACCCGCCCGCGGGCGATCAGGCTCGTCAGGCGGCTTTCAATTGTGCCGGCGTCGCAGCCTTCCTGCGCCCAGGCGGCGGCCAGTTCAACCAGGGTGCCCAGCGGGCTGCCGATCGTGCGGGTGTCGATCACCCGAATATCCGTCCCGGGGAAGTCCATTTTAGCCACGCTGGCCGAGCGCACGGTGCCGGAGACCTCGGCCGAGGGATGGATACAAAAAATGGTCCCACCCTGGGCGCTCATCCGCTCGAAATGCTGGTTGAACAGCTCCGGCGGCGGAGCAGCCGTTTTTGGCATTTCGGGGGACGATTTCAACATCCCCATGAAGGTTGGATTATCCAGGTTGACGCCTTCATAGAAGGATTGGTGGTTGAAGGAAACGATCTGGGGGATGACCGGGATCTGGTAGCGGGCCGCGGTCTCCTTCGGCAGGCAGGCAGTCGTGTCGGTAATGATATGGATCATGGTTGGATCTCCGATCGGCGTTGGAAGTATATACAACAACTTGTAAATGGGCGAACCACGCAGTGACGCGAATTCCCTTATCCGTATTAACCCTTCAAGTGGCCAAAGGATGCGCTATTTGCGCCGAATTGCACAAAAGGCACAACGATGCCTCATGGAAAAGATGACAAAATTTAGGGCTCGCAGGGGCAATTTGCCCCTGCGAGCCCTAAATTTTGTCTTAACTCCTGCCCCCTGGGGGCCGGGCTGGGGTGGGGGGTCTCTGTGAGAGGAGGCAGTATTGGAAATCACCCGCTGAGTGATTGAAGGTACAATTAAATCCTGCTTCTGATTGGATCAGAATACAACTTGGCTGGGAGAAATATCATTCAGCACTGGGGATCATAAATCATGCAGATTGTCATCATCGCACCGGGAAGTCGGGGGGACGTTCAGCCTTATATCGCCTTAGGGAAAGGCCTGCAAGAAGCCGGACATTCCATTCGCCTCGTTAGTCATAAGAATTTTAAATCTCTGGTTGAATCTTATGGTTTGGCGTTTTGGTCGGTCGACAGCGACGTCCGAAACATTGTTGAGAACCGCGCAATGCGCGAGCGCATCGAAAAAGGGAATTTCGTATCCCTGATGGCGCAAATGGCAAAGCAAGCCCAACAGGAAGCGTTTCGATTTACCGAAGCTGGCTTAGCGGCTGCCCAAGGGATGGATCTTGTCCTGGCTGGCATGGGTGGGTTCTATATTGGAATGTCGATCGCCGAGAAATTGAATCTCCCACTTCTGCAAGCCTATGTCGTTCCCTTCACACCAACCAAAGAATTGCCCAGTGTTCTGGCTCCGAACCTGCCTGCCGTGTTCAATCGCTTATCTCACCATCTTACCCGTCAATTTATGTGGCTGGGGTTCCGCTCTGCCGACGCGCTCGTGCGGCGTAAGGTTCTGGGTATTCCCCCCGCCCCTCTTTTTGGTCTGTACAATTCCAAACCTGTTCGTGATATGCCGGTTCTGTATGGATTCAGTCCATCCGTGATACCTGCTCCTTCCGATTGGAATCAAAACATCCATATCACCGGCTACTGGTTTGCCGACGAACCGGATGATTGGCAGCCGACCGCTGCGCTGCTGAACTTTTTGAATTCTGGCTCTCCGCCTGTGTACATCGGTTTTGGCAGTATGAGCAATCGTGATCCGGAAGCAACGGCAGGCTTGATCTTTCAGGCCTTAGCGCAGGTCAGCCAACGCGCAGTCGTGCTATCGGGTTGGGATGGATTGCGGCAGGAACGCGTCCCGGATTCGATATTCATGATCGACTCTGTACCGCATGCATGGCTTTTTCCCCGGGTCGCCGCGGTAGTCCATCATGGCGGCGCAAGTACAACAGCTGCGGGGCTCCGCTCGGGCGTTCCTTCGATCGTCATCCCATATATGGGCGACCAGGCTTTTTGGGGGCAGCGGATTGCTGATTTAGGCGCAGGGCCAGCGCCCATTCCGCGCCGAAAACTAACCGCCGGGCGGCTTGCAGACGCCATTCGAGAAGTTATCACAAACCAGGAGATTCGGAAGCGAGCATACGAGTTGGGAAAACAAATCCAATCTGAGAACGGTCTCGCTTCGGCCGTTGAAATCGTCAGTCAACTTGACATTCGCAAGCCGGTTTGAAGCTGGCAGGCATTTTGACGGAATGATAAACCTGGCTTTGAGGCGCCAAAGCCAGGTTCTGAAGTCCGTTTTTTCGCTGTAAGGACAAGAAAAGCGTTTAGATCAAGCCCAGGCTCAAAGTCTGCACCAGCCGGGTCCAATCGGTGCCGCCCAGGGTCGAGCATACCAGCGCCAGGAAGATCAGCAGCAAGATCAAGCCGCAGCCGCAGCCCGAGCAGGATGCGCCGCGCCCGAATCCGAAATTATCCTGTAACCAGTCAAACAACCAGCCTAAAAGCGCCAGTCTGAGTAAACCGCCTAAACAACCGGGTCTGTTGTCCATGTGAATTCTCCTTTCAAAGGCTGTCAGTTGATAGCCTTCCCCTGATCTCCATTGTTCGCTGGGTTTGCTTCGCTTGCATGCCGACCAGGGCAGCTCCGGCGAAGAAAGGTTCAGCGGTAAGGTTTGTGATATTCACTCTGTATACGACCTGGAGTTTAAAAGGTTGCAATCGATCCCCTAACTCCCTCCCTGGCGGCTTCGCTACCGGGATGGGGAATTTTATCGGAAAATGAGCATGAAGATCGGCGAAAGCCGATCTTCATGCTCATTTTCCGACTATTTATTTAACAGATGCATGACAGAGAAAACAGATTTCAACCGGAGGACGATAGACCGTGGTACCAGTTGTGGATGGTCTGTAAATGCTCGTTCTCGTGCCAGGCCAGGCCATTAAGCAGGTTGGCGATACAGCCCTGGCCGCCCCAGGGAGCCGGCAGTATCCGCTCCCACTGTTCCTCGGTCAGCAGGCTGGCTTCGCTGATCAACAGCTCACGGGTGGCCTGCATTTCATCCACCACCTGCTGAACGCTCAGCGCGGCTCGTTTCCGGGTTTGTTCGGCGTTCCAATCATCGTGATCATCGATGATCTCCGGATTGAATTCATCGACCTGGACCAGAGCGACCAGCGGCTCCAGCACGGTCAGCTCCCAGGCTGTCAGGTGACACAGGATTTCCTTGATCGTCCAGCTGCCCTCCACGAGCGCGTTGGCCTGCTCGCCGGGTGGAATTTTGGCCAGGGTTTCCAGCATTGCTTGCCGGCAGCTATTCAATCTGGAGAAAATCTCAGCTTTTTCCATGCCTGACTCCCGTTAACACGTTACAGAATTGAAAGTGTGCATCCATTATATCGAACAATCAAATGATTGGGAGGTTCAGGCAAAATCATGGTGCAGCGTGGACATCCGCCAATGCTGCACCATGATTCCGTCATTAATCGACGCACGGCAGCAGGATCCGGGAGGGGCGCTGCTGGTCGTGGAAGATCGTCTGGGCCGCCGTCTGCAGGCTGGCGCTCTCATAGGGGCTTTGACCGGTGTTCAGGTTGCGTTCGAAACGGGGAAAATTGCTGCTGGAGATCTCCAGCCGGATCCGGTGGCCGGCCTTGAAGAGGTTGCTGGTCGCCCCCAGGTCGATCCTGAATTCGACCGGCTGCCCGGGACGAAATTGTCCGTCGATGACGGAATGACTGGCCCGGACGATGCCGTCGCTCAGGTTGCGGGCGTAGCCATCCGGTTCGACGTCCACCAGCTTGGCGGTGAAATCGGTGTCCGGCGCGCTGGATGCCGCCCACAAGTGGACCTGCAGCGGGCCGGTCACCTCCAGGTCCGCAGCAAGCGGCTGGCTGGTATAAACCAGCACATCCGGACGGGCTTCGACCGGGCGTTGGTCAAAGGCGCCTGGCGCCAGAGCCGGCTGCCAGCAGCACAGACTCCCGCCGCGGGTGGGCACCGGGTCTAGAGGATCGTAAACGAAACGATCGGGCGGCTCCTCGAGCGGAGCGCTGCGGGTCAGCTGGCCATCGCCGGACAGGCTGTTGGCCGACCCCTGGCTGTGCAGGTAAAACGCCGTTGCCCGGGCGCGGGCCAGCGGCCACTCGTTTTCATCCCGCCAGCGGTTAGCGCCCATCACAAAGATCCGTACTGGCGGTTCCTCCAGCATACCGTTGGGGCTGCCTTTCAGCCAGTAATCGAACCAGCGCAGGCTGGTTTCTTCCGGGAGAACCAGCATCCAGGATGCCTGCAGGCCGAAATCAAACTCACCGGCGGAAGCATTGTAGTCGACGTGGGTCCAGGGACCGAGGATTAATTTTTGCTGGCTGCGCACCCAGGGCTCGGCCAATTCCCGGCGGATGGCGCTGAAATCGTCCAGGCTGGCGGCCTGAAAAACATCGTACCAACCGGCCACGTGCAGGGCCGGGATCTGGATAGCAGCCGGTGGACAGGCGACCCTGCCCCAGTATGAATCGCGCTGGCGGTGCTGTATGGATTCGGCGAAAAAACGCACCAGGCCGCCGTTTTCGGGGGTTCGCCCGATCAGGGGCAGCTCGCTCAGCGGCAAATGGTTAAAGTCTCGCCCCGGCTGAGACCATCCACCAGCTCGACCAGTTGCGCCCACAGTTGGGCTTTCGTCGCCGGGTCGGTCTGGTGTTCGATCGCCATATGAGCGCCGGCCAGCAGGCCCCAGCTGGCTGCCAGGCCGAGGCTGAAGACCCCATCCTGGTAGAACATGCGGTAAGGATCGAGGAAGGTGAACGCCGGGATGATGGCTTTAAGGGCCGGTGGGTGGCTGGCTGCAGCGGCGTACTGCGTGTAGCCAACGTAGGAGGCTCCGAACATGCCCACCCGTCCGTTGGACCACGGCTGTCCGGCAGCCCATTGGACCGAATCGTAGCCATCCGGTCCTTCATGGATCAGCGGGTAGTCTTCACCTTCGGAGCTCCAGCGGCCACGCACATCCTGGCATACGACGGCGTAGCCGCGCTCGGCTGCCATCAGGGCGAAGGCGGTATCGGCGAAGCTTTTGCCATAGGGGGTGCGCTGTAGCAGGACCGGCAGGGGTTCGTCTTGATCGGGCCGGTACAGGTCGGCCCGGGTGATGGTCCCATCCTGCATCGGGATAGGCAGATCGCGCTCGACCAGGATGCGGGTTGCCATAGGTGTGTCCTTCTCGCCGATAGATTGCTTCGTCGCAAAGAACGCTCCTCGCAACGACAATCTGCGGCATTGTCGTTGCGAGCGCAGCGAAGCAATCTGCATAACCGTAACGTATGCTCAGGCCAAACCGGCTTGCTCTCGCCGATAGATTGCTTCGTCGCAAAGAACGCTCCTCGCAACGACAATCTGAGGTCGTGTCGTTGCGAGCGAAGCGAAGCAATCTACTTAAACCGTAAGTATGCTCCAGCTAAACCGGCTCTGCTTCTCGTCTGATAGATTGCTTCGTCGCAAAGAACGCTCCTCGCAACGACAATTGGATGAACCATTGAGGCGCAAGTTCAACCGCCCGGATATCGCTCCTTACTCAGCCTTCTGCTCGTGGTCCTGAATGGCGGCTTTGGCCCAGGTCAGGGCGGCCATCATGGACGGGAATCCCAGGGTGGTCACGCCCAGCAATAGGGCATGCTCGATCTCTGCCGGGCTGACGCCAGCCTCCAGGGCCCGGTGGACGTGCGACTGGACCGCGCTCATAGAACCGTTGGCGGCCGCCATGCCAAGCTTAATCAGCTCGCGGGTTTTCAGGTCCAGCGGGCCGCTGCTGGAGGCGGTAGCCCCCAGGGTCTCGTAAGCCTGCCAGAGATCCGGGTGTTCCCGGGTGAATTGTTGGTAAGGGCCGGGTAAATCGCTCATCGGATTCCTCCTTAACATTTCGTGTACCGGTCTTATTCGACGACTGCCTGGCTGGGGCAAGTCAACGAGACCACAGCCCCGATCACAGCTACCGCGATGGCCGCCAGGAAGGCCATCTGGGCCGCCGGGAAAATCGCCAGAAATTCAGCCTGGGCGCTGTTGCTCAACACGGTCGTGAAGACCGCCCCGGCGAACCCGATCCCCAACACCATGCCCACATTCCGGGCGGTGGCCATCACGCCGGCAGCGATCCCTTGCTGGCGCCGCGGCGCAGCGCCCATCAAGGCAGAGGTGTTGGGTGAGATAAACACCCCGATGCCTGCCCCGGCGATAACCAGGGCCAGGGTGATCTGGGTATTGGAAGAACTCGGGCCCAGGCCGGAGAGCATAAACAGGCCGGCGGCAATCGCCAGCATCCCCACCGTGCTGGGCAGGCGGGCGCCGATCTTATCCGAGAGGGTCCCGCTGATCGGGGCCAGGATCGCCATCGTGATAGGCATGGCCGTCAGCAGCAGGCCGGCTTCGGAGGCGCTGAAACCCCGGGCCTGGATCAGGTAGAACGGCATGATGAAAATGATGGTATAGACGCAAACGTAATTAAGCACCGCCGCCAAAGTGGATGTGCTGAACAAACGCTGCGAGAACAGGCTCAAATCCAACATGGGGTATGGGCTGTGCAGTTCCACCCACACGAACAGGGCCAGCAAGATAACCGCCGCCAGCAGCAGTCCCAGGATCGGGAGCGAGCTCCAGCCCCAGTTATGGCCCTGGTTGAGCCCCAACAGCAGGGCCACCAGACCGGCCATGAAGATAGCCGCGCCCGGCAGGTCAAAGCGTTCGTTACTGACCGTCTGGGTATCGCGCGGCACGAAGCGCCAGCTCAGGATAAAAGCCAGCAGGCCGACCGGCACGTTGATGTAGAAAACCGCCCGCCAGCTGAACTGGTCGGTCAACCAGCCGCCCAGGGATGGGCCAACCGTCAGGCCTAAGTAGGTCATGGTGGCTTGCAGGCCGAGGGCCTGCCCACGCTGGCTGGCCGGAAAACTTTTCGTCAGGATGGCAGGTGAATTGGCGGACAGCATGGCGGCGCCCAGGGCCTGAATCCCGCGGAAAATGACCAGCTCCAGGGTGGAACGGGCCTGCCCGCACAACACCGAGCTGAGAATGAAGCCGAAAAAACCGGCCAGGTAGATCAGGCGCTGGCCGCGCAGGTCGCCGAGCCGGCCGAAGCTGAGCAGCATCCCGCTGACCAGCAGCAGGTAAATGATGACCACCCATTCAACTGAGGCGATCTCACCGCCGAAGGTCTGGTTGATGATGGGCAGGACGGTATTAACCACGCTGGTATCCAGGGCGGTCATGAAAGTGCCGATCCCGATCGCCAGCAGTACCCACCATTTCGGGTCAACCCGTTGGGTGTTTAGTTTGGTTTGGTGTTTGGGGGTTGATGATGATTTGGTCATAAGAATTTATCAATCGTTCGGTGGATAAAATTGAAAGGAGACTGATCTATTCAGCCCATCCCCCTAACTCCCTTACCCGGGTGTTACGCACCCGGAACGAGGGAGAAGATTGGCGAACGCGGGTATTTCCGGGGACGAACGTCCCCGGAAATACCCGCGTTCGCCAAAGGATGGGAGAAGCTGGAATACAATGATCGGCCCGGCCAACATCATGAGAAGATCAGGCGGGGAGTGATCGAGATGCCTTTGTGGACCCGGCTGATAATATCGGCCAGCAGCCCGGCCACTGACAGGACCCTAATCTTGGGATGCATTTTCTCGGGCGGGATCGGGATGGTGTTGGTGCAGATCAACCCGCCAATGCGTTCATCGTTGGCCAGCGTTTCCAGGGCAGTGGGCAGAAGCACCGGGTGGGTGACTGAAAAATAGGCCTGGCCTTCAGCACCGCGCTCGTACAGGGCATCGATTTGTTTCAACACTGAGCCGCCCGCCATCAGGTCATCGATCACGATCGGGCGGCGGCCCTGGATATCGCCGACCACATGGGTGGTATCCACTTTGCTGAAGCCGGTGCGGCGCTTGTGCATGACCACCAGCGGCAAATTCAGGATCTCGGCGTAGCGCCCGGCCAGGCCGGCCCGGCCGACATCCGGGCTGACGATGGCGGCGTTGGCGAACTTGGGGCTGCGGAAATAATTGGCCAGCAGGGGCAAGGCGCTGAGCGGATCGACGGGGATATTGAAGAATCCCTGGATAGCCCGGCTGTGAATATCGATAAAAATCACCCGATCGGCGCCCTGCAATTCGAGCAGGTTGGCAACCAATCGGGCGCTGATAGCCTCCCGGCCGCGGGTCATCCGTTCCTGGCGGGCGTAGGGGAAGTAGGGGATCACGACCGTCACTTCGTGGACGCTGGCCCGCCGGAAAGCATCCAGGAAGAGCAGCAATTCCATCAGGTTGTCGTTGACCGGGATCGAACAGGGCTGCACGAAAAAGATATCCTGATCGCGCACAACCTCGTCGATGGTCACATAAATTTCACTGTCGGGGAAAATACGGGTATTGGATTTGCCAACATCCGTATCAAGCAGCGCAGCGATTTCCTGGGCCAGGGCAGGATGGGCAGAGCCGCTGAAAATGCGGAGTGGGTGAATAGACATAAGGCTTAGGTTTTACCTCGGGTAGAGTTTGGGCAGATCCATTCTCGAATGGGTAGATTATAGTCCATTCGAGAAAAAGATGGGTGCAAAACATCTCCGGTGATGGCGGCGAATGAATCGGAAAACGGGCATGCTGGCCGGCAAACGCCGGCCAGCATGCCCGTTTTCCGATAAAATTCCCCTCGGTCTTGCCGTCAGGCTTCCCGTAGCCGCAGATAGCTTTCATAGCGGCGAGGCTCGATCTCGCCGGCAGCGACGGCTGTCTTGATGGCGCAGTCGGGTTCGTGATCGTGGCTGCAGCTCAGGCCGAAGCGGCATTGCCCGATCAAAGGCCGCATTTCGGGGAAGTAATAGGCCAGTTCGTCGCTATCGACGCCCCATAAGCCGAACTCGCGCATCCCAGGCGTATCCACGACCGCCCCGCCGCCATCCAGGGGAACCATCTCCAGGGTGGTGGTGGTGTGGCGGCCCTTGCTGGTTTTGGCGCTGACGGCTTTGACCCGCAGTCCCAGCCCAGGCTGGACGGCGTTCAGCAGGGAAGTTTTACCCACCCCGGATTTGCCGATCAGGACCGAGATGCGGTCACTGAGCAATTCCTGGAGCTGCCCCAGGCCCGCCTGGGACTCGGCGCTGGTCAAAAGGACGGTGTAGCCCAACCGGCGGTAAACCTGCAGGGCCTGCTCGAAGTCCGGGTCAGGTTGGTTGAGTAGATCGGCCTTGGTGATGACGATCGTAACCGGCAGATCGAGCGATTCGGCTGATACCAGGTAGCGGTCCAGCAGGTTCCACTTCGGAGCCGGTTGGGCGGCCGCCATGACGGCGATGACCTGGTCCAGATTAGCGACGATGACCTGTTTCAGGGGTTTACTACCGGCCGCCATGCGAATGAGGCGCGAACGGCGTTCGGCCACTTCGACGATCTGGCCGGATCCGTCCCGGGCGTCGATATAGCGGACCAGGTCGCCAACCGCGACCGGATCGACCGTGTCGATCTCCCGCACGGCCATCACCCGCGGGGTGATCGAAGCCGGATCGGCGATTGGGTAGAGCAGCACCCTGCGCAGCCTGGTTGAGAGGCTGCAGTCGATAAAGTGGCCATCCGTACGCACCCGGTAATGGCCGGTAGATTTGCGGTAAACGATGCCCTCGTATAGCTCAGGGCGATCGAGTGTTTCAGTAGACATAAAGCTTGTTCTCCATTTGATCACAGAAAATGATTAAGAGCCTGCGTATGGAACCGGGTCCGGCATGATTGGACCAGCCACCACAACGCATGGGTGGGATTAAGAAAAAAACCACGGGTAAAGGTGCACCCGCGGCCGGATTTTCAGCGATCGTAGGGGAGAATCAGGCGGTCAGCAGGCGCACACAAACGACATGGGGGACATGGGCGTTGAATTGTCTCATTTGTTTGCGCCTCCTGTGAATAGAATTCGGACTGTTATGGTGAGTTTACCACGACCCGCCTGGATGCGTCAAGCGGTACTGAACCGTGGTTGGTTCTACCTACCCCGACACGCAGTCCCTGGGGCCGGGAGTTCAGAGACAAGATGTAGGGCTTGCAGGGGCAAATTGCCCTTGCAAGCCCTTCATTTTGTCTTTATCTTCTCAGTTCCAGGTGCGAAGCACCGAGGAAAATTTGCATGAGAAGGTGAATTGTTGGATACCAGGGTTGAGCGCGGTAGTACCAACCCTAGCCGACGATTTGCTTTACCAGTATTTAATGTTTAAGCAGGGGCTTACCGGAGCGGCACGCGCACCGCTTCGAAACTATCTCCCGGTTGAGCGCCGCCGGCCGGGACCTGGTCGAAGCGGGCGTTGACCGCGTACAGGGCCGAGCCAAATTTGGCGATCGTGGTCGGCACCCTGAAATTCGGGTTGGTGAGCGCACTGGTCACCTGGCCGCTGGAGAGTGAGCTGTCCAGCTCGACCACGGCAATCTGGTTCATGACGTTCTGGACCACGTAGAGCGTCTGTCCGTGCAGCAGAATGCCGTCGCCGTTGGCCACGTTGTCGCCGCCCAGATCGATCAGGCTGGCGACCCCGCTGTCCGGGTCCACCCGGTACAGGCTGCCTAAACCGGAATTGACGATGATAAGCGTCTTGCCATCCGGGGTGGCCTCGATCCCGTTGGCATTGAAGGCGCCGGGGATGTTGACGAAATCACCGCTGAGCGGGATGGTCAGGACCGCGGCCGGGTCGGGGAGCGAGCCGTTCGATCCCAGCGGTAAGACATAGTATTGGCCCTGAAACGAATCGGTAAAGTAGGCCGCTTTTTGAGTGACAATCACATCATTGATGAAAGTATTCTGGGAATTGGTCAGCTGGTACTGATGGATCAGTTCGCCGGTGGAGGTATCGAAGACATACGCCTGCCCAAGTAGCCCGCCGGCGACAAACAGGTACCCGCTGCGGGAGTCGAAATCATTCCCGACCGCCATCCGGTTGCCGGGAGCCGCCAGCATGGCCACCTCGCCTGAGCGCAGGTCAAGGCTGAAGATCGCCCCGCCGTTGAGCGAGCCGGTGTAGGCGGTATGGCCATTGCCCAGGGTGATGCCCTCGGGCTGGTAGCCGTCCGCCAGGGGAATGACGTCCGGATAAACGGCGCGGGCGGTGGCCTGCCCGGGCAGGACGAAAGCGAACGCAAGCAAGATGAAGATGAGACTGACGGGTCGGATCCATTTACGCATGGTTCTTCCTTTCTGGTCATAATGAGGGCAACCCGCCGGTTGTCGTTATGGCTTTGATGCATGTAAGGCTGTGATCAGCATGGCTACCCCCTTGAATTTGATTAAAATCGATTGTATCATACTAATTAGAGAAGAAATATCTGGGAACAGGATATGCCTCGACTTAATTTTCCCGTTGATCGTCTGAGCAGTACGCCAAGAAGGGAAAGGCTGACCAATCAGCATTCATGCTAATAGGTCAGCCTGTTTGGTTAAAGCACCTGCATTCCGAAGTGGCTCAGGCAGCCAGCCCGTTGTAGAAGGCCAGGACCAGCGAGAAGGCCTGGGTCCGGACCCTGTCCGGCTGGCTGACGCCGCCCTGGGGGGAGACCTGATCGATGGCTTCCCAGTGATGCCCCGGGCCGGCGCCGCCGACCCAGACCAGGTCTCCGCTAACCAGTTCGGCTGCAAAGCCGGCGATTCGCCCGGCCAGCACCTGGCGCAGGCCCCGGTCGTCCAGGACCAGGTTGTCCGGTCCAACTGAAGTCACTTCCATGCGGTACCAGCGCCACAGGACTTCTGGCGGCGCGGCCTGCAGGTCGATCACCACCAGCTGTCCCGGGCGGATTTTGATCACGTTGAGAACCTGGGCGGAGTAAGCCGCCTGGAAGGCGGCCCGTCCGTCTAACGGGCGCACACGGCAGCCCAGGTCGTTGCACGATTCGACGATCGCGAGATCTAAAGAGGTTTCGTCCATTATTTTCTCCAAAAAGGTGTAAAAACGAATATTGGTTTGTATCCAAAAACGACACGCCTCCTCTGGAGCGACGCGGCGTAACCGGCCTGAAAGCCGCAAGCGTACTTTCGGGTCGAATGCACCTGTAATTCAATTGTTCAGCAGAACAGGAGAAAAACCAGATCTATCGGTTAGAACCGCGGCGCACCGTGAGACGAAAAAGGGTCTGAATTGAGCTGGTCATAGGCGCCTCCTGTACCAATAAATCGGATAGATTTGGTAATTATAACCCAAAATTGGGAAGCAATGAAAAATAAGGGTCTTCGGAAAACTCCGTGGCGCCGCCATGGGAATTCCCAATGAACCAAAAATAAGGGGTAAGATTGGGATATGAAAAGACTCTCAATCGATCGTTATTTCTTCTTTGGACTCGCCGGGCTGCTGGTCTTGCTGGGATTGTTATCTGCCTGCCAGCCGGCTGAGCTGCCCAAATCAAGCCCCTATCCTGGCCCGGGCACACCCATCCGGCAGGTTACCGTCACGGCGCGCCCTCCAGATACGCCGGTCGAGGCCGGTTACGGCGAGAATCCAACCCTGGATCCGCTGACCGAGGAGAAGATCATCCAGCAGCTCAAGGCCGGCTCGGACATCACCCTGGAAGACAACGGGCGGACTTTCACCTATACGGTTGGGACCCGTTTCAGCGTTTTCCTGGATGACCAGGCTTACCCTGTCCAGGCGCTGCAGTGCGGCCCTGAGTCTGTGATCGGCTATGTCTCGAACGGCTCCTTGCGCGGCCCGGATCTATATCCGATCATGTACGAGACGACCAAAGCCGGCAGCTGCACGTTGAGCGATGGCGATTTTTCAGTTGAGATCAAGGTGACTGAATGAGCGGGGCCTGGGAACGACAGGGTCTGCACGCCCTGCTGCTGGGCGGGTTATTGCTGCTGGTCTTCGGGCTGGCATTTTTACTGCCAGGCGCGCTACAAGGCCAGTTGTGGGGACTGCCCACCCTCGCCTGGCTGACATTGGCGGTCGCCGACCCGGTGGCGCACCAGATCCTGGTGGCCTTTTTCTGGCGGGCCGAGCTGTACGGCGGGCGGATCAGCGCCAGGTTCGGACGCGAAGGCGGCTTTCGGCTATATAAGATCCTGTTCACGCTCTTCTTTGCCGGCCGGTTGGTGACGATCATCCTGGTGGGCATGGCGAACTACCGCAGCCTGGATCTGACCCCCTTGATCGCTTACCCGCTGTCACTGCTGCTGTTCCTGCCGGCGGCCTATCTGTTTTACTCCGTCGACCATTATTTTGGGATGGACCGGGCCTACGGCATCGATCATTTCGACCCGAGCTTACCGCGGCCTGCCGCTGGTCAAGCAGGGCATCTTCCGCTTTACCGATAACGGCATGTATGTGTTTGGCTTTTTCCTGCTGTGGATCCCGGGTCTGCTGCTGTTTTCCAAGGCGGCGCTATTGGCGGCAATGTTCAACCATCTGTATATCTGGGTGCATTATTATTGCACCGAACTGCCCGACCTGCGCAAAATCTATGGTTAAGGAAGACCTGCTCGCTCAGGTATCTATGCTGAAAATGGGCTGCGCATGTGCAAAAGCACATTCGCAGCCCATTTTCAGCTCTATTTTTGTTTAGGCTGTTCCATCACATCCATTTTGGCCGCTTTAAAGGGAGCCGACATGTCCGGGATAGCTTGCGGGCCGGCAGCGACCGCCTCCCGGATGCCCGCCAGGATCTCGTCCCAGAAAGCCCGGGCAGCCTGCCACTTATCGGCCTGAAAACGGGACACCCATTCGTTTAAACTGGCGTCTTTGAGGCCGAAGCGCTGCCATTTCTCCAGGAAGGCGGCGATGATATCGACCGTGCGCTCGCCCTCCCAGAAAACCGCCCGGTCGCCTTCGGCCTCGAAGATCTGGCGGAAGATCTCGAACTGGTGGGCCTTATAATCGACCGGGAAGTTGTAATGGGCGGAGATGATCTCGTCCACAATGGTCTCGGCCCACTTGCGGTGGAACCGGCAGATGCCCGAATTCTCACTGAACAGCTCGTACACCATGCGCTCCACACAGCGCCGGCCCAGCTCGCGCGGCGGCTGGTAATCGACCCCGTAATAGACGAAATATTTGCCCATCATCGGCATCGGGCTGAACATGCCGGGCACCCAATACTGGTTGGGGGTCATGCAGCCGGTTTCGCCATGGGCGGTGTAGACCGCCAGGTCCTGGCAGCGTTCCCCGATTTTCGTGTAGCCGTATTTATCATCCAGCCAGCGGGCGGCCTGGCGGATGCCGGCCCGGAAAGGCTCCCCGGCCGGCTCGAACAGGATCATGCTGACAATCGTCTGGGCGTAGGCCGCGTTGCGGCTCGAGTCGCCGGCCAGATCGAACTGGCCGGTGTCGGAGGCGAATTCGAACGACATCTCGCCGGCAGGGGGCAGGCCGAAATCCTCCGGAGGGACCCGGCCGGTGTGGATCAGCTCCATCAGCCAGGAGACCGTCCCGCCGATCTGGATGGCATCGATGCCCATGGCGTCCACAAAATGGTTTAACTCTTCGGCGGCCCGCTGGTCGAAAATCCCGGTCTGGGGGCCGAGCGCCTGGTAGGGTTCGTAATCCTTCTTGTACTGGCGGTCGTACTTCTTGCAGGCCACCGAGCAGGGCTCGCCGCAGTGGAAGAAATGCTTGGGCTCGATGATCTCCTGGTTGAACTGCTTTAAGTAATGATCCAGGATGAAATGGCTGTGCTGATCCAGGCGCTGCTGGTCGCTGGCGTAGATCGAGCTGTAGTTGTAGCTGAACAGCTTGTCATCGGCGGTGTGCATGTTGACCCCGAAGGTGCCGCCGGTCTGGAAGCCGGGCACGTAGCGGTATTTTTCAGCCGCGCCCAGGTCGACCGTGATCATCGATTGCCCGTAATACTGCTGGAAATAACCGTCGATCTCTTTGGAGTCTTTCAGATCGGGGTCCTCCCAATCGCCCCCGAAGATGCAGGCGGCGATGTGGTGGCGCTGGAGCAGCTGGCTGCCCAGACCGCCGCGCCCGGCCCAGTCGTCGATGGCGCTGAGGCGGCCTTTGCGGATCTGGTTGCTGCCGATGATCCCCTGGTTGGTGGCGCGGGCTGCCGGGCCGGTGGCGAACACCCGCACCCAATCGTTGTCGTATTCTCCGCCATAGCGGTCGAGAACCGCCTGCTGCAGGGCATAAAAGCCGATCAGGCGCTCACCGTCCGGGTCGCCGTAACCGGTCCATAGCAAGTCAGGGTTGATCGGCTCGAGCCTCACCTTGATCTGGCCGTCATTGTGGTTCAAAATCAGAACCGAATCTTCCAGCGCCGCGCCGCGGATGGTGACGAAATCAACCCCGATGCGGTGCATGATGTAGGCCCCGCCGCCAAAGCTGGAAATATAAAAGCCGTCCCACAGGGGCGAGTAGCCGCAGAAGACCAGCCGCCGGCTGCCCGGGATGCGCGAGCCAGCCAGGGGGCCGCCGCCCCAGGTCATGAGGGCCGGATCGGGACGCTTTTCGCGCTGTTGGGCCTTGCGGAAGCGGGCCCAGCCGTAATCGACCGGGCCGATGATCTCCTGGTTATTGTAGAAATCGATCGGCTTGATCTGGTATTCGCCGCTCTCGAGCTCGATGAGCAGCTCACGCTGCATGAGTTGGTGGGCCATTTATTGTTCTACCTTTACAAAGGTCACATTAATTTAGGTCAGCCGAATTTTGGGCGTGTGTGGCGGGCAACCGCCCGCCACACACGCCCAAAATTCGGAGTCATTTCTAAATGTGCCATGGTTCAAATACGATCCACCTCCCGCAGTCCATCAGCGCAGATTCTGCAATCCCTGGATGAGCTGCTGCTTCTCGGCGTCGGTCAGCCCGGCATTAGGATGCATGATGGTGTAATAGAAAGGCGGCATTTCGCCGCCGGCGATAACTTCTCCGACTTCGCGCAAGGCTCGCCCGCCGCCGCTCCAGGCGGAGAAATTGAGCCGCTGGCGGCCCTCGTCGACATCGTGCTGGATCAGCCAGGAAATTGGGGCGACGCTCGAATACCACGGCCAGGTTGTCTCATTACTGTGGCAGTCGAAGCAGGCCCGCTGGGCCAGGGCCCGGGTTTGCGGGCTGTCCCAGCTGGGCTCCTGCCCGACGGCCGGGTTCTGGTGGCTGCGGCCGTAGGGCACCAGCTGGATCAGCAAGAAAAAGCCCACCCCCAGGACGATTAAAATGATGATCAGGCGGATGATTTGTTTCATAGCGTTGATGTCCCTCCATTTTGGCTGCTTGGTATTTCCGGATGCTATCCCCGGACTTTCCCAAAGAGCGATCATGGGCATAGCCCACCCGAAAGCATGGAAATCAGCCATATTTCCAAGACAGCCTCCATTTTCGTTTTGATGGCGGCTGCATGCAAATGTTGTAGAAGAAAGGATGTGGTGTTCGGTTTGGGCGGTTTAAGCCGCCCAAACCGAACACTAAAAATCTATACAACTTGAATGCTCCCTTAATGGCTTTCCCGGATGTTCACCAGGGCCAGGATTGAGAGCAGGAACAGGGTCCCGTAGATGGCGAACAGGACCACGTAGCCCAGCCCGGCTGCTTCCGGCACGTTAACGGTGAAATAATCGGCGATCGGCCCGCCGATGTAAGCCCCCACGGCCCCCGCCCCGGCCCCGGCCAGGTTGGAGATGCCTAAAAAGCGCCCGGCCTGGTCGCGCGGCACGATGTCCGTGCCCAGGGCCCAGTTGGCGGTGTAGAACAGGCCGGCGGCGATCCCGATGATCGAGCCGCCGATATAGATGACCGTCAGGCTGGTGGACAGCAGGGCGATCAGGGTGCCCAAGGCGGCCAGCAGGCCGCTGGCCGCCAGGACCGGCTTGCGCCCGATCCGGTCGCTCAGCCAGCCGCTCGGGAAGGCCACCACCAGGATAAACACGCCGACCACGGTCATCAGCAGGGCAGCCGGACCGGCGGCGGTCTCGCGCTCGTACCCCAGGCGGGCCTGGATGAAGTAGATCGCGAAGGTGGACAGGTTGACGATCCCGACCAGGAAGGCCAGGCGGTTGATCACCCACCAGGTGAAGGAGCTGTGCTCTCGGGCAGAATCGCGGCCGATGCTGATACGCACGCTGATCCACACGCCCAGCGCCACTGCCACCAGCATCCCGAGCAGGCCGGCGATGCCCATGATGAGCATCCGACCATCGCCCAGGGCGATGGTGAGGCGACCGATCCAGCGGACCGCCTGGCCGGTGCCCAGGATGATGGCCGTGAATATGGCGGCCATCAGGCCCAGGCGCAGGATCGGGGTCCAGTTGAACGGGGCCGGTTTTTCTTTCAGCGGTTCTTCCGGGGCGGCCATCGCCGCCAGCATGGAAAAGACCAGCAGGCCCATCGCCAGCAGCAGGCCGGGCCACCACAGGCCGCGGCTGATCAGGCGGGCCACGCTGAAGGAGACCAGGATCAGCGGTAGGGGCAGTTCCAAAATGGCCTTGATGCCGGAATACTTGCCGCGCATGTGTTCCGGGACCAGGTCCGGGATCAGGCCTTGCTGGGCGGCGTGGGCGGCGTTGGCAGAGACCGACAACAGCATGGCCATCCCAAACAGGAACCAGAACCCGCCCATGCCTTCCAACCCGATCGAGAAACCGATCGCGGCGATGAAGACCAGGTCCACCAGGGTGCCCAGGAAGATGAACGGGCGGCGGCGGCCCCAGCGGGAGGCGCTGCGGTCGGACAGCATGCCCCAAACGGCCTGCATCAACAGGGCGACCATCAGGGTCCACAGGCGCAGCATGCCCAGGTAAGTGCCCTGAACCTGCTCGCCGACAAACTGCTGCACCAGCAGCGGGTAGATCAGTCCGTTGGTCTGGGACATGACGGTCAGGCCCAGGAAGTAGATGTTGATGCTGATGGCGTCGTACCAGCGCAGACGGCGCTGGGCAACGGGGGGCGAGGCAGTTGTGGTTTCAACGGTCATAACGCTGGGTCCCTTGATGAGTTTTGGGGTGCTCCAGGTGCTGCGAGCTGCGAATGCCAATCGCCATTCTACCATCTATGCTCCCGATTGAAATGGTAAATCTGGCGCTTAAATTCCATCCATAAGGAAATGGCAAAATAAAGTTTCTGCCCGGGCGAAGGCCCAGGCAGACACCTTAATTTGCCCTTCTTACTGTTAAGTTTCAGAGCACCCGCTCGATGAAGGCCCGGGTCAGTTCGAAGACCTGTTCGAACTCGCAATCCAGGATGACGGTGTGGGCGGATTGCTCCAGCCAATGAACTTCGACCATATTAGAACTGACGCCCTGGGCGATGATCTCGGGGGTATCGGGGTGGACCGGGACGTCCTTCCGGCCCTGGATGAGCAGCACCGGCTGGTGGATCAGGGCCAGCTTGGGCAGGATGACATTCTGCAGTTTGAGCAACTCCAGGGTAGCTTTGAGCGGGTTGACCCGGTAACCTTGCCAGGGGTAGGGGGTGTCGTCGTTCATATTGCCTTTGGGCGTTGCCAGCACGAAAGGAGCCAGCAGGCGCAGCCGCAGGCGGTCGAAGCTGGTCATGCGCAGCTTGAGGGCCGGCGCATACAGCAGCAGCCCGGCCGTTTCGAAGTGCTGGATTGCGTGCAGCAAGGTCAGGCAGCCGCCCATCGACTCGCCGCCGACCAGGACGGTTTCACACCGCTGGCGCAACTGGAGATAGGCAGCTTCGTAGGCGCCATACCAATCCTGCCAGTGGGTTTGGTTCAGGGCCTGTGGGCTGGCCCCGTGACCGGGCAATAACGGCCCGGCGACGGTATAGCCACTTTCGTGCAGCCGCTGGGCCAGGGGGCGCACTTCAGCGGTTGTGGCGGTAAATCCATGCGATAGCAGGATGCCGACCGGTCCGGCCTCCCACAGGAAAGGCCGCCCGTCGATTTCGGGATTGTGCAGCTCGGGGTTCAGGGCATGGTGTTGTTCGTTCATAGGACCTTGAGAATTGTAATCGTTTTTTGGGCAGGCGGAAAGTATGGACCCGTCATACGAATTTTCGATGCGAGTTTCGGCTATACTGCCGAATGGCGGCATTCGAAGTTGAAATAGCATTCGGATGCAAAGCCCACCACAGCCAGGCACCCCAAGTGGAGGACGATCGCTCTTTGATCGTCCGTAATCGAAGGGCGATTTCTCGGCCCAACCCGGTCATCCTTCGATTGATCGTACAGATTTGCATGGCGAACATTACGTTTCCGAGGTTTGCTTCGTCGCACAGAACGCTCCTACTCATGACATAATCTTAGATTGACCTTTCCCCTACCCACCCCCGACCGGCAAACTACGCCGGTCTGTCAGCGGCACCCCCGCCCTATGCCCCAATCGCAACGGGCGCCAGGGCGGGGGTGCCGCTAAGACACGCTGGTACTGGGCCAGACGTGATCCTGGGCTTATTCGGCCGCGAGCTGGCAGTCGTTTCTTCGATGCTGAGGTGGTTTGCATGGGTCAATCCTTCCGACACAGGGGCTTTGGAAGTATCCAAGATCTGCCAAGCTTACCAGGTGTCGACGATACAATCCATATTTAAAGACAAATGCATCGAAGATTCGCTTGCTACCCATGGCTATATGCAGCGTGTAGAACGGTTTCTAGGTCGGAATTACTGGGGGTGGGAGCAGGGAGCCGAGATAAAGAACTCCTTGCCACTTGAAATCTCCTGGATGAGTAGATGCGGCTGATGTCATCTACGCTTCAGATGACGCTGGTGTCATAAACGAATCTCGCAACGACAACCGCGATCGGTACCCTTGCTCACGCTGGCAGGGGCACCTCCAGGATCGGGATGGTCTGGTTGGCGTGCGGCATGATCCCGATGCGGGACTGGGCGGGCAGCTCGACCAGGGCCCGGTCGAGCGCGGACTGCAGGTCCGGGATGGGGGCCAGCAGCAGGCGGCGGACGAAGTCGGGCTCCATCTCCGAGTGCAGCAGAACGTTGACCCGGGAAGCGTCCCGGGCGATCTGCCAGGCTTTGTGCGGCCCGACTTTGAAGCCCTCCTGCTTGACCCGTTCGAACACTTCCTGGAAGGAATGCGTGCTCAGAACGAACTGCTCGTAGCCGCGGCTGCCGGTCCCCTCCGGGCAGGCAGCCGCCAGCAGGATGGTAGCGCCTTCCCTGGCGATCAGGGCGGCGTGCGCCAGGCCCTTCTGGGTCTGGTACAGATTGATATCTTTAGGGTTGCCCCCCGGCGAGACCAGGATCAGGTCGAATGGCGCTGCAACGCTGACCTGGCAGATTTTGCGGGCCAGCGGGATGCCGGCCTGAATCACCCGCCAGGGATCGCCCGCCAGGACTTTCACAATCTCTTTGTCCTGGTTGAGCACGGCATTCACAGCCAGCTGGACCCCGATCAGGCGACCGATTTCTTCCAGGTCCTGGCGGGGCGGGTTGTGCTCGTATTCACCCAGCCGGGCAGCCGGTAAAGTCATCATGGCGTGATTGGCGTTGATCGTCTGGCGGCCGGCCAGACCGATGGCGGCGCTTTTGACCCCGCCCGAGAAGCCCTGGAACTGGTGCGGCTCGATATTGCCGATTACGATCTTGAGATCGGCCTGCAGGTAGCGGCGGTTGATCCAGACCGGGGTGCCCAGGCGGGTCTCGCCCAGGTAGTCGAGGTCCTGGGCCGCGTTGCTGTCGTGGCTGATGACCGGGTAGCGGGCGATGATTTCCGGCGGCAGGATTTTGCCGAATTCGTCCGGCGTCATGGGCGGGTGGGTGCCGGTGGCGATCAACAGGGTGATCTGCTCCGGGGCCAGACCGAGGCCTTCCAGGCGCTCCAGCAGCGGGGGCAGCAGGTGCTGGTGGGGCACCGGGCGGGTCTTATCGTTGATGGCGATGCAGGCGCTGTGCAGTTCTGCGGGCAGCCCCCAGTCGCGCTGGGGACCAAAAGCCGCTTCCAGAGCGCGGCTGGACCTCGGCCTGCGGGTCCGGGTGGGCCGGCACCTGGGGCGGGGCGATGATCTCAGGCCGGCGCTCGTCCGGGATGGACACGCTCAGCTCGGTTTTGCCATACGGGAGGTTGTAAGTAGCCATACTTATTTTCCTTCAAGGACGAAAAAAGGTGTGCAGGCGAGGCCTCCCCAGCACACCTTTTTTCGCCAATGGTTAATCTACGGTCAGTGTCTTGCTTAAATTGCGCGGGAAGTCCGGGTCGTAGCCGCGGGCCAGGCTCAGGCGGTAGGAGAGCAGCTGCAGCGGCAGCACCGACAGGATCCCAAACAGCTCGGGGTCGGCGGGCGGCAGGCTGATCAGCTCGTTGGCGTTGGCCTGAAGCCGCTCGTCCTGCTGGCCGATAGCGATCGCCCGCCCGGTCCGGCAGGTGACCTGGTTAATACCGCTGATCACCAGGGGGACGTCCTCCGGGGCGCTGACGAACAGGACCGGGTAATCCTGGCGCACGGCGGAGAGCGGCCCGTGCTTGAATTCGGTTGAGAGCATGCCCTCGCAGTGGGCATAGGTGATCTCTTTGAGTTTAAGCGCCCCTTCCAGGGCGATCGGATAGGTCAGTCCATAGCCCAGGCAGTACAGGTCATCCCAGCCTGCCAGCCCGTCCACCAGCGCCTCGATCTGGGGCTCGACCGCCGCCAGGGTCGCTTCCATCTGGGCGGGCAGCCCGGCCAGGCTGGCCGTATCGCGGCCCCCCAGCCGCATGGCCAGGTACAGGAAAGCCAGGCACTGGTTGGTGAAGGTCTTGGTAGCCGGCACGCTGATCTCGTAGCCGCACACCAGCGGCAGGTGAACGTCCGAGACGTTCATCAGGGTCGAGCCGATCACGTTGACCAGCCCCAGCACGCCGGCGCCGCGTTGGCGGGCGAACTCGATTGCGTTGAGCACGTCCTTGGTCTCGCCGCTCTGGCTGACGAACACGGCCACATCCTGGTCGTTGAGAGCCCCACCAAACTGGGGCTTGAACTGGGGCGCCAGCACCGGGATGGCCGTCCGGCCCGCCAGCCGGGAGAGATAGACCGAGCCCAGCAGGCAGGCGTGATAACTGGTGCCGCAGCCGACCAGGTACAGGTTGCGGGCTGATGCCATCTTGGCGGTAAAGGCCGCCACGTCCTGGGAGTGATCGAGCACGTGCAGCAGCTCGCCCGCCACCGCCGGCTGTTCGTGGATCTCCTTGAGCATGAAATGCGGGTAGCCACCTTTCTGGGCCACTTCCATGCTTTCGATCACGTAAACCGGGTTGCGCTCCAGCCGGCGGCCATCCGCCACGCTGTACACTTCGACATGGTCCGGATAGAGCGCCACGATCTCGCCGTCGTTCAGGCGCACGATCTCACGGGTCAGCGGCAGGATGGAGGGCAGGTCGGACGATACCAGGGTGGCGTTTTCGGCGATCCCGGCCACCAGGCCGGAGCCCTTCTTGAAGGCGTACAGGCAGTTTTCTTCCACCCGGCCGATGACGAAGGCGTAATCGCCCTGCAGATCATCGTAGGCGCGCCGGATCGAGGTGATCATGTCATGGCCGCGATCCAGGTAGCGCTCGACCGCGTGAACGCAGGATTCGCCATCGTTCTGGGAGCGCACGGTCATGCCTTCGGCTATAAAAGCCTGGCGCAGCTCCACGTTGTTGACCACGTTGCCGTTATGGGCGCCGACCAGGTCGCCGTCTGAATCGAGGTGAGGTTGGGCGTTGACCTGGGAGGGGACCCCAAAGGTGGCCCAACGCAGCTGCAGGATGCCGCGCTGGCCGGTCATCTCGGCAAAACCCAGTCGTCCGGCGACTTCATCGACTTTCCCGACGTCTTTACGCAAATCGATGCTGCCGTCTGACCGGATGGTGGCGCAGCCGACCGAGTCATAGCCCCGGTACGACAGCCGCCGCCCGGCTTCAATCAGGGTGGGTCCAAGCCGGGATTCTTCCCGAGCGACGATTCCAAATATTCCACACAAAGGTAAGCCTCCTACCGAGTGGCGATAAGGATGGGCGCTTTAGACCGGTTGGAAGTTCACCTACCGGTCCTCCGCGCTAAACAGCTGCCAGCCGGAATGGCTCTATTATAAAGGAATGAGGCACGCTGAGTGGAGGACGATCGTATTTTGATCGTCCGTAATCGAAGCGTGTTTCCGGGGCACAACCCGGCTCCTTCGATTACATTCGGTGGGTCAAAGAGCGTCCCACCTCTCTCCACTCAGGATGCCTCTAAAAAAGGTTTAAGTTATTCCCGTAAGGGTCTGGTAAACGATCCAGCGTGCTAGGCGCTGCGGTAGAGTTTGGTGATCACGAACTCATCGTGGCGCAGGGCTTCGGCGGAGGTCAGGCGGCCATTGATGGTATGGGCCATCATTTCCATGGTGGCGTCGGCGGCCCCATCCAGGTTCATATCCAGGCGCAGCAGGCCGGTCAGGTCCACATCGATGTGCTCGGACATGGTTTCAACCGTCAGCGGGTTGGCGGACATCTTGATCACCGGCACGAGCGGGTTGCCGATGATATTGCCCTGCCCGGTGGTGAACAGGTGTACGACCGCCCCGGCGGCGCAGCACAGGGTCACCATTTCGGCGGCGGCGGAGGACGAGTCCATGAAGTGCAGGCCGGCCTGCTTGGGTTCTTCAGCCGGTTCGAGCACGCCCACAACCGAACAGCGGCCCATCTTTTCGATGTTGCCGAGCGCTTTTTCTTCGATGGTGGACAGGCCGCCGCGGATGTTGCCCTGGGTGGGCTGGGAGCCCAGCAGGTCGGCATCCTGCTCGTTGACGAAGTCCTGGTAAGCGTTGAAGGTCGCCATGAACTTCTCAGAGACAGCCTGGCTGGTGCAATTTTCGGCGATCTTGTCCTCGGCGCCGGTCACTTCGGTGGTCTCGCCGAAGATCAGGGTGTTGCCGAGCTTCTCGAGCCGTTCGAACACCCGCCCGACGGTCGGGTTGGAGGCCAGGCCTGAAGTGGTGTCGGATTCACCGCACTTGGTGGAGACCCAGATTTCGGACAGTTCGACCGGGACGCGCGGCAGTTCGGAAGCCCAGTGGACGAATTCCTTGGCTTTGCGGGAGGCGGCTTCGATCGTCTTAAGGTCGCCGGAGCGCTCGATCGAGAAACCCGCCACCGGCTTGCCGGTTTCGGCGATGGCATCGGCGATCAGGTTGGTCCAGTTGGGCTCAATGCCGATCACGATCACGGCGGCCACGTTGGGATTGCGCCCGGCGCCGATCAGGGTCCGGAAAGTCAGGTCCAGGTCGTCGCCGAACTGCAGCCGGCCATACGGGTGGGTGAGGGCATAGGTGCCGCGGATCAGGCTGGCGACGCCTTCTACGGCTGCATTGGAGATATCGTCAACCGAGATGATCAGGACGTGATTGCGAACGCCAACCCGCCCGTTCTCCCGGCGGTATCCAGTGAGTTGAATATCTTTGTAGGACATGATTACCACCTCAGGGATTTGATATTGTGAACGTGGACGTGGGCGCCGGCGGGGATCGCGGCGGTAGCTTTGCCGATCGGGCGGCCGTATTCGATCACTTTATGGTCGAGTTCCAGCTCGCGCATGGCGACTTTGTGGCCAAGCGGCACATCGGTGACCAGCCGGACGGTGGTGACGAACTCGCCTTCCAGGGAGGACACGCCGACTTCATCACCGCTGGTCAGGTCTTTGACCGCCACGCCGACGTCGTCTTTTACATCGTGGATCAATATTCCATGGTTCATAAGATTCTCCTTTGTTTTGGGTTTGGACCCGTGCCAGGCTGTCTGGTCTGGCTGAAGTGATCGGGCCAAATGTGTTAACTATGTGCTGAAAGATCGATAATCGTTTCTATTCAGGTTGTGCCTGGTAAAGATTCTCCGGGATTCTATTAAGGGTGAGGCTACCCATTGGCAAGGTGAAATTAAAGAAGAAATTTCAAGAAAAAATTAATTTATAAAGTGTAGAAAATAATTAACCTCATTCTAATCCTTTCTCGAATGAATGTCAATATGGTTCCTTGGAAATTCCCAGGGCTTTGCCAAGAAAGAGAAAACGGGGTGCGTGCTGGGCGGCTCAGCCGCCCATGAATGCCCAAATAATCGCTGCTCATCGGACATGTTTTGACCCAACAGGCCCGAATCTATGGGTTGTTTTTAATTATTTCCGTGGGTTTTAGGGGTGTCAGGAAATTTTCTAATTTATCCCAATAAAGAGGACCGACCATCATCAGAATCCGGTCGTCCAGCATTAATCGGACATTGGGGTGGGGAATGATGGTGTGACCATCGCGGAAAATCGCTACAATTTCCTGTTGGTTACCTTTGTCTTCAGGGATCAGATCGTTGACGGTCTTGCCGATCAACGGGCTCTTTGGACCGATGATGCCAATTCGGAGCTGTTTGTTATCTGGTAGATCGATGGGGATGCCCGAAGCGACTAATGTGCGCAGATCCAGGTGACTGATGGTGCTTGGGAGGATGACGCCGCGTCTGGCAAGCAGGTGGATCACGTTTTCCACCTGTTCGAGATGATGGGCGGGCGAATTGGCGCGACCAGGAACCTGGGCTTCGTAAAGGCTCTTATATTTCAGATGAGTGGTCAGCCCTACCTGAACCAGGTAGCTCACCATGACTGCCAGGGCAGCGGGACCCAACAGGTCATACCCACCGGTCATTTCGCTGACCATCAGCAGCGTTGCAATTGGAACCCTGGCTGCGGCCCCAAAAACTGCCGCCATACCGACCACTGCGAACGCCGCGGGCTGCTTTCCGAACAGCAATGCCAGGGAGCTGCCAACCATGGCGCCGACGTACAGACTGGGTGCAAACACGCCCCCCGAGCCACCCGAAGAAACTGTAAATCCGAATGCGATCATCTTGGCGAAAACTAACACGACCACCAGACCCCAACGCCAGTTTGCCGTCGATCGCCATCTGCATCCAACCGTATCCGCCGCCTAAGACCTGGGGCAGCGCCAGGGCTAATAATCCCAAGAACAGGCCGCCAATCGCCGGTTTGATGTGCGGTGGGCCGGGCAAGGCGTGGAAGGCATCGCGAAGCAGGTAAAACATATTCGGTAAAATGGTAGCTACCAGGCCGGAAAAAATCCCCAGGACGATATACCAGCTGTAGTCGGCAACGCTCGAAACAGTTAAATTCTGTGGGATCTGAAAAAGGGGTTGGAAGCCCACAAACCAGCCGTTGACGATATAAGCGACGACTGAACCGATCATGGTGTATAACAGGGCGCTGGCGTCAAACTCCATGTTGGCATACAGTACTTCGATCGCAAAGAAAGCCGTCCCGATTGGCGAGCGAAAGATCGCAGAAAGGCCGGATGCCATCCCAATCAAGGTCAGCAGCCGGCGATCATCTTCAGACCGCCTCCCCAGCGAAGCATAGATCGAGCCGATGCCAGCGCTGATCAATGCAGTCGGTCCTTCGCGACCAGCAGAGCCTCCCGTACCAATCGTAATCGCTGATGCCAGCATTTTCAGACCAGGGACACGCGCTCTCAGAAAACCACTCGCCTGGTGGAAGGCTTTCACTACGGTATCGGTGCCATGTCCCTCGGCCTCCGGCGCCAGGCTGTAAACTAACAGCCCGGATATCAGACCACCCAGGGTTGTAACGATCGGGATTAACCACAAGCCGTGTGATCCAATCACCTGCAGCGAAACGCCATTGCCAGCAACCAGATCTGGCATTTGGTAACCTGCAATCCCTTTAAAAACAGGTCTTGAAAAAGTTTTAACAGGAAGTAGAAAACTTGGGCGCTTATCCCCCCGATAATACCCAGAAAAATCGTATCAACAAATAATTGGCGTTGTCTCCTCATGATGGTTTATCGTAACGGGCTTGAAGTAACGCTCCTGACCTTTCCCCGTCCGCTCCGGTGAATACAGTCGATTGGGGAGCGCAAAAATGTTATGGAAAATAATTTTTGGTGTTTGGTTTGGGCGACGCCAGCCGCGCAAACCAAACACCAAATTCAACATACTTCGTGTGCATCCGCTGGGTGTACCAAAGGTATGAGAATGAGGTTTGTAGTCTCACTATAACTTAACGATATGGGTTTGTCTTTACCTCAAGCTAATATGGAGTTTAAATTTGTATTAATCGACAGTCCGGGAGCAGGGATACCACAACACTTAACCGTGGTATCCGATAGTTCACGCTTCTCTTGTGAATTTCAATCGGTGCTTCGCCCCTGGGACAGGGGCAGGTAAAGGTAAAAATGATGGCTCGCAGGGGCAATTTGCCCCTGCGAGCCAACATTTTTGCCTCAAATTCACGCCCCCTGGGGGGCGGTCTGGTGGTTGATCACGGGCACGCCCCTGACCAACGCCCAATTTCATTGCTGCTTATTCGTAAGGCGTCTGGTCCCAGAAGGATTGGAACTTGGCCAGCCCGACGTGGGTGTAGGGGTGGTCGAACGATTCCTGGTAGACGGCGAAACCGGCGGTGACGATGTCGGCGCCGAGTGCGGCGGCATCGACGATCTGGCGGCCGTTACGCACCGCGGCGACCAGCACCTCGGTGGCGTACCCGAAGTTGTCCCGGATGCTGACGCAGTCCGCGATGAAGGAATAGATCTCTTCGGCGTTGCTCTCCTTCCAGCCGATGAAGGGCGAGACGTAGAAAGCGCCCATACGCATGGCCTGCAGGGCCTGGGCGGCCGAGAAGACCAGGGTCAGGTTGGAGCGGATGCCTTTTTCTTTCAGGACCGCCACGGATTTGAACCCGGCTTCGGTGGCGGGCAGCTTGACGACAAAGTTCGGGCTGAGCGAGGCCAGTTTTTCACCCTCGGCGACCATCTCTTGGTAGTTGTCGAAATGCGGGTTGACTTCAACCGAGACAGTCTTGTCGGTGCCTTTGAATAGCGGGGCGATCTCCTTAATGGCCGTCATGAAGGGTTTGCCGGAAACCTGGACATGCCGCGGATTGGTGGTGACCCCATCGATGTCCCAGTAGGTCAGGGCATGTTCGATCTCGCTGACGATGGCGCTGTCGAGAAAAAATTTCATGTTGTTACACTCCTGTTTGAATGGATTTATTCTGCAAGCGCATGCGACCGGCGCTGAAAAGGCGGTCGCAGGCGCTTGCAGTTTGGTTTTACTCTTTGCCTCCGGCCAGGTTGAGCACCATCAGCTTCATTTCGGTCATCTCTTCGATGGCGAAGCGCGGCCCTTCGCGGCCCACGCCAGAGCCCTTGACGCCGCCGTAGGGCATCTGGTCGACCCGGAAGGTAGACACGTCGTTAACCTGCAGGCCGCCGACTTCCACTTCTTCGAAAGCCCGCATGATGCGGTTCATGTTCTGGGTGAACAGGCCGGATTGCAGGCCGAAATCGGTGTCGTTGGCCCGCTGGATGGCCTCGTCGAAATCGTCATAAGGCGCCACGGTGATCACCGGCGCGAACAACTCGGTTTTATTGACTTTCATTTCCGGGGTGGTGTCGACCAGCACAGTCGGTTCGAACATGGTGCCTTGGCATTTGCCGCCCAACACGATCCGGGCGCCCTGTTCGACCGCTTCCTGGACCTTCTCGTGGGCCTCTTTGGCCGCCCATTCATCGATCATCGGGCCGACGACGACTTCCGGATCGCGCGGGTCGCCAAATTTTAGACTGCTGATCTTATCGAGCAGCATTTCGAGCACGGTGTTATAGATCGGGCGATGGAGCAGAACCCGCTGGACCGAAATGCAGTTCTGGCCGGCGTTGGTGTAGCCGCCGTTGGCAATCCGGCTGACGGCATATTCCAGGTTGGCGTCTTCGTGGACGATGGCTGCGGCGTTGCCGCCCAGTTCCAGGCCGACGCGCTTGCGCCCCGCCACGGATTTCAGGTGCCAGCCGACCTCCGAGCTGCCGGTGAAGGTGAAATAGGCGATGCGTGGATCGGCGACCATCTTTTCAGCCTTCGAGCCCTTGCAGGTGATCACACTGAGGGCCTCGGGCGGGAAGCCCGCTGCCAGAGTCATCTCGGCCAGCAGGAGGCCGGTCAGCGGGGTGGCGCTGGCAGGCTTGAGGATAAAGGAATTGCCGGACGCAATGGCCGGGGCCAGCTTGTGGCAGGACAGGTTGAGGGGATAGTTGAAAGGCGAGATGCCCAGCACCGGTCCGATCGGCAGCCGGCGGATGAAACCCAGGCGGCCTTCGCCCGCTTCGGTCCAATCGATCGGGATGATCTCGCCGTCAATACGCTTGGCCTCTTCGGCTGCCACCCGGACGGTCTCCTTGGCCCGGGCCGTCTCACCGGCGGCCACGTTGCGGGTTTTGCCGCCTTCGATGATCAGGGCCTGGATCAGGTCCTCGGTGCGCTGCTCCATCTGATCGAGCAGTTTATACAAAATGGTCGAACGGGCGTGGGATGGCAGCTTGCGGGTGATCTCGAAGCCGCGCACGGCGGCTTGAATTGCCTCTTCAATGTCATCGTCGCTGGCCTGGTAAACCTGGGCGACCAGCTCGTTGTTGAATGGGAAGCGGACATCGGCCAGTGTGTCGCTGGTGCGCCACTCGCCGCCGACCAGAAATGGATATTGTTTTACCGTCATGTTTCCTCCTGAATATCGACTTAAGTAAAGTTCGAACTGCACAGTTTGTTTATAGATTTAGCGTTTGTTTTGTACGGCTGAGCCTTAAAAAGCAAATGCCAGCGATTAGAGTAAGGTCTCAGGCTGCTGGAAAAAGAATTTATTCAATGCCAGGGTGGCAGCGCCAATCACGCCGGCGCGCCAGCCGAATTCGGTGGTTTGCAGGCGCACGTTGTCGCCCAGGCGGGCGAACGCCATGGCGCGCATGGTGGTTTCGACGCCCGGCAGCAGCAGGTCGGACCCCTGGGCGAAAATCCCGCCCAACAGGATCAGGTCCGGGTTGAGAATATTGACCAGGTTCGCCAGGGCGATGCCCAGGTAATAGCTCTGGCGGGCGAGCATCTCCAGGACGGCCGGGTCGCCCTGGCGGGCGGCGGCGAAGACGCTTTCGATGCCCGGGTCTTGCCGCATGGCCTCGGCCAGGAGCCCGGCAGGTTCGGCCTGGGCCAGCTGGGCCGCCTGCCGCAGCAGCGCCGGTTCGGAGACCAGGGTCTCCAGGCAGCCGGTATTTCCACAGCTGCAGCGCTCACCGCCCTTGGGCAGGATGGTGACGTGACCGATCTCGCCAGCCCCGGCGGCGCTGCCGTGATAGATCTGGCCATTGACCACGAAACCGGCCCCGACCCCCACCCGGCCGTACACGAAAGCCAGCACTTCGGTGCCTCTGCCGGCCCCGTAGATCGCCTCGCCCAGGGCCATAGCGCGCACGTTGTTATCTACGATGGCGGGCAGGTTCAGGCGCTGTTCGAAATAATCCTTGACCCTGACCTGCTGCCAGCCCAGGTTCGGGGCCAGCACCACAACCCCATCCTGGTGGTCCGTCAGGCCCGAGGAGCCGATCCCAACCCCGATGATCCGGCGGGGATCGACCTGGCTGGCGGCGATCACGGCCTCCACCTGCCCGGCGATCGCGCTTAGCACGGCCTCGGCGGGCTGGCGGGTGTCGAACTTCATCATCTGGTTGTGGACCAGCCCAGCCTGCAGGTCGGCGACCGCGACCCGAACGAGCCCAATGCCGATGTGGATGCCTATCGCAAAGCGGGCATCCGGCACCAGGCGCAGGGCGGTGCGCGGCCTGCCGACCGAGCGAGGCTCACCCGAGCGGCGTTCTTCCTGCTCTGCGGTGCTTTCCTCGACGACGATACCCTGCTCGAGCAGTTCGGCGACCAGCTTGGTGATGGTGGTGGAGGAGAGGGAAGTGCGGTTGGCCAGCTGGACGCGCGAAATGCTGCCGTCGTAGAGCAGGGTAAGCAAGACGGCCCGCTGGTTGAGGGATTTCACCAGGTTAAGTTGGCTGCCGGGAAAAGAGGCTTTGGTCATGATAGGACAATTATTTTGTAAAGTGTAGAAAATAATTAACCTGATTGTATCCCCATCTTGACTGATTGTCAATATCACCCTGATTAAGGTTGTCCGAATAATGAGCATGGGCGGTCGTCGACTGCCCATGCTCATGCCTGGGACGGAGAAAGATTAAGACAAAAAATAGGGCTCGCAGGGGCAAATTGCCCTTGCGAGCCCTAAATTTTGTCACTTACTCCTGCCCCCTGGGAGGCGGGCCGGGATCCGGGTTATTCGGAACCCGGAGAAGATTCCGAGCCTTCCGAAGATCCGCCCCGTTCGATGTGGGGGTTGAGCCAGAAGGCGGCGTCCTCGTTGTACTCCCCATTGGCCAGCACGGTCAGTACGAACTGCACCGATTTGCCGTTCAGGCTGGAGAGATCCAGGTTGACCCGGGTCATCTGGCCGTCGTAGACCTCGTGCCACTCGCCCAGAGACTTGATCGAGCCGCCATCGGCCCGGTAGTTGATCTGGAATTTGACATCGCATTTGTCGGCGTCCGCCAGGCAGCCTATATCCACCAGGAAGTGGTCGCCGGTTTTGATCTTGATCGCCGGGTAAGTGCCGGTGATCCAGCCATCGTCAAACATGGCCGGGTTGGTCCACAGGGTTGGCTCGTTCTCCTTGCGGCTCTCCAGGTCGGGGTTGTTGAGGCGCAGGACGAAACCAGAAGGCTCGGTGCCTTTACCTGGGCAGGGCAGCTCGTCCTTGCGGCTGCTGGCCCAATCGGCCGAGCAGTAATTCTCGGCAAAGTTATACACCACGCCGCTGGTGACTTCCTTGACCTTGATCTGGACCCAGAAAGCGACGTCGGCATTATCACCGATCCCAAAACGGCCGTCTTTATTGCGCAGCATCCAGTTGCCGCGGTAGGTGCCGGCCTTGTCCGGGGCAACCAGGTTGACCGACAGGTCGACAGTCTCGCCGGGGGCGACGGCGTGTGGCATGGACACCGTGGAACCATCCATTGGCTCGCCGTTGTAATAGACCAGCGAGTAACCGGTGGTCCAGGTGCAGCTGCCGATATTTTCCAGCCGCCAGGTCTTGGTGAAGCTCTCGCCCGGCTGCATGCTGGTGTTATCCGGGATGGTGACGTCCTTGATAAACCGGGCCCAGTTGCAGCGCACCGGTGTGGCGGTTGGCCTGGGGGTCGCTGTCGGTGGAACCGGCGTGTTGGTTGGAATCTGGGTGGCGGTTGCGGTGGGGGTCGGCGGGGTCGATGTAGGTGCGACAGTCACCGGGCCGACACTTGTACTGGTCGGCTGCTCATCCTGGCTGTCATTGCCCGGGGTCTGGGTGGAGACGGCCATCTCGGTCAGCTGGGCGATCACAGTCTGGGCAGCCAGGGTGTTGATCGCGCCGATATCGTTGGGCGACGGGCTGCCGCTCGTCGGCAGGTTGCAGGCGCTGAGTAAAACGATCCCAGCCAGCAACGCGGTCAAAATTCGCAGCGTAAATTTGGACATGATGGATACTCCTCACAAATAAGACAAAATGGAATGCCTTTGAAAAGGGCGCTAGGTCAATGTGCGTTTTCTAAGGATGGCATTCAGCCTATAGACGCTTAACCGGCGCTTAAGGTTCCCGTTTTCATCAGTATAGTAGCAAACCTCCCCGATGCCAACGGGCGATCGGGGAGGTTTGCTGTCCATCAAAGGTATGATTTTTACCTGGTCAGTCGCACAGGATATTGCGAAAATCAAAGCGCATGGTGGCAATTTGCCACCATGCGCTTTGATTTTCGCAGCTATTTTCATTTCTCAAGGGTGAAGAATCGCTATATTATGGTGCAAGGTGAGGCGCCAACCAGAAGGCGGCGTCATCCTGAGGCGAGCCGTTCGCCAGCACGCTGAAAATGAACTCGACCTCCCGGCCGGATAAACCGGTCAGAACCAGCTCGACCCGGGTGATCTCGCCGTCGGACACTTCATGCCACTCGCCCAGGTTGTGTGTCACGCCGCCCGGGATGCGGTAGTTGAGCTGGAAGACCACATCGCAGTCCGGGTAGCCATCCAGGCAGCCGATGTCCACCAGGAAACGCTCGTCTGCGCCAATCCGCACCGGCGGGAAGGTGCCCCGGATCCAGCCGTTCTGGATCGCCATCGGCTGGCTCCAGATCGCTGGCTCGTTTTCCCGGCGGTTTTCCAGCCGTGGGTTCTGCAGCAGGGCGACAAAGCCGGCCGGGTCGGCCGGGTCGCCCGGGCAGGGCAGCATCCCGGTGGGGCTCTCCCATTCGGCCAGGCAGAGATTGGTGGCGAAATCCTGGGCGAAGTCAGGGTTGGGCTCAATCACCTGGACCTGGACCCAAAACAGGCCAAAGCCCTCCGTCCCGACCCCGAACAGGCTGCCGTCATCGGCCCGCAGCATGAAGCCGGCCCGATGGAACCCCGGGCTGGTTGGCGCAGTCAGGTAGGTTGAGATATTGGCGACATCCCCGGGGTAGACCGTATGGGATAGAGGCACCGACAGGTCCGGGCCGAATGGCTCGCCGGAGACGAATACCAGCTCGTAACTGGTGTTCCAGATACAGCTGCCTACGTTGCGCAGTTGCCAGGTCTTAATGAAGCCGGCCCCCGGACTGACCGGGGCGTTGTCGGGGATGGTGACATCCTGTAAAAATTGGGCCTGGTTGCAGGGCAGCGGGGTGGCGCTGGGTGTAAATGTTGGCTGCGGGGTTTCGGTCGCTGTTTCGGTCGGGACGGGCGTGTCGCTTGGCGGCGAGGTGGGTGGCAAGGTGGGTGTCGCACTTGGGATAGGGGTGGCGCTGGCTGAAGGCGAGGGCGTCTGGCTGCCGGCCGCCTGGGTGAACCGGGCAATAACGGTCTCGGCTGCCCGGGTTGAGATCAGGGCCGGGTCTATGGCGGTGGGGCTGGTAGTCTCCACGGCCTGGCAGCCTGCCAGTACCGGCAGAGCCAGCAACGCAATCAAGATCGTCACGGCACGAATAGCAAGGTGTTGGGCGGCGATCATGATCGATGTGGGTTCAGCGCCGGATCGAGGGCACCAGCCAGAAAGCGGCATTCTGGCCGGGCGGGCCAAAGCCGGCGATCGCCAGGATCAGCTTGACTTCCTGGCCGGCCAGGCCGGATAAATCATAATCAAGGCGTTGCAGGTTGCCATCGTAGGTTTCGTTCCAGGATCCAAGTTGAACCAGCTGATCCTCATCGCTGGTAGGCCGGTACCCGATCCTGAAATCGACATTGCATTGCGGATGATCGGCCAGGCAGCCGATATCGGCGACAAAATGATCGCCTGGCTGAACGACGTAGGGCGGATAGGTGCCTGAAATCCAGTTGCCTTCGCCCTGATTCGGGTTGGTCCACAGGCCCAGCTCATCCTCCTGGCGACTTTCCAAATTGGGGGTCCCCAGCGGGGTGATAAACCCGACCGGCTGGCCGGGTTCTCCCGGGCAGGGTAATTCGGCCACAGCGCTGCGCCAGTAGGCCTCGCAGGCATGTTCGGCGAAATTGTAAATGGTCCCGCTGACCTGAACCTGGGCCGCCTGGACCTGGATCTGCACCCAGAATGGATCACCGCCATGCTCGCCCAGTCCGAACCGCCCACTGGCGTTGGATAGCATCCACAGGCCGCGATAGACCCCGGGCTCGGCCGGGGCAGTGAGCTGGACGCCGACGTCCACGGTCTGCCCAGGCTCGATCGTGCGGCCGATCGGTGCAGACAGGCCCTGCATGGCCGCGCCGTCCACGTACACCGGCTGGGTGTCCGGCGGCCAGGGGCAGGAGCCGGCGTTCTGCAGCCGCCAGGTCTTGGTGAAGGACTGGCCCGGGAGGATAATGGTGTTATCCGAGATGGTGACGTCGCTGACGAATTGAGCCCGGTAGCAGGTCCCGGCAATCGGCGGTTCGGTAGCCGCGACGGGAGGTTCGGTTTCGGCAACCGGGGGCTGGTTGCCTGGAACCGGGGTTGCTTCCAGCGGCTGGATCTGTTCGGGCGTGAAAGATGAGGTGGGCAGCGGGGGCAGGTAGGACTGGCGATTGGCGGCTGCGGCGGCAATTTCAACCAGTTCAGCCACCTGGGTACGGGCGATCACGGTCGCCTGCGCCCGGCGGCTGGCCTCCTGCGGGTCGGGGGTGGACGGCGGAGAGCAGGCTGACAGCAGCAGCAGTCCGATCAGTAAACCGATGAGCACACTCAGGCGATGCGCTTTCATGATATGGGTCTCCAGCCAAACATGTGGGCATTCTCCAGGGTCAATGTGTTGCTCAAGGTTTCCGGCCTGGACGCGCCGCGGCTTGCCGGGGCGGGTTGCAGGCGCGGCGACTCAGGCTTGCTACTTAGTATAATCGAAAATTTAATCGATGAGAGATAGCTTGAATTTGATGTTTTCAGCGGGCAGCTGCCCGTTTAAAACATCAAATTTGAAAAACAAGTAACTACTCAGCCAATGCCTGGGAAGGAGCGGCGAAATAGGTGTGCGTGGGGGCATATGCCCCCACGCACACCTATTTCGCCAAAATTGCTTACTCAAGCCTGAGTAGAAACAAAAAACTAGCCTCCCCAGGGCATCTGAGCGTACTGTTCGAAGGCCATATCGTGCAGGTGTTTGAACAGCCGTTCGTGGCCTCGTTCCCAGATCGCCAGCATGGTCAGCACCTGTTTGGCATTGCCTTCGGCTTTGCCGGCGGCCATCTCGTAAAATTCGGAAAAGTCGCGTTCGATCAGATAGGCCATCCGCAGCACCGGCAGGTCCGGCACCATGGCTTCCAGCACGGTCTGGTCGAGCATCTCGGATTCGGCTCGCTGGGCGAAGAAGCCGGCCTGTTCCAGGGCCGGGCCCATGTCAATCGCAACCATCTCGCCCTGGTCCAGCGCCTGGAGCTGGGCCTGGATGTACTCGATGTGCTTCTGCTCCTCGGCTGCCAGCTGGCGGAAGGCATCCACCGCTGCGGCATGGTTCAGGCGGCTGGCGTTGGTCTCGAAAAAGCGCTTGCCCTCGTACTCACGTTGCAAAGCATACTCATAAATTTTGCGGATATCCACTTGTCACCTCTGCTTCCCGTTTTTCAATGATTTGACATCTTCACGAGTTATTGCGAATTTGAGTGTTACCGGCGGCTACTGCCGCCGGTAACACTCAAATTCGCATCTATTTCTTAACTCACTTTCTCAACCCGCACGGCGGAAACCTTGTATTCGGGGATCTTGGCCACCGGGTCGAGACTGGCGTGGGTCAGCTCGTTGGCGGAGGCCTCCGGGAAGTGGAAGTTGGCGAACACCATCCCGGGCGGGACCCGGTCGGTGATCCAGGCCTGGGCCTCGATGCTGCCGCGCCGGGAGGTGACCCGCACCCGCCGGTCGCCGTTCAGGCCGAGCCGGTCGGCGTCGAAGGGGTTGACCTCGATCAGGGCCTGGCTGTAGATCTCCAGCAAGCCCTTGGCCCGGCGGGTCATCTCGCCGCCGTGCCAGTGGTACAGCACCCGCCCGGTGGTCAGGATCATCGGGTACTCCTTGTCGGGGCGCTCGGCCGGCGGCAGGTGATCGATCGGCATGAAGCGGCCCGAGCCACGGGCAAACTTACCCACGTGCAAAATCGGCGTGCCGGGATGGTCCAGGCTGGGGCATGGCCACTGCAGGCGCTCGCCGTTCTCCAGCCGCTCGTGGGTGATGCCGCCATAGCTGGGGGTCAGGGCGTTGATCTCGGCCATGATCTCGGAGCTGTCGGCGTAATCCCAGCCGGCATAGGTCCCGCCATCCGGCTGGCGCTGGCCCTGGGCCAGCATGCGGCGGGCCAGGTCGGCGGTAATCTCCCAATCCGGGCGGGCCTCACCCGGCGGTTCGACCGCCTTGTGCACCATCTGGACCCGGCGCTCGGTGTTGGTGAAGGTGCCGGTCTTCTCGGCAAAGCTGGCGCCCGGCAGGATCACGTCGGCGTAGGGGGCTGTCTCGGATGGGAAGATCTCCTGCAGCAGGATGAATTCGCACATCTCCAGGCAGTGGCGGATGTGGCTGCTGTCGGGATCGCTCATGATCGGATCTTCGCCCAGAATGTACAGACCGCGCACTTTGCCCTCGGCCGCCGCCGGGATCATCTCGGTAACCGTCAGGCCGACTTTGTCCGGCAGGGGCACACCCCAGGCGGCTTCGAATTTCTGGCGGGAGGCCTCGGCCGTCACGGCCTGGTAGCCGGGGTAGACGTTGGGCAGCCCGCCCAGGTCGCAGGCGCCCTGGACGTTGTTCTGGCCGCGCAGCGGGTTGACCCCGCCGCCGGGCAGGCCGATATTGCCCAGCAGCATCTGCAGATTGGCCAGGTCCATCACGTTGCGGACCCCGGTGATGTGCTGGGTGATGCCCATGGCCCACATCACGGCCATCGGCTTGTTTTGGGACAGGATCTCGGCCGCCTCGTAAAGGGTCTCGACCGGCACGCCGGTGATCTCGCTGGCTTTCTCGGGCGGGTACTGGTCGATGGTGGCTTTGAACTCTTCGAAATTCTCGGTGCGGCTGTCGATGAACTCCTGGTCCTGCCAGCCCTTCTCCAGGATGATATGCATCAGGCCGTTGAGCAGGGCCACGTCGGTGCCGGGTCGCTGGCTGATGTGCAGGGCGGCGAAATCGGTGATGTCAATCCTGCGCGGGTCGGCCACCACCAGCTTGACGCCGCGCCGCAGGATCGCCTGGCGGATTTTGGTGCCGAAGACGGGGTGCTGTTCGGAAGTGTTGGAGCCGATGATCAGCATCGCCTGGGCGTGCTGTACCACGTCGTCCATCGAGTTGGACATGGCGCCCGAGCCATAGGTTGCGGCCAGACCGGCCACAGTGCTGGAGTGTCAAAGACGGGCGCAGTGATCGATGGCGTTCGTCCCCAGCGCCTGGCGGGCGAACTTGTTCATCAGGTAGTTTTCTTCGTTCAGGCACTTGGCTGAGGTCATCACGCCCAGGCTGTCCGGGCCGTAGGTGTCCCGCAGGCTGCTCAGCTTGCGGGCGGTGATGTCCAGGGCGGTATCCCAATCGACCTCGACCCACTCGCCGCGCGGCTCGCCGGGCTGGCGGGTTCCGTCGCCTTCCAGCAGGTAGCGCCGCACCTGGGGGCGGGTCAGGCGGTCGGGGTGGTGGACGAAATCGTAGCCGTAGCGGCCCTTGACGCACAGGTGCATCCCGTTAACCGGCGCGTTGGGGTTGGAGGTGACCCGGATGATCTTGCCGTCCTTGACGTTCAGATCGAACTGGCAGCCGACCCCGCAGTAGGTGCAGGTGGTGGTGACCAGCTTATCCGGATGGCCGGCCTCGATCGAGAGCTTGTGATCCAGGGCCCCGGTCGGGCAGTAGGCCGCGCAGGCCCCGCAGGATTCGCAGCGCCCGTCGATCATATCGGTGCCGGCGCCCGCCACGATGTGGGTATCCAGGCCGCGCTCGGCCAGGCTCCACACGAAGCGGCCCTGGACTTCATTGCAGGCCCGGATGCAGCGGGTGCAGACGATGCACTTATTCAGATCGACCCATACGAATGGGTTGGGATCGCTGTCCACCGGGTAGCGCGGCTGGGCGGCCATGTTTTCCTGAACCTCCAGCCCGTACTCCCGGCACCAGTGGCTCAACTCGGTCTCCTGATCGGGGACGTAACCGGCGTCGTAATACAGGGTCAGCAGCATTTCCAGGATGGCCCGGCGGGACTGGCGAATGGCTTTGGTGTTGGTGCGGATCACCATGCCTTCTTCGATCGGCAAAGTGCAGGCCGTGGCCGGCAGGCGGGCGCCCTTGACGTCCACCACGCACAGCCGACAGCCGCCGTAGGGCGTCAGGTCTTTGTGATCGCACAGGGTCGGGATGGTGATGCCGGCCTGCTCGGCCGCCCGCAGGACGGTCGTCCCCTCCGGGGCTTCGATACGTTTACCGTTGATTCTCAGTTTAACCATGGCGCTCGCTTTCCAATTCCGAATGATTTTCTGCAGATATTGTGGGCGAAAAATGGTGTGGCCGGGGTGCTTTTCCCCGGCCACACCATTTTTCGCCAAATCTCCCCCTTCCCTAGGTGCTTCGCACCCGGGACGGGGGCCGGGGGGATGGGCGAAATCTTTTTCTTTTGGAGCGCTTTGCCGTTATGCTCCACACGCTACTTAATCATAAGAACAAACCTCCACCTTTACCAGTGTCAATTGTCACTGATTTCAGAATGGATTGGATCGATCTAAGCCCGATCCGCTTCCCGGGCAATCTCCAGCACGCCTCCCGGAAAAAAATTGGATGCCATGAAACGGAACGAGCGCTCGCGTTCCTCCCGGCTGCCGCGCCCGCCCAGCAGTTCCTCGGCGTAGATCGCCAGGTCGGTCAGGATGCGCTCGTAACGGTAATAGGCCATCGCGACCGGGTCGATCTCAACCGGGCCGTATCCCCGGTAGAACAGGGCTTCTTCCTCAGCCGGGGCGCGCCAGTGGCCCAGCAGCCCGCCGCCGACGTACATCAGGTCGCGCTCTTTAGGGGCCAGCAGCAGCTCGTCCCAATCGATGATGTACAGGCGCCCATCCGGTCCGACCAGCAGGTTGCCGGCGTGCAGGTCGGCGTGGCACAGTCTGAACTCGAGCTGGTGGTCCGGGATTTGGGCCAGGAGCGCTTCGACCCGGGCGATGACCGCCTGGATCTCGTCCCGGTGTTGGTTGAGCAGGGCGGCGCAGCGGCGGGCGAAGGGCTCGTCGAAGCTTTCACGAGTGGAGAGGTCCAGACTGGCCCGCAGCGAGACCCGGTATTGGGGATCGAATGTTTCCCTTCGAATTCGCATAGCCAATTCGTGCGGCGGGGTGAGGCTGTGCAGGCGCTGCAAAGTCCGCCCGAAGGCCAGCCACTGGGCTTCCGTCAGGCTGGTTGCGTACACGTTCTGGCCGTCGATATACGGGAACAGCATGACTTTGTAGCCGGGCAAGTCCGCCCAAAGCTCACCGTTTCGGGCGGGCAGGGGGGCGATCACCGGCTCGAGGCCCTGCTCGCTCAGATAGCGAAGCAGCTTGAGGTTGAAGGGATCGAACCCGCCGCTGCGCAGGCGGGCGAAATAGACCTTTCCAGCCTGGTCCCAGGCCCGGTAGACCGCGGTGTGGTTGTCCGCCCCGACCGGCAGGAATTCCACCTGCCAAATTGCGGGATTGAATTCGGTCTGCAGGCAGGTCAGCAGGGTTTCGTCGGGGAGATCGGGTTTATCCAGCATGGGGGAGATTCATTCGTCGGCCTGTTCTTGCATCAGGCCGAAACCAAAGATGAAAGCCCAACCGGCCAGCGCCAGGGCGAATCCGCCCGCCAGCCGGCGGCGTTTCTTCCAGCCCAGCCCGCCCAGCAGCGACAGGAGCAGCCCCAGAACCACGTTCACCCGGCGGACAGCCTGGTCCGCTTCGGGCACCGTACGGCCCCGGGCGACCAGCGACCATTTCAGGACCGGCCCGCCGTCGATGAACGGGATCGGCAGCAGCCCGACCGTCGGAAGGAAGATATTGGTCGCCAGAGCGGTTTCGGCTAGGTCGTAAGCGATCGTATCCGCACTGGCGCGCCGCCGGAGCAGCCAGGCGAACGGTACCAGCAAGGCGTTGAACAGCGGCCCGCCCAGGGCCCGGACGATATGCTGTTGGGGGGTCACGTCCTGGGCGTTGATATCGTGATAGACCACCAGCGGCATACCGAACACGATCCGGATGGCGTCCATCGGTTTGCCGACCAGCCGGGCGGCTGCGGCGTGGGCCAGGTTATGCAGCCACTCCGAGCCCAGCACGACCGGCATGGTCAGGGCGCCCACGCCCAGGGCCTGGGCCCAGCTGCGCTGCGGACGGCGCCGCCTGGCGACCCAGGCCATGATCGGCCAGGCCGCCAGCTGGGCCAGCGGCAGCCAGCTCAGGCCTTTGACCACCAGCGGCGCGCCAAACACACGGCCGACTATGGTCACCTGCTCGCCGGGGCGGACGAAGGCGGGTTTGATCATCGAATGATAGCTTTGAGATAGTGATAATCGAGAAGCCAGATCGTGAAGATTAGCATAGCTTCATCCTATCCGAAAATGGAGGCTGCGTCAACTAATTATTTCTCCCTACCCACCCCCGGCGGACAAAGATCGTCCAGCATGCTGCGACCTCCTTAGGCCCGGACAAAAATCCGGACCAGGGAGGGGTCCCGCAAAGCCACAAGGTCATATGCTTGCGATGCCTGCAAGGTGATTGGGAGATTTACCCGAAAAGGATTCTTCGGTGCAAAGGTATGGGTGCTATCCTCAATTTATCCGGCACCTGGGGTTTCCTTAGCCTTAGGATGTTACGGCGAGATCAGCGTTCTTTGCTGGTCTTGACTATCCAGGTTTCGTTGAAGCATGCGCGGAAGGCGCCGAGATTGCCCCGACGCTGCGCTCCTCTTAAGAAATTGTATCTTTTACGGAGTGTCTTTGCGAGCCGATCTTTGGCGAAGCAATCTTCATAACCCATCCCATCGCAATCATGAGATCGATTGCCACGTCGGGTAAAGTACGCCCTCCTCGCAAAGACATAAGTTCTTTTAGGATTGAAATGCGCGAAAGCACCTTGGAGTTACAACTCATAACCTATTCAGAGCAGGCATCCTGAGTGGAGAGAGGTGAGCGTTTTTTGCTCACCGAACGTAATCGAAGGATGATCGGGTTGAGCAATGAAATCGCCCATCGATTAGAGCCTCCGGAGCAAAGTACGCTCCTCCGGCTTCCTCGGTCGTAAAGATCACGACTCATAGTGCCTGAAAATGATCATCCCGCAGCCACCTCAACAACCGCTCGGCCCCGGTTTCGGCCAGGGCGGCGGTTTGCTCGGACAGGCCGCGCTGGAAGCCGAACTCGTAGCCGCGCACCGAGAGCAGCACGGCCTGGGGGGCGCGGCCGTACAGGCTCTCCGCCAGGGACAGCAGGGTGGCGGGCGTCATGTGGTGGGTAAAGGGGGAGGTCTGGAAACCGGGCGCCACTTCGGCCAGCTGAATGTCCTGGGGGATCTGGCCGGTGTGGGCGTCGATGAAGGCTACCCGCCCGTATTCGGCCAGGGTCTCGGCCAGCTCGGGGGTCAGCTGTAGCACGAACAGAAAATCAGGCTCCCGGCCGTCGGGCTGAAAGCCTTCGTCCGCGTCCGGGATGGGGGTGCGACCCAGGGCTTCAGCCAGGCGGGCGAGGATGTGCCAGGCCACGCCGTCGTCCTGGCGGTCGGGGTTGCCGAAACCAAGGATTAAAGTGCGAAATTGAAGGTTATCAGGGGCAGGCCTGCCCCTGATAACCTTCAATTTCGCAGAATCTTCAGACATGGCGCCAGGAAGAATTACTTGCCGTAATCGGTGCCGAGGATGTAGTTTTCCAGGTTCCAGATAGTGTCGTCTTTGCGGGACAGGATCGTGTCGACCACGTCGCGCATCGAGACCATGCCGATCAGCCGCCCGGCGTGCATGACCGGCAGGTGGCGGATATGATACTCCGACATCAGGTTCATGCACTCCTGCAGGTTGGTGTCGGGACTGACGGTGACCATCTCGGAGGTCATGATCTGCTCGATGGGGGTGTCCAGGGAGCATTTGCCTTTCAGGATGACCTTGCGGGCGTAGTCGCGCTCGGTGAAGATCCCGACCATCTGGCCCTGGTCGTCCACGATCATGACCGCGCCGGTGTTCTTGTCGGCCATCATCTGGAGGGCTTCGTACACGGTGGCTCGGGGGCTGACCGCAAAGGTCTGTTCGCCTTTTTCCTGCATCAACTGGTGGACGGTAAACATGAGAAGATCCTCCTTGTGAGTGCTCAAGTGGTCGCTGGGACCTTTCCTGGGGGTATTATATCGCTCTTAAAGCCGATTTGAGCGAAATTTCACACGATCTGGTTGTTTGATCTGTCAAAGCGAGATTCGGCTATCCCGTCGAAAGGCGGCATTCATAGATGAAATAACATTTTGATGCGAAACCTACAAATTCTAGGCACCCTGAGTGGAGAGAGATGGGGCGTTCTTTGCCCCATCGAACGTAATCGAAGGGCGGTTTCTTGGCTCAACCCGGTCATCCTTCGATTACGGTCGGCGAAGAACGCCTCCCTCCACTCAGGATGCCTGCATAATGTTATGAGTAGCCGTTCATTGGCGAAGCAATCTTCATGCCCCGAACGATTGACGTGGTTAATCATCGATATCGTCGCAAATAGATTGCTTCGTCGCTGCGCTCCTCGCAATGACACCTCGCCAATTGTCATTGCGAGCCGAACTGTGGCGAAGCAATCTTCATGCCCCGAACGATTGGCGCTGGTAAGCATTGAAATCAGTGCAAACGGATTGCTTCGTCGCACAGAACGCTGCTCGCAATGACCGCTCCACGGCTACGCCAGGTTGCTCAGCGTCTGGGTCAGCTCGCCCTCGGGGTCGCGGACTTCGATCACGATCGGCATCTGGCCGATGGCGTGGGTCGAGCAGGACAGGCAGGGGTCGTAAGCCCGGATGGCGGCTTCGACCCGGTTGAGCATGCCCTCCTGGACGACCGGCCCCTTCACGTAGGTCTTGGCGACCGAATCGACCGCTTCGCTCATGGCCCAGTTGTTGTGCCCGGTGGCGACGATCAAATTGACTCGCGTCAGCTGGCCGTTGGGATCGGTCCAGTAATGGTGGAACAGGGTGCCGCGCGGCGCTTCAAGCACGCCCACGCCCACGCCTTTGAAATCCCGGTGGGTGTTGAGGATCTCGGTCGAGACGATGTCGGGATCTTCGAGCAGGACCCGGGCGCGTTCAGCCGCGTACAGGGCTTCGATCAGGCGGGCGTAATGGTAGAGCAAGGTGTGCTCGACCGGCTTGCCCGGGCTGATGGCCTTGAAGCGGGCCAGCTCCTCATTGGCCAGCGGGGTGTGGATCTGCTCGGCCACGTTCAGGCGGCCCAGCGGCCCGACCCGGTAGACGCCCTGCGGCCAGCCCATCTTTTTGTAATAAGGGAATTTAAGGTAGGACCAGTTCTCGACGTGTTCGGCGATGTAATCCAGGTAGTCGCGCCCGTTGAAACGCTCGAGCTGTTCGCCGGCCCGGTCGATCAGGCGGATGTCGCCGTCGTACAGCTCCAGGCCGTTCTCGGGCGTGACCATCCCGAAGTAGCCGGTCTGGAATACGGCGAATTTCTGGATGTCTTCAGCGTTAGCCTCGGCCCAGTCCCGGGCGATGCCGATCCCGGCCTGCACGGTTTCCACGGCCGCATCGACCCGGCCCAGCAGGGCGTCGCGGTCGGTCCGGCTGAGGGCCTGGTTGACCCCGCCCGGAACGGCGAAATTGGGGTGAATCCGCCGCCCGCCCAGGGTTTTGATGATCTCCTGGCCGAACTTGCGCAGGTTGACGGCCCGCAGGGCCAGCTCGGGGTTAGCCCCGATCAGGCCGATCACGTTGCGGGCGGCCGGGTCGCTGTCGAAGCCCAGCAGCAGGTCCGGTCCGGCCAGTTCGAAGAAGTGCATCCCGTGGCTCTGGATGATCTGGCCCATGTGCATCAGCTCGCGCAGCAGGTTGGCCGGCTGCGGCGGCGGGGAGCCGGCCAGCTCGTCGCCGGCCTTGGCGGCCGCCAGGTGGTGGCTGACCGGGCAGATCCCGCAGATGCGCGGGGTGATGGAAGGCATCTCGAAGTACATCCGGCCTTCGCAGAACTTTTCGAAGCCGCGGAATTCATTGACGTGCAGGTAAGCCCGTTCGACGCTGCCGGCTTCGTTCATGTGGATGGTCACTTTGGCGTGGCCTTCGATCCGGGTGACCGGTTCAATCGTAATTTTTTGAGTGCTCATCAAATATCTTCCATTAATTCCAGTGCAGCTTACCGTCTTTGATCTCGGGGATGCGGCCCTGGGCCAGCTCGGACAGGACGTAGAAGATCACGTCCGGATCGGGCGGGCAGCCGGGCACGAACACGTCCACCGGCACGACTTCCTGCAGGGCGCGCACCCTGGTCATGGTGGCCAGCTCGGGGTCGCTAGGGATCATACCTTCGTCATCGGTGCTCTCGGTTTCAACGTAAGCCCGCCGCAGGGCTTCTTCGATCGAGAAGAAGTTGCGCATGGCCGGGACCCCGCCGAACACGGCGCAGTCGCCCAGGGCGACCAGGATCTTGCAGCGCGCTCGCATCCGCTCGGCCACCTCTTCGTTGGCGCTGTTGTTGATCCCGCCTTCCAGGATGCCGACCTCGACCCCGTCCTCGTCCGGCTCTTTCAGGTCGGTGATGGGGGTTGCTCGCAGGTCGGCCAGTTCGGCGACCGTGATGATCCGGTCGTCGATATCTAACAGCGACATGTGGCAGCCGGCGCAGCCGGCCATCCAGTCGCTGGAAATTTTGGGTTTCGTCATGTATTCTCTCCGATCAACGTCTATGCTTCGGCCAATAATCACTGGCGGAAAATGAAGCGCAGCGCATCAGGTGATTTCACCCTACGGGTTGAGGTATAGCAGCCCCCGGCAGGGCGCTCAGGATCGCGTCCTGCCAGTTCTCGTCCACCTTTAATCCTAATTCGGCGGCCAGGTCCTGCAGGGCAGCCAGGTTGGAGCGCACGCCTTCCGGCGCAGGGACTCCGGCATTAGCCCACTGCAAGCGGCCTTCCATATTCAGGTAGGCGCCTTCCTGCTCGGACCAGATCTCCACCGGCAGGACCACATCGGCCCGCTCGGTCAGGGGCGAGACGTAGCTGGCCTGGACGGCCAGGAAGGGCACCTCCGCCAGGTCGTCGACCAGCCGCCCGGTGGGGTAATCGTCGCCCAGGGCCAGGTAGGCCGCCTGGCAGCCCTGCGGCTGGAAAGCCCGGGTCAGGCCGAAGCACTCGGCCGCCAGGCTGTTGGCTTTACCGCGCAGGTTGAGGGTCTCGGCCGAGAGCATTCCGGCCAGGTCGTGCAGGCTGTCCAGGGCCGCCAGGGCGGACGGCTGGGTCAGGCCTTTGCCGTAAACGATGACCGGCCGCTCTGCCACGCCCAGATAATGGGCGACAGATGCCAGCTTTTCAGCCGGCACGCCGCAAATCTCGGCGGCCTCATCCGGGCCCAGCAGGCTGGCCGGCGCCTGGCCGCGGTCCAGGCCGAGCCGTTTCAGGCTGGACATCAGGCCCTGCAGCAGGGCCGCGTCGGTCCCGGCGGAGGGGCGCAGGTGGTAATGGGCCAGTTCGCCCAATTGATTATCGTGCGGGTCAACCACGATCAGGGTCGTGCCCTGCGGCAGGCCGCGCTTGACCAGGAAGCCGGCCACCTGGTGGCTGCGGACCAGGTCCGCCCCGACCACCAGGACGCAGTCGGCGCCATCCAGGGCCTGCAAGGCAGTATCCTGGCCGAGGTACTGGCCGGCGGACGCGGTCAGGTCCTCTTCAATGCCGGTTACCAGGGGACTGTTCAACCGGTCGCCGAACAGGCTCTTGAAGCCGTACAGGGCTTCGGCCGGCAGGCGGGTGGAGACCAGGGCGGCCAGCTCCTTAGAGCTTTCCAGGCCTTGAATATGCTGGGCCAGCAGGTCCAGGGCTTGATCCCAGGTAGCGGGCACCAGCTCGCCGTCCTGGCGGATGAAGGGGCTGGCGATGCGCTGGCGGCCATTTTCCAGGCTTTCGAAGCGCCCGGTCTGGCACAGCAGGCCGTGAGTTGGGGCCGATTCCCAGTCACCCTCGACCCGGATCAGGCGGCCATCGCGGACCACCATTTCGATCCCGCAGCCTACGCTGCAGCCGATGCACACGCTGCTAACCCGCTCGGCGTCATGGCTGAGACCGTAATAAGCGGAGCTGCGATCGATCAGGGCCCCGGTCGGGCAGACCTGGATGCAGGTACCGCAGCTGACGCAGCTGCTCTCGCCCAGGGGCAGCCCGGCGTCGGCGACCAGCATGCTGCGGGCGCCGCGGTTCTCGATCCCCAGGGTGGCGTTGCCAACCAGCTCGCTGCAAGCCCGCACGCAGCGGCGGCACAGGATACAGCGGTTGTTGTCCAGGCTGATGTAAGGGTGCGAGCCGTCCAGCTCAAACGGCTTCCAGTTGGGCTGCAAGGGCCAGTGGGTCATGCCCTCGGCGTAGGCCGCATTTTGCAGTTCGCAGTCGCCGCCGCTGGACTGGCAGTACATGCAGAAATGGTTGCGCTCGCTGAACAGCAGGGTCAGGATGAATTCACGCGCCGCCCGAACCCGGGCTGTGCCGGTCTGGACGACCATTTTGTTGAAGACCGGCAGGGTGCAAGAGGCCTGCAGGGTGCGCATGCCATCCACTTCAACCACGCACAACCGGCAGCCGCCGTAGGGCTTGACAGCCGGGTGATCGCACAGGGTCGGGATGGCGATCCCGGCCTGGCGGCAGGCCTGCAGGACGGTGGTCCCGGGGTTGAATTCGTATTGTTTTCCGTCAATGGTTACTTCGATCATGCGTAAAGTTCTCCGAACAAAGTTCTTAAGGGCCGTTCCAGTTGTAAACAGCGGAATATTTTTCGCCCATCCCTCAGCCCCTTCTCCCGGGAAGGGGGAAATCAGTGAAAAATGGTGTTTGCGATGGCGTTCGCCCTCACAAACACCATTTTTCACACGAAATCGTAATCGGGCGTTATGCTGCGACCGGCACTGCACTCATCTGGCAGACGCCGGTCGGGCAGACACCCAGGCGCACGTGGGCCTCGACTTCAGCCTGGAAATGCTTGAGGATATCTCGCAGGGCGACTGAGGCGGTCTGGCCCAGGCCGCAATTGGAGAGCAACTCCATGTTGGTGCCGATCTTCAGCAGCTCGTCGAGCTGCTCCAGGCTGCCGCGGCCCTCCGAGATGGCGCACAGGATATCGTAAGAGCGGCTGGTGCCGATCCGGCAGGGGGTGCATTTGCCGCAGCTTTCGAAGCGGAAGAAGTTCATCAGCACTTTGGCCAGATCGACCACGCAGGTGCGGGTATCGCAGATCAGCAGTGCGCCGGAGCCCATCGATACCCCGGCTTTGCGCCAGGATTCGAAATCGATCGGGGTATCCTGCAGGCTGGCCGGCACGACCGAGCCGCTCGAGCCGCCGGTCTGGACCAGCTTAAGGGGCAGGTCATCTTTCATGCCCTTGCCGTAGATGGTGATCAGCTCGCGCAGGGTGATGCCCATCGGGACTTCGACCACGCCGGTGGTGTTGACGTTGCCCAGGATGGTGAAGGTCTTGGTGCCCGGGCTGCGGGGCGTGCCGAACTGGCGGTACCAGGCGGAACCGTTGCGGATGATCGGCGGCACGTTGGCCAGGGTTTCGACGTTGTTGACCAGGGTGGGCTTGCCCCACAGCCCGTTGGTGGGCGGGTAAGGCGGCCGGGCGCGCGGCTCGCCGCGCTTGCCCTCGATCGATTCGATCAGGGCGGTCTCTTCGCCGCAAATATAGGCGCCAGCCCCGGCGTGGATGTGGATGTCGAAGCTGAACTCACTGCCGAAGATGTTTTCGCCCAGGAAACCCATCTCACGCGCCTGCTGGATAGCTGTCTTCAGGCGGTTGTAGGCCAGGACGTACTCGCCGCGGATATAAATGTAGCCCTGGCTGGCGCCGACGGCATAGGCCGCGATCGCCATGGCTTCCAGCACGGCGTGGGGATCGCCTTCCAGCACGACCCGGTCCTTGAAGGTGCCGGGTTCGCTCTCGTCGGCGTTGCAGATCACGTATTTGGGGGAGCCGCTGGCGTTCGACACGAAGGTCCATTTCAGGCCGACCGGGAAGCCGGCCCCGCCGCGGCCCTGCAGGCCGGAGGCTTTCAGCACTTCGATCACTTCGGCCGGCTGCATCTCGGTAAGGGCTTTGCCCAGGGCTTCGTAGCCATCCTGGATGATGTAATCTTCGATGCTTTCAGGGTCGATCAGTCCGGCCCGGCGCAGCACGATCCGCTGCTCGGCCGGCAGGGTGCCCTTGCGGGTTCGCAGCCAGGCGATCGGGCCCGACAGCTCGCGCACCGGGGCCTGCAAGGCGTCCACCACCCGGCCTTTGTACAGGTGCTCCTCGACCAGCAGGTGGGCGGCTTCCGGCTTGACCGGGCCGTACACCACCGCCTCGGGATACACCACAACCTGGGGCAGTGCGTCCAGGCGGCCCAGCTCGCTGACCATGCTCAGCGAGACTTCGTCGCTCAAGCCGAAGGCCTCGATTTCAGCTTTTAAATTTTGGAACAGCTCTTCCGCCCCAAGCTGCATACTCAGGGGATCGCCGGATACCAGAACCATCGATCGGATTGTTTTCATCTTATTCCTCTTTTCCTATATCGCTTACTGGTACCTGGCCAGGATTTCGGATACCTGTTCCGGCTGGATGTTGCCGTATAGATCTTCGTCCACCAGCATGACCGGCCCGACTCCGCAGGTTCCCAGGCAGCTGGTCGTAATCAGGGACCACTTACCGTCCGAGGTGGTCTCTCCGGCTTTGATCTGCAGGGCCTCCTGCACGGCCTGGAAAACCTCCCGGCCGCCCATCACGTGGCAGGGGGCGCTCTCGCAGAAGCGGATCACGTGCTCGCCCAGCGGTTCTGTGGACAGCATGTGATAAAAGCTGGCCAGGGCGAAGAGCTGACTTTTGGATACGTACAGCTGGTTGCCGGGTACGTTCAACTGGCGCTGGACTTCTGCGTAAGCCACGGCCGGGATATGGCCGTAGGCCCGGTTGATCTCGCTCAGGATCGGGATCAGACCCTCGTGGGTTGCCCCGTGTTTTTCGATCGCCCGCCGGACGACCTGGGCGATGTCCTGGGAAATGGCTGGCGTGCTGGTTTCGATACTCATGTTGTTTCTCCTGTTGGCTGATTCAACATCAAGGCTACAACTTGTAAGCGCTGGCAGGCAGTGGCGGCGACATTTCGATTAGGAGACGACCCTGATGGCGTTGAAGTTGCACACCTGGGCGCACCTGCTAAGCGTTCTCGATCCAATAATCCCGGACGATCTGGCCGCCGATAACGTGCTCCTGGAGAATGCGTTTGGCTGCGGCCGGGTCCACTTTGCCGTAAGTCACTTTGGGCTGGTCGTCGATGATCACCTGGATGATCGGCTCCCAGGAGTCCATGCCGATGTTGCCGGTCTGGCGCACGATGACGTCCTGCAGATCGTGGGATTCGATGAATTCAAGGATGGCTTTCTTGGTATCGCGCGCCCCGGCGGCGATCCCGGGGGTGCCCATCCCGACGATGATCTGGATCCGGCCGGATTCGTTCTTTAACTGGCGCTTCTGCAGGGCTTCTTCGCGGATACGCTTCAGATCGTCGAGTGATTTTACGGTTGTCATGCTGGTTCTCCTTCAGTTCGGTCTATCGGTATTGATCCGTGGTAGTTCCAGGATACACCAAAAAAATAATTTTCGACAACATTTTCCTGCATCCTTGTACCATCGTTACGACCCAGCCGGTGCCTGAGAATGACTATAAAACCAAGCAGTTCTTAAGATTTGCAGGTATCTGCAGCAGCTTCAATGAACAGCCGCCGCAGGTAGCCCAGCACAGAGGGCTCTTATTGTGAAAAATAACACAAATAGTTTACCTTAGGCATTGGCTCCCGTCAATAAACAAATGTCATACCTTTAAACGCAAGTTGTCATAGTGACGCACCTGTCGTTGCGAGGAGCGCACTTTGCGACGAAGCAATCTGCGTAACCGGAACGATCGCTACCCAGCGCATCCTTCTCGTCGCTGACAGATTGCTTCGCCAAAGTTCGGCTCGCAATGACGGCCCGCTCGGGTGTCGTTGTGAGGAGCGCACTTTGCGACGAAGCAATCTGCGTAACCGTAACGATCGTTACCCAGCGCATCCTTCTCGTCGCTGACAGATTGCTTCGCCAAAGTTCGGCTCGCAGTAACGGCCCGCTCGGGTGTCGTTGTGAGGAGCGCACTTTGCGACGAAGCAATCTGCGTAACCATAACGATCGCTATCCGAGCGCATACTTCTCGGCGCTGATAGATTGCTTCGCCAAAGTTTGGCTCGCAATGACAATCGCTCAACGCTCCAGGATAACCACCGAGCGGCCGGACTGGCCCTGCAGCGCCAGGCGCAGCTCGGCGATGATGGGCGCCAATATCCGGAACTCGGTCAAACCGAGAAAATCGTTCAGGTGATGGACGTCGCCGTTTTGGATCAGGGTCCTCCCGCACAGCTGTGGGAAGCGCTTGCAGGTCACTTCGGGCGACGGGTTGGCGGAGATCACGAGGGCCTCGAAGGGCAGGTGCTCCGGCACCAGACCCAGGTTGGCGATCAGGCCGTATGTCTTTTTCGAGGGAAGCGCTGCCGGCCTGGATAAAATCTCGGGCCTTGATGCGGTAACGCAGGATCAGGCTAGCGCGATCTGAGTGGATGTCCTTGAACAGGTGGCTGGCTCGGTAGCGGCGGACTTCCTCCACCTGGTAATCTTTTTGCAGGACCAGCAGCACGCCGCGGGTGATGTCACCCTTGGTGATCATCCCGACCATGTTGCCGCCCTCGTCGATTACCGGCAGTCGCCCTACCTTACAAAAATTTGGGACCTGTTCGCATGGGTAAACCAGACGCAGAATCCCTGTTCCATTGTAACAAGAGCGACCGGATCGGTATAGCAACGAAAGTCACTTCTAAATGGTGTAATCTGACCCGAATTTTGGAATAAGGAAAAACCCGAATAAAGGCATAAAGCCCGGCATCTGCCGGGCTTTATGCCTTTATTCGAGACCATGGTTTTCAGGGTTTCAGTTAACTGCTGCCTGCTTCCATTGGCAGGGGTTTGAGCAGGGCCAGCTGGTTGCCGGTCGGGTCACTGAATACAGCCATGGTGCCCACGCCGGGAATATCAAGGCCGGGCATGATGACCTTGCCGCCGGCAGCCTCGATCTTGCCAAGGGTCTGCTCCAGGTTGTCGGCGTTGATATAGACCATGACAGTCCCAGCCGGGTTGTCATCGGTGACAGGGTTAAAGCCCCCGCCTACGCCTTCCCCGGTGTCGAAGGTGGTGTAATTCATTTCCGGGAAAGCCTTCAATTTCCAGCCAAAAACGCTGGCGTAAAATTCGCCGGCTTCGGCGTGGTCGTTGGCGGATATCTCGATATGTACGATCGGATGGTGATTGGACATGGGAGCCTCCATTTTGTGGTAAATCGGGTAAGGTATGTCGATTATAGCACGTTTGTTCTAGAATAACAAGAGGATATGGCAAAATAATGTGTCAGCATGGGCAAACGCCCACGCTGACACATTATTTTGCCAGAACATGTGGCTATTTCATGAATGCAGGAATAGTAAAAAGTGATAACATAAACCAATGGGGGAATGTTCCAACCATCACGAGCAGCGCTGCGGAGGTAAACATGAATCGCTACAAGATCAAACCGAATCAAAAAATCAACCTGGAGGATTGGGATCCGAACGACACCAGTGAGTTCGACGGCGGCAAGCATGACGGCAAGGACCGCCTGGAGGAATTGAACACACAGCTGGAGGAACTGCAAGAATTGCTGTGGGCCGAGCATAAGCACAAGGTGCTGGTGGTTTTGCAGGCCCTGGACACCGGGGGCAAGGACGGCACCATCCGGCACGTATTTGAGGGCGTTAACCCGCAGGGCGTGCGAGTGGCCAATTTCAAAGTACCCACGCCGGAAGAGCTGGCCCACGACTACCTTTGGCGGGTCCACAAGCAGACCCCGGGCAGCGGTGAGATGGTGATCTTCAACCGTTCGCATTACGAGGATGTGCTGGTGGTGCGGGTTCACAACCTGGTGCCGGAGCAGGTCTGGTCGCGGCGCTACGCCCAGATCAACGCCTTCGAGCGCATGCTGGCGGAAGAAGGCACCACGGTCGTGAAATTCTACCTGCACATCGATCTGCAGGAACAAAAAGAGCGCCTGCAGGCCCGCCTGGACGAACACGACAAACGCTGGAAATTCAGCCTGGGTGATCTGAAAGAGCGGGCGCTGTGGCCCGAATACCAGAAGGCTTACGAGGCGGTGCTCAGCAAGACCAGCACGAAATACGCGCCCTGGTATCTCGTCCCGGCAAATAAGAAATGGTATCGCAACCTGGTGATCGCCAATGTGCTGATCGATACGTTAAAAGGCTTGAAAATGAGCTATCCCCAACCGGAAGAGGGCCTGGACGACGTGGTGATCGAGTAATTTGAGACCTCGAATGATTTTTTCTGGAGCCTAAATAAATAATCGGATAACGGGCATGAAGATCGGCGAAAGCCGATCTTCATGCCCGTTATCCGATTATATTCCCCATCACGGTGGCGAAGCTGCCAGGGATGGCAATTGGGCGAGAGAACCACTAACTGGCTCGATCGATTAAGAAATAAAGCGCGAGCGACAGCAAAATCGTCAACAGACCGATCGCGGTCAGATGCAGAGCAAACGATCTTTGATTCAAATATTGTTCCAACAATGTGAAGCGCTTCTGTTCAGGGCTGTCTTGAATGGTGTACGTTGGCACACTGCCGTAGCTGGATAAAGCCGTGTAAGGATCGTTGAGCATCCCGAAAGCGGCTGCCATCAACAAAATTGCGCCGAAAAAAACAATAAATCGCTTAGCCGGATACTTGCATCCAGCTTACATGTGGGCGCAGCAGCCAGAGCAGAGCTAACAAAGACAACTTCTCCGACCAGCACTTCCAGGCCGAAGCGCACCCAGTAAGAACGGAAAATACTGCCCTTGGCCATAATCGAAATCTATCACAAATTTGGTCGATTTCGATTTAGCTGAAATCAGGCTTTTTCCATGAAATAACCAGTTCTGGCAAAATAAGCGATCTGCCTGAGCGTATGCTCAGGCAGATCTCTTATTTTGACCTTAATTTACTATGAGAGCGCTAATGGAAGGTCAGACAATGTACTGGTCCCAGGCGGTGATGATGGCATCGTCGAAGGGATCGTCGTCGCTGTTCTCGATCAGGTGATTGGCTTCCAGCCAGGCGATGGTCTGGCGGACGCCGTGGGCGAATTGGATGGTGTAGCGGTAATCCAGATCGATTTGAGCCGCCGTGTTATCAAAGATATTATTAAAACGGTAATTTTCCATCAGGTTCGCCAGACGGTCGGGGGCCATGGCGTACATCACTTCGCAGGGAATATGTACCAGGGGCGGCAGAGGCGCATCCAGGGCTTCGGCGATCAATTCGAAGTAGCGATCCCAGCTCAGCCATTCCTCTCCGGTGAGGTGATAAGCCTGACCGAAGGCGCGCAGGTTACCGATTGCCGAGACGAAGCCACGCGCCACATCGTCGGCGTGGGCGTGGGCCCGCAGCGCGCAGCCGTCGCCCGGTGAAATCAGCGGTTTGCCTTTGCGGATCCGGTCCAGGAAACCAGAGCCGATATTGAGGGTATAGATCAGATCGCCGCCGGGGCCGTAGGTATTGGCCGGGCGCAGGATCGTCAGGTTCAGCTCCCCCCGATTATGGGCTGCCTGCAAGATTTGCTCGCAGCGGAGTTTGCCGCGCCCGTACTCGCTGTTCGGCCGCAGCGGCTCGGCCTCGGTAACGGGGTAGTGGCTGGCTGGCCGCTGGTACACGGCGGCGGTGCTGCACAGGATCAACTGGCCAATCTGGCCCCGGAAGGCCCGCACCAGGCTCTCGGCTTCCTCGGGCGAGAAACAAACCATGTCGATGACGCAGTCGAACGGTCCGGCTGCGGCCATCTGGCGCTCGAACGTCTCGAAATCACGCCGGTCGCCCAGGATGTGCTGGGCGCCTTGCAGTTCGGGCAGGTTTGTCTGGCCGCGATGATAGAGAGTCAGGCTGTCGCCAGTCTGCAGTATTTGCCGGGAAATTGCCCGGCTGATTTGGCCGGTGCCTCCGATGATGAGTGTTTTCACTTAATGATCCTTTTGCCTTGTACGGAATGATTATTCTACTTCCAGGCATCCTGAGTGGAGAGAGGCAGGCGCACTTTGCCTGCCGAACGTAATCGTGTTCTGTACGATCAATCGAAGGATGACCGGGTTGTGCAGATAAACGGCCCTTCGATTACAGTCGACCTGGCAAAGTACGCCAGGTCTCCTTCCACTCAGGGTGCCTTGCAGTGGTGATCTCCACATCACAGTAGCATCTCATCTTCGAATGCCGCCTTTCGGCGGAATAGCTGAATCTCCCAACGACAAAATAATTAGGGTAGTTTCCAGTAGGCCATCTCATCCACGTAAATGTGCAGGTTATTGGTCTCGTTCGAGCGGATCATCAGGCCGAACAGGCCCTGATCGTAGGTATCATCGCTGAACTCGGTCACCTTGGTGCCGTTGATGTAGATCGTGAAGTTTTCGCCCACCGCCTGGATGCCGATGGTATTGGATTGTTCCTTGCCTTGCTTGAGCTCAGCGCTGTCGGTCCAGTTCTGCAGCCCGATGTAATTGCCGCCGTCCATGCGGTAGTAGCGATACTTGCCATCGCAGGAAAAGCCGAACACGTAGCCGGTATCGACCACATTGGTGTTTGAATCGGGGCGCGCACGATCAGGCCATAGCTGTCCTTACCCGAGCATAATTCTCCGGTCCTGAACTTGGCTTCCAGATAGAAATTTTCCAGAGGCGGCAGCTGGGCAACCCGCCATTGATCGCCGCCCGGGCTGAAAGCGGTCATCAGCAGGGCTCCATCCTTGATCTGGAATTGAAAATCGTTGTCCTGGCCGAGATACCAGCGGTTGAGATTGGCGTCGAAGCTGTCCAGCCAATCGGGAGTGCCCAGGTCGAGGGCCTCGCCGGCGGATGTGACCGTGATCTCCACCCAGAACGGGGCGCTGGCGCTGCTGCCCAGGCCGAAAGTTTCGCCGGCTGCATTGCGCAGCTTCCAATCGCCGCGGTAAGTGCCGACCTGGTCGGGCGCGGTCAGTTCCAGCTTAATCTCGAGCATCTCGTCGGGGCGGACATTGACGGTCAGGGGGGCTTCATCTGGCCCACCCATCTGATCGCCATCAAAATAGACCAGCCGGTAGCCATTGTTCCAGGTACAGGTGCCGACATTGCGAAGCCGCCAGACCTTGGTGAATTTTTCACCGGGTTGGAAAGGCGTCTTATCGGGAATGGTCTCCGACTCGAACCGGGCAGCGTCAATGCAATCGGGCTGCTGGGTCTCGGTCGCCTGCCCGCTGGTGGGCGTGGCGGTGGGCGGCGCCAGGGTATCGCTGGGCTGGGCTGTCTGGCTGGCCGGCAGGGTGGCGGGCGCAGGGGTGGTCGCTTCGGCCGGGGAGGGGCTGGCCGGCGGCTGCCCGGTGGCCTGGGTAGCCATGGCGGTCTGGGTGGCGGCAACCACAGCCTGCAAGTCCACTGTGGAAGTAGCCGGCGCCGCGCCGGGAAAGTTGCAGGCTGCCAGCAGTAAGGCGGTTGCCAGCAGCAAGGCGGCGTTGCGAATCGATGTGATTCGAAAAGTTTGATCCCTCATGGAAGTACTCCTCAATACCAACTGATTGTCCCCTCAAAAGCCGGCCCGCTTTCGGTGTGATTGAAGCTGGCCATGGGCCAAGCGGCTGTGCCGATTGGGTGGATTGCATATAGACGTTGGCTGTCCGGGTTTGGTTCCCGAACGAGCCCGAATGGGCCCCGATTCGGGCCTTCAATCCAGGGCGACGTTCGACCAATCCCGGGCCTGATCGTCATCAGCCATATGACGGGCGACCGATTCGGCCATGCTGATCTTGCCTTGCAAGGCCAGCTCCTGGTAGCGCACAGCCCAGTTGTACAGTTGGGAGCTGGCGGTGTGGAGCTCGATCTCAACCAGCTTCACCAGCGGCCCCCCGCCTTCGAGATAGCCGGCCAGCTTGAAATCGCGTTCGGCCTGCTCGAGATCGTAACGGAAGCGGACCAGTTTGGCCTGCCAGCCGGCCGTCTCGGTCCAGGTGATTTGCGCATAGCCGGTGCGGGTGTCGCCATCGAAAGGCAGCCCAACCGAACCGGCGTTCACAACCAGGGTGTGATCAACCCGCCGGATCAAGCTCCGGTGGGTATGGCCGACGCAGAACACAGCCGGGGCCGGCTCGATCAACTGGCGTAGTTCTTTATTGGTCGTGAAGGGGTAGATCCCCACCCGTAAACCGGCCATTGAGCCGTGGGTCAGCCGCAGTTCGGAGCCATCCGGCGCGTACAGGCTGCGCCGGTCGGGCATTGCCCGCAAGGCGGTGACGTTACAATTCAGTTGCTGATATGTCCAGATGGTGGCCTGGTGGACGGCGGCTTCAGCTGCCGTACGCTCACGCCCGTTCCCGGCCTGGCCGATGACGTAGTCTTCATGATTGCCACGCACGGTTTGCCAGCCGTCTGAGGCCTGGCGGGCTTGAAAGATTGCCAGGCACTCCGCCGGGCGCGGCCCGCGGTTGACCACATCGCCCACCAGCAGAACGTGATCCGGCTCCCAGGCGTCGACGTGATCGACAACGGCCTGCAAAGCGACCAGGTTGGCGTGGATATCACCCAGGACTGCAATTTTCATAGATTTTGCCTCGTCAGCCCTTCAATGCGATGATCTGGGCTTCAAGCGGGCGCAGCCCCAGGTCGGAAAGTTTGGATTGCGGAAGCCTCCCCCGGATGCGTGCTGAACAGGCGCTGGGGTTCCCGAGAGGGCAGGCTGCCCGGCGGTTTGGCCAGGGATGGGTTCAGATCCAGGCTGAGCGCTTCATGATTGGAAAAATTGATCGCCACCAGGCAGGACTGGCCGTCGGTCCGGCGCACAAAGGCCAGCGCCTGCGGGTGGCCGGTATCCAGCGGCAGGTATTCTCCCCGGATCAAGGCTGGCGTTTCCCGGCGCAGTTTCAGCAGCCGGCGGTAGGTATTGTAGATCGAGCCGGGCTCATTCTCCTGATCGGCAAGATTGACGCCCTGGCCATAATCCGGATTGACCGGCAGCCAGGTCGCGACCCCTGCCGGGCTGAATCCGGCATTGGGGGCATTGGCCCATTGGAAAGGCGTCCGGCAGCGATCGCGCGTGTAGCGGGCGGCTTTTTCCAGCGCCTCGGCTGAAGTCATACCCAGCTCGGCGGTGGCGACCTCGTAAAACCACACCCCGGTCAGGTCCTTAAAATCGGCCAGATTGTCCAGGTAATGGTCGCTCATCCCGATTTCCTCGCCGTTGTAAAGCACCGGCGTGCCGCGCAGGCTCAGTAGCAAGGTGATCAGCAGGCGGGCTTGCTCATCGTTTGCTGGCGATCGCATGTCCGGCGGGTAATAACCGAAGCGGGTATAAGACCGGCTTGAATCGTGGTTGCCAAATGTATTGCAGGGCCAGGCCCGGGGTGAGATCCTGGCCAGTTCGGACAGGCGCCGGCGTTGGTTGGCCTGCACCCAGGCTGGGGTCAGGCGGGCGGCGCGCATCAGGCCGAAATTGAACTGCATGTGCAGCTCGTTTTCGCCATTGCCATAATAGGATAGATCGTCGGTTTCGCCGATCAGCACCCGGTCGCCATCGTATTCGTCCACCAGGCTGCGCAGTTCCTGCATCAGACCGTGGACTTCCGGCAAACCGATCTGATGCTGGAACATCCGGCGGCGCTGTTTGATTAGCGCCTCGATCTCCTGCTGGTCATTGGCGACCAGCAGGGCGCGCTGCAGTTCGCTGAGCGGCCGCTCAACCGGCTGGTCGGGCAGACCGGGGCTTTCGTAAATGGTCTCGACCGCGTCCAGGCGGAAGCCATCTACCCCCAGGTCGAGCCAAAAACGGACAGCCGCAAACATGGCCTGTTTGACCTCGGGATTGCGCCAGTTCAGGTCGGGCTGCTGGCGAAAAAAGCAGTGATAGTAGTACGCTTTCGTGACCGGGTCCAGGGTCCAGGCTGGCCCGCCGAAGGTGGAGTACCAGTTGTTGGGCGGCCGGCCATCCCTTCCGGGCTGCCAGATGTACCAATCGCGTTTGGGGTTCTGAAGGCTGGCGCGCGATTCGACGAACCAGGGGTGCCGGTCGGAGGTGTGATTGAGCACCAGATCGAGGATCAAACGCATGCCGCGCCGGTGAGCCCCATCCAGGAACCGCTGGAAATCGTCCAGGTTGCCGTATTCCGGGGCGACGCCGGTGTAATCGGAAATATCGTAACCGCAATCGATATTGGGCGAAGGATAGTGCGGCGACAGCCAGATGGCGTCAACCCCCAGATCGCGCAGGTAATCCAGCCGGGCGATCATCCCGGCCAGATCGCCGATGCCATCGCCATTACCATCCGCAAAACTGCGCGGGTAGATCTGGTAGAACACCGCTGATTGCCACCACTTGAGGTTTGAGTCCAGCATGTTGATCCTATCGTGCCAAAGGTCGTCAGGCTGATATTATACCAACGGCGCCGATGGTTGGTTTCACTATTCATCTTAGCCATGCATCTGGTGCATAAATATTCGAAAAACGGGCATGCAGATCGGCGGAAGCCGATCTGCATGCCCGTTTTTCGATTAAATTACCCTATGCCGAAGCAGTCCCGGTCAGTGAATTGAGATTGTATTCCTGCTCCAGCTCGTGACGGAACTGCTTGGTATACAGCCGGTAATAATGGCCGTGGGCCCGCAGCAATTCGGCATGGGAGCCCATTTCCTTGATCCGCCCGGCTTCGATCACCAGGATACGATCGGCCCGCTTGATGGTCGAAAGCCGGTGGGCGATCACAAAGCTGGTCCGGCCGCGCATCAGGTTCTCCATGCCGCGCTGGATCAGGGCTTCGGTCAGGGTGTCCACCGAGCTGGTGGCTTCATCCATCACGAAAATCTCGGGTTCGGCCAGTACGGCCCGGGCCAGGCTGATGAGCTGTTTCTGGCCGGTGGACAGGTTGTTGCCGCCCTCCCCGACCTGCTCTTCATACCCGGTGGGGAAGTGGGTGATGAAATCGTGAGCCCCGGCCAGCCGGGCGGCCTGCTCGATCTCCTGGTCGCTGGCTTCCAGGCAGCCGTAACGGATGTTCTCACGGATGGTGCCGGAGAACAGGTGTGGGGTCTGCAGCACCACTCCGATCCGGGATTGGATCGCCTCCAGGGTGTACTGGCGATAATCCTGGCCGCCGATCTTGATGCTGCCCTGGCGGGGCTCGTAAAAGCGGCAGATCAGGTTGACGATGGTCGATTTGCCGCCGCCGGTCGGGCCGACCAGGGCGATGGTCTCGCCGGCTTTAACCCGCAGGTTGAAATCGCTGAGCACCGGCTCACCGTCTTCGTAGTAGAACCCGACATGATCGAACTCGATGTCGCCCTGGATGCTGCCGGGGTCGTAAGCCTCCGGCAGATTGGCGACGTCCGGCTGCGTGTCGAGCAGCGAGAACATGCGCTCGGCCGAGGCGATAGCCTGCTGCATCTCGGCGTAGACCCGGGCCATATCCTGGATCGGCCACATCATAAAGGTGATGTAACTGACGAAGGCCTGGATACCGCCAATGGTCATCGCCCCGACCTGGGCCTGCAGTCCGCCGTACCAGACGATGCTGCCGATCGCCACCGCGCTGATGATCTGAACCGCCGGCAGGAACAGGGCTGAGAGCCAGGCTGCCCGGTAGGACGAGCGGTACATATCGCCGGTCAGCACGCTGAACTCGCGCATGTTTTCCGCTTCCCGCCCAAGGGCCTTGACCACTCGCACCCCGGTGATATTTTCGTTGTACGCGCCGGTGATCTTTGAATTGATCTTGCGGACATTGCGGTATTCGACCAGGATGCGCTTGCGGAACTGTACGGCGACGTACACCAGCACCGGGATGATCGCCAGGATGACCAGGGCCAGCCGCCAGTTGATCAGCATCATGAAGATCACCGAGATGCTGATATTCAGGATCGCCCAGGTGGTGTCCAGCATCCCCCAGGTGACCAGGTCAGCGATCCGGTCGGTGTCCGAGGTGACCCGCGACATGATCCAGCCAACCTTGGCGCGGCTGTAGTACGACAGGGACAGGTCCTGCAGGTGATTGAAAAGCTTCTTGCGCAGGTCGTAACGGACCCGCTCGCCCAATACCCCGACCAGGTAGATGAAACCAAACACAAACAGGGCCTGGACCAGGATCAAGATGCCGTACTGGGTCACGATCTGGATCAGCACCTGGCGATTGCCGGCCACGATGCCCTCGTCAATGATCCGCTTGCTGAGGAAAGTGAAGTACGAGTTCAGGAAGGATACAATCCCCACGCTGATCAGGAAACCGACCACCCAGCGCCAGTGTGGTTTCATCTGAGCCAGCACACGCAGGACGGTACCGCTGTTGACTTGGGATGTGAATTCCTCTTCTTCAAAATATTCGTCGGTCATGGGTTACATCCTCAACTGTTCTTTACAGGAAAACATTACGTAACTATCTTGGCAATGTCACATTCGAAGAAATCTCCCAAATTTTGATGTGTGTGGCGGGCGGCTGCCCGCCACACACATCAAAATTTGGGTATCCTTTATTAATGTGACGTTGTCGAACTATTCAGCCAATGCCGTAAAATTGTGGCGAAACAGGTGTGCGTAAAGGGCGTACGCCCCCCACGCAAGCCTGTTTCGCCACTCGTTGGTGAACCTTAGACTGTCACCAGTTCTGAGCTGGCGATCTCTTTTTCCAGTTCCGCTTCGATGCGGGTCTGGATCTCGAAGATCTGGCGGTAAATGCCGCCCTGGGACAGTAATTGTTCGTGGGTGCCTTGCTGCACGATCCGGCCTTTATCCATCACCAGGATCAGGTCGGCGTTCATCACGCTCTGGATCCGGTGTGCGATGATGAAAGAGGTCCGCCCGCGCATCAGGGTTTCCAGGGCCGCGCGGATCTCGGCTTCGGTCTCGGTGTCCACCGCCGAGGTCGAGTCGTCCAGGATCAGGATGCGGGGATCCTTCAGCAGGGTGCGGGCGATGGCCACGCGCTGTTTCTGCCCACCGGACAGGGTGACGCCTTTCTCGCCGACCAGGGTAGCATAGTTGTCGGGGAAGGTCATGATCACATCATGAACCGCGGCAGCCCGGGCGGCAGCCTCGATCTCCTCCTGGCTGACCTCACGCCCGACACCGTAGATGATGTTCTCCCGGATCGAACGCGAGAACAGGAAGGGCTCCTGCTCGACGATCCCGATCTGGCTGCGCAGGTAGCGGCGCTGGTAGCGCTTCAATTCGATGCCGTCCAGTTTCAGGCTGCCGCAGTTGTAGTCGTAGAAACGGGGCAGCAGGTTGACCAGGGTGGTCTTACCCGAGCCGGTTGAGCCGAGCAAGGCGACCATCTGGCCAGGCTGGACCTCGAAATCGATATCTTCCAGCACCAGGCTCTCGGGGTCATATTCGAAGCAGACCCCCTCGAAGCTGAGCTGGCCGCGCACGTCGCCGCGCGGCCGGTAATCGCCGGCTTCCAGCGGTTCGCGTTCCTGTTTGACGATCTCCAAAACCCGTCCGAAAGAGACCAGGCCTTGAGAGGTCTGGACGATCAAGCGGCCCAGGTTGCGCATCGGGAAGATCAACCAGACGACCAGCCCGGCGTAGGCCACGTACGTGCCGGGTGTGATCTCCCCGTTGATCGCCATGATCGCCGCAGCCAGGAAGCCGCCCAGCATCTGGGCCCCGCAGATGATATCCGAGACCGGCCAGAAGAACGAGTGCATCAAAAGCAGGCGCCGGCCGCGCAGGTATTTCTCCCAGTTATCTTTTTCGAACTTATCACGCTCATAGGGCTGGCGGGCGAAAGCCTTGACCACCCGCACCCCGGACAGGTTCTCCTGCAGGGTGGTGGTCAGGACCCCATCCTGCTCCTGAAATTTCTCGTAGGCCCGGCTGATCCGCCGGAAGAAAAAGATCGAGGTCAGCACCACGAAGGGCACCACGATGATGGACAGCAGCGCCAGGCGGACGTTCAAATTGAGCAAAGCGATAAAGTTGACCACAAACAGGAGCAGGATCCGCCCAACCCCGATGGCCTGCTCGGCGAAAAAGCGCCGCATGGCGTCCACGTCGGAAGTGACCCGCTGGATCAAATCGCCGGTCTGGGTTTTATCGTGGTAAGAGAAGGACAGGCGCTGGATATGATCGTACAGGTAATCCCTCAACCGCCTGGAGACGCCTTCCGCAGTATAGGCTGCCATCCGTCCGGCCAGGTAAGTGAAACTGCCTTCCATGGCCGCCAGCAGCACGAAGGCGAGCGCGATCCAGGGCAGGACCCCGGCGTCGCTCTTGACGCCCATTACCTGGTCGATAAAGTAGCGCAGCAGTAAATATGTGGCCGTTTTGAGCCCGGCTGCCAGCGCCTGGCTTGCAGTTGCACCCAGGTAGCTGAGCTGGAACCCATCCATTAACCGCCAGAGACCTTTCAAACGGTTTGGTTCAAGGGCTGCTTTCATGTCGAACTTCGATTCAGTGCTTAGGTTGGACACGGGCAAATCTCCACAGACTGGTTCGTTCAAAGATTCCGATAAAATGTTTCGCACGAAAGAAGTTGCGCGCTGTAAAAAAAGAAAAAGCCACGGGGCTTGCATGCACCCGTGGCGTGGAAGATCGTGATTACGATCCAATCTACAAATAGCCAGCAGGCGCACTCCAACAAGGAAACGCAACCATACCACCGTTATCGGGGATGGCGTTCCTGGATGGGTTCAAGAAATAGACGCTTGTTGTCATTAACTGCCTGCTTTCTTCCGAAATGAATTGATTTCTAGTTTTACCATGCAAACCACCGGCGAGTCAAGGTTTCATGTGACCGAAAACGCCTCCTACCAATGGGTGAGGCCCACCCTGTCCATCTGGCCAGGTAAGTTTGTTGCGAAAATAAGCTGGATGCGGACAGATGTCCGCATCCACCTTATTTTCGCTCTTCTATTCTTTAACCGGGGGCAGGTTTACCTAGAGATCATTCACTTCGACTTCGAGCTGTTCGAGCCGGGAACGGATGCCCTGGAGCTTATCCTGCATGTCGTTCAATTTGGCTTGCTCGGCCCGGATAAAGCGGGTGTAGGGAGAGATCGCTTCGTGGATGTGCTGTAAACTGCGCTCGACCTCGCGTTGGAACTGGTCGTGCAGTGAGCCGGTCAGCTGCTTGCGCAGATCGGCGACTTTTTCCTTCATTTCCTGCTTGGCCTGGCGGCGTCGAGCCGGGATGACGAACAGTCCCAGCAGGGCGACCGCGCTGGCCATCAAAATGCCGGTCACATCGGCGGTCATGGTGGTCGCCAGGATCGTGATCAAGGCGCCCAACCCGACTGCGCCAACTTCCAATGCGGCTGAAGCAGCCACGGCCGCCTGGGCGCCATCCGCCAGAGACTGGGCTTCGGCGGCTTTATCGTAGGTTTCCACCACCCGGCGGGCCTCCCGGCCGACCTGTTCCATCAGGCGTTCGCGGTCGTAATGGAAGCTGCCTGGGCCGGAGTCGCCTACGATCCGGCCCTGGTGAGCCCGGCGGCGCTCCGACAGGTGTTCGGTGACAGCCTGCCACTGGCGTAGGTCGGCGTCCACCAGCCAGTCGATCATTTCGTTGACTTTGCGCTCGATCCGGGCCGGCAGGTCGCCGACCACCTCCTGCTCGAAGCCGGTCCGAATGCGATCCTTGCTGATCAAATCGAACACCCGGCCCAGGCGGAAGATCTCATCGAAATATTCTGTGCCGCGCTGTTCCATGTTGAGCAGCAAGTTGTCAATGTCCGAGATGCGGAAGGTGAATTCCCGGCGCATGTCGGTTTCGTAAATGCCGAGTTGGGCATCCACGTCCGTGAGCATCTCAAAATCGTTCTTGAGCAGATCCGTGCGCCCCTGGACCACCCGCTGGTAGTCCTCCACCAGGTGGGAGGCGACCCCCAGCGGGTTGAGGAATTTCAACTGGATCCGGCTGCTCTCATCCAGGGTATCCCGGATATAGTTTTCGAGCGGCTCAAAGCGGGAAGACTGCCAGTGTTCCGGTTCGCCCTGCTTGGCTCGCAGCGCCATCCGGGCGCTCACCGGGAATATCTCGGGAGTGACGCCCAACAGCGGTCGGGCGTGGTCGGCGATGAAGGTTTTGACCTGTTCGAGCTCGTCCTCGTTTTGGAACAGGTCGATCTTATTGATGACGATCACCACTTTCTTGCCCCAGGCGCGGATCTTCTCCAGGAAAGCGCGCTCGCTTTCCGTAAACGGCCGGTCCGCCGAGGTGATGAAGATCACCAGGTCCGAGCGGGGCACGAACTGGGAGGTGATGGCTTCGTGGGAGCGAATAATGGCATTCGTGCCGGGGGTATCGACGATGCTTATCTCGGCCAGCCAATCGACCGGTAACGTCAGGCTGTGCAGGTTTTCGTCGATCACCTGGCGCTCCTGCTGCTCGCCGTAACGCAGGATATTGATCTGGGTGGTTGTGGGTGTAACCCCCTCTTTCAAGAGTTTCTGGCCGAGCAGGGCGTTGATGAAAGCGCTTTTTCCGGCGTTGAACTCGCCCACCATCACCAGCAGGAACAGCTCGTCGAGCTGGTGGATGGATTCGCCCAGGGTTTTAAGATCTTCCTGGGTGGCGCCAAAATTGGCCAGGGTCACCCGCAGATCATTGAGAAACTGGCGTTCTTCTTTGAGCAGGTCTTCTTGATGTTCGTTCAGGATGCGCATAGATTCCTGTCCTGTAAGTCGGGTTGAATAATTGAATTATAGCATCCCTCTCGGAAATATCCGCCAAAATAAGGCGTCGGTATGGGCACTCGCCCATACCGACGCCTTATTTTGGCGAAATCTCTTTATTCGATCATGCCGTAGCGACGCAAGGAGGTTTCCAGGATCATATTCACCAGTTCGGTATGATCCACGCCTTCTGCGGCGGCTTCGATCACCAGATCGGAGATGCCCGGCGAAAGCCCCGGCAGCGGGTTGATCTCGAGGATGTAAGGCTTCCAGTTATCGTGCACGTCCAGGCGAAAGTCGACCCGGGAGACATCGTAAGCGCCGGTGACGCGGAAGACGGCCGCGGTCAGCCAGTTGAGTTCGTCGACCATATCATCATCCAGGGGCGCCGGGCACAGGTAGGTGAGCTGGTCTGCCAGGGCGACCTTCAGGCGGTTGCTGTAAACGCCATCTGACTCAAGATAGGGCTTTAGATCGACTTCCATCGGGGGCAGGAAGCGCAGGCCGGCGTCGACCCGCGGGGCGCTGCGGTTCTCGGGGATCCGGCGGGCAACCGGGCCGACCAGGTTGCCGACCACACCGACCGTCACCTCGCGGCCCTCGATGTAGCTTTCCACCAGGGCGGGCTGTTTGTAGCGTTCCAGGATGTGGCGGACCTGCTCGCGCAGCTCGGTTTCGTTGTGGACGGTCGATTTGAGTGAGACCCCCATGCCGGTGCCCTCCCGACTGGGCTTGACGAACAACGGAAAGGTGAGGTCATCGTTGATCGGCTCGTCTTCTCGTTCGAAGGTCTGGAAGGTCGGGGTAGGCAATTCGTGCCAGTGCAGGATCCGCTTGGTTACCGGCTTGTCGAGCGCCAGAGCCAGGGTCAGGGCATTTGAGCCGGTATAAGGGATCTGCAGCATTTCCAGGATCGCCGGGACCTGGGCTTCGCGGGCGATCCCGAAGTGGCCCTCACAGATATTGAAACAGATGTCCGGCTGGTATTTTTGGACGCTGTTGAATAAGCTGATATCCCCCTCCAGAAAGTCGCACGTATGCCCGCCGGCCCGGATGGCCTCAACCAGGGCGTTGACCGTCTTGTCTGAATCCAGATCGTCCCATTGATCTTCCGGCATTCCGGCGAAGTGTGGGGCGTTGGTCTTGAGGTTAGCGAGTAAAGCGACGCGGAATTTTTTCATTGGTTTTGATCTGTACCTTTCTGGCGTTGAAATTTGCCTGCTAGCAGGCATCGATGGTCCGTTTTCAGAGGTTCAGGGACACCATCCCAGGGATTCTTAAAGAACCCGGATTCAGGCGATTGTTGATTTTGGTTGTAAAGATTTCAACTGGTGGAAGCCAATCAGCTGGCGGCGATCTTCATCCCATAAGCGAAAACGTAGCGATTTCAGGCTGGAAAATAAAGTGAGCGGCTGTACCTGGTGAAATACCTGGTTTTCACGCTGGCATTTTTCAAGATTGTAGTTAGGTATGCGCGGGCTGAGATGATGCACATGGTGGAAACCGATATTTCCGCTGAACCACTGCAGCAGCCTGGGCAAGCGGTAATAGGAACTGCCGTAGAAACCGGCTTTGTCGAATTCCCAGTTTTCGTGCCGCTCCCAGTAAACGCCCTCGAACTGGTGCTGGACGTAAAACAACCACACACCGGCGCCGGTGCCAATCATGACGATCGGGAGCTGGATCAGCAATACGTTTTTGAATCCGAGCAGCAGGCTGAGACTCGTGAAGATGCCCAACAAAGCCAGGTTGGTCCACCAGACACCCTGGCGCTCGCGCCGGCCAATTTTGGGACTGGGAATCCGGTGTCCGATCAGGAAGACGAATGTCGGGCCGAGTACAAACATCACAAGTGGATTGCGATACAGCCGGTAGCCAAGCCGCTTGATCCAGGGCAGGGCCAGGTATTCCTTGACTGTCAGGGTCAGCACGTCCCCGGTGCCGCGTTTATCCAGGTTGCCGGCGGTGGCGTGATGGATGGCATGGTGGTGGCGCCACTGGTGGTAGGGTGTGAACGTGAACAGACCGGTCAGGATGCCGACCAGGGTGTTGGTCCGGGTGGATTTGAAGAATGAACCGTGCCCGCAGTCGTGGAAGATGATGAAGATCCGGACCATGAACCCGGCAGTCGGAACAGCCAGCAGCAAGGTCAGCCAGTAGGACCAGGACAGGCTGAATGCCATCAGGGTCCACAAGATCAAGTAGCCGCCCAGGGAGTTGACCAGCATCCACAATGAGCGATTCCGGTCGGGTTTTTGGTATTTGGCGACAGCCTTGCGCCAGGCAGCCCGCAGGTTGTCGGTCGAGCTTGTTTTGGTGATCATAGGTTTTTCCATTTCATTACCTGCACTTTATCTTTTATCCAGGCGCCAATCGTTGGTGAACTCGCCTTCGTGTTCGATAATCATCCCAACTTTGGCGAGCACCCGGTTGGAGGCCAGATTGTCTTTGGCAGTGTTCGGGGCAATCACAGCCCGGCAGCGGGGATCCTGGAAGGCCCAGGCAACCAGGGCCCGCACCCCTTCGGTGGTGTAACCCTGGCCCTGGTAGGCCGGGTCTATGCCGTAGCCGATCTCAACCTGACCCATGATATCCGGCAGTCCTTTGAAGCCCAGCAGGCCGGCTCCAAAATTTTGGCCATCTTCAGCCCCAATGGCTGGCACCACCAGCAGCCAGTAGGTAAACCAGGCGTGGTTGAGGACGTTGGCGGCTTTCATCTTGACCAGCTTGCGTTCGATCGCCCGCTGGACGACCTCGGTGACGACTTGCCGCGAGACGGAGAAACCGAGCTCCTGCTCCAGGCCAACGGGATCGTCCAGGTAAGCTTGCAGTTGGGGAACCGTCAGGCTTTGCAAACTGATCCGGTCGGTCCGGATGGTTTCTGTGTTGGCCAGGATGTTGATCGGCAGCAATTCCTGGCGCAGGCTGATCTCGCCCTGATATTTTGGGTGGATGCCAATCTTATCATCGTAAAACGCTTTGATAACCGCAAAATCGGCCTGGATATCGCCGGTGGGCTTGAATTGCGGCCCAATCCCGGTGGTTCTCTTGCCGGCATCGACGTAAGCCATCACGATCGGCACACCCGCGCCCACGGCGATGTAATAAAAGCCGGTTTTCCAGTAATGGACCTTGCTGCGGGTGCCTTCCGGGGCGATCACCAGGGCCAGCTCGTCGTGCTCTTTAAACGCCGCCACCATCTGGTCCACAAAGCGGTTGCTGGAGCGGCGATTGACCGGGACCCCGCCCAGCTTGCGCATCAATCCGCCGATTGGTTTGCGGAACAGGGTGTCCTTGCCGACCCAGTTCAGTTGTAAACCACTGACCCCCATCAGCAACAGCATCAAGAAAAAATCCATGTTGGAGGTATGCGGGGCGCCGATGATCACGTATCGGGCGGTGTCCGGGATGGTAATATCCGCTTTCCAACCGAGCAACCGCAAGATCAGCCGGCACAGGAAACGAATAAACGGGCGTCTTTTTACCGTGGGGCTGCCCATAGCTGCACCTCCCCCTGGGCCCCCAGAACTGCCAGCAGCTTGCCATCCGGTGAGAAAGCCACGCCGCTGGCTGCGTCCGGCAGGATCAGGGTGTTGACCAGTTTACCGGCCTGCGGATCCCACAACAGGGTCGCGGGGGTAAACTGGTTATCAACCATGGCAGCCGCGGCGGAGGCCAGCAGCTTGCCGTCGGGCGACCAGGCGATCCCGTTGACATAATCCTCGTGCTGGAAGGTCGGGCCGAGCTCGCCGCTCGAGACCTGCATGAGCTGAACGGTGCCGCGCGCCACCCAGGCGACCTGGCTCCAATCCGGCGAAAATACCACCTCATAAAGGGCCGGGATGCTCTCCTCAGTCCACATCAGGGTCGTTTCCGCCGGAGGATCGCCCAGGGGCCGGTCTAAAGGCGCCGGGGTATCCAGCGAGAGCCGGTCGATCTCCCAGATGTGGATGGTAAAGGCCTGCAGGTCAACCCCGGCCAGGCGGTCGCCATCCGGCGAAAAGGCCAGGTTGACCACCCAATACGGCAGCTGCCAGCCAGCCAGAAATACGCCGTTACTGGCGTCCCAGATACGAACCGTGTTGTCGGTAGCCGCCGATGCCATATAGCGGCCATCGGCGCTGAAGGTGATTGAAGTGATCGCCCCGGTATGGCCCTGTAAATTGGCAATCAGGCTGCCATCCGCTGGATCCAGCAGGCTGATGCTGTTGTCCTGGCGGGCGATGGCAGTCAGCCCGGTTGTGGTTGAGGCGCTTAGCGTGGTCGGAAGAAAAGCGCCCTGGATCACGGTCGCCTCCTGGTTGTTCGACAGGGTAAACCGTTGGACGCCGCTCTGATTTGCCAATGCCAGCGAAGCGCTGTTCGGCAGCCAGGCCAGGGCCTGGGCCAGGGTCTGGCTGTTGGTATAGATCAGGTCCAACTGGGTCGCGTTGTCCGGCGATATGGATGGATAGCGGTTGATGGGAGTTTCGGTCGCTGAAAGGGTTGTAGGGGTAGGGGTGAATCTCTGGGCCGGCGGTTCGCTCGTTGCGGTTGGGGGCAGGCTGGTAACGGTTGCAGGCAGAGGCGTCGCCGTGGGGGGTAGGCTGGTCGCGGTTGGAGCAGGCGTGGAAGTCGCTGGCGGGGTGGGCGTCGGCGTGCAGCCTGCCAGGACCAGCACGAAGACGCTCAGCAGCCAGGCGCCCAGCCCAGCGAGTTTGAATTGGTGCTGGAAACGTTTTTTGGATGGCATGGAGTTGTCCTGTCCCCGAAGCGGTTCAATCATGGGCGATGATCAAACCAGCGGATTTGGTAATCCAAATATAACCTTCGGCCTCGAAGCGCGCCTGTACGAAGCGCTCGAAAGCCTGGATACGTTCGGCTTTCTCATCTTCCGTCCTATCCCAGATATCCCACATCGAGCCGACATAGGCGACCAGAGCAGCCGGATTGGTTACCTTCAGGTTGGAGTCGAACGGGCGCACTTCGACCTGGCTGAAAACCTGCTCCAACTGGGACGGGGCAGTTTCGAGGCTGAAGCGGTGAATCACCCGATCGGGTCTCTCGTAACTGGGGTCAAAATCATGAATGAGCTGGTACAACTCGGCCATGTGGGCATCGCCGTTGGTCGCGGCAAACAGCGGCCGGCCGGGCTTCAGCAGCCGTTTGAATTCCCGTACGGCAGACAGTATATCCGGCACGTGATAGAGCATGTGGTTGGCGATCAGGCGGTCGAATTGAGCTTCCGGAAAGGGCAGCTGCTGGACATCGGCGGTCAGGTAAGCAAAGGCGGGGTGGTCAATTAAATTGGTGCGCGCCTGGCGGGCCATGCCGATCGAAAGGTCCCCCAGAGTGACCCGCACGCCCTCCGGCAGACGCCGACTGTGCGGCGGGTTGAGGTTGCTGCGCCACAGGCTGGCCGGCCCGCAGCCCATTTCCAGTATCTGTAAGCCGGGTTCGAGTTCGAGCTGGTCATAGACCCATAGCTGCCAGTCGTAGCGATTGGTGCCATAGTCGCGATGCAGGGCGATCCTGGCTTCCAGGTTGGCGGCGGAGCCATATTGTTCGGTTTTGAGATACTTTTGATCGGTCAGTCTGCTCATGCGGTGACCTTTTTGCGCCTCGCAAAATAGGCGGCGAAATGGGTGTGCGAGGTGGACGTACGCCCACCTCGCACACCCATTTCGCCCACATTATTACATCGGGCTAAGTAGATATATATTTTGTTGATAATTAAGATAGTATAGCACGGCTTGGGGATTTCGATACTGTATCTCGCATTCATTTGCAAACCGAACAGCACATTTTTCTTCGACAACATTTGCATGCTCCCGAGCATGCCAGAGAGCCGGTGGGGGTAAAATGAATGCCAGAAGCAGAATAGTCGAATTTTCATTCCCCGCTCGTTTTTAAGGAGTATCGATGTCACGCCTGATACCTGCAACCGAACGCATCCAAAAGGCCCGGAAATGCATCCAGGAGGCCCGCGACTTACCCGTCCCTGCCGATGGGGGTAAATATAATTTTTCGTATATCTCCCAGGTGAAAGCCCTGCTGCAGGAAGCGCGCGACCTGGTCAAGTTCATCCCCTACCAGCCCAGCGCGACGCCTGAGATCAAAAAAGAAGTTGAAAAGATATTTCAGGAAGCCGATCAGGCCAACCAGGAAATCCTGCATTAAACTGACGGCGCGACTGCTGGCTGCCGTCAAGCACCGCCTGTGGTCAGAGCGTGGATGGTTCGGTCAGGTTTTGCGCCTGCTGGATCAACTCCTCACGCCGGCGCCGGTAGGCGATAATCGGCTGGTCCGCCTGGATCAGTTTTTCAGCGCTGCGTAATTGGGAGCGCCGGGGAAACTGGGTTTCAACCACAACCCGATCCTGGTGGGCGATATAGACATTGAAGGGCATCGCCAATTTGCTGACCAGCGCTCCAATCAGCGGCAGGCGTAAAAATCGCTGGTAGAAGCGCAGGTACAGCAAGGTCCGATCTTCATCCACCGGGACAAAGGCTGCCAATACCCGCACGTCGGGGCCAATATAGTTCTGCCAGAGATTGGGGAATATGAACTCGAGATGAAACTCCCGCCCGGCAGCATCCAATTCGCGGGCGCTGCGGGGAGGCTGGCCATCGTCTGAGCGATTGAAAACGAATACTTTGAAACGATCCGGTCCGTTCCAGTCGACGACCGGGCCATCAACCACGGTACGATTCCCCCGGCCGATGGTGGTCCGATGTATGAAAGGCAAGTGAGCGACATCCAGCTGGTTCTCAATCACCCGTGAATAATGGATCTGCCAGGGATCGATCGCTTCCCCGAAGGTGAACGAATCATCGAGGTTGTCAAAGAAGGACGGCAGGCCAGGGTCCGACGTTGGGCTTCCCCAAAACATGAAGATCAAGCCATGAGCTTCGTAGGTCGGGTAACCGTGGGCCAAGAATTGTTTGGGAACCGGCTCATCGCGGCCGATGGCTGGCAGATACGTGCAGCGCCCATCCGGATTGAATTCAAAGCCGTGAAAGGGGCATTGGATCTGGTCGCCAACAACTTTCCCGCCGCTCAGGGCGGCTCCCCGGTGGGGGCAATCATCCTGCAGCGCATGGACCCGGCCGCTCTGGTCTCTCCAAAAGACCAGTTTTTCACCCAGGCGAGTGACCCCGACCGGCGCGCCAGGTTTAACCTGCCGGGAACTGAGCACAACATACCATTGGTTGCGAATCATTTATCCTCCCTGAATACGGTTCTTCGGGAAATCCTCGTCGAGGCTCTACAGGTTGATTATACGATCGTCAGGATCTCGTCCAGCGGTTTGCGCTGGATATCCGGGACGACCGCGTCCGTGGCCGGGTAGCCGACCACCAGCAGTAAGAAGGGGCGCTCATTCTCCGGCCGGCCCAGGATCTGGTTGAGAAAATCCATCGGGCTGGGGGTGTGCGTCAGGCAGGCCAGGCCGGCCTGGTGCAGGGCGGTTATCAGGATGCCGGTAGCGATCCCGACCGATTCTTTGACGTAATAATGTTTCAGGTGAGCGCCATCCGGGCGCAGGCTGTAGGATTGGGCGAAGATGGCGATCAGATAGGGTGCAATCTCAAGAAAAGGCTTGTTGGGATCGGTGCCCAGGGGCGCCAGGGCCTCCAACCATTCCTGGGGCGCCCGGCGGGTGTAGAATTCCTGTTCTTCCGCTTCGGCTGCCAGGCGGATGCGGCGTTTAACGGCTGGATCCCCTACCAGGGCAAAATGCCAGGGCTGCAGGTTGGCTCCGCTGGGCGCCGAGCCGGCTGCCCGCAGGCAGTCCAGCAAAACGGATTGGTCAACCGGGCGGTCGGAGAAGAAGCGCAGCGAACGGCGGCGCTGCATCTGGCGGTTGAAATCCCGCGCCCGCCGGCGCATCTCCTCCGGCGGGTATTCGACGTACTCGGGCAGTGGGATGAAGCGCGGCTGGCCCATGATCGCCCGGTCAGTCGGAGGCGGCGCCAACCAGGCGGGATTGGATCAGCCTGGCAAGATTCGGCATAGTATCAGCATCAGGCGGGTTGACGCTGTCGGCCGATGAGATGAAAGCGACGGCTGGGCCGGATCGCCACAGGATCATGGCGACGTGGATGGTATTCAGGATGATATCGCTCTCGACCGTGCTGTAGATGGCGAAGGTTTCGTCGCCGATCGGTTCGACGGTCAATTTTTCGCCTTTGGTCTGGTCGATGATCGATTGGTAAGCGTTGCTGGCCAGTTCTTCGGTGTCATAGACCAGCACGCCGTTGGAAAAGACGTGGTTGTTGTCGGGGGTTTTAATGATCGTATCGGCGGCATTGACGATCCCGGTGTGGACTGAAGTCGCGTTGGGGAACAGATCATCGGGTGTGCCATCGATCACGGTGTCAAATCCGGCCGGCAGGTCTTCCTTTTGCAGGATGACGGTGCTCAAGTCGCGCTCTGCAAGCGGCACCGGGGTGGGTGCGGGGGCGCAAGCGCTTAACAGGCTGGTGGCGAGCAGGCTCAGGAGTAACAACAGGGAGAATGTACGGGTATTCATTTTCATTTTTTATCCAATAGATAATTATTAATGGTTTTACTGGTATTCAACGGACGCGGTTCAATGGGTGCGATCGCACATTTGCTGCACTATTGTACTGCGCTTAGATGAAAGGAAGGTTAGACTCGGTTGAGGCTCTCCAGGAAATTCTGTGGGAGGGATCCAGATTTGGGGGTGTGAGCGTGCTCGAGCACGCTCACACCCCCAAATCTGGTGTACCACCACAGGAATTCCCAAAGAACCTCGGTTGAGCTATATGAATTCGAGAAAGTTGGTCGTGGCCAGGCTGAAGTCGTTGTAGACGCCGCGGTAAGGCGCGGGCAGTAAAGCCGCCAGTTGGTACATGATCTCGTCGGTGATCTGCTGGCGGACCTGGGATGAGATCCGCTCGGATTGCGGCTTGATGATGAACGGCTCGCCGACCCGGATGGTGAATTCGGTGCGGCGCAGGTGGGCCAGGTTGGATTGAAAGCGCTCGCCGCCGTAATACACCAGCGGCAGGACCGGGGCGCCGCTTACCATAGCCAGCAGGACGATTCCCGGGTAGCCGCGTTTCAATCTGCCATCACCGGAGCGGGTGCCTTCCGGGGCCACCGCCAAAATCTGCCCGGCCTGTAAGGCTTTGAGTCCTTGGCGTATACCAGCCATGTCGGCCTGACCGCGGCGCAGCGGAATGGCTTTCCACAGGTTAAACAGGCGCGCCATGACGGGATTATCCCAGGTTTCGGCTTTGGCGAAACCGGTCACCGGACGGGGCAGCAAATGCGTATAGATCAGGGGCACTTCGATGAAATTGATATGATTGCTGACCAGGATCAGCGGGCCGCTGGCAGGGATGCGGGCCAATTGGCGATCATCCACGCGGCACAGCAGGCGGGTGAAACGCTTTAACGTGCTGTTGACCAGCCAGGCGGTATACGGCATCTCAGTTCTCCGGCAAGTCCGTCAGGACTTCCAGGGCTTTGGGGATGATTTCCATCGTCAACTCGGTCCCATCGACGCACAGGGTTTCGCCATCGGTATGGGCCGGCAGGACGCCTTTCAGGGCAGTGACCTTGATCGCTGCCGCCTGGTCGGTCATGATGGCAGGATGCCCGGCCTGGGTGCCGGCCATAAACTTGAACAGCAGGGCGAAGATAGCCGGGCGGCTGACTTCCCGGGCCAGGGTCAGGTCGAAACGCCCATCGTTGATTTTCCCATCGGGGGCCAGCATAAAACCGCCTCCCAGGCGGCGGCCATTCATAATGGAAACCATTAAGGCCGGCGCCTCGATCTCGATGCCGTCATAAACCAGCTTCACCAGGGGGGCTTTGTAATACAGGAAGATTGTCTTCAGAGCGGCCACGATATAGGACGGGAAACCGGTCAGGCGTTTCAGCTTGACGGCTTCGAAGCCGACGACCGCGTCAAAACCGATCCCAACGCCATTGCCGAAATAACGCCCCTCGGGGAACAGTCCGCCGGTCACCAGACCGACATCGGTCCACAGTCGCCGGTCGTTGGCCAGCACCTGGCAGCCTTCCGGGATGGTGGTGGGGACCCCAATGCCAAAACCGTAATCGTTGCCGCGTCCAACCGGCAAATGGCCCAAGGCAGCCTGGCCAATACCTTGCCGGCGGGCCTGCATCAGCCCGTTGATGACTTCGTTGGCCGTCCCGTCGCCTCCTGCGGCTACGACTGCCCCGAAACCATCTTTGACCGCTTGAAGGGCCAGCTCAACGGCGTGCCAGGGTCGTTCGGTCAGGACCAGATCATAGTCCAGGCCGTGGGCGTCGAGCTCCTGGCGGATGGGTTCGACCGATTGAGCCCCTATCCCCCGACCGGAAGTGGGATTGACGATGATTTTATAGCGGGTCATACGGTTCGCGTGCCCCTTTGCTGGTGGAATTGCTCGCTCGAGCGACGATCGCTTAGCCGGGGGCCAACACCAGGGCGTGGCGCGGCTGGAGCGAAGTGATTTTCAGGCAGCCCTGGTCGGCTGTCAGGCTGGAATTATCGAGCAGGCTGAGCCAGGTTGCGATCGAAGCTTCCGGTTCAGGCAGGTTGATCTCCAGAGTGGCGGGGTGCTGTGCAGCCGCGTTCATCACGACCACGATGGGCTGTTCGCCGGACTGCAAGCGGCGCAGAAAGGCGATGGCCTGACCCTGGCTGGCCAGTGGAATGAAATCGCCCGTCCGCAGGGCCGGGTAAGCCTGGCGCAGCTGGATGAAGCGGCGGATATCAGCGCGCAGCTCATGGTCCCAGCTGGATTCATCCCAGTTAAAGGCATAACGGGAAGCTTCCGGGTAAGCGGTTTGACCCTGATCCATCCCGATTTCGTCGCCGTAGTAGATGCAGGGCGCGCCGGGATAAGTCATCTGGAACAGGGTCGCCAGTCGGAAAACCTGGCGGTCCTTGCGAACCAGAGAGGCAAAGCGAGGCATATCATGGCTGCTGAGCAGGTTGAGCTGAACCTGGGCGGCCGGGGTGGGGTAGATATCAAGCAGCTGGCGGGCCCGGTCCAGGAAGGCCTGCCCGTCCAGTTCTTTGACTTCGGGCAGCCCCATCATATTCTTTTCAACTTCCCAATCGATCTGGCCAGCGCCGAAAAAGCCCAGGCAGGCCTGGGTGAACTGGTAATTCATGACGGCGTCAAACTGGTCGCCCTGCAACCAGCGCTGAGCTTCCCAGGCGACCTCGCCAACGATATATGCTTCAGGGTTGGCCGATTTGACAACCCGGCGAAATTCCTGCCAGAAACTGTCGTCGTCGATTTCGAAGGGCACATCCAGCCGCCAGCCATCGATGCCCTGGTCGAGCCAGTAGCGGGCGATATCGAAGATATATTGCCTGACCGGTTCATGGTTGGTGTTCAGTTTAGGCAAAGCCGGCAGATTGATCCAGCAATCATAGTTCGGTTCGCCCTGATAGGCGTTCATCGGAAAACCATGCACGTTGAACCAGTGGATGTACGGCGAGTCGGGCCCATTTTCGAGGATGTGGTTGAATTGGAAAAAGCCGCGGCTGGCGTGGTTAAACACTCCGTCCAGGACCACCCGGATGCCTCGCTGGTGGGCTTCCGCCAGCATCAGGTCGAAGGCCTCTCGCCCACCCAGGATAGGGTCGATCAAAAAATAGTCGTGGGTATGATAGCGGTGGTTGCAGGCCGCCTGAAAGATCGGATTAAAGTAGATGGCAGTAATGCCCAGTTCCTGGAGATAATCCAGGCGCTCAGCCACGCCGCGCAGGTCGCCGCCTTTGAAGCCGTAGATGCTCGGTTTCGAATCCCAGGGCTCCAGGTGGTCGGGTTTGGGGACATCCGGGCTGGAAGCAAAGCGGTCCGGGAAGATCTGGTAAAAGACAGCGTGTTTGACCCAATCCGGGGTGTGGAAATCGCTCATTGTAAGCCTCCAGTTTAGAAACTGAGACGATCGGGACTGATGGTCATGGCGCTGACCCGATCAGAACGCAGGGACATGCAGATCACACCCTGGACAACCCCTTCTTTGGCGGGCACCTCATTGGCGCGGAAGCGGATGATCTTGCCCAACCTGGAGATGGCGAAAATTTCGTCCGAGTCTTCGACAGCCTGGGCAGCGACCAAATCGCTGGTGGCCATCGCAATTTTGCCGCCCGCACCGGGCGATTTGTTGGCGCTGAAGCCTTCCATCAAGCGGATCGTGCCCTTGCCTTCACTGGTGAGCAGGAATACACCGCTGTCCGGATAGACTGAAGTGAGGGCCACGGCCGTGTCATCGTCTGTCAGCCGGATGCCCTGGCTGCCCTGCGGGTGGACCGATTTTTCAGAAAAGCGGATGCCGCGTCCCGAGGATGTGGCGATAAACAAGTCTCCATCCCCGGGCGTCCAGCAGACCGAAGCCAGCGGGCCAAACTGCTTGAGATCGTACAGAGCAGTTCCTGGTTTCATGTATTCGCCAAAAACATGGTGTCTGAGCAGGCGGACCATACCGCTCTGGCTGAGTAAGGCCAGGTAGCCTTCAGCCCGGTCCGGGAGCAGCGCAGCCAGGGTTTCGCCCGGATTGAATTGAAAGCGGCCGGTGATTTGCCCGCCGCGGCTGCGGACCGGCTCCTCAGGGATGGCAGAAACCGGCAAGCGGAATGCTCGTCCCCAGCTGGTGATGGCCAGGAGATTCTCGCTTTCGTCGGCGATGGCCAGCACAGCCGGCGGGTCGTCATCGGGAGCGTCCAGGTCAAATACGCCCATGCCGCTGCGGTGCTGGCGGGAATACAGGTGGCGGGGAGTACGCTTGGCCAGGCCAGAGGCGGTGGCGCTGATCAGGTTGATGCTGGTCGGCGGCTCGTCCGGTTCTGCCGGACCGGTTGGGGCCGGCTCGTCTTCATCTGAGCTGCGCCGGCGCGGGGCTGGTTTGGACTGCAGGCGGGTCAGTTCGGCTTCCAGGGCTTCGATGTAAGCCCGTACCTCCGGATCTACATGCGATAAATCTGGGCGTGAAAATTCCATAAGGCTGTCATGCTCCAACATTGATTGGGTGCTGAGTGGATCTCATCAGGGGCGGGATGATAGTTGGGTCAGTTGGGTCAGACCAGCACGCCAACCCGCCGCACGCAGGGGCGTTTGAAGACTTCCTCGGCATGTGGCGCGTCGGGCAGTTCGCTGGTCAAGTCCTGCCCGGGGAAATGCAATTGCTCGTGCATCCCGGTCCGCCACTTCGGGCAATCGCTCAAATCGTAGACAATTCCCTGATAGGCAATATAGACCGGGCCTGCTTCGCCGTCGTAACGGCGCAATTCGAGCTCGGTGAAGACCCGTTCAGGTGAAGCTGGACCGGTTCGCATGCAGCAAGTTTAGCACAAATTTGGGGATCAGGGAGCAGGTTTTAACCCAAGGGTGCACGCAAATATTGTAGAAAATTATTTTTGGTGTTCGATTTGAGCGGCTAAGGTCGCACAAATCGAACACCACATCTACACATCTTCAGGGCTGTGGGATCTCGGGATGAGCCCGGAGAAATTCGCGGGCCAGGTGGCGGGCCTCGGGCGCGCCGGGGGCGGCTTTGGCCTGTTGGGCCAGCGTCTGCATCTCCGCAAGATCGAGGGCGCGTAAAATAGCCTTGGCCCGGGGGACCGAACCTGGATTCATGCTGAGTTCATCCACACCCAGACCGACCAGCACCGGAATCGCCAGTGGATCGCCGGCCAGTTCACCGCACACGCCGGTCCATTTCCCCTGCTGATGGGCGGAAGCGGCAACGCCTTCAATTAGTTTAAGCACCGCAGGATGCAGGGCATCGTTCAGCGCTGCCAGGGCGGCATTGCCGCGCTCGGCTGCCAGCGTGTATTGGGTCAGGTCATTGGTGCCGATGCTGAAAAAGTCCACCTGTCTGGCCAGCAGGTCGCTGTTTACCGCTGCGGCGGGCACTTCAACCATGATGCCGGTCTCGATTGGCCAGGCGTGCTTTCGTTCTTCCGCTTCCAGCTCCTGGTGGACCTGCGCCAGTATCTCGCGGGCGGCCGTCACTTCATCCAGATTGGCGACCATCGGGAACATGATCCTGAACTGGAATGATTCCCCGGCCTGGAGAATGGCGCGCAGCTGGGTGCGGAACAGCTCGTGATTTCTCAGGGATAACCGGATCGCGCGCACGCCCAGGAAAGGATTGGCCTCGACCGGCAGCGGCAGATAGGGCAGGGCTTTATCGCCGCCCACATCCAGGGTGCGGACGATGATACTGCGGGTGGTATCCCCGTCGGCTGCCAGGGCCGCACCGATCGCTTCGAGCGATTCGATCTGCTCCGTTTCAGTTGGTGGTGTCGCCCGCGTCAGATATAAGAATTCCGTGCGCAGCAGGCCGATGCCCTCAGCGCCATTTTTGAGCGCTGCCTGGGCGTCTTTGACGTTGCCCACATTCGCTGCCACGACGATCCGCTGGCCATCGCGGGTGGCAGCCGGAGTGGTGGAAAGCTCCAATAGTTGCTGGCGTTGATCCAACCATTGGCTGCGCCGGGTTTGCAAGCTTTGTTGAAGGTCAGCATCCGGATCCACCCAGACCTGGCCGCTGAAGCCGTCCAGGCCGACCAGGACGCCATCGGCTGCCGGAAGCAGCGCAGGTTTGACGCCGGACACCGCCGGGATGCCCAGGGCGCGCGACAGGATGGCGCTGTGAGAAGTAGGGCCGCCGGTGGCGGTGATTACCCCGAGCACCTTATCCATTTCCAACTGCGAAGTCTCAGTGGGCGTCAATTCCTGAGCGTACAGGATGACCGGCTGGTCGATCTTCATGACCGGCGCGCTCGGTTCACCGGCCAGTGCGATCAGCACCTGTTTGCCGACATCGAGGACATCTGCAGCGCGCTGCTTTAAATAAGGGTCTTCCAGTTCTTGATAATTGGCCGCAGCAGAGCGGATCGCGGCGTCCCAGGCTGCGGCCGGGTTGTTTTTCTGGTCGAAGATCAGCGCTTTGGCTCTGGAGAGCAGTTCGGGGTCCTGCAGGATGAGCAAATGGGCATCAAAGATTTCAGCTTCTGTCTCGCCCAGGCTGGCAGCCAGCTGGTTGCGGCGCTGGCGGATCTCATCCCTGGTTTGATCGATGGCGGCCTGCAAGTGTTGCCAATCACGCTCCGGGTCTTCCGTCTCGCAGCTCGGGACCGGCGGGGGTTGGATTTGCAGATGCCAGAGCGGGCCTAAGGCCACCCCTTCGGAAATCGGGATGGGTTTTCCGCTTTCCTGGGCGCCTTCCGGCTGAGACTGAACCGGTACAGCTCCTTGAGTTTCTTCTTCGCCGAAATTGTCGGCGACCAGGTCCTGCAGGGCCTGGAGCGCCTGACCTGCCTGGCTGCCGCTGGCGTTGATCAGGATCTGGTGATCCCGGACGGCGCCCAGGGTGGCCAGGGCGTTCAAACTGCGAGCTGAGACCGGGCCTTTACCGGTAGTTAAATTCTTGACCGTGATCTCGGCCTCGTATTGGGCCGCAGTCTGGACGAAACGGGCAGCCGGGCGGGCATGCAAACCGTGCAGGTTATGGAGGGTCAGGGTGATCTGCTCCCCGGGTTGTTCGGATACCTGCGGGCCGCTCGCACCTTCGCGTGCGGGCGCTCGCACCTTGCGCGTGCGGGCCGCTTGCGCCTGGCGCTTCCGGAGTAGCTCCGGGAAATCCCATCTGGGAAATGTGTTCGAATTTGGGTAAGAGCGCCGAGGCGGCTTCTTCACAGATCGTTTTGAGGTTGCTGCCCAGACCGATCTGCACGCCGGCCGCGATCGCACCTTCGACGATCGGCGCCGCGCACACCCGGATGCGGTCGCTCATCTCCTCGGGCAGGAGTTCCAGCGCCATTTCGGCGCTCATGACCGCACTGCCCAGGTCCATCAACACCAGGACGCCGTCATCGGAGTACACCGATTGGATCGCATCCATGATCTCGACTGCATCGGTGCCGAAAAGCTCACGATCCGGGCCGGTCCCTGCTGCGATAGCGATGGGAATTTGATCAACGACGACCTGGCCAACCAGCTGCTTGAGCGCCTCCGCCAGGGCGCGGCTGTGGGATACAAGTACCAGACCGACCATGTTTCACCTTGCTTGAGTTCTAATTGGGTGCATTCGAGATCGCTTTTCATTCTCTAGAACATTCGAATGCTCCCATTCAAGTTATACGCTTGACGATGCGATGGCTAAGGCCAGCCAGATCCCGTAGACAATGGAGCCCACGCCCAGGATGCCGAGCACCCAATCGATGACTCCCATCACCGATTTGGTTGGATTGAGGTCCAGGATGACACCGCGCAGTCCGACCAGTGAATGGGCGACGACCACGATCAGAAATACGATCTCCATGAATACGATAGCCGGGTTGGAGAAGTATCTCACGACGTCGGCATAGGTTTGCAAGCCGCCTTCGGCCGCAAAATGATTGACGACCAGGTGAATGGCGATCAGAACGATGATCAATCCCCCGGTGATAAATTTACTTAACCAAAGCCACAGGCCTTCGCCGGGTTTGGCTGTCGAAATTTGCTGGTTCATGATTTTATTCCTCTATCTGTCAGGCTGATTGGTCTTCTCTTAAAGTCCTTTTCCTTTGAAAACGGATTGTGATGTTCATTTTCCTAAAGGATTTAGCGAGAGAACCACTTAGCTTTCTGGCTTGTGAGATCAGGCCGTGAACATGCGGATGGCAAAGGCCAGGCTGATCAGAACTGCAATAGCCAGGGTGATCCAGAAATATTGCTTTTGTTGGGGAGCTGCATTCCAGAATGTAGCGAATGCAATCCGGATGCCATTCAAACCGTGATAGATCGAGGCAATCACGACCAGCAGCTCTCCGAAAATGAACACGGGATTTCTGATCGTCGCGAGGAAATCGTCATAGGCATTGGGGCCTTGAGCCAGTTTCCCAAGCACGTATAAATGCAAAAACAGGTAGAAGGTTAATCCGAGGGCAGTCACCCGATTCAAAATAAAGGCCAGGGTACCTGCTTCGCGAGCGCGCGGATCAAACCACTTCCACCACTTCCTTGCTGAAGGTTTATTGGTTTCAGCCGTCATTGTTGTGCCTCCTATCGGTTATTTTCCGGCGCGGAAGAGACTGCGGAACCGTTCGCGAATTACTGCTTTGCGCAGGTCCATGATCTTTGTGCCAGGCTCAACGTTCGAGGGGCAGACTTCCGTACATTCAAAGGCGTGATGGCAGCGCCAAACGCCATCGGCGCTGTCCACCAGCGCCAACAAGTCGCGGTTGCCATCCAGACCGTGCTGCTGAGCCCCGGCCAGCACTGCCGGCCCCAGGTAATCCATCGTGGTCGTCACGATCGGGCAGGCGCTGATGCACAGGCCGCACTCGATGCAGTCCGAAAGGCGGACAAACTCATGATCTTCGGGCTCGGGACCGGACTTGATCTTCGCCGGTTCTTCGCTTAAGGGGACGACCGGGTGATGCCCAACCGCTTCCATCCGGGTGTACAGGGACCCCATATCGACTGCCAGATCGCTGATAACCGGGAAGTTGCGCATCGGCTCGACTTTGAGGACCGCGCCGTTGCTGGTCACTTCCCGGATGGGGGTGATGCAGGTCAGCTTTTCTGCGCCATTCACCCGCATCCCGCAGGCCCCGCAAGTGGAATGGTGGCAGGCGTGGGCAAAACACAGGCTGCGATCGTGAAAAGCCCAGACTCTTTCAACGGCGTCCAGGACGTACTCGTCCGGATCGACTTCCATAGGAAAGTCATCAAAATGGGACGGTTCCTGGCCTTTCTGCCGGTGAATTCGTAAGGTGATGTTCCATTTGGTGGTACCCATGGTAACTCCTTAAGGAAGTGCGTAGAACTCGCGATAAGAATGCAACGGGGTTTCTTTGGTGGCGCATTCAGCCTTGACGCCCATCTTTTCGCAAACGACATCGGCCGTCTTCTCGGCCATCATCCGTAGGGTGGTGGCTTTACCGCCTGTAATCGTGACGAACCCATCGATATTATCGCTCTCTTTGTGGTCGAAGCATTTGAATGTGCGTGCCGCGCTTCGCCCGGTTCCACCAGCCCCGATTAAGGGTCGGGTCGCCATGTAAGCGCCGCGCTGCTTGGCTGTGCGGATCCGGGGGATCAGCTCCTCACCACGCTCAAGCATCATGGCAATCTGCTCGTCCACAACCGGCACATAATCCAGATCGTTAACCTCGAATGAAGTTGTGCCTACCACGACCATGCGCCTTTGAGGCAGCACGATGTCGCCATCGCTGGGTTTGCACAGGCGGTTGATGGCGCGATTCACAAACCGTCCTTCGTAAGCCACCATGACCCCGGGTGTGGGTAAAATCGGTACGTGCGCGCCAGCCATCTCGGTGATCTCGCCAACCCAGGCGCCGGTGGCATTCACAACGATATCGCCCCTGAGTTCACCTGCTTCCCCCTTGGCGCGATCCTGAATTTTGACCCCAGTGACAGCATTCTGCCCGCTGATGATCAGGGATATTCACTTCAGTATACAGACGGAATTTGGCCCCGTACGCTTTGGCAGAAGCGGCGAAGGACATCGCCAGGCGGAGCGGGTCGAAAGTCCCGTCAGGGACCAGATAGGCCAGCTTCATCCCGGGGTTCAGATTAGGCTCCAATTTGAGCGCCTGTTCACGGGTCAAGGGCTCATACGGGATGTGGCAGGCTTCACAACCATCCAGCCAGGATCGCGAATATTCCAAGTCACTATCAGTCAGAGCCACGAACATCCCCCCGTTCGGTTCGATGACCTCCGGAACGATCTTTCGCAGGATCATGTTCTCGTCGATACATTCGATCGCAAATTCCTGATCCTTGACACAATAGCGCCCGCCGCAGTGCAGCAACCCGTGCGTGCGCCCGGAGGTGCCGTTGGCGAGCGGGCCGCGTTCCACCACCGTGACGTCGAAGCCGCGCATCGCCAGATCGTATGCGGTCGCCACGCCCGTGAAACCAGCCCCAATGATGATCGCTTGTGGTTTACTCATTTTAATTCACTGCTCCTAACTTTCGGCTCTCCAGGAAATTCTGTAAGGAGGATCCCAAATCTGGTGTACCACCACAGGAATTCCCAAAGAACGTAACTTTCTTGACAATGTTCGTTCGAATTATTTGCTCTTTTTTTATTTACCGACATTGTCAAACGAACCCGGTTGGATCGCTATTAAATGCTCTGGGGGATTTTCCTGTGGAGCGCTGAGACCAGGCGGGGATCGCAGGTCGGGCAATCCCTGACCTGGGTGGTAGCCAGCATAGTCTCGGGCGTGATCGCCTCAACCGGTCCGCTCTTGAACCCGATCGCCCCGCAATCGCAGGCGAACCAACCCGGCCTGGCCTGCCTGTACGTCAGGGCTGGAGCCCATAAATCGACGACCTCGACATCCATCCTCCAGCGGGCATTGGTAATCAATCTGCGTGCGCCGGCCTTTTTCAGTTTGGAAGCGTATAGCTGGTAATGGCTGCAATGCCGCATTAACAGGACTCCGGCAGTAATGCCCTGCGGGAACTCAAGCTGGCGGGCATCGCCCACCAGTACGGTGAGATTGTCCGGGTAAATCCGGCCGGGTGAGGCCGCCTGGGCGCGCAGCAAAGCCGGCTGCCTCTCAATGGCGATCACGCCCCGGCAGATCGCGGCCATGCGGCAGGCCAGTCGCAGGTCGCCTGCGCCGATGTCGAGTACCAGATCGTCCGGCCGGATTGCCTGTAAAACCGTTTGATAGGTAGGCTCGTCGTAGGGCGCCCAGCGGGCTTCCCAGTCGTTCAGTTTTTCATCTGAAGCCAAAGTGTTCACAGCAACGCTCCAGGACTACTGCTTTTTTCTCCGGATGAACATATTGAAATAAAAGAAAATCCCGAACACCAGCCAGACCCCAAAGCCAAAAACAATACCCCAAAAGATGGCCTCGCCCCAGCCAATCGCCGGTGCGGCTGTGAAGGCTGTCAGGACTGCCATCCCTATGCTGACCACACCCATCGCGATCATCGCCGAACGCATCCCGAGCCAGGGTTCTGAGTAAGGCTTTCCAGATCCTTTACGAGTCGTTTTTACTTTACCTTTATTATTTTTGGCCATTATCCACTCCCAATAATCTTATATCGAGCGAGGAAGGTATGATAAGTATGCGCACATTCGCACCGCCTGCTCGCCAGCGTATCTTCAAACATCGATTATAAGATAGTCCAATTTCAAAAGTAAGGGCGACGCACCTGCTTGTAGGCCAGTGCGTCGCCCGCTGTTTTGCCGTAAAGGTGCAGTTAAGGAAATTACCGTTGGTCACCGGCAGATGCGCATTGAAATACGCACCTGCCAGTGCGATTTATCAACAATTGGAACTTATTCCTCAACCCAGTCGAATGTCCGTTCAACGGCTTTCTTCCAGCCCTTGTACAGCTCGACGCGCTTGTCCATGGCCATTTCGGGTTCCCAGGTCTTGTCGATCAGCCAGTTGGCGCGCAGATCATCCAGGTTACCCCAGAAGCCGACCGCCAGGCCGGCGGCATAAGCCGCACCGAGGGCGGTGGTTTCCGCCACGACCGGACGGATCACCGGCACGCCCAGGATATCGGCCTGGAACTGCATCAGCAGTTCATTGTAAACCATGCCGCCATCGACCTTGAGGGCTTTCAACGGCACGCCGGAGTCGTTGTTCATGGCGTCCAGCACCTCGCGGGTCTGGTAAGCGGTGGCTTCCAGGGCGGCGCGGGCGATGTGGTACTTGTTGACGTAGCGGGTCATGCCGACGATCGCGCCGCGGGCATCCGATTTCCAATAGGGTGCGAACAGGCCGGAGAAGGCCGGCACGAAGTAAATGCCGCCGCTGTCTTCAACCTTTTTGGCGAAATCTTCAACATGCGGTGAGAACTCAAAGAAGTTCAGGTTGTCGCGCAGCCACTGAACCAGCGCCCCGGTGATGGCGATTGAGCCTTCCAGGCAGTAAACGGCGGGATTATTACCGAACTTGTAGCCCAAAGTGGTCAGCAGGCCGCTCTTGGATGGAACCGGCTTGGTGCCGGTGTTCAGCAGCATGAAGCATCCGGTGCCATAGGTGTTCTTGGCTTCGCCGGGATTGAAGCAGGTCTGGCCTACCAGGGCCGCCTGCTGGTCGCCCAGGTCGCCGCAGACCGGGATGGCGTCGCCGAACGGGCCGGCCTTGGGGGTGGTTCCGTAAGTGCTGGGATCGCTGGAAGGGACAATCCTGGGCAGCATCTTGCGCGGGATACCCATGATCTTGAGGATTTCATCATCCCAATCCAGGGTTTCCAGATTCATCAGCATGGTGCGGGAAGCGTTGGTCACATCGGTGACATGGGCGCCACCGCTCGGACCGCCGGTCAGCCACCAGATGACCCAGGTGTCGATGTTACCAAAGACTGCATCGCCTTTTTCAGCAGCTTCGCGCACGCCATCGACGTTCTCCAGGATCCATTTGACTTTCGGGCCGGAGAAATAGGTCGCCAGAGGCAGGCCGACTTTCGGGCGGAAGCGATCCTGGCCGCCGTCTTTGGCCAGTTCGTTGCAGATTTTGTCGGTGCGGGTGTCCTGCCAGACGATGGCGTTGAAATACGGCTTGCCGGTGTTCTTGTTCCAGACGACTGCGGTCTCACGCTGGTTGGTGACGCCAACGGCAGCGATATCTCCGGGCTGGGCGCCAGCCTTTTTGAGGGCTCCTTTGATCACGTCCTGGGCGCGGGCCCAGATTTCCATGGGATCATGCTCAACCCAGCCTGGCTTGGGGTAAATCTGTTCGTGTTCCATCTGATCGATACTGACCACGCCGCCGGAATGATCGAAGATCATGCAGCGGGTGCTGGTCGTACCCTGGTCAACTGCTGCTACATATTTAGCCATTGGTTTGTCTCCTTTACTGAAAATCCTTTGTCCATAATACTACGCGTTTGCCCACGTATCAGCCGCAGCCTGTAAGATCAGGTAGGATGAAGTCGCGCCTGGGTCCTGGTGGTCGGCACTGCGTGGACCCAGGTAACTGGCCCGTCCTTTGCGGGCAACCAGGGGAATGGTTGCGAGCATGCCCTGCTTGGCTGCATCTGCCGATTGCTGCAAAGCCGTAGCGAGCGTATCGCCATTATTTTTGGCTTTCTCCAATGCTTCGACAGCCGGGGTCAAGGCATCCACCATGGTTTTGTCGCCGAGTTCTGCTTTCCCGCGCATGATAACGCCGTCAACCGCAGCTTTCAACGCAAGGGTCCAATCATCCAGACTGAGTTCCATTTTCCCGGCCGATTTCATACCGGCCTGGAGAAAGAATGTTCCGTAAAGTGGACCACCAGCTCCGCCAACCGTTGAGAGTAAGGTCATCCCGACGGTTTTGAAAATCGTACCGATGTCTTTATCGGCGAATTCCGGGAGCTTGGTAAGCACTGCTTTAAAACCGCGGTCCATATTGGCGCCATGGTCGGCATCGCCGATAGCGGCATCGAGTTGGGTCAGGTATTCCCGATTTTCGCCGATGATTCCGGCAACTGACTTGATCCACTCTATGGCATCATCTCTGTGAACGGTCATGGGTTGCTCCGTGGGTAGGAGATTGGCCTGCCGGTGAACCCGGCAGGCCAATTCCTGATGGATAGGTTAAACGCCCCAGCGTAAACCAGGGGTATTGACGGGCGCGTCCCAAAGCTTCTTGAGGTCCTCGTCCATCTTTAACAAGGTAATCGAGGTGCCGGCCATCTCCAGGCTGGTGATGTACGGCCCAACCAGATTGCGCACAACCTTGAGGCCGTGCTTGGTTGCGATTTCATGGGCTTTGCGGTAGACGATGTAGAGCTCGATCAGCGGTGTGCCACCCATGCCATTGACGAACAGCAAGACTTCGTCGCCGGATTCGAAGGGCAGGTCTTTGATGATGGGCTCCATCAGCATTGCGGTGATCTCGTCAGCGGATTTCACCTTCATGCGTTCGCGGCCCGGCTCGCCATGGATGCCGATACCGATCTCCATCTCGTCCTCAGGCAGATCGAAAGTCGGCTTGCCGACGTGCGGAACGGTGCAAGAGGTCAGGGCCATGCCCATACTGAGCCCCCACTCTTTGACTTTGCGGCAGACATCCGCAACTTCTTTGAGTGAGCGCCCCTCTTCTGCCGCGGCTCCGCAGACTTTCTCGGCCAGGACGGTGCTACCGACGCCACGCCGGCCGGCAGTGTACAGGCTGTCCTGTACGGCGACGTCATCGTCGATCACCACACTTTCGACTTCGATGCCTTCGGCCTGGGCCAGTTCAGCGGCCATTTCGAAGTTCATGATGTCGCCGGTGTAGTTCTTGACGATGTGCAGCACGCCAGCGCCACCATTAACTGCCTTGGTGGCCTCGAGCATCTGGTCGGGGGTCGGTGAAGTGAACACCGCTCCCGGGCAGGCCGCGTCGAGCATACCGAGGCCGACGAAGCCGCCGTGCATGGGTTCGTGGCCTGAGCCACCGCCCGATACGATCCCGACCTTACCCTTGACGGGCGCATCTGCCCGGACCACGTAATCCGGCCCGAAATGCACTTTCACCAGATCGGGGTGAGCGATGGCAACGCCTTCCAGTTCTTCTTTGACGACGTCATCGGGCTTATTGATCAATTTTTTCACGGTTTAACCTCCTGTTCTGACATTCTCCAGGATAATATTCGCGGCCTTTCCAACGATATGGTTACGCAGCTTGCTTTTTAATCCATATCCACACGGCCAGTCTCAACAACGGCCGGCTTGGGCAGGTTGGGGGCGATGAAGATGTCGTACAAAATCACGCCGAGCGGACCGCCGACTAGCGGGCCAAGGATTGGAACGATCAACCAGTAGAGATCACCGAAGAGGCCTGTGGTGCCAAACAGCGCACCGAAAAGGCGCGGACCAAAGTCACGGGCAGGATTGATGGCGTATCCAGAGGGGCCACCGAGGGTCAGGCCGACCATAACGACGACCAGACCGACAATCAAACCGCCGGCCCAGCCATTGTCCCTGGCTGGAGTCGCCCCAGCCGACGATGCCTAACATCAGCACCATCGTGCCAGCGACCTCTGCAATAAAGGCGGTCAGCATCGAGTAAGTTCCGACGGCAGTGCCGCCAGCCGTACTACCCCAGAAGGCCTGCCCAAAGATCGATCCAGGACCGGTGCACCAGACATTGGGCATGCCAGCCGAAACGAGGCCATCGCGATAGACCAGGTAAACGCCCAGGGCGCCAACGAAAGCGCCGACAACTTGAGCGATCCAGTACGGGATTACCTTGCCCCAGGAGAAGCCGCGCTTGACGGCCAGGGCCAGGGTTACCGCCGGGTTGACGTGTGCGCCGGAGACGCCGCCGGCCACATAGACGGCGACCATCACTGCGAGACCCCATCCCCAAACGATCACGTTCCAGTCGTATCCGGCAGCTGCCAGACGAGGGGCCAAACCGACATTCGCGACGACGCCATCGCCGCCGAGGATCAGTACGAAAGTTCCGAAGAACTCCGCCATCAACTCTCCCATCAAACCTTTATTGTTCATTGTTTATCTCCTTCCGAATTGGGTCCGTCAGATTTCGAATCGTAGTGGTGTTTCCTTTTCCAGTAGGGGAAAATCGATGTGTATCTTTCGTTGACACCTCCTGATCCTGTCGTTCATCGCCCGGGTCGTAATGAAGCCAGATCGATTGCAAATCAGCTGATTGAGCAATGAAACGAACACTCTCCTCATCGGCATTTTGAGTCCCTGGCAGCATGCTGAACGACCGATTCTTACGTCCAACCTCAGTTGATCGAATGCAAAACGACGGATGGACATGATCCGGCGAATGGTAACATCCGGGAGGGCAAACAAGCAGTTCGGGGGGATGAATGTCTGCCAGCTGCAGGTTCTGGTTTGTCAGGTTGTTAACGATTGCGATTACTAAGTAATGGGACCAAGCGAAACAATCCCATAAAAGGAGATAAAAAAAGCCACCCATGGACTGTGAAAGGTCCATTGATGGCTTCAATTTCGATTCAGCCGGTATCCCACGAGTGAACGAACCACATTTGCGGCATTTTGTCCTTTGTCAGAGATGAAAAAGCTTGCTTCGGCGGATGGACTGGATTGTGGCGTACTATAGAATAATAGCCTGACCTTTCATAAATGTCAACTAAACCAAGGTATTCCGTTTCACATCGAAACAAAATATCCCGGTTGGTGTTCCGAATTGAAACATATCAGTTGCGGAAATCGTCGAGGGAGATGTCATACAGCTTGAGTTTGCGCCAAACAGTGGTGCGCCCAATGCCCAAAAGGCGGGCCATCTCGGAGGCGTTCCCTTTACACAGGCTGGCAGCTCGCAAGAAGGCCTCCCGATTCAAGTCGTCCAGGGAGGTCAGTTTCGAAGCTGAGAATACGGCTTTCCCCTCATGGTGGTTGTGGCGCAGGTACTCGGGGAGATGTTCGGCTGCGATCTGGCCCGAAAAGCCGGAGTGGGCCGCGGCCCGCCCGATCACCGCTTCGAGCTCGCGGATATTCCCCGGCCAGGAATATTTCATCAGAATGGCGACCGCTTCTGGCTCGACCTCCAGGCTGCGCCCCAATTGGCGCGAGAGCAGATCGACTGAACGCTCCAGGAGCAGCGGCAGGTCTTCCTTGCGTTCTCGCAATGGCGGCATGCGGATCTCAAAAGCGCTCAGGCGGTAAAAAAGATCGGAGCGGAAGTTTCCCCGGGCGATTAACTCCTCCAGGTTGGCCGATGATGCCGTAATGATGCGGACATCCACGGAAATCGGCCGGTTGCTGCCCAGGCGTTGGACGATGCCCAGGTCGATCACGTTCAAAAGGATGCTTTGTGCTTCCAACGGGAGCGCTTCGACATCCTGGAAGTACAGCGTTCCACCCTGGGCCAGTTCAAATTTGCTGGGGCGCCCGCCGGCCAGTTTGCCAGAGATGCCCTCATCGTAGCCGATCAATTCCTCAACCACCAGTTCGCTGGGAACGGAGGCGCAGGCAAAAATTAAGAAAGGTCCCTCCTGGCGAGTGCTGGCGTTATGGATGGCGCTGGCAACCGGATTCTTACCGGTGCCGTTTTCACCTCGGATCAGGATGCTGGCCTGGGCTGGAGCAGCGGAGGTGATGATCCGGCGTACGTGTCGCATGGCCTGTGAATTTCCGGGCAGATCGTCCAGCGTCAGGGAGGCATACGCCCCAACCTGGCGATGCACCAATTGGCGTACATCTTCGGGCTGGCGCAAGGTCACGATAATCCACTCTACTTCGTGTTCATTCAAAACAAAACGCAGGCTGATCACGCAGCTGATACTGTCTCCGCCGACATTCAGGCTTATTTCTACGTCGGTAATCGGTTTGCGTTCGAAGATCGCTTCGTGAATAAAGCGGGGAAACTGGATGAATTCACCGACCTGCCGGCCTACCAGGACGTGCACGGGCAAACCCAATAGATCGGCGGCAAGTTTATTGGCGTGCATCATGACCAGATCGGCATCCCAGACCAAAACGCCCTCTGAGTTGGCAGCCAGAATGGCATTCAATTGGGCCAGGTGGCGATTTTGCTCCGATAAGAGATAGTCGGACTGGCGTTGGCCTTCGATGGCGCGCGCCCCGGCGACCACCAGGCCCAGCGTGTGGGTGTGATGGTAGCGGACCCCGGTGATCACCCCCAAAGCCCCGATCGATCGACCGCTCAGATCAAAAATCGGTGCGGCAGCTTCGGCCAGTTCGTGAAAGGTTTGTAAGAAGTGCTCGGCGCCGACCACCCGCATGGGGATTTTTTCGATCAACGCCAGAGCGAAGGCGTTGGTGCCCATCTCGGTTTCTGACATTGAGGTTCCAGGGGTAATTTCATACCGGCCGGCGACCTCCAGCATGCTGGCATCACCCAGCATGTCCAGAATAAATCCGGCGCTGTTCGCCAGTGCGACGATGCTGTGCGAGCCCTCGATGTACTGGTAAATGTCTTCCATCACTGGGCGGGCGATCGAAATCAAATCGAAGCTGGCGACCTGCGATACCAGCAGGTGCTCCGGGTTAAGGTGCTTGGTGGTTTCTTTGGTATTGGGGTTCAAGCGTACCCGGCAGCGATTCCACGAATTGGCCACAAATGGATTGACGGATGGATCAATCCGCTGGTGCTCAGTAAATTCATTCCAGGCTTGTTTTGTTTGATCGATCATCTTTTTTCCTAATGAGATCAGCACAGACGCACCCGAAGCGATGGGTGAACGGACATGTGTGGCTCGCCTGCCCGTAGCCGGCACTCAGGGCGAGTCCATGACCTGCGGATTACATACCCAGGTCGATCCCGGTTGCCAGCAGCAGGTAGAGCAGCAAGATCTTGGCGGCGTTGTTGAGCACATGGATGATGACCGGCGTCCACAGGGAGTGGCTTTTCTCATAGGTCCAGGCCAGGACCATACCCAGGACAGCCGCGGCGACCCCGACCGAGATCTCACCATGCAGGATCCCAAACAGGATCGAACTGACGAGCATAGCCGGCCAAAACCCAAAACGCTGGCGAAGCCAGAGATACAACACGCCTCGGAAAAAAAGCTCTTCGGCAAATGGAACGATTATGCCCCCGAACAGAAACATACCAATAGCCCCGAAGGTCGTATAACCACCTGGAGCCAAAAAAGGCAGTTGGGGATTATTGGCCGGCAGGCCGAGCAATTGTTGCACCAGGATGGCGATCAGACCTGAACCAGGGATGACCACCAGCCCGATCAAAACGGCATATGTAAACCAGCGCTGGCCAGGATTGCGCAGGCCGACAACCTTCCAGGTGTAGTTTTTGCGTTTTAACCCCAACCAATACACGGCGCCGATCAGAGCGATTGCTTCCAGGGCTGTCAGGGCTACGCTCAATTCGATCGTCGGCCCCTGGTCTGTCACCAGCGACTGCCCGGTCAGCAGCGTGTAGAGATTGGCTGCCAGGATGCCAAGAATGAAAATCAGGGCAATCCCGGCGACGATCATCAGAACATCGGTCCACTTCCAGACCGGCGGAGGTGTTTGTGGCAGGCTGTCTTGCGGTTCGTACATGCAATTCTCCTAAGGCGGCGTAGATGCAGGGTGTGGGGTCGATCCCGTGGCCGAAGCGGTCAGTGGCATTATTTTAACATGGCCGGGTTGACCAGGCTGGCCTTCCACCTGAATGGATACGGGCAGAAATGTCTCCAGGATGGCGGCATTGGTCAACAGGTGTCCGGTGACGGCCTGGGTACTCAGGCTGGAAGGGGCAGCGGCCAGGCAGAGGGGAAGCAGAAGCTGGTCAGCCAGATATCGATCGACGGCTGCGCCGCTGGCCAGAAAATCCAGCAGTCCGTCCAAGGCTTCATCTGCAACGCGCTCAGCCGGTTTGCCGAGCGCACCCAGTCCAAAGAAACAGGCCCGGGTATGCTCGAATTCGGCCTGTAAGAACAGACAGGTGCCTTTGAAACGGGCCGGCAGCCGCAGGTTTTTGATGCGGGCCGCTGGCAGGGCTTTTAAGGCAGGGTGGTCAGGTCCGTTTCGCAATCCATCCAGACGCCGGATTACCTGGCGGCGCTGGCGATCGGCGATGCTGTCAGGCAGGTTGGCCACCAGCGAAAGGCCTTGTAGCTGGAGCAGCCGGCCGCGTTGTTCGAGCTGCAGTGACTGGATGGTTTCCGCCGGCCGGACGGTGGCGGACAAGCGGCCGCCTCCCTCGGGATAAAAGCCGGCCTGCAGCAGTTCCAGGCGGGCATTAAAACCAATCTGTTCGAGCGCAGGCAGCCAGTTTCGTTCGAGGTAATGGTAGCAGGGGCTCCAGGCAACGTGGGTGCCGCCTGTGATGTTGATGGTCGAGGCGCTGCCGGCCCGGCTTAACGGGTAGAAGATGGTTTGCAGCACCAGGCAAGCCGAGCCGGCAGTTGGAATATTAAAGGTATAGCGACCGGAGCGGATATCCCCCGGTTCGAAGATCAGGGATTGAGCATATAATTGGGCGCCCTGAACGGTTGCCCGGCTGATTGCAGCGGCGGCTTCCACGCTGGCCAGGTGTTGGGCCATCAGGCCTGGTTTCCGGCGCCTGGAACGAATGTTGTCGATCCGGAAAGGCTGCCCGGTCAGGATGGACAGGGTTAATGCGCTGCGTAGCACCTGCCCACCGCCTTCCCCGCGGGCGCCATCAATCGTGATCACGTTCGACCTCCAGAACGCAGCCCAACGCTTGCCAGCAGGTCCTGGATCTCAACCTGATCCAACCAACGCCATTGACCGGGTTGAAGTTTGCCAAGCTTGAGCGGGCCGATGGCCGTTCGCACCAGGCGCAAGGCCGGCAGGCCGACGGCGGCTGTCATGCGCCGAACCTGGTGCTTTTTGCCCTCGGACAGGCGTACCTCCAGCCAGGGTGTGGGGTGATAAGCCCGTACAGCCCGCTCCGGCAAGTCGGGCGGCGGAATAGGGCGCACCGTTGGCAGGCTGGTTTGCAGCCCAGGTAGGACGATCTGCTGGTTTAACTGCGCAATCGTCGCTGGGTCGATCTCCCCCTCGACCTGAACCAGGTAGGTTTTATTATGGTTGTAATCCGGGGTCGTCAGGCGGTGGATCAGGGGGCCGTCGTCAGTCAGCAACAGCAGGCCTTCACTGCGATAATCCAGACGGCCGGCCGCGTATACGCCTGAAATCGGGATATAGTCGCCCAGTGTAGCCCGATGCTTGGGATCGGTGAACTGGCAAAGAACCTCAAATGGTTTATAAAAAGCAAGATAGCTGGGCATAGCTTAAGGCTGGCGTTTTTTTTGATGGGCCGAAGTTTTTTCCAGCGCTCCCCCCGATCCGGGTTAACCTGCCTCGGACGGTCAGATCAGTCTCATTTGTTTGCCAATCCGTGCGAAAGTGTCCAGGATCTGATCGAGCTGTTCGTCGGTATGGGTTGTCATATAACTGGTGCGCAGAAGCTGGCTGCCGCTGGGGATCGCCGGTGCGATGACCGGGTTGACGAAGACCCCGTTTTCAAACAGCGGCTTCCAGCTGTCGAAGGTGCGCCTGTCATCCCCGATGATAATCGGATACATCCCCTGTTGTCATTGTGTCCCGTTTGTGATTATAACCCGCAAGCCGGGGTAAAGTTGCCCGGGTTGTCAAAGATCCAGGATCCTTTTGGGTTTGTCGGCGAAATCATTTATGTGGAATTCCCTGTCTTCATGTCCTCCAGGAAAGGGAAGAAAATACGAAATGGCGTGTTGTCGGGGGCAGCTGCCCCCGACAACACGCCATTTCGCCTAATTTTACGTCATCGCCAAAGCTCTGGCGCTTGTTATAATTTCAGGCATGAACGAAGATCAAGAAATTGCAAACCAGCCGGATTCTCCCCGCCAGGATCGTCCGGAACACAGGCGCTGGTTAGGCTGGCTGGCAGCCGGCCTGGCGCTGGAGATATGCCTGCTGACTGTCGGTGTTGGCGCCTGGTGGCTGCGTTATCGCTATCTGGCCAACGAAGAGCCCGCAGTTCCAATCGCCGCAGCGCCGACCACTGTAAGCCCGCGCAATCCAAACCCGCCGACTGCGACCGGCGAGTTGTCGATAACCCTGCCGGCCACGGTTGCGCCAGCCACCGAGACCAGCCGCCCGCAGCCAACCTTAACCGCCAGCCCAACTGCACTCATAAATCCACCGACTGGCAAGATCGTATTCACTTGCTTCGACGGCGCTTATGACCAGATCTGCTTGATGAACGCAGACGGCAGTAACCGTCGCCAGCTGACCGACGACCCGGCGACCAATTTTTACCCCTCACTCTCTCCGGATGGTAACCAGATCGTCTTCTCGTCGCGGCTGGACGGTAATTTTGAAATTCATATCATGAACAGCGATGGGACCGGGCGACAGGCGCTGACCGATGGGATCGGCAATCTTTATGCGCCGGAGATCTCCCCCAAGGGCAACCGGATCGTGTTCACTGCCGCCAGCGGCAGCCAGCAGAGCATCTGGGTGATGAAGCTGGATGGGAGCAATCCCCATCCGCTGGAGAACGACAGCGGCGCCGATATCGATCCAACCTGGTCGCCGACTGCAGCCCAGATCGCGTTCGCCTCGGCCCGGGATGGAGACACCCGGCTGTATATCATGAATGCAGATGGTTCGAATCCCCACCCTTTGCCAGGAAATATCCGCATCGGCGGGCGCAGCAGCTGGTCGCCGGACGGGCAGTCGCTGGCCTATTATGCTGGTTCGCGCGGCGCTCACGAAATCTACCAGGTGGACATCGATGGAAAAAATCAGACCCAATTGACGGATGGGGGCGACAACCTGGCGCCCAGTTATTCACCCGATGGACGTTGGCTGGCATTTACTTCATTTCGGGATGGGAATAATGAAATCTACGCTCTCAGCCTGGAGGATGGCCGGGTGCTGAGATTGACGAACGAGCCCAAATCCGACTGGCAGCCGCGCTGGGGAAAATGAGCGGTTAAGCGAATGCACTTAGAAATGCGACCGCATGCTGGCCGAGCAGATCGAGCCGGTAACCGCCCTCCTGAATGATGGCGGTTGGCAAATCCAAGGCCGCAATCTGGCGGCCTATGCGATCGAAGCCCTCAGTGGTCAGGTTAAATCCACCGGCGGGATCATCGATGCCGGTGTCAAAGCCAGCCGAAATCAGCAAGTAATCCGGATCGAATTGCCCGATCAAAGTCAGGGCGCTCTCCAGGATGAGCGCATAGCCGTCATTATCGATGCCCTGAGGCAGGGGAAAGTTGCGGTTCGTTCCCAGACCGGGACCGTCACCCAGCTCGCCCGGCATACCCCAATAGATAGGGGTAATCATCGTCGGGATGGGCGTGGAGTGAGCAGTAAAGCACCTCCGGATCCTGGTAGAAAATCTCCTGGGTGCCGTTGCCATGATGGTAATCGATATCCAGGATGGCTACCCGCCCGCCGAGCGTTCTGGCGGCGATGGCAGCATTGTTCAAATAGCAAAATCCCCCGTACAGATCCCGGGCGGCGTGATGGCCCGGCGGCCGGCACAGGGCGTAGACGGAATTTTGTCCGGCCAGCAGGGTGCGGGCGGCCGTGATGGCGCACTGGGCGCTCCAATAGGCCGCCTGCCAGGTGTATGCCAGAATGGGCGTGCCGACGCCGAAGGCGTAATACCCCTTGCGGCCATAGAGACTGCGCGAGCGGTGGCGCACCTGGCGGGTGGCAAAGGTCTCCGGAATGACCGGCAGCAGGCCCCGGTCGGCGGATTGGATGTAGATTTCCTGAAGGTACGCCACAAAGTCGGCATCGTGGACGGCCAGGATCGGTTCCAGGCCGTGATCCAGCGGTTCCAGGATTCGACCGAAGCCGGCCTGGCGGACCGCTTCCAGCAGGATTTCAGCCCTGGTTGGCACATCTTCAGTTTCGAAAGGCTGGCCGTTTACGACCAGTTCGTTGGGAGCATGCAGGTGCTGGTAGGGATTGTAGATCGTATCCACGCCAGGGTTTAATCCTCCACGTCGCCGGAAGTTTCTTCCTCCGTCCCGGTCCCCTCATCGTCGCCAGCCAGTTCGTAGGGCAGCCGTCCGCTCAGCCAGACAACCATCAGGCTGACATCGTCGCTGCTGGGTCCGGTATCCGGATCGTCAACTGGGGCGGGGAAGCGTTGGCTGTAGGCACTGGTCAGGCTTTCGAAATCCTCACCTTTGGGCCAGCGGGTCAGGAAACCGGGCAGCTTGGTTCGGTCGGTATCGGCCGGCAGGATTTCCCAACCACGTTCCGTAAGCAGGTCAAAAACCTGCCCTTGCAATTCCGGATGGATCTCACTCCAGGCTGACAGGACCGCAGCCACCAGTCCGGCGTTCTTTTCGAACGCCTCGGCGGTTGGCTTGACCCGCAATGCCGCGGGGGCCTTGGCGCTGTTGCGGAAACCGGGCACCTTGACGGTCCGGCGGGTTAATTTGTCGATCTGGCTGCGCTGATTTTCCGGCAAGCTGGGCAGGGCCAGCAGCACGCTGCGGACAACCTCGGCCCGGTAATCGTTGCGCATGAATTCATTAATGGCATGGAAAGGCAGAAAACGAGCCTGTTGATCTTGATGGGTGTCGTTCATTCAGGTTGCTCCATAAAGAAATTCAAATATTTCATTGGCGATCTCCCCGTTACGGATTTTTGGAAATCTCTTATTATTGAGGAGACATTATCAACGGCGATGTGATTGTAAACCCTAGTCAGATCTTCTTCAAGGCTCCCAGGATGATCAGGATCGCCATGGCTGCCGGAATCAAGCCGGCGCAGATCACGGCGATTTGGTCCAGCCGGGTAGCCCGATCCGGCCGCCCGGCGGCCGCCGGGTCATTCAGCCGGGCGCGCCACAGCCATACAGCAAATCCGCCGGCCAGGAATGCTGTCAGATGGACGGCATTCGCCTGCAGCAGCGCCAGCGCAGGCAGATCGCTCTGGCGGGCGAGCCAGACGCCGTATACCAGGGGCATGCCGATCATCAGGCCGAGGACCAACAGCCCTAGCCAGACCTTTTGGAATGCCGGCCGCCCGGTCTCATTGCGGATAGCCATCCAGCGATAGAGCAGCACGGGCCCGCAAGCCAGGATAAAGGCGGAGGCGCCCAGCGGGCCATAGCCCGGCAAGCTGCGGACAAATCCGGCTGCCAGGATGGCAGCCAACATCATGAGCAGGTAGCGGGCGCTGCCCAGCAGGCGTTCCGTCCAGGGGCCGACGAAAAAGAAAACAGCCAGATTGGCGATCAAATGGGTCAACGGCGGCAGAAAGGCCCAGCCGTGAACGAAGGCTCCGGTCAAGAACTGCCAGGGGTAGGATTGGGCGTTGGCGGGATTGAATAATTTATCCACTTTTGGGAAGCTGAGCGCCGGCAAGGTGGCGAGCAGCATGCAGGTGATCAGGAACAGGGTGACTGGCGCTTGCAGACCTCGTTCTTCAGTCTTCAGATTGGTTTGCATGGGGAGACGACTCCAGGATTTCGTATAGATAAGATCGGCCGCGCCGCCGTTTAATTTCCAGCAGGCCCATAATCCGCAGGCTGTAGGCCATTTTTTGGGCCAGGTAGGTGGGTATCTGGCAGGCAGACGCCAGATCCTTGCTGGTAAAGGTGTGCGGCAGGCTCTCAGGCAGCAGGGCGTGGAAATCCTCCGGTCCCGAGAATACCCGCCGGTCCACGATTTCTAACAGGCGGTGGTCGCTGATCGACCAGCCTTTGCGCCGCCAACTGCCGCGGCCATCGTTGCAGCGAACCTCTTCCTGGCGGGTTAACAATAGCTCCAGGGTCAGGTTTGGATGGTTGAGCAGGCGCGGGATGCGCACCAGTTCCAGGAAAACGTGCTCCCAACGACGACGACGGGGTGATTTGCGCCGCTCGAGCAGCTTCTGGCAGTCCTGATCAAACTTCACCAGCCAGGTTTCGACCGGGATTGGGTGAACCAGCAAGACCGGATGAGCTGGCAGCAAAGCTGCCAGCTTGGTCTTGATCGCAGTGAAATTACCGGTCTGGATCTCGATCAGCAGGCTGCCCTGGATCACGTCGATCTGGAAGCCATCGACCGGAACCTCCATCTCGCCCGAGTCCCCGGCAAAGTGCAGTTTTAAAGCATGGTGTAGAGATGATTCTTGCATTGAGGGCCATTATAAAAGAATTTTGTCTTACCTTGTAAAACTGCACCGGGAGAAGTAGAATTTCTTCATCATTTTGAATAAATTGTCGGCGTCCCATCCGAAGACAAAATTTGTGTGTGGGCGGGGATTCGACTTTTTTGAGACATCGTCAACATCATTTCGACAGAATGTGAGGAATGATCGACATGGATGAGGGCATTGCATTCAGCCAGAGTGATTGGGAGCGAATTGAGCGTGATTGGCGCGCCTGGTGGGCCGGCGAGCTGAAGCGCCCGCTGGTGATGGTGGAAGTGCTCGCACCGCCGGCAGGTGAAACCTGGCCCGCGGTGCAGGAACTGACCACCAACTTTGGGATGGAAATACCGGTGGACCAGGTGATCGATTACTACCAGCGGCGGCTGGCGGGAACCCGTTTTTACGGCGACGCCTTCCCGCGCTGGTGGGCACGCTCCGGAGCGGGGGTAGGGGCGGCGTTTTTGGGCTCGCCGGTGCAGGCCACCCCTGAAACCGTCTGGTTCGATCCACTGGCGCAGGCGAATAACCCTGATTTCGAATTAAGCCAGCTCGAACTGGCTTTCGATCCGGAGAATCCCTGGTGGCAGCGGGTACAGGAACTCACCTGGGCAGCGGTGGCGCGCTGGGGGCACCAGGTTTGCGTGGGTTTCACCGATATCGGCGGGAATCTGGATATTCTGGCTTCTCTAATCGGCAGCCAGCGGTTGATCTTCGAATTGATGGACCATCCTGACCAGGTCGAACGCCTGACGCGCCGGATTACGGAACTGTGGCTGGTTTATTACGAGCGCCAGTATGAGCTTGTGCGGCAAACCGGCCGGGGAACCAGTCCCTGGGCGGCGATCTGGTCGCCAGGGCGCTGCTACATGTTCCAGAGTGATTTCGCCTATATGATCTCGCCGAAAATGTTTGAACGCTTCGTTTTGCCCGATCTGACTCAGCTGTGCGCGGCGGTCGATCATGGGTTTTATCACCTGGACGGCAAAGGCCAGATCCCGCATTTGAAGATGCTGCTGGGGATGGAACGGCTACGCGGCATTCAATGGATACCAGGGGATGGGCAGCCACCTCCGGAAGATTGGCCCGAGCTGCTGGGCCGCATCCGGGAGGCCGGCAAGCTGTGCCAGCTTTACGTCACACCGGACGGGGCCCGTAAAGTCATCCGGGAGCACGGCGGGCAGGGCTTTGCCCTGGCCATCCGGGCCAGCCTCAGCCGGGAGGAAGCGGAGGATCTGGTAGCTGAGCTGAGCGGGTAACAGTCTGACCCGGCATACCGGGTTTGGTGGATCAGCGCGCCTCAAAATCCTACCCCTGCTCGTCACTCTGCAGTCCGGGTTGGATAGGGAGTGGCAGCCGCAGCGACATAATCGCTATATCCACCCAGGTACTGAGTCAGCCGCCCATCCTCGAGCAGCAGCAGGCGCTCCACCGTCCGGTCCAGGAAATACCGGTCGTGCGAGATCACCAGCACGGTGCCTTCAAAATCCTCCAGGGCGGCCTCCAACACTTCGGCAGAGGCGATATCCAGGTTGTTGGTCGGCTCGTCCAGCAGCAGGAAATTAGCGCCGGAGAGCACCAGCAAGGCCAGTTGCAAACGGCTGCGTTCGCCGCCTGACAGGATCTTGATCGGCTGATTGACCATCCGGTAAGGGAACAGGTAGCGATTTAGAAACGCGACCGCGGCGGATTCGCTCATCGAGCCGCCAGCGGGGATGGCCCGCCGGACCGCATCCATCAAGCTTTGCTCGGGATCAAGGGTCTCGTGTTCCTGGGCATAGTAGCCCAGGGTCACACTGGGGCCAAGTACGATTTCACCGGCGTCCGGTTGTTCTTCACCCAGGATCAGGCGCAGCAGGACGGATTTACCGGCCCCGTTAGCGCCGATCAGGCCAACCCGCTCGCCATGACGGATCAAGGCATTGACGTCTTTCAGGACTGCCTGGCTGCCAAACGCGCGGGCGATATGGCGCAGCTCCAGGACTTTGTTGGAACCGCGGTAGCCGTTTAATTCCAGCCCCATCCGGCGGCGCTCGGTGATCGGCTTGTCCAACTTATCCATTTTATCGAGCCGGTTTTGAACCGCTTTCGCCCGGGCGGCGAATTTTTCGTTATCGTAGACTTTAGCCCAGATCGAAAAACGCTTGATGACAGATTCCAGGCGGGAAATCTCACGCTGCTGGACCCGGAAGAGTTCTTCCTGACGCGCCAGGCGCAGCTCTTTATCGATCACATACGAAGAATAATCACCCTGGAAGGTAAATATCTGGCCTTCCTCCAGCTCGGCGATCTGAGTAACGACGGCATCCAACAGGTAGCGATCGTGCGAAACCAGGACAACCGCGCCGGGATAATTGGCGATTAAATTTTCGAGGTAGGCTTTGCCGCTCAGGTCGAGGTGGTTATCAGGCTCGTCCAGCAGCAAGACGTCGGGTTGGGCCAGCAACAGCGCAGCCAGTCCGACCAGTTTCTTCTGGCCGCCGCTCAGGGCCGAGACCGGTTTGTCCAGCTCGTGTTCCGCCAGCCCCAATCCGGTTAACAGTTCGCGCACCTGCCCAGGATATCCATCCCCGCCCAGCAGCCGGAATTCTTCCAGCAAGCGCCCCTGGGCGTCGATCTGGCGGGCCAGGCGGCGCGAGTCGTTGTAAACAGCCGGGTCGCCCAGGGAGCTCTCGATCTGTTCGAGCTCCTTCTGGGCCTGAGCCCAGCGCGGCTGCCCGGACAGGGCGGTTGCAAAGGCGCTTTGGCTTTCAGCGATATGAGGCTGCTGGGGCAGGTAGCCAACCTTGATCCCTTTGGCAATTACCAGGCTGCCGCCCAGCTCAGGCGTGAATTCTCCGGTGATCAATTTGAACAGGGAGGATTTCCCGGCGCCATTCAGGCCGATCAGGCCAATTTTTTCTTTGGCCGGGATGGAAAAAGATAGATCGCTGAAGATGGTGTGAGCACCGAGAATGAGTTGGATGTGGTTCAGGCTGATGGCTAACATAATTAAGCTCCGGAAATAAAAGCGCCGCAGGGCATCCTGCGGCGACCGATTGATTTTGTCTGGTTGGGTTTACATTATCCCAGGTGTTCGGGCAGCAGGCGCGTTTCGATAAGGCTCAGGGGAAGTGAAACCGCTGATCCCAACAAAATTCGGTTGAGGTGATTTCCGGTTGAAAACTAGCATCGTGCCAGGATTATAACATGCTTCCTGAAAATGAATCTAGAGAAGGTCTTCGGAAAATGGGCTTGAACGCCAGTTTACTGGCGTTCAAGCCCATTTTCCGACATCCTCCCCATCCAAGGGATGTCAGGTTTGGAAATCTTACAAACCTGATCTAAAAACGGGCTGACCTCTTCTCAAAAACCGCCGGGTCTGATAAGATAACACCTGACTGACTGCTAGCCGAACGACCTCGGCCACGATAAGCCGGGGTCGTATTGTGTGTTATAGCTGTACCCATTTCGGTAATTTGATCCGGTAAGGAATTTTGTTGTATGTTAAGTGAACGCAAAGATTTAAGGAATATTGCAATTATCGCCCACGTTGATCATGGCAAAACCACCCTGGTGGATGGGCTGCTGAAACAAGCGCGGGTCTTCCGTGAGAACCAGCAGGTCGCTGTGCGGGTCATGGACTCGAACGACCTGGAGCGGGAACGCGGCATCACGATCCTGTCGAAAAACACGGCCATCACGATCTGGGATCCTGAAATTGACGCCCAGGTGAAGATCAATATCGTCGATACCCCTGGACACGCCGATTTCGGCGGTGAGGTGGAACGGGTGATGAATATGGTCGATGGGGTCCTGTTGCTGGTGGATGCAGCCGAAGGCCCGATGCCGCAAACCCGCTTCGTGCTTAAAAAGGCTCTGGAGATGGGCCACCGGGCGATCGTGGTTATCAATAAAGTGGATCGCAAGGATGCCGACCCGGAGCGAGTGCTCAACCAGACCTTCGATTTGTTTATCGAGCTGGGAGCCAGCGACGAGCAGGCCGATTTCCCGGTGGTGTATGCGAACGCAGTCACCGGCCAGGCTGGCCTTGAACCGGAACTGGGTCCCGATCTGCAGCCCCTGTTTAAGGCAATTCTGCGCCATATCCCGGCGCCGGTCGTGGATGTCGACGCGCCGCTGCAGCTGCTGGTCACCACCCTGGGTTATGACGAATACCGCGGCGTGACTGCGGTAGGACGGGTCTTTGCCGGATCGATCAGCGCCGGCCAGAGCGTGGCGCGCATGAAGCTGGACGGTGAGATTGTCCCGGAGCGGGCGCGCTACCTGTACGTCCATTCCGGTCTCGAGCGGGTCGAAGTCGAGCAGGCTAAAGCTGGCGAGATCGTTGCGCTGGCCGGTCTGGAAGGGATCGCCATTGGGGAAACCCTGGCCGACCCGGAAGAGCCTCGCGCTCTGCAGCCCATTCATGTCGAAGAGCCGACTGTGCGGATGAGCTTCGGGGTGAACACCTCGCCGTTTTCCGGGCGGGAAGGACGTTGGGGCACTTCCCGCAAATTGCGGGAACGTTTATTTGATGAACTGCGCCAAAACGTGGCTCTGCGAGTGGCCGAGACCGACAGCGCCGATACCTTCCTGGTTTCCGGCCGGGGCGAGCTGCATTTGGCGATCCTGATCGAGACCATGCGGCGGGAAGGCTACGAATTTCAGGTTTCCCGGCCGGAAGTGATTTTCAAGGAAAGCGAAGTCGGGCGAACTGCTGGAGCCGTTTGAGGAAGTCCACATTGAGACCAGCCCCGAGACGGTTGGGGTGGTGGTTGAAATGCTCGGTGGACGGCGCGGCCAGATGCTGGATATGATCGATACCAACGAAAACAGCGTGCGCATCACTTACCTGGTGCCAACCCGCGGTTTGCTGGGTTTCCGCTACCAGTTCCTGACAGCTACCCGGGGGATGGGCGTGATGCATACACTATTCCACGGTTATCTGCCGATGACCGGAGCGATGTCTTCGCGCTCGACCGGCTCGCTGGTTTCCTGGGAGACCGGGGTGACCTCGACCTTTGGGCTAAAAAACGCCGAAGAGCGCGGCATGTTGTTTTACGGTCCAGGTGTGGATGTGTACGAGGGCATGGTAGTCGGTGAACACCAACGACCTGGCGATCTGACAGTCAACGTTTGCAAGAAGAAACACCTGACCAATATGCGCCAATCCAACCGGGATATCGATATCCGCCTGACGCCGCCGCGCCAGATGAGCCTGGATGAAGCCATCGAGTACCTGGCCGAAGATGAACTCTTAGAGGTTACGCCGGCCAATTACCGGATCCGCAAGCGCATCCTGGATTCCGAGGAGCGTGGCAAGCAGACCAAGAAAGCCAAAGAGGCCCTGTCGGTTTAATAAGTAACCTGAATGCGAGATACGCGACTCTAAACTCGATAAGGGGATGTTGAGATCATTTTTTTGGCGCTTTACGCCAAAAAAATGATCTCAACAAACCATTCCTTCGTCGGGTTTGAGTTGTCCCGTACTCACGTTAAGTACTAATCCGAAAATTTTTATTGACTGGCGTCCTTAACCCGGGGCGCACTGTGAGCCGGTTGGCTTGATTGAATAGTATGGAGGAATTGTAATGGACCAGAACGATAACAATCATGTTTTTGTGCCCGAGAGCGCTATGGCCATCGTCGCCCACCCGGATGACATCGATTTCAGCTGTGCCGGGACGCTGGCGCGGTGGGCCCAGGCGGGCTGCCGGGTCTCAGAAGTTTTGTGCACCAGTGGTGATGTAGGCATCGCCGAACCCGGGATGACCCATGAAAAGGCCGCTCAAATCCGGGAGGCTGAAGCCAGGGAAGCCGCCCGGATCATTGGCGCGGCCGAGATTGTTTTCCTGCGGGAACCGGATGGATTGCTGGAGCCAACCCTGGCACTGCGCAAACGGCTGGTGCGTGAAATCCGGCGCTTTAAACCCGAAGTGATTATTACCGGGGATCCGACTGTGGTCTGGTCACGCGGCGATTACATCAATCACCCCGATCACCGGGCGGCGGCGACCGCAGCCCTGGATGCCACCTTTCCGGCTGCTGGCCAGCCGAACCTGTTCGAAGAATTTGAACAGGAAGGGCTGAGTGCTCACAAAGTGCGTAAAGTTTATGTTACCACCTGGGGAGAGCCAGACGTATACGTCAATATCGAATCGACGATCGATCTGAAGGTGGCGGCGTTGCGGGCGCACAAGAGCCAGATGAAAGATTGGGACCCGGAAGAACGGATCAAGGAATGGGCTGCCGAAAGGGCCAAAGGCAAAGAGATGGCTTACGCTGAAGGTTTCCGGGTGGTAACCCTGGAAGATGATGAGTTTTGGGAGCGAACCAAAGGCCGGGTTTTGCCGGAATAAAACCAGGCCATTTAAAAAAACAGGTGTGGTAGCGGGCCATCGCCCGCTGTCACACCTGTTTTTGTTCCATCAATTCGGGACGGTGTCGAGCGGATCGGGCATCGCCGGATCGAGACCCAGAGTGACGGCCATTTTCTCCTCACTGCGATCGATCTTGAATTCCGCCCACAGCGGCAGATGGTCCGACACCCGGTAGGACATCGATCGCAGGCTCATCTCCTTAAAGACTGCGCCGCTGAAGTCGATGCTCCCGGCCTTGTTCAATAAAAGATTCATCGCTCCGGCAAACCAGGCGATCTGATCGTAATATTTCGGCTCGGTACCATAGGTGGTTTTTAAATTGTCTAACTGGTGCGGTACCTGTAATCCAGTAGAGATGAAAGCCTGGAACAGGGGATTATCACCGCGCTTGTCAATGTTAAAATCACCCAGGACGATCAGATTGTTCTCGCCGAGCTGGCTGGTGGTGGCCCGGTCCCGGATCTCGGTGGCGATGTAATTTGCCAGGCCTCGCAGTTCATCCAGGCGATCCTCCGGGACATTCCCGTATTTGATATGGGCGGTCAGCAGCACGAAATTTTCCTGGCCGGTACGGAAGCTGACCATATAGGGTGAACGTGCAAACTGGATCACAGGGTTACCGCTGATGGAGGCCGGCAGCACAATCTCGCCTGCCAGCCCCGACGGGCTCACCCGCCTGCTATCGTAAATAAAGGCCAGACGTTCGCTGTTGCCAGGATCGCCCTCGGTCACATCGGTGACGATCATGCCCCAATCGGGACCAAGCCAGTCTAAAAGCTGGTAGACGCAATTCAGCTCACGCTTGACTTCCTGGATCGCAAGCACGTCCATGTGCCTGACAATCTCGGCGATGATGGCCATGGCCCGTAAGTTGCGCTTGGGGCTGCCAGGATTGTCGGTCCACTCCGGATAGAAATCACCGAAATGGCGCAGATTCCAGGTACCGATAATTAGATTTTGATCGATCTGTTTCCCGGGCAGGCCGCTGGCCGCGATCCGGCGGCGCAATCGGGCGATATCCTGCACGGTAGATAATGACAGTAAAGAATAGTCGAGCATGAGCACTCCCTCCTGTTGGCTGGTCGCGAATGGTTGAAAAAGAACCCCACCAACCGGTTGAGGGGGGCAACCGGTCAGCGGGGCATCCCCATTATTACATAATGCGGCCTAAAAAGGCAAGATGTTATTTTACGGTGGCAGGGCTTTAAAAGTTCTCTCCAAATTAATAAGGCGAATTAGGTGTGGTGGAATATGCCGCCACGCACACCTTTTTCGCCGTTTTCCTCGCCGACTGTAGAAAAATACATAGCGAGAATCACCAAACTACTTCCTTCTAATAGCCCTGTTACGGATCGTCTGGAACCTTCCCGCCAGAGCAATATAGATAAAGAAGTGGGCGTTTCCCCTCACGCCCACTTCCCTGCCCGGATTCAGGCATCCAATTGATTAGATCTGTACGAAAAACCTTTTCTAAATGCCCGCTTTTCGCTCAAGTTGGTTGGGCTGGGAGGGGCAAGGCGCAGCGGTTGGAACCTCTGCACTTCCAGTAAGCTGGCGGGCAAATTCCACCAGCGAAGTGGCGTGAATTGCCAGGATGAGATCTTTTTCCTCGCGCTCCAGCCGGAACGGCTCGCCCTGGAACCCCCGGTCGATGGCGCTGGCCGGGTTGGTAAGCAGCAGCGTGCGGAATTTCCGATTGATCACTGCCGCTGTCAAAAGACGGCTGATTTCCGTCTGCCTGACCTGAGCGGTACGAACACAGGTGATTGCCATACGGGATGGTTCCTGAAAGCTGGATCAAGCCGACCGCGCTTCGTTCGAAAAGGCCTATCCGCCGATGCCACTGCCGGCGCCTGGGCTATTGATGCCGACAATGCCAATGGCGATGGTCGCTAAGGCGGTGATCCAACGAACCTTGTTGGGGTCCAGGCTGAATAGAAAATGCTTGATTTGTGAGACAGAGTTTTTCATCGCATTCTCCTTGGGGTTGGAGCGAGGCCCCCTGTGACCGATGGGTAAGGTTGCGGGCCACATCGGGGAGAACCTCAAACGGTTAGAATGCTTTGATTATTTCAAGCGCCTGCCTCTTGACCTACCTCCGAAAAGGACGTATTTAAGTGCAAAAACAGCCGTCTTTTGGCCTGAAGACGGCTGTTTTTGGAGGGGATTACCCCCGATTGACTGGTTATGGGCTAAATAGTTAAGAAGATGTTCTTAATTATTATCCTGTCAGAATATGAAAGAGACGCTCCGTTTGCGGGGAAGGGGTGGTATTCAGCGTCTCGATCAGGGCTTGCCGGCAGCTTTCATATTGGCGGATAACAGCGGCCCGGTTCCCCTGGTTGGCGTAAACCTGCATCAGCAAACGGTGGGCCTCTTCCTGGGCCTTGTCCTGGGCCAGGACCAGTCGACAGGCTTCCCGTGCGCTCTCCGGATCGTCGGATTCCAGGTGCAGTTGGGCCAGCCTGAGGCCGGCCTGGTTGAAAAGGGTGTGTAAACGCTCGCGTTCCGGGACAACCCAGGCGCCATCCAGATCGATTAAAACGGACCGCGGTAGATATCGACCGCGGCCTGCAGCGCGGCGATCTGGCTTGCGCTGGTTTCCGGATCGTCCGCCAGGCCGAGGTAGGCCTGAAAGGCTTCAACATCATACACATAATCCTGATCCGGATTGAAGCGATATCGTTCACCTTCGTAGCGGATCGTATCATCAGGCAGCACAGAGCGCAGTTTGTATATGACGTTCTTAAACCGCTGCGTCAGGCTGCGGCCGGCGATATCCGGCCACAGCATCAGGCCGATCGCTTCACGCGTCAGACCGCGCGGCTCGGCGAGCAGGCGAAAGAAGAGTTCGCGCACCTGGGGCTGCCATTCCGTTGCGCTGAGGGGCTGTCCATCGATCTCCACGTAGGCGCCGCCCAGGGTTCGGATCGACAACCTGGGTGGTAAGAAATGGACCGTCTGGATGTGCGGCCGGACCATGCGCCGCAGGGCGGGCAAATTCTGGCGGTAAGACCGGGCTGCCTGCAATAATTCAGCAGCCGGACTGGCGATGATCGTTTCCCGGCTGGCGGTCTCGAGAAACGCTTCAAATTCCAGAGCTGCCAGGATCAGCTTCTGGCGGTTCTGGACGCCCCGGGTCGTCAGGACACAGCGCTCAAAATCCTGCCAGGCCTGGTCGATATCCTGGCTGCGATAGCGCGCGACTGCCAGAGAAAGCAAAGCCTGCGAGGCTTCGATCCGCTGGCCGGATTCGGTGTAATACCAGCTGGCGTATTTCAAATCGTCGATGGCAGCTACCGGTTCAGCCTCCGCCAGCTTCAGCAAGCCGTGCTGAAGGTGCCAGGCGGCCCGGTCGGCGGGCGAGCCGCTGGCCTCAAGCAGGGAATCGACTTTTTTCAACAGCAGTCTGGCCAGCTGAAGATCCTGCTGCCGGCGAGCCTGATCGGCGCTTGCTAACCCGATATAGATCAGCAGGAATTGGTAACCCAACTGGTTGGCGAGATCTTCGGCCAGCAGGTATGCCTGACGGGCAGCATGAACTGCGCCCAGATCTCCGTACAGGTCACCAATCCCGCAGTAAAGATAAGCCTGCATGCGGGCATAGCCACATTGGGCCGCCCGGTCGAGGCCGTCTTCAAAATGAAGGATGGCCCGCTGATAGTCTCCGATCAAATGGTAAAGCACCCCCATATTATTGAACAGGTTGGCCTGGTTGACCAGGTTGCGGGTCTGCTGCCAGTATGCCAGGGCCTGGCGGTAGTGACCGAGCGCGTCGGCGTAGCGAGCCGCACTCATAGATGCCAGTCCCAGATCCATGCGGGCCACAGCGATATTTTCCTGATCCTGAACGGACTGGAAACGCTGCAGCGCGGCGGCGAGATTTTCGATTGCCAGCACAACCTGGCCGTTGGCGTGTTGACTCAGCCCGATCGATTTATACGCCTCTGCCCGCAGGTGATCTTGATCAGGCAGGCCATCAACCAGATCCAAAGCCAGCCGGGCGTCTGCAATGGCCTGTTTATACTTCCCGGTGAAGCGATAGGCGACTGAGCGGCGTGCCAGACTGCGGGCCAGCAGGACCTGGTCCACCTGATCCTGGCTGGGACGTGATTCTTGCAGTTCGTTGATGACCTTGCTGAGGGTTTTCAACCCGAGACCAATTTTGCCCTGCATGACCTGGACCGCGCCGCGCAATGACCGGATTGCGGGCCGGCCCGCCAGCACTTCGCTGGGCAGCATATCGATCCAATCTGCCAGGATCGTCAGGCGCCCGCCCCCCAGAAAGGCTGAACCGGCTTTTTCGATCAGATCCAACTGTCCGGCCCTATCATCCAGGCGGCGGTAGATGGCGTAGGCTTTTTCCCATTCTTCCCGGCGCGTGTATGCCCGGGCGGCCAGGCGTAAGATCTGGTCGGCTTCCTGCGGATGCTCCTGGCGGTAATGGCTTTGCAAAAAGTCCCGGAAGAGATGGTGGTAGCGAACCCAACGCCCCTCGTCACCGATTGGCTGGATGAACAAATTGCCGCCCAGGGCAGACTCCCTCAGACGATCCCAATCCTGCCCATCGCCAAACACGTCCCGGCATAAATCCGGGTCGAACTCCTCCAGGAACGAAGTGCGCAGCAAAAACATCTGCACTTCCGGTTCTTGCTGGTCAAGCACCTGCTGCATCAGGTATTCATACAGTCCCACCCCGGACACTTTAGCAGCCTGGACCTGGCGGGTCATACCCTGCCACATGGTTTGTGCGGAGAGCACCAGTCCGGTAATCCAACCCTCGGTTTCCTGGACCAGTTCTGCAGCAGCGTCCGCGGAGATCGTCATCTGATAGTTCTGGAGGATCAATGCCTGGATTTCGGACGGCTCAAAGGCCAGCTCCTCAAAGCTCAATCCGGCTACCTGCTGGCGGGCAACCATCAAGGGCAGATCGGGCAGGGTCAGCAGGGAACGGGAGGCCAGAATCAGGTGGCAGTGGTCGTCGACTTCCTGAATGAACCGGTTGACGAAGCGTTCAACGATCTCGTTTTCGGCGACCAGGTGAAAATCGTCCAACACCAGCAGAAAATCAGCTTTGATGTGAGCGTAGATGTCATTGACAAACGCCGGGACGATCTCTTCCAGATCGATCACAGCCCGGTCGAGAGCGCCGCTGGCCTGATTTCCAAACAAGGGAAAAGCCTGCTGAAGCGCGGCCGCCATGTAAGCCAGAAAACGCTGGGGGTTTTTATCGAGGGAATCAAGCGACAGCCAGGCAGCTGGCAGGTTGGTGTGGTGGAGATAATCCACCAACAGGGTCGTTTTTCCGTAACCGGCCGGAGCCGCCAAAATGATCAGCCGGTTATCGCTGTAACCGTCCATCTGCTGCAACAACCGCTTGCGGCTGAGCAAATCTTTCCGTCGGCGGGGAGGGGTCAGCTTGGTTTTGGTGATGGGAATTGCCATGCTTTTGATCGATAAATTAGGTCGAGGTTTATCCGCTGCATAGGAATGATACCATCACTAAGGGATAATCTCTTGTATAATCAGCCGGTTGTAACCTGTGAGGAGATGAGCAGCATGACGCTTTCGATCTGGATCAACCTGGCGATATTCCTGGCTACCTTTACGCAGGGAATTACCGGTTTCGGCTCGGCGATGATCGCGATGGCCTTGTTGCCGGACCTGGTTGGCATCCAGGTGGCAACTCCGCTGGTGGCGCTGATCACTGAGATATTCGAAATTTATATGATAATCCGCTACCGCCAGTCGTTGAATGTAAAAACGGTCTGGCCCATCCTGGCGGCTGCGATCATCGGGATCCCCTTTGGCTTGCTGTTTCTTAAACGGGTGGATGAAAACCTGGTTTTGACCGTGCTGGGAAGCCTGATCGTCGCATACGCGCTGTATGCCTTATCCGGTTTGCAATTACCCAAATTGGAGCAGCGGCGTTGGCGATATGGCGCCGGTTTTCTGGCGGGCTTATTGGGGGGCGCCTATAATGTTTCCGGTCCGCCGGTGATTCTGTATGGCACCGCCCGGCGCTGGCCAACGCTGGAATTCAAAGCCAATCTGCAGGGTTTTTTCGTGTTCAGTTCCTTTTTTACCCTGGTTGGACATTTCCTGAGCCACAATCTGACCCCGGCGGTCTGGGGTAATTTCTGGATCTGCCTGCCGGGGCTGGTGGTCGGGTCCCTGTTGGGGACCAGCCTGGACCGTTTCCTGGACCCGGAGCGATTCCGAAAAATCGTGCTGGTCGTTCTGGTGATTTTAGGCCTGCGATTGATATTTTAAAATTCAACCATTTGTGGCGAAAAAGGCGGGCGTGGGGCTCATGGGAGCACTTAAAATTTATAGATTGTGGTGTTCGGTTCGGGCGGCTCAAACCGCCCGAACCGAACACCACATTTTACTTCTACAACATTTGCATGCTCCCGGGATCATGCTCCACCCACGCCTTTTTCGACAGTATTTCAAACTCAAGCCTGACCTGGATTAATTGCGAAAGACTTTGGGAGCCTGCTGTTGGCGGTTCCACTGCCAGGGCCAGACCGCCGGCACGATGGCGAAGATGCCAAGCGCCAGGGCGGCGGCTGAGGCCAAAATACCCAGCAGGCTGAGGGGCGGCAGCATCGGGCTGGCTGCGAAGGCGATCAGGCCGATAATCAGAGCCAACAGCGCCAGGCCAAGACTGATGCCGGCCCAGCGCCAGCCCTTGCGTTGAGAAGCCAATCGCCGTCCGCCGATCTGACCGGTTTGAGGGTTGATGTAAACAAACTGGGGTTGGCCCTGGTCGTCTGTGTAGTAGCTGACATACAACGGCTGCAACAGTTGGGTCCAGTTCAAGTCTTTGTATTCAGCCTTGATTTGGAAATTGCGGTTATGTTGTCCCTGGGCGGCCTGCTGGCATAACTGCCCGGCTTGCTGATCCAGCCGGCTTTGAGCCAGGGGCCAGGCGCTTTCCGGTGGAAGATCGGGGATGCGCACGATACTGCCAGCCAGATGCTGCGGCTGGTACGCCTGGGCGTCTTCGGGTCGATACGGTCCGAGGATGCGGGCCAGGCGTTCGTTGTCGCTCAGGGCTGGCGCGCTGATGTTATCAAAATGGTGCTCGATCTGGCCCAGGCGCGGCTCCCAGCGGATGCGGGTTTCGACGACCTTTTTGGAGCGCCATTGCCCACCGGCGTAAGAATCCTGTGAGCTTTCGACTTCGTAATCATAGCCGATCTCTGCCTGCCAGCTGCCCACCACCTGGCTATCCACCAACCACATTGGCCAGTACAGCGGGGTTGAACGGCGCAGCAAATTCTGTGAATTGAAATCATCAGGGCGCAGCCAGACGCCTTGGGTGAAGCGCTCATATAAGGCGTTTAGATTCAGGCCTTGCTGGCTGAAAGGGATTACCAATTCGGGCGGTTCCGGGCGCAGGCGCGCTGGCTGCTGCTCGAGCTTACCGAGCCCGCAGGCGGGACAGGTCAGTCCTATCCGCTGGGATTCAACCAGAAATGCCTGCGAGCAGTGGGGGCAGCCGGCCGGCTGCAGCTCGGTTTGCCAGGTAGATTGCTGGCTCTCCAGGATCTCAGAATCGGGTAAGTTTATAGCGCTCATCAGGATGCCTCCGAGGCGACCGCCTGGCGGTAGATATTGAATGCAATGATGCCGCCGATGACCAGCAACACGACTCCCAGGATCAACGGCAGCAGCCCAACTCCCCCGAGCAGCATCAGCGGCAGGCTGATCAACCCCAGCAGCACTCCGGGTGAGAGTAAACCGGCAATCGCCAACCAGACCTTCCACCAGGCGACCGGTTTTTGACCGGCGATTACCCCGGTCTGGCCGTTGGCCATGACTTGAAAAACCTTGCCCTGGAAGCGATACGCCGCCACGTATACCGGTAACAGCACAAAGCGCCAGACTTCGTTGGCAAAGTCGGCAGTCATGCTGAAATTGCGCACGTGCGAGCTGGGAATATCCTGATAGCAGGCTTTTTTGGCGCGCTCGCGTAAAATGGTCTTGCCGGATTCCCAGGCCTCCGGCAGGGCGATATCGTAAGTCTGGGCCTGCCAGCCGGCCAGAAAGTCCGGGCTGTATGCGGATAATTCATTCAGGTTGAATGGATAAAGCCGCTGCAGGATCAGGTGACTGAGTCGGGCGGTGCCAATCACGAGTAAATCGTCGTTATGGATGCTGACCTGGCCATCTTCCCAACGCCAATCGATGACCGTGCGGGTCTTCCAGCTTTTGTCGCTGGCATCGTAATAACTTTCCTGGCGTTCGTAACCCACCTGGGCGCGCCAGGTGGAGCGAATATCGGCGTCGAAGGTCCAAAACGGCAGGTAAATTCCGGTGAAGCGCTCGATCACGGCCGAACCACGCAATTCATCCGGGTGGAACCAGCCTTTGCCAAGCCATTCCAGGGCGCGCTTGCGGACATCCTCAACTTGTAACTTGAAAGGGATCAGGAAGCGTGGCCGCAAGATGTCGTCAGGCGCCTGGCGTATATTGACACGGTTGGAGGCGCAGAAGGGGCAGGTGGCAGTCAGTGCACCGGGTTCAATCGAAAGATTGGCGCCGCACGAATCGCAGTGTAATTCCTGGCGATCGATGCCCCAACCCTGCTCGGATTTCTGCAAGGTGTCCAGTTTAAATTCGAATTCTTCTGCCTGCCTGCCAATAATTTGAGTGTTGGTCTCGGCGACATAGCCGCAGTATTCACAGGCGACCCCGCCGGCAGCCACATCGTAACTGATCGAGGCGCCACAATTTGGACATTTATACGATTGAGGGGTTTCCGGAGTGGTTTCTTCCGGGACGGGGGCGTACACGCTGATACCAGCCAGGGCCGAATCGACCGGAACAAATCCGGCGGGAGGCTGCCAATCGGGTTTCTCTTGGTGTTGCAAAGGCCATAGGTGTGCGATTCCTTTCTGACTTATTCTACGTCCAATTATTGTAATCGTTGCATGAAGTCTTGTGGGTTTCTGGGAATGGAAGGAAAGGGCATAACCTTAATGAGTGGTTGCAATCAAAATCTATTGTCGTAGCATTTTTGCATTCGGAAATATTAACGTTTCGTGATGGTTGCTATGTTCTACTTGACTTTTGTGCCCAAGTTGTCTATACTAATTGTAGCAGGGAGTTCCGAGAAATTGGCTAACGACCACGCTGCTGGCTTGTATCGATAATCTACGGAATTGTACTGCAGAGCGATCTGCAAGGAGAAACCGATAGAGCGAATACAAGAGCATTTTCTCAGCACGGAGCTTCGACCAGGCTTAAAAAGGAAATTCAGAAGATTTATTTCAGAAGAATATCCAAAGGACCTGAAATCGATGTGTGCGTGAAAGTGTTCCAGAAGAAGATATTTCAAAATGACTTCTCGGTTGAGCAAGCGAAGAGAAGGAAAGAAATATCGGACGGAACAGCGGATCAGTTGAAGGTTACTTGGAACCCCTGCTTTTGTTTTTGAATAATGGACTATCCCAGGGTGGAAAACATAATGGGAGGCTGGCGGAAGTTAAGCTGATCAGGCTCTTCCGCCAGCTTCATTTTTAACTGCCAACGGGCGGTCATTGTGAATTTCCCTCGGTGCTTCGCACCTGGGACGCAAAAGAAGACAAAATTTAGGGCTCGCAGGGCGAATCCGCCCTGCGAGCCCTAAATTTTGTGTTAACTCCTGCCCCCTGGGGCGTAGTCAACCGCGGTTTACTGCAGTCTTACCCACCGGTCAGCAGACCTGTTTTTCGATATTTTTCTCCTGGTGGGTTTATCTCAAGTGGTTGCCATCAGCTGGCGTTGTTGAGAATCGCATCGGCTTTGAGCAAGCCGACGAATGGCAGGTTGCGGTATTTTTCGCGGTGGTCGAGACCATAACCAACCACAAATTTATCGGGAAGATCGAAGCCTTTGTACTTGATGGGGATTTCGATCAGGCGGTGGCGGGCCTTGTTGAAAAGCACACAGACTTCCAGGCTGGCCGGCTGCTGGGATCGCAGGATCCTTAACAGGTAATTGAGGGTTAATCCGGTGTCGATCACGTCTTCGACGAAGATCACATGCCGACCGGTCAGGGGGATTTCCAGGTCCTTCATCAAACGAACCAAACCTTGATCGCGGGTTTCAGGCGAATAGTTTGAAACCGCCAGGAAATCGACTTCGAGCGGCAACGGCACCTGGCGCAGCAGGTCGGCCATGAAGAACAACACACCCTTCAGCACGCCAACGAAGACCGGGCTGCGGCCCTGATAATCCCGGCTGATGGCAGCGCCCATCTCGGCGATCCGGTTTTGGATCGCTTCCGGGGTGAATAATACCTCACTCACATCTGCGGCCAGCTCCGGGTAGCGTTCCAGCCAGTCATCCGTCATGGATCGGCTCCTGGGCGGCCGTGCCCTGAATGCGGGTAGCTTCGTCGTACAGGCCGAATTTCACCATCAGATTGCGCATATCCGATCGCTTGAACAGCTTGATATTGATTTCCGGGTAAAGTTCTTCCATCAAGCGGAGTTTACGGTTCTTAATGGTTGCCAGGGATGGCCGCAGCGTGGTTAATTCGATGTATAGATCCTGTTGAGGCAGGTAAAAGTCCGGCGAGAATGCCAGCGAGACCCGGCCGGATTCGTCCCATTCCAGGTCGAAAGTGCGCGGCTCGTATTCCCATTCGATCCCATAATAATCCAGGATGCGGGCGAATTGCTCCTCCAGTGGATGGGAAAACTTGATGGCTGTGGTGGGGGTGGAACTCAAGAAATACTCCTGCTGTTTTCAGATAGTGAAGCAGCCGACTGGAGCTCCAGCAAGGCTGCCTGGATCAGGCGGGCGGCCTGCTCCGGCGTATAGCGGGCGGTATTGATGACCAGGTGATAAAGACCGGGATCAGACCAGTGTACCTGGTAAAAACGGCGCAGGTAGGTTTTACGGCTGTGGTCGGAAGCCTCGATCTGGGCGCGGGCAGCGGTGGCATGGATACCTTGAGCCGCTGCTACCCGCTCGATCCGGACTTCAAGCGGGGAGATAACGCGCACATGTAAGGCCCGGGGGTGGCCCCTCAAGATAACCTGCCCGGCGCGGCCGACAATCACTACGCCCCCCGAGTTGGCATAAGCATGCATCAATTCCGAGATGGCTGTGCGGAAAGCCAGGCAGGTTTCAGGCGCAGGGCAGACATCCAACAGCCCCAAATCATCGATGAACGCCAGGGCCATTTCAGGCGTGCCGGCGCGTTTGGCCGCGGCCCGAATTAACTCCTGACGGATGCGGCGAAAATGGAGCGTGTCAGCCGCGGCCTGGGCGACCTCCATCCCCTGGCTGCCCATTTGACGGGAGATCGTCACGGTCCAGCCGTGTAGGTTGGATTGGGTTGAAGAACTGGGGGACATACACCTGGTCTCCTGCTGGATGAAACCACGCTTTCATTATATCATCGAGATCGGGTAGTAGAGTAAAAATAAGCGGTCAGCGCAGGCAAACGCCCACGGGTACCACAGCACCTTACCGTGGTAATTTTGTCTCGAACTCCCATCCCTATTTTGACATATCTTTATTATCTGCGATTGGAGACTGGGATGAGTTCATCCCTGGTTTCAATGATCTCGGGCGCCAGGCTGGCATTGGAAGCTTCGGTCAAGGCCTGGCAGAAAGCCTGGTAGGAATCAACCGGGAATTGCATGGTCAGGGTTACGTCGGCGGCGAACTCCTGGTCGAGGATTTCCCCCTGGTGAGCCTCCACCAACAGCTTGAGACGCTCGAACCAGTTGTAAGGGATCACCAGCATGGCCGTGTGGGTCGGGACCCGGCGGGCGAGCGGCAGGACTTCCAGCACGGCCCGAACGGCATCGCTGTAGGCCCGCACCAGGCCGCCGGTGCCCAGCTTGGTGCCGCCGAAATAGCGGGTGACCACCACGACCACGTCTCCCAGGCCGCTGCCGCTCAAAACAGCCAGGGCTGGTCGGCCGGCTGTACCGGAAGGCTCGCCGTCGTCATTGCAATGGGTGGTCACCGAATTGCCATGGCCGATCACAAAAGCCGGTACGTTGTGACTGGCATCGGCGAATTCAGCCCGGATGCGGGCGATGAATTCCCGGGCGGCTTCAACGCTTTCAGCCGGTGCGGCGCTGGCGATGAATCGCGAGTTGACCACCAGGATTTCGGCCCGGGTTTCCCGAGCGGGGAGTAAATAATCATCCATAAGCGTATTGTAATCGGTTCGGTCTTCTCCCGAGAAGACCGAAAGAAAAATATCCGAAAATAGATGGATGTGGCGGTCAGCTGACCGCCACATCCATCTATTTTCGGCATAATTCATCGTATGAATACTAGCAGCAAGTAAGAGCTTGCATGGCCTGGTGGGTCGAAAGGTAAACGTGTTCCCGGCCGATGCGATCGATGAAACCGATCCGCTCCAGCCGGTCCATCACCGGGCCTTTGACCTCCGCCAGGTGGAAGACAACGCCGGCCTGCTTCAGTTCGGTGACCAGCCTCTCCAGGGTTTCCAGGGCGCTGGCGTCGATAAAATTGATCGCCGAACAGATCAGCACCAGATCGCGGATCTGGGGATTTTCGGCCAGGGCATTGATGATGGCTGTTTCCAGGTACTGAGTATTGGCAAAGTACAGGCTTTCGTCTACCCGTAATGCCAGGACATGCTGGCAGGTGTGGACCGGATGGCGGAGCACATTGCGGAAATGCTCGCTTTCACCCACCCGCCCAACGACGGCCATGTGCGGGCGGCTGGTGCGCCACAGGTATAAGCCCAGCGTGGCGATCACCCCGACCACAATGCCTATTTCAATCGAAAAGACCAGCACCCCGAAAAAGGTCACGGCCAGGGAGAGTGCGTCGGCCCGGTTATACCGCCAGACCGTTTTGAGGGTATCCAGATCGATCAGGTTGAGGACCGCCACCACGATGATGGCGCCCAGGATTGCTTTTGGCAGGAAGGTGAACAGCGGCATGAAAAATAGCAGGGTCAGGGAGACGAAGATTGCGGTAACGATGGAAGCCAGCCCGGTGCGAGCGCCGACCGTGTAATTAACGCTTGAGCGGGCAAAACCGCCGGCGACCGGGTAGCCCCCGCTGAAGGCTGCCCCCAGGTTGGCAGCGCCCAGGGCGACCAGTTCCTGGTTGGCGTCCACTTTCTCGCGCCGGCCTGGCTGCTCGCCTTTATCGGCCAGTTTTTTGGCCGCCAGCGACTTGGCGACCGAGATCGATTCGAGAAAGGCGATCAGGCTGATCGTCAAAGCCGATGGCAGCAGGGTCCGCAGGGTTTCAAGATTAAAGGACGGCAGGCTGAATCCGGGCAGACCGGAAGGGATCGACCCAACTACCTGGACTCCGGAACGGAGATCTAAGCGCAGCGTCCAGACCAGCAGAATTCCGGCCAGCACCACGATCAATGGCCCGCCCTTGGTGATGGGCACTCGCCAGCCGTCTGGCACGTTCCAGGTTTCCAGCCAGCGGGCCAGGCTGAGCTTGAAGAATAACAGGGTGACGATGGCGCCCAGACCGATTGCCAGGGCGACCCAGTTGGCTTCGGCCAGGTGGGATGTAATATAGGCTGCGATTTCCGGTAATTTGGCCTGGCTGGAAATATTCAGGCCGAGCAGGTATTTGAACTGGCTGAAACCGATCATCAATGCGGCCGCGCTGGTGAAGCCAGACAGGACCGGATGGCTGATGAAATCCACCAGCGTGCCGAGCCGTACCAGGCCCATTAACAGTTGGATCAGGCCAACCAGCAGCGCCAGCGCCAGGGCATACAGCAAATAGTCCGGGCTGCCCTGTTCCGCCAGCGGGCTGACGGCGGAAGCCACCAGTAAGGAAGTCAAAGCCACCGGGCCGACCGCCAGCGAGCCGCTGGTGCCCAGCAGCCCGTACAGGATCAGGGGCACGATGCTGGTGTACAGCCCAACCTGCGGCGGGAGCCCGGCCAGCAGGGCGTAAGCCATCCCCTGAGGAACGAGCATGATCGCCACCACCAGGCCGGCCATCAAATCGCCGGGCAGATCAGCCCGCCGGTAATGGGCAGCCCAATCAAGCGCCGGCAGCCAGCGCTTCAGGCTGCCGGGTATCTTCGCTCCTGGGGTATGGGGCGTTGCGAGAGCAGGGGAGGATTTCATATGGAATATCTAGAAAGGATTTGCAGTGCTGGCCCGGCATGCGGCCAAAAAGACCAGTTCACTGCCAAGCAGGGCTGCAGATGGTTTTTATTGCCCCTCGACCGTTTCCAACCCATCGGCTCGCCAGGCATTCAGCCCGCCGGCCATGCTGGTGACGGCCTCGAAGCTGGCCTGTTTGAGGATGTCCCGGCCGACGGCGCTGCGGTTGCCCGAGCGGCAAACGACCACTACTTGCTGATCGTGTGGGACTTCATTGACCCGCGATTCGAGTTCATCCACCGGGATCAGGGTCGAGCCGGGGATGTGAAATTCAGCCCATTCTTCCGGAGTACGCACATCCAGGATGTAAGCGCCCTGATCCCGCAGGCTGGCTGCTTCGGCCACACTGACCTCTTCGGGCAGGCTTGATCCGCTGACTGCGGCGGTAGGAGCCGGCTGGCGCAAGAACAGGGCCGCGGCTGCGACCAGCGCAACAATCAGGAGTAAGCCGCCTCCAATCAGGAGCAAGTTGGGCTGCTTGCGGCTGGCAGAGACGTTGGTCTTGCGAGCGGTGTTCTGGCGTCCGCTGGCCTTACGGCCGGAGGGTTTGGATTTGGTCATGGTTAAGGTCCTTTCAAAGTAGGGCGAAACAGGTGTGCATAGGGCTTACGCTCCATGCACACCTGTTTCGCCACAAAATCCAGGCGTTGTCTGGGCAGTTGCACCAGAATCAGCGTTCGAGCGGCAGGCCCTGGCGGGCCCAGTCGGCGGTGCCGCCGACCAGATTATAAATGGTTTTGAACTGGTTCTGGCCAAGCACCGCTGCGCCGGATTGGCTGCGGTTGCCCGAATGGCACACCACCGCGACCGGCTTGGAAGGGTCGAGCTCATTGACCCGGCTGGCGAGCTGGCCCAGCGGGATCAGGACCGCACCGGGCAGGTGGCCCTGCTGGTACTCCCAGGGTTCGCGCACATCCAGGATTACCGGCCGGTTGCCGTTGCCGTTAATCATCAGCTCGCGGAGTTCCTGCGAGGTCAGGTCCTGGATATCGCCGCTGGCAACCGGCAGGCCCATCGCCTGCCAGGCGTCCAGGCTTTCAGACAGGTAACCGACCACTTTTTCATAGCCGACCCGCGCCAGGCTGTATACGATCTGGCGATAATCGGCCGGGTTTTCGATCAGTAAGACGATCGGGACGTCCGGCGGGAAAACAAAACCGATCCGGTTGCTGAGCTGGCTGTTGGCCTCCAGGTGGACGGCTCCAGGCACGTGTTTGGCCACGTAGCTTTCCTTCGAGCGAGTGTCCAGCATCCCGGCGCCGCGCTGGAAGTAGGGGATGGCCTCCCGGATGCTCAGCGGTTTGGGCTGAATGTCGCCCAGGACAGCCGGGCCGTTGCGGTTGATCTGCTTGATGCGCTGGTGATTGCCCGGCTGTTCCGGCAGGTTGGAGGTGGCGAATTCAATGAATTCCTCGCGTCCGCGGGGCTGCAAAGCCGGGTTGTTGTGGCGTTCATAGCCCAGGGTGGTGCTGCGCATTGAACCAATCGCTTTGCCGCACAGAGAACCGGCGCCATGGCCGGGGAAGATCAGCAGCCCATCTTCGTGGGGCAGGAGCTTGTCGAACAGGCTGGTGTACATCGAGCCGGCCAGCTCGCGGGCGGCGTCCAACCCCACCAGGTCGGGCCGGCCGATATCGCCGACGAACAGGGTGTCGCCGGTCAGGGCCAGCCAGGGCTCCTCCGAGCGGGTCGTGTCGCTGACCAGCAGAGAGATGCTGTCCGGGGTGTGCCCTGGGGTGGCGAGCACATCCAGGCGGACGTTGCCCAATTTCAAGACGTCGCCGTGTTTCAGCGGCTGGTGCTCGTATCCGGCTTGAGCATCGGTGTGCAGGTAGATTTTTGCCCCGGTGCGGGCGGCCAGTTCGGTATTGCCGGAAACGTGGTCGGCGTGCAAGTGAGTCTCAATAATGTGGGTGATGGTCAGGTCGCGTCCGGCGGCAGCTTGCAAATATTTCTGAACGTCGCGATCCGGGTCGATCACAGCTGCCACCCCGGCTGCTTCACACCCGATCAGGTAGGAGGCGCATCCCAGGCCTTCGATAAAAAACTGCTGCGAATACATATTTCCCATCCTCTCGCTCGATAAAAGCGATTTTAGTCAAAACTGGTAAAACTTATCTTATTCCTTCACTAGCTATATTTTATCGGAAAATAGACCTCCTGACAACTTGGCAATCTTTTATAATAGATATAAGAAAAGTTTATAACTGGTTGGCAGTCCGTGTGGCTGGCAAATATTGACCTTTCCCCTACCCACCCCCGGCGGACAAAGAACGTCCGCCCGTCAGCGGCACCCCCGCCCTATGCCCCAATCGCAACGGGCGCCAGGGCGGGGGTGCCGCTAAGGCACGCTGGTATTGGGCCAGAAATCAACCTGGGCTTATTCGGTACTGAGCCTGCCGGCGTTTCTTCGATGCCGATCTGGTTTGCATGGGTCAATCCTTCCGACACAAGAGCGATGGAAGCATCCAAGATCTGCAAAGCTTACCAGGTGTCGACGATGCAATCCATGTTCAAGGACAAATGCATCGAAGAATCGCCTGCTACCAATGGAGGTATGCATCGTGTAGAACGGCTTCTTGGGCGGAATCACCGGGTTTAGCGGCGTCCCCTCCCTGGTCCCGATGGCGATGGGATGAGGGAGGGGACGCCGCTGATGGCCGGATTGCGAAGTTTGCAATCCGGCCGGGGGTGGGAGCAGGGAACCGAGATAAAGGACTCCTTGCCACCTGAAATCTCCTGGATGAGTAGGATGCAGCTGATGTCATCTACGCTTCAGATGACGCTGGTGTCATTATCAAGATCTTGCAGAGACAATACGAACCGGAACAGTCACTTAAGATGCGGCTACCCACGGTGCTGCATAAAAATTCTCGGGCTTGGGTTGCAGGCCAAGGAAGGCGAAATTGTTAAGTCTATACAAACTGGAAATCTTCAACGCCGTGGCGATCGAGGGCAGTTTCAGCCAGGCTGCCGGGCGGATGAGCCTGACCCAGCCGGCTATCAGCCAGCATATGCGCGACCTGGAACAAGGCCTGCAGGCGACCCTGTTTGAACGCGGGCCGCGCGGCGTGAGCCTGACCCCGGCTGGCGAGATCCTGCTGGATTACACCCGCTGCATCCTGCGATTGGTGTCAGAGGCTGAAGGGGCCGTGCAGCAATTCGAACAGCTGGACAGCGGCCAGCTTGCGCTGGGCGGCACGCCGGGGGCCAGCGTTTACCTGCTGCCGGGCTGGATCCAGCGTTTTCACCAGCGCTTCGGCGGTTTGGCGATCTCGCTGCAAACTGATACCACTTCGGGTTTGCTCAAGGGATTGGTGGACGGCAAGCTCGACCTGGCCTTCGTGGAAGGCGAGCTGCAGCTCGAACCGGCGATCAATGCCATCATGCTGCAGGAAATTCGCCTGTTCGTGGTCGTCGGCGAGAAGCACCCATGGGCCGGACGGGATACGGTCCGGCTGCACGATCTGGATGGACAGGCTTATATCAGCCGGCCGCAAGGCAGCCAGACCCGCAGCTGGACCGATCAGATCTTTCACCAGTACGGGATCCAGCCCCAAATGGTAGCCGAGTTCGACAACCCGGAATCGATCCGGCAGGTGGTGGCCTCCGGGCTGGGGTTCACCATCCTGGCGGAATGGGGCCTGGGGCAGGAGCAGGCTGGAGCGCGCCTGCACAGCCTGCCGATCGAAGGGCTGGATCTGCGCCGGACGCTCAAGCTGGTGTGGGCCAGCGGCGGAGCCCTGAAACCGGTCAGCCGGGCGTTTTTGACCCTGCTGGCCGACCAATACCCTCAGTTGAGCCAGGTGACCGCCGGGCAGGGCGACCCGAACCTGGTTTTGCCCGGACGAGAGAGTTACCGGGCCGCCGCTCCGGACTGTGCGCCTGGTTTTAAAAACAGCACAATCAACCTGGCGGCAGGTTTTTCGGAGAAGCAGCCTTGAGCGACCCGGGGCGGCGGATCATCCACCTGGACCTGGACGCGTTCTTCTGCGCAGTGGAAGAGCAGCGCGATCCCAACCTGGCCGGCAAGCCTTTTGCGGTCGGCGGCCGGCCGGAGCAGCGCGGGGTGGTGGCCTCCTGTTCGTACGCCGCCCGCCAGTTCGGGGTGCGCTCGGCCATGCCGATGGCGCGCGCCCTGCGGCTGTGCCCGGATCTGGTGATCGTCGGCTCCCGCCACCGGGTCTACAGCGAGGTTTCCCGCCAGGTGATGGCTCGTCTGCGCGCCCTGACGCCCCTGGTCGAGCAAATTTCCATCGATGAAGCATTCGTGGATGTCAGTGAGCTGGCGGAAGATCCGCTCGTGATCGCCCGGCGCCTGCAGGCCGGTATCCGGGACGAACTGGGGCTGCCCAGCTCGCTCGGGCTGGCCGGCAATAAACTGGTCGCCAAGATCGCCACCGATGTCGGCAAGATCCGGGCCCGTGGCGCCGGGCCGCCATTCGCCCTGACGGTGGTTCCCCCCGGCAAGGAAGCCGAATTCCTGGCAGAGCTGCCGGTTGAAATGTTGTGGGGCGTTGGCCCCAAGACGGCTGAGCGCCTGGATGAACTCGGCATTCACACTATCGGTGAGCTGGCGGCCTGGCCTCAGGCAGACCTGGCGGCGCGCTTCGGCAAGCACGGCGTTGAGATGTGGCGTCACGCCCGCGGCCTGGATGACCGGCCAATTGAAACGACCCGCGAAGTTAAATCGATCTCCCAGGAAGTGACCTTTGCCCGGGATGTGCGCGACGGCGATGAGTTGCGCCGCACCTTGCAGCGCATGTCCGGGCAGATCGCCCGCAGCCTGCAGAAGCAGCATTTACAGGCTACCACGATCAAGTTGAAGATCCGCTGGCCGGATTTCACCACCCTGACCCGCCAGGTCAGTTCCAGCCAGCCCACCGATCAGGCCGAGGTGATCCTGGCAGGCGCAGAGAGCCTGCTGGCGAAGGTCTGGACCCGCGGCAAGGCGGTGCGCTTGATTGGGGTTGGCGTCAGCGGGCTGGATGCCCAGCCCAGGCAATTGGGGCTGTTCGACGTCGAGAATATCCGCCAGCAGCGGTTGAATGAGGCGATTTCCGAATTAAAGGAAAAGTATGGTGACAGTGTTGTTAAACGCGGTTTAGACGAAGAATAAGCTATTTTTCTCTTCACCCACCCCCGGCGTGCAAAGTACGCACGCCATCAGCGGCGTCCCCTCCCTCTTCCCGAAAAAACCGAGACAGGGAGGGGACGCCGCTAAACCAGGGGGATTTATGCTGGAAATGCTTTTGGGTAGGTCGACTTTTATGCCTGCAGATGTTTTTTCGATGCGAATATTCTGGCTGAGACAGTGGGTTTTCGACACCTGGAATCAAGCAGGCAGCCTGAGTGGAAGGGCTGAAGCGATTTTTGCTTCAGTGCCCGTAATTGAAGGTTCCGAGGTTAAGGCTGAATTTCAACGACAACGCCGTTCTCGGCCCAGTTGTAGAGACGCTCGGCCGGTTTCAGATCCATGATGATGCAGCCATACGAGGCCGGTTTGCCCAGGATGCTGCCCCACAGAATCCGGCCGTTCGACAGGGTCGGCAGGCCATGGATGCCGTTCATGAAACCCGGCCAGGCTTCGTAAATTCCCAGGAAATTGGGCATGGTCAGGTCCCAGACCGAGGCGTAGGCGCTTTTTTCGTGGGTCTGGACCTGGAAGATACCCGGCTGGGTGGGAGAGCGGTCCACACCGGTTGAGATCTTGTGATCTTCCCACAACTGTCCGTCCTGGTAGGCCCACAGGTGCTGGCGGCTGATCGAGATGACGATGCGCTTGTTGGGCACGACCGGGTAGGGCAGCAGGTCGTCCTTGGATGGCAGGTTCAGCACCTGGCCGGTGCCCAGCAGGTCGGGGTCCAGGCCGGGATTGGCCTGCAGGATCATCCAGAAGGGAAAGCCGGTCCGCCAGCCAATCTTCAGCAGGGTATCGCCGGACTGAACCGTATAGGTGCTCGGCTGGTGCCTGACGATCATCAGCGGGGTCTGGCCCGCCAGGAAAGCGTCGGCGACCTGGTGGCTGGCTGTTTCGGGATCCAGGTAGCGGCCCTGGCCGAGCTGGGCGCTGAACTGATCCAGGCTGGCGGCGATCTTGTCGGGCTGCAGACCTAAACGTGAGCTCTGGCCGTCGGGCTCGATCCGCAGCCAGCTGGCCAGGATCGGCCGGTCGACGGTCCAGTTCAGGTGCTCATCATTGATCGGGTCATAAGCCTGCAGGTTGAACGGGGCGCTGAGCAAGGCTTCGGCCTGAGCCAGTACCGGCCCGGCGTCGACCACCCGCGGCGCCAGCGGTTTGAGCACGATGGCGTACTGCCCGCTGATCATCACTGCAGTCGCCTGGCTTTCCAGGTTGGCCAGACTCTCCTCGATATTAACGGTGTAACCGAGCTGGCTGGGAACAGCGACCAGGTGATCGCCTTCCAGCCGAATGCCCGCTTCCTGTGCCTGCTGGGTGACCTGGTTGGAAACCGCCTGCAGATAGGCGCTGGCCGCGGCGCGGTCGAAGTCGACCACCGGCAGGATGGTGGGCGGCTTGAAAATCGCCCCCAGCATCTGGCTGAGCTCAACCAGGATGCCCTGCCCGTGCCCAACCGCATAAGCGCTCAGGGCGGTGCGGTAAGCGTCCACGCTCAAACCCAGCTCGGAAGGCGGAATGGAGCGGACCTGGAACTGGTCGTTGACCTGGATGGTCCGCCCCATGTTCCAGGTGGAGTGGATGTGGACCGCGGCCTGTTCGACGGTCAGGCCGCCCAGGCGGTCGGGGCCGACCGAAACGCCCGGCACGATCTTACCGGAAACCTGGAAATAGCCGTAATAACCCAGCACCAGCAGGGCCGGCAGCCAGAACAGGGAGGTCAGCCCGGCCATCAAAAGGCCGAGCTTGAGCGGTGAGCTGGCCCAGCCCGGCTTTTTGGGCCGGTTTGGCCGCGGCCGGTAAGCTGGTTGGGGGGGGTAGGGCTGGTTGGAGTACATAAATATCAGACGCTGTTTATAGGGAAAAAGTTCCGATCAGGCTCCGTGACTTTCGACCGGAACAGGTTCGGGTTTGTAGAACGAAATCCAGGCGATCCAGAGGATGGCCGGGATCGTGGTCAGGACCGCCAGCCAGATCATGGTCTGGGCCAGGCCGATGCCGCTGAGGTCCATCAGGTAGCCGCCCACGCCGGTGCCGACCGCGTTGAGCAGGGTGAAGATGGCGAATTCGGTCGAGAACACCCGGCCGCGCACCCGGTCTGGCAGGAGTTGCAGCAGCAGTTGGGTCGAAAAGACCCAGTTGATGCCGCCCCCGAACGCCCGCAGGAAGGTGCCGACCAGCACGACCTCAAAACTTGTCAGCCGGCCGATGATCAGCAGCCCGGCAATTGAGATAAAGTAAGACAAGCCCAGCGCCCGCCGCAAAGCGGGATCTTTGTCGCCAGTAAAGCGGCGGGCCAGGATCGGTCCCAGGCCGGTGCCGACCCCGGCAACGGCATACATCAGGCCCAGGCTGGTGCCGCCGCCCTCGCCGATCACGAAAACCTGTTCCGCCAGGGTGACCTGGATGATCTGGAAAATGCCGTTCATGGTCAGGGCGACCGCGCCCTTGTTCAGGGCGATGAACAGCACATCGCGGTGGTCTTTCAGGTAGGCCAGCCCGGCCAGATATTGCCGGAAGCCGGCCGCGATCGTTTTGCCGGCTTCATCCAGGGCCGAGATGTGGGTGTAGCGGATGCCGTAGATCATAATGGCCGAGAGTAAGAACGTGATGGAGTCGATGACGAAGGCCGGGTAGATGCCGTACTCGCCGGCCACCAGTCCGCCGATCGCCGCCCCCAGGGCCAGCATCACCGACCAGGTGGTCGAGCTGAGGGCGTTGGCGGCGCCCAGCTCCCGGCGGGAGACGATGTCCGGCAGGATGGCGTTGCGGGCCGGGGCAAACACCCCGCTGATGGCCAGCTGGATGGCGGTCAGGGCGTATAGCAGCCAGACCTGGCCCGGCGTACGCACCAGCAGGAAGCCCAGCACCACCACGAAGCGGCTGATGTCGGCGAACATCAGCAGGTATTTGCGGTTGTAACGGTCGGCGGCCACCCCGGCGATCGGGCTGATCAGGAAGGGGGCCAGCATGCGGATCACGAACAGGCTGCCGACGGCGGTGCCCGATTGGGTCAGCTCGGAGATCAGGGAGGCGGAGGCGATCAGGTTGAACCAGTCGCCGAACAGGGAGATGACCTCCCCGGTCCACAGTTTCCGGTAGTTGGGATTGTTGCGCAGAAGTTCGATATAGCCGGATGGCTCATGCTGGGCGGCGGAATGCGTGGACAATAAAAGACTCCCTGACGATAAAGATAAGTTTGGGTTCTCCAGGAAATTTTGTGCGAGGCTCCCAGATTTGGAGGTGTGAGCGTGCTCAAGCACGCTCACACCTCCAAATCTGGTTTACCATCCTAAGAATCCCGAAAGAGGCTATATTCGCTCGCAGTAAAATTATAGGCCCTTCTGGTAAATTGGGTAGGTTGGAAACCAACCGGTTTTAATGCAAAGGATAAGATTTGACTCTATAATGAGATAACAAGAGGAGATGATTGGCGAAATGGGTGTGCGTGGTGGGTGCACCCACCACGCACACCCATTTCGCCACATTTTTTCGGAGTTAGAATATGCCGATCGAACAAAACCCGTTCATCAATACCCTGGTTTGCCTGGTCCCGATCCTGATTCTGGCCGCGGTGGCCGCACTGCGAAAGAATAGTTTGCGGAAGTAGCGACGATCGGTGAAATTCGTAGTTTCTCCACAGCCTCAAGCGACCTTCTCTCCCGAAGAAACTGTCTTTGCGCGTAACGCCATAGCGCCGGAGCACATTTCAATCGGAAAAGAACCTGGCAATCTCGAGCTAGCAGGCATCCTGAGTGGAGGGAGGTGAGTGTTTTTTGCTCACCGAACGTAATCGAAGGATGACCGGGTTGAGCAATGAAACCGCCCTTCGATTACGCCATCCAGCGAGCAAAGAACGCTCGCTGGAAAGCTCCACTCAGGGTGCCTGGAAGTTGTGGAACTTCGAATCAAGACGTCATTGCATCTTCGAATACCGCCGATAGACGGTTTCGCCAAATCGGCCAATGACACCTCTCAATAGGAACAATTTCATAAGAGTAGGAAAGGCTTGGTAAAAATGAGACATTCCTGGGTTCTTGCTGGTTGTTGTAGCGACGCTGCTAACCGGCTGCAAGGCGCATCCATTGGATGGCACCTCCTGGACGCTGGTGAGCATGAATGGCCACGAATTGCTGCCTGGCCCCCGAAGTATCACGGCTATTTTTACGCATACGGGAATCACCGGTTCGACCGGTTGTAACCAGTATGGGTTTCCGGTCGAGGTCGAGGCTGATAAACTTCTTCTTCTGGATGGCGGCGGCGTGACCGAGGTGTTATGCCGGGAACCGGAAGGGATTATGGATCAGCAGCGAGACTATCTGCAGACATTGGAGCAGGTTAGTTCTTATAACAACGCCGACGGACGACTTGCACTGTATGATTCTTCCGGCCAGCCCATCCTCGAATATCGAGAAGGACTACCGGAAGGATATCCGGGACAATGATAAATGATCGCAGAGTCATCCTGTTCATTTGTAGAAAGGTAGCAAATTGCGCATAGCCAAGATTATACTACTTATGGTTACTCTGATCGCCTTGGCTGGACTGTTGGCTGCCTGTAAAAGCGATACCGTCTGGGGCAGCGGCTGGACGCTGCGCGAGCTTAACGGCCGGGAAGTGATCCAGGGCACGACGGTCGTGCTCACTTTTAAGGGCAGCTCTGTCGATGGCAAAGGCGGCTGTAATTACTACTCCAGTCAAGTTGACCTGACTGCGGATACAATCGATTTTCACGACGGCTTCCATTATGAGATTTTCTGCCTGGGCATGGACGGCGTGATGGAACAGGAACAGGCCTATTTTCGAGCCTTATCATTGGCTGCCGGATATGCGGTGGATGAGCAGACGTTGAGCATCAGCAATCAGTACGGAGAGGTTATCCTGGTGTTCGACCGTGGCCTGCCGGAAGATTACGTCCCGCCGCCCTGGTGACCAGGGACGAGTGTAACGCGGGTTATGAAATATTGCGAGAGGCTGCCTGGATATTCTTGCCAGGCAGCCTCTCGCAATTTCAATCATTTTCACTTGAATAGTTCAAAAATAGCTCTTTTAATTTATACATAAATGATCGAAAAGATCTATAATTAGCGGAGGGGATGTATTCGATTTCCCAATGTTCAGATTCAACCGACTTAATTTAACCGGAAAGGGAGAAAAACGGGTGTTGCTATGAAAAAATTCAGCATTTTATTCATGGGAATCCTTTTTGGGGCGATCCTGACGATCATGATCCTATGGAACGGGCTGGCCAGCGAAGCCCGGGCGCAATCAGTCAATGGAACGCCGGAAAGCGTCAACAGCATTTCCGATGAAGGCGCAGCGCAGCTCGCAATTGTACGCCGGCCCCGGCGATGAAACCATGCCGGCCGAGTTCGCTATGGCCCCGCAATCGCCAGGGGTGCTGCCCACGCCGGTCCCTGGCAATACCACGCTATATTTTGTACCGACCGATAACGATGCCACCGCAACCGTGCTCTACCTGTACAATACCAGCAATGCTGCCCAAATCGTCCCGTTAAGGGGATTTTCCTATAACGGGGTGCTGGTCTATTCGCTGAATATCAACGTGGGGGCCAACAGTTTCCTGCGGCTGGCCAGCGATTTGATCGCCTCCGCCCCGCCGCCCAGCTGGGCGACGCCTGCGCCGGTCATCACCAATTTCACCGATTTCACCTACTTCGCCAGCCTGTCCCTGCCGCCCGGGGTTAAAGCGGAGGGCTACACTTTGTTTAACCCGGGCACCGGCGTGGTCGACCCAAGGAAAGATCAAGGCGCGATCCCGCTGCGCTTCAGCACCGACCCCGCCACGTTATTCCTGCCCTCGGTAAATCGAGCGCCGTGACCTGGTCCTGATTGGTTATCTCTTTAGATCTCCAACAATAGCCAGTCCAAATTTTGATGGGTGTGGCGGGCGGCTGCCCGCCACACCCATCAAAATTTGGGAGAATTCCTGACCAAATCAATAAGCATCGGGCGATTCGTGCGGGGCCGGCCAGGCCGGGGATTTGTGGACGTGGACAACCTGCCACTGGCCCTCGACCTGCACGGCAACCCGGGTCTCGTTGTGGGCGCTGACTTTGACGCCGGCCTCGGTCAGGCTGCTGGTCAGCAGGGTGTAGCTGGCGATGGCGGCGCCGGGATAAAGCTGGACATGCAGGTTGGCCAGGTCGAAGCGCGGTTTGGCTTGCTCGGGAAATTGATTTTCGACCCCAAAGACGGTGCCAAGCAGGCGGTTGCCCTCCATCATGTAATCGTGAAAGGGCAGGCCGTCGATGCGGTGAGGTGTGACCCACCATTCATAAAGGGTCAGCTCCGGGCTGGTGCTGGCGTGGTAGGCATCCAGGTCGTTGTCGTAGACGGACTGCAGGTGCTGGTGGAGAAAGGCGATGAAGGCTTCTTTTTCGGACATGGGCTTTCCTTTCTTGTTCTTGTAAAATGTACTTTGGCTTTATAATGGGTGCATTCCAATTGTGTAGATGTGGTGTTCTGATTGGGCGGCGACCGCCGCCCAATCAGAACACCACAATTCATTTTCTATAACATCCGAATACTCCCGTCATCATCCTGGCCGATATCCTGATCGTATCACAGCTAAGGCAGGCTTACTGACCCGAATCGCACTGCGTCGTCTGGTCAAAAGAAACTTGCGATGATCTGGCGCCGCTTGTTTAACCTGGTCCTGCATCTGGCCTTGCCGTATTAGAAATTTGTTAATAAAAACTGTTCAATACCTTGACAAAACCTTTACAATCCTGTACAATCGCACTCATTCAAAGGCTTAACAGAGCTGATATTCTGGAAGGCATATGATGAAACAAAAAACGTGGATCGATCAAATCATGGATGGTTTTCAGTAAGCTCAGCGGGGGACAAGTCCGCCCAGGTTTAACCCTTAATGGATGCTGACTCCCGGATGAGCGCTGAGGAGGATACGATGGAAGCCAGTGTAAAACTTGGACGTATTTGGGGGATACCGATTGGCCTGCACACCAGTTGGTTCATTATATTTGGTCTGGTTACCTGGTCGCTGGCGACCGGGTATTTCCCGACGGAGTACCCGCAGCTTACGGGGGCAACTCACTGGCTGCTGGGTTTACTTACCAGTGGATTGTTCTTTGCATCGGTTTTGGCGCATGAACTGGGTCATGCTTTTCTGGCCTTGCGCTACCGCATCCCGGTGAAAGCGATCACCCTGTTTATCTTTGGTGGGGTGGCCCAAATTGGGGCCGAACCGCGCTCACCGCGCCAGGAATTCTGGATCGCAATCGCCGGACCGATCGTCAGCCTGGCCCTGGCGCTGCTGTTTGGGGGTCTGTTCCTGCTGGATCGGGGCATCGCCCTGCTGGCTGCACCCAGCCTGTACCTGATGCGGATCAACGCCCTGCTGGCATTCTTCAACCTGATCCCTGGCTTCCCGCTCGATGGCGGCCGGGTTTTACGAGCGATCGCCTGGAAACTGAGCGGCAATTTCCAGCAGGCCACCCGGATCGCCTCGTTCTCGGGCCAGGCCATCGCCTTCGGCTTTATCGGTTTTGGCCTGTTCACCTTGTTGGGGGGCAACTTCTTCAACGGGTTATGGCTGGTCTTCATCGGCTGGTTTTTGCAAAATGCGGCCGCCAGTGCCATGTCCCAGGTCAACCTTGAGCACAGTCTGCAAGGGGTTAAGGTGGAACAAGTCATGTCGGGCGATTATCCCAAAGTCCCCAGCCTGACGCCGCTCAGCCAGCTGGTAGATGACCACATCCTGCGCAGCGGCCAGCATTACTTCTTTGTGGCCGATAACGGCAGCTTGCAAGGCCTGCTGACCTTACAGGATATCAGCCAGGTACCCAAGCGCTCGTGGGGTTTCACCACTGCCGGCCAGGCGATGATCCCGATCAACCAGTTGATCTCAGTCGGACCGGATATGGAGTTGATCCGGGCGCTGCAGTCGATGGACCAGGCTAAAGTCGCCCAGGTTCCGGTGCTGGCTGACGACAAATTGGTCGGTGTGCTGACCCGCGAGCAGGTCATCCAGACCCTGAGAATCCGGGCTGAGTTGGGCATCTGATGATCATGATAAGAAGAGATTGAGGAGCCAGCCGCTATGCAGACCCTGTTATCCAAACATTGGCATCACCTCAACGAAACTGAAGTGGCGCACCTGTTGGATAGTGAACCGGAGCTTGGCCTGGACCTGTTCGAAGTCCAGCGCCGCCAGAATCGGTTTGGTCCCAACCGGTTGGCTCCTCCGAAAGGCACCAGCCCGCTGAAACGCTTTCTCCTGCAGCTGAATAACCCTTTGATCGTGATCCTGTTGGCGGCGGCCGGGGTCACGGCCTTCATCAAGGATCTGGTCGATGCAGTGATTATCCTGGGCGTGGTGCTGATCAATGCAGTTATCGGCTATATCCAGGAAGCCCGGGCCGAGCAGGCGATTGAAGCGCTGGCCCGGGCGATGCATACCGAAGCCAGCGTGATCCGGGCCGGCGAAAATTTGCGCATCCCTGCGAGCGAGCTGGTGCCGGGCGATCTGGTTCAGCTGCGCTCGGGAGATAAAGTTCCGGCTGATCTGCGTTTGATCCGCAGCCGTGATCTGCAGATCGCCGAAGCCGCATTAACCGGCGAGTCGCTGCCGGTGAACAAACAGGCTGGCCTGACCATGCCGGAAAACACCCCGCTGGCCGAACGCTTGAACATGACTTACACCTCGACCCTGGTCACGGCCGGCCAGGGACTGGGTCTGGTGACTGCGATCGGGCAAGACACCGAGATCGGCAGGATTTCAGCTTTGATAGCCGGGGCAGAATCACTGGCGACACCTTTGACGCGCAAGATTGCCCGCTTCAGCCGGCTGGTGCTGTACCTGATCCTGACCCTGGCAGGGCTGGCTTTCCTGATTGGAATCCTGCGGGGACAGCCCCTGGTGGACACCTTTACGGCGGCTGTGGCGCTGGCAGTAGCCATGATCCCGGAGGGCTTGCCGGCTGCCCTGACGGTTACCCTGGCGATCGGGGTGTCACGGATGGCCAGGCGGCGGGCGATCATTCGAAAACTGCCGGCGGTTGAGGCGCTGGGCTCAACGACGGTGATCTGTTCGGATAAAACCGGGACTCTGACGCAAAACCAGATGACTGTTCGCCAAATCTGGCAGGCCGGTGAACGCTTCGATCTCAGCGGCAGTGGCTACGAACCACTGGGAGAACTTCTCGATCAAGGCAGCCGGGTGGACATGGCTGGCCGGCCAGGATTGCAGGAACTGCTGGTTGCCGGGATGTTGTGTAATGACAGTGACCTGCGCCAGGTAGATGGTTCCTGGCTGCCGGAGGGTGATCCGACCGAGGTCGCCTTGCTGGTTGCCGGCGAAAAAACCGGTTTGGAGCGGGCTGGCTGGAGGCGCCTGCGCCAACGCCTGGACAGCCTGCCGTTTGAGTCTCAAAACCAGTTTATGGCCAGCCTGCACCGCCTGGAAGACGGCCGGATGCGTGTGTATTTGAAAGGGTGCAGCAGAGGTCATCCTGTCTCGCAGCCGGGCGCAGCTGGATTTGTTCGGGCAAACCGCAGACCTCGATTCGGATCGTGCCCTGGCACAAGTCGAACTTCTGGCCGGGCAGGGTATGCGGGTGCTGGCCTTTGCGTCCCTTGATCTGGCCGGCCAGCCAGAACAACTTGGAGACGGACTGGAGCTGAACGGCCTGACCTTCCTGGGTTTGCAGGCGATGATCGATCCGCCCCGCCCAGAAGCGCTTGAAGCGGTAGCTGCGGTCCAATCCGCCGGCATTCGGGTGAAGATGATCACCGGCGACCATGCCCTGACGGCGGCTGCGATCGCCGGATCGCTTGGAATTGTTCCTGCCGGTTCGTCGCCGTCCGACTTGATGGCCGGTGGCCGGGTCCTGACCGGGCGGCAGTTGGCCGAACAGACCGATCGTGAGCTGATCGAGACTGTCGCCGAGGTGGATGTCTTCGCTCGCGTGTCTCCAGAGCAGAAACTGCGCCTGGTCGAAGCGCTGCAGGCTCGTGGCCAGGTTGTGGCGATGACCGGAGACGGTGTCAACGACGGGCCAGCCCTCAAGCAGGCTGATATCGGGATCGCGATGGGTGTGACCGGGACGGACGTGGCCAAAGAAGCGGCCGATATGATCCTGACCGATGACCATTTTGCAACCATCCGGGCCGCGGTGGAAGAGGGCCGGACCGTATTCGACAATCTGACCCGGATTATCGCCTGGACGCTGCCGACCAATATCGGCCAGGGGCTGATCATCCTGGCGGCCTTACTGGTCGGCGTCGGCCTGCCAATCCTGCCGATCCAGGTACTGTGGATCAATATGACCTCGGTTGGCCTGCTCGGCCTGACCCTGGCGATGGAAGGACGAGAAACAGACATCATGCGCCGGCCGCCGCGTCGTCCGGATGCGCCGATTCTGACCGGCGAACTGCTGTGGCGGACAATCCTGGTCGGGATATTAATTCTCGGCGGGGCCTTTGGCTTATTCGAATTTGAGTTGATGCAGGGGGCCGGGCTGGCAGCGGCCCGCACGGTGGCCGTCAATGCCGTAATTGCCGTATTGATTTTTTACCTGTTCAACTGCCGCTCGTTGAACCAGTCCATTTTTCAGATCGGGGTTTTTAGCAATCGCTGGGTGTGGCTGGGTGTGGCCGGCATGATTTCCCTGCAGGTGCTTTTCACTTATGTGCCGGTGATGAACCGGGTGATGTACAGCGCCCCGATCCCGTTCGAAGCCTGGCTGCGGATAATGGCTTTTGGGCTGTTCTCGTATGCGGTCGTGGAGTTTGAAAAATGGCTGCGGCGCAAATTAGGGCCGTTCAACCGCCGGGCTGCCAGAAAGTATGGGCCCCAACACTCCAATCCCGCCAGTGATGTTCCGATTGTCGGCCAGGGTATTCACCGATCCTGATGGTTGTGGTTAAACCCAACTGGAAATAGCATCCGGTAAACCGGATGATTCGATGGATGTTGGCAGCCGAAATTCGGCCGCTGACATCCATCTTGCTCATTAGGCGGGTATACAGGCTCTTATGGCGAGGAGTGATCGACCAGGACAGGCAAAAAGATCGTCTGGGTGTTTACGTTGACGATAGCATTTTTCGTATAGTCAGCACCGAGATTGTCTTGTACAGCCAACTGGGTGGTTAATGCCTGCGGTCCGCTCAGACCAGAGTTGATCGTGGCGTCAAAGCTGATGACCAGGGTCTGGTCAAAGGCCAGCGGACCGCTCCAGGTCACCTGTCCGGCGCTGTATATTGCCGCGCCGCTGGATGCCAACAGATTGCCGGCGAAACTTACCCCGACCGGCAGGCTGGTGGACAGCGAGACCGCGTTGAGCGGCGGGCCGGGATTTTCAATCCGAACCTGGTAGCTGATCGTGTCGCCAGGGGCGGCCAATGGCGTGCTGGGTGTCAGGCTTACATGCAGTGAGTCATCCGGCTGGCTGAAGGCGTTGCGCAGGTAGCCGCCGCGCCCGGTCGCCCACAGCAGGCGGGCCCCGGCGCTGCCGGGCAGGTCGTAAGCCACCAGGCCGGATTGAGCGGTGTTGATCACCACTTCCAGGTCGGGATCGCCGTCGATGTCCGCCAGGGTTGGGGCCGGCAGGCCGCCGTTCCAGTCGCCGTTGGTGGCCGGCGGCAGGCTGACGGATTGGAGCAGGTCTCCCAGGTCGTTCAGGATGACCAGCTTACCGGTCTGGCCGCTGCCCTTTTGGACCCAGGTGGTGAAAATCACCTCGGCGTGGCCGTCGGCGTTCAGATCGGCCACGGCCGGCTCGCTGGCGAAGGCCAGTCCGCCGCCGGCGACATCGTAGGGCCAGTTGCCGTGCTCGCTTTTGTCCAGCCAGAAGGCGTGCAGCCGGCCATCGTAGGAGCTGTACAGGATCTCCTGGACCCGGTCGCCGTCCAGGTCGGCGATAACCGGGTTGGGCATGTCACTCTCGATGACATTGTAATTCTCACTGATCGGCGCGCCGGTGTCGATTGGATTCTGGCGCCAATCGTACCCGGCGAGGTTGAAACGGCTGCGGTCGGCGTTGAACAGGAAAGCCCCGACATAGCGGGAGGGATAGCCCGAGATGCAGCTGTAGACATTGCCGATCACCACGGCTTCATTGATCCCGTCCCGGTTCAGGTCGGCGATGGCGGCCGGGGTGTGGGCGAAATTGGGGCGGTAGCTCTCGGCCCGGGTGCCGTCGCAAGCGCCCCAGCCACGCAGCTCGACGTCCAGGTTCTCCCAGACCCCCACCTTGCCCCAGCCCTTGCCGCCGTAGATCGGGTTGGCGGGGATCTGGGCCCCGTTGGCTTCGTAAGCGGCCACGTAATGCACGTCGGAAGGCACCACCAGCTCGCCCAGACCATCGTTATCCAGGTCGCCAACCGCAGCATTGTCGTTGAAGATCCCGTAGGCGTACCCACTGTCATTATTCAATTGAGGCCAGCCAGCTCTGAGCTGACCTTGCGGGCTGTAGACCCAGGTATTGACCCGTGAATAGGATGCGGCTGTGACGATGATCTCCAGGCTGCCGTTGCTGTCCAGGTCGTAGGCGCTCAAGCCGCGCAATTCGTTTCCGGCGGGTCGTTGGGGCCAGCCGGGTTTAAAGTAACCCTGGTGGTCGTACACCGAGACGACCCCGCCGCTGTGGGCTGTGACGATCTCGAGCTGGCCATCGCCGTCTACATCGGCCACCACGATCCCGGGCCAGGTGCGCCCGACGTTCGAGACTGAACTGCCCTCGCTGCGGTCGTGGCCGGATTTCATGCGCCATTCCAGGGCCCCGCTGGCCCCGTCCAGCACCTGGATGGCATAGCCCGAGCCGATCACCTCGGGGCTGCCGTCGCCGTCCAGGTCGGCCACTGCCGGCGAGGAGTACCAGCCGGTCTCACACCAGGAGGTGCAGCCGCCGTTCTGCCATTTGAGCACCGGGGCGGCAATCGGAGCTACAACGGCTTGTGAAGAAACTTCGCTTGGATACAGGTGGGGCGTGATCACCACCAGCAGGCAGATGATCACCGCCAGGCGGGTATATCTCGGCATGAAAACCATCCTTTGGTCAAGAAATCCAGGAAAACGGCATAACAGGCATCCTCCGCCCGAAGGTTGCCTGAGTTGATTGTAGTTGATTCGGTTTGCCGGGGAGTTTACGGTTGTGTTAAGTGATCGCTATCGCGCAGGTATTGGTCGAAGAAGGCCAGCATGCGCTGCCAGGCGTCCTGATTGGCGTCGGCATTAAAACTGCCCCCATATTGATTGAAGAACGAGTGACGCGTATCCGGGTAAATTTTGATGTCGTGGGGAACATCGTACTGGTCCAGAGCAGCTTCCAGGGCGCGGGCCTGGCTGGCGGTGAAATCCTTGCCGGGATAGCTGCCAACAATCGGGCAGGCCTCGGCGACCACATCGAGCGGGCGCGGGTTGCTGCCGTAGAAGACTGACGCGGAGCGCAGCTGTTGCCCGCTGCTGGCCAGCTGGAGGGCATAACCGCCGCCCATGCAGAACCCAACCACGCCGGTGTGATCGGCATCGACCTCGGGGAGATTTTTCAGGGCGGTCAATGTGCCGCTGAGATCTTCCAGGACCCGATTTTTCATCGGACGGATCAGCAAGCCGTGGAAAACCTGCAGCAGGCACATCACCCGGTTCCGGTGTGAGAACAGGTCGATCGCCAGAGAAACGTAGCCGTTTTCAGCGAATCGGCGGGTGATCTGGCGGATATCCTCGTTCAGGCCCATGATTTCATGGATCACGAGCATCCCCGGATACAGGCCGGGTTCGGTGGGCTGGACTAAAAAGGCATCCAGCTCGTGTCCGGGATCGCTGGCGCGCGGGATCTGGATGGTTTTTTCACTGAGCTGGCTGTTTTCCGGCATGGATACTCCTGATTGAAAACCGTAAAGACGCACAGAGCGCCAAGTTTTCTGACTGTTTTTGGAAAAATTGAGGTTCTTTCCTGATCGGTTAAGCCAGGAATTCTGTCAGCAGACGGACGCCCTGGATCAGGAAGATGGCGGCCAGGTAGATCAAAAAGGCTCCGCTGATACCCAAAATGGCCTGATAGATCCGGTCGTTGATCCACTTGCGACCGCCGCCGATGAAGGTGGACAGGGCGGTGTTCCAGGCGAAGTCAGCGCTGATATGGCCGATGTAAAAAGCGGAAACGATCGCCAGGCTGGCCTGCTGGGCCTGAGCCAGGTAGCCGGCCGCCACGGTCACCCACCAGGCGTACCAGAACGGGTTGCTGATGGTCGCCAGGATCCCTATCCAGAAGAGCTGACCGGAAGATAACCCCTGGGCGTTATGCGATTCGATCGGCAGGCGGGCCCTGCCTCGCAGGCTGTTCCAAAGCATCCCGGCGCCCATCCAGGCCAGCAGCAGCCCGCCCAGCAGGGCGATGGCGGTCTGGATCGGAGTGTGAGCCAGAATGGAACCCAGGCCAAGCGTGATCAGAACGACCAGGATGAATTCCATCAGGCTGTGGCCGACCGAGACCAGCGGCCCGGTGCGCCAGCCGTGGCGGGGCGCCTGGGTGACGATTGCAGTGGATACCGGCCCGGGTGAGATGACAGCCCCGAATCCGACCGCGAAAGAAAACAGGATCACGCCGGTTATGGTTGTGGGTAGCATGAAGTGATTATACGATAAACTGGCTGTGGATCGGGTAAACGTCCAGGATGACGTAAGCTTTCAGTTGTTCGGGCAGCTCTGTCCGGGCCGGGATGTCCAGCCAGACGGAGTGGAGATCGCCGGAAGGGCTAGCCTGGGCATGCAGGCTGGCCTGGTAATTAAGGCGGACCGGTACGAGCCGCTCGGCGTCTACCAGCAGCAAGCCCGGGCGATGGTCGGCCAGGGGATAGCTGGCCCCCGGCGCGTAGCGGAAACGGGCTTTCAGGCGGCCCGGCTGATCCCCATCAGGCGGGCGGTAAGCGAGGTCCTCAACCAGAATGCCGGCAGGGCGGCGTCCGGCCGGCCCGTCCGCGGGATACGGGCGGGTGATGTAGGTGCCGGCGACCAGCAGGTTCTGGTAGATATTGTTGGCCAGCCCGGCGATGACCATCTTAGGCCCAAAATTGGGGATGCCCAGCACCGAAGTGTCTGCAAACAGCGCCGCGCCTGGCCGGGCGATCCGGTCCGGCCCAAGCTGGCCGCGCACCTGGAACAGCCGGAAGGGGATCGAAATGCCGGTGATGGCCATTTTGAAATCCCGATTGCTGAGCATAAAGCTGTCGGCCTGATACGAGCCTGCCAGGGGCAGGGTGAAATCGCTGTGCGGGTCGGCGACCAGCATCCCGGAGTCCTCCCGCCGGGCCCCGATCGCCCACATCAGCAGCCTGCCCTGGCTCAATTCGTCCGGCCCGGTCCAATCGATGGCGCCCAGGATCCAATCGATATAGTCGAAACCGATCTGGTTGAGGCTGGGCAGCATGCTGGGCAAGGCCGCCGACATGCGGGACCACTGCAAGGCGCTGGTGCTTTCAGGGGTCGTGGCCAATTCCAGCCAGGCGCTCTGGGGCGGGTCGACCGAAAAAGCAAAGTCCTGTTCGAAATGGCCGTCCAGGCGTCCCCCCAGGGACAGGTTGCCGAGCCGCAGGCCGCCGGTCGTGTAGCGGCCGCTGACCGAGAGGCGGTATTCCGTGCCTGGCTGCAGGAAATCCTGGGGCAGGATATGGATGTGCTGCCCATCGGCTGAATGCTCGATCCGCAGCGGCACGGGCGGCTCCAGGCTGGCCTGCAGGGCATCCTCGGGACAAATTGGAGCATTGCACAGCCGGGCCATTACCGGCTGCCCGTTGCGCTGGACGGTAAGCCGAAGCGTGATCAGCGGGGCTGCCGTGAGACTGGAGGGAAAGCCCGGCTGGAGGTTGCCGCCCGGAGAGACATACAGCAGCCGGGCGCCTTCAGTTTCGAGCGCAAGCGGGTTGGCAGTGGAACCGCGCCGGTCCTCCGGATGGTGCAGGGGATAATCATAGGGGAGGTACCACAGGCTGCCATGTTCGCCGCCAATCAGGACGCCGGTCCGGGTGAGGGCCGGGGAGCCGTTCAGATCATTGCGATCGGCCAGTTCTGGGTCGGCCGGGGTGGTGTCGAAGGACCAGCGCAAGCTGCCATCCGCAGCGTTCAGCGCATACAGGCGGCCGTCGCCGCAACCGAAATACACGATCCAGCCGCCGTCCGGGGCTGCTCCCAGTACGGGCGAGGAGCGGATCGGCATGCGGCTCGCAAATTTCCAGATCAGGCTGCCATCCGGCCGGATTGCGTAGCAGGTACCATCCGTAGAGGCGAGATAGATTGCACTGGTCTGGCCGGCGGCATCCACGCCCAGGGCAACCGAAGCATAGATATGGTCGCCGGTGGCGAATTTCCAGCGCACCCGTCCATTTTTGGGGTCCAGGGCGTACAGGTTGCTGTCGAATGAGCCGATATAGATGGTGCCATCGGTACCGACTGCGGCTGAAGCGGCGATGAAACCCAAAGTGCGGGTTCGCCAGCGTTCCTGTCCTTCCGGGCCGACCGAGCGGATCAGGGTGTCGTTCGAGCCCCAGTAGATCGAGCCGTCATCTCCAAAGGCGGCCTGCGACCAGTTATTGCTGCCGGTTGGGTAGGTCCATTTCAAATGCCCATCCGGGTGGATGGCGTAATACAGGAAGTTGGTGTTGCCGGCATACAGGGTGCCATCAAAACCGACCGCTACATTGCCCTCGAACCAGCGGTTGAAGCTGACCTCCGGGCGCAGTTCGGCCTCATAGGTCCACAGCGGTCCGTCCGGATCGGCGCCTCGATCGGAGCGTAGCTGGATCATCCGTCCGTCGCCGGAGATCAGGGTCACCGGCGAACAACCCAATTGGGGGTCGAAAGCCCCGATAGCCGCAGCCGAATCGATCACCTCGCCAGTCTCGAATTTCCACTTCAGGCTGCCATCCGGGTGGAGGGCGTAAAAATAGTGGTCGGCGGAGCCGAAATAAATATCCCCCAGCTCATCGATCACCGGGGTGGAAAAGATGCCTTTGGCGGTGGAGAAATGCCAGGGCAGGTCATCCTGGTACACTGCCGGTAAAGGGCTGCGACCGGTGTTGCGGTGGTCCCGGCGGAATGTGGGCCAGGGTGCGCCGGCCTGGACCGGGACCTGGTAGCCGTAGGGCTCCGACGGCAGGCTGGCAGCCCGGGTGACGAAGGCCGCCGGAGCGGAAGCCCGCCGGCCGAGCGGACTGCGCTGCACGACCCGAACCCGGCCGGATTCGATATCCTCCGGCAGCCGGGCACGGATATGGTGATTGGCCCAGGCCAGGATTTCCAATGGACGGGTCGCCCTGCCGGGGCCGAGCAATTCAGCGCGCCCCTGGCCCTGGTGCGGCCCGAACCGGCTGCCAAAGATCTCCAGCTCGCCAGAGCGCTTGGCGACGGGCACCCGCTCAATCAGAGGTCGATACGTGGCCAGCCAGCGCAACCCGGCAGCGATAACCCCCAAAAATAACAGGGGTTTCAGCAGGCGGCGGAGAGAGGCTTTGAGACGATCCATCTTATGGGCTCCAATCGATCATTTGCGGGTCAAAAATGAGTTGTGGAAACGCCGGTGAGGGCTGGTTCAGGGGAGGTGGATTGGCCGGGAGGGCGCTGGGATAATTGAGCGCCTGGGCAAAAAAGGTCAGGCTGTAGGACTTGATAACGGCGGCAACCTGGCTGGCAGGCAGGGGGCCTTTCAAACCAATCCAGGGAGCCAGAGGTGAGAAATACGGCAGGTCGGTGAAATCCATATGGTTGGTACCCCGGATCATGACGACCTCGGCCTGTGCCTGCATGTGATCGTAGAGGCTTTCAAAGCGCTGGTTGTTGACCGGGTAGGGCCAATCCTGGCTGAACATAAAGAAAAACGGCTGGGTGAGTCCCGTCTCGAGCAGCTGGTCCGAGACCGGCAGCATATAGGCGTCCATGGTCAGGCCGGCTTTGCAGCGTGGGTCCTGCCCGCAAAATGTTATGGTCGCGCCGCCGCCGGTCGAATGGCCGAACACGCCCACCCGTTCCAGGTCCAGCCGGCCGGTGAAACGCCCGTGCGGGTCGGATTGGTCCAGATCGGACAGGTGGTCCAGCGCCAGGGCAAGGTCACCGGCCCATTGATTCACCAGGCGGTTGCCGGCTGCTTTGACTTCGGTAGGTGCGGCTCCCACTGGCAGCGCCTGGGGATCCAGCGGGGCAACCTGGCCATCCGGGAACACAGTGACGATCGAGCCGTAGGTGTGCTGCAGGGCCACGACCACAAAACCATGGCTGGCCAGTTCTTCCGCCTGGTAGGTGTTCTGGCTGCTCAATCCTTCCCAACCGTGGGAGAAGAGCAGGACCGGATAGCGGTCGGGTCCACTGCCAGCCGGGGCGATCGGCGCTGATTCACGGGCCTGGGTGCGGGCCAGATTGAGATGATCGAGCATGAAGGACGGCAAGCCAAGCCAATCTGCCAGCCGTGGGGCGACAAGCTCGGGAGCTTCAACCCACGGCGCGCTGGGGGCAGCTGGGTCGGACCCGGCCGGATACCAGATTTTGATCATGATCTTCCGCGGGGTATTGGCAGTTTCGCCGTACAGCTCGAGCCGGTTGGCATCCACCAGCACCTCACTCAAGCTGCCAACCTGAAAAGACCCGGAAGTTGGCGGCAAGCTCGGCACCGGCAGAATACCCGGCAGGGCGGTTGCCAGCCCCCAGACCAGCAGGCTGAAGACTGCGCCGGCCACCGGCAAACAGCCGCTTCTGGGGGCAGGCGGCTGCCGCCTCAACAGCCGGAAGGCGCTCGCCAGGATCGAAATCAGGGTCAGGGCGTACAACGGCAGCATCTGCCAGCGGTAGCCTTCCAGGGCTAGCTGCAGCGGCAAAACCAAACCGGCTGCCAGCGGCAACCAGGCCAACAGGCGCGTGAGAGGCCGCCTGGCAAGTACAGGCCAGAGGATTATTGGCAGCAGCAGGGCCGCCAGCAAGATTTCGAGTGGTCGCATGGCATGGAATCCTAAAAATCCAAGGTTAAGCGAGGCTAACGATCGAGCGGTCGTTGGCGGCGCGGTACAGGGCTTTAAGGGTCAGGATCCACTGGCGGCTGCGTTCCAGGGGCAGTCGTTGAGGCTGGCCATCCAGAATGGCGGCATGGATATCCTCCACCTCACCCAGGTAAAGCATCTTTTCAGGGACCGGGATCGTTTGGGGCTCGCCTTCTGCCGGGTAGAACCTCAACAGGTGATCGCCGTCCATCCCTTTGAAAGGGCGGGAGAAAACCAGGCGTCCCTGGGTGCCAAATACTTCCGCCCGGGTGGCAAACGGTGAGCGGAACGAGGAGACGATCTGGGCCTGGCGATTGCCCGAGAAGCTGAGCAAGCCGGCGAAGTGCTCGTCGACTCCACTTGTACCGATCCATTGAGCGGCGGACACCCATTCGGGAACTTCGCCGAACAGGGTCATGGCCAGCGAAACCGGGTAGATACCGACATCCCACAGGCAGCCGCCCCCGTATTCGGGCACCAGCCGGACGTTGTCCGGATCGGATATCCGGAAGTTGAAAACAGCCTGCAGGCTGCAAATTTCACCCAGGTGGCCTTCCAACAGCCACTGGCGGGCGATCGTCGTCTGGGGGTGGTGCAGGTACATGAACGCTTCTGCCAGCACCTTCCCGGAGGACTGGCTGGCGGCCATCATCCGGTCCACCTCTTCCACCGAGATGGCCAGCGGCTTCTCGCACAGCACGTGCTTGCCGGCCTGCAAGGCGCGGATGCTCCATTCGGCGTGCAGGTGATTGGGCAGGGAGACATAGACCACATCGACTTGATCCGAGGCCAGCATGGCTTCATAACTGCCGAAAGCAGCCGGGATGTCCCATTCCCGGGCATAAGCATCCGCTTTGGCCTGGCTGCGGCTGGCGACCGCCACCAGTTCACCGCGCCGGGAAGCGCGGATAGCCGGTATGACACTGCTGTTGATGTTGGCAGTTGAGACTAATCCCCAGCGAATTTTATTCATCGGTAACTCCATTATGGGCGAACGGCTGTTGAAAAGGTAATCCGGTGCTTGTCCTGCTGAAAGTTTACCCTGCTTTGGGGAGGGTGTCCAATTTTATTTGAGCGGGTCCTTCTGAATAGTTTATCAATGTCAGGTTAAAAATAGGATAACCAAATTTTGGGGTATGTGGCGGGCAGTCGCCCGCCACATACCCCAAAATTTGGGAGATTTCTTCAATTTCAACTATAATCAAAGTGGGGTACATCGATGAGCGAACAACAAACCGGTCCGACCAACGAACAACCAAAAGAAAATTTCCAGGGCGAACTGCGCCTGGGCAGCGGGTTGACCAATGCCAACCGCCTGGGTGTGGTTTCGGGCGCAATTTTAATCGGCCTGTTCTTAATGCTGGCCCAACCGGTCCTGGCAACTGCCGGTATTCGGGCGCCCTGGACAGCCCTCATGGCCAGTGGGGTGCTGTTGCTGACCCTGCTGAGTGTCGCCGAACTGCTGGGAGGCAGCTCTGGCCGGGGCGGTACCTATAACCTTGTGCATGAAGTAGCTCGGCGGTTCGGTCGCTTTCCTGACCGGTTGGGCGATTCTGGCCGGACTGCTGGCATTGGCAGCGGCATTAGCGCGTTACACAGCCGACCTGGCGGTCTCCGAATTAAACCTCCAGGCAAGCAGCCAGCCCTGGATAGCCGTAGGGCTGGTGTTAACGATCGCCATCATCCAGGTATTACAATTGCTGCCCCGCCGGATCCAATCCAACCTGGTTGTGATCGCCGTGGCAGTCTTATTGGGCCTGGCAGTGCTCCTGGTATTACCCCAGGTCCGGTTTACACGTTTCCGAGGTTACGGCGCACTTAACCTGACTCCGCTAAACGTGGCGACCATCTGGCTGGCGAGTGGTTATGCCGCCTTCGAATTGATGATCGCCTCCCGGCAACAGATCCAGCAGCCGGCCAGCCGGGTGAACCGGGCCATGTTCGGCCTGCTGGGCGCAGCTGGAATTGCATTCAGCCTGGCGTTGCTGGTTATGGTTGGTTTGGGCGTGGCAACCGGCGGGGAATCCGCCAGCCCGTGGATCGTTCTGGGCTCGAGTTCGATCTTTCCAAGCTGGTTGATGCTGGGGATCGTTATTCTGGCGTTGGTCCTGGCCACCAACGGCGCACTGATGGCAGCGGCCCGGCAAATTCACGCCCTCAGCATGGAAGGGGCCTTTCCAAGTGGCTTTCGCAGGGTCTGGTTCAGAGTTCCGCTGCCCATCAGCCTGTTTGCCTTCCTGGTGATCCTGGCGACGCCGCTCACCTTGTGGGGCAATCGGGATTGGCTGATCTCGACCACCGGAGGCCTGTTCCTGTTGGTGATGATCAGCTTGAATGCGGCGGCTATCTACAGCCACAGTGCCGAGCCTGATCGGCGCAGGCCATTCCTGGTACCGTTTGCGCCGCTGGTCCCGGCGCTGGCGATCGCCGCCAATCTGGGGCTGCTGCGGGCTTTGCCGCCCACTTCCTGGTGGGTGATCCTGGCCTGGCTGGGGGTTGGGCTGGTGTATTACCTGATCTATGCCCGCACCCGGCAGGTGGCCGCTCAGGAGGGCGAAGTCGTGTTCGGACGGGTGGGCGAGCCGCAAAGCCGCCGCAGGCACAGGATCCTGGTGCCGATTGGCCCGAACGAAGACCGCCATTTTATCCTCAGGATGGCGAACAATCTGGCTTTCGCCCTCAAGGGTGAAGTGATACCTTTGCAGGTAGTTCAGGTTTCGGACCCGCTGGCGATCGAGGAGGGCCAGCGGATTGCCCAAGAACGAAATACCCTGTTTCTCTGGTCCACCCGGGCCGCACAGGATATGGGTGTGCCGTCCCATCCGATCACGCGCCTGGCGCGCAGCATCCCCGAAGGGATTATCGACACTGCCACGGAGGAATCCTGCGACCTGGTACTGATGTCCTGGCCGATCAAGACCAGCAGCCAGGAGGATGGGATGAGCTCGGTGCTCAGCCGGGTGGCCCGTAATGTCACCTGTGATGTGGTCGTGGTGGCTTACCGTCCGGATGAGGTCAGCGATCGCGGCCAACGAGGATCTGAAGACAGCCAGCCGAAACCGATCAAGAAAATCCTGGTCCCGACCGCCGGCGGTCCAAATGCCCCACTGGCGATCCAGCTGGCGCTGCTATTGGCCGGCGAACTGGAGGCCAGTGTCGGATCCGTCTATATCACCGCACCCGACCCCAGTCAGGAAGAGCTTACATTAGGCCGTCAGCGGATTGACCAGACCTTTCAGGCCATGAAAGATATCGCTGCCAATCTGCCGGTGTTGGCCGAGAATCCTGATTGGATGGCGGAAATCGATTTTGAGGGCCAGGTGATCCCGGCAGAAAACGTGGTTCAAGGGATTGCGGAAGCCGGCGCGGCATACGATTTGGTCTTGATGGGCGCCAGCGAAGAGAGCCTGATCGATCAGGTGCTATTCGGAAATATCCCGGTCAGGGTTGCCAGCGAGAGCCATACCCCGGTTGTGATCGTCAAGCGTTACCAGGGCTTACCGCGCCTGTGGCTGCGGCGGGCGTGGAATGCGATCTTTGATACGCTGCCCACCCTGGCCCAGGAAGAACAGATCGTCGTGCTGAGGGAGGTGCACACCGGAGCCCGGCCGGATGTGGATTTCTTTGTAATGATCGGCCTTTCCGCGCTGATCGCGACCTTTGGCCTGCTGCAAAGCAGCACCGCGGTGATCATTGGGGCCATGCTGGTCGCGCCCCTGTTTTCGCCAATCGTGGCGATCAGCCTGGCGATTGCGACCGCCAATATCCGCATGCTGCGGGTCGCGATCGAATTGGCTGTCAAGGGTTTAGCTCTGGCGATCGGGCTGGCGGCCTTGCTGGCTCTGATCATCCCGACCCGGACGATCACCCCCGAGATTTCCGTGCGGACCACCCCCAGCCTGCTGGACCTGGCGGTGGCGCTGGCCTCCGGTATGGCCGGCGCTTATGCCGTCGCCCGCAAGGATGTGGCCACGGCGCTCCCAGGCGTGGCGATCGCCGCCGCCCTGGTGCCGCCCTTGGGCGTGGTCGGGATCGGGCTGGCCATGGGCAACCTGCAAGTGGCGGGCGGCGGGACCCTGTTGTATATGACCAACCTGGTTGCGATTGCCCTGGCCGGCTCGATTATCTTTTTATTGTTGGGATTCCGCCCCGGAACGCGCGGTTCGAAAGAGTTCAGCCTGCAGCGCGGCCTGGGGACGGCGGTCACACTGTTGGTGCTGGTATCGATCCCGCTGGCCCTGTTCTTTGCCCAGACGTTGAGCGCTTCCCAGACCCAGACAACCATCCAGAACGCGGTCAGCGCTGCCCTGGAAAAGGAGACCAACGTTGCGCTGGTTGACCCGGACCTGGTCGAAATTAGCGAGGATGGGACGGACACACAAGGGGCAACGATTACGGTGGTGACGGTGCCGCTGTACGTCAAAGGCACGCTCGATCCCAGCCTGGCTGGGCAGCTTCAACAGGCTTTGGCCCAGACGATATCGAAGCCAATCCTGGTCCGGGTGGTAACTTACCCGGTGATTGAGGCAGGGCCGTAGGCGGAATCTTTTGAAAAAAGGGTCTGCAGGCCGGCGGGTATCACAACACTTAGCCGTGGTATCCAATATTTCACGCTTCTATTGTGAATTTCCCTCGGTGCTTCGCACCTGGGACGGAAAAGAAGACAAAATTTAGGGCACGCAGGGGCAATTCGCCCCTGCGTGCCCTAAATTTTGTCTTAACTCCCGCCCCCTGGGAACGGGCTGGGGTCGGGCTCGCTGTGACTATAGCAGACCCTTTTTTCGAGCCTCAAATATTCAAGTGCATGCAAGTGCAGATAAAAATTCAGGAACGTTTCGGGGGATTCAGCCAAAGGAACACGGTTTCCGGCTGCATGGTTTCCTGGGCAACATTTTCCAATTGAGCGGCTAATTGATCGAGATCGACTTCATCCCGGAGCAGAGCTGCCACCGTCTGCAGGGTGCGCTCGGCATCGAATTTTCGCCGGTAGAAGCGCCGGTCGATGAAGGCCTGGATGCGCCGGCGCAGGGGGTTGAACAGGGCCGCGATCACCAGGGTTGACAGCACGATCACGAGACTGGACTGGCGCTCGCCGGTCAGCAGGCCAAACAGGTTTTGCAGACTGATGACCACCCCAAAATACACCAGGGCCAGGCTGAGGGTGAGCAGTGAGTAGACCAGCGTGCGCCGGATGACAACGTTGATGTCAAACAGGCGATAACGGGTGATAGCAATCCCGAAGCCCAACGGCAGCAGGATGGATAACAGGCTCCAGGCCCCGTTCAGGAGGGTCGTATTCAGATCCAGAAATAAACTCGAGAGGGCGAAACTGATCACGCCGCCGACTAACGGCGCTCCAATCCCGAGGATCACCCAGCCGAGCTGGGCTCGCACGACCGGCGTATGCAGATGCCTGAGGCTGTGCACGGCAGTCAAAATTAAGGCCGCCACCGTAGTTAAAGCCATGATCGCCAGGATCAGATTGATGATTGCGAGCTGGTTTAACCCTAAGCTCAGGATTGTCCCGGCTGCCGGCAAACCATAGAGAAGCATCAGGCTCGGCCGCGGAGAACGGGTCAGAGGCCATTTACGGAGCGGGAATTCCAGCAGGAAATGGATGATGAAGGCGAACAGGAACAGCCACAGGCTGTTGAGAATGATGCTCAACCAGGCCAGCCCGGTTGGGTAGAAATAAAAGGCCGGGTTGGTGTCGGCCGATACGAAGGTATCCATCGTGGCCCAGTAGGTCGTGATCAGCAGCAGCAGTCCGGCCGCAGTCTCGCGTGGCCGCAGGATGAACACCGCAAACCCGATCAGGTACCAGAGCAGATTGGTCAGGAGAAAAGTGTGGTTGATCGCAAACGAACGCAGGAGCGATCCAAAGGTCCGGGTGTGCAGCGGTACTTGTAAAAAGAGCTGCCGTCCATCCCGCAGGATGGTATAGCTGGCCGACCCGCCGTCCCGCCAGCCTGCTGGCGCCGGGATGGGCTGGACATAAACCAGGCTGGTCGGTTGGCCCTCGATCGCCAGCACCTGGTCTCCAGCCTGCAATGGACCGGGCTGATCCAATACCGAACCAATTGCGATCAGATTGCCGTCTAACCGGGTCTGGTAAATCCAGCCATCGCTGGGCTGGCGGAAGGCCAGCGCCAGGTAGAGGATCGCTATCAGGATAAAACCAACCGCGATGCATAGGATCAACCAACTGGAGGGCTGAGAAGCGGGATTCTTGGCGATTGATTTTGGAAGAAAGCATGATTTACCGCGAAAAGGCTTGAATGAGAACGTTCACTACCATCAGTTTATCGCATCGCCGTCTGCCAAACGTTACGGCAGTTACGGCGGTGCGGTGGGATCGTCCCTTATCGGCTATAATCTAATAGTCTACTATGACGATCGAATAACTCTTATTAAAAAAGGTGGTTACTATGACCCAAAAGATAACACCGTTTCTGTGGTTTGACAACAACTGCGAAGAAGCAATTAACTATTACGTTGATACCTTTAACCATGCCCCATATAGCCAGAAGAATTCAAAGGTGAATTTTATCCAGAGGTATGAAAAAGGTATAGAAACACCGGGAGCTGGGGAAATGGAGGGGAAAGTCCTCACGGCTGAATTTGAGCTCCAAGGCCAAAAATTTCAGGCATTAGACGGCGGACCCATTTTTCAGTTTAATGAATTGATATCGCTGCTGGTTGATTGTCAAGACCAGGCAGAAGTTGATTATTTCTGGGACAAACTGTCGGCAGTGCCTGAGAGCGAGCAATGCGGGTGGTGCAAAGATAAATTTGGTCTTTCCTGGCAAATCATTCCGGTTCGATTGGGGGAGCTCTTAGCCGATAAAGACCGGCAGAAGGCACACAAAGTAGCCAATGTGATGCTTAAAATGCACAAAATCGTCGTTGCTGATTTGGAGCAGGCTTACCAGGGCGAAGATTAAAGCCGATCAGCAGGGGTATGTGGTTTTCTGTTTGGGCGGTAAATGCCGCCCAAACAGAAAACCACATCTAAACTTCTCGAATGCGCCTTATTAGCGAGTTAAACTGCGGTATTTGATCCGGTGGGGGATTTCGGCGGCTTTGCCCAGGCGGCGCTTGCGGTCGGCTTCGTAATCCGACCAGTTGCCTTCGAACCAGAACAGCTGGCTGTCGCCCTCGAACGCCAGGATGTGGGTGGCGATGCGGTCCAGGAACCAGCGGTCGTGGCTGACCACCACCGCGCAGCCGGCGAAGTTTTCCAGGGCTTCTTCCAGGGCCCGCAGGGTGTTGACGTCCAGGTCGTTGGTGGGCTCGTCCAACAGGATGACGTTGGCGCCCTGCTTGAGGGTCTTGGCCAGGTGAACGCGGTTGCGCTCGCCGCCGGACAGGAGCTTGACCTGCTTCTGCTGGTCGGAGCCCAGGAAGTTGAAGCTGGCGACGTAGGCGCGCGAATTGCGGGTGCGCTTGCCCAGGGTCAGGTTGTCCGCCCCGCCCGAGATCTCCTCCCAGACGGTTTTCTCGCCGTCTAAAGTGGCCCGGCTCTGATCGACGTAGGCCAGATCGACGGTCTGGCCAACCCGGACCTGGCCTTTGTCGGGCTGTTCCTGGCCGGTGATCATGCGCAGCAGGGTAGTCTTGCCGGCTCCGTTGGGGCCGATCACGCCGACCAGGCTGCCGGGCGGGATGCTGGCGGAGAAATCATCGATCAGCAAGCGCTCGCCATAGGCTTTGCTGACGCCCTCGAACTCGATAACAATGTCGCCCAGGCGTTCACCGGGTGGCAGGTAGATTTCAAGCTCTTCGCGGGCCTGCTCGACTTCCTGGCTGAGCAGGCGGTCGTAGGCGCTGACCCGGGCCTTGCCCTTGGACTGGCGCGCCTTGGGCGACATGCGGATCCACTCCAGCTCACGCTCGAGGGTTTTCTGGCGCTTGCTTTCGCCGACTTCCTCCCGGCGCAGGCGCTCCTGTTTCTGCTCCAGCCAGGAGGAGTAATTGCCCTTCCAGGGGATGCCGTAACCCCGGTCCAGCTCGAGGATCCAGCCGGCGACGTTGTCCAGGAAGTAGCGATCGTGGGTTACGGCGATGACCGTGCCGCGGTAGTTGTGCAGGTGGTGCTCCAGCCAGGCGACCGATTCGGCGTCCAGGTGGTTGGTGGGCTCGTCCAGCAGCAGGATATCCGGTTCGGTCAGCAGCAGGCGGGTCAGGGCCACCCGACGGCGCTCGCCGCCCGAAATGACCTTGACCGGCGTGTCCGGCGGCGGGCAGCGTAGAGCATCCATCGCCAGTTCCAGGCGGCTGTCCAGGGTCCAGGCGTCGTGCCTGTCGAGGAAATCCTGCAGCTTGCCCTGCTCTTCGATCAGGGCCTCAAAGTCGGCGTCCGGTTCGGCGAAGCGGGCGCTGACCTCGTCAAAGGCTTTGAGGGCGTCCACCACGGGTTGAACGGCTTCCTCGACCACCTGGCGCACAGTCTTCTCGGGATCCAGCTCGGGTTCCTGGTCCAGTAAACCGACACTGTAGCCGGGCGAAAATACAACCTCCCCGCTGAATTCCTGGTCTTTGCCGGCGATGATGCGCAGCAACGTGCTTTTACCGGCCCCGTTCAGACCCAAAACACCGATTTTGGCGCCGTAATAAAACCCCAGCGAGATGTCCCGCAGGATCTGGCGGTTGTTAGGTTGGACCATCCGCCCGACGCGGACCATTGAAAAGATGACTTGTTGATCGTTCATATTTTGTTCCTCAGGCGAAATTTGGTGTCTGCAGGGGCATTATGCCCCTGCAGACACCAAATTTCGCCCCTGCTTCCACACCTCGTTTATGTGGCATCCTTCAGGGATTTAGATGATTCCATTTCAGTGACCAGTACCTTATCGACCCGTAAATCGTCCATGTCCACAACCTCGAGCCGATAGCGCTCAATTTCGAAGCCGTCGCCCTCGGATGGGACCCGGCCCAGGTGGGTCATCACAAAGCCCCCCAGGGTTTCGAAGGCGCGCTCGTTTTCGCGCTCGAGTTCTTTCAAACCCAGCAAATCTTTGAAACGGTCGATCGCCAGGCGGCCATCCAGCAGCCAGCTGCCGTCGGCGCGCCGGACGATCTCGTTGGTATCCGCCTCGCCAAATTCGGGGAAATCGCCGGCGATGGCCTCCAGGATATCGGTGGTGGTCAGTAATCCCTGGATGCCGCCGTATTCATCGATCACCATCGCGATCTGGACTTTATTCTCGCGAAAGCGCTCGATAGCTTCCAGAACCGGCATATTCTCGGGCAGGAACAGGGGTTTCAGCATCTCGGCGGTCAGGTCAAAATCTTTACCGGCGAGTAAACGAGCCAGCAAATCCTTGGTCTTGATCAGCCCCAGGGCGTGATCCAGGTCGCCGCGCGCCACCGGGTAATAAGAATGGCTGCCATTGGCGAGCTGGTCTTTCAGGCTGTCCTCCGGGTCGTCCAGGTCCAGCCAGTGGATGTCCGGCCGGGGAGTGATCAGGGATGAAATCCGGCGGTCACCCAGACGGAAGACCTGGTCGATCATCTCTTCCTCGCCCGGTTCGATCACACCACCGCGCTTGGCCTGTTGGAGCAGCAGCTTGATCTCCTCCTCAGTCACGGAGGGTTCGTCGGTGGGGCGCACGCCGAGCAATTTGAGGATCAGGTTGGTCGAAAAGCTGAGCAAATGAACTAGCGGTGAAGCAATCCGGGCCAGACGCTTCATCGGTGGGGCGACCAGGGCAGCGATGCCCTCCGGATTGGTGAGTGCGATTTGCTTGGGAGCCAGTTCGCCGATGATCAGGGATAGATAGGTGATCATCACGACCACCAGACTGACGCTGATGGCCTGGCTGTTGGCGGTGATGAAGGGGATGCCGGTCAGATCCAGCCATTCCTGCAGGGGTTTGGCGACGGTGGCGCTCCCAAAGGCGCCGGCCAGGATGCCGACCAGGGTGATGCCGATCTGCACCGTCGACAGAAAGCTGTTGGGGTGGGTTGCCAGATCCAGGGCCGCCCGGGCGGAGGTGGAACCATCCTGGCTGCGCTGTTCCAGCCGGACTTTGCGGGCGGATACCACCGCAATTTCCGACATGGCAAACAGGCCATTGATAAAGATTAACACCAAAATGATCAAAATTTCAAGAATCGCGTTATTCATAGTTACCCCAAAGCCTGCGGAAAAATACAAGGCTGGCGGAAATTGTCGGCATCGCTGGATCGAATTTGACCCGAGACAGAAGCCCCATTCATCCAGCCGGTGTAGCGGAATTGGCACGGTTATTGTAACAAACTAATTGTTAATTGGTATTTACTGCTCTTGGGAAACATAAGGCCGAGGCTGAGCAGTTAGGTAAATTGTTATTGAACCATAAAATTCTCTTAACCCGGGCGGTATAGACAGGCTATCTCGAATTTGCTAAACTGAATAGGTACACATTTACAGGATGATGTTTCCGAAGCTGACCGGTAATGTAATGGGAACCAGAAAGGAGCCCACCATGACTGAGCATATGGAATTTTGTCCGAAGTGCAATGGGACTCAGAAGATGGCTGTGTCACTCGGCCTGATGCCCATTGAAACCGATATGGGGCCCGACGTAGTTTTACTATATCATTTACACTGCACGTCCTGCAACACTTACGTGCGCAGCATCCCGATCGAACAGGAGGATAGCATCCCCCTCAAGGCTGCGGCGGTGCCATCGCTTCCAAGCCCGGCTTGATCGTTCGCTGGTTAATTCAGACAACCCCAGGAATTCCCAAAGAGCCCGAAAACAGGAGCGGGTGGGCAATTAATTGCCCACCCGCTCCTGTTTTCGGTTGTCCTGCTGGCAAATGGCGCCGTTCAGACCTGGGCCAGTTCAAGCAGTCCCAGGCGTTCCAATGTGGCCGGCGTTGGCCGGCCATGTTGGTCCCATCCCATCAGGTGGTAATATTCGTCCAGCATGGGTTCCAGATCGACCCGGTTGCCGGCGCTGGGACCGCTGGGCATCAGCTCGTGCACCAGGCGTTTGGGCAGGCTGTCGAAGGCCCGGTCGTAGCCCTCCCGCAGGTTGAACAGGCGTTCAACGTTGGTGATGCGCTCACCGATCAGGTTGGCCTCTTCCACGCTGAGCGTCTGGCCGGTGACGGCGGCATACAGGTCAAGCATCGACTGGGGACCGAGCACGAAACGCATCGAGGAGCACAGACTGAGCGAGTCCACTACCGCCATGATGAACTGGGTGTCCCGGACCATCTGAGCCTTGCCTTCGGTTCGCAGGCGCCGGGCCGGATCGCCGGCGACCTCCAGGCCCATCGTGGGGGCGATCATGTGATGGCCGCCTTTGGGGGAGATCGCATAAGACAACCCCATGCCGACCACCCCGCGCGGTTCGTAGGTGGCCAGCTCCTGTCCTTTGACATGCATGGCCAGGTCGGGGACGCCCAACTGCTCTGCGGCTCGTTTCGAGCCTTCGGCCAGCAAGTCGCCCAAACCCCGGCGCTCGCCGATCTGTTGCAGGATTCCGAGCAGGGCCGGGCCGTTGCCGAAACGCAGTTCCAGGCCGCCGGTATCCTGCTGGCCGATCACGCCGTCTTCAAATGCCTGCATGGCGAAAGAAACCGTCACACCGGCGGACATGGTGTCGAAGCCGTAGGTGTCGCAGATCGCGGTCGCAGCTGCGATCACGTCCGGATCGCTGATGCCGCAGTTGGCCCCGAGCAGGCCGATGGTCTCGAACTCGGCCCCTTCGATAGCGCTTCCGGCTGCCGGGCCCTCCCGGACGGGGGAGACCTTGCCGCAGGCGATCGGGCAGGCGTAGCAGGAGGTGTCGCCCTGGTACAGGGTTTGTTTTAATTCAGGCCCGGCCAGGCGATCGGCGGCTTCGAAATAACCGGTCTGAAAATTGTTGGTGGCCCAGTAGCCCAGGTTGTTGGTCCCGGTAACCATTTCGGGGGTGCCATATTGGCGGCGGGCATTGGCCTTAGGGTGGGCTTTGAGTTCGGCGTAAATGCCCTCGACGATGGTTTCCAGGCCGGCTGGATCGGCAATATTCACCGCCCCGCCGCCGCGCACGGCGATGGCCTTCAGGTTCTTGGCGCCCATGACCGCCCCGGCGCCACCGCGCCCAAATTCGCGCCCATAATCGCTCTGGATGCAGGCGAAACGGACCTGTTTTTCACCGGCCGGGCCGATCGAGGCGATGTGGATCAGTTCGTCGCGCAGTTCTTTGCGCAGGGCGTCTTCGGTGGCGTGGGTCAGCCGGCCCCACAGGTGGGAAGCGTCACGCAGGCTGGCTCGCCCGTTATCGATCCACAGATAGACGGGTTTGTCGGCCCGGCCCTCAACGATCAGGCCGTCAAACCCGGCGAATTTTAGTTCGGGTCCGAAATGGCCACCACACAGCGAAAAGGAATAGGTTCCAGTCAGCGGCGAACGGAATGTGACCGTAATCTTGTTCGAACCGGGCGCCAGGGTGCCCTCCAGCGGGCCGGTCAGGAAGATCAACTTGTTGTCTGGTCCGAGCGGGTCGGTGTGCGGGGCTAATTCCTGGTAAAGTAATTGCGCGCCGACGCCGCGAGCCCCAATGAAGCGTTCAAACAGACCCAGGGGCGTCGCTTCTGTCCGGACCTGCCGGCTGGTCAGGTCGATGCGCAGGATTTTTCCGGTGCAACCACCGATAGATACAGTCATCGAGAACTCCCTTTTTAAGGTCTATAACCCCTGATAGGAATTGTTTGTGAAAAAGGTGTACGGACGGGCGTACACCCGCACGCACACCCTTTTGGCCGAATGATTGGCAAGTAAACCATCTGGCGGCTAAGGTTTTCAGGCAGGTTGAACATCCAGCACGTACTGGATGGCACCTTCCGGGCAGTGGCGGGCGCAGGCGGGGTCGCCGCCACACAGATCGCATAGCAGCGGGATCTGGCTGTCCGGATGGACCTGGATGCATTCCTCCGGGCAGCTGTCCACGCAATTGTTGCATAGCAGGCACAGATCTTCCTCCAGGAGCAGGCCGAAGGTGTGTGGGTCGCGGCTGATGGCTTCCTGAGGGCAGGCCAGAATACACTCCGCCGGGTCGCATTGGATGCAGGCCACGATCCGGCTGGTGAACTGCTGGTGGTTTTTATGGATGCGCAGGCGGGCCAACGCGGGCGTAACCTGGCCGAAATGGGACCAGGCGCACCATTGTTCGCAGATCCGGCAGCCGGTGCATTGATGCGAATCGATTAATAGTCCTGGATGGTTCATAGCGCCTCAATGGGGTAGACCTCGGCAAATCTTGCCTGGTACCGGGTTGAAGACCTGAGTTCAGGTTAATTTATAAACTTTCGAAAATAATTATAGCAAGATCACGAAGGGGTTACAAGTGATGGATGTCATATTCTTATGGGGGAAGTTGATCGCCGCGGTTGGCTCAACCTGAGGTGTAACGATCACACATGGAGCTCATTACGAGAAGAAAAGGCGGAATTTCTGGTTCCCGACTGACCTAATCGGGTTGAATCAAGGCTTGGGCATCGGCGCGCAGGTAATAGGAACGATAGGCCCGGGTTTCATCCAGGATGGCTTGCAGCGTTCGCTGATCCGCCTGGAGCGCGTCGCCGGTCTGGCCCGAGCCAGGCTGGAACTTCAGCCGACCCCCGGGAAGCAGGCGGTAATCGAGCTGGCCGAGCTGGCGGGCCAGCGCCAGACCGGCTGTAATCGCCTCGGTGTGGTGGGCCAGCGCGCCGGCCAGCTCTTCCAGGCTGGCCTGGCCTTCCCGCTGGCGGAGGGCGTATTTGGCCAGGCCCAACAGGCGCAGCATGAACGCCTGCAAGTCGTCGAGCCCGGGATCGACCCCGAACAGAATGACCTGGTCGGGTTGTACTACCGCCAGAGCGGTGTTTAGCTCCTGTGGTCCGGGCGGGATGGTGGCGATCGCCAGCGCGGCGGCAGGTTGGAGCGCCGTGCGGGGATTGGCTTGAAAGCCTCCTGGCAGCGGCCCTTCGGCCCAAATCAGCAACGGGGTTTCGGATTCCGCCTGCAATTGCTGTAGCTTTGGGAGCCAGTCTGGCTGGCGGCGGTGATCCCAGATGGCGATCGGGCGAACCGGGCTGATCGCCGGCCCGGCTGGCGCCTGGGCGCGGCAATCCAGCCACTCGACCTGGATCTCCTCCTGGCCGCGAAAATTGCTGGAACGGACTGTGAAGGCCAGATCGAAAGGGCCCTGGGGCAGGGGTTCTCCGGCGCCGTTCCACCAGATCACGCGCTGGACGGCTCCGTCGTCGGCCTGCACGGTCAGCAGGCGGTGCTCCTGCTCGCGGCCCAGGCTGGACTGGTTGAGCAGGGTCAGATTGCGGCAGGCCAGCACCGGGGCGGGATTGCCCGGTCCGAAAGGAGCCAGGCGGTTCAGATCGGCGACCAGCTCGAGGTTCAGGCCGGACAACGGCAGATAGGCGTCGATCGGGATGGTCTTTTCCGGCAGAACGCCGCCGGTCATGGCCTCGATCGCCTGGGAGAGACGCTTGCGGAAGGTGACGATCTTTTCCTGCGTGCTGCCTGTCTCGCGGTCCGGTTCCAGGCTGAGGCCGGCCGCCATGGGATGCCCGCCGAAGCCGGATAACAGGTCCTCCTGGGCTGCAATGGCGGCGGTGATATTGACCCCCGGAACAGAGCGGGCCGAACCCCGGGCCGGTTCACCCCGGGGCGAGGTCAGCAGGATCACGGGCTTGCCGAAGCGCTCCACCAGGCGGCTGGCCACGATCCCGATCACACCGGCGGGCCAGTTGGGATTATTGAGCACCAGCGCGGCGTAGTCCAATAAGGCCGGATCCTGCTCGATCTGGGCCAGGGCCCCCTGGTACACCTGGCTGGTGAGCAGTTTACGCTGGTTGTTGAGCTGCTCGAGAAAATTGGCTTCCTGGCGGGCCAGACTGAGGTCGTCGGTGGTCAGGAACTCCACGATCCGGTTGGCGTCGCTCAGGCGGCCGAGGGCGTTCAAACGCGGGCCGATCACGAAACCGATATGCTCTTCGGTTAAATGGGTGGGGTTGGTCTCAGCCCGGGCATACAGGCTTTGCAGCCCGAGCCGGTGGGGTTGGCGCAGGGCTGCCAGGCCACGCTGGAGCCAGTAGCGGGTGTCGCCGGTCTGGTGGGCCACGTCGGCCACGATCCCCAGGGCGACCAGGTCGAGCTGGCGCTCAGCGGCCTGGGGCCGCCCGTGCAGTTCGTACAGGCGGCGGGCGAGCTGGAAAGCCACGCCCACACCCGGCAGGCCAGCCATCGGATGGCCGTCTGGCAGGCGCTGGGGGTTGACGACCGCCAGGGCGGGTGGCAGGCTTTCGCCGAGCTGGTGGTGATCTGTAACGATCACCTCAACCCCATGATCCTGGGCGTAGGCGATCGCGGCGTGGGCGGTGATACCGGTGTCGCAGGTCAGCAGCAAATCCAGCCCGCCAGCCAGGATCGCCTGGAGCGCTGGGATGGTGATCCCGTGGGATTCGGTGGCGCGCACCGGAATGTGGTAGCGGACATTGGCGCCCAGGTCGCGCAGCACCTCGACCAGCAGGGTGGTCGAGGTCTGGCCGTCTACATCGAAATCGCCCCAGACGCAAATCCGTTCGCCGGAAGCGATGGCCTGCTGGAGCCGGGCGGCAGCCCGATCGAGATCGGGCAAATCAGAAGCGGGGGCAGGTTGGTAACGGTTTGGATCGAGGAAGGCCAGGGCCTGTTCAATTTGCGTATAGCCATTTAGGTAGAGCCGGTTGGCGACAATTGGATTGCCCCCGATGGCAGCCTGGTATCCGGCCGGCAGGGTTATGGGTTGCGGTTCGGTCCACTTCGCGGTCTGATCGGCCATGGCAGAGCGGGTTGCCTCGTGATCCGTTTGGGTTGAACTGGCTAGAACTCGATCTCGGCGATCTGGTCGAAGTTCAGGCTGGCTTCCAGGGAAAGATCGGTGTCTGCAGCCAAGCCAGCTTCCAGCATGCCCTCCGATTCATCCAACCCACCGGCTGTCACGCCGCGATCGCACAACGAGCGATACACACAGAATCGGCAGCGTTTTTCGTCGCTGGTCAGCGGAAATTTTGAGGCGCCGGCGATCTCGGTGATCAGGCCGGTCAGCTGGGTGCGGTCGGACTGGTACTGTTCCTGGCTGTAGGCGAAAATCTCCGGCTCAGCCGGGCTGTAGGTGAACCAGTAAAGCATATCCACCTGGTCCGGGTCTACTGGCTGATTGCCGTTCAGATGTGTGGCTGCTTCAACGGCCAGGAAGCGGTAAATCCGGGTTTGCATCCGGCTTGCCAGCCAGGTTCGTTTCGGCCGGTAGCGGGAGGTTTTCCAGTCCACGATCCGCAGCCGCTGGCCGGGCTGGACCAGCAGCAAATCCATTTTCGCCAGCAGACTGTTGTCGCCCAGGGGGGCGATCAGCAGGTGTTCAGGGTACTTTTGGATGGCTGCGTCCGATTCCAGGGCGAGTGTCCCGGCAACCGTATCCAGATAACGCTGCCACCACTCGGCCAGCTCCTCATCTTTGATCTGGGCGGAAAGCCGCCCGACCGGCAGTCCGAGCTGATGCTGGTGCACCAGGTGGTGAAAAGCAGCGCCTTTTTGCAGGTAGCGTTCGTTTTCCAGCACGGGCTCGGTCTCGATCGCCGGCCAGGGCAGGCGCTCAAGATAGCGCAACTCAAACCGGCGGCGGCAGTCGTGATAGTCCTGTAAGCTGGCCTGGCTGAAGCGGAAATCGGCGGGCAGGCTCATGGCTGGTCTCCTTGATCCGGGTCTATGACCTGATCGTCGGCATACTCCTGGTCCAGGCGAACATTCTCCCAGAAAGCCATCAGCTCGACCAGCCCGGCGGCTGGGACGGCGTCACCCTTGCGGCCGGAATTCCAGGTCACAATCAATTCCTGACGGGCGCGGGTGATCCCGACGTACAACAGACGCAGGCGCTCACGGACGTAGTCCAGGCGGGCGTCCAGGCTGGCCTGGCCTTCCTGGTACCAATCGTATTCCCCCGGCTGCAACAATGCGTCCAGTTGGGACAGGGCTTCCGCTTCCAGGTTGAGATGATCCCGCAGGAACCATTTCTCGGCGATATAACTGTCGCCCAGCTGGCCGGAGGGGAAATCGTAATTGTTGGCCGACATCAGGTAAACCCGGTCCCATTCCAGCCCTTTGGCTTTATGCATGGTAGCGACCACCACCTTGCCGGGGTAGCGGTCGGGATCGAAGCCGCTGTCGTCGTCGCTAAAACCAATAAAGCGGCGCTCATTTTTGGCGATCACAGCCAATTCTTCGGTTAATTCAGGCAGGTGCCAGCTCGGGTTGATTTGGCTGGCCTGGCGCAGCACCAGGGCCAGCTTATGAGACAGGGCCAGCTCGTTTGGTTCGGAAAACAATTCCTGAGCCAGCATCAGGACCAACTGATCCACCGGCAGGAGGATGGCATCCTGCCACGAACGCACCCAATCCCGAAAGGCGTCCAGTTCTTCCAGATCTTCAGGATAGCGCTCGGCCAGCTTCAAGTCACTCAACCAGTCCCGGCCGGGGACCGGCCAGAGAAAATCTTCCACCTGGCGGCATTTGCGTAGGCGTTCTGCATTGCGGTCAATCTGGCGGCGGGCGTCCTCGTCGCTGCGTCCTTCCCGGCGCCAGACCCGGTAAACGGTGGCGAGCTTCCTGGGGGATTGCGGGGCGGACAGATAAGCCAGCAAATTTCCCAGGGCGCCGGCGGCTTTGCGGGTGCTCAGGCTGGAGCGCAGCAGATCGTCGACCACTTCCAGGTCGCGCCGGCGCAGCTCGTCGGCAATCTCGAAGGCCCGGGCGTTGCGGGGCACCAGGACCGCGACCGTGGCCTGTGGGTGCTCCGGCAGCCAGTTGGCCAGAGAGTTGGCGACCGCCTCCAGTTCCTGCTGCGGGCTGAATTTTCGGTCGATCAGGAAAACCCCGGCGGGTTGATCGGGTGGATTTGGACGGGGATCGTCGGCGGTTGTCGCCTGGATAAAAGGCGGCCCGCTGAGCGCATCCCGGACCGCTTCGACCGGGTGAGCGCTTTGCGCCCAACGGACCAGATGGTTGGCCAGAGCGATGATCGAGGGGGTCGAACGTCCCGAGACGGGCAGTTCCCGGTCTTGAACGTTGGGACTGGCGATGAACTGGCGTAAATAATTGGGATCGGCGGTGGTGAAGGTTTCGTAGATGGCCTGGTTCGGGTCGCCGACCCGAACCCAGTTACCTCCTGGGCCACTTAACAGGGACAGGATCTTTTCTTGCAGACGGCTGCTGTCCTGGGCTTCGTCCTCGAGGATATACGGCCAGCGGTAGTGCAGGCGCTGGAGATACTCCGGGTCCGATTCGAGCCCGGTCAGGGCCAGGCGGATCAGGTCGTCGAAATCGACCGCCCCTCGGTAAGCCAGGGCGCGTTCGTAATCGGCGTACATCTCTGCGCCCATCTCAGCCAGCGGCAGCGGTACGGGCGTGCGTTGCAGCATCTGGCCAAGGGTGTCAGGGGTTAATTGCTGGTCTTTGGCGTAGCGGATGAAGTTCAGCGCCAGGCTTTTGACCAGCTCGGGGAGCTGTTCGCGTTTGATCCAGGCCAGACGGCTGTCATCCAGCAGGTCGTCTAAATAACTATCCAGGGCATCGGGATGATTTTGCAGCCAGCTCTGGGCGATCTCATCCCGGATTGCATCGGCTGCCCGTTCGTCAATAATCTGGAAATTGTTTTCGAGGCCAACCAGGGCGGGGCGTTCCCGGACAATGTCGTGCGCCAGGCCGTGCAGGGTGCGAACCCGATAACCGAGGTTGGGCAGCAAGCCGCGGGCCTTTACGAACTGGCTGACCCGTTGGTAGAAATTGTCGACCGCTGAATTAACCAGGGTCACGATCAGAACTTCCTGGTCGTCGTCCAGTTCACCGCTGGCGATAATATCGGCTGCCAGGTAGGAAAGGGTCCAGGTCTTGCCGCTGCCCGGTACAGCCGAGACGCCCATCCTGCCCCCGCTGTAGGCGATCACTTGCTCCTGATGGTGGCGCAGGCGGGCGATCATGGCAGGGCCTCCATCTCGGGCGGCAGCTGGCGCAAGACGCGCTGCAAAGCCCGCAGCAGCGGTCCGCGCTGTTCGAAACCGTGTTCGCCGAGTTCGCACAGGCCTAAAAATACTTTACCCCGGCAGCGGTTCAGCAGGCCGTGCACCAGAGCGATCAAAGCCTGCTGGTTGGTATCGACTTCGTCCGAAATCGGTCCACAGGCGGCCCAGCGGCCATTGGCGGCTGAGCACGTATGGATGGGTAAGCGGCTGGTAGAGGCGCTCGAACCAACCCCGGCTGCCGATGTCCAGCCAGAACTGGACTTCGACCGGCCGGTTACTCATCAGGTAAGTATAGGCAGGCGCTAATAGGACCGAACCAGCCGGGTCGGTTTGCCAATCCTGAATATACTGGGCGGCGATCACCCCCGCCTGGACCATCTGCAGGTATTCTTTCCCGAGCGGCTGGCCTTCAGCCGCCAGAGTCTCCCCTGCAACCCAGCGGAACTTCTGGATGGATTCGATCAGGTTGGCAGTTACGCGGCCTGCATCCAGGTGGGTGTGAAAACCAAAACCCGGCTGGCTGAGCAGCTCGCCGAACAGGCGGCTGATGAAATGATCCAATTCGTCGCTCGGGTCCAGCCGGTAGCGTTCCAGCCAATCCCGCAGGGCATCGTAGCGCCCGCCGATCTGGTAAGTGATGCGCTGCTGGACCTCAGGCCCAATCCGGTCGAATGAACTCAACTCAGGGCCTTCCGGTCGTAAGCGCAAAACAATTTCGGTCAGTAACTGGGCCCTTACCAGATCCATGTCCTGGATGGCCTGCAGCAGGGTTGAGGTGACTTCAAACCGGGACGGATAAAAGCCCCATTCCGGGTGAGCCAGGCTGGCCAGGGTCAGCAGGGCTTGCGTAGCTGGCTCGTCGCGCAGTGAACGTGAGGGCCGATGGGAACGGGCCGGAACACCGGCGGCAGCCAGGCGTTCCATCAGCGAGAACCGCAAGGCGTCCGACAAAAAGGGCGCCAGCACGACAATTTCTTCGGGCGGCAATCCCTGATCGTGAACCAGCTGGCCGATCTGGTTCGCCACCCAGTCCAACATCTGTGGATAGTAGCGGTGATCGGCGTACTCCAGGGCTGCCCGGACGCCGGCGATGGATTGCGGCGTACCAGCTTCCCAGCCCGGGCTCGATTTCGCGCAGGCTGTCCTGAGAGACCACCGTCGGACGCTGGAGCGCGACGGCAACCAGCTGATCGAGCTGCCGGATCTGAGGCGTGGTTACCATCGATTCGGTCAAAGCAGCCTGTTGTCTACAGGCGACTTTCAGGCGTAAACCACTTTCCGGATCGGCCCCCAGGAAGCGGCGATAACCGGCGAAGCTGTCGTAAATCAGCAGGGCGGAGCTGAAATCGGGCAGCCAGTCAAGCACCAAATCGTGGGCGACCGGCACATCTTCTTCCAGATTATCGTAGATCAGGTACCGATACTGTTCGTTCAGGTATTGGCGGCAGGCCGGCTCTGTCCACAGGTAGTGATTGAAAATTTCTAGCTGCAAGGAGAAATCGAGCAAGTTATTTTCCAGGCAGTACTGGCGGAACAGGTTGGCGCTGGTCTGAACGTCCCGGTAAATGCGCAGCTGGCCGGGCTCGCCGCCCCAGGCTCTGGAGAGCCGCTCGCCGATCTGATCGTGTGGGAACCCCACCCCGGCCGCCTTATTCAAGTTGTCCAGAATCTGGCTGTAGAGGCGGCTGCGCTCGAGGTGGACCGATTCGAACAGGCCTTCATCCAGCAGCGGCTGCAGCAGATGGGCCATGTAATACTGGGCGGTCTCCAGTGTGAGGAAGCTTGGCAGGCGGTCCGGGTGTTGGAACCCGGCTGTCCCGGCGACCAGCGGCCAGAACAGGTCGATGGCGCGCTGGGCCAGGCCGCCCATGGTCAGGACCGAGACCATCCCGCCGGAGAGTACGCCTGGGCTGCGCAGCGCTTCCAGGTAGGGCTGCGCCAGCGTGCGCTGTGGCACCAGCAGCAGGATCTGGCCGGCTGGCACGCCTTGGGCCATCCAGTACAGCAAGCGCTCGACCCCAACGGTGGTCTTGCCGCAGCCGGCCGGCCCTTCGATGAAGGTACACCCTTCCAGCGGGGCTTCAATTAAAGCAAGTTGCTCATCCGATACAGGTACGGGTGTGGAATCCAAGTGGTTAGGTTCCCTTTAATTCGTCTGAAAGTCTTCCAGGGGCAGATCGTACGTGCGCGCTGGCACCGTTCCGATCCGGCGGGGCCATCTGCCGGTCAGATGGGCGACGATCCGGCCAACATGGACGTGGCAATTTTCGATGAACAGTTTATACCTTTTTTGAGAGCCGGCCGCAGCGGTCCCAGCGACGTATAAACCGCTGATATTGGTCTCCATCGTGTCTGGGTTATGCTCGGGAGTGCGCTGTTCGCCAATCAAGTTGACGCCGGCCTGTTCGAACAGGCTCATATCGGCTACAAAACCGGTGTTCAACAGTACGAAGTCGGCCGGATGCTCAATCTGGCGGTACTGCCCCGGCAGATTGGGGAGGCTTTGCTGCAAAAGCACCCGGGCAGGCGAGATCTCGACAGGCTGGCTGTTGGGATAAAAGGTGATATTACCCCGGCTGATCTGGGCCATCAGGTCTGGCAGCAGGTGATCTTTGACCATCTGCGGGTCGAATTTCTCGCGCCGGTAGCTGATTGCGACCTCCGCTCCGGCCCGCCAGCAGCGCAAGGCAGCTTCGCAGGCTGAATTGCGCCCGCCCACCACCAGCAATCGCTTGCGGAAATACAGGTGCGGGTCGCTGAAATAATGGCTGACGTGGGGCAGGTCCTCTCCGGGGATATTCAGGCAGTTGGGACCGTGCATATCGCCGGTGGCGATCACCAGCTTGCGGCTGGTATAGGTCTGCGGCCCGGTCTGCGGGCGGGTCTGGACCTGGAAACCGGAGGCGGTTTTTTGAATGCGAGTGACGGGTTCATAGGTGTTGATCTTCAGGTCTAATTGCTCGACGATCGAGCGCAAATAGGCCAGGTATTCTTCGCCCGTCAGGCGGGTTTGGGTGGTAGATGGCGCCGGTATGCCGGCGATTTCGATCCGCTCGGTGGTGCTGAAAAAGTAGGTGTTGCGCGGCCACCAGGTCATGGTGTAACCAATCTGGTGAGCATCGAAATGCAGGTAGTCATAACCGGCTCGTTTCAGGGCGGCAGCCAATTCCAGGCCGATCGGCCCGGCGCCAATCAAGATCAATTCAGCATCCGTTTGGGTTGGTGAGATACGATCAGTCATTGCAGGCAGCTTCCTGTTCCTCCTGGCGTGATCGCTGGGAGTAGATTAAGAAGGAACAAACGTTCGGATTATCTGGCACTATCATAGTATAAACCTTCAATCCGTGCAAGGCTTAAGCTAGTTGGCGGTTCATTGGGAATTCCTGGGGTATCACCACATAGTTACCCAAAGACCCTAGTCGGCCTAAAAGTGCTTGACAAATTTATTGATATTGGTAAAATCAATTTGATAATTATCAAAATAAAATCATGGAGATAAATATGGTAGATGAGACGACCACCGAAGAATTGTTGAGTTTTTTCAAGGCGCTGGCGGATGCCAATCGCCTGAAGATCGTCGGGTTGCTGGCCCAGGAGCCGCTGAGCGTAGAGCAGCTGGCGGAAATGCTCGAGATCCATCCCTCGACAGTCTCCCACCACCTCAGTCGGTTGGCTAAGGTCGGGCTGGTCAGCGCCCGGGCGAAAGGGTATTACAGCATCTATGAACTGGAGACCAAAGCCCTGGAGCAGATGGCGCAACGCTTGCTGGAACGGGATACCCTGCCGGCAGTGACTGCAGATGTCGACGTGGATGCTTACGATCGCAAGGTGCTCAATACATTCATGACCGCGGATGGGCGCCTGAAGGATTTTCCGGCCCAGCAAAAGAAGCTGGAGGTGATCCTGCGCTATGTGGTCCAGGTGTTTGAGCCTGGCAGGCGGTATTCCGAAAAGCAGGTCAACGAACTGCTGTCTCAATTTCACGACGATTATGCCCGTATGCGCCGTAACCTGGTGGAGTTTAAATTGCTGGACCGGGAGGGCGGCGGCGGAGCGTATTGGTTGATCGAATGAAAATCGATGTTCCCAGGGCTGCCGTCCTGGGGGTACCATAGCACTTAACCGTGGTATCCGATCGTTTACGCCTTCCTTGTGAATTTCCCTCGGTGCTTCGCACCTGGGACGGAAAAGAAGACAAAATATAGGCTCGCAGGGGTAAATTGCCCCTGCGAGCCCTATATTTTGTCTTAACTCCCACCCCCTGGGGGGCGGGCCGGGGTGGAGGGAGCCAATCACGGTTCAGTGCAGTCTTACCGTCCTGGGAGCATCCTTTTTTTGGGGATAATTGCTAGTCGAGCTGAGGCTGGCGGCTGAACTGGGTCTCGTAAAGGCCGGCGTAGATGCCGCCATAGGTCAGCAGCTCGGCGTGGGTGCCACGTTCGACGATCCGGCCGCGGTCCATGACCAGGATCAGGTCGGCTGCCAGGATGGTGGACAGACGATGGGCGATGACGATGCTGGTCCGGCCGGCCATGACCCGTTTGAGCGCTTCCTGGATCAGGGCTTCTGACTCGCTGTCCAGGTGAGAAGTAGCCTCATCCAACACCAGGATGCGAGGATTTTTCAGGATCACCCGGGCCAGGGCGATACGCTGTTTCTCGCCGCCGCTCAGGCGGTAGCCGCGCTCGCCTACGATGGTGTCGTATTGGTCCGGCAGCTCCATGATGAAGTCATGGATATTGGCGGCCCGGGCCGCTGCCTCCACCTCGGGCGGGGTGGCGTCCAAACGAGCGTAGAGCAGGTTGGTTCGGATCGTGTCGTGAAACAGGTGGGTCTCCTGGGTGACCATCCCAATCTGGGCGGTCAGCAACTCCAGGCTGACCAGTTTCAGATCGTGCCCGTCGAGCAAAATGCGGCCTTCGCTGGGGTCATACAGGCGCGGAATGAGATAAGTCATCGTGGTCTTGCCGGCGCCGCTCGGCCCGACCAGGGCGACCAGTTGGCCTGGCTCGACGGTAAAGTTTACGTCTTCGAGGGCATCCTGGCGAGCCTGGGTGTGGACCTCGCCGGCATCAACCGGCTGGCCGGCGAGCCCGATGGTGGGACCGCTTTTCGGGTGGTCATTCACCGATTTCCCTGCAGATCCATTACCATCCGATTGCTTTTTCGAGCCGGAGAGCACCGCGCCGACATCCTCCATGCGTCCATACCGCTGCACGCTGCGCAGCAAATTCTCCTCTCGAATTTCATAGCGGAAGCTGACGTGTTCAAAGGTCAGCTGGCCGCGCACAGTTTTCAGGATCGTGGGGGAAGCGACTTCGACGATTTCCTGGGGCAGATCGATCACTTCAAACACTCGCTCAAAGCTGACCACCGAGGTGGCGAAATCGACCGGAGCGTTCGCCAGGCCCTGTAAGGCGCTGTACAGGCTGGTCAGGTAGGCGCCGAACGCCACGATTTTACCGATGGTGAATACGTTCCGGATTGCCAGATAACCGCCAAGGCCATACACCAGGGCGGTGCCAATCGCGCTCAGCAAGCCGATAATGACGAAAAACGTGGTGCCAACGACCGCCCGCTGGACGCCGACATTGCGGACGCGAGCTGCCCGTTGCTCAAAACGATCGACTTCGACCCGGGTGCGCCCAAACAGCTTGACCAATAACGCTCCGCTGATATTGAGGGTCTCGTTCATCATGGCGTTCATCTGGGCATTGGCGTCCATGTGAGCGCGGGCGATATTGCGCAGACGGTCGCCCATCCGGCGGGCTGCCAGAATGAAGAGCGGCAGGATCGCCACGCTGATCAGGGTCAGGCGCCATTCCAGGGTCAGCATTACCGCCATGACGGCTACAGCCTGGATAATGTCCGTGATGATGTTGACGATCGTGTTGGAGATGGCGTTTTGAGCGCCAACAACATCGTTGTTCAGGCGGCTCATCAGCTCGCCGACTTTGGTGTTGGTGAAAAAGCGCAGTGACATCCGCTGCAGGCGGGCAAACAGGGCGACCCGTAAATCGTAGATCACGCCCTCTCCGACTTCTGAGTTCAAGCGTCGCTGAACGACGTTGATCAGGCCGCCGGCGGCAGGGATCGCCAGCAGCGCCAGGGAAAGATAAATGAGCTGGTCGATCCGGCCCTGGGGAATGGTTTTGTCGATCATCTGGCGCAATATTAAGGAGTCAACAGGGTCAGGCCGGTTGTGGTGAGGATCAGAACCAGCATGCCGGCTATTTTCCAGCGATAAGGCTGGGAGTATTGCAGCACTCTTTTTAATAAGGACCAGGTGACTTTGGGTTTTTCATCTCCCGAACGAACATAACTCCACCAACCACCGCCATGAAAACCCATTTACTGCCTCCAAAGAATCGCGCGGTTTACAGTCTTTGCGCCTGACTTTGATCGAGATCTATTTCGGCGCGCCGCCATCAATCGATATCATTATAAGCTCTAAGCAGCAAAACCGTCACCCGTACGTATGGCTAGGGCAGGGCAATCATATTTGGCCGATATGCCCCTACCGAGAGAAAAAAATGTAGGGCTCGCAGGGGCAATTTGCCCCTGCGAACCCTACATTTTGGCTCTGACTCCCGCCCCGGTGGGGAAAGAAATTCCATCTTGACTTTTACCAGAAATGATAATATAATCATTATCGATAATGATAACGGAAGGTGAAAACGATGGCTGAATCGAAAAATGATAACAAAATCAAAACCAGGCTGGATATCTTGCTGCATCCCATCCGGATGCGCATCCTGATGGCGGTTGCCGGCAACCAGTATAGCTCTCAAGAGATAGCCGAGCATTTACAGGATGTACCTCAGGCAACCCTGTACCGGCACATCCGTAGGCTGGCTAAAGCCGGGGTGTTAAGCGTGGTGGAAGAGCGACAGGTGAGAGGCGCAACGGAGAAAATCTACGCACTGGTCTCTCAGGCTGCTAATCCGAGCGCGGAGGAATTCCAAAGTCTGAGCCGGGAAGAGCACATGCGCTACTTCTTGACCTTTGTAGCCAGCATTTTAGATGATTTTTCCCGCTATTTACAGAAAGACGGGCCGGTGGACATGCTGGCGGATGGGGTAGGGTACCGGAAAATTCCGCTTAACTTGAGCGACGACGAATTTATAGCGATGAGCCAGCAGATGAATCAGGCCATTCTGCCTTACCTGGCGAACGAGCCCGGGCCAGGACGCAAGCGAAGAATCCTGGCGAGCATCGTGGTCCCTGATGTCCAGAACTGAGGATAAACAGCGAGTGCGCCAGCATTCCCTGATCGAACCTTTCAACTTTACCAACCTGAATGGCATTTGACGACAGATAAGACTGCCGACTGCCAGGATGGATTTCAATGTCTACCTGAGGGTAATACCATGTCGTACGAAACTAACCAAACCAATCGTTCTGTAGAATGGAAAAAAGTCGGTCTGTTCCTGTTGTTCGCCTTTGGGCTTTCCTGGGCGATCGACCTCGTGCTGTATCTGACCAGTGGTTATGGCAATAATGCGCCTACGCTGCTGCTGCTCCAGTTGCAAATGCTCATCCCGGCAGCCAGCGCCATCTTTTTGGGCCTGTTTGTTTTCAAGGACAGCCAGATCGCCTGGTCATCCACGAAAGGCAATGCCCGCTGGTTCCTGGTTTTCTATCTGTTCTTTACTGCGGTTTACACGGTGATGGGTATCTTAAGTCTGGTCAATCCCGATCAAGGCGCCATTTTTAGCGGCGTCGGCAGTTCGTTTGGGATCCTGGGGCTGTTAGTGCTGGTAGGCCTGCGCAGTCTGGGAGGGCGGGAAAGCTTTGACCAGGCTGGGTTGCGGGGCGGTAAGATCCGCCATTGGGTAGGATATGGGCTGGCTTTTGTCCTGTACTATGGCTTGATGACGGCTTTGAATGCCCTGTTCGGGTTGGGAAAAGCGGTGGACGTGCAGCAGGCGATGGGATCCCTGGGCGGTTCCGGAATGACCCCCAGTATCTTCATGCTGCTGGCTGCCTTCCAAACAGTTGTAGCAGGTCCGATCATCGGATTGTTGTACGGTTTTGGCGAAGAATACGGCTGGCGAGGATTCCTGCAAGAACAGCTGATCCGCCTGGGGAAGCGCCGCGGCATCCTGCTTTTAGGCCTGATCTGGTCGGTCTGGCACTACCCGGTGATCTGGATGGGGCATAACTATCCCGGCTATCCGCTTCTGGGCACCTTGTTAATGACAGTGTTCACGACTTCATTGGCCTTCATCCTGGGGTATGCCATGCTCAAAACCGGCGCCATCTGGCTGGTGGCTTTCTTGCACGCGATCAACAACCAGACGGTATCGTTTTTCCAACTCCTGGTATATACCCCAAGCAGCCCAATTCTATCCTTCAACGCAGGGATTTACGGGTTGATTGTCCTCGTGCTGATCACGCTGCTGATCTTGCGGGACCCCATCTGGAACGATGACGTCCCGGCCCGGACCCTGGAAACATTCAGTACGATGAGCGAAGATGCCAGTGCAATTTGATTGCAACTCGATTGCTGGCAGACGGAATACCGGCTGCCTGAAAGACACGCCCCAAGGATTTTAGACAATAGACTTCCTGGGGCGTGTTTGTTTAAGGCAAATCAGGTGTGTGTGGGGCCCAGGCCCCACACACACCTGATTCGCCATGTATTCCAGGCACTGGCTATAAATCCGTTAGCATATCCGCTTCGTACTGGATGGACACCCTGCTTGGCCGGGCGATCGGGCAAAGCAAATTGATCCTGAGCGTTAGATCGGCAGGATCGTAAGCCCAATTTTGATACAGGTTGTTGTCCACCCAAACTTTAATGGGAGCCCGGCTGCGTTGGACCACGAGGTTGATGCGGCGCTCGATTGGCTGGCCATCAAAGTGACCCCGGCTGGCGCCAATCTGGATCACAAGGTAATCCCCCTGGCGGTCTGCCTGAAAAATCGTTTGGGCGGATTGACCTTGCAGGTAGGCTGTGGAAACGCCGTCGTCTTCGTATAGCCACCCGCGGGCCGGATATGGAGGCCAGCAATGCAGTTCCAGCTCATTAAAGCGATGCTGTTCTGGGATGGACTGCAGGACCGGGCCGAACGGCAGGATGCTGCCGCCACGCACCAGTAGCGGCAGCCGGTGGAGTGGCGCCTGAACCACGATTTCAGCCGGACCATCCCAGGTCTCTGTCGACCAGAAATCGTGCCAGCTGCCCTGCGGCAGGATGATCGTCCGGGTTCTGGCCCGGGGTTCGGTCACCGGGGCGATCAACAAGCTGCGGCCCAGCATGGCTTGATCAGCCACATCCTGCATGCGGCGGCGCTCGGCTTCGAATTCGAGCAGCATCGGCCGCAGGATGGGCAGACCGGTTTGCTGGGCCTCGCGCGCCAGGCTGTAATAGTAGGGCAGGAGCTGGTAACGTAGATTTGTAATGCTCTTGAAGTTGGTCTCTACTTCGGCGTTATGGGACCAGGGAAACCGGGTGCGATCGATGCGTTCTGGCCGCCAGAAATAACGCGCCAGGGGGGCCATTAACGCCCATTGGGCGTAGCGCATATGGGTCTCGGGCGTGGTTTTTCCATCCAGGCCGAAAACGTCGGCCGTCCAGTAAGCAAATCCTAACAGGCTCATATTCAACCCGGCTCGCATGGTTCTTTGAATGCACTCGAAACTCGGTTTTTGGTCTCCCAGGAAGAGCCCGGGGAAGCGCTGCGAACCGGCCCAGACGGAACGGGCGTAGATCATTGGTCGCCGGTCGTCAAGGTCCCCCATCCCCTGGTAGATGGCCTGGCCGTAATAGAATCCATACAGGTTGTGATATTCCCGCCCGTTCATACCCAGATAACTGTGGGCATCAACCGGCAGATATTCACCGTCGTCATTTTTAAAAACGCGACTCCCTGGCGATACAGCGGAGCCAGCTTGGCGTTCCACCAGTTGGCTGCTTCAGGATTGGTGAAATCCAGCATGCCGCCCTGTCCAAACCACCAATTGGCGTGCTGGTGCGCAAAATAGCCATTTTCAAGGCCGGTTTTGTACTCCGGCAAAGCCCGATCGTCGCTCAGGATCATCCCGGGCGGGATATCTTTCACCAGAAAGTACAGGGCGATTTTTTGCAAGCTGCGGTTTTTGGCATTGACGAAAGGTGTGAAGATCAAACCAAGCCGCACTCCCAGTGCACCCAACTCGCGAATCAGGCGGTCCGGATCGGGAATTAATGCCTGGCGCCATTGAAAATTGTGAAACGCCTCTTCCCAGTGATAATCCAGAATGACCGCATCCAGCGGCACCTCGTGACGGCGGTGTTCCCGGGCATGTTCGACCACCCGCTCCTGGCGATCCTGAGGATAGCTGGTGGTCCACAAACCGAATGCCCACAACGGCAAGAGCGGCGGCCGACCGGTCAGGGCGGTGTAGGTGAACAGGATTTCCTTGAACTCTGGGCCGTAGATCAGCAAATAATCCAGAGGTGGGCCGTCGGCGTCCAGGCGCAGCACGCCGGCATGGGCATCGATCTCCCACAGCGATTCGTAACTGTTCAACAGGAACAAGGCATAACCGCGGCTGCTGTAAAAAACCGGGATGGTGGAGTAGGTCTGGCGATTTTGGGTAAAGGAGAGCGATTCCTGGGCTTTCAAAAGCAGCTTCCCGGAGGTTCGCCGGAAACCGTTGAACCATTCTCCGCCGCCATAAAACCCTTCATTCGGCTCGATCAGGAATTCCTGGCGAATGCTGCCGTTTGGGCCAAATACCGGGGCCGAGGCCTCCCGGAAGATGAACCCGGTATCCTCGCATGCCAGGGTGAGCAGCTCGCTGGCCTGGACCGGCTGCAGGCTGGCCTGTTCGTGGGGGAACTCCGGCTGGTTCAGCAAGACATCTTTGAACCAGGGCCGGTCGACCGGAAAGTGGGTCTCGCCGGGCGGCAAATGAGTCACCCGCACCGCTTTATCCGCCAGCCAGCGCAGGCGGACCATCCCGGAGGGTAGCGACAGATTTTGTTCCGAGCTCATCCTGGACCTCCGTGAGGGCGGGGGTTATGAGGAAAAATAAGGGAATGAATAATAGATAGGCTCATCAACGTCCTTGATTAAGCCTCTGCCTGCGCTCGGATCCGATCAATGAATTTCCGCATGCGATCATAATGCGATCCCTTCCAATAGATTTTGTGGCAATTTGGACAGCGATGAAAAACGTCATAATACTTGCGGGTCAGCGGCTCCAGTTGATCGGCAATGGCCTGCTTATCGACCGGCTCTAAAGGCGTGTTGCAATCCAGGCAGCGCTGGAGCGGCCGGATGGATTCGCTCAGGTTATAGCGCTGGACAACCTCCAGGGTTTGTTGAGCCGGATCCTGGCTGCGGACGCAGTAACCGAAACGGACCTGGTTGCGCATCAATAATCGCCGATCTTTACTCAGCAGGATCCTGTCCAGACGATCCGCCAGATCGGCCAGGGTATCATCGCGAAAATCGTTTTGGTACAGGCAGTCGAAACCCAGAATGCGCAAATAAATGGCCAGTTTTCCAAGGTGAATGTCGAGCAAAAAGTTCGCTTCTCCTGGCGGGGCTAAGGGCTTGACCGGTGCTGGTGGGTTTCTCATCTGACCGTTGTTCGTAAGGATAGAATATGGATAGATATCTATTCGTGATTGGTCAGGAACACGGTCAGACAGGCCAACAGGCTGGTCATCCAACAAAATGACGGCGATCTCTGTGTGAGGCACGCCCAGTGATTCGATCGCATGTTTCAAGCTGGCATGATCGTCAACTTGCTCTTCGAACGGCGTGAATCGTTTGCCCGGAGGCAGCAGATCATTTAATTCAGCGTGAAATTGGAATTGAGCAGTTCTCATCACGATTGGGGCAACCGGGCGGCAAGTGTAGAATGGTCAGGAATCGCCCTTTGGCTGATTGTATTTCAGTTTACAATAGGTCGATCGAGGCGTCAATCCGATGATTCATCTACATACCCACTCTTATTATTCTTTCCTGGAAGGTCTTCCATCTCCCCAGGCCCTGGTTTCGGCTGCGGCGGCTGATGGGATGCCGGCCATAGCGCTCACAGACCATCGCTGGCTGACCGGGGCGATCGAGTTTTACCAGGCCTGCCTGGGCCAGGCGATCCAGCCGATCCTGGGGCTGGAAATTGATGTCGCCCTGCCGGAAGAATTCCGCCCGGCTGGAAAATCCGGCCTGCTGCCGCCCGGACTGGGATTGCCGAGTACCGGGCGACTGGTTTTGCTGGCCACCAACCAGGCAGGATGGGCAAATTTATGCCGGATCAGCAGCAACGTGTCAGGGGGTGGAAATGACCCGAATCTGGGGATCGTATCTTTGGAGCTCCTTGGAGAGACCAGTGCTGGCCTGATCTGCTTGACCGGGGGCTGGGAGGGATTTCCTTATCGCTGGCTGCAATTGGGCGATGCATTGCCCCAACCGGATCGCTGGATTAACAGCTGGCTCAAAGTACTGGATGATCGCTATCCAGGCCGGGTGTACCTGGAATTGATCGATTTGCCCGGGTCGGACCGGCTCACTGCAGCATTGGCGCGGGAGGCCGCCAGGGCGGGGTTCGCGATGGCCGCTGCCCATCCGATCTATTATCTCGAACCGGGGGAGGCGGATCTACACCGGCTGGCAGCCGCGATGCGCCTCAATACCCGGCTGCATGACTTGCCCCCAGGATCATCTGCGCCGCCGGGGTCGTCTTTTCTGAAACAGGAAGAACTGATCCAGCGCTTTACAGCCTATCCCGAAGCGCTGGTGGGTGTCCAGGAGATCGCCAGACAAATCCACCTGGAGCTGCCGATTGGGCGGCATCACTATCCGGCGTTCTCATTTTCCAACCAGGATCGACAGGCGCTGGTGGCTGCTGATCCAGAAACTACCGATCTCCAGGCCCGGAGGCTGCTGCGAGAGCAAGCCTATCAGGGCGCCCGGCGCCTGTATGGGAATTTGACGCCTGAGCTGGAGACGCGGCTGGAGCACGAATTGGCGGCGATCGAGGGCTATGGCTACGCCGCTTTATTTCTGATCGTCCAGGATATCCTTCAATTCGCTCGCCAGCGCGGCATCCCTTTTTCGTCCCGAGGTTCAGCGGCTTCGTCGCTTGTGGCGCATTGCCTGGGAATCACGTCCCCGGACCCGATCCGATTGAACCTGTATTTCGAGCGATTCCTGAACCCTGCCAGGGCGACCCCGCCGGATATCGACACCGACCTGTGTTCCCGGCGCAGGGATGAAGTCATCCAGTATGTCTACCGCCGTTTTGGGGCCTCACGGGTAGCCATGGTGGGCACGATCAACCGGTTTCGCCGCAGGTCGGCTTTACGGGAGACGGCTAAAGCCCTGGGGATCGATTCTGCCAGGATCAAGCGGCTGGCCGATGAGCTGCCTTACCGCTGGCGCGGGCCGAGGCAGTCCGGAGACGCTGATCCTTATGCAGCCCTCGGCGAGGCGGCCCAGGATCCTGCGGTTCGGAATTGCCTGGACCTGGCCAGGCAGATGATCGGGCTGCCACGCCACTTATCGGTTCATCCTGGCGGTATTGTGATTGCGCCGGACGAAATTGTGGAATTGGCGCCGACCATGCTGGCGCCGAAGGGTATTCGCATCACCCAGTTCGATCTGGAGGGAATTGAGGAATTGGGTTTGGTGAAGCTCGATCTATTAGGTATCCGGGGCCTGAGCGTGCTGGGGGATGTCTCCCAAAAAATCCAGGAGCGCCAACCCGATGAGTATGCCAGCGCCAGCACTGTGCTGGAAGAAATTCCCCTCGATGATCCCTTGACTTCTGATTTGATCCGGAATGGCCGTACCATCGGCTGCTTTCAGATTGAAAGTCCGGGTATGCGGACCACCTTGAAAGAGATTCAGGCCCAAACCAGTGATGATCTGATGGTAGCCCTGGCGCTTTACCGGCCAGGCCCGCTGACAGGCGGCCTGAAAGATCAATTTGTCACCCGTTTTAAGGCCCGCCAGCAGTCCGGCATGGATTATCAGCACATCCATCCGGCGCTCGAGCCTCTGCTGGAAGATACCTATGGTGTGATCTTATACCAGGAACAGGTCCTGCGGATTGCCCATGAACTGGCTGGGCTGTCTTTAGAAGATGCCGACCTGCTGCGACGGGCGATGAGCCATTTTGATCCCGGTAAACAAATGGAAAGTTTGCGGACACGCTTCGTCGAAGCAGCCTGCCAGCGAACCGGTATGAGCGCAGAAGTAGCCAGCAGCGTGTGGGAATTAATGGCGGCTTTTGCAGGTTATGGTTTCCCGAAAGCGCATGCGGCTTCCTACGCCCAGATTGCCTGGCGGGCTGCCTGGTGCAAAGCTCACCATCCGGCCCTGTTCATGGCAGCGGTGCTGGCGAACTGGGGCGGTTATTACCCCCAAAGCGTTTACCTGATGGAAGCCCGCCGGGCCGGGTTGGCTCTGCGCCCGCCGGAGGTCAATTACGCTGAACGTGAATTCTGCACCCGGGTTGTGGACGGCGAACCCATCCTGTGGATGGGTTTGGACCAGGTGCGCGATTTGACCCGCCAGACTCAGCGCAAGATCATCCAGATGCGGCCTTTCAAGAGCTTGAGTGATTTTTTGGTACGGGTGGACCCGCGCCCACAAGAAGCGCTCAATCTGGCCCGGATCGGGGGTTTTGCAGGTTTTGGTCCAATCCCCAAATTGCTGGCTGAGATCGAGCAGGGTTGGCGCGCCGGGCAACTGCCATTGTTCGAGTTCAACCAAGGCGGATCCAGCCACCCGGATGAAGACTGGAGCCTGCCTGAGCTCGTGGCAGCCCAGGAAGCGATCCTGGGTGTGGGCGTATCAGCCCACCGGCTTGAACTGGCGGCCGGACAACTGCGTGAGGCCGGCGCGATCTCGAGCCTGGAGGCGGCCGGACGAATTGGGCAACGGGTCCGCCTGGCGGGGATGAAGCTGAGCTGGCGGCGAACACGAACCACTGCCGGGCAGTTGTGTTACAACATGGGCCTTGAAGATCTGGAAGGGATCATGGATGTTGAGATATCCGCAAATGTCTACCGGCGGACGCGACAAAGTTTTAAAGAGCGCGGGCCATTCATCGTTGAGGGGGTAGTACAGGAAGACGAATCACGGGTCGAACCGTTTTTACTGGCTGAAAGAATCTGGGGTCTGTCATGAAGTCTTATGTCCAGGCGTATCTGCGCGGCCTGAAGATCATCAGCCGTTCGGAACAAGGACCCAGATTAGGCTGCACCGGGGTGCTGTTTGCCATCCTGTTTCTGTTCATGGGGATCGTGTTTTCGTTTTACACCGGTAATCGCATTCATATCCAATGCGATCGGATCTCATCCGGGCGAGTGGATTGTCAAATTCAAACGCGCTGGTACGGCCTGCTGCCACTGAATGAATTGCAGGTTCAAGCGGTAGATAGCGCGTTCCTGGACGAGCACTGTGAAGACAACGATTGCGCTTACCGGGTGGTACTGGTAACGCACAACGCTGATATCCCCCTGACTGCCTTCTACAGCGCCCAAAAAGGACCGAAACTTGCGGCAGCCGAACGGATCCAGAGCTTCCTGGATAATCCGGAAACCGTTTCGTTTGCTCTGGATCTTGGCACGGTTGCAGAAGTCGGAATCGCCAACGCACTGCCCCCAATCCTGCTAGGACTGGGGCTGGGATTTGCTTATTTTTCGTTACGAAGCACCCGTAGGCCAGAAAGCGATCAACTCGAATAACTCGCAATCAGGCTGACAACCGATCCGCGATTGGACAGGCGCTCTTCTTCTGGTTCGTCCAGTGGGGTACATTCGCACGAGAAATTGCTCATGCAATCCCGGCAGCAGTAGATGCAACCGTTTTCGATGAGAGGCAGCCAGTCGATCGCTACCCCGCAATTTCGACAGTAAATCAATTCATGATCGGAATTCATGGGAGCCTCGCTTTCACATCCGGGCGAAGTCGTATGGTTCCGCGAATCTGGCCCGCATTTCAATTGCTGGAAGAAGCCTCGAAATCCAGAGGGGGTTTTACGACCAGCGCCGAGCAGCCGGCATAATGGACGATTTTCCGTGAAACACTGCCCAACAACCAGCCGGTTACTTCGCTCAAGCCGCGTGACCCGGAGATAATCAGGTCGATATTTTTATTATCGGCGTAATTCAGGATTTCGGTGGCAGCGTCTCCTCGTCGCAGCACCCCGGTTGCCGGGATGCCTGCCTGGGCCAGCCGCTCGATGGTCTGGTCGACCAGATCAGCCCCTTTGAGCTCCGTTTCGTGCAGCCAGAATTGATCGGCCTCCGGATTGTAATACGCCGGCAGGTATTGGTCGCCCAGCGGCCAGGATTTTGCAATCATCTCTGCAGAAAAGACCGGGTCAAGCACGTGCAACACAGATAAATGCATATCTTGTGGGGCCGGGAAAGGATAGCGCTCACTGGTCCCTGCCAGGAAATCCACAGCATACTGGCTATAAACCGAGCCATCCGTGATTAACAGGCCGCGCTTAAACGCCGGCTGGGCAGCGCGGACAACCAGCACCGGCCAGTTGGCGTACTCAATAACCTGTTGGGCGACTCCTCCAAGCAAAATGCCCAGGGTAGCCCGTAATCCTTTGGCTCCCATCACAATCAGATCGGGTTGGTAACGGTCGGCGTACTCGATGATCACCTTGGCAGGGACACCGCAATGGATGACCGGCTGGATCTTGATTGGTAAATCCGCAAGAAGTTCGCAGGTCTGGTCGAGAATATTCCGTAATGGCCAGGAGCGAGAGGCCTCTGACTGAGGCAGCACGGCCAAAACCATCAGCTGGCTGTCAGGCGGCAGGCACATCTGCCGGATCAATTGGATCGCCGCTCGGGCGTTTTCTGAACCGTCTTCTGCCAATAGGATGCGATAGGTTGTGGATGGTCCGTTCATAGCAGCCTCCTGTTCATCTGAAAACATCGTGGTCAGATTTGAAGGTCATAGCTCGAGGATTCAATCCGGTCGGCGTGCTGCGGTTCGCTGGCCGAATTGTATCGAGCATGAGTTTGCGTAGGTTTGGATTGCTTGAGCCAAGATTTTGCAAATCTCGATCGGCAGCATGGATTTCTCCAGCCAGTGCCAGTGAGACGAAACGAGTTTCACCGGTCAATGACGATCGTGAGAGCAATCGGGAGCGCATCTATCTACCCTTCTTTACGGTGTTTGAATCAAAAATGCCTGACCGATGAGAAGGATCATTCATCAAGCCAGGCACCAAATATGCGCTGTGAAGAGGATGACTGCCGAATCTGGACCCGACTTGATGGATCGTGGCAGTTTCGTCCCTGATGTAACAGGTACAATGAGCCGATCACCTGGGCTGATCGGTTGCCTCAGGGTGCGGATTTGTTCGTGATGGCCGGTATGCTGGGATACGTGTACAATCGCACTGAGGCATCCTGCCTCCCACCCATCGAGTAATTCTGACGAGCAACGACTCGCCCCGTCATTTATACTATAGCAAACCCGAGGTGGAAAATCAAATGAGAGTTTGGGGGAGCACGCAAATTGTGTAGATTGTGGTGTTCGGTTTGGGCGGTTTAACCGCCCAAACCGAACACCACATTATCTGCCGGAACCTGTGGTTTTTTCATGAGAATTGGATACAGCATCGAGAGTTCTCAAAAAAACAAGGCCCACCTAAATGATATAACCGATCTCTCGGAGATAATCCCGGATCATCAGCGCGGCAGTTGCTCCTTCGCCGGCTGCCGAAGCAGCTTGTTGGGTAGCTCCCTGGCGCACATCCCCGGCCGCAAACAAACCCGGCAAGGAGGTCATCAGGTTGTGGCCAGTATGAACGAAACCATAACCGTCAGTTTCAGCCAGCCCATCAGCAAGATCGCTGTTTGGTGAAAGGCCGATAAAGACGAAAACCCCATCATACTGAACAGATGTACGCTCTCCTGTTCGGAGGTCCTGCATCTCAACCTTCTCCAGATGGTCCTTGCCAGAAAACGCCAGTAACTTGTTATTGGTTATGACATTGAACATATCTTTGCTGGCTACTTTTTCCTGCAATATCTTGCTGGCTTTCGGCTTGTTGGAATGTGTTACGATATCGATCCTGTCTGTAAAACGCGTCAGGTATAAGGCTTCTTCGAAGGCACTATTGCCACCGCCAACCACTAACAGTTTTTTCCCTTTATAAAAAGCGCCATCACAAGTCGCACAAAAATGGACGTTGACTCCGATCAATGCTTCTTCTCCGGGGATGTCCAACCTGCGATAACTGGCACCAGTGGCCAGAAGGACAGCCTGAGTCATGTGCATATCACCGTTGCTGGTTGTGACGCAGAAATACTGACCTTCAGGTGAGATATCCGAGACTGCGGTCGCCTCCAGAATTTCGACCCCAAATTTTTTAGCCTGGCGAACCAACCGGTCTGCGAACTCAGCACCGCTAATCCCCTGATCAAACCCCGGAAAGTTATCAAGTGTCTGGGTAATGCTTACCTGTCCGCCTAAACCGGATTTCTCTATGACCAGAGCGTTGATACCCTCTCTCGCGAGGTAGTAGGAAGCTGTCAATCCGGCTGGCCCGCCCCCAATTACGATAACATCATAGTAATCCTGGGCGGCTTTGGTTTTCAGACCGAGTTTCTGGGCAAGTTCTGCATTCGAGGGCTCGGCCAGGATACTCCCATCTGAAAATACGATCGTTGGGATGATATGCTTGCCATCATTTACCTTTTCTACAAAGGACATCGCCTCAGGGTTGGCTTCGATGTCAATATTCTCGTACGCGATGCGCTGCTCACCGAAGAATTTTTTTGCCCGTTTACAATCCGGGCACCAGGCAGTCCCGTATATTTTGATCTGTGCATTTTCTGAGGCTCGAGTATTCATCGTTGGATTCACCTTCTTCAATGATATTGGGCTGTTCACAACCTTTCAGACGACATCGATTTGGAGGATCTTACCTGTGCTGCTGATCTCACATTTCGCCAACAAACTTTGATAGATACAGAATCCCTTAAATCCAGATTTCTGGCTTTCCAGGAAATTCTGTGGTAAGGTCTCAGATTTGGGGGTGTGAGCGTGCTCAAGCACGCTCACACCCCCAAATCTGGTGTGCCACCACAGGATTTCCCAAAGAACCAGATTTCTGGCTTGATCAGATTCGAGATAAAATTATTTTATGAGCGAACAAGAAATTAAGCTTGGCTACTTAAAGAAACGACCACAGACCGATGTGGAAAATTTGCGAACCGGATTGGAACAGCTCGATCGGCTGGTTGGATCGCTGCGGTATTTGGATGCAGGTCAGGCGCGAAAAATCCCGGCTTTGTTTGACCAGGTGCATGAAGGTTTCCAGCTGGTGAATTCTTCCGGGATGGATTTAAAAGGTGAGCGCACGCAGTGGGAATTGATTGGAGCGAATTTCGAAAACCAGGCTGCCAGTTTTATACGTGTTTTGGGCGGCGTCGAAGCTCTACGGCGCTTGCGATCAGCCCGGCAAGCCTCCCAGGACAGGTGGTGGTGGTATCCGGATCGTGTCCTGGCGTCTCGCCGAAAATCACTGGCGCTGCGGGTGATCTTCTGGCTGGGATTAGCCGCAGTTTTTGTAGCTGGTATGGCGGCCCTCTACCAACACTTTCTGGCTCCAGATGAAGCAACCCAGACCAGCCTGAGTCACAGTTTTGCAGCTGAGAACCTGGCCGACCAGGGTGAATACCAGGCGGCATATGTTGAGATTCAGCAGGCCATCGAAGCCAAACCTGGCCAGGCAGATCTTTATTTGCTCAAAGGTGTCCTGGCTGAAATTCTTGGTATGCAAACCGAAGCGACCCAGGCTTATCAACAGGCTGAAGCGGCCTCACAGAATCAGGCAACTTTTCTGATCGCGAAGGCGAACGAATATTTACGTTTTGGCAGATACGATCAGGCGATCGATGACGCAACGTCTGCTTTACAGCTTGACCCGCAGCAAGCCCCGGCCTACTTGATCCTTGGACAGGCATCTGAGGGGAAAGGTGATTATCAGAGCGCGCTCACCAATTACCGCAAAGCCGATGAGCTGGCCACTGAACAAAATGATGCCCAATTACAGGTGATCGCCCGGATGAGCATCGGACAACTTTATAACAAGCTACCAGCAGTCGCACCGACAGATGACCCATCATCAACACCAATGACTCAGCCTTGATTTGATTGCGTTGTGTCACTGCTATTGGGCACAAATTAAAAAGAAACCGCCCAGCTTTTGCTGGGCGATCAGCGGTCCCGACGGGATTCGAACCCGCGATCTCGGCCTTGACAGGGCCGCATGTTAGGCCGCTACACCACGGGACCATGCGGGCTGTAGTTTACCATAGGGGGTATAGTGCGTCAAGAGAATTGCCCCCAGGAAAATTTACCATAGTAACTGCCGGTATAAAATGGTGTTATCATCAATGTGACCAATGTAGATGTCATAACATTACGTTTCGCCTGGCATCCTGATCCGCTTTCCCGATCGAATACTCGATCGCTCAGCAAAATTTCCAGAATTCCCATTTTCTCAAACCAATCGACTGGTGGAGGTATAAAAATGTCCAAGATTGCATTTGTGACCGATACAACTTGTAATATGCCTGCCGAGATGATCGAGGCAAACGATATCCATGTCGTGCCAATTTATGTGGTTTTTGGCGACCAATCTTATAAGGATTACGTCGATCTATCGCCGGCCGAATTTTATCGGAGGCTGCTCGAATTCAGAGCCGCCGGAAAAGGGATGCCGACTTCTTCGCAACCGACCCCGGAAGATTTTCGGAACTGTTATCAAGAGCTGGCCGAACAGGGATATACCGATGCCATTTCGATCCATGTGACAGCCAAATCCTCCGGCACCTGCCAGTCAGCTGAGCTGGGTAAAACGATGCTCTCAGGGATCAATGTGCATGTGGTGGACAGTACGTCAGCATCCATGCACATGGGATTTATGCTCCTGGCGGCGATTGAGGCGGTCAAACAAGGCGGCGGGGTTGAGGAAGCGCTGGCGGCGATTGAACGGGTTAAGGCCAATTCCTGCATGATTTTCACCGTAACTGATTTGGAACACCTGACCTCATCGGGACGAACCGAAGATCACGAAAAAGCGACCGAAGCTGCAATCTCGATGAAACCGGTCGTGGCGATTACCGATGGTGTGCCTAAAGCGATTGAAGTCCAGCGCACCCAACACGTCGCCCTCGATCGGGTGCTTGCTCTGGTAAAAGAGCGCATGGGCGAATCTGCCTTGAAAAACCTGGCGATCGTCAACGGCAATATCGAAATCAAAGCGAAAGTCTGGGCTGAGGATGCCTGTAAAGCGCTTGGGTTCGAAGGCGAACCTTACATAGTGGATTTCGGACCGGCGTTGGCGGTTCACTTCGGCCCTGGCTTGTTGGGCGTAGCAGCGCAATGGGGCTGATGCGATTGGCAATCGACGCCATGGGCGGCGATTTTGCTCCGGAGGAAATTGTCGCTGGAGCAATTGCCGGCGCCCGCCGGTCAGGTATCGGATTGCTGCTGGTTGGTGATCCGGATGCGATTCAAATCGAATTATCCAAAACCGATACCACCGGGTTGGAGATTGCCATCGAGCCATCTTCCAGTGTGATCGTCATGGAGACAGATCCTGCCAGGGCGGTGCGGTCCCAACCAGACGCCTCGATTAATGTCGCCTGCCAGGCAGTTCTGGATCATAAAGCGGACGGCGTTCTAACGATGGGCCACACCGGGGCGGGTATGATTGCAGCCCTGATGAAGTTTGGGCGTATCCCGGGCGTCGATCGGCCGGCGGTAATCGTGCCGCTGCTGGGTCTCCGCGATGATCTGTTCTTGATCGATGCCGGCGCAAACACAGAAGTCAGGCCAAATTTTTTGCTTCAATTTGCCCAGATGGGGGCGATGTATGTCGAATATGCTGCAGGTTTTCCCAACCCCAAGGTGGGCTTACTCTCGAATGGGAGCGAGCCTAACAAAGGCAATGCCAACGGGCACGCAGCCTACCCGTTGCTGGCGGAGGCCGAGGGCCTGCATTTTGTTGGGAATGTTGAGGGCAACAGCCTTTTTTCGGGTGATGTGAACCTGGTGGTTGCGGATGGCTTTGTCGGCAATATTCTGCTGAAATCAGCGGAGGGGATCTCGGCCATGCTGCTCTCCCAGGTCGAAGAAGTTTTGCCACAGATCAACTCCGCGGCGGTCACCCGCCTGCAAAGCCATCTTAACAGTCTGCGGGAGCGCAATCATTATGCCCGGCATGGCGTGTCCACATTGCTCGGGGTGCAGTATCCCACCTTTATTGGTCACGGGCGCAGCCGGGCAGTTGCTGTTATGAATGGGATTGAGACTGCCCGACGCATGATTGCCGGCCAGATCACAGACCGGATTAGCCGGGCGATGACCTCCCTGCATGTCTGAGTATGAAATATTGGCGAAACAAGTGTGCGTGGAGACTTACGCCCCCACGCACACTTATTTCGCCACAAATTCCTGGCATTGGCTGAATACAAATTAAAACTTTAGGCAGTTTTTCACGGCACCCGACTCGCCCTTCTTAAGCTAAAGCTAATTCAATCTTGGCCAAACCTGCCTTGGCAATTCAGCCCGGGCAGGTTTACACTTTAATAAGTGGTTTGCCTGCATTGGTGAGCCGCTTTGTGTGTAAACTTCCGGTGCATCCTGACAGTGGAGGTGGTTATTTATGCCAGAGCAAACCAGTAAGACTTTGAATCATTTTGGTTCTTTTCGATTTTCCCCGGATTATTATCGCTTGAAGACGGATGAACGTAAACAAATCCATGCGGATTGGTTGGGCGGATTGCGCCGGGCCAGCTCAAAACTGGACGTTTATGCTACTTATCCAGCTCAAGCTGATTCGGATGTGATGGTTTGGAGTGCAGTGGCACTCGAAGAATCTTGCCAGGTAAAAGCGTTTTTCGACCAGTACGGCCTGGCTACCAATCCAATGCGGCAGTATCTCCAACCGGTAAACAGCCTGTGGGGTTTCACCCGCCCGAGCCAATATACCAAGACCCGTTCGACCCAGGAAATCGATCCATTCAACGATCAGCGCAAACCCTACCTGGTCATGTATCCATTCGTGAAAACAGTCGATTGGTATTTGATGAGCCGGGACGCACGCCAGGGGATGATGAATGAGCATATCCGGATTGGCAAGCAGTACCCGGAAATCACCCAGCTGCTGCTGTACTCATTCGGCCTGCAAGACCAGGAATTCATCGTGGTATACGAGATGGACGATCTTGGCCAGTTTTCGGACCTGGTGTATGAACTGCGGAGCAGTGAAGCGCGGCGTTACACCGAACGGGATACGCCTTTGATCACCGCGATTTACCACCCGGCGGAAGAGACTCTGGCGGCCTGGGAGGTCGCCCGATGACTGCGCCCCAGCAGAAACCATACGCAAATCGTACGATCGGTGTGCTGCTGATGGCCTATGGCAGCCCTGAATCGACCGACGGACTGGGTGAATATTTGCTCGATATTCGCGGTGGGCGCCCGACTTCACAAGAGCTGGTCGAGGAAATCACCGAACGTTACCGATTGATCGGCGGACGTTCTCCACTGTTGGATCGAACGCGCGAGCAGGCGGCTGCGCTGGAAAAAGAGCTCAACCGGCGCTATGCGGATACAGGCGTCCACTTTCGAACCTATCTGGGCATGCGCCACTGGCAGCCCCGGATTCGATCTGCAGTGGAGGCAATGGTTGCCGATGGCATCACCACGGTTGTGCCCCTGGTCATGGCTCCGCACCGCTCCCATATGAGCACCGGCGCTTACATGGCCAAACTGGATGAAGCCTGCCAGGAGCTTGGGGTCCGGTTTGAGCTGCTTGAGCTGCCCGATTGGTTCGATTACCCTGGACTGATCGAGGCGATTGCAACCCAGGCCAGAGAAGCGCTGGCAGCCGCCCAGACAACTCAGCCCGGCGAGACGCCTTACGTGATCTTTTCAGCTCACAGCCTGCCGGCCAGGATACTGGAAATGGGAGATCCGTACGACGACCAACTCCATGCGACCGCTGCACTGGTGGCCAGGACCCTGGGTTTGCAGGATGACCGGTGGGAATTCTGCTACCAGTCCGCCGGCCAGAGCGGCGACCGCTGGCTTGGCCCCGCGATCGAGACCGTGATCCAACGATTGATCGATGCCGGTGAGAAGCAACTGGTGGTCAGCGTGATCGGCTTTGTCTGCGATCACGTCGAGGTATTGTACGATGTCGATATCGTTTGCCGGCAACTCGCTGAAAACCAGGGGGTTGCTCTGTACCGCAGCCCGTCATTGAACGCCTCGCCGGTGTTCATCGCCGCATTGGCTGATCTGGTCGGCCAGGCGGCAGGTTTTGACGCCAATACGACCCTGGCTGTCCGGCCACCCCATACCCTGGCAGGACCAGTCACTCATAATCCCAATCCAACCGGCAGGTTAGCATGAAAATCGAGACGACCAATGTGCACATTCATTGTATCGGGCTGAATCATCGAACCGCTGATCTGACAGTACGGGAGAAAATTGCCTTTCAAGAGGATAGCATCAAGGCGGCCCTGGCTCGCTCGGGCTGCGGCCTGGAGAGAAATGGGCAGGTATGCTCGGAGATGGTGATCCTGTCCACCTGTAATCGGGTCGAAATCTATGCTGTCCGGTCGGATACTGCGGTTGAGCCGTTGAAATCCTTTTTAGCAGAATTAAAGGATCTTGCCCCGGAAGATTACGAGGACAGCCTGTATCATTTTATGGATGATGCTGCGGTTGAGCACCTTTTTAAGGTAACTTCCGGGCTCGAACTCGCTGGTTCTGGGCGAACCGCAAATTCTCGGTCAGGTGATGAATGCGTTTGAGCTGGCCCGTGGGCAGGATGCAGCCGGTCCCTTGTTATCGCGCCTGTTCCAATCAGCCTTGCATACCGGTAAACGCTCACGCACAGAGACCGCAATCAGCCACAATCCAGCATCGATCTCGTCTGTTGCCGTCCATTTTGCGGATGAGGTTGTGTCAGATCTGGAAAATGCCGAGATCGTGATTGTCGGCGCCGGCGAGATGGCCGAGCTGTCTGTCGAAGCTCTGCGCAAGCGCGGCGCGAGCCACATAACAGTCGTCAACCGCACCCTGGAAAGGGCAGCTTTGCTGGCCGAACGCTGGGATGGCAAGGCATTGACGTTTGAGAAGTTAATCCAGGCGATCCACGCTGCAGATATTCTGATCGCATCCACCGGGGCCCCCCATACTTTGATCTATTCCCGCCAGGTTACCCAGGCATTGAAAGGCCGGGAAGGGCGGCCAATTGTGATGATCGATATTGCTGTACCGCGCGATATCGATCCGGAAGTCGGCGACCTGCAAGGCGTCCGGCTGGTGGATATCGATATGTTGCAATCCTATCTGGACCATTCATTATCCCGGCGAGCCCACGAAGTACCCAAAGTTGACACCATCATCGCCGAGGAACTGGCGAATTTCAAGGAGTACCTCCGAACCCTGGAGATCGTCCCGTTGATCTCAGAAATGCGGCAGCATGCGGACCAAATCCGTAGGGCCGAGCTGGAAAAGACTTTGCGCCGTATGCCGAATCTTTCTCCTGCGGAGGTGAAACGCCTGGATGCCATGACCCAGGCGCTGATGAAGAAATTACTTCATGCGCCGATCAGCCGGCTCAAGGAAGAAGCTTCTACCGCGCGTGGGGCTGAAACGGCCGCAACAACCCGCCGGTTGTTCGGGCTGTAATCATTCCAAGCAAGCGTATAATTGCCCCATGACACTCACCTTCGCTACCCGACCCTCCGCGTTAGCTCGCTGGCAAACCCAGTGGGTGATCCAGGCCATCCAAGCCATTTTCCCCGAGATTTCCTTTTCAGAACAGGTGATCACTACCCAGGGCGATCGAGTCCTGGATCGTTCCTTGCCGGAAATTGGCGGTAAGGGTTTGTTCACTCAGGAGTTGGAGGCTGCTTTGCTCTCGGGCGAGGTTGATGCAGCCGTACATTCGCTCAAAGATCTGCCTACCGTGCAGCCGCCGGGATTAACCCTGGCGGCAATCCCGGCCAGGGCTGAAGTCCGGGATGCTTTTGTCTCGGCCAGCGGGGCCGGCCTGGATGACCTCCCCGCTGGAGCGGTGATCGGCACCTCCAGCCTGCGGCGCGCGGCCCAGTTGTTGGCCAGGCGGCCAGACCTGGTGGTTTCACCGATCCGTGGCAACGTTGATACCCGGGTGCGCAAAATCCTGTCCGGTCAATATGCTGGCGGTATCCTGGCCGGCGCCGGCCTGATCCGGCTGGGGTTGCAGGGACACATCACCCACTGGTTGCCGCTGGATTGGATGCTGCCGGCGCCCGGACAAGGCGCTTTGGCCGTTCAATGCCGCCTTGAGGATGCGCAAACACTGGCAGTGCTCCAAAAAATCCAGGACCCGGCAGCAGAGCAAACCACCCGAGCCGAGCGGGCATTCCTGCAGGCCATGGGGGGCGGTTGTTCACTGCCGGTTGGCGCCTATGCCAGCTTCGATGAAACCGGCCGGCTGGCGCTTGAGGCTGTTGCCGCCTCACCAGATGGCAAGCGTTTTTTACGGGTTTGTGAGTATGGCTCAGAACCAGCCGAGTTGGGTGAGCGTGCGGCCAGGGCTTTGCTGGATCAAGGGGCCGGAGAATTTCTGAATGTCGCATGAATTGACCGGCCGGCGAATCGTGATCACCCGGCCTGAACGTCAGGCCCAGGAATTTGGCGCCAGGTTGCTCGAACTCGGTGCGGAAGTCGTTTACCTGCCGGTGATTGAGATTGCCCCGCCGGATGACGAAGCCGCCCTGGCCAGCGCTCTTCGGCGGTTGCCCGATTACGACTGGGTGATCTTTACCAGCGTGAACGGCGTCCGCAGCAGCCTGGAACGGTTGGATCGCGGCTGGCCATCCGGATTGAAAGCAGCCGCAATCGGACCAAAGACCGCCCAGGCTTTGCAGGATCAGGGTATTGAGGTGGCCTATATGCCGGATGAGTATGTTGCCGAAGCAATTCCCCCCGGCCTGGGCCAGATGGAAGGGCAAAAATTCCTGCTCTTGCGGGCCGACCTGGCCCGCCCTGCGCTGGCTGAAATAATCACAGCTGCGGGCGGGATCGTTGACGAGGTGGTCGCTTACCGGACAGTGCCTGCCCGACCAGAACCGCAAGCGCTCGACGCGATCCGCAATGGGGTGGATGTGATCACATTCACCAGCTCGTCCACGGTTCGGAATTTTATCAGCCTTGTGAGCCAGTCTGGTCTGAACCCCGCCAGCCTGCCTGGCGCGCCAAAGATCGCCTGTATCGGACCGATTACAGCCAACACAGCCAGTAAAGCGGGTTTGCAGGTCGATCTGGTCGCAGAAACTTATACGATTGAGGGGCTGGTCGCCGCCCTGCGGCAGTTGCAGTTCCGAAATCCAACCAGCCTGTAAGGATAATGCCATGAATGAAACCCATCAGCCCATAGACTTTCCGCCTTTCCCGATTTCCCGGCCACGGCGGCTGCGCCATAACCCGACCATGCGCAAGCTGGTCCGTGAAACCGAACTCAACCCGGCCGATCTCGTTTATCCACTGTTTGTCCGGCCTGGCAAGCGGGTGAAGAATGAAATCCGTTCCATGCCCGGGGTCTTTCAATGGTCGCCCGACCTGCTGCCCAAAGAGATCGAATCGATCTCGGCATTGGGCATACCGGCAGTCATTTTATTCGGGATACCCGATGAAAAAGACCCGGTCGGAAAAGAAAATTTCGCCGATGACGGGGTTGTCCAGCAGTCCATTCGGATCATCAAAGATACCAATCCTGAGCTGCTCGTGATGACCGATGTCTGCCTGTGCGAATACACCGATCACGGCCACTGCGGGATTTTGAATGTCGGCAAACCGTTGCCGCAGCCGAACCAGCCGGAAGGCTACGTGCTGAATGATCCGACCCTGGCCGTGCTGGCGCAGGTCGCGATTTCACATGCCAGGGCTGGCGCGGATATCGTCGCGCCCAGCGGGATGATGGACGGGATGGTATCGGCCATCCGCTCCGGTTTGGATGCGCAGGATTACGAACGGGTCGCCATCCTCTCCTATGCGGTTAAATACGCCTCGGGATTTTATGGACCATTTCGGGATGCAGCCGAGTCGCCGCCGAAATTCGGCGACCGGAAGTCGCACCAAATGGATCCGGCCAATGGGCGCGAAGCCTTACGCGAAGCGGCTCTGGATCTGGCTGAAGGCGCCGACATGTTGATGGTTAAGCCGGCCCTGCCTTATCTGGATGTCATCCGGAGCGTACACCAGGCTTTCCCGGAACTGCCGATGGCCGCCTATAACGTCAGCGGTGAATATTCGATGATCAAAGCGGCAGCCGAAAAAGGCTGGCTTGAAGAAGAAAAGGTTGTACTGGAGGCTCTGACAGGGATCAAGCGCGCCGGGGCGGATTTCATCCTTACCTATCACGCCAAAGATGCAGCGAAATGGTTGAAGTAAACGGAATAGGGGTGCATGGAGACTAAAGCCCTCTCGCATCCCAATTTTGCCGCGAATTCAAACAAATGGCTGGATAATGACAATTTTTGACTGCCAACAATTTAATTTATTGGAGTACATATGACTGAAACAAGTTCATTAACACCTCGGGCGGCTGCGGAACGCAGCTATCACGATAAGCGCATGCAGGTCGCCGACTTCACCCAGGCGCCATTTACGATTGCCTGGGAGATAACCCGGGCCTGCGCCTATGCCTGTGTGCACTGCCGGGCTGATGCCCAGCACAAACCAGACCCACGCGAACTCACGACCGAGGAAGGTTTTCGCCTGATCGACCGCCTGGCCGAATTCGGCAGCCCAATCTTGATTTTCACGGGCGGCGATCCGATGATGCGCCGGGATTTGTTCGACTTGATCGCTTACGCCACCGAAAAAGGACTGCGTTGCTCGTTGACTCCCACCGCCACGGCTCTGCCGACAGTGGAGCGCTTGGAACGCGCCAGGGATGCCGGGATCCGGCGAATTGCTTTAAGCCTGGACGCGCCGACCCCCGAGGTGCACAACTCTTTTCGCCAGATTGATGGCTCCTGGGAACGGACCATGCGGATATTACATAATGCCCGTTCCGTCGGGTTGAGTGCCCAGGTGAACACCACCGTATCTCGCCACAACCTGGACCTGCTGCCCGATATGGTGCCGTTTGTGAAGCAGGTCGAGGCGGTTCAATGGTCGGTTTTCTTCCTGGTGCCCACCGGGCGGGCTCAAATTCCGTGGATGATCTCAGCGGAAGAGCACGAACGCGTGTTTAACTGGTTATATGATTTATCGGTGAGCGAACCCTTCGATATCAAAGCCACAGCCGCACCGATGTACCGCCGGGTCGCCATTGAGCGTAAACGAGCCGAGCAAAAGAAAAATGGCTCCGATCAGCCGGTTACCTTCCAGGGAGCCGGGTTCCAATACGCCGATGGCTTGAACCGCCCGACCCGGGGGGTGAATGACGGCAATGGCTTCCTGTTTATCTCCCACCTGGGCGAGATCATGCCCTCCGGCTTCCTGCCGATCAGCGCCGGAAATGTGCGCCAGCAGGATGTGGTGGCAACTTACCGGAATGCAAAATTGTTTACAGACTTGCGGGACCCAGAATTGTTGCGAGGCAAATGCAAGATTTGCGATTACCGGGATGTCTGCGGCGGGCAGCGCGGCCGGGCGTACGGCGTCACGGGTGATTATCTGGCCAGTGATCCAGGATGTGTTTATGAACCTCAGCACTAAACCGAGCGATACCCTCGAAACCAATTCGCCTGAACCCCAGGCGCGTTTCTTGCGGGCCTGCGCCCGGCTACCGGTTGACCGGACCCCGGTCTGGTTCATGCGCCAGGCGGGCCGTTACATGCCGGAGTATCGCCAGATCCGCAGTAAATATGAGCTGCTCGAGATCGTCAAGCGGCCTGAAATCGCCGCCGAGGTGACCTTACAGCCGGTGAACGCCTTCGACGTAGACGCCGCAATTCTGTTCGCGGACATCCTGCTGCCGGTCGTGCCGATGGGCATGCAACTGTCATTCGTCAAGGGTGAAGGGCCGCAATTGAGCGAGCCGATCCGCACCGAAGCCGCGGTCCGGAAGCTGAGGCTGCTGCAGGCGGAAGAAGATCTTGGCCATGTCATGGAAACCGTCCGGTTGGTGCGCCGAGAGCTTGACGGACGCACTCCGCTGATCGGCTTTTCGGGAGCGCCCTTCACGGTGGCTTCTTACATGATCGAAGGTGGACCATCCCGGGATTATCGCTTTACCAAGTCACTGATGTACAGCGCTCCGGAGGTATGGGCCGCCCTGATGGAAAAACTAACCGCCTCCCTGAGCGACTACCTGCTGGCCCAGATCCGGGCCGGGGCGCAAGCCGTGCAATTATTCGATTCATGGGTGGGCAGCTTGAGTCCAATGGATTATCACCGCTACGTGCTGCCCTATACCCGGAAGGTGTTTGAAGCCGTCCGCCGCACGGGTGTGCCGGCGATCCACTTCGGGACCGGAGCTTCGACCCTCCTGCCGCTGATGAAAATTGCCGGCGGTGACGTGATTGGCCTGGACTGGCGGATGCCCCTCGATCTGGGGTGGGAACTGTTAGGCTACGATACGCCCGTGCAGGGTAATTTAGACCCGGTAGCGCTGTTTAGCCCCCGCGAGGTCCTCAAAGAGCAGGTGGAGGATGTGTTGAAACGCGCTCAGGGGCGGCCGGGCCATATTTTCAACCTGGGCCATGGAATTTTGCAGCATACCCCGGTCGAAAATGTCCGGGCGGTGGTAGAAATGGTGCACGCATGGCCGTTGTGAATCAAACCACGGATCGTGGTCGTTGGGGGCGGGATTACAGGCTTGGCGGCCGCTCACCGGCTGGCGCGCCAGCGCGCCGGCAGCGGCGCTGATTTCGATCTGAGCCTGCTGGAGGCTGGCGACCGCTGGGGCGGTAAAATCACAACTGTGCGCGAAGCTGGCTTTGTGATCGAGGGCGGGCCGGACACGTTTCTGGCGAGCAAACCCCGGGGGGTGGGATTGTGCCGCGAGCTGGGCCTGGAAGCTGAGCTGCAAGGCACCAACCCCGATCACAAGAATACTTACGTGCTTAACCAGGACCAGCTCAAGCCGCTTCCGGACGGGCTGACCATGATGATCCCGACCCGTTTCGGGCCAATGATCAAAACCGGGCTGCTCAACTGGCCTCAGAAGGCCCGCATGGGGCTGGATTTTGTCCTGCCGCCCCAACCGGTTAATGGCGACGAAAGTTTGGGGAATTTTGTCTCCCGGCGGCTCGGCCGGCCGGCTTACGAGGCCCTGATCGAACCATTGATGAGCGGTATTTATGCCGGAGATGGCGATCGCCTGAGCTTGAAGGCCACTTTTCCATATTTGCGTGACCTGGAAATTCAGTTTGGCGGCCTGGTGAAAGGCGCCCTGGCGACCCGCCGGAAGATGAAAAAGAACGGCCAGAAGGCTCCAGGAACGCGCAGCGCCTTCCTGACGCCGAAAACCGGGTTGGCGGCGATGGTTGAGGCTCTGGTGGCTGCTCTGCAGGCTCTGGAGGTTGATTTACGGCTGTCGACGCCAGTTGATCAGATCCTCGATGCGGATTTAAACAATTCTGATCGTACTTCGGGTCATCGTTATTGTTTGATTTTGGCGAATGGCGAAGTGTTGCAGGCCGATGCCGTGATCCTGGCCACACCGGCGCCTCGCAGCGGGGCGATGCTGAGCGATCTGTCTCCCGAGCTGGCGCACGAATTGTCCGGGATAGAGTATGCCTCCACCGCGACGGTTTCATTAGCTTATCATCAGGCTGATCTGGCGCACAGCCTGGATGGCTACGGATATGTCATCCCGCGCCGGGAAGGGCGCACAGCCCTGGCCTGCACCTGGACTTCCACGAAATTTCCCCATCGGGCGCCGCAAGGTTATGCCTTGCTGCGGGTGTTTATCGGCCGGGCGGGCCAGGAAGGTGATCTGCCAGCAGAAAAAGCTGAACTGATTGCGATAGCCCGCCAGGAATTGCTGGAGACTTTAGGAATACAGGCCGAACCGGTCCTGGCCAGGGCTTTTTACTGGCCGGAAGCCATGCCACAGTATAATATGGGCCATCCGGAACGGCTGGTTCGCATCGAGCGACTGCTTCAATCGTTGGATGGTTTGAAACTGGCTGGAGCGGGGTATCGCGGGATCGGCATTCCGGACTGTATCAAGTCGGGAGAAGAGGCAGCTCAGGAGATTTTAGGGTCTTTGGGAAACTTTGTGGACTAGTCCCAGGTACGACCACAGGCATTCCCAATGAACCAGATTTTGGTAAATTTATGAACATTCAGAAATCCATCGATCTATTTCAGCAAGCCAGTAATTTGCTCCCCGGCGGGGTGGACTCGCCGGTCAGAGCCTTCCGATCAGTTGGCGGCCAGCCGATCTTTATCCAGCGCGGCGCCGGTCCCTATCTGTATGATGTCGATGGGAACCAATACATCGATTATGTGCTTTCCTGGGGCCCGTTGATCCTGGGCCATGCCCACCCGGAAGTGGTAAGTGGTTTAAAAGCGGCCGTGGAGGCCGGTACCAGTTATGGGGCGCCCAGCCCGCTCGAAATTCAACTGGCTGCTGAAATCCGAAGCCTGATGCCGGCCTTGGAAATGCTGCGGTTCGTCAATTCTGGCACGGAGGCGACCATGAGCGCCCTGCGGCTGGCCCGGGCTTACACGCGAAGGGACAAGATCATTAAGTTCGAGGGCTGCTACCACGGCCATGCCGATCTGCTCCTGGTCCAGGCTGGTTCTGGGGTCGCAACCCTGGGACTGCCGGATTCGCCAGGTGTGCCGGCCGCCACCGTCCAGGATACTCTGGTCGCTCGCTACAATGATCTCGAGTCGGTCGAAGCATTGTTCGAGCGATATCCCGGTCAGATCGCAGCCCTGATCGTGGAGCCGGTAGCCGGAAATATGGGAGTTGTACCCCCGGTCGATGGTTTCTTGCCAGGTTTGCGATCTTTGTGCAGCCAGTACGGCGCGCTGTTGATCTTTGACGAGGTGATGACCGGGTTTCGGGTTGATTTGCATGGAGCCCAGGGTCTGTACCAGGTCAAACCGGATTTGACTACCCTGGGCAAAGTGATCGGCGGGGGACTGCCGGTTGGCGCTTATGGTGGGCGTAAGGAGATTATGGGCATGATCGCCCCGTCCGGGCCGGTTTACCAGGCCGGGACCCTGTCAGGCAATCCCTTGGCAATGACAGCCGGGATTCTGACGCTGCAGCATTTGAAACGTCCGAAGGTTTGGGCCGGGTTAGAGGCCGCTGCTGACCGGTTGGTCACCGGAATTGGGGCTGCCGCTGGGCAGGCTTCCATAGCCACCCAATCGACCCGGGTTGGGACCATGTTTGCTTTGTTCTTCAACGATAAACCGGTGCGAGACTGGCCAAGTGTAAAAACTTCCCGGGTGGACCGCTTTGGAGACTATTTCCGGGCGATGCTGGCACAGGGAGTTCTATCTGGCGCCATCCCAATTCGAAGCAGGTTTTATCTCAACTGCCCATACCGATGAGGTGGTTGACCGCACGATCGAGGCTGCCAGACAGGCCTTTACAGAGCTCTGACTCTTTTCCAGCCTGGAACAGGGAGTTAATCCTGGAAATGAGCCGACAGGCTGGCTTGGTACGACTGCACTGAACCGTGTTTGGCTCCCCCCAGGGGCGGGCGTCGGAGCCAAAATGCAGGGTTCGCAGGGGCAATTTGCCCCTGCGAACCCTGCATTTTGGCTTTATCTTTTCCGTCCCAGGTGCGAAGCACCGAGGGAATTTTGCCGGAAAAGCGTGAACGATTGGATACCACGGTTGAGTACTGTGGTACCGCTGGCTTTTGCCAGCCTGCCGGCTCGTTTTCAGGATACTCCTTCCCAGATAAATACTACGAAGGCGAAGAAATTTGAGCGAATTCGGATAAAATCGACTACAATTCAAGGGCTATTCAGGATGTAATCCAGACAACCTGATAAATTTTCGATGGGGTCAATCCTTTTGCAGGCGTCCGATGGGGGCGCCAAAGATATTATTCAGACGGAAGCTACAGAGTAATCAGCCAGACAGACTGTCAAATTTGCGGCAGTGACAACTTGACTTAAAAAGGGCCAGGTTTGCTTATGACTCCTCAAATAGGCATGTTGTTAGCGGTTATTTTGGGGGCGCTGGTTTTATTCTCAATCGAGGTAATCCCGGCGGATGTAGTGGCGCTTGGTGTACTGTTGATCCTGACGATCAGCGGGTTACTGCCGCCCGAACTGGCTTTCGCAGGCTTTGGCAGCGACGCGGTCGTATTGATCATGGGGCTTTTGATCCTGACTGCGGCGCTGCTGCGGACCGGCGTGGTCGAGGTGGCCGGCGAGCTGATCTTAAAACGGATCGGGATCAGTCCGGATCGTTTGTTCCTGGTGACTTTGATCGTTCCGGCGATCCTGAGCGCCTTTATCAGCAACACGGCCGCGACTGCACTGTTTATTCCGGTTGTGATCGGGCTGGCCAAGCGCAGCCATTTACGAGCATCCCGCATGTTGATGCCGCTGGCATTTGCAACTATCCTGGCGAGTTCGGTTACTTTGGTGGCGACTTCCACCAATATTGTGGTCAGTGGTTTAATGCAGCAATACGCCATGCCGTCCTTAGGTATGTTTGAGCTCGCTCCGGTTGGAATACCGATCCTGCTGGGCGGTTTGGTTTATATGTACTTTATCGGAATGCGATTGATCCCCGATCGGGAGAGCGCCGATAAAGCCTTTGACCAGATCAGCACAGATCCTTATTTAACCGAAATTCGCCTGGGCCCCAAATCGAACCTGGTAGGAAAGTCCCTGACCCAATCGCGACTGGGCCGCGATTGGGATATGACCGTGTTGCGGGTTTCGCGCGGCGAAAACCAGATCCTGGCCCCCAGCGCCGACATGAAACTGGCTCAGGGGGATTGCCTGTTGGTGGAGGCTAACCGGGATGATATCGTCCGGATGATACGGAGTTCAGGGATTGAAGTGATGGCAGATGTGCAGCTATCCGATGCCGGGCTCGATACCGGAGGGTACCGGTTGGTCGAAGTGATCCTGTTGCTGCGCTCACCTTTGATCGGGCGGACCTTGAGCAACGCGGATTTCCGTGAGCGATTTGGTTTGCAGGTGCTGGCCATCAACCGCCATGGTGAGACAATCAGCCGGAATATCAGCCAGACACCGTTGCATATGGGCGACATTCTGCTGGTCCAGGGACATCGTTCGAATATCACGGCCCTGGAGGCTGATAAAACGTTCCGGGTCTTGGGAGAAGTCGAACCCAAACATCTGAATTTAAGCCGGGCGAAAATTGCGCTGGCAGCTTTTTTAGGATCGCTGCTGTTGGCAACGTTGAACCTGGTCTCCCTGCCTGTGGCAGTTTTATGCGGGGTGCTGGTGGTTTTCGTGACCGGCTGTATCACCCCGGAAGAAGCCTACCGGGAAGTGGAGTGGAAAGCCTTGATCCTGATCGGAAGCATGCTGGGCGTGGGAGCGGCCTTGGAAAGCACCGGAGCTGCCAGCTACCTGGCCGGACTGATTGCAGAGACACTTGGCCATGGCTCGCCCATCTGGCTGCTGACGGCTTTTTTCGCCCTGACAATGTTATTAACCCAACCGATGTCGAATCAGGCTGCCGCGGTAGTTGTTGTACCGGTCGCCATACAGGCGGCTTTGCAGCTTGGGCTCAATCCGCGCACTTTCGCTGTCATGATCGCGGTTGCGGCCAGCTGTTCATTTCTGACCCCACTTGAACCGGCCTGCCTGATGGTGTATGGCCCGGGCGAATACCGGTTTGTCGATTTTTTAAAGGTCGGATCGCTTCTGACAGTTCTGGTGTACGTGATTGCGATCGTCCTGGTGCCGATCATCTGGCCGTTATAATTGAACAGGCTAGAAAAAGCCTCAGCGTGGGCATATGCCCACGCTGAGGCTTTTTCTAGCCTGTTCAGGAAATTCTGTGGTGGTACACCACAGGAATTCCCAAAGAACCTTTTTCTCGCCTTGATTTTGAATGCGTAATTGAGAGTGGTTAATTGGCCGTGGTATTGTAGAACCAGTTATACGCAAAATATCCAGATGTTGGGCTTTCCAGGCGGATTGCGATCTGGTAGGAACCTGCCAGTTCCGCCGGGATCGGGAAAGTGAAGGTTTGGGTGCCTCCGTTGCCGGTGTCGATTTTCTGGACTTTGATGCCGTTAATCCCGGCAGTTCCCATCGCTCCCAGGCGGACTTTGAAAGCATCGTTCGGGGGCAGATTGTAAGCCTTGATGGTGACCGAGGTGTTGCGGACCACGCTGGAAATCGAAAAGGTCGGATAGCCGCTGTAACCACTTGACGGCACGGAGGGCGCTCCGCCGGTGTTCGATCCGGTGGTGTTATTGTAGAACCAGTTGTAGGCATAATAGCCAGAACCGGTCGTGCTTTGCAGGCGGATTGCGATTTGATACTCGCCCTTTAATCAGTTGGGGATGTTATAGGTGGCGGTGAAAGAACCGCCTGTACCCGAATCGACGGTTGCCACCTTGATCCCGTTCACGCCTCGGGTGCCCATATAGTTCATCAGCACTTTGAAATTGTCGTTCGCCGGGAAGTTCTTGGTCACAATTGTTACAGTGCTGTCGGCGACTACCGAATTGATCGAGAAAGTCGGGATGCCGGTATAGCCAGAGGAGCCACTGGTGCCGCCTGAATTCGTTCCGCTGGGATTGTTATAGAACCAGTTATAGGCAAAGTAACCCGAGCCGGTCGTGCTCTGCAGGCGAATTGCAATCTGGTATTCGCCTTTCAAAGAGTCAGGGATGGTGTAAGTGTCGCTAAACGATCCACCAGAACCGGAATTAACCGTATCAACCTGGATGCCGCCGACACCGCGGGTGCCCATGACGTTCATCAACACTTTAAAGGTATCGTTGGCTGGAAAGTTGTATGTATATATGGTTACACTGGTGTCTTTCACGACACTGGTGATGGTAAAGGTGGGAATCACCGATTGTGCAGGCGCGGCGATTGCTGTGGCTGGAAATAACAAGGGCGCGATCAGGATGAAAACCGACAGGATTGTGACGAGCTTTTTCATAGGAGCCTCCCCATGTGGGATGTGGTCGAACTGGTTTCGTTCGTTTAGTTGGTGTCAGTCCGTCGTTGTTTCCAATATCCATTGAATTAAACGCTGGACCTGCTACTAACAATGTACACTATTTTTTGCAAAATTGCAATCATCCTTCCGTACGAATTTATGACTACTATGATCGTATTAGAACTTATGTTTGCATTTTCTCCCTTGAAAATCGGATAGTCTCATGAAACTCCCCTTGATTCTAATCTCGGGGGTGGTTATACTTCTTTCATCATAAGATCCTTCGCCGCTGGCCAATACAGGAGAGATCAGTTTAATGCGGATTGAGAACCTGATCGATAATTTACCAGAGAGCTATTCACAGGCGGACCGTGAGCTTGTCCTGCGCGCCTATCGGGTGGCTGAAGAGGCTCACCGGCCGCAGAAGCGGGCATCCGGCGAACCCTATATCAACCATTGTCTGGCGGTCGCCGGTATACTGGCAGAGATGCGCGTCCCGCCTTCGGTGGTGGCCGCTGGATTGTTGCATGACACCGTTGAGGACACTCCGATCACGCTGGCAGACATTCGCCGCGATTTTGGTGGCGAAATCGCCATGCTGGTTGATGGGGTAACTAAATTGACGCAATTGCCGCGGGTCTCTCGCGGCGATCAGCACCCTGAGCAGGATGAACAAGAGCAGGAAGAGCGGTTGCTGGCTGAAAAGCGCGGTCTGGTTGCGCCCGAAGTGGAGGCCGACCGGATTTTGAAAAGCCGGCGGTACGATCTGGTTTCCGAAACGCTGCGAAAAACTTTTTTGGCGATGGGAGATGATGTTCGGGTCGTGCTTATCAAGTTGGCCGACAGGCTCCATAATATGCGGACGCTGGGTCATATGCCCGAGCATAAGCGGGTCCGAATCGCCCAGGAGACTCTGGATATTTTCGCTCCCCTGGCTAACCGGCTTGGTATCTGGCAAATCAAGTGGGAACTGGAAGACCTGGCTTTCCGGTACGTCAATCCAGAGATGTACCGGGAAATTGCCGACAGCCTGACGCAACGGCGTTCGGACCGGGAGCGCCAGATGCAGGAGATCAAGAAAGTCTTGGAAGATCTGCTGGACGATGCCGGTGTTAAAGCCCAGATCTCAGCCCGGCCAAAACACATCTATTCAATCTACAAGAAAATGGTCCGCAAAGGGGTGCCATTCGATATGGTTCACGATGTGCGCGGGGTGCGGATTATCGTGCCGGACGTGCCTTCGTGTTACGCCAGCCTGGGCGTAATCCATACCAAGTGGCGACCGATCCCGGGCGAGTTCGATGATTATATTGCTGCGCCAAAGGATAATTTCTACCGTTCATTGCATACCGCCGTGATTTACGATGACGGGCAAACCCTTGAAGTCCAATTACGGACACCCGAAATGGATCAGAACGCTGAATACGGCATCGCCGCCCACTGGCGGTATAAGGAGGGGGCCGCCCGGGACGATGATTACGAGCGGCGGATCCTGTGGTTACGTTCTTTGATGGAATGGCGGCAGGATATCGACGACGCCCGCGAATTCGTTGACAGCATGAAAAGCGACGTTTTCGAAGACCGGGTCTACGTGTTCACCCCGCGCGGCGACATTATCGATTTACCGTCCGGTTCGACCCCGATTGATTTTGCTTACCATGTGCATACCGACATCGGTCACCGCTGCCGGGGGGCGAAAATCAACGGTAAGCTGACCTCGTTGGATTACAAGCTTAAGACCGGGGATAAAGTCGAAGTCCTGACGGCCAAGCGCGGCGGACCCAGCCGTGATTGGCTCAACCCGAACCTTGGCCTGGTGAAGACCCAGCGCGCCCGGGCCAAAATCCGGCATTGGTTCAAACGCCAGGCCCGCGAGCAGAATGCCAGCCAGGGCAAGGGGCTGCTGGAAAAGGAGCTGCGTCGCCTGGGATTGGCGGACGTAAACCTCGACCGTTTGGGGCGTGAATTTGACTATCGCGGTGTGGACGACCTTTACGAAGCGATCGGGAATGGCGATCTGCCGATCTCCAAAGTGGTCAATCACCTGACGCTGGGTGAGAAAACTGAGGAGGAAGAGTTACTTCCTACCGGCAAGCCTACGGCTGTCGGGACCTCAAGCGACACCGTGACAGTGCTGGGTTTGAAGGGCCTGCTCACGACCATGGCCCGCTGTTGTAACCCTGCTCCCGGGGATGCCATCGTTGGATATATTACCCGCGGGCGGGGCGCCACCATTCATCGCCAGGATTGCCCCAATATCCTGCGAGTGCAGGATCGTGAGCGGCTGGTGCGGGTCTCCTGGGGTGAGCCGAAAAACACTTACCCGATTCCGGTCAGGATCAAAGCCTATGATCGGGACGGCCTGATGAAAGATGTTTCAACGTTAATTTCTGACGAGGGGGTGAATATGACCAAGGTCAAGGTTGAGGTCAATCGAAATTTAGCAGTTTTCGACCTGGTTCTGGAGGTTCGGGATATCGCCCACCTCAGCCGGGTCTTAGACCGGCTTGAAAACCTGGCGAATGTACTGGAAGCCCAACGGGTCAGGCCGGGATAGTTCCAGCAACTCTGGAATGGGTTCTTTTGGAAATTCCTATGGCCGAGGCTATAGGTGGGGTGTGCCATCACGGAAATGCCGAAAGACCCTTGAAATCCTTCGTAAATGCTGCATTTTCCAATGGTATAATTCAGCGCCGTACCGGAAAAGTGCTGCCGGCTGAACTGGGAAAAACCGGAGTTAGCCGGTGGCAAGGGAGAAATCGCGTGCACCTGGATCATCATGATGATGGACCTACACTCCTGAGCGTCGAGCAGGCCAGACAACGCTTGCTGGAGCAATTGTCCCCGGTGGGACTTGAAAAGCTGCCTTTAGACCAGGCAGCCTGGAGAGTGCTGTCGCAGCAGGTTGCTTCTCCGACTGATCTGCCGCCTTTTCCAAATTCGAGCATGGATGGTTTTGCTATATTGTCTGAAGATGTTCAGGCGGCAGGAGAGGCTAAGCCAGTCCGGCTGAAAGTTGTGGCGGATATTCCGGCTGGTTCTGCGCCAAACATTCGGCTCGAATCAGGCCAGGCGGCCCGGATCATGACGGGCGCCGTTGTGCCTGAAGGCGCAGATGCGGTCGTGCCGGTGGAGGATACGGATTTCAACTCGCGCGACGCCGGACTCCCCGCACCTGAGTCGGTATTGGTCTACAGATCAGTCAATCCAGGCGCATATGTCAGACCGCGCGGCCAAGATGTCAGCCAGGGTGAGGTCGTGTTGCCTGCCAACCAGCGTTTGCGTCCCCAGGACGTCGGGCTGCTCAGCATGGTGGGCGCAGCCGAAATCGAGGTGTTCCGCCGGCCTCGCGTGGCCGTCTTCTCCAGCGGTGATGAACTGCTGCCGGTTGAAGAGCATCTGACGCCCGGGAAAATTCACGATTCCAATTCCTACACCTTGCTGGCGCTGGTCGAGGAAGCCGGAGCCGAGCCAATCAGCCTGGGGATCGTACGCGACTCGCGTCAGGCGGTTGCCTCCTGTTTGGATCAAGCTGTCGCCCAGCGGATCGACCTGATCATTTCGTCGGCCGGCGTCAGCGTCGGCGCCTTTGACTTTGTTCGGAATGTGGTTGAAAGCCAGGGAAGCCTGAATTTCTGGCGAGTGAACATGCGCCCCGGCAAACCGCTGGCGTTTGGGCAGTATCAAGGGATCCCCTTTATCGGCTTACCTGGCAATCCGGTTTCTGCCTTCGTTGGGTTTGAGGTGTTCGTGCGACCTGCAATCGCCCGGCTGAGTGGCGAACGGGTGGTCGATCGGGCAACCCAGGCGGTTCGCTTGCTTGAAAGAGTTGAATCGGATGGGCGTGAAAGCTATTTGCGCGCAGTGGTAAGCTGGCGCGATGGTCAGCTGCATGCTCGCCTGACCGGCCATCAGGGATCGGGAAATTTACGCTCTTTGGTCCAGGCAAATGCTTTTCTTATTATCCCATCTGGGGTAAAATCTCTGCCAGCCGGCTCCGAAGTGAAAGCCTGGATCACCGGTGTGATAGAAGCGAGCTGATTGTCCTGCATTGGACCGGATCGCCTTCGTCAACGAAGCAGTTTGGTTCAGTTTCTTAACAATGACGGATCAGGTTTAGGATGAATAAAATAAAATTAATGACTTTTATCGCTGGTGGTATTGGTTTATTGGATGCGCTTTATCTTTCCTGGTCGAAACTATTCCACCAACAGGTGATCTGCGGAACCTACAAGGGTTGCGAAACGGTCAATTCCAGCCCTTATGCGGAGATCGGCGGAATCCCGATCGCTCTGCTCGGAGCAGGCGCCTATATTGTGATCCTGGGAATGCTTTATATGGAAGATCGCAGTCCTTTCTGGCGCGATAACGGGCCGCTGGGCATATTCGTGGTCAGCCTGGCTGGCACCCTGTATTCCGCTTATCTGACTTACATTGAGGTCGCTGTAATCCACGCGATCTGCCTGTATTGCGTCGTCTCTGCGATCGCCATGACAGTGGTTTTCGCTTTAACATTAATGCGCCTGATAAGTCCACAGGCGGAAACTAACCCAATTTGAGGAGGGTGAAATGCCCCGAATTCGGTGTCACTATATCGATTGCGTCTTTTTAGATGATGGCTACTGCGGTGCCGCAGCGGTAGAGATCGATCCAGACCTCGGCTGCCAGACCTACTCGCGTGCAGATGATCTGGATGTGGATAGCGAATGGGACGAGGATGAAGAAGATGAGCTGGAAGAATGGGATGATTTGGAGGAAGACGAGGACGAAGATCTGTGGTTGGATGAGGATGAATTCTAGCCGGTAAATCCAACCAGGACGGATGATTGGTTGCAGCGTATAGCGAGATCGGCCGTCCACTTCGGACAAGCTGAGGTTCGGTTGGCGGCTGGACGATCCCGGCTGGTCCCATCAGGCAGGCAGACCGGCAGCCATTTTAGCGCCGGAGATAGGCTGTTCTGATAGCCCAGTTTACTGGCGGACTGTTGCGCGGTCAGCTTATATTTACCTGTAAAAGTGCCGATATGAGATACATGGTTAGCCAAATCAGCCATGTGCCGGTCGCTGTCTTCCTGATAAATGCGAAACAGAACCATGTGGTATCGCGTGGTTGGGCGTACGCCACACCACGCATCCACCGTTTGTTCCACATTTTGGAGTGTAAAATATGAAAGCTGCAGTTTTTGGAAGCGCGACCCTGGATGTGATTTGTAAAACAGTCGATGAGGTCCCCCGGTACGAATCAATTGCCTTTGATGAGGTTGTAGTCTCTCCCGGGGGCTGCGGCTCAAATGTCGCCATTGGCCTGGCTGCCCTGGGTGTCCCGACGCTGCTGATCGCCCGGATCGGTAAGGACGACGCCGGACGGCTGGTGGAGAGCTACTGGGAACGAGCGCAGATCGATCGGAGCAGCTTGCACTATGACCCGGAACGTTCGACCGCCGTGAGCATTGGCTTAGTGGATTCGCAGGCGCAGCCCAGGTTCATCCATACCCCCGGGGCAAACGGCAAATTAACTACAGACGATTTGGATGTCGATGAACTGGTCCGGGCTCAGGCTCAATGGCTGCATGTAGGCGGTTTTTTTGTGCTGCCCGGAATTGTGGATGGAAGGTTTCCCGAACGGCTGAGCCAGGCCAGGCAAGCTGGATTGCAGATCTCGCTGGATGTTGTCCGCTCGCCCAGTATGCGTCGGCCGGAAATCCTGTGGCCGTGCCTGCCGTTCCTGGATGTTTTTCTGTGCAACGCTGAGGAGGCCCAAATCATGACCGGAAAAGAAGATCCGGTAAAAGCGGGCCGGGAGCTGTTGGGATATGGCGCTCGAAGCGTGATCGTCAAGCTGGGGGCGGAAGGCTGTTTGCTGGTACGCGAGCGGGATGCGCTGCGAATTCCTGGCGTTCAGATCAGTGTGGCAGATACTACCGGCGCAGGCGACGCGTTCGCTGCCGGGTTAGTGGCAGCCTTAATGGCTGGTTCGGAGCTCATCGAAGCCTGCCGGGCGGCCAATCGAGCCGGAGCTCAAAACGCAGCCTGTTTTGGCGCGCTCGGAAACTGGCTGCCAGTTATCCCGGCGGCATAAGATGAAAGGCTTACAGGGAATTTATTGCCTGCCGGACTGCCGGTTCGGTCGCAGCGAACAGGCTAGCGCCGGTGGATTTCAGGGCAGCGATTTTTTCGGGATGATCAGCGATCCCCCAGGCCGATAGGCTGGTCTTAATCCCGGACTGGGCCAGCCTGGCGACCGCTCTTTGGACTGATTCAATTCCACCAGACGAATCCTCAAAAACATGCACAAACAACTGATCACCGCCTTGCAAAACCCGGTCAGGTACGGCAGCGTTTTTCGCATAGACATTATAGGCTGTCTGCAACCCCAGGATTTCGTCACCTGAGATAGCCGCGAAGATCGCAGCAATGGCCTGGACGGGGGAGGGCTTCAGCAGGGTCTCAGGTTCAAGGTTGAGCTGGTTGGCCAGGTATAGGATCCGGCCGTAGCCGATCAGGGGGATGTCGGCCAATCCAACGATCTCCAGGGCAATTTCAGCCTCCGGTACATAATGGAGGGGTGGGTGGTCATCAGCACCCCGGGGTCCCAGGGAGGGCCGCATGGTGAACGCGGCAGGATAGAGTTTGCCCTGGGCCTGAAGGGCGCGGATCTGCCGGCTGAGCTCCTCGGAGAGCCGGGGCTGATCCAGGCTGGCCAGCAGCGAAGGCGTCTCTATAACTGGTGGATGCTGGTAGCTGGTGTGGAACGCAGCGCTTCCGAGGGTGTAGTTTTGAAAGACGCGCGTGGTCAGTGAGCGCTCGACCTCACGAGTGTGGCCGAGCAGATCTTCGAGTAATTCGGAATTGTTCAGGTGGACGAAAATCGGTTCGGAGTGGCCATTACGAGCCAGGTCGAGCACTGTCTCGGCAGGATAAACACCGGCTGGCAAACGATCTCTCAGCCATCGTAATATCCGGAGATAATCAATCGAAGCCGGCTGGCAGGCGGGCGGGACTGCTTGGCTAATCAACCTGAGAGCCTGGGGTAAGGTCCCGGGAAGCCCGGAGCCGGGGTTGACAGACAGCCAGCTATCGATCGCTGCGGCCAGGCAGATGGGCACCATGTCCCACTCACTGGTAATCCGGATGGCTTCAAAACCCGAGAGCACGTCCTCGTCCGGCAGGAGCTCTTCTGCCAGCCCCATCTGCTGGAAGAAGTAGCCCAGGGTGGACCGGACGGCGGCGCGATAGCCCCGCGGATCGACCAGGACTCCGTCGATGTCGAACAGGAAAACCGAAAACTTCCGCATGGGGCTAACGGGCGTGACGCCGGGCAAGTTCTGCGATAATGTCATCCGGTTTGAGACCGCGGGAGACCAGCAGTACCAATGTGTGGTAGGTCAGATCGGAGACTTCCTCGATCAGGCGCTGGTCGCCCTGGCCTTTGGCTGCCAGAATAATTTCAACAGCTTCTTCCCCGATTTTTTTGACGATCTCATCTTCTCCCTGGGAGAGCAGCTGGTTGGTGTAAGAACCTGGCCGGGGGTTTTGCTGGCGATCCAGCAAGGCGCGAAAGAGCGTATCCAGGCTGAAATCAGACCCGGCGGGTTCACCAATCGGCGATTCAGGCGGGCTGGATGCGTCCTGTGTGGCGATCGGAGTAAAGAAGCAGCTGCGCGCCCCGGTGTGGCAGGCAGGCCCGGCAGCCTCGACGCTCAACAGCAAGGCGTCAGAGTCGCAGTCCAGATGGATGGACTTGACTTGCATTGTGTTTCCAGAAGTGGCCCCTTTACGCCACAATTCATCCCGGCTGCGCGACCAGAAATGGACCTGCCCGGTTTCCAGGGTTTTATCGAAGGCTTCCTGGTTCATCCAGGCCAGCATCAGCACCTGGCCATTGCCAGCATCCTGAACGATTGCTGGAATCAACCCCTGGGCGTTGAACTGAAGATTATATTCAGCAGTAGATGTGGTTGGCATATTCTCTCACTTAATCGCTCATCGCAGTTGGCGCCGGTCGTACCGGCACGCTGGCTTTTTCAAGGAATTGTTTCAATTCGGGGATCCCCAGGCGCCCATCGTGGAACAAAGATGCTGCCAGCGCCGCGTCGGCCTGTCCGGTTGTGAGCACATCCACGAAATCCTGGGGCTGACCGGCGCCGCCTGAGGCGATCACCGGGACGGATACTGCCTCGGCGACCGCCCGGGTCAGGTCCAGATCGTAGCCGGCCAGGGTACCGTCGGCGTCCATGCTGGTGAGCAGGATTTCGCCGGCGCCGATCTCGACCCCGCGGACAGCCCATTCGACCGCGTCGATCCCGGTCGGGCGGCGGCCGCCATGGGTGTAAACTTCCCAGCGCGGAGGCGCGCCAGACTGGCCGGTATTGACCCGGCGGGCATCGATTGCCAGCACCACACACTGGGCCCCGAATCTTTGGGCGCCTTCGGCCAGCAAGTCGGGGTTCTGGACTGCGGCGGAATTCAGGCTGGTTTTATCGGCTCCGGCCAGCAAAAGCCGGCGGATATCATCGACCGATCGGATGCCGCCGCCCACTGTCAATGGCATGAAAACCTGGTCGGCGACCCGGCTGACAACTTCCAGAACGGTATCATGGCCTTCGTGGGTGGCAGTGATATCGAGAAAGACCAGCTCATCGGCCCCGGAACGGTCGTAAATCCGGGCCTGTTCAACCGGATCGCCGGCGTCGCGCAAATTGACGAAGTTAACCCCTTTTACAACCCGGCCGGCTTTGATATCCAGACAGGGGATGATTCGTTTCGCCAGGGTGGACATGACTTAGCAGTACTCCCATGTTGTCGGGCTGATTTTCCGATCATACAATGCCCGCCCGACAATTACGCCGGCGCAGCCAGCCTGTTGGGCCCGCTCAATATCGTTTTCGTCGCGCACCCCACCGGATGCGATCACTTTAAGACCTGGGATACGCGTGAGTTCCTGGGTGCTGGCGATATTTAACCCAGTCCCAATCCCATCCCGGGCGATATCGGTGAAGATCAGCCAGGCCAACCCGTTTGAAGCCAGCCTGGTCGCCAGGTCAAATGCCGTCTGGCGGGTGGCTTGCTGCCAGCCGCGCACTTTCACCATCCCGGCTTCGGCGTCCACACCGGCGGCAATTCGTTCAGCGCCAAACTCCCGGACGGCTTTGTCCAGCAGGTCAGGCTGCTCGACCGCCAGGGTGCCCAGGATGACCCGCTGAATGCCCTGGTTGAGTGCAGCCTGGATGTCTGCGTAACTTCTTATGCCGCCGCCAAGCTGTACCTGGCGGCCGAAGCGGCCGGCTTCCTCCAGGATGGCCGCGATTGCCGCGCGGTTGCGGCTGTCCGGTTGGCCGAATGCGCCATCCAGGTTGACGAGATGCAGCCAGGCCGCACCGGATTGGAACCAGTGCCGGGCGATTGCGGCCGGATCATCTGAAAAACTGGTCTGGCGATCCGGATCGCCTTGCTGCAGGCGTACCACTGTACCCTGGCGCAGGTCAATGGCCGGAAAGATTGTAAAAGCTGTCAAACGTTTTCTCCATGATTCAGGGATGGCTAAGCGGCTCAGCTGAGCCATTCAGCTGAGCCACTCAGCTGAGCCAATCAGCTGAGCCAACTCACTGGTGGCTAAGGACAGCCATGTTGCCCATCATCGACCAGGAACGCAGGAATTTTTCGAAGCTGCGGTAATAGGTCTGGCCTTCGTTCTTGATCGTGACTGTATCCGTATCTTCATTGTAGCCGACCACAATCACAACGTGTTCGTAGGGTGTGACCAGGCTGTGATGCCCATTGTTGGCCAGGTAGTAGGCCGGGAAACTCAAGCCGGACCCATAGACATCCACTGTTGAGCCAACGATCCAGACGTATACGGGGTGTCCGGCGGCGATCTCAGCCTTAAGATCATCGAAACTGAGGTTGTGATGGGCATAAGCATTGACGCCGTACTGTCGCAGCAAGGCTGCTACCGGCTCGGCATGAACGCCATAATCATTCGGCGGGATCTGGCCCCAGGCGCCCCAGACATTGCCGACAAAGCCGGTGTCAGGATCGTCCGAGTGAGGCAGGTTGTTGAAGAAACTGTACTCGCCGATTGAGCGCCCGTAAAAACGGGCCCAGTCGACGGCTACCCGCGATTCGCAGTCCAGGGGCATTGCCTGCGGAACTGTGGTAACCCCAGAGACATAGGCTGACCGAGGCAGTTCTCTGGGGGTTGGGGGCGGTGAATAGGGCAGCGGCGAACCAACTTCGGCGCTGAGACACCATCCAACCAGGCTGCCGACATCGTTGGGGCTCAAGTCGGCGATTTGCAGACGCCATTCGCCATAGATACTGAGCCCGTCGAATTTACTGAGCGATTGGTCGGGTTTGAAGCCGCCGCGCATGTATGGGGCCAGGGTGTCGTTGCTGGGCACCCATCCAGGGCACTGGTCAGACACCGGCAGGATCATTTCGTCGTCCAGGATGATCCGGGGATGATCCCAACTGCAGTTGACCGTACCGGGCCGGCTGAGCAGGCGGATGGTCATGCCGGTATTAACATGGGTCAGGCTGGCTTCCAGGTCGCCGATCCAGTTGTGATTGACCGCCAGCCGCAGATTTAAGTCCTGGACGGCGCGGTTGTCGTTGATCCAGATGCTGTCCGTGACGCCGGCAGTATTGTTGTCGGGGATTCCGAATCCTGGGTTGTGGCAGCTCAATAAAGTGCCGTAAGGCGCCGCGGTTGGGGTCGGCTGGTTCAGGATCAGCGGAAGCTGGATATGCATCAGCGTTGGCGTTAATGTGGGCGTAGGCTCGACGGTTATGGTCGGCGTAATCATTATCGTTGGCGTGATGGTGTGGGTAGGCGTAATCTGCGCAGACCAGTCGGGCAGCCCGGGTGCAGCGGTTTCGGGTGGGGTTGGGCTGGCGGAAGGCTGGATTGTGCTGGTAGCGGTTGGCGCTTCTGCCGCGGTGGTTTCTGTGGCTGTCATCGGGACCGTTGCTGTCACAACGAGTCCCAATTCCGCCGAGCCGGTCGCCATCAAGCCCGGGGTCGAACTGCCTGGTTGGCTTTGCTGAGCGTATGCGACCTGATTCAGGCGCACAAGACCCAGCATGACAAACAGAGTAGTCAGCCCTATCAACCCTGCAAGTAAAAGAATGCGGTGATTTGATTTGAAAAATGCGTTCATAATCTCCCAACCTGGTTCGAAACGTTCGATCGGACCGAATTTACTTCCGGGCGCTTATTTCCGAAAGTGATTGGCGCAATGGCAGAATGATATCAGAAATCCGTTACCGCTGCTGGCTGGGATTGTATCAAATTGGACACAATTCGTCACCTATTGGTTACACATCAAAGCCGGCTGAAATTTTGCAGGATCTGTAAGCCAACTCGCTGGCTTTTTTCGGGGTGGAACTGCACGCCCATTACCTGACCGCGTTGAACGCTGGCGCTGAAATCGATGCCATGGTTGGTCGTAGCGATACTATCTTCCGGATTGGCGGGTACACAGTAATAGGCGTGGTTGAAATATACGTAGGATCCATCCGCCAGTTCGTTCCAAAGCCGAGATACACCCGAAAAGGACAGCCTGTTCCAACCGGTGTGAGGTATTTTCAATCCGGGGATTTCCGGGAAACGCACCACGCTGCCAGGCAGCAATCCAAGTCCAGGATGGCTGCCATGCTCTTCACCGATCTCGAACAGGGCCTGCATGCCCACACAAATTCCCAGGAGGGGGTCGCCCCGCTGGCAGGCTGTCAGGATCGGTTCGACCAGGTTGTTTTCTGTGAGGCCGCGCATAAAATCGCCAAATGCTCCCACGCCCGGCAGAACCAGTTTGCCGCCTTGTGCGATCCGGTCGGGATCGGTCGTTAAGCTGACCTCGGCACCTGCCTGCTCAAGAGCTTTATAGACGGATCGCAGGTTGCCGGTCCCTGCATCGATCAGGATGACTTTTATCGTTGTCATTGGCTCATACCGTCAGTGTGCCTTTCGTGGAGGGTATATTCCCGGCCCGGCGCGGATCGATCCGGCAGGCGCCGTCTAACGCCCGACCCAGGGCTTTGAACAATGCCTCCGCCTGGTGGTGATCGTCTTTGCCATACAGCACCCGGGCATGCAGGTTAGCCTTCAGGCTGAAAGCGAATGATTCGAGAAAATGGTCGAACAGGCTGGTTGGAATCCCGCCGACCGAAGGCGTGCGCCACTCCGTCTGGATGACGGCATAGGGCCGGCCGGAAAGATCAAGGCAAACAAAGGCGAGCGATTCATCCATCGGTGTGTAAAAACTCGCCATCCGGACGATCCCCTGGCGCTCGCCCAGGGCCTGGCTGAAAGCCTGCCCGAGTGTGATCGCTACGTCTTCGACCGTGTGATGGACATCGACCTCGAGATCACCCTGGGCCTCGATCTCGAGGTCAAACAAGCCATGCACGGCGATGTGGGTGAGCATGTGATCGAGAAACCCGATCCCGGTCTGGATTTTATGCTTTCCAGAGCCATCTAAATTCAGCGTAATATTGACGCGGGTTTCGTTGGTTTGGCGCTGAACCTTCGCCATTCTTGGTTGGATCAGCGCATGAGTTTCTTGGGTCATCCTTATACCTCCATTCGGCTCGGGGATGGTTGCATCCCCGGTGTGTCAGGGTTTTCACATGAAAGGCGGTCATTTACGCGGGTTGCCAGTTCGATAAAGCGGAAATGATCGTTTGGGTGTCTTGGGGACGTCCGACACTGATGCGGATATGATCCTGGAGACCAGGCGTGTTGAAATAGCGGACCAGGATGCCATGCTGGGTGGCCAACTTCTGCTTGAGTTCAGCCGCATCGCCCGCGCGCAGCTTGCACAGGATAAAATTTGCCTGAGAAGGGTAGGGTTGCAGGTACGGGATGGACGCCAGCGCCGCGTACAGTATCTGTCGTTCCGTGATCAAAGCAGTCAGGTTCGTTTGTAGAGTTTCCAGATCGGCCAGTGAAGCCAGCGCCGCAGCGCTGGCGGCGACGTTGACATTATAGGGTTGTTTGGCCTTCCAGAGGGTAGGCACCAACCAGGCCGGGAATGCGCCATACCCGACTCGCAATCCGGCCAAACCGGCCCATTTGCTGAAGGTACGCAAAACGACCAGGTTAGGATATTCAGTGACAGCCTTAATGCGTGTAGTCACATTAGCCAGATTGCTGGCACTGAACTCTATATAAGCCTCATCCAGAACCAGCAGGGCAGGGAGGTCAAGCAGCGCCTCGAGCTCGGATTCACTCAGGAGGGAGCCATCCGGGTTGTTAGGATTGGCAATGAAAATCAGCTTGGGCTGTTGCCTGTGGACGACCTCCCGGACGCGTTCCAGGTCGATCGAAAAATCTGCTTTTCGGGGTACTTCGATCAACTTACCGGCGTTCAGCCGGGTATCGAACCCATACATGCCGAAGGTCGGCGGACAGGTCAGCACCCGGTCGCCTGGTTCGAGCAACACCCGCATTAACAGGTCGATCAGTTCATCCGCACCGGCTCCGGCGAGCAGGATCTCCGCCGGAACGCCGGTAAACTGGCTCAGGGATTGGCGCAGCGCCCGGCTTTCAGGGTCCGGATAGATGTGAGCGAACTCCAGATCGGCCAGGGCCTTTTTTGCCAGAGGCGACATGCCGTAAGGATTTTCGTTGGCGTCCAGTTTGACGATCTCGTCAGGACGGCGGCCATACCGGGCGGATAGAACCTCAAACGGCTCGATCGGCGTGTAAGCCGGCAGGCGATCTAGATGACTCGCCAGGAGATTTTTCCATTGCGCTCCTCTTGCCGGCATGGCTAACCTTCCTTTTGGGCTTCCAGACGGGTCTCGGCCGCCCGGGCGTGGGCGTCCAATTTCTCAAGCCGTGCAATCCGGGCTGCCGTATCACTGATCTTGGCGGCAGTCTCCGGATCGAGTGCAACCAGGCTGATGATATGGACAAAATCCCAGACATTGAGCGGTGAGGCGAACCGGGCCGTACCACTGGTGGGCATCACGTGACTTGGCCCGGCGACATAATCTCCCAGCACTTCAAAGGAGTGTTCGCCCAGGAAGACCCCTCCGGCTGAGGAGATTTTTTCGGACAGTCGCCAGGGATCGGCGACCACCAGGCAGAGATGTTCGGCGCCATAGGCGTTTGCCAGCTGGACGGCCGTATCCATGTCGGGTGTAACCACAGCTCCGCTGCGATTAGCGAGCGAGGCTGCCACAATCTCAGCCCGCGCCAGCGATTCAATCTGCCGGCCAATTTCAACCTGGACAGCCTGCGCCAGGCGGCTGGAAGGCGTCAGCAGGATGGCGGAGGCGAGCTGGTCGTGTTCCGCCTGGGCGAGTAAATCGGCGGCAACCCAGGCCGGTTGAGCGGAATCATCGGCAATGACCATCGTCTCGGTCGGCCCTGCCAGGCCATCGATCCCCACAGTCCCAAAGACCTGCTGTTTTGCCAGGGTGACGAACAGGTTACCCGGTCCGAAGATTTTATCGACCGCCGGGATTGATTCGGATCCGTAAGCCAGGGCGGCGATTGCCTGGGCGCCTCCCAGGGTGTAGACCTCCTGGATCCCACAGGCGTGGCAGGCCGCCAGGATCGAAGGATGTGGCAGGCTTTGGCCGCGCTGTGGCGGCGTCACAACCACGATTTCCGCAACCCCCGCCACCTGGGCGGGGATGGCGGACATGAATACCGAGGAAGGCAGGGGCGCAGTACCGCCGGGGATGTACAACCCCACACGGCGGATGGGTCGAATGAGCTGTCCTAATGTTCCGCCCAGCTCGCTTGTCATCCAGGAAATCAAGGGTTGTTTTTGGTAAAAGGTTTTAATGCGTGTAGCCATTATATGATAATCATTTTTAAGTTGATCATCTAATTCATCAAAAGCCAAAAACAACGCTTCCGGATCAACTCGCAACGCCTGGAGGTCCACACCGTCCAACACCTTCGTCCACTTTTTTAAAGCCTTATCGCCATCCTGGCGGACAGACTTCAAGATGCGGGCAACAGCCTGATCAGGTCGGAGCGGCTCGCCAAATAGCTTTTCGATGCCGGATAAAACCGCTTGAGGGACTGGCTGCTCATCCGGTGGAATCCGTTTCAGGATCGTATTTTGAGCTGTTTGAACGTCTAGAATCGGCAACATTTCTATTTCTCCAGCGCCGCTAACATCGCTTTATAACGGGGCGGCTCTTCTTCAAAAATATAACTGACGGGAGCAACCACGACACCGCTGCCACCAATCTGGCGCAGCTCGGTCACTGCCTGGAACATCTGATCCCGGCGAACGACGATATGGACAGCGAACCAGTTCGTCTCGCCGCTGGCGGGGAACACCCTTGAAATTGTGGGGCCTTGCAGACCACCAATCGTTTTCTGTGAGAACAGGCGCTCGGCAATCAGGTCAGCAGAGGTTCCGCGGATATTAGCAAAGATAGCCAGCCTTTCCGCGGCGCGCAGATAGGCTTCGAAATATTCCAACAACTGGCGAGCCAGAACCAGCACCTGCGGGCGTTCCTGCAAGGATTTACGATTGGCGATCAGGGCAGCCTGGGATGGTTGGATAACCCCATCCGGTAAGGCCCGCAGGCGATTATCGCGCAAGGTTTGTCCAGACGAAACCAGGTCTGAAATCAGATCGGCGTAACCAATTGCCGGAGCGGTTTCGAGGGTGCCTTCTGCAGAAATCAATTCGTGTTCCAGATCGAAGGAACATAAGAATTTTTCGGTCAGGTAAGGGAACTTGGTCGCCACCCGCAAACGCCGCCCGATTTGTTGGCTGTACCGGACCAGTTCCGCCATACTGGTCACAAATTCCCAGCTTTCAGGTACGGCCAGGGTCAGAGCGCAATGGCCGAAGCCCAGTGAATCGTGCAGCACCAGGATTTCTCCCGCTTCACCCCGCCGCTCTTCGATTACATCCATTCCGGTTATGCCAAAATCAACACTGCCATCGCGCACGCTGACAACGATATCGCCTGGACGTTGGAAAAGGACCGTCAGCTCGGGAATTGCCGGGATACGGGCTTCATACTGGCGCGGGTTGGGTTTGTGGATGGTTAAACCACACTTCTCCAGGAATTGTAGGCTGTCTTCTGCCAACCTGCCTTTCGAGGGTAAAGAAATTCTGATTTGACCTGCATTCATAAGCTTTGCTGTCCTCCTAACTGCTTCACAAAAAAAGCCCCCGGCTTCAACCGGGGGCATTCATCTCTTTCTTGAACGTAAGGATCCAAATAATAAGGACCAGACCTCCGGTCAGGCTGTGGGGAGACTGGTATGATGATGGATCGAGATAATCGTGTTCAACATGAGCGTGAGTCTACCACGGGGTCTTGGCTGTGTCAACAAAATACTAAAGGCGGGGAGGGATTCGAATTGTGTAGATGTGCGTGGTGGGCAAATACCCTCCACATCACATCCATTTCGCCCATATTTTTGCATCAGGCAGAGGCTAAATGGTATTTTCGCAAAGTCCTTTTACTTTGAAAAGTGATTGTAATGTTAATTTTTCCTAAAGGCATTAAGCGAAAGAACCACTAAAAAAAACCGGCTTCAAACAAATTTGCAAACGAACCGGCAGTAAATAAGTTTATAATCAGTTGGCAAGCTGAGATGGGACATCCGACCTGCGGAGGCTATATGAAAAAGGTATTCTTGCTCCTGACCATCCTGGCCCTTACGATCACGGGATGCTCCATTAATCTGTCTGACCAGGGCCAGGGACCGGTGACAAACCCCACCGATGCCCAACTTCCAGGCTTACCGACGGACACCCCGGAGCTGTTACCCGTTCCCAGCCTGGAAGCCAACCCGGCAGTTGAGCCCACTGCAGCTGTACGCGCTACTCCCGTTGAAATGGCTGGACCCACGCCGACATTGGATGTCAGTGATCTTGAAATCAATGTCGTTCCGGTTGCGGGAGCCGTGGACTCGCCGGTTTATATCGTACAACCGGGCACACCTGCCAGACTGGCGAATTTTCTGCAGCCCAATGCAGGTTGCAACTGGACCGGTGTAGCCGGGCAGATCTTCAACACAAATGAACTGCCGGTCACAGGCGTGGTCGTCGAGGTAGGCGGTAAATTGGAAGGCAGCGATATCCTGCGCCTGACTCTGAGCGGAGGATCGCAGACTTTAGGCCCAGGTGGATTTGAGATTCCACTGACCGATCACGTGGTGGCATCCCAGCAGGAGCTTTATATCCAGTTATTCGACCTGGACGGGAATCCACTATCGGACCAGTTCTTTTTCGACACGTATCCGAGTTGCGAAGAAAACCTGGTTTTAATTAATTTTGTCGCGGTCGTGGGAGAATATTCGCACTTCCAATATTTCCCCTTGGTCAATACACCATAATCGTTTAACAATGTTGCACTTAAAAAGGACACCCAAATCTTGATGTGTGTGACGGATGCTCGCCACACACATCAAGATTTGGGTGATTTCTTCGGATGGAACCCTGGCAAGATAAAGATCGAAATCCTTATGATGCTGATTGACGTCGACCCTGGCAAACAGGTGAAAGTAACCGGTGTCCGAGGCGGCCATGCAGTCGCCTCCAAGCTGCGCCAGTTGGGTTTGTTGCCCGGCGATCGCGCCCGTGTTATGCGGCAGGCGCCTTTTGGTGGGCCTATTCTGATTGAAATTTCCGGGCGGACAATCGCCCTGGGTAGGGGTGTGGCAGCAAAGATATTGGTAGAAGTGGAGCAAGAGAATTCTTAATGCGCTTTGCATTGGTCGGGCAGCCGAACTGCGGAAAAAGTACATTATTCAACCAGGTTGCCGGTTATAAAGCTGAGACTGGCAACTTTTCGGGCACGACCGTCAGTTATACCGAAAGTAAAGTGCGGGTAAGCGGTGAAGTGATCGATCTGGTCGATCTACCCGGTACTTATACACTTACCGGTACTAATCCTGCCGAACGAACCACTTTTGAATATCTGATCACCAAGCCTGTCGATGGAATCATCAATGTTATCGATGCCTCCCATCTGACTCAGGGACTGGCGTTAACGCTGGAATTGCTTGAGTTAGGCCTGCCAGTCGTGGTTGGGCTTAATATGATGGATGAAGCTGCCCGGATGGGGATCAAGATCGATCGCGAAAGCCTGGGGGCCTATCTCGGGGTTCCAATCTTGCCGCTGGTGGCCAGCAAGGGCCGCGGCATACGCACCTTGTTTGTTACGACATTGGAAAACAGCCAAAAAGGGACAATTCCACGACGTCCGATTTACGGTCGGGATATTGAGGACGCTATTATGGTGCTGGCCGGTTCAATCAACGGGCAGACAGCGAGGATGCCTGGCAGCCTGCCGCCCGAGCCCCTGGCAATAAAATTATTGGAAGGAGATGCCCCCATTCAGGAGCGCTTGCTCAATTCGTCCGAATTGGCTACTTCCTTCGAACGGATCCGCTTCGCCCTTCAAACTGGTCGCGGCCAACCGGCGGAGTGGATTATGAGCGGCGAGCGTCACAGCCTGGCAGCCAACATCACCCGCAATGTCGTCCAGCAGGGTGTGCATCAGCTCACCTTCCGGGATCGGCTGGACGATTTGCTTCTCCATCCCCTATGGGGGTACCTGGCCTTAATCGCCATCCTGCTCTCGTTCTTCACGATCGTCTACGGTCTGGGCAGTGCAATCGAAACGCCATTGATCCAGGTATTCACAACGTTCGAAAATCAGTTGGTCGGATCCCTGGGCGGCGATACCATCCAGGCCCGGCTGGTCGCCGGGGTCGTTGAAGGATTCTCTGGCGGCTTGGCAATTGTGCTGCCCTACTTATTACCATTTCTGTTCGGCCTGGGATTCCTGGAAGATGTCGGCTATCTTCCCCGGGTCGCATTCTTAATGGATGCCCTGATGCACCGGGTTGGTCTGCATGGTAAAGCTGTGGTGCCGTTCATCCTGGGGTATGGCTGCAATGTGCCCGCAATCATGTCCACCCGCATGCTGGACGATCGCCGGGATCGATTTTTAGCGGCCGCGCTTTCCACTTTGGTTCCCTGTGCGGCCCGTCTGGCGGTAATCTTCGGGCTGGTCGCTTTTTACCTGGGACCTGTACTGGCCCTGGCTATCTATATGTTCAATTTAGTGGTTATCGGGGTGACCGGTAGAATACTGACCGGTCTGATACCCGAAGATTTACCCGGCTTGATCCTGGAAATGCCAGTCTACCGGATACCGGTTTTGAAATCCATTTTGCATAAAGTCTGGTTCCGGATCCGCGAGTTCATTGTTGAAGCCTGGCCGATCCTGATCGTCGGCAGCCTCGTGCTGGCATTCTTGAATTACTTCGATTTTGCCAGGATCTTCAACGCCTTGATCCGGCCGTTCACCTATTTGCTCGGCCTACCCAGTGAGGTTGGGGTGCCATTAATCTTCGGTATTTTGAGAAAAGAACTATCCTTGATCATGCTGGGACAGGCGCTGGGCAGCCCCAATTTTTCCACTGTCTTGACGCCGGTGCAAATGGTGACGTTCACAATTTTTGTGGTGTTTTATGTTCCCTGCCTGGCGACCATGGCAGTTTTAAAGCGCGAATTGGGCTGGCGAGATATGTTGGCCATTATCGCTATGACGCTCGTCATCGCCTTGATCGCAGGCCTGTTTGCGCGCGGTATCGGTGTGGGGCTGATGGGGTTGGGTCTGGTGGGGTAGGATTTCGAACCCAGGGAATTCCAAAGACCCATCAATCAAGCGATAAACCATATTTTCAGAAAGGGATGGGAGTCATGCCTTTATTGGATCACTTTGGGCTCATCGCCCCGTTCTACGAACGCTTTATCCAATTCCGGGAGCCGGAACGCATCATCGGGCGGCTCAAATTGCCGACTGAGGGGTTTATCCTGGATGCTGGCGGCGGGACTGGACGGGTTAGCGAGCGTTTGAATGGCCTGGCAAAACAGATCATCGTGGCCGATATATCGACCGGGATGCTGCGCCAGGCGCAACAAAAAGACGGCCTGCAAGTGGTGAACAGCCATACGGAAGCATTGCCCTTCCAAGATCAATGTTTCGACCGGGTGATCATGGTAGACGCCCTTCACCACGTTTGCGATCACAGGCAGACGATTGCAGAGTTGTGGCGGGTCTTAAAACCAGGCGGGAGAATCCTGATCGAAGAACCGGATGTGCGATCGTATTCAATTAAGTTGGTAGCATTGGCTGAAAAACTGGCGCTGATGCGCAGCCATTTCATCTCGCCCCCAAAAATCGAAGCCCTGTTCCCGGCCAGCGGCAGCCGGATTCGAACAGAGCTTGAAGACTACAACGCTTATGTGATGATCGATAAGATCAGCTCGGAATAAATGCCGGTTTGCCTTTCAGCAGATGCGCGGCAGAATTTCTCCCGCCAGCATGTCCGCAATCCGGGTGGTGCCCAGGGTGGTGTGGACCAGAACCCGGCCGATGGATTTTTCGCTGACCCGCCCAATGACTACGCTCTCCTCACCGTAGCGAGTCGAACGCATCACCTGCAACAATTTCTCGGCGTCTTCAGGCGCTACGATCGCAACCAGTTTACCCTCATTGGCAATATAAAGCGGATCAAAACCGAGCATCTCGCAGGCTGCCTGAACCGGCGAGCGAACGGGGATGCGGTTCTCCTCCAATTCGATGCAGATTTGGGATTGCTGAGCGATCTCGTTCAGGGTGGTAGCCAGGCCGCCACGGGTGGGGTCGCGCAGCACGTGGACCTGATGGGAAGCCTGAAGCATCGCGGCGACCAGATGGTTCAGCGGAGCAACATCGCTTTCCAAGCCTGATTCAAACCCAAGTTCACCTCTGGCTTCCAGGACTGCGATCCCATGATCCCCGATCGGGCCGGACAGGATCACGATATCTCCAGCTTGAGCATTCGCTCCAGAGATATTCACATTGGGCAAAATCCGTCCAAACCCGGCCGTATTGATATACAACCCATCAGCCTTACCTTTTTGGACCACCTTAGTGTCCCCGGCGACAATTTGCACACCGGCTTCGCTGGCTGCTGCTTGCATGGAAGCGACTACTTTTTGGAGCACTTCCAGATCGAGGCCTTCTTCGAGAATAAAACCGGCCGTCAGATATTTCGGTTCGGCCCCCAACATGGCCACATCATTCACTGTACCGCAAACGGCCAGGCGGCCAATATCGCCGCCTCGAAAGAAGAGCGGCCAGACGACGTGCGAATCGGTGCTGACCGCCAGACGGGGGCCATCTTCAAAGCGAATGGCAGCAGCGTCATCCCCGGCTGCCAGAACCGGATTATCGAATGATGGAAAAAAGTGACGGGCGATCAAATCACGGCTCATCTTCCCGCCACTTCCATGACCCATAACGATTTGCTCCTGGTGGGGAAGCGGTACAGGACAAACGGCCCCTTCGATCTGGATAGAATTCTTCTGCCATTTTAAACCTGCTCTCCGTAACGATAATAGGCGGCGCAGGCGCCCTCAGATGAAACCATGGTAGCACCGAGCGGATTTTCCGGACTGCAGATTGTTCTGAAAGCCGGGCATTCATGCGGCTTTTTCAGCCCTTGCAAGATCTGCCCGGCGATGCACAGGGGCGATTCCTGCGGTTGGATCTCCCCGACAGGGAAACGCTGTTCCGCATCGAAAGCGGCGAATTCAGGACGCAAGCACCAGCCGCTGGCCGGGATTGGTCCAATTCCACGCCATTTACGGTCGCAATTCTGAAAGACCTGCTGGATGACAGCCTGGGCGGCTTGATTGCCTTCGTAACTCACAACGCGCTGGTAAGCGTTTTCAACCTTATGTTCGCCGCGCTCAAGCTGGCGGACCGTCAGGTAGATTCCCTGCAAAATATCGACCGGTTCAAAACCGGTTACCACGATGGGTATCCGGTAGGTTTCTGCGATCGGTTCATATTCCCAATATCCCATCACCGCACAGACGTGACCGGCCGCCAGGAATCCTTGAATCCGGTTCCCCGGCGAGCTCAAGATGGCGTGAATGGCAGGCGGAACCCGGACATGAGACACCAACAAACTGTAATTTGTCAGGCCCTGGCTGCGCGCCTGCACGACACTCATAGCATTGGCAGGCGCCGTTGTCTCAAAACCGATGGCGAAGAAAACCACCTGGCGGTCCGGATTTTGCCTGGCAATTCGGACGGCATCCAGGGGGGAATACACCACCCGAACATCACCGCCATCTGCCCGGACCGAAAACAGGTCTCGATTACTGCCCGGCACCCGCAGCATATCGCCATACGATGTGAAAATCACTTCTGGGCGGGAGGCGATCGCCAGGGCTTTATCGACCAGCTCCAGGGAAGTGACACACACCGGGCAGCCTGGACCGTGAACCAGCTCGATCTCTGCTGGCAATAATTGGTGCAAGCCGGAACGCATGATGGCATGGGTTTGGCCGCCGCAAATTTCCATCAATGTCCAGGGACGGGTCACCGTACGTTGGATCTCATTCAGGATCCCTTTGACAAGATCCGCATCCCGGTATTCGGCGATGTGTTTCATCAGGACTGTCCCGGCTCCGGCTCAGCCTTCAGCCCGAGCTCCGCTTCAAAATCTGCAATTTCTCTCAACAGAGAAAGCGTTTCCTGGGCTTCGGATTCACTGATCACATTCAGCGCGAAGCCAACATGGATGATCGTATAATCGCCGACTTCAGCCTCGGGAACGTAAGCCAGGCAGGCTTCCCGGGTAATGCCTCCGAAATCAATTTTTCCCATGGGCAAACCGCCCGATTCATACCGTTCGATGATTTTTCCTGGAACACCTAAACACATTTCAACCTCCTGCACCGCTGTGGGATACCGCCTAGTTTCATTGAGAGACCCCTTTTGCACCAGTCACATTCATCCGCAACATGTGAAAAGCAGCCAGCGCCTGTCCCAGCGCCAGACCGCCATCATTGGGCGGCGCCTGGTGATGGGTGAAGACTTTAAACCGATCGGCTTCCAGCAACTCGAGCGTCTGTTTCAACAAAGTCACATTCTGCCAGACGCCGCCGCTCAGAGCAACCTGCTCACAGCCTGTCCGCTGCCGGATTATTTTACATACATCCAGAACCATCCGAGCGACTCCCGCATGGAACTTCGCGGCGATCAGGCCTGCAGAGCGCCCCAGGCGCAAATCTTCCAATATGCTTTGAAACACTGGCGCCGAATCGATCTTAATCGCGCCGGTGTCTGGAACTGCAGTCTGCAGCTCAAATAAATATGGCCGGGCCGGACCATCCATCCCAACGGCCGCAGCCAGCGCTTCCAATTCGATGGCGGCCTGGGCCTCGTAGTTGACTGTCTGGCGCAGACCAACCAGCGAAGCAACTGCATCAAATAACCGGCCCATGCTGGACGTCAGCGGAGCATTGACGCCGCTCGCAATTTGATGAGCCAGCACATCCAGGTCGCCGGGGATGGCTGCCAGGGCCTGGCGGCCGAATGTTACCGGCCTGAGATCCGGCGTCCATTCAATCCCAGCCTGATAGAGATAGGCCAGGGTCAACCGCCAGGGTTCACGGACTGCCAGGTCGCCTCCTGGCAGGGGCACGTAGCTGAGGTGAGCAACGCGCTGGAACGTGTGATAATTCGAGAGCAAAAATTCACCACCCCAAATCGCCCCATCGGTGCCATAACCGGTTCCATCAAATGCCACCCCGATCGTAGTCTCGGCTGCATCCAGCCCATTTTCAGCCATACAAGCCACAATATGGGCGTGATGGTGCTGCACCCCGACTGCAAGGAGTTGATCCTTTTGGGCGCGTTCCAGGGCATAACGACTGGCAAGATAATCCGGATGCAGGTCATACGCCAAAACCTCGGGGGTTATCCGAAACAGGCGTTCAAAATGCGCAATCCCGGTTTCGTAGGACTGCAAGGTCTCAAAATTCTCAAGATCACCGATATGGTGGCTGAGGAAGGCGTAGTGATCACGGGTGAGACAAAAAACATTCTTCAATTCGGCCCCGGCTCCGAGAATGGGAGGCAGTTTCCAGGCCGTTCGGACCGGGAAGGGGGCGTACCCCCTGGACCGGCGGATCGGGAGCAAGCCAGCCTGCGGATCGCTGGCGCGGTTTTCTGGCCCGGTCCGGTTTGTTAAAAGCCGGACGACTGAATCATCGCAACGGACCTGGATCGGCCGGTTGTGCATCAAGAAACCGTCCGCCAGTTGGGATAGTTGTTCCCGGGCGGAAGGATTGGTGCAGGCGATCGGCTCTTCGGATAAATTCCCGGAGGTCATTACCAACATGCGTGGGGTATCCAGGCCGTTCTTTTTGGGGGAGACGGACAGCAGCAGGTAATGCAGGGGAGTGTACGGCAACATAACCCCAATGGTATCCTGTCCAGGTGCCACCGCGGAAACAACGGGAGCATCCGGCTTGCGCGGCAAGATCACGATCGGGCGCTGGCGTGAACTCGAGCACAGCCTGCTCGGCCGGGCTGACGAGGCAGGCCTGCCGGACGGTATCCATATCGGCCATCATCACAGCGAAAGGCTTATCCACCCGCAGTTTACGCTCCCGTAAAGCAGCTACAGCCAATGGATTGGTCGCGTCACAAGCCAGGTGAAAGCCCCCCAGGCCCTTGACCGCAACGATCTGACCCTGCGCCAGAAAAGTTTGGGCCATTGCCAGGCCAGCCTCGCCCAGACAGACTTCCTGGGTCAAAGGGATCTCATCACGCCTGGCAGTAATCGACTGCCCACTGCGTTCAAACCAAAGTTGCGGCCCACATTCCGCACAGGCGACCGGTTGGGCATGGAAACGCCGGTCGAGGGGATTCTCATATTCTGCGGCGCATTCCGGGCAGAGCGGAAAGTCGGCCATGGTTGTCAGGGGTCGATCGTAGGGCAAATCAGCGATAATTGTAAAGCGTGGGCCACAATTGGTGCAGTTGATGAAAGGATAACGATAACGCCGGTCTTCCGGGTCGAACAATTCCCGCAGGCAATCCGGACAGATCGACATATCCGGCGAAACCGGTTGAAATGCGGCTGGGGTCTGCTCGGAAGGGATGATCTCGAAGCGTTCGAAACTATCTGGGGCTGAGATTTCCGAATCGAGGCTATCAATGCGGGCCAGGGGCGGCGCTTCGGTTCGCAGTTGCTGGATAAAATCATCCAATTGCGCCGGCGAGCCATCCACCCTGATCTCCACCCCGCCGGATGTATTTCGCACCCAGCCCATCAGACCGATACGATTTGCCAGGCCGTAAACAAACGGCCGGAATCCCACTCCCTGGACGATCCCGGTGATCCGGATCAACGCGCCTGTCTGTTCTGACATGGATGCCTTCTTAATCCGAGAGGCCAGCCTGGTTAAGCCGGGCGCGGTTTGAGCGAACGGCAGCATGGATCCAATCTACCCAGGCTGCCAATCCTGCTCCTGTCAGGCAGGATAAAGGAAAAGTGGCCAATCCCGGGTTGAGCGCCTCAACACCCTGCTGAAAATATTCCATCCGGAAAGGCACATATGGCAACAGGTCAATTTTATTGATGACCAGAGCATCCACTCCCCGGTACATCCCCGGGTATTTGTAGGGCTTGTCATCGCCCTCCGGGATCGAGGCAACCAGGACGCTCTGGTGAGTGCCCAACCGGAAACTGGCGGGACATACCAGGTTGCCAACATTCTCAACGATCAGCAAATCGATGCCTTCCAGATCCAGCTGATCAAGCGCCGGTTGGAGCATAACGGCATCGAGATGGCAATCACCGCCGGTATTAATCTGCAGGGCGCGCGCCCCGGCAGCCGCAGCGCGGTCCGCATCCAGACTGGTGGCAATATCGCCATCGATCACCGCCAGACGAAGCGCGCCGGATAACTGCTTCAAGGTCGCCTCAATCAAGGAGGTCTTACCGGCCCCGGGAGAGGCCATGAAATTCAAACTGAAGACGCCAGCTTGATCCAGACGCTGCCGATTGGCTTCTGCCAGGCGGTCGTTAGCGCTCAGGATGTTCTCAATGACAGGAATTCTTTTTGCCATGGTTATCTACCAATACCTCAGTTCTCAACATCTATCGCTTCGATAAAAAACTCTTCACCGGCAAGAATTACAATTTGGGCACTTCCGCACTGGGTGCAGAGTAAATCGCCTTCATCAGGATGGAACCGGAAACCGCATTCCTGACATTCGAATTCTGCCTGGATCCTCCGGAAATGCAGTTGGGCCTGTTCTGCAATCGTATCCTTCGCAATCAGATCCCAGTAGAACTGGACCGAATCATCCACGATCGTTGCCAATTGCCCAATGACCAGATAAATGTTCACAATTTTCTCGGCATTCGCTTGCTCGGCATGCCGAAGTGAAATATCCAAAATCTGCTCTGTTACCGATAATTCATGCATTCATTTCGATCCAGGATAAGGTCACATTCAAGTTTGGGTATGCTTTATGAAGGTGCCATTGTCAACGTAGCTACAATTGTTTTCGGCGCACCCATGTTATCAGCCTTCGACAGGTGAGCCTTGCGATCGTGACCTGCGATATGCCTTACCTCGTTTCAGGATCTGTTGTTGCGCAATCGGCGTGGTTGCCCACAGCAGCAAAGTCATCACAATCGCAGAAGTCAGGCACCAGGCGCAACTGGCCCCAATTACGAAAGGTTCCAGGAAGGTCAGGTAAATCGAAAACAGAGTTCCAAACCAGGTCAGGCCCCACAAGGCCAACCCCGCGAAGCGCTGTGTTTCCGGTTTACCTACCCGCACGAGCAGCCAGGCCAGCAAGATAGCCAGATAACCGAGCAGGCCAAGTACGCCGATTGGGAGCACGCCAAACAGGCGGGCATAACTGCTCTGCTGGACCAGGTTGCAATTACCGATCGGACCACAAACAGCGGCTGTCTCGGTAACTTCAACATAAGTCAGGTAGCCGGCGGCAGTCAAACCCACAACCAATAAAACGATTAAAACCCAATCTGGCCACAGCCGAGGGCCGTCGGAAGAGACTTTTGAAAAGTTCAGACCGACCCACACGACGCTGACCAACATCCCGAACAAAACGATAACAGCAATCGTGTTGGCGACCGGATCCAGAGCGAAACGTTCAGCCAGCGTCAGATCGGACTGAGCGGCATGCTCAACCTGGGATGCGCTGGGAGCCGGCTCCGCCTCAAGCGCCTGCACCAGCCCTGGGATTTCCGGCCAGGAAACGCCGCCGGCAGCCAGGCCCTGGTCGATCAGAGCTGGGAACTGGTTCGGGATTTCTTCCGATCCCACCATGATGTTATCGCCAACGATCAAGGTAGGCACCCCGATACGATCCTGGCCAATCTTGAAAGCCTCAATCGCGGCTTGATACAGAATCTGGCCATTTTCCTGGGTCACATCGATACCGACAATTTGAAGTTGATCCTGGTATTTTTCAATCAGCGGAGGCAGATCCTCCGTGATAACCTTCTGGCAGTGACCACAGGATGGAGAATAAAACAGAACGGCGTGCACCACCGGGGCTTCGGCAGCCCGAGTAACCAATTGAGGCACGATCCCTGCCAGGAGAGCTGCCAGCAGGACACAAATAAATATGGTTGATAAGCGTTTCAACAGATACCTCCAGCTTCAATCAGCCGAATGGTTCGCATGGGTAAACAATCCAGACCGGTTGAGGTGTGTACCAAGGAACCTCCATGCTCATTTTTTACTGCAGTTGGCGAATTCTGTCAGGTGCATTCTATCCTAAACAGGGTTACTAAATGTCACGCTTGTTCCCAAAAGCACAAACAGAAATGGCGATTAATACTGGGCTGTGGCAGGTGTAAGCAATCTCAGGGAAGCTCTCCAACGGATGAAGCCAGAAAATCAGCCAGAATCCGGTTAAAGCGATCGGGTTGATCGACTGAAACTGCGTGGCCCGCTTGCGGCACGAACACCTGCCTGGCTGTCCGGATACCCTCAACCAGTTGCGCCTGGACATCCTGAGGCACAGTGGTATCCTTTTCCCCGGTGACGACCAGGGTCGGGACATTAATTTCGGATAGTCGATCTTTCAGATTGAATCCAGCCAGGGCCCTCATCGCCGCCCGGTAGGCTTTCGGATCGGCCTGCATGATCTGTTCGATCAACATCTGGCGCAGTCAGCCTGATCGGGGCGGGGGAAAATGCGCCTGGCAACCTGCCTGGCTTGAACTTCGAGCCCGAGCGTGTGGACCAGCAGGAAACGCACGGCATAATAGAACCACTCGCTCAAGCCATGCGGACGCAAATGGGCGAAGGTATTGACCAGCACCAACCGGCGGACAAGCTGGGGACATTCCAGGACAAACGCCAACGCCTGGGTACCGCCCATAGATATACCCACCAGATCGAGCTGGGAAATACCCAGCCTTTCCACCAGCAGGACGAAATCATGGGCGGCAGCCTGGATCGAGGCCGGGCTATCCGGCGGGTATGTCGATTTACCAAATCCGCGTGCATCCGGGGCAAGAATCCGGTATCCCAGGGTTTCCAAGAGCGGAAATTGCAGTTGCCAGGAACTGCCATCTGCCCCCAATCCATGCAAAAGCAGGATAACCCGCCCGGCCTGCGGGTTTAGATCGAGATAATGGATTTTCAATCCTGGCGATAATTCGATCTCTGGCATCAGGAACGTTCCCCTTCAACCTGGTAATAGGAAGGACCGGCGCAGGAACGGCATAAAAGCTGCCCATCCAACTCGACTTCGCGTTCATTCATGATCTCTTCGCCGCAACGCTGGCATTCAACCCTGCAGGCCGGGCTTGCTGATGATCGCCTCCACAGGGGTTTGCAGACGAACCGGGGACCAGGGTCAACAATTCAGCCTCCGGCATAATTTTATAACCGACTAACTGGGCATCATAAAGGTTCTCCGCCTGCGGGGCGTACCTGGCTGCTCCGAGGCGAGCCTCCGGGTGCGGCGCAATCCGAACCGCCCGCTCGGTGAATGTATCAATGAATGTGGCGGCCACTTTGCCATAATCCTCAATCCGCAAGCGCCGCTGGCCCACTGTGACGCCTGTGGCGACTTCGACCCCATCGGTGAAACAGCCATCTGTTTCCAGGATAATCAACAGGCGTTTGTCCTCCGCGTGGCACGTCCAGGCCCAGCCAGTTTGCGCCGGCCAGCCCAATCCGCACCCCCAGGATTTGTCTCGGACAAATATGGCTGTGGCGCTGAGCGGATTGCTCGATTAATGCATCCAAATTACGTACGATTTGCATCCTTAAATCCCTGATTCACATACTTTTAAATCAAAGGCCGTCTCCCGGTGAAAGTGGAGACGGCCCGGTGTGGGCGTGAAAAAAGTTGCCACTCTCCGGGATTATCTTTCCCAGAGAAAAGACAATTATTCTCTAGTTTCCGCAGCCGGCTTATCCTCGGTCATTTCTTTTTTGTCGTCGTCACCCTGTAAGCCTTCCTTGAAGGAACGAATACCGGTACCAAGTTCGCCGGCAATCTTACTGATACGACCAACACCGAACAAAACCAGAATGATCACTAGAAGAATAATCAACTCAGGGGCGCCAAGACTTCCTAACATATTTGCTCCAATCACTCGATATCATCGTTTTTGGTGTGCCGTATTCTGACACTACCGACTAGTTCATAACATTATACTACTCAAATGCCTCGTTACCGAGGATTAATGTCATCCTTAGGGTATAAAATCTGTCAGATAATGTTCTTTTGGATTTTGGGGCATACCATCCTGGATTTTGAGGTGCGAGCGTGCTTGAGCACGCTCACCCCCAAATCTGGTGGATCACCACAGATATACCGAAAGACCCCCCCCGAATAACATCAGGTAAGTCACTGGTGCTTTGGTACAATTGAAGGATTACCAAATTCCCTTCACTTCAGGCGCAGCAGGCGTGCAGCCAGCAGCCTGAAGATGACAAATTTAGCGGAGCAGGTATGGGTGAACGGATTACGATTATTGGAGGCGGCCTGGCAGGCAGTGAAGCTGCCTGGCAGGCCGCCCAACGAGGCTTACAGGTAGATTTATACGAAATGCGTCCCCACCGGCAAACGGGCGCGCATACCGGTTCATACCTGGCAGAATTGGTGTGCTCCAATTCGCTGGGATCATACTTGCCGGATCGAGCGCCGGGCGTGCTCAAGGATGAAATCCGCCGGATGGGCTCCCTCGTGCTGGACTGCGCTGAACGTACTGCGGTGCCGGCTGGAGGCGCTCTGGCTGTAGACCGCGAGCGTTTCGCCGGCCTGGTAACTGAACGGATCACGGAGCACCCCAATATCCGGGTGATCCGGGAGGAGGTCACAGCCATCCCACCCGGGCCAGCCATCATCGCCTCCGGTCCACTGACATCGCCAGCCTTGACGGAATCAATTCAGCAATTAACCGGCGACGATCAGCTCTACTTTTTTGATGCCATCGCCCCGATCGTATCGGCTGAAAGCATCAATATGGAGATCGCTTACCGGGCGTCTCGTTACGAACGCGGCGAGCAGGAGGCAGGCGACTATATCAACTGCCCGCTTAACCAGGCTGAATACGAGCGTTTTGTAGATGAGCTCCTCTCGGCTGAACGGATTGAACTGAAAGCGTTTGAACGGGTCCTGGAACAGGGTGTCAAAGCGGGCGCTCACCATTTTTTCGAAGGTTGCCTGCCGATCGAAATCCTGGCCCAGCGAGGGCGGGATGCCCTGGCTTTTGGCCCGATGCGGCCGGTCGGCTTGATCGATCCTCGCAGTGGGAAGCGCCCCCATGCCGTTCTGCAGCTGCGCCAGGATAACCTGGCAGGTTCCCTGTATAATCTGGTTGGATTCCAGACCAATCTCAAATTCAAGGAACAAAAGCGGGTTTTCCGGATGATACCCGGGTTGGAGGCGGCAGAATTTGAGCGGTATGGCCAGATGCACCGCAATACCTTTATCTTTTCTCCGGGTCATTTACACCCGACCTTACAAATGGTCCAACGGCCGGAGCTTTTTTTTGCCGGCCAGATCACCGGAGTAGAAGGCTACGCAGGTAATATCGCCACCGGGCTGCTGGCCGGCTGGAATGCCGCCCGTTATCTGCAAAACAAACCCCTGGTTGAACTGCCAAAAACCACCATGCTTGGCGCCTTGTGCCATTACATCACCCACGCCAACCAGGCAGATTTCCAGCCCATGAAAGCCAATTTTGGCATCCTGCCACCACTGGAAGATCAAACAATCCGGGGTAAACGGCCGCGGGCTGCAGCGTACGCTCAGCGCGCCAGTGTTGACTTAATCCGTTACCTTGATGAAATCGAAGCAAAAGCATGCGTAAAACCTTACTAATCATCTTCCTTTCGGTCATTTTGATCGGGGCGATCGGCGCGGCCTTGGCGATCCGTGACAATCCCGATCCAGTTCAAACCACTGCCGCCACGCCCATGGTCAACCGAATTTCGAGGCTCAAAAGCCTGGGAGGATGTCGCTTACCAGGTTTCCTTAGGGCCCCGAATTCCCGGGTCCGAAGCCCATCTAAAAACCGTCCAATGGATTCAATCCGAGCTCGAGCGGGCGGGGTGGGCGGTCGAAATCCAGGAGACCGAGCTTGACGGCCACCCGATCAAGAATATCGTTGGCAAGTGGGGAACAGGCTCGCCATGGACTGTCCTGGGAGCGCATTACGACAGCCGCATGATCGCAGATCGTGATCCGGACCCTGAAAAACAGAAGCAGCCCGTTCCCGGCGCTAATGATGGCGCCTCCGGAGTAGCAGTCTTATTGGAGATCGCCAGGGTTTTACCTAATCTGACCGTTTCGACGCCGCAGGCGGCTGCGCCTGCGCGCCAGAGTCCCGGTCAGATCTGGCTGGTTTTCTTCGACGCGGAAGATAATGGCCGCATTGCAGATTGGGATTGGATTCTGGGATCTACGGCATTCGTAGCGGGTTTACAGGCCAGGCCGGACGCTGCCGTGATTGTCGATATGATCGGTGACAGCGATCTGCAAATTTATATGGAGAAAAATTCTGACCCCGAATTGAGTCGCCAGATCTGGGAACAGGCTCAAACATTGGGTTACCAGCAATTTATCCCCGAACTGAAATATAGCATGATTGACGATCACACTCCATTCCTCAATGCAGGCATTCCGGCTGTTGATCTGATCGATTTTGATTATCCTTACTGGCACACCACGGCAGACACAGCCGACAAAGTATCCGCCGAAAGTCTTGCAGCTGTCGGGAATACATTGATCCATTGGCTGACCACCCGGTAATCAATGCTTGCGACAGGGTATACGCCCTACCAGGATGTTCAAACCGTTGGCAAAAACCCTGAGATGTCGTACACTTAGCCCCAATGAGCAACCCTGAATCGCTGAGAAAAATCCGCCCGGCCTGGGTCAATCAGGTCTCAAACCGCCTGGCTCACGGTCAGGAAGTGCGCGCGAGCTTTCGCCTGCAGCTTGAAAGGTTTTTCGATCTGCTGGAACAGGCTGTGGTGACGGGCGACCCAGGCTGGTTAAACCCGGTTCTGGATACCTGGATTGAAGCCCGGACCCAAACCGAACTGGAAGCTGTAAGCACCAGCCTGCCGCCGATCCTGGATCAAATCCTGATCATCACACATGAAGTGGCCGGAGAGTTGTTGGAAGCTGAGCCCGCCTTTCAGCTCATCGGATCGCTGCTGCCGGTGTTCACCTATGCATTTGAATACACCTCGCTAAAAGAGACCAGGCGTCACATCGAAAAAATGTCACGGGATTTGGAACAGGCCCAGGGAGCGCTTGAAAAACTGGATAAGTCTAAATCAGATTTCATTTCGATCGCTGCTCACGAGTTAAAAACTCCCCTGACCCTGATCGAAGGCTACGCGGCCATGTTGAGAGAACAGGTACAAGACAGCCGCGACGACGAATCGCCGCTTATTATCCTGCTCAAAGGTGTTAATAATGGTACCCGCCGGCTCCAGGAAATCGTGGATGATATGATCGATGTGTCGATGATCGACAACAACCTGCTTTCGTTGAATTTTCAGCCGGTCTGGATCAACCGCCTGTTTGATGTGATCGAGCATGAATTCACCGGCATCATCCAGGGACGGAAACTGACACTGCAAATCTATTCGTTCAACGGCAGTGGTGAGATGACTTATGGAGATAACGAAAGGCTTTACCAGGCGTTTCGGAATCTGGTGTTGAATGCGATTAAATACACCCCGGACGGCGGAAAAATAACGATTGATGGCCGTAAGCTGCCCGGTTTTATCGAAGTAACCATCAAAGATACCGGTATTGGGATCGACCCAGATGATCACCTCCGGATCTTCGAGAAATTTGGACGGACCGGTAACGCCTCCCTGCATTCGAGTGGAAAAACCAAGTTCAAGGGCGGCGGGCCCGGATTAGGCTTATCGATCACCAAGGGCATCATCGAAGCTCATGGAGGCGCGATCTGGGTCGAGTCTCAAGGTTACGACGAAGTCAATTGCCCCGGAGCCACGTTCCATGTTTTACTGCCCTTGCGTGATGAACCCCCGGACGCGGCGGTAGCCAAATTATTTCAGCCCAAATTAGACCAGGAATAAAGAGAGCATATGGCAAAAAAATCCCCAGAACCAACCACGAGGCCGCGAGAACGAGCTTTTATGGTCGGGGTGGAAATCTATGGCAATGACGACTTGCTGCCATTGGAAGCATCCTTGAACGAGCTGGGGCTTCTGGCCGAAACAGCTGGCCTGAATGTGGTCGGCGAAATCACACAGAAACTGAACCACCCCAACTCGCAAACATTTATCGGTCCCGGCAAAGTGGAAGAGGTCAAAGCCCTGGTCGAAGAGACCCAGGCAGAAGTGGTCCTGTTCGATGAAGAGCTAAACCCGCGTCACCTGCGAGAATTAGAACGGATCTTTGGCGATCAAGTGCGCTTGCTGGATCGAACTGCCCTCATCCTCGACATTTTTGCCCAACACGCCGACACGCGGGAAGGGGCCTTGCAGGTCGAATTGGCCCAGTACGAGTACCGCTTGCCCCGCCTGACCAGGGCCTGGTCGCATCTGGCCCGCCAGGCAGGCGGTGGCGCGGGTCGATCCGGCAGTGTGGGCGGAGTTGGCTTGCGCGGCCCGGGTGAAACCCAGCTCGAAGTCGATCGCCGGGAGATCCGCCGGCGGATCGATCGCTTGAAGGTCGATATCGAGAAAGTCCGTACCCATCGCCAACAGTATCGCTCCCGCAGGAAGCGCTCGCGCATTCCGGTCGTTGCACTGGTCGGTTATACCAATGCAGGCAAATCAACCCTGCTCAACCAGGTGACAGAGGCGGGTGTTTACGTTGCCGATCAACTGTTCGCCACCCTGGATCCAACTACCCGCCGGGTCGAACTCCCAGGCGGACACCTGGCGCTCTTCACAGATACAGTCGGGTTTATCCAAAAGCTGCCAACCACGTTGATCGCCGCCTTTCGAGCGACGCTGGAGGAAATCGCCGAGGCTGATTTATTACTGCATGTCATCGATATCACCCATCCCAGCGCTCGGGCCCAGGCGGAGGCGGTTTACCAGACACTCAGCGATATCGAAGCGGACCATGTCCCCGTTCTGACCGTCCTCAATAAAATCGACCGCCTGTCCGACCCGGAAAGGGCCCAGGCGCTCCTGGAAGATTACCCAAATTCGACCGCGATTTCTGCCCTGAAAGGCAATGGGATCAAAGATTTACTCCGCATGGTGGGCGAGCAGCTCTACGAGATGTACACGCCAATTACCGTATTCCTGCCATACAGAGAAGGCGGCTTAATCTCCAGCTTCCACGAGTATGGCCAGGTAGAGAGCACCGAGCACGTACACGGCGGCGTGATCGTTCAGGGCCGCCTGCCCGGACGGTTGGTGGCGCGCTTCAAACCGTTCACCCGACTGGATCTATCGCAGGATGGCTCTGAGACCCCAGAAGAAGAGCTCTTTGAATCGCTCGATCTGGAAACCGGGGAACCGGATTCCAGTCAGGATGACGATCTCGAGGATGACTGGGAAGAAACGTAAGGAAGGCGCGGAACGGGAAATGCAATCATTCAACCGGCTTCTAGATTATCTTTCCGAATACCTGGCCCATCGTAAGGGCTTGCTCCCGGTCCTGGGCATGATCCTGGTGCTTATCAACGCCATCCTGCAATTTATCCCCGGTAACCTCTGGCTGGCGGAAACCAATTTATTCCTGCATATCGGGGTCATTCTGGCGATCCTGGGTTTTCTGCTGGCCTGGGCCTTATAATACCGGCCTTCACCCTGACGAATTGAGTTGTCAATGAGTTATCTGATTTCCCTGCATTGTTCAGAGTGCGAACGAAAGTTTGACCCGGAGCTGGTGCAAACCTATTGCCCGGATTGTATGGCCCCTTTGATGGCCGATTACGATCTCGAACAGGCCCGCCACTCTCTGAACAAAGCTGACTTCCATCTCCGGCGTCCTGGCATGTGGCGCTGGCGCGAACTGCTCCCGGTAAAAAGTCCCCAGTATATGCTCGATCTTGGTGAAGGAGACACACCATTGCTGAGAACAGATCGGTTAGGCGCCAATCTTGGGCTGAATAATCTGTTCGTCAAAGATGAAGGCCAGAATCCCCACCGGCTCTTTTAAGGCCAGAGGGCTGGCCGCGGCGGTCTCAAAAGCCAAAGAACTGGGCATCCAAAAGGTAATCATACCCACCGCAGGCAATGCCGGTGGAGCGATGGCTGCTTACGCTGCCCGGGGTGGGCTGCAAGCCTGTATCTATATGCCCAAAGATACACCTAAGGCGAATATCGAAGAAAGCCGGATCACCGGTGCGGAAGTAAACCTGGTGGATGGTTTGATCAGTGATGCAGCCGCCCTGGCGGCAGAACGCGCCCGCGAGGAAGATTGGTTCGATGTCTCGACTTTCAAAGAGCCCTACCGGACAGAAGGTAAGAAGATCATGGGCTACGAGCTGGCAGAAACCTTTGAGTGGGATCTGCCGGAAGTGATCATCTACCCGACCGGCGGCGGCACCGGGCTGGTTGGGATGGTTAAAGCCTTCCGGGAGATGCAAACCCTGGGTTGGCTGGAATCAACCCGCATGCCCCGCATGGTAGCCGTTCAAAGCAGCGGTTGTGCCCCGGTCGTGTCAGCCTTCCAATCCGGCAAAGAGCGCTGTGACTTCTGGGAAGACGCTGAAACCATCGCCTCCGGTTTGAGGGTGCCCAAGAGCTTTGCCGACCGGCAAATCTTGCGGGATTTACGCAGCACCCACGGCACTGCAGTGGCTGTAACAGACACTTCGATCTCCGAAGCACAGAAATTACTGGCCCGCTCAGAAGGGATTTTTGCAGCCCCGGAAGGCGCCGCCACCCTGGCGGCTTTGATTGTGTTGCGCGAAACAGGATGGCTGGGGCCCCAGGAGCGGGTGGTTCTTTTCAATACCGGAACCGGGCTTAAATATCTCGATTGAATAACAGGAAAATGAACAGAAGGCCGAAAAACCGGCCTTCTGTTCATTTTCCTGTTTTCATCCCGAAGAATGTATCCTGCGCTAACCGATCTTTGGTCCGGCAGCTTGTACTTCATCCGGGACAGCATCCGCGTACTTTTTAAAATTATCGACAAAGCGGGAAGCCAGCGAACGATAACGCTTCATGTACGCTTCCCGGCTGGCCCAGGAAGAAGCCGGGTCCAGGACGTTATCCGGCACATCGGGGCAGGCGCGGGGAACTTCAAAACCGAAAATCGGGTCTGTCGTGTAAGCGACTTCCTGAAGATCCCCATTTAAAGCGGCATTCAACATGGCTCGTGTGTATTTAATGCTGATGCGCTTGCCGATGCCATACGGGCCTCCCACCCAGCCGGTATTAAGCAGCCAGCAATTGACGCCATAACGCAGGATCTTTCGTTTCAGCAATTCGGCATAATAGGCGGGATGATGAACCATGAACGGGCCGCCGAAACAGGTGCTGAAGGTGATTTCCGGTTCTTCACCCAACCCGATCTCAGTTCCGCCCACTTTGGCGGTGTATCCGGAAATAAAGTGATACAAAGCCTGGTCCGGGCTGAGGCGGGCGATCGGCGGCATGACCCCGGAGGCGTCGCAGGTCAGCATGATGATATTGCGAGGGTGCCCGCCTCGCATGTCGGGCAGGGCATTCTCGATGAAATCCAGCGGATAAGAAGCCCGGGTGTTCTCCGTGAAATGGTCATCATCCAGGTCGATCAGGCGCGTCACCGGATCGTACACCACGTTTTCGAGAATGGTTCCAAATTTGCGGGTGCAGGCATAGATTTCAGGTTCGGCTGAAGGCGATAAGGCAATGACCTTGGCATAGCAGCCAGCCTCGAAATTGAACACGCCTTCATCGGACCAGCCATGCTCATCATCTCCGATTAAAGCCCGGGTTGGATCGGCTGACAGGGTGGTTTTACCGGTCCCCGAGAGCCCAAAGAACAGGGCCACATCGCCTTGTTTGCCGGTGTTGGCAGAACAATGCATCGTCATGACGCCTTCCAGCGGGAGCAAATAATTCATAATCGTAAAGACAGATTTTTTGATCTCGCCGGCATAGCCCGAGTTGCCCACGATACACAGTTTTTGTTCAAAATTAATGGCAATGACCGTGTTCGATTGGGTGTTGTCGATCTGGGGGAACGCTTTGAAGGATGGGACTGCGATCACGGTAAATTCGGGGACATGCCGGCGGTATTCTTCATTGCTGGTTGGCGTGAGAAACATGTTGCGAGCGAACAGGCTGTGCCAGGCATGTTCGGTGATGATCCGGACTGGCAGCCGGTAGTCAGGATCGGCCCCTGCAAAACAATCCTGCACGAAGATATCCCGGCCCTGCAAAAATCCCTGAACGCGATTGAATAAATCGTTGAATTTTTCCGGGCTATATGGCCGGTTATATTGACCCCACCAGATGTGCCCTTCCGAGTCCGCCTCCTGCACGATGACCTTATCGTTCGCCGCCCTGGCGGTATGGCGCCCGGTGTTAACCACGAACGGCCCATGGCGGGAGATTTTGCCTTCATTGCGGAAGATCGCCTCTTCGTACAGGGCTTCTTCCGGCAGATTCCAGTACACTTTGCGCAGATTGTCCAGCCCTAAAGCCTCCAGGCCAAAGTCCGCCTTTAATGCCGCTGCCTGACCCTCGGCCGGGCTCTTGATATCCAAAATGTTGTTCATAGCCAGTCCCTGATCAGTTTGCGATCGCCAATGTAAATTTCGTTGGGTGAATTCGGGTCCAGCGCCCACTTGATGCGTTCGATCCCTACCATGATATCTTTCACGCTGCCGGCATAACTCAGGCGCAAATGTCCTTCCATGCCAAACTCTTTTCCTGGCACCGTCACCACCAGGGCTTTCTTCAGCAGGAACTGGGACAGCTCAACCGAGTTATTGGAATAAGCCCTGAAATCAGGCAACACGTAGAAGGTGCCATCGGGTTTCACAGTGCGAATATCGGTGAAAGAATGCAGCTCCTGCATGATGATGTCGCGATTGTTCTCAAAGGTCATTCGCAGGGTCTCGACGACGCTTTGCATCCCGGTCAGTGCGCCTTCGGCGGCAGCCTGTAAAACCACCGACGTACACGACTGGGTTTGCGCCTGGACATTGTTCATCACATTGACAAGCTGGCGATTGGCGATCACCCAGCCGATCCGAAAACCGGTCATCCCGTAAAGCTTCGAGACCCCATTGACCACGATCAGCATGGACGATTCGAGGTCTTTGCTTGTAAAACGGTATCCCGGGGACCACTTGCGATGATCGAAGACCAGCTTGTGATAGATATCATCGAAGATCAGATAGATTTTTTTGCGCTCGCAGAATGCCACGATATCGGCCAAAAATTCATCAGAATACATGGCCCCGGACGGATTATTCGGGCTGTTGACGATGATCGCTTTGGTGTATGAACTGACGGCCTGTTCGATATCCTGCATGCGCGGATAAAAACTGCCATCTTCTGGGGTCACAATCACCGGGATACCGTACACCATCTTGATCATTTCCGGGTAGCTGACCCAATAGGGAGCCAGCACGATGACTTCATCCTGGGGGTTGATCAGGCTGAATAATACGTTATAGAGGGATTGCTTGGCGCCGGACGAAATAATGACGTTCTCCGGAGCGACAATTTTGTCGTAATTTTCTTCCGTATAGTGGATGATCGCTTTTTTCAAAGACGGTGTTCCATCAGGCGGTGTATATTTGATCTCCCCCGAACTCAATTTTGCTGCTGAACTGAGGATTGCGGTGATCGGTGCTTTGTTCTTGGGTTCGCCTATCCCCATATTGATCACCGGTTCACCTTTTTGTCTCAACAACCGGGCTTCCTCGTTAAGACGCAAAGTTGGCGATTCTGCAATTGATCTGGCGAGCGAGCTCAGACTCATATTGGGTATTTTCTCCTCAATGAAGGTTGGTTTAGGTTACAGAATCAATCAGCGGACAGGAATTTACCCGGGCTTCCCCGGGCTGCTTTCAATCAATTTTGAGTGTATCCCAATTCAAAATACCCGTCAATGTGACTTTAATCTGTTAGCGGAGCTACTGAAATCACCCTCCGATGAAATCCTCATTTTCTCCCCGGTCATCCAGGCCGCAATAAAGGGCGAAATGATGGGTATTTCATGTGAGAACGATCCAGCACCATCTCTGATTTACCACCCCAGTGTGTAGCCATTATGGCATAATATGAGCATCGTATTTGATCAGGAGTTATTTTGAGAAAAGACCAACTTTCGGATGATTTTTGTATCGGCCTGCAGGATGCCGGATTTCGCGGGGACATCCGCACGGATTTAACCTCCCGGCTGCTGTATTCAACCGACGCCTCGATCTACCAGATCGAGCCGCTTGCAGTGGTAATCCCTGCCAGCCAGGACGATCTTGTCGCAGCGGTAAAGTTTTGCAGTCAAAACCGGCTGCCCATTCTGGCGCGGGGATCAGGTTCGAGCCTGGCCGGCCAGGCGATCGGATCGGCCGTCATTTTAGATTGCTCGAAGCACTTAAACAGGCTGATTGAGATCAATCCAGAAGCGATGACCGCTACGGTCGAACCCGGGGCGCTCATGACCCGCTTGAACCGGGAAGCGAGCCGCTACGGGTTGCAATTCGGCCCTGACCCGGCTTCGGCGGATCGCGCCAGTATGGGCGGTAGTATCGCCAACAACGCCTCAGGCAGCCATTCGATCCTGTACGGCATGTCCGCAGACCACATCCTGGCTGCGGACGTTTTGCTGTCGGACGGATCATCCGCCCGGTTTCAAAACGAGACAATCGCTGCGCTTGAAAAGCGCCTGCCGGAAATGGATCGGAGCAACCCGATCCTGGCTCAACTCTACCGCCGTGCCCTTGAAATACGGGAAAACAACGCCTCCCTCGTTAAAGACCATTGGCCCCTAACCTGGCGGAGAGCCTCCGGCTACAACCTGAATTATCTGCTGCCCTATTCGCCAAGCCAACCACCACGCTGGTATCATCAGGCAGAATCGGTCTCCTATCCCCCGGTTCCGAATGGAAGCATCAATTTAGCCACCTTGCTGGCCGGTTCTGAAGGAACATTGGCGGTGATGCAAAATCTCACTGTACGGCTGGTTCCCCTGGCGCAAAACACGATCCTGGGCGTGCTGGCCTATAGCAGTATCGCCGAAGCCTGTGATGCGGTGCCTGGCCTGCTTGAACGCCAACCAACCGCAGTTGAATTAATTCCTCGCTCGTTGATCGAGCTGGCCCGCTCCGTTCCAGCCTACGCATCCCAGGTCGCGTTTGTTCAGGGCAATCCGGCTGCCCTGCTGGTGGTCGAGTTTTCCGGCGAGCATCCCGACGAACTGAAAGCCCAGGTGCGCGAGCTGGGACCGGAGGTACTTGTGGCCGAGTTCGCCCGGGAACAAAACCAGGTCTGGTCGGTCCGCAAAGTTGGCTTAGGCTTGCTGCTCGGCCGGCATGGCAACCTGAAGCCGACGGCTTTTATTGAAGACCTGGCCGTCCCGGTCGATCAATTGGGAGCGTTCGTGCGTGAGATGGAACGTCTGTTGGCCAATCACGGCACTGCCGGGGAGATGTACGCTCACGCCTCCGCAGGCTGCCTGCACATCCGCCCAATCCTGGATCTGAAATCCCAGGAAGGGGTCGAGTTGCTGCGTTCGATTGCCAGCCAGGCAGTTGCACTGACCATTCGACTGGGCGGCTCCGTGAGCGGCGAGCACGGGGACGGGTTGGCCCGAACCGAATGGATGCAGGAACTATATGGTGCCGAGGTGATCCAACTCTTCCGGTCCATCAAAGAAGCCGCCGACCCGAATTATTTGCTCAACCCCGGCAAGATCATCTGGCCACAAGATTCACAGCCGGTCAAAATGGACACTCATCTGCGCTACGGGGCCACATATCAGGCCGAACCTTGGGCCAGCGTGCTCGATTTTCGGTCCAAAGCCGGCCTGGATGGGGCCATCGAACAGTGCAATGGCGCCGGCGTCTGTCGAAAATCGGATGGGGTGATGTGTCCTTCTTTCCAGGCCACCGGTGAAGAGATGCACAGCACCCGCGGCAGAGCCAATCTGCTACGGGCGATGATTGCCGGCCAATTCCCAGGCCGTGAGGCAGCCGAAAAAACTGTTTATGAAGCCCTGGACTTATGCCTGGCCTGTAAAGGCTGCCAGGCTGAATGCCCATCCAGCGTGGATGTTGCCCGTTTAAGATATGAATTTCTGCATTATTACTATTCCGATCAAGCCAGTCAACGCCACCGGCGCCGGTGGCGCGATTATCTGTTCGGATACATCGACCGTTTTGCAAGGTTGGGTTACCGCTTTGCTCCAGCCGCGAATTTTTTGACCCAGAACCGGCTGGTCCGTCGAATAGCAGCTGCGACCCTGGGCCTGGCAGATGAGCGACCATTTCCGAGGTTGAGTTGCAAAGCCCTGAGAAATTATCACCACCAGCCAGATTCACTGGCGGGGGCAGAACGGGTTTTCTTCCTGACCGATGCGTTCACCGAGTATTTTCAACCGGAGGTGGGCCTTGCGGCGATCCGGATTTTGGAGAAGTGTGGCTGTTCGGTCGAGATTCTGCCCGTCACCGGGGCAGGGCGTACATTGATCTCGAAAGGATTCCTACCACAGGCGCGCGCCCACGCCCAGCAGCTGATCGAGGCAGTCCGCCAGGGCGATCCGGACGGCAGTGTACCGGTTGTTGGCGTAGAACCTTCTGAAATCCTGACCTTGCGGGATGAGTATTTGGATTTACTTCCAAAAGAACCTGAAACTGAGCGCCTGGCCGGGCGCAGTTTTCTGCTGGATGAATTTTTACTTCGCCCAGCCCCAGACGGCCGAATACGCCTGGAAAAGCTGCTATCGGGCCGGCAGCCCGCCCAAACTTTGGGGAACAAATTGCCAAAAGTATGGCTTCACAGCCACTGCTACCAGAAAGCTCAACCCCCGGCCGACGACGGTTATCCAACCGGCGCTGAGGCCGCAGTCCAAATGCTAAGGCGGGCTGGCTTCGAGGTCAGGCAAATCGATTCGGGCTGCTGCGGGATGGCCGGGGCATTCGGTTATGAAGCCGAACATTACGCGATCTCCAGGCAGGTTGGGGAGCTTAAGCTGCTGCCCTCAATTCGTTCAGCTCCGGAAGATACTGTGATCGTGGCAGCAGGCGTCTCGTGTGAGGCGCAGATCAACGACAGCACTCAGCGGGAGGCCGTTCATCCAGCGGTTTTGCTGGATCAGTATTTATCCAGTATCCTTCTCTCATGAAAATACTCGGATGGCACGGCAAAATAAGGCGCCAATGTGTCCCGTCTATACACTCCCAAGGGGCGGGGGGGCGTGACAAAATTTAGGACTCGCAGGGGCAAATTGCCCCTGCGAGTCCTAAATTTTGTCTTTATCCTCTCCGTTCCAGGTGCGAAGCACCGAGAGTCTCAGGTTTGGGAGGACTTCCAGATCATATTTATAGTAAAATCTCAATGAGACTACTATGCCCAGTGCTATTTGTCCTTACCTTGGTTTGATCGACGATCCGGACACCTGTCTGGCATTTCCGACTGAACGCAACGCCTGCCAGCGAACCGTCCCTGCCGAGCCGATTTCTCTCGAGCACCAATCCTCCTATTGTCTGACATATAAGTACACAGAATGTCCGATTTATATGGGGGAGACCTTACCGGCGATGAATGCTGATCGGGCAAGGGCTCGGAGAAGCCGGATGATGCGGCGCGGTTGTATTCTGATCTGGCTGTTCGTGATTATATTTGGCATACTGGCCCTGATCCCGGTTCTGAGGAACTATCAAAGCTCTGAAGCCAGACAGTCAAGCACGAGTGATAGTAACAATGTCCTCGTGATTCCGGCCACGCAAACGCCCACCGAAACCGCAGTCCCGCCCAGCCCAACCATTGCAGCAGTCATTCCAACCCTGGCGCCGTCTCCGACACTCTGTTTCCCACCGGAAGGCTGGGTGCCCTACGTACTTTCTGCAACAGACGATGTCAATTTGCTTGCATCTGCGGTCGGGTTAACCTTGCAGGAGCTGCAACAAGCCAATTGCGGCGCCGATTTGCTTGATGCCAAAGCCGGTGATGCAATTTTTATCCCCTTCATTCCCAGCCCAACCCCCTCACCGGATCAACTTTTGACGCCGACCGAGACCGTGATCTCAATCATCATTGTCAATACCGGCACACCGACGCCGACTTTCACGCCTTTGGTGGTGACTGCCACTCCGTATGTGGCGCCGACGGCTACAGCCAAACCGCCGAAATCGAACCCACCCACCTCCCGGCCACCATCTACCCCACCTGATTCCAGGCCCTAAGCGCCCTGAAAACAGCCACATCCGATCCGAACAACTGAGAGGTCCAGTATGTTGAGGAATGAACCTTCGAACTTACGAGCGCTATTCAATCGCCCCTGGTATCGACTGACGATACCAATTCTCGCCATTTTGCTCTGTTTCACAGCCCTAAGCCTGAGCCTGGGACAGCCAGACAGCCTGTTATCACCTGCCAGCGACACTTATGCCCAGACGACCGGCTCAGTGTTCGGGGTTGAAGCCAACACTTTATTGCCAGTCGATGGCTTGAACTATCTCACCCAGACCAAGACTGCCTGGGTGCGTGGGCCAGTCGTGTTTTGGAACGACATCGAGCTCACCGAAGGCACTTATACCTGGGCTAACCTGGGTGACGTCGTGACCGAAATCCAAATTGCATATGCGAACGGCTATGAACCAATCGTGGTCGTCACCGGTACGCCGGATTGGGCCCAGGCGGTGCCTGGATATACCTGCGGGCCAATCGATCCGGCGAAATATGACGCCTTTGCGACCTTCATGGTCAGATTAATGACCCTTTCCCCATTAAGCTCGTTCAATATAAAGTATTGGGAGCTTTGGAACGAACCCGACCTCAGCTGGCAGGCAGTTCCTTCGCCAACGTATATCTGGGCGGGTTGTTGGGGTGATGCCTCTGATCCGGTCAATTATGGCGGCGATACCTATGGAGACATGTTGAACGTGGTTTATCCGCAGATCAAAGCTGCCGACCCCCAGGCGCAGGTACTGGTAGGCGGGCTCTTGCTGGATTGTGATCCGAACAATCCCACCACCATGATCCGGCCAATCCTGGTCAACCCGAAGGATTGCAGCTCCGCGAACTTCCTGAAAGGGGTCCTGTCCAGCAACGCAGGCGGTTCCTTTGACGGCGTCAGCTATCACGCTTATGATTATTATGGTGGAGCTTCAGGAAGGTATGCCAACCTCAACTGGAACACCACGTATTTGGACGACGGGCCGAGTTTGGTCAACAAGGCCGCTTACATCCGAAATCTGCTGCAGGCCAATAATGTCAGTGGGAAATATTTATTGAACACCGAAAATGCATTACTTTGCGGCACTTGCAGCGGTGATACCGATTTTGAACAAACCAAAGCCAATTACCTGGCAGAGTTGTATGCATATGCGATGGCTCAAAATTTATCCGCCAACGTCTGGTTCAGCCTGAAGGGAGAATGGGGCAAGGACAACGGTTTGCTGGATCTCAACAATGGATTAGTGCCTTTGCCAGCCTATTACGCTTACAAGTTTGCTGCCATAGAGTTGGACGGCGCCAGTTATTCTGGCAAGTCAACCAGTTTGCAGGGCGTCGAAAGGATTGAATTTGACCTCGGCTCCTATCGGGTCTGGTTGATGTGGGTCCCAGGCGGCGGCAGCGTCACGGTCGATCTGGGTGCGGTCCCGTTGAATGTATACAGGGTAGATGGCACCCCGGTTGGAGCGACCAGCCAACAGCTCGTGCTCACGCAGGAGCCCTATTACGTAGAAATGCCGCTGCCGCGCCTGTATCTTCCCATTACAAACCTGAGATCTTACACCAGTATCCCCAACGGCGATTTCGAAGAAGGGCAGGCTGGCTGGCTCTTTTTTAACAACGGCCTGCCGGCCAGTTTGATCTCATCCCACCCGTTTGACCCGACCACCGGCGGCATTGATGCAAATGTCCCCGGATTAAGCAATGCCGTTTTGCTGGGCGATCCCAACATCGCCTGCCAGGTTCCTGGGGTTGTCCCATTGGGGTATGCGGAATTGCGCAAAACCATCAATGTGCCCATTCATCCCAACACACAGGTTTGGCTGGATTTCAATTACATCATTTATTCACAGGACGCCTCTACCTCCGCCATCTATGATCGGTTTGAGGTTTACGTTGAAGACACCAGCAGCCCGGCATTCTGGGATGGCAGCTTGGTCTCCTCGCCGCTAAGTTGCGCCAACTGGCGACGTGTGCCCGGCCCCGAGAACCCCCGCAACGGTCAAACCAGTGGGTGGGCGTTGGGCAGCATCGATGTGAGCGCTTACCAGGGTCAGAGCGTTACCATCTATTTCCGCAATTACAGTCGTTTCGATAACTATTACAACACCTACACTTACCTGGACAATATCCGCTTGAGGTAGTAAAGGAAGAATATCGAAAAACAGGATGGCCGGCGAACACCGGCCATCCTGTTTTTTCGAATTGGCCTGTCTAAACCAGGCCGCTGACGATCGCCAGGAGCACCCCACCAGCCATTACGCTGCCAAGCTGTCCGGCCGTATTAGCCCCCATGGCGTGCATCAGGATGTAATTTTCAAAATCTTCTTCCTGAGCGATTTGAGCTACCAGACGCCCCGCCATTGGAAAAGCGCTGATTCCAGCTGCACCAATGAGAGGATTAATTTTCCCACCGCTGATCAGGGCCATTAACTTGCCAAACAACAGGCCCGCAATTGTGTCCAACATAAAAGCCGCCAGGCCCAGAAGCAGGATTACCAGGGTGTCCAGATTTAAGAAACTGGCAGCGCTCATCGTTGAACCAATCGTCACGCCCAGAAAAAGGGTCGCAATATTGGCAATTTCATTTTGGGCTGACTTATTAAGCCGGTCAACAACACCCGATTCCCGCAATAAATTACCAAGCATCAACATGCTGATCAAGGGAGTGGCATCCGGCACCAGGATACCAACCACCAGGGTGACGATGATGGGAAAGAGGATGCGGGTACGCCGGGAAACCGGCCGCGGGGCATAGGCCATGCGGATATTGCGTTCTTTCCTGGTCGTCAACAGCTTCATCAAGGGTGGCTGAATGATCGGCACCAGGCTCATATAAGAATAAGCGGCAACCGCAATAGGGGCCAGCAAACGGGGCGCCAGCTTGGTCGCCACGAAAATGGAGGTCGGGCCATCGATTGCCCCGATCACGCCGATTGAAGCGGCCTCATTCAGTGGGAACCCCAGCAGGGTTGCCAGGATCAGGGTCCCGAAGATCCCAAACTGGCCGGCTGCTCCCAGCAGAACCATCTGGGGCATCGCCAATAATGGGCTGAAATCGATCATCGCCCCCACTCCGATAAAGATCAGTAACGGAAACAGCTCCGTCGAAATGCCGGCCCGATAAAGCACCGCGAACAGCCCATTGCCATCAGACATACCGGTTAACGGGATGTTAGCGAGGATACAGCCGAATCCAATCGGCAACAGCAAAACTGGTTCATACTCCTTGATCACAGCCAGGGCAATTAATACCGCCCCCGCCAGGATCATTACGCCGTTCCCCAGGGTGAAATTGGTAAAGCCCTTGACTAATTCGGGAAGCAAATTTGAAAGATCCATAGTATTCTACTTGCCTGCCGGTTCCAGCGGCTCGTATTCCATCAGTAGATCGCCATGGGCGACGGTTTGCCCGGGCGCAACATGAACAGCTGCGATGGTACCTGCCCTGGGGGAGCGAATGAGGTTTTTCATCTTCATCGCCTCCAACACACATAGCTGCTGCCCTTTTTCAACCTGGTCTCCCGGCCGGATTTCGATCGACAGGACCAATCCCGGGATTGGCGCTTTAATTTGATTGGGATCGACATTGGCGTTGCCATTCGGCGGCGTCTGGGTTGCCTGGCTGGCCGGATGCACGGGTGTTAAGGCCGGTGCAGGCTGCGACTGCATTCCGGTGGTTACTTGGTGCGTACCATCGGGCCAGATTTCAAAACATTCGCCATCTACCAAAACCCGGATTGGGAGCGCGTGGATATTGATGATTTCCACATCGAAAAGCTGTTGATCGATTGTTACCTTGTACTTCATCGTATACGACCTCGCTTGTTCAGGATATTGCTGCGCATAACACTTTGCCAGGGGGATACCACCGCCGTGGGTGGCAGCGGAAACTCATGGGGCTCCAGGTCGGATTCTGAGGCCAGGGCTACTGCGACCGCAATAGCGGCGGCTTTGCGTTTCTGCTCCCGCAGCGTGTCAGTGGCAGCTTCGCCTTTAGCGATTGGCCGCCGGTCCGAGGTGAGATTCACCAGCACAGCCATCACGATCCAGAGTAGAAGTATGGCACCGAAAACCAGTCCCATACCCACCACGGTAATTTGTAAGGCGATGATCAGATTGCTCTCCATCCCTGAACGCTCCAATCAAACCGGAATATTACCGTGTTTACGGGGAGGGGCAGATGAATATTTATCCCTCAAAGCAGCCAGCGAAGCTATGATCTTTGGCCGGGTTTCGCGCGGTTCGATGATATCGTCTACATAGCCAGCCCGGGCAGCATAGTAGGGATTATTGAATTGCTCCCGGTATGCGTCTACCAGTCGTTTTCGCTCGCTAGTCGGGTCACTGTGAGCCCCAATTTGCTTTCTGAACAAGATATTGACCGCACCTTCAGCGCCCATCACGGCAATCTCTGCGCTTGGCCAGGCGTAATTCACGTCAGTTCCCAGGAATTTGCTGCTCATCACGACATAGGCCCCGCCATAGGCTTTTCTGGTGATCACGGTGATTTTTGGTACCGTTGCTTCGGAGTAGGCATACAAAAGTTTGGCGCCGTGGCGGATGATGCCGCCATGCTCCTGGCCAACCCCGGGTAGAAAGCCAGGCGAATCCACAAAGGTCACCAGAGGGATATTGAAACAATCACACATTCTGACAAACCGCGACATTTTATCCGAAGCGTCGATGTCGATCACGCCCGCCATAAAGTTTGGTTCCTGGGCGACGATCCCGACAGAATGGCCTCCGATCCTGGCCAGGCCAACAATCGCATTTTGCGCCCAGGTGGGTTGGATTTCGAGGAAACTGGCTTGATCCACAACCCTGGCGATCACTTCATGCATGCTGTACGGCTCCTGCGGATCAAGTGGCACAATATGATTCAGTTCGGGATCCATCCGCAGCGGGTCATCCTCAGGCGAGCGGTAGGGGGGATTCTCGACGTTGTTGGATGGGAAGTAGCTCAGGACCCGGCGAGCCAATGCCAGGGTCTCATGCTCGCTGCTGGCGGACAGGTGAGCTGTCCCGCTGACTGCCATGTGAATCTGGGTCCCGCCCAGGCTTTCGGCGTCAACCATTTCCCCGGTAACAGCCTTAATAACGTCTGGTCCGGTCAGGAACATAAACGAGTTCTTGTCGACCATCAGGATCAGATCCGTCAACGCGGGGGAATAGGCCGCTCCGCCAGCGCAGGGACCGAGCATTACACTGATCTGGGGGATTACTCCGGAATACAGGGCATTCCGGCGGAAGATCTCGGCATAGCCGCCCAGGCTTTTAACGCCCTCTTGAATTCTGGCGCCGCCCGAATCGATCAGCCCAATGATCGGTACGCCGTTCCGCAGCGCCAGGTCCATCACACGGCAGATTTTATGGCTCTGCATTTCACTTAATGTCCCGCCGTAGATTGTAAAATCTTGTGCATAGACATACACAGTGCGGCCTTCGACCTGGCCATAACCCGTGATAACCCCATCGCCCATGAATTTCTCTGTAGCGATGCCCATCTCATCACCTTGATGGGTGATGAACGGTTCGAATTCATTAAAAGTTCCCGTGTCAAGGAGTAAATCCAGGCGTTCGCGTGCGGTTAATTTTCCTTTGGCATGTTGGGTATCGATGCGAGCCTGGCCGCCTCCCAGGTGAGCCTTCTCCCTGACTGTCCGCAGTTCGGTAACCCGGGGATCTTCTTCCGGGTCAAGATTGGATTGAGTCATTTATATTCCTCATCTCGGATATTATCGTGAATTATTTCACTTTTAACCTATCATACCAATTAATCCGCTATTTCAAAGTGACGTTCATCCTAGACGCGGTAAAATTTCATCCATTGTTGGCAGACTTTGGAGTTCCCGAGATATTTCAATGGCCGGAAATCCTGAGTACCCCCGGTGTGCCCGGCAGATGTGGGCATGTTTGTGGATTAAATGAAAATACTCCCCGCAATCGTCGCAGGGTGCACTCAAAAGTTTCAGAAAATGAGCTATGGTGTTCGGTTTGATTTAACCCTGGTCGACTAACTGTCAACCGGAAGTTCAATCAACATACCGCAAATCAATTTGTAAAAGGTGGGGAGTCTTCGATCGCAGTTTGTCCCAAAACGGTAGGATGATATTCGATCGGGATTTCTTTCAATCGCAAATTATTTTTGACACTCAGGGAGGCCATTTCCAGGTTTAACCAGCGTGAATTACGGAAATTCAGCTGGGAAACGATCAATTCAAGCGCCACCCGAGACCAGCAGCGCACACAGCTGTTCGCATCCGATACCCGGCCTCCCAAAAACCTGCGCAACAGGCTGGCGTTAACCCAGCGATCGATCGAATATTGCCATTGTTTTTGAGGACAGAGAAATTCTTGCTGATCTATGAAACGCGACCCGAGAATTAAATCATATTGATCGGCGTAACGGATCATTTCAGGAATAAACCTGGTCTCTGTACCAGCCAGGCCGGAAAGTTGGATGATTTTATCTGCACCCTGATCCAATGCGGTTGTAATACCTCGCAACAGCGCCACACCCTTAGAATCACCTTTGTTTTGGGGTAGCAAATGAACGCGCTGGCCATATTTTTTTAGCAAGCCCGCAGCAAGCATGGATTGCGACATGAAGTCTGGGCTAACCAGAACAATAGCGTGCAAATTAGGGAGAAAATAACTGAACAGAGAACTTATCTGGTTATTTAATGCCAGTTCCGTTTGAGGTTGAAATGGAACGACAACAAACACCCTCGTTGTTTTAGCGTTCAGCCAGGGCTTAAGATCATATTTGACTCTGGTGGGTAAGGTTTCCATCCCTGTTCCTATAGGTAAATATCATCTTATTAGTCGTTAAATCTGCCTAAAAGATACGGGCAAAGTTCTGGGGTCTTCCGGAATCTCTATGGTGAGTAGAAGATGTTGGGGGAATTTTCGGACAAAGCCCGAGAATTCCCCCAACATCTGGCCTTGGCCACAGGATTTCCCAAAGACCCAAGTTTTGATTTAGGATACAATTGATCCGCAGAGCTTTTTGCCTGATCAGACGAACACTTATCAACCATTCATAAAGAACAGGAATGAACTTTGAAACTTTTTAACACGCTTACCCAAACGGTCGAACCCTTTGCACCCAGGAAGGATGAGATCACGATTTACGTCTGTGGCATCACTCCATATGACACCACGCATCTTGGACATGCTTTCACGTACACCTCCGCGGATATTTTCATCCGCTACATGGAAAGTCTCGGCTTAAAAGTCCGTTACGTCCAAAATGTGACCGACATCGATGATGATATTTTACGCAAAGCGCGCCAGGTTGGCGAGGACTGGCGTGAAGTTGGCAATCGCTGGACGGTTCATTTCATCCGTGACATGCAAAATCTAAACGTCCGGGCTCCAGATTTCTTTCCCAGGGCAACCAGTGTCATCCCCGAGATCATCCAAACCGTCTCTGAGCTGGTTAAAACCGGCGTTGCTTATGTCTCGGGCGGCAGCGTCTATTACGATGTTCAGGCCTGGCCGGAATTTGGTAAGCTGAGCCACCTGCCAAAGGAAGCGATGTTACCGATCGCCAACGAGCGGGGTAATTTCCCCAACGATCCCAATAAACGCAATCCGTTGGATTTTGTGCTTTGGCAAGCTCAGGCCCCGGGAGAACCCGCCTGGGATAGTCCCTGGGGACCTGGTCGGCCGGGCTGGCATATCGAATGCTCAACAATATCGACCAAGTATTTGGGCGAAATTATAGACATCCATGGCGGCGGCGCAGATTTATGCTTCCCCCACCATGACAGCGAAATCGCGCAGATCGAACCGCTGCTTGGCGATCGAACCTTCGTACGGTTCTGGATGCATACAGCTATGGTCCGGCACGAGGGTGAAAAGATGAGCAAAAGTCTTGGCAATCTGGTCATGATCCGTGATTTGCTTCAAACCTACTCAACCGATGCCATCCGCCTGTACCTGGGAAGCCATCATTACCGCTCCAGCTGGGAGTTCGATGAAAAAGAGCTGACCAAATCCGCCGATTTGGCAAAACAGATCTTTGCAGCCGTTACGGCCAATGGAGGCTCAAAGAAACCGTTGGAATCAGAGCCAGCCTGGGCATCATTCACTGCGGCGATGGATCGCGACCTGGATACACCCGCTGCTGTCCAGGTGCTGGAGGATCTGAGCGACCAGATTCTGGAAGCTCACTTGGCCGGCCGGGATATCGAAGAAGCGCAAACCGCTTTGCGTCAATTTGCAAAGATCTTTGGCCTGTGGTTGGATCAACCTGGACCGGATGCTGAGGTGTTGGCGGGGTGGGAAAATTTCATCCCAATGTATTCCAAAGCATCGCATTGATCCGTAAGTAAAAGGCGAAATAAGGAGTTGGCGCGGGCGAATGCCCACGCCAACTCCTTATTTTGCCATAACCCCCGGGTATTTCATGAGAGAAAGATAACGTACCCAATAATTAGAGATTCTGACGTTGCTAGAAAATCGGTTTATAATCCTGTCATCCTCACAAGAAGGGATTTCCCTCGATGAAGGGTGCTAATTGGGAATTCCTGTGGTGGTGCCTCCCACAGAATTTCCTGGAGACTCTGAAAGGAGTATGATATGAAACCAAACCAAAAGCACATTTCTCAAAAGGTCGTCCATCTGGCGATCGTCCTGGCGTTCATCCTGACGGCTGCTTTTTCGATTGCCCCCACCCAAATCGCAGTGGCGGCCGATTGCGCAGTCAACCATGTGGTCGAATCTGGCGAAACGATCTCATCCATCGCATTTCAATATAATGTGGATTGGCAGGATGTCGCAACCGCCAACAATCTCAAAGATCCGTACACGATCTTCATCAATGAGACCCTGTGTATCCCGGCTTCAGCGACCTCGACCACTTCCTCGAGCAGCACCTCCAGCAGTTCGAGTTCAAAGAGTTCGACTTACTTCGACCTGACCCGGGATGCCACTCGCATCTATGTCAGCACCACCGGATTCAAGAAGAACAGCGCCTATTTTGTTAAAATCCGCAATGGCGGCACAACCGATATCAACTGGTACAAGCTGGATGATCTCCTGTTGACCCAGAAATCTGGCTCCGTGGATGCCAGTTTCAAGCTGCCAGTAAGTTACCGGCTGGTAAAAATCATTGTCGTGTGTTTTAAGAACATCGAGAATGATTCACTGGTCTGTAATACTGTCCTCAATGATGGAAGCATCCAATAAGTTGGTTGGATAATGCGTTCCACCATCATGCAAGCCACTCCCTGGAGATATTCTCCAGGGAGTTTTTTTATCCCAGGGATTTGCACCTGGGACGGAAAAGCTAAAGACAAAATTTAGGGCTCGCAGGGGCAAATTGCCCCTGCGAGCCCTAAATTTTTTCACGAACCCCCGCCCCTTGGGGGTGTATAGACCGGACACGCTGGCGCCTTACTTTGCCCATGACCTATGCGTATTTCATGAGAGAAGGATACAGAACTGCCAGAAAACCAAACCGACAAAATGCTATGAAGACGTTATAATTTCCTTAAGGAATCAATAACTACCGTGACAACCTCACAACCGATGAGTGACGGTTACTTCACGAATTCGATACCAGCCAGGAGCGAAAAATGAGCGAGTTTGATCGAAAACATCAAGTTATCATGGCACTACTCGATAAACATCATCTAGACGCACTGCTGCTACAACGAGTCAGCAGTTTCGCCTGGGCGACTTGTGGAGCGGCAGCGTATATCAACACTGCCTCCAGTTTTGGAGGCTCAAAATTGCTGATCACCCGTGACAGCCGGCATGTGATCACCAACAATATTGAGGCCCCCCGGCTGGAACAAGAAGAAAAACTACGCAAGCAAGGTTGGGATTTTCGGGTGACCCCCTGGTTCTCCAGCCAGGATGTAGCTGCTTCGCTGACCAAAGGGTTAAAAATCGGTAGTGATTACGCGGCCCCAAATATGATCGATCTCTCGAGCGAAATCGCAAGACTGCGCATGAACCTGACCCCGGATGAAGGAATCCGGTTCAGGATGCTCGGACACTTGTGTTCGGGAGCGATGGACGCTGCTATCCAGCTGGTGAAACCCGGACAAACCGAGCACGAAATTTCCGGCCTGTTGGCCAACGAAAGTAACCAGCGCGGCGTGCAGGCAATCGTCAATCTGATCGCCACGGACGAACGGGTCTATTCATACCGCCACCCACTGCCCACCTCAAAGAAGTTGGATCGTTACGCCATGCTGGTGCTTTGCGGAAGGCGGGGCGGTCTGGTCTGCTCAATCACCCGCCTGATCCATTTTGGACCACTGCCAGATGATTTAAAACGCAAAGCCGAGGCCGTAGCTGCGATCGACGCGACCATGATTGGGGCCACCCAACCGGGCAAACTGGTCGGTGAAATCGTAAAGGCAGGGATTGCTGCCTACGACCGGGTCGGTTATCCGGATGAATGGCAGCTCCATCACCAGGGCGGACCGGCCGGCTACGAACCACGTGAATTTACTGCCACGCCTGAATCAGAAGAGCTGGTCAGTGTGGGTCAGGCTTTTGCCTGGAATCCATCGATCACCGGGACGAAATCCGAAGATACGATCCTCGTTGGCGAGCACAGCAACGAAGTGATCACTGAGATTGAAGGCTGGCCGATGCAGGCCGTCGAAGTATTTGGGCAAACCATCCGGCGGCCGGATATCCTTGTCGTTTAGGGAACTTCCCAGATCTACCCTCTGCTGTTCATAAATCTGGAGCAGAGATCGTCGAAAAACGGGCTGGAAGGCCAGCGAACGCTGGCCTTCCAGCCCGTTTTTCGACGTCATCCTCATTTTCCGAAATATCTATACAAAACCCTTGACATATTTGTACAATATATGTACAATAAGGACCAATCAGGTAATTTTTGTAACTCTATTCAAATACTGGTTGAAACGAAGTGAGGAGAATATGGCTTTTTATCTGGCAATCAAAGAAGTTTGGCGCTATCGCGGGCGTTACATTTTATTCAGCCTGGTGATCGCTCTGATTACCATCCTGGTTCTATTTATCGCCGCATTAGCAGGGGGACTGGCAAACGCCAATAAACAGTTCATCGAAAAACTCGATGCCGATTTGCTCGTATTCCAGGAAAATACCGATCTCCAGGCAACTTCCAGCCGGCTCGACGATTTAAAACTGCGAGAAATTCGCCGGATCACCGGGGTGGCCGATGCAGGGCCGCTGGCTTTCAGCACTGGAACCCTTGTATTTGCCGATCAAAGCGAACCGATCGATATTTCCTTGATTGGGGTTGAAGCCGGTCGTCCCGGAGAACCCCCGGTATTGAACGGCAGGAATCTCCAGGATAAACGCAAAGATGAGGTCATCATCAATCGTTCCATCTCAGAACAGACCGGACTGGCCGTCGGCGACACATTGACCCTGAAAACGATCCAGGGTACGGACGAGGAATTCCACGAATTGACAATTGTTGGCATCAGCGATAATCGCCAGTATTTCTTCCAGCCATCTCTGATTGTCACCATCAAAACCTGGGATGAAGTTCGTCCAAAAGCTGCGGTCGAACGCGGCACCAGTAATAAGATCTATAACACGATCGCGGTGAAATTAAGCAATCCAGCAGAACTGGACCTGGCCCTGGTGCGTCTGCCACAGATCGTCGCTGGCATCGAGGTAGCCGATAAACCAACCGCCATTCAGGCAATTCCGGGTTATGCAGCTCAACAAAGCACCCTCAATACCCAACAAGGTTTCACCTTGTTGATCGGCCTGCTCGTCGTCGGCGGCTTCTTCCAAATTCAAACCCTGCAGAAAGTTGCTCAGATCGGCATGCTTAAAGCGATCGGCAATAACAATCGCACGATTGCGGTCTCCGCGCTCATCCAGATCTTTATCATCACCGTAATCGGGGTGGGGCTTGGCAGCCTGGGTACGTTACTGCTGGCGCTGGGTTTACCCGGAAACATTCCAATCATCTTTACCGGGGCCAGCATCGTGGTCGCAATTGGGGCGTTGTTATTGATTGGTCCCCTGGGTGGTCTGGTTTCCATCCGCCTGGCTTTAAAAATTGATCCATTGACAGCCATTGGCCTGTCATCATAGGAGGCGCAAATGTCAGCAGCGTTAAAAACTGAAGCAGTATCCAAAATTTATGGAAAAGGCAGCACAGCCATTACAGCCGTCGATCAGGTATCGATAGAAATCAAGCCAGGCGAATTCGTAGCCCTGGTTGGACCGAGCGGCTCCGGAAAAACATCAATGCTGGCCATGCTGGCTGCCTTGCTATCGCCTACCAGCGGCGAAATTTGGATTGGCGGGAAAGATCTGAGCCAGATGAAAGAAAGTCAGCGAGCCAGTTTCCGCAAGCAGAAAATTGGGTTTACCTTTCAAGCCAACAATCTCGTTCCATATTTATCTGCCCTCGAAAACGTCGAACTGATGCTGCGCTTAAATGGCGGGCTGGACAAAACAGGCCGGCAGCGGGCTCGAGAACTGCTGGTCCGGCTAGGATTGGAGGATAGATTGAACAATCTACCCAGCCAATTATCCGGGGGGCAGCAACAGCGGGTTGCGATCGCCAGAGCTCTCGTTCACCAGCCTGAAGTCGTATTGGCTGATGAACCGACCGCCAGCCTGGATACCGAGCGGGCCTACCAGGTCGTTGAAACATTTGCGGATCTGATCCACGAACAGAACCGGGCCGGCATCATGGTCACCCATGATCTTCGAATGACAAAATACGTTGACCGGGTCATTCATATGGTTGACGGGAAAGTGACCAATATCCTTAATAATAGTGAGCAAATCGATGTGCTGGCAAAAACCAGCAGTTTTGAGATGGCTGAAGTCTATAGCCAGGGTATGCCCGTAGAGCTGGGTTATCCGGCACAAATTCAAGCCAGACCACAATTTGCATTTTCCGGTGATTGATCTTCGGATCGAAAACTGACTACATGAGTCGAAAACAGGGCTGCCAGAATAGGGGGCAGCCCTGTTTGTGCTTCTTAGGCAATCCTCAGCCTCAATTCAAGTCGAAGCTATATCTTTATTATCACTGTTTTGTATTGCGAGCCAGGAAAATACCCGCAATCAGCAATGCTCCGGCAGCTAAACCAATCGATACGACGCCAACCATCGTATTGCGATTGCTGCCAGCAGACTGCATCGGCTCGGCGGTGGCGCTGGTGGCAGCCAGGCTGGCTGTTGGCGTGAGCGTTGCAGTAGGTGGAACCGGTGTGCTGGTCGCCGTCGCGGTCGGTGGGCCAGGGGTAAATGTTTCTGTGGCTGGGGGTGTAACCAACAAAACCAGCTTTTCCTCCGGGTGTAAAACCGAAGCTTGATCCAGGCCATTCCAGGCCATCAGATCAGCCAGGCTCACCTCGTATAGGCTGGCAATCCAGTACAGGGTCTCGCCGCTCTGGACGACATGGTAATACTTGCCGTCGCTGGCAGGGGTCAATCTCTCAATGGGGGTCAGCGGCCGTGGGGTCGGGCTGGGTGTTACCGAACCGGGGTCAATCAAGAGCCGTTGGCCAATCTGCAGGGGCCAATCCAGCTGCAAGCCATTGTAGTTAAGGATCGTTTGAACATCGGTATGGTAAGCATCCGCGATCGTGATCAGAGTTTGGTATGGCTGGACTTCGTGCACGACCTTACCATCAGCGTCGGGCGTGCTGAGCTTGACCATGCCAACCGGGGTGGGGGTGGCGTAGCCAGCCGTGTCGGCGCTGGGGATAAACAGCCGTTGGCCGATCTGTAATTTCGAATCCCGTGACAGGTTATTCCAATATTCGATATCCTTGATGGTGATCTTATAAGCAATTGCAATCGCCCAGAACGATTGGCCTGCCTGCACCTCGTGATAGATCTTCCCATCCGCATCCGGTGTGGCAATCTTGACCGGCACAATCAATTGGGAAACGCCAGGCACCCGGCCCTGGTCGGTACTGCCGCCAGGCTGGGTGGTATCGCCAACGGGAGATTTATATTCACCACAGGCTTTTGCAGAGGTGTAGGCCGCCTGGAGCACATAATAGGTCTGGCCGTTTGAAGCTTTTGCCACGCCGGCGCCAACATTACAATACGCCGGGTTAACTGCCGGAATCATATGGGTAGGATCCGCCCAGACCTGCATGATCTGATCGATAGAGTAATTGGTTCCAACGGCAAAATTCTCGGTAGCCCAAACGGTGGCTCCACCGCCGTAACCGGCTGCGGCCAGGCGGCCGCGCACGTCACCAATGTGCCAGGACATCTGGTTGGCAGCCATGATATTCGCGGTGTTCTGGGCGAGAGCATCAACGATCGGGTCTTCGACCAGGGTAGGCAAACCGTAGGAAGCCCGCAGGGTATTCATAGCTATGATCAGATCATAAGCTGTGACCTCTCCGGATTGAGCCAGGGCAGTTTGAGGGGTCGCAACCAGGCTCAAGACCGGTTGACCAATCAGGAATGTCACCAGGACCAGGACCGCAATTCTACGATAAGGTATTTTAAAATGCATACCGGCTATTATAACTGTATCCAACATTTACATCTTATCGGCTAGAGAATAAAGGGCAAAACAAGGCATCAACCTGGGCGAATGCCACGTTGATGCCTTGTTTTGCCATAGCTTGTAGGCCCTGGGAATTCCCCATTAACCTGACTTTCAGGTTAATAATGCAAAAACACAGAAACAACCCAAAACAGGATGATGGTGTAGAAAAACAGGCGCATTGCCACCCGGCCGGTTAGCTTATGGCCGTGCGGGCGAGTGCGATATTGCTGAAAACCGAGGATCTGTTCCAGTTCGGTGGCCCGTTCAACAAAACGATACCACCAGGACATCGTGCGTTCCTGCAGAATGAGGAAAAAGATGGTGACGAGCATCCCGGCCAGTTTCATGATGGTCGTGAATGGTTGGGTAATTTTTCCCCCAAAAGTGATGTTCATCAAAGCGCCTGTCACAGCGATAAAAATGGTCAATTCTGCAAAGCGTAAAGTATTCCAGTGACGCAAATTGGAGCTGACATCGAGGTACTCCACCTTGGCTTCATCCTTGGTAAGCTCAACTATTCCATCCATAGAACCCATCCTCCCTTAACCAAGCGCCAATCTCTTCCCAATGAGACAATATCTGTCATAATATTGTACATGATTGGGATGAACTCTGACAAGGAGGCTGAGAGCACTCAAACCGTACACCACTTTTTTCTTTTACAACATTTGCATGCTCCCAGGAGGGTCTTTGGGAAACTCTCTGTGGAATGGCTCCACCACTAGATTTCCCAAAGAACCGGTCTGCTTGGCTTTGTGACTTTTTTTCATTTTCATCGCTATGGTGGTAGGCTACATGGAAAGCTCTACGGACCTGTACCACGCTGTTTTCCAGACTATCAAACGGAGTTCGATGAATGTTTTTGTTTACCTTAACAGATATCGATTTACCCACTAAGGAAGTTGAAGCGACCATTATTGAGCGAGCCCAGCGTAATCCGGCTGAATTTGCTGCTATCTATCGTCTTTATGTGGAGCGCATTTTTTATTATCTGCTATCAAAAGCAGACAGCCGCGACGATGCTGAAGACATCACCGCCCAGGTTTTCCTGGACGCCTTGGAAAACCTGCCGTCTTACCGCCATAAAGGCCATTTTGCGGCCTGGATCTTCACCATTGCCAGGCACCGGTTAGCAGACTTTTACCGGCGTCGGAAATCGGAGCCGCTGCGCCAGGGTCAGGAGATTGCCGCTCAAAATCCGGATCCCCTGGCGCAAATGATTCAAGATGAACATTACCATCACCTGGCCGGCCTGATCGCCCAATTGAACGAGGCTGACCAGGAAATCCTGCGGCTGCGTTTTGCGGCGGGTCTGAACTTCAGCGAAATAGCCGAATTACAACACAAGAAATTATCGGCAATAAAAATGAGCACTTACCGCCTGCTGGCGCGTTTGAAAAGCCAGATGGAGGCTGATCATGCCTGAATCACACTTTGAAGAATCATACCTGGAACTGGAGCGAGATTTGAGCCGGCTCTACCGTATCGTCCCGATCGACCCCGATTTTGTGACCCGTTGTGAAAACAAAATTCACTTTCGGGTGGCAGAGATAGCCGTGAGGAGAAAACCCGCAGATCCATCCCCGGGAAAGCCTCGGACTTCGTGGATGGTATCAACCGTCCGAATCATTGGGTGGGGGCTGGCAGCCGCGCTCTTCCTGCTGGTCCTGGCCTGGGGGTCTGGCCGACTGAACCCACCCGTACCGCCTGCGGCCGTTGTTTCTCCCACCAATCTACCTGCCACACGAACCGCACCGGCCAGCCTTCCGATTACGTCAACTGTACCTCCCACTTCTGGATCTGCCTGGGGGAAAGTCGCCTTTGTGCAGGCTGGGGCGTTATGGGTCAAAGAACTGCCGGATGGGCAGCCACAACGTCTGGATCAAGCCGGGCAAGGGATTTCCCACCCGGTCTGGTCGCCATCCGGAAAATGGCTGGCTTACCAGGATAACACCGGACGCGCCTGGTTAATCGAGGTATCAAGCGGCGACACCAGTTTGTTGGACGACACTCCGTACAATGGCTATGCCTGGTCTCCGCAGGATGACCGGATCGCCTCCATTCATAATGGAGACGAATTGCGTCTGTCAACGCCCGGTAACCAGGATACAACCGGACTGGCAAGCGTAGAAAGCCCCGTCCAGATCGAATTGCTCGCCTGGAGCCCGGACGGTCAGTGGATCGCCTACGTGGTACAGGCAAACCAGGGCGATCAGCAGATATCTCTAGGACTATGGAAGATTTCGGCTGCCGGAGGAGAGCCGGTCGAGCTGTATACTTCCACGGACTTTGAGCTGTTCAGCGGCGTCGATCATCTGGCCGGCTGGACCTCAGACGGGGACAATCTGATCTTCTGGCAAGGGAACCCATTCTTCTCCGCCTCACTGGCAGCGGATGGCTTACCGCTGGCTGAAATCTCTTCCACTGGCGGTCAGCCGACCCAGATCGTGGATCAGGTTCTGGTCAATTCTGATTTCGTCAAGCCGGATCCATCCGGCACATCCCGTCTGGCTGTGATCGAGGGCAGCAGCCGTGAAACCTGGACAAATAAAATCCTGATACGAGTTGAGCGGGGCAAATCGGCTGCCCTGACAGCACCCGACATGGCAGTAGACTCGCTGGCATGGTCGCCAGATGGCGCCCAACTGGTTTTTTCAGCCGGACCTGACCTGGGGAGCCTGGCAGCGGTCAATGATCCCACCACACTGCAACGGCACCTGTGGCTGACCGGCCTGGAGCCGGGCGAGCTTCAACAGCTTACCAGTGCGCCTGGCTACACCGATGAGCATCCTGCCTGGCTGCCAGATAACCAGGGACTGCTCTTCGTTCGTCGTTCAGCAGACGGCCAGGCCTCCCTATGGCGGCTGGCAGACCTGGGGCAGGGGGCTCAGCTCACCCCGGTTGTGGATCAGATCGACCCGGGCCCTGAGATTTATGGTCATGTGGATTGGACTCAAATTTTCGACTGGTGGCAGCCGAATTTGGGCTGATAGAACGCATTCTCTATCGATAGGTGGAGCCTGTTCGGGAAAAATCTATCTGGGTATAGATGATCTTTCATGATTGATCCGGTACGATCTGTGCGAGTATGGCGCCAGGAGCGCTGTACACCGGATTGTATGAAAGACCAGGCTATCGTACGGCAAGGACTCCGCTACATCCTGGAAACCCAAGCGGATATGCTGGTGGTGGGAGAAGCTCAAGATGGAGAAGAGGCGGTTAAAACAACTTTGCGCACCCGGCCCAACCTTGTCTTGCTCGATATTCGCATGCCACGGCAAAAACGCAACGCTGAAATAGCCGCATTCCTGTCGGTTTCTGAAGGTACGGTCAAAACCCATGTACACCGGGTCTTGCAAAAACTGGGGGTAGACGACCGCACTCAGGCTGTGGTCGTTGCCCTGCGAAGCGGATTGGTCCAGTGACGATGGCGGATCTGCCGAGTTACCGCTTCCGTTTGCGGTTATGCTTTTTAGATTTACGCTTCTTTCGAGTCTCCACCTCACGCGCATCCAGATGCACGGGTTTTTCAGGGCTGACCTTCATTCGGGTTGCTTCCCGGCGTTCATGCACTCTGGAACGGTATTGCTGGAACTCGATATCGAACTGCCGGGATCCCTTTTGGGTGGAAATCTCCGCGGTCTCGAACCCGGGTGCAGCCTGTACCCGTAAGTCCGCATTGCTGATCAGCACATTGCGTACCTGAATGCTGCTCCAATCGCGCTTGCCTGGATCGGCCCGCAGCTGGTTGATCTGAAACCGGCGGCTCTTTTCGCCGGTTTGGATTTCAACAGCCTGGCGGTCGCCGGTGAAGTCTTCGATACGGAGCCTGTCACGCCCGTTACGGACGGAACGGGACTCGATCTCGATCAGATTTTCCGGATGGAGCTGCCGCAAGTTATACCGGGAACCGCTGACCGTCAAGGTCAGCGGAGCGCTGCCGGCGGGCCGTTGGATCAGGTACAGCTCTCCAGGCAGTTCACCATTCGAATCCGCATCAAACCATGGCCAGCGAGCCACGCCTTCCAGGCGCCGCAAGCTGTTGGTTTCGATCTCGCTGGTATGCAGATGAGGATTATCCGAGGTATAAAATTGGCGACCATCATCATCTTCGATCTGGGTGACCGCGGCGCCGACGCCGCTCACAAATAACAGTGTCAGGCCAGTGACCACAAACCCAACGCTGATCGGCTGGCGGGCTTTGTGGATCTCGGTTGTAATCGGGATAGCGAAACACCAGCCATTGTTTGAGCCGTCATACAGGTGTCCGCCTGTGTATAAACCGCCAGCATTTTGATCGTAGGTCCAATTGGTTGGCCCTTGGATGATCATCCGGTTGTGACTGCCGGTGTAATAATCCGGGAAAGCGTCATAAGGCCGGTTTGGATCATAAATATAAAGCAATTTCGTTCCTGCGGGAAAGCCAAAGGGATGTTCATCGATCCGGTAGGGGACAACCGTATGAGCGGCGTCTCCAAATACGCCGTTCGAAATGGACATCATGGCATAATCGCCGCTGCCCAGGCCGCTCTTGATCTTCTGAAAAGCCGCCTCGGCATCGTTCAGATCCCCGGCTTTGACCGCATCCAGGAAATTTTGAATGCCGGGCGCGCTGAACTGACGGGCTTGCATGATATTAATCGCCTCGTGCAGATCGGCGCGGTCCGGCTCGGTGGTTCCGGTGTAAAAACAGGCCGGTGAGCAAAATCCCATGAAACCGCCGAATTTCCACAGTGCCAACCCCAGCATGCTCATCCCGCCGCAGTTCCCCTTGGCAGCACAGCCTTTGAATATTTCATAAAAGGCGCAGTCGAGCGGCGCCTCCACACAGTCATGGGTGGGGTTGATTGCCAGATAAGTCTTGCGGAACAGATCCCAGGAAAAATCCGAGGCCTCCCCCCAATTTTCGAAAAACCATCCATTCACAGTTGGATCGAACTCATCGGTAATGGACATAAGAGCATCCTTTGCTGCAAGTACCTATTCGTAATGATAGAGCAGAGGGACGGACGGCTTGGACAGCCGGCCATCCAGATCGACCGCCTGAACGCAGTACCAGTAATCAACCCCTCGCCTGGCAGCGTTGTCGGTGTAAGCATTACCAGCGACAATAGAAGAAACCTGGCGGTACGGGCTGCCAGAAGCGCGCCGGAAGACGACAAAGCCTTTCACCAGCAGCGGGTCAAAGATCGGATCCCATTGAATTTCCAAGCCACAACCCTTATCCGGTTGGCTGCTCATCGGTTTCACAACTGGTGTCGCCGGCAGATCGCAGGTATAAGTGAAGGTGCTGCTCGAAGGGAGCGTCGTCAGGCTGGTTGCCTCGCTCTCGTTCCCCAACCAGTCCAGCGCAGAAACCCGGTACCAGTAGATCTGCTGAGGGACAGCGGTTTCATCGAGATATTGACCGTGAGCAGTCAGGGGATTGGGCTCGGCGGGAATATCGCCACAGGCGGGCGGCAGGCCGGTCCACGGAGATGCAAGCACAGTCCCATCCGTCAGGACACAGGCGAGGAAAACGGGTGGATCGAATTCATGATCGGACCGGTACACATGAAAGGCGCGCAAATCCTGAACCGGCGAGCCGATCCACTCGACCAGGACGGCATGATTGCGCGCCCGCAAACCGGTGATGACTGGCGCCGGCGGCGGTGTTTTTTCAAGCAGGCGCATACATACATACTCAGAATGGCTTCCCGGACAGCCCCCGTGACCAGCATATAAATTTTGGGAAAAGTCGTACGCCCGCACCCAGTAGGCATAACACAGGGGCGACCCTTCGGGGACGCTGAAGTCATCGAAAAAGATCTTTCCGGTCTTTTCAAGCATTTGCTTGGCTTCGTCCAGGGTTACCTGGCCTACCAGGATAAGATCACAGCGTCCTTCCGGCTTATCCTGATGACCAGGTGTGTAGATAACCCCATGGTCACATATACCGCGGTAAATCTGGTACCCGGCCAGGTCGGGCTCGTTGTTTGGGTTCCAGTACACCCGGATATGATCTTCAAAACCATCGGCGCTGTCGACCTGGGTCGGTCCAGGCGGTGTGGTATCCGGTATACGTCCGGCGATGATGGCCGATGGCGCACTGAGATTGGAAAACGGATCCGCACAGCGCAAGCGATAATAGAAGGTTTTCTCACCGTAAGGCGGCAGCAGGATCGGGTCGCTGTCTGTCCAACTTAATCCAGCCGAGGCGGGATCCTGGGGATTCGCATTAATCCATCCTACCTGCTTTGCTGGAAGCGTGGCCAGGTCTTCCAAGGCTGCTTGAGTCTCGGCCCGATAGATATAGTAAGTTTGGGAAGTATCTGGGAGCTGGTGGTTATCAATATCCCGGGTCACCTTGCGCCAGTTAAGTTCCAGGGCTGGCGGCGAAGTCTTGGGGAAGACTTTCAGCTCATCCGGGGCCATCGGAGGAGTGCTGCGAACCGGCGTGGCGGGCAGGGCAGGTGACCAGCTGCCGGTGCGTTCAAGAATATCGCGGGAGGCGACCCGATAGTAATACGTGGTCCCATTTTGTGGGCCGGTAACAATCGAGCCATTCACCAGGTGAGAAATGGGCAGCCCATCCGTGTTCCAGTATTGGAAGTCCAGGAAACCCGGCTTTGGGGGTGTGATGGGCTGATCCTGGATATCCTTATCCACGTCATAGAATACCGGTTTTGGATTGGCCTGCTGGAAAGGGCCACCGGGATTGGTTGAGCGCTGCACCATGTAACTATAGGCGTACGGATTGCGGTTCCAGAGCGAGAGCACCTTCCGGTCGCCAACCGACAGGCTGAGCCCAGAGGGAGGATCCGGCGGATCGAACAAACCGGCCCAAATCATCACATTCGTGGCCAGGACGACTTCTGCGCCATTCTTTTGTAGGCCGCGCAGCTCATACACATACTGCTGGTTGGCCGTAACGCCCCGATCGATGATGGCTGTCCCTCGGGCAATGGAGAGCTTCAGGTTGCTCTTCGCCAATGTATCGAACAGATCTTCTTCTTCAGCGGTTAAGCCGCGCTTTAAGGCTGTGCACGGATCAACAACTTGCCGTCCGACCTGGCGGTTTTGGATGCCCGTCTCCGGGTCCACGGCCAGAGAGCGGATACCGGCGAGGGCAGTCAGGTTTGTAAAACGGGCCCGGCGAGCCTGGTCATCCGCCAGATGCAAATCGCTTTTGTTTGCCAGGGCTGTAAAGCCGTTAACCAGCAAATGCCATTCAGGCGAGTCTTCGGGGATGATCTTTTTTAGCTGGGCGCAGGTTTTCACCGGCACGATGGGCGTATCCCCATTGATCGGCCGGGAGCGCCTGGTTAATCTGCCGCCGGCCTTCATCCGATAGAGGTTATACCCGGTCATATCGGAGTGGGCGGCCCAGGTAAGCACAATATAGGTATTGCCGTGAGCGTCGATGCCTGCCGAAGTGGCGTGCATGATCGTATACGGATTTTCTTGCCTGTCCGAGTCCGAAAGGGGATTGAACGCTTCCGCCATCAGGACCTCCTCAATTCAAGTAAAAGCCCGAGCTGTTGACGCCCGCAGTAATATCAACCGAAGCGCACAGCACCCAGGCGACACAGCCTTGCAATCCAAACGTGCCCTCATAGTAGGTGGGGATTGGACCGCGCAGGCTGAGATTCGCCCAGGCCGACGCGCTGACCAATCCGCCCAGGATCTCGCCATGCACATAAATACCGCAGCTCCCGAGGACGTATGGCAGGCCAACGAGGGAGCTCCAGGCGCTGGTCAACCCGGGCGGCGTCTCGCTGAAAGCGCCCATGCCGGCGTACAGGCTGACGCCTCCGCCCAGGACGTAATAATTGATGCCGAAAGACAGTTGGCCATAGCCAAACAGGCCGGTCAAGGTAGCCGGCAGGATGGCATCCGAGACGCCAAAATGGGGATTGGTCGGACGCAGGACCCAGGCCAGGTGCTTCGGAACCTGGTGCCCGATGAAAAATCCGCCCTCCAATCCGCCGCTCGCCACCCAACTGCACACGTTGATCTTCATCCGTCCTTGGAGATATTGCATGGCCGGGCCGGCGTACCAGGTAAGTTGTCCTTCGCCGGATAACCCCGCTAAGGCGGCATCGCAATCAACCCGACCGATGAGCTCTCCTTCCGCGGACCCCGCGGCAAAATCGAACAGCAAATGAACCAGCGCCGAAAGTTCAAGATCGACGCCGGATACCGACATCAGCATGTCGCCGGAGGCATAAAAATCCAGGGAGGTTGGGGTAGTGTTGATATTGATTTCCACCGCGAAGCCGGCTTTGGGGCTCAGGATACCCATACCGGTGGCCGTGCTTTGCTCCAGGACCCCATAGAATGACATGCGAGTCAGCAGTGGACCTTCAATCCGGGCGCAGCCGACAATCTGGCTGATACCGCCCAGGCGGGCGTATAAACCCAGGTCGATATCATGAGTGGCGAGGGAACTCAGGCGGATATCGGTCGCATCGGATTGGATCTCAACAACAACATCCAACCCGTCGGAGTGGAAGAAGGATATGTCGCCTTTCCCGCTACCGATGAAGCCTTCCTGGGTCGTCTCGTTATAATCAACGCTCACATCCGGGCAATCGAACACGGCCAGATCATCCGAAGTGATATCTTTCCAGGTACCCGTCAGGTGCAGATCGGTGGGCTTGCATCCCGAGGTAATCCCAGCCTTGGGGACCTTCACCAGCCGGTTGTAAAAAGGCGCAGCCGGATTACTGTCTTTGGCATCGCGAATGTTGACATAACCCGGTCCAAAGAAATTGAAGTGGATCGAACCACAGGTAGCCAGGAATGGATCGGTTGTCCCGGGAACGTACTTAGAAAGCATGATTTCGTGCGGGTCGAACGGGATGCCATCAAAGCGCTGTCCATAGTTGTTGAAATCGAAATATAGCTGGCCGAGGTTGCCATCGGCCAGCATCTCTCCCCAGGTCAGGCGGAATGGTTGCGAAAAATGGATGTCTTCACTGATCCCGGCCGCTGTGAATATGATCCTGCCTGTGCGGACGCTCACGACCCCGGTCTGGTTGGGATTACCGGTGGGCACCAGTTGAAGCTGCCAGTAATTCAATGGCACACCGCCGGGTGGTAAGGCGATCTCGCCGCCTACCAGGTGGGCGGTGGAGGTAAGCTGCATGTCATGAAAATGCAGGGCGGGGATCATGCAAGGATCGGGGATCTTGAAAATACCGCTTAAATCCGAATCATAGACTGCGCTGGTGATAAATTCAGCCAGCATGTTCCTTTTATCATCGACGAAGAGATCGGCTTCGAACGGGATCCCGCCAATATAACCGGGGCGGGCCGGCTCTCCCAACTTTTCGGACTGCGACTGCCAGTAGGTATAAAGCTCACCGTCAACCCCCCGGCAGCCCACCCGCAGCCAGCCCATGACATGCGGGATCAAGATAGGGTTACCGATTCCGCCCGGGCGATCTGGCGAAAACACCAGTATTTCTCCCTCCAAATGGAAAGTTACCCCTGCCATGCCGTAAGTATCCAGCGCGGTCAGGCTTGGATCGACCGCTGAAGAAATCGATGGTTGGATAAACGAACCCCCGGATTCGGGGCATAAGCTTGGCAGGGGCCCAGCCGGCAGATAGGCATAACCGTGCTCAGCGGAAGTTATCCAGGGGATCACCTCTGCGCCAGGATGAGTAAGCTCACCCCAACTGAGTGAGTTTCCACCGTATTCCACTTCTCCTGCCAGATCCAGATCGGTCTGGACACTGAGCTGGTTGAAACTGACAACTACCGCATCGCCAGGGTTATGCTGGCAGACTGCCGTAGACGACAGTTTTATCTCGCCAGGACCAAACTCCCCGTCAATTACCTGGCTTTTCGAAATTTGCAGCCAGCCACCACCAATACTGAAAACGGTATTGCATGGGTGCAGAGCCTCAAAAGCACAGGTGCCCCGCAGGTTCAAATGGCCGAAAAAGCCATCATACTGAACAACTGCCTGGCCAAAACTGTACTTGCCCCGCAAGTAACCCGTATTGCATGGCTCGGGCACCAGGTCTTTGCCGCTGGCGCGCCCGCGTTTAAGCAGCAGCCCGCGCCGGCCCGGCGGCCAACCCAGAGGGCTCTGGGTCGGGCTCAGGTCGAGAATATAACCGCTCCCTTCGACAACCAACCCGGTATCACCCAGCAGCCAGGGTCCATAAGCCTGGTCTGAGGCATCAAAATAGAGACTGCACTTCGGGGAAAGGGGAATTTCGCCCAGGTCCAGACTGGCGGGCTCGCAGGTATCAATCGAAGCGATGCCTCCCGGAAGCTGCACGCTGACATGCCCGCTGGCGCTGTCAGGCGTTAATTTTAGCGAGGTGATCGTCACGATGAAACCCGCAATATTCCGTTTGATCACCTTCGGAATAGCTGGTTTGGCAGGGTAGATCGCTTTTCCGACAACGATCTGGCCCGGCGCGCCCGGCGTTTTGCTGATCTGGATATCGACTTTTGAAAACTCAACCAGGATGCCCCCCTTGGGCGTAGTGAACTGCAGCCAGTCGATAAACCCTTTGCCCAACTGGAGCACTTCCTGGAACTCATTCGGATGGAGCTGCAAATGAACATCCAGGCTCTCCCCGGGCTGGACAGCCGGCTTGATCTTCTGGGCAGCTTCCAGGCTGATCTGGGTTTGGGGATGGTCGACTGCCGTGACCACTTGAAGAGTATAGGGGATATCCAGGATCTCTGTAATTTTCGAGGGATCGATCGTCAAAAATGGGAATCCACCGCAGTCCAGTTTCAGCCAGGCAGTGCCGGAAACTCCCTGAAATTCCAGCTTGGACGGCTTCCAGCTTCCAGCCGTTGTAATATCTTTCACCTCAAGCGTGAACTCGCCGATCTCCAGCGTATCCGGGATCTCTGGCGCTCTCCGATAACGTTTCTTGATGGATTTCTTGGGATTATCCTTCATGATGATGCTCCTCCCATCCGGCATATTCATTCAAATGAAAATGAACCGGAAGATGGGTGCAGGAAAAGATCACGGTTCCAAAGGAATGGCTCTCGCCTGGAAATCCGTTGCCGGCAAGTATGCTGTTCTTACCAGGTGTGGGGGTCATCTTGGATAGAAGTTGCCCAATTATATCAGATTTACTTGTCCCTCAACAGCTCAGTAGGTTGTTCGATACTGTAACTTTTTTATATCCCATTGATTCGTAATTAAAGGCAAAAAAGGTGTCGGCGTGGGTTAACCCACGCCGACACCTTTTTTGCCATATACCCTGAATTTCGTATAGTTAATCGAAAATCTCTAAATAGCCCTGGTCCAGTTCATCGTCGCTCAGGTGGGCGTATCGCTGGGTGACGGCAATGTTCTTATGGCGGGCCAGCTCCTGGGCCAGTTTCAGGTTGCCACCCGAGCCACGCAGCACGGCCGTCACGAAATAATGCCGGAAAGAGTGGGGGGTAATGGTGCCCACCGCCTGCTCACCGAGCGATTCGCGCACGCGCTGGTTGATAATATTCTGCCCAGTTCGTGTAGTAATCGATTTGACCTTCTTGCCGGCGCCGCGATCGTGCCTGGCAAACAAGGGCAGGGAGGTGAGGGGCCGCCCGGATGAACCATCCAGGGTCGCCCGGGCATTCAAATAATCTTTTAAGGCCTTCAAACTGCGTGTAGAGAAACGAACCACGGCTTCCTGGTCGCCTTTGCCGATAATAATGCAGCGGCCCTCGTTCCAATCGATATCTCCCCGGCGCAAATTGCAGGCTTCGTGGACTCGTAATCCTGAATCAGCTAGAATTGTAATGAATGCGCAGTCCCGAAGATTTTGAAGTCGTTCATTAAATCGATCTGTCGAGCTATCTGATAGATTGGACGTATAAGTTAAGACTTGTTCAATAGCCTCAAGGGAGTATTGAGGCAATTGTCTTCCAGGCAAGCGAGTATTCTTATTGATTAAACTGTCTATATTAGGAATACTTGATGATGAACTTTCGTCTTCAAGATATTTTTAAGAAGCGGCGGATCAATGTTAAGTATTGACGCTCAGTTGCGGGAGAATAATCGCTCAATTCGGCTGTTAGCCATGAAATCATGTCATTTGGTAATTGATTAATCTTGGTCGACATTGAAACCCCGTGACGAGTTCAAAGTCTTTTGAAAATACATCAGAGCATTTCGATAACTTCGAACTGTATTTTTACTGTGTGTCAAACGGACTTGATTAATAAAATTTTCAATCCCAACGGTTATAGAAGGATACGAAATATGATCCCTAAGATCATCAGTAAGTTTGTTCTGTATTTCTGTGCGGATAAAGTCCGTATCTTGGCGAATTGCAGCAGCATAGTCTAAAAGCTTTTGATTTTCTCTTAGAAAATCTTCTCGAGAAAGAAGTAGCTCGATGCCACTTTCTTTTATCGCTCGCTGAATTTGGATCTCAAGCTCTTGGTCACTGAACTTTTCTCCGTTTGCAAGACGTTCTATCAAATTACTAATTAGATTGATCCCAATTCCACCTGCTGCAATCCCCAAAGAGGGAGGAATTTGATCAGGATTTGTGTTAGTTACGATTAAGGAAGCAGCCCCTAATACAGAAAAATAGTAAACTGCTTGAGATGAGATTCTTTCAACAACTGAAAGTATCCTTTCGAATGCAGATTTTCGATTATTAAATTTCTGCGTCTCAGAGCCGTTCATTTAATCCTCCCTGCAAATCCTATTCTTCAAATATCTCATAATAACCCATATCTAACTCATCGTTTGACAAATGGGCATACCTTTGAGTGACGGCTATATTCGTGTGCCTTGCAAGCTCTTGAGCCAATTTTAGGTTCCCACCAGAACCGTGCAAAATCGTGGTGACAAAATAATGCCTGAATGAGTGAGGAGTAATTTTTCCAACCGCTTCTGGGCCTAAGGATTCCTTAACTCTTTGGGTAACAATATTTCTTCCTGTCGTCGTAGTGATTGGTTTAACTTTTTTTCCTGCGCCTCGGTCATGCCTCGCAAATAAAGGTAAGGAGGTTAATGGCCTTCCAGACGAGCCATCTAATGTGGCTCTTGCGTTTAAATAATCCTTGAGCGCTTTAAGGCTTCGACTCGAAAATCGCACAATATCTTGTTTATCGCCCTTTCCGATAATTAAGCTTCGACCCTCATTCCAGTCGATATCTCCGCGCCGCAGATTGCAGGCCTCATGAACCCTGAGTCCGGTATCCGCCAATGTAATCAAGAAAGCTCGATCGCGCAGGTTACGAAGGCGCTCAGCGTCATCCTCATAAGGTAGTTTTGCAATATTTTTTGCATACTCAATAATATCTTCAATTTGATTGCGGGGGAATTGGGGTAAACGCTGGCCTGTACGCCGGCCCCGCAGCCGGATGATTTGTCGGATGCGCAACAAATTGGGTTGGATCAGGTCCTCAGCTGCCAGGAATTCGTAAAAACCGACCGCTGCCTGGAGGTAGAGGCGCTCAGTCGCAGGTGAATAATCTTTTAACCAGACTGTGAACCACGAGATCGCATCCTCTGACAATTTATCAATCGAGCGCTCCTCCGGTAAAAATTTATTTTCCGATAGGGCGGTGCTAAAGGCACGCAATGCATTGCCATAGGTGCGAGCTGTATTCTCGCTCCTTGCAAGTGATACGTTATCCAAATATCGTGCAATCGCCTGAGCTACTGTAAGCTGCATAAACCCAACCAATTCGAGTAAAAGTTTAGAATCTTTATGTTTATGATAATAATACTTATCGAAAGCATAATGATAATATCAAAATATTGTGCCCCTGTCAAGCTCCCCTACCCGTGGGCTGCAGGTTCACAATGAAATGAATATTGTTCGTGGAAAAGCTGGACCTGTAAATGTAAATCTCTGGCTTGAACACCCTTCTTGCACGATTTTCCAAATAATTATCTTTGCTATCCCCACCCTATTGAGGAAAACCATCAACCGGAACCGTTTGGTGGTTATGGTCACGCCTAGGTTATTATTTCCTGGCCGTAACCTGCAGTTAGTGAGTAATTCCAGCCATCGAGATCGGGTGTCTCGATCCCCACGCTGGCAAGAGCCACCTTCACTTCTGTGCGATGTTCGGTGCTGTGTTCCATAGCGTGGACCAGAAAGAAACGCTTCGGGTAGCGGTAGGTTCTGCCCTGGTAGGAAAGGTCAACGACCTCGTTGCCTTTGAGCTGTTCCGCGATGGCAATCAGCTCCTCGCTCGTGCTGGCGGTAATCCTTATTACCGTCTCAATCCCTGGCCAATCGCTTTGCCGCCCCAGCTCGCCCTCGTGCTGGCGACCTTTTGTTCGCAGTATAAAAGTCTGTTGTCCGCCGGCAATATGCATCAAGAGCTCTCGGATCGACCCAGAAATTCCCTGGATATGCATGTCCAGTTGTTTTTCCGTCAGTGAGCGGCAGGCACTGAAAAGCTCTCGATTAGCCCAGGCATTGTATCGAAACATCTCTGTTAAACCTTCATTCATGCAGCGCGACTCCTTTCAAACGATAAAACGCCGAGGAACATAATTGAAGCACAAGACGCCTAACCAGCAGTCAAATATAGACGGGCCTGATAAACATTATAATGGATCGAACTCATCAGCGATAACCTCCCCACCCCAAAAGAAGCAAGGATAAATTGTAGATCGCCGTAATATTATTTTCATCCTATGCTATAATTAGAACAAGAGTTCGCTAAAGGTTCGAACTCGCCGCCGGGTGGTCCGTTCCCCACCGGCAATGGAGCGACCCCATGCCAAGGAAGAAAAGCAATAAAATTACCCCTCGTCAGAAGACAGTCCTGAAAGCCATTGCTCAATTCCAGGATGAAAACGGTTATCCGCCCACGATCCGCGAGATCGTCAGCAGCACCGAAATCACCAGCACCAGCGTGGTCAATTACTATCTCAACCAGCTGGAAGAACGCGGTTATCTCGAACGTGACAATCACGTGGCTCGCAGCATCCGGCTGTTGCAGCCGGCCAACGACATCCTGGCAGAAGCCGGCAAGAAGGCCGCCTCCGCCCTGGAGGGGATCCTGAAAGTCCCGGTCGTCGGCGCCATCGCAGCCGGGGAACCCATCGAAATCCCCGAAACCGGATTCTCGATCTTCGACGCCGAGACCAGCATTGATCTGCCCGGGTCGCTGCTGTCACCACGCACGCGGACGGACGCCTTGTTTGCCCTGGAAGTTCACGGGGATTCGATGATCGACGCACTGGTCAACGACGGCGATAAGGTCATCCTGCAGCGCGCTGAAGACGCCCAAAATGGCGATATGGTTGCCGCCTGGTTGACCGAGGAAGAGAGCACCACGCTGAAATACTTTTACCGTGAAAATGGCGGTGTACGCTTACAGCCGGCAAATCCCGCCTACGAACCGATCTTTTTGAATGGCCCTGACGCTTTGAAGATCCAGGGCAAAGTAATCATGGTGGTTCGACAGATCGATAAATAGTTCCCTGCCTGAAATTTAGGCGAAAAAGGCGTGTGTGAGGGCAAAGGTCCTCACACACGCCTTTTTCGCTATGTTATCCAGGTCATCTCTCTTAGGGTGCTAGTGCTGAACGACTGGCAGGTAGAGTCGAATGGTATCTGCCGGACAATATACAGTGCCATAATTGGCGGATTTTAGACCGCCGGTTTCACGCGCCCTAATGGTGTAAGCGTGCGCCTGCCCCAATTCGGGCTTGCCCCCGGAACCGGGCTCACCACAGGCCACCCGGAATCCAGGCGACTGGAGATCCCCTGGAATGTACATCGAGTTTTGAAAGAATCCGCTGTAATACGCCCGGATTTGATTGTCAATACTGACGGTCATACTGATGATGTATTGCGAGCTGCTGGCGGCGACGTTCAAGTACGACCATTGAATGTAACAAGCATTGGTATGCTCTTTCGGCCGGTAACATTCGGCGCTCGGGCTGTCGATAAAAGAGATCGATACCGCCGATGGATTTTCATCGCTCGATGGATTTTCATCGCTCGATGGATTTTCATCGCTTTCACGGCGAGTTGATTCATCCTGATTGGCTGCCGGGGTTTGGACTGCAGAATTATTTAACTGCGCCAATGGAAAAAAGCTGGCGCGCGCGCTTCCATCCAGTCCCCACAGGAACAGCCCCAGGGTTCCCAGGGCAATGGTGACCACCAGCCAGGCGCTTAGTTTACGAGACATTGTAGGACCTCTTTGGGAATCAAGGCTGATAGGCTGGGCAATAAACCGTTCCGTAATTTGCCGAACTCAACCCGGCAGAATCACGCGCCCGGATGGTGTAGGCGTAGGCTTTACCAAGCAACGTTTTACCCCCTGCCCCAGCCGGACCACAGGCCACACTAAATCCCCGATCGAGCATATTGTAAGGCACATACATCGAAGTCTGGAAAAATCCTTGCACGTGGGCAACCGGTCCAAAATCATTAAGGGTGGCCGTCATGGTGATCATGTAATTGGGGCTGGCGCTGACGCTCAGGTAATACCAGTTGATGAAGCATTCATCCTTGCTATGATCCGGCTGGTAACAGGTAGCCGAAGGTGAATCGATAAAACCGATATCCGGAGATAGAGGGTTCTCCACGGCAGAAGGGGCGGATATCTCGCGCATACTCTCCCCCTCGGTTTCGCTTTGTAAAACAAGTTCAGCGCTGGGCGGCTGCGTATCCTGGCCGCGCACATTTTCGATCAATCCAAACACAGCAACCAACAGGAATGCAGCAATGGCGACGGGAAAAATCAGTTTTTTCATATTTATAACTCCAGATGACAAAAAAATCGAATGTTGACAATGCTGGAAATTAATTTCCCGCCTAATCCAATCATTGTGACTATTAATATGATTTTAACCTAAATACTTGGAATTACAATATCAAAATAAAAAGAATGTGATTTGTGATCGGCGCGCGCTGCCGATCACAAATCACATTCTTTCCAATCATCATAGATATGAATTATTGAGTAGGCGTCGGAGAACCAGTTCCATCCGGGGCAGGCTCAGTCGTCTGCACGGCGCCGGGCTCCACCGGGATCCGCAGAGTCTGCCCTACCCGGATCTCGTCCGGACTGGCGAGATTATTTTCGCGCACGATCGCATCGATACTGCTGCCAAAACGGGAGGCGATCCCTGCCAGTGTATCTCCGGAAACTACCTGATATTCGATCACCGACTGGGTCCCGGCTGGAGGCGGCGTCACGGTTGCCAGGCCGCCCCCCTGAACCGGGATCGACAGCGTATCCCCAACGCTCAAGAATTCCGGTGTGACCAGTGGATTTAAGGCGGTAATCGTTGTCAGCGCCACTCCGAACTCCTGCGCAATGCTGCTCAGGGTATCGCCCTGCTTAACGGTATAGGTCACCATCCTGGGTCTGGGCGTATCCTGAGCAGGCGGCGGAGATTCCAACGCCTGGATGGTGGCCTCCCCCGGCACAGCCTCCGCCAAGGTCAACTCCGGCAAACTGGTAACTATCGAACTCGGCGTGAGCTCTAAAGTCGTGGTGGGCGTCGTGGTGAGATTTTCGACCAGGGGCGCATTTTTAGCATTCAAATACCGGTAGGCCAGATAGCCGGCGCCCAGGATGAGCAGCATGATCCCGATCCAGAATGCCAGCAGCAGGCGCATGGCTCGCTCCTGGCGCTTGCGGTAATTGGCAATTACGCTGGGTACCGAGCCTTTGTCGTACCGAGGTTCATTCATTTGGGTTCCCCTTGCGGTTTGTATTCTGTTTCAGGATTGGACGCCGTTCCCATTCGTATCTCCACTTCTCAATTCTACCCACGGCGTAGCAGTGCGTCAATGCCCCGAAGATTCGCGGGCAGGGCTTTACCAAGAAAGAGAAAACGTGGTGCGTGATGGGTGGCTAAGCCACCCATCACGCACCACGTACTTTCTTTGCATGCTTTGTTGGCGGAAAGGCGATCGACTTTGTTAAAACCGTGAATTCGCGGGTTGGGCCTTCACAAGTCAGGAAAATGAAACCTGGTCTGGTTCTTGCTACCTTCTGGGCATGAAATTTGTAGCGGAAGCAATGTTATGGCAGTGATCGTCGACCGGCCCCGGACAATGGCAGCCCCTACCAAACCAGGCGCATTTCCCTTCCATGGAAGTCGACCTGGCATGGCGCGGCGCCGCAGGCTGCGCCGTCAGCGCAGGCAACACTGGCTGGGAGCGGTTGGGCGGTTGTTTGCTTTCTTATGGCTTGTTTGCGGAGCACTGATGCCACTCTTGCTCTACCAGTACACGAATACACACGCTCAGGTTGCCTCGATCGAAGCGTATGGTCCGCTGCACGCCATCCGAATAAGGCAGTCCGAAAGCCCGTCCAATACCCCTTATGCCGCCGGATTGCTGCTTCCATCGCCGACCTCCCCTCCCCCGACGGCAACCGCTACGCCAACCTTGATCCCCACAGCCACCCCAACCCCCACACCGTTGTCCGCCAGGCTGGTCCAGGCCACAGCCTGGCAGGCCACGCTGGATCAAGCGGCTGCTTTCTCCCATGCCACCCAGACCCAGGCAGCCGGTCAGTATGCCGCTACCCAAACCGCCCTGCCTCCGATCCTGACAGCCAATGCGATCGATCGAGCTGCAGCCGAACCCTAGTTTTTCACTACCTTGAAGAAGCCGGCGATGGGATTTGTGTTAGAATCCGGAACAGCGCTCTAATTTCACTAATCCGATACAATTTGAATAATTTCATACCAAACCCTCACTGAGCCATCCCAACAGCTGGCGTGCTGTCTTTAGCTGACGGCTCAGTTTAAATTTCGCTGTGGGAGGTCGTGATGATCCGTGCCATGCGTTTCCTTGTAATCCTGCCATTGTTCGCCCCAGTTTTCCTGGGCCAGATCCGCACGCCTCAGCCAGGGCCATTCCGGGATCGTGCCGCTCAGGCCGGAACAGCCATCAGGATCATGGATCGCAATGGCAAATCAACCCAGGAGATAACGGATGGCAATCGCATCAGTTTGTGGTTGGAGGGTTTGGATAATCTATCCGCTGGCTCGCTGATCGAGTTCAGGTTGGAGGGAGTCGATCAACCGGTCGCAAGCTGCCAGGTTCATTCGGGAGATCAAACCTGCCAGAGTGAAAGTTTCAATGCCATCGGCTGGCGCTGGGATGCCGGCGGAAACCCGCTGTCTCGACGCAATCTGATGGCCTTCGCTTCGGACGGGCGTGAACTGGCGAGTACTTCCCTCCAGGTTCTACCGCGCCCAGTCGTCATGGTGCATGGTTTTTCATCTGACTATACCGCCTGGAATAACTACCTGGGAGACCAGGGTTACCTGGCCGGGCTCGGGGTACCAGGTTTTGCAGTTGGAGATGGACAGGTTCCGGGCGTGATGAACACCGGCCAGTTGACCAATCCCCTGGGCAGAACGAATACGATCGCCCAAAATGCCGCCATCCTGCGGGCTTACATCGATGCAGTCAAGCAAAAAACTGGCGCCGAGATGGTTGATTTACTGGCCCACAGCATGGGCGGGATGATCAGCCGCTACACTATCGACCGCCTGATGCCAGCCCGGGATATCGCTCAACTGATCATGCTCGGCTCGCCTCAATTGGGAACCGCCTGCGCCAATCTACCCGCTTCCCTGGGATATTATTTACCCGCCACGCTTGAAATCCAACCCGAATATGCGCTCAAAGTGTTCAATCCACAGATTTACCACCGCCACGGGGTGCCCTTTTCGATCCTGGCAGGCGATCCCATCGCCAATCCGGCCGGCTCGCCCTGCACGGGGGTGCCCTCCGACCTGGTCATCTCCCGCCAGAGCGCAACCGGGCTGCCCCTGGATGCGAAAGAGTTGCCGATTCTCCACGTTGAATTGAATACTTCCGCAGAAGCATTTGATGGCTTTGTGAAACCTATGCTTCAAAAAGGACCAGGGGAATTTCCGGAACAGCCCGATCCCGTGGTCGTCTCCCCAAACGCTGACCCTATCCAGTTCGGACAGGTGTTCCATGGCCATCTCGAATCCGGACAAACCACAGAAATATCGATCCCGATCGAAACCGGGATCCAGGTTGCCAGCTTTGGCCTGTACGATCCCAGCCAATCGCTCCAGGTGGAGGTCCATGGCGCCAGCGGAAACGTGATTGAGCTGAGTACAGAGAAAAACAGCCTGATTGAGGTTGATGATCCGCATTCGATGATCTATCTCGGTTATGGTTTCAACCAGCCCAAGCCCGGCGTCTGGATGGTGAAACTGCTGACCACCGATCGCACTCCCACCACAGGAACCGACTATGCCCTGACCGCCCGCTTCACCGGCGGGGCCAACCTGAGCGTAAACGCCTCGCTGGTATTGCCGCAGCCTGGGGAAACAGTCCACTTTCAAGCGTCTCTGGCTTTGAACGGCCAGGCAATTGCCATCCAGCAGGCGACCGGCAGGCTAACCGACGCCGATCACCAATCCGAACCGATAACCATGCAGCCGGACGGTCAGGGCTATCAAGCGGACTGGCAGGCGGAACGCCCCGGTCTGGTAAGCGCCGATTTCCTGGTAACTGGCGTATCGCCGGACGGTGTCGAGATCCAGCGCAGCGCCAATCTTATCCTTGAAGTCCAGCCCCAAACCAATACAAACCGCCCGCGGATTTTGCTCGTTCTGCTGGCCGGGTCTGCCCTGCTCCTGTTGCTCTTAATTCTGTGGACTGGGCGCTTGATATTAAACAGGATCGTTCGGCATAAATCCAATCCATAGAAATGATGGTGGAAAACAAGCTGGACTGCCAGTAATAGCTGACTTCCATTTTCCCCTAACTCGTGGAATTGGGGCGAAATGAAGTGTTTACGGGAGCAGAGCCCCGTAAACACTTCATTTCGCCAATATTTCCTATGCTCAGGTGTCGGAAGGGCGTGGAGAACTTGCAAAAATGAGTTCACCAACAAACTCTCCTTTTCTCATGAAATAACCTGATCCTTAGAAAGGTATAGACCTGCAGAAAAGATGCTTCCCTTTCTAGATCATATGTGCTAAAATAAAAATTATGGATAGTTTCGATCGCCTGCAGTTGTTATCGGACATGATGCATCTTGAACCCGCTGAGGAGCTAGGCTGCAAGCCGCTTACCACTCACCAACAGCAAGCGGTTAATATCTCTCATGCCGTCACGCCCGGCGGGAAGCCGATCCCACTCCTTAAAACGCTGCTCACCTCCGCCTGCGAACGCAACTGTTACTATTGCCCGTTCAGGGCCGGTCGCGATTTCCGGCGGGCGACTTTCAAGGCCGAAGAACTGGCCCAAACCTTCATGGCTATCCATCGCGCCGGCCTGGCTGAAGGTATGTTCCTCAGTTCCGGGATCGCCGGCGGGGGCATCCGTTCGCAGGATGCCCTGTTGGATACAGCCGCCATCCTGCGCACCAGACTGGGCTTCAAGGGTTACCTGCACCTGAAACTCATGCCCGGTGTCGAATACGATCAAGTGCTCACCGCCATGCAGTACGCTGATCGAGTGTCTGTCAACCTCGAAGCTCCCAATACTGCTCGCCTGGCCGAACTTGCGCCCCGCAAGGATTTCATGGCAGAATTGCTGCAGCCGATGCGATATTTTGAGAAAATTCGCCGTGAACTACCCCCTCAGATGGGCTGGAAAGGTCGCTGGCCCTCGTTAACGACCCAATTTGTCGTTGGAGCGGTGGGCGAGAGCGATCTTGAACTGCTTTCAACCACCGAGTTTCTTCATCAGCAGATGCATTTGGGTCGGGCTTATTACTCCCGATTTAAACCAATGGACGACACACCCCTGGAGGGACTGCCGGCCGAGTCGCCGGTCCGAGAACAGCGCCTTTACCAGGCATCTTTCCTGCTGCGGGATTACGGTTTCAGCCTCGAAGATCTCGACTTCACGCTGGACGGTCACCTGCCTCTAGGTGTGGATCCCAAACAAGCCTGGGCCAATACCCATCTGTCCAATGCGCCCCTGGAAATTAATCGGGCTTCCAGGGAAGAGCTGCTGCGCATCCCTGGACTTGGTCCAAAATCCGTTGCGGCAATTATCCGGCAGCGCCGGCGCGAGGTCATCCAATCGATCGAAGATCTCAAGAAGATCGGCATCCGGGCCGGACGGGCCGAGCCTTATATTCTCTTGAACGGCAGGCGCGCGGCCCAACAATTAAGTCTTTTCTAAATCCTCACATCTTGTGGAGTTGGTTAAGTCCCAGAGTTGGGGGGTGTGCGTGGCAGATACACACGCACACCCCCCAACTTTGGGTTTCCATCACAGATAATACCAAAGAGCAGAAAAATACCGCCAGGCGCGTTTATAATAGAGCGAAGATTATCGAACTGGTCGTGAAGGTCAGGCAACCCAGGACATGGAAATCCGACCCGTCTTACAACCAACCGATATTGGTCTGGTGTTGAGCTACAAATGCACCAATACCTGCAAACATTGCGTCTACAATTGCGGTCCTTTCTGGCAGGAATGGATGACGGAAGTTGAAGCCGCGCATGCCTTTGAGATGATTAAAACCGCTCTGCCTGACGCCCAGGTTCATATCACCGGCGGTGAACCGTTCCTGAATTTCCCGCTGCTGCTCTCCACCGTCCGGATGGCATCCCGGCTTAATCTCCCTGTGTATGTCGAAACCAACGCCGCCTGGGCAGTCGATTATGGAATGGTGAATTCTCGCTTCAAAAGCCTGAAGGATGCCGGTTTACAGGCTATTTTGATCAGTTGTTCGCCATTTCATGCCGAATCGATCCCGCTGCGCCGCACGCTGATGGCAATCGATCAGGCAATCACCACCTTCGGGATGGATCACGTCTTCGTTTTTCTGGCAGAGTGGATCGATCAGATCTGGCGATTTGGAGACCGCACACCCGTGGCGTTACAACATTATGTTGATTCGTATGGATTCGAACCAGCCGGGTTGCTCTTTTGGGATGGCTACAGCCTGATCTCGGGCGGCAGAGCCGGCTACACTTTGGGTGCATATACCGAACGTTTACCCGCCCAGGATTTCCAGTACCTGAACTGCCAGGAAGAATTGCTGTACGCCACCCACTCCCATTTTGATTGTTATGGTAATTATGTCAGCGGTTTCTGTGCCGGAATCACGCTGGGCAAATGGAAAGATTTTCTCACCATTGCTGACGCTTACCGTCAGGCCGAATACCCGGAATTGATCCGAATGTTGATCGAACGGGGCCCGTTTGCCCTGTTCGAACTCGCCAGCCAGCATGGCTACGTGCCCTTAGCCAAGGGATATGCCGGTAAGTGCCACCTATGCACCGATGTGCGCAAATTCCTGGTCCACTCGCACGGTTTCGAACAGCTTGAACCCCACAGATTCTATGAGATGCTGTGATGGGATTCCAAAATGAAACGGTCCGCGTTGGGATCGATATCGGGGGCACGTTTACCGATTTTGTGATCGTTTGGCCTGCCACGGGGGACATCAAGACATTCAAGCTGCTCTCCACGCCAGAAGACCCCGCCAACGCAATTCTCACCGGTCTCAGCCGGATCGGACTTCCCATTGAAATGCTAATTCATGGCTCGACTGTAGCGACAAATGCCTTGCTCGAGCGCAAAGGCGCCAGGACAGCGTTAATCACGACCCGAGGATTCCGGGATGTATTGGAGATCGGCCGCCAGAACCGGCCTGAGCTTTACAATCTTCAGGTTCAGCCTCGCCAGCCGATCATTCCCCGCAAAGATCGTTTTGAACTGGATGAACGGGTCGATTTTCAGGGGCATCCATTAAAAGCGCTGGATCTGGCCGAATTGGACACACTGACAGACAGATTAACGCTGGAAGGTTACGAATCCATTGCAGTCTGCTTCCTGTTTTCCTTTCTCTACCCTGTCCATGAACGCCAGGTGGCCGAACGCCTTCGAAAAGCCGGTTTTTTCGTGTCCACATCCGCGGAGATCTTACCGGAATACCGGGAATACGAGCGCACCAGCACGACGGCTATCAATGCTTACGTAACGCCGATATTAGCCCGCTACCTCGAGCATCTTGAAACCGAACTGCAAACCGACCAGGCACCCGTCAGAAGTATTATGCAATCCAATGGAGGCCACATCAGTTTCGAGGAAGCCCGTCGGGCCGGGGTGCGCTGCATCCTGTCGGGTCCCGCCGGGGGGATTGTTGGCGCCCAGTCCATCGGCAGGCTGGCAGTCCAGGCATCGAACAGTGATTTTGAGCCGAAAAACGGCCCACTACGATTGCTGACATTCGATATGGGAGGCACCTCGACCGATGTTTCGATGATCCTGGACAAACCGCAGGTGACCTCGGAAGCGGTCGTCGGCGGCATGCCGATCCGCATACCGGTTCTGGATATCCACACCATTGGGGCTGGCGGCGGTTCAATCGCGGCCATCGACGTCGGCGGAGCTTTGAAAGTCGGCCCGCAGAGCGCCGGCGCTGACCCTGGTCCAGCCTGTTACGGTCGGGGCCGAGACCAGGCGCCTTCACCAACGGTCACCGATGCCAACCTGTTGCTTGGTCGCTTGCCGGGAGATTATTTTCTTGGGGGCGAGATGACCCTGGATGAAAACCGGGCGAGGCAGGCGTTTCAGCCCCTGGCCGATCGATTGGGGAAATCCATCATTGAGATCGCATTAGGCGTAATCGAAGTGGCCAATGCCCATATGGAGCGGGCGCTGCGGGTCATTTCGATCGAGCGCGGCCATGATCCACGCGATTTTTCCCTAATTTCTTTTGGCGGCGCAGGGGGCTTGCACGCAGTCGAACTGGCGCGCCGCCTGGGGATTCCGCGCGTCATCGTACCACGGCTGGCCTCAACCTTATCCGCGTTTGGCATGCTCGCCTCTGAGGTGGTCAGAGATTATTCACAGACTGTTATGCTGCCTGGCAGCACCCAGCTCGAAACGTTATCAGACGATTTCATGCCGCTGATCAAACAAGCCGAACACGATCTGGTTGCCGAAAAGATCCATCGGGAAGATATCCGAGTCGAAAAATCGTTGGACCTGCGATATGTAGGGCAATCTTATGAGCTGAACCTGCCTTTACCCACACCGCCCGCCACCATCGAAGCAAGTTTTCACGCAGCTCACCAAAATACCTACGGTTATGCCCGGCCGGACAGTGTGGTGGAGATCGTCAACCTGCGCGTGCGAGCCAGCGGTCCGGGAAATGCCCCGTTAATCCGTGCCAGCGGAGCCAAGAGTATACCCTCCAAACCGGTTTGCTTGAAAAGGCAGGTAGTTACCTTGCAGTCTGAGCCACGGGAGATACCGGTTTACATGGGCCAGGATCTGATCCCGGGCAACCGTTTCAGCGGGCCGGCCCTGGTCGTCTACCCGGATACGACTGTCCTGGTTGGCAGCCGCGATACTGCCAGCCTGGACGCAATCCACAACCTGATCATCACGATTGGGGAAACACGTTCATGAGTCACGAGCCATTTGATCCTATCAGCCTGGAGGTGTTTAAACACTTATTTGCCTCGGTGGCGGAAGAAATGGGAGTCGTTTTACGGAAAGCCAGTTTTTCGCCGAATATTAAGGAACGACGCGATTTCTCCTGCGCCATTTTCGACCATGCCGGCCAGATGATCGCCCAGGCCGCCCACATCCCGGTCCACCTGGGATCTATGCCGCTGTCGGTCAAGGCCGCGATCGAGGCGTTTCCACCGCCCGGGGATCTCAAAAGTTCCCGCAGCCCGCTGGAACCAGGGGACGTGATCATTTTGAATGATCCGTTTCGCGGCGGCACACACCTGCCGGATATCACCCTGGTATCTCCACTGTTCCTGGCCGCGCCTGGATCAACCGAACAGAAAATATTTGCCTACGTTGCCAGCCGGGCGCACCATTCCGATGTAGGCGGCATGACCCCCGGTTCGATGCCGGTCGCCAGAGAAATCTATCAGGAGGGCCTCATCCTTCCGCCGGTACGCCTGGTGCGAGCCGGCGTGGTTCAAGCAGATATTCTCGATATCCTCCTGGCCAATGTCCGCACGCCCTCGGAACGCTCAGGGGATATCCTGGCCCAGATCTCAGCCAACCAGCGGGGGATCGTCCGGTTGCAGGAGCTGGCGGCGAATTATGGACCCGATCAGGTTGAACGGGCCATGCAGGCGCTGCTGGCCTATACCGAGCGTATGACCCGGGCTTTGCTCCGAAATATTCCGGATGGGCGCTATGAATTTCAGGATTTTATGGATGATGATGGCGTGCGAGACCAGCCGGTTGTGATCCGGGTCGCGGTTGAAATCGGCGACGACGAGGCCCAGGTCGACTTCAGCGGATCGGCGCCCCAACAGGCCGGATCGATCAATGCAGTGTATGCGATCACGCTGTCAGCCGTCTATTACGTCATCCGTTGTTTGATCGGCCTGGATGTGCCCAATAACGCCGGCTGCCTTGCCCCGATTCGAGTACTGGCCCCGCAAAATAGCATCGTTAATGCCAGTTCGCCTGCGCCGGTAGCCGGTGGAAATGTGGAAACCTCCCAGCGCATTGTGGATGTGCTTCTTGGGGCTCTGGCGAAGGCCTTGCCTGAAAGCGTTCCGGCGGCCAGCCAGGGTACGATGAATAACCTTACCCTGGGTGGCTGGGATCCGTTTCGCCGGCGCCGGTTCGCGTATTACGAAACGATTGGCGGCGGCGCCGGAGCCTCCCCCTCCCAACCAGGCGCATCTGCGGTCCAGACGCATATGACCAACACCCTGAATACTCCAGTTGAAGCCCTCGAATTTCATTATCCTTTTCGAGTGCACTGTTATGAAATTCGAGCAGGCTCGGGCGGAGCTGGAAGGTTTCGGGGTGGAGACGGTATTATCCGTGAATTAGAAATCCTATCGGAGATGCAGGCGACGATTTTAAGTGATCGCAGGAAAACCGCCCCGTATGGGTTGGACGGAGGTGAACATGGCCGAGCAGGAGAGAACGCGATCCTGCGGACTGGCCAGCGGCAGATCTTGCCCGGGAAAACCACATTTGACCTGCAGCCTGGAGACACCCTGAGCATCCGGACCCCGGGCGGCGGTGGATTTGGAACAAAAAGTTAAGCCTCGATTTTATTCCCGCTATGCGTTTTCCTTTAATTTATCCCAGGCGCCTACCCAGGGAGTGCCCAGACGGTGTCTTTGAGGCACTTTAACGTTTTGTAGTTTTTCAGCAATCCGAACCGCCAGGGCTGCCACCTGCGGCCAATCTTCAGCCAGCAGCGCCAGACGCATTTTATCCCCCAGCAATTTTGTCCAATCCCATTCCAAACGGAAACGATCGGCCTTGAGCCAGTAACCACGTTTTTCCCAGGCGGTGACAGAAACGTCGATGGTTTGATCCACCGCTTCCAGCGCCATACTGATAAACGCAGCCAGATCGCGGGTTTGCTGGTTCGGTTCGGTTTGTTTCATCAATTCACGAATAGCCAGTACAATGGCGCGAGTAAGTCTCGTACGCTCTTTACCGACGCCATCTGGGTTGATTACGCGACTCAAACGATCCTCCAAATGTGTTCGAACTTCCCGATCCGATCAAGCCTTATTTCGGCAATAAGCTCTCACCCGGGAGATCGATCATGAATTCTAGAATCCAGGACAACCCTGAATTGTGTTTGCTAGCACTCCCAGGGATTGCCCCGGATAACTCCAGCCCAAAATCGGTTTTTATAGGTGCCCCAGATTATATCCCATTCTTTTCCACAATTTTTAGAAGAAAAATGTGATGTTCGGTTTGGGCGGCGAAAGCCGCCCAAACCGAACATCACAATCTACACAATTTGAATGCCCCCCAATGACCACTTTATTGACGATCAATAAGCTCTCGCTTATAATCCACTTCGCAAAGAGCATATCGCAATCGGGGAAGTGCTGGAATTGGCAGACAGGCGTGACTTAGGATCATGTGCCGCAAGGCGTGAGGGTTCAAGTCCCTCCTTCCCCACCAGATCGTACAGGCTGGCCTGACAACTGCACTCATCTTTGCCCATATTTGCCGGGGTTGCGCTTCGCGATACCAAACCTGGCATTGATGGGCATTTTCATATATATGTTTTACATTTCATGCCCAGGTTTGCATGTTATAATGCGGCGTCAACCCGCATTGGCTATCAGCGGGGCTTGAGGAAGTTCTGAGGCTCTCTCACAGGATATTCCAAAGGCCGACTCGGCGTCTTTTCAGAAGAAGAAGCTTACCTTACACCTGGCACGAAATAAACGTTTACTGCGAACATCACAAAGTTGCCCAGGTAGCTGGCTGACCGGGCAGAACGACAATACCAATCTATTTGAAGGAAGTTTACTTTGAAAATCGAAACCGAACCCCGTGATGACCATCAAGTAAAACTGACCGTTGAGGTCGAACCAGATGTTTTTGAACAAGCCAAGCGGAAAGCCGCCCGTGCGCTTTCCCGCCGCGCGAAAATACCAGGGTTCCGGCCTGGCAAGGCGCCTTATCAGGTTGTGCTGCGCCAGTTCGGCGAATCCGCGATCATCGAAGACGCGATTGAGTTCCTGGTTGAAGACATCTACCCCAAGGTCATCAAGGAATCAGAGATAAAGCCCTACGGTCCCGGGACGCTCGACAATATCGCCAACATGGACCCACCGGTACTCGAGTTTGTCGTCCCGTTGGATGCTGAAGTAACCCTCGGCGATTATCACAGCATTACAAAAGCCTACGAACCGGATGAGGTCAGCGACCAGGACGTTGAAGACGTAATCAAAGACCTCCAGGATCGCCAGGCGATCCTGGAACCTGTTGAACGGCCGGCCGAAGAGGGTGATGTCGTCACGGTGACGATCTCAGGGGAGCGCAAAGATGCTGCCGACGATCAGGATTCTACGCTGGTACAGGATCGCGAAACCCAGATCCTGGTGCTGTCTGAAGACGAGGACAACGAACACGAATGGCCGTACCCGGGTTTCTCCCGAGAAATAATCGGTTTGAATATCGGCGACGAAAAGACCAGTACCCACACCTTTTCGGATGAGTCCGAATACGAAGAACTGCGTGGCGTCGAAGCCGAATTTGTCTTTTCCGTCAGCGAGATCAAAAAACGGATCCTGCCGGAAGTAAATGATGAATTCGCCAGCACGGTCGGCGAGTACGAAAATCTGGAAGCACTGCGCAAGGCGATCCGGGACAGCCTGGAAACGCAAGCCAAGGATATTTATAACGAAAGCTATGATGAAGAGATCCTCAAAGAAGCCGTAGAGCAGTCTGAATTCAAATACCCGCCCCAAATGCTGGATGACGAGATCGATCAAGTCATACACAACCTGGAGCACCGGTTGAGCGAGCAGAATCTCGATCTTGATTTGTACCTGAGGACCCGCGAGATGGATATGGATGGATTGCGTGAAGAAGCCCGTCCGACTGCTGAAACCCGGTTAAAACGGTCCTTGGTCTTGTATGAATTGGCCCAGGCTGAGAATATTGAAGTTGGGACCGATGAAGTTCAGAGCGAAACCATTCGCACACTCGATTACCTGACCCGCTCCTTACCAAAACAAGACGCCAAGAAGTTAGCCAATGAGGGATCGGTGCGCAGTATCATGAACAATGTCATGGCTGATCTGTTGGCCCGAAAAGCCATGGAGCAGCTGCGCTCGATTGCCAGCGGCATTTCTTTTGAAGAGCCTGCTGCTGATGAACAGGAGGCTGAAACTGAAGCTGAAGCTGCCCCTGTTGAAGAAACAGAAGAAACCGAACAACCCGTTGACGTACAACCCGTTGATGTACAACCCGTCGGCGAAGTAACGGCGCCTGAAACTGAGGTGCAGGCGGACAACGAACCTGAATCCGCTCAGACAGCCGAAGTTGAAAGCGAAGTCCCTGCTGAAAGCGAAGGGGCTTCCGAACCGGAAAACGCCGAAAGCGAATCCTCAGAACCCTCTTCCAGCGAAGAGGCTGAAACTGAGGCTTAAACAAGTTATCGAACGAGCGTAACTTCTCAGCCTTCGCCGGCATTCCGTACGCAGGCCTGAGTAGATACAAACGAGATTTGGTTGTTGAAAAAGGAAGGAAACATGAACAACTTTAATCCCCAATCCTTGATTCCCATGGTCATTGAAACCAGTGGCCGCGGTGAGCGAGCTTACGATATTTTCTCACTTCTACTCCGAAACCGGATCGTCTTTCTGGGCACGCCCATCAACGATCAGGTAGCCAATTTGATCGTCGCCCAATTGCTTTACCTGAGCAGTGAGGACCCCGAAGTCGCCGATCCAGATGTATATCAATTCCCCCGGTGGTCAGGTTTACGCCGGCATGGCGATTTACGATACCATGCAAATGATCCCTAACCCGATCAGCACCCTGGCGGTTGGGATGACTGCCTCCTTTGGGACGGTCCTGTTGACCGCTGGCACCAAAGGTCAGCGTTTCTCCTTGCCGAATGCGACCATCCACATGCACCAGCCACTGGGTGGCGCCCAAGGCCAGGCATCGGATATCGAAATTCAGGCCAAAGAGATTCTCCGCTTGAAGAGCGACTTGAATAACATCCTGGCGAAACACACCGGCCAGTCTGTCGAGGACATCGAGCGGGATACCAACCGCGATTTCTATCTGGATGCCGTCGCTGCGGTTGAATATGGCCTGGTCGATCAGGTGATGGAGATCCCTGAAGCCAAAAAACTTCTGGAGAGCGCCAAGAAAAACGGCAAATAGCCATCCAGTAAGTATTTTTCGAAATTCAAAAAGCTGAGGGCTGGTCCCTCAGCTTTTTTCGCACCTGCTCAGGCTTGATTACTAGATATGGTCGATTTCCAGGCATTGCCTGAGTAGTTTGACAATGTCACATTAATAAACAGGATACCCAAATTTTGATGTGTGTGGCGGGCGGCCGCCCGCCACACACATCAAAATTTGGGAGATTTCTTCGAATGTGACATTGTCAAGGTAGTTACCTTTTTTCATTTATAATCAACAAAAGCCTTTGGGAAACACTGTGGGATGAGTACCACCCAAGAAAATCCTGAAGAGCCATCAACAAGTTTCCCTATCGAGCGACCAGGAAATGCTATGTTACGACCATCTACCTTCTCAATTGTTGCCTGTGACCTGGGAGAAAATTCCTGGGGCGTGGCCGTTGCCTCAAAATTTCTGGCGGTTGGAGCCGTCGTTCCTTGGGCCCGAGCCAATGCTGGCGCGGTCGCAACGCAGTCGTATGCCAATACTTCCTATGGACCCCGGGCCTTGGACCTGATGGCCTCCGGCATCTCCGCTCCCGATGCTTTGAAAGCCATATTGGAAACTGACCCGGAGATGCAAAGCCGCCAGGTTGGATTGGTAGATCACAACGGGCAATCTGCTACCTTTACCGGTGAAAAGTGTTATGCTTGGGCTGGCGGCGTCAGCGGCCCGGGTTTTGCCGTGCAAGGAAATATTTTGCGAAGCGATCAGGTCGTGCCGGCGATTGCGGCGGCGTTCCAGCAAACCCATGGGACCCTGGCCCAACGGCTGTACCAGGCGCTACTGGCCGGGGACCGGGCCGGCGGCGACCGGAGAGGCCGCCAAAGTGCAGCCTTGTTGGTTGTCAAACCTCAAGGTGGATATGCCGGGTTTAACGATCGCTGGCTGGATTTGCGAGTTGATGACCATCAGGACCCTGTCAAGCGACTGGGTGAGCTGCTGCATTTACATGAACTCTATTTCGGTGACAGTCCCCCGGAGGACAAATTGGCGCTGGCAGATGAAGTCTTGCTCAATTTGCAAACGGTCCTGGTGAAATCTGGCTTTTATGCGGGGACCATCCAAAAAGGGTGGAACCAGGAACTGCGCACTGGTTTGACCGAATTTATCGGGAATGAAAATTTTGAAGAGCGGATCGACATCGAAGCCGGTTGGATCGATCGCCCCGTTTACGAATACATACTTGAACACTTCGGAGGGAGTAATGAATGAGGCAACCGGTGCAGGCCGGCATTTCCAGCCTGAAATTCGAGGGCTTATTCTGGATATGGATGGGGTTTTATGGCGGGCGGAGACACCGATCGGTGATTTACCGGCGATTTTTGCCGCCTTCAAACAGCACGGCTGGCGGGTCGTCCTGGCGACGAATAATGCTACCCGCTCGCCCGATCAATACCTGGACAAGCTGTCCGGTTTCGGAGTTGAGGGGCTGGAGCGCTGGCAGATCGTCAATTCAGCCATGGCCGCGGCACGCTACCTTCAACAGCAGCATCCCGGCGGCGGCAAAGTATACGTCATCGGACAGGACGGCCTGTTGGACGCCTTACAAGAACAGAACTTCTTGCCATCTGAAGATGACGACGTGATCGCCGTTGTCGTCGGTATGGATCGAGGAATTAATTATGCCAAGCTGACCCACGCCACCTTGCTGATCCGGTCTGGTGTGCCCTTTATTGCCACCAATCCCGACCGAACTTTTCCGACGCCCCAGGGTCTGGCCCCGGGCACGGGTTCGATCCTGGCAGCGATCGAAGCAGCTACCGACACCCAACCGAATACGCTCGGGAAACCCGGACCGGCCATGTACAGCCTGGCCATGGAACGTTTGCACACGCTGCCTGAACAGACCCTGGCAATTGGGGACCGCCTTGAAACCGATATCGCCGGTGCTCAGACCCTGGGTTGCCTTTCAGCGGTCGTCTTATCCGGGGTTTCAACGCCTGAGGAAGTCCATCAATGGCAACCTGCCCCCGATTATATAGCTGAAGACCTCACTCAGCTGCTCTCCAAATTGGTTTCGTGAGAGCCGCAAACACTGTGGATCCTATGGCAAACAAGGTTTTTATTTACGATCTGGATTACGCTCAATTGGATGAGATCCTGAAGAGCTGGGGCGAGCCTGGTTACCGGGCCCGCCAGATCTGGCGCGGTTTATACCAGCACCTTTGGAATCGACCGGATGAATTCACCCAATTGCCGATCCGGCTGCGTGAAAAACTTGGGCAGGAATTTTCATTTACCCACCTGCAGCCGGTGCAAGCGATCGAATCATCCGACGGGCAAACCCGAAAAACCTTGTTTGAACTGCCAGACCGGCAGGCAATCGAAGCAGTCCTGATGCGCTATGGAAAACCGGGCAGCACCCGTCAGCGCCGAACGTTATGCATATCCAGCCAGGCTGGCTGCGGGATGGGCTGCACTTTCTGCGCCACCGGTCAGATGGGGTTTCGCCGGCATTTAAGCAGCGGCGAGATCGTTGAACAAGTCCTCTATTATGCCCGCCAGTTAGCCGAACTCGATGAGCAAGTCACCAATGTGGTCTTGATGGGCATGGGTGAACCCTTCCACAATTACGAAGCGACCCTGGCAGCCATCGATCGTCTCAATGACCCGGATGGATTTAATTTTGGCGCCCGGCGTTTTACCATATCAACCGTCGGCCTGATTCCGATGATCGAACGCTTTGCCGATGAGCATCGCCAGGTGAATTTGGCGATCTCACTGCATGCGACCGATGATGGATTACGGTCGTCGATGCTGCCAATCAACAAGAAGTATCCTGTCCAGGATCTGTTAGCTGCCTGTCGTACTTATGTCCGCAAAACCAACCGCCGGATCACGTTCGAGTGGGCATTAATTTATGGCGTAAACGATATGCCTGAAACAGCCCGCCAACTTGGACAGCTATTACAGGGTCTGCTCTGTCATGTCAACGTCATTCCGCTCAATCCAACCCAGGGATTTGAAGGTCAGGCAACCACCCGAGAACGCGCCCAGGCATTCCAACAGGAATTGGAAAAACTTGGCATCCCCTGCACCATCCGGATGCGGCGGGGTATTGACATCCAGGCCGGCTGCGGCCAGTTAGCAACTGCTGCCAGTCACAAGAAAGGAGGACGAGATGAGCAATGAGCCGATCGATAATGTAGATATCGTCCTCGAACGCATACGATCAGCGCTAAACAGTAACCGGATCAATGATGCCATCGAGATCGTCCTCGATCTGCACCGGGCCGATCTGGCCGAGATCTTTAATGAACTGACCGATGACGAGAAGAACATCCTGTTACCTCAACTCGATATGGCCACCCAGGCCGACCTGTTTGAGGAACTGGAAGACAAGGATGTGCTCGAAGCGGTCGAGACCCTGTCAACCGCACAACTGGCCGACTTGCTCGACGAAATGGAACCGGACGAGGCGGCCGACCTGCTCGGCGATCTGCCCCCGGAACAGGTCTCCGCCCTGCTCGCTGAGATGGAAGATGTCGACGAAGTGCTTCCATTGCTGGGCTACCCGGACGAGACCGCCGGTGGCTTGATGACCACCTCGTACATCGCCCTCCGGCGCCAGACCACCACCGAACAGGCCATCCAATTCCTGCGGGAAGTTTCACCGGATACGGAGATACCCTATTATCTCTACGTGGTCGATCGCGAAAAACACCTTTCGGGCGTGGTGGGTTTGCGCGAACTGGTGGTTTCAAAACCCAACACAATCATGGAGGCGATCCTCGATCCGGATGTTGTCAGTGTGGCGGTGGGCATAGACCAGGAGGAGGTTGCCCGGTTGATGACCCGCTATGACCTGGCAGCCATGCCGGTCGTTGACGAACATGCCCGACTGGTCGGGGTGATCACCCACGATGACATCCTGGACGTGCTGGAAGACGAGGCTACTGAAGACATTTACCGGTTGGGTAACGTTACCGATTCCGATTTGGAACCCGAGAGCCCGGTTGCGGAACAACTGAAGGGCCGCCTGCCGTGGTTATTTTTAAACACATTAACCGCCCTGTTCGCTTCGTGGGTGATCACGAATTATGAAGGCTTGATCGGTCAGGTCGCCATTCTGGCCGCTTTTCAGTCGGTGATCGCCGGTTTAGGCGGCAATTCGGGCTCCCAAAATGTGGTGATGATCGTCCGCTCGTTGGCCCTGGGTAAATTGGAAACCCGGAAATTATTACGGGTGATGGGCAAACAAATGTTGGTTGGCCTGATGCAGGGAATATCGGTCGGGACTGTGGTTGGGATCGGCGTCGCTGTCTGGCAAGGGAATCCCTATCTGGGGTTCGTGATTGCCCTGGCGATGGTTGCGAACATGGTCGTGGCGGGTTTGATCAGCACGATCGTACCGGTTGGCTTAACCGCAATCGGTAAAGATCCGGCCCTGGCATCCTCGGTTTTGGTGACTGCAGGGACGGATAGCTTCGGCTTCTTTGTATTTTTAACCCTGGCTTCTTACTTCATCAACTACCTGCGTTGATCGGGCAGCCAGGTAATCTTAAATTCATTATACGGCTTTAACCAGGCAATATTTTGGTGTTGGGTGTGGGCGGCCAAACCGTCCACATCCAACACCAAATCATCATATTCTGGGGTCATTGGGAAACCCTGTGTAATAGCCCCACAGGAATTCCCAATGACCCATATTCTGGACTTTGTTAACGCCCAGAAATCAGTTAGGCGAGCTGAGGAGAGCATGACCGCTAAAGTGATCTTGAATCCCTATGCCGGGCGTTGGAAGGCGTTGCAGCGCAAAGATGAGGCTGAACAGGCTTTGGGGTCAGCCGGTATCCCATATGAACTAACCATAACCGATGAACCCGGCCACGGGATTGAGATTGCCCGCCAGTCTGTCCTGGATGGGTTCGATCCGATCATCGCCGCCGGGGGTGACGGCTCCATCAATGAAGTCATTAATGGCTGGGCCCAGGCTGTTCTGGAGGCGCAATCACGACCGCCCGCATTCGGGATCCTTCCACTAGGTTCAGCCAATGATCTGGTGGATAATTTGGGCCTTCCGAAAGATCTGCAGGCGGCTGCCCAGGTCATCGCCGCCGGCAAGACTCGCAAAATGGATTTGTGCCAGGTCAATCAGCGGTATTTCGATAACAACGCCGCCATCGGTTTGGAACCATTTATTACCCTCATTCAAGCCCGCATCCACCGGCTAAAAGGCACCCTGCGTTATCTGGTGGCAACTTTGATAGGTGTTAATCAGAATCCCAAGTGGTCTATGCAGCTGGAATGGGAAGGCGGCAGTTATGCCGGTCCGGTTACCCTGGTGACTGTAGGGAACAATCCCCGCACCGGCGGACTGTTCTATATGACTCCCCATGCAGATCCATTCGATGGATTATTGACTTTCGTTTACGGTTATATGCCCACTCGTGGTCAAATTCTCAGGCTGCTTCCCCGCACCATGAAGGCAGGTGCAGGCAGTTATGTTGAACATGAGTTGATCCACGAGATCCATTCCCCCTGGCTCAAGATCAGGTCCGATCAACCTACCCCGGCCCATGCAGACGGAGAGATATTCGATCAGGCCATTCAGGAGCTGGAATATCGGATCTTACCGTCGACCTTACCAATCCTGCTGCCCTGATTCAGATCCGTTATGCGTTCGGATTTACCCAGCCCCATTTTAAAACTTCGATCCGCGTTGATGCGCGGATTTTTTCATCTGCTCTATCACCAGTTCGCCTGGACATATGACTTTGTTTCCGGCGTCGTTTCAATTGGCATGTGGCAGTCATGGATCACTGCCATGCTGCCCTTCCTTGAAGGCCCCAATATCCTTGAATTGGGACCGGGTCCCGGGCATCTACAACTGGCATTAGCCCGGCGTGGGCTGATCAGTTTTGGACTGGATGCCAGCCCACAAATGACACGTATGGCAGCTTTGAGATTGTTAAAACAAAAAGAAAAGCCCAGGATAATAAATGGCTATGCGCAATTTATGCCGTTCCAGGACGCTGCTTTTCACCAGGTATTGGCAACATTCCCAACCGACTATATTTTCATGCCTGACACGATTGCCGAAATCGACCGCGTCCTGGTCCCGGGTGGTAGCTGCTTGATCCTGCCCGCAGCCTGGATTACCGCTACCCAATTCCCATTCCGATGGGCAGCCCGCTTATTCGAGCTCACCGGGCAGGTCCCCGATACACTGCCGGATTGGAGCGATCCATTCGAACGGAACGGATTCCTCACCACCTTGATCCCCGTCGAACTGGAAAGATCCCGCCTGATCATTCTCCGGGCCCGTAAAAGGAATGCTTAGTCTCCCAAGTCATTCAGGCCGCAATGATGGGCGAAATGATGTGTTGTCGGGGGTTGATACCCCGACAACACATCATTTCGCCTTTTCTTCCCGTTCCTGTGGGCGGGATAGAGCTGATGCCATATTTTGCCAGTATCTCTGGCTGTTTTATGGGAATTGGATACAGCCTCAATTTTTAGATCCAGCACCCAATCAGGCAGAATTGCATTAAAATTCAACCATGGAAGCTCAAATAGCCGTAGCAAAAATCAGGAAATACGCCACATCGAACAGTGGTGACACCGTCGAGGTGATCGAACGCCCTCAGGGTGGCGTTTCAGTCGTACTGGCTGATGGCCAGAGTTCCGGACGGGGAGCAAAATGGATCTCCGTGATGGTAGTTCGTAAAGTTATCGCCTTATTAGCGGAAGGCGTGCGCGATGGTGCGGCCGCCCGAGCTGCTTCAGACAGTCTCTACACCGAACGAGGCGGGAAGGTTTCCGCAACCTTGAATATTCTTTCGGTCGATCTGCAAACCCGGACCCTGGTCATCACCCGCAACAACCCGGCTCCAGTGATCATCGCAAATAATGAGGAAATTCGCCTGTTGGAGGATTCCTGCAAGCCAATCGGGCTGTATCGGGATACCCGGCCGGTGATCAATGAAATCTCGCTCCAGGCCGGTTTAACTGTGGTCGAATATACCGACGGACTTGTACATGCCGGCACCCGGGATGGCCACCCCATGGATGTGGTCGCTTCATTGAACACCTTGCTGGAGGAAGACAACCCCTCCCCTCAATTTATTGCCGATTCATTGCTCAATCATGCGATGAAACTCGACCAAAACCGCCCGGTTGATGACATCAGCGTGGTCGTACTCCGAGTTTCCCGGCATGCCGGTGATGAAGTCCGCAGGATGACGGTACGCCTGCCGCTGCTTCCATGAACATATCCTGCTTGTCCAGGTGTCCAACAAAAGATAGCAGGATGCGCGAAAATATTGCAGATCATATATTTTGGTGTTCGATTTGTGCGGCCTCAGCCATACAAATCGAACACCAAATCAACAGGCAGCGATTGCACTCCGTTAGCGGTTTATCAGGATGAACGATTTAAAAATTGGTATCGTTGGTCCCTGTGCAGCTGGAAAATCCACATTGATCGCTGGTTTGCGAGTGCGCGGCTTTCAAGCCAGGCATATCGCCCAGGAACACTCCTACGTTCAGGACATGTGGCGGCGTTTGACGAATCCCGATCTGCTCATTTATCTGGCTGTTTCCTACCCGGTGACTTTGCAGCGTCGGAAATTGGATTGGAACGAAGCCGAATACCAGATCCAGCTTGACCGCCTCCAGCATGCCCGCCAGCACGCTGATTTAATCATTGATACCGACCCGCTTCGCCCTGAACAAGTCATTGACAGGGTGATAGCATTTGTCAATGCTTATTCATCCCCCTCTCGTTGATCTTCGGGCATTCAAATCGATATTGCCGAAATAGAGGTATTGGCTATACGAATAGAATCGCCTAAATAGTTTTTCGGAAAACAGGCGTGATGCCCGGCAAAGGCTGCCCAAACAAAACACCGCAATCTACACAATTTGAATGCTCCCCCCTAAAACCGTAATTGGACAATCCTATTAAAGCGGGGTATAATGCTTGCTTGCCAGCGCTCGAGGGAAAAGCCAGCCTTAGGCTGGCATTTGTTTGGAAATACAGGCTGATTGGTGGTTAGTGGATCAAACCGATGCGTTTGAGCCACCATCCACTGACGCGATATCCTTCGTGCTGTTAGAAGGTTTGTACCACGCGCCAGCCTGTGGCTGGTATTTTTGAAATCTGGAGGCCAATTTCGCATGTCGCATCGATCACAACGATTATTAATACCCATCCTGATCCTGGTCCTGGTCACGATCTATATCGTTCTGCCAAACAGCCCTGGTATCCATATAAATACCGGTTCATTAAAAATCAACCGGGATTTTAATACCCGCCTGGGGTTGGACCTGGTTGGTGGTGTTCAGGCGCTGTTAGAAGCCGATTTGCCGGCGAACGCCACAGTTGACGCTGAAGCCATGCGTACCGCTCGGGCGATCGTAGAAAACCGTGTGAACGGTCTCGGGGTCAGTGAAGCGGTCGTTCAACAGGCCGGTGACCGCCGAATCCTGGTCGAGCTCCCCGGCGAGACAGACCCCCAGAAAGCGCTCGAAACCATCCAGCAAACCGGTCTGCTGGAATTTGTTGATATGAGCAGCCTTTCTCCCCAGGAAGCGATTGCCCTGGTTGGCACAAAAATCCAAACCGATTTTGGGCAGTCCGCAGATACGCAAGCCACTCCGGAAGCAACCGTCGCGCCCACCGATACGATTACGTCCACCGCCGTGACGACAGGCACACAGGGCGCTACCAACCTGCCGGTGTTCCACACCATTATGACCGGCGCCGGGTTAAAAAATGTTTCCGTGACGACCAGCCAGTCAGGCGAATATCAGGTGGCATTTGAGCTGTCATCGGACGAGACCCAGACCTTTGCAGACTTTACACGAGCGCACGTCGGGCAGATTTTGGCAATCGTTTTAGATAAACAGGTTATTTCTGTCCCCAGCATCAACCAGCCGATCACAGATGGCCAGGGTGTGATTACGGGCAATTTCACCCTCCAGTCAGCCAATGATCTCGCCATTCAGTTGCGCTACGGCTCGCTGCCGATCCCTCTGAAAGTCATTACCAGCCAGACAGTTGGTCCAACCCTCGGGCAGGACTCGCTGCGGAGAAGCCTGGTTGCCGGGGTGATCGGAATGCTGGTTGTGGTGCTGTTCATGGTGTTGTACTACCGGCTGCCCGGCTTCGTCGCCGATATGGCGCTCATCGTGTATGCCCTTACGACCTTCGCACTCTACAAACTTATCCCGGTGACGCTGACCCTCCCGGGCATCGCTGGCTTTGTCCTCAGTGTGGGCGTGGCCGTTGACGCCAATATCCTGATTTTTGAACGGCTGAAAGAAGAATTACGCGCTGGCAGGACGCTGCGCCAGGCGATCGATCTGGGTTGGGATCGTGCCTGGCCGTCGATCCGTGACTCGAACCTGTCCACCCTGATCACCTGCGGGATCCTGTTCTGGTTTGGCAGTACCTACGGTGCAAGCATTGTCAAAGGCTTTTCTCTGACCCTGGCAGTCGGTGTCATCGTCAGTATGTTCACAGCCATCATCGTGACCAGGTCCTTTTTGCACCTGGTGCTGGATAATGTTGAATTTGCCGAACATCACAGTTGGTTTGGCGTCTAGGAGTATCAAATGCTGGATATTGTAAAACGTCGTTATCTTTACTTTGGCATCTCCCTGTTAGTGATCGTTCCCGGGCTGATCGCCCTGCTGATTTGGGGTTTCCCCCTGGCGATTGACTTCACCGGCGGCAGCTTGCTGCAGATCCAATTTGACTCGGGTACGGTGCCCACGGAAGCTCAGATCCTGACAGTCTACAACGATTTTGGTTTCGGCGATTCACTGGTGCAAACCACTGACAACAACGGTGTCATCATCCGATCCAAATCGATGGACGAAAACACCCGCGCCCAGATCGTAACCGAAATGGAAAACCGCTATAACACAACCATTACCGTCCAGCGGTTCGATAATGTAGGCCCATCTGTGGGCCAGGAAGTGGCTACCCGGGCGGCAGGGGCGGTTGCCTTAGCGGCGATCGGCATCATGACTTACATCACGATCGCTTTCCGAGGCGTTGCCCACGCCTTTCGTTATGGCGTCAGTGCGATCATCGCCATGATTCACGATGTCGCCGTCGTTGTGGGCGTTGAAGCGATCCTGGGGCACTTCCTGGGCTGGGAGGTGGACGCGCTCTTCCTGACAGCTTTGCTGACCGTAATTGGTTTCTCTGTACACGACAGTATCGTGGTGTTCGACCGCATCCGGGAAAATGCCAACATTTATCGCCGGCTGCCATATGAAACCGTGGTCAACCATTCCATCGTCCAGACCCTGGCCCGCTCGATCAACACCCAGCTGACCGTTATGTTGGCTTTGCTGGCGCTGGTCCTGTTCGGCGGCGTCACGGTTCGGCATTTTGTGGTCACACTGCTGGTTGGTGTTTTCAGCGGAACGTACTCATCGATCTTTAACGCCGCCCCCATTCTGGTCGTTTGGGAAAATCGCGAGTGGCGCAACTGGTTCCGTCGCAGCCCCACAGAAGCTTCTGCTTGATCGATCAATCCAACTGATAATCCCCAATAAATAATAAAAGGACCGGTTAACGCCGGTCTTTTTTATAACTCCTCAGTTAATGCCTGGAACTTGAGGCGAAATAGGTGTGCGTGGGAGCGGACGCCCCACGCACACCTATTTCGCCTATATTTCATGCTCAAGCCTGAGTAGATACCTTTCCTGGTGTTATATTTACTCTTAGCCACGCAACTGGTAAATAGATAATCGAAAAACGGGCATGAAGATCGGCTTTCGCCGATCTTCATGCCCGTTTTTCGATAAACTTCCCCATCCCGGCGGCGAAGCCGCCAGAGAGGGGGTTAGGGGTGGGCAGTATCATGCTGGTTCAGACCGAATTATTAAATTCGCGAGATGTCATGTTTATTTTTCGGTGCTGTTGGTTCGCTGTCAGCCATCCAGGTTAAAGGTTATTGTCGGCGAGGGGATGCTTGTTTGGGTGGGCGTGCCGGTCTGGGTCGGAGTTGGCACTGCCGTGGTTGGCGCCGGAGGCGTGGTTGGGGTTGGCGACAGGTATTGTGTTGCCGTCGGCGTCAGTGTGACGGTGGGCGTATTGGTCCTGGTTGGAGTGATCGTCGGCGGTAAAGGTGTACGCGTGACCGTGGGCGTATTGGTTGGGACAGTCGCCGTCGGGGTCAGGGTGATCGTAGGGGTCGCAGTCGCAGTCAACAGCAAACTCCCGGCCACATTACAGCTGCCCCAGCCAGGAAAATCGAATGTCAGGGCGGCGCCGAAATAACCCGGGCTGATGCTGGTGGGCCAATTTCTGAAGTGAGCCCGCCAGAGGTAGGCTGAACCGCTGCCAATTACAATCGGGCTGGATAAACTGACATCGATCGGTGAACTGGTTGAATTGACATCATAGTACTTATTATTGTTGAATTGTTTGTAATCGAAAATCATGCCCCAGGTGGTTGGCCATTCCAGAGTTGAATGAACCAGGTAGCCCGTGGCCAGGTTTCTATTCAGAACCGTGATCTGCAACTCGCTGTTGTTTAACTGGACGTTCGTCGCATAAATCAGGCTGCAATCCGGAGTGGGTGTTGCGGTTGGCGGCGGTGAGGTGTTCGTGGGAGGCAGCGGGGTCGGGGTCAGGGTGATGGTTGGCGTGTAGGTCGGCAGGCTGATGTTCATGGGTAGATTGACAACCCGGGAAGTGCGAAACCGTTCGACCACCCCTTCCCTGGTTGCGACCAGGTGCGCCTGAGGCCAGATCGATGAGATCAGCGGCAGAATTAATGGATGATTGAAATCAACCGCGACCGTCACACGATCACCGGGAGCGCCAGCGTCATCGTGTGGCTGGCAGTCGGCTGGCGTGAAAGTATCCTGATTCGAAGGAAAAAAAACGAAATCCGGCACGTGATCGTTATTGGCATCGCGCGAGGAACAAATCGTGATCTTAAAGTACCGCGGCTGCCCGACCACTGATGAGGCATCTTTTTGAATAGCCACTGCCCCCTGGTGAGCAACATCCCGAATCGATGGCACCCGGGCCCAGTCGATCAGTTGCGCTTCCATTGTCTCAAAATTGCCGCCATAACTGGGGGGAACCCGGCAGTCGATCTGGCCATCGGCGGCATCCGCAGCCGTATAACCAAGAGCGCCATCCGCCAGGCTGCAGTAAGCCGGATTGTATTCGCCGGTGACCGCGTACCGTACGCCAAATCGAGCGCCGTTCTGGACTGAAAGCCAGGCCTGGAATAACCGAGCAAACTCGATGACCCCAAAGATGAGCAGCAATAATACCGGCAGTGCCAAAGCGAACTCAACCATTCCCTGGGCGCGCCGATTGGGGTGTCGCTTTTGAAGCAGTCCGGAGAGAATATTCTTCATCTGAGCCTTTTGCTCATATTGTCCATCAATAAAGACCTGTAGATCACTTGATTGATTATAATCGAAAAATATTTTGAAGGAGGCGATGCTCTTTGGGAGGGTGTATTCGAGATGTGTGGTGAGCGAGGGGCATATGCCCCTCGCTCACCTAGTTCGCCATTAATTCCAGGCATTGGCTGAGTAGTCCTTACCAAAGAACCTAAGAATTGCCCTGGATCATTCTCTCCGCCGTGGAATAGATGATAACCAAATTCAGTATCAATAATCCACCCGCGACGATCCACAGGCCGGTCAGGGTTGCGGCCATCCCGGCCAGGGTAACACCGGCCAGGGCGATCATGGCATAAGTCGAGAGCCGATTCTTCAAGGGCAGTTTCCCGACCACCCACAAGATAATACCCAGGGCCATCCCGCTCAAGCTGGCAATCACGCTCACCAGGATGATCTGGAAGCCGCTTAGCCGGTCCACGCCCAAAACCAGGATACCGCAGTGTGCAGTCCGGGCAGGCAGCCGTGTGATAGGATCGATCAGATAGGTCCTGACCAGGATCAGTCGTTTGTACTTGAGATTCTCCATGCCGACGGTCCAGGCCAAATTGCGGCGTTCATTCGGACCGAGCTCAAATTCCTGGACTTCTCGGAAGGGCTCAATTGCCGCACCCGGCTTGCTGAAATCGGTCTGCAGGATCACTTTGCTCGGTTGGTCGAGTAGATTTTCCAGGTGGGCTACGACCGTGGCAGTCTCCTGCCAGGCGATCAGGGGAGGACAGGTTAAGCCATCCAGCCGGGTATCCAGTTCAATCGTTCGGTTAAAGTTAACAGCTTCAGTAAGTCCCCAGAAAGAGTTGCCTTCAAGATCGCTCCACACAGTCAAGACAATAAAAGCAGTGCCCAGCACAAAAGCCAGCGTAAAAATTCCGCCCCCCAGGATATTCAGCAAACGGTGCTTAGTGTTCAATGAAGCCCATCCTTCTAGATAGCGGGGTGGGGAGCAGTCAAAACGTACAGATGTGGTGACCGGCGTTTGCCGGTCATCACACCTGTTCTCCGCCATTGCTTAACAGATTTTCTTCATCACTGGGATATCCGGGTAAATATCTGTTGGGCAATATCTTCAAAGATGTTGCCAAGATCCGCGGCTGACGCAGAGGCATAGTAGCCTCCAAACCCGGCCTGATCCTTGATATACTGCAACAATTCTTGTCCAGCATCCGGTTTGCCATAGACCGTGTTCGTGACCTGATCGCCCAGGCCGATCGTAAAGATAATCATTTCACTTTGATTAGTCGAATCTGTCCGCAATTGAGCCAACGCATCCGCCTGGTCCCTGGCGAAATCTTCAGCATCATAATCGGGCGAACTCGAACTGTGCCGGGTCGCGATTCCAGCGATATCACGGCAAATCGGGCAGCTCCATTCTTCGCCGTTAATCGTATTACAGCCTGGTTGGAACCAGGTAGAGGCAGGGCAATATCCATTCGGAAATCCCGAACCTTGTGCCACGGTGTGATTGGCCGCGCCATCGGTCAACACCACAACAACCCACAACGAATCGTAACGCGCCAGGCCCGGATCGGTCAGTGCACTGGCTGCACCCAACAAGCCGCCGCCGATATTGGTGGTCGTGCACCCGGATGGATCCGGCTGGATCGGGTTGCTTTGGGCGGAGGGTATAAAATCGCACGGTGGATCGCCTGGCTGCGGGTAGACCGTCAGGCTGTTCAGCGTGTTCAGTGCAGTAATCTTATCGGTTGTTAAAGCCTGGTCCACCGTGACGCCGCGATCGAACGATACGATTGCCAGCCGGTCGTATGGAAAATACAGATTATTAATGAACCCGGCAGCCGCGGACCGCACAAACTCAAACGGTTCGCAGTGATCAGGGTTGCACAGGGAGGGATCGCTGTTAGATGAATCAGATGCCATCGAGGCAGACCGGTCGAGCACCAGGATGACGTCCAGGGAAGCAGCTTCCCCAACCGCGCTCGCCGATATGTCCGCGGTGCTGATCCCAATCACCGGTAAAAACGAAAATTGGACGGTCAGGCTCGCCCGGACACGCACGAGTTTGCGCAGGTAAGGCGCGGTGCATAAAGTTGTATCGACGGGGATTGCGGTTGGGTCACAAATTTCAACCACAGGCGTGGCATCGGGCACCCCATTCAAGCGCAAAAATTCGTGGGCGGCGGCAGTCATCTCACCAATTGTCCTGAATTCGCGGAATTGGGAAGCAGCCGAAAGGGAGGCCGCATCGACCGCCCGGCGTAAATGTCCGTACTGGATAAACAAGGTGCCGACGTCTACGACCAGGCCGACAAACGCAAGCAGGGCGACAAACGCAATCGCGATCAGCACCAATGCCTGACCCTTTTCTTTTCTATTCGTGTACTTGGATCGTCTTATTGCGTTCATATTCATTTCCCTAAGGTACATCCGGTTCAGCAGCGACCAATGGCATGATAGCATAGGTGTAAACGTGGATCGGATCCGGCACAAAAGCCGTAATCCAGGGTAAAGCCAGTATCTGGTTATAATCATAATAAATTTCGACCAGCAAGACCCCAGTGTTGGGAGCCGCATTACTCAGATAGGAATTGATCCGCGCATTGGAAAATTTGGATGGATTGCAGTTATCCGCCATTGGAGAGCAAGCGCCTCCATACCCAAACAAATGCCATTCTCCTGGTGTTTCCGTACCGGTGGGAGGGTCTTGAGGGTTGGTAGGATAACGCGCCACAACCGCCCCATTGGCAACCCCAAAAGCCGAAATGACGACATCATCCTTGGCGGAATCCAGGCGAATTGGTAAGGCGACCTGCTCGGCCAGGCACGCGGCCTGATTGTAAAAATCGTTGGTGATCGCTCCAAGCGAAGCGCTGCAGTTTTGATTGGTGGGGTCTCGCATGAACGGATCACCATCACTGGCGAAACGGGCGGCCTCACGGGCCCCATCCAGCAGATTTAAGTACTGGTTCAGTAAGAAGCCAAACTCGACCAGGCCGGATAGGAGCATTAATAGAAGCGGAAACAGGATCGCAATTTCCACCAGGCTTTGTCCAGTATCCCGACTGCCCTGCCTCCGCCTGAGCGCAGGCTGATCAACCGTATTCATCAACCATCTGATGAACACAAAAAAGGGCGTTCTGGAACGCCCCGGAATACCAGCTGAGGGGTCACTTGATATCGGCTTCAAAACTGTAACTCCCGAATTGATGTCTCAAAAATTACCTCATTTGCACTAATTTTCAACAGTCAAAAAAAGCGCTCATTGGGAATTCCTGTGGTGGTACCCAAAAAGCACAACCGGCTAATTGCTTGTTCAGCCAACGCTTCCACTCCCATTATATGCGACATCTTCGAGCCTTGTATATACCAAAAGTACCACTCATTGGGAATTCCAATGGTGGTAGCTCCTACGAAAATGTTGTAGATAATTATTTTTGATGTGCGATTTGTGCGGCTGAGGCCGCACAAATCGACATCAAATCTACAAACAGTTCGTACAACCCTTCTTCCACAGAGTATCTTGGAGACCTAAAATTACCATCTTGAATCGACTACGCTTACAAATTTGCGAGTAAATATCCACGAAAAAATAATAATGCAATTGCTGCTGCAATCAAAAATGGCCCGTAAGGAATTGCCGTAAAGGCGTGGTAGCGTCTGGTGATGATGGTTATCAATAGATACAGCAAGCTAACGATGCCGCCTAATACGATTGCGATGGTCAGCCCAACCAGGATCCCAGGCCAACCGAGCATTAAGCCTAGCACACCACTTAAATTGACATCCCCAAAGCCCAGGGCATCTTCTTCAACCGGCTGGCCGCGCATCCGGGATGATATTTTCATGAACACGATCCCCAGGCCAAAAAATAAATACATGATGCCGAATCCCGCTATCCCCCCCAGCAGGGTCTCAACCAATCCATGCAGATAGATCCCAACCCCCAGGCCCAGGCAAGCCCCCACCAGGCTGATCGGATGTAAGATCAAACGATGCTCAAGATCGATGACCGCGACGACGCCAAAAAAGATCCATAGAACCATTCCTAACCAGTAACCCAGATTTTCGGGTGGTGATAAAGCCAGCCAGATTGATACAGCCAGGGCGCTCGCTTCAACCAACCATACTCGCCAGGCTCTTACCCGTCCGCAATGCAGGCAGCGGCGCGGCCAAAATAAGTAGTTCGTCCAGGGAATTTCTTCCTGGCATTCCAGGCAAAATGGGGCGCTTAAGCTTCGCTTCCAGGGCAATACATCGGACAGGTAATTCACCAATGCGCCCGCAAGCCAACCAATGATAACTGCAATCAAGATCATCATGGGGCTATTATACTTATGGGTGCTGAATATTCCAACTCTCAAAATTGTACGTTTGCGGTTACAATGAGGCCGTTTGAAATGCGACGGATTGCATCGCTGACTCATAGAAATTCCTCGGGATTTCCTTGGTGGTCCCCAGATGGGGGCAAGCGTGCTGACGCATCCTCATACCCCTAAACTGGGACTCGCCCACAGGGTTTCCCGAAGAATATGAAATTCAAATCTACAGGAGTGTCCATCGATGGAAAAATTCATCATTCACGGGGGTGTGCCGCTTTCCGGCGAGGTGATACCAGCGGGAAATAAAAATGCCGCCCTGCCTCTATTGGCGGCCTGTCTGCTGACGGATGAGCCCGTAATTTTACACAATGTCCCGGATATCCGGGATGTTCAGGATATGCGCTCGCTGTTGGTAAGCCTGGGTGTCCGGGTTGACCCGATTGAAAATCACAGCTGGAAAATCCAGGCCGCCGAAGTCCGGCCGGCCGATCTCGATCCCAACCTCTGCCGCCGGATACGGGCTTCCATTCTGCTGGCCGGCCCGATGATCGCTCGAACCGGTAAACTGCAACTGCCGCCTCCCGGGGGTGATGTGATCGGGCGCCGGCGTGTGGACACCCACATCCTCGCCCTGCAGGCGCTTGGCGCAGAGGCGGAGTTCGACCGGATTGAACGCCTGTTCCGGTTCAGCGCCAGTCATTTGCACGGCGCTGATATCCTGCTGGATGAAGCCAGCGTGACAGCCACAGAAAATGCGATCATGGCCGCCGTCTTGGCAGCCGGTGTAACCACACTACGCAATGCCGCCTCCGAGCCACATATCCAGGAGCTGTGCCACTTCCTGAACAGGCTCGGCGCTAAAATCGATCAAATTGGTTCGAATACGCTTCACATTGAAGGCGTTGAGCGGTTACATGGCGGTGAATTCACGATCGGACCGGATTATCTGGAAGTTGTCAGCTTCATCGGGGCCGCAGTCGTGACCGGCGGGTCGATCCGAATCCGGAATGCCGGGCCACAATATCTGGATATGATTTCGATCGTATTCCAGCGCCTGGGCGTTCACTGGGAAACAGATAATAACGATATCATCGTCCCCGCAGGCCAAAAATTGAGGATTGAACCGGACCTTGGCGACGCCATCCCAGAAATATCTGTGATGCCCTGGCCGGCGTTTCCCACAGATCTGATGAGCATCGCGATCGTGGTAGCAACCCAGTCGCAAGGCAGCGTGCTCTTCCACGACTGGATGTACCCCAGCCGGATGTTCTTTATCGATAAACTGGTGGGGATGGGTGCCCACATCGTATTATGCGATCCTCATCGCTGTATCGTCCAGGGCCCGACCACCCTTTCGCCCGAATCGATGGAAAGCCCGGATATCCGGGCGGGGATGTCGCTGCTGCTGGCCACCCTGGCTGCGAATGGCCGCTCCGTCATTCGCAATATCGGCCAGATCGATCGTGGTTATGAGCGCGTAGACGAAAAATTACGCGCCCTTGGGGCCAGGATAGAACGGGTAAAAGAAGGCAGTATTTGACCTGCTTTAAACCCTCAGAATCAAAAGACTATCGGAAAAACAGGCGTGACGCCCGGACAACACCGGGCGTCACGCCTGTTTTCCGACAGCCTTCTACCCACAAGCCTTTTAATTAGCTTTGGGCTGGCTGACAACCTCCAGAAACTGCCCGACAACATCTCGCAGCATCGGCTCTGGCAGAGCCCCTACCTGGCGATGGACGACTTTCCCATTCGCCACAAATAACATGGTTGGGATGCCCTGAACGCCAAATTTCATCGCCCATTCGGGGTTTTCATCGGTATTGACTTTCGCTACCAATAATTTACCGGCATATTCTTTTGCCAACTTGTCCAGCACCGGAGCGACCATCCGGCACGGTCCGCACCAGGGCGCCCAAAAATCGACGATGGTAGGAACAGTGGCCTGCATAACGGTCTTCTCAAAGGCTGCATCCGTGACGTGAATTGGTTCCTCGATCATAATTTTCTCCTGATTTTAACTAAGTATCGGTCGTATCGTGTAATACACTTGATTTGAAATCCGGTTCATCCGGATTGTGTTCACGCTGTTATTTATTATCGCTTTGACACAGATTTCCGAACCTGGGTCCTTTGCGAAACTCTATCAGAGGGCCCCGGAAATTCTAATGGACCACTAAACTGCCTGGACTTTTTCCTGGTCGCTCTCAAATATCTGGTAACTTGAGGAGATTTGAGCGACCGCCGCCAGCATGGCACGCGCCGAGCAATATTTTTCCTCAGAGAGCTGGATCGCCTGCTCAACAGCCTTGCTGTCCAGATGATCGCCCCATAATAAATATTCCACTTCAATCTCGGTAAATATCCGCGGGTGTTGGTCGGGGCGTTTACCGCGCACGGATACTTTGAATTGATCCAGGTTTTGTCGCTTTTTCTTAAGGATCGAAACGATGTCCATGGCTGTGCAACCGGCTAATCCGGTCAACAGCAACTGCATCGGACGGAGCGCCGGTTCACCTTCAAGGCTACCCATTTGCACCGTCGCGCCTTCGTGGTTCGTGCCCATAAAGGCGAGTTCTCCCAGCCATTCGGCATTTATTTCTGTCCATCCGTCTTGCATCGGTATATTTTCTCCAGTGTGATTATCAAGATGGAAAGTTCTGTCATTCCAATTCTTTTAGATGCAGAAATCTCGAAAAGGTTACATTTTTTCCCGAATTGGTGGGAAGAATAGGCTGCTGCTCATGCCGGTCTGGCAGTATTTACGTGCCCACCCACACATAGTATAGCACGGTGAATGCCAAATGTCAGGTATAATCAAACCGATGGATATCGGAATTGCCACTCACCAGACCCGGGCTTATACCGTCGCCACGCCAGTTTATGAAGGTCCACTGGACCTGTTGCTTCAGCTCATCGAGCATGCTGAACTGGATATCACCAAGGTGGCTCTTGCCCAGGTTACCAATCAATACCTCGAACACATCCGCAGCATTGAGGAGAATTCACCGGAAGAAGTATCTGCTTTTCTGGTGATTGCGGCTCGTTTGCTCCAAATCAAATCCGAAGTCCTACTGCCGCGACCTCCGGTTCGGGAAGAAGGCGAGGAAGATCCCGGCGAAGCCCTGGCGCGCCAGTTACGGGCTTACAAACGTTATAAAGAGATCGCATTGTTGCTGGGAGAACGGGAAAGTCAGGGCTTGCGAACGTATTTACGCCTCGGGCCACCACCTAAAGTGGAGGGCGTTCTGGATATGAGCGGGATCGGTCTGGATGATCTTTGGGCTGCTGCCAGAGAAATCCTTTCCCAACGGGATGATCGCCCTGCGCTTGGTACAGTTGTAAAGGCTCCAAGAATTACCATCCGGGATAAAATCCGCCTGATTTCCAGGCGTTTGCACGAAAAAGGCCAGTCTACCTTCCGACACCTGTTAGGCAGCCAGCCCAGCCGGCTGGATGTTGTGGTCACATTTTTAGCCATGTTGGAGCTGGTCAAGCGCCACTTTGTTTCCGCCAAACAGGACCAGCTGTTCGGAGATATCGAAATCGTCTCCAGTGAAAACTGGGACATTGATGAGAATTTCGAACTTGAATTTGGAGAATGAGCGCTGGCCAGCTTCTGAAGTGATCAGCGCTTTTTGCGTAGAAAAACCTGCCAGACCAGGCAACCGACCAGAGCACCCATCGAATCAATCAGGATATCCACAATCCAGGGGGTCCGTCCGGGCACAAACGACTGGTGGAATTCATCACTGATGGCAAAAAGAACCGCCAGAATCCAGGCCCACCAGCTGCGTTTCAAATCTTTCGATTGCAGCGCATGATTATAAGCCAGAGCCAGGGCGGTATATCCGAGAAAATGGCCGCTTTTTTTAACCAAAAAATCTAAACCACCATAATTGGGGATCCTGGAAGACGGAAACGAAGAAACCGTAAAGATCAGGCCCATCATGAACAGGGCTGGTCCCCAACGATAGATGAAATGATTTAAAAAAGTGTTTTTTGAATTCACAGCAGACATCAGCAGGCTGCCTTGAAAATAGGTCTGATTTTCATGCGGGTGAGTGGGTTGCCCCCACGATCGCACATTTGGAATCCCTGAGGATAGCCCGGATTTTCCCACCGAGTTGCCCAGAGACCCCATTTTACCACCAGGAGTTCGAATGCCGAATCGATTAGCCGATCAAAACTCTCCCTATTTACTGCAGCATAAAAACAATCCGGTTGACTGGTACCCATGGGGCGAAGAAGCCCTGGTGCTTGCCCGGTCCGAGGACAAGCCGATTTTTCTCAGCATTGGTTACGCTGCCTGCCATTGGTGCCACGTCATGGCGCACGAGTCCTTCGAGGACCCGGCAACCGCAGCTTATATGAATGAGCACTTTGTCAATGTGAAAGTGGATCGGGAGGAACGCCCGGATCTCGACAGTATTTACATGAGCGCCGTGGTCGCTATGACCGGTCAGGGCGGCTGGCCGATGAGTGTCTTCCTGACCCCTGAAGGCGAGCCATTTTATGGCGGCACTTACTTTCCACCTGTCCGCCGCTATAACATTCCTTCTTTTCGCGAAGTCCTTGAAGCCATCGTCCGCACCTGGCGTGAAGATCGGCCGCGCGCCCTAAAAACCAGCCAGGAACTGACCAATTATATTCAAAAGAATGCCCGCACACAGCTTCCGCCGTTGGGCGCTTTGGAGAAAGACAATCTCGATCAGGCTGCGATGCAAATGGCCCAATCTTACGACTGGCAAAATGGTGGATGGGGCCAGGCGCCTAAATTCCCCCAACCGATGGCAATCGAATTCCTGCTTATGTGCGCTACGCAAGGTGATCGCATGGCCCGGGATATCAGCTTTCATGCTTTAGATGCAATGAGCCGGGGTGGCATGTATGATGTAGTTGGGGGTGGATTCGCCCGCTACAGCACCGACGACCACTGGTTGGTGCCTCATTTCGAAAAAATGCTTTACGACAATGCCCAACTCGCCAGGGTGTATCTACAGGCTTACCTGCTAAGCGAGAATCCCGCTTACCGACAGGTTTGTGAAGCCAGCCTGGACTTTATTATCCGGGAATTGATGGACAAGAAAGCCGATGGCGCTCCGCAAGGGGGGATTTTCAGCAGCCTGGATGCTGATTCTGATGGCGAAGAAGGCAAATATTATCTCTGGACGTTCGAAGAAATCCAGGCAGCGCTTCCCCTACCTTCCGAGCGGGAGCTTTACCTGGCAGCTTACGGGGTAACGCCAGGCGGTAATTTCGAAGGCAAGACAATTCTTCAGCGCAAACTCGACGACCATGAGCTGGCCGAGCGGTTCAATCTGTCCAAAGACGAGCTGCCAGCCAGGCTTCAGCAACTCAACCAACGTTTGCTTGAAGTTCGCCAGGACCGTATCCGGCCAGCGACCGATGATAAAGTCCTGGTTGCCTGGAACAGCCTGGCGCTGATTGCATTCGCTGAAGCCGCCCGCTATTTGCAGCGCCCGGATTATCTGGAAATCGCCCGGCTGAATGCTGATTTTCTATTGGGAGAACTGGCGCAGGAGGGCCGGCTGCTTCGCTCGTGGCGCCGTGGCGAAGCTCGTCATAACGCTTACTTGGAAGATTACGCCGCTTTGATCCTCGGCCTGGCGGCTCTCTACCAATCTGATCCGGATCCCTACTGGTTTAATTCGGCGGTGGATCTTACCCGGGATATGGTCGAACATTTCGAAGATCCTGAGTGGGGGTTTTTCGACACTCGCAACGATCACGAAGCGCTGGTGACGCGTCCGAAAGATATTCAAGATAATGCCACTCCGTCAGGCAACGCGCTGGCCGCCCATGCCTTGTTGCAAATGTCCGAATTCACGGCAAACGGCGCCTGGCGGGATCTTGCCGAAAAAATGCTGACAGAAGTCCAGGGGATAGCCGTCCGCTATCCAACCTCATTTTCGAAATGGCTTTCCGCCATGCTGGTGGCGGTCACATCCATTCAAGAAGTCGCCATTCTGGGCGATCCGAATTCCGAGGCGACAAAAAAATTAGTCGAAACCGTCTGGAGCGACTTCCGGCCGTTCCTGGTCTTCGCCCAGGATGATTATCCAGCCGCCCAGAATTCGCCGCCTTTGCTGTTCGATCGCCAACTGCTGGGTGATAAGCCAACCGCCTACGTTTGCAGAAATTTTGTGTGTAAGCTGCCTGTCAACTCCCCCGAGGATTTGCGAGAACAATTGAGCTCGGAATAATGCCTTAGGTGTTCTTTCGCTAAATACCTTTAGGAAAAAGAGCCACTTTCAAAGTAAAAGGACTTAGCGAAAATACCACTTAGTCAACCTCCAGGTGGATACTCACCGGGCAGTGATCGGACCCGAAGATCTCTTCGTGAATGACCACATCCTTTACAGCAGGCATCAAGCTGTCGGAAACCAGGTAATAATCCAGGCGCCAGCCAACATTTCGCTCGCGCGCCTTCATCCGGTAGGTCCACCAGGTGTATTGAATTCGCTCGGGGTACAGTTCACGATAAGCATCCCGAAAGCCGTGGGCCAGGTAGGTATCGATCCAGGCGCGTTCTTCGGGCAAAAAGCCGGAATTCTTTTCGTTTTGCTTTGGATTCCGCAGGTCGATTTCGCGATGGGCCGTGTTGAAGTCACCGCACAGGATAACCTTTTCCCCCTTTTGATGGTATTCATCACACAAATCTAACAGCTGGGCATAAAAATCCAGCTTATACGTTAAGCGACCCAGGTCACGCTGTCCATTTGGAAAATAGATATTGAACAAGCGGAACCCTGGAAACCGGGTCTGGATTACCCGCCCTTCGCCGAAAAACTCGGTTGAGCCCATCCCCAGCACGGTTTCCTGCGGTTCAATCCGGCAGAAAGTCGCCACACCGGAGTAGCCGGCACGCTCAGCCGGATTCCAGCAAGCCCGGCTTCCTTCGAATACCCCCCTCTGCTCTTCCGTTAACTGATCCGGACGGGTTTTGATCTCTTGCAGGCAGAGCACATCGGGATTGTGATCCGACAGCCAATCCAGATCATTGCGATTGAGCACGGCTCGCAAACCGTTGACATTCCAGGTAGTTATGTTAAATTTCATCCGAAATCCTGAATTTCGCCGGTCGGGCGCAAGGAATCGGGCTCAGCTGTAATTCGCAACGCCGAACTCGAAATTGCGCCCCCAACAGGCGTTCAGCCGATCCCTTCCATCATCTGCATGGGCACTACCGCTGCCCCGACGACCCCAGGGCCGGTATGGACGCCCAGCACAGGAGAGATTCGCAAGATTTCGAGTTTAGCTACCGACAGGCGTTCCCGCAACAGATCGGCTAACTGATCCGCTTGCTCTTGAAACTGACCATGAAGAACTGTGATCCATAGCGGTGTATCGGCCCCATACTGGTGAACCAGATGATCGGCTATTTTCTTCATGGATTTATTCAAAGTGCGTTCTTTTCCAATTGAATTGTACTTACCGTCTGCTTTATCAACGTTGATGATCGGTTTGAGATGCAATAACGATCCCGCCAGAGCCTGAACCCGGCCGATCCTGCCGCCGCGCGCCAGGTAATCCAGGGTATCCAGGGTATAGATCACCTCGGTCTGCGCCCTAATCTGCTCCAGGCGTTCTTGAATCGCCTGTTTTGTCCAGCCGGCCCGGATGGCCAGGGCCGCCGCCAGCACCTGGAAACGCTGCCCGCCTGATAGCGTGAGCGTGTCGATCGGGGTGACCAGGATATCGCGCACGTGCTCTGCGCCTAATCGCGCGGCCGTGATTGTGCCGCTCAACCCTGAAGAAATATGCACCGAAAGGATTTCATCGCCTGCAGATGCAATTTTCTGATATATCTTCGAGAAGAATCCCGCAGAAGGCTGGCTGGTGGTGGGGACTTTTGGGACCATCGCCCGCAAGCGATCATAGAATTCGTCCGGTGATATCTGATTTGAATTGATTTCCCCCTCCGGAAAATGAATGGACAGCGGCGCAACCTCGATACCGTAAGCCTCAATCTCCCCAGCAGGTAAATCAGCTGCGCTGTCAGTGACAATTCTCATCGTTGGTTGCTTCGAAGTTGCGTCTTCATTCAACCCCTTCGGGTGGATACTACTCATGGTCTCTCCTTGGGGCGCATTCGAGATGGTTCGATATCGTGTTCTGTTTGGGCGGCCAATGCCGCCCAAACAGAACACAATCATCACTTTCTAGGCTCTCCAGGAAACTCTGTGGGGGTTTTCCAATGAGGCACTTTCTACACCATTCGATTGCTCCCCTGCTTGGTTTATAATTCGGGGACAATCTATTTTACCGCAGAAAGGAAGAAAGATGAAAACTACGACTCTGGGAAGGACTGGATGCCTCGTCAGCCAGTTATGCCTCGGAACCATGAATTTCGGCCCGCAAACCACGGAAGAAGATAGTTATGAAATTATGGACAGGGCTCTGGAGGTGGGAATAAATTTCTTTGATACCGCTAATGTATATGGCCGGAAATTGGGTGAAGGCGTTACAGAATCGATCATCGGGCGCTGGCTGGCCCAGGGCGGCGGTCGCCGCGATCAGATCGTTCTGGCAACCAAAGTTTTCGGGCGCATGGGCGAAGGTCCCAACGAGCGGCGCTTATCAGCCTACCATATCCGTAAAGCCTGTGAGGAAAGTTTGCGCCGGTTGCAAACCGACCATATCGATCTTTACCAGATGCACCATGTTGACCGATCCACACCCTGGGAAGAAATCTGGCAGGCGATGGAGTTGTTGGTCCAGCAAGGTAAAGTGCTCTACGTCGGCAGCAGCAATTTTGCCGGACACCACCTGGTGCAGGCCCAGTGGGCAGCCAGCAATCGCAATTTCATGGGGTTAGTATCCGAACAGAGTCTGTATAACCTGAATGCCAGAACAATCGAACTGGAAGTAATCCCGGCCTGCCGGGAGCTGGGGATCGGCATCCTCCCCTGGAGCCCATTAGCGGGTGGGATCCTGGGCGGAGCGCTTCACAAACAGGCACAGGGCCGGCGGGCATCCGAACGCGCCCAGGAAGCCATAGAAAATTATCACGATCAACTGGAGGCTTATGAGAGCCTGTGTGCGGAAATTGGGGAGCAGCCGGCCGACGTCGCCCTGGCCTGGCTTTTGCACAACCCGACGGTCACAGCGCCGATCATCGGCCCGCGCACACTCGAGCAGTTAGAAGGCAGCCTGCGAGCGCTCGAGATCGAGCTTTCGAGCGACCTTATAGAGAGATTGGATAAGATCTGGCCTGGCCCAGGCGGCGAAGCGCCTGAAGCATATGCCTGGTAACCGCCCGGAATTGCTGCCTGTAAGCGTTTTGATAGCTTCTGAGAGTCCTGATCGATAGAATCGAGCATGGCACGCAGCGCCGCTCGACAACCATATTCCATGGTTAGCAAAGTGGTTCTCTCGCTAAACACCTTTAGGAAAAAGAGCAAATGTAATGTTCATTTTTGTGCGGCTTCGCCGCACAAAAATGAACATTACAATCACTTTTCTAAGTAAAAGGACTTAGCAAAGATCATAGCCATGGGCTGAAAGGAAAATATGCGCGAACTGGCGATAATTGGCATCGGGCAAACGCCCGTAGGCGAGCAATGGGACAAATCGCTTCGGGAAATTGCCGGTGAAGCACTGTTTGCCGCCATGCTTGATGCCCGGCGTGAAACCGTTGATGGTCTCTTTATTGGCAATATGCTGTCTGGAACGCTCGTACAGCAGGAACAATTGGGCTCGCTGGTCGGCGATTGGGTCGGACTGAAAAACATTGAGGCCTTCAAGATCGAAGCAGCCTGTGGTTCCGGGGCAGCTGCGTTAAGATTGGCCATCATGGCTGTCGGGTCCGGTGAACTTGATTCTGCCATTGCCATGGGTGTAGAAAAGATGACCGAAACGAAAGGTGTGGAGACGACCGCCGCCCTGGCGACCGCCGCGGATGCGGACTACGAAGCCTTTCAAGGTGTATCGTTTGTGGCGATTAATGCGTTAATTATGAAGCGCTACCTGTACGAATTTGGCTGGAAACATACCGACTTCGCCCCATTTTCCATCAATGCCCATGCCAACGCTGTACACAATCCATTTGCCCGCCTGCGGGACCCAATCACAGAAAGCGATTACCAGCGCGCCCGGATGATCGCCAGTCCCATTAACTTGCTGGACGCCTCCCCGATTGGGGACGGAAGCGCCGCGTTGGTGATCGTGCCCGCCAGCCAGGTACCTAATTTACCTCACCCGGCAATTCGGATCGCAGCTTCGACTGCTGCAACGGATACCCTGGCAGTCCACGACCGCAGTGATCCGGTCTCATTAGCTGCTGCCCGCCAATCGGCCCGAAGTGCCTATGCGCAAGCTGGCGTCACCAGCCGCGAGATCGATTTTTTTGAACTGCACGACGCTTTCTCCATTATGTCTGCCCTGTCTCTGGAAGCCTGCGGCTTCGCCGAGCGCGGCCAGGCCCCCAGGCTTGGCCTGGATGGAGAAATCCGACCGGGAGGAAGCATTCCAATCGCAACCCGCGGTGGGTTAAAAGCCCGTGGACATCCGGTCGGCGCTACCGGAATCTATCAGATTGTGGAAGCCTGCCAGCAGTTACGCGGCGAAGCCGGTGAGACCCAGATCGAGAATGCCCGCATCGGCATGACACAGAATATAGGCGGCAGCGGCGCTACCATCATCACCCATATTTTGACCGCTGCCTGAAGTCTGCGGGTTGCATCCAATGTTTGGTTATTTGGTGTTCGCTTTGTGAAGCTGAGGCCGCATAAAGCGAACACCAAAAATAATTATCTACACCATTTTCGTGCACACAGTCTGCGGAATGTACCAACCGCCAGGAATGAGCGTAGCTGGACACTGTCACGCTCACCTCTTCGCTTGAATGCAGGGCATTTCCTAAAGTCCCTTTCACCTTAGATTGTTGAAATAAGATTACAATTAATATCGTTGCGCTCGCCACTCAGCCATTTATTGCGCCAATCATCAAGAGGAATTGCATGAAATTATTCCGCCTCGCCTGGATCATCACTGCCATCCTGGTGGTAACACTTTCAACCAGTTTCGTTCTTGGCCAGGCAAGTTACCCCAGGCACCTAGTCGTGACCGGCGGCGGTTTCAACCAACCGCAGGAATCGTTCTACGCCGCCTTACAAACCAGGGCGATAACTTATAACCTGGATTCAGTCCGAATCACCGTGCTACCGCTTGGGCTTGGATCGAATCCCAGCTCAATTACCGATGCAGAACACGCTGCTCAGCTGGACAGCGCTGAACAGCAACGCCAGGAGATAGAAGCAGGTTGCCGGGCCAAATTAACCCCGCCAGTATCCTGTTCGGCCGTTCTGGTCCCCGTCGTCACTCACAAGGATGCACTGGCTTCTCCCCCTCTGAGTGAATTCGCGACCAATCCTGACGGGATCTATTTCCTGCAAAACAACGCGCAATCGATCCTGGAGGTGCTCCAAGGAACGGAACTCAATCACGAGTTGGTAGCAGCCTATCAGTCTGGTTCGATCCTGCGCGGACCTGGTAACTTATTCTCGACGAGATTCCTGCGCGGCTTTCGACCTAAATTTGGCCCAGCCCAGGCATTGACTTTCGGAGCGATCTTTTCGGGGGAAGAACCCGGATCAGGCGGAATCGGAATCTTTCCCGAACAGGCTGTTCTGGAGACGGCTCCTTTCAGCCAAAACCGGTTGGGACGCCTTTTGAATGCTATTACAGGTCCGGACAACCCGCAGATCGGGATTGGAATCGAGGTCAGTACAGGCTTTGAATTAATCGAAGATCACCAAATGCAAGGATTCTTCGGAAATTCGGTTGTCGCGATACTGGACGCACAGACCTATCAGGCCGCGAACGGCGTCATATACCAGCCAGGCACGAACCTGATCGGGCTTCGGAATGTACTGCTGCAATTGATTCCTCCCGGAAGCACAACCTATGATCTGGATCAGCGCCAAAGCTCACTGGCAGCCTACCCAGATCGATTTACCCGCCAATTCGATCAACTACTGCTCCCGGCCGGGGCGGGAACCATTCTGCTCACTTCCAATTTACCCCAGGATGCCTCCGGTTTGGATGTGCTGACGAATTTCACCAATTTGAGCGGTGGGCAGAATGCCAATATCCTGATCCTGGCAGCCGGCTACGCAGATATCCAGAACGCGCAACAGGATATTCAAGCGATCAGCCAGATGCTGGAAGTACCTCACCGGCAGATTATCGTACCGGCGGACACGAGTGATCCGGTCAATATCGATCCAACTATCACCGGGATCATTCTTACCGGGTCGGATACTGCCCAGATCCAGTTAGAGACCCTGATGGACATCCAGAGCAGCTGGCTAGCAGGGACGCCGATTCTGGCGGATAAAACCGGCGCTGCCTTTCTGGGCAAACAATTTATTTCCAACCAAAGTATGGATGCAGAACCTTGGGTTTTCTCGGCCGGGCGCTATGCTCCGCAGCCGGGCCTGGGGTTTATCCAGGCCAATATCGAACCACGTGGCTTGCAAACCAATAGCTGGGAACGTATGCTGACCATTGCTTATCAGGATCCTCAGGATCTGGCGATCGGAATCGCGCCGGGTGCGGCGATTTCATTCACACCGGAGCAGGTCACCATTTCAGGGATCAATGTCGCTGCCCTGGTCGATTTTCGGACGGCCAATCTAGCCACTGGAGAATCAGGTTTTCTTGAGGTCGCCAATGGGTTGATTGATATATATACCCCCGGTGAGACGCTGCAAACCCTCCAGGTCGATGTAAGTGCAGCCCCGCTGCATGCCCCAACGCCCATCCTCAGCCAGGCAATCGAAACAATGCCGCAACCGACCTCTACGCCAAATGAAATTGCCGAACCAGCCCAACCCGAGTCTACCGAAGTACCGCAGGGTAAGCCGCCAACCCGCACGCCGCGTCCCACCGGGACGCCTGTCCCAACGCCCCCACCCTCTGATCCGGGCACGACCAACCTGATGGTATTTTTTGGAGTACTCTCGGTTGTTGTGGTGATCGTTGGCGTCTGGCTGAATCGCCAGATCGCAGTTGAGTAAATCAACTTACGGTAAAATACAAACCATGGCGCTGAGACTTTACGATACCTACAGCCGCACCACGAGGGCGTTTCAACCCCTTCAAGGGAATGAAGTGGGATTATATACCTGCGGACCGACCGTATATGACTATGCGCATATCGGCAACCTCAGGACCTATATCTTCGAGGATTTACTCCGCCGGACCCTGGCGTTTAACGGCTATACCATCCATCATGTTATGAACATCACCGATGTCGGACACCTGGTATCCGATGCCGATTCCGGTGAGGACAAAATGGAGAAAGGCTCCCGTCGCACTGGTAAAAGCGCCTGGGAGATCGCCGACTTCTATACGAAAGCTTTTCAGGATGATCTCCAGCGCCTGAATATTCTTCCACCGGATATCTGGTGCCGGGCGACCGATCACATTCAAGAACAGATCGAAACGATTCTTTGTATTGAGTCGAATGGTTACACCTACCGCACCTCCGATGGGATCTATTTCGATACCTCCCGGTTAGCGGATTATGGCCACCTCGGACGGCTTGATATCCAGGGCTTGCAGGCTGGCGCCCGGGTCGAAGTCGGCGAGAAACGCAATCCTACCGATTTTGCCCTGTGGAAATTCAGCCCGCCCGGCCAGCAGCGCCAGATGGAATGGGATAGCCCTTGGGGAGTAGGTTTCCCGGGCTGGCATATCGAATGCTCATCGATGTCTGCCAAATATCTGGGCCCGTTCTTCGATATCCACTGCGGCGGCGAAGATCATATTACCGTTCACCATCCCAACGAGATCGCCCAGACCGAGGCCTGCTATCGTACTCGCCTGGCCAATTTCTGGATGCATGGGTATTTTTTGCAGCTGGATGAAGCCAAAATGGCAAAATCCTCGGGTGAATTCTTACGGCTGCAGTCGCTCATTGACCGCGGTTACGATCCCCTGGATTACCGCTTCTTCTGTCTGAGCGCCCACTATCGTTCCAAGTTAAGTTTCAATTGGGAGAGTCTGTCCGGAGCGCATACCGCGCTGGAACGCCTGCGCTCCCTGACGTACGAATGGGGTTCGCCAGGCGTCGTGGACGAAGGTACGGTCGATCAATTCCAGGCGCAGATCAACGCTGACCTGAACCTGCCGCGGGCCCTGGCAGTCGCCTGGGACATGGCTCGCAGCGCTTTGCCGGCCGCGACCAAAAAAGCAACCCTGTTGTTCATCGATCAGGTATTAGGATTGGGCCTGGCCGATTGGCAGCCTGCCGATACGCATATCACGAGCGAGATCGAAGATCTGCTGGCCCAACGGCAAATCGCCCGGCGTGAAAAGCGCTGGCAGGATGCTGATCGCTTGCGTGACCAGATCCAGTCTGCCGGATACGAAATCGAAGATACAGCCGAAGGACCGCGCTTGCGCGCGAAAATGTTTTAGAACACTCAACCAGCCTGGCTGCCGGTTAAAGCAACCAGGTCGTGAGACTACACACTGAAGGGATTACGAATGAAACTGGCGATTACTGGAAAAGGCGGTGTTGGTAAAACCACATTAACCGCGTTACTGGCTCAAGTTTACGCAGATCGCGGCCGGGATGTACTGGCAGTCGATGCGGACCCATCCCCCTGTCTGGCCGGCGCCCTGGGTTTCCCGGATGAACTGCGCGCCCGGTTACACCCGATTGCCGAAATGGACGAGCTGATCGAAGAACGGACCGGCGCCAAGCCGGGCACGATCGGCGGGTTTTTCACGCTCAATCCGCGCGTGGATGATATCCCTGAGCGCTTCAGTGTTCAGCATCGCGGCGTTCGCCTGCTTGAGATGGGTTCAGTTGATCTGGGTGGGTCCGGCTGCATCTGTCCCGAAAGCGCCATGCTGAAAACACTTTTTACCCACCTGTTATTCCGCAAAGACGACGTGCTGATGCTGGATATGTACGCCGGTGTGGAACACCTGGGGCGAGCAACTGTAGATTTTGTTGACGCCATGATCGTTGTGGTTGAACCTACCCGCAGGAGCCTGGGGACCGCTCGCCAGATCAAATCCCTGGCAGCGGATATTGGTCTCACCCGCCTGTGGCTGGTCGGCAACAAAGTCCGCAACCAGGAAGAGCACGATTTCCTGGAAACAGAGACTCCCGGACTGCCAGTGCTGGGCTACTTGCCGGCCGACCTGGCCGTGCAGGAGGCCGACCGGCTTGGCATCCCGGTGTATGACCACGTTCCGAGCTTAAAAGAAGCCGCTGAAAGCATCGGGGCGGCCCTGTTGTCGGAAATTCAACCCGCCTGAAATATTGGCGAAAAGGTCGTGCGTGGGGGCGTACGCCCCCACGCACGACCTTTTCGCCATAAATTCCGGGCATAAGCTGAGCAGTTACAATTACTGGAAAGGTAAGCGCACACAATGACGACCACAATCGCACTCGCTGGTAAAGGCGGCGTTGGTAAAACCACCGTCGCCGCAATGGTGATCAAATATCTCACCAAAAATTTTCCCGGTTCAGTTTTGGCCATCGATGCCGATCCGAGCAGCAACCTGAATATGGTGCTCGGCCTCGAACTGGAATGGACGGTAGGCGATATTCGCGAAGACATGCTCACTCAAGTCAAAACCTCACTGGTACAGGGCGGCGCCGCCATGGGCGTGCTGCCCGGCGGTGTGAGCAAGCGCGATTACCTGGATTATGAAATCCGTTCATCCCTGGCTGAAGGCGAACAGGTCGATCTGATCGCCATGGGCCGTTCGGAAGGACAGGGCTGCTACTGCGCCGTCAACCACAATTTACGCGAAGTGATCGATGCGATCAGTAAGAACTACAGCTATGTCGTCATCGACAACGAAGCCGGCATGGAGCATCTATCCCGGCGCACCACCCGCGACGTCCAGCACCTCCTGATTGTGACTGATCCCAGCCAGCGCGGGATCGTAGCAGCTGAGAGGATCGCCGGTTTTCGCAACGATCTGGAAATCAATATCGAAAACGCCTATCTGATCTTAAACCGGATGGCGGGCGAGATCCCGCCGCCCCTTCAGGCGCGGATCGACAGTCTGGATATCCCCCTGATCGGCGTCGTCCCCGCCAATGCGGAATTGACCAGTTTTGAGTTCAGCGCCCGGCCGCTGATCGAGGTCGATGAGCGTAATCCGGTTTACCAGGCAGTTGGCGAGATCATCCATTCCATCTTATAACGAACTGTATCCAACTAAACCCGATTTGGGCTCTCCAGGAAACTCTGTGGGAGAGTCCCAGATTTGGGTGTGTGGCAAATGCCGCCAAACATACCTATTTTGGCTTTACTTCATATTTAAGCCCAAATAAAATACACCCGGAAAGGAGTTTTGGGATGGAGAATGGATTCTATTTGATCACCGGTACCTCACGAGGTATTGGCGAAACACTGGCCCAGGCGTTATTAGAACAAGGCCAAACCGTGCTCGGGGTTGCCAGAAGCCAATCCAATAAACTGACCTCATCGAATTATCACCACATCCGCTTTGATCTGTCCAACACGACCGAAATCGATCAACTTGTGGATCAGGCCGCAGCGATTGTCAATCGGCATGAGTTTGATTTTCTTTGCCTGGTGAATAACGCTTCGCTGCTAGAACCATTAAAATCGATTGAGGCTTGCAACAGTCAGGAGATTGATGCTCACATCCGGGTTGGGTTGATTGCCCCCATGGTGCTCACCTCAGCCTTTATGCGCGCATTCGCCGGGCTCGATGTCCGCAAGAAAATCGTCTTTATTACCTCCGGCGCCGGCTCCAACCCAATGCAAGGCGCCAGCGTTTACAGTACTGCCAAAGCGGGGATTGACATGTTCACCAGAGCTGTTGGGGTCGAACAGCAGGATCGGGAGAACGGCTTTGAGGTCATCGCCATCAGCCCCGGCATGGTGGAGACCACCATGCAAAAAATTACCCGCTCGAAATCGACCGATGAATTTGCCTCCGCAGAGCGGTTCAGACAGGCCAAACAGAACGGCTACGTCCAGGAACCGGACAACGTCGCCGGCAAGATCCTAAGCATGATCGACAATAAATATGACAATGGTGCGATTGTACATGTTTAATATCTGACTATATCCACACATAGCTTCGCTCGTTGAGATTTTCTGGGATGGTATCCCAGAATCAACCAAAAACCATTAAATACAAAGCCGCTCGACCAGATCGTCGGGCGGCTTTTTTCGCGTCTCAGCGAGCGCTAGCGATGGTGCAGGTTCCTGGCGGCGATAAAGGCCAGATTGTGGCGGGTCAGCGCCTCAGCAGTATGGGAGACGGCATCCAGCTTGTCCATAAAATTCATCTGTAAACAGTCCCAGTCGCCCGCGGCGATCACTTCTTCCTTATCCCGGAAATAATCCAGAATGTCGGAAGGATGCTCCAGGGTCTGTTCGACTTCCGGCTCGCCGCCCTCGTGTTTGGCCGAGATATTAGCCACATGATCGGCAATTTCAACCAGTTCGGATCTGCGGTTGTAAGGCTGACGAACAATATGTTTCCAGGTCTCGGTGATGTGGTGCTCAAACCGGATCACTTGCTCAAACCCGAGCGCTTTGCGGAATTGGGAAGTGATCTCCATCGTTTCGTTATTGACAGAATTGCTCCAGTTGAAACCAATCAGGGGTGAAGTGCCGTCATCCCGCGCAAACAATTTGGCTCCCATGATGGTCCACAGCCCGGCGTAAGGATTGTCATTCCCCATAAATACCGAAATTTTGAATTGAATGTTGACGCCCAGCCGGTAAAGCAAATAACCCAGCAAAACGGTGCCGGGGTTGACATTCAGCACCTGCCGGATGCCGTATTCGGTGTAGTAATAGAGCAATTCATCCAGCCACTTGAGCGCGTATTCGTTTGGCTCTCCCACTCCGCCGAAATAACCCGTAATCGTATCCGGGCCGCCCAGATGGACGTTCGACCCATCGGTTCCTTTGGTGTCCAGAGTATCGACCACGCTGGCTCCGATAATCTCCATCGCCGCCAACATGGCTGGCAGGTCGCCATCCTGCTCCTGTTCTTTCATCTTACGAACCCGGATAAAACGGCCCGGCAGCAGGCTACCCTGGCGTATAGCCCGCTCAGCCGCCGGCCGGATCCAGGGGAAGTACTGGGCTGCGCTGACTTCCAGCGTGACCGCATAATCCTCATTAAACGCGCTCCGGTTATAGCCATCCCCTAACAGCTTGCGGCGATAATCATCTATGCTGATAAAAGCGCCTTCGTCTCTTTTGGCTTGCAACCATTCCAAATCCTCCAGATAAGCTGAATTGATGCGGGCAACCCTGTCCTTCAGGGCCGGAAGTTGGCGGGCTTCTTCTGCTTTGCGATTGATTTCATCTGGCGTGCCATATTTCTCCACGACCTCCAAGAACCGGTTAACCACATCCATATCCGGATCCAGCAAAACCTGGTTAATTACATCGAGCCGTTCGTTAGGAATTTTCAATAAACTTCGGAGTTTTCGATCCTGCAACATTTTCGCCTCCATTCTCAATCCCAAGTTTGCATCCTGCCGCAAATGCATTGAGCCACGTTGCAGCGAGGTTCAGGACCTGTTTGTCACGTGGCTCATTCAAATCATCCTTTGCCTTGGATTACTTTTCTAGCAAGCCAAGCAGTTCTTCGTATTCTTCATCGGGCATACCAAACCAGTTCTCCGGTTGAGGGAAACTCTGGTTGGATACCTCCTCTACATATTCTTTCAGACCATTTAAGATCACCTGGCCGGCCTCGCCAAACACTTTGGCCATGCGCGGCTTAAATTTGGGATATAAACCAAACATATCGTGATAGATCAATAGCTGCCCGTGTGCGTGTGGGCCGGAACCGAGACTCATGATGAAACAATTTTCGGCTCGCTCTGTGATCAGCTTGCACAAACGGTCTGGCACCATTTCCAGCAGAATGGCGAATGCTCCGGCATCTTCGAGGGCCTTGGCATCATCCACAATCTTCTTGGCTTGAAGAGCGCCTTTTCCCTGGACCCGAAAACCGCCCAGAGCGCTGGCGCTTTGCGGGGTCAGGCCGAGATGCCCCATGGCCGGGATGCCGGCTTTGACGATCCCGCCGATCCGGTCCGCCATTTCGGCGCCGCCTTCCAGCTTGATGCCGTCACAGCTGGCTTCAGCCATAAAACGCCCGGCATTACGAATTGCGGTTTCAACGCTCGGCTGGTAACTCATATAGGGCATATCGCCGATCAAGAAAGCATTCGGTGAGCCTCGCCTGACCGCCTGAGTATGCCGGATCATGTCGTCCATGGTCACCGGCAGGGTGCTGTCATAACCCAGCATCGTCATCCCTAAACTATCCCCCACCAGGATCATGTCAATGCCAGCCTGTTCCTGCAAGTATGCGGTTGGATAATCGTAGCAGGTCAGCCAGGTGATCGGTTGGCCGTCTTTGACCTTTTTGAATAACTTGGGCAAGGTCAATTTCTTACGTTCTGCCATGCTTTCCTCCAAGAAAAATTTATTATTGTAACTACCTTGACAAAATCACATTCGAAGAAATCTCCCAAATTTTGATGTGTGTGGCGGGCGGCCGCCCGCCACACACATCCATTTCACCTACATGATTTTCTTCGGGCTGAGTAAATCCTTTTTTTCTAACTGGATAGGCTCCATTTCAAGAGGCGGTTTTCGCCTTAGCAGGCGCCTTAGGCTCAGGGGCGACAAACTCGGGCGGCAGCAGGCCCGCTTCCGTGACGATTCGGGGTACGATCTCCTCCCAGCCAACCGCCATCAGGTGAATACCATTCACGCCCGGTTTACGCTTGATTGCTTCGATCAATTCCAGGGCGATCGTCACACCCTCTTCTTCAGCGCCATCCCCGGCAGCCTCCATCCGCTTGAGTAGCTTCTCCGGGATGGTTACTCCGGGAACTTCATTATGCATGTACTGGGCCATGCGCAGGTTCTTGAGCGGGGTGATCCCGATCAGTACATACACTTTGTCGTGGATATTGCGTTTTTCCAGGGCCTCCAACCAGACTTCGAGACCGTCCGGATCGAAGACCAGGTTCGTCTGGAAAAACTGCGCCCCGGCATTGACTTTCTTATGTTCGCGAATAGCCTGGAAGCGCGGTTCCGAAGCGAAGGGTGAAGCGGCCGCCCCCAGAAAATACATCGGCGGGAACTTAATTTTGCGCCCGTCGAGATACTTGTTTTCATCTCGCATGCGCCGCAAGATCCACAGCATCTGGATCGAATCGATATCGACGATGTCCATCCGGCCGCGCGGGCTGGGAGCCATGGCCATGCTGTCACCAGACAGGCACAGGATATTACGGATCCCTAAACCATTGGCGCCGATAACCTCACCCTGCAAACCCGTACGAGTACGGTCGCGGGCAGCAATCTGCATGACCGGTTCGGCCCCGGCCTGGATCGCCATCGTGCTGCAGGCCCAGCTGGACATGCGCGGCGTGGCTGAAGGCGCGTCGGTGAAGTTGATGGCAGCCACGTATGGCTTGATCATCTCGATATTCTTGAGCAGTTTCCCTGTGGCGGTCGTCATCGGCGGGGCAACCTCCGAGGTGACCACGAACTCTCCGGCCTTCAGCCGGCGCTCCAGTTCGGAAGCCGGTTCGGTATAGGCCGGTGGATGGTATTCGGAATCGCCTTCCCACCAGTCAGGCTGGCGCACCGGGCGAAAAACCGAGTCCCAGGTCTCTGTGCGCCGGGCCGGTTCGCGCGAAAGCATCCCGGTTGTCACATTCTTGACGCCCACCTTTTTAACCTGGTCGACCACGTCACCCCATGTCTCCGTACCGACCTTTTCCCAGTCCAATGGAGGCAGCACTTCTAATAGCATCTCTTCACGGCCCATCTTAAACGCCCGATCGTAGATCTGGTACCAGATGCAGGGCCGGGTATCGTCGACGTAGCAGCCTTCTTCCCGCGACCCGCCACAGGGGCCATTGCGGATTCCCTTGGGGCACTCCATTGAGCATATGAAAGCCGTTTCCTGCAGCAAACAGTTGCCACACATCCGGCATCCGAACATTGGTCCTTTGACAGCCTTCTCGACGGTCGCAAGCAAGCGCCGCCCAAAGGGTTCCTTTTTAAACGGTAAAAATGGCGGTTGCCAGCGGCGACCAGGGGTGAAACCAGGCATGATGTTCCTCCATTCGTGATGCGAATTGACCTACCAACTTACCGACGATCGGCAAATAGCGTCAATCTGACTACCAGCTACAAACTAAGCCATCGCAGACTGCCCGAGATAAGCATCCGCGTAAATGACTTTATTGAGCAGGATCTGAACCGTCTTCCAGATTGCGTCTTGTTCCGGATCGCTGAGATCCACATCCTCGACGGTCGGTTCTTCCATTGCGGCGATCCGGTCAGCAATCTTGAGATACAGGCGGCCTACCGGTGTGCTGTCATCCCGCTCTTCGATGATGCGCACGGTTTCTTTAAGTTTATCATCAAAAGGATCGGCGATCATCATCTGCAGCCCGACGCCCATCAACATGGCGCAGTAGACCCGGTTAATCAGCGGGCGGTTTTCCCGCGGGACGGCATTGGACACATTCGAAAGGCCGACCGAGATCGCAGGCGGCGGATCCCAGGCATATTCCAGGGTCCGGACCGTTTCGATCAGATGCGGGCAGTATTCCTGGCAGCCGGACACGGTCAGAACCAGCGGATCGATGATCAAATCGGTGATGGGGAAATCGATTTCCAGCATGCGGGGGATCAAAGCTTCCAGGGCAATATTAACGCGCTCATCCGCGGCGACAGGGATGCCGCTTTTGCCCATAGTTAGGGCGATCAGGCGGGTATTGTACTTTTTCGCCAGCAAGGGAACTTTTTCCAGGCGCTCCGCCTCTGCTGAAGTGGAGTTTATGATCGGTTGGGCTTTGGTTACTTTCTTCAGGCCGGCTTCAATCCCTAAAATATTGGTGCTATCGAAGCTCAAAGGTACATCGACGACAGCCTCGACTGTTTCCACCATCCAGGGAAAAATCTCTTCCCAGTCTTTTTTGCGCGGTCCCATATTAAGATCCAGCGCTTGCGCGCCGGCTTCAACCTGCCGGACAGCCAGATCCTGGAAGAAGGCGGCGTTCTTCTCTTTAAGAGCTTCTTTGACCTTGTCTGAGATGATATGAATATTCTCACCAATGATATACATGACTGGTCTCCTTTGCTTGTACTTGACTAAGGATGGTTTCGACCGGGATTGCTGGTCAAATCGATCCTCACTGATTAATCTCCGCCGCCACATTCGGGAAGCGGTTCAGGTCGGTATGAGGCAAGAACATTGCCGACATAAACGCGTCGTAGAAAGAATTATCCGCCGAGAGTTCGATATAGGTCATCCTGGCGGCGATCTCCTTGACACGCGTACGGGCCTGGCGGTCGAGCAGGGCATAATAGGCCCCCAACACAGAAGTGTTCCCCAAGAAGCGAAAACGGCTCCATTCCATATCGGGCAGCAAGCCAATCTCAACCGCTTTTTCAACATTGATATATTTACCAAACGATCCGCCGATCAAGACCTGCTCGACGGTCTCCAGCGGAACGCCAACACTCTCCGCTAACACGGTAAAACCAGCATAGATAGCCGCCTTGGCGCGCAGCAGATTATCAATGTCCACATGAGTCAGGACGATATCCTGCCCAGTTTCGCTTTCGTCAGCCCATACGATCACATATTCGGGCCCACTTTCACCCATACGCGTGCGGGGGGTGTCCAGTTCGACTTTGACTCCACCGGCTTTATCCACCACACCAGTCATAAACAACTCAGCCAGCAAGGAAATCAGCCCACTGCCGCAGACGCCGCGCGGTTTCACATTGCCGATCACCCGGATCGAGGGTTCATAGCTATCACCGTTGACCCAGACTTCTTCAATCGCCCCGCGAGTGGCGCGCATACCATGCTGCACGCCTGCGCCTTCAAACGCCGGGCCGGCGGAACAGGCGCAGGTCACCAGCCATTCATGCGTGCCGAGCACCGTTTCTCCGTTGGTGCCCACATCCAGGAACAATGTCAGTTCCTGGGTCGTATCCAGGCTGGATGAAAGCACGCCGCTGCTGATATCGGCGCCCACGTAGCTGGCGACTCCCGGCAGGCAGTCCACAACCGCTTCGGGATGGATATTCAATCCAACTTCACCGGCTTTAAGGCTGGGCACCTGGTTGACGGCAGTTACAAAAGGCGCCAGGCGGATACTTGCGGCCGGGATCTCCAGAAACAGGTGGATCATGGTGCTGTTTCCGGCAATCGTAGCCTTGTAAATATCCTGCGGGCTGGCTTTAGCCCGCTTGCACAAACGCTCCACCAAGGCATCGATCGTTGTGATGACCCGGTTTTTCATTTCGTGTGAACCGCCGTTCTTACTGGCGTAGATGATCCGCGAAATGACATCCTCCCCCCGGGCAATCTGGCCGTTGTATTCGGAAGCCTGTCCAAGGACTTTACCGCTCACAAGGTCAACCAGCCAGACTGTAACCGTGGTCGTGCCGATATCGATGGCTATTCCCAATAAAACGTCCTGTTCGGAACAATTCCCCGGGCGCAGATCGATCAATCGCGCCGGGCACTCCGGGCAATCCCAGGCTTCCAGCTCCAAGTAAGCAGTTACCTGCCAGTTGCCGTCGCGTAAAACCTGTCCCATTTCTCGCAACAAAGGCAACGAAACCCGCACTTTGCCAAGGTTGGCCTGCTGGCGCAAGGCAATCTGCAGCCGGGACCAATCATCTGTCTGGTCGTCCATGCTGGGCGGGGAAAGCGACAAATTCACCCGCTGGACCGTTTGGGATTGGCTGTATGCATAGTCCGGCGGCACGGTCACTTCGGAGGCGGTTCGATCGCTGGTAAGCTGTCGTTCGATCTTCTCCTGAGGTGGGACCGAGACCACCAGATCATCTTCTACAACGGTCTGGCAGGCCAGGGCGTAGCCATCCGCGATAGCATCAGCGGAGAGGCGCAAAGTGCTGCGCCGGCGCACGGTACCAGAGTTTATCTTGACCGTGCACCGGCCGCAGCGGCCCTGCCCTCCGCAAGGTTGAAAAATATCGATTCCAGCCAGGTCAGCCGCTTCCGACAGGAGAGTGCCTGTCGGAACCCGGACCGGCTGGCTGCCAATATCGAAGGTTACCGTATGTTCTGCCATGCCTGCCGAGATGACCTTCCGTCATCCGAGCCTAAAGGGCGGCTTTCATAAACTTAGGCAGATCGATCGCCTCGCGGGGCCTACCCGGATATCCCAACCGGGCAGTTCGCCCTCGAGTTCCCCGGAAAGCACCGCAACATGCCCCGGTAAAACGATCCGTTTTTCGTTGATCTTGTCAGCGACATTGAATTGCTTGACGGCTTTTGCGATCCGCTCGGCATCGAACTTGCCGGCCGCCCAGGCGGTCAGCACGCTCATACCTTCCGCATCTGTCACCAACAGCCAGGCGGCCTGGCCGGAGCTCTCCACCTCATTGGCGACCGAGAAATAGGTGATCGAGAAGTTGGTCGTGACCAGAACCGGGCTGTCGCCGGTGGGATTATTGATCTCGTAAATGCCCGGCTGAACCTGGATCGGTTTTTGTGGGTCGGTGTAGATATTCTGGCGAAGCACCAGCAAAGGATAAGCCAGCGCTGGCGTAAATTGATCCAAAACTACGAAACCGGCGTATTTCGCGATCGCTTGTGCAGCCGCTTCAGCGGATTCGGGGAAAGCAATCAGCGGGAAACCCAGTGACCGGAAATTCTTCTTGATCGCCAGCCGTCGGATCTGAGTGCTGGCAGCCAGCTGCGCGCTCAGATTGGGCATGGCAGGATCTAAAACCAGGTCTTCAACGCCTTTAGACTGGATCTTTTCCGTCATGTCAGCCAGTTCATCCAGGCTGGCACCGGTTACAGCCAGGGCAGCTTTATGCTGCTTTGCCAGGGAGGCCATGGCCTCCCAATTCGAACTGTCAGCAGAATAAATCAGGGCGGTTTCACCCTCCAGAGCGCTCAGACCGGCTTCGATCACCTGCGGGTCTTTGCTAATCAGGATCAACGGAAGCTTGCTTTTCGACCGGACAGCCTTTATCGCGGCAGCGAATTGATCCGGTTTACCACTGGAAGATTCAAGCGCGAAACCGTCCAGTTTTAAGTCCATCCCGACATAATTGGTGCTGTAACGATCTGCCGCAGCCACCTGGTCCTGCAGAGCAGCAGGATCTTCCGCATCGTCGAGGTGGATAAACAGGCCCGGCATATTGTAGAAGGTTTTTTCGTGCCTGAATAATACGACTTCATTCCCGGCTTTGACTTCATAGCCGTTGGATTTCAGAGAAACCAGCCGGATGGGCGGAGCTGAGGATTCTGCCAGCTGGGCTTTCGATTCGTCGCTGACGTAAGGGCAGGCCGACAACTCGACCTGTTTGGCAGCCAGCTTCATAGCGAATGCCAGGCAGGTCGGGAACCCGCATTCTTTGCAGTTCGTCCGGGGGAGAAGCTTATAGATTTGAATACCAGAAAGGGCCATGGTGTGTCTCCAATTCTCTTTAGGCCGCCTGAGGGACGGTCATTAAGTCATCGATAACGGCCTGGACGCGCTTGACGCTGTCCGGGTGGCGCAGGACCACGATATCTGCGCCGGATTCGACCAGCGCCACTGCGGTCAGAGTTTCCCAATTGATCGCCCGCTCTTCCCATTCCCCCCACGATTCGGGTACGCCTTCGCCAACCTTCGATTCCTTGGCTTTCCAGGTTTCAGCCCCGGGTGTCACCAGCATAGGCAATTGGGTCATGGCGTCGCCCTGCAAAGCCGCCAGGCGCAAACGCTCCATCACAGAATAACCGTATTCAATCCCGTAGCCCAATGCCCCGGTAGTTGGATCCATGATGATGCGATCGAGTGGCAGACCCATATCACTGATCAGGATATTGAGCTGCTTGGCAAGATTGACATCCATCGCCGTACGGGCGCTGACCAGGTGGTTATTCGCCATGGCGGTTGCCACGATGGTACGATAATTCTTATCCTCACAGATCCCCAACAACAGGCGTTCGCCTTTGGTCGCTTCAGCAACGGCAACCAGCAATTCGTTATCCAGTTCAGCCTGCCCGGGCCCAAAAACAGCCAGGGGTAAACCGCTGGCGCCCAAAACAGCTTTGACTGCCGTCACAGCAGCTTCTGGTGTGGTCGGATTGCCATCCAGATCGGTCAGGCTGAGAGTCAATTGGAGCATATGAGCGCCAGCCGCCTCAGCGGCCTTAGCCCAACGGCCGGGATCATCCAACACCTCGCCCCATTTTTCCATCAGCAAGTCCGACCAATCATCCGGACGATGGTCTCTGATTTCCAGGGCGATGATGGGGCTGTGCGGCGATTCGCTCTCGAAGTGCATAAAAGGCATCGCTTTTTCGCCGCCAATGGTCACAACCGAGGTACGGGTGCCCCCGTCTGCCGCGGTTGCCCCGATTGTCACTTCCCGGACGGATCCGGGCCATTTATCTTTTGGAATTTCGACTGGCATGTAGGTTTTCTCCTATTGTTTTTTGGTGACTGCTTTGTTGCTCAATCGCTTTTTCAACATTTATATTTATTACTCTTTACTGCTGGTAAATTTCCTGCCGGCCAACTGAACCGCCATCACCCGGTAAATCTTTTTCGGGCGGCGTTCCGCCTTTCGATAAAAGTTTCCAGCGGTGATTTGCGTTCGGCTTTAATCCCAAGGTCGCGTAGTTCTTCAGCATTCTCGGCTGCCAGGTGCCGAAGGATATGCCGGAAGGAGATCAGTGCGGCCGGATACTCAATCCCGGTCGACTGGTGCATCAAAAACAGGGTACGCACATCCATATCCAGCATAATCTGAGCTGCGGCCGCCAGCGGGATGTCCGGCGGCACCTGCGGGACGCCTTCACGCATCACGTCTTCGGCAGCCAGGTTGTCCGTTTCACCCTGGATGTAAGCCTGGACAAGTTCTTTTTGCCCGATCACACCCAGCGCGTTGCCTTCTTCCAGGACTACGATCTCATCCAATTGATTGAGCAGCAACGCCCGGGCGACTTGCACAATCGGGGTATCCGGCGAGCAAGTCTCAACTCCGACCGTCATCAAATCTCGGACGAACTTGATTTCACTTTCATCAGGTGAATGCGTCATTGGATAGTTGGTTTTGGAGAGCGGCGTTGCAGCCCGCCGCTCTCCTGAGTAACATCCTAGAACATCGGATCCATAACCATCGCAGGGTGATCGTGTTCTTCCAGCCAGGCCAGGAGTTCATCTACGGTGGTCACGCTGCGTTCGTCGGCGATCTTCTCGATCAGATCAGGATCACCTTCCCGAGCAGCGACTGCCGCCATTTCATCAGCCATCGTTTGCTTGAGCACGCTGCTCATCCAAACGACTCGTTTGAATCCGCCGTCTGCGGAGATAAACTTTGGGCTCACCAGGTAAAACTTGCCCACGCCCATCACACCCGGGGTTTGCAGGCCGCCACCGGCGATGCCGGCCAGGGTACTGAAGGTCATCCCGGCCGGGGTCATGCTGGTGTCTTCGCGCGAGACCACCATCACACCGTTGGCTTCGGGGATCAACATGACGATGCACTCGAAACAGCCGCAGGCTGTCATGGGATTCTCCATGATGGAATACATGGAGACTTCCTGCACGACCCCGTGCGAGCCTATCTTGGCATAGTCGTTTGTCCCGGTCCAATACCCCTTAACCGGATCAACCAGTTTGCCGAGCTTGATCGGCTGGTTAGGACCGGTTGGGTTGATATTGTAGGAAGCTTTGCAGTCCAGCCAGTTATAAGCGCCGCACAGCCCCAGGCGCTCTGGGCTGACCACACAGACATGGTCAGGAGCGAAAGACTGGCACAAAGTGCAAGAGTAGAACTCATCCACTTTGTCGTCGGTCAGGTCCGCCAGGCGGCGGTTGCGATAGTCATAGGCGGTGCGGGCTGTTTCGAGCCAGGCCTGCAGCGGCTCTTTTTCGGTATAAATAGTCACCTGGACTTTATCGACGATCGCGCCGAAGTCGGAATGGAAGCGGGCATGCAGGATTTTGCCAAAATGCTCCAGGTCGAAGCCTTTTTCGGCGGCATTCTTCGAAATCCGGATCCAGGCGATATCCCGCTGACCAATGTGCTGGATCCCGGAGGCGCCATTGATAAAGTAATGGATCTGGCGTTCGAGCACCGGCTCGAAATCCTCCTGCATTTGCCGGCCGGCGACTTCGACGATGATGCCCATGTCCATACTCCCCTGGACCGCGACATCCTCGAATTTCGGGCCGATGACTTCCACCTTGCCATCCACCACCTCGTCCAGAGGCTTCATCTGCAGGTATTCGAAACAGCGCGAGTGCTTGCCGCCAAATTCGACCCGCATATCATTTTTACGGACGACTTCCCCTTCGAACGCGGAACCATAAGGCACCGGCACCGGCACATCAGCAATTTTCACCTTGACGCCACGCACTTCGATGCACTTCTGCACCAATCGTTCAGCCTTTTCAAGATCGTCTGCCCCATCAATTTCATTGAAGGGCATGCTGACTACGTGTTCGTACTTGGTGACGCCGGTGGGCAAGATTTCCGGGATAACCGTATCGGCGATGACCGGGAAGCCGAAGTTGATCGCTCCGGCCGCGGCCGCGTACTTCAAATCATCCACTTCACCCAGCGCCAGGACGAATGCGAACACGCGCTCGCGGTTATACATCAGGATTTCGCGCGCCTGGCCAGCCTTCAGACCGCCGAAGGTCAGCGCCGAGCGGGTGGCAAACCCCAGGGCGTAAATCGCGCTGAGCGTATCGGTACCGAATGGCACAGTGTAGGTATCGTAGCCCAGCTCGACGCCCTCCTCCGTCAGCTGGTGAATGATCGAACGGCCGTTGACATTGCCGGACAGGAAGGTCAAAATGTTGCGTTTTTGCAGCTCCCGCACGATCTTGACGGCGACCTCATTGGACTTGGCCGCGCCGACGATGGCGGCGAAGCCGGGCATACGGCCATCCACCAGCTGGATACCCCAGGAGCGCAGCTGAATATCATCGATCGGGCCGTTGAGATGGCCGTGCATGCCATTGCCATTGCCGCTGTAGGAAGTGCCCCCGGCCAGCTCAAATCCTTCCATCCGTTCGGGTTGCAAACCGTAAACAAACCGGACGGCCTCGATCACTTCCGCGGCCAGCAGGGTGGCCATGCCGCTGTCCAGGGTTTCACCCAGGTAAGGCGTCCATTTGTTCGCCGACGGCGTCGGATGCGTCAACTCCCGAGCGTGCTGGATGATGGGCTGTAACTGTCCTAGATTTTCGACCGCTTTGCCGGTCATCCCATAGATAGTCGGCAGGAAATAAGCGGTATTTGGGAAGGCCACCTGGGTATCTGGACCTTTCTCTCCGATGGCATTCTGGAGCATTAAGTCAGCTTCCATGACCAGGGCATTAGCCCCTCGAATTGCACGTGTTGCGATATATCGTGACATGGTGTCCTCTCCTAATCAGCAGCGACGCCATACAGAGCGGCGCGACGATCTTCCAACGACAGCGATTCCAGTTCATTCATGCGGGCGTCGCCGCTGCGGCCAAACCGGCTTGGATCGTACTCAGGCAAACCCAGATCAGCGCGCTTTTGATCGATATGAGCCAATGTCCTGCGGATCATCTCATCGACGTCCGCGATGAACTCCATTTTTCCGCCGTAGAGCTTTTCCCAGCCTTCACTGATGTAGCGCAGGACGATATCGCTGTCCGAGACCCGGTCGGGCATACCGCTGACAGGGGAAGCCCCACCAAAGATCACGTAAGCGCCCGAAGCGACGCAGTAGGTTCCGATCGATAAGGCTTTTTCACTCATCCATTCTGGTGCCAGGCCAACTGCCGGGACCTGGTCGATATCATCACCCAGACCACCTTCTTCAACCATTTGGGTCAGGACGGTCAGGATGCGGCTGTTATCAACGCAGGAGCCCATATGTAATACCGGAGGAATGCCGACCGTCTCGCAGACTTCCCGCAATCCCGGACCAACCTGATCCAATCCGGCTTCACCGAGCAATAGGCCGAGCTTGGCGGAGGCGATCGCCCCGCAGCCGGTCTCGACTACCAGGACATCCTGTTTCAGCAGCTCCTGGGTAACATACGTGTGGAGGTAATCATGTTTGCTGCGCGGGTTGTTGCAGCCCACGATCGCGGCCACGCCCCGGATCCGGCCCGACATAATGGCGTCGTTGAGCGGGCGGAAAGAAGCCCGGTAGGTGCCACCCAGCATGTAATTAATGTATTCATGGGAGAAGCCCGGAACAAGATCTTCACGTATATCCGGGATCTGGACTTCGCCGCGGTTCTTGAAATTATCGATCGCGTGCTTCAAAATGTCCTTGGCGATCGTCAGCGCTTTATGCTCATCAAACTGAATGTGGGTTGCGCCTTTAATTTGAACCTTGGGCGAGGTTGTGATGATTTCCGTGTGGAAGTTTGTTGCCAGGCCGACCAGGGCCTGCATCACGCACTGCACATCCACCACCATGGCTTCCACGGCTCCGGTCAATATCGCCAGTTCCTGCTGCAGGAAGTTCCCGGCGGCAGGAATACCCTGGCGCATCAGGATCTCGTTGGCCGTGCAGCAAATACCCGACAGGTTCACGCCATTGGCGCCGGCCGCCCGGGCATATTCAATGATCTCAGGATCTTGCGAGGCAGCCACGATCATCTGGCTGAGGGTCGGTTCATGCCCGTGCACGACCACGTTGACCATATCCTCTTTAAGCACGCCCAGATTAGCCTGACCGAGCAGCGGAGCCGGCGTGCCGAATAAAATATCCGAGACATCCGTGGCGATCAAGCTGCCGCCCCAGCCATCTGCAAGCGCAGTTCTAACCGCGTGCGAGAGGATATGGGTCGGTTCCTGGTCGTCGCCAATGTGGGTGCGATGCAGCGCTTCGACCACTTCCCGGTCCACGCCGCGTGGAATCACGCCCAATTCTTCCCACAACTTCTGGCGTTTCTCCGGAGCACGGATGATAGGCGCAATTTTGCCACGCTGCTGGCCAAATTGCGCAATGTAAAGATCGGCCAGATCGTTGGCGATTTCTTCGGGTGAACGGCCTTCGATCGGGATGTCGTACAACGCGGCAACCGTGCGCAGCTTGGCGATGTCACGCAGATAATACCCTTCCGCTTCGCCATTCGCGACCGCTTTCAAAGTAAAGGCCATGTCTCGGCCGTGATCGCTGTGAGCGGCTGCCCCGGCTGAAATAGCCCGGATCAGGTTGCGGGCCTGGATCGTATCGATCGTGGCGCCACAGATGCCGGTCTGGCCATCCTTGGTCAGCCGGCAGGGTCCCATCCCGCAAATCTTGCAGCACATGCCGGCCCCACCGATATTGCAGGGGACCAGATCCTCAGCCCGCCGGAAAGCAGTGCTGAGGCCTAATTCATCCGCCCGGATCAGCATTTGTTGTGCGGCGGGATCCGAAGATAATTCCTGTGCCGTCTTTTTTACTTTGGCCATTTCCTACTCCTCCATCTTCTGCTTGATCACACCGATACCGGGACAATTCCATAACGGCCGCCCTGTATAGTTGACCTGCTGGGTGAAACTGACAACTTTGCGGGTCGTTTCGAAAGATGCGGTGTGGCGGAAAAAGGTTTCCACGCCAGCATGCATATAGCCCGCCTCACCGACCTCAGCAGGCGAATTGAGATCCCCCAAATAACCGGCCTCTTCCAGGGTTTGCCTAAACTTTTCCTCTGTGACCCTGGCCGGGTCGTAAGTGATTTCGACGACCTGGAAAGCGCTGCTGGCGTAGACATCTTCCACCCCGGCGATTTCCAACAACAGGCGCCGGACTTCGACGACATGGTGGTCGCCATATAAAGAGGGTAAATCAAATGTGGCTGTTTTCATACGGTTTTACCTTCCTGTTTATCCTTTTGGCGGTTTTGACAAGAACCTTCGCTTGACCTAATAAAATCAATGATCAGTGCTCAACGCTGTTGTGCGTCCTGAACTTGGCGCTCCTTTCTCCCTAAATCGTTAGAAAAGAAACGCCTGCCTCAATCGCGAAAGACGCTTTTTGAGCCAGGCGCAAAGGATTCTCCAAAGAGATTTCTGGCCATCATTTTGTGATGCGTATGCCCACCACCCTTAAGAGTTGTGCCTTCACAAATGACAACGGTAAAATAGTTCATAAATTTATCGAAGAAGATCGACTAAGGTAAACATATCCGGATTTCGGTTCTTTTATAGCAAATGTGACCAGTACTGGCAAGTGACAAATATTACATATTTTGTGAGGTTATTCATCCTTACAAACAAAAAGTTGGACATTTGGACCTTTTTCGTGAACTTTTTAGGGTAAGATGGAGTGTGGGCATTCGAATGTTGTAAAATGTGACACGTACACTTAATCGAATGCACCCGATGGGGTAATTGGATTAATTTTATCGATCGGGATAAGGAGCAAATCAATTTGACCATCCGATTGGAACCGTTCAATGGTTAAAGTTCACCTGCTGGACACCCTGGACGACAAAACTCAGGTTGAATTGGAAAAACAGCTTGAACCAGGGGTTGATATGACGAGCGGTCCGGAGCTGCCGGAACAACCGGATTATGAGATCCTGGTCGCCGGGCGCCCCGAGCGTGAACATCTGGCAGCTTCACCTGACCTAAAAGCTCTGATCATTCCCTGGGCCGGTGTCCCTGGCCCAACCCGCCAGCTGGCAGCCGAATTCCCAGACTTGACCGTCCACAACCTGCACCACAACGCCGCCCCCACTGCGGAACTTGCGTTGGCCCTGCTGTTCTCGGCCGCCAAATATATCCTGCCGTTTGATCAGGCTCTCCGCCAGGGAAACTGGGAACGCCGCTACCGTCCGAGCCCGGCCCTGTTAATGGCTGGTAAACAGGTTCTTATTTTGGGACTTGGTGAAATTGGCCGCCGGATCGCAAAAGTTTGCCTGGCCCTGGATATGCAGGTGATTGCAATTCGCCGGCATCCCGATCAGGTTCCCCCTGGCCTGGAAGAGATTAGCATCCAGCCCCTGGAAAAACTATCCCAACTGCTGCCAACCTGCCAGATCCTGATGATCGCTTTACCATTAACTCCGGAAACCCAGGGGTTGATTGGCGCCGAGGCACTTCAACAGATGCCATCCGGGAGCATCCTGGTGAATATCGGGCGCGGCCCGATTGTCGACCAGGCCGCTTTATATCGCTCGCTTGTCCGGGGCAAACTGGCTGCTGCCGGGCTGGATGTATGGTACAACTATCCTCGTAAACCGGAAGACCGGCTGGAAACAATGCCCTCAGACGCCCCACTCTACAGGCTTTCGAATGTGGTACTCAGCCCCCACCGGGGCGGCGCCAGCCTGGGAACCGAAAAACTGCGCATGCAGCACCTTGCCCGGCTGCTCAACACTGCCAACCGCGCCGAACCGATCCCCAATCGGGTCAACTTGAATCTGGGCTACTAATGGAGGAAATCGGATGCCATTTCAACTATCTCAGCTAACACTCGGTCCCTGGCCGATGAATGCTTACCTTGTTCGGGATGTCCCAACCGGTGAAATCGCCATCGTCGACCCGGGTGCCGAACCAGAAAAGATCCTCGCTCAAATTGATCCCGGATTATGTCAGGCTATTCTGATCACCCACGGACACCAGGACCACATTGGGGCTCTGGATGAGATCAAGGCCCGTACCGGCGCGCCGGTATACATCCATCCGGAGGACGCGGAGCAATTCAATCTGAGCTACGATTACCCCCTGTTCGATGGGATCAAAATACTCCTGGGGAATGAAGAGATCACGGCTATTCACGCGCCGGGCCATACCCCCGGCCAAACCTGCTTCCAACTGGACCGGTTGGATGAACCCGTCGGCGCCCGTATCCTGGTGGGAGACACCATCTTCGTTGGTGGCCCGGGACGCACCGAGTCGGCCAGGGATTTCACCACCACGATGGACACCATGCAGCAGGTGGTTTTCACCTGGCCCGATCGAACTCGCTTCTTCCCAGGGCATGGACCAAGCGGGGTCATCGGAAAAGAACGCCCCGCCTTCAATCAGTTCGTGATCCGCGGCTGGCCGTCTGATTTGCACGGAGATGTTACCTGGGAGTAAACAAGGGGAATTTTTTCGAAAAACGGGCCTGAAGGTCGGCGAGCGCCGACCTCCAGGCCCGTTTTTCGATCATTCATTTGCAGAGCCCGCAGTGTGATGGTTAGGCGCCAGTACCATGGCATTGACATAGCGCTGGATGAAATCCGGGTCCAGGTCCAGATCGACTTGTTCGGCCTGATTGGCCAGTTCGATCGACATGGCAAAACCCTCATCGCTTAAAAACTGGGCTGCGCCGAAGCCGGCCCCATTAGCGACCGTCTCAACATTCTCCCGGGGGACCGGGGGAATCATCCCCAACCCGATCACAGCATCGATATCCACCTGCCCCCCGAATGAGCCGGTCAGGATCATCCGGTCCAGGTCCCGCGGCTGCAAGTTAAGTTCGCCCATCAGGATGTCCACAGCTGCCCGGATGGCGCCTTTCGCTTTTTGAAGCTCGCGTACATCCCACTGCGACAGGCTTAATCCTCCATCAGGCGTCAGGGGGATCGTGCGGGCCCCATGCCAGTCCCGTCCCAAGCGGCCGGTGAATAGTGGAGGCGCTTCGGGGATGCGCCCATTGGCCTCGATCACACCAGCCTTGCGCAGCTCGTACACGGCCGAGAGCAGCCCGGAACCGGTCAAACCAACCGGGGCTTCGTTGGCGATCGTTTTCAACAACAGGTCACTGCCCTCCAGGCTGACGTCCACAATCGCGCCATCCACCGCCCTTGAGCCGCACGAAATGTTCACGCCTTCGAAAGCGGGGCCGGCTGCCGTGGAGGCCGTCAAAATCCGCTTGCCGTCGGTCACCATGACTTCCCCATTTGTGCCCAGGTCGATCGCAGCCATCGGCGCCGGCGCATGCGCAAAATCAAAATAGGCCAGGCAGGCCAGCGCATCGGAGCCTACAAATCCACCGATCATCGGCGGCAGACTGACCTTGACACCTTCCGGGAAGATCCCATCCATCAGGCTGGCGGCGTCCGGGATCGCAGAGCGATCGTATGGCTGGAAAGGCATCCGGGCGAGAGCCTCCACCGGAAGCCGCGCCAGCAGGTGATGCATGGCGACGTTGCCCACAATGGTCACTCTTTCAATCCGGGATCGGATCCGGTCCGAAAGTTTCAGGCTGTCCACCGCTTGATTGATCGATGCCAGGGCCAGGCGATGCAGCCGGTCGGCATTGACGTCCGATTCAAGAGCCGCAGCCAGACGTGAGATCACATCCGCGCCGTACACAGTTTGCTGGTTCAGGCTGGCCCCGCCGGTGGGCACTTCACCGCTTTCCAGCATGGTTAAGAACGCCGCCACGGTGGTCGAACCTAAATCGATCGCCAGGCCCAGGGCTGAATTTCCGCTTTTATAACGGTTGCTGCTGCGAAATATCTTATTGGAATACACCACGATTGGGGATAACACCACCCGGGCATCCGCTTCAATCCGCGCCCGGCAGGCCAGACGATTATCCAGCGCCAGTTCACCGGGCGTCAGGTGGGCGTGTTCAACTTCATCCGGCGGCGCTACCCCAGTCTCGGCTAAAACCTTGCACTTCCCACAGGTCCCCCGGCCGGCGCAAGGCTGCTCCAATGGCAGGCCGGTTGCCGCAATGGCCTCCCCCAGCACGCTCCCCAGGGGAGCATCGATCGTGCTCACTTTTTCGCCATAGATTACAGTTACTTTCGGCATACATTACCCTTTTTCGGTTCTACAGGAATATCTGTGAGGGATCCCAATTTCATCTTTTCTAGATTGCATCCGTGTCGTTGTGCAGGAACTGCTCCTGCTGCAACATCCCGCCCGGTGGAACCAGTAAAAAATCAGCGCTGGCATTCAGTTCTTCCCGAGGCTGTGACTGCATGGTCTCAACCAATCGCAGCACGTATTCATCTGAGCCCAGGATCTCTTCATACTGCATCCCCCAGCGGCTGCAGTATTCGGCGACTTCACGGGCCGGCTGGCGGTAAGCGTCCAGGTCTTCCTGGGTATGGGCGACAAGGGCGATCCGCCGGTAATGTTGATATTGGGTATCCATCAACCAGTCCGCTTCCTGCTCGCCATATTTGGCTTTTAATTCCAGGTATTCTTTCAACGGATTGCTCCCGGATTCCAGCCAGCCCTTCGTCAGATAATAGGTACCCGGATTGTTCTGAAACTGGTGCAAATATGCCGAATAACTGCCCAATAAAATTGCGATGCAATCATCTGTGCGCGGGATCAGCAGCGTATGTTTACCCGCCTGAATCCCCGCCAGGCCATTCCCGCATAAACCGTAGCCAAGCACTACCAGGCTGGGTTGGGTGAGCGCATCGATCTCGGCCTGCACGCTGGATCGCAGCCGGCGCGGCGTTTTATGCAGGCCATAATCGAGGAATGTGATCTGCTCCACCAATCCAGGAGGCAGGTGACGCTCGATTAAATTTTGGAAGATCTTGCAGGCAATGACAACAATGGGTTGAACTTCAGGGATTTCCAAAATTGAGCCTCCTGAGAATGGATACCGGGCTGATTCCCGACCAGCAACGCTGCGATTGTTCGCCGGGCTGGGAAGCAATGCCCCATTGTATCGAACAATAGGAAGAAAGGCAAAAGAATCTCACGATAGAAAAATGTGGTTGTCGCCAAAACGCAGGCGACAACCACATACTGGTCTTTCGAACAAGCGGAAACGGAACTAGAACAAACCAACCACCTGGTTGGTTTCCAGGTCCAGGTCCACATCGTAATACACCGGGCGAGTCGGCAGACCGGGCATGGTCCGCATTGTACCCAGCAGCGGGTACAGGAACCCGGCGCCGACCGAAGCGCGAACGTCAGCGATCGGCACCCGGAAGCCTTTGGGCACGCCCTTCAACTTGCCGTCGTGGCTCAGGCTCAAGTGAGTTTTCGCCATGCACATTGGCAGTTTGTCGAAGCCTAAGCGGGTGTAAGTCTCGATTTTGGCTTCCGCTTCCGGCGAGTAGTCAACGCCATCGGCGCCGTAAATCTGTTTGCAGATGATCTCGATCTTAGCCTTGATTGGCAGGTCCAGCGGGTACAGGAACTGGAAGCTGCTCGGGATCTCGGCCGCCTTGACCACCGCTTCGCCTAAAGCTTTGGCGCCTGCGCCGCCTTCCATCCAGTGGCGGCTCACGACTGCGTCCTCCGCCCCGGCTGCCAGGGCTGCCTGGCGCACCACTTCAACCTCGGCCTCAGTATCGGTCGAGAAGGAGTTCACTGCGACCACCACCGGGATGCCGAAACGCAGCGCGTTCTTGATGTGCACTTCCATGTTTCCCAACCCGGCTTTCAACAGTTCCAGGTTTTCCTCGGTGTATTCCGGCGCCAGCGGTTTCCCGGCAACGACCTTCGGTCCGCCGCCGTGCATCTTAAGGGCGCGGACGGTCGCAACCAGCACAACCACGTTCGGGATCAATCCTGAGTAGCGGCACTTGATGTTGAAGAATTTCTCCATCCCGATGTCAGCGCCGAAACCGGACTCGGTGATCACGTAATCAGCCAGTTTTAAGGCGATCTGGTCGGCGATGATCGAGCTGTTCCCATGGGCAATGTTGGCGAACGGGCCGGCGTGAACAAATACCGGCGTATCTTCCAGGGTCTGCATCAGGGTCGGCTTGATGGCGTCTTTCATCAGCACCGTCATGGCGCCGGCAACACCCAAATCCTCGGCAGTGACTGCGTCGCCGCTGCGGCTGGTCCCGATCACGATTTTACCGAAGCGCTCGCGCATATCGGCCAGGTCGGTCGTCAGCGCCAGGATCGCCATGATCTCGCTTGCGACGGTGATGTCGAATCCGGTCTGGCGGGTGAAGCCCTTCTCGTCCGGGCCTTCGCCGATCGTGATCGTGCGCAAGAAACGGTCATTGGTATCGATCACGCGCCGCCAGGTGATGTTGTCCGGATCGATATCCAGGCGTACAAACTTGCTGATCTCTTCATCGGTCAGTTCGTTGGGGTCGGTTTTATCGATACCAAGCTTTTCCAACCGCTTCAACATGGAGGGCGCAAAACTGCGGCTGCCATCTTTGTCCGGCGGGCACAGCGCATTGAACAACTTTTCATCGCTTTGGTTATGCTCGTGGAACATCCGGGCGTCAATCGCTGCGGCCATCAAATTATTAGCCGCTGTGATGGCGTGAATATCCCCGGTCAGGTGCAGGTTGAAATCTTCCATCGGAACCACCTGGCTGTAGCCGCCGCCGGCTGCTCCGCCTTTGATCCCGAAGGTGGGACCCTGGCTGGGTTGGCGGATGCAGGTGAAGACCCGCTTACCCAGGTGGGCGCCCAGAGCCTGGCTCAGGCCGACGGTTGTGGTCGTCTTTCCCTCCCCCAGTGGGGTCGGGGTGATCGCGGTAACGTCGACATATTTGCCGTTGGGGACATCCTTCAAACGCTTCAAAACTTCGAGCCGAACTTTGGCTTTGTAATCGCCGTATAGCTCAAGTTCGGATGGCAGCAAACCCACACTTTCGGCCACTTCCTTAATCGGCCGTAAAGTCGCTGCCTGGGCGATATCGATATCACTTGGGACAGGGTGTTTTATAGTAATCATTCACGAACCTCCTTACAGATTGGTGATTTTTAGGTCCCTGAGAAATTCTCGTGGAGGGATTCCAGATTTGAGGGCCTGGGTGCGTGGCTACACGCTAAGACTCTCAAATCTGGACCTCCTGGTGGAAATTCCATAAGAACCTTTGCTCCTGACGAGGATAAACTTCAAGTCAGGATTTTTCAGATGGATGAAGGGTCCATAAGTAAAAACCGCCGGTATTGCACTGCCATGCAAATCCGACGGTCCTTTAAATGGGGAAATGGGCTGGGACTTCGCCGATCGAACGGACGGTATCGCCTTATCTTTCCGCATGGATGTCATCATGATCGCGTTTGTTTTCGGCCCAAATGATTGAAACCTGATGAGTGGGGAAAAATCTCTCCATAGCCCACCACATTGTAACAATTCGAACAATCTTGTCAAGATCAGTTCGATGGAAATTGCAGGATTTTTACAAGAAAGGGGTTGCCTGCCCCAGGTGAACTGTTTATTTTCTGATATTAATCATACCACCACAGGTAATTGTCAGACAACATCATTCCCTGTGACATTCGTCACTTCTTCACCGGGAATGGTGCTACAATTACGGCGAATCTGGCCGATTTCCAAAACAGCCGTAAGGAATTTTTATGAATAGCTTACAAACCCTGCTCGATAAAGAATCGTTTTTGGTGCTCGATGGCGCCATGGGCACCATGTTGATCAGTGCCGGGCTGGAACCAGGCACCTGCCCGGAGCTTTGGAATGTCGAACAGCCTGAAAAAGTGCGGGCTGTCCACCGGGCCTACATCCAGGCCGGCTCGCGGGTCGTGCTGACGAATTCGTTTGGCGGCACCCGTTTCAGGCTCAAACAACACGGCCTCGAATCCCGCGTGACCGAGCTGAACCGGGCAGCAGCCGAAAATCTCAGGGCCGAGGCCGATGCGGCCGGGGACCAGGTCCTGGTTGCCGGTTCGATGGGACCTACCGGAGAACTGATGGAGCCATTGGGCCGGCTGACATTTGAAAGTGCCCGGGAAGCTTTTGCCGAGCAGGCTGCCGCACTGGCGGCCGGCGGAGTTGACCTGCTCTGGATCGAGACGATGAGCGACATTCAGGAAGTCCAGGCGGCGGTCGAAGGCGCTCGCTCGGTAAGCGATCTGCCAATCTCGGCGACCATGACCTTTGACTCCCATGGCCGGACGATGATGGGCGTGACACCGAAAAAAGCGATCGAAACCCTGCGCGGTCTGGATGTACTGGTGGTGGGAGCAAACTGCGGGACCGGACCGGACGAGTTCGAGACCATCATCCAGAGCATGAAAACCGCCGCGCCGGAGGCGATCCTGGTTGCCAAAGCCAATGCCGGTTTGCCCAAAATGGAAGGCGCCCAACTGGTCTACGACGGCACCCCCGCGGTGATGGCGAATTATGCTGTGCAGATGCGCAATCTGGGGGTCCAGCTGATCGGGGCTTGCTGCGGCAGCACACCGGAGCATATCCGCGCCATGGTTGAGGCGTTGGCTGAATAAAATAATCAATAGTTCTGACAAAATAAGGCGGCAGCGTGTACCTGCATACACGCTGCCGCCTTATTTTGCCGGTCTCTCTACCTTTGCTGAGCAGCTACTGAGATTGAAAGGCCTCAATCCAATTTGAGCGGCTGCCAGCAGTCATCCTGCCAGGCAACAATCGCAACCGGCTGGCCGCCGCGACGCGCCGGACGCAGTTTATAAGTGTTCACGAACCCTTTTTCGACAAATTCACCGGTTTCCGTGCGGATCGCCGCCACGCCGGCCGAGAACAAGGCCTCGAGCGGTTGCAGTCCCTCCAACTGGCGCAGATCGCCCACCATGACATAACGCCCGTCTTCGCCGGTCGAACTCAAACCAACTGCAGCCAGCGCACCAATGATGCCATCGTTCGTCCCACCCAGGCCTTCGAGCAGCAAGTTATGCCGGTCTGCCAGTTGTTTGGCGGCAGCCTGGCTGACGAGCTCGCGTTGGGTGCGCCTTCCAAATGCGACCACATCAGGCGGTACTCCATCTGCCACACACAGGCCCGGGTCACTGCCAGCCACGAAGTCGGCCAGCATCAGGGTTTTCACCCGCTCGAACACATCGATCAGGTCCGCCTCTTGATCAACCAGGATCGTCGCACAGCTGTTGTTTTTTGTGCAGGGGACCCGGTCATCCACCAAAAGCTGCTGCCGGACCACCCCGGCTATGCGCAAATCGCCGGCCAATTCAGCCGCAATCATGCGGGCCAGGTGGCCGGTTCCGCGGGTTTCCAGAGTGTCGGTGTCATCCAAACCAATAAAGATCATGTTATTTATTTTCCTTTTTTGACAAACCCTTCATTTTGTACTATACTCATTATGGGCATATGCCCATAATCAATCTGATCCAAATCACTGGCAGAAAGGAACCATAGCTATGGCGAAAATATTTGTCCGCAGCCGCCGGCACGTCGGCCGGGGAGCAGGCCGGCCTCGTTTCGCGATCGTTGCCATCGAAGGCGCCGATCTCAAGATCTACCGCAGCCGCATTCGCAAGTCAGAGCTTGAGACAATCGCAGAGCAAGTCGGAGCCGAAATCGTTTATCTGCCGCGGGGCGAGCAAGCCGCGGGTGAAGAAGAATCTGGCGTACACGACGGTCGCGGGCATGGTCGCCGTAAACGCCATCGCGACCCGGAAAAGGATTAGCCTGCGTGCCTCGTCCCAGAAAAAGGCGCCGGCTCAGCCGCCAACCCCGGCCGGCCATCTACAAACCTGCCGGTGTCCCGCTCGACGGGCTGCGCAGCGTTCACCTGCTTCAGGAGGAGCTGGAGGCCTTACGCCTGGCCGATCTTGAATCGTTCTCGCAAGCCGATTCGGCCGCGCAGATGGGCATCTCGCGCTCAACTTTTCAACGCATCCTAAACCACGCCCACCGCCAGGTGGCCCTGGCGCTCAGCGAAGGCTGCGCCTTGCAAATCGAAGGCGGCTCCTTCGAGGTTGCGCCTCACGCTCGTCCAAATCGCGGCGCCCGCCGCCATTCCGAACCGTAGGTTTGGGCCGTCCCTTCGACGGTTTGCACTGATTGCAGCGCTTAGCGGAAGATGCGCGTGCCGGGATTCTCGCCAGACAGGGCCCGAGTCAGGTCGCCGGGTTGGCGCCCGTTGACCAGATAGACTTCAGTGACGCTGCGGGCGCGTTGCATAGCTTCCAGCATAGAGCGCTCGACGGCCAGGTCTTCCAGATCCATCGCCAGCAGCGCCTCAACACTGATTTCAGGGATGAACTCAGCCTTGGGATCCTTCTTGGGATCGGCTGTATACAGGCCACGCTCATCCTTCACCAGGATACAGCGCCTGGCGCCCAGCACCTCGGCGGTTAAAAACGCCCCGAAATCGGTGCGATGCGGCGGAATCCGACCGACGGCATCAGGCTGCTCCCACAAGCCGTAAGGCGGCATGCCGTGCATGATCGGGATGGCGCCCAACGCCATGTAAGCCGGCAATTTGACCATATCATCGTGCCCGATTTTGACCCCGCTGTAAGGCGCCAGCAGCAGCGAGAGCATCAGCGCATTTTGTTCACTGATGCTTTCGCCAAGTTTTGCCAGGACGCCGGTGGGCATCCCAAGATCCAGTGCAATCGCATAAGCATGGCGGCTGCGGGTGCCTCCGCCGGTCAACACCAGCAACTGGTATGCCTGGCGGGCCATACGAATCTCTTCCACCAGCGGAAGGACCACCTCCCGGCCGCGGTCGATGATCGATTGGCCGCCGAGCTTGACCACGTTCAAGGCCGGCATCGGTCTGAAAACCTGCTCGGTTTCCGTGCTCGCCAAAAGCCGCTTATCCATCAACGACTCGGCCATCAAGGGCGTGTCGATGTGCAGCCGGCCGGTTTCATCTTGTTTCAGTCCCATGCCGTTTTCCTCCTGGGTGATGAAGATTGGCCCGCCAGCAACGACCGTCAAATATTGCTATACGAAATTCCGTTATTCAGGCAGGCTAGTGTCATCCTATCAAAGGGTCCGGAAGGCTCCGAACCTGGTTATTTTACCTGAATTTCCACCAGGCCTTTGACGGCTCTTCCGGGGCTCTCCAGGAAATTCTGTGGTTGGGTTCCAGATTTGGGGATGTGAGTGTGATCGAGCACGCTCACACCCCCAAATCTGGTCTACTACCCCCAATTTCGGTCCGCACAATCCCGGTGACATTAATTTCTGCCTTGGACGAGCAGTTCGATTCGGTCTACTTGGCGTTTCGCCAGGCGTCCGAATCGGGGGTGAACAGAGGTGAGCCGAATTGCTCCACACCGTAGGTGCTGATCAGTTCCTGGGTGGGCAGTGAAATCAGCCAATCGATGAAGGTATTGGCCAGGTCGTTCTTGATATGGGGGCCTTTGTCCGGATTGACCGCGATCACGCCATACGGATTGAACAGGATCGGGTCGCCTTCAACCAGGATCTTCAGATCGGTGCCCTCCAGGGTGCGGGCCAGGTAGGTAGCCCGGTCGCTCAAAGTGTAGGCCTGTTGCTCGTCGGCCATTGTCAGGACGGCGCCCATACCTTGACCGGCAGAGATGTACCAATCGCCGGTCGGCTCGATCCCGGCCGCCGCCCAGATCGACTTCTCTTTGGTATTCGTACCGGAGTCATCCCCGCGGGAGACGAATAGTGATTGGGAATCGGCAATTTGGGTGAAAGCCGCAGCCGCATCGCTCATACCGGCAATCCCGGCCGGATCACTTTCCGGACCCACGATCACGAAATCGTTATACATCACATCTTCGCGCCGCACCCCATCTCCGGCTGCCATAAAAGCGTCTTCACGGGCGCGGGCATGCACCAATAACACGTCAGCATTGCCATCGACGCCCAACTGCAGCGCCTGGCCGGTGCCCACCGCGATCACATCCACTTTCACATTATAGGCCTGTTCAAATTCTGGCAGGATGTAATCCAGTAATCCCGAATCCTGGGTGCTGGTCGTGGTCGCCAGGATCAACGACTGGGTCTCGCCAGCAGGTTCCTCGGTCATGGCTGGCTCTTCCGTCATGGCCGGCGCCTCGGTGGGCTGCACGACTTCAGTGACCGCCGGAGCCTGGGTCGGTTCCGGAGTTGCCGTGGCACAGGCGCTGAGCGCCAGCGCCAGGACCAAAATGCCCCCAACTATAACTCGCCATTTATCCTTCATCATTCTTCTCCTCATCGATTGATTGTTGGTTCTTTCGGAAACCCTGTGAGAGTCCCCAGATTTGTCAGTAAACCATCTCTCCTTGCACGAAAGCCCGAGTGCGTGCATCCTGCGGCTGATCGAAAAACGTCTGGACTGCCGAGATCTCAACGATGCCCCCGTCCAACATCAAAGCAACCCGATCAGCCAGCCGCCGGGCCTGGAAGACGTTATGGGTCACCAAAACAAAGGTCATCCCTTCTGTCTGGTTGGCGTTACGCACGATCTCCTCGATCAGGTTGACATTGTACGGATCCAGGTTGGCTGTCGGCTCGTCCAGCAGCAGCACTTCCGGCTGCAGCACCATCGCCCGGGCTAATGCCACCCGTTGGGCTTCTCCACCGGAGAGTGTCCTGGCCGGTTGCTGAGCCAACCCGGACAAACCCACTCGTTCCAAAGCCTGGCGGGTGCGCTTTTTATGGTCATTTGAACCGCGCAGTTGCAATCCGTAAACCACGTTCGACCAAACGCTGCGCTTCAAAAGGATTGGATTCTGGAATACCGTCGTGACCTTACGGCGGACCTCCAGCGGCATATCTGCGTCGCTGGTGAAACGATTGCCTGCAAATTCAATCCAACCCTGGGTTGGCGGCTCCAGGAAATTCAACAGCCTGAGCAAGGTGCTTTTCCCGGCGCCGCTGGGTCCGACCAATGCCAGAATTTCCCCCTGGTAGATCGACAGTTCGTCGACTCCCAGTACTGTCCGGTCATGGTATCGTTTTACCAGCCCCTTCAGCCGGTAGATTGGTTCGACTGCCTGTGTCCGCTCTGCCATAATGCCTTCCATTATTCGTCAAAAACCCGGCTCTGCAGCCGCAGCACAGCCAGGTTGGTCAGGAACGACATGGCCAACAGGAACAATCCCAGGGAAACAGCCAGGTCAAAATTGCCTTTGCGGGTCTCCAGCACAATCGCTGTGGTCAGCACCCGGGTCTTGTGTTCGATATTGCCACCCACCAGCATCACCGCACCGACTTCGGAAATAATGCTGCCAAATCCGGCAATCACTGAAACGATCACCCCCACCTTGGCCTCACCCAGGACGGCCAGAGCCACCTGCCGGCCGGTAGCGCCTAAAGCCCGCATCTGCAGCCGCAGCTGTGGGTCCACCCCCATCACTGCCGCCATGGTAAAGCCGGCCACCAGGGGAAAAGAAATGACCGTTTGGGCGACGACCATCGCCGCCGGTGTAAATAAGGCCGGGATCCAATTCAGCTGCAGGCTGCCCAACGGTCCGCTGCGGGATAACAACAGGTAGACGAACAACCCGATCACCACCGGCGGGAATCCCATGCCGGTATACAGGACCGCGATCACAAACTTGCGCCCAACAAACCGGGTAAGCCCCATGACGACCCCCAGGGGAATGCCGATCAAGGTGCTGATGACCAGCGCGGTGCCGCTTACCTGCAGGGAAAGGATAACGATTTCGATGAAGGCTGAATTGATGACCATCTTACATTTCGTAACCAGATAGGAAATAGCAATCTGTGCGGAGCGCGGGCCCCGCACAGATTACGATTTCCCCCAAATTTCTCTGAGGTATAATCCACCCACGATCCGTATAGTTATACCCATACAAGTATAATTGGATGTCGATGAACTGTCCAGTCGTCTCCGGGATTTCGTCTCCGGGATTGACGAATGATTAGGCAAACGTAACTCATCCCGAATTTTATCTTCAGCCTGAATCGGCCTCATAAAGCCCACCCCCCAGTCCCTCCCTGGCGCCTTCGACGCCGGAAGGGGAGCAGCGTGTCGGAAAACAGGCGTGCTGGGCGGCGTTTGCCGCCCAGCACGCCTGTTTTCCGACCAACTATTTATCGATTGGGAAATCCTGTGGCCGAGGCTATTGGTAAAGGAAATTCTACCGGAGGGTCCCAAAGAAATGCCTAAAGAACCTATGAAGTGGCTGGTCGATTTGTTAAATTTGATTTGTCTCAGGCTTGGGTTGGCTCGGCAGGCAAATCGATTTGGAAGACGGCGCCTTTACCAGGCTCGCTCTCAACGCTGACCTTACCCCCATGCGCCTGGATAATCGCCCTGGCGATCGCCAGCCCCAGTCCGGATTCGCCCTGGTCTTCACTGCGGGCTTTGTCGCCGCGATAAAACCGGTCGAAGATATTCGGCAGATCTTCAGGGGGAATCCCCTGCCCGTCATCCCTGACGGTGATCCGGACGCCCAGGTTGCCGGCTGCCGCCCCGAGTTCGATCGCTCCGCCCGCCGGTGTGTATCGCAAAGCATTGCTGACGAAATTATCCAGCACCTGGACCATCCGTTCGATATCGACCTGGATCGGGGGCAGGTCGGGTTCGATTGCGACTTTCAGCCGGATTTCCTGGCTCTCGGCGACGGGGCGGAAAAATTCCTGGGTCCGCAGCAACAGTTCGCCTGCCTGGACCGGCTGTGTTTGCAAAGAGAGTTCACCGGCATCCGCCAGGGACAGGGTCCGCAGATCATCCACCAGGCGCTTGAGGTGCTCCATCTCCTGGTACATGGTGTCGAATCGCTCAGGCTGGGGTTTCAAAACGCCATCCCGCAGCGCCTCGATGTAGCCGGATAAGACCGACAACGGGGTACGCAGATCGTGAGCGATGTCGGCCGTCATCTGGCGGCGCAATTGATTCTCGTGAGCCAATTTGACGCTCATGGTATTGAAGGCTTCAGCCAGTTCGCCCAGTTCATCCCGGGTCCGGATGGGCACCTGGAGTCCCAACTGGCCCTGGGCCATGGCCTGCGTGGCGGCTTTCAATTCCTGCATTGGGCGGGTCAAGGAGCGCGACAGGATTACCCCCAGAATGATCGCCAACAGGGCTGCCCCGCCGCCGGCATAGAGCAAATTCTGGTTAGTCCGGTTGATAAATTGTTCCTGGAATGGGTCCCGCCGGGGCAGTTCACCGCTGGCCAGCACATAACCGACCGTCTGGCCATCGACCACCACCTTAGTACCTTTGCGCAAGCTGGCGGGGGCGACTGAAGCAACGGGACGAGTATGGTCGGATGGGAAAATGATCTTTCCGGCTGTATTCACAAGCATAATCGAGCTGGGACGGCGAAGCTGGTTTCCTTCCGGACCTGGATAAGGAAAAATCGAACGCGGCTGTACCAGATCCTGAATTTCTGCCCGCAGATTCGTCCCGAACCCATCCAGAGTGCCGTTGGCCTCATAATAACTGGCTGCCAGATCAGCCAACTGGCTGGTCGCCTGATTCACCAGCAAAGTGTTGAACTCCCTGATGTTCGTCATCCGGCTGATCAAAGCCACCAGGGCAATCACGAGCAGGCTGACGATCAAAAAGGAAAGTAAAATCTTTTGGGTCAGGGTCCGCAAAATCAAATTTCACTCTCCGATGGTCGGATCAACTGAGAAACGATAACCGATCCCAAAAACGGTCTCGACATAGCGCGGCCGCCCGGGTTCCGGCTCGATCTTGGTCCGCAAATTGCGGACATGCACATCGATCGTACGCTCGATCCCTTCGAAGGTGGTGCCCTGCAGTTCCATCAGCAGATCCTGGCGGGTGAAAGCTCTTCCTGGGGAAGCCATCAGGGTCGCCAATAAGTCAAACTCCGAAGGGGTTAAGTCGACGAACCGGTCGGCGACTTTCACATACCGGCTGGTTTTATCCAGAGTGATATCCGAGGCCCGCAGCACCTCACCCGAACCCCGATCGTCGTTGCCCCGCCGCAGTACCGCCCGAATGCGGGCAACCAGTTCGCGCATCCCAAACGGCTTGGTGATGTAGTCATCTGCGCCAAGTTCCAGGCCAACCACCTTGTCGGATTCATCCAGCTTGGCTGTGAGTAAAATGATCGGGGTGTTACGTTCTTTTCGGTAAGCCCGTAAAAACTCATAGCCATCCATCTCAGGCATCATGATATCCAACAGGATAAGATCTGGTTTTTCATAGCGGGCTACAAAAATGGCGTTCTTGCCATTATCCGCCTGCACCACCCGGAAACCCTCTTCGGTCAAGTATTCGATTACCAGTTTGCGAACACTGGCGCTGTCGTCCACAATCATAATTGTCTTTGCCATGACTTGAGCCTCTTCCCGTTGTGTCCATTCATCGCTGACCGGCCCCGCCCCATATACAAGCACGCATCCGACCGGCGATGTCATCGGCAAATCGATGTATATAAGTCTACTAAATAGTTGTTAAGAAGTTATGAAGATTCCGTTCAGGAGTTATTAGCGCAACTGGCAAAGAAGGTGTGCGTTGAGAGCTCAAGCTCTCAACCCACACCTTCTTTGCCCCAATTGGTAACTTTTGCAAGCGAACCAATCAAGGAATGCAGCTGGCGGGTGCACGAACTGTTTGTAGATTTGGTGTTCGATTTGTGCGGCCTCAGCCGCACAAATCGAACACCAAAAATAATTATCTACAACATTTTCGTGCAACCCTGCTGGCCAGTCGTCAACCGGCCTGGACGATCATAAAACCTGCCAGGAAAAATAAAATGTAATACGCCAGGGGTGGCAAATCTTTGAAATAGACATACAGCCCAAAAAATAACACCGCGCCGCCGATCAAGACGTATCCCAACCAGGGCTGTAAATAGCTGCCCAACACACCAACACCGAGCAGCAGCAGGCCGGTCTGGGTCAGGAAACTATAAGCCTGGAATGGCCAGCGAGGCATCGTCCCTTCAATAAAGCCCTGCGGTTGGGTGCTTCGCAGGTATACTATCCCCAGCCAGGCCAAAGCTCCCAGCGATAAAGCCAGCACACCGATCCAAAACGCCAGGCTGGAGCGAGTTGCCCGGAACAAATACGCCGCGTAGCCAAATCCAAATACGACAATCACAGCTCCCAACCCAAACATCACCTGGGTAATACGCCAGGTGGTCTCATTCGCCTGGATCACAGTCAGTTTCTCCTCAGCCGTTTTCTTTGTATAGACAAGAGAGACAGGCATAAAAGCCGCAATCGCAAAGATAATCGATCCAGCCATGATCAGGTAGCCACTGATATCGGGTAAACTTAAACTCATCATTCCTCCTTTTACTTTCCTCAGCCCCCCGGAAATAAATTGAAAACCCCCCATCCAATATAAATTAGAGCAAATCACTCCTTTTTTACTATTATAATGGCAAATTTACGGCTAATTCGCACGTGCACCCGGTAGATACTGTATCTTTCAGAGTTTGTTGGCGAAGGCCGACACCCTGTCGCCTTTTTCCCCTAACTCGTGGAAGTGGGGCGAAATGAAGCGTTTGCGGGGCAGAGCCCCGCAAACGCTTCATTTCGCCAATATTTCCTATGCTCCGGTGTCGGAAGGGCGTGGAGAATTTGCAAAAATGAATTCGCCAACAAACTCTCTTTCATCCATGAAATTCATTTACATCCCGCTGATATGGAAGGTATCTGGTTATTTCATCGATGGGTCTACCAATGGCGATTCAGGCTGAATTATTAAATTTGGGTTAAGTCATGATCATTTTACCGATGGGCTCTCAGGTTTGAACCAGAGGCTACTTCTTCACCAGCGTACCATCCGGCGAGACGGTATACCAGACGCTTAGGACGCCTTGCCCGGACGTATCACCGGGCGCCTGGTCTTTATACCAGGTATACAAAGGCATGTGGTTATAGGTCACAACCTGGGTGCCATCCGACTGGGTGGCTGTCCCAAGCATGGCAGCATCCACGCCGCTGCCCGCCGTAGGGCTGCCCTGGGTGATCAATGGCGGCCATTTGGTCTGGCAAGCGCCGGTGCAATTGACCTGATCGGGGCCATCCTTGGTATAAGCGTACAGCGTCATCCCGGAACTGTCAACCAGGATGTTGCCAAGCTTCGGATCCTGAGCGACCTGAACGGTACTTCCAGTGCTCTCGGCCGGGGCCGCAGTTGGTTGGCTGGAAACTGCATAAGCCTGGGTCGGGGCTGTCGTCGGCGCCGAGGCGTGGGAAGGTGTGGCCGCACAGGCAGATAAAACCAGAGCCATTGAGACCAGCATGGCTGGCCAGCGGATTGAAGCGAGCAATTTCGTCACTTTCATGAGAATACCTCCTAAATACTTGTCATGGTTTATATACCTGCAACGAAAAAGGGAGACAAGGTGTCTGAACCGGCGTAGATCCCGGTCCGCAGCACCTCACCTCCCTGGCAAGTTCGTCGCTTATCCATGCATACGCAACCAGGGCTGAATCGGATGGCGACAAAAGCTTAGCTTAATAACTTCTCAGCGAACATTACGGATGCACTCATCTTTCCCCACTCCGGCTATCCAATTTCTCCCAAGTCATCCAGGCATCAATGATAGGCGAAATGATGTGTTGTCGGGGGCAGCTGCCCCCGACAACACATCATTTCGCCTTTTCTTCCCGTACCTGTGGGTGGGATAGAGGAGTGTGAACTTCATAAAATGATTTCGCCAACAAACTCAAAAGGACACAGTATCCCCAAAGAGGCTCTTCCGGGACCTCTGTGGGAGGGTCCCAGGTTTGGGGTAGCACACAGGCATTCCCAAAGGCCAGAATGGCTCTCCAGGAAATTCTGTGGCAGGGGTTCAGATTTGGGGGTGTGAGCGTGCTTGAGCACGCTCACACCCCCAAATCTGGTGTACCACCACAGGATTTTTCCCAAAGAACCGCCAGAATTACCTGCCAGGGAACATGATATAATTAAGCTAATCTTACTTAGGATTTGTTAAATCGCCGCTGGTCCTACTGCAGGAACTGGCGGTGTTCTTATTAAGCAGAAAATCATTCGCAAATCCTCGCCATCATTTGACAGTTTCTCAACAGCCTGATTCAGGGAAAATCTAACGAATGCGTCAGAATTCCAGATCCTTGCGATTGGTGATTTAGGGCCAATCAAAGATGTATCAGGAAAACGCCGGATGTACAATCCGGGAAGGGTAAGGTCAATCGATGTTTAATGAGGATACAGCTTTTCAAATTGGCGATCAGGTGATCCACTGGGTTTACGGGCTCGGAGAAATTATCCAACTGGATGAGAAAGTGCTTTCTGGCAAATCTAGCAAGTACTATGTTGTGCGAATGAGCAATATGACCTTGTGGGTTCCGATGAATGAAGCCGGTGAACATCACCTGCGTCTCCCAACTCAGGCAAAGGATTTCAAAAAACTCGTAAATATTCTGGCCAGTCCCGGAGAAACGCTCCCACCGGACAGGCACGCGCGCAGGATGTATTTGACGGAGCTTTTGGAAGATGGGACGCTTGCATCAATTTGCCGGGTAGTTCGCGACCTGGAGCATTATAAAAAAGAGAATAGAACCAACGAATATGATCATTCTATTCTGGAACGTGCCAGAGGATCTTTGGTAACCGAGTGGAGTGTGGCTTTATCCAAGCCGGTTGGTGAAGTCGAACATGAGTTAAACGAGTTGCTCGTTTAGGTGTTCCGTATTCGGCACAGATGTTATTGAAAAGTTCCGAAAACCCGCTTGCAGCAAGCGGGTTTGAACCATCTTCGCAGTTGTAAATTCGATCGATTGGGATGGATATTCCAGCAACAAACCCAGTTTCCATAAAAGCTGCAACCGATGATGACATCGGTTATGTTATTTCAAGTTTCATCATTCTCTCCGCACGAGTTCATCCGGTGTTGGCCTTTGGAAAAATTCAATCCATGGTTTCATCATTTCGACAGAGATGTAGAAGCTCTCTTGCGAAGGCTGTGAATTCCTTTGCTCGAGTCGCCTCAATAGCTCGTCTTCTGACACATCTAAAAAATGGATTTCACTACTGGCGCCAAGCTGCTTCGCTCGCAATCGATAATCTTCGCGTTCCTCCCTTGCCCAAAAGCCGAAATCGAGGATCACATTTGTTCCTAATTCAAGCGCTCTGCTCGCTATTTTCCAGAGCATTGCCTCGATTAGACTATGCCGGGTATTGTGTTCTGGCTCTTTTGCATCTTGACCAAATAAACACACCTGCCACTCATCGGGCGTCAATCGGAGTGCCGAACACTCCTGCTCAAGCTTTCGTGCGAGGGTTGTTTTCCCCGAAAAAGGAAGTCCAACCATCAAATGGAGAGTTGCCAAATTCTTACTCCTGAGATTCCTGATAGCTGCCCAACCAATTCTAAACGCACCATTTTGCGGAAAATTGGCTGTCCTGGAAACAGGTTGAATTTCTATGCTTGCGGGTGGACAATGTCCATGATCGCTCATGGAAAATCCTATGGCCCTATTCCAGAGACCCGGAATATTTAGCTGTTAACAAGCCTGATCAATATTATACTCACCTCCTGAACTGCGGGCTCAGTGCCGGCTGAATGTACCGTAAGGGGACATGTTTAGCACTGGCCTGGGGGTAATCTCAAACCCGAACCGCACGAATACCAGAGTATCTATTGACCTGCATAAGAACAATTCAAGGGATCTCCGAGAATTACTGGGAAGTTAATTTTAGGAAGAAAGGATAATAGTATCGATGAACGGCGAACAGAAATTAACTGGGAAAATTGCGTTGGTAACCGGCGCTTCTAGAGGTTTGGGCAAAGCGGTTGCTCTGGAACTTGCTCAGGCTGGTGCACATGTCATCGTTACAGGTCGGAGTACAAGAGGTCATAGCACACAGAGCGAGCTACCTGCTACTACGATTGATGACACAGTTGATTCAATTCACGAATCTAGAGGTAAGGCTGAGGCCGTCAGGTGTGATCATACTGACGCAACCTCAGTAAAAGCGCTTATCAAATACATTGTAGAGCAACATGGCAAGCTGGATATTCTTGTGAATAATGCGTGGGGCGGGCATGATCCACATGACGAGTCGCAGTCAGGCGAGGAAGTCTGGGAAGAGCCACTGGACCAGTTCAAAAACATGCTATTAGCGGGTCCGTACTCGGACTATATTACCAGCCTGTTGGTACTCAAACATCTGATGGGTCCCATCCAAAAAGGCCTCATTATTACCACTACCTGGCATACCGCTGAACCGCCAATGTGGACGCCCTATGAGGCCAGCAAGGCTGCTAAAAATCGTCTGGTCTATGTTTTGGGTTATCACCTTAAAGATAAGGGCATTCCAGTGATTGCAGTTGCTCCAGCGTGGATGCGAACTGAGTTAATGTTTACGCACCATACAATGGATGAACTCGAAGGAAAGACCGAGACGCCACACTACGCTGCCCGAGGCATTGCTGCGTTAGCGAGCGACCCTGATGTCATGCGTTTTACTGGAAAACTTATGGATGTCAGCGATTTAGCGGACATCTACGGCGTTACTGATCTGGATGGCTCGCAACCACGCTTGAATGCACAACACCTTGGTCAGGATGGTTAACGCATTCGGCCAGAGAAATTCATCGTCATCTGCACCATTAGCGCAGGTCCTGAATGCTCCCTTATGATTAACAACTAAACCGGCCAGATGTATTCTGGCCAGCGGCTGGTTGGCTTGCAGCCTGCTCATTCGTCAGGCCGCGATAGGCGATGGGTGGGAAAGGTGTCCTGACAACCTCAGGACACCTTTTCACTTCGCTTCCGAGACCGGAGCCAAACCGAAAAGTCGGCAAGTATGTAGTTGTTGTAGCGTGCTGCCTTCGCTACAACAACTAAACAAACTACTTTCCGGATAGGTTCAAATTTATTCACGACTTCGATGGTCTGGGCAGTAATGCGAGACGTGTTTGTTTATCAACAAACAGGTAATAAATCGCCAAAAATCCGCTTATGATGACGACCAAGGTATAGATGGTCATACCCAGCTTATTTTCCGGTGGGGTGACTGGAAGTCGCTTGAGAAATGGTACGACCAGCACGATATCGTAAGCCAGAAAACCAGCCAGCTGTCCAGCTGAATTTACCCAGGAAGGTCGCAGCAGACCATAGGCAAAGTATACCGCAGCGCCTAAAAACATCCAACCCATGACCACGGATAACTCAGGCGTAATCGACCAGGGGATGGTATTCGGAATCCGGAAAACCAATCTACCTCCTACAATCAGCAAGGCGACGATGAAGAAGATAAAAGCTCCACGCACCAGTGCTGGCATGGGGCGGCGGGTATCCATCTGGATGCGTGCACTCCATGCAAACAGTCCCAACCCGAACAGCGCGCCCACAACACACGTGATGCCATAAACTGTCATCTGGGCAGTGCCACTGCTGACCCCAAGTTGAAAGGAAAGCAGCGAGACTGGCGTCAGAATTGTCAGATAATCCAGGCCAATACCTGCTAGGGCACCATAATTTTGGGACCCCGCGGCCCACAGAGTGGAAGCTGCCGCGGCGGCAAAGATTGAGGAAATAAATATTAAGGTGAGCGGCGTCGTCCCCGGAAACGGCCATATTCCAACCGCAAACGGCCATCGAAAAAAGAACGCCAGGGCAAAGAATATCTGTACCATGCTGACCAAGATCAAGAAATAGCGCATCACGTTTTTCATATCACGATCTCCTCATAACAACCATAAAGCAACAACAGCCCGGCAGCTGCCTTGCTATGTGAAGTACAAACCACCATCTCAATTATTGACATAAAAAAAGAAGGAGGGGCCAAACTGTTTGATCAGCGGCTAAACCGCACCGTTCAACAAATTTAGAGAATTATACTCCAATTACGAAGCTGTTATTCCTGTGCTTTTATGGCTCTTTAAGAATTCCGGTGGTGATACCCCAGATTTGGGGGTGTGAGCGTGCGGATGCACGCTCACACCCCCAAATCTGGGACCTTTCCACAGAATTTCCCAGAGACCCGCTTTTATAGAGGGGAACATTCAAATTGGATAGCTTGTGTTGTTATCCTGACCTGAACCTTCGCCCTCCAAAGATACTATTTTTTCCCTTGTGCGGATCCAAAGAAATTCAACAGAACAAATCTGGGCCACCAACAGTACTACGCATGAGAGGAATAATCTTCTGACCAGAATCGTTGAGTACTGCATGGGTGATCTCCTGATGGCAAGCCGAAAGCGAGCCTGATGCGACGATGATGGAAGAACTTTCAGCAGGGTGGATTTTCTCCACTTTTTTCCATAACAGCGATCTTCCACAACCGTCAACAGGCCATCCTGTTAAGCTGGCACGCTCGTCAAGCTGTTTACTCGGCGGTCATACCTGACCTGGGCGATTTGCCGGGGTCTTGCTACAAAACTGCAGTGTCCATAAACGTTATTGTGATATCTGTTACTTGACCAGCTCGTCCAATTTATGCTATGGTAGATCAACATTCAAATGCGAGATTGATCTGCCCGTCTGCCCTCAAGCCATCGTTAGCCGCAAAAATTCAAACAATCAGAGGTTAGAAAAATGTGGATTAAGAAGGGTTTGCTCATTGTTTTGGTCACCGGCGCCATCTTGCTATCAGTGGGAGGCGGCAGCGTGTATGCTCGGCTTTCCGAAATCAACCTCATTATCGACGACCTCTGAACCATTTCTCGGTGAAGAAATCATTGTGTCTGCTTTAGATAATGAACAGTATTTGCCATCAGTGGCTTACAATTCAAATCATGATGAATATCTGGTTGTGTGGCATAACAAATGGGGAGCGAACAGAGATATTTACGCCCAGCGCATAACTGCAAAAGGTGAGTTGCTAAGCTGGTTTGCCGTTGGCCCTACAGCGCCATTAAATCCGTACCCCAATAATCGCGTGCAACCGTCGGTCGCTTACGATCCAATAAATGACCGCTATCTGGTGGTATGGGCTTACGATACATCCGGTAACGGCAGTAACTGGGATATTCATGGCATCTTTGTCAATTGGAATGGCCCCATTCAAGGATTACATCAATTTATCATCTGCGATTGGCCCACACAACAATGGGTTCCCAAGGTAGCTTACTCTCCAGTCGAAGAGGAGTTTATGATTGTTTGGTGGACAGATCATCCTTCAGTTCCTGACTATATCAGCGGTCGCCGGATGAAAGCATCAGATGGCTCTTTCCCCTCCACAGGTAGTGATTTTACAATTAGCGATACAACCCAATTGCGAGTTAATCCGGAAATATCCTACAATCTTTGGCGAAACGAATATCTGGTCGTCTACGATAATACGGAGGATGTTTTCGGCACCCGCTTTTCCGGTATTGGTGCACCACTAGCTAGTGGCGAGTTTCCGATTGCCGCTTGGCCTGGAGCAGAAACATTGCCATCTGTTGCCTATTGTTTGGAAAATGATCAATATCTGGTTGCCTGGCAAAATCCGCAACCTGATATTTACGCCCGATTTATTAATCATGACGGCTCTCTAGATGGCGGTCCGCTTCATTTAGAATATACAAGTGTTGATGAAGTTAAGCCTAAAGTCGCGTGTAGCCAGTCAGGGAGCCAATTTTTGGTGACCTGGCAACAACAATTTAGCAGCGTTACTGGACCGTACGGAATTTGGGGCCAACTTGTGAATACGGACAAGACATTGGGAGCGAATTTTGGAATTATGACTCCGACAAGTGGGGTTACAGCCGAATTCACTAACCCTGTAATAGCAGGAGGCAGGGTCAACTTTTTGACAGTCTGGGAACATGACCGTGCCGGTACTTCATTTCAAGACATTTATGGTCGGCTTATCACCCAATACGAAATCCATCTCCCTTTGATACTGAACAATCATCCATAGAAAACACGATACGGTGAGTACGACCAAGCAAGATGGATCCGGCAAAACAATCATTCTCTGGTCGTCAGAGGGCTCTGACGGCCAGAGAATGATCACATAAGGAATAAATATACAAAGAAGTAAGGGGTTTTAGATACCCCCAATAGTGGGGGTTATTTGGGGGCAAGCCCGCAAATCTAGGGGAGTGGCGAGAGTGGGATTTGAACCCACGACCAAGGGCTTATGAGCGATTCCCTTGATGCCTGAAACCTCTCCACCCCCATATGTGGGGGTATAAACGCCGATTTTTTGGCGAAATACCACCATATATGGGAGGCACGCAATGTCACTTAAAACTGACGACCGCAAGGCTATAGCAAAAACAATCGAGTATGTTGACGGTCAGGAGAATTTTCATGATGACATCCCAATCACGAAATGGATCCGCCAATTCCTGATCGACTGCCGTGAAACCATTCTCCCAGGGGCTGCCCGGCTTGATGAAGAGCGGTTTCACCGCCAGGCGATTGGGCCAGAGAAATTATTTTTACCGCTCTTACAACACTAATAAAAACAGAATAATTGGTTAAAAAAGGAGCTTTCGACGCCGAAAGATGTCGGAAGCTCCTTCATTTAGCTAGATAGGCATTTAATGGCACTGTGCGTACTGTTAATCATTTACCACCAACGGCAGGTACATTTCCAGCCCCTTCAGGGTGACGAACAGCTCGAACTTTTCGTCCACTTCCTGGTCGGCTCGGTAGATCACTGCCCGGCTATCTGGGGCGATCTTGATGCCCGCATAATACACCTCACCACCTGCCGTCAAGGGACCATTCAGCTTCTGTACCTGCCCACCATAGATGCTAGCAACATATAATTCAGACACCCCGTTCACATCCTGGTCGGCCGTATAGATCACAGCCAGGTTGTTCGGCGCTACCAGGAAATATCCAGACACATCTCCACCTGCAGTCAGGGTTGGGTTGAGCTTGTTCACCGTCCCGCCGATAACCGGCACGCTGAATATCTCAGATACATCATCGGTCTCTTGATCTGCAACGTAAACCACCCCCAGACTGTTGGGCGTAATGCGGTAAGAGTTAAAAACATCCCCCCCAGCGGTCATCGTACCGTTCAACCGTACCACCGTGCCACCCCCAATAGGTACGCTATACAGCTCGTAGACCTCGTCCGCATCCTGGTCTGCCCCGTATACTACGCCCAGACTGTTCGGGGTAATTTTGAAACTTCCGACATCCCCTCCGCTCGTCAGGGCAGCATTCAACTTGACGACCGCTCCACCTGCGAGCGGCACACTGAACAATTCTCTTACCTCGTCAGTTTCCTGGTCAGCTATGTAGACGACCCGCTGCCCATCATCGCTGATTACGAAAGAAGAGACACTTCCACCAAACACCAAATCGTCGCTCAGCCTGACCGGGCTGCCGCCGGTGACCGAAACCCTGTACAGTTCAAACTTGTCGTCAATTAGTCGGTCCACACTGAAAACCACCACCTGGCTGTTAGGGCTGATCCGATAGCTTCCAATGTCTGCGAAAGACACAAGAGGCGGGTGCAATTTGACTGGAGTTCCGCCGGTGATCCAGGTGCTGTACAGCTCCTCGGTACCGTCCAGGTCCTTGTCAGCCAGGAACACCACCCCCAGGCTATTGGGGGTAATCGTAAAGCTGGAGACATCACCCCCACTGACCAGCGTCCCGTTCAGGTTGACCGGCGTACCGCCTGTCATATAGTTGCTGTACAATTCAACCCGGTCATTCTCGTCCTGGTCGGCAAGGTAAACCACACCCTGGCTGTTGGGAGTGATCCTGAAACTGGTCACATCCCCACCGCTAACCAGCGGGGCGTTGATTTTGGTCGCACTGCCTCCACCGACCGGCACGCTGTACAGTTCATCTCTCCCATCCTGCTCCTGGTCGGCCATGTAGACCACCCATTGGCTGTCTGGGCTGATATAAAAACGGCTCACATTGCCGCCGTTGGTCAACGATGAGTTCAGGCGGACTGGCTCTCCTCCAGTGAGCGGCACGCTGTACAGCTCGGTCATCTCGTCGGTATCCCGGTCGGCGACGAAGACCACGTAGCTCCCATCCTGGCTGATCGCACTTTCACCGGCTGTCCAATTGCGCACATCGCCGTAATCTGGCATGCTGCCGCTCAGCTTGTGGTTGAAATACACCGCCTGGCTATCAGCCGGCAGTACCAGACTCAGGACCGACACCAGCAGCAAGACCGCGGTTAACTTTCTGCACCGCCATTGGTTATCAATACGATGAAACTTGTTTTGCAGTAGCATGGCCGTTTTTCCCTCCTCAAGATGTGAAAAAGTCAGGCGTTTGCCTTGACATTCACCATTATTTCCCACCCATACCTATCAAGAACCGCTATAAAACATAATACAGGGATTCGCCACCGAAGTCAATTAATCCAACCCTCCGGGTTTGTCCCAAA
>CAWHJB010000004.1:0-169068 GCA_963829555.1 uncultured Chloroflexia bacterium | reverse complement strand
CAGCTTTCTCTCAAGGATAGCCTTCACCTTGCGTGCGTCAAGAGTCGCTGCGCTTCCTCTCTTGACTCACGCTGCGGCCCAGGCCGGTTGGTTCGAAAGGCTGTCAGGCCAGTTTATAATGTTTGTAAGGTGCCGTTTACACAAAGTTCTACACGCTATCCCAGCAGCTTATTGCCCTGGATATCTTTTTGGACCTGTTCTAAACGAAATAAGCCCAGCTCAAGTCGGGCATTTTTTCTAATAGGTGAGAAGCCCTAGACCCAAAAAGACTTTATGAGTTGAGCCAAGTCTACCCTTAACCTCGATACCAAAAACATCGGCCCTGCCCTCGTGGCCGGTGGGTTTACCAGGTTCGACCCGCTGCAACTGGAAGCCATGAAGGCAGCCGTGCAATCCTACGCTCAAAGACAGTAAGAACCGGTTTGTTAAAAGAAGGATCTTCCGACGTCGAAAGATGTCGGAAGCTCCTTTTATTGATTTCATCTCAGTTGGTAAATCATTTTTGGGACAAACCCGGAGGGTTGGATTAATTGACTTCGGTGGCGAATCCCTGTATTATGTTTTATAGCGGTTCTTGATAGGTATGGGTGGGAAATAATGGTGAATGTCAAGGCAAACGCCTGACTTTTTCACATCTTAAGGAGGGAAAAACGGCCATGTTACTGCAAAACAAGTTTCATCGTATTTATAATCAATGGCGGTGCAGAAAGTTAACCGCGGTTTTGCTGCTGGTGTCGGTCCTGAGTCTGGTACTGCCGGCTGATAGCCAGGCGGTGTATTTCAACCACAAGCTGAGCGGCAACATGCCAGATTACAGCGATGTGCGCAATTGGACAGCCGGTGAAAGTGCGATCAGCCAGGATGGGAGCTACGTGGTCTTCGTCGCCGACCGGGATACCGACGAGATGACCGAGCTGTACAGCGTGCCGCTCACTGGAGGAGAGCCAGTCCGCCTGAACTCATCGTTGACCAACGGCGGCAATGTGAGCCGTTTTCAAATCAGTCCAGACAGCCAATGGGTGGTCTACATAGCCGACCAGGAGCAGGATGAGAGGGATGAACTGTACAGTGTACCGGTCGGTGGAGGCAGTGCGACCAAAATCAACGCCCCACTGGTTAGCGGTGGGGATGTGACCAGTTTCAGGATCACTCCCAACAGCCAGGGTGTGGTTTACCTTGCCGACCAGGATGAGAATGACCGGGTTGAATTGTACAGCAACTATATGACAGGCGGTACGCCGGTCAACCTGAACGGGACGCTGGTCAGTGGGGGTAATGTCGACAGCTTTACGATCACCCCCAACAGCCTGGGGGTGGTGTTCGTGGCTGACAAGGACCTGGATGGCACCAATGAGCTGTACAGCAACTGGATCACCGGCGGAACTCCAGTCAAATTGCACCCGCCGATTGGGTTTTTCTCAAACATTGGAAGTTATCGGATCAGCCCTAACAGCCAGGTGGTGGTTTTCAGTGTGGATCGCCTTATCGACGATGTGTTTGAGCTGTACAGGGTTCCGGTCACCGGCGGCAGCCCGGTCAGACTGAACGACAATTTGGTGTTTGGTGGAAGTGTCTCTTCTTTTGTAATCAGCGATGATGGGCAGCGGGTCGTCTACATAGCCGACCAGGAAACTGACGGGGTAAGAGAATTGTTCAGTGTGCCGCTCGCAGGTGGAGCGGTCGTCAGGTTGAATGCTGCCCTGACGAGCGGTGGGGATGTCGTAAGTTTCAAGATCGCCCCGAACAGTCTGGGCGTGGTATACGGGGCAGACCAGGATACGGACGAGGTCTACGAGCTGTATAGCGTACCTATCGGGGGTGGAACGGCGGTCCGGCTGAACGGTACGTTGACCGCTGGGGGGGATGTTTTTGAATCTTACCGCATTACGCCCAACAGCCTGGGGGTGGTTTACGTTGCAGATCAAGAGACCGATAATGTAAATGAGATATTCAGCGTGCCGGTTATCGGCGGGACGGTGAACAAGCTCAACCCAACCCTGACTGCAGGTGGAGATGTGTCTGGATATTTCCTGGTAGCGCCGAACAACCTGGGTGTGATCTATACGGCCGACCAGGATGTGAACGGGGTGTCTGAATTATATGTTGCTAGCATCTATGGTGGGCAGGTGCAGAAGCTGAATGGTCCCTTGACGGCAGGTGGTGAGGTGTATTATGCGGGCATCAAGGTCGCCCCGGATAGCCGGGCAGTGATCTACCGAGCCGACCAGGAAGTGGACGAGAAGTTCGAGCTGTTCGTCACCTTGAAGGGGCTGGAAATGTACCTGCCGGTGGTGGTAAATGATTAAAGGTAGATTGCAGCGGTTGGAAGGGTGGTGCAACGGCGGCGAGGCGGCGCGTGAGAAGCCCTTGCCCCAGCCCCGTCCGGCTCAGGTCCCCGAGACGTCCGAGACACCCTGGACCCAGAAGGACTTCATCGGCTGGGCCAAATCCGCCCTCAACCTCGACACCAAGGATATCGGCCCGGCACTGGTAGCCGGCGGGTTTACCGGGTTCGACCCGCTTCAACTGGAAGCCATGAAAGTGGCTGTGCAATCCTACGCACAAAATAAGCAAGAACCGGTTTAGTAAAGAGAAGGAGCTTCCGACGTCGAAAGATGTCGGAAGCTCCATTTTATTGATTTCATCTCAGATGTTAAACCAAATAATAATTTGTATCCTCAGTAACAAACCCAGGATGGGATGTAGCAAATCCAACGTAGCTACTGTCTCCCGAAATCGCAGGGCTGGAAAAGCAAATATTCCAGTTAGGTCTTGTGAACGCCTTTAGAAGCCAAGGAAGCAACAGTGGTAATCCCTGCCCGAATATCTCGGACAAAGATATTCGGATCGATCCCACTTACGTCGTTTGGATTAAGCTTTCCTGCCCGAAACAAGAATGCAACTAAATTCCCATTTTTGGGACAAAAATCACATACATTTGGTATTGACAACATTATTTTAGCGTGTATGATCAAGTTATTGGTAACCTGGAGTTGGGTTCATGAAAAAGTCTTAACAAAGAGGAGAATGACATGAAAAAGGCTTTTGCGATCGTTTTAATCACAGCGTTTTTGATAACAGTAGTTTTACCTGCACCTCTTATTGCAGCTAAAGAGGCTACGACGACGATGCTTGCTAATGATGATGACGCCAGCAAGTATGTAGATTTAAAGGGAGAATGGAACTTTAAATTATATAGAAGATATGATCGAATGTTTCAGTATTTTTTTTATTACCCTTCTGATATGACAAGAATACCCCATGTTGTATGGGAAGACTTGGACACTGCATTGTTGCCGGAATATGATGTATGGAGTACTTGGGAAAAGGTTGTTATTCCACATGATGATGTTTACACCGGAGGATTATTGCCGATTGTTAGAGAAGATGGATCTGCATTCTTCCCAAGTTGGTCAGAAGCTTGGTTTACAAGGAATTTTGTATTGCCAGCAGACTTTACGACCGATGCGACTGTAACCTTGCTGCTGGGAACCATTGATGATAATGATGTTGTGTATATTAATGGACAGTTGGTTGAAGCAAGTGGGTTTATTGATGGTAACCGTAATAAGACTTTAAATATTCCTTCAATCGGTGGATTCGATTATGGTAAATCGGTGCCATCGAACCAGGTGAAATTTGAAACTTCTTATTGGCAAGTTCAAAGAGAATATACTATTCCAGCAAGTGTTCTTAAACTTGGACAGACGAATGAAATTGCAGTTCGTTTATACAATAATAATGGCTACGGTGGTTTCTATTCTGGAAAACCAATGGCTTTATGCGGAAACGATTTAGCTGTCCGTGCAGTAAAAGGTTTGCCCACTACAAAGGTTGATTCACCGGAATTAGACGCTACGATTGCAAAACAGATTCAAGCACTGCAGACTGGTGATATCAACCTTTATGCAGAAACAGTTGCTGATAATTATAATAACAACGGTGCCAATAAGCAATCAAGACTAGCTGAAATCCAAGCTTACTTCGATAAATACACAAATATCGTTGTGACGGATACAAATACAGGTTACTACCAAGACAGCCAAAATAATATTTGGTACTCTGCAAGAAGAACAATGACGGGCTTTGAATAGAACTACGAATAATACTGAAACAATTCTGGCTAATTCACCAATTGAAATAAGCTATACCATAGTCAATGGGGTAGCGTTTGAATTTGGCAATTGGAGCAGGATATATTCTACTTCTTATTATTCCCAATTATTTTCCAGGACGTTGACTTACAGCATTTACCTTCCAGAAGGTTATTGGCAGAATACAGACAGAATATATCCAGTGGTTTATTTGCTGCATGGAATTAATTCCAGCAGTAGCTCTTTCTTGAATGTAGACAATATTGGAGCATTCATGGATGAGGAAATCGCTAGTGGTGATATAACAAAGATGATTGTTGTTATGCCAGACAGCGGTAAAAATGCTTTCTATAGAGATACGCCTCTCAATCCAAGTTCTCCCGATACTACCGGACCATGGGCAACTCAGTTAACCGACGAACTAAGAAATGTAGTTGAAGCTGAATACAGAACTATAAATGATGCAAGATTTAGAGGACTAACTGGTATATCAATGGGCGGTTATGGCGCCATGACACTTGGAACATCACATCCAGAGCTATACTCCTCAGTTGCCAGTCATATGGGGGCTTTAAATCAAGAGGCTTTAGACTCGCTAATGTCTTTGACAAAGACCCAACTTAACCAGTATGATTTCTATGAAGATTGTGGACTACAGGATACAATGGTTGATTACCATGGAACAATAGCCGTTCACGAATACCTGGATTCAATGCAGATCAAGAATGGTTTTGATCTTAGAGACGGAGGACATAATAGTGCATTTTATATGGCTGGCATGCCTTATTCAATGAAGATGCACAGCGACCACTTCATAAAGAATGGTTTATATGGTGCACAACATGGCAAAGAGGTAATTAAAGAAGATAAATAACTCATATTATGCACTACTCAGTGCGTAAAATCAGTTATTAACTTATAAGAAAGCACCAGTAAAAAGGAGCTTTCGCAGGATCGATCATTTGTTGTCGCCTGCGAAAGCTCCTTTACTTTTTTCGGGACGATCAGAATTTGACGAGGTGCATCAGGATGTCAAGCAGTACGGTCGCGGCAGTACCGATCAGCCCCCACTTGACCTACCGCTTTTTGGGGCGGATTGAAATTACAGAAAAAAGTTTACACTAACCTTCCTTGCCCCAGCTTGCAGGTTCCTTCGATCCTGCCCAATCGTTTCTCCAGCTCGTCGACTATTGCCTTGTGCCCGGTTTCTGGTCAAGCACCGTATGGCTGGCGTGCCGGGAGCACTCGCATTGTTCAGGACGGGTATTGTTAGCCTCCGTGGGGGTATTTGGTAATTTCTGTGGCTGACCCCAGAATTTCCTGGAGAACCATCAGTTGATTTTCATAAACAATTATGCAATAATGGATCGAGGGGTACCATCATTTGGGACGCGAAACCCAACTCCGCGCATCTTTCCGTATAGTCCAGATCTGTTTTGCAACCTGTGAGGCATACAGTGAAGAAAACTCGATCTCTACACCAGGCAATAATTGTTTTGTTTTGCATATTCGCCATGATGATTTTAACGAATTGTTCTGTTGCCCAAACAAGCTCTGTTGAACAATCACAAAACGAAACAGTAGTGGCGGAAGAAGAAATTGCGACTTCAATCCCGCTAATTAATCCAACCCCGGTTCCACCAGAAGGAACGCCAGAACCGGGGGAAAATGTTCAGCTCCATTCGCCCTCAGATCCATCTGAGTGGGTGCCCGTTGATTTGCCTGATTTCACCGGTTATATCGATCCCGCAGGGAACGTTCAAATCGAGACCCCTTCATTGAGTGAAGTTTCACCTTTCTCAGAAGGATTAGCGGCGGTTATGGTGGATGGGAAGTGGGGTTTTATCGATCAAAGTGGTGAATTCGTGATCAAGCCGGAATACGTTGTGGTCTACAGTTTCTCTGAAGGCTTCGCGAAGGTGTGCTTTGGGGATCGTGCGGCTGGTCTCGAATGCGGATTCATCGATCAGAAAGGCAACCTGATGGATGCGACTGTTTACCCGGAAGGATTCTTTTCTGATGATTTCATTTCCGATGGCTATGTGCCGGTTTTCTATGGAGAACGGGGGAATGAGAACTTACTGGGTCTGGATTTCATGGACCCGGCCGGAAATTTCTTATTTGGACAGAAAAAATTGATGAACGCCAGGGCATTTTCTGAAGGCCTGGCCGCAGTCAGCCCATACGAAACAGGGGGAAGCCTCTGGGGATATAGCGACACAAGCGGTACGATCATGATTGACGCAAAATACCCTGCGGCCCAACCATTTCACGACGGTAGAGCCGCTGTCAAGATAGCTAATAGTGGAGAAGTGACCTGCCAGGGCATTCGCGCAGTCGATTCACTCTGGGGATTTATTGATCCAACGGGCAAATCGGTCATTCCCAACCAATACAGCGAAGTCGGTGCGTTTTCCGATGGCCTGGCTAAAGTTCAGGGGTGTGAAGACCAAAAATGGTCCTATGTCAACATCCAGGGTTCAGTGGTTATCCCCCCCGCTGATTATCTTGAGGCCGGCGATTTCGAAAACGGTTATGCTGAAGTTACGGTTGAGAATGGTAAAACCCGGTTTGGATTTGGAATTGGAGTGATTGATAAAAACGGGGACTTTGTTATTCCGCCGGACAATGAGGCAATTAAGCCCTTTTTCTACGCTAAGGTTGTAGCCGTTCAATCGTACGACATGGAAACAAATGTATCCAAATGGGAATGGATCAACTTAGAAACCGAAAAGGTGATCTTTACGTACGTTGAAGGGAATTGATTCTGAGCAAATTCTCGAATTTCACACCTGATTTGAAATCAAAGTCCACACACACAAAGGAGCTTTCGGCTTCGAAAGCTCCTTTGATCTTAAATGTCCCCGTAGTTAATCCTTTAGAAATGCATCAACGGGAGAAACACTGAATTGCTTAAACCCAGCGCTGGATTTTAAGCATTTTTTATTGTTTTTAAAGGGGAAATTCTGTAAACTCAATTCAAAACCGTACTCACACTGCAGAATGATTGGGTCTTTCGTAATCTTTATGGTAGTACCCCAGATTTGGGGGTGTGAGCAACAGGACACAAACCGAATGCAAGCCCATCACGATATTCATCATTCATAGATCGTTGAACAGCGACATAACATCTCAGTAAGCGCCGAAAGGAAAGATCGGGATGGAACAAACAGAGCTTCCGAGCATCACATTGGGTGGGTTTATCCTGGGGGCCTTGGGTTGGTTGTTATTTTTCCATTTAGGGTTTTTCATCGCATTGACTTCGTTTGGAAATATTTATTGTGATTCCCCCTGGTGGGTTATGATGGGGTTCTGGATCCTTACATTCATCGCGATTATGTTCTCGGTTATCAGAAACCGGATCGGGCAGGGATTGGGCATCATGTTCGGCGTGGGCCTACATTTTGCGCTGGCTGTTTCGATGTATGCCTTGCCGCTCAACCTGGTACTCATCAACCACATCATGAATGGTGATTTGTTAATTCCCCTCTGCTGGCCCCATTGATTGCTTCAGCCTGTCTTTGATACTTGTTTTCAGGTCTCTTTGGGAATTCAAGAGGTGTACTCCCATATAATTTTTCCCAAAGACCCATTTTCAAGCCCGCCTGAGCTGTTCTACAATTTTTATGAGAAAAAACGAACAGGGTGAGCCGATGGATTGGCTCACCCCAACTTGATCTCTCAATCAGTAATCCGCTTTGTGAGCGTTTTTCGTATGCATTCACTCACAAAACGCAGTTAAGGGCTGATTTTCCTCAAGGCGCGTAACCATCCGAGAGCGTTCTCAGGAAAGCGACGATCGCGGCCTCCTCATCGGGGGTCAGGCCCAGATCGCCCAGCTCGCCCGTGTTGACGTTCTCTGCCACCTCGGGTTCCGGCCAGCAGTTCACGCCCGGTTGTGGGTCGGGCAAATCTTCGCACTTCGCCAGCACATCCCTGGTGTTGTAAAAGTGGACGATTTCTTCCAGCGACTTGAAATAGCCATTATGGCCATATGCCTTGACAAAACCATTAGATGGCCGCAAGTCGACGTTCCGGAGAGTCGGGACCTTGAACTTGCCCCACTCCGCCAGGTATACATCCTCTGGATAGCCGGCGCTCTTGAGGAAACCGCCCAGGCCAGGATCGACGAAGTCAGGCGCCACGCCTGCCGGGTTTTCAGGGTTCTGTGGGATCCCCAGGTTGTCGAAGGTGAAATCGGTGAAGAGCGCCTCCTGGCTATTGCTGGTGTGGCACCGGTGGCACAGGCCCTTACCGCGGAAGAGAGCGTAACCTTGCTGCTCCAATTTGCTTAATTTGACTTTTCCTGTGTAAGTCAAATCGTACTTGCTCGAAAAGGCGTTCACTTCGGTTGAGCCTTCATAAGCCGCGATCGTCAGGCCAATGTAGCCAAAAGCCTCATCCGACTTTGCCCGGTCTCCAGGGGACAGGCTAACCGTCTCTTCCTCTGTAGCACAAACAGCAGCGACATCGGCCGGCCAGTTGATGGCGCAGGCGCTGCTTCCCCAGATTGTGGCAAACGAAACCGGGTAATCATCCGAGATAACCGGATTGCAGACCCGCCATACGACACAGGCCGAATCCGACAGAGCTTGCTCATTTGGATTCAAAAATGGGCCCAAGGCCTGGTCAGCAGCCGGATTGCCCAGAACCTCGCCGGTGGCACGCCCGTCCCAAAAGTTGCCCCCGATGAACAGCCCGCTCTTATCCTGGTAGAAAACCGGGCTCAGGGTGGCATAAGCCGCACTGGGCGGCTTGCGATTCCCAAAACTGCCGGGGATCGATCCCTCATAGACCGCCCCATGAGCATTGATAGTTGAATCGGGGCCCGTCCAACCGGCATCCGGTGCATGGCACGATGCACAGGCCTGGTTCTGATTGATTGAAAGGTTTTGATCGAAAAAGATGGATTTACCCAACTGCTCCATCGGTGTGAGGCCAGGCGCCTGGGCCATCACCGTCACGATGGAAACAGCCAGTAACAGTACCACGAGGCAGATGCCAAGCGTTGTCTTGCTTTTTTCCCCGAACATTTCACATCCTCCCTTGTTTGCAGCCAAGGCTGATTTTGTACTTGCAGGCTCTAATTGGATCGAATTCCACCCCGCTCAATATTTTCGATATCGCACCTCCCCTACAAAATATCCATCGTTTAAAAATGGATGCTATACCTTCACAATTTGCCGCCAACAGCAGTATCCCACATCCACATTTCCCGAAAAACCGGTTGCATACCATTTGGCGATACCCCCACAGGTATTTTGCAGGTGACAGGTATCAGCACTCGGGAGTACGGCCAGATTGTTAATTAATTCACTAGTCCAATTATATAAAAAATTACTCTGTATAGCAAGAAAGAACCCATCTTTTAAGCATCCAAATGTCTCCGCTATGTCATAAAGCTTTGGGGGCTTTCGGGAACTTTGGAAGAGTTCCCAAAGAGACATCATGGACAAAGTCCACCCGCAAGCATGAAAATCTGCCCTATTTCCAAGACAGCCAAGCTTTGAAAACACTTTATAATCCGGTTACGTTTCACCCTTAAAGGAGCTGTGGATCATGCCAAAAGATTACCGCCTGGATGCTGCCCCACCCAACGCTGTTCGCCGGAAGGAACACGCCCGCCAGGATGACTGGATCCGGAATTTCCTGCAGGAGGCCCAGATCGGGCATATCGCCACGCTTTGGGACGACCAGCCTTTTATCACCCCGACGAACTTCTGGTACGACCCGGAGCGCCACTGCCTTTACTTCCACTCCAACGTTGCCGGCCGGATGCGGGCCAATATCGAACGCCAGCCGCGCGCTTGTTTTGAAGCCAGCCGGGCTGGGCGGCTGCTGCCTTCGAATATCGCTCTGGAATTTTCGATCCAGTACGCCGCCGTGGTCGCCTTTGGCATCATCCGGATCCTGGCGGATCCTGCCGAGTGCCGTCATGCGCTGGAGGGGCTGATCGCCAGGTATTTTCCAGGGATGCAGTCGGGCCGCGAATATCGCCCGATCACCGACAAGGAACTGGCCCGCACAACCGTGTATGCCTTCCAGATCGAGTCCTGGAGCGGCAAAGAGAACTGGCCCGAGCAGGCCGATCAGAGCGCCGATTGGCCCGCCCTCGGCTCGCCAGTGTAGGATTGAATCCAGCTATAATAGAACCAATGTCGCCTGTACTTATGGAGAACAAGATGGATCGTAGCATCTGGCATCGCCTCTGGCAGTTGGTTTTGATCCTGGCGCTGTTGAGCGGCTCTCCGGCCGCCGCCCAGGACGGCTCCCGCCGGATTCTGGTACTGACCGCCGATGGGCCGCTCACACCGGCCATGGCCGAATATCTGGCTCGTGGCATCCAGGCAGCCGAAAATCAGGACGCTGAAGCGATCATCTTTGAAATCAACACCCCGGGCGGCAGCCTGGACCTGATGAACCGGATGGTGCAGGATATCCGCGGCAGCACGGTGCCCGTGATCGTGTACGTGTCGCCGCGCGGCGCTATGGCTGGCAGCGCCGGGGCCGTCATAACCCTGGCCGGTCATGCCGCCGCCATGGCCCCGGAGACCACGATCGGGGCCGCCAGCCCGGTCGGATCGGAGGGCGAAGACCTGGGCCAGACCATGCAGGCCAAGCAGCAGGAGATTATGAAGGCCACGGTCCGCAGCCTGGCAGAACGTCGCGGCCAGCCGGCCATCGACCTGGCCCAGCAGATGATCGAATCAGCCCGGGCGGTCTCGGCCAGTGAAGCCCTCCAGGTTGGGATTATCGATTTCATCGCCAGCGACCAGGCCGACCTGCTCGCCAAATTAGATGGTTTCACCGTCGTCACCCAGTCTGGCGAGCGCGTCCTGCATACCCAGGGCGCAGCAGTCCAGGATCTGCAAATTTCACTGATCGAACGCCTGCTTTCGGTGCTGACAAATCCGAATATCGTCTTCCTGCTGATCGCGGTGGGGGTCCAGGCGATCCTGATCGAAATTTCAAGCCCGGGCGGCTGGATTGCAGGTTTTATCGGCGTTGTTTGCCTGGCCCTGGCCAGCTATGGCCTGGGCGTCCTGCCAGTCAACTGGTTCGGGATCATTTTTCTGATTACCGCCTTTGTGTTATTTATCCTGGATATCAAAGCGCCTACCCATGGCGCCCTGACGGTTGCCGGGGTAGGCTCGCTGATTGTAGGCGCCCTGGTGCTGTTCAATTCCCCCAATGTACCCAGCTTCCAGCGGGTCTCGGTTCCGTTGGTGATCCTGAGTTCCATGTTCACCGGAGCCGTCTTCTTCACGATCTTATTGTTTGCCTTGCGGGCCCAACGCACGCCGGTCAGAATGGGTCAGGCCGTCCTGGTCGGAAAAATCGGCTCCGTCAGCACCGAGTTGAACCCACGCGGCATTGTCCAACTGGCCAGCGAGCAGTGGACGGCCGAAGCCGAAGACGAAGCTTTGCCGGTCGCAATTGGCGAGCGCGTTAAGGTGGTGCGAGTCGAGGGGCTAAAGTTGTGGGTCCAGCGAGTCTACCGGGGGAATTCATGACCTCCTATCGCTATCCAAACGAACAGTTGGTTCTGATCCTCACCCTGTTCCTGGTGATTGCGGTGATCGCGGTGACGGCGACCGCCACAGTCTGCACCAGCGTGCTTTTTATCGCCCTGGCGCTGGCCCTGGCTTATTCCTCCAGCCGCTCCCACCACCAGGCGTTGGTTCAAAAAGCCTACCCGGTTACGCCCCCCAAGGCCTCTGAATTGGCCGCCATCCTGGAGCAGTCCCGGTCCCGTCTGCGTGTGGCGCCGGTGGAGGCCTTTGTCACCCCCAGCCGGGAATTAAACGCCTACACCTTCGGGCTTTCAAGCCCTAAAGTGATCGTGATCTATTCTGCCCTGCTCAAGGTCATGGACGCCGATGAACTACGTTTTGTGATCGGGCACGAGCTCGGCCATATCGCCCTGGGTCACACTTACCTGAACTCGCTGGTTGGCGGCATGGCCGGCATCCCGAGCCCATCCGCCGCCAGCGCCCTGCTGGCGATGGCTTTTCTGAGCTGGAACCGTACCTGCGAGCATTCCGCCGACCGCGCCGGCCTGCTGGCCTGTGGTAATCCGGAGAAAGCTATCTCAGCCTTGATCAAGCTGGTCGCCGGAACAACCGGCAACAGCCGGGCAGGTTTGGAGCTGGCCTATCGCCAGATAGACGCCGAAGACGACACAGTTTGGGGCAACCTCAACGAAGCCTTTGCCAGCCATCCGATGCTGATTAAACGCATCAACGCCATCCGCGCCTACGCCGCCTCAGCCCAATACCGGCGGCTGCTGGCGCGTATGTCATAGCAGTCGCCCCTGGCAGTAATCCGCCGGATTACTCCCTGGCAGAAATCCGCCGGATTGGGTCCTGGCCGGGCGAATTACCCCCTGCATTTGCAGATCAATTCAACTATCCAAGCGCCTGTCCAAAAAAGGTCGCCAGCCGTTCGTATAGCACTGCCTGGTTGGCGGGCCGGTAGATCCCGTGGCCCTCATCTTCAAAGACCAGCAGCTCGTACGGGATCCGGCTGGCATCCAATCGCCGGCGCACCTGGCGCACGTTTTCAGGGGTGACATTTGGGTCCTGAGCGCCCTGAACGATCAAAAGCTTCCCGCGGATATGGTGTACAAAATGGATCGGCGAGCGCTCGGCATACCGTTCCGGAGCCTGGAGCGGGCTGCCGCCCAGCATCTCCTCGCTTAAGGGCCTCAGGTCGGGCCGGGTGGTCTCATAATCAACCACCAGATCGGTCATCCCGCAGATTGGCGCGGCTGCCCCAATCAGCTCAGGCGGGTAGTGCGTGATCAAGAACCAGGCGCTGTAGCCGCCATAGGAAGTGCCGGTCACTCCCACCCGCCCGGGCTCCGCCAGGCCCTGATCGATCAGCCATTCTGCCCCGGCTGCCAGATCAGCCTGCTCGCGGCCGCCCCAACCATCGGTCTTGATCGCTTCCCGGTAGGGCAGGCCAAACCCGGTGCTGCCGCGGTAATTCACGTCCAGCAGGTTAAATCCCTGCGAGACCAAATATTGGATTTCCGGGTTGAGTTTATCTTCCGAATGATAAGAAGGGCCGCCGTGAATGTAAATCACGGCCCGTCTTGGATTATCCGCCGCCCGGTAGAGCCAGCCCCGGATGCGCAGCCCGTCCCCTGATTCCCATGCAACCGCTTCGGCAGCGGTCAACCGCGATGGATCCAGTTGTGTATGGTGCCAGACCCCGGTCAAGGAGACCTGCTCTTTCCCGGGACCAGGAATCCGGACCAGGTCCTCCGGGCTGGTCGCATCGTAACGCAGCCCCACCCAGGCACCATCCGCCGCCCGCCCGTAGAGGCGCAGATTTCCCCGGCCAGGCGGGAAATGGATCTCTTTTCCGGTTGCAGGATCGAGATAACTGGGGTGATGACCGGCTTCCCGGATTTCATCCACCACGACCAGGCCGTCCGGGGAAACCCAGGCGCCTTCAATCGTCCGTTGCGGGTCGTCGATCAGCCAGCGCAGCTTGCGGCTCGGCCAGTGATAGACCCCCAGGCTGATATAGTCCTGCGGGCCCCGTTCCGTCCCTTCTGCGATGACCAGGATATTCTCGCTGTCGGGCAGCCAGCGGGCATAGACTTTGACCTGATCGCCAAAATTCAAAATCTCCTCATCCTGGCTGCCGTCTACATCGACCAGGTAAAACTGGCGCCCGGATGGATGTCGATCTTTGCGGGCATAAATCAAATGCGTTCCGGCCAGGTTCAACTCTGGCGTCGTGTAAGCCGGTCGCTCGGGGCGCGCCAGCACGGTCCGCACCCCGCTTTCAAGATCGTGCCGGTAGATCCAGGTCGGCCCGATAACCCGCTGCCGGTCGAAATCAAAGTTGGCTCCATAAAACAAAGTCCTGCCATCCCGGGACAGGCTGCCGCCCCGGATAAAATAAGCCGGTCGATCCTCAGTCAAAGGGACCATCCTGCCCGGCTGGTTCGCCCGCACCTGGAACAGCCGCACGTGCTCGTCGTTGTCGTGATCTTCAGCTACGATCACCGAATTCGAATCGGGCGCCCAGCGCACCAGGCCGGTCGCTTCAGGGGTATGGGTCAGATCGACTGGCTGGCGCGAGCCATCGGCCGGCACCAGAAAAACATCCAGGTTCTCGTGCCGGCGGTACCATTCGAATGCCACCCAGCGACCGTCCGGGGAAAGCACGGCTTGAGAGACGGTCGGCAAAGTTAACAATTGCTGCAGAAAGTTCTCGCTGGTCATTGCGCCTCCAGGTAAAGGAATACTTGATTTTAACAGGGTCCGGTCAAAATAGGCAATCTAGCCTTCTTTAAAATAGCGCACCACATTTCACCCTCCCGGTGGAGTCAAATCGATCCAATGCGCTTGCCCTTCAAATCATTCTGTGGATCTCTGGAAAAACCTGTGGGAGAGTCCCACCTCGGGAATTCCCAAAGCACCATTCTGCGCCACTGGCAAAGCCTGCCCAAAAGGGGTACAATAGATTTGCCAATTTTACAGGTACATTCAGGCAATTACAGGAGATTTTATGCCTTTTACACCTACCCGAGATCGAATAAAACCGGAACAAATCGACACGACCCCGAAACGCCGTCCGGAATGGATCAAAGTCCGCGCCCCCTCGGGCGAAACCTACGAATGGCTGCAAGGATTGATGCGCAGCAAATCACTGCATACGGTTTGCGAAGAAGCCATGTGCCCTAATATGGGCGAATGCTGGGGAGCCGGTACGGCGACTTTTTTGATGTTAGGCGATGTTTGCACCCGCACCTGCGGATTTTGCGATATTAAGCGCGGCCAGCCCTCACCGCTCGACTGGCTGGAACCGGAACGGGTTGCCCAGGCCGTCAAATCAATGAACCTCAAACACGCGGTGATCACCAGTGTCAACCGGGATGACCGCAAGGACGGCGGAGCGCCGATCTTCGCGATGGTGATCAAACGCATCCGCCAGCTTCACCCGGGCTGCTCGATTGAAGTATTGATCCCCGACTTTAAAGGCTCACTCGAAGCCTTGAAAATCGTCATGGACGCCCGTCCCGAGATCCTGAACCACAATGTTGAGACGGTGCCGCGCCTGTTTAAACACGTCCAACCCCAGGATAACTATGAGTGGGCTGCAGCCACCCTCAGCCACGCCAAGCAACTCGATCCGGATGTCCTGACCAAATCCGGCATCATGGTCGGGTTGGGCGAGACCCTGGACGAGGTGAAAGCCGTGATGCGCGACCAGCGCAGCTGGGGGGTAGATATTCTGACCGTCGGGCAATATCTCCAGCCCAGCAAGAAACATCTGCCGATCGCCCGATATTACACCCTGGATGAATTTGAAGAGATCAAGCGCTATGGCCTCGAAATCGGGTTTCAGTGGGTCGAGAGCGGCCCGCTGGTGCGCTCGTCTTATCATGCCGCCGAACAGGTGCGCGCCCTGAGCGTGGTGCATCGCAAACTGTACGGCGAGACCGTTTCTGCCTGACCTGGGAAAACCGCCGCCCCCATGATGGAACGACGCTCAAAATTTTGAGCGTCGTTCGGCTTTAAGCTGCCAACTGTGGTACAACTGCAGTGAACCGCGTTCGGCCCCCCCACAGTGGGCGGAGGTCAGAGACAAAATTTAGGGCTCGCAGGGGCAAATTGTCCCTGCGAGCCCTAAATTTTGTCATCATCTTCTCCGTCCCAGGTGCGAAGCACCGAGGGAAATTTGCATGAGAAGCGTGAACGATCGGAACACACGGTTAAGTGCAATGATACCCGAACTGTGGACGAGCTGTTTTCACCGGTTTTCCTAACTCATCCGGGCGAATGGAAGAGAAACGGATCTATGCTAAAAGAAGCGGTCCATCCCAGATGCAGAGATGGACCGCTTGAAAGTTCAGATAGACCCTTCGGGATCGATGAAGACGAGCAACTCACCTTCCCGCTGGTAGTGGTCATGCGGGCGGACTAAAACAGATTCAAAACCGCCTGGGAGGCCCATTGGATCAAAGGCTGGGAAACGATGCTGAGCACGACCACGGCAGCTGCGGACAGCGCGGCCGTGATATACAACCAGGGCTCCGTGCGTACCTGTGGCTCGCCCTCCCGCATGTACATGATGATGACGACCCGCAGGTAGTAGTAAGCTGAGATCAGCGAGGTTAATACCCCGATGATCGCCAGGCCGACAAACCCGCCTTCCAGCACCGTGCGGAAGAGATAGAATTTACCGACGAACCCCAGCGTAGGCGGTACGCCTGTGAAGGATAACATGGCGACAGCCATCGCGGCCGCCAACAGTGGGTATTTGCGGCCGAGCCCGGCATAATCGTCCAGGGCCAGGCCTTTCTCTTCGGCCTGTTCCAGTGCGATCACGACTGCCCAGGCTGCAAAATTCGTCAGCCCGTAGGCCAACAGGTAAAACAGCGCCGAAGCCACGGCATCACTCGAAACCGCCCCATTGCCATACGGGACCAGAGCCATCAGGATATAACCGGCGTGAGCGATGCTGGAATAAGCCAGCAGACGCTTGATGTTGGTCTGGGCGATGGCCACAACGTTTCCCAGGATCATGGTCAATGCCGCCACCACCCACAGCACGGTGGTCATATCGACCGACAGGGCCGGAAAGGCCGTCACGAAGATGCGGATCAAGGCTGCAAATCCGCCCACCTTGGCGCCTACCGACATGAAAGCGGTGACCGGGCTGGGCGCTCCCTGGTAAACATCAGGCGTCCACATGTGGAAAGGCACCGCAGCCACTTTGAAGCCTAAGCCTACCAGCACCAAGCGCGGCGCCGACAGCCAGCAAGGTCAAATTGACGCTGCCCGCCTCGATGGCGGCGACGATATCCGTCAGGCGGGTGCTGCCGGTCGCGCCGAAAACCAGTGCGACGCCGTAAACCACAAAGCCGCCCGCAAACGCGCCCAGCAGGAAATATTTCATCGAAGCTTCTTCGGAATTCAGCCGCGGTCGCGCAAATCCGGCCAGCACATACAGCGGGATCGAAAGCAGCTCCAATGCCAGGAAAACCAGGATCAGGTCGGCGGCCATGGCCATCAATATCATGCCGCAAATGGAAAAGAGCAGCAGAGAATAATACTCGCCGCGCTCGATGCCCGTGCGTCTCAAGTAATCTTTAGCCAGGGCAATACCGATCAACCCGGCGCCCAGGACAATAATCATCAGAAAGTTGGCGAAGCCATCAACCGAAACCATCCCGTTGAAAGCCACCACCGGGAGATTGCGCTGGAACAAGGCCAGTATCAGGGCGACCAGCAGGCCGGCGGCCGCCAGCAAAGCTGTCCAACCTTTGCGCTCCTTGGGGATAAACAGGTCCACCAGAAGGAGCACGCAGGCCCAGCCGGCCAGTACGATCAGGGGGAGAATAGCAAGCAAATCAGAAGAATTCATAACGTCCCTACCAGGGTGTTACATCAGGGATGCGGTGGATGCGATCATCGACAGCAATTCGGTGCTGTCCCATTAATGCATGGCTATAGCTGCAGCCTGGACGACCGCAACCAGCTTGTCAACCGCCGGCGCCATCAGCGTGAAGAACGGCTTGGGATACAAGCCAATCCAGAAGATCAGAACCAGCAGCGGAACTACTGTGGCAATTTCACGCCAGTTCAGATCTTTGAGCTTGCGGTTCTCTTCTTTGTCTACCGGCCCCAGGAACAGCTTCTGGAACATGAACAGCAAGTAAACCGCCGCCAGAATGACGCCAATGGCAGCCAGGCCCGCAAACCAATAAGAATTCAGGGCTCCGCCTGCTTCGCCTGCCCCCCAGGCGCCCAGCAAAATCGTAAATTCACCCACAAATCCGTTTAACCCGGGCAGCCCCATCGAAGAGAGTGTCACGATCAGGGTCAGCGCGCCATAAATCGGCATCACTTTCCATAGGCCGCCAAAAGCATCCATATCGCGCGTATGGCGGCGCTCATAGATCACACCCACCAGCAAGAACAATGCGCCCGTGCTCAGGCCATGATTGACCATCTGCAGGATACCGCCCTGAATACCCTGTGGATTGAGCGCAAACAAACCCAGCATGACGAACCCCAGGTGGCTGACGGACGAGTAAGCAACCAGCTTTTTCGCATCTTGCTGGGCAAAAGAGACAGCCGCGCCGTAAAGAATACCGATCACCGCCAGGCCGGCCATCCAGGGAGCCAGCCGAATGGCTGCCTGCGGGAACAGGGGAATATTGAACCGCAAAAAGCCGTAGGTGCCCATTTTCAGCAGGACGCCCGCCAGGATGACGGAACCAGCCGTTGGCGCTTCAACATGGGCATCCGGGAGCCAGGAGTGCAACGGCCACATCGGGACCTTGATCGCAAAAGCTGCCGCAAACGCCAGGAATAACCAGAACTGAATGTTGCCCGGTATGCCCCCCATGCTTACCAGGTCAGGTACTGAGAACGTCCCCTGAGTGATCCCCAACCACAGGATGGCCAGCAGCATCAGGATCGAACCTGCCATAGTGTAGAGGAAGAATTTGATCGCGGCATACATCCGGCGCGGACCGCCCCAGATGCCGATCAGGAAATACATCGGCACCAGTGTGAATTCCCAGAACACATAAAAAAGGAACAGATCCTGTGCCAGGAAAACGCCAACCATGCCCAATTCGAGCAGCAGGAAGAAGAGCATGAAATCCTTCACCCGGTCTTCGATCGCCGTCCAGGTGGACAGGATAGAAAGCGGGGTCAGGAAAGTGGTCAGGAGCAGGAGCAGGATGCTCAAACCGTCGACGCCCATGTGATAGGAGATATTCCAACTGGAAACCTGGATCCAGGGCAAATCGATCACCAATTGCAAGTCAGGGTTAGCCGGGTTGAACTGTGCCAGCACCGCAATCGATATCCCAAAGGTGATCAGGGAAGTGATCAACGCGGTCCAGCGAGCCAGGTCTTTCTGCTCTTCTTTGAGGAAAAGGAGCACCAGCACCCCAACCAGGGGGAAAAAGGTGACCAGCGTAAGGGGATGGAAAACAAAGTTCATTGTTCGTCCTCGTCCGTAATAATGTCCGTCCCGCAGACCGCACCCCCCAGCATACCCACCCGGAAAGGATTGCGGCTTGCGAAACCTTGCTATCAGCGCAAAATCAAATAACCCAAAATAATCACTACACCCAGGAAAACCGACAGGGCATAATTGCGTACATATCCGGTTTGTAACCGCCGCATTCGGGCAGCCACCCACTGAGTTCCGGAGGCCAGGCCATTGGCGATCGCGTCGATCCCGCCCAGGTCGATCCTCACAGACAGCAGCCTGGCGAGCAGGCGGTAACCTCCGGCCAGTACCTTGTCGTGGAACCAGTCGTGCCAGAAGCGCCAGTCAACCTGATCGGCCAGGAAGCTGGCCAGGCTTTTGTAAGGCCGGATGATCACAGCATCATACAGTTCATCGACATACCACTTATTTTCCATGCCGGTGAAGATAAAGCCCAGCATCGGCCGCAGAGGATCGTCCGGTCGTTTGGCTGCCGGGAGTTTCAACTGCTCGTTATAACGCCGGCTGTACAGGTACCAGGAGATGAAGATCGCCAGCAGCGCCAGCACGGTTGAAGTGGCCGCGACTGTGATGTTGAATTCCCCTTCGTGGATGAATTCCAGGGTGTGTTCCAGCCACTTGGTGAAACTGTGCAGGCCGGGCAGATTCAGCCCGCCGCCCAAAGCGGCCAGCGCAGCCAGCACCATCAAAGGCACGGTCATGACCGGCGGATTTTCCTGGGCATGTTCGGCTGGCGTGGTGCGGGCTTTGCCGAAGAAGACCATCAGGATCTGGCGGCCCATGTAGAAGGCGGTAAAGAACGCCGCGATGGTCAGCAGCCAGTAAACCAGCGGATTGAGCGCCAGAGCCTCCGCCAGGATTTCATCCTTCGACCAGAAACCCGCCAGCGGCGGCACGCCTGCCAGGGCAATCGCGCCGATCAAGTATACCCAGAACGTGATTTTCATCCGGCTCCGTAACCCGCCCATGTTGCGCATGTCCTGGGGATCGAAATCGTGGCCCTTGATCGTCTTTTTCAATTTCGGATCGTGCTCGGCGTGGTGATGACCCGCCTCCATACCCTGGATAACCGAACCGGCTGAGAGGAAGAGCAGCGCCTTGAAGAAAGCATGGGTCACCAGGTGGAACATCCCGGCGACGAAAGCGCCCATGCCAACCGCCGCCACCATGAACCCCAGCTGGCTGATGGTGGAATAGGCCAGCACCTTCTTAATGTCAAATTGAGCCACCGCAATGGTCGCAGCGAACAGGGCAGTCAGCGCCCCAACGATCGCCACGGTTGACTGGGCAGTCGGCACCAGGACATACAGGGAAGCCGACCGAGCAACCAGGTATACGCCGGCAGTCACCATCGTAGCAGCATGGATCAGGGCCGAGACCGGGGTCGGGCCGGCCATGGCGTCCGGCAGCCAGACATATAAGGGCAACTGGGCTGATTTACCGGTCACACCGATCAGCATGAACAATGTGATCGCCAGGATCACCCCCGGGGATACCTGAGCGACCTGTTCAGCCCGGGTGAATACCGTCTGAAAATTGAACGAGTTGAAGGCCCAAAACATGGTGAAGGCCGACAGCAAAAAGCCGAAGTCGCCCACCCGGTTGGTGATAAAAGCTTTCTTGGCGGCCAGGGCATTGCCAATGCCGTCTTTGCCCTTGTCGTACCAAAAACCGATCAGCAGGTAGGAGCACAACCCCACGCCTTCCCAACCCACGAACAGCATCAGGTAGTTATCGCTGCCCACCAAAACCATCATCGCTGCGATGAACAGATTCATGAAGATGAAAAAGCGGCGATAGCGGCCGGGATCGCCGTTATGGCGCACATCTTCATGCATGTAGCCGATCGAATAAATATGGATCAGGCTGCCCACCCCGGAAACCACCAGCATCATGGTCACCGACAGGGTATCTACCTGGAAGGCCCAGTCCAGCTGCAACGCGCCGATATGGATCCACTCGACCACCGGCACCACCTGCCCTTCCGGATGGCCGATCAAAGAGATGGCCAGCAGCACGGACACCGTAAACGCCAACCCGGCAGCCAGGCTGGCGATGGTCCCGATCAGCTTCTCGCCGAACCGGGCCCCGAAGATCAGGTTGATCAGCAGCCCAATGACCGGAAAGAATACGATCCACGGCGCGAGATAGAAGAACTGGGGCCCACTATTTGCGACTTCGCTAAGAAACATAGGTGTTGTCTCCCGTGAGTTGAGCGCTGCAGCCTTAGCCTTTCAGGCCGCTCACCTCATCCACGTTAATGCTCTGCTTATTCTTAAAAATCGCCACGATCAATGCCAGCCCCACAGCCACTTCGGCCGCAGCGACAGCCATTACAAAGAAAACAAAAATCTGGCCACTCACAGCCTGGTACTGGCGTGCAAAGGCCACAAACGCCAGGTTGCCGGCATTCAGCATCAACTCAACCGACATAAAGATAATAATGGCATTGCGCCGGATCAAAACGCCGACCGCCCCGATCGTGAACAAAATGGCTGAAAGACCAATGTAGTAGTGTATTGGTAGCATAAACTCCTCCACGCAAGGATTGGGCCGGGATCTCAGTCGCGTCTGCTCAGGACGACCGCGCCGACGATCGCGACCAGCAGCAGGACCGATGTCACCTCAAATGGCAGCAGATACTGGTTGAAAAGCACGCTGCCCACCTGTTGAGGGCTGCCGAATATAGCTTCCGCCTGCCCAGGCGCCGGCATGCTTCCTGACCGGAATAACAACAGATAGGCCGCCTCGGCCAATAAGACGACGGCCAGCAGGATGGCAACCGGGCGCTGCCATTGGGCGGCTGGCTGCCCGCCTAACTGCTCCGCGCCCAGCAGCATGATCACAAACAGGAACAGGACCATGATGGCGCCAGCATACACAGTTACCTGCGACATGGCAATGAAAGGAGCGTTCAACAGCAGGTAGAAAACCGCTACCGTGGCGAAATTCAAGATCAGAAACAAGGCTGAGTACACCGCATTTTTGCTGAGCAGCATACCCAACGCAGAGGCGACAGCCACAAGGGCCAGGGCAAGGAAGAGGATCAGGTTTAAGGTCATCAGCAATCGCTCACTTGATAGTTTTAATAGCCGGGTTAGAACTTCGGCCCGGTCATCCCAGGACGGTCATTCAGGATCGGCCATCACCGGAATCGAGCGCGTGAACTTGCCCGGTTCCACCGTTTGCGGAGTGGGCGTCCCACCGGCAGGGACCGGCTCAATCAACATTTCTTTGGTGTACACAGATTGCCTGCGCCCGGTAAAGGAAAGTTCGTAATTATCGCCTAACACAATCGCCTCGGTCGGGCAGGCATCCTCGCAATAACCGCAAAAGATGCAACGCAGCATGTTGATCTCATAGGTGCTGGCATAACGCTCACCCGGAGAGAAGCGTCTCTCGTCCGTGTTTTCGGATGCTTCCACAAAGATCGCGTCTGCCGGGCAGGCCGCCGCACACAGCGAGCAACCGATACATTTTTCCAGCCCGTTCTCATAGCGTTTGAGCGTGTGCCGGCCTTTAAAGCGCCGGGAAACCGGTTTCTTCTGCTCAGGATACTGGACCGTAACCGGCTTATCGCCCATCTGTTTCAACGTGGTATAGAGCCCACGAAAGATTTCAGTAATCTGCATGTCTAACCTCCAAGTACCAATACCATTACAACTGCTGTCAGGAGCACGTTCAGGAGGGCAGCTGGCAGCATGATCTTCCAGCCAAAAGCCATCAGGCGATCGTAGCGGAAACGGGGCAGGGTCGCCCGCACCCAGATCATCCCGAACAGCAGGATAAACACTTTGATAAACAACCATAAGGGGCCGAGTTGAGGCAGGATATTGAATGGGGCCTCATACCCACCCAGGAACAGGCTGGCTGCAATCACGCTGACCGCGATCATCTTGATGTATTCTGCCATGAAGAACAGAGCGAATTTCATGCCAGAGTATTCCACGTGATAGCCGGCGGTCAGTTCTTGCTCGGCTTCAGGCATATCAAATGGCGCTCGATTGACCTCCGCCAGGGTGGCGATCAGGAAAATGATAAACCCCAGCGGTTGGTAGATCACAAACCAGCCAATCTCGCTTTGTTTCTGAATGATATCGGTGATGCTCATCGAGCTTGCCAGCATAATTGGGCCTACAAAGGCCAGCCCAAGCGCCAGTTCGTAGCTGATCATTTGGGCTGACGAGCGCAATCCGCCCATCATGGCATATTTATTGTTCGAGGCCCAGCCTGCCAGCACAATCCCGTACACCGAAATCGATGCAACAGATACGATATACAGTACGCCGACGTTGATATCCGTAATATGCAGCGGGATAACCCGGCCGAACAGGTTCAGGCTGGTGCCAACCGGAACCACAGCCAGGATGACCAGTGCAGGTATAACCGTCAGGATTGGGGCCAGATTAAAGATTAATTTATCCGCTTTCTCCGGGATCAGCTCCTCTTTAAAAATCAATTTGATTGCATCTGCTATCGGCTGGAGCCAGCCGCCCGGACCAGCCCGGTTCGGGCCGATCCGGACCTGAATCCGCGCCAGCGCTTTGCGTTCGTAAAACGTCAGGTACGCAAAACCGGTCAGCAGCACCACAATTAAAACGATCGATTTTATAATCCATTCCCAAATTAAGGCAGCATCCATGGATAACCTCGTCTAAGTGTCGCTTAAGCCGCCAGGCGTTCTGCAGCCCGAATTTTTACCGCAGCAGGACCGTCGATCGGGATTCCCAGGCTGCGGGGGACCAATACCGCACCAGGCGGCACATCTTCATCCAGGCGTAAATCGACCAGCACCGGCGCACCATCCAGCGTGACCTGCACCTTCTGGCTGGATTCAATCTTTAAATTGACTGCATCCTGGCGATTCAGAACGACATACGCCTCTGGGATGCGCTGGTTCAACAGGCTGGATGGCAGCAAGGTCTGGCCGCGATCGTACAGACGCGTAACCGGGACGGCCAGCAGGCCAGATTCTGGCTTCTCAATCTCAGGCGCTTTCGGCCAGGTCAGGGATGGCTGGCCCACCAGGGGCAGTTGCACGCCCAAACCCTGCTTGTTCTCGTACGTAGTTCCGCCATAATAAACATCACCGCGGCCAACGATGGGCCATTGTTCTTCAACCTGGGCCAGCTTCGCATAATTCAGACCGGCATAGGCGGGCACCTGTTCAGCCAGCCTGAGCATCACCCGAGAGGCGATCCGGCCCTCCAGCTCGAGTCCCAGTCGCTGGGCGATTCGGGCTGTGACCGCAAAATCCGCCAGGCTGCCGGGCCGTTCGGGCACCGCCGGGTAATAGCGCTGCACCCGCCGCTCGCCAGAGGTCAGGCTGCCTTCGCGCTCGGTAAAGGATTGCACCGGCAGGACCACATCCGCCAGCTTGGCGGTGCTGGTGAGGAAAAGTTCCTGAACCACAACAAAGTCGGACTGCATCGCTTCGGTCAGCGCCGGATCATCCCCGGCCGGGTCAGCCGCGACCACGTACAGCACTCTGGCAGACTGCAGAGCTGAGCGCAACTCCATCTGCGGCCGGAAGCCCATATCCCAGGCGCCCTGATCGTTGGCCCGCGACCATACCCCCAGCAGTCCGTTATTCGGACGGCCGACATGGTTGGTCGCTACCAACAAATTAGAGCAGGCCTGCGCCAGCGCCTGCGAAGCGGCCAGGCTGGTGCCTTCGCTTCCGAAAAGCACTACTGCATTTTCAGCCTCGGCCAGCGCCTTGGCGGCTGCCTGAACCTCGGCGTTGCGGGTCAGTTCTTTGCCGGCTTCTTGTAATTCAGGTCGCTTCGGAGAGAGCGTATTCAACATTGCCAGCACCGTTGCGGCCTCCGAGCCGTAAGGATAGCGAATCGTATGGGCGGCCCATTTATCCAGACGGGTCGGGCGCGGGTTGGCTACGATTACTTTGGCGCCACGCTGCGCGGCCTGTTTGACCCGCAGCCACCAGATTGGGGCTTCTTCTCGCAAATCACTGGCCACCACCAGGATCGCTGTCTCGGGGCCCATATCGGCGAAATTCGTCCCGGGTGCGAACCCGGCTTGGGCGATCAAATCACCGCCGGCCATGTGAGTATACAGGGCAGCCGTTCCACCCAGCTTATCATTCAACTGCTTCAGATTGAACAGGTCTTCGTTCGAAAGCCGCCCGCTCGCCAGGGTCAGCAAATCTTCACCGGCGTCCTTCAAGCGTCCCGCGACCAGGTCGAGCGCCTCGTCCCAGGAGGCGGGCACCAGTTCCCCATTCTTCCGTACCAGCGGCTGCTCGAGTCGCTCTGGGCTTTCCGAATAATGGTAACCCAGGCGGCCTTTGTCGCACAACCAGATCTCGTTGACCAATTCGTTCTGGCGTGGCATCACCCGCTTGACGACCACATTCCCGCCCGATTTCGCCTCGCGCCGCACGTTCAAAGTGGTGTTGCAACCCACCGGGCATTGCGTACACAAAGAAGCAGCCGCGTTCAATTCCCATGGTCGGGCCCCGAAGCGGAAGTCGGCGGTAGTCAGTGCGCCAACCGGGCAAATGTCGGTGGTATTTCCGGAAAAGTAGGAGTCAAAACCCGGCTCAGAATTGGTGATAATTTCCAACTTGCGGCCGCGCTGGAAGAAACCGATCACGGGATCGTCGGCGATCACGTCCTGGAACCGTACGCACCGGCCACATTGAATGCAGCGTTCCCGGTCCAGAAAGATCAGTTCGCCCAAAGGCACATGCTTGGCGAGATGCATCTTTTCATCATAGATAAAGCGCGACTCCCCCGGGCCGAAGCCCATCGTCAGGTTTTGCAGGGGGCATTCGCCGCCTTTATCGCAGATCGGGCAATCAAGCGGATGAGAAGTGAGTAAAAATTCGATAATATCTTCACGGCCCAGCTTGGCCTTTTCGGTGCTGCCGCGCACAACCATGCCTTCACTGACCGGGGTCGTGCAGGCCGTTTCGAGTTTGGGGCCAAAATTGATCTTTGGCGTGCCGTCTTCCTCTTTGATCAGTTCGCCGGTGGCGCGATCGATAGCAGGGCGCCCGATCTCAACCAGGCACATCCGGCACATACCCACGGGCTCCATCTTGGGGTGGTAGCAAAATACCGGAATATCGATCCCGGCTTGCTTGGCTGCGTTCACGATCAAAGTACCTGCCGGCACTTCAACTTGCACGTCATCAATTGTCAGGGATACCAACTTTGCCATGCGTTACTCCATACAGCCTGAGGCTGATAAATCACGTTGTTTTCAGTCTGCGTCGACTGCCAGGCTGCGCCTGTTTATCCTCACTGCTCTGCGGCTTCAGCCAGCTGTGGGCTTTGCCCTGGAGCGACCCGGGCATCGAAGTCCTCCCTGAACCGGTCAATACCGGAGAGAACCGCTTCGATCGAGAACTCACCCAACGCACACAGACATTTTCCTCGCACCTGGCTGGCGACATCATACAACAGTTCAACATCTTCCTGGCCTGCTTCGCCTGAATGGATGCGTTCCGTGAGATGGGACATCCAGTAGGTGCCTTCCCGGCAGGGGGTACATTTACCGCAAGACTCGTGGCGGAAGAAATGCATCGTCTTATTGATCAACCAATCGATGCTCACCGTTTCATCGATGATAATCACCGACGCCGATCCAAGTTGGGCCCCCAGGCTCGGGACGCTTTCATAATCCATGGGCGTATCCAGGGCGGCTTCATTGGCAACAATCAGGGAAGAGGATGCCCCCGCAGCCATGATCGCTTTGATCTGCTTGCCATCCGGAATGCCGCCCCCATGTTCAAATATCAATTCGCGGAACGTCGTCCCAAGCGGCAATTCATAGTTGCCGGGCTTATTGATCCGCCCAGACAGGGAGAAAACCTTCGGCCCGGGGCTCTTTTCAGTCCCGATGGTCCGGTACCACTCAGCTCCCCGGCTGACGATCATAGGGACGTTGGTGAGCGTTTCGACATTGTTCACGATGGTCGGCTTGCCGAATACTCCGTAGGAAGGCGGGAAAGGAGGCCGCAAACGCGGCTGTCCTAATTTGCCCTCTAAAGACTCCAGCATGGCGGTTTCTTCACCACAGATATACGCGCCGGCGCCCAGGTGAGTATAAATTCGCAAGGAATAATCCGAGCCAAACAGCTGATCGCCTAACAAACCGGCGCTGTGCATTTCCTGGATCTTTTGGTCCAGCGATTCGGCGATCTGCCAGAATTCGCCTCGCAAATAGACATAAGCCACGTTCGCTTGCACGGCATAAGCACACAGGGCAACCCCCTCCAAAAATTGGAACGGATTGCTTTCCATAATCTCGCGGTCTTTAAACGTGCCGGGCTCGGATTTATCTGCATTGGCCACCACGTAATGCGGCCAGTTTTTGTTATCGATGAACGACCACTTCACGCCAGTCGGGAACCCGGCTCCGCCGCGCCCACGCAGCCCCGATGACTTTACCATCTGAGTTAACTCGTCAGGCTTCATCGAATTGACCGCTTTCCGCAATGCTTCAAACCCGCCGTTCTGGCGATAGACCTCCAGTTGATCCAGATCAGGGATATCGCGATGCCGGAGCAGTACGTGAGCCTCACTCATTTCCATTTCTCCGTTCTGCATTCTTGCGAAGCTGATCGATCACTTCCAGTGCACTTTCGACCGTCTGGTTTTCGTGATAACGCAAACCCTCCCCGGACTGCACCTGAAACATGGGGGCGCGATCGCAAGCTGCCAGGCACATGACGCCTTCTACCGTCACCATGCCATCCGTTGTGGTGCCACCTGGTTCAACACCAAGCGCCTCACAAAGTTTCTGCATAAATTGTTCGGAACCGCGCAGTGCGCAGGGCATATCTGTGCAGACTTGGATGCGATACTTGCCGCCCGGCTTATCGTAATACAGGGTGTAAAAGCCGACGATGGAGGCCACCTCAGTGGGCGCAATCTCCAGGATCTCCGCGATCTCTCTCAGGGCCTGCTCGCTGACGTAGTTTTCCTCGCGTTGAGCCAGGTACAGCAGCGGCATGACAGCCGAACGTTTTTGATCGGGCGGGTATTTCGCCAGGATCGTTTCGATTTCTTGTGCGTATTTCAGTTCCAGGGTGTTCACCGGTCCACGTCTCCCAAAACGATATCAACCGTGCCGATCAATGCGACCAGATCGGCAACCAGAACGCCTTTAGCGATCAAAGGCAAAATTTGCATGTTAGTGAAGGAAGGTGTGCGGAAATGGGCTCGCAGAGGCTTGGGGCCCCCATCGCTCTCCAGGTAAACGCCCAACTCACCGCGGGGAGATTCGGTCGCCACGTACACACCGCCCTTGGGCGGGTTAAACCCTCTGTCCACAATTTAAAGTGATGGATAACCGCTTCCATGCTGGTGCCCAATTCCGAGCGCGGCGGGGGCACGTACTTGCGGTTATTGCTGCGCACCGGTCCGTAAGGCAGTTTGTCCAATGCCTGCTGGACGATCCGCAGGGATTGGCGCATTTCTTCTACCCGGACGAGATAGCGGGCGTAAGTATCGCCTGCGGTTTGGGTAGGGATATCGAAATCGTATTGCTCGTAGCCCGAATAAGGGCGAGCTTTGCGCAGGTCGTGGGCCACCCCTGAGGCGCGCAGCATTGGGCCGGTTACACCGTACTGAAGCGCATCTTCCTTGGAGAGCACACCAATATTCTGGGTGCGATCGACAAACAGTGGATTCTTGGTCAGCAATGCCTCATATTCATCGATCCGGGCCGGGAATTTTTTCAAAATCTCGCGGACTGCAGCTTCGAATTCCACCGGTACATCCCGCCACAATCCGCCCGGGCGGAAGAATGAGGTCATCATGCGCTGTCCGGAAACCAGTTCGTTGACAGCCAGGATTTCTTCACGTTCTCGAAAACAATACAGGAAGACGGACATTGCCGCCAGGTCGAGGGCATGCGTGCCCAACCAGACCAAATGGGAGCCAATCCGTTGCAGCTCAGTCATGATCACCCGAATGGCATCAGCTCGGGGTGGAACGTCCAGTTCCGTCAGCTTTTCGATAGCCATACAGTAAGCCAGATTGTTGCCAAGATTATTAAGATAGTCCATGCGATCGGTCATCACGAGCGCCTTAATATACGTCTTGGCTTCCATATTCTTCTCGATCCCGGTATGTAAATAACCGACATCGGGGATACAGCTAACGACGTTCTCGCCATCCAGCTCCAATAAAAGCCGCAGGACCCCATGGGTGGAGGGGTGCTGCGGTCCCATATTCAATAAGACAGTCTCCCCTTCGATCGCCTGATTGCTGACCAGGTGTTTGATCTCTTCGAAAGGGGCGTCCGATAAAGTAAGACTATTTGGCATTTGAGTCATGGCACTCTCAATCTCTGGTTGGGCTTCCTGATTGCCGCTCACTCTTCAGCATAGGGTTTGCGATCATCGATTTCCTTGAAATTGAAGCTGAACTGCACTTCCTCATACCCTAACGGGTAATCCTTGCGCAACGGGTGGCCTTCCCAGTCGTGAGGCATTAAAATTCGGCGTAGATCGGGGTGACCCTCAAACCGGATCCCGAACATGTCCCATAGTTCACGCTCGAACCAATTCGCGTTATGATAAACACTCTCGATCGAGGGCATCACCGGCGCATTGCCGGTCAGTGGGACTCGCAGGCCCAGGATCAGGTTATGTTGCAGCGACCTGATCCGGTAAACCACATGAAAACGAGGGCTTTCCTGGGGCCAATAATCCACCGCGGTCTCTTCCGCCAGAATCTCAAAATCAAATTCTTCCCGCAACATCTGGCAGGCCGCGACAAGATGCTCCGGCGCCAGGATTATAGAGACATCACCCCGAAATTCCAGCTCCTGCCCTTCAAACCGTTCCTGGAGTGCCGCCACAGTTGTTTGCAGATGTTCGCTCATCGCTATGCCCAATCCTTGATCGTCTCGCCTTTGACTTTTTCATGCAGGGTCAAGATGCCATGGATCAATGCCTCGGGGCGCGGCGGGCAGCCCGCCACATAAACATCAACCGGAACCACCTCATCGACGCCCTGAACGATCGCGTAGTTATTGAAAATGCCGCCGCATGAAGCGCAGTCGCCCATCGACAGCACCCATTTCGGGTCTGGCATCTGGTCGTACAGGCGCCGTAAAACCGGCGCCATTTTGCGAGAAACCCGCCCCGCTACAATCATCAAATCCGATTGGCGTGGGCTGGCGCGCATTAATTCCATACCGAAGCGGCTCATGTCATATTCTGAAGCTTGCGCCGCCATCATTTCAATCGCACAGCAGGCTAATCCAAAAAGCATGGGCCACATCGCATTGGTGCGGGCCCAATTAACGGCTTGCTCTAATTTGAGGGTGACAATCCCCATATCACCAAGTTTTTGCTCTACTCCCATTCGAGAGCTCCTTTCTTCCAGGCATAAATAAAGCCCACCAATAAAACGACGATGAAGATGAACATCTCCACCAGGCCAAATAAGCCCAACTCCTGAAAGACAACTGCCCAGGGCAGGAAAAACACCACTTCAATATCAAACAAGATAAAAAGCACGGCAACCAGATAAAAGTGAACTGGCAGCCGCCGGGTGCCTGGGCCAATCGGGCGCATACCCGATTCATACGGGGCTGACTTTCGTCCCGTTGGCCGGCGTGGGCCAAAGATATTTCCGAGGACAATGACAAGGACGGCCAGGCCGAACGCAATGATCGTCAAGATTGCTATGGGTAAGTATGCGGTTAACATGCAACTCCTCGATGCGTTTCGAAATTAGGTACAGACCGATGCTGTTTCTAGGCCGGACAATATCGCTGGGAAACGCGAACATTCGACCCTGGTATCTCACCCGTCAGGGCGCTCTCAGGATACACACTTCATCTCTATCGAAAGGCCAGGTCTAGCTCCGGCTTCCAGATAGCTTCTTATTAAGTTACATAGTTCGTGCAAACAAATGTACGCGCAGCGGATGGGCCGAAGCTTCTCCAGCCCATTACGATCAGGTTAACGTGTATCGCGCAGAGCCGAATCTATTACCAATCTGGTAAACATCCGGCTCGGATTCAAGTTTATCATATGCGATCACAGGTGTCAAATTTCACAAAGCGGCAATTTCTCACCCAAGATAGTCCCGTAAATGCCGGCTGCGGGTGGGATGGCGCAGTTTCCTCAAGGCCTTCGCCTCGATTTGCCGGATCCGCTCGCGGGTTACATTGAAAGTACTGCCCCACTTCCTCCAAGGTGTGATCCTTCCCATCCACCAATCCAAAACGCAGCTCGAGCACCTCACGCTCCCGCTCGGAGAGGACAGCCAGTGCATTCTTAACAGATTCTCGCAGCATCTCGCGCGCAGCCGCATCCATCGGCTCAAGCGCATCCTCATCTTCAATAAAATCCCCCAGCTGGCTATTGTCCTCATTGCCGACTGGACTATCCAGCGACATGGGTTCTTCCATGGCGCGCATAATCCGGTTGACTTTTGCAGCCGCTCGCATCCAGCGCCGGCGAATTTCTGGTGGTAGTGGTGTCCCGTCAGTGCGCGAACGTTGGATGAGGAGTACATCCTTAGGATCCAGATATCCGGCTTCAAGAGCCAGGTCTTCGCTGTTCGGCTCGCGTCCAAGCTTTTGAATTAACCGGCGCTGAATCCGGAGCAAACGATTGATTGATTCAAAGATGTGTACCGGGATGCGAATGGTGCGCGCCTGGTCGGCTATCGACCGGCTGATCGATTGTCGAATCCACCAGGTAGCATAGGTGCTGAATTTATAGCCGCGAGTCGGGTCGAATTTCGAGACGGCTCGCAACAATCCCAGGTTCCCCTCTTGAATCAGATCCAGAAACGAACTGCCCCGGCCAATATAGCGCTTGGCCACGCTGACCACCAGCCGCAAATTCGCCCGGATAATGGCATTATGAGCCTCTTCACTTCGCAAACGGATTTCTTCAATCTCTGCCTGAAGCCTCTCATCATCCGGCAGGTAGTTCATAAACGTCCGTTCTGTGGGCAGGCTGCTCCGAGCAGATATGTAATTGCTTAGCTGGTCGGCGACTTCTTCGGGGAGCATATACAAATAAAGGAATACGGAAAAAGCGTTGCGAGCGACCCCATCCCAAAGCGAATCACTCCCCCACAGGCCATTGTCCAGATAGGCCCTTAGATATGATGGGACCTCGCTGTCCCAGGTGATCTGAAGCATTTGGGCTTCGGTCAGGATCAAGTCAAGATCGGGGCAGTCATACCCCATACGCTGGGTATCTTCGATCAGCCGCTCCCAGGAAGTGCTCAGATCTTCAAACATTGCCCGGTAAATGCTGCGAGCCGGAGAACTGCCTCGCCGGGCGATCGGATGCTGCCTGGTCAGCATATCCACCCGCTGGCTGGCATCCAACCGGCCCGCCAGCCAGAATTCGCGATCCGGGTCAAGCAGCTCGATGCTGCCAATCTCTTTCAAGTATAAGCGCACTGGGTCGTCGCTTAATTCCACTACCAGCTTCGGATCGCTCAAAAAATCCAGACTTTCCTCCTGAGCGCTGCTTTCCCACTCTTCCTTTTCAGCACTTAGCTCAACATCATCGGGCTCATCGATGGTGTCGTCGTCATCAGTGGGCGTTGTGTCATCCAGCTCATCCGGGTTATCGGTAAGCAGTTGCAAATTTTTGTCTTCCCCTGAATCCTCTTCCACGGGTTGTTTGGATAACGATTCGTGTGCGTCGAGTGAAGGTTCCATTGAACGGACTCTCAAGGACCATTTGGATTGATCATTCTTGGGCAGTTAAGATCGAGAACTCACACGCACATCCTCAAACCACCCAAACACAACAGTTGATGGCTCTTATCTCTCCCGGAATTTTTCAGAGCAGGGCCATCACAGTAATTCCCAGAGATTCAAGCTCCCACGCTGCAGATTCTAATGAGGGAGTGCTGTACGGCCGGTATACTGGCCACGGGCACGATGAAGACTTTGCAAAACTTTTGTATGTTGTACCATAGTTTCTTGATACTGTGAGGCTTTAAGATCGCCTTGTTCTTGCGCTTCCTGCATCATGAACCTTAAATACTCAATACTCTGGCGCGTACTGCGTTCGCGCAGGTCAATGAGTGCCCTGAGCAAATCCTCTAAAACCCGGTCCTCATTCGGATCGAGTTCCGCCGTACGGACCAGCAAATCGTCAGCCAGTTCCATCATCGGCAGAGACAGGCTGCTAAGCACAAAATTTAAGGGCTCAGCCATATCTTGATCCACCGATTCTAATAGTAAACGGGCGATATCCTGGTGGTCCACATGCTGGAAATCATCAGCAGAGATCCGCGCCAGGCCTTCTGCCTGCAAAGCCCGGTCGACGCGATAAACCAACCCGGGTCGGCGCAGAATCACTCCCAAACAATGCGCCTCTAAAGCATATGCGTTCATCCTGGCAGGAGAGGTCAGGACTTCCGCAGGTTGCACCTGGGAACGGGTCGTCCGGCGTAAAGGCCGGGTTGGCCGGCGGGCTTTTGGGTTTAACGCCACCAGCAACGTGTCTTCATCCACCTTCAACAAGCGTGCCAGACGTTGCCGGTAAGTATCTCGCTCAATCGGGCTGGGAACATCCTCGATCAAGGGCATGATCTGGGCTGCCAGGTCGGTCTTCACTTTCGGATCGTTAAGGTCCTTATCGGCCGCCAAAGTTTCCATCACATGAATGACAATCGGGCGGGCGTTTTCAAGGATTTGCCGCCATTCTTGCGGGTCGCGATTGACAATTTCGTCCGGATCCAACCCTTCTGGCAAAGTCGTCACCCGAATATCCGCTTGCAGGCGAGCCTCGTGCCCCAGCAGCCCGCGGGCATCGAAAACTGGATCCTGTTCACGATCCAATGTTTCTCGAGCGATCTGCAAACCACGCAGCGTGGCTTTGTCGCCGGCCGCATCCGGGTCCAATGCCAAGACAATCCGGCGAGTGAAACGTTTCAACAGGTAGAGCTGGTGCTCAGTCAGAGCCGTGCCCATTGGAGAAACAGTGTTCTCAAAACCAGCCTGGTGGGGAGCAATAACATCCAGGTAGCCTTCAACAATAACGACCTGATCCTGGGCGCGAATAGCCTTCCTGGCCCGGTCCATTCCGTAGAGCAGCCGGCCTTTATCGAACAGCACCGTTTGCGGCGAGTTCAAGAATTTGGGCACATCGTCCGGATTCAAAATCCTGGCCCCAAAACCTGCCATCCGGCCGCGTTCATCCCGGATTGGGAACATCACTCTATGCCGGAAGCGATCATATACACCGCCGCTGTCCCGCTCGGAAACCAATCCGGCATCGATCAAATCTTTTTCCTGATAGCCTTTGGATTTGAAGAATTGGGTGGTAACATCCCAGGATTGTGGGGCATATCCCAGACCAAAGGTCTCGATTGTCCCTTCACTCAAGCCGCGCTTTTCCTTCAAATAGGTCAGCGCCTGCTTGCCAGCCGGCGTATTCATCAGGTGATGCCGGTAAAATGTAACTGCTTCTTCCAGCAAATTGCGCAGGTTATCGTAAGCTTCAGCCTGGGCCTGTTGTTCCGGTGATGGCGGCTTGAGCTCCACTCCGGCCCGCTCAGCCAGTTGTTGAAGGGCCTCGGGGAAATCCCAGCCCTCCTTTTTCATGACGAACTTGAAGATATCCCCGCCTTCATTGCACTCCCCAAAACAGCGCCAGGTGCCTGTTTCCTGAAAGACGACAAACGCCGGGGTGCGGGTATTGCTGTGGAAAGGACAAAAACCTGTATAGTTCTTACCGGAACGGCGCAGCTGAACCGTTTCGGAAACTAAATCCACAATATCAATCCGGGCTTTGATCTCATCAATTGCTGTCATGAAAACTGGCCATTCACCGAATAAATCGCCTAATCCTGAAGCGGGCGCTTCCTGCACCAACCACGCTTGCGCCCTTATTCAGGGCAACCATCCACAGGCCACAATTTTCTTTCTTGTAACCACCTGATTCCATTATACCGCGCCCCGGATTGGAATAATCCCGGGTTGGGCAGGGATACTGTATCCTTCTGAATTTGTTGGCGAAATCATTTTTGTGAAGTTTACACTCCTCTATCCCACCCACAGCAACGGGAAGAAAAGGCGAAATGATGTATTGTCGGGGCAGCTGCCCCGACAATACATCATTTCGCCCCACTTCCACGAGTTCAGGGAAAAATGGAGACAGTGTATCGGACTTAGCCAACTAAATCTCCTTCTCTCATGAAATAACCAGATGTTCTGGCAAAATAAGGCGTCAGCGTGAGCGTTTGCCCACACTGACGCTGGCGTTAATGGTCCAATTGTTTCAGCCAGGCTTCGATCTCCTGGGCTGCCTCTGGATGCAATCTGCTCAAATCCGGATCCCGTTGTCCAATCAGGATCTTGCCCAATACTTCTGCCAGAGCGCGCTCTTCTACCGGCGCGCTGGAATTCCTGGCGAGTTGTTGTAACTGGCGGAACAACTGCACCAGCAGTTGCCTTTCACCGCTTACGGCCCGCCCGGCCAGTTCCAGCAGCACTTCAAGGGTCACACCCTGATCAACCACGCATGCACCTCAATTGTGTACTTTGTCAAAGCCCAGTACATACGGTTGGTCGCACGCAAAGCTCATGATTTTGATCTAATCCCTTGCGACAACATTTGCATACTCCCACCGAACATCCCAACAGCGCGCAATGCGAATAGTTGATTATAATTGACCTGATGACATATCCTACCGAGATCCAATCCTATATTTCTGTTGATGTCGAAACTGCCGGACCTTATCCGGCTGAATATTCTCTCCTATCGATCGGCGCCTGCACGCTGCTGAACCCCAGGAAGACATTTTATGTCGAGCTTCAACCCGTCAATCCGGCTGTCGATCCGGACGCCCTGGCGATCAGCGGCCTGAATCTGGCCCACCTGGTAGAGATCGGCCTTCCGCCGATTGAAGCGATGGCTCGCTTTGAACGGTGGTTAGAGTCTGCCGTTCCACAGGGAATCAGACCGGTATTCCTGGCCTTCAACGCCCCTTTTGATTGGATGTTTATCAGCGATTACTTCTATCGTTTTCTGGGCCGCCAGCCTTTTGGGCATGCAGCTCTGGATATGAAAGCTTATTTCATGGGGATGTCCGGGGTCTCCTGGCTGGAAACATCAATGCAGTATATCAGTCAAAGATATCTCGACGACCGCCATCTCAGTCATAACGCTCTCAAAGACGCCATCGACCAGGCAGATATCTTCTTGAAAATGCTGGCCGAGTCCCGCCAGCTGGCCAGCGATTAGCCCCCCATCAGAAACAATCCGGATGGCTTCACCAGGTGCACGAAAATGTTGTAGAAAATTATTTTTAGTGCAACCGCTTCACCGATCAAAGTTCGCTTTTTGGGATAGGTTTTAGAGGAGACACGCAATGACCGCAGAAATCACTCCCGGGCCGCAAGCCGACTTGAGCAACATCCTGGAATCTGCCCGTCGTCTGGGCATTGAGCTGGACGAAAGCGAAGCCATGCAATGGCTCACAGCGATGGCAGCCAGCCAGGCCCAGCAAGAAGACATCAGCCTGGATAAGCTCAGCGGCGTCTTCGGGCACAAAATTGTCATGCTGGATTTTAGCCCGGCCGACCTGGCCCATTTTCGCCAGATTGGCAAACTGGTCGAATTCGGCGACCAGCCCGGCCGGGTGGAAACGGCCCTGGCGTTATCGGGCTCCTCAGCCCAATCCAAAATTCAGACCTATCCGGGTGACGCGGATTTTTTTGAGCGAGTTAATATCCTGGCGCCCACCCGTGAGGAAGCTATCGCGATTCTGGCCGAGATTATGAGCGCAAAAGCCTTGGATACAGCTCAGGGGTCAACCTACCAGTTGATCGAAGTGAAGTTTGGCTCCTACCCCGAGGATTTAGTCAGAGACGGTCAGCCAGTCAAAGCCGGAGCGCCGATCTCCTGGAAACCGGATGAGATTCGCGCCGGGGAATTTCAATGCTTCCGCCCGGATGGCTCTTCCGCAACCGTCGAATGGGCCCAGGTCGCGGTCGAACCCGGCTGGTGTAAATTGGACTGGGTGGTAGCCGACCCTGTGCGTGGCGCCCTGGCGAATGCCAGCAACATGCTGGACGTCACCTGGGAGGCTCCGGATGGCACGATCACTCCCCTGGATGGCTACCTGGATCCCTACTTCCAGGAGGTTTACCTGGACGCTCAATCCGTACCGATCTTTTCCAAGCTGGCCAAACATGTATCAGCCAATGCGCTGGATAACTATGTCGAGCAGCTCGAAAAAGAGGTCCACAAATACCTGACCAAAAGTCCAAACTACGGCAAAGCTGCCAAGCGGATGTACAACATCTTCCGCCTGACTGGGCGATACGAAGAAGCGGCTTTCTTACGGGAATTATTCGATGAGCCGACCACCATGCTCTATCAAGTCTGGTCGCTGATACGCACCATCGACGACTGTTACACTCCGAATGCCAGCATTTCACCGGATTATGTCCTGTCCCAGGCGGATCAGTTGATCCTGGCAGTCATTAAGGCGCTGGAGGGCGATCAGGAGACCGAAATTGTGCGCTTGCTTTTGCGATTGCGCGATTCGTTGACCCGTCAGACACCGCGGCATGAGCTGACAGCCGAAGCAGAAGCAGCCCGGGCAGAGGTCATCAACATTGTCAATAATTTCTTCCACGAAAAGTTGAGCGCCATGCCAGCCATCAATGCATACATGCTCAATCTGCAGTCCGCCGAATAATCGGCCTGAGCGGAAAACAGAGAGTAGGCTGGCGAGTTTCGTTCGCCAGCCAACTCTCTGTTTATTTCGGCGTATGCGCCGGAACCAGCCTAGCCTATGCGCTTGAAAATCAGGGCAGACCGATTACGTGAAGATCCTGGGGATATTCAACACTGAAGTCAAATCGCAGAGTTTGTTTGCTTCTTGGTTCCATGACCAGGTCCCATTCCAACAAGTTGAGTTCAGTCTGGCGATCGGGCTTTGGGTTTGCGCTTTCCAGTTTGACTTTTAAATCCTCATGTCCGGACACCGGGATTTGATCCTGGACCATCAAATGAACCTCATCAGAGCGCGCGTTTTCGATCTCGATTTGATAACCATATTGCAAGCGGCGTTTGCCGCCCAGCAGGCGTTTATCGACATCTCGCCGTTTTAATTCCCGTTCCACCTTGATCCGGTCGTCTACACCCAGATAAAGCTCGATCTCCCCATCCGGTGCGGTGAGTTCCAGGGCTGTCCCGCCAATGTACTCTTCTCCCGAATACAAATTGGCCTTGCCGGGCAGCAATGTATAGCGGCTATTGTTCGCCAGCTTCGCCCGCCGGTAAACCGCCTGCACCAGCCGGGGAGCGCTGACATAATCCAGGGCTGGTTTCAATCCAATCCGGGCGACGATCACTTTGTGAGGCGCTCCATCGGCGGGGATGGTTACCTTCCCGGGAACCAGGTAAGTGACTGCGGCTCCCTGGTCATCAACGGCGGCAAAAGCTTCTGCGATCGGAGCTTCGCTCGGAGCAGGCGCAGCCGACATGGGCACAACCGCAGCCGCATCCGCCTCGACCGGAGCCTTTACAAACCGGGCCGAACGAACTCGTTCGGGGGGAGGCGGCAATGGCCGGATATACCAGGGCTTTAATTCGGGGATGGAGCCTGAAAGCGCCGGTCGCGCCGTAGACAGGGTCACATCGACGGCCTGCCAGTCCTCGCCAGTTGTCTGGGTAATTTGGGCTAAATACACCGCTTCCAAAACGGCCGGACGATCTCCCGATTCATCGAGCCGCAAATCATAAAGCGGTTGCCATCCTGTGTTGAGGGCTACATAAGTAAGATCAATCTGCAGTTCTCCGGCCTGCAAAACTTCTATCTCAACCCTGGCCGTATATTGTTCACGCTGCGGGGATTTGTGCCGCAAGTTTAATTCATTTTGGAGTTTCTGGAGCTGTCGCTCGGTTTCCCGTGTCTGGATGGTGATTGTCTGCTGCTCATCACTCAATTGGACAAAACGAGCCCGCAGGCTGTCAAACATGTTAAGTTGCTTCTCGATATCTGTCTCTCCGGAAGCCAACGCCAAGGCGTAGGTTTTGGTCTCGTTGAGCAAAGCCTGGACCGCTTTGCGGGCATCCTCGATGGAGCCCGCTCGGATTTCATAACCTTTCATCTGATCAGATAGCGCTTCGATCTGGTTCTCGAGTTCCAGCAGTTGTTCCTGCGGCGTCTCGCTGAAAAACATCCGCTGAAGCTGAACGCCTCTCAGGCGCGCCTGAGCTGTGCCACGCGCCCTTGCCCGGATTGAATTGGGTAAAATGCGCAGCGGCAAACCCGTCATTTCGACGGTTTGCATACCAGGCTGTACTTCCGTCTGTCCCTGGCGAGTTATCCGGGCTCGATCCGGATAAACGGTTACAGCAGTAATTTGGCTCTCGATTGAAATCATGTCATTCACCTCCAAAGATGGGCGAAAAAGGCCCATCCGTGAATTCGGGATGGGCCATATTTTCGCTCGTAGTTATTTTAGAAGCCTTCTAGCCGGGAGAGGTCTGCCGCCTCACTGGCCAGGTCAGCGATGCGCTGCAATAATCCAAGCCGGTTCTCACGCAGTCGTCGATCATCATCCATCACCAATACGCGGTCAAAAAAGAGGTTGATGGCCGGGATCATCGGCTTGAAAGCGTTTAGAAAATCATCCACGGAACCGGATGCCCGGTCAGCGCCTTCAGCCGTCCGCAGGGCGGTGTAAAGTTCCTTTTCGGGGGCTTCGACGAAATTTTCCTCTTTCACTTCAAATTTCCGATCAAGATCCCGGGTGATCCGGACGCAGCGGGAATAGGCCGGCAGGATCTGATCCCAATCGGGACGCCCGACCCAGGCAGATAATTCCTTGACGGCCTGGTTTGCCCGAGCGGGGTTCCCACCCTGAACGGCTAAGACCGCATCTACCACATCATACCGGTCTCCCTCGTCCAGCAGGATATTCCGCAGCCGCTCCACAATAAAGCTCAGGACAGCCATTTTATCTTCCGGGCGAGCTTCCAACGGCAGGTGGGCCGCAGCAATCTCAAGGGCGGCAGCCACATCGAAGTCCAAATTCCAGGCAACCAGATTCTGTACCAGGCCCAGGGCAGCCCGTCGTTGAGCAAAAGGATCCTTATTGCCGGTCGGCGCCAGGCCGGCTGCAAATAGCCCCATCAAGGTGTCCAGGCGATCTGCCAGCCCAACGAGAAGCCCAATCCGGCTGCGCGGGATCAGATCTCCCGTCGCACGCGGCAGGTAGTGCTCAAAAATCCCCAGAGCGACCTCTTCTGGCTCATCCGAATTATAGGCGTAATAGCGCCCCATGGTTCCCTGCAAAGAAGTCATTTCGACCACCATGTTGGTGGCCAGGTCGGCCTTACACAGTTCGGCTGCTCGGTGCGCCAGGGCTTTCTCTCTTGCATCCAGGCCTACTTTCTCACTGAGTTCATCCACCAGGGCGACGATCCGCCGGGTTTTATCCAGCATAGAGCCCAGTTTATATTGAAAAGTGAGTAAGTCCAGCTTGGGAAGATAGGCTTCCAGCGGCTGCTCGATGTCCTTTCGGATAAAGTAAGCCGCGTCGGCGAAACGCGCCCGGATGACATGCTCATTGCCTTCGATCACGACATCCAACCAGCGATCATCCCCATTTCGAACCGCAATGAAATACGGCAGCAGCTGCTCGTCTTTAATGATCGGGAAATAACGCTGGTGTTTTTTCATCACGGAGATCAGTACTTCCCGGGGCAATTGCAAATACGATTCATCAAATGCGCCACGCAGCGCTGTCGGGGCCTCCACCAGATTGGTTACTTCTGACAGCAAAGCGGGATCATCCCCGATATTTCCGCCCACCTCGTCGGCCAGCCCTCGTACCTGGGCAGCCACCTCAGTCTGGCGCTCCTGCACATCCAGGAGGATCCCCTGCTGTTCCAATGCGGTGAAATACTCCTGGCTGGAACCCACCGCGAACGTTGCCGGTTCAAGCTGTCGCAGGCCGCGGGTCAGATTTCCAGAGGCCAAACCGGCGTACTCGAATGGGACAACCTGAGACCCCAAGAGCGCCAGCAGCCAGCGGATTGGCCGTGAGAAGGCCACATTGCTCTTATTCCAACGCATAGTCTTCTCGAAATGGAGCGCGGCGATCAGACCTGGCATGGCTTCCGCCAGCACATCCATGGCTGGCCGTCCGGTTTGATGCACGACGGCCACGACATAACGACCGCCATCGATCTCCTGCACTTGCAGATCTTCGACCTGTATTCCCTTACTGCGGGCGAAACCTTCCGCGGCTCGGGTCGGTTTACCCTGATCATCATAAGCCCGGTCCGCTGGCGGCCCTTTGATTACCTGCTCCCGGTCGGGCTGCTCAGAGGCGACCGATTCAACGGACACAACCAGGCGCCGCGGCGTCGCCAGGATCCGGATCGAGCCGTGTTCCAGGTGCAGATCATCAAATAGGGCTGGTATAAGGGCTTCTAGCTGGCTGCGAGCGCTTTCCAGGTCGGCGGCCGGCAATTCTTCCGTCCCGATTTCCAACAAAAACGGGCCCGGCCCCGACGATTGAACCAGGCGAGGCAGGCTCACAGCCGGCTCCTGCGGACCCGCTGCAGCGGGTTCCTCTTTCAGCCAGGGGAACTCAAGCTGCTGGCGCTGCTCCACATAGGCTTCGGCAATTCGCCGGGAGAGATCGCGCATCCGCCCGAACAGGGCCTGGCGTTCGGTCACGCCCACAGCTCCGCGGGTATCCAGCACATTGAAGGTATGCGAACACTTCAATACATAATCATGGGCCGGCAAGACCAGGCCCAGATCCAAACAGGCGTTTGCTTCGGCTTCGAACAGGTCGTACATCTGGCGCAGGCGCTCAACGTCGGCCACCTCGAAGTAATACTTGCTGTGCTCTTGCTCTGCTTGCAGATTGACATCCCCATCGGTCAGGCTGGGACTCCATTGGATATCGCGGAAGCTGGTCACTTTTTGCAAGGCAATCGCAATCCGTTCCAGCCCATAGGTGATCTCTACCGAAACCGGATCCAGGCTCATGCCCCCGGCCTGCTGGAAATAAGTGAATTGGGTGATCTCTTGCCCGTCCAGCCAGACCTCCCAGCCCAATCCCCAGGCGCCTAACGCCGGGGATACCCAGTTATCTTCCACAAAACGGATGTCGTGCTGGCGTGGATCAACCCCCAGGGCTTCCAGGGATTTCAAGTACAGCTCCTGCGGGTTGCCGGGATCGGGCTTTAAAATGACCTGCAGTTGATAGTGCATCTGCATCCGGTTGGGGTTTTCACCATAACGGCCATCGTCCGGGCGGATTGAGGGCTCGATATAAGCCACTTTCCAGGGTTCGGGACCCAACACGCGCAGGGCCGTTGCCGGGTTCATTGTTCCCGCCCCAACCTGAGTGTAATATGGCTGCCAGATCAGGCAGCCTTGATCGGCCCAATATTGCAGCAGGGCCATCTGGATAGATTGGAAATTCATGGGTTCAGTCATAGATCTCGCACAAGGTTTTTCGCAGTTAATCAAGGTATTACGAATGGGATATGGATTGCATCCGGGGTTATATTGGGTAATGCCTGATTACGCCTGGATGATCGTGTTGGAATGACACGCAGGCGATTATAACATGCCCGCAAGCAGCCGGGTCTTTCGGTATTTCCGTGCTGGCACACCGTCCCAAATCTGGTACCCTCCCACAGAATTTCCCAGAGAACCAAGCAGCCGGTCGCGTTCGTTAACTGCCTTTCAAATGAAAGGCGAAAAAGATGGGCCTGCGAGCGCACGTTCGCAGGCCCATCTTTTTCGCCTTAATCTCATCGTCGGGCGAGAGCTCACCGAAGAGAATAAGCTTTAGAAAAGGCTACTCCCATACATCTGCCAGAACCAGGCGATCAGCCACACTGCCAGGACCACAGCCATGGCCAAAATCACCCACCCCAGGATGATTTTCACCCGGTCTTTGGGCTTCTCGCCAATAACTTTACCCGTTTGGCCATTGATCAGCAGCCGGTAGCCCTTGCCGCCATAATGATAAGTGCCAACCCACAGGGGCAACAAAATATGCTTGAAGGTCATCCCGGACCAGTTGCCAGTGCCTGTCCGCAGGTTGCGCTTTTCCTTGCCTGGTTCGATCAAATGATAAAGCTGATTCCTGATTTTACGGGTTACCAGTTCGCGCCCCAGCAGAGAGGCGTCGGATAGAGAACGGTTATAAATTAAAGTGGGCCAGCCGGCCAAAAATCCGGGATCGAATTCCTGGACATCTTTGAGGTCGAATGGGCCGACATCTTCCAGCTGGCGCGGTTGGATTGATCGCACACCCGGAACCACAACATCATCAAAGAAACGAGTTTCAACCCCGTTGCGTGGCTCCCAGTGAGCGTAGCGACCGTTGCCTTCTTTGATCTCGCAGTTCCAGCTGACTTCAATCATCCCATCATACGTCCAGCAGGAATAATATCCCGGGCGTAAGCTCAGGTGATAACTGGTTTCCAGCAAATCATCCGGGGCAAACCAGCCGCTTCCCAACCAATGGCGAACCTGCATGGCTGCTTGCCGACGATCCAATTTCATCAAGGCGATCACCTGTGGATCGATGATCTCGTCGACTGCTTTCGAAGCGATCAACTGGTTCGAACCGCAGTAAGGGCACTGGGTTGATTTTTCTTCCGGCGGCAGGATGGTCACAGCCCCACACAAATCGCAGTTCAGGCGCTGCTGGCCTTCCGCCCAACGATGCCCGCTGGTAGTAGGCATCACAAATTCCAGCACCTGCTCTGCCAGATCGGCGACCGGGCCGGTTTGAGATCTTAAGCCACTGGTCTGGACCTGACCGCAATACTCGCAAGCCAATTGGCCAGACTGCAGCCCAAACCGCATCCGCCCGCCGCAGTTAGGGCATACAAAGGCCTGGCCATCAACCTGTTCCGGCTCAGATGGGCGGCGTAGGCTTAACGTCTCCCCCTCAGCCAGAATGCGGCCCCTGTCGATCATACCCTTTAAAACAGCCAGCCCACGCCGGGCTGCGGTGTTGCCTGGATCGATCACAACCGCTTTCTCAAGATAATCCTGCTGTTCGTTCGGATCATCCGTTGTCGCCGACAGCCAGATATATGGGCGGGCATCTCTCGGGTTTATCCGGATGGCGCGGTTCAACAGCCGGAAAGCGACCCCGTGCTGCCCGGTCTTGGCTGCTGAAATGCCATCTCGGATAAGTTCCTCGTAACGTTGCTCGGCGCGAGCCTGCAGGTTATCCATATAAAAATTTTATGCAAGCCCATATTTCCTGTCAAACGACAACTTTGATAGGTGGTAGTTTGCCGACGCGCTGAATGGTGGGCGGCCAGTACGCCGGCAATCACTCAGTAATCTGTCAGTATAAATTAGCTGGATGTTTGTGGGCGAAATTCGCCCACAAACATCCAGCTAAAACACCTTGACCGACTACCTTGACAATGTCACATTTATTAAGGTTAACCCGAATTTTGGGCATGTGTGGCAGGCGATGCCTGCCACACATGCCCAAAATTCGGGGTCGTTTTTTAATGTGACATTGTACAGCTACTCAGGGATAAGTTTCAGCCAGTAATGTCTGGATAGCCGCCTCTGTCTCGTCATACCGGCCCTCACCGATATGGATATAGCGGATATGGCCGCGTTTATCGATCAGGTACAGGGTCGGCCAGTAATGATTATCATATGCCCGCCAGGTTTTCCCATCATTATCCTGGGCAACCGGGTAATCCACTTCCAGATCTTTGACGGCCTGCTTGAGATTTTCCAGGTCAGCTTCATAGTTGAACTCCGGATAATGATTCCCAATGATAACCAAGCCTTGGGGGTTATACTGGTCATACCATCCCCTCAACGAGGGGATCACGTGGCGGCAGTTAATTCAACCATAGGTCCACATGTCCAGCAGCACCACCTGACCGCGCAAATCGGACAGGCGTAAAGCTTGCCCGGTGTTCAACCAGGTTTCATTCATCAGTTCGGGCGCCGGCCCCAGGTCTGGCAGCTCTAACCGGGGCGTTTGCGGCGGAATGTTCGTTTCAGCTTCGATGGGTGTGCTTTCAGCAAAAGAATCTTCCACCGAAGGCGAAGTAGCCGAGTTAGACTGGGAACCGGCCGGCACACAAGCTGCTAACCAAACCAACAGGATGACAACCAACAGCAAGATGTAGGGCTCGTTTTTAGACATTCATACCTCCGGGACCGGCTATTTACGCCTTGTCTTCCATCATTGTAGCAAGCACATCTTACGAAAGAATTACAAGAACATTATCCTGATCCTTCAGGAAATTTTGTGAGAAGCCTGCCATAGAGATTACCAAAGAACCATTATCTTCTCTCAAATCATCCTAACGACTATGCCAGCGGGTCAAGATTTCAACTTCACGCGCCCGGCTGATGCCTGCCCGGGGTTCCCAATCTGGAGAATGCTCTGCCAACCAGTTCAATGTGGTCCGCACAGTTTCAGCCACGGGACGATAACACAAGCCAGCTGCGACAGCTTTATCCGAACGCATCGCGAAGAAACCGGCGTTCTCCGGTTCCAATTCGGGCACCCATAAGGGCATCTCACTCCAGGGTTCGACCTGGTTATCGAGCAAAAATTGCTCCTCAACCCAGGTGAACGTGGCTGCACTTTGACTGACTTCCCGGCAGGTTGCCAGCAAATCCTGCATGGATTGCGGCACGCCCGGACCATCAGCATTATAAGTACCAGTCTTGCCCGCGTTTGCCATCTGGACGATCCATTCAGCCAGGTCGCGGACATCGATGAACCGGATCGGGCGTTCGGGCCGCCCTGGTGCCAGCACTTCACCACCCTGGGAGACACGTTGCGGCCAATACGTGAACCGGTCCGTTGGGTCATGCGGGCCAACGATCAAGCCTGGCCGGATTATCAAAGCCCGTTGCGGGAATGCCTGGGTCACAATCTGTTCACACAAGGCCTTCAACGGCCCATAGGTTTCGCCGGTGATCGCCTCAACCGTCTCATCATCCAGGCGGCCGACCGGCGCGGTTTCATCCAGGCCCGGCTGGCTGAAGTCAGCGTACACAGACAGGGAAGATATGAAAGCATATAATCCCACCCCTTCAGCCAGAGCATCAACCGAACGTTGAACGATGCGCGGCACGTAACCGCAGGTATCAACGACCGCGTCCCATTTACGCCCGGACAGAGCAGCCAGATCCCCGTCTCGATCGCCCAACAATGTTTCCACATCCGGGTAGAGTCCCGGGTTGGTAATGCCCCGGTGAAACAGGGTCAGCTGATGACCCTGTGCGCTGGCCGCTTCTACCAGGGCGCGCCCCAAAAAACGAGTGCCGCCGATGATTAATAAGTTCATGACTTTATCTCCTGTTTGATGCAGTGGTTAAAATTTGAGAATGAAGGTCTTTCTTGTGAAAGCCTCATCCGAAAGATCCAATAGCCTGCCTCCTTGGTTTTTTTCTGGGGCGATACCCCCCGGATTTCTCACAGAGTTTCCCAAAGAGCCATCATGGACAAAGTCCACCCGCAAGCACGAAAATCTGCTCTATTTCCAAGACAGCCAGGACTTTCATAAGAAAGGGTTTTGGTGTTTGGATTGGGCGACTATGCTGCTCAATCCAAACACCAAATTCCTCATTCCTTTTCTCATGAAATAGCCTTCCTTACCAGCGGGATGTGATTGAATTTCATAAACGAAGGATACAGTATCAAAAGTATGGTAACGGAACCAACTGTATTGTATAATTGCATTACCAGATTAAGTCGATGCGCCATACTACCACCCGGTATAGAACAAAACCTTTTGGGTCCGGTTTGAAGTCTGTTGGGGGTTGTTTTGGTGATTTCCCAAATAGTTATCACTCCCCATCGGGATATCCTATCTTGGGAAACTGATCGAAGGCTTGTCTGTTGAGCGCGTGCATCGGCAGCTGGTACATTGGATGGGAAAATATTCGACCACACACCAAAAGGAGTTTCTGTACCATGAATATTTATGTAGGCAATCTGCCGTTCAACACGAGCGAGGAAGATTTGCGCCAGATCTTCGCTGCCTATGGGCAAGTCGACTCGGCCGCGATCATCAAGGATAAGATGACCGGTCGCTCGCGTGGCTTTGGCTTTGTAGAAATGGCCAACGATGCCGAAGCTCGCGAAGCAATCGCCGGATTGAATGGCACCGAAATGGACGGCCGTACCCTGACCGTCAATGAAGCCCGCCCGCGCACCGAAGGTGGCGGTGGTGGCCGCCGTCCTGGCGGCGGTGGTAATCGTGGCGGCTACGGCGGCGGGAGCCGCGGCGGCGGTGGCGGCTATGGCGACCGGCGTGGTAGTGGCGGCGGCAGTCGGCGCGGTGGCAGTGGCGGCGGCGGTGGCCGTGAGGATTGGTAAGCCGGTCACCCCAATCAAACATCCAGTACCTTGATCAACAACGGAGCCAGTTTCCAGGCTCCGTTCCTTTTAAAGACTGCCGACTCCTGGGGGCAAGGCTGCCTGCCTCACTTCGAAATTCCTCCAGCCCAAATCCTTATGCAAGCCGGATGATGGCCCCGAAGTCTCAATCCCCAGCCGAAACAACCGGGCCAAATGCCGCTTGGGCTTGCTCGGGCTGGATCGCATCCGGGATCTCATCCTCCAGGTTGCGCACCCGTGGGCTGAGATAAGCGCTGAGCGACACCATGCTGCTTAACAGTCCCATCACAATGAATAAGAATCCAATCCCGCGCCCGGGCCCAACCCCAATGACCCGGCCCACGCTGCCTGCCAGGGCGCCATCGGGCATCAGAAGTGGCGTGAAGACTTTGTCGGCCAGCGGCCCGGCCAGGGCAAACGCCACCGGGCTGATCGACAGGGCGATCATGCGCCGGACCGAGAAGACCCGCCCCTGAATGTCTGGAGCGACTTTACTCTGCCAGATCGCCTGGCTGGAACCGTTGATGATCGGCATCACGAACATCAACCCGAAGCCAGCCAGCGCCATCACCGGAATCGCTGACGTCACGCCAAACAGAGCCATCAACACACCCGAAATTGCCAGAAATGCCAGCACGCCATGGATCCGGCGGCGCGGCCCGCCCCAAACGCTCATAACCAGGGTGCCAGCCAGCATTCCTAATCCCACCAGTGAGGCCAGAAAGCCGTAGGTCTGCGGAGAAGTCATATCCAGCACCATCGGTGCAATCAAGGGATTCGAAAGACCGGTTAGAAAATTAAAGACCGCGAAGACCAGCAGCAAGCCCAGCAGACCCGGACGAGCAGCGATATATTTCCATCCAAAAGCAATTTCCTGCCGCAAAGTACCTCTTCCGCTCTGCCCTTCTGCTGAAATTTCAGGCTGAGGGATGCGCACCAGCAGCAGGGTTGTCACTGCGAATAAAAAGGTGGCAAAATCGATCAGGATGACCCCTGGAAGACCCGTGGAAACATACAGCGCTCCGGCGACTGCCGGGGAGATCAACTGAGAGATGGCTTCCCCAATCTGGACCATGCCGCCGGCCCGACCCAGCTGGTCCTTAGGCACCAGCATCGTGGTGGCGGCCGAATAAGCGGGCCACTGGAATGAATTCAAGGCGGAAGCAATCCCCGTGACCACATAAACATGCCAGATCTGTAAGCGCCCTCCCAGAACCAAAACCAGAACCGTCAGCGTGGTCAAGGCCGCTCCGCTGTCACTGAGGATCATGACCCAACGACGATCCCAACGATCGACTAACGCGCCAGCCAGGGGCGATACCGCCAGGCTAGGCAGAGCGAAAGCCAACATATTGAGGGCAAACAGCGTCGCCGAACCGGTTTCCTCGTAGACCCACACCCCCAGGGCAAATGACGTCAGTCCGGATCCTAGAGTAGAAATCAGTTGGCCAAACCAGATGATCGAAAATATTCGCATCCCATAAGCCATGCGTGATTGGCCCATACGCCTCCCGCTCCAGTATTAAGCTTCGACCATTTTAACCCCTGCCGTCCCTAAAATAAGATGCTGTATTCTTTTCTAATGAAAATACCAGATGTTCGGGCGAAATGAAGTGTTCACGGGGGCAGAGCCCCCGTTAACACTTCATTTCGCCCCACTTCCACAGAGTCGGGGAAAAAGGAGACAGTGTATTTGACTTCGCCAACAAACTCTGAAAGATACAGTCCCTGCTCCCAAAATAAAGCTGAGTTCATCAAGGAATTCTGCTAGAGGCCCCAGATTTGGAACGCCTGTCCCGCTTTTTTTAAAATCCGGGTGTGGTCAGCAGAGAGATCGCCAACCACACCCCTGGAAATATCAAACGTCATTCCTTTGAAAACTCAGCCAGTTAGGGTTGCGCTCGAAAATCAAGCTTTAGTCCCCATAATTCCCGAAAGCAGTCCTATCTGCCTCAATCACCGGGATTACTGACCAAATCTGGTTGGATGGCAGGCGCCTTGGCGCCAACGGAAGCGCTCTCTTCTTCAATGTTCATAATGGCGGGTACAAAGACCGCGCCGACGCCCAAGAGCAAAGTCACGATGCCGCCAACAATGAACCAGGTCTGAACGCCCAACCGGTCCGAAATCGGCCCGGCAATGATCAGGCCGAGCGGCGACATCGCCGCCGCCACGCTGGCGATCAGGGTGATCACCCGGCCTTGCATTTCAGGGGCGACCACGCTCTGGACCACAGCAAAAATGGGGCCATTGGTAAGCGGGTTGCCGAAACCGGTCACAAACATCATCCCCAGGACTAAGATGAACATGCTTGCCGGCGTGAAACCGATGATCGCCATGCCTCCGCCCAGCAGCACCAGCCCGAGCATCGAGGTTTTAATCCGCACTTTGAAACCGCCCCACACACTGAGAACCAACCCGCCCAGGACCACGCCCACGCCCCAGGCTGTTTCTGTCCAGGCCAGTTGCAGCGCGTCGCCGCCAAAATATTTACTGACCAGGATGGGCATCAAGGCTGAGGCTGGCGTGAGCAGCAGGTTGATCAGGGTAGCCATCGCCAGGATCCACAGTAATCCCGGCCAGGCCAACACGTATTTAAATCCGGCCCGAATGTCGGCCAGAACGCCGCCGCTCGTCTCACCGGGGGATTCGGCCAATTCGGGACGCTTTTCCGGCTGGGGTATCGGAATGAAAAGCAAAGGCAAAATAGCCAGGGCTGCGGTCAGCACATCGACCATCAAGACCCAGCCCATTGGCAGCAAAGCCATCAGGACCGCGCCAAGCGGGGCGGAGCCGATATTTAACGCCCCGTTCAATGCCTGGTTGGCGCCCTGCACCCGGGACAACTGTTCTTTGGGGACCAGCAATGAAGTCGAAGCCTGCCAGGCCGCCCAATGGAAACCACCCAACGAAGCCCTGATAAACATCACCAGGTAAATATGCCAGATCTGAACGATCCCCAGTGCGAAGAGCCCAACCAACACCAGCGTCGAAACCGCGATCAGGCTGTCCGCAATAATCATAATTCTACGGCGGTTCCAGCGATCAACCAGCGCGCCTACCAGCGGACCAATCACCACCTGTGGCAGCAACCCAACCAGTGAGGCTGTCGCCAGAACGGTCGCCTTACCGGTCGTTTTGGTCAGCCACCAGATGAGCGCAAACTGGACCAGCTGGCTGCCTAATAACGAGAACGCCTGCCCGGTCCACAAGGTAAAGAAAGGCCCCTTCCAACGAGAGGCCGGCCCGGTTTTCGAATTAATCGCATCCATTTTTGCTCCTCATCTGATACCACCTCGTGACAGCAATCTGCTAAATCGATATTTACGCAAACCATAGAACCGAATGCGATTTATCACGATTTACCAATTTATAAAACATTATAGACTTTTTTTAAGAAAAGTCAAGTTTATATTGAATATTTCAAATCATACTTTAGTATTATTTAATTATCCTTAAAAAGAATCAATCCCATAGGCGATCAGCCGAGTCCAATCAAATGGCACAACGCTTGCAACTTGATAAAGAGCCGGAATGATTTTCCCCCGCACCGGCATGGTCCAAAGCTAACCCGCGGTATTTCGACCGGAGCGTCAGTAGTAATTTTATTTGTATCTACCTTGACAATGTCACATTCGAAGAAAACTCCCAAATTTTGATGTGTGTGGCGGGCAGCTGCCCGCCACACACATCAAAATTTGGGTATCCTTTATTAATGTGACATTGTCGAACTACTCAGGCCAATGTGCGAAACATAGGCGAAGCGTGTGTGCGTGAGGGCATACACCCCACGCACACCCGTTTCGCCCTAAATTCCAGGCATTGGCTGGGTAGTTTGACAATGTCAAGGTGGTTGCCTTTATTTGTAGTTCGATTCGGTTGGCCAGATTGGAGAGGTTCAAATGACCCCAGATGAACGCCTGAATGAAGTATTCCGCAATGCCCGAAATCTAAGTTTTGAATATACCGATAAATTCATCTTGTTCAGCGACTGCCATCGCGGCGATAACAGTTGGGCCGATGATTTTGCCCCCAATCAAAACCTGCTCTTCCACGCCCTCGAATATTATTACCGCGAGGGCTTTACCTATATCGAATTGGGAGATGGGGACGAACTTTGGGAAAATCGGGACTTCGCTGATATCCGCAACACGCACAGCCATATCTTCTGGATCATGCAGCAGTTCTACAACGAGAACAGATTGCACATGATTTTTGGCAATCATGATATGGAGCGAAAAGATCCGGCTGTCGTTCGGAGGACCCTGGATGATTATTATGACGAACGTTCGGACACGATTTCGCCGCTCTTCAAAGGGATTAACGTGGTCGAAAGCATTGCCCTGCGCCATCGCGGCAGTGGCCGCCGGATCCTGCTGACCCATGGCCATCAGGCTGACCCGTTCAACGATCAACGCTGGCAAACTGGGCGCTTCTTTGTCCGCCATTTTTGGCGCCACCTGCAATTGCTGGGCATCAAAAATCCCTCCAGCCCGGCCAAGAACCTCAAAAAACGTAGCAAAGTTGAACAGAGTATGTTCGATTGGAGTAAAGCCAATGGCCAGATGTTGATTGCAGGGCACACTCACCGGGCCCGCTTCCCCCAACCGGGCGAGACGCCCTATTTCAACACTGGCAGTTGTGTCCACCCACGTTGTATCACCGGGATAGAGATACAAAGCGGCGAAGTGCTGCTGGTCAAATGGGCCGTTGAGCCAAATGAAAACGCTTTATTATTTGTGGCTCGCCAGATACTCGACCACCAGCCGCTTCAAGCCTATCTCTAGCCACCCACGAATTTGGTCTTATATCCCCATTGCCTTAAGCGCGCAGCGATTTTGTCACGATGATCGCCCTGGATTTCGATCGCGCCCTCCTTGACCGTTCCTCCTGTGCCGCAGGCCTGTTTAAGTTTTTTCGCCAGAGACTTCAAATCGCCCGGGGTCAATTGCAAATCGTAAATCACCGTAACGGTCTTGCCGCCCCGGCCCTTTTTCTCGCGCTGGATGGCTGCAGTTTGGTCCTCCGGCGGCAGGCTCTTCGGTTTACGACAGCGGCACGGGTTGCTCTTGCAGTTCGGGCATAGCCCTTTGAAGTTCGGATCGGTTGAATAAACAGTGGGGCGCTCGTCAATCGGCATTTGACTTCTCTTTCACACTTTATCCGGGACCACAGTTTGCACCAGGCGCACAGCCACACCCCCATTGACCAGCGCCAGGCCGTCATCGAAATCCAGACCGCTGTTGGCGATCAATTGAGGCTCGTTGCTTAACATGGCTACTCGCCAGCCCGGACAGTTGGCTCGAAGCACATTTCCGAACTGGGCATATAGATTGCGCAAATCGTGATGGGCGCTCACCCGCACCCCATAAGGCGGGTTGGTCACTACCCAGCCCGGCCCGGCTGGCGGTTCTATTGCAGAAACCGCCTGACAAGAAAAATCGATCAGGTCCGATACGCCCGCGCGCCGGGCGTTCTCTTGCGCCAACTTTACGGCCCCGGCATCTCGATCCGAGCCCAGCAAAACGGGTCTGTGTAAAACGCTGCGTGCAGCCGCGTCCGTCTCACCTAAAAGCCGGTCCCAGGTCTGGCGATCGAACCCGGGCCAATTCATGAAAGCAAAGCGCCGGTTCCGGCCGGGAGCAAGCCCGCGGGCCAGCATGGCGGCTTCGATCGGGATGGTTCCCGAACCGCAAAATGGATCCAGCAGCGGCGTGTCCGCGTGCCAGCCGGAGGCCAGCAGGATCGTCGCTGCCAGGGTTTCACGCAGGGGCGCTTTAGCCGTGGCCAATCGATAGCCGCGCCGGTGCAGCGATTCCCCCGAAGTATCGATGCTGATCGTGCAGTAATCATGCAGCATCCGGACCACGACCAATTGGGCCGCGGCTCCATTTTCATCTTCTTTATACTTGCTCAGCGGGGAGACCTTCCCCAGCCGGTCGCTGGCCGCTCCAACCACCCGCTCAGCAACCGCATCGGAATGATACAGCCGGGACTTCCGGCAGGTCACCCGCAACGCCAGCGGCTGGCCGGGGACGATATACTTTTCCCACGCCAGACGCCCGGCCTTTTTGCGCAGCTCGGAGAAAGCTGTTGCCCGGAAATCACCCAGCCGGACGATCACCCGGCTGGCGGTTCGCAAATGCAGGTTGGCCCGGCAGATCGCTTCCAGATCGCCGTAGATCGTTACGCCGCCCGGCTCTTCCCGGCGCTTTTTGCCTTTAGAAGAACTGGTCACTCCCCTGTACAGGTTCAGACTTTTCAATTCTTCCAGGGTGAATGGTTTGACCCCTGGAGCCGTTACCACAAAGATTTCTTCCATCGCCTCTTCTCGTCCGCGTCCTACCGTCGGACCTTTCGTCCCGGTTTGCGGGTTCGAGCCTGGCTGCCTGTCCGGCCGGTTACAATTTGTTTTTGTCGATTCTTGCCCGCCAGGCTTTTTTCCACAAAAATCGGCTGGCGCGTAAACGGATCCATTTCAGTGTAATACATCAGGCTGGAATAAGTCGAAGGCGTCGGTGTGAAAATCTGCACCTGCTCGGGCCTGATTTTTAATTTCTGGCTGGCAAAATTCTTCAATCTGTGCATATCCTGCTCGCTGCAGCCCGGATGAGCAGCGATCATATAGTAGGTCAGATACTGCTTCTTGCGGGCCGAGCGCGACAGGCTGTCGAAGCGCTGCTTGAATTCGAGCAGCTGATCGCTGCCGGGCTTGCCCATCCGGGCCAGGACGTGATCCTCGGTGTGCTCGGGAGCCACCTTCAACTGGCCCGAAGTATGCTGCTCCACAACTTCCTGCAGATAAGCATGCCCGTGCTCCCGATCAGCCAGGAGCAGGTCGTAGCGTATTCCGGAGGCCACAAACACCTTTTTTACGCCGCCGACTTTCCGCAATCGCCGCAGCAAGGCCAGCTGCTGGCTGTGGTCGACCTTCAGCACCGGGCACAGCTCCGGCGAAAGGCAGCGCCTGGCCGGGCAGCTTCCATGGGCGATCTTTTTCTCGCATTCGTAGCCATACATGTTCGCCGTTGGACCGCCTACATCAAAAATAGTTCCCTTGAAGTCCGGATGATGGGTCATCCGGCTGGCTTCCGCCACGATCGATTCCTGACTGCGCCAGCGCACCGTGCGCCCTTCATGGACTGCGATCGCGCAAAAATTGCATTCGCCGTAACAGCCACGATGGGTTGGGATGGAAAAACGGATCGTCTCGAGCGCTTTGACCTCTCCCTGGTGGGCATAATAGGGATGCTGGGCGCGTTCATAATCCAGGGCATAAACCTGGTCGAGTTCGGCCTGGCTCAGGTATTCCGACGGTGGGTTCTGAACCAGGTAGCGGGTATCTTGCTGCTGGCAGAGCTTTTTGGCAGTAAGCGGATCGTTGTTCCGGTAAAAATTGTGGAACATATCGATAAAGGCTTGTTTATCTGCGCGCACCAGCTCGTATGCGGGTAGTTCCAGCGCATCGGCGGGTTTTTCAGCCGCGATCAGGCAGATGCCGCGCACATCCTGAAGTTCCTGGCCGGCCTGCAGTCGCTCGGCCAGCGCCAGGACCGCACGTTCGCCCATCCCATACACCAGAATATCCGCCTTGGCATCGAAAAGCACCGACCGGCGGACGCGATCCGACCAGAAATCATAATGTGCGATCCGGCGCAGGCTGGCCTCGATCCCACCCAACACGATCGGAGCCGTATCCTTAAAATAGCGGCGGATCAAATTGCTGTATACAATCGTCGCCCGGTCCGGACGGCGGTCATTTAGGCCGCCCGGGGTATAGTCATCCGTGCGCCGTTTCTTGCGCGTCGCGGTGGTGTTGGCCACCATCGAATCCACGCTGCCGGCGGTCACGCCCCAAAACAGGCGCGGCTCGCCCAGTCGGCTGATATCCAGCTCGGAATGGATGTCCGGCTGGGCGATCACGCCGACCCGATAGCCAGCCTGCGCCAGGACTTTGCCAATGACTGCAACACCGATATAGGGGCTATCGATATAGCTGTCACCGGATACCAGGATGACATCCAGAGGATCCCAACCTAACTGCTGGACTTCTTCTTGGGTAGTTGGCAGAAACATAGTATTCCTATTCTAACGCAAGATATCGTCCGGGATTTGTACCGCCACCACTTCACCCCGGGCGCACACCACCCCCGCCACCGACAACTCCGTCCGTACGATCACTTTCCGACCTTTCACCTCCACGATGTTCGAACGCAGTTCCAGCGGACCCTCGATCGGGGTTGGTTTCAAGTAATCCACATTCAGGGCGGCAGTCAGAAAACGTCTCTGCGGCTCGCTGTCCATCGAGCGGTCCTCAGCTCGATGAGCAGCCGCGGCCGCGCTGCCTGTGCTGTGGCAATCGATTAAAGAAGCGATCAGGCCGCCATACACATAGCCGGGCACCGCAGTGTGGTAAGGCGCCGGCGTAAACGTGCAGACCGTCTGGTCGCCATCCCAATAGCTCTTAATCCGCAGGCCGTGTTCGTTTAGCCGCCCACAGCCATAACAATGGCTCAGGTGATCGGGATAATAATCCTGAAAAGCTTTTTGACTCACAACTTTCTCCTGACTACAGGTGATTCGAGCGTCCATCTGAGGTCTACGCTTCCGATGGACGCATCCGGCTCGTGTTTCATGACACCCATTATATCCCTGGAAAAGAAAGGGTGCAGTCAAATGTGTAGGGTCTTTGGTAGTCGCTGTGGAGTACCCCAAATTTGGGGATGTGGTGTCCGGTTGCAAACCACACAAAATTGGAGTAAAGTTATTTATCCTACAACCTCAGGAGACTTTTTGATGACTATCCGTTGGCTTCGGAATAGCATAGCGATTGTTCTGTTGCTTGCAACCATCCTGGCTGGCTGCACGCCTAAAGCCCAACAAAACCCGGAAACCCTGACAATCCTTTACACCAATGATGAGCATGGTTGGATGGAGGGCATGCAGCCCGGTCAAGGGGCGGCGGAATTATCAGGCCTGTGGCGGACCGACCGAGGATACCAGCCGGATGGCCCGTTCCTGATCCTGAGCGGCGGCGATAATTGGACCGGTCCGGCCATCTCAACCTGGTTTGACGGCCAGAGCATGGTTCAAGTCATGAACGCAATGGGGTACCGGGCCTCGGTGATCGGCAACCATGAATTCGATTTCGGCCTGGATGGGTTGAAGCAAAACCTGGCCAAAGCGGATTTCCCCTATTTAAGCGCCAATATCCGCTACCAAAAAGACGGCTCGATCCCCGAGGATCTGGGTTTCAAGCCGTACGTAATCGTTCCGGTGGGCGACCTGAAGGTTGGGCTGATCGGCCTGACCACAACCAGCACACCTTATACAACCAACCCCTCCAATTTGACCGGGCTGGAGTTCATCGATTACGAACAGGCCCTGCGTGAAGTCGTTCCTGAGGTCCGGGCAGCCGGAGCCGATATCATCCTGGTACCCGGGCATATCTGTCAGGACGAACTGACCGCCCTGGCAGATCAAATCCGGGATCTGAATGTCCAGATGTTGGGCGGCGGGCATTGTAATGAATTATTTGCCGAACAGGTCGGCGGCACTGTTTTAATCGAAGGCGGCTACCATTACACCAGCTATGCTTACATCACCTTTACGTACGACCCGGCTTCCAAACAGGTTTTGGAGGCTCAATTTGGCACCAGCCCCAACGAAGGCGGCCAGCCTGATCCTCAGGTCGCTTCTGTGATAGAAGGTTGGGCCCAGAAAACGGATGCCGAGCTCAAACAACCGATCGGATACCTTACGAATGAGATTGCCCGTCAGAGCCAGTCCATGCAGGACCTGATCACGGAGACCTGGCTGCTGGGGTATCCCAATGCCGACATTGCCCTGACCAACATGGGCGGTATGCGCGCCAGCATCCCGGCTGGCACCCTGACCCTGGCGGATATCGTGGGCGTGATGCCCTTCAATAACGTGCTGGTCGACGTTCATCTGACCGGGGACCAGATCGAGCAGGTGCTGCGCAGCGGCGTTTCCCAGCCAGCCATCGGCGGCATGCACCGGGCCGGCGTGCGCTGGGTGTTGAACAAAACCGGGCAGCCGCTGGAAAAAGATCAGACTTACTCGGTGCTGGTCAACGATTTCATGTATGCCGGCGGGGACAATTACGGGCTGTTGGCCCAATTTGATCCAGAGGCTTACAACACCGCCATCGACTGGCGCCAACCCGTCATCGATTGGATCCTGAGTCAGCATTCCAGCGAAAGCGACCCATTGGACCCGGCGATCAAACAATTAGGCGCTCATTGATACGATATGCACCTGGATAATGGGTCTTTGGGAAACCCTCTGGCCGAGGCTATATGTGGGGGTAATTTTCGGGTGGAGCCCGAAAATTGCCCCTACATCTTCTACTCGCCGCAGATCTTCCGAAAGACCTCGGTTAATAGTTAGTCTGAAAAACAGGCCTGATAGGAGGAATTATGCCAAAGAAGACCGCACTGGTACTGAGTGGCGGGGGCGCCAAGGGCGCTTTCCAGGTTGGGGCCGAAAGATATGCCCGCGAGCAAAAAGACTATCGTTGGGATATCATCGCCGGCGTCTCGGTCGGCGCTCTGAATGGCGTTATGCTGGCGATGGAAAAATTTCAGGAGCTCCAGGACACCTGGAATACGATCTCCAATGACAAAGTCTATACCGGGGGCTTCAACCTGGTTTCGGTGATCAAGCTGTTATTGGGGGCTAAATCTTTTTACGGCAACCAGCCGCTGCGCCGGTTGCTGGCCGAACAGCTCGAACCGGAACGGATCAAAGCCGATCTTCGCATTGGGGCAGTCTCACTGATCAACGGAGAATACAAGTTGTTCGGCAAAGATTCCCCCAATCTGGCGGCCGCTTTGCTGGCCTCTACTGCGATTCCGGTCATCTGGGAGCCGGTGGACGTGTCGCCGGACTACCGGGCAATGGTTGATGGCGGCGTGCGTAACATCAGCCCGATCGGGGATGTGCTGGATACCGACCCGGATGAGATCGTGATCCTCAACTGCTCACCATTGGCGGCTGAGCCCTTGAAAAACAACCTGGAGGATGTGGTAAAGATCGGCTTACGCGCCCTGGATATTGCCATGAATGAATTGTTTGTGAGTGATATGCGCGAATTTCAAAGGATCAATGACCTGGTCCAACAAGCCGCGGCCCAGGGTGTCACCCTTTACAAACCCAACGGCAAACCTTATCGCTACTTTCCCTGCCAGATCATCGAACCCGATCAACCCCTCACCGACACGCTGGATTTTTCCCAGCCATCCGTCCAGCGTTCGATCCAGATTGGCCAAGAAAAAGCTCGCCAGGTGCTGGGCTAAGCGCCTGTCTGGTGGTGCACGAAAATGTTGTAGAAAATCATTTTTGGTGTTCGATTTGGGTGGCCTCAGCCGCCCAAATCGAACACCAAATCTGCAAACATTGAGTGCATCTCTGTCTGGCTCCCAAATCCAGGCAGACTGCTTATTGGGTATAAACCTCTTTCTTCAATTCGGCGATAAACGGCCAGGTGCGATGCAGGTCGGCATAATCCAGGCCATAGCCGACCACCCAGGCATCCGGAATATCAAAGCCGACGTAATCGATCGGCACCTCGATCCGGTCGCGATGTTTGCGAACCAGGACGCAGGTGTGCAAGGACGCCGGATTGCGCCCTTTTAATACCCTCTGTAGATAATTGAGTGTCTGGCCCGAGTCGACGATATCTTCGACGATCAGCACATGCTTGCCATCAATAGGTTCGCGCAGATCCATCAAAATCCGGACGGCTCCAATTGCGGTCGATTTTCCATAACTGGATAACGCCATAAAATCAACCGTATGCGGCACCGTGAGTTGTCGGGTCAGGTCGGCCATAAACATAAAAGCGCCTTTTAAAATCCCGACGATATACAACCGGCCCGCATTGGCAAAATCACTCGAAATTTCGGCCGCGATCTCCTTCACTCGGGCTTGAATGTCATCTTCTGTGATTAAAATCCGCTCGAGTTCTTTATGGAGAGTACTCATAGTTTCCCTTCCTTCACAATCGATTGGTATTCAAACCTGAGCATGTAACAAGTCCTTGATAAGGATGTACCCGATTTTGGGGTGCGTGGCGGGCAGCTGCCCGCCACGCACCCCAAAATCGGGTTAATTGACATTGTTAAGGTATAACCTCAACGTCAAGTATATCCTAAACCAGGTCTTTTGATTGTGCTTAAGCAAGTATGCCTCGTTCGGGAGCATGCAAAAGTTGTCGAAGAAAAAATGTGGTGTTCGGTTTGGGCGGCAAAAAGCCGCCCAAACCGAACACCACTTTCTACACAATTTGAACACTCCCCCTCGTTCACAACCATTGACGCGCCTGCCAGCCGCCGCTACAATATTTCTTTGTTCGGAAATTCTCAAGCCCTGGCCTGCCACATCTTGCAGGCTCCCATCCAGCCTGCCAATCCCGCTCAGGTGGATCGGACCGAACACACCAATTGGATAGATAGATGAAAGAAAGCACCCTTCTCCCTGACCTGCGCATGCTGCCCACCGAACTGCTGCTGCCTCACGAAGAGATCGATCCGCGACGGGTCGAAAAATTAAGCCTGCGCTTGCGGCAGGAGGGGCGTCTGAAACATCCTCCGGTGGTCGCTCCAATCCCTGCTTCCGAGCGTTTCGTCGTTATGGATGGCGCCAACCGTACTATGGCGCTGGCTGCCCTGCGCGTTCCTCATATCGTCGCCCAGGTCATCCATTACGATGACCCGGGTGTTGAGCTGGATACCTGGTATCACGTTGTCAGTGGCCTGGCGGTTGAAGATTTCCAAAGCGCCCTTTACCAGATTCCCGGGCTACACGCTCAAGTCAGCGAGTTGTCCGCCGCCCGCCAGGCGCTGGCCCAGGATCGAACTGCAGCTTATATCGTTTTCTCCGATCAGGTTCTGCTGGTCAGAGAAGCAGAAAATCACCAGCCACGGGATATTGATTTTCTCAATAAACTGGTCAGGATTTATAAAGGCCGGGCCGAAATTTTTCGGGCATCCAACGACGTCTGGCAAAAACAGGCACCCTACTATCCTGAAATGACTGCTCTCGTGGTGTTCCCACGTTTACAGCCCCAGGACATTCTCAACGCGGTTCGTGATGATCGCCGGGTACCCAGCGGGATCACCCGCCACATCATCCCAAACCGGGCCCTCAATATCAATATCCCGTTTGAGATATTGGAAGCCGATCAAACCCTGGAAGCGAAGCGATCCTGGCTGCAAGCCTGGTTGATGGAGCGTATGGCCGCCAACGCCATCCGGTTCTATGCCGAGCCGACCTTCACCTTTGACGAATAACTCCAAACACCTGGATAAGAATTGAATGGGGAAATATTTTATCCACAGGGTCTGGTTGACTCTCGCCCAATAATCTCTATAATGGAATTAATCTTATCCACAATTTTCCTCCCCTGACGATAGGCGTATCTGGTTTTATATGAATTCCTGGGGAGGGTACCCAAAAACCCCGTATATCTGGTGCTCTGGAGACTGATTGAGGTGTGATATGAAGATCAAGATTGACCGGCGTGTTTGCAACTGCTGGACCGGCTCCTGCGAGCCATGTTTTAGCTGGCATTACCTGGGTACGGAAGTGCTGCCCAACACCTGCTTGGTGGAAGTTGATGAAGAAGATTTGCCTGGGCGCACTTTTGTGATCATCGACCGGGACGGTCAGGAGAAAGATCTGGTCATAAACCGGGACAATTGGGCTGATGCATACGATTCCTGGACCCTGGCACTGGAAGCCCAGCGCGTTTGAAGGTTTGCCGGAGGATCGGCTCATCACTATTTGAGTGCTCTCCTTATCCTGTATCACGTTAATGATCCACCAACACCGGCGATGAAATCATCGGCTTATATGGCACCGCTCATAGCGGCTAACTGATAGGAATCGCATCAGACTGCCGAACTTGATGGGCTCCTGCTGGTCCCATGATAAGTAATCAAGAGGCCTTCAGAATTTATCTGAAGGCCTCCGGATTGAAAATCAGCATGAAACTGCTGAAGCGGGTTTGTTATTGCACCGAAAAGGTTAAGAATTTACGGTTTGCCATGTTTGCCAGATTTACCGGGATTGTCCGGCTTGCCATGCTGGCTTGATTTGTCGGGTTTGTCCGGTTTGCTGGGTTTAGATCCTTTATCGGGCTTGTTGGGGTTACCCTGTGTATTCTGAGACGTGACCGATTCGACCGTAGTGCTTTCTTCGATCTTCGGATTGGCCTTGGCCAATTTCATCACCTGGCCCCAGCCAGAGCCTTGCGCTCGCAGTGAGAGCAGCATTTGAGCGCTGTATTCGCTCGCAGCCGAATATTTGAACGCCAGCTTGATCTCACCGACCCCGAAACCCTTGCAGAAGTAATCGACCAGGTCTGATTGCAGCTCTTCTACGGACGCATATCCAGAGTTGGCTGGCAAAGTGCTGAATATACTTGCCGCCAGCTTGGCGAGCGCCGGTTGGTTCGACTTATCATTCGAGCAGCGCTCAGATTCGGTCTTGACTGGAACTGCAGTCTCCTGCACCCCCACAGCTGAGGTAACGTATTCACCATTTACAATCGTGAAGGTTAGCGCCACTCGGTCTCCCACGCCGAAGACAAGCGGCCACAAGTTGGCGCTGACGGTGAAGTCGTGCGCGATTCCCTGGTCATCCACAACAGTCCAGGTCGTATTCCCATTCGCTAAGGCAGTGATTATGCCCTCGAAAGTGTGAGAGGTTGTGCTGTTTTCGACTTCGATCTGAATGGCAAAGTTGCCGGGCGTGGCTGGATCGATGGACGATTTGTAGGTGACATTGACTGTATCGCCGGTTGTTACCTCAAAACCAGGCAAGCTGGTGTAGTTGCCAATCATATATGAAGTTGTATCCGCCAGGGTCAGCAAGGAAGGCGTGAAAGCTGCCACATCGCCGCTGACAGTGGCGTTCGCCGCCAGGCCCAGCACAGTAATCGTTGAGGCAACATTCGTGGTGTCATTTTTCACTACCGTTACGAGCATACCAGCCGCCAATTCGGAACACGAGGAAACATTATTGCAGGCCGTAGTTGTTTCAACGTCGACCGGATCGCCATTGACGGCCCACTCGGTCGTGGTGCCCGTTACCAACAGTCCTGTCAGTGTTTGTGAGGCTGCTTGGACGCCTGTTGCCATCGAGAGCAGCAACCCAAGAATTAATAGACCAGACAGGCCTAGGCTGATGATCTTCGTGGATCTTTTCATCTGTTTATACCTCCTTCGGTTATAAGTTACTTCAAATCTGAACTATCTACTACCACACATGATAATGCTTCTTACATCTTTTTTAACGGATGGAGATCCAAAAAAGAGTCGCTTCTTTCCCTAAGATTAACCTGATCATAACGATCACTTAATCTAGATTGATCTGTCCCCCGATCTTTGTACCATTCACAGAGTTTGTCCGTGGCAGATAGAACGAGATATGCAGCAGTTAAACAGACAGGGAGTTGACGGTACTTTCAACTCCCTTATGTGCCGGTCGATATCTCTTCTTTGTTTCTTTTTGGACAGTCTGACATGCCCTCTCAATTTTCGGATAAATATTAAGAAAGAGATGAGCATCTTTTTACAGAAATGCTCATCTCTCATCGTGAGGTTATTTATTCGGGCTTGAGGTGATCAACCATTCATGAGGTTACCGCATTCGCTTAAGGCGTGTCGGCGAAAAGGATGGGGAGATACATTTTCCTTATTGGAATTGTGGCTACGCCAGTTGGGATCCCAAACATCGGTAGCTTTCTGACACTGAAGTCGCCGAGATTAACAACTCTCAAATCGTTGGATCCGCCGCTGACGGTAGGATATCCCAGATAAGCATTTCCATTCGCTAGAGTGATCGTATCCACTCCAAAGAGTTGGCTTCCTGTAATGCGGGGATAATCAGCCGCACCGTTCTTTACCAAATGAACGATCCCCGGCCCAGCAATCTCTAAAACGGATAATTGGTCATAATTTAAATTGTCCATAGTCCCCCCATTTCCGGAAAGGAATGCTAGATTACCGGCAGTGCTGAATGCCACAGATTGTGTGGCCCGGTTCAGGCCTGTAATCGCTCCACTGAAACTTAACACTCCTGGAGCGGTGATGCGATAGACCCCTACATGATATTGTGCGGATGTTTCTGTACTCGTGTAGGGAGCAACATTACTGACGAGAACGGTCTGCCCATCAGGTGCAACAGCGACATTGACAGGTGAAAGACGATCCGTGTAATATGCAAGAGCTACCGTCGGGCTTTCAACAACTTTTTCATGAATTTCGCTTAAGTTACTAGCCTTTGGAGAAGATGAGGCGACAGTCTCACTCACAGTACCATCAGTCCCGATCGTGTAACTATAGCTTCCGGTGTATGACAAAACTCCGGAAGCATCCAGGAGCATCGAATGCACCTCGCCAGTATAATAATCTGCGAGGACTACCGTCCCATTGGGGGCTATCGCCACGGCATTCGAATATTTTGTACCAAGATCAGCCGTGTAAACCAAAGTTCTGGATAACAGATCGATGGAAGCCACATATGTGTTGAAGCCGCCATCTGTTACAAGGCCGAACTTACCGTCAGGAGAAATGGCGATATCCTCAGCGAACATCGGCATTGTCAGTGAGACGATTACAGATGGACTGATAGGATTGGTAACATCCACAAAATATACTGCGCTGTCTCCAAAATTAGATATCAGGGCTGTATTGCCATCAGGTGTGACGGCGACATCGAGTGTTCCTCCACCGACTGTGCCCAAAGTTCCCGATAGAAAGGGCCCATAAACTATGTCGTTCGCGGTATCAACAATATTAATTGAGCCGGTGTAGTTCAGGACGATTACTTTATCAGCAAGTTCGAGCTTATCAGCGGCTGCCCGTGCTACCTGACCTGTAGGCCCGACCCTGGCCGCCATGAAAAGAAATCCCGCCACAAACAATGTGGCGACTGCAAACAACATAATTATTGCACCAACCCTACGAGCAATTGATATGCCTGCATTCATCCTTGATCTCCTATTTGATACGAACCTCTGAATCATATTGCGTGGCCCGTAAAACCCGCCCAGCCTTCTATGATCTACTGTATGGATCATGAGCGTGGCCCACGAAGATTGCGGCGAAACAGCAACTCTCCATGCGCTCAACGCTTTATTGGTCGGCTCTCCAGGAAATTTTGTGGGAGGGTCCCAGATTTGGGGGTATGAGCGTGCTTGGGCACGCTCATACCCCCAAATCTGGCGTACCACCACAGGAATTCCCAAAGAACCTTTTGGTCGATTATATAGTTTTATTGCGTAGACGGTATAATTTAGAAGCCCACCCTCCCATCAAGATCTCTACGATTTCGCTTGTATTAAGTATCTATCCGAAAAATCGGAAGGTATACTTTTCGGACGGGTTCCAAGAGAATTGTACATCCAAATGGCAATATTTTGATTACAGGCAGAAGATTGTGCAACTTTCAGATTTGAAAGTATACGCGTTCGTGTGGTCGTCAAGGGCCTTGTATCCCGAATTGTTTGTAATGCCTCCCCAATGCCGTTTTCCGGAACCCACAAGGACTTTATGCAGTTATCCGACAATACCAAAAGCTTAGCTTAGATCAATGTTTATTGTCTCTCAACCTCTACCCACAGCCCTGCCCCATCCGTGCTCAGGTGAATCCAGCCGTTCTCGTCGGTGCGCAGCAGGGTATAGCCAGTAAGAAAAGCCTCAAACCCTGGGTCCAGCACCGACTGCTCTTCCCCCGCTCCCACGCTCAACAGCACATACTGCGGCCTCAGTCTGGCAATCCATTCCGGCGGGTTGAGCGTAGCCAGTCCGCCTTCCGCCAGCAACAATGCGTTGACCGGCCTCAGACTGGGATCGTTCCGCATGGCCTCCATCTGCTCGAAATTCATACCAGCCGGCAGCAGTGCCCGGAAGCTGCCCCATGCAAGGCTTAAAATCGCCCCGCGCCGGCTCACATCCAAGACCTGCAGGCTGGCGCCATCTCCAAGATCCAGTACCTGCCCGGCCTGGGCAAGCTGGTAAGGGATGCCCAACTGACCCATCTTTTCGAGCAAATTCCGCGCCACTGGCGTGCCGGCCGGCGGGCCAGACCACAGCACCTGGGCCGGTGGGTAGCGCTCCAGGATGCCCGTCAGCCCGCCAATCTGCTCCTCATCTACGCCTGCCACGATCAGAAAATCCAGCTTACGGTTCAAGAGCGGCATCCGTCGCCCGAGCGCTTCCGAAAGTGTCCGGCTGCTCTGTCCCCCGTTGATCAGCAGGTAGCGCCCGCCCGGCGACTGGACCAGCAAGGCTTCACCCGAGCCTACATCCAGGGCCATCAGGTGTAGGCGCCCATCCGGAGCCGAGAGCCCAACTCGCCAGACCAGGACCGTCAGCACGCCCATGGCGGCCATCAGCAACCCTGGCCTTAATATCTTTTTCAATTGATCCATACGCTCTCCCGCCCCACGTTCAGCCGCGACCGTCCATACCAGCAAAATAAAATAAAACAAAAGCACAGCAGGTAACCTGACCTGACCAAAAACCGCCACACCGCCCCGCCAGCCTGCGAACCAGTCCACGATCCGGATGGTGTAAGCCACAAACGGCCAGGCTGCATAAGCCAGCACCTGTCCCACCGGTTGCAAGATCAAGCCCACCAGGACAGCTAATCCACCCAGGATCATCACGGCCGGCTGAACCGGCAGGATCAGCGGATTGACCAGCAAAGCGCTGACCGACAGCCGCCGGAATGCGAACAGCATCACCGGCAGGGTCATCAATTGGGCCGCAAAGGTGAACAGGATATACTCCCCCACCGGTCCCGCCAGCCGCTGAGCGGTCTCTGCTGGCAGTTTATGGGAGGCGATCCGCACAAAGGACTGGCTGAAGGGCTCGGCGTACAGCACCAGGCCCAGGGTCGCCATAAAAGAAAGCTGGAAGCCGACATCCCAGAGCACGTTTGGGTTTGCCAGGGCCATCAAGGCCGCGACAAAGCCCAGGCTGTTGAGTCCATCCTGCCGGCTGCCAAGCTGGCGGCCCAACAGCGCCAGACCGCCCATTAAAGCTGCCCGCACAACAGCGGCATCGGCCCCAACCAGCACGGTGTAAAGGCCGATCATCACCCCGCTCAAAGCCGCGGCCAGGAAGCGCCGTTTTCTGCCCAACACCCGCCCGAAAAAGGTCGAGAACAAACCGGCTAAAATTGTGATATTGAATCCGCTGATCGCGATGATATGTGAGGTGCCGGTGTCGGTAAAAGCCTGCTGGACCGCATCTGAAATACCAGCTTCGTCTCCCAGCAAGATCCCGGCCAGCAGCGAGGCCTCCGGATCGGGCCACAACTGGTAAATCAGCTGTTTCGATCGTTCGTTCAAGCTGTAGATCGCCGCCTGGATTGGATTGCCCGCACCGCTCCCGATCCGCATGATTTCAGCCCTGTTCATCGTGCTGTAAATTCCCTGCCTGGCCAGGACCTGCTGGTACGAAAAATCTTCCGTCTCGAAAGGCGTCTCCAGTCTGCCTTCTATTCGAACCCGGTCGCCATAATGCCAGTTCCCGGCGGCAGGTCCGGTTACCAGCAGTTTGCCACTCACCGGGATAAATACCAGGCTGTTATTTGACCGCAGGCGATCAGCCGCCACCACCAGCCTGGCATTCTGATCCTTTACAACCGGCGGCTCGATCACCAGCCCCTCGATGATCCAGGATTCGCCCGTATCGTTGCGCCAGGCCACTTGCTCAGGCGCAATGACCGGTTGGGCAGCCTGATAACGGGCTGCTCCCAGGAACAGGCAAGCCAACAATATCGCCGGGGCTACTGGCGGCCGCCAGGCTGCCAGCCCAGGGTACAGGCGTGAAGTCCAGGCAGGGAGACTGATTGCAGATAGGTTTACATGCCCCCCGCTTCGTTTCCAAACCCAATACGCCAGTTGCCAGAACAGGGCCAACCCGGCCAGGCCCAGCCACGCACCTGGGCTGAACCGGACGGCGGAAGACAGCACCATGCCCAGCAGAAAGCTCAGCGAGATCCACAATAATGGCAGCATAGCTGGAGAAACAGCCCCCGCTCTGTTTTGGATCAGGATCCGATTTAGTAGCTATCCGAAAATCAAATATAGGATGTAGTTGGTGATGCCTGCTTGGCACGCCTCGACAACCACAATAACAGCTTGTAAATAGATTCCTGACTTAATTGAAACGGGCGGCCTCGGGATCAACATGGGCGTTCGCTCGCGATAACGGGCATAAGCCTCTCCAAAGGTCGCCAATAATTTGCGTTCTTCGAACAGCGCCCCAACCACCAGGTAAATGCTTAAGCCAGCGTACAGGCTCAACAAATTGCGGGTCATGATCGGGCTGGCCCACAGGAACACCAATCCGGACGTATACAAGGGATGCCGGACCCAGCGGTACAGGCCGCTCACAACCAGTTGATCGTTTGCCCCGATTTCCCGGCGGCCGGACAGCTGCCGTAACCCCAAAAAGGACCATACCCCGGTCTGCAGCAGCCCGACTCCCAGGCCAACGACAGCCAGCAGCTGCAATCCCAGGAAGACAATCGCCCACGGCATGGGGATGATGTAAATGCGCCTGTCCGGCAAAAGGGCCGGCAGACCCAGCACTGGCAGGATGGTCACAGCGGCGAACAGGTTATACAGAAACCGGTAGAGCCTTTCGGCCAGCTCGCCGTAGCGGCGTCTGGCCCAGGCTTTCACGCCCAGCGAAGCCAACCAGGAGTGCACGATCCCGTAGAAGGCGGTTGCCAGGAGGATAATCCAGGGAGCAAGTTGAACGCTGATGGTCATGCTGCTGTTTGCTCGAATCGGTCCGCTTAATCCGCAAGCTGGCGCGGCAGCCACAGATTCACCAGGTTTCCCTGAGTCTCTTCGCTCAGGTCCTGCCAGGCGTCCAGCTCGAGAGCCACCTGGGCCAGCGCTGCGGTCGGGAGCCGCTGCCAATCACCGCTCAGCAATTCAAGCAGTTCCTCCAGCCCGGGATTGTGACCCACCACCATAACGCTTGTGACTGTCTCCGGCAGTATTTGTAAGACCTCCAGGTAAGCTTCCGGCTCGGCCGCGTAAAGCTCGCGCGCCAACCTCAGCTCACCGTCATAGCCGCTTGCTTCGATCACCAATTGGGCGGTTTTACGCGCCCTGACAGCGCTCGAACTGATGATCAAATCCGGAACGAGATCTTCTTCCCGCAGCAGGCGCCCCATGCGCGGCGCGTCCCGCTTGCCACGCTTGTTCAACGGGCGCTCGTGATCGGCCAGGCCCGCTTCGCGCCAGCTCGACTTGGCGTGTCGTAAGATCAAAACGGTTTTCACCTGGCCTCACAACTTCTCAGGCCGGCACAGGCTTTTTTTCTTGCGCGCTACCCGACCGCAGCGACGGCAAACGTATTTACCTTTGCGAACCAGTTCTTTGTAGGCTTCAAGATCCGCCTGCATCAATCCTTCTTTTTCCAACTCGCATAAAGTCTTTGTATCGCTCACAACACCGCTCCACGATCTTTACAGAGTTCTCTACCATTCTGGTGCGCCTTGCCGTTCAGGCTATTTGCTGGGTCTTTGGGAATCCTCGGGTGATACCCCACAGAGTTACCCAGAGACCCTATTCGCTGCCATAACCAGGCAATTCAATCGCCTGGTTGCCAGTTTGAACGACATGGAAGGGCATCCAGGCCACCCCAAACAGATCGACCAGGATATCTTTTTTATAAGGAGTCACCGGGATATCTGTCGATTGGTTGGCAATCTCACCCCAGCGATCATTGACATCTTCCAGCTCGCTTTGTTTCTCTTTCTCCAGAGCCCCAATCTGCTTTTTGAAGTCCGCGATTGCATCGATCGATTCATCCACGTCGGCTTTGGCCTGTTCTGTCATCCGCCGCTTGCTCAGGGATGAAGATATGCGCCGGGTGCTGCGCGATTTCTTGCTGAAGAAACCAAAGATATTCTCGGCATGAGTGCCAAGTTCCTCCATCTTGCGCTGGGATAACTCGGTTTCATCTTCGGCCAGCTCACGCTCCTCCCGCGCCATCCGCTCCTGCAAAGTGGCAATTTTCTTGTCATATTTATCACTGACTTTTTGGACCTCCTCATCGCGCTCTTTGCGGGCTGCCTCAGCGCACATGGTGCGGAATTCGGCCGCGGAGATATCCGGTCCGGCATAGATATCCAGGCTCTCATTGGCCCGTACCGTGACCTGGACAGAACGATAGACCCAATCCTGGAAATCGCTTTCCAGGGACTTCATCGTCCGGGACTCGGTTAACGGCGCCTCCGGGGCGACGAAATGAGCGCTCGGATCGGGCTGGCGGTCCAGGCCGCGCGGATCAACCGCGGCAAACTGGTGCTCCTCCCAGCGGACCACCCCGCGCCGATCCGGGCTATCCACCATCACGCTCGTATTCATTTCATAGTCCAAATTGTATTTGCGATTGAAAAAGCGAACGCTCGCTTGCGCCAGCAGCACTGGCCGGTAAAGCAGGCCCACCGCCTGGGCATCTTGGGAGACCGCTCGTCCGGTGGATTTCATGGCCTGGGTAAAGGTCAGGTTGTTGGGTAGGAAATACTCGGCGATACCGGAAGGCAGGGTCGGACGGGTGACCGATCCGCCCAGGGTCGGATGGGTGACCGATCCGCCCAGGGTCGGATGGGTGACCGATCCGCCCAGAGCAGGATCAGGCTGGGTAGCAGTTTGTGGCTGGGGAACGGCTCCCGCGGCTGGGGCGGCTTGCAGGCCTTGGCCAGGCGTTGAAACGGGGGCAGGCGCCGCCGGTCCGGCCGGCTGTCCTCCCAGGCCGGCTCCAGCCAGCTGATTCAAAGCCGGAATCTGCGTGCGCGTCAGCGGACCGGCCAGATAGTTCATCGCCCAACGGGTTTGGAACAGCAGCGGATGTTTTTCATGCACGTTATGCAGCAGGAACACCCGCTTGCCCAGGCCGGAGATCATCCGATCGTATTCGCTCCGATCCAATGCCCCACCCTGAGCGCCTTGCAGACCATCCAGCAGGCGCTGCTTATCCTGTTCGGTCTGCAATTTGCCGATCATCCAGGTGCCGGCATTGGACAGCGCTTTGTAATCGACGTCTACCGGATTTTGGGTGACCAGCACCTGGCCCACCCCAAAGGCGCGCGCTTGCTTCAGCATACGCAGCATGGGTTCCTTCGAAGGCGGGTTGCTTATCGGCGGAAGATAGCCGAAAATCTCGTCAAAATACACGATCGCCCGCAATGAATTCGTACCCGGCTGGGAGCGCATCCACGATTCGACCGCCGAGTAGAGCAAGGTGACAAAAAACATCCGTTCGGCGTCGGTCAGGTGGGCGATATAAAACACACTGTGACGCGGCCTCCCGTCGGGGTGATAGAGCAGGCTGGCGACATCCAGCGGCTGCCCTTCGATCCAGGTTTGGAATGCGGGCGCCGCCATAATATTGTTGAGCAGCATCGCCAGTTCAAAGCGGTCTTTCTCAGGGAAAAAGGTATTCACATCGAACACGCCCAACTTTTCGAAAGGCGGCGTCTGAGTTTGCAGGATCAGTTCACTTAAATTCAGGTCGCGACCCTGACTCCAGGCAGCCTCAAAAATATTCGACAGCAGGATATGCTCGCGCGAACGCACAGGATCGATATCCGTCAGCCCGACCAGGCCCAGCAGTGCGGTCACTGTACCGGAAATTTTCTCACGCAGCAGTTCGCGGTTGCTCTCCCACGGGATCGGAGGCGCCTTCAAAGAAGCCAGAATACTGACCGGGATGCCTGCATCCGAGCCCGGCGTGTAAACTGCGAAATGGGCTGCATTCTTCAGGTTGAGCAGCCGCTGTGAATCGATCCCCCAGTTCGCCAGTCCGGCCTGCCAGTTGGCGGCGGCCTCCGCTGAAGCTTGCTCCATGGTTTTACCATCCCGCCGGGCCTGGTCAGCGTTCACCCAGGGTTGGAAATCGGCCGGCAATAGATCGGGGAAATGCAGCAGGGTGTTGGTAATGTCGCCTTTTGGATCGATCATCAAGGCCGGAATATTCAACAACGCGGCCTCCTCTAACAGGTCGATGCACAGCCCGGTTTTACCCGATCCGGTCATACCGACGACCACCGCGTGGGTCGTCAGATCATCACCGTCATACAAAAGTGGTTCATCGGACACTTTGCCCGAATCGACATTAAAAATTTTGCCAAGATAATATTTGCCGTTGGTTTCCATGATTGCTTGTCCTCTTTTTATTATGACTACATCAATGCTCAGCCAGACCCGATTCCGGCCTGTTCCTGTCCTTCAATCTCAGGTTACGCGATCTACTGCGAAAAACTGATCCGGTAAATATTGCCGCCGCCATCATCCGAAACATACAGGCTGCCATCCGCTCCGACCGCCAACCCGACCGGCCGCCCCCATGACGAGCCATTTTCTCGCAGCCAGCCGGTTGCGAAATCCTGGACCTCGCCTGGGCGATCCCCGTCCATTGGAATGCGCACGACTTTATATCCGGTCGGAACGCTCCGGTTCCAGGAGCCATGAAACGCCACAAATAGATCGCCCCGGTAAGATTCCGGGAACTGGTTCCCATCGTAGAATACCAGGCCCAATGGGGCCGAATGAGCCTGCATTTCCACCATGGGCTGGCCCACACCTTCGCAGTCGCCCGGTTTGCCGAAATCAGGATCAATGATCCGGCCCGAATGGCAGCGCGGCCAGCCATAATCCACCCCGGACTCCACCCGGTAAATATCCTCCGGCGGCAGGTTATCGCCGAGCTGATCGCGGCCATTATTGCTGGCCCACAATGCTTCCGTCCCCGGCCGGAAAGTGATCCCGACCGCGTTGCGCAGCCCGCTGGCGAAGATCGCTTCGCCGCTGCCATCCGGATTGTAGCGAACGATCGCAGCCCGGCGAGGATCCTTCTCCAGGCATACATTGCAGGATGAGCCGACCGAAACGAACAGGGTCTTCCAATCCGGGCTGAACAGCACTGTCCGGGTATTATGTCCGCCGGCCGGCAGATCTGAGATGATTTCTTCTTGCTTCCGGAACCTTCCACTCAGGTCCGGATCACTGAGACGCAGCACTCGGGTTGTCAGGCCCACGTAAAGCGAACCATCCTTGTAGAAAGCCAGGCTGCTGGGGGCATCCAACCCCTCGGCGACAACTTCAGGTTCATCCACCTGGCCGTCCCCGTCCCGGTCAGGCAGGCGCAGGATCCGGCCAGCCCCCCGTTCGGCCACGTAAAGTTCTCCCTCCGGGCCCACGGTCAGCATCCGCGGGCCGTTCAAACCCTGGGCGAAAACGTTGATCCTGAAACCAGGCGGCAGAGCGATTGGTTCCTGCGGCTGGGCCAGCTCCGCCAGGCTGCTGGGAGAGGCTGTCTCGGTCAACGGGATCGTGGTTGGCGCAGGAGCATCCTTTAACCCGGTCGTTGAGCCGGGCAGAAACCGACACCCAATGGACGCCAATCCCAGGCTGAGAACAGCAATGATGAGGTGGTATTTTCTCTTAGTCATAAACCTTATTCTGATTGATGTTGGTATGGTTCGGAGAAAAGATACCGGCAACAATAGCCTGTAATACCGGCATAATGCCGGTAAGTGTTCAGACCTCCCCGAGACCTTACCATGATTTTAACAGAAATACATCCTAATTGTAACCACTCCGCTGTGCCTTGGATTTATGGCGAAAAGGATGTGCGTAAAGCGTACGCTTTACGCACATCCTTTTCGCCTATATTTCATACTCAAGCTTGAGTTGATATCCATCTTGGCTGGCAGCCTCACTTAGGGTTCGCCAGTTCAAAAACCCGCTGGAACTCCGCAAGGTAGCGTTTGGCTAGCGGCAGGTTGTGGATCACAAGCGTGTTCTCATCATTGGTGGATTCTGCGCTGGCGCTGAAATTATACGATCCGGTAATAACGATCTCACGGTCGATCACCATGACCTTGTGGTGCATTTTATTCGGATTGCCGTCCATAGAAAGGATGACGCCGGCAGTCTGCAGGCGCTCGAATTCGGTACCCATGTTGGAATGAACCTGTGATTCATCCATGACCCCAGCAACCAGCACACCTGCCCTGGCCTTTTCAATTAAAGCTGCTGCCAGGTCATCGGCCGTAAATGAATAAGCCATGAAGACAATTTCTTTTTGTGCGCCGCCGATTAACTCGATCAAGCGCCTGGCAGTTCCGTCGTCGGGCGAGAAGTATACTTCGATCTCCGTATCCTCCAAACGGAGGACGGGCGCCGGTGTATTGGCGATCGAGGCCGGCCCGAACAGATCCTCGCTGAACATCTCCTCGAATTCCGTCAGGTAATCCTCCGCCAGTCGCGCCGACCGGATACGGATCAAGTTATTATCATTGCGATAAGCCCCGTTCAGGGTAAAGTTCATCGAGCCGGTCCAGACCTGGCTGCGATCGATGATCACAAATTTGTCATGCATCAGGCCTTCGCGCCGGTCGCCCAGCACAGGAATCCCCGCCTGCTTCAAAGCCTCGATCTCCGGGCTGTCGGAATAGTCACTCTCGACAACCATCCGGACGCTGACGCCGCGTCCATAAGCCCGCAGCAAGGCATCGCGCAAGCTCCATAAATTCAACTCGTAAATCGCCAGGTCCACACTGACCTGAGCTTCGTCGATCGCATCGGCCAGGGCCTGGTCTGGACCGCCCCGCAGACTTTTGGAAGTCGGTCCACCGGGATCGGTAAAATAAACCGTTGCCCATTCTGGGATCGCGTCTGGACCTGCACTCGCCAGTGTAGTCGTCGGAGCAGGGTCGACAGCTTCCGGTAGCCGGCAGCCAGTCAACGCCAGGAGCATCATCATCCCAACCAGGGCGAGCATCCGGCCTCGGGATACAACCTTCTCCAGGCGGGTCAGATCATGGATGCGCCGTTGACTGGGGCGAGTTTGATAGGACTTTGAAAATGGCATGCTGTACGAGTTCGTCGAACCAGTTCAATGGATTCTGAATGTTAGACCGGAAATGTTCATTGATTATAGCAGCAACCTCCCACCTCTACGGTGAACAGACGTAGGGTTCATTGAAAATTCCTGTGGTGGTGCCCCTAAATCAGGGACTGTTCCACGGAATTTCCCAAAGGCCCAGATGCAAGCAGAATGCAGTCAAAATGCATGGATATGGTGTGCTCGAATTTGAAACAGAACTATGATAAACTTGGGGCGAAAGTCCGGCTTTTCACAGCCGGTGCGACAAGTTTTTACCCCCAGGCTGTCTGAATCCTGGGGTTGATTCTGTCAGGCTCTCTATGAATGCCTGCAGTAGCGTCCTTGCCCTGGCGAAATCCGCCAAAAGACAACCATGACCGTTTCTGCCAGAGGCCAAACAGTTGGAAGGGATAATGACATGAAAGCCACCCATGAAACCTATTCCGTAGAAATTGCAGGCTTGCAGCGTGACCTGCGCCTCTTCGAAGTCGCTCCCGGCGTCAGGATCGCCGTCTTAAATATTTTGGGCGATACGGAATTGGTCCAGGCCTGTGCCAAAGCGCTGGCGAGCAACCTCGCTGATACAGATTATGACCTCATCGTGACTGCTGAAGCCAAAAGCATCCCCCTGGCCCATGCTTTATCTGTTGAGACCCACAAGCCTTACATTGTGCTGCGCAAATCCTACAAACCTTATATGGGCACTGCCCTGGTGGCAGAAACTCTCTCCATAACCACGGGCCAGCCTCAAATGCTTTACCTGGATGAAAAAGATCAGGAAGGGCTGAACGGTAAGAAAGTAGTCCTGCTGGACGATGTCATCAGCACCGGCTCGACCCTGCAAGGTATGCGCCTGCTGATGGACAAAGCCCATGCCGAAACCGCGGTGGAAGCCGCCATTTTCACCGAAGGCGAACGCGCCCAATGGCGGCACATCGTCTCTTTGGGGCATTTACCATTATTCACTGATTGAGATGGTTTTGAAGATTAACAACAGGACCAGGCGGGCTGCTAATTCCTGCCCGGTCTTTTTATTTAAATTCTTCCCGCCAACAGATCACTACGATCGGCTTGCCTGTCAATTGGGTCAGGAAAATTACCCGTTGCTCATCGCCCTTTAACCGCAAATCGTGGATGAGCGCCTCGGGTTGGATCGGGGAACCGCGTTTTTTGACGATAACCTGGCCAACGTTACGCTCCCGCAGTGTTGCTCGCAGCCGTTTCAAATTAAATGGCTGCCAGTCCTCGACTGCCCAGGACCTCGCAAAAGGAGTTCTCCACGAGCTGATCGGCGGTCAGGTAGGCAATATCGGGGTCCAATTGGGCCGCTTCAAGCTGTGCGCCCAGCGCCTGGACCAGGCCAGCCCGCAAGATGGCGCTATCGGGCTCGTACAGATAAGCGCCAGGTTCGCGCACTGGCAGGCGCTCGCTTTCATCCCAGTCTGTATCCACCAGCGTGAAAGGCCCTGGTAAGATCGTTGCCCGTCTGTAGGCCGATCGTAATCTCCCCAGCCATAAAACGGCTTCCTTCAAGTCTCCTCGAAGCGAAATAAATTCAATTTCCGCCGGGTATTCTCCCAATTCATTCAAATCGACCCCCGGCGAGAGCTTGACCCCAATGTCCGGATAACGTTTCATCCAGGTTTTGACCAGGCTCAAAGGTGGGTGATAATCGCGGGTTGAATAAATTCGCCGCCCCCCCACCCGCCGGGCGGGGTCAAAGAACAATCCTGTGTTGGCTGGCAGGTTGGCAGGCAAGGGATTGGTCAAATCCGCCTGGACGAATGCTGCTCGTCCTTGCTGATCCAGGGCAGCCAGATTGGCCTGGGCCATCCTCAGGCGGAGTGGGTCGATGTCGACCCCTACCGTAAAGGCCTGGCTGGCAAATGCGACTGTGTCGCTGCCAATCGAACAACCCAGATCCGCCACCATCCGGCAACCCTGGTAGCGCTGGGATCGATACCGGGAAACCTGCTCGGGGGTCGCCTGTTCGAGGGCCTCCCGGGTGAAATATAACGCCCCGGCGGATGTGAATTTGGTTTCCGCCTCCAGGCGCAAGATCGCAATTTCCAAAGCTGCCCGGGCCAGATCGGATGGAATGCTGCGGGAAAGGGTGGTATAGTGGGACAGGAAATCAAGCTCGCGTGGCTCCAAAAGCTCAGCAGCTTTCAAAGCTTCCTGGCCGGCAGGCTGCAATAACTGGTGAAAAGTTTCGAGATCCACCTTTGTATTGTACCGGTTCAACCACCATCCGGCAACGAGAGGGCCTTTGGGAATTTCTGGAACTATCCCACAGAGAGTTTCCAAAGGAATCCAACCAGCAGACCATGTCCGAATCAATCGCATCTACCCGTCAAGCGACCATCCAGCATATTCTCCGATCCTGCAGAACTATTGCAGTGGTTGGACTGTCCTCCCGCCCCGAACGGGCCGGCTACTACGTGCCGGCTTATCTGCAAAAATACGGTTACCATATCATCCCGGTGAACCCCAATCTGGACCAGGCCCTGGGCGAGCAGGCTTATCCAAACCTCCCAGCGATCCAGGAGCCGGTCGATCTGGTCTTGATCTTTCAACGCAGTGAGGCAGTGCCGCCCTTTGTCGATCAGGCCATCCAGATCGGCGCCCGGGCTGTCTGGATGCAGCTTGGCATCAGCAATCAATCCGCAGCCGAAAAAGCCCGCCAGGCCGGCCTGGCGGTCGTCATGGACGCCTGCATGTTGGTTGAACACCAGCGATGGGGTGGCCTTGGCCCGGTTGAAGCCGGGCGGTAAGAACAAAGAAAAAATACGGCCTGCACAAGTGGGCGGCAGCAATATTGCTGCCGCCCACTTGTGCAGGCCGAACCATCTTCCACTTATGAGGCTGGCGGCGGCTAGTTGGTTAGCATCAGACTAGCCGCGCGGCGCCCGATTTCAACCGCAAAGTTCGTGCCTCGATCCCAGGGATAAACCTGGCTCATACTGGCAAAAAACAGCCCCGCCAGCGGGGTATGGATCGCGGGGATGTTTTGGGAATGGTTGAGTTCAGGCACCGGCTGGGCATAAGCTGCCCGGTAAAGCCAGGAATTGCTGACCCATTCCGCCTGGAAATTAGGGTTAATCCGTTTTAACGCCGGCAGGAATCGTTCCAAAAGCGCTTCTTTACTGAGCTGGAAATACTCGTGATCAGTTTCGAGATAGTCCCCCATATAAACAATATGATCGCCGCCAAAATGCTCCGGGGACAGGAAATTGGTGTGTTCCACCAGCGCCAGGAAAGGGAAACCGGCTGATTTAGGCAGGTTATACCAGTAATAACCCTGTTCGGACAGCTGGTGCTTGAGCGATACGATCATCACCACCGCCCCGATGCTCTTCAATGCCAGCAGGCCGCGCAAATAATCTTCAGGAAGCTCGGGCGCCAGCCTGGCCATCAAAGCCGGTGAAGTCGTGGACAGGCACTGATCGAAATGGAAGGATTGCCCCCCAACCGTCACATCCAGGCCGCCCCTGGGATTGGCAACCACACGCTCGACCGGCGTGGAAAGCCGGATTTCCACGCCCATCTGCCGCAGATGATCCGCCATTTGATCGGCAAAAACCTGAAAACCGCCTTGAAACGTGCCTAACCGGGTCGTTCTGGATTTGAGCCGTGCCCACATCCAGGCCATATTGACCTTGCGAGCATAGCGTTCACCAAACTTGCCGACCAGCATCGGCTCCCACATCAATTCGTACACATGATCACCGGCCCACTTGCGCATCCATTCATCCACGGTGACCTTTTCCAATGGTTGCCAGTTATTGCTCAGGCGCAAATACAGGCCGACCAGCCCGAAGCGAATCTTATTCAGCCCCCATCCCAGGCCGGGGAATAAGATCGCTTTGAGGATCGAATTGAAGGGATAGAATTTACCCTTATAATACATCACTGTATAAGGCCGCTTGAATACAACCTGATCCTGCCAGCCTAATTCTTCGATCAGTCCCAGCATATGCTGGTCGGAAGCGAACCAGTGATGGTAAAACTTCTCCACCGTCCAATCCCAATCCGGTTCCTTAAAACCGGTTGCCAGGCCTCCGGGCTGATCGGAAGCTTCGAAAATCGTTACCTGCTGGCCCGCTTTCGCCAGGTCATAGGCTGCAGCCATACCTCCGATGCCCGCTCCAATGATTGCCACTTGTTTCATACTTGTGCCTTTACTTCTTCGAGATCTTTCCCCCAATGCAGGCCCTCACGGGTCAAATAGAAAGCGCCCAGCAGCGTAATCGGGACCCATAAAGCGATATGCAGCACAATCGTATATCCAGCCGCCAGCGCCTTTTCGACATGGTAAGCCATCAAAACTGCGATCCCGGGGGCGTCGAATGTCCCAATGTAGCCGGGGGCGGAAGGGATCGTGGTCGCCAGGTTGACGATACCATTCATCAACATCAGGGCGAAAAAGCTCACCCGGAAAGGGAAAGCATACATGACAAACCAGTATTTACCGGTTTCGAGCAGCCAGATCACCACCGAAGTCAAAAAGACCATCAACGCTTCCCGCGGGGAGCGCAGCGACTCCAAACCACCCAAAAAGCGCCCTGACACATCCAGGACCTTTTCCCTGAAATCGCTCCGGCACCAGGCGCAGAACCAACGCCCGGACGATTTTTTCGGTCCGCTCCGGGAACATGGCTGCCAGCAAAAATACCAGCAGCGCGCTGAAGAAAGCTCCGCTGCCCAGGATGGCGATATCCTGAATGCTGATATCGCCGATCACGCCCGAGCCTCCGGTCAGGCGAGTGAGTTCGGCCAGGTTGATAAACACAAAAGCCAGCATCACCACACCGTCGAACACTCGCTCCACGATGATCGTCGCCAACGAAGCCGAAATCGGCACATTTTCGTTGCGTTTCAGCACTACCGCCCGCAAAACCTCCCCAGCCCGCGCCGGATAGATATTATTTCCCATATAGCCGATCGCGACGATCGGAAACATGGTGCGGGTCGGAATCGCTTTGATCGGGCGCAGCAGGTAATGCCAGCGCCAGGCGCGCACCCACACCGCCAGAAAGTACATCCCGATCCCCGGCAGCAGCCACCAGTAATTGGCTTCTTTGAGCGTCGCCCAGAATTCGCCGAATTCCAGGCCTCGCAGCGCCAGATATAAAAAGGCCACGCTGATGACCACCCCGACCCAAAATTGCCATCGTTTCATGGCGCACATTCTACCACTAATCCACCCTGCCAGATGCACTCAACAAGGGCGATTGCATTTGCCAATCTCGGATCCACCCGGGCTATCGAAATGAGGTGGGGGCAAACCGGCCAAATGCGATTGCCCTATGCACTCAAAACCCTGCTATTGCAGGAAACTCTGTGGGAGAGTCCCAGGTTTGGGGGTGTGAGCGTGCATCCGCACGCTCACACCCCCAAATCTGGGCTACCACCACAAGAATTCCCAATGAGGTCCCGGTTTGCCTGCTCTCCACGGGTATAATCCAATTATATGAAGCGACCGCGCTTGACAATCTTGCTGTTGATCCTGATTTTAATACCCAGCGCAGGCATTATTTACCTGCTTGGGACCCCAAACCTGACTGCCGTCTATCCGGATCCGGGCGCCTTGCAGGTGCCTGCTGGCGAACCCCTGATGCTGACCTTTTCGCGTCCGATGCAGCCCGAATCGGTCACGCAGCGCCTGACGATCGATCCCGCCCTCGACGGTGCCTACGCCTGGCAAGGGAATACCCTGATCTTTACCCCGGCCCGCCCATGGCCTAACGGGCAATCTGTCCAGGTGCGCCTTGCAGCTGGAGCCCGGGCGGCCGGTTGGCTGCCGTTTTCCATTCGGGAAGAAGCTTCCTGGTCGTTCACCATCGGGCAGCCGCGCCTGGCTTATCTCTTTCCCACCGACGGTCCGGCCAATCTGTATGTGATGAATTTGCAGACCACCGAGAGCCAGCAGCTCACGGACAGCGCGGCCGGCATTCTAGAGTTCGATCTTAATTTCACCGGATCGATCCTGTACTATAGTGAGAATGGGCCGGGGGGCAGCAGCAGTCTTTATGCCCTGCCGGTCTTGCAACCGCCGGACTCTGTGGAAAATAGCCAGCCTTCTGCCAGTTCGGATTTCCTCCAGCCCATTTTGCTGTTAGACTGTCCCCAGGCCAGTTGCCGGGCGCCTAAGATCTCAACCGATGGTCAATTCCTGGCCTATGAGCGCACCGATCTGATGGGGCAGGACCAACCCACCCACACCCAGGTATGGCTGCTTCCGCTGGATAATGGGCTGCCTTACAACGCCGGCCCTCAACCATATCCAGCCGGCGACCCGGCCCATGAAACCCTGCAGCCCAACTGGTCGTCCGCGGGCTGGCTGGCCTACTTCGATACCGACCTGTCTGCGTTTATTTTTATTAATCTACATACCGGCGAACAAAAAAGCATTCCCAGCCAGACCGGCCAGCCCGGCAGCTGGAATCCCAGCGGCACGCAATTTGTCACGCCGGAGATCATCCTGCCCGCCGGCAGCCAGACATCTTCCCTGCCCAACGTGGAATTGATCGCCAGCAGCCATCTGATTGCCATCAACATCGAAGATGGCCGGGTGCAGGATACTACCCGGGCGGAGAATCAAGAGGAAGCTGCCCCCGTTTTTTCTCCGGATGGGACCCGCATCGCTTTTGCCCGCAAATATCTTGACACCGCCCGCTGGACGCCTGGTCGCCAGATGTGGATCTTGCAGCTGGACACAGGCCAAACTCGCCAATTAACCGCTGACCCTTTTTACAACCATTATGATTTCAGCTGGGCTCCGGCCGGCAGCCGCCTGGCATTCGTACGCTTTAACCAGACGCTCCTGACTGAGCCTCCCGAAATCTGGGTCATCGACACAATCAATGCACGCGCGAATAAACTCGTCGTAGGAGGCTATCAACCCCAATGGATGCCGTAATCAAAATCGGCCAGCCTGCTCCGGATTTCGAGCTGACCGATTTAAATGGTGCCGCTCACCATCTATCTGACTTTCGTGGCACGATCCTGATCCTCAACTTTTGGTCGGCAGAGTGCCCCTGGTCGGAGCGCGCCGATCAAGAACTCCTTCAACTACTCACCAATGAGCCGGGGCGCGTCCATTTATGGACCATCGCCTCAAATGGCAATGAAACCCCTGAGCAGGTCCGCACGGTTTCAGCCCGTAGAGGTCTGCCCGTTGTTCTGCTCGACCCGGATCATCAAATCGCCGACCGCTACGGGGCGGTAACAACCCCTCACCTGTATGTACTCGATCCGGAAGGCATCCTGCAATATCAGGGCGCGCTCGATGATATTACCTTTCGCAAGCGCACCGCCAGCCGCCATTATCTGCAGGAGGCCGTTGCGGCCCTGCTTGCGGGGAGCCTGCCTGAGGTGCCCCAAACCAGGCCGTATGGCTGTACGATTGTCCGGCACAAGCCAAAATGAGGTGATCTTTCGGAATTCTCACAAAACTTCCTGAGAACCGACAAGGTACCTGACCAAAGAGCGTTAAAATCGGGTAGAATCACACAGATTTTAAACTCTGCCCCAAAAAGGCGAAAAACCTGGAAACCATATGAGCAATAAAGAAAACCCACAACATGTGATTGAAGCCTATCGGAAACAGCAGCAGCGCGCCCAGCGCGCCCCGATGGTCATCGGTATTGCCGCCATCCTGCTGATCGCTGGCGCTGCCCTGATCATCTTCTGGCTGCTCGGGCCCAATAAACCTCAAATCTCGCTGTTTGCCACTGAAACGCCTACGCCAACCATGACGGATACTCCCACGGCAACAGCCACGCAAACCCAAACGGCGACTGTAACACCAACCGGGACCACCGTTCCAACAGAGACCCTCACGCCGACCATCTCCGGCCCATTCAGCTACCAGGTGCAGGAAGGCGACACACTGTATGAGATCGCCCAACGCTTCAACGTCGACCTGTTGCTTTTAATCACCATGAATAACCTGGACCCCGCCAATCCCAATATCTTCGTTGGAGATACGCTCACCATCCCTGGCCCGGATACCAAGCTGCCGACCAGCACCCCGATACCGGCCAATTTGCCGCGCGGTACCAAGGTCAATTACACCGTCCAGAGTGGTGACACCCTGGCGATCATTGCCGGCCTGTTCAACAGCACGGTCGATGATATCAAGACCGAGAACAACATCGAAAACGAGAATGAGATCTTCGTTGGCCAGGTCCTGGTAGTCCGTGCCAACCTGGTCACGCCTATTCCGACCAGCACGACTGCGCCGGATACGGCCACACCCGGCCCTGGAACCACCGAGCCGGCCGAACCAACCCTGACCGCGACCACCTCCGGCTGATCGCTGATTGTCAAAGTCTAAGCCTCCACTGTGCAATGAAGAATATGTTTTGTTGATGGGTTCGGGCGCCCTGGGCGCCCGAACCCATCAACAATATCCGTTGTCCTTGGGATTTATATTAAAGTCGTGAGCAAGCCTTGCCCGGATGGGTACGCTATCTCCCAGATGATATCCGAGGTGAATTATGGAGTCAGATCAATCAGCGCCTAAGACGATCGATGAATACATTGCCGGTTTCCCGGTCGATGTGCAGGCAATCCTGGAAAAGATCCGGTTGACGATCCGGAATGCTGCGCCCGACGCCCAGGAGACCATCAAGTACCGCATGCCGACTTTCACCTTGAATGGCAATCTGGTCCACTTTGCTGCCTTCAAACAACACATCGGCTTTTATCCGATACCGACCGGGATCGAGCATTTTAAACAGGAATTGTCTGGATACAAAATGGGCAAGGGGTCGGTGCAGTTTCCGCTCGATCAACCGATCCCTTACGATCTGATCAGCAAAATTGTAAAATTCAGGGTGGCTGAGAATTCAAGCAAGACCAAGAGAAAGCCAAAATAGGGAGGCTGCCCACAAATCAACCAGTTTACCAGGCGCCGGGTAAGGTACCTCCAGCGCCTGGTTGTTTACCTGACAGTGGTGACCCAATTTTCAAGCAGAGCCTTCACAAGAAAGTATTTCCCATCTATAATTGAAAATGATAATTATTTTCAATTATAGATGGAGATCACTATCAGATGTTCTTCAAACGTAGCCTCTTGTTCAGCCTGCTGGCCATCGCAGCGCTGGCCCTGCCAGCCTGTGGACCGGCCAACCAGCCTGCCCAGGGGCCAACCGGCAGTTTGAAAGTTGTAGCCACGACCACCATTGTCGGGGATATCGTCGCAAATATCGGCGGCCCGACCATTAACCTGACAACCCTGCTGCCGGTTGGCGCCGACCCGCACAGTTTTGAACCTACCCCCCAGGATATCGCCCGGGTTGCCGACGCCGACTTGATTTTCATCAATGGCGCCGGGTTGGAGACCTTTATGGATCGGCTGCTGCAAAATTCGGGGACACAGGCTCAGGTTATTTCCGTTTCCGATGGAATCAGCCTGCGAGAGGCTCCAACCGAAGCAGCCGGCGAGCACCAGGCTGAGCCGACTCATGAAACTGCTGACGGCGACCCACATACCTGGACCGACCCCAACAATGTGATGGTCTGGGTACAGAACATCACAGCCGCCCTCAGCCAGAAAGACCCAACCCACCAGGCCGATTACCAGGCTAACGCCGAAAAATATCACCAGCAGTTGGCCAATCTGGATCAATGGATCCGCCAGCAGGTGGCAGAAATACCGCCCGCTAACCGCCTGCTGGTTACCGACCATGCTCTGTTCGGCTATTTCGCCGATCGTTATGGATTCACCCAAATTGGGACGGTGATACCCGGCTACAGCACCATGGCCCAACCTTCCGCCCAGGATCTGGCTGCCCTGGAAGAAAGCATCCGCAAGCAGGGCGTCAAGGCGATCTTCGTCGGGAATTCGGTCAACCCTTCCCTGGAAGAGCGTGTTGCCGCCGATACCAACACCCACCTGGTCTTTCTCTATACCGGTTCGCTCTCTGGGCCGGACGGGCCGGCTGGTACGTACCTGGACTACACCCGCTATAACGTGAACGCGATCGTCCAGGCTCTCAAATAACCCTTACAACCATCAGAGATCGACTATGAATATCCTTCGAGAAATTCGCAAACAGCCTTTTTCAGGCATCCACGCCAACCATTTACCCGGCACGCCTATCCTGGATGTCGCCGGCTTAAGCGTGCGCTACGAAAAGGTGCTGGCCCTGGAAGATATCTCCTTCCGCCTCAACACGGGCGAGCGAGTGGCGGTGGTCGGGCCGAATGGAGCCGGTAAGAGCACCCTCTTTAAAGTCATCGCTGGCGTTTTGGCTCCCAGTCAGGGCAAAGTGGACATCTATGGCCAGGGCCCGGATGGCCATATCTGCATCGCCTACGTTCCCCAACGCAGCCAGGTAGATTGGCAATTTCCGGTGAACGTGGCCGATGTAGTCATGATGGGCAGGATCGGCAAGCTCGGTTTGCTTCATTGGCCCAAGAAAAAAGATTGGTCGGTCGTGCAGCAGTCGCTTCAAGTGGTTGGCCTGGATGCCTTGGGACAGCGCCAGATCAGCGAACTGTCCGGTGGGCAGCAGCAGCGCATGTTTATCGCCCGTGCCCTGGCTCAAGAAGCCGAATTGATGTTAATGGATGAGCCCTTTACCGGCCTGGACTTTAGGTCCCAACAGGGTATTGTCTCGATTCTGGACGAGCTCCAAAAACGGGAAGTGACCGTTCTGGCCTCCACCCACGATCTAAATCTGGCAGCCGACTCTTTCAACAAAGTTATGCTTCTGAACCGCCGGATGGTTGGTTTCGGCCTGCCCCAGGAGGTGTTCACCACTGATCAGTTGCTCGACGCCTACGGGGGGCATCTGCGGCTGGTCGATTTGGATGATGGCTACCTGGCGATGAGCGATACTTGCTGCGATGACGAAGGGACTGGCCATGACCACACTCGTTGATTTCATCGTCACACCACTTGGTTATGCCTTTATGGTCAGGGGCATCCTGGCCGCCCTGATGGTGGGTGTAGTCTGCGCCACGGTCGGAACCTACGTGGTGCTGCGCGGCATGGCCTTTTTTGGCGACGCTCTGGCTCACGCCATTCTGCCCGGAGTGGCTGTCGGCTACCTTATCGGTGGCGGCGCGCGCGAACCACTATTCTGGTGGGGACTGGTCACCGCGGTGGCCACCTCGCTCGGGATCGGGGCGATCAGCAAAGGTGCAAAAATTCGCGAAGACACTGCCATTGGGATCGTATTTGCGGGGATGTTTGCCCTGGGGATCGCTTTGATCTCCACAGTGCGCAATTACTCGGTCGACCTGACCCATTTCCTCTTTGGCGATGTGCTGGGTGTCTCAGGCACGGATCTGGCGCTGATTGCGGTCTTTGGTGGCGTGATCCTGCTGACCATCATCCTGTTTTACAAGGAATTTCTGGTCTTATCCTTTGACCCTTTGCTGGCTTCAACCCTGCGGCTGCCGTCCGGATTGCTCGAAAATATTATGCTGATCCTGATCGCCCTGGCGATTGTGGTTTCCCTCCAGACGGTTGGCGTGGCCCTGATGGTCGCCATGCTGGTCACCCCGGCAGCCACCGCCTACTTGCTCACCCGCCGCCTGCCGGTCATGATCTTGCTGGCAGGCAGTATTGCCTCGTTGTCCGGAGTGATCGGCCTGTATCTTTCTTATTACATCAGCATCTCGTCCGGCGCCGCGATTGTGCTGACCACCACAGCTTTTTTTATCCTGGCATGGCTTGTAAAAACAATGCAACAGTCGCTCCGTCAACGAGCACTGGCTTGATCAACGCTTATGGATCCTATTGACCTTTGTCTGGAATATGCCATATGACTTACCCCGGCTCGAGTGATTACTTTCTTTCACACAAGGATTAGCCAGAGAACCGCGAATTCGATGGGTAGAAAAATAGTATGACAACCGAACCTGTTTCCCCTGATGCAATTGACGAATGGTTAGCCTGTCTTCACGAGAATGGCTACCGTCTTACCGAACCTCGCCGGGCGGTGGTTGAAACTATCGCCACCAGCCAGCACGTACTGAACCCGTTTGATGTGTTCGAGCTGGCTCGGGCCAAATATCCAAAATTGGGGTTGGTAACTGTTTACCGCACGATTGAAAAGCTGGAAGAGCTTGATCTGGTTCAACGCGTCCACCGGCCAAGCGACTGCCAGGCCTTTATCGCCGCCTTCTCGGGCCACCAGCATTTACTGATCTGCCAGCAATGCGGCCGGGTGGAATTTTTTAGTGGTGAACGCGAACGGATGGATGCTTTGATTTACTCGGTGAGCGAAGATTCCGGCTACCAGATCCGGGAACATTGGCTGCAGTTGTTTGGCCTGTGTAAAAGCTGCCAGGCCGGTCAATAACCCCCGCATTTTAAGCCGTACGGATCGCTTTGATCGAATCGTAAGTCATCTTTCATTTAGAGGCATCCGATGTCATCATCGCTGGCGGGTCACCCAGCAGTTCGCTGGCGGCCCAGATCCGGTTGAGGATCTCGGAGGCCTCATCCGCGCCGGCCAGCCGCACCGTCCCATCTCCATCCACGTGGGTGGGGATCAATTCATACCCCGCATAGCGCCGGCCTTTAAATTTCACCCGCAAAATGACACCCTGGGTGTGATCCATCGCCCAGGTTTGATCAAAAACGAAATTCCCCAACCCATAAAAAACTGGTACGCCATCGATTTCCTGGACAGCCTGCACCACGTGAGTATGGTTGCCCACCACCAGGTCTGCCCCAGCCTCTACGGCGGCCTGGGCCAGGTTGCGTTGTGACCAGTTCGGGTTGGGCACATCTTCGGGTCCCCAGTGCGGCATGGCAATCACCACATCTGCAATCTGACGAGCCGCATGGATTGCCTGGCGCAGGCTTTGATCCGTCAGGATCGCAATACCAGGCGTGTTCTCTCCGGCGAAAGCCAGCTCTTCAATCTGGCCCAGGGACACAATCCCAAAACGGATGCCGTTAACAGTTTCTACGATCGGCTGGGAGGCCTCAGCCAGATTGGCCCCCGCCCCCACCGGGGTAATGCCCACTCGTCTGAGGTTATCCAAGGTATCAAAAAAAGCCCGGTCGCCACAATTGCTGAGCCCGCAGTTCTTAATGTGGTTGGTGGCGACACTCATCACATCAAAACCAGCTGCAGCCATGGCATCGGCGTTCGAGGGGCTGCCCACCAACACGTACGTAAAAACACAACCGGTATGGGGCGGTATCTCGCTCATCGTGGCGTTAAACGTCCCCACGGCCAGATCAGCTTGCGAGATCAAATCGCGCACTTTGGCGAACATATAATTGCTGTCGCCGCGCGCATCGATCGCGGCCTGCACGCAGCGAGCCGGGACGATGACCCCTGTGAAAAGCAAAGTCGTCTCCACAGGTGAGGTTGGCTCAGGTAGGGGAGTTTCTGTGGGCGCTGGTAGGGAGGTCGCCGTTGAAACAGGGCTGCTCGTCGGTGTTGGAATACTGGTCGATGGGACGACCAAGGATGTTGGTTCTGTCTGTTCAATCGGCTGAATGATGGCTGCAGGGGCTGGTTCGCCAACCGGGGTCTGGGACGGCGCACGGGTCGTCCCCGATGAACAGGCCGCCAGCAGCAATACCATGAAGTAGATCAGACAGCGACGAAACATGGACGGGTTGTCAGAGAAGGTTACCGCTCATCCACAGGGGGAGCGGCCTGGCCGTAATCCAGCACTTCTCGAGCGCCGCTTCCCGGTTCAGGCGGGCTGATAATGCCTTGCTCTTCGATCTTTTCGATCATCCGAGCCGCTCGAGTATAACCAATCCTCAAGCGGCGCTGCAGCATGGAAATGGAAGCTCGTCCCTGTCTGCGAATCAGGTCGATCGCTTCTTCCATGAGAGGATCCAATTCTTCCTCAGGCTTCATCGCTTCAAACATTTCCATCTGTTTGAGTGGCAGGCTGGGAGGGCGGCTGTCTACAATCCCGCCGATGGCGGTTGGCACTGTATTGGCGAATCCGGAGAAACCCTGCCAGTAGGTCACCAGCCGCTGGATCTCGCTATCCGAGACGAATACACCCTGGAGACGGACCGGAGCAGGCGAGTCAGGCGCCTGGAAGAGCATGTCGCCGCGCCCCAACAGGCGTTCTGCCCCGGGTTGATCGAGAATAACCCGGCTGTCAACCCCCGAAGCGACCGCAAACGCAACCCGGGCGGGGAAATTTGCCTTGATCAAACCGGTTACCACATCCACCGAAGGACGCTGAGTAGCGATGACCAGATGGATCCCGGTTGCCCGGGCCAGCTGCGCCAGCCGGGTAATGGTTCGTTCAGTTTCATCGGGGGCTAACATCATTAAATCGGCCAGCTCGTCGATAATCACAACCAGATACGGCAATTTGTTCTCGCCGCGGGCGGCCCGTTTAGCGTTGTAATCCTGAATATTGCGAGAGCCGGCCTCAGCCAGCTTGCGGTAGCGCATGTCCATCTCACGGGTAACCCATTGCAAGGCGCCTACCACCCGCTCCAGGTCGACCACGACTGGCGCCAGCAGGTGTGGGATGCCGTTATATCCGGTCAGTTCCACCCGCTTGGGGTCCACCATGATCAGGCGCAGATCATCCGGGGTATTGTTCAACAGCAGTCCACAGATCAAAGAGTTGACACAGACCGATTTGCCCGAACCGGTTGCGCCGGCAATCAACAGGTGCGGCATTTTGGCCAGATCGGCGGCCACCGCCATCCCGGCCACGTTTTGGCCCAATGCAAAAGCCAGGGGAGAACGCAATCGCCGGAAAGCTTCGCTTTCGATCATATCCCGCAGGGCAACCATCGCGATTTCTTCGTTGGGAACTTCGATCCCAACAAATCCCTTGCCGGGGACTGGCGCCTGGATCCGGATCGTGCGAGCGGATAACGCCAGCGCCAAATCATCCGCCAGCGCCGCAATCTTACCAACCCGTACCCGCATCCTGCCGCTGCGAGATTCGATAAAATCAGGCTCAACCCCAAATTGAGTGATCGTCGGGCCGCGATTGATTTCAATCACCCGGGCAGGCGCGCCGAATGAAGACAGGGTTTCCTCGATGACATTCGCCCGCTGGCGATCCAGCTCATCATCGTAATTGACCTCTCCACCTACATCCAGAATATCGTCGACCGCCGGCAAAACCCAGGCCCGCTGTTCCGGTAATGTATCGGCCGGCATTCCATTTCCCGGATCGCCGCCGGCAAGCTGGTGGGCACCTTCTGCTCCCGTCGGGCGATTGAGCGGCATAAAGTCAGTTTCCGTCAGCGTTTCAGGGCCCAACTGGGCGGATCCGCTCTGACGGGAGCGGAACAGCTGCGCCGCCTGGTTTTGAATCCACCCGAAGATGGGCGCCAGCCAGCTGAACAACTCCAATACGGTCACATCCAGGGCAAGCGCCAGGGAAATCAACGCCCAGGCAATTAAAGCGATGGTGGTCCCCATCACGCCGAAGGCGCCGTTCAGAATTTCCAGCAAGGCCGCGCCGAGATACCCGCCGCCTCGGCCGGCCGCAGCCAGATCAAAAATGCCCAGGCCTGTCCTCAGCGCAACGATCATGTGTAAAGCTACCAGGATGTTTACGAATAAAAGCAGCAATCCCAGGATGCGTTCTAAAGCGAGTTGCGGGATGCGATCGAAATTTCGAAGCACAAGCCAGCCGCCGGAAACAAGCAAAGCAAACGGAAAGATATACATTGCGGTTCCAAACGCCTTGCTGATCAGGCTCACCCAGCTTGACACCAGGTTGCTGTTGGTCGATGAAAGCATACTCAGGGTGGTCAGCAACCCGATAAAAGCCAGCCCAACCCCCAGGATATCGAGTTTGCGATCAAGGGATAGCTTGGTGCGAATGGCTGGCCGAGGCCGCGGCGTTGGTTGAGAGGCCTTCGAACCGCCAGCCTCACGTTTGCCTTTTCCAAGTCCCTTCAACCGCTGGCTCAGACCGGCCAGGGGAGAACCGCCCGATTTCCCACCCGATTTTGACTTTGAAGTTGACGGCGCTTTCCGGCTCGAGCGTCTCCCTGTTCGGGAGCTGCTGGATTTACGTCTCGAGGCCGCCGACTTGCTGGTTTTAGAAGGCGTTTTTTTGGATGATTTGGAGGATTTGCGAACAGCCATAAGATTTATAGGATGGCACTTTTCAAACAACACCTGCAGAAATGTCGGATGCCTGCATTGCTACGCAGCTGGCCCCTACCGTTCGGATTATAGCATAGATGGGCTGGCTGGCCTTTTCAGAGGTGTAGCCAAAATGTGTAATGAGGTGTTCGGTTTGGGCGGTGTCCACCGCCCAAACCGAACACCTCATTCTTTTTTCTACAGCTTTTGCGTATCCCTACAGTAAAGCTGGACTCATTGGGAATTCCCGTGGCTATTCCACAAGGTTTCCCAAAGACCCTTGAAGCTGCCGAAATTTCAGGGCGAAAATTTTGGTACAATTAACGCCCTTGGCAGGCTTTCTTGTTCCGATCGTCCTGGTGCATAAAAAGGTGGACCAAAGCATCTCAAGGCCGGTCGCACGAGCGGCAAAATCTCAAAAAATCCATTCGCCTTCACGAAAAAGGATCTCACTTGTTTGAAATTGCTTTTCTTGGCACATCGGCATCTGCGCCTTCGATCCATCGCGGCCTCTCGGCTCAGGTGGTTATGCATGATGAATATCGCTTTCTGATCGACTGCGGCGAAGGCACTCAACGACAGATCATGCAATCCGGCCTGGGATTCAAACGTCTCAACCGTATTCTGATAACGCATGGTCATCTGGATCACATTCTGGGGCTGGCAGGACTGCTTTCCACTTTTTCTCGCTGGGAAACGATCAACTCGCTGGAAATATATGGCGGCCGCTGGGCGCTTGAGCGCATTCACGACCTGCTTTATGGCGTGGTTTTACGCGGAGCCCGCCCCCCGATGAACATACAATTGAATCAGGTTTCCAGCGGCCAAATATTCGAAGGTGAGGATTTCACCGTTACTGCCTTCCCGGTGTATCATCGCGGCCCGGATTGCTTTGGATACGCATTCAGAGAAAAATCTCGCCGGCCTTTCCTGCCCGAATTGGCCGAACAACTTGCTATTCCTCCGGGGCCCTGGCGCCGCGATCTGGTCAACGGCCAGACGGTGACGCTGCCGGATGGTCGCCAAATCTCCCCCGACCAGGTGCTCGGCCCAGCCAGGGCGGGCACCTACCTGGTTCATGTCGGCGATGTAGGCCGGACGGATGAGTTATTAGCAGTGTGCGAACAGGCCGATACCCTGGTGATTGAAGCCACCTACTTACAGGAAGAAGCTCAGATGGCCCGCGATTTCGCCCACATGACCGCCCAACAGGCAGCCCAATTGGCTGTTCAAGCCGGCGTCAAGCAGTTGATTCTCACCCATATCTCACGCCGCTATCGCGAGCGGGATGTCATCGCCGAAGCCCGCGCGGTTTTCCCCAACACGATTGTGGCCCGCGATTTTGATATGTTCCAGGTAAAACGCGGCGAATTCAGCCGGCTTAACATGCCACGAGAGTCCTGAACCATCTTGAACCAGTACCCGGTGAATACATCTGAGACCGGCGGGAACAGGATATACTCTCAAATTGACTGGTTTCTCGAGCAGTAGCTATTACCGGCCATACACCCAATTAATGGTTTGTCGGAAAACAGGCGTGATTGGCGGCGTTTGCCGCCAATCACGCCTGTTTTCCGACACGCTTCTCCCCTTCCGGCGCCGCAGGCGCCAGGGAGGGGCTGGGGGTGAGCCTTATGAGGCCGATTCAGGCTGAAGATTAAATTCGGAATGAGTCATATTCCCGCCGGTCTTTCGTCATCCATCATCCCTTCCAGCCTCGAAAGCGCCGGGCTGGAAGCTTGAGCGAGCATTGCCGAACAACCGAAGCCCAAAGAAAACCCCCACAGCAGCCCAAAGACCCTTTTCCCAGATCATGTTGGACGTAAGCGCGAGCCCGGCGCTGAACAACATCCCCGCCAGGCTGAATCCTGCTTGCAGTTGAGGTTGTTTAAACTGTGAGATGAATTTTCTATTCCCTAGCGATGCCTGCCAGCTCGCATAACTCACCAGGCCCAGCGCCAGGGCGCATCCTACAATCCATAAGGAATTGGCAACCAATCCGGCCCAATCGATCATCGCATTTCCATAAAGAAGCGCCCCATCCGGAATGCGGCTTCCTTTGTAGTTGTGGATCGACAAGTCGTGTCACTGAAAACATCGGATTGCAAATCAACCAAAGCGTTCTTCCTTCCAGACATCGGCTTCATTGTGATAACCGGCCTGTTCCCAAAATCCAAGTCTGTCCTGAGACATAAATTCCAGGCCCCGCAGCCATTTGGCGCCCTTCCACAGATAAGGCACCAATAAATCGTCGCGCCCCTGGATCGCGCCAATCACTCCCCGTAATGGATAGCCATGATCGGGTTCGATCGGCTCGCCATTGAAATGAGTCGCCAGTAAAAAGTTGTCGGCCAGCACAACCTCCAATGGCAAATTGACTGTAAAACCGTATTCGGCGTGTTGCATGACGTAGTGCGCACTCGGTTTGAGCTTAATCAGACCCTCGTCAATTAAGGTCTTGACGGAAACGCCCTCCCACTCGGTATCGAACTTACTCCAGCGAGTCACGCAGTGCAGATCCATGTTGATCTTGGTGCGCGGCAATTTTTGGAATTCATCCCAGGTCCAGCTCACTTCCTGCTCGACCTCTCCCCATATCCGTAAATTCCAGGTCGCAGGGCGGAAAGGCGGCACCGGGCCATAATGCAGCACGGGAAATTTCTGCGTCAACGACTGGCCGGGTGGCAGGCGGCCTTCCTTGTCGTAGCGTTCCTCATCTTCTCGACGGCGAAAAATATTATTAAACATCAGTACCTCCTGAAATCAGGTTCGCCTGGATACGCCTTCGCGCCCAACGTAAGTCCAGCATCCTGAAAAGTGCTCGGGGGTGCAATCGTGAACAGCATCTGCTCGCTTTCCACCATGACAATCGATGGACGAATTATATCAGACCGATCGTCTCTCAATAGAATAATTGTTTTTGCAGTAAATTCCATGACGAGTTCCATCTGCAGGATCACAGGAAAAGGAAATTTCCTTCGCTACAATATTCAGATGATCCGCCGCGCCTTTTCCTTACGCCGGGAATGAAAGGCCGATCATTTTGACATACCGTGGCTTATGGTATCTACTCAGCCCGTTGTAAAAATGTGGGCGAAATGAGGTGTGCGTGGTGGTTGCATACCCACCACGCACACCTCATTTCGCCATTTATTCCTGCCATGGCTGAGCAGCTTGACAATGTCACAGTTATTAAGATGGGCCCGAATTTTGGGTGTGTGTGGCAGGCAACTGCCTGCCACACACACCCAAAATTCGGAATTATTTTTTAATCTGACATTGTCCAGGTAGTTACGGCTTTTAAATCAAAACGAGGTGACCAGGGTCACCCCGTTAGCAGGGCTTTCACACCAAAAGGGGTTGGTGTTGGGACCAGATTGGGGGGGATTTCCGGGTTTTGGCCGAAAAATACACCCCCATCTTCTACCCAACACAGAAATACCGAAAGACCCCATCGGATGCTGAACCTTAAGCCAGTTCGTAGCTTTCGCCGGGTTTTAGCACGTGCACCTTTGTCTCGGTTTCCTTTTCGACCTGTTTTGCCCAGGCATTCGGATCCTGGGAGATGAGCTCCCAGGTGCCATAATGGACCGGTATGACATGCTTAGGTTGGATCAACTTCACAGCTCGGAGAGCGTCCTCCGGCCCCATGGTGAAGTTATCTCCAATGGGGAGCACAGCCAGGTCGATGCCTTCCTCGCCGATCAAGCGCATGTCACCGAACAATCCAGTATCACAAGCCATATAGATCTTTTTAGCCTGATTCGTGGTCAGTAGAAAACCAGCCGGATTGCCCCCATAGCTCCCATCCGGCAGCGCCGAGCCGTGTAAAGCCAGCGTCAGTTTAAGATAGCCAAATGGGTGGCGAAATCCACCGCCCAAATGCTGAGGATGCGCTTTCAGACCCTTCGCTTCGAACCAGTTGGCTATTTCGAAATTGCTGATCACTTCAGCGCCGGTCCGTTTAGCAATTTCCACAGCATCCCCAACATGGTCGCCATGGCCATGGCTGATCAGGATAAAATCTGCATCAACCTTATCCGGGCTGGTGCTGGCAGCCGGGTTTTCGCTTAAATAAGGATCAACCAGCACATGGTAACCATCCGTTTCAAACCCAAGAGCGGCGTGTCCATACCAGGTGAATTTAAATCCCATCTCGACCTCCTTGCCGAATTGATTGAAGTGTTCCTCAAAAACCCCGTTATCTCTGTCTTTAGTATAGTACTTTTCAAACCCCAGCGTCAATACAACTAACCCACCAGCAAACCAATGACCAGGCAGCTCCAACCGGCGATCCATGCCAGACCACCAAACGGCGTGATGGCTCCAAACCAACGGCGATCCGTCACCGATAACAGATACAGGCTGCCTGAAAACAACCCGATGCCGATCAAGAACAGGATCCCGGCTGCCTGCATCCAGCCTCGCATAGCGAACTGGTTTTCCGCCAGTCCGGTTGCCAGCAATGCCAGGCTATGATACATTTGGTAGCGAGCGCCGGTTTCAAAATTAGCCAGACGCTCTGCACTGAGCCGAGATTTCAGTGCATGAGCGCCAAAAGCGCCCAAAACCACGCTTAAACCCGCCAATAAACCGCCAAGAATTAAAAAATTTGCGCCCATATTTTTCTCCTGAATGACTAAGTTTCGGCTGTCCTCACCAAATTTCCGCCTGAAACGAATGCTGAACTGGATCACCAATCTTGGGTTTCTGATAGTCCTGGTTCACGACGGCCTGGGCGGCTGGCGCACTGGTTTGCTCTTACCCAGCCAGTACGGCTGGCTTCCATCGATGGCGCTCCTACTTGTATTTTTTGTAAATACTCAGGCAATGCCTGGAAATCGTGGCGAAGTCCCGCCGCTCTGGATCGCACCTTTATGGGGCGATGCGGCTTTCGCCACGGCCCAGCAGGCGAGATTTCCGGCCAGGTTCAGGCTGCGGATTTCTCGTCAGCGATTGGTTGAGTATATACGTATTGGATCGGATAAGGCATCTCAATCCCCTCCCGGTTGAATGCCGCCATGATGGCCAGCAAACCGGTATCCTTCGCCACAAATGGATCGGTCTGATTGGTGTTCACATAATAATACAGGGACAGGTTCATGGTCGAAGGACCGTATTCCTGGAAATAAATCGTAGGGGTGCGCTCCACAATCAAACCTGTAATATCTTGTATCGCCTGCAAAGCAACCCCGCGGGCGTGTTCCATGTCGGTATCGTAGGCGATCCCCATATTAATTTCCACCCGGCGCCAATCCGTTCGCGAGTAATTGGTGATAGGTTGGGTAAACACATCCGCGTTCGGGATCAGAATTAACCGGCCGTCAAATGCTCGAATTTCTGTAGACCGCAGGTCAATCGTCACGACCGACCCGCTGATACCGCCGATCTCCACTGCATCTCCAATGTTGAAGGGCTGCTGGATCAACATCAACAAGCCGGATACGAAATTTTTACTCACATCCTGCAACGCAAAGCCGATCGTAAAACCTGCAATACCCAATCCGGCCAGAAACGCGGTCAAATTAAACCCGACCTGCTCAAGGGACACGATCAGTCCCATGATCAGGACGGTCCAATACGTTACAGCGGTTACCAGCAGGATGGCCTGGGGATTGCTTTTGCGTTCTTCCAGAGCCTTGCGAATGATCCGGCGAATCAGGGCCGCCGCATACAGGCTGATGAGAAAGATGACGATGGCGGCAATCAGGTTTGGGATGCCAGCGATCGCGTCCGACAGGATGTTCTGCAGCGAATTGGTGATATCCCAGGGATTGTTGGTTGGCCCTTGCGCCAGTGCGGTTTGCGGGTACACCAGAGCCATGACCAGCGTAGCGAAGATTACATAGCGGATTTTTTTCATTGGATTGAATTCCTCCTTTCATCCGTAAGACGGATTATAACGCGCAGTGAAAATCATTTTCAACTCAACTGTATTGCAGGGTGCCTAACTGTTTGTGGATTTGGTGTTCGGTTTGTGCGGCTGAGGTCGCACAAACCGAACACCAAAAATTATGATCTACAACATTTTCGTTCACCCGTATTGCATATCCCTTGACTGTCTTAGAAACCTCAACGGTTAGCGTTTCAAGGTAAAATCAGCCCATGCCAGTTATTTCCATCCTGATGCCCTGTTACAATGCCGCCGGTACGATCGAGACGGCCCTGGCCAGCCTCGCCGGCCAGACGCTGGCTGACTATGAGATCGTCGCTGTGGACGATGGCTCGACGGATCAAACTTTGCAGATCTTGACGCGCCACGCTGATCGCGATGCCCGCATCCGCATCCTGGAACAGTCCCATGCTGGCATCGTGGAGGCGCTGAACCGCGGTCTGTCGCAATGCCGGACGCCATATATCGCTCGCATGGATACAGATGATCGCTCCCACCCTGAAAGGCTGGCCCTTCAGGTAAATTACCTGAACGATCATGCTCATATTTCGGTCGTGGGCAGCCTGGTGGCTGGTTTTCCAGCTAACCAGGTCCGGCGCGGCTTTCAGATCTACATGGATTGGCTCAATAAGCTGGTCAACGATGAAGCCATCCGGCGAGAGATGTTTGTCGAAAGCCCCATCGCCCATCCCAGCGTCGCTTTCCGGCGGGAAGTTGTGGTTCAGGCCGGCGGCTACCAGGAGCACGGCTGGCCTGAGGATTATGACTTGTGGCTGCGTTTGTACTGTGCCGACGTCCATTTTGCCAAGGTCCCCCGGGTATTGTTGGAGTGGCGGGAACACCCAGACCGTTTGACCCGCACGGACAGTCGCTACTCCGTAGAAAATTTCATTCGGGCGAAATCCTATTATCTGGCGCGTGGTCCCCTGGCAGACCGGGATGCAATTATTATCTGGGGAGCTGGCATGATGGGACGCCGGTTGAGCAAACATATTCTCCGCCAGGGTTGCTCCCTGGTTGCATTCATTGACATCGATCCTCGCAAAATCGGACGAACACGCCGCGGCCGTCCCATCCTGGCGCCTCAGGATTTACCCACCCTGTGGGAAAATTATACCAACCCGGTTTTGCTGGCAGCTGTGGGGGCTCGCGGCGCCAGAGCGTTGATCCGCACCCGGCTGGCTAATATGGGCCTGGTTGAGGGGCAGGATTGGTGGGGAGTTGCCTGACCGCTCCGAATTCAGCAGGAGGAAAAAATGGATTTAAACATGCTATATCAAGTTGGGATGTCTCGCGAGGATACTTTTACCGTTCAAGAGCAACATTCTGCCTCCCAGGTTGGCAGCGGTTCTCTGCGCGTCCTGGCTACTCCGATCATGATCGCCCGGATTGAAAAGAATTCCCACCAGTTGTTAGTCGAGCGCCTGCCATCCGGGCTTTCCAGCGTTGGCGCCGAAATCCACGTCCGTCACCTGGCCCCCTCTCCCATTGGGAGCACGATCCGAATTCGCAGCGAGATTCAGGCACTGGATGGCCTGCAGGTGAAGTTCCTCGTTCAGGCCTGGGATCAGGAGGAAGAAATTGGGACCGGCGAACACACCCGCTTCGTCATCGAGGTAGATCGCTTTCTGCGGCGGGTCGCTGCCAAGGCCGCCCGGCTCAAAGGGACCGCATGAGCCCAGCGCCGGTCATTCTGTTTGATGGTTGGGCCCTGGCCTATCAGCCTGGCAGTTGGGAATCGATCCACCTGCTTGCGTTGCTGGCCAACCTGCCGCCTCAGATCCAGGCCCAGGTAGCACTGCCCGCCGAACCTTTTGAACCCTTGCCGGCCGGCGTCGCAGGTTTATCCCGGCCGACCCGCAATACCCCCTGGAATCGGCTGCGCTGGGAGCAAATTGTCCTGCCGGGGCTGGCTCGCAGCAGCCAAATGGATTTACTGCACATGGTTGGAATCCGGGCCGCTTTATTCGCATCCATTCCCCAGGTTATCAGCCCGGTTGGATACGATGTTCCAGCAGAATTAGGCGCCGGCGGCGCTCAGAGCGATTACCGGCCCAGCGCCCCGGTAACTGGCCTGGCCAGCCGCTTGCGCTTGGCCCTTAACCTGGGCGGCTTCTCGCGCGCGGCCGGTCTCATCTGGCCTGAAGACCTGCCCGTGCCTGATCTTGATTTACAGATCTTTAAACTGCCGCCTCTCATCCATCCGGGCTTCGAGCGCCCCGCCCCGGCGCCAGCCCTGCTCGAGCTGCCTGAAACCTATATCCTTTACCACGGTCCCCAGACGGATGCAGATTTGCATCGCCTGGTCGAAACCTGGAGCTGGGCAACCGGATCTATTGGCGAATATTATCCCTTGTTGGTCCTGGGGTTCGACCCGATTGGCTCAGCCAAGATGAGCTTCCTCTTGGCGCAGGCTGGGCTCTCAAAGACTGTCAGCCTGCTGCCGCCATTACCGCTTGACGCACTGGCATATCTCTACCAGCACTGTACGGCCGTATTCCATCCTGCGGATATTTCGCCCTGGGGTGGCCCGCTGCGTGCTGCGCTCCGCTGTGGGAAACCGGTGGTAGCGCTGGAGACCACCCTCAGCGATGCCCTGGTCGGGCCAGCCGGATACCTGGTGAAAACCGACCAGGCGGGCGTCAACCGCGCCTTGGGGGCCGCCTTGATTACAGTCATTGTGGAAGAAGAAGTTGCAGCCAATCTGGCCCAGGCCGCCCAAACGCGCGCTGCAGGCTGGCAAGGGCATCTCTTTTCGGCTGCGCTGGCTCAGGCTTATCAGGTTATTCTTTCAGGAGGATAAAGATCTGCAGCATTGAGTGCGTCTTATCGCCCATCTTTACAGTGGAGCTAACGCACCTTTAAAAGCTGCCTGGCGAAGATCGCCAGTCCCAAACCCGCCAAAATAATCACAACCCCCAGAATTCCTAACAACGGCGACCGGCTCTGGCCTCCCGCTTCAACCGGGGCATCCGCCAGGGTTTCCGAATTTGGCTGCGCCCCAAAATCCAGGTAGACCTCGTCCCCCGCTCGTAGCTGCACCGCGAAATTTGAGACCGTGGTGGCGTTATACCCTTCGGGGATGGCGACGGTGACATTGAAATCGCCTTCGGGGATCTCATCGAAACAGATTGGATCCAGTCCTGGCTCAGTTTTAGATGTCAAAGAAACCGAGCCCGAACGATTAGAGACGCTGATAGCCCCATCGGGGATAGCAGGCTCATCTTCCTGGCGCAGTGAGTCGCCATTGCGATCATTAAATAAAAGCACACACAGATTAGCGCTGCCCGGCTTGGGTGTTGCAGTCGGCAGGATTGGCGTCGGTGTCGGACTCGGCCCCGGTGTGAAAGTCACTTCGGCGGGGCCAGCCAGGCCCAATAAAAGTTCCTGCCCTTCGATGATTGTGTCTCCGTTCAAATTGTTCAAGGCCCGCAACTGGTCGACTGGCACGCCAGTGGTCAGAGAGATGCTCAACAAAGTGTCATTCGCCTTAACGATATAGATGATGCGCCCGTCCGGGCCGGGTGTCGGAGTAAAAATGGGCGATTGGGCCAACGGGGCTGCCAGCGCCTGTTGAACGAGCACGAAAAGGCCCAACACTCCCAAAAGCCAAACAAGGGATTTTCCAGTTTTCATAAGCTTTACCATATCAGGCTGATTATACTGGAATACTGCATCCTTCTGAGTTTGTTGGCGAAATCATTTTTGGAAGATCACAACCTTCTACCCCGCCTCCAGGAAAGGAAAGAAACGACGAAATGATGTGTTGTTGAGTGCAGCTGCACTCAACAACACATCATTTCGCCCATTATTGCGGCTTGGATAACCCAGGAGAAAATTGGTTTGGACTTCGCCAACAAACTCTCCTTCGTTCATGAAATAACAGGATGTAGTGGCAAAATAAGGTACCAGCATGGGCGTCCGCCTAACCTGATAACTTATTTTGCCTTAAACTTTTTAATACAGAAACAACTCAGGGAAAACAGTCAATTTAGGCAGAATGCGGTGTTCTCTTCTTTAGTATTTGCATGCGTCTAATTCCCATAGATCCAGTCATCCCAACGTTTTTTCTGCTATGATTAGAGTAATTGTTGCTCCAGCCCATTCAAAACCTTCAGATTCAATCTGGATAAACCACTTGGAGATCGGTATGGATATTGACCTGCCTACCCCAGACAATCCCATTACTCCGCAAACGCTCGAACAGCTGCACAGACTTACGGATCCGGGCCCCGTTCTCATTATGACTCACGAAAGTCCGGACCCGGATGCCCTGGCCTCTGGTAAAGCGATCGGCACCCTGCTGGAAACAGCCTGGGGGATTCCCTGTCGCCTGGTTTACAGCGGTCTTGTCGCCCGGGCGGAAAATCGGGCCATGCTGGATCTCCTGGCGACCGAATGGCAGGCGATTGACCAGGTTGACAATATACAGGACTATGCCGCCACCATCCTGGTAGATACCCAGCCCGGGGCAGGCAACAACCGCTTCCCCACCGAGCATATCCCTAAAATTGTTATCGATCATCACCACCCACTCCGGGATGGGCTCAACCAGGTCCCCTATGTTGACGTTCGCCCGGAAGTTGGTTCTACCGTCAGCCTGACCTATCAATACCTGGAATCTGCCGGCATCACGCCCGGGCCTGTGTTAGCGACCGCAATGTTTTACGGTTTGCAGACGGATACACTCGGCCTGGCACGCGGCGCCGGCCGGGTCGATGAAGCGGTTTACATCAAACTACTTGCCTGGATGGATCGCAGCCTGCTGATCCAGGTTGAACAGGCCGGGCTTTCGCGCGACTATTTTCGAGCATTCAGCGCCGGTCTGCTGGCAGCCAGGGTTTACGATCATTCTGTCATTGCTTTCCTGGGGGAGATGACCCGCCCCGACCTGGCCGCTGAAATGGCTGATGTACTCATCCGCCTGGAAACCGCCCGGGCCGTCCTGTGTCTGGGAGCATTTAAGCAAACCCTGCATCTATCTCTCAGGTCCGTAGGGACGGCCGAAGATGCCGGTCATTTGGTCCAACGAGTGGTCACACCACACGGTAAAGCTGGCGGCCACGGAACCATGGCCGGAGGGCAGGTGCCGCTGGACGGTTTAGAAATTCAGGAAGTCGTGAAAAATATTGAACGCCGTTTTCTGGAGGCATTAAAGGAAAGCGTTCCGGGTGAACCGCTAATCCCCCCGGCTTAACCAGCCAGGATGATCTCCGCCTCTGCCAACTTTTCATGAACCAGCGCCAGCAATCTGGGGCGCATATCAGCCGCCTTGCCGAACCGAGCCTTGGCCTGTAAAGTTAACTCGGTTTGTAATCCAATCACACCGGTTTCGCTGAGAATCTGCCACGGTTCCAAAAGATTCGGCAGGAGGCTCACAGCCTCATCCCCCAATTCCTTGAGCATAGGGATTGCTCGGGTCAAATCCTCGGCTGGGAGAGTCAATTTAATAGTAATCAAGGAAAATCTTCCCCGGCTGAAATTTCGGACTGTCCGGATTTCTCCATTGGGGATCACGTACAACTCCCCACTCGGCGAACGTAGCAAAGTTGTTCGCAAGTTGATCGCCTCAACAATCCCTTCCACCCCCAAGACTTCAATTTTTTCCCCGACGGCGTAAGTATCTTCAAAGATGAAACCTGCCCCGGACAGGAAATCACTGATCAGCGGCCGCGCTCCTAACCCGAAAGCAGCGCTGAACAGGCCGACCATCCATATCAGGGTATCTGCACCCACAAACAAACCGATGCTTAGCAGGATTGCGACCAGGAAAACGATGAACGTGATCGCACTGGAGATCAAGCTTCGCAGGGTCTCCTGCCGTTCCGGACGCGGTTGGCGGTTGCGCGGGGCGAACTTTCCCAACGCCATAATCCTGGCTGCCAACCGCTTCGCCAGCCGCGAAACCAGCCAGGCAAGCAGAAAAAATACCGCAATCCGGATGATATTTTCAATCCAGGGGTAATTGCCAAGTTTGGCGATCAACGCTTCAAACATTGCGAACAAGCTCATCCATTAACCTTCTCCCTGTCGAACCTGGAATAAAAAAGCCAATGCCAGAAGATTGACCAGTCCTGTAGCCAGCGCACTGATCAGCAAAGCCGGCAGAACGGGCATCGACTGCCCCCAATGGTACAGGGGCAGAGCTACCCCAGCGCCGATAGCTCGGCCGAGCGACATACTGGCGATATAGGCAGCCATCATGGTCGCCCGAGCGCCGGGCAGGATCTCCGTCATGATTGGAATGCTGCCCACCAGGGTAAACTCAAAAGTAATATAAAACATGAACAATCCTGCCAGGGCGCCCAACTGGCCTATCCCCAGCCAGGCCATCCCAGCAGCTGCCAGGCTGTTCAAAATCAGTCCGGTTGCCACGGATCGGCGTTTGCCCCAGCGATCGACCAGGCCGCTGACCAGGGCTTCTCCGCCTAATTCGGCAAAACCGATGACGGCGGCGACAATCCCCAAAGCCGTGATCTTCAAACCAAACGAATCTTCCAGCCACACCCCAAAAACCAGATTGATAACTTCATTCCCCAGGCTGATCAAAACGGCAAAAGCGATCCCTGCCAGAGCCGGTTTGTGGGTCAGCACAATCCGAAAATTTTTCCACATATTCGGCCGGCTTTCCGTTGGGATCGCTTCATCTCCAGGCAGCATCCAGGCCAGGATCACAAGAGCCACGAGCCCAAGACCGGTCATCACCGGGAATGGGGAGCGCCAACCGAATTGAGCGATCAGGTAGCCGGCTGCCGGTACACCCAGGATAAAACTGAGCGACCAGCCGATCTCCGCCAGAGCCAGCGCCCTTCCCCGCCGCTGATAAGAAACCCGGTCGCCAAAATAAGCCTGCATGGAGGGGATAAAGACGAAATTCCCCAGGATCGTCAAGATCAGCGTGATCACAAACACCGGATAGATTGGCCAGATTGCAACCAATCCAACCCCGAGTGTGAACAGGAACACTCCCAAAAGCATTCCGGTTTTTCGGCCACGGCTGTCGGCTACCGAGGCCATCACCGGCCCGATCAGGCCAGTGAGCGAACGCAGCGAAAGTGCGTAGGACATAGCTGCCAGATCGACCCCCAACCCGCGGCCGAAAAAGGTCAGAAATGGATAAACCATCCGGATCATCGTGTTGATCACCGTCCGGATGATGATAAACACCGGAATCTGGACAGCTATCTTCTTGCGCGTTAGCTCCAATGGCCTCTCCATGGTCGATCCACAATCCATTTTCTACAACTTTTGAATGCTCCCCGCCTTCACAATTTCAACCCGATGCCACCAACGGGCCACCTGCCAGGCCGTAAACAAAACGGTTCCCACCAGTGCAGCAAAGAAAAGCTGAATGCGCCAGGCATCAGAGGTCAGGATAGGCGAGGCGGGATGCATGACCTGATCCGTTGAGCGTAATGCCAGCAGAAGCACCAGCAGATAAATCACATTCAAGCCAGACGCCCAGGCGGGGTCCTCCAGCAGCGACACCCCGATTTGCAAAACCAGCCCGCCAATCGCAAACACCAACGCCAGGCGCCAGCGCGGTTCCGCCAGGAACAACCCATTCCAATTGGTTTGCATGGCCCAAACAGAGATCGGCAGGTAGGTGATCCAGAAAACCAAACCCGTCCGGCCCAGGGCGCGTGACCAAAGCTGAAAATTTTCGCGTCGCGTCGCCAGGCCCACTAACCCGATCAAAGCGGCAGCCACAAATGCCGCCAGAGAGGTCCAAACCCAGGCCCCATGCAGGTACACGACCCTCACATTGCTGCCCAACGATTTCTCAGGGGGTCCAAACTGAGTCACCAGTCCCACCAATGCTAACGAGATCAACAGCCAGAGCAAAGGAGATAGCCATTGCTTAACTTCTGATTTCATACCGACACTTTCCTCCGATTTAATTCCCAAACGTACCAAAAATTTGACAGTTGCCAGTCAGCCATCAGCAGGCTGTCTTGGAAATAGGTTGGATTTCCATCCTTGCGGGTGGACTATGCCCACGATCGCTCTTTGGGAATTCTCAAAATTTCCGAAAGGATCCCACGCAAACTGCCAGGACAGCTGGCGCGAAAACCCCTTACAGCCAGATTATAAGCTGTAAGGGGTTCTGAAAAATACGATTTCGCCAGTTCTAATCCGTTCCGGGCCTACCGCAACAGAACCGGCCCTTCACCGCGCCGGGTACACCTAAAACGAAACCCCGGCTGGCGAGTTCCAGACTGGCTTTTCGCTTGTCAGCATTATCTCAGGCCGCGACGGGCATCGCCTCAGGCTGAATGAATTGGCTAAAAAAGGTGTCTTTCAACCGCTCTACCAACTCTGCCTGGGCATCGCACCAAACCGGGCGCATGGGACAATCATCGCCAAATGTGCATGCTCCATTAGCAGCCACACATTCGTTGAGCAGGATTGGGCCATCAATGGCTTCCACGACTTCCAGCAAGGAAATCTGCTCGGGGATGCGAGCCAGAGAAACGCCGCCCCGCGCGCCGCGCGAGGTCTGCAGCAACCCGGCTACGGATAACTGAGAAACGATCTTCGCCAAGAAAGATGGCGGAATTTGCTGTTCTTCTGCAATTTGGCTTGTAGCTGCCCGGCGTTCCGGGCCCAATTTTGCTAAATAAAGAACTGCACGAACTGCATAGTCGGCCTGACGTGTGATTTGCATGGATTAAAACTCCCTTTACGGTCTTACGGATAAAGATTATCGCTATTATTCTAGACTGATTTTGGCCAATTTACAAGTGACAGAGGTCATCCCTCGTGGATGACGGTCATCAATTTAATATGACCAATGACTATAAATTTTGGGTAATATACCCATTATTTACCCAGTGGGTCACGAATCGACCGAATTTTATTACCACTCAGCCAGTGCCTTGGATTTGTGGCGGGCAGTTCTTCAGGAAACTCTGAGAGAGAGCCCCGGTATGGTGGGACCCCAACTACACATCTTGAATGCATCCGGTCTGGCAATCTTGCCATCGCCTGCCTGCGGATACGGTTATAATGGCGCCACGGTTCTAAAACATGCACGTCGGGATCCGTATCCTGCGGATCACACCGTTTGTATTGAGCCAATCCATAAACCATCAAGGACAGCTCTCATCCAAATCATGCCCGAACAAAGACCACCCGTTTGCGATTACGAAGGCTCCGATTACCAGACCTCTTTCTGGGATCAAGGCGGCCGTGAATATGAAGATCAGGTTGAAGCGATCGCTTTAAGCCGGCTGCTGCCGCCATCCGGCGATCTTTTACTGGAAATCGGCGCCGGAGCCGGCCGCAACACACCCCGTTATCAGGGCTTTAAGCAGGTTGTCCTGCTGGATTATTCCCGTACGCAGCTCCAACAGGCCCGCCAGCGGCTGGGCAGTGATCGTGGCTATATCTATGTGGCGGCCGATGCCTACCGCTTGCCGTTTGTCCCCGGATTGTTTGACGCTGCCACCATGATCCGGACACTGCATCACATGGCCGACGCCCCCCAGGTTTTACATCAGGTCCGGCAGGTATTAAAACCTGGAGCTACTTTCATCCTGGAGTACGCCAATAAGCTGAACCTGAAAGCTATGCTGCGCTACGCCCTTGGTCGCCAGACCTGGAGTCCATATTCGCTTGAACCGGTTGAGTTCGTCGATCTCAACTTTGATTTTCATCCGCGCGCCATTCGTAAATGGTTGGCCGAAAACGATTTCCAGCTGCAGCGTCAGTTAACCGTGTCGCATTTCCGCATCAACCTCCTGAAACGCCTGGTTCCGCTGCGCATCCTGGTCAGGCTGGATTCTCTGGCTCAGTTGAGTGGTGACTGGTGGCAGTTGACCCCCAGTGTATTTACCAAAGCTCTGGCCGTTGGCAATTCGCCCAGCGCGTCCCATGGCAGTTTCTTTCGCTGCCCAGAGTGCGGGCATTCGCCACTGGAAGAATCGTCCGGTCGATTGGTTTGTTCAGATTGCTCCCGCGCCTGGCCGCTGAGCGATGGGATTTACGATTTTCGCGAGCCTGTCTGAAGGTTCGCCCGGCGTTTAGCCTATCTCCCCCCAAGCTGTTTTCTCAACCACCCAGAAGTGGGATAACCCCAGCCCTTTGAACGGGGTGCGCTCCAACCACTGCAGAAACCTTCGCAGCAATGGCCCCCATTTTGGAAATCTTGCTATGATGTTATCGTAAGCGCCAAAAATTACCGTCCGCTCCACAATACGGACCGGGAGTCCGGCCATCAGGCTCTCCAGACCTCCGGCGGTATACACCCGCACGTGCGGCGCTAAATGATTACGCAGCCTGGTTGGCAGGTAATTTATCAAAGGGATATTGCCAAAATGATAGCGTCCTTGCCAGTAAATCCCATGGGTCTCAAAGGGATAACCACGATTAGGCACAAAAATAACCATCCGCCCGCCCTCACGCAGCGCACGTACCATTTCGCTCACTGCCTGCCTGTCATCCTGAACGTGTTCCAGCACTTCATGGCTCAGGATCAGGTCGAATGTCCCCTCCGAGAATGGCAGCCCCTCGCCGGCTGCACAGGTGATGCTCTCCGCCCGCTGGTGAGCTTCCCTGGCCCGGCTCTCATCATATTCAAGCCCAATCACCTGACCAGCCAATGGGGCAAGCCGTTCGACATACATGCCAACGCCGCAACCATTCTCTAATATCCGGCCTTTCAGGCGTTCGCCCGCTGCAGATTGGATCATCTTCAGGCGTCTTTCCTGTCCTGCCCGCCAGACGTACGATGGTTCACCGCGCAGAGCGGCTTTCTCCATATCGCGCTCAGGAGCGCGCTCAGGCACACTCATGGGCTCGCTCAATCCTCCAGCCCTTGCCAGGACACATAATATTCATTCTGGATGCCTAAACGAGCCAGCACCCTGCCTGCAAATTGGGTAACCATCTCATCCATGCTATCAGGCCGGGCGTAAAATGCCGGAGTCGGGGGAAACAGGATCGCCCCTGCGCTGGCTGCCAGCTCCATCAGCCGAATGTGGCCGCGATGCAAGGGTGTCTCGCGCACAGCCAGGATCAACGACCGTCCCTCTTTCAACATGACATCCGCCGCCCGCACTAATAGGTTATCGCTATAGGAATTGGCAATCGCAGACAGGCTTTTGATCGAACACGGCATGACAACCATCCCCAGGCATGCGAAAGAACCGGAAGCGATCCGGGCCCCGATCTCATGCTCTCCATACACATACCCGGCCAGTGCCAACACTTCTTCTACTTTCCAGGAAGTTTCGGCATGGATGGTTTGGCGGGCTGCTTCCGTGATCACCAGGTGGCTTTCAATGCCCTGTTCCCGCAAGATCTCTAAAAGGCGGATTCCCAGAATTGCGCCTGAAGCCCCGCTCATGCCTACCACAAGCCGTCGATTTTCTGTCATCCTCGCCTCACAAACTATTTGACCGCCCAATGAATGGCGACAGTCCCAAACATCAAGCGCCGGAAACGCACCTCCCGAAAACCAACCGCCGCCAGCCTGGCTGCCAGTTGTTCCGCTCTCAGGAAGTTTTCGGTCGTCTCGGGTAAATATTCATACGCTTCAGCCTGCCCGGTCAGCCAGGCACCTAAAGTTGGGATGATCGTGTGGAGGTGGAACTCGATCAATGGCGTGAGCAGGCTGTCGGAGGGCCGGGTTGTATCTAAAGCAACGATTCTACCGCCAGGCGTGAGCACCCGGTATTGTTCGGCCAGGCACCGGGTTACATCGGTCACATTGCGCAATAAAAACCCGGAAACAACCGCATTAAATACCTGGCCCGGGAACGCCAAATTCAGGGCATCGCCTGCCGCCCAGCTCAACCGTCCTTCCAGTACAGGATCATGAGCGATCCGTCTCTGACCGACCTGCATCATCCCCAGGGTGAAATCCGCTGCGACTGCGCGGATCTGTGGATGCTGGCGCAGCGCCTCCCTGGCGACGTCGCCGGTTCCAGCACCCAGGTCCAGCAAGCGGTCTCCTGCGGAAAGTTTTGCCAGGCGGATCACCTCGCGCCGCCAATAGCCATCTTGCCCGGCTGTCATCAAACGGTTCATCAGATCATAGCGTGGAGCGATCCGGGTGAACATATCCTGAACATATTGAGCCCGCTCGCTACCTTTTAAATTTGCCACACTTTTTACGCCTCCTCCGCGCCGGACCTAGCCATGAATTCTGAATCTTCCTGCTGAGCCACCCGCCTGCCTTCCTCCACATTCACTCTCAACAGAAGCGCACTGCCGATAAAGAACAACAGGATCAGGCTCAACACAGCCGGGCGGCTGCTTCCGAACAACACACCTGCGGCCGCAAACATCAATGGACCGATGATGGCGGAAAATTTTTCCATCACGCCAAATAATCCGAAAAACTCGCCGCTTTTCGAGGCGGGAGACATACTGGCATACAGGCTGCGGCTCAACGCCTGGCTGCCTCCTTGGACAACAGCCACCATCCAGGCCAACAGCCAAAATTCGATCACGGAATTCAGGAAATAACCCCACACCGCAATAACCATATACATGGCCAGCGCCAGAATGATGCTGCGGCGCGTATCCAATTTAAGTGCCAGGCCGGAGAACAAACGATGACCGAGCAAAAAGGCCAGCAGCAGGCCGATCAGTTCGACCGCCACGATAATGCCAATGATCAGGCCCAAATTGCTCTGGCGGATGCCTGGCAAGACATTGATCTCGGCCAGCGTGATCCGATATCCCTGGCTGGCAGGGTTGTGTTCATTCAGACTGACAACCCTGAGTACGTGCTCGCCTGGCTGCTCTGCCTGGACAGATAGCGTTTCCCCATACCGCACGGAAGGGTTATAAGCATCGATTTGAAGTTGCTGGTTGCTTTCCGGATCCGGCAGCGGTTTTCCATCCAGTTCCAACCCCCAAATACCACGATCGGGGCCACTGCTATAAGTCAGCGTGACCTTTTGACCATTGAACCGGAATTCGTACGCGGCTCCAGGCGCGTTCGCAGTGGCGTAGATCGCAGCCGTGTCCGTCCCAAGCGCCTTGGCAGAAATGGTCTCATCCTGCCAGTCTCCTTGAAATTGGATCGCATTGGACTGAGGCGTATAAATCCCTTCGCCAACGGCCGAAGCGGTCGCAACAAAGGGGGCCGGGGGAGCGCCGCTGATGCTGGCAGGTAAAGTCCGGGACCCGATCAAGCCAACGATCGGCAAAGCCAGCATATTGAACAAAACAAACGCCAGATAAACTGGCCGCCGTTGATCTCCCTTGCTCGGCAGCCGCCCGAAGATCAGGCTATAGGGGATACCCACAAACTGGACTAACAGCAGCGCCAGGATCAACTCCACGCTGCCGAAACCTAACTCAGCCCCATAAATCGCTGCCACACCGATGATGGTGCCAATCCCATCGTTATAAATCAGGAACGCAATCAGGTAGCGGAACAATTGTCGATATTGGCGAATATCGCCTAACGTATGCGCGATACGCTCAAAGCTGGCTTTCACCAGGCTCTGGCCTTTGGTAAGGATCACCGTCGCGGCCGGCGGCTCAGGCACTCGGCGGAATATCGGGATTGAGAACACCGCCCACCAGATTGCCACGCTCAGAAAAGAAAGCCGCGCCCCCCAGGTGCCCGGCAGCAACTGGATCATAACAATATTGATCGCCAGTAAAATGCCACCGCCCAGATATCCCATGGCGTAACCGCGGGTCGAGACTTTATCCTGATCTTCGGTCTTGGCGACATGCGGCAACAGCGCATCATAAAAAGTATTCGCCCCGCTGAAACCGATTCGCCCGATAATGGCCAGGATCGATGCCAGGACCCAATCGCCGGTATTCACCAGCACCAACAAGGCTGTCCCGATGATACCGATCCCCGCGAAGATCGCCAGATAACGTTTTTTGCCGCGGGTGATATCCGATATGGTCCCAAGAATAGGAGAAAGAATAGCGATGACCAGCAGTGAGAAACTGAGCCCATAGCTCCAGTAAGTTGTAGCCACGGTCGCACTGGGGAGCGTCGCTCCGGCGACTTGACTGAAATACACCGGCAACACGGCCGCCAGAATCGTGGTCGCAAAGGCAGAATTAGCCCAATCGTACATCGTCCAGGCCCAGATTCTGCGTTGGTATTCTTGTTCATCCACACCCGAATAACTGCTGGACGCCGCTTGTTCCATATCCTGCTCCTTTGGGAAATTCTATTGGGATATGGCGCCAATTATAGTTGAAAAGTAACGTTACTCTGCCTGAATGGGAAAGGGCAGCAGGGCAATCGCATTTGGCCGATTTACCTCTACCGAGAGGAATAAATTTGGTGTTCGGTTTGGGCGGCCAAAGTCGCCCAAACCGAACACCACAACCTGCACAATTTGAGTGCTCCCGGAAGAGCCCAGATGTTTTATCTATGCGATTATGCTTTATAATTGAAATCTGTCATTTTTTGTTTTTTCGGCTTCCTATCTGAACCAGGGATTCGAACGAGCTGGGCCGCGGTTTTTTCATTTTTCATTATTTGCGGCGCCAGCAACAACATTGGCGCCCAACCAAAGATGTGAAGCTGGGACTCTTTCTTTTATTTTTGGAGTAGTTTTCCATGAGCATTGATTTTACTTTTCGTTTGATCGGCATGATCGTATTCGCTATTCTGGGGCTCTATTGGGGGATACTTCTGGGAAATCTGGCCAATCAGCAACAAGACTTATACGCAGTCGTTATGGCGCTTCTGGGGGCCTTGGCTGGTCTGGTTTTGACCCCGTTTCTCACCACTCGTCCTGCGCGAGCCTTGCGCAGGCAGCTTGGCCGGCTCTCAGCCCTGACGCTGGTCGCCAGTCTCATCGGCCTGCTTTCGGGCTTGCTGATCGCTGCGTTGCTGGCTTTCCCGCTCTCTCTGTTGCCGCCGCCCTTCGGCGATATTTTTCCCTTTATTGGCGTCCTGGTCTTTGGCTATATCGGTGTGACCGTGTTTGTGATGCGCCAGAACGATATCTTTTCAGTGCTGCGTCTGAGTGTTTTTGGCCGGACGCGAAATCCCGAAGCCGATGAGACGGAAGAGGGTCCAAGCGGGATGGGATCCGTCCGAACGATCCTGCTGGATACCAGCGTCATTATCGATGGGCGGATCGCTGATATCGCCCGGACAGGTTTTCTGATCGGGACGCTGCTGATTCCGCGTTTTGTCCTCAACGAGCTCCAATATATTGCCGACTCCGCCGATAGTCTGCGCCGTCAGCGCGGCCGGCGTGGCATGGAGGTTCTTTCTCAGCTTCAAAAAGATACCACGATGCCGGTCCGCATCAGCGATATCGACGTGGAAGGCGTGCGGGAAGTCGACGATAAACTGGTTGTCCTGGCCCGCCAGTTGCGTTGTCCTATTCTTACCAATGATTACAACCTCAACCGCGTTGCCGAACTGCAAGGTGTGATTGTGCTGAACGTCAACGAACTGGCCAACGCGGTTAAATCAGTGCTGCTGCCCGGCGAGTCCTTGCTGGTCAATATCATCCAGGAAGGCCGCGAAGCGGGGCAGGGGGTCGGCTACCTGGATGATGGCACCATGGTGGTTGTGGAAGATGGCCGCGACCACATTAATACCCAGGCTAACGTGATCGTCACCAAAGTTTTACAAACCGCTGCCGGCCGGATGATTTTTGGCCGGCTCGACACAAATGGGAACTGATTTACGAATGACTATTCGCGTTTACAACACTCTAACTCGGCAGAAGGAACCCCTCGAAACCATTCATCCCGGCGAAGTCCGGATGTACGTTTGCGGACCAACCGTATATGCCAAAGCGCATGTCGGGCACGCAATGTCTGCCCTGGTTTTCGATATTATTCGCCGCTACCTCGAATACCGCGGCTATCGCGTCTTGCATGTCATGAATTATACGGATGTCGATGACAAAATCATTCAAAAAGCAAACGAGGCCGGCCTGAACCCAATTGCACTGGCCGAGGGCTATATTCAGGAATTTCGCCGCCACCTCGACGATCTCAATATCCTGCCAGCCACGGTCAATCCCCGCGCCACCGAAGAGATGAACCAGATTATCCGGATGATTTCTGGGTTGATCGATAAAGGTTTCGCCTATGCTGTTGAAGGCGACGTGTATTTTCGAGTTCAACAAGATCCGGATTACGGCAAGCTCTCCCATCGCAAGCTCGAAGACATGCAAGCCGGCGCGCGTGTCGACGTCGATGCCCGCAAAGAAAACCCCATGGATTTTGCCGTTTGGAAGGCTGCCAAACCAGGCGAACCGGCCTGGAAAAGCCCCTGGGGGATGGGCCGACCTGGCTGGCATATCGAATGCTCGGCCATGAACCTTGAACATCTGGGCGAGCAAATCGATATCCACGGCGGCGGCAATGATCTGATCTTTCCCCATCACGAAAACGAAATTGCCCAAACAGAAAGTTTCACCGGCAAGCAGTTTGCCCGCTATTGGATCCATAACGGTATGCTCCAGCTTTCGGGCGAAAAAATGTCAAAATCCCTGGGCAACCTGGTAACGATCGAAGAATTTCTGGCAGATCATGAAGGCGATGTCCTCCGGATGATGATCCTCAATTCCAGCTACCGCAACCCGCTTACGTTCAACGACGAGGTCATCGCCCAGGCCGAACGGGCGCTGGAGCGCCTGCGCTCCGCCCTGCGGCCAGCCCAGGCTGCTGATTCATCTGATGAGGCTGTAAAAACTTCCCTGGATGCCCAGATACAGGCAGCGAAACAGGGTTTTTTGGACAGCATGGATGATGACTTTAATACCGCCGCTGCGCTTGGCCATCTATTCGAACTGGTGCGGGCCACCAATCAGGCTCGCGATGCGGGCGCCGGCCCGGAATTATTACACCCTGCCCAGGCGCTTCTGCTCGAACTCAGTGGTGTGCTGGGATTGAGGCTTGAACGCCAGGCCCAGATCGCCAATCCAGCCGGGCCATTCATCGACCTGCTGCTCGAGTTGAGGACAACCTTGCGCGGCCAAAAAATGTGGGCTCTTTCCGACCAGATCCGCGATCGGCTGGTAGACTTAGGCGTGGCCATCGAAGACAACAAGGACGGCACCAGCTGGCATTGGAAATGAGCCGTTAAAACCTTATGCGTGAATGGATCTACGGACGTAATCCGGTATACGAAACCTTGCGCGCCCGCCGCCGCCAGCCGTTCAAGCTCCAACTGGCCCAGGGCCAGCAAGAGAAAGGCCGTCTGACCCAAATCCTCCAGCTGGCCAGATCGCGGAAGATCCCAATTGAAACCGTGCCTCGCCAGAAATTGGAAACTTACAGCAGCGGCCACCAGGGGGTCGCTTTAGAGGCCAGCGGTTACCCTTACAGTGATTTCGCGACGATCCTGGCGCTCGCGGAGCAGCGCCAACAACCCCCGTTTTTACTCTTGATGGATACCGTCCAGGATCCTCAAAACCTGGGCACCCTGCTCCGGACTGCCGAAATCGTTGGCGTGCATGGCATTCTGCTGCCGTACCGCCGGACAGCGACAGTCACCCCGGCGGTGGTCAGCGCCTCGTCAGGCGCCTGCGAACATCTGCTGGTAGCCCAAACCAACCTGGCCCAGGCGATCAGCGCCATCAAAGAGGCCAACATCTGGGTCATCGGTCTGGATGGATCGCCTTCGGCCCAACCGTTGCAGCAGGTCCGCCTGGATGGGCCGCTGGCTCTGGTGGTCGGCAACGAAGGCCAGGGGATGCGTTCGCTGGTGCGCGACTCCTGTGATATCCTCTTGCGCTTGCCGATGCGCGGTCAGATCGAATCGCTCAACGCGGCAGTAGCCGGCTCAATTGCCCTGTACCTGGCCTGGCAGGCCCGCGGTTACCAGGGGGGATAGGAAACAGGGCGCTTCATTCCATGCGCTAATAAACCCAACATCCAACCCCCATTTTTGGGACTTTGTGAAAACCATGTGGCATTTTTTCAGGCCTTTCACAAAGTCGATTGTCTTTCCGCCGACAAAGCCAGAAAGGAAAGTATGTGGTGCGTGATGGGCGGCTAAGCCGCCCATCACGCACCACATTTTCTCTTTCCTGTTAAAGCCCTGAGCATTTTTTCTACTGCTATTGACTCCGTTACAGAATCCTGATAAACTCACCCGCCGCGGATAAAAAAATTTTTCCAGAAAACAGTGGGCAGCCGGGTTTTTTCCGAATTTTTGTCGGATAAGTCTTGCCCCAAACTATGGCCTCTGGTATAATGCCTCTCGCTCCAAGGCCGGTCTCTGAAGAATCCGCCGACGTAGCTCAATCGGCAGAGCAACCGCCTTGTAAGTGGTAGGTTATGGGTTCGATTCCCATCGTCGGCTTACGAGCCCATCCATCCGGTTGATGGCTGGCGACCAGGTCTGTCTTCGACGGACCTGGTCTCGAGCAGTCAACTGCCCGACGATCTCGATCGTTTCGGCGAGGCTGAGCGAACAACATAACCATGGGCGGTTACCCAAGTGGCCAACGGGGACTGACTGTAAATCAGTTGGCAGAAGCCTTCGGAGGTTCGAATCCTTCACCGCCCACCTGGCCTGCAGCTGGCGGGGAATATTGCCCTGCCAGCGCGTAGCCATGTAACGAAAAGCCCTCATAGCTCAGTCGGTAGAGCACGTTCTTGGTAAGAACGGGGTCATGGGTTCAAATCCCATTGAGGGCTCTCGTTGCCTCAGTAAAAAAAGATAAAACGCAAGGAGAAGGAATCGTATGGCTAAGCAAACGTATCAGCGCACGAAGCCGCATATGAATGTCGGTACGATGGGACATATTGACCACGGGAAGACGACCCTGACCGCGGCGATCACGAAGTACTGCGCGTTGAAAGGCGAGGGCGAATTCCGCGCCTTTGACTCGATCGACAATGCGCCGGAAGAGCGCGAGCGAGGTATTACGATCAACATTGCGCACGTGGAGTATGAGACCGACAAGCGGCACTATGCTCACGTGGACATGCCGGGGCACCGTGACTACATCAAGAACATGATCACGGGGGCGGCGCAGGTAGACGGGGCGATCCTGGTAGTGGCGGCGCCGGATGGGCCGATGCCGCAGACGCGGGAGCACGTGCTGTTGGCGCGGCAGGTAGAAGTTCCGGCGATCGTGGTATACCTGAACAAAGTGGACATGATGGATGATCCGGAGCTGTTAGAGCTGGTGGAGCTGGAGTTGCGGGAACTGTTGAACGAATACGGATTTCCTGGGGACGAGACGCCGATTGTGCGGGGCAGCGCCCTGCAGGCGTTGGAGAGCACCAGCCAGGATCCGGATGCGCCGGAATATGCCAGCATCAAAGAACTGCTGCGGGTAGTGGACGAGTACATCCCGGAGCCGGTGCGGGATATCGACAAGCCGTTCATGATGCCGATCGAAGACGTATTCTCGATCAAGGGACGTGGGACGGTGGTGACCGGGCGTATCGACCGGGGCGTGGTCAAAGTAGGCGACCCGGTGGAGATCGTTGGGCTGCGCGAGAAGAGCATGAACTCGGTGGTGACCGGGGTGGAGATGTTCCACAAATCGCTGCAGCAGGGCATGGCAGGTGACAACGCCGGCTTGCTGCTGCGGGGTATTGACCGGACGGATGTGGAGCGCGGCCAGGTAGTGGCGGCGCCCAAGAGCATCACCCCGCACACCAAATTCATGAGCGAAGTGTACGTGCTGCGCCGGGAAGAAGGCGGGCGGCACAAAGCCTTCTTCAGCGGCTATCGTCCGCAGTTCTACATCCGGACGATGGATGTGACCGGGAACATCAAACTGCCGGAAGGCGTGGAGATGGTGATGCCGGGCGACAACGTCAACCTGGAAGTCGAACTGATCGTCCCCGTGGCGCTCGAGCAGGGTTCCAAATTCGCGATCCGCGAAGGCGGCCTGACCGTAGGCGCCGGCGTGATCACTAAGATCATCGAATAAAAAGGAGTTATCCGTTCGGAAACGGACGGTTAGAATAAGCACATGGCATCCAAGAAGGGTATTCGCCCAGTAATCACTTTGGCCTGCACGGAGTGCAAAGAACGCAACTATACCTCCGAAAAGAATCGTCGTAACGATCCAGGCCGTTTAGAACTGAATAAATACTGCCGTCGCTGTCGCCGGCATACTATGCATCGCGAGACCAAGTAAGTGCCTGTTTGAAATTCGTTTCGGATAGGTTTACAGGATTTTCGTCAGGTGGTTCAACTGACCACCTGACGAACAATACAGGCCAGTAGCTCAATTTGGCAGAGCACCGGTCTCCAAAACCGGGGGTTGTGGGTTCAATTCCTGCCTGGCCTGCCTCGATCTCGGCAACGCCGTCCCAAGAGGCGGCGTTTTGCCCGTAAGTAGAACCGGGAATAGTTCCTGGTTCGCTGGAAACATAAGTTACTGGAGTAGTTAGTAGCATCAGGGCGCGCCCTGTAACCTCCAAAGATAAGGCTCACTGTGAGCGTAGATATGATCCGGGTTTCAGCTCGACCGGGGTGACCGCATCCCAGGATCCGTGCCATCCAATCCCTGCCCAGATCATAACGAGGAGACACAACTGTGGCTAAGGACGATAAGACCGTCGCACGTCGACGACCAAATAAAATTCAACTGTATTTCCGGGAAACCATTGGTGAGCTTCGCAAAGTCTCCTGGCCCACCTGGAATGAAGCCAAAAACCTTACGATTGTCGTCCTGATCGTTACGTTCAGCATGAGCGCTATCTTGGGGTTATTGGACTTTTTATTCACAAGATTGTTCACCCTGATTCTGAGCTAAGCTCCCTTTCGGATCATTTATCGTATAGGGAGAGAGATCCCATGAATTTGTTTGACCAAGATGACCAAACCGAAGAGTTCTCCGGTGTTTCAAGCACGGAAAGTGAACCACAGATGACCGAAGAATCATCTGTTGATTTGGATTCGGAGGTTGTCGAGGACGAGACCCAGGCGGAAGCCCAGGAGGCTGAAGACGGTCGTGCCTGGTATGTCGTGCACTGTTATTCAGGGTATGAGAATAAAGTGCGCCATAACCTCGAACAGCGCATTGAAACCATGGGGATGAAAGACCAGATTTTTGATGTGGTTGTCCCGACGGAAGAAGAGATCGAAGTCAAGGATGGCAAACGCCGGACTGTCGAACGACGCGTATTCCCCGGCTATATCCTCGTCAACCTGATCCTCTCGGAAGAATCCTGGTATGTTGTCCGCAATACCCCCGGGGTCACCGGGTTTGTCGGTATGGGGAATACCCCCACACCTTTGCGCCCGGAAGAAGTCGCTCAGATCATTAAGCGCATGGAAGCGGACGCCCCTCGTATCAAGGTCACCTTCCGTCCCGGCGAACGGGTGCGGATCGTGGATGGGCCATTCAATGACTTTCGCGGCACCGTATCCGAAATTGACATGGAGCGGGCGAAAGTTCGGGTTATGGTCAACTTCTTCGGGCGTGAAACGCCCGTTGAACTGGACTTTTTACAAGTAGAAAAGGCCTGAGAACCAGGCTTTGAAATTAGTGGGAGGGTGTGGTTCACCACGATCACCCGCGAATACCACCAAGGAGATAACCTGTGGCAAAGAAACTAAAAGCAATCGTACGACTGCAGATTAACGCTGGCAAGGCGAATCCTGCGCCCCCAATTGGTCCTGCTCTGGCCGGGCACGGCATCAACTTGATGGCTTTCTGCAAAGAATATAATGCCCGCACTTCCAACCGGATGGGTGAGGTCATTCCGGCAGAAATCAGCATCTTTTCAGACGGTTCATTCACCTTTATTCTGAAGACTCCCCCGGCCTCGATTTTGCTCAAAAAGGCTGCTGGCGTTGATAAAGGCTCCGCACAGGCGCCCCGTGAGAAGGTGGGCAAGGTCACCCGCGCCCAGGTCCGCGAGATCGCCGAGCTCAAGATGAAAGATTTGAACGCCATCGATATCGAAGGCGCCATGCGCCAGATCGAAGGCACTGCCCGCAATATGGGCATTGAAATCGTAGAATAACCCCCTGTGGGAGGGTTCAATCTGAGCCCGTTAGCACCACGAAGGAGTAAAAATGTCGAAACACGGAAAACGTTATTTAGAAGCGCTGGCTCAGATCGACCGGACGAAAAACTATTCGCCGGCCGAGGCTCTGTCGCTGGCCAAAGATAATTCGAAGACAAACTTTGACTCGACGGTAGAAGTCCATGTCCGCCTGGGTGTAGATCCTCGCCATGCCGATCAGCAGGTTCGTGATGTTGTCGTATTGCCCCATGGGCTGGGGAAAACGGTCCGGGTCGTGGTATTCGCTCAGGGCGAAGGGGCTGCCAATGCCCGCGAAGCCGGCGCTGATTTCGTCGCCGATGACGACGAGGCCCTGGCCAAAATCCAGGGTGGTTGGACCGATTTCGATGTAGCGGTCGCCACTCCGGACATGATGGGCAAAGTTGGGCGCTTGGGCCGTATCCTGGGTCCGCGCGGCCTGATGCCAAACCCCAAAGCCGGCACTGTCGTCCCCCCCGAGGATATTGCCAGGGTCGTGAACGAATCCAAAGCCGGCCGTGTGGAATTCCGCATCGACAAGACTTCCAATCTGCATGTGCCAATTGGGAAAGTTTCTTTCGACAAGAAACAGCTTTATGAAAACATGGCTGCCTTGATGAATGCCATCAAAAAAGCGCGCCCCGCGGCCACCAAAGGCCAGTACATCCGTCGTGTAACCGTAACCACCACCATGGGCCCCGGCATCAAAGTTGATCCTATGCAGTCACAAAGTATGGAAGGCTCCGAAATCCTTTAGAGGTTCAATAGCTTACACGCTTCGCCAGAGACAGCAGGTGTCGGGCAGTACGTCCGGCTTAATTCCCTGCCGAGGTGAGGACCGCTCCAGCCAACACCGCATTCGCGGTCGGAGAGTCTTTGCCTGATCCACTCAGCGAGGCAAAGGCTCTTTTTTTGGCTGGTCGAGCATTTTTCAGAAAATCCCAGCCTCCGATTGGAACCAAACAAATGGGTCTTTCGGAAACTCTGTGAGAGTTCCCGGATTTGGGGGGTGTGAGCGTGCGGACGTACGCTCACACCCCCAAAATCCGGGATACAACCCCAGTAATTCCCAAAGAGCCAAACAAAACCCTTTTTGGAAGGAGGTGAAGTAACATTGGCTATCTCAAAGCAGCGTAAAGACGATATCGTCTCCCAATACACCGAATGGATGCAAGCGAGCCGGGCGATGGTTGTGACGGAATACATCGGCTTAAGCATGAAACAACTCGACGAACTCCGTAGCAAGACGCGCGAAGCAGGCGGAGAATTCCACATCGTCAAGAACACCCTTGGTAAAGTGGCATTCCGGAACCTGAATTGGGAGCTCCCCGAAGATTTACTGGAAGGCAGCACTGCAGTCGGTTTTGCATTCCAAGATGCTCCCGCCATGGCAAAAGTCATGGCCGAGTTCGCTAAATCGTCGGAGTTTTTGAAGATCAAAGGCGGGTACCTGGGCGACAAACCCATTACCGCCGCTGAAATCAAGGCCCTGGCCGACTTGCCGCCATTGCCAGTTATGCGCGCTCAGTTGCTCGGCACCATCATGGCGCCCGCCAGCAAGTTGGTCCGCACGTTGGCCGAACCGGCTCGTTCACTGGCTGCCGTTATCCAGGCTTATGCAGATAAAGATACTGCTGAAGCCGCAGCTTGATCACTCCTCAGGGATGATCGCATTATTTTGACCTTGTATTATCGCAGGCCGGCGTGACGCCCTGAGGGCTGTCAGAGCGTCCTGCAGACCAATAAATTTGAAGAATACTTTCTAACCGAGAATGAAGGAGTACCAAAATGGCTGATCTTGACAAGATTATGGAACAACTGAGCTCGCTCACTGTCCTCGAAGCTGCTGAGCTGGTGAAGAAACTGGAAGAGAGCTGGGGCGTTTCCGCCGCCGCTCCGGTTGCAGTTGCCGCTGCCGCGAGCCCTGCCGCCGCCGCCGAAGAAGTTGAAGAGAAGACTGAATTCGACGTCATTATCAAGGACGCCGGCCCCAAGAAGATTGAGGTCATCAAGGCGATCCGCCAGCTGACCAGCCTGGGCCTGAAAGAGGCCAAAGATATGGCTGAGACCGCCGGTGGTAAGGTTCTGGAAGCCGTGAGCAAGGAAGCCGCTAATGATGCGAAATCCAAACTCGAGGCTGCCGGCGCCGTGATCGAAGTTGCCTAAAGCTCGTTCCTGATTTGCTTTGAAACCCTGAAGGGGACCAAACCGGTCCCCTTCTTGTACTTAATCGTTTTATGTAACTACTACCACACCCATTCCGACCTAGTATTTTGTGCTCAGGCCTGAGTAGATACGTTTTTACATCCAATTTTTGGGATGCAGCCGGCCAACTCCTTGGTGTTTTCTGGGGTGGAAACACTCACAGAGTTTTTCAAAGCTCCGGACGGCCTTTTTACTTTGACCAGCCTGTGGTATATTAAAATCAATCAGGAGGGCTTATGACAGCAAGAATACTGATAATTGAAGACGACGAAGCAATCTTGAAATTTCTGCGCCGCGGTCTGGCGTACGAAGGTTATCAAGTGGACACAGCAATTGATGGTCAATCCGGCCTGGCGCTCGCTCGCGATAATCCGCCCGACCTGGTTGTGCTCGATTTAATGCTGCCAGGGATCGACGGCCTGGAGGTATGCCGGCGACTGCGGGCTGGTGGACCGGTCCCAATTCTGATTCTGACTGCCAAAGACACTGTCAATGACCGTATTCAGGGTTTGGATATGGGCGCCGACGACTACATGGTCAAGCCGTTTAATCTGGATGAATTGCTGGCTCGTATTCGTGCTCTCCTACGGCGCGCCCAACCCAGCCGTCCGCAGGTGCTGCGCTTTGCCGATCTGGCCCTGGATACCGGCACACGCCAGGCATCCCGCGGTGATCGGGTGATTTCACTGACTGCCAAAGAGTATGAGCTATTAGAACTCTTCCTGCGTCATCCTCGCCAGGTGCTTACCCGCGATATGATCTTTGATCGCGTCTGGGGTTATGACTTTGGCGGTGAAAGTAATATCATCGAAGTATATATCCGCTATCTGCGCCAGAAACTTGAAACGGACGACGAGCCGCGTCTGCTCCATACGGTGCGCGGCATGGGATATGTTCTGCGAGAAGCCTCTTAGCCCTCCGATATGTCGCTTCGAGCGCGTCTGGCAGTTTTATACACAGCGATTGTTGGGGGAATCCTGTTGCTGTTTGGTACGGCAGTTTACGTATCCGTCAGCGTCACATTAACCAATCAGGTCGATGACATCCTGTCGCGAACCGCCGATAATGTCATCCGAACGACAAAAATTGACACCCTGAGCCAGGAAGATCTCAGTGTAGTCATTTTACCGACCCTGGACCTGTCAACCGATGTCTACATCCAGGTCTGGGGCCGCGACAACCAACTGCAAGCCGATTCGCCCAATATTCGTGGCTTCGGCCAGCCGCTGGATAGCGTCGGATTGCTATCCGGCGAGCCGATCTTCCGCAATGTAACGATTGGCAGCGTACGTCTGCGGGTCCTGACAGTGCCACTTAAGCTCAGTAACCGCACGATCGCCACCTTACAGGTCGCCTCCAGCCTGGCGTTGGTCGATGCCACCCAACGGGTTCTGCTGGTTGTGCTTTTAGTCGGTGTTGTATTATCCATGGGGATTGCCAATCTTGCCGGGTGGATCAGCACCCATCAGGCTCTGACCTCGCTGGAAACCGTCACCCAAACCGCCTTGCAAATTACTCGCGCTGATGATTTATCGCGTCGTATTCCTTATAATGGCCCTGACAATGACGAGATTGGGCAATTGATTCGCGCCTTCAACCAGACCCTTAGCCGGGTTGAAAGCTTATTTAACACCCAACGCCGTTTCCTGGCAGATGTTGGTCACGAATTGCGCACACCCTTGACTGTGATACGGGGGAATGTAGATTTGATGCGGCGCATGAACTGCACCGATGAAGAGTCGTTAATGGGTATCGAAAATGAAGTCGACCGGCTTACACGCCTGGTGGGAGATTTACTCTTACTTGCCCAGGCAGAATCGGGCAAACTGCCGCTGGCCAGCCGGCTGGTCGAATTGGATACCATGGTCTTGGAAGCGATGCAGCAAATGCGCGTCCTGGCCAGTGGACGGATCACCATGCGATTGGGCGAGATCGACCAGGTCCTGGTTTGCGGCGATGAAGACCGTCTGAAGCAGGTATTGGTGAATTTAATTGGGAATGCGATTAAATATACGCCGCCCGGTGGGGAGGTTGTGGTTGGTCTGGGCAAGGTTGAATCACGCGCCCGCCTTACCGTCAGTGATACCGGTTCGGGTATCCCAAAAGAAGATTTGCCGCATATCTTCGAGCGTTTCTATCGCGGCGAGAAATCCCGCACCCGCAGCAAAGACGGCAAAGGCTTCGGTCTGGGCTTATCGATCGCCTATTGGATTGTGCATAATCATGGGGGCACCATTGAAGCTTCTGCTCACGAGCCAACCGGAACAACCTTCTGTGTCTGGCTGCCATTAAGTGATGGCGAGTGCCAATCCGAAGAGCAATAAGGGCATCATTTGAATAAATGACTCTACGTGGCTACTAAGCCAATGCCTGGAATTCAAGGCGAAATAGGGCTGCGTGGCGGGTGTCCGCTCCAACACAGCCCTATTTCACCAAAATTCCTTACTCAGGCCTGAGTATTTGAACAATGTCCCATTAAAAATTACTCCGAATTTTGGGCGTGTGCGGCGGGCGATTGCCCGCCGCACACGCCCAAAATTCGGGCTAACCTTAATCAATGTGGCCATATCAAAGAAAATATATATAGATAACAAGAACCCCCGGGCTGGCTCCGGGGGTTCTTGCGAGCTATGGCAGGCAACCGTCGCCCAGATCGATGCCGCCGCTCAAGGAGGAGTAAGTCTGCTAATTGCGTTTTGAACCTGCCGGTGGACGGCTGCCGAACATACGGACTCCCTTTGGGTTTTGTGAACCGGATTTGTTGTTAGGAGCTGCCGCCAGAGAAACAGGATGATAAGTTGGTTCAGGGCGTGTAAAACTGGGTTCGGGCTGCGGCGTTGGTTTCGGAGCTGGGTGGTAATTGTTCTTCTTGGCTGGCGCAGCAGCCCTGGGGACAACATTCCGACCGGTTCCCAGGGAATGCACCGGTGCCGAGTTCTGAGCCAGGGCTTTCGTCGAGGCTCTTTGTCCCGACCGAACGCGTTGGTCAGCCTGGCTGAAGAGGCGATCGCCTGCCACCGAAAATGTTCCGATGATCAATACCCGGATCAACCAGACCAAAACGGCGACGAAGATCGGCACCACCCGCAGAAGGGTTGTTCGGGCTACAACGGCATTCCCAAGCGTCTCGTGATTTAGAATCGCGATCGAAATACCCCACCAGGTCAGCATCGCATTCATCGTCGCGGCCAACAACCACGCGCCGAATAAATACCACACCTCACCGGGTTCGTCCGCCCCCTCTTCTGGGGTGAACAGCCTGGCTATGCCGGCGAAATCGATTCCACAAAATGCGATCGCCAAAATGGTGGACCAGCCTACCCCCATAAAACTCAAACCGCCCAACAGGTCGGCCAATGCAAATTCCGTAGTGCTGTAATTGAAAATCTCAAAAGCGAGCAAGGCGGAAATGATGATCACCCCAAATGCCAGGCCGCGCTGCAAGCGAATTCTCTTTACGACACCCGAAAAATTACTCCCTCGAAAATTTGTGGTTGTCATAGCTGACCTCCTCGCAAGAATGCTTTGATTGAAATCTTTCTATCCGAAATTCTCTTAATCCGTCACCCAATCATTTGACAATACATCAGATCGTGTTTATAATATAGAACAAATATTCTATTTTGTCAAGAGGCAATAGCTTTTTTGTTCTAATTATGTCCCCCGACCCAGTAATAGAACGTGCGTTCTATTCTACCATTACTCAATTAAATCTGGGTACATAATCAAACCGCTCTTCCAGAATTCCGGTGGTGATACCCCTAAATTTGGGACCCTCCCACAGAGATTCCGGAAGAGCCAATCAAACATTTTGGTGTAGACAAACTTGTTCAAGGATTTCTTAGACCATACCAGCTTTACGAAACCACTTCAGTGGATCCACATTGTCGGCCGATTAACTTGTAAGCCAATTGATTACAGTTGGACACAGGCGAATTCATTAATCTACGGAGATTTTCAATGGTCGGACCTCGGCTCGTTATTCCCGGTGCATTGGTCAGCAGTAGTGCCCTGGCTATATTCTTATTCCTGATTACGGCTGGGATGACTTTCCCAACAGCCGCTGGATCTTCTCTGGCGCTCCCACCTGCCCAATCGGACGCATCCATCCCGGCTCTATCGGATTTGTCGGCGGAGCAGCCCGCAGAGGCGGCTACCAGCCAGCCAGCCACCCCAATCGGGTGCGGGATCAATGACCGTTTCCCCCCAAGATTCAACAGTGGTGCGATCTGATCACCGGCTATGCCGCTCAGTACAACTTGCCCCCGGATTTAATTGCTTCCGTGATCTGGCAGGAGAGCGGCGGCGACCCTCAGGCGTATTCAAAGAGCGGCGCAGTCGGCTTGATGCAAGTGATGCCGAAAGATGGCCGCTCCGCGGATTTCATGTGCATCAATGGCCCTTGCTTCCGGGACAGGCCCAGCTCCAGTGAGTTGTACGATCCGGAGTTCAACATCGCTTATGGAACGAAAATGCTGGCAGAACTTTACCAACGTCATAGCAATTTCAGGGATGCACTTATGTCCTACGGACCGATGAACGTTGGCTATTATTATGCCGACAAGGTATTGAATATCTACAACGCCTACAACAGCCAGCCTTAATTGCCCTTCCAGTATTGGGGTTTAAAAATCCCGGTCCAGATCTCTTTCTAGAGATTCGGATCGGGATTTCACTTTTTAAACAATCTAACTGCTCTATCACTTCGTAGTTGCGGGTTCTTCATCCGAAATCATATGGAAGTGGAGCTGCGGGATTTCCTGATAAGCGCCGCCGTTAACCACAATTTTGTAATGCTGCAATCCATACGCGCCGGCCAACTTCCCGGCGATTTGTATCACTTCGAATAAGAGGTCGGCATGGTCGGGTTGGACATCCTGTAAACCCGCGATGGCCTGCTTCGGGATCAACAAGGCGTGAAATGCGTCAACCGGGCGGGGATGTTCGATAACCACCAACTTGTCGGATTCCCACAACCTGCGTCCCGGCAGCCAGCGCCCCGTGCGCTCATACAACCAGCCGAACCAGCGCCCGCTGCCTGCCCTCCGCAGCCTTCTTAAAGCCACCAGCAAGTGACCTGCGATCCATTCCATAATTCTTTCAGATCCATTCCGCTCTGACCGCCACACAGATTACCAAAAATCCGAATCGGCCGGGTGTTGGACCGGGGACTCAATCGTAAAATTCAACCCAGTGATCGACCAGTTTTCCGTCCGAATAAGCGAATTTTCCCGAAAAGACGCCTGGACGATCCAGCCAGGGGATAAAAATTCGGTCTCCTTCCCACAGGTTAAGTCCCAATAAATCACGCTTATCCACCCACCTCAGGTCACCTTCAGGCGACTCGATCAGGCGTCCATCCTGAACGCTGGCGAGGAACACGAACGCATACCAATCCTCGTCATTCGCAAAACCAGGAAATGTCAGAATACCTTTCCAGGTTAAAGTCCTTACTTCAAGTCCAGCCTCTTCGAATATCTCCCGCCGGGCGCATTCTTCCGGCGATTCACCCGGTTCCAGCTTGCCGCCCAAACCATTCCACTTCCCCTGATGCATATCATTGGCTTTTTTGATGCGATGAACCATCAAAGTCTGTTCACCGCGCCTGACGTAACACAATGTCGCCAGTTTCATGCTTGCTCCCATGGGTTGAGCATGGTCTGGATCAATATGGGGGTGCCAATCTTAATATTGAGTCTCCTGGTAAGCAGCCAGAGGACCAGGTCAGCGATATCTTCTGGTGTCAGGCAGCGTTCAAAGTTCAGCGCCGGTTCATTCTCTGTCATTTCAGAGATCACCATCCCCGGGCAAATCGTATCAACTCGAATATTGTAATCTTGATTTTCGCGTTGGATAAATTCACTCAGGGCATTCAAAGCGTGTTTGGCAACCCCATAAGCTCCATTCCCCGGGTAAAATTCGATCCCGGATTCTGAACTGATCTGGATGATGTGCCCAAAGCCCTGGGAACGCATCCCCGGCAAAACGGCCCGAGACATTAGAAATGGTCCCCTCAAATTGATAGCCATGACTCGATCCCATTCCTCGATCGAGTGTTCATGAATGGCGGCCCCGCCGTCGATCCCGGCGTTGTTCACCAGATAATCGATGGAACCGTGAAGGTTGTACACCTGCTTTACCAAACGATCGACTTCACTCTCAATTGAAACGTCCGCCTGAACGGCCTGGCCATCTCCACCTGCTTCCCTGATCGCCCGGACCGTTTGATCCAGACCCTCTTTACGCCGCCCGCAGACAACCACCCGGGCGCCGGCCTGGCCTAACGCTTTGGCAATGCCTCGCCCTATTCCTGAGCCACCCCCGGTGATGAGGGCCACTTTACCAACGATTTCAGCCATCTGGTTTTCCTCCTGTCTCAGCGACTGCCTTGACAATCTCCTATTTATTAAGGTTAACCCGAATTTTGGGTGTGTGGCAGGCAACCGTCTGCCACACACCCAAAATTCGGAGTCATTCTTGAAGTGACATTGCCCAACTACTCAGCCTATGTCTGCACTGTATGGCGTAACAGGTGGCGTTAGGATATCCATCCCAACGCTCCTGTTTTGCATATTCCTCATTCAAATTTGCCAGATACCTGGCTCATTAAACTGGCTGCTCGCACATATTTGACAGCCTCCAATACCGGTTCCCAAGACCAGGGCTGTGAGATGGGAGGAATTTCCGCTTGCAGAACCCCGCCGTTGGACAGGATGGCCAGCAGCCACTTACCGGCCTGTGCGAACCGTTCGACCATGTGGTGAACCCAGGGTACCTGCAGGCCATCAACAGCCGGCTGCCAGCTTCTACCGCCGTCTTCGCTGCTCGCGATCCGCCCATTTCGATCGACCCCTTCAGCGATGCCCAACAGCATCCGCTCCGGATTGGCGGGGTCCAGCCACATCGCCCGGCAATAGCAATCGGGAACCAGCACTTGCCAGCTTGATCCGCCATTCCGTGAGGTGTAGAAACCCCCGCCTGTAGGCGTATAGATGCGATCCCCATCAACTGGAGAAATGACGATGGAATGCACATCCGGATGCACGTTCGACCCAGAGCCCGCGCTTCCGCCGTTTACCAGCGCCCAGGTTTGGCCATAATCGTCCGAGCGCAGGACACCCCCGACCTCAACAGCCGCATAAATCCGGCTGCCATGGATCGCAAAACCACGCACACAGCCGGCCTCCGGCGAGTACGGTAAATACCATCCAAGCCGGCGACGCAGTTCGTCCACTGCCGGGCTGCCAGACCAATGCTCGCCGCCATCGCGCGACAGATAGATTCCCGCCGGCTCCACGCCGGCCAGCTCAAAATCCGAAATCCCGGGATGATAAGCTAACCAGCGTACGATCGCCTTCCCCAGGCCGTTCTGGGTGGGCAGCCAGGTTCGGCCAAGATCGTCCGAACGGAAGATCCCTCGCCGCGTGCCTGCCAGGATCACGCCTTCCCTGGCGATCACGCTGGTAGCCGATTCAACTTCAAGCCCCCGGCGGATGACTTGCCATTCCGGCCCTCCCGCTTCACAAACGACGACCCCCTGATCGGTTGCGAGAATGAGTTCTCCAGCCATATCTCACGCTTCCTTTCTTCAGGTTGCCCAATAAGCAGATTCCTTGGGGAACGCTGTGAGAGAACCCCACATCAGAAATTCCCAAGAATACCAAAATTAATCGATTCTAGTTGTCTAAACGTTCCGAACTGAACTTCACCAAATGATAGGTTACCATTGGCGCGGTTTTCTCTTTGCCGCAGCTTTGCCGGATCTGAGTCGTTGCCACATCCTCGGACAGGGTAAGCTGATGTAGCCGATCGTTGTTCGTCTCGCGAAAACGGACCTCCCAGAGGTTGGATTCTTCCCGGGCCGCATTCACCAAACCGAACGCTCCCACATCCAGGCGCCCGGTTTCCTGGCGCAGCATGTGCTCGGCGGCTTGAACGACGGGCGGATAACAGCTGCGGCCGCGCAACTTCTCGAGCAGGATCTCATCATGGAGGATATATTCGATCAGAGCCTGACTATCCTCGGGCTGGACGCGCCCATAATACAATCCCGCCGGTAAGCTCACCACATTGGGAGCCAGCCGGTGACCGCCCACATGGGTCGTCTGCCAGACTGCTTCCGCATCCAAATGCGCCCGGTCGGCGGCTTCAACCATCGCCATATAGGTTGGCATTCCCCAGCGCGCACAGCAGGCATCCCGCCGGCCGTTGGTGCAGACCAGGATGAGCGGGCGCTCGCGCAAAATAGCCGGCTGATTTCCGTCCAAAACGCCCGGGATATCCAGATCCAGAAGCCCTTCATAGGAACTGAAATGATACTCGTACAGTCTCGGCTCGCGATCTCTGGATTGCCCCATGAAAAATGCGATCCCCGTATGGGTGGCCCGGGCATGGTGGCTGATCAATTGCAGTTTTGCTCCGGGCAGCTGTTTAAGCGCCCGGGAAAGATGTTCTTTGACCGCTTGCGGCAGAGAAGCCTCATCAAAAGCTTTCGCCCCCCAGATGCCGCGATACTCCAGCAACAGCCAGGTGCTTGCCTGGGAGGCCGTGCCGATTAAAGCTTCGCCGGCCTGAGCGCTTAACAAAGAACAATATTGGCTTGGATCAGGGGGTAATGCGGACATGCTTTCTCCTGGGTTCAAAAACTCGCCACCGCCGTCCGGATTTCTTCCGTCCTGGCTGCCAGGCCCCGCGCCAGAGCCTGTACACGCTTACTTTCAGGCTCAAACCCGATAAATGCGGCTTCCGCCTCGGCCAGCGCCGCGTACAGGATCCGGATCAAGCGCCGCGCCTCGCTGGGGCCGCGATCGATTCCCACCAGAGTCTTTTCAACCTGGATCGTGTGCTGGCGCAAATGCGAGTCGAAGCGCAGCAGCCGGAACTGGACCGGCATGGGCTTACTTTCCCAGTAGACGCATGGTGTCTGTAGCTCTTCATCGCGTATATCAACGCAGGCCGCCATAACCCGTTCGTGCAGATCATTGTAATAGGCCATCAATTGAGACAGGGGCGCTCCCGCTTCGAGCAAGTCATCCAGCCGGTCACCCCGAATGAAGTTCTCGTAGGCTTCATCGCTCATCTCAAGTGGACGGCCGTCATGGCTGCGAACGCGTTCCAGAGCATCCTGAGTGATGGCCAGGAACGTTCTCTCGGCCTGGATCACGTGGGCCACGACCTGGCGCACAGGCCAGGCGCCCTCTTCGGGTTCGCTGGCTGCATCTTGATCGGACAAACCGATCATAATAGCCTGCAAATCGCGATACCCGCCGTGATATTGGGCCAGGATGCGCTGGGCGACGCTGAGCGGCTTGCCGTTCTGGGCCCGGCTGGCCGCTTCCACCGCGGCCAGCTCCCTTAATTCCTCATAGGTGCGAAAGAAAGCGTGCCGGACGCCATCATCGTAATCCTGCCAGGCCCAGGGTTTCTCAAGGTCCCCTTCCGAAAAATGATGGGCCAGCCGGGCGAACTGGCTGACTGCGCCGTATAAGTCCCAATCAAACCCTGCCATCTCTACCTCCACTCCCCCCCGACAAATATTCAAACACCTGCAATTTCCCCGATTTGGGGGCTGCGTGGCGAGCGGCCACTCGCCACGCAGCCCCCAAATCGGGCATTACTTTACCATTGTGACCCTGTCAGGCTATTCAGCCTGGCCATAGCCGCAGATTCCAATTCCAGGTCGGCCGCTTTCAAATTTTGCTCGAGATGCCGGGGGTTCATGGACATCGGAATGGCAATCACTCCAGGCTGATTAAGCAGCCAGGCTAATGCAACCTGCGCCGGGCTTGCGCCGATCTCTTCGGCGATCGCGCTCACTACCGTATCACCGAGCACCCGGCCCTTTTCAATGGGCGTATAGGCGGTCACAATCTCTCCGGCCTCCTGGCAGGCTGCCAATACCCCGTTATCCGCATAGCGCCGATTATATAGACTGTAGGGCACTTGATTGGTCGCCAGAGGCGTCTCGCTCAAACGGCGCGCCTGCCCGAGCTGCTCCAGGTTGAAATTGCTGACCCCAAGATGCTTTACCAGCCCTTTGTGGACCAGTTCGTTCAAAGCGCGAAAAGTATCCTCCAATGGAATCCCACCGTTGGGCCAGTGGATCAGGTAAAGATCCAGATAATCCGTCTGCAGGCGCTCCAGGCTGCCCTGGCACGCTCCCAAGACGGCCCCGTAAGCCAGATTGCTGGACCACACCTTGGAAGTAATGAACAGCTCTGAACGATTGTAGTCCTTCAGCGCCTGTCCGACCAGTTCCTCGGTATGCCCATCCGCGTACATCTCTGCCGTGTCGATATGGGTATATCCCATATCCAGGGCCGCCCGCAGGCCTCGCAGGGCTTTATCGTCCTGGGAATAATCCGGCGATGACCCGCCGCCCATTTTCCAGGTGCCAAGACCAATGACCGGGATTCGTCCGCCCCCAGGCAAGGATTGATATCGCATGATTTCACCTTTCTGCCATGTGATCCGTCTGCTGGTTCACTAGTAAATGAGTGTGGGTACGGTCGTGTGCCCCGCCCACCTGGTGCGTCGTTAACTCTGAATCCGGTGGCCTTTGAGGTGATACCCCTGACCTGGGACTCTCACACCCGGTTTCCCACAGAACCCGCATCAGGAGAACATTGCTAAAAACCTAGTTCCTTTAAAATTTGCGATTCGCTGCGATCCGAAGAGCCGCGATTGGCCTTCCCCAAAAGCCCGGACCAGAATGCGTCGTCATATCGCCGAGAACGGACTGGCAGTGGCATTGGCATCCCCCATCCCAGGAGTAATACCTCTTCTTTGGGCTGCAGGCGGGCCAGCATGCCCCGCAGAGCATCTCTACCGGATAACCCTGAGAGGACCGCCCGAATATCGTCATCATCGCCCAACCAGCCCGAGACCCGCGTCCCGAGTTGGGACATGACCTCATCGTAGATTTGCGACGGGCGCTGGTCGACAATCAATAGTGTGACGTAATATTTACGCAGCTCGCGGGCGATCGTACTGAAAGTTGTCTGGGAGGCCATCTCCCGGTTGAGCAATTTGTGCGCCTCTTCGACCACGATGACCAGTGGACGAGGCTCGCCTTCGCCCTGGCTGCGAAAGTGATTGGTCCGCTCTTCCCAGGCCTGGCGGATGCGGCGGGTTAATAAATTGCTGACCAGCAGGTAGTCCAGGTCGCTCTCATGCGCCCCAAATGACAGGATAATGTGCTGGCCGGCTTCCAATGCCTTGATGATTTCACTGACCGTGTCCGCGGCTGGCCGCTCAACCAGGTAGGGCAGGCGGAACATCCGGCCCATTTTGGAATGCAAACCCTCGGCCGCCATGACATTTACCCCGGTCGAGTTCGCCCAGGCTGCTACACTATCTGGAGCAGGTATCTTCTTGCCATTGTCATCCTCGATCACGGCGCCGACTTTCATTGCCTTGAAATCCGTGAACCAGTGATCGCGTCCAAAAGACGCCACCAGGGCGTCCAGTGTGGTTGGTGTGGTCTCCTTCAGATTGAGCTCGCGGCTGAGCATTTCGATATCCTGGGGCAAAATGTCGGATTGAGCGATTTCCAGGGTGAAGTCAGGAGCCTTGCCCCGGATCATGGCGCCCCGTCCTAAACCGACCACCCTCAGCTTGCTGGCGAATTTGGTCTTCAAGCCGATCACCCGTCTGCCGGTATCTGAGGCGGTATCGTCAAAACCATATTCGTTATGCATATCGAAGACCAGGACGGACGCCCGGTTGTATTGGATCAGGCCAGCCAGCACAATCCGGGTCAGGAAGGATTTGCCCGTTCCGGTGGCGCCAAACACGCCGGAAGAGCGCTGGACAAATTTCTCCAAATTCAGGCAAACCGGGTGTCCTTGCTCGCGGGTGTACCCGATGACGAAATTTCCGCTCTGATCGGATTTACCGAAAATCTCGGCAATGTCGCCGGCGCTGGCCAGGCGTACCCGTGCATGGTGAGGCGGCACCGTTTTGACCGGCACCGGCCGCGGCTCATCCTTCAGACCGGCTTCGATCTCGGACCGCCAGACTTCATAGGCCTCAGAAGCTGGATCAGGGCCGCGTTCCAGCATCAGGGCTGGAAGTACCTCCAGGTTCGTAAAAAGTGTCTGTCCGTGCAGCAGTTGGGCCAGGTCCGGGGCCAACCGGAGCTCAGATTGCTCGTCGGCGAAGCGTGGATCGGTCGCGCCCAGCAGCAGATCCGTCACCAGGCCATAGAACAACCAGTCCCCACTTTCAACCACCACAAAGCCGCCTTCCTGGACCTGTTGGGCCGGGATGGTCAGCCGAACCTGCAGATTTTCCTTCAATCCTCCGCCAACAATATAACCGATTGCCTGCTTCATATTTGCATCCATCATGATCCCAACTCCCCTTTAGAATGATCCAACTGCCAGGGCATCCTGCAGGGCGCCGAGCACATCCATCAAAGCCCGATAGTCATCCCGCAGCAGCACGATCAACTCCTGGGTCGCCAGTTTTCCCCAGGTCCCATTGCCGGCCGCCAGGTGGGCCTGATTGGCCTGGCGCAGGTGGGCTGCCAACAATTCGCCGGTCGGCAAGTCGTTCGACCGCAGCACATGCCGGAAATAACCGAACCGCCCCGGTGACGCAAACTGGCAGATTTCATCCGGCTCACACAAATAGATCACATCCAGGCTGAGCGGCGGTCGCGGCGGCAGCAGGTGCAAAATTTGCTGACCCTGGCGATAGCCAACGCTCAATACGCTCATCTCGATCGGGACATTCCGGTTGATCCGGTTATCTGCGATCACATTTTCATCCATTGCTTCGGCAGTCACCAGTTGTCGGACCAGTCCATCATCATCGATCCGAATATCGTAGATCAACCCATAGATCTGGTAGCCGTTCTCCAATGGGACTCGCACCAACGCCCCGAAAGAAGGGCTTTCCAGCTGGTTTACCCGGCACCCGACCACAAAACCGCCTGTACCGGCTCGCAGCAGCCGGCCAATTTCAATCGCCGTCATAGTTTTCACCTCGGTCTGGTTTGATAACTGGAACGACCGCCAAGGTTCTTGGCAGCCTGCTTGTTCGAAACCTGTCCAACCGGCACCCCTTGCCGCCGCAGTTCATACAAGATCATTTGAGTGACCTGGTCTTTTTCCTGCAGGCTGACCACCGCCGCTTCATGCGCCCGGTGAAGCAGGTAAGGGTAAGGCCTGGATCCCATGATACGGCACTGGTACACCAGCACGGCGTGTAGCTGATCAAGCATTTCGTCGTCAGCGGCCACCCAGGCGGGGATTTCGACCCGCGCCAACCAGGGCTTGCCCATCCGGCCTACATTTAGATAGAAAAAATGCAGCGCCAGCTGATCCTGGTAATTGGCCGCCGATTTCGACTGCATCGCAAAAACCGCCGAACGCTCGCCAGACTGTAAGATTTCCGTATAGAGCTCCACATCCGTGACCCCCCGCAGCGGCCGGTTTCGCTTAATATCCGGAAGCTCCGATTCGGGCGTCGCCGCAATCTCCAACAAACGCACGACCAGGTCGGCAGCCGGCTTATCCACGTATCCAGCGGTGGTTGCGCCTAATTCGTACAGCTCTTTCAGCGAGTTTTTATAAACGTCCAGGCTCTGGCGATAATCTCCGGCGCTATCGCCTTCTTTGACGCCCCACAATTCCATCGGGCCATCCGTAAACGTGACCATCGGACGGGACGCTGTTCTGGCCAGCTCGGCCAGAATTTTGCGTTCGTTCAGGTCGCGCTGCAGGGAGACCGTCTCATCCGTAATCCTGCCATAAGCCGTATAAAGATCCTCGTCATAAAGCAGCCGGCTGTCCGTCGAGGTCACCGGCGGTTGCGGATCTCCCTGGACCATCTGAATCGCACCCACATTAATCAGGCAATAATTGACTTCTTGGTGGCGGTCTGGAGCAATTTGTGAGCCGTCCGCGGCCAATATCGTTATCCGTTCCGGAACGTCCGGCAATTCCCCACGGGCCATCAGGCTTTCAGGCGCGCGAACCGTCGCATCAACCGGTCGCGCACAGCGCAAATTGGGGTCATAGTTGCTGGCCACCCGTTGGACTTTCGAGCGCAGTTGATCAACTTCCAACTGATAAGCCTGCAACAGATCCCAGGCCTTGTTGCGTTTGTCAGCCAAAATCTGCTGCCGGGCAGGCGCATTCTCGCCCATAGCCTGAATTTGTATTCGCACTTGCTGAAAATCTAAAGCCATGTATCACCTGGAGTTGGATGAGGCCGCCCTTTGACTTCGTGGCAAAATGGGTGTGCATGGAGCGTGCGCTCCCACGCAAACCCATTTTGCCGATAATATTTAATCAAGCCCGAGCAGCTGAAAGCATTTTTCAGAACACTTGTTTGAATATTGTAAAGCCGCAAGCCGTGAGGCGCAAGGGAAAGACGGATTGTGGATCGTATCGGCCAGCGTGGGCGTTTGCCCATGCTGACACCTTATTTCGGCAATATTTCCGACGCTCAGGTGTCGGAAGGGCGTGGAGAACTCTGTGGGAGGGCCCCAGATTTGGGGGTAGCACCACAGGAATTCCGATGAGCCAAGAACATCCAAATGGGCTCGACTGAGGTACAATGGATCATTGATCTCCAGCTTGGGAATCCGTCAGGCTTGTCAGGGGATATTTGAACCTGGCCAAATTAACTTGTTATCGTGCTTGTTGTTCCGGATTGGCAGCTATAGAAATGGCAACTCTTACCCAACATCTCATGGTACCCGGCATGCCAGACCATCTTCGACCATTCAACGCTCAGCGCGATCTCAGGCACGTCGCTGATCTGGTAGAACTATGTTTTTCAGACACCATCGATGCAGATGGGCGGCGTTATCTCCAGCAAATGCGTTTTGCAGCCGATAACCCGCGCTACCTGCGTTGGGCTGCTGCTGCCGTCGATGTTTCCAGCCTGCCATCGACCGGCTACGTCTGGGAGGAGAACGGGCGCCTGGTTGGCAACCTGTCCTTGATCCCATTCAGCGTTCACAGCGAACGCTATTATCTGATTGCGAATGTTGCTGTTCATCCCGAGTACCGCAAGCGCGGGATCGCCAAGATGCTGACGGCCTGTGGGATTGAGTACGCTCGCAAGCGAGGCGCCAGGTCCACCTGGCTGCACGTCCGAGAAGAGAATGCAGCCGCTACCAATCTGTACCAGTCCCTGGGTTTCAAAGAACGTGCTCGCCGCACATCCTGGCACAGCCAGGCGAATGTGCCCCAGCCTGCTGTGGATGTTAATATCCATTTTGGGCCACGCCGCAGTCGAGATTGGAAGGCTCAAAAGGCCTGGTTGCTCATTAATTATCCTCCTGAACTGACCTGGCATATGCCGCTTAAAATGGCAGATTTGCGCCCGGGTTGGTCCGGCGCGCTTTATCGCTTTTTCACTCAGCTCAACGTCCGCCAATGGAGCGCAATGCAGAATGGCCAGTTATTGGGGGTACTGTCTAAGGTTGCATCCACCGGCCATGCCGACCACCTCTGGCTGGCACCCCGTCCCGAACTCGAAGACCTGGCGGCCACCAATTTGCTCGTCTATGTCCGCCAGCACTATGGTCGCCGCCGCACATTGTCCCTGGATTATCCGGCCGGCCGTGCCGCCGAAGCTATCCAGCAGGCCGGCTTCAGCGCCCACCAGACCTTGATCTGGATGGAAGATCGCTTCAAATAGAAATTTGAAGATCGCTTCAAATAATAATTTGAAGATCACTTCAAATAAAAGGGTCTTTGGCATTCCTGGGTGGTGCCACGAAAGAACCAAATAAGATCCGAGGCCATTTTTCAGGCCCGACCGTGAAACAGATGAAATAAGCGTATATCCAAAGCCTAACTCTCCACAAATTTCAGGCATGGTCCAGGTGCTCAGACTGCACCTCTACCCACAAAAGGAGCCTCCGAATGAATAAGTTTATCATCCGCTGGGTTATTAACGCCATTGCTCTCTACGCTGCTGTAATGGTAGTGCCCGGGATCCAGGTCAGCACTAACCTTTCTGAACAATGGCTTGCTATTGTACTGCTGGCGCTTGTATTCGGCCTGCTGAATGCCCTGTTGCGACCGCTTCTGTTGCTGCTGACCTGCCCGCTCATCATCCTGACGTTAGGTCTGGGAACCTTATTGATCAACACGTTATTGTTTTACCTGACCGGCTGGATCGGTACACAATTCGGTTGGGGACTGACGATCTCGGGATTTTGGTCCGCCTTCTTTGGTGCCCTGGTGGTCAGCATTGTAAGTATCATCCTTAATTTGATTTTGAAGGATGAAACCGGGCGGCGCTGATCGTTGCTATTGCTGCTACAGGACATCCTGTACTTACCCGACAGGGCTTTACCAAGACAAAAAAATAGGGTGCCACCGCAGGATTTCCCCAAAAACTCCGAAAATCTCTGTTGACTTTCGGACAAACTCGGCTTATACTGAATGGGAAATAAACGGTTGTGAGCAGTTCAATTCGCTGCATCGACCGGTTAAATGCCAGAAAAACACTGGACGGATAAACCATCATGCGAGTGTCTGAACCAAAAAATTTTACATTCGCTTAACCCAAAAGGCACGCGGCGCGCGTGCCTTTTCTGTTATATCCTCTTTTGAAAGGAGACTATATGTTATGGATTACGGCATGATTGGTAAAATCGAAAAGGCGAAACGCTATTCCGAGCAACGCGACCGAATTCGCATTGATCTGCTCAAAGTCACATTTGAGGGAGAAAATAACCCTCATACGGTTCATTTTGAGAATGGTGAGTGGCAATGCGACTGTGACTTCTTCCAGACACGAGAACGTTGCAGCCATACCATGGCGCTGGAAATGATTTTGGATGGTTTGGTTCTTAGTCCGGTTGTAAAAGAATAAAATCGCATCACAATGAGCAAATACGGGCCCCTTCTGGGGCCCGTTTGACTTTTAACGGGGCCTTCGGCAAATTCTGTGGGAGCGTCCCAGGAATTCCCAATGAGTGTTTTAATGCGCACTCATGGATCAAGATTGGCTGCCAGCAACAACTCGACCTGTTGACCGCTGGGTAGCGACGGCTGGGCCCCAAACCGTGTGGCGGCCAGGGCGCCGCAGGCGTTGGCGTACCGCACTGCCCGCTTCAACTCCCCCGTTTTCATCCAGGCGACTGCCAGACCGCCGATAAATGCATCCCCCGCGGCAGTGGTATCCACTGCCTGAACTTCGAACGCCGGCAGGAAGGCACGTTCATCCCGGCTCGCCAGGAATGCCCCTTTGCTTCCCAGAGTCACGACCACCATCTTTGGCCCGCGTTCCAACAATAGCTTCGCCGCGGTTTCGATCGATTCGCGGCCATCCAGCTGGACCCCGGTCAGGGCCGCCAGTTCCGTCTCGTTCGGCGCCAGGATATCCACACCGGCATACATCTCTGGCGACAAATCACCGGCCGGAGCAGGGTTCAGAATCGTTTTAACGCCATGTTTTTGGGCTAATTGAAGCGCGTGGGCCACCGTTTTCACAGGGATCTCGAGTTGCAGCAGCAGAATTTTCGCTCCCGCCAACCGCATTTCCACTCGATCGACATCAAATGGCGAAACTCGTCCATTCGCACCTGGAGATATAACGATGCTGTTCTCCCCACTGGCATCCACCACGATTAGCGCTGTTCCGCTGGCGGCATGCACATCCCGCTGGATGTAATCGACGCCGACCCCTTGCGCTTCCAGTTCTGCGATCAGGGTTTTCCCAAAAGCATCCCCGCCCACCCTGCCAACCAGATCGACTGAAACGCCCAAGCGGGAGGCAGCAACTGCCTGGTTGGCGCCTTTACCACCAGGGATTAGGCGTAAATCTTCTCCGCTCACCGTCTCCCCAGGCGCAGGGATTGATTTAGTTTTTACAACCAGGTCCATATTGATACTGCCAATAACAACGATATCAGCCATAAGTTTCTCCTGGATCGGCCTGGGAATATGTCAAAATTCAATCCCCGGGCCAGGCGTTGCCCGGCTCACACACCAGATTCCTGGTCTTCTGGACTTTATTAAACTCTGCTCCACCAGATAACTCGAATGGATCTTTGGGACTGTGGCCGAGGCTATCTGTGGGGGTAATTTTCGGGCAAAGCCCGAAAATTACCCCCACATCTTCTGTCCACCACAGAAATTCCGGAAGACCCAACCTGTCATATGGACAAATCGGTCTGAATAGGGGTAAAATCCGAGCAGAACACTCGCATTTCCATTCATTGAATGGTTCTCTCGCCAAATCATCGTGGGGACAAAATGGCTATTGTATATTGGCGAGGCTGGTATTATCGCTTGCCGTCTTACCATAGATTCTATGATTTCAAGCGATTAGATGAGGAAATCGTCCGGCGGATGTTCAATAGAGATTTCGAAGGTTGACCATGACAAATTATATCTGTAAAACCTGTGGGGTTCAGTATCAGGCGAGCGCTGCGCCGCCCGAGCGCTGCCTGATTTGCGAGGACGAGCGCCAGTATGTTGGCCTGTCTGGCCAACAATGGACGACCATGGATGAACTCCGGTCAAACCACCATCATCTTATCCGGCATCAGGAACCCGGATTGACGGGTATCGGTACCTCACCATCCTTTGCGATCGGCCAGCGCGCCCTGCTTGTGCAGCATCCTGAAGGCAATTTGCTTTGGGATTGCATCAGTCTGATCGATGAACCGGCTGTTGCCCTGATCAATTCCTTAGGCGGCATTGCCGCAATTGCGATTTCTCACCCTCATTTCTACGATTTAATGGTGGAGTGGAGTCACGTTTTCGATTGCCCAATTTATTTGCACGCCGATGACCGCCAATGGGTGATGCGTTCGGATTCCCACATTCGGTTCTGGCAGGGCGACACCCACCCCTTTAGCGCTGGGCTGACCCTGATCCGTTGTGGAGGCCATTTTTCGGGGAGTACTGTTTTACATTGGTCTGCCGGCGCCGGCGGGCTCGGGGCTCTTCTAACTGGCGATACCCTCCAGGTTGTTCCTGACCGGCGATATGTCAGTTTCATGTATAGTTATCCGAACCTGATCCCCTTGCCGGCCCCCAAAATCCGCCAGATTCTTGCGTCTGTTGAACCTTTCGAATTCGATCGCATTTATGGTGGCTGGTGGGATCGCGTCGTTCTGCAAAATGGCAAACAAGCCGTGAAACGCTCCGCTGAACGCTACCTGGCCGCCATTAGCGGCCAGGAGTAGCCCGAAAATAAGCACGATGATAAGATATCTACCTGGTTCTTTGGGAATCTCTGGAGTTTACCCCAGATTTGCCCGGAGTTCGTAAGATAATAGAATACCGGGGCACAGGCCCGATATGAACTTTCCAGGCAATAATCGATTGAGAGGCTTATGAAAGATTACCCAGAACACAAACAGGAGCTTGACCAGCCAGGCCGGACCGACCCGCTGCTATCCACCCTGACCAGGCTGAGTCAGGTGATTTTAAACGAAACCGCCTCGCCCACGCTGATGGACGTATATGTTCGAACCATCTTCGAATCGCTCTCGTGTGCCTGTTGCCGCATCCTTGTTCTGGAGTCCGATACCGATACCTTTCAGGTGGCCGCATTCGCAGGAGCTTGTGTTCCAAAGGATGGCGAGCCCGTTCGTATTGGGCGTCAATATACGCTGGCTGACCAGGCTCTGACAAATTCCGAGATCGTGCTATCGGAAGTTGGCGGCGACCGTCCGGATCGGCCAGTCACCGGTTTACCGGGCGAACCTGCACTGAAGGCGATCAGCGCTCCCCTTACTGGCGAGCTGGGGCCGTTTGGTGTGCTCGAAGTGCTCTTTTGGCCTGACCAGGTGATCAATTCCCGGATTGTTCCCTTGATCAGGATTGCCGCCAATAGCCTGTCCACTGCATTGGATCGCATTCATACCAGCCAGGAGCTTCATCATTTGGATGAACGCCTGAACAAAGCAATCTCTCAGCGGGCTGATTGGATTCAATTGCTATCCGAGACTGCCATTGCCGCCAATGAAGCCGCCTCTGTGCCGGAGGTCATGCAAACTGTTCTGACCAAGATTTGTTTATATACGCGTTGGCCCGTTGGCCACGTATATATACCGGCCAATGACGGCAGGCTGGTTTTACAGCCAACGCCAGTCTGGTTCACCAGGGATCCTGAACGTTACCAGGCCTTCATTCAGGTCACCCGCCAAACCCAATTTCCAATCGGCGCCAGCCTGCCCGGCAAAGTCTTTGAGAGCGGCAAGCCGGTCTGGGTGGAGGATATTTCCGTGAAAGGTTTCCTGCGTGCAGCCGAAGCAAAAGCCGCAGGGTTGAAAGCCGCGTTTGCATTTCCGGTTCAGATCCAACACGAAGTGGTTGCGGTCATGGAATTTTTCACCGATCGGGCTATGCCGCCAGATCAACCCTTCCTTGATATCGTTGCGAACATTGGGATTCAAGTTGGGCGCGTCATGGAACGCCGGCGCGCCCAGGAAGAACTGGAAATCATTCAGCGCCAGCTGGCCGAAGCCCATCGGATCGCCCGTCTCGGCACCTGGGAATGGAATATGGTTACAGATAGGCTGACCTGGTCGGACCGGTTGTATGAAATTTTTGGCATTGACCTGGATGAATTCAACAATTCCTATCAAGGGTTTCTGGATATGGTGCATCCCGATGATCGTGACCGGGTGGATGAAACCATTCGGAACGTGATCGCCCAACCAAAGTCGTTCGAATACCAGCATCGTATTATCCGCCCGGATGGCGATATCAGGGTGCTGCAAGCCCGGGGTGACGTCATTCTGGATTCAACTGGAACCCCGATTCGTATGGTTGGCACCGGGCAAGATATCACCCGCCGGGCCCAAATGGAAGAAGAGCTACGCACCCACGAGGAGCTGCTCAGTACGGTCATTACTGCCGCCCCGATCATCTTATGGGCTGTTGATCGGAAAGGCACAATAACCCTGGCGGAGGGGATGGGGCTTGCCTCGTTGGGCGTTACTTCTCAAGACTTATTGGGGCGATCCATCTCAGATATCGCCGGGGTCCAGAAAGAACTCCTGGATTATATCCAGAGGGCCCTGTCGGGTGAACAAGTTGTTGCAGAGATGGACACCAATGGGTATGTGTTTGAAACCCGTTTCGCCCCCATGCTGGATAAAGACAACGAGATCGTGGGTGTGACCGCAGTATCCATTGACATCACCAGCCGGGTTAAAGCGGAAGTTGCCCGCCAGGCCAGCGACGCGCGCTTTCGGGTTATCTTTGAAGGCAGCGCAATCGGCATCGGCGTTATCAATCTCGACCACAAACTCCTGGTAGTCAATCCGATCTTACAGCAGATGTTGGCGCAGCCGGTTGATGAAATTCACAAACAAAGAGTTGAAGCTTTTATCCACCCGCGCGATCGCTCCGAGAGCAAAGCCCAATTAGACAACCTGCTGGCCGGCCATAAACCCCTTTTCCGAAAAGAGGTGCGTCTGGTGCCTGCAGAACAGGGGGCGATGTGGGTCAATCTCTCAGCTTCCCTGGTTCGCAACCCGAACGGAACCCCGAATTTCGCCATCGTTATGCTCGAAGATATCACCAGCCGTAAGCAGATGGAGGCTGAACTCATCGAAATCCAACAGCAACTGGTCGCGAGTCGTGAAAAAGAGCGCCTGCACCTGGCTCAGGAAATTCACGACGACCCGCTCCAAAATTTGTATGGCCTTCTCTATCAACTCGACTCTGTACTCGAAGAGGTCAGTAGCGAAAAGGGGACAGCTGAAATCAGAGAAATGCAAACCAGCATCAATCAAATCATAAACACCCTGCGGGGGATCTGTCGTGGCTTGCGTCCACCGACCCTGATGCCTTTTGGCCTTGAGGTATCGATTCGCGAGCACATCGATAGCTTCCAAAAAGAACATCCGGACTTAAACATCCATCTCGACTTAATGTATGACGGTCAGAGCCTGCCAGAGCATATTCGCCTGACGCTCTTTCGCATTTACCAACAAGCGATCAGCAATGTTGTCCGGCACGCCCGGGCAAACAATGTAACCATTCGGTTCCGCTTCAATGATCGTTTGGCCGAACTGGTTGTCGAGGATGATGGGCAGGGGTTCCCGGTCCCCGGGCGCTGGGTTGAACTTGTCCGTAAGAACCACATGGGACTGGCTGGTTCAGCGGAACGAGTTGAAATTCTGCACGGCCGGTTTAGTGTCACTTCCTCGCCCGATCAAGGTACGCGGATTGAAGCTCTCGTTCCTCGCAGTCCATTGAACTCCGAGCAGGATCTGCTTTTGGAAGAAATCGACGCTCAGAATGAAGTCTAAACGATGATCAGGCTCTCAGTGGAATTCTGTGGGGAAGTCTCAGTTTTGGGGGATGAGGCGCTTTTAACCGGTAAATACCGACGATTTTCTCGCATAAGTAGGGAAATCCCTAATCGACTTTAGGAAGCCTCCCCATTGTTAGGAGCGAGAAGAATGATTATATTTTTTATAGGCACCTTGCTCTTGTCGGGCACTGCCCGGATAAGTTGCCCATAAAAAACGACCAGGTTTCTCTCGCGGAGGAAGAGCAATGGCCTGAGAAACCCGCCGTCAGGGATGCACGGTCGTGCATCCTATTTAATGATTGTATCGACCGGAAATGGATTTTAATCAAGAAAGAATACGCATGAACTCGCTTAGCAAGAAATTTTATTGTCCATCATATTTTATAGGAATTGCAGGTAGATCTCCTTATAACATCGAGCATATTCATGGGAAAACCAAAAAATAAAATTCGGGTTCTCTTAGCTGATGATCATCCTGCAGTACGAGTAGGGATTCGCCGTTATCTGGTGAGGTCCCAGGAAATTGAAGTGGTCGGCGAAGCTGAAAATGGTCGGCAAGCGCTTGAAATGGCGCAAGAGTTGGAACCCGATGTCTTGCTGCTAGATGTTGAAATGCCTGATCTGAAAGGATATGAAGTCGTTGAACGCTTATCCAGCCAAAAGTCACCCGTGAGAGTTCTGGCATTAAGCGCTCACGACGAAAGACGCTATATCGTTGGCATGTTAACCAGCGGCGCTTCGGGATATCTCATGAAGGAAGAAGCTCCCGGCAAACTGATTGACGCAATCCGGGAAGTTGCCCAGGGTAGACGGGGTTGGATCAGTTCTCGGGTCGCAGAACGCCTGAGTATGCCGAATCCGCCTTCGGGACGTAAATCAATCCCCCGCTTGACCGATCAGGAAAACAAAGTGCTCAGTCTGGTCGCAGCCGGCAAGACAGATCTCCAGATTGCCTCGAAACTAAATATAGATAGGATGGCTGTGCAAAAAATCGTCGAGACGGTCATATCGAAATTGGGAACTCGTACCCGCCTGGAGGCCGTCTTAAGGGCCATCCGGGAAGACCTGATTTAATTCATAAACATCAGAAACATGACACCTCCCGAATTTAATAATTTGGGCTAAACCAGCATCATACTGCCCACCCTAACCCCTCCCTGGGGAATTTTATCGAAAAACGGGGCATGAAGATCGGCTTTCGCCGATCTTCATGCCCCGTTTTTCGACAATATATTTATCAGATGCATGGCTGAGATTGAATATGACAAGTTGTGGGCTGCGTGCAGAAGACTCGCATGCAGCCCACAACTATTATCATTTCTCAACCTGACGAAGCGAAAAAGCCTTTTAGATCCAACCAGCCAGCAGCGCAATAATCAGAATGATAAGCAACAGTCCGATCAATCCCGATCCTCGGTACCCCCACGATCGGCTGTATGGCCAGGCTGGCAACGCACCGATTAACAGTAAGACCAACAGGATCAACAAGATTGTACCTAACATGGGATTATCCTATTTCTCCATTTCCTGGCTGAATTTTTTATCCATCCGCTCCATAAAATTGGCAACCTTCTCTTGTGCCTCTTCTTTGCTGTAACCGTAACGCTCCTGGAGAGAGCCCGCCAGCTTATCACTACTGCCTTCAATCCGGTCGACTTCATCGTCCGTTAGCTTACCCCATTGTTTCTGCACCTCTCCACGGATTTGTTTCCATTTTCCTTCTAAAATATCTTTATTCATCTCTTGCTCCTTTCAACTGATTTGAACAGTTATACATGCCCTTGAGAATGGATTCTTGGGCAAAGCAGGTATTTGTTAGTAGCGCCGGCGTCGCGTAATCAAACCCAGCACTGCCGTAAACAATGCAGACCCAATCACGGACCATACCAGGGGAAAAGTCTCGCCTTGAATGGTGATCGGCAGAAATTCTGGCAGCCCCAGCGTCCTGGCCAGCCACAGTCCCAAATATGCGCCGATAAAACCGACGATGATCGAGACCAGGCAGCCGCCTAACGAGTAACCTGCCAGGGCTTGTCCCAGACTGCCGGCGATGGCTGCAATTACCAATAGCAATAATAAGCCTAATAAACTCATCGAATACCTCCTGAGTTAAAGTTGGCCCTTGTATACCAATCGACAAACCAACTAGACGCGTCCCCCATATTCAGCGCTTGTCGCTCCATACAATCGTTTTCGCTCTGATAGCCAACATTTTAAATTATAGGAAAACGCTATCCGAATCTCCATTGGGGAAGTACCTATGCCGATATAAGGTATTTCCCTACCAGGAGATAAGGGAATTACCCATAAGCTAGTCTTAATTTGACTTTTGTTCTATTATTTGTCATACTATTAACCACGTTCACACAACGTTTTTTTACTCTGCCCGAAACTCACAGGGGGGACCTTTCAAGGAATTTTTAACCTGCCAGTTACGAATGAAACCCACATGTCAGAACAGGCTGACCTAAAACTCATACCTCTCCATCTACTTAAGCATCGTTGTTCGGAAGAAAGCGATCGCTACTTCAGACGGCAGGCGCATGATCCCCGTTATTGTTTTGAGTTAGTCCGCAGAGCCATTGCCGAACAGGATCAACACGCCTGGAATTTGATTTACTTCCAGTACCAACCCCTGGTGACGGGATGGATTTAACGCCACAGCCTCTATTCAGCTTTGGATGAAGAATTGCAATTTTTCGTCAATCGCGCCTTTGAGAAAATGTGGCAGGTGCTCACCCCCGAAAAATTCGCCCAGTTCCCGGATTTAAAATCCGTGTTGCGCTATTTACAGATGTGTGTCCACAGTGTCATCGTAGATTATATACGCGTCCGCGAACAGGCAATGTTATTGGATGATTTACCCGGGGAACCAGCGATTATCATTGGGGATGGCGTGGATAGCCCGGAAGCACAGGTCGCAAATCGCTCGCAGGCTGAAACCCTCTGGCGATGGATCACGCAACGGTTAAAAAATGATCTGGAACGCCAGGTGATCTACTGCAGTTATGTCCTCGACCTGAAACCAGGCGAGATCTTTGCTGCCCATCAGGATCTCTTTGAAGACGTTCGAGAAATCTATCAAATTAAAGAAAACGTCTTGGCTCGCCTGCGCCGGGACAGGGAATTAAGGGAACTGCTGTAGAACAGCATGCTCACGCAAGCCATATTTTGAGGGTCTTTGGGAATTCCTGAGGTGGGGGGTGCACGAAAATGTTGTAGAAATTTATTGTTGGTGTTCGATTTGTGCGGTTGAAGCCGCACAAATCGAACACCAAATCTATAAACATTTAGTGCACCTGAGGTGGGGACTTGCTTGCAGAGTTTTCCAAAGTAACTATTTTGAACTGGGTTTTATCGAAATACGTGAAAAAAGCCTAAAACTGCGTTTATACGGGCAGGAGAACCACACAACATGGAACCAACCGGAACCAGATTGACTTCAATTTTATACCGGGCTTTTTGTCCTGACACGACCGAGCTGGGCGAATATCGTCTCGAATTGAGCCCTCCAGAAAGGGCAGCTTTCATTCAGAACCACCTGCAAGAATGCCCCCATTGCAGGCTCGAGCTGCAACAGCTGGAAAGTTTCCTCAAGGATGTTTCTCCTGATCTGGAATTATCTCCAATCGAACGTTTCAAGATCTGGGTTGCGGAACTGCTTCCGGAACTCCCGGACGCATCTCGCCCTCTGGCTTTTGGGTTGCGCGGCGACACCGCCAGTCAAAAATTCTATCAAGCCGGCGATGCCCAAATCACGCTTGAAACGCAGGATGATCCTGCTGCTCCGGGCAGCAAGCAGATACTGGGGTTGGTGTTGGGTCTCTCCACATCCGATCTGCAAGCACAATGCCTGAGTGCTGGCATGGAGGTTAGCAGCAGTCCTGTCGATGAACTGGGCAACTTTATCCTGTCAGGGTTGCCACCAGGCGAGTACGACTTGATTTTGCGGGATGACAAGCTGGAGATCCAGATTCCTCATATCGTCATCGATTCCGAAAAATAAGTTTGTAATAAGTGTAATCGTGCCTGAAATTCGCTTTAAATGCAATATTTTATGGGGAGTATTCGAATGTTGTAGAAAATGGATTGTGGTGTTTTGTTTGGGCGGCGATCGCTGCCCAAACAGAACACCACATCTACACAATTCGAATGCACCCCCGTTTTATGAAGCGCTGCCCAATTTTTGGGAGCATGTGGCGGGCGCACGCTACACGCTCCCAAAAATTGTAAAAATGTTTAGCATATGACATCGTTAAGGTAATCATAGGTTATCCATGAATATCCAGGGGCTGGTTGAGCAGTCCATCATCGTCACTGGCGCAGAAAGCCAGCGGAAAATACTCGCCGAGCAGGTGTCTGGCTTAGATAAAACCAGCCAGGATGAATATGCCGCGGCCCTCAAACAACAGGCCGACCAGTTGATGAGGACCGATATTAAACTCAGCGTCCGGGTTGCCCAATTAATCATCGCTCTCTCCGATGTTACCGGTAACCCCCTCCACCGGGCGCTTGGCTTGTTAGCCCAGGCCAATGCTTACAGCGTGGTACTGGGTGAATACAACCAGGGCGTCGCACTTTACAATCAAGCGGCTGCCATTTATGCCGAGCACGATCTCCCGGTTCTGCAAGCCCAATCGCAAATCGGCAAAATCTATGCCTTAGGGAATCTGGGCCAATACAAACAGGCTCGGTCCGATTTCAAATGGGCCAGTCAGGTATTGGAGCAGCACGCCGAATGGTTTCAGCTCGCCCGCCTGACGGTCAATATGGCCATTGTCCATGCCCGCCTGGGGCAGGATCTGGAAGCATTGGCCCTGTTTGACCAGGCAAAAGCCGCCTATCGCCGGCTGGGGATTGAAGGCGAGCCGCATTGGTTGCGGGTGGAGCTGAACCGGGCGGTCGTGTTACGCAATTTGGGACGTTTTGAAGAATCCATCGCCGCTAGCCGGACAGCGATGGAAATGCATCGCAAACTTGGTCAGGATGTGGCTGCTGCCCGCGCTCAGCAGGCGCTGGCTGTGACCTATTTCGTCCTTGGCCGTTATAACGAAGCGCTTGAAATGTTGGAAAAAGTCCGCCAGGTGCTGCTGGGTGATGATCGCCAGAGACACGCCATGCTGGTCGAACTTTTTATCAGTGACTGCCTGCTCCAGTTGCGCCGGTTTGAAGATGTGCTTGAAAAATGCCGTCAGGTGAGAGCGCTTTTCAGCGAATTGGGCACCCATTATGAAGTCGGACAGGCAATCTTAAATGAGGCCAGCGCCTATACCGGGCAACGGCGTTATCCGGACGCCTTAGATTCGCTGCTGGAGGCCCGCCGGATCTTTGCAGCCGAGGGCAACCAGGCGGCCATTGCGGATGCTGATCTGCAGCGCGTGGTTGTACTGACCGCCCAGGGTTTACCCGCTCAGGCGCTAGAACTGGCTCAAAACTGTGCCCAGGTATACCTGGATCATGATCTGCCCGTCTGGCAAGGTCGCGCCGAACTGGAGTGCGCTCGAGCTGCCCTCGCACTGGGAGCTGAAGCGGAGGCTCGCCAACGGGTTGAACAGGCGCTTGCCATTGGTGAATCGCACCATGTCGCCAGCCTGACCTATGCCTGCCACCACTTGATTGGATGTTTGGCCATTCGTACCGGTGACACTCAAGCCGGCCTGGAAGCGATCGACCAGGCTATTCAAGACGTGGAAAAGTTATGCGGCCGCCTGATGGTCGAATATCGTTCCGGATTTGTAGAAGACAAAGGCGTAATTTACGAAGATGCGGTTGCCCTGTGCCTGGAATTGGACCAGCCAGGGCGCGGTCTGGAGTATGCTGAGCGGGCTAAATCGCGCGCCCTGCTCGAACTGCTGGCCCACCGCCTCGACCTGAGCATAACCGCCCGCAGCGAAGCGGATCGTCCCCTGGTTGCAGAATTGACCGACCTGCGCCAGCAGCGCGACCGGCTCTACCGGCGCATGGACAGCGGCGAAGGTTACGGGCAGCGGGGTGAAAGCAGCGCCTTCCTTGACGATCGCCGTGATCAGAACCAGCGTATACTGGAGTTGGAAAAAAAGATAACCGATCGCTGGCACAGGCTCCTGGTGCGCAATGCAGATTATGCTCGCGAAGCCGGGCTCTGGCAGGTGCGAGCGGAATCCTTCCAGACCTACTTACAGGCGGGCGAACTACTGGTTGAATTCTTTTCCATCCACGACCGGCTGCTGGTCTTTCTGGCCGACCAGCACACTGTCCAAGCGGTCTGGCTCGAAGCCAGCCTGGCCCAGGTCCAACAGCTCCTGCAATTACTGTGGTTGAATCTGCGCTCGGTCCCCCACAGCCCTGCCGCTCAACTCGCCAACCTGGAGGTAAACGCCCAGGGTGTCTTGAGCCGGCTGTATCAAGTACTGTGGGCTCCCCTCGTTCAGGAATTGCAGCGCCATGATCCTCTCCAACGTTTAATCATCGTGCCGCATAGCGCCCTGCACTACCTGCCTTTCCAGGCGCTCTACGATGGCAAAACCTACCTGCTGGAAAAATACGAACTCAGTTACCTGCCTGGGTCCAGCCTGCTGAAATATTGCCAGGAACCCCGTCCGGTCCAGGGCGACATGATCGCCGTGGGTCATTCGTATCAGGGCCGCCTGCCTTTCACCGTTCAAGAGGCCAGCCAGGTCGCTCATTTATGGTCGCTTCCGGCCATTCTGGAGGAACAGGCTACCCTGGACACAATCCGTCATGTCGCTCCAACCTGCCGGGTTCTTCATCTGGCGGCCCACGGAGATTTTCGGCCGGACAACCCGCTGTTCTCCGGCCTGGCCCTGGCGGATGGCTGGCTGACCACCCTGGATATCTTCAACCTGAAACTCCAGGCCTCGTTAGTCACACTCAGTGCCTGCCAGACCGGCCGTAGTGTGGTGGGTGGTGGAGATGAGCTGCTCGGTCTGATGCGCTCATTCCTGGCCGCTGGAGCCGCCTCGCTGGTCGCCACCCTGTGGGCGGTTGAAGATCGCTCAACCGCTCGCCTGATGCAGACCTTTTACAACCGGCTGGCGGCAGGATGGTCGAAAGGGGCTGCCCTGCGTTGTGCCCAATTGGATCTGCTGCACACGCCGTCCAGCCACCCGTATTTTTGGGCCCCATTCTTTCTGGTTGGGGCCAGTGGCGCACTTTAACCTGTTAAGCTCATTGGAAATTCTTGTGATGCTACCCCGAAATTTGGGGGTGAGCGTGGATCCGCATGCTCACCCCCAAAATCAGGGGCTTTCCTACAGAGTTTCCTGGAGACCCTTAAGTTAGCCAGTGCTCAGACATTGAAAAGCTGGAGTCCGCCTTAGGGCTACTATCCAATCACGCGGAGGATTTTCTATGGCTATATCAACCGTCTATATATTCACGATTTTGGTTTGTCTGTTGTGTTTGCTGCTGTTGCTTTTGATTGCCGCCCTGTTTTATTTATTGTGGGCCCGCAATACCGGCCGGTTCCCCTTCCCGCGTCCGCCGTTTCCACCGCAAGAGTTTTACATTCAGGATCAATTGATCCTGACCGGCCCTGAAGCGCTCCTCGACGATCTGGCCCAGCCGCAGCGCGGCGCCCGCCTGGAACGATTGGAAAGACTGCGGTTCAGCGAGCTCGGCGACCAGGTCTTGCAGTGCCCGGGATTACCCCATAGCGACGCGCCGGGTAAGGGCCTGGTGATCGATCTCTATCGCATCACCGGACAGTTTCCGGATGTAGCCCGAACCATCGAACGGATCAACAATCTGTTGGGCGGGCAGGCCGGCCAGGTAAGCAAGGACCCCAACTGGTTGACCGGGCATCCATTTGAAGCCGAGGGCAGCCCATTTGAAGCGGAAGGCAGTCCTTTCGAGGCCGAAGGCAGCCCCAGCGGTTCCCTGCCTGGTTTGGCGCAGGCGGAATTCTTTATGCGCCAGTGGGCTTTCCGGAATATCGAACTGGGCTCGCCTCAATATACCGGCCAGGGCGTCCGGGTTGGCGTCTTCGACACCTCGCCCTACCAGGGGCTTCCTCCAGACACGGCCACGCCAAAATCTGTCGTCCTGGCTCAGACGCCATCCGAGTTCCAACTGAGCGTCTTACACCCCACACCCAGCGCTTCCCCCCCGCCCGCTTCTGGGCCAGCCATTGATGTCCGCAATCATGGTTACTTTATCGCCGGCCTGGTGCACGCCCTGGCTCCGGATAGTGACATTCGCCTGGTGCGAGTGCTTGGCAACGATAACCGCGGCGACCTGTTCACCCTGTTGAAAGCCGTCTTTGAGTTCATGCGCGAGGCCGTTAGCGCAGGCGACAACTCTCCCGCCGGGCTGGTGATCAACCTCAGCCTGGGTGTGCGAGTCGCCCCGGACGAGGCTCGCTTTGGGCTGCCCGGGGCCGTTGTGGCCTTGCACTACCTCCTGAATGCCGCCCGCTGCCTGGGCGCGGTCATCGCGGCCGCCGCCGGGAATAATTCAGCTGCCAACCTCGCCTTACCGGAGCCAGCTAACTTTCCGGCTCGTTGGGTATCCGCCCTGGGAGTAGCTGCCAGCAGCATTGACAACCGCCGGGCCTGCTTCTCAAATCAGGGTCGGATTGCCGCCCCCGGCGGAGATGGCCGTTCGCTGGCCGACAAAGCGGAAAGCGGTTGCCTGCCACGCACCGCCGATTGCCACGACGCCGACTGCCCTTCCGGTGTGGTCGGCCCGGTCATCATGCCCCCTTATACGGACGAAAACGACACGGGATACCTGTTCTGGAGCGGCTCATCCTTCTCGGCGCCGCTGGTCAGTGGTCTGGCAGCCTTGGTCATGCAAGCCGGGCAAGGTAAGTTCACACCCAACCAGGTAGAAACGCTGATCGTTTGCGGCGCCACGCCCACACAGGATCCAAACCTGGGCGCCGGCGTGATCAATGTCCGCCGTACCCTGGAAGAATGTCTGCCGGGCATTCCCCCACCCCGGGATCAACCTGGGCAGGCTTCGGGGAAAGGATAGTCGCGCCCTGCGACATTCCAGAGTTCCTGCAAAATAAGCTGCCGGCGTGGGCAAATGCCCGCCGGCAGCTTATTTTGGCATTTCCCCGCTGCCAACCTGGCAGCTCAGCTTTTCAAAGTATCTTTGAACACCGCAATCTGGGCGCTGTGCTCGCGTTTGTGCCCATAGAAAGTGTAGACCAGGAAATCTTCCAGGTCGTATTCATCGCCATACCAGGCCAGGACGCCTTTCTTGCGGCGGGTCTCGACCGGTACCTGCCGGATCAGCTTTTGGGCTTTCTGGCAGGCATCTTCATACTCGGCTCGCACCTGGACCGGGGTATTGCCGCGGCGCAGTTCGACCTGTTCATCGTTGAAATTGCCATGCGCAAATAGCTTCAGCGTGGGTGTAGGCCGCCCATCGACCAGGTTGCCGAGAACTTCCACCAGCACCTGCTCGTAAGATGCCAGGTGAGCGAGGATGTCTTTGACCGACCAATAGCCGCACACTCCGGAGGTGGACCATTGTTCTGGTGGAATGCCTTCCAGGTTGCTTATAAGCGTTCGATGCCCATATTTTAAGATATCTTCTGCGTCCATAAATCCTCCAATCCCAACTGATGGCTGGTAAACGTTCTCGGATGAGTTGTTTTGACAGCCTTACATTGCCTTCATGCTGCCTGCGATCAATACCTCGATTTCCTTCGGAAGGCGCGGCCGGCCGTTCTCATTAATCGCCGAACCGATCACCTTTGCCTTCAGAACCGGTTTATCATCTGGCAGGCGGTAAATGTCCTGCCATAACCCAAACCGCAGGCGTGAGACCCGTTCCATATTCGTGCCGACCCAGAACTGGTCGCCGCTACGCAGCGGGAGCAGGTAATCCAGTTCAATCCGCACGACGATCAGGTAGATCCCCTGTGAGGCAAGTCCTGAGAAATCGATTCCATTGGATTTTAAGAACTCGTGCCGGGTATGCTCGATGTAGTTCAAATAGGTCGCATTGTTCACCATCCCGGCCAGGTCGCATTCATAATCTCGCACCGAAAAATCCAGCCGAAAACGATAATCATCCATCTCCTACTCCTGTTGAACTCCGGGAAATATTCTGGTAGTGGCTCAACCCCTGTCTTGAGTATAGCATTGAAATAGAAGGAGCAAGGCAAAATAAAAGGGAGCACTCAAATTGTGTAGATTGGGGTGTTCGGTTTGGGCGGCTTAATCCGCCCAAACCGAACACCCCATTATTTCTTCTACAACATTTGAATGCTCCCAAATAAAACATCAGCGTGGGCGTTTCGTCCACGCTGATGTTTTATTTTGCCATTACATTTGGTTATCCTGCATCGTCTGCCTCTGCTGCATCTTCTTCCTCATTGTCGCAGCAGCGATATTCCTGGGCTTTATCCAGCAGCTCAATCTCACGACGAAGCTTGCGGTTTTCCAGCTTCATCCGCTCCAATTCCAGTTCGTGTTTCGCCACGACATACGGCTCGCACAGCAGGCAGTCGCCCAACTCGCTTTGCACGTACAAGGCCTCGGTTGGGATGATGCTGACCTGTTCGAATGTTTTCACATCCGGCAGCGCGGCCATGATCCGGTCGGCTTTCGCAACTGCTGCTTTGCGCGCTTTTTCTGCTTCCTGAAAAGCCGCAAACGAGACCCGATTGGCATTCTGCAGCAGCACTTGATCGCGGGACACAGCGGTGAAAGCCGAAAAAGCCGGTTGCGCTTCCACTGCCGCGATTTTGATCCCGGGCTCCGCCTGTTGGGCGTTGCTGACGACCTGCTGGTTAGCGGCAATGGAAACCTCGATCGGCTTCATCACCACTGCGCTGCTGGCGAATTCATTTACCGCCCGGCAGGAACGCTCGATCAACTCAATCTTGACCCGCTGGCGTTTGGCGATCTGATAGAAATAATGCGTGACCGTGTGGCAGGCATTGATATTCTTAAATCGCCGCGTGCTGACTTCCAGTTCATCGTGGGTTTCGACGGTCGCGTCCCGGTGACTGTTGATCTGAGTCAGCGAGACCGAAGACGTATCCCGCACCACCTGGTTGGTCTGGTGGAAGGACGACTGCAGGTGCTGGTTCAGCTCGTGGAAAAATTCGCTGCTCGAGCTGGCATCGAAATCGCCCGAAACGTGGGAGGCGCCGCCGCCGATTTTTACGATCCCCAGGATGTTCACACCGCCCGAACCACCGACGTTGGTCTGAGAAAATTCGGAATGAGCGGAGGTCTTCAGAGTATTGGAGCCGGACTCGCTGAAATCCGTAGCCAGATTTTTGTACGTCTCCATCCAGATCCGGTCACTGCTGCGAGAGATTTGGGAGGCGGAGAAGGAAGTGTTCTCCGTAAAACGGGCTATGCTGTTGCGGCTGCGGACCGACAGGAACACCTCTTCTCCTGGGAAAAGCGTCATGGAATGAAGCAAATCGCCCAAAACATAACCCTCGGTGCAGCGCTCTATGCGATAGCGCAGGGTGCATTCTACCAGGCGGTTATCGATCCGCAGGTTATACCGGTATGTCAGGATACTGATATCGCAGATATTTTCGCGATCCCACTGGCGGGGAGGACAGGCTTCGCCCAGATCCTTGATCGGCGCTAAAGGGCCTTCGGCCTGCACATCCTCTTTGACATAATTTTTGGAACCAGATTTTATTTCAGCCATCATATACCTCCAGGTAAAGAACCATTAAGGATGGACCGGTCTTCTCTTTGACCGGTGTTTACAGTCACCATCCTAAACGCAGCGAGCCGTATTTTTCCGGCATCACTGCAAAAAATCCGGATTGGTTTTGATGATCTGCAGAGGTGAATGATTGATTTTCTTGCCAATCCGATAGGCTGTACTTCATCCTGCCGGTTTTGTTGGCGAAGTCCGATCCCTTTTCTTCCTTTTTACCTGACCCGCAGAAGAGATGGCAAACAGGCTATACCCCAAACGAAATATTTCCTCGGGCATTCAATTTGTAGTTTGTTGGAAAACAGGTCTGATGGCCGGCAAAGGCCGGCCATCAGACCTGTTTTCCAACATTCTTCTCCCCTTCCGGCGCCATAGGTGCCGGAAAACCGCCCGAACACCCGTTTATAAGTTCAAGCAGACAAAAACTGTCTGATTAAGTGACGATCCGATAGTCCGGAGTGTATGCAGTCGAGAGGGCGCCTCCAACCGCTTAAGAATTATCGGATAGTTTCCTATCCAAGCAGCCCATTCAATCATTCCCAGGAGGTATGAGATGGCAAAAAAGAAAGAAACTAAGATAGAAGAATCCGGCAAGGACGCCGAGGTGAAGCAGGCGCCTTCGCGGGCGAAAGTCGAGACCGAACGCAGCCAGTTTCGAGCCCTGACCCTGGCTAATCCGAATTATTTCGGCAACCTGCCTGTCAGCGCTTTCGAACCGGTTAAGGTTATGATCTCGAATCGCAGTTATGAAGAGGCCAAATGTGTGGGTTTCAATCCCCAAACCGAGCGTTTGGAAGCGGTAGTCCATATTAAAAGGGAGACCGGCTATGGAGGCGACATTTGCTCAAATGGCAGCGCCGAATATGTTCGCTTCTACCTCTCATACGACAACGGCGCTACCTGGCTGGATCAAGGTTTTGTGGGCTTCAAAGTATTCGACATTCCCGGGCCCAAGCCCCTGGAATATGACGCTACTTTGAAAATCGACCCGAAGAAACTGTTCTGTTTCAGCGAAAACCTCCCACTGGCGCGGGCGATCTTATCCTGGAACAGCGTTCCACCGGCCAACACACCCGCCTACACCCCGGTCTACGGCAACGTTCTCGATGCCCACATCCAGATCGAGCCGCGCAAGTTCTTTGTGTTCAATGATCTCATTCAGGAATTAGAAATCAAGCTGCCGCCGCAGCTGATCGAAGCGATCGACCTGGAACAGTCCATCCCGACCCCGCAACCCCAGCCGGTTGAGGCAGTCGAGCTGGCCAGGCTATATCAGGAGAAAGGCATCCCGCCTCATCGCTTCCTGTTCTCCGAAATCCACCCACTCATCGCAAAATCTGGTTTGGACGACGTCATGCTGCAGCCCGAAGCCGGCAGCAACCTGCTCGGCCTTGACATCAACCTGGCGGATCTCCTCGCCAAATTGTTGCAGACGGATGGCGATACCCGCTATGAGGAATTGAAATGCGTTGGACTCAACCCTCGCACCAACCATTTGGCTGGTGTATTGACCGTTAAGCTGCCCAATGGCTACTCAGGGCATCTATGTTCCAAGGGCAGCACGGAATACGTCGCTTTCTGGATCGATTACGGCGATGGCGCCGGCTGGACTTATACCGGAACTGCATCGGTGATCGTACACGATCTCACGCATCTGCCTGCCCAGGGCTTACAATACGCCGTCTCGCTGCCGGTCAACTTCAACTGTCGCCGCCAGCCCTGCGAGAAAGGCCCCAAGACCGCCCGGGTTCGGGCAATCCTGTCCTGGGAAGTCCCGCCGCCTCCCGGCAATCCCGATTACGTACCCACCTGGGGCAATCGGGAAGAGACTCTGGTTCACATTATGCCCGGTCCGGAATGCAATTTGGACGACCACACGCCTTATATGGATACAGTCGGGAATATGGCCGTCTGCGATATCGACCAGACTACCGGGTTAGCCACTGGCCCAGGCGTCCTGGCGGCCTTTAGCGCCAATCAGTCCCCCTTTGGAGGCACGGTCACGATCACCGGCTTTATCCTCAACCCACCCAATGTCATGGCAGGCGCCGCTCCATTCAAGTACCGCTTATCGGCGCGCGAGCTCCCATCCATCGGCGGGCCCGGCCCATGGCAGCCGATGGCCAACAGCTTCGACATCATCGTCACCGAGCAGAATGGCCTGGGTATTCCAATCCAGTACCATGCAACCCAGAGCATCGACGCCGATGGCTTCTACACCTACCGTGAACAAGCTTATCCCAACCAGTGGCGCGAGGTAGGGGCCAACGTCATGGCAAAATGGATCACTTCTTCCCCGCTGACAGGTATGTGGGAGATCATGCTGGAAGCCAAGCTGCCGGATGGCACCATTCTGCCCGCTGGGACGATCTTGTGCGCGGACGATGGCTCCACCCGCAGCAATGTCAAGGTCTGGCTCGATGAGCTGGCGCCTTCGGCTGACGTCAAGATCACTGGATACTCGCGTGGCGGTGGGCCGGTCCAGCCGGCTGTCGACTGCGGCACCTTCCAGGTGGGCGATGTTATCCACGGCACCTACGCCAGCTTCGACGAACACTTCAACCGCCTGACCTTGACAGTCGAGCCCGTTGGACCCGCAGCCGGGGCGACGGTCAGTCCGGGTTCGCGTCGCTTTGGTTTCCCCGACTTTGTGCCGACCACCGGCGAGACGGGTAATTGGACCCTTGACACCAGCGGCATGCAGGCCTGCGGGTACGTGGTCCACCTGTGGACTATCGACCGCACGATCGTTAACAGCGGTCACATCGGCTGGGGCCGGCCGGATACCGTCGGGTTCTGCTTGAAAGACCCGAACAGCGACGAAGGCTGCTGAAAGCTCCTGTATTCGGAGATGATGATGGCGGTGACGCCTTTACCATCGGACATAGCCGGGGTTCGACCTTTTGATAATTAGGTCTCAAATCGTGGAACCTCACCAGAAGCAGACCCGCTCCAATCAAGCGGGTCTGCTTACTTTGATCTAGATCAGCTTGCGTATCTGCGCCCAACCAAACAACTGAGCCATGATGATTGATCGGTGTTGATTGGTCAGCATCTGGATGCCGTTTTCACGCAACAACCAGCGCAGATGGTTGTCGAGTTGAAGCGACTCTTCAAAGATCTCCATGGCGATCTGGCTGTCATCATCCGCTGCGATCCGGTTGATGGCAACTTGCCCGCACGCCGTACAGCGGTGCACCAGCATCAATTCGCCCTGCCTGTGCCGGTTATATTTCTTGCGAGTTTTCTTGACGGTCAGCCCAATCGGCTGCATGCCGGCTTTACAAGCCGACAGCCGGTCGCCCGCCTTGCGCCAATCCAGGTGCCTGGACCACAAACAATACGGACAATGATTGCGGTTATTGACGCCGGCTACAATGTAGCCGGCGGATACCAGTCCGTGACAATGCATACAGGTAAAATCAGGGTTATTCATCGTTCATACCTCAATTGCAGATAACTCTTCCAACGATAAGGGCTGATCTGGCCGTCCATGACTGCTTTGCGGATCTCGCATCCGGGTTCTTCGTCATGGCGGCAATCCAGGCCAAACCGGCAGCTACCCAGGTAGGGCCGCATTTCCGGAAAAAGGTCGGCCAGTTCATTCGGACGTACATCCCACACGCCGAACTCGCGGATACCGGGTGTGTCCACGATTGCGCCGCCTCTGAGCGTTTCGCGCTCATCCAGGGAGAATATCTCGAGTTGGGTGGTTGTGTGCTTGCCTTTTCCGGTTGCCTGGCTGACCTGATTAACCCGCAGACCCAGCCCGGGCCGGAGGGCGTTCAACAAGGAAGTTTTTCCTACCCCGGATTTCCCCAGAAAAACAGACAGCTTGCCATGTAACGCCTGCCGGAATTCAGCCAGTCCTTCCCCGGTTACCGAGCTGACCAGGATCACCGGATAACCGGCCCGGCGGTACCGCTCGAATGCCTCGAGCAGGGCTGGTTCGATTTCCCCGGCCGTGTCCTGAACAAGATCCAGCTTGGTGATCAAGATCAACGCCGGAATCCCGGCCGCCTCGGCTGAAACCAGGTACCGGTCGAGCAAATTCCATTTTGGCATAGGGTCGGCCGCCGCAAAGACCGGTACGACCTGATCCACATTGGCGGCGATGACTTGCTCGAATGGCGTCGCCGAAGGCATGGGAACCGCCGAGCGCCGCGAAACGCGATTTTGGCGCGGCAAGATTTCCAGAATCTGGGCCCTGCCAGCATCCTTTGCGCAGAAGCGCACAACATCTCCTACCGCAATCGGATCGGCCGGCTGGCGCTTTTTGTTTCGCTGCTTCTGCCTGCTTTTCCCGTTCGGGGCGCCAGATTCCTGCAGCCTGCGCAAGCCGGAGGCCAGTTCACAGTCGATCACACCCTTCTGGTGAAAAACAGCATAAACCCCATAAGTTTTTTTCAGGACGAATCCCAGGTCGGGCTCATCCCAGGTTTGGTCTAACAATATCGTATCCATCTCAAAGTCTTCCTGCACACGCTCAGGATCTATTCACTAACCATAGTCCCTGAATAAAAAACAGCCACAGGTGGATACCCGTGGCTGATCAAAACGATGTTGCTGTCGGCCTTGCTCCTTCTGCCTGCAGGCAGAATCCGGCCAAACAGCGCTCCAATCGCGCTTATTTTTGTGGGTTAAACAAAAAACCACGGGGCATGTGAGCGCCCGTGGCCGTTATTGGCTCAGGAACTGGCCTTAAACTTCGACCAGCAGGCGCGCCCATGCATCTTGATTGGCTGCAAATACAATGACTTGTGGATGCATAAAACGCGACTCCTTTCAGAATGATAGTCAAGCTTCGAAAGTCTATCACAGGCTGTTGAAAGCTGTCAAGGATCACTACACAAAGGAAATATCCTTTATCGAAAACAGGCATGCTGGCCGGCGAACGCCGGCCAGCATGCCTGTTTTCGATACAAGTCCCTGGTCAAATCCTCAAAACCGCCATCCCAACAAATTCCAGGTGTTCAGAAAGATCAGCCAGGCAGCCGTGCCAGCCAATACCATTGGATTGAACCAGCGCTGAAATCGCGGTTGGCCGCTCCTGCGCCAACCGGCGATTGTTGCGACCAGTAATCCGGCTGTCAATGGCAAAGTCGCCAGCGGCAGAAAGAGAACCAATCGCAGGGCCGCTGATGGCGGGAAACTGAACTGCCACAGGTCGCCGCCGGTTGCCACCGGCCACAGGAGCATGCCCAGGCCGCCCAGGAAGACCAGGTTGACCCCCGCAATCAAGCCTGCCAGCAGATAACCGCGAGCTTTGCGTTGCCACAGCCTGACCGCCATCACCAGGATCGTAAGGATGAAAACCACGATCCCGAAACCCGCCAGGCCGGTCTGCACGGCCGGATTCTCCAACCCACGCACCCGCTGGTAAGCCGTCCTCTCCTGGAAGAGGTATTCGGCCGGTCCCTCCGCTTCTCCACTGAAATAGATCAGATCATTTGGGCCTGATCCCAGGAATAAATCCGGCTCGATCGCCGAATAGGTTCTCCCCCAGATTTGTAGACTGCCATTCGCCCCAGTCTTCACCTGGACGGTCAAATCCGGGTCCACCAGCGCCTGGATCTTGACGAGACTGGTCTCGGAGGTTTCATCGCTGATCTTCCGGTAAAGGCCGTCATAGCGAGCGGTCGGCGCCTCGAGGTCGCTGGCCGGCTGGTACCGAACGGACAGATCACCCGGAACCATCAGGTAGCGTGCCAGGGCCTCCTCCTGCCATAGATTGCGCAGCCCGAACCCCTCCGAATTGTAAAACAGGTACAGGCTCAGGTCCTGATCCGGCAGGATCAGCCAGGCATTGTTCATACCCGGCGCGCCGCCGTATTTTTGCAGGTATCGGTGGCCATTAAAGAACTTTTCATCGAAGCTGTTGGCCTGGCCCGCCAGTCTGGGATGGTAAGCGAAGGCCGTCCGGTGCATGGCATCCATCGTTTCAGGCCGCAGAATTTGGGCCAGGCTGCCATCCTCGCGCAGGTAGCGCCCGTGCTGCAGGTGGGCCAGCATCAGGTGGCTCAGGTCCTGGCCGGTTGTATTGAATCCGGAACCCGGCGCATCCTGCAAATAGTAATACGAGAAGGGGTAGGGTTGTTCCGGATCAGCGCCCACTGGATAACCTCGAGCTGCTCTGCTCAGTTGGCTGTCAGGCAGCAGGAAGGTGCTGTCGTACATTTCCAAAGGCTCAAAGATAGCCTGGCGAACGTATGCCTCGTACGATTTCCCGGAGATCGCCTCGACCAGGTAGCCGGCCAGGGCCAGTTCGTGATCGTTATAACGTCGGATCGTACCCGGCGGCAGCACTCTGGCCGGCAGATACCTGGCCAGATAATCGCCCAGAGGCATCAATCTGTCCGGGCTGGTCGCCCGGATGCCAACCCAGCGAGTGTCAAAACCGCCGGTCATGTTGATCAACTGCCGGGCTGTGACCGGCTCGGAGAAAGTTTCCGGCACTTTAAAAGCCGTCAGATACTTATTCACGTCAGCATCCAGATCCAGCTGGCCCGCTTCGGCCAGCTGCAGGACAGCCAGGGCGGTGATCGTCTTGGCCACTGATCCGGCCCTTAAGATGGTCGTGCGCGGGTCTATCGGCGTCTGGCTGGCAGCGTCTGCGTATCCATAACTTTCTTCCGATACCACCTGGCCATCTTTAACCATGATCATGATGGCGCCATAAACGTCATAGTTCGCCATTTCTCGGGCGAAAAACGCCTCCCAGCGATCTTCATCACCCCCGGATAGCTCCCGGGTATCGTTTTCCTGTCTGTCAGCCCCCGCCCGGACGAATTGTATAGGCTGCACCGGACTTAAAACGAACAACAGGATCGCCAAGGCCAGGAATAGTTTGACAATTTTTGCTTGGGTCCACATTTCAATCTCCTTTAGCAATCGTTCCTTACGAGACGTTCCTGGTATATGAATGCAGGGCGCTATCCAGGACGCAATTTCCGCAAGGTTCTGACAATGGAACGTCCGCTCGTGCGGGTATACCCAGTATGCCGCGAACGGCTCCAGTCGTCTTCCCAGAGGACATGGAAATTCCCACCCATAATTTCATCGATCTTAAACCGCTATATCTACATAATTTTCTGTATTGCCAGGGATCCGGCCTGTCCTTATAATAGCCAGAACCAGTGATCTGGCCCTTCATATCCCCCATCACAGCTTTCATTCTGCAACCATACGCGCACCGGCCGGCAGCTGCCTCATTCCGGCGCGTATCGGGAGACGACCATGAAGCCCAAACCAACCCAACGCCCGCAGGCCGGGCTGTTTCTTATCATCAGCTACCTGCTATGGGGCTCAGTCGCGCTTCGCTGGATCACCGAACTGGCTGAAGCTCACCATCCCCAGATCGTGCTGGTTGGCAGCATGTTGCTGCTGTATGGGCTTTTTCTGGGATTGGAACCCTGGATAACCGGAAACATCCCCTGGCGCGGCCATCTTTATCTGGCTGCTCAAACCTTGCTGGCTTTCGGAGCCATCTTCTTTTTCTACCAGCTGGATTTCTTCGCGATTTTGCTGCTGCCGGTCGGCGGCCAGGCCGTATTTCTCTTCCCAGGTTCTTCTGGTTCTTCAGAAAATTCTGTGAGAAGCGTCGGGGCGCCCCTACAGGGATTCCCAAAAACCTTCTTTCGTCGCCGGACGGCTGCCATCTGGGTGAGTATTCTGATGCTCCTGAACGTCATCGGGCAGATCAATCAGTTCGGCTGGCCCGCAGCGCTGACCTTTATTCTGCTCTACTCGGCCGCTCTGGTTTTTGTTGCAGCCTTTTCCGCCCGTACAGTCCAGGCCGAAGCTGCTCGGGCTCAGGCCGAAACGTTGCTGGCAGAGCTCCAACAGGCCAATCACCAGCTGCAGGAACTGGCCGGGCAGGCGGAGGAGCTTGCCACCGCCAAAGAACGCAATCGTCTGGCCCGCGATCTGCACGACTCCGTCGCCCAAACCTTGTATGGGCTCACCCTGCAGTCCGAAGCTGCCTCCCGCCAGTTGGCGATCGGCCAGACCGGTCGGGCTGCGCAGTATCTCCAGGAAATCCGTCAGAGTACTCTGCAAACTTTAGGAGAGATTTGTCTTTTGATTTTTGAACTTCGCCCACCTATCCTGGCAGAAATTGGCTTGAGCGCTGCCCTCCGCGCCCGGCTGGAAGCCGTTGAAGCCCGTAGCGGGCTGCAGGTTGAAACCGCTCTGGAGGATGTCGGCCGGCTGCCTTCGGCTATGGAAGTCGGGCTTTATCGGATTGCCCAGGAGGCCCTGAACAATATCCTGAAACATGCCCATGCAAAATGTGTCCATGTGACTCTGCACCGGCGAGACAATTCCTTAACCCTTGAAGTCCATGATGATGGGGTCGGAATGCCGGCTGAATTGACCGACCTGCCTGGCCGCGGCGGTCACGGTTCCCACAGCGGTCTGGGGCTGCAAAGTATGGCCGAGCGTGCTGAACTAATCGGCGCCAGGCTGGCCATATCCGGCCAGCCTGGACAGGGAGTCAGTATCAAAGTAGAGGTGCCTTTATGAGTGAACCTATCCGGGTATTCATTGCCGAAGATCACCCCATCGTCCGCCGCGGGGTGAAAGATCTGCTCGAAACTGAACCCGATATCGAGATGATTGGCGAAGCGGTCAATGGACAGCAGGCGGTTGAACGGGTCATCGAACTCAAACCTGATGTTGTCTTAATGGATCTGGTGATGCCGATCATGGATGGCATCGAAGCCACCCGCCAGATTCGCAGCCGGGCGCCGGCCGCCCGTATTTTGGTGTTGACCAGCTTTGCCACCGACGACAAGGTTTTCCCCGCCATCAAGGCCGGCGCGCTGGGTTACCTGATCAAAGACACCACCCCCGAGGATTTGGTCCGCGCAATCCGCCAGGTACAGCACGGCGAGGTCAGTCTGCACCCGCTCATCGCTCAAAAACTGCTCAATGAGATTTCCTCCCCGCCCAGCCCGCCAACGGCTGCAGAGCCTTTGACGGCCCGGGAATTGGAAGTCTTGCAGCTGATCGCTCGCGGCCAAAACAACCAGGAAATCGCCGAAACGCTGGTATTGAGTGTCGCCACCGTTTACACCCACGTCAGCAACATCCTGGCCAAGCTGCACCTTGCCAGCCGGACCCAGGCGGCCCTCTACGCCGTTCGGGAAGGATATGCTTCCCTTTACAACTTCGATTCTCCCGGAACAGAATTGATGACTTAACCAGATTGAATTTTTGCCGACTGATTTGGTTTTGTATACTTTGTCCATGAAATTTCTGAGCCATATACCATTTAAGATGGATAGGCAAAATAAGGAGTCAGCCGGGCGAACGCCCGGCTGACTCCTTATTTTGCCGTTTATACTCAAATTTTCATGAGTGAAGGATTTAATATTCCTTACCCTTGCCTTTTACAGCGTCCATGCAAAAACGTTATAATGTAAGCAAGGGCTCAGTTCTGGCTGGGCGGAAGCGCCTCCACCTAAACTGGACCGATCGTTCAACACTCACAAGGCCGAAGCGTAACCGGTTTGCAAAGGAGCTAAGGAATCAATGTTGGAAGAACAGCCTGTCGCCGATCGAATGCAAGCTCTGATCCATGCCTGGCAAATCAGTGGTGACCGGCGCGAGATTTTCCTGAGCTGTTATGCCATGATGACGGCGAACATGCTGGCAGCCATCGAGTCCGGCAGTTTCGAAGACAATGCCTGGGTATCTGGCCTGTTGCGCCATTTTGCAGGTTACTATTTTGACGCCCTGGCAGCCTATGAGCAGGATGCGACCGCCGCGCCGGCTGCCTGGCAGATCGCTTTCCAGGCCTGCCGCTCGCCGCATACCCACGTGCTTCAAAACCTGAGCCTGGGCGTCAATGCCCACATCAATTACGACCTGGTGTTCGCCCTTTCGGACAGGCTTGCCCCTGAATGGTCCGGGCTGACCCCGGATCAGCAAAAATCACGCTATCGCGATCACTGCCACGTGAACGCTATTATCCATCAAACGATCGACGCCGTTCAGGACCAGGTGGTTGAACGCAATAATGCCGCCCTGAAACTGGCCGATCAGCTCATGGGTCCGCTCGACGAGTGGTTAACCGCTCGCCTGATCACGGATTGGCGCGAGCAAGTTTGGGAAAACGCCATTCATCTGATCCAATGCCAGGCAGATACCGAGCGCCAATTCGTCTTGCAGGCAGTGGAACAGCGCTCTCTGGAACGGGCCCGTTCGATCCTGGGAGAATCAGGGGTTGCCGGGCTGATCGATTTGCTCTGACAATCCTTTTCCGCCTCATCGTGAATTCTGGAGTGGCAGCCCACTTCATTCCTGCGTGAATCAAGGAAAAAATCAGCATGATCGTGATTGAGGATCTGCAAAAAGTTGTCGGGGGAACTACAGTTCTGGACATCCCCAATCTGACGGTACCGGACGGCCAGATTGCGGCCCTGGTAGGGCCGGCGGGCAGCGGCAAACAGCTATTGCTGGATTTATTGACTGGACGTACCCATCCAAGTCTGGGCAGCTTAAGCCTGGCTGGCGTCGATCCCGCTAAAGAAAAAGAACGCTTCAGCCTGCTGGTCGGCGTTCTGTTCGCGGACGATACCTGCTACAAGCATCTCTCCCCACTTGCCAATCTCGCTTTTCACGCTCGCCTGCGCGGCCTGCCGGAAGAGCGCGCCCGTCAGGCGCTTGCCATGGTTGGGCTTTCCGATGTCGCCCAGGCGCGTCTGTCATCCTTGTCTACCAGCCAACTGCGGCGCCTGGACTTCGGCCGGGCGATCCTGCATAACCCCCGCGTCCTGTTATTGGTCGAACCTTTTGCTCGTTGTGACGAATTTACCATTACGTTAATCAAGACTCTGATTCGCCAGCAGGCTGGCGCTCAGGCTGCTGTGCTCGCCCTGGCCTCGGATGCCACTCATTTCGTAAACAGCGCTGATACCCTGTACGAGCTTAATCAAGGCCGCATCTCCGAGATCGACCAGCAGCAGCTGGAACCTGAAGAACGCCTGCCCTTCAAGATCCCTGTCCGCTATGAAGATAAAGTGATCCTGTTCAATCCGGCCGACATATTGTTCGCCAGCGCTGATGAAGGCCGGGCCATCATCGTTACCGCCACCGGCCAGGTGCCGACCCAATACACCCTGGTGGAGCTGGAAGCGCGCCTGGCCCGCAGCGGGTTTTTCCGCGCCCATCGCAGTTACCTGGTCAACCTTCAACACGTGCGGGAGGTGATTCCCTATACCCGCAACAGTTTTACCCTGCGCCTGAACGATCAAAAACAAACTGAGATCCCGCTTAGCAAGTCGGCTGCAAGCGAACTGAAGGAATTACTCCAGTATTGAAAACCAGTCCTATTGACCACAAACGACAAATACCGGCCACTTTTCGGAATTTTACTGCGCCATTCAACCCTCCCGGTACGCAGTTCAACCTGCTTTAAGCGCCTTTCGGCGCTTTTTTGTTGCATGCGAGGCTTTCTTTTAATATACTCAAAATGAAACTTTCAACCCGTGCCAGACTGCTGGGTTGAGTGACCCGATCAGCAGCAATGACCTGATTGGGGAAGGAGCTATAAATGAAAGCAATCGAAGTGCATCAATTAACCCACAATTACCGCGACCTGCGGGCTTTGGACGGGATCAGCTTCAGTGTGGACCAATCCGAAGTATTTGGTTTCCTGGGGCCAAATGGGGCTGGGAAGACCACAACGATCAAAATCCTGACCGGCCAGTTGCGGCCCACCTCAGGCTCCGCCCGAATCATGGGCTGGGATGTCGTCAGCCAGCGCCAGCAGATTAAACCCCAGATCGGGGTTGTCTTCGAGACTCTAAAACCTTTACGAACATCTGTCGGCCGGTGATAACCTGAATTTCATGGCCCGCCTGTACGGTCTTCGACCCGGGCGCGTCCAGGCAGTGTTAGCTCAGGTGGGCCTGCAGGGCCGCTCCAAGGAGCGCATCAAAAATTTCTCCAACGGCATGAAACAGCGTCTGCTGATCGCCCGCGCTCTGCTGCACCATCCCCGGGTCCTGTTTCTGGACGAGCCGACCCGCGGGTTAGATCCGAATGTCGCCCGCGAGATCCGGGCATTTATCGCCGGGCTTCCGCGCCAGGGCGTCACCGTTTTTCTGACAACCCACTATATGGAAGAGGCCGATCAGCTTTGCGACCGGGTTGCAATCCTCGATGCCGGCTGCATCGTCGCCCTGGATGCTCCCGAGCAGTTAAAAGCCGTCTACAGCCTGGGGCCAAAGACCAGCCTTGAAGATGTCTTTGTCCACCTGACCGGCAAATCTTTACAACGCGCAATGGCCGCCAACTGAAATTTACTCAAAAGGAGGTGCCGCCATGACTCCCAATATTTCCAAAAACCACCAAACTGGATCCATCAAGCCAGGCTATCCACGGTTACCGTCTGCAAGATCACCTGCGGATTATTCTGGCGATCGCTGCCAAAGATATTCTGGAAGCGATCAAGAATAAAAATACCATCATCGTGATGATTTCTTCGCTATTCATCGTCATCATGTATTGGGCCCTCCCTTTACTCGAAACCGGCCAGGAGCCTACCGGGCTATTGGTTTACGACGCTGGCGACTTATCGCTTGTACCCCTGCTGGAGAATCAAGGGACTTACCGTATCCGTGCCTATGATACGGAAGAACAGATGCTCCGCAGACTGGCAGCTGGCGACTGGCCGGAATTGGGGCTGTTAGTCCCGGCTGATTTCGACCAGACCCTGGAAGCCGGCGGCACGCCCCGGTTGCAGGGCTTCCTGATGAACTGGCTCAGTGCTAAACAATCGCAAGAATTAGTACAAAACTTTGAGGCCGAACTCCAATCGCTGTATGGCCGTTCCATTCCACTGCAGACCCAGGGGAATGTCGTTTACATGCGCCCGGATATCCGCGGGGCGGGCGTGCAGGCCGCTATGAGCACATCGTTCCTGCTGATCATGATTGGTGTGACGCTGATTGCCCACCTGATGATGGAAGAAAAGCAAACCAAAACCATCCAGGCCATCCTGATTTCGCCGGCTGCCGCGGGAGATCTGGTCGCAGGTAAGGCGCTGGCCGGGTTGTTCTACTGCCTGCTTGGCGGGGCGATTGCCCTGGGGATCAACGCCAACCTGGTCGTGCACTGGGGCTATGCCCTGCTGAATGTGCTGGTTTTCTCCCTGTTTAGCGTCTCACTGGGCTTGTGCCTGGGCACTTTTATCGAGAATCGCGCCCAAATGACCTTGTGGGCCTGGGTGATCATGATGCCCTTGATCGCCCCCATGTTGATCGTTTTGCTGGATGATCTGGTGCCTGCCGGCATCGTTAAGATCGCCCGGTTGACGCCCACAGCCATCTTACTCGAGCAGCTCCAGGCCGCTTTCTCCGGCAGCTATCCCCTGGGAACGGGCTTATTGCAGCTGGCCTCGGTCCTGGCCTGGACGGCGGTCGTGCTGCTGGTCGTCGCCTGGCTTGTGCGCCGGAGCGATCGCCAAGCGCCGCTACAGCTGATCCCGCACTGGCAGCGGGCGATCCCACAGCCGGCCCCTGCCGGCCCGGCTGTGGATTTCATCGAGATGCAAACAACACTGGGGTCACCGGATACCGATTGGGCCCTTCAACCTGCTCAACCGGCCAGGCGAGTTGCAGGCTGGAAGATCATTGCGATTATTGCCTGGAAAGATATCCGCGAAGCGTTGCAGAATAAACTGGTGCTCTCGATCCTGGTGGGTGTCGCCATCATGATGCTCTCCAGCCTGGCGTTGCCCATGTTGCTGAGCCTCCGGGACACCCCCACCGCGATCATTTATGATCAGGGACATTCAACCATCGTGGCTGCCCTCAGCGGCAGGGATGAATTGCGCTTGAGGGGCGTCGATTCGCTGGATAAGATGAAGGACGGCCTGACAAGTTTCTCGACGCCCATGCTGGGCCTGGTGCTTCCCCCCGATTTTGACCAGCTGGCGGGCAGCGCTGGTACCATCCAACTTGAGGGTTATATCGCCCATTGGACCACTCCAGAAGATGCCAGTCGGTTAGCCGCCTTCTTCGCCGATCAGCTCAGCCGGGCCAGTTGGGGCACAGTCGAGATCACGATCAGTGATCAGCGCGTTTACCCCAGCATGGAAGGGCCGCTGATGTTCGGCATTGTCCAGATTGTCAGCATTCTGGCAATCGGCGTTGCCCTGGTTCCGTTCCTGTTCGTCGAGGAAAAAGCATCCCACACGCTGGATGCCCTGTTGATCTCCCCGGTAGGTATCCGCCAGATCGTGGCTGGAAAAGCCCTGGCCGGACTATTCTTCTGCTTGCTGGCCGGCACCGTCATCTTGGCATTCAATGCCTACAGTGTCGCCCATTGGGGGGTCGCCCTGCTGGCGGCTTTTCTGGCCGGACTTTTCGCGGTTGCCATCGGCTTACTGGTCGGCGCATTTTCTGATAATCCGACCACGGTGGGCATGCGGGGCGGATTGCTCTTACTCCTGTTGCTCGCCCTGGTTCTGGGGAGCTTGTTCAGTCAGGCCGGCTGGCCCCAATGGCTCCAGGTGATCCTGGACTGGTCGCCAGTAACTTTGATGACCCGTTTGTTTGGGCTGGCTGCGGTGGAGGCGCCCTCCTTCCAGCTCCTGGCATCAACGACAGCCGCACTGATTGTCATGATTGGACTCGCCATGTCGGCCGTAGTCTGGCGAATAC
>CAWHJB010000003.1:0-127374 GCA_963829555.1 uncultured Chloroflexia bacterium | reverse complement strand
CGAAAATAAACGGCTTATTTTAGCAAGGGCGAACGTTCGCTTTGCCATCCTAGCTTGACACATTTGCGCCCCCCCTGTACAATCCAATTAATCCTATTAACCTAACAGATTTTTGAAGCCATCTATCCATGAGTTTGGTCGCCAGGCAACACCCCTCCTGTCCGCCAGGCAGGTATGATAAAGATGACAGCCTACCCACTCCCAGCGTAATAACGCTGGGAGTTTATTGCTTGTCGCCTGCCGGTTCGAGCTGGTTAGCTGCCTGGATGGGAAAAGGCCAGAAGGGAGGAAAAGGCCTACAATAATTCGAACTCAATCACATCGAACAGATTAAACAAATATCAGCGTAGCGACTCAGACTTGAGTATGAAATATAGGCGAAATCGGTGGACTAAGGGCACATGCACCGGGCGTACGCCCTCACGTACACCTGTTTCGCCACAAATTCCAGGCATTGGCTGAGTAGTTACTTACCAGCAACATCAAATTGTATCTTGGGAGGATACGACTATATGTATGGGCTCAACACATTTGAGCAAGCGGCCATATGGATCGTTTTGGTCATTGCTATTCTAGGACTACTCTATGCTATCTTTTTGCGTACTCAGATCCTGAAAGAGGACAAAGGCACCCCAAAAATGCAGGAAGTGTGGGGAGCCATCCGCGAAGGAGCCGATGCTTACCTTCGCCGCCAGCTTAAATCGATCCTACCGCTTATCGCGATTTTGACGATCGCATTATTCGCATCCGTGTTCATTGTCAAGCCAACTCCAGAAGCGTCCGAATGGTACTGCATGGCGTTCAAAGGCGCCTCCTTTGAATCAGCCATCAGTTGCGGACATGACCTGGGTACAACTGAGCAGCAGCAAGTCCGCTTATTAATTGGGATCGGCCGCGCCCTTGCATTCATGATGGGCGCTGGATTTTCCCTGGCAGTCGGCCAGATTGGGATGCGTATGGCTGTCCAGGGCAATGTCAGGGTCGCCTCGGCCGCCCGAAGATCATTCGGCGACTCATTGCGAATTGCATATCGCTCGGGGACGATTACGGGCATGCTCACAGACGGCCTGGGGCTGTTCGGTGGGACTATTATTTTTATGGTCTTTGGGATTGCCTCCCCGGATGCGCTTTTGGGCTTTGGGTTCGGCGGCACATTATTGGCACTCTTCATGCGCGTCGGTGGAGGCATTTATACCAAAGCCGCTGATGTCGGGGCAGACCTAGTCGGCAAAGTTGAAGCCGGGTTGGAAGAAGACGACCCCCGCAACCCGGCCGTGATTGCCGACCTGGTGGGCGATAATGTAGGCGATTGCGCCGGTATGGCAGCCGACATTTTCGAGTCGTACGAAGTCACAATTGTGTCCAGCTTAATTCTTGGTGTGGCCTTGACCAGCATCACGGGCCGGCTTGAGTGGATTATCTATCCATTGCTGGTGCGTGGGATTGGTGTTCTGGCCTCGATCTTTGGAACCTATCTGGTGCGCGGCGGCAGCGGCAAGAGTGGCGATGCCATGAAAGCCATTTTCTCTGGGTTCCTGTCCTCCGCAGGAATTTCCGTCGTCTTGTTTGGCGTGGTTGGTTTCCTCTACATGCGCGATGTCCCCGGCGGCTGGCTGCGTCCATTCTTGGCTACCGCACTCGGCGTCTTGCTGGCTATTGTGATCGACCGCCTGACCGATTATTTCACCGGCACCCATGGGTCCCCGGTAAAAGAAATAAAAAAGTCTGCAGATACTGGTTCTGCGACTTTGATCCTTTCAGGCGTATCGGTCGGCTTTGAATCGTCAGTATGGGCCATTATCGTGATTGCTGCGACAATATTCGGCTCCATATTGATCTTTGGAGGCGTTACGAGCGATCCTGTGACCCAATTTACCTATATCCTGTATGGAGTTGCCATGGCAGGGATAGGTATGCTGACCCTGACCGGCAACAACGTTGCCATGGACTCGTTTGGTCCCATTGCTGATAATGCCAACGGGATTGGTGAAATGGCCTGGCATGATGATGATGATCCCGACACAAACGCCGCCCGCCAGATTATGGCAGATCTTGATGCAGTCGGCAACACAACCAAGGCGATCACCAAAGGTATCGCCATTGGATCGGCCGTCATCGCAGCGGTTTCGTTGTTTGGGTCATTCATCACAGATGTCAGCCGGGTAGATCCACAGGCGTTAATTAACGGTATCCGGGTCTCATCACCGCGTGTTTTTGTCGGCATGCTGATTGGTGGTTCGATACCCTGGCTTTTCTCGAGCTTCGCTATCCAGGCTGTCAGCCGGGCTGCCTCATTGATCATTCAAGAAGCGCGCCGGCAGTTCAAGCTGGGCGTGCTGGAAGGCAAAGTCAAACCGGATTATGGCAATGCTGTGGCCCTATCAACCAGCGCCGCCCAAAAAGAACTGGTGCCGCTGGCGCTCCTGGGCGTACTTTCCCCGATCCTGGTGGGGTTGTTGCTCCAGGTTGAAGCCCTGGGTGGCTTTTTAGCCGGGATCATCCTTTCGGGCCAGCTGCTGGCCGTCTTCCTGAATAATTCAGGTGGTGCCTGGGACAATGCCAAGAAATTGATCGAGGACGAACCCATCGACCCCTTGCAAGATCTAGGCAAAGGCTCCGAACGTCATAAAGCCAGCGTGGTTGGGGATACAGTTGGAGATCCATTCAAAGATACCGCCGGGCCGGCCTTGAACCCCATGATCAAAGTGGTCAACCTGGTTGCGTTGATCATCGCCCCAATCGTAGTCACCTATAAGACAATGAGTCTGGGTGTAATAATCTTTATCGTCCTGTTGGTCATCGGTCTGGTCTGGGCGATCACCCAGAGCAAAAAGCCGGCGCCCTCGATCACAGAAACGACAGCCGTCCCAGGAGATTAAGCTTGTAACCAGCAAGCATCGCCACAGCCAGCCCTGTTGAGATTGTGCCAGGTATTTCTTGGGGCCATGGCTATGTGTGGGGGGATTTTCGGGCTTTGTCCGAAAATCCCCCCACGTCTTCTATCTACCACGGGGATTCTAAAAAATCCGCCCAACCTCTCTTAATGATTTTCTCGCTAAGTATTTTTCTGCAGTCACGAAGGAGAACGGCGAAAAAGGTGTGCCAAGGGCATATGCACCGGGCGTATGCCCCCACGTACACATTTTAGCCGAGCCCTTCTTAACAATTCATTGGGCATACGCTATAATGTTGGTGAAAAGCGTCAATCAGGAACAAATCCTGCATCCAACCATAAGGACATTTTCCAAAAACGGGCAGCGATCATCCCTGATCGTGTCCTAACAAAATCAGTAACTCCGCAGTATTCACTTGCAACTTTAGCTGGATTGGGGCATACTAAGTGGCAATTCATGCATCGATTGATTACAGAAGGATCACACCCAATTTCAGATTTCCTTAAAGCCATCGCCTCATGAAAATTTTTGTATCAATAGAGGATGAATCAACCCATTAAGCCTTCTATAAGAGCCTTACTTCCCAGGCTGTCGGACGAAACCGAAGGAACAGGGAGCGCAAATTATGGCAAGGATTGCATTAAGAGCATATAACCGGGAGATTGAACATCTCATCGAGGGGGGGCAGATCGAAGAGGCTATCGCTCATTGCCGCCACATCTTCAAATACTTCCCAAAACATATCAACACTTACCGGCTGTTAGGTAAAGCTTACCTGGAAACTCAACGTTATGGTGATGCTGCCGATATTTTGCAGCGGGTGCTGTCCTCGATACCTGATGATTTTATCTCTCACCTGGGAATGAGCATCATCCGAGAGGATGAGGGCAACCTGGACGAAGCGATCTGGCACATGGAAAGAGCTTTTGAGGTCCAACCAGCCAATCGAGCGATCCAGGATGAACTGCGAAGATTGTATGGCCGCCGAGATGGGCTCGAGCCCCCTAAGATCCGTCTGACCCGCGGGGCACTGGCTCGCATGTATGCTAAAGGCGATCTCTATCCCCAGGCAATCGCAGAGTTACGCGCTGCCCTGGCTGATGATCCTCAACGCCTGGACCTTCAGGTCGTTTTGGCTGACGTTTATGCCAAAGCGGGTCAGCGAGTAGAGGCCGCCTCGATCTGTAATGGATTGCTCCATAAGCTGCCCTACTGCCTGATTGCCAATCAGGTCATGGCGGAGATTCTGTCAGAAAGCGAACGGGTTGAAGACTCCCGGATCTATCTCCAACGCGCCCAAGCTCTTGATGCTTACCTTGCACACGTCTCGCCTGGTGCGCCTACGCCGGATAAAGTGCCAGATATTGCTGTTTCTCTCGAGAGGTTGAGCTGGCAACCCGGGAAATCCATTGAAGGCTCCGGCCAGCCCGATTGGGCGACCTCCCTGGGGGTTGAACTGGGCGCAGAGGCGACCCGGCAAGAAGAAATTCCAGATTGGCTGAGCGCGGTACAATCCGACGCGGAAACTTTCGAGGTGGCCTCGGAAGATGAAATGAGCTCACCTTTCACCGACAGCTCAGACAGCGAAGATGAGTGGAGCCTCGAATCAGAAGATCAGGAAACCGAAGAATGGGCCGATCAGCCAGGCCCGGACAGCGCCCAACCAAGCACGGAGGAAGAAATTCCTGACTGGATGAAGGCTGCTGGCTGGAGTCCGGCTACCGGGGAAGCGGATGAAGGGCCAAAGGAATTTGAACTCGAGGGGGATGATTTCCCCGCTGAAGAAGTCGAAGGAGAAATTCAGGAAGCAGATTTACCGGATTGGTTAAAGAAATCGCACCGGAGAATCTGGATCAGGCTACAGATGCGGGTTTAGATGAGGCAGGTTGGGAACAAAGCTCATCCGAGGATGCCGCCATCTTGGAAAACACTCCGGACTGGTTCGAGGAAATGGAAAGCAATGAGGATATTGGCGAAGAATCCCCGGATTGGCTCGCCGAAATGCCAGAGCAAGAGATGGATACCCTATCAGAAGAAGCTGCCGACGAACCAGCGGAAGGGCTCCCCGATTGGTTGAAAGAAATGGAATCCGAAGCAGATACGTCCGAGGAAGAGCAAATCCCGGATTGGCTGCGGGAATCTGGAACCGCCGCAGACCTGACCACTTTATCAGAAGAAACCAGTACTGAAGAAACCGGCGAGGCAGAAGAATTACCGGATTGGCTGAAAGACAGCGAGGCCGAGCAGGCGATGGAGCCGGCCAGCGAGGCAGAATCACAAACAGCCGCTGCCCAGGCCGAAACCGAATCAACGGATGAGGCGTCGGATTGGATAGAAGGGGTAGAGACAGAAGCCGGCAAGACGGTTATCGCTGGATTGGCGGCTGCAGCTGGCGCGAAGCTGGCAGACGAAATCCCTGATTGGCTTCAGGGTTCAGCAACCGACGATCTTGAGGAAGAAACGACCGAAGAACTGCCTGACTGGCTTGGCGAGGCAAGCGAGGAGCCAGAGGAAGACCAAGAACCAGAAAGCATTGAAGAAACGCCAGACTGGCTGCAGGATATCCAACCGGAAGAAGTAACCGCATCAGAGTCTGAGGAAATTGTTCTAAGCGAAGCAGAGATCCCTGAAGAGGCTATCCAACCCTGGATGGTTGCGGATGAAGAAGACATACCAGGCGAAAAAATGGCCGAACACCCGGCCGAACCGGCTGAAGAAATGCCTGACTGGCTGATCGAAATGCAGGCCGAAGAGGGCGAAACCGTTGAAGCGCAACAACCCACGCCAGCTTCCGAACCAGATATCGCTGCAGAATCGAGCGCCCCGGGTGAGGCGGAAGCCCTGGCTGATGAAGGTATGACCATAATTACCGCCCCTCAGGAGATGGAAGAGGAGACCGAAGAATCCGGTCTTAAGGCAACAGAAATTCCATCTGCCGAAGAGCAGGCTGAGATGCCGCAACTCGAAGAGATGGACTCCGATGCCGCTTTTGCCTGGTTAGAAGGACTGGCAGCCAAGCAGGGCGCCGATGAACTGGGGCTGTTATTAAATCCTGACGAGCGCACGGAAACGCCACCTGAATGGGTACAGGCATCGATCGAGAACCAGCAGACCGAGGAACTCGAGGCAGAGGCCGGAGAAGTCGGCACCATCCCGGAAATTACCCCAGATGAAACTGTCGATGTGGACAGCCTCCCGGCTGAGCAGGAAGAGCCTTCCGAGCCCACCCTACCTGATTCTATGGAAACGGAGGAACCGCTGCCAGATTGGCTCCAGGAAGTCGAGCCAACCATCGAAGCAGAAGAGGCCGGTGATGAGCCGCTCCCAGATTGGCTGCAAGAAGCCGGCGAGTCGCTAGAGACCGAGAGCGCTGAACCGCAAGCTGCCAGTCAAGCAGTTGATGATTTGCCAGACTGGTTGAAAGCGATGCAGTTGGAAGAGGCTGAAACAGAACAGGTTGAAGCCGAGAAAACCGAAGAAGTGCCCGACTGGTTGCAGACCTCTGAGGTTGAGCCGGAAACCGGGTCAATTGATGCCGAATCCCAGCAAGACTGGTTGGCGGATCTGGAAGAACCGACCATCGAGGGAGATACCAAGCCTACCCGGGTGGTGGCTGAAGAGCAGGAAACCGCCACTTTACCACATGAAGATGCTACCGAGTACGTCCCCTCCGATGAGGAAGAACTGGAAACCCAGGTAGAGGCCGCGGCAGAAACAGCCGCAGAACTCGAAACTGAACTAGACGCTGATGATAGTTTTGCCTGGCTCGAAAGCCTGGCGGCCAAACAAGGCGTAGATGAAGGCATGTTGCTCACCCCAGAGGAGCGACTGGAAACCCCACCGGAATGGATTAAAACTGCGCTGGATAAGCAGTTTGGCGAACTTGAAACCGAAGAAACCACTGAAAGTACGGTCATTTCTGAAGAAGAAGCGGTAACAGAAGAACCTGAACAACCCGGCCAGGCTGAACACATTGAGGCGCCGGAGAGCATTGATACAGCCCCCGAACTACCGGATTGGCTAAGTGACATGGAAGCCGAATCCAGCCCTGATGAGACAGACGTGGTAATTGAGACGATTGCAGAATCACCGGCATCAGACGAGACAGATGAAGCAATCCCCGATTTGCCTTCCTGGTTGGCTGAGCCAGTGGAACAAGAAACACCAGCCTGGACGCCGCCTGAGCCGGAAAAACAAAAACTCGATTTAAACAAAGCCTCTCTGGTTGAATTGGAACGCCTGCCAGGGATTGGTTTCATCGTGGCCCAGAAGATTATCACTTACCGGGATCAAAACGGGCCCTTCTCGAATCCGATTGATCTACAGCAGATCCCCGGATTCAGTTCTGCGATGCTGCAGGAAATCGAGGATCTGATTGTAGTCGAGGCCCCTGAGCAACCGGCCTTAAGCCAACCAGTCCAGGCAGATTCAGCGCCAGAACTGGCCGAAGCCCGCCAGGAAATGACCGCGGGCGAACTGGAACAGGCTTTGGAAAAGTATGGCGATATGATCCTGCAGAAACAGTCTCTGGATGAGGTTATTCACGATCTACACCAGATCCTCCTTCAGCATGAAAATGAAGCGGCTGTTTGGCAAACCCTGGGTGATGCCCAAATGCGCGCGAATTATGTCCAGGAAGCGCTTGAAATCTTACACACGCGCCGAACAACTTTTTCGGTAGCCAGGAGATGTGTCAAAATAATTAGCTGGACAACCAGAAACTTGCGATAATCGCTCGACCTGTCCTGGCAGCAAAGATCGTTTCAGTGTATGATTGCGAATTGCGAGAAAGTTCTTGCAATTCGCAATTCATATATCGAATATTTCGCGATCAGGGATAAGATCAAGCCGGTGAAACAGATCATCCTGATTAACATAATTACGTCGCATTCGAAGAAATCTCCGTAATTTTGATGGGTATGCGTGGGGGGCATACGTCCGGTGCATGTACCCTTGACACACCCATTTCGCCAGTATTTCGCTCTCATGCCTGAGTAGATACGAATTAATCAACCATTTTTGGAGGCAAAACGTGGAAAAAACTTTAGTTCTTGTGAAACCCGATGGCGTACAGCGAGGCCTGATCGGCGAGGTGATCGCCCGGCTTGAGCGGCGCGGACTCAAGCTTACCGGGGCTAAATTTCTGGAAGTGAGCCTGGAGCTGGCCGAAACCCATTACGCCATCCACAAAGGCAAACCTTTCTATGAAGGCCTGATCCGGTATATTACTTCTTCCCCCGTGATGGCAATGGTCTGGGAAGGCCCTAACGCGGTGGCGGCAGTTCGCCAGACGATGGGATCCACCCGGCCTACCGAGGCTGCCCCTGGTTCCCTCCGCCATGACTTCGCCTTAGAAGTCGGACGCAATCTTACCCATGCGTCTGATTCGCCCGAGAATGGCGAAAAGGAAGTCGCACTCTGGTTCAAGCCTGAAGAAATCGTTTCCTGGGACCGGGCAGTCGATGCCTGGATCTTCGAATAAACCTTTCAGCGCAAACCTTCAAACCATCGAACTGTATCGGCGAGATAAGGCGTCAGTGCAGGCGTACGCCCACACTGACGCCTTATCTCGCCATTATCTCTTTAGCCTCTGATGTGTGAAGGATGCAAGACCCGTTTGGACAGGATAAGTCCAAAATAATTGTCCTCTGTTATAATCGCCAAACATCCTGGATTTGTGCACTCTGGGAAACGCTGCAGGAGAGACCCAGAATTGGGGGTGTGAGCGTGCTGGTGCACGCTCACACCCCCAATTCTGGGGAACCACCGAGGGATTTCTTAAGAACCTAGATTTATGCTGATTGGAAGGACTTTAATGGTGTTTACTCCAGAAAATATCCAAACAGAACTTGAAAAAATTCTACCTAATGTCCAGAAACCTGGTCGCTACACCGGTGGCGAGCTCAACCAGGTAGTAAAAGACTGGAACACGATCCAGACCAAAGTTGCGTTTATATTTCCCGATATTTACGATCTGGGGATGTCCAATTTAGGCATGGCGATCCTGTATGATCAGGTCAACCAACGCTCCGATGCTCTGGCGGAGCGGGCGTATTCGCCCTGGTCCGATATGGAGCAGGCCTTGCGCCAGGCCGATCTACCTTTATATTCGCTGGAGACGAAACATGCCCTGGCCGAATTCGACATTATCGGGTTTTCCCTCCCGTATGAGACCTTGTATACCAATACACTCAACATCCTTGATCTGGCGGGCATACCATTATTCGCAGCTGAACGGCGGGTTGATCAACCATTAATTATCGCCGGCGGTCACGCAACCTTCAATCCCGAACCAATGCACGCTTTCATCGATGCTTTCGTGGTCGGTGAAGGCGAAGACGTCATCCACGAAATTATCGACGCTCACCAGGCCTGGCGTAAAACCGGCGCGCCACGCCAGGAACTGCTGCTTAGTCTGGCTCGAATTTGGGGCGTCTACGTGCCTTCCCTGTATGAAGCTCATTACGAGCCCGACGGGATTTTTGCCGGTATTACGGCTTTGGTCGAAGAAGCCCAACTGCCCGTGATGAAAAGGATAGCACCGAGACTACCGCCGCCTCTCACCCGTTTCATCGTCCCATATATTGACACTGTCCACAACCGAGTACCGATTGAGATCATGCGCGGCTGCACCCGTGGTTGCCGCTTCTGCCATGCCGGGATGATCAATCGACCGGTTCGAGAACGCAGCGTTGATGAAATCGTTGCCGCACTTGACCAGGCCCTGGAATATACCGGTTTTGAAGAGGTGGGTTTGCTGTCTCTATCCTCCTCAGACTATACCCATATCCTTGAATTGGTCAAGGCCGTCAGCGAACGGTTTAGCGATCGACATTTGTCGATCTCATTGCCGTCTTTGCGGATTGAGAGCTTTTCGGTTGAGTTAATGGACGCTCTTAAGGATTCGCGCCGTAGTGGCTTCACCCTGGCTCCGGAAGCAGCCACCGAGCGAATGCGCGAGATCATCAATAAGCCGGTCAGCACCGAGCAGCTGCTGGAGACCGCCCGGGCGATTTACTCCCGGGGTTGGACCAACATCAAGCTCTACTTCATGATCGGCCACCCCTCCGAGACGCTGGAAGACGTTCAAGCCATCGCCGATCTTTCCAAAGCAGTGCTGGCAGAAGGTCGTAAATTGATCGGCAAGCGCGCCCAGGTAACCGCCGGCGTAAGCAGCTTTGTTCCAAAGCCGCACACCCCTTTCCAATGGGTGCCATGCGATTCCATCGAACAAATCCAGGCCAAACAGGACCTGCTCAAGCGCGAATTGCGCGGCAAAGGCCTTAAATTAAACTGGAACTCACCGGAAGACACGATGCTGGAAGCCTGGTTATCGCGCGGCGACCGGCGCATGGCCGAAGTGATCTATCAGGCCTGGAAAAATGGGGCAAAATTCGATGCCTGGAAAGAGCATTTCCGCTACGATATCTGGATGCAGGCTTTTGCAACTACTGGACTGAATCCCGACTTCTATACGCATCGTGAACGGCCGATCGATGAAACCTTCCCGTGGGAACATATTTCCACCAGCGTCCGCAAGAAATTCCTGACGGAGGATTACCTGTGGAGTTTGCAGGGAAAAACCCGGGTTGATTGCCGGGAACGTTGTTTTGCCTGCGGCATCCTGCCCACTTTTGCAGACCTTCGCCGCGTCAACCCCGGCGAAGTCTGGCAATGCCCGGAAGTCAAATCCAAGCGCATCCGGATTAGCGACCATTTGATTCCGCTTGAAAAAGTTGGGGGAGCCGATTGAGCGAGAAGACAGCCATGGATCACGTTCATGCAAACCCGATTCGCCTGCGAATTGTATTTTCGAAAACCGAGGCGATGCGCTACACCAGCCACCTGGATTTGCACCGCACCTGGGAACGGACGATTCGCAGGGCCAACCTTCCCCTGGCTTATAGCCAGGGATATAATCCTCACCCCCGCATCAACCTGGCTTCGGCGCTCCCGCTGGGATTCACAAGCGATTGCGAAGTGATCGATATCTGGTTGGAGCAGGATCGTTCCCTAGAACAGGTTACTTCCGCTCTCAACCGGGCTGCTCCACCCGGCGTCAGGCTTCGGGAGGTCCGCAAAGTCGATTTGAGCGCCCCAACGCTTCAAACCATTCTGCTCAGTACGGACTATATCATCACATTTCTGGATCCTTTTCCCGAGCTGGAAGAAAGGCTGTCAAATCTTCTAAAGGCGGAAAGCCTGGAGCGCGAGCGGCGCGGCAAGTCTTATGACCTGCGGCCGTTAATTTTCGCAGCCGAACGGATGGATGATGATGAGCAATCACATACCCGTCTGCATGTTCGCCTGTCCGCGCAAGAAGGGGCAACCGGTCGTCCGGAAGAAGTGATCGCAGCCCTGGGCATGATTCCGACCCACTGCCGGGTGCATCGAACCGATTTAAATTTTTCGGAACGAACTTAACAATTTTTCGTCCACTCTACCACCCAGTAGTTCTTCACTAGTTGCTGCACACCCGGGACGAGGAATTTCTGCCTCTTCTCCCGCCCTTAGCACCATCCAGGTTCATTTTTTAAAGAGTTAGGCCAAGGGGAGGAAAATATGGGTTTGATCCTGTCTATATTCTTTGGTTTCGTGCCCATGTTCTTTTTCGCATGGTTCGTCTATTGGCTGGATCGTTATGAAAAGGAACCCAAATTATTGCTTGGCCTGGTGTTCTTTTGGGGCGCCGTGGTTGCCGCCGGAGGCGCCTTTCTGATCAATACCTTGCTGGGGATGGGAGTCTACCTGTTTACCGGTTCGGAGGGCGCGACGGAGCTCACGACCGGGTCTTTGATTGCGCCAATTGTCGAGGAGAGCCTGAAGGGTTTCGCCATATTGATCGTTTTCTTGATCTTCCGGCGTGAATTTGACTCGTTGCTGGATGGGGTGATTTATGCCGCGATCGTCGCCCTTGGTTTTGCAGCCACCGAAAACGCTTACTACATCTACCAGTACGGATATCTGGAAAATGGGATGAATGGCCTGCTCTGGCTGGTGTTCGTCCGGGTGATCCTGGTCGGCTGGCAGCATCCTTTTTACACTGCTTTCATCGGCCTGGGTCTGGCGACCTCACGGTTGAGCCCACAGCCAATTGTGCGCCTGTTGGCGCCTGTGACCGGCTGGGGCGCAGCTGTGATGGCTCATTCATTCCACAATACGCTCGCCGACCTGCTTCAAGGTCTCAGTGGCATGGTTTTTGGAACCATATTGGATTGGGGCGGCTGGATTTTGATGTTTTTATTTATTATCTGGGTGATATTCCAGGAACAGCGCGCCATCGCAGCCAACTTATTGGAAGAGGTTTCGCTGGGCGTTTTAACCGAACGCCAATACCGGACAGCCTGTTCTGCCTGGGCGATGAACTCTGCCCGCTTCAATGCCCTGACCTCCGGGCATTACAGCCAAACCAACCGTTTTTACCAGATGTGCGCCGAACTGGCGCATAAAAAGCGCCAACGATCTTCCCTGGGAGAGGAAGGCGGGAACACGGCGACAATCGATAGGCTGCGCAGCGAATTTAACCCGTCTAAGCCCGTTTGCCTCGTGATGGGTTGATCTCGCTCTACCGCTTTTCAAGCTGTCCCAGTCGTGGTAAAATCCATGCGCAGTTAAGCCCCCATAGCTCAGTGGATAGAGCGCTGCCCTCCGGAGGCAGAAGCCCGCGTTCGAGTCGCGGTGGGGGTATTCATTCAATGACCAGAGCATTTCTGGTCATTTTTTACACTCGCCCCAGCGATGAGCGAGCGATTTAAAAATTCAAGAGAGATTTTGGTTGTCGTTACGGGCATCGAGTCTGCGGTGGGGGTATAAGAAACGCCCGAGAATAATCTCGGGTGTTTTTTTAATATTCAGGAATTTGTCAATTTATATGGATGGGTAGTGAGGCCGAAACACATAATCCACCCTGGTTTGGAAATGTGATCTTACAATTCCCGCCAAGCTCTTCAGCCCTTTCTTTCATAGAATTCAATCCTATTCCAAATTTAACCTCAGTTGGAAAGCCAGTTCCGTTATCACACACAGATATAGATAACGCTTCACTTTGAATTCTCAATTCAATGATGGCAATTGTTGCATTGGCGTGTTTGATAACATTTGCAATTGCTTCCTGAGCGATGCGATAAGCAGCCAGCTCCACTGCAGCGGATAAGCCAGGAAATGGCTTGGGTGCCTTGAAAATGAATTCGACTTTACCCTAACTCGTAACGCTTGTATTTTGTCGCAGTGCTTCAACGATCCCCAGATTATCCAATTCTGGGGGACGCAGGTCGTAAACCAGTCGGCGGACATCCTCAAGCGCTTCACGCGCTTGCCCTTTTAGGCTTTCCACCAGCTCCAGCACATCGGCTTCATCTGGGTCAAGCAGGTCCTCAATCGTTTCAAGGATGAGAACCTGGCCTGCCAATGTCGGCCCAAGACCATCATGAAGGTCACGCCGTATCCGGCGGCGCTCCTCTTCACGTGTGGTAACCAACTTCTGACGAGAACGACGCAGTTCATCCATCAACTGGACATTGCGTACTGCGGTTTCAATTTGACGGGCCAGATCAGTGAGTAATTGCTGCTCCGCTGGTGTAAACGGCTCATCTGCTGCACGCGGAGCAACCTGCAATTCTCCATAGACCTGGTTATGAAAAGTCAATGGATATTGGGTGACCTCAACATTCTCAGGTAACGAGCCATACTGAAGGGGGGCTATCTGCTGTATTTGAATGGCAACATACGGCAATTTGAGGGCAGTGGCAATTGTTTCCACAATCGTATTGGTAACATCTTCCGTTCCATAGATGGTTTCCAGCTTGCTCCCTAAACGGCTGATGACCGTATAAGGATCATCCCGGTCTCCATACATCAAACGATTGACAACCAGCTGCAATCGTTCCCGGATAGGCTGGAACAAAACGGCGACCAGTCCGGTGGAGAAAAATGCAATCAGGGTGCGGTCTTCCAGGTTTAACAAATCTGCAACCAAACCAACTATCAAGATATACAGCAAAATCGTACCCAGAGTTAGCGTCCCATAGACTAAAGCCCGATTTAGGATTGTATCGATATCAAAGATATTGTGCCGAAGAATGGCAATAGCCAGCGAAACCGGGAAAGGAATGATGACTAAACCCAGCAGGTTTGGATCTAATTGTTTGAGGCCCAACAGGTTTGGCACCAGATATAACAGCAGGACGGTAATACCCATAAGTAGCGAAGCCAGCAACAACCACCGGATTTGCTGCCGCTCCTGCAAATTGGAGCTGTTACGCGCCTGCCAGATCACAGCACCCAGAGACATAAGCAAAAATACCGGGGGATGCAACCCTTCCAATAGTGATGGGCTGGATAGCCATGCCAGTACACTACCTGCCTGGGTAAATAAATTCGCTTTTTCCCCTATCAATACCAGCATTGGCAGCAGATAAACCAGGGGAAGGAACCAGCGGCGGCGTAAGATTGGGACCGGCTGAGGGAATACCAGCGAGAAATGAAACAAGGCTATCCAGTTGAGGTTATAAAACAAAAAGGTACAAATCCAATACAACCAGAAACCGGTTCCATCCAGCAAATCTCGCACCGAAAGTCCAAAAGACCAGGCCGTTTGGGCTATGACACAGGTGGATGCGAAGAATAAGACCTGGCCAGCCCGGTTTTCCGGACTGCGGAGATAGACATAACTTCCGACAAGCAAAAACGCCAATCCATAGATTATCGTTCCCCAGTTTGCAATGAATGCAGATCGTAAAGGATATCTGCCTAGAGATACACTAATATCCTGCACAACCCCATCGCGCAGGACAGTGTAATTGACCAGATCTCCCCTTGACCAATCTAATGGCCGGGGAGATTCCCCATTAAGCTGTTCACCCATTGCTCGATCGTTATTCCAGCAACCCTTTTGATGAGATCGCCTGTTTGCAAAATGTCATGGGGAGGATCAATGACAGTTATTTGAATACCCCGGAGAGATATCCCACCTGGTGAGATGCGGGTACCATCGGTTGGCAGCAATTCGCGGCGGATGAGAAAGCCAAAAAAGAAAGCAATGGCTAATATCGAAATTGTCAACATCAGGCGTGGCTGGCGCATTGAGTTTGGCATATAGATATGTCGTATAAAGTGGTATATAAATGAAAATGCTTCTGGAAGTTAATAATTAACTTCCCAGAAGCATTTTAACGCATCCTGATGGAGAACTAGTGCATCAGTTCACAATTGTTGAATTTCCAGGGGTGAAATCATAGTTGATCAACAATCCAGGGTGTTCGTAGGCAAGAAACATTACGGCGAGAAATTGATGGTTACTTCTAACGGTTCCGATTCAACAGTTGCATTGGGATCATTACAATTAGCAGCTGATTGCGCTACGGCGCATGGCGCTGTCCAGATCCCTGAAAACGAATGAGTGCCGGTCAGGCCATTGGGGAAGTTGTACACCCAATTGATGCTACCAGCATTCCCAGAATCATCTGGCAGGACTTTAACCGTATCCAAAGGCAAAGCTTGGTGATCGAGCACCAGCGCAAAATCAGATGTAGCGAAAACGTTCTGGGCAGAATTGCCAGCATCGTAGCTCCAACCATGCTCGATGTGAAATGCCTGGTTGGCGGGAAAATTGATCGCTCCGTCAATGGCATCAAACAAATTTATCCTTTCACCGGTCGGCTCGCTTTGCTTTGAACCGGTGGCGCTGTTACGCTGTTTCCAGACTATCCCGGAGCCATCCATAATGGTATTGCTATCCGCCTGGAAGGCATACTGCAAATCGACAACAATTGTTTTACCTGTACCCTCACAAACGCCCTGAACCTGAGTCGCGTGGAAAATATTGTTTGTCGCCAGCCCAGTTCCGGAAAAAGTCAATGCATTTAAGGCGTTATTATTGGGATCAAGGCCGCAGGTTGAGGCACCTTGATCGGTATATTGAAAAGCATAACTGCCATCCGCATTTGAAACAAATGAGAGGGTCTGGTAACTCAAATCCGTATCTAAAGACTCCCATTGACCGACTGCTCCAGCAAATCCTGCTGATGCATTCCCACTGCCTGCAGAATTCGCATCACCGGCTGAAACTGTATCCGTGTTAGATTGTGGTACAGCCGTGGCAACCGGTTGAACGCTATTAGATTGGGGTGCAACCGTAGCAATCGGTTGATCCTGTCCCACACTGGCGTTCAGCGCGTCTAGCGTTTGCTGGGCATAAACCAAAACCTGGTCCTGGCTGGCTGGGGCCTGAGTACCACACGCAGCAAACATGAGGGTTCCCAGGATCAGGATGATCAGTGTTTTTATTTTCATCAGAATTACTCCTATTGGATATGGTATGGCATCGAACCTAATGACTATTTGAAAATTTCAATCGCTGGCCATAATATTGGCGATCCGGAATACCAGGCCCCAAACTGGTAACTGCCTTCAGGCAGTTGGTCCAGGTTGATCGAAAAAGTTCCGTCTTGGTTGGTGGCCCCCGTGGCAATTGTGGTTCTGCCTGCCGATATGGGGAGCGTGAAACGAGCTACCTCGGTTGCTCCATTGAGAAAAAACAGGCTGAAATATCCGGCTGCATGCGTCAGTGGACTCACTCTGGCGGTAAATGTAACCGTAAACGTCTCGCCGGGCGTTACGACAAAAGCATCCGAGTTTGCTCCGGCGTTTTGACCAAGGCTGGCATCAACCGCCAGCGCAGTTCCATTGCCATAGGCACTGGATACCAGGTTCTGATTCCCAGAACCCCACAACCCCCAGCCATTCAGCCCATTGCCAAAACTGCCATTGGGCACTTTGCCACCTGGCAGGTTACTCTCAGTGTAAGAGACTTGCTCCAGTACAAAAGCCGCCGTTCCTCGACAATCACACTCCGTATTGACTCTGAAGCCCACATTGCCCCGAACAGCACCGTCGGGGACCGTGCCGCTAACGTGATATTCCGTCACCAAACCATCACCATCCAGCGGTTCCGCAAATATTTCGATCTCAGCCTCAGGCACCGGCGCTCCTGAGTCCGTTTGCAAGTTGCCGCTGGCAGCATTCCCCAAGATTTCAACAGAGATGTTTGTCCGTGGGCGCAAGTAGCGCAAAATCAGATTGGTGAACGCGTCTGGTTCAGTCTCTGGGATCAGGTTTTGCGGGTGAGTATGCCAGGATTGAAAAACGACATGATCGGGCGTTCCTCCTTGCAAAACCTCATATTCAACAAAGCGCGATTTAGCATGATTGATCCAATCGATATCCGAGCCATCATCATGGTTGCCGAAATAGATGATCCCAAACTCGACACCGCCTGATTCCACATAATCTTCAATTTCCCGGGCTCGTTCTGCCCAATCCACCCGTTGGAAATTGATGTCCAGATGGAAATAATCCAGCTCTTCGCCCATTACTTCCCGGTAGGCTTCCATCCAGGCAGCCACATCATCCACATTTAGGTCGGCAGTCTCAATGCTGCCAATCAACACATCCGGAAATATAGCCCGCAGGGCATTTATTGTGATCGCAGCATCCTCGGCGATTTCACGCGGCGATTTACGGCACGCCACATCGTAGTACGTGGCAGCATCAAAGCCATGCTCCAGATCCATGGAATAGAGCCTGCCACCTGCCGCTTTGATGTTATGGGCAATGTTTTCAGCCCCAGGTTTGCCCCAAAAGCCCTCGATTGTGCTGGCATTACACTGACTAGTTTCCTGCAAGGGACCGGCTTCATACGAGATCGCCATACCACGCGCCTGGATATCCTCAATCACGTTTTGTAATTGTTGCGGAGTGGCATAATTGTCAATCCAGACCGGATACAGACGGACGACTTGCACCGCCTCCGAGGCCCACGGCCAGGGAGCATCCGGCTGGAAAAGATCATAGAATTCAAAAGGCCCTTGTCCAGGGTAATATCGATCCCACGACCACGGATCTAACGGCCCAAACCAGATCTGCGGCCGGACTGTCAAGTCCTTGTAACCCGGATTCCACTGGTACGAAGATCGGAGGTCCCATTCCCACTACTGCTCTGTGGCTCGATGGCCAGGGTGGCAGTGGGGTTCTGTGTAGTTGATAATCCTGCATTTTGGGTAACAGGTTGGCTACCGCACGCAGCCAACAGGGCGGTTAGCAAGAGCAGTATATCAACCTAATCCAGCAAGTGTTCTAGCAGTCATGGCTATTTCACCACCTGCTGTACCACGACAGTCTGCGTAAATGTATTTACCTGGTTACCGGCGGCATCATAGGCTTTAGCATAATAGCTGTAAGTGCCCCAGGAGAAGCCATTGCCGGCATCATAGGTGCAAACATCGGTATTATTACAGGTATATATCGGGCCGCTGGCCGCGCTGCCCTGGCGTACAAAGTAAATCTCAATCCGGGTGACGCCAACGTTGTCCCGCGCCACAACACTAAACGACACCGGGGAATCCTCTTGCGGAGAGAACGGAGACCATTCCAATTCGAGGATCACTGGTCGTTCTGTATCCGGCGGAGGCGGCGGAGTAGTCGGCAATGGAGGAACAGGCGTGAAAGTGGAGGTTGGCGGGACACTGGTCGGGATATTCGTGGGTGTAGGAGGATGAGATGTATTTGTCGCCGGGATAGCAGTGGCTGGTGGGACGCCGGTCGAAGTGTAGATTGGCGTCGGAGGAAGAGATGTAACTGTCGCTTGGATAGCCTGGGTTGCCATAGCCTGCGGTGGGTATCCTCCACTGTGAAATTAACCCCCTCAAGTGGGTTATCCAGTCGCGAGACCACCTGGATCGTTACATCGCTGCTTGCCCCCCAGGCACCAACTGCATTTTGCGCCGCAAAAGACAGGGTATATTCTCCGGGTTCAGAAGGGGTCCAGGAATGTGGAAGGGTGACAAATGGTCTGGCGTCACCGCTGATTGGGAGCGCTTCAACCAGCTGCCCATTTACCGAGAAAGCCACCGCAGCAACACCCTTGGGTGCATTGGCATGAACCAGTAGTTCGATAGGTTCGAGAACATATTGGCTGTCTGGCAAGGGTTTATCGATCCAGGTAACCGGTGTCTCGCCACTCGAAGAAGAAGGAAGGTTAAATCCACCCGCGCAGGCAGCCAGAAAAAACGTACATATTGTCAGAAAGACTATGGCTCGATTTCATGTGTTTGATCCTTATACTCTAGGGAGCAAAGTACTCGACTACGAGTTGGATATTATTCAAGGTCGACCAGCAAAATGAGTATCCAGATTTATGGGCGTTTGGTTGGATCAGACCTGTATATTCAAGGTCCACTGTCCAGGCTTGAATGGAAAAGCCATAATTGCTGGCTGGATTCTGGTACCATTGCAAGACATCGCCGGTTACATCGTATTGAGTTGTGGTGCTCGATATCGACTGGTATGGCGCGCCTTGCACAGCGTTGGTGAACTGATCGGACCAATAACCATAGTCAGTTCCTGGTGGGCGGGGATCGCCATAATTGACGAAATGTTTACCGGAAGGTGGTTGCCAGGTTTGTTGGCTGGGGAAGAGGCGGGTGGCGCATATGGGCCGATCCATGGATGCGGGACTACCATCATACGAATGAATATTGCCCTCCTGGATAAATTGCAACCTGGCCTGCTGGATAACGGCTTTTGGTGGAATCTGGTCCAGCGGAAAATGAATTAACGCTTTGGCATTGCGGTGTTCATCACAACCATTACTTGCATGCCACCATTGGTCGCCAACCAGGACCTGGTTTCCCTTTGGATACAATTTGAGGGGCGGATGACCATCTTTTGATGTATTTGTGACATAAGTGACTTTACTTTTACCTTTCTCTGCATACGGGCACTCAGTGTCGAGTAATGTCCAGCCTTCCGCTGAATACCATTCGTCCATATCAATCGTCACTGTCTGCGGCTGCGCCGGATCGGAAGGACAATGCACGACCATCCTCAGAAAACCTGAGGGGGTTGTTGCCGAGGGGATGGCCGCTGTAAGCGCGCACACCGTAACACACCGGCCCCCACGAAACAGGGATGGCCGCCAATTGCTGCCCCAAATCGACAGATTGCAGCAACTCGATGGGTTTTCCGTTGTCGTCAACCGCAAATACCTGGTACCCGCGGATTTCGTTGATCCAGTTGCAGTAGTTATCTCCCGGCAGACAGATGCCGGGCTGCCAATCCCAGATCAGCAAATCATGGGTCTGTACCGGCTCGTTGATCCATTCATTACAGGCGAGTGAAGCCAGCGAACTGCCAAAATATTTAACACATTCAGAAACGCTTTTTGGTTCGCGCAAGCCGTAAGGCGGCGGCACTTTCGGGGCAGGGAGTATATTTGCCTGCGGGTTAATCAACGGCACACCCACAGCCTGAAAACCGCTGGCTTCCAGGGTGATCTCACGCGGGACACTACCAATCGAAAGGATCGTCTGGCCTTGTCCAAGGTAGTTCAAAATGCCGGCTTTCCAACCCCAGCAATCCAAGACCAGGATTACATTTGACCGCTGAGCAGAAAGTAGAATGGGCTGCTGCCATTGTTGACCAGGCAGAAAATTAAAGGCACTTACAGGGTTGCGCTGCCAGTTGACTGCATCTGTGGTTTGATAACAATAAATTCTGTCAACCGGCTGATGAAAATTCAGCGCCCACTGGATCAACATACTCAATCCGGTTTGTGACTGGACGGAAACAGTTGGTTGATTGCCAAGTGCCCCATTACTCTGGGTCGGGCGGGTTAAGCGTGAGGGTAAATTCACCTGGTAGCCCGGATAAACCGGGTCATTGGGAGCTTGAGAGGCCAGTCCAGGATTGAGTGCCACGACCTCATTTACCGAAACGCCATTAGCCTGACTGATCGATGCCAGCGTATCGCCGCTTGCAGCCACAGCCGCACTCAAGGGAGGAGTATTCAAATTGACGATCACTGTTTGCGACTGTCGGGTTTGTCCTTGCAAATCAGTCGCATTCACAGTGAGGGCATGTGCTCCGGGTGAACTGCCATTCCAAATCAAACTCACATTTAAAGGCTTGGCAACTGCATCCTCCGTTTGATCTGCCACGATCTGTCCATCCACGAGGAGTTGAACGGTATCCACAGGTGCCAGGCCCCAAACCTGGGCTTGTACCTGAATTGGCTGGCCCACACTAAAATTCTCGGCCAACGATGGGCTTAAGATATCTACAAACAAGGTCGTGCCATTGTCAGAGACTGTCTGAGTGCCTGGCAGAAATGGAATTCGACCTGTCACATAGGTCATATAGCCTGTATATCCCGCGGGCAGCAGCAACAAGAAGAGAAGGCAAAAGACGATAAATATCCACCTCCTGTTTTTCGTTTTCGTTTCCATGGGATATTCCTCCAAAAGTAGATGCCCAGCTTTTCAGGTAGAATTCGAACAAAGCTGTACCGGGATGTGTCATGTAATAACTTTAATCGTTTGATAAGATTAACCGATTGCCTGATGCCTGTCATGAGCATATGTCCTGCCTGCCCGGGACATCATCCCAAAATCATCAGGAGAATTCAAAATTTCTGCCCAAGAGGCTCATTTTTCAGGTAAGCTATAATCAGTTAATAAGTTCCAGGTGTAAATAAAAAACCAGCCAATGGCTGGCTTGCTTTCTCACCTGGATCCTGATCTCATATTTCTGGGATCATTCGGGCTGGAGATAAGTTATGGAATACATACGGGTAATCATTGCGGACGATCACACCTCCTACGCGCAAGGCTTGCGGGCCTTGCTGCGTTCTCAACCGAACATGGAGGTCGTGGGAGAAGCTAAAAACGGAGATGAGGCTGTTTCGTTGGCGACCCGCTTACAGCCAGATATTGTCCTGATGGATATTAAGATGCCTGTTACCAATGGGATCGAGGCGACGAAACAAATCCTGTCAACCAGTCCCCATATCGGTATTCTGGTGTTTACCATGTTCGAAGACGATGACACGGTGTTTGCCGCTTTGCGCGCCGGCGCCCGCGGGTACCTACTGAAAGGTTCTTCCAAAGCGGAGATTCTCAGCGCGATCCAGTCTGTTCAACGGGGCGAAGCTGTCTTCGGCGCTCCGATTGCCAAACGCGTCATGCAGCATTTTGCCAACCTCTCCACCGCAAGTATTGCTGCAAATTCATTTCCAGAGCTTTCTGAGCGCGAACTTGATGTGTTAAATTTAATGGCCCAGCATAAATCTAATCAGGAGATCGCAAATGAACTGGGGATTGCCAGCAAAACAATTCGCAATCACGTGTCAAACATTTTGAATAAGTTGCAGGTTGTGGACCGCGCCCAGGCGATCATCCGCGCTAAACAGGCTGGGTTAGGTAGTGATCCTATCAGTTCTTTTGATAGATAATCAAAGCCTGTAAAACAAGGACTTTTGGGAAATCCCGGGTTTTTTTGGATCTATGGGGTTGATTTTCGGGCGAATTCGCCCGAAAATCAACCCCATAACTTTTTTACAACATTTGCATGCACCCGTAAAGCAAGACTTTCACAAAAAAAGGCTTGGTGTTGGGAATGGGCGGCTTAGGCCGCCCATTCCCAACACCAAGCTCTTCATTTTTGGAACTTGCTGAAAACCGTGACCCGTAAAGGGCTTTGCTTTGACGGATACACAGTTATTGAATACAATTGGGCGTGTTGACATCGTTTCTGGAAACCAGATAATTCTTCCCAGTAGATATGGTTTTCGAATTCGCAGGATCGACAATTCTTTATCCCTATCAACTATCCTTGTCCGAACGCTGAGATAACACTATGGCTAATCATATTGTGGATCGCACCTTCCTGACACGATACGCCTGGCTTTCAATCGCCGCAGCGCTGCTAACTATTGGATTGAAAACCGGGGCTTACCTTTTAACCGGTTCCGTTGGTTTATTATCGGATGCGCTGGAATCAATCGTCAACCTGGTGGGGGCACTGATGGCCCTGGCGATGCTTTCGATCGCCGCCCGGCCAGCGGATGAGAGCCACGCCTATGGCCACAGTAAAGCCGAATATTTTTCCAGCGGAGTAGAAGGGACCCTGATCCTTATTGCCGCGCTCAGCATCGGCGTCACTGCCGTACAGAGACTGATCACCCCCCGACCCCTGGAACAAATCGGGCTGGGTCTGGCGGTATCGGTAGTGGCCTCTTTGGCGAACCTTAGCGTCGCCATGATCCTGATGCGGGCCGGCAAGAAGTATCAATCCATCACGCTTCAGGCTAACTCCCGGCACTTAATGACAGATGTATGGACCTCAGCCGGTGTGCTGGTCGGCGTCGGCCTGGTGGCCCTGACCGGCTGGCAGCGCCTGGACCCGATCGTGGCCCTGCTGGTCGCCGTCAATATCATCTGGTCAGGAGTTGGCATCCTGCGCAGCTCAGTATCAGGGTTGATGGATGTCGCGCTACCGGCCGTAGAACAAGATACCATTCGAAAAGTCCTGGAGGTTCATCGTCAGGCGGGTGTCGAATATCATGCTTTACGAACTCGCCAATCGGGGGCACTGAAATTTATTTCACTGCACGTGCTGGTCCCTGGAGACTGGAGTGTACACCGCGGTCATCAGTTGTTGGAACAGATCGAAGCTGACATCTCAGAAGCGCTCCCTAATGTGGTGGTATTCACCCACCTCGAATCTCTGAATGATCCTTCCTCCTGGGACGATGTGCCTTTGCGTAGCGCCAAGCCAACCCAACCGGAACAAACGATCGATCATTAGCATTAATCCGTTCGTTCCTAATCAGGATTTCCGGGGTGGTGACCCAGATTTGGGAGGCAATATGCCTGAAATTCAACCTGACCCTGCAATCGGCAGCGACCAACAGCCTTTTGCCGGGATTGCAACCTTCATGCGCCGGGCGCCCAGCCGCAAGCTTAAGGATGTCGATGTAGCTATCCTCGGTGTACCGTTTGATTCCGGCACCAGTTACCGCAGTGGAGCGCGTTTTGGACCCCGTAAAATCCGGGAAGCATCTCTGCAACTATGGGGGCACCATGCAGCCCTGGGCGTTACCCCAACCGAAGTACTGAACATCATCGATTATGGGGATGTCGAGGTGATCCCCGTGGATATCGTACAAACGCAAGCTGCGATCACCAGCGAGGTCGCCTCGATTTTAGAGGCCGGTGTAACCGCAATCTCCTTGGGTGGGGACCACAGTATCAGCTACCCGCTATTGCGGGCCTATGCCAATCAGTATGGCCCGCTGGCAGTCGTGCATTTCGACTCCCATCCGGACACCTGGGAGAGTGAATATCCCGGCCAGCCTTTCAGCCACGGGACGCCTTTCCGCAGGGCGATCGAAGCCGGATTGATCGATACCCAGGCCTATCTCCAGATCGGCATTCGCGGGCCAATCAGTGGGGCGAACGACCTGGAACAAACCCGCCAGATGGGTGTCCACATCCTGACCATCGACCGGGTTTACGAGTTGGGTTTGCCGGCCGTGCAGAAAATGATCCAGGCCGTAGTCGGCCAACGTCCGGTTTACGTTTCCCTGGATATTGACGCCATTGACCCAGCCTATGCGCCCGGAACAGGCACTCCGGAAGTAGGCGGTTTTAGCTCCTACGAAATGCTGCGCCTGCTACGGGGCCTGGATGGTCTCAACCTGGTTGGTTTCGACCTTGTGGAAGTATCGCCTCCTTACGATCACAGTGACATCACTGCTATTCTGGCGTCCAATCTTGTATTCGAGTTCATCTCCCTGCTGGCATTGAGTAAACAACGCGCCGCATAACTGATCACGCTGGAAGCTACTGCGGATACGCACTTGAATCCCAAACGAACTCCCCAGTTAAAAATCCCTACGGTTATCCGGTTCGGGTTGGTAGTTATTCTCCTCAGTAATATGTTGAGCAGCTGCCAATCATCCTCCCAAATCCAACTGGCCGAACCCAAATGGGTTTACACCGACCTGAAGATTTTGGATGAAGCCGACGCGCTTATGCCTGAGCAGGACTTTCTGGCAGGCTATACCAGGATGTCTGGGAATGAATTGCAGATCCGGCTGGATTTTCTGGAGCTGAATGAACTTCCCGCTACAGACCTTTACTTGCTTTTGGACAGCATGCCGGGCGGCGCGCGCGAACTTCCCTGGCATGTACCGGTAACACTCGCCTGGGATATTCTGGTGATCCTGCCTGTAAATGGCGAGATCCAGGTACTGGGTCCGGATTTGCATCCACTCAGCGGCAGTGAGCTGCGCGTCATCCGGGATCCTGTCCAGGATACCGTCACCATCAGCCTGAGTGTCGCGAATTTGACCGGTGAAGAGCAGCCAGTTCAAATCCAGGCAGTTTCCACGCCGGCCGGATCGACAACAATTGGCGATGAATTGGGAGTCTTTCAAACAGATGGGTGGCCACCCGAGCCTGCACCGGTCCTGATGGCTTTTTGGGATGCTTTACCGGCCTATTCCCCTGCCCTGGGATTGCGCCGGTGGGACGGCGCCCACACCGGGCCATTGGGAGGCAGGCATGGTCTCTTCAATCTGCTGCGGACTGCCCGCGCCCGGCAGATCCCCCTGGCCTTATTAGATCTCAAAACGCCGGCTTCTTTGTCAGCGCTGGATTATGTTGATGGACTCTCAATGGTATTGGAAATGGCTGGCCAGGGCGAACTCATCCTGCCTGAAGTCCAACCCGGTTTCATCCCGGAACAGAACGAGGCCGGCTCAAACTGGCTACAGCTTGAGGGTTGGGACCTGGCCCCGCTTCGAACCCATAACCGAGCTGTCGCTGCGGAATTCGGCTTTGCAAACAGCCCGTTTCGCTATTCGCCCTCCGGGCTGGTCTCTGCACCCGACCCAACCAGCCAGTTTATCTTCACCTTCAACCCCGAAATAACCACAACTCGAAGAGCTCGCTGGCAACAGCAAGTGGTGCTCGAACTACCACCAGCACTACCGCCAGCCGCGCCCACGATTACTGGCCCCGACCTGGCCATGCGCCGGCAGCTGATTGGAGCGGCAATCGAAAATACAAACCGGCCTGGGACTGGCTTGCTGGTCCTGGGGGGCGATTTACCCGCCAGCGCCTGGGGTAACCCCGAAATTGCCCGGGCGACTTTCAGCTATCTGGATAACCACCCATGGATCCAACTGCTGGATGGCCTTGATCTGCTGGAGCTGCCTATCCCTGCTACGCCAGCCGCGTCCAACCTGGCCCGGCTGCCAAATAACTCGCCGGACCTTATCCAGGATCTCGGGGCTGCACCGACCAATCGTTTGGGGCAGGCTGCCTGGCAGGCATTTGCCAGCCTGTTTGCCCCGGTATTCCCGCATCCCGCCAGCTTGCCTGAGCTCCGGGAGGCATACCAGGGTATCGTCGAGGTGTTCTTGCTCGCGGCCCGCTGGGCTGATGCGCCGGTTTCCATTCAGGATTGTAAGCAGGATATCGATTTGGATGGGCAGCCTGAATGCCTGTTGGCTACAAAAGAATTGCTGGCCGTGATCCAGCCTGAAAATGGAAGCCTGACTTTCGCCTTCGCGATCGGTAATGACGGTCCCCATCAACTGATCGGTCCGGATTACCAGTTCATCACCGGACTGGACGAACCGGAAACCTGGGATATCGGCGCCGGGTTCGCCAGTGATCCCGGTGCAGATCTGGCCGCTTTTCAAGATCCGCTCTCCCCGGATCGCTCGGACGGCGATTACAGCCTGCTTGAAACTGCGAATGGTCTGGTTTTCTCCACACAGACAGGCGATATACACAAAACCTACTGGATCGACCAGGGGAAATTAACCATAACCTTGCAACTGGCCCAGCCGACTCACTACGAGATCCCCCTGGCTTTTGATCCCTGGCTGCGTTTCACCCCTGATTGGAGCCAGCAATATACCGCCGAACCCAGCCCGGACGGCTGGCAGTGGGGCCAGAAGAACGGGCCCGCGGTCGCCATCGAAGGCACAATTCCAATCCAGTTAGACAGTATCCTCGCCTCGATCGACTCGATTGGCGAGCCGGAGGATCCAAACCAGGACCACTCAGCCGGTCATTGGCTGCCATTTCCCCTGGCGCGCCTGTCCATCCAAGCAAAAGATCAAACCCAGCTGATCATCAGCCTGGTTGATGACATGGGCCAGTAAGTGGTTCCAGCCAATTTTATATCTGCTGCTGGCGGGACTGAATGGCGAAAAAGCTTGTCTTTGGGTGTTTGTGGAGTGGTATCCCACAGAGTTACACAAAGAAGCTAATCGCGGTCATTCCGTAAGAGGAAAAGCAAGGCCCGAGCATAAGCATCCTGGGCATCTCGCGCCTCAAAACTCAATTTCTGAGCCTGATAATTAAAATCCAGGCGCACACCGGCGATGGTTGTCGTCAATGCCAACGCCAACCCGCCGCTTCCCAACAAGGCGGATTCAAGCCGTTGACGCAACTGCGTTTCGGTCGGGATCCAGACGACATCGGAGGTAACCAGGTAATCGAGCGCCCATTCTGGAGCGCCTTGGAAGCTGACAATCTGGGTGTCTTGCAACTGCTCAATATTGACTAACAAATCGCTGATCACAAACACCTTGTCGTCCATCAAGCGGTCGGGAAGGGCAAAGAAATCATGCAGCGCCGGCTGCCAGTCCAGGCCGGCTGCTTTCAACTCATACGCCAGTGCGATCGAGATCATCTTTCACCTCATAGACTACCGGTTTGAACAGGTTGGGGTCGAAGTCCTGGATCTTATCCGGCCCGAGAGCTATTAACGCCTGCCGGACCTGCTCGGCATCGGCCTTCAAACGAGCAATATCGATGCCCCGACATTCATCGGGCAGAGGATCGATCCACTGGCGCATCCGAAAAAATATTTTTACAGCGCCTTTGAAATTGCCACGCTCGATTTGTAAATAGGCGACAGCTACCTGCAATATGGCTCGATAGAGATCTCGCCCCGCGGATTGATCTTCGTTCCAGGCTTCCTCCAAGAACTCGTGCGCTTCAAAATAGCTGCCACGGTTGAAATCTTCCAGACCCCGCAAAGCCAGACGTGATAAAGGTTGGGCGCAAGCAGCTGCTATTGCAGGATAGTCAGGTACGCGGGCATAGCGTAGAATCAAATCGGGCAAATCTTTGACGAACCGGGAACGGGCCAAAACCGCTTCGGCCCCACAACTGCGGGCATACTTCAGTGTATCCACATCAACATGAGAACCAAAACAGATCACCGGAATGCGCCGGGTTGCCGGAACTGTCTTTAACATTGGCAACCAATCTCGCCAGGGAACAGCCTGATTGCCGAGATCAATCAGTATCAAAGCCGGGTGCCAACGGGTTAATTGGTCTACCAGTGCCATACCGGACCCAGACAGGTGTTCTGCGGGGTTCCCGGGTGAGACAAACTCGCCAGGCGCAAGCTGTTCCGCACTTTCAATCCAGCGGATTGAATAATTTAAGCGTTCGGCGACCGATTCGATTTTTACGCTGAACATCAAATCGGCCACAAAACCTACGATCAGAGGTGGCTGGGTATGATTTGGCATAGTTTAGATTATAGCAAAATAAGGCCTCCGCGTGGGCGAATGCCACGCTGAGGGAGTACTCGAATGTTTTCGAAAATGAATTGTGGTGTTCTGTTTGGGCGGCGGTCGCCGCCCAAACAGAACACCACATCTACACAATTCGAATGCACCCCACGCTGATGTCTTATTTTGCCTTTTATTCCCGAACCGATGGGATGCAATGGCGACACCCGAGTGCTTGCCGAAAACGAACCAGATGTAGTATAAAGATCGTATGTATCCTGATAACGGGCCAGCAAGTACAACTTTATGAATGCAACTAACCGGAAAAAGCCGGCTTTTTTTGTTCTCCTCCTGGCGAATCTCCTCACAATCCTGCTCTTGTTTCAGAGCTTTTGGGCAACTGGGCGCCAGACCGTCCTGGCCCAGGCTGACAGTGGAGTACAGATGGAAGTTCAGGCCGGTTTTGATGGTTTGTGCAAGGATGGCGCCTGGATTCCAGTCAAGGTATTGATCGAGAATCAAGGCGCCGGTCTGGATGCGGTTATCCAGTTACGGAGCGCTGGTCTCAACGGTCCGGCCTCCACGTACAGACAAGCGATCAATTTGCCGTCCAACTCGCATAAACAAGTGACTCTCGATTACCGGCCGGAATCCTATTTAACAGAAGTAGAAGTTTACCTTCTCGCCGGTCAACGGGAGATCACCCGGGCGAACGCACCGGTCAACTGCATCTCCACCAATGATCGTTTATTCGGTGTCCTGGCAAGCAACCCATCCAGCTTTAATGGGCTGGCAGATCTGGACCCTGCCAACGGACGTGCTTCGGTGGCCCGGCTTGAAGCCGGTGATTTACCTGATCGCAGCCCGGCCTGGCAAGCGCTGGATTATCTCGTTGTTTCAGATCTGGACACCGGATCTTTGACTTCGCATCAAATCGAAGCTCTGCATGGTTGGATTGCTGGCGGCGGTGTTCTGATCGTAACCGGTGGGTCGAACTGGCAGCCGGCCGCCGCCGGGCTCGATCCTTTGCTGCCTCTTCATCCAAACCGCACGACAACCGTATCCGCTTTGCTGGGACTGCCCGGCGAGGCTGTGCTGTCCATCGGGGATCTCGATCCTCAAGCTGAAACCATAATCGATCAGGATGGAATCCCCATCCTGACCCGGATGGCTCAAGGTGGCGGAGCGATTTATTACCTGGGTGCTGATCCCGGCCTCGAACCCCTGAAAAGTTGGGACGGCTTGCTTTATCTATACGAACAGATCGTCAATACCGGAACCGTCTCACCACCTTGGGCGGATGGTTTCCAGAATTGGGATGCGGCAGTCAATGCCGTTTCCACCCTGCCCGATCTGACCTTGCCGCCTTTCAACCTGCTGTGCGGTTATCTGGTTATGTACGTGATTGCCCTCGGCCCGATCAATTACCTGGTATTACGCCGAATGAAACGTAAGGAACTGGCCTGGATCAGCATACCGGTGCTGGTATTGGCCTTCAGTCTGCTGGCATTTCTGGTTGGCAGCCGCGGCCGGGGTAAGGAGCCGGTCATCAGCCGGCTGGCGGTGGTGCAGACCTGGCCAGATGCCCGCTACGCGCAAGCTGTCGGCCTGTTAGGCATCTTTTCACCCAACCGGGACACGTACGATCTGGAAATAGACGGGCATTTCTTGTCCCACCCCATCCCCAACAATCTCAATATGGCTCCTTCCGGCGGCTGGACCTTCGAAACGACCGCGGCCGAAAATACTCGCATACCCGAACTCCGCGTCGATGTAGCCGGCATGAATGCCATGGGCTTGGAAGGGCAGATTCCTTCCCCTGCAATCAGCGGCGAGCTGACAATCCACTTAGGCAAACAAGACATCTCTTTAAAAGGCGAAATCTCCAATCAGTCGGGCCTGAGCTTGAAGGATGCGGTCTTGCTTTCTCCCGGCGACGCCTGGCAGATCGGGGATTTCAAGCCGGGCGAGAACCAGCAATTTGAGATAAACCTGTCCGAGGGTGATCGGGCCAGCTACCAGCCCGCCGCGCCCGCACTCAACACCCCGCCCGGTGCAGCCTTTTATCCACCTTACACCGGCAACAGTAACTTCATCACAGACATCCTCGGCCCTGGCGATTATTATCGCGACCAGGCAACTTACCGGCGCTACAGCCTGCTGAATGCCTTTGGCGGCTATTCAGCTCCTCGTGGCATTGGCGGCGGTGTTTATCTGGCCGGTTGGAGTGACGGCAGTCCGATCACGGTCCAATTCGACGATCAGGCATATCGTAGCAGCGACTCGACCCTGTATCTCATCGCCTTGCAGCCCTCAATCGCTCAGGAAGACGGCCCAATTGCCCTGATGCCCGGCCTGTTCACCTGGAGTGTATTGGAAGCTGGCAGCGGCGTATTTAACCCGGCTCCCTATGACAGCTACCTGGAAGGCGGCGATTTCAGCATCCAATACAGGCTCAATCAACCGATCCGGTATTCCAAGGTCAACCGGCTGATCTTGCACTTGAAGAGTTATGACCGGCAAGGTCCAACCGGATTCAACCAATACCTGTGGGATTTCGATCAGGCTGCCTGGTCGCTCCTGTCAGGGGTCACTTGGGGTGATACAACCATTTCCAATCCCGAGCACTTTGTCGGCCCAGATGGGGAGATCCGCTTGCGCCTGGAACAGGCTGGCAGCAGTGCCTACGTACCGATCGAGCGCGCCGATTTCACCCTTGAAGTTGAGCCTTGAGGTGAACCGATGGCTTTCATGATCGAAATTTCGAACCTCAGCAAACGTTACGGCGCTCGTCTGGCTGTCAACCGGCTCAATCTGCAGATCGACGAAGGTGAGCTTTTTGGTTTCGTTGGTCCGAATGGAGCTGGAAAAACCAGCACCATCCGCATGATGACCGGGTTACTCCAACCAACCAACGGCGATGTAAGGATTGCCGGGCAATCTGTTCTGACAGCCCCGGATGCCATCCGGCGAGCAATTGGTTATATGCCGGATTTCTTTGGCGTTTATAAGGATATGACCGTTGGGGAGTATCTGGATTTCTTTGGGGCCTGTTACCAGATTGCTCCTGACGATCGTTCCAGTATCATCGCCGACCTACTGGAACTTGTTGAATTGAGTCATCGTCAAGAAGATATGGTCGATCAGCTGTCGCGCGGCATGAAACAACGCTTGAGTTTGGCCCGCACTCTGGTCCATGACCCCCAGTTGTTGATCCTGGATGAACCTGCCTCCGGGCTGGATCCGCGTGCCCGAGTCGAGATCCGGGAATTGCTGGTTGAACTGGCCAGGATGGGCAAAACGATCTTTTTCTCAACCCATATCCTGGCAGATGTAGCCGAGATCTGCAGCCGGGTTGCGATCCTCGAGGCGGGCGAACTGGTAGCAGTGGGAGAACTGGAGGAGCTACAACAGCAACTGATGCCCCGCCGTAAGATCGAAATCACCCTGTTAGACCGGTTCGATGAGGCTCGCCAAATATTGAATCGCTTACCCGGGGTTGCCAGCGTCGAGATTGCTAACGGATCGAATGGCACCCGCTCAGCGCTTCTCCGCTCCAGGCAGCGGCTGGTCGTCGAATTTTCGGGAGACGATCAGGCCATGAGCGCGGTGCTGGTTGCTTTAGTGGAGGCCCGGATCCCGGTCGTCAGTTTCAGCGCAGACAGCCGCGACCTGGAAGAAGTTTTTATGCGGGCAACCAAAGGACTGGTGACATGAGCGAAGTGACCCAGGAAACCAGAACCACCAGGCATACGGTTGAACGATTCAAACGGTTGCTTGGCAGCAATCCACTGGTTATAAAAGAACTCCGCAGCCGGATGCGCGGGCGCAGGGCATTCATCACCTTGACTGGCTATGTATTGATCATCAGTGCAGCCGTAAGCGTGATCTATGGGATCTTTCTTTCATCCAGTTCACCGATAAACAGTGTGGACGAACGCCAAATGTTTGGAAAAATTCTCTTTGGGGGGGTGGTATGGCTCGAACTGCTATCGGTTTGTTTTATGGCGCCGGCTTTGACCGCGGGCGGCATCTCGACGGAACGCGAACACCAGACGTATGACATCTTGCGGACAACGCTCTTATCCCCAGGGGCCCTGGTCATGGGGAAATTTCTTTCAGGTCTGCTGTTCCTGCTCCTGCTCCTGATTTGCGCCCTGCCACTCCAAAGCCTGGCATTTTTATTTGGTGGTGTCGCCCTCGAAGAGTTTGTGATTGCCAGCATCGTTTTGGTCGTAACTGCCATTACTTTTTGTGCAGTGGGCATATTCTTTTCCAGCCTTGTATCCCGTACTTTGGTCTCCACGGTGTTGGCTTACGGATTTGCGATTCTGCTGGTTTTTGGACTGCCAATGATCATCATTGTGGTGCTTAGCCTGGGAAGCGCCGTATTTACGGGCGTTAATGGGCCCAATTTCAGCACGTTTCAGCAGGCTATGCTGGTGGTCCTTGGTTGGGTTGTAATCGCCAGCAACCCAATGGCAACTGCAATCGCTACAGAAGTGATCCTGCTGGAAGAACAGAGCGCCTTTGTGTATATTCTTCCGCTCAGCAACGGTTTTACCCTGCCGCTCCCCTCTCCCTGGATTCCCTATATTATTTTGTATCTATTGTTGAGCCTGATCTTGTTGCTGATCAGCACCAGGATCGTCCGGCGTTCAGAAAAATAAGGTAACCTAAATTGGCTGCACTGGTTGAACTCAATCGCATCCTGGATCGTTGGCAGCTCCGCTACCGGAAGCAGCGCGCTCTGCTTTGGTCCCTGCGCGGGCTTTTGTTCGGGCAGATTCTCGGAATACTATTCACATTATGGGCAATTCCAAGGACTGAACTGCTGTATGAACAGTACCTGCAGATCGTATTCGGGTTAAGCCTGGGAATTCTGATTGTGGCCGGATTGGCCGCTTTCCTGTGGCCAATCAATCGATCAGAAGCCATCCGGTCCTTCGACCAGCGTTTTCGTCTGCAAGAGCGGATCAGCACCGCCTTCGAATTTGCCGGCTTCGCCGCAGCCGAATCCGCTCTGTATGCGGACCAGCGCCAGGATGCGCTTGAACATGCCCGCCAGGTCGATGTTAAGGACGGCCTGCCCTGGAAGATCCCCTGGCGGGAGGTGGGTATGGTCTTGGGCTTGATCGCAATCGTAGCCGGACTGTCCCTTCGAGATCAGCCTTATTTCCTGGCAGCCATGCAAAAGCAAACTTTGATGAAACAAATTCAAGCCCAGGCTGCTGAGCTGGAAGAACTCCAATCCAATATCCAGAAATTAGAAAATTTGACCGCCGAGCAGCGCTACGCTCTGGAAGAACCGGTTGATGAGGCAGCTCGCAGGCTGGAATCAGCCCAAAGCCTGGAGGAAGCCCTGAGTGCCCTCAATCAAGCCGAGCAGGACCTGCAAGCGCTTTCTCCACAGGGGGTAAAAGAACAAGCCGCGGGATTGAGGCAAACCGGACAGGCTCTCGGTTCGCAAGCCGGAAACGCGCTGGAGTCGTTTGGCGAGAACCTTGCCCGGGGCGAGTACGACCAGGCTGCGCAGGCGCTTGAAGCCATCGATCCATCCATGCTGAGCGCAACTCAACAGCGCGATCTGGCAGAAAACCTGCAGTCCGCGGCGGAAACCCTATCGGCCAGTAACCCAGAACTATCCCAAGGTCTCCAGAATGCGGCTGAGGCTTTACAGTCAGGAGATCCAGCGGCCAGCGGACAATCCCTTGACCGAGCAGCTCAAACCCTTCGCTCCCAGGCAGGGGACCTTGCTATGGCGGAAGCCGCCGGACAGGCGGCCTCCCAGTTGAATGCCAGCCAGCAAAACCTGGCCCAGGCCGGCGCCTCCGCTCAGGCGCAAACAGGCGGCAATCCCGCCCAATCCAGCGGCGCTGAGCCAGATAGCCGGCTCTCAAAACGGAAGCCAAGGAAACGGAGGCGGCGCCGGCCAGAATGCAGGCGGCAGCGGAGCCGGGCAAGGGGAAAGCCAGGGGAATGAAACCAGCGGGGGGCAGGCCGGCACCCTGCCGATTGACACCGCTAACCAGCCCGGAGATGGAGGCGAGCGCTCTTACGAGAGCATCTATGCTCCCGAGCGTTTGACTGGCGAGCCGGGTCAGGAGGTGGGATTACCCGGCAGCAACCAGCCAGGGAATGTTATCGGCCAGGCAGGCCAGGCGCCGGGAACGCCCAACCAAAATCTGAGGCCCTATACAGAGGTGTATCCGGCCTACGAGAGCGTCGTTCGGCAGGCAATCGAAAGCGGCCAAATCCCGCAACACTTACAGGCCCTGGTCAGGGATTATTTCAGCTCACTGGCTCCCTGATCCAGCTTATTGGAACCACAGACATCCTATAGCATTTTTATGAGAGTCCCCGATCGGATTCATTTTTATCCCGGTATTGATTGATTAACAGTAGCGCCCTACCATCCGGTCACATCAGGAGTAAAGATGAGCGAAGAATTAACAGCAGAGAGTTTCAGACACCTGGCAGATCAAATCGAAGCAGAAGTCGCCAAGGTTATCGTCGGCCAGCAGGAGGTTGTCCGGCACGTTCTGATCAGCATCATCGCTGGAGGGCATACGCTGTTAGAGGGCGTACCCGGCCTGGGAAAAACGATGTTGATCCGCACCTTCGGTGAAGTCCTGGATCTCAGTTTTGCCCGCATCCAATTCACACCTGATTTGATGCCTGCGGATATCGTCGGCACCGAAATCCTGATCGACCAAAACGGCCAGCGCGAATTCCGCTTTCAACCCGGTCCTGTATTTGCAAATCTTGTTCTGGCGGATGAAATCAACCGGGCCACGCCCAAGACGCAATCTGCCCTCCTCGAAGCGATGCAAGAACATTCGGTCACGGTTGCGAAACAGACTTACCAGCTTCAAGAACCCTTTTTCGTTTTAGCTACCCAGAATCCGCTCGAGATGGAGGGGACTTACCCCTTGCCAGAAGCACAGCTGGATCGCTTTTTATTCAAAGTCAATGTGCTTTTTCCTTCATCCGAGGAACTTACCCAGATTTTAGTGCGGACGACCGGCGAACATACAAGCCAGGCGCTAAAAGTTATTTCCGCAGAACAGATCCTGGCGATGCGGGCATTGGGCCGCCAGGTGCCGGCAGCCAGCCAAATTGGCGAATACATCGCCAGACTGGTTGTCGCTACCCATCCAAACAGTCCCGACGCGCCGGAACTCGTCAAACGCTATGTGCGCTATGGATCTTCTCCACGCGGTGGACAGGCCATCATGCTGGGAGCCAAAGTCACTGCGCTCCTCAATGGGCGTTACAATGTCGCTTTTGAAGATGTGCGCGCTATGGCCCCGGCTGCACTCAGGCACAGACTGCTGCTCAGCTTCGAGGGCCTGGCGGATGAAATTCCGCCAGACAAAATCCTGTCCGAACTGCTCGAGCAAGTGCCCGAATTAGAGAAAACCCTGCCATGAGATCGGACTGAAGAATGATTTTCGATGAGGTTACGCTGCGAAAATTGACCCGGCTGGCGCTGGTGGCGCATCAGGTCCGGGCGGGCATGATGAAGGGCGACCGCCGTTCATCCAAACGCGGCACCAGTATCGAATTTGCAGACTATCGCGATTACAGGCCTGGAGATGATCTACGCAGGGTAGACTGGAATGCCTACGCCCGCCTGGACCGCCCTTATTTGAAACTATTCGAAGAGGAAGAAGACCTGGCCGTCCACATCCTCGTTGACTGCTCCGAATCCATGGATTGGGGTGAGACTGAAGGTAATAAATTCCTTTACACCCAACGGATTGCGGCTGCATTAGGCGCAATTGCTCTAACCGCCGGGGATCAGTTGACCCTGACCTGTCTTCGGTCGGGTGGATTGAGCCAGAGTTTCGGTCCAAAGCGGGGTCGCACGAATCTGCTGAACCTGTTTCAGTTTTTAGAGCGGCAGAAACCGGCTGGACAAACGGATCTAAATCACTCCCTGCGCCAATACCTGCTGGCGGCCAGACGGCCGGGGCTGGCGGTGCTCATTTCCGATCTATTTTCACCGAACGGTTATCAGAGCGGATTGGCGCATTTTCAAAACCGCGGTTATGAGGTCGCCCTGATCCAGGTGCTGGCTCCGGACGAGCTGGATCCTCCGCTGGCTGGCGACCTGCGGTTGATCGATCAGGAAACCGGAGAAATTCAAGAAGTCTCCATTGATGCCGGCATGCGAACGCGTTACCGGCAACGGCTGCATTCCTGGCAGGAGGAGATCCAGTCTGGATGCCGCCAACGTGGGGTTCGTTATCTTAACCTGAGCACCGCGCTGCCCTGGGATCAGGCCGTCCAGGTTGAGCTGTGGAAAGCGGGATTGCTGCGATGAGCCTGCTGGCGCCTGCCGCGCTTGGATTGCTCCTGTTGGCCGGGCCGATTCTACTGCTGTACATGTTAAAACTCCGGCGCAAACCGGTCACGATCTCATCGACGATGTTATGGCAACGGCTGCTGCGTGACCGCCAGGCCAACACTCCCTGGCAACGCTTGCAGCGCAACCTGTTGCTGATCCTCCAACTGCTGATCCTGACAGCTTTGGTCCTGGCCCTGGCCCGCCCGGCACAACCGGTTCCCGGCGTGACAACCGATACAGTCATCATCCTGCTGGACGCCTCGGCATCGATGAATGCAACCGACGTCCCACCTTCCCGCTTCGATGCAGCCATCGCGATCGCTCAAGACTATGTTACCAATCTATCCCCAGACGCCAGAATGACGATCATTCGTGTCGGGCCCGAGCCGCGCACCTTGCTGGCTGGCGAAAGCGATCGCAGTGCGCTGGGGCAGGCTCTGGAAAGGGCCCGCGCAAGCCAGGGCCCAGCCGACTGGCAGGCTGCTTTCATTCTGGCAGCTGGGGCAGCCAGCTCCGGCAGCGCTTCTGTAGCAACGGTAATTGTTTCCGATGGCAGCCTGCCAGATTCAGGGTTGCCGCCCTTACCGGGTGAAGTTATCTACCGGCCGGTTGGACAGGCCGGGAACAATCTCGCCATCACTGCCCTGGCCGTGCGGCCGGGCATAGACGGCGCCGAACTTTTCGCCCGAGTAAAAAATTACGGCGGACTGGCCGCCCAGGCCATCCTCTCGATCTATGCCAACGATCGAATCGTCCAGTCCCAGCAAATTGAGTTGAACGGGTCGCAAGACCAATCCATTATTTTGAGCGATTTGCCCCCCGAAGCTGTCCGGTATGAAGCTCGCCTGCAGCCAGTCAGCAGCCAGCCGGATTCATTCATGGACGATCTGTCTTTGGATAATCAGGCTTTTACGATCTTCCAGACTGCCCGTCAAGGGCGGGCACTGCTGGTTTCAACCGGCAACCTGTTCCTTGAGCAAATGCTGTCCTCCCTGGAAGGCATCCAGGCATATCGGGTTTTACCGGACGAGGACGGCAGCCTGGTCATGCCTCAGGAATCGTTCGACCTGTACGTTCTGGATGGTGTGCTGCCTGACCCAATCCCAGAAGGCAATATTCTGTGGATCAATCCTCCTTCCAGCGATTTGCTCCCCTCGACGGGGGTATTTACCGATACATCACCGGCGATCGTGCATGCTTCGCCCCTGACGGAATATGTCGACTGGAGCAACGTGCATGTTCTCCAGGCGCGCCGGATCCAGCCGCCCGAATGGGCCCAAACGTTGATCCAGGCCCCGGGAGGTCCGCTGGTACTATCCGGCGAATACCAGGGACACCGCCTGGCTGCTATCAGCTTCGATTTGCATGATTCGGATCTGCCGCTTCAGCTGGCTTTCCCGGTTCTGATGGCCAATCTGATCAATGATCTGCAGGTTGGTGATGTTTACCATCTGGCTGATTTGCCTGCCATCCAACCAGGCCAGCGCCTGAGCCTGCCCGCCACAGCCTCATCCGGAACACTGCAGGTGACGGATCCATCCGGCCAGGTATCCCGGATCGAAGCGGATCGTGACAGCCAATTTTTACTGCAGTTCGATCAAATTGGGTTCTACCGCCTGGCAGATCCAAACCAGCCGAACCGAGAAGCCTTGATAGCCGTCAATCTGTTTTCCCCTGAGGAATCGGAATTAACTCCGGCGTCAAGAATCAGCATAGGGCAAACATCGATCCCGGCAAACCAGCAGACGGATTCGGGACAGCGTGAATTGTGGCCCTGGCTGGCGGGGGCTGCATTGCTGACTCTCTGGCTGGAGTGGTGGGTGTACCATCAGCGCCAATTCGCATCGGGCGATTGGAAAGGCAGGTTAAGCCGCGCCTTACTTGTGCTGGGTGGAAAACGAAAGCCGGGAGGCAGTCATGAGTGACCCGCAATCCCAGGCATCCCTGGTCTACGAGATCGAGAATCTGGTAAAAATATACCCGGGGCAGGTTCGTCCAGCAAATCAGGACATCAATCTGCAAATTCGCTCGGGGGAAATCTTCGGCTTGTTGGGTGACAACGGCGCCGGTAAGAGCACCCTGGTCTTACAAATGGCCAACCTGATCCGCAGCACATCAGGCGTCATCCGACTGTTCGGCCAGCCTGTTCAGGTCGATCCCCTGCATGTATCCCGCTATGTCGGCTACATGCCGCAGGGTGGATTGGCGTTGAACAACTTGACTGTGGCTGAAGCGCTTTATTTTACTGCCCATCTACGCGGTCTCTCTGCCAGGCAGGCCAGGGAGGCCCGCGACCAACAGCTTGCGATTTGGGAATTGACGGAACTTGCTGGCAAATCAAACAAAAATCTCTCCGGAGGCCAAAAACGACTGCTTCAACTGGCCGTGGCGATGGTCGCAGATCCCCCGGTGCTTATCCTGGATGAGCCGACGAACGATCTTGATCCACAGCACCGCCGGCAGGTATGGGATCACTTGCGCAAGCTGAATTACGATGCGGACACGACCATCATTTTCATCACCCACGATGCGATCGAGGCCGAAAAGATTATTCAGCGGATTGGTATCATCCATCAAGGCCAGATGCTCGCTCTTGGCCGGCCGGCCGAGTTGAAAGCCGGCATCGATCAAAAACTAAGACTTGAACTATTCTTCCAGCCTGGCAGGCCCCCTCGCCTGCCCACGGGCCTGTCGGCCAAGCCAATTGACCCTGGGCGATGGCTGGTTTACCTCGACCGACAACAATCGAGCAGCGTGCTGGAAAGCCTGAACATGGATGAAATTGATGACTTCCGGCTCTACTCAGCCACGCTTGAGGATTTATACCTGTATTATGCTCAAAACGCAAAAGCCGCAGCCATTCCTTATACAAATTCTTGACCTGCTCCTGATGCAGTTATCTAACTGGCGCTGGACCTGGCGCAGCATGGTGATTATTGGGACGGTAGCGCCCATTCTGAGCATCATGGCTTTAGGGACTTTCGCGAAGGGTAGCGGCCCGCAGAGCCTGCAATATATCCTGATTGGGAATATAGTGTTAGCCCTGATGTTTGAGAATCAGGGTAAGGTGGCTGGAAACTTTGCTTTCATGCGCGCCATGGGGACGCTGAAATATTTTGCCAGCCTGCCAATCCGGCGCTATAGTCTGGTCGCCGCGACTGTGCTGGCCTTTTTACTGCTTTCCTTGCCGGCTCTGGCAGTCACTGCCCTGTTTGGCGCCTGGTTTTTACACGTTCCCATGCATCCCAACCCCCTGCTGATCGTGGTTATCCCCTTGGCAGCATTTCCCCTGGCCGGCTTAGGCGCCCTGGTCGGGGCGAGCGCCCGCAATCCCGAAGAAGCCAGCTCCTTCAGCAACCTGCTGACATTCATCTTGCTGGGATTGGGGCCGGTAATCATTCCCCCCGATCGCTTGCCGGATTTTATGATTACCCTGGGTATTTTCAGCCCAGCAACTTATACCGCATCCGCCCTTCAACAGGTTTTATTAGGACCGGTCACACCAAAGATCTGGCTGGACCTAACAGTCCTGACCGGGTTTGGCGGCCTGATCTTGTGGGTCGTTGGGAAAAAACTGGACTGGCGCCAGCAAAGTTAAGGCTCTTTGGGATTTTCTGTAGTGTTACCCCAAAATCGGGACTCTCCTACAGAGTTTTCTGGAGACCTAAAGTTAACCAACAAGCAATTCATCCAGTCGCAGATCGTTTGAGGCAAGGAGTTAATCGATGAAAGTATTTATCACAGGGGCAACTGGTTTTATCGGCGGTCATGTCGCCCGAAAATTGCTGCAGCGCGGAGACCAGGTAACAGCTTTGGTGCGATCCAGCCAGGACGCTGCCGTGCTGCAAGCTGCGGGTGCTCGGGTCGTCTATGGCGATGTCACCAAACGGGAATCGCTTAGAGAAGGCTTGCAAGGCAGCGATTTGGTTTTCCATATCGCCGGCTGGTATAAAATTGGCAGCCGCGATCAGGCTCAGGCGGAAGCCATTAACCTCATTGGAACCCGAAACGTGCTCGGCCTGGCATTCGAGATGGGTATCCCCCGGATCGTCTACACCAGCACGGTTGCCGTTTATGGAGACACGCACGGCGTATTGGTGACCGAAAATACACCGATAACCGCCGCCGAAGATTTCAAAACGATCTACGACCGGACTAAATGGATGGCCCATCAGGAGGCTGAGCGCTTGATTGCTCAAGGCGCACCGATCATCATCGTCATGCCGGGCGTGGTTTTTGGTCCGGGAGACACCGGATATGTCGCAGAATTGATGCGCAACTGGCAGAGAGGCCTGCTCCCCATTGTTCCGGGTCCGGAATTTACGATCACCCTGGCGCATGTCGATGACATTGCTGACGGGCACCTGCTGGCAGCTGATAAAGGCCGGCCTGGCGAAAGTTATATTTTGGCCGGACCAAGCCTCAATTTACGCGAGATCCTCAATCTGTGGGCACATTTGACCGGTAAACCGGCTCCTTTGCTGTTTATACCTGCTCGTTTTGTGAAACCTTTAGCCCCCATTTTGATTGCTTTGGCGAACTTGCTGCCGCTCCCCGACTTGCTCAACAGGGATTCGCTGGCGATGCTGGATACGACTTATGCGGCCGACAGCGCCAAGGCCAGGGCCGAACTTGGCTGGCAGCCGCGCCCCTTGACCGAGGGACTGCAGGAAACCTTCGAATGGTTATCTTACAGCATGGATACGAATAGGCCCGTTCAACGCCGGCGCCGGCGCACCGCGGCCCTGTCTCTGGCAGGCGGGTTGACCTTGTTGATCATCTGGCTTATTCGCCGGCAACGAAAATGATTGCATTCCGATGCTCCAGAGCCACCCAAACCCAATATAAAATTCTTAACTGTGGTAGCAGGATAAAGCCGCGCCCCCCTGGGCGCCAGGATATTGACTCGATCTGATGCGTTTCAGCCACCCACTTGCCCTTTTGGCCCTGTTGAGCCTGCCAATTCTGATATATTGGGGGCCATCGCTGCACGGCGCCACCAGGCTCAGGGGAATCTTTTCGGTCGGTATCCGTCTGATCATCGTAACCAGCCTTATCCTGGCGTTGTCCGGTTTGGAAACGGTTCAGCGCTCAAATCGGCTGGCGGTCATGTTCTTATTGGATGGATCGGACTCGATTTCTGCCAATGCCCGAGAGGAGGCGGAGGATTTTATCCAGTCCTCGCTCGAAAGGATGGGACCAGACGACCAGGCTGGATTGATCTTGTTTGGCAAACAAGCCGTCGTTGACAGGCCGTTATCCAACAGCCATAGACTGGGTGTGCTGCAATCGATCCCAGGGCGCGGGCAGACGGACATCGAAAGTGCGATCAACCTGGCCCTGGCCCTGATGCCCCCGGATGCTGCTCGCAGGATTGTCTTGATCTCGGATGGCATCCAAACCCGTGGAGACGCTGAAATTGGCGCCCGGCTGGCAACCGCTTCCGGGGTCCAAATCGTGACGAAGTCTCTCGCCAACGAGTTACAACAGCCCGAGGTGCTGATAGAAGCTGTGAGCGCTCCGGCACATTTACACGCAGGTGAGAACTTCGATCTGCAAGTGAGTCTTAATGCCAGCCAGCCAACCGGGAGCCGGATACGGGTGTTCGCCAACGGCCAACTGACGTATCAAGGGAACCTGCAAGTGCAGCGCGGCCAGCAAACTTACAGCCTGCCATTACGGGCCAGTCAGGCCTTAACAAACAGCGGCCGGTTTATCAGCTATCAGGTCCAGATCGATCCGCAGGTAGACAGCTTCTATCAGAACAATGAATCTGCAGCCTATTCGCAGATCGAAGGTCCACCACGCTTGCTTGTGATCGCTCCGCCCGCTGGCGAACCGCTGCCCTATCGCGACAGCAATGGACCAGCCATCCGGCCAAATGAAGCTGGCCAGCTGGTAAAAGTGATCGAGGACGCGGGCTACCCTGTCAGGCTGGCGCGGCCCAGCGGCCTGCCAGACAATCTGTCCGAGCTTGCGAATTATGCGGCCATCCTGCTGGTGGATGTACCGGCGCGTGAATTGACCGAACGACAGATGAGCACCGTACAAAGCTTCGTACGCGATCTTGGAGGTGGACTGCTGGTTATCGGGGGACCGACCAGCTACGGCGTAGGAGGATATTTCCGCACGCCGCTGGAAGAGACCTTGCCGGTCGAAATGCAGATGAAAGATCAGTTACGGCGTCCAAACCTGACCATGGTTTTCGTGATCGACCATTCAGGCAGCATGGGTGAAACCAGCGGTGGGGTCTCCAAGCTCGCCCTGGCTAAAGAGGCGGCCATTCGGTCGATCGAGCTTTTGAATCCAACCGACCGGGTCGGCGTGCTCGCCTTCGACGACAGCGCAACCTGGGTAGTCCCAATCAGCGATCTCGATCAACCGGAAGGGATGATTAACCGGATCGGTACACTGCGCGCTGGCGGAGGCACAGACATCCTGGCTGGTTTGCAGGCCATGGCCCAGGTTCTGCCGGATGATCCCGCCTCCGTGAAACATGTCATCCTGCTCACCGATGGGGGCGCAAATCCGGCGGGAATCCCTGAACTGGTCAGCCGGATGAACCAGGATGATGGAATTACCTTATCCACCGTCGGTGTAGGCAGTGATGCTGCCCCTTATCTGGCCAATCTGGCCGAATTGGGCGGTGGAAGATATCATTTTGCCGCCGATCCCGGATCGATCCCCAGAATCTTTACCGAAGAAACTTCACTGGCTTCTCGCTCGTATATCATAGAAAGAACCTTTACACCGATCAGGATCGGAAGTTCACCCATCCTGGCTGGTTTGGGCGCCGACCTGCCGGCTCTGAATGGTTATGTCGGCACCACTGCAAGAGCGGTAGCCCAAACCATTCTGGTCTCTGATTTGAAGGATCCCGTCCTGGCAAGCTGGCAATACGGGCTGGGCAGAGCGATTGCGTTCACGTCGGATGCCAGCGGGCGCTGGGCCAGTGAATGGATTAACTGGCAGGGTTTTCCAGATTTTTGGGTACAAACCATCCAATATCTTCTGCCGGAAGTAAGCCATTCCGCCCTGACTTTGAAAGTCGAACAAGGGCGTGATCAGAACAATATCATTGTCGATGCCCAGGACAGTCATGGCGAATATTTGAATGGCTACAACCTGCAAGCCAACATCGCCCTGCCAAATGGGGATATTGACCGGATAGACCTCATCCAAACCGCCCCCGGCCAATATACAGGGAGTTTTTCACCATCGATGCAGGGAGCCTACTTAATCGGCGTAACCGGCCAGCCGGCGAACGAACAGGAGCGAACCAATCCCTCAAATGTCCCATCCGGGCTTCAGAGCGTGGCCGAGACGACCGGATGGGTTCAGCCCTATTCGTCCGAATACCGCCAGCTCGACCAGGATGGCAGCCAGCTCCTGACCCAACTGAGTGACTTGACCGGTGGATGGACCGCTACAGACCAGAACCTTGCCAGGATCTTCGCGCACGATTTACCAGCCGGCGAACAGGCTACTCCGGTCTGGCCCTGGCTGTTGACGTTGGCGGTCTGTTTGTTACCGGTCGATATCGCTGTCCGACGATTGGCGCTGACACCTGCAGAAATCAGACAGTCACTCACGACGCTGGCCAGACGATTTTCGAAACGGTGGGCAGGCTCTGAAATCCCGCAGGAAGCGCCCAAAACGCCGAGTTTGAATGCCTTTATGCGTGCGAAACAGCGCCTCGACCGGCAGTCTGAAAGCCCGGATCAACAGCTGGCTCGTGAGCCTGGACCGGCATTGGATCAAAATCAGGACCGCAGATCCAGGGAGCAAGATATTCCCAGCCTCGGATCCGCCGAAACCGCACCAGCTGCCCGTCCGAAGGATGCGCCCGAGGACAGCTCCAATGAAGAAACCACGACCGCGGCCAGCTTGTTGGCTGCCAAACGCAAGCGCAAGCAGCGCAAGTGAACGCAAGCTGGAGGAATGACGAGGATTTTGAATGCATAGATTTAGAAGTCAAATCCGCAATCCGGTAATCAGGCAAGGCGCTGAACAGTATATTTTATTCACCTTGTTGAGTTTTGCTTCTTCGGTTATCTTGACCAGAATCTTTTTAGATCTGACCGGGTACCCACAGTTAGGCGGCAATGGTTTTCACATTGCGCATGTCCTTTGGGGTGGACTGCTGCTCTTCATCGCTTCACTGGCTCCCCTGCTGATCGCCAACCGCTGGGTCTACACGATCAGCGCGATTACCAGCGGGGCCGGGGTTGGCCTCTTCATCGATGAGGTAGGCAAATTTATCACGGCAAATAACGATTACTTCAGTCCATTTGCTGCGCCGATAATCTATGCTTTCTTTTTACTGACCGTTTTGTTATACATGCGCGTTCGAAGAACGCCAATCCGCGCGCCGCGTGCCGCGCTGTATCATGCCCTGGATGGATTTGAAGAGGTGCTCGAACACGATCTCGACCGCTGGGAAAGAGCAGAATTGATCGAAACGCTCCAGTATGTCAGCCAACAGACCGAGTCGCCGGATATGGCCCATCTGGCCAGTCATTTACTTGAATTTGTTCAAGATGATAATCTCAGCCTGGTCACGCCCAGCAGTACCATCTGGGAAAAAATCACGACCTTTTGGGAGAGCGTTGAAACACGCTGGCTCACTCGCAGGCGGGCAAAAGCCGTTTTAGCCGGCGGGCTGATCGCCCTGGGATTGGTGGCAATCTATAAAATGTACCTGGCTTTACCCTTGGGCTCTTCGCCTACCTCGTTGGAACAGATTATTCAGCAGCTTCTGGCAAGAGGGCAATTAACCGGGAATGGGAGCCTGGCCTGGTTTTCTGCCCAGTTGGCTCTCGAAACCTCGGTGGGGCTGTTGCTGATTGTATCGGGGGGACTTTTCCTGGCAGGCAAAGATGAATTTGCGGTCTCCATGGGTTATTTGGGCCTGTTGCTCTCTTTGACGACCGTAAATCTGCTGGTGTTCTACTTCGAGCAGTTCTCAACGATCCTGAGCGCTATCATCCAATTTTCCATTCTTCTGGGCCTTGGCTATTACCGGCGACGCTTTATTGCGCCTGATAAGCCTGATCAGCGGGAAGAAGGTTCAGCCTGACCCAAATACGGGTTCAAGTACGCTCAAGCCCAAAGTCGTTCTGGAATAACAAGACCTATCTCGGATAAGTCTGGATTATTCCGGACACACATAAAACGATAAGCACCCCGGATGGGGCCATTCCCATCCGGGGTGCAATTACAGGGCGAATTCTTCCGGTTCAAATTCACTAATTCGAGGTGTATTCCTGGCTGTGGTCCCGGATCACTTCGTATGCCTGAATGTCCCGCAGGCGCCCTTTGACCGTTATAGCACCTACCCGGATCATGTTGAAACGGCCGATGATCGCCGCGACTGTTGCCGGCCCTACCAGCAAACGGTTTGGCCTGGCATTGCCCTGCAGCCCAGAAGCGACGTTCACGGTATCCCCGAGCACGGTCAATTCCACCCGCTGCATAGTCCCCACATATCCGGCGACGACCGGCCCGGTATTAATCCCGATTCCGATCACGATCTTTTCCTGGTTCTCTTTGTTCAGGCGTTCTACGTGCTCTAACATGCGGATACCGGCGACCACCGCCCGACCCTCCGGGTCGGGCTTCTTTTCGGTCATTCCGAATACGGCCATCAAGCCATCACCCAAATACTTATCAACCAGACCGCCATTTTCAAACACGATGTTGGTCATATCTTCATAATAGGTTCTCAGAATCTCACCGAAACGTTTCGGTCCCAGCCTTTCCGCCAGGCCGGTTGAGTCGGCGATATCCGCAAACAGGACGGTCACTGTCCGCTCCGCCAGTTCAGGGAGCTGGCCGGTGTGGATATACTCCTGCATAATAAAATCAGCTTCAAGCGGCGAGACAAAGCGCTGCAGCAACTGGCGAACTTGCTGCTCCTCCTGGACCTGCTCGATAAGTGCCGTACGCTGGATGGTGAGAGCCGCCTGGTGGCTGATTGCCACCGCGAGTTGCACATCGCGTTGCTCGAAGGGGCGAGCGGCGGGATCCGTTTTATACATATAGATCAGGCCCAATATTTCATCCCCGGTCATCACCGGGACGCATAATGCCGAGCGGATCTTCAGCAGATAAGCGCTCTTTCCAACCATGTCTCCCTGGGCTGAGAGATCAGGGATAATAATCGTCGAGCGCTGATCAATGGCCATGTTGGCGATGGAGGTTGGGAATCCCAAATCACTCAAGCGGTTGAAATCATCTTTAAGGATCACTTCGCATTTATCTGCCCCCATAGCGCGCTGCATCCCGCTTGACACTTCCCGCAAAGCAGTGTCTATATCCAGGACCGTGTTTAATCTTCGGGAAACTTCGTAGAGCAAGACAGCATGCTGATCGATCGACTCCAGCAGCACTTCGCGGGTTAACGGTTGGGTTCCAAAATTACGCAGTCCAATCGGTTCGGCAGTATCGTGATAGGCAATATTGATAACGTCCTCGCCGATCCGGATGACATCATTATGGTTCAGACGTCTCGTTCCAGCTAAACGTTCGCGGTTCACGTAAGTGCCATTGGTGCTGCCCAGATCACGGATGGTAAGTATCTCACCCAGTGGATCGTATTCAACTTCCGCATGGCGACGCGATGCTGATACATCGGAAAGTACAACATCGTTTTCATCTAAACGGCCTATGGATGTTTTGCCCCGCTTGACCGTGAATACACGCGGCGCCCCATCCGGTGTACGCAGTGTGAGAGTCCACATGCAATTTCCCTAACCTAAGTTTTCTCAACCCATCATGATTTGTCAAAGCCCAATTATACTCGGGCCAACTACAGTCTAGATTAAAAACTCCTCGCAGTCAAGTAAGGTGGGAAAGTGAGGATTTACGTTTGGGCAACTTGTCTCCACCAGAGGAACGCAATAAGGGGATAATGCAGAACGAGCAGGCAATGATAAGATACAATGGACCAGGAATTAGTCAGGTTGGCGAAAGCCAGGCTTGCCAGTTGGATGGGCGGCATTGATCCAATGTTTGATTATTACAATTACAACCATCGTGCCGGGAATGAATTTCAACTGCGGCGCAGCTTTTTATCTCATCTCTGGCGTGCTTATAAAAAGGATCCCCATTGGTCCCCGCCTGAATATAAGGCCATGCGCGCTGCATTGATCCGCCCCCACCCACATCTCGCGCGGCAGCGGCCCCTGTTCGTGCACAGCCACGCCATTCGCCGGCGAGTTCAGCGTTCCAGCCAGGAAAATTGGTCCGGAGGCGATTCGATTTGGATCGATCCCATCATTGAGGAAACCGTCGGCCTGGGGGAGGTTCTCCATGATCCTCGCCGAAAAGATCAAACGGCTTATCTGGCCCAATTCATCACCGCCAATGATCCGGATTGCCTGGAACAACTGCTGTCGGCGCTGCTTGAAAAGAGCGCTTCGAGAGGCTACCAACGGATTATTGGACCGACTGGATTTTCCATCCATCTCGGAGGTGGGCTCCTGGTCGACCACTGGCGGGAGACACCTCCGCTATATACCGCTTACGATCCTCCGTATTTGGCAGAAATCGTAAGGAGCGTAATGACCCCCATCCAGACAGGCAAGCTGTATCACCTGGTCGTGCCGAAGCGGCCTCAGAAAGCCACCGGCCCTGCCCGCCTGGAAGCATCCGATCCGGCTACTTTGAAAAGCACTTTACTGCCTCTTTTCCAATCCGCAGTTGAATCACAAGCGCTGGCGGTTGAACTCGATCGAGTTGAAGCCGACTTTTTATTGACCTGGATTAGTTCCTGGCCGATTTCATCTTTGGCTGGCGCTGGAACGGGACCAGCCCATTGGATTCGTCTTGCTCCAACCCGACGTTGCCCCACTGCTCAAGCGGGCCAATGGAGGGCGCCGACCCTGGTGGCGAGCCTGGCTGAGGTGGGCTGCCCGGCGATCTGTACGCTCAGGCCGGATCGTGTTCGGTGGCGTGCTTTCCACAGCTCGGGGGTATGGATTCGGCCGCCAATTGCTTTCCCACAGTATGCAGGTCGCCCGGCAAATGGGATGGGAGAGCATCTCGATCGGACCAATCCTGGATGATACCCCGGCAGCTCAATTCCTTGTCCATAGCGGCGCACATCCGCGCCAGACCTATCAATATTTTGAATGGCCATAAATGCCAGCTCTTGGGAGGGAGAAAGATGCGAATAGATGATCGAAAAGCAGACCAATTGCGACCGGTCGATTTGAAACCGAATTTTGTGATCTATCCGGAAGGTTCGGTGATGATCACAGTGGGGAATACCCGGGTGTTATGCAATGTAAGCATAGAAGCCGGCGTACCGCGCTGGATCCAATCCCAGAATAACCAAACCGGCTGGATCACGGCTGAATATGCGATGTTGCCGCGTTCAACTCAGGTCCGCACCGCCCGTGAAACCCGGGGACTGGGAGGGCGCACTCAAGAAATCCGTCGCTTGATTGGCCGGAGTCTGCGTTCAGCCGTAGACCTGACCAAATTGGGCCCCTGGACCTGCATTGTCGATTGTGACGTGCTCCAGGCAGACGGGGGCACCCGGACTGCTGCCATCACCGGGGGATATGTTGCCCTGGTAATAGGCTTACGAAAATGGGTCGCTCAAGGTCAGATTCCGGAGGATATATTCCTTTCCCCGGTCGCTGCGGTCAGTGTCGGCATCGTGGACGGTCAGCCACTGCTGGATTTGTGCTACCAGGAAGATTCAAACGCTGAAGCAGACTTCAACATAGTAATGAACGCTGAGGGAAAGTATATCGAAGTTCAAGGAACCGCCGAAGGGCAGCCATTTTCTCGCCAGATGCTGGATACGTTGCTCGACCTGGCCAACCAAGGGATCGGAGACCTGCTGGAAATACAGCAACGCGCGCTGGCATAAAGAAGATGCTGATGGATCATATGATAACTCAAACTATCTTGACAATTTCACATTGATTATGATTAGCCCAAATTCAGGGTCTCTGGAGGGCCTGGCTGAATTCACGTTACTTAATTATTTGACAGCTGCCCTTGCAAAATTGAAACCCCTGCTTGCATTTTGGCTGTTATAGTCAATGTTAGAATTGATCGTGCGGACAGGTCGATCGGGAGTGTACTGGCCTGGTTCTCACGATATCCAAACCAATCCAGACCGGAGATGGGAATGGTAGATCATCATTCGCTCAAACAACTGCTTAAGGAGCCCAGCACTGTCGAGGAATTAGGTATTCCTCAAAGTATTGTCTTAGACCTGATCCTGCGGCTGTTATTTAACGAAGGTAATGTCGCACTCAGCCGTTTTGTTGATGTGTTGCGGATTTCCAGCAGAATCATTGACGACCAGCTACTTTGGATGCAAAAGGAACACCTGGTAGAAGTCTCCAAAGCCAGCGGCGAATTGGGGCGATTGGCATATGTTTACACCCTGACCCAGGCCGGAGAACAGCGTGCCCGAGATTCGCTGGAACGCAGCCAGTACGTGGGGCCGGTTCCGGTACCGATTAATCTCTATAATCAGGGTATCGAACTGCAAAATGTTAAGAAGCGAAAAGTTAAAACTCAGCAAGTCATTGATGCGCTGAACTTTTTAATCCTGCCGTCCGGTTTCGATCGCCGAATCGGCCCAGCAATCAACTCCGGCACATCGCTATTCCTGTATGGCCCACCCGGAAATGGGAAAACGACCATTGCGCAAGCCATCGGGCGTTTGATCGCCGGCACCGATCCAATCTGGATCCCTTATTCCTTAACTGCTGGCGGCCAGATCATCCAAATACACGACCGCCTGGTCCACCGTGAGCTGGAGGTTGAACGCAAACCGACAAACGAACTGGGACGGGTTGACCGGCGCTGGGGGCTATTTGAAAGGCCCACAGTTATGGCGGGCGGTGAGCTAACTATGGATGCGCTTGACCTCCGTTATGACCCCATCAGCAAAATCTATGAAGCGCCGTTACAGATGAAAGCCAATGGCGGCATGTTTTTGTTGGACGATTTCGGTCGTCAACAGGTCAGCCCAACCAACCTGCTAAACCGCTGGATTGTGCCCCTCGAGAGCAAGGTGGACTTCCTGCGATTGCACACCGGGCAAACCATCGTGGTGCCTTTCAAAATGCTGATTGTGTTCAGCACCAACCTGGATCCAAACGAACTGGTCGATGATGCCTTCTTGCGCAGGATTCAGATCAAGGTCAATGTGGAAGCCCCCGACGAAAAGCTCTATTTCCAGATTTTTACCCAGTCATGCAAAGAATTTAACATTCCTTTCGATAAAGACACTTTTCTGCACTTGCTTCAACATTGGTACCGACAAAATGGCCGGGTTATGCAGGCTGTCCATCCGCGCGACTTGATCCTGACGGTTATTTCATTGTGTGATTACGAAGGCACAAAACCACGCCTGACCCCTGCGCTGATCGATGAAGCCTGCCAGTGCTACTTCGTTGAATGACCGGCTATAGCCAGCTCCTATAGACCGTATTTGCGGGGTGGTCCCCCAGATTTCGCAACAACGCCACATAGAATAATCTGGCCTACGAGAATTTAGACTGCTCGTAGGCCTTTGAATTTCTATCGGGCGGGGCTTTCTGGATTTGAGGCCCTCACATATAGCCTCGGCCACAGGATTTCCCAAAGAACCCCATGATTGTCATCCAGAGCTCTCCAGGAAACTCAGTGGGGGATTCCCAGATTTGGGGGTGCCACCACAGGAATTCCTAATGATTGCCATCCAGCCTTAGGGCAAACTCAAGTAAAATAGATGCAGTCATTCGTTTCAGGCTAAAAAGCCTTGAAAATCATTCAAAGTAAATCGAACCCGGCAACCTGGGCTAAATCAGGAGGCATGATGGCAATCGATCGTTTCCGGCGTATTGGTGTATTGACAGGCGGTGGAGACTGCCCCGGATTGAATGCTGTCATCCGCTCCGTTGTCAAAACCGCCATCAATGATTACGGCTGGGAAGTCATCGGCATCGAGGATGGATTTGAGGGCCTGATCGAGCCCGGCAAGGCGCGCAAGCTAACCTTCAGTGACGTACGGGGGATCTTGCCCAAAGGTGGGACAATTCTGGGCACAACCAATCGGGCCAATCCATTTGAGTATGTTGTTGATAAACCCGGGCCGGATAATACGGTTGAACGAGTGGTTGTGGATGTTTCTGATGATGTAATCCGCCACGCCCAGGAGTTGGGATTAGACGCTTTGGTGGTCATTGGCGGGGATGGCTCTCTCCGAATTGCTTATGAACTGATGCAAAAAGGGTTAGCCGTAATCGGCGTACCCAAGACGATCGATAACGACTTGAATCAAACGGAAGTTACCTTCGGGTTCGACACTGCGCTCAACACCGCCATGGAAGCGCTGGATCGCCTGCATACCACAGCCGAGAGCCATCACCGGGTCATCGTGCTGGAGGTGATGGGGCGGGATGCAGGCTGGATCGCCCTGGAAGCGGGCATCGCTGGCGGAGCGGACGTCATATTGATTCCCGAAATCCCCTATGATCTGGACGCCATTGCCCAAAAAATCCGTTCCCGGGATCAGCGCGGCGCAAAATTCAGTATTGTCGTAACAGCCGAGGGAGCCTTCCCAAAGGGTGGTCAGCCCAGCTACCTGGGCGAACGCCAGCCTGGAGCGATGCGCCGGCTGGGAGGCGCCGGCGCTATCATCGCCGCACAATTGGAGGCTTGCTGTAATGTTGAAGTCAGGGTCACGGTTTTAGGGCACCTGCAAAGGGGCGGCTCACCTACCGCGATCGATCGTTTGCTGGGCAGTCGTTTTGGAAATAAGGCTGTCCATCTAATTGCAGAAAACAGAATGGGATATATGGTGGCTTTACGCAATGACCAGATCGTGGTTGTGCCAATTCAAGCGGTGGTTACCGGGCAAAAATTCGTACCGCTCGACAGCGATCTGATCCGTACGGCTCTGGGACTTGACCTGTGTCTGGGCGAGAACCGAGAATATATCCAAAACCTTCAAACCAGAAACAGCCGGCAGGATAACCCATGAATCTATTCCAAAAGGTAGTCACGGGTATTCGCAATACCGAACTCAAGACCAGTCTGAAAACAATTCAATACAGCCTGAAACGCGATCGCCTGGATAGAAAATACGCTCAAGCGCCCGAGCCGACCGAGGCCATCCTGCCAGGGCGCCGGGTAGCAACTCAAAAGATTCCGAGTGGTGCAACCTGGCAGTTCGAACAGGCCCAACTTGAGATTGTCTTCCTCGCCTCTGACCTGGCGCGCGTCTCCTGGGGACCCGCTCAACAACCGATCCCGTATGCCCTGGCTAAAACAGACTGGCCGGAGGTGTCTGTTCTTATGGAAGAACGGGACGAGTACAGCCAGATAGCAAGTTCGGAATTAATGATCCGGGTCGGCCCCGAAGGCACACTTGACTACAGCACCCCGGAGGGAAGTCGGTTGCGCCAGGAATTTCCTCCTGAACGCCGGGGAGCTGGTTGGGCCCATCAGGCTTACCTGGCGAAGGATGAACACCTGTATGGCCTTGGGCATCAAACCGGCGATCTCAACCTGCGGGGCAAGAGCTACCAGATGTGGAACACCGACCCTGGCGGCAGTTACGGGCCGGATGATGCCCCCGTTTACAAGCCCATACCGGTTCTGATGGGTTTGCATGCCGGGGGAAGTTACCTGATCTTCTACGAAAATTATTATCCCGGCCAATTTCAATTCTCACCCGCCGGGGAAGAGGGTAATGCAAAGGTCAGTTTTGAAAATGGTATGCTGCGGTCTTATTTTATCCCTGGGCCGCCGGAGCTGGCAATCGCTCGCTATACAGAGCTGACTGGCCGGTCCGGACTGCCGCCTCGCTGGGCACTGGGCTACCATCAGTGTCGCTGGGGTTACCGTTCCGAGGCGGATGTCCGCGAGGTGGTGGACGGTTTTCGCCAGCGAGGCTGGCCGGTCAGCGCCATCCACCTGGACATTGATTATATGGACGGCTATCGGGTCTTCACAGTGGACCGGAAGCGTTTCCCGGATCTGGCCGGTCTGGCAAAATCGCTGGCCGAGCCGGCAGATGAAATCGGGCCCAATCCACTTAGTAACAATCCTGGATCCAGGGGTCAAGGTTAACTCAAAAAACAAATTGTATCGGGAAGGTCTGGATCGGGGAGTTTACTGCCTGAAACCGGATGGGAAACCATTGACCGGATTGGTGTGGCCTGATTGGTCTGTCTTTCCCGATTTCACGAATCCGAAAGCCAGGCGTTGGTGGGGTGAGCAGTATTCCTTTTTACTGGAGCAGGGCATCGCCGGATTCTGGCATGATATGAACGAGCCGACTTCCTTCTCCGCCTGGGGAGATATGACCTTACCGCGCTCCACCCGGCACGACATGGAGGGAAGCGGAGGCGATCATCAGGCCGGCCATAACCTATACGCCCTGCTGATGAATCGCGCCGCCCACGAGGCCTTGCACAAGCTCAAACCCGACCAACGCCCCTGGCTATTTACACGCTCTGCCTGGGCAGGTATCCAGCGCTATGCCTGGAATTGGACCGGTGATATCCAGAGCACCTGGGAGGCCCTTCGGATGAGCATCCCCTCCATCCTGGGTTTGAGTTTGAGTGGGATGGGGATGACCGGCCCGGATATCGGCGGCTTCTCAGGCGATCCGCCTGCCGAGCTTTATCTGCGCTGGTTCCAAATGGCGACGTTTTTACCGCTTTTTCGCACCCATTCCGCAATTGGCACCGCACGCCGCGAGCCCTGGGTTTTCGGCGAGCCCTATTCAACGATTTTAGGCGACTTCCTGAAATTACGTTATCGGTTACTGCCATATTTATATACCCTGGCCTGGCAGGCCGGCCAGACTGGCCAACCATTCATCCGGCCATTGTGGTGGATGAATTTGAAGGACGTCGACCTCTGGGATGTGCAGGATGCTTTCCTGTGTGGACCCGATCTGCTGATTGCCCCTGTATTGGAACCGCAGGCCCAAACCCGTTCCATTCGATTGCCGGAAGGGGATTGGTACAGTTTTTGGGAAGACGTTCGCTATGAAGGGACTGATACGATCGAGATCTTAACCACTCTGGATCGCCTCCCGGTGCTGGTTCGCGCCGGCAGTATATTGCCTATTGCAACCTCCCAGCAGCTTGAACTGCACGTCTATATTCCCCGCCACGGGCACGATCAAGGGACATTGTTCAGTGACGCCGGTGATGGCTATGCTGATTGGCGCCTGGATGAATTTATCCTCAATCGGGAAGACGACCATTGGCTCATCCGGCGTGAAAGCCAGGGCAATTATCCATTCCCTTACCAACAGTTGGTTCTTCATTTGCATGGGGGCAGCGCCCGCTCGATCGTTATCGATGGGCAGGCGGCTCCCATCCAGGGCGCCGAGCTAAAGGTGCCCTTATTCCAAGAGATACAATTCGATCTACAGGAGCATAACATCTGATGGAATTTGATCATTATTACACCAACGAAGCTTTGGAAACAGTCCTGCATGCATGGGCTGAGGAATATCCGAACCTGGTCCGTTTAGAAACGATTGGCCAGAGCTACGAAAAACGCCCCATCTGGCTGTTGATCCTGACAAACCAGGAAACCGGGAATGATCTCAGCAAGCCGGCAATTTGGATCGACGCCAACATCCATGCAACCGAAATCACCGGGACCACAACCGCCCTGGCGGTCGCCGAGGCATTATTGAGCGGTTATGGCCAGGGAGACCAGCCAACCCGCCTGATGAACACCTGTACATACTATATTGTTCCCAGGGTCAATCCGGACGGGGCGGCCATGGCCCTGGCGGATATACCGCGCTATGTCCGTTCAGGGACCCGGCCGTATCCATGGAATGAGCGGGCGGACGGCTTGCACGAAGAGGACCTCGATGGCGATGGCCGCATCCTGCAAATGCGCATCCCCGATCCGAACGGAGATTGGAAGATCAGCAGCCTGGACCCGCGCCTGATGGAAAAACGCGCCCCGGCAGAATACGGAGGCCAATATTACCGCCTGCTGCCGGAAGGAAAAATTAAAAATTTTGATGGAGAGGTCATTGAAATCGCCCCTGATCCAGCCGGCCTGGATTTCAATCGGAATTTCCCGTTTGAGTGGCGACCGGAGAATGAACAATCAGGGGCCGGCCCTTATCCGGTCTCAGAACCTGAAATCAGGGCCCTGGCTGATTTTGTCGCCGACCATCCAAACATTAACCTGGCAATCACTTATCACACCTTCTCGAGGGTCATCTTGCGTCCTTTCAGCACCCGTCCAGACGATGACATGGAGACAGAAGATCTGTGGGTATTAAAAAAGATCGGGGCTATCGGCACCGATAAAACCGGCTATCGCTGCGTATCAACTTTCCATGATTTTAAATATCACCCAAAAGAGACTACCAGCGGCGCGTTTGATGATTGGATGTACGATCATTTCGGCGCGTTTGCATTTACGATTGAACTGTGGGATCTGCCCACCGAGGCGGGTATCAAAGACAGGAAATTCATCGAATGGTTTCGTGAACATCCCCATAAAGATGATTTGCAAATTCTAAAGTGGGCCGATGAGAATGTGGGGGCTCAGGGTTATGTAAATTGGTATCCGTTTGACCATCCTCAGCTTGGCCCTTTGGAACTGGGCGGCTGGCACGAAATGTATACCTGGCGCAATCCACCCGAGGCTTTTCTGGCAGCCGAGGCAAGCCGTAACGTTCCCTTCGCGCTGACTGTTGGTGATCTGCTGCCGCACTTGAACCTAAAAACACTGGATGTGAGTTCCCTGGGGAAAGATCGCTTTCGAATCGTGGTCGCAGTAGAAAACAGTGGGTTTTTACCCAGTTACACCAGCCAGCAGGCCAAAAAACGCAAAGCTGCCCGTCCAGTCCGAATCGAACTTGAAATACCAGAGGGCGGAACGCTGGTGACAGGTAAAAACCGGGTAGAATTAAGCCATCTGGAAGGGAGGAGCAACAAGCTCGATCAATTCGATTTATGGGGCTCAGCCGGCACGGATAACCGGGCTCGCTACGAGTGGGTCGTCCAGGCGCCTCATGGGAGTACTCTAAAACTGCAAGTGCTTAGCGAGCGGGCTGGGTCACTCACCCGTCTGGTCGAGCTTGTTTGAAGTATTTGCGGCCGCACAAGTCGAAGACCCAAATCTTTCATTTTTGCGAAAGAGATTGGGTTCTCTGGGATACCACCATAGGAATTCCCAATGAGGCAGAGATTGAACGAACTACCATTAAATCGATTAATGGTAGATTTGTAATGCCAATTGGAAGATATCCAGGTGAGAACGGGACAATGAAAGGAGTTTGGTAATGTCCACAATCGTTCAGGAAAAAGTTAAACAAGCGATCGAAATCCTAAGGGAAAAGAACATTGACGCCTGGCTGACATTCGTGCGGGAAACTTCCGCAGGTGGTGACCCAGTTCTGCCAATCATCTATGGTCACGACCTGACCTGGCAGAGTGCATTAATCCTGACTCAAAAAGGAGACACCTACGCAATTGTGGGGGGCTTTGAGGCAGAGACTGCCAGACGTACCGGTGCCTACACAACCGTCATCCCTTATCATCAGTCCATCCGCCGGAGTCTGCTCCATACCCTGGAGCGGATTTATCCGGGTAAGATTGCAGTCAATTACTCACTTAATGATGTTCACGCAGATGGACTGAGCTATGGAATGTACCAGCTCCTGGTGAAATACTTTGACGACACACCCTGGGAACAAAGATTGGTTTCAGCCGAAGAAGTTCTTAGCGCACTGCGAGGTCGAAAAACGGAGGGGGAACTGGCCCGCATTCAGGGAGCAATTGACACGACCCAAAAGATATTTGAGCGGACCTTTGAATTTACCAAGCCTGGAATGACCGAAAAGGATATCGGCCAATTCATGCAGCAGCAGATGTCTGAAGTTGGGGTTGGCCCTGCCTGGGATCTAAACAATTGCCCGTCAGTCAATGCCGGGCCCGAATCCCCGGTCGGACATGTGGGACCCGGGGACATACGACTGGAACGCGGCCAGCTTCTCCATATTGACTTTGGCGTTCGTCAGGACGAATACTGTTCAGATATCCAGCGGGTAGCCTACTATCTCAAACCGGAAGAAACCCAGGCCCCCGATGAGGTTCGGCGGGCATTCGATACCGTTGTTGCGGCCGTCCAGGCCGCCGTCAAAGCGATGGTGCCCGGCATGCTGGGTAAAGAGGTTGATGCAGTCGCCCGCAAAACGGTCACCGACGCCGGTTATCCGGAGTACAAATACGCCACCGGCCATCACCTCGGACGGCTGGCTCACGATGGCGCCGGTCTGCTCGGCCCAACCTGGGAACGGTATGGCGATACCCCCAATTATCCCCTTGAAGCCGGTCAGGTCTATACTGTTGAGCCTGGCATTGAAGTCCCGGGATATGGCTACGTTGGGTTGGAGGAAGACGTTCTCGTCACGGAAACCGGGACCGTTTTTCTGAGCGAACCACAAACCGAACTGATCTACCGCTGAGATCGTCTGCGTCCAATTCAGGCAACGCGCTCTCCTACCTAAGAAATGAGGTTCAAAGAGTAACATGCAAGCCCAAAAGAAAATTGCGTTGATCGCCCATGACGCTCGCAAACCAGACCTGCTTGAGTGGATCCATTTTAATCGCGAGACGCTCAGCCACCATTTCCTGTATGCTACCGGAACAACAGGGGCATTAATCGTTCAAGAGACCGGGCTGCCCGTGACGCGTTACAAAAGTGGACCGCTGGGCGGAGACCAACAGATTGGCGCGAAGATTGCCGAGGGTGAGATTGATTTTCTGATTTTCTTCTGGGACCCGCTTGAACCTCAACCCCATGACCCGGACGTCAAGGCACTGCTGCGCCTGGCGGTGCTCTACAACATTCCAACCGCCTCCAACCGGGCCACCGCGGATTTCTTGATCGCCTCCCCTTTTATGGCCGAGACTTACCAACGGATCGTTCCGGACTACCTGACCCGCCTGCGTAAAATTGCTGAGGAAGAAGAACAATAGGCTTTCTTGAAAATAACGGGGTCTTTATAAAAAAGAACAATATGGTGTTCTGTTTCGGCGGCTAATGCCGCCGAAACAGAACACCGCGTCTACGCTTCTCGAATGCATCCCCCTGACTCCAATTTATGCTACAATGGGGCCTTGGCGTATAAACCTGTGGGGACCAGTGTGGCGACATCCCTGGGTTTTCTACTGGCCGGTGAAACAGATTTGAATCCTCGAAGATTGGCATTTGAACCATGAAATCAACCATACAATCCCTCAAGGGGACCCGCGACTTCTACCCGGAAGAGATGGCCATCCGTTCCTGGCTCTACCAAACGGTCCGGAAAGTATCCGAAGCGTTTGGTTACCAGGAATACGACGCGCCCTTTCTCGAATCAATCGAATTATATGCAGCCAAATCAGGCGAGGAACTGGTCAAAGAGCAGTCCTTTGTCTTTCCGGATCGCGGTGGCGACCTGATCACATTAAGGCCTGAGCTTACCCCCAGCCTGGCCCGGATGATTGCTCAACGCCAGCGCCAGATGGTCTATCCACAACGCTGGTGGTCGTGGGGGCCTTTCTGGCGCTATGAACGGCCGCAAAAAGGGCGCACCCGTGAATTCTTCCAGTGGAATATCGATCTTATCGGGGTCGCCCAACCAGAGGCGGACGCTGAGATGGTTGCCGTTGCCGCTTCCTTTTTCCGGGAGGTGGGTTTACAGCCGGATCAGATCAGCATCCTGGTCAACAACCGGCGCCTGATGGATAGTGAGTTCGAAAAACTCCAGATCCCAAAAGGCCAGCGACCGGATGTTTTGCGCCTGATTGACCGCCGGGATAAGATGTCTCCAGCCGAATGGGCCGGCTATGCCCGTGAGATCGGTCTTTCCGAGGGGCAGTTTAGTGGCCTCAAAGCCAATTTAGCCGATAATGACCTGTGGCGTAAATCCCCCGAACTGGTTCGCTTCTTCAGCGCCATCGAGGCGCTAGGTGTGAATGAATACGTACGTTTTGCCCCCTATATCATTCGCGGCCTGGAATATTACACCGGGACCGTATTTGAGGCCTGGGATCAAGATGGGGAGTTCCGGGCGATCTTAGGGGGTGGGCGCTACGACAATCTGGTTGGTGATGTAGGCGGTGATCCGCTGCCTGGCGTAGGTTTTGCAATGGGAGATGTTGTCGTCGGCCTGGTATTGGAGAAATTCGGCTGTTTACCGGAGAATGCGGGGCTATCAACTGCCCAGGTTCTGGTAACCGCTTTTGACGAAAGCTCGCTGATCGGCTCATTCCAGCTGGCAAACCAATTACGCCAGTCAGGATTGAAGGTAGCTTGCTACCCCGAAGAAAACAAGCTTGGTAAACAATTCAAATACGCCGACCGGATGGGTATTCAAGTGGCCCTGGTCCTGGGACCTGACGAACAGGCCCGCGGCGAGGTGGCTGTCAAGAACTTGAAATCAGGGAAGCAAATCACTGTGCCCATTGAGGAAGCCGCTGATACGATCGCGCGTATGTTAGAATAGACCGGATTGAGTGAGGTCGATGGGTTGTGGATAACATCAATTAATGGGGTCTTTGGGAACTTGTGGGGCAGTGCCCCACAAGTTCCCAAAGACCCCCAGGTTTATCTCTTGAAACCTGTTGACCTTCATGATAGAATTCAAGCCGATATGGTGCCAGTAGCTCAATGGCAGAGCACCGCACTGTGGATGCGGGGGTTGTGGGTTCGAGACCCATCTGGCACCCTGATAAATCAATAGATGGCCGGATAAATAACCGAATAATCCAGGTCCGGACACCTCACACCAGTGAGGTGTTTTATTTTTGGACAATCGCATCGGGGCGATTTGTCCCCGCCGGTAAAGGAAATCAGTTCGTTTGTATTGTATAATGACGCAGCCCGACTCTTCGGGCAGGCTGCTCTGGGCAATGGGGGTGAGACCAGCAAGCTTTCAAAACAACCGTCAGCGACCGTAAGCAGACCACCCGGCTCGAAAAACTGGCAGGCCTCCTGCCAGACCAGCGTCTGCAATATCGCAACCATAAATGGAGAAAATGAACCTGGAACGTATCAATCGTCGTGATTTTATGAAAATCAGTGGGCTGCTGGCGATCAGCAGTGGCTTGATCGGCCTGGGCGGGCTTCAATACGCCACCCGGATCGAACCCGAATGGGTCGAGATCTCTAAATTGACCGTTGAACTGCCGCATTTACACTCTGCTTTTCATGGCTACCGGATCGTCCAGATCAGTGATATTCATATGAACTCCTGGATGAACCAGGGTCGCCTGATCAAACTGTTCGAGATGGTTAACCGATTGAAACCAGATCTGATCGCGATTACAGGAGATTTTATCAGCCACCAGGCTGCTTACTATGCAGGCTATTTAGCCGAGGCATTGCGGACGCTCTCCGCGCCGGATGGCGTCCTGGCAGTGCTGGGCAACCATGATCACTGGAGCAATCCTGATGTGATTCGGATGGCCCTTCAATCGGCAGGCGTGCGCGAGCTGCGCAACCAGGCTTACGCAATCCAACGGGATCAGGTAAAGTTCCATATCGGCGGGATAGATTCTTCCTACGATCGCCACGATCGTCTCGACCAGGTGCTCGATCAAATAAACGATCGTGGGGCTGCCATCCTGTTGGCTCACGAACCCGACTATGCCGATATCAGCGCTGCAACCGGACGATTTGGATTGCAGATTTCAGGTCACTCCCACGGGGGACAGGTTGTTTTGCCGTGGGTGGGCTCGCCTTTCCTGCCCCCATTTGGACGCAAATATCCACGCGGGCTTTACCGGGTAGGTGAAATGCTTCAATACACCAATCGCGGGCTGGGCACCACAAGTTTTCGTGTTCGAATTAACTGCCGGCCTGAGATCAGTGTGTTTTCACTGGCCTCTCAGGAACATATCCAGGGTTGAGTATTGAACCTGAAGAACTGAATACTCAGCGAAATTTAGGTGTCCTTTTTTTAATGTGACATCGTCAAACTACTCCGACATTAGAACGAAATAATAGCGGTACAGCTGTGCGTGAGGCATATGCCTCACGCACAGCTGTACCGCCATATATTCCAAGCAGTGGCTGAGTTGTTACAAAGGACTTTACAAGGTAAGCTTGTAAAGCAGTTTGATGTATTAAGTCAGCAAACGCTCGATGGTTTGCATACCATCCCGCAGGGTATCGCCTAAATATACACCCTGCATTCTCAAACGCCATTCAGGCTGCAGGCTGAATACCCGCCCCCCATACCCGATAACGGGCTTGCCCGTCTGGGCCACCTCGGGTAAATATTGAGGCCAATCCACCAGCTCACTGGCGGAAACTTCGGTCATTGCCACCAAAATTGCCAGGTTGGGTCTCAGATCCCGGACAAATGACGCCAGATCCTGCAGTGGCAGGGACTGACCCAGGTAAGCCACCGGCCAACGACTGCGTCGCAGCAAAGCACCCAAAGCCAGCAAGCCGCCTTCATGCCATTCATTCGGACCACATGCCAAAACAATCGGCTTGGTATTTCGTGGAGGTGGACCGCTCATCATCCACATCAACAATCTTTGGCGCAGGTAATTGGTCGAAAGATGCTCTGTGGCGATACTGATATGGCCATTCTCCCAAGCCTCACCGATTTGAGTAAAAGTTGGCCCGATAACGTCCAAAATTAAATCTTCAGGCGAGGATAATGGTAAAGCTTCACCCAGAAGACGGTCGGCGCTGTCGACATCGCGGCGCAGCAGCGTTTCCATCAGGCGCTGCTGGTACGACCCCAGATGCGTGCCCCCTTCCGATTGGCGTCCATCCTGCCAGCTATAAGGTTGTTCCACTGGCGCCATGCGTCCAACCTCTTCCTGATGATGGAGAGCTTGAATCGCCTGGGAGGTCTGTAAACCTTCATCAATCCGGGCTTTCACCCAACGCAGGCGCAAGACATCCTTTTCTGAATACAAACGATGCCCGCCGGCAGTTCGCTCCGAATTCGGGAAATCGTACCGCCTTTCCCAGGCCCGTAAAGTTGGCATGGACACGCCTGTCATCCGAGCGACAACGCCAATATTGTACAGGGGTTCTTCGTTTCCAGTTTGCACATCAGGTAATGTTTTCATGTTCACTCTTCACTCGTCTATTTTTATGCTACAAGAGTTTATCATACGTTTTAATACCTGTCAAGCAATATGAACATTACTTGTACAATAACTTGACATATTCGCATTGTTTTTGTATAATTCTAGTAAGTAAATGTATCTCTTAGCGACGTTACCTTAGTATAGAGAGAATATACGGGATAAGCAACTCTGAATTTAAGAAATATTTGAATTATCCCGAACGCATCTACGTGGTTCTCTCGCTAAATATCTTTAGGAAAAAGAGCAAATGTAATGTTCATTTTTGTGCGGCCTCGCCGCACAAAAATGAACATTACAATCACTTTTCAAAGCAAAAGAACTTAGCGAGGAGACCACTAAGCTAGTGGTTCAAAACAGGAGAATAAAATGCGAATCATTATTTCAGGCGGAAGCGGAATGGTGGGCAGCTTGTTGTCACGCGAACTGGCTAAATCAGGGCATGAAGTCATCATCCTCAGCCGTTCTCCCGAAAAAAATCGGGACAGATTTGGTGAAGGGATCCGGGTCGTTGGTTGGGATGGTAATACATCTGCCGGGTGGGGCTCCTTGGTCGAGGAAGCAGACGCAATTGTGAATCTGGCTGGCGAGAATCTTGCCGGCGATTCTTTATTTCCAAGCCGCTGGACCAAGGAACGAAAACGAACAATTCTTGAAAGTCGCTTACAACCCGGGCATGCCATTGTGGAAGCCGTCCAGCAGGCCCAGAAAAAGCCAAAACTTCTGATCCAAAGCTCTGCCGTTGGTTATTATGGACCCCGCGGCGACGAAGTGATCACGGAAGAAGCGGGCCATCAAGATGATTTCTTAAGCCAGGTCTGCGTTCAGTGGGAAGCCTCGACTGAAGCCGTCGAAAAATTTGGTGTCAGGCGGGCTGTGATCCGAACAGGGGTCATCCTGGACGGTCAACAGGGCTCTTTACCGCGAATGATCCTGCCGTTCAAATTTTTTGTGGGTGGTCCGATCGGTAGTGGAAAACAGTGGGTATCTTACATCAATATTTTTGATGTGGTCAAAGGCATTCGTTTTCTATTGGAAAATGAGGCTGCAGTTGGCGTTTATAACCTTACATCACCGAATCCAGTCACCAATAAAGAATTCGAAAAAGCGATTGGCAAAGTCATGAACCGTCCATCCTGGTTCCCGGTTCCTGCATTTCTGATGAAGTTCTTATTCGGTGAAATGTCCACTGTACTACTCGACGGGCAGCGAGTGTTGCCCACCCGTCTCACAGAAGCGGGCTTTACCTTCGATTACCCGGATGCGGTCTCATCCCTGCGAGCCGTTCTGAAACCCCGATCGCAGTAATTATCCCGCCATGCGATATAGACACAGCTTTAGCGTCAAAGCGCCGCTTGAAAAAGTGGTCGAATTTCACCGCGCCCTCGTCCAGCATGGCTGCAATCACTCCCCCTCCAATCATCGTTCGCCTGCACCAAACGCCCGATATCCTGGCCGAAGACGACGAAATGCGTTTCACTTTGTGGCTGGGGCCCTTTCCAGTAAATTGGCTGGCCAAAATCGAGGCAGTTTCGGAGACTGGATTTACAGACCGGCAGATCGAAGGCCCTTTCCTCCACTGGGAGCATCGCCACAGTTTTCAAGCGCTGGCTGCAGAGGAGACCCTGGTTGTTGACCAGGTTTCAGCCACACTCAAACGCCACTGGTTCTGGGGATTGATCGGGCGATTAATGTGGTGGAATTTGCCGATCCTGTTTGCATTCCGTGGTTGGAAGACCCAACGATTGTTACAATCATGAATAACACGCCCAAGGTGGGGTGTGAATCCGCCCAGAAAGTCGTCGTCATTGGCGCGGGCGTTGGCGGCTTAACCGCTGCAGCTCGCCTGGCCAAAGCCGGATTCGATGTAACCGTGCTGGAAGCTCATATTTATCCGGGGGGCTGCGCCGGGACCTTCTATCACCAGGGTTATCGCTTCGATGCCGGTGCCACCCTGGCAGGGGGATTTTACCCAGGCGGACCAATGGACCTGGTGGCAGCCGCGGTCGGGATCTCTGCCTGGCGGGCCCATGCCGAGCAGCAGGTCATGATCGTCCACTTGCCAGACGGGACCAGAATCGAACTGCGCGGCGACCAATCCCGATGGCAAGCCAGACGAGCCGCCTTTGGGCAAGCAAGCGAGCCTTTTTTTCACTGGCAGGAACGAACGGCCGATGCATTATGGGATTTGGCACTGAAACTGCCGCCGTGGCCACCTCAGTCACCGGCGCAATGGGGGCAGTTAATCGGGACAGGGCTGGCCTGGCTGGCGGAGTCGCCCCGCCAACGCCTCCATCCGGGGATGGTTGCCGACGCCGTTCGATCAACCGGCCACCACTTAACCAATATGCCAGAGACCTTGAGGCAATATATTGACGGTCAACTCCTGATCTCCGCTCAGACCACCAGCCGCCAGGCGAATGCCCTCTATGCCGCCTCTGCCCTGGATTTAGCCCGCCGCGGCGTGGTCCATATGCAGGGTGGGATTGGAACAATCAGCAAACAACTGGCTGAAGCCGTCCAACAGCATGGCGGGAAAGTGAATTACCGGCAGGAAGTAGTTCGGATCGTTCGGAAAACCGGTCATACCTTTGATGTGCGAACAAAACGAGGCGGCAATTATCCGGCGGATCTGGTGATCGCGAATTTACCGGCCTGGGATATCGCCAGCCTGTTGGCAGGTGATATCCCAAAGACGATAGAATCTCACAGCAAGCCCCCTACAACGGGTTGGGGAGCGTTTACACTCTACATAGGTTTGGACGGGAGCGATCTGGAAAATCATTTTCCCCTGCATCACCAGGTGATCGTAAGAGAACCCCTCGGCGAAGGTAATTCCATTTTCCTGTCGCTCAGCCCCGCTTGGGATCGCGAGCGTGCGCCTCAGGGACAGAGAGCGCTCACGATCAGCACGCACACAGATCTTTCGCAGTGGTGGAATCTGTTCGAAAAGGAACGGGCTGCTTACGAAAACCTAAAAGCGAGTTATACTCAGCGTGTATTGGCTGCTGCAGAAGTAGCCATACCCGGTTTGCGCCATAAGGCCAGCCTGATCTTGCCCGGGACACCGGTGACCTTCCAACGTTTTACACGCAGATCGCGTGGTTGGGTCGGTGGCTTTCCGCAAACCAGTTTATTTACAACCAGCGGCCCTCGCCTGGAAAAGGATCTGTGGATGGTTGGCGACAGTATCTTTCCAGGACAATCGACAGCAGCAGTTGCATTGGGCGGCCTGAGGGTAGCCCAGCTCATTCTAAAAGAAGGGAAAATCCCATGAAGATTGGCATCATTGGCAGCGGACTGGTTGGGTCAACGGCCGCCTATGCTATGGTCTTGCGCGGTATCGGCCGAGAGGTGATCCTGGTTGATCTTAACCAGGCTCGTGCCCAGGCTGAAGCGGATGACATCTCCCATGCGGTTCCGTTCGCCAATCCAATCCACGTTCATGCAGGGGATTATGTTTCTTTGACTGGCGCCCGAGTGGTTGTGATCACTGCCGGTGTCAGCCAGAGGCCGGGTGAATCTCGGCTCGAGCTGCTTGAACGCAACGCAAAAGTGTTCCAACAGATCATTCCAAACATCCTGACCTATGCTCCCAACTCTGTACTGCTGGTTGCGACCAATCCCGTGGATATCATGACCCACCTGGCGGCCCGGTATGCCCGAAAATTTGGTGTGCCCTCCGGGCGCGTGATTGGGACAGGCACAACGCTGGACAGCGCTCGTTTTCGGGCCCTTTTAGGCCGTAAACTCGGGGTAGACTCTCAACACGTTCATGCATATGTGTTAGGCGAACACGGCGACTCGGAAGTGCTGACCTGGTCGCTGGTCACAATTGGCGGGATCCCACTGGAAGAATTCTGCCGGATTCAAAAAGTTGATGTTTGCGGCGAGGACCGGGACGAGATCGACAATCAGGTTCGCAAAGCCGCTTATCACATCATTGAAGGCAAAGGTTCGACATATTATGGCGTAGGCAGCGCCATTGCCAAACTGGTCGAGGTGATTTTACGCGACCAACGCGCCATCCTGACGATCTGCACCCCAACCGATGAAATTGCCGGGGTTCGCGATGTGACCATTTCCCTGCCTCACCTGATTGGCGGGCAAGGATCGCTCAGCACACTTGAACCGCCTTTGAACGAAGATGAAATGCGCCAGCTAAAGACCAGCGCTGAACTCATCGACTCACTGTGTAGTTCCATTCCCTGACTACGGAGCCAACGGAGACAACATGCAAATCTCATCTGAGCATACCAATCGGCTGGGGAAAACAGATCTTATCCTCCCAGATTTGGGCACCGGAGCCTGGGCCTGGGGAGATCGTATGGTCTGGGGCTTTGACCGGGATTACCATCAAGAAGACGTTCGTGGTGCGTTTGAGGCCAGTCTGGCCAGTGGGATAAACTTCTTCGATACGGCCGAAGTTTATGGGATTGGCCGCTCGGAAAGATTATTAGGCGCCTTCATACAGGAAAGATTATCAGCGCCAGAGCAAACCAAAACCCGCCAGGATTTTACCATCGCCACAAAATTTATGCCGCTTCCATGGAGACTCTGGAAAGGTACCCTGATCCGCGCTTTAAAAGGCAGCCTCAAGCGGTTGCAACTCTCCTACGTTGATCTATATCAAATCCATTTTCCATCACCGCCCATTCCGGTAGAAATTTGGGCTGAAGCTTTAGCCGAAGCGGTCGAATTGGGTCTAACAAAGGCGGTAGGCGTATCAAACTATAACGAACAACAGATGCGCCAGGCGCATCTGACCTTAATGAAGCATGACATCCACCTGGCCTCGAATCAGGTTGAATATCACTTATTAAACCGGAAAGTTGAACTGAATGGCCTGCTTGAGGCCTGCCGTGAACTGGGGATCACTTTAATCGCTTATAGCCCTCTGGCGCAAGGCGTGCTAACAGGAAAATATACTCCCGAAAACACTCCCCCCGGGGTGCGCGGTCGCCATTACAATCGTAGCTATCTGACGAAAATCCAGCCACTGCTCCGGGTTCTGCGGGATATTGGGCATGATCACGACGGCAAATCGCCTGCCCAGGTGGCCCTCAACTGGGCAATATGCAAAGGAACAATCCCCATTCCGGGAGCTAAAAATGAACGCCAGGCGCTTGAAAATGCAGGGGCATCAGGCTGGCGTTTAACGGATGCCGAAGTCGCCATTCTGGACGAGGCCAGCTTAACCTTATCAATTTGAAAGTGAGCTCTTTTACCTGTGCCTGAGACAGCCATCTGGTGGATCCGGCGCGATTTGCGCCTGCATGATAACCAGGCTTTGAACGCCGCCCTGGAAACCCATCGGGCGATCATCCCGGTATTCATTTTAGACGACCGCTTGCTTAAGTCTTCATATGTTGCCCAGCAACGGGTGGCTTTTCTATTTAACGGCCTGCGGTCTTTACATACCGCCTTGTTAAAGCGCGGCGGACGGCTGATCGTGCGAAGAGGCGAACCGAGGGCAATCCTGGCGGATTTGTTCCAGGCCAGCGGTGCTGACCGGATTTATGCTGAACCCGACTGTTCACCGTTTGCCAGCCAGCGGGATCGCCTGGTCGAGGCGGAACTGCCGGTTGAGTGGGTTGGCAGCCCGGCGATTCTCCCGCCGGGCAGTGTCCTGAAATCGAATAGTGAACCATATATCGTTTTCACGCCGTTCAGCCGCGCCTGGAAAGCTTTGCCCACCCCGACTGCACCGAGTTCAGATCCGGTTTTGGATCTCAACACGCCCGGAGAACTGGCCAGTTTATCGATACCCGAACAGCCAGCCCTTCTGGAATCGGTCCCGTTCCAGGCCGGGGAAACAGAAGCAAGCCGACGTCTGGACCAGTTTACTCGTGGCTCCGGCGCGCCCATCTTTGACTATGCAGCGGGGCGCAATCTGCTGGGAGAAGACGGCACTTCCCGCCTTTCTCCTTACTTGCGTTTCGGAATGATCTCACCCCGGCGGGTTTTTGCGGCTGCCCGCCAGGTTGTCAAGGCCGCTGATAACGCCAGGGAGCGTAAAGCAGCTGAAATCCTGGCTGAATGAATTGATCTGGCGGGATTTTTACATCCATATCCTGCACCACTTTCCCGAAGTGCGGACCCAAAACTTTCGTCTGCAGACTATCCCCTGGCAAAATGACCGCGCTCAGTTTGCGGCCTGGAAAAACAGCGAGACCGGTTATCCCGTTGTGGATGCCGCCATGCGCCAACTCGTTTCCACTGGCTGGATGCACAACCGGGCCAGGATGATCACTGCCTCATTCTTAACCAAAGACTTATTAATCGACTGGCGGTGGGGTGAGCGTTGGTTCATGCAGAATCTGATCGATGGTGATCCGGCCTCAAACAATGGCGGCTGGCAGTGGACAGCTGGCACGGGCACCGATGCTGCTCCCTATTTCAGGATCTTTAATCCCACCTCCCAGGGTCAAAAGTATGATCCGGAAGGCATCTATGTCAAACGCTGGCTGCCAGCGCTTGCCGATGTACCGGTGGAGTTTATTCACGAACCCTGGAAAATGCCGGAAGAAGTACAGCGCCAGGTCGGTTGCCGGATTGGCAAGGACTATCCCGCTCCGATCGTCGACCACAAGGCAGCCAGAGAACGGGCCCTGGAGACATATCGTCAAGGGCAGTAATGGCGGGAAACTCTCGTTGGAACGAGATGATCGCTACCGCGGACGAAAATAAAGGCAATGGAACCATTTATCTGTTTAGAAAATATCACCAAAAGCTACCAGGAAGGCGATCGCCAACGTGAAATCCTGCAGGACGCCTGCGCGAACTTCGAGCCCGGCGAGTTTGTGGCGATACTCGGCAGGAGCGGAAGCGGGAAAAGCACCCTCCTCAATATTATCAGTGGAATCGATCGGGTCGATCACGGTGAGATCTGGCTGAATGGTCAAAATTTAACCGCCCTTGACGAGCGCCAGCGTACCCTTTTTCGTCGCCACAACATTGGGTTTATCTTTCAGTTTTTCAATCTGATTGCCACCCTGACAGTGATCGAAAATGTAACCTTACCACTGGAACTGGGCGGCATCTCACCCCAGGCGGCCCAAAAACGGGCCGAGCCCCTGCTGGATGCGGTGGGTTTATTGGACCGGGCCGGCACTTTTCCGGACCGCTTGTCCGGAGGCGAACAACAGCGGGTGTCCATCGCACGCGCCCTGGTGCATGATCCTTTACTGGTATTGGCTGATGAACCCACCGGCAACCTGGACGAACAGACTGGGAAACAGGTGCTGGCACTGCTGGATAAGCTGACCCGCCAGGCGGGCAAAAATATGATTTTGGTCACCCACAGCCAGGAAGCGGCGAATTACGCCGATCGCATTCTTTACTTGAGAGATGGAAAACTTACCGGCAACCCGACGAACAGGCAGAATCTGTAAGGGCTGATTTTGCAAGATGAAGCGCCTGTCTGATGCCGAACGACATCCAGGCGTCCCTCCGCATGGCGGGACATTTGCGAAATCAGGCAGACGATCGAAACGAAACCCCAGACCGCTTATGGGGTTTCAAGAATGAATAAATATTCATAACTACTCAGCCAACGCCTGAATTCTATGGCGAAATAGGTGTGCGTGGGGGCGTATCCCATGCACACCTATAACTACTTATGCCTGAGTAGTTTGCCAATGTCACATTAAAAGGATACCAAAATTTCGATGGGTGTGGCGGGCAGCTGCCCGCCACACCCATCGAAATTTTGGGGATTTCTTCGATTGTGACATTAGCAAGGTAAATACAATAATTCAACGTTTCGGCCGGGAGGTACCCATGCTAACAGTAACAAAAATTGACACCGGGGCAAAGAGCCAGGTAAAACGCTTCATCGAGATCCCATTCCGTCTATACCGGGGCCATCCCCAATGGGTGCCACCCATCCTGGTCGACATTAAAGCCCAGATGAATCCGAACAAACATCCTTTTTATGACCATTCCGAGGCAGATTTTTTCATCGCACATCGAGACGGCCGTGATGTTGGCCGGATTGCCGCCCTCGAAAACCGGCACTTCAATGAATACCACCAAACGAAACAGGCTCAATTTTATTTTTTTGAATGCGAAGACGACCAGGAAGTGGCCAACGCCTTATTTGAACGGGCATTCGAATGGACGCGGGAGCGTGGTCTGGATACGATCGTTGGCCCAAAAGGTTTTGGGCCGTTGGATGGCTATGGTCTGCTGGTGGAAGGGTTTGAGCACCGCCAGATGATGACCATGATGAACTATAACTACCCGTACTATCCAAAACTATTGGAAAACATCGGCTTTGAGAAAGAAGTCGATTTCGTTTCCTGCCATTTAAACGCAGAAAAATTCAAATTGCCGGAACGTATTCATAGTATCTCCCGGCGGGTTCAGGAACGCGGCACCTTGCGGGTCTTAAAATTCAAGACCAAGCGGGAGTTATTAACCTGGGCAAAACGGATTGGCGAGGCCTATAACAAAGCCTTTGTCAATAACTGGGAGTATTACCCCTTGACGGAGCGAGAGATCGATTTCGTCGTCGACAATATTCTCACCATAGCGGACCCGCGACTGATCAAAGTGATTGCCCATGAAGATGAAGCGGTCGGATTTTTATTCGGTTTTCCGGACGTCTCAGCGGCGATCCAGCGCAATAAGGGCCGCCTGCTGCCGTTTGGGATCTTCGATCTGATGCTCGAACTGCGACGCACGAAATGGATCGCACTGAATGGGGCCGGCATCTTGCCCGAATTTCAAGGCCGAGGTGGGAACGCCTTATTGTATGCCGAAATGGAAAACACCATCCATGACTATAATTTTGGGGACGCTGACTTGACCCAGGTTGCTGAAACGGCCACCAATATGCGCAGCGACTTGATCAATTTAGGCGGGGTGGCCTACAAAAACCACCGGGTATTCCGCAAAGAACTTTAAGCTTGAGTCGGCCACACCTGAATCGCTGGGGCACGATCAACGTGATTGGGTACGTTCGAGATGTGTAGATGTGGTGTTCTGATTGACGGAAAATGCCGCCCAAACAGAACACCACGCATCACTTTCTAATACATTCATATGCTCCGACGTGATTACCTTATTGGATAAAAACGAATTTCATGGCAAAGAGGACCCTTTTCAAAATCGGCTGGCGCTATTTAATCCATCATCCCTGGCAAAGTATCCTTATGGTACTGGGTATTACTCTGGGAGTGGCAGTTGTCGTAGCCATCGATCTGGCCAATGCCAGCGCCAGCCGGGCGTTCGACCTAAGCACCGCCACGATTGCCGGCAAAGCCACTCACCAGATTACCGCCGAACCCCTCGGCCTGGACGAGTCCGTTTACACCCGGTTGGTCCGCTCGGGCCTGGAGGTTATTGCAGCCCCGGTAATCAGCCAATATGTCTCGTCGCCCATGCTTGGAGATCGCCCATACCAGTTGCTTGGCATCGATCCATTTGCTGAAGGTCCATTTCGAGATTACCTCGGTGGGGGAATAGGCACGAACACCAACCGCCCGCCTGCGGGGAGCCTAACCACGCCTGTGGGCGATTTGACCACTTTTCTGACCCAACCCGGCGCGATCCTGCTGTCGGCGGATCTCGCCGATCGCTACCAAATCCAACCCTGTCCGGCGCAGCAACTGGCGCCGGATTTGCCGGAACCCGGATGCCATCTCGAGCTCGATTTTGGCGGGCAGTTCCGCTCCGTATTCGTGGCAGGCCTACTGCAGGCCAACCCGAATACGGATCGGATTAATCGCCGCGGCCTGGACAGTGTGCTGCTGGCCGATATCGCTACAGCCCAGGAGTTAACCGGCAAGCTTGGAAAGCTGGATCGCATCGATCTCATCCTGCCGGAGACCAACAGCCCAGGCGGGGTAAGCGAGAGCAGTTCCAGTTCTCTGGCAGCGGAGATACAGCAACTCTTGCCCAAAGAGGCTCGTTTGCAGCCGGTCGAAGCTCGGACCGGTACCGTTGAGCAAATGACAGCGGCCTTTCGCATCAATTTGACGGCTCTCAGTATGCTGGCCCTGGTGGTTGGGATGTTCCTGATCTACAACACCATGACTTTTTCCGTCGTACAACGACGGCCGCTATTTGGGACCTTGCGCTGCCTGGGTGTTACCCGTCGCGAGATCTTTGGACTGGTCACCAGTGAGGCGCTGGTGGTCGGTCTGCTGGGAGCCCTGCTTGGCTCCGGATTGGGGATCTTACTGGGCCAGGGGGCGGTGCGGATGGTGACTCAGACGATCAACGATCTATTTTTTGTTGTCAGCGTCCAGGGCGTGCAGATATTGCCTGCCAGCCTGATCAAGGGCAGCCTGCTGGGGGTGGTGGCCACCTTGCTGACCGCCGGACCTCCGGCCTGGGAAGCTGCCAGCGTGGCTCCCAGGGCGGCCCTGTCACGCTCGAGCCTGGAGGTCAAGGCCCGCCGGGCAATCTTCCTGGCTGCAGTGGCGGGCATAAGCCTGCTGGTCAGCGGAGGCCTGATCCTCTTGATACCAACCCGCTCTCTAGTGGTCAGTTTTGGGGGCACATTTGCGATTGTGGTTGGGTTTGCCTTGCTGGTGCCGGTCACCACTGGATTTCTAATGCGCAGGATCACGCCGGCGCTTGGACGCATCTGGGGCCCATTGGGACGAATGGCGCCGCGGGATGTGATCAATTCACTCAGCCGGACCTCGATCGCGGTCATGGCCCTGATGGTCGCTGTGTCCGTCACTATTGGGGTCAGCCTGATGGTCAGCAGCTTCCGGCATACCGTCATCATCTGGCTATCACAATCCCTCCAGGGTGATGTTTATATCTCTGCACCCAGCCTGAATGCCAATCAGCCCGGCCCCAGTCTGAACCCGAACGTTATCGAAAAAGTGCGCAACTGGCCGGGAGTTGTACGAGCAGACGTGTTGAGGGCCGTCCAGGTTGATACGCCCCAGGGCAGCGTTCAGGTGGCGGCCACCGATAACTACAGCGTGGCGCAAGAACGGATATTTCTAAGCGCCGATCTGGCGGTCGATCAGATGTGGGCCGCCATGCTCGATGGAGCTGTATTGGTTTCTGAGCCCTATGCCAACCGAATCGGGCTGCCACGCCACCAGGGGGAGGTTTCACTATACACGGACCAGGGCCTGCAGACATTCCCGGTTATCGGGATCTATTACGATTATGCTTCAACCCAGGGAACGGTCTTGATGGCTTTGCCTGTTTACCGGTCAAACTGGAACGATTCGGAGCTGACTGCAATTGCATTACGCCTGGCGCCCGGATATGATCCTGATCAGGTTGCGAATGGATTGCAGTCTGCGTTGAGCCCAATTCAGAAATTGTTGGTGCGACCCAACCAGGCCCTCAGGCAAGAGGTCCTGGTAGTATTCGATCGCACATTTGCGATCACTGGCGCTCTGCAACTGCTGGCAACCATCGTTGCCTTTATTGGAGTACTCAGCGCGTTATTATCTCTCGAGCTGGAACGCCAGCGGGAGCTGGGTATCCTGCGGGCAGTTGGCCTGACAATCCGCCAGTTATGGGGATTGATCATGCTCGAAACGGGACTGATGGGTTCAGTAGCCGGGTTGCTTTCCATGCCTACCGGTTATGGTCTGGCTTTGATCCTGGTCTATATTATCAACCGGCGTTCCTTCGGTTGGACTTTACAGATGCAGATCAATTGGGAACCTTTCTTGCAGGCTCTGGCGGTCGCAATCATTGCAGCGCTTCTGGCCGGGATCTACCCTGCCCGGCGGATGGGCTCCATGATCATTTCCGAAGCGATTCGCTCGGAATAGAACGAACTCATGAAACAATTCTTTCGGCATTTGCTTATATTTATTCTGATCAGCAGTTCCCTGGCAGGTTGTTATGGCCGACCAGGGCAGGCGGATCTCAGTGCCAGCGTGGTCACGACTGGCAACGGGGGCCAGGCCATGGCTGCCAATACCAGCGGGTACCAGCGCGCCCTGGCGCCTGAACCGCTCAATTTCCCCCAGGATTTCGGACCACATCCCGATTTCCAAACCGAATGGTGGTATTACACCGGCAACCTGGATGCAAAAACGGGAGAACATTTCGGCTACCAATTGACCTTCTTCCGTCGGGCATTGCTACCCGCAGACGAAATCCCAAGCCGCGCATCCGACTGGGCGACAAGTCAGGTTTATATGGCGCATTTTGCGCTGACGGACGTCGCCGGCAACCGTTACCAGGCCGTCGAGCGGCTTTCCCGAGGAGCGGCGGGCCTGGCCGGCGCTCAAAGCGAACCATTCCAGGTCTGGTTGCAGGATTGGCAGGTTATGGCTACCGGAGCAGACAACTACAAACTTCAGGCACAGGCCAATGGATCGGATGGGCTCCCTTTTGCGGTCGACCTGGCGCTTACCGATCTGACCGGTCCCATTTTACAGGGAGATCAGGGTTTTTCTCAAAAAGGGCCTGAACCCGGGCAAGCCTCTTTTTACTTCAGCCAACCCCGTTTGGAAACCAGCGGCTCAGTTCAGGTTGGTAACCGGCGCTATGAGGTGGTTGGCTATAGCTGGATGGACCACGAATACAGCACCAGTGCATTAAGCCTGCAACAAATCGGCTGGGACTGGTTTGCAATTCAATTCAACCTGGCTCAAACCGGACAGGCGCCGCAAATGTACGAACTGATGGTTTTCCAAATCCGGCGGGCTGATGGAAGCATCGACCCATTCTCAAGCGGCACATTGATCGATCCCGATGGCAACACCCAGCCATTGAATTCAGATCAGTTTCAGATCGAAGTCACCGACCAGTGGGAAAGCCCTCATTCCGGTGCAATCTATCCGGCCGGATGGTCGGTCCAGGTACCGAATGCCAGACTGAATTTAACGATTTCGCCTTATCTGGCGGACCAGGAGTTAAATGTATCTTACGCCTACTGGGAGGGAGCGGTTAAAATCAATGGCAGTATCCGCGGCCAGACCGTCGCCGGAAATGGATACGTGGAATTAACCGGCTATTCAGGTTCAATGGGCGGGGAATTCTGACAACCCTCAGGCGGCGATAAATCCCTGGCAGCCTGGTTTCAATCAGGAGAAACTATGCCAAATTCGAGCATCGACCTTCACATCCACAGCCATTACTCCGATGGAAACGCCTCCCCGGCCGAAATCGTCCGCCACGCAGCTGAGGTGGGGTTAAAAACGATTTCGATCACCGATCACGATAATTCAAACGGCTGGCAAGAAGCCCATTTTGTTGCAGAACAGGTCGGGATCGAACTGGTTCCAGGAATCGAATTTACAGCCCGGTGGGATGGCTGTCCGGCGCCTATCCATGCTCCTGGCCCGGGTCAAAATGTCGATATCCTGGCGTATTATATTGATCCCCAAGACGCCGGTTTACATAGATTGTGCACAGACTTACTGGCTGAAATGACAGAACGGGTGTCGTCCTGCTGCGAACGAATCAGCGCTGCAGGTTACCCAATCAGTATTTATGATGTCAGCGACGAAAACCCACATTTTCCAGGCGCTTCCCAATTAATCAGCGCACTATACCGGCGCGGTCATGCGCAAGACTGGCAGGAAGCCTTCGAAATGTTTGCCCGCTTCTGGCCGGATGTGCGGACGACGGACTTTACGGTCCAGGACATTATCCAGGCAATCCATACGTCCGGCGGTGCAGCTATTCTGGCTCACCCCGCGATCGTGCGCTGCAAGCAGGATGAGCTGCTTACCGAACAGGCGTTTAGATCTTTTTTAGAAGCGGGCCTGGATGGCGTCGAGGTTTTTCACCCCATTCTTGATAACGCTGCCCGGCAGCACTTTCTGCGGCTGGCCAGGCGGTATGATCTGGTCGTCAGTGGCGGGTCAGACGAACATGGCGCCAATGGCGCTTTCTCACGCATGGGCTCCGAACTGGTGACTTACCCAATGTTGGCTGCTATTCAAGAGCGAGCCAGGCAGTATATGCTAATCGATCCAAAGTCTTGAAATCCTTTTTCGGGGGGATGAAAGGCGCCCCAATCATACCTGCGCTTTATCCAGGCCACGGTGCTTCAGATTCAGTTATGTGAGGATAATCTCAGCATCGGAACACATCCCATCCTACAACGTGGGACAGGGATAACTCGAACCAGACCCAGAAAGTTTGGCCCGCGTTCGGCGATCCCAACCCGTTATCGGCAGACCGCCTCCAACGTGTTTACGCGATTGCTGTCAAAGAGACTTTGTCGGCAACGTGTTTCGATTGTAAACCTGTGCAATATATTGACAATACTTGAACAAAGTGGTATAGTTATAAGCGAATAAGACTTCGTGCTTCTCTGGCTAAATACCTCCAGGAAAAAGAGCAAATGTAATGTTAGCGAGAAAACCACTTAGCTACACCAGGCAATTTTTAGAAGTTCAGACCTGCCGGGCAAATTACAAAACAAGGTCGCCGTGCTCACCTACCGCACAAGCGGATTGATGCTCGCCATTGTGAAGGCCTATGCCCGGGATGGGGCGAAAGGGATGACATCTCTGCCATTCATCTTGTCCGGTGTATTGAAAGAAGCCTGGCGGAGGGTCACGGGCGAAAAGGTCGAGGCGCAAACAATGCATGTCAGCAGCGTTCATCCAAAGATGCCCAGTGGCCGTTGAGTAGATTTTTAATTTGGCTTCAAGAACCAGTTTTGGGGTTGGAAACACAAGAACGCACAAAATGATCAAGATGAAAAAAACCGCAAAAATTCCTTGGATTTCAAGAATTTCCCTGGCACTGGCAGTTATATTGCTCGTTGCTCTAGGGGGCTTTGTACTATGGGCCAGCAATCCACTCGGGCCAATGCCCGAGGCGCTGGCCGCGCTGCAAAGCGATGCCACAGTCCAGGTGCAGACAAATCGCTGGATTGTTTTCGAACCCACCGGGGCAACCCCGGTGGAAGGCCTGATTTATTATCCAGGTGGCCGGGTAGACGCCCGCTCATACGCCCCCGAAATGCGAGCGGTCGCTCAGAACGGTTATCTGGCCGTCATCGTGCCCATGCCGCTGAACCTGGCCGTTTTTGGGATCAATCGGGCCGAGGATGTGATTGCTGCATTCCCACAGATCCGTCATTGGGCCATCGCCGGTCATTCCCTGGGAGGCGCAATGGCTGCCAGCTATATCGCCAGGAATCCAGCTAAAATTGAAGGGCTGGTTTTATGGGCGTCTTACCCAGCCAGCGGAGATAATCTTTCCAGTATGGATTTGAAAGTCACTTCGATCTATGGCAGCCTGGATGGCCTGGCCACGCCTGCCAAAGTATTAGGCGCGGCCCCTTTGCTGCCGGCGGATACCCGTTGGGTGGCAATTGAAGGTGGGAATCACGGTCAGTTTGGTTGGTATGGAGCACAACCCGGCGATAATCCGGCAGCCATCAGCCGGCAAATGCAGCAAGACCAGGTTGTGTCTGCCACTGTTCAAAACTTGCAGAGCCTGAGTGGAGATAGTCCATGAAAAAGGCAGTTAAAGTTCCGCTTATTGGTTTAGCCATACTATTTGGGGCCCTGTTCTTTGGGCCTCTCATCATCCCGGTTCCAGCGCTTGAAGGGACGGTTCCGCCAGAAGACCTGGCTGACCCTGATAGCCGTTTTACTGTGATCAACGGGTTGAAGGTTCATTATAAATTGTCGGGGCAGGGTGATCCTGCTCTAATCCTGCTGCACGGATTCGGCGCCAGCCTGTTTTCCTGGCGTGAGATCCAGCCAGATTTAGCCAGCAACCATCTGACAATCGCCTTTGATCGTCCCGCATTCGGATTGACCGAACGACCGCTAAAGTGGTCTGGCCCAAATCCTTACACTCCGGATGCACAGGTGAATCTCACCATAGGCTTGATGGATCAGATGAAATTACAGCGAGCCATTTTGATTGGCAATTCAGCCGGCGGGACCATCGCCGCGCTCACGGCCCTCCGCTATCCGGAACGAGTATCGGCGCTGATATTGATTGATCCAGCCATTTATACAGGCGGCGGCGCGCCCGGTTTTATTCGCCCTTGGTTGCATACCCCTCAGATGGATCATATCGGGCCGCTCATTACCCGGCGGATTCAAACCTGGGGCATCGATTTTGCCCGTTCCGCCTGGCATGATCCGTCCAAAATCAGCCCAGAAGTCTGGGCAGGCTATACCAAGCCACTCCAGGCTCATAATTGGGATCGCGCTTTGTGGGAGCTGACCCGCGCCTCCGGTGGCACAGATTTGCAGGCAAGTTTGCAGGAGTTATCGCTGCCGGTGCTGGTCATCACGGGCGATGATGACCGGATTGTGCCTACTGCTGAAAGTGAGCGTCTGGCGGGTGAGCTTGCTAACGCCGAACTGGTTGTCATTCCGGAGTGTGGCCATGTGCCCCACGAGGAGTGTCCCCGGCCGGTTTATCAGGCTATCGAAACTTTCCTGGCGAAACAAAGTTCAGTTATGCAGGTCAGCATTGGAGATAGATGATCCATGTTGCAGTAAATGATATTCGGAAAAGTCCATAAGATCATCTCAACAGGGATGAACAATAGTAAAAATAAGGTAATTACTCAGCCCGATATATAAAATTTGGGCATGACTGAGTAGTTACAAAATAATTACAGGAGGTCAACATGCCAAAAGTTGCCATACACCAAGTTGCTCCTGATTTTCAACGAACAGATTATCAGGGCAAGTCGATCAAGCTGTCCGATTTCAAAGGACAGAAAAATGTCGTCTTAATATTCAATCGCGGGTTTACCTGACCATTCTGCCGCGCGCATATGGCGCAGTTGCGCCAAGACTATGATCAATTCCTGGATCACGATACAGAAATCCTGGTCGTTGGCCCTGAAAAGGCTGACGCCTTCCAATCCTATTTCTCCAAGCACCGGCTACCGTTTCCAGGATTGCCAGATCCAGGCCACAGTGTGCTAAAACTTTATGGACAGGAAGTGAATCTATTCAAATTAGGCAGAATGCCAGCCCAGGTTATCGTGGACAAAGCGGGTATTGCCCGGTTCGTGCATTATGGAGACTCAATGTCGGACATTCCAAAAAATGAAGATTTGCTCCAAATCCTTGAAGAATTGAATCGCGAAAATCAGACAGAAGCCACCCGTGAGGGTGTTTTATGACCGGCAAGATCCTGGTCGCCGGGGCGACCGGCGGAATCGGCTCTTTAATCGTTCAGCAGCTCATCGACCGGGGTGAGCCGGTCTGCGCTCTAGTGCGCGACCGGCAACGGGCGGAAGAGATGTTTGGCTCGCCGCCTGAACTGATCGTTGGGGATACCCGCAAACCCGAAAGTCTCAAATCCGCTTTAGGAAACGTTACTGCAGTCATCTGTGCTACCGGTAGCCGCGCACCAGGATCGGATAACAGTCCCGAACAGGTCGATTTTCATGGGGTTGCAAACCTGGTGCAGGCTGCGGTCCGGGCTAAAGTGGATCATTTTGTTCTGGTCTCATCGATTGCAGTCACAAAACCGGATCATCCTTTGAACCAGTTCGGGCGAGTGTTGGAGTGGAAGCTGCAAGGTGAGAATGCCTTGCGAGCGAGCGGGCTTTCTTATACAATCATCCGCCCCGGTGGATTAACCAATAATTCTGGTGGAAGCAAACGTTTATTGGTCAGCCAGGGAGACCACATCACGGGCATGATCAGCCGGGAGGATGTGGCCCGGTTATGTATCACCGCTTTGGACGTACCAGGTGCGCGGCGCGTTACCCTCGAAGTGGTTGAAACCAAAGGTGAACCTATTGAGGATTTTAGCCAGTATTTCGCCGGTCTGAGTCCGGATAAGACGCTCAATCCTTAAACTGCCGATCCAACGATTCCGCTCCTGGCGTCATCAGGTGCTCGCTATGATCCTGCCGCTCGCCGGGTCGAACGATATGGCTGAAAGAAAAATGTGACCGCATGGCGCCCCACACACCTAAGGGAACCAGCAAGCTGATTTGCAGCCCATGCAGAACAACCGTCCAGGCTGCCAGATCAGCTGCGGGGAAACCTAACAGGCTCAATGGGGCCAGGAGCGAAGCGTGATACAGTCCTGGCTGGGTTGGCGCTGATGGGGGCGAAAGCGCCAGTCCTGCCAGCGCAAGCGAGACTTGCTGGGAAGACTGAAAAGGCAGGTTTAAAGCCTGCAAAACGAGCAAGTGATATAAGAAAAAGCAGCCCCAACTGAGTATGGACAGGAAAAATCCGCTGAGGAGCCGAGCGGGTGAGCTCAATCCCGCCAGCCCTTGCAATAAACTCAACACGATTTTCTGAGCTCTGGCCTGGTTTACCCAAGGCAAACGGTTCAACCAGCGGACTCCATAGATTACGGCCTGGTCTTGATGTCCAAACAACCAGATCGCTATCACCAGCATGGATACCAAAAGGGCAATCAACCAGAAAATACTTTTGGGGGTTATTCGAAGCTGAGCGCCAAACGCGACAGCGCCTGCCAGGGTCATAAGACGCAGCAACTGTTCAAACCAACGTTCTACCAGCACGCTGGAGGTCACCTGCGCCAGAGAAATACCGGCCGACCGGTGGAGCACATAGATCCGGGCCGGCTCGCCTGGACGGAGAGGTATGAACAGGTTCAGCAACTGGCCGATATTGGCTGCATCAAACACCTTTCGGTATGCGACCTGGCCGCCAACCAGACTCCGCCAACGCTGGATAAAGAACAATTGCCCCAGCAACAAAGCCAGCCAAGCACCCACTAAAGGCGCTGGGCGTGCAGATTGGAGTTGCTGCCAGACGAGCCGCCAGTCCACCAGCCAGGCCATCAAGGCCAGTAACAGGATGATGGTAATGATCATTAAGAATTGGCGTAGCTTTGAATTCATATTGATTCAGGGATATGTCTGGTCAGTTTTTCAGACAGGAGGTAAACTAATATTATTGAGATGGGGGGCCTTGTGAGAATTATGGGAACACACGCAGAGTTCTCGAAAGAATCGGTTCTCTGGGAAACTCTGTAGGAGAGTCCCAGATTTGGAGTACCACCATAGGAATTCCCGATGGGGCAAAGAATTGATATGGGGGCTGAAGGAGAAAAGATGTTCAATTTTACCGGAAAAACTGTGGTCGTAACCGGAGCCGCCGGTCAGCTTGGTCAAGCCGTTGCGAAAGCATTGATTACAGCTGGGGCCGAGGTGGGACTGCTCGATTACAAATCCGGTCGATTAGAAAAAATCTACCCTTACAAAGATCGATCCTCTCAAATAATACTTGTGGGTGAAACCGACGCTGGCAGTATCGATGCAATGCAGACTGCCGCGAGAAAAGTACTCAATCACTTTGGCCAGATTAACGCACTGATCACCACGGTCGGCGGTTACGCTGGAGGCTCGTATGTCCAGGATACTGACGAAGCTCTGCTGGACCACATGTTTAAGCAGCATGTTTCTACAGTTTTGGCCGCGGCCCATGCTTTCGCGCCGATCATGGAAGCCCAAAAGGATGGCGTGATCGTCAACGTCGGCGCGCAATCCGCTCTGAAATCTGCCAGCCGTAACGGCGCTTACAGCGCAGCCAAAGCAGCCGGGCTGCGATTGACGGAAAGCCTGGCTGCCGGGTTACACAACAGCGGTGTAAGGGTGTACAGCGTCCTTCCAGGCACGATTGATACGCCAGAAAATCGAGAACAAATGCCCAATGCTGATTTCAGCAAGTGGACCCCGCCTGAGGCTATTGCGGATGTCATCTTGTTTTTGATTTCTAAGGCCGCTCGCGCCATCAGCCAGGTGGCAATCTCCGTTTAAAGTTACATCACGATGATGGGCAGGCGCATAATCGGGGTTGGTCAAGCGGAAATTCGCCATCATCCATCTCATTACCAATCTGGTTCTCTGGGAATTCCAGGGGTAGTACCCTGGCTTTGGGGGTGTAAGCGTGCTGGTGTACGCTCACACCCCATATCCGGGACTCTCAACTGACTATCCCAGAGACCCACCAATCTGTCTACTGAACCAGGAGTAAATCATGAGTAAAATGAAAGAATTAGCTGCATTAGGTCAGGCCATCTGGCTTGATTATATCCGTCGTTCATTTCTAAACGACGGTTCCTTGCAAGCGTTGATTGACCGCGGCTTACGCGGTATGACCAGCAACCCAACCATTTTCGATAAGGCGATCGCCGGGAGCAACGACTACGACTCCGCCATGAAATCGCTCGTATCGGAGGGCAAATCAACCGAAGAAATTTATACAGCCCTGACCGTCGCAGATATCCAAACTGCGGCGGATATGCTTCGACCGGTGTACGACGCTAATCAAGGAAAAGACGGTTTTGTCAGCCTGGAAGTCGCTCCAACCCTGGCGCGAGACACAGAAGGAACTGTTGCAGAAGCCCAAAGACTATGGAATCTGGTCGATCGTCCCAACCTGATGATCAAAATTCCCGCTACGAAAGAAGGCTTACCCGCCATTACCCGGACGATTGCAGCTGGCGTCAACGTCAATGTGACCTTGATCTTTTCTTTAGCCCGCTATGAGGCGGTAATGGATGCCTATCTTAGCGGTCTTGAACAGCGCGCCAAGGATGGTATGCCGGTTGATCGGATTGCCTCCGTGGCCTCATTCTTCGTTTCCAGGGTCGATACGAAGGTCGACAAACGGCTGGATGCAATCGTCAAAACAGGTGGTTCCACTGCGAAACAGGCAGCCGGCTTACTCGGGAAAATTGCGGTTGCCAATACCAAGTTGGCGTACCAACAGTTCCAAGAAGTTTTCTCGAGTTCACGCTTCAAGGCGCTCCAAAATCAGGGCGCTCAAATCCAACGGCCTTTATGGGCTTCCACCAGCACAAAGAATCCGGCCTACTCCGATATCAAATATGTCCAGGAGTTAATCGCCAGGGACACCGTCAATACCCTGCCTCAAAAAACCCTGCAAAATTTTGAAGATCATGGCGAGGCCAAACTCACCATCGAGGATGGTCTCGACGCCGCCCGGCAGGCCATGGATACTTTGAAAAAGCTCGAACTATCCATTCAGACAGTGACCGACGAACTGGAGGATGAAGGGGTGAAATCATTTGCAAAATCGTTCGAATCGCTGCTTGAGACCATCGAAACCAAGCGGAAACAAATTCTGGCCAGCCCGACAACTCTGGCTGCTAGTCTGAAAACCTTCCAGTCCAAAGACGGTATTGGGGCTGCGTTAGCTGAAATGCAGCAGGACCAGATTATCCCCCGGATCTGGGTGCACGATCACACAGTTTGGGAACCGCAACCAGATGAAATCACCAACCGGCTAGGCTGGATGGATATCATGCAGGAAATGCGCGCCGCTTTGCCGATGATCCAGTCCCTGGTGAAAGGCGTCCAAGCCGACGGCTATACGCAAGGCTTGCTGATGGGCATGGGCGGGTCCAGTCTGGCTCCCGAGATGTTCGCCAAAATCTTTGGCGGTCAGGAAGGCTTTCTGGATCTAACGATCATCGACAGCACCGCTCCCCAAGCCGTACTGAATCATTTGCAGGCCCTGGATATCCCCCACAGCCTGTTCATTGTTTCCACAAAATCCGGAACAACTGAAGAAACCCTGTCGTTCTTCCGCTATTTTTACAATCATGTTGCGGCGGCCGTAGGCGAACATAACGCCGGTAAGCACTTTATCGCCATCACGGACCCCGGCAGCAAGCTGGTAAATCTGGGAGACCAATTCAAGTTCCGGACGATCTTCGAAAACAACCCCAATATCGGCGGTCGTTATTCGGCATTATCCTTCTTCGGTTTGGTGCCGGCAGCCCTGAGCGGGGTCGATTTGCCCAGGCTGCTTGACCAGGCAGAAGCCATGGCCAAGGCCTGCGGGCCACAAGCCGGACCAGAGCAAAACCCGGCCGCTGTTCTGGGTGCAATCATTGGTGAATATGCCAATCACGGACGAGACAAATTGACCCTGGTGCTTGAACCGGATATCGCCAGTTTTGGCGATTGGGTCGAACAGTTGATTGCGGAGAGCACTGGTAAGCAAGGCAAGGGTATCCTGCCGGTCGTGCATGAACCCATATCAGCGCCTGAATTGTACGGCAATGACCGCTTGTTTGTGCGCATTGGCAGTAGTCCCGACGAATTGAAATTGCAAACCCTGGAGGCGGCGGGGCATCCGGTTGTCCGCTTTGATTTGAGCGATCGATATGATCTCGGTGGTCAGTTTTTCCTGTGGGAGCTGGCGACAGCAGTAGCCGGCTACAGGTTAGGCATTCAGCCGTTTAACCAACCAAATGTCGAGTCTGCCAAAAAAGCAGCCCGGAAAATGGTGGCCGCTTACAGTGAAAGCGGAGAATTGCCTCGCCAGGAACCCGTATTGACGGACGGAGAGATCCAGGTGTATGGCGATATTACCGCCCAAAGCGCCGGTGAAGCCCTCCTGTCTTTCCTGAAGCAGGCCCAGGCGGGCGACTACATCACCTTGCAGGCTTTCATCCCACCCAGCCAGGAAAGCTCCCGGGCCCTGGACCAGTTGCGCGCCCGTTTGCTGGAAAAATATCACCTGGCCACAACCAGTGGTTTCGGCCCGCGTTTTCTGCACTCCACCGGACAGCTCCATAAGGGCGACGGTGGCAATGGCTTATTCATTCAATTGACTTATGAGCCGGAACAGGAAGTGCCCATCCCTCAGGAGGCCGGCAAGGATGCCTCTTCCCTGGGTTTTGGTATTCTGATTCTGGCTCAGGCATTAGGCGATCGCCAGGCCTTACTCGACGCCCAGCGCCGGGTCATCCGATTCCATCTTGGCACCCATGTGACGGAAAATATTCAAAAGTTGGCTGGCAGCCTGGATTAAGCGCCGCTGAGGTCAACGGACAGGAACTTGTACGAGGCGGTTCGGGAGGGTATCAGGCTCGCGAACCGCTTCGGTTTTTTATCTTCCTGGACAGCCCCGGCTGTGAGTCCCTTGGAACATCTATGGGTGGCGCCTGTTTTTGAGGTACCGCCTCTAGAAATTCCACAGAACCCTGGCCTTGGCCTTTGGTAATCTCTGTGGTGGTACCCCAGATTTAGGAGTATGAGCGAGCGTCCGCACGCTCACACTCCTAAATCTGGAACTTCTCACTGTAATGCCTGAAGAGGTGCACGAACTGTTTGTAGATTTGGTGTTCGGGCACCCTCCTGAAGAGCCCTGATCTTAAACTGGATGACCGGTAGTACAATCCTTACGGAGCAATGAATTGGACTGGGCCATACAGACGCAAGCATTAACCAAAAACTTTCCTGCCCACAGTGGCTGGCGTGAGCTAATCCGCCCGTCGGGTGAGCTGCTACCAGCAGTTCACCAGGTCGATCTGGCAGTTCGCCGGGGCGAGATCTTCGGTTTATTGGGCCCAAACGGTGCTGGTAAGACGACCCTGATCAAAATGCTCTGCACGTTGATCTTGCCGAGCTCCGGCTCGGCTGTTGTCAATGGTTTTTCCCTTCAGCAAGAAAACCAGATCAAGCAAACAATCGGTTTGGCGTCCAGCGACGAACGCAGTTTTTACTGGCGGTTGACGGGTCGCCAGAATCTAGAATTTTTTGGCAGTTTGTTCGGCCTGGAGGGCGAACTAAAGCAAAACCGGATCACCGAAGCTCTGGAGCAGGTCCATTTACTTGAGTACGCCAACCAGCGCTTTCAGACTTATTCCACCGGCTTACGGCAGCGCTTAAGCATAGCCCGGGCTTTGCTCAATCAACCTCAGCTGCTTTTTTTAGATGAACCCACCAAGGGGCTGGATCCAATCGCCACGTCGCAATTGCATAAGCTCATCCAGACCGAACTGCACGAAAAATTGGGGGTCACGATCTTCCTGACGACCCACAATCTGGCCGAGGCTCAACAGCTTTGTGAACGGATTGCGATCATGGACCGGGGAGAAATTCTGGCGTTGGGTGAACTTCCAGAACTGCATAAAATTCTCAATTCAAGCGACCTTTATACTTTCTCGGTCAGCGATCTGCAACCCCAACAAGCCGAAGATCTGGTCACATCTTTACCCGAAGCGCAGATCGACTGGATAAATCATTCTCAACAAGCTATGGTCCATGTACCAGTCGATAGCGCGAGTTCCAACTTCAATCTGACCTACGACTGGCTGCGCCAGCGAAATGTGACCGTCCAGTCCATCCAGCAACAGCCGGCTTCATTGGAGCATATTTTTGCGCGTTTATTAGAGGATGGCAAACTGACCCCTTTGTTGACGGCTCCCAAAAACCCGGTTGAAAGCGAACCGGTTGTGGGGCCAGTTCCACGAACTAATTCAGGCGTTCGGTTTTTACCGGTCCTGCTCGCATTTCTGCAACGTGATTTTCAAAACGAGTTCAGCTATCGTTTCGCATTCTTTTTTCAATTCTTCAACATCTTCTTCATGGTTGGGGTGTTCTATTTCATATCTTCCATCCTTGGCCCCGCAGCCAGTCCCTATTTAGCTGCCTATGGGGGCGATTACTTTTCCTTCGTCTTGATCGGTATAGCATTTGCCGGCTACTTCGGCGTCGGACTCTCCACCTTTTCGAATAACATCCGCCAGGCTCAAACCACCGGCACCCTGGAGGCGATGCTATCGACCCCGACTTCTTTACCGATCATTATTATTTCTTCTGCATTATGGGATTACTGGATGACAACCCTGCGGGTGCTTGTTTATCTGGGTGTGGGCGTCATCTTTCTAAAAGTCGATCTCCAGCATGCCAATCTCGCCAGCGTCATCTTGATTTTAATGCTGACCATCGTTGTATTCAGCAGCCTGGGCGTACTGGCCGCCAGCTTCATCATGGTGCTCAAGCGAGGCGACCCAATCGCCTGGATATTCAACGCTGCCTCCAGCTTCCTGGGAGGCGTCTATTATCCGGTTTCCGTGCTACCCCAATTCGCTGCAGTTCTTAGCCTGGCTGCTGCCGATCACCTATGCCTTAGAAGCTCTGCGGCAAGCCCTGCTCAATGGCGCGACCATTGCCCAGCTTTCGGTTGAAATCCTGGCTTTGTTCATTTTTAGCCTGGTCCTGCTGCCCCTCAGCCTGGTTGCTTTCCGCCTGGCTGTGCGACGGGCCAGGATCGATGGCAGCCTGACGCATTACTGACCCCTCGATTTCCACGAAAAGCAAGCCAGTGCGAGGTCGAAACGGATGGCGGTTGCGACCTTTGCCATTCCACTTTTATGACACTGGCGGCACCAGCGAACATTGTATGTCAGAATTCTCAATGGATCGGAACCCGCAAAGCAGGATCACCAAATAAAAGGAATGTCTCCATCACATCCAATGAGCCGGTATTATTTTCAGCAATTTGCCGGCGGGCAGCCAGAAGCGCCTCGCCAAGCGTGGTATCTGGCTGGTACAACAAGGCTTCAATCAATGGCTTGCTCAAGAAACTCTGGTCGGTTGGCAATGTCAGGCTGGTTGGCGCCAGTACTGCCACAGCGCCGGCCTGAGGCTGCCAGAGCATCGCCTCGGCCAGCGATTCCACTTTCGGGTGAGTAAACAACCCATTCAAGCAGGTCATGTTGATCATCACTGGATAGCGATCGACATTGTTTAGATTTGCCACATCATCGGTAGAAAAAAGCCGGTCCTTGCCCCACATATTGATACTGCCATGCCCAAAATAGGCGACCAACCCATCCCCCTGATTGATCTGGTCGACAACCTGCTGATTGACAGACGTATCGCCAGCCACGGGGTCTAGCAAGTTCGTCTGAACATCTTGGGGGAATAGATCCAGAAAGCTCTGGGCATCCCCTTTAAAAATATCTTCCTGTCCATCGGCCACGGCCAGAACCCGCTGTTTCCATTCCGGTTCATCCGCATGTTGTTCGTAATTTAGCGTTTTTTCCACAAATGCTTTGACCTGGTCTGCCGACTGGGCGGGAATGCGGCCAGCCGCCATATCCGGAATCTGATCGTCATCGAGCTGCGTGAATTGCACGTCGCTGGCAGTCTCCCCGCCAAAAACTGTTTCGACCAGGAATACTGGCAGACGGTTCGCCTCTGGCGAAGATTGATATTCGAGCGGATCATAGGTCGCATCGCCTACCAATAACAAAAACCTGGGTTTTATCTGCCAGTTTTGGCTGGCAAATCGCAGGAACGCTCGGATTGCTTCCGGCTCTGGCAGGCCGCCATTAAATTGATCGTAGACAGCTTGAAGCGGCACAGCCTGTACATTCAGTCCGGTCTGGCTGCGAAAATCCAGGAGTGGTTGCAGCGGGGTCAACAGATCGGGTGGGCCAATCGCGACATATTCCGCCCCCGTGTCTATCGAGCGCAAGTCGGGGACATCCACTGGCGCTGCGATCTGTTCCGGCGCCAGGCCGCCCTTGGCGCCCACCAGCCAGTATAAATGATCCACCTGGCCAGTAAAAGAATCGCCGGCCAGCTGTTCGGGGTCCAGTTCCACCGGTTTAAAGCCATCGGTAACGTCATATCCATGGACAGGCCGGGTAAAGCTATCGAGCGGCTGCACCTTACCGGAACCGATAAAAAACAGGCGATCATTCCGGGCCTGGAACTTCTGCCCCACCACTGCATCGATCCAATTGATCACAACGACATCGGCAGCATTGCCGGTATCACCCGGGGCATCCACCAGGATGGTATTGTCGCCTGAACGCCAGACCCCAGCCGGAACCGGCGCGGTGATTTCGTAATTGCCGCTTCCATCCCAGCTTTCATCAGCAACCTGGGCGCCATTGATGGAAATTCTTAGATGATGGTCAATCTCACCCGGACCTTCGGTTCTGGCCCAGACCGCCAGGCGAATCGCCCCTGGAACCTGCTCGACTTCCGGGAAAGAGATATCGAACTCATGCGCCTGAGGGGCCGGTAAAGGGATCCACAGCCAGTGATCGCCTTGTTCGACCTGGGGATAATACTGGCGATTTTCTTCCAGATGAAACGCGGCCGCATACACACCGGCGGAAAATTGACCCGGGCCTACCAATGCCTGGGCAAGCTCTGGTTCGTTTTGGGCTGGTGACTTTTCAGGACTTTTCCAATAGTAGCCTGATCCAGGCGTGAGATCATCATCCCCCTGAACCAACCAATAAACGTTTTCAAGGCTATAAAGGCTTTGACTGGCCGAGGCATAAAATCGCAATTCCCCCGCATCGCGATCGATCCAGACGGGTAAAGATTTTCCTCGCCAATAAAGATGAACCGGAATCATATCCGACTCTGCCAGATTGATCCCGGCCCTGGCAAGATCCTGTGACTCAATGGCATAGATGCCGGTCTGCCGGGTGAAAATCTTTACCACAACCGGGGCGGTTGGATCTCGCCCTTCCTGAGAGGTTTCGATTGGGATTGAACCGGCCCGAGGCTTACAGCCAGAGATGCCAATGACCAGGCTGACGACAAACCATAAAAGTACTTTTCGAAGCAATAGTGACCTGCCAGGAGTTATTGGTTCTTTAGGAATATCTGAGGTGGTACCCTGGATTCGGAGGTGTGACGCTATGACAGAGTTAGCCTGAGACCCGAGTTATTCGAGTTTGCGGAACGAAAGCCAGAACCAGCCGCCCAACAATACCCAAATGATCAGGATGAAACCGAGTGTACCGTATCGCGACCAGCCAGAAGAATCACCGGATTGTTCGGGGCCGTCGGCCGAGGCGGCCATAATCGCTTCCGTCAATTCAGGCGTACCGGTCAGCCCGTCTACATACTGGATCGATATACTCGGCAGCGGGACGAAGGTCCCGCTCTGATTTGTGCCTGGGTAGGTAAGCCCTTGAGCCTGCAACGCGGTCGGGCTTGGTAAGGATCCTTGGATCACCGCAGTGGCGCTGGCCTGAAACGGGACTGCGGTCGTCGCCTGGGCGCCAACTGGGGCGGCTGTCGTCCCGATTCCCGGATAGGCGGGGCGAGGCGTTGCCGTAGCAGGCGCCGGATAAGCGGCGGCGGACGTGTTCGTCGCGGTGGGAGTCAATGTGGCCGTTGAAGTGCTGGTCGCATTTACCTGGGTTTCCGTGGGGGTAAGCGTCAGTGTGGCAGTTTCTGTTGAGGTCGCGGTGCTGGTTGGGGTTGGTTCACCTTCAGTAGCCGATATCGGTCCGGCGAATTCAGAGGTCTGGTTACTGGTAACAGACTCCAGTTTGTACCACTTAACTTCACCAGAGCTGACATTATTATCTGGATAGGAATAACTGGCTCCGGTCAATCCATCACTCTCGGTCCAAATAAAGTTGCTTATCCGGGTGTAGGTTCCATTTTCCTGATCGCTGGCCTGAATGTAAAAACCGGCATTGTCAAGTTCGGTCGCCGTTTCCCACTCAATCAGGATATACCCATCATGCCCGGCCGCGGTGAACGAAATCAGGGTAACAGCCGCGCGCGCCCGCCCAGCCAGCCCCAGGATTAACGCCAGAACCAGGATGAATGGCAATATGTGCAAGGCCCTCGTTAGCCGTATTCTGGCAGGCTTTCCGATTGCGACCATCGACTTAAATCCCTGCATCGCCCATCATAGGCCGAAAAGGGTCAGCACCTTACGTTCCTGAAGATCTCGGATGAACTGGATCGTATCCGTCTCGGCCTGAGCAGATTCCACTTCATATTCCTGGCTGATCAAAGCCGCGATCTCCCGGATCGTTCGAACACCATCGATCATCGTCCAGATGCGGGCGCCAACCGGATTTAATACTTTAACCTGGCCTTGTTCCGGAAGGACCAGTACGGCCTCCTCATCAACGATCCGACCGACCACGGTCGGGAGCATGACCGGGATGCTCTCTAGATGGATGTCAGTCATTCAACCTCCTTCCCTGCCATCAACGACTTGCGAGCGCGGTTGGCCAACGCCGCCAGGCCGCCAGCCATAAAATGGAACCAGCCCAGGAATGAATTAATCAACCGCCAACCTGGTGAGGTGAGCGTGATCTGGCGTTGCCCGCGCTGAACACCAACCACTAATCCGATCACCGCCTGAGTTTTTACAGGGGCGTCTGGTAGCCAGCGAGCATCACCTTTAGCCAGCAAACCAGCCGACGATCGGCCAATGATGCGATGGGTCAGGGGAAGTGACCCTTTACCAAATTCGGGTTGTTGGAACACAATGATATCACCCCTTTGTAGGGTTGTCCTGGCCTTTATTGGTGACATACGCACAATGTCACCGGGCTGCAAGAAAGGCCGCATGCTGTCGCTGACAACTTTCAGATCAACCAGGCCGGTCTCCTGAGCGGTCGCTAAATCCAACCCAATTCGCTGGTAGCTGTCTTTTCTATCCGTCGTTGGAGTAGAATCTTTCATGGAATGGAGGTCTAACATCTTTCCCAATCTGCGAACAATTATTTATGGCTTAACAGCAACCGGTAAAAATAAATAACGGTCCGGATCCCTGAATGTGATCAAGTTTGCAGACGCAATCACACTCCCTAACCGGCTCGAGTGGATATCAATCCGTACGCTGTCCGAAAAATATGCAGGCGCTGAGTCCGGTAAAATAACCCGCACCTGAACATTGGCTGTCTCACCGGGAAGCAACGATAGAGTGCTTGGCGAAATCGATACCGGCAAATTATTCCCATGAGCTGACAGCGTAAAATTATCCACGATTGGTGCTCCGGTGTATACGTCAGTATTAGTCACTTGCAGATTGTAGGTTGCTACGCCCCCCAGAAAAAAGTTTTGTTCCGCTTGAACAGGAGCGACTGTAGTCAAGAAACGCAAGGCGGGGTCACCAAAGGCTGTAAACGTATCCACCAGATCGTAATGATATCCTGTCGTCCACAAAGCAAGTTTGCTGCTCAGCGTTGCCGGACCGAACGTCTGGATCCCATCTTCAAAGATGGCTCCATAAAATCCACGATTCAAAATATCATGGCCGGAAGCCACACCCAGGCCGGTTGGCGCATAAGCGGCCACGGCGCCTCCGGCAGGGGCGCGCACCATCTCTTCGGCCAGGCTGGTTTTTGCTTCCGTGGCGTAATTCCAATACCCATCCAGGCAATCCATCGAAACCATGACCGGCAGCTGGCTTCGGTTCTTTAACGTGGTAATGTAGTTGGCGCTCGGCAGGTTGACGAAAGCAGGATCGCCGGTGGTAACCAGCAGACCTTCGGATGCCCAACGGGAAATGGCGCCGTGCCCAATGAAATTGATGAATAGTGTTCCGGTCGTGTTCAGCGTGGTGGTAATCGCATAAGCAGCCGCCGGACCCGAGAAAGCTGTCGATGGTGGCGGCAAGGGAAAAGTATCGAGGTATATACGTTCGATCGAATAGTCCGGAGGCGTGGACTGGCTGATGACCGATTCGGAATAGGCATCGAAATCGCCGGCCGTATCGGGGTTATCGGCCGTAAATAGCAGCCGCCGCTGCCAGGACTGGCCAGGCGTGCTTTCGTAGGCGATCGTTTTGGCGATGACCGTTTGAAGCTGGTCGACGCTGTTCACCGGCAGGCGGGCGATTGAGAGATCGGGCAGGATATCCGTCCCGGAGACCGTCGCAAGCAGGCTGGAGCTGTCGACTTCGCCCTGCCAGGGATCGACCCAGGCCATGTAGGGAGGCATGTAAATCGTTGGATCAATATAGCCATAATCTGTAGCAGTCGTGTTGCCGGTATAGCCTTTGAAGTTCCAGTGACCATCGCCAACCAGCAAAACATAAGCCGGGGCAGGCGCCTGCCAGTTCTGATAAGCATAGGACAGGAAGCGCTTGATCGCCAGCGGGTGATAGATCCCGTAATTGAACTGATTGAAGATATCCTGGAGATCAACAACCATGGTCCGCATACCCTGGGAGGCGCGGTAGTCAGCCAGGGTCTGGCTGGCCGTGATCAGGGCTGAGGGGGCGATCACAATGTAGTCGGTCCCATTCCCGAGGTCATACAGGTCGCCGGCCGTGTAGGCGCTGATCGATTTGGGAGACTGGATGGCGGGCGCGGCCAGGACCAGGTAACTGGTTTGCCCGGGATGATTGGCCTGAAATGCCAATTCATAAGCTGTGGCACCCGCGAGGGCATCCCCCGAATCCACCGGATAGAATCCGGCGCCATGCGCCGTAACCGGTGCGACCGTACTGCTGACATCGAATCCATTCACCGGCTGTGGAACGAGGGGATTGGTTATGTCATACACCTGAAGCTGAGCAGAGGAGAAATTGGTGATATGGTATTTCCAATCCTGCCCGGCTTCATCCCGTTCGAAGAATAACTGGTCGCTGTCCGCCTGGAAGAGGCGGGCATAATCAATTGAGAACCAATCAAATGCTAGACGATCAGCGGGAAACGTACTGGGATCGTTTATGACAGTCAGGTGTAGATCGTTACTTCCTTCCCGAAGCATGGATTGGGGGGCTTGCGCCGAAAAATGATGGCGAGTTCCCCCATACCAAATATCGTCGGCATAGATTTGCGGGTCATTATTTAAAGTGATACGGGTATGATGATTAGGATTATAGAGAATGTCGCCGACCAATTCACCCTGCACAACTGCAGGATAATTTCCGAGCGCCGGGCTTTTTAACGTAATCGTGTAAGTCTGGGTCTGGATATCCGTAACGCGCAGATCATCCCAGACCCAAGGATCCTGGCTGGTGAAATGGAACGACCAGTAGCGATGGGATTGTTCGGCCCGGACCGTGTCGGTAAACACCTGAGGGATCGTTACATTGCCACTCGGCTGGCCGGAGATGGGATCTGGCATCCGTGAACCCTGCGAAGTCTGGACCCACAACCAGTAAATATTTTCATCAGTATAGCGTTCAAAATATTCCGGGGTTAATTGGGCCTGCCCAAAGCTGTAATAGGGATACCAGGAATCATCTTCACTGGCATAGGTGGAAGCCATCACATCCCCGTGAAAGGCTTCGCCATAGAACAGGATTTCATCCCCCGGGTCAAAGCTGCCATCCCCCTCGCCGGTCACCTGAATGGCGACAGCTCTGCCCTGGTTGGTGAGCTGCAAGTACTGGGGGTTAACCTGATCCACGGGCAAACCGGCCCCCTGGAGATCGCTGTAAGTTAGCCGGTAGATGCCGGGGTGATCGACGACAATCCGGTAGCGGGTAGCGGTGCTCGCTTCCCGGCTGTCCGGTGAAGGCGCCAGCGGGCTGGGAGCCTTGGCGCGCATTGTCAGGCTGCTGTCGTAATTCACGAGGCCCGCCCGGTATATGGATTCGAAATTTGGATCGTCAGCACTATTCTTTTGAGATCCGAATTCATCCCCGACAAAAGACAGCTCAACCCGCAGCAGGCGATGCCAGACGATCTGGCCGCTGGCCGGATCATACTGAAAGGGCGAAAACGCGATCCGAACCAGACGCTGGTCCCGCAGCCAGGCTTCGTCTGCAATTCTGGCGGGTGCAGCCGGCCAGAATCCCTGGGAGCGGAGTTCAAGACTGGCTTCAGTCGCCGGAACAGCCGCCTGAAAAGCCCCTGACTGTTCATCGTCTGTTCGTCTGGCAGGCTCCGGACCCAATGGTAAGACATACCGGCCTGATAAAGTTTCGCTTTGATCCACCAGAATATTCAGCTTAACCTGGACGCCGGGAGGCACTGCCACCAATTTACCCAGGCCGGGCAGCACGGGCAGACCCGGCTCATCGCTTTGCGTCAATCCAGGCGCAGTAAGATACTGAACAGCAGTGGCTCCAATTTTGCCAGGTTCGAGCGAATACGATGGCGTAGACAGCTCCAAAACGACCGATTGCGAATCGGAACGCAGCAGTTGGATTTGAGCGGATGTCTCGCTGGAGGACATCCGCATACTCGTACCTGTACCAAAAGGCGCCAGGACAATTCCCAAACCAACCAGCAAGACAAACAGGCGCTGTAATCTATTCAAAGTTTGCTCCTGTCAAACCGCGCAACCAATAATAATGTGCATCATTGGGAATCGCTGTGATGGTATCCCAGTTTTGGGTATCATTCCATAAATTCCCACTTATGCATGCCTGTGACCATTTATCAAAAAGGCTTCGCCGATTGACGAAGCCCAAGGATATCCATTATTTAAATCAGCCAACTCAAGCCTGGTAAAGCACTCATGGATCGATGAATGACAAAACCGACTTGACTTATCCTATAAACCGAAAACGATTGAGTAGCAAATACGAATTCGGAATACCGGTCAGTTCAAGGGGTTAACAATATTGGGATCGATCCCTGTCGGAGTACCTGCCCGAGTTTCCAGTTCCAACTCATGGGTAATTTCAGGTTTGATATACGGTTTTCGTTCGGATTTTTTCTCTTTGTCTTCGCTCATAGATTGCGTTCCATTCCCATATGTTATGGTTCCGTATTCAATGACTCAGTATAACCTTAAATCATTCTTAATACAAGTAGTTAATCAGTACCACGCTCCTATTTTACAAAAATGTTATGGAAAATAAGTATCATGTAGACTGGTTCTTAGGGAAATCCTGTGGAATAGTCCCAGATTTGGAGGCGATCAGATTGGCTCAAGAAAATTGAGGCCTATCCAGATTATTCCAAAGGATACGACTAAAACTCGAAAATATGTTAACGCTCCACAACCCGACAAGCAAACTCGCCAGCAGGACCGCTAATTGACCGGGAAGGACCCCCATCGAATTGCTGACAATCGATTTACTGGCCGCCAGATCGCCAGCGAGCCCGATGCCTTCAACCCGGTAGATGTAGTCTTTGCCGGGCAATAGATGGACATCCACATAAGAATACCGGTCTGTTCCCACCCGGGCCGGAATTTCACTGATCAAATCAAATTGAGCCTGGCCGGCTGTGGCCCGGTAAACCTTGAAAGCAGATACACCCTCACCCTGCAAAGACCACTCCAAAGCGATCCCCGGCGCAACAGCCTTCCACAATCCATATAAAACAATCAGTGTTATGAGAAGGGCCCCCAATACTTTCCCTGGCTGGAGGCGCAGCCGACTGGAGACTGTCACCTGTTCTGGCGAGGATTGGATACGGTCCATTAGCGCTTGATAAGCCCGATTGGTCGGCATTAATCCATCCTGACCTGAGACTGCGAGTTGAATTTCGCGCCAACTTGCCAGTTCCTGCCTGGCAGCCAAATCCTGCCTCAGCCAGGCCTCAATCTGCTGGTTTTCGTCACGCGAAAGGCTACCATTCAGGTAAAACGGCAGCAATTCTTTCATTTGGGTTTTCCGCAATTTTCTAAAGCGCATGTTTACATTTCCGGAAAATCGCTAATCGATCCAATCTGAAGTGTTCAAAATCGAACCCAGGTAACGTCGGGCGAAGTTTGCCCGGCTTTTTACCGTACCCACCGGACAACCGGCGATTTCGGCGATCTCACGATACGATAGTTCGTGGAAGTATGCCAGCTCTAATACTTCTCTATGTTCAGGCGATAGCTGGTCTAATGCCCTGCGAATCCTGTACCGCTGAAAAGAAGTAGCAATTTGGGTTTCTAGCGGCAAACGATCTTCGCTGATAGCTGCCATACTTTCATCGAGCCGGACAGTCGGATGGTGGGCTCTTAGCCAGGAAACGGCTTGATTGTGAGCAATGTGATAAATCCAGGTTTTCACTTTAGATTTTCCTCGGAACCTGGGAGCGCCCTTCCAAACGGCCAAAAATACCTCCTGCAGCAAATCCTCCGCCTGTTCAGTATCATGGATCAAGCGCAGTAAATATTGGAAAATCAACTGAGCGTAGCGCAGATACAACTTATGAAAGGCAATCTGATCGCCTCGAGCAACCATCTGGATCAACTGATTCTCTGACAATGGCAAGGCTAAGGGTTCAAGCATTTCAACAGAATTTGTCACCGACATCGTTATTCATATCCTAAAATCGTTCACAGATAAGTTATCCAGGGTTTCGATCACCTGCCAAAATGATGCGTCCGGCAGGAAATGCAAACGATAGCACGGAAATTCTCGCACCAGGGATTGTATCCGGCTTAAAAGTTCAAAGTTGTGACCCGGATCGGCCGGTAAAACGGGAATGTTGGCAATCATCTCGGCGATAGCCTGGCTGGTTGCCATGGACTCTAAATAGACCCGCTTATCCTGAATCAGGCGAAAAAAACCCATCAAGCCAGCGCTATCTGAATTCGGCTGAACCTGGGTTGGATTCCAGAAAGGGGTGCCGTAAACCTGCCAGCCTCGACCGGCCGGCATCAACACGACCAGATCATCATTCAATACAAGCTCTGCGTTCGACAAACGGGAGACGGTTGTTTTTCCACTACCCGAGTGACCAAAAAATAAATAGGCCAGGCCACGGCGAACAATGCCAGCCGCATGCAACATCATGCCACCAGCCTTAAACACTGCCGCCGCCAGCACAACTCTCAAGAAGTAATCCACTACCTGGAAGGCATACTGGCTGGAAAAATTCAGGTTTGCCCGCATCCGATCTAGATCGATTAAGCCTTCAACCTCAGGCCCGGTGAAATGCATCTCCCGATCGGAAAAAGAGATCAGCCCGGAAAGGTCGATCAAGTTACCCGAGTGGCTGACGACCTGGATACTGACAAAAAAATTGTCCTTGGACGGATCTGTAAACGCGGCATAACGATCAGCAAGATATGCCAACAAAGCTGGATCGTTACAGGTAATTTCAAAACCCAACCCAGCGATCGTCAAATAGGTTCGTTGTTCCGTGGTGCTGCCTGCCTTCATTGCGCTGGTTCCCGATAGGAATCCAATAAACTGATAACCCCAACAATCACGCCTGCCAGGAGAAGCGCGGCCAGACCTATTTCCCACCATCCATTTTGCTTCGCAGCGACTTCGATGGTACCGGCTTGATTGGTTGCGCCATTATTTTCAACTTCTTCAAGTGAGTAATAGTATTTCACACCTGGTTGAACATCCTGATCTTCAAATTGGTAGGAGCCACCGGTTAATGGGTCAATTGACGAAGGGATCAATTCCTGATTGATTTGCTTGCCCCGTTCATCCGGATTCGTACTCCGGTATATACGATAACCAACGGTATTCAATTCACTGGCAGTCGTCCATTCGACCAGGATGGTTGCATGCTGCCAGGCGCGCCACCCTTGAAATGCCATGACAATGCAAAGGATCAACAGGATCGCATTAATCACCCACAGGAGCAACTGTTTTGGCATAAAGCATAAATTTGTAGATACCCGTGTAAGGACACGCTGGAGAAAGATAAGCCCGGTTTCGAGTTTGTTTCCGATAATTGTCGTCATTATACCAACTTTCTTGCTGAACGCCTGAAGGGGTCTTTGGGAAACTAGATAACACAGTTGCTCTGTGGGAGAGTCCCAGATTTGGGGGTTTGAACGTGCAGCCGATCACTCACATTCCATCTGGCACACCACTTGCACAAATCTAATGAGCGACATAAGCACCTATGAAAAGAAAACCTGACAGTTTTCTTAACACCCGCCTCCTGAGGTTGTCGTACAATGCACAAGCTGGATTTACAGGTGAAGAATTCATCGCGATCTCAACGAGCTGATCTTCGCTGCAGCACAGGGATGCAGCAACCATCCACCCATCTTCTGTGGCAACAATCAGGATCGTGCGGGTCTTCTGATTGCGGAGAGTACGAATGAAACGGTTAATTTTTTCCACCCTTCTGGTCTTAATGGTATTGATTCTTGGTTTATCCAGAGCATCTTCGGCCAGCCAACCTGAACCGCCGCCACCTCCCGGTAAAACCAATCAGCAATATCAGCTCGACCAGGCCATGCAGGCGATCCAGACTGCCATCCAAACGCACCGACAGACCAGTATGGTTTATTTGGCTTACGAAACCCAGCTTAACGATGAAGGCCTGTCCAGGGATGGTCTGTGGGCGGTTGCGTGGCTGACGCCTGTGGATCCAGTAACCAGCGACATTGTGCCAACAGAACCCGGATTAGCGATTGCACGCCGGGTGGAAGGCGCCTGGCAGGCGCTGCTGCCGGCCGATTCCGGTTGGTTAGCTGCGGTTCAAATGCTGCCAGACGAGCTCATATCTGAAGAAATTCGACAGAGCCTGATCGAGATCAATACCATCGTAAAGGACGCACTCGTCACCTCGCCCCTGACTGGTTACCGGTTGCCCTGGGAAGCAAGCAAGACAGTTTGGCTCTCGCGCAGCGTCGCGCACGATGGAGACATCACTTCGGGTAACGCCCACTACAGCTTCGACTTTTATATTTATAAAACGATGTTCAACGTCCACGCTGCAAAAGCCGGTACGGTATACCTGTATAAAGACAGCGTGCCCAACGACGACCACAGCGACGTAAATTATCTGGTGCTGGCGGACCCCAGTACATCCCCGGTGACTTACCAGCTTTATCTGCATCTGGCCCAGAACAGCATCCCCGAATCCCTGAAAGTGATTGGTATGCCGGTCCAGCAAGGTCAATTCATCGGTGTTGCTGACAATACCGGCGCTTCGACCGGGCACCATCTACATTTCCAGGTGGAAGATACACCATATTGGAGTTATTGGGGGATATCGCGGGATGTGGTATTTGATGAAGTCGATATCAATGGCGGGAGGCCCAGAGTCGCCGTAGATCTACCCTACTGCACCCGACCCGGCGACGTTTGCACGGATACCCGCACCTATTATGTATCTGCGAACACGGTTACCGGGGACCGCACCCCACCCACAGGCGATCTGACTGCTCCCGCGGATTTAACGACAATCGAGAGTGGAAAGATAAGTTTGTCTGGTTGGGGCAACGACGATGACAGCGGGCTGGCGAGCGCTCAATTCATGGCTTATTACCATGACAGCTGGCAGACAGTCGGACCGGAATTTTCCAGCAGTCCGTTCTCTTATAACTGGGATCTGTGCGCTGCCGGTGTACCGGATGGGCCGGTTAGCCTGGCATTACGATTGCGTGATCAGGACGGTAATTACAACCTGGAATTACCCGGACTGCATCAGATTATGAAGAATTATCGCTGTCCTGTGTTACCACCAGCCTGTACGGCTGGCCCTAACCAGATCGCCCTGTTCGCCGATCGAGACTATCAGGGTAAATGTGTCTTGCTGGAAAATGGCACCGTTACCACAATCAACGTTGTGGGCAGCGATAACGCCGAATCGATCCAGGTGGGCGATAATGTGTTGGCAACCGTTTATGCCAATACGGATCTGACCGGTCGCAGCGAAACCCTCTCCAGGAATGACAGCAATTTAGCTGACAATCGCATCGGAAAAGACCAACTCTCTTCTTTGCGGATCCAGGCCCGTACCACCTCGCCAGCCGCGCCCGCGCTGGCCTGGCCAGCCGACGGCTTTGCATTCAGGGCCAACAGTTCGCTGGTCCTGACCTGGGAGGATGCCGGCGGCGGGATCACTTACGAAGTCCGGCTCAGTGGCGCTGCCGATAAATCTTATACCAGTAAGGCGCCTTTTCTGAGCCCTGGGTCGCTGCCATCCGGTAGTTATACCTGGAAAGTCCGTTCGATCTCCGGCAGCCTGACCAGCGGCTGGAGCAGTTCGCGAAGTTTTAGCATCGAGGCGCCTTCGGCAGCAATACCGGCAAAGCCAGTGCCATTTGAATCAGGCATGGAATCAGTTTATGATAGGAGCTTGTGGGTAAACAGCGGCAACTGGGATTGGGATTATGTCAGCAGTACCAATATCGACAGCACAGTCAGCTGGGTGTACGATGCCGCCAATGCAGTCTCCGGCTATGACACCGGGCAGCCCAACTATGGCGATTTGACCTCGCCCCCCTTCAGCATCCCCGCAAGCGGATATTACCTCAGGTTTTCCTATAAGTACCAGACCGAAGGCAACGGCATCCATTGGGACCGGCGCATCGTTCAGATCGCCGAAAACGGTGAGGCGTTTCAAAACGTTTATCAATTTTCGGAAGATCCCCCCGATCAGTGGCTGCAAAGCCCGTTCATCGACCTTTCAGCCTATGCCGGCAGTGACATCCAGGTCCGGTTCCATTTCGAAACCCTGGATGCAGACTATAACGATTACGCGGGCTGGATCATTGATGATATTTCCATCAAGGCCGAAGCGCCTCCGGCCTGTGCAGACAACAACGATTTGCCGGAATCGGCGACCCCGATCACCCTACCCGCCAGCACGACCGGGACAATTTGCCCGGCAGGCGATGTAGACTATTATCGTTTCGATGGGCAAGCCGGTGACCAGATCGGGGTATTGACCCAGGCGACGATTCCGGCTCAACCGGATACGTACCTCTATTTACTGGACGGTGACGGCGCCTCTGTACTGGCCGAAAATGATGACATTATCTCGGGGAACAATACGGATTCGGCCCTGAGCTATCAACTGCAGCGCAGCGGTGTGTATTACCTTAAAGTACGAGCCTGGGCCCACCCTTCGACAGGCGAGTTGAATCATGCCTATTCATTGAAAGTGTTCAGGGAAACCGATCGGCCAAGCGCAACCATCAGCGCCCCGCCGGGCAGCACTTTCCTATCCGCCGATCAGACTGGCATCAACGTTCAGGCGTCTGATTCAGGTACCGGGATGAGCCATGTTGACTTTTTCTGGCATCCAGGTGATTGGCAAAGTGGCGCCTGGGAACAATTCGGCTCCGATTGGGATGGGGCCGATGGCTGGCAGGCCGTTTTCGACGCCCAAAATTTCCCGGACCAGCTAGACATGGCCTTCTATATTCGGGCAGAAGACTGGGCTGGCAACCAGCGCTATGCCGGGCTATGGCACATGGGGCTCGATCGCACACCGCCAGTCAGCTCGATCTCAACGATACCAGTCACCCACAGCACCGTGATACCGGTTGAATGGCAGGCCAGCGATAACCTGTCCGGCATTAATCACTTCGATCTGCAACGGCAGGCCGGCACAGATCCATGGGAAGATTGGGCTCTCAACATTGACGGCGCGGCACGACACTTCTGGGTGATCGGCGAAACAGGCAGGACATATGGTTTCAAATTACGGGCCGTTGATCGAATTGGAAACGAGGAAACCTACACCAGCCTGGCAGAACAAACCATCACAGTCCCAACTGATGTCTGCACGGGGGATGACTCCTGGGAAACAATCGGGGGCAAAAATGATGATAATATCCAAGCGCGGGCAACTACTGTGGACTTCCAAAACAGCATTCAAATCCACAATCTGTGCAACCCGGCGGATGGGGAGGGTTTAATGGATGAAGACTGGCTTAAAATCAACCTGAAAGCCGGCCAAATGCTGCAAGCGCACAGCCAACCGGTGGTTGGAAGCGCGGCAGTGATCCTGGAATTATACGCTGAGGATGGGACGACTCTGTTGGCCCAGCATAACCCGGGCGACTTCGATCTCCCCAGCCATCTCGGCTGGTTGGCCGACCGGGATCGAACCCTGTTCTTGCGGATTCGATCCATAGACAATCGCGTAGCCGGTGATGTCGTCAATTATCGGCTGGCGCTGCAAATCGGGCTGCCAGTCTACCTGCCCCTGATTGCCAACCAACCCTAAGCTTTCTGACCATCTGGTATACCACCACAGGAATTCCTAAGGACCGGGTGGCACGAACTGTTTGTAGATTTGGTGTTCTGTTTGGGCGGCGATCGCCGCCCAAACAGAACACCAAATCTACACATTTTGACTGCATCCCCATTGAGCCCAAATTTTGTATAAATCCTCAGTTAGTGATATGATCTAGGGCGTCAAAATTCCAACTGCTGAGTAAACTGATGCCCTATCCTGAATCGATCAACCCGGTTTCCGAGCCCAAATTCCCTGCCCTCATTGGAAGACATACCAAATTCTTCAAACGCTTCAATCTATTGTTGCTGGTATTGGTGGTTTTACTCGGGGGATTCCGTCTGCAGCAAATCACAACTCATTTCATCCGGAACCAATCTGCTCCTTCAGATTATTATCAATATGATTTCGGCGCCTATTACGATGCTGCGGCCGCCCTGAATCTCGATCAAAGCCAAAGTATTTATAACAATCCAGAATTCCTGAAAACAGCTGCGAAGCAATCGGGGATGCGCACTCTTTTTTCCGCGTATATCTATCCGCCATTCTTTGCAGTGATCCTGCGCCCGCTGGCGCTTGTTCCGCATTTACAAGCGATTTTGATTTGGGCTGGTCTGAACCTGACCTGGTTATGTCTCGCCATTTTCTTTACATTCAAGACGATAGGAATCAAAATCAGCAAATTTCAGTGGCTCGTTTTGATTCTATTTTTGCTCATCTTCCCGCCGGTTTATCATACGATCATCATATTTGGTCAGGTCAATCTATTATTATTGTTCTTATTGTCCATTGTCTTGTACGGGGCCCGTAAAGATGCCTCGTTTACCTGGCAGATTATCGCGGGCATCGCTCTTGGGATTGGCATCGGGATCAAAATCTTCTTTGTCATATTGCTGATTTATTACCTGTTTTACGGTCGCCCTCGCCTGGCGATTAGCGCAGGGGCGACTTTTCTGGTCACGATTTTGATCGGCTTGGTCGGGGCATCAGCAATTAATACAACGACCTATTTTTCTTCTATTCTTTTCGATGTCAGCAAGGTTGAGAACAATTTTTGGGTAAATCTATCAATCGAACCCACCATTCACCGTTTATTTTCGATCGTTGAGTACGAATATCAACTTCCCCATATGGCAGAACCTGTCGTGGCCACGCTTTTGCCGATCATTAAGTCAGCTACTGCCGGTAAAATCCTGGGCTTTGCCGGAAAATTCTTGTTTGCCTTCCTGGCGGGGGTTTACTTTATCAGTGATTGGTTTTTCCTGCGAAAAGATTCATCGCAATTTCATGATCTGCTGCAGAGTCTTTTTCTTACTCATAAGTTTTTTGCTGTTCATGCCCCTGGGATGGATTTCAACGTTTGTCCTCATCGTTGTCCCAATCATTATTCTCTGGAACCATTTTCGGTCTTCACCCGAATACAGTATGTTGCTTGCGACCATACTTTTAATCGTTTATCTTTTATTCCTGGTCAACAACTCGTTCGCATATCTAGATTATCTGCTCCAACGGCCATTGAGCACGATATTTGTTACATTAGATACGCTTGCGATTCTGCTTCTCTGGGCTACCATCGGGGTCATTTTGGTAGCCCATGTTTACGAGCCAGCCAGGGCAAAACTTCCTGAAATCTTCGACCGGTTTAACATCAAATACCCGGTCGACCTGCGTCTGAGTTTGAAAAATGGATTACCTTTGATAGGGATACTCATCCTGGCATTCTGCCTGAGGCTGATCGCGATGTCCGGGAAAGGGCTCTGGTACGATGAATTGCAATCGGTTACCCATGCAAGCTTACCGATACCGGATCTGTTAACCTCAGTTCGTACTTTCGACCCTCACCCGGCTTTATATTATCTGTTGCTGCATTACTGGATGAAAATAAGCCCCAGCGATCTTTGGATTAAATCAAGCAGCATACTCACAGCGATCATTACTATCGTCTCCATATACTTTCTGGCCAAAAAATATTTCAACCGCCGGACAGCGATCCTTGCAGCCTTGTTATTTGCTCTGGCGCCTTACGCAATCAATTATGGCGTTGAAGCCCGCAATTACAGTCTGTGGATGCTACTGGCCATCTGGATCTTTGAACTCAACAGCCGGCTGCTGCTCAGCGTCCACAAGATTTTCTGGGCAACCGGACTTTTTCTGATAAGTGTTGCCTTCCTGTATCTGCATGGGATCAGTTTTCTGATCTTACCTGCGATCTATCTGCATGCGTTTATCTTGCTTTACCGGGGTGAAATCAGGTGGAGGCAGCTTGGCATCTGGCTGGTAACTCAGGTTTTGATCCTGCTGGCCTATATTCCCTGGTTGAGGCGCGCCTGGACGGTGGGAAATGTTACCCCGGCAGTAACACCTGGTATCAGGGATATTGTCACAACATTGTATATACACTTATTCGGTTACTGTAATACCTGCCCTATCTCGCTGCAGGCCATCGCAATCTTCAGCTGGTTGGTCATTTGCCTGGTGTGCATCATCCGATGGCCGCCAACTCGGATTTTTATTCTGGCTTATGTCTTCACGCCAATTCTGGCAACGATTGGTATCAGCTATCTGATCCGGCCGATCTGGCTGTTTCGAGGACTCGGCTTGATCGTCCCGTTTATGCTTTTAGCGATTGCTGTCTGGCTCGATCGGCTGCTGGCACACCCAAATTGGCCCAGGTCATTGGCATGGACCGCCACCGCAGTCACAATCTGCCTGTTCGCGCTTGCGTTCTACAACCAGCAGCGGACCCTGGTCTATCCATGGGATTTCAAACAGGCGGCTCAATTTGTCAAATCCAATGTTCACCCAGGAGAAGAGGTCTTTCTGGCGAACGAACGTCTTTTCTGGGTATGGAATTGGTATTTTATCGGGCCAGGGAAAACCAATCCAATCCGGACCGATTATTCATCTCGATCTCCCCAAGGGATCCGGGTCAAATCTCCGCCGGCGAATATCGATCCTTCTGCTAAGAACGGCTTTTGGCAAGTCTACCGCGACTTTGACACCCCCCCGGTAGACACCAGTCATGATTCCAAAATGGTTTGGGATTTCGAGGGATTAATCGTGGAACATATTCCAGCTCAGCCATAAACAAAGACGGACTAACGGTACTGTATCGTTCTCTCATGATATCCCCAGAGGGTATGGCAAAATAAGGTGTCAGCGTGGGCGAACGCCCACGCTGACACCTTATTTTGCCTTTTACTTACGGATCAATGGAATGCAAATGAATTTCACGAACGAAAGACACGGTCTCGGACCAACTGCCGCTTAGGCCAGAGTATAATTAGCGCGATTATACGTGCGTGGTCGCCAGCTTGAAACCTGCCCGGGTGAGATCGCCTGGCAGCCACTTAAGTTTACGCCAGATATTTGAAAGATAAACACACTTGAAACTTATCATCCAGATCCCATGTTATAACGAAGCAGAATCTTTACCCGAAGCAATCCGGGTACTGCCGCGCCAGTTAAACGGGGTGGATGAGATCGAGTATTTGGTGATCGATGATGGCAGTACGGATGGTACAGCTGAGGTTGCCCGCCATGCGGGGGTCCATCACGTCGTCCGCTTGAACGAACATGCCGGGCTGGCCTATGGTTTTATGGCTGGGATTGAGGCATGTTTACGATTGCAGGCAGATATTATCGTCAATACCGATGCTGACAACCAATACCACGCTGATGATATTCAGTCATTAATCAATCCTATCCTGGATGGCAGAGCCGACCTCGTGATTGGGGATCGCGGCGTCGCCTCAATCCCTCATTTTTCACCGGTTAAACGCTGGCTGCAGCGGGCGGGCAGTTGGGTGATCGCCAGGGCCTCAGGGGTTAAAACACCGGATGCAACCAGTGGTTTTCGAGCGCTTACCCGCCAGGCTGCTATGCACACTATTGTGTTGAGCGAGTACTCTTACACCCTGGAAACGTTGATCCAGGCCGGCGCCAACCGTATGGCCGTGGTTTATGTCCCGGTCAGGACCAACCCCCAGGGCCGGCCATCGCGGTTAATGCGCAGCATACCTCACTATCTCGTCAATTCTGGCACAACCATCATCCGCGCCTATACCATGTACAAGCCCTTACGGGTATTTACCTGGCTGGGCATGCTTTTCCTGCTAGCCGGATCTGCACTTGGCGTTCGATTTCTATACTATTTTTTGATCGGTCAAGGCGTCGGCCACGTTCAGTCGATCATTCTCGCGGCGGTGTTGTTGATTGTTGGTTTCCAGATCTTGCTAATCGGTTTATTGGCCGATTTGATTGGTTTCAACCGCAAAATCCTGGAAGATGTCTCTTACCGGCTCCGGCGGATGGAGTTGGGGGATCACGACGAACGAATTGATCCAGAGTAAGCTTTCCATGAACCGGATCGTCCAAATAATCATCCTGATCTCCTCGCTGCTTCTGGCTGGTTGTACGCCATTAATTCGCATCGAACAACCGGATATCAGCAACCCGATCCAGTTCGAGCCCGGCGACACGATCGGACAAACATTTACAGCCAGCTACGACGGGTTAAGCGGGATTGCCATCTATCTCAAGCCTGAAAGCAGCCTGACGGGCGAACTAACCCTGAATTTATTCCTGGCGAATAGCAAAGATGGGCCGGCGATCAGAGACTCCCTGATTGCCGCCGAAACCATTGTCAATCCCGGTTATTATCGCTTCAATTTCCCACCGGTACAACCAGCTACTGCCCAGGACTACTATCTACAGATCGGTTTTGAGGGGCATGGCCAGCTCACTGCCGCCAGCGGACCAGCAGATAATTACCTGAACGGGGCTGCTTACCTCAATGGAGCAGCGGCAGATTCCCAACTGGCATTCAGGCTGGCGTACGAACGCGTTCGGGCTTTCAAAGGCCTGCTGGGGGAGGGGCTGCGCTGGCTGGGACTGTTGCTTGCAGCCATATTTTTGTTTCTCGTGCCTGGCTGGGGAGTACTCAGCTGGCTTTGGCCCGAATGGTCCCAGGCATGGTGGCCGGTCAGAATTGGACTATCGGCCGGCTTGAGCCTGGCTGTCTACCCGATCCTATTTTTATGGACGGACTTATTCGGTCTGCATCTGGGGGCTTTCTATGCCTGGCTGCCGCCGGCGGCCGGATTGGCATTGTTGATCTGGCAATTGCGAATCCATCCAATCCATAAACCTCGCTTATCCATTAATGTAACCCGCTTCATTCCCGACCTGACCATTCTGGGACTGATCGCTCTTTTGGTGCTCTCTCGCCTTTGGGGTATTAGGATGCTGCTAGTTCCGATGTGGGGAGATTCTTACCAGCACACAATGATCACCCAGCTTTTGATCGATCACCGCGGCCTGTTTGATTCCTGGCAACCCTACAGTGCATTAACTTCTTTCACGTATCACTTTGGGTTCCATACGCTGGCAGCCAGCTTCCACTGGATAACCGGATTGAATGCCGAGCAGGCCACCCTTTGGACCGGTCAAATGGTCAACATCCTGGCAGTGCTCGCGGTGGTCCCCTGGGCAGTGCGGTTAGGAAAATCACGCTGGGCTGGGATTGGCGCCATATTGTTAGCCGGTTTACTGGCTCCCATGCCCCAGACTTATGTAAATTGGGGGCGTTACACCCAGCTGGCGGGCCAGGTGATCCTGCCCGTGGCCGCCTATATTGGGTGGACTTTGTTCTCTAAAAATCCTGAGACGCGTCGGGAAATATACCTGACCGGCTTGCTGATGGCGGGTTTGGCCCTGACCCACTACCGGGTCATCCTTTTTGGCGGTCTTTTCTTCGTCGCCGCCTTCCTGCTGACCTTCAACCGGAGCACAATTCTGTCTTATATCAAACGGGTTGTTCAGGCAGGCTTGTTAACCGGAGCAATCTTTCTGCCCTGGTTTCTGCATGTTTTCGCCGGGTCACTGGTCGCGTTATTCTCAGCCCAGATCAGCACACCGGCCTCGCAGGTCTCACAGGCAGCGATGGAAAGCAATACCATCGGCAACCTGTTTAGTTTCTTGCCGCCTTGGATTTGGATCCTATTACCGATTCTCGTGGCCTGGGGGATGTGGCGTAGAGACCGGGGGGCTGCGACCGTCAGCATGTGGTGGTTCTTGATCTTTCTGGCTGCCAATCCCGGTTGGCTCAATCTGCCTGGGACGGGCGTGATTGGCTCCTTTACGGTGTTGATCGCCTTCTATATTCCGGCTGCCATCCTGTTCGGAGCGGCGACAGGTTGGTTGCTTGACGGGCCGTATCGCATCAACCAACGGATTGAATTTTTGCCCGAGAAAATCGGCCTTCTCATGGCTGGCTTTGGACTGTTAGCGTTGGCGATCGGGTTCCTGGGGACATCTGATCGAGTTAACGATTTCAAATTCAGAGAAAGTGTGTTATTCACCCGTCCTGACAAACGTGCGGCCGAGTGGATTGAAGCGAACATACCGCAAGAGGCTGTATTCCTGGTCAACTCATTTTATGTGCCTCACTGGAGTCTGGTCGTAGGCTCGGATGGTGGTTGGTGGCTGCCACTCGAAGCCAAACGAACGACCACCCTGCCACCGATTAATTACGCGACGGAGGCAGGCCCAAGACCCGATTATCTTCAGTGGGTGAATAACCTGACCTTAAAACTATTTGATCCTTACCTGGATGCCACTGAATTCCGGCAATTGCTTGCAGACTATGACGTGAGTTACATTTACATCGGCCAGAGACAGGGTATCGTCAACAATCCAGGACCATCGATTGACGTAGAACAACTATTAAACGATCCAGACCTGGCCCCAATTTATCATGAAGACCGGGTATGGATCTTCAAAGTCTCTGCGAAACCCAATGGGGGGCTACCTCCAGGAATTGCCGAAGAACTGATCTTTAAGGTTCACCCCGAATGAGCGACCAGCAATCAGATCGACCGCCCTCCCTGCAGGTCTGTTATTTTGGGACTTACCGGGCGAACTACGAACGCAACCGCTTGATGATCGAGCGCCTGCGCCGTCAAAACATCGTGGTTAAAGAATGTCATGTCAGCTTGTGGCAGGGGCTGGAAGATCGGGAACAGATCGCTGGCGGCGGCTGGCTCAAGCCAGCATTTTGGCTGCGTGCTTTTCTGGCTTACCTGCGGTTAATCGGACGCTACCTGCGGATTGGAGACTATGACGTCATGGTCATTGGCTATCCGGGGCAGCCGGATGTCCCGCTGGGGTGGCTGCTGGCCCGAATGCGGCGCAAACCAGTTGTTTGGGATATCCTGATGTCGATCCATCTCATTTCCCTGGAGCGCCATATTGATTCGCGGAGTGCAATTTCGAGCCGGTTCATCCGGGCAATTGAAAATTTCTCGATCAAACTGCCGGATTACATCATCATTGATACCCCGGTTTATTCTGAATGGTATCAAAAGGAATACAAGCTCGGCCCGAATAAAATCAGACTGCTGCCTCTCGGCGCTGACGACCGCGAGTTTCAACCCCAATCGCAGCCAAAAGACCGGGGCCATTTCCAATGTCTTTACTACGGAACGTATATACCCAATCATGGCGTACAATATATCGTCGAAGCGGCTCGCCTGCTTGCAGATCAGCCTTCGATTCAGTTTAAATTGATCGGCACAGGCCCAGATAAGAAGCAAATCGAAGCCCTGGTCAGGCAATATGGATTAAATTCTGTTCAATTTTATGATTGGATGTCCAAAAACGATCTCATCCAGGCGATTGGCCGCGCAGATCTCGTTCTGGGCACCTTTGGGACCACTCCCCAGGCGTTAATGACGATGCAGAATAAGATCTTTGAAGGGCTGGCAATGGCGAAACCGGTGATCAACGGCGATTCACCCCAGATGCGCAAAACGCTCATTCATGGCGAAAACATCTATTTATGCGAAAGGGAAAGCCCCAGGGCGATCGCAGATGCAATTTTGACCCTGTACCACAACGATCAACTGCGACAACAGATAGCTCAGAACGGTTACGCTTTCTATCAGGAAAACTTCAGTTTCGATAAACTTGGGGCAAAGTTTGCAAACATTCTCCGAGAAGTGGCAAATGGTCATTCCGGATAGCAATGCTTCTCCCTGCCCCGGCTTTGCAAGCTCAAATTGTATTTTGGACCACCAGGAATTGATGTGAACAACTCGCCTAATAAAAACCCAGCCCAGCCGGAAGAGGCTCAAGAGGTCATTTATCCTCTGGTAACTGTGGTCATCCTGAACTGGAACCGGCGGGAAGACACCCTGGCGTGCCTGGATTCCATTTTCAAAAATCGCTATCCTCGTATGGCTGTGATCGTTGTCGACAATAGCTCTACGGATGGCTCGGTTCAAGCCATCGCCGAGCGGTTTCCACAGGTGGAACAGATCCAACTGCCCGAAAACAAGGGCTTTGCCGCCGGCATGAATGCAGGCCTGCGCCGGGCCCTGGAAAGCGGCACGGATCAGGCCCTGGTTTTGAATAATGACACCATCGTGAAAGCTGATTGCATTGCAACCCTGATGAATTACACCGCAACCGGATACGGCATTCTGGCCCCATTGATTTTATCCTGCGATCAGCCCGAGGTCATTTGGGCAGCCGGCGGTAAGACCCAGGCTCTCCTTTTAGAACGCCAGGATACCTGGGCCGGAAAACCCGATCCGGGTCAATGGCCCGAACAGATCGACCAGGATTTCGTCACCGGGTGCGCCATGCTGCTCTCCCAGCGGTTTTTAACCACAGTGGGATTATTTGATGAACGCTTCCGGCTGTATTATGAAGATTCGGATTTGTGCTTACGGGCCCGCAAAGCAGGCTTTAGAATTGCCATGATACCCCATGCAAAAATCTGGCACAAAGTTGCGACCAGCTCAGGAGGCGGGGACAGCCCGAATGAACGCTATTGGATGGCGCGCTCCAGCGTGCGTTTCTTCGCGAAACACGCCGGCGGCATCCAAATCCCCGCCATTCTGGTGTGGCGGCTCGGCAGCGCGGTGCGCACAAGCTGGCGCCTGGCCCGTGCGAACAATTGGAAAGCGTTCCGGGCTTACTGGCGGGGATTGTGGCACGGCATTCAAGATCGCTTCGAGGTCCGACAGTGAGAAATCTTGATGCTGGTGCTCAACGCCGCCCAGCGGGCGACTTATTGGCGCGCCTACCAGCTGGCAAGGCACCTGGCTCCGATCGGACACCAGGTTACCCTAATTGCCGCCAGCCGCGACCGGCGGCTGGGCATGGTAGCCAAAACCGAGGGGAATCTTACCCTGGTTGAATCGCCCGATTTGTTCAAGGGCCCGCTTCGGTCGGGATGGGATCCCTGGAATGTAATCAACCGGATTCAGTGGTTATCACGCCAGTCTCCCTTCGATCTTGTTCATGCGTTTGAATGCCGGCCAACCGTTATCTATCCGGCTCAATCCGCAGCCCGGCGATCAAATGCTCCCTTAATTATTGATTGGGCTGACTGGTTTGGCAAAGGCGGCTCGGTTGAAGAGCGTTCGAATCCGATCATACGAGCAGTCTTGCGTCCGGTTGAAACCTACTTTGAAGAACACTTTCGGCCCATGGCAGCTGGCAATACCGTCATCTGCACGACACTGCAACAAAAAGTCATTGCTCTGGGCGCGCCGGAGTCGAGCGTGCTGTGGCTGCCGAATGGCTCGGATACCGAACGATTTACCCCCATGCAAATGCAGGAAGCTCGCCAGCTCATCGGGTTCCCAGCAGAAGCCTTTATCATCGGCTATGTAGGTACCATATTTGGTCGTGACGCCAGGTTATTGGCCGAATCCTTCGATCTGATCCACGAGCAACTCCCCCAGGCGCGTCTATTGATTGCCGGTCATTGCCCGCTGGACATCGCCAGGCTGGTGCGAGCCCCACAACAAGTTATTCAAACCGGCTATCTGAGCGAAGATAAGTTGAACCTGACTCTTTCAACCAGCGATATCTTCTGGCTGCCGCTCAGTGACAGCAATGCCAACCGGGGACGTTTCCCCTTAAAATTGACCGATTACCTGGCTATCGGGCGGCCCGTTGTAGCGACTGCGGTCGGAGATGTACCACTCGTATTTGGTGACAGGAACATCGGCAGGTTGAGCGATCCAACACCTGCTTCGATCGCCCAGCAAACATTACAGCTCTATTCTAAACCGGACCTTCAAGCTGCCATGGGCCGGAATGCCCGGCATCTGGCAGAAACCGATTATGATTGGAGCAATTTGAGTTATCGGTTGGCAGAATTTTACCGGCGGATAATTCATAACAAAGCACATAAGAATTTCCAGGACTCCCTCATAGGGTCACCTAAAGAAACTCAACAGCGCTTGATAGGACAGCTTAATGGAAATTATAAATCTGTGTAATTTATGTGGCAGTAACCATGCAAAGAAATTATTGACCGGGCCAGATCGCTTGCATAGCAGCGATGAAGAATTCAACCTGATGGAATGTCAGGATTGTGGATTAATCTATCTGAGTCCTCGTCCTGGTCCTGATGAAATTGACAAATATTATCCAGCCGATTATCAACCCTTCTATAAAGCAATTGCAGAGGAACCATCATTCTTCAGGCGACTGGATCGCAGATATGGGCTGCATCGACGCTGCAATGAGGTAATCAAACGTGCGGGCAATTCAGGGCTCTTGCTGGATATAGGCTGTGCAACGGGTATTTTTTTAAATGGTATGCACGAGCGCGGTTGGCAGGTGAAAGGGGTGGAATTATCAGAGTATGCAGCAAATTACGCTCGGGAACGCTTTCATTTAGAGGTAACAACCGGCACATTAGCCGATGCCAAATTTCCGGAAAATCATTTCAACCTGGTAACGATGTGGGACGTGCTGGAACACGTTCCGGACCCTGCCGAGACATTGACAGAGATCCACAGGATAATGAAACCCGGTGGTTGGCTTGTTCTCAGCCTGCCGAATCCAGTAGCCTGGGAGCGTCATTGGTTCAACCAATTTTGGGCGGGTTGGGATGTACCCAGGCATTTTCAAATTTTCTCGCCGCAAGTAATCCAACAATATCTTAACCGGTCTGGTCTTCAACGAACAGAAATCCACAGTTTTACGGGAAGACATGGCGTTCTGGTATTGAGTGTACAAATGTGGTTAACCAGTAAAAATTATTCTGACCGAACGAAGCGATGGATCATGAAAATCATGCAATCATTACCAGCCCGCATCATTACCTATCCCTTCTACCAGATTGCAGACAGGCTTAACCGCAGTTCCATCATGGTAGTATTCGCCAGGAAATAATGGTTATGACACTTATGGATACTCCATCCTCTCCACAAGAGGAAAACGGGCGCCCGAAAGCAAAAAAGAAAAGAAGTTGGTGGTGGTACCTCATCAGTGCTCTGGTGACTTTGGTAAGCATCGCAATCCTGGGTCGCTTGATTTTAACCAACTTAGACACGTTAACCTCTTTACAGGAGAGTGCGCGGATTGGACCCTTATTGCTTACATTTCCCCTTTTCTTCATCACAGAATTTCTATCCTCCCTGGCCTGGGGCAGAATCATGAATGATGTAACCAGACCCCTGCCCATGAAATTACACCAGGTCATTTTCTTTGTCACGCATGCTGCTCGCAGGATCCCAGGCACTGTCTGGCATGTAATAGGACGAGTAGCCTGGTATGAACGACTGGGCATCAGCAAGTCGATTTCTGCGTTTGTAAATGTTGTCGAAACAATCTTGCTGATATTTTCAGGCGTCGTGGTCAGCATCATTTTTTTCCCTTTTATCTCATCCATTGAAAAAGGTCAATTTTGGTTATTATTGGGTGGTGTCGGGTTAAGCATTTTTCTTTTACGGCCGAAGTCGATTCGCTTTGTGATGAATAAGTTAGGGCAACAACAATACAGTCAATCACTCAACTACCGGAAAGTATTGACATGGTTTGCGCTGTATCCAATTTTATGGGCCTTCGGCGGCATCATTCTTTATCTGACGATCAATGGCCTGTCGCCCGTTCAAACCAGCCTGATCCCGATTTGCATCGCCGCCTGGAGTATTGCAGGGGTAACCGGAATGCTGGTTCTATTGCTTCCCTCCGGTTTTGGATTAAGCGAAACAGCATTAAGCCTGCTTCTGGCTCCCCATATATCGCCCGGGTTAGCCGTTACTGCGGCTATACTCATGAGGATACTTTTGACCGTGTATGAGTTTTTCTTTGCAGGAATCTTCTTTACGTTTAGATCCCGCCTTTCTGACAGCAATGACGATGGGGAAATGCCCCATTAACCCAAATGGATTACGCCATTTTGCTTCGATCAGCGGGCTGAATTCCCGAAAGAGGGCAATATTCTCGAAAATAATCCAAAAAGGTTATTGGTTTTACAACCTAAGTCAGGTAAGATAGGGTTACCTACGGGTTCAGTCCGATGATTTTATTCACTTCATGGAGGCAAAATGAAAAACATAGTTAGGTTTTCGATCGCTTTGGCCCTGGTGTTTGCCCTGATCCTTGGGGTTTCTGCCAGTCGAGCCGCCCTGGTATCGTATAATTCTGGTTTCCAGGTTCAGAATCTCGAATCTTCTGATGCCCAGATCACCATCATGTTCTACGATCGCAGCGGTACCGCAGTCACCACTGTCACCGATACTGTTCCGGCCAACACCAACAACACGTATTTCCCATTGACCAATCTGGGCAATGAAGGTGGAAGCGTGCCGACAGGATTTGATGGTTCAGTTGTCATCGCATCCGACAAAAAAGTAGCCTCTATCACAAACGTTCTCGGCAGTGATGGTACGGATCCCCTGGCATTCGGGGCAAGCTATAAAGGCTTCACCGGTGGCAGCAACGTAGCCAGTTTACCACTGCTGATGAAAGATAATTATGGCTATAACACCTGGTTCAGCGTTCAGAATGTCGGCTCTGTAGAAACCAATCTCACCATTGCCTATAGCGATGGGGTAACCGCAACCGCAACAGCGGTCAAACCCGGAGCTGCTGCAAAATTCGAGCAATCGAACGAAGCCCACGCAACCGGATGGGTTGGCGCTGCTGTAGTGAATTCCTCTGCAGCCCCTGTCGCTATTGCAGCCCTGGAAGTCGGACCGACAACCCTCTTCGCTTACGACGGTTTCAGCGGTGGTTCAACCAATCCTGTTATGCCGCTTGTAAACGAAAATAACTACGGATACGTCACTGGTATCCAGGTCCAAAACCTGGGTACAACTGCCACGGATGTAACCGTAAGCTTCGAGCCCAGCGCCGGACAGCCTGGCACTGCCTGCACCGAGACCCGCACTATTCAGGGTCAGAGTTCAGTCAACTTTGCCCTTTACGTTTTCACCACTTATACTGATCCGGATGCTATAAGTTTGCAGTTCGAAGACTGCGTAGCCAACGAACGGTTCATTGGTTCTGCCTCTGTTACCGCAAATTCAACCAGTCAGGAACTGGTTGCTATCGTGAACCAGCTCAATGCAGCCGATAACAAAGGCGCAGCATACGACGCATTCGATCCTAATTCTGGCACCGACACGGTTGTGTTCCCATTGCTCATGGACCGCAACTATGGGTACTTTACAGCCTTCGATATCGTCAATGTCGGCTCCAGCACGATTGCCAAGAGCGACTTAGTTTGCACGGTTACTGGCGTAGCCGCCAGCGGAGCCGTTAGCACCACTTTCAGCCCTCCTGCAGATCTTGCCGCAGGCACATCCTGGAACCAACAGAATCTAAATGTTCTGGGTGACCGCTTTGTCGGCGCAGGCACTTGTGTCGCTACTGGCGGCCAGATCATCGGCACGGTCAACGAATTAAAGCTGGGCGTTTCTTCCGATACCTTGCTCGTCTATGAAGGGACAAACCCGTAACGATAGCCCGCTTTTTACGGAAAGTTAAAAACCTGGCGGTGATGATCACCGCCAGGTTTTTCTTTTCGCAGGCATCAATTTATAATCTACAAAAGGCGCCTATCTTGACAGTACCACATTCGAAGAAATCTCCCAAATATTGATGTGACCTTGTCAAACTACTCAGCCATGACAAGAATAAATGGCGAAATGGGTGTAGGTGGTGAGCGGACGCTCACCACCTACACCCATTTCGCCCAAATTTTATCTATCGAGCCGAGTATGCAACAATCAAGGGGGAGTATTCGAATGTTGGAGAAAATGAATTGTGATGTTCTGTTTGGGCGGCGGTCGCCGCCCAAACAGAACATCACATTCTACACAATTCGAATGCACCCAATCAAGGGGTCGGCACAGTAAACCAAGGCAAATCATGGTATTGAGGGCCAATATCTGTGACTTGACCTCCTTGAACATCAATCGTCATATCCTGTCCTGTATCAGGATCATTGAGCTTGATAAGCATGTTGGGAGGTACTTGCAACACCAAAATATAGGTTTCAGGAATGAGATTGCTGAAAACAAATCTGCCTTGCTCATCTGTAATTGCCTGGGGAGCCTCCAGCGAATTAACCCGGGCGAGCGTGGATTGACCATCATCGGAAACGATGAGCGTTCCTAAAAATAATCTTAACCCCTCATAAGGCTATATCGGGATTCCCATCCACACCTTTCTGCAGCAAAGTACCGGTTAAAACACCTTGATCCTCACCCGGCGCTGGAACTGCGGTTTCCGGGTTTGATTGGTTCTGCGTCTCAGGCTCGGCAGAAGAATTCTCGACAGGGGTCTGAGCATTACAGCTCACTACCAGCAAACAAAGCATTATAAGGGCGATAATCTGTGTAAATTTTGACAGGCGCATTCATATCCTCCCACCTGGCCTAAAATATTTTTATTCATAAGTTTATTCAAGGCCGGTGAACAATTCTTCAAAAATCAGTATACTAAAGCTGCCTAAAATTATATCGCTAAATAGTTCTTTCGGAAACTCTGTGAGTTTCGGTCATTGGGAATTCCTGTGATGATACCCCAGCTTCAGCTCATCGCACGACAGGCATATTGATGATATAGACCGCTTTATAAGCCAGGTGTTGGGTGGTGAGCGCCTGATTTTGAAGGCCGCCAATTACATGCAAATTCGTTCCAAGGATTGCCAGCCCACCATTTGACCAGGCTTGCTCTTCTAAAGGCTCGAAGGTCGCCCATTCATTGGTTGGGATGATATATTCCAGGTACGGCAAATCTTGCGATTTGCTTTCGCCCCCAACAATGTAAATGATATCCGCCACACTGGCTATTCCCATTGCATAGCGTCCCTGGGGCAGATTCAACAGCTTATGCCAGGGTTTTCCGCCGGGATCTTCTTCCGGAGAGTACAGATAATTCGTCTGCAATGCCTGACGGCCATTGTAACCGCCCAATACAAAAATCCTGCCGCTGGCGACAACCGCCCCAGGATATGCACTTGGGTTCGGCATAGAAGTTTTTTCCGTCCACCTATCCTGGGTGGGATCGTACTCATAAACCCTGTCGAGGTAATTCTTGCCATCCCAGCCGCCAAACAAGTAAAGTTTCCCTTCGAACGCTACCAGGCCATAGCCACTCAGCGCCTGCGGCATTACCGCCCCCTCGCCCCAGGAATCCTCGTGCGGGTCATAATACTCGAGAATATCCGTAACCTGTCCCGAAGCAAGCTTGCCACCGGGTATATAGACCTTGCCACCGATCAAAGCGGCGCTGACCTCATCCACCGGGGTGGGTTTAGGCGTCAGAGTGGTCCAGCTGTCGGCATCCGGATCATAGCGTTCAACCAGGCCGGTCACACCCTGTGCAGACCGTCCAGCGATAGCATAGATCGCATTTTCGTAAGCCGCCAATGCCAGACCGGACCGGGCGACCGGCAGCGATGCTTTCGACTGCCAGCGCGGACTACTGGCGTCGATCGGCAAAACCGGCGCGGATGGAGGCGTTGGTTGTCGAAAATATCCACTCGCCAGGCCATAGGTCCCGACAACGATCACCACCAACACGGCAACCCCCAGTAAAATCCACGAGCGTGGGATGGCAGCCAAACCTTGCTGTGGGTTCAATACAGCTGGTTTCAGGCTTGTTTCGCTTTCCGATCCGGGTGAATTCTTGACCGGAGCCAGTTTCTTCCGAATCATCATCCTCTACGACCGGTGCGACCACGCCGGTCACCAACCCGGCGCTGACCGCATACATGGCAGCTTCTGTGCGCGAAGTTACCTCGATCTTCGAAAAAATATTCCGAAGATGTACTTTAACTGTATTCGCACTGATGAATAATTGTTGGGCGATCTCTTTATTGCTTGCCCCGGTCGCCACCAGTTGAAGGATTTCGAGTTCGCGCTCGCTCAGTTCGACGCTGTCTGCCATAGGCTTGATGGAGTCAAAGGATTTCAAATCTGAAGTAATCTTTTTGATCGTATTAAAGAAATTTAATGGTTCTTTGAGGTTATCCAGGATGGGACCCAAGGAAATCCGAAAGAACCTAGCTGAATTCGGTCCAGTGCCACTTGTAGCACACAAAAAGACACCCGTAAGATCTTTGGGAAACGCTATGGGAAAATGCTGCCCCGGGAAATCCACCAGACCCCACCAGTTGGTGCCTGTGCCTGATCGAATTTATTATACCGCAGGGGAAACCTGAGCACAGTCGAACGAATAAGTGCTCATTAAGTATTACTGATGTCGAGGCATCCTCTAAAGGCGTTCCGAGTCAATAGGCTCCTTTGCCACGCAGCACCACTGCGATCGTTTTCAACACAATCTTCAAATCCAGATGAAAGGAATAATGATCGATATAGAAGATATCATCTTCAGTGTGTAAATGCATGGGGCGACTACTGCGACCATTGACCTGCCACCAACAGGTTAATCCCGGCAGCACCGCAAATCGTTTTCTCTGCCAGGGCTGATATTGTTCGACCAGATAAGGAAGTTCAGGCCGTGGCCCGACAAGACTCATATTGCCCAGCAAAACGTTAAATAACTGGGGCAGTTCATCCAGGCTGGTCCTTCGTAAAAAATGCCCAACCCGGGTTACCCTGGGGTCATGCTCAGCTTTGTGAATCAAATTTCCATGTTCGTCGTAATGTTCAACCAGATAACGATATGCTTCTGCATGTGGAAACATCGTTCGCAGTTTAAACAGCTCAAACAATTTTCCGTTTTCGCCAACGCGTATCTGACGGAAAAAAACCGGCCCTGGACCCTCCAGCCGAATGGCAAGCGCAATGATGCCGGTTGCAATCAGGCTGAATGGAAGCAGCAGGCAACTTACGCCTAAATCAAAGCTCCGTTTGACCAGGCGTTGCCGCCCACTCAGTGCAGAACTTGAAAGCTGAGTGAAGGGCCAATCCAGCCTTTGCTCAGAATGTTTGCTATCGATTGCTGCTTCCAGAAAATCCGGGAAAGCCCACACCTGGACCGGAAGGCCGCCTAATTCCATCAGGATCGAATCGATAGGGAATTTCTCGTTGGGGGGCAACGCAACGACCAGATCGCGGATCGAATACACCTGGATCAACCTGGGTAAATCATGCAATCCGCCCAGGGTCTCCTGACTGGATCCAGCATCCTGATCCCCGGTCGCAACCAGACCAAGCGGCACAAATCCCAATTCTGGCCGGCAGCGGAGCCCGTTGAATAAATCCCTGGCTTTGTGGTCTGTGCCGACAATGAGCAACGGGTGCACCCAGCGGGCAGGGCCGATCACTTTGGCGAAAACTGCGAATACCAACCGCCAGGCCACAGTGGCCAAAATGATGATCACGAAGAACCAGGGGAAAAATGGATCGTACCGTTCAGCACCAGCCGTAATCAGCATGACGGTGAGGAACGCGCTAGCCAACAGATTCCCAAATAAAAGCCTGGCCCAAAGATGAAACTGCTCCAATTGGAACGGATGATCATAGACGGCGATCAACAAGAAAACTGCCGGCCAAATAATACTGATAGATAGATAAAACAACCCGTTTTGACTTGAGGGTAAGGGTCCCAAATAAGCGATAAAGAAAACGGAAAAGGCTACCGCAGCAAAGTCAATCAAAATTGACATCACCGCGAAATTCGTCGAAACCCGTCTATACATATCCATTATGTGTGAATGAAATTTTTCCGTAAACGAATCGGGCTAGCTTGAATGAGGTTTTCAACTGCTTGTTATCGGGAAAGGGCAGGCCGCGCCCAGCGTGGTTTTCTCTCTCCAGACGCAACAAGATCGGATTGGTTTCCCCATTGGTTCAGAGGAAAATATCATCCAGACCGACCTTATCGCCATTATACCCATCTTTTTAGCCATGGTTTTGCCTGGAAAATGGCAGGGCTTTACCATGAAAGAGAAAATGTGGGAGGGTTCCAGATTTGGGGGTGTGAGAGTATAGCAACGACTACAGCCCACCCATGACCCGGTAATGACCCAATCATTCCGTTAAGGGTTTGTGGTATGATTGCCGACGGTAGCCAGAGACTACGGCAACGAGGTCGCCGCCACATCCAGCCCATAAGTATAAGATCGGGGGCGATTGAACTCCATGTACGCTACCCATCTTAGTCAGGGCTTTTACCAAGAAGAAGAAATGTGGTGCATGATGGGCGGCTGAGCCGCCCATCATGCACCATGTACTTTTTCTCAGGCTTTGTTGGCGGAAAGACGATCGACTTTGGTAAAGCCGTGCCATCTTAGTGACAACAGGTTGAAGATCTAAATGGAATCGAATGCAAATGGAACTCAGCTGATCGCCAAAATAACTGGCAGGCTCGATTTAGTCGTCGCCATCGGAGTGATGATCTTTCTCCTCGGGCTGCCTTTTCACCTGGTTATCAAGAAATTAATTCCCGGGCCGCTTGGCACCTATTGGAAAGAAATCCTGTTAGGTTTACTGGTTGTCATCTGGATCATTCAGAGCATTCGCCAACGGCGCCTGCTGCTGACCGGTACGCCGCTCGATACAGCTGTACTGATCTATTTAGGTTTACTGATCCTCCGCTTTGCGCTGGACGGATTTACTTTGACCGCGGCCTGGGGGTTGTATGCATCTGTGATGTATTTGCCGCTGTTCTGGTTAGTCCCGATGGCATTACGCAAGTTTCCAGAGCGTTCAACCCAATTGGTGATCAGTTTAATTGTTGTCGGAGTGGTTGCAGCCCTGGGTGGATTGATCGAATTTGCCCTGGACCGGCCGTTATGGCCCGCGGACGAATTGCTGCGGCTGTATGGATCTTATGACGCCTTCTTGTATGGCACCCATCTACGGCGGGTCTATTTCACGTTCGATTCACCCACAGCCCTGGCCAACACTCTGGCGATGCTGCTTCCGCTGGCCTTCGCCTTTGTTTTGTTTACGAAAGAACGCAAAACGCGTCTCCTGGCGGGAGGCGCGGCTGTCATTATCGCTGGCGGGATTCTGGTCACCTACAGCCGCGGTATCTGGGTAGCGTCCGCGCTCGCCGTGCTAGTGATGGTAATCCTGGGCTTCAGAAAGCAACTCAGCCAACGCGCCTGGATGGCAGTCGCAGGGGTGCTGCTTTTGATTGGGGTCACCGGCCTGATCGTGGCGGTAACCCGTCCCAGCAGACTATCGCCATCCAATGAAGGTGTGGCGGACCTGACCCTGTCTGCCTACCAGTCAGCGCCCGTCAAACAGGTCGCAATCGACCTGCTGGAAATCCAGCCCGAAGTTGGGGAAGCCCAGATCCAGGTATGGACTCTGGAAGATCCGCTGAATGGGCAAGCCGACCAGCGCAGCGTGCTATTTGAGCATCCAACGGAAAGCGGGAAAGCTGAAATCCGTTATCGCGTGGATGTCCCTGCAGAGGGGGCCCTGAGCTATGCCATCAGCCTTTCACCGGACGTGTGGGCACAAGACAAGGGTGATGGAGTCAATTTCCAGATTTTCGTTCAGACTGCCAATGGCAACGAGCCAGGCCAATTTATTTTTAACCGCTATATCAACCCCAAAGTCAATCCAAACGACCGGCGCTGGCTTAACTTCATCGTCGATCTCACACCCTGGTCAGGCCAGACGATTAACTTAAGCTTTATCACCGAGAATGGACCGGCTGGCGACTGGCAGTTTGACTGGGCCGGCTGGGCGGAACCCAAAATTATCGCTATCGATCCGGCCTTCGTCCAGGCTAACGTCACGCAAAAACAGAACATCGTCGTCCAGCAAATCGGCTCGATTCTGGATTGGGCTAAAGATCAATCCAACCAGGACCGGTTATTTGCCTGGAAAACAGCCTTGAATGCCTGGAAACAGGCGCCTTTGTGGGGCATCGGCCTGGGTTCTACCGGCTTCGCTGCCCTGCGCACTCATCCAGAGACGGCCTTTGTAACTGAAAGCCAGGTGTTAAAAGCGCTCACCGAACTGGGACTTTTGGGGATCCTGTCGCTGGGCTACTTATGGTTCATGATCGGGCGAGTTGGTCTGAGGGCTTATCGCCAGGCGAATGATCCGGCCCGCCAGCTCATTTTGCTGGGCATTCTGGTCAGTCTGGTCGTGGTATTTGTTGAGGGCTGGGTCTATCAGAACCTGGAGGTAAAACAGGTCAACGCCTATTTTTGGACGATGGTCGGCCTGCTGGCGTTCCTGTCGACCAGTCGCGAGGATCAGTAAACAAAATCTGGTTTGTATGGCGAAACATGGTTTACCCCGAATTAGATCCTTCCTGGCGTCATATTCAATCTCAGCCATGCGCCTGACAATTAAATCGCCGGAAAACGGGCATGAAGATCGGCTTTCGCCGATCTTCATGCCCGTTTTCCGGTAAAAACCCCCATCCCAGCGGCGAAGCCGCTGGGATGGGGGTTAGGGGTGGGCAATATTCTGATGGTTTAGCCTGAATTATTAAATTGGGGAGGTGCCATCTCTCGCCAACTATTCATTTCAGGGATTGACCTGGATGATCACCGGTTCCAGGTCGAGAGCGATTGTAACCTGGCCGTTGACTGCACCATCCAGGTCATAGGTGGGATCGCCATCCGCAAACGTCACGATCTGATCGTTGCCGCTCGCATCCGGGCGATAGACCAGCCGGACGGTGTTGGCGGCGCCCAGGCTGAAAGGCACGCTGCCGGTCGTCTGGTCATACCAGGCGATGGTTTTGTTGGTCCCCTGGCAAAGATTGGTGAAGACGAACGCCTCCACATCGCTGGGCAGTGAGGTCGGGGTGGAGGCATATTGAAAGCCATCCAGCTCTTGGGCCAGAGTCCGGTAAGCATAAAACGCCGGTTTCGGCTCGTTTTCCAGAGCGCCATCGCGACTATCGTACAGCAGACCCTGATAATCATCCGGGGTGATGCTGGGGACGATTTTCAAGGCGTACCAGGTGACATTTTCCGCGCCGACTGCCAGGCCACGAGCATAGACCATAAACACATAGCGAGCCTGGTTATCCAGTGTATAGTCGGGATGGTCAACCAAAACAGCAGGATCCGAGGTGCCATGATGGCCCACCTCAGTCACCCACAGAGGCTTGTCCACGCCATAGCAGGTCTTCAGCCGGTTGAGGAAATGCGATCCTTTAGCGACCAGGTCATTACCATAGGTGTATACGTGGGTTGAGCCGGATCGCGCAGGCTGTAATCGCCGCAGGTGGGCAGATCGCCGACAGTCCAACGCTCCCATTCAGGCGCAAAATCATTGAAATAATGGAAGTTGACTGCATCCGCGAAGTTGGTTCCGCCGTTTTTAACCACATCATCAATAAAATACCGGTTGAACTTGCCTTCGATCGAGCCGTCATAATAAACGGTATCGTCATAGTCCAGGTGGAACCAGTCGTACGCCAGTCCACCCATGATCACCTTCGCCGATGGGTCGGCTGCCTTGATGGCCGGGTAAGCTTCTTGCAGTAAGGCGGCATAATCGGCGCCGTGTTCGCCATAATTACTGATCCCGGTCTTGCAGCGATAGCCATCGATGGCATCCGGCTCGTTCAGAACTTCCCAGGTGTGAATACCATACGGCGCATCTTTATAACGGTTGACGAGGGTGGTTAAAAATTGCGTGAAATCCGGGATATGATTGGCCTCAATCTTATTCGTACAGGGGTCGGCGGCCGTGTCGACGGCCCAATCGGGCGGATTGGATACCGTTCCGATCATGTCTACCCCGGCAGCCGCCACCTGGGAAATCCAGCTGTCGTACATGGTCCAGTTGTAACTGGCAGCATCGACCGATTGGATGTACGACCAGTCGATGTACACCCGGGCTGAACCCGCCCCGCTATCGCGCAGGGCCTCGACCAGGGTAGGGAATACTGCCGTCAGCTCGGCATACTCCTGCTGGCGCAGCTGGTCGATCTGGGCCTTGGTCATGCCGGGTGGGGGTTTAAAGCCGCTCAGACCCGCAATCTGGATCGAAAACGGTGAAGGAACTTCGAGCGCACAAAAACCGCTATTCACACAGGGTAAATAGAGATTTGTCTGGGTAGCTGCATCCACGCTGGTTTGAACCGGCGCCGGAGGCTCATTCTCAATCCCTGCGTCAGCAGGATAGGGGGACAAACCGACCAGCATGGCAAGCATCACGATCGTTAGCCCCAAGGGTTTCAAGAATTTCATTCAATCACTCCTGTCATTTGATGAAACAGTCGCAATGCGCGCTAACCGTTTCGTGTGACTGGCATTAAGCGAACAGAAATGCCAGACCGGGCCCATTATAAACGGTTCTTATTTTTGGTGTTAGAATTCGTGCGGTTGAGGCCGCACAATTCAAACACCAAAAACACAAACCATATATGCACCCAGGCTTTAACGAAACTTCGAAAACATAACCAGCTGTTAAAGTTCGCAAACTTGACATAATATCCTTTTTAGCATAGGATTCCGGGGTTGCTTTCATTGGTACTCCCAGAGTGTCTGGGAGGAGGTCCAGATGAAGGACAAACCATACAATCCCCAGGCCAATCTACGTGAGATTTGACCGGCCCAAAGCTGGTCGAAACGGCGGAGCGCGTCTGCTCCGAGCTCACATCCGGGCGGGGATGACCATTCCAGGAGCGCTTCATGTTAAGCACGTATAAGACCAATAGTAATCTAGTGAAAACTGGCCTGATCCTGTTGTTTGTCGTTATGCTCAGCATTTCCGGCAGCGCCGGCTGGCTGCGAAGCGGTTCGGCCCAACCCGAAAGCCAGGTCGCTTTGGCCCAGACCGGAACAGCGACGACGCTCTATTTACCCATCACTGTCAATACCTATTACGATCCCTATTACCTTGCTCGCCATTCTCACTTGAGATTGCCGCCCTGCATAGAGATTGTGCCCACGACCGCCAAAACGACGGCTGCAGACGCTATGGGCGAAGCCGAATTGCAAACCTGGTACGAGGCGGCCTTCCCCACCCTACTGGAGGCCTTGAAAGCGAGCGGCGCCACAAACACCCGGATCGAGATCAAATGGTCCTACATCGAACCGAATCCGCCGGATGCCAGCGGCGTCCCGGCTTATGATTGGTCCGGATACGACAGCCGGATCCAAACGATCAGCGAGAGCGGGATCCAGATCATGGGTACGATCATGCCCAGCAACGATTGGGCTGCCACTCCAGCCTGCGGCGTCTTAAATACTGACCGGGTGGATGAGTTCTCCCGCTTTGTAACCGATCTGGTCAATCATTATAAAGTCGCCCCTTATAACATTAAATACTGGGAAGTCATCAATGAACCCGACTACACCTGGACGGATGGCGCTATGAAGGGGGTCGGCTGCTGGGGCCTGTACGGCGCTGAGTATGCTGATTTACTCCAGGTAGCTTCCGCCGCGATCCATTCTGCTGACCCACGGGCCACCATTATCCAGGGTGGTGTGGCTCATGACTCCTTTGTCGCAGATGGCGGGGCTTTTAACCGCTATTTCCTGGATGACGTCATGGCAGCCGGCGGGGCAAGCTTCATCGATGCCCTGAATTTCCATTACTTCAATGACTTCCATAACGATTGGGAGCGTTGGGACCCCAGCAGTCCGGTCCGATTAAGCGGCGCTCTGCCCGCACCGACTTGCGGCATCGTCGATGATGGCCAGGGCACCCCCTACGATGCCGGCGGGATTGACGTCATCGCCAAAGCTTCCCACATCAAGAATCGCATGCTAACCTGCTTTGGGGTCGATAAGCCGATCTGGCTGACCGAGACCGCGGGACCCAGCACAACCGATCCCCTCAGCCAGCAGGAGCAGGCTCGCTACGTGCCCAAGGTCTATACTCGTGCCCTTTCCTACGGGATCCCCAGCATCACCTGGTTCGCGCTGACCACCCCCAACCACCCGGATGGGCAGGGCCTGCTGGACGAAAACTTCAACCCCAAGCCGGCTTTTTACGCCTACCAGACCATGACAAGCGAATTGATGGGCCTGGCCTATGCACGCACGCTCAACGTATCGGGTCTCGAGGGCTACTATTTCACCAACCCGGCCAACGGGGCCGAGAAACTCGTCACCTGGGGCAGCGGGACGCTGGTTATCCCCGGCGCGCAGCAAGTGCGGCTCGTCAATTACGATGGCACCCAGAACATCGATCGTTCGGATGGCGGGGCGGGTGATGCCGATGGCAGCGCCAA
>CAWHJB010000002.1:0-244315 GCA_963829555.1 uncultured Chloroflexia bacterium | reverse complement strand
TCCAAAATGTTACCGTCCGCTGGCTGCAAGCCAGGAGCATATGAACGCAATCACCGATCAATCGATACCCAGCCTGACGAATACAAACCGAACATTTATGATGGAAGATTCTCATACTTTCACCAAACAATTACTGCATGATTTGCGCTCGCCCCTGGGCGTGATCATGTTGAACGCCTCGTCGATCACTGCTCCGGACAGTCAGGCAGATGCCACTCGGCTGCGTGCAGCCAACGAAATGATCGTCGAGCAGGCATGCCTGATGCGAAGCATTTTAGATAAAGCTGAAAGAATTTTTGACCTGCAATCCGGCCGTTTCGAAAAGCAACCCACCAGCCTTGACCTGGTAGACTACACCCAGCGGATCGTGCAGGAGGCAAGCCAGGAAACATCCCAGGAAATTGAGTTTAGCGCTGTAACCGACGAACAGGTCATTACGATCGATCCGATTCGTTACCGGGAAGCATTGCGGTATCTGCTCGAGTTTTTTGCCACCTATGCCCAGCCGTGCGAGCCAACCCAGGTACATATCGCCCGGCCCACTCAAGGACATGTGGTTTTGCAGCTCAGTAATCCCTGTATCAGCATCCCGCCAGACAAACATGACCAGATTTTTACGCCTTTCAACCGGATTCAATTTTCGGCGAATTCTCCTGACCGGGGTTCCGGATTAGGCCTTTTTCTTGCAAAGACGATCATCGAACACATTTTGACCGGTCAACTGGCAGTTGCGGCAAGCCCCCTGCCAGGGACGGTTTTCGAACTTATTCTACCTGCAGCGAGCCCAAAGGATTGACAAACCAGCTGTCGCTGAGGCCGTCCATATCGAACACCACATCTAAGAACATTTCGTACACCCAGGGTCACCGAATTTATTGAATGGGAGGAATATATGATTAGAATAGCAATTGTCGATGACCACAAGGTTTTGGTCGAAGCATTAGCTGTCATGATCTCGTCGCATGACGACATGGAATTTGCCGGGGGCGCCAATACGGTCCAAGCGGCCATCGAGCTCATCGCTGACAGCAAACCCGATGTACTTCTATTGGATGTCGACTTACCGGATGGCAACGGCCTGGATGCAATTCCAACGCTGATCGAAAAATATCCCGCCATGCGTGTGGTTGTCCTGACCTGCCTGACCGATGAATACACCCTGATGAAAGCCATCGACTTTGGGGTAAGCGGTTTCTTACCAAAAGGCAGTTCCTTAAATGAACTGGTCACAACCATCCGGAAAACCGCCCGGGGCGAAGTTGTCATGCCCCCCAGCCTGCTGATCGGCCTGTTGAAACGCCTGCCGCGTGACCGGGCCGTAATGCCCCACCGGGATTACCCCTGGGAGCACCTGACCCAGCGCGAGCAGGAAGTCTTGAATTACCTGGCCAAGGGGAACTCCGGCAATGAAATCGCCCGTCGCCTCAATATTGCCCCGCTGACTGTCAGAACCCACATCCGCAACCTGATGGGGAAACTCGGCGTCCATTCCCGTCTCGAAGCAGTCGCTTTTGGGATAAAACATGGGTTGGTGGAAACCAGAGTTCAACAGCAGTAAGTAACTATCCGAAAATTCAAAAGGCTATCTGGCTGTCAATGCGTGCAGAGCCCACATCGACAACCACAATAACAATTTTCGGATAGCTTCCAATTCAATCGGGATTGTGCCTACCTCATTTAGGCGATCCTGATTACTGCAATAGTGTCTTGCTATAAAGCGCCCTTTCCTCTATAAATTAGATGAGAAAGGGCGCAGTTTTATGTCAAATCCAAAAGTTATGATCTGCTATTCTCCCAGGCTGTACGCCGAATTATTCATATCCGTGCTGAAAACATTGTGCGGGATCGAGATCATTGACGCAGACCATGAATCCTTTGTTGAAGGGATTCCAAAATCCAGCCGTCCTGATGCTGACATCATCATCCTGTCTTTGGATGATGACGGACGGCCGACAATGGAACAATTACCTGCTTATACACCCAGGTCGAAGGTTCTGGCTTTTTCGCCCACAGGCAATATCGGGTTGAGAAGAATGCCGAATTCCATTGCCTGGGAGAAAATTTCCCCCTTCGGGCTGGACCAGTTGATCCGAGAAGTGATCACCACCAGTCCGATATCCCATTTGCGTAATTAATAGCTCGCCGGATCCATGACGTATTGGTGAAATAAGGCGTCAGCGTGGGCGAACGCCTACGCTGACGCCTTATTTCACCCTGGTCATATTAAAATCCACCCCGCGGCATGAATCGGAGGATATAATAGTTCCATTGCCGATACCATGCATCCCAAACAGGAGGGTTATCAACCATCATGCGCCATCGCTTCCGCATCCCAGCTCGGATCAACATCCTTGGTAATCCCAGCGACGCTCTCGAAGGCGATTTCGCCACCCTTTCCATGGCCGTTAATTTATTTGCCGGGGCAGAGATCCAGGAGTCCAACCGGATCGAGTTAAGCATGGTCGCTCCGGAAGATCAGGCGGTCATCGAACCGGCCGAACAGTCATGCCAGATATTTTCACAACCGGTTTTACCCTTACCTTACGACGGCTGCCTCGATCTTGTCAAAGCTGCGATCAACCGCCTGTTTCAGTACAGCCCTGAGTTACAGGCAAAGCTACCCGGTCAAGGTTTCCAGCTCTCTATCTGGACGGAGGTGCCGCGCCAGAGCGGCCTGGGAGGATCCTCTCTGATCGTGCTCCTGACTCTGGCAGCCCTGCGCACTTTCTACCAACTCGATCCAAAGAAACACAACGACTATGTCCTATCTGAATTAACCCAACGAGTGGAAGCCAACGAATTGGGGATCACTTGCGGTTTCGCGGACCGCTACGTGCCTATTTTTGGTGGATTGGGGTATCTGGATTTCCGGGGAAAACTATTTCAAAAGACTCTCGACCAGGAGCCCTATGTGACCTACGAACGCTTGGATGACTGGGCGGATCAATTATCCCTGGTGGCGGTATCGACCGGGTTGGTGCGCGATTCAGGCAACGTCCACAGCCCGATGCGGGCGAAATACCTCGAACAGCATGCAGCCTGGCTGGCAGTCCCGGCGGAACTGCCCCCGATGCTGAAGTTCATGAATGGGGTCTGGGAAGCTGCCTGGCGCGGGAAAATCGCCCTGCTCCAAGGCGATATGGAAGCGTTCGGAAGCTGTATGAATGCCAACCATCATCTGGTCAATGAGATGATGGCTTACTGCGGTTTTGAGGGCGGCGCGGGATGGGCCAATAACCTTTTCATCGAAGCAGCGCTTGCAAATGGCGCCCTGGGAGCCAAACTTACCGGCGCGGGCCAGGGAGGCTCTGTATTTGCCCTCGTCCATCCCGGTGAAGAGGGCCGGCTCGCACAGACCTGGCAATCGCTGGCGGACAAAAACGGGTTGGAACAGGCCTACATTTATTTCCCCCGGCTGGCCCCCCACGGCTTGCAGGTAGAGACAGATAGTTAAAAGCTTTTCCGAAAATACTTTTCGGCCAGCAATTAAGTGGCACTATCGCTAAATAAAAGAGAGTTGTTGGGTTGGTTTTTGAGCGGCGTTGCCGCTCAAAAACCATCCAACAACCGTCTTCTTTTCAATACCAGCGTTTTTGCAAGAAAACCATTAAGCCGATCGCTTCCTGGCGCTGGCAATGATCAGCCAGACACAGGCAGTGATCAGCACGATCGTAACTGCCAGGCCGCCTTCAGGTCCAAACTTTCCCCCTGTAAACCAATCCGGGCCGGCCTCCTGCAGGCTCATAATGGTTGAACCGCCAAATGCGCCTCCGCTGACTTCAAAACCGAAAATGTTTCCCTGAACCCAATTCCAAACCGAATGAAAGGCGCATACGCCCCAGATGCCGCCCTCGTACAGGGCATAAAAGGCTGCAAAGACGCCATACAATGCCAGGTTGATCACAGCCAACCAGCTCAGGTTCGGATTGAGCAGGTGCCAGGTTGAAAAGACCAGGGATGACACGATAATCCCCAGGACGGTACCGTACCGCGAACCAACTACCGGAAGCAAAAAACCGCGCGCCAGGACTTCTTCCGCGCCGCCCTGAATGATCCAGCCTGCCAGCAAACCGCCAACCGCCAGCAGCTCCGCAAATTGAAACGAACTGGTGCGGTTCACCGTTCGCACCGCTCCAAAAAGGGCTAAAAGCGCCACCACTGCACTGAACAAGACCAGGCCAAAGAACCCGCCTCTTAAATATTTCCAGACAGCGCCACGCTTCTCCAGCCCCAGGGTCCACAGATGCCTCTTTTCGAAAAGCCAGACCCATACCCACACGATAAAATAAATCGGCAAGAAAGATCCGACCAGCACCGCCAGCAACTGCCAATTGGCCGAGATGGAACCTGATGGGCTGCTGCTTTCGATCGCCATGAGCACAAGCACAGGCGCAACGGCAAAAATTCCGGCTACCAGAGGGGTCACCAGCGAAAAAACAATCGCCAGCAAGGGATACAAGCGGTCGGCCCACTTTCTGGCATTGGGGGACAGTCCGCCAGGCAGGCGCAGGCCGTTCTTGTTTGCCAGATCGAAGAGCTGATTTTGGTTGGCCAGTAAGGTTTTATTCAAATCGAACTCCAGAGATCGGACGAGGATCCCACATCAATTCTGAGGGTTTCAACGCCCTTATTGTACCAACGGTTGTAAGGCAAAATAAGGCGTCGGTGTGGGCGTTTGCCCACGCCGACGCCTTATTTTGCCTTTAACCCAACCACATTGGGTTGAACAATATGCTATACTCGAGTTAATCAAGCTTTCGAATTGGGGCTAGTTCAGGCATCCCTGTAGGCTATGTACCGGATAGGAGGCTGTTTGGGAAGGAGAGTTGGGTGATGGCGAGTGAAAGCCTGCCGTTGGGCAAGCTTCCCCCGGAACTGCTTGTCCGGCTGCTGGCTCAGGCTCCCATTTTGGACCCTTCGGTTGTACTGGGACCAGGTTTGGGTTTAGATTGCGCCGTCGTTGAGTTGGGCTCAGGCTACCTGGTTGCGAAAAGCGATCCGATCACCTTTACCAGCGATGAAATCGGGCGATACCTGGTCCATATCAACGCCAATGATATCGCTACAACCGGCGCTACACCCCGCTGGCTGCTGGTCTCGGCGCTATTGCCGGAAGAAAGCACAACCGCCGACCAAATTGAAACAATCTTCAGCCAGGTTGCGGAAGCTTGTCGCGAGATCCGGGTATCTTTGATCGGAGGCCATACCGAGATCACTGCGAGCGTTAACCAGCCGGTGTTGGTAGGAACGATGCTCGGAGAAGTTGACCGGGACAGCCTGATCACTCCCCGCGGCGCCAGAGCCGGTGACCAGATCATCCTGACCAAAGGGATTCCAATCGAGGCTACCGCCATCCTGGCCAGGGAATTTACCAGCGAATTGCAATCGGTATTCAGCCAGGCCGAGATCGAACAGGCTGCTGAGTATCTCCATCACCCAGGGATCAGCGTGCTCGAGGATGCCCGTCTGGCGATCCAGGCCGGGCGGATAACGGCCATGCACGATCCGACCGAAGGCGGCCTGGCCACCGCCCTGTGGGAGCTGGCTGAGGCCAGCGGCAGGTCGCTGTCCATCGATCTGCAGGCGGTCCCAATCTCGAACCTTTCACAACGACTATGCGCCTTTTTCGGCATCGACCCAATTGGTGCAATCGCTTCCGGCGCGCTGTTACTGACCACCCCACCGGAGGACGGAGACCATATTTGCCAGGCCTTACAGGCAGCCGGCATCCCAGCCGCCAGGATCGGCTGGGTCCGGGAGGGAGCCCCGGAGGTGCGACAACAGGCTGATCAATCCCTCTTGCCCCGCCCCCGCCGCGACGAAATTGCTGGTTTATTCGAATCAGGGAACGCGAGAAAGAGATTAGCATGAACGAAATGATGCAGCAACAACCCAATGCAGCCTACTACGCGGAAGCAGTGCTGCAGCTGTTACCCATCCCAGTCGTTCATATCAATTCCGCTCTGGAGATTCAGTACTACAATCCATGCTTCCAAAAACTCTGCCTGGATTACCTTGAATTCTTGCCAGACCACCTGTTAGGCTGCCGGATCCAAGAACTCATGCCGGCGATGCGTATGGAAACGATCGCCAAAATTCAAACCATGGTGGATGAGCAGATTCCCTTCGTTGAAACCGGGGTCAGATTTGAGTATCCTTTTGAGTGGACTTCCAAACCAACCTATTGGGATTTGAATTTAATCCCGTTCCCGTCTGAACAACCGGTCGCCAAAGGTATGCTGATTCTGGCTCGCGACGTCACCCGCCGGATCAACACCGACCTGGCCCTGCAGCAAAGTGAGGAGCGCATCCGCAGGATCACGAACAATCTGGATATTATCGTCTACAGGATTGGGTTTAGACCTGAAATCCATCTCGATTACATCAATACGATGATTGAAAAAATATCCGGGTACGATCGTGAAGCCTTTTACCAGCGCCCTGAACTGATAACCCGGATCATCCACCCTGACGATCGCCCCCTGGTAGATGAATATACCGCCAAAATTTATCACGAATCCGATACTGTCTGCGTGCGTTGGATCCGCAAAGATGGACAGCTGATCTGGACCGAGCACCAAATGATTAAGATTTATGATTTAACTGGTGAATTGATCTACGTAGAAGGCATTGCCAGACAGGTATCAGGACCGGAGACTGGCCAGGAAAGTAGCTAACAGAGGGATTTGCGCCTCGATCCCGTTCAACAGCCCTTGAACTGATTCCAGCTGATTTTCCCCGGACTTTCGCTCTAATTCTAGGCACAATGCTGCCAGGGTTTCTGCACCGAAATTTAAGGCACTGCCTTTGATCTGGTGGGCAAGCGCATTCAATCGTTCGGCATCGCCTTCATCCAGGGCAGATCCCATTTCCAGGCTCTTTGCACGCAGATTTTCAAGGAAATCCCCCAATAATTCAGCCAAAAATACTCGATCGTACCCAAATCTGGGTAAGGCATTCTCTAAATTGATGGGTGAAATCGCCTGATCCAGACGATCGTAATCCCCCGGCAATTCGCCCGGCTGGGCTCCAGGAACTGGGGCCGTCTCGTCATCAGCCAAACCAACCTGATCCGGCTCAGGCATGGGATCCTCTTCTACGGTCAGGCCAAAATCAGCGCTGCCATCACCTTGATAATCAATGTTGAGATCATTGAAGGAGATATTGATCAAATCCTCCCAATCGTCGCCCAGTCCGCCAGTTGTCGTCTGCGCTTCAAATAATTCGGGCAGGACCTCACCGCCCGGCTCAGCCAGAACGGCATTCCCAAGGACAGGATTGGCGCGCTGCGCCAGGGCCGCCAAATTGGACGCCGCCTTTGGTCCGCTAATCCGTTGCTCCAAATAGAGCGTGTCATCGTCCGGGCAGACCGGGCCGCCGGAATCGAGCGGGGCTTCGATAGCGCCTGGTTTCGTTTTCTTCTCCGACAGGTTCTCCACTGCATTCATGGGACAGTCGTCAGGATTCGGGATGGCGTTTTCACCCGCCTCCGCTGGTAAATCAGGATTACGCTGCGATTCACCAGCAGATTGCCACACCTGGCGCTCCTGTGTCCAGAATTCGATCAACGCGAATAGTTTTTCAGGCTCAAGCGGTTTGGCGAGATAATCATCCATGCCCGCCTCCAGGCAGCGCTCACGATCACCCTTCATCACGTGGGCTGTCATAGCGATAATGGGCGTATGCCGCCCGTTGGTTTCAGTTTGACGGATCTGGCGAGTAGCTTCTAATCCATCCATTTCCGGCATCTGAATGTCCATCAAGACCAGATCATACTGCTTTTGGCTCAGCGCTTCGAGCACCTGGATCCCGTTTTCAACCGTATCACTGGGAAATCCTGCCTTAGATAACAAAGTGGTTGCCAGCTTTCGATTGACCGGGTTATCTTCAGCCAGCAAAATGTTCAACCGGGTATGCTGCTGTTCTGAGAGCGTGTGGCGCGTGATCAGGTGCGTCTGGCCCGGCTTCATGTTGGGGGCATTTTTCCCAAGGATGGTGAGCAAAGCATCGTACAGCTGCTGCTGGCGAATCGGCTTTAGCAAATAACCGGCGCAGCCGATCTCTTCAAACTTGGAAGCGTCGCCGCGCTGGCCCATGGATGTCAGGATCACCACATCCGCTGCAGATAACTCGGGGTCTGATTTGATCGCACGGGCCGTCGCTTCACCATCCATGTCGGGCATCTGCATATCCAGCAAAATCACCCGGTATGGGTCATGGTTCGCTTGGGCGGACCGCATCTGCTCGATCCCCTCATCCCCACTGCCTGCAGTGTCAATCTGGCAGCCAAAGCTTGACAGCATTTTCGAGACGACCATCCGGTTGGTCGCGTTATCATCGATGGCCAGCACCCGCAGATCCTTCAAATCGGCCGGGACGGCCAGCGTCGCGGCGGCAGGATTGAGCTGTTTTTCGAAAATTGTGGTGAAGGAGAAGGTCGTCCCAACGCCTTCCTGGCTTTCCAGGGTGATTTCCCCTCCCATCAAGTCAACCAATTGCTGGGAAATTGCCAGCCCAAGGCCGCTGCCGCCGTATTTTCGAGTGGTCGAGCCGTCCGCCTGGGTAAACCGGCTGAAGATCAAACGCTGCCGGTCAGGAGGAATGCCAATGCCCGAATCTTTCACGGAAAAGCGAATGGTTGCGTGACTGTTGGTTTCATTGATCAGGCTGGCCCGAACGACAATTTCACCCTGCTTTGTGAACTTGATTGCGTTTCCGATCAAGTTTACCAGCACCTGCCGCAAGCGGCCCGGATCCCCCCGCAAAGCCGCCGGTAAGTTGGGCTGGACCAGGCAAGCCATCTCCAGGCCTTTGTCGTGGGCGCGTTGAGCCAGGTTAGCGACCGTACCTTCCACCGTAGTCCGCAGGTTGAAATCAATGATTTCCAGATCCAATTTACGGGCTTCGATCTTGGAATAATCCAGGATATCATTCAGCAGGGCTAATAATGCTTCGGCGCTGTCTAATGAGGTGCGCAGATAATCTTCTTGCTCATCGGTCAGTTGCGTATCCAGGGCCAGCTCCAGCATGCCGATGACCCCGTTCATCGGGGTGCGGATTTCATGGCTCATATTGGCCAGGAATTCACTCTTGGCGTGGTCCGCTTCTTCCGCTTCCATCCGGGCCCGCACCAGGTTGGAGACATCATGATAGAGCGCCAACACGCCCACCTGCTCGCCAGAAACAATCACCGGCACTCCAAACAGCTCGACATCCACCAGGGTCCCATTTTTCCGGCTCCGCTGGGTGAAGGCGTGCACTACTTCACCCCGCTCTACCGCCCGGGTATACGCTGTTGATTGCGGCTGAAGGCTTCCTGGAGCAACCAGATCGTCCAGGCTGTGGCCGATCGCTTCGGATTGGGAATAGCCAAACAATTGCACAAATGCCGGGTTGCAGGCGACGATCTGCTGCTTCAGATCCAGGGTAACAATCGCAATTGGGCTGTTCTTCACCAGAGATTCGAAATACTGCTTCTGCATCCGAATTTCTTGTTCAGCGCGCAACTGCTGGGTGATATCCCGGATCGAGTAAACTTTTCCCCGGCTCTCTTCATTAACAACCAGAGGAAAGCTGTTGATCTCATACCACCCCTTCAGCTGGGGAAATTGAACCCCATACTGCTGATCTGGGAATGCTGCCGGAGAATTTTCGTTCTGACCGTAAAAGACCTCGACTGCCGGTTGGCCAATAATTGCCTGGTAGGTGGTGTTGAGGCGCCGGACGGTCGCTCGGTTACAACGAATGATTTGTCCCCGATCGTTTACGATCACTATGAGATCGATCACCGCGTCAAAAGTACCTTCCCACTCGTTCTTGCCACGCGTGATAACCTCTTCAATTCGCCTGCGCTCTTGATTATCCTTTTCGAGGACCGAATTGGCTTTCATCAACTCAGCAGTACGCTTTCGTAGAATGCGCTCAAGTTGACTTTTTACCTGAGATAAACGCTCTTCCCTGAATCCCGCAAAAGCGAGCGTCAATCCAAGGAATATCGGTGCAGTATCGATAATCCATAATAAGGGTTGGGAGGCATGCGCATAAAACACAGAACTAAAGTTGATCGGGAGATTCAACTCGAGGACTTGAATGATCGTGCCGATAATGACGAACACCAACCCAAATAAGAAACCCAATACAGCATACTTGAGGGTCGAATTGCTGGTTGAATAGTTAGCACGCTTCATGATTCAAACTCAAATACAGGGATAATCCAGAACGCCAAACCGCCAAACTCCTTACGGAAAAAGACCTGTCTGCAATAAAGTTTAGCATAGCTAAAGCTGCTTGGGCATAAACTATAAGTAAAACACGGGTAAATAGATCTTCGGAAAACGGGTGTGAAAGCTGCAAAGCAACAGCTTTCACACCTGTTTTCCGAAGTCATATTAACGCCCCAGGAAGTGCTCATTGGGAATCATTGTGGTGATACCCCAGAGAGAACTGACAAGCTATTTACCGGTATAATAGAACAAAAGCGAAATCTGGTCGTTCTTTTTGGGAGGCAGAGTCACTATGGACATCGGCGCTTACCGCGATGCGGTTCAATCCTTTGTCAAACAAGCATTAGCAAATACCGATGGATCCAACAAAAAGATCTCCGAATACCTGTGGTCGCTGAACATACCCCGCTTTCTCGTACGCCATAAAACAGAAAAACGCCAGGCACTCGCGGATGTGCGTGAAGCATTTGACGATCACAGCTACTGGCCGCTGGAGGTGATCCTTTCCCAGCTCGGCATTGATAAAGATTCGCTGGATCTCAAGTGATGAATCATTAAGGAGGCTGACCTATGGTCATCCTGCAAGGATTGATCGGCTTCATGGTACTGACCATGGGAAGCCAGCTTTACTGGTTTTTCGCCGGGGTTATCGGATTCCTGACGGGCATTTTTGCCGCGGAACAAGTTATCCAGCTCCAACCCGGGCCAAATATTATTCTGATCGGTGCGGGAGGCGCTGCGATCGGCGTGCTCCTGACCATCACCGCTCGCAAACCGGCCATGGTCCTGGTCGGTTTCCTGGCTGGCGCCCTGGCTGCCAATACCCTGCCTGAATTATTCGGCTGGACCCCGGGTTTTAATGAATGGTTCCTGCTGCTCGCAGGCGCGCTGGTGGGCGGGCTGTTTGTGTTGTTTTCTTACGCCTACGCGGTGCTCGTGCTTTCCAGCATTGTAGGAGCGCAAATGATTGCCGTCGCTGTCCATTTGGGAGGCGTCAATCCCCAGGTGATGTTCCTGGCAATGTTAATCATAGGCCTCGGTGTCCAGATACTGCTGGCCCGCTATAACGCGCCTTCAATCGAAACATGAGGGTCATTGGGAAACTCTGTGGAACAGTCCCATATTTGCGGGTGTGAGCGTACATCCGGGTGCACGAAAATGTTGTAGATAATTATTTTTGGTGTTCGATTTGTGCGGCTGAGGCCGCACAAATCGAACACCAAATCTACAAACCTATAGTGAACCCGTACCTGCCACTCAGCTGGCGGCTGGTGACATTTGTACTTCCATTTAGCTTACATTTCATAGGTTCCGAATCCTGCCTCCGGTGGTATGATTAAGATCGAAGATAGGTCATCCCTGAAACGAGTGGGGACCTGCACCTTAGCATAATAATATGGACGGATTGAGGCGCCTTTTCCCCCGGATGGGAAGGCTTAAATGCGAAGCTGGTGTGAGACCAGCACTGTCCCGCAGCTGTGAATTCGCAACTCGCGCTTGATTAGCTCTCTCGGCCAATTCAGGCAGATGTTTGCGAATAAGTCAGATCGACGGCCTCAACCCGGTTTTTCCACGATCCTCGAGGAAGGGAGAAGGAATTGCTTGATACGATGAACCAATAAGCGCAAACCCTGTCCAAACGGCAGGGTTTTTTTATTCCCTGCCACCGAACCATGCCACACAAAAAGGAACTACTCAGGCTTGCAGGCATTGGCTGAGTAGTTTACGAAAGTCACACTAACAAGGAAACCGAAATTTTAGCATGTGAGGCGCGATTGCCCACAGCATACCAAAATTTAGGGAATTCCTTCACCTCCAATCGATAACCGGAGAAAGTAATGAAAATTCAGCTCTTAAAAGTTGGGATGACCGCTTTGTTCGTCGCCCTGCTCGGCGCTTGCGCCCCGAGCACACCTACATCTGCACCTATCGAGCCTACCCCCACCCCAAAGCCAGAGATCATTCAACTGACCGATGGCCTTGGGCGTGAAATCAGCCTGGACCAGCCGGCCCAAAAGATCGTCTCATTGGCTCCCTCTAACACGGAAATTCTCTACGCCGTTGGAGCCGGCAGCCAGGTCATCGGGCGGGATGAATTTTCGGATTTCCCCGAAGCCGCCCAGGCTTTGGCAAACATCGGCGGCGGTTTCGGCGAACTGAACATGGAAACCATCGTCGCGCTCGAGCCGGACCTGGTCCTGGCCGCCGACCTGACCCCGCCAGAGCAGATTGAAGCGATCGAGAAACTGGGATTGACCGTCTACGCCCTGCCGAACCCGGTCACCCTCGACGGCATGTACACCAATCTCAAAACCGTGGGCGAATTGACTGGCCACAGCCAGGAGGCGACTCAGCTGGTGGAGAATTTGCAAAACCGGGTGGCGGCGGTGGAGACCAAAGTCGCTCAGGTTAAAGACCGACCGCTCGCCTTTTATGAACTGGATAGCACCGACCCGGATGCCCCCTGGACCGCCGGGCCAAACACCTTCATCGATACATTGATCAGCATGGCTGGTGGGACCAACCTGGGAGGCGCCATGCAGGACGCCTGGACCCAGGTCAGTGTGGAAGAATTGCTGGTGGAAAATCCCGATATGATCATCCTGGGCGATGCCACCTGGGGCGGTGTGACGCCGGAGGACGTGCAGGCGCGGGCCAGCTGGTCGGGCCTGCAGGCCGTCCAGGCTGGCAAAATTTATGTGTTTGACGATAACCTGGTTAGCCGGCCGGGCCCGCGCATGGTGGACGGGCTCGAAGCCTTTGCCAGGCTGTTCCATCCGGAACTTTTCCAATAAATCCGGGCAGATCCGAGCGCATTGATGCAAACCTCTTTCCGGCCTTACGCCTGGACGATCCTTGTCCTGGCCGGCGCGCTGGTGATCAGCGTGGCAGTCGGCTCGGTCTTTATCGAGCCGGCCATCGTTGGCAAAATTCTGCTCGCCCAGCTGCCGGGGATCCATCTGCAGGCGGATTGGCCGGAGACCTTTGCGATCATCCTCTTACAGGTCCGGCTGCCCCATACCATCCTGGTCCTGCTGACCGGCGCAGCGCTCTCCGGCAGCGGAGCGGTTTACCAGGGGATTTTCCGCAATCCCCTGGCGGACCCCTACCTGATCGGGGTCGCATCCGGCGCCGGGCTGGGGGCAGTCCTGGCCTTGACCCTCAACTGGCCGGCCAGGCTGCTGGGGTATTACTCCGTCCCGGCCGCAGCCTTCGTCGGAGCCAGCCTGACGGTGGCCTTGGTTTATAACCTGGCCAGGATCGGCAAGAGCGCGCCCACCACTACCCTGATCCTGGCTGGCGTGGCGGTCAGCTCGTTTGCGACTTCCCTGACCTCATTTCTGATGCTGAGGGCGCGCGAAGACCTGCAACGAGCGTTAAGCTGGCTGCTGGGCGGCTCCATCCTCAGCGGCTGGGAGCCCGTCGTGGCCATCCTGCCTTATCTGATTGTGGGGCTGATTGCCCTGGTGATCTCCGGTCACACCCTGAACGTGCTCCAATTCGGGGACGAACAGGCTCACCAACTGGGCATTCATGTCGAACGCCGTAAGCTGATCTTTATCCTGGCAGCCTCTCTGACCACTGCCGCGGCGGTGGCTTTTTCCGGCATCATCGGATTCATCGGCCTGATCGTGCCGCACGTCATGCGGATGCTCACCGGGCCGGATTATCGCAGCCTGGTGCCCCTGTCCATCCTGGGCGGCAGTTCAGCCTTGCTGCTGGCGGATGTTTTGGCCAGGGTGGTCCTGGCCCCCCAAACCTTGCCGGTTGGCATCGTCACCGCCCTGGCCGGCGCGCCTTTCTTCCTGTTTATTCTCCGGCGCGCCAAAAATCAGGGCGGGTGGTAAAGCTACAGGCATGTTTGGTAATTTTGGCGAAAATGGGTGCGCAGGGGAGCGGACCCTCCCCTGCGCACCCATTTTCGCCCTTACTCCAGGCTCAGGCCTGAGTCAAGCATGGAGGTTGATATGCTGACTATTCAAAACCTGTGTGTCCGCTACGGCCAGCGCCAGGTGCTGGATGACATTTCACTGGAAGTGCAATCCGGTGAAGTCCTGGCGGTGATTGGGCCGAACGGCGCCGGTAAATCCACCCTGATCCGGACGATCAGCGGTGTGCTCCAGGCCTGCGCGGGTCGGATCGCCATCGATGGCCAGGACCTGGACCGGCTGTCTCCGGGGGAACGGGCGCGCCGGCTGGCGGTTGTCCCCCAGGCTACCCAGCTGCCTGAAGCCTACAGCGTTTACCAGACCGTTTTACTCGGCAGAACCGCTTATATGAACTGGTTTGGCCAGGCCGCCGCCAGAGATCACGATCAGGTCTTACACGCCCTGGAAAAAACCAACACCCTGGAATTAGCCGAACGGCTGGTGGGGCAGCTATCCGGTGGGGAGCGGCAGCGCGTCCTGCTTGCCAGGGCCATCGCCCAGGGCGCTCCCTACTTACTCCTGGACGAGCCAACCACATTTTTGGATCTACAACACCAGTCCGGCCTTTTAAACCTGGTACGCGGGCTCAGTAAAGCGAACCGCCTGGGTGTGTTAATGGTGCTGCACGACTTAAATCTTGCCAGCCTGTACGCCGACCGAGTCGCCATCCTTTCAGACGGCAGGATCACGGCCCAGGGGTCGCCTGCGCAGGTATTGACCGAAGACCGGCTCTCCTCAATCTACCGGGTCCCGGTGCACGTCATCCCCCATCCGGATTACGGCACCCCGCTGATCCTGCCAGATGGGCGGGACGAACGGGTAGCCGCTCGCCACACGATTTAACCGAAAATCCAATCGAAGCAGCTAACAATGAACCTCAATCCTCAACCAAACTCGCTTGCCGATCCTGATCTTCTCACCGCATTGACCAATCTGGTCGCCAGGATTCAACCGCTCGACCAGGCCGCGATGAACCAGGCCAGGCGCCGACAGGACCAGTTGATCAAACCGCAGGGCAGCCTGGGCCGCCTGGAAGAACTATCCATTCAAATGGCCGGCATCCGCGCCGAGGCGCTGCCTCAGGCCCGCCAGAAGGCGGTCATCGTCATGGCCGGCGACCATGGCGTGGTGGCGGAAGGCGTCAGCGCTTATCCGCAGGAAGTCACCCCCCAGATGGTCCAGAATTTTCTGGCCGGTGGGGCAGCCATCAACGTGCTGGCCCGGCAGGCTGGCGCCCGGGTGATCGTGGTTGATTTGGGCGTCGCCTCCGACCTCCCGCCTCATCCCGATTTACAGGTCAGGAAGATTGCTTACGGCACAGCCAATATCGCCCGGGGACCGGCCATGAGCGTCGATCAGGCTCTGCGATCCATCCTGGCCGGGGCCGAGATCGTCCAGGAGCAATGCCAGCTTGGCCTGGACATGCTGGCCACCGGCGACATGGGGATCGGCAACACCACGCCCTCGGCGGCGATCGCGGCCACAATCCTGGCGCAAGATCCGGCCGAAATAGCCGGTCGTGGCACCGGGGTCGATGATGACGGGCTTAACCGCAAGGTCGCTGCGATCCGCGCCGCTTTGGAAGTCAACCGGCCCGACCCTGGTGACGGGCTGGATATCCTGGCGAAAGTTGGCGGGTTCGAGATCGGTGGAATTGCCGGCGCGATCCTGGCGGCAGCCGCACAAAGAAAGGCGATCGTTGTGGACGGATTTATTTCGACCGCCGCAGCCATGATCGCCGTCCGGCTCGCTCCGGTGGTGCGGGGCTACCTGATCGCCGCCCACAGCTCGCAGGAACTTGGGCACCACCGGATGATGGCCTGGCTCGGGCTGGAACCCTTGCTCGATCTGCGGATGCGCCTGGGAGAAGGCACCGGCGCGGCTCTGGCAATGCCCCTGGTAGAAGCCGCCTGCCAGGTCCTTTCTGAAATGGCGACCTTCGCCGAGGCCGGCGTCTCTGCCAAAGAGGACTAACCCGGATCCATGTCCACTCCTCCAGCCGGGCAGCCGGCCCCCCAGCGCGGCAACCCGCTGACCGATTTTCTGGTCGCCCTGCAGTTCCTGACGGTCTCACCTTCTTTCCTCAAGCGCATCTTCAGCCCGGCCGAACTGGGTCGCGCGACCGCCTACTACCCTCTGGTCGGAGCTTTGATCGGCGGGCTGCTGTGGCTCGCTAACCGGGGACTGGCAGTATGGTTCCCGGATCAACTACGCGCCGCCCTGGTGCTGGGGCTGTGGGTCCTTCTGACCGGAGCGCTGCACCTGGACGGTTTTTTAGATAGCTGTGATGGTCTCCTGGGCGGTTTGACCCCGGAAAGCCGGATGGAGATCATGAAAGACGAGCGGGTGGGCGCCTTTGGCTTCGCCGGCGGAGCGGTCCTGCTGCTGGTGAAATTCTCGGCGCTGGCCGCCCTCCCGCCGGCCAACCTGGCCCTGATCCTGGCACCGGTCCTGAGCCGGGCCAGCCTGACCCTGGCGATCCATGCCTTCCCATACGCCCGCACCCACGGGCTGGGAAAAGCCATCAAAGATCACACCGGCGCCGGCCAGCTGGCCCTGGCCGGTCTGACCGCCCTGGCAATCGCCTGGCTCGCGGCCGGTTTGGTTGGGATCCTGTATATTTTGGCAACCGTTGGACTGACCTGGGTCTTCGCCCGGTTCTGTCTGCGGCGCATCCCCGGGCTGACCGGGGATACCTATGGCGCGCTTAACGAATTGATCGAGCTGGCCGTCTTATTACTCAGCGCGGGCCTATTCGCGGCTCCGTAAGTGCTCTGATATAGATCAAATTTACAATAAGAACCTATCCGAAAATTGTTATTGTGGTTGTTGATGCGTGCTCCGCACGCATCAACAACCACATACCCTTTCGAATTTTCGGATAGATAATAAATGTTCCCAATTTAGATGTGTGTGAGGCCATGCTCCCACGCATACCTTTTTCGCCCAAACTTCCAAGGCAAAGTCGAAAGAACACAAAGGATAGATCAAAACCTATGGGCAAACTGACCTTCATCCTGGGGGGAGCGCGGGGTGGGAAATCCAGCCTGGCTCAGAAAATGGCCGCCGAACGCGGGCAGTCCGTCGTTTATATCGCCACTGCCCAGCCCCTGGACGAAGAGATGGAAACCCGCATCCAGGTCCATCGCCAGGAACGTCCGCCGGAATGGGCCACCCTGGAAATACCCAGGCACGTCGCCCAGCGGCTCGAAGCTCAGGCGATCTCTGCCGGGGTGATCCTGCTGGACTGCCTGACGATGCTGGTAACCAATGTCATGCTGGCGGCAGCCGGCGACCTGGATGCCCCGGACGAGGCCCGGGCCGGGCAGGAAGTGGAGGCCGAGGTCAGCGCCCTGCTCGCAACGATTTAAGCTGGCCGGGCGGACTGGATCGTCGTATCCAATGAAGTCGGGCTGGGGTTGGTGCCGCCCTATCCGGTTGGCCGGCTTTACCGGGATTTACTCGGCCGGGCCAACCAGCGATTGGCGGCGACCGCCGACGAGGTGTACTGGATGGTGGCGGGCATCCCGGTTCCTATTCATCCGTACCGCTTTTAATTAGCCAGCACTGTCTAGACGATGTCACTTCTACTTCGGAAAACAGGTGTGATGGCCGGCGTTTGCCGGCCATCATACCTGTTTTCCGACAAACTCTTGATTGGGTCTTTGGGAAACTGTGTGGGATAGTTTCAGATTTGGGGTTTACCATGTTTCGCCAAAATTTTATCGCCCGGCCTGGGTAGGATGCATTCGAATGGTGTAGATGTGGTGTTCTGTTTGGGCGGGGTCGCCGCCCAAACAGAACACCACAATTCATTTTCTAGCGCATTCGAATACTCCCCTGGGTGGATATAGCAATTCAAAAATTTAAAATCACCCTCCCGCAGCCTGTGTACTGCGGGAGGGTTTTGGGGAAGTTTGCAAATTTCCCGGGCTGGGAGAAATTTGCGTAGCGGATACCTGAAGTATAGCAATTTCTGGTTTACCTGGGAATAACAAACCCGTTGATTTGACTATACGATCTTGTTAGGCGGCGTTATTTTCACCTTTAAAACGCTCGATCAGCCCTGCCAGGTCTTTCCAACCATAGGCAACCTCGAGCAGCGACTCCTGCCCGATCGTGATCAGCTGTTCCCGCAGGTAAATTCCTCCCAGGGCCTCATAGAATTTCCGGGCCGGATTCTGAGCCAGGACCCAGATCAGCATGGAAAACATGCCCTTTTGCAGCAGGCAGTCTGCCATCGAGAGCAGCAATCGTTTTCCGATACCTATACCCACGTATTCCGGCAAAAGATAGAGGGCATACAATTCACCCGAGTATGCCGGATCCTGGCTGCGTTCCGGCCCGCCCAGGGCAAACCCGACAATCTGACCGGCCGGTTCCTGAGCTACCAGGCTGCACCGGCCAGGAGCGTTCCGCCGGATGGCAGCCTCAACCCATTGGGAGGTTTCTTCAACCGATAATTGCTCCAGCGTTTCCTGGGCAATCAGGCCGCGATAAGCCGCCTGCCAGCTGGTGACCCGCACCCGGGCGATCCCAGTCGCGTCAGGCGCTTGGGCCGCCCGGATCCGTATGCTCTCTTTGGCAGAATCATTCATTAGATGTAAACCAGGATCAAAAACCTTTCTGGTATTTCTGTGGTGGTGCTCCGGAGTAGGAGCTGTGAGCATGCGGATACACGCTCACATTCACGGAGATTCCGGAAGAGCCTGAACTTGCCTGATTAAACGCATCGATCGGGCCTGGAGGCCCGATCGATCGTTATGGGTAGAACGCTGAGGCAGCCCAGACATCTTGCGAACCACACCCGCCCAGGTATAGGTGTGAGTTGTTTAGACAGCGGCTTTGCTGCTCTGTCTTTCGACAGGGTCGCCCTTTCTATGCAGTTCATCTTCAAGCGAGCGTCTCAACCCAACGATCAAGTCAATGAAGCCAGGATGGGTGCATCTGAACGGGATTAACACGGTCTCGCTGAACCCAGGCTCATTATGGCAGAAATCCAGTCAAAATACCGTAAATTTCAACTAAATATCGGAAATATCTCCAAATTTTTGCTGTGACATTGTCAAAATCGGTACAATTCCTTAAGAACCTGTGCGCCCGCCTTTCAATTCGGACTGCAATTTCGCCAGGGCGTCCCATTCCTGTAAATTAGCCAGGTGGGCCTGTTCCGGCCAGGTGGAAGGATCGATAAAAGCCAGCCGGGCTTCGTCCAGGATTTGCTCCAGGATATCCGTATCGGCATTCGCCAATTCCTGGAAAGTGTTAATCCCTTCTTCGCTCAACAAGGTAGCAATCTTCGGGCCGATGCCTTCAATTTTCGTCAGGTCGTCCAGGAGAGGGATTTCCGCAATTTCCACCTGCTCGGCTACCCCAGAGGTTCCCGGCTCGGCATATCCGTGGCCATGGGAGGCGGATGCAATCGGCGGGATGGAAGGTGTCTGGCGATTACCCAGCACCAGCAACGAGATGACGACGACCAGGGCCAGGAAAATGACAATGACCCACCACCCATTGATGGCTATACCGGCGGCGGCGAGAAAAGTTGAAACGGCAAAAATGACGTTGATTAGAAAGGACATACTCCGATTGCTCCTGTTTTGAGGTTTGACCAGGTCAGACACTTTGGGATTTTCAGGGGTGGTATCCCCATAGCGTTTCCGCCAGACCCGGTTTCGAGTTACTTTATTTTACCCGCATTTCCAACCAGAGACAAAAAAGGTCTTTGGGAAATCCTGTGGCCGGGACTATATGTGGGGGTATTCCAGATTTGGGACCCTCCCTGGCGCCTTCGGCGCCGGACGGGGAAATATTTATTGGGCGTATGGCCTTGGCCTGGGTGCGACCCTGATCCGAATCGAGCACCCCCTCAATCCATTCGGGTTCCGATCGCCCGGAGTCGGATCAGTCCTCCTCCTGGGCGGAGTAAACGGCGACCTGGTTACGCCCGGCCAGCTTGGCGGCATGCAAGGCCTGCCCGGCCAGATCGAGCAGTTGCCCTAATTGCTCGATGGGGCCAGATTGAAGTGAAGCCACCCCGGCGCTGATCGTCACGAAAAACGTACCTTTGGGGGTATCTGTAGGCGCGGAGGCAATCTGGGTGCGCATCCGCTCGGCTGCCAGGCGGGCACGTTCGAGATCGGTTTCGGGCAACAGCAGCATGAATTCATCCCCGCTGTAACGGCCGAGCAAATCCGTATCGCGCAGCCGGCTGACGACATTGTGGGCCACTGTCCCTAAAACCTGGTCGCCAACCGCATAACCATGCACCTCATTGAGCATTTTGAAACGATCGATATCGATCAGAATTGCGGACAAAGGCCGCTGGTAACGGACTGCCTGCCGAAAGGCCTGCTCAGCCCGCTCAAAGAATTGGCTGCGGGTCCAGACGCCGGTCAGGCTGTCGGTGATCGTCAGGTGCTCGATCTTCGCCTGCCAGCGCTCAATCTGAAGCTCAAGCTCAACCAGGTGGGCGAACAAACCCGCTATTGCCAGATCATCTTCTCCGAAAGCCGCCGGGGACTGTTCGCTGGCAAGCGCTAACACACCTTCCGGTTGACCATTGAGCGATAAGGGCACTGCCAGGGCGCACTGAAGGTCTGGATGGATGGATACACTTGCTCCAGCATGGGTGGATACACTTGCTCCAGCATGGGTGGATACACTTGCTCCAGCCGTCCAGGCTGGAAAATCCCGGACAAGGTGGGCCTGTCGTTCCCGGCCGACCTGCTGGATGAGCTGCTCCAAACCGGGATAGCCGTCTTCGGTGGCGTTTTCTCCCGCCGGAGGAATGGTCACGGTTGGCTCGAGACGGCCATCCTCAGGCTTAACCAGGGCCAGCACCCCCATGTCGGCCCCCACTGTTTCAATCAGGATCGCGACGATTCTGGCCAGTCGGACGCGCTCATCGGAGCCGGCTCCAACTTCCGCCAGCAGCGCTTCGACTGTTCGGGCCAGCTGCAGTTCCCGGTCCCGGCCTGATTCTGAGACAAACCCGGCAGGTTGATCACTCATGATGGCTCACCTTTATACACTGAGGGTCGAAAAGACAAAACAGTTGCCCCCGTCTTTTTTCGCATCGGTCATGGCAATATCAGCCTGGCGGACCAGGCTGACGGCTGTTTTCCCATTCTTTGGATAACGGCTGATACCACAACTGAGGGTTGCCCGGGCAATCACTTCTTTCAGCTGGATTTCTTCAGCGGCTGCTCCGAGCACTTTTTGGCTCACTTTAGCGATATCTTCATCGGTCGAGATATTTTCCAGAATGATCGCAAATTCGTCAGCGCCCAGGCGGGCAACCGTATCGCTGGCTCGTACGGAATTTTTCAACCGGTCTGCCAGGGTTAATAATAACTGATCGCCGAATTCGTGACCATGGTCATCATTGATCTGCTTGAAACGATCAATATCCAGGTACAGGACTGCCAGCCCCTGGCGGTTGCGCTCTGCGCGGGAGATGGCATGCCCCAGCCGGTCATAAAATAGCGACTGGTTCGCCAGATCTGTCAGGGGGTCATGGGTGGAAAGGTAGGTTAATTTGGTCTCAGCCACCGTCCGCATATGCATATCATGCCGTAAGGCGGTCAGGATGCTCTGCATGTATCCCACCGCCACGCCCACGATAATGAAGACCGTGTGAGCAATCCAGAAGTAAGGATCGGTCAAAAACGAAGGCTGGCTGCCGTTAACCAAATTAAACAGAATGTAATTGACCAACAGCGCCGTCACGCTGCCGATCAAACCGCCCCACCAGCCAAAGGTGCCGGCGGCGATCAATACGGGTACGATGACCAGCGCCACCACAGCCAGTGAGATCACCCGGTAGAGCGGGATAAAAGCCAAAATGTAGAGCAAGCTCGTGGCCACGATCAGGATCAGGCTGATGCGCATGGGCGGATTGGGGCTCGCGTTGAGATACTGATTGATCGGCTTCATCGTTGTTTCCTTTAGCTGCCTTGTCCGGAGACGACCGGCGAAATGGTCGAGATGGTTTTTGCTGAGATCGGCGCCTGTTTGATTTGGTTCAATTTGAGCCGATACCGCCTCCACTGACCCCTCGCCCTGACGATCTTTACTGGTGGGTATTGTACAACACTGCGGGCATTAACCGAAAAAGAACTAAGGAAACTGAAAGGGAAGTAATGCCCGAACCGATGAGATGTAAATGAATTCTATCAAGGATAGACACAATATTCTTTGCGAAATGGGCTCACAAGTTAGCCAAGATCGGGTATGATCATACCGACAAGACACAAATATTTTTGGATCTACGGTAATGCCTGTGGGGGTATTCCAGATTTGGGGGTGTGAGCGTGCGATCGCACGCTCGCACCCCCGAATCCGGGATTTCTAACAGAATTTCCTGAAGAGCCAAATTTAAAATCCAATCACGAGTGAAGTATGAGTGGCGAAAAAATCCTGATCGTAGAAGATGAGCGGGCTGTGGCACGCGGCCTGGAGTATGGCCTGAAGGCAGAAGGTTTTGCCGTTTTGGTAGCGGAAACGGGCGAAGACGCCCTGGAGGCAGCCCGCAAAGAAGATCCGCACTGCATCCTCCTGGATATTCGCCTGCCGGGGATCAGCGGGTTTGATGTCTGCCGGATCCTGCGCTCCGAAGGCATGCGCATGCCGATCCTGATGCTGACTGCCCGGGATGAACCGATCGATAAAGTCCTGGGATTGGAGCTGGGGGCGGACGACTACGTTGTCAAGCCGTACAACCTGCGCGAATTGATCGCCCGCATCCGGGCATTGATCCGGCGGGCGTACGGCGAACTCTCGGAAGTGAGCCAGGGGGAAAAAATCGATTTCGGCGCTATCGAGCTGGACCTGGAACAACTGCGGGTAACCCGGGATGGCGAGCAGGTCTACCTGACGCCAACTGAGTTCAGGCTGCTGCGCTACCTGGTCAGCCGGCCCAACCGGCCCTCCAGCCGGGAAGCGATCCTGGAAGCGATCTGGGGCTACAGCGGGGATATCGGTAGCGAGCGCACCGTGGACGTTTACATCCGTCACCTGCGCGAGAAGCTGGAAGAAGATCCGGCCGAGCCGCGCTGGATTGTGACCGTGCGCGGGATGGGCTACAAATTCGAGCCGCCGGAATAACGGTCCCAAACCAGCGAATTGTTGCGATATCTTAACCAAATCTCAAAATCAACACAACTTCAATCCAATAAAATGGAGGCTGCAGGCAACTGCAATCAGAATCCATTTTGATGGATAATTTAACGACATAAACAATCTTTGGAGGTAGAAGTTTCTATGAATAAACGATGGCTAGCCATACTCGCCGGCGTGCTGGCGTTCTTTGTCGTCCTGGGAGTCGGCCTTTTGGCCGGGGGGACGATCGCCTACCTGACCCTGAAAGCCCGGCCGGTTGAGGCCGCGTTTTCGCTGCAGGCTGCAAATCCCGATGCGCAAAACGGCATCCTGGTAGCCGAGGTGGCCGCCGGCGGCCCGGCCGCCCAATCCGGCCTCGTGCGGGGCGACATCTTATTAAGCTTCAACGATCAAACCCTGAACACTTTTCAGGATCTGAAAGCCCAGCTGGCCCAGGCCAAACCCGGCGACGTGGTCAGCCTGTCCGTGCTGCACGGCGATGAAACCCGCAATTTCTCGATCACCCTGGGTGATAATAACGGGGTCGCTTACCTTGGGATCGTCCCTTGCCTGACGGGCGGGCAGGACCTGCGCGGCTTCCAGCCGAACTTCAACGGCAAAACCGCGACCGGCGCCGGGGCCCAGGTTACCCAGGTGATCGCAGACAGCCCGGCGGCCAAGGTCGGCCTGCAGGCCGGCGATACGATCCTGGCAGTAGACGGCCAGGAAGTGAACGCCGACAATACCCTGGGCGATCTCATCCAGCAGTACCAGCCCAATGACACAGTCAATCTCAGCGTGCAAAAATCCGGCGCTGCCCAGACCAGCGATATCCAGGTGACCCTGGGCGAAAATCCCGATACCCCCGGCAAAGCCTTCCTGGGGATTTACTACGCCAACCCGGGCCAGCAAAACGGCCCGATGCCCTACTTCCAAAACCCGGGCAACGGCGACAACGGCCAAACTCAGCCCTTCAACGGCCAGCCGTTCGGGCAAATGTTACCCAGCCTGCCGAACGGCGTCAGCCAGGCTGTGGTGATCGGTGACGTGATCAGCGGGACCCCGGCAGCCCAGGCCGGTTTGCAGGTCAATGACGTGATCACGGCAGTAGACGGCCAGGCGGTCACCGACGCCCAGGCGCTGGTCGATACCATCGCCAGCCACAAACCGGGCGACCAGGTCACCCTGACCGTGTATCGTTCCGGCCAGGCGGACAGCCTGTCGATCACCGTAACCCTGGGAGAGAACCCGAACCAGGCCGGCGCAGCTTACCTGGGCGTTTCCATCAGCAACGTCTCCAGCGGTTTGCCGCAGGGCCATCCCCCGATCAACCCACAGTCAACCCCGAATAACAACGACAGCACGGTTCCCGGTTGGCCGGGCGGCGGCGACGCCTGAGAATTAGGATGACTGACTATCGAAATTAGTTTATGTGCTGCGGTACCGCAGCACATAAGCTAATTCGATAGATAAACTTTAGGACCAGATACACTGATGAGAGGCCTGTTTCATTCCATTCGCTGGCGATTGATCGGCAGTTACGTCCTGCTGGCCGTCGTGACGGTCAGCGTGGTCGGGTTTCTGTCGGCTGAGATCGTCCGCCGGTATGCCCGCCAGCGCGAACTGGCCGATATCCAGGCCAACGCCCAGGTGATTGCCGGCCAGGCTGCTCCCTATTTCTGGCCGGGAGTCGACCAGCGCTCGCTCGACCAGCTGGCCCAAAGCGCCTCATTCCTGGGCAATCTGCGGGTCCGCTTTTTTGATTCAAATGGCCGCATACTGGTTAACTCGGGCGTGCCGGACGCTGACTCGGAAATGGTCTGGATCGCCTCGCCCGGTGAGCGCGCCGGGGTACCCGGCAGCCAGTCCGATTGGCTGAACATGATGATGCTGCCTCAGAAGAACCGGGACGAAGCCTATGGCCAAACCCTGCTCGAATCCCTGCCGGAGGGCAGCTCGCTGACCATCATCCGGCGCTATTACACCCCCTGGGGGATGCGCCTGAGCTTTCAAAAGGTTGAATCCCCTAACGAAACCAGCCCCAAAGCCACCACCAGCCCACAAAATACGGCCATCTCCCGCTCGGATGTGGTCGTCACCGAGCCGGTTGGCAGCGCCAGCCAGCCGGTCGGCTACGTTGAACTGAGCGCCGCGCCCAACCTGGCGGAAGATGCCCTGGGCGCCACCCGGCATGCCCTGCTGCTGGCCGGGATCGGAGCGGCTTTTCTGGCGGCCCTGTTGGGATCCGGGATCAGCCAGCGACTGGCCTCGCCGTTGAAAAATCTGAACGAGACCACCCGCCAGATGGGCGCCGGCGACCTGAGCATCCGGGCTGAGATCCATTCGCAGGACGAGATCGGCGACCTGGCCCGCCAGTTCAACCAGATGGCCGACCAGCTCCAGACCAATTTCCAGGAACTGGAGTCCGAGCGCGACGCCCTGCGGCGCTTCATCGCCGACGCGTCCCACGAGCTGCGCACCCCGATCACGGCCCTGAAGAACTTCATCACCCTGTTACAGGGCCCGGCGGCCGGCGACCCGCAGGCCCAGGCTGAATTCCTGCAGGAAAGCCAGGCCCAGGTCAGCCGACTGGAATGGATCACCCAGAATTTATTGGATCTCTCCCGCACCGAGGCCGGGCTGGCGGATCTCGACCTGGAAGAACAGGATCTGCAGGAGCTGCTGGCAGCTGCGGCCGCGCCTTTCCGCCTGGCCGCGGCCAATCAGGGCATCGAGCTGGTTTTCGACCCGCCGGAAGAGCCTGTGCGGCTGGTGTGCGACCGGGCCCGCATGGAGCTGGTGCTCGGCAACCTGCTGGACAACGCCATCCGCTACTGCCCGTCCGGCAGCACGGTGCGCATGTCCGCCAGCCAGGACGGACAAACGGTCCGGATCGTGGTGGAAGATAACGGCCCGGGCATCGATCCCGAAGACCTGCCGCACATCTTCCAGCGCTTTTACCGCGGCCGGGGCGTCAGCGAAGGCGGCAGCGGCCTGGGTCTCTCGATCGTCGCCAGCCTGGTGCAGGCCCAGCGCGGCTCTGTGCGGGCGGAAAACGCGCCCGGCGGCGGCGCCCGGTTTATCCTGGAATGGCCGCGTGAAGTGGCCGGGCCATAACCTCAAAACCAAACCGCGATGAACAACTTCTTATTTTCTCCTCCTCCAAGCAGCCGGGGCGATGGTGACCACCGCCCCGGCTGTGTTTTTTTTGAATTAACCTGAACACAAGAAAAGGTTCTTACGGAATCTCTGTGAGAGGGTCCCAGATTTGGGGGTAGCACCACAGGAATCCCCAAAGAGCGAGCATGGGCGCAGCCCACCCACAAGCATGAAAATCTGACCTATTTCCAAGACAGCCCAGGAAAAGTTCCCTTAAAATCCAAAAGGAGCTGTTGAGCTCATCAGCCTCAGTGCTGGAGGATCTGGGACAGGAACAGCTTGGTGCGCTCCTCCTGCGGGTTGTTGAAAATATCTTTCGGGGTGCCGCGCTCGACGATCTGGCCGGCATCGAAGAAGAACATGCGGTGGGCCACCGCCCGGGCGAACCCCATCTCGTGAGTCACCACCAGCATGGTCATGCCGGTCCGGGCCAGCTCGACCATTACATCCAGCACTTCCTTGATCATTTCGGGGTCCAGAGCGGAGGTCGGTTCGTCGAACAGCATGATTTTGGGCTGCATCGCCAGGGCCCGGGCGATCGCCACCCGCTGCTGCTGCCCGCCGGAAAGCTGGCCTGGGAATTTTTCGGCCTGTTCCGGGATGCCCACCCGCTCAAGCAGCTGCATCCCGACCTCTTCCGCTTTCTTCTTCTTCCATTTGCGCACCCAAATGGGCGCCAGGGTAACGTTCTGCAGCACCGTCAGGTGCGGGAAAAGATTGAACTGCTGGAAAACCATCCCGGTTTCTGCCCGGATTTTCTCGATATTGCGAATATCGTGGGTCAGCTCGATCCCGTCCACGATAATATGGCCGCGTTGGTGTTCTTCCAGGCGGTTGATCGTGCGAATAAAGGTGGATTTACCCGAGCCCGAGGGTCCAAAGATCACCACCACCTCGCCCCGGTTGACTTCCAGGCTCACGCCTCGCAGGGCGTGAAAATTCCCAAACCATTTATGAACGTCCTGGGCAATAATGATCGGAGGTTCGCTGGCTGGCCCATCCGGTTGTTTGGCTTGATCGTTCATCTTGAACTTCCATCATTTGATAGATTAACGGATCACTGGCGAATGGTTCACTGCGCCTGATTTCGCCTGGTTTAACGCTGGCCCACGCCCAGGGCCACTTCCAACCGCTGGCTGGCGAAAGACATCAGGTAGCTGAAGATCCAGAAGACCGCCGCGATAAACACCAGCATCTCCATCTGGGCCCGGATAAATTCGGGGTTAGCCTGGACGATCGACCGCCCAACGCTCAACAGTTCCAACACCGCCACCCCGGACGCCAGGGTCGTATCCTTGAACAGGCTGATAAACTGGCCCACGATCGGCGGGATGACCGCCCGCAGGGCCTGCGGCAGCACGATCAGCAGGGTAATCTGAAAATTACTGTGTCCCAGGGCCTTGGCGGCCTCAGTCTGGCCTGCCGGCACCGCAGCCAGGCCGCCGCGCACGTTTTCAGCCATATAAGCGGCTGAGAACAGGGTCATGCCCATCAAGGCGCGCAGCAGGCGGTCGATGCGCACATCCGGCGGCAGGAACAGCGGCAGGATCAGGGACGACAGGAACAGGATGCCGATCAAGGGCACCCCGCGCACCACCTCGATGAAAATCGTGCTGAAGATGCTGACCACCGGCAGGGACGAACGCCGCCCCAGCGCCAGCAGCACCCCGATCGGGAAAGACAGGACGATGCCGCCTACCGCCAGGATCATGGTGACCAGCAGGCCGCCCCACATGCCAGTAGGCACGACCGGCAGCCAGGAGATGGAACCCACGCCATTCATCAGCACAGCGCTCACCACCAGAGCGACCAGCCAGCCGACCAGCACCACCCAGCCGCGCATCCATTTCATGCTCCCGATCCAGTAACCGAGCGGGATCACCGCCAGGTTGGCGACCAAAGCGATCCGCATGCTCACGGTAAAAGAGGCCCCCTGAGATGGCCAGGCCGCGATCGCGACCAGAAAGAGCATGTACACGAACGCAAATGTGCGCATGATCCCGCCCCATATCCGCCAACTGACCCCGATCAGGAAAGTGGTCATCAATACGCCCACCCCCAGCCGCCAGATCTGCTCGCGCGGGTACTGGCCAACCAGGTACAGCAGCGGGCTGCTGGTCACCGGCCGCCAATCGGCCGAAAAGAGGGCCCATTTCACCACAGCCTGGATCGCCCACACGATGAATACCAGTGAGACAATGCTCAAAAGGCTGTTGTACCAGTTGCTGAACAGGTTTTCTTTCAACCAGGCGACAACCCCCAGGGCCTCAGGGGGCCGAATTTCTTCTGTAATGGTTGTCATGGCGCTCACCTCTCCACCAGCTGGATCCGGCGGTTATAGATGTTCAGGATAAAGGATGTGAACAGGCTCATCGTCAGGTAAACCAGAACAACCAGCACAAAGACCTGCACGGCCCGCCCGGCCTGGTTGATGGTTGTCTTGCCCATAAAGAATAATTCCGGGTAACCGATAAAAATCGCCAGACTCGAGTTTTTGGTCAGATTCAGGTACTGGCTGATCAAAGGCGGGATAATGATCCGCAGCGCCTGGGGCATGATCACCAGGCCTAACACCTGGTAAGTCTTCAAACCCAAGGCCGAGGCGGCTTCCAGCTGGCCGCGCGAGACGGCCTGGATCCCCGCCCGGACCACCTCGGCGATGAAAGCCGCAGTGTAGGTGACCAGGCCGATCAGCAGGGCGGTGAATTCCGGGGTGAGATGCAGCCCGCCCTGAAAGTTGAATCCCTGCAGGGTGGGCGTTTCGAGCGCGAACGGATGGCCGCCGCTGATGACCAGGCCCACCAGGGGGAAAAGCAGCAGCAGGGCGATGCTGACCGCCCCAAAATAGGTTGAGCGGCCGGTCGCCTCCCGGATGCGGCGCAGCCAGATAAACGCGATGATCGCCAGCACGATTCCCAGCCCGGTCAGGATCAGGAACAGCGGGCTGTTCTCATTCCAGAGCGGCCAGGTGAAGTAGATCCCGCGCTGGTTAATGTAGGTTGGCCCTGGCCAGACAAAACTGTCCTTGACGCGCGGCAGCTTGATAAATACGCCGCTGTACCACAGGTACAACAAAACCAGCAGCGGAATATTGCGATGGAGCTCGATGAAGGCCAGGGCAATCCGGCTGACCAGCCAGTTGGTGGACAGGCGCGCCACCCCAACGAAGGTGCCCAGGATCGTCGCCAGGATGATCCCTATCACGGAAACCTTGAGGGTATTGACCACGCCCACCAGGAATGCAAACGCAAAGGATTTTTCCGGGGTATAGGCCAGGTCAGTCTCGCCGATCGGGAATCCGGCCTCGCCAGTCAGGAACCCGAAGCCCAGGTTCAGCCCGCGCTGGGCGGCGGCGGCGATGACGTTATTGACCAGCCAGATCAGGAACCCAATGATCACGATGGCCGAGATCACCTGGGCGGCCACCCGCAGCACGCGTTCATCCCGCCAGAAGGGCGGCGGCTCGGTATTGATTTGAATTACGGACGGTGAAGGTTGTTCTGAAGACATCGGATTGAACCCTCAAAGAGGTGTCCCGGCTTGACTTGCCAATGCCACAGTTGAAGAACACGCGCTCTTATTCAGGTGACATTTTCAAGTATGTGGAACACCCCACAGGCGCCATCCTGCTGCAAGCTGGTTCACGCGCCCCAGTTTACAAATGCGTAGGGGTTGGCTATCGCTGCGCTGGAATTCAGGCAGCGATAGCCAACGATTCTTAGGATGGGCTAGAACTCAACGTAGCAGCTTTTACTCAGCGTAACGGCGGAGCGTAAACCAAGCCGCCATTAGTCCACAGATTGTTCAGGTCGCGGTCGAGGGTAAAAGCGTCTCCATTCGGACCCATGTAGCGATCGTAAATCTCGCCGTAATTCCCCACCGCCTGGATCGCGGTGACCAGGGCATCCGGCGCCAGGCCCAGATCAGCCTGGCCCCAATCCCCTTCTGCCCCCACCAGCCGCCGGATTTCGACGTTGTCGCTGGTCGCCATGTCGGCGACGTTGGCCTGGGTCACACCCAGCTCTTCGGCGTTGATCAGGCCAAACAGGGTGACTTTGACGATGTCGAACCACTTGTCGTCGCCGGAAGGAACGGCCGGCGTAAGCGGTTCTTTCGAAATCGTGATCGGCAGGATCTTGTGAGCAGCCGGATCAGCAAAACCGGAGCGGACTGCCGCCAGCTGAGATTTATCGCTGGTAGCCGCGTCACAGCGGCCGTCTTCATAGGTGCTGTAGACAGAAGCCGTATCTTCGAAGGTCACCGGAGTGAAGTCCAGGCCGCGCTGGCGGAAAGCGTCCGCCAGGTTCAGCTCGGTGGTCGTACCGCTGGTGACACAGATGGTGGCGCCGTTCAGATCCTCAATGGTTTCGATGCCGCTGTCGACCGGCACGATGAATCCCTGGCCGTCGTAGAACATGATCCAGGTAAAATTGCCCCATTGGACGTCGCGGCTGCTGGTCCAGGTGGCGTTGCGGGACAGGATATCCACTTCTCCGGTTTGCAGGGCCGGTCCACGTTCGGCTGCGCTCAGCGGCACAACCTCAACCGCTTCGGGGTCGCCCAACAGGACGGCCGCGACCGCCCGGCAGACATCAATATCAAAACCGATGTTGCGGCCCGAATCATCCAGGTAGCCGAAACCGGCCAGGTCTGTCCGGCCGCCGCAGATCACTTTACCCCGGTCCAGGATACGCTGGACAACCGTGCCATAACCGACCGGTTCAGCAGTTTGGGCCTCACCACCCGCTGGCGCTGCCGCCGCCGGTGTCCCACCGCTGGTGGTTGGTTCCGCCATGGCTTCGGTCGGTTCGGCCATGGCTTCGGTCGGTTCGGCCATAGCCTCAGTTGGCTCGGCCATGGCTTCGGTCGGCGCGGTCGTGGCCGATTCCGGTGTGGTCGTGCTGCAGGCCGCCAGGACCATCGACAGAACCACCAAAATACTAAAGATGCTCATCAATTTACGCGACATTTTCTTCTCCTTCTAAGGCGATTGGCGTTTCGATCGTACGTTCAAAATTAATTGAATTCTCAGATACATGCATCAATGGATTCGGGGTACACCTCCTTTTCTAACCTGCACTGTCAGCCCGGCAGCCAGACGGAATGTCTGAACGCGCCTGACACTGACCTGAGTGGACCGCAGTTATGTTTGGGCGTGATGCACGGCAGTGGAAGAACTCGACAGCTCAAAGATTGGGATAAGGAAAATCATGCCAGCCGGGAGTTGACTCCCCACTCGCACACCGGTTTTCCTTCCATTCCTGATTGAACTTGAGCCATCTCAGAACAATATTAAATTATAGGAAAAAATACCCGTTTGGGCAAGATATGGAATCCATACAAATCTTACGAAATTTCGCCGGGAAAATGTGCAAACTGCACAATAGCAACCAGAATAGAGCTGAAATTGGGTGTTTGTGCTGGCAAAAAGCCAGTGGTACGATAGCACTTAACTGTCGTATCCGAACATTCACGCCTTCCTTGTGAATTTCCCTCGGTGCTTCGCAGCTGGGACGGAAAAGATAGAGACAAAATTTAGGGCTCGCAGGGGCAAATTGCCCCTGCGAGCCCTAAATTTTGTCTTAACTCCGCCCCTGGGGGGCGGGCTGGGGTGGGGGGAGCCGATCACAGTTTACTGCAGTCTAACCAGCCAGTGCAACCACCAAATTTCTCCAATAACATAGCGAATGGTTTACACCCCATACAGGTAATAACAACTGCGGCAGCTCTCGGGCGCCGATGGTATTTCCGGAAGCTCATCGATCGCTCCATCCAGCATCATATCCATCAGCGAATGCCGCTGCCAGCGCAGGCGGTCCTCGAATGCCTGCCGGAAGGCGCGATAGGCCGGGCTTTCCCAGATCTCCGGCAGCGCTTGCTGGCGGATATCCCCAAAATGCAGGCAGGGCACATGTACCATCTGGCCGTCAAAATATCGGCTATCCGCATAACTCAGCGTGATGCAAGGCGAAACCTGGCCTTCCCAGTTAAAAAACAGACTCTGGACCGGATTATGTTCGCAGATCGTTTGTTCGTGGGGCTGCATTTCATAGACCCGCAGCCCGACTCCCAATTCTCTGGCTTGCCGGCGAGCTGCCTCCATCACCGCCACGATCTCCTCCCCCGGTGGGCCGGTGTGGCTGAACAAACGCCGCTGGTCATCGCCATCCTTGATGATCACGTCCAGGTTCTTGGCGATCACCTGCTCGAACTCCCAGCGAACTCGCCAGGCGGATGAAATCGGGCAGCTGGCGGTAATTTTCGTGCTCTCCCACCATCATTACGAAAACCATCATGATTTCCGGCGATTGGCTGCCCTGGGCGCGTTTGACCTCCCCCAGGCCGCGGATATTCTCCATCACGGTCTCGAAGTTAGCCCCCTGGCGGATCCGGTTGTAGGTCTCGGCGTCTGCGGCATCAACCGAGAAAGAAATCCAATCCAGGCCGGTATTGACCAGCTTTTGGGCCAGTTCACGGGTGAGCTGCATCCCATTCGTGCTGAAGCCCACCTGGCAGCCGGCCTGTTTGGCGATCCGCGTCATCTCTGGAATGGCCCGGTTTTGTAATGGTTCGCCGCCACCGGTCAGATCAACGCCCTCCACCAGGTGAAAACTGGCCGCGATTTTCTCGAAGGTATCCCAACGCATCACCCCGGCGGAGGGCGCGTAAACTCGTCCACGGGCACATGACGCAGGAAAGCCCGCAACTGAGCGCTGATTCGATCTGGAACAACTTATATGGACGCCGGGGAGATCGGGCTTGGGTGGAAAAACCGCGCGGTTGGATCCGTTCGAACCATTGTATGATCTTTTGCATGACGATTGGTACCTTGATTAAACCTTCACAATGAGATTAAACTTTATGTATCTACCCTGACAATGTCACATTTGGTATCTATACGAAAATTCGAAAGGGTATGTGGTTGTTGATGCATGCGGGCCAGGCAACTGCCTGCCACACCCACCCAAAATTCCGGGTCATTTTTTAATCTGACCTTGTCCAACTACTCAGGCGTACCAATAGAATATTTGGCGAAAGAAAAAAACCATTGTCAGGCTGCTTATCCAAAAAAATGTATCTAGGGGCGAACGTCCCAGAGGAGTGACCCATGGCAAAACGGGCTGTTGTCAAACCAAAACCGGCACCACACAAATCCAGCCGATCTTCCTGGGGCATGGTCGGCCTGGCGCTGACCCTGGTGCCGCTGGTCATCGGGGGTCTTTTGATCCTGGCCTGGGCCCTGGATCTTAATTTGTTCGAACTGCCGCAAACCCAGATTTATGTGGGCCTTCTGTTCATTCTACTTGGTTTTGGCGCCTCGAATGCCCTGCAGAAAAACTGGAACCTGATGGCTGCCTGGCTGCTCCTGGCAGGCGCGGATTTTATTTTGCTCGCCTGGGTCAGCCTGTATACCCAGTTTTTGGGTTTCCTGGTCGGCGGCCTGGGGCTCATCCTGCTGTTGTTTGAGTTTTACAAGCGCTACCGGGACCAGCGGCAAAAACAAAAAGTCTAAGGGATGGGAGGTTCTGTTTGAGCGATAAATACCGCCCAAACAGAACACCACACTTACACATCTCCAGAAGATTGTACGTGGAGGCTTTCCCCGCGTACAATCTTTTATTAAGCAACAGCGAGATCAATCTCCGGCAGTTTGCAAGCCGGTAGCCTGTAAACTGCGCTTGCCAAGGACGGCTTTGGTAATTTCTGCGGCAACCGATGCCATCAGCATCAGCGGCAGCATGACCAGCCAGTCCTGCCAGGACAGGCCGACGGTGCCAAAAAAGGTCTGCAAGAACGGCACATACAGGACGAGCAACAGCAAGAACAGCGAACTGCCCACCGCGTAGAGCATCCAGCGATTGGACGCCAGCCCAATTTTCAACACAGAATAATATTCCGAACGGGCCGTGAAAGCCCGCAGCAACTCAGATACAACCAGGGTGGTGAAAGCCACGGTTTGAGCGGCAACCAGGTTCCCGGGGAAACGATTCAGCCCATAGATAAAAGCCAGCAGGACTGCGGTCGTCATGACGATCGCCTGCACGATGATCCCGGTCAGCATCTCCCGGTTAATGACCGGCTCCTTTGGCGGGCGCGGCGGGCGTTTCATAATATCTGGATCACCTTTCTCCAGGCCCAGAGCCAGGGCCGGGGCCCCATCCGTCACCAGGTTAAGCCACAAGAGCTGAATCGGCGTCAGGGGAATTGGCAGTCCGCCCAGCATGGAAAAGAAGATCACCAGGATCTCACCCACGTTGCACGAAATCAGGTAGAACACAAATTTGCGGATGTTCGAATAGATGATCCGGCCTTCTTCGATTGCGGAGACGATGCTGGCATAGTTATCGTCCGTCAGGACCATATCGGCGGTTTCTTTGGTCACGTCCGTGCCGGTGATGCCCATGGCGACCCCGATGTTGGCGCGCTTCAGGGCCGGCGCATCATTGACGCCATCCCCGGTCATAGCGACTACATGGCCGCGGGCTTTGAACGCTTCCACGATTTTCATCTTGTGCTGCGGGGAAACCCGGGCGTAAGCATCCACCTCATCAACCAGGCCGGTCAATTCTTCATCACTGAGCTTATCCAGCTCGGCCCCGGTCAGCACGAGGCCGCCCGGCGAGAGCATTCCGATCTCATCCGCAATCGCGACTGCGGTATCACGATAATCCCCGGTGACCATCACGCTCTTCAAACCGGCCCGGCGGGCGGTTTGCACGGCGGTCTTGACCTCCGGGCGGGCCGGATCGATCATACCCAGCAGGCCGACAAATACCAGATCCTGTTCGATTTCCTGCAGGCGCTCGGGGTCTGGCAGTTCATACAGCGGGCGGTAGGCCACGCCTAAGACCCGCAGCGCCTGGCAGGCCATCTCCTGGTTGGCCCCCAGGATGCACTCACGCTCTACCCCGGTCAGGGGATGGACCTTTCCGTTCGAACGGATGGCGTCACAATAATCGAGCACGATGTCCGGGGCGCCCTTGACCATTGCCACCAGAGGCGCGCCGTTCAGGCCAAGCGCCTCATCCGGGGGCACTTCATGGACAGTCAGCATGCGCTTGCGTTCCGAATCGAACGGCAGCTCCTGAACGCGCCGGTATTTTTGATTGACTGTATCGGGATCCAGACCAGCCTTGGCAGCCGCCACCACCAGGGCCCCTTCGGTCGGATCGCCGACCATGCGCCAGGTGGTCTCGCCATTTTCCAGGCCGCTTTTTTCCAGGCGGGCGTCGCTGCATAATAAGGCCCCGTGCAGCAGTAAATTGACCGGGCCGTCCTGCTGGGGCTTGAATTCGCCGCCGTTGAAATCCGTAAAGGCTCCCAGCGGGTTATAGCCCTCACCGCCGATCAAAAAGGCCCGGCCTCCGCTCCAACCCTGGGTTACCGTCATCTCATTTTGGGTCAGCGTACCGGTTTTATCGGAGCAGATCACTGTTGCGCAGCCCAGGGTTTCAACCGCGGGCAATTTACGGATCAGGCTGTGCCGTTTCACCATGCGCTGCATTCCCAGGGCCAGGCAAATCGTCACCACCGCCGGCAAACCTTCCGGTACCGCCGCGATCGCCAGGCTTACCGCCGTCATGAACAATTCGATAATGTCACGATCGTGGGCCGCCAGATAAGCCCCCAGCCCGGCGGTGAAAGCCATCCCCGGATCGGTATCCCGGATAATGCCGTACAAAAAAATGATGCCGCAAATCGCCAGCGAGACGATTCCCAGCACCTTGCCAAGCTGATCGAGCTTGCGCTGCAGCGGAGTGTCTTCTTCTTCATAGGACTGGAGCATCTCCGCGATCATCCCGATCTGGGTATGCATCCCGGTCGAGAACACCAACCCAATCCCACGGCCGTAGCTGACCAGTGTGCCCATAAAGGCGCTGTTCTTACGGTCTCCGAGGGGGATTTCCCGATCGAGCACCAGGCGGGCATCCTTATTGACCGGGACCGATTCCCCGGTCAGCGAGGCTTCTTCAATCTTGAGATTGATGGTTTCCAGCAGGCGCAGGTCGGCCGGGACGTAATTGCCGGCTTCCAGCATGACGACATCGCCCGGGACAAGCTCGACGGCCGGGATGGTCACCCGGTGTCCCGAGCGCAGGACCATGGCGGATGGCGCCGCCATCTTTTTTAAAGCAGCCAAAGCCTGCTCGGCCTTCGATTCTTGAATTACGCCCAGAACGGCATTGAGGATCACAATGGCCATGATCGCACTGGCGTCCACCACCTCACCCAGAAAGAGCGAGATCACGGCCGCCAGGATCAGGATGATGACCAGGAAGTTGTTGAACTGGTCCAGCAGCATTTTGAGAAAACCCGGCCTTGGGCGCTCGACCAGTTCATTGCGCCCATATTTTGCCAGGCGGGCCTGCGCTTCGGCTTCCGTTAGCCCGTTTTGCATGTGACTGGCGAACGCTTCCAGCGCCTGATCGACGGGGACAGCATGGACTTCAGGTGCATTCATCCTCACGCTCCTATGGGTTAGTTATTGTTCCATTTTTCACTTGTCTACCATAATAATTGTATCGAAAGCCAGGCTCCGGGCATATAAGCCACGGCTTAACTCATCTAAGACTTTCCTTAAGGAAGATAAGGGATTGCCTTATTCCAATTCATTGTGAATTTATATACAATAATTACAGAACTCTTTGAAACCGATGCTTATCGGCCGTTTGTACATCCATGGCATTATTTTTTGAACGACAACCGGCTGGGATGATCCGGAAAGCGGGGGCGGATCCATTGAAGGAGGTGTGAGGGAGACCAAGAAATACCACAATCTGGCATTCTATTTCTGGAAAGGATGCCCGGATGGTAGCGAACCCAAGCCAGAAAAACCACCAGATTCAAACGTCCGTTCGAGAACTAAATTACCCAAATCCTTGCAAAGGGCCGAGAGAGGGCCCACAAACTTCGTTCAGGAGAAATTGCCATGAAAATCAATGAAGATTGGCTTTCCGTCATCATAGCCTTCGCCCTGATGCTGTTGGCGATGGTCGGCGTCATCAGTCCCGCATGGATGACCTTCTAGGGCAACCGAGGAATTAAGGAGAAATAGACATGTCTACTTCAACCGTCAAAAAAGCCCCTGAAACGCCTGCCGGCAGCAGCGCCGTCGGCATGTGGATCGGTGTTGCACTGGTCGTCGTCCTGGCATTCGTAGCCCGTTGGGCCAAATACCAGGTTTACGGCGCCGACCTGCCCTTCGGCATCCCCGGAAAAGTGCTGGAATACCCGCTGTGGGCCGCCCTGATCGGCTTGATCGCCAACTGGCTGCTCAAGGCCGTGGGCGCTTATGATCCGCTCAAGAAGGGTTTCCGCACCGAATTGTTCCTCAAGGTCGGCCTGGTTATGCTGGGCGCCGGCATCAGCTTCAAAGTGATCGTCACGGCCGCTTCTGGCGCCATCATCCAGGGCCTGATCATGGTCACCTCGGTGTACTTCTTCTCCTGGTGGCTGTCCGGCAAGTTCGGCCTGCCCGACACCCTGAAAGCGGTTATGTCCACCGCCGTCTCCATCTGCGGTGTGTCAGCAGCGATCGCTGCCGCTGGCTCGGTGCTCGCCAAGAAGGAAGAGATCACCTATGTGACCGCCCTGGTCATCATTACCGCCCTGCCCTTGATGGTTATCGCCCCCCTGATTGCGGGCGCCATCAATATGCCTGAAGCTGTGGCAGGCGCCTGGTTCGGCGGCAACGTCGATACGACCGCTGCGGTGGTCGGCGCCGGCACGATCTATGGCGAGACCGCTCAGCAGATCGCCTCGATCGTCAAGCAGACCCAGAACGCTCTGATCGGCTTCGTGGCCTTCGGCCTGGCGCTGTACTTCACCACCGTGGTGGAGGGTAAGAAAGAAAAACCGAGCGCCTCGGTCATTTGGAAGCGTTTCCCGAAGTTCGTCCTGGGCTTCATCCTGGCCTCCCTGCTCTTCACCTTCGGTATTATCCAGGGTGGTGATGTATCCAACGCAATAAAAGGCATGAAAGACTGGGCATTTTGTCTGGCTTTCGTGTGCATGGGCCTGGAACTCTCGGTGGGCGAGATGAAGAAGATGGGCTGGTCGCCGGTCATCGTTTACCTGATCGTGACCGTCTTCAACACCCTGCTGGCCCTGGTTGTTTCCTGGCTGATCTTCGGCTGGCTGTTCCCCACCAGCCTCTAGTCACCATAAACGGGCTGTGAGGCATGACCGCAGCAAATCCGTCGATAGGAAAACCATGCTGGCCGGTCAGCCTCAACGTTCAGCTATCTCAGGACAATGAACTCGGCAGGCAGAGAACTCACCCGCTCTGCCTGCCGTAGGATACGGACCAGCACAACGACAAAGCTCGCAATTTGGAGGTGAAACCATTATGACAGAATCCAAAACCCCGATGTTAGACGAACTCGAACATGGGCCCTGGCCGAGCTTCGTGACCGAGATCAAGCGGGCCGCCGAAAAGAAAGATGCAGCGAAAGATCTGCTGGGCCAACTTGAACAGTCATATCACGATCGAATTGGCCACTGGAAACACGGCGGCATCGTCGGCGTACGCGGTTACGGCGGCGGGGTGATCGGCCGCTATTCCGACCTGCCGGAAGAATACCCGGCAATTGCAGAATTTCACACCTTCCGGGTCAACCAGCCCTCGGGTTGGTTCTACACCACAGACAAGCTGCGCCAGCTCTGCGACGTTTGGGACAAGCACGGCAGCGGCCTGACCAACATGCACGGCGCCACCGGCGATATCATCCTGCTCGGCGCGCCGACCGATCATTTGCAGCCCTGCTTCGACGACCTGGCGGAAATCGGTTTCGACCTGGGCGGCTCCGGCAGCGACATGCGTACTCCCAGCTGCTGCGTAGGCCCTGGTCGCTGTGAATATGCCTGCATCGACACGCTCGATCTGCTTTACAGCGTCACGATGGAGTACCAGAACGAACTCCATCGCCCCATGTTCCCTTACAAATCCAAGATTAAAATCTCCGGCTGCCCGAACGACTGCGTGGCTTCAGTCGCTCGCTCCGATATTTCGGTGGTGGGCACCTGGCGAGACAATATCCAGGTCGACCCGGCCGAGGTGGCTGCCTATGCCAGCAACGGCATCGACATCCAGGAAGAGGTCGTCGATCTCTGCCCAACCGGCTGCATGCTGTTCGACCCGGCTGCCAAGACCCTGACCATCGACGATGCGGAATGCAACCGCTGCATGCACTGCATCAACCTGATGCCCAAGGCCCTCCATATCGGTAAAGAACGCGGCGCCACCATCCTGGTGGGCGGCAAAGCCCCAATCGTACGCGGCGCGCTGCTGTCCTGGGTGATTGTGCCCTTCATGAAGATGGAACCCCCCTACACTGAATTCAAGGACCTGGTTGAAAAGATCTGGGATTGGTGGGATGAGAACGGCAAGATGCGTGAGCGTCTGGGCGAGCTCATCAACCGCCTGGGCATGCGCGCCTTCCTGAAGGCTGTGGATATCGATCCCGTGCCGCAGATGATCCGCGTACCACGTGCCAACCCCTACTACTTCTGGGATCCCGAGGAGGTAAAGTAATGGAATACAAGACTGATTTTGGCCCTCCAAATTACCGGGATATGCTTCCGCCGGTTGTCGAGAAGAATTATGGCCAGTGGAAATACCACGAACGCGTCAAGCCTGGCCTGTTGAAACATGTGGCCGAATCGGGCGAGGCTCTCTACACCGTCCGGGTTGGCTCCAGCCGCCTGGTCAGCACCGATTGGATCCGGGAGATTTGCGGAATCGCCGATCAATTTTGCGACGGCTACGTTCGCTTCACCAGCCGGCACAACCTGGAGTTCCTGGTCTCGGACCCTGAGAAGGTTGAGCCACTGATCGCACATCTTAAAGCCAACGGCTTTGCAGTCGGCGGGACCGGGCACGCCATCAGCAATCCGGTTCACACCCAGGGCTGGATCCATTGCCACACGCCCGCCACGGACGCCTCTGGGATTGTCAAGGCGGTCATGGATGATCTGTACGAATACTTCACAGACTGGAAGCTGCCGGCTTACTGCCGCATCTCCCTGGCATGCTGCCTTAATATGTGTGGCGCAGTGCACTGCTCGGATATCGCCATCCTGGGCATCCATCGCAAACCGCCAACGATCCAACACGAAATCGTACAGACCAAATGCGAGATCCCGAATGTGATCGCAGCCTGCCCCACCGGCGCGATCCGGCCCGATCCGAAGAATAAATCCCTGACCGTAAACGAAGAGCGCTGCATGTACTGCGGCAACTGCTACACCATGTGCCCAGGTATGCCGCTGGCCGATCCGATCGGTGATGGAGTCTCCATCTGGGTTGGCGGCAAAATTTCCAGCGCCCGCACCCCGCCCAAATTCTCCCGCCTGGTAATCCCATTCCTGCCCAACAATCCGCCCCGCTGGCCGGAAGTCACGAACGCGGTTTGCAATATCGTCCAGACCTGGGCCAGCCACGCCAAGAAACACGAGCGAATGGGTGAGTGGATTGACCGCATTGGTTGGGAACGCTTCTTTGAACTCGCCAACATACCATTCTCAGTCCAGCTTATCGACGACTTCACTTTAGCTCCTGACACCTACCGGTCGACCCCCACCTTCAAGTGGTAAAGGGGTATCGAGATGACCGACCAAACGATGGAAGATATCAAGACCCAAATCGTCGAGTACTTTAAGAAAAAGGGCAAAATGATGACCAGCCGGGATGTTGCCAAAGGACTGGGCATCGACAACCGCACCGTCAAGGGCGCCTTGACCGAACTGGTGAATGCCGGCACCCTGGAGTTCACTTCCTACGGTGGAGCCACTTTCATTAAGTTGCCCGACGCCTGATTGGGTTAGCAAGTTCAGTGAAAAACCGGGCTGATCGTATCCCAGCAATCGTCCAGCCTGATCAGCCCGGTTTCAAAAAACCAGTTTTCGCGCGATCTCCGGTCCAGCTGAGGCTCGACGCACATGTATCCAGGTCCGGCTGATCCATGAAGACAAAATTACGGAGGGTATCATGCCTATTGTTGAATTAGAGGGAGTTCCGGTTGACGTTGATGAGGATGGTTTCATCCAAGATCCAGCCTTGTGGAACGAAACGATCGCCAGGGCGATCGCCCACACCGAAGAAGTGGACGACCTGACCGAGGACCATTGGAAAGTCATCCACTACCTGCGCGATTATTACCAGGAGTTTGGGATCGCACCGATGATCCGCAAACTTTGCAAGCAGACCGGCTTTCAGCTCAAGTATATCTACGAACTTTTCCCCAGCGGGCCTGCCAAAGGGGCCTGCAAAATCGCCGGCTTACCCAAGCCGACCGGTTGCGTGTAACCTGACAAACCCGGGATATCCAGGCTGGCAGTCTGGTGGCTGCCAGCTAGGCTGGCAGTCGGATTGGCTGCCATTCAGCATAACCTGGCGGTTACCCGCAGCAACCTAACCAAAGGAGGAGCGATGCATCCTCAGGTGTGTGGCGGGATGGATCTGCACCGCTCACACCTGCAGATGGTCGCTCCTCTATTTGCGAAAGATCGTAACTGCTTTGACCACGTCACATGAACAAATAGTTCCAATTTTGGATGTGTGTGGCGGGTACCCGCCACACACATCCAAAATTGGACACACTTCAAATGTGATTGTGTCGAGGGAATTAAGAACTCACAAGAGGTTGGCATGGATAGCGCTACCGCAATCTGGAATCTGGCATCCTTATTCATCATCGGTCTGTCCTATTTTGCAGGCCTGACTTTTATCCTTGGCTTGCTGGTGAAATTCATCGGCTATATGCGAACACCGATGCCGCTGCCCGGGGTCACCACCCCCGCGCCGACCACAGAAAGCGGAGCGGTTGGACGCGTGTTAGGCGACCTGTTGATTTTCCCCAATCTATTCAAAGCCGATAAAGTACTGTGGACCGGCGCCTGGATCTTCCACGTTTGCCTGGCTGCGATCCTGTTCCGCCATCTGCGCTACTTCACTTATCCGGTGCCAGGCCTGGTTTTATACATGGAACCAGTGGCGCTGCTGTTCGGATACCTGTTTGGGGCCGCGGCCTTGTTTTTACTCTGGCGCCGTCTGGCCCTGCCCCGCAGCCTGTATATCTCCAACCTGCCGGATTATTTCGCCCTGGCGCTGTTGGGTGGGATCGCCGGGAGCGGGATCCTGGTCAGCTATTGGGCCAAAGTTTACCTGGTCGATGTCAAGGCTTTCATCCTGGGCTTGCTGACCCTCCATCCGGTGGCGCCGCCCCAGCATTGGCTGTTCTTGCTGCATTACAGCCTGGTGCTGGCTTTATTGCTTTACTTCCCCTTCAGTAAACTGCTGCACGCCGGCGGCGTGATCTTCAGTCCAAGCCGCAACCAGCCCTACCAGATCCAGAAAAAGGGCAAACGTTACGTCAATCCCTGGGATTATCCGGTGCGATAATCCCCAGGATTATCCGGTGCGATAATCCCCAGGATTATCCGGTACGTTGATCCCGGTATTTGTGGGGCGACCGCAGCCCTGCTCAAAACGAATTTACAGGCTTTAGCATGTACCCGATCATAGGATAGATTCATGGCAAAGTTTGACGAAACTCCCATCCTGAAGGACCCCGCTCATAACGGCGTGTTATCCGCCCCGAACCTGCGCGAGCATGCCAGCGCTGAGGTGAATTGCTGGCCGGGCAAAGCCAAAGATATGACGGCGATCGATTTACCTCCCGAACGTGTCCCCGATTGGCAGGAGAAAATGATCGCCAAGTTTGGGGAACTGCTGGATAAGAATTCGGCCCTGCGGGTCTACATGGATATCTGCGTACGCTGCGGGGCCTGCACCGATAAATGCCAGTTCTACCTGGGCACCGGTGACCCTCAAAACTTCCCGGTCGCCCGAGCCGAGCTGCTGCGTAAAGTCTACCGGCGCTATTTCACCCCCGGTGGCCGGATGTTCCCGCAATTGAACGACGCCGCCGACCTGGATGAGGACATGCTGCAGAAGTGGTACACCTACTTCTACCAGTGCTCGGAATGCCGGCGCTGCTCGGTCTTCTGCCCCTACGGCATCGATACGGCCGAAATTACCATGGCGGCCCGCGAGATCATGGCCAGCGCCGGGGTGGCCACCAAATACGTCACCGAAGTGGTCGCCAAGGTCTACGAGACCGGCAACAACCTGGGCATTCCCCCACTGGCCTGGATCGATAACTGCGAGTTTCTCGAAGACGAAATGGAAGAAGAGACCGGCCAGCGCATCCTCTTCCCGGTGGATGATTACGGCGCGGATATCTTGCTGGTCCCGCCTTCCGCCGACAACTTTGCCAACGTGGACACCATGATCGGCTACGCCAAGCTGTTCCACGTCCTGGGCCTGCGCTGGACCACCAGCACCTATTGTGACGAGGGCGGCAATTTCGGCCTGTTCCTCAACTATCACAATTTGAAGAAAGTCAACAAGCGCATCATCGACGCCGCCAGGATGCTCAACGTCAAAACCATCATCTGGGGTGAGTGCGGCCACGCCTGGCGGGGCGCGATCCTGACCCCCACCCTGAACGGCCCGATGGACATGTTCGACCCGCCCTACCCGTACCACATCAGCCAGTTCATCGTCAAGATTTTACGCAGCGGTGCCCTGGACGGCAAGATCGACAAGAGTGCGAACGACCATTATCGCGTGACCTATCACGACCCCTGCAACACGGCCCGGGCCGGTCAGCTGCTGGACGAACCGCGTGAAATTTTGCGGGCCTGCGCCAACAACTTCGTCGAGATGCCGGCTGACACGATCCGGGAAAAGACCTACTGCTGCGGCGGCGGCGGCGGGCTGCTCACAGACGAGATCATGCCCATTCGCATGGCCGGCGGTAAACCCCGCGCCATGGCCGTCAAGCACGTTGAAGCCAATTATCTGGCGACCATCTGTGCGATCTGCAAAGCCCAGCTGCCTGAAGTGATGAAGTACTGGGATGTGCCCACCGAGGTGGGCGGCGTGATTCAACTGCTGGGCAATGCCCTCAAAATTTAGACGCCCAGCTGACCGTTTGATGATCCAGATCGGTTACAGGAGAGATCTATGCGGAAATTAGCGTTAACCCTGGCAATCCTTGGCCTGGCAGCCCTGATCGTGGCATTCTACCCGGCTGTGGTCGAGCGGCCGGTGAAAGACGGGACGGGGACGCTGGCCGTCGTCATCGATTACAGCTTCACCGCTCCCGAATATCACAGCCCGCTGGAGTACTGGAAAGTGCACCATATGGACGCCGTCAACCGGGGCGACCTGATCCAGGAAGACTGCCTGTTTTGTCACGATCCGGTCACCTCCTGCAATAACTGCCATAGCTATGTCGGCGCAAACCAGATCGCTGAATGTAACTGCGGGCGCGATTATCGCCTCAGCAAAGGAGCGACCCCATGAGCGCAGCGCAACCGCCATCGACTTCCGATAAACCATCGGCGTTTACATCCCGGCGGCAGTTCATCCAGGTCGGCCTGGCGGCGGTGGGGGCCGCCTGGGCCGGGGTCTTCGTTCAAAGCCGGTTGTTCCCGGCCCAATCCGCGGCTGCGGAAGCGAAACCGGTGCAGTTTCCGCTCAGCGAACTGCCAGTCGGCAGCTCCAGGTTGATCTCCTACGGCGGCAGCCCGGCAATCGTGCTGCGCACGCCGGAAAGCCTGAAAGCATTCTCCATGATCTGCACCCATTTGGGCTGCACGGTCGAATGGCAGGCCGGCGACAAAAATTTCTACTGCCCCTGCCATGACGGCCGCTTTGACCAGTTTGGCGAGGTGATCTCCGGCCCACCCCCCCTGCCGTTGGAAGCCTATCCGGTCAGGATCGTGGACGATCAAGTCATCGTTGGTGAAGAAATTTAAGGAGGGCTCGCATGAAAAAATGGACGATTGCTGCCAGTTTGGCCGTCCTGATCACGGCGTTTTTACTGGCCCTGGCGCTGCCCGGCGGGCAGGCCGAGGCCCTGCCGGAATATTCGGCCCAGACCGGTGAACCCTGTGCGACCTGCCATTTGAGCCCTTCTGGCGGCGGGGCCCGCACGCCGCGCGGCCAGGCCTGGGTCGGCAGCGGCAAACCCGGCGCTGTGCCCGACCTGGCGGCGGCCCTGGAACAGCTCGGGGTCCACATGGAAATCAACCAGGAAGATTACACCCTGGTGCCGGTCACCATCCAGCCCGCCGAGCCCCTGGTCGCCAATCCGGCCGATACCGGCCGCATTTATGAATGGGTCTCCGGTTATGACGGTAACTGAGCCGACCTCAGCAGACTGGGCCAAACGACCGACGATCAGCTAAACCATCTCAAGGGACTGTGGCATGGAAAATCCAAAGCCGGAACCGCAAAACAAACCAATCAAATCTACACGCAGAGACTTCTTAAAAGTAGCAGGCACCGCCACAGCGATCGGCGCCGGGGCGCTGGCGCTTAAATCCGTACAACTCGGCGGCGACCCGTCTACCGGCGGCACGCTGGCGGCCGACACGCTGCAGGCCGAAACGATCGTTAAAACCACCTGCGGCATGTGCAGTTGCGGCTGCGGGCTGGACGTGCGGGTCGTAAACGGGCGGGCGGTAAAGATCGAAGGCAATCCTTTGCACCCGCTCAACCAGGGCGTCTGCTGCCTGAGAGCCCAGGCCTCACTGGAAGCGCTGTACAGCCCGGAAAGGATCCAGCACCCGATGCTGCGTGACAGCAAGGACGGCCCCTGGCGCGAAATTCCCTGGGAACAGGCCCTGCAGGTCGTTTCCGATCGCCTGGGCGAACTGCGCTCGCAAGGCTTATCCCATACGGTGGCTTTCTTGCACGGCGACGCCCGCGGCCAGATGCGCGGCCTGATCGAGCGCTTTATGGGTGCCTATGGATCGCCGAATGTGATCTCACAGGAAAGCCTGGGCGAAGGCGCCGCCCGGCTGGCCAGCCTGCTGACCCAGGGGATAAATGGCCTGCCAATTTACGATCTGAACCACGCCAATTATGTCATGGCGTTTGGTGGAAATTTGCTCGAATCCAACCGGCACGTGATCGGCTACCTGGCTGCCGCCGCTTTTATGCGCCGCGGCCGGCCTCAACGCGGCAAGCTGGTCGCCGTCCACCCACGTCTTGGGTTGACCGGCATCAAGGCCGACGAATGGATCCCGATCCGCCCCGGCACCTATGCCGCCCTGGCGCTCGGGATGGCCAATGTGATGATCAACAGCGAGCTGTACGACGCCGATTTCGTGCGCGATTTCACCTTTGGATTTGAGGATTTCGAAGATGAAACCGGGGCCCGGCACCAGGGATTTAAATCCATGGTGCTGGAGCAGTATCCGCTCGAGCGGGTAGCCGCCATCACCGGGGTCGCAACCGAAAACATCGCCCGCCTGGCCGGTGAATTTGCTACCAACCGCCCGGCCGTGGCCGTGATGCCGAACGAGCTGGGAGAATTATCGAGTGGCAACAGCCTGTACACTGCCATGGCAATCCACGCCCTTAACGCCCTGGTCGGGTCGATCGACACCCAGGGCGGGGTCCTGGTCCAGCGTTTCCCGGACATGGCCGAATGGCCGGCTTACACCTCAGACCAGATTGCCGAACAGGGATTGGCCCAGGAACGCCTGGATGGGGCCGGATCGGCCCAACTGCCCCTGGCGAGTTCGGTTTATCAGGACGTGGCCGGCCGGATCCTTTCAGACCAGCCTTACCCGCTCAACCTGCTGTTCCTGTATAACGCCAATCCGGTTTACGAAGCTCCCAACCAGGGTCAATTCAGCCAAGCGCTCCGGAAAGTGCCGCTGGTGGTCAGCTTCGCCTCCACCCTGGACGAAAGCGCCGCCCACGCCGACCTGATCCTGCCCGCCAGCACTTACCTGGAAATCTGGGGGGATGATTTCCTGGAAGGCACCGGCTACGCCGGCGTTTCATTGCGCCAACCGGTCGTCGAACCGGTGTTCGATACCCGCAACCCAGGCGATGTACTGCTCCAAATCGCCGCCCAGCTCGGCGGGACCGTGGCCCAGGCCTTGCCGTACAACGATTACAAATCCCTGGTGGTCGACCGCCTGTCGGGGGCCGGCTTCGATTGGGATATCTTCGCAACCAACGGCAACTGGTCCGAGATGGTCTATTTCAACGCCGCCCCCGGCAGCGCCGCCTGGAGTCAGGTGGTGGGCCGCGACCGCATGAACGCGCCCAAGGACGGACGGTTCGACCTGTATTCCCGTGAGCTCTTTTCGCTCCTGGCCCAGAATGAGACCATCGACCAGGCCTGTTTGCCGCATTTCGAGCTGCCCACAGGTCTGGCAGATGACACGCAGGTATCGCTTGAGTACCCGTTCTTACTGGTCTCCCAGGCCTTATTCACCCAGACACGCAACTGGCAGGGCATTCTCCCCACCTTGCAGGAAGCCTATGGACTGCAGTCCTTTTTCAAGTGGGGCAGCTGGCTGGAGATCAACCCGATCGCGGCCAACGACCTGGGGATCGCCGATGGCGATGAAGTCTGGGTCGAGTTGGCCGTGGATCGTGTCAAGGTGCAGGCCCGGGTCTACCCTGGTATCTGGCCCAATGCCGTCTTTTTGCCCCAGGGCCAGGGCCATTTCACCGATGTCACATGGGGACGGTTCGCCCGTACCGGCCAGGTTGGCGTCAATCCGAACCAGCTCGCGGCCATAGAAACCGAACCGCTGACCGGACAGGCTGTCTTCAACCCGACTCGAGTGAAGATCTATAAGAGCTAAGTGGAGGTTAATCGGGAATTCCTGTGGTGGTACCCCAGATTTTGGGGTGTGAGCGTGCGAATGCACGCTCACACCCCAAAATCTGGGACTATTCCACAGAGTTTCCCAAAGACCCTAAGTGGAGGTTTGCTATGCCCCGTTGGGGAATGGTTATTGACCTGGATAAATGTTTTGCCTGCCAGAGCTGCACCGCGGCCTGCCGGATGGAGAATAACACCCCGATTGCCGGAGAAAATCAGGCGGCTATGGGGCGCGCCATCCTTTGGAATGAGGTACTGCCCTTCATTGAAGGTGAATATCCCCATGTCAGTGCGACGATGATCCCGCGGCCCTGCCAGCATTGCGACATCCCGCCCTGCACCAAAGTTTGCCCGGTCAAGGCGACCTATAAGAACGAAGAGGGGATTGTCCTGGTGGATTTCAGCCGCTGCATCGGCTGCCGGATGTGCACGGTCGCCTGCCCCTATGAGGTGCGTTACTTCAATTGGTATGGGCCGGATTGGCCGCAGGGCATGGCAATGCATCTCAACCCCGACCCGGAAGTCGCCCCCAGGCCGACCGGCGTGGTGGAAAAGTGCACCTTCTGCATCCAGCGCCGCAATAAAGCCGAGGAAACCGCCGCAGCCGAAGGCCGCCCATTCGTCGCCACCGATTACGTGCCAGCCTGCGTTCAGACCTGCACCGGGCATGCCCGCTATTTTGGAGACCTGGATGATCCCAACAGTCTGGTGAGCAAACTGGCGCACAGCTCGCGGGCCTTCCGCCTGCAGGAAGAGTTGGGCACGGAACCGAAGGTCTATTACCTGAAACAAGGATGAGTGACGATGCACCCGGAAAATAAAAACGAAACCGTCATCCTGGCGCCCCTACGCAAAGTTACCACCGGCGACCGGCTTTTATGGGCTTTTCTGGCTGCCCTGCTTCTGATGGGGATCGGCCTGTTTGTGCGCCAGTTCATCCTCGGCCTGGGCGTTACCGGGATGAATCGCCCGGCTTATTGGGGAGTCTACATCACCAACTTCGTATTTTTCATCGGCCTGGCTCACTCCGGCACCTTCATCTCGGCGATCCTGCGGGTGGCGGGCCAAAGCTGGCGGGCGCCGCTGACCCGGGCGGCCGAAGCCATCACCCTGTTCAGCCTGCCATTCGGCGCCGCCGCCATCCTGATCGACATGGGCCGGCCGGACCGCATCCTGAACATGCTCTGGTACGGCCGCTACATGTCGCCCCTGCTGTGGGACTTCACCGCCGTAGGCCTCTACCTGCTGTCGAGCATCGTATTCATGTACCTGTCCCTGCTGCCGGATATTGCCCTGTGCCGGGACCGGTTGACCGACGCGCCTCACTGGCAGCGCCGCATGTACGAGATCCTGGCCATCGGCTGGACCGGCCATCCCGGCCAGTTTCACCGCCTGGAAAAAGTCCTGGATGGCATGGCCATCTTTATGACCATGCTGGTCGTCACCGTCCACACGGTCGTCTCCTGGGTGTTCGGCATGACCCTGCAGCCGGGCTGGCACACCGCCCTGATCGGGCCCTTCTTCCTGCTCGGAGCGATCCTGTCGGGCACTGCCGCGGTTGTGATCGTGCTGTCCATCCTGCGCAAGGCTTACAACTTGCAGAAGGTGCTGACCGTCAGCCTGTTCAATTCCCTGCGGAAACTGCTGATCACCTTCACCCTGGGTTGGCTGTACATGATGATTGCCGAATACCTGACCGGCGGGTACGGCAATATGACCGAAGAAATGCGGGTGATCAATTCGAAATTCAGCGGGCCGTACGCCACCCTGTTCTGGAGCATGACCTTATTGGTCTTCGTGCTGCCCTTGCTGATCTTCCTCTTCAAGGGAAAAAACCACATCGGCTGGATGGTATTCGCCTCGGTGTTGATCAACATCGGCATGTGGATCGAACGCTACGTTGTCATCGTCCCAACCGAGCTCTACCCGCGGCTGTTCTCCCATCTCGGCCAGGGCGCTTACCTGCCCTCCTGGACGGAGGTGGGCATCACGGTCTCGCTGTTTGCCGGGTTGATCCTGCTGTACGCACTGTTCACCCGCTTCTTCCCCATCGTCCCGATCTGGGAGACCGCCGATCAGAGCATCGAGGCAATGGCGCAGGCCCATGAATTGCAAACCGCCGCGGAAGTCCAGGCGGAGACGCCGTCTACAATGACGGCCTGAGCATACGGGTGCGCAAAATGTTGTCGAAAATTGTTTTTAGTGTTCGATTTGTGCGGCATCAGCCGCACAAATCGAACACCAAATCTACAAACAATTCGTGCACCTGAACCTACGGAGACCGACATGGAAATTGGACAACTGGTAAGCCTGTTTTTTGACACTTCCGGACCCGGTGGGGTCGTCATTGGTGTGGTTCTGCTGGGCGCCTGCCTGGTGTACTGGCGCCTGACCCGCTGGATCATCGCCGGCGGCCAGGACAAGCATTAGCATGGCTCTTTGGGATTTTCTGGGACTCCCCACAGAGTTTCCCAAGGGACCCATTTACATGGACGAGTTGAGAGGCCGTATGAAATCTGTCCCCGTCATCACGATCTGGCTGGCCATTGCGGTACTTTTGGCCGCGGTTGGCCTGACCGGCGGCCTGGCCCAGGCCGCCGGTCCCAACGAGTACAACGCCCTGGCGGTTGAGCCCGGCAACCAGTGCATTGGCTGTCATACTGCCGATGATCCCCGTTTGGCGCAGCCCTTCCAGTGGCAGGGTCCAATTGACGCCCAATCGATCAGCCCGTGTCCGGGAGCCACCAGCCTCCAGGAAGAAATTTACTACACCGATCGCATCTTCCTGGCGATTGACCGCTTCCAGAACAATGTGCCGGCCTGGATCGATACCAGCAAGATCGATCGCCAGATCCAGAATTATTCGCAGAACTACGCTCGCCTGCTTGAAACGCCGGTCACCAGCCTGGGCGCCACCTCGGCTGAGGCCGTATTGCTGCGCTACAAGCTCGGCAAAGTTTATTACCAGCTCGGCGCGCTGAACGACCAGGCCCGCCAGACCCGGATTCTCTTCTTTGCCGGCCTGGCCACCCTGATCGTGATCGTTTCGCTGGTGTGGGGGCTGTACAACACCCGCCGGTTTGCGGGCGGGTCAGGGCTGCGGCTCAAATTGCCGGCCTGGGGCCTCATCGGATTGGTGCTGATCTTCCTCTTATTCGCTTTGCCGATCTTCCGCACACCCGTGGCTCCGACCGCGGCCGCCACCGAGCTCGAACTGGAACGGCTGACCGCCGTGGATGAAGCCCGGCGAGCCGCCGAGGCTTCCGAGCGGGCCGAGAGCCGGGTCTGGGCGCTCAGTTATGGCGGCCAGCTGGTCGACCTGCTGGACCCGGAACGCGCCCAGCAGGCAGTTGCCGAAGCAGCCGCCGGAGCGCAAGAGAATCGCTTGAACAGCCTGGCGCTGTGGGGCGAGGCTCACACTGCCCGCGACCTGTCGGCCGGGAATGTGTACGCCCTCGATCAGGCCAGCGTGGCGGTGGAGGCCCTCGATTCCAGCCGCTCGCGCGCCTGGGGATTGAGCCGGGCCGCCGCTGAATGGGCGGCGCTCGATCCCGCCGTCGCCCAAACCTTCCTGGAACAGGCCATGCTGGCCACCCAGGATAGCCTAAGCCCTTATCAGGACCTGGATTTACGCTCGATCGCGGTGACCTGGGCCCAGGTGGATCCCAACAAGAGCATCCCTGTGCTGCGGGAGATCGCCGATCCGGCCCTGCGCTCCTGGGGCTACCGGGAAGTCGCCCAAAAGAGCGGGGATGCCGGCCTGTACACCTTCGCGGCCGAAGCTGCCCGCCAGGTTGTCGACCCCATCCAGCACAGCCGGCTGCTGAGAGAAATCGGAAGCGCCTCCGGCGACCCGGCCTATTTCCAGGAAGCCCTGCAAGTGCTGGAAACGGATGCGGCCCTGGAAGAAATGCCTCCGGCCGGCAGCGCCTATGCGGTGGCTGCCCTGGCGGCGGCCTCGGGGGATGCCGCCCTGGCGGACCGGATCGATCTTTCCTTCCCGGGGGCGCGCGCCCTGGCTTTTTATGGCCTGGGTGATTATGCCAGCGCCTGGAAAGAAGCCGGGCTGATCAGCGATCCGTATGAAAAAGCCCATGCCCAGGCAGCCATCGCCACGGCCTGGCAAAATCTGGAACAGGCCAGCCAGATTGAGATCCCTGTCCTGCGGGAAAAAGCCATGCGAGATATCATGGCGATGTCAGGAGATACATCACTGTTAGATCAGGTCCATTTGATCTATTATAAAGTGGAAATTCTCACAAGCGCCGGACAATACCAGGCTGCCTGGCAGGCTGCCAACCAGGGCAGCGGTTTATACGATACCTACCCCCTGCGGGAGTTGGGCGTCGGGCTGGCAGCCTCTGATCCTGGTTTGGTGGAAGCCGTCCTGGAAAGTATGGACCGGGAGGTCGATAAAGCCAGCGTTCTGACCGCCCTGGCAGTGGCGGGCCAGGCTAGCCAGGCTGCCGATGATCCGGCTGATGAAGCATTCCAGCGGGCGCTGGCGATGGCCCTGGCGGCTCGCGTCAGCGGCAATGCCCTGGCGCCATTTCAGGCCTCGATTGAACTGGCCCAGGCCTGCCATGCGGCCGGCCGCCCAACCCTGGCCCTGGCGGCTTACAACCAGGCGCTGGATATCGCCAGCCGCATAGCAATCAAGTGACGTCTATCCGAAGTCACAATCTGTTAATGACAGCGATGGCATGGTAAGGAGAATTTATGGACAGCACCACGATAACCGGCATACTGGCGCTGATTGGGGTTGGGATCGGGTTGATCGGCCTCCTGCTCCGCATCAATGAGATTATGCGCCGTCCATTTAAAGAAGATTTGTCCAGGCCGCGCGGGAACGTCCGGCGCGGCATCGCCTTTGCCTTCACCCTGGGGATGGCGCCCTGGGAAAAAGAGAGCACCCGCCGGCATTGGGTCGCTTATATTCGCGGCATCCTCTTCCATGTGGGCGTGTTCACCGCCATTGCGGCTTTCCTGGCCAGTCCCTGGCTGGACCAGCTGCCCCAGTGGCTGCTGTGGCTCGCCGGCGGGGTCACTGCGATCGGCGCGGTGTTCGCTTATGCCGGGATTTACCTGCGCCTGAGTGGAGAGAATGAGCGCGTTTTGAGCCTGCCGGACGATTATTTTTCGGTCTTCCTGACGGCCACTTTCACCGCCCTGGCCGCCGTGGTTCTGCTGACCGGAACCGGGCTGCCGGTCTTCTACCTCGTTACCGCCATACTGGGTGTTTACGTGCCGTTCAGCAAAATCCGCCATTGTGTGTATTTCTTCTATTCAAAATTCTTCTTTGGAGCCGGTTTCGGCCGCCGAGGCGTGATCGGGCAACCCAAGGGCCGTTTTAGTGAGTGAGGTCAACTGCATGGACGAGCGATTTAGCGACGAGCGTTATATTCTGACCGATGAAAAACACGAACTGGCTTTGGATGTGCTGCGGAAACGGTTAAACCGCCAGCTGGAAGCCTCCCTGGAAGTCTGCGTGCGCTGCGGTATCTGCGCCGACACCTGTCATTATTACGTCGCCAACCCCAAGCCGGAGCACGTGCCCGCCTATCGGGCCGAGCAACTGCGCAAAGTCTACCGCGGTCTGTTCGATCCGGTTGGGAAAGTCGCCCCGGGCTGGTCCGGGGCGGCCCCGTTGGATCAGGATATGATCGAAAAACTGATCCTGTCGGCCTTCGGGTCCTGCACAATGTGCGGGCGCTGCGTGATCAACTGCCCCATGGGTGTCGATACCCGCCACATCATCCGCACCGCCCGGGCCATGCTGACCGCCATCGATATGACCCCCGAAGGTTTGAAAGCGACCGTCAACGTTCACCTGGATGCCGGCAACAATATGGGCGTGACCCAGGAAGATTACGTCGAGACGATCGAATGGATGGAGGAGGAACTCCAGGCGGAGCTTGACGATCCCAGCTGCAAGATCCCGATGGATAAGAAAAACGCCCGGGTGATGTACACCTTCAACCCGCGCGAAGTGAAATACTTCCCGTACCTGATCTCAGCCGCCGCCAAGATTTTTAACGCCGCCGGGGAAGACTGGACTTTGAGCACCGAAAACTGGGATGCGACCAATTACGGGTTGTTTTCCGGCGACGACGACGCCTCCCGGATCATCGCTTCCAACCTGGAAGCCGCCGCCAATCACCTGGGGGTCGACACCCTGGTGATGGCCGAATGCGGGCATGGCTACCGTTCGCAGCGCTGGGAAGGCGAGAACTGGGTCGGCCATCGCTATCCGTTCAACATCGTCTCCTTCACCGAGCTCCAGGCCCGTTATATCCAGGAAGGCCGCTTCAAGCTGGACCCCAGCGTGAACGATAAACGCGTCACGTACCACGATCCCTGCAACCAGGCCCGCAATGGCGGGATCGTCGCGGAGCCGCGCTATATTTTGCGCCATGTCGTCCAGGATTTCGTCGACATGGTCCCCCACGGCGCTGAGAATTACTGCTGCAGCGGCGGGGGCGGGATGCTCTCGATGACCGAATTCGCCAAAGAGCGGATTGCAGCCGGAAAAGTCAAGGCCGATCAGATCCTGGCGACCGGGGCTGAAATCGTCGCCACTTCCTGTCACAACTGCCTGGATCAGCTGGACGAGATCAAGCGCCACTACAAATTGAAAGTCAAGATCCAAAACCTGAGCGAGCTGGTCGCGGCCGCAATCGTATGGGAAAAGAAAGCCTCATGAGCAAAACCGCCATCGAACCCGAAGGATCCAAAGTGTTGATCGTTATGAGCAGCGGGCCGGACACGCCCGGGCGCTGTGTCACCCCCTTTTATTTTGCCCGGGGGGCAGCCAATCTGAAGGCTGACGTCAGCATGTTCTTTACCATGCAGGGCACCCTGTTGTTGAAAAAAGGCGTGGCCGAAACGGTCTGCTCCAAGGAAGGCGGGCGACCCGTGAGCACCTTTATGCGGGCTGCCATGGCCGGTGGGGTCAAATTTTACGTCTGTTCGGCTTCCCTGGAGCTGAACGATATGTCCCCGGATGACCTGATCGAAGATGTGGATAACCTGGTTGGGCGCAACTTCCTGATCACCGAAGGGTTGGCCTCGGACCTGGTGTTGAATTTTTAGAGGTACTTTTCATAAAAATCTGGAAAAATGGGTGTGCGTGGGGGCGTACGGCCCCCACGCACACCCATTTTTCCACCAATTTCAGGCTTGGCTGATCGTAACCATACACCAAGAAAAAAACTACTGGAGGTAGGACATGTACATCGTAACCGTCGATACTGATCTGTGTGAGGCCTGTGGGGATTGTGTTGATAACTGCCCGAATGAGGCCATCGCGATCGTTGAAGAGGATGGCAAGAAATACGCCATGTTCACCGGTGGACCTGACGACTGCATCGGCTGCCTGTCTTGTGAAGCCGTTTGCGCCGAAGGCGCCATTACGGTAATGGAAATTTAAAGCTCCTTATTGCCTGATTGTATTCACACGAAATAGTCTTCTGCCGATTATGGACTTGCAACGAGCCCGCCTGGTCATCGCCGCGCCCCAGGGAAGAAGTGGTAAGACCACCATCTCCCTGGGTATTTGCGCGGCGCTGCACAGGCGCGGTTTGATCGTGCAAGCATTCAAAAAGGGGCCGGATTATATTGACCCATCCTGGTTAAGCGCGGCAGCCGGCTCCGCCTGCCGTTCGCTAGACCCCTATTTTTACCCGTCCCCCAGCGATCTCCGAGCCGCATTTTGGCGCGGTTCGGCCCAGGCCGACCTGAGCCTGATCGAAGGCAACCATGGCCTGTATGACAGCAGCCTGGGACCCGACGGGCTCGACGACGGCGAAGGCAGCACGGCCGCGGTCGCCCGGATGCTGCTCGCCCCGATCCTGCTGGTGGTCAACACCGCCCGGATGTCGCGCTCGGCTGCCGCCATGGTGCTGGGCTACCAGCAGTTCGAGCCTGACACCCCACTGGCGGGCGTGGTTCTAAACAACGTCGCCCACAGCCGCCACGAGGACAAGCTGCGCACTGCAATTGAACGCTACACCGGTTTACCGGTGCTAGGAGCAGTACCCCGCCAGGAAGCGCTGCAAATTCCCGACCGCCACCTGGGGCTGATCCCCCACAGCGAAGATCCCGGCCTGCATCCCGCCCTGCAGGCCTGCCGTCAGGCGGCCGAGCATTACCTGGACCTGGATCGCATCCTGGAACTGGCCCAGGGAGCCCCTGCCCTGCCCGAAATGGCTGTTTCGCCCCCTGCCCAGCCGGGCGAACGGGTGCGGATCGGCTTGATCCGCGATCGGGCCTTCCATTTCTATTATCCTGAAAACCTGGAAGCCCTGGAAGGATCCGGCGCCGAGCTGGTGATGATCGACTCGTTGAACGATCCCTGCCTGCCGTCCATCGACGGGCTGGTGATCGGCGGCGGGTTCCCGGAAATGTTCCTGGACGACCTGGAACGCAATCTCAGCTTCCGGCAGGACCTGCGCCAGGCCATCGAGCACGATTTACCGGTTTACGCTGAATGCGGCGGCCTGATGTACTTGAGCCAGGCGATCCGGTGGGGCGAGCGCCGGGTCGAGATGGTCGGGGCGCTGCCATTCGAAGTTGAAATGGAAACCCGGCTGCAAGGACACGGCTACGTGGCGGCCGAGGTGAGCCGCGCCAATCCATTCTTCCCGGTTGGCAGCCGCCTGCGCGGCCACGAGTTTCACCATTCCCGCCTGAAGAGCCTGCCTCAATCAAACGATCCGGCCATTTATCCGGCTTACCGCCTGCTGCGCGGCGCGGGTTTACACGGACGCCAGAAAACTGGCGAAGCTCAGGACGGCCTGGTTTACCGCAATGTGCTGGCCAGTTACGTGCACCTGCATGCCGGCGGTTCGCCCGAGTGGGCCCCCGGCCTGGTTCGGCAGGCTCAGGCGTATAGCCGCTCCCGGGAGGCAGTTCGATGAGCGCCAGCAGAGGACTGCTCTTGATCGGCCTGAACTTTAGAACCGCGCCGGTTGAAATCCGCGAGCGCCTGGCCTGGAACGCCGAGCGCCTGCCCCAGGCGTTGGCCGAGCTGGCCGAACGGCTGGCAGGTAGATGCCCTGAGCCATCTCCCGAAGTGGTTCTGCTTTCAACCTGCAACCGGACAGAAATTTATGTTGCTGCCAGCAACCTCGGCCAGGCGGAAGCCCGGCTGAAAGATTTCCTGGCGGAGCGAGCCCGGCTCAGCAGGGCCGCACTGGATGAGATGGCCTACGTCGCCCGCCAGGAGGCCGTGGCCCTGCACCTGATGCAGGTTGCCGCCGGCCTGGATTCGCTGGTGAAAGGCGAAAACGAGGTCCTTGGCCAGATTAAAACCGCCGCCATGATCGCCCACCAGTCCGGGACCAGCGGGTCGGCGCTTTCTGCCCTGTTCCGGTACGCAATCCAGGCCGGCAAACAGATTCGCAGCCAGACGGAGATCGGCCGAACAGGCCACTCGGTCGCCAGCGTGGTGGTCGAGCTGGCCGAGGAGCAGCTTGGCCCCCTGGAGCACCGCACGGCCCTGCTGATCGGGGCCGGCAAGATCAGCGCCATGGCTGCCCGCGAGCTGGTCAAAGCCGGTTTACGCTGCGTGCTGGTGGCCAACCGCACCTACGAACGCGCCCAAAAATTGGCCCGCAACCTGGGCGAAGCTCGGGCGGCCGCGGTTCACTTCGATGCCCTGCCGGAGAGTCTGGTCGAAGCCGACATCGTCATCTGCTCCACCGGCGCGCCGCACACCGTACTGCATACGGATATGGTCCGCCAGGCCCTGGACCAGCGGCCGCAGCGTCCCCTGCTGGTGGCCGACCTGGCCGTTCCGCGCGATGCCGACCCTGAAATTGGGCAGCTGTCCGGCGTGACCCTGACCGATATCGACGACCTCGAGCGATTGACCCGGTTGCGCCACCCCCTGACAGCGGACTGCCTGGAAGCCGCCCAGGAGATCTGCCGCCAGAGCGCCGCTGAATTCCTGGGCTGGCTCGAAACCCGCCAGCGTGTGCCGGTCATCCGGGCGCTGCGCTCGAAAGCCAACCTGATTTGCGAGCAGGAAGTCGAACACACCCTGCGGCGCCTGGGCCCCGACCTGACGAGCGAGCAGGAGCAGGCCATCCGCCTGCTGGCTCAGGCGATCGTCAACAAACTGCTGCACGAACCGATCAACGCCATCAAGGACCCACCCGTGGATATTGCCAGCGAAGCTTACCTGGATTGGGTGAAAGATTTCTACGGTTTGAAGCTGACGGACAGATTGTCGTGAAAAAATCAATCCACATCCAGGAACAGGTCGACATCCAGGCCCCGATCGAGGAAGTATTTGCCATCCTGGCCGATCCGGAGAAGCACCTCCAGCTCGGCCCGGCCTGGGGACACGCCAGGCTGGAGCAGATAGCCGATGACTATCCGCAAACAGGCAGCTCGTACTTGCTCCAGCCCACGGACGCGGACCTGCCGGCTCGCCTGACCCGGGTCACCGAGCTGGAACTGCCCAGGCGGATTGCCTTTCGGATCGAGGATGATTCCGATTATCAGGCGGTCTGGTCCCTGGAAAGCCGGCCCGATGCGGTCCGTTTGAGCTATCAGGCGGATTTTTCCCTGGAAATCGATGACCCTGAAACTGAACCCGGTCCGGAGGAGGCAGACGAGCTGGTTTCGATTGCCAATCAGCCGGAAAGCTTCGAGCGCCGGGCGGAAGTGGCCCGGCGGGAAGCTGTCGAATGGTTGACCTCGATCAAGCGCTATGCCGAGCTGCGCGAGACCCGCCTGCGCCTGTGGCTGCGCCGGATGATGGACCGCTATATCCTGCGCCTGCGCTCGGATCAGCGGCGCATCATTCTGGCCCTGCTGGCCATGCAGTTGATCACCTGCCTGACGTTTATCGCCGCCGTGGTTGGGATCGGCCTCGCCAGCTTGCTTTTTTAATCCAACGGGTCCCCTGAAAACGGTTAAAGTTAATAACAAGGTATGCGCGGCTGCGTACGCAGCCGCGCATACCTTGTTTTGCGCCTCTACAAAGTGTATTCTTAACAGGTAAACGAACGTGCAATCGATCAAAGAAATCTACCGGATCGGACACGGCCCTTCCAGCAGCCAAACCATGGCGCCCCGGCGAGCGGCCGAAATTTCAGACCGCGCCAATCCTGTGGAGTGCCTCCTAAAGAAAGCATTACCAGCGGATTAAAATCTCTATTAAAAACACTATTTGCCGCTCCATTTTCATGTACAATGAAGATGAACCAGTCCATCGACCGGTTTCACCCACGATCATCTGGTCCGCCTTTACAGGCGGCAGTCTTATCCAGCTTCTCTCCGCCGTGACTGTTAACCAACCTGCCGGTATTTACCTGGTATACTTGCGAGATTTTTTCGTCCTGCCTCATGCGGCAGGGCCCGGTTAAGGAAGAAGAAATGTTAGAGCAACAAACGACAGGAACGTCTAAAGTAGTTGAATATATTGATATCGCCGCCCCGCGAGACGAAGTTTTCGAAACGATCGTCAACCTCAAACGCCGAATGCAGCTAAGCCCTTTGTGGGGCTACGCATCCTTCGATGATATTGACCCGGAGTATCCACAGCAAGGCAGCAGCTATCAGGTCAAGCCCAAACAGGGCGATCAGAGCACTTACACGACCATCATCACTGAGTACCAACCTCAACAAAAATTAGCCTACCGGCTGACCGCCGACACCCAAACCACCGTCACCTGGTCGGTTCAGAGCGTTGCCCAGGGAACCCGTATCATTTACGAAGAGGAATTTGTGATTGGGGCAGAGCAGGACCAGGACGAGTTCACCCAATCGGTGAAGAAGGTCGTCACCCAATGGCTCAAAAATATCAAAAACTATTCCGAACTGCGGGAAGGCCGGATCAAAAAGGCCATGCGCTGGCTGCTGGACCGCTACTTTTTGCGCCTGCGAACCGAACAGCGCAACGTGATCGTGACCATCCTGTTCATGCAAGTGGTGGCCATGATCTCGTTTGTGATGGCAGCCATTGCCCTGGGCATCGCCAGGGCGATTTAGTTGAACAGGGGCCCATCCGAATAATTTCCTTTTCTAACGAACCACTCAGCCATAGCACGAATAAATGACGAAATGGATGTGCGTGGTGGGCTTACGCCCACCACGCACATCCATTTCGCTCATATTTCACATTGGACTGATTAGTCAGATAGTCCCCTGCCCGAAACGGGGATCAGGCCGGTTCGTAGCAGCAGCGAAAGCCGGTGTCATCGCTGCGGTGCATGGGAGCCGCCCAGCTGCGATAAGCGCAGCGGCTTTCGACCTTCGGCTGGCGCCAGGAGCCGCCCCGGATGGTCGATTTCCCCAATGAAGCTTCCATTGATTGCGGCAGCGAAGTCGTGCCGGTTTCGTGGAATTCGGGGGTCAGTTCCTTGCTCTCCGGGTCTTCAAGCAGCTTTTCACGGCCATCCTGCGGGTCATAAGGATAGGGGCCAAAGATCGAGATCAGCCAATCCTGGACATTGCCACCCATCCCCGCGATCCCATAGGGGCTATCGCCTGCCGGTGAAAAATGGCCGACCGGCACGGTGCCATTGGATTTGGCCTCGCTTGAATTGCAGCAGTCCGGTTTCCATTCTTCACCCCAGGGGTAAAGCCTGCCATCCGTGCCGCGGGCCGCTTTTTCCCACTCGGGTTCGGTGGGCAGCCGGACGGGGAGGCCGGTCACTTCCGCCGCCCACTTGCAGAAAGCGATCGTATCGTGGTAGGCAACCCCCACCACCGGGTGATCGGCTTTATCCTCCGGAAATTTTCCATCCTTCCAGAACAACGGCGCCCGGTGTCCGGTCGCTTCAACAAATTGACGGTACTGGCTGTTGGTCACCGGATTCCGCATCATGTAAAAATCAGATACGATCAGGTGATGGGCTGGCATTTCGTCAGGTTGGGCATGCCGGTCCTTGGATGGATCACTTCCGATCATAAATTCTCCATCCGGTATGAGGACAAAGTCCAAATCAAGTGTGGGTTTTCCTTCCATTACGATTCTCCTTGAATGTGGGATGGCAGTTCTTTATCCACGCGGCTGCTTCGATCCTGCCGGATCGAGCCTCGCTTCCAAATCACTGCTTGGTTACTAACGGTGGATGGCACCCCTGGTGTCAGGCACCGGCACTGACTTTACTTGCTTTCATCCAGGCTGGGAGGTGTGTGCGTGCTCACGTAGCGGATAAGCTCGAAGCTGTTCTTCACGCCCAGCTTGGTCATGATATTCGTACGGTGGACCGAGACCGTCTTCGGGCTGATCACCAGAATCCGGGCAATCTCCTTATTGCTGTTGCCCAATGAGATCAAGCGCAGCACCTCCCGCTCGCGTTCCGTCAGGCGGTCGATGCCTGCCTGCCTGGTCGGATCACCGGCTGTAAATTGATTCAGGAACTGGCGCGTAACGCTGGGTTCCAGAAAGGCGCCCTGTTCGTAAACCAGGCGGATCGCATTCACAACTTCACGCCCGCCGGAGCGTTTCAATACATATCCGGAAGCCCCCGCTTGCAGCAAGGGAGAGATATATTCCTGGCTGTCGTGCTGGGTCAGGATCAGGATCTTCACCTGCGGATACAGACTTTTCACGTGGCGGGTGGCTTCCAGGCCGTTCATGCCGGGCATGTTCACATCCATTAACACGATATCCGGCATCAGGTCGCCGATCTGGGCCAGCGCCTCTTGCCCATTGGCTGCTTCGCCGACAACCGTCATGTATTCCTGGCGATCCAGTAGCGATCGGATGCCATCTCTCAAAATGGCATGATCGTCGACGACCAGGACTCTGATCTCATGCAATGGCCATACTCCCTTCGCTGATGGGTACGTGAATGATTAACAAGGTCCCCAAACCGGGGTTGGTCTCCACAATTATTTCGCCGCCTAACAGCTCGATTCGCTCCTGCATGCCCATCAGGCCCAGGCCGCGGCCGTTCTCGGGCGAGATCATCTGGGATGAATTGAGGTCGAAACCGATCCCGTCATCTTCTACCTCGACGCGCACACTCTCATCACTGAATTCAAATTCGATCCGGACGTTGCGAGCCGCCGCGTGACGGGCGACGTTGTTGATCGCCTCCTGCACGACCCGGAACAGAGCCGTCTCCACCTCTGGCGGCAGCCGTCTCGGTTTTGAATTTTCCTTGATTTCGACCCGCACTTCTCGAGGGATAAGCCGGCTGTCGGCGTACCAGCGCAAGGCTGGTACCAGGCCGAGATGATCGAGCATGGACGGGCGCAGGTCAAAGATAACCTTGTGCACGCCATCCAGGGTCAATTTAACCAGAGTCTGCATCCGGTCCAGGCGAAGCCGGGCTTCTTCAATTTGATCCATCTCCAGCGCTTCTTCCGCCAGAAACAGCAGGGCCGTCAGGTTCTGGCTGGTGTCATCATGCAGTTCGCGGGCTATTCGTTTGCGCTCATCCTCCTGGGCATTGATCGCCTTACGGAAGAGCTCGCCGCGAATGTGCTCCTTCTGTTGTACTTCGGCGTACAGGCGGGCGTTCTCGATGGCGACCGCGATCTGGCTGCCAATCGCTGTCAGCATCTCGCACTCCTCTTCCGAAAACTGGTGTTTTGTGCGGGTGCCTACGCACATACTGCCCAACACGCTGCCTTTGGCCATCAGTGGGACGTGCATCAGGCTGGTCAGGCGCTCGCGTTTAAGCGAACGAGCCCGCCGGCCGCGGTAAAGCGCCAGGTCCGGAACCAGGACCACCTCGCCCTTGTCGACGACGCCGCCGCAGGATCCGTCCAACATGCCCATTTGAGCGGCCAGCCGGGCAGCTTCTTCTGATAGCCCCACGTAAGCTGCCAGCTCGAGCTTACTGAGCATATCCGCCTGCAAGAATACAGCCCCGACATCGACAGCCGTCAGCCGCAGGACTTCGTCCAGAGCCCGACTGAGAATATCCTCCAGGTTAAGCGATTGGTTGACGGTGGTGGCGATCGCATTCAAAATCCCCAGCTGAATATTTCGCCGGATCAGGGATTCTTTCATTCTTTTCTCTTCGGTTACATCCCGTATCAATTCCACCACCCTGGTAATTTCACCATCCGCATCCCGCATCGGCGAGGCGACGATATCCAGATAGCGTGACTCGTCTGGAGCCTCGCCCGGATGCACATGGGTGACCTGAACCGAATTACCCGATTGGAGCACATCCGGGATCGGACACTTGCAGCCGTTGTTGGTTTTTGGATTTTCGCAGGGATAAACCTCATAAAATGAGCGCCCGATGACCGTATTAAATTCCGGGTGAGTTTCTTTCACAGCGCGATTGACTTGCCGGATGATTTGATCCTGAACGTCGATCACCACCAGCTCATCGCTGATCGCATCGATGACGGCCCGCAAATCATCCCGCGCATTCTGAGCTTCGTGTTGGGCTTCGATAGCCGCCCGCGTCCGTTCTTGAACCCGGGCGTCCAGGTCGCGATTGAGCGCCTGGATCTCGCCAATCGAACGCCTGAGCTGGCGGCGCATGGTGATGAAAGAATGCGCCAGGGCGCCAATTTCATCCCGGCGATGGGATTTGGGATTGGGAGGCTCGATCGGCGTATCCAGATCGCCTTCTGCAATCCGGGTAGCGGCATCAGTCAATTCATGTACCGGGTTGATCACGCTATTGGTGGTCACCCAGACCAGGCCGAGCGCTCCCAGGGTCGTTACCAGTCCAAGGATTAAATTGATCACCATCAACCGGCGGGTTGGTGCGAAAACTTCCATCGATTTCTGGCGGACGACGACGGCCCAGGGGGCCTCTTTCAACGGCGCGAAGGCGATGACTTCATCCCGGCCTTCATTATTATCGCCGGCGACACAGCCCAGGCAGTTTTCCACCCCCGGTTTACCCGCCACAAACAGGTTGGTCAGAATATCAGGCTCTTCACTGATCTGCATGATCCGGTCCGGGGCGGAACTCAGCAGCACCTGTCCGCTCGAGTCGACGACATCCAGCGTACCGGTGCCTCCGAGTTCGATTGGCTTCTCCCAGGAAAAAAATTGAGCGTCGGTCAAATGGACCAAAGCAGCCAGTGCGCCGACGATGTTGTTTTGCACATCGTGTACGGGCACTGCCACCAGCACCCAGGGAATTTTTGCATCCAGCCCAACCGACGAGATCCAGTTGGAGACCAGGCCCAGCGCAAAATGATCCTTTTGCAGGCTCTCGGTCAGAACTGGTATCTGATCCCAGGCCAGCCCTTCCAGTTCGTGTTCGGTCGAAAAGAGCAGCCGGTACTGCTGGTCAAGCAAGTAGAGCCCATGATTCTCGAGTTCTACCTGGCCCAACACTGCAGCCCGATCGAGGTTGTCCGCCTGTGGGTTACGAATGGCCGGCTGGCCGGCCAGAATCGTCAGGATTGATTCGATCTGGTTCAGGCTGGTATCCAGGGTTTGTGCGCCCATCCTCGCCAGGGTTACCCGTTCCGTCATGGCCTGGCGAGTAGCCTGGCTGGTCATACTGATCCCGATCAACGCGAAAATCGTCAACAATCCCACCAGGCCGATAGTCACCATCACGCCCATTTTCGTGCGCAGGCTGACATCGAACCAGCGCTGCTCGACCAGCCGGCCCAACTGGCGGCGGGTCGATTTCAGCATCAAGCCCAGGTTATCTTTGGCTGCATTCATCGGTCATTCCTTGCCTAAAAGCGACGGCTCAGTCCATTTTTCAACCTCAGTCGCCTGTTCCGGGTCCGGTCGGCTTTTTCCGGCAGGCGGCCCCGGCCACTTGCAATAACGAGCCTGGCCGCAGTATTTACAGACACCATCCGCGCCGATGCGTAATTCCAAATCATCGAATTCTCCCATGGCCTCGTACCATTCATAGGTCCGGCCGATCGTGGTGCGCAAAGGCGTTGTTGGCAGCTTAAACGCCGAACGTGCCCGGGAAGTATCATAATAAAACATCTGTGCTTCCAACCGCAACCGGTCGCCGGTCAATGGAACCGGACCGCTGGTTTGGGGCTGGAACATATCCGTCAACATGGCAAATATTTTCACCTGCCAGCGTGGCATGACTTTCATTTTCATCCCACAGCCGACCACATTGGCAATGGTCTGGTACAGGTGCAGGTGGGTCATATTTTCGCCGCCCAGCAAATAACGCTCGCCAACTTTTCCTTTCAAAGCCGCCTCAATATGTCCCTGGGCTGCGTCACAGATCGGGACAACGTTAGTGCCTCCCGGCGGTATCATCGGCGGCACACAATGGTTGACGACTTCGACCACCATCCCGCTGGAGACCTTGCGAATGTCGCGCGGGCCGATCACCGTGGTCGGGTTGACGATCACGACCGGCAGGCCTCGGGCGACAAATTCAAACACGATCTCCTCGGCCATATGCTTGCTGTAGCCGTAGATAAATCGCTCCGGCGGGACGTTGAACTTGAACAATTCATCCACCATCTCATTGGGATGGATCCCCAGGGCGGCGGACGAACTGGTATGCACCACCCGTTCCACCCCGGCCTGCAGGGCGGCCTGCATCACATTCCGGGTGCCCTGCTCGTTGACCAGCCGCATACGATCGACGCCCTGCCGCCAGTAGTCCACCACACCGGCGGCGTGGAATACCACCTCAATCCCTTGCATGGCCGGGAGCAAGCTGTCCAGATCCAGCACATCGCCGGTGACGAAATCGAACGGGCCGTCCTCGAGCAGCTCCCGGTTCGCGCCGGTTCGCTCTAAGATGCGCACTTTCCAACCCCGCTCGACCAGCCTTAGTGCCAGATTCGAGCCGATAAATCCTGTTCCACCAGTGACGAGCGCCCGGGGCATTGATCCCAAATCCTTTTTGTAACTGCTTTTTACAAGCTTACATTCGAAGAATTCTCGGATAATTCCTATCTTTGTGCAGCGGCAGGGTCGTTCAAGCAGCCAGAGCGCCTTGACGGTGCCGCACGATGGCAGCCACCATCGCTTCCACGTCCGCTGAATCCGGGATAAGGTCGACCTCCAGACCGAATTTGCGGGCCGCATCGGCAGTGGTCAGGTCGATGCAGGCCACCGGTATTCCCTGGAGGAGTTCGGCTATCTGCCTACTCTCCCGGGTGATACGGTCAGCCAGGCCGGCCACGGCCGCAGGGCTGAAGAATGTCGCCAGTTCCAATTCGCCCTGCAGCAGCGCCGCCAGAACCTCAGGATCAGGCTCAGACGGTACAAGCTTGTAAATCGTAGCCGTCTCTACCTGTGCGCCTAATGCCTGGAACCATTGGGGGAGCTCGTCCGTAGCATCCGCGCAGCGCGGCAGCACAATCCGACACCCTTTAAGCTGATAGTTCTGGGAGAGCTCGTCCACCAGATCCCGGCCGGTGGAATGCTGTGGAACGAAATCCGGCGCCAGGTGAAACCGCCGCAGCGCCCGCTCGGTGGCTTTGCCGATAGCAGCCAGCCGCAGCTTGCCCAGCCGGCGGGCGTCATAGCCCAGCCGGTAAAAGGCCTGCAGGAAATAGATCGCAGCGTTAGCGCTGGTAAATACCAGCCAGTCCGGGGAGTCAGGGCTTCCGTCAGGCAGCGGCCAGCGATCGATGATCTGTTGGATGGCTGCCGGGTCGTCGACCGGGCACAGCGCAGTCGTGGAGAGCGCCAGCGGCTGGCCGCCCAGTTCCCGCACACGCTGGTTGAAATCGTCGCGCCCATCAGCCGACGCCGGGCGGGTGTTCAGCACCCGCAGGCCGAATAAAGGCCGCCGGACAGGATCTTCATACCAGGCCAATGTCTGGCGTAGATGGACCACCTCACCGACCATAATGATCGCCGGCGGCCTGATCTCCGCAGCCCGCTGGACGATATTTTGCAGGCTGCCGACCACCGTCTTTTGCCCGGAGAGGGTGCCTTGCTCGATCAGGGCTACCGGCGTTTCCGGCGAGCGCCCGCCGGCCAGCAGCTGCCGGACGATCTCCGGCAGGTTATGCACGCCCATTAAAAAGACCAGGGTATCAGCCCCGTCTGCCAGCCGCCGCCAATCGATGGCGCAATCCGGGTTGTTGTTGGCCCGGTGGCCGGTGATGAAAGCCACACTGCAGGCCTGCTCGCGATGGGTGACGGGGATGCCGGCGTAAGCCGGCGCCGCGATCGCGCTGGTGATGCCGGGTACCACTTCGAATGGAATCCCGGCCTCAACCAGGGCTGCCGCCTCTTCACCGCCCCGGCCAAAAACAAAGGGATCACCGCCCTTCAACCGGACCACCGTTTTGCCCTGGCCGGCATGTTCGACCAGGATCTGATTGATTTTCGTTTGGGAGACTTTGTGATGATCCGGCTGTTTGCCCACATCCAGCCACAGCGCCTGAGGGGCATAATCCAGCAAACAGTGGTTGGCCAGGCGATCGTAAACGACCACATCGGCTATTTCGAGACAGTGTTTGCCCTTTACGGTGATCAACCCCGGATCACCCGGACCCGCGCCAACTAAAAAGACAATTCCTGCATTTCTCAAGGTCATAATGGTTCGCCGTATTCGATGAAATTTGAGAACACCACGCGCAACTAACCGGGCCAACCCTCGAATCAGCTGCTAACAAAGCGCCCGCTTACCGGAATCACTTCAATCCTGGTCGGATTGTTCGAGCATCGCCCGGGCGTACAACCGTCCTGCCTTAACACCCTGGGCTTCAATTACCTCCAGGATGTCTGAATCTACAATTTTTAACGCTGCCTGTAAACGCGGCTCCCCTGGTTGAAAGCGAGCCAACAATTCGGGACGCAATTCCGCCATAATTTCAGCCAGCAGCCCAATCTCTGCACCAATTTCAACCTGCAACTGCTCGCGCATCCGGCGGGCCAGGGCCGGGCTGCCACCGCCGGTCGAAACCGCCACGGTCACCTCCCCGCTCCGGACGACCGCCGGCAGGATGAAATTACTGTGGGCCGGGTCATCGACCACATTGATCAGGGCGCCTGTCGCCCGGGCTTCCTGCCAGGCCTGCTGGTTGATCGCTGGATCGTCGGTAGCTGCAATCACCAAAAAAGCGCCCTCCAGATCACCAACCTGGAATGGGCGCTCGAGCCATTGAACAGTTCCTGCCTGCGCAAAATCCCGGATTGAGTCGACAACTTCCGGGCTGATGACAACCGGGCTGGCTCCAGCTTCAATTAAGGAAGAGACCTTACGGGCAGAGACCGCCCCCCCACCGATAACGACCACCTTTTGTCCATCCAGGCCAATAAGATTAAGCGGATATGTTTTCACCTTTTGTTTGTATCATACATCACAGATCAGCGTCAAGGACAGATGGTAGGGTTTTCGCACGAGATATATCACTAAATTGTGACGGAGTCATTGATTATGGCAAAATAAGGCGTCAGCGTTGGCTTTTGCCAACGCTGACGCCTTATTTTGCCTTTGGCCCGATTTGTCCCCACCGAGAGGCAAAAATGAGGTGGTTTTCTCATTTCGAATGCCCGGGCGGATCCGAGATTGGCAAATGCAATCGCCCTGACCGCCGAGGCTGTTCAGCCCCACCTCTCGGAAAAAAAGCTATAATTGGAGCCAAGCAAGGATTGAGCCGTTATGTACACCAAGAAAGGGGCAATTTATATGTGTGGGCGATTTACCCTGACTGCCGACCCTGAACAGATCCAGATTGCATTTCCCGATCTGGTGATCCCGACCCAGGCCATTAACCCGCGCTACAACATCGCGCCCACCCAGCCGATCGCGGTGATCCCCAACGATGGCAAAAACCGGCTGGACTATTTCATATGGGGCCTGATCCCATCCTGGGCCAAGGATCCCTCGATCGGCAACCGGATGATCAACGCCCGGGCAGAAACCCTGGCGGAGAAACCTTCTTTCCGGAATGCTTTCCGCCGCCGGCGCTGCCTTATTCTGGCAGATGGATTTTACGAGTGGCAGTCGCTGCCGGGCCAGAAAAGAAAGCAACCGATGTATATTCGCCTGAAAGACGAAGGTGTATTCGCCTTCGGCGGCCTGTGGGAGATCTGGAACGCGCCGGATGGCTCGACTGTGCTGTCGGCGACGATTATCACAACCGAACCGAACGAACTGGTGCGTCCGATCCACAACCGCATGCCGCTGATCCTACCGGAAAAACAATACGATCTATGGCTGAGCCAGGATGAACGCCAGCCGGAAGAACTCCAGCCGGCCCTACAGCCATTCCCTGCCGACAATATGGTTGCTTATCCAGTTTCTACCGAGGTGAACAGCCCGGCCAATGACCAGCCATCCTTGATCGAACCGGCATAACTATTTGAATCGAGAATAGCCCTCATTGAATTCGAGTGAACGTTTGAAGCGCAAGTTAATCGACCTGTTTTCGCCCATTTATCGCACGATCAATTCCCATACCGGGAATTCATTGGCTATTTTAAAACTTAGCCTTCAGCCGTTTCAACAAAGTACGCGGGGCCGAGGCAGCCGCCAGCGTCGCTTATTACGCCTTGTTTTCCCTGTTTCCACTGCTGCTGGTGCTGGTCTCCGTGCTTGGTTACCTGCCGATCGTGGAGAAAGCCCCCCAGCGGGTGATCAACTTCATCACCCAGGCAATCCCAATTTCGCGCACGTTGATCTCCGATACCCTCAGCCAGGTGCTTGAAAATCGCAGCGCCAGCGGGTTGATCGGCCTGATCGGGCTGGCCTGGTCGGCCTCCGGGGTGTTCACTACCCTGGCCCGCAACATCAACCGGGCCTGGCCGCGCGCCAAAATGATGAATTTCTGGGAAAGCCGGATCATCGCCCTGATCATCATTGGGTTGTTGGGCATCTTGCTGATCGCGACGGTGCTGGTCAACACCCTCACCAGCATCCTGCCCGGGATCAACTGGCGCTTGCAGCTCAATCTGCCCCTGATCAACAGCGCGGCCCTGTTCAGTGAAATCGTTTCCTGGGTGATGGCTTTTCTGGTTTTTACGTCGTTGTATCGCTGGGTGCCGACCACCCACGTGCGCTGGCGCAATGCCCTGTGGGGCGCCGCTGCTGCGACTCTCGCCTGGGAAATCGCCTCCAAAACTATTCACCTTCTACCTCTCCAGTGGCCTGGCGACTTACACCCTGCTGTACGGCTCGTTAGGGACCATCGTGGCCCTGCTGACCTGGATCTATCTCAGTTCGTATATCATCCTGATCGGCGCGCATATCAGCTCGGCGATCGAAAGCAAGCGCAAACAACAAACTGAACCGGAGGGTGCCCCAGCATGATCGTCATCCGCCAGCTTTCAAACCCAGACCCTGCAAGCCGCTCCCTGGGGGGCAGTCGTGTGCCGGGTGCTGGAGGCGGCCATCCGGGCCGTGGACCCGGGCGAGGCTGTCCGGCGGCACCTGCGGCGCGAAGGCCAGCAGTTATGGGTGGGCGACCAGCGCTATGATTTGAGAGAGATCCAGCGAGTGCGGATCGCCGGGATGGGCAAGGCTGGGGCGCCGATGGTCGCGGCGGCGGTCGACATCCTGGGTGAGGCGCTGGTGGATGGGCTGGTGATCGTCAAACAGGGCTACCGGGGCGATCAAGGTCAGAACGGACCGGTGCGCATTCTGGAAGCCGGCCATCCGGTGCCGGACGAACGCGGTCCTGCAGGCGACCGCAGCCCTGATCGACCTGTTCCAGGATAGCCAGCCCGATGACCTGGTGCTGACCCTGATCTCAGGCGGCGGTTCGGCGCTGTTCACCCTGCCGGTGGAGGGCGTCAGCCTGGATGACCTGACGGCGCTGACCCGTTTGCTGCTGGCCAGCGGGGCCGAGATCCAGGAGATCAACACCCTGCGCAAGCACCTGGACCGGGTCAAAGGCGGACAGCTGACCCGGCTGCTGGCGCCGGCCCGGGTCGCCAGCCTGATCCTGTCGGACGTGGTCGGCGATCCGCTCGATGCCATCGCCTCCGGCCCTACCGTGCCGGACCCGTCTACCTACGCGCAAGCCAACGCTGTTCTCGAAAAGTATGACCTGATGGACCGCGTCCCGGCCAGCATCCGATCGCACCTGGAGCGCGGCCAGCGCGGCCAGCTGCCGGAAACGCCGAAACCCGGCGACCCGATTTTCGAACGAACTGCCAACCAGATCATTGGCAGCAACCGCCTGGCTGCCCGGGCTGCGGCCGAACAGGCCCGCCGGGAGGGTCTCTCGGCGGACATCCTGACCACCAGCATGACCGGAGAAGCCCGCCTGGAAGGGCTTAAATTCGCCCGGCGTGGGGCCCTGCTGGCAGCCGGGGAGACTCCCCGCCCGGCCTGCTTGATCTCAGGCGGCGAAACCACGGTCACCTTGCAGGGGGACGGATTGGGCGGCCGCAACCAGGAGTTTGTCCTGGCAGCCGTGACCGAGATCGGCGGCCTGGACCAGATCGCTCTGGTCAGTTTGGCTACCGATGGGGGGGATGGCCCCACCGACGCGGCCGGGGCGGTCGCAAGCGGTGAGACCCTGCTGCGCGCCCGCCAGCTTGGCCTGGACCCCGACGATTTCCTGGCCCGCAACGATAGTTATCATTTCTTCGAACCTTTAGGGGATTTGCTCAAACCAGGTCCGACCCAGACCAACGTCAACGACCTGGCTTTCTTTTTCGCATTTTAGAGCCAAAACCGCCAAGGCGCAAAGGACGCCAATAAATTTCAATTTTTAGGGTATGTGGTGGGCAGTTGCCGACTACATACCCTAAAAATCGATAAAATTCTTCGAACGAGGACTCCTATGCCACGTACTTTTTACCGCCCGTTCCGGGTTCGCCAGTATGAATGTGACGCCTACAGCCACCTGCACAACAGCAATTACGTGCGCTTCATGCAGGAAGCCGCCTTCGAAGCCAGTGCGGATGCCGGCTACGACCTGGCCCGCTACAACGCCATGGGCCATCACTGGATCATCCGCGAGACCAGCATCGAATACTTGAAACCTGTTTTTTACAGTCAGGAGGTCGAGCTGAAAACCTGGATCATCGACTTCCGGCGGGCCACCTCCCGGCGCGGTTACGAATTCTGCCGCCAGCCGGAGGACGAGCTGGTAGCCCGTGGCTACAGCGACTGGGTCTACCTGGACTCGCAAACCGGCATTCCCGCCCGGGTGCCGGAAAGCATGCGGGACGATTTCTGGCCGGAGGGTTTGCCAGAAGGCTTCCCGGCTCGTGAGCCGATTCCCGCCGCCCCTGAGCCGCCGCCAGGCGTGTTCAGCCATACGCACAAAGTCACCTGGCGGGAGATCGACCTGGCCCATCACGTCAATAATGGCGTTTACCTGGATTATATGGATGACGCCGGCAACGCCGTCCTGGAGGCGTATGGCTGGTCTTTCCAGCGCATGGAACAGGCCGGCTTTGCGATCGTGATCCGCCGCAACCAGATCCAGTATCACCATCCGGCCTTACTCGACGATGAACTGGCAATCAGCACCTGGGTCTCGAACGTGCGGCGCTCGACCGCCATCCGGCACTACGCCATCCGTAAGGCGGACGATGACTGCCTGCTGGCGATGGCGCACTCATTCTGCGTGTGGATCAATCTCAGCACGGGCAAACCGGTCCGCATCCCGGCGGATTTCCTGAGTGATTTTGGTGATAATATCGTGACATGAGTGCTGAAATGAACCTCGTTATTTCGAATGTGAGCCCCCCACCCCGGTTTCGCTCAACTCGATAAATTGAAATGAGTGCTTTCAAACCCGCCTACCTGAACTTATTGGAAACAGGTGAACTGGCAGAACGCGTCCGGCAAGCGTACGCCAGCCTGCAATCCTGTAATTTCTGCGCCTGGTACTGCAAAAAGGACCGGCTGGCCGGCAAGCTGGGCGTCTGCCAGACCGGGGAACGGGCGCGCCTGGCCAGCTACGGCCCGCACCACGGCGAGGAGAATCCGCTGCGCGGCCGGCGCGGCTCGGGGACGATCTTCTTCGCCGGCTGCAACCTGCGCTGCCAGTATTGCCAGAATCACGCCATCAGCCAGAGCGCGGCCGGTGAAGAGCTCGATCCGCAGGAACTGGCCGCGATCATGCTGGAACTGCAGGCGCTTGGCTGCCACAATATCAATTTCGTCAGCCCCACCCACGTAGTCGCCCAGATCCTGGCGGCGGTGGCGATCGCCGCCCAGGCCGGGCTGCGGCTGCCGCTGGTTTACAACACCGGCGGCTACGATTCGCTCGAAGCCCTGGCCTTGCTGGACGGGGTCATCGATATCTATATGCCCGACATGAAATACGCCAGCCCCCGGGTCGGGCAGGTCTACTCCAAGGTGCGCAATTACCCCCAGCACAACCAGGCCGCGCTGCGGGAGATGCACCGCCAGGTGGGCGACCTGGCCCTGGACCAGGACGGCCTCGCCAGGCGCGGCTTGCTGGTGCGCCACCTGGTGCTGCCCAACGATCTGGCCGGGACCCAGGCGGTCGTGAGCTTCCTGGCCGAGCAAATCTCAACCGATACCTACCTCAACCTGATGGATCAGTACCGCCCGGAATTCAACGCCAGCCGGTTCGCCAAGCTAAACCGGCCGGTCAGGCGGGAGGAATTCCAGGCCGCCGTGGAGCTCGCCCACGCTGCCGGACTTTCACGGCTGGACCACGAGCTTCAGTAGCTAGATTATCGGAAAACAGGCGTGCTAGCTGGCAAATGCCGGCTAGCACGCCTGTTTTCCGACATTCTTCTCCAATGATCGATACGATCTCGAAATTTCCTTGACACATATCGAGAGAATGATACACTTTAGAGAATGATGAACGCAATTCAATCTTTGCCAACCCCCGCCCCTACCCCGCGCCTTGCGGCGCGTGCTTTCGGTCGTGTGGAGGTCTGGCAATAGAATCGCCCAATTCTGAGACGTTACCCTCTGGACTGAAAGCCGCCAGAGGGATTTTTTTTGTAAACCGGCAAGTCATCGAAATTCAGGTGCGTGGGGACGCCGACGCCTCCTCGCACCCATTTTTCGAAGAAACTTGCGATAGTAGATTATTTATTCCAATCAAGTATTCAAGTATTAAGAGGTCAGCATGAGCACAGAGAAACTCCCTTCCCGTTCCGAAAACTTCTCCGAGTGGTACAACCAGATCGTCCTGCGGGCCGAGATGGCCGATTACGCCCCGGTGCGCGGCTGCATGGTGGTGCTGCCCTACGGCTGGGCCTTGTGGGAAAACATCCAGGGCGCCCTGGACCGCCGCTTCAAAGAAACCGGGCACGTCAACGCGGCTTTCCCGCTGTTCATCCCGATGTCCTTCCTGGAGAAGGAAAAATCGCACGTGGAAGGTTTCTCGCCCGAGCTGGCGGTGGTCACCCACGGCGGCGGGCAGAAATTGGAAGAGCCGCTGGTGGTGCGCCCGACCTCCGAGACGATCATCGGCTACATGTACTCCAAGTGGATCAAATCCTACCGGGACCTGCCGGTGCTGATCAACCAGTGGGGCAATGTGGTTCGCTGGGAGATGCGCACCCGCCTGTTCCTGCGCACCCTGGAGTTCTACTGGCAGGAGGGCCACACCGCCCACGCCACCGCCGAGGAAGCCCGGGAAGAAACCCATCGCATGCTGGGCGTGTACGCCGACTTCGCCATCAACGAAGCTGCCGTCCCGGTCATCCAGGGCATCAAAAGCGATAGTGAGAAATTCGCCGGCGCGGTCCAATCCACCACGATCGAAGCCATGATGGGCGACCGGCGGGCGCTGCAGTCCGGCACCTCCCACTTCCTGGGGCAGAATTTCGCCAAGGCCTTCGACATCCAGTTCCTGGATTGGAACAACCAGCTCGAGTACGCCTGGACCACCTCCTGGGGCCTGTCCACCCGCTTCATCGGCGCCATCATCATGACCCACGGCGACGACCAGGGCCTGGTCATGCCGCCCCGCCTGGCCCCGATCCAGGCGGTGATCGTGCCGATCTTCAAGAACGACGAAGAACAGAGCGCCGTGATGGAAGTCGTCAACCGGGTCGAGGCCGAGTTGAAAGCCGCCGATGTGCGGGTCAAGGTCGACGACCGGGAAGGCTACACCCCCGGCTTCAAGTTCAACGATTGGGAAATGCGCGGCGTGCCCCTGCGGATCGAGATCGGGCCCAAGGACGTTCAAAAAGGCAGCGTAGCCCTGGCCCGCCGCGATATGCCGGGCCGGGCGGGCAAATCCTTCGTCCCGCAGGAGGGGCTGGCCGCTCAGGTGCAGGAAATGCTCGTGACCATCCAGGCCGCCCTGCTGGAACGCGCCACCGCCTTCCGCGACAGCCACATTCACGACCCCGAGGACTACGAAGCCTTGAAACAGGTCGTCAGCGACGGTTGGGCTTTCTCGTGGTGGTGCGGGGACGCCGCCTGCGAGGCCAAAGTCAAGGAAGACACCAAGGCCACCACCCGCTGCATCCCCTTCGACCAGCCCGGCGGGACCGGCAAGTGCATCGTGTGCGGCAAACAGGCCGACAAAAAAGTCTATTTCGCCCGGGCCTATTAGCTGCGAAAATAGAGATCCGCGCAGGCTGTCGCCTGCACGGATCGCTATTTTCGCCAAAAGATCAGATAAGGGAGGTATTCGATGAAAATGAGCCAGATGTTCGGCGGGACGCTGCGGGAGGCCCCAGCCGAGGCGGAGGTTAAAAGCTACCAGCTGCTGCTGCGGGCCGGTTATATCCGCCAGCTGGCAGCCGGCGTCTTCAGCTACCTGCCCCTGGCCCGGCGGGCCCTGACCCGGATCGAAAACATCATGCGGGCCGAGATGGACGCCATCGGCGGCCAGGAGCTGACCATGCCGGTCGTGACCCCCGGCGATTTGTGGAAAGAATCCAACCGCTGGTACAAGATCGACGCCGAGATGGCCCGCCTGAAAGACCGCAATGGCCGCGACATGGCCCTGGCAATGACCCACGAAGAGGTGGTCAGCGACCTGGTCCGCCGCGAAATCCATTCCTACCGCCAACTGCCCCGGCTGATCTATCACATCCAGACCAAGTTCCGCGACGATCCCCGCCCGCGGGCCGGGCTGATCCGGGTGCGCGAGTTCACCATGAAGGATTCATACAGCCTGGACGCCGACTGGGACGGCCTGGAACGCCAGTACCGGGCCCATTACCAGGCTTATTTCAACATCTTTCACCGCTGCGGCCTGCCGGCGATCGCGGTCAAATCGGATGTCGGCATGATGGGCGGCAAGCTGGCCCACGAATACATGTACCTGACCCCCATCGGCGAGGACACCCTGTTGCTGTGCGACAGCTGCGGCTACCGCGCCAATCGCCAGATCGCCGTGTTCCAGAAACCGGCCGCCGTGCCGGAAGAACCCCTCCCAATAGAAGAAGTGGCTACCCCGGCCACCAAGACCATCGCCGACCTGGCGGACTTCCTGGGCGTTCCCAAGTCTAAAACGGCTAAAGCGGTCTTCATGGTCGCCAGCGTGCCGGTGGGCGAGGGGTATCGCCGAGAAATTCGTCTTCGCCGTGATCCGCGGCGACATGGAAGTCAACGAGACCAAGCTGGCCAACGCCGTCAAAGCCAAAGAGATGCGCCCGGCCACCGATGAGGAGATCTACGCCGTTGGGGCGATCCCCGGCTACGCCTCGCCTTTGGGCGTGCGCGGAGCCCTGGTCGTGGTGGATGAGGCGATCGCCAGCTCGCCCAACCTGGTTGCGGGCGCCAATAAGGACGGCTACCACCTGAAGAACGTCAATTATGGCCGGGATTTCAGCGCCGACCTCGTGACCGACATCGCCGCCGCCCAGGAGGGCGATGCCTGCCAGCAGTGCGGTTCCAGTCTCAAAACCGCCCGCGGGGTGGAGATCGGCAACATCTTCCAGCTTGGCACCCATTTTAGCGACCCGATGGGCTGCACCTTCCTCGATCAGGATGGCCAGAGCCGCCCGGTCGTCATGGGCTCCTACGGCATCGGCAGCGGGCGCTTGCTGGCCTGCATCGCCGAAGAATACAACGATGAATACGGGCTGATCTGGCCGATCACGGTCGCCCCCTTCCCGGTTCACCTGGTGCTGCTGTCCGGCAAAGGCTCAGGAGCAGGCAATCATCGCCCAGGCTGAAGCCCTGTATGCAGAGCTGCAGGCCGCCGGGATCGAAGCCCTGTTCGACGACCGGGACGAAAGCCCGGGCGTGAAGTTCAACGACGCCGACCTGCTGGGCATGCCAATCCGCCTGACCGTCAGCCCACGCGCCTTCAAGGCCGGCGGGGTCGAGTTCAAACGCAGGGACCAGAGCGAAAAGCGCATCATCCCCCTGGCGGAGGCCGTCGCCGCGGTCCAGGCTGAGATCGAAGCGCTGACGGCGGCCATCGAAGCCCGGGTGGTAGAAGTCCCCTACGAAGATTAAACGGATTATCGTCATACAAAATCGGCGTGCATGAGCCCCAGGCTTGTGCACGCCGGTTGGTTTTAAAATCCCCGCTGCTGGCTCTGCCAGGGTGGTTCCCGGCCTTCCTTAAACTCTTCCACGCTTGGCCCGCCCAATTGTTTTAAACGCCAGGAGCCGTATAAATAGGAGATAATCAACAGGACGATCGTCGCCGGCCAGCCGGTAAGCAGATTGATCAGCGCCAGCAGGCCGGCTGCCTGGTCCTGAAAGGCATTGAACTGCACCAAAAAACGCAGCCCGAAGAAAACCGCCCACAGCCAGGTCACTTCCTGGTAAGCCGGCCGGACCCGGGGATGCCAGTACCAGTCCAGCGGCCAGCGCCGGGCGATGTAGGAGGTCCAGGCCACCATTGGGCGCTTAATCACCAGGCTGACCAGGCACAGGCCAACGGTCAGCCCGCTGGTTATCAGGCCTGGCAGGAAAAATCCCGTGGATTGACCCAACAGATAAACCAACCCGATCGCCAGGCCGGCGCTGAGAATGCCTCCCACTGCGTACCACCACGACTGGCCGCGCCACCAGCGCAGCAGCGCGATGACGACCGCCAGGAGCAAAGCGCTCCACATGGCAACCTGGAATCCTAACCAGTAATTGATCAGGACGAACAACACTGGCGGCAGCAAAGTATCAATCAGATTGCTGCGGCCTAAAACAACGGTTCGAAATTCACTCAAAAGCTCGCGAAACATAAATTTTCCAAGACTTCCTTAAAATAATTCCCGAGTATATCCATGCCAGCAGACCAGATTTTAGCGCCAGGCCTGTTGGCCCGATTTTACCCCACAATTTGCAAAGCCAGCTCGATCGCCTCATCCAGGCCAGGGCGATTACATCTAAAAAGGCAGAAGCGAGCGATCTACCTGGTGAGCGCCTGGGCGAGTGGCTGACCGCTTGAACCCACTCCAGAAAACTCCTTTGAAATTCTTCCGGGTTTACCAGTGCAAACACTCGCCCAAATGTGTCATGCGAGGGGATCCCGTTGGGTAGTTCCAGAAAGGTTTGCAACCAGCTCAGTTTCTGCTCACCAAAGTTTTCGACTTCGACCCAATTATCTGCCCCGCAGATGACCGCACAAATGGCAATGCAGATGATATCAAGCAACTTATGCCGCTTTGTGCGTTCTATCCGTGGATCGCTTACCTTGGAAAAATGCTCCCCGATCGTACCAATTGGCGTTTTGGACATCCGTGACCTCCAGCAGCTTTGTTTAGACCACGATTATCCCATCCTTTCTGCCTTTTTAGATGCAATCGCCCTGGACAGGCCATCCAATCAGGCGACTCTGGCGGTGGAATGTGGCATAATGGTCAGTTGATCGGCAATCTATGGGGCAGGTTTACCGAAGCCACCGGTGAAGCGGGTTATGCAGCCCGGCTTTCCCAATGATTCAGCCCCATAGAAAGCTTCTGACAAATTTGTAATGCCAAATTTACCCTTAATATTACTTAATATGAGGTATCTTTGGTATCCTGTAAGCATTGGTACTTTGTGTATTCCTGGGGTGCTATCCCAGATTTGGCGGTGTAAGTGTGCTGTCGCACGCTCACACTCCCAAATCTGGGTGACACTCCCAAAGAACTTCTCAAAGACCTTGAGATTTGGTAACTACGCCTGGAACCGCTCAATTTCAGGCGGGTCGAACACGCTTTATGGGTGAGGAGTTATCCCAGTGCCCCGCAGGATACTTGTGTTCCAATCCGACCCGGCCTCCGCCCGGGTCTTAAAGAGAATACTTCAAGAAGCAGGGGGACACTGTCTGGGTCACCAGAGATCCATCCGTTGCTGCCAAGGTTATCAGGGAAAAACAGCCTGACCTGGCTTTGGTGGATTTGCACGCGCCGCGTCGCAGCGGGCTGGAAATCCTGGCCCTGATTAATCGCCTCTCTCCCAAAACCAGAATTATCGCCACCAATAAGAGGCCGGATGTGCGCCTCGAATTGCTGGCCAATGAAAACGGCGTCATTAACATTTTACGGGAGCCATTTACTGAAATCTGGATTGATAATGCGCTCAAAAAAGCCGAAGGACGCATAACCGAAACTACCAAGCCTAGAGATATCAACAGCAGCCTGCCGAAAGTACGGATGCCGATGCAGTTTAAGATCACCATTCCGTATGTGCTGTTATCGATCATTTTCATCCTGGCATCCGTTTATCTGGTTGGCCGCTACGTGTTTGAATTGTTGCAGGATCGCTTTACCAACCAGTTGATCAATGTCGGCAAACTGGCCTCCGATTGGATGGTGGATGAGGAGAATCGCATCCTGGATAGCGTCCGGTTGCTGGCCAATATGGACCAGATCGCCGAATTGATCGACGCCAATGATTCGAGCGCCCTGCGGGAACTGATCTTGCCGGTCGCGGTCAATTACCAGGTGCAGGCCATTGAGGTGCTTAACCGCGACGGAAACACCTTGCTCTCCCTGTATCATCAAAACCAGGCCAGCCCGGAAAGTTATGATGCCACTTCCGGAGACCCAACCCTGCTCCAATATGAGTTCGTTCAGAAAGTATTCCAGGGCGCCCAGGATGAGCGCGGTGATAAGTTTCCCGGCCTGACGAGTGGACCCCGCGGCGAAATCTTTTATATTGCCGGGCCGGTTTTCAGCGCCGACGGCAGCTTTGTCGGCGCCATCCTGGTGGGCAAGTCCCTGGACAGCATGGCAAACCAGATCCGCCAGGCCACCCTGGCCCAACTCAGTTTTTACGATCCTTCCGGCATCCCTCTGGCATCGACTTTGCCCGGTGAGGCCGGCGCAAACCGGGTCGATCCCGCCTTGAGCGCAGCCATCCTGCAGCGCCAGGATCAAGAAAGCGGGGTGAGGGAGCTGCAGATTGCCAGCGTGGTCTACAGTGAAATCCTGGGCCCCTGGGAAGCCCGCGGCGGGACCGATCTGGGCTTGATCGGGGCTGCCCTGGGACAGAACTTCTTCGTGCGCCCAACCCAGGTCACCGGCTTGCAGGCGCTGTTCGTAATTATCGCCATTTTCCTGGTGGCCATTGCAATCGGTATCTCAACCGCCCGTAGGATCACCCAACCACTCGGTCAGGTCGTGCGGGCCTCCACGCAGGTGGCTGAAGGTGATTTCCAAGTCAAAGTCACCCCCACCGGCAATGATGAAGTGGCCATATTGGCCCATGCGTTTAACTATATGGTTGCCGGGCTGCAAGAAGGTTCAATCTATCGTGATCTGCTCGGGCGCACCGTTTCACCCCAAGTGCGGGAAGCCCTGCGCCAATCCTTTGCCTCCGGAGAATTGAAGTTAGAAGGCCATAGCGCAGTCGCAACCGTCTTGATGAGCGATATTCGCAATTTCACCAGCCTGGCGGAGAAAGAAGAGCCGGCCACGATCTTGAACTGGCTCAATGAGTATTTTGGGGAACTGGTCCCAATCATCAACAGCCATGGGGGCGTGGTCGATAAATTTGAAGGCGATGCCATGCTGTCATTCTTTGGCATCCTGCCAACCCGCCTTGAACCCGAGGACAGTGCCTATCAGGCCTGTCAGGCTGCGATCGAATTGATGGCCAAAATCGATGAGATCAATGAACGCCGTAAATTGCGCGGCGAACCGCCCCTGATGACCGGGATCGGGATTAACACCGGTACGATCACAGCCGGCGGCCTGGGAACAGCCGACCGCCTGGATTATACGATTATTGGCGACACTGTTAACGCTACCCAACGGATGGAAGGCCTGACCCGGGACTTTGGTGAAACTGGCGCAGTTGTGGGCGAAAACACCCTGACCGCCCTGCGCAGCCGGCGGGGTGAATTCCGTTTCGAGCCGCTCGGCGAACATGCGTTTAAAGGCAAATCCGAGCTGTTGTGGGTCTATCGTTTGCGTTCCGCACCGATGAATGGGCTCCTGGCATCAAACGGAAGAAAGACAGAGCCACGCTCGGAGGTCCTGCCGGATATGGGTATTGATGAAGAGCAGTCCGACTGATCCAGATCAGCGCAAGCGGGCCGATCCGCCCCCCTGGCGTACCTGGCTGCTGGTAGGCGCCAGCGGTCTGTTCCTGATTCTGGCCCTGCTGCTTTCCGTGTTAAAAGGACCGCCTTCGACCTGGCTGCCGGTGAATCTGCACTCGGTGTTGTCTGCCGATTACAGCCAGGACCCGCGCGGCCAAACGATCCCCCGAGTCCGTTTCAGCGTGATCCAGGACGTGCTGGACGATCTGGCAGCCAATTTGATCCAAACCGGCCCAGTCAGTCCCGAGGAGCGCTATGCCCAGATCGTCGCTGAGATGGATACGCCGGTGCCCACGGTTACGGCCATGCCGGGGGCGACGATATTCGTTCCCACGGTAAAGGCGTCGATCACGCCAACCCCATCGACCCCCTCCGGGCCAGCCGCTTCATCCGTCCCAACCCAGGGTTCAACGACTCCCACCGGAACGGCAACAGCCACGGTAACCGGGACATTGATCCCGACTCCCAGCCCGACCCCGACTTACGTGATCGGGTATCCAACCGCAACCACCCGGCCTGCCACCCAGGCGCCTGCCCCCACCCGGACGCGACCTCCAGCGGCCACCAATACCTCTGCGCCGCCGACTCAACCCGCCAACCCACCGCCGCCAACCCAACCGCCGCCGACGGCTACCCCCAGGCCAACTCAGCCGCCGCCAACCCAACCACCCCCGCCGACGGCTACCCCCAGGCCGCCCTATCCTCCACCACCGCCTTACCCGTAGTTTGGAGAATGATCATCCAAATCGGTAGCGCCATTATGAAAAAGAAACTGGTGGGTGACCGCCGGTTGAGCCGTCCATCACCCACCAGATTTAGCCTCACCCATGTTTCCCATTGACCCGGTTAACCATCTTTTGGGGCTTTGGGAAACGCTGTGAAATCGTCCCAGCCACCGGAATTCCCAATGAACCTGTCTTTCTGGATGGTCACAAGCTGAACACCGATCTTGTGTAACTGCCGGAAATTGGCGCCCTGGGAAACTGCTTTCAAAACCGGATCAATTTTGGTTACGATCGCCCCCGACAGCATGTCGATGCCATAGCCAAACAGGACCGGGTCCAATGGCGTGCTGGGTCCCAGCACCAGTACAAAGGCTTGCGGATCGCAAAGATCCAGCAAGCCTTGCATACTGTGATTGATCACCGTCATGCCGGTAATCGCGACAACCTCAGCCTGAGGAACGACCTGAGGAGCGGCGTCGGCCGGTAAATCTCCTGGACCAGGGCTTTGCTCCAGGACCGCGAGCTCACCAACCTGGGGCCGCAGACGGTCCACGAAAGGAAAATGCCCCACCAGGACGACTTTTTTACCGCTTCCATGCCCGGCAATAACCTCTTCGGCATTGGCGTCACTCCATTCACCCGGCGGTGGCGGCAGCAAGGCATTCACAGCTGCCATCCCGAGACTGCGCCGGGTGGGTATATCAGAAAGCAGCCATTCCGCCATTGCTCTCCCGGGTAGCTGCTCCAGCCGGCCGGCATCCGGGACATCCGGCTGGCTGCCGTGATGGTGGCCGCCGGAAAGGGTGGAAGCCAGCCCGCACCGGCGAACGCCGTCCACCTCGATCACAACCGCGGTCCAATTCAAACCAATCCGGATGTCGATCAGTTCACCGTCCGGCAATCTTGAAAGGAGTTCCGAATACATTTTCATCGTGTCATTACCCTGCCTACCTGAGCAAGGTAGATGGTGAATTCATCCTGGCCATCCACCGCCAAGATCGAATCCAGTTCATCCTGAAAATAGGCCCCGATCGCATACATGCCCAGCCCCAGCGCTTCGCAAGCCAGGTACAGGTTCTGGCAGACGTGACCCGCATCCAGGGCAATCATCTTATGCGACAATATCGTGTATCGCCATTCGGTCCGGTAGGGAATCACTGTCCAGGCGAACGTGACGGCGTAATCTTTCGTGAACCACTCGCTGCTGGTTGTCCGAGATTTGAGCTCGTCATAGGGCGTCACAAAACCAAGCTGATGCTCCAGGGCCAGATAGCGATACAAACCTGGTTCGAGCCCGTTCACCCAGTTGACGATCAGATAGGTCTCCAGCGGGTGGCGCGCCCCGGCCGATGGCACTGTGCGAAAGGTGCGGGCCCCGTCGCCAGAGATCTGGCGAACGCCCTGGGTGGCCCACAATAAAAAAGAGAGCTCTTCGAGGGTTAGCGCCTCGCCGGTGAATTTTCGGCGGCTGTGCCGGTTACGAATGGCCTCCGCAACGGACATTTGTCCGATCTGAAATTGACCGGGGGGCACAAGATCGATCCGCAGGCCATCTTCCGGGAAAGGTTTTTGAAGCGGTGGGGCTGGCAGACCATTTTTCTGATCGCGACTCATCTGTTCCCAATCTCGCCAGCCCTCCGATTTAAGGAATGTACGCATTTGTTGGATGGTAGCCATTGTGTGATGCCTCCCTGAAATATGTTATATTTTAACGGAAATACTGGTTCTTCAAGAGTAACTACTCAGCCAATGCCAGGAATTTGTGGCGAAACAGGTGTGCGTGGGGGCGTACGCCCCCACGCACACCTGTTTCGCCTCTAGCACATACCCAAGCTTGAGTAGATAACTCAATTGAACATTTCAAAGCTCCAGGTTTATTTTAACCGGGAAAGGGGTGGATGACGGTTATTAACCGGATTTGACCGCCTTCGACCCATGGATCGTACGGAATTATTTATGCGAATAGGATTTATCTCAACAAGACTAAACGGAACGGATGGCGTCTCACTGGAGGTGGAAAAGTGGGATAAGGTCCTCAAACAGATGGGACATAAAACCTATTTCTGTGCCGGTGAATTGGGCGGTTATGCCAGCCATGGCACGCTGATCCCCAAGCTTCATTTCGCCGAACATACCATCCATGCCCTCAGCGAGCGCGCCTTTGGCGAGCATTCCGAAGACAACGGCAGCGAACTGGCCGATTCCATTTATGCCCATGCTGACGAACTGCGCGCTCCCCTGCGCAATTTTATCCGCTCGAACAAGCTTGACCTGATCATCGTTCAAAACGCCTTGACGATCCCGATGAACTTACCATTAGGCGTCTGCTTGACGGGCCTGATTGCCGAACTGGGCATCCGGACGATCGCTCATCACCACGATTTCTTCTGGGAACGCCAGCGTTACCAAACCAATGGGATCCTGGATCTGTTAGATACCACATTTCCAGCCAAGCTGCCAACGATCCAGCACGTGGTCATTAATTCGATAGCCCAAAACCGGTTGAAAGCCCGCCGGGGAATCAACTCGATCGTTATTCCCAATGTTTTCGATTTCGATACGCCTGCTCCCGGGATCGACGATTACAACCGCGATTTCCGTGAGGCACTTGGGCTCAAACCGGATAATCTGCTCGTCCTCCAGCCAACCCGGGTCGTTCAGCGGAAAGGGATTGAGATGGCGATTGAGCTGGTCCACCGCATGAACCATTCCAAAGCGCAATTGTTCATCACCCACCGCTCCGACGATGAGGGCCTGGATTACTGGCATTGGATCAAGCGTGAGGCCCATGTGATGGGTGTCCAGGTACAATTAATTGACCATTTGATCGCTCCGGAACGGAACCTCATTAAGGGTCACAAAATCTATTCACTTTGGGATGCCTACCCCTTCGCAGACCTGGTTACCTATCCCAGCATTTATGAAGGTTTTGGCAATGCTTTATTAGAAGCAGTTTATTTTAAGAAACTAACGGTCGTAAACCGTTATCCGGTTTATAATGCGGATATCAAACCATTGGGGTTCCAATTTATTGAATTGGATGGGTTTGTTCAGGAAGACGCCGTACATCAAATCTGGCAATACCTGGACGATCCGGCCCTGATTCAGGCCATCACTGAGAAAAACTATCAACTAGGCCGGGAACATTTTTCTCTCAGTGTTCTAAGATCGAAACTGGAAGAGCTGCTTCGTAATTTCTAACCTCATCCATCTGGCTTTTTCAAGTAAGCTCATCTGCTGATATTTGGGCGGGCCCGGATCCAATTTCAAGTGCCTGAACCTTGTATTATGTTTAACCCGCCACACAGCAGGTATTTGGGTCTCTTTGAAACTAAGTGGTTCTTTCGCTAGATACCTTTAGGAAAAAGAGAACATTACAATCACTTTTCAAAGTAAAAGGACTTAGCGAAAATACCACAAAGTGGGGTAACGCCACAGGAATTCCCGATGAGTCAGGTGTTTTACGGAGGTGAGCTGTGGACCATTCATATCAGATTGGATTCGTATCAACCCGTTTTTCAGGCACCGACGGTGTCTCGTTGGAAACCGTCAAATGGGTCCAGGTTTTAACCCAGATGGGCCACCGTTGTTTTTTCTTTGCCGGTGAATCGAACTGGCCAGCAGAGCAAAGCTACGTAGTCCCCGAAGCTCATTTCGAACATCCTGAGATCCGCCAGATCAACGTTGACCTGTTTGATGATTATGTCCGCTCGGCGGATACCTCCAGAGACATCGAAAAACTTCAGGAGTATCTTAACGACCACCTGCATCGATTTATCGAACATTACGATATCGATCTGCTGATTGTCGAGAATGCTCTGGCGCTGCCGATGAATGTACCCCTCGGCCTGGCGATCACCAAGTTAATCGCTGAAACCGGTATCCCAACCATCGCCCATCACCATGATTTTTCCTGGGAGCGACAGCGCTATTCCATCTCGGCTGGTGATGATTATCTCCGCGCGGCTTTTCCGCCCACGCTGCACAAGGTCCATCACATCGTAATAAATAGCTATGCGCAAAAACAATTGGCTTTACGAACCGGCGCCAGTTCGACTTTGATCCCAAACGTGATGGATTTCGATCGCAAACCTGATCCTGTCGACGGTTATGCGGAAGATCTGCGCCGCGAATTAGGCCTGGAAGAATCTGAAGCGTTGCTGCTTCAGCCAACTCGGATCGTACCTCGCAAACGAATCGAGCAGGCCATCGAATTGACCGCCCGGCTCTCTCTCCCGGCCCGCCTGGTGATCACCCATGAAGCCGGCGACGAAGGACTGGCCTACGAACGCTATCTGTGTGATTACGCCGACCTGCTGAAGGTGGATGTGATTTTCGCCTCCGGTCGCTTTGGGCTGGATCGCGGCCAGACCCCCTCCGGCCAAAAGATCTACTCCCTGCGAGATGCTTACCAGCATGCCAGGCTGATCACCTACCCGTCCCGGATTGAAGGCTTTGGGAATGCCTTTTTGGAGACGATTTATTTCCAACGCCCGATTTTGATGAACCGCTATGAGATCTTTAAAACAGATATCCAGCCGAAAGGATTTAAGATCGTCTCCTTCGATGATTTCATATCTTCGGATTGCGTGCAGGCTGTCGAAAGAGTGTTATCGGAACCGGATTATGTCAGGGAAATGACAGATAAAAACTATGAGTTGGGCAAACGCTACTACTCTTTTCGCTTCCTGGAGACCCAGCTTGAATCGTTGATTCATGAAAGCCTGGGGAGGTCATAATGGCACACAAAGCTTCAGTGGCAATCCTGCACTACGCCGGGCCGCCGATCATCGGTGGGGTCGAATCGACCATCGCCTGGCATGCCCGCCTGCTGGCCAGGCGCGGCTTCCCGATCCACGTCATTGCCGGTCGCGGGGAAGTTTTCGACCCCCAGGTCAACTTCACCTTGCTGCCTGCACTCGACTCACGCGCGCCTGAGGTGCTGGCGGTCGGCCAGGAACTTTCAGAGGGAATCCGGTCGGCTCAATTCGATCAATTGCGGGACCAAATAGCGGCTCAATTGGAACCTATTCTGGCCCAGGTCGATGTGTGTATCGTTCACAACGCGCTGACACTGCATAAAAACCTGGCCCTGACTGCGGCGTTGGAAAAACTGCATGCCCGGCTCGCTTTCCGAATGATCGCCTGGTGTCACGATTTTGCCTGGCAAGATCCTCTTTATACCGGCAGCTTGCACCCGGGGTATCCCTGGGACCTGCTGCGCACCTCCTGGGAGCGCGTCCGGTACGTAGTGGTCTCGGAAAGCCGCCAGCAGGATTTGGCTGACCTGCTCGGCCTGCCGGAAGACCAAATTCAGGTGGTCACGCCCGGGATCGATGCATTTGATTTTCTTTCGATCTCACCATTAACCCGCCGGCTGGTCTCCCGGCTCAACCTGGAGAGTTTATGCCCGCTTCTGCTTTTACCGGCCCGCATCACTCGCCGCAAGAACATTGAGTTCGCGATCCACACGACGGCAGCCCTGCGCGCCTGTATGCCCTGCGCCAGCCTGGTGATCACCGGTCCTCCCGGGCCTCATAATCCCCGCAACCAGGCTTACCTGCAATCACTGATCGAGCTGGCCAGCCAGCTTGGGATCCGCCCATACGTTCACTTCCTGTACGAAATGGGCGAGAACGGCGAACCGCTCAACCTGCCGGATGAGGCCGTGGCCGAGCTATACCGTCTGGCCGATGTGATGATTTTTCCCAGCCTGCGGGAGGGTTTTGGTATCCCAATCCTGGAAGCCGGTTAACCCGTCTGCCGGTGTTCGCGGCTGATATCCCCCCGTTCCGGCTCACCGCCGGTGCAACCATTCATTTATTCGATCCCCATGGAGATCCTCACCGTGTTGCCGGGCAGATCCAAACTTTCCTCGAAAAAGATCTTGCCTACCAGTTAAAACGTGAAGTCATCCATGAATACAGCTGGGAGGCGATTGTCCGCAACCAGTTGATCCCCCTGATCGAAGGCCATTGATGAGAACGAAAAAGAAGAAAAATCGAAAATTATCTTCTCCGGCTCAGCCCGGGATGTACCACGTCCTGCTGCCGATCCGGACCATTGAGGAGGCCGAAGAACTGTTACCCCTGGCGCAAATGGCGGCCCTGATCCGCCATGGGACCGTGACACTATTGGCCCTCCAAACTGTCCAACACGGACACCTGTTCAGCGAGGCCGCCGGTGAGGTGAGCCGACTGCGCGAGAGCCTGGTTCAACTGCTGGCAAAACACATCAGCTCCCATTATCAGGTCATGACCCGGGTCGTTTCTGAAAATGGCATCTGGGATGAAATCTTTACGACCATCCGCCAGACCGGAATTGACCTGTTGATTTTCGCCTGGCCGAAAGCCGACCAAAACGAACCGGTGATCGGCACGAAACTGGATGAGCGCCTCCGCCAACCACCTTGCGACCTGATGGTTTTCCGGCCTGGGCCTGGCATACCTTTTTTGTCCGGCGAGCTGACAGCCATCGACAAAATATTGCTGGCTGTCCGTCCAGGCGGAAATGAAGGCTTTATTTTACGAGTTGGCGATGCTCTGGCGAGATTGACCCAGGCAGAAATCACCCTGCTGCATGTGACCCGCCAGGGCGCCAGCGAGGCGGAAATGAGAATATTAAACGCCTTTTCGCCCGCTTTGCGGAGCCTCGAACACGTAACCCGCTCGATCACCATTAAAGGGGATGCGGCGGATACGATCCTGAAGGAGGGCAGCCAGTATCCAATTATGATCGTGGGAGCGCCGGCAATCAACCCCCAGGTCGGTGGCTGGAATTCATCGATGCTGACAACCTTGCTTGCCAAAGCCCAGACAAACCTCCTGATTGTGAGGGAAAAACAGGTGCCGGATATCCAGCCAACTCGCCAGGAAGATGTGGCAGTCGTTACCGCCGATCGCCCTTTTGCGGTGGTCGTGGATAAGTGGTTTGCCGAAAACACGTATCACAGCCGGGAATTTGCCGATCTGGATCACCTGCTGCGGCTCAAGCAAGAGCAAGGATTATCAATCAGCCTGGGGCTGCCGGCTCTGAATGAAGAGGCGACGGTGGGCAATGTCATCGATGTCATCAAGACGGCTTTGATGGATGAAGTCCCACTGCTGGACGAGATTGTCCTGATCGATTCAGGATCGGTGGATTATACCCGCGAGATCGCCAGGGAATGCGGCATCCCGGTCTACATCCACCAGGACATTCTGCCACAATATGGCGCCTATACCGGTAAAGGCGAAGCCTTGTGGAAGAGCCTGTATGTGCTCTCCGGCGACATCGTAGCCTGGGTCGACACGGATATACGCAACATTCACCCGCGCTTCGTATATGGCATCCTGGGTCCCTTGCTCATCAATCCAGGGATCCAGTATAACAAGGGATTTTACCGGCGTCCGCTGAAAGAAGGCGACAAGATTCTGGCAGGTGGAGGCGGACGGGTAACAGAATTGACTGCCCGGCCATTCTTCAACTTGTTTTTCCCGGAATTATCCGGGCTGATCCAGCCCCTTTCGGGTGAGTATGCCGGCCGGCGGTCGGCGCTGGAAAGAATGCCTTTCTTCACCGGCTATGGAGTCGAAACCGGGTTGCTGATCGATCTACTGTATACATTTGGCCTGCAGTCGATCGCCCAGGTTGACTTGTTGAAACGCGTCCACCACAACCAGCCACTGCCTTCGCTCTCCAAAATGTCCTTCGCCATCATGCAGGTTGTGTTCAACCGCCTGGAAAGATATTCAGACCTGCAACTGATCAACGAGGCCAACCGGACTTTGAACCTGATCCGATATGAAGCCCGGCGCCGGTATTTTCTTGAACCTACCGAGATCATCGAGCGTGAGCGCCGGCCGATGATCGAATTGCCCGAATACCGCCAAAAACAAGGGTTACCCCCCAAAGAAAATCCATTCGGGCCGCTGGATCGCCACCGGGAGCAGCCATGGCACAATGCGTTTTAATTCGCCATGGGCAGACGGACTGGAATGTCATCGGGCGCTACCAGGGCCAGGCGGACCCGCCCCTGAACGAACAAGGCCTGGCCCAGGCGCGCCGCCTGGCGATCGAGCTCGAACCGCTGCAGCTCGACCGGCTGATCTCCAGCCCATTGCTGCGCGCCTTGCAGACAGCCCAGATCATTGCCGGTCATCTGGGCATCCCGCTCGAGACCGATCCTGGTCTGATGGAAATCCACCAGGGAGACTGGCAAACGAGATTGCGAACCGAAATCGAGCAGCTTTACCCGGAGCTGTTTCACGCCTGGGAGACCGAGCCCTGGCAGGTCACACCGCCCGGCGGCGAGTCCCTTCGCCAGGTCCAGGCCAGAGTTTACCAGGCGATGGATGCTATTTTAGCCACCTGGCCGGATCAGGTGATCGGGATTGTGGCCCACCGCATCCCGATTGCCCTGCTAAAAATGCGCTACCAGGATCTGGAGCCGGACAGTATCCGCACCCTGGATCTGCCCAATACATATTTTGAAACCATCCAGATCCCCGAATGGAAGGATTAGGGAATCTCCGCCTTTTTTTGAGAAAAGGAGAGTTTGTTGGCGAACTCATTTTCGCAAGTTCTCCACGCCCTTCCGACACCTGAGCATCGGTAATATTGGCGAAATGAAGGGTTTACGGGGTGCAGGGCCCCCGTAAACCCTTCATTTCGCCCCACTTCCACAGAGTTAGGGGAAAAAGAAGTCAGTGTATCGGACTTCGCCAACAGACTCAAAAGGATACGAAATCCCACCTCAGGATTTTCAAAAGTCCCCTAAAACTCAGGTAGAATATCGCTAATCCAGCCTCACCAACCATTGGACCACATGGCCCGAGGCTCCCCGGGATGGACCGCTCGTTCGACCTCCCGGCGGCTGACACTCACACAATTTAACTGCCGCTGGCAGACTACCTACAACCAGGAGAATCAATGGAGCTAGAAAAGTTGCTTGCTGTGGCGCGTGGCCAACAACCGGCCGATTTGCTGTTCATCAATGCCCGCCTGATCAACGTCTTCAGCGGCGAAATTTACACGACCGAGATTGCGGTAGCCGAAGATCGGATCGCAGCGGTGGGAACTGGCTATCAAGGCCGGCAGGTGATCGATCTTGAAGGCCGCTACCTGTGCCCGGGATTTATCGATGCGCATGTCCACATTGAGAGTGCCATGGTGCCGCCGCGTGAGTTCGCCCGGGCGGTGCTGCCTCACGGCATCACCACGGTGATCGCCGATCCCCACGAGATCGCCAATGTGCTGGGGCTGGAGGGCATCCGCTTCATGCTCCAGGACGCCAAATATGGCCCGTTAAGCGTCTTCGTGGTCGCGCCATCGTGCGTGCCAGCCACCCATATGGAAACCAGCGGCTCGCAGCTCGAGTTTTATGATCTGGCGACCTTATTGGGCAATCCCTGGGTCCTCGGATTGGGCGAAGTGATGAATTATCCCGGGGTCATCCAGGGCGACCGGCGTGTGCTTCAGAAAATCCAGACCTTCAACGGGCACATCATCGATGGGCACGCTCCCGGTGTGACCGGTAAGGCCTTGAATGCCTACGTTGCCGCCGGGATCGGCTCGGACCACGAATGCACCAACCTGGATGAAGCCCTGCAAAAACTGCGCCTGGGGATGACGATTTTCGTGCGCGAAGCCACCGGCGCTCACAATCTGGAGGCTTTATTGGGTCTGTTCGCCCCGGAGTACAGCGGTCGGGTGTGCCTGTGCACCGATGATCGCCATCCCGCCGACCTTTTAGACCAGGGATCGGTCGATTACATCGTCCGGAGCGCCATCGCCCAGGGCGTTTCGCCCATCAGCGCGATCCGGGCGGCCACCCTGGCCCCGGCTCAATATTTCCGGCTTTATGACCGCGGCGCGATCGCCCCAGGCCGGCAGGCCGACTTGATCGTGTTTTCAGACCTGGAAAATATCCAACCCGAGCAGGTCTACCGCAACGGGAAGCTGGTTGCCGAGCATGGCCAGACATTACCCTGGGAACAGCCTTTCAAGCATACCAAGGCGCGCGGTTCGATCAATATCCGCGCCGACCGGTTGGATTTCACCATCCCGGCGGAGGCCGGTGAACAGGCGCGCATCATCGGCCTGGTCCCCGATCAAATCGTCACCCGCTACGTTAATCGAGACTGCCCCGGTCCGGGATCACGCGGTAGTAGCCGACCCCGGGCGCGATATCGCCAAAATGGCCGTGGTCGAACGCCATTTCGGGACCGGAAAAATCGGTCTGGGTTTGTTGAAAGGTCTGGGAATTAAACGTGGCGCCCTGGCCAGCACGGTGGCTCACGATCATCACAACCTGGTGGTCGCCGGGATGGATGATGAAAGCATGAAACTTGCCGTCCGGCAAATTATCGATATGCAGGGCGGGATGATTGCAGTCAGCGATGGCCAGGTGCTGGCGCGGCTGCCCCTGCCAATTGCCGGCTTGATGAGCGACCAGCCAATTGAGAAAGTCCGCCAGATGGTCGATGAGCTCACCCGCGCCGCCCAGCAGCTTGGATCGTCCTTGCATGATCCTTACATGACCTTGAGCTTCATGGCCCTTTCGGTGATCCCCAGCCTAAAATTGACCGATATGGGCCTGGTCGATGTGGATCGTTTCGAGCTGACCGACTTGATACCCACTACACTTTAAAGAGAGTAAGATTATCTTCTCAGTCCCAGGTGCGAAGCACCGAGGGAAATTCACAAGAGAAGCGTGAACTATTGGATACCACGGGTAAATGTTATGGTACCACGAACATAGCCTCAGCTATCCCATTGCATTAATTGGCCGAAAGGACCTCGTCGGTAATCTCCCGGCAGCAGCGCACAAAGTCGAGCACGGTCGGGACATTGCGCATCAGGATCGCCATATTCCCCTGGACGGTGATCTTGCGGGTCAGCAGAGCCTGCATCGGGTCGATCTCACCTTTAACCAGGCGGGCGTAGTTCTCATACGGCGCCTTCAAAGTAAATGTGGCGGTAGCCGGTTGATCAGCCGGAACCGGATAGGCATCCCGGCATTTCCCATGCCACAGATCGATATAGTAGACCACTTTATCGCTCAATGCGCCGCCCGGTTCGATCTCAAAGATCATATCGCCTTCCCAATTCCGGGCTATTTGAGCATAGCGCTCATCGGTATTGAGCTTCTCTTTCAGCGCCTCAATCCACTCAGGATTAGGAAAAGTTGCCATTCATTTTCTCCCTAGCGAGTGCTCACTTTGGTTCGAGACTCAATCGAAGTGACTCCCCGGGCCGACATCAGGGTCATGATCAGGTAAATGAGCGCGACGAACGACCAGACCTCGATCGGGTTGAAGTTGACCGCCATGAACTCCCGGCCGCGACGAGTTCAGGTCCGTTACCGCCACCACGCTCACCAGGGAAGAATCCTTCAGCAGGGCAATAAATTCATTGCCCACCGGAGGCAGGATCACCCGGATCGCCTGCGGCAGGATCACATAACGCATCGACTGGAAATAATTCATACCCAGGCTGCGGGCCGCTTCCATCTGGCCGGGTGGGATGCTCTGGATCCCCGCCCGGTAAATTTCGCTCATATAGGCCCCATAACAGAAAGTTAAACCAATAATTGCCATCGCGTTCGGGTTGGCCTGATAACCGCTGAGTAAGTCCAGGCCATATTTACGTCCTAAATTCTGCAAGACGGCCGGAAATGCGAAATACCACCAGATCAGTTGAACCATCAAAGGAATGCCGCGCACCAGCTCGACGTACATCGAAGAGATGCCATTAATCACTCGATTTTTTGAAAGCCGCCCCAACCCACCAAACAAACCAGCGACGAGTGTAAAAATGAAAGACAGTACGGTGACATAGATCGTGATCCAGACGCCATCACTCACATATCGCCAGATTCGGTTATAGGGATCTCCCACCCCAAAGATCAGATAAAGGGTAATCGCGACGACGAGCAGTACCATCCACCACCAGGCATCCATGCGGGAACTGGTCTCTGCCCCTGGAATTGTTTGGAGAACTTCATCGTGATCTCCCCCTGGTGCAGCAGCCAATTTCGATTTCGAGCTCATCGTTCCTCCTTAACCCCGCCAACCGAGCCTGCTGAAACCCAACTATGCGGCCAATCCCAGACCAGATTGTGGGTAAAAACGCCCTGCGAGGCCTGGCGATGGCCTCGCAGGGAAATCAGTCAGCTTACAGGCAGGTTTACTGGCCGCCTACCAGCCATTTCTGAGTCAAATCATCAAGCACGCCATCGCTCTTGGCGGAGGCAAGGCCTTTATTGATCTTGGCCAGCAGGTCTGTATTGGTATTGCAGACCGCGATGCCATACGACTCATCGGTGAAAGGTTCGCCGACGATCTTGATGAAATCAGAGTTCTTGGCAACGTAACCGCGCGCCAGGCCGTCATCGGCGATGACTGCGTCCACCTGCCCGTTGATCAGGTCCTGATAGGCCAGGCCGATGTCATCGTAGGTTTTCAGGGTTGCATCCGGCATATCTTCGACTGCGATCGCGCCGGTGGTGCCGATCTGAGCGCCTACAGTCTTGCCGCCCAGGTCATCCTTGCTGTTGATGTCGGTGGTGCTGTTTTGGACAGCCACAACCTGGCCAGCCGAGAAGTACGGATCCGAGAATGCCATCGTCTTGGCGCGCTCTTCGGTGATGGTGATCGCGGAGATCGCGGCGTCATACTGGCATTGGCCCATGCCGGCCAGGAGTGGGTCGAATGCCACGTTGCTGAATTCGACCTGGAAGCCCCCCCGCTCCGCTATGGCGTTCATCAAATCGATGTCAAACCCGATCAATTCCTTCGTGTTTTCATCGACCATTTCAAAAGGAGGCCAGGTGGCATCGGTTGCGACCTTGACCTTCGTATCGGCCTGGCCAGAACTGCAGGCTGCCAATACAAGGCTGACCAGGATCAGACCAGATAGAACAATGAATATTCGGCGTTTCACTTTTTCCTCCTCACAAAGTTTGTTGTTTTTTTAAGTTCGATGCAGGCTAAAGTTAAGTATTATCCGGGGCTCACCTTCCTTTCAAGCGATCATGCAGCTTGAAACCACTTTGAGAGCATCAAAGTTGATGAATTTATCCGAACGTTTTGATTTTGTCAAACTACCTTGGCAAGGTCACATACGAAGAAATCTCCCAAATTTTGATGTGTGTGGCAGGCGGCTGCCCGCCACACACATCAAAATTTGGGTATCGTGTTTATTAATGTGACATTGTCAAACTACTCAGGTCATGTCTGATATACGAGGATCCATACCCAAACCCGAGTAAAAACGCTGCATGAATATATTTTACACGAAGGGCGAATTTAATAAATTAGTCTACTACATTCTTAAAGTGATGTCCAGACTTTCAATTGCTTCAAATTACCCTTGCAAATTCTCTCAAAATCGTCTATCCTCGCATCGCACATCTATCCTCGACCTGAGGATATCCCCAAGACCTGATGGTCCTGCCCCAGTCGATCATCTGAGAATGAAACATGTCCACCAAAAACAAGCCGCTTGCTTTCCTGATCTTACTCCTGACCCTGGTCCTCAGTCTGCCTGCAAACGGGAAGACTTCCGCCCAGTCTGTGGCTCCCCCTCAACCGGAATTTAAGCTCTACTTTCCAGCGCTGTCCTATACCCTGCCCCCCGAGTGGATCGGCCCGGAAGGCGGTTTAATTTCTGCGATCGTATTCAACCTGCATGATCCGGCCATCCTGTACGCCGGTTCGTGGGGAGGCGGCGTGTACAAAAGCACCGACGATGGGGCCAGCTGGAAACGCTCCAGTACCGGGTTGGGAAACCTGACGGTGGTCTCGCTGGCCATCGACCCTGCCGACCCAAGCAAGCTTTACGCCGGCACCTATCACGGTAAAGTATGGAAGTCGGACGACGCCGGGGCAAACTGGTTCCTGGCGAGCAACGGCATCCAGGCTGATGCGATTGTGTATTCGCTGGTGATCGATCCACAAAACGCTCAGCGAATCTACGCTGCAACCCGCGGAGACAGCCAGAATGACCGTCCCTGGGCCGGTGTAGTGTACCGCAGCGAAGACGGCGGGGCCAATTGGTCGGTCGCCCTGGCAAACCTGGGAGGCAGCGACTACCAGGACTGGGTTTATTCCCTGGAGATCAACCCGACCAGGCCCAACATCATCTTTGGGGCCACCCACGAACATGGGCCGATTCGCAGCAAGGACTATGGGGCCCACTGGGAAATCCTGACCAACGGTATCACCAACAAGTCGACCCGCGCGATTGTGGTTGATCCCCGTTCGGATTACGTGGACACGGTCTACACCGGGGTATGGACCAGGACAGGTGTGTTCAAGTCCACGGATGGCGGCGGCACCTGGGAGCTGAAAGACGTCGGCATTGCCGGCGCCAATATTTACGGGATGGACATCAATCCGTTCGCTCCGAAAACCATCTTCGCCGCCACGTATAATATGGGCGTGATGCGCTCGACCAATGGCGCTACGAGCTGGTCATCCACCGGACTGAAGTCAATCGGCATCGCCACCGTGCAGGTCAGTCCCCACAATGGGCAGGTCGTTTACAGCGGCACAGCCGGAGATGGCCTGTACGTCAGCACTGATGGCGGCAGCAACTGGCACCACAGCCAGAACCATCTCACCGCGAGTAATGTCAGCGACCTGCTGGTACCAACAGGCAGCCCCGAGGTGTATTACGCCGGGATCAACGGCAGCGGCGTGCTGGCTTCCGATGATCAAGGCAAAACCTGGACGGCTTTTAATCCGAATCTGAAGGACGGCTTTATCAACGCCCTGGTCCGCCGGCCTGGCCAGGAAATCTTGTTTGCCTTGAGCGAAAATGACGGCCTGTACCGGTGTGACCTGAATAATTTGGCGGCTTGCTGGCAACATATCGATTTCCGCAGCGCAATCGCCAGTTCATCGCAACCCCTGGCATTACCGTATGACAGCCATGAGAGCTATTTGCAAGCGTTCAATTCACAAAACCCCGAGATCGCCAATTCGCCCGCGGCAGTGACAGCTACCGGCGCCCCGCTGACCCTGCAGTTCTCCGGATCAGATAGCACTGTCGCCTATCTGGGCACCCGCGACACAGGCGTGTATCGCAGCCTGGACGGCGGCCAAACCTGGGCTCACACCAGCCTGCCCGGACAGAATGTCTGGAGCCTGGCCATTGATCCGGCCAACCCAATGATCGTAACCGCCGCATCAGACCTGGCCGGCGGGATTAATCAGAGCAGCGATGGCGGCATCAACTGGACAGGCATTGGGATACCCGGCGTGGTGGCCTATGTGCTGGAAGCCGACCCTGGCGGCCAGAATGCTCTTTGGGCGGGCACCAGCAATGGAATCTATCATTTCGAAAACGGCGTTTGGGGGTTGTCCGGCTTAGCGGGTCAAAGTGTGACCGCGGTGGCAATTTACCCGGGTAAAAATAATCTCATTTTTGCCGGGACCACCTCCGGCGTTTGGATCTCAAAGGATGGCAGCGGCAGCTGGTTTGAAGGTCCTACCGAACTGCAAGGCATCCCGGTCCAATCGATAGCCTTTGACCCCAACCAACCAGACCTGGTCTTTTATTGCACCCCGGCCCACGGCGTGTTGCGAGCTCACCTGGGGACAGTTTTGCAACCATAAATGTAAACACAAAGTATCTACTCAGGCAAGCGTATCAAATATTGGCGAAAAAGGCGTGCGTGGGGACGTACGCCCCCACGCACGCCTTTTTCGCCATGAATTCCAGGCATGAGCTGAGCTGTTACAATAAAAAAACAAGCAGACCACCAAAAAGCAGTCTGCTTATGCGCTGGGTGGGAGTTGAACCCACACGCCTTGCGGCACATGGCCCTCAACCATGCCTGTCTGCCAATTCCAGCACCAGCGCTAGAGTAGTGGTATTATAATCGCCTCTGATCTCTTGTCAAGTTACGAATTGCACTTACTGATTCGCTCGCAAAATTCCTTAAAAACAGAAGATTTATTTGGGATCTCTGGGAAATTCTGTGGTGGTACACCACCGGAATACCGAAGAACCTAAATTTTGTTTTTGGGAACTCGGCGGCCTCCCCGGACAGGCCCAGCAACAAAACTTCTCTATTTACGCACGGGATTTTTCCAGCCGGATCTGCACTCGATCGAACAACCGGAGATAAACACCCCATATCCCCAGGATTGACCGGTTGCGGCTCTCCCCAGTCGCATTCCGTAGAACCCACGATCATGGTCGACCGACGATGATCTCACTGTGAATAAGGAGACACCAATGCGGATCGCGCTCGATGCAATGGGTAGTGATACCTGCCCTGAACCGGAGGTCCAGGCAGCCGTTGAGGCTGCCCGGCTGTTTGGCGATGAGATCCTGCTGGTTGGGCCGGAAGCTGATTTACGCACCCGGCTGGAAAGTCAGGGGGGCAGCCATGCAGGAGTAAAAATCATCCATGCCCCAGATACGATCACGATGGAGGATAAAGGGATGAAGCTGGCTCTGAAGGCCAAGCGACGCAATTCCCAGACCTCCATGGCCATCGGTATCGACCTGGTCAAGAACGGTGAGGCCGACGTTTTCATTACTGCCGGAAACACTGGCGGGGCGATGACCACCGCATACTTCCGCCTGGGCGTCCTGCCCGGCGTAGAGCGCCCAGCTTTATCCGGGCTCTTTCCGGTCAAGGGTGGCCAGTGCGTGGTCATGGATATCGGGGCAAACCCCGAATGCAAGCCGCATCATCTTTACCAGTTCGCCGTCATGGGCTCGGTTTACGCTCAAAAGGTCCGCGGGATCGCCCGCCCGCGGGTTGGATTGATCTCCAATGGAGAAGAAGCCGGAAAAGGCAATGACCTGGTCAAAGGCACCTACCCATTGCTGGCCAACAGTGGCCTGAATTTTATCGGCAATATCGAAGGCAAGGAACTGTTCGGTGGCGAAGCCGATGTGGCCGTGACCGATGGTTTTACGGGCAACGTGCTGCTGAAATCCAGCGAAGCAGTGGCCAAACTGATGACCGATATTCTGCGCCAGGAGTTGAAAAGCGGCGTCCGCACGATGCTGGGGGCCGCGCTGGCGAAGCCGGCTTTCGATGCGTTGAGGACGATGCTCGATCCGGCAGAAATTGGGGCCGCTCCGCTGCTGGGCGTCAACGGGCTGGTTTTCATCGGCCATGGCCGGTCAGATGCCCGGGCGATGCTGAGCGCGGTCCGGACGGCCCGGCAGGCTGTGGCCTCGCGCCTGATGGAAGCGCTGACCGTCGCGATCCAAGAACAAATTGCCCAAGCCGATCAACCGCGTCAGAAACCCGCTGAAGAGAAAACAGATCCAGGACAGATTGAGGAGGTTGCATGAACCGGCCTCGTGCTGTCATCACCGGGTTAGGCGCCATCAGTGTCTTGGGAAATTCAGTCGATGAACTCTGGCAGGGTTTGATTAGTGGCAAATCCGGCATCCGGCGGATCACCCAGTTTGATGCCAGTGATCTCCCTTGCCAGATTGCGGGCGAAATCCCCGATTTTAATTCTGATGACTATATGGAGCGCAAAGAAGCCCGCCGGATTCCGCGGTCAGCCCAGATTTCGCACGCCTCGGCCGTCCAGGCCATTCGGGATGCCGGCCTGAAGGATCACCACCCGGATCCGGAACGGTTTGGGGTCGTCTTTGGCACTGCGATCGGCGGGCTCGACCGTGTAGATGAAGGGCTGAATGTCCTGCGCTCCAAGGGTTTCGCTCGGGTCAACCCATTTACGGTGCCTTCCGGCATTCCTAACCTTTCGGCGTTTATCATTGCCCGGGAATTCCAGTGCCTGGGCCCAAACACAACCATCACCACGGCCTGCGCCACCGGCACCCAGGTTATCGGCGAAGCGGCGGAGTTGATCCGCCGCGGGGCTGCCGATGTTGTGATTACCGGTGGGACGGAAGCGCTGATCCGCGATTTCGCCATTGCGGGATTTTGCGCCATGCGGGCCCTGCCTGTGAATTACAACGATCACCCTGAGGCCGCTTCCCGCCCCTTCGACGTCAACCGGGAAGGTTTTATCTTCTCCGAAGGCGCAGCCGCCCTGGTGGTTGAAAGCCTCGAGCATGCGTTGGCTCGCCACGCCCGGATTTATGCCGAGGTCGCCGGGCACGCCTCGTCGGCAGACGCTTATCACATGGCTGCGCCCGAACCCGAGGGTATGGGACCGGCCCGGGCCATGCGCTGGGCCTTAAAGGATGCCGGCCTGCCGCCGGAGGCGGTCGATTACATCAACGCTCACGGCAGTTCGACCCCGCTCAATGACATAACCGAAACAAAAGCGATTAAAATGGTCTTTGGGGCGCATGCCCACGAACTGGCCGTCAGCTCGACCAAATCGATGCTCGGCCACGCCATGGGCGCATCCGGCTCCCTGGAGGCCCTGGCCTGCATCCTGGCGATCCGGGACGGGATCTTGCCGCCGACCATTAATTTGGAAAATCAGGACCCGGAGTGTGACCTGGACTATGTGCCCAATGTGGCCCGCAAACGCGCAGTCGACGTTACCCTTTCCAATTCGTTTGGCCTGGGGGGACAGAACGCCTGCCTGGTGCTCAAACGATATCAGGAGTAGAAAGCAGAGAAGATGAATATTTATATCGATCAGAAATTAGTCAAACGCAACAGCCGGATTGGACAGGGATTTATGCTGGGCGGGCTTGTGATCCTGGCCGCCGGGATGTATATCTCCTTCAAATATACCGAATTGTTCAATTGGTCCCTGGTAGCCTTGATCGCGGGTTTTCTGGCCTCCCAGGTCGGCATCTATTATTCCAATCGCTGGGGGCGTTTTCCGCGACCCTACGATCAGTTGAATAAAGCCCTGAAAGGCCTGGATAGCCGCTATTCCCTATATCACTACATTACCTCGACGCCCCATCTGTTGGTGGGACCCGCCGGTGTCTGGGTCCTGATGCCTCGCAGCCAGGGCGGCACCATCAGCTTCAGTAAGGGTCGCTACCGCCAGAAAGGCGGCAATCTATACATGAAAATCTTCGCCCAGGAAAGCCTCGGACGTCCCGATCTGGAAGCCCTGGGTGAGGTGGAGAAACTGCGTAATTACCTGAAAAAACGGATGGAAGATGAGGCCGAACTGCCGCCAATCAACACGGCCTTGATCTTCACCAACCCCAAGGCCAATGTCGTCCTGCCTGAAGAGGATGTCGAAATGCCGGCCGAAATGATCCTGATGGACAAGCTGAAAGATAATATCCGCAAAACCGCCAAGGCCAAAGGCTCCGGCCTTGGACCTGGAAAATACGAAGAAATCCAGGCTGCCATCGCTCCCAAAGAAGAATTTCTGATGGAAGAGATTCAGCTGAAGCGTCAAATTTAAGCGAAATGGGTGTGGGTGATGAGGATCATCCACACCCATTTTGCCAATGTGCCTGGACTTAAGGCCGAATACACCACAAATCGCCGGCGGCTGAATACTGTTCCGCTGATTGCAAAGGAACTGCTTCTTGGGGACTGCAACACCTGTGGCGCCTGGATCAACGCCCTTGAAGCTCCCAGACCGCCTGCAGCACTTCGCTGGCTGAGACGAGCTGCAGGTAATAGCCGCTCCCAGGCAGTTGGCGCACCTGGCTGTTGGAGCTCAGGTCCTCAAAATCCTGGATTATCTCGGGCGATATGGGTTGGCCAGGGGCAGCAGTATTGACCAGGCTGATGACCGGCAGATTCTGGGGCAGCTTACGCTGGATTAATTCCTCGACACTCGCCGCTACCGCCGCACGCTCCCTGGCGCTGGTAGCCAATGTTCGGGGATTAAAATACACTGCCCGGGCGGCGGGCTGCACCTCCTCCGGCAGGCTGGAAAGCACCGGCGACATTTCAAAGCCGCTGTAGCGATTCAACAACCGAAGCACGCCGGCTGTTTCGAGCACCGATTTGGCGCCGTCTTCATACGCTGAGACCGCCAGCAACGGTTTTCGCAGCAAGCCCGGCAGTCTTGCGATTGATTCGGCATCCAGGCTATTGGCCAGCACGAGGGCCTCAACTTCTTGCGGGTAATCCAGCGCATACTGGCGTACGATCAAGCCGCCGAAGCCGTGCCCGACCAGCACGTAAGGGTGCTGCAAGCCGGCGGCTTCCAGCAAGGCCTGCAGCTCCTCCGCCAGGGCCGACGTTGTGCGCGGCCCCGTCCCGGCCTCACTCCAGCCATACCCGCTGCGATCATAACTACACACCAGGCCGGAGGAGGCCAGCTGGTGCTGGAGGTTCCACCAGGAATAAAAGCTTTCGCCGCTGTCGGCTACCAGGATCACCGGCGCCTGACCGGGATCGGCCTGACCCAGGCAGTACAGGTGCAATTTCCGGCCGCCAATATCGTACATTTTTCCAGGCGGCGAGAATCGCGCCGCTTCAGCAGCTTCGGTCTGGACCTCCATCGCTGCGCCAATGGTAAACAGGATCACACCGACCAGAAGCAGGCCAGGGATACCAAATCGAACAGTTCTGATCAATAACCGTCGTAGATTCATAAGCCGGGGAGATGGAGGCGAGGGGTTCAAAGCCAGGATGGGTTAAATCGCATCTGGCTCAAAATGTGTCCGATTAATTTTGGACCAGCCGCAGCGCGGCAGCGATATCTTCAGCAATGGCTCTGCGCTTGGTTTTCTCGATGAAGAATGCCGGGCCGGCTTGATGATAAGACGGAAACGCCCAACCCGATCGGAAAGGATAATCGCCGCCTCGCAACTGATAGGTGGAGCCGGCCGGGATCACCCTTTTTTGTCCCTGGCGGCGTGCAATGCTGTTGACCGCCTTAATTGCCGTATCCCCCATCAATAAAAACGCCTTGACGTCAGGGAATTGTTCCAGCTCGCGTTCCAGGAGGTGCGAGCAATGCTGGATCGTCCCGGTTTTCAAGCTGTAGCCTTGCTTGGCGCATTTCACCGCAGTCGTGAAATAGATCCCCATGGCGGCCAGATCGGCGATCGAATCCGCCTGGACGCCGGCGTCCTGAAATGCCTGCAATGTCGTTTGTTCGAAAAGCGAACCGGCTCCCCCATCGTAATGATCGGCCAGGTCATCGGGGGAAAACTCAGAAATCAGGACGATCGACACTTTTTCAGGATCGATTTCCATCGCCGGGATATGATAACGATCGGTTTTAACATCTTCGCAACTGAAATCGGTGCAGTTGACGCAATCAATCATTTTCATCACATTTGCTCCATCCCTGTTCAGGGTTAATCAGGCGCAAGTTACTGGCCTAATTTCTATTATTATAGCCTTGCTCTGGTGAAATAGGAAGAAAGGATCATTGGGGATACTGAATCCTTTTCCCATGAAATAGCCAGAGGATCTGTCAAAATAAGGCGTCAGCGTGGGCGAACGCCCACGCTGACGCCTTATTTTGACACTTCCTTCCTTACCAACGGGAAGTACAGGATGAGCGTTTTTTCATAAACAGGTTATTACGGAGACCAAAACTTGCCGCGAGCGTCGTTATCCATTACAATACGGCTTCATGAGCACAAGCGGGACTGGCAGCAGTCCCGTTTCGTTTGGAGACCTGACCTTATGAAAAAATTGCTCCTGCAAGCCAGCCTGATCGTCCTGGCAGCCCTGGTAGGGTGGCAAACCCAACCAATCCCGGCAGTCAGAGCCGTCGAAATCCAGCCAGGCAACCCGGCTGAGACCATCCTGTCCGAAACGATCGACCGTATTCCGACTTCCTTTATAACGAACAACCTTTCCCAGCAGCCCGAATCCGGACTGCAAACCAGCGGTCTTTCCAATGCCGGCCTGACCCAACCATACCCGGCCAATAATCTGCCAGCCCTGGAGGCTTTCATCCCCCAGGTCATCGACGGGCAGGCAGGCAGTGTGCGCGGCCTGTATATTCCCGGCCTGATTGCCTTGCGGATCGTTCAGCAGCCCGATGGACAATATGATTTCATTTCCTACGAAGAGGACACCGCCACCCAATTTCAAAGCCCCAGCCTGTTTGGTGTGATCGGCCTGCTGGCCCACAATTTCCTGTCCGGCCGGTCGTTCTTCCAGATTGTGCCAGGCGAGCTGCTGACGATCGTCTATGGCGATGGCCAGACTGAGGCATTCCAGGTTGCCGAAATCCACGACTACCAGCGCCTGGCCGAGTTGGACCTGCACAGCGATTTCCAGGACCTGGCCAATAACCAGACACTGTCGGCCGATCAGGTCTTCCAGTATTATTATCAAGGCCAGCGCCACCTGACCCTGCAAACCTGCCTGGAAAAGGACGGCAACTGGAATTGGGGCATCCGCATGATCACGGCCCTCCCGGTCACTGCAGCCCCCTGATTGTTAAATCCAATATCGAAAAACAGGCAGGAGGACCGGTAAATACCGGTCCTCCTGCCTGTTTTTCGAGTTTTTATCCGTCGACTCAGGCTGAGTTATTCAATTCAGTTTGAGTCACGAATTATATTTTCTTTCGAATCTTTTACGGAATGATAATTTGCTGACCTGAGTAAATCAGGTTTGGATCAACGATGCTGGGATTGGCCTTCTGCAGGTCAGAAACGGTGGTGCCAAACCGGGCAGCAATTTCTCCAAGCGTATCTCCAGGTCGGACGATGTAGACATTTTCAGAAGAAGAGGTCTGCACGTTATAAAAGGCGTTGGTCACAATGCCTCCGGCAGCTTCGGTGTAAGCCTGGACAATCCAGGTTGTGCCTGGAATAGCCGTCGCGGGGATCGTTACAGCGACCGAGAAGCGGCCATCAATGCCGGTATCAACGGCCAGGACCGATTTTAGCGATGTGCCTTCCTGACCAAGATTGATGTTGACGCCAACATTGGCAGGGAAGTTCGCACCATTAACATAGATAACGGTTCCGGCGGGGCCGGCAGTTTGATCCAGCTGAATGCTGGGCGCGCCGCCGGTATTCGGAATACCAGGGGTGGTATTCGGGATCAGGATCCGCTCACCGGTGTAAATCAGGCTGGGGTCAGCGATCCCAGGATTGGCTGCAATCAGTGCGTTCAAACTGACGCCGAAGTTAACTGCGATCTGAGACATATTATCCAACGGTTTGACGATATAGACTTCCTGACCAGTATTCGGAATGACCGTCACTGCGCCAGGCAGAAGGATTGTCTGACCGGGATAAATCAGGCTGAGATCGGTGATATTTGGGTTAGCTCTGGCGATCGCCGAAATGGTCGTGCCGCAGTTCTGGGCGATCCCACCGATGGTATCGCCGGATTGGACCACATACGTGGTGCCGCAAGCTGCCTGGGCTGTACCGGCTGGTACAAATCCGACCAGGGCTACCAGCAAAGCGCTGATCATAAAAATACTTAGAAAATTTAACCTCCTGTTATGTGTAATCATTTTTACCTCCAGTCGGGATTGGCGATAGGAGTACGTTCAAGTACCGCTGATCCCGCAAAATCCAGTTGTTAAGCTGCAGTCGAGCACAATTGCTCAGCTTCACATGTGGTGCTATATCCTATCCTACTCCCCTACTACGCCACGGTCCTTATAAGCAGTTAAAGCAGGCCTTATGGTTGCTGTAAGTTTAATCAATGGCCAGCAACTTCCGGTTTTGAACTTAAACGGCCGGCAGCGCGACGTAGGTTCGTATCCAGATATCAATGGACCGAATGGGATGTGCAGATCAAGTTTTTGGGAAGAGGGGTTCTTACACGAGTAAATCGATACTGGACCGAACTTCGGCGTGAATGCTGCACAATTTCGGTACCACTGCAACCAGTTGAACTTGTTACCCCCTGTCAGAACTATATTGTTGCGATCTTATATTCTTATTATAGCATAGCTATGCGCAACTGTCAAGGGCAGTAGTGATGTTTTGTGGATATAGACTGAACCATACCTGTATATACCCGGCCGGTACGAAGATACTATAGCTATCAGAGTTTGCTGGCGAAACATGACACCTCCCGAATTTAATCATTGGCTGAACCATCATCATGCTGCCCACCCCCTAACCCCCTCCCTGGGGCGGAATTTTATCGAAAAACGGGCATGAAGATCGGCTTTCGACCAATCTTCATGCCCGTTTTTCGACTAGATATTAATCAGGTTCATGGCTGAGATCAAATAGGTCGCCAGTAAAGATTAAATTCGCGGATAAAACATCTTTCGCCCTACTAACCAAACTCTCGTCAAAATCAGCCGCGCAGGTCGGCGCCAAATGTGTTCGCAATAACTTCTGGAAAAAAAGTATAGATAGAATCCCCCAACACCGATTCGAAATCTGCCTTGATCTCCTGAAAAACCTGAATGCGCAGCAAGCTGAAGCGATTAAACCCGTGGCGCATGACCACGTCCAGCAGGCGTTTTTCCATCAAGCAAACTCCCTGCGGGAGGGAGATCGCATCACAGAGTTGGATCAGGCGGTCGTATGGGGTGTACTCCAGCTGATCTAAAAACGCCTGAACAAATTGAAGCTCCGCCTCCCTGCCATCCCATTCGCCCGCCCCACTGGCGGCGTCTTTGATCGGGTAGGAATGCGTCAGGCAGATCCGGGCCGGGTCTTCCCAGCCCAGGCTGTGCAGGAAACGGTAACCTTCCAGGATATGATACATATCCGAAGGTCCCGCCCGCCGACCGATATCGTGCAGCAGGCCCAGGATGTAAGCCCGATCAGCATCCAGGTCCGGGTGATGGCCAGCGATCGTCCGGGCTGCCTGGCCTACTACCTGGGAGTGTTTGACCCAATTGCCTGGGTTCAATGAGGCGCTTTCAGCCAGAATGGCTTCGGCCTGTCTGGGTGTTGGGATAGTTTTCATCAGCTTACCTCCCTGGTGTTGGACGGTCCAGGGCGGCTGCAGTCATCCTGCCAGGGCATTTGCCGCGTTATGAACCGGAGAATTGGTAGCTGCGGCTTTATTCGGGAGGATCGTAGAGCCCTTTGATCTGGTTCAGCTTGACCCGCAGCACCTCCCGGGCCATTTCTATCGATTCGTGCAGGTAATTGCTGCGAGCCTGCCCATCTTGTTTGGTATTGCTGCGATCACGATTGCGCCATTCGACCTGGACTTCCTTAATTCGGTAACCGGCCCGCGCGAATAAGTATAACAATTCCACGTCATAAGCGGTCACTTTCCAGCCAACTGGCTCATCCCCCGCCTGGAGCGCCTGAAGTTTGGGAAAGATCTCTATGGCTGCCTCACGCCGGCAGGATTTAAAGCCGCACTGGGTATCACGAATGTTCGGCAGCAAAATCAACTGGCGCAAGGACAAAAATAAAAAGCTGCCTAATTTTCTGATCAGGGTCGTACCCGAGCGACGCAGACCCCTCGAGCCAATCACGACGGCGAAGTTTTCCCCGTACCAGGGCAGCAGGCGGTCAAATTCCCGGATTGGCGTGGATTGATCCATGTCGGTGAACAGCACGATCTCGCCCCGGGCGCGCTGGATGCCCTCCCAGATTGCGCGTGGTTTGCCTGCATGGGCGCAGGTCACCAGCGAGAACCCGGCTCGCGCCCGGACGAAATCCTGCAGCAGTTCGGGACTGCGATCGGTTGACCCGTCGTCAACGATAATCACTTCCCAGCGCAGCGCTAGCCCGGACAGATACGCTTCCACTTCAGCCAGAACGCCGGATTCCAGATTCTTCTGTTCATTCCAACATGGAATGATCACCGAGAGGCGCGGGCTGGCGGCCTCCCCTGGTTGATTGGATAGAGAGTTTTCAGATATGCTCACGAAGAGCAATTATACAGGCAAACGCTCAATCCTCCCCAAATTGGGGGCGATATACCAAAATAAAGCTGTCTGCGTGGGCGAATGCCCACGCAGACAGCTTTATTTTGGTTCATCGCTATCAAGGCAGTTGGAAGCCTCCACTGCTGCTGGTAGGCTGCAAACCGACCGGTCCAAAGCCCACATCGGCCGGCATGCCCGGTTTCAGTTTACCATCCGGGTTCGCCACTGCCAGTTCAATCGCAAACACAGTCGTTTTACGCCCGGCCTCCGTCTGGACGCTGCGAGGCGTATACTCCGCCTGGTTGGCGATCCGGGTGACGGTGGCATTGAAGACCTGGCCTGGGTAAGAATCAACTGCCACCTGAGCGGTATCACCCAATTTGATTTGACCGTACTGGTCTTCAGGGATATAGACCGTGATCGTGAGCTGGCTCAATTCCCCAATCGTCAGCGCCTGGGCGCCGGCAGCCAGGGTTTCGCCGGGCTGCAGGTTGCGGGTCAGGACAACACCGGATACAGCCGAATGGACCACCAACTTCTCGATTTGCAGATCGATCAGATCCACCTGTGAGCGAGCTTGTTCGACCCCGGCGCTGGCCTGATTGACCGCCGCCTGGGCCTGGTCAAGGGCCGCCTTGGCCTGGTCGACCCCGGCCTGGGCCTGATCGACTGCCGCCTGGGCAGCCCGGACCTGCAAGGAGTCCTCTCCGGTTTGGAGCGCCTCGAGCTGGTCCTGGGCGGTATTGTAGCGCTCCTGGGCCACCGCCAGTCGGGCGCGGGCTTCGAGCACATCCTGGGAGGCCTGCTCGGAAAGCAGTTGATCATAGGCCTGCTGAGCAGCATCCAGTTCGGTTTTGGCGGAATCGAAGCGGCTCTGGGCAGATTGCTGCAGGTCCGTATTCTGGCGGGTGCCAGGCCGGTCGAGGATAGCCTGGGCGACCAGGAAAGCGGATTGAGAATCGGCGAGCCGTTCTTCGGCCGCTCGCAGATCGGCATTGCTGGCATCCTGGATAACCTGATCGAAATTGGCCTGTTCGACCTGTAAATCCTGCCGGGCAGCCTCAACTTCAGTCTGGGCAGCCTGCAGGCGTTCGGCTTTATCGAAATACCAGACCGGCTGCGAGAATTCACGCGGCACGCTTTGATCCCAGGCTTCAACCCGCTGCGGCTCAGCCGCCTGCCGGGCCGCGCTCAGGGTTAGATCAACCTGAATCTGAGCGCTTTGAACTGCCTGTTGGGCGGAATTCAGAGCCGCCTGGGCAACCGGCACGGCTGCCTGGGCCGCTTCTAAATTGGCCTGGGCAGCCTCCAGCCCGGCCTGAGCAGTTCGCCGCTGGGCGTTCAATAGATCATCCTCCAGCCGGAATAAAGGATCGCCTGCCGCGACCGTATCGCCCTCCGAAACGTACACTTCCTGCACCCGCCCGGCAGTCTGGGAAGCGACGTTGACCTCGACCGCCTCCACCGTTCCGGACGCCTGGATCCCGGAGCTTTGGGCGGGGGTAAGCGCGCTGCACCCGGCGATCATTGCCAGGCTTAAGATTACACCGATGGATTGTTGCCAGCGTGACATTTCTGCCTCCGTAAACTGTTTGAGTAACTATCTTGCCAATGTCACATTCGAAGAAATCTCCCAAATTTTGATAGGTGTGGCGGGCGGTCGCCCGCCACACCTATCAAAATTTGGGTATATCTTTTATTAATGTGACGTCGATAAAACTTCTCAGCCAATGCACCGAAATTTTAGCGATCAATGATTTATCGCATACATGCGATAAATGATTCATCGCATACATGCGATGAATACGTCTTCCAGCGAGGGTTCAATCTCGCTGATCCCCTGCAAGTCGATCTGAGCTGATCGCAAGATTTTCTTGATGCTGCCCTCAGTCTGGCGTGGATCGCGGGTGATTACGTGTACCAGGGCGCCATGCAAAGCGATCTCGATCACATCCAACCTGCCGGCTTCTTTGGCCGATTGAAGGGCCTGCATGGTGCGAGTCGCTTCCTCGGAGACCAGCTCCAACACCCGGCCTTGCATTTTGTCAGCTTTCATCTCGGCCGGTGAGCCCATCGCAATCAAGGAACCGTGCTGGATGAATGCCAGGCGGTGACAATGTTCCGCCTCGTCCATGTAATGCGTGGTGACAAATACCGTGATCCCTTCCGACACCAGGCGGTACAGCAGTTCCCAGAACGCCCGCCGCGATACGGGATCCACGCCGGCGGTCGGTTCGTCCAGGAAGATCAGTTCCGGCTGGTGCAAAATCGCTGCGCCCAATGCCAGCCGCTGCCGCCAGCCGCCCGACAGGTCACGGGTGCGTTCGGATTGGCGGCCCTCCAGGCCGGCCATCGCAAGAATAGTCTGCATGCGCGCTTGCAGCTGCTGGTTTTTCAAGCCATAAGCCCGGCCATAAAACAGCAAATTTTCCCGGACCGTCAGGTCGTTATACAGGCTGAAACGCTGAGACATATACCCCAGGCGCGGCCGGATCTTGTGCGCCTGCTGGGCGACCGGCAGACCGAAAACCTCCACCTGGCCTTCCGTCGGGGCCAGCAAGCCCAGCATCATCCGGATCGTCGTGGTTTTTCCGGAGCCATTGGGGCCAAGCAGGCCGAAAATCTCACCTTGCCGGACGGAGAGATCAATCCCGGCCACCGCGGTGAAATTCCCAAATTTACGGACTAACCCGTGTACAGCGATTACTTCTTGAGAATTGGCCATCGACAAGCCCGATTCCTTTCGTTATCGGAGGACATCAAGTCAAGGCGCGCCGGACGTAGCGAATCGAAAACGTGCCGATCACCAGGCCCAACACGATCAGAGCGGCCACGTTTGGCCACAGAACGGATAGACCGCTGCCCTTCAGCAAAATGCCCCGCAGGATGTTCAACCAGTGGTGAGCCGGGATCAGGTTCGCCATAAGTTGCAGCGCCTTTGGCATCGATTCGACCGGCGCGGCATAGCCTGTAAACAGGAAGTCGACCATCCCAACCACCAGCACGATCAAAAAAGCCTGGTGCTGGGTACGAGCGACGACCGATATCACCAGCCCTTTGCCCAGTTCCACCAACAGGTAAACAAAGGCCAGCCCGAACAGCAGCAAGAATGAACCACGGATCGGGACGCCAAAGGCAAAATGGACCATCCCCAGCATGATTAAGAAGTCCGCCATGCCAATCAGTGCAACCGGAATGGCCTTGCCGGCGATCAGTTCCAGGGACGAGAACGGCATCACCAACAACTGCTCCAGGGTGCCTAATTCCCGCTCGCGCGAGATTGCCAGGGCTGCAAACAACAGGACGGTGAATTCCAGCATTAACCCAAGTTCGGCCGGGGTGGTGTAAAAGGCCTCGCTTAACCCTTCATTGAACCATACCCGTAAACTGGGGTCGAACCCGGCAAAGGCGTTTTTTGGCAAGCCCAGCCGGTTTAGCACGATCCGCTGGTTGAGTTCGGCAGCAACCCCTTCGACGGCCCGCCAGGCGGCGTTGGCGGCCACCGTCTCCGAACCGTTCAGCAAGACGGCCATTGTCGGCTTACCGTCCGACGATCGCATCGCATCACCAAACCCCGGCGGGATAATGATGGCCGCATTTACTTTTCCCCTGGCCAAAGCCTGCTCGATGGTGCCCTGGTCGCGAACCTCTTGCTGGAGCGCAAACGTACCAGTGTTCTCCAGGGAGTGAATCACCAGGCGGCTGGCGGCGCTTTTATCCTGGTCCATCACCATCAGGGGCAGATTGGTGATCGGGCGTGAAGTGGCCCAACCAACCAGCAGCAGTTCCAGGCTGCCGCCGATCAGCATAAACGCCGGCAGCCACCAGTCCCGCCGCAGGTGGATAAATTCCTTGACCACCAGTGAAAAGATCCTGCTCAGCATCCAATTACTCCTCGCCTCAGGAGGCCCATTGCCCGCCTTCGGTCAAATCGAATAGCAATGATCATGGCTGTCAAATCCCTTTCAACCCAGCTTCTTCCGGAAGAACAGGGCCGCCAGCGCAGTGTAACCAATCCACATCGCCAGCATGGCCAGGGCATAAGGCCACAGGGTTTCCAGTCCCACGCCGGTGATATACGAACCGCGGGTGATAACGGCGTAATGAGTGCCCGGCAACGCCAGGGCCTCCGTCCGCATCTCGGCCGGCATCGAGGCGATCGGGAAAAAGATGCCCGTCAGGAAGAAACCCGGGAACAGGATCACCAGCATCGACAGTGCCAGCGAGGCCGCCTGGGTCTTGATAAAAACGCCGATGATCATGCCCATGCTCAGGATTGCGAACAGAAAAATGGCCGAGAGCACAAAATATAGGCCGAAATTGCCTCGGAACGGCACCTTGAACCACCACAAGGCGAGTGCGGTGGTCAGCAGCACGTTAAGCAAGCCGCTGATCACGTATGGGATCATCTTACCGACCAGCAGTTCCGCCCGTCCAACGGGTGTCGCCAGCAGCTGCTCGAGGGTGCCATGCTCGCGCTCGCGGGCCAGGGTCAGGGCAATCGACATCCCCGGCAGGCCCAACACCAGCGAGATCAGGCCTGGCACCAGGTCCACGCTGGATTTCAGCCCGGGGTTGTACCAGGTGCGCACCCGCATTTCCAGCGGTTGGATCTCGCCAGCCGAAATACCGACGCCGCCCCCCTGGCTGGCCAGGCGAGCAGTGATATAAGCCTCCGCCCGGCGGCTGATCTGGTCCATGGCAAATTCGCCGCTCTGCGGCTCGGTGCCGTCGATGATGACCTGCAGCGGCAGACCCTGCATGCTCAAAAGCTGGCGGGAGAATTCGGGGGAAATGATGATGGCGGCCTTGATCGCGCCGCGCCCCAGCAAACCATCGATTTCCTGCAGACTGCCGACCTGCTGGTAGAGATCGAGCGCCGGACCGGCCACGATCTGGTCGATAAACTGGCGGGAGGTCTGCGAACGATCGTAATCCAGCACCGCAATTGGGACGTGTTTGAAGTCGATCAACAAGGCATACGCCAGGAGCAGCAGCAACAGCGTCGGGGTCAGCCCAACCAGAAACAGGGTGCCTTTATCCCGAAAAATATGCCGGATTTCTTTGCGAGTCACCGCCCACAGGTGATTCCAGGACATCTCAGCCAGCCTCCATTTCCCGGATCAGGGCGATAAATGCGTCTTCCATCCGGACCGGCGCCTGGCGAGCCCCATGAAATTTCAGGCCAGCCTGGCGCAAAGCGCGCTCGATCTCCGGTTTGCGCTGGCGGACTGAGTCGACGATGATGCGCAGTTTTTCCCCGAACACTTCAGCCTCCAACACCCCCGGCAGATCGCGCACGACCCGGATGGCAGCCTGCCAATCATCCGGAGTGATCTCGAGCAAGTCACCGCGCAGTTCTGCCAGCAGTTGGCGAGGCGGCGCACAGCGCACCATCCGGCCGGCGTACATCAATCCAACCCGCGAACAACGCTCGGCTTCGTCCATATACGGGGTCGTGATCAGGATCGTGGTGCCCTGCAGGTAGAGCTGGTTCAAGATATCCCAAAATTCACGCCTGGAGACCGGGTCCACCCCGGTGGTTGGTTCGTCCAGCAATAAAATTTCGGGCTCGTGGATCAATGTGCACGCCAGGGCCAGCTTCTTCTGCATTCCTCCGGAGAGATGGGCGGCTCGCCGATCGGTAAATTCTTCCAATCGGGCAAAGTGCAGCAGGGAATCCATCCGAGCGGCTCGTTCCGACCGGGGCACATCAAAGAGTTCGGCGAAGAATTTCAGATTTTCGATCACCGAGAGATCGCCATACAGGCTGAATTGCTGGGCCATGTAGCCAATGTGGCGCTTGATCTGTTCAGCGTGTTGGCGGAGATCGAGACCCGCAACCTGACCGGATCCGCCGCTCAAATCGAGCAAGCCTGCCAGCAGCCGCAGGGTCGTCGTCTTGCCGGCGCCGTCCGGACCGAGCAAGCCAAAGACTTCTCCCGCCTGGATATTCAGGTCTAGATCGATCACAGCCTGGACTTGCTTAAAATCCCGCTTCATTTGTCTGGTTTCAATGATTGTGCTCATGATAAATTCAAACGTTCTACGCTAGACGATCTTCCCAAAGCCTGAGTGGTTTGAGGAGGTAACCCGCACAACATTCCCCCAAAATTTGGGTGTGTGGATGGCCGCGGCCATCCACACACCCAAATTTTGGAATCCTTATTTTTTATAAACCCGCATCAGCCAGAAAACGATAAAGGCGCTGATGACCGGCTCCAAAATGGCGATGATCAGCACGGAAACCCCGTGAATACCGATCACAGGCAGCAGGTACCAGTCGGCCAGGCCAACGATGACGACGGCCAGCAAACCGGCGATCAGGTCGCCGCCCAGCCCGAACGGGCGCGGCGCTTTCCACAAGAGGCCGGCCAGCCAGCCGCATAACAGGCCTAAAATGACCCAGATGACAATCATGATCAGAAGTGTATACATGCATTGCTCCTTTACAACGAACCCCGACCCAGGCTTTGCTCAGGCAGACCTGGTTAAGACGCCGGACAGCAAAAATCCCAGCGTAGTTTGCATACTTTCCCCGAGATCCACCTTCTCCGGGTCGTAAACATAAACCAGGAAAGACCCTTCCAGGGTCGCCACCATGGCAATGGCAAACGCTCTGGCGTCGATCGGGCGAATTTCCCCCTGCTCGATGCCCTGCTCGATGATGGGGATCAATACAGCCGTGTAATTCCGAAAATATTCAGTAAATACGTTGCGGGTGCGGGGATTACGGAGCGCCAGGGCGTAAAAATCGTACAGCAGGGGCAGCCAGCGCTGCATGCCCTGCATATCTTGCTGGACGATGGCGATGATATGGTTCAGGCGGGCCGCGGCCGAACCTTCCCTCTGGATGAACACCCGCAGCTCATCCAATTCCCGGTCCACAATACTGCCCAGGATGGCAGCGATGATCTCATCTTTGCTTTTGAAATACCAGTACAAGGCCCCCTTGCTCAAGCCTGATTCATCGGCGATATCATCCATGCGGGCTTTATTGATCCCCAGCCGGGTAAATACTTTCATAGCGGCTTCGACGATCTGGCTCTTGCGTTCGTCACTGACATCCGGGCGTGGCGCCATACGATGTAACTCCTCGAATAATAATAAACTGACTGGTCAGTCAATTATTTTATATACCTTTTTTAGCCTTAAGTCAAGTAGCAAAAGTTAAAAAATAAGGCAGGCTGAACGGCGATCGCCGTTCAGCCTGCCTTATTTTTTATTAACTTCGATAAAGCCTACTTCAAACGCTCCAGGTATTTCTGGCGGAATTTGGCCACCTTGGGAGCAATCACCACCTGGCAGTAAGGTTGGCCGGGATTATTGGCGAAATATTCCTGGTGATAATCTTCGGCGACATAAAATTTCTCAAACGGCTCGACCTGTGTGACGATCGGGCTGGACCAGACGCCCTGCTCGGTGAGGTCGGCGATCACCTGCTCGGCAATTTGCTTCTGTTCTTCCGAGTGATAGAAGATCACCGAGCGGTATTGCGTGCCCACGTCCGCGCCCTGGCGGTTGAGCGTGGTCGGATCGTGGATCGTGAAAAATACCTGCAGCAACTCACGATAGCTGATCACCTCTGGATCGAACGTGACCTGGGTCACCTCGGCGTGCCCGGTCGTCCCGGTGCATACCAGGCGATAAGACGGGTTGGGCACAGACCCGCCCGAATAGCCCGATTCCACGGATAAAACACCTTTGAGCTGGTCATAAACAGCTTCCAGGCACCAGAAACAGCCGCCGCCCAGTGTGGCGACTTCCTTGTTCGTCCCTTCATTCATAGCATCCATCACAGCACCTCATCTAGATCTACCAGTCATTTCCAATGGATGCATTCGGGATGTGTAGATTTGGTGTTCGACAACATTCGAATGCTCCCTTTCCAACTCGATATGCCACCCTGTGGTATTTTCTGGGGCAATCTCTCAGATTTCGATCATTCGCTTTCGCGTTATTGGCTTGTTTGCGACACCGGCAAAACCGGTCTACACAATCCGTGGCATCAACACAGGGGCCCTGGCCAGGCCAACCTGTTGTATAGACAATCTATACCGACGATATCTTACCCGGTGCTGTCGGCCTGCCGTTTCCGGACAGTCTCCACCAGCATGGTTTTCACCACATCCAGCGGTAGTTGCTCCAACCGGTTGAAGCGGATGCAGCTTTTACCACAGTTCAAATGGCCAAAATCCTGTCGGTGGGCGGCGACCAGATCGGTGTCCATATACAGGCTGACATAATGTTTCTGGGAAGCGAAGGCGGCGACGTGCCCATTCAGCTCGTAGGTCGGCATCCCATACCGCATGGTCTCAACGGCCTGCGGGGCTGCCTGCCGGACGAGCTGGCGGAGCGAAACGAGGATCTGGCGGCGGCCAGGCTCCAAACGGGCAAGGTATTCATCGACGCTTGCGGATCTGTCGGGCATGGGACACCTCCTGGCGAAGATTCTATCACAGGCAAGCCACCAAAATGGAGAAAAAAAGGCGAAATAAGGCCTCCGCCTGGACGGGTACGACTGCAGTGAACCGTGGTTGGCTCTCCCCACCATGGCCCACCCCCACTAATCGTTTCTCTGGTACAGCACCTTGCCGCGCCAGGCATAGACCTGGCGGTAGCGCTCTGATAGGGTGGCATTCAAATCGGGGAAATGGAAACGGCCCCACATAATCAACTTGGGGTTGTAGCGATTAATGATCTCCAACAGGTAAGATTCGTCCAGGCCGCCGGCATAGCGGCGTTTATTCGAAAAAACCGCCAGCTCAGGAGGCACCGGCAGGCCCGCCTGGAAGGCATACATGGGCAGATCGGTCACCATCCAATCATCCGGGGAAGCGCGGCGTTTAATTTCGCGCACAATCCGCAATTCTTTGGGCGGCTCCAACACAGTATCCATGATGTAGTAAGGGCTGCGGGTAAACTCCGGAACGACCACTGGGAGGCGTGAAACCAGGATTACCCCGGTAAGGACCGCCGCCGGCAGCCATAACCCGAAGCCAACCCAGGAAAAACGCCGCTGGCTGGAGGAATTTCAATGGCAGCGCCAAAACTTCCCCGGCGGCGCCGGCGGCCACCATCACGGCCGGCACGGTAATCAACAATTGGTGATGGTACCAGACCGGATAATTCCATTTGATCAGCAGGTAAGCCGCAACCATCCAGCCCAGGGGGTAAAAAGCCAACCAGCGGCGCTGCCAGAGCGCCATCAGCGCGCCAACCAGGGCCAGCACGAATAGCCAGCGGGATTCGACCAGGTAGGATTTGATCGAAAGCGCGGATATTCTTTGCCCAAAGAGCAGCATATCCTCGCTGGTCAAATGCGGGAGGATCAGCTGCCCAATATTGCCGACCCCAACCAGCAGCAGACCCAGGCCGATCACAATCCCGCCGCAAACCCCGCCCCAGATCAGCGCCGGAAGCCAGGGTTTCCAGGTACGAGGCCCCCGGCGATAGGCGACCACAGCCTCGATCAGCAAACCTGCGCCCAGGATCGGGGCTAACACCACCGTAAAGAGTTTGATGGTTACGGACAGGGCCAGGACAATCGCCGAGCAGACCAACCAGAAATGATTGCCGCTCCGGTGCCAGAGCGCCAGGGCCGCCAGCGCCAGGGCCGCCAGGCTGATCGCCGGCAAGCCGATCAGGATGGAGGTGCTCAACATCGGGAAATAGGGCAGCAACACCAGCAGCACCACCGCGATCAAGGCATGCCAGCCGCCCCACACCCGCCGCAGATAGACGACCATGCCCCAAACCAGCAGGGCGGAAAAGGCTAAAACCAGAGTCCGCCCCACATTGACCTCCTGGCCGAACAGCCTGAACGTCCCGGCCAGCAGGTAAGTGAAGAGCGGCGGTTGATCGCTCCAGATGGATTGGTAGAGCGGATAGCCGCGGTTGAGCAGCAAAGCCTTGATCAGGTTGATGCCTTCATCCGTATCGCTCTCGAAGACCAACCGATACGGGTAATACAGGAACATCGCCGCAAAATAAACCAGCGGAACGAGATGTTCCCAGGGCAGGCTCACCAACCGCTGGAATGTTTGATAAGGTGAGGTCTCTTGCATACTTTCCGATTGCATTGCGTGAAAAATCTCGCTTCTGGCGCCGGTGGTACGGTGTAGAAAGTTAGTTGTGGTGTTCGGTTTGGGCGGCACATGCCGCCCAAACCGAACTCCACGCTACACAGCTCGGATGACTTCTCTGAAACGGTCAGGCGTCTTTTACAGCAGTGGGGGTTGCGCCGCTTCACCCACCAGGGCGACAACTTCCACGCTCAAGGTATCCTCGGGCGGGAGCGGGATGACCTGGCCGTCAAGCGGCTGGCCATCGACGATCAATTGGACCCCGGAACCAGGCCCGCGGCGCTCCACCGAAATATGGTAGGTCACGCCTCGAAAAACCCGCCGGGCTGAAAAACCATCCCATTCAGACGGCAGGCTTGGGGCGACTTCCAACCCGTCCAGGCTGGGCCGGATGCCGAGGATCCACTGGGTGATCGCCACATAGTTCCAGGCTGCGGTGCCGGTCAGCCAGGAGTTCTTGGCTTCGCCATGGGTGGGCGCGTCCTTGCCGGCAATCATCTGGGCATACACATACGGCTCGCAGCGATGGACTTCGCTGATCGCTTCGCGCGCCGAGGGATTGATCCGCAGGTAATCCTCAAACGCCCGGTCGGGTTGTCCGGCCATAACCTCGGCGATCATGATCCAGGGGTTGGTGTGGCAGAAGACGCCGGCGTTTTCCTTGTACCCGGGCGGATAGGAGCTGATCTCACCCAGCTCGACGTGGTAGCGGGTGTAAGCGGGGTTGAGCAGGACGATCCCGTGGGGTGTGCCCAGGCGCTGCCGGACAGCCGCCAGGGCTTGCTCGGCCCGGCCGTCCTGCAGGCCAATCCCGGCCATGATGCAGAACCCCTGCGGCTCGATAAAGATCTGGCCCTGCTCGCACTGGCTGGAACCGACCCGGTCGCCATTGCTGTCGTAGGCACGCAAAAACCAATCCCCATCCCAACCGGACTGCAGGATGACCGCTTCCATCTCCCCGGCAGCCTGCAAATACTGGCCCGCCAGCACGTCATGCCCCAGGTGGGAGGCCAGGCCAGCCATTTCCGTCAGCGAAAGCACATATAAGCCGGCGATCATGACCAACTCGGCCGTCCCGCCATCGCGATTGGTGGTAGTCTGGAACGATTCGCCCGGCTGGGTCGAAAAGGTGTTCAAATTGAGACAGTCGTTCCAATCAGCCCGGCCAATTAAAGGCAAGCCATGCGGCCCAAGGCGTTCCTGGGTGTAACGGATGCAGCGCTGCAGGTGTTCGAACAACGGCTGTTCCGTGCCGGGCTGGTTTTCATACGGCACCTGCTCTTCCAGTATGCTCCAGTCGCCGGTCTCTTTCAGGTAGGCCGCCACGGCCAGCACCAGCCAGTGCGGATCATCGTTGAAATTACTGCCAACGGCATCATTGCCGCGCTTGGTCAGGGGCTGATATTGGTGGTAAGCGCCGCCGCTGGCGAGCTGGGTAGCCGCCAGGTCCAGCAAACGCTGGCGGGCCCGCTCCGGGATCATATGCACGAAACCGAGCAGGTCCTGGTTCGAATCGCGGAAACCCATCCCCCGGCCGATCCCGGATTCAAAATACGAGGCCGAGCGGGACATGTTAAAAGTCACCATATTCTGGTAGGCGTTCCAGATATTGACCATCCGGTTGGTATGCTCGTCCGGGGTCTGGACCTGGAAACCATTCAGCAGGCGGCTCCACTGGCTGCGCAAGGCCTCGAAGGCCGCTTCGACCACCGCCGGCTGCAGGTACGACTCAATCAGCGGCCGCACGGTAGTCTTATTGACCCGCTGTGATCCGGGCGGATCGAACTTGGCGTCTTCAGGATTCTCAGCGTAGCCGAGCAGGAAAATAATTTCTTTCTGTTCGCCCGGCGCCAGCGCCAGATCGACCTGGTGAACGCCGACCGGCTGCCAGCCGTGAGCGATGGAATTGCTGGCGCGGCCCAATTCAACTGCCAGGGGCCGTTCGTATCCCCGGTAGGGCCCAAGAAAGTCTTCCCGCTGGGTTTCGAAACCGGCAATCCGCTCCGAACAGGCGAAAAAGGCAAAATGATCCCGTCGCTCCCGGTATTCGGTTTTGTGGTAAATGACGCCCTGCTCAACTTCGACCTCTCCGATTGAATAATTGCGCTGGAAATTGGTCGCATCATCGTTGGCGTCCCACAGGCAGAACTCGACGCTTGAGAACAGGCTTAACTGAGCCGGTTCGGCGCGCTGGTTGCTGATAGTCACCTGCCAGATCTCCAGCGTCTCTCCCAGGGGGACAAAATAGCGAATGCTCGCCTGGATACCGTCCAGGCTGGAGGTGATCGTCGTGTAGCCCAATCCATGGCGGCATTCGTAGGTATCCAGGTCACGCCGCACCGGCTGCCAGGTGGGCGACCAGATCCCGCCATCGGCCTCCCGTATGTACAGGTAACGCCCGCCGACATCCAGGCCGGCATTGTTGTAGCGATAGCGGGTCAGCCGCCGCAGGCGAGCGTCCCGATAGAAAGAATATCCCCCGCCCGTGTTGGAGATCAACCCAAAATAATCTTCCATACCCAGGTAATTGATCCAGGGTAAAGGCGTATCGGGCCGCTCGGTCACGTATTCCCGGCGCGCATCATCAAAATGTCCAAATCGCATGGGCTTTTCATCCTCCAACTGTAGTGTTTTTGGAAGATCATTCAGGCTTGGGGATTTTTGCTCTGAGGCCTGATGTGGGTCAAAGTTGACCTTAGACGTTGGCGAAATCTTGAAAACTGCCCCGATTATACTCTTATCCAGGCCGGCTGGAGCGGAGCTCCTTGGGAATTCCTCCACAGCGCCGCGCCGCCCTTCTTTTCCGAGGAAACTGTCATCGCGAGGAGGGCGTTCTTTGCCCAAACCTGGCACTTCACGGTCGGCGATCTATCTCTGTCGAAAACGATGCATTCCAAAGTGATCGCCATAGCTATGGCGATTGTCACGCTCGCACAGAACGTTCGCTGCTTATGACATAATCGCAGATTGACCTTTCCCCTACCCACCCCCGACCGGCCAAGATCGCCGGTCTTGCAGCGGCACCCCCGCCCTATGCCCCAATCGCAACGGGCGCCAGGGCGGGGGTGCCGCTAAGTCACGCTGGTCTTGGGCCAGATATGAACCTGGGCTTATTCGGCCGCGAGCCTGCCGGCGTTTCTTCGATGCCGACGGGTTTTGCATGGTCCGATCCTTCCGACACAGGAGCCATGGAAGCATCCAAGATCTGCAAAGCTTACCAGGTGTCGACGATACAATCCACGTTCAAGGACAAATGCATCGAAGCATCGCCTGCTACCAATGGATGGTTGCAGTGTGTAGAACGACTTCTTGGGCGGAATCACCGGGTTTAGCGGCGTCCCCTCCCTGGTCCCGGTGGTGATGGGATGAGGGAGGGGACGCCGCGGATGGGCATGCACAGAACGCATGCTGGCGCTGTTTGCGATCCGGCCGGGGGTGGGAGCAGGGAGCCGAGAAAAAGGACTCCATGCCATCTGAAATCTCCTGGATGAGTAGATGCAGCCTCAGCCGCACAAATCGAACACCTAATCTACAAATATGGTGTGAAAGTCTCATGAACACCCGGCGATTATTCGGCTACCAGCCAGCGATATTGGTAAGCCTCCATCGGGATCGTCAGGCTTGCCTGTTTCCACCCAAACCGCTCGCCGTTCAAAGCGTCAATCACCTCCCCCCCGGCCGCCTGTCCCCAATCTGGCTGGCCCAGGCTGCAGGCATAGCTTTGGGAACTGGTGTTGATCAGGCAACACACCTGGGTTTCACCTGCGGGGTCGGTGCGCAGCAGCGCAAACAGCCGGTCATCCAGCCCCAGGATACGCTGCGCCCCGGCTGGGTCAAAGGCGGGCAGCTCACGGCGGGCGGATAACAGCGCCCGATACTGCTCGAAAACCCGCCCAGCCCGGCTTTCCGGCTCCCGAAGTTGGGCTTCCAGCTCGCTCAAGCGAAACTTTTCGCGATTGATCGAACGCGCCCGCTGCGTTTCTTCCAGGCAAGCATAACAGTTGCGCGAACCAAACAGGCTGTGAACGTAAATCCCCGGGACGCCCGCCAGGGAGAGCATGATCGCCTGTGAGGCCATGAAACGAGCCACATCGATGCCGATATCCGGGTCGTTTGGATCGTTGAGGGCATCGTACCAGGTAATGTTCAGCTCGTAGGGACTTTCCGATCCATCCGGATTGGTTTTGTACGAGACCCGCCCTCCGTAATCCAGCGTCTGCTGGACCAGAGCCTGGACTTCATCCCCAGAGAGCAAGCCCTCCGCCGGGCGAACCCCGATCCCATCGTGGGAAGCCAAAAAGTTAAAAAAAGCCTGGCCCGGCGTTGGATCGGACAGGCCAGCAGCCCAGCGGCTGAGCACCGAGGCGTCCCCGGTCCGAAAGGTGTGCAGCACCAGCGGGGCCAGCGGGAACTGGTAAACCATTTGGGCTTCATCGGTGCGCCGGGTGCCAGGCAGCCAGTCCCCAAAATAGCTGACATTTTCAGCATGCGGCACGTTCGTTTCGGTGATCAGGATCACGCCGGGGGCGACCTGGTCCAGCACGGCCCGGAAAAGCTTGACCACATGATGGGTTTGGGGCAAATGGATCGACCTGGTGCCGATCTCTTTCCACAGGTAAGCAATCGCATCCAGGCGGATGATCTCAGCCCCATGGCTGACATAATACAACAACAGGTCGATGATCTCGTAAAGCACCCGCGGATTGGCATAGTTCAGATCGATCTGATCTTCGCTGAATGTCGTCCAGACAGACCGCGGTCCATCGCTGGTTACCACTTCTGTCAGCAAGGGCAGCGCCCGCGGGCGGACCACCATGGAGAGATCGGCCTGTGGATCCACTTCAATAAAATAACCGCTGTACGGTTCCTGCCGGCGCACAAAACCCTGAAACCAGTCGCTCTGGCGGGAGATGTGGTTGATGACCGCGTCGAACATCAGGCGGAACTGCTGGTTAATCCGCTGGATATCCTCCCAATCACCGAAGGCCGGATTCACCTGGCGGTAATCGATCACCGAGAAACCATCATCGGATGAATAAGGGAAAAAAGGCAGAATGTGCACCCCGCTGATGGTATCCGCCAGGTAGCTGGACAAAAATTCCGCCAGATGAACGAGAGGGGGATGCCCAGGATCAGCGAATTGATCGCCATAGGTGATCAATATCGCATCCCGGTGAGTCAGTGTAGGTTCACATTGCAACAGTTCCGGGTGTTCGGCGCGAAAAGCCGCCATGCGGGTTTGTAAAGCCGGGAGGAGTTCGTCAATCTCAGCTTCGGTATACAGCGGCGACAGGTGTTCGCGCAGGCGATCCGGTGTGGTCAGCATGATTGGCCTCCTTGGAGATCGTCGAGCAGCGGCCCCTGATCACAGCGATCAGGGTCAGGTCATTCCACCGCTTACGCAGGCGCGTTAAATCCAGGGTGTACGTAAACTGGTTGTGATCAGACCTTAACCTTTGACACCACCCGCTGTCAATCCCTCTTCTAGAAAGCGTTCCAATGAAAGAAACAGAATCATCACCGGAATGGTCATGATGGTAGAAGCCGCCATCACGACATTCGGTCTGGGTGTAGGGTCATTATACAGAGTATTGATCTTAATCGGCATGGTAAACAGTTCGTGACTGTTGAGAAATACCAGCGCGTACAAAAATTCATTCCAGGCGATCATGAAAGTATAAATCGCGACGGATACCAGCGCCGGTATTGCGAGCGGCAACGTGATCCGCCAGATCACGTCGAACCGGCTGCAGCCGTCGATCAGTCCAGCCTGTTCGATTTCAGATGGGATCGTCCGGAAATAATTGGTCAGCATATACAGGGCAACTGGCAGCGTCTGAGCCAGGTAGGTAAAAACCAATACCGGCAGGTTATCCTGGACATCGAACCCCAACCGGTCTCCAATCTGGGCCAGCATGGCAAACAGTGGAATAATCAATAAGACGCCCGGGAACAGGTAAATCATCAAAATACTGTTCAGCAGGAACTCTTTCCCTCGGAAACGCAGGCGGGCGATCGCATAAGAACCCAAAGTTGCCAGGATCACAGCAATGAACGCGGTAGGTACCGCGACTTTGATGCTGTTCAAAATGTTGGTCCCAAAATCCTGGTAGCTGGGATTGTTCGGGTCAAAAAGCTCTTTGAACGCATCCAATCGTAATGCACTGGGTACATATACCGGTTCTCTAGCGCCGATTTCCGCCCTGGTTTTAAAAGACGAACTGACCATCCAATAGAATGGGAACAGGATCGTCGTGATAAAGACCGTGAACCCCAAGGCCACGAAAAATCTTCGCCAGGTCATCCAGTGAGCCAGGTGATCGATTAACGTCCGGCGTTCTGGTTCACGCCGGATATCAGGTACGCCAATGCTGCTCATCTAGACCTCCTCGTCAACATTTCTCATTACGATCCCAATATACAACGCCATGAAGAACAGCAGGATCACCAATAAAATCATGGCTGTCGCGGCGCCACGACCGAAATCAAATAACCGAAAGCTGAACTGGTAAGTCAGGACAGGTAACACATTGGTTCCAAACCCGCCACCGGTCAGCAAGTAAATATCATCGAATTTATTGAAGGTCCACATCAGGCGCAGCAGAAAGATCGCGCCTAACACATAGCGCAATTCCGGTATCGTCACGTTGGTGAATTTTTGCCAGGTGCTGGCGCCATCGACATCGGCGGCTTCGTACAGGGTTGAATCAATCGCCTGTAAACGCGCCAGGATCATCAGCATCGCAAATGGAAAATAGCGCCAGGCGTCCAACAAAATCACCAGAACGAGGGCCAGACCCCGGGTAGACAGGTAAGCCATGGGCAAATCGATCACCCCTAATTTCATCAGGATGTCATTGACCACCCCGGACTGTCTGGGATCAAGGATCCAGCGCCATACGAAGGCGACGCTCACGATTGGAGCGATATAGGGGAACAAAAAAACCGCCCGAAACAATCCACGCGCTTTGAACGGCCGGTTGAGCAGCAGCGAAGCGATTAATCCAGTCACGATCGTTAGAACTGTCGCTGAAAACGAATACACGATGCTTGTAACCGCGGCTCCCCAGGATTGCCCGGGTTGGAATTTGAAGGCAAAGTCGTTAAATACTTTTACATAATTGTCAAAACCCACAAACGGGGCATGAAACACATCGTTCAAGTTACTCAGCCCAACGTTGTGGAAACTGATCCATATACTGAAGATCGCCGGAAAGAGTACGATGCCAAAAACGATGATTGCAGTGGGTAAGATTAGCGCCCATGCCAGGCGAGCCTCCCTGGATTGCAGCGAATTCCAGCGCTTATCCAGGCCAGATTGGGTTTGAGCTGTCACAGCCATATGCTTGCCTTTCTCCCACATCAGGCTGAAGGGGAATTGGCTGGCTACCTGCAGGCTGCACAGGTAGCCAGCCAGGTGATGCTGAGATGAACCGAAAGCTCCGGCTATCCGCAAGGCAGTTGGTTTAACCGCCTATCGCTATTGCTGTCTTTCATCATAGAGAGCCTGAACTTGTTCTTGCAGCCATTCGGCGGCAGTCTCAGGCGTCATCGTTCCTTCCAGGGCGACATTGCTGATGGCCTGCGGGATCAACAGGCGGGCTTCGATATCGCCGACCACGGCCCGCTGAGTGGCATTGTAGTCCGGGCGGAAAAGCCAGCGCTGCATGCTGTCATAGCCATTGGCAATCTGATCCAGCGTATCGCTGGAGTAATTGGCGAAGTAAGGGCTGAGGCTTTTCCAGCCATCCACGGCGCTCTTCAACACAGGGACTTTGCCGAACGGCGCCAGACCCAGGATATCGTTATAACCTTCCTTCAGGAAATATTCCACAACCATCTGTGCTGCCGGATCTGCATCCCGCATGATTGCCAGGGTCACGAGCTGGCCATAGGACGCCGATCCGTTCGGACCGGCCATCTCCGGGGCAAATCCCGACTTACCGGCCAGGTCGTCAACCGCGATCTGGATGTTGCCGGTATCCGTACCGGAGCCTTCGACCAGGTCATCCATGATGTAAGTGCTGTAGAACAACATCCCGGATTGATCGAGCTCGTAGGCTTCGCGGGCGCCGCGCCAGTATTGCGGGCCGGGCAGCGCACAGCGTTGCAGGCCGGTGTAGAAGCTCAATGCGTCGACCATCTCGGGGGTGTTCATGGTAACGTTACCATCGGCATCGAAAGGCCAGGCATCGTTCGAGATCGCGACCTGCTCGAAAACCTGGTGGGGATAGTTCTGGCCAGGATCGGTCCCCAGGCCTAAGGCGTACAATAGATTGTCGGTACCCGGCAGGGCGTCGCAGGCGGCGTTGATATCATCCCAACTGATCGGGGGGTTCAGACTTAGCTGATCAAAAATATCCTGGCGGTACCACAATGCCTGGATCCAGCCATCGTAAGGTACGGCAGCATACTTGCCGGAAGTAGGATTTTTGACCATATCGAGCGGGCTGCTGCGGAAGTCATCCATGCCGATATTATTGATCACTGCCTCGGCCGCGTCTTCATCCAGAATGCCATCCGCTGCGAAGGTCGCCACGCGTTCAACCCCCATGCGGACGATATCCGGCAGGCGATTGGCGGCTAAGGCGGTCGAGATGCGCTGTGAGACGCCAGCTTCTTCAATGGGAACAATTCTCAGGTCAATTTCCGGGTGTTCCTGCATGAACCGGGCGGCAACATCTTCGTACATATTGACCCGTTCTTCTTCGTTGTCCGTGGACCAGAACTCAATGACGGTCTTGTCAACCGGCTGAGCCGGGACCTCGACTTCCTTGGTGACCACCACCTCTTGCGTGACGACGACTTCCTTGGGGACTTCGACCGTCTGGACAATCGTTTCCGGCGTTGGCGTTGCTGCTGGCGCACAGGCAGCCAGCAACAAGGCGATCAATACCAACAGTGACATCAGAACTGATGACCGTTTCATCTTTCTCTCCTTCTTGAAAACTAGGGTCGGATTGCGGGTATCGTCAATCGAAATGGTGCCGGTATGGCGACTTTCTGATTGGCCTACCCCTTATTCACTTGAAATTATTTGGCTTGTTCAGGTTGATCGTTTCAATGACAGATCAGAGGCAGCCTGCTAAAAAGAACCTCCTTTCATGGTTATTCGAATATCTTTTCCAGATCATTCGAGTGGACCGGTCGAACGACGCACGATGAGCGAGGGTTTCAGGATGACCTGCGTCTCTTCGATAGGTTCGTTGCGAATCGTGCGAATGAGCAGTTCGCACACCCGGCGTCCAATTTGATAGATCGGTTGATGAACGGTAGTTAGGGTTGGATGAGTGTGCTCTGCCATGGGGATATTATCGAATCCGGAGATCGAGATCTGCTGGCCAACGGACAATCCGCGCTCTTGTGCCGCGCTCATGGCGCCAAAGGCCATCAAATCATTGAAAGCTGCAATCGCCGTCGGGGGATCCTGTAAATCCAGCAGCCTTTGAGCGCATTCAAATCCGCCTCGCTGGGTCAGATCACCAACTTGCAGGTAATCGGGGGGAAAACTTAATCCGCGTTTTTCCATGGCCGCCCGAGCGCCTGCCAGCCGATGATTGGTGAATGTCAGGTCTTCCGGCGCCGTGATCAGGGCGATTTTTCGATGGCCTAAATCAACTAAGTGGTTGATGATCAAAGCAAACCCATGTTTGCCATCCTCATCCACATACGGGAAATCAGGCTGGTCCGTAACACGCCCAAAAGCGGCAAAAGGGAACTCGTTTCTAAGCAAAAAAGCAATCCGGGGATCGTCGCAACGCGTCCGGACGATAATAAAACCATCCACCCGATGGGTGGCGACATCCGAGCGATAGGATTCCATTTCCTGTTCGCCGGGAGCGCGGGTTGAAACCAGCATATCAAAACCAAGCTCACTGGCCTGGTTCCCCACACCGGTCAAAAATTCACTGAAGAAAGGATCAGAAAAACGGGGGCCAAACGTCGGAAGGATAAGCCCGATCGTATCGGTCGTACGCTTTTGCAGCCGCTGAGCAGTCGCGTTGGGAATATAGCCCATCTCCTGCGCGGCCTGACGGACCATTTGCTTGGTTTCGTCACTGATATCGTCGTAATCGTTCAGCGCTCTCGAAACCGTAGTAATGGATTTGCCAACTTTGCGGGCGATATCCTTAATCGTGGGTTTCAACTCTCCTCCCAAAAAGTACAGAAGCCCATGCCGACCGATTATGCAGGTCGAGTCAGGAATTTCGGATTTTCTAATTCTAAAGACTGGATAAATTTACTTAAACGTTTTTGCTACCATTTTTAATATAAACTAAAACGTTTTTGTTGTCAATATTATTGCCTCATTGGGAACAGGGCTTTAACAGAAAGAGAAAATGTGGTGCGTGATGGGCGGCTGAGCCGCCCATCACGCACCACATACTTCCCTTTCAGGCTTTGTTGGCGGAAAGACGAGCGACTTTGTTAAAATCGTGCTCAATGGGAATTCCTGTGCTGATACCCCAGATTTTTGGGAGGTGTTAAGACAGCCCTGTTAACACAAGCCTACTTGCAGACTTGCGCCGGCTCGGCTACAATGATAGCGGTCTGGCGAGGAAATCGATCCCCTACCCCCGATAGCTCGTCCAGAGCCAGGGGTTTAACCGAGTCGAGAGTCTGGCCCAGGTGCACGAAAATATTGTAGAAATTTCTTTGTGGTGTATAAAGGGTTGTCAGGCCGCCCGTCATATACCACAAAGATCTTGCTTGGTTAAGGCCTGCATCCAGAACTGGACATAAACGAAAGGCGGATGGGATAAACTTGCGATGAAGGACCACTTTAAAAACATCATTCTGATTGGCAGACCGGCCTCCGGTAAAAGCGAGATCATCGACTATCTGAAACATACCCCTCTGGAAGAACGGATCAATCGATTTAAGGTCGCCCAACTGGATTTCATCGATGATTTCCCCATGTTGTGGACCTGGTTTGAAGAAGATATGCTGCTCACCAGTAAACTGGGCCAACCGCGGATGCACACCGATCAGGATGGCTATTTCTTGCATGATTACCAGTGGCAGCTATTGATCGAAAGGCTCGGATTGGAATATCAAAAAAAGCTGCGCGATGATCCCAATTATCATCAAAACAACACCACCCTGGTGGAATTTTCGCGCGGCAGCCAGCACGGTGGTTATGCCGCCGCTTTCCCCCACCTGCCAACCGAACTCCTGGAGCAGGCGGTTATCCTGTACGTTAACGTCAGTTTCGAAGAATCGCTGCGCAAAAACCGCCGGCGCTATAACCCGAACAAACCTGACAGCATCCTGGAGCATGGTTTGCCGGACGAGAAGATGAAATATCTATACGAGAAAGATGACTGGGCCGGCTTAACCGCCGGCAGCCCCGAAACCCTGACCATCAATGGTGTGGCCGTCCCTTACGCAGTTTTCGAGAATGCGGATGACGTCACCACCCGCGGCGGCGAGGCGCTTGCCGGGCGGCTGGAACAGTGCCTGACTCACCTGTGGCGCCTTCGAACCGGGGACAAAGCCTGATCGAATCAGGTTGAAAGGAAACCAGCAGGAAGTGTATGGACGGTCACAATAAATTAGGCGTGTTATGGGATATGGATGGCGTCCTGGTGGACACCGGCGAATTGCACTACCGGTCCTGGAAGGAAACCCTGGATGAAGCCGGCATCCCCTTCGATCGGGATGTTTTTCGTGAGACCTTTGGAATGAACAATGCCGGTATATTGGAACACTTGCTCGGTGAAAAACCTGACCAAGAATTGGTCAACCGGATAAGCGAACAGAAAGAGCGCATCTTCCGCGATTCGGTGCCCGGGAATGTGCAGACGCTGCCCGGCGTGATCCCCTGGCTGGCACGCCTGCAGCAATCGGGCGCCCGGATGGCGGTGGCTTCGTCGGCGCCCAGCGCCAATATCGAGCTGATGGTAGAAGAACTGAACATCAGGCCTTATTTTCAAGCCCTGGTCAGCGGAGCGGACCTGCCCGGCAAGCCTGATCCGGCCACTTTTCTCGAAGCAGCCCGCCAGATTGGGATGGAACCCGGGCAATGCGTCGTAGTGGAGGACGCCATTGCCGGCGTGCAGGCAGCGATCAACGCCGGGATGAAATGCGTGGCGGTCACCAATACAAACGCCCGGCGAGCCCTTTCGAAAGCCGATATTATCGTGGACAGCCTGGAAGAGCTGCCTGAACAAACTTTTCGCCAGCTGGTGGATTAAGGCAGGCGATTATGGTCTTGCATGAAAGCAGGATTGGATGTGTGCGGTTTGACCGCACACATCCAATCCTGCTTTGAGCCTATCTAATCTTCTTTATTCGAGCTGCCGAACAAAATCGCTAAGGCGCCGGCAGGTAGAACTGCCCGCAGTAAAGCGCGTCGGTCGTGCCGTTCTTCAGGCAGATATTGAAGGTCTCGGTGCCGCGCACGCCCCTGGGCAGCTTGATGGTTTTCGTGATGGCGGTATTCTTGCCCATGCGCACCAGGCCAATCTTAACCCACTTAAATACCCGGTCTTTGGCGTCGTCAACTTTGACGTAAAAAACGGATTTTTTCGGCAAATTGTTGACCTTGATCGTGATGTAATTGCCATCCCGGGTCACGGTAAATTTAGCCGAACTGGTTGTGGTCGTGGAACTGCTGGAAGTGCTGCTGGCCGTGCTGGAGCTGGCGGGTATGCACAGGCTTTGCCCGACATATAGCGGATAGGGATCCTTTAAGTCGTTGGCATTGGCCAGCTCGGTTATGGTGAGGCTGTATTTACTGGCGATTGCGCTCAAATTGTCGCCCGAGACCACGGTATAGCGGGAGGCGCAGGTCGCCTGTAGCCCCGCAGCCTGAACTCGAACCGGGACACTTCCGAAGACAATTGCCAGGGCTAAACCTAGGCTGATGAGTAAATTCCAAAAACGCTTGTTTTTTTGATTCTTCGTTTTCATGCTTTATCTCCATAGGATTTAAAGTCTATACCGATTATCGCACCCTGAGCTGCAACCTGCGTCACGTAAAAGGCTGATCCCCCAATCATCCTTTTGTAGGATGGGCGCGGCTGCCAGCCATGCGGCGATCCATGGTGTTCTTTGAGAGTGCACTAAGAAGTTGTAGGAAAGAATCCTTCTTGTGCAACCTTCTTGGAAGGCTCTTTAGGAATTCCTGTGGTGATACTCCAGATTTGGGGGTGTGAGCGTGTGGATGCACGCTCACACCCCCAAATCTGGGACTTTTTCACAGAATTTCCCAGGGACCCTCTTGGAACCCACAGCAGTAGAGACGTTGTAACTGGTAAAATGGATCCCAACGCTACCGAAGAGGTGATCATTATGCTACTCAATCAATGGAAACTCAATCTGGACGTCGATCATATTTTGCAGGGCCAGGGCGCCGACCCGCAGATCATCCGCCAGCGCCGGCCACAGCTGGTTGATATGGCGGAACGCGCTCTGGAAGAAAGCCCTGATTTACTGGATCCACAGCTGGTTTACGAGGAATATGGCGTCGAAGATTTCCGGCATGAAAAAATCAGCCTGCGGGACGGGGCAGTGCTGAGCGGCCCTGCGATCGGCGAACATCTGGCCCCGGCCGACCGGGTGGTTATCATGGCTTATACGATCGGCCCAGAACTCGACCGGCGGGTTGCCAGCGCCATGCGAAGTGAACCGGTCTACGCCCTGGCCCTGGATGGGCTGGGCACCCATGCCGTGGACCAGCTTGGCTGGCTGGCTTACCAGCATTTTGAGGCCCAGGCTGGCGCCCAGGCCATGCAGCTGACCATGCCGCTTTCGCCGGGAATGATCGGCTGGCCGTTCGAAAAAGGCCAAAAACAATTGATGATCATGCTGGACTCCACCGAAGCGGGCATCCAGGTCATGGACAGCGGCCAGATGAATCCACGCAAATCGGTATCGGCTGTGATTGGGATGGGAAAAAACGTGCAGCACGAGGAAATCAATCCGTGCGATTTTTGCGGCGTGCAGCACGTCTGCCAGTTCCGGGGGCGCCACGCCCACCGCTGATCTGTTAATCGTTTATCGGGGGGTATGCTTGGTCTGAAATAATACCTGGGACAGCAGCCGGCAGCCGGCTGCTGTCCCGGTTGGTTTCACTCCGTCAGATAATGCTGCCTCGGATTTCCTATTCGCCCTGGACTTCGCCGTCCGGATCGATGCCGGTCACCCGGCTCAATCCTGTAAAAATATGCGCGGTGAGGCGCGTGTAAAGCTGCTGGCCGGGGGCCAACGTCAGGGAAGTGCCATTATCGATTGCCTCCCGCAAGCCCTTGGCCGGGTAGCTCGTCCAGGGTTCCAGGGTGACGTAATGCGAGCGGCGCCAGCGCGGGAAACCGAGACTATACGCTCCAAGCTGCTCGAGATGCCAAACATATTTGAATAACCCCGGGTCAAAACTGAGCGCGAATCCCAGTTTCAATTCTGGGTTGTTCAGCGAACACCAACCCGATTCGAAATCGGACAGGTAGATCATTTCCTGGGTCGAGGAGCGGCCATGCGCTGGGACCAGGGAGGCATCCACCGGAGCGCCCAGTGGATCCAATAGTTGCGGCCAGGCTGCGGACGCTTCCGCCCGGTAGCGCCGCATCTGGTAATCGGATTGAGCCGGATGGGCGCTGACCGTCCGGGCGCCGCTGTTCAAAACCGCCCCGGCTTCCAAAAAAGGTAATCCAAAACTGATGCGGTGACCCCACATCAGGCGCAGCTGCTCGCCGGACAGGCTGGTGAGACGTTCTTCGATTTGCAGCACTGCTCGATCCGGTTCCATGACCAGGCGCTTATCCAGCGCAATGGGAAAGCGCTCCGGGCGGGCGGACAGGTGCAGGATCACCCGCTCGGGGGCATCTTCGATCACCGCATATTCCCACGGCATCTGGCTCAGTTCGCCATGCGGCCCCCATTCAACCCCTTTCCAGGTGGCGGCCTGTCCGCCAGATGGGAGAACTTCCTGCCAGCCGGTCAGGTAGTCGCCCGGGAATTGATCCTGGGCAGCCAGCCAGCCGTTCGGATTGAAATGCAGCAAATCAAGGTCAAGGGGTTTATAACGGAATTCCACAATCTGGCTGCCACGATCCACCAGCACAGTGACCCGCAGCAGTGAATTTTCCATTACCACCGTCCGCAAGCCACGATAGTTCCAGTCGTCTGAAATCCTGCAGCCATGATTGCGAGGTATGCCGATCGTCATAAATGGTCTCTCCAGAAATATGCGCCCGTCCGGCTCTTCGAATGAGGATGTTCATATCCAGGCGTACGGCTATGGTTAGCACCCTGATACGCCCTCCAGGCATTGTACTTGATTTTTCGATGGATCGCAGATCGACCTGAAAGGCTCATTGAAATGCTCCCCGGCCAGTCCATTTTAATCTGATCCCCAATTCCAGAGTTATTAGACTTAAAATTAGGCTGAGGTGAACCTACGAAAGGCATTGAACCAGGAAATTCTGATAGAGTTGAAACGATCTAAATCGATACCCTGGTTCCATCCTGCAACGTGACCTGACCGGCTTCCTTAGAAGGGTTTTTCAGTTTATCCAGATTCTCCCCAACGCCACTCTTGACCCGATTGGCAGCCAGTTATTCCAAGATTTTGGGTACACCTAATTCTAGGCTCCAGCGATCCTTGATCGTAGTACGGGGTGCTGTTCGACATCTGCAGATGTGGTGTTCTGTGGCGGATGCCGCCCACTGACGCCTAATTTTTCCATATCCTTCCATGTCAGAGAGGTGTAAATAAATTACATGAACGGAAACGTTACAGTATGAGGGGGTAGAAGATGTGGGACGCACGAGACGAAGCTCGGTTTGAATTCTGATTTTTATGATTGCAAGGGATATAATGGGCGGATCAAATTCAGCGGGATCAGCGTGGTGGTCTGATCCCAATCTAAAGTTGCGGAGCAAATTTTGAATTGACCTCAAACATTGGCAATCATCGAAGCCACCCTGGCCGTCACCTTTTGGGGCGGGTCATTCATCGCCACCAAATACGCCCTGCAAGACATCTCCCCCGTTTCAGTCGTGTGGATGCGCTTCGGGATCGGTTTTCTGATCCTGGGCGTGGCCGTGTTTGCCCGCAGACAGTTCAGCCTGCCGCACAAAGGCGAGCTGGGCTATTTTATCCTGCTGGGTTTTATCGGGATCACTTTCCACCAATGGCTGCAGTCCACCGGGCTGGTCACCTCGCAGGCCTCCACAACGGCCTGGATCGTGGCAACCACGCCAATATTTATGGCCTTGCTGGGTTGGCTTGCGTTGAAGGAGAACTTGAGCGCTCGCCAGGTCATCGGGATCTTGCTGGCTGCCGGCGGGGTTCTGCTGGTTGTAAGCAAGGGCGATTTGTCCGCCCTGGCCAGCGGCCATTTCGGCGAGCCCGGCGACCTGCTGATCCTGATCAGTGCGCCAAACTGGGCGGTTTTCTCGGTCTTGTCGCGCCGCGGCTTGCAGCGCAGTTCAGCCACCCGGATGATGTTTTACGTGATGGGTTCGGGCTGGTTGTTGACGACCATCCTGTTCTTATTAGGACCGGGGCCGGCCGAAATCGGGCAGCTGACCCGTAACGGCTGGCTGGGCGTGTTATTCCTGGGCATCTTTTGCTCCGGTTTGGCCTATATTTTTTGGTATGATGCCCTCCAAAAAATGCTGGTGGCCCAGGCAGGCGCCTTTGTCTATCTCGAACCGTTTATCACGGTTCTGTTTGCCGCCCTGCTCCTGTCCGAACCCCTGCTGGCAGCCTCGCTGCTGGGAGGCGCGGCCATTCTGGGCGGGGTTTGGCTCGTTCAGCAACGCCACCCCCGTCCTGCCCCGGTCCGGGCCGGCGAAGAAAGAACCTGATAGGGCATTAACAAGAAAAAGAAAATCTGATGCGCGATGGGCGGTTTAACCGCCCATCGCGCACCACACACTTTCCTTTCAGGCCTGGTTGGTGAAAAGACGATCCATTTTGTATAGCCGTGATTAACTTGAGATCGGCTGTTGATCGGCAAGCGAGGGCTGGCGGCGGGCGATGACCAAAAGCGCCAGCCCGAGCAGGGTGATCACACCGGCAGCCGGATAAACCAGGTCCACCTGCAGTGGGGAAATCAAGCTGCCCAGCGCCGGCCCGATCACGCTGCCGATATTCACCGGCAGATATGCGAATGACATCACCCGGCCGCGCGTCTCCGGCGTCGTGGATCGGGATAGCGCGCTGACAGAGATGGCAAAATTGCCCGAGGCGACCCCGCTGAGCAGGGCCCAGGCAACCCCAAACGCCAGCAAGCTGGCCATGAAGGCCGGGAACGGCCACAGGAGCATCTCAACCAGGGTCGTCAGGATCATCACCCGCCACAGGCCATGTCGGTCCGCCAGGGAACCGATCCACGGGCTGACCAGCATAGCCACCAGCCCGCCGGCCCCCATGACCAGGCCGACCAGGCTGCCCTGAAATTGGCCAGGCGCCCGGTCCAGCACCGAAATGGGGGCAAAGGTGCTGCCCATCATCCAGCCCGACATCAGGACGGTCAAAGCCAGGAACAAAGTCCACAGCCGCCTGGAATGCAGGATGATGCCAACCGAATCGGAGGCCATTCGCAGCAGCGGAGCTTTGACCCGAGGCCGGTAAGCGTCCCGGTAACCAAAGGCGATCCCCAGCGAGATCAACAGCATCAGGACCGCATCCATCCCCAGCAAGGTCTGAAATCCCCAACGGTCAACAATCGCGCCGCCGTACAGCGGCCCTAAAAATACGCCTACCGGCGCGGCGCTGTTCATAACCGCGAAGGCCAATCCCTGGCGCTGATCCGGGGCAGATTCTGCCAGGGTCGCCAACATCAAGCCGGTGTTGCCGAGTGACAGGCTCATCAAAGTGCGCCCAATCAGGAACACCCATACGTTGCCGGCCAACAAGGCAATCAAAGCGGCCAGAAAATGAACCACGAACGAGCGAACGATAACGGGCTGCCTGGCATAACGATCGGCCAGCGCCCCCCAAAACGGCAAAAATGGGATCCCCACCAGGCCGGATATCGCCACGATCCTGCCCGTCCAGACCGCCACGCCCGCCTGGGGAATACCCAAAGCAGGCAGATATAGCGGCGTAAAAGCGCCCATTTGCCCGTAGAAAGAGGCCTCAATAAACGAAGCCAGGCTGAAGAGGCCTAAAAGCCAGATCCACGATGAGGGGTGTACGTCGCGTTGGGGTCGCATGCGGTCCTTTGGAAGTCTTGATTGGGGCCAGTTATATCATTGCACGACCAAACGGGCAACGCTAAAGTAAAGGGGAGCACGCAAATGTTGTAGAAGAAATAATGGGTGTTCGGTTTGGGCGGCTTAATCCGCCCAAACCGAACACCCCAATCCACACAATTTGAATGCTCCCAAGTAAAGGTTCTTTGGGACACTCTGTGGAATAGTCCCAGATTCGGAGCTGAACGCTACCTATGATCGCGCATTGATATTTTTTGAGAGACCGATTTTGTATCCTGACCGAATCGTACTTAAGGATGAAAACTCATGGCTTATTCCAATATACAATCAAATTTGGGAACATTGCAAGGCCCAGATTCGTCTTAAAAAACATCAACAGGCTGATCGCAAGCCCAATCTTAGCTTCTGTGAAGGAGAACCACATTCAATGATCACAAATAAAACCAACCCCAAGGTTTTCATAAGCCTGCTGCTGGCAGCCGTACTGGTATTGCCGGTCCTTTTGGCCGCTTTCAGCATGCCCGTGCAGGCCGCCACGGATCCCCGCTGCGATGAGATTTACACGGTGAAGTCCGGGGATACCCTGAGCAAGATTGCCAAGGAATTTGGCCTCACCCTCAACCGTCTGGCGCGCACCAACGACGTTCCGAAGAATTACAAACCATCGAAGGGCGAGCAGGTCTGCATCCCGTCCCTGGTGGCCTTCAGCTCCTCAACCAGCTGGTATGCCAGCTATGATGGCAAGAAAATCACCCTGAGCGGCACCGGATTCAAGAAAAACTATCCCATGGTTCTGCGCGCTCGCCAGGATGACAGCAGCCGACTCATCACTGTCGCTCGAGGCATCACCAGCGATAAGAATGGCAAGCTGACCGAATCGTTCAAGGCGCCCAAGGACTTACTGGACAAGACCTCGATCATCGTCTGTCTCAAGGACGGCGTGACGGATGGCTTGACCTGCAAACTCGTTTGGCGGCGATAACCTTCCCAAATCCCTGAAACAAGCAAGTTGATAGATGTAAAACGGCCCGGCAGCATGCTGCCGGGCCGTCCTGGTTTCTGTCTCCCCTTCGAACCTTCGCAGGGAGTAAGCACTTGTCCGAATATAGGTGGATGTGGTTGTCCCTGTGTGCGGCGCACACAAGGACAACCACGTACCATCTGATCTTTCGGATGAAAACTAAGGTTGATACTGGATCGCAGGCAGGTAGAGCGGGTTGGCGATGGTGATCGCCACCTGCTGGTCGGCGCTGAAACCGTAGCTGTCCGTAGCGGTCAGGGTGATGATGTGTTTGCCCGGCAGCAAATTGTTCAAGGGGACGGATGGGCCGATGCCCAGGCCGCCCTGAACGTCGCTGGACCAGGATAACAGGCTGTCGTCCAGGGTGCCGTCTTCAAAATCGATCGCAATCCCCTGCAGCACCACCAGCGAGTCAGGCAGGTAAATGCCGCCGTCGGCCGGGTTCAAGATGGTCACTTCAGGCACGTGGTTGGGCACGCTGATAGCCTGATCGGTTTCATCCACGCCCGTCAAAACCCCATCGGTGACGACCACCCGGAAACGGACGTCCGCGCCGCCCGCCAGATCATCGGTATTGACGAGGTACTGTTCTGCCGTCAAACCATCTTCTAACAGCTCCCAGCTCAGACCGCCGTCACGCGAATAGAACAGGGCATAGACCAATGGATCGCCGTCCAGATCCAATCCCTGCCAGGCGATACTGTGCTGGCTGCCAGGCTGCCAGTCTTCGGCGCCGGTTGGGTCGGAGATGATTACCTGCGGGGCATTGGCGCTGACGAAGGTCTCGTCAAGCGTGGCGCCCTGGTGGACCAAAGCCACCGAAGCGGTGCCATCCACCCAGGGAATGACGAAGCTCAGATCGACTTTAGTGGTCGGTTCGGGCGGGAAGGGTGGTTCGTCGCCGCTGTGAGAAGCATATTCGGAGGTGAAATCGACCGCAAATGGCTGGCTGCCGAGCGGTGTACCTTGCCCATCCCGAAGCTCGATGGCGTAATCTCCCTGCAGAGGTGTGAAGTTTACGCCGGTATTGACCTTGTACAGATCGTTCAGGCTGGCCGGAGAAGTTGGATTGTAGAGCGGGTTGAAGACCGTCAGGTTCACGACCAGCGAGTCGGCCGCCACGCTCGGATAGAGTGTATTGACCTGGGCCGAGCGCGAACTCATTTGTTGGATCTGGCTGGCCGCGTCCAGAGCAGTGTTCATTTTCTCCCAGGTGAAGGGAGAGATCCAGCCCAGCTTGCTGCCGCCCGCCGGGCAGTAACTCATCACATCGTGCGTATTGGAGGGGTCATAGATCTTGCCCGTGATCGGGTTGAACCCGAATTCCTGGATGCTGGACGAACCGTACGGGAAATCGGATGACGAATCGGTTGAACCACACGAGTCGGCCGTATTGGTATGCAGGACATCATAGTCATGGATCAGCTCATGGCCGAAAATCAATGCACCTCCACCCGGATTATCCGTGTTGGTGCCCGGCCGGTCGGTCCCAATCCCAACCACGCCGTAACCCCCGGCGTGGGGATAGACCGGCATATCGGCATGACCGCCCGAATATCCGTCGTTCGGCGCCCAGCCATAAACATGATCTGCTCCGGTGAGGCTGCCTGAGAACAAGAATGAAAAGACATTCTCCAGGATCCACTGGGCATTCAAAGACTTGATCAAATCATGCTGCCCAGCCCCACTCCCCAAAGATGTGGTCCAGTTTTTATAACCGCTGGCAAGCACGTAATTGATGCCATTGTTACGCAAAGGTAAGAGCTGCTCGAACCAGTCTGCCGCCCCGCCATTGACTGCCCAGCCGCCGGCGTATTGCGAGCCGGCATAACCGGAGGGATGATAGTGCAAACGCTGCCCGACGATTTTCTTGGTTGTCCGGGCCCGGAAGGTCAGGGTGATATAGCCAGAGGCCGGATAGCGGTTGTTGCTCTCATTCGATTTCGGAAATCAGGTGATCCGGATCAACGACCGCATAGAAATCGACTACAACATCGTTGCTGAAGTTGACGTTGAAGTAGATATTAGCGCTGTCGCTGTTCGCCTGGTTGATGGCAGTGGTGGCCTTTCCGGTCGCATTGCCGCTGTACCAGACTCCATTCGCCCGAATGAACAGGCGCACCGGCACGTTGTTGTAGGTTGAGTAGATCCCGCTGGTTTTTAAATAGATCCGGGCGGCCGAATCCTTTTTATCCACTACTCGCAGGGTATTATCACCACAGCTGGCAAGCCCTTTGGACGTATCAAAGCATTGGATGCCCTGGGTGATTTCGATCCCGTGGATCGACAGGTCGGGCTTGAGCAGCACCGGTTGGATGATCTGCGGGTTAGGCGGCAGGAAGGCGTACATCGGCACTACCGGTGTGGGGGTGGGGGTCGGACCGGGCGTGGCGGTTGGAGGCGGTACCGGCGTCCAGGTTGGGTCAGGCCGGCGCGGCGGTGAAGCCCCAGGAGCCGGCGAGAAATACAAATCGTCGATCGATTCGGACAGGGTGGTGCTGCCGTAATCGATGGCAATTCGCCGGATGCTGCCGCTGGGGTCATAGAAACCAAAGAAGTTGGTGTGAGCGGAGGCGACCGGGATCTGGCGCACCTGGCAAACGATGGCGTTCTGGACGTCGTATGCAGTCACCAGGGCGACGGTACCCTGCGGATCGCCATTGCCGAGGTAAAACCCGACATGGGTTTTCGGGCTGTCGAAGTCGATCTGCATGGGCACGCCAGAGCTGGTGTTGGGATAAACGGCGTCGTTGATGGCCACATTTGGGTCCGAATGAGCCAGAGCGGTTGGACTGACCGTAGATGAGTGCCCGGGTAAGGGCGCTATCCTCAAAATTGACCCCAAAGGTGGTCAGATAATGGCTGGCGATCACGCTTGCATCCGCCAGATCGTCGAAGTTAATCAGGATCGGTGATGGGATCTTGCCGGGATCATCCAGAGGAGTACATCCCGCAGATTGGGCCAGGACCGCATCAGGCTGGCCGGTGTTGAATACTCCCCCCAGGGCTGGCAAAACGAACAGGAGTAAACCTGCTGCCAGCGCGATCAGCACCAGCACAGTAGTTTTCCGAGGACCGTTCATCGAACAATTCTCCTTTTTGCTTGGCAAATGATGACGATTGAAATCAGGTAATGGGTTGATGGGACTACGCGGGAATATATATATGACTATTTATACATTATTTATCTCCTTTAAGCAATAAGGTTCTTTTGGAAAATCTGTCGGAGAGATCCAGATTTGGGGTACCACCACAGGAATTCCCACTGAGGCAGCAATAAGGTTCTTTGGTGTTCTCGGTGACAGTCCCTACCCAAGGACTTCCATAAGTCCCTGTTTCCTGGTAGATAAACGCATGTCGGGACATTTTTTCCGGCATATCAGATAAACTTATTCGCATTCAGGTGCATCCTGGAGGCCGGACGCAAAAAGCCAGCCCACAGGAACAGCGTCCTGTGGGCTGGCTGGGAATTGGGGCTACAGTTTGGCCTATCTTGGTCAGTGCTCGCCAGGAGCGAGATTAACTTGTTTACGGAACACGAGCTGCGTTTTCGGAACTGTGTACCCCCGGCGGCGATAGAATTCATGCGCTTCCGTTCGCAGATTGTTCGAACGCAGCGAAACGACGCCAATCTTCTGCGAGACTGCCCAGGCTTCAACTGCGTCCAGCAGTGCCCGGCCAACCCCCTGGCCGCGCGCCTGCCGATCGACCACCAACCCACCCACTTCCACCATGGGGTCGCTTTCCAAGACCCGGTACACAAAAGCGTGCACCCAGCCAACCGGTTGCGAGGCGGGATCGCAAGCCACCAAAATCAATTGATCGGGCAGCCGTTCGATCGCAATGAGCCGGCTGGCGACTGCCTGGCTGGTTGATGGATAGCCGAGCTGGGTGCAAAGCTCTGCCAGGCGCTCAGCATCCTCCGGCAGGGCCGGCCGGATATCAATCACCGGCTTATTTTCAGTCATCAACGCGCTCCATTTTTATCACTTCCTCGGCAAGCATAATAAAAATTATCATTGTGGTTATCGATGCGTGCTCTGCACGCATCGATAACCACATACCTATTTGAATTTTCGGATAGATACAAACGATATCAGGAGACTCTGGGGGACCGCCACAGGGCTTACCGCACAGGCTTAGTAACCGAGAATTGCCAGGATTTCTTCACAAGACTCTTCAGGGGAATTGCCATGGGTGAAAATCACATGACGCGCCAGATCGAAAAAACGGCGATCGCTTAAGATCAGTTCGTTCAGATCGGGGTTGCGCCGCTCCGGTTTCTGGCGTTCGCGTAAGATGAACTGCGAACGGCTCAAGTCTTGATCCGGGATCAGTAAAAAGGTGTTGGGATAGACAGCCAGCGCCCGGTTTACCCGCAGCTGCTGCTCCGGCGTCGGTAAAATGGGATGCCCCCCGCCGAGTTCCAGGACGCCGGTGCGCTGCTCCTGTAAGAAGCGGATGACGACATGGTCGAAGTGTTTCCGCCGGTATTCATACCAGGCGGACACGCCCTGTTCGGACCGGATGAGATCAGCCAGGCTGTCTTTATAACCTACTTCGCGGGCATAACGAACTTCCAGGGTATCCAATGAACAAAAGCTACAGCCGAGCTGCTCGGCCAGCAGCTTGCCAACAGTGGTTTTTCCGGCTTTCATTGGACCGATTAAGATAATCGGAAAGGGGTTAAGCTCAAACTTACCCATAACCAGGCCAAATAAAAAGGTTTCACAGTAGAAACGACTGAGCGTTTAAATTGGCGTGATTATATCGCAAGTTATATCGGCAAGGTCAGATGGGTTTTCAGAAATTTATAAGTCTCAAGGCAAAATAAGGCGCCCGTGTGTGCTTTCGCACACACGGGCGCCTTATTTTGGCTGTTATTCCAGAAGTGGGCTATTAGCATCCATGCAGGCTGCAGGTGAGCACACTGACCAACGGGGGCATCACCCGGAAGAGGAGTTCGTACAGCCCGGCAGCGATGATGGCATTGGCCGGTATGGTTAACACCCAGGCGATAGCGATATCGCCCGCGACTCCCCAACGGACTTTATTCAACCGTTCGGCTGCGCCCACGCCCATGATCGAGGTGCTCACAACCTGAGTGGTGCTGGTGGGTAAACCAAAAAAGGATAACCCCAAAATTACCGCAGCGGAACCGGCCTGGGCGCAAAAGCCGTGCACTGGCTGGATTTTGTAAAACTTTGCGCCCAGCGTGCGGATCAGGCGCCAGCCTCCCAGGGAGGTGCCCAGAGCAATCGCCCCGGCGCTCAAGGCGATCACCCAGACCGGGACTTTGAACACCCCCAGGTTGCCTGAGACGACCAGCCCAAGGGTCACGATGCCCATTGTTTTCTGAGCGTCGTTAGCGCCATAACTGAAAGCCAGGGCCAGGGCGGTCAGCACCTGAGCGCGCTTGAATACGGCGTTGATGCGCGGTGAAGCGCCGCGAGCCAGAAAATATACCGTTCGGGTCAGGATGAAGCCCACGATCAGGCCGATCATCGGCGAAGTAAACAGAGCGATCAGCACCTTATACAAACCGGCGAACTGGATGTTGCCGATCCCGGCGTCGGCCACCACCGCGCCGATCAATCCGCCAATCAAGGCATGGGAGGCGCTGCTGGGGAGGCCAAGGTACCAGGTCAGCCGGTTCCAGATGATCGCGCTCAACAGGGCGGCCAGGATGCTGTTGAGGTTCAAATCCGAAGATGACACGATCTCGCTGCCAATCGTATTGGCGACTGCCACTCCGAAAATGAATGGAGCCAGGAATTCGGCCACTGCAGTCATGAGCAAAGCTTTCCGGGGCGACATCGCCCGGGAAGAGATCATGGTTGCGACGATATTGCTTGAGTCATTAACTCCGTTTAAGAAATCAAACCCAAAAGCCATGATGATCAGCCCAATCATCATGGGTTGCAGAGCGATCATATCCATTTCCCATCAAGTCATCTTAACGACGATATCGGCGATAACATTGGCAGCCTCGTCCCCCCGGTCGGCCGCATTACTCAGGTGGCGGTACACTTCCCGCGTTTTCAACATCTTCACGACATGCTTAACATCTTCCGGTCCGGTAAAAAGATCGGCCAGCGCTTCGCGGTAGACGCCTTCAACCCGATTCTCCAACGCTTTGGCTCGCTGAGCGTGATCGTTGGCTACATTCGGATGTTCCTTCAAGCGCTGAACGGCCAGGTGCAGCTCGGCGGCTGCGTCCCGCAATAAAGACGCGATCCGCAACATGTAATCGGTCGGTTTGACCTTAAGGACTTCCATCTCATTGACGGTGCTGTAGGCGTAATCCAGCATATCGTCAATGGTTCGGGAGAGCGCATGGATATCCTCACGATCAATCGGAGTTACAAATGTCCGGTTGAGTTCATCGATCAGGATCCGGCGGACCTCATCCGCTTCCTTTTCGGTCGCGGTCAATTGCTCGGCTGCCTCCGGCGTATGGGTATCCATATAGGTCTTTAAATATTCAAGCCCCTTCAGCGTCAGTTCTGCCTGATCGGTAATCAAACGTAAAAAATTGTTTTGACGCGGTTTAAAAAATCTACTCAGCATGCAACTATCCTTTGAATTTTGTTCCCGCCCTGGCCAAGAATTTGAATTTCTAAAATCCTCTAAATTTCAGGCGGCTTCATTCATCATCTGGTGGCTCTTCAACCAGAACTTCAAAACGATGAACCTGTATTTTACTATATTAACATTCGTTAACTTTGAAAACGTTGCAAGGGGTGCGCTCAAATGTTTGCAGATTTGGCGTTCGATTTGTGCGGCCTCAGCCGCACAAATCGGACGCTGAAGCCACATTTTGCCAGATCCTGGCGTAAATCTTTGAGAATTTAAAGTTTACTTAAGGCTGTGTTTAGCCTGCGATAAAGACCTGCCGCAGAAAGGAGTGTATATTAAGCATGTTCGATCGCATCGTTAAGGTTACGTTCTCGGGGAATTATATTAGTCAAAGAACGTGACCGACGACCGGCACCACACCGTCCGGGCCTACTCCTCCCTCCCCTTGGCGGTATGTGTGCCGATCGCCATTTAAAGCGAAAGGTAACCCTGAGGCTGTAAAATAACTGGCCCAGTTTAGCTGGGCTTTACCAAGCAAGAAAGTATATGGTGGGTGATGGGCAGCTAAGCTGCCCATCACCCACCATATACTTTCTTTTCAGGCTTTGTTGGCGGAAAGACGATCGACTTTGTTAAAGCCATAGCCCAGTTTACCAGCCGGATTAACATTGGCGCTCCAGGAAACTCTCTGGGGTACCACCACACAAATACCGAAAGACCCCCCAATGAGCGTTAACATTTATGAACAAACTAATATATAATAAAATTCAGTAGCAGTGACGCCTGAATTTTAACAACCGACGCCAGCTCCCCCAGTGAACCAGATTGATAGAACCCGCCCGATGTTTCAAGGATATTTCCACCTGCCACCCGCCTGAAAAACCGGAAATATCCTTTAGATGTGATCCAAATCAGGCATTCAAGTTCTTCGGGAAATCCTATGGGCAAGGCCATTTGCCGAGGCAGATAAGACTCAAGCGCCGCTGCGTCTGCCTCGAGATCATCAACCTCAACCAGAGCAATGGCAGCAGAAACACAGCACAAGGAGGGCCGTGAAACGATCGATTGACAAAGGTTAAGCGAAGTCAGTGGTGACAATTGCAAGCAAGAACCAGATTCTGTTCGTGCCCATTTTCTAACAAAAAACATATTCAACACCAGGAGGAGAAAATGTATTCAACCCGTCGTAAGCTGGGAATCTTGCTCGTAGCGATCTTGATTGTCGGGGCGGTACTGACCGCCTGCCAGGGGCAACAGGCTAGCACAGAGCTCAATGTGCTTTGCACACCTCAAGAAGAATGGTGTCAGGGCATGAAACAGGAATTCGAGGCCAAATACGATATCACAGTGAACTACGTTCGTATGTCGAGCGGCGAAGCCCTGGCCCGCCTGCAAGCCGAAAAAGATAACCCACAATTCGATATCTGGTGGGGAGGCCCGATCGACACCTACGTGGCGGGTAAAGAAGCCGGGGTACTCGAGCCATACGATTCCCCCAACATGAAAAACCTGATCGATCAGAATCTCTACAAGGATTCAGAGAACTATTGGGCCGGAATCTATGTTGGATCACTGGGATTTTGCACCAACACCAACTGGCTGGCTGAAAACCCCGGCGTAGAAGCGCCTACGTCCTGGGCCGATTTGCTCAAACCCGAGTTCAAAGGCCAGATCATGGTTGCCCACCCTTCAACCTCCGGAACATCCTATACCGCCCTGTCGACGATCCTGCAGATCATGGGCGAACAAAAGGGCTGGGAATATATTCAGCAATACGCCGGTCAGATCGCTCAGTATACCAAAAGCGGAGCTGCCCCGGCAAAGTTTGTAGCCCAGGGTGAAGCTGCGGTTGGGATCGTGTTTTCCCACGATATCATCCATGAGATCGACGATAATCAGGCCCCGCTGGTGCTGACCTTCCCCAGTGAAGGGACCGGTTACGAGATCGGCGGTATGGCGATCGTCAAAGGCGCCAAGCACCCGGATGCTGCCCAAAAGTGGTTCGACTGGGCGCTAACGCCAGAGGCCCAGGCGCTTGGCCCCGTGTATCACGCTTACCAGGCACCAACCGTCAGCGGTGTGGAACTCTCACATCCTGAACTGCTGCAGGTCAAATTGATCGATTACGATTTCCAGTGGGCAGGCACCAACAAACCTGCGATCGTGGACAAATTCACCAACGAGATCGCAACAGCTGACAGCCTGAAAGAGTAATCCATTTACGCCAGTGGGGCGAGAGACAGCTCGGGTCGAACCGACTGGGGCTGCTCTCGCCTCATCTTTTTCAATCACGTCACAGGGACCAACGCGATGACCGTTACCAACCAGCCGGGCGGCCCCCACTCCCGCCCACAGGAGCGCGCCTCCGGGAAACAGGCCGGACTGCTCCGGCGTTATAAAGAATTTTTACTGATCGCCAACGACCCGGTGCTCTTGATGAGCATGTTATTTGCGGGTATTTTCCTGATCGTTTTTATTTTTTATCCCATTTACAGAGCCACCATCAGCGGATTTGTTAATAAGTCCGGACAGATCGACCTGCAGTATTTTGCCCGTTTTTTTGACTCCTATTACGGTCCGCTGCAACGCAAGATCCTGTGGGATACCCTGGTGATGGGCGTGCTCACAGCCAGCGGCGGCACCCTGCTGGGATTCATATTTGCGTATGCGATCGTGCGCTGCAATCTCCCTGGAAAACGCTATTTCCATATTCTGGCCCTGGTGCCCACGGTATCGCCGCCCTTTGCAATCTCCCTGGCAACCATCCTGCTGTTCGGCCGGAATGGATTGATCACCAGGCGCCTGCTGGGGATCAATTTTCAACCCGGGCAGAACGATATCTACGGGATGGATGGGCTGGTCTTCGTTCAGATCATCACCTTCTTTTCGGTCTCGTACCTGATCCTGCGCGCCATGCTCGAGCGGCTTAATCCCTCCCTGGAAGAGGCGGCCGAGAGTATGGGCGCCAGCCGCTTTCACATGTTTCGCACCGTCACCCTGCCGTTGCTGATCCCTGGCCTGGCGGGGTCATTTTTGCTGTTATTCGTGGAAGCTCTGGCCGATCTTGGCAATCCGTTGTTCATTGCCGGCAACACGACGGTTCTTTCTGCCCAGATCTTTCTGGCGGTGATCGGTGAATTCGACTACCAGAAGGCCTCGGCCCTGGCGCTGGTTTTGCTGGTGCCAACCCTGCTGGTCTTCTTGGTGCAGCGCTATTATGTCAACCGCCGCTCTTTCGTTTCGGTGACCGGCAAACCGCATACCGGCCAAAATATCGAAAAAGACCCGCTCATCCGCTGGAGCTTCAACCTGATCGTGTATGCAGTCTGCGCTCTGATCATCGTCCTGTACCTGACGATCATCTACGGCTCGTTCAGCACGGCCTGGGGCGTCGATTTCCGTCCGACCTTGCAGTGGTGGCAGCAGACCCTGACCCGTGGGGTCGAGGCCATCCTGGACACCACTTTCCTGAGCGTGCTGGCAACCCCGGTCGCTGCCCTGACCGGGATGATCATCGCTTTCCTGGTCGTTCGCAAGAAATTCAGCGGCAAAGAGGTGCTGGATTTTGGCTCTAACCTGGGAGGCGCCGTCCCCGGGACGATCCTGGGCATCGGTTTTGTGCTGGCTTTCAGCACCCCACCCTGGATCGTGGTTGCTTTGCTGTACGTGCTGCTGGCTCTTTTCCTGACCCGGTCCTTGGTGACGCAACGCCGGGAACAATGGATCTGCCTGGGTGTGGGTTCCCTGGTCGGGTTGATTCTGGCGGCCTTGAATCCGGTCTTGGGTCTGGCCGGAATTTATTATTTATTGGGCGCCTTTCTCCTGGTTGTGGGACTCTTCACCTGGTTCCGCCTCAGGCAAGTCCAGGTGGGAAAAATCTTCAGCCTGGCCGGATTGTATTTATTCACGTTCGATTTGATCAATTACGTCAGCCAGCCGATCGCCCGCTTCAGCCGATCAATCCCACGCGGGTTTTGGAGCAACGCCATCTTTCAATTCTCAGATTACCTGAAGGTGTTTTTCCAGCTGCCCTCCGTACTCCTGGCGATCCTGTTTACCTTTGGCGCCGTGCTGACAGTCAACAGGCTTCAGGGGCGAGCCAGGCTGGTTCTGGCGACTGCCAGCCTGTTGGTGATCTCGACTCTGAACTTCTCTGACCTGCCGCTGGCTCTGGTCGGCACGCCGTTCATCATTTTGGCTGCATTTGCAGTTCGCAGCCTGCCCGCTTCGGTGCGCGCCGGTGTGGCAGCTTTGCAACAAATCGACCCGTCGATGGAGGAGGCTTCTCTGATCCTGGGGGCAGATTCGCAGTATACCTTCCGCAAAGTCACGCTGCCGTTGATCCTGCCCGCCTTCCTGGCAGGTTTAATTTTCAGCTTCACGCGCCACATGACCAGCCTGTCGGCAATTATATTTTTGGTGAGCGCTCGCTGGCGGATTGTGACCGCCTCCATCCTGAGTGAATGGGAGCAGGGCGGCGTGAGCATTGCCGCAGCCTATTCAACCGTCATCATCGTATTCGTGATGCTCGCCATTGGGATCCTGTACCTGGTGACCAACCGCCTGCTGCGCGGCCGCGGCGATGTGGATCTGAGCATCGGTTTATAAATTGGGCGGGAGATCCGGTATGTATTTAACTTTAGACAACATTGTGAAAGTTTTTCCGCCCCGCGGGAACAGCGCCGAAGTTACCGCGGTCAATGGGATCAGTCTTAGTATTGAGAAAGGCGAGCTGGTCACCTTGCTCGGCCCATCCGGTTGCGGGAAGACGACCGTTTTACGAATGATCGCCGGTTTCGAATTTCCCACCTCGGGAAGCATCCATCTGGATGGTAACGCAGTCGATATGCTGCCGCCCAATAAGCGCGGGATGTCGATGGTATTTCAAAGTTATGCAATATTTCCTCATCTGAACGTGCTGGAAAATATTGCCTACGGATTGAGAGTCATGCGCCTGCCTAAACAGGAGCTGGAAGCGCGCCTGGCCCGGATCATGGAACTCGTCCAGCTAACCGGGTTGGAACAGCGGGCCCCTAACCAGATCTCCGGCGGGCAGCAGCAGCGCGTGGCCCTGGCCCGGGCGCTGGTGATGGAACCCAAGGTGCTGCTGATGGACGAACCGCTCTCCAACCTGGATGCAAAATTACGGGAACAGATGCGGACCGAGATCCGGCGCATCCAAAAAGAACTTGGCATCACCAGCGTTTACGTTACCCACGACCAGCTGGAAGCCATGACCCTTTCCGACCGGGTAGTCGTGCTGCGCGACGGGAAGATCGAGCAATCCGGCACTCCGGTCGAGATCTACCGCTATCCGAACTCACGCTTTGTGGCGAATTTTATCGGCCGGGCAAATTTTGTGGTGGCCGAAGTCAAAGACAGCCTGACCGATAAAGTGGTGATCGATCTGTTTGGCCAGCCGTTGGAGATATCCAAAGAGTATGCCCGCCAGGCTTTGCCCCCCAAGGTTACCCTGGTGATCCGTCCAGAAATGATCCAGGTCAATCCACCGGATCCCATTTTGCAAGGTACGATCCGGCGGGCAAATTTTCTGGGCAACTCGATCGATTACGACATCGAAGTCAAGGGAGTTTTGCTGACGGCGGTCGAGACCGACCCACTGCGCATGACAGTCATCCCAGAAGGCTCGCAGGTAGGGATCGGCATCTGTTCCGAATGCGTCCACCTTTTGCCCCAGGTTGAGGAAATGCCCGCCGGAGCCGCCTAGCTGATTGAGACCCGAAATCCTATCGAAGGTACACATTGACCCATAAATTCGCGCTCGCATCAAAATGGAATAAATCACGAAATAAGGCGCCAGCGTGAGCAAACACTCACGCTGGCGCCTTATTTCGTCATTCATTTCCTGGCAACCAAAACTAGGTCTGGGGAACAGCGATCGCTTTCAAAGCCCATTCCCGGCCCAAACCAAACGCCCGGATATTCAGTTCGACATGCCGGGCCGGGACCGCGGCAGCGACCACCTCCAGCCAGGTTTTTTCCTTTATTTGAGGCAACAAAACCGACAAAACGCCTAAAAGCACAACATTGTGGGCGCGGGCGTTGCCGGCCTGGATCGCCAGCTTCTGGGTGGGCAGGAAAACCACCTGCCCGGCCGCCTGCTCCAAAGCCGTTTGAATTGCCCGATCGTCCGGATAGCTCGAGTCGCCCGCGCTGACCGAGATGGGTGGAATTTTCACATCCCCCACCAGGGCGGTGCCTCCGGGGCGCAGCATCCCCAGGTAGCGCAGCGATTCGAGTTTTTCAAGGGCCAGCAGATAATCTGCCTGGCCCTTGAGCGACCATCGGCGAGTAGACCCGCTCGCCCCAACGCACGTGACTGGTCACACTGCCGCCCCGCTGGGACATGCCGTGCACCTCGGTTTTCTTGACGTCAAAGCCCGAATGCACCCCGACTTCAGCCAGGACATTGCTGACCAGCAAGGCGCCCTGCCCGCCGATTCCGGCGACCACAAAATTCACCGTTTTCATCAGGACACCTCCACATCAGCCAGTTCCTGGGGACGGAAAGAGATCCCACCCCGGGCGCATACTTGCGAACAGATCTCACAACCAGTGCACAGGAGCGGATCGATCTCGACCAGATTGCGCCCCGACTTCTTATCCACCTGGTCGGAACGGTGCAAGGCCGGGCAGCCGATCCGCAAACACAGCCCGCAGCCGTTGCAGATCTCAGGATCGACTTCCAGGGCCAGCCAGGTTTCTTTCGCTTCCGGCAGCAGGGCGCACTCCCTTTGGAAAACGATCACCGCCGGCCCCTCGACCTCCAAAGCCTGTTTGATCGCCTTTTCTGTGGCCTTCAGATCGTAAGGATCCACCACGGCGGTCTGTTCGATCCCCATGGCCTGGGCCAGCTTGACGAAATCGACCGCGTGAGTCTCGGCCCCCGACAGGGTCCGCCCGGTGCCGGGATTGGCCTGGTGACCGGTCATGGCAGTGGTGCGGTTATCCAGGATCAATGTGACTGTGTCGCCGCGGTTATAGGCCACGTTCAGCAGGGCCGGCATGCCGGTGTGGAAGAAGGTGGAATCGCCCAGTACGGCGACATTTTTCTGGCGGACGCCGATTCGGGATACGCCGTGAGCGACCCCAATGCTGGCCCCCATCGCCCCGCAGGTGTGCAGCGCCGAGAGCGGCGGCAGAAAACCGAGGGTATAACAACCGATGTCGCCATTGACCACCAGTTTTAATTTATTCGTCACCGTGAACACCCCACGGTGCGGGCATCCCGGGCACAGCAGGGGCGGCCTGGGCGCTAAATCAGGTATCTCCAGCGCTGGAGCCGGGCCTGCAGAGTCCACCAGGAGACCAGCGGCAACCGCACTCTGGCGGACTACGGTTGGACTGAGCTCGCCAGTAATGGGAAAAATCGATTTGCCTTCCACCGGGATGCCCAGCAGGCGAATCTCGTTTTCGATGAACGGGTCCAGCTCCTCAATCACGATCAGCCGTTCCACCTGGGAGGCAAAGGTTTTGACCAGCTCGGGCGGGACCGGATAGGTCATCCCCAGCCTCAAGAACGAAGCCTGCGGGAACACTTCCCTGGCATACTGGTAAGCCACCCCATTGGTGACAATCCCCAGGGACCGGTCCCCCATTTCGATCCGGTTGAAGCTGAACGTCTCTGCAAACGCGGCCAACTCCTGAAGGCGGGCTTCTATGATTGGATGGCGCTTGCGGGCATTTCCGGGCACCATCACGTACTTCGAACGGTCGATGTGATAGGACTGCAATTCAGCCTGACCGGAGGCCGGCCGCTCGCCCAATTCCACCAGCGTATGGGAATGGGCGATCCGGGTGGTTGTTCGCAACATGACCGGCGTGTCGAAGCGTTCACTGATCGCCAACGCGGCCCCAACCAGGTCTTTGGCCTCCTGGCTGTCGCTCGGTTCCAGGCAGGGCACCCGGGCAAACTTGGCATACTGGCGATTATCCTGCTCGTTTTGGGAAGAATGCATGGCCGGGTCGTCGGCCGAGACGATCACCAGGCCGGCCTCAGCCCCGGTCATCGCGGCGTAAAAGAAAGCATCGGCGGCCACATTCAGGCCAACGTGCTTCATCACCGCCATCGAGCGCCCCCCGGCGTAAGCCCCACCAATGGCCACATCCAGGGCTACCTTCTCATTGGGCGCCCATTCGGAAATGATCTCCGGGTAGTGCTGGATATTTTCCAATATTTCGGTGCTGGGGGTGCCTGGATAAGCCACTGCCAGGCGGACACCGTATTCGTAGGCGCCACGCGCGACCGCTTCATTGCCCGATAAAAGTTTTTTCGCCATCGAACCTCCTGGCTACCAATCCGGTATATCTTAATAAAGGGCTCGTAAACGCTGTGAGGGTTCCCAGATTGGAGCTCCGCTCCAGGAACCCCATGACCCAATACAGGGACTGAACCAGCTTAACCATACTAGTAAACCACCTGTTTGGATAAGTGGCAAACGTCGTCTATTTTTTCGATTTTTATCCTGCAATGCGATCCGGCCCCAGCCGGTTTTACGGATTCCTGTTTCTGAAGAGATGCGAACTGGGTGTGCGTGAAGGTGTGCACATCCCCACCCACACTCAGTTCGCCACCATGTCCAACCATTGGCTGAGCAATCAGATAACTGTGAAAATTTCTTATTTCAGGAATTTTAGAAAATCGAGTCGATTTTCACAAATCAACTTGACAGTGCTATTAAGATTTGTTATAGTGATTCAAGCCAATCTGTTTTTATCCAACAGTCGACTATTGGTTAAATAGTCTCTAGGCGACCTCCAAATTTTGTAACTATTTCCAGTGTCCAGACAAGCCAAAATGGCGTAAAATTGATCTATATCTGCGGTTATTTCCAAACGCAGCCAGTGAAACGAAAAACAAAATCGTTCACACTTAAGTCCACCAGGCAGTTCCGAAGTTCAAGAGAATATGATCGCCAGCCGGCAAAAGGAGGGTTGCGAACAATTAAATCGTAACTGGACCCACCCGTAAGGGTCTTCAAAAGGTCCCCAACCTCTGCCATGCTTTCCCTATGGGGGGAATTGGGCTAAGCGGCATTGAAAAAACTATAGAGCAACCGAACCAAAACTGACTCAAGGAGGAGTAACAGTGACTAAACGATACTGGTTCTTTTCGATCTTGCTCGTGTTGGCTTTCATCGCAACGGCATGCGCCCCTGCAACGACGCCGGAAGTCACCACAGCGCCTGAACAACCGCCAGCCGCGGCGGAACCCACCCAGGCGCCCGCCGTCGAGCCAACTCAGGCGCCCGAGGCTGCTCCAACTGAAGTGCCCCAGGCTGAAAAAGCAGTCGCCACCCTGATCTGGACGGAGGAATTCGACACCCTTAACCCCTTATACACCAACATGTGGTTCTCGGCAATCACCGACCAGCTGTGGCTGGCCTGGGCCTGGGATTTCGATGATCAGAATAACCCCGTCCCGGTGCTGGTAAAAGAGATGCCCAGTGTGGAAAACGGCGGCATTTCCGCAGATGGCAAAACCATCACGCTGACCCTGCGCGATGATCTGGTCTGGTCAGATGGCGAGCCCCTCACCTCGGCGGATTTCAAATTCACCTACGACATGGTGATCGACCCGAATAATACGGTCGCTCAAGTTTCCCCTTATGATTTGATAACCTCTCTCGACACCCCGGATGACCGCACGGTCGTGATGAACTTCGCCGACCCCTACGCGGCCTGGGCCGGGACGTTATGGCATGGCATTTTGCCCGCCCATATTCTGCAACCGGTCTACGATGCGGATGGCACGATCGACAACGCCGAATGGAACCGCGCCCCCACCGTCGGCTGCGGGCCCTACGTGTTTGCCGAATGGGAATCCGGCAGCTACGCACGCTTTGTGGTCAATGAAAATTACTGGCTCGGCCGCCCGGCGATCGACGAGCTGTTCTTCCGCTTCGTTCCGGATGACGCTTCCCAGGTAGCCGCCCTGAAAGCCGGCGATGGTGATATCGGCACCTTTATCGCCTATTCGGATATCCCCGGTCTGGAGGATGCCGGCGTGACCATCGCGACCGTCTTCTCTGGCTACAATGAAGGCTGGTACATGTATCTCGATCCCGAGAAAGGCCACCCGGCCCTGCAGGATGTGAATGTCCGCAAAGCCATCGCCATGGGCTTCGACCGCTTCACCCTGGTGAATGACCTGCTGCTTGGCCTGACCAAACCGGCCGCAACCTACTGGGACAACACCCCCTACGCCAACCCGGATATTGAGCCCTATCCCTACGACCCGGAGGCGGCCCGCAAGCTCCTGGATGAGGCCGGCTGGGTAGACAGCAACGGCGATGGCGTGCGCGATAAAGACGGCGTGGAGCTGGTGCTGCAGTACGGCACCACCACCCGGGAAATCCGCCAGGATACCCAGGCAGTCGCCCAACAGCAGCTGGCCGACATCGGCGTCAAGCTGGAGCTGTCCAATTACGATTTGGATATCTTCTTCAGCGGCTACGGCGATGGGGGCCCGGCAGCCACCGGTGAACTGGATATTTCCGAATGGTCGGATACCACCGACTTCCCGGATCCTAACGTGACTTACTGGCTGTGCAGTGAAATTCCGTCCGATGATTTGCCGGCCGGAACGAACTGGCAGGCGATCTGCGACGAAGAGCTGGATGGCCTGTTCCAGCTCCAAAACACCCAGGTCGATTTCGCCGAACGTCAACAAACCTTTTACAAGATCAGCCAGATCGTGTATGACAAAGTCTACTGGCTTGGAATTTGGCAGGACCCGGACACCTGGGCGGTCAGTTCCCGCCTGCAGAACGTGAAAATCGGCGGTACGACCCCATTCTGGAACGTAATGGAATGGACATTGACCCAGTAATCGCCCGTTCGTTAACCCACTGCGAGGCCGGAGCAGGGTAACACCCGCCCCGGCCTCGTACTACTTGATCCATGCAGTTCCGGATCTGAGAATACAAACTGGTGTGCGTGCTGGCGTACGCCAGCACGCACACCAGTTCAATAATAGGCTTGGCCAATCATTAACCCAGGAAGTGGCTTATGACTCGATATATCATCCGGCGTTTGCTGCAAGCCATACCGCTCTTATTTATCATCAGCGTGGTCCTTTTCCTGTTGATGCAAAATATGGGCGACCCCCTGGCCACCATGGGTGGGCGCACCATCACGCGCTCATCGGAACGGATCCGGCTGACCCGCCAGCTTGGGCTGGATAAACCCATTTACGTCCAGTACTTTTACTGGTTGGTCGGAAACGATTGGACCAAAGTCGATATGAATGGCGACGGCGTGGCCGAGACCCCGGGCCGGCGCAAGGGGATCTTGCGGGGCGATTTCGGAACCTCCCTGGTCAATCGGGGTGTGCCCGCCTTAGAGGTGATTTGGGATCGCCTGCCGAACACCCTGCTGCTGATGCTCACTGCCGAGATCGTCATCGTGATATTTTCACTGTTGATCGGGGTGTATTCAGCCCTGCGCCAGTACACTTTCATGGATAACCTGATCACGGCGATATCGTTTATCGGCTATTCGATGCCGATCTTTTTTATCGCCCTGGTCTCGATGTACATCTTTTCGGTCAATTTCAAGCGCTGGGGATTGCCTTACTTACCCACCGTAGGCATGTTCGATCCCCAGATTGGCAAAACCCCGGCCCAGGTGCTCCAGCACATGATCCTGCCGGTCTTCAGCATCGCTTTCATCAGTCTGGCCGGTTACAGCCGCTACATCCGCGGTACCATGCTGGAAGTGCTCAGCCAGGATTACATCCGGACGGCGCGCTCGAAAGGTATCCCCCGCCGGGATGTGATCTTTGTGCATGCCTTGAAGAACGCCTCCCTGCCGATCGTCACGGTGATCGGTCTGGATCTGCCGCTGCTGCTGGGCGGCGCGGTGGTGACCGAAAGGATTTTCGCCTGGCCGGGCATGGGACGCCTGTTCCTGGATCACCTGTCCCGTTCGGACACGCCGGTAGTTATGGGCATCCTGATGCTGATCTCGGTAGCGGTAGTCGTTTTCCAGCTAATTACCGATGTTACCTATGCGTGGCTCGACCCGCGCATTTCTTATAAATAGAGGAGCAGTGCAACCATGAGCACCTTAGAACCCTCTGTACCGGCTCGCCGGCTGGCGCCCGATGAGCTGGAAGCGCCACCGTTAAGCCTGGGACAATTGACCTGGCGCCGCTTCCGGCGGCATAAGATGGCCATATTCGGGGCGGTCACACTGGTTTTGTTATTTTTGTACTGCTTCGGTGGGGCGATCTTTCTATCGGAAGCGGACGCCAATCGGACCGAGACCGGTCTGAGACTCTCCGCCCCTTCTGTTGAGCATCCATTCGGCACAGATACGATTGGCCGCGACATCCTGGCCCGCACCATCTACGGGGGCCAGATCTCGCTGTTGATCGGCCTGACGGCGGTGATGATCGAAACCTTCGCCGGGATCATGATCGGGGCAATATCAGGCTATTATGGCGGCTGGCTCGACAGCATCCTGATGCGGATCACGGAAGCGATCCTGAATATCCCCCAGATCTTCTTGCTGCTGGTCATGGCCAAATTTTTCGCCGGCCAGATCCCGAATATTAATTTGTTCGGCCGTACGATGAGCGGCAGCGTCGTTGTCATTATCATCATCATCGGCCTGACCAGCTGGCCATACCTGGCTCGGATTGTGCGGGCGGAGTTTTTATCCCTGAAAGAGAATGATTTCGTCCTGGCAGCCCGGGCCACCGGTACATCCAGCACCCAGATCATCTTCCGCCACATCCTGCCGAACAGCATCGCCCCGATCGTCGTCTCGGCCACCCTGGGGGTCGCCAATGCCATTCTATCCGAGGCTTACATCAGTTTCCTGGGATTAGGCGTCCAACCCCCGACTGCCACCTGGGGCAATATGCTCGAAGGCGCCTATAACTACATCGAGTCGGCCCCCTGGCTCTGGATCTTTCCCGGCATCCTGATTGTGTTGACCGTCCTGAGCATCAATTTCCTGGGGGATGGTTTAAGAGATGCTCTCGACCCACGCAGCCGGACCATGTAACAGGGAGCAAGCAACGATGGCGCCAATCTTATCCGTTCAAAATCTAAAGACCAGGTTTCACACCCCGGAGGGGACGGTCTATGCCGTCAACGGCATCTCCTACGACCTGGAGCAAGGTGAAACCCTGGCAGTCGTCGGCGAAAGCGGTTGCGGTAAATCAGTGAGCATGCTTTCGATCCTGAAGTTGATCCCAATTCCGCCTGGTGAGATCGTCAGCGGCAACGCCATCTATCGCGAATTGGATCTTATTAATCTGCCCGACCCCGAACTGGAAAAAATCCGCGGCAAAGAGATCAGCATGATCTTCCAGGATCCGATGACCTCGTTGAACCCGGTCCTGACGATCGAGCGGCAGCTGACCGAGTCGCTGCGGGCCCACCTGGGGGTCGGCCAGGACGAAGCCCGCCTGCGGGCTGTGGACATGCTCGAGGCGGTCGGGATTCCGGATGCGGCCAACCGCATGAATAATTACCCGCACCAGTTCTCGGGTGGCATGCGCCAGCGGGTCATGATCGCCATGTCGCTGGTGTGCAACCCCAGCATCCTGATCGCCGATGAGCCCACCACGGCCCTGGATGTGACCATCCAGGCGCAGATCACCGACCTGGCCGTCCGCATGCGCGAGCAGCTCGGCATGGCCATTATCTGGATCACCCACGATCTGGGGGTCGTAGCCGGGTTAGCCGACCGGGTGGTTGTCATGTATGCCGGCTATATCGTCGAAGAAGCCCTGGTCGATGAACTCTACGATCATCCCCTGCATCCCTACACCGTGGCCCTGCTGGCGGCCCTGCCGCGGGTCGATGAGCGCCGCTATGAGCGCTTGAAATCGATCCCCGGCGCCCCGCCCAACCTGCTGGTTGAGCCGCACGGCTGCCCATTTGCCCCGCGCTGCGAGTATTCGATCGATCGCTGTTGGGATGAAAATCCCGAATTATTGCCTGTCGCCCCCAAGCATAAGATTGCCTGCTGGGTGGATATCAAGACCGGAGCGCCGCGATGAACGCTAGCCAACCACTGGTACAAGTCAGCAACCTGAAAAAACATTTCCCGATCACCAGCGGGATCATCATTCAACGCCAGACCGGGGCCGTTCGGGCGGTAGATGGCATCTCCTTTCAAATCCAGCGGGGCGAAACCCTGGGCTTGGTCGGCGAAAGCGGCTGCGGTAAAACGACCGCCGGGCGCACTTTATTGGGGCTGTACGAACTGACCGATGGACAGGTGCTGATCGACGGTCACGACATCCAGACCTCCAATAAAGATGAAATGATGGCCATCCGGCGCAAGGCCCAGATGATCTTCCAGGATCCTTTCGCCTCGTTAAATCCGCGTTGGACCGTCAATTCGATCGTCAGTGAACCTTTGCGGGTCCACAAGCTGCTAAAAACCGATCAGGAGCGCACCGAGCGGGTGCGCGAGCTCCTGGAAGTGGTTGGGCTGAACGGCAGGTTGTTAAACCGGTTCCCGCACGAATTTTCCGGCGGGCAGCGCCAGCGGATTGGGATCGCGCGCGCCCTGGCGTCCGAGCCCCTGTTCATCGTCTGCGACGAGCCGATCTCCGCCCTGGATGTGTCCATCCAGGCCCAGGTGGTCAATTTGCTGGAGGACCTGCAGGACAGGCTCGGCCTGACCTACCTGTTCATCGCCCACGATCTGAGTATGGTGCGCCACATCTGCAACCGGGTAGCCGTCATGTACCTGGGGGTCATGGCCGAACTGGCTGACCGGGACGAGCTGTATGACAACCCGCTGCACCCGTACACCCAGGCGCTGCTCTCGGCGGTTCCCATCCCGGACCCGCGCAAAGACCGGGCTCGGAAGCGGATCATGCTGGAGGGGGACGTACCCAGCCCGATCAACCCGCCCAGCGGCTGCCGCTTCCATCCGCGCTGCCCAATCGCCCAACCCTACTGCCAGGAGCGGGTGCCGGAATGGCGCGAAGTCCGGCCGAATCACTGGGCAGCCTGCCATGAAATTAAATAATCTACCGTGGGAACCAAACCAGATTGGGGTATCTGAGCGTGCGTCCGCACGCTCAGATACCCCAATCTGGGACTTCTCGGAGAATTTCCTGTAGTACCCAAACCGAGGCTTATGATCACCATCGAAGAAAAATATGTGCGCAACGGCTGGCCCGCCCTGGACCGGCCCGATCTTCAGGCTCCCCCCGGTTGGAGCCTGGACTTAATTACCAGCGTAAATCGCATTTACAATCCAAAATTATCGCCGGATGGCAGCCAGATTGCCTTTTTATGGAAACGCGAGGGTCTGGCTGACATCTACCGGCTCTCCCTGGCCGCGCCCGGGAGCTGGCCCAAGCGGCTGACCTTTAACCGCAAAAGCAAGCCCTATTGGTGGGATGAAACGCCCCAATGGTCGCCGGACGGTCAGTCGCTCGCCTTTACCCTGAATGACCATGTGCATGTGTTGGGACCGGACTCCGGCCTGCCGGTCAAGCTAAGCGGGTTCGCATCCGGAGCGTCTTCTCCCGTTTGGATGCCGGATAGCGGGTCCCTGATCGTCACGATCGAGGTTGAAGACAGCTCCAAACTGTTTTTGATTGGGCGGGATGGCCACTCCGCACGCCTGCTGACCCACGGGAGCGGCGACGACCTGGATGCGCGCCCGTCCCCAGACGGCAAGACAGTCGCCTATGTCCATGCCCCGGCCGATGACCCCAACCGGTGGGAGCTGCGCCTGCTCGATCTCGATTTGGGTGCGAGCCGCCAGCTGACCGGCAGCCCCAGTCAGAAAGACTGGTCGCCGCGCTGGTCGCCGGACGGCAGCTGGATCGCCTTCCTATCCCAGCGCTCGGGCTTTAACGAAGCCTGGCTGATTGGCCCGGATGGGAGCGACCTGCGCCAGCTCATCGCTCCGGGCCTGGATATGGCCGGCCTGGCCTGGTCGCCGGACGGACGCCGGATAGCCTGCACCCTCAACCGCGGCGGCTCGTTCGACCTGGTCGTGATCGAAGTGGAAAACGGCAGCCAGCGCGACCTGGCCGGCGGCAAGGGTATCTATGCGAATATCGACTGGTCTCCCCAGGGCGATTTCCTGACCGCCGCCTACGAAAACCCCGGCCAGCCCCCGGATCTGTACCGGATTGACCTGTCTGACGGTTGCCGCACTCAGCTCACCTATTCAAATCCGCCGGCCCTGAGCCGCTTACCCCTGGTCATTCCTGAAGAAATTCACTATACCAGCCGCGACGGGCTGGAGATCCCCGCCTTGCTTTACAAGCCGGCCAAATCCAACCAGGCCGGGCTGGTGTACCCTCACGGCGGGCCGACCGACCAGTATGCCTACGTCTGGGATATCTTCGCCCAGTACCTGGTCGCCAAAGGATACACCTTTCTGGCCCCCAATTTCAGGGGCAGCACGGGTTATGGAGTGGCGTACGAACAGGCCAATTACCATCAATGGGGCCTCGGTGACACCCAGGACGTATTGCACGGCGCGGATTACCTGGCTGGTTTAGCGGGCGTCGATCGCGACCGGATCGGTATCCTGGGGAGCAGCTACGGCGGCTATATGGTGGCCTGCTGTTTAAGCCGGGACGACCAGTATCGCTTTGCCTGCGGTGTCAGCAAATTCGGGGACGCCCACCTGTACAGCTCCTGGGCGCAATGTGAGCGGACGACTAGGATATACACTGAGATGCAGCTCGGCAATCCGGCCGAAAACCGCCAGGTCTACCTGGATGGATCGCCGATCTACCAGGTGGCCGACATTCACAAGCCGGTCTTGATCCTCCACGGCCTGGATGACCGGGTGGTGCCCCCGCAAGCCTCGGAAGAGTGGGTTGAGGCGCTCCAACGGGCTGGCAAAACCTTTGAATATAAGACCTATGCCGGCGAGCCGCATGGCTTCCAGAAACAGGCCAACGAAATCGATGTCTACCGGCGCACGGAACGCTTCCTGGACTGGTACTTGATGCCGCATAAAATCTGAGTTTATTGGCTGAGTATCCTCCGATTTTAGGGGTGCGAGCGGGCGAACGCCCGCCAGGGCTTTAACAAGAAAGAGAAAACGTGGTGCGTTATGGGCGGCTAAGCCGCCCATAACGCACCACGTACTTTCCTTGCATGCTTTGTTGGCGGTGAGGCGATCACCTTTGTTAAAACCGTGGAACGCCCGCTCGCGCCCCAAAAATCAGAAACCCTTCATTGCGTCACAAAAAGGAGGTGAAATGGAGACTGAATTTTTCGCCTACGAAAATCTCACCTGGCCCGAGGTGGCCGCGCTGCCGCGCGATCTGCCCCTGGTCCTGCCTTTAGGCCAGGGCTATAACATGGAGCAACTGGCCTCAGCCCTGGGCGAGCCGCCCCGGATCGCGATCCTGCCCCCGCTGCCATTTGGCTGGCGCGGCAGCGGTTTAGCTGTCCCGGAAGCCATCCTTGGGAACCTGGTGGGCAATCTGCTCGACAGCCTGCGGGAAGATGGCTTCAGCCGGGTATACGCCCTGACCCCCCAGGACGTCAACCTGGGATTGTACACCCAGCGCATCGCCCTGCCTGGACCTTTCTCACAGCTACCCATCCCGGCAGACAGCGAGCGCGGTAAAGTGATCTTGATCCCGATTGGCCACACCGAACAACACGGGTTCCACTTACCACTCTCGGTCGATACCTGGTGCATCGAGGCTGTCAGCCTGGGAGCGGCCAGCCAGGTTCCGGAGCTGGCTTTCAGCCTGCCGGTCACCCCGTACGGGGTCAGCACGCATCGCAGTTCATTCGCCGGCACATTAAACGCCGGCGGGCGGGCGTTCGAGGATTTCTGGCTGGCGGTCATCGACCAGCTCAGCGGGCGAGGCTTCGACCGTTTCTACCTGCTCAGCGGACATGGCGGCAATTGTTCCTTTCTGACCCAGGTGGCCAAATATGCCGGCGAGCGCCAGCCTCACATCTTCTGTGCCACCACCTGGCTGTATCTATCCGGTCCGAAGGGGGTCGCTGCCCTGGAAAAATACCGGCGCTCGGCCCGGGGTGGTATGGGGCACGCCGGCGAACTGGAAACAGCCTTGATGCTGCACCTGGCCCCGGAGCTGGTGGATATGGGCAAAGTCGTCGATGAAATCGAATTTATCGCGACCCCGTCCTATTCGATGGATTGGGTGGAAGGTGGCGCTCTGATTGCAAATCCGCCCTGGTACGACGATTCGCGAACCGGAGCTTACGGCGCCGGCAGCCTGGCGACAGCCGAAAACGGAAGACAATGGCTGCAAGCCGCGATCGAGGAAAAGGTCGATCATATCAGAGAAATTCACGAACAGCACGAGCGACGCACGGCCCGCCGGATCGAACAGCGGCAGGCAGGAGGCAACCGGGTATGAACATAGCCGTCATCGGCGCAGGCAATATCGGTGGGACACTGGGCAAGAAATGGGCGGATAGCGGCCACCGGGTTTATTTTGGCGTGCGTGACCCGGCCGGCAGCCGGATTCAGGCCCTTTTAAGGGAAATCAGCGGAATCGCAATGGCTGTTAGTATCGATGAAGCCCTGTCTGAAGGCGAGATCGTCATCCTGGCGATCCCCGGCCGGGTAGCGGAAGAGGTGATCCAGGCCCACGCCGCCGGGCTGAAAGGAAAAACCATCATCGATGCTACCAATAAGCTTGGCGAACCGTCGATGAATAGCCTGCCCTACCTGGCCAGGGCTGCGCCGCGAGCGATCCTGTACCGGGCGTTCAACCACCTGGGGTGGGAAAATTTCGCCGACCCGACTTTTGCAGGGCTGCAGGCCGACCTTTTTTACTGCGGCATGGATCGGGCTGAACGCACGCAAGTTGAAAATCTGATCGTTCAGATCGGGCTGCGGCCGATTTACTGCGGCGGGCTGGAACATGCCCCCGAGATTGACAGCCTGACCAGCCTGTGGATCAATCTATCCAGGCGCCTGGGCAAAGGCCGCCACCTGGCTTTCAAGCTGCTAACCGATCCATAAAAAAGGCGTGCGAGGGGAAGCAGTGGTCCACTTGCATGCCCCATCCGCCACCAAGGACAGTTTCTAAAGAGAGAAGCATAAGGATGACTCGAGCGCGCTTACGAGATCTTGGGATCACCATCGGCAGGCTGCCGGTTGGGCCCCATAATGCCATCACCGATGTGCCCGGGATCCTGGTTGGGCACCGGACGTTGATTTACGATCACCCCCGGGTCGCCCGGACCGGTGTGACGGTCATCGTGCCCCGCGACGGGCAGATCTGGAAAGACAATGCCTTTGCAGCCTGCCATGCCTTCAACGGCACGGGCGAGATGACCGGAATGCACTGGCTGACCGAATCCGGCCTGCTGTGTTATCCGATCGCCCTCACCACCACCCACCATATCGGCACCGTCCACGAAGCGCTGGTCGCGTACGGGATGGAAAAGGGCCTGACCTCAATATCCTCCCTGGCGGTCGTCGCCGAAACCTGGGACGGTTTTCTCAACGATCTGAACGCCTTTCACATCCAGCGGGAAGATGTCTACCTGGCCCTGGCGGATGCGAAGGCCGGCCCGGTTGAGGAGGGCAATGTCGGGGGCGGGACCGGTATGATCTGCCACGATTTTAAAGGCGGCATCGGCACGGCCTCCCGGCTGGTCGAGGCCGGCGGCAGACAGTACACGGTCGGCGTGCTGGTCCAGGCCAATCACGGCGACCGGGCAGACCTGCGCCTGGACGGGCTCCCGGTGGGCAGCCTGCTCGACCCCGAGCAGGTACCGCTACCCGATTGGGACGCGCCGCCCAGCAGTTCGATCATCATCATTGTCGCCACCGATGCACCCCTGCTGCCGGTCCAGTGCCGGCGCCTGGCCAAGCGGGCCACCCTCGGCATGGCCAGGGCCGGAGGCCTGGGTTTCAACGGCAGCGGCGATATCTTCCTGGCCTTCGCCACCGGCAATCACCTGCCCGGCAGCGAGGCGGCTCCCTTGACGGTCCAGATGCTGCCCCACCACCTGTTGAACCAGTTCTTCCTGGCTGTGGCTGAAGCCACCGAAGAAGCCATCTGGAACGCCCTGACAGCAGCCGAAACCATGACCGGCTTTCAAAACCGGGTCGTCCACGCCGTACCGCTGGAACAGCTCCAACAGATCTGGGAGACCAGGAGGTAGCTGCAACGTGGTTGCGAACGGGATATGCCCCTCGCAACCACATTTCAGCAATCATTTTAGATCTCGTTTGAGCAGCTATCACAAGCCTGATCAAAACTATCTTTGTTCCAAGGACATCCCCATGCAACCCCTGAGTTTTATGTCTCCAGACGAGATCGAGCGCGTTCACCAGGCGACTTTACAAATTCTCAGCCAGATCGGAGTTGTCCTGACCGAGGCGGCTGGCCGGGAGCTGCTGTGCGCGGCCGGCGCCGCCACCCGCGGGGACCGGGTACTGCTGCCACCCGACCTGGTCCAGTGGGCCCTGGAACAATGCCCCTCCCGGGTGCGACTGCGCGGCCGGGGCGGCCAGACCACCGTCCTGGGGGACGGCAGCCTGCACTGGCATAACCTGGGCGGGGCCAAAGACGTTTACGAGCAGGCCAGCGGGGAATGCCGCCCGGCGCTGGTCCAGGATGTGCGCGACAGCGCCCGCCTGCTGGATGCCTTGCCGCAGGTGAATTCGGTCACACCCTTCTTCACGCCCCAGGATGTGCCCGGGCAGAGCATGTCGCTGGCGATGTACCGCCACACCCTGCCGCATACAGTCAAGCCGATCCACGGACCTGGGGTGCAGACGGCCGAGGAGGTCCGCCTGGCGGTGCGGATGGCCGAAGTCATCGGTCCGCCCTCAGAAACCCTGACGTTTGGGATTTCACCGGTCAGCCCGCTTTACCTGCCGGATGACGTTGTCCAGGCGGTCATCCAGGCGGCCTCGTTTGGTGTGCCGGTCGGCCCGCTGCCCTGTCCAACCGCGGGTGCCACAGCCCCGCTCTCGATGGCCGGCGCGCTGGCGCAGCAGAACGCCGAGGTGCTGGCGACCCTTGTGCTGGCCCAGATAACCCGGCCCGGCCTGCCGATCTTTTACTGCGGGAGGCTGGCGATGATGGAACCGCGCACCGGGATGAGCGTGTGGGGCGGGGCCGAAATGGGCATGGTTTCGGCCGGCACGGTCCAGCTGGCGCACTTTTACCACCTGCCGGTGAACGTGTACGGCCTGTCCACCAACGCCCATACCCTGAATGTCCAGAACGGTTACGAGCGGGCGATCAACGCCCTGCTGCCGGCCCTGGCCGGGGCGGATGAATTATCCGGGATCGGCGAGCTGCAGGCCGGCGTCAGCGGTTCTTTCGCCCAGATGGTGGCCGATGACGAGATCGCGGCCGTGATCCAACGCGTGATCCGCGGCTTTTCCGTCGACGCCAAAGCGCTGGCCGTCGAGGTGATTGCCAGCGTCATGGATGGCAACCGCAATTTTCTCGACCAGATTCACACGGTCGAATACCTGCGCGCCGGGGAGATCTGGATGACTCGCCTGGCCGATCGCGGCGCCTGGGACGAATGGGTGCGCAAAGGCCGGGTCGACCTGGCCGACCGGGCAGACCAAAAAGCCCGGCAGATCCTGGCCAGTCACGAAATCCCCCCGTTGGAACCGGCTCAGGAAGAAGCCCTGGATGAAATCCTGGACTTCGCCCAACAGCTCGAATAAAGGTTCAATGGGAATTCCAGTGGCAGGGCCCTGCCACTGGAATTCCCATTGAACCGATTGCCCGACAACAAAAGAGCTTACAGATGTTGTAAAAGAAAAATGTTTTGAGTGCTCCCAACCACAACCATACAACGATGAAGGAATGAGAAGGAGGCAGCGTGTACCCTAAGGCTAGAGCCATTCACACGGAGATCCGGGATTGGCGGCGAAAGATCCACCACAACCCTGAACTGAGCTTTCAAGAGAACCAGACGGCTGCCCTGGTAGCCAATTTGTTGGACGAGTGGGGGTACCGGGTGCAGACCGGGGTTGGCAAGACCGGGGTCGTGGCCGAAAAAGGCTCCGGCAGCCCGGTCATAGGGCTGCGGGCGGACATGGATGCCCTGCCGATCCAGGAAGAGAACGACCAGCCATACGCTTCCGCCACCCCGGGCGTGATGCACGCTTGCGGTCACGACGCCCACACCGCCATGCTGCTGGGCGTCGCCCGGCTGCTGGCGGACGAAGATTTTCCCGGCACCGTGCGACTGCTATTCCAGCCCGCTGAAGAAGATGATGACGAAGAAGGCGTGAGCGGCGCGCCGCGTATGATCGAGGCGGGCGCCCTGGAGCATGTCGATCACGTCATCGCCCTGCACGTCGATTCGTCTGAACCGGTCGGCACGATCGAGATCGACGATGGCCCGATCTCAGCCGGGGTCGATACGTTTTACGCCGCCGTCGTCGGGCGGGGCGGGCATGGCGCTGCCCCTCACCGGGCGCTTGACCCAATCCACATCACCGGGCACGTGATTTTGGCCCTGCACGGGATCATTTCCCGGCGCATGAATCCCCACCACCCGGCCGTGGTGACGATAGGCTCGATCCACGCCGGGGAGGCCTCGAATGTCATCCCGGAGCGGGTCGAACTGTCCGGCACGATCCGCTACATGGACCCGGCTGACCAGCAGACCATCCACCAGGAGGTCGAAAGAGCGCTGCAGATCGCCGAAGCGATGGGCGCGGACCACGAATTGAAGATCGTCGAAGGTTACCCGCCCTCTTTCAACGATCCCGCAGTGGCCAGACTGATCGCAAAAACCGGGGAAGAATTATTCGGAGAAGCCGCGGTCAAAGCCCCCAAGGATAGTATGGGCGCCGAGGATTTTGGCTTTATGACCAATATCGCCCCGGGCGCCATGTTTATGCTGGGCTGTCGAATCGAGGGCGATGAACGCAAGCATCACAACCCGCGTTTCGATATTGACGAGGACTGCCTGCCTTATGGCACCGCCTTGCTGGCAGAGAGCGCCCTGCGCCTGCTCAAACAGGCCTGAAAACGCTCGCTTACGGGGCCTCGATCCAAGCGAAATGAAAGTGCGTGGGGCGGTTGCCGCCACGCACTTTCATTTCGAAAAAGTTCTACAAAAACCACTTATTCTTCTGAACCTACCAGGTCAAAACTGAACCGGAACATGTTGGCCGGATCGTATTGCTGTTTGAGCGCCTGCAAGCGACGGTAAACCTGCGGTGAAAAAGCCTGCATGCTGCGTTTGCGGGCTTCGTCGCCATCCAGGAAGTTGAGGTAAACGCCCCCGCTCAGATAGGGATCAAGTTCGGCCTTTAACCGGCCGGTGTGTGCCTGCAGCCCCTGATAGACCTCGGGGGTGGGGCTCATGCCGATGCAGCCCAGATTGAACAGCGCCTGGCGGTTGCCATACGCGCTGGCGCCTTCATCCAGGCGGGCAATCGCGCCGCCGGCATGGCGGACTTCGATGAAGGCCAACGGCAGGCCATTGCGGTTCTCAACCCCATAATGAACGATCCGATCGATCGCCTCATCCGTCAGCTCGCGCAGCCAGGCCCCGGTTGAAAAAGCCGGCATCGGGTCAAGCGGGTCGTTGCTGATGGTTGCCGCCTGGCTGAATGGGATCGGCTTGAATTCATCCATCAGGGGAGTCCGCCAATCACGCCAGTAGGAAAGCAGCGCCTCGCCCTGTTCGTCTGAGCCGGTGTAGCAGCCGCGCACGATCACAAAAGATTTTCCGCTCAAAAATGGAGGCAGCTCGGGCAGAGGCGGGAAATTCATGACGGAAACCGAGGTCGTCAGCTCGTCCGGGAGATCAACCACCCAATCCCGGTAGCGGGCCATCACCTCCCGCGCCATTTCGGCCGGGTAAAACAGGTTACCGGCATAGACGCGTTCGACCGGGAAGAGCTGGAATTCAAGGCTGACCACGACCCCGAAGTTGCCGCCGCCGCCCCGCAGACCCCAGAACAAATCACTGTTCTGGTTGGCATTGGCATGAATGAGGTTTCCATCACTGGTAACCAGTTCTACGTCGATCAGGCTGTCGGCTGCCATGCCATAGGGGCGCGCCAGCCAGCCCATCCCGCCTCCCAGGGTATATCCGACAACGCCCACATCCGGGGACGAACCCAGCAGAGGGGCCAGCCCCAGCGGATAGCTCTGTTCGAGCAGCATACCCCACTTGACGCCGGCGCCAACCCGGGCGGTCTGGCGTTGAGGATCGATCTGGATCCCAGTCAAGGCCGAGGTCAAGATCAACAGGTTACCGTCAGCGGGGCGGACGGTACCATGACCGGTGGATTGGACCGCAACGTTCAATCCATTCTGGCTGGCAAAGCGCACCGCCTGGACGATATCCTCGCTAGCCGCAGCGCGCACAATCAGGGCCGGATACTGCTCTACCGAGAGGTTCCAACCCTTGCGGGCCTGCTCGTATTCGGGGCTTCCGGGCATAAGCGCGGATCCCTGCAGCCCAGCCTGCAAACGTTCAACCTGGCCCGTGGATAGGCCTTCCTTCAAACCAAATTGTGAACTCATACCATAACCCTCCTGAGGAATAATTTAGACCTGTTCGAAAATTGTCAGCGTGGTTTTGGGAAATCCAGGGGTTGAGGCTATATGCTAACCCACCACAGTAATATCGAACGATCCGATTTAATGGCAACATTTTAGCCCATATTTATCCAAATCATACTGGCCAGCAGGCGGGTTTATTCCAAATGCAAACGGGTGATTTTACTTTCATACTTTTGCAGGAGGAAACGGCTGCGACATCTGAAAGATTGCCATTACTCCGGTTTTTTACAAAATAGCATCCTGCAATCTATGACAAACGTCCTGTGAAATTTATCTCCAATGACTTATAATCCTAATCTGGACATATCTGCATTAACACTGTCACATTAAAATAGCTGCCCAAATTTTGGTGATTGTGGCGGGCAATTGCCCGCCACAATCACCAAAATTTGGGGAAATTCTTCGAATGTGACCATGTCAAGTTACTCAGGCTTGAGTATGGAATAAAGCGAAAAAGGTTTGCTTTAGGCTTCTGCCCCGGGCATACGCCCCACGCCCCCCTATTTCGGTTCAAATTCAAGCCATTGGTTGATGAGTTAGTAATGGAAATTGTGAATAACCGATCGGACATTTTAAAGAAACACATCGCCTTGCCCCAGGATCACGGCTCATGGGTCTTCTTGATCAGCCCGCTGCTGATTGGTTTATTCGCCGGCGGCAGCTTTGATCTGGCGACCCCGTTCCTGATCTTGGCGGCGTTTTCAGCCTTTTTAATCCGGCAGCCGGTGACCATCGCGATCAAAGCTTACAGCGGCCGGCGTTCGCGCCGTGACCTTCCGGCCGCCCGCTTTTGGATGATCGTCTATGCCCTGACCGGGTTGGTCGGTCTGGCTGGCTTGATCTGGCAAGGGTTGGCTTATCTGCTGCTCCTGGCCATCCCGGGCATACCGGTCTTTGGCTGGCACCTGTACCTGGTCAGCAAACGAGCTGAGCGCCGCCAGGCCGGTGTGGAAATCGTAGCCAGCGGCGTCCTGGCGCTGGCCGCCCCGGCCGCATATTGGGCTGCGATTGGCAGCCCTGACCCGCGTGGCTGGTGGCTGTTCGGCCTGGCCTGGCTGCAATCGGCGGCTTCGATCGTATACGCCTATCTGCGCTTGCGGCAGCGTGAGTTGAAGACCATGCCCGATCGCAGCACGCAGTGGCGCATGGGCCGGCGTGCCCTGCTTTACACCGGCTTTAACCTGATCCTGACCCTGGGGCTCGGATTGAGCGGCTTACTGCCCACCTGGATTTGGCTTCCATTTGCTTTACAGGCAGCTGAGACCACCTGGGGAACCTTCCACCCGGCGGTGAACGCCAGGCCGACGGCCATCGGCGTGCGCCAGTTGATCGTCAGCAGCCTGTTTACACTGCTCTTCATCCTGGTCTGGGGCTAAACCGGCTGGTCCAGGCCATTCAGCCGCATCGCCTGCAACGAAATCACAATGCGCCCATCATTTTTCCATCATCTCCATCCACCGACGATCCCGGCCCGACAGGCGCGCTTCCGTTATACCCTGGGCGCGGGAGGCCTATCCGTGTTTCTGGTCATCGTGCTGCTCCTGACCGGATCGCTGCTGATGTTCTATTACGTGCCGACTCCGGAAGGCGCCGGTCCTTCGATCCAGTCGATGACCTTCCTGGTTCCGTATGGGGCGATCGTGCGCAATCTCCATTATTGGGCTGCCCAGCTGCTGGTGATCGTGGCTGTCATCCACATGTTGCGGGTGATTTTCACCGGGGCCTACGCCGCCCAGCGCAGGTTTAACTATTTATTAGGCCTGAGCCTGCTGGTCTTGAGCCTGTTTTTGGATTTTACCGGCTATGTACTGCGCTGGGATGAAGGTGTCCGCTGGGCATTAGTCGCCGGCACCAATCTGGTCAAAGTCGATCCCCAGGATCGGCCCGGATCTGTACCTGCTGGTGATGGGCGGCAGCAAACCCAATCCGGCTACACTGATCCGATTCTACGCCTGGCATATTTTCGGGTTGACCATCATCCTGGTCGGGGTCGGCGTCTGGCATTTATTCAAAGTCCGCCGGGATGGCGGGATTGCTGTCCCGCCTCCGGATCAACGCGCCGATCCTACCCGGATTTCACGCTTCGATCTGGTGCGCCGGGAAGGGCTGGCAGCCATACTGGCCCTGATTGGATTGATCTTACTGGCGACGTTCATCCCGGCCCCACTTGCCTCCCCAATGACCGAGGTCGGCCAGGCAGCCGATTCGCGCGCACCCTGGTTTTTCCTGTGGGTTCAGCAAATGCTCAAATCGGGCAACGCCTTTGTGTTTGGCGTACTGGTGCCGTTTGGCGTGTTGCTGTTCCTGGCATTGATGCCCTACCTGCTGCCCAACGCCCGTCCCGAAGAGCTGGGTCGCTGGCTGCCGCGCGGCTCAAGGCTGGCCCAATGGATCGTCCTGTCGCTGGTGGTGGGGATCATCACCCTGACGATATTGGCGATCCTGCCCGCTTGAGACCGGTTTGCCGGACGATGAGTGATTGGCGAATTGTATCTACTGACAATGTCCCATCAAATTTTGGGAGATTTCCTCGATTGTGACATTGTCAAGCTACTCAGGCTGGCGTTCGAAATACTGGCGAAAAAGGCGTGCGTGGGGGCGTACGCCCCCACGCACGCCTTTTTCGCCATGAATTCCAGGCATAAGCTGAGCCGTTGCGGTAAATTTACCTGGACTGACTGCGGTTGAAGCCAACCGACATTTTTGAGTAAATGTATGAAACGTACGTTTGTACTGGCTACTTCCTTATTGTTACTGACTGTGTTGTTGATCGTATGGCGCACGGGCAATCGACTGCGCCCGGTTGTATTAGTTCCGACCCTGACCGGCCAGGAAGAATACTGCCTGACCTGTCACGCCGATCTGCCGGAGATCAGTTCCTCCCATCCGGTCGCCACTTTTGGATGCGTCGTTTGCCATGGCGGTGAGCGCCTGGCATTGGACGCCGACCTGGCTCACAGCACGATGCGCGGCGGCCGCAATCCCTCCGACCTGTCTGTGGTTGAAGCTTCCTGCGGCGGCAGCGACTGTCACAGTGGCGACCCGGCCGCCGAACGCGATCATATCGCCCGGGTAATGACCAGCCTGCAGGCCACTTATGCCGGCGCCATCGCCAATATCCGCTACAGTTTTGGGGCCCAGCCGGATTTGATGGCTCATCTGGGCATCTTCGCCGTACAGGCGGAAGAACCGCCCCACCCTGGCCAATCCGCATTTTTGGGTATTTTCGATCCGGAAAACGAAAGCTCTCCGGCTGTCCTGGCTTTTGCCCAAAATTGTTTGAACTGCCATCTATCCGCTGAACCGTTGGACGGAACCGAATACAGCCGGTTAACCGGCTGTGCGGCCTGTCACACACCGACCGCCGGCACGGATTTAAGCCAGCCGGTCCATCGTCTGACGACTGCCATCCCCTATACGCAATGCAATACCTGCCACAACCGCGGCAATTACGAATTGCGCCAGGTGGAATTTATCCCCCGCACGGATCACCCCACCGATCGCAAAAACGATTATTACCAGCCCATCGCCCAGTTCACCAGGTGCGAATACGAACTGGATTGCGTTGACTGCCACACCCGGGAGGAGGCCATGGGCGATGGGCATCTTTACAACAACCAAGCCGAGCTGCAGTACGTCCAATGCCAGACCTGCCATGGAACCTTAACCGAACCGCCGCGCACCAAAACCATCTCCAGCAAGGAAGATATCAGCTTGCGGCAGGCCTTTCTCAACCCGGTCCTGGATCTTCAGGTCGGCGACCGGGTGGTTGAAACCGAGCGCAATGAAGAGCTATGGAATGTGCGCCAGCTGCCAGACGGCAGTTTCGAGATGGTCGCCAAAGTAACCCAAACGCGCTACCAGGTGCCGCTGGTGATGGGCAGCGCCTGCGAGCAGAATCCCGATGAACAGGAATCCCGTTATTGCCATGAATGTCACGCCGTCGAACGCTGAATCAAATACCCGCCTGCCTAAAATTCTGGCCCGCAGAGATTTTTTAACCCTGGCCTGGAAAAGCCTGCTGGGGTTGACCGGAATGTTGGGCCTGGGCGGCATTTTCCGGTTTCTTTCCTACCAGCCCTATCCCTCCCCACCGACTGCCTTTGACCTGGGGATCCCGGAAGACTATCCATTGGGCACCCGCGCCCGTATACCGGATGCACAGGCTGTGCTGCAGCATGGAGCTGACGGTTTAAAAGCCTACAGCCTGGTTTGCACCCATTTGGGCTGCACCGTTGACCTGGTGAAGGATGGATTCAGTTGCCCGTGCCACGGTTCACAATTCGCCCTGAACGGCACGGTGGAACACGGGCCGGCAACTGCTCCTTTGCATGGCTTGCGCCTGGAAGTTAACGACCAGGGTCATCTCATCCTGCACACAGACGAATCCGCTTGAGCTTCTTCTGCAAGTCAATGTCCTCCTGTCATTCGTAAAAAGGTTCGTCTGAAAACAGGCGTGATGGCCGGCTGCAGCACCCTCTCCCGCGCAGGTATTAAAAACTGTGGTTGTGCGCCTGGAAAGCCAGCGCACAACCACAGTTTTAACTGGCATGATGGATGGTTATTGTTCGATCGATCGGAAGGCCCCCGGCATAAACAGTTAAGTCACCTCAATGCGGATCACTTACACGCGTACGAATAATAGTCGACGAATGCAGTCACCTCTCCATTGGCATTCTCCGTCAGATGCAAGACTTCCTGAACAACGAAGTTATTGCCAGGGCCCGGCCCGATGATCTTAAAACTTTCGACGATGGTGTCCGTGTATCCATCGAGATTGTTGAATTGCTCCATGGAAACACCCGTTGCCTGGTAAATATCTCCGGTGGTCTGCCCGACCGCTTTAATTCCCATCGGCTGGGCATGAAAAACTCCGTGAAAGCCACCATTTTCATCTACGGTGAATACAAGCACCTCATGAACGGTGCCCGTGATGCGGACATCTTCGCCCGCACCGCCGGCCGCGCAATGTACAAAAATCGTCTGATCGTAATAATTGGTGGTATTTTCGATATACGTCGCTGCTTCAGCCAGAGCCATCATCGAAACGGACAGGCTGAGGATCAATACAAAAATGGTCGTGAGAACCAGCTTGGTTTTCCGATTCATACTATTCCTCCCAAATCAACACTTGAACAAGCCTCAGGCCATGCGAGCCCAAGGATGAAAAATTGGCGCTTAACCAATCGATAAGCATGAATGCAACGAAGCCAGGATAAGCAGGTGGGCACCAGAGGCAGGCATCGCCCGGCAGCCCGGATGGAGAATGGCCAGGGGCCCCCATATATCGGACATATATTATCTTAATAATCATGAATTTTCGATTAGAATTAGATTAAAATAGAGTAAACTAACCGGTTAGAAAAAAGGCAGTGCTGGGATGTTACCCCGGATTTGGGGGGTGCGAGCGTGCGAACACTCGCTCGCACCCCCAAATCCGGGACTCTCCCATAAGAGTTTCTTCAGCGTGATAAAATTGCCTATTCTTGCTGGCCTTACGCTCTGCGTCGCCCACACAAACCATGACTAAGCCTGCCCCAACTCCACTTTATCTGGGCATCGACACCGGCGGGACCTACACCGACGGAGTGCTGCTCGATCCAACCAGCCGTGCGGTCGTCCGCTCGGTCAAGGTGATGACCACCCACAACGACTTGCGCGCCTGCATCGCGGCGGTGCTGCAGGCCCTGCTGCCGGACGATAACCAACCCGTGGCGTTGGTCTCGCTCTCGACCACCCTGGCGACCAACGCCATCGCCGAAGACCGCCGCCGGCCGACTGCCCTGCTGCTGCTCGGCTACGACCCGGAGCTGGTTCACACCTTCGGCTTCGAACGCCAGTTCGGCACCGAGCACTACCACTTCCTGCAAGGCAAACACGACCTGGACGGCCGCGAGCTCTGCCCGCCCGACCCAGATCAGATCCGGCAGGTTGTGGCGGAGACCCGCGACCAGGTGGAAGCTTACGCGATCGCCTCCTATGCCGGGCCGATGAACGCCAGTCACGAACAGCTGACCGCCGCCCTGGTGCGAGCCGGCAGCCCGGCCCCGGTCGTTGAGGCCCACCAGCTCTCCGGCCAGCTCGATTCAATCCGCCGGGCCACCACCGCCAGTTTGAACGCCTCTCTGCTGCCGGCTACCGAAGCCTTTATGAGCGCGGTGGAAGCCATGCTGGCCGAACGCGGCCTGGACTGCCCGGTGATGATGGTCAAAGGGGATGGTTCGATCGCCCGCCTGGACTACGCCCGCAGCCGCCCGGTGGAGATCATCCACTCCGGCCCGGCTACCAGCGCCATCGGGGGCCAGTACCTGGCCCGCAGTGAGCGCGCCCTGGTAATCGACATGGGCGGCACGACCACCGACCTGGCCCTGGTCGATTCCGGCCAGGTGCGCGTCCAGGCTAACGCCGCCACAGTCGCCGGCTACCGGACCTGCGTGCGCACCATCCAGGCCCATTCCTTCGGGCTGGGTGGCGACAGCCGGATCGAGTTCGACCGCTGGGGCGGCGTATCCATCGGCCCCGAACGGGTGCTGCCGCTCTCCTATTTAAGCATCCGCTTCCCGCAGGTCAAGTCCGATCTGCAGGCCTGGCTGAAAGCCCACACCGAGATCCACTACGCCGAGGATCTGGAATTCTGGATCCTGCGCCGCGAACCGCTCCGCCCTCCGGCCGACGAACATTCCCGCCAGATCCTGCGCCTGCTGCGGGAAGGCCCCCGCCCGTTCGGCCTGCTCCGCAAGCAGACCGGACCGATTGCCCCTACCCTGATCGAACGAATGGTGGGCCAGGAGTGGATCGAGCGGGCCGGTCTGACGCCTACCGACCTGCTGCACGTCAGCGGGGAGTACCAGCCCTGGGACGTGGAGATCGCCCAGCTGGCGGTTAGCGGGGTGGCGCGCGGCCTGGAGCTCACACCCCAGGCCTTCATCCAACAGGTTCGCCAGCAAATGACCGACCGGATGACGGCCGAGATCATCCAGTTTCTCAGCGGCCAGAGCCTGCACGACCGGCGCTTCACCCGCCGCGGCGATGGCCTCGACCGCTGGCTGCTGGACGAGAGCCTGCATCCTCAGGACGCCTACCTGGGCAGCACCATCCACCTGAAGACCCCCCTGGTAGGCATCGGCGCGCCGGCCGGCGCGTTCCTGCCCCCGGTAGCGCAGGCTTTGCGGACCGAGCTGATTCTGCCGCCCCATTACGAGGTCGCCAACGCGGTCGGGACCGTGGTGGGTAACATCCTCGTCCAGGCCGAGAGCCAGGTCTTCCCGGAACTGGAAGGGGCCCGGATCGTCGGCTATTTCAGCCGGGTGGACAACCGCCAGCTCAGTTTCCCGGACTTTGAATTGGCCCGGGAACACGCCCGCCAGACGGTCATTGCCCTGGTGAGCGAGCGCGTCCGCCTGGCCGGGGCCGGCAGTTTCCAGGTGGACTGCCGCACGACCGAGATCTGGGACGACTCGATCCGTTTCGAAGCTATCGCCGTCGGCCGCCCCGGATAAAAAGTTGGTTGTGGTGTTTGTTTTTTGCGGCAAGCCGCAAAAAAATAAACACCAAACCATCCTCTTCGCACACTTGACGTCATGTCAATTCAATTTCTTCGCTCGCTGATTGAGATGTATAGGTTTCAAACGATTGGGTATTGACAGGTATTGAAAGGAGAGAGATTCAATGAGCAACAATCCCGATTCCGAAGCCCGCCACGAGCATGGCGTTGAGCGGGTTTATCGCAACGAGCACATCGCTGTTTACTGGGACCGGACCCAGTGCGTTCACGTCGGCTACTGCTTCCAGGGACTGCCGGAGGTATTCAAACCCCAGGAGCGACCCTGGATCGATCCGAACTGGGCCGAGCCGGACCAGATCGCTGAGGTCGTGATGCGCTGCCCGAGCGGGGCGCTGCGCTTCGAGCGCCTGGACGGTGGTCCGCAGGAGCCGGTCCCTGAGGAGACCACCATCAGCCCGCAGCCTAACGGGCCGCTGTACCTGCGCGGCCGGCTGCGCATCGTGGGGGAAGATGGCCGCGAGCGGGTCGAGACCCGGGTGGCGCTATGCCGCTGCGGGCATTCGGCTAATAAGCCCTTCTGCGACAACACCCACCTGCGAGCCCGGTTCCGCTCCGATCATTGAGCCAATTTTAGCCGGATCTGTAACTTATTCAGCCAGACTGCATCTAAAATGAACAGGCCGGGAGCAGCCGGTTAGTTATTTTGTTGGCCAAAGCCCGGTGTAAAATCCTGATCCATATCGGATTTTTCCTAGTGAAATAATCTGATTCACAGTATAATGGCGCCAGTCGGTTCCGGCTTATAGCGTCCTCAAGGAGACATCCCATGGCCAAAGCAGAAATCTTCGCAGGAATTTGTGGTTTCAACACCACCGTCCAGACCAGCATGAACGAGCGCATCTGCCATCTCGAGATCCAGAGCGAGTGCACGGCGATCCAGCGCCTGGCCCAAAACCTGACGGAAGTCGATCCATTCAAAGAGATCAGCTTCCGCCGCCAGCTCCCCCAGACCTACGAGGCGGCCCACCAGTATTGTTCGCACGCCGCCTGCCCGGTGCCCAGCGGGATCATCAAAGCCATCGAAGTTGAAGCCGGCCTGGCCCTTCCCAAAGACGTGACCATCCGGATTACCAAGGGATCCTAATCGGGCCTATAGGGATACCTTCAGTGTTTGTATGGCCTTTCTGATAAGATCGTGGTAAAAAAGGTGTGATCTGCGGCAGCTGCCGCAGATCACACCTTTTTTACATTATTCCGCACATTGAAGGAGGATCCATGGAAATACAAACGGCACAACGCGAAGTCAGGGAAGTGTACCTGGGCGGGTCGGTCGGCCAGGCTGTTTCCGGCCTGATCTGGCTGGTATCGGCCTTATTAGCCAGCCTGGTCAGCACCCGGATCGCCATCCTGACGCTGGCATTCGGCGGTGCCCTGATCTTTCCCCTGACCCAATTGTCGCTTAAGCTCATGGGACGCCGGGCTTCGCTTGGTAAAGCCAATCCGCTCAACAGCCTGGCCATGCAGATCGCTTTTATCGTGCCCCTCAGCCTGCCGGTGATCGCCGGCGCGGCGCTCTACCGGCTGAACTGGTTCTACCCGGCCTTCATGGTGGTGATCGGCACCCATTACATGCCTTTCATCTTCCTGTATGGCATGCGCCATTACGCCGCCCTGGCGGCCATCCTGATCGGCGGCGGGGTCGCCATCGGCATGTACTTCTCCAGCAGTTTCGTGCTGGGCGGCTACTTCACCGCCGCGGTCCTGCTCGGCTTTGCCTTGCTGGCCTGGTTTACCTGGGACGAACGTAAGGCGCCTAGCTTGCAGACGGAGTAATGCCGGACCAAAAAGTGAAAAGTAGGTCGCTCCTTTCCGTCTTGCCGTTAATTTTCCGGTAAATCCCTGTAAACAGTAAGAAACTATCCAAATTCTTGTGGTTGTGGATGCGTGCCGAGCACGCATCCACAACCATATACCCTTTTGATTTTTCGGATAGATATTAAGGATCCAAACTGGCCGGCAGCCAAAGGAGCGACCCATGCCCCAGTTACCCGATTACAATCAGTTCGCCGGCCGTCACTGGGAAACCGGCAGCGTTCATAATGCCCTGGCCTACCAGGGTATCCGCGCTCCCCACACCGGTCGGCCCATATCCGAAGCCCTGCTGCTCGGCATCAGCGGTGGGATCGTGTTTGGTTATTTCATTTTCGATTACACAGGCTACGATCCGCACGTGGCTTTGCTGTCGCGCAACACCTTTGATCCGCTCGACACCTTGCTCGAGCGGCTGCGCATCCCTCAGCAGAACGAGCAAACCGCCAGCCCTCAGACAGCTGAGGCCAAACTGATCGAAGCGCTCGAAAACGGGCGCCCGGCTGTGGTGTTTGCCGACCATTACAGCCTGGCCTATAATGCTCAGCCAAACCGGGATTCAATGTGGGCCGTGCTGCCACTGGTGGTTTTCGGCTACGATCAAGATCGCACCTGGATCGCCGACCGGGCTCAGGTGCCCCTGGAAATTAATGCGGCCGAATTGGGCCGGGCCCGCGGCCGGGTGAAGAAATTCAAGCACCGCCTGCTGACCCTCGACCCGCCGGACCTGAGTCGCCTGCCGTCCGCCGTCACGCCAGGGCATCCACCAGACGATCAACCTGTTTACCGAGGCTCCACCGCGCGGCAGTCGGGACAACTTTGGACTGGCTGCCTACCAGAAGTGGGCTGACATGCTCGTCAACACCCGCAACAAGAAGAGCTGGGCCCGTCTGCTGCCACCCGGGCCGCGCCTGTACAGCGCCCTGGCCGGTACTCCCGGCCAGCCCAGTGCTTTCAGCTGGGCGGCATCTACCTGGGGCAGCGGCCACACGGTTGACCGCCGCCTGTATGCCGACTTCCTGGAGGAAGCTGCCACGATCCTGGGTAAACCATCCTTGGCAGAGATCAGTCCGGATTTTCGGGCCGCCAGCGAGGCCTGGGAGCACCTGGCCAAAGCATTGCTGCCGGATGAATTCGCCTTACTGGCTGATACCAGGCAGCTGCAACTTCGCAAACATCAGCTTTTTATCCAGCGCGGTCTGATCGCACTGGAAGAGATCCAGGCCATAAATGCCCGCTTGACCGAGCTACGCCAGCAGGCCGAACAGGCATTTCCCCTGGATGAGAAAGAAACAGCCCGCTTCCGGGAGCGATTGCGGGAACAGGTGCTGCAGGTTGCTGAAATCGAAGCGGCTGCAATCCGAAAACTTCAGACTGTGATGGCCTGAAACGAAACCAGCGGCAACTTATCCACTTGACCAGGTAAAAACTCCCCCAACGATGGGGGAGTTTTTATTCAAAATCCGGTATGCTTGTATTTGCGAGACCGGTTCCTTTGAGAATTTCTGTGGTGGTTCCCCAGAGTTTCCTGGAGAGCCCAAGACCGGTTCCTGAACGATATACACTGGTTGACGGTTTACTGGCCCTTGGCATTTATAAATGGGTGCAAAAATCACCAACCAGGTGATTTTGTTGGCACAAGCCGCACTCTGGTTTCGGAGGACCATTATGGAAGCACATCCCACCCTGTCGGTATTTCACTCGCCTGCCGGCGAAAAGGAGATCGTACAGGCTTACCAGGCTGTATTAGATCATTGGCCGGTGCCCTGCGAGCAGCGCTTCATCGCGACCAACTTTGGCGAAACCCACGTGATTGCCAGCGGGCCGCAGGATGCGCCGCCGCTGGTCCTGCTGCACGCCTTGCTGGCCAGTGCAGCCGCCTGGTACCGCAACGTAGAGGCGCTAAGTCAGCGCTACCGGGTCTATGCGGTTGATGTGCTCGGCGAAGCCAATCTAAGCCGCCCAATCCGGCCGATTAAAAGCCTGGATGACTACCTGCAGTGGTTCAATGAGTTGATCGCTGGTCTGGCTTTGGAACCCTTCGGGCTGGCCGGCAATTCGAACGGCGGTTTCATCGCGGCGTATTTCGCCATGAAGCTGCCCGAACGGGTTCGCAAGCTGATCCTGATCGGCCCGGCGGCGACGATCCATTCGATGACCCCCTTTTACCTGCACATGTTCATCCCCAAATCCATTTATATGCTGCTGCCCGGTCTGCCCGGATTGGCGATCGCCATGCGGCGCAGCGTGGATTGGATGCACGCCGGCCTGCCGCCCGACCCGCTCTGGGAGCCGCTGTTTTACCGCTTGCTGATGTACGGGAATGCCCTCAACCAGGTATTCCCGCGGGTTTACACCCGGGAAGAATTCGCCCAAATCAAGGCCCCGGTGCTGCTGATCCTGGGCGAGCAGGAGATGATCTACAAACCCGAGATTGCGGCCCAGGCGGCCCGGGAAATCATCCCCAACCTGCAGGTCGAGCTGATCCCCAACGCCCACCACATCACTGCCCTGGCGCAACCTGAGCGCGTCAATCCGATCATCCTGAACTTCCTGGAGAGCTGAATGGCCAAGCGAAGCCTGAAAAAGCAGTCGGGAGGCTCCGAACCAGGCGATTACGTCAATCTGGAACGCCTGACATTCCTGGTGGATGGGGTCTTCGCCATCACGCTGACGTTGTTAGTGCTGGAATTGCGCCTGCCGGATAAGATCGAAACTTCGTTCGGCGCAAGTTTGCTGGCTTTGCTGCCCAGGCTGTCGATATATTTCATTGCCTTCTATTCGATCGCCAACTATTGGGTCGTCCACCAGCGCACATTCCGGCATATCACCGATGTGGATACACCCCTGTTATGGCTCACTTTGCTGGGGTTATTGTTCATCACTCTGATACCCGCCACCACCGCCCTGGTAGGCCGGTTCCCCCAGGAAAAACTGGCCATGGCCTGCTTCTCGGCCAACAGCTGCCTGCAGGCGTTGACCAACTGGATATTCTGGCGGTACGTGCTCAAACACCAACCCAGCTTCGCCAGCCAGTCCGATCCGCGCCTGATCGCCATCACCACCCAGGTGTGGCTCTTGATCACAGTTGGCTGGCTGTTTTCGATACTTCCTGGGTTTCCTGAATATTTTTATCGCCTATCTGTCCTGGGTCTTGTGGCCGAATATCGCCGGCCTGTGGGCCAACCGCAAGCGACGGGTGTTGGCCCTGCCGGTTGCTGAGAAAACAACCCGGCCTGCCATCCAGAGCGATCCTTTCAAAACAGGGCAAACTTGTTCCCGGCTGGGAATGGCTTTTAACCGGTCGATGGTTTATCGATCGTGACTACCTTGACAATGTCACATTCGAAGAAATCTCCTTTATTAATGTGACATGGTCGAACTACTCAGGCTTGATTACAAAATATGGGCACGATTTCCAGGCATTGCCTGAGTAGTTACTATCGATCAAGCTAAAGTATTCAAAAATAAAGGCCAGGATGAGCCCGATGGTCGTGGCGATCGCCGACCAATAATGATCCTCTCGATAGGCTTTGGGGAACACTTCCGTAGCCAGAGAGGCCACCACCGCCCCGCCGGCAAAACAACGGATCAGCGCCAGAATGTTCTCCGGTGTGCCCGCCAGGAAAAAGTTGCCGGCCAGAGCCGCCCCTGAAAGCAGCAGGGCAGTCAGGCTCCACAACAGCAAGGCCGCGCCTTTCGAACGCCCGCCATCGGTCATCTCCCGGGCGCCTCCGGCAGCCTCCGGCAGGTTCGACAGGAAAATTGAACCTGATAAAGCCGCTACCTGCAGTGGCCCGACCCCGATCAGGGCCACGCCCAGCGCCAGATTCTCCGGGATGCCGTCCAGGGTGATGGCTGCCAGCAACCCGCCGCCGCTGTTCGATCCCCACTTCTGCTTGACCAGATAATCCAGGCCGGTAAAAACCAGCGCGCCCAGCAGGACCAGTCCAAAAGCTGCCCAGAGTGAACTCTTCCGGGTGGCCGGCTCAATCAGCTCCAGCACAGCCGAAATGATCAGCGCCCCGCCCGCCAGGGCGACCAGAAAGCCCTCGACCGGTTTAGGCAGCCGGCCATAGATCCCCCACACAGCCCCCAGGATCAAAGCTCCTGAAACGACCAGAATTACAATCAACGTCAGCATGGATTTCCTCGAAATAAGTTTGAACCAGGATACCGTCAAAAACCACCCGTGGCGCATTTTCCTGCCAATTGGGAGGAATGGAAAAATCGGTTCTACGGGACCCTCCCACAGGAACACCGAAAGACCCGAAAAATTTACACTGTTGCGATCAACCCCTTGAGATAAGCCCCCTCCGGGAAGTTGAGCGCCACCGGGTGATCCGGCCCTTGGGACAGGCGCGCCACCATGCGGGCCTCCACCCCGGCGTCCAGGGCCGCCCCCGCCACGATCTTCTGGAACAGGTCAGCATCGATCCCGCCCGAGCAGGAAAAGGTCGCCAGGATGCCGCCCGGCCGCAACAGTTTGAAAGCCAGCAGGTTGATGTCTTTGTAGCCGCGCGCCGCCCGCTTGACCTGGGCGGCTGTTGGGGCAAACTTGGGTGGATCCAGCACCACCAGGTCGAAGCTCCGGTCCCGGTCGCGCAGTTGGCGCAGCACCTGGAAGACATCCCCCGGCTGCCATTCAATCTGCCCGGCTGGCAGGCCGTTCAGGGCGATGTTTTCACGCGCCAGAGCCAGCGCTTCGGTGGAGGCGTCGACCGCCAGCACCCTTTTGGCCCCGCCCTGCAGGGCATAAGCGCTGAACCCGCCGGTATAGCAGAAACAATCCAGTACGTCCCGACCGGCTGCCAGTTCGCCCACCCTGGCCCGGTTGGCACGCTGATCCAGGTAAAACCCGGTTTTATGCCCGGCGCCCAGATCGACCCAGAATTTCAGGCTGTTTTCTTCGATCACCAGCCGGTCGGGCGGTTCGCCTAGCAGTGGACCGGTGCGCTCCGGCAGGCCCTCCAGCTGGCGCACTTCCGCATCCGAGCGCTCGTAGATCCAATCGACTCCGCTCCAGGTTTGCATCAGGCCCAGCAGGGTCGCCCGCCAGCGCTCCGCCCCACTGGACAGGAACTGCACCACCAGGCCGCGGTTATAACGGTCTACAATCAGCCCGGGCAGCCCGTCCGATTCAGCGTGCACCAGCCGCAGGGCGTTGGTGTGTAAACCGGGCAGCATAGCCTGGCGCAGCTGCAAGGCCCGATCCAGATGGGTCTGCAGGAAGGCTTCCCCGATCGAATCGTCCGGATCCCAGGACCAGACCCGCACTCGGATCTGGGAGGCGGGACTGTAAGCCCCCAGCCCCAAAAACTGTCCCCGGGAGTCCACCACCCGGACAGTCTCCCCCGGGGCCGGCTCGCCCTCAACGCCGGCCACCGCCCCCGAAAAGACCCACGGGTGGCGCCGCAGCAGAGACTTTTGGCGTCCAGGCTTGAGTTTAAGCGTCGGGTAAGTGTCAGCCATGCCTCATTTTGCTCCCCGGTCCAGCGGCGGTTCTCGATCCGGCCGAACGATCAGGAATGCGACTGCCCCCAGCACCGGAACGGAAACGACCAGCAGAGCCCAGATCGCTTTGGCCACAGGCGGCAGCGCCGCCCTCCGCAAAGTCAGCAAAGCGATCACCACCAAAACCAGCCAGATCAGCACCAGACTGACTGAACACAGCTGGGCCAATAAATAGCCAAAATTAATCCCAACGTTTTGCATTATTTCCTTTCCTCACAGTTATAGCATCCATGTCATTCCCCTTCGCCACTTAATCATAACATCATTAAGCAGGAGATCTTAAGGATGGTTTTTTCGCATCCCTGCTGAAGAAATCTTTGGAAATAAACGTGAAGACCGGCTTTCGCCGGTCTTCACGTTTATTTCCAATATCTGCCTCTTCAGGCGCTGCAGGCGCAAGAAGGGGGAAAAGAACGGATGAGCACTTTCAGGAAATGATCCCCAGCTTCTTACCAGAGGCGACGATCACCTCCATCGCCCGTTCGATATCTTCGGGTTCGTGGGCGGCGGTGACGGTGGCTCGCAGGCGGGCCAGTCCGGGTGGGACCGCCGGAGAAACCACCGGCAGCACGAAAATATCCTGGTTCTGGCAATCGCGGGTCATCTCAAAGGCGGCTTCATCGGTGCCGCAAATCACCGGCACGATGGCGGTTTCGGTGTACAGCGTGTCGAAACCGGCGCCCTTCAAACCGTCGATGAACTGTTTGGAAACCTGGTTAAGTTTTTTGATCCGCCAGGGCTCATCCAGGATGACCTCAAAAGCCGCCTTGGCAGCCGCAGCCTGGGCCGGCGGCAGAGCCGCCGAGAAGATGTAAGCCCGGCTGGCGTGGCGCAGGTAATTGATCAGGTCCCGGTTGCCGGCCACATAACCGCCGACCGAGGGGATGGTCTTGCTGAGGGTGCCCATCTTGATGTCGATGGAGCCCGGCATGCCGAAATGCTCTTCGATCCCGCGCCCGGTCTCGCCCAAGACGCCCACCGAGTGGGCCTCGTCGATCATCAGGTAAGCATTGTATTTACGGCACAGCTCGACCACCCGCGGGAAATCGATGATGTCGCCGTCCATGCTGAAGACTGAATCGGACACTACCAGTTTCGAAGCCCCATCCGGAACCTGCTGCAGGCGCTGCTCGAGGGCCTCCATATCGTTGTGTTTGAATCGCAGGAATTTGGCCCCGGACATCAGGCAGCCGTCCACGATGCTGGCGTGATTGAGCTTATCGGAGATCACGTAATCGCCGCGGCCCAGCAGGGTGGATACCACGGTCAGGTTGGTGACGTAACCCGAGGTGTAAGTCACGGCTGCCTCGGCGCCTTTGAAATGCGCGATCGTCTCTTCCAACTCGTTGTGAATTGTCAGGGTGCCTGCCAGGGTGCGCACGCCATGGGTGCCGGTGCCGTAGCGCTTGACCGCTTCGATCGCGGCCGCGTTGATGCGCGGATGGCCGACCAGGCCAAGATAAGAATAGGAGGCGTACATTGACATCTCACGGCCATTTACCAATACTCGCGAACCGCCCCGCAGTTCTGTAACTGGCTGATTATAAAAGTACAGCCCTTCCTGCTTGTAGCTGGCAACCCGCTCGTTCATAGCCCGGACGCGCTGCATAACCGCATCGTTAATCTTGGTAGTATCCAACATGACATCTCCTCAGGTCCGGTCCCAAACGCCCGCTGACCGGCGCTTTATTCCATTCTAACCAGGCAGTCAGGTTTGGTGATGCGATAGCTGTTCCAGTGGTAATCCCATCACCAAACCATATTTTGGTTCAAACGCTGCCTTTCCGGTCTCCGGGTAAACATGGCTTCGGGGAAGATTTCTGTGGTTGTATTTAGATCAGGGGGTGTGAGCGTTCAGCTGAACGCTCACACCCCCTGATCTGGTTTTCCCACAGAGATTCCGGAAAAGCCTAAAACATGGCAAGTTTAGTCCAGGGTTAAGGAAATGTCAACCACAAACCGCTAAACATTTGTCTGGACAACATCTTTCTGGCTGCCCTGGGCGACTAATGCCGCAAAAAACGGCTCGAAAATGGCCACTAAATTCAAGTAAAATAAGCCCCGAGTGTCTCGGCATAGACGACCTCACCCATCGCGGATTTCGAACACGTTTTGGAGCGTACCACCTATCATGATTCGAGCGCCACAAAAATGGATCGCAGCCTTCTTGATCCTGAGCACACTGGAGGGCCTGGTCAGCCTGGCATGGATGGTCCAGCAAAGCCTGGACTCGGTCCAGCAAAGCCTGGGCTCCGACGGCCTATCCAGCTTGCTGGCCGCCCCCATGCGACTTGGGCTGCTGGTCCTGATCGCCGGTCTGACGATCGTCCTGGCAGGCATTTCCTGGCGCGCCCTGGGGCGCGCCAGGGCTGGCCAGGCGCCCGGCAGAGCCCTGGTAAGCTGGCTGCGGGCCGCAATTATTACTTTCCCGGTGTTCGCACTGGTGACGTTCGTCCTGTGGCTGATCCTGTTCTCGGCCTTCCGCCTGGAACAGCTTTATCTGTACTACCTGCGCTGGCAGCCGATCGTGGTCTGGTTCTACCTGATCAGCCTGCAAGGCTACTTGCTGGCTGCCCTGCTCACTTCTCCGGCGGAATGGGTCCAGGCCTGGCAGGAGCTGCCTGACACCCCCGGCTACCAACGCGCCAGCCGGATCGTCCATTCGCCCTGGTTCTGCCTGCTGCTGCTCGTCCTGGCGTTTGGACTGGGCCTGACCAAGCTGGTTTTCGGCCAGTTCGTGGATGAAGCCAACAACCTGAATTACGGCTGGCTGATCTCGCGTGGCCAGGTGATGTACCGGGATTTCTTCACCCAGCATTTCCCCTTCACCTATTTCTGGACCGCACTGGTGGTCAGCCTGTTCGGCGCCTCCCAGGCCGCTGTGCGGGTCTCCCTGTTGGTGTTGTATTTCATCGGCTTGGGGACCGCCGCCCGCCTGACCCGCCTGTACCTGCCGATTGGCCTGGCGGCCCTGGCCTGGGGCATGACTTCCCACTTCCACCGCGGCAACCTGGTGCTCTACGACGTGCTCGATGGGGCTTTTATTCTGCTGGCGTTCCTGCTGATCTTCGCCATGCTGGCCGAGAGAACCCGGGCGACCAAAACCATCATGGCGATCATCGGGGTTTCCCTGGCCTTCGCGATGCTCAACAACCCCCTGATGGTTTACCCCGCGGGCGTCTCGCTGGTATTCGTGGCTCTGTCTGGATTCCGGGGGGAACAGGTTTCAGGTAAACGCGAGAGCCTGCGGCGCCTGTTCGGCGTGGGCATCCCGATCGCAGCCGTCCTGGGGATCTATCTGCTGTACCTGCTGGTCACTCGTTCATTGTACGATTTCTACCACTTCACGATCTGGTTTAACGCCAATATTTACGATCAATACACCGACGGCAGCGCCCTGCGGCTCGACCTGATCGTGCGCCAGCTCGCTACCGGGCTGGATGTGTTCAACCCGGCCTGGCGGGTGCACTTCTCGCCCTTCATGGACTTTGGGGTGGAGCGCTTCAGGGTAGCCAACGAAGACGCTTACTATGGCTGGATCTTCTCCAGCCTGCTCTTTCGCAGCTCGATCCTGCTGGCAGTCGTGGGACTGCTGCTGCGGCGCAAATGGCTGGCCGGCCTGTATGTCTATCTCCTGGCTGCCACCCTGCTGATCCGCACCACGACCAGCTGGCATACCATTCCATTCATCCTGCTCAGCCTGTTCTGCGGGGCCTATTTTCTCACCCGGTTGGTCATACCCCCGCTGCCTGGGCGCGCGGGCCAGCCCCCGGAGAGCCACGCCCGGTCAGGCTGGCAAACCGGCTGGTCAGCCGCCTGGCTGGTCCTGGCGGGCGGATTTCTGCTGGTGTACGCCTGGTCGGCCCTCAGCGGGGTGATCTTTCTGGTCAATCACCGCCCGGCCCTGACCGACGAGCGCTATCTCAACCGCCTGGAGCGCTTCGGTGACGAGATCCGCCGGCTGACTTGCAACCCGCCGGGCCTGACCTTCCTGGAATACCCCTTCGAACCGATGGTCTATTTCGCCACCGGGATCCCCCCGGGCTCGCGTTATAACTTCCTGCATCCCTGGGTGGCCCAGATCGCCCTGCCGGAAGTCATGCACGATCTGCGCAACAGCTCCACCACCGTGGTCGAAGTCAAAACCGAAAAACGGGTCTGGGTGGAATACGAGGTCAAGGATTACCTGGGCGAGCTGATCACATTCCTGGATGAGAACTACGTCAGGATCAGCGACACTTTGTGGATGTCCCCCGAGATCGTCCAGAACTGCCCTCTGGTCGATCCCCAGATCCCGGAAGAAATTGAATCCCCCTGACAGGTTGCACACCCGATCAAACGAATAAAAAATTTGGCGAAACAGGGGTGCGGGATGACAGTTGCCATCCCGCACCCCTGTTTCGCCATTCATTCCAACGATCGCGCCTGAAAACCCCTCAATCGATCCAGCAAGAGCGCCCCGGCCGCCAGGCCGGCTAATCGCAGCTGGACCCCCAGCTGGGCGGCGTGCCGCTCGATCTCCAGAGGGTTGCCGTTCCAGATCAAGACCATCAGCGGGTACAGGCTCACGGCGATCGCAGCCCAGATCCACAGCGTGCCGGCATGATAGGCCGGGTCGCGCCACTCCAGGACCAGGCAGGCGGCCACCAGGGTTCCCAATAAAACCAGGTTGAGCGGGCCGTGCGGGTAGAACCGGTCCGTCCAGCCTGCGATCGCCGCCGGGACAGGCTCCTTGGGATGGTTGGGGTAGCGATATTCCAGGTTGCTGCCGTCGAGCAGCGGCCCGGCTTGCCAGAGCGGGTCGAAAAAAGTTCTGGCAGGGTGTGTGATCAGGTAACGGATCAGGGTCGCCGGTCCTTTGGCCGCGATCCAGGCTCGCACCGGCGCCATGTTCGGGTCGTTATCCAGGTATTCGTGATACTCGTAACCGATCATCCCGGTGATGGCCATCAGCTCCGGCGTGACCGGCAGCCCGGCCTCGGCGAAATACTGGCGGGCCTGCGGGTCAGGCAGGACCCGCAGCGCCAGATTATCGTAGATATGCAGCGTCCAGCGATCTCCGTATTGCAGGGTCGCGTTTTGAAACAGGAACAATGCCGCCACGCAGGCGATATATACCCAGGCCGTGGCCGGTGACAGCCGTTCCGGCAGCTTACGAAACAGGGCTGCCAGCAGCAAGACGCCCGCCCCCAACACGACGAAATATACATTCGAATCCCGGGTAAAAGCGTACAGGCCGGTGATCGCCAGCAGCAGCAGGAAGGCCAGCCAGCCCAGCGGCCCACGCCGCAAGCGGGTTGGCAGCAGCCCCATGCCAATCCAGGCTGCCAGCTGCAGGGCGAAAAACGAAAATGAAACCGACTCGGACAGCAGCAGGCTGTCCCACAGGCTGACGTCCAGGCTCAGGCTGAAGAACAGCACCAGACCGAACGCCAGCGGTTTCAGCCAGGTCGTCCGGATGACCGCCGCCAGGGCCAGCGCCAGGGCGGTCCAGCACACAACCGACAGCCACAGCTGGGCCTGTCCGACTGCCCGCAGGTTGTCCGCTGCGGTGTAATTGCCAGTGTTCATCCCCAGCAGTTTGTACATCAGCGGCACAGGGAAGGTGCGCGGGCTGAACCAGAACGTCCTGGATTGGAGCGGTTGTTCGGCCGTGAGCACGTAGGAATAGGTATCCCGGAACGCCCGCCCGGCGTTGAACTCCTGGTAGGAGAGCTTGACCCCCAGGTAACCCCAAAAGATCAGGCCGAACAGGGCCAGGACGGCGACCGTCGCCACTCGCCGGTCCGCCGACGCCAGCATCCAGACCAGCAGGCCGAGCCCGGCCAGTCCCAGCCACTGCAGCAGCCAGGCCAGCGCGCTAAGGGCTTTTTGTATCCAGGCCGCGTTTTGCCACACGACCCGGCCAGTCGTGACCGGATAGCTGATCGGGCGATCGCTGTACAGGTCGACCATGCTCAACCGGCCGTCCAGGCTGTAGGTCAGCACCCCGGCGTCCAGGTTATAGCGCACCAGCAGCTCGGCTCCACCCCCTAACGGGCCCGCATAGGTCGCAACCGAATTCGGCTGCTGCCCCTCCGAGACCAGCCGGCCGTTCTGGAGTTGCCAATCCCCGCTGAGCTTGAAGCGTTCCAGGGGAATCTCGGCTCCGTCCAGGCCACGGACAGCCCGGATCTCGAGGATTGCCCCGCTGGAAGAAGAATTCTTTTGTTGGGTCGAACGGAGCTCGAGCACCTGGGACGTCTGTGCCACCGGCAGCGGGGCCGGCCAAAACCAGCACACGACCGCGGCCGCCAGGCCGGCAGCCAGCCCGGCCCGGATTGCCCCCCGCCGGTCGATGGCCGGGCGGGCTTGCGGGTAATAACGATAAACCAGGGCCAGCACCGCCGCAGTCACCGGGAGCGCCAACAGGAGTGTGAACTTTAAGCGGCCGACCGGATAGACCAGGGATGCGTTGCCCTGCCACAGGGCCGTGATCCAGAAAGACAGGGCTAGTCCGGTGATGAAACTGCCGATTCCAACTGGAATCGGCAGGCGGTTCTTCAGGTTTGCGAAAGTTTGCCTCATGGATTGCCCAAATCGATTTGAAAGGATTGCGAGAATTCTACCTCAGGCCAGGCCCGCCGGCAAGCACTGCAGGACGCAGTTTCCTCCCAAAAGAATGTAACCAAAAAAGGTTTGTGGGCCAGGTACGACTGCAGTGAACCGTGGTTGGCTCCCCTCAACCCGGCCTACCCCCAATGGGCGGGGATTAGTGACAAAATTTAGGGTTCGCAGGGGCAAATTGCCCCTGCGAACCCTAAATTTTGTCTTTATCTTTTCCGTCCCAGGTGTGAAGCACCGAGGGAAATTTGCTGGAGAAGCGTGAACGATCGGATACCACGGATGAGTGCTGTGATTCCGTGGGCCAGGCCTGGCCCACAAACCCTGTTTTTTGGGTCTTTCTAGATGGATAAATTATTTGGCGTCTTGATTAAGTGGCATCCTGGAGCAGATTCAAACAGTTTTCCAGCAGCTCCCGGATGGGGGTTTCGATTTCGTAAGCCTGTCCGTCCAGATCGAATTCCAGCTGGATTTCCCGGATCGCCTCGGCGGTGATATTGCTCCAGCCGGTCAGTTCGAGCCGATCGGCCATGCGGTTGGCGTTGTAGTAGGCCCGGGCGGCCGCTGTGATCTGGGCCTTCTGGCGCAGCGCTTCCCCCAGGTCGTACAGCAGGACGCACAGCTCGGAACTGCGTTCGCCGCTCTCCACATCCCGGATGCGCCTCAGGATCGCCCGGGCGCGCCCGATCAGGTCTTCGTCGAGCTGGCTGCGGGCCGGTTCAGGCATGTGGCCGCGGGCTTGCAGCCGGCCATCCAGCCAGCGAGTCGGACGGGATTTTTGGTGGACCCGGTCCGGTTCGATCGAGCGGATGATGTCATGCTGGATGCGGATGTGCACGTTGAAGACCTGGTGGCAAACCGGGCAGCGGCTGGTGCTGTCGCCCTGGAAATCACCGTCCTGAGGCCGCCCGCCGCGCTCGACCGGCAGGCCGGGCCGCCAGGGGTAGCGGTCCCCCAGGTTATAGCGGCCCATTACCCGGGTCTCGCCAAAAGCCAGCTTAACCCGGTGCGCGGCGGACTGCCCGCAGTAAGGGCATTTCATGCTGGCCGAGAGAGTATTAAAGTGGATCATATCATTCGCCAGGGTTGGATTCAACAATTGCACCAATTTCGCCGGGTTTTTACTCCCAACCCGGAAAGGCCCCACTTATTATCTTACCCACGGATTGAGGCAAAATCAATATGCCTGTATTCCTATTTTTTACCCCTTTACCACGAATTTCGGGTGCACTTCAAAAATAATTATTGGCGAAATTTGGTGCTTGCGATGGCAAAAACACCATCGCAAATACCAAAATTCGCCTTTTTCCCGCTCCTTGGGGCGGGCCGGGGTTGGGAGGTTCCCCGAAGATTACCCCAGACTTTATGTTAAGCACTCAGGTGCTGGACAGGTATACGCCTGCGGCGTATGCTAGTAACAACCTTATGGAGGTAGAGAGTATGAAACGAATTAGCCTGATCCTGCGAAACTGGTTGCCCCAGGCTGTAACCCTTAGCCTGGTTTGTGGCCTGCTGTACGTCTCCATCCAGCAAACCTATCGCTCCAACGCCAATGACCCCCAGATTCAGCTGGCAGAAGATGCCGCCCGAGCCCTGGCTGCCGGCCGGCCGCCAGCCAGCTTGCTCCCGGAGGAGCCGGTGGACATCGCCCACAGTCTGGCCCCCTACCTGATCATCTTCGATGCGGACGGCGACCCGGTCGCATCCAATGCCAATCTGCATGGCCAGATTCCAACCATCCCCTCGGGCGTGCTGGAGCATGCCCGCAGCCAGGGCCAGGACCGGGTCACCTATCAGCCCGAGCCTGGCGTGCGCAGCGCCACAGTGACTGTAGCCGTCGCCGGTAGTCCGGGCGGTTACGTGCTGGCCGGACGCTCCCTGCGGGAGGTGGAAGCGCGTATCGATCAGTTCGGGCTGATGCTGGGGTTAGGCTGGCTGACAAGCCTGGCTGCCACCCTGGTTTTAGTGGTCATGCTGGAGTTCCTACCCTTCACCCGCAGCCAGGCCATTTAGTGATTTACAACCGTGGAAGCCGGAGGAGCGTTCTTTGCTCAGGAAGCTGTCAACGAAGGGCGGTTTCTTTTTCTTACCCGGGCACCCTTCGATTACGTCCGGTGGGTCAGAAAACGCCCCACCTCTCTCCACTCAGGATGCCTACTTTTTAGAACTGCCAGGTTCCTTTCCATTTGAAATGCGCTCCCGAGTTGTGGATTTACTCGCAACGACACGTGGATGGATTGCCACTGGCAGAACAAGTTTAACCCGCGTGTCGGCAGAGTCAGCCCAATCAAATGCAAAACGGCATCGAAGAATTGTAAGCGAACAATCTGTCCCGGCGCCCTGGAACCAGTTCGAGCGCAGAACCTGGTGGCTTCGCGGCGCCCCCTCCCTGGTCCGCAATTTAAAATGTGGGCCTAGGGAGGGGGCGCCGCCGACGGGCGGACGTTCTGTGTCCGCCGGGGGTGGGTAGGGGAAAATTCGAATAACCCGAAATCATTCTCCTGCCAGACGCCGCAACCCGGCCTCATCCAGGACCGGCACGCCCAGCTCGCGGGCCTTATCCAGCTTCGAGCCGGGGTTCTCGCCCAAAACCAGGTAGCCGGTTTTCTTGCTGACCGAGCCGATCACCTTGCCGCCCCGGCTTTCGATGAAATCCTTGACCTCCTGGCGCGAGAAGCCGGCCAGGGTGCCGGTCACCACGAAGGTCTGGCCATCCAAAGGCAGCCCGCCGGCGGGCGCTTCGGGAGCCTGCTTCGACCGGCCAGACGCCCGCCGCCCGCAGCTTCTCCAGCACCTGGCGGTTGGCCGGGCGCTCGAACCAGTCCACGATAGCCTGGGCGATATTCGGGCCGATGCCCTCCAGCCCCTGCAGGTCTTCCAGGCTGGCCGCCGCCAGGCTGTCCAGGTCGTGGAAGGCCCGGGCCAGGTCGCCGGCCACCACCTCGCCCACCCCGCGGATCCCCAGGGCAGTCAGCAGGTGGTCCAGCGGCTGATTCTTGGAGGCTTCGATCGACTCCAGCAGGTTATCAGCCTTCTTCTCGGCGAAGCCTTCCAGGCCGAGCAGATCGTCCCGGCGCAGGCTGTACAGGTCGGCCACATCGTGCAGGAAACCGGCCCCGACCAGCTGCTCGACGATCTTGATGCCCATCCCGACGATGTCCATCGCCCCGCGCGAGACAAAATGCTCCAGGTTGCGGATCAACTGCTCCGGGCAGGCCGCATTGACGCAGTACCAGGCCACCTCGCCCGGCAGGCTCTCGACCGGCTCGCCGCAGGCCGGGCAGACCTCCGGCGGCTGGTAGACCTGCTCGGCCCCGGTCCGCAGGGCCTCCACCGGGCCGATCACGTAGGGGATCACCTCGCCGGCTCGCTTCAGGCGCACCCGGTCGCCCACCCGGATATCCTTCTCGGCGATATAGTCGAAATTGTGCAGGGTGGCCTGCTTGACGATCACCCCGCCGATCTCGACCGGCTCCAAAATGGCATAGGGGGTCAGCACCCCGGTCCGGCCGACGTTCACCCCGATATTCAGCAATTGGGTGGTCACTTCCTGGGCCGGGAATTTAAAGGCGATCGCGCCGCGCGGGTCTTTGCCCACGAAACCCAGATCCGCCTGCAGGCTCAGGTCGTTGATCTTGACCACCACCCCGTCGGCCTCGTAAGGCAGCTGCTGGCGTTTTTCGGCCCAGGCTTCGCAGGTCACCAGCGCCTGCTCGAAGGTCTCGCAAAAATCGGCTGTTGGCACCGGGAAGCCGAAGGCTTTCAGGGTCGCCAGGGTATCCAGCTGGGTGGTGGGCTGGCCCGGCCCCTGCCAAGCGACGATGGCATAGGTCAGCAAGGTCAACGGGCGGGTGGCGGTCAGGGTCGGGTCGAGCTGGCGCAGCGAGCCGGCCGCGGTGTTGCGCGGGTTCTGGTAGGTCTTCTCGCCGGCCGCCTCCAGGCGCTGGTTGAGGCGCTCGAAATCGGCGATGGTCATGAAGGCCTCGCCCCGCACGACCAGCACCGGCGGCGCCTGGGGCCCATCCGGGTCCACCGGCAAGCGCAGGGGCAGGGCCCGGATGGTGCGCAAATTGCTGGTGATGTCCTCGCCGATCTCGCCGTTGCCACGCGTGGCGCCCTGCACGAACAGGCCGTCGTGGTAGTGCAGCACCACCGTCAGGCCGTCGATCTTGGGCTCGATCACGTATTGCGCCTGGGTGACGCGCTCGTCCAGGCGCGTCACCCGCTCGTACCAGGCCCGCAGATCGTCGGCCCCGAAGGCGTTGGCCAGGCTCAGGATCGGGCCGGGGTGGCTGACCTTGGTGAAGCGCTCGGCCGGCTGGCTGCCAGCCCGCTGGGTCGGGGAATCCGGCGTGACCCACTCGGGGTGCTCGGCCTCGATCTGGCGCAGCTCGGCCAGCAGGCGGTCGAATTCGTAGTCGCTGATGACCGGGTCATCCAGGACGTGATAGCGATAATTATGGAAGTGGATCTCACGGCGCAGCTGCGCCAGGCGTTCTTGCGGGTCTGCGTTCATGCGCGGATTTCTCCCTGGTTTATTCTACGGTTAGCATTATGGTACTGTATCCGTTCAAATATGCCAATGCGAGATTTGTTTATGACACCAGCGTCATCTGGTGATTAGATCTCATCAGCCGCATCTACTCATCCAGGAGATTTCAGGTGGCAAGGAGTCATTTATTTCAACTCTCTGCTCCCACCCCCGGCCGGATTGCAAACTGCGCAATCCGGCCATCAGCGGCGTCCCCTCCCTCATCCCATCACCACCGGGACCAGGGAGGGGACGCCGCTAAACCCGGTGATTCCGCCCTGGAAGCCGTTCTACACGCTGCATACAGCCATGGGTAGCCGGCGATTCTTCGATGCATTTCTCCATGAACATGGGTTGCATCATCGACAACAAGTAAGCTTGACAGATCTTGGATGCTTCCAAGGGCTCGGTGTCGGAAGGATTTAGCCATGCAAACCAAATCGGCATCGAAGAATCGTTGGCAGGCTCGCGGCCGATTAAGCCCAGATTCATTTCTGGCCAGATACCAGCCTGGCTTTGCGGCACCCCCGCCCTGGCGCCCGTTGCGATTGGGGCATAGGGCGGGGGTGCCGCTGACGGGCGGACGTTCTTTGTCCGCCGGGGGTGGGTAGGGGAAAGGTCAATCTACATATATGTCATTAGTAGCGCAGCGTTCTGAGCAATAGCCGTGCAGTTTACAGGCCGGGCCGATCTCGCTAGCTGCTGCACTGAGATTGCTTCGTCGGGCAAAGAACGCCCTCCTCGCAACGACAGTTGCGGCGCTGTGGAGAAAACTCCTAACCATTAATTCCCTGCGGGTTGGTCATCCCGACCGAGTGGGAAGCCTCGAACGCCATCCGCTCGATCTCGCCGCGGTCCAGGGTCACGGCCGTCAGCAGCACCAGGGTGATCCAGACCAGGTCGGCCAGCAGCAGGTGCACGAGCTGCATCCAGATCGGGGCCAGCAGCAGCAAATTCATCAACCCTGCGCCAAGCTGGATCACGAACAGGACCGCCAGGCTGATAGCCGCCCGCCGGATGGCCGGGTTGGTTCGCAGCAGGGCCAGCAGGCTGCTGACGAAAATCAGGTAGAAACCGGTCGTCACAGCGATCACCGGGTGCCAGACCCGCAGGCGGATCAGGAAATGGCTGTTGGCGGCGAAATCCTGGCGCATCCCTTCGATCAGGGAACTGGAAGGGAACAGGGTATCCCCCAGGGCGGTGATCGCCCCCGAGACGCCCACGAACAGCACGGCCACCAGCCCGATCCCCAGCGCCCACAGCACCAGGCCCTGGTCCTTGAAGATCAGCCGGTCGCCGCCGGAAGCCCAGTAGCCGGTCAGGGCCAGGCTGGCCAGCAACAGGAAGGTGTTGACCAGGTGAATGGCGGTCGGCACGGCCGAAGCGTTCTGGGCCGTCCAGCCGAACAGCACCAGCCCGGCCCCCACCAGGGCCTCGGTCAGGATGAAGAAGGAGGTCAGCACGGCCCCAAAGCGGACGAGATGGCCCTTCGGGTAGCTGCGGAAAGCCCAGATCAGCAGGCCCAGCACCAGCAGCAGCGAGACCCCGCTGGTGAGCCGGTGCGTGAATTCGATGATCGTCTCCAAAACCGGGGCGCGCGGCACCACCTCGCCGTTGCACAGCGGCCAGTGGCTGCCGCAGCCGGCCCCCGAGCCGGTGGCGCGCACGAACGCGCCCCACAGGACCACCAGCACGTTAAAGGCCAGCACGCCCCAGACATATTTCGCAAATCTGCTTAAATCCTTCATTGTCCACCTTATGGGTTGATTGGTTGCACGCGATCCGTACCTGCCAGCGGGACGCCTGCCCGCCGGCGCGTATTACAGGATTATTTTAATCCGTTTCCGCCGATTTCAGCCCCCCAATTCGGCCGGAACCCGCCTGCTCATCAAACTTTAATCGCAGGCAGCGGCTGCAGGCATCCTGAGTGAGGCGCCGGTGCTTTGCGGCGGCGTAACGTGTTCTTTACGATCAATCGAAGGATGACCGGGTTATTTCATGACTGAGGATGGGCAATCACCCTTCGATTACGCTCGATCACAGTACGATCGTCCTCTTAAAGCAGGCATCTAACAGGGACTTCAAGAGCAGGCATCCTGAGTGGAGAGAAGGCAGGCGCACTTTGCCTGACGAACGTAATCGTGTTCTGTACGATCAATCGAAGGATGACCGGGTTATTTCATGACTTAGGTGGGAAATCACCCTTCGATTACGCTCGCACAGAACGCTCGCTCCACTCAGGGTGCCCGATCGCAAGTGATTATTCCCGTTTGCTCGAATAGACCCTGGTTTGTTGGGTTTCGCTCGGCCCTGGACAAGCCGGGGCCACGGGGCAGTCCGCTAAATCCAACTTGCTTGCTATTTCTTCCACAAAGAAAATATAAAAACTGCAACACCTAAAATCAAGAATGGCCAGATAAGCTTATTGAATGCCTCCTTATTGGTTATGTATCCTAATGGGACTTGAATGTAAATTGGTGTAAACGTATAAATTCCAATTTGAAGCACAATGCCCCGCCAGTTTAAAACATGATCATGCCGAACACAACCAAATACGATGCTTATAAACCATGGAAGTTGAATGGCGTCGTTCGAATTTAGTTGGCAGGTCCAATGCCAATATACTGCTATTAGCCATCCAACAACCGCGAAAATTATAAGCAAAATTGTTTCGAATGTGTCCATCAACACCGTCCCTCAATTGTACAAATTTGGGATCTTGTGGCCATTTTTAAGCAAACACGTTCAAGATTTGGCCGTTTAGGAACTATCGTTCGCATGGGCTTGGACGTTGGGTTTCGCTTAGCTCAGGATAATTCGATGAGTTACGGGTCGGTCCGCTCAACCCAACCTACCGAGCTGCAGGCATCCTGAGTGGAGAGAAGATGGGGCGTTCTTGCCCCATCGAATGTAATCGAAGGATGACCGGGTTGCCGGGAACCAGCTCGATTACTCGCATAGAACGCTCGCTCCACTCAGACTGCCTGCAGATACACACTTAAAACAACCGCGGCTGCTCGGGCGGCTTGAGGGGCTGGGTCTCCAGACCCAGCATCTCCTTGAATCGGTTGGCCGTGGCCGGCGCGAAGCCTGAATAATCGTTATTAAAGAAGCCGAACACCGTTTCCAGCCGGTCGCCCACCTGCTGGAAGCGCTCCAGCCAGCCCTGCAGCTCGCGGGTGCGGTCCAGGCGCTCGTGGGTGTGATGCTGGAAACTGCCGTGCTGCCCGATCCAGCGGATATACACGAAGGCGGCCGTCAGGTCGATCCGGTCCGGCAGGCCGGGATACTCGGTGGAAGCCCAGGCCACCCCGGCCTCCTGCAGGACAGTCGCCAGCCCAAGCTCCGGCGCATACCAGGAGGCATCCCGCAGCTCGACCGCGTAGCGCGGCCCGGCCGGCAGCTGGCCGAGGAAAGCGGCCAGGGTGTCCAATTGCGAGGCGGTGAACGAGGGCGGGAACTGCAGCAGGATCGCCCCCAGCTTGGGTCCCAGCAGCCCGGCGGCCTGGACGAACTCCGCCATCAGGCCCTGGGCATTGACCAGGCCCAGCTCGTGGGTGATGGTGCGGGGGGTCTTCAGGCAGAAGCGGAACTCGGCCGGGGTCTGGGCCGCCCAGCGGCGGACCGTGCTGGCGCGCGGCGTGCCGTAAAAGGTCGAATCGACCTCGGCTGCGTTAAAAATCCGGCTATAATAAGACAGGTAGTTGCGGGCGGCCAGTTCCTGGGGATAAAACCCTCCCCGCCAGTCCTGGTACCCGAAGCCCATCGTGCCGATCCACCAATCCGTCATTTACCACTTCCTTGCAAAGGCGCAACCCGCCTCAAGGCTTATTGGGAAATCCTGGAGTGATATCCCTCCTTCCAGAACAACCCCACGAGCCCATCCAAAGGTGCTACCATGACCCAGATGTCCATCCTGATCTACGGTTCCAACTGGTGCGGCGACTGCCGCCGGGCCCAGCGTTTCCTTCAACGCCATCAAATCCCGTTTGAATGGATCGACATCGAAAAGGACAAGGCCGCCGAAAAGATCGTGCTCGAGACCAACCGGGGCATGCGCTCCATCCCGACCATTTTCTTTGGCGATGGCACCATCCTGGTCGAGCCATCCAACGCCGAGCTGGCCCGCAAGCTGAATATCCAGATCGAGCCGGTCTGAGCGGGAACCATGATTCCATTTTACCAAACGCTCACGAATTTAATTCATGAGGCATCCGCTAGAAGGTAAGGCAAAAATCAGGGCTCGCAGGGGCAAATTGCCCCTGCGAGCCCTGATTTTTGCCTAGTCCTATTAACAATCGTTAAAATCCGGATCGGCTCGTTATCCGTTAGAATAGAGACGTAATGAGTGAACGCATCCTCGTCGTTGAAGACGAACCGACATTGCAGGAAACCCTGGCCTATAACCTGACCCGCCAGGGCTACACGGTCGAGACAGCCGGCGACGGCCAGGCCGCCATCGACGCCGCCCGCCGCCAGCAGCCCGACCTGATCGTGCTGGACCTGATGCTGCCCGTGCTGGACGGCTTCGAGGTCTGCCGCATCCTGCGCCAGGACATGAACGTCCCAATCCTGATGCTGACCGCCCGCGACGACGAGATCGACCGGGTGATCGGGCTCGAGATGGGCGCCGACGATTACCTGACCAAGCCGTTCAGCATGCGCGAATTCCTGGCGCGGGTCAAAGCCCACCTGCGGCGGGTGCGCCTGATCCGGGCCGAGGCCGACGCCCAGGTCCCGCTGATGCGCGAGAAGCTCCAGTTCGGCAACCTGACCCTCGACCTGACCCGCCGGGAAGTGCGGGTGGACGACAAGCCGCTCGCCATGAAGCCCAAGGAATTCGACCTGCTGCTGTTCCTGGCCCAGCACCGCGGCCAGGTGCTGTCGCGCGACCTGATCCTGGAGCGCGTCTGGGGCTGGGAATTCAGCGGGGGCAGCCGCACGGTGGACGTCCACGTCCGCTGGCTGCGCGAGAAAATCGAAGAGCAGCCAGCCGAGCCCGCCCGGATCATCACCGTACGCGGCGCCGGATACCGCTTCGAGGGCTAATTGTTCCGCAGCATCCGCTGGCGCATCGCCATCCCGTACGTACTCCTGATCGTGGTCTCCATGGTGAGCCTGGGGATCTACCTGTCCGGCTACATTTTCGACCAGCAACTCTCCCAGCTCGAAGACCAACTGACCTCCGAAACCCGCCTGCTGGCCGAGGGCCTGGTGCCCTACCTGGCCAATCAAGCCACCCGGCCCGAGGACCTGGTCGGCCTGGCCCAGCAATGGGGCCGGCTGATCGACGCCCGGGTGACCATCATCGCCCCGGACGGCAGCGTCCTGGCCGACTCGGACCAGGATTACCGCCTGATGGAAAACCATCTCGGCCGCCCCGAGGTGGTCGCCGCTCTGCACAATGGGATCGGCAGCAGCACCCGATTCAGCGAGACCCTGGGCTACCGCATGATCTACACCGCCGTGGCGATCCGCCCGGCCGGCGAGCTGGAGGGCATCGCCCGGGTGGCCGTCCCGGTGGTCGAGCTGGAGCAAAGCGTGGCGCGCCTGCAGGGCGCCCTGGCCGGCTTCACCGCCGTAACGGCCGTGGTGGGCATTTTGCTGGCCATGCTGATCGCCACCCGCACCACCCGGCCGCTGCGCCACCTGACCCAGGCGGCCGAGCGGTTTTCGGGCGGCAACCTCTCTGGGCGGCTGGTGCCGAGCGGCTCCGACGAGATCGGCAAGCTGACCCAGGCCTTCAACCTGATGTCGGTCCAGATCCGCACCCAGATCGAGGCGCTCGAATCCGAGCGCAGCAAAATGGCCGCGGTGCTGGCCGAGATGACCGACGGAGTCATCATCGTGGACCGCCAGGGGGACGTTCAGCTGATCAACCCGGCCGCCGAAGCCATGTTCGAGGTCCCCGCCCGGGAAGCCCTGGGCCAATCCCTGGCCGGCAGCCTGCGCCTGCACCAGCTGGTCGAGCTCTGGCAGCACTGCCAGGCAAGCGGCCAGCCCCAGATCGCCACCCTGGAGCTGCCCACCCGCCAGCTGTACCTGCAGGGTGTGGCTACCCCGCTGGGCGAGAGCCTGCCCGGCAATATCCTGATGCTGTTCCAGAATCTGACCCGCCTGCGCCGTTTAGAGACCGTCCGCCGGGACTTTATCAGCAACATCTCCCACGAGCTGCGCACTCCGCTGGCTTCCCTGAAAGCCCTGACCGAGACCCTGCAGGAGGGCGCCCTGGACGACCCGCCCGCCGCCCGGCGTTTCCTGCAGCGCATGGAGACCGAGGTCGACGCCCTCAGCCTGATGGTCTCCGAGCTGCTGGAGCTCTCCCGGATCGAATCCGGCAAAGTGCCGCTGCGGCTGAACCCGGTTTCGCCCTGCAGCCTGCTGGCCGAGGCGGTTGAAAGACTACGCTTGCAGGCCGAACGGAGTGGACTGCAGGTCCAGATCGACTGCCCCGGTGATCTCCCGGAGGTGCTGGCGGATGCCAGCCGCCTGGAACAGGTGATCGTCAACCTGCTGCATAACGCCATCAAGTTCACCCCCCAGGGCGGCCAGATCTTCGTCTCGGCCCAGCCCTATCCGTCCGACCCGCAATGGCTGCAGTTCTCGGTCAAGGATACCGGCATCGGCATCCCGGCCAAGGACCTGCCACGCATCTTCGAGCGCTTCTACAAGACCGACCGGGCCCGCGCCAGCGGCGGGACCGGGCTGGGCCTGGCGATCGCCCGTCACATGGTCGAAGCCCACGGCGGGCGCCTGTGGGCCGACAGCCGCGAGGGCCAGGGCAGCACCTTTTCCTTCACCCTCCCGGTCGCGGCCGGCTGACGGCGCACTCCAGTACTACAACACTTAAAAAGATTAGAAAAAATTTAGGGTTCGCAGGGGCAAATTGCCCCTGCGAACCCTAAATTTTTTCACTAACTCCCGCCCGCTCAGTATCTGGTTATCCCCTTCACCTTTCAGATCTGCAATCTCCCCTGGAACTCCTTTACGTGTTGTTTATGGCAAACGGAAAGAGTTCTTGATATTATTTGGTTGATTGTAAAACTTTTTGTAATTTTCATTGCGTTCTTTCGATTGTCATAGCTTCTCGGCAGGTTGTTTCGGGAAATTCCATGGCGTGGCGTACGCTCCAACAGAATTTCCCGGGAACCATCTCATCATCGGACAAGGAAAGGCAGTATGCGGAATTATCCAACCCCATTTTTAGACGAAAGTTCGTTCGAGCCATACGAAACACCTGTAGAGCGTATGCCGGCCAATTTTGTCCTTTTGGTGTCCGCCCTGGACAAAGGCTGGCGGATCGAGGAGCCGGTATACATCCAGCTCCATGACACCCGGGTCATCCCGGAGAAATTCCTGTTTTTCCTGCGCCGGGCCGATGACCACAGCCTGCAGCTGGTGACCGTCAAAGCCTGCCCGGATATCGAGGCCTTCATCAGCGCCGAAGAACTCCAGGTGCAGGTCCATATCGACGGTTTGCTGGATGTTTGCCCGTATGCGCCTTCAGCCTGGGTGCAATAACAGCCGGTCCGAGATTGGGCCGGACGTTCAAGCGATTATTTGGGTCTCCAGGAATTCCTGGGGGCTGCCCCTCTCCCAAGTTTCCGAAGGATCCGGTTATTCCTGAACGTTAATCTGACGTTTATCATCTTATTAAGTTGACCTGTTATAGTTATAAACTGAAGGTATCGCAAGTAGAATAGTTCCATTTATGGACCGGGAGCCTGATCCTGGGCAACACCCTGACCCCAAGCGGGGGAATGTTCATACTTAGCGACAATCACTCGATAAGAGATTCAAAAGCATTGGAGCCCTGAAATGATTTCTCCCCTTTTATTCCTGGTATTCGTGGTAGCCGCCCTGGTGATCACGATGGGGGTCGATTACCGCAACAAAGTCCGCGCCGAAGTCCGCCACGATTCCCCAGACCTGCATTCCAGGCGCAAACGCCGCTCATAGAACTAGCTTGTCCATTCCGGACAAGGGTTATTCGAAAAAACGGGCTGTAAGGCTGGCTTTCGCCAGCCTTACAGCCCGTTTTTCACAATAATGGGAGATCGCCGAGCCGGCCAGCCTGCCGAAAGCTATCAGCTAGCCCTGAAGTCCCCATCACCTGCGTTGTGGTAAATGGCCCGAGCGCGGTTTACGCCTCCGGCCCGGCGTCTCCGCCTTGATTTTTCTTATTGGCCTGCTCCATGGCTTTGATCTCCTGCCCCAAGCGGTACAGGTCCCACACGATCGCCGCCACGCCTAACAGCACCAGCACCAGCATGATCACCACGCCGCCAAAGGTGGCGCGCATCCCCGGCACCAGCAGGTAAGTGATCACCCCCCCGAACGTCACGATAATCCCCATGGTAAACATCGGCCGAAATAGTTTCGGTGACTGCATCCTGCGCCTCCCGTTCGGGCCTGTGGCCCGCGCTTGAAAGTATGTACATAAAAATTCTAGATCACAACCCCCGGCCCGTCAAGCAGCTTCGAACAAGTAATTGGTGAAAAAATGTGTGCGTGAGAGCGAACGCTCTCACGCACACATTTTTTCACGCTTACACCCCATCCATTTTGTTAAACAAACGTTTACATGCCGTTGATCAAGCATTAACCACCCCTTGCCGGGTTGTTAAAGTTGGCGTGCTATCCTTCAATATGAAAAAATACAAGAGGATCAATTAACAAATCGTATCTGCTCAGGCCTGAGTATGAGATACAGGCATTGGCGAGTAGTTACAAAAAATCTTAGGAGAAGAAAATAACATGCTCAACAAGAAATACGCCGGATTATCCATTTTATTGATGATCGCGTTTATGCTTGCCGCCTGCGCCAGTCCCGCCGCCCAGGCCCCCGCCGCCACCGGAGCGGATGCGCAGCCGGCCTCCTTGCCGGCCGGATCGGTCCAGATCAACGGCGCCGGAGCGACTTTCCCCCTGCCGGTCTACACCGAATGGACCTACGCTTACCAGTACGTTGACCCGGCGGTTGTGGTCAACTACCAGGGCATCGGCTCGGGCGGCGGCAAGAAAGCCATCGTCGATCGCACCGTGGACTTTGCCGGTTCCGACTCGCTGCTGAGTGACCAAGAATACCAGGCCGGCGGCGACTTGCAAATGTACCCCATGCTGGCCGGCGCGGTCGTGCCGATCTACAATATCGCAGGCCTGACGGCCGATGACCCGGTCCTGGTCCTGGATCGCGCCACCCTGTCCGGCATCTACCTGGCGACCATCACCACCTGGAACGATCCCGCCATCCTGGCCCTCAACCCGGGCCTGGCCGACAAACTGCCCGACGCCCCCATTTCGGTCGCTCACCGCTCTGACGGTTCCGGCACCACCGAGATCTTCACCAAGGCTCTGGCGGCCTTCAGCCAGGACTGGGCGGACAACGTCGGGGCCGGCTCCTCGGTCGAATGGCCGGTTGACAAAGCCGGCAACGGTATCGGCGGCAAAGGCAACGCCGGTGTGGCCGCCGCCGTCCAGAACACCCCCAACGCCATCGGCTACGTTGAGCTTTCCTACGCAGTTTCCAACAGCATCACCTTCGCCCAGCTGGTCAACAAGTCCGGCGCGACCGTCAGCGCCAACGCCGACTCCCTGCAGTCCGCCATGGCCGATTTCGCCGGCAGCTTCGATGACCGCTTGACCACCAACATCGTCGATGGCGAAGGCGCCGGCAGCTGGCCGATCGCCGGCTATACCTACCTGATCCTGCACACCACCAGCATGGAAGACTGCCTTAAGGCCCAGAAACTGATGGATTATATCCACTGGACCCTGACCGACGAGGGCGCCGCCAGCCGGGCCGCCGATCTCGGCTACGCCGTGCTGCCCGAAAACGTCCGCAGCCTGGTCATGGATAAACTCAGCCAGGTGACCTGCAACGGACAGGCCGTCCTGTCGAGCAATTGAACCCTTGATTGACGAATGGCTTTGGGTTACGTCATGGTCTGCGGACCCGCCCGTAGATACGGGCAAAATGATGGTGTTGTTGCGGCAGTTTGCCGCGACAACACCATCATTTAAATTTCATCCCCAAGCCTGAGTAGTTCGACAATGTCACATGAATAAAGGTTACCCAAATTTTGATGTGTGTGGCGGGCGGCCGCCCGCCACACACATCAAAATTTGGGAGATTTCTATGAATCTGACATTATCAAGGTAGACACTAAAAAGTAGGCTAAATGCAAACGATATCTGATAACAGGCTTTCTGCATGGAAGCACCGCCTGCAAAAACTCCTCCACCACGGCGACCGGCCCTGGTTCAGCTTGCTGAACCTCACCGCTTTCGCCGTTTTTGTGTTGATGGTATCGATCGGCTGGCTGCTGTGGCGCGACTCGAGCGCCGCCCGGGCGACCTTTGGCTGGAGCTTCATCCTGCCCGGTTCCGAAAGCACCTGGAACCCGGTATTCGATAAATTCCAGAGCTGGCCGTTCATCTACGGCACCCTGCAGACCTCGCTCCTGGCGCTGATATTGGCCTTACCGGTCAGCCTGGGGATCGCAGTCTTCCTGGCCGAGCTCAGCCCGGCCTGGCTGCGGGTGCCGCTGGGCTGGATGGTGGAGTTGCTGGCCGCCATCCCCAGCGTGGTTTACGGCCTGTGGGGCATTTTCATCTTCCTGCCCCAGGTAGTTTATCCCCTTGGCAATTTCCTCCAAAATTCCCTTGGCCCAATTCCCTTATTGGGGGTCTTCTTCCAGGGGCCCATGCCGGCCAGCGGCGCCAGCCGATTGGCCGCCAGCCTGATCCTGGCGATCATGATCATCCCCACCATTTCGGCCGTCTCACGCGACGTTTTCCTGGCCATCCCCAATTCCCAGCGGGAGGCTTCCTACGCCCTGGGCGCAACCCAGTGGGAGACCATCAGCCAGATCCTGGTCCCCTACGGTCTTTCGGGCATCCTGGGGGCCGTCATCCTGGGATTCGGACGGGCCCTGGGCGAGACCATGGCCGTCACCATGGTGATCGGCAACAGCATCGAGGGCTCGCTCTCGATCCTGCGTCCGGGCTATACCATGTCCTCGATCATCGCCAACGAGTTCGCCGAAGCCGTCACTCAGCTGCACACCGAGGCCCTGATCGAGGTCGGCCTGGTCTTATTCATCATGACCCTGATCCTGAACATGATCGCCCGCTATTTAGTCTGGCGGGTGGCCCGCAAAACGCCGCAGGAGGCCCGCGCATGAACGCTACGATCCGCTACGATTGTCATTCAATCATAAGGCGTATGGTTCATAAAAATCTGCTGGAGGCGCCCGCATGAGCGCAACTTCAACCACCACCGGCGCCCGGGTCCAGGGGTTTTCGCGCAGCGCTTCCCATTTATCCCGGCGCAAGCTGATAAACCGCCTGATGCTGGGCCTGACCGGCCTGCTGACCCTGCTGGCCCTGGTGCCCCTGTTCTGGATCATCGGCTACGTTATCTATCGCGGCGGCGCCAACCTGAACCTGGCTTTCTTCACCCAGATGCCGCGCCCGTTGGGCATGGCTGGCGGCGGGGTGCTGCACGCCATCCAGGGTACCATCGTCCTGACCCTGCTGGCGGGTTTTTTCGCCATTCCCCCCGGTCTGCTGGCCGCGATTTACGCCGCCCAGAAACCCAACACCCCGCTGGGGATCGCCGTCCGCTTTGGGACCGACGTGCTGGCCGGGGTGCCTTCGATTGTGGTCGGCCTGTTTGGCTACACCTTCATCGTCAAGCAGCAGGGCCATTACTCGGCCCTGGCCGGCGGGGTGGCCCTCAGCATCCTGATGCTGCCGACCATCATCCGCACCACCGAAGAGATGCTCAAGCTGATCCCCTCCACCCTGCGGGAAGCCGCCCTGGGCCTGGGCGCGCCGGAATGGCGCACCTCGCTCAATATCCTGCTGCCGGCCGCCCTGAACGGGATCATCACCGGCATCGTCCTTGGCCTGGCCCGCGCCTCCGGCGAGACCGCCCCGCTGCTGTTCACCGCCCTGGGCAACGAGCGCTACAATGTCGGTCCAGATCATCCAGGCCGGGGCCGCCACCGGGCTGAATCCCTTCCAGATCTTCGTCAAGGTCATCGAGCAGCCGACCGATTCCCTGCCCCTGACCCTGTACAAGTATTCCCAGATGCCCTACCCCGAACGGGTCGACCAGGCCTGGACCGTCGCCCTGGTGCTGATGATCCTGGTCCTGGCGGTCAATATCCTGACCCGCCTGTGGGTCCAGTACCGCACCGCCAAACTGAAAGGCTGAAAAATATGAATTTAACCCAAACCCTGACTTCCCCGCCTGTCGTCGCCGCCTCTACCAACGGGAAAATCGCCATCGAAGCGAAAGACTTATCGGTTTACTATGGCAGTTTCCGCGCCGTGAAAAATGTCAATCTTAAAATTGAGCGCAACAAGATCACCGCCATCATCGGCCCATCGGGCTGCGGCAAGAGCACCGTACTGCGCTCTTTCAACCGCATGAATGAGCTGGTCCCCTCCTCCCACGCCGAAGGCCAGGTGCTCTTCCATGGCCAGAACATCCTCGAAAAGGATGTTGATCCGGTTGAGCTGCGCCGCCGGATCGGGATGGTGTTCCAAAAACCCAATCCCTTCCCCAAAAGCATTTACGAAAATATCGCCTGGGGTGCCCGCATCAACGGCTACCGCGGCGATATGGACGAACTGGTCGAGCGATCCCTGCGCGACGCCGCCCTGTGGGACGAAGTCGTCGATAAGCTCGACCAGAGCGGCCTGTCCCTGTCCGGCGGGCAGCAGCAGCGCCTGTGCATCGCCCGGACGATTGCCATCAAACCGGATATAATATTAATGGACGAGCCAGCCTCGGCCCTCGACCCGATCGCCACCCTCAAGATCGAAGAGCTGATGCGCGAGCTGGCCGAAGACTACACCATCATCGTCGTCACCCACAACATGCAGCAGGCCGCCCGGGTCTCGGATACCACCGCCTTCTTCAATATGGATGAAGACCGGGCCGGCGTCCTGATGGAATTCGGGCCAACCGAACAGATTTTCACCAATCCGAGCAAAAAAGTGACCGAGGATTACATCACCGGGCGCTTCGGTTAGGCGGCCTGGAAAGCAGGATATTCGTTCAGGCCGGACCAACGGACGGCAGTCAATTTATTTAGGTTCTTTGGGAATTCCAGGGGTTGGACCTCCTACAGAATTTCCTGGAGAGGTAATTTATTTACAGGGAAGGATAGTTGATATGGCACGCGAAACACTCGATCGTAAGATCAAACATTTACGGGACGAGGTCCTGATCCTGGACAGTATGGTGGAGCAGGCGATCGTGGCCTCGGTCGAGGCCCTCAAGAATCACGATGTGGAAACTGCCAAACGCCTGTACAGGGATGATGAGATCATCAATGCCAAGCGCTTTGAGATTGAAAATGAGACCATGGTGACGATCGCCACCCAGCAGCCGATCATGGCGACCGATCTGCGCCTGCTGGCCTCCATCCTGGAAGTGACCAGCGAGCTGGAACGCATCGGCGATTACGGCAAAGGCATCGCCCACATCACCCAGATGATCGGCAGCGAACCGCACGTCAAGCCGCTGATCGATATCCCCCGCATGGCCGAGATCGCAGTCGAGATGTTGCACCAGGCGGTCGGGGCTTTCATCGCCGCCGATGCCGAAACTGCCCGCCAGATCCCGGATCGGGATGACGAAGTCGACGATCTCTACAACCAGGTCTATCGCGAGCTGGTCACCCTCATCATGCAGAAGCCGGCCATCATCGACCAGGCCAATACCCTGATGTGGGCTGCTCACAACCTGGAGCGCATGGCCGACCGGGTGACCAATATCTGCGAGCGTACCATCTACATCGCCTCGGGCGAGATGAAAGAGATCGACGTCACCGACGACGAGCTGCAGCGGTCCTAAGATGACGCAGGATCACCGCCGCACCGTCCTGTTTTTGTGCACCGGCAATTCCTGCCGCTCGCAGATGGCCGAAGCCCTGGTTAACGCCCGCCTGGGCGAGCGCTGGCAGGCCTTCAGCGCCGGCACCCAACCGTCCGGCCAGGTCCATCCGCTGGCGCTGCAGGTGCTGGCCGAACTGGGCATCCACCATCAGGGCCAATCCAAATCGACCGATGTCTGGCGGGGAAAGGATTTCGACCTGGTGGTGACCGTTTGCGACGACGCCGCCGAGAACTGCCCGGTCTGGCTGGGCCGAGGCCGCAAAGTCCACCTGGGCTTCCCGGACCCGGCCAAAGCCGCCGGTACGCCAGACCAGGTGCTGGCGGAATTCCGCTCGGTCCGCGACCAGATCGCCGAGCAGGTGCCGAAATTGCTGCAGGAATACGAGTAATTGCCAATAAATCATCAGCCGACCATCCTTTCTTCCCCCCACGATCATATATAACAATCATTCAAAAACATAAATAACACAACAAATCTATAACAAAAAAACACACGAAGACAAAAAAAAACAAACAACTAGGAACAGAAAACCTCAAACACAACAACACACACAGCAAGACACAAAGCAAACAGAAAAAAACAGAAAACAAAACCAAAACAAAAAACCCAACCACGAAAAGAGAAAAAAACCAAAAAAACAAAAAAACAGACGATAACACCAAACACAAAAAAAAAAAAAGACAAAAAAACTAAAAAAAAACACAAACACAAAAAACAACAACAAAAAAAAAAAAACACAAAAACAACAAACAAACACTCACAAAAAAACAAATCACACCAAAAAACAAAAAACAAAAAACAAACAAACAAAAAAAACAAAAAAAAAAACAAAAACAACTCAACTAACAAAAAACGAAACAAACAAACAACCAAACCAAAAAACAAAAAAAAAAAAAAACAAACAAAACAAACAAACACACCCAAACAAAACAACCAAACAATAAAAAACAAAAAAAAAAAAACAACAACAACACCCAAAAAAAAAACAAAAAACAAAAACAAACAAAACAACAAAACATAAATACAAAAAAACTCACTCAACAAAACCAACAACAATAACATCAACTCAATCAAACAAACACACAAACCTAACAAAAAACAAAAAACAACAACCAACAACATCAAAAAAAAACAATAAACACCAACTACCAAAACAAAAAAACCAAAAAAAAACAAAAAACACAAAAAAAAAAACAACAACATCTCAAAACACTAAAAAAAACAAAAAAAACTCATCTCGCCAAAACAAAATAAACAAAACAAAACAAAATCAACATAAAAGAACTAGCACTCAGCATATTCCCTTCTTTACATTCCAAATAAACAAAAATCTAACACACACCCAAACAAGAAAAACTAAACAAACCAACATAACTATCACTACTACCTCAACTAAACAACGATCAAAACTATAAAACAAACAACAAAAATAATCCAAACCCACTCACCCTCACTAAATAACAAAACAACCAAAAATAACCCATCTAACAATAAAAAACAAACTCTCACAAAACTAACTAAATAAACCCCACTAACTAAACCAAAAAACAAAAACTAAAATCAAAACAAAACATCACTACCAACCAAACATCAACCCAACCTATCTCAACCAAACCAAAAACAAAAATACCATATCTCACATACTATTTTCCGATTTGATCCCCGCCGTCGTCCAGCCAGGAGCCGGAGACATCAAGGTCCAAAATCCGGTCGAATTCTCAGGACCGCTGCCGGTGTTGTAAAGGTCCGGCAGGCCAGATCGTGGCCGAACTCGTGTGTGAAGACGCCAACGCCGCCATTTTCCGGCTCTATCGTGTAATCGCCGATCCAATAACTGGAATTACCGATCTGGACACCGCCAAGCAGGTAATCCGGGGAAGGCCCGGCGCTGCCGATCAGGTTATACCGCGCATACCAGCGGTGGCTCCAGATAGCCTGCCCGCCCAGGCGCCGCCGCCGGCTTCCTCGCCCTCGCCAGCATGGATCGACTGGAAGTGATCAATATAGCCATCCGGTTCATCGAAATTGCCGTCGCCGTCCGAGTCATAGCGGTCCCAGACATCAAACTGGCTCAGATAAGCATCGATTTCAGCCGGCGTCTTCCCGTCCGCGAGCTGATCAGCGTACCAGCCGTTCAAAGAATCGGCCAGGAAATTCCAGACCGAATTTCCACCCAGATCATCATCGTAAGAAGTGGCAATTCCTGGAACAGTAACCCAGTCCGTTACAGCACCGTTAACGGCATAACGGTTGGATGATTGCTCGATGTAGAAGTTCCGCATCGAATTTGCGCCTGGGGCATCCGAGAAAAGCATATCTTTATAATGAGACTGGCTGAAATCTGGCACCCAGTAGGTGGTGTTGTCAACAGACCGATCAGGTTGGGCAATATTGTTGTGCGGGAAATCGCTAAACTCACCCAGGACCGTAAAAATCGAGTCTTCACCGGTTCGTTCAAGTTCGACATACTGGCCGCGGGCAACTTCGTGGTCCGGCCATAGGCCTTTCCATTCAGTTTTGCATCCAGCGCCTGTTGTTTTAATGCCGCCTGTTGGGTACCCAAAGGATGCGGGAGATTGTCGGGTTTCGCGGCTGCATCCGGTAAATCGACCGCCCCGTGGGAAGCGGACCGGAACGCTCCGGCGCCGCTCGGCAATATGCCAAAGAGTAAGACGAGGATGGCAAATGCTGTAATCACATTCCGTTTCATGCGTGGGACTCCTTTAGAAAAAGCTCGTATCGTCGTTCGATCTGCTTACATCGTAAAGCCAGAAAAATTTGCTAACTTAACCTCCTTCTCTAAAAAACGCGTACGGTGAGTTCACCATACGCGCGAAACGGTACATCCTGAGCATAATCTTGCCAATATAGGTATAAGATTATTTCGATCATCATTATCCTTTTTATAATAATAGATTAATCTCTTTTAATCAAGTCTTTTTTCGTAACTACCTTGACAATGTCACAGTCGTAGAAATCTCCCAAATTTTGATTTGGGCGGCGGGCGGCTGCCGCCACGCACACCCCATATCGCCCACATTTTTACATCGGGCTAAGTCGATACCTTTTTTATTTTTGATCACAGACAGATAGCTTCGCCTCTTTCTCCAGAAACCAAACCCCCATATCTGCGTAGATACTTAATGGATCGGTTTGCATTCGCGTGCAACCACCGGCTGCCATCATAGCGCGCTGCCCTGCCCAAATATGACAAACACAGGAAGGATATCAGATGACAGCCCGCCGAAAAACCAGTAAACTAATGAAGTTGGATAAAAGCTTGCAACCTTGCTTGTCGCCAGGCTGATCCAGTCCAACCCCGGTTCAACAAAGAGAGGTGACCATGTCCGCTATCAAAATCATCGCCTATATCGCCGCCGCCATCCTGATCTTTTTCGGCGTGCTGTTCATCTGGGGCGCCTTCAGCCCCAACGGCTCAACCGGCTGGATCCTGATCGGCTTGATCAGCGTCGGGATCGGCTTTGGCCTGATCTGGTTCGGCAGTCGCCAGAAACCCGCCAGCCAGGCCGGCGACAATGTGACCCTGAACATCGACTTGCCCGCCAACGTCTCTCTGGATACCCTCAAGTGCAAATCCTGCGGGGGGGTCCTGTCTGCCAAAGACATCAAGATGGTCGCCGGAGCGCCCCAGGTGACCTGCCCCTACTGCCAGACCACCTACCAGCTCACTGAAGAACCCAAGTGGTGAGGCTCCCCGGCGGTCCCGCCCGGGTGGGCTGCACCGCCTTTGGCGCGTTTTTCGGTTCGTTTGTCCTCCCTTTATCGCTAACAGGTGTCCAATGAAAACCAAATTGACCAAAACATTCCTGCTGCTGACAATCCTGCTGGTGCTGGTCCTGCCGGGCACGGCCCTGGCCCAGACCTACTACTTCAGCCTGGACAAGATGACCGTCAACGTCTACTGGAACGAGGACGGTACCGAATCGATCGATTACGTGATGGTCTTCACCAATTCCACCTTCGCCGACCCGATCGATTACGTCGACGTCGGGCTGCCGAACAACAACTACGACCGCCAGAGCATCTACGCCGATGTGAACGGCCAGGCCATCACCGACATCCAGGATTCACCTTACGTCGATTACGGGCCGGCCCTCGGCCTGGGGGCCAACGCCATCCAGCCGGGCCAGACCGGCACAGTGCACGTCTTCATCGGTACGGTCAGCAAAGTGCTGTACCCGGACACATCAGATGATACCTACGTCAGCGCGGTGTTCGCCCCGACCTGGTTCGACTCCAAATTCGTCAACGGCACCACCGACCTGGCGGTCAGCTTCCACCTGCCGCCCGGGGTCAAGCCGGATGAAGGCCGCTGGCACAGCGCCCCGTCCGGTTTCCCCAGCCAGCCCGCCACTTCCCTGGACGATAAGGGCCAGGTGACCTATACCTGGATCAACCAGAACGCCAGCGCCACCCGCGAGTATGATTTCGGGGCCTCCTTCCCGGCCAAATATGTACCCGACAGCGCCATCGTGCGGCCCAACCCGTTTGCGCCCCTGCTGGCCTTTTTCGGCGGGCTGCTGAACTGCCTGCCCGGCATCGGCTTCATGGGCCTGATCGTCTTCATCATCTACGTCTCGAACCGCAGCGCCCAGCAGCGCAAGCTGCAGTACCTGCCGCCCAAGATCAGCATCGAAGGCCACGGCATCAAGCGCGGCCTGACCGCCATCGAAGCCGCCATCCTGCTGCAGGAGCCGATGGACAAGATCCTGACCATGATCCTGTTCGCGGTCATCAAGAAGGACGCCGCCTCCGTGGTCAGCCGCGATCCCCTCAAGCTGGATGTGGTCGACCCGCTGCCCGACGGCCTGCGGGATTACGAGTCCGACTTTTTACAGGCCTTCCAAGAGACCAAGACCAGCGCCCGCCGGGCCAAGCTACAGAGCGCCATGACCTCCCTGGTCAAAGGCGTGGCCAACAAGATGAAAGGCTTCAGCCGCAAAGAGACGGTGGCTTATTACAAGGACATCATGCAGCGTGCCTGGGCCCAGGTAGAAGCCGCCGATACCCCCGAAGTCAAGAGCGAGAAATACAACGAAGTCATGGAATGGACCATGCTCGACCGGGATTACGACGAGCGCACCCGCCGGACCTTCTCGGGCGGGCCGGTGTTCGTGCCGATCTGGTGGGGCCGCTATGATCCCGGCTACGGCCGGGCCGCCAGCACGCCCGTCAGCACCGGCAGCGGCGGAGGCGGCGGTGGGGGGATCTCCATGCCTCACCTGCCCGGCTCCGACTTCGCCGCCTCGGTGGTCAATGGCACCCAGGCCTTCGCGGCCGGAGTAGTCGGCAACCTGACCGACTTTACCAGCGGCATCACCAACAAGACCAATCCCCCGCCACCGCCCTCCAGCAGCGGCTCGCGCGGCGGTGGGGGTGGTGGCTGTGCCTGCGCCTGCGCTTGCGCCGGCTGTGCCTGCGCCTGTGCCGGGGGCGGCCGCTAAATCGATTAGGAATGGTAGTGATGAATTTTAACGGTATACGCCAGCAAATCCACCAGTGGCAGGCCCGGGTCTTAGGGCTTGTCAGCCCCGGCTCCAGCGCTCCCCGCCCGGCCGGGTTGGAGCCCGGGCTGCGCCATTATGATCGCCAGTCGCCCGGCGAGCGCAGCCGCATTCACCTGCGGATCGATCCGGACGGCAGCGGTCTGCTGTTGGTCAACGCCAACCGGGTGCTGCACCTCAACCCGACAGCGGCCCACATGGCTCACCTGTTCCTGGAAGAAACGCCTCCGGCTGAGGCTGTTGCCAGCCTGACGCGGCTGTACCAGGTGCCCGGCCCGCAGGCCCAGGACGACTATGCGAAGTTCGTCGCCGATTTCGACCAGCTCATCCGCCCCGACGGCGCCTGCCCGATCCACGAGATGGACCTCGAAATCCGGACCCCCTTCTCCGCCCGTCCCTCCGCCCCCTACCGCCTGGACCTGGCCCTGACCTACCGCTGCAACAACGACTGCGCCCACTGTTACAACGCCCGGGCCCGCAGCTTCCCCGAGCTGGACACTGAGCACTGGAAGCGGGTCATCGACCGGGCCTGGGAGATCGGCATCCCCCACATCGTCTTCACCGGCGGCGAGCCCACCCTGCGGGACGATCTGCCCGAGCTGATCGCCCACGCCGAGCGCAACGGCCAGATCACCGGCGTAAACACCAACGCCCGCCGCCTGAGCGACGCCCGTTTCGTCCAGCGGCTGGTGGAGGCCGGCCTGGACCACGTTCAGATCACGGTCGAGTCGCACGATCCCGCCATCCACGATCGCATGGTGCAGGCCCGCGGCGCCTGGAAGCAAACCATCGCCGGGCTGCGCAATGTGCTCGAGACGCCCTTGTACGTGATGACCAACACCACCATGCTGCAGGAGAATGCCGCCAGCCTGGCCGAAACCCTGGCGTTTCTATCCTCAGAAGGCGTGCCGACCGTTGGGTTGAACGCCCTGATTTACGCCGGCCATGGCGCAACCGTCGGCACCGGCCTGGCCGAAAGCCAGTTGCCGCCTCTGCTCGATCTGGCCCGCCAGCACACCGAAGCCCATGGCCAGCGCCTGATCTGGTACACCCCCACCCAGTACTGCCATTTCGACCCGATGCAGTTGGAGCTGGGCGTCAAGGGCTGCACCGCCGCTCTGTATAATATGTGCGTGGAGCCGGACGGAGCCGTCCTGCCCTGCCAGTCGTACTATCAGCCGCTCGGCAACCTGCTGAATGATTCCTGGGATTCGATCTGGAACCACGAGCTGTCTGTCAGCCTGCGCGAACGCCGTTACGTGGCCGAAAAATGTCACGATTGCGCCCTGCTGGCCGAGTGTGGCGGTGGCTGTCCACTGCACCCCCAAAACGATTAATGGGTTACCTGGTTGGCAAAACCCGCCAACCAGGTAGCTAAACAAACTCCGCTAAAGCTGTAAGGAGCAAGCCATGCCATCCATCCTCCAATCGATCCGCAATGTCTTCAAATCCGCCCAGCCGATCAAGCCCGGGATCTATAGTTACCTGGCCCCTCAAAACGATCCCCGCAATTACCGCCTGCACCTGCGGATTGAGCCGGACGGCTCCGGCGTGCTGATCGTCAACGCCGCCACCGTGCTGCACCTGAACCAGACCGCCGCCGAGTTTGCCTACTACCTGGTCAAGGGCTATCCCACCGAGCAGGCCGTCAAAGAATTCGCCTCCCGCTACCAGGTGGACGAAGTCGTGGCCCGCCAGGATTACCAGTACCTGAGCGACCGCCTGGATAGTCTGGTCAGCACGGTTGACCTGGACCCGGTCAGTTACCTGGATTTCGACCGCCAGACGCCTTTCAGCGGCGAGATCGAGCGCGCCTTACCGCCTGGACTGCGCTCTGACGTATAAGCTCCCGGCCGGCGAAGCGCCCAAATCGGCCCCGATCAAGCGAGTCAGCCGTGAACTGACCACCGGCGAGTGGAAAGCGGTCATGGATAAAGCCTGGCAGGCCGGCATCCCGCACGTGGTCTTCACCGGCGGTGAGCCTACCCTGCGCGACGATCTGATCGAACTGCTGGACCACGCCGAGATCAACGGCATGGTCAGCGGCCTGCTGACCAACGGACTGCTCATGGCCGAAAAGCCCTACCTGGATCAACTGCTCCAAACCGGCCTGGATCACCTGATGCTGGTCTTCGATCCCGAGGCAGACCAGTACTGGACCGCTCTGCATAACGTCATTGATGTAGACCTGTTTGTCGCCGTCCACCTGACCGTCACCCAGGCTAATCACGATCGCCTGGCGGGCATCCTGGACCGGATCGCCCGATTTGGCGTGCCGGCTGTCTCGCTCAGCGCCGCCACTGCGGAGCTGATCCCGGCCATGCAGGCCGCCGCCGATCACGCCGCCATGCTCGACCTGGAACTGGTCTGGAACCTGCCGGCCCCTTATTCGGCTGCTAACCCGATCGCTCTGGAACTGGAGAACGATGAACAGGTTGATGGCGCCGGGCGGGCCTGGTTGTATGTCGAACCGGATGGCGACGTGCTGCCCGGCCAGGGCTTTAACCAGGTGCTGGGCAATTTCCTGAACGATCCCTGGGACAAAATCTGGGCCGCAGCTAAAGCGCGCTGACCGAACTCCTGATTTTCCCTGAAATCAGTCTCGGCCATTGCCTGATAAATAATCGAAAAACGGGCCTGCAGCCTGGCGAACGCCAGGCTGCAGGCCCGTTTTTCGATGAAATTCCCCATCCCGGCGGCGAAGCCGCCAGGGAGGGGGTTAGGGGGTGGGCAGTATGTCGCTTGTTCAGCCAAAAAGATTAATATCAGGCAGCGCCATGTTTCACCATACCGCCTGCATGTTATAATCTCGCCTATCCTCAAGGTGTGCGTGGGGGCATGCGCCCGAACCACACCTTTTTTGGGCTAACCCATCAGCCCGGAGGGACCCAGCTACCCATTTATTTGTTAAAGTCAAAAGGAGAAGAAGATGAAGCGATCGACCTACCTGTATCTGGTTTTCATTCTGGTGTTCGGCCTGTTGCTGGCCGGCTGCGCCCAGGCGACTGAAGCGCCCAGCGCCGGCGTCGGCGGTGATGGTCTGGGAGGCAAGACCCTGGTGGTGGCGCATGATGTCAATTTCCCCCCGTTTGAATTCTTACAGAATGACACCTACACCGGCTTTGATCTGGACCTGTTGAATGCCATCGCCGAGGTCGGTAATTTCAAGATCGATTCGCGCGCCATGGATTTCAACGGCATCATCCCGGCCCTGCAGGCCAATCAGGTGGACATGGCCATCGCCGCCATGACCATCAAGCCTGAGCGCGAAGAAGTAATCGATTTCTCGATCCCCTACTTCCGCACCGGTCTGGTGCTGGCGGTCAAGCCTGATAACGCCGATATCGTCAATCCGGAAGATCTGAAGGGCAAATCCATCGCCGTCAAGATCGGCACCAGCGGAGATGCTTTCATCCGCGAGCTGCCCTATGCGGACGAGATCGAGATCAAGACTTTCGACAGCAACAACGACACCTACCTGGCAGTCATTAACGGTAATGTGGACGCCACGATCAATGACAATTCGACCCTGCGCTACTACATCGCCTCCGAAGGCCCCGGCACCCTTAAAGTGGTCGGCGACCTGCTGACCGGCGACGATTACGGCATCGCCGTGCCTTCCGGCCAGGCGGAGACTCTACAAGTGGTCAACAATGCCCTGCTCGAGCTGGCCAAAAACGGCACCTATGGCCAGTTGTACGAAAAATGGTTCGGGGTCCAACCCGCTCAGGTGCCCGGTGAATATTGATCTTAAATAGGCGCAGGTGCTGAACTGCCTGTCGCCCTGCCAAACGACAGGCTGCCCTTCACCCTTTAAAGGATCTTTCTGAAACCATTTCGTCAGGAGCCGGCCGGGCCCGTTCAATGATGGGTGAGCGGACCCGGCCGGAAGCAGGCTTCATTTTGGTCTTTGGGAATATCTGGGGTAGCACCCAGATTTGGAGGTGTGAGCTTGCGTCTGCAAGCTCACACCTCCAAATCTGGAAATCTCTCACAGAGTATCCGAAAGATCCCACCCCCAGGATACGCCATGTTCGATAACTTTTTACAAATCGCCATCCAGTACTTGCCCAGGTTACTGCGCGGAGCCCTCGAGACCATCCGGATCACCATGATTGGGGTCAGCCTGGGGTTCGCGCTCGGCCTGCTGACTGGGGTCGTGCGGGCCTATAAAATCCCGATCGCCAACCGCATCGCCCGTTATTATGTACTGATCATTCGCGGTACCCCCCTGCTCGTCCAGATCTTTTTCATCTTTTTCGGCATCCCCAACCTGATCCAGCATCCCATCGATCCCTTTACTGCCGGCATAGTGGCGATCGCAATCAACTCGGGCGCTTATTTCGGTGAAATCATCCGCGGTGCCCTGCAGGCTATCCCACGCGGTCAGATCGAAGCCTCCCGATCACTGGGCCTCAACATGGTCCAGACCATCCGGTATGTGATCGGTCCGCAGGCCATGCTGGTAGCGCTGCCTTCCCTGGGCAACCAGTTCATCATCAGCCTGAAAGACACCTCCCTGCTGGCTGTTATCAGTGTGGAAGAGCTGACCCGCGACGGCCAGATTATTATCGCCGCCACTTTCCGGGCATTCCAGATCTGGATCCTGGTGGCCTTGCTCTACCTGGTGCTGACCGGCGTTTCGGCAGCCCTGCTGGCCCGGCTGGAGGAACGCCTGGGCCGTTTCCGCGGCGAAACCGCTTTGGGCTGATCCCTGTCCGCTCTGAGATCCCGAATGTTAACTGCCCAGGATTGGCACGCCCGCTATACCCAGCAAGCCCGCTGGACCCGCGACCTGCGGGCCTACCTGTTCCGCAAAGCTGGCCTGGATCACATGGCCCGCCTGCTGGATCTGGGCTGCGGGACCGGGGTTTTAGAGCCCGAGCTGCGGGCTTTCAGTCCGGCTGCCATCACCGCCCTGGATATCGACCCGGGGCGGCTGCGATTTGCCCGGCGCCACACAGCAGCCCTGGACAAACTGTCCCTGCTGCAGGCCGATGCCCTGCGCTTGCCGCTGGCCCCCGCCAGTTTCGACGCCTGCCTGTGCCACTTCGTACTGCTGTGGCTGCCCGACCCGCTCCAGGCTCTGCGCGAGCTCGCCCGGGTCACCCGTCCGGGCGGCTCGCTGCTGCTTCTGGCCGAGCCGGATTACGGTGGCCGGATCGATTATCCAGTCGAGCTTACCCGGCTGGGCGAGGGCCAGGCCGCTGCCCTGCGCCGCCAGGGGGCCGATCCCCTGCTAGGCCGGCGCCTGCGCGCCCTGCTCTACTCGGCCGGGTTGAGGGAGGTCGAAACGGGCGTGATGGGCGGGCAATGGTCCGGCCCGGGCAACCCGGATGAGGCCAATTTGGAATGGGCCGTTCTGCAAGACGACCTGGCCGGCAGGCTGCCGGTAGAAGAGCTTGCCCGCCTGCAGGCCCTCGACCTTCAGTCCCGCCGGGAAGGCCGCCGCCTGCTGTTCGTCCCAACCTTCTACGCCTGGGGACAGGTCCCGGTTTAAGTTGTATCTCTACCTGCCTGGCGCCTGACACCCCAGAATAGAATAATCTTAAAAAACGGTCCGCAGGCCGGCGGGTACTACAGCACTCAACCGTGGTATCCGATCGTCCACGCTTCTCATGCAAATTTCCCTCGGTGCTTCGCACCTGGGACGGAGAAGACAAAGACAAAATGTAGGGCTCGCAGGTGCAAATTGCACCTGCGAGCCCTACATTTTGTTACTAATCTCCGCTCTTTGGAGGATTGGTCGGGTTGAAAGGAGCCAACCATGGTTCACTGCAGTCGTTCCGGCCGTCTTTCGCCAGCCGGTGGACCGTTTTTTCAAATACCCCTGTTGCCAGAAATATCTCCAATATGTACAATTTTAATCTAACTATTAACTATATTATCCTTGACATTATCTATACAATACGTATAATTAGCAGCAATAACCTGGACAACCAATTTACGAAAGGATTTAGAAAAAATGAAGAAACTCTCCCGTTTGATGATCGTTCTCACCCTGGCTGCCCTGGTCTTTGGTGCCGCCGCCTTCACCACCCGGACCGCGTCCGCGAACGACACTTTCAACATTTCGGTTTACCACAATATTAACGGCCGGGCCCTCGGTCTGGAAAAGGATCTGCCCGTGGTCGCCGAAGTCTCGAAAGATGGCAACTTCTGGCATAATTTACCTCTGAGCTTCAAAGATCGCTTCTCAGCTGACCTGCCGGCTGGCAATTACCAGATCCGCATCCTGCTGAGCGGCACGGAAATCCCCAGCATGGGCGTTGGCCCGGTTGACATCCCCGCCGGAGTGGATGTCCGCATCCAGGCTCAGCTTGGCGCCGGCAAGACCCCCATCACCAGCGTACGAGTGAAATAATCGCTCCCGCCATAACCGCTCGCACCAGCTTTACCTAACCTACTTTCTCCTTACAGGTAACACAGGTGGACCAGCGCCCCGGGTAAAACCCGGGGCGTCTGTTTTAACCTAATCCCTAAACCCTCAAATGGCGTGGCAACCATGTTAAACCCCAAATTTAATCTTTCCTGCTGCTCTATTCAATCTCAGCTATGCACCTGATAAATAAATGATCAAATTTCCCCATCCCGGCGGCGAAGCCGTTTGGGAGGGGATTAGGGGCTGGGCGTCTTTTTAGTAATACCTATGGTGCTACCCGGGTGGGATACGGTATCTTTCATTCATGAAACTCATGTCCATCCCATTGATATGGAAGGATATGGCAAAATAAGGTGTCAGCGTGGGCGTTTGCCCACGCTGACACCTTATTTTGCCAGAACCTCTGGTTATTTCATGAGAAAAATATCCAGTATCACCGGGTGGGCAGTATCCTGATGGTTCAGACGGTTGTGGTATAACTTAACCATTCCGACCAAACCACGGGGGTTTTCAAGGGGCGCACGCCAGTGATATGAACAGGCCCACCCTACCCAAAGGAGTTGTTATGCCAGGAATCGTCAGCGCCATTCGTGGAGGCCCCGGCAGCCGCCCGACGATTGACCGCGCCATCCGTCTGGCTGCCGAAACCGGTGAAGAAATTTATTTCCTGTATATCGTCAACGTGGATTTTCTCTCCCATACCACCGTCAGCCGGGTGCAGGCTCTGATCGAAGAGATGAACGAGATGGGTGAATTTATCCTGCTGCACGCCCGCGAGACCGCCCTGGCGAAAGGAATTTCCGCCCAGGGGATCGTCCGCAAGGGCAACGTCCGGGAGGAGATCACCGCCCTGTGCCGCGAGCTGAAAGCCAGCTACCTCGTCCTGGGCCGGCCGGCCGGCGGCGAGAAAAAAGACACCTTCGACAACGAAGCGATCACCTCATTCCAGACCACGATCGAGCGCGAAACTGGCGCCAAGGTCATCTTCGCCGGAGGCGATTCCCCATGAGGCAGTTGCGCAAAATCAGCCTGTTCGCGGCCTTGCTGGCCGGGATCGGACTGCTGTGGCTGTGGCCGGGCCAAACCGCCTCGCCCGGCCTGGCGGTCACCGAGAAAATCATCCTGGGCACGGTGCTCGACCGCCAGAACGAGCCGGTCCCCGGCGCAGCCATCAGCCTGCAAACTGCCGGCAGCGACAAACCCCTGGTACAGACCGGTTCCCAACCGGATGGCACCTTCACCCTGCCACTGGGCGACACCGAGCTGCAGTCCGGCGCGAATTATCAGGTCCAGGTCGAGCGAGCCCACTTCGCTATCACCCGGGTTGATCTCAGTCCCGGTGATATCACCACGCTCCAGAACGGCGAGACCCTGGTCCTGGCGGATATCAGCCTGGCGCGCAAAGTCGATCTATCCTTCTGGGCCGCAACCCTGATCTTTGCCGTGGTCCTGATCCTGATCGCCAACGGCAAGCTGCACAACACCCTGGCCTCCCTGCTGGGAGCCGCCCTGGTGTTCGCCGCCAGCTACCTCGGACCCACCCTGCGCGAAGATCTGTTCATCTTTAACTTCCAACGCGCCCTGACCTACGTGGACTGGAACGTGATCTTCCTGATCATGGGCATGATGATCGTGATTGCCGTGGTCGAGCGCACCGGCATCTTTCAGTGGCTGGCTTACATGGCCTACCGCCTGTCGGGCGGGCGCACCTGGCTGCTGATGGCCATCCTGATGCTGATCACCGGGATCGCCTCCGCCTTTTTAGACAACGTCACTACTATGCTGTTGATGACCCCCATCACCGTCCAGATCGCCTTGAGCCTGGGGATCAGCCCGCTGGCCCTGCTGCTGCCGGAAGTCTTCGCTTCCAACGTGGTCGGGATCATCACCCTGATCGGTACGCCCACCAACATCCTGATCGGTTCGTACGCCGGCATCTCGTTCAACGATTTTCTGACCAACCTCTCGCCGGGCGTGTTTGTGGCCCTGATCGGGCTGATCATTTATTGCGAAATTATCTTCCGCAAAGGGCTGCAATCGGAGCATCAAGGCGGCATTTCGCCCCTGCTGCTGGAAAAACTGGCCGAGCGAGCCGAGATCACCGAGCCCGGCCACCTCAAGAAGGCCGGTGTGGTCGGAGCCGGTATGCTGGCCCTGTTTATTTTCGGCGAACACATTCATCTCGTCCCGGCCGTGACCGCCCTGCTGGGGGCGACCGCATTGCTGGTCTGGATCCGCCCGGACATCGAGGAGATGATCGAAGCGGTCGATTGGACCACCCTGGTGTTCTTCATCACCCTGTTTATTTGTGTCGGCGCGGTCCAGGAGGTCGGTCTGATCTCCTTCATCGCCGATGGGATCGGCAGATTGGTGGGCGAGAACCTGACGCTGACGATCCTGGCGATCATCTGGCTCAGCGCGATCCTGTCAACCGTGATCGCCAACATCCCCTTCACGGCGGCCATGCTGCCGGTTGTGCGCTTCCTGTCCGCAACCGTCCCGGGGGCCGACAGCAAGGTGCTCTATTATTGCCTGTCGGTCGGATCGGCCATGGGCGGCAACGGGTCCTTGATCGGGGCTTCGGCCAATATGGTCACGGCCGGGATCTCCGACCGGGCTGGCTACCCGATCACGTACGTGGATTTTCTCAAGAAGGGCTTCCCGGCCCTGGTCATCACCGTCGGGCTGGCGACCTTGTGGATCTTTATTCGATTTTAGGATGACAACGTCACAGTAGAAGGATACCCTTTTTGATGTGTGTGGCGGGCAATTACCCGCCACACACGTCAATATTTGGGAGATTTCTTCGAAAGTACCATTAAGGTAGGAGCATTATGACCACACCCCCAGCTATCCATATCGTCTGCGCCGTGCGCGGCCGGCCTGAAAGCCGCAAAACCGTCACTTACGCCATCGACCTGGCCCTGGAAAAACAGGCCCGGTTGACCTTCCTACACGTCCTGGATGCGGAATTCCTGAAAAATGCTCCAGCCGGTCGCCTGAGCACGGTCTATAAAGAGCTGACCGGCATGGGGGAATTCATGATGCTGATCCTGGAAGATCGGGCCAGACGGCGCGGGGTGGAAACGGTGGATCACGTCTTCCGGGAGGGCAATATCAAAAAACAGCTGCGCAAGTTCGCGCTGGAGACCCACGCCGACATCCTGGTGATCGGCGCGCCTTTAGTCGGCCAGAAAGGCAGCATCTTCACCTCCAAGGAACTACAGAAATTCATCAACGAGATGCAGGCCCAGGCTCACCTGGAGGTTATCCTGGTTCCCAAGGAGGCAGGTTAACGCTGCCCAAATAGCGCGGCGCCCGCCGGAACCGGGAGGCCTGCTCGAAAGCGTAAGCCAGCCGCAGCAGCACCGCCTCGCTGTACGCGCTCCCGATAAATGACAGACCCACCGGCAAACCATAGACCTGCCCGGCCGGGACGGTGATATGGGGATAACCCGAGACCGCTGCCAGCGAAGTGGTGTCTGGCCCGCGGCTGCAGTCGCCGTTAACGTAATCCAGCAGCCAGGCCGGTCCGCCTGAGGGGGCTACCAGGGCCACAATTTTATGGGCTTCCAGGGCGGCATCGATGCCCTCCGCCTGGGTCAGGCGCTGGTTATCCGCCAGGGCCTTGAGGTAGGTCTCATCGCTTAAGGCCCCCTTTTCCAACGCTTTGAGCATCCGCTCCTGCCCAAAAAACGGCATGATCTGCTCCTGGTGGGCCTGGTTATACGCCACCAGTTCCTCCATGCTGTGCACCCGGGCCTCCGCTGGCAGTCCACCCAGATAGGCGTTCAGGTCGGCTTTAAATTCCGTGTACAGCACTTCCAGTTCACTCTCATCAAACTTGCCCAGGCTTTCGATCTCGACCGGATCGACCAGCTCGGCCCCCTGGGCTTTCAAGATCTCCAGGCAGTTTTCGATCAAGCTATCGACCTGGGGATGATCGCCGAAGAATTTGCGCACCACCCCGATCCGGGCACCCCGCAGGCCATCCGGAGCCAAAGCTGGAGTGTAATCCGTCAGGGCCCGGTCCTGGCTGGCCTGGGTGGCCAGATCGTCCGGGTCCACCCCGGTCATGGCCCCCAACAGCAAAGCGGCGTCCGCCACGCTGCGGGTGATCGGGCCGGCGGTATCCTGGCTGTGGGCGATCGGAATTACGCCCGTGCGGCTGACCAATCCCAGGGTGGGCTTGAGCCCCACCACCCCGTTGATCTGGGCCGGGCAGATGATCGAGCCATCCGTTTCGGTGCCCACCGCTGCGGCGCACAGGTTGGCGGCCACCGCCACTGCCGAACCGGACGAAGACCCGCAGGGCGTCCGGTCCAAAACATAGGGATTGCGGGTCTGGCCGCCGCGGCTGCTCCAGCCCGAGACGGAACGGGTGGAGCGGAAATTGGCCCACTCGCTCAGGTTGGCTTTCGCCAGGATCAAGGCCCCAGCAGCCCGCAGGCGCTGGACCAGGAAAGCATCCCGGGCGGCGATATGGCCCTCCAGAGCCAGCGAGCCGGCAGTGGTTGTCATCCGGTCGGCCGTCTCGATGTTGTCCTTGAGCACGATCGGCAGCCCATGCAGCGGGCCGCGCAGCCGGCCTTCTGCCCGCTCGCGGTCCATGGCTGTGGCCAGTTCTTCAGCCTCGGGATTGATTTCGATGATGGCGTTCAGGGTCGGTCCGGCCCGGTCGATCAGCTCGATTTGCTCCAGGTAGCCCGCCACCAGTTCAGCGGAGCTCAATTCGCCGGATTGGAGTTTGGTTTTCAGTTCGGTCAGGGTGTATGCTTCCATCATTCATTGCTTCCGTGAAATTAGGTTTCGTCCAGTTCAGGTTGCTGCGCCCAAATTCTACCACCTAAAGACAAGCCATTTAAACGCGAAGGGATCAAAGGAACCAAAGAGAAATCAAAGCGATATCAAAAATCCTTTGATAACTTCTATCTCTTGGTTAATTTCGCGTTTAAATATCTTCCCCTGCGCGTCCTTTGGGCTCTCCAGGAAATTCTGTGGGAGGATCCCAGATTTGGGGGTGTGAAGGTGCTCAAGCACGCTCACCCCCCAAATCTGGTGTACCACCACAGGAATTCCCAAAGAACCGTCCTTTGCGCCTGCGCGGTTTAAATAGAATGGCGTATAATCGAAACATGATGGTAGAAAACAACTCAAATATCCCCGTATATCTCGAAATCGGCCAGAAGAAAGTCGTCGCCGGGGCGCTCGACTGGCCGGGCTGGTGCCGGATCGCGAAAAATCGTGAGACCGCCCTGCAAGACCTGGTAGCCTATTCCCAGCGTTACGCCAGGGTTATCCAGGGCGCTGGGCTGCCATTTCCCGGCCCGGTGGATCTATCCCATTTGCAGGTAATCGAGGAGCTGGAAGGCAACAGCACCACCGACTTTGGCGCGCCAGCGATCGCCCTGGAGCAGGATAACCGCCCCCTGGACGCTGCCAGCCTGGAACGCCTGCTGGCGATCCTGGCAGCCTGCTGGCAGACATTTGATGAAGCGGTCCGCTCTGCGCAGGGAAAAGAACTACGCAAAGGCCCGCGCGGCGGTGGGCGCGACCTGCCCAAAATCCAGGCGCACGTGCTGGGAGCCGAGGGGGCTTACCTGGGCAAACTGGCCTGGAAATACGATCAACCAGACGAGCAGGAGCTACAGCCGGCCCTGGACGAGACACGCCGCCAGGTGCGCCTGGCTCTGGCAGCCGGACTGCGGGGTGAGCTGCCTGCATCCGGCCCACGCGGCGGGTCAGTTTGGGCGCCGCGCTACTTCGTGCGCCGCACAGCCTGGCATGTCCTCGATCACGCCTGGGAGATCGAAGACCGCATTCAGGATAATTGAACCGCTAAGACGCCAAGGATGTAATCGGGCAAAATATGAGTCCGTGGATTTTAACCTCCACGGACTCGGACTTCGACCCATCATTCCTGGCAGTTGAGTCAACCTTTACTGGCTGGCTGGTAAGAAAGCAGCACAACCCCAGAAGAAAATGCTCTCGCAGCGATCAGGCTCAAGCTGACGCCAGGACCGCCTCCATTAGGAAACAGGCGTAAGCCTTTCCCCCGCACAACCGGATGCACCAGCAAGTGATACTCATCGATCAACCCGGTGGGCATCAAGGACTGGATCAGGGCACCACTGCCAGCGATCCCGATTACAGCGTTCATCTGCTGCTTCAACATCCGGATCTCTGCCTCAAGGTTGCCTTTGATCCGGGTCGAGCCTTCCCAATCCAGTTCAGCGGGACTTGAAGTTACCACGTATTTCGGCAGGCGGTTAAGTTGATCGGCGACGCCAAATTCATTGTTGCGCCGTTCAGGCCAGAATTGGGCGAAGATCTCATAGGTTTTCCGGCCTAGCAGAAGGGCGTCGAAGCCCTGCATCTGGGAGCGTATATGCTCGGCCACATCCGGGCTGTAAAACGGGAACTGCCACTCCTCGGGCGATTCGATCACCCCATCCAGGGTCATATATTCGTTAACGACCAGCTTACCCATGGCCGGCTCCTTCCTTGACAAGCAGTTCCTCCAGCCGGTCCCAGGTATCTGTTGCGCCGGCCTCCATCCCAGACTGAAGCATCCCTTCCAGGTCCTCCAGGCTGCTGAACGTTGTTCGGGCGATCAACCGGGTTTTACCGGCGCCCAGTTCTTCCAGGGTGATGTGATCTGTGGAGATATGCCCGGCCATGGGCTCGTATTCAAAGCTGTACACCAGCCGTTCAGAGGGTTTGATCTCCTGGAAAACCCCGGTGAAGGAGTGAACATTCCCTTCAGCATCCCGCTGGACAAAGCGCCATACCCCGCCGACCCTGAATTCATACCGGTCCACCGTGGTGGTCAGGTACCTGGGCCCCCACCAGGATGGGATCAGGTTGGGATCAGTGTATATCTGCCACAGGCGTTCGCGCGAGGCATCAAATACACGCGACATCGTAAAAGCCAGTTGATCACGTTCTACCACTAAATTATTCTTACCCATCGTTTTCTCCATTTATTTGCTCAGACTTCAAAATATTCTCGATACCATCAAAGCGCTGGGTCCAGAGCTGCGTCAAACGCTCAGCCCAGTCTGCCAGATCCTGCAGGGTATCTGGTTCGATCCGGTAAATTCGCTGCTGGGCTCGCCTTTCGACCCGCACCAGCTTAACCTGGCGCAGGACCTTAAGATGCTGGGAGACTGCCGGCGCGCTGATCGAAAAATGCGCCCCGATCTCGGAAGCCGCCAGCTCGCCATGCTTTGCCAGCAGTTCGATGATTTCCCGACGGTTGGGATCAGCGAGAGCAGAAAATTTATCCATGCGCCTATTATAAAGTATTCGCTTAATTAAGTCAATACTTAAATAAAACGGAAAATAAAAACCAATCAAACATGAAACACGAAGAAATCGATGGAATCAAAGATATGAAAGACATATTCATAAAACCCTTTGATAACTTCGATCCCTTGACTGACTTCGCGTTTAAATATCTTCCCCTCCGCGCTCTTTGCGACTTTACGGTTCAAATTCTGGATTTCGTATCTATCCGAAAATTCGAAAAGATATGTAGTTGTTGATGCGTGCGGAGCACGCATCAACAATCACAACAACAATTTTCAGAGTTCCAGCGGGATGCCGATTTGAAGTTTCCCATCCACCACCCGGGTGGGATAAGCCGGGATATCGACGATGGCCGGCAGCGAAAGCACCTTGCCGGTGCGCACATCGAACACCGCCCCATGCCGCGGGCAGGTCACTTCGAAACCATCGATATCGCCATCGCCCAACGGACCGTCATCGTGCGAGCAAACATCCCCGATGGCGTAGAAATCCCCCCCGATATTGAAGACCACGATCGGCAGCTCATCGATCTCGACAAACAGGCGCTCGCCGTTGGGTACTTCCTCGACGGGCGCGATTTCCACGAATTCACATTGTTCGGCGTCATAAGTATTGTAATTCAGCATAGATTCACTCCACCAGTTCGTCACTGGCTTCCCCCAGCCCGTACACGCCTGCTTTCAGCACTTTGAGCGACAGCAGGGCGCATTTCAAGCGCACCGGGCCCAGTTCGAGCCCGAGCATATCGAGCAGATCCTCTTTGGTCAGCTGCTTGACCTCCTCCAGGGGTTTACCGATGACCAACTCGACCAGCAGGTCGGCGGAGGCCTGCGAAATGGCGCAGCCCTGGCCGTTGAAGACCGCTTCGGTGACCACGTCGTTCTCGTCGACCCGCAGGTCGATGCGGATGTGGTCGCCGCACAACGGGTTATCATCCTCGAAGGAGATGTCGTGCGGGTCGAGCTCGCCCCGGTAGAGGGGGTTTTTATAGCGTTCGATGATTAATTCACGATAGAGGTCGTCCATAATTTATATCCATTACAGCTCCCCACTCCGTGAGAACCAGAAGAAATTGGATGCGATCGGGGCGTACGCCCCGATCGTACTCATTACTTCCTTCTTTCGGGACGAGGAGTATTGGCCAATCAATATTTTATCCAAAAATCGTTTTCACTTTGTAGATCCCGGCGATCAGCTGGTCCACTTCCTGCTCGGTGTTGTAGAGGTAGAAACTGGCCCGGGCGGTGGCCGGCAACTTGAATTTTTCGTGCAGCGGCATGGCGCAGTGATGACCCGCCCGGATAGCGATCCCATCCATATCCAGGATCTGTGAGATATCGTGAGGATGGACACCTTGCAGCATGAAAGAAGCCACCCCGCCTTTATGCTCGGCGGACGGGCCGAAAACGTTCACCCCGGGCACCTCCGCCAGCCGGTCGAGGGCATAGCCGATGACGGCCTGTTCGTGGGCGGCGATCGCCGCCATGCCGACCTGTGACAGGTAATCGATGGCGGCGCCAAAACCGACCGCCTCAGCGATCGCCGGCGTCCCGGCTTCGAATTTATGTGGGATTTCGTTAGGGGTGAACGAGCGCAGCTGGACCCGCTTGATCATATCCCCGCCGCCCTGGTAAGGCGGCATCGATTCCAGCAATTCCTTGCGGCCGTACAGTATTCCGATCCCGGTCGGCCCGACCATCTTGTGGGCCGAGAAAGCCAGAAAATCAGCATCCAGCGCCTGCACGTCCACCGGCAGGTGCGGCAAAGACTGAGCCCCATCCACCAGGGCGATCGCCCCGGCGGCATGCGCCAGACGGATAATTTCCTCGGCCGGGTTGATCGTCCCCAGCACGTTGGACATCTGGGTGAAAGCGACCAGGCGCGGCTCCAGTTCGAGCAGCTGGCGGTACACGTCCAGGTCCAGCAAGCCCTCGTCCGTGACCGGGATGAACTCCAGGCGCAGGCCGCGCTCGGCGGCCAGCATCTGCCAGGGAACCAGGTTGGAGTGATGCTCCATTTCGGTCAGAACGATCACATCGCCGCGGTTGAGATTGGCCCGTCCCCAGGTCTGAGCCACCAGATTGATCAACTCGGTGGTATTGCGAGTATAGATCAGCTGGCGGGGGGCAGGCGCGTTGATAAAGGTGGCAATCTTGACCCGGGCTGATTCATACAGTTGGGTCGCTTCTTCCGCCAGAGTATGGATGCCGCGGTGAATATTGGCGTTCGAGCGCCGGTAGAACTCGTTCATCGCCTCGATCACCACCAGCGGTTTCTGGCTGGTGGCGGTTGAATCCAGGTACACCAGCGGTACCCCAGGGCGGACTTCGCGGGCAAGCACCGGGAAATCTGCCCGGATCCTGTTCACATCATACACTTTGGTTTGGGTGAAGTTTGATTTCATAACAGAAAAGGCTGGTAACCCGGCCGGATAAATATGCCGGGCTCGTCCAGACTACAAGTCGATCTTCGAGGGGCGCGGTCGCGGTCGTCGCCGGCGCTTGATCACCTGGCGGATATTTGGGGAGTCCTTCGGGCACCACAGCACGTGATCGGGGACCATCCAGCCGTCCGTCAGATAAACATTTTCCTGAAATTGGACCGCAATCATCTTCGGATCGACCTGCACGACTGTGCCTTCGAGCCAATCCCGAATGCGATCGCCTTCTTTTTCGTGGTCACAGAGGACTTCAATCCGATCGCCGACTTTGAAGCCCTCATCTCCTTCCGGAGCATTGGTGAAGTATAAACCTGGCAATTTTGCCCTCCTGAACGTTGAGATGCAAACAATTTGTGGCGAAATGGGTGTGCGTAGAGGCGTACGCCCCTACGCACACCCATTTCGCCGATTCATTCGATACCAGCCTACCGGTTCCCACAAATGGGAAAAAACGAGCCGAAAATGTCGCCTCGCAAAAATAACTTCCACCCCGTACCCCGTATTCCCCAAGCCGATCACCTTCCAGCCCAAGGTTGAAATTGGCTGTGCAAGCGATGTGGGCAGGGCGGTTTTCCCCGTCCGCATCGCCTGCGCCTTTGCTCATCAAAAAGCCTGCATGCAGAGGTTGTGTCGTTCTCTGGCTAGGCTGCGGTGCTCATCTTGTCTTCAATGGCGTTCTGGAAACGGGTCCGGACGCCCTCGAATGGGATCCGCTGCATGATCGGATCAAAGAAGCCCTCCACCACCAGTCGTTCGGCTTCCTTGTATGATATGCCGCGGCTGCGGAGGTAAAACACCAACTCGGGGTCAATTTTACCAACCGTGGCGCCGTGTGTACAGCGGACGTCATCGGCCAGGATCTCAAGGCCGGGGATCGAATCAGCCCGGGCTTTGGGGCTGAGGACCAGGTTGCGGTTCGCCTGGTAGCCATCAGTTTTCTGGGCGCCGGGGGCCACGTAAATCATGCCCTGCCAGACCGAACGGCTGCGCTGCTTGAGGGCGCCCTTGAACAACAGGTCACTGGTCGTGTGAGGCGCCAAGTGGTTCTGCTGGGTGTCGTGGTCGAGGTGCTGGACCCCATCGGTGAAATAAAAGCCGGACATGCGCCCGGTGGCGCCTTCGCCCACCAGGTCCAGATCCGAGAAATTCTTGGTCAGGTGGCTGCCGATCGCCCCAAAGATCCAATCCAGGTTGGCGTCCTTGCCCACCCGGACGCGCTCGTGGCTGAAATTCCAGACGTGCTCGCCCCAGGACTGCAGTTCGACAAAGCGCAGGTTGGCGCCATCGCCGACGTGGATTTCCACGATCCCGGCGTGCAGGCTCTGACCAGCCAGCTCGGTATGACTGGCGGATTCGTGCACGTAGGTCAGTGAAGCGCCCTCTTCCAGGTACACCAGCATATGTGAGAAATAAGCCAGGCCGGCGCCCGGACCCCACAGCACACTGTGTAAAGGCTGCTCGACCTGCACCCCGCGCGGCACGTACACCAACACGCCGGTGCGTGCCAGCGAGCCTGCCAGGGCCGAAAACTTACCTTCATCGGGCCGCACGATCTGGCCCAGGATTTTTTTCAATAAAGCCGGATGCTGGGCTTCCGCGCTGGCCAGGTCGGTGAACACCACTCCCCTGGCTTCCAGCTCGGGGTCCAACTTGCGCTCGACACCGCCGGGTTTCAATAAGATCTGCCCGCCGTGCTGCTCGCCGACCAACGGGTTCAGCAGGTTGCCGGGCGCGGCCGGCAGTGAAGCGATCTCCTGCTCGGAGGGCAGGTGAAAATCGCCAGACGGCATGGCTCGCAGATCGGTCCGCCGCCAGGGTTCGTCTTTAGTGGTAGGCAATGGTAATGTATCAAACGCATCCCAGGCACGCTGGCGGTAATCCTTTACAAAATCTGGAGCCTGCGAGTCAGTTGCCAGGGCCGGGATCATCTGGCGGGTGAAAGTGAAATCGTTGGATTCACCTCGAGAAACCCGCCGGGTTCGAGTTACTACGGTTTTCGTTGGCATAGTCGTCCTTGATTATCCGTGCTCAGCCGCTTCAAAATAAATCTGGCGCTTTATCTTCACCAGGAGGCCGAGTTGTTTGCTCTAATTAATACATCATATCTCACCGAAAGGTCGCAGGATAGACCATTGTTGTCCCGTACCGGGCACCGCACAACGATATCAACAACATTTCGGATAGGTGTTCTTAGCCGATCGAGCCTTCCATTTGCAGCTGGATCAGGCGGTTCATTTCAATGGCATATTCCATCGGCAGCTCGCGCACCAACGGCTCGATGAAACCGGAAACCACCATGGTGGTGGCTTGCTCTTCTGTCAGGCCGCGGCTCATTAAGTAGAAGAGCTGCTCCTCACCGACCTTGGAGACCGAGGCCTCGTGGCCGATGCTGACATCCTCATTGTCGATCTCGATATAGGGGTAGGTGTCCGAGCGGGATTTGTCATCCAGCAGCAGGGCATCGCAGACTACGTTGGAGCGCGAATTATAGGCCTGCGGGTGAACCTTCAGCAGGCCGCGATACGAAGCGCGACCATTGGCCTTGCTGATCGACTTGGAGGTGATCTTGCTGCTGGTGTTGGGGGCCACGTGGATCACCTTGCCGCCGGTGTCCTGGTGCTGGCCTTCGGCCGCAAACGCCAGCGAGAGGATCTCGCCGTGAGCGCGCTCGCCTACCAGGTAGCAGGACGGATATTTCATGGTCAGCTTGGAGCCCAGGTTGGCGTCCACCCATTCCATCGTGGCGCCTTCGTGCACGATCGCTCGTTGGGTGACCAGGTTATACATATTGTTGGACCAGTTCTGGATGGTACTGTAGCGCATGCGGGCGTTCTTCTTGACCACGATCTCGATCACACCGCTGTGGAACGAATCGGTCGTGTAAATCGGGGCCGTGCAGCCCTCCACATAGTGGGCCTGGGCGCCCTCATCGATGATGATCAGGGTGCGCTCAAACTGGCCTGAATCGGCCTCGTTCAGGCGGAAGTAAGCCTGCAAGGGCAGGTCCACTTTGACACCCGGTGGTACATATACAAAGGAGCCGCCGGACCAGACTGCGCTGTTCAGAGCTGCAAACTTGTTATCCTCAATCGGTATGATCGTGCCAAAGTATTCCCGGAACAGGTCCGGATGATCGCGCAGGCCGTTTTCAATACTTTTAAAGATCACGCCCTGTTCGGCCAGATGTTCCTGAATATTATGGTACACCATTTCCGATTCGTACTGAGCGCCCACACCGGCCAGGAATTTCTGCTCGGCTTCCGGGATCCCCAGACGATCGAAGGTCTTTTTAATATTGTCCGGAACCTCATCCCAGGTCCGGCCTTCCTTATCGGTGGGTTTGGTGTAGAAATAAATTTCGTCCAGGTTTAACTTGGACAGGTCACCACCCCAGGTCGGCATGGGACGGGCCTGGAAATGCTCCAGCGCCTTCAGACGAAAGTCAAGCATCCACTGCGGCTCACCTTTCATGGCCGAAATCTGCTCGACCACTTGCCGGTCTAACCCTCTGCGGGTTTTGAACACGAAAAACTCAGGATCTTTGAAACCGTACTTGTAATCGCCGAGGCCTTCCAGTAATCTTGCGTCACTCATAGCATACCTCCAAAGTATCTACTCAGGTTTGCATCCAATAAAAGTTGAAATTGGCATCCGTGGCCTGAGTAGCTAACTTCTCAATCGGATAAAGCTGTCCGGGCTGTCAGGACCAGCTTCAGGTTTTCGCCGAAAATCAGGCTTCAACCATATCGTTTTTTTCACGCAGCCATTCGTAGCCCTGCTCTTCAAGATGGAGCGCCAATTCCGGTCCACCAGATTCAACGATTCGCCCACCCAGCATGATGTGCACGAAATCGGGCTTTATATAGTTGAGAATTCGCTGGTAGTGGGTGATGATCAGGGCGCCAAAATCATCGCCGCGCAGGGCGTTCACACCCTCCGAAACGATCCGCAGGGCATCAATATCCAGGCCGGAATCGGTCTCATCCAGGACGGCTATCTCTGGTTGCAAGGCAGCCATTTGCAGGACTTCAGCCCGTTTCTTCTCGCCGCCCGAAAAGCCTTCATTCAGGTAGCGCCCGGCGAATACATGGTCCATCTTCAAAAGGTCCATCTTAGACTTGAGCATCCGCCGAAATTCGGGGATCGAAATGCCTTTATCTTCGCTGTCTACTGCCTTACGCTTGGCATTGATCGCAGTGCGCAGGAAATTTGCAACCGTCACGCCGGGGATTGCCACGGGGTACTGGAATGCCAGGAACAGGCCCAGGTGAGCCCGCTCGTCGGGCCCTAAATCGACAATATTCTGGCCCTTGAACCAGACTTCCCCTTCGGTCACAGTGTAATTGGGATGCCCCATCAGGGCATAGGCCAGGGTCGATTTTCCGGTGCCGTTCGGCCCCATCAGGGCATGGATTTCGCCTTGCCTGACAGTCAGATCGACCCCTTTTAATATTTCTTTATCCTCAATAGCAACGTGCAGGTTGCGAATTTCAATCTGAGACATGGATCCAATACTCCTCTAAATAGTTTTCAAACAAATTGAGCCAAATTGACAGAAAAATCGTCTGGCCGGGGGCAAGAATGCTGGGGGTTCGATGGCCAGACGTAAAGTAGCAGGCGGTTGAATAAAACTTCACAATTATAGCAGGCTGCCGGTTCACTGTCAATATTTAGCATAAATATCATATTTATTGCTGATATTATAGCAGGGTCAGGCGTAAAAGTCAATAATATTTACGATAAAAATCTTATATATTGACAAAAAAGAATCGTCATGCTATACTTTTTCTCGTTGGGGAGCCACCTGTTTGCCGGGTATTTAAAGACGGCCAGGCAGTCCCAATTCTCTTAATACATGGGATTTCTGCTCAGATTCAAATTTGGAAAGCCCTTTCGTGGGCTGAGCAGTTATGATTTGGGATAGAAACACAGGAAATAAAGAAGATGGATGATCTTGAATCAAAAAGCACCCGGGAGCGCGTGCTCGAAACGTTATTAAGCAATAAGCGTTGCACGATCAACGAGCTCGCCGAAGCGGTCGATATCAACCCGATCTCGGTGCGCCACCACATCACCCGCCTGGAGGCGGATGGTCTGGTCAATTCAGCTGAAGAACGCCATGGAGTCGGACGGCCCCGGCGGATCTATTTTCTGACCGAAAGCGGTATGGAGCAGTTCCCGACCCGCTACCTGCGCCTGACCATGCGCCTGTTGGAGCAGTTGAAAGAAACCCTGCCACCCCAGATGGTCGCCAAGTTGTTCTCCCAAATGGCCCAGGACGTGGCCGCCGATTACCAGAACGAGCTGGTTGGCCTTTCGATGGAACAGCGGCTGGACATCTTGAAAGGCGTGCTGGCCGAAGAAGGTTTTTCCGTAGATTGGGAAAGCCAGGGCGATTTCTACCAGATTCGCGAAATCCAACTGCCCCTACTATCACGTCGGGCAGAACCACCCGGAAGTATGCTCGGTAGACCAGACTTTGATCTCAACCGTTTTATCGGTGCCCGCTGAAAAAGTGAAATGCATGCTACACGGCGACAGTTTTTGCACCTACATGGTACCGAAAATAAACATTCGAGAGAGGCAAAACGCATGAGCCTGTTTAGCAAAAAACAAGAAACCGAACAAGAGACTCAGCCGGCCGCCGCGCCGCCCAGCGTGATCTGGCAGGCCGACAGCACCCACCCGCAGCTCAGCGCCGCGCTGCGCGAAAAATTGCGCGAAGTGGTCGACCCGGAAATCGGGCTGAATATAATCGAGCTTGGCCTGGTGCGAGACGTGACGATTGAGGACGACGAAGCCACGATCAACATGATCCTGACGACCCCCTTCTGCCCGTATGGCCCGGCCATGCTGGAAACCACCCGCCAGAAGGCCGAAAAGGCCGTCGAGCGGCCGACCACCATCGACCTGGGCGTCCAGATGTGGGACCCCAGCATGATGGAAGAGGGCGCCGGCGCCGAGTGGGGCTTCTTCTAGCCTGGGTTCTAACTATTTAGCGAAAAACAGTGCAGCTGCGAGCATGGCTCGCAGCTGCACTGTTTTTTGCTTTTAAGATACAATCAGGCGAGGTGTGTGATGCGATCGCTTCGAAAACCGGCCCGGATCCTGGGGGTGAGTTCAGCGGCAGGCTGCCTGCTGCTGTGGGCTTATCTGGCCTATACCCAGATCTCGAGCCCGGTCTACGCCGAAGACACCCTCCGCACCGCCGCCGCCATGGGGCTGCTGGCCCTGGTTGCGATCCCGGCGACCCTGTTCGATCGCCCCTTTCTGATGATCGTGATCTTCCTGTTTTCATTCTTCCCGGCCGGCCTTTACTTGCTGGGCGTACCGAGCCTCTACCGCCTGATAGGTGTTCTGAACCTGGTGTATTTGCTGACGGCCATCGTGCTGTTGTATTACCGTTACCAGGCCCATTATAAAGCCTGACCCACCAGAGAAATCCCCAGAAAAGCTGCTCAGGTGCCCTTTCAGGTCCGGGCGTCACCGAATTTCCCCGATTTTTATACAATTGTTATACTTTTCAGGCATTTCACGTGTTGACAGCCTCCCTGAAATACTATAAACTCTGCATGGACTCGATCTTCGCGTCTGAGCGGCACAGTGATCTGGATTCAAGGGTTGTAATGGCGGACAACACTTGCCTGATACTTCCCCAATCTCCTTAATCTGTGCAGCCCAGAACACGATTTACTGAAATTGTCCGTAATTCCCTGTTTGCCTTCATTTGAACAAGCTCCGCGACAACCGGATGCACGCTCACATTGCTGTTCCAATACGCACCCAGTACCTTGCTTTTGCAGGTTGATCCTCTGGAACACCTACCTCACCGCAACCGGGCCGGCATTGCGCCCTTTCCTGGTTGGAGGGTATCGTTGGCATCCAGAGCCAATAAACAACCGATAGGAGGTGTAAGCAAACAACTTGCCGATGTTCGGAACCACTGTTTCAATTTTTTTCGCCAAAACTGTTTAATGTAAGGAGGAACTTCTGATGAAGAAACGAACTTCCGCAGTGCTCGTTCTGATCATAATTGCCAGCCTGGTGCTGGCGTCCTGCGCCAGCGGCGGCACCTCGAGCGGCGGTGAAACCATCAAGATCGCCACCCAAAGCCCGCTGTCCGGCGGACAATCCGCGATCGGGGTCGACATCAAGAACGGCGCGGAGTTGGCTCTTGAGCAACTAAAAGGCCCGCTCGAGGAAATGGGTTTTAAAGTTGAACTCTCGCCTTATGACGACCAGGCTAATCCGGACAACGGGGTCGCGAATGCCAAGCGCATCGTTGCCGATCCGCAGGTCCTGTGCGTCGTCGGTCACTACAACTCCGGCGTCCAGATCCCTTCTTCGGAAGAATATCACAGCGCCGGCCTAGCGAACGTCTCGCCTGCCAACACCAACCCGAAAGTCACCGACCGGAATTACGTCGAAGTCAGCCGGATCGTGGGACGCGATGACGTTCAGGGTGTGGTGGGCGCTCAATTTGCCAACAGCAAAGGCATGAAGACCGCCTATGTGATCCATGATAAGACCGCCTACGGACAGGGCATCGCCGAGTACTTCAGGAAGGAAGCGGAAACCCGGGCATGCAGGTGGTCGGATTTGAGGGCACGGAAGAAAAAGCCAACTTCGACGCCATCCTGGCGCCTGTGATCGCGGCCAGCCCGGACATCCTGTACTTTGGCGGTATCTTCGACCAGGCCATCGGTCTCTGTTCAAGCAGGCCCGTGAGAAAGGCTTCCATGGGCATGTTCCTGAGCGACGACGGCTACAACTCGCCCGAGGCGATCAGCATCGGCGGCGCCGGCCTGCTGGATGGCGGCGGCACTTTCTACACCACGGTCGCCGGCCCGGCCAAGCTGTACCCCGGCACGGCCAAATTCCAGGAAGACTTTAAAACCAAATATGGGTCCGACCCCAAGCCGTTCGCGGCCCAGGGCTATGATTCGATGGGCATCTGCCTGCAGGCGATCGAAAATGCAGCCCAGGCCAACGGCAACAAACTCCCCACCCGGACTGCCGTGACCGAAGCCGTGCGGGCCTTGAAAGACTACCCCGGAATCACCGGTACGATCAATTTCAACTCGAAGGGCGACCTGACCACGGCCAAATACTTCGTCATCCAGGTCGTTTCAGCCGATCCTGCCATGTGGAACGACAATAAGATCGACCAGACACTCGATATCGCCCCGCCTCAATAACGTACTCACTACTTCCTGGCCCTCTCCTTGGAGAGGGCCAGGATTTCAACAGGGAGCACCGATGAGACGCATCTTCGAGTCCCCAGTTTTACGAGAAATCTTACGGCCACTCGGCCAAATTTTTGTTTTTGTGGTCGGCAGCGGGGCGGTTATGTCCATCTTCATGCTGCTGCTGGCGTATTGATGCGCGGCGGACCGGCCGACCAGCTCACCATGCAAAATAATGGCATCGATCTACTTACCTACACCATTATTAACCTGCCCCAGGTCCTGATCGACGGGGTCACGATCGGTTTTGTGTACGCCGCCATCGCCCTGGGCTATACCATGGTGTACGGTGTGCTGGAATTCATCAATTTTGCCCACAGCGAAATCTTTGCCATTGGGGCCTTCATTGGCGTGGAGCTGCTGATCTTCCTGCAAAATGCGGGCCGGCTGACCGGCGTCTCCAATACCATGGCAACGCTCTGGCTGGTAATCGCCGTGATCGCCGGGATGGTCGCCGCCGGCGGGGTGGCCATCATCGTGGAGATGACCGCCTACCGCCCGCTGCGAAATGCCCCGCGGCTGGTGCCGCTGATCTCCGCCATCGGGGTGTCCTTCTTTCTTCAGGACGGCATCCGCCTGGTGGAAAGCCTGACGACCGGCCAGTTCTACCGGGTGATCCCCACTTTTGGCAATTTCGACCAGCGGGTCTCGCTGGCCAGCGTGCCGTTTGGCGGCCAGGTGATCGATCTGAACATCCAAATCAAATCCATTTGGTGATCGTTGCCGCCATCCTGATGCTGGTCGGTTTGAACTATCTGGTAAACGCCACCAAGCTCGGCAAAGCGATCCGCTCAGTGGCCCAGGATCAGACCACCGCTTATCTGATGGGCGTGAACGTCAACCGGATCATCTCGTTGACCTTCCTGATCGGAGGCGCTCTAGGCGGGGCCGCCGGCGTGCTGTTCGCCCTCAAATTCACCCGCATCGACCCTTTCGTCGGATTCTTCCCGGGCTTGAAAGCTTTCACGGCGGCGGTGATGGGCGGGATCGGCAATATCACCGGCGCTCTGCTGGGTGGTATCGTGCTGGGGATGCTGGAAACATTTGCTGGCTCCTACTTGAATGTCTATACTATAGGCGCATTCGGGGCGGAATATAAAGATATTCTGGCCTTTGCGATCCTGATCCTGGTGCTGATCTTCCGGCCCTCCGGACTGCTCGGCGAGCAGGTTGGGCAGAAGGCGTAGGGTGAAACCATGACTAAATCAAACAAAACACTCTCCGACCGCTTTGCTGCCCTGTACGCCTGGCTGAACCAGGGCTCAGCGGCCCGTACATCTTCACGATCTTATATATCATCTGGGCCGCTGGCATGGTGTATCTCAGCCCGCGCTCGATGATCGCATTTCTTATTTTTATTTCGGCTCCGTCTACTGATCTACTATCTGAATTTGAAATCGAGCGCCAAACTGATCATGGGGCTGGTCATCGCCCTGGTGCTTGATTCCCAATCGTGGGGGTGCGGAACATCTTCTACCTGGAAACGATCTTTCAGATCAGCGTATTCGCAGCCCTGGCCCTGGGACTGAATATCGTGGTGGGCTTCGCCGGCCTGCTGGACCTTGGTTACGTCGCTTTTTATGCGGTCGGCGCTTACCTGTGGGCCATCTTCGGCTCCCAGCAGATGTTCTTGCTCAATTCGATCCCGGGCACCACCTCCACCAGCAATGTCTTCTTCTTACCCGCCAATACTTTCTATCTGTTCATCTTCCTGGGGGTCGGCCTGGCGGCCCTGACCGGCATCCTGCTCGGTCTGCCGGTCCTGCGGCTGCGCGGCGACTACCTGGCGATCGTCACCCTGGGCTTTGGTGAGGTCATCCGGGTGCTGGCCAACAACCTGGACAAACCCATCAACCTGACCAATGGCCCGCAAGGCATCTCGCCCATCCAGCGCCCGCCGCTGCCCGAGCCGATGCTGAATGTGCCCGGGACATTGATGAATCCGATCGTGGGCCACGAGGTGACTATCGGCGAATTCTATAACCTGTTCTTTTACCTGGCGGCCCTGACCGTGATCCTGGTCGTGATTATGGTGGTGACCCGCCTGGACAACTCGAATATCGGCCGGGCCTGGACCGCCATCCGGGAAGACGAGACCGCCGCCATCGCCATGGGTGTGCCCCTGGTGCGCATGAAGCTGCTGGCATTTGCTTCAGGCGCCAGCTTTGCGGGGGCAATGGGCGTGCTATTCGCCTCCAGCCGGACTTTCGTGAGCCCCGAATCGTTCTCGTTTATGCAGTCGATCGGGGTGCTTTCGATGGTCATCCTGGGCGGATCTGGGCAGTATTCCCGGGCGTGATCGTGGGCGCAGCGGTGGTGGTAATTTTGAATCTGCAGATCCTGCAAGGGTTGTCGCTCTATTTCAGCCAGCTGCGCCAGAGCGGCTCGGTCATCCCGATCATCAATTTCGCCTGGAAAGATCTTTCCACCCAGCTCGACCCGGCCAAATACCAGCGCATGCTGTTTGGACTGATTCTGATCTTGATGATGATCTACCGACCGGCGGGCCTGATCCCGGCCGAACGGCGCAAGCGGGAGCTTCGGCTCACAAAATATGGACGATGAAGCGCAGCATTTCATGCGATCCAACGGTCGAACACGCGGAGTTTAGCATTGATGGCAATCCTTGAAACCAACCAGGTCAGCAAAATATTCGGCGGATTGACGGCCGTCAACAAGATGAATTTCGGATTGATGAAGGCCAGATCTGCTCGATCATCGGGCCCAATGGGGCCGGCAAAACGACCTTCTTCAACACCCTGACCGGCATCTACCGGCCCGAACACGGCGAGATCCATTTCAACGGCCAATCACTGATCGGAAAGCGCCCCGACCAAATCGCCGATCTGGGCATCTCGCGCGACCTTCCAAAACATCCGCCTGTTCGGCAATATGTCGGTGGTCGAAAACGTGCTGGTGGGCATGTTCACTCGCCTGAAGGAATCCGGGATGGGCACATCTTCCGCTCGGCCAACTTTAAGAAAGAGGAAGCCCGGGCGCACCAGCGGGCCCTGGACGTGATGGAATTCGTCGGCCTGGGCGACGTAGGCAACGAGCTGGCCCGCAACCTGCCCTACGGCGTCCAGCGCCGGGTGGAGATCGCCCGGGCCCTGGCCTCCGATCCTAAGCTGCTGCTGCTGGACGAGCCGACCGCCGGCATGAACCCGCACGAAACCGACGAGGCCATCGCCCTCTTCCGCAGCCTGCGGGATGAGCTGGGCATCACCATCCTGCTGATCGAGCACGATATGCGGGTGGTGATGGGCATCTCGGAGCGCATCAGCGTGATGGATTACGGCGAGAAAATCGCCGAAGGCGAACCGGAAGCGATCCGCTCGAACCCGCGCGTCATCGAAGCCTACCTGGGGCGGGAGGCCATGGAGCTGGCCACAGCCCAGGAACGCATGGACCAGGAGGAGCTATGAGCCTGCTCGAACTCGAGAACGTGCATTCCTATTACGGCCACATCCACGCCCTGAAGGGCATCAACCTGGTGGTAGAAGAAGGCGAGATCGTGACCCTGATTGGCGGCAACGGAGCCGGTAAAAGCACCACCCTGCGCACAATCTCCGGCATCGTGCGGGCCAGGGAGGGCCGCATCTCCCTGCGCGGCCAGGAGATCACCCATATGGCCCCCCACGACATCGTCACGACCGGGGTCGGCCACGTGCCGGAAGGGCGCGGTATCTTCCCGCGCCTGACCGTCCGGGAAAATCTCGACATGGGCGCCTATACGATCAACAACACCGCCGAGATCAACCGCCGACTCGAGACCGTCTTCAGCCTTTTCCCCCGCCTGAAAGAGCGTATCAACCAGAAAGGCGGCACGCTGTCCGGCGGCGAGCAGCAGATGCTGGCAACCGCCCGCGGCCTGATGCTCAAACCCCACATCCTGCTGATGGACGAGCCCTCCATGGGCCTGGCCCCGGTGCTGGTGGACCTGATTTTCGACGTGATCCGCGAGCTCAACCAGAAGGAAGGCACCACCATCTTGCTGGTGGAGCAGAACGCCCACATGGCGCTCAAATACGCCGCCCGGGCCTACGTGCTCGAGACCGGCCGGATCGTGCTGTCCGGCCCGGCCAGCGAGATCGCCCAAAACCCCGAGGTTAAGAAAGCCTACCTGGGCGGTTAAACAGACTGCAAAAAATAATATTCGGAAAACAGGCATGAAGGCCGGCGTTGGCCGGTCTTCATGCCTGTTTTCCGATAAAATTCCCCGTCCCGGCGTCGAAGACGCCAGGGACGGGGTTAGGGGGTGGGCGTTCTCGCGCGTTTGCAACCCTGACCTATATTTCGGGAAGCGTCAAACTGGCTCTCCAGAAAATTCTGTGGGAGGATCCCAATTTAGCGAATGCAAACCCCCGGGTTCAAGTAAAATGAACCCGGAAAGGAAGGCCAACATTCAAATCAACCGGGGTTTCCTCTTCGTCCTGCTGGCAGCCACCCTGTGGGGCACGACCGGCACGGCCCAGGCCCTGGCGCCCGGCGGCGCCCAGCCGGCGGTCGTCGGCAGCCTGCGCCTGGCCATCGGCGGGCTGGCCCTGCTCGGTTTCTCGCTGCTGCGGGGCACCTTCCGGTCGAGCGCCCGCTGGCCGCTTAAAATCACCCTCGTAGCAGCCCTCAGCATGGCCGCCTACCAGCTGTCTTTCTTCGCCGGGGTAGCCAAAACCGGGGTAGCAGTCGGGACGGTGGTCGGGATTGGCAGCTCGCCGATCCTGGCCGGGGTGATCAGCTTCCTGGTGCTGGGCGAGCGGCCCGGGCGCATCTGGGGCCTGGCGACCCTGCTGGCGGTGCTGGGCTGCGCTCTGTTGATCGGCTCGGGCGGCAGCATCCGGATCGACCTGCTGGGGATCCTGCTGGCGCTGGGGGCTGGCCTGGCCTACGCCATTTTCACGGTCGTCAGCAAGCAACTGCTGGGCACGCACCACCCCGAAGCGGTCATGGCGGTGGTCATGTCGCTGGGGGCCGTGTTCCTGCTGCCGTTTCTGCTGACCGAAAATATCGCCTGGCTGGCCCAGCCGCGCGGCCTGCTGGTCGCCCTGCACCTGGGCCTGGTGACGGTGGCCATCGCCTACACCCTGTTTGGGCGCGGCCTGCAGCTGGTCCCCGTGGCGACCGCCGCGACCCTGACCCTGGCCGAACCCCTGACCGCCGGCAGCCTGGGGGTGTTCCTGCTGGGCGAAAAGCTCAGCCTGCCGGCCTTCGGCGGCATGCTGCTGATCTTCGCCGGGCTGGCGCTGTTATCCCAGCAGGGGAACTTAAAGCTCAAGGGGCTTTTTCTGCGGTTGGGCCAATTATGATGCGCATCGCCGTTTTAGCAGATATTCATGGCAACTTGCCGGCCTTCGAAGCCGCCCTGGAACACGTCGCGCAACAAGGCGTGGACCAGATCGTGCTGGCGGGCGACATCGTCAACGGCGCCCCCGATTCGCAGGCCTGCTGGTCGCTGGCCCGCTCACTGGGCTGCCCGATCCTGCGCGGCAACCACGAGCGCTACGTGGCCCACTTCGGGACGGCCAAAGCAGCCCCGATCTGGTCAACCGAGCTGTTCGCTCCCCTGCATTGGACTCTCGCTCAGCTTTCCGAACAGGATCGGCATTGTATGGAAGAGCTGCCCACCAGCCTGCGCCTGCCCGCAGCGCCCGACCTGTTTTTCGTGCACGCCTCCGAACGGGACGATCACGACTCGCTGGTCCCCCACACCCCGGAAAGATTGCTACACGAAATGTTCCCTTCGGCCCGGGAGCGGATGATCGTACGCGCCCACAACCACTGCGGGCAGGTGCGCGTCTGGGAAAATGGCATGATCGTTACCTGCAGCTCGGTCGGCCTGCCCCTGGACGGCCATCCCACCGCCCAATACCTGCTGCTCGACCGGGAGCCAAGCGGGTGGAGAGCCCGGCACCAATCCGTGCCTTACCATTTGGACGCCGCCCTCGCCCGTTTTCAGGATTCGGGCTACCTGGCCTCCACCGGCCCGATGGGCCGCCTGTTTTACCGCGAGGTGGCGACCGCCGCCCATCACATCGTGCCCTTTTTAAGGTATTATGAACGCTGGTCGGCGGAGGGTGACATTTCCCTGTCCCAGGCCGTCGACCGGTTTTTGGGGTTGTAGGTCTGGTAGGTTGGGTTGAGCGGGTTCGACCCATAAGCAACGGCTTGTCCTGGGCGAAGCGAAACCCAACAAACCATGACCGACGCGAACGAAAGCTTATCAACGGCCAGCCCAGGTTGGGTTTCGCTGACAGGGCCATTTACGCAAATACCGTTCTAAATCACTCAACCCAATCAACTAACTTAAGATTTACCTGGCAAGGAAGAAAAATAATGGTAATTAATGGTAAAGGAGTACCATGAAAAAACCTCGGATCTATACCATGACCTTC
>CAWHJB010000001.1:247500-1148034 GCA_963829555.1 uncultured Chloroflexia bacterium | reverse complement strand
CCATCGGATAAAGCTGAAAGCGGCGGCTTTAGCTGTGAAAGGACGTCAGTCGTCAGGCAGAGACCTGACTGAGGAGTTGGATTGGCAGGCAGATCGGTACGGGGTGTAGAAGGGGACCACTGTCCTTGCCAGGTCAGAGTTTCGCCGGTGACGGTCAGGTTGGAGAGGGTGACCGTCAGCACGCCGGTTGGGAACTGCGCAAAGCTGATGCTAACATCAAAACCGCCGGCATCCAAACCACGCCCCCAACCATGACCAGCGGGCGTATATCCGTCGATTTGAACGTCAGCGCTGATCACTTTAGGATCTCCTTGAAGACTGAAGCGGTAACCGTTGCGGATTCCGCCGTGATCGAGAGCAGCCTGAGGGTATGCCCGGCGAGTTGGATGTCCTGATTGGGGGTCCATTCCTGGCCGGGCTGGGGGTTGGGACCGGCATCGAAGGTGAACACCGCCGTGGCGTTCGGATCCGCCTGCTGGATGGCGAAGCCGGAGAAGCGAATAGTTAGGGGATAGACCAACCCGGCTGCCTTGAACTGCATGAACCAGTAAGGTCCATTTGGGTCAAGACCGAGATCGTTCGGGCTAACGTCCTGTGGCGAGGCGAAAGCTACTTTCTTCCCGCTCGCATCTCTGATTTCCGCCTCACCGTTTTCCACTTGTTCTCCAGGCGGACCCTGAAATGGGAACTGTCCAACTAGAATGTATCCATCGCTGGTCTCGATCTCTTTAATAATCGTTATCCGGCTATCCATCATTGCAGTGGGAGTAGCGCTCATCGTTTCAGACAGGGCAGCAGCCTCCGGGGTCAGACTGGGCTCGGGAGTAGGTGAAAGATCGATCACCGGCATCACCGTCAGGTTGGGCGGGGCAGGCACAAAACGCAATGGCAGCTCCCAGTTTTCCGGCGTTTTGCCAGGCAAGGTGTCTAAGATACAAGGCATGACGAAGGTGGCTGCATTGATTCCGGCTGGAACAGGGCCGAAGTCATTGTCGATGCGATTGAGCCGGGTCCGATCCGGCAAGCGCAGGTACTCTGACGTTGTGCATCCCATCACGTCTTCCCAGTTTGGGTAGGCTGAACCAGGCACGCCGAAGATACGGTAATCGATATGGGTCTTATCTCCGGTCAGGGTTGCTGAAGTCACCGTGATGGATATCTCGTCCCGGGTGACAGTCACCGGCTCGGCCAGCACTCGGATTGGGGCGCTTTGATCCACAATACCAACCCCAGGCAGATAACCCATCAGACTGCGCATTGCCGCCATAACGCGCTGCGGACCAATCAATAAGATGCCAAGTACGAGCACAGCCATTACAGAAACAACAATCCAGGCAGGTCGTAGGAAGATAGGTCGGTTGAACTTACGTTGGGATGCTGCCTGCTGAATCAGGCGTGCATGTAAGCTCTTCACAAACTCCTCGTGTGCCAGCGGGACTGCAACTGCCGCACGAATTTCTTCCTCGAACTGGGGGGTGGGAGTTATATCAGACATGGGAATCCTCCGTCGGATATTCTTTATCCGCCTGGACTTTAAGCCGGGCTAGCAGCCGGTAGAGAGATTTCTTGACCGTATCTTCTTTCTGACCGAGCAAATGCCCGATTTCGGCGAAGCTCAACTCGGCCACGTAGCGCAGGCGGATCAACTCTTGCTCATCTTCGGACAAAGCGCGGATGATTTTCGACAAAGCGGCTATCCGTTCAGTTTTTATTACCTGTTGCAACAGATTGGCATCAGCAGGAATGCGCTCCGCTTCGTCAAGCGAAGCTTCCTTACGCTGCGAGCGGTAATAATCCATAGCTTTATTGCGAGCAATAGCGAACAGCCAGCTTGCAAAATGCCCATCATGACGATATTTCGGAAATCGCTCTAAAGCTGCCAAAAAGGTTTGCGTCGTTGCATCCTCAGCTTCGGGCAAACTACCAATACGACTATATATGTATCGAAATACGGGCTGTGCGTACAGTAGGTACAATTCTCCAAACGCCTGTAAATCTACTTTGGCCGCTTCGACGAGCTGAGTGATGTGCCTTGCTTCTGGTTGAGGCTTTAGTTTTATTGACATTATTCTTTCAACCATGGGATTCCTTTTCCCGGATGTAGTAGTTTTGAGCTCTATATGTTAATCGGAAAATTATCCAAAAAAGGGACAGGATTGCTAAATGATATTACGGTGATAATTTAAGCACAATCCAACTTTTTTTAGTTCGACATGATCCGGTTTCGGCAGCCAATCTGCCAGAACCGGAGTTTTCTTTTACCCCATAAAGCGCATATAAGACATTCAATACGATTTAGTGTACGAGGTGCAACCATGACAGATGAGAACGGTAGTCAAAACTTTTCGAAAAACTGCAATTCGGAAGAGATACCTAATCCGTCCAGTGATATAAACCCTTCCCAGGAGCAGAGAACCCAAGATCTGGCTGCGCGCCTTCCGGGTCGAACGCCACAATGCCTCATCGAATGGCTGGCGCGTATCAATCGGCGCTATCTGGCGCTCGACCAGGAAAAATATCAAGATACAAGTTAATAAACAATCTGCTGCTCTGAATTGGAGGAATTTATGAACCTGTTCTCTTAACGATGGATCTTTCACTTTAGCTTCTTTCTTTGACTTCGAAAGGATTATGTATGATGAATGAATACATGAAGAAACAGGAAACCACCCCAATCCCCGGAGCAGCTTACATTCGCTTTTCATCCGAGATGCAGAGCGACTCGTTCAGCCTGGATGCGCAGCTCAGGCAAATCAAGGAACAGGCCGAGCGCGATGGCGTCGAGATCATCAAGGTCTTTTCAGATCCGGCTCAATCCGCCTACCGCAAGAAATACCGCCCTGGGATCAATGCCATGCGCGAGGCCGCCCGGAGAGGCGAATTCAAGATCCTGTATGTCCACAAAGTGGATCGATTAGCGCGTCGCCTTGAATGGTCGCTGGAGATCGTCCACGAGCTGCAATCCCTGGATATCAACTTCAAGGCTGTCCAGCAACCCTTCGACTTGCGCACGCCGGAAGGCAAGCTTCTTTTCCACCTGGTCAGTTCGCTCGGGGAATTTTATAGCGATAATCTCTCCAAGGAGACCAATAAGGGCAAACTGGAGCGCTCCTTGCAGGGGTTTCACAATGCCACTGTCCCATGGGGCTACGTTTCCGAGCGCATCGACAAGCGTAAGGTGGGCGTGATCGATCCGAAGAAGGGCCCAATTGTTCTGGAGATGTTCACCCGCTATGCCACTGGCAAGTACTCGGACATCCAAATCGCCGAGTGGCTGAACGAACAGGGCTTGCTGACCATCCGGAACCATCCATTCGGCAAAGACACGGTGAGGGATATGCTCTGTAATCCTTACTACGCGGGTAAGATCCGCTACCGTGGCATGTCCGTACGGCCTAAAGGTGTCAGTTACCGTTCCACACCACCCAACATCTCCCAGGGGCAACACGAGCCGATCATCAGCGAAGAGCTCTGGCAGCGCTGCCAGGAAGTACGCGCCAGCCGGCGGGTTCACGTTAAGACCAAGCAGAAAACCGTCCGTATTAACTTGCTGCAGGGCTTGGCGGTTTGTGCTCGCTGTGAAAGAAAGCTCCGCATCCAGACCCCTAAGAAGGGTCCTACCTACTACCGGGAAGACTCTCACCTGCGCGGTTACCACGACTGTTCAGATATCAGTCAGAGTGTACGGGCAGCCGTGATCGATGAACAGGTCGCAGAGTTGGTGAAATCGCTGAAGCTCTCGGCGGATTGGGAGCAATCTGTCCGCCGCCTGACTCAACGTCAGGAGGACGGTCCCGATCCGGAGACCGAGCGAAAGGAGATCCGAACTACAATCCGCCTGATGCGCGAGAACTACGAGCGTGGGTTGTACGAAGGCGAGGAGTACATCTACTGGCAGAAGGTTAATGCTCTGAAAGAGAAACTAGACCTTCTGAACCGGGTGCCCGAATCGGCCATCGAATGTGCGGCCAGGACTTTGCTCGACCTGCGTCAAAGCTGGGAGTGGGCCACCACAGAAGAACGCCGGGATCTGGTGCGCATGATGATCCAGGAAGTCGGCGTAGACGTCACTGCTAATCAAGTCGTGTGGGTGAAAGCCCGCCCGGACTTTGACGTGCTGTTCCAGCTCTTGAACAACTTGCGAGTAGACGATCGCCGGCGGTTCTGGATTTCCTATTCTGTGGCAGATGAGGACACAAGTGACATTGGGGAAGATAGCGGACAAATAGAGACCGGAGTCAAAATCGCCTTACCGATGTCCCACAATTCCTTGACAATAACAGAGGAGTACGTAAAATGAAGGGTGTGCACTTTAAAAGCGAGATCGCCCAGCGCCAACTGAGCGATCTCCAGCGTATTCCTTCAGCACTTTGACACTCGTTCACCAAGCGTTGCTGCCGGCGAAGATGCTCTGAAAGTTATACGCTCTGCGGAGAGGGTGGGATTCGAACCCACGGTGGGCTTGAGGCCCACAACGGTTTTCGAGACCGCCCCATTCAACCACTCTGGCACCTCTCCTATCTTATTGCGTCCATGCGCCTGCTTTTTAGCGCACGCCCCCCAATGGCCAGTTCGACCGGCTTTCACCTTACAAACCGTCGCACTTTGACTGATTGCCGAACCACCAGCCGAAGGCTGCTGGTCGATTATAGCCGAAACTCCCCCAGATTTCCACCGCAAATTCCCAAATTCTGTGACTGCCCTGGTGTCAACCGCCTCACTGCCGATTCCGAACTCCACCAGCCCCATCACACCTCCACCGACGTCTTAAACGCCGGAAAACTCACCTGCTTCAACCCCACCTCCGCCAGCTTCTCCATCAAAGGCTCCGCCCCGCGCTCCTCCCCATGCACCAGGAAAATCTGCTTCACCGTATCCTGGGTCGCCTGGGCGTACTCCAACAAAAACGTCTGCCCGGCGTGTGAGGATAGCCCCCCGATCGTGGCCACCTCCGCCCGTCGCACGAATTTTTCCCCAAAGATGCTTACCTTTCGATCCCCATCCGCCAGCCGCCGACCCAGCGTGTATGGCGCCTGCCACGACACGATCAGGATCGTATTGCGTTCATCGCCGATATTATTGCGCAGGTGATGCAGGATTCGCCCTGTTTCCGCCATTCCCGAGGCCGAGATGATCACCATCGGATCCTTGCGGTGGTTAAGCGCCTTGGATTCCTCCACCGAGCGGGTGTAGGTCACATGATCGAACCCCAACGCCGAACGGTGCCGGTCCTGGGCGACGAACTCCCGGGTCTCCTGGTCGAAACATTCCGGATGTTTGCGGAAAATGTCGGTCGCATTGACCGCCAGCGGGCTGTCCACATAGATCGGGATCGCGGGGATCTCGTGCGCATCCATCATCCGGTGCAGGTCGTAAACCAACTCCTGGGTCCGCCCGACCGCGAATGACGGGATGATCACCTTGCCGCCCCGGGCCACCGTCCGGCTGACCACCTCCCGCAGCTCATCGTACGCATCTTGGGGATCGCTATGGGCCTTATCGCCATAGGTGCACTCCATAATCACATAATCCGCCTGGCTGGGCAGCACCGGGTCCCGCAGCAGCGGCAGGTCACGCCGCCCGATATCACCTGAGAACCACAGCCGCGTATTGTGCCCGTTCTCCTCGATATCCAAAACCACAGCCGCCGAACCCAGGATATGCCCCGCATCCACCAGGTGGGCTGTCACGCCCGGCACCGGCGTAAACGCCTCGCCGTAATCTACTGGTGCAAAATACTGGGCCACGTGGCCGGCGTCTTCCATTGTATAGATCGGCTCGATCGGCGGCTTATCCTTGCGGGCCCGTTTTTTGTTGACATATTGCACATCGGTTTCCTGGATATGACCGGAATCCAGCAGCATGATATTGGCCAGGTGAGCCGTCGCCCGGGTGGTGTAGATCTGGCCGTGATAGCCGCATTTCACCAGGTTTGGCAGGTTGCCGCTGTGATCGATGTGGGCGTGCGACAGGATCACCGCATCCACTTCATTCGGGTCAAACGGAAAATTCTGGTTGCGTTCGTACGATTCCTTCCGCCGGCCCTGGTACAGCCCGCACTCCAGCAGCAGCCTGTGCCCATTGATTTCCAGCATATGCTGCGACCCCGTCACCGTCCGGGCCGCCCCGTAAAAAGTGATATTCATAGTTGTTTTTCCTTTAAAAGCTGTGTTCTTCCCCGCTGATCACAAACCCCGGAGCGCTGCAATCCGGCTCCGGGATTCTCATATCATCCTTCTCGTACCACCTGCAGAATTTGCTGCCCAAACCGCTCCATCCGCCAGGGTACATCTTTCAATAACTTCGAAAGCTCCTGCATCTGGCGTGGATCTTTCTCGGCAATCTCCACCATCAGGTCGCGCGGCAGCACCACATCCGACTGCACCCCCAGGTCCTGGGCAGTATGTTTGCGCCACATCCGCAGCGAATCCACCAGGGTCACAAAACGTTCGCTCGGCCTGGGTGCCCGCGGCGGGTAGATCGGCTTTGCTTCCTGCCCGCGCCGCACCGCTTCCAGTAAAGCCTCCCCGTGCCGGTTGATTTGCCTGGGGGACATGCCGTGCAAATACGCCAGGTCCCGCAGATCGCGCGGCCCGGCCTGGGCAATCGCCACCAGCGTCCGGTCGTTGATTACCTTGAACAGCGGCCGGTTGATCCGTTTGGCGACCTGGTCACGATACTCGCACAACTCCTGCAAAATCGCCGCCTCCTGGCCCGACAGGTCGTAAGCCCCCTTGATCCGCCAGCAATCCGGCGGCTTCTCCTCGTCCTGATCGTTCCGTCCGTTGACCACTGTCAGGCGCCGGAAATCTTCCTGGGCCAGGTCCGTCAGATTCTGGCGCTCCAGGTCCGCCGCCAGTTCATTGCGTAAATCGATCAGATAATGCGTGTCCAACCGGGCATAGGTCAGCAGGTCCCTGGGCAGAGGTCGCTGGCCCCAGTTGGCCCGCTGGTAACGCTTATTCAACGACACCCCAAACTCCTCTTCCAGGATCGAACCCAGCCCGACCGCTTCCCGCCCCAAAATGCGGGCTGCCACCATCGTGTCGAACAGGTTAGCAAACTGGAAACCGAAATCCCGGTCCAGGCATAGCAGATCATACTCGGCCGCATGGAAGATCTTCTCGATCTTCGCATTGGCGAATAATGGCCCCAATGCCGACAGGTCCTTTAAAGCCAACGGGTCGACCAGGTAATCTTCCCCCGGGATCGAGAACTGGATCAGGCAGACCTGCTCCTGGTATGCGTACAGGCTGTTGGATTCCGTATCCACCGCCACCACCGGCTGCTCTTCCAGCCGCTGCGCCACTCGCTTCAGCTCGGACTGCCGCCGTACCAAAATGGGGTCCGGCAGCCGTCCCCTCTTCCGCCTTGCGCCGCGCTGATCGCTAGCGCCGCGCTGGTTTGTAGCGCCGCGCTGGTTTGTAGCATCCCGTTGTTCTCGAACGTCACGTTGTTCTCGAACGTCACGCCTTACCATACCTTCATTTTGTTTCTTAATATCACCCATGCCTTGTATTATACCCCGCCTGCAAAAATCCCCTTCGCCCATCGCCACTTGCCCGTACGAGCTACCCACCCCCGCCCGCCGATCCGCCATTCACCTCACGCCTCTTACCAATTCCAACCCTCATCAGCAAATCCCGGGGCGCCACTCGCCCATCGCCCACATCCCTACAGCCCTTTCTCCATCACCAGCCCATCCTCACCGTCCGAATAATAATCTGTCCACAGACCGATCCGCCGGTAGCCAAACGCCTCATACAACCTGATCGCGGAACCGTTCGAAACCCGCACCGTCAGCCGGATCGCAGAGATCGCCATCTGCGCCTCGCGGGCCTTTAGCTCCCGCTCACTGGCCTCCAGCAGCGCCCCCCCGATCCCCTGGCGGCGGTAAGCCGGCAGCACCCCAATCGTCGCAATCCAGGCCAGCCGCTCCGCCTGGCGGATATCCACCCCCACGAACCCGACCATCTGATCGTCCACCACCGCTTTCAAACGCAGCACGCCCGGCAGCGTCAGGATCCCAATCAGATCCCACAACGGCCAGGCGTCCTTGGGGAAGCACTCCTTTTCCAGTTGTCGCAGCGCGTTCAAATCGCGCCAGTTGGCCGGCTCAATCACCGCAACGTGTTTGTCCAAATCGTCTTCCACAAAATTGGGGGGCGGGGTTCCCATCAGCGGTCCAGCTCTCCAGCCTGACCCGCCGGTGGGAACCCCATCGATCAAAATCCAGGTCTCGCCCTGCCGCCGGTCATCCGGCAGCCATGGCAGCCCTGGCTGCTTTGTTATCCTTCATCACCCTTTTCCCGGCTGGCGATAAAACTCTCCAGCAGGCCCGTAAATTCCATCGGGAAAATATACTTCGTCGCCGGGCTCGCCCCCAGGTTCTTGAGCGTTTCGAAATACTGCAGGGTCATCGTCTTCGGGTCGATCGTTTGCGCCACCGCAAAGATTTTATCCAGCGCCAGTGCAAAACCTTCCGCCCGCAGGATCTGGGCCTGCCGTTCCCCTTCTGCCTGCAGGATGTTGGCTTGCCGTTGCCCTTCCGCCGATAGGATTGCCGCCTGCTTCTCGCCCTCGGCCACGTTGATCGCCGCTACCCGCTGCCCGTCCGACTCGGTCACGAGGGCGCGCCGGACGCGCTCCGCCGTCATCTGCCGGTTCATCGCATCCGAAATCTCGCGCGGCGGCGTGATCTCGCGGATTTCGACGTTTGTCACCTTCACACCCCAGCGTTCGGTCACTTCGTCCAGCCGGGTGCGCAGCAGGTTGTTGATCGTCTCCCGCTTCGAGAGCACATCGTCCAGCGAGATCCCACCGATCACTGCCCGCAGTGTGGTCGTCGCCATACCCTGGGCCGCCGCCTCGAAATTTCCGACCTGCAGCACGCTCTCCGTCGGGTCCAGCACCTTGTAATACCACAGGAAATCCACTGAAATAGCCGCATTGTCCTCAGTAATCGAAGTCTGGTGCGGGATTTCGCGCACCTGCTCGCGCAGGTCCACCTTGATCGCCTTGTCCACGATCGGGATCAGGAAAATGATCCCCGGGCCTTTCGCCCCCACGCAGCGCCCCAACCGGAACACGACCAGGCGCTGGTATTCTGGAACGATCCGGATCGCACTGGCTACGAACAGGAACAGCACGATGACCACAAACCCAACCAGGCATAAAATAAGCGTAGGATCCATTATGTTCTCCTCTCAAACAGGGATATCGGCAGCCGAACGCATCGGATCAGAAAGATTACCGCCGTTCGGTGAGCCGCCATGACCTCAATGTTCCAATTTGACCACGTCCAGAATAAACCCTTCCCGTCCGACCACTCGCACCGTCGAACCACTTGGGATCGGCGTCTCGCTGTGCGCCGCCCATAATTCGCCCCGCACCTGCACCGACCCTTCCATCTGGATATCCGACTTAGCTTCGCCCACCGCTCCGATCAACTGCTCCAGATCGTGGGTTGGCCGGGCTTCATCGGCCTCGATTGCTTTACGCCCGATCCACCAGAAAGAGACCGCCGTCACCACCGAGACGAACAGCGCCAGCAGTGGGTCGACCGCCGGCAGCCAGCCTTCTCCCCGGAACAGGAACGAAGAGCCGACCACTAGCGCCAGGATCGAAACAGCCAGAAAGATCACCTGGCCGGATTTGCGTAATGCCAGCAAGAAAGGGAACACACCCAGGCCCAGCACGACCAGCGCCCATAGATTCACCGGCAGATTATAAATGCTGTAACCTGCCAGCAGCAGCGTGAACAGGGCAGTGATTTCCAGCAAACCGGTCCCTGGGGCAAACAGAGCCAGGATCGCCAGGACGAACCCGGCGACCAGCAGCAGATAAGCAATGTTGGGGTTGAGCAAAATGTCCATCACAACCATCCTTTCAGTCAAAATGGACATATCTCGCTCAAAAAGCAGCGATGATAGGGTTGCCATGGGAGCAAGCCTCCCAAGTTTAATTCATTATACAACGACAACCCCACCCCCGCAATCAAACTCCTGCACTGGGTGCCTTAAATACCTGTAGATTTGGTGTTCAATTTGTGCGTGTCAGCCGCACAAATCGAACACCAAAACTCATTTTCTGCAACAATTTAGTGCGCCCCTGCACACCTGTCACACCTTCATCCTCATGGTATCATTAACCCGTGATCGCCTTCTATCTGCCAGGCAACCTCCCTGTCTACGCCTTCTCCCTCCTGCTTGGCCTGGGAGCCACAATCGGGCTGGCCTGGGCGATCTGGCGCCAGAACGAGCCCCATGCCGCCTATTTACTCACCGCCGGCCTGGGTTCCCTGGCAGGCGCCCTGATCGGCGGGCGGGCCGCCTATATCCTGCTGAACTGGCCTTACTACCAGTCCCACCTGGCCGAGAGTCTCCAGTTCCAACTCGGCGGCCTTTCCTGGCCCGGGGCTCTGGCAGGCGCCCTGATCTTCCTTGTGGGCTACGCCTGGATCAACCGCCAGCCACTCGGCTCGCAGGCCGATGGCCTGCCACTCGGCCAGTTGGCCGATGGTCTGGTCCCCCTGCTCATGCTGGTCAGCCTGGCCGCCTGGATCGGTTGTTGGCTGGACGGTTGCGCATACGGGCCGGAATCCCTCGCCTGGTGGAGCCTGCCCGCCCGGGACGAATGGGGCCTCCTGAGTTGGCGCTTCCCAACCCAGCTGCTCGCCGCCCTGCTGACCCTGGCTTTATTCTGGTTGGTGGATCGGTGGCGTCCCGGCCGGAAGATCCCCGGCTTGACTGCCAGCCTGGCGGTTATTGGGCTGATGGCCATCATCCTGGCCGCCTCCTTCTTGCGGGCCGATCCTGGCCTGGTCTGGAACGGTTTGCGTCTGGATGCCTGGGCTGCCCTTGGCTTTGGGCTGCTCGCGGGCCTGCTGGCCGGCATCCTTGCCTGGCTCTGATCTGGCGATCCGCGTGGGCCAACCCACGACTTCACTTTTCCTTTGGGTGGACAAACCATGAAACTGACCCTGGCACTTGCACAACTGAATACGCACTTGGGCGATGTCGAAGCCAATCTCGAAAAACACCTCCGCCTGGCCGATGAAGCCCGCCGCGCCGGCGCCGATCTGTTGGTTTTTCCTGAGCTCTCCCTGACCGGCTACGCCCTCCAGGACCTTGTCTCCACTGTTTCGTTGCGCCCCGGCCCCGACGATCCAATCTTCCGCCGCTTGCTCGAGGCCAGCCAGGAAATCGACATGGTGGTCGGTTTCGTCGACGAAGACCTGCGCTCTCGCTTTTACATCGCCGCCGCCTACCTGTCGCGTGGCCGGGTCGTCCACGTTCACCACAAACTTTACCTGCCCACGTATGGCTTATTTGATGAAGGCCGCTTTTTCGCCTGGGGCGACAACGTGCGCGCCTTCGACACCCGCTTTGGCCGTCTTGGCATCCTGATCTGCGAAGACTTCTGGCACGCCTCCCCGCCTTACCTGCTCTGGCTGGATGGTGCCGACCTGCTGCTGTTCACCTCCGCCTCCCCCGGCCGTGGCTTACGGGACGAGCCCCAGCTCGAATCCGCTCGCTGGGTTGATCATATCAACCGGGCCTATGCCAGCCTGTTTACTGTCTTCGTCGCCCATGCCAATCGAGTCGGCTTCGAGGACGGCCTGAATTTCTGGGGAGGCGCCACCGTTTTCGACCCCAATGGTGAGCTGTTGGCCAAAGGCCCCTACCATGAAGAATCACTGACCCTGTCCGAGATCGACCTGAACCAGATTCATCGCACCCGCACCCGCCTGCCCCTGTTACGCGACGAGCGCACCTCCATGGTGCAGCGTGAGCTGGGCCGCATCCTGCAGTCCGGCGCCGATCACGGCCGCTAGCGTTCAAGTCGCCGAAAAAGATCTAACGAATCTGACCCTGGCCCGATTGCGCTACCGACGGCCCCCTCGACCACCAGCGCAGCGTGTTGTCAGGCCTCAACGAGAAAGGATTGCATGCGAACGAAGTTAACTCGATACCGGAACCCAATCAGCCTGGGGATATTCCTCCTCTGCCTGGTGGTCGCCCAGGTGATCGCCCTGTCCCCCGCAACCGGCCGGGCCCAACAGTCCACCGAAGGTTACATCGTGGTCGGCCAGATCATCGATCCACAGTCGCAGCCCATCGTGGGCGCTCAGATCACGGCGGAAGTTCCCGGCCGCGCAGAGCCCCTGGCCGAGGGCGAGAGCCTGGAAGATGGCTCCTTCGATCTCCAGTTGCCAGGCCTGCCCTCCCAGCCCTTCGAGATCACCATCTCCCGGGCCCACTTCCAGCCCCAAACCATCGCACTCTCGCCTACCGACCTGGAAGACCTGCGCGCCAACCGCCTGTTCCGCCTCGAACCCCTGACCCTGGCCCGCCGGATCACGCCCGGTTTCTGGGTGGCCACCCTGGTCTTCCTGGGCGTCATCCTGTTGATCGCCTTCGAGAAGCTGCACGCCACCACCGCCGCCCTCGCCGGCCTGACCGTCATCCTCCTGACCTCCTCCGTAGGCGGCTCCCTAAACCCCAACTTCTTTATCTTCAGCTTCGAACGCAGCCTGCACTACATCAACTGGGAGGTCATACTACTCGTAATGGGTATGATGATCATCATCGCCATAATCGAGGCCACCGGCATCTTCCAGTGGATGGCTTTTCAAGCATACCGCCTGAGCCGCGGGAAAAACTGGCTGTTGGTGTTAATTCTGATGGTTATTACAGCGATTGCTTCCGCGCTCCTCGACAACTTCACAACCATGCTGCTCATGACCCCAATCAGTTTGCAGATTGGGATTGCCCTGGGGATTAATCCGCTGGCATTGATCATTCCTGAGGTGTTAGCATCCAACGTGGGCGGCATATCGACCCTGGTGGGGACGCCTACCAATATTCTTATCGGCGCTTACGCCGGGATCGGGTTCAATGATTTTCTGGTCAACCAGACAGTTGGAGTGCTGGTCGCATTAGTCGGGATGGGCGGATTCGTGCTTTTCTATTACCGTAAAGAATTTCGCAAGCGCCGCGCCGGCATTTCACCGAAATTGTATGCCAAGCTGCAGGAAAACGCCCAGCTGGAAGACAAAGACAGTTTATGGAAATCGGGGTTTATCTTTGGACTGGTGATGGTCGGTTTCATCCTGGGCGATCGGTTCAACATGGTCCCGGCGGTGCCAGCGCTGGCCGGCGCAACCCTGATGTTGATTTGGCTGAAACCGGATGTGCACAAAATGATCACAGCCGTCGACTGGACCACCCTGGTGTTCTTTATGGCCCTGTTCATTGTGGTAGGGGCTATTCAGGAAGTCGGTCTGCTGGGCTTTATCGCCACAGGAATGAGCTCCGTGATCGGCGCCAACCTGCCGCTGGGCATCTTTATGATTGTGTTTGGGGTTGGGACACTCTCTACAGCGATTGCAAACATTCCGCTGGCTGCCTCGATGCTGCCGATCGTAAAATTCCTGACCGCCAGCATTCCGGGAGCGAACAGCCTGGTTTTGTATTATGCGCTCTCGATGGGGGCCGCCATGGGCGGTAACGGGCTGCTGATCGGCGGCGAGGCGAACCTGGTCACCGCCGGGATCACTGCCCAGACTGATTCTCCAATTTCATTCGCTGAATTTCTAAAAATTGGGTTACCTACGACTTATATTACGCTGACATTGGGCTTTATATGGCTTTTGATCCGTTTTTAAGGCCAGAGGCCAAGGAGAATTGCACATCATGAAAAATATGATTTTGTGCCCAACTCGTGGCGGTCGCTCGAGTTACCCCAACCAGGATATGGCTATCGAACTGGCCAAAAAACGCCAGGCCGATCTGCTGTTCCTGTACGTATCCAATGTCCGCTTTCTCGGCATGACAGCCTCGCCAGTCATCGTCGACATTGAGACTGAGTTGGATGAGATGGGCGATTTCTTACTGACCATGGCCCAGGAGCGGGCCGAGAAAGCCGGCGTGCACGCAGAAACAACCGTGCGCCGGGGGGTATTCCGGAAAGTGCTGCGGAAAGTCATTCATGAGTATCCTATCAGCGCAGTCGTGTTGGGCAGCTCCACCGAAGGAACCGGCGTCACGACCCCTGAGTTTGTTCACGAGTTAGTTGCCGCAATGAGCGATGAAACCGGCCTGGAATTTATCATTGTCCAGGATGGAAAGATTGTCAGCACGACGCCCGCCGATTAAATCTTATGGAAATCGATCTGACTATTCATACTGACCTGGCCCGAAAAATTTTAACGGGTTTTATCCATTCCGAGATCACCCGGGCCGGATTCGAGCGGGCCGTGGTGGGGCTTTCCGGAGGTATCGATTCAGCCTTATCTTGTTACCTGACCGCAGAAGCGCTTGGGGCACAGAACGTGCTCGCTATCCGTATGCCTTATGAAACCTCATCGCCCGAATCGATGGAACATGCCCAATTGATTATCGATGCCCTGGGAGTGCAATCCCTTACAGTTCCAATAACCGCGATGGTCGATCCGTTATTCGAGCGTTTTCCGGATACCAACAAAGTCAGGCGCGGCAATGTGATGGCCCGGGAGCGCATGATCGTACTCTATGACCAATCCGAAGCGTTTGACGGGCTGGTGGTCGGAACGGGTAACAAAACCGAGCTCCTTTTGGGCTATTCCACCCTGTACGGTGATTCCGCTTGTGCTCTAAATCCAATTGGAGATCTGTATAAAACCCAGGTACGGCAGCTCGCTCGGGCCATGGGCGTGCCGGAGGTAGTGATTAACAAAGCGCCTTCCGCAGATCTCTGGAGCGGCCAGACAGATGAAGATGAACTGGGCTTCACATACGCTGAAGTGGATCAGCTGTTATATTTGCTGGTCGACCAGCGTTACAGCCCGCAGGATTGTGTAGAGGCTGGATTTAAGCAGTCTTTCGTGCAAGCAGTTGTCAACCGGGTACGCCGCAACCATTTCAAGCGCATTCTGCCGCCGATCGCCAAGCTCAGCAATCGCACAATCGGATACGATTTTCTTTACCTGCGCGACTGGGGGACTTAAGCGCTGGACATTCAACCAGGTGTGCGCCAGCGAGGACGGAGATCTGCACACCTGGTTTGTTCCACACTCGCTTATCGATCCATAAACATACAATTCCTGAGAAGGTATTTACCGATTCGCCATGTCTTTCCACATCCCGCCTGCATTGCGTCATCGAAATTTCCGCCTGCTCTGGTTGGGCCTGATGATCTCCGTTGCCGGAACCCAGATGCAAACCTGGGCTTTATTCTGGCACATTCGCACCCTTACCGACCAACCGATCGCCCTCGGCGGGGTTGGGCTGGCCCGCATCCTGCCGATTATCGTGTTCTCATTGATCGGAGGCGCCATGGCCGACGTGGTCAATCGCCGTACGGTGATGTTCTTCACCCAAAGCGCCATGGCGCTGACTGCGGTTGCACTGGCCTATCTGACCATTGGCGGACATATTGCTTTGTGGCATATGTATCTCTTAACCGGTCTGCAGGCCGTTGCAGTAGCTTTCAACTCCCCCGCCCGCCAATCATTAGTTCCCAATCTGGTGCCTGCTCGTGACCTGCCAAACGCTTTCAGCCTGACATCGATCGCTTTTCAAACCGGGGCAATCGTTGGACCAGCATTAAGCGGGCTGGTGATTGCCTATTGGGGGCAGGCAGCTACCTACCTGATTAATGCCATCACCTATCTGGCCGTGCTGATCGCATTGATCATGATGGGTAGGATTCCGCAAGAAGCTGCCCCAGGCCAGCGTTCAGCCGTCAGTTTACCGGCTATCCGGGAAGGGATTCAATTCATCCGCAGCCACCCGATCATTCTGTCCACCATGCTGATCGACTTCTTTGCCACTTTCTTCTCTTCCGCAAACACCTTAATGCCGATCTTTGCGCGGGATGTCCTGCGGGTGGGCGCAGTGGAGTATGGTTGGTTGTCCGCGGCGCAATCGATTGGGGCCATGGTTGCCGCCCTGATCGTTTCTCAGATGGAAGAAATCCGCCGGCAGGGGGTAGTCTTTTTAAGCGCGGTCATAATGTTCGGGCTGGCCACGATAGGTTTTGGCCTGGCTCGGACGGTGCCACTGGCTATGGCAGCATTGATCCTGATCGGCGCATCCGATTCGGTCAGTACGATTATCCGGAATACCATCCGCCAATTACAAACTCCGGATTACATCCGCGGCCGGATGGTCAGTGTGAATCAGATTTTCTTTATGGGGGGGCCGCAGTTGGGTGAAATCGAAGCCGGCCTGGCGGCCCAGTTTTTTGGGGCGCCGATTGCGGTTATCAGCGGCGGTGTTGGTTGTATCCTGGCGATTAACTGGATTGCCCGCCGCTGGCCTTCTCTGCGATCGTACAATGGCGACGAGCCCATCCTGGCCGGCGCCCATGCGGATTGAGGCATACAGCGGTTCTGGCTAACTTCCAGTTTCCGCCATTTCTTCGTGCAAACTTTCCCACTCACGGAGAAGTTGATCCATTTCGGCCTGCACCCGTACATATTCCTGTCCGAGTTTCTCCACTTTGGTGGGATCGGAGGGGGGTTTTTCCAGGCGATGCCCCAGCGTATCGAGTTGCGCTTCCAGAGTGGCAATGAGCGATTCGATTTCTTTGATACGACCCTGGCGCCGGCGTTCCTCACTGGTGTTCCTTTTGGGAGTCTGGCCCTGTCTGGTCACCACCACCTGCCGGCTGGCTTCCTGGGCAAGGCTTTCTGCCTCCTGCTGGGCCCGGTATCGACTGTAAGAGCCTTCAAAGACGCGCAAGCTGGCCTGATCAGGCTCAATTTCCCAGATTTGAGTGGCGAGCGCATCAATCAGGTAGCGATCGTGCGAAACAAGCAAGATGGTGCCAGGATAACTATCCAAAACTTCCTGCAGAACTTCTTGAGACGGAATATCCAGATGATTGGTTGGTTCATCCAGCAGCAGCAAATTGGCGTCGGTTAAAGCCAATTTTGCCAAAGCCAGCCGGCCACGCTCCCCACCCGAAAGGGTGGATACTTTTTTAAAGACCTCATCGCCTGTAAATAAAAACCTGGCCAGGTAATCACGAATGTCTGCCAGTAACATATCAGGAGCGACCGAATCGATCTCTTCGACCAGGGTAAAGGCCGGATTGAGATCCTCATGAGCCTGGGCAAAATAACCTATATTTAAACTGGCCCCCAGGACCACTTCACCGGAAAGCGGCGGCATCTGTTCCAGGAGCGTCTTCAGGAAAGTTGTTTTTCCAGCGCCGTTTGGCCCAATCACAGCGGCACATTCGCCGCGTTTGAGCAACAGATCGGGGGAAGTGAACAGCGGGCGACCTTCGTCAGGGTAGCCAATCGCCAGATTGCGCGTGCGCAATACCAGATCTCCTGAACGGGTGCTGGCTTTCAAATGAAGATTGAGTTGTGGCGGACGGTTCCGCGGACCACGTAATGAGCGAATCCGGCGATCCACCTCATCAACGCTCATGCTATGGTCTGAGATATCCGCAAGAGAGCTGATTTCGGCCCAATTCTTGGACTGAACAGCCTGAAAACCCAGGCTTTCAATCGCTTCAACTTCCCGGCTCAGGCGACGGAGTTTGCCTTTGGCCTGCTGCGTACGCTGGCCAGCGATATTCCGCTTGACATAATCCAGATCTTTTTCCAACCGCTCTTTTTCCGATTCGTAGAGCTGCTTTTGTAATTCCCAGCGCCGTTGGCGATCCTGAACATAGGCGCTGTAATTGCCGCGATAAGTTTCAATGCTGCCAGTGCGCATTTCCCAGATATGATCCACTACTTTGTCCAGGAAATAACGATCGTGCGACACGATCAGGGTAGCGCCCTCCCACTGGCTGAGATAACCTTCCAACCATTCCACGGCTTCGATATCCAGGTGATTGGTTGGCTCATCCAGGATCAATAAATCTGGATTTGAGAGCAGCAAGCGGGCCAGAACGGCGCGGGTACGCTGGCCACCGGAAAGCTGGGTGATCGGCCGGCGGTAGTCATTTGTATCGAAACCCAGGCCGGATAACGTCTGGCGAATCCGGGTCTCGTAGGTATAACCGCCCGCCAGTTCAAAAGCCTGCTGCAGCCGCCCGTAACGTTCGAGAATTTCATCCACCTGGTCGGGGTCGCTCATGGCATGTTCCAGGCGCACCAATTCAGCCTCCTGATCGAGCAGATCCCCCAATGCCCGCAGGCATTCATCCCAAAGCGTATGACTGCCTGACAGGCTCGCTTCCTGGGGCAGGTAGCCCAACTTCATACTGCGAGCCCGTGAAACCTGACCCGCGCTGGGTTCATCGAGGCCCACCAGGATGCGCAGCAGAGTGGTTTTACCAATCCCGTTGGGGCCGACGATGGCAATCCGGGCCCCATAGGGAATCTCAATCGAGATCCCAGAGAAGATATCGGTAGGGCCAAAAGATTTTGCCAGATTGGAGGCTGACAGAAGCGACATAGGAGAGATTATACCTTGCTCAAAACAAGTTATGAGAATATCTATCTGACGACATTGGAGTGCCCCCAGCTGGGTGCATTCCCAGCTTGCTCCATCGTTGGAATTATTTCTGCTTTTTGGAAGCCTTATTCCACAGTTTGCAATAAGGCATTGATCCGATCAAGGCCATCGGTCACATAATCGTCCGATAGGCCATAGCTGATGCGCAAGTGATGGTCTAAACCAAAATGATCACCCGGGACCACATAAGTCTCTTTTTCTGCGATCAATCGATCTACCAGTTCGACCGAGTTTATCTTGCGGTTATAGCGGACAAAGGCAACCGCGGCAGCCTGAGGCCGCACAAATGAGAACAAGTCAGCATGCCTGGCGCACCAATTCTCGAAATTGCTGTACCCGTTCCGGATGAGCGTGCGGGCCCGTTTCATGATCCGGGGACGGACTTCTGGCGATAAAGCATAGGCAGCCAGATGATTGCTCAACTTCGTGGTGCAGATCGTGACGTAATCCTGGCGAGCCCAGATTTCAGCGGCCATTTCAGGGGTGGTGACAGTCCAGCCAATCCTCAGACCTGGCAGTCCGTACGCCTTCGACAGGCTTCCCATGGCAAGGACGCGTTCATAGCTCCCAAAAAAAGATGGTGTAACTTCATCCGTCCAATGTTCTGCGCCAGCATAAACCTCATCAGCCAGCAGCCAGGCCCCGGAACGTTCGGCAGCCCGGATTACAGCCTCTCGCTCTGCCTGGGTGAGGATATGGCCCGTGGGATTGTTGGGATTACAGATCGCAATCAACCGGGTTTGGTTGGTCACCATGCGGTCGAATTCTTCCAGGTCAATTTGCCAGCCGAGTTCTTCCTTCAGGGAGAAAGTCTTGACCTTCAAACCCAGGTTTTTGGCAATGCCCCAGATCTGCATGTAATTGGGGAGCATAATCACGATTTCATCACCCGGATCAAGGGCCGTGATCAGCGCCGTAAAATTTGCCTGAGCGGCCCCGGTAGTGACAACAATATGATCCTGGGTGGATCCGGGATAGTAACTTGCGATCTGTTCCCTGAGCTCGATTTCGCCGTTGGTCTGCGGGTAATTCAGCTCCAGGTTGAGAAGCGAACTCGAGGTAGGCTGGATCATCGACCAGTTCCTGGACAGACATTGGATGGACGCCGCTCTCCGACAGGTTGTATTTCACCTGGTATTCCCAGATGGACATGATCCGCTCTAGTTCAAAAGGTACGAAGTTTGTATGCATTTTGCTCCCACTTATTTCTGGATAGTATAAAGGATCAGAGTCTTTGGAAAATCCTGGGGGGCGCCACTGGTTTAGGCTGTAGATGCGGATGTGCGCTCACAGCGTTTCCGATAGAGCCAAGGATCATCCGATCTTAATACCAAGTTTTCGGTCTAAAGCCCGCTGGTATGCCCAACGAGCAATCGCCGTATCCTGGACTCCAACGCCGGTCAGATCACAAATCGTTATCTGCTCCTGTGAATGTCGGCCAGGTCGATTCCCTAAAATAAGCTCCCCCAGCTCGAGAATATCCGAATTCTCCTGCAAATAGCCTTCCGCCAGGGCATGGTGAAGCTCGCCCAGCCGGAAACACTGCTCTTTCAGATCGCAAGCAATACGATCAACTCTCCCGAAAACTTCTGCGTCAATCTCCTGTTTATCCTCAGAATCCGAGCCCATGCAGGTAATGTGGAGGCCGGCGTGCAGCCAATCTGCCTGGATCAGCGGCTGGTGGGCCGGGGTAGTCGTAACAACCAGGTCCGCTTCACGAACAACCTGTTCGGGATCCTTTGCGACTTCGGCCTGGACGTTCAGCTTCCTTTCCATTTCTGCGGCAAAATTCTGCCCTTCGGATGAATTTCTGGCATAGATGACCAGCCGTTCAAATTCCCTTACCAGCCGGACAGCTTCGATCTGATAACGGCTCTGCATTCCCGAGCCGATGACGCCCACAGTTCGAACCCGTTCCGGCGCCAGATATTTAGCAGCAATTGCCCCGGCCAGGCCGGTGCGTATGTCCGTCAGATAACCATCGTCGAGTAACAGAGCCAGCGGGAAGCCTGTCTCCGCACTGATGAGCACCATCAGACCGCTGCCTGTAGGTAAGCCGCGCGCCCGGTTGTCAAAAAAACCGGATGCGATTTTGACCGCAAAACTATCCAGTCCCTGAATAACTGCCGTTTTTACGTCGACTTCACCGTTGTGTGCGGGTATGTCGATCCGAAGAACCGGGGGTACAGTTGCCCGCTTTAATGTCAGACTGGCAAAGCCTTGTTCGACAACCCGTAGAGCATCCAGATCAAGGCTGACGCAACCGACAAGATCCTTTTTGGTAAGAACGGTAATCGCCATGTATACCCTTTCTTTTCATGGTTTCGAGTACAGATAAACTCTATTTCGACCCGGATCTGCCATCTCGTCGTTTTCTGTCGTTCAGAAATCCAGTGAATGGGCCATAAACCCGTATCCAGGGGACATTATAGCTTTAATTGGAATCGGCAGGCAATGAAACATGATACATCCCTAAATCTGGGTCCCTCCCACAGATATTCCGGAAGAGGCACACACTTTCCTGGATACAAACCTGGAAAGAGCTGCTCGGAAACATACAGGCCGGGAGACCAGCTTTCGCTGATCTCCCGGCCTGTATGTTTCCGACATCATCCATCCCAGCGCCAAAAACACAAGGGTGGGGGGAACGAAGGTGCGGGTATTATGCCGCCCAGTGCGGTCCAAACATTCATTTCGGGAGATGTCGCATTCGTTTTCTATTCAAGAATTGTATCGCCTCAACTCCAGGAATTCTCAATGATTCGCATTTTTCAACTACTTTCTCAATTGTCCCTGGTGAGCTGTCAAATAGATGTTGGTGCCATCCAGGGTGCCTAATTCCATGAAATAGTAATAAACTCCATCATGATAAACAAGGTTTGTATCCCAGGTCTTGGCGCCTGGAATGGGAAACTTCTCACTGGTAAAAATTGGATTTTCCGGATATTTTTTCCAATGGATGCCATCGTTACTAAGCGCCAGGCCGCGCTGCTCAATCGGACCCGCTTGAAAAATTATTACCCAACCATCCGGTGAATACTGGACCCGCGGACGGTCCACTTTGGAAAATTCCCAATCCATGTCAGCCTTGAGAATCGGATCGCTTTCAGCATAAGCCTTTTCCGTTGTAGCGGGGTCATCATATTTTTCCCAGTGAAGGCCATCTTCCGATTTAGCCAGACCAATCGCCATGCCGGAGGCAAATTTCCCACCATAGTACATGCGATAGCCGTCTTCCGTGCGAACTACGCTGGGCCAAAACAAGCCGTACTGGTCCCAACTGCCCTGTGGCCCCGCTGTGAGAATCGGTTCTGGCAGCACCTGCCAGGGGCCAAGAGGTGAAGCGGCTGTTGCCATCCCAATCTGCCCATCACTTGTTGTGTGGAAGTACATCAACCAGGTGCCGTCATCCGTTACCTGCATAGAAGAAATATCGGCTTTGCCTTGCCCAAATGGAATCTGGTCGGTAACAAGAATTGGGGTTTCCTGTTCCAACTGCCAGTGATAGCCATCCGTTGAAGTCATATAGCCAATTTTCACAACTCCGGGCCAGCTTGTAAAACTGTTAAAGAACATGTGGAATTTGCCCTGATGAAACAGGACTGCCCCCGGGTTGATATACAGGTTTTTGATCTGTTCGGAAGGCTGGTGAGTAACAATCGGCTGGGCAGGATCGTCGCCTTGGAAAACGAAATTCGGGGTTACAAATTCCAGCGGCGGAGGCGTCTCCGTAGGGGTGGGGCTGGGGATAAGGGTTGCAGTTGGCAATGGGTTTGATGGTGGAGAAACTTCCTGCGGAAGCGGTTTGGGTTGCACAGCCGATGCGCAGGCGCTTACCAATAAGATCAGGGCTAAAGAGAAGTATTTCATGGGCTTTTCCTTTACCGATAAGTGGGTACAAACATGCTTCTACATGGTAAAATAACTTGTCCGCATATATTTGCATAAGCTTATATATGCGTTAGCATATATATATTCTAGCCATATTCTCACCATCCGTCAAGAGAGAAATTGAATGTCCCTACCCCATATTATTCTTGGAATGCTGCGTAAAAGGCCTAAATCCGGCTATGATTTAAAAAAAAGAGCTGGAAAACGTAATCCATTATTTCTGGGAGGCGGACATCAGCCGGATTTACCGATCCTTAAATCAGATGAAAGAAAAGGGCTGGGTCGACTTTGAAATCGTCCGGCAGGATGAAAGCCCGAATAAAAAAGTGTATTCGCTGACCGAAGCCGGCCGAGATGAACTGAGAAATTGGCTATCCGAGCCAGGGAAATCCTCCGGTTCGCATAATGCTTTCCTGGCTCAATTGCACTTCAGCGATGCGATACCAATCGAAGCCCAGCTAAGAGTTTTGGAAGAGCGCAGAATTTCACTAATGGACGATCTCGTCGAGCTCGAGTCCCGGGCTAAAAAATTCGAGATGCCCGTTCCTTTACCGGTGGACGCACTCCAAACCGGGCTAGGACGGGAGCTGTTCTCCCTGGAATATGGGATCCGTTCTTACCAGTTTGAAATAGCCTGGACGGAAAACATTATCGCCATTCTCGCAAATGCCCTTCCAGGTCGCGAAACACAATAGCGAATTGTTTGTATTCGCGAGCATCCATCCAAAGAACGGCATTGGTTCGGACTTCGGTAATACCCTCAGAAGGGCCCAATGCTCATTGCTGGCATCGTTACAAGCCAGAGATTTCCCATGTTATAATCGCGCCGTTTCCTGTTCATCAGGAAACCAAATGAAATCTGTTCGATCCTCATTTTGTAAGTCACGCACAAATGGGCTTTGTGATCGTCAAAAAGGAAATATTTCTGCCCACCGGGCAGCGAAAATAACAAGGGATTATGGATAGCACACAACCCAAACCTTCTACTCCAGCCGGGCCTAATGTTCCATTACGGATCGGTCTGCTGGTTGCTTTCATTATCGCGGCGGGCCTGACCGCCTACCTCACCTATTCTGCAGTACGCGATTTTGTCACCTCTTGGGAACTGACCAGCCTGCCAGGCATTACCATTAAAGACGCAACGCCAACCCCATCGGATGTGGTTGGGACTGTCAGTGCGCCCGATGTTCCCCTGCAAGCCCCCAGTGGTCCCCAGCCTATCCCCTGGGATGGCGCTCGCCGGGTCACAGTGCTGATGATGGGACTGGATTACCGCGACTGGGAAACCAATGAGGGTGCCCCGCGCACCGACACAATGATCCTGCTGACGATTGACCCGATCAATAAAACTGCGGGGATGCTTTCTATTCCGCGCGATCTGTGGGTCAATATTCCCGGTGGATTCGATTATGGGCGCATCAACACAGCCTACCAGCTAGGGGAAGCCTTCAAGCTTCCGGGCGGTGGGCCACAGCTGGCAATGGATACAGTTGAAGAGTTGTTAGGCGTGCCGATCGATTATTATGCCCAGATCGATTTCAGCGCCTTCGAGCAGTTTATCAATGAGATTGGCGGCGTAAAAATCGATGTGCCTGAAAAGATTACGGTCGATCCGCTGGGAGACAACAACACCAAGACACTGAAACCCGGCATCCAAACCTTACCTGGTGATCTGGCTCTGGCCTATGCACGCGCCCGCAAGACAGAAGGCGGCGATTTTGACCGGGCCCAGCGCCAGCAGCAGGTGATCATGGGCATCCGCAACCGGATCTTAAGTTTCGATATGCTGCCAACCCTGATCGCCAAATCGGGTGTGCTTTACAACGAGCTTTCCAGCGGGATTCACACCAATCTGACACTGGATGAGAGCGTCAAGCTGGCCTGGCTGGCCTCCCAAATCTCCGAAGATAACATTCGTAAAGGGATCATCAGCCCACCAGAACAGGTTAGCCTGTATACTGCGGTCGGCGCGGACGGCCAGAAGCAGGAGGTGCTCAAGCCTATTACTGAGAAAATTCGCCTGCTGCGCGATGAGATTTTCACCGACAGCGGTCCGACCAGCCCGGCGGCGGGCGATATCGACCAAAAGTCCCGGCTGGAAGCCGAGGCCGCCCGGGTATCCGTTCTCAACGGCACCTATACCCCCGGTCTGGCAGGTCTGACCCAGGAATATCTACAATCCCAAGGCATTAACGTGACCGAAACCGGAAATGCACAGCAGGTGACGACCTATACCGAGATTACTTACTACACCGGTAAACCCTATACCGTCCAATACCTGGTAGATCTGATGAAAATCGATAAAATCCGGATTTACTATTTCAATGATCCGGCCCATAACGTAGACATTGAAATCACGCTCGGGACCACCTGGGCGAATGACAATCCTATGCCTTGAGCGGGCAATCTTCCCGAGGGATGGCACAATATCCATCGCTCGGGACAACACCAGTTTGTAATGGAAATCTTGAAAGGCTCCGTGGAGCGCATCACCTACTATAATCCCGAAAACGGGTACAGTGTGGTGCGCCTGCGGCCGGAAGGGGGGAAGGTAAGTGGGGCCAATCGTGAAGGCCTGATCACAGTAGTTGGCAATCTGCCAGAACTATCCCCAGGTGAGCACCTGAAGCTCAGCGGCAATTGGGCCAACCATGCCAAGCATGGGCGCCAGTTCCAGGTTGAAATTTGCGAACAAACCATGCCGGCAACGTCAGCCGGCATCCGGCGCTACCTGGGGTCGGGATTGGTGAAGGGGATAGGACCGCGTCTGGCGGAACGGATTGTGGCTCAATTTGGGACAGAAACACTGGATGTGATCGAAGAACGTCCGGAAAAGTTACTCGAAGTCCAGGATATTGGCGAAAAAAGGGCCGGCATGATTGCAGCTGCCTGGGAGGAGCAGAAGCAAGTCAAAGACATCATGCTGTTCCTGCACGGGCACAATGTCAGCACCAATCTGGCGATCAAAATTTACAAGCAGTACGGACCCCAATCCCTGACCATCGTTCAGAGCGATCCTTACCAGCTGAGCCGCGACATCTATGGAGTCGGATTTAAGACGGCCGACCGGTTGGCGCAAGCCCTGGGCTTGCCAGCAGATCATCCTTCGCGCATTGAAGCGGGCATCGTACATGCATTGAACGAGATGATCGACGAAGGCAATGTGTTTTCACCCCAGCTTTCGCTAACTGAACGAGCGATTGAATTATTGGGCGTGCCGGTCGAGATGATCGAGCCGGCCCTACAACGACTGTCTCAGAGTGGGCGTGTGCAAATAGAAGTGCTGCCATTTTTACCGGGGGAAACAGCGGCGGATACGGATGGGAAACCGGCAGTACACGATCAGGCTGCCCGCTATGGCCAAAAAGCCATTTATCTGACACCCTTGTATTATGGCGAAATGGGTGTTGCCGATCGTTTGAAATCCCTGGCAAAGGTATGGCCTTCTCGCCTGAGTGATACTCCGCCTTCATTTTTTACTCTGGATCCCTCTCTCTCCGAAGAACAACGTACCGCCATTCGCATTGCGCTGAGCAGCCCGGTCAGTGTGCTGACCGGCGGCCCAGGAACTGGAAAAACCACTGCACTGCGCGCTTTGATTGCAGCTCTGGAGATCGCCAAAAAGCGTTACGCCCTGGCATCCCCAACCGGCAGGGCAGCCAAACGCCTGTCACAGGCTACAGAACGACCCGCCAGCACGATCCATCGGCTGCTCGGCTTCTCACCCCTCGAAGGCTTTAAATTTAACGCCGAAAACCCGTTGCCGGTCGATCTGGTTGTGATCGATGAAGCCTCCATGCTGGATCTGTTATTGGCCAACCATCTACTTAAAGCGATCCAGCCTGGCACTCACCTGCTGCTGGTAGGGGACGTCGATCAGCTGCCATCCGTAGGAGCCGGAGATGTGCTGCGAGATGTGATCGCCAGCAATATCGCCCCGATCACCCGGTTAAATGTGATTTTCAGGCAAGCCGCACATTCACATATCATCACCAATGCCCACCGTATCAATCAGGGGCAAATGCCCATATTTGACAAACACAGCACCGACTTTTTTCTATTTCCCGCCGAGGAGCCCGATGAGGCGGCAAATTGGGTCGAATCTGTGGTTTGCGAGCGTATTCCCAATAAGTTCGGGTTTAACTGGCAGGACGACATCCAGGTGCTGGCCCCGATGTACCGGGGGCCGGCCGGGGTGACGGCCTTAAACGAGCGCCTTCAAGCGGTTCTGAATCCTGCCAGCAGCCGCAAGCCGGAGAAACGCCTGTTCGGACAGACTTTTCGAGCTGGCGACAAAGTCATGCAGATACAGAATAACTACGACAAGGACGCTTTTAATGGCGATATCGGCTTCATTACCGACGTGGATATGGTCGACCAAAACTTGGAAATTAATTTTGAAGGCCGGCGGGTATTATACGACTGGAGCGAAGCGGATCAGCTGGTACTGGCTTATGCGATATCCGTCCATAAATCCCAAGGGTCTGAGTTTACGGCCGTGGTTGTTCCCCTGGTGACTCAGCATTATATGATGCTCCAGCGCAACCTGTTGTACACAGCCGTCACGCGAGCGAAAAACCTATGCGTGCTGGTAGGCAGCCGCAGAGCAATTAACATCGCCATCCGCAACAATCAGGTAGCCGAACGATTTACGGCTCTGGATTGGCGCCTGCAACACTAAGGTTAAGTGACTGGCACCGATTAAACCCAACAGGGTTCACTTCACTGCCAGAATTGGGGCAAGAACTGCCGGTAAGTTTGCAGGTAGTCATCCAAAACCTGGCCGGCCACATTCAGATCGGTGATGACGGGATCGAGCAAAAGACACTGCAAAGCCTTCTGGCGATCGCCCTGCACAGCCGCATCGACGCACAGTTGAGCGACGATTATCTCTCGACGGCAAAGTTCTGACACAGCTTCCGGCAATCGCCCAACATGCACAGGATGAACGCCCGCGCCGGTTACCATGACCGGCGTTTCAACAATGGCCCCCAGCGGGAGATTCTCAATCTGGCCTTGATTGGGCAAATTGGCCGCCAGATGATAGTGGCTGCCCGCACCGGCGATATTTTCGATCATCTCCAGCGCCCCTTCCAAATCGCTTTCCAGCAAATCATCCACACCCAGACGACCCTGAGCCATTTGATCCAACCGCAGCAGCCCTTGATCGCGCATCTCTGAGCGCAGATCCCATTCGTACAGGTGCAGGTTGAATTTCTCCCACGGCCGGGTTTGGGGATCGCTCACCCAGGGCAAATACTCGCATAAGTGAGAATCGCCTGGAACGGGAAAGAGACCCATGGCTGCATGGACATGGCGGGTAAGCGGTTCAAAATCAGGATCATATTCAGCCCAGCTTTGCAGAAAACGGGGGAGCAAATCGCGGCCGGTCTGGCGATCGCGCAGCGCCAGGATCCAGGTAAAATGGTTCAGCCCGCCAGCCAACAGATCCACTTTGGGGACAACCTGAGCGATCACTTGCTCACGCAGGGGGTTTTGGCTGCGGTCTGAGTGCATACCCGTAATGCCATTCGGTACATCAATATCGAGATCGTCTTTTAAGAGTAAACCTGCAAAGCAGTAACCAATGTAAATCTGGTGGCACAGGCCGACCACCTTAATCCGGCTGTAGCGATTGACCGCGTCACAGATGCGCATCATGGGGTTGGTAAAATTGATCAACCAGGCGCTTGGGCAGATCCGTTCCATGTCATGCACAATCCGCATCACCGGACCAATATTACGGGCAGCATGGGCAAATCCCCCCGGACCGCCATTCTCAGCGTAAGGCTGGCGAACGCCATATTTCAGTGGGATTTCAAAATCCTGCCGCCAAAGTTGCTCGCGCGGGCCAACCTCAATGGCCATGACAACAAACGAGGCATTCTCGAGGGCTTCCGGATGATGGGTATGGGTAGAGATGGTCATGCGAGCATCCCATTCCTGGTTCAAGCGAGACGCCAGGCGACCGACAATATCCAGGTTATTTGGATTCTGATCCACCAGGGCGAGCGTGCAGCCTCGCAAGCGCTGGCTGCTCATTAGAGCAGCCAGGGTATTTTCGCCGAATGAGGCGCTGCCGGCCCCGATGACAACGATTTTCGTTGGCAAAGTCATAGATTTGTCTCCAAATTCACAGTGATTATCATTTGTCCGTTTTCAGGCAACAGATGGTTCGCGTCCGTTTCAGGGCTTTCACAAGAAAGGGGTTTGATATTGAGGCTGGGCGGCAAGGCTGCCCAGCCCAATACCAAATTCCTCATTTTTTGATCTTTGGGAAAGCCCTGCGCGTCCGTTTGAACGCTACTTGCCAAGCAACACCAACGGGGCTACAATGCGTGGTATGTCACACGCTCCGATCCTTGAAGCCTGCGAAAAAGTGGGCACAAATCCTGTCTTTCAACCGGAGCAGATGGTTTGTGGTCGGGCCATTACCCGAAATCCACCTTATCCAAATACTGCGACCTACTATGGCAAAATGATTGTTTTTTGCACCCATTATTGCCTGGAAGCCTTCCAGGCAGATCCGGAGCGGTTTTTTGCTGCCCACAGCCGGAGCAAAACCTAAAGAACGGCACAATTTCAATCCACATCGTCAAAATCTGAATCTGGTTGGTCAAAAGTGTGCTCGGCAACGACCCCTGGCATTTTCCATCGCCTCAATACTTTTGTCCAGCCGCTGCTTTTGTGGAATATTTCGTACTCCATAGGATACCCCCAAAAACCAGAACGGCCAGGATGATGTTGAAAAAGATGGCGATCATCATGATAATTGGCCCAACTCGCTCGAAAAGCTGGCCAATCAACCAGGGCAGCAGCATCCCACCGGCTCCGACGCCCATAAAAAACCAGCCGGTGACTTTTCCGGTGACATGCATATTGCGCTCAGCCAGCGTGATGGTTGTCGGAAAAATTGAAGCCATCGCCAGCCCTGTTCCCAACGTACCAATCCAAACCGCCAGCAGTTGACCGGGGAAGAGCAGAACGATACCCATACTGAGCAGGCAGCCCAGCAAATCGCCGAAGATCACCCAGCGCGGGCGGATCCTGGCAGCCAGAGGGACCGACAAAAGACGCCCAACGGTCAGGGCGCCCCAGAAAGCGGACGTGAGTAAAGCCGCTATTTGCTCTTCGCTTAAGCCCATTTCCATCGTGTAAGTAAAGATCCAACCCCCAAAGCTGTTTTCGGCGCCTACGTACAGGAAAAAAAACAACGCGATCAATACGATCATCGGTACATTAAGCGGACCGGCATTGGCTCCAGCCTCGGTTTCTTCCCGGACCGGGCTGGGCAATCGCCAAAACCAGGCCGCCAACGGAAGCGCCAGTAAGCCCAAGAGCCAATAAGGCCAGGTTATACTGCCTGAAATCAAGACCGCTTGGGCTACGATGATCGGGGATAGAAAGGCGCCAACGCCGAAAAAGAAGTGCAACCCATTCATATAGGGGCCAACTTTTTCACCATGGACCCAAACCAGCATGACATTTCCCCCCAGGTCCAGGGTGCCTTCTCCCAGACCGAGGACGAACAAAATGATTATGAGCAGCCATAGGATTGGCACCAGCGGAATCGCAAACAACATCATAGACATCACGAGGAACACACCGATTCCAACGCTATGCCCAGGAATATGATCGTACAAACGGCCTAAAAACAACGAGCCCAGCAGGTAGCCTAACGATCGCGCCACAAACAGGAAACTGATCTCGCTCAACAGGCTGGCGGTATTCTCAGCCAAATTGGGCAAGGTGGGTCCGAGGATGGCGGTCATCAGCCCTAACAAAATGAAGGCTGCGTAATAAGCCGAGGTTTTGGAGATGCGCCCAGCATGGGCGGCTGTTTGGTCAGCGGTTCTCGATGTCATTGCATTTCCTTACAAGCCGGATTGTTGTGTTGAAGCAAACAGCCTGCCCAAGGGCGGTTTGGCTTTTAGCGGAAGATTTGAGGCGAATTCCAGATTGCCCAATCGTCAGTTGGCGAATCCAGCGCCCGAACGATCAGGACCCATTGGACCGTCTCACCCTTCAAACTGCTCAAGTCCTGATCGATTACCAGGAAGTTCCCATCACAGGATTTTTGCCATTGCTTATAATCCTTAATGGCCCCATCTACTTTGTATTTCAACTGGAAGAGAACTTTACCAGAACCACAGCCAGAGCCCGTCAATAAAAAGCCGAGCCGGGCTTTAAAGTGATCGCCGGCCTGGACTGTATAAGCCGGATAGATTCCCATGATACCGCCATCGGTTTCATGTTTCGGATAGGTCAACAGGATTTTGCCCGATACAGCCCCGGTCTCGAGGGTGACTTTATCTTTTATTTTGGCCACTCCGTTGGGATCATCATCGGCGCCGTCAAACGTCAGGGCAGTACCGTCAGGGTTATCCCCCACGCCGGAGGTCCAGACTGCATCTTGAGCTTTGACCAGGAAATCAAAAACCAGCCCGCCGGGGAGATTCACTTTGATCTGCACCCAGAAAGGCTTGGTGCCATCCCCGAGTCCGAATTGTGCACCTGAGGCGTTGCGAACCATCCAATCGCCACGATATGTACCGTTTTCACTGGGTGCAGTCAAGGTGACGGACACATCGACCGACTCGCCAGGCGCAACGGTATCGTTGGTGATCAGAACTGAGGAAGGCGCGCCCATTAAATCCCCGCCAGTGGGCACGATCGTGTAGTTTGAGTTCCAGGTACATGAACCTACATTCTGCAATCGCCAGGTCTTAACAAAAGCCGCGCCAGGAGCTACCTCGCTGTCGTCCGGATAGGTGACATCCTTAACGAATTTGACGGCGTCACAAGGCACAGGGGTGGCAGTTGCAGCAATGGTCGTCCCAGGGGCAGTGGTGTTGGCTGGTTCCTGAGTACCTCCCTGTCCAGGTACTTGCGTCGTGGCCGCTAGGGTGGAGGCAATTTGAGTTCCCGCGGGCAAACTAGCCTGCGGCTGGCTGACCTGGGTAAATTGGGCGGCCAACGTCTCGGCCGCAGCAGTATAAATGACGCCAGCCGGTCTTTCGGTGGGCTGGCTTCTGCCCGGCATATTACAGGCGCCAAGCAACGAAAGCGCCGCTAAAACGGTCCAAAATAATGCCTGGGATCGCCAGGATTGTCTGATCCACGCCATACCCACCTCCTTATGGGATCGTAAATTCTACCGTTTTGGTCGCACAGGCGCCATCAAGATCGTCTTCGGTGCACAACTTCACAGTCGCTCGGGCAGTATGGCCCGAGTTTCCCGAACCAATTGCGCCGCCAACATAATAGGTTTTTTCTGCCGGCAGGGAGTCTCCGCCTGGAGGGCACTCGCCGCTTGTCCCCATAAAAGGTGCGTTGCTGGTGGCTGCCGCATAAAGCGTAGTGCTACCGGTAAGATCCTCAATCTTTAAGTTCAGCGACTCCAGGGCGCTGCCGCCATTATTCTTGATCTTAAAGATAGCAGTAGGCGAACCACTACAAGCATGAACGTTGTCATACGTGAGCGTAAATGATGGGCCAGCGGTGGCCGTAAAGGTCGGTGTGGGTGGTGGCGTAATCACCGCCAAAGAGCTGGTATCGCCCGAAACCCGGGTGCTGCCAGACCAGACCCAGCAGAATACACCCGGTTTCTTAGGATTTTCGATATACCACCACTCCCCGCTGCTATCCTTGCCCTGAACGGTGGATTGTTCCGTGGTCAATAAAAATCCGACAACGTCATAGACTGTGCTGGGCCCTAACCGGCAGCGCGTATCCTGGTCGGCATGGATGACCGGCAAGCCTGGTGTGGCTGTATAAGTCTCAGTAGCTGTTGCTGAGACATCGGTGGGGGCGGCCGTAACGTCCGGAACTATGGACTGGGTCTCCGTTGGAAGCGCTGGCGGCACAGGTGTATCCGTGGGCGCCAATGGGCTGGCTGCCGCTTGAGTCTGCACGTTCTGGGCTTGCACAGTTGCAGCCACAAAGGTAGTCAGGCTTTCCTGAGACACAGCCGTGGGGCTGCTCCCGCCTGGCAAATTGCACCCTGTGAGCAATACTACCAATCCCAGCCACAGAATACCCGATTGTACTGTCGTCCATTTATTCGCGATCATCCTCTGCCTCCCGATTTGATCTCGAGTTGCCGGCAATTTACAGTCCTTGTGAGAAGTCCCGGTTTTGGGATGCCACTCTGGCATTTCCCAGGAAACCTGTTTTCGAAGTCCGGTCGATCTAATGAACGGAAGTTCATAATACCCTAGGCCAAATATAAGCAGGGGTTATTGTGAGTTTTTCGGTATTTACGCAATTATAATGTACTGCATGCTTTCAAAGCTTTCAAGCAAAGCAAGAACAGCCAGGGCGTTTACACTTACCCTGTCTGGGCATTCGCAACGCCCCGAACTTAAAAAATGGCATGTATGGTGATGGAGTTAACCCGTCACCACACACGCCATTTTCTCCATTTGGGCAAAGATCCATCCCAATAAACAATTGCCCTGCAGTAAGAACGTCCAGGACGTCCAGGTCAGAACAATCATTCATGGACGCCCTGGAACGAACCGGTGCCCGAACTGTTTGGTTTCAAACGGCCCAATAGCGGCCCCATTGTTTTGATAAGGCCCAGACAGCCAGCATACCTAACGGGATCAAAGCGCTGGGACACAGACCAGAACTGGTGGATTCCTCCTGGTCGGAGTCCGGTTGTACGGCAGAAGTGGGTCCAACTTGTGCGCCGGGCGTCTGTGTGGGTTGAGGCGTGACCGCCTCTGGATCCGGTGTTTGCGAAGCAGACCCATTCTCGGGCGGAAGTTTTACCGGTCCAACCGCCTGATCCTGAGGAACGACTTCGTAAGCTATGCCGCCAGAGAGGGCAATCACGGATTGCCCCAGCGCAAAAGCATGCGCCAGCTCAGGGCTGGCCTGTGCCAGGGCAAAATAATCCTCGGAGAGAAATGCGACCTTTGTGGTTTTCATTCGGTCGGGATCAAAAGCGGTATCGATCCAGGTTTGATCGCTCAACACAAAAGTGCGGGCTCCCACGATCTTGACCCGCCCTGCGGCCTGTTCGTCAGGAGTGTTAGGCGCCTGAGCCCCTGCCATAAGACCCTGATCGGCGGCCTTTTCTACGGCAGCCTGCCCGGAGCTTGGAGCCGTTGGCGCCGACTGTATTTCTTCATATGCCTGCTCGGCGATCCGGTTCTGACCAGCTTCCCCTAATGGCATCGGCTCAGTGACAAGGTACGATGTGTACGGCGTGACGATGCCATAGCGAATGCTCAATCGAACGATTTGATCGATCAATTCCTGGTTGGCGCCTTGCAACCGGATTTCGTTGAGCAGGTATCCAATCTTGCGGGTCGCCCATAAACGCGGCAAAGCTGCCAGGGCGCCGGTTTCTTCATCGCTTGTTTCAACGAAAGCTTGATCGGGGTAATGGAAGGATTGAGTTTGACCATTGATCGTTCCTTCCAGAGTCACATCCACCTGTCCATTGCGGCGATATCGGCCAACGACCACAATCTGGGACCCGCTAAAGAGATCAGGCAGTGGTGATGGGTAAAGATCGTAGACCGGCAGTTCTCCAAAATCAAGCTGCAAGTCGGTTAAGACCGGGGTACTGATTTTGGTATAAAAGGCCGATAGAAGCTCGTCCAGATGCTCCCCTGGCAAGACATATGCACTGGTTCCATGATGATCCCGCGCCAGCGAGTTGAGCAAGAAGGTATCCACATCATAGCCAACCCCAAAGGAAAACAGGCGCAGACTTTCCGGTGCTGAAGCTTCTAAGTTATCCAGAATCTGCTGGCTTTGTACCACTCCTTCAGTCGGCAAACCATCAGTCAGGAAGATCAAATAGGTTGGCCGGCCGGGCTCAATCATCGAGGCTGCTTCCAACAGAGCCCGGTTGATATCGGTTGATCCCTGGGCACTTAACCGATCCACCCAGGATAGCGCTTCATTAGCCTCATCCGCCGGACGCAGGCTGCGCCCATACGTATCCAGCCCGGTGCTGAATGATACGATGTTGAACCGATCTTCAGGGTTAAGACGTCGCAAGATAAAGCGTAGCGCTTCCTGGGCCTGCGTGAATTTTTCGCCTTCCATACTACCCGAGCGATCCAGGACCAGCAAAACGTCTTTTGGCAGAGTTTGCTGCTGGGCGTCCGGACGGGGGGCTAACAGCAGTAAGAAAAAACCGTCCGGATTTGCAGGATCCTGTGGATCGCGATAGGTAAACAGGTGAAACGCCTGGCTCTCCCCAATCGAATAGTACAAAGCAAAGTCATTATCAGGCAGCACATCCTGATCCTCGTAGCCGGCAACGACATGATTATCGGACTCACGGTTGATATCGACTGGATGGCTGGGTGAATAGACCGCTCTAACAGGCAGCGAGGAGTGCAAATCGACGCTGATCGATACATCTTCCAGAGGCCAGGCGGAAAATTTCTCCGTGCTGAGCGGGTAAATATAACGGACCAGCCCGCCTTCGGCCGTCAGCGCCTGGGTGTATTCAAGCTCAATCCGGCGCTCGCCGCGCGCTGGAATGGGAAAAATTCGCGCGCGGACCGCACCGCGATCGGCGTACTCCAGGAGAGCCGGATCTCGCAGACTGCTGACAATTTCCTGGTAGGTGCGGCGAGCCTGCTCGGCGTCCAGCACTTCTCCTTCCACCGGCTTGCCATCCACCCACAAGGTAAAGCCCGAAACTGCAGCGTCGGCTGGAAGCGGGAACATATAAGTTCCCTCAACCGTCCACTCATTCGGGTTGTAGAAGACCTGATCCACATGGGTAATGGCGATTTGATCCTCAATTGTGACGGTGACATGGTGATAGCGCACGACGAGCTGATTTACTGGCATCGGCGGCGGGCAGGGTAAAGGCCCCGGACAAGGAGGCGGTGGACAAGGATCGCAGATGGGTGGCTCAGGGACAATAATCCCATCAGCATGAGCAGTTATGGGAAAAACGAACGCGAGTAAGGCCACTATCAGTAAAGTTGCTTTGATTTTCATGATCTCCTCCTGAAAAGAACCCTGGACAGGCAAGCGCGCAATAATTCCCGGCTGTCCATACATCCACATCGATAGGATGGATAGAATTTGAGTGTTCCCCTACGTAGAGGGTATATTCGAATACTCCCTACTTAGACGCAAGTCGTATGATAAAAGTTCCGATGGTATAATCGGGGTTGCGTCCATTCAGGCACAGCGGGTTTGTGCCTGGATTGGTTTATAGCAATGGCCAACAAACTGAACGAATAAAGGACGCGGGGCTTTGGTAGTCTCTGGGGACCTGTCCCAGAATTTCCCGAAGTCTAAAGACGCTCATATTCGCACGATGGTGAACTCAGGTATGTTAGACAAATTATCAGGAATTGAAGAACGCTACGAAGAACTTAATCAGATGTTGATGGAAGTCGGTGACGACTATCAAAAAGCAGCCGAATTGGGTATTGAAAGATCTGAGCTGGAGCCGATTGTTACCAAAGCGCAGGAATACCGCCAGGCGCTGAGGCGTTTGGAAGAAGCGCAAGCGCTCCAGGATGAAGAGGATGAAGAATTACGCATGCTGGCTGAGGCTGAAGCACAAGAGGTTCAACCTCTGATTGAAAAGCTTGAAAAAGAAATCAAGAGCATGCTGCTTCCAAGTGATAAACGCGACCAGCGCAACGTCATCATGGAAATCCGGGCCGGAACAGGCGGTGATGAAGCAGCCTTGTTTGCGGCGGATTTGTTCCGCATGTACAGCCGGTATGCTGAACGGCGAAATTGGTCTATTGAATTGCTGTCTTCCAATGAAATTGGCATTGGCGGCTTCAAAGAGGTCATCCTCACCGTCAAGGGCAAATATGCTTATTCCCGCCTGAAATATGAATCCGGCGTCCATCGTGTTCAGCGCATCCCGGTTACCGAATCTCAGGGGCGGATTCACACCTCCACTGCGACCGTGGCGGTGCTGGCCGAAGTGGACGATGTCGAGATACACATCCCCGACAGTGATATCCGCATGGATGTGTATAAATCCGCCGGAGCCGGCGGCCAAAATGTGCAAAAAAATGCTACCGCAATTCGCCTGACACACCTTCCGACCGGGATCGTGGTGCAGTGCCAGGACGAACGCTCCCAGCTCCAAAACCGGCTCCGAGCTATGAGCATTTTGCGGGCACGGTTATATGAGATCGAAGAAGAGAAGCAGCGCGAACAGCTCGATGAAACCCGACGTTCTCAGGTGGGCTCCGGGGAGCGTTCGGAAAAAATTCGAACCTATAACTATCCTCAATCTCGGGTGACGGATCATCGTATCAATCTTTCTTCATACAACCTTCCAGCAGTGATGGATGGTGATATTGATATGTTCATAGACGAACTCGCTACTCGTGACGAGGCTGAACGTCTGGCAGCAGTGGGGATGGACGAGTAAACCCGGTTGAGGGTGGCTGGATCCAGGATCTTTGACGCAAGCAGGACAATATCTACGCGAGATTAAACACAGGCTGACCTCCATCAGCGATACGCCCGGCCTGGACGCCCAGGTGCTTTTAGCACATCTGCTGGGGGTGGATCGCGCCTGGATACTGGCACACCCCGAGGCAGATTTGACGGAGGCGCAAGCTCAACAGATTCAAGCTGATCTGCGTCTCCTGGAATCCGGAAAACCACTGCCTTACATACTCGGTCAGTGGGAATTCTACGGGCGCAAGTTTCGGGTAACGCCTGACGTGCTTATCCCCAGGCCTGAAACCGAACTGTTGGTCGAGCGGGCGATCCAACATCTGACGGCACGACCCGGACGACCTTTAATTGCAGATGTGGGCACAGGTTCCGGTTGTATCGCGATTTCGCTGGCCTGTGCGATTCCCACTGTACAAGTCTTGGCAGTCGATATTTCCTGGCCGGCTTTAAAGGTCGCTCAAGTTAACGCTCACTTTCACCAGGTGGAAGAACAGGTATTGTTTATCCAATCCGATCTGCTGACGGGCACCGGACGTCCCCTGGATATGATCTGCGCCAATCTACCTTATATTCCCACCACTGCTTTGCGACAACTTTCCGTATATGGCAAAGAACCCGAGCTGGCATTGGACGGTGGGCCTGATGGGCTAAGACAAATTCGCCGTTTGTTGCAGGCCGCCCCTCGGCATCTGGCGCAAACGGGAATGCTATTGCTCGAAATCGAATCAGGACAGGGCCCTGCGGTGATGGCATTAAGCCGGGGAGCCTTTCCGCAAGCCAAAATTGAACTGTTTTCAGACCTGGCTGGACGTGACCGGTTGGTGGAAATTGTCCAGCCAAATCGCCCCACATTTTCCGCTGGCTAAATCCAATTGTGTAATTAGAGCGTATAGACGGTTGTGTTTACTTGAAATTCGGGATGACTCAATTGATCAATAGCCAAAGGAGTACTTCGACCATGCGTAAATTAAGCTTTTTTGTTTTGATTGGTAGCCTCATTCTGGCGGGTTGTGCGAGTCAGCCCACGCCCAACCCAACACAACCCGCGGCAGCGCTGCCGACTCAAACAGCTATCTCGCCGGCCAACTCGCCAACATCCGGCCCAACTGAGCCCCCGGCAGAAACACAACCGCAAAACCCGCCTCAGACCAGTGACCTGTTGGAGCTCAACATCGTGCCGGGCGAATCCTCTGTCTCGTATGAGGTTGGCGAAACTTTTTTCAACCAAAATAACCGCTTTAATTTAGCCGTCGGCAAAACGACCCAAATCTCCGGTAAAATTACGATCGACCCTGCTAATCCGCAAAATTCGTCGATTGGCGCGATCGAAGTGGATATTTCACAGCTTCAGTCAGACAGCAACCGGCGTGATAATACGATCCGGGATCGCTTTCTCGAGTCAAGACAGTACCCTATTGCCATCTTTGTGCCGAGTCAGATCGATGGTCTCCCCACAAGTTACACCGCAGGGGAAACATTAAACTTCAAAGTCACGGGTGATCTGACCGTCCACGATGTGACCCAACCGGTTTCATTCGATGTGCAGGCTGCCCTGGTCAATAATGAGTTACAAGGGACAGCGAACACAACCATCCTGATGAGTGATTTTGGCGTGGGGCCGATCGAACTGGGCGGTATCCTGGGCACAGAGGACGAGGTCAAGCTCGAAATGCAATTTATAGCCAGGTAGGTAGTTGTCTGTCGAGTCTCTGGGCATATCTGGGATGGTATCCCAGGAATTACCACAGAGCCTGTGTGTCGATATGTAATTGATGGCCGATTTTGGGATATGTAGCAGGCCAAAGGGTGCGCTATGCAACGACCTCTAGAAGACAAACATATTTTGTTAGGTGTCACAGGCTCGATTGCCGCTTATAAAGCGGTTGATCTGGCCTCCAAACTAACCCAGGCCGGAGCGCAGGTCGACGTCATCATGACCCAGGCCGCCACTCAGTTTGTAACCCCGCTGACTTTTCAATCAGTCACCGGACGGCGAGCTTATTGGGACGCAGACTTATGGGAGCGAGAAGGGCATGTCCTGCATATCGGCCTGGCTCGTGACGGGGATCTGCTCGCGATCGCTCCGGCTTCAGCGAATACCCTGGCGAAGCTGGCGAACGGCCTGGCGGATAATCTACTGACGGTAACGGCCCTGGCAACCCAATGCCCCCTTCTTCTGGCGCCCGCCATGGATGGGGGGATGTACGAGCACCCGGCCACTCAGGCCAATCTCGAATTATTGAGAGGGCGCGGCGCCAGGCTCGTCGGCCCAGCCGAGGGGCACCTGGCTTCTGGCCAGAGCGGCATAGGCCGGATGGTCGAACCGGGAGAGCTTTTGGGACAAATTCGCTTACTATTGACTCGGGATGGGCCGTTAGCGGGCAAAAAAATTATCGTAACCGCCGGTGGTACGCAAGAACCGATCGACCCGGTTCGCGTGATCTCGAACCGTTCTTCCGGCAAACAAGGATTCGCCCTGGCCCAAGCTGCCCTGGACTCAGGTGCAGAAGTAGTGCTGATCAGCGCACCCTCATCGTTAGCCACCCCGCCAGGGGCCAGGCGAATAGAAGTGCACACAGCCGAACAGATGTTGAACGCGGTGTTAGCCGAAATACAACAGGCTGAGGGATTGATCATGGCAGCAGCCGTGGCCGATTTCCGCCCAACAGCACCTGCCGGAGGAAAAATCAAAAAGGAAACAGGACTACCTGAAATTCGGCTGGAACCGACCCCAGACATATTGAAAGCCGTGGCGGCTAACAAAGGCCAGTCCGGTTGGCCACGCTACACGATCGGTTTCGCAGCCGAATCGAGCGATTTAATCGCCAACGCCCGCGCCAAACTGCGGGCCAAAGCCCTGGACATGATTGTAGCCAATGACATCAGCGCCCAGGATGCCGGGTTTAATGTGGATACTAATCGCGTTACGCTGCTCTACGCATCCGGAGAGCGGATTCAGGAAGAATTACCCTTGTTGACCAAAGCGCAGGTCGCGCAGGTTGTGATTGAACGACTGCTGGCGCTGCCTGGTCGCACAACCGGGCAGGCATAAACGGAAGACTGCCGCAACAAAAAAGAGAGCAACTATGGTCACTGACAATACATTCTTGCTGGTGCATCTCTGCAGCCAGTCGGAATGGCAACGAGCCCAGCAAAACGGGGAATACCATGCAGATACACTGGAAACAACAGGTTTTATTCATTTATCAAAACCAGAGCAGATTCTAAAAGTTGCGAACCAATACTACCCGGCCGCCAGAAATGTCCTTTTGCTGTGGATCGATCCTTCGAAATTGCAATCTGACCTGCGCTGGGAAGTTTCAGATGGAGACGTGTTTCCCCATCTCTATGGGGCGCTCAACCTAGATGCTGTGGTTGTTGTCAGCGATTTTCCAGCAGATCCCGACGGAGTCTTTCGGACCGTTCCAGCGATCAGGTAAACGTTAACCATTGAAATAACCGGTTTGAAGGTTTCAGGCAAAATAAGGTCTCCGCGTGGGCGAAACGCCCACGCGGAGACCTTATTTTGTCACTACAACTGGTTATTATCTGGGGCAAGCTCAGTGAGCTTAGACCCGATGTTCAGATAATGGGTATATAAGGTAAAATGGGGGTAGTGAAATAAAGTGGCCAACCATTTCACTATCATTGGAAATCATATCCTGATGGAGCACGATATGGCCCTACAAGTCGGTCAGCTTGCCCCGGATATATGTCTGGACAGCCACCTTGGCCGCCCAATCCGGATCAGCGACTTTCGTCACAACAAAAATATCGTTCTGGCCTTTTTCCCATTGGCCTGGACGCCCGTCTGAACGAGTCAGATCCCTTCCTACCAGGCTTTATTAGACCGGTTCGAAGGGGTCCAGACCCAGGTCTTGGGTCTCAGCGTTGACAGTGTACCCTGCCTGACATCCTGGGCGGAAAGTCTGGGAGGAATAACCTATCCCCTGCTCAGCGACTTCTATCCTCACGGTCAGGCAGCCAGAACTTACGGTGTATTACGTCCAGACGGCACCAGCGAGCGAGCCATCTTTGTCATCGACAAAGAAGGGGTCATTCGCTATGTGGATGTACATGCGATCGATGAGCAGCCTGACAACGATGTCTTGTTTAAAATCCTGGAAGAGATGGAGCCCCAGGCAGCGGCCCTTTATAAAGCTCACCAGGTCAATGAACCTGCAACGATTGAAATGGCCGAACAGGCCCTGGTTAAGCTGTTCTGCACTCCCTGGTGCCCCGCCTGCCGCCGGGCGCGGGCTTACCTGCGGGATCACAATATCTCGTTCACCGAGATCAACATTGCTCGCGATCGAGAGGCAGCCAAACAAGTACGAGGCTGGGCAAATGGCAACGAAACTACCCCAACATTTCAAGTAGGGGAGAGAATCGTTATCGACTTCAAAAGAGCTGAATTGAATGAAATCCTGGGGATCGTGGAATAAATTGTTCCAGCCCAGATGACACGACTAAAAAGGAAAACCCAAAGTTAAGTCTCCCTGTTGTTCCTCAGGGAACCGTTGCCAGCTCTGCGAACAGATACTTAACAATACCAAGCTCAACTCACAAACCTCGGAAAGGATCAACCGGGTGAAAAATTTGGGGCAGACAATACCGCCAGAAAGCAACGTTCGTTGGTTAGCGCGATTAGCACTCATTATTCTGGCGATTGGAGTGTTCTGCTTTGCTGCGGTACAGAACGGATACGCCGACGGAGGTGGTTGGCCATCACCTACACCTACCTTCGTCTTATTCCCTACCATCACGCCACTGCCAACATCCGCACCTTATCCCTACCCAAAGACCCTGCCAACCCAATTCATGCAAGCTGCACTGCCATCCCCAACGTTCTTTTTACCTACTCCAGTACAGGAAACAGCCAGCGGCTCTACTTTTGTCTGTTGGCCTTTTGCCCTGGCGATCTTACTGGTGGTAGTCCTGGGATCGACAGTGATCTTCCGCCGGGTTAAAACCTGATCACTTCAAATTGCATCAACAGCACAACGATTCAAGCCTGAAAACGCGCTGAGCAATGAAAATCGGGTCTTGCTGAATTCCTGTGGTGAATGGAGGCTATGGCAGACTAAGCACGAAAACATCATGAACAGAAAACATTATAGCTTCATTACGGTGTTCCTGGTCCTGCTGATCACAGCTCTCTCGCTTCGGCTACAATCGACGCCCGTAGTAACCGGAAATGCATCCAACGATGGCGAACTTAGCGCTTATTCGCTGCAGACGACGCTAACGCCACTTGCCAGGTTGAATACACCCCAAAAAATTGAGGCTGCTCGCCGGGCTGGCGCTATCGAACAGGATCAAGCTGCCTTATTTCTGGCCTATGCTTTGGTCGATTTTCAGAAACTGCCGGAAGAATATCGCAGCGACGTTCCCTGGGATGGCACTTTACCGCTGCTGCAGTTGCGCCGTTCGCTCAAAACGAACAGCCTCCGATCTCAGACCATAACCTCAGTAGAGGCTTTACTCAGCAGCACCTGCGACTATAATTCAGCGCCGCTGCCAAATACCACCAATTCCAATCATTTTTACATTGAATATGGCAATATTGGCGGCGGGCTGACCTTATCCAGCTATATCATTTCACTGGAGACCGCCTGGACGACCGAAGTGATCAACTTTGGCTGGGCTGCGCCGCCTGTCAAAACCTCCAACCCCCCGCCAGGCAATAAATATCATGTACGGATTGAATCACTGGGATCGAGTTTGTACGGGTTTGTATCCTCACAAGGCACCTTTGCCGGGCTGGTGCAGGACAATCCGAATACCAGCTGGTACGATGGCGACGCCTACGCATCCTGTATGGTTGTAAACAGCGATTTTTCTACCTTCCCAGGGACGCCCCAGACTGCCCTGGATGCGACCACAGCCCATGAATTCAACCACGCCATTCAATATGGTATTGGGGCCTTGAGCGGTTCAAACACACCGGATATGGATTTTATCGAGGGCGGAGCAACCTGGATGGAAGACGAAGTGTTTGACAACGCTAATGACAATTACAATTATTTATGGCCTCAATTCAACGAATGCATGGGTGAATACCGGCTTTCACCATATGCCTATTGGATTACTTTCCGGGGCATGGTAGAACGATACGGAACCGGCCTGCCTGGCGGCAGTGAAGACGTGATGCAAGCCTTCTGGGAACTTACCAGCCAGAATGCCGCCAGTAACCTGGACGCCATGGATCAGGCGTTGGCGACCAAAGGCGGCAACCTGGCAGATGCCTTTCATAACTATGCCATTGCGGTGCGGTTTAACAAATCATGCGGAGCGGGGGTCGCTTACCCTTACTGCCTGGAAGAAGGCCCCGACTACCCATCTTTACCCAATTTTTCGGCCGGATCTACCAATCACGGTAATATCAGCACTGTGGCTGGATCCTTTACCGGGGCATTGCAGGATAATTACAGCCTCAATTGGATCGGATTGCCCACTTCGGGAAGTCCTTACAATGTGACGCTGAGAAATCAAGCATCAGGTGGACAGCTGCGCGGCAGCCTGGTTTGCGACTCAGGCAGTGCCCTCGCCGTCCATCCCTTACCGGAGGTTGCAGGTCCGGGTAGTACCACAACGCTCAACAATTTTGATCCAGCAGGCTGTTCCGAAGTTGTGCTGGTGTTGACCAACCAGGCCCAAACCGCCGCGAATCCAGGGGCTTGCACCTACCGTAATTACCAGGTGCTGGTCGAGCCAGGAGTTGTTCCCACGGTCACGCCTAGCCCCACGCCGTCGCCAGCAACGGATTTCATCTATTATCCATTCGTACAAAAGAACCCATAATTTGGGTCTTTGGTAAATCTTGGGGGATCTGTTTTATTGCCAGCAAAAAACGTGTACTTCGCCAGGGCCATGCACCCCGATCGTCAGGGTCATTTCAATATCCGCTGTTCGCGATGGACCGCTGACCAAAGCAACGGAAGAAGCTTGCTTAAGCTCATCCAATTGTAAAACCTCTGTCAGCGAATTCCGGATTGCCTCATACGGCAGGAGCGCGATGTGGATCTCAGGCAGTAAAGAAGCCTGGGGCGAGCGTCCCGGTCCACTGGGTAGAACCAGGGTGCCCGTCTCGGCTGCAGCAGCCAGTGCACCTGTCAGACCCGCCCGAATGGAAGGGTTTGGGGAAAATTGGATCTGGATCCCGGCCGATTCCAGCGAATCAAGCAACCCGGCTGGCAGGTGTTCTGGCTCCCAGGACTGAATGCGATCGATGGCCCGCTGTTTCAGAAAGTTCAGCACTGAATTCGCCAGTTCAGACTCCTGGCAAAGATGATATTCACCACCCAGGGCGGAAAGTTCATCCGCGAAACGCTCCGCTGGGCGCCGTTCAGTTTTGGGTTGGCTTAATTCTACTTCTTCCTCTTCGATGAAGTCTGACGGTGGTCGACTGGCATCCTCTGAGGGTGAGGCGACCTCCTGGTGAATTGTGTTCCAGCGGGTGCGGAAAGGGCGGAGGGCAGGCCGGGCCAGGTCGCGGCTCAAACCCCAGCCGGTTGCGGCTGGTAAGGGCAGCCAGGGAGAAAACGGCGCCACAACTCGCCCAAGAAAGCCAACGAGTCGCTGAGCGAGTCCGAAACGTCCGGGCGATCGGGCAGCCCAATTGAACACTTTTAATCCCATTTCCAGTAGCCGCGGGACATGGCTGACCGCCGGTTGGACAGGAAGGTCCGGGCCGGCTGCTCTGACTCTCAGAAGCAATTTGGGCAGGTCGATATCGACCGGGCAGGCATCTTTACAGGCGCCGCATAAACTGGTGGCGCGGGCAAGGTTGCCATATTCGCCGGTACCGAACAATCCCGGAGAAACAATCGATCCAATTGGTCCCGGATAAGGACTGCGGGTATCGCCATGAATGCCAATGTAGGCGTGGCCACCGATCTCACGAAATACCGGGCAGGCGTTCAGGCAGGCCCCGCAACGTATGCAATAAAGAGCTTCCTGCAACGAAGTTTGGCGCATGGCCATGCGCCCATTATCTACCAGGATCACATGGCGGTGGAGCGGCCCATCTTCACCCGGGCGAGCCGGAGCATTAATCAGATTGGTGTAAACCGTCAATTTTTGACCGGTTGCCGAGCGCGGCAGCAATGACAACATCAAGGCCAGGTCGTCAAAATTACGCACCAACCGTTCCATGCCCATCAATGCAATATGCACAGACGGGACACTGGTAACCATACGGCCGTTGCCCTCGTTCGTCAACAAGCAAAGCGTCCCGCTCTCAGCCACGCCAAAGTTCACGCCGGATATACCGATGTCGGTGTCCAGAAAAGTTTGGCGCAATACCTGCCGGGCGACAGAGGTCATCTCGGCGATATCTTCGGTGAAGGGCACATTTAACTTCTCGGAAAAAGTCCTGCCAACCTGTTCTCTGCGAAGATGAACCGCCGGGGTAATAATATGCGCCGGACGTTCATTGCGTAGCTGAACAATATATTCCCCCAAATCCGTTTCCACAACTTTCAATCCATCCGCTTCCAATGCCTGGTTGAGCCCAATCTCTTCACCAACCATCGTCTTCGATTTGGATACCAGTTTAGCCCCACTTTGGTGAGCAATTGCCAGCACCGTTTCAACCGCCTCAGAGGCATCTTGAGCCTGGTGCACAATCATTCCATGAGCCTGAGCCTGTTGGATAAATTGCTCCAGATAGCGATTCAGATTCTGAATAATTTCAGCCCGAACTGCATGCGCCTGAGAGCGCGCAGCTGATAATGACTGCGGCAGCGAGGCAAATGCTTGCTGGCGTGCTGAGATCCGCCGTTCTGCGTTGGCATCTAAAGCGGCCTGCAGATCGGGGTCATTGAGAGCGGAACGAATAGAAGCGGAGAATGGATCAGTCATCAATGCATTCTTTAGAAGGCTTTTGGTGATCAACTGGTGCGATCTAATACTTGAGCGATATATACAGCCCGCGGCGGTTTTCCCAAACGATGCAGTCCGCCGTTAATATTTGTAATACATCCTGTATCACAAGAAACCACCAAATCGGCCTTGCAGGACTCGATGTTCGCCATTTTGCGTCGCAACATTTCGGTAGAGATTTCAGGGCGCTCGGCTGAAAATACACCTCCAAAACCACAGCACTCTTCTGCACCGGGTAATTCGACCAATTCCGCGCCCCGGACTGCTTGCAATAAAGCTCTTGGCTGGCGATCAACCCCCAGATCGTGCAGCAGATGGCAGGAGGCATGATAAGCCAGTCGTCCTGAAAAGCCGGCCCCAAGATCAATGATCCCAAGCTTATCGACCAAAAATTCTGTGAATTCAAAGACTCGCTCAGAAAGCGCACGGGCCCGCGGCAGCCAGCCCGGGTCTTCGCTAAATAATTCCAGGTAGCCGTGACGCATCATCGCAGCACAAGAACCGGAGGGGACTACGATCGGCCCACGAGTGTTTTCCAACACTTCAATGGTATGCTCGGCGACAGGGCGGGCCTGGTGGCGCAGGCCAGCGTTAAATGCCGGCTGCCCACAACAAGTCTGTCCGGCAGGGAATTCAACCCGTACACCGGCTTTATTCAGAACCCGCACAATGGCTTCACCGGCCTCGGGATAGATGGTATCGATGATACAGGTTATCAATAGCTGAACGGACATTGTCATAGGCTGGGTTTATTTGCTTTTCTTAATGCTGTGTTTCGACCAACGTATCAGACTGATTGTATCCTGCACGAGATAAATCGACAAGTCGCCACATTCACACGCTTTGGGAATTTAAAGGATGGCATCCCACAGATGGGCCCAGAGACCTGAGAAGGGAGCATTCGAATATTGTAGAAAGGGATAGGCGGTGTTCTGTATAGACTGCCTTTACCGCCCAAACAGAACACCGCATCTACACATCTCGTATGCACCCCCTGAGAAAGTAGCGTAAAAATTATAGCTTTGCTTGTGGTAAGATTATCCGGGGCATCAAACCGCGCATCACCGTACTCCAAACCAGCCAGGTGACGAACGGAAATGCCCTTATTTTATGTCAAACAATTCGCATCTGCTCAGTTCTCGCTTGGGCAGATGCAGCAATTCTTTGAAAGAAGGACTACATTATGGAACCCTTTCGCGCCCAAATCCCCAACCATTTCAGTCTTCCAAGAAGGATCAACCGGCTGGGGGAGTTGGCTTACAACTTATGGTGGACCTGGAATCCTGATTCCCAACGTTTGTTTTCACGGATCGACAAAGAGCTGTGGGAAAGCACATATCACAACCCGGTGTTGTTTTTGCGCCAGGTGGAACGCGCCCGGCTAAACTCAGCCACCAATAATCGCTATTATCTTGAATATTATGATCGCATTTTCCGGTCTTTCGACCGTTATATGAAAGCGGACGAGACCTGGTTTACCACCAAACATCCGGATTTACGGCACCGGCCAATCGCATACTTTTCGATGGAGTTTGGTCTGCATGAGACATTGCCCATTTACGCTGGCGGTTTAGGTGTATTGTCCGGCGATCACACCAAAGAGGCCAGCGATCTAGGCCTTCCATTTGTTGGCGTTGGCTTTTTCTACACTGAGGGCTATTTCACTCAAAGGATTACTGAAGATGGCTGGCAGGAAGCCCAATATATCGTCCATCCATTTGAGGATTTACCGGTCGTTCCAGTAGTGGATGAGCAAGATAAGCAGGTAGCTATCTCCGTTGAACTCCCAGGAAGGGAAGTGTTTGCTCGCCTGTGGGAGATCCACGTCGGGCGGGTGCCGCTGTACTTACTCGACACTAATTATGAAGCCAATGCGCCTGCAGATCGAGCGATGTCAGCCAGATTGTATAGCAGCGATCTGGATATGCGAATCTCTCAGGAGATCTTGTTAGGCATCGGTGGGGTGCGCGCCTTACGTACCCTGGGCTACAACCCCTCGGTCTGGCATATGAATGAAGGGCATTCAGCGTTCATGGTCCTCGAACGGATTCGCGAATTGATGGATGCTGATCACAGCTTTGATGAAGCCGCTGAACTGGTGCGCGCCAGCAATGTTTTCACCACGCATACCCCGGTCCCAGCCGGCAATGATGAATTCGCATTGTGGCTGGTCGACAAATACTTCTCCCATTTATGGCCTCAGCTTAATCTGACCCGCGACCAGTTCGTAGATCTGGCCCGGCACACAGTTTCCTGGGGCGACACTTTCAGTATGCCGGTCCTGGCTTTGATGCTTTCCGAAGGTCGTAATGCCGTATCGGAACTCCATGGGGACGTTTCACGCCGAATGTGGCATTTCCTGTGGCCGGATCGCAAAGTGGAGGATGTACCGATCACCCATATCACCAATGGCGTGCATACCGGCACATGGCTGGCCCGGCGGATGAGCCACCTGTACGACCGTTATCTGGGTCCGGATTGGCACGAAAATATCGATGATCTGGATGTATGGGAATTAATCAATAACATCCCGGATGAGCAACTCTGGGGAGTTCGCCGCCATCTCAAGCGCAAACTGGCTGCCTATGTGCGCGAACGCGCCCGCCAGCAATGGTTAATGGGAGGCCGGCACCCGATCCAGGTCGTCGCTTCTGGCGTTCTGCTCGATCCTTATGTGCTGACGATCGGCTTTGCTCGCCGGTTCGCACCCTATAAACGGGCCAGCCTGGTTCTGAGAGATTTAAATCGCCTGCTGAACATGATTAACCAGCCCGATATGCCCGTTCAGATGATCTTCGCCGGCAAATCCCACCCCGATCACGAAGGCGGCAAATTGTTGATCCAGGAAGTATATCGAGCCGTCAAACGCTCCGAAAGTGGGGGACGGCTGGTGTTCCTGGAAGACTACGATATGAACCTGGCACGCTATCTCGTCCAGGGTGTGGACGTCTGGTTAAATACCCCCCGGCGCCCGAATGAGGCTTCCGGCACATCGGGCGAGAAGGCTGCTCTGAACGGCGTGCTCAATTTCTCCATTCTGGATGGATGGTGGCGGGAAGGTTATAACGGCCAGAATGGCTGGTCAATCGGGAAAGACGAAACGTATGCGACCCCGGAACTGCAGGATGAAGCGGACGCCGAAAGCCTTTACGACACGCTTGAGAATGAAATTATTCCGCTTTACTACCAGGTACGCTCATCGGATGGTTTACCGGGCGAGTGGATTGCCCGGGTGAAGGAATCAATCCGCACTCTGGCACCCCAGTTCAGCATGCGCCGCATGGTCAAAGAATACACCGAACGACTGTATATCCCCGCCATACAAGGCAAGAAAGAAACAGAGATACCGGTGGGCTGAGCGAACATGGATATCTTGCTTTCTCCACAGGCCTGGCTGGGGGCAGGGTTAATCTTTGTGTTGAGGGTCAGCGATATGACCCTGGACACTTTGCGGGTGCTCGTCGTGATGCGCGGCAAGAAAGCCATTGCCTGGTTGTTAGGTTTCTTTCAGGCTGCCATCTTTGTTCTGGCGATCAGTTCGGTTCTGAAAGACCTGAATAATATCGTTAACGTGTTTGGCTATGCCGCCGGATTCGCCACTGGCAATGTCATCGGTATGCTGATCGAGGAGCGATTGGCGATTGGGCACACCCACCTGCGGATCGTAAGTTCACGCCGCGGTTCGGCCATTGCCGACCGGCTGAGAGAAGAAGGCTATGCCGTCACAGAAGTCGCTGGACGCGGCAAGGATGGAATGGTGACCGTGCTGAATTGCAGCGTACTGCGGAAAAATGTTGACCGCGTTCGCAAAATCATCAATACGGTAGACGCAGATGCCTTCATCACGGCCGAAGATGTTCGTCCAGTTCGGCGTGGGTTCTGGCGCGCCTGACTCCTTGGTTGAAAGTAGCACCCAGATTTCTCCACATCAAAGAGAAATCTGGGTGCAGTTACACCAACTCCTGCATCCTTCCTGATCGCCGTACAAACCGGGAAATGAATTCTTTCCCCTCGAATGTGTTCTCCCAAAGATACATGCCATCATGCTCGAAGTCATCCAACCAGCCCTGCTGATCTTCAGCCTGCGGATCATTGATGTATCGCTGTATACCATGCGATTCATGATGGTTATGCGAGGCCGTAAAGCTCTGGCCTGGGTCTTTGCTATCTGCCAGGCGCTGGTGTACGTTACTGCGGTCGCATCCGTGATAACAGATATAGGAAACTGGGCCAAAGTCGTTGGGTATGCAGCCGGCTTCGCGACCGGAAATGTGGTGGGCATGCTCATTGAACAGCGGCTTGCGATTGGCTTCAGCCATTTGAGGATCGTCAGCCCCGGGTATGGGATCGAGATCGCCGAAGAATTGCGCAACGCCGGTTTTGGGGTTACGGAAATTTCGGGCCAGGGGAAAGATGGTATGGTCGAAATGATCAGTTGCAGCGTTCAACGTCGAAAAACCAACCAGGCGCTGGCTATCGTGGATCGCATCGATCAGGATGCCTATGTAACCGTCGAGAATATCCGGTCGATCAGCAAGGGATTCCTGCCCAAGTAACGCCCGGCAACAAATGAAGGGACGTAAATTCGGGATAAGCAGTTCTAAACTCGAAAAGGAGATGTTGTGTTCTTTTTTTGGCGCAAAGTGCCAAAAAAGAACACAACAAACCTTTTATTCGTCGGGTTTGAGTTATCCCGAACTCACGTTAAGGGATACGAAATCCTGGCGAACGAAGGGGGAGTCGTCGTCATCTTATATCCTTTAGAAACAAAAATTCCCAAAGAACCTTAACGTCAATTATCCCAAATCATAACGGGTGATTTATAATGTGATAAATATCACTAGACGGATATGATCTTTACAAATTGACCCCAGCCTGCCAATTGTTTACTATTTTAGTAAGCATTGAGCCTTTAGGTAAAGAATTGGTACACCCGATGGAACACAACGGGATCGGATTTTATCCGTCTGCTGGCGTTCGCCCATCGACTGGAGGTAATTTGTGTTTCGAATAAATCGCCGAACCGATTATGCTGTCCGGGTGATGTTATGCCTGGCAAAAAGGCCTTTTGGGACCCGATTATCTACCCATACCATCCAGGATGAAATGCAAACCCCGCGAGCTTTTTTACAGCGCATCATCGCCGACCTTTCAAAAGTTGATCTGATCTGCACTTATCCCGGCCCAAACGGTGGTGTACAACTCGCCCGCCCTGCCGAGGAGATCAACCTCCGGCATATTTGGGAGGCAATTGAGGGTCCCTTGGTGGTTTCAGAATGCCTTGAAAACCCCCAAGATTGTCCCTTGAATGCAGGTTGCCCGGTTCGCCCTCGCTGGGGCAGGCTTCAAACCGTGATAGCCCAGGAGCTTGATAACATATCTTTAGAACAATTGGCAGATGACGCCCAACGACTGACGCATAACAACTCGATAAAACCAACGGTATCTCATTCATCTATCTCTCTTTCTTGAAATTCAAATAACCGCTTTTTGTGCAAGGAGAAGAAATATGGATCCACTCGTTCTGGCTAGAATACAGTTTGGCATAACCACGGTCTATCACTTTTTCTTTGTGCCCCTTACTTTGGGACTTTCGCTGCTGGTCGCGATCATGGAAACGCTCTATGTGCGCACCAATAATGAAGTCTATAAGCGCATGACCAAATTCTGGGGCAAATTGTTTCTGATAAACTTTGCGATGGGCGTGGTAACCGGGATCGTCCAGGAATTCCAGTTCGGGATGAACTGGTCAGAGTACTCACGCTTTGTGGGAGATATTTTCGGCGCTCCCCTGGCAATTGAAGCCTTGCTGGCTTTCTTCCTCGAATCAACTTTCCTGGGAGTCTGGATATTCGGATGGGATAAGCTTTCAAAAGGCATGCATGCAATTACGATCTGGCTGGTCGCGATTGGCGCCAATGTCTCAGCGCTTTGGATCCTGATCGCCAATTCGTTCATGCAGGAACCGGTCGGATACATTATCCGCAATGGCCGAGCGGAAATGCATGACTTTTTCGCCTTACTCCTTAACCCGAATGTAGGCGTGCAATTCTCACACACGGTTCTGGCAGGGTTCACTACCGGTGCATTCTTTATCATGGGCATCAGTGCTTACCATATGATCCGCAAAAAAGATCTTGATCTGTTTCGACGCTCCTTCCAGATAGCAGCGATTGTCGGCACGATTGCGATCGTGCTTGTGGTTCTGAATGGGCATAGCCAGGCCCAGCATATGGTTGAAACCCAGCCGATGAAAATGGCTGCTGCTGAAGCGCTGTATCAAAGTGAGAATCCGAGCCTCCTTCTCCCTGCTTACCATCGGGGACCTATCCCAGCGACGAGAAGTATTTGCCATCCGACTGCCACGCTTACTAAGCCTGCTGGCATACAATCAATTATCTGGAGAAGTTCAGGGAATTAACGAACTTCAGTCCCAATACCAAACTATGTATGGTCCGGGCAATTACATTCCGCCAGTTGCAGTGATCTACTGGTCCTTCCGAATTATGGTAGGCGCCGGATTTGCCATGGCAGGGCTGGCTCTATACGCTCTATTCATGGTGATGGGGGAGATGTTTGAAACCAGGCCTAAAGTCTTACGGTTGTTCTTCTATGCCATGGCCTTGCCCTATCTGGCCAACACGTTTGGCTGGCTGATGACCGAACTTGGGCGCGCTCCCTGGGCAGTATTCGGGTTGATTAAACTCGAAGACGCCGTCTCTCCTACCGTAACGGGAGGTTCGATGCTCATTTCTTTGATCGGATTCACGCTGATCTATGGCGCTTTGATGGTGGCAGATGTGTACTTGCTGACCAAATATGCCAAGGCTGGCCCGTCCATGGAAAGTACGCCAGTGAGCGCCGGGGATGACCAGTTTCCGTCGCTGGTTGGGGCTCAGGATTAAGGAGGTTAATCATGGATTTACAAATCGTCTGGTTTATTCTGATCGCTGTTTTATATATCGGGTTCTTCCTGCTGGAGGGATTTGATTTTGGCGTGGGCATCTTACTGCCCTTCTTGAGTCAAGATAAAGATCCGCAGCGGGTTGATCAAAAACGCCGGATCATCATCAACACGATCGGCCCACATTGGGATGGCAATGAGGTCTGGCTGCTAACCGCCGGTGGAGCCACCTTTGCCGCCTTTCCAGAATGGTACGCCACCTTATTCAGCGGATTTTATCTGGCACTTTTCCTGCTCCTGCTGGCCCTGATCGTGCGCGGTGTGGCTTTCGAATTCCGTAGCAAAGATGAAAATCCGAAATGGCGCAACCTGTGGGATTGGTGCATCTTTTTTGGCAGCCTGCTGCCCGCTCTGCTGATGGGCGTAGCTTTTGGCAACCTGGTACATGGTGTTCCGATCAACGCTGAAATGCATTATGTGGGCGGGTTCTTTAACCTGCTCAATCCTTACGCACTTCTGGCTGGAATCGCAACTGTTATTACGTTTACCCTGTACGGAGCGATATTTTTGAGCTTGAAAACCATCGGGGATTTGATGGATAAAGCGCGTGACACGGCTCGCCGCCTGTGGCCGGTAGTTGTCGTTGTCCTACTGGTCTTCCTGATAGCGACTTATTTCGCGACCGATATCTTGGGCCATCTAGGTATCAATCCTGGCATCGTACCATTGACTGGCCTGGCTGCTATCCTGTTATCTGGCTATTTCATCCATCGCAAGATGGATGGCTGGTCCTTTGCAACGGTCGCCATTGCGATCGCCTTTGCTCTGGTGACCATGTTCATGATTCTTTTCCCACGGGTTATGGTTTCCAGCCTGAATAACGATTGGAGCCTGACGATATACAACGCTTCATCCAGCCCCTACACGCTTAAAGTTATGACAATCGTGGCGCTTATTTTCGTTCCAATCGTGCTGGTCTATCAGGGATGGAGTTATTATGTCTTCCGCAAACGGATCGGCGGGGAACCGGAAAGCTTGACCTATTGATTGATTAAACGAAATCAAAATAACCGCTGAATGGGGACCCGAATAATGGTCCCGATCATAGAATGATCATGTGGTGGTATTTTGTGGTGCATTCCGCAAAATACCACCACTGCTTCTCCACGATATAATCTCTGGCATGAATCTGGATAAACGACTGCTCCAACTGGCGCTCAAAAGCCGTCTGCACCTCTTGCTCACCATTGGACTTGGTTTGCTAGGAGGTGTCGCTAGCGTCGCACAGGCGTATCTATTGAGTTCTGCTATTGATAAAACATTTATCAAAAGGCAGGGGGTGATTGAAATCCGGGCGCTGTTGATCGTCTTACTGGTTGTGATTGCCGGGCGCGCATTGCTGGCATGGGCCAGCGAAATTTCGGCCAATGCGATCGCAGCCAATATCAAGTTCGGCCTTCGGCAAGTTCTGTTTGATCGCATTCTCCAACTAGGCCCGGCGTTCACCCAGGGCGAACGTACCGGAGAATTAACCAGCGTTGTGACTGAAGGCGTGGAGGCGCTGGACGCTTATTTCAGCCAGTACCTGCCTCAGCTTGTCCTGGCGGCGCTGATTCCACTGACCTTGCTCAGCTTTGTTTTTCCCCTCGACTTCTTGACCGGCGTCGTCTTGCTGGTCACCGCTCCGCTGATCCCGCTTTTCATGGTGTTGATCGGCAACCTGGCTCAGGCTCTGACGCGTCGTCAATGGCGAATTCTCAGCCGGCTGTCAGCCTACTTTCTCGACGTGCTTCAGGGCCTACGCACATTGAAAGCCCTTGGACGCAGTAAACAGCAAGCAGGAACAATCGCTCAAGCCAGCGAACGGTTCCGCCTGGCCACGATGAATGTACTCAAAGTAACCTTTTTATCAGCGCTGGTGCTTGAACTGGTGGCCACGATTTCTACAGCAATAGTCGCCGTAGAAATCGGCCTGCGGCTGCTCTATGGGCGCCTGGCATTTGAACAGGCTTTTTTCGTTCTGCTGTTGGCGCCCGAATTTTATTTGCCTCTGCGGATGCTGGGCACTCGTTTCCACGCCGGGATGTCCGGAATAGCTGCTTCAAACCGGATTTTTGAGATTCTGGATCGTCCCAACCAATCCGGTAAGAGCACCAAGTCGGATGTCTCTGCACAACACCCCATGGACAGACCGCCTGACCTGGATGCGCCGATCCGATTCGAGCGAGTCAGCTATCAATACCCGGGCTCCCGTCCAGCGATCCATGATGCCAGCTTTCAGATCACACCCGGTAAGACCCTGGCACTGGTCGGGCCAAGCGGTTCGGGCAAAACCACGCTGGCGCAATTGTTAATTAAATTTCTGGAACCTGAAAAAGGTGATATTTACCTGGGAGATAGGGCGTTGGCTTCAATCCCAGCCAACCAATGGCGCGAGCAAATTGCTTACGTATCCCAAAACCCTTATCTATTCTATGGGACGATCCTGGATAATATCCGGTTGGCCCGACCACAGGCCAGCCTGGAGGAAGTGATCCAGGCCGCTCGACGCGCCCGCGCTCACGATTTCATTCAAGAGCTGCCAGACGGTTATGAGACGGTTATCGGTGAAAGGGGAGCGAGGTTAAGCGGCGGCCAGGCCCAACGCCTGGCCCTGGCCAGGGCGTTCCTGAAAAATGCTCCCTTACTCGTCCTGGATGAAGCCACAGCCAACCTGGATCCCGAGAATGAGGCGGCCTTGCAGCCTGCGCTGCACGAATTGCTGGACGGCCGAACCGTCCTGATGATCGCCCACCGGTTGAGCACAGTCATACAGGCTGACCAGATTCTGGTACTGAAAGATGGGCGAATTGTTGAGCGGGGCAACCATGATAGCTTGTTAACTCAAGGCGGCCTGTATCGCCGGATGGTTGCGGCTTACGCTGATTCACAGCAAACAGCCGTATCAATTACGTGTCCAAGCAGTTCGGATCCTCAACCGGCTGTCACCGGCCTCAAAGCAGGCCAGACATCCGCTATCGACCTCGCTTTGAAACCCAGGGAGCAATTAGCCCCTTTGCGCCAATTGCTCAGATTAATGGCACCCTTCAAGGGCTGGATCGCCCTCTCGGTACTGATGGGATTCGCCACAATTAGCAGCGGCATCGGCCTGTTGAGTACATCAGCCTACATTATCAGTAAGGCTGCTTTACGGCCTTCAATCGCAGAACTGCAGGTCGCCATTGTCGGCGTACGTTTTTTCGGGATATCCCGCGGCATCTTTCGCTACCTTGAACGCTATACAGCTCACGAGACGACCTTTCGCCTGCTGGCGCAGCTGCGGGTTTGGTTTTATAAGGCGTTGGAACCTCTGGCGCCTGCCCGTCTGGCGCAGTATCGGAGCGGTGATTTATTATCCAGAATTCTCGGTGATATCGAATCGCTTGAAAATTTCTTTGTTCGTGCCCTGGCTCCACCTCTGGTAGCTCTGTTGGTAGCAGCCACAACTGGTGTTTTTCTGGCAGGCTTTCATCCCTCTTTGGCCTTCAATTTGCTGCTTCTTTTATTGCTGGCCGGGGTTGGCTTGCCTGTTTTGATTCGAAAGCTCAGCTTATCGCCAGGCCGCCAGTTGATAGCAGCCCGCGCTGGCCTGAACACCTGCCTGGTCGATGGCATCCAAGGGTTAGCTGACTTGCTGGCTTATGGTCAGGGCCAGCGACAAAAAGGGCAATTGTTGCACTGGAGTGAAAGATTGCGCATCAACCAGGCCAGAATGGCCAGCATCAACGGTTTACAGAGCGCTTTGAGTTCTTTCCTTACTAACCTTGGGATGTGGTCCACTTTAGTGCTGGGCGCGAATCTGGTCGCCAACGGACAGATCGAGGGTATCTATCTTGGCGTGATTGTGCTGGCGGCAATGACCAGCTTCGAAGCGGTACAGTCCCTACCGCAGGCCGCTCAATATCTCGAAGCCAATCTGGAAGCTGCCCGGCGCCTGCTTGAAGTTGTAGAAACGAAACCTGCCATCATTGACCCCCTCAAGCCCACTACCATTCCAGCCATCTTCGACCTCAAAGTGAGCCATCTTTCTTTCCGGTATCCAGAGGCAGGCGGAGCGTTGACCGATTACCCATTAACGGATGCCGTCTCTGATATCAGTTTCAATTTGCCTGCCGGCAGCCGTCTGGCCATAGTAGGGCCGAGTGGGGCCGGAAAGTCGACCCTGGTCAACCTGTTGCTCCGCTTTTGGGAATACCATCAGGGCCAAATAACACTGGGAGGGCGAGAGCTACGAACGCTGAACTCAGATGAATTGCGCCAGCAAATTGGACTTGTAGACCAAAACACCTATCTGTTCAATGCCAGTCTGGGCGATAATCTACGGCTGGCATGGCCTGAAGCCAATCAGGCAGAAATTGAACGTTCTGTTGAGTTGGCGCAATTAACAGCTTTCATCGAAAAGCTGCCCGACGGTTATGACACCTGGATAGGCGAGCAGGGCATCCGCATGAGCGGAGGTGAGCGCCAACGTCTGGCAATCGCACGGGCTTTGCTCAAAGACCCACCTTTACTGATTTTGGACGAAGCGACCGCCAACCTGGATGCCATCACCGAACGCCAGATACTGGAAGCGATCCGAACAGCCATGCGAGGCCGGACGGTCCTCATGATCACCCACCGCCTGATCGAGATGGACCGGATGGACGAGATACTGGTTATGCATCGCGGCGAGATTGTCGAACACGGCCCCCACACCAAGCTTCTGGCTGCCGGCGGTCTGTATGCCCGGATGTGGCAGCTTCAAAATCAAATTTTGCCAGAGGTATAATCGCAGCATAAAAGTCACTACTCCGGAAAGCGTTTTGTTTTCGAGAAAGAGGCAGATATGGAAAACAGGAACGGAGATAAGAAGCATTGGATCGCGCTCCTGGCCCCAATCCTGGGTGCAGCCGGCGCTCTAATTGCGATTATCGGGCCAATGTTGATCCTGGGTTCCCAACCCGGCGGACCAGGTAATTCAATCTGGCCGCTGCCCGGCTTGGTTTTAATCGATTGGGCGATATTGGGCATATTGGGTTTCCTGGCTTCCTACCTGGGCCCAAAGCCAGGGTTAGGCCCCTGGGCTATAGCCGGTTGGTTCGTGGCTGGCGGATTGATGCCATTAATGATACTGGGAGCTTTGAGCATTGGGCCACTTGTGCTGCTCAGCCTGGTATTCATGGTTGCTTCATCCGTTCTGGTTGCCATCCACGAGCGGTTGCGTTTGGGGAATATTGCAGGCGCATTTGCATTGGGCCTGGTGATCAATTTAGGGTTAATCCTTATTCCAATCGTCCTGGTTGGCAATCTGTAATCCCGGTCTACAAACAGGTATGGGGGTGGCCGCTCGTCATATATATCAAAAATTGGATAAATTTCTTCGAATGTGCCATTGTCAAGATGGCTACATCTACCAACTTCCAAAATATTTGCCGCTATGATCGTGATCATCAATGGCCCACTGGGTGTGGGCAAAACGGAAACCTCGGACGCGCTGCTAAAATTTTTCGAACGTGGTGTGATGCTCGATGGGGATTATCTCGGGGCGGTGACGCCATTTGATCTCTACGACCCCAAACGAGTGGAATACCTTTACCAGACTATGAGCCATGTGATCGCTTTTCATAAAGACCATGGCTATCCCGATTTCGTCATCAATTACGTTTTTGAGACACCTGCCTCCCTGAAACGCCTCAAGGATTTACTGGCGCAATCGGACGACCGCATCTATTCATTTCGGCTGGCTTGTGAACTGGATGAAATCGAGCGCCGGATTCGTACTCGCAGCCAGGATCCTGAGCGACTGGGTTGGGAAGTGCTGCGCGCTGCCCAACTGGTTGAGATCCTGGAAAAAGGTGCCCGACAGGGCGATCTGGGTTATCCAATCGAATCTTCCCATTTGAGCGCGGCCGAAACAGCTCAATTGATCTGGGATACCATCCACGAAGAAATTATATTAAAACCCTACAATCCGGATTGGGCTGAAGCCTTTGAGTTGGAGAAGACCCGTATTCAGGCCGCCCTGGGCGAAATACCCGTTGAGATCCACCATATCGGCAGTACAGCCGTCCCCGGCTTGGATGCGAAACCGATCATCGATCTGATGCTGGTCGTGCCGGCCCTGGAGGATGCCGTTCGGTGTATCCAGCCGCTTCAGGCGTTGGGTTATACCTTTATCGACCACCCGGAAAATGTAGACCGGCGATTCTTCCGCAAAGGCTCACCCCGCACGCACCACTTACATATCGTTGCCAGGGACTCAGGCGTTTTAGCGAAACATATTGCTTTTCGAGATGCTCTGCGGGGCGATCCCGCGTTACGAGCTGCTTATGGACAATTGAAGGCTGACCTGGCCCAGCGCTACAAAGATCAGCGCGCTGCCTACACAGAACAAAAGACCGCCTTCGTCGAGGCGGCCTTGCAAGTTTACCAAGCGCAGTCGGTCAGCTCCGGCCAAGCACAGCCAGCAAACGATCCGGATAATCCGTAATCAGGCAGTCTACCCCCCAATCCAACAACCGGCGCATATCAGCCAATTCATTGACGGTCCATACGTGAACCTGCATCTGATGCTTATGCGCCTGGCGAATAAAGCGTGGGGTGACTACGTGCAGCCGGCCTTGATATTCCGGAATCGAGAATACTTCAGCGTGCCCTTGATAGGCATCCGCCAGCAAGGCGTTCACCAGGCCAAAGAACAGGAGAGTCTCTGTCACGCCAGCCGCAGTGGCTACCTGTGGGCATAGCTGCCGGAACAATCGCAATTGGGTGTCGTGAAAGGAACCAACCAACACACGTTCCAGGCTGTGTGTTTCTTTCAGCAGCCGGCAAAAAGGCGCCACAACCATCGGTTCTTCCGGCTTGATATCGATGTTCAGGCGCGTTTTAGGGAAAGTGTTTAAAACTTCTTCCAGGGTCGGAACGGTTATGCCCTGGTTTCGAAAGGGATACGTCTGTCCACCGTCACCGGTCCAGGTATAGCCAGCATCCAGGGCTTGAATTTCCTCCAGGGTCATGTCCCGAATAAAACCGTGACCATTGGTGGTGGCATCCACCGTCGGATCATGCCGGACGACCAGTACGCCGTCCGCCGTACGATGAATGTCAAGTTCGAGCACATCCACACCCAGGTCGATGGCCTGCTGGTGAGCGAAGAGGGTATTCGGCGGCCACAAGCCCTGCCCACCCCGATGGGCCATCACAATCGGGGTATTGATATCCAGAAAAGGATGATCTGGCACTGGCCGCGAGCGTCGGCGCAATACAGCGTAGAGGCCCACCCCAAAGCCGAGTGTTGCTAATAAGAAACGAGTTAATTTACCAGGCATAAAAATTACCCCCGTTGTAATCCACCTGCCCAGGTCTGGTGATCGGGTCTTTGATAAATCCTGACGATGAGGTTATATGGGTTGGGGATTTTGCATAAATTGTCAAAATCCCCAATACAGCTTTACTTTTTCACGCTTGGGATCACATACTCCGTATTTGCAAATTACGAGATAAAGCGCCCGTTTTGATAGATCAATTCGCCATCCGCCAGGATTTCCGAATCTTTGCGCATATCACAGATCATATCCCAGTGGATCACCGATTGATTGTGACTGCCGGTTTCCGGGTAGCCTGCACCGACAGCCATATGAAAACTCCCGCCGATTTTCTCATCGAACAGGATGCTGCGAGTGAAACGATCGATCTCGTAATTGGTGCCAATCGCGAACTCCCCCAGGTAGCGCGCGCCGGCATCCGTATCCAACATGCGCAATAAAAAGTCCTGATTTTTATCGGCAGTGGCGCTGACCACCTTGCCATCCTGGAACTTTAATTCAACGCCTTCGACGACCCGGCCCTGTGTGACCGCTGGATAGGTGAAACGCACCCAGCCATTGGTCGATTCTTCCACCGGACCGGTGAATATTTCCCCATCAGGCATGTTATTCGTGCCGCAGGCGTTGAGGAATTTTCGCCCTTTTACAGACAAGGATAAATCGACATTCGGGCCGCGCAGGACAACCTGGTCATGCCCTTCAACTCGAGCGATGATCTCATCTTGCTCACGTTGAATGCCCTGCCAGTAAGCTACTGGATCAGGTGTATCCAGATCAGCATGACAGGCTCGAAAAACAAAATCCTGATATTCCTGAAATCCCATTTCGGCTTCCATGGCGTAGGCGCGCGTCGGGAACAATGTGCTCATCCAGCGCAAAGAACCGGCCGCGCCGCGCCTCATTTGGGCCTGCAGTAAAGGTGCCAGTCCGCGCTGGCGACGGCTTTGTCGTGCAAGATCTACTTTGCCAAGCGCCCTGGTATTGTGTTCCGCCCGGACCTTCAGCAGAACGTCGAACTCTTCAAATGCGGTTTTGTGGAAGCGCGGCAAAAAATCTAACTGGTCATCGTTAGCATGGTCGAAAAAGATCTCATCATGATCGGCGAACTCCATAAGCACATGCGGATACCCACCGTTATCCAGGATCAGGCCATACAGCGCTTTAACGAGTTCTTCAGCAGCGGTAGTGGTGATAATCGCCACATGGTCGCCCGGTTTAACCTTGGTTGAATACTCAACCAGGATGCGAGCAAAATTTTCAATTCTAAGGTCGGTCAAAGGTTGCTCCTATTCTCAGACAAAGCCCATAAAGATGGGCCTGAGCGCTCCCGTCAGAAAAACAGCGCCTTTCTACTCCAGTTGCGCACCCCCGAGCAGACAGAAATTATAGGGTCTCCGGGAGACTCTGTGGGAGAGTCTCAGATTTGGGGGTGTGAGCGTGCGGATACACGCTCACACCCCCAAATCTGGGGTACTACCACAGGAATTCCCAATGAGACAAATTATAACACCCGGGGATAAACCGCGCTATAATCCACTCCATGAAACAAATTCTTCAAAACCTGCGCACGGGCGACACTACGATTGTCGATGTTCCCATCCCCACGCCCCAACCCGGAGAAGCCTTAATCCGCAGTGCGGCGTCCCTGGTTTCAGCCGGCACAGAAAGAATGCTGGTTGAATTTGCGGAAAAGAACCTGCTTGAAAAAGCTCGCTCGCGACCAGACCTTGTACGCCAGATGCTTGACAAAGCTCGTCGGGAAGGCCTGTTGAGCACGATTGAAGCAGCGTTTAACCGCCTCGATCAACCCATGCCGCTTGGTTATTCATCCGCGGGCACAATCGTGGCACTGGGAGAAAACGTACAGGGGCTGCAGGTTGGTCAGCGAGTGGCCTGCGCCGGGGGCGGCCACGCCGTCCATGCCGAATACACTACCGTACCCCAGATATTGATCACTCCTTTGCCAGAATCCGTTGATTTTGAATCAGCTGCTTTCACAACTCTGGGAGCGATCGCCTTGCATGGATTTCGTTTAACTGAAATCCAACTGGGTGAACGGATTGCGATCATCGGGCTGGGATTGCTTGGGCTGCTGGCTACAGGGATTGCCCAGGCTGCCGGTTGCCAGGTGTTGGGCATCGATCTCGATCCAAAAAGAGTCTCCCTGGCAGAAAGCCTGGGTGCGACTGCAGTCTTACGGAAAGACGCGGTGCAGGCAGCCCAAAGCTTTTCACATGGACATGGCTTGGATGCGGTCTTGATCTGTGCCGATGCGAGCTCTTCCGATCCAGTGGAGCTGGCCGGCACTATCGCTCGGGACCGCGCTCGAATAGTTGCCACCGGGGCTGTGGGGTTAAATATTCCGCGCAAAATCTATTACGAAAAAGAACTGACTTTCGTGAACTCACGCTCCTATGGGCCTGGGAGATATGATCCCGGATACGAAGAAAGTGGGCGCGATTATCCGATCGGTTTTGTGCGCTGGACAGAAGGCCGTAATATGCAAGCCATCGTCGACCTGATGGCTGCCGGGCGACTGAACGTGCAGCCCTTGATCACCCACCGCTTCCCCATCGAGCAGGCGCCCCAGGCGTATGAACTGATCACCGGCAGAGCCAAAGACCCCTTTTTAGGCGTCTTGCTCACCTATCCTGAGACCGGATCGCTCGAACAACCTGCCGTGATCTCTACTGAGCGCGTGCAGGCGCTGGAGAGCGATTTAAGCGATCGGACGACCCCGTTAAACGAAGTAAAATTGGGCGTGCTTGGGGCGGGCAATTTCGCTACCGTTGTACTGTTGCCTGCGATTCGGAAAATCGATTCCATCAGGCCGGTGGGGATTGTTTCGGCTTCCGGCGCCAGCGCCCAGTATGCGGCCCAAAAGTTCGGTTTTGAGTACGCCAGCAGTGATGAAACCGCCCTGCTGCATGACGAGCGGATAAACACGGTGGCAATTCTGACGCGCCACAACCTGCATGCCCGCCAGGTGCTGGCAGCCCTGGAAGCGGGAAAGCACGTATTCTGCGAAAAACCCTTAGCTCTTCTTCCGGACGAGCTGCAAGAAATCGAATTTGCCCTGGCTAACGATGGGACCAAAACCCTTCTGATGGTGGGTTTCAATCGCCGTTTTGCGCCTCTGGCGCGCCGCTTGCAAGCCTTTATCTCCGAAAGGAGCGAACCGTTAGTCGCCCACTACCGGGTTAATGCCGGCGCTATCCCCCTGACCCATTGGGTGCATGATCCTGAACAGGGTGGTGGGCGGATTATCGGTGAGGGCTGTCATTTTATCGATTTCCTGACTTACCTGGTGGGGGAGCCGCCTGTTTCGGTTGCGGCCCAGGGTATCCCTGATGATGGGCTCTACCGGGAGGACGTCGCCGTGATGACCTTTAATTTCCCAGATGGCTCAGTCGGGACAGTAAGCTATTTAGCTAACGGCGACAAATCTTTTGCAAAAGAACGGGTGGAGGTTTTCTGCGAAAGTCGCGTAGCTGTCTTGGATGATTACCGGGCCCTTGAAATGATCCACAAAGGAAACCGGCAAACTGTCCGATCACGGCTCAGGCAGGACAAGGGCCACCAGGCCGAGTGGCAGGCCTTTGCCGCAGCCATCCAGCAAACCGGGACAGCCCCCATACCTTACCACCATCTATTCGGCGTGACACGCGCCTCGTTTGCAGCAGTCAAAGCTTTACGCACCGGCAGCGTTCAACCGATCTAAAGCCTAACTGGCAGCCACCCTGATGAGGTTGACTGTGCGGAAGGTTCTTCCGGAATAGCAGTATAAATAAAAAATCGCCTAAACCACAAACAATTCCCACAGAACTCCGAGCAAGTCAATCAGGAGCAGTTGATATCATGACAGCCTTTGAGATAACCTCCTTAAAAATTGCGGGATACGCCGATTTACCCTTACCAAACCGTTTTTTTCGCACAGACCAACCAGCCGCCCCTTATCGGAAAACGCTGGCTGTGATCTTACCCGGTTTAAATTACACCTGCGATATGCCGCTGCTGTTTTACCCGGCTAAACTATTGATGGAGATGGGTGCAGACGTACTCCAGGTTCACAGCGACTATACGACCTCCATATTTCAAACCGCCAGCCGCCAAAATCAAGCCGCCTGGCTGGCGACCGATGCCCAGGCTGCTTTGCGGGCCGGCCGGCAACAGGACGAATACCGGCAATTGGTATTGATCGGCAAGTCGATCGGCACCCTGGCGCTGGCCAACCTGGCAGTCAGCGATCTCGATCTTCCTGCGCTAGCAATCTGGCTGACCCCTTTACTGGCTCAAGAATGGCTGGTTGCAGCTGCCGCGTCCAGCGAACTGCCGGGATTGTTTGTCGCCAGCAAAACTGATCCCACGTTTGATGCCCATGGATTGGAAAAAATTCAAAAACAGGCCACAGCAGAAGCGCTTCTATTTGAAGGCGCCAACCACAGCCTGGAAATTTCCGGAGATGTCCTCCAATCCCTGGAGATTATGCGCCAGGTTTTGCAGGGCTTACGAGCTTTTCTGGATAAGCACCTTGATTAATCCTGATCCAATCAGTTTCGCGATTAAATTGAGCCTCTTTTTTTGATCTCCCCGCCGATTATGGTATCACGTTTATCCACCGCGTTGAAAGCGCTGCACGCACTGGGCCCTCAACAAATTGGACAGTTTGCGCTGTACCGGTTAGCCCTGCGAACTGGCTGGATGCGCCGAGCGACTCGCCAGGCGAAAAACAAGAATTTCATTTTTCAGCCCGATTCGCTCCGTCCACTGCTCGCGTTGCCAGACCCTCAGCAACTGCGGGCCATTCTTTCCGAGGATGACTTGACGGCCGTATTAAAACAAGCCGAAGATATCCTGGAAGGCCGGATTCGGCTGTTTGGCGGCGAACCGGTGCCGCTCCAACTTAGCACCCCTGAACCTTTAGCCCACTGGACGGCATATGCAACCGGTTTACAAATCGAAGGTGTCGAAGATATCAAATTTATTTGGGAGCCAGGTCGCTTCGGCTGGGCAACAATTCTTGGCCGCGCGTACTGGCTAAGTACGGATGAACGCTATCCGCAGGCTTTTTGGCACAATTTTGAGACGTTCCTGGACGCCAATCCACCTTACCTGGGACCGCACTGGATGTCGGCTCAGGAAGTAGCCCTGCGGCTGCTGGTCTTGTGCTTTTCCGGACAGATTTTCGCCGCTTCACAGCACTCCAACCCAAAACGAATGGCACGCCTGGCTCAATCCATAGCAGAACACGCCGCCCGGATTCCGGCCAGTCTGGCCTATGCTCGCGCCCAAAATAACAATCACTTGCTCAGCGAAGCCGCTGGCCTGTACACAGCCGGGTTAGCGCTCACCGACTATCCCGAATCGCCGCGCTGGCGAGCTATGGGATGGAAATGGTTTCAGCGTGGCTTGCAGACCCAGATCGATCCACATGGCGGCTATATACAACAAAGTACCAACTATCACCGCCTGATGCTGCAACTGGGCCTATGGATGGACAGCCTGTCGAGCCGTCAGGACCAGCCACTGCATCAAACCAGCCAGACCCAGCTGGCCAGGGCAACTCGATGGTTGTTGCAACTGCTCGATCATACCAGTGGAATGGTGCCTAATTTGGGGCCTAACGATGGCGCTTATATTCTGCCGCTGACAGTCCAGCCATTTGCGGACTTCCGCCCTGTCCTGCAGGCTGCCGGACAGGCTTTTCTGGGCGAGACGCCCCTTGATCATGGGGCCTGGGATGAAATGGCGCTGTGGCTGCCAGGCAACCCCCAGCCCTCGCCTCTTCCCCCACAAGCGGATGATCGGGAAAAGCCAGCTCGTCTGGCGCTGCCGTCCGCTGATAGCTGGGCTTACCTGCGCGCCGCCAGTTTTACCGACCGGCCAGGGCATGCCGATCAACTCCATTTCGACTTATGGTGGCGCGGTTTAAATATTGCTCAAGATGCAGGAACGTATCTCTACAATGGTCTTCCGCCATGGGAAAACGCCCTGGCCCGCACCAGGGTCCACAATACCATCATAATCGACGGGAAAGAGCAAATGACCTGGGCAGGGCGCTTCTTGTGGCTGGATTGGAGCCAAGGGGCCATCCTGCAAGGTGAAAAAGCCCCCACGGGCTTGTGGACGAACCTGACAGCCTCCCATAATGGCTACCAGAAGCTCGGCTGCCTTCACCAGCGAAGTGTCACCGCGGGCCGCGACGAGTGGTTGGTTCAAGATCAGATCCTCCCGGCTGGCAGAACCAGCCTCAAGGATGAAAGCCCACATCTGCTGCAGCTCCACTGGTTGTTGCCAGATTGGCGCTGGGAGTTGGAACCAACAGCAGGCGATCTGTCTACAACTCTGCGTCTGGAATCGCCTTACGGCTGGCTCAGCCTGGCCGTTTGCGCTTTCAGCGGCGACTCTGAAATAAGCAGCCGGGCAATCCCATTGCAACTTGAGCTTATTCGCGCCGGGGAACGCCTGCACGGCAGTCAAATCCCCGCTCCAACCATGGGATGGGTTTCGCCTACATATGGGCGAAAAAATCCGGCGCTCTCTGCCACTTATATGGTAATTGACCAGCTTCCAGTCCGGTTGCTCAGCCGCTGGAATCTTCCACCCGAAAGATAATCTGATTCATGCATATTTTGCTCATTCATCAAGCATTTGCCGCCCTGGACGAACCGGGTGGGACCCGTCATTATGAACTCGCGCGTTACCTGGCTCAACGTGGCCATCGTGTCACAGTCATTGCCAGCCCAATCAGCTATCTGACCGGCGCACAATCCACGCCGCGGGGCAGACAGCGGGAAACGATCGAAAATGGACAGATCACGATCGTGCGCACCTATGCCTATGCGGCTATCCACCGAAGCTTCTTGCACCGGGTGATTGGGTTCTTCAGTTTTATGTTAACTTCATTCTGGGCCGGTCTGAACGTTAAACAGGTCGATCTGGTCTGGGGAACCTCACCTCCAATTTTTCAAGGAGTCACGGCCTGGTTACTGGCGCGTCTGAAACGCAAACCATTCTTGCTAGAGATTCGAGATCTGTGGCCTGCTTTCGCAGTGGAAGTGGGTGTATTGAAACAACCTCTTCTGGTCCGGGCCTCACAATGGCTGGAAACTTTCCTGTATCGTCATGCCGATCGTATAATGGTGAACTCGCCGGGATTTATCAAACACATCCAGGCTCGGGGTGGTACGGCAATCGAGCTGATCCCCAACGGCGCCGACCCACGTATGTTCAATCCGGATGGCCCAGGCCTGGCGTTCCGCCAAAAACACCAGCTTGATGGAAAGTTCATTGCACTCTATGCCGGCGCGCATGGCATGTCCAATGATCTGGGCGTCATCCTGGATGCAGCTGAGATATTAAAGTCACACCCGGAAATTGCTATCGTTTTGTTGGGTGATGGAAAGGAAAAACCGGCCTTAATCGAGGCTGCGCGCCGGCGCCAACTCGACAATGTTCACTTCATAGGTTCCGTACCAAAGACTGAAATGTCCGAAGCATTGGCTGCCAGCAATGCTTGCATCGCTATTCTCAAGCCCATCCCCCTGTATGCAACCGTCTATCCGAATAAAGTATTCGATTATATGGCTGCCGGGCGGCCGGTTATCCTGGCAATTGATGGGGTCATTCGAACAGTAGTTGATCAGGCTCAAGCGGGCGTTTTCACACCGCCTGGCGACCCTGCCAGCCTGGCTGAAATCATCCTGTCAATGTCTCGAAGCCCGGAAACCACCCGGGTAATGGGGAAACGAGGGCGCGCCACGATAGAAGCCCGCTTCGATCGGGCCCTTTTGGCGGAACAGCTGGCAAAAATGATCGAGGGGATGAGCCCAGCGTAAAAGGATTGCGGCTGATCGCCAACCGCTGGATTAAAGTTCTGCAAGCGGCCAATTCGGCAGGACATCCATATCGAGCTGATCCCGTTGGCCGATGGCGAAACGATAATACCCTGCACCTGCGATCATAGCGGCATTATCCGTACACAGTGAAATGGGAGGAATATGGACTCGACAGTGGGATTGGGCCAGGAAAGCCTGCCGCAAAGCCCGGTTGGCGGAAACACCGCCTGCCACTAAAATCTCTTTGGCCTCAAAAGCCTGGGCAGCATTAAGGGTTTTGGTTACCAACACATCCACCACAGCCGCCTGGAAGCTGGCTGCCAGATCAGCCACAGGCAGCTCGGCTTGAAGGCTTTCCAACTGGCGCACTTCTCGCATCACCGCGGTCTTCAAGCCGCTAAAGGAAAAATTCCAGGTGCCCTCCAGCCAGGCGCGTGGGAAATCAAAAGCTCGCGAGTTACCGTCTTCAGCTGCATTTTGAATCGCCGGACCGCCGGGATAGCTCAGGCTCAACAGCCGGGCGACCTTATCGAAAGCTTCGCCGGCAGCGTCATCCAGGGTTGCACCAAGATGTTTATACTTTAAATGGCCTTCCATCAAAATCAATTCGGTGTGGCCGCCAGAGACGATCAACGCCAGCAGGGGGAAGTTTGGCTCCGGAGTGGGTGTACTGGGGGTGCCTTCGAGCTGCGAATACAACCAGGCCGAATATACATGCGCCTCCAAATGGTTCACCCCCACCATCGGCAGCCCACTGGCAAGTGCCAGGCCTTTCGCTGCGTTTAAACCTACTACCAGAGAGCCGGGCAGTCCGGGGCCGCGCGTCACTGCAATTGCATCAACATCACTTAAGCTCATATGAGCTTTGCGCAGAGTCTGTTCCAGAATAGGATAGATGGCCAGGATATGCTGACGCGAGGCAACCTCGGGAAACACGCCTCCAAATTGGGCATGCAGATCAGCCTGCGATGCGACCACGCTGGACACAATCACACGACCATTTTCTACTACGGCCGAGGCCGTTTCATCACAGGATGATTCAATTCCCAGAATGCGTACGGTTGGGGCATCCGGGAAAGTTGGATTATTCGATTGATTGGCTTTACTCATCATTATCTCTTTATACCTGCTCAATATACAGGGACGAACATCTGGAGTAATCTGCCACGCCAGAGTAAGGAGCGGCAGGCAATTACTTAACCGGTAAAATCAGATCCTTTGGATAATCGGCCAACACTTCAAACTCACCGTCCGGCCGTACCCAAACTGTATCCTCCAGCCGAACGCCCATACCGCGCTCAGGATAGTATAAACCCGGTTCTACGGTGATCACAACCCCTGCACTGAGGACATCATCTGCAGGCGAGGTGGCGCCAAAGAAAGGCCGTTCATGGATATGCAGGCCAAGACCATGCCCCAGGCTGTGGACATATCCTTCCTGGATTTGCGGGTCGCTCTGAATGGTCGGATGGCCTTGAGACTCAAATAAATCACAGGTCAACTTCTGGTAGTCTTTGCAAGCTGCCCCAAAACGCAGCGATTCCATCACCTGGTCATATACCGAACGGACGTCGTCATATAGCGCCTGAAGTTCATCGGGAGCATATCCCAGGCTCCAGGTCCGGGTAAAGTCATAGAAATAACCGCCGCCAGCTTCACAGGGGAAGATATCAAACACAATCGATTGTCCCAGCCGCAAGATGTCTTCAGGGTTACCGGCGCTGTGCGGTACTCCGGCGTCATGGCCGATGGCAAAGATTGTTCCTTCCGGATTCTCGGCCCCGGCTTCGGCCAGCCAAAGATTAATGCGGTTCTTTACATCTCCAATCGTCAGAGGATCGCCATCCGGCTTGATCAAAACTTCATCTTTCACTCGCTGAGAGGTCAAAAATTCGGCTACCCTGGAGACTACCCCGACCGTAATCTTTCCCATGCTCCGGATGCGTTCAATTTCAGTCTCATCCTTGGTCGCCATGGCCGCCAACAGCACTTTTCCCGTCAAGTCGCCAACGAATTCAAGTTCCGGCATCGCCGCTTGTAAAGCGGAAAATATAGCCAGAGAACGACCGGCATCCATCTGGCCATAAAGGCCGACCCTGCCGGCGGTGATGCCCATGTCTGCAAACATGTGCTGGTAACGTTTCACGTAAGCTTTCTGGAAATCACCGTTGGCTTCTTTGATGAGCCCCATCAGGTTATAGTCGCCCAGATTTTTGGTCTTTAGTCCAGTTTTGGCAGCTTCATCACGCTCCATTGGATTGTAGAAAAGCACCATATCTGTGCCACGCGGTTTGATTAAATCCGCGCTGGTCAGATGGCCCCCGCCGGTCAGGTAAACCATTGCAGGGTTGTGCTGGGCAGGCCCGGTGACCAGGATCGCGTCAAGATCCTGGGCTTTCATTAATGCATCGAGATCGGTTTTCATATTGTCTCAAATTCCTTGATTTTTTGTAAATTCTCAGCCTGAGCCTTGAATTCGAGGCGAAATGGGTGTGCGTGGGGGCCCCTACGCACACCCATTTCGCCTACATCTTGCGCTCAGGCATGAGTAGATACGATTCTTATGGTTCAGGCGCTTACACCTTATTTTCATATTGGAGCAGGTTTTTTAAACCGGCTAACAGATCCGGCTCTTGTTCCGCCAGGACAGTGCGGGGATCCAGTAAAATGCGGTCATCCTGCAGGCGAGCGATAATCGGTGGGTTTAATTGGCGTAGTTTCGTTAAAAAGCGATCGGGGCTGGCAGACGACAGGCTGAGCAATCGAGTCGGTAGGGTTTCACCCGGTAAGCTGCCACCCCCAACCGTGGATTCACCCGCGATGATCTCACCCTGACCGAGGGTTTGCGCCCAAGCTTGTACCCGCGCCTCCAATTGATCAAGTGGGGCAGCAATCATCCGCCAGACTGGAATCTTCCTTTCGGCTTCATCTTTTAGATAATGCAACAGGGTGGCCGTCAGGGCGGTAAGGCAGAGTTTATCTGCCCGGATTGCCCGAGCCAGGGGGTGTTTCTTCAATTTGGAGATCAGTTCGACCCGCCCAACGATAATCCCCGCTTGCGGACCACCCATCAATTTATCCCCCGAGAAACATACCAGATCCGCCCCTGCCGCCAGCAATTCTTGCACCATTGGTTCATGTCCCAACCCGTAACGAGAGGTGTCCAACAGGGAGCCTGAACCGAGATCATCCACGAAGAGAATGCCGGCTTGATGGGCCACCTGAGCGATCTCATCCAGGCCCGGTTCACTGGTGAACCCAACAATCCGAAAATTCGAGCGATGCGCTCGCATAAACATGACCGGTCGTTCGGCCAGGGCTTCTCGATAATCGGCCAGATGGATGCGATTGGTCGTGCCTACCTCAACCAGGCGCGCCCCCGATTGCTTCATAACATCAGGGACCCGGAAACCGCCGCCGATCTCCACCAACTGGCTGCGGGCGATCACCACCGCCCTGCGCCTTGCCAGGGCGGTCAGCACCAGCAAAACCGCGGCGGCATTGTTGTTCACGACGATAGCTGCTTCCGCCCCGGTGATACGCCTCAACAGCGCCTCGGCGTGCACCAACCGTGAACCGCGTTTACCTCGTTGCAGATCGTATTCCAGACTGGAATAGCCCTGGGCCACCTGTTGTACAGCTTGGATCGCGGCAGCGCTTAATGGGGCTCGCCCGAGGTTTGTATGGATGATAACCCCAGAGGCATTGATAACCGGCAAGAGTGTCGGAGATGTCCACGTTTCCAGCAGGGAACCAACCAATTCGACCAGTGCTTCCAATCCTGGAATTCGACCATCCTGAGGAAATCGCTCACGAACCAGAGCCAGTGTTTCACGGACGGCCTCCAACGTTAATGGACGGCCATACGCACTAGCCCATTGTCGTACTTGTGGGTTGTTTAGCAGGTGATCTACAGATGGCAGCGACCGAAGATCATTTTCGTAATTGGTCGATTCAGGCATAGAGAAGCTTATCCGTAGTCTGCCCAGGAAGGGTTTAAGGTTTCCACTGGCTTCTTTCCCGCAAACGCAGGAGTAATTCAATTAACACCAGGCAGACTGCCAGAAGCACCCCCAGGGCCGTATTCAACACTCGTCCAATTTGCAGCCAGGCGAGTGTGGGGATATAAATACCGATCCATAAGGACTGTCTAAGGATTACCTGCGGTGTAGGTGGAGGCAATGATGGAAAACGGCGATTCAGAAAGGCCACTACTGGAATTACCGTCCCGGTCAGTGCCAACACCGCGGTGAAGAAAAACAGCCAGCGGGTGCCACCGTTAGGTGAGGTATATACAGTCACGGTATAAAGCCCACCCCAACCCAGGATCATCAAGATCAACGAAGTAGGCAAAAAGTAACGCACTGGAGGAGAAACTCGCATATCCATCATTCCTCAATCAGATCTAACGTCCGTACAGTCCACTCGAATCTTCTACCTTCATATCGGATGTCAATTAAGTGCCATGACGCCAGCCAAACAACAATGTAAACATTATACATTAATCCCATGCGACCATACATCGCTTTCAAGTGGTTCTTTCAGAAACTCTGTGAGAGTACTCCAGGAATCCCTAAAGCCCCGTTCAAGAAGAAAGAGGGCATGAGCAGGAATGCATGGCTTCCCTCATAAATCCATAAAGAACAGGCGAACTGCCTGAACAGTTCGCCTGTTAATTTGTTATAGTCAGTATTCGGTTGACTTAAGCCTCGCGAAACTCGCCTTCAATCACTTCGCCTTCATCATCGCGACCATCTGAGCCGTCCGGACCATGGCCGTTGCCATTGCCCGAAACCCCGCCTGCAGGTCCAGCAGCTTGCTGCTGCTGTTGCTGAGCATACATTTGCTGGCTGATGGCGTGGAAAGCATTTTGGACCTCTTCGGTCAACTGCTTGATCCGTCCAGTATCATCGCCTTTGACGGCTTCACGCAGAGCGGTGATTTTGTCTTGAATGTTCTGGCGCTCGCTGGCGGGCACTTTATCGCCCAATTCACCCAACGTTTTTTCGGTCTGGTAGGCCAGGCTGTCGGCAGTATTGCGGGCTTCGATCAGCTCGCGCCGCTTGCGATCTTCGGCCTCATGCTCTCGAGCTTGCTGAACCATGCGCTCAATCTCGCCTTTATTCAGATTGGTGGAGGCTGTGATCGTAACTTTCTGCTCCTTACCGGTAGCTTTATCACGAGCTGATACGTTGAGAATACCGTTGGCGTCGATGTCAAAAGTCACTTCAACTTGAGGTACTCCCCGTGGCGCCGGTGGAATTCCATCCAGCCGGAAACGGCCAAGGCTCATATTGTCACTGACCATGGGGCGTTCACCCTGCAGGATATGGACATCAACAGCCGTCTGGTTATCTTCGGCGGTGGAGAAGACTTCCGTCTTTTTGACGGGGATGGTCGTATTACGCTCAATCAACACCGTCATAACGCCACCTAAAGTTTCAAGGCCAAGCGATAGTGGGGTGACATCCAGCAAGAGAACATCTTTCACCTCGCCTGCCAGAACTCCGGCTTGGATGGCTGCGCCTACAGCCACGACCTCATCCGGGTTCACGCCTTTGTGGGGCTCTTTGTTGATAATCGAGCGGACAAGATCCTGAACCATGGGCATACGGGTTGCACCACCCACCAGGACAACCTCGTTTACATCCGCCGCAGCCAGGTTAGCATCTTTCAAGGCTGCATCGAATGGGCCTCGCAAGCGCTGCACCAGATTTTCGGTAAGTTGCTCGAATTTCGAGCGATTCAACTTGATCTGTAAATGCTTCGGGCCACTGGCATCCGCAGTAATATACGGAAGATTTATTTCCGTCTCCATTACACTGGACAGTTCAATTTTAGCCTTCTCGGCGGCTTCGCGCAGCCGCTGGAGCGCCTGACGATCATCCCGCAAATCGATGCCGTTATCTCTCTTAAATTCATCTGCCACATAGTTAACGATGGCTTCGTCCCAATCATCACCGCCCAGGTGAGTATCGCCATTGGTGGATTTGACCTCGATCACACCTTCGCCAACATCGAGAATACTGACATCGAAGGTGCCACCGCCCAGGTCGAAGACCAGGATCGTCTCATTTTCTTTCTTATCCAGGCCATAAGCCAGGGCTGCCGCAGTTGGTTCATTGATGATGCGCAGCACTTCGAGACCGGCTATTTTACCGGCGTCCTTGGTTGCCTGGCGTTGACTGTCATTGAAATATGCGGGGACAGTGATCACCGCTTTCGTAACCGGTTCGCCTAAATAAGCCTCAGCATCTGATTTCAGCTTGGAAAGAATCATCGCCGAAATCTCTTGAGGGCTGTATTCTCGGCCTGTCACCGGGATGCTGACACGTGCGTCGCCTGCCGGCCCTTGGGTCACTTTGTAGGGAACCATTTTTCGTTCTGTCTCTACCTCATCATAGCGACGACCCATAAATCGCTTAATTGAAAACACAGTGTTTTCAGCATTCACTACAGCCTGGCGCTTGGCCGTCTGTCCAACCATGCGCTCACCGTTCTTATTGAATGCAACAACTGATGGAAGCAATCGAGATCCTTCTGCGGTTGTGATAACAGTCGGGTCTCCGCCTTCCATAACGGCCACCACGCTGTTCGTGGTGCCCAAATCGATACCTATAATCTTTGCCATAGGACTCTCCTCTTTTCCAGCATACTTTAGATATAGGATACCTTTTGAAAGCAAGAAGAACGTTAACATTGCATTGGAAAAATATCAACATTTACCGCCTACCGCTTTCGATTATCTTTCGGCACGATTTGCCACAGCCGAAAATCGTTGTGTTCGCCCGAATCTTTTCAATACATTTTGCAAATCGTGTATTCTTAGAATACCAGCAGGAAAATTTCTCAAAGCACCCATTTCAGCCATTGGTGGAAACGATTCTCCTGATTTTCAGATTGAATTTCATCCAAGAATCCATCGCGGATCAGAGATTTGTTCAGAAATCGAGCTGATTTCACGATTCCGTTGTCAGGAGATTCCGAATCTGGGACTAAGAACGACCAACTTTAGCGATTCCAAAGAATCAAAACTTTTAAGGTTAAAACCCCACAGATTTGGGAAAAGTCATAAGAAAAGGGTTAAACATGGCATATATGGGGGCGCAATTCTAAGACTTCCCCCTCCTTGGGTAGATCAGATGTTCACTAACGGGCTGGTTTGGCGTCTATGCGCGCGACTATCTCTTTAACATTCGTTAATCTTAAAGTATTTGTTTTTTTTAGGAAACCGTAGGTTAATAGTATTGTCGATCGAGCCAGATTTCTGCTAGAATACTGTCAAGAGTTAGCCACAAATCACAGGCTTTCAGGGGGCTGCCTGCTCTTTTCATAAGTGGGCATCAAAAATATATAGCAATAATATTTGCAGGTTTGCCGTTTTCCCTACTGCATGCGCCGGTAGGGTTCTGTCTGTCTTATTGTCTTATTCCGACAAAGGTGAGGAGGAGTGTCGCATGAAAGCTGATCAGGCCTGGCAAGCCGCACTGGGTCAATTGCAAATGGATATGCCAAAAGCAGCATTTGACACCTGGGTGCGGGGTACTGAGTTCATGTCTTACGAAGACGGGACTTTTATTGTAGCCGTACAAAATCCATACGCTCGTGACTGGCTGCAGAGCCGCCTATCCAGCACAGTCACGAGATTATTAACGGGCATTATGGGGCGGACCACCGAGATCCGCTTCACTGTCTGGCAAAATAATCCCGATCCAACGCCAACAACAGAGGCATCTTACACTTCTGAGACTTTTGCTGAAACCACTTATCAGAATCCAACCCTGAATCCTCGTTATTCCTTTGATAACTTTGTCGTTGGGACCAGCAATCGACTGGCACATGCAGCCTCACTGGCTGTGGCAGACAAACCTGCCCAGGCCTATAATCCATTATTCCTGTATGGTGGTGTTGGGCTTGGGAAGACGCACTTATTGCATGCGATTGGCAGTCATTGTTCTCGGGAAGGGCTCCAGGTTCTCTATGTTTCTTCCGAAGAATTTACCAATGATTTGATTAATGCAATTCGGACCCATACAACCCAGGCATTTCGCGAGAAATATCGCCGGATCGATGTATTGCTGATCGACGATATTCAGTTTATCGCTGGAAAGGAATCAACCCAGGAGGAGTTTTTCCATACGTTCAACACCCTCCATGGTCAGGACAAGCAAATCGTAATTTCATCTGATCGGCCGCCCAAAGCCATGGTCACGCTTGAAGAACGGCTTCTCTCCAGGTTCGAATGGGGCCTGACCGCCGACATCCAACCACCGGACATCGAGACGCGCCTGGCAATCTTAAGGGCAAAAGCTGATAGAGCGGGATATCGAATGCCCAACGATATTATGGAATTAATTGCCCGCCGGGTGCAGTCCAATATCCGCGAGCTGGAAGGCGCTCTGACCCGGGTAGCTGCTTTTGCTGATCTCAGTGGCCTGCCCCTTACACACCAACTGGTTGAATTTGCCCTTGTAGACCTGCTGCCACGTCGTAATGATGTCCAACCCGACGAAGTGATCCGCAGAGTGGCAGACGTTTACGGCGTGACAGTCGATCGCATCCTGGGACGCGATCGTTCTCGGCAGGTAGCGCTTCCACGCCAGGTAGCCATGTATTTATTGCGCGAGGAATCAAATATTTCACTCCCACAAATTGGAGAGACTTTGGGTGGAAGGGATCATACGACGATCATGTATGGGTGTGACAAAGTTGCCGATTTACTCGAACGTGACGATCGGTTCCGGCGCCAGGTCTTTGACATCAAAGAACAATTATATGGATCGGCCAACCTGTAGAAAGCTATCCCTAAACACTGGGAGCATTCGAATGTTGTAGAAAGGAAAATGTGGTGTTCTGATTGGGCGGCAAAAGTCGCCCAATCAGAACACCACATCTTCATGTTTCGAATGCACCCTAAACACTTCTAGTTGAGCAATAAACAATCATAGGGCCCGGGGCATCTGTCTCGGGCTCTATTTGATGGCTGATCATGGTCTGCGCTGGATCTTGCGCCACCAGGCTCTCAGCCTCCGCTCCCAGCGCATCCAGGGCATTTTGACCGGCTGGACCAGCGATTCATCCTCCGGAAAAGGGTCTAAATCGAACATCTTACGCAAGGTATACCGTCCTATCAATTGAATAGTTGCCAAAACAGGTGCCGCCAAAACCAGGCCGATAATACCAATCAAATTGGTGGCGATTAGGGCAGTAACCAGGACGGCAGCAGGATGAACCCCCAGGGTCGCTCCCAAGAAACGAGGCGTGATCAGATTATCAAAGATCTGATCCAATAGTATGGAAGCTGCCACTACGAGGATGGCATATTGCAACGAATCAAGACCATAATAATTGCTGACCTGAAAGAAAGCGACCAGCGCGGTAACGATGCCACTGGTAAGCGGACCAACATAAGGCACGAATTTGGCCAACCCGGCCAGAATAGCGATCCCAAACGCAAAGCGCATACCCAAAATAGACATCAAAATTGAATAGGAGATGACCACCAAAGCAATAATAATCAATTGGCCGCGAATGTAGGCATCCCATATTTTTTGCAGTTCCCGCCCCAAGTGAAGACTATCACTGGCGTAACCCGGTATATCCAGACCTAAGAACCTACCCTGAACCTGGCTTGCATCTGCAAGCAGAAAATAAGACACCAACAGCACGAATGCGATCCAGCCCAGGACGCCCACAGCACCGGTAGCGAAGCTGCTGATTATTCCTCCGGCTCGTCCCAACAAGGGTTGCAAAATACCCAAAACCTGATCCGTAATGGTTTGAATGTCGAATTGAGCGAGATTCAACTCAAATGGGCCGATCATATAAACCTGGCTGGATAGACCGGCTGCCAGCTCCGGCAATTGATTGACAAAGCGCGAAACGAAATCGATCAAATTCTGAAGTTGCTGAGATACTGCCAGGCCGGTCAACGTGCTTAGTCCAACCAACAAAATCACAAACAAGATATAAACGATGTTCACTGCACCGCGCCAGGATATCCTGGCAACCTTGCTCAACCACTCTACAAGCGGGTGGAGCAAATACGCCAATATCGCCGCCAGTATGATTGGACCAATGAAATTGCGGAAACGAACAACTAATGCAGCGACAATCGCCACAATTGTGAGCCCAACAACTAATTTAGTTGTCGAGCCCCAACCTGGTGATTCTGAGCCGTGAGGAGTGTTTGTCATAAGGCTGAAATACGGGTGTCTCTGCGTTAACCTGGCTGATCGCTTTCCGAAGTGGCAACCGATTTGCGCCACCATTGTGGGTTAGGAGGAGGCATCGGCTTGACCACGCTGCCCGGAAACGGATCCAAATCGAATAGATTGGCATACACATACCGAACCAGGACCCTGGTTGAGGCGATGGTCGGCGCAGCGAGCAATACACCTAAAACGCCTGCCAAAACGGCTCCCGCTCCAATCCCAAGGATAACGACCAGGGGCGGTAAGTGCAGACTTCTGCCAATGATACGCGGAATCAAGTAATTCAAGTCAAATTGTTGGTAAATCAGGTGGAGACCAATCACAACGAGCATGAAGGCCCAATTAGGCAGAGATATCCAGGTAGATCCAGCTGTCAGGGCCAAAATTGAGGCGGTTATCAACCAGATAGCATGCCCAATACTCGGCAGCAATTCAAGAATACCGGCAAATACTCCCATCGCCAGAGCGAAAGGCAAACCCAGGATCAAGCCTACCACAGTAAAAATAGTCGAAACGACCAATACCAGGATTAACTGTCCCCGGAAAAATGCCCCCCAGATACGATTGATTTCGTCTCGAAGTCGAATAAAATCTGCTCGATAGGCTGGGGGAGGTAAGGTTTCAAACCAATCATGCAGACTGTGCGAATCTTTTATCAAATAAAAAGATACCACCATGATAAAGATAACCCATACCAGGGAGGTAATAACTTCTACCGCAAACCCAAGCGTTTGACCAAATACCGGCTCAACCCATCCCTAAATTGACCCAATTGCCTGTTCGAATACGGATTTTATCGGAATCACAATTCCAAAAACATGGTATTCATTCTGGAGCAAAGACTCAGTTTGTAACAACATGCGCTGGAGATCCAAATTCAAACCTTTGGTCTGAGCCGCCAATACCGGGACGACTACCAGTGGCATAATGCTGATAGCTATCACGAGCACCAGATACGCCAGCAAAATTGCCAGAGGGCGGGGAATATGTAGTTGCGCCTGAAAAAATCCGACCAGAGGTGTCAGGATGTAAGCCAGCATAACCGCCAGGATGAATGGCGGCAAAATGGCGCTGAACCGGTAAAGCAAATAAATCGCCAGCCCTAAAAGAAGCAGGCTCACTGTGATCTTGGTACGTGAATTCCACCGCGGCCGTATGTCACCCATAATCCCATTCTAGCGTGATTATGGTAAATTGGCAATCAAATTTTCTGAGTAGGCCAGGGTCTCATAGGTTTCATCCTGCCTTCTTATTCAGTTAATTAGCTCTTGGAATCTTTGCTTTACGATAGTATCACCGGTCTCGTACGTTAGCTTATAAAAAAGCCCCCCTGTTTCGGACAATTTGCATCAGCCGAAACAAGGGGGCGCTTTCTGAGCGCTGATAAGACCAGCCAAGTTTAAATGATGAACGAAAGAACGATCAGAACAACGATAAAAGCGCCTGCTAACGTACCGATCCTTTTCAAATCTTTGATAACAGGTGTATAGTCCGGATCGAAATCCCGGTCAAAACTTCGGCTACGAACTGACCCACTGCTTGATGAGCCCCCGCTCGATCTCCTTGTTTGTTTTCTTGACTTTTTTGCCATTCTAGACTCCTTTAATTCCAAAATCGTAACTGCTCAACCATAGCCTGTTTCACCCATATTTCGTAATCAGGCCTGAGTAGATATCAAAAATTTTTGGAGATCGTCACTCTCCCCCGCTCTGCAAGCGAGCTTTAACGACAATACGCTGATTATCGACCAGATAAGGATAACACGAAATTAGTGTTGTGCTGGATTGATTGGTTGCAGACATTACCTCTACTTCGGTGGGTTCCACGATCTGGGTATCTACGACCAGATAAGTATAAGAGCGCTGGTTCGTGTACAAGATAATCTGATCGCCGGGTTGAAGCCGGTCCAGATCGCGGAAGATTTCTCCAAAAATGTCATTATGAGCTGAAAGGACCGTATTACCTTTCTCGCCCGGATTGGCTGTATTAGCATGCTGGCCGACACCTTTTTTCAACTGTTCCCAACCATCTCCCTGAACGATCGGGGCATCTACTTGAATCGCGGGAATTTGGATTCTGACCGCCTGCTCAGGGCCTGGGGTAGGTACAGGCACATTCGCGAGTGATTGGACCAGGGGGCGTAAATGTTCTGGTATTTCCGCATCATTTGGTTGTGCGCCCCCGGGAGAATTCGGTGGCGTATGCCCAGACGGCAGCACCAGAGCGACAATCAAAGGGGTGGGCGTAAGCGTTGGTTGCTCCATACCAGCCACAGCCTCCTGATTGAGTTCCTTGATCAAATTTAAGCCATTAAACAGCAGGAAAACGAAACCAAGTACTGCGCTAATCTCAACGAGCAGCAAGAGGCTATCCAGAATACGGCGCAAACGCGAACGAACTGGCCGGTCGGGTTCTGCCTCATCCAGAGGTGCCCCGGCTTGCCAGTGATCGATCGATGGGCTATCGCTATCCGGTGCGATCGTGACGACCCGTCCGGTCCGGCGATAACGCTCCAGGCGATCTTGACGGGCGGTCCGGCGCTTTTCCATTAACAACCAGCGCAGCTCGTCGACTGATAAATCCTGAAAAGATGGCTTTTTCTTTGGCACGGCCGCGATTATACCCCATCTCCAGCCTTTTCTTCTCCTATAGTAACATTTTATTCTGAGGCACTACGATAGATCAGATTGGGTCTCTAGGAAACGCTATGCGAGAGTCCCAGATTTGGGGTATCACGCTGTCGGATGTCCAAACTACAGAAATTCAAGGAGAACTTCAAGTTGAGGTGAAACCGAGACATAAAAAAGGAGCGACTTATCGGCTGCAGCAAGATAAGTCACTCCCTCACAATATCCAGGTTTGGCTTGAATAGTATGCCTCAGTCATCCACCTCTGGCGATTCCCCCTGTTGGCTATCCGTGCTGGCATCATTACTATGGTCATCTTCTTTTTGCTTGTCTTTTTCGTCTTGATGTTCGCCATCATCCTCCTGATGGCTGTCGGCATCCTCGTGATCATCAGTGTTTTCAACTTGAGACGAGGTTTCCTGGTTATCTTCGATCGCTGTATCCTGATTATCATCTTCAGGTTCTGCCTGGTCGACTGACGTACCGGTGTCACCCAGGTCATACTTTTCGGTTTTATCATTTAAACTGTCAGGAGTAGGGTCCTGAAATTTCTGATCCGGTACAAAGGGAGCAACCTGGCTCGTCAGCAGCAGTTCAATTCGGGTTGCATTCAGAGAGCCATCCAAATTCGCAAGCGCATGGACCCTGACCGAATTGCCCACCACAATTCCAGCCGCGAGTTGAGTTTGAGAACCGATTTGCACGTTCTTACCGGCAACCATCCAGGCATTTTCCGTGATGTTTTCAACTTCGCCTTCCAGAATGATTTCCGTACCCTGGCTGTTCAGTTGTATACCGGCCGGTATACCCATGATCGCCAAAGCGGTCAGTTTACCGTTATCGTTAGACTGTACTAATGCCAGGGCCGGATCATGAACGTGAAGCCCTGGGTCGATCTGGATGTTCGGGGAAAGATCAAGTTTGGCGCCGGAAATTGTCCAAAAATCCTGTTCAATCCGTTCTATTTGACCAGCAAGTTGGAAATATCGAAGATGGATTTCCATCGCATCCACCCAACCCCCGGGCTGAGACTGGCCTTCCACTTCAACGAATTGCCCGATTTTTGGGTCACCCACAAATACGGTATCCGGGGTAACGAAAACACTAAAACCTCCAACGACCCAACGGTCGGGAGTAATTTCCGTGACCGTTCCTTCATAAGACACATGCTCAACCCGACCAAGTTCCAGCAACAGCTTTACTTCTTCAGCCCTGCGAAGATTGAAATCTGATTCATATTGATGTTTCTCTTCCTGGTTCGGGATTAAGCGCAAATTGACTCGCTCGCTAACTCGCTTGACTGGATACAGTACATCACCTGGAAGGGACTGGGCTGAGGCGACTAACAAACCATTCCAACTAATTGCGAAGGCAATCAACACCACCAGGGCTACAAGCGCGACTCGCCGCAAGCCAACCCAGCTGAGTTTTGGTTTTGACTTGATATCCAATGCAGCTGCGGCATTCAGGAAGCGAGCGCGACTCCGATTCTCAACCGAAGCCGGAGGTCCCTGGAAATGCCCCAATTGACGCGCAACCAGACTGGCCTCCAGAATCGGCCTCAACTCACTGGCCAGATCCGGATAGAGACTCAAACAGGCGTCAAGATCCACGCCGGTTCTCAACGCCGCCAGGCACACTTCTACTGCATCATAAAGTCTTTCGTCCATCCCAGGACCCTCTTAATAAAAACCTATCATATTAGATGTCGTATTTTTTCCCAAAAAGTTGCGGCTTCACCTAAAAATATTGGTCTTTTCTTAGGCGATCTCACCGGGTACATTTGAGATGTGTAAATGTGGAGTTTTGTTTGGGCGGCAAATGCCGCCCAAACAAAACTCCACACAGCACTTTCTACAACATTCAAATGCTCCCACCTCACCGAACTTAAGTCATTTCTGGAGCAAGGCCACTAAACTGAATGGATTGTTCCTTCAATCATCATCTCCACCCTCACCATGCTCACCTTCTTCCCTTCCGCTTGGATGGCAGCGAACACAATCATCCAGTTGGGTGATCCCCTCTTCTCGGTGTTCATTCTGGATTTGAACCGGATTGTGTTCATGACAACCATAACAATCATACATGTGCAAACGATCAGGATGACAAACTCGACAGGCGCTCGGTCCACTTTCCCCATGATTGACGGGAAATCCATGGGGGCCATCGTAACGAGCTGGTGCCCAAGACTGATCTGAGTGGCAGGCAGCGCAGTCGGGGCGGAACAGGCCTGAATGATATTCGGGTTCTATGTGACAGGCCCGGCACTCCTGGGGGGTGCCTTTGAAGATCCTGCCAGCGTCCCCTGGCAGGTGGCACTGGCTGCAGGCTACCTGCAGGTGAGCACCAGCAAGCGGAAAAGGCGCCAGTGAATGATCAAAAGCAGCATCCTGCCAACCATCCGGTGTGTGGCAAGCAGCGCAATCTTGACCAAATTCGCTTTGATGAGCATCGTCTTCAACATGACAGGCATAGCAATCCGCCGGGGTGTCTTGGTAGCGTTGGTTTATATGGCAATCCTGGCAGTCAACTTGAAGGTGCTTACCGGTAAGGGGAAAACCCGTCTGGCTGTGATCAAAAACGGCATGTTGCCAGCTTGAGGTTGAATGACAGGCGGCGCAATCCTGGCCGAATTGGCCGCGATGTTGATCATCAGGCTGGTGACAGCTATAACAATCTTGAGGGGTAGAACGCAGGTCGGCGGAAGTGCGAGCGCCGACGTGGCATTGACCACAGGATAGTTCGCTGTGTCGCCCCGTTAAGGAGAACTCCAGGTTGGCGTGGTCGAAGGCGGGACCATATCGGTCGACTCCATCATGGCAGGCCAGGCAGTCCTCACCGAAGGCGACCGTGTGCGCTGCCATCCAGTCCGGGCGGATATCCCGGTGGCAGGCTTGACACCAAGCCTGATCGAAGCTGCGAATATCTTCAAGGTGGCAATCGTCACAGCGAAATTCGGTGCTATCGCTCGTAAGCTCATGCCCGGACAACGAAAACCCAACTGCATCATGGGGAAAATTCGCCGGGTCGAACAGGGTCAACTCCGCCTGGGGACCGCGATGCTCCGGGTGACAGTTCCGGCAGGCAGGGGAGGCATCGGGCAGCAGGCTGGCGTGCAAACCGCCGGTAAGCATGACGGAAGTATGACACTCCAGGCAGCGAGTGGCCATGGTTGCCTGGCTCCAGGGAGTAACATGACAGGCGGCGCATCGACCGCCAATCTCCGCATGGGAATAAACACCGCCGAGGGGTTGAATCGCATTTTGCCGGCTCAGTGCTCCCGGACTGAAAAGTACGCCCCCCTGGGCCAGCCCTACGCCGGCAACAATCAGCAAAGTGATCAAGGCCGCCAACCCGCCCCAAGCCGAGATGCAGCCCAGATGTTTTGTTTTCATGTTGGCCACCCCAATTGCCAGATTTGGTCCGTCGATCGCAGATACGGTTTTTCGCAGAACTGCTATGGAACGCAAATATTGAAAAATGTTCCCAAACTCAAAAAGATGCGGGTACTGGTAGGGTTATTCCAAGCCCAAGAGGTTTATGGAAAAATCAATCCGATCAATTATTCGAGGATCGCACAATTTTGGGGAGCGATCCTCCAGAGCGAGTCAGCGCAACAGGGTTGCGTAATAGATTGCGGCTCCGATATGGATGAAAGCCGAAGTGAACAGGGCCATGCCAATCGGTACGTGGACCGTATGCCACAAGGCCAGCAAGCGACGGGCAATCGTCAATGAGGCAATTTGACGACGCAAGCGAGTTTGCTGGCGCATTAATTCTTCCAAATGCTGAAACTGGGCTCGGATAACCGGCTCCGCCCTGCGTTTCGCCAGCCACCACCGGAACCGTTCCTCCAGATCCAAAACCGGGCGAACCAGCATCAACGTCAAACCGCTGGAGGGCATTTGGGATTGCTGTCCGAAACGCTGCCGCATAGCTTTAATCAATTCCGGCTGAACTGCTAACCAGGCTCGTAATTTTTCATCATTTTGAGCGATCAGGCCCTCTAATTGATACGCTTCAATCTCAGCCCCATCGACCGTGCGAGGCACTGCGGTATAGATATAACGGCCCACAAAACCGCTTGCGACCACGATAATCATCAGCAACGTGACAATTCCCGCCAAGCCGTTATATTTCCAAGAGCTATGTAACAGGACCATGAAAGGCCCGACAATGCCGGTAAAGATGTGAAAATCGAGCCAATCCGCCATCCGCCCCCAGCGGGCGCTGCGACTGCGTTTACGGATCGAATATAGGGACTCAGTCATCAGCATGAGCAGAAAACCTAACACACCAATTGAATGGCCAAAAAAATCTGAGGCATGCGGGATTTCATTCAGCCAGATAACCATTCCGATATAGATTAATGAAATCACCACGATGGCAACAAATGCCAGCCAGAGTTCTTTATTGCTGTATCGTTTTTGCATAGGTGTGATGGTGGAGCGTCCAGAAATCAGCCAGGATATCCGCCAGAGGCGCTCCCTGTTGAAGAAGTTGTTCCCGAATCGGGGTAATATCCACCTGATCGGCAATCAAATGATGAAGCGGGCGAGAGAGGGTCTGATCCCCCATGACGATAGCGCCCAGCAAGGTCCTGGCGCCGACGAGAACCCGCAAGCGATTCACCTGGAACCCGACCTGGGCAGCGATCGCGTCCGGCAGTTCACGCCAGGTTTCACTATCGCCGCGAGCGATTCCGGCAAGATCCCGATCGTCGCCCCGCCCGACAGTCCCGATAATAGTAGTGGTCAGGCCGGCCAGCCGGGTAACATTAAAGGGAACCACTTTGAGGTATGCTTTATTCAACCCCACCATATTTAAGCCCGCGGTCGCACCTTGATCACGAGCTGGTCCCCACAGGCTGTCCAACGAGGATTTGCCTGAAAACGGATCGAATACCTGGGCGACATCGCCAGCCGCATAGATATCCGGCGCGCTGGTCCGCAGATATTGATCCACCAAAATACCGCGATCGATCTGGAGGCCGGCTTCGACAGCCAGCGAAAGGCGTGGCCGGACACCAATCGCGATCCCGACAATTTCGCATTTGATCTGGCGGTCATCCTTGGTCAACACGCCTGCGACCCGGCCACGTTTGCCATAAATCTCAGCTATCTCGGTATGATAATGAATCCGGACGCCGTCCTCAACCAACCTGTGCTCGACGATTTTGGATTCGGTTTCGTCCAGAACGTTACTCCAATACCGATCACCGCGCAAGAAATAGTGAGGCTTCACCTTCCTGGCGACCAACCCCTCCACCAGTTCCAAGGCGGTGATGCCGCCTCCTATGATGACAGCCGAACGCGCTTTGCGGGCCAGTTTTGTGATCTGGCGAACACCTTCCAGATCATCCAACTGGACGACGCCTTCCAATTCAACGCCCGGGACTTTCATCTGGTTGGCTTTCGCCCCGGTAGCGATCAAACAACGATCATAAGAAAGCAGTCTTCCATCGGAAAACACAACCTTATGTTGATCAGGGCGAATCGCAGTCACCCTGGCCTGTAAAAAATTAATTTTCAGGTCGCGAAAGTCTTGCGGTTGAAAAGGGAACAGGAATCTTTCTTCAATCTCGCCGGTTAAATAATAGGCCAGCCCGGGCCGGGAATAATAACCGGCGGATTCACCACTAATCATCGTGATGCGACTTTCGGTATCCAGACTCCGGATCGCTTCTGCGGCCGCAATTCCGGCTGCGCCGCTGCCAATAATAACGTAATGGTCCATAAAGGCTTACCTGGCCTATTTCACAGGAATAAAGTTGATCCGCTCGAAGCGCAGAACTCCACGCGGACAGCGCGCCACGCATTCGCCACAAGTCAGGCAGTGGCTGTCCTGGACAGGTTTGCCCTCCCAGGCGTGGCGACGCACATCAATATTGATCGGGCAATTATAAGAACATATGCCGCACTGTACACAGCGCTCCGATTCTGGGACGACCTGCCCTCCTACGAGCGCTTTTCTCTTGGTCGATTCATTTTTTATCAAGCTTCGTAAATTCATAATTGGCTGACCATCTTGGGATGCCTCGGTAATCTGGCAATAAACGTCACTGCTCGGGCTTACCCAGAAAGACTTGGACCAAATGAGTGTTCCTGAAGCTTTCGCCGTGGACCGGTGTGCCTGCGGAACACCTATTTCACCTATATTTCATACTCAAGCCCGAGATGATACTCTCTATCTTACTCGAAAGTTGAGAATTTATGGCGAACGATCATAAGGCTGTCTTGAAAATATGATAGATTTTCATGATTGCGGGTGGACTTTGTCCATGATAACTCATTGGGAATTCCTGTGGTGGTACCCCAGATTGGGGGGATGAATAGCTGCCTGTGGTGCTGCGATAAAGTTGACAGCAGCACCACAGGCAGTTTGTGCAGATACATAAGGCAAAACGCCTGCACCTCGCGTCAATCGTTTTTGTGATCAGTCACCCTTACCCGTCGGGTGACATTCCAGGCAGCGCCCATCGATGTTGGAGATGTTCTTCTCAGCATGCTTGCTCTGCATTTTTGCCTGGTCGTGGCACTTGTAGCAATTGACATTGGTATTGGTACCGTTATGGCAGCTCGAGCACCTTCCACCAGCATCACCATGATTCATTGGGAACCTGTGACTGCTGACATTGACATTGTTCCAACCGTTGGTATTGTGACACTGGGAACACTGCCCGGACCAATGGTTGGAGGGTGGATTATGACAAGACTTGCAGTCAGTCAGCCCGGAGTGATTAAAACTGGCGTTACTCCAGGAACTGGTGTTATGACATTGGGAGCACTGCCCACTATAGTGGCCACTTGGGCGATTATGGCAGGATTGGCAATCGGTCTGCCCGGAGTGGTTAAAACTGGCATTACTCCAGGAGCTGGTGTTATGACATTGTGAGCATTGTCCGCTATAGTGGCCATTCGGGCGGTTATGACAGGATTGGCAATCCGTTTGTCCGGTATGGTTGAAGCTGGCATTACTCCAGGAATTGGTATTGTGGCAGTTGGAGCATTGCCCACTGTAGTGGCCATTCGGGCGGTTATGACAGGATTGGCAATCCGTTTGTCCGGTATGGTTGAAGCTGGCATTCTTCCAGGAATTGGTGTTGTGGCAAGATGAACACTGACCGCTGAAGTGGCCACTCGGGCGGTTATGACAGGATTGGCAATCCGTTTGTCCGGTATGGTTGAAGCTGGCATTCTTCCAGGAATTGGTGTTGTGACAAGATGAACACTGACCACTGAAATGATTGGCGGGCTTGTCTTTGTTATGACAGGATTGGCAATCGGTCAAACCACTGTGGTCAAACGAGGCGCCTTTCCAGGAATCAGTACTGTGGCACTGCGAACACTGCCCGCTGAAGTGATTGGCGGGTTTGTCCTTATTATGGCAGGACTGGCAATCCGTAGCTCCCATCGCCTGGTGATTAAAAGTGGCGTTTTTCCAGTTACTGGTGTTATGACAGGCTGAGCATTGACCGCTGAAGTGGTTGGCCGGTTTATCTTTGCTGTGGCAGGACTGGCAATCTGTAGCTCCCATCGCCTGGTGATTGAAGGTCGCCTGCTTCCAGTTACTGGTGTTATGGCAGGCCGAACATTGGCCGCTGAAGTGGTTGGCCGGCTTATCCTTGCCGTGGCAAGATTGGCAATCGGTCGCACCTGCTGCCTGATGATTGAAGGTCGCCTGCTTCCAGTTACTGGTGTTATGACAGGCCGAACACTGACCGCTGAAGTGATTAGCCGGTTTATCCTTGCTGTGACAGGATTGGCAATTGGTTGCCCCGGCAGCCTGATGGTTAAACGTGGCTTGCTTCCAGTTGGTCGTATTATGACAGGCCGAACATTGCCCACTGTAGTGATTGGCCGGCTTATCCTTGGCATGGCAAGACTGGCAGTTTGTAGCGCCAGCAGCGGCATGATTGAATGTGACTTCCTGCCATGAATTGGCATTATGACAGGAGGCACAGTCTCCCTGGAAATGGTTGAGCGGCTTCTCGGCCGCATGACAGGCTTCACACTGGTTGGGCGTGCCGGCATAATCGCCATTGACATGACACTGTTCACATTGCAATGTGGCATGTTGACCGGTTAACGGGAAAAAAGCATGTTCCGCGCCCGCACTTCCGGGGGGGAACAAAACAGCCATCGGCGCAATGCCGGATGTGTCCGCCTGGTCAGGATTCTGGGTTGGGACCTGGGCGCCATCCGTTCCCGGCATCATCGAAAGGAAAGCTGAGGCCATTGCCTTTTGATTCGCAGCCACTTTTACATCTTCCAGCAGGGAGGCCAGCGTTTCGATTTTTGCCTGCATCAAGGTGTAAAGTTCAGGATCCTTGGTAGGGGCAACCTGCAATAACGAGAGGACCGCCTGGGCATGCTGGACCAAATTCGTCAATTCTTCCGAAATGACGCCCGCATCTCCGCTGGGCACCAGGCCGATGGCATCAATGGCATTATCCAATGCCAGATTCAATTCTTTTAGCGCCAGATCCTCATGCTCGGTTGTAATCAAGGCTGAGAGATCGACCACGCGCCTTTCTGCCAGCTTAATCAAATAATCCGCTCGTTCTGCTTGGCCCGAAGTAATCCAAAGTCGCTCTTGTTCAGCAAATCGCTGGAAAGCAAAAAGTGGATCACCTGGTCGCATCGGAGCCGCTTGAGCCAGGGCCAAACCGCCGACAAACAGGAAAGTAGCTATAAAAAGAACTATGATAGTTGCGATAGCGATAAAGCGTCGCATGGTTCCTCCTCCAGGAGCATCCTGTGGAAATCTTCCCCTCTGGCCCCACTTCCAGCCGTTTCTGCAGGGTGTTAATCTACTTCGAACTCCCTATTGCCCAGAACCTGTTTCCAAAACAACCCGGGGGATTTTGGGCATAGGGGGGCAGGCCAAGATTCGCCTTTCAACCTGATCGATCGTTAGCTAACACATTAAGAATCGTGTGGCTCCTGTTTCAAGCCGTTTGGATGGCATTTCGTACAATTGGGCAGTTCTTCTAAGGTTACATCTGCTTCGAGGTGACCGGCCTGGATCTCATCCGGTTGGTGGTCGTGACAACCATAACAGGTATATTCCACATAGGTGCTGGTGTGGCAGGTTTCACACTGGATGGTGCCCTGGCCACCATGATCCAGCGGGAAATTGTGTACCGTCATACGGGCCGGCGCCCAGGCGACATCAGTGTGACAATTTTGACACTGTACCCCAAAAAAGCCAGCATGGATCTCTGGTTCAGCATGGCAATCCACACAAAGTTGTGGGGTGCCCCGAAAGACTTTATTTTCATGACATTGTTCACATTCCAGCTCCGAATGAGCGCCATTGAGGGGAAAGAAATTGGCATGATCAAAATTGCTCATGCGATCGACGCCGTCGTGACAGTCCAGGCAGGCCGGCCCAAATTGAGCCTGATGCTCCTGCATGAAAGCTGCATTTTCCTCCCCCTGAGCATGGCAATTTATACAAACATTCAGATCGAACTGTCTCACGTCACCCTGGTGGCAATCTTTACAGACGAACTGGCTGCCGTCGGCAGTCTGGGTATGGCGGGCCAGGCTGAACCCGGTCGTGCGAGCATGATCGAATGCCTTACCATCCCAAATAGCCGGCAACCAGCCGGAGGTGGTATGGCAGTTGGCACAATTGGTGTCGAATACGCCTTGATGAATTTCCGGCTCGGCATGACAGGCAACACAGTCGGCCGGTGTATTTGTGAACGTAGTCTGAAAAACCTGATCGGAACCAGCCTGATCTCGAGCACCCACCTTGGCATCGCCCAATTGATGGCACTCTCCACAACGCAGGGCAATGTGCTTACCATCCAGGGGGAAATCCGTCGTGGCATGGTCGAAGTCTGTCATCCGGTCCTGCCCATCGTGGCAATCGATGCATTGCTTGCCAAAATCATCAACATGCTGGAGCATGAAAGCCTGGTCGTGATCCTGGTGGCAGGTTTCACACTTGTCCTGATCCAGGTGGAATTCCTGATCGATCGTGTGGCAAGCGTCGCAGCTCATGGTGGTTTTATCGTAATTGACCTGATGCCAGAGCAAACTGAACTGAGTCGTAGCGTGATCAAACTGGCCCATTGCCGGTGTTAAGGGATCAAAACCGGCGCCCTGATGTTCAGAATGACATCTGGCGCATTGGTTGACATTCGCTAACTGTCCGTGCGTCCCCTGAGCAGTATCAATCTGGCGGCTGATGTCTTTATGGCAATCCATGCAGAGCTGATCCTGGGTCGTTTCGAAAGGCGCGTGGCAGAGACTGCATTGGCTCTCAAATTCGGCATGCGAAACAAACCCATTGAGAGCGATGCCGGTCACTGATTTTGCGCTCAACCTCCCGGGACTAAAAGCCAAACCACCTGTACGCCACAAGATTAAACCTAAACCCAACAGCATCACCGCGGTAAAGATCAAACCTAAAGAAGAAAAAATTGGAGAAGTCCTTTTCATATAAATTGGGCGGTAAGGCCGTTCAACACCAGCCCTTTCCGTCTTTCATTATTGGCAATATTGCTCGGTCCCGCAAGATCAATTTAATGGTGCGGGCCACCACCAGCCGGAGCTGTCAGATGGCAGATCGTACACTCCTGGAGCGGGCCTGCATACCCCTGCTGTTTCCCTTTACACAGCCTATTCCACCAATCGATAACTTGTTCTGTGGGAAACTCTGTGGGAAGGTCCCAGATTTGGGGTACCACCACAGGAGTTCCCAAACAGCCGAAAAACTGATGAAGCCTTCCCGAAAATTCTGGCAGGGGGGTCCAATTTCCCAGAGACCGTCCCCAAGTCTACAGAGTTTCCGGTTTATCGTGGTTAAGAAACCAGAGATTAAGCTTAAGAGCTGCTTAATTCAGATAAATACTGGTTAAATAGGCTAATCATTGTGTCGTATAATCCACAGGAAAGTTGCGGGAAACGGGCATATCTTAAGCAAAACTTAACGCAATACCATTAATTTCAATTCATTTTTGTCTGGGAAAAATTAATGGCTGCCTTGAAAATATGCCAGATTTTTATAATTGAGGGTGGGCAATGTCCACAACCGCTCCTTGGGAATTTTTGGGGCGGGAAACCCAAAATTGTGACTCTCCCTCAGAGTTTCCTAGAGCCCCAAACACTTAGCTTGACTTTATCCATTTATTTGTCCATTTTATCTGCCGAAAATGCAGGTTCTCAGGCGTAGTGACAACAGGGTGAGCGTAATTATTGAATGTCGCTAGTCTGCCACAGCCGCTTGAAACAAGCATTAATCTATTAATAACGCCGCTTTTGGGCGTAAGGCCACCTAAAACCAATACGCAAATGGATAAAGTCCAATTTAGTGATTTTCTCGAAAAGTCACCAGTATTGAAAAGAAGGTAGTTGGGTTGGGAATCATGGCTGCCAATCCAAACATCAAACTCCCTTCTTGTGAAAGTCCTATAGTGCACCCATTATCAGTATTTCCGAAAGCACCAAAATAAGGTATGATCAAGTTGACATTGCTCTATCCGAAATTCTGAACTGGTTCATCGCCAACCGATAGCCATAGGATATGGATTTCGGATAACCCAATCAGCACAATAACCGGAGGCTAATGTGACCAATATCCTTCTGGTAGACGATGAAACGTTAATCACCGATTCTTTGTCTTACAGTTTGCAGCGGGAGGGATTCACCGTTAAAGCGGTGACTCACGGTAAACAAGCACTTGATGCCATTGATGATTTCAATCCTGATCTGATCGTTTTGGATTTAATGCTGCCTGATATGAGCGGGCTGGAAGTTTGCCGCCGCTTGCGGACGACCCATTCAACACCTGTCATCATGCTGACTGCAAGAGGCGAAGAAATCGACCGCGTCCTGGGGCTGGAAGTCGGTGCGGATGATTATCTGGCAAAGCCATTCTCGTTTCGAGAGCTGCTGGCCCGTATCCGGGCAACAATCCGCAGGGTAGAATTGGATCGCCAGATCTCTCAGGCCCAGCCTGTGGATTTACGTTCTTTACGGCTGGACCCGGTCGCACGGCGCGTTTTCAAATCCGATCAGGAGCTTCAACTCTCGGCGAGAGAATTTGATTTGCTAACGATTTTAATGAAGAACGCAGGTAGAGCCCTCAGCCGGGAAGAATTACTGGCGCAAGTGTGGGGTGAAGAATGGATCGGGGATCCACGTACGCTCGACGTTCATGTCCGCTGGTTGCGGCTTAAAATCGAAGAAGATCCAGCCAGCCCGGAGTACATTCAAACCGTGCGCGGCTATGGGTATCGATTCGCAGGGCCAGAAGAGCTTTCCTGAACTCTTAAACTGCCTTACGAACGGGTTCTAGACGTTGGTTCTTTTGAAAACTTTGGAGGGGGCCAGATTTGGGGGTGTAAGCGTGTTGGTGCAGGCTCACACCCCCAAATCTGGAATACCACCCCAGAAATTTCCAAAGACTCTAAACTTTCTTCTCAACAATGAAACTATCGCTGCAAACTCGGCTAGTTCTTTCACATCTTCTGGTGGCCCTGGTGAGTATTACGGTGATCTCGGCGATTGCCGGACGGTCCATCTTTACCGCGGCGCGAGAAGAAGTAGCTCATAACCTGGAGGATTTGGCTTTCGCGCTCAGCAACGCCCTGGAGCTACCGGTGGAGGAGGTCCTGGCGGGAAAAGCAGAAAGCAGCCTGGTGGCCAGTTCAATCTCTAGTTTACTTGCCAGCCGGCCCAATTTAGATTATGCCATTTACTGGCCGGATGGATCATTGCTGCTGGATCGCAATGGTACAGCTGAGAAGCAAGTCTCACCTGAATCGGCGCCTGAGATTTGGGACGCGATCAAGAGCGATATCGGTGAGGGGGAAACCAGCCGGATCGATGCTCAAGGCGAAGAAATTTATTATGTTGCCGCTCGCATTCAAAAGGAAGGCGAAGTGCTCGCCATTTTGCGGCTGAGCGCATCTCTGGTCCCCGCGACGGGCGAAGCGCGCCGCTCCCTGGGTTTGTTGATGCTGACAGCTTTATTGGTTGCGATCGCGGTCAGTTTGTTTGGTTGGATCTTGGCCAACAATTTATCACGCCCGATTAAACAACTTACCCACACTGCAGAGACACTTGCCAGCGGGAATCTGGATGCCCGGGTAACCCCCTCCGGCCCACCAGAGCTAAACCGTCTGGCGGAAGCCTTCAATAGCATGGCCTTCCGATTGCAAGACCATGTGGATGAACTGCGCGCCTTCGTCGCCAATGCCAGCCATGAGCTCCGCACGCCGCTAACAGTCGTAAAGCTGCGCGCCGAGGCTTTACGCAATGGAGCGATGGAAGAGCCGGTAGTAGCCGAACAATTTTTGTCTGAAATTGAGATCGAAGTCGATCGCCTGAGCTATATGGTCAACGATATGTTAGATCTTTCCAGGATGGAAGCCGGCCTGGCATCGAAACAACGCAGCCCGCTTAACCTGGGCACGCTGACCAGCGAGGTCTCAGAGGTTTTCAGTATTCGCGCAGCACGCGCTGGCATTAATCTGAACCAGGAAATCGAACCTGATTTACCCATGGTGCTTGGCAATGAGGATCAATTGCGGCGGCTGTTATACAACCTGATCGAGAACGCCATTAAATATACACCGCGGGATGGACAGGTTGGCCTGCTGGTCAGAGCCAGCCGCGATCGCGAATCGGTCACTTTACAAGTACGCGATTCGGGCCCCGGTATCGCGCCCGAACATTTACAACATATTTTCGAACGGTTCTACCGGGCTGAAGCCACCCGGCCGCGTTATACATCTTCCAGCGGGAGTGGACTCGGTCTGGCAATTGCCAAAACGATTGTAGACAGTCATGGGGGCAAGATCGGCGTCAGCAGCCAGCTTGGTGAAGGAACGACCTTCTGGGTGAGGCTGCCAGCTCAAAGATAAGCCTGACAAAAGTATAGGCCAGTCGAATAGTTAGTCGGAAAACAGGCGTGATGGCCGGCGAACCCCGACCATCACGCCTGTTTTCCGACAGCATCCCCCTTCAGGTTATCTATGTTTACTCCCATCTGGCATAATGGCATCGGTTAAATCGGCATCCTTCATTTCAACATCGGTGAGATCCGCCTTGGCAAGATTGGCGGCGGTCAGGTCCGCGCCAGTCAGGTTGGCGCCTTTTAAATTCGTGCCGGAGAGATTAGCTTCGAACAAATTGGCCATAGCGAGATCCACCCCAGATAGGTTAGCGTTCACAATCGACGCCTTACTCAAATCAACCCGGATCATCGTAGCTCCGTTTAAATTGGCCCGGTTCAAATTGGCTTTGCTGAGGTTGGCCCGATTGAGATTGGCTTCTACCATCAGTGATTCAATCAGGTCCGCTTTACTCAAATCCGCCCGGGTTAAGTTTGCACGGCTGAAATTGGCTTCATTCATAACTGCCAAACTTAAGTGGGCTTCGAATAAATTGGCCATGGACAGATTAGCTTTGATCAGACTGGCCTTGCGCAAATTAGCCCAATTCATATCGGCCTTATTCATATTCGCCCAATTCAGATTGCACTCACTTAAGTCGACCCACAACAAGTTAGCGTCGCTGAGGTCGATCCGGACCAACCATAATGGGTGTGGGCGATTGAGCAAATCGTAGATCTGATAAGTCGTCAGGGTTGTCATTAAGTTTACTCCTGCCCACAACATTGATGGGTCTTTGGGTAATTTCTGTGGTCGAGTCTGAGCACGGGCGCACCCAGAGGGAGTTCCTCAAGGTATTATCGCAGTATCTGAAGGGACTACCAGGGATTGCCGGACGGCCTGGCAGCGCGCACAATCGGAGCGCTCACATAGAAACGCGCGAGGATCATGGATGATCCATTCGCGAACAATTGCCACCATTTCTTGCAGGGGTAGCGCCTGGACTATCCCCGATCCGATCTGAACCTGACGGGTCAGGGGTTCAACCCTGGGCGCCAACGCCTGAAAGCCATCAGAACAACCGGGAAATCCCGGGCATGCGACCACTCCTTCCGTAGTCAGGGCCCAGCGAATAAATTGTTTGCGACCAGCCAACTTTTCCGCCAGATGAATGCTGGTATTCACCGTGTGGTCAACCCCAAGCAGCAGTACCCAACCGCCCGCATCCAACAACCCCTGGATCGGAGCCAACGGGGAGTCAATTGTTTGCCTGGCCAATATCTCTTCCAGGTTAACGCCGGCAAATGAGAGCAAAGGATGACTTGACCGTTGCGCAGCCGGATGCAAACGCAACGTCTCGGCGACCACGCCCATTAATGGGTCCGCTGGAAGGCCGGGGCGATAAAACTCGGCCATTTTATTGATATCTCTGGAGCTACCATACACGATGCCATTGTCGGGAGGGCCAGCCTCGGGTACGAGCATACACTTATAGGTAAAGGTTGGCATCATCAAACCAGAAAAATTCGCCAGCAAGGCGCCCACAACGACATCGGGGCCGCCATGCACCTTTCCAAATGCGGACAGGGAAGTGTGCACCAAGACCGGAAGCGAACGATCAATATCCAGCTTGCGTAAACCGTTGACAAAATCGCGGAATGTAACCGTTACCATGGGGGTTTTCTTTCCAACCAATCTCTCAGGCTTCAGAAGGCAAATAACATCGGACGGGGAAAAGGATGCGCCATCATTCTCGGCGAACAAACGAAGCGATCTGTTTCGTCAGTGTCCTTTCCAGTTCGGCTCGCGTTTTTCCAGGAAGGCTTGCATGCCCTCTTTTTGGTCCTGACTGGCAAATAATAGATAGAATGAACGCCGTTCGTCCGCCAATCCATCCGTCAGTGAGGTTTCAAAAGCCTGATTGACAGCTTCTTTTGCCAGTTGAACCGCCAGAGGCGCCCGATTGGCAATTTCCTGAGCCAGATCCAGGGCTTCATCCAAATAACGTTCTACCGGGACAACCCGATTGACCAGGCCAAAATGTAGCGCTTCTGCCGCGGTCAGTGTGCGGTTATTCAATATCATTTCCATTGCAATAACTTTGCCAACTGCCCTGGTAAGTCGTTGGGTGCCGCCCGCACCAGGGATCACACCAATCGTAATTTCCGGCTGCCCAAAACGGGCGGTTTCAGAAGCTACCACCAGGTCGCAAGACATCACCAATTCATTGCCCCCACCCAGGCACCAACCTGAGACAGCCGCGATGACTGGTTTTTTAATCGTCCGGATGTGATCGAATTGGGCAATCGCATCCCTCTGCAGCATTTCCACAGCGGAAGAGCCGGCCATCTCTTTGATGTCTGCACCAGCGGCGAAAGCGCGTTCATTACCCGTTACGACCATCGCCCCAATATCGGAATCAGCATCAAATACCGCCAAGGCGTTCATCAATTCGGTGGTCAATTGTTGGTTCAATGCATTCAACTGTTGGGGACGATTAAGCCGCACAAGTCCCACCCGGTCACGTTTTTCCGTCAGTAAGGTGGCGTATTCTGGCATATAAACCTCCAACACAACTGTTTTGATAAAGTCGCATCATCCAGGATGGGCATGATCCCAGTTTTTGGGAATTCTGTGCGCGATTCACAGAATTTACAAAGACCAAAGATCCTTGGAATGTGCCATTGTCAAGCCACTCAATTTCCAGATAAGGAGATTATACAATGGAAGCAGGCTAGGCCATCACCAGACCTCCGTCCAGATTGATAGCCTGTCCGGTCAGATAAGAAGCGGCCTGGCTGCATACAAACACCACCAGTTCAGCTACTTCATGAGGCTGCCCCAGGCGCGCCAGGGGAATCTGGTCAGGCTCAGCCAGGGCCCGGACTTGCCCAGCATAATTCTGCCTACCCGTATCGACAATCCCCGGGCAAACGGCGTTGACGCGAATGTTATAAGGGGCGAGTTCCAGGGCAGCCTGGCGGGTCAATCCGATCAGGCCCATCTTGCTGGCCACGAATGCGCCATGCCCTGACCACCCATGGGCCTGTCCCGCCACCGCAGCCAGGTTTACCATGCAGCCTCCCCCTTTCTCCCGCATCACCCGGCCAACCGACTGAATAAGGAAGAATGGGCCGATTAAGTTGACATCCAAAGTGCGGCGCCAGTCCCATTCATCAACGTCCAACAGCGGACCAAGTGGGTCCACGCCGGCGTTGTTGATAAGAATATCGATCTTGCCCCAATCGTCCAGCACAGACTCAATCAAAGCCTGGACGGGCATTTTCTTGGCAATATCATAGACGTAATCTTTGGCGCGGCTACCTTTTGCGATGATGCCGTCGACCGTCTCGTCCAGATTGACCGGGGAGAGATCGTTGGCAGCGACGATAGCGCCACGTTGGGCAAAGGTTTCCGCAATCGCTTTCCCAATGCCGCGGCCCGCTCCAGTTATAAGTACGACTTTGTCTTGAAACTCACTCATTCATTCTCCTTCAAGGTTCATTGGGATTTCCTGGCGTGGTACCTCAAACTTGGGGTGTGAGCGTGCTGGCTCACGCTCGGACCTCAAAATCCGGCTACATCCACAGAGATTATCAAAGACCCGCCGAATCACAGACGGGGATTTCCGAATCATTTTGACGGGCGTTCAACGGAAGCCCCAGATAAGCTGATGGATCCAGGGTATTGTTTATCTCAAGTTCGTTTCGAAAACTGCCCTGCCCGTCATCCAGCACTATCGAGAAGTGCAGATGCACACCGGTTGGGTTGTCTGGGGTCCCTGAGTAATTGCCTTGCCGGCCAAGTAAAGTACCCGCTTCAACAAACTTTTCCAGCGTCCCGGGAGGAAATTCCGGAGCGATAAACGAATTTCCTTGCGGGTCTGCCATGTGAGTGTAGTAGGTCCAAATCTGACGGCCCGGATTTAAAGGATCGTCGGGTATGCGGATAATGATGGTTGATTTCCAATCATCCAGGCGGGTCAAATAGCCTGCCGCGGCGGCCACAACCGGAGTCTGGTTGATTTCCTCACCCCCAAAAATATCAATCCCCTGATGGCGATGCCCGATCCGAAAAGAATCGTCCCAGATGAAGCCGATAAACCCATTCGTCGGCATGATGAAAGGGGCTTCACCACAGCGCTCGCCGGCTTGAATGGCCCAATCCTGATGAGAGGCTGGATCGGCAAACCATTCAGAGACCCTGGCAAAGCGCGCCGGTCGAAACAAGCGCGGCGCGATATATCGTTTTAATAGGTAAATACCCGATACTGCAGCCAGGAGAAGCCCGGCGATGAGGATCGCTGCGAATCGGCGTGAAAAAAACCTCCTCATTTATCCCCATTTCCCGATGAGCCGGGAGGGCTGCTGGATTGATTGCGATATTTCTGAATATTTTCCAGTTCATCTTCTTTATGATCGGCAAAAAATAATGCCATCCGTCCGCCCGTCATGGCTTGCAACAGTTTGCCAGCTGTACGCCCTTGTTCAGAGGCCATCGCTTCCTGAGCTGCGTCTAAATTTTCGAAATAAAGTTCATGCATCTGAACATAGGGAATTTCACCATACAGGAATCTTTCAACCCGGCTAATCGCTTCGCGTTTCAATGCCGGCATCGTCTCCACCAGATGCAAAAAGGTGGGCCAGGCTTCTTCAAACGCATCCCAATCATCCAAAGGTTCAATCAAAATTACCAATTTATGCATTTAATTTCCTCCAAAGGGTGCATTCAAGCTGGGGAGATGCATCACTTTCCACAACATCCGAATGCTCCCTCTCAAAGCAGGAGCATGATCCCTCAAAAGTTGAACTCGGGCTAATCAAGGATCGACAAGGCGCCGGCCAGTCCGATAAATAGGCTTTCAGGGTTGGATCAATGCTCGCTTTTCAAACCCGTACAGCGAACGAAAATCGGATCGTGGAGCTATCCCCCCTCACCTTTATCGACCTCCCGAGTCTGTCTGCCAAATTATACCCGTTTGAAACCAACTTTCCGGTTCTTCCGGAATCTCTGGAGTGGGTAGAAGACGTGGGGGTAGTTTTCGGGCTTTGCCCGAAAACTACCCCCACAAATAGCCTCAGCCACAGGATTTCCCAAAGAACCAACTTTCTGGTTCTTCCGGAACGGGTCTCCAGGAAACTCTGTGGGATAGTCCCAGAATTGCGGCTGCGAGCGTGCAGCAGAGCGCTCGCAGTTCCAATTCTGGGGCGGCTGGCCAAATTTCTCATATTTCAGAGACAAGCACGCCTGTGACTGCCGATTAAAACCAACAATTTTCTTATGTTTTGGAATTTTATTTAATGGTATGATTGCCAAACGGAGTAAAGGTATATGGATACAGAAGAAAATATTACTATAATTGAAGGTCCGCCCCCAAACTTTGAAGCCATCAGTGATGGATGGGCCCTGGGGCTGAACGAAAGCCCATTTCTGGCAGATATTGCCGTCACCCGCCTGCGCACGTTTAACGGTCCGGCGCTGGTAGAGCGCTGTCATCGAGCGTGGCGCAACTCAAAACCAATCAACCTGGAATATCGCTCCTCCGAGGGGCTGGAAAGAACGGCGCCGATTGTCGCCGCTCGGACAGTGGATACGGAGGATGGGCACCTGCTGCTTTTGTGGGTGCGACTGGCAGACGATGAAGTGGAGCTCGAATTCGGCTACGATGACGACTTCGGCGACGAGGACGATGACTTCGACTTCCCCGAGATGTAAGTTCACTCTGAGGCTGTCCAAAAAGCAGAAAATTTAACATCCGCCCGGTATCTATTGAAGTTGGCAGCAATGCCAATTTCAATAGATGCCGGGCGGTATTTCTTCAGGAAACCTTTTCGGACAGACCGTTATGGGAAAGGGGGAAAGTGTTTGTGGAGGCCAGATGGATAACGCAAGCTTGCTCACTCAAATTGAAGATGGCGTGTTTAGCATCACCCTTAACCGCCCAAAAGTGAATGCCCTGACAACCGAACTGATCACCGATCTACAAGACCTGTTCAAACAAGCGGAACGCGATCCCCAAATCCGCTGTGTGTTGTTAACCGGCCAGGGCAGGGTATTTAGCGCTGGGCAAGATCTAACGGAGGTAAAACAGGCTGAGGATCTATCCTACCGGTATCATTTGTTACGCACCTACAACCCCCTGATACTGCAAATTCGGCGGATCGAGAAACCGGTGCTGGCTGCCATCAATGGGCCGATCTCTGGCGCCGCGCTGGGAATTGCTCTGGCGTGTGATTTGCGAATTGCGGCGGAGGATGCCCGCTTTGTGGTGGGATTTGCGGGGATCGGCCTGGCGCCCGATTCGGCTGTGTCTTTACTGTTGCCCACGCTGGTTGGATTAGGGCGAGCGACAGCGTATACTTTCAGCAACGATCCCATCAGCGCTGCACAGGCTCAAGATTGGGGTCTGGTCAATCGATTGGCCCCCGCCGAGGAACTCGGCCGGCAGGCTCTTGCCTGGGCCAAACAGCTGGCAGCCGGGCCGGTGCAGGCGATGGGGCTGGCCAAGCGCGACTTTAACAAAGCCGTTCTAGGAGGGCTGGAACAACTCCTGGATTATGAGGCCTACAACCAGGATATCGCCGGAAAAGGAGCCGAACACAAAGAGGGCGTAAGCGCCTTCCTGGAAAAGAGACCGCCGGACTGGCAAGGGTCAACGAAGCTTTAGGAATATCGTTACGGCAGTCAGCACGGCGAAGAGCACACCAACGTTCACCCCGGCCCGAATGATATCGCCTTGCGGGCGATCATCAACCAGTTTCAAGGATGGATAAATTCCATCCACGCGTAGCAACGGCCCACCGAACCAGGCGAAGAGAGTCCCCCCAATCAAGCCGCCGATATGCCCCCAATTATCGATGCCCGGAGACAAGCCAAACAGCAGGTTGATCCCGGCAAAGAAAATGATCTCACGCAATGCCAACTGGGCGCGCTGCCCAAATATCTTCCGATTCTGATAAAAGAAGACCCCCTCCGCTCCAAAAATGCCAAAAATGGCTGTCGATGATCCCAAGGAAGCTTCCGGCGAGAATAAAAACGACATGACATTGCCGGCAAAGCCTGCCAGGATATAAACGGCCAGGTAACGCTTCCAGCCATAAAACCGTTCCAATCCCGGACCCAAAATATATAAAGCATACATATTGAAACCAATATGCAGAATGGAGCCATGTAACAGCATGGGCGTGAACAGACGCCAGAGCTGGCCCTTGACGATCAGATCATTCACCTTCATCCCTAAAGCCTGGGGGATGTCCACACCGTTGAAAAGCGCCTGGCTGCCCATTTGCAGCAAGAACACAAAGATCGTCACACCCATAATGGCGTAGGTGACCACCGGTCTATTGCGTTGAAGGCCCAGGTTGACAGGTTGTTGGCCGGGTTGTCCCGATTGAAAGCCAGGGGTCTGTGGGCCGGAATTCTCCGGCGACGGATATTGGTTGCTCACAATGAAACCTTTCTGGGGGTTACGCGGGCATGTTCGGCCCGGATAATGGCTTCGATCGTATCCACTGCCTCTTCCAGATGATCTTCCGGGTTTACCACAACGTAATCAAATTCCTTGATACGCCTTAATTCCTGGCGTGCGGTCGCGATCCTTAGTTTTAGTCCCTCGGGCGTTTCAGTTTTGCGCGCATTTAATCGGTTTTCCAGTTCCTGTTCGTTGCGGGTTGTCAAAAAAATCAGTAAAGCATCCGGATACATCGATCGTATGCTGGCAGCCCCCTGAACATCCACGCGCATCACCACATCTTTGCCGGAATTCATCGCTTCACGCACTTGAGCTTTTGGAATACCCTTGTAATCATTGTAGACAATGGCATGCTCCAATAATTCATCCTGTTCGATCATCTCTGCAAATTCATCTGACGACAAAAAGATGTAATCCACCCCATCAATTTCATCGGACCGGGGCGGGCGAGTAGTGGCCGTAACGACAAAATGAAAAGGCAAATTACGATCTTTCATCCGATCTATCACGGTATCTTTGCCCACCCCCGATGGGCCGGAAATCACGATCAGTAAAGGAAAATGTTGGTTGGGATTATAAGAAAATGATTCAGCCATTTCTGCCTCTATAATTCCTTGATGTTCCGCTTCGATCATGCCAGTCAATCGGATCTATTCCTTCCTGGTAGACAATGAGATTGGGTCACTGGGGTACCACACAAGAATTCCCAATGAACCAAACGGATTGAGGTTTCACCGAAAAGCACCTCTTGTTATAATTCCAGGGTAGGCTCCGTTCCGATTGTCGATGGAACGATACCACGATTTAATAACTGCTGGAGGAGGCAACAATGCCCAATTATCCTTATCGTTGCTTAAACTGCCAAAAAAGATTCGATGTTTTTATGACCTATTCCGAGTATGGGCATAAAACCATTCAATGTCCAAAGTGCCAGTCGGAGAATGTTATCCGGCGCATCAGCCGGGTAAGAATTGCTCGTTCTGATGAAAGCCGCCTGGAGAGCATCGCTGACCCCAGCGCTCTGGAGGGTTTGGAGGATGATCCTCAGGCCCTGGGGCGGATGATGCGCCAGATGGGCAGCGAACTTGGCGAAGATCTGGGCCCAGAATTCGATGAAGTGGTCAACCGGTTGGAGTCCGGGCAATCCCCGGATGAAATTGAGGAAGCGCTTCCCGACCTGGGTGATTCAGGCCCAGGCATGCCTGGGGATGGACTCGATGACTTTTAACCCATCCGATAGAAACCGTGGTGGTTGTCAGTGCGAGTTACGACTCAACTGGCAACCACTCTTCCGTTAAAAAATTCCCAGCCCGCCTGAATGTGGGGAAACTCTAACCTCAACAGTTGGAACCGCCCTCGCTGGCCTGATGGCCGACCTTCGCCCGGTTTAACCGTTCCAGTACAACTGCCTGGATTGCCTGCTGTACCTTTTCAGGAGTCTGCCCGGCGTCGATCATAACCCAACGGTCTGGTTCTGCACGGGCCAGCTCTAAATATCCTTTTCGAACCCGTTGGTGAAAGGCAATCTCGTAGGCATCCAGACGATTCCAATCACCGCCTTTTGCCCGGCGCCTCAACCCGGTTTCCGCATCAACGTCAAAAAGCAAAGTAAGGTCGGGCTTCAAACCTCCGGTTGCGAACCAAATCAGGCTGCGCAGCTGATCTAAATCGACACAATGTCCGTAGCCCTGATATGCCAGGGTGGAATCCGCAAAGCGATCGCACAAAACCAGGCTGCCTTGCTCCAGGTGGGGCCGGATCACTTCATCTACCAGCTGTGCCCTGGAAGCCTGAAAAAGCAGGATTTCCGTGCGCGGTTGCATGGCAATATTATCCAGATCGGAAAGAATGGCTCGAACCTGGTCACCAATTGAAGTTCCGCCTGGTTCGCGGGTCACGAGCAGGGAATAGCCCAACTGGCGCAAATGCTCAGCCAGGATAGCCACCTGCGTGGTCTTTCCGCTTCCATCCGGTCCTTCAAATGTAATGAACATAAGGCTTTTGGCTCCTCCCGGATCTGTCTGAAAACCAGACAGAAAGTTGGCCAACTTGAACTTCCCGGCGATGCTATTCCCGGAAGATGCGCACCCGGCGACGCGGTTCCTTGCCATAAGAATGGGAAACCAGGTTCGCCTGGCGGGCCATCTGGTGTTGTAACCGCCGGATGGAAGCCACTGCAGGAGGCAATTCAACCCAGCGTTCTCCATTCAGAACGGCGTCTATCGCCGAACGGGTCTCTTCAATCACCGGTTCCATCCCGGAATCCGGAGGAAAATCGGTAGACAGGTTGAAGAGATCGCTTAAGAACTGCTGCATCTGGTTGACGGTATTGGATCTTAAAACGTAAATCGGCATGTTGCGGGCTTCCGCATCGACGATGGTCTTTTCACGCTTGCGAAAATACGCGCGTAAAGTGACCAGAACATCCGCCTCGCCTGGTGATTTGGCTACTACGATTGGTGCGCCTAAGCGCTTAGCAGCCTGCAAAAGCCGATTACGAGCCACACCATAGGGATAAATCCGGACAGTTTGCAATGGAGTCTGATCGCGGCTCACCGGGAAATCCGGTGCCGAGCGATGAGAGCCCCGCGCCCCTGTCTCCTGAGGCAAAGCCCTGCGGCCATTATCCACGATTTCTCCGTTCGTCTGACGGCGATAGCCCTGAGAGGCGTTTTTAGGCGATTTGGCGGCGGGGGCAGGATGTTCGATATGAATATTCCCTTCCGCGTCACGTGTCCGGATTTCGGGGGGCAGTGGATACTCCCGCAGGAGCGAGTCTACTGCGGCGGCAACATCGGGATGGACCGCCAGGCGATCTCTATTCTGGATTTCGATCAACACGTCAAAGGTGGGCGGTGACCGCCGTTCCAAGACAGTTTTCTGCGTGCCCCGCCGGCGGGCTTCTTCGTCGGAAAGCGTGACGGATTCAATGCCACCCACCAGGTCGGAAAGGGTAGGATTGAGGAGCAGATTTTCCAAAGAGTTACCGTGGGCGGTGCCAATCAGCTGGACACCGCGCTCGGCGATCGTTCTGGCGGCCGCGGCTTCAAGCTCACGGCCAATCTCGTCGATCACAATCGCTTCGGGGTTGTGGTTTTCCACCGCCTCGATCATCACCTCATGTTGAAGGGAAGGTCGCGCAACCTGCATGCGGCGAGCGCGGCCCACGGCTGGGTGCGGCACGTCGCCATCCCCACCAATTTCGTTGGAGGTATCCACAATTACGACCCGTTTGCTCTCTGCCAGGATGCGAGCGGCTTCCCGCAGCATCGTCGTTTTTCCAACACCTGGCCGTCCCAGAATCAGCAGGCTTTTGCCGCTTTCGATCAGGTCTTTGATGATGTCGGTCGTGCCGTAGACCGCTCTCCCCACCCGGCAGGTCAGGCCAACGATATTCCCGCGGCGATTCCGGATGGCGGAAATACGATGCAGCGTGCGTTCCATACCGGCACGATTGTCTGCGTCGAAATCGCCGATCCGGCCTACTACATAGTCAATGTCCGTGTGGGTTACCTCAATATTGCTCAGGACTACCTCACGGTCGACAAAACGAGCTGTGGGCAGGCGCCCCAGATCTAAGATCACCTCCAGGAGGTTATCACTGTCATTCGAATCGGTAACTGCCTGGGCAATGACCGGGGGTAACACATCAAGTAAAGCTTGTAAGTCGTCTGTAATTTTCCGTTGTGACATAGTTAAGAATTTCGCTCCGCATGGGCAATCGGGGCAGTTACCTCAGGTTGCCCACCTTCTAAAGCTGGAAGCGCAAACGATCGAAACGCTTTCTGCGGAACTGCCAGGTGTTTCACCATTACGGCCTGGCGAGGACCAGCTTCTGCGCCCAAATCTTCCAGGGCGTTTTCCAACCAGGATTGATACGATCGAATGCAAAGATACACCGGGCGCGAATGACGATAAGGCAAGTTTTTCAGCAATCCAACCAACCAGCTGGTCACTTCTTCCGCATCTGGATGGATAAATGGCTGCGCCCAAACGCCTTTATGCCCGTATTTCAATTCTACATAGGCTAAAAGATTATCTTCTTCATAATAGACCAGCCCCCGAGGGTTGCTCGGGGAAATAGGCTCAACCTGTTGAACAAGACCTGGAACCAGGTTGCTGTAAAGCGAGCGGATCCCAATACTATCACGATCGGTAGCAACCCGCCAACCATCCTGTGCGCCTTCGCCAGCCGGCTGGCCGGTCATCTGCCAGACACGCTGGCGAGCATAAATCGCAAAACTGGCCCGCCTGAGGGCCTCGTATCCCGGATTGCCTTCATCTACATCCGCCAACAGCCTGAAGGCGCCTCGCTCTCCAGCCTGAACAGCCAGATAATCAAGCAAACTGCCCAGGGGAACGTCATTTAATGCCTTTTCAGGGGTCAGAAAAGTCAAATGAGCGAACTGAGAGCCCGGCATCTGGATGGTCTGGCCAATGATCGGGGATTCAGCGCGACTGGTGCGTTTCCTGGTAGCCGTAAATATTCCGGCTGATGGCGCCAGATAAGAAAGCAAGGCGCCCGAAACCAACATCGGGCCGCGTGTCAAGACCAGCGCGCTGTCTAAAAATACGCTCTGATGCCTGAACCGGTACAGGGTCTGTATATCGCGCCAGTCAAACGGTCTGATATTCATACGAAATCAATCAGATTAGCTCTCTTGTCGTGTGGCAATTCGCCCAGTTTGAACGCCATCCCGCGACTCCATGCTGGCCTGCCGGTTTAAAGCCGCCATCCGCACGAAATAGCGATGAAAACGGCCGTCCGGGGTGAGTTCCGGATGGAAAGAAGTTGCCAGTAGTTTTCCCTGCTGGGCGGCGACAATGCGGCCATCTTCCAATTTCGCCAGGACTTCAGCCCCTCCCCTGACCGATTCGATCAACGGCGCCCGAATAAACACAGCATGGTAGGGGATGCCACTTGGATCTATCTGGTTTAACACCGGGATTTCCAGATCGGTTTCAAAACTGGCAACCTGCCGTCCAAAAGCGTTCCGTTCAATGGTGATATCCATCAGGCCAAGCAAGGGCTGATCACGGTGAACATCTTTCGACAAAAAGATGGCGCCAGCACAGGTGCCCCAAATCGCTTTTTGCCGGCCAAATGCGCGTAACGGCTCCATCAACTCATAAGCGATTGCCAACTTACCGATCGTAGTCGATTCGCCGCCCGGGATGATCAAGCCGTCTAGCTCAACCAGATGCTCAGGCAGCCTTACTTCGACACCTTCGATCCCGATATTTCTTAACATTTGGATGTGCTCTGCAAAATCTCCTTGCAGGGCCAGTACGCCTATCTTCATAATCACCACGCATAACCGAAACGCCGACGGCTGATCGCGGACCGGCAAAAACTTAATAACAACTTGTGAGCCGTGGTCTGCTTCCAGCTGTCGGCGGATTTTGCTTTTGTACCAATGGCAGAATACTTACCAGCCTCGACCGGCGATCAATTCAGCCTCTGGGATCGATGTGATTTGTCGACCGACCATCGGTTCGCCCAAATTGCGGCTTACTTCAGCCAGGATATAGGGATCGTTATAGTGGGTTGTCGCCTTGACGATTGCAGCTGCCCGCCGGGCAGGATCGCCAGATTTGAATATCCCTGATCCAACGAACACGCCGTCTACGCCTAACTGCATCATCAGAGCTGCGTCGGCTGGTGTGGCGATGCCGCCAGCCGCGAAGTTGACCACTGGCAGACGGCCAAGACTGCGAGTCTCCTTCAGCAATTCATAGGGAGCGCCCAGATCTTTGGCCAAAGCCATGAGCTCTTCTTCCGGCATGTTTTGAAGCTTGCGGATTTCGCCCAGCACCGAGCGAGCATGCCGGACGGCTTCGACCACGTCGCCGGTTCCAGCCTCACCCTTAGTGCGTATCATCGCCGCACCTTCGCCGACCCGCCGCAAAGCTTCGCCCAGGTTGCGGCAACCACAAACAAAGGGAACCCGAAAGGTGTGTTTATTGATGTGGTGAGCTTCATCCGCCGGAGTTAATACCTCAGATTTGTCAATATAGTCAACCCCAATAGCTTCCAGTATTTGCGCCTCAACAAAATGCCCGATCCGGCACTTTGCCATCACCGGTATGGAAACCGCATCCATAATTTTGAGGATTAATTCCGGGTCGCTCATGCGAGCTACCCCGCCATCTGCACGGATATCCGCCGGCACCCGCTCTAGCGCCATAACGGCGACTGCACCTGCATCCTCAGCTATCTTAGCGTGCTCAGGCGTTACGACATCCATGATCACGCCACCCTTGAGCATTTGCGCAAGGCCCTTTTTTACTGCAAAAGTTGCAACCTGTTGCTCCATTTTTTACAACCTCCGAAATTTGAAAGGCAAACTTTCTAAAAACATTCTACCACGCGGCAAGACGCATGGCAATCCGCCAGGCGTGCAGAGCAACCGCTTCCAACCCGTTCTAACGAAAAATTAATGGGGCTGGATCATTCTATGATGAGGACGGCTTTTCCCGGAGAGGAGCAGCTCTTGAGGGAACCCAGCACGAGGATCGATATGCCTGTTTTTTCGAATCTGTCTTGGAAATAGGTCGGATTTCCATCCTTGCGGGTGGACTATGCCCATGATCGCTCAGTGCGAATTCCTGTGGGAGCGTCCCCAAAAAACCTTCTTCGATACTGGATCCTTTTCTCATGAAATAACCATATCCTCTTCCATATCAGCGGGATGCACATGAATTTCATGAATGAAAGATTCCGTACCCCTTTTCAAGCTATGAACCCAGATAAGCCAGCTATGATAAGATTAAACGATCGACTTCAATCCTTGGCGCTTGAAGAATATTTTCTCGATTTTGGAGATGTGTGACAGGCGCCTGTCACACATCTCCAAAATCGGAGCTATCCTTAACCTGAACTCGGGTTTTTTACGAACTATTGTTAACAGCTACTCTCAGTAAGGATTTGAAACTTGGGGGCATCTAATTTAAACGGCCTGGCGCTGGATTGAAACCTATTAAAGGAGTGTCTCTGTGAGTAATTCTTCTGTAACCCTGGTAATTTTTGGGGCTTCCGGGGATTTGACTCGCCGGAAACTGGTCCCGGCATTATATAACTTGTTTCGCAAAGGTCGCTTGCCGGAAGATTTTCGAATTGCCGGCACTTCCCGCACCCCTTATTCACATGCCGAGTTCCGTCAAAGAATGCAGACCGGGGTGGAGGAGTTCGCAGGTGTGGATATCGAGCCCAAGACATGGGAGGCGTTTGCTTCCAAGATTTTTTATCTACCCGGCAACTTGAAAGAACGGGAAGATTACGAGATGTTATCCCAGAAATTGGCCGAACTGGAAGGGGAAGAAGCCAACCGGATCTACTACCTGGCGATTGCGCCGGAATACTATGCCATCACGATCCACAAACTGGGCGAGTCGGGTATGGCCAAGGAAACTACCGGCTGGCGACGGGTTGTGATCGAAAAACCTTTTGGGCACGATTTGGCCTCAGCACATGAACTGAACGAAATCGTGCACAGTGCCTTTACTGAGGACCAAGTTTATCGTATCGACCATTATCTCGGCAAAGAAACCGCCCAAAATATATTGTTTTTCAGATTTGCGAATACGATCTTTGAGCCTATTTGGAATCGAAACTACATCGACCACATTCAGATCAGTGTAGCTGAGACGGTCGATGTAGGCCACCGGGCCGATTATTACGATCGAGCCGGCGTCTTGAGAGATATGTTCCAAAACCATATCCTGCAATTGCTGGCCCTGGTTACAATGGAACCGCCCATCTCGTTCACTGCTGATGCCGTTCGGGATGAAAAACTAAAAATCCTATCCGCCTTGCGTCCTATTACCGGGGAGAGCGTTGCGGCACACACCGTACGAGCTCAATACCAGGGTTATTGCGATGCTGAAGGCGTGACAAAATATTCCCAGACTCCCACGTACGCTGCGCTGAGGCTGTTTATCGACAACTGGCGCTGGCAAGGCATCCCATTCTATTTGCGATCAGGAAAAGCCCTGCAAGCGAAAAAGTCCGAAATTTTGATACAGTTCCAATGCCCACCCCTGCTGATGTTCAACCTGGATCCCGCCAGCGAAATGAGCCCAAATTTACTCGTGATCAGCATCCAGCCTGACGAGGGCATCCATTTAAAATTTGAGGCCAAAGTGCCCGATTCTGCTCAGAGAACACGTTCCGTGAATATGGACTTTCACTTCCGCTCGTCTTTTGGCAATGAGCGCCTGCCGGAAGCTTACGAACGCTTGTTGTTGGATGCAATCATCGGCGATGCGTCCCTCTTCATCCGCAGCGATGAGATCGAAAAGGCATGGCAATTTATTGACCCGATTTTGGAGGGTTGGGAAACAACCAATTCCCCGGATCTGGTCGATTATGAACCGGGCAGTTGGGGGCCCAGAGAAGCCGACGAACTGATTGCCAAGGATGGGCGAGCCTGGTTAATCGATGCAGCCCATCGTCCCGACAGTATCAATGTAATTGCGAGAACCAATGACAACCAAAGCTGAGGTGCGCGTATTTGATGATGGACTTGCCCTGGCGCAAGCTGCAGCCGGGCTGGTCGTGGCATCAGCCCAAGAGGCTATTGCTGCCAGGCAGATCTTTCGACTGGCGTTATCCGGTGGATCCACCCCACGATCCATGCACCGAATTCTGCGACAGCCAGATCACGCCAGCCAAATTGACTGGTCGCTGGTTCAAATTTTCTGGGGGGATGAACGCTGCGTGCCACCCGATGATCCGGATAGCAATTACCGGATGGCTGCAGAAACGTTGCTCAACCTTGTGCCTGTCCCCAAAAGCAACATTCACCGGATGCGCGGGGAGCTGCCCCCACAGCAAGCGGCCGACGACTACCAGAGCCAGCTCGCAAATCAATTTGGCCTAACCCCTGACAAAACTGGACAGCCATTTCCCGTGTTTGATCTGATCCTTTTGGGCCTGGGGACAGACGGACACACCGCCTCGCTTTTCCCCGGATCAGATGCGCTCGAAGAGCAGCAGCGCTGGGTGAGGGCCGTTCCTCACGATCAACCACCAGAGCCTTTGGTTCCCAGGGTGACGATCACATTACCGGTCATTCAATCTGCTCGCCAGGTTGTTTTTCTGGTTTCCGGACAGGACAAAGCCAGCCGGCTGGCTGAAGTTCTTTCTCCGCCAGGCAGCGAGCCGCTTCCGGCTCAACTGGCGAAGCCATTCGAAGGGACCCTAATCTGGCTGGTCGATCGGGCAGCGGCCGCCCAGCTGGCTTAGTCTGAAGATAACGGCCAGCACATACATCATTTTTTTCGCCAACCGGAGATTTGGGATGGGGCTATCCCAAATCTCTTTGGTTAATAGCTAGATGATCAGGAAAGTCCGGCTGAGGCAGTTCCAGATGTTTACTACTTGACAAACAGCTTAATTTGGTATACAATCATTCAATAATACAATGATACAATAATACAAATGTACAATCCGGAGCAAATCAGGATGGTCGATTAGCACAATGCAAATCAAAATAGACTTTCGGTCCCGAGAACCGATCTACGTTCAGATTATGGAACAGATTCGGCAAATGGTAGCCACAGGCGAACTGCAACAGGGGGATCAACTTCCCACCGTCCGGCAAATGGCAACCGAACTACGGGTGAACTTCAATACCGTAGCGCGTGCTTACAGGATGCTGGACGAAGCCGGACTGATCTCGACCCAGCAGGGACGCGGCACTTACATCTGGGAGACGCCGAGCGAGGAAACAAATGCCCGATTGCGTCAACGTGGTCTGGCAGAATTGACCAAAAACTACTTCGAGGATGTGCAGCGATTGGGGTACAGCCGGGAAGAAGTAGCGGCGGCTATCAGAGATCAATGGAGATCCTGGATCAAGGCTCAAGATGAGCACATAGAAGCAGAGAATTCGAGAGGGTAGGATGAACAAGAGATTGGCAAGATACCAGAATAAGAATTCAGACACGAAGGAAGCTACCGTTCGCATTAACGGCTTTGCAGTGACGATCTTCTTCATCTTAGCGATTGTAATACTCCTGGTAGTGGCTTATATGGATATGGTGAACGTACCCAGCGGGATTGCAGTGACCATAACGGTCGGTTTAGCCCTGGTCGATCTTTATCTTCTGTTTGCCTTAAAAGTTGCCAAGCAATGGGAAAAAACTGTTGTGTTGCGCCTGGGTAAATTTAAGGGGTTACGGGGCCCGGGTTTATTCTGGATCATACCCATCGTTGACAGCACAGCCTCCTGGATTGACCACCGGGTGATGGTCACGCCTTTCAACGCCGAAAAGACCTTGACGAAGGACACCGTACCGGTGGATGTTGACGCGGTTTTATTCTGGCTGGTATGGGACGCTGAAAAAGCCGCTCTCGAAGTTGAGGATTACCGGGCAGCAATCGCATGGGCGGCCCAGACCGCACTAAGGGAAATCATCGGTCAAATGACTCTGGCGGACATTCTGGTCGGTCGCGCGAAAATGGATGCAGAGCTGCAAAAAATCATCGATGAGCGTACCACTCCCTGGGGTGTTTCGGTTCAATCGGTTGAAATCCGGGATGTTGTCATACCACAGGAGTTAGAAGATGCGATGAGTCGCCAGGCGCAGGCTGAACGGGAACGCCAGGCGCGGGTCATCCTGGGAGAATCCGAGATGCAGATCGCCCACAGCTTTGCCGAGGCATCCCAGGCATATCACAACAATCCAACTGCCCTGCACTTGCGAGCAATGAACATGTTGTTCGAGGGGCTCAAAGAGAAAGGGGCGCTGGTAATCGTTCCCAGCAGCGCCGTTGACACGATGAACCTGGGCGGCTTGAGTGGGATGGTTTCACTGGCCCAGACAGCTCAGCCGAAAGAAGAGTGATCGATGGGTGAGCTAACCATATGGGAATACCGGGCAGAAACAATTGGCTCCACCTGGAGCGGCCTCAAAGATGAAGATCTGGAAGCTGTTCTAGACGAATGGGGCGAAGAAGGTTGGGAGGTCATCAGCGCCTTAGCAATCTCGGGCAGCAACAAGATCAAAATCATCGCCAAACGCCCGCTCAACGAGCGAAACCGGCGGAAACGTGATTGGCCCAACTACTAAGGGCAACGGGGAAAAAGCTGGCCGACAAATCTATGTCGGCCAGCTTTTTCGATCTTCATTCTCACATGGTTTCACGTGAAACACCAGCCTTCTGACAGATGCTGGGTCGTGTTGGGATTGATCACCGCAGTAAGATGTTTCACGTGAAACATAAATTTTCAATCTGACAATTTGCGAACTCGTCTACCAAACACTCGATTCAAAGTACTCCATTCGAACGACCCCATTGATCCAGGGTTTCATCAACCAGATCCAGATAAGCGTCAAGTGCTTCCAGGCGGGTGCCAAAATCGCTGAGAATGTTGAGATGGTTGAGTGCCAGGCGCCAATCGCCATACTCGCTGCCGTCCTTCGACAGCAGTCCAGCCATATCCGTCCAGGTACGCAGCAATGGCCAAAGCATGGTTTCAGGTTGAACGCTGCCAAGTATTGCCTCAAAAGCCTTGAGGTAATATTGCTTCCGTTCAGACGCCAGTCCAGGCGACCGGGTCTCCACAGGCAGGTTATCGAAAGCTGCCTCCCAACCCGGGAGCCAGGATTTCATCATGGCAGCATCAACAGTTTGAGCGCCTAAGAGACCCATCAGGCCGGCAAATAAACCGGGACGCCCGATCGCCTCTGCCCGGGATAAATACTTAAGCAAAAAACGCCTCTCTGTTAACGGCCCGGCGCTCAAACTCGCGATAGCGTTGGCAGATTTCCCAACCGCCAGCAAATAGTCGCTGACCTCTTTTTGGCCAGGTTCGCGATTTTCCTGATAATAATCAAACCAGATTGATCGAGCTTGATCGTAAAAAGTTCTGGCCCGTTCGTAAATATAATCAGGGCGATCATATTGTCCCCGCACGCTGGCCTGAGTGAAATCCAGAAAGTGCTGTGGGTCGTGTAAAATATTGCAGGAGAACAGGGTCGGCCCCAGCCAGGGATCGGTGCGTAGTTTACGGGTCTGGCGATAGTCGCGGTGCTGGTGGTGGGCAATATCGAGGTGAATATCCTCCGTCAAAGGCACAATTTCCCGCTCAGACCCAACCGGGTCCGTGTGAATAAACACCAGGTCGATGTCCGTTGTGCCCCCCAATAAATATTCCTCTTCCAGGAGGGAACCACTTAAGTAAATGGCCAACAGACTGCGATTACTCCGGGTCCGTTCAGCCACGGTATCTTTGACGATTTTCTCCAGCATCCTGCGTGTGATTCGCATACATCCGCTCCTCAGAAAATCTTCGCCCTATGCATGTTCGTTGTAGTGGGATCGCTCAATCCGCCCCAAGAGGCAGTTCCGGTTGGAAGGGCGCCAGCTTTAAAGCTTGCCGGATCCGATTTTCCACCCATTGCAAATCATTCGGCCTTCGCACGTAATTGAGTTCGTCGGTGTCAATCCGAAGAACCGGGACTCCCTGGAAGCGAGATTCGGTAAAGAAACGATCATACACCTGATTCAGCTCTTCAATATAACTACGCTCCATATTGCGTTCATAGGATCGATCGCGCATGGCGATTCGCTGCATCAAGGTCTCCGTATCGGCGCGTAAATAGACGATCAAATTAGGAAGACTGATTTTCTCCGCCAAGGCTTGATGCACACGGTAATACATGTCCAATTCATCTCCCTTCAAATTGATCCGGGCAAACAGTAAATCCTTGGCAAACGTATAATCGGCAATAATCTGAATATTCTCCTGGACTGTTTGCTGAGAAATGCCGCGCTGCTGGTGATACCGGCTGAGTAAGAAAAAGATCTGCGTCTGAAAAGCATACCGCTGCCGGTCCGAGTAGAAATCCGACAGGAAGGGGTTTTCTTCGAAAACTTCCAAATATAGATCAGCCTGGAATACTGGCTGTAACAAACGAGCTAACGTGGTTTTGCCAACACCAATGACGCCTTCAATCGCAAAGTACATGATTGTTTATTCAACTTTCCTTATCGTTTTGGATTAGATGAATTCAAGCAAATGATTGGTTCTTTGGGCATTCCTGGGATGATACCTCACATCCGGGACACTCCCACAGAGTTCCTCAGAGACCCAATTTAAAGTGGCCAGCCTTTCAAACCACAGCCTCAAACACCCTGTTTTGACAGCCAGCACGTACCTAAGGATACCAGCGAATGGACGAGATGACAACCAAAATAAAGGGTGATTCAGGCTGGAAAGTACTTGACAGGCATAAAACTATAGGTACACTGAAAGTGACTGCAAGACCATCTGCATTTGTCTCAATTCAGTGGAGGGAATATCCAATGCCTGGATTAAACCGCGTTCAATTAATTGGCTACCTGGGCAAAGATCCAGAAGCGAGATTCACCCCAACCGGGAAGAAAGTTACCTCGTTCAGTGTGGCAGTCACCCGTCGCTGGCGAAGCAGCGAGGGGGAAAGCAAAGAAGCGACCGACTGGTTCAACGTTGAGGCCTGGGGCCGCCTGGGAGAAATTTGCCAGGAATATCTAAGCAAGGGCCGGCTGGTCTTCATCGAGGGTCGCCTGCAAACCGATCGTTACGAACATGAGGGTGAAACGCATTACTTCACCAAGGTAATCGCAGCCCAAATGCAGATGTTGGATCGGGCGCCGGAAGAGATTGGAGTCGATCCACTCGTCGAGCTGGCGCACAGCGACTGACTGAGGCTCCGAGACGATCAGGGTAACCTTTCGATTGACAGAACGTCTAAAAAGGGGAGAACTATTCTGGAGTAGGTCCGTTTTAAGAAACGCCTTACGGATCGACAATGATTGACGTCATCGTCGATCATCAGTCTTCTAACAGTACGGGCGTTATGTCAGGTTAAGCTTTCATTGCAATTCTGCCATGGCTTTCAGTCGAGACGCGGTGCTTCAGGTGAAGTGTTTATGATCTACAGATCAACCGCCAGACAAAGGTTATTGCAGGGCCAAGGCGAATACATTATTAATTGTTATTAATCTGTAATAGACAATTTGTATTGCCGTCCTCTTGAATCATCCTTTCATAGCAGCTTGTTGCTTGAAGCAGGCTCAACGACCGTTTTTTGCTGTTTCCGCATAAAAAAAGGGGTCGGATGCAGCCTGAGGGTCGAGCGCCGCTTTGATACGGGCCAGCCAGACCTGGTAATCGCCACAGGCAGGGCCGAAGGTTTGATTCGCCTCCATGCCGAATGCCGCGATGGGCACGCCCATCGCTTTCTGAATAGCATCCCTGACCCCTGTTTCTACCAGATCGCGCGCCGCCATGGCCGATCGTGGATTCCCCGGGTCGTACAGGATGATGCCTTCCAGATAGCCGAGATGTCCGCTCTCAAATGTCCCGCCGGAACCCAAGTCTCCGCCGTCATCCAGGATTAAGCCCTGCTTGATATATGGCTGCTTGATTTTTGCGACGTATTCCGCCTGGGTATGCGCCAGATCCCAGGTGTCGAAGGCGCCGAGCATGGTCGCCATACCCTGGGACGGCCGAAAGGCCGCCTGGGTATTATTGGCATTGCGAAAAAGCAGCCAGAACAGGGTGGATTGTTTCTCGCGCTTGAGCTGCTTCCAAAACGGCAGGTTTTGGGTCCAGGTTTGTAAGGATGGAAAACGGCGCAAGACTGCCAGCGGGTCGGCCACATTTTTGGTCAACCGGCCGGCCAGCTTCAAAACTGCCGGGCGCATGGGCAGGTTCATCGGGATAACAACGCCGCCGGTCTCCTGCAGGATTTCTTTCAGCGCTTTGATCTTCCAGGCAAATTCGGCGTCCGAGGCAGCAAAAATGGCGGTGCTGATGATATCCTGCCCAATCTTTTGAAAAATGCCGCTCTCCAGGGCGGCCTTCAGTTCTTCATTGGTATCTGTTAATCCAAGCGCAGCAAAAAACATTGGCGTCCGGAATTCACCGTGGTTCAATTCCGCCTCACCCATTTTATAGCCGGCGTCTTTTTCAGCGCGACGTGATGGAAAGGCAATCGCATTCATGGCGCAGCGCGGTGGAATGTCTCGCAAAATATATTTCGGAGATTGGCCTTCCACTTCCCACTGGCGAGGGCCGTCCCATTTGTATAATTTGATCGCACAACGGGTGAACACGCCCAGCCCGCCAAAGGTTCCCTGGAAACCGCGCACAATCCCCCGCATGGAAGGGCCTGGCCCATCGGCCGTAAACCAGCCGCAGCCTGAACCGGCGCTGCCGAGGGTAACCACCTCGCCGGTCGGCAAGACCCACTCGACGCCGAGCAGGTTGCGGCCCGAAAAACTGGTTGCCGCCCCGGAAACGCCATAGCCCCACGCCGCCGTATGGGAGGCCAGCAGCGAATGATTCGCTCCGGATGAGACGATATGGCAGTTCAAACCTTGCCTGACGATATCTGTCTGCAAGTCGATTGCCCGGACATATGGCTCGATGACTGCGATCTGATTGCGGACATCGATCTCAACGATGTGATTCATGCGTTTCAGATCCAGGATGATGACCTTCTCGCTCGAGGCGGCCGCGGCTGTGTGAAATCCGGTCGAGAGGGGCTTGGCCATATATTGGCTATCCGAACAGAAGCGCATGATCGCCTGTACCTCCGCGGTAGACCCAGGCAACACCACCGCCGCCGGACGGGGCAGCCACTGCGAGCCGTCCTTATTCATCACTTCCGGATTCATGTAATAGGCATAGGTATCCAGCTGGCAAGGGGCCGTCGAAAGCCATTTTTGGCCGACAATCCCGGCCAATTCCGAAATGTCCCTGTTTTTGGATTCCCGGGCTGGCTGTGGTTTTTCAGGTGGAAACCATTTATCTCGCTGCAAGACCCGGTTGGGGTCAAAGATTCCCTTGATGATTTGCACCAGCCGCGTGTTTCCCGGATTCTGCGTCCACACCAACTCGGAGGCCGAGCCGTAAGGACGGCTGAAAAACGCCCCTGCCCCCATCAGGCGGATGGTCGCCTGTCTCTCTAGGGCCCTCAGTCGTTCGCTCTTTTCCGTCGAGCCTGGATCGCAAGGGATCATCAATTCCATATGGCAGGCATGATTTTGCACCATCGGCTGGATGTAGACGCCGATTTCCGAGGCATCAACGCCGGCTTCAATCGCGGTTTGCTCGAAGACCTGCAATAAGCCCGGCATCCGGTCAAGGGTGGACTGGAAAAAGATCGAGAGACAGCCACCGGACAAGCCATCACGCCAATCCGTTTCGCCGCAGGGACGTGTGGCCACTTCGATCAGGTCAACAGCAGAGAGCTGGCCTATGGCGGGCTCAAGCTGCAAGCTGTGGCGCTGGGCAATCCGTTCGATATCCAGCTTATGATAAGCTAGGCGTTCTTTTGGCAGGCGCTCGAAACCGGCGATATTTTGCAGGCAAATCATCTCCGGCAGCGAACTGCGGACAGAGTCAAAAATATGCGCATCCCCACCAGACATCAACAACGCCGCAGCAGTCCGATTGAGGATGAAGGACTGCTCGCCGAGCAGCCCGCGCTGGACGGCGTAAACGTACGCCGTTATATCTTCGAGCCGCGAGGCGCCAACCAGATACGTTTCCTGCACAGTCGGCTTGATTTCCGTTCGCAAAGTGATCCAACTGACGATCCCCATTGTGCCTTGCGAGCCCTGAACCACACGATGAAAATCGGTCTGCGATGGTCCAGCTGGGTGTTTTTGAGCGCCACCAGACTGGCGTTGTTGCTCGATGCTCCCCGGCCCTCCCGCCGCGCCCGTACGAAAACGTTCCCCGCTGCCGAAGAAAAACTCGGTACTGCCAACCGGATCCCCGCTATCCCATTGTTTATTCGCCCAGGTAGACGGTTCCCGATCCATCACGGCAGAAAGAACGCTTTTACCCGAGCGCGGCGCTAATGGCGCCGGCAGAGTCATACCCTGGGCCGCAAGGCAAGCTAAAAGTTCTCCGTAAGTCACCCCCGGTTCGACCCGGCAAACACGGTTCCGGCGATCGATCAAATCGATTTTCTTCCAATGGGATAAATCGATCCGGATATGTTCGGCATGGCCGGTAATGCCGCCCTTGCGATGTCGGCCGGTAGAAGATGTGACCGTCAAATTCAACCCGGCATGGTTGGCGTAATGGATAACAGCCTGAAGCTCATTGACGTCGCCCGGGCGCAGGATGCAGGTCGGGGGGTACCCTGGCGGTAAAAATCCGGACCGGTCGGAGGCGTTCAACTCGGACGGACTGGTGCTCAGGCTGCCGTCGGGCATCAGGCTCTTCAAGTGGGCAAAAAGGAGGCCTTGATCCATGACTATTCCAATCCGGCGGCGGTGTAAACCAAATCCACCAGGTCCACCACGGGCAGGGAGGTTCCATCTTTCCAACGGGTCAGATTCTGCCGGCAGTGCTGGCAGGCAGTCGCCAGAGTATTGGCACCAACATCTAAAGCCTCTTGAAGGCGCTGAGTGGCGGCAGAACGAGCCACATTCGGATGCGCTTGCGGGACGCCCCCGCCTCCGCCACAACAATAAGCGTACTCGCGGATGCGGTGCATTTCCACAAAGCGCAGCCCTGGGATGGCGCCTAACAGCCGGCGAGGCGCATCGAACACACCATTTGAGCCGTAATTGATAGGCTTAGGGGGCGTAAAATAGCGCATCACGCCATGGGTGAGCCGCTCTTCACCATGCCAGTCCTGGGGTGGTTCGCTCTGCCGTCCCAGATAGCAGGGATCGTGATATGTCACACTTTGTTCAACAGGCCGGGTCAAGCGCAGCCTGCCCTTCTGGATAAGCGGCAGAAGGAACTCGCTGGCATGCAGCACCCTGGCTCTCGGGGAGCAACTGTACTGGGGGATTTTGGATCTCAACATGCCTAAATCTTCTCCACACAGGGCGATGACGGTTTTCACTCCGGTTTCGTCCAGCCGCTTGACCACGGTTTGGGCCTGGCTCACAAACCTTTGACGCTGGCCGACCCAATAAGATTCGATCCCGCTCTGCGGTTCAGCTGCGAGGATGCCAAAATCAACGCCAGCATGCTGGAGCAGTTGCGCCAATTTACGCGCGGTGGCAGCGTGCTGCGGATGGTGATTTGCGCCAGCCCCTGCAAAGAGCAACACTTCCGATTGCACCTCCGGTAAAATCTTGAGATTCAATCCATTCGACCAGTGCGGCAGGTCCTGGTTATGGGGCGGCGCCAATGCGGGGCCATAACCTAACTCGGCCAGATGCTCTTTGAGGGCGATGATGACATCCTGCCGCTCAGCTGCCATGATGAATTTACAGGCGACATCGCACAACCCACAAGTGGTGCAGGCAGAGACAATTTGGGCAAGATCCTGGTCAACCATAATGCGCCCATCCAGCAGCGCCAGCGCCATCACGTTGATCCCGCCGCCTGAATAAGCATGAAAGTGATACTCGTCCACCGGAGGGCAGGCGCTGGTAAAACGCGTTTGCTGAATAGTGGGCATGGGCACAAGTTTGCACAAGCTGCAGCGCACGCACTTCTTCATCTCATGCCGCAGAGACTCCAGGCGTTCCAGGCTCATACACCCTCCCGCCGCACCGGCTTGAATAACACGATCTCGTGCAAGGTCACGCCGGACTCCTTGACCGGTATTCCATCCCTGATCACTTCCAATTCAAAGTCGGATTCCAGCCTGAAATATCCCGGCTTGATGCGCAGGATATACTTTGCCAGCGCACGCAACACCGGATTGAAATTCTCGAGCATATCCTGAGCCTCCAGGATCCTTTTCATTTTCAGTTTAGCGATCAACTGATCGGGAGCATGCAGGCTGATCTGCCTTGGGAAGGAATAGTCAGCCTGAGAATTATATTCAAAATCATCCATGAGAAAATTAAACGCCCCCGTACTCAAGATGACATCCCTACCATCCGCCAGCATCAACACTTTGACCGTGTGCTGGTCTACTTTCTGATTACACTGGATATAGGCATAAGCAGCCGAAAAGCGCTCGGAATAAATCCGCCCCCACATCCAGTAGTCGATGATCGTCTGGAATGGGAAATCCAGCCAATTGTGGTCGTGATAGCCAATCCCTTTCACCTGGATTTTCTGATTTCCATCGGTGATGGATCCCTCCACGGACGCCCGCACGAAGGGGATTACCCAACCAAAAGAACCCAGATCGCCGAATTGGGAAATCCCTGTACCGGGCTTCCAGCCATCGACTTCCGCCTTGTAGGTGAGATGGCATCCGAGTCCGTACTCATCGACCAGGATCTCGTAAACGGGTAGTTGATCCTGCTGCTGTTCAATCCGCAAAGTGTTCCTGCCTATGGTTACTTCGGGCCGGTCGCGGGCTGCGCTCAATTGGGATTTATGGTAAGGGAAAAATTTTTGCACCCGTTTGCCATCCGGCCGGAGCAGGACGATTTCGATACCGGTCTTGCCTTGCAATCCGGGATTGGGATTGGAGGCGTGAAAGAAGACCACGATGGTGTAGCCATTGTCCAAATGCGCATCGAAATACCACCACTCAAACATCCCCTTGCGATCCATGTGGAGCCCATCGTCCATGGGCTGCAGCGGTTTGATGATCTGATCCTGTCTACCAGGGCCAGACCAACCTTCCACAACACTGGTGCTCTTTGTCACTGGAATCTCCCACCCCACATGCGCCGGACAGATTGGTATGTCGTTTGTTGATTAACTTGAAGAATTGTAACTACTCAGGCTTGATTACAAAATACGGGCGGAACAGGTGTGCTGCGGACAGCTACAGCACACATCCAAAACAAAGTGTCTCATTATTACTACGTCAACCCTGTTTCAGACTTTCCAGCAGAGAAATGATCGCCAGCTTGCCGGAGGCGGCCCGATAGGGAGTTTTTGCCAGCGGGCTGACGTTGATGGCTGTTTCAGCCAGAGCTTCAATCCGGCCGGATGCGGTCTGCCTGGCTTGTAGATAAGCGACGCCCAGATCAAACAGATACCCCATGTCCATCCCCTTTTTCCCCCTTTCTTCCCCCGGGCTGGCAGATTTCCAGTCGGCCAGGCCGGAGATAAGGGCTTTCAAAACAGCGCCGGATTTTGAATCTTGCGCGGTCGTATTTTTTTCATCCGCCAGAGCCGCCCGGATATATCCTTCCAGATCCGAGAATCCGATCGCATGCTGCCTGAACTGGGCTGCGAATTGCAGCAGGCCGATGGCGTAGAGTTGAGCTGAGGCATTATCTTGCAAAGCTTGCAGTTGCTGTGAGGCTAACTCCATGGCCGAGGCTAGATCATTTCCGGCAATCTTTCGGGCTGCCTGGGAGGCAACCTGAAAGATAACAACCATGTGATCACCGTGATTGCCATTGATCGCATCCAACTGGTTAAGGGCCAGGCGCTCCGCTTTTAAACGTTCCGCCACGGCCTCAAAATGATGGGCCAGATCATCCATATCCAATAGAACCATGTGAAGAATTAGCTCTTCAACCGGCGGGACTGAGCGCTTCTAAGCGTTCCACCAGCCCCTTAATCACATCAAATCCACCCTGCCAGAATTCAGCCTGGTAGATGTCAATCCCGGCTTCTGCCAGCACTTTTACCGGAGCCTCCGACCCGCCGGCCGACAGGATCTTCAGATAGCGGGGCTTGAAACTCTCGCCTTCAATCTGGTATTGTTGGTACAGCGCTAACACCAGAAGCTGGCCAAAAGCATAAGCATAAACGTAGAAGGGCACCTGGTAAAAATGGGGGATCGAGACCCATTCCCAGCGGAACTCTTCGCTCACATCGACCGCATCTCCAAACTGGGCTTTCAGGTTTTCCATGTAGGCATTCGCCAGATCATCCACCGAGGCCCCATTCGAAATCATCTCGTGGGCCTGTCGTTCGAACAGGGCGAAAAATGCTTGCCGCAAAATAGTGGCGTAAGCATCATCCACCTGGCGGAAAAGGAGTTCCTTGCGCACGCTCTCGTCCGTTTCCTGCGCTAGAAGCCGATCAACCAGCAGCATCTCTCCGAAAGTTGAAGCAGTTTCGGCCAGCGGCAACGAAGCCAGGGAGGTGAATAAACTGTGGTCTGCGGCCAACATCGAGTGAACGGCATGCCCCAACTCATGCGCCATGGTGGCGACGTCATCCGGGCGGGATTGGTAATTCAACAAAACCCAGGGGGTTAATGAAGGCAAAATCGTGGAACAGAAAGCGCCACCACGCTTACCCTTCCTGATCTCGCTATCCAGGTGATTCTCTTTGAACACCCGCATGGCCAGATTGGCCACCCGAGGCTCGAAGCGAGAAAAGGAGTCGAACACCATCTCGGCTGCCTGTCCGAACTCATAACGCTTATGAGATTCGGCCACCGGGGCATAAACGTCATAACGACGCAGGCGATCCATCCCCAACAAGCGTGCTTTCAGGCGAAAGAAGCGTTGAAAAACGGGAGCATTCTTTTGGCAGATTTCCAGCAAGGTATTGACAACTTGATCGGGTATATCATTGGCCAGGTTGCGGGCTGCGATCGGTGAAGCAAAATGCCGTAAGCTCAACTGCTCGTTGGCCCAATCCCTAACGAGGGTCTGATAAATCAAGCCCAGAACCGAACCGTCATCCCCGTAGACCTTATAAAGCTCCTGATATGCGCGTTTGCGCAGCTCTGGTTGATGGTGGCGAGCGTAAACCATCAATTCGCCCCTGGTCAGCTCTTTTATTTCCCCATCGACTTCGACTTTAAACACGTAACCATTGGTAATCGTGTCATACAGGGTTCCCAAAGCGCTGGAGCCTGTCACGTTCTTGATATTGACGATCTTTTCTTCCGGTTCTGAAAGGGTATGCTCCTTAAAATGGCGCATTTCTTCCAGCCAATAGCGATAGTCCCCACTGGCCGCCATCAAGCGTTCTGCAGGCCCATCGTCCAGGCTTTTCCACCACAAACTGAAAAACAGGGTCCGGTTTTGCAACTCGGTCAGGTACTGCTCGATCCGGGCCATAAAAGCCAAAGCCACCTGATCCTGGGTGTCTGCTGCGAATTGTAAACTTGCGAATCCATACACTCGATCGGCTTGCTCATTGATTTTTTCGTAATAGGCTATCACGGACAAGAAATCATCTGAACTCATATCCGGAGAGAGACGCGCCCGGATCGTCTCAAAGTCCGCAACCATCTCTTCGAGCTGCTTCAATGTGGATTCCATTTTGGGACTGTCGTGCGAGTCAAACAAGTCTGCCAAACTCCAACGAGTTTGTGAAAAGGTAGCTGTCGTCATTCCATCTCCATTCTTCATAATCCTAGATTCGAATTAGAACCGCCCTGTTTTGCGGGTCTTCGGGAAACTCTGTGAGAGTCCCAGGAATTGGTTCTTTGGCAAATCCTGTGGCCGAGGCTATATGTGGGGGTAATTTTCGGACGAATTTTAAAAACTACCCATCAGCTCCTGCCCACCACACTGATTCCGAAAAAATCAGCCGCGATCATCTATCGTTCTGTTTCAGCCTGTTCTCCAGCATAGCGCTGGCGATAGATTTGACGTAACCTGTCGATAGGCTGGCGCTCTGCGTGCTCAGGACTAATAAAATACCATTGTTCCCAACCGTTGCAGGGCCCCTGGCGCAGTTTCCGGGCAAGTTGATGGATCGAGCCACGCTCGCCATTACAAGAAATGGCACCATCAGCCAGGACCGTAGCCTGCACGTCACTTCCCTTGCCAAAATAGAGCGTGTCTCCTGGCTGCAGCAGCCCGCTTTCAACCAGGCGGCCAAAAGGGATGCGCGGGCGCTTACGGGGATTAGGAGACCGAAAATGCTCCAGATCGGCAGAGCCAGGTGTGATTGCTTCGATCCGTTGGCGGGCTAAACCTACATACCGGGGGTCGCTTTCAATCCCAATCCACTGCCTTCTCAGTCGCCGGGCAACCGCTCCCGTCGTACCGGTGCCAAAAAAAGGATCTAAGACGATATCGTTGGGTTCGCTGCTGGCCAGCAGCACCCGGTAGAGCAGTGCCTCAGGTTTCTGGGTAGAATGCGCTTTCTCACCATTCACTTTTAGCCGTTCTTTACCAGAGCAAATTGGTAAATTCCAATCACTGCGCATCTGCAAGCCATCATTGAGGGCTTTCATGCCGTGATGATTGAACGTGTAAGAGCTGCCCCGTTCTTTTTGAGCCCAGATGAGGGTTTCGTGGGCATTGGTAAACCGTACCCCCCTGAAGTTTGGCATGGGATTGGCCTTTATCCATACAATCGTATTGAGTATCCAAAACTTCAGATCCTGGAGGATTGCGCCCACCCGAAAAATATTATGGTAAGAACCGATCACCCACAAGGTGCCAGTACGCTTGAGCACCCGCTGACAAGCCGATAACCATGCCAGGGTGAAGCGATCATAAGCCTGGAAATCGGCAAATTGATCCCATTCGTCATCTACCGCATCAACCCTGGTTAGGTTCGGGCGCCATAATTCCTGGTGGAGTTGCAAATTATAAGGAGGATCGGCAAAAATAAGATCGACTGATTCCGCCGGAAATTGCTCCAGAATTTCGATGCAATTGCCCTGCAACACCTGATTAAGGGGCAGGGAAGCCGCTCCTGCTGTTTCTACCATCAGATATTGAACCGGATGTGCATAATCTCGCCATCCTGAACGATATACTCTTTGCCCTCCAGCCTCAATTTTCCTTTCGAACGAGCCTCAGAGAGTCCACCCAACTCGATCAACTCTTCGTAGCCGATCACCTCTGCCCGGATAAACCCTTTTTGCAAGTCTGTATGGATGACGCCGGCCGCCTCATGAGCGGAAGCGCCCCGGCGGACGGTCCAGGCCCGGACTTCATCCTCGCCTACCGTGAAGAATGATTGCAGCCCGAGCAAATCGTAAGACAGGCGGATCACACGCTGCAAACCAAGTTCTTCAATGCCATATTCTTCCATAAAGATCTCTGCGTCCTCGGCCGCCAATTGGGCAATCTCCATCTCAAGTTTTCCCTGCAAGTCGCTCACCGCGCTGTGTTGGTGTTGGTATTCGATTTCAGGGGTAGCCTGACCATCAGAACGATTTAGAAGTATCAGCATGGGCTTACGTGTCAGGAAGCCATAGCCGGAGAGCGCTTTTTCGTCTTCGGACGAAAGATCCAGATCACGAAGCGGCTGTTCTTCGTTGAGCGCAGCATTCAATTTTTGAAATAGCGCAATTTCCCGATCGATAATACTTTTATCGCGGCCGCCGCCTTTACGCCGTTCATCATTCAAGCGCTCCAGTTTGCGCTCAACGGCGATCAGATCGTTGATCAACAGCTCGCTCTCCATAGCCGCGATATCCCGGTTTGGATCGACGCTGCCAGCCGGATGGGGCACATTCGGATCTTCGAAACTGCGCACCACCTGCACAAAACCATCCATCTGGGCCAATTGATTCAGCAGCTGACCCGAAATACCGCTTTTATTGGCGCTACCTTCAAGCCCGGCGATATCCGCGTAGGTGACCTTGGCGTAGATCGTTTTTTCCGGCTTGAACATCTCGGAGAGAATATCGACACGCGGATCGGGGACATCCACCACAGCAGTATGGACATCAAACCGTCCGCCGCCCATGGTTGTCGGCTGGTCCCCGCGAGTCAGGGCATTAAATATGGTCGTTTTGCCGGCCTGAGGCAGGCCAATGATTCCTAAACGCATAGATTATCTTTCCATTGTGTGATGGCAGTACTCAGCCCATAGCTGAAATTTGTAGCGAAAAAGATGTGCGTGGGGGCGTACGCCGGGGCGAAGGCCCTCAACATACCTTTTTCGCCCTTCGTAAGCTTTGTTATTATACCCAGGGCTTTCACAAGAAAGGGTTTTGGTGTTGGGCTTGGGCGGTATAGCCGCCCAAGCCCAACACCAAATTCCTCATTTTTTGGACCTTGTGAAAGCCCTGTTATTATACCTTCACGATCTTGACCTGCCGCATATCTTTCGTTATACTTAGGGCGCATTTGGGGGTTGACATCGACAGCGCCGAAGTGGCGGAACTGGCAGACGCGCACGACTCAAACTCGTGTTCCTTCGGGAGTGTGGGTTCGATTCCCACCTTCGGCACCAGCGGATTATAGCACAGGCCCCTCGAATTCTTCGGAGGGGCTTTCGTTATACAAAATGAATTGCTATCCGCTTAGCAAATGGGGCACCGGGAAACTCCGTGGGATAACCCCAGATTAGGCGTACCATCACAGTCATTCCCAGTGAGGCATCCTGGACACACTCCATCCGAAAAGATGAAGAGCCGTCCTATTTCCAAGACAGCCAAACAAATGCTGACTTCCTGCGCCACTTACCTTATGTATAATAGAATTAACAGAACTTCCTAGAGAGCCAAGAACAATCCACTTATTCGCCGAAGGAGGCCCGTTATGCCCTTATTAGACAACGTGCTCGCTGTAATTCTGGGTGGCGGGGTTGGTAAGCGCTTATATCCACTAACCAAGCAACGATCTAAGCCGGCAGTTCCGATTGCGGGGAAGTATCGCCTGATCGATGTACCGATCAGTAACTGCATCAACTCAGACATTCACCGCATCGCCGTCTTAACCCAATTCAATTCCGTATCTTTACATCGCCATATTACCCAGACGTACAATTTCGATGCTTTCCATCGAGGCTGGGTTCAAATCCTGGCCGCTGAGCAAACCCCGCGCAGCTCAGATTGGTATCAGGGAACTGCCGATGCCGTCAGAAAGCAGCTCTTCGAAATTAAACATACCGGCGCCGAATATGTCATCATCCTGGCAGGCGATCACCTTTATCGCATGGATTACACTCAGATGGCCAATTTCCATTGGGAACAAGAGGCTGATATCACCGTTGCCGTCCAACCGGTGAAGGCGGAGGAAGCCTATCGCTTTGGCCTGCTCAAGCGCACGGAGGAAGGGAGGATTACCGCCTTCGTTGAAAAGCCCCGTGATCCCGATGTACTGGCCAGATTTGTCAGCCGGGATGATGAGACGGCGCCTTACCTGGGGTCGATGGGCATTTACATGTTCAATACACAAGTGTTAATCGACATGCTGGAAGATACCTCATTTGATGATTTCGGTGGGCAGGTAATCCCTAATGCCATCCCAGCTTATACTGTCTTCGGCTTTGATTTTAATGATTATTGGGAAGATATCGGAACGATTCGCTCATTTTACGAGACCAATTTGCTCCTGGCCCGGCCCAACTCTCCCTTCAATTTTTACGACCCGGTCCGCCCTATTTACACTCACCCGCGCTTTTTACCTGGATCGGTCATCGATGGGGCCTGTTTGCAAAATGTGATGTTGGCAGACGGATGCCAGATTCACCGGGCTGAAATAAACGAAGCTGTAATTGGCTTGCGCAGCCAAATTGCGGATGGGGTAACGATCAACCGCACGATTATCATGGGCGCCGATTATTATGACCCGCCAAATGAACCCTTAAAGGCAGGCATTCCGATCGGCATCGGCCTAAATTGCACGATTGAGGGGGCGATTATTGACAAGAACGTGCGCATGGGAGAAGGCGTGACGATAAAGTCTTTCCCGCCTGGTACAGAAATCGATGAGGGCTTTTATGTGGTGCAGGATGGCATTGTGGTCATTCCAAAGAGCACCGTGCTGCATCCGGGTACATATATTGGGCCTGATTAAATTAAGCCGCAAACTGACTTAAACAAACTGAGGGCCGGAAACCGGCCCTCAGCTATTTCCCTAAAACTCCGGCTACTTCCGGATCAAACTGCCGGTTCTACCACCTGGGTAGAAACATCAAAAACGGGGGGATTTTCGAAATGTTTCTTCACCGCACATAATTCCGCCGAACGGACCAACGAAGGCCGGTATTTTTCTGGGAAAGTGGGCGGAACCTGAATTTCCAGATCAATTTTGCGAACCATGCCGCTAAATGGGTCACTATGCATACGTTGGACGATACGAATCCCATCTGTGGGCAAACCGCGCTGCTGGCAAAAACCCAAAACATAGATACCGGCACAAGTTCCAATGGATGCCAGAAAGACTGCGAACGGAGTGGGAGCGGACCCTTCGCCTCCGCCCATGCGTGGCTGGTCTGTATTGACCGTATAAGGGCCGAAATGTGCGTCCACTTTTGCGCCACCTGGGAAATCGATGACCATTTCCATTTTGAATACCTCCATGTATTGCTTGTGTTCAGATTTTAAAAAATTCGTTTAATGTTCATCCGAAAACAAAAGCTCGTGGTTATCGAATTTGCAAACCAATCCAGCATAGATATCATTTTCAGATGTATTTATTGGATGCAAACGGCCCGAAAAGGTTACACGTTTAAACCTTACTGGAAATAAGGCTTTTTTTGGAAATCCTCTGGTGATACCCCAGATTTGTCCAGGCATACGGTGTGCTGGACAGCTTCTTATTCCCATCATTTTTATCAGAAATGAAGGCCATATCTGGGGTGTTTATTTGAAACGGATAACCTACATCGAGACTCGTAAATGTGGATAACTCGCGAAAAACTGTGGATAAACGCAGTGAATTGGGGAAAACTCGCTATTTTGTTCGATAAACTGCCAGTAGGCCACCCCCCATATATGGGGGGTGGCCTACTGGGCGGCCTAAATAGTCTCAAACCATGTGGGATGAGAATAAACACCAGTTTTATTCTTCCACAATCCCCAACTGAAAGGGGAGAGAGTTACCCTTCTGATCCCCTGTATGTTCTTGTTTGAGACAGACTGTGCCCATATATGGGGCAATTCAGCCTTCCATTCTGACTTTTCCACATATCCACAAGGCCTACTACGATTACGATTAAATTAAATAAATAGATAAATATGGATAAGTTAATGAAGACTGGAAAACAGTTTGTTTTTCGGAAATTCTGTGCTATGAGGATTCGCACGCTGAGACACCCATTTAGCTGCTTGTTCAGCCATACCCCAGGAGGATCACGGCTTAGAAAAATATTTGTCTTTCAGCGGGGCAATATCTACGGAAGTATGCGCATTCACAATTTTGAAAAAATCGTCTGTCGTGGCAATCCGATGCGCATATTGATTTGCGTAATCCTTTAAGCTGGTGAAAAAGGCTTCATCGCCGATCAGATTACGCAAATCTTCCAGGAACAGAGCGCCGTTCAAGTAGATGGCATCTCGGTAAGCTCGATACCCATCAGGATTATAGATGCTGCCATCAACCCAACCTTTGGGCTCATAATAATTCACCCGGTATGCCCACCACCATTCAAGAGCGTCCGGATGGAAGTTTTCAAAATAAATACGCTCACTGTAGGTGCAAAAGGCTTCGTCCAACCAGGGTTCGAGGGCTTGATCGTTCCCGACAAGCGCATACCACCATTGATGGGCAGTCTCGTGGGCAGCGATGGCAACTAAGTATTCTGCCGGTGTACCCTGATAAAGATTGTAAAAGCCGTTGCTTAGAAAGTACAACCCCTCATACTCCATACCGTCTAAAAAATCCGCTTCCACCACGGAGAGTTGACTGTGCGGATAATCTCCAAACAAGCGGCTATAAAGTTCCAACGCCTCCGCAGTGGTTTGCAGCGCAGCTTGACCCGCGACTTCGTGATAAGCGAAACTATATCCAAGTACGGTTATCGCGCCCACCTGTTTCGTTTTTACGACATAATCAGGGGAGATCGACCAGACGAAGTTGCGGGCATTATTCAGATGGTATTGATGAATATCCGCCGTGCCTTCATCAGGGGCGCTGGCAGCCATGGTCAAATCGTTTCGCTGATCGGCAATTTGGATCGTAACCGTAAAATCGGACGGTTCATAGACTTGATGTTCTCCAAAAAAACCGGCTCGATGGGCTAACCAGCCTGACCCTTCCCGGTAAGGTGGAATATAAGGATACCAATCAACCAGGTTAGTTTGACGTTCGGTGTAGCCGAAAGGCACCGGGCGGGTCTCGGCCGAGGGAGAAGGTGAGGGCAGCTGCAACTGGTAGGATAGGTTGATGGCGATCTCCTGGGTTGGCAACAGCAGTTCTGGGGTAGAGAAGGACAGGAAGCTACCGTCCCAATTAAATGCCTGAACGTCTTTTCCATCTGCCCACTTCAAAGAATTCAGCTTGAATACCCCAGGATAGTAAACGGGCTCCACTACGAGCAGGAACTCGCTAATTGGCTCGGTTGAGTTGTTAATATACTGGATCTGTTCTTCAACCTCCAGCAAATGTTCAGCGTAGTGCAGAACTGCATGCAGATCGTAGCGGCTGTTTTGTCTGGGAACCGGTTGGGTGGGAGTCGGCGAACCTTGATCGCCAGAGTCCTTCCCTAAGGGCGGTGTCGGTGTATGAGTGGGGGTCGATGCCACCCCAACCAGTTCAGATTGGGAGGTAGCGGTCACAACTGCGCTTGGTTGAAGTATGGGTTGGTCGGCGCAGCCTGATAGAATGGGCGCCAGCAACGTAACGACCAGGAAGATATTCTTTGGATATTTTAGGCATATTGGCATGGATCAATTCTACTATGCCGTTGGGCTCGATAGCAACATACGCACTTTGTCACTACCCAGCCAACGCCTGGGGAATTGTTTCGCTCTTTTGCCTGAGCAGATACGGCACTTTTAGAGGCCACGAACATGGTGTAGAAAAGATTTTTATATTCGCTTTGGGCGGCTTATGTTGTATAAACCGACCCAAAATTTACGATCTTTGGGTGTGCTCTCTGCTAGAAAACGATTGATCCCGGACCAACTTCAGAGATTCGCCGGGAGTTCACGACCACCACGCGCCAGGACAGGATTCGGGTACTGATTTTGTGAAAGCAGTTTGAGAATTCATTATTTTATGATAAACTGGCATTGTAATTGCAACACGTGGGGTGAAGAATTTGCACTTTGAGGTTGGAAACTATTTTGCAAACTCACGCCGCCTGATGGGGCTGAGCAGTCGTTGCAAGGGAAAAACGGATGCAAAACTCATTCAACGTGAAGTTTTGGGGAGTTAGAGGCAGTTACCCTGCTCCGGGGGTTGGGACCGTCCATTTCGGGGGGAATACTGCGTGCGTAGAAATCCAGGTGGCAGGAAAAACGATCATCATTGATGCCGGAACTGGGATTATACCGCTTGGGCGAGAACTGGCGCGCCGGTCTGCTCTGGTAGGTACGCCCATTGACGCAACCCTGCTCTTGAGCCATCTCCATCACGATCACACGCAAGGTCTCCCATTTTTCGTCCCGCTTCATTCAGCGGCGACCAGTTTGCATCTGGTGGGCCCCGACTTCTTTGGGCCAGCCCTGATGGAAGCGATCGCGAATGTGATGCATGCGCCGGGATTCCCAATGGAGTGGGAGGATGTTCAGTCAGAAAAAAGTATACAGGCGATTCATACCGGCCAAATATTAATGCTGGGGGATGAGGGCCGGCGCCTGATTGTTCATCCATCCGATACGCGGTTGATCGAAGATTTTTACAGTCAGGAAGATCAAGAGCCGGTTATCGTGCGAACCTTCCAGTCACACACCCATCCTAATGGGGTCATGTGTTATCGGGTCGAATGGAAACAACATGCGGTGGTCTATGCAAGTGATGTGGAGGGCGGCCCAGACGTAAACTGGCGATTGGCGAACTTTGCTCGGGGGGCAGATTTACTGATCTATGACGCCCAATATACCGAACCACATTATTTAGGATTAGCGCCAGGATTACCAGCCACGAAAGGCTGGGGCCACTCCACGATCACGATGGCGGCAGACTTTGCAAAAGAGGCTGCGGTAAAGAGGCTGTCTCTGTTCCACCATGAACCAACTTACGAAGATTGGACGATCACGCAAAACGAGGCTGATGCAAAAAAACGCTTCCCAAACAGCTTCGCTGCTTATGAAGGTTTGGAGATCCCCCTGATCGAAGCGGTTGATGAGTTTCCCACAACGATCTATACAGCCCCGTTTATCCAGCGCTCGCCGGTATTTATCCAGCGACAACCGGAGAAGTAACAAAATTCGTCTTAATCAGCCTTGATAGAAAAGTCAGGCGAAAAAAGGTGGGCGTGGGGTCGATCGACCCCACGCCCACCTTTTTTGTCAAGAAATCTTAGGTTGAGACGAACGCTCACGGGAGCAGCTTCAAATAGTTCTGAGCGGCTGAGACCACCTGTTCATGATCCCATAACATAGGGTGATATTCGATATTTCGCCAATGATCGGCCATATCAATGTAATTGGGATGATAGGCATGCCCGGATTCGCCTGTAGTGTGCATACTGAGTGAAGCAGAGAGATTCCCAAGATCGACGATCATTCGCATGGAGGGTAGCGAAACGACCTCGTAAGACTCGCTGGCGTCCCATCCGGTCGCATTGATGACCGACGAACCACCAGAGGTGCGGAAACCACCCCGGTTGAAAAGAGCCTCGATTGGTGGTATGCCCGATTCTCCCAGGGTCGCATTTCGGAAAGTTACCTGATGGAGGTCTCCCCAGGCCCAATCCTGAGGATTTTTTCCATAATTGGTGTCCAGTTCCTTGACTGCCGCCTCAAAAGCAAGCCCGAAGATCTGGTCGCGAGTTCTCAACTTGGGGTGTCTCAAGATCGTCCCACCAGGGACTGTCAGGCTGAGTGACCAGAATTTGCATCACGCGGAACCAGCGCGAGCTGCCTGCAGGCATTTCATCCGTGGGGAGCTGATCTTGAAAAGTGCCGTTTAACAGATGTTTCCAAAAAGCGGCAAAAAGGGCTGCCGGAGCGGAATCCATATGATCCTGGTAATCCCAATTTTGCAGCAAATGGAGCGCCCCTTGCAGATTTGGGTCTTCGAAGGGTATTTGAAGCAAAATGGGTACCAGCGTTTCAGCATTCAAGTCTTTGTTGTCGGCTTGCATCCTCTGAATGTAAGCTGCATCGATCGGGTTGGGGGCATTTTCAATCAGTTCGACAATCCGACGGGCGCGATAGCCATAGTCCCAACCAGTCGTGATCAAATAGGGATAATCCGGTCCAACAACCGCATTGTTGGCTGTAGCGATATAGCCCTGGGGAGGGTTAAAGGCGAAAGGCAGTTCTTCAAAAGGAATATAACCGGTCCATTGGTAATCGTCGGTCCAACCAGGGACGGGCAGGGTGCCATCGCCATTGGCGCGAATGGGGATATTCCCTGGCATTTGATACCCGATATTGCCGTCCACATCGGCGTACACCAGATTTTGAGACGGAACCGAGAAGTTGGATGCAGCCTGGCGAAATTCGTCCCAGTTACGGGCACGATCGAACTGCCAGATGGCGTCGAAAGTCGGGCTGGGCTCGAGGGCCGTCCAGCGTAAAGACAGGGCATAGTGTTCCGGGAGGGCTATGCCGGCCTGTGAGGTGAAATCCTCCAGAGGTTTGTACGTGTCTGAGATGATCGGCCCATTACGAGTATAGCGAATTTGCACGGGAACCGGATCGCCTCCGGCGACCTGGATCGTCTCATTGACCAGGATCATATCCACCCACTGGCCGTTGACTTCATACTGGTTGGGATTGTTCGGATTGATTTTTTCGATGAAAAGATCCTGGACGTCGGGGCCAACGTTGGTAAAACCCCAGGCAATCCGATCATTATGCCCAATGATCACGCCGGGCGCTCCGGCGAATGAAAAGCCGGTTACGTCATAAGAGCAATCCGAATCCAGGTTAACGCAGTGCAATCCGATCTCATACCAAATCGAGGGCATCTGGACGCCGAGATGGGGGTCATTGGCCAGAAGCGGCATGCCGGTCGAAGTTAACTGACCTGATAAAACCCAATTGTTCGAGCCAATATCCGGGCCGGATGGACCGGTCAAGGCTGCCAGGTTGGACCAGCGCTCTGCTACCCGTGTGAGGGCCGGCAGGGCCTGGGTTAAGATGTTTCGATCCAAACTTGCCACGCCAGCCTGGCTGGATGCAGTATTTGGGTCTGGAACGATGATAGGGGCATCCGGAGGATAAGGGGGCAGGATATCGGCTAATTGCTGCGGGGAGAGCGTACTGGAAAGGATCGCACGGTAGATTTCATCGTCCATGTTGCCGCCCAAATCCCAGGCCATCACTTTTGCCCAGGTCATGGTGTGCAAGGGCTGCCAGGGCCCAGGCCGATAATCCGGTGAGAGCAATTTCAAAACTGCGTATTCGAGGCTCAAAGCGCTGCCTTGATGGTCTGCCAGGTAGGCGTTTACACCGTCTGCATAGGAGGTCAAAATAGACAGGGTGGTCGGATCGATTTCGTCTAACTCCTGCTGGGCTACCCGCGCCCACCCCAGGGCCCGTAAAAATGCATCGGTTTTGACCTGATCCTGACCGAACATTTCCGATAGGCGGGCAGAACCAAGGTGACGCCAGAAATCCATCTGCCAGAATCGATCCTGGGCGTGTAAATAGCCCTGTGCGAAAAACAAATCGTGTTCGCTGGTGGCATAAATCTGGGGAATACCAAATTCATCCCGGTAGATATCCACCTGGCCATCCAACCCGGCCAAATGGATTTCCCCCGCTAATTGGGGAAAAGATCTGTGGACGAGCCGGTAACCAGCGAAACTTGAAACGATGACCAGGACAGCCAGAATCCCGACCAGAACGATAAACCAGAGCGATCGTTTACGAGTCATCATTGTCTCCTTTGGCGAAGAGAAAGTCAGAAGGTTAAGTTGTGTGATTGAAAGAAAAAAACACGAGCCTGGATAAGGTTGTCGTATGGTTTGAAAGTCTTCCACCCCGAACGATTTGGATTCGCGATTAATCAATCTCCCAATGCAACCACAAAAGCGACTGCCTGGGTGCGGCTGTGACTTCAGGCTGATCGACCAATCTTTGAAACCAAGGTTGGTTGAAAGCGCTTTGGCTGCACCATGAAGCTTGAGCGTGGGCTGCCGCTCTGAGCCGCGCAAAATTTCGATTTCCTTCCAGGCTACCCTGCCGATCCCACACCCGAGGGCCTTAGCGACGGCTTCTTTGGCTGCGAAGCGGGCCGCCAGAGACGCCAGACTGGCGCCGGCGTCGGACAATTCCTGGGGGGTATAAATACGATCCAGAAATTTTTGCCCATAACGTTGGATGGTGATTTCGAGCCGGTCGATTTCTACCAGATCTACGCCGGTTGAAAGCTTGGCCATAAACTAATTCGAACCCTCCAAAACTAATTTTACCCGGTGAACTACCAGTTCAATCATAGGATCTTCAGGAAATTCTGTGAGAGATCCCCAGATTACCAAAAACCTCACTCAGCGCCCTGTCCCTTACAGCAAGGTTATGGCCCTGCAATGGCAATGCCCAAACGATCTGGATCCAGGTAACGCCGAGAAATTTCAAGGATCTTTTCGGGCGTCACGGATCGGACGATGTCGGCAAATCGCCGGTAAAAATCCAAACCAAGGTCATAGCGCTCCAGATTGATCAAGGCCGCTGCCACCCCGCCATTCGATTCCATCGATAGCGGTAAACGTCCAATGTAGTTTGCCTGGCTGTCTTGCAGTTCTTCCAGTTGGACGGGCTCACGCACAAATCGAGAGACTTCCTGGCGGATCAGGTCCAGCGCTTGATCCACATTCTGTGGCGCAACGCCGGCTGATACATACCAGGGCCCCGGCCCGATACCGCCATTGAGGACGCTGGAGGCATAATAGGCCAATCCGGACTGCTCGCGCACCACGTTCCCAATCCGGCCCATCATTCCAAACTGTCCCAGAATATTGTTGCCCAGGGAAGCGGGGGGGTAATCCGGGGACTTTCGAGAGGGGCCGGCTGCCCCAATTAATAGATCTGCCTGGGATTTGCCTGGCAAGTCGATTTTACGGACGGTCGTGGATTGCAATGGCGTGACCTCCGGCAGATCCGGCTCCGGTAGCTGTTCTGGATTTTGCCAATCACCAAACACATCTGCAATCAATTCCACAGCTTGTTGTGGCGCTAAAGCGCCGACCACTGCGATAACCATTCCGTTGGGGCCATAATGTTTTCGATGGAAGTCTACCAGGTCCTCCCGGGTGATGGCCTGAATGGTCTCAGGGTAGCCATCGATCGGACGCCGGTAGGGATGACCGGCGTAGACAATCTGGTCAAATGCCAGTGAGGCCATTTCGCTGGTATCCTGGGAGCGGATAGCGAGCCCGGCCAGCAACTGGCTGCGGAGACGGTCGATATGATCTGCAGGGAAAGTAGGCTTACGCAGGGCTTGCGAAAGCAAATCCAACAGCATGGGCAGATCTTCTGACAGTGATTTTCCCTGGAAATTGGAGAGATGGGCGCCTGCGCCAATACCAAGGCGTGCGCCTGCTGATTCGAGCAAATCATAGATCTGTTGAAAGGGATATACCTGTGAGCCGCGCATCAGTGCGGAGGCTGTAAAGTCTGCCAGCCCAAGCTTTTCGTCAGGATCATATAATCCCCCCACCGAAACGTAGCCGTTCAAAACAACGGAGGGACTGTTATCGTTTGGGCGGGCAAGCACGATAATGCCATTGGGTAGCTGCCGACGAGTAATATCGTCCGGACCAGGTAAGGTAGAAGTAGCAGAGATTAAAGACATAAAATGACCTTGATTTACGATAGCTGGGTGCATGTAAAGGTTGTAGAAGAAAAGTTGTGATGTTCGGTTTGGGCGGCTTTAGCCGCCCAAACCGAACATCACAAGCTATTCAATTTGAGTGCTTCCCGATGGCTTATATACGCCAACGACCCGATTTTTTGGCTGGAGATACATTTGGGCAACTCGTTGGACATCCTCAGGTGTGACCGCTGCCAGCCGGTCCAGATAGGCCAAAAACCAATCATAGCTGGCAAACATTTCCGAGAAGCCCAACCAGAAAGCCTGGTTCGTGATGCTTTCACTCCCATAAGCAAAGAGCGCTCGAGCCTGTTTTACCGCCCGTGCTAATTCGTCCGGGCTCGATAGCTCAGACTGCAATCGATAAATCTCGCTGTCAACGGCTGCAATGACTTCTTCTTCATTACGTTGGGGATTTACGATGGCGACGATCCCGTGCAGATAGGGATCAATTGTCGCCTGGAGCCCACCGGACACGCTGACCGCCAACTCCTGCTCGACTAACGAGCGATAGAGCCGGGATGTTTTATTCGATAGGCCCCCACCAAACATATTGAGGTTGCCAGGGCCGCTTAACAGGCTATCCAGGACCGTCATAGCGTAGAAGTCAGGATGGTTGGCAGCCGGCGCACGGTACGCCATTTGCAGATAGGTTGTTTCTCCAGGCCCCTCAACCATGACGCGCCGCTCGCCCGGTTGGTCCGGTTCTGTCCGGATCTTTGGCTCCGTCAGCGACTTGCCAGGAATAGGGCCATAGAGTTCGCGAATGCGGGCCAGCATGGCGTCCGAGTCGAATGCGCCGGCGACAGCTACAATCGCATTGGCAGGGTTGTAATAGGTTCGATAATGGTTGATCAGGTCTTCCGGCTGCATGGTCTCGAGATCGGCCATATCACCAATAATTTCATGATGGTACGAATGGACCCGGAAGGCAGCCGCCTGGACCTGCTCGCTGAGTAAAAATAGGGGCTCATTTTCACTACCTTGACGTTCCGAGATGATCACGGTCCGTTCAGAAGCTATTTCCTGCGGGTCAAATAGACTGTTGACCATCCTGTCAGCTTCCAGGCGGAGGGCTAGGTCAATTGTGTCTGCAGGCATCGTTTCAAAATAAGTCGTCCAGTCGAGATAGGTGAAAGCATTCCAGATGCCTCCTTCTCTCGAAATGGCTTTATCCAAGACGCCGGAAGGAAATTGCGGCGTTCCTTTGAATTGCATATGTTCGACCCAGTGAGAGATACCGGTAATGCCGGGGATTTCATTGCGAGAACCTACCCGATACCAGACCCAATGGCTGATGAGTGGAGCGGAATGGATTTCTTTGAGCATGACCAGCAAACCATTTGGCAGCTGGGTTTTCGTGATGATATCAGTCATATCGGTTTTTCTCAGCGCTTTCCGATCAGCCAATTGCATAACCAATCGCCTTCCGGAGCGCATAAAGGTGTATCCTGCCAGGAATTTGGCGGGGAAGCGAGTAAATTATGATAAGGAGCAACCACATTTTGCAGCCCTACGAAAGGCTCATGCAACTCGGTCTGTTGGAGCGGGATATCGACAGGCACGGTAAGCTTAACCGGCACAGTAGTATTCACAGGCACAACAATATTCAAGGACACGGGCAGTTCTGTCCCCTCAGGCAGCACTATATTCGCAGGAGCCCGAATGGTTAAGCCTCCCGTGCTAAGATTTACCGTAGCGCCCTTGATGCGGGTCGGCTGGGTCAATACCACGACTGTATCGGTCTGAACCGGCAAATCAAATACAACCGGAATTGTATCGTTAACTTCAACGCTGGTAGTGATGCGGGCTTGATCCATTTTAACAAAGTTTTGGTACAGGCCGCCAAGCAATTGATCCGATACCAGTTCTTTGATGGAAAACAATTCCCGGCCAATCAAAATGAGCAGGACGATCAGGACAATATTAACGCTGATTGAAATCAGACTGGCAATCGTCCAAAATGCGGGCCCAAATTTTCCCTGCCAGAGAAGACGTCCGGTGTTTTCAGGCAGGCTTGGGCCAGCTTCATTTCGCATAGGTTCGGGTGATGTGTCTTTCGGATTGGAGAATTGTTCCATGGCACTCTCCTTCATAACGATTTACATCTTGGATCAGCGCGTTTGCTCAGCCAGGCAGGAAATTCATTCTTTACTTTGTAAATTGCAGCAGGCCAAATGTTCAAATCCATTTCTACTCAGCCCAAGGTAAAAATTTGGGTGAAATGGTTGTGCGAGGTGGGCGTACGCCCACCTCGCACAACCATTTCACCTTCTATTTTTGCCAAGGCGGAGTAGCTTGACAAGGTCACATTTATTAAGGTTAGCCCGAATTTCAGGTGTGTGCGGCAGACAGCCGCCTGCCACGCAGGCCCAAAATTGAGAATTAGCGATAAGACTATAGCACAAACCGGATATTTTGGGCAGAGTAAAGAAAAAGGGGTGCATTCGAATTGTGCAGATGTGGTGTTCTGTTTGGACGGCGGTCACTGCCCAAACAGAACACCACAATTCATTTTCTACAACATTCGAATACTCCCCAAAAAAGGCTCTCCAGGAATCTCTCTGGGGTACCACCACAGGATTTCCCAAAGAACCTACAGATTTGTTGGTTGGATTTTCGAATATAATGATGCTTAGGGAATTGAGCAACGGGTTCAAGATGATGCATTCAGGAGGGCATAGTGACAACTGACTTAGATAACCAAAAGCTCGTTGCCGTCATTGGCGCGGGTCCAGCCGGGCTTTATGCCTCACGGCTGTTAGCGGCTGAAGGAGTCCATGTTGTTCTGATCAATCGGGATATCAAACCGGGAGGTCTGGCTGAATATGGCATTTACCACGATAAATATAAAATGAAGGAGGGCCTGCGCAGGCAGTTCCGCCAGATATTAGAAGATCCCGCGATCGATTATTATGGCAATTTGCTGGTTAGTCAGGATAGCGAGTTGACCCTTGAAAAGTTGAAAGAAATAGGTTTTCAGGCTATTTTGGTAACCGTAGGCGCCCAGGGCACGAAGTGGTTGGGTTTGCCCGGGGAGGATTTGCTCGGCGTTTACCATGCCAAGGATATCGTCTATCACTACAACCGTTTGCCGCCTTTCAGTACCCAGGAATTTGCGATCGGCAAGCGAGTTGCCCTCATCGGAGTAGGTAACGTGATGATGGATATCGGCCACTGGTTGATCCGGGAACTTAAAGTGGATGAAGTCGTGGCCGTAGCCCGCCGCGGCCCCGCGGAAGTGAAATTCTCCAAAAAGGAAATGGAAAATATTGCCCTAAATCTGGATCTAAAGGATTTTGGGCGCGAGATGGAACGTGTCCGTCCAATCATGGAAGCGGTCGGTCAGGACGTAGATGCGGCTAAAGATTTTATTCTGGCCGGGTTGGCGAAAGCTCTCGAGCCTGTATCCGATACGCGTTTCCGCTTAGAATTCCTGGCTTCTCCAACCCGTATTCTTGGAGACGAAACCAGGCGGGTGTGTGGCCTGGAGGTAGAGGATACTACCCTGGTACCGAAGAATGGCGACACGAAGGCGCGAGGTTTAGGCACTCATCGGGTATTGGATGTCGACACAGTCATCTTCTGCATTGGAGATCGGGTGGATGATCGTTTTGGATTGCCGATCCAGTGGAATGAATTCGTCAAGAATCCAAAACCCAAGTATCCGGAAAACGATCTGTCGTATGAATCCTTCGATCCGGATACCGAGCAGGCGATAAGAGGGGTGTTTGTTGCCGGCTGGTCACGCGAAGCATCCAGCGGTCTGGTTGGTGTTGCTCGTAAAGACGGCGAAAATGGTGCCCGAGCCGTTTTACATTACCTGGAAGATGCACCTCCATTGACTGACCGAAGGGTAGTGTTGGCAAAATTCGTAGAGTTCTTGAAGGAAGTGGGCACATCGATCGTTTCTAAAGAAGATATCTGGAAATTAATTGAAATTGAACGGGCCGAAGCTCAGCGTTTGAACTTACCTGATTACAAAATGAAAACCAATCAGGAAATGTTGGATGCGATGGGGTTGGGATGAAGCCTTTGCCACTGACAGCCGACGCCTGACCGAATCCAACATGAGTGATAATCCCCCGGAGCCCTAGGCTCCGGGTTTTCATTTAAAATCCCCATATATGATCTCTCCCCCAGGATTTAACCAAAAACCTTTTGTGATCTTAGTGGTTCTTTCGCTAGATGCCTTTAGGAAAAAGAGCAAAAGTAATGTTCATTTTTGTGCGGAGAATCCGCACAAAAATGAACATTACAACCACTTTTCAAAGTAAAAGGACTTAGCGAAAATACCACTTAGGGCTGTTCGCTCTCTTCATCCTGTGGAAAGGGGATCAGAAGGAAAAAGCCGATCGTAATGATAATTTCGCCAATGATCACCCCGACCGCCTGCCATGGGCCGAAATATGGAATAGCAGGAAATCGATGCGTACCAAAACCAAAGATGTCTGCCATGCCCGAAGCGACCGAAATCACATAGCCGGTCGCTACCAGGCGCAAACCAACATCGGCTGCGATTGATTTTTGGCGACCATTCCATAAAGTGTTCAGGGTAATATAGCCGCCAAGACAAATAAATGCCAGTCCAATCAGGAAGACAGCGATTTGAACAAACCCGGTCACCGGGCTGCGATCAAGTCCAAACAGACTTGGTTGAGCTCCAAGAACGAAGATAACCAGTCCCAAGGTAACCAGGCCTAATCCAAGCCGGAGTCGGAAACGCCGGGCAGGAGATCGTGGAATTGTGTCGCTCATTGACTTCCTGGCAGATTGCGCTTCAAGTGGCGGATCCAGTTGCCTCCCAGAATTGCGGCAATAGCCTCATCTGGATAGCCCCGCTCGGAGAGCAGGGGGGCGAGCTGCTGGAGATCAGCAATGGTATCGATACCCGCTGGAACGGATTGAACCCCAAAACCGCCATCAAAATCGCTGCCTATGGCGGCGTGCTGGGCATTTCCTGCCATCTGGCAAATGGTATCGATCTGATCAACGACTTTTTGGATGCTAACCAATTCCCGATGATCACCCTCCTTCCAGCCAACTTGCAGGAACCGGTTGATCGGAAGAATGCCAATAATGCCATCCCGTTCGAGCAGGCCCTGGATGACGCGATCGGATAAGTGCCGGTTGCTATCGCTACCTTTCAACAGGGACAGGGCATTGGCATGTGAAGCGATAATGGAGCCGGGATAAAAATCCAAAGCCTGTAAAACGGCTTTTTCATCCATATGGCTGATATCTAATGTAAAGCCCAGGGCGGCCATGGCCTCCAATAAAGCGAAACCTTCTTTGGTCAGAGGCCCCGGCTCGCGTGTCCCGCCACAAAACCGGTTTCCAGCCCAGGCCGGGCCAATCAGCCGGACACCCATTTGCCACCATTCCTCGAGTTCACCGGGAGCGCGCACGCCTTCTGCCCCCTCCATAAGGATCACCAGCCCGACCGGATGGCCATCCGGTTTGCCGGCGCTCAATTCCGGATCAAATTCTTCTTCAGGCGTAAATTCAGGTTCAGGTTGCTGCCATTCCAAAAGCAACTCATCCAATTGAGAAACTGATTGAATTAGTTTGAAATGTTTGGGGTAATTTTCTACAAGCCGGTGGTAAGTGTCGACTTGAGTGCGGTAAAGCCGGTTCGCCTGGCTAATATCCGTATAGCATTGCGAATCCCAGTCCGCTTCTTTTTTGCGGGCCGGAGCTACAAACAAGGTCGCAAAGACAAGTGCTACCCGGCCGCGTTGATATTCAGGCCAGCCCAGCAGCGTATCGCCCGGCTTATGAAGGCGCGCCTCTCTGGCCTCTAATTGCCTGGTTTCAGCAACCGAACGGGTATAATCTCGCCCGTAGGTCAGCATGTTCCAGGCTAAATCTTCATGTCCATCAACAATCAGCATGGAAACAGCCTGTCCTTAACCTGCCTGGTAGGAAGTCTGCGCCAGATTCTTGGCGATCTGGCGGTCGATTTTACCCATCGGGTAGTCCGGCAGTTCTTCGACTGGCACCCATCGCAAGGTGGTCGCTTGAATTGGTTGGGGCTGAACTTGATTTGTCAAACGACAGCGATAAGCATGCAAGGTGACTTTGAAATGGGTATAGGCGTGACGATATTTCCCCAGTGGCTCACCAACCTGGATATCAACGCCTAATTCTTCACGGATTTCACGGCGCACACAGGTCTCCAAATCTTCGCCAGGTAAAGTTTTTCCGCCAGGGAACTCCCATAATCCTCCCAGGAGCCCATCCGGTGGGCGCTGGGCGATTAAGTAGCTTCCATTTCTTTCGATCACAGCTGCAGTGACGGTGTAATGGGGTATTTCTGGTCTGGCGGAAAGAACCGGTCGCTCGGACTGCAAGCCCAACTCGTACGCAGCGCAGATTGTGTGGAGAGGGCAACTCTGACAGTTTGGATCGCGTGGCGTGCAGATCGATGCACCCAAATCCATTAAGGCCTGATTGTAAGCGCTGGCTTGCCCAAGCGGTAAATGTTGGCGGGCAAGGGCCCATAAGCGCTTCTCGCCGGCAGGGGAGCGGGCAGGTTCGCTGACATTAAACACCCTGGCAAGCACCCGCCGGATATTCCCATCCAATGCAGGTTCATCCATCCCAAAGGCTATCGAAGCAATAGCGCCTGCCGTGTACCTGCCGATCCCGGGAAGCGACCGAAGGGTTTTCGTATCGCGAGGGAGTTCTCCATCGTGTTCTTTGACCAGGAGTTTGGCCGCTTTTTGGAGGTTGTGGGCCCGGCGATAGTAGCCCAGCCCTTCCCAAATGGATAGAACTGCCTGCTGAGGGGCTTCGGCCAGGAGTTGAATCGTTGGAAAACGATCCATCCAACGTTCAAAATATGGAATTACAGTTTCAACGCGAGTTTGCTGGAGCATGATCTCTGAGACCCAGATTGCGTAAGGGTCAGGATGCCCACGCCAGGGCAGATCACGGGCGTTTTTTTTATACCAGGCCAGCAATCGATCGGCCAGAAGCGGACGATTCACAACTGAAAACCACTCCTGGCCTGTACAATCTTGTAATTGAAATTTTCGACATAATCGAGCAACTGATGGGTCAACCCATCCCAATCCTGGGAATCCAGAATGTTTTGCAATGACGAGATGCTGCCCATCTGAGCTGAAGTCATAATTTGAGGTTGATCGCCATACATGGTAAACCAGGCATCATTAGGGTCCATCCCAAGCCGTTGCAAACCCGGAATGAAATCCCTGACAACAAATTCAAAGTAATCCTGCTCTCGTCCGGGGAGGATATCCCAGGTCATTATTAATTTGACTGCCATGGTGATCCTCCTATCCTATGACTGGGCATATTCCAAAAGGACGACCCGGGTTTCATCGGGGACCGAACCGCTGCCAACTTTCAAGGATGGTTGGGGTGCAATCTCTCCCAGACCCATTTCCTTCAGAAATTTACTGACAGGCGCCAGGTTGATCTTGCTGGCAGGTGTACCGTAATGCATGGGAATCACGATCCCTGGTTCTAATAGGCTGATCACTTCGATTGCCATGGCAGGAGATAATCCACCACCGCCGCCAACCGGAACGAGCGCCACATGTACATTGCCCAATGCTTCAATTTCTGTTTGGCTGGGCACTCGCTGAAGATCCCCCAGATGAGCGACTGTGATTCCATCATAATCAAAGACATAGAGGGTGTTGCGCAATTCAGTCAGTGACTTTTTCTTGGCCCCGTTGGTCTGCACTCCAGTGATGAAAACGCCGCCGATCTCGTATTCTCCCGGACCAGTTAAAGTGTGCGACCTGCCTTTGACGGCGGTTTCAAAGTTATGTCCAGGTGCATCGTGGCTGATGGTCACGATATCACCGCGCAATTTTAGTGGTTCGTAGCCTGCTATCTCGTGATCATAGGGATCGGTCACCACCGTGCCCATCCCTCGTTCCGTCAGGCGAAAGCAGGAATGCCCATACCAGGTAATTTCCATAAGTCTCCTTTATCCGTATGGCTAAGCCATTTCATGCTATGGCTGCAGTGCGGAACATTCTTTCTTCTTACAGAATACCCGCCAGGCCAGCGATGCTTAACCCTTTAGGATTATACATCATAGCATGATAGAACGTCAAAAATAGCACCCAGGCAAGGCGATACTTTACCCATCAGAGTTTGTTGGCGAAATCATTTAGTGAAGTTCATACTCTTCTATCCCGCCCACAGGAACGGGAAGAAACGGCGTTCACCCACACTGAAACCTTATTTTGCCATGACCTCTGAGGATTTCATGAGATAAGGATACAATCCTCAAGACATTTTGGGGTTGAGACGGTATTGATGAATGATATGATAGGTACAGTGAAAGTATCCACTGCACGCGTTGTCTGGCCTATTTCGCCTTCAATCGATGAGTTTTATAAGCTGTCCTTTACCGGCTTCACGATCCACTCATGCCATTCTAGGGAAAAGCATGGATGTTCAAACACCAAAACTGCGATCGAGCTTAACCCCGGGAGCAGACATCTATGAGATAACGCCCGGGGTCCTCAGGCTGCAAATCCCTGCCGGCCCGTCTGGCAAGTATCGATTGGCGCAACTGGATGATTACGGTCGCCGGCCGCGCAAGGATTTTTTCTGGCATCCGGGCAGTCAGGTGCGCGTCCAAATGCGGGCATCCTCTGCCCAGATTCCTGGTACCTGGGGGGTTGGATTTTGGAATAACCCTTTCGGGCTGGCTATTCTAACCGGGGTTGAAATGCTAAGGCTGCCAGTCTTGCCGGAAACCACCTGGTATTTTTTCGCCTCTCCGCAAAATTATTTATCTTTCCGGGATGATTTGCCGGCTAATGGCGCCCTGGCGGCCACATTTACCTCTTTACCCCGGTCAAATCTTCGCCTGGCAATGGCGGCGCCCCTATTTCCCCTGTTTGCAGTCCCCCCGCTAGCCCGTATTTTGCGGAAATGGATAGCCACATTGATCCAAGAGGACAGCCAGAGCCTAGCCATTGACCCAACTCTCTGGCATGATTACTTTTTGGATTGGCAGGGCGATCAGGTCATTTTTGAAATCGATGAACGAAGGATTTTTGTCCCGAATGTAACCCCCAATCCACCGCTGGGTTTTGTGTTGTGGATCGACAATCAATATGCAGCCTTTCCTGCCAGCGGGCGGTTACGGTTTGGGAGCCTGGAAAATGCTGAACCAGCCTGGATTGAAATTCGAGCGCTGACGATTAACGGTCAAACTCCGATCTGGCAGTGAAAGTGTGCTGTGAAAGTGTGCTTGACAAGCCATCCACATATGGTTAAAATAGGGGCGCTCTCGAGAAATAGCGTATTCGAGAAGTTGAGCCAAAACGTTTGGGCCGAGATAGCTCAGTTGGTAGAGCACGCGACTGAAAATCGCGGTGTCGCCAGTTCGATTCTGGCTCTCGGCATTCTCGGCCTGACGCTGGGCCGATATTGCGGGCATAGTTCAGTTGGTAGAACACCTCCTTGCCAAGGAGAAGGTCACGAGTTCGAGTCTCGTTGCCCGCTCTGTATTCCCAAAAATGGCTGATGGCAGATGGCTGGATAATCAGCGAGCCATTTGCCGTCAGCCATTTTCTTATGGCGACGTGGCCAAGTGGTAAGGCAAGGGTCTGCAAAACCCTGATCACGGGTTCAAATCCCGTCGTCGCCTCTCAGGCAGAACCGCTCATCTTGAACAGATGGGCGGTTTTCTATTTATGCTGTAGATAAGTGGGAACGCTCACAGAGTTTCCGGGAGAACCAAAATCGGCGTACATTCATTTTTATAACTGCCAGGATAGGGGGAGGCGCCTGGCTGGGCCCTTATTGCGACGGCGGTAAAAACGGACGGGATTAAATTCGCTGGCAAGAAATATTGCGGCGAGAAAGTCACTGCAATATTTATGCCCCTATATCTGCGTAAAACTTGCGTAAATGCCAGATATATGACGAATGTCACTTGAACTCGTGCAACCCGGTATGCTATTTTTGAACTATCGTTTTTGTAAGGTTGTGTAAGTAAATAGTTTGTCCGGTAATACCGAGGGGTGCCCTCGTTATTCGTAATGCCGCAGTCCGCATGAATCGGAAAAAGCCAACCAACACCACAGCAAGTAAAGGAGAATACAAGATGACTCTCGCCCAGGTAGTCTACAACATTTCGAACGATGATCAATTCGCCGCAGAATGGCGCTCCGATCCGGAAGCAGCCCTGGCAGCTCGTGGCCTGAGACTCAGCCAGGAAGAAATGAATTTCCTTTCCAAAGGTTTGAAGCGGAAAGATCAAGAGAAGACCCCGTTTTCCCTGGTTGGCGGCAGCACTGATGGTATGTCCTGGTACGTCTAATTGTCAGAGAGTACCCTGAAACGTATAGCAGGTAAAATTCAGTCTATTTGGGCAGCGTCTGCGGCATGGCCGGACTATATTGAGGCCATGAGGCAGGCGTTGCCAGCGCGTTCACTTAAAAGTGATCCCCGAGGGGCAAGCCGGCTGAAATGGGTGACAATCCCTAACTTATGCTGCAGTGCGGTTGGCGGAGGATCGGACTGGGCCGATGAGATCTCGTCGGCCTGGTTATTGTTTAATATCGCTGCGCATGTGTTCGATAGCGTCGAGGATCAGGACATCCCTGACCAATGGTGGCGAGAGATGGGCCCGGCTGCCGGTCTGAATGCAGCCAGCGGATTATTTTTTACCGCAACACTGGCTTTAAATGGATTGTTTGACCGGCCGGTTGAGCCTGGCGTTGCCCAGGAAATCCACAAGCGCTTTTTCACTCAATTAATGCACATGAGCGCGGGGCAGCACCGGGATTTGACGCTGACCCGGTTGACCTTGGCAGATTACTGGGAGATTGCCGCAAGTAAGTCGGGAAAGTTTTTCGGCCTGGCGAGTTGGGCCGGCGCCCGCCTGGCATGCGGTGAGCGCGAGCGGCTGGAAGGTTTTGCTTTATATGGTCATCACTTTGGTATGCTGGTCCAGCTCCTGGATGATCTTCAGGATTTTCGAGCGATTGAAGAGGGTGAAATCATCGAGCCCAAGGGAATTCTACGATCATTTGCGGCGGCCTATGCTTTGGACGTCTACACCGGGGAAGAGCGATACCGGTTAGAAAGACTCCTGGGTTTGCTTGCAGAGACGCCAGACCCGGACAGCAGCGTAAGCGAGGAACTATTGGAGCTGCTGGAACAAAGCGGCGCTGCACTTTATCTGACAATTGAGGTTGAACGACATCGGGAACTGGCCCTGGCTGGGTTGGATCAGGGGCGTCCAGCCCCTCCTGAAAAAAAACAATTAATTGAACTTTTGCCAGACCTGCGTTCTATTTAGTAGCTCTCTCAGAGTTTTGGTAAAACCTGTAGCTAAGACAAGATGATGGGGATTTTCGGGCTCTGCCCGAAAATCCCCATCATCTTTTTTACCTATCACAATCAAAAAAGAATTAACGAGATTGTCAGGTATTTTATATCGCCACCAACAGCATTAGCAGTTTGGCGAATGTGTTGCTGTGTTAAAATGATAGCAGGATGAAAGCACTTCGTCAGAGGTATAACGATCCAATCTTCGCATCGCTGGTGGATCAGCGTTCCATTCGTGTTTGCACTCGCCTCCCTGGTCTATCTCATTTGGGCAGCATGGCTGGGTGTGATCCATCCTTACGATGGGATCACAAGCTTTCACGCAACGGGCCTGATTGGCGAGGTTGATTTGAACAGCCCGACGGCCAAAGTAATCTGGCCGGGCGATACAATTGTCCAGCTGGACGGTGTTGCTTTCTCGGAAGCAAACCCCTTTTATGCGGGGAAACATGCCGGCGATACGGTTACGCTCTTAATCAAAAGAAACGATCAACTTATCACCGACTTCGATTGTCTTGACGGATCCGCCATTCGAAGAAATATTATTCAGATTGGCGCCTATGTTGACCGCTTTAATTTTTTGGGGCACAGGGGTTGGAGTACAGGCATTTAAACCAGCTTACGAGGCGACCAATCCGTTTTTTCTGTTTTTCCTGGCCAGCGCAATGCTGATTACAACCGGGTCGGTATCCTCGGTTGGCCCTTCTTGGGCCCCTGGTCTTTTTTATTCCTTTCTATGGCTGATCGGGCCGCTGGCTGTCCATTTTCATCTATATTTTCCCCAGAAAACTACTTTTCGCGGTAACCGCTATCTACTAACGTCTCTATATCTGATTGCAGGGATAGGGGGAATTGCTTATTTATTGCCCGGTTCGCTGTCTGTTCGAACCAGCCCCTTGTTTGCCCAGATATTTGCAGTGGTGCAATTATTTCTGGCCTTCAACCTGCTCATTGTGGTCGGGCTATTGATTTATACGTATCGTCACGCGATCTCACCAGGAGTCAGAAGTCAGATCCGGATTGTTGTGTTGGGAGAAGTGCTCAGCCTGTTAGCCTTCATCCAGCTGACGATCCTGCCGGATGCCTTGTTCAAAGAAACAATCATTCCCTATCCTTACGGATTTCTGCTGCTTGGGATTATTCCGCTTACTTACGGCTATGCCATCTTCCGACACCGGCTGATTGAAATTGAGAAGCATATCAACCGCGGGGCCACATTTATTATTGTGTACTCGGTATTAGGTGGCATTTATTTGATTCTGTACGCTTTTCTGCACCGTTGGCTGCCTGAACCGTTAGCAGCAGACCCATTTATCAACACTGTTCTGGTGTTGTTATTAGCCAGTATCTATGTGCCATTCAGTCGCCAGGTCCAGCGGCTGGTTGACACGGTTTTTTATGGCGGCTGGTATGATTATCGTTCAGCGGTAACATTTTTGTCTCAAAACCTCGAACAAATCACTGACTTGCGCCAGTTGGCTCAGACGATAGCCGATCGGTTAACAGCTACCTTGCGTCTGGAGGATGCCTGTGTATTCTTGCGGGACCTGGATGGCAATTTGACGGTGATCGAGGTAGCCCCGCGTGAGAAGCTGGCACAAAAATCGGCCCTCTCCAGTATTACTTTACCCAGAAGCAGCCTGGCTTTTTTGTTAAATTTAGGCGATGAAGTTGGCCGTTCTTCCTTACGTCAGGCTTTATCGGAAGCAGCTTTCACACCTGAAGAGCATGAGCTCTTGCATACTGAGCAAGACCATCTGTGGGTTCCCATTATCGGCCATTCCCAGGTCCAGGGGATGCTGGCTTTGGGACCTAAATATGGCGGTGATTTGTTCAGCGGCGAAGATATTGATATTTTGAGGATTTTGGCCCGGCAGATTGGCCCGATCATTGAAAATATTCATCTTTTGACACAACTGAGGCAATACGCGAACGTGTTGGAGCAACGTGTTAGAGAAAGAACCGCGGAACTGCATGATGCCAAAGAACGTGTAGAGGCGATATTGGCTTCTGTAGGCGATGGCGTGATCGTGACCGATACGGATGGGACGATCCGGACGGTAAATTCGGCGTATGAAGAGCAATCGGGTTATTCCGCCTCAGATGTGTATGGCAAAAAATTAGACATGTTGCTGCAGGATCAAAACCCTGCGAAAGAAATGGAAAACATGCGCTCGACCCTGGCGCAGGGAAAAGTCTGGAGTGGTGAACTGGTGGGTTGCCATAAAAATGGCAGCAATTACGATATCCAGTTGACTGTAGCGCCAATCACCAATCAAACGGGGCAGATGGTCGGGTATGTAGGCAGCCAGCGAGATATTACCCGGCAAAAAGAACTGGACCGGTTAAAAGACATCTTTGTGTCTGACGTTTCTCACGAACTGCGGACACCTACCAGTAATATCAGCCTGTATCTTGAACTATTAGAAGATGCGCCACCAGAACGAGGCGCCCAGTATCTGGGAGTGCTCAAGGAGCAAAGCCAGTTGCTTCGGAAGTTAGTCGAGGATATTTTGGACCTTTCTCGCTTAACGATGGGGAAAGGCAAACGGCCAGAATTTACTCCCGTCGATCTTAACTCAGTGGTTGAACAGGTTATCAAAGCCCATCGACCAATGGCGGATATATCGAATCTAGCTTTGGTATTTGAGAGAGGGGCTGGGATGGGTTATGTCAGAGGCGAATCGAATCAACTGGCAAGGGTGGTGACCAACCTGGTTTCCAATGCCCTGCGTTACACTTTCGAAGGCGTCGTCTGTGTACGCACGTATATGTCGGGAAATTGGGTCTGCCTGGAAGTGGAAGATACCGGCATGGGAATCGAGACGGAAGATTTTCCTCATTTGTTTGAACGTTTTTATCGGGGAAGAAAAGTCCGCCAATCGAATATCCATGGAACTGGCCTGGGACTGGCGATTGTTAAAGAGATTGTTGACCTGCATGAGGGCAAAATTGATATCGAGAGCAAATTTGGACAAGGCTCGCGTATCACGGTGAGATTACCTGGGAATAGTAGCTGATTGACGCAAATGTGTGGCGATTATGTCTGATGAAATTGTTCTGGTCGTAGAAGATAATGATGTCATGCGGACCGGGTTACAGATTATCCTGGAGGCAGATGGCTATAAAGTGCTGACTGCTGCGCATGGATTACAAGCTCTTGAGATCATGGAAAGTAACTATCCCGATCTGATCCTGTCGGATATAGCTATGCCAGAAATGGATGGATATGCCTTCTTTAACCAAGTGCGGGCCCACCCGGCCTGGGTTGGCATCCCATTTATTTTCCTGACAGCCAGGGGCGAGCGAGACGATATATTCCTGGGAAAGCAGGTTGGCGTGGAAGATTACCTGGTTAAACCAGTTCTGAGGCAAGAACTGCTGGCGACAGTTCGTTCTCGGCTATCACGCAGCCAGGAGGTGTATCTGGCGCAGCTCGAACAATCCTATCGGGCTGCCCTGGAAATGTTGGCAAATGCGATCGAACAAAGGGACCATTACAGCCCGAGCCATGTTGAGCGGGTGGCAGCTTATGCCAATCTCATTGCCGAACAGCTCGATCCCCAGCAAATTCAAGCCAACGCACTGAAGTTTGGCAGTATGTTACATGACATCGGAAAAATATTGATCCAGGATGAAATATTACAAAGTACTCAACCTCTGGCTCAATCGGAATTGTTCGAAGTTCGTCGGCACGCGGAGATCGGGGCCCGGCTGATTGAAAATATCCCCTACCTGGAGCCTGTGATCCCGGTTATTCGGCACCACCACGAACGCTGGGACGGTTCAGGATATCCCGATGGTCTGGCCGGCGAGGATATTCCCATCGAAGCCAGGATTGTAGCCGTAGCGGATGCTTTGGATGCGATGATCACGGAACGTGTCTACCGGCCAGCGTTAAGTATCGAAGCAGCTTATCAGCAGATCGTTGCAGGCAGTGGCAGTATTTACGACCCAGAGGTCGTAAAAGCATTTCAAACCGCCTGGAGCCAGATCGAGCAGGTTATTATTCTTGGTCCAGGCGATCATTCCGATGATAAGGGCAGCAAAAGTGATTGAAGGACGGGGTTGTTACCCGGCGGTTAAAGTAACGAACGCCCGGGTGAGGGGGGCACCCGGACGCTCGTTAACCGAATGATATCAAAAAACGTTAAAAAAAGCAAGATATAAAACGCTCTGGTGAGCATGCAAATGTTGTAGAAGAAAAATGTGGTGTTCGGTTTGGGCGACTTTAGCCGCACAAACCGAACACCACAATCCAAACAATTTGAGTGCTCCCACGCGCTGTATGCCAGGGCATTCACAAGATAGGGGTTTGGTATTGGGATCGTGGGCAGATCCACCTGGCAAATAACCCAAAAGGCCAATTAACACTGTGGCATTTGGCTTGACCCTGAATGGACAAACCCATCAGGGGAGAAATTGGGGTTGATTGCTAGAAACAGGTACAGCCAAAGTCTGATTGACCGAGTCCATTGCTGAAATGATCTCTTTGAGCGCCAGGATGCCCTCATACAAGCTATTATGACGGCCGAGTGTCTCGCGATCATACTCTGCCAAAATCTTGGCTGGGGGTGGCAGGGTGTGGGCGTTATCTTTCAAAGTCATTCCCCGCCCAATATCTTCGATTTTGCGCTTAACAGCCAAATCTAATTGGTTCAGTTCCGCAACCAGTCTTTGTTTTTGGATGGCTAAAGCAGCAACGATCCGTTCATCACGGTTCAGTACGGCTCTGCGTTCTTCCCGGATTAAATAGTGTAGATCCTGGCAGGTCCGGAATTCTTTCACGAGCAGATCAGCCAGCGGATTGGTTGATGAGTGCGAATAACCGGACTTTGAATTCATTCGATAATTTCAGCGCTGACGGTATAACCATACCCTGGCACGGTTTGGATAAAAGCGGGCGAGCGCGGATCAGCCTCGATACGTTCCCGCAGATTCTTGATGTGAACACGAACTAAATCCGGACTGCCTGTATCGGATGGATAGTCCCAAACTTCATCGAGCAGCCGGCTAGGGGTAAAGATTTCACCAGCATGGCTCATCAGGTGATGGAGCAGATCAAATTGTACCGGTGTAAGCCGGATGCAGCCCCGGTCTGGTGTTTGAAGTTCAAACGAGCTTGTATCCAGAATAAAGGCGCCCACAGTAATGCGGTTATTGGCCGATTCTTGTTCCTGGGTATTGGGAGCTTTGCTCGAAGTGGAGGCTTCTTGAGTTTCGATTTTGGCCGCGTTAGCAGCCGCCTCCGCTTCTAAAGTGGCTTTTACATCTCTTAATTTTTGGGTGCGCCGGAGAATGGCCCGCACCCGCAAAATTAATTCATCGATATTGAAGGGTTTGCAAAGATAATCATCTGCTCCAGCCGTAAATCCGGCTATTTTATCTTCGTCTTTGATTTTCGCGGTTAAAAATAAAATCGGGATGTAGTCGAGCAACGGATCGGCGCGTATTTCCCGACAAACGGTATAGCCATCCATGCCGGGCATGATAATATCGAGGATGACCAGATCGGGAGGCCGGCGGCGCGCCAGTTTTAATCCTTCTACACCACTGCTGGCGAGCATGACGCGAAAATCGTGTACTCTTAAGCTGCGTTCGATTGTCCGAGCTACGATGTCATCATCTTCGATGACCAGGATATTTGATGGTTCCATTCACTGCCTCAATTGTTTCCGCTGAAAGTGTACCTGCCAGACTGAAATCGCTGTGGGTAATAGCTTTGACGGCTGAACACTGGATAGTCGTAGTATCCGATCACCCCAGTGTTGAGAATTGCCCGAGCTTATAATAAAAAGGCTTGGCCCGAAAAGCAATAAAGTCTATGTAAAAGAAGCCAAATCGGAAGCACTTCCAAAAGTTCCGGAAGATGCTAACCAGCGATACCCCCTTCGGTCAAATGGCGCATATCGCTCAACGCTGATTTAATTTCATCTTCACTGACCGGCCGGTTATCGTGGCTGTGGATCAATTCTCCGCGAGAAGCCTTTTCCAGAGCTATCTCCCGGACGGTCCTGCCGCTTGCCAACGATTGTTTAACAATTGCGGCACCTGCAGAATAACCAATGACAGGATTTAAAGCGGTGACAATGATGGCATTCCGTTCCAGCCAGCCCTCGGCGCGCTCCCGGTTAGCCTGAAGCCCGCGCACCAGCTTATCGGTGAATGCGCTGATCGCGCCAATCGCGACCTGCATCATTTCAAACAAGTTATGCGCGATGATGGGCATCATCACATTAAGCTCCAATTGACCAGCCTGAGCGGCGAGGGCGACAGCGTGATCGCATCCCTGAATATGAAACATAGCCATATTGAGCATTTCTGCCAGGACCGGGTTCACTTTGCCCGGCATGATGCTGGAGCCGGGCTGCACAGCGGGTAATTGGATTTCATTCAGGCCTGTGGAAGGTCCTGAAGCCAGCAAACGGATGTCGTTTGCAATTCGTGTCAAAGTAATTGCCAGCGTTCGGATCGAACCTGAGAAATCGGCGGCATCAGCCATTGATTGCATGCTCTCAAATAAATTATCGGAGGTATAGAGCTTTAGTCCGCTCAAATCGGATAGACGCTTCACCATCCGAGCGTGATATTCCGGATGTGCATTAAGGCCAGTTCCGGTTGCCGTGCCGCCAATCCCCAGGCGTCTCAGCCCTTCCGCGGATCGGAAAATCCGGTCGCCGTCGCGCTGAACAGCTTTGGCATAACCACCAAATTCCTGACCCATTCGCACGGGGACCGCGTCCTGTAAATGAGTGCGCCCTGACTTCACAATGTCGTCAAATTCGGCAGCTTTTTGGCCCAGGACCTGGGACAAGGTTTTGATCGCGTCCTGGAGCTCATCCAGACGCCAGAGAACGCCTAACCGGATCGCGGTGGGGATCGTATCGTTTGTGGATTGAGCCATATTGACATGATCGTTCGGGTGAACCAGGTATTGTCCCAGATCACCACCTAAAATTTGAGTAGCACGGTTGGCGATTACCTCATTGGTGTTCATATTATGGCTGGTGCCAGCACCGGCTTGAAAAGGGTCAACCACGAATTGATCATCCCACTGACCATCCATCACTTCCTCAGCCGCTTGAATGATTGCCGAAGCCTTTTCAGGTTCCAGCAACCCTAAATCCCGATTTACTTCAGCCGCGGCTCGTTTAATGATGGCCATCGACCAGATAAACGCCCTCCAGGGCCGCAAGCCAGAGATAGGAAAGTTATTAACCGCCCGCTGGGTTTGAGCGCCATATAAGGCATCTTTGGGCACTTGTAATTCCCCCAGCGAATCGCGCTCTATCCGATAATCCTGTTGCATAGAATAGCCTCCTGTGATCATGAGTGACCTGACCATGTCGCATGCTAAGAAATTTCCCATTTTGAACACCTGGCGGGAGCCTGTCAAACTCCCAAAATCCGCGTTTCTCGTGATTTATGCGTCATCGTCAAGGTAAGTACAGTTTCGGGGCAAATTGAAGCCCCGGCAGTTAATACGTTCTCAATTGGCGTAATACCACTGGCCATTCGTTGGAATTAATGCGACAGAGCAGTGATAGATGCCCACATAATTCACGGAAGGCCCAGTATCCGCGCGAATAAGTCCATTTTACTCCGATTTGATCCACTCCTGAGTACTTCAGGGCGGTTCTGACGTAAAATTAATCTGGCGTTGCCGGCCAAGATACATCATTTTTTGGACTTTGTTAAAGCCCTGGATCGGGAACTCACGGCTTTAACAAAGTCGATCGTCTTTCCGCCAACAAGGCCTGAAAGTAAAGAATGTGGTTGGTGATGGGCGGCTTAGCCGCCCATCACCAACCACATTTTCTCATTCTTGTGAAAGCCCTGATCGGGCACTTTCGTCTGGTTGTCAAAGACCGGTAACCGTGGCATAATGACGGAAAAGCAACGTTTTTAAGCGCGTTGGATCCCATACGATTGAACTGTACATACCCATGCTTATTCATTCCGCATCCCAACTTCTTACCCTGGCCGGTGGTCCCCAACGTGGCAGCCGGCTGGGCGATCTGGGGCTTATCTCGGATGGGGCAGTCCTGATCCAGGGTGAAAAAATCAGCGCGGTTGGAACCAGTTCAGAATTGCGAGAAGCCTATCCAGATGAGCCACTCCTGGATGCGGGCGGAAAAGTGGTGATGCCGGGTTTTGTTGATCCACACACGCACGCCATTTGGGCGGGGAATAGGGCGGCCGAATTCGAAATGCGCTTGCAGGGAAAAACCTATCTGGAGATTCTGGCTGCGGGAGGAGGAATTCTCTCTACAGTCAGGGCAACCAGGACGGCCTCGTACGAGCAGCTACTCAATCAGACCCGGCCGCGATTGTGGAGTATGTTCACCTTCGGAACTACGACCGCCGAAGCTAAAACTGGTTACGGATTGCGCACTGCCACCGAATTGCGTATGCTGCAAGCTTTACTGGCATTGGATAAAGAAGGCCCCCTGGAACTGGCCGCCACTTTTTTAGGGGCGCATGCGATAGCCCCTGAGTTTCGGCACGACCCGGACGCCTACACCCAACTGGTAGCAGACACAATGCTGCCTTTGTTGCATGATTGGTGGCCATCCCACGCTCCGTATCGGAACATGCCGTTTGTGGATGTTTTTTGTGAAACAGGCGCTTTCAATTTGGAGCAGTCGCGCCAGATTCTGACGAAGGCCAAAACCCTTGGCTTTCCTCTGAAGATTCATGCAGATGAATTCGACAATCTTGGAGGCGCGAGTTTAGCTGTCGAATTGAACGCTGCGTCAGCCGATCACCTTGTGAAAACCTCTTCTGCGGATATCGATCGATTGACTGCCAGCAACACCGTCGCGGTTGCCTTGCCTTGTACGCCTTTCGGTCTGGCTGAGGAACACTATACGCCTGCAAAAAAAATTCTGGCCGGAGATGGATTTCTGGCCCTGGCGACTGATCTCAATCCGGGAACAGCGTGGTGTGAAAGCATGCAGTTTGTGTTAGCGCTGGCCTGTCGCAAACTTGGATTGACGCCGGCGCAGGCGATTGCAGCAGCCACAATTAATGCTGCGGCAGCCATATCTCGGGCGGATCGGATCGGATCCCTGGAACCTGGCAAACAGGCTGATATGTTGATCCTATCAGTTCCTGACTACCGGAATCTGGGCTACCGCTTTGGGACTAACCTGGTACAGACGGTAATTAAAAAAGGACACATATACCCGGTATAAAGTGAGCTCCAACGAAAAACAGAGCTCCATTTACTCGCAGATACAAGATGATGAATATGAATACTTTGGTTATGATGATTTCAAGCCTGGTTCAGTCCGGAGCCAATGGGAATTCCTGGATCCAGATAGCGATCATCATCATAGTGTTGCTCCTGGTCTGGGGCGTGCTCCGTTTTATTCTACGCCTGGCGTTCAAGGTTTTTGCCACTGGATGTTTCTTCATCCTGGTGTTGGGGTTCATTTTGTGGGCAATCCGATTTTTCTAGGGAAACCGACCCGTGTTGACACTTGAACAAGTACGCGGCTGGTATCCGGATGACCCGGTTCATGGTTTTGACCATGTTCTGCGGGTTGTTCAGATGGCGGAACGCCTGGCCAAAATCGAAGGTGCGAATCTGGAGATTGTGAGGGCCGCCGCACTGCTGCACGATGTTCAACCCGAAGAGACAGAACGCGAGAATCACCATCACGCCTCAGCCAACTTTGCCCGCCGGATTTTGCAGGCTGAAAACTGGACGGAGCAAGATATCTTAGCAGTGGAGCACTGTATCAGGGCGCATCGCTATCGCGATCAACGCGAATCGCCAGGCACTTTGGAAGCGCAGATCTTATTTGACGCGGATAAGCTGGATGCAATTGGGGCCATTGGCGTGGCGCGCGCGATTGCGTATGCTGCCATGGATCATAATCCAGCCTACGCGCCACCTTCACAAAATTTCATCCGCTCCGGCAGGACACAACCGGGAGAGAGATACAGCGCCTATCACGAATATTTATTCAAATTGAGCCAATTAAAGAATAAGATGTATACAGAAAGTGCGCGGGCGATAGCTGAGCAACGGCATCGCTATCTGGCGGAGTTTTTCGATCAGCTGGTGGCCGAAATACGAGCCGAGAGGTGATCAACAAACCGCATAGTTTTGAAAAACTCAAGTAGAGACGACCTGCTAAAACAGGGTTTTCACAAAATCCAAAAAGGGATGAATTTGGTGGTGGGATTGGGCGGTATAGCCGCCCAATCCCACCACCAAATCTGGGGTACCACCACAGGAATTCCCAATGAGGCTTGCAAATTTGTCTGGGAATGGATTTATAAAGGGGATACAATAATTGGAATGACAATTCCCCATGGCCCCCTGCTGGTTGTTGAAGATGTTCCAAACATCCTGGAATTACTGGATGTAACTTTGCGATTTAAAGGCTATCCGGTGATGACCGCTCGCGATGGCCAGGAAGCTCTCGAAAAAATTGAAGCGGAGCACCCGGCCCTGATTATTACCGATATCTTAATGCCCAAGCTGGATGGATTTGCCCTGACCCATAACCTGCGCAGTCAGCCAAAAACCTCCCAAATCCCGATTATTTTCCTATCAGCCACTTACGTAACCCCGGAAGATAAAGAGTTTGCGATGAATCTGGGTGCAGTTCGGTTCCTCGAAAAGCCGGTGGACACTGAAGAATTTTTGCTCACGGTTGCGGAAGTGTTGACCATGGCACCACCGGTTATTCCGGCGCCAATGGAGGATCAGGAATTTTACCAGCGCTATCGAGACCGCCTGGAAAGCAAGCTGCGTCATAAGAATGTTCAGATCAAACGGATCGAACGACTGTTAGGAACCTTGCCAGAGAGCCAAAAATCAGCTTTCATGGCGCTTCTCAAAGAAGCTAGCGATCATCGCAATCAAATTCAGGCTGAATTGGACGATCTATATCGCCTGATGGATCAGTATCCCACCGATTTGTGACATTCCGAACTGCATCACGCAGGGAAATATTGGGGGAGTTTACCTGATTTCAGGTACTGCTTGAATAGTTCGACAATGTCACATTAACAAACAAGATACCCCAATTTTGATGTATGTGGCGGGCGGCTGCCCGCCACATACATCAAAATTGGGGAGATTTCTTCGAATGTGACATTGCCAAGATAGTTAGTGAAATTCCCCCTGATCAAAAGAATCTGATTTGATGGGTGCGTAGTATAGTCTTGATAATTATGATTGCACGAGGAGAAACATTGAAACCTACACGAGCAGATTTGGAAAAACTGGCCCGGGCGGCCGGAGAAATATTAAAAGATGGCTACGAAGCCCGTCCAACGATGGCGAATCATCTCAAGATCAACTACAAGGGCACGATTGACCTGGTGACAGATGTGGATTATCAATCAGAAAAATATCTGATCGAAGCAATCCGGCAGAGATTCCCGGAACATCGCATTGTTTCAGAAGAGAGCGGTGTCAATCAGGGCGGGGATTGTTGCGTCTGGTTTATCGATCCGATTGATGGCACGGTAAATTTTGCGCATGGCATCCCGATATTTTCCGTATCAATAGCTTATGCCCAGAATGGAAAGTTGGAGCTAGGCGTGGTATATGATCCGATGCGGGATGAATGTTTTAGCGCCGAAAGGGAAAACGGCGCCTGGCTGAATGGTCACCCGATTCAAGCCAGCACGCCGCAGGATTTGGATCACAGCTTGCTGGTAACAGGGTTCGCTTACGATATTCGCACCAACCCCGAAAATAATCTGGATCATTATGGGCGCTTTGCGCTGCGCTCTCAAGGCGTGCGCCGCCTTGGGTCCGCCGCCCTGGACCTGTGTTACATTGCCTGTGGGCGTTTTGACGGTTATTGGGAACTACGGTTGAATAGTTGGGATATCGCTGCCGGCAGTTTAATCGCCCAAGAGGCAGGCGCTTTGGTCACGGATTTGCAGGGAAAACCGAATGACATCATCCATAACCCTTCGAGCCAACATGCCATCCTGGCTGCCGGCCCGGGGGTTCATGACCGTATGCTGGCGATTCTGGACGGTCGCTGATAAGTATGGCCAGTTAGCTAACCCTGGTTATCCAGTGAACGCATCAAACGCTCAAAATCCTTCAGGTCGACGCGCGAGGTGATGTCAAGGCTTAGAGGGGTGACGGAGACAGTTTTTTTGACCCGCAGGACGTAAGCGTCTGTATCGCCTCGGTCGCTCTCGGGGTCGGAGCTTAATTGATAGCCGATCAAGGCTGGCGTTTCCCAGGATGAGCGTCTGGGGGGCACCGGTTCAAAATAGCGCTTGCGTGATATCCGGGTTACTTCCCAGGGGGTTTCCTGTGTGGCGTCTTTGGGGACATCGACTTTCAAGACATCGACATCAGCAGGAAAGCGCTTTTCGAGGAGCAGTTTTCCAAAGAATTTGGTGAAGTAGGCTGCGGCGGAAAAGTCGACTTCGTCGGAATATGAGAGATGGTGTTCCACATCGGTTTCCAGCGAGATAGCAAGGGATGGCATTCCCAGCGAAGCGCCCTCTAATGCAGCCCCAACCGTCCCTGATACGGTGACACCGGTACCGACATTTTCACCGTAATTAATGCCGGAAACCAGGAGGTCAGGGTGCGTGGGCAGGATTTCAAGAATAGCGTATTGCACGGTCTGGGCAGGCGTCCCCCCAACTGCGTAGACCTGCCAGGTCTTGCCATTGACCTCGACTTCCTTTATTGAGATAACACCATCGGACGTGATCGGCATACTCCGTCCAGCACCCGAAAATTGATCGCGCGGTGCTGCCACCTGGACGTAACCAATTTCTGAGAGCGCACTGGCTGCTGCCCACAGCCCGGGAGAACGGATCCCGTCATCGTTAGTCAGTAGAATTTGTGGTTTTTCCATTCCCTCTCCCAAAATGGTCTCTTCGCTTCAATCCTTCAGGAAAAAGCGGGTGAAGCGTTCCTCATGTGCGGTTTCGCCACACAAAACGAACTTTCACTCACGCTCCCCTATAAAGTGACTTGACGAGAAGACCACATGCGTAATTGTTTGAATTGTACCGCAATCGTCGAGGAAATAACCGGCCGGGTCTTTCGGGGAGCATGCAAATGTTGTAGAAGAAATAATGGGGTATTCGGTTTGGGCAGCAAAATCCGCCTAAACCGAACACCCCAATCTACACAATTTGAATGCTTCCGTCTTTCGGGAATTCTGTGATAAGTCCCAGATGTGGAGAACTCCCTTACTTTGTTTGTACTTTACTCAACTGAAATGCATTTTTCGATTGCTCGTCTTGCGTGCCGGGCTGACCGAACCCTGCCAGGACAGCTTCCAAAACTGGCAGAAAACGGGTAACCCGACCGGCTCGGATGACCCAATCCCACACTGGCTCGAATTTTTTCCATCCACCGGCATAGGCCAGATGGCGCAGCTTGCCGGTGAGACTGGCTTTTGTCCAGGCAGATTGGAAAATTGAACTCCAGCGATAGAAATCTCGATAAGCCTGCCAGTAGCCGGATTCAAGCGCCTCAGCGCTCATTTTTAGCGGTTGATAGACGGCGTGCCGGGTGTCATAGCGATCCCAATTCCAGCTGGTTATCCGGCCTTGGGTTTTCATGCGTGCATGTAAAGCCGTTCCCGGATAAGGGGTCAAAATGTGAAAAGTGGCCGTTTCGATGCCTTGATGAAGCGCCCAATCAACCGTACGCTGGAAAACGCCCTCATCGTCTTCATCCATACCAAAGACAAAGCTGGCATTCACCATGACCCCTATATCGTGCAGACGCTTGATCGCGGCCTGATAGTCGCTGTGAAGATTTTGCACTTTGTGGTGGTTGCGTAAATTGCCCGCGTTCAGGGTTTCAAACCCGACAAACAAACTCCGCAGCCCGCTGGCAGCCGCCTTTTCCATTAACCCCGGTTTGAGCACGGTTGCTACAGTGCCGGCTGCCTGCCATAACCGCCCCATACCGAGCATGCCATCGAACAAGGATGTTGCGAAACGAGGATTGCCAAACAGATGGTCGTCCAAAAAGTAGAGATGACGGCCGGGCAACCGCTCAATTTCACTTAACGCCTGGTCCACCTGTTGGGTATAAAAAGATTTCCCACCTTGAAAAAAAGCTTCTTTATAACAAAAGTCGCACGTATGGGGGCAGCCGCGTGAAACTACGATGGAATTGGGCACCATATAAAGATTTCTTTTGATCAGGTCGCGCCGGATAGGCGGTAAGCTTTCCAGGGTCCGGTGTAGAGAACGGTAGAGTTTCCTGGGGTGGCCCGATCGGAAATCCTGCAAGAAAGCTGGCCAGGTATCCTCGCCCGGTCCCAGAAAGATGGTATCCGCGTGGCGGGCCGCTTCGTGAGGATTGGAAGTCACATGTAAGCCGCCCAGGCAGACATGCGCACCTTTACGGCGATAATGATCGGCCAGCTCATAGGCCCGGTAGGCGGAGGTGATATAGACCTGGATGGCCACCAGGTCTGGATGGTCGTTCAGGTCAAGCAATTCCACGTGCTCGTCCTGTATGGTCACCTGGTCATCGTCATCCAGGTATCCTGCCAGAGTCGCCAATCCCAAAGGGGGGAACAGGGAATACTTGATCGGTCGCCAATAGGGGCTCTTCGCTTCGGTTAATGCCGGTAAAATCATTTTTACTTTTAATCCGTGAGACATGGATCCAACCTTTCTTGCTATCACAGGAATTCCCAAAGAGTCGAAATCTTGCCAAGACTGCTGATGATCGGGTGCACGAACTGTGTATAGATTTGGTGTTCGATTTGTGCGGCTTCAGCGGTACAAATCGAACACCAAAAATAATTATCCACAATATTTTCGTATACCCTTGATGCTCGGTCCATGGCTGCGAAGCCTTATTGTTGTTATGATTGTAGCTATCTGGGCAACGCTTTGCGACCGCCTGAATACCAAAGTCCAGGCACCTGAGTGCTTGACAGAACTTTGGAATGGCTGCAAGATAAACGATATTGCTTTTTCACTAGGGCAGGGAGACCGATGGTCGCTAATCTGGCTGTGCAATTGGTTGAAGATAATGAAAAACTGCGCCGGGCATTAAATGCCGGCCTTGAAGCTACCGGCAAGGTTCGGATCGTGCAGGCTTGTTCGAGTGGAGAGGCGGCCCTGGGTTATTGCCTGGATGCTATCGAACAGGGTACAGGTTTACCGGACGCCATTTTGATGGATGTACATCTGGCAGGTGAAATGAATGGAATCCAGGCGGCTGTCGCGATCCGGCGTGAATTCCCCCGAATGCCAGTCGTATTCTATTCGATCCAGGATGAAGATGTGTATTACCGGGATTTTCGCCAGTCAGGCATATTGAGCCATTATGCGTATGTGCGCAAATCCAATTATTTGTTACCGGCAATGATCGTACCTCTGCTGCAGGACGCTTTTGCCGGACGGTCATTTATCGATCCGGATATTGAAGCTCGGGTCCATGAGGTGCGTCATAAAGATGAACAATCGCCTATGGCACTGTTGGAACAGAATGAACAAATGGTTGCCAGAATGTTGGCGGATGGAATGACGAACGAGCAAATCGCCGCCAGGATGGGCTTTCGCGACAAGCGCACGATTTCCCGTACGAATGGACAGATTTATGCTTGCTGGGGGTTGAGTGATTCCACAACAGATGAAAAGATCGCTCGAACGAGGGCTGCATTAATCGTACGGGCCGGGCAGCTGATTGCCTGGGATGAAGATGGCACCCCTCGCGTGATGAACGAGCGGGGCGAATGGGTGGTTTGGCAATGACAGGCGTCTTATGGCTGGATTGGGCGATTCTGGCTTTGTCATTGTTCAATACAGTTTTACAGCTCTGGTTGGGTTTAACCGTATTGTTGAATGCCGAGCGCCGTTCCTGGGGAATCTGGTTATCGGCAGGCGGTTTGTTGCTGGGGAGCCTATTTTTCCTCAGTCATTCGGTTATTCTGGGGTTTGGGCCGGCAGAATTCAGCCTGGGTATCAATATTTGGTGGCGGATTGGGTGGTTGCCGGTATTGTTTTTACCGTATGCCTGGTATCTGGTAATTCTATGGTATGGGGGATACTGGGAAGATCGGGGTTCGCCAATGCACCGTCGCCAGCGGCCCTGGTTTGCAGGGATGAGCGCCCTGCTGATCCTTCTGGTTGGGCTGTTGCTCTATGCGAACCCACTGCCGTCACTTACCCAGTTGATGGCACTCAACCTCAATGCCACACTATCCGTTTGGGGAATACCCGTGCTCATTCTGGTTTATCCCGGTTACATTTTGTTGTGTATCGGGCTGGCGTTAAATGTGCTACGGCGGCCAGGGCCAACGGACCGGTGGTCCGGTGCTCAAGCGCGCCTGCGTGCCCGGCCCTGGCTGGTAGCTGTATCCTATGTCCTGATGGCGGTGGGCCTGCTGGTTGGGTGGATCATGCTGTGGATTGTCCGGAATGCCCGGCAAGGCGTTTTCACTCGACCAATGACGGAGCTGGTTGGTTTATTTGATGGGCTGATTGCGGGGTTGATCGCGATCGCCGTCCTTCTTTTAGGGCAAGCGCTGGTGGCCTACGAACTTTTTACCGGCAAAAGCCTGCCCCGAAGAGGCCTGCTGCGCTATTGGCGCTGGGCGATCGCCCTGGCGGCCGGGTATGGCCTGTTCGTGGCAGCCAGCCAGGCGGCAGGCTGGCGGTCGATTTACGGATTGCTTTTGTCGACGTTTTTGATGACGGTGTTCTTTGCCCTGCTGAGTTGGCGCGCCTACGCTGAGCAGGACCGGCTGATCGCCAGTTTGCGACCATTTATTGCCAGCCCCCGATTGTATGAACGGTTAACCAGCCCAGCTGAAATCTCGGACGTTGAGGCTGGTAATCCCTGGACTTCAGTCGATCTGCTGGTCCCTTTTCGAGCTTTATGTGCGGATGTTTTGGGAGCTCAGTCCGGAACCTTGCTGGCCCTGGGTGCTTTAGCGCCTTTTTCGGGCAAACCCATGGTTTATCCAGATGCGCTCGGCACCGGCCAGCCTCTTCAGGATGCCGAACTGGTGGAACGATTTACTTCCCCTCAGAGTCCAGCCCTCCATCTGGATGGAACCCGCTATGGCGGCGCTATCTGGGCCGTACCCTTGTGGGGGGAACGCGGGCTCACCGGGTTGTTTTTGCTCGGGCCCAAGCAAGACGGTGGACTCTACAGCCAGGAAGAAATTGAGATCGCCCGCCTGGCAGGTGAGCGTTTGATTGATGCTCAGGCCAGTTCAGAAATGGCTGGCAGGCTAATGCGCTTGCAGCGCCAGCGGCTGGCACAAAGCCAGGTCATTGACCAGCAAACCCGCCGCATACTGCATGATGAGGTATTGCCGCAACTGCACACCGCCATGCTGGCCCTGACTGACCCTGAATTGGTAGAGCAGGTCAGTGTCCAGGAAACGCTTGGCCAATTAACCGAGCTGCACCGCAACTTATCCAATTTGCTCAGAGCAATCCCGTCTGGCCATCCCCGCATTCTGTCCAGTCTTGGATTAGAAGGCGCCATTCGGAGTGAATTGGAAACTGAACTCGCGGATGCATTTGATACAGTCTCGCTTGAGTTTCAACCGTCTGCCCTGGAAGCAGCCCAGAGACTGCCCAAGTTCATGCAGGAAGTCCTGTATTATGCCGCCCGGGAGGCGCTGCGAAATGCAGCCAACCATGCCCGGGTATCTTCACAAACCCGGGCGTTGAACGTATGTGTCCGGCTGAGGCTGGAAAATGGGCTCGAGTTGGAAGTGGAAGACAATGGCGGGGGGATTAGAACGTCTGATGAGCGCGATTCAGGCGCGGACAGGGGATCTGAACAGGGCCTGGCTTTGCATTCTACGATGATGGCCGTGATCGGCGGCGCGCTGGCTCTGGAGAGTGAACCGGGAAAATACACCCGGATCCGGTTATGGCTGCCGATGACGGCTGGGATGTGATCGCAATTGCTGGAGCAATTATTTATATCCAACGTAAATTCGGGATAAGCAGCGCTAAACTCGAAAAAGAGATGTTGTGTTCATTTTTTGGCGCACAGCGCCTAAAAACGAACACAACAAACCTTTCACTCGTCGGGTTTGAGTTATCCTGAACTCACGTTATCCAGGTATTCGGTTTTCTAAAACGGCGCCGCAGTCTGGCCCTCCAGCTAAAAGCTGCCTGTAGATCCGGGATCGCCTGTTCGGTAGCCTGAGCGCCCAATCCAGCCACTTTGGCAACATCGACGCTGTCCAGCAGGCCGATCGCAGCAACCGGGGGGCGAATGAGGACCTCCGGCTGATCAATCTTCAGTTTGAGCTCTGCCAGAGCGCAGCTGCCGATATCGACTGATCGTAAGAAGATGCTGAATGCCTGGGCCACGCGCAAGCGGGCTATTTGCCTTAACAATGGTTCCGGCGCCAGGAATTTAGGCGGCGAAAGGGAAGGATCATCGACCTGGATCATATGTGATAAGGCGACCGCCACGACCGGTAAATGAGGCGCCAGGGCCCGGGCGGGTGCGACGGGTATAGGATCCAGCAGGCCACCATCCACCAGGTGATAATTATCCCATTCTTGATGGGGAAAGATACCCGGTAAAGACATCGTCGCCAGTACTGCATCCACTACCCGGCCCTTATTTAAGATAACTTCCTGCCCGGTAATCAAATCGACTGCAGTGACGGCAAAAGGGATCCTGAGATCGTCGAATTTGCGCTGCCCTAACATCTCGGTCAACAGTTGATTGATCCCCGAAACGCCCAGCAAGGATGGCCCGTCGCCGGGCCGGCGGCCATACAGAGAACCCCCCTCTATTTTTTTGAAACGATCAAGAATTTCATCGGGTGCGAAACCTGCCGCATAGATCGCACCGATGATGCCCCCTGCACTGGTCCCAGCCAGAGCCTTTATCTGATAATGGTGCTGTTCTAGAGTTTTCAATACGCCGATATGAGCCGCTCCTTTGGCCCCACCGCCGCCCAAGGCAACACTGATTTTCATCATGATCACTCCGACATTCCCCCCAATTCAGGTAAGGTTGATCGGGCGAAAGCGCCTGGTGATTTCGCCCAGCGCTATTGCTGCAAGCATTATTTACCGATGATACCAGATAAGTTTCGCAGCATGCGGGAGAACTTCAGGTGGTATTGTGTCCTTCTGAGTTTGTTGGCGAACTCATTTTTGCAAGTTCTCCACGCCCTTCCAACACCTGAGCATAGGAAATATCGCCCCACTTCCACGCGTCAGGGGAAACAAGGAGACATTGTAACGGACTTCGCCAACAAACTCTCCTTCTCTCATAAAAATACTCGGAGGTCATGACAAAATAAGATGTCAGCGTGGGCGAACGCCCACCCAGACATCTTATTTTGCATATTACTTGCGGATCAATGGGATGCAAATGAATTTCATGGAAGAAAGATATAGTCTCGACATCCGAGAGCATACAAAAGTTGTGGAAAATGAAATGTGGTGTAGGTTGGGCTCTTGCCTTGAGTCTATTTTGACTGCAAAGATGTATCTGGTTTATATCCATCATTCTATATCCTGATCTATTTACGCGCTGTATGGAGTATGTTATGCTGGTAATAGCTAGGAATATTGGATTGGCGGGGGACTTTCGAACGGGTTACCTCCCAGTCTGAGCAACCGATGTGGAGAACAAAATGAACTTCCAAACTATTCAAAATCTGATTGAACCAGCCAAAACCAAGATCGTTTTATTGGTCATGGATGGATTGGGGGGATTGCCCATGCAAACCGGTGGCCAGACGGAATTGGAAACGGCTCAGACGCCAAATCTCGACCAGTTAGCGAGTGAGGGAATCACGGGCTTACACCAACCAATAGCGGTTGGCATTACGCCCGGCAGCGGGCCGTCGCACCTGGCTTTATTTGGTTATGACCCACTTCAATACCAGGTGGGTCGCGGTGTGTTGTCAGGACTGGGGATCGGGTTTGATCTACAACCGAACGATGTGGCGGCTCGCGGTAACTTTTGCACCCTGGACGATGATGGCTTGGTAGAAGATCGGCGGGCTGGGCGCATTCCCTCGGAAAAGAATAAAGAGCTGTGCGACCTGCTGCGCCAGATTGAATTACCCGGTGTGGAGGTGTTTGTCCAGACGGTGAAAGAGTACCGTTTCCTGCTGGTTTTGCGCGGCGAGGGGCTTTCGGGGGAACTGGCCGATACGGATCCCCAGGAAATCGGTGAGAAACCACTGGTCCCCCAACCATTGTCCAAAGCCGCCAAGAAGACGGCTGATCTGGTCCAGCAATTTATTGACCAGGCCCGCCAAATCCTAGCCGATCACCATCCGGCCAATATGGTCCTGCTGCGCGGCTTTTCCCAACCGCCGGATTGGCCGCTTTTCAAAGCTGTATTTGGCTTGAGAGCGGGCGCGATTGCGGCTTATCCCATGTATCGCGGGGTGGCTAAACTGGTTGGCATGGATGTCCTGCCAACCGGGGGCGAATTTGAAGATGAATTTCAAACATTGGAGAGCCGTTGGGACGACTATGATTTTTTCTTCCTGCACATGAAACCGATTGATAGCGCCGGCGAGGACGGCGATTTTGACCGTAAAGTCGGGTTGATTGAGCGCGTGGACGGCCTCGTTCCCAGGCTTATGGCATTGGATCCAGATGTGGTGATTGTGACCGGGGACCATTCCACTCCTGCCCGGCTGAAATATCATAGCTGGCACCCGGTGCCTGTATTGTTATGGTCGAAACATTGCCGGGCAGATCGCGTTCAGCAATTTGGGGAACGGGCCTGCATGGCCGGAGGTCTGGGCCCGCGCATCGCAGCGACTGACCTGATGCCGCTGGCTATGGCGAACGCGCAGAGGCTGAAGAAATTCGGGGCTTAAATGTTTTGGATTGAAGGTTGAAATGTATTGTCGAACAGAAAAATCAAATTCGATAGCAAACCCTTCAAGATTACATGATCCGTAGGCTAACCCACAATCGGTTTCTGGTTCCCGTTTATAGGCGCTTCAGCTGGCGGGCCAGGGGATCTCGCCTCCATTCCCAATATGGTTTCGGACCAACCCTCATTTCTTTTGATCGATCTTCCGAACCAACTCATCCCCCGCATCCTCGATATCATTGTAATCGTTCTGTGCAGCCCGTTGCTGGACCGCATTTAAAGCGCTGCGATGGACCTTATTAAAATCTCCATAAGGGAAACTATAGCGTTCCTTGGTGTTTTTGTTCTGGTCCGGATCGTACGCTAAATGCCAATTTGCATATGCCTCCCAGCCGTTCTGCTTGATAAATTTATTCTCTTCGGAAGCAGACGGTTGGGAATCACTCCAGTCGGAATCGACTACATACTTACCAGCTTCAATCAATTTCCTGGCATGGTTGACGCCATCCTGGTTGAGTTTCATAGCCATTGTTCGACCTCCTTTTGAAGGAATACAGCTTTTTATAGCTCACAACCCATACTCGAGCGATATACGAGCAACAAGAGGATCGTTCCCATTGTACCGGGAGAGGGATCTATCTTCGGGTAGGAGCTTCCCCAACAAAGGTTCGGAATTTCCCCCATAACTTAGGGGGAAATCCCGAATAGATTTTTCAATGATTAAGAGGGAGGTTGAACTTAGACAGTATTGCCCAGGCGACTCTATCGCAAGAGGATGTTTTCATGCCCTTGCACCAATCGGCTATCAAGCATTTGGGCTAGGTTGAGCGGGCTTATCTCGAACACGATGGCAGATTTAGTGTTTTTACGTTTGATCCTGGGGAATGTCTGGCAGGTCTTCCGATTGTTCTTCCTTATGATGTTGAAAAACCAGCCACATTGGAAACTGGCGTTCAACCCCCTGGCGCCAGAATCTATGCCTGTGCAGTATGTGGAGAGACGACCTCCGCCAGCTAGGGGGAATTTCTTCTCGTATGTCCACCCTGCGGGAAAGAAAGTTGGGTTGAAGCTGTTCAGTTAACCGGGCGCCGGGGGATTCAGACAGCTTGGCAGGGTTAACCCCCATTGGTTTTGTGAATTTTTATTGGTACATTGAAAGATAAAGGTATCCATTCAGGCATTGAAGGAATAATCTGCCCGGGGAGCCCAAGATATTGAAGCGATCGGGAACGAATGGCACCCTGCCAGACCAGAGAAGGAAGGCTCCCCTTACTTTGATTGAAAAACACCTATGGAGGTAAACCCTATGACCCAAAACGAACCTATGATTTCGGCCCCGGCTCAGGGCCTGGATTGGTCGGCGGTCATCTGGGCTGGGCTGCTCAGCGGACTGACGATGTTACTCATCAGTGTCGCACTTCCTTGGCTCTTTTTGGGTGACCCCTTGTTGATCGTTCGCTTGATCGCCTCGATGATGCTCGGCCCGGAAGTTATTCCAGCTCAGGCCGGATTGGTACCCGGTATTTATGTGGTGGCATTGATCACCCATTTTAGCCTGTCATTCTTGTTTGCGGGGCTGATTGCACTGATATTTCATCGTTGGGGGATATTGGTCGCGTTTGTCGGCGGAGCCGTGATGGGAGCAGTGATCTATTTTATGAATTATTATTCGTTCTCCCTTGTCTTTCCCTGGCTTTTTCCTTATCGTAACTGGATGCTGCTGCTGGCGCATATTTTCTTCGGGGGATTGGCTGGAGCCCTGTACGAATTGTTTGAGGATGGCCGTTATATCGATCACCCCTTGTTTGAATAGAAAAGAAATTGGCAACTATGTTGACAACGTCAAATTAAAAGAGGTTATCCAAATTTTGATGTGTGTGGCGGGCGGCCGCCTGCCACACACATCAAAATTTGGAAGATTTCTTCGAATGTACCATTGGCAAGGAAGATACAAAAAAAGATTTGTTTATCCGTCTGGATTCTTACAGCCAGCCGGTTGTTATGATGCTTGAGGTGAGGAATGAGTTTACGTATCCCCTACAACAATGTTCGCCAACGGATGGGTCCGCGCGGAAGCTCCAGCCGGGCCGGCTGCATCCGGATTGTGGTTGCATTGGTGATGGCCGCTTTCGCGATATTTTCTTACTTTGGTTCCAAAGTATACAATCCCGTCACTGGAGAAGATCAGTACATTTCCATCACCCAGGAACAGGAAATTGCCATCGGCTTGCAATCCATGCCGGAGATGATCCAGGAATTCGATGGTCTTGATCCGGATGTCCAGTCACAGCAGTTCGTGCAGTCACTCGGTCAGCATTTGGTCCAGTCCAGCCTGGCGAGTCAGGCGGATTATCCTTTTGAGTTTCATCTCCTGGCGGATGACAGCGTGATTAACGCATTTGCCCTTCCCGGCGGACAAATTTTCATTACCCGCGCCTTATTCGACCGCCTGGAAACAGAAGGCCAGCTGGCAGGCGTCCTATCGCACGAGATCGTGCATGTCATTGGCAGGCATGCCGCGGAGCACATTGCTGAAACCCAACTTACCCAGGGTTTGACAGGGGCGGTGGTTATGGCGACCTATGACCCCAATAATCCCAGCAGCCAGCGTACTGCGGAGGTGGCGCTGCTGATAGGACAGTTAGTCAATATGAAGTTCGGTCGGGCCGATGAATTGGAATCGGACAGTCTGGGTGTAAAAATAATGTCGCAATCGGGATACGACCCGCGTGCTATGATCGAAGTGATGCAGATCCTGGATGAAGCCTCTTCCGGCAACCGCCCACCAGAATTCTTCAGCACTCATCCGAATCCTCAAAACAGGATCGCTGCTATTCAAACTGCCATTGAGGAACTTTATCCCAACGGCGTGCCAGATGGTCTGCAGACCTGGAACGAAAACCACTATTTTTCGCTAATCATTTTGGCCAAGACTTGGGTGCGATGCGAACAATATCTCTAGACTGGTGTAAACCAGGCCAGCCCAAAAAATGCCCAGCGCATATCCGGCCAGGACATCGGTCAAATAATGATCCCCTAAGAAGAGGCGGCTGTAGCCGATGAAAACCATGATTGCAATGGCAGCCGCGACCGTCATCCCTTTCCAAAACCAAGAAGCCAGGTGGGGGGTAAGAATGTAGGCCAAGAAACCATAGCAAACCACGGCCGTGAGCGTATGCCCGCTTGGAAAGCCGGGTTCTTTCAATACTATCCAGATCGGGCGTTCGAATACTGGCCGTGGACGGTCAAAAAGCCTGGATACTATAAACCAAAGGACGCCGCCCCCACCGAAACCAATGACCACCATCGCCAGCTCGCGCCAGAACCGTTTATAGAGGTAATAACCGAGTAGAGCAATTGCGATAACCTGAACGACCTGTTTACCAACATAAAAACCGGCAATCATCAGGTTTTTAATATAGTTCGGGCTGTTCAATGCTACCTGATGGAAGTGATTCGCCAGTGGGAGATCCCATTTCAGGAGTGGCCCGTTCGTCTGCACGTTAAACGCGAATGCGCCAAAGATCAAACCGCCTGTCAGGACCATTAACCACCCCAGGATTGGCCAATTCGCTAATAACCCCGGGGCCTGCAACCCCGCCGGCTCGGTGCGTTCATTTTGGTGTTCTTGAAAATGCATAGTAATCAGTTTCATAGGTCTAGCGCTTAAGCCGGAACCAGGCGGCCCCATTGATGGAATAGACGCCAAAAGCGATTAACCCTAAGCCAACAAAGCCTAACAACCAGGGCCCATAGGGCTGGCGCGCCAAAGCCAACAGGGCACCGTCAATCCCGCGAGCTTGTTGAGGGTTAAAGTGGTAGGCTGCCAGCGCCAAAAACACGCCTGTTAATCCGAAGACGATACCTCTGGCGACGGTGCCAATCCTTCCGATCCGCTTGATCCAGACAGATTGTTGGCGATCCAGGTCATATAACTTGAATTGCTTATCAAACTTGCGGCTAAAGCCTTGATAAATCTGAGCCAGACCGACTCCAATGATGAAAACTCCAACAATCCCGACCAACCAGCGGCCCCAGGGTTTAGCCATCACCATGGCTGCAAACTGTTGGGTTTTAGCAGCCTGTGCGCCGTTGTGGGCCGATTGAGCGCCTCCAAAAAGATAACCATATGTTGGCAGAATGAGAGATCCGTAAGTTGCGGCGCTTCCAAAAAACCACATCCGCTGCACGAGCCCTTTGAGATCGCTGCCTAAATGGAGTGGATCGAAGACCGCTCGGATTATGCCCCATAAGGAATAGCCCGCCAGCCCAACCATGACAATGAACAGGAGAATGTGTCCGAAAGGCTGGGCGCCGATCACAGCTAACGCCCCTTGCTTGTCTGCGGGGGCGCTGCTCCCGCCTCGAGCAACGTCGATGGCCATAATACCCATCACAAGATAAATCAAGCCACGCGCTCCGAAACCAATCCTGGTCAATGTTTCAACAAAGGGGCTATAGGCAGCCTCTTTTAATTCTTCTTCACCATCTTGCTTTACCTTTCCAATAAGTTTCGCATTACTCACTTTTGTGCTCATTGAGCAACTCCTTTTCAGCTGATACTGGCTCGTGGGTAAAAAAACGTTCCTTACCCCACCGGTAAATTTGAATATTGATAGCCAGTGTCAGGATGCCCAGTAAATAGGCTCCAACAACATCGCTGGTCCAATGTTCCCCCAGATAAACACGGGACATCCCGACGGAAATAATCAAGGCTCCCATGATTGACAGTATCAAAGTCCGAAGACCAGATTTTTTCAACAATGAATACACCAAAAACCACACAAACCCCAAAAAACCTGCATAAAACATCACATGACCACTTGGGAAACTGTAGCTTTTAAGGGATACAACGACATTTACCAGGTCGGCATTCGGACGCAAACGGTGAACCAGGATCTTGACGAGCATGTTGGTTCCCATAACCAATACTGCAGCAATCGCGTTCATCAGAGCTTCCCAATGAAATCCAAACCAATAGAATATAGCGATGATCAGTAAAGTAAGGATGATCGATTGGGGGGAATAGCCAGGCCAACTTACCAACCTCATTAACTCGAAAAAAAAAGGGAAATGGATGCTCTGTAAAGCCCGGGTAATTTGTAAATCGATTGGAAAATATTCCGCCTGCCTGACAAAATAGGTTAAAACGGCAAAAGCGAATCCCACCAAGATCAATACAACTTGAAAAATCGTTATGCGGTAATTTCGCTCCTCAGATGGGGCAGTTTCTTCTTTGGCAGCTTTTTGGGCTGCTTCCGATGCTTTTTCGGCAGGCTTTTCATGATCTTGTTTCTGCATATGCAAATAATATTACTAAATCATTATCTACTCACCCCGAAGTAAAAATGTGGGGCGAAAAGGGGTGTGCGTGGTGGGCGTACGCCCACCACGCACACCCATTTGGGCCATTTCTTCAATGCCATTGCTGAAGGTAGTTACTCAAAATCTATAAAAAAAGACCAATACGCACATGAGTAGGAGGTCAGGTACCAGGCCTTTTGACCCTGAGACCCAACCTCCGTGAACCAATACTATGGGAAGTTTACTGGATGTAAGCTTTCACCAGATCGGTATCTTTCGGATCATACATCAACGTCAGCCAGGAAGTCGTTTACTTCGTCCTCGGCTTCTTGGCGCGTATAGCCGTATTTTTCCTGAAGTTTTCCGACCAAAACTTCTTGTTTGCCTTGAATCTGGTCGACCTCGTCGTTGGTCAGTTCTCCCCACTTTTCCTGGATACGGCCTTTAAGTTGTTTCCACTTGCCTGCTAAAATATCGTTATTCATCTTTTCTCCTTTCAAATCTGGTTTATGATGCTTTTGGCATCCTGTCTACAAGGTTAACTTTAACTTGATGGAATTCCAATGGGGGAAACCCCGACCTTTTATTGGTTTCCAACCTGAAAAAAAGCTTTCGTTCATTTTCATCCTGATTGGTTATTAAAACTGTGGCGGTTTACTACGGCAATAACCTGATTTCGGATGAGTTATCCGTCGCCTTTTTTGATCCACCTGCCTGATTGATCATCTTTTTTATAGGATTTTTTCACCGCAGCCCAGGCAACGCTATGAGCGCGTTCTTCGTCATGATCGTACTCATCCCAGGCGTTGTTATAGGCTGATTTATAAATCTCCTGAGCGTGTTTGGGTAAATGGTCACGGACGCTATCAGGCAGCTCGCGAATGCTATCGTATGGCACTCCAACCTCCTTTCCTTATGAATGCAACCCTATCTGCATCGTTGATGTGCGTCTTTCGTTTGCTACATTTAGTACTGTGCTAAACTGCTCGACGGAAAAGCCGGATTAAGAATAGAAGCACAATAGCGCCCAGTATGGCAACGATTAAACTATACAGGTTGAAGCCCGTTGTTCCCGAAGCGCCGATAAAATTCATTAAAAAACCGCCGATCAGGGCGCCAACGATGCCGACCACGATGTTAGCTACCGCCCCCATCTGTGCATCCGTGCCCATAATCAAGCTTGCAATCCAGCCCGCGAGAGCGCCAAAGATAATCCATAAGATGATATTGATTAACATGTCTTCCTCCTGTTATAGTTTTGACCGGTAGGGCTTTCACAAGAAAGGGAGGTGGTGAAAGCTCTGTTTTGACCGGTTATTACAGTTGACTAATTCTTTGCGTGAGTGATGTGCAGCTTTTAGCCCCGATAAACAGGTGCATCTATTCTGAGGGCTATTGAAATCAGTTCCAGTACGGATCGTAGCCATAGTAGCTATGCACATCGGCGATCCATTCTCAATTCACTGTGCTTGGCCAGTTGTCCTTGTCAAATCCCGGGGCATTTTCCAGTTTTTCTTTGGATATGTCCAGGACAATTTCTTCCTTTTCGGTGTCAACAAAAAGCGCTTGCCAGGGGATGGCAAAATATTTGTCGCCCAGTCCCAGGAATCCACCAAAAGATAAAACAGCATAGGCGACCCGGCCTGAATTGAGATCTATCATGATCTCTTCAAGACTGCCCAACTCCTCACCTTGACGATTGCGAATCGTATCGCCAATTAAAGTGCTGGCAGATAAAACATTTGTAACGGTTGTCATTAGATATAACTCCTCTCTTTTAGCGTATAAGCGGATATTCATCGTCCACCCTAACTATACGGAAAAGATGGCTCCAGCACAATCAGGATATTCCGTGGAAAATGGTAGGGGAGTTCCCCACACCAGGAATAATCTTCTACATATTTTGACCGCTCCCGGCAGAGCCACGAAGCCCATCCATTTTGGACATATCGTGTATAATTAATCTGCAACTATAATTTTCCACAGCTCACTCACTCCTAAATACAAATTTTATTTTTGACAAACTTGCTCGGACAAGGAATTCTGCTTTCATCGGGAATCGTGGTGGGGTCCTACTGAAGTCATGGAATTGATAAACGATGGATAGATCACCTTCGAATGAGAAGCCTAAGCCAATGCAAACCAGTGATGAATTGAAATTGAGATATTTTCAATTCATTCTGGAAAATTCTCGTCAAATCATAGGGATTTTATCGAAGGAAGGTATTGTTCTGGAACTCAACGCGCAGGCTCTCATCCAACGAGAGCTGTCACGCGATGAGATCGTTGGGCATTATCTCTGGGATACAGTCTGGTGGCGGGGACGCTCAGAAGCGCAACAACTGCTGCGCGATGCAGTCCGGGAAGCATCCCAAGGTGAAACTTCTCATTTCACCACCCAAATATTAGGGAATGATGGGGGAATTGCAACCATAAACTTCAGTTTGCGCCCAATTCGAACCCCGGATGGAGAAATTAATTATCTGCTGCCGGAAGTAAGGGATATCACGGACCTGATTGCAACCATTGAAGAGCTTAGAAAATCGCAAAAAATGCTTGAGCAAGCCAACAGCATTGCTGGTCTGGGGTATTGGATATGGAATCTCCAAACGGATCAGGTGCAGATTTCCGATGAATTAACCTTCATCTTTTCCGAAGATGGGAATGCCAGAGTCAACAATTATCAGGAATTAATGCGTTACATCCATCCCGAGGATCGCGTCGTTGTGCGACGAGCCATTCGGATGGCTTTGCCTGAAAATGGCAAGTTTTCCCTCCACTTCAGAATCACTCGAGCTGATGGAACAGAGCGAACCTTACAATGTTTGGGGGAGGTTATTTGCGACGACAAGAATAATCCCATGCAAGTAATCGGGACCGTTCAGGATATCAGCGAGATTAAGTCGTTAGAGAACCGCCTGTTGGAAAGCGAAAAACGTTACCGTTATCTCGTTCGGGAATTGCCTCATACCGGGGTAGTTCTTTATGACCGGGAATTGATTGTATTTCTGGTCGAAGGGGATGATTTCGTTCAGGTATCTGCTGGAGAGAATAGCCCGATCGGACAGCCCGTTTCGGCCTTTTTAACCAAGATTCTGGGCGAGGCTCCAGAACTGGATGATCTGGTATATTTTAAGGAAGTTTTTGAAGGAAAGACCCATTCATACGAAAAGCTTTCCGGCGAGCGCTGTTTTTCGGTAAGCTATATACCACTGCGAAATAATGAAAATGAAATCTATGCCGGGATGGCAGTTATTCAAGACATCACCCAGCGCGTAAGGGTTGCTGAAAAATTAAGCAACCTGGCCAGCCAATTAAAAACACTAAATCACATGGGCCAGCTGGTCGTTTCCAACCGAAACACTGCATATATTTTTAAAGAAGTGCTGGCAAGCATTCGCCAGATTGTTGAAGCCCAGGATATTTTTATCTTTCTTGAGCAGAATGGTCAATTGGTGATCAAAGCCCAGAATGAAGGGGATTCATTAAGCTTGATTGGAGAGGGGATGCCTGTGACCGATGGTATTGCCGGGGAAGTTTGGCGCAGCCAGGAAAGCATTCTCCCCTCCGGTGAAGAGTGCCTGACAAAGCTCTTCAAGCCGCTGGCAGATCGCCTGGGCTACAGCCCCCGCTCATTTCTGGCAGTTCCGATCACCTGGCAAGACCGGAAGTTCGGGGTGTTTGAAGCTGTCCATCGGGAGGAGGCTATGTTTACTCAGGAAGATTTAACCCTTCTTGAGAGCGTGGCAGCCTGGACCGCGATTGCACTCAATAACACCAAACAACATGAGCGCATGGAACGGGCTTTGTCCGAATCGGATATTACTGCAAAGCTTCTGGAAGAAATTCTGAATGCCCGCCTGTCTTTAAAATCGGTCCTTCAGCATATTGTTGACGCCGGAAAGTCGATCGTCCGTTCGGTTGAATGGGCGGCCATTCATTTGCTTGATGAGCGTGACAAGCAACTGCACCTGGAGGCGTTAGCCGGAGTTTATGTGCCTCCTGAGAAATATATATTGAGTTATGGGCAGGGAATCGCCGGCCGGGTTTTGGCAAGCGGTCAGTTAATTAATGTCGCTGATGTGAGTGAGGATGAGCGCGTTGCCGGCTATCCGCGCGAAAGCCAGGCCCATTCTTTACTGGTTGCCCCTATTAAAGATCGAGACGGAAATGTCACGGGGACGATCACATTGCAATCACCCAACGCCCAGGCAATTCAATGGCGAAGATGAGAAACTACTTTTGATTTTAGCTCACCAGTCGGGACTGGCCATCGAAAACGCCAGGTTGTATGAAGCGGCTGAATCTCGAGAACGTATTGCTCAGGTACAAAGCGAACAATTACGCAAGCTTACTCATCAATTGGTTACAAGTCAGGAAGACGAGCGCGCCCGAATTGCTCGGGAACTTCATGATGAAGCGGGCCAATCCTTGACCGCTTTGAAAATCTCGCTTGAATTATTGGAAAATGATTTACCAGAAGAAATGCAGGATGTCCGCCAGGCGTTGAAAGACTCCGCAGATCAGGCAGGATTAACCCTGGAAAATCTGCGCAGAATTGCGCATAATCTGCGCCCACCCTCATTGGATCGCTTAGGCCTGAATCTGGCTTTGGCAGGCTTGTGTGAGCAGTTTGAGGCGCTGACTCACATCGAAACAAACTATCGCGGTCTGGAACTGCCTCGTTTACCAAGTTCACACGAGATTACGCTCTACCGGTTTGTTCAAGAGTCGCTCACCAACATTGCCAAGCACGCCCAAGCAACGAAAGTTCAAGTGTGGCTGGAGGCTCAAACGGGCATGTTGGAAATACATGTCAGGGATAATGGCATTGGCATGGAGTACGATCCGTTGCTGCTTAAATCCAAAGATAATGGAGGTATGGGGTTGGCAAGTATGAAAGAACGATTGAATACCATTGGTGGCAAACTGAACGTGCAATCCAATCCCAGGCAATGGCACTTATCTTCGTGCCAATGTAGCCATACGACTGCGGGAGAATCTGACATGATCCGAGTTTTGATCGCCGACGACCATACCCTTGTTCGCCAGGGTATTCGTTCTTTGCTGGAAAATGCTGGTACGATTGAAGTTGTTCATGAAGCTGCCGATGGCTATGAAGCGGTAGAAAAAATACGGGAGATGGAGCCAGATATTGCCATACTCGATATCTCCATGCCCAATCTGGATGGCATCCAGGCAGCCGAAAAAATCCTCGGGCTGGGATTGAACACCCAGATCATCATCCTGTCGATGCATTCCGATCCGATCATCATTCAACAATTGCTGAAGAAAGGGGTGAGAGGTTATTTAAAGAAAGACTCTCTGACCGAAGAATTAATCCTGGCGGTCAATTCGGCTGTGCAACACAAAACCTATTTGAGCCCTTCCGTTACGGAAGATTTTATGCCGCTGCTTACCTTAAGTCATCCCGATGAATGGCCTGAAAACCCGGCTGAGATATTAACACCGCGCGAGCGAGAGGTATTACAATTAATCTCAGAAGGACACACAAATCAGTCGGTGGCTTACAAGCTCGGTATCAGTGTGAAAACCGTGGAAAAACATCGCGGCAATTTGATGGCCAAATTAAATGTGTCTGATCTGGCCAGCTTGATCCGCAAGGCAATTGACTATAAATTGATTTTCCTGGAATGAGCTTGCCCCGGTTTCATGGCCCCACGAAACTGATTTGCCGATTGTGTCAAATCAGCCAGCAAGCTCGTCCGGCCAGAATAATCTTTTGGGTAGGGGATGTACCCATTTTCATGGGGCAGAAATTGAGAGATACTAGGTTATGGATGGAAATATTAAGGTCATCCTCGCGGATGATCACCAGAATGTTCTCAAGAGCATTTCTAATTTATTAAATAATTCGCCAATTATCGAGGTCCTGGATACGGCCGAAAATGGAGAAAAAGCTTTGAAGTTGACCCAATCTGCTGGGCCGGATGTGCTGGTTCTGGATATCGACATGCCGGAACTTAATGGGCTCCAGGTTTTGGCCAGGCTTCGATCCTCGAAAGCGGAGGTTAAGACCTTAATTTTATCCAATTATGATGACCCCTCCATTGTACGCGCCGCCTTCGCTGGAGGTGCGCGCGGTTACGTACTTAAGAACCGGGCAGTGACCGATCTGGTCAAAGCCATTAAAAAAGTGAAAGAGGGGGAGAGATTTCTAAGTGCGCCCTTATCTGGGATTGTCCATTTCTAATAAGGCAGCACCTCAAGCATTGCGGAAATTTAATCGTCTGGTTCCCTTTAGGGATGAGCGGGGCACCTCGCTTCGGATTTAATTTGCCAGATTTGAACTTCCGGTTACTTTGCGCCCATGGTATGCAAATGTCTCCTGTCCAGAAAAAAGTGTTTGTCGTCGCCAATCCCAAAGCGGGGTCTATGGATTTGGACCGTTTTGAAGAGGTACTTGCCGGGAAGTTTTCGGAAGGCGAGCATGCATACAAGCTACATCTTACGCAACCAGATGAAAATATTACCTCTACGCTTCGCAAGGCGATCCAGGACGGCTGGAATGTGATCGCCGCGGCTGGCGGCGATGGTACAGTATCGATGGTAGCCGACGGCCTCCAGGACATTGATGCACCTCTGGGGATTTTGCCAATGGGAACCGGCAACGTTTTAGCCCAGGAGCTGAAAATCCCGGACGAACTTGTTGAGGCGATTGATCTGATATTGGGCGAGTACGACCTTCGCCCGGTTGACGGGATGAAGATGGACGGCCGCATCTATTTACTGTACGTGGGGGTCGGATGGAGCTCCGAAATGATGAGCGGTGCTTCACAACAATCCAAACGGCGTTTTGGCAACCTGGCTTATGTATGGGCAGGGATAAAGGAACTGATCGGCTGGCAGCCGGTTAGTTTTAAGCTCGAGATTGATGGGCGCGCTCTGTCCAGCCGGGCAATTGAAATTGGCGTCACCAATACTCGTATCGCCGGCGGGAAACCTTTTCAATGGGGAGATGATATCGCGGTAGACGATCAGCTCGTCCGAGTCTGTATTGTACGTGGCAGATCCATTTTGGATTATTTGCGCACTATGTTCGATCTATTGTTGAGGCGGGCGAAGCAATCGAGGCATATTCGTTGCTTTGATGCGCGTGAGCGGGTCAGGGTAGAAACAGCAACTGCTTTAACGGTTGAGGCGGATGGAGAACTGGTGGGAGAAACGCCTGCTGAAATTGAGATCGTGCCGCACGCAATCTCGATTATCGTGCCCCAGAAACGGGAAGAATCCTCGAAATAAATCTGGGGTAACACCACGGAAATTTACTCAACCAAAAATACTCAAGGTTCTTTGGGAAATCCTGTGGCTGAGGCTATATGTGGAAGAGCCATACTCAAGGCTTTGCTCACCTTAAATAACGAAGCCCGGGAATCGCCCCGGGCTTCGAATATTCTTATTCCTGTGCTCGTTGTCAGCCTAAAATTGACTTGCGGACAGGTATCAAGACATTAAATCCACCCTAATAAGAGGGCGACAATCAGGATCAGAAGCAGAACGCCCAGAATCCCGCTGCCGGTATATCCCCAACTCCGGCTATAGGGCCAAACGGGCAGAGCGCCAAGTAATAATAAAACCAAGATAATAAGCAATATCGTTCCCATTTGAATTTCTCCTTTTGAAATGGTGGAAAATCCCCCGGTATTCCCGGCTGAAGTTAGTAGGTGAGGATTGTTAGCCTGATCCCCAAACAACCACCTCTACTATAGATGACTTACCTGTCTATCGCTATAGGGTAATGACCTACTTTGTAGTCGGAAACCCCCGTAGTTTTCGTTCCAGGCCACTGTTCAGCCAGGCCGGGAATTTATGCGATAGGAGCCGCTTCAAGCCTGTATTCAGGCCTTCCAACCGCCGCGGGAAGATGGCGATCCTGATTCAGTCCAGGTAGAATCAAAAGACCGCCGTCCGGGCGGTCTCATTAGCTCCTGAAGTGCAACACCTAGCTGATTTGCTTTTGCTCGTTTCACGTGTGGGTCTTTCGGAAATTCTGTAATGGGTACCGCCATAGAAAAATCCCAAAGGGCCCCACGTTTGCTGTTGACAGATCGTCTGGTTGGTCAGGTCAACCCGGCTATGGCGGCTTTTTCGATGCTCAGCCCCTTTTTGTAGCGTTCCATGAAGGTCTCGAAACCTTCGACATCCCTGGGATCGGGGCTGATGGTTGTGCCCTTTTCTCCGGCAAAGACCTTGTTGGAGAGATAGGCTTCCAGGGTCTCTCCCTTTTCTTTATAGAGCAGATAAGCGCCTAGCACGGCAATCCCCCAGGCGCCGCCCTCGCCGGCGGTCTCCATCACGGAAACGGGGACTTTCATCGCGGCTGCCATGATCTTTTGCCCCACCTCTTTGGTTTTAAAGAAGCCGCCGTGACCCAAAACCTGGTCGACCTTCACGTGCTCCTGCTCGAATAAAATGTCCAGCCCGATCTTCAAAGCGCCCAGCGCCGAGAACAGGTGCACGCGCATGAAATTCGGAAGCGTGAAGCGGCTTTCAGAGGTGCGAACGAACAATGGCCGGCCCTCATCCAGGTGGGTGAGGGTCTCGCCCGAAAAATAATTATAGGCCAGCAGCCCGCCGGCGTCCGGATCACCTTTGAGGGCCTGTTGGTACAGGGTTTCAAACAGCCTGGATTGGTTGATCTCCACCCCCAGCAGATCGGTGAATTCCTGGAAAAGACCGACCCAGGCATTGATATCAGAGGTGCAGGTATTGCTGTGCACCATAGCGACCGGCTTTCCGGTGGGCGTGGTCACGATATCGACCTCGGGGTACAGCTTTGAAAGCGGTTTTTCCAAAACGATCATGGCAAACACGGAGGTCCCTGCGGAGACATTGCCGGTTCGCTCGGCAACGCTGTTGGTCGCGACCATGCCGGTTTCGGCGTCGCCTTCCGGCGGGCACAGGGGGATGCCTGCCGGCAGTTGCCCGCCAGGGTCGAGCAGCCGTGCGCCTTCTTCTGTCAGAACGCCGGCCTTGTCCCCCGCCAATAGAACTTCAGGCAGCAGGTCCTGGAGCTTGCATGGGAGACCCTGCGCTTCAAGCCGTTCGTTGAAGGACGCGAGCAGGCTTTCATCGTAGTTGTTGGTCTGGCTGTCGATCGGAAACATACCCGAAGCTTCGCCGACGCCCAGGACCTTTTGCCCGGTCAGCTTCCAGTGGACGTAACCCGCCAGGGTGGTCAGATAGCTGATGTCCTTGATATGAGGTTCCTGGTTCAAGATTGCCTGGTAAAAGTGGGCAATGCTCCAGCGTTGGGGAATGTTGAATTGGAACAGGTCGGTGAGATCCCTGGCGGCCTGGCCGGTCATGGTGTTGCGCCAGGTGCGGAACGGCACGAGTTGCTCCCCATTTTTGTCGAAGGCCATGTAGCCGTGCATCATGGCGCTGAAGCCGATGGCGCCTACCGTCTGGAGCGAGGTCTGGTACTTTTCGGCAACCTCGTCCTTGAGCTGGCGATAGCTTGCCTGCAAGCCGGTCCAGATATCTTCGAGGCTGTAGGTCCAGACGCCGTTTTCGTACCGGTTTTCCCACTCGTGGCTGCCCGAGGCAAGCGGAGCATGATCCGGGCCGATCAACACCGCTTTGATGCGCGTTGAGCCGAACTCGATGCCAAGCACGGTCTTGCCGTTTTCAATCGTTTTGAGGATATCGGATTGATTTATTTTTCTCCCTTATGGTGTGAAGCCGCGATTTTGTTTTAATGTTTAATGAATGGTTTGCCCCCCGGGCAAGAACTGGACCCAGTTGCAGTCCAAATGAAAGCCGCGAGACCACCTGGCCACCGATTATCGAAATGTTATCGTTCCTGTTATCGTTATCAGTAGCTTAGCAATAGAAAGTCGTTTTGTCAATTACTTATTAAATTATTCAAAGGTACATTGTGATTGGGGTCTATTTCGGGATGGGCTATGTGCTGGGACAAGCCCAATTGATGAAATGTCTCGCCAGAAGATAAAAAGGGGTATGCGAGCGGGATGTTGCCCCGCTCGCATACCCCTTTTTCATCAGATCCGAGCTTGGTACCAAATGGGCCGGTTAAGTGCTTCGCGGCGGATATTTCCTATTAAGTTACGATATTCTCATACCGGGGAGCAACCTCTCTGGCAAAGCAATAGCTATCGTGGTAATAATAGTGAGTGAGACGGATACTTAAACTGCTTGCACAGCCTTCCCAAACAATCCAGCTATTTATTCAGCTTCGCCTAAGGCAGGCAGCCAGTTGATCACAGCCAGCTTGCCTGCAAAAACCAGGCCGTCGAAAAGCAGGCAATGCAGGCGATCTTTTCGCGGGTGCGTTCGGAACATAATGTCCATCCAATCTCAGGGCATGAAACAATTGGAGCGGGCCAACAGGCTTCTTCCTGCTTCCAGCAAAAGACCGAAAATGCCGGTTCTAATGTCGGTCTTTGTAATTTGAATGATATTATACGGTAATGAGTCCTACAATCTCGCCAAACTAGCGAGTTTAAGACTTTAGATCAGGATTTGTATTGCTTCCAAGTAAATCACTTCCCAAATTCCCACATCCAGGCATTTTAAACAGAAAGACTGCCATCCCTGGCAGTCCTTTTGGCGCCCGCGGCGCGAACTCGAACACGCGACCCCTTGCTCCGCAAGCAAGTGCTCTAATCCACTGAGCTACGCGGGCGTATGGTTAGCACCACTGTGTGGTGAGCGAAGCAATTTTACCACTTTCCGGCGGTTTGGCAAGTGCTTAAGGGAGGTGACATTCGAGGTTGTGGAAAAGGAGGCGTGGTGCTCTGTTTGGATGGGGTTTGCCGTCCTAACAGAACACCACAGCTACACATCTCGAATGCACCTGTGCTTAAGCTCAGCCACATAATTAACCTACGATCGTGTGCGGTTTTGCAGCCTCTACCGGTGGTCCCGGGAAAATTTTACGCCCGGGCCGTGGCCAGAATCAGCGTCTTCGTAAAAACAGCTTGAAGAGCTCGATTCCCAAAAACACGATGGTGCTGGCAGCCAAACTGATCAGCAGCTCGGCCCATGACAGGGCGACGGTGTTGAAGATGGCCTGCATGGGCGGCAGGTAAATGACGGCTAACTGCAGCGCCAGGGTCAGCAGGACAGCCCCGAGCAGCGGCTTGTTGGTGAATACCCCGATTTTGAACAGCGATTCGCGTTCCGAGCGGGTCGCCAGGGCGTTGCCCATCTGCGACAGGGTCAGGGTGGTGAAGACCATGGTCTGCCAGGCCGGGTTGTCTCGGCTCCAGGACCACAGGCCAATGGCCAGCGACACCAGGCCCATGAGCAGCCCGATCCAGAGGATGTCGCGGATCATGCCGCGCCCAAAGATGGACTCTTTTGGAGAGATAGGCGGTCGCTGCATGGCGTCCCGCTCCACGGGCTCCACTGTCAGCGCCAGGCCGGGCAGGCCGTCGGTGACCAGGTTGACCCACAGGATCTGCAGCGGCAGCAGGGGCAGGGGCATACCCAGGAAGGGCGCCAGCAGCATGACCCAGATCTCGCCGGCGTTGGAGGTCATGGTGTACTTGACGAATTTGCGAATATTGGCGTAGATGCGGCGACCCTCTTCCACGGCCGCGACGATGGTGGCATAATTATCGTTCAGCAGAACCATGTCGGCGGCTTCCTTGGAGACATCGGTGCCGGTGATGCCCATGGCGACCCCGATATCGGACTTCTTGAGGGCCGGGGCGTCGTTGACGCCATCGCCCGTCATGGCGACAATCTGGCCTTTGTCCTGCAGGGCCTGCACGATTTTGAGCTTATGCTCGGGAGAGACCCGGGCGTAGACGGAAATATCATCGACGACCCGCTCCAGTTCTTCGACGGATATCCTGGCCAGTTCCTGGCCGGTCATCACCCGGCGATCGGTGGCAATGCCCAGGTCCTGGGCGATATGCAAGGCCGTCAGGGGGTGATCGCCGGTGATCATGATCGGGCGTATGCCGGCCGAACGGGTGGTGCTGACGGCGGACTTGACTTCAGGCCGGGCCGGATCGATCATGCCGACCAGGCCGACGAATACCAGATCGCTTTCCAGCGAGGGCGAAACGGGGCCGCTCTCAGCCACCCAGCGATAGGCGACGCCCAGCACCCGCATACCGTTTTGGGCCATCCGGTCGTTGGCAGCCTGGATGCGCTCGATCCAGTCCGGGGTGATCGCTTCGACATGATCGTCAGCCCAGACCTGCCGGCTGATTTCCAGCAGGCCGTCGACCGACCCCTTGGTGAAAGCCAGGAATTGGCCGGACTGCCCGGCGGAGAGCATGGCAAGGCCGGCGCTGGCGGGTTCATTTTTCAGGGCGTGGACGGTGGTCATGCGTTTGCGGTCCGAATCAAACGGCAGCTCGCCCACCCGCGGCATGCGTTTTTCCAGCTCGGCTTTCCACAGGCCCGCCTGGGCGGCGGCCACGATCAGGGCGCCCTCGGTCGGGTCGCCCACGGTGGTGTACCCGCCGTTTTCCGGGTCGCGCTCCAGCAGGGCATCATTGCACAGCGCCGCGCCTGCCAGCAGGATGGAAACGCCCGGATGTTGGAACTGCTCGACGGCCGGCGCTTCGGCGGTCTGAATGGTCGGGCTGAACGACCGCAAGTGTTCTTGGAGATCCAGCCGGTTGCCGGCCACATCCAGGACCGTGACCGTCATCCGGTTCTCGGTCAGCGTGCCGGTTTTGTCCGAACAGATCACGGTCACAGAGCCGAGGGTCTCGACCGCGGGCAGTTTGCGGATCAGGGCCTGGCGGGTGAGCATACGCTGGGCGCCCAGCGCCAGGGCGATCGTCACCACCGCCGGCAGGCCCTCGGGCACGGCCGCGACGGCCATACTGATCGCCGTCATGAACATCAGGCGGACGGGCTCGCCGCGCAGCAGGCCCAGAAAGAAGACCACCGCGACGATCCCCAGGGCCGCCAGGGCCAGACCCTTACCGAGCTGTTCCAGCCGGCGCTGCAGGGGCGTCTGTTCCTGTTCTACGGACTGGATCAGCTCGGCAATATGGCCGAGCTGGGTGTTCATCCCGGTCTCGATCACGACGGCCAGGCCGCGGCCATAGGTGATGACTGTGCCCATATAGAGCGTGTTATGCCGGTCGCCAAGTGGCAAGTCGGCCGCGCTCAGCGCGGCCGGGTCTTTTTCCACCGGCTCCGATTCGCCGGTTAATACAGCTTCCTGAGCCCGTAAATTGGCCGATTCAACCAGGCGCAGGTCGGCCGGGACGGCATTGCCGGCTTCCAGCAGAACCATGTCCCCCGGCACCAGGCTGGCAGCCAGTATTTCTTTGACATGCCCATCCCGCCTCACTCGGACGTGAGGCACGGCCATTTTTTTGAGGGCCGCCATGGCCTGCTCGGCCCGATACTCCTGGGTAAACCCCAGGACGGCATTGAGCACCACGATGACCAGGATGGCGACCGCATCGATGGTCTCGTGAAGCGCCAGGGAGATGACGGCCGACACGATCAGGATCAGCACCATGATCCCGGTGAGCTGTTCCCACAGGATTTTCCAGGGGCTTTTCAGCCCTTTGTCGATTAATTCATTCGGACCGTATTGCTCCAGGCGGCGCCCGGCTTCGGCCTCACTTAACCCCTGTTCGGGGCCGGTTCTCAACTTGTCGAAAATTTCCGGAATTTCGAGTATATGCCAGTTTTCCATACTTTGCCTCTGCAGATTTTATGCGGTGGTTAATTAAAAAACCATCACAATTGGAATTGTGGTGGTCTCGCCGGTCGCATAAGCGCACTGACTGCCGGGAGAATATTCTCCGTCCTGACGACAGCCGGTCCTGCAGGGGCAGGTAGCTACTCCCCAACCTGCGCTAAGTTTACCCGCGCCAATTTTGATTGTCAAGGTGACCGGAATGTCGCAGCAGACCCACTTGGTAGTGCCGTGCTCATAGTCGTGGCCGTTGGCAAACATGTGGTAGCCCAGAGGGCAGAGTGGATTGCCGTGCTCATCGTAGCCGCGCTGGAGACAGGTGAAGAGATCGTCGTCGCCTTGGAGATGCAGCAGGCGAATGGTGCGCAGCGCCTTCAGCTCATCGTGGACGTAGCGCAAGACCAGTTCATAGCCTTCCCCGGCGTCGCCCAGGAATTCCCCGATCTGGAGCGCAGGGAAGCAGTTGCGCAGGCTCTTGCAAGCCCGTGACGGTGAGCAAGTGGTCATTGACATTGGCCGTCGTGCAGGGGCCAGTCAGAGACCAGAGCTCGAAGAGACTGTCATCGACAATGCTAAAGGCCTTGGATTTGTAGCCGAAGTGGTGTTTGCCGGGTGGTTTAGCGGCCTGCTGTTTCGCAGGAGTAGCGTTGGGGTTAGGACCTTCGATTCGATCCGCAGTGATATACATAGGCAGCCTGAGAGTCGCGTGGGTGGCGAAACAGCAGTGCTCCCGGCATGCGTCCGTGTCACAGTCACAGCCCTGTTTGCCTTTTTCCCGGTCCGGACAGAGTCTCCTGAGCAGCTGTTACAGTTCTGCAGGCTCGCATTTAGTGAATACATCTCTTCGTGTGCGCGATCCTCGATCAGCTGTCAGTCAGTCGACAAGCTCACTCCTCGCTCTGGCGAGTCACCTCGGAAGGTTGCCTGTCAAGAGATCAAGCCGTAGGCCATCAGTCCCTATCCCAGACTCGTCTGGCAAGCGATCAGCCAATCCAGCTCGGTGTTCGCCATAGCCATTCGAAAGGTATACGGGCTCGGCAGATCGATCTGATCGAAACCCAACCGGTCGCAGTAGCCCCTGCCTCTTCAGCAGAACCCAGTTCCTTTGCCAGTCTTTCCCAGTCCCAACCCTGGTAAACAGCCATAAAAGCAGCTAACTCAGGCTCAGTGGGATCAAAGGATATCGGCTCTAACTCGCTCTTGAAGCTCTTTTCGAAGTAGTTCCGCCAGAGCGATAAGTCGAACAGGCGCAGGGTCAGATCGTATTCGTCCTATCCCGTTCTAATCGGCGCTGCTGAGCAGCTCTGGGGAGAGCTGCCAGCGGTATTACGAGCTACACCCTCGCCCAGCCCATAGCTTTATATCGCCTCTGTTTTCAGCTGCAGTAGCAATAGCAGTTCTATCGCCTCCCAGCGTTACAGCGCTACAAAGTTCTATATCAACAGTCTCCGTTCTTCCGCGGACAGGCTGCGAGTAGCAGTCAGATTCCGCCCGGTAAAAGCTGGTCAGGCTCTGGAAAGAGCTGTCCGGAACTGAGATTGCCGGTACTATGGCGTGGTCGAAACCCAGTCGGTGTTCATCGGCTGTCCCGTCGCCTGCGCCGCTGTAGATCATATCCCCGCCGCGCCTGGCGATAGATCGAGCGCTGTCTTGCCCGTACAGTCTGCGCACCTCAGCGAGAATACCAGCAGGCGCAGCAATCCCAAGCCTTCGTTGCGCAGCTGCCGCACCCGCTCCCTCGTCATTCCCAGCTGCCGCCCTATCATAGCCAGCTTGAGCAGCTCCTCCCCGTCCCAGCCATATTCCAGCTCGAGCACCTGCCGCAAGCGCTCTGGCAAACAGGCCTATTCGTCCTGCAGCTCCTGATGCAGCTGCTCCGCCTGCCAGACTCGCCATTATCAACCCCAGGCTATCCCCTGCCCGCTGCGGCTCCAGCCACCCCTGTGCTTTACTGGCCCATTTGACCGCATTCCACACCCGGTTGCGGATCGCTCGTCCGGCAAAGGTCGCAAAGGTATGCCCTCGCTCTGGCTCGTAGCGCAGGATCGCCAGCCACAGCCCGATCCGCCCTTCCTGGACCAGATCGGCATAGTCGGCTTTCCCTGGCCACTGCCGACGCACGATGTGATCGATCAGCCCTTCGTGCTGCCGGAGCAGCTTCTCCAGGCAGTCTGTACAGCCAGTTTGAGCGCAGCCAAATTCGCCGAGATGTTAACATATTCAAAAGCGTCAGGGCTTTCACAAAGTCCCAAAAATGAGGAATTTGGTGTTGGGATTGGGCGGCTTAGCCGCCCAATCCCAACACCCCCCTTTCTTGTGAAAGCCCTGAATAAAAGCAAGTTTGTTGGCGAAATGATGTGCCAGCGGGGGGCCTCAGCCCCCGCTGGCACATCATTTCGCCATACCTTCAAGAGTCAGGAAAAATAGGAGAATGTGTATCGGACTTCGCCAACAAACTCTAAAAGCGTCACGGCATTAACAACATTCTTATAAAGATGGTTTTTGTATTCGGTTTGGGTGGCTTTTGCTGCCCAGACCAAATACGGCAGTCTTTTGGATGCTCTCGCGACAACGTTATTGTATGGGGGTGAGCTGGCTAGCGGTACTGGATGAGCCGGCCGTTGATGTCGAGCACGTGAGTGGGATCGATCGCAATTTGGGCCATGCGGGTGCGGCGTTGCATGGCTTCGAGCAACTGGACGGCCTGCTGGTAATTCTTGGAGCCCTGGCGGCACTGCCGGATTAACAGCTCACGGGCATTGTCCAGTTGATCCAGCATTTTGCGGATCTCTTCCGCTGCGGGCTGGTTGCTTTGGTTGGCCTGCCATTGCACCTGCCAGAGCTGGGTCAGGCGGTCCAGCTCGGCTTCAAGAGCTTCAACCCGCTCCTGCTCCTGGACGATCCGCTCAGCGATCTGGCGGGTCTTCTCCGCCACGGTCTGGTAACGGGCGGAGAGTCTGCCCAGCTGGGCGACCAGGCTGATAGCTTTGACTTTCTGGCCCCGCAGGGCGGTCCATTGGGACTCGATCTGTTCAAATTCGGCCAGTTCGGCGTTGATCGAAAGCGAGGTCGGGGGCCAGGAGCGCTGTTCGCGCATGGCGCTGGGGATATTCTCAAACAATTCCCGGGCATATTGGCGGTATTGGGCGGCTTCGTGATAGCTGTCAAGCACCGGGGATTCCGTATCTTCCAGGGCGTGGGCGGCTGCCATGCAGGTTTGCCAGAGATCGCTGCGGCGTTTGAGCTCCAGGAGCAGTTCGTCCAGGCGAAAAGCCTGATCGGGAGCCGGCGGCGGCCCAATCGAGGCCAGCAGGCGCTGGGTCTCAGCGATAACCGGGTCGTCCAGTTCGGCGATGGCGCCCAGAGCGTTCAGCTTTTCAGTCAGGGCCAGCTTCTGGGCCTGGATTTCCCTGGCCAGGCGGGCCGCCCAGAGATTGCCGTTCTGGGTGATGCGGTCCAGCAGCGCCGTGACCGCACGTGATTTTTTGTCCAGCAGGCCGCGCTCGCGCTGGCCCATTTCCGTCGTAAGCTGATCGATCTGGCGCTGGGAGCGTGAAAGTTCCTGGGTCGCCAGACCTTTTAAGAAAGTGTTGCTGCGCGCCAACAGCCCAAGCTGGGATAGCGCGGCCCGGGCGCTTTCCAGGTTCTGCTCGGCACTGCGCTCGATTTGTTGAATTTGAGCCAGGCGGTCCTGAACGTTGGCTACCCGGGCGCGCAGTTCCTGGACCCGGCTGGAGAGCTGGCGGGTCTCATCCAGGCGCATCCCCAGCTCAGCTTCGGGGATGGATGTGGCTGGGTCACCTACCAGCTTGCGCAGACTTTGAGACAGGCTGCGAAGCTCTTCTGGCAGGGTGGCGACGCTGTCACTGCGAGCCCAGTTGTCCGGATCGTAAGCTTTGACCCGTCCTAAAGTTGCCTGGGTGCTCTCGATCCAGTTCAGCCCCTGGCTGAGATCAGGGCTCTCAAGCAATTGCAGCAGTTCGGCATGCTGATCGGCTATCCCCTGGCAATGGACGGCCAGCTCCTTCTGGCGGGCGTTGAGCTGGTTGGCGATGGTCAGGTCTTGCTCTACCTGTTGTAGCTGGCGAACTTTTTGAGGGCTGCCGATCACCCCGGCTTTTTGACTGATAGCGGTTAAGGCGGCGCGGCTGGCCCCCCAGGCGATGGGATGCACCGGGCTGGTCCCCAACCGGGCAAATTGATCGGACAGCTGGCTCAAGCCGGCGCCCAACTCGGTAAGCACCTGATGAAGCGCTTTGTGCTGCTGGTGGGCGCTTTTCAGCTGGTGATTGATATCGGCCGCGGCTTGTTGAATCTTGACCGCTTCTTCTGCCACGACGGCCATGCTTTCCACTTCAAGGCGTGTGAGCGTTGCCTGTAAATTTTGGGCGATCACGTTGAGCTGTCCCACCTGGGTCTGGATGGGCGCCAGGTCCAACCCTTCCGGCTGCTGATCCAGGAGCGGGTTCAGGCGGTCAAGATGCTGGCGCATGCGAGCCACTTTGCTGGACGTCTCCGCGTATTGCGATTCCCAGGATTCGATCTGCGCCAGCATCGCTTCCAGCTCCGGACGGGCCTTATTCAGCACGGCCTGTACCTGACCGGTTGCCTGGGTATCGGCCTGTTCTAAAACCGCCGCTTGGTCGGCGTGATAAAAATAGGGCGGGATTTCAGCCAGTTTCGCCTGGAGTCCAGCTTGCTGGTCCAGCAAAGCATCCAGGCTGTCGCCGTGCACCTTATGGTCGCGCAGTTGCTCGGTTTTATCGCGGAGCGTTCCCTGAAGCGCTTTCACCTGGCGGGCCTGCAAGGCCACCTCCCAGGGCAGGCCGGCCAGTTTTTGTAAAGCCTGCTGAACGGCGGTGATGATGGTCTGGATCCCAGCCAGATTTTCCTGCTGGGTGTTAATGGCCTGCCGGATGCGGAACCACCAGTAAGGCGCGCCAATCGTCTCTTGCCAGCGGTTGATTGTAGTGAAGTGAGCGTTTTCCTGGATGCTGACTTGCTGGCGTTCCAGTTCTTCCAGTTGCTGGTTCAGGCGCGCCAGTTGGGCCTGCAGTTCAGCAGCAGCCGGGCCGAAAGGCTCGGGATCGGTGACCGCATAGCCGCGGCTGACCAATTCCAGCTCGCGGCGCAAAGCCTGATTGCGGCGCAGCTCGGCCCGCATTTCTTTCAGATCGTGTTGGGATTGGTTTTGCCAGTAGCGGACGAGCAAGAATAGCAGGAGCACACTGCCAAGTAAAACGATGGGGACGACCCAGATACTGATTTGGAGAAAAGACAGATCGCCAGGGTTCATCGAGCCGCTCGCTTCACAGGCAATAACCCGAAACGGATGGATGCCTTTGGAAAGTTGGATGGGGTAAAAGGCAGAGTTTGACCCCGCCTTCTGCTCATTATTTGCATACGGTTAATGGTTCTCTCGCCAAATTCATAGAATAGGGCCACAAAGGTGTGCTGAGAGCCTTCGCCCCGGGCGTACGCCCCCACGCACACCCTTTTTGCCGTTCTTCTCCGCCGACTGCAAAAAGAACTTAGCGAGGAAACCACGAAGAAGTTACTGCAATTATACTAGAGCGGCCTCCATTAATTTTTGGATACGATCGATCATGCTGGCCGGGTCCGGATGCAGGCCTTCGATCAGCAGGGCGTTTTCATAGATCTGTTCGATGAACATGGGGCCCAATGGGTTGTCCTCGGGCAACTGGCTCAGCCCGGCCAACAGCGGGTGGCGGGGGTTCAGTTCGAGCACTTTCTTGGGGACTTCGAAGTCGCGATTGAGCATCCGGTAAACTCGCTGCATTTCCTGGCCCATCGACCCTTCCGGATCCACCAGCCGGGCCGGCGAACCGCTCAGGCGATCGGTCAGGCGCACATCGCTGACCCGATCGGCCAACTGTTGTTTAAAGCGGTCCACCAGGGAAGCGCTGGCCTGCTCGGAGAGAGCCTCTTTTTCCTGCTCTGGTTCAGCCTGTTCGGGCTCAGGCAAATCCAGGTCCGCACTGGCAACATTGGCCAGGGGTTTCTCTTTGTATTCATTCAAACGGACCAGCATAAAGGCATCTACCGGATCGGTCAACAGAAGAACCTCATAATCGTAGCGTTTGACCACATCCAGGTGCGGGCTTTGCAGAACGGAATGCTGATCTTCGCCCATCAGATAGAAAATATTCTTCTGATCCGGCTGCATGCGCTCGACGTAATCATCCAGGGAGGTCCATTGATCGGGCTGTTTATTCGTCCTGAAGCGCAGCAGCGGGTAAAGCATCTCGGGCTCAGTCTGCTCGATAGCGATGCCCTGTTTGATGTAGCGATCGTAAACCTTCCAAAAAGTGGCATATTTTTCAGGATCGTCCTGGGCCAGCTTTTTCAACGTATCGATGACTTTGGACGTCACCAGTTTCTTCAACTGGGCCATCACCCGGTTGGATTGGACCGACTCGCGGGATACGTTCAGCGGCAGGTCTTCCGAGTCAACCACACCCTGGACGAAGCCCAGATATTCCGGCAGCAAAGCCTTGTTGTATTCCTGAATCAAGACTTTTTTGGCATAGAGCTTCAGGCCATCCTCTTTGCGCAATGAGAACATGCTGCGTTCAGGGCTGTTGGGGATATACAGCAGGGCATACATCTGGACCGGCGCATCGACCACCATGTGAGCATAGGTCAGTGGGGCTTCAAAGTCCAGGGTGAGCTGCTGGTAAAAATCGTGATAGGCTTGATCTTCTACCTCGCGCGGCGACTGGCGCCACAGGGCGGTCTGGCGATTGATTTGCTCGTTGCTTTCGCCGATATAAATCGGGAAAGGAATAAAGTCAGAATGGCGCTTGACAATTTCCTTGAGGCGATTTTCCTGCAGAAATTCATCCGCCTCCGGTTTCAACTTGATCGTAACCGTGGTGCCGCGCTCCGCTTTATCGGCCGGCTCAATCGTATAAGTATCCGCGCCGGTTGAATACCAGACGGCCGCCTCGGCTTCTGGCTGGTAGGAGCGGGAGGTGACCCGGATCGATTCCGCCACCATAAAGGCTGAATAGAAACCAACCCCAAACTGGCCGATCAGATCCCCAGCGCTTTTGCCGGATTCTTTGACGGCTTCCATGAAGCTGCGGGCGCCGGAGTGAGCGATGGTACCCAGGTTCTCGGCCAGCTCTGCGGCTGTCATCCCGATGCCGGTATCACTGATCGTGAGCGTATGCGCCTCCGCGTCCGGCCGGATGCGAATGGCCAGTTCCGCCTCCGGATCGAGCACTTCCCGATTGGTAAGAATTTCAAAATCCACGCGCGTCAGGGCATCCGAGGCATTCGAAATCAATTCGCGCAAAAAGATTTCCTGTTCGGTATACAGCGAGTGGATCAATATATCTAAAAGCTGGCGCGTCTCGGCCTTGAAAGCGACTGGCTGCGCCTGTTGAGGAGTCGAGGTTTGGGATGGATCGCTCATAGCACCTTCCTTTTCATTGGTTTAATCGTTGATGTAGTTTTTCGGGTGTGGACCCGGCTGATAGGCTGGAAAATATTTCAGGTTAGAAGCAGGCCCTGACACCCTATTTTTATATACCGCATGGGTATAAGAATAGCATAAGAAGTTTGGCTCTCCAGGAAATTCTGTGGGAAGGTCCCAAAGAACCAGAAGTTTGCACCCGAAAGAACACCAGCTCGTCAATCCAGTTCCCAGGGGGGCGTGCCGCTGCCGCCGGCGCCGGCCAGTGAGGCAAGGATAGGCTGGCTCAGTTCGGGCAGCACGTCCGATACGGCGCTCAACAGCCCAAAACAGCCTGCAATCATCATGTCCCCGAACGGGACTGCAAAATGAGGCCGTAAGGAAGAGCCGCGCATCATATTCCGGCGCGGCCCGGTGACAGCCACCCCAAAATTGCCCTGGGACAGATCCAGAGCCCGGGTCCCGTAAACCAACGCTCCGTGCCCATGATCGCCGAAGACATCGGCGTGAGTCAGGCTGCCATCGGCCAGGGCGCGCAGCAGGCTCTCCAGCTTGGGCAGGTCGACCAGCCCGGTGTGATGCTCAAAGACGCCTTCGATGCCCTGCGGGCCGAGCCGGAAGGCCAGGGTATGAAAGTTGCCAACGTTAGCAATCAGTTTGCGCTCGCGGGCTGCGACTTGCGGGTCGTAGGTTGCGCCCAGCACGGCCGCTGGGGCGGTGTCCATGATCACCAACGGGAGCCCATCCAGGAGCGGACCGGGCTGGTAATGGGCTGAATCAGCCACAGCTTGCAGGCGGGTCATAATCGGGGGGATCTGGTCTGAGCGGAAAGCAAACGCGCTCAGCCGGTTTTGGCCCCGGATGCGCTCATCCAGGTAGTCGAAGCGGAATTGACGATCGGAGACCTCCGGGGGCGCGTCGCCGTGATCGAAGACAGCCACGGCAATCGCGGCCAGCCTGTCAAGCGCCACCCCGAACTGGGCCAGAGCGCGGCGGATGGCCTCGAAATCGAAGTCGCGCAGTTCGATGCGCTGCACCGAAGCGGGCAGGTTAGCGGCCTCATCCTGGCTGACGACCTGGATACCAGAGGCCCGGACCGCTTCCAGGTCGTCGTTAAAGGTGCGGGCTGCTTCCGGGGTGGCAAAAACCGGCAGGCCGGCCCGAACGTGATCCTCGGCTGCCCAGGCGCAGGGCCCGCCACCCATGATGTAGCCGGTCAGCAGCAGCGGCTCTCTCCGGCGGGTAACTTCCTGGATCTGGCGCCGGACGATCATGGTCGGGGAAGGAACGATCAGTTTGAAACCATTTTCAAGATCGACTCGAGAGTCGTATAGAAAGATGTCCTGGGTGCCGGTACCAACATCTATGGTTAAAATTTGCATGGGAAAACCTCTAAAATTCAGACTTTGGCGGAGCAATCTACCACATTCAAATAGTCATGTCCCCGTATTATAGCCCATGGAGAATCACGATGATAGCGCGGCTGCTCAAGGGGGAGCATTCAAATTCACTTTCTACAACATTCGAATGCTCCCGCTCAAAGATGCGGTATCCTTGGTTCATGTAATTCCTGTCGCACCAGTAAATTCCATAAGAAAAGGCGAAATAAGGCGTCAGCGTGGGCGTTCGCCCACGCTGACGCCTTATTTCGCCACTATCTCCGGGATTTTTCACATCGAGTGAGCCAACTTAAGGTAGGCTGGGGCAAGGTATTGAACGAGGGAACCCTATCCGATTAAAAGGATTATCCCGCTAACAGGACCGCTTTGATTTTTTCGCTGTAGGCCGCACTGTCGGCATCAGCGGTCAGGAATTCGATCTTCTCGGGTTGGCTGACCCCCAACCCCAGCTCCACCGCCCGGGCGATTTGCTGCTGTTCGAAGATCTTGCCCTGCCCGGCCTCGGTTTTGCAGCCAAAGTAGCGCAGCAGCGCAACGCCGGCTGCGTCCAGGGCGACCCGGTCCGTGCCCGCCAGGATCACTTCCGGGTGTACTCGCTCCCCTACATCGGGACCACCGGAGATAAAGGCCTCGATGCCATCCAAAACGATCAGGGCGGGGGCGTAAGCCGTGTTGATTTCGGCGATCATCCGGCGCTGATGAGCCGAATTGTGCAGCTCTTGCATATAATTGTGATTGTCTCCGGAAATCTGCTTAGCGACCATCCCCACGGAATTCTTCAGCGATAACGTGAAATGCCCGCCGTAGCGGTGGGTCTTCAGGTTACAGGTCTGCACCAGCGCTTCGGCTGCGAGGCAAGGACGGGCAAATGGGAATCCATTTGCCCAATGGCTGCCGGGTGGCTGGATCATCACCCAATCCTCCGGTGCCAGCTCGTCGAGAACGATCGCCTCAAAACCCATTTGTGCTGCCAGTTTAAAAACACCAACCTGTTTCATAACCTGGCGGGTAGCCCCCATCCCGCTCCGATCTCCCACCGTAACCTGCCGGGCGCCCAGCGCCTGGAGCGCCGTCACCAGAGCAATCAAGGTGTCCGGATGGGTGGAGCCCGGTGATGGGTCAGAACTGTTGAAATTAGGCTTGAGGAACACCTGTTTGCCTGCAACCGGATTGGTCCCTAACAGGTCGATTGCTGTGCGCACGCCCTCGGCCCGGTTATCCGTCTTGACGAACGCAATCCGGGCTTTATCATCCGGGATCATTTCGGTAGGAGTTGCAGATGGGACGGTTTCCGTCTCGGTCGGGGTTAGTCTTTGCGTGGCGGTGCTGGTCGCCGCTGGCGAATCCTGTGTTACAGCCGGTGTTTCAGGCGCGTCAGTCGCCGTGAGCAGCGTCTGTGGATCGATACCGGCCTGTGAGCAAGCTTCCAGGAATGAAGCCAGCGCCGCCGCGCCACCCAGGGTTGCAGCCAGGCGTAAGAAATCCCTGCGACTCAAAGATGAAAGCGGGTCTGCTTTTGCCATTAATTTGCTCCTTGCCAATAAATCACTTCAGATAGGTGCATTCACATCTTTCCTTCTACAACATTTGCACGCTCCCCTTCGGTCAGTCTACCAGTAAGTCTGTGTCTATGGGTAGGATGCATTATAGGTTCTTTCGAAAACTCTGTGAGGACCTTTATCACTTTCCACAACATTCGAATGCTCCCCAATCGAATATGATACTGTATCCTTCTGAGTTTGTTGGCGAAGTCCGATCCATTTTCTTCCTTTTTTTACCTGACTCACAGAGGAGAGGACAAAATGAAGCCTTGACGGGCCGCGGACCCGTCAAGGCTTCATTTTGCCAATAATTCCCGTTCATATGCTCTTCCGCAGTTAAGGTATACTCGAGTGCAAATTACATGCAAGCGAACCTGGATAACCGAGGCGAATCATGACCCTGGACTCTGAAAAACAACGCTGGGAAGAGGAGACCCTCAAGCCCACACTGAAACGCTACCCTGAACGCAAACAAGAATTCAGCACCCTGTCTGGCATCCCGCTGCCGCGCCTGCCGCTGCCGGTGGATGACGATCCCGATTATATGGAAAAATTGGGCTTTCCGGGCGAATATCCTTTCACCCGCGGGGTCCAACCCACGATGTACCGCGGCCGGTTTTGGACCATGCGCCAGTACGCCGGCTACGCCACTGCCGAGGAATCGAACCGGCGCTATCGCTACTTGCTCGAACAGGGCCAGACCGGCCTGTCCGTCGCCTTCGATTTACCCACCCAGATCGGCTACGATGCCGATGATCCGATTGCGATCGGGGAGGTCGGCAAGGTGGGCGTTTCAATCTCGTCGCTGGAGGATATGGCGACCTTGTTCCAGGAAATCCCGCTTGACAAAGTCTCCACCAGCATGACCATCAACGCCCCGGCCTCGATCTTGCTGGCAATGTATATCGCTGTGGCCAGGCGGCAGGGCGTCGAACCCGGCCAGCTGCGGGGAACCATTCAGAACGACATATTAAAGGAATATATCGCCCGCGGGACCTATATCTTCCCGCCCGGTCCTTCGATGCGCCTGATCACGGACGTATTCCAGTACTGCCAGGCTGAGGTGCCGCGCTGGAACACGATCAGCATTTCAGGCTATCACATCCGGGAGGCGGGTTCGACCGCTGACCAGGAGGTGGCCTTCACCCTGGCAGATGGGATCGCCTACGTTGAAGCTGCCATCCGGGCCGGACTGGATGTGGATAGTTTTGCCAGCCAGCTGTCTTTCTTTTTCAACGCCCATAACAACTTCCTGGAAGAGGTGGCCAAGTTCAGGGCCGCCCGCCGGATGTGGGCCCGGATCATGCGCGAGCGGTTCGGGGCCCAGGACCCGCGCTCTTGGATGCTGCGCTTCCATACCCAGACGGCCGGTTCGACCCTGACGGCCCAGCAACCCGAAAATAACGTCATCCGGGTCGCTATCCAGGCGCTGGCAGCCGTGATGGGCGGCACCCAATCCTTGCACACCAACAGTATGGATGAAGCCCTGTGGCTGCCGACCGAAAAGGCGGTCCGGGTGGCGCTGCGCACCCAGCAGGTAATCGCTTACGAATCAGGCGTGGCCGACAGCGTTGACCCGCTGGCAGGCTCGTACCTGATCGAAGGGTTAACCGACGAGATTGAACGCCGCGCCCAAGCCTATCTTCAACGCATTGACGAAATGGGTGGGGCCCTCAAGGCGATCGAAGAGGGTTATGTACAGGCTGAGATCCAGGAGGCCGCCTATCGCTTCCAGCAGGCCATGGAGCAAGGCGAAGAAGTCGTGGTCGGGGTCAACGCTTTCCAGATCGATGAGCAGATGGAGCTGGAACGGTTGCGGGTCGACCCGGAGATTGAGCAGGCCCAGCGTTCCCGCCTGGCTGAGTTGCGGGCCCGCCGCGATGCGACCCGGGTCGGCGAACTTTTGGTACGCCTGGAACAAGCCGCCCGAGGCAGCGATAATTTGATGCCCGTTTTTATCACCTGTGTTGAAAACAATGTCACCCTGGGAGAAATTTGCCGGGTGCTGCGCGACCTGTGGGGCGAATACCAGTCCCCAACCTGGCTGTGAAGGAGCCATGATGCCTGTGAAGAATCCCGCTGTCAAAAAAATCAACCATATTGCCATTTTGGTGGATGATCTGGAAGCTACGATCCAGTTCTGGCAGGATGCACTAGGATTGCATCTGTCGCACACCGAAGATATCCCTGGCGAGCAGGCCATGATCGCTTTTCTGCCAATTGGGGAAAGTGAGATTGAACTGGTCAAGCCGACGACCGCTGACTCTGGGCTGGCGCGCTATCTGGAAAAGCGCGGGCCAGGGATGCACCACCTCTGCCTGGAGGTGGATGACATCGTTGGAATGCTGGCCCAGTTAAAGGCCAAAGGCGTTCAATTAATTAATGAAGAACCAAAAATCGGCTCGGATGGGCGCAAATATGCCTTCATTCACCCTAAGAGCGCCCACGGGGTGATGGTCGAGCTGTACGAATTGCCGACTGAATGAGAGAGGATGGGGGATGGAACACGTATCGCCACGGCAGTACCCATTTTTGAATTATGGCTGGCTGGGGATTGGATTAATCGCCGTTTTTTGGCCGCTTAACTGGATCCTGAGCGGGCCGCGCACACATTGGGCTTTCTTCCCACTCTGGTTAGGTTATTGCCTGACCGTCGACGCCCTGGTGTACATGCGAAAGGGGACTTCCCTGTTCTCGCGTAGCTGGCGAAAATACATCAGCCTGTTCCTGATCTCGGCCCCCGTCTGGTGGTTGTTTGAAGGCATTAACTGGCGCCTGCAAAATTGGGAGTATATTGGCGCCGATCTCTTCACCGGGTTCGAGTTTTTTGCCTGGGCCTCTTTGAGCTTCACAACCGTCATTCCGGCGGTTTTCGGAACAGCAGAGTTGGTCGGCAGCTTCGGCTTCATGCAGCGCGCCTGGCATGGCCCGGTCATCCGGACCGACCGCCGCACCACGCTCCTGTTTTTCAGCGCTGGTTGGGTCATGTTCGCCTTGATGTGGGCCTGGCCGAAACTGTTCTTCCCTTTTATCTGGATTTCGATCTATTTTATTTTGGAGCCGCTCAACGTCTGGTTAGGCAATCGTTCCCTGGCCGAGTACACCCAGACGGGTAACTGGAGGCCTGTGCTGACCTTATGGATTGGCGTGCTGATCACGGCCTTTTTTTGGGAGATGTGGAACTATTTCGCCTTCCCAAAATGGGTCTATCATGTCCCTTGGGCGAACTGCTGCCACATCTTTGAGATGCCATTATTGGGATATGGCGGCTATCTGCCGTTCGCCCTGGAACTGTATGCTACCTACCACCTGATTGCCGGCCTGTTTGGACAGAAACGGACCGACTACGTTCAATTCGAGAGCGACTGAGCCAGGCGTCAAAGCGATCCTGGGCGTCAGGCAGTATGTACGCCCGCCGCGAATCGCCCCGATGCGAGCGTCGCCATGCTGGCATCAACCTGCCTGGTCGTCAACAAATTTCCCGCCGCTGATTTTGCGATCCATCAGCTGGTGGTCCTTATCAAAGGATAATTCGACCTCAACTCGTTGGAAGCAGTGGCCCTCACCCATCAATACTTTGCGGGTGTAGTAGGTCACATTGCCGTCTTCTCCGTACTGGATGCTCAAGTCGTTGCGCAGGTCGACGCGACCCTTGATCGTTTCCCCACAGCGATTGCAGATAACGTTTAACCACAATACCCACTGGCCGGTTTTCGGACGTGGCGTGAACAGTTTGCTCAGTTGTTTGAAAAACCCCATCGTTTACTCTCCCTTTCGCTTCATACTCAATCGTAGTCTTTACCCGTCAGCCGGTTAAGGCCATGCTGTGGTGCAACGATCCTGCGTGTATCTCTATTGATCCTGATTATAGATGAAATTTGCACTCCATTTGGGCCCAACCAGCCAATGTGAATACTTATTCAAAGTCTACAGACTATCAATTCTCCCCAAATCTGGGGTAGCACCACTGGAATTCCCAAAGCGCCCGAGAGGTACTGTATCTTTCAGAGTTTGTTGGCGAAGTCAAATACACTGTCTCCTTTTTCCCTGAACTCGTGGAAGTGGGGCGAAATGAAGTGTTTACGGGGGCACGGCCCCCGTAAACACTTCATTTCGCCAATATTTCCTATGCTCAGGTGTCGGAAGGGCGTGGAGAACTTGTAAAAATGACTTCGCCAACAAACTCTCTTTCATTCATGAAAGTCACGTACATCCCGCTGACATGGTTATTCCATGAGAAAAGGATACAGTATCGCCCGAGAAATAATGAAACCACTCCTTGACCCTCTTGGTATAATAAATATTTGCGTCTGCATCGCCAAGATGCGGACGGGTGGATTTCCCCCCAAAGAGGATTTCCAGAAAAATATTAAGGTTGTTAATAAAACAAATGTGCTATAATTGCGGGGCCGAGTGCACTTTCATTTATCCATCATTCCATTCGCTCCAACAAAAATGGCGCTTCTATCTGGGAGCATTCGAATGATTTAGAAAGTAATGTTTGGTGTTCTGGTTGGGCGCATTTGCTGCCCAACCAGAACGCCACATCTACACATCGAAGGTGCTCCTTCTATCTTATAAAGGTTTGGCATGACTCAAAACGTAATTCGTGTTGTTGGCACGCGTGAACACAATTTAAAAAATATCACCGTCGAGATCCCGCGCGATAAATTGGTAGTCATCACAGGGCTTTCAGGCTCAGGCAAATCCTCGCTGGCTTTCGATACTATATTTGCCGAGGGGCAGCGGCGCTACGTTGAATCGCTCTCAGCATATGCCCGCCAGTTTCTCGGAAGAATGGATAAGCCGGATGTCGATTATATCGATGGTCTTTCTCCGGCAGTGTCGATCGATCAGAAAGGCGCCTCCCATAATCCGCGATCAACGGTTGGCACGGTGACGGAGATTTACGATTATCTGCGGCTTTTGTTTTCGCGCGCAGGCATCCCGCACTGTCCGGTTTGCGGGCGAGAGGTCACGCGCCAATCGGCCCAGGAGATCGTAGATGCGATAATGGCCTTGCCAGAGGGCTCCCGGCTGTTGCTGTTGGCGCCCCTGGTGAAAGGCCGGAAAGGCACCCACCAGGCTGTACTGGATGAGATCCGCAAATCCGGCTTTGTCCGAGCCCGGGTCGATGGCCAGGTTTATGAGCTGGATGACGAAGTCAAGATGGACCGCTACAAGATTCACGATATCGAAGCCGTTGTCGATCGCCTGGTTATCCATCATGGAAATCAATCAGATGACGAGCAAACATTCCGTTCCCGGCTGACCGATTCGGTTGAAACCGCTTTGAAATTTGGGGACGGCTATTTGATCGTTCAAGACGTGACCGATCCACAGGAAAGCCGGGACCTGTATTTCTCCGAACACCTTGCCTGTCCCGAACACGGCGTCAGTTTGCCGGAGATCGAACCACGCACCTTTTCCTTCAATACCCCGCATGGAGCCTGCCCAGATTGCCAGGGCCTGGGGGGACGGCTGGAAATCGACCCAGCCCTGTTGATCCCAGACCCGGATATGGCCTTGAACGAAGGTGCGATTGCTGTTTCCGAGTGGAGCGGGCCGCGGGATGAGGGCGGCTATTACTGGCAAACCCTGGAAGCAGCTGCGCATGAATACCACATCAATTTAGACGCCCCGGTGCGCAGCATCCCGAAAGAAAAAATGGACATCATCCTGTACGGCACCAAGGGTAAAGAGGTGACGGTCCATTATCAAAACCGCAACGGGCGCAAGGCAACCTTCCGCACGCCTTTTGAGGGTGTGATTGGCAACCTCGAGCGGCGGTTCAATGAGACTAATTCGGATTATATGCGCGATAAGATCGCTGAGTTCATGAGCGAGCGGGTTTGCGGGACTTGCGGCGGGGCCAGGCTGCGGCCTGAAGCGCTGGCAGTAACCGTGGATGATCGGAATATTATCGAAGTAACTGATTGGCCGGTAATGCGGGCCCTGGAATGGGCCCAACGCCTGGGTGGGGCTGATACGCCCCTTTCGACCCGCCAGCAAATCATCGCCGAGCGGATTCTTAAAGAAATTCAGGCTCGCCTGGGCTTTTTGGTCGATGTTGGATTGGATTACCTTACCCTGCGACGCTCCGCGGCCTCGCTCTCAGGCGGTGAGGCGCAGCGCATTCGGCTGGCAACTCAGATCGGGTCTCGCCTGATGGGGGTTCTGTACGTACTGGACGAGCCCTCGATTGGCTTGCATCCTCGCGATAATACCCGCTTGCTGCGAACGTTGAAGGGTTTACGCGATATTGGCAATACCGTTTTGATTGTTGAGCATGATAACGAGACCATCCTGGAAGCAGATTGGATCCTCGACCTGGGCCCTGGGGCCGGTGAGCATGGGGGGCAGGTTGTGGCAGAAGGTCCACTTGAGAATATTCTGGCAAATCCAGAATCGTTGACCGGCGCTTATCTCTCCGGCAGATTGCGAGTTCCCATCCCGGAAAAACGGCGTAATGGGAACGGTAAAACTCTTAAAGTGATTGGCGGCCGCGAAAACAATCTCAAGAATATCGATGTGAGCATCCCGCTTGGACGCCTGGTGTGCATTACCGGTGTGTCTGGATCGGGCAAATCGACCCTGATGGTTGAGATACTCTACAAGGCTCTGGCCCACTATCTGCACGGTTCTCACACTTTGCCGGGCGACCATGACCGGATTGAAGGTATGGAGAACATCGATAAGATCATCAATATCGACCAATCTCCGATCGGGCGGACGCCGCGCTCCAATCCGGGCACGTATACCGGGCTGTTCGACCATATCCGCTCGCTGTTCGCAGATTTACCGGAGAGCAAAGTGCGGGGCTATAAGCCTGGCCGGTTCTCTTTCAACGTCCATGGTGGTCGCTGCGAAGCCTGCCAGGGGCAGGGCCAGTTGCGGATCGAAATGCAGTTTCTCCCGGATGTGTATGTGCCTTGCGATGTCTGTCACGGGGCGCGCTTCAACCGGGAAACTTTACAGGTGCGGTTCAAGGGGCTGAACATTGCCGATGTGCTCGATATGACGGTGGACGAGGCGCTGGAGACTTTTTCGGCGTTTCCGGCCATGGTTAATCGCCTGCAGACCCTGCAGGATGTCGGCCTGGGGTATATCCGGATCGGGCAGCCTGCCCCAACCCTATCGGGAGGCGAGGCCCAGCGAGTTAAGCTGGCCCGCGAGCTTTCCAAGCGATCCACTGGAAAAACGATGTATGTTCTGGATGAGCCCTCGGTCGGATTGCACGCTGCAGATGTGCACAAGCTGATTGAAGTGCTGCAGCGCCTGGTGGAGACCGGAAACAGTGTGTTGATCATCGAGCATAATCTGGATATTATCAAGGTTGCCGATTACATCATCGATTTAGGCCCGGAAGGGGGCGACCGGGGCGGCGAGGTGATCGCTACCGGGAAGCCGGAAGATATTTGCGACAACCCCAAATCTTACACCGGTCAATTCCTCAAGCCTTACGTCTGTGTTGAAGAGAACGGTCAGGCCCTGGCGGCCTAGCCAGAGCCAGTCCCGGCGGCCTGGCCAGGATTAAACGTGACAAAATAATGTGCCTGGAGCCGCAACGCTCCAGGCACATTATTTTGCCTATACCTTTGCTGCACAGTTTCTAAAGGGATTTTCGAGTCCGCAGTTCGAACGTCTCGTCCCCTGCCAGCAAACCACCCAGTGGGGCAGCTTCCAGGGCCAGTACCCGGCTGTTAGCGAAGTAACCAAAGTCGAAGGCGGTTGGATCCCCAGCCTGTTTGCCCGGCACCGGCATCAGGCGAGCCGTCAGTGGTTTTCTCAGCCGCTGCGAAAGAGCCGCCAGGTCCAGCAAAACGGCTGCAAGCTGCTCAACACTGGTATCGCCAGGCAGGGGTACGGTATCGAGCCCGGTGCCGCACACAGTGGCATAAAGCAGTAAGTCCCGGACGGTTAAGGAGCCTTCAGCCGCTCGCTGCGCCAGGGTAGCGTCTTCCAGTACCGGCAGCATCAAACCATTGAAGCCGGCGCGCGGCAGCTGGGCGCGGTCCAGGCTGTCGGCCAGGAATGCGGCGGCTGCCACGGAGCCATGCAGGCCGATGGCGGGCAACCCCAGGCGTTCCAGCGCGGTTCCCAGGGAATGCTCTTTTTCAGGGAAAGGCGCGGGAGTCAGATCAATTCCGCCGAAGTCCAGGCGATGAGCTGCACTTAACGCCCGGGATGTCTCGGTCAGGATGCGAGCATGATGCTCGATCCGCTCAATCAAACCCTGGCGGGCCTGCTCGAGGGATCGGGCCGTGGTGAAAGCCTCTACGGCCAGGTCGGCGGCCTCGCAGGCCAGTGCGAACGCCGGGGCATCACCTGCATGATACGCCGCCGGGAAGAAGGGGGCGCCGGACGGCACATTGCCAAGGGCGGCAAAATAAAGATTGCCAAAGCCATCCGGGCTGAAAGTTGCGGCACGGTGAATGATTTGGGCGCAGGCCCGCACGGCTGGCAGGCTGACCCCTCCGTTCGCGCGGGTCAAATGGCCCGCCATAAAAACCTGCTTGGTCGCGGCCAATACGGGTGGGATCAACTCATAACTTTCGATCTGATCCGGGTGCGCTGGTCCAAGGGAGAGATAGTCATAACCGGCTGCCTGGCCGGCCGTCTCCAGGGATTGAGCAAGTTGAATCAGTGCGTCGGCTTCGAGCCGCGGCAGCAGGTTAGGAAAAGGGACCGTCGCCAGCCGGGCGGTTTGAACTTCATATCCGGCGGCTTCGAAGGCTGGTCGGGCGGCTTGCAGGAATTCTGCGGCGCCCTGCATGGCAAGCTCTGGCGTTGGGCGCATTGGATTGAGAAAGAATGTAATCGAGCGAATTTTCATTGGGGTGACAGCTTTCTTTGACGGACGGATTCGAACAGCAGGACAGCCGCTGCGATCGCAGCATTCAGGGATTCGGCTTGGCCCGGCATCGGGATTTGTACGAGTTCATCAGCCAGCAAGTGGGCTGCTTGGCCGGCGCCTTCCGCCTCGCTGCCAATAACCAGCGCCAGCGGGCTGCTCAGGTCGGCCTGTGTGTAAGGGGTGCCTGTCCCCGCCGTTGCGATCAGCAGGCGCAATCCAGCAGATTGGATCCTTGCGCCAATATCATCCCAACCGAGTAAGATGATCGGCAGCCGGAAATGCGCTCCCATGGCTGCCCGGACCACTTTTGGCGCATAAACATCTACTGTTCCCGGTGGCAAGATCACTGCGCTGACCCCGGCCGCTTCGGCCGTGCGCAGCATGGTGCCCAGGTTGCCGGGATCGCGGACGCCATCCGGAATAAATACCAGTTCCAGGGACTGTGGCAGCGGTAAATTACGCTGGGGCAGCACGGCCAGAATACCCTGTGGGGTTTGGGTGTCGCTGGCGGAACGCATGACCTGTTCAGACACCTGCTCAAGGGCGGCTCCCTGAGCGGCGAAACCATTCAGCAGTGCGACCCCGCGCTCGCTCAAATCGGCGGTGTAGATCACGGTCTGGGCTGACCAACCGGCCGCCAGGGCTTCTTCACACAGGCGCACACCCTCTGCGATCAGCAACCGTTCATCCCGGCGGGCCCGGCTCTGGGATTGGAGCTTGCGGATCCATTGAATTTTCGGGTTGTGGATGGATGTGATCATGCCGAGTCTTTCGTCCCTGGGCAGATAGCGAGTTCTTCCCAGATAGCCAGGAAGTCCTCCAGCGAAGCCCGGTCGTACAACACCAGCCGGATCTGTCGCAAGGATCGTGATCGGGATGTTTCAGAGATCGAGGCGCCACGCTTTTCCTGGGAATAATTTCGGATCGTCTGCAAGATGATCCTGGCTGCCCTGCGCCGTGGAAATCCGAAAATGCCGGTTGAAATGGCAGGCATGGCGATACTCTCCAGCCCGGTTTCATCGGCCAATCGCAGGCTGCCGCCCACCGCCGCGCTTAATTTGGCATCTTCATCGCCAGCGCCCCAGATGGGTCCCACCGCATGGATGACGTAATGGCTGGGTAAAAGTCCGGCGCTGGTGATGGCCGGCTCGGCGTGGCTGACAGGCCCATGTTCCCGCACCCAGGCATCGCTTTCAGCCTGGATCTGGCGCCCGCCACGCCGGGCGATGGTACCGGCGACACCACCGCCGTGCTGCAAGCGGGAATTGGCTGCATTGACGATCGCATCAACGTTCTCATCGGTCAGGTCGCCAAAGACCAGCTCCAGCATCTGGCCGCCGGGCAACCTGCATTCCTTGACCACGCGGTTCATAACAGGGGCACGTCAGCCCATCGGATGGCGCATCTTGTGCCCGCCGATTAAGTGCAAATGCAGGTGCGGAACTTCCTGACCGCCATCAGGGCCGTTATTGATGATCAGCCGGTAACCGCTTTCCTGAATCCCTTCCTGCTCGGCGAGTTGGCGGGCCGTGACGAACAAACGCCCCACTAATTGTTCATCACTTTCGACCAGGTCGTTCACTGATGGGATGTGGCGGTTCGGCACGATCAAGATATGGGTAGGCGCAACGGGATGGATGTCTCGAAAAGCTGTCACTTGATCATCCTGATAAACCTGGCTGCTGGGAATCTCACCCGCGATAATCTTGCAAAAGATGCAATCGCTCATCAAACCCTCCTTATGGGCCTATAAGATATTCTGTGGGAGAGTCCCGGATTTGGAAGTGCGAGCGTCAACACGCTCACACTTCCGAATCTGTGGTACCAACCCCCAAAATACTAAAGGCCTGCTTTATAGACTGGATACGGATTCAATTTTACCTTGCAGCCCGTTTTTTGCCAGGGATGTCAGGCGAACCGGGACAACCTGATTCCAGAGCTGGCGAGGGGCCTGGGCCGTGACCCGCAGATAATTATCGGTCAGCCCGCTCATATGCCAATCCTGCGGTCCGAGTTTGGTGGCGCTTTCCCATAAAACCGGCAGCACCTGGCCGATAAACTTTGATTGGTAGGCCAAGCTGGTCGCGGCCAGAATTGAACGCATCTTAGCATTTCGGGCTTTGCGGATTGTTACCGGAACCTGGCCGGGCATGCGCGCTGCGGCCGTCCCATTTCTGGCCGAATAGGTGAATACATGCCCACCAGCGAAGTCGAGCGCTTCTACGAAGGCCAGGCTCTCTGAAAATTCCGCCTCGGATTCGCCCGGAAAACCGGTAATGATATCGGTCGTGATCGCCACGCCAGGGATCGCCACACGCGCCGCCCCGACCAGGGCGGCGAAGCTTTCCGGAGTGATTTTACGGGCCATGCGACGGAGCGTTGGGGCACTGCCCGATTGCAAGGGTAGATGCAGATGCCGGCACAAGCGCTGATCCTGCCAGAGCTGGAAGAATTCATCGTCCAGGTCCCAGGGTTCCAGTGAAGAGAGGCGCAGGCGAGGCGTTTCGGTCTGCTCCAGGATGGCCAGGATCAGGTCACGCAGGCCTAACCGGGGCTCTAAATCCTGGCCCCATGAGCCCAGGTGAACGCCGGTCAGGACGATCTCGTTAGCCGCTTCCAGGCCAGGCCCCTGCTCGAATTCAGGGCTGGTCATTAATGCAGCCCGGATGTCTGCAAGAATCGCTTCGACCGGTCGGCTGCGTCCCTGGCCGCGCGCCAACGTGGTGATGCAGAAGGTGCAACGGTTATCACAGCCGTCCTGCACTTTGATAAAGGCGCGCGTTCGCAAGCGCGCCCCGGGATCAATTCGCGTTCCAGCGGTTCGAGATCAAAAGTCTCTGGAGACAACTGTAACAAGTCGGGGACGAGCGAGTCCTTTTTGGCATTTGGGACGACCTGGCTGACGCCCGGTAGGGCAGCGGCCTGCTCGGGTTGCAGGGTGGACCAGCAGCCGGTTACTACGATTTCTTTCGCCCCGGCCCGTTTGGACTGGCGGATTTTTTGGCGTGAATCCGAAGCGGCAGCAGCCGTCACGGAACAGGTATTGATGACGGATAGATCCGCTTCATGGGGGGTGGCCACCAGGGTATGCCCGGCCGCCCGAAACTGGCGGGCGTATTGTTCAATTTCTGCCTGATTTAACCGGCATCCAATTGTGTCCAGGTAAATTTTCATAACAATATCTTACTACCACACCAGCGCTAAAAATGATCGCTCATTAGGAATTTGTGGCGGTACCTCAGATTTGGGGGGCGTGAACGTGGGCCTGCACGCTCACACCTCCATATCTGAGCTGGCGTCCTTAATCTTCAAATTTAGCCAGCATAAGCCGGATGTTGGGGGCGAAATTCCCTCGCAAACCTACAGTTTAAAACCAGCGTACGATAGTTCAGGGTTTCGTCACAACGAAATTATCGAAATGAATATCGGTGCCCGGGGTGTCAAAGGAACCGGCGATCAGGCCCACATCGCCGCTGCTGAGCTCGGAATCTTGGACCTCATCCAGCTTTTCACCGTTGACGTACAAACTCAATGAGCTTCCAACGCAGTCTGCCCGGACAGTATTGGTGGCTTCACCTTGCTGAATGGCTTCGCTGGGCTGCATCGAATCCATGCCGATCAGCTCCTGCCCGGCATCAGATACTTTCCCAATACCGTAATATCCATCACTGCTGATGACAAAAAAATAAAACCTCGAAACATCCTGAGAGCGACAAATGACGCCAAAATCATTATCTTCCGGCCCACCCGCTTTGGTGGCTTCAACCTGTACGCTGACATCTGTAAAGTTGAGGCCCGGGTTGGCCCAGACATCTGTCCCGGTTTCATCGACGAAAATCCGGTAAGCGCCGTCGACATAATCAGTTTCGCCAGTATCGGTTTTCACCTGGTCCCAGCCGCTGGAAGTGTCTGAAAAATCATCTTTGAATAACAGGTTGCTGCTGGGCTGGTCGGTCGTGGTGGTGCCGCCCCCCGACACCGCCTGGCAGGCCAGGGAAGCGAACATCAAGACGGCGAACACGATCAAAATACGGTGAATGGATTTCATGATAACTCCTGTTGGTATTCTCCTGGTTCAATTCGTACATTCCAGAACGGCGTTTTCAACCCATTATGTCGTTTATTCGCAGGGATTAAAGACTGATCAACTCGAAAAATGGCGATGCTTGCCGGCTATTTTAACATAGGATCGAAAAAGGCCGAGGTTTCTTGTTGAGGCTATATCTGGAATTCTACGGGAAGTAAGCCCGCAGCAGGCGCTGGGCCTGGTCGGCTGCCGGGCTGCCCGGCGCCAGTTTTGTGACCTGATTCAGCTGCGCCTGAGCCCCCGAAAGATTGCCCTGTAAGAGGTAAACCTGACCCATATGCAAGTAGGCAGGCGCAAAGTTTGGGTCTTTTTCCAGTGCCCGATTGATAAATCGTTCAGCATTAATTTGATCATTCAGCTTAATAAATACCTGGGCCATGCTGTCCAGCACCTCCGGATCATCCGGAGCGAGTATCACTGCCTGGCGAGCGACGGGCAAAGCGATTTCCTCAATGCGGTATTCATATTTTAAAGAAAATCCCACCAGGAAATTGAGAAAGGTTGGATCGTTGGGCGAGAGATCAATTGCTTTCTGGTAGGCTTCCTGGGCTGCATTGAGATCCCCGAGCGTGGCCAAAGTTTCGCCTACCTCGACCTGCAGGATCGGATTCTGGGCATCGATTTCGATAGCTGCCTGCAGGCTTGCCAGGGCTTGATCGTAACGTTCTTGCCGGCGCCAATACATGGCCATGAAGAGATGAGCAGGAATGGAACGGGGATCCAGTTCGATGGCTTTTTTTAGTTCAGGGAGACCAGTCTCGGGAGGCAGGGCCTTATTGCCATTGGGCCATAAACCCTCGAAAGTGTGCTGGCGAGCCTCGCCCAAGTAAGCCCAGGCTTCAGCGTAATTTGGGCTGTTCAAGGTTGCCTGGCGGAAGGCTTCTTCTGCAAATTTCCATTCTCCCAGGGATGCCAGACCGCGCCCGGCGGCCATCAGGCTGAAGGTTTTCAATTCGGCGATCCGGGCCGAGGTAATCGCTCGCTGCAATGAGCGGGCCTGCACGGCCAGGCTTTCATTAAGCTCTGCGGCCCTGGCCAGGTGCACGAGGGCACCTTCCGGATCCTGAGTAGCAGTGACCAAACCGAGTTGGTAATGAATGGATGCGTCGCCCGGAAGCAGGGTTGTGAGCGACTGTAAGGCATCGATCGCATCCGGATAATCCTTCAGATCAAGATGGGCCGCCAGCAGGCGTTGGTAAAGCGGAACCGCAGGTCCGCCTGCCGCCAGAGCTGCCTGCCAGCTGGAAACGGCGGAGGCGTGATCCGTTGTTTGTTCGTAAGCGTCTCCCAGGGTGAGCAGGTCATCCGCAGTTTGTCTGCTGGGGGCAATCCGGAGCAGGTAGTCGATCGCAGTGTCCGGATGCCCACTCTGCAAGGCGTAATGACCGGCCTGGCTCCATAATTCGGACTGTTCCGGCAGTTGTTCGGCGGCCTGGGCCAGGTGCTCTGCTGCCGGCAGATAAGCCTCGGAATCCAGGGCGCGCTGGGATTGCTCGAGCGAGCGATCGGCAGCGTGTGGGCGGGCCGACAGGCCGAGCAGGGAGATCAGGATCAGCGCCAAAATCAGGACAGGAACATGCCTGCTAAAGACTCTCTGCATAGTGATGATTATATCCGAGACGGCCTGCATGGCTGAAGTCGATTAAAGGCCTGAGACTGATTGTTGTCCCGGGCCAAGTCCACGGCTATAATTGTGAACACTGATTGAAAGGGTCTTTATGAACTCTTGGGTCTCTCATGGAGTAGTTTCCCAAAGAACCGATTCGAAACACTTGCAACCAGAATGGAGGAAAAGTATGGATTTTGCCCTTACCGACGAACATCGCATGGTGCAACAGATGGTGCGCGAGTTCGCCCAGCGCGAAGTTGCCCCGGTTATAAAGGATTATGATCGTACCCAGGAGATGGCTCCATTCGTTTTGCAGCGTATGGCGGAACTGGGCATTTTGGGTGTGTGCCTGCCTGTGCGCTATGGTGGACAGGGTATGGATTATATTTCCCTGGGTTTGGCCTGTGAAGAACTGGAAGCTGTCGATACGACTTTGCGGGTCGTGATGTCCGTTCACGTCGGGCTCAACAGTTTAGGTTTGTTGCAATGGGCTGATGAGGATCAGAAAAAGCGATATTTTAATTCCTCAAGCGCGCGGCGAGAAGATCGCTTGCTTTGGCCTGACAGAGTCGGGAGCTGGATCGGATGTGGCCGCGATCGCCAGCACTGCACGCCGGGAAGGGGACAACTATGTTTTGAACGGCGAAAAAATGTGGATTTCCCTGGCAACGAAAGCCGATCATGTGCTTTGGATCGGGCGCACGAATTCGGAGGCTGCCGATCCCCACGATGGTTTATCGGCTTTTTTGGTGGAATTAAACCGCCCGGGGGTCAAAACCGGAGATATCCATGGCAAGCTGGGGGTGAGGGCCGGCTCCACCGGATGGATATCCTTTCAGGATGTGCGTGTCCCCGCCAATCAAAGGATAGGCCTGGAGGGGGAAGGCTTTAAAATTGCGATGAGTTGCCTGGATAACGGCAGGTTTACCGTGGCTGCCGGTGCCACCGGCTTGATCCGGGCCAGCCTGGAGGCCAGCGTTCGCTATGCCCATGAACGGAAAACTTTCGGGCGTGAGATTGGCAAACACCAGCTTGTGCAGCAGAAAATTGCCCATATGGTACAATTCTATGACGCAGCGCGTCTACTTTACCTGCGTGCCGGGTGGATGAAAAATCAGGGCATGCGCAACTCACGGGAGACCTCGCTGGCAAAATGGTTTGCAACCGATGCTTCTTTTCAGGCCGCTTCGGAAGCCATTCAGGTGCATGGCGCTTATGGTTATAGCGACGAGTATGACGTAGAGCGTTATTTGCGCAACGCCAAGGGCGCTATTATCTACGAAGGAACCAGCGAGATTCATCAGTTGGTCCAGGCCGGTTATGCTCTGGGGTATCGAGAAGATCCGCCATTACGCTGCGAACTGCCAGCCTTTGATGAAGAAGCCTGGCAAAGCGAAGCAGCCGGATAGTGTCTCGGGTATGGGGAGTGTCCCGGGCTGGTAACAACCGCCTATCCACCCATCAACCAAAGCCTGACTTCATAATTTATTTACAAAGGAGGACGCCTTGAAAATCGTAGTCTGTGTCAAGCAAGTGCCCGATTCGGCTGCCAAAGTGGTGGTCGAATCAGGGGAAGTGACCTGGGGAGATGCACCCCTGGTGATCAATCCCTGGGATGAGTATGCAGTTGAGGCCGCTCTGGTTCAGAAGGAAGCTAACGGGGGCGATGTCACCGTCATCAGTGTTGGCAAGGAAAATGCCAAAGAAGCCCTCAAACACGCGCTTGCGATGGGCTGCAGTGAGGCCATCCTGATCTCGGACCCAGCGTTGGAAGGCGCAGACAGCCAGGCTGTCGCAAAAGTGCTGGCAGCCGCCATTGAGAAAATTGGGGCTGTGGAGCTGGCTTTCTTCGGTAAACAGGCTATTGATGGCGATATCGGCATGACCCATATTCAGACCGCTCGCTCACTGGACTGGCCTGCGCTCACCCTGGTATCAACCATCCGCAAAGTGGAGGGGAGCAAAATAGAGGTTGAACGCTCGATTGAAGAAGGCCGGCAGGTCGTCAGTGCCAGCTTACCGGCAGTCGTCAGCGTCATCAAGGATATTGGCGAACCACGTTATCCGTCGTTTATGGGCATTCGGAAAGCCTCCCGTGCGAATATCCCGGCTTGGTCTCTGGCCGATCTTGGCATTTCAGCGCCTGAGTCTGTGGTGCGCTGGCCGGAAGTGATGAACCCTCCGGCTCAGGATGTGACCACGGAAATCATCACTGGAGACACCCCCCAAGAAAAAGCTGAAAAACTGGCCGATAAGATTATGGCGGAGAAGGTGCTGTGATGAGCGAGAATATTTGGGTTTATATCGACCAATTCGACGGGAAAGCGCTGCCGGCCTCCTGGGAGGGGATTGGCGCCGCAAAAATGCTGGCCGAATCCTTAGGTGGGAGTGTGACTGCGGTCGTGCTTGGGCAAGGGTTGGACCAGGTGGTCCAGGAGGCTTTCCAGTACGGCGCCGATGAGGTTCTGGTGGGTGAGGCTGATGCCCTCAAAGATTACCGGCCCGAGCCTTACAGCAATGTCCTGGTCAAACAAGCCAAACAGAGCCAGCCACCGATTTTGTTATTCCCTACGACCACCCGCGGGCGGGAGTTGGCTGCGATGACAGCCATTGACCTGGGAACCGGTGTGATGCCGGATGTGGTCGCAATGGAAGTGGACGGGGAGACCGTGGTGGTGACCCGCCCGGTGTATGCCGGAAAATTGCTCTCCAAGGCCCGTTGTGAAGCGCAGCCGCAGATCATTACCTTGCGGGTGCGGGCGTTTGCTGCCCCTGAAAAGGATTCCGGGCTCAGCGGCAGCCCGACCCAGATGGATACCTCCGGCGCGTCTGGGGCTGCTAAAAGCCAGGTGGAAGGTTACGTACCCTCAGAGGGTGGCGTCAGCCTGACAGAAGCGGCAGTGATCGTTTCGGGAGGACGGGGTGTGTCCAACAACCCGGCATTATCGCCTCCCTCCGGTATGGATGAAAAAGAAGCTGAGATCTGGAAGGCACACCAGGGATTTAAGCTGGTGAGTGATCTGGCTGAAGTGTTGGGCGGCGCCGTAGGCGCCAGTCGGGCCGCGGTCGATGCCGGTTATATCCCCTATTCCCATCAGGTGGGACAAACCGGTAAAGTTGTTTCACCGGATTTGTACATTGCGGCAGGGATTTCAGGCGCAATCCAACACCTGGCTGGTATGCGTACCAGCAAAATTATTGTGGCTGTCAATAAAGATCCTGACGCACCAATCTTTAAGTTAGCTCGTTTTGGTGTGGTAGGCGATCTGTTCGAGATCCTGCCGCCCTTGACGGAGGCATTTCGTCAAAGATTAGGGAAGTAGGGGTACCTTCCGGGTTGATCAGGTTGCTGCGACCAGTTCGGCGAAGATGATTATAGGTGTGCGAAAGTTCAAAACCTTTCGCACACCTATTTATGATACAAATAAGAGCGTAAAAAACGAATTAAAATAGGCCTCAGTATGTTCTTCTCACGCCTGCGGGTCGATTCCGATTGTCTTGACACGCATGCACAGACATGATAACGTTAATTCAGGTCAAGCAGTGGTACACGGTCTGGGGCATGGATGTTCCAGATTGTTTTTTTTGTAAAATTCCCCACCTGCTTTTCCGAAAAAAGGTATTGCTCAAATCATGGTCGCACCTGGTGGCGATGTAGGTCTGAGCGATACGAAGAAACATTTTGTAGATGGAGATTAAGCATGTCGGATCGTATTACCGGAACCGTTAAATGGTTTAACAATGTGAAAGGTTATGGCTTCATTGGGCGTGAAGGTGGCGAGGATGTTTTCGTTCACTTTTCATCGATCCAGAGCGACGGTTTTCGACGCCTTGAAAAAGGCCAGCAAGTTGAGTTTTCGATCGAAGAAGGTCCGAAAGGTTTACAGGCCGCCATGGTCGTTCCAAAATAAGCGATTAGAGGCAAGCCGCGGGGTGGCAGATGAGGTACTCCCTGTTTGGACACCCTCGAAAACTCTAGACAAACGTAAACATGGTTGACCCCGAATTTAACCTTTCCTGGTGTTCTATTCAATCTCAGCCATGCACCTGATAAATAAATAGTCGGAAAACGGGCATGAAGATCGGCTTACGCCGATCTTCATGCCCGTTTCCGATCAAAACCCCATACCGGCGGCGAAGCCGCCAGGGAGGGGGTCAGGGGTGGGCAGTATGATAATGGTTCAGACCGAATAATTAAATTCGGGTGGTGTCATGACTTATTGGCCTTGCGGGAATTCCGGTCGTAAACGGACGATGTGAGGGGCTGCGATCAGGCCTGGAGATTGGCAGTCTTGCGGGAACGATCTTTGACAATCTCGATTATCGCCGGCAGCACTGAAATGAAAATGATCGCCAGGACGACGAAACTGAAATTATCCTTGACAAAAGCTAGATTGCCAAAAAAGTAACCTCCAAAAGTGAACAATGCTACCCAGCTGATCCCACCAACGATGTTGTAGGCGATGAAATGGGCATAACTCATTTTGCCCACGCCGGCTACAAATGGGGCAAAGGTTCGTACGATCGGCACAAAGCGAGCCAGGATAATTGTCTTGCCGCCGTGCCGCTCGTAGAATTCCTGGGTGCGATCCAGATATTCTTTCTTAAGAAAGCGGATATTGCCGCTAAAAGCCCGCTCGCCAATGAAATGCCCGATCCAATAATTAACCGTGTCGCCGGCAATCGCAGCGGCGCACAGCAAAACAAAAAGCACCAGGATATTCAGAGGGGAACCCAATGCTGGTGAGGCAAAAGTCCCGGCGGCAAACAGCAGTGAATCCCCGGGTAGGAAAGGTGTCACGACAAAACCTGTCTCCATGAAAATGATCAGCAACAGCAAGAGATAGGTCCAGGTGCCATAATTCTGGATGACAACACTCAGATGCTTATCCAGGTGTAAGAATAAATCGATAATAGTGGCCAGCAAATCCATAGTATCTCCGTTAAAGGGGCTAATTGGGCGGAAATGAGCCTGCCAGGAAAAAGCCCTCGATCTTACTTGATTAATTCGGATTATTCATTGACAGCCTGACATTTACAGCAAGCGGCATTATAGCACGCTTTATGTCGGCGCAACCTGCCCGGCTTACAGAATAGTCAGCCTGGATCGATGCCGGGAAGCTGCAATGTAGTCGCCGGTGCAACGAACGAGGCATCCAGCGCTACGAAGTATTTCTTTCAGACCCTTTCGTGGGGTAACGGATGGTCTTCGGGCGGCGTTTCAGGATTGCCAAGGTAGGGTTCGGTTCCATCCGGCTCATTGTGGGGGTAAACGGTTTGCTCGACCAGCGCCGGGTGGATGGTTTTCGCCAGGCGATGATGGGCCCAGAACAAGGCGGCAAAAGCCGCCATGGTCAGAAACCCGAGCCCATAACTGACATTGCCACTCAGCCAGCTGATGAAAGATGCCAGCGCCGTTTCGGTAGCGCCATCTGTAAATACCCCAAAAGAAGATAGCAGGCTCAGGCTGTTCCAACTGGCGTGAATGAGAACCGCCAGCAGATAGACGACCCCCAGCCGGAGATAACGTTTTTCCCGCCAGGCCAGCGCCAGCGCCCAGCCTGTCAAAGCGGTGGTCAGAATGTGAATCACCCCGGTCCCGATCCGGGCAATCACCAGATAGAGCCAATCATTGGTGGAGCTGCTCAATGCCAGGCTTTCGAATAAAGCATACCCGGCTCCGCTGATTGCGCCGGCAGCGAAACCGGCCGCGGGGGTCAGATCCCTCCCGGCCAGCAACCAGACGCCAATCGGCTTGATGGTCTCTTCGATCAGGGGCACAATCCCGGCGCCAAAAGCCAGCACGGCGAAAATAACTCCCGGTTTGTTCATATATGGGGCAAGCATATTCAAGGCGTCTTGGGGTGAGGTTTGCAGGCTGCGTAAGTCCCGGCTCATCCGCAGCAACTCTTGCAACAAATCGGGCTGGGAAATGACAGCCAGGTAGGCGATCAGTCCAAACCCGACCAGCGCCAGGGTCTCTGCAATCAGGATCAACCCAGGGCCTAAAATAAGCCCGGAGGTAAAAACTCCCCAACGGCGCTGGAGTGATCCCAGCGGCAGTTCGCGCACGGCCAGATATGCGATCCACCAGACTGGCAGACCGACGGCCAACACATGTGCAAAGGGTAAAAGCAAACTGCCGATGCCGGTCTGGTGCGAAGCCCAGTTGCCGGCTAGCAGGATCAGAGGGAGCAAAAAGATCAACAGCGTAGGACGGAGCAAGCCCAGGCTGAACCCGGCTTGGGCCGGACGCCCTGCCAGGCGCTGTCCGGTAAATACCAGCGAAGGTAACAGCAGCAAGCCCGATAATGCCAGGCCGGCTGCCATCATGTAAAATGTCAGCGCAGCCGCAGAGGCATCGATCAGTCCCACGATTACCAAAGCGAATGCGCTGCCCCACAGTCCAACCAGCGCTAATGCGCTGAGGACGAACTGCAGAATGGATGGCCAATGCAGCGGCGTCGGGGCCGCCTGCCTGGGCAGCGAGTGCTCTTCGAGTGTGATACCAGCCGAATCCATGATCAGGAAATAACTTGTTATTTCTCTTCGATAGTGATGGTTTTAAGCGCATCGCCTGGAGGCAGATTGAGATTGGATTGATCCGGGTTGCGCGGGGTCAATTGTTTTGCGACTTCCAGGCCATCGATGACCCGACCGAAGATCGTATAACCACCGTCCAGATTTGGCGTTGGAGCAAGTGTGATAAAGAACTGGGACCCATTGGACCCAGGCCCGGCATTGGCCATAGCCAGCACACCGGCCTGGTCGAATTTTAGATCGGGAGAAATTTCGTTGTCAAAGGCGTAACCCGGACTGCCAAAACCGGTTCCGGTCGGATCGCCTGATTGAGCGATGTAATCCGTCAGCACTCGGTGGAAAGTGATGTTGTCGTACCAGCCATTTCGCGCCAGAAACACAAAATTGTTTACGGCCAGCGGCGCGTCTTCCGGGAATAATTCGACTACGATATTCCCTTTGGCAGTCTCGAGCGTGGCGATATACTGCTTGCTTGGATCGATCTTCATGGGCGGACACACAGAGAATTGGCGTTTTTCCAACAGCATCAGGTCAATGATGGCGTGAATGTCGCCGTAACTGAGCGGGCCGTTATAAAAATTGCCGTTGAAAAGCACCATGGGCGTACCCGGAAAGCCAAGCGATGAGCCCCGATCCCAGGCGTCCTGAGCCAGCTTCACCAATTCCGGACTTTTGAAATCGGCCTGGAATTCACCGGTGTCCAGGCCAAGCTCGCCGGCCTGGTCGATCACCCAGGTTGAAAATTCCTCCGGTGTGAAGTCAGCCCAATCACTCTGGGATGTAAACAACAAATCATGCATTTCCCAGAACTTACCCTGTTTCCCGGCGGCTTCCGCTGCCTGGGTTCCCAAAGCAGCTTTATCGTGGATGCTTACCAGCGGAAAATGGCGATATACAACCCGTAAATCTTCAGGGAAATCCTTTTGGAGTTGTTCCAACACAGGTTCAAGCTCGCTGCAATAAGGGCACTGGAAATCGCTGTATTCCATAATGGTCACGTAAGCATTCTCCGGACCCCTGGTCCAATCGAACTCACTCACCGGTGGGAAGATCGATTGCTGGGTGGGGCCGGGGGTTGGCTGTGGGCTGACCACGTTGCAACCCGGCGGCAGTGCCTGGTCTACGACAGCCTCCTGGCTGCCGGGTGTGCCGGTCGGCGCTGCGGTAGGTACCATAGTATCGGTGGGTGAAGCTACTGTGCTGGCGACAGTCGGCGTATCACTTACCGCTGGTTGACCGCTGGCACAAGCAGACAGACTGAGAGCCAGAATGCTGGCGATGAAAAGGATTTTCCTGACCATTACAACACATATCTCCATTGATTACAGTTCTACCCGCCTGGACAATGTTTATTACGTTGGCATAACAGCCTGCCGGCAGGGTTCTGCACCTGGGTGCGACTATGAAAACTCCATTTTACCAGCGAATTATCCTCGAATGGTTAGCCGCGGATTAGGGTCTCTGGGAAACCCTGTGGGAGAGTCCCGGATTTGGGGGTGATTTTCAGGCTTCGCCCCGCGCGCTCATGCCCCTTCATCTACGATCAGATCACTACGAAATTCTCGGGGAACCCGGCCTGGCAGTTTTTATTTCCCCTTTGGTTGATAGCCTACCGACTGATAAAGCTGGTCCACGGAGGACATCCAGGAGATTCGATTCAGGAAATCGGCCAGGGTGGCGCTCTGGGTGCGCAACTGGCGGACGGCCGCCCCGACCGGGTCCGTACCGGCTGCGCCTCCGCCCGGCTGGTCGGCATAAGCGCCGTAAAAAGCGAAATATGCCTGGTTGAGTTTGCGAATATGGTAGCCGTTTTCCCAGAAGAATGCCCGCCGGGCTTCCATGTAGATCTCGGCCTCATGAATCTCGCCGGCAGCCAACAGCTCGTCAACCCTGACCCGGGTCGCTCGCATTTCAGCGTTGAAATCGAAGGCCGGAGGTTCCAATGGTGTGGTGGGCTCTGCCGGCTGAGTGACCGGTTGGGGCGGTGGAACAAGCTCAGGATAATACCTTTCCAGGATGGCCCGTCCCAGCTCTTTTCCGGCAATCGAGGCAGTCGTCTCGTTCATGGTCCGGAGTTCTGGAGAAGCCAGATAATTGAGCCCCAGGGGCCGTAAAGTCAGAAAATTATGTGTCCATTCGTGGGATACAACTTCCACATAACCATTAAGATAGCTGGTTTGATATACCATGGTCGGATACAGACCAACCCCTCCGATTCGAACGACCAGGGAAGAGACATCCAGGGCCGTATCGACCTGGTATTCCAGAGCGGCTTGCTGGTCGACCGTCAAATCAGGGGTGAGTGAAATATCCTCGTCCTGGCGGATAATGTTCCGGGGAGAAACGATCAGCGCCAGGGGCAGGGGCGTGCTGTGAAATAATACCGGGGGGACCGGCTGCCCTCCCAGGGTCAACCCGGCTTCAGCGGCGACATCGCTCACCTGGCTTTGAAGGATTGATTCGGCCAGTGGTCCCACACGGGCCCGGCGGGCGTAGAGGCTCTGCAATTGGTCACGCAGTTCCAGGGAATCGGCGTAAGGGTCATCCACCTCAGGGTCAGCATAGATATCGTTTAGCTGGACCTCCAGCTTTTGAATTTCTCCTACAAGCGCCATGTAGTCAAGCATCATCTGGTGGCGGGAATCGTTTCCGAGGTAATCCCCACTGCCCAATGCCATCTGCTGGAATTTGACCCCCAGGGCATTAATGGTCCAGCCAACGTAATCGAACTCGATCTGGCGGGTGAAAGCCCGTACCTGTTCAGTTTGATCGCCCGGCGGGACAATGCTTCCACCCAGCAAGGCAGCCAGGATGATTGTGGTAATCAAAACTCGAGCTGTTCGACGGATGATAGCAAACATTAACGGGATTCTACCATGCAGGTAAGCCGGCAGAAGAGTAGCCCGGACCGGTACCGTATCTTGCATTCATGAAATTCATGTACATCCCGCTGATATGGAATGATATGGCAAAATAAGGCGTTGGCAAACGCCCACGCCTTATTTTGCCAGAACCTCTGGTTATTCCATGAGAAAAGGATCCAGTATCCCCGGACCTGTGAGAACTCAAATTTTGTAGAAAGTGATATGTGGTGTTCAGGGCCCGAATGGAATCCCATTTGAGAGCGCCTGTCATGCAGCCACCGTGCTATAATCCATTTACCAAAAGCCTGAAGATTGGTTCTTTCGGAGGCTCTGTGAGAGTTCCCAGAGACCCAACTGTAATCAGGCTGCATTCAAAAAGATAGGGCCTAAATGAATTTTCTGATCACCGGCGCCGCTGGATTCATCGGTTCAAATTTGGCCAATTACCTGGTCCGTGAAGGCCACCAGGTGCGCGGTCTGGACGATTTGTCGGCCGGTAATCCCCAGTCGCTTTCTCCGGATGTTCTATTTACCCGCGGGGATGTCAACGATCGTCCAAAATTGTGGACCTTGCTCCAGGAAGTGGATTGTGTGTACCATCTGGCGGCGCGGGTGGCTGTGCCCGAATCGGTGCTGTATCCGCGTGAATATAACGCCACGAATGTGGGTGGCACAGTCAGTCTGATGGAGGCCATGCGCGATGTGGGCGTCCATCGGGTTGTGTTTGTCTCTTCAGGAGCGGTCTATGGCGATCAAGGCGCTCAACCGCTTAAGGAAAGCGCCTCGCCCAATCCGCGTTCCCCGTATGCGGTCTCTAAGCTGGCAGCCGAATACTATGTGCGCACCATTGGCGATCTGTGGGGGATTGAAAGCGTCAGCCTGCGGGTTTTTAACGCCTATGGGCCCGGTCAGCATTTACCGCCTTCCCATCCCCCCGTGATCCCTAATTTTTTGCGCCAGGCTGTGCGTGGTGGAACGTTAGTCATGCACGGCGATGGCAACCAGACCCGTGATTATGTATATGTGGATGATGTCGTCGCTGCTTTGATCGCCGCGGCTACCGCTCCCGGCCTCAATCAAATGGTGATCAATATCGGCAGCGGACAGGAAACCAGTATCCGGAATCTTGTGCGCTTGGTTACAGCAGTGACTGGGGCCAAAACAGAGGTGATCAGCAATCCCCGCACTTCACCCGGAGTTTCACGCATGTGCGCTGATATCAGCCTGGCGCGGGAGAAACTGGGTTATCAACCTCGTTTCTCGCTCGAGGACGGGCTGCGGTTGACCCTGGAACGCGATCCACGTTATCGCAGGGAGCCACCTACCAGGCCAATTCAACGCTCTTAATCATTTGCCAAGCCATCATACTGGTCAAACCCGAGCAACTTGATAATGGCACATTAAAAAGGATACCCAAATTTTGAGGTGTGTGGGCCACCCGCCACACACCTCAAAATTTGGGAGACTTCTTCGCATGCGCGATTGTCAAAGTAATTTCACAATTTCAAATCAACAAGGGAATACCAATTTTTGGATTGTGACTCAAGATAAGCAGGACTATTTCTTCAATTTGACAGGGGCCCGGTGATCTGACCAAGAAGGAGTTCAAATTATGGCTGTAACAGTCATCGTTGGAGCACAATGGGGAGACGAAGCCAAAGGGAAGATCGCGGATCTTCTTTCGGGGCAGGCTGAAATCGTTGCCCGATTCAACGGGGGGGATAACGCCGGACATACTGTGGTGAACGAGTACGGCACATTTAAGGTCAGGCTGACACCGAATGGATTTTCCAGCCCTGATACAGCCTGTATCATCGGACCGGGAGTTGTGGTCAATCTGGAAACGTTGATCGGGGAACTCGAGTTTATTGAAAGTCAGGGCATTGATTTACGCTCACGGCTGTGGATCTCCCCCCGCTGCCACCTGGTGATGCCTTATCATCCCCTTTTGGAAGGGATCTATGAAAACGCCAAGGGTGATGCCCGCACTGGAACAACCCGGCGCGGGATGGGCCCGGTCTATGCCGATAAAGTCAGTTATAACGGGATTCGCCTGGCCGATTTGGCGGACGAGCAGCTATTCCGTGAAAAGCTCCGGATACAACTGGCCATAAAAAACCCGATCCTGGCGGCTTTCGGCATCCAGCCGTTGAATGCTGAATCAATATCCGCAGAAAAGTTGAGCCAGTACGAACGTATTCGCGATCAGGTGCGGGAATATTTTGGCATGCTCCAAACAGCGATTGCCGATGATAAGCAGATCGTTGTGGAAGGGGCTCAGGCGGCCTTACTGGATAATACCTGGGGCACATACCCATACTGCACTGCCTCGACCACCCTCGCCGGCGGGGTGAGCGCCGGCCTGGGGATCGCCCCCGCTTTGTGCCAGCGGGTCATCGGGGTCGCCAAAGCTTATACGACCCGGGTGGGCATGGGCCCGATTCCCACTGAACTGTTTGACAGCGATGGCAAAGTCTTGCTTGAGGCCGGCCACGAGTTCGGGACAGTCACCGGAAGGCCGCGGCGGTGTGGCTGGTTCGATGCCGAACTGGTGCGATTCACCGCTCAATTGAACGGATTTACTGAGTTGGCATTGACAAAGCTGGATGTACTGGATTCATTGCCACGGATTAAGGTTTGCGTTGGTTATCGCTTACCGGATCAAGACCCTGAGCAGGAACTGGCCCACTACTGGCAGGGCGATGCCCATTGGTTGGAGCGTTGCCAGCCGGTGTATGAGGAACTGCCGGGCTGGCAGCAGCCTACCACCGACATCCGCTACTTTCACGAGTTGCCGGAGGCGGCCAGGTCCTATGTTCGCAGGGTTGAGCAATGGGTGGGCGTCCCGGTGCGCATCCTCTCCGTAGGGCCGGAACGAGACCAGGTCATTCTCGTACCGCCAGTCTGATCGGTGGGCTGCAAGTGTGACTGGCGCTTGCCGTGATTTCGCGCTAAGGTCAGGATATCCCCGCCCACGGTCAGCCCAGCTGGTTGCGGATCGTCCGGGCCAACTGTCTGGCCCGGCGCGGTGCATCCCCAATATGACGACCGGCATCCATCAGGCTGATTAACTCGGATTCTGAGAGATAGGATTGTAAATCTGGATCATGGACAATCCGATCGATCAGCGGATTAGGTGCCCCGGATTGAATGGCAGCCCAGGCTGCCATCGCATGGGTACGCAGTCTTTCATGGAGCGCCTGGCGGTCAGCCCCGGCCTTGGCTGCTGCCATAAGTACTCGTTCGCTGGCTGCAAAAGGGCCGAAGACCTGCAGATTGCGCTTCAAGGCGGATTCGTTCACCTGCAGACCGGCGATGATCTTACCGGATACCCCCAACAGCTCATCCATGATCAGGAATGCTTCCGGGAGAAGCGATCGGCGGTTGGCTGAATCATCCAGGGTGCGCTCTAACAGCGAGTGTGCGGCGTTGTCCCAGGCCAGGCGAGGCATTTGAGCGAGGGCGCGCGCCAGTGAATCAATCTTTTCAGCCAGGATAGGGTTGCGCTTGAACGGCATGGCGGAGGAGCCGACCTGTTTTTTTTCGAAGGGCTCGCTGAGTTCGCCTAACAGGGGATTTTGCAAGATGCGCAGATCGAAGGCAAATTTATACAAGGAACCGGCACAGCCTGCCAGCGCAGCGATCACCTGGTAATCCTGCTTGCGCGGATATACCTGGGTGCTGACCGGGAAAAAGGCCAGGTCTAGCTTCTGCGAAAGGCGCTGTTCGAATTCATCCAGGCGTTCAACCCCGAACAATTCGGCATAAGAAGCGCCTGTCCCAACTGCTCCTTTGAACCCTTTTCCACGCAGATTCGTTCGCAAACCGCTCAGTGATTGCCAGTCCATCAACAGATCTTGAGCGTATTGAGCCAGGCGATACCCCAGGGTAGAAGGTTCGGCTGGTTGAAGATGGGTAAATGCCATGATGGGGACGTCGTCCCAGCGCTCGATTTTTTCAGCCAATTCGAGTAAAACAGTGCGCAGGCGGGACAGGACAAGCTCCAGGGAGCTGCGAATGCGGAGCACATCGGCGTTATCCTCAATATCCATCGAGGTTGCCCCAAGATGTAACCCGCCCCCGCCCGTTGGAGCTTGTTCGGCGAAGGTGCGCAGTTCAGCCATCAAGTCATGGTGAATTACCGCTTCGATTTCTAATGCTCGCTCAACATCGATCTGATCCAGGTGCGCCTGTAAATCGGATACCTGTTCGGGCTGGAGCACGCCAAACTCGGCTTCAACCTCCGCTAAGGCCACCCAAAGCTGTCGCCAGAGATGACGTTTGTGCGACTCGCTCCAGACCTGGCGCATCTCGGGGCTGCCATAACGCCAGGTGAAAGGCGATAAGTAAGTGTCATAATTAAAAGTCATTGGCTCACCTCTCTGATCCGTGCAACTGCTGGTAGTCTGCCTGTGGTGTTTGGCTTGCTGTAGTCATTATAGCCTTCTCAAGTTGCCGCGGCAAGCAGATCGATACTGTGAGACGCTCAGGGGCATAGATGAACTTATTCCGCCTAATATTTCCACATCTTTCGCCCACGACATTTACACATCTCGAATGCACATCTCCCGGAAAATTGAGGCCGAATTGGATAAAGTTCAGTTAAAATGAGTGCTGGCGTGGGCCGGGTTTCTTGAAGGGGGCTTTGTCAATCGATGGATGCGAAATGGAGATGTAGATGCCGAGAGCTATTCTTTCTGTGTATGATAAATCGGGGCTGGTTGAATTTGGGCGCGGCTTGAGCGATTTGGGTTGGGACCTGATCGCCTCAGGCGGGACGGCCGCGCTGCTGCGGGAAAATGGCCTGGCGGTGACCGAGGTTGCCCAATGGACGGGTTCGCCAGAGATTTTAGACGGGCGGGTCAAGACCCTGCATCCGGCCGTACATGGCGGGTTATTGGCTCGCAGCACCCAGGCGGATATCGACCAGTTGAACGAATTGGGTTGGTCGCCGATTGACCTGGCAGCGGTGAATCTGTATCCCTTCGAACAGACGATTGCCAGGGCTGACGTTAGCTTGCCAGAGGCCGTAGAAAATATCGATATTGGCGGCGTGGCGTTGATCCGGGCTGCCGCAAAAAATTTCGAGCGGGTCAGCCTGGTCTGCGACCCGAAAGACTACCCCTGGGTGCTCGAACGGCTGCAGGCTGGATCCTTTTCGCGTGAGGATCGCCGCAGATTGGCGACCAAGGGTTTCCAGCTGACCGCCCATTACGATACCGCTATCAGCGCCTATCTGCAGAATCAACCGGCGGCTTTGGATTTACACCTGTACCTCGTGAGCAAGCTCCGGTATGGCGAAAATCCGCATCAATCGGCCACACTATACGGGTACCAGCCTGATTCAGGCCCGTTGGGCGGCCAAATTTTGCAAGGCAAAGCCCTGTCCTATAATAATCTGCTTGATCTGGATGCCGCCTGGCGGGCGGCGGTATCCTTTGACCGGCCGACGGTATGCATCGTCAAGCATCTCTCGCCGTGTGGAATTGCCTCAGCGGATACCCTGGTGGAGGCCTTTGGGCCGGCTCTGGCTTCCGATCCGGTCTCCGCCTTTGGAGGTGTGATCGCCGTCAATCGGCCTTTTGATGCCGCGCTTGCCAATGCATTGGGAGAGCTATTCGTGGAATGTATCGCCGCTCCGGGATTCAGTTCAGACTCTTTGGAAATATTGAGCGGTCGCAAGAACCTGCGGTTAGTGAGTATGCCGGATACAACGGTTGAGCCATTGTTCGAACTGCGCTCGATCAATCAGGGTGTCTTAAAGCAGTCCGTTGATTTGGGCGATCCAACCGGCTCGCCCGATTGGAAAGTTGTCACCCAACGCAAGCCGGGCGAATCGGAATGGGAGGCGCTGCGTTTTGCCTGGAAAGCCTGCCAGCAGGTCAAATCCAATGCCATCGTCCTGGTACAGGGACAGGCAACTGTCGGGATTGGCGGCGGCCAGCCGAACCGGGTGGATTGCGTGAGAATTGCCGTTCAGCGCGCCGGGGATAAAGCTAGGGGAGCGGTAATGGCCTCGGATGCCTTCTTCCCCTTCCCGGATTCAGTTGAAGAAGCAGCCAGGGCGGGCATCACGGCGATTGTGGAACCGGGAGGGTCGATCCGGGATGCCGAATTGATTGCAGCAGCCGATGAATATGGCATCGCCATGGTTTTTACCGGTGTGCGCCATTTTCGACATTAAGTAATTTCTGGGTCTTTCGGTATGTGGTACCCAATCTGCTCGAATCCAAGACCTAGTTTCTTCGATAAATTTTTGGGATAAGAAGACGGAATGCTGACAGAGAATGCCATTTTGGGGCGCGATTTTTACGACCGGCCGGCCTTGCAGGTGGCCCGGGAATTGTTGGGAATGCGCCTGGTCCGGATTGAGTTTGGACGACGTGTGGGCGGTGTGATCGTGGAAACCGAAGCTTATCGCGGTGAGGAGGATCTGGGCTGCCATTGTAAGGCCGGGCGAACGCCCCGGACGACGGTGATGTATGGGGAACCCGGACATGCCTACGTATATTTCACTTACGGTATGCATTGGATGTTGAATTTTGTCGTCGAACCAAAAGATTTCCCGGCCGCCATATTGATCCGGGCGATCTTGCCCGCTGAAGGCCTGAATTTGATCGAAGCTCGGCGAGGATCGCAACCCGAACAGCGCTGGACCGATGGCCCGGCTAAAATTTGCCAGGCGCTGCGGATCGATAAGTCATTCAATGGGGTCGACCTGTGTAACCAGGCTGGCGACCTTTGGGTCGAAGCTGGCCACCCAATCTCTGACGACAGCGTTACTATCGGGCCCCGAGTGGGGTTAAACAATGTGCCAGAGCCCTGGAAAAGCATTCCGTGGCGCTTTCTGGCGGCCGTGAAAGAGATACGATGACTGTGGGCTGGACCCCAAATCTGGGACTCATCCACAGAATTTCTCAAAGATACAATTTATCGATAGACTGGAGGAAAACATGAGCTTGTTACAAGGGAAAAAAGCAATGGTGTTTGGCGTTGCCAATGAGCGTTCGATCGCCTGGGGAATTGCCAAGGCTTTTCATGAGCACGGCGCCACATTGGGATTGAGCTATGCCGGAGCGGCCCTCGAGCGCCGGGTCCGGCCTCTGGCCGAATCGATCCATTGCGATTTTGTTGAATCTTGCGACGTCGCCTCGGATGAAGAGATTCAGCGGGTAGCCGCCCGGGCTGCCGACTCCTTTGGAGAGATCGACATTCTTGTACATGCAATCGCCTTTGCCAACCGGGATGAATTGACCGGCCCATATTACAACACCAGCCGGGCTGGCTTTCACCTGGCGATGGACATCAGTGTCTATTCGTTTACCGCCCTGGCGAAAGCCTTTCAACCGATGATGCGACCAGGCGGTGCGATGGTAACCCTGACTTATTATGGCGCAGAAAAAGTATCCCCCAATTACAATGTCATGGGGATCGCCAAAGCAGCCCTGGAAGCTTCCGTCCGCTACCTGGCCTATGATTTTGGCAAACAGGGCGTGCGCGTTAATGCGATCTCGGCTGGTCCAATCCGGACCCTGGCCGCGGCTGGCGTCTCTGGTTTCAAATCCATGTACCGGCAGTTTGCTGAAATTGCGCCCTTACACGAGAACGTCACCAGTGACGATGTTGGCGGTGCAGCCGTTTTTTTATGCTCGGATCTGGCCGCCAAAACGACCGGTGAAGTGCTGTTTGTTGATTCGGGTTACAATATCCTGGGTATTCCTGAGCCGGTAGAATAGTCCGGGACAAAAGCAGGAAAAATTGGCGAAAAAGGCGTGCGTCGGGGCGTGCGCCCCGACGCACGCCTTTTTCGCCACATCAACCACAATGGCTCAGGTTAAGGAGCAAAAATGTTTCGTAGGCGAGATGAGCCCACCCCGAAGCCGGAGCAACCGGCCCCAACTGAACGAATCACTTCCGTGCTCGGATCTGGCGTTATCTGGAATGGTGATCTGAGCGGCACGGGCGGGGTGAGAATCGAGGGCGCTTTTGAAGGCGATATAGCCCTGCGCGGTCTGCTGGTTGTCGGCGAAACCGGGCGGGTTACCTGTGAGCATTTGCGGGCGAATGTGGTGATCGTTGCCGGAGCGGTACGGGGTGATATTACCGCAGAGAAGGTCGAGATCCGGGCCACAGGACGCATTTGGGGCAACGTAGTCACGGCTGCTTTTGCAACCGAAGAAGGGGCCTTTCTGAGGGGTCAGATCCGGATGGAGGACCAGGTCGAGGTGGATGTGCGCCCGGCGCCGGAGCGCCCTGCTCCGCCAGTGGCCGAAGATGGAGCGGAAAATCTGGCAGACGCGCCTCAGGCCGCCGAAACTTAATCCATAGATCATCGCCGCCCGGGTATCGCCTGGCGAGCCAGCCGGTCAACGCGTTCATTCTCCTGGTGGCCGGCGTGGCCTCGCACCCAATGCCAGTTGATCTGGTGTTCATTTAAGGCCTGATCCAGCGCCTGCCAAAGATCCACATTGGCTAAACTGCCGGCCTTCCGGCGCCAGTTGCGTCGCCGCCAGCCGGGCAGCCATTCCGTAATTCCGCGCCGTAAATATTCCGAATCCGTATAAAAATCAATTCGACAGGGTCGTTTTAAAGCTTTTAACGCTTCCACGGCAGCCGTCAGTTCCATGCGGTTGTTCGTCGTCTGATGTTCTCCGCCGGTCAGCGTTTTTTCCTGTCCATTGAACCTGAGCAGAGCAGCCCAACCGCCCGGGCCGGGATTGGGGGAACAGGCTCCATCGGTATAGATCGTTACGTAAGGGTAGGCAGTTGTAGAAGCGGCCATTTGAGCGGTCAGCGTTCCTGTAATTCCTGGGCAGTGCTGTCCAGAAGTTTGACCAGGGTCGGCACCTGGTCAATGCTGAAGTAGTAGCGAAAGAGTTGGGTGGCAGCATCGGAAACTGCCCAACGAACGTTCATCCAGGAGCCCAGGGCCGGTTCCGGGCGGGCCTTGTCAATCAAATCGACCGCAGCCTGCCAGGGTCCGGAAAGCGGCTGAGCGCCCATAAACTGGCGGGTTGTCTCTCGCAGGGGCAGCGATGATGTGGCGGATGTGAAACGGGCCTGATTTTCCGGTTCGGATAGCCAGCGAACGAACAGCCAGGCCGCCAGCTCTCGCTCCGGCGTCGATTTTAAGATCTCGAAGGAAGGTCCATAGACGTCGACGACCGATTCGCCCTGCGTGGATGGATAAGGGATCAGAGTCCATTGATCCCGGTTCGCTGTCTGGCTGAAAGTATAGAACTGCTCGGGGACATCCAGCAGGCTGCCGGAGGTAAACAAGCCGCGCCGGGTTGCAAAGTCCGTGTCAGGAAGCTGATCCTCGGGCAGCCAGGCGCAGCCTTGATCGTAAAGATCCCGCAAGTAATGAAAAGTATCCCGCACGGAGCGGGTATCGAACTGGTACGCATTGGTCTGGTTGGCGACGATCTCGCCGCCAAAACCTTCGATCCAGGCCAGGATTGCGCTGTAATCGGTACTGATGACATAGCCGCCGGTGCCATCGTTGTTCGGATCGTCGTCCTGTTGATTTGCAGCGGCGGCTGCACAAGCCTGTTGGCGAAATTGAGTTGGCGTTTCCGGTATGGATGAAAACCCAAGCTCCTCAGCCCAGGTCTGGTTGTAGAAAAGATATTGGCCGGTCCGTAAAGCCGGGATTCCCAGGCGTTTTCCATCCATTACATCGGAAGTCCAGAAGGGTGGGAAAAAATCATCGCTGGCCTGGCTTGCTCCCCAGATCGGATCCGTCACGTAGGGATTCAGATCAACAACCTGGCCATTTTCATCCCAGGCTGCGGCCTGGTAACTATAGCCAACCACAAGATCAGGTTGCCCGGGCGTATCGAGTGCTGCCATGACGCTGGTGAACTGTTCATCGTAGGTGCCCATGTACTGGCTGTTTACCCGTATTCCCCATTCATTCTGGGCGTTGAATTCGGCCACGAGATCCTCAAGCACCGCGCCAGGCCGCTCATTCCAGACATGCCAGAAGGCGATCGTTACGCTTTTAAGTGCCTGGGGTTCAACCCCCAGGGTGCTGGAAGGTGTGGCTGGTACGGTCGGGGTTCGGGTTGGTTGTGGGGCAGAGCTCTGGCTGGCTAAGGCCGTGGGCGATTTAACCGTCGGCGTAACTGTGCTGCTGGGAGCTGGCCCGGTGCTCTGGCAGGCAACCAGGATGAACATCATCCAGACCAGCGTGATGATGTTCGTCCGTCGTTGGTTGTTTAATTTGTTTACTGATAAAAACAGCAATTTTTTTGCTCCCAATAACCCGGTCAAACCGGGTTGGCTTACAGCCTCACGACCTGGTTCGATGAATGATCTGAAAATACTCCCCAAGTTTATCATCACTTCATCAGAAGAAAGGTAACTTTGGGAAATCCTGTGACCGAGGCTATATGTGGGGGTAATTTCCGGGCTTTGCCCCGAAATTACCCCCACATCTTCTACCCACCCCGGAGATTCCGGAAGAGCCAAATTTCACACTTTCAGGTTTTTGTTTTATAATGGGTAGGAACAACCTTTAGCGTATTCATCGGTCCAATGCTCATGAGTTTTCAGGTCACGAACTCGCTGCGATTCAGGGACGTTTTGGGACGCGAACGACGAGGAGGTTTGTATTGACAACTTCATCATTGCCTCAAACGGGTCTCGGGCAGCCAAAACGCAGACATATTCGCTGGCTTGACGTTAAGGAACAACTGACCGGGTATCTGTTTATTCTGCCGGCTTTTTTAATCATCACAATCTTTGGTTTTTTCCCTATTGGCTATGCTCTCTATATGAGCACGTTTAGCTGGAGGGTTCGAAAAGGCTCTTTTATTGGTATTGATAACTATCAGAAAGCCCTGGGGGATTGGATGGGCGTTCTGATTTTTGTTGTCGGGTTTGTGCTGTTGTTTATAGCCTATTTGGTCTGGAACAGCGCGTTGCGTTCCCAAAATGACAGGTCGTTAGTGGTCAAGCTGCTGGCGGCGTTTATTTTAATTGGCGCGGGGTTCGTCATTCCCATGGGGTGGCAGCGGATGATGGCTGCCGGGGATCAGAGTTTTCTGGATTCCCTGCCGATCACATTGTTCTATGCCCTTGGCACAGTCCCGGCCGAGCTTATCCTGGCGCTTATCCTGGCCTATATTCTGTTCCAGAAAATTAAAGGCCAGGAGTTTTTCCGAATGTTGTATTTCCTGCCTTATATCACTCCGGTGGTGGCTGCCGCGGTCGTTTTCCGCACAATCTTCAGCCCGCGTGAAACCTCCCTGGCCAATATCGCCCTCTCCTGGGTGAATATCCAGCCACAGAAGTGGTTGTTTGAACCCCGCCCGATTAATGAAATCATCTTTAAACTTCAGGATCTCCAGGGATTTTTGGCGGGTCCCAGCATGGCACTGGTGTCCATTATCCTGTTCGGAATCTGGACCTACGTCGGGTACAACACCGTCATTTTCCTGGCCGGTTTGGGCTCGATCCCATCAGAACTCTATGAAGCAGCGGAAATTGACGGGGCTGGAAAATGGCAGTTGTTCCGCCACATTACAGTTCCTTTGCTCTCTCCGGTAACCTTTTACCTGGCGTTAATCGCTTTCATTGGCACTTTCAAAGCCTTCAATCATATCTATGTGATGCGTGTGCCTTCAGCCCAGGGGACGGTGAATGTCGCCAGCGTGACCATCTTTGATACCTTTTATAAAGTGAATCAATACGGTTATGCGGCTGCTCAGGCGATCATTTTGTTCTTCATCATCCTGGCGCTAACGTACGCACAGAACAAGATCTTTGGAGAGAAGGTGTTTTATGGCTGATACGTTCCAGGTTCAGGATCAAATTCAGGATCGCAATAAGTCGCTTTACCAGGCCAACCCGATTCCGGTAAGTTTTCGGCCAGCCCGCCTGCTGTTATACCTGCTGCTGATTTTAGGCTCTGTGCTGGCGGTCATTCCTTTCTTTTGGATGGTGTCCACCTCGCTGATGAGCCTGGGAGAAACAATCAATCGCCAATGGCTGCCAAAGACCCCTCAATTTATCAACTACGTTGAGGCCTGGACAGAAGCCAGGTTTTATCGATACTTTTTAAACAGTGTCATTGTCACCGGGACAACGATAGCAGGCTTGCTCACGACCTCGATCCTGGCCGGTTACGCCTTTGGCCGCATAAAATTCGCTGGACGGGAACTGTTATTCGCCTTGTTGCTCAGCACGATGATGATCCCCGAATTGATCACCATGATCCCAAACTTTCTGATGATCCGGGGCGATATTTTACCTTTACCGGGCGGTTCCTGGTTAAATTCGCTGCAAGCATTGACAGTGCCTTTTATGGCCAACGCTTTCAGTATTTTTCTCTTGAGACAGTTTTTTGTCAAGATACCGGACGAGCTTTGGGATGCCGCCAGGATGGACGGCGCCGGGCATCTTCGCTTTCTGATCCAGATCGTTCTGCCGATCAGTAAAGCGCCCATCTTGACGGTGCTGATTTTTGCTTTCATCGGTTCGTGGAACGCTTTCCTCTGGCCGCTGCTGGTGACCACCCGCGAAACCTGGCGACCGCTCATGGTTGGCTTATGGACGTTTGTGAGCGAAGCGGGACCAGAAACCAACTTGTTGATGGCGGGCGCTGTCATTACAGTGATCCCGATCCTGATTATTTACTTCTTGACCCAAAAGCAATTTACTGAAGGCATCGCCACGACCGGTTTGAAGGGATAATTCAAAATCTATCCGCAGTTGTGCATGCCAGAATCACCATCGGGGGTGACCCCAAAAGGAGGTTAAATATCCGACTTTGAGTGAAGAAAAGAAGAGACCATATCAAGCAATAAAAAACAGACCCACAAAATTTGTTAACGTTAATGGAGGAGAAAGACCAGATGAATAAAAGAACTTGGTCTACCATACTGGCAGTCCTGATGATCCTATCGGTGATACTGTCAGCCTGCGCTACGGCCACCCCGGAACCGACTACTGCGCCAACGACCCCGCCTGAGGCGCCGTCCGGTCAGGCGACTGAAGCTCCGGCAGCCCCCACCGATCCCTGGGCGGATGTCGATCCTTCCGGCCAAACGGTAGTTTTCTGGCACCAGCATACTCGCGACCGCGAGACTGCTTTGCAAGAAATCGTGACCGATTTCAATACTAGCAATGAGTACGGCATCACCGTCGAAGCTGAATACCAGGGCGGTTACAGCGACATCTTCAACAAGATGTTGGGTGTGTTGAACACGCCGGACGCCCCCAACCTGGTCGTCGCATACCAGAACCAGGCTGCCACGTATCAGCTCGCAGATAGCCTGGTCGATATGACCAGCCTGGTAAACAGCCCGAAATGGGGTTTGAGCGAAGCGGATCAGAAGGATTTCTTCCCCGGCTTCTTTGCTCAGGACGTCTTCCCCACTTACGGCAACGCCCGGCTCGGCTGGCCTCCCAACCGTTCCATGGAAGTGTTGTACTACAATGCTGACTGGCTGAAGGAACTCGGTTATGACGGCCCGCCAACCACCCCCGATCAATTCAAAGAGATGGCCTGCAAAGCCGCCCAGCAGCCTTATTCCAAGGCTACGGTTGATGGCAGCATCGGCTACGAACTGAGCGTCGATGCCTCCCGCTTTGCCAGCTTCACCTTTGCTTTCGGTGGCGATATTTTCGATTACAACACCAGCAAATACACTTATGACAGCGATGCAGCCACCCAGGCCATGAGCTTCCTGCAAGGCATGTTCAACGATGGCTGCGCCAGCATCGTGACCGAGAGCTATGGCGACCAGACCGATTTCGGTACTGGCAAGTTGCTCTTCTCGGTTGGTTCCAGCTCCGGTTTGCCTTTCTACCGCACTGCGGTGGATGAGGGCGCCGCCTTCGACTGGAGTGTAGCTGCGATCCCGCACACCACCACCGACCCGGTCATGAACATCTACGGCGCCAGCGTCAGCATGCCGGTCAGCACTCCGGAAGCGGAACTGGCTTCCTGGCTGTTCCTCAAGTATTACACCAGCCCCGATGTGCAGGCAACCTGGGCGAAAGTTTCCGAATATTTCCCGGTGCGCGAGAGCGTGGCCAACGAAATGACGGATTACTTCGACGCCAACCCGGCTTACAAGACCGCTTTCGACATGCTGAAATACGGTCACTTCGAGCCGCCCGTGCCTGGTTATGACTTCGTACGCGTCAAGGTGGGCGAAGCGATGGCTGCGATCGCCAACGGCGATGACGTTGCCACCACGCTGTCAACCCTGAATTCCGAATCGAACGACATCCTGTCCGAGCAGATGACCTCACCGCTGCCCACCCCGGTTCCGACCGAGCCGCCTGCGCCGACCGCTGAGCCGATCGGTACGGCTGATCACCCGATCAAGGTGCTTTTCGTCCCGTCGGTTGACTCCCAGGTGATCACCACGGGTGGTGAAGTGATGGCCAATGCCCTCAAAGAAGCCACCGGCCTGGAATTCGTGGTCAGCGTCCCGACTTCGTACGCCGCCACGATTGAGGAGATGTGTGCGTCACCCACGGACACGATGGGCTTCATCCCCGGCCTGGGCTATGTCCTGGCGAACCAGCTGTGCGGCGTCGATGTCGCTTTCAAGGCTGTCCGCTTCGGCTGGGATGTTTACTGGGCCGAAATCCTGGTGCCTGCCGACAGCCCAGCCACAACCCTGGCTGACCTGGATGGCAAGAAATGGGCTTACCCCGATCCGGGTTCCACCTCCGGTTACCTGGCGATCCTGCCTATGCTGGCTGAAGCCGGCATCACCGCGGGCGATACTCTGGAAGCCGGCGGCCATACCGGCGTCGTGCGCGCCATCTACAATGGCGAGGCTGATTTCGGTTCCGCTTTCTTCTCCCCACCGCTCAAGCCTGAAGGCGAGCCTGCCTGGCAGATTGGCGACGATCCTGAGATCCCCGCTGATCTGATCCCGGACTGTGCTCCCACCGATGACGGCAGCAAGCTGATGTGTGATGGTTGGCGTGTACTGGATGCCCGAGCTGGCCTGCGACAGGAAGCTCCTGACGTGGTTCAGAAAGTCCGCATCCTGACAATCTCGCCTGCGATCCCGAACGATACAATGTCCTTCGGACCGGAGTTCCCGGCGGATCTGCGCGATCAGATTTCGGCCGCTTTGGTCGAGTTCGCCAAGACCGACGCCTGGAACGAATCGATCGGTAGCCAGGACTTCTATGGCTGGACCGGCATCAACGTTGCGACGGACGAAGAGTACGATGTTGTCCGCAAGATGGTTGAACAGGCTGGCCTGACCCTGGAAGGTCTGGGCGAATAAGCCTCTTTTTGCAGCATTACGATGTGTCCCAGCGGTTTCCGCTGGGACACATCCTTTTTTAGACTCTTTGGGATTTGCTGGGGGTGGTACACCAGATATGGGGAAGTGAGCGTGCGCTAACAAGCTCACTTCCCCATATCTGGAACGCTCTCACAGAGATTCCCAAGGACTTTTTTTATCCCTAACGCGCCTGCAGGGTTTGGATGCCCTTACGCTTATCGAGGTGAATTTTCTCTGCAGGCATAGAGATTATCGCTGGAGCGTTTATGCCAGATATTACCCGTGAACTTTTATCCGCAATCCAGACCCACCGCTTGTCTGATTTTAATCTCGGTCCGGAATGGATCTACCCCAATTATCAGGGCCGGTCCATCCTCAATCTGCCTGCCAGCATCTGCCGGATTTTCGGTTTACCGGAAATAGGCGCGCCGGCGCTGGAAGAGCCTTACCTGGCATTCGCACGGGACGACAATCAGCCGGAAATTCACAAGGTGATCGTTATCCTGATGGATGCCCTGGCCCTCCATCGTTTGCAGCGCTGGATCGCGAACGGCCAGGTCCCGGTTTGGAAGGAACTGGTCGATCAGGGCATTCTGGCGCCTTTGACCTCGATCGTGCCGAGTACCACCTCCGCAGCGCTGACCAGCCTGTGGACCGGCCAAAGCCCTAAAGTGCACGGGATCACGGGTTATGAAATGTGGATGAAAGAATACGGCATGGTGGTGAATACCATCTTGCACAACCCCGCCTCCTACCGGGATGGCGTCGGCAGCCTGTCCAGCGCGGGATTTACGCCTCAGGGATTTTTGCCATTGCCAACCCTGGGGGCTCATCTCGCCAATTATGGCATCCCGAGTTATGCTTACCAGCATGTTTCGATCGTCGACTCGGGTCTGTCACAGATGTTTTTTAAGGATGTCCAGGTCCGAGGTGTGATCAACGCTACGGATCTCTGGATTAATCTGCGTGAAATGGTAGAGGAACATGCCCGGGAGCGATTCTACAGCTGGGTGTATTGGGGTGAGGTGGACACTTTCTCACACCGCTATGGGCCGGATGATGAGCGCCCGGCGGCGGAGTTTGCCGGCTTCAGCGCCGCGATGCAGCACCTGTTCCTGGATAAGCTCAGCTCGCAGGCCAGGAACAACACCCTCCTGATCTTGACCGGCGACCATGGACAGATTACCACCCCGCTTGATCCTTATTATGATTTAAGCAATCATCCGAATTTAACCCGCCGCTTACACATCTCGCCGACTGGAGAGAACCGGTTGGCTTACCTGTATATCCGTCCGGGCCAAACCGAAGCTGTGCGGGAATACCTGGAACGTACCTGGCCTAACCAGTTTATGATTCTGGATAGCGTTTATGCAGCCGAGGCAGGCTTGTTTGGCCCGGGTGAGCAGCACCCCGATTTGCTGAACCGGATTGGCGATTTGATCATTCTAAGCCGGGGCGAAGCTTATCTCTGGTGGGCGAATAAGACGAACCATTTGCTGGGACGTCACGGGGGATTGCATCCCAATGAGATGCTGGTGCCATTCGTAGCGGCGCGCCTCTAATTCCGCTGTTCCTTGCGAAATAAGACGGCAGCGTGGGCGTTCGCCCACGCTGCCGTCTTATTTCGCTATTATCCTCAGGCTTTTTATATTTTTATAAGTGAAGGGAACAATCAGGGCAGGTAATCCCAGGGGTTGACTTTCCCGCCTTGATACATCATTTCAAAATGCAGGTGCGAGCCGGTGGAATTGCCGGTGCTGCCAATTGCCCCAATCATCGAGCCCTGGTAAACGCTATTGCCACAGCCTACGCTGATCGCGCTCAGATGGGCGTAGAGCGTTTGCCAGCCGTTGCCATGGTTGATGACCACGACATTGCCATAGCCCCAGTTGTTCCAGCCGGCATAAACGACCACGCCATTATCGGCCGCCCAGACGGCATCCCCGGTCTCACCATCGATGTCGATGCCCCGGTGGTTAGCGCTGGGATTGTAATCGAAGCCGGACAGGAAGTGCTGACCCGAAGGCCAAATGAAGGCGCCGATGCCGATCGCGCCATCCGCTACCGAGCTACAAGCGCCCGGCCCCAAAACACTGGCCACTTTAGGGTTGTCGCGCGGGATTTCCGGCGCGCTCCAGCTGACAAATTCGCGGGTGCCTCCCGGGATCACCAGCCAGGTGCCCGGTTCGATGTTGGGATGCGACCAGTCGCCAATCGTATTAGGGTCCAGGTGGTTGCCCGGAAAGTCGATGATCTCCTCAGGGGTGACCCCAAAGAATTTTGCCACCCCATTCAGGCCGTCGCCAGCTGACCATTTGTGGTAGGTCCCATCGACCGGTAAAATGTTCAGCTCCTGTCCTGGCTGCAAGTTGTGCGGATTATCTCCCAAAATGAACTGGTTGCCCCACAGGATGGTTTCGGGTTTCAAGCCAAATTTCTCGGCAATCCCGAAAAGGGTATCGCCCGACTTGACCGTATATTTGGTGACATCCATCCGAGGTAGGGAAGGGATATCAGTATGCAGTTGAGCAACGCGCCTCACGCCATTCACGGGAACCAGGGCCGCGTTGAAATCGGGCAGAACGGGTTTGATTTCAGTTGGAGTCGGGGAGGGTAATTCCGCAGCCAGAACAGCTGCCTGAGGATGCTGAACCACCTGGGCTCGGGAGTAAAGTTCTCGCATCCCCCAGGCTACCAGTAAGATCAACGCGACTAATAAAATGTTTGTTCCCAGGCGGATTGTGATTTCAGCCAATCCGGCTTGAGAGAGCTGCTCCCATAAGACGAGAAAGCGACTTTTCTCCTCAGAGAGTGGCTCGGAGGAGTCAATCGCTGTTGTCGCAGGAGTGTCTGGCGCCTTCTTTTGGGAAGTGAGGCTCTCTTCAACAGGGAATTCGTTGAGAAAGTCGTCTTTGGACATAATAAGTTGATAATCTCCAAGCGCATGATAACATCGCCGTTCTAATTCGTCAATCGCCGGAGAAAGTCGGAAGCATTTGAATGTTGTAGAAAGGGATATGTGGGGGTTCTGTTTGGGCGGCATTTGCCGCCCAAACAGAACCCCCACACCTACACATCTCGAATGCACCCAGGAAGCCTGCGGGCACTGAAAGGTTGATTGGTAATTCGGGACTGAATGCCTCGCCTGGCCCCAATGCTGTATTGAAACTAAGGGTTGCTGAGGCTGTCAATGGCTGCCTGGGCGGCCATCTGGGGATCGCTTTGTTCTTTTAATACAGCCACCGTGCTTTGTTGAAGCGGTGGGCCCAGGCTGGTTAACAAATCTGTTGATGGGATTAATCGGGCAGAGGTCGCAATCCGGTTGACCAGGGTCTGCAAAGAGTTGTCGCTCCAGTTGCTCAAAGCGCTGGGCTGAGGCGGGATGATCCCGCTCGCCTCGCTCCATTGCGATAGGAATTCGCTGTCCGTCAGGTACTCGGCCAGTTCAGCGCCGAGCGCCTGACGGTCGGCGTGGGGTGTGGACAGGGCCAGGACCCACCCGTTTCCCAGGGTGTAAGGCTCGCCAGTTTGGGTTGGCAGAGGCGCAATAGCAATGTCGGCCTGCATATTGGACAAGTAGCGCGAAATCCAGGTAATGACCAGGTCGGTCTCCTCGTTTTCAAATGCCTGCCAGGCCTGATCATCGGTTTGGTATTGGGTGATCCAGTATGGCATCACCCCATTTTGCTCCGCCTGTTGGTAAAAATCCAGAACGTTGGTTAGGGGATCATTTTCCAGGGTCGGACGGCCCTGTTCGTCCACCAGGACACCATTGGCTGATTGATACAGCCCTAATGTGAATAAAGCCTGTGGGTCGGCGGCTGAAAACGCCAGCGGATGTTCTAAGGTAAGGGTAGTCTCCCAGTCGGCTGGCGGCGTCTCGAGTACGGTGGGCCGGTAGATTAAAACCAGGGCGTCTCCAGCGAGAGGCAGGCCGAAGGTGCTGTTTTGCAGGTGAGCCAGCTGGCGGGCAAAATCATACCAATCGGGATTATCGAGAATGTTGGTGAGGCCGTCAAAGGGGTGCAACAGACCTTTAAGGGCAGCCGTTTCGAGGGTGGGGCGGGGCAGCACAACCAGGTCTGGCAAAGCCAGGGGAGCGGCCGCACTGGCGGTCGTCAGTGAATCTAACAGACCGCCGGTGCCATCGAGTGCCTTAATGCGCACGTCGATGCGAATACCGGGCCGGCGGCGTGAAAATTCTTCCAGGCGCGCTTTCAATAAATCGGCCGCCGGCGTGCCGGCTTCCGGATCGAAATTCGGTGGAAGCCACAGGTGGAGAACGATCGAACCCGTCGGAGTGCCCTCCCCTGCTGGCGTGCCGCTGGCGACCGGCGGCTCTTCGGTCGATGCTGATGGTTCTGTGACTGCTGGCGTTCCTGAAGAGTCTGGCAGTCCAGGCGTTCCCGGCGTGATAGCAGGTGGCGACTGGGTGCCGAAAGGCAGCGGCAGATTCGCACAACCGGCCAGCAGCACCAGGAGTAAACATGCCAATACTTGGTTGATTTTCATAAAAAGACTTCAGTATGATCCGGTTGATCGCTGGGAGATTAACCCAGTTCGATGGGTTGATGAACCAGGGCTACCAGCAGGCGTACGGCATTCTCGACATCCTGGAAATCCACCATCTCGGAAGGCGAGTGAATGTAGCGGCAGGGCACTGAGAGACAGCCGGCCGGAACGCCAGCTCTTGAAAGCTGGATGGCCCTGGCATCGGTACCGCCACGTTCAAGCACTTCTAATTGATACGGCAGGCGGGTCTTCTCGGCGGTCTTGACCATCCATGCTACGATCCGGGGGTCGGACAGATTGCCCTGATCACGCACCTTTATCGCGGGGCCATGGCCCAGGCTGACTTCCATCTTGAGCCCTTTTGGCGTGTCGCCGGTGGCGGTCACATCGACGGCCAAACCCAGATCTGGTTCGAGCCCGTAAGCAGCGGTTGTGGCGCCGCGCGTCCCAACTTCTTCCTGAACGGAGAATACGAAAAATATCTGGTATGGGAGGTCGGCGTCGGATTCGGAAAGCTGCCGTAGCGTTTCGATCAGGATTGCCACGCTGATCCGGTCATCCATCGATTTGGCGATCATCCGGTTCCCCAGATCGATAAATGGTCGCTCAAATACGGCCACATCACCAACCTTCACCTCGCAATCCTGGCGGGATTTGCAGCCGATGTCGATGAAAAGCTGGCTGATTGAAGGAGCTTTACCCGAATCCAGGCGCTCCACCCCGATGACTCCAGTGGCTCCGCTCAGGAATTTTACCCGGCCTCCCAGGCAGGTCAGCGCTGAGACCCCACCAATGGGCAAGAAGCGGATATACCCATTTTCATCTATATGGGTAGCCATGACGCCGATTTCGTCCATATGGGCTGCCAGCATCAATTTCTTCATGCCTGGCCGGGAGCGGCCTTTGACGGCGATCAGGTTGCCAAGATTGTCAACCCGGATTTCGTCGCATAGGGATTCGACTTCATCACGGATAACTTTGCGGATTTCAAATTCAAATCCTGAAGGGCCGGCAGTTTCGACCAGTTGTTGAATAAGCTGTTTCATCTGTGCTCCTGAAATTAAGGGTCTTTCGGTATTTCTGTGGTGGTACCCCAAATCTGAGACCCTCCCACAGAATTTCCCGGAGAACCGAAAATAAGAACGTCCCCCCGGATATCGTTGCCTGGGACGATTGAAGGTTGGGTCTACCCGGAGGAATGCGAATTTTATGAATGCCTGTAGCAGCCTCGGTTGAGCTATTACAGAGGCTGGAGCACCTCCGGCGTGAGAGCGCTCAATGCGGCGTGGACTAATGTCAGGGTATTTTGCCAGTCGGACAGGCGGGAAATGCTGGCTGCAGTATGCGTGTAGCGGGCAGGGACGGAGATCGCTATGCTGGGAATACCGGCACGCTGTTTGTGGATCGTCCCGGCGTCTGTGGTGCCACCGCCGGGCTGTCGAAACTGGTACGGGATTTGCAGGCGTTCTGCGGTGGCGCTGACATGCCGGATCAGGCGGGGATCTGAAATTACCATCCGATCGGATAGATAAATTGCTGGCCCGGCATCCAGGCGAGTGTTGTAATGGCTATTTTCCCCATCCTCGGAAGGGTCCCAGGCCGGTAGGTCGTGGGCCGGGGTTGCATCCAGTACAAAAGCCAGCTGGGGGTCGAGCGCATAGGCTGCAACAGTAGCACCCCGCAAGCCGACTTCCTCCTGTACGGTAAAAGCAGCCAACAGGTCGATATTGGGCGGCGCGTGTTTGAATAATTCGAGCAGGCTGGCGACCCCGAGGCGGTCATCCAGGGCTTTGGCCCGCAGGCTGGGCCCAATTTTGCTGAAGGAGGTGGCAAAAGTGGCTCGGTCACCAACCTTGGCTTTACCGCCATTCACCGGCCCCAGATCGATGCGCAGGTTATCGATCGAGAGGGTGTGTTTGCGTTCGTCTGAAGTGGTCAGATGAATTGGCTTTGCGCCGATCACTGCTGGCAGATGGTCTTTGCCGATCAGAACCGGTTTGCCCGCCAGTTGGCGATCGTCGATACCGCCGACTGCTTCAAAGCGAAAAATCCCATCACCCTCATCGTTGGTGAGCATAAAACCCACTTCATCCATGTGGGCGGCAATCATTACTCGCAGACGATCGCTGGAACGGCCCCGCCTGCTGACAAGAACATTCCCCAACGGGTCGGTTGTGATCGTGGTCGCCGCTTCGACTTCCGGGTTTTTGCGGATGAAATCCCGGATTTGTTCCAGAACGATCGCTCTTACCTCGGATTCATCCCCGGATACGGCGCAGGCATTGCACAAGCGTTCAAGCAGCTTTAACTGGTTGTTGCTGATTTTTATCGGGTGATTGGATGTTTTTGATTGAGCTTCTGTCATCCTGCTAACTCCGCGTACTTATGGCTCCTGGGAAAAAAGATGGTGGTACCCCTCCCGGAATATCCAAAATGGGCTGGCTGATTCCTTTGCCCCTTTGCCTGGTCTTTACTCATCCCAGGTCAAACGTTCCAAAAATGTCTCATCCAATCGGGATGCGAACTCAGCCAGCAGTCTGCCCGTGCGCTGAATATCCTTGATCGAAATCATTTCGACCGGGGTATGCATATAACGCAATGGGATGCTGACAACCATGGTTGGAACGCCTTCAGCTGCAATTTGCAAGGCCATGGCGTCTGTGCCGGAATGGCGCGGCATGACCTCCATTTTGTAAGGGATTTCCAGTTGCTCGGCCAGCTCTTTGAACAGGTTATACAGGGCTGGATGGATGTTTGGCCCCCATCCCAGGGTGATCCCTTTGTCGATTGGGAATGTTTTATGTCCTGGGCTGCCCGGACTGGCGCCAAAAGTCACGTCGATGGCAACCGCCAAAGTTGGGCGCAGCCCAAATGCTGAGGTGGCTGCGCCTCCAAGCGTTTCCTCCTCCTGGGCGGTCGCCACGGCCCATACATCCCATTCCAAGGTTCGTTGTTGAAGGATATCCAGGCAGTGGGTTACCGCGGCAACGGAAGCGCGGTTGTCCAGTGAATGGCCTGCCAGCACGTCGCCGCCCATTTCCAGAGGCGACTGGGCAAACGAGACCAGATCGCCAACCCGCACCTGGCGGGCGACCTGGCGAGAATTCAATCCCACATCGACCAATAAACGGGCCAGCGGAACCGGGGCGTTGCTATATTCCGATGGCAGTTGTCGGGCCGAAGGTTGGACGATGATCCCGGGTAAATCCTGGCGCCCATGTACGGTCACCAGTTGCCCTGGTAGTACTCGTGGGTCGATGCCGCCAATTTGCGTCAGCCGCAAGAAACCATCTGTAATGCCGGTCACCATTAAACCAATGGCGTCCATATGGGCTGCCAGCAGCAGGCTGGGACGCGGTTCCGCCCCAGAACCCCGTTTAAGCGCCTGCAGGCTGCCAAGCCGGCTAATACTGATTTGATCGCACAAAGGACTCCATTCAGCTTCGATCAATTTACGAATGGAGTCTTCATGGCCTGAAAGGCCTGAAGTAGAGATAAGGTTTTTTAGGAACAGCTTAAGTTCGGTCATAAATTATCGAATGGTCTTACGAAATGAATGAGAAAAGCGGTCTCGACTGTTCAGCAATATATGGATGCCAGATCACTTCAGAATACAATCATGGGTGTGAAGGATCGGATGCCTCAAGGCAATTCGGGTTGACTGGTTTCGCTTGGTGTTGGGGGTGCAGGCGTAGTCGGTCCAAGCGTGATGACCACTGAAGTTGGGCTGGGCGTTACCGGGGTCGGGCTGGGAACGGTGGGTGTGAGCGATGGTGTGATGCTGGGCGTGACCGGTGTATAGGTGACGGTTGGCGTTGGTGTAACCGTATCGGTAGGCGTCACCGTGAAGGTCGCTGTTTCGGTTGGGGTGGTTGTGACGCTTGGCGTCAGGGTCATGGTGGCCGTTTGGGTTGGGGTGGCCGAGGGGGTGAGTGGGGTTTCTGATGGGATCAGGGTAGAGGTGGCCGTTGCGGTCAGGGTGACGGTCGGGGTAACGGTGGGCGTACGAGTTGGCAGGTTAGCGATTCGCCGCGCCTGAGAGACCATAAAAATCCCGGCGCAGTAACATGGCAGCGTTGCCAGGATGATGGCGATCAAAATGAAACGGATGCGAAAACGCGCATCGGGAGGTATGTTCATTTGTTAGCAACCGATTGTTCCACAACAGTCTGTTGTCAAAGAATATTCTTAACCGGCTTCCGTGCAAAGGGAAGCAGTCAAGGCTTAGATGATAACACCAGCAGACAGGAGGCGCAAGTGCGGGTAAAACAGGCTGCCCGAAAAATCTGCCAACCCTAAATCTTGGACTCTTCCACAGAGTTTGGGAATATTCGAATGTTGTAGAAAATGAATTGTGGTGTTCTGTTTGGGCGGCGGTCTCCGCGCAAACAGAACATTATATCTACACAATTCGAATGCACCTCAGAGTTTCCCTGAGGCCCTTATTTTCGATATTTGTGGTAAAAACAGACCTATGCCAAAATGGATTTATCTTTCTCCACATCTGGATGACGTCGCCATTTCTTGCGGTGGGTTGGTTTGGCAACAGAGCCAGGCCGGGGACCTCGTTGAGATCTGGACTTTTTGTGCGGGTGATCCGCCTCCCGGGCCAATTTCACCCTATGCCCAGGAATTGCATGCCCGCTGGCAAACCGGTACAGAAGCGGCCTCAAGCCGCAGGCAGGAAGACCGGATCTCCTGTCAGGAGTTGGGTGTGACCTGGCGGCATTTTTCGTTGCCCGATTGTATTTATCGGGCGGACTCCTCCGGCATCTATCTGTATACCAGCGATGATGATTTGTTTGGCGATCTCCAGCCGGCCGATCTCGGACAGATTGATGTAGCCCGCGATAGGATCCTGAATAACCTTGACGATGCCGATCGATTGAGCGGCTCTTCTGCAAATTCTGGGAGACTAGCGCAGATATCCCAGGAGATTCGAATAATCAGCCCCCTGGCGATTGGGAATCATGTCGATCATCAACTTGTGAGGGCCGCGGCTGAAGCCTCGGTGCATCCTTTGTGGTATTACGCCGATTATCCCTATACTAATGAAGAACCGGATGGAATCCAGTACCTGATTCAAACTGGTTGGCGGGCAAAAACCTTCCCGTTGTCCGAAGCTGCTGTGCTGGCCTGGGGGCGGGCCGTCTTGGCCCACCGTTCGCAAGTCAGTTCTTTCTGGTCCGGAGAGGCTGAAATGTGGGCGGATATAAGGACTTACCAGGGACAGATGGGCGGGGTGCGGCTCTGGCAACCGCCCTCTTCCGGTAGGGACGAGACGCCTGAATAAGATTACTCATGGTGTTAAGGCTTTAACAGAGTCGATCGTCTTTTCGCCAACACCACATTTTCCTTTCTATAACATTCGAATGCTCCCCCCTGTTTGAGTCGAACTTGCGTTTCATAATAAATTATGCTAAAATATGCGCGCGGCGGAGGAGGGTTTACCCTCATAACGCCGTTCGCTTTTCAAATAAGGATAGTTTAGCTCAAAAATCGCTCCTTGGGAGTGGTTTTGTTTTATTTTATATGGTTGCTCGTGGTAAAAACAGACTTCTATGCCTGCTTTTGGCAGTATGAAATCCATGAGCGTCAGTCAGCAGCTATTTGAAATGGAACCGTGGGGTTTTATCAAAGCTTTATTCGTATGACGATGCGTTTCAGATAAACTCCAATATCAGTTAATCAGGATAATAAGATGCCGCCTTCATTCTTAACCCGCCCGGGCTATGAAAAACTACAAGATGAACTGGAATACCTCCGTACAACCAAGCGCCAGGAAGTAGCGAACCGCCTGCATGAAGCTATGGAGGGTGGTGAGCTGATCGAAGACGCCGAATATGAGGCCGCTAAAAATGAGCAGGCCTTCGTTGAAGGTCGTATCCAGGAACTTGAGATGTTGCTGGCGAATGCCCGTGTCATCGAAGAAACCGGGAAAAAAGATGTCGTGCAGATTGCCGCTAAAGTCTCTATTCAGGAGGACGGCAACGACCCTGAGGATTATGTGATCGTCGGACCAGCCGAAGCCAACCCGCGCCAGGGTCGGATTTCCAATGAATCGCCCCTTGGCCGCGCATTGATGGATCACCGGGCCGGGGATGTGGTAAAAGTTGACGCTCCTGGTGGGTCTTTCGTCGTTCGTATTTTGAAGGTCGAGTAAAACTGGGGTATATCCATTTGCCCCGCGCAGATCGGTTTTGCGCGGGGCTATTTTTTTCGTAAAGGGTTTCGTTATGGCAGAAAAGTATTCTAATCTCGAACAGGTTCGCCTGGAAAAAGTTGAACAGCTGCGATCGCAAGGGATCGAACCCTATCCCACTCGAACCGAGCGTACCCATACCAGCCAGCAGGTAATCGAAGCTTTTGAAACCAGCGAACAGGCTGAAAATCCCGCGCCGGTGAAGGCGACCCTGGCGGGTCGGTTGCGCTCGTTGCGGCCCATGGGCAAGATCACCTTTGCCCATATTGAGGATGGTTATGGCCGGATCCAGCTCTTTATGCGGGCGAACGATATCGGGCAGGAAAAACTTGACCTGTTTAACCGGACCTTCGACCTGGGGGACTTCGTACAGGCCAGCGGTGAAATGTTCCGTACTCGGACGGGTGAGGCGACCTTGCGGGTCAATGATTTCCGCATGATCAGTAAAGCGATCACGCCATTGCCGGCAGCCAAAGATCAGGTGGTTGATGGTGAGGTGGTGCGCTATGCCACGCTGGCCGATCCGGAAACCCGCTATCGCCAGCGCTATGCTGATCTGGCGGTAAATGAGGATGTTCGTAAGATTTTCTATACCCGGGCTGCCATTGTCCGGGTGTTGAGAGAGTTTTTGGATTCCCACGATTTTCTGGAAGTCGAAACGCCTATTCTGCAGCCGATCTATGGGGGCGCCGCCGCCCGCCCATTCATTACCCACCATAACCAGCTCAAGCAAGACCTGTATCTGCGGATCTCATTCGAGCTCTACTTAAAACGTCTTTTGGTAGGCGGGATAGAGCGGGTCTATGAAATTGGGCGCGATTTCCGCAATGAAGGCGTTGACCGGACTCATAATCCTGAGTTCACCCAGCTTGAATTTTACATGGCATATGCGGATTACGAGAAGGTGATGAAATTTACCGAGGATATGCTGGTGTATGCCGCCGATCACGTCCTGGGGACCCGCGACCTTACCTATCAGGGAAAAACGCTCAGCCTTGAACCGCCCTGGCAGCGGATTGAATTGAGCGATGGTATCCTGGAAATGACCGGGATCGACCTCGACCAGCATCCCACCACGGAGAGTCTGGCGAGCGAAATGCGGGCTCGGGATATGCAGGTCGATCCGAACGCCCCCCGGGGTAAGCTGATCGATGCGCTGCTGAGCGATTACCTCGAGCCGAATTTGATCCAGCCTACATTTATCTATAACTATCCACGTGATATCTCCCCTCTGGCGAAAAGCAAGCCGGGGATGCCGCAAACTGTTGAACGGTTTGAAGGCTTTATCGCGGGCATGGAGCTTTGTAACGCTTTTACCGAACTCAACGATCCGCTTGATCAGGAAGCGCGTTTCCTGGAGATGGGGCGGGATTATGCCAGCGATGATGAGGAACGCCATCCGATGGATGAAGATTACCTGCGGGCGATGCGCTACGGGATGCCGCCCAATGGCGGTTTCGGGATGGGAATTGATCGCCTGACCATGCTGTTTACCGACAGCGCCAACATTCGGGAAGTGATCCTGTTCCCGCATCTGCGCAAGTCGGAAGAATGAGAGATTGGGTGTTGGGGGCGTGAGCGTGCGGATGCACGCTCACACCTCCAAATCTGGGACTATTCCACAAAGTTTCCCAATGAGCCCAATAATTTATTGCTTGACAGTTCGCCCACCTGGGGTATAATCCGATCAATTAACTCAACAATAACCAGCGCGGAGATCAAGTAGTCGCCAATCTTCCAGAGAGCTGCCGGGCGGTGCGAGGCAGCAGACCCTGGCGATAAAATCCCCTCCGTCGGCCCATTTCAGGCCAGTTGCCCCTGCAGGGAGCGATTATCACCAACGATCATCATCGCTCGTAAAGGGGATCGGGTTCGCCCGTTAGCGCGTTGTCAAGGCCTTTCACCAGAGTTGTGAACAGGCAAAAGCAGGTGGCACCACGAGCGCCCCCCTCGTCCTGCACGGACCGGGGGGTATTTTATTCTCAGGAGCTGGCGTAAACAACAGACTCCCAACCAGAAGCTGGAGGTGCTGAAATGTTAGACATCAATTTAATTCGAGAAGAGCCGGAACTGGTCCGCCAGGCGCTGCGCGCCCGCCAGATGGACCCTGGCCCGGTCGACCAGATACTGGATCTGGATGAACGCCGGCGGGCGCAGATCCAGGAAGTGGAAACCTTGAAAGCTGAACGTAATACGGTTTCCAAAGAGATCGGCCGGATGAAAGATAAAGCCGAACGGGAGGCTAAAATCGAGGCCATGCGCGCGGTCGGCGACCGGATCAGCGCTCTCGATGAAGAACTTCGCGATATCGAAGTTCAGTTGACGGATATCCTGGCGATGATTCCGAACATCCCCGATAACCGCACCCCTTACGGTACGGACGAGCATGAGAATGTGGTGTTGCGCACCGTCGGTGTGCTGCCGGAATTTGAGTTTGAGCCCAAACCCCATTGGGATCTGGGCCCGGAGCTGGGCATTATCGACTTTGAGCAGGGAGTCAAGATCACCGGTTCGCGGTTTTACGTGTTGAGCGGCGCGGGAGCGCGATTGCAGCGCGCCCTGATCGCTTTTATGTTGGATCTGCATACCCGTCAGGGGTACCTGGAAAAATACCCGCCTTTCATGGTGAAAGGCGCTACCCTGTTTGCAGCCGGGCAGCTACCCAAATTCGCGGACAACCTCTATAAGGATCATGAAGAAGATCTGTGGATGGTGCCTACAGCTGAAGTCCCGCTGACCGGCATCCATATGGACGATATTATCGAAGAAGCCGACCTGCCCCGTTACTATACCGCTTATACGCCCTGTTTTCGCCGTGAGAAGATGAGCGCCGGTCGGGATGTGCGCGGCATTAAACGCGGCCACCAGTTTGATAAGGTGGAAATGTATATGTATACTCGACCAGACGAGTTGCCGGCAGCCTTCGAAAAAATGGTGGCGGATGCTGAGGAGACCTGCAAATTATTGGGTTTCCCTTACCGGATCGTGCAGTTGTGTACCGGTGACCTTGGGTTTAACGCGAGCATCACCTATGACATCGAGGTCTGGGCGGCCGGCTGTGGCGAGTGGCTGGAAGTTTCCTCGATCTCAAATGTCACAGATTTTCAGGCCCGGCGGGCGAACATCCGCTACCGGCCTGCAGACGGCGGACGTGTTCGCCATGTCCATACCTTGAATGGGTCGGGTCTGGGTATGCCGCGCACTTTAATAGCGGTTCTGGAAAATAATCAACAGGCGGATGGCTCGGTAATCGTGCCGGAAGTCTTGCGGCCCTGGATGGGTGGCGTCGAAGTCATCCGGCCAGGCGAATGATCGCGGGTGGTGCCGTGTGCCTGATTGGTTAAATATTTCCATCTTCGGGTTGACCCAAATTTTTATGCTGGTTGGCCTGTTCGGCCTGATCATACCGGTATTCCCGGGCATCGTGATCATGTGGCTGGCCGCGCTGGGTTACGGCGTGGCCAACGGTTTCAGCACGGCGGGCATCGTGATTTTTGTGGTCTTGACCTTGCTGATGATCGGCGGCACACTGGTTGATAATGTTCTTATGGGGGTGGGCGCCCGCAAAGGGGGCGCTTCCTGGTTGACGATCGGTGTGGCCCTGGTGGCCGGCGTGGTTGGAACCTTCATTTTTCCGCCGATCGGCGGCCTCATTGCGGCGCCGGCTGCGGTGTTGCTGCTGGAGTTCAACCGGGTGCGCGACTGGCAAAAAGCCTGGGATGCTTTGCGCGGCCTGGCGGCTGGCTGGGGGTTGTCCTTCCTGGCCCGTTTTGGCATTGGCGCAGTGATGATGGTTTTGTGGTGGATCTGGGTCTGGCTTGGTTGAGCAGACTTTGCCAACAAAAAAACGCACGGTAAATGCCGTGCGTTTTTTTATTGGCAAAAATCGCCCAGGCGGCTTATGGTTTGAAGAAGGCCATCCCAACTCCCATGCGGTCCAGGCCCTCGTTGGCCCAATATTCCAGTAGAGCTGAATCTTCGTCCAGGGCATGGAACAATGCCGGAATGGCGCGCGGATCCCCAATCAGTGCCAGGGCTTTGGCGGCCCGCAGCCGGGCCTGCTGGGGTCCGTCGGCCAGCACATCTAGAAGGGGGGCTACTGCCGCTTCGCCAACTGCAACCAGAGCATCGGCGGCCAGATCGGCCGTCAGGCCGTCTGGAAGATCCAGCATGGCAATTAGGGCAGGGATTGCCAAAGCGTCCGGTTGCTGGCGCAAACCAAGCAGTGCGCATTGGCGGACGGCAGCCTCCGGATCTTGCAGGGCGGAGGTTAAAAGATCAGGTACCTGGGGGTCGGAGATTTCAGATAAGGCGCGTAGTGCCCACCAGCGATGATCGGTGTGTGGGTCCTGGGCCAACCGGCGCAGCGCATCCACAGCGGATGTGCCATGCCGGGCCAGCTCGATAGCTGCCGCCTCGGCCTGGATATCATCACCGCCCGTCAGCTGGTCCAACAGGATCTCGATTGCTTTCATCCGGCATACCTCCTTTTTTCGATCGTGTCATTGACCGCCCAGAAAAATAAGGCATCGCCCGAGCCTGCACGCTTTTGTCTCAGTTCTATTCGGCCGGTGGTGGGACCGGTAAATCCTCAACCTTAACCTTGATCCATTTATCCCCCTCATCAATTAACATCACCGGAATGTCATCCCGGATCGGATATTTACGTCCGCAATCCTGGCATACCAGCCAGGAATCTTTTACAAGGTTTAACAGGCCGTCTTTTTCCCGCACACAGGCCGGGCAGCGTAATATATCCAGCAAGTCTTGGCTGACCATGGTTTGCTCCTGATAAGATTGATTGTTTGAGTGCTTTTCTGGCCCCCATTTTACCACTGATAACCCCCCGTTCTTTTTCTCCGCTCTTTGGGAATCTCTGGGGTGGTACCACAAATTTGGGGGTGTGAGCGTGCACCTCCACGCTCGCACCCCCAAATTTGTCTTTTCTTTGTTTCTTTTTGAGCCGCCGGTAATAGATTAAGAACCTATCCGAAAATTGTTATTGTGGTGGTCGATGCGCGCAGAGTACGCATCGACCACTACATACCCTTTTGAATTTTCGGATAGATACTAATTGTTGATTTTATCCAGTTTGGTTCCAGGTCCGTATTCGTAGACATCCGCCCAGGGCAGATAATGGGTGTTGAATGTGTCGGTGAAGTACACCTGCCCATCCCGCATCACGGTACGCGTGACTGATACGTCTGCACCGGCCACTCCCCAATCGACTTGCTTGACTTCATTTTTCGCCAGATCGGGGTTTTCCTGATAAACCGGTTCGGGTGGGTCGACGATATTTTGTAGTCCGGTCGTGTCCCATTCAACTGTACGCCCATCGGAGGTCGAGTAGAACTTCCAGGTTAGGCTGCGGGCGGCGACGTTTACATAAGTTTCCATCAGCAGCCAGTATGGGGTATCGTTGACGAACTTAAAATCCACCACTGGGACATAAACGGTGGCATCCAGGCCGGCCATCGCTGTATTGACCTGGTTGGCGGCGTTCAATTCGTAATAATACACCCGGTAGGCATGCGGATGCCGCTCCGCGATCGGGAAGCCGCCGAAAAAAGCAGTCCGAAACAGGGTCGTGCTGACCTGGCAAACGCCACCGCCGACGCCTTTAATCGTGCGGTTGCCGTAGATGATCAGGGCTTCAGCATAGCCATTGTCCAGACTTACGTCTCCCAAGACATCGGCCATCGAAAAGGTCTCCCCGGGAGCAACCATCAGGCCATGGAAACGGCCGGCAGCCGTCTCGATATTCTGGATCCGCGATCCACTCGAGCCATAGAAATAAGATGTATGTGAACTGACCAGCTCGGTAATCCCCAGATCGGCCGCGGTAGCATTATTGGCGACCGCCGGTTGGGTGTACTGCAGGCTCACAGGCAAATTGTGCTGTCCCTGGGCGAGGCCGTCATTGATTGCCTGGATGCTGGCATCCACATCCAGGCTGCGGCCGATAACCGCCGGTTGGAGCGGGTCAAGCTGGCGAGTGTCATCATTGAAAATGAAGCGGGCATTTTGGGGAGCGCGGGTCAGGCGCGGCGCCAGGCTTTCCAGGAAAGCCCGCAGGCTGTCGGTGTTCAACCCAACCTGATAGTGGGCGCCGTCCACGGCTTCCACTCGCTCAATGCTTAACATAGCTGCCAGTTGATCCTGCTTGAAGGTCCAGGGTCCGGGATCGCCTTCAGCCGCATCGGGCAGTTGTAGCACCAACGGAGCGCTCAAGATCTGGCGGGCGATTTCAGCCTGCTGGCTGGCGTCCAAAATAGCCGGCGAGGATTCATCGACGACCACCGGCAAAATACCGTCTGTCAGACTCCGCAACTGGGTCTCCAGTGGCGCCAAAGTTTCATCGATGTTCAGTGTCCGCCCGACCTGGCCAGGCTTGACAACCACATCCGTTCCGTTGATTTCCAGCGAGGCTTCGATCGTAGGCTGATTGATCTGGGAACCGATGCCGGCGGCAAATCCACGAGCAATCTTCTCGTCAAAGATTAATCTGGGCGGTAAATCGGCTCCGAAATACCAGGAGTCAAACTGGTCGCCAAGCCGGGAAAATATAGAGCCGTTGCGGCCCAGGGAATAGGCAGCCTGGGCGCTGGTTTCAGGATCGAGATACAGCCCTACATCTACTGGGCGGGCGACCCAAACCTTGGCGCCTTCCTGAAACACGATCTTGCCGTTGGTCGGGTAAACCAGTTGGGCGCCCAGGCGCGCCGAGGCTTCTTCGGGCTTTAGACCGGAAACGTTAATCCCGGCCACAGATATACCGGGATAGATCTTCCCGGCGTATAAGAAATCATATCCAATGACCGCGGCCCCCAGAAATATTACAAACAATGCCATCCCCAGCATCAGGGCCAGGCCCATCTGGATGAAAAAGGGCAGGGCTTGCCGCGTGGTTGGTTGTGCGGTTGTGTAAGAACTCATAATTACCAATGTACCTTTGATCTGTTTACCGGTTAATGAATGCAGCCAGATCATGACTGACAAAGGTTAATTGTACCAAAAGACATCCGATTAAGCCGATTGGAAGTTAAGGATATTGTATCCTTTACGTAACTACACAGCCAATGCTTGAAATCTGTGGCGAAATCGGTGTGCGTGGGGGCGTACGCCCCCACGCACACCCGTTTCGCCATCATTTCGCCGACAAATTTTGAAGGATACCGAACCAAGTTGAAGATAAGCCCTTTCCAGTTCAAAGGACGTATAATCAGTTGAAATGGTTCCCAGTCTCATTCTCGACTCAAAAGTTGCAAGAAAAACACCGATTAAGGAAGTTGAATTCGATGAAGAAAATCGATCCATTGTCTGGAATAAGCACCCTTGTCAATCACGTCGGGGAGGGGTTTGATCCATCCCACGCCCATGTAGCCCCTATTTATCAGACTTCGACCTTCAGCTATCCGGACGTGACGACCGGGGCTGCCATCAGCCAGGGCCGGGAATCAGGCTATTACTACACCAGGGTTGGTAACCCAAACGCCTGGCAGCTCGCTCAAAAGATTGCCTTCCTGGAAGGGTTGGATCTCCTGAGGGAAAATCCAACCCGGGAACCGGATGAAATCGTGGCCGGGCGGGTTTTATCTTCCGGGATGGCAGCCATCACAGCGGCTGTACTTGCCCGAGCCAGGTCCGGGGACATTGTGATCGCTCAGTCCGCCATTTATGGACATACGTATAATTTTTTGAACGAGGTCGCGCCCAGCCTGGGCATTCGCCTGATCTGGGTGACTGATTTAACCCCTATCGGCTGGCAGGCTGCTCTCGATCAGCATCCAGACGCTGTTCTGGTGTATGCCGAGTCCCCCATCAACCCGACTATGCAATTGGTCGACCTTGCTGCTCTGGCTGGCCAGGCCCACCGGATCGGCGCCTGGCTGCTGGTAGACAACACCTTCGCCAGTCCGTATTGCCAGCGCCCACTGACCCTGGGTGCGGATATTGTGATCCATTCGACCACGAAATTCCTGTCCGGGCATGGAACGATCATCGGTGGGGCGGTGATCAGTCGCCACCCTGAATACATTCAGCGGGATATACAGCGCATGATTGTGCTGCTGGGCGGCGCTCCCAGCCCATTCGACTGCTGGCTGGCCGTTCAGGGTCTTAAGACATTTGAACTGCGCATGCAGCGGCATTGTGAAAATGCCCTGACTATCGCCCATAAACTCCGAGGCCACCAGCAAGTTGCTGCTGTTTATCATCCCGGTCTTGAAGACGGGCCCCAATACGATCTGGCACAGCGTCAAATGATCGATTTTGGCGGGATGATTTCTTTTGAATTGAAGGGCGGTTATCAAGCCGGCGTTAAGCTGATGGAATATGTCCAGGTGGCGACCCTGGCTGTCAGCCTGGGCAATACCGACACATTGATCCAGCATCCGGCCAGTATGACCCAATCTGCCATGCCTCCGGATGAGCGCCTGCGAATGGGCGTCAGGGATGGATTGGTGAGGATGTCAGTGGGAATTGAGAATAGCCAGGATATCTGGGGCGATTTGGAGCGCGGCCTGGCCAGGCTCTAGGTCAGCTAGTATTTAAAGGCAAAATAGAACGTCAATGCGGGCGCAGGGGCGATTCATCCGGTACAATTGAAAAATAAGAGGGAAGGTCACGACCGCTTTCAAGGGGAACCGTCTCATACGTTTGAGCGTCCTGTCATTAGGAGACAATTTATGCCTGCTAAAAACCGAAACCTCTGGTCCCGATGGATCCTTTTCTCGTTGATTGCGCTCAGCCTGGCGTGTTCATTGCCTACGATAGGGCAGCCAACCCCAACCCTGCCCGTTCTGCGCGCTTCGGATACCCCCATCCCGCCAACGCCTACACCGCAGGCGCCTCTGCCTCCGGCCCTGGTGGAAGCCATGCCGGCGCCAGGCGCCGAGCTGCCGCTGGACAGCCCGGTAACGCTCTACTTTAATCAGCCAATGGACCGGACCTCGGTTGAAGCCGCTCTGCAGGAACAACCCCAGGTTGAAGGACGTCTCACCTGGCAAGATGATGCCACGCTTAGCTTTCAACCCAATATCCCCCTCCAACCCGATAGCGAGCTAACTGTCCAGGTGGGCGCTTCTGCCCGGTCATTGGAGGGCCAGGCCCTGCTTCAGCCAGTGGCGATCACGTACCGCACGGTGAGTTTTTTGCAAGTTGCGCAACGCCTGCCAGAACCGGATACTGCCGATGTGGATCCGAGCTCGGCGGTGGTGGTTGCCTTCAACCGGCCAGTTGTGCCGCTCGGAGCCGATCCGGCCAGCCTGCCACCGGCCATCACCCTGGATCCACCTGCACAGGGACAGGGAGAATGGTTGAACACCAGCACGTTTGTTTTCTATCCGGACCCGGCTCTGGCCGGTGGACAGCAATATACGGTATTCGTGAACAATCAACTGAAGGGCACCCAGGGCAGCCCGCTGCAAGACGCGCAGCCCTGGTCTTTCAGTACGGCTGCCCCTGCTGTGCTTTCGGTAGATCCGCCCTCTGGACAGCGCTATGTGCCCCTGGACAATCCGGTGGTGCTGCAATTCAATCAACCGATGGATCCCCTCAGCGTCGAAGCGGGATTCAGCCTTTCCACCAATGGCCAGCCGCAGGCGGGGGAGGTTGGCTGGAATGAAGACTTCAGCGAATTGACTTTCGTGCCCGATCGTAACCTTGACCGCGGCGCCAGCTATCAAATTGAGTTATCCGGCCAGGTAAAGGCGCTTGGCGGCACCTCGCTTGGAGCGACCCTGAGCCAGAGCTTCCAAACCGTTCAGGCCCTGCGGGTGGAAGCCAGCGATCCCGTCCCGGGTGGGGTGTTTGGTCCCGATCAGGTATTGAGCCTGACCTTCAGCGCCCCATTGAATGAGGATACCATCCAACCCAGCCTGACCGTCAGCCCAAGTGTAACCAATCTCACGCACTGGTGGAGCCCGGACGAACGTACCTTACGGGTGCGGGGCGATTTTGCTGCCCAAACAGCCTATCAATTAAGCCTGTCCAGCTCACTCGCGGATCCCTGGGGCGGGCAGTTAGCTGAACCCGGGTACGTGCTGCCCTTCACAACCGGTGATTTTTCCGCCTCTCTGCTGGTTACTTCGGGCTCGAACACGCTGTTCCTGACCCCTCAGGATGCGAGCTTGAAGATACAGGCCACCAATATCTTCAACATGTCCGTGAGCGTCGGCAACGTCCCACTCCAGGATTTCTTCCGTATGTTGGGGCCGGGCGGTTATGAAGACCTGAGAAATTACCAGCCTGGTGATGTGCGCACCTGGACCCAGTCGCTTGAACTGGCCCCCAATCGCAGCCAGGTTGTGGATCTGTATCTTTCACCGGACCGGACGCCGCTATCCCCTGGGCTCTATTTTTTGCGTTTGAATACCCAGCAGACTAATTTTTATGGTGGACCGTTTCTGCTCGTTGTCAGTAATATCCAGACTACATTTAAAATCAGCGCCACAGATGCACTGATTTGGGCCGTCGATCTGCGCCAGAACAATCCAGTCGTCCAGGCTGACATCCAGATTTTTGATCAAAATGGCGGGGCTATTTCAGCCGGACAGACGGACGACCAGGGAGTTTTCGCCTCCGAGATCCCAGCCCAGGAAGACCCATATGCGCAATGGTTTGTGATGATCGGCCAGCCTGGTCAGGATGGGTTTGGCATGGGCCTGTCTTCCTGGACGCAGGGAGCGGCTCCCTGGAACTTTGGCGTGCCGACTGACCCTCGCCCACCTCACCTGGATCTGTATATGTACACGGACCGGCCTATCTACCGCCCGGGGCAGACGATCTATTTCCGGGTGATCGCCAGACAAGCCTACAACGGGCGTTATACGCTCCCTGATTTCACCGAACTTCCCTTGACCCTTTATGATGATATGGCTCAGGAGGTCACAACCTTCGATCTGCCGCTTTCCTCATATGGCAGTGCCCACGGCCAATTCATTTTGCCGGATGACGCTCGGACGGGGTATTACACGCTGAACAGCTCCCTCAACGGCACCGAGACATTAATGATCCAGGTCGCTGAGTACCGTAAGCCGGAGATCAACCTTCAGGTTTCAACCTCGGAAACGCAGGTGCTTTACGGGCAGAGCTTGCAGGCCAATGTGAACGCGCGCTACTTTTTTGATGCGCCCGCAGGCAACGCCGATTTACATTGGGCTTTATATGCTCGCCCCGCGACTTTCATACTGCCCGGATACCAGGTTGGCAGCCAGAGCTTAGACTGGTTTAGCACCTTTCCCAGACGGTTTACCGGCGATTCCCTGGGGGTGCTTCTGGATGAAGGCGACAGCCAGACCCTGCCGGACGGGACCTTCCATCTGGAATTGCCGGCCAATCTGGATACCCTGGATTCTCCGGCCGATTGGTCCTTGGATGCCTCCCAACGGATGCAGTTCACCGTCGAAGTGACCATTCAGGATGAGTCTGGTCTGCCAGTTTCCGCCCGGGCTGCGGTTGATGTCAATCCGGCCGATTTCTATATCGGGTTGCGTCCGGATGCCTGGGTGGGCCGGGCCGGCGATGCGACCGGGTTTGGTGTTCAGTTGGCTGATTGGGACCAAAATCCGGCAGGGGCCCAGGCCCTGGTAGCCCGGTTCCAGAAAGTAGTCTGGGTGACTTTGCCTGATAAAGGGCCATTTGGGGAGACTCAATATGAGCCGCAATATACGCTGGTTGGCAGCACCGATTTCACCACCAGCCTGCAAGGACAGGCAAGGCTGGCGTTTACCCCCCCTGAACCGGGAACTTACCTGCTGAGTGTATCCGGGGCCGGCGCCCGCAGCGAGATCTTGCTGTGGATCGGCGGTCCGGGTCAGGCGATCTGGCCGAATCTACCGGACAATCGCCTGGAGTTAACAGCCGATCGCTCGAGCTACCAGCCGGGACAGACTGCTGAGATCTTCATCCCCAATCCGTTTGGAGATCAGGCCAAGGCGCTGATCAGTGTCGAGCGCGGCGTTGTGCTGCGACATCAAATCGAGCCGATCCAAGGGGCAGGCTTTAACCTGAGTTTACCGCTCAGTGCTGAAGATGCCCCGAACGTGTACGTATCCGTCACCTTGCTTGGCCTGGCTGATGACGGCGGCCCGGCTTTCCGACAGGGTTACCTCAACCTGCCGGTTGAGCCGCTTGATGAGTTGCTGGATCTCAGTCTGACGCCTGTTCCAGATCGGGCCGGTCCCGGTGATCAGGTTACGCTGGATGTGTTGGTCCGGGATCATAATGGCAATCCGGTTGAAGGTGAATTCTCTCTGGCGGTGGTTGACCAGGCGGCCTTGGCCCTGGCAGACCCGAACGCCCCGGAAATTGATGCCGCTTATTACGGCCAGCAGGGCCTGGGCGTGCGTACAAGCCTGGCATTGGCTGCTTATGTCCGTGCGCCGGAAGCCGGGGCCCCCGGCCTGGGCGGTGGCGGCGGTGCTGAAGCGAGCCAACTGGTGGTGCGCGAGCATTTCCCGGATACCGCTTACTGGCAGGCGGACCTGACGACCGGGCCGGATGGCAGTGCACAAGTCAGCCTGTCGCTGCCCGATAGCCTGACAACCTGGCAGGTGGATTTGCGCGGTCTGACCAGTGACACGCGAGTCGGCCAGGCCGAGACCGAGATCGTGGCCACCAAAAGCCTGCTGGTGCGCCCTCAGACACCCCGCTTCCTGGTGGCTGGCGATCACGCCCGGCTGATGGCGATTGTCCAGAACAACACGGCTGAGGCCCGCCAGGTTGAGATCAGCCTGCAAGGCAGTGGCTTCAGCCTGGACGATCCGGCCAATAGCAGCCAGGCCATGCAGGTCCCGGCGAACGGTCGCAGCGAGGCGATCTGGTGGGGGACGGCTCAGGATGTTCCCTCCGCTGACCTGCAATTTTCCGTTCAAACGGTGGATGGCGGCACGCCATTGAATGACGCGACCCGCCCAACCTCCGGCGCTTTGCCGATTCTGCATTACGCGGCTCCCCAGACTTTCCGCACCTCCGGGACGTTGGATGAAGGCGGAGAACGACTGGAATTGGTCAGCCTGCCGCGTGCCCTGACCACACCTGGGGCCGGAATAAGCGCTGGTGAACTGACCATCGAGCTATCACCTTCTCTGGCCGCTGCCATGCTGGATGGGCTCCAGGCTTTGGAAGAGCCGCCATATCCGAACAGTGAATCGATCCTTTCGAGTTTCCTGCCCAACCTCGTAATCTACCGGAGCTTGCAAACTTTTGGCGTGGATGCCACCGAATTAAAAGCGCGCTTGGATCGTTCTTTGACCACTGGGTTGGAACAAATCTACCTGCGCCAGAATCCGGATGGCGGCTGGGGCTGGGTGTCTGACAGCCAAAGCGACCCCACGATCAGCGCTTATATCCTGTTCGGGTTGAGCCTCACCCAGGGAGCGGGGATACCGCTCCAGGACGGAGTGATTCCGGCCGGAGTTGATTATCTGCTCTCCGTATCTCCGCTGGCCGATGAACTCGCCAACAGCAACGCCGAGACCTGGCAGTTTGATCAGCTGGCGTTCGGCCAGTATGCGTTGGTTATGGCAGGTTCGGAACCGCACAGTGGATTGCAATCGCTTTACAGCTGGCGGGACCGGCTGAGTCCCTGGGCTCAGGCCTTGCTGGCTGTCAGCCTGGAGCAGCTTGATCCGGGCAGCGAGCAGGCCAAAACCCTGATCTCTGACCTGGAAAGCGGGGCAATCCGATCGGCGACCGGGACGCATTGGGAGGCTAACGGCTCGGCCGGGCCTAACCTGATCAATACCATTTCCTGCAGCGCGATCGTTGTCTATGCTCTGGCCCAGCGCGATCCTGGCTCGACCTTGCTGGCTGACGCAACCCGTTATCTGATGGCGCATCGCCAGGTGAAGCTTGGTTGGGGAGATAGCTATACAACTGCCTGGACGCTGCTGGCGTTGACCCAGGTGATGCAAGGAACTGGCGAATTGGGCGGCAATTTCGGTTTTGAAGCCAGCGTGAATGGCGCTCCACTGGTAAGTGGTCAGGCCGGCGGTTCCGAGCAATTGGTGCCCGCCTCGGCCAGTTTGCCGGTGGAGAATCTCAATCAGGATGCCCCGAATGCGTTGAGAATCCAGCGGGATCCTGGCCCTGGGCGGCTGTATTTCACAGCCGGGTTGGAGGTCAGCTTGCCGGTCGAATCGGCCAGCTCTCGGGATCACGGTCTGAGCATTGCACGCACTTTCTATCCGGCCCAATCTGATTGTACGCCGGGAAATTGCGCTCCGATCGACCAAGCGCAGGTAGGCAATCAGGTTTTGGCGCGAGTCGTTTTGACCCTCCCGGCGGATATGTTTTATTTGCGAGTCGAAGATTATCTACCGGCAGGCGCCGAAGTGCTGGATACCAGTTTGAAGACCAGCCAGCAAGGCCAGGTGTTGCCGCCTGAATTCGGTCCTGAACCGATTGAACCGGCCTCTCTGTATAATCCGCGCAGCCCGTTGGCGGATGGTTGGGGCTGGTGGCTCTTTCATGGCCCCCAAGTTTATGATGACCGGATTGCCTGGAGCGCAGATTATTTACCGGCAGGCACGTACGAATTGACGTATACCCTGATCCCGCTGCAGCCAGGCGAATACCGGGTCCTGCCCGCTCGGTCCTGGGAGAATTACTTCCCCGAAGTTCAGGGCCAGGGCAGCGGAATGGTATTTACGATCCAGCCGTAAGAGAGTGCCTTCGTTGTCTGTCTTGGAATTTGACCTGAAGAACCATTTTTCAGGAGTCCCACCACTTGTCAGTCAGCGGATAATACATCGTAAAACAAAGCATGCAGGGAATAGCGCCTTGGGATGGCCTGTACGAAAGCAGCGCCAGTCGACGTCAATCGAAAACGCTGTGCATCCCCCTCAATCCAACCTTGAGCCAGCCAGTCGCCGATCAGTTCTGGGTATCTCCAGTTGAGATTGGGGAGTTTCAATTCTGCCAGAGGCAAAATGCTGTCCTCTCCCAGAAGTTTTCCCCTCAGTTTCAATCGGTCGATAATCAAGGCCAATTCGATTGAGGCGCGATCGTCCATTAACTTATTCCCCCGGCGGTTGTCTTACGATCACCCGGCAAGGTGACCCGGATGCGCCGCTCAGGCGTAAAGGCAGCGCGATCACCTCGCCGCCTGGCCGGACACGCGCGGCCTGGATTTCGTCCAGGTCCTCCACCAGGTATTTGCCGACCCGGGCTAATTCTCTGTGAAAATAAAGCGGCTCCTGACCGGTAATCCCCACGCTACTGGCAGTTACCCATACACTGCAGGGCAGTTCCAGCCAGGATCGAAATGTCTCTTCTGAGATCATGCTCTCGGCTGCTGAAGGCGCCAGAAACAGAATGGATTGACCCTGATATCCTATGCGGAGCGATTCTTTTTGGTCTGGATCTAACCAGTAATAAGGCCCAATCAAAGCTTCGACGGGTAATGCCTCCAGTTCGGCCCCATCGGTAACAAAATGGGCTGGCGCATCGATGTGGGTGCCGGTTTGCGTGCCCAGGCTCATCCGGGAGACTTTATAACCCTGCCCGGCGACTGTACACCAGGTTTCGATTTGGAAAGCCGGATCGCTGTAAGACCCTTCGCAATAGACAGGCAGATCCTGATCCAGCTTTCTGGTCAGGTCAATGATCTCCATGGGTAAATGGTTTGGTTGATTGAACATGGGTGTAAAAGCCTGACAATGTCACTGGCGGATATGCGTGTTCCTTATCTGTTGTGTCATTGCAAGCCAGTCAGTCTTCATCCCAACGGTGGAGCACCTGGTCGATCAACCTGGCATCGCCGGTAAACTCTCGTCTTAAAACTGCTTCGGTTTCTTCTTTGTGGTAGCCATTCTTATAAGCGCGCGGCTGGACCAGAGCATCGAACATATCGGCCACCGCTAAAATTTGGATCGCCCGATCGACCGATGCCTGGTGTCGCTTTCGCCTGTTCGGGTAACGCGTCGTTTTTCGGCGATCATAGCCGTTACGGGGGTAGGGAGCATTGCTGAATTCATGATGGCCGACGACGATCTCTTTGACGATCGCAGGTTCGAATCTTTCCAGAACCCGAAAACCGAGCCGAACATGTTCGCGCATCATCTGCTGTTCCAGTGAATTCAGGCCGGTGGATTTTGTCAGCAAATTTCTGGGGACGAGGGTCTTACCGATATCGTGGAGCAGGCTGGCGTAACCTAAATAGTCGATGAGCGGTGGCTGGAGGCCGTTTTCCAGGCCTAAGTCGAGGCTGAGTGAACATACCCGTAAGGTATGGAAATAGGTCTCCTGGTGGTGATTGGCCAGGAGATTGAGGTATGGCACCAGCCGAACATCCTGGAGCAGTTTTGTGCGGATTGTTTCTGTTCGCTGAAAGTAGGGAGTGGTGATCAGAGCTGCATCTCCATCTGGTCGGGCGTAGCGGCGGATTGGGCGGGGTTACGCTCCGAAATTGAATAATGCTGTAATCCACAATAATGCCATGATCAAGAACAACAGCCGCATGGCATTGCGACTGCTGAAGATACCGGCCCGAGGCCGGTTGCTGTACTGGTAGAAATCCAGCATCTTTTCCAGCTCGGCTGCCCGCTGGACAAAGTTATTCCAATAAAGCATGGTGCGCTCTTGAAGATTCCAGAAAAGAAGCGTCAGGAGCAGGCCGGCAATTTTAAGCAAGATACCGGCTTGAAGGGAGAGGGAATCGGATTTGCCATAGATCAGGTTCAGCATTCCACCCATCAGGGCGATGTAAATCGTCAGCTGAGCGAAACGCAGCGTGCTCCAGTGTCGGACATTGCTGCTGGCATCCATGTATTCATCTTTTGGTGTACCCATTGCAAAGTTCCTCCAGGGATGTGCTGAATATTGATGGATACTGATTACCCCAAATTGGCAAATAGATCTCGTTCCCGGCGGCCCGGTTCCGGTGGGGGATAAGCACGCATGAAATTATCGTTTTTGCCAACCAGACGCATCATCAAGCCAAGGATGCCGCTGCTCATGCCAACGCCGCCTTGACTGGCGTGACAGGCTGAGGCTTCCGCCTTTTGAGCGGCCACATCCTTATAATTGACCACGGCATGGATCGGGAACTCTTCCTGGGCCAACTCGGCGATGTCAATGTCGCCATTACGGCCCCATTTGTGAGGATCCTGTCCGAAAAGCGGCAATAATTTGACCACGATTTTAAAGTAACTGCGCGGGATTGTGTTGAAATAAAGTTTTTGAGGCCGATAGCCATTCGCATCGGCAGGCGGATTCTCGACAGCCAGGTTAAAAGCTCGCACAGTGGCCTTGTGGATGGCAATATGGTCCGGATGGCGATAACCGCCAATCGGGTCGAAGGTCAATACAACCTGTGGCTTGAGTTCTTCGATAAAACTCAAAACGCGTTTGGCCACCTCTTCCTCTGGCGCTGCCGCCAATGCCCTTGGGTGGCGATTGTCCACTGAACCGGGCATGCCTGAATCGCGGTAATCGAGAAAATGCACGCCTGCCAGCCCAAGTTTCTCGGCTGCACAACGCAGTTCATGCTCGCGACGCTCGGCGACCGAATCAAAGCCGCGCAGATATTTGGGGTCGACATCACCTACCTCGCCACGGGTGGCGCACACCAGGTGGACTGCGACACCCTGGTGGGCGTAGTGGGCCAGCGTCCCGCCCATCCCGAACAACTCGTCGTCTGGGTGGGCTAGAACGGATAAAAGTGTAAAATTCCGATTGTTCGTTTGGCTCATGGCTTCCTTAACAAAATTATTGCCTCCAGATGTATATTTTAACTCGAAATCCTTCCGTCTGAAGTTAGGCTCTTTTGGAGGGGGCATTCAAATTGTGTAGATTGGGGTGTTCGGTTTGGCCGGCAGATGCCGGCCAAACCGAACACCACATTCTTATATAACCTTTGAGCGCTCCCGAGTTATACGACCCGAACTGTGGAACCGTATTCCGTTTTTTCAACCTCGATGCGGGTTGGAAAAATATCTTTCAATTCTTCGATGTGGGTGATGACCAGGATCTTGGCGAAATCAGGCCGGACAAGGTTGATGGCTTCGATCAGTCGCTGGCGTCCTTGCGCATCCTGGCTGCCGAAGCCTTCGTCAATCACCAGGGTTTGCAGGCGGGCGCCAGCGCGCTGGGCCAACACCTCGGAAAGCGCCAGGCGGATGGCAAAGTTCACTCGAAAAGCCTCCCCGCCTGAGAACATTTCATAATCGCGTATGCCGGCGCTGTCGCTGATCTGAATATCCAGGGTTTCTTTCAGATCATCCCGGCGTTTATCCTTGTAAGCTGCCTGGGTAACAAAGCGCACAGCCATATTCCCGCCGCTCAAACGGTCCAGGATCTCATTAGCCCGGGCTTCGATCTCCGGCAAAGCCTGTTCGATCAGCAAAGCCGGCACACCATCCTTGCCGAAGGCACGCTCCAACTGGCGGAATTGACCGACCTGGTTGGCCAGTTCTTCGCGTTCGGAAGCCAGGGTCTTGCGCCGCTTTTTCAGATCACCCAATACCATTACCTTTTGCTGGGCGGCTCCGACTTCCAATCGCAGGCGGTTTTCCTGTTCCTGCAAATCGCGCAGCGCCCGCTCGGCGGCCAGTAAATCGGGGGCTTGGGCCTCAGCCGCAGCCAACGCAGCGGCGGACTCGGAGTGTTCGGCCTGCTGCTTCTCCACCTCAGTGCGTTGGGCGCTGATCTGCTCTTCCAGTTCTCTGATCTCGCGCTCTAATGGCGCCAGTGTGGCCTGAGCCTTTTCCAGGGCCCTGACCTCAGCCTCGGACGCCCGTCCGGCAAGTTCCCGCTGGCGGGCCGCGTCATGCGCAGCCGTGTCGTACCCGATCTCTTTTAACTCGGCGTCTATTTCAGCCAGGCGCGCCTGGGCTTCAGGTGCGTAAGCTTGCTGGGTGAGTGTATTTTCTATTTCCAACAAATGTTTTTGGCCGGTTTGTTCCCAGTTTTCGATCTGTACCTGGGTTTGTTCGAGGCGGCTTTCCAGGTCCGCCAGTTCTCGAGTAAGCGCCAGGCGCTCATTTTCCACCTTGGCCAGGCCGGCAAGTTCTTGCTTTAATGTCTTTACGTGACTATCCGTCTCGCTCAGTAAAGACTGGTTGGCCCGATAGCGATCGCCCAGCTCTTTACCCTGGCCGGTCAATGAAGCCATCAGATTCTGGCGCTCATCCGGGCTGAGCGGCTGGCCACAGAGCGGACAAACTGCGCCTTCTACCGCGCTCAGCTGGTCAATGCGCTCTTTCAACTCTTCCATTTCGGCTCGCAGGCGAGGGTTCTCTGCCTGGGCCATAGCCTGTCGCTCGAGGGCTGTCTGGAGTTCGCCGTCCAGCTCCGTCCGGTGAGCCAGTTTTGCCTCGATCTGGACCAGTTTTTCCTGGTTTGAGGCGATTTGGCTAATTAATTGTTCGACTTGCGGGCTGCTGGCCTCCGTGCGCGCCTGTTCGGCCAGCAAATTCTCCCGTTCTTGCTCCAGGCGCGTGCGGGCGGCGTGGATCTCATCTCGGGGACCCTGGCGTCTTTTTTCGTGCTCCCTGAAACGGGCGGCCACGGTCTCCCAATGCTCCAATTCAGTTCTGGCGGTCTGCCAGTCCTGGTAAGCTGCCTGGATTCGCTCGGATTGAGCGATTATTTCGGCCTGGGCCTGGCTCTCTTGCCGGCGAGTCTCAACCCGGTTTTCCTGTGCCTGCAAGCGTCGCTCGCTGGCCTCCAGCTGGCGGGCCAGGGTGTTGACCAGCTTGTTCTGCTCTGCCAGGGCAGAAGCGATCTCGCGAATTGTTTGCAGATTGGTCTCTTGCGCCAGGCGTTCTTTATTCAGGCGTTCCAGATCCTGTTCGAGTTCTTTCAGCCGAGATTTCCGGTCCTTTTCTTCATCCAATTCGATGGCAATTTCATGCAGGCGCCCATCCAGACTGGCAATTTCTGCTTCAACCGATTTACGGCGTTCAGCCGCGCGCTGGCGATAAACTTCCCAGATTTCCAGCCCCAGAATACTACCTAAAATCCGCTTGCGATCTCCAGGACGCTGCTGGGTGAACTGATCGGCTTTACCCTGCAGGAAAAAGGCTGCATTGACGAAGGTTTCATAGTCCAGGCGCAAGGTTTGCTGAACCCGGGCCTCTGTCTCCCGCAGGGTGCGTTCGGTCAGCGGTTTCCAGATAACCTGTTCGGCCTCCAACGGCCAGTGGTCCCCATTTTTTAAGATGTTGAATTCCAGCATGGCGGTCTTGTCGCGCGGTTTGCCACGTGTCACCCGGTAGATGTTACCTTCGTAGCTAAATACCAGGCTGACCTCGGCCATCTCGGACTGGGTATTGATCAATGAATCATCCCGCTTGCGAGCCTGTCCAAACAGGGCCCAGGTGATCGCATCTAACAGGGATGATTTACCGGCGCCATTTGGGCCGGCGATACAGGCCAGTTCGAAGCCGGTGAAATCGATCTCAACCGGGTCCCGATAGGAAAGAAAGCCGGAAATTGTGAGTTGGAGTGGAATCATCGATTTTGATTGAAAGCTAGGATCATTCCAAGTTCGAATGATTGGAAAATTGGGTTTAAATCGGCCGGAAAGCTATGGCCGGATGCGCCTCTGCCCGGAAGCTCAATGTTCGGGTAGCTGATCCACAGGAGGGCGTCATTGTCTTGACAATCTCACATTTGAAGAAACCTTCCAAATTTTGATGTGTGCGGCGAGCGGCCGCCCGCCGCACACATCAAAATTTGGGTATCTTTTTCTAATTGACATTGTAAAATTATCACCCTAGCCTGTCATTATAACAAAGACGGTGGTCAGCTTCAACTTCGAGTCCTTGGGAAATCCTGTGGTGGTACCCCAATCTGGGACTCTCCCACAGAGTTTCCTGAAGACCAATACTGTACCGGGCGAAAGCCCAGGCAATTCGTAGTAAAATACCTGCTAATGTCCGATTCTAAATTTTTAACTTTGCTGGCTGAAACAAATCTGCCGTTGTTGGGTGACGGTGCGATGGGGACCCTGCTCAATGCCCAGGGTGTCGGTTTTGATGCTTGCCTGGATGCCCTCAACCTGACCGATCCCGGCCTGGTAGCGGATATCCATCGCGCTTACATTAACGCGGGATCTCAAATCATCCAAACCAACACTTTTGGGGCCAACCGGTTTAAACTTGCGCAGCATGGTCTCGCCAAGCAGGTGGCTGAGGTCAACCGGGCTGGGGTTGAGCTGGCTCAACGGGTAGTGATGGCTTCCTTCAAGCCAGTATTGATCGCCGGCGATGTTGGCCCATTGGGGGTGCGCCTGGCGCCCTATGGAAGAGTGCAGCCGGAACAGGCCCGACAGGCGTTTGCGGAGCAAATTGCCGCTTTGGCTGAGGCTGGCGCTGATCTGATCATCCTGGAAACGATCAGCGATCTATATGAGATCCGTGAGGCGATCCTGGCGGCGCGAGAAGTATGCGATTTGGCGGTGGTCGCATCCATGACCTTTACACGAGACGACCGAACCCTGTTGGGGGATCCGCCTGCCAAGGTGGCTCTGACCCTGTCCGAAACCGGAGCGGACCTGATCGGTGCGAATTGTTCTGGTGGGCCGGCTCAGATCTGGCGAATTTTGCGCCAGATGCGCCAGGCCGTCCCGGATGGGCTATTCTCTGTGATGCCGAATGCTGGTTGGCCCGAACAAGTCGGGGGCCGGGTCATGTATCCTTCCAACCAGGACTACTTCGGGGAATATGCCCAGGCTTTTTGTGAGGCTGGCGCCAGCCTGATAGGTGGTTGCTGTGGGACAACACCTCAGCATATAGCCGCCATGCGGGCTGCTTTAGATTCTGCACCCGAAGGTTGTGATTTTGAAGGGATCAGCTTTCCGTCCTCGGATCACGATGAAGTCCTGGAATCGCCAGATCGTGGTTCGCAGTTGGCCCAGCGGCTTGAGAAAGGTAATTTCGTCGTTTCCGTAGAAATGGATCCGCCTCGGGGTCTTTCGGCGCATAAGCTGTTGGCTGGCGCCAGTATGTTGGCTGAGGCAGGAGCGGACGTTATCAATGTGGCCGACAGCCCGATGGCGCGCATGCGCATGAGTCCCTGGGCGGTGTGTGAATTGGTTCAGCGGCAGGTCCATGTGGACACTACCCTGCACTTCCCCACACGAGGGCGCAATTTGCTGCGCGTTCAGGGAGATTTGCTGGCGGCGCATGCCCTTGGTATCCGCAATGTATTTGTGGTTATGGGGGATCCAACCTCAATCGGTGACTATCCCGATGCGATGGATAATTATGATCTGGTTCCTTCGGGTTTGATTCGCTTGATTAAGCAGGGTTTCAATGCCGGTTTGGATCACGCCGGAGTGGAGATTGGCCAACCGACCTCGTTTTTTGTGGGTTGTGCATTAAATTTGTGCCCCTTGGACCCTGACCGGGAAATTAAAAATTTGCGTCGCAAATTAAAAGCGGGTGCTGACTTTGTTTTGACCCAACCAGTTTATGAGCCTGAGCGAGCAGCTCAATTTCTAAACTATTATGAAGATCAATTCGGTTCTTTGGAAATTCCCATTTTGGTCGGCGTATTACCCCTGTTCAGCGTGCGGCACGCCGCTTTCTTACATCACGAAGTCCCAGGAATCACGATTCCGGAGGAAATTCACGCCCAGCTTAAGGCAGCTGGTGAGCGCTCAGCTCAGGAAGGTGTCCGGATTGCTTTGAGCCTGATCGAACAAATGCGCTCTTTTATTCGGGGGATTTATTTGATGCCAGCCTTCAACCGTTACGATCTGGCAGCCGAAGTTATCGAGGGCAGCCGAGAAGTTCGTTAACCCGCTAATTTAAACGAAGCCTCCCCGTGAAATTTGCGCGCGCAAATTTCACGGGGAGGCTTAATGGATAATTGAAATAAAATGAGGTACTTTGGGAAAATCTATGGAATAGCCCCAAATCTGGGGTATCACCACAGGGATTCCCAATGAGCGTAAAATGGAGTTGTATCGATACTTCTGTCTGCATGCAGCTCCATCAGGCTCAAAATTTAATCTAAGGACTTATCGGCAATCGATTAAATTGCCGGGGGTAATGGTTCATCCGGCCCCGATGGAGGTCTGGGTATTGCTGTAGCTGCTGCAGTGCGATTGCGCAGCATGATAAAACCAATTACAGCCGGGATCGCGATCAGCAGCAGTCCGACGCAAATTCCTCCAAGGCCCAGGCCAATGGCGGCTGCAGGGTCACTGCTGCCGTTAATGTCGATATTCGATCCGGGGATCGCCCCGGTTAGCGCAAATATGGCCCCAAAGCACAAGCTGATCAAACCCGGGCAACCGCAAATGATGGCCGTTATGGCAGTTGCAATCAAACCGACGGTTCTTTTGTCGCTATCTTCCATGCTGTCCTCCTCATACAATCATCCGATTCGCCAGGCCGCGACCAGGACGGTTTAATTCTTGCCTGGTTGTTATAGACACCAGGCTAGCTTCGCAGCCGAGCGCCTAATTCATGTTCCAGCCGGCGGATAATCCGCTGGCGGACAGTTTGGACTTCTTTGTCCGTCAGAGTGTGATCGGCAGCCTGGTAAGTCAGGCTGTAGGCCAGGCTTTTCAATCCGGCGCCAATTTGCTCGCCGCGGTAAACATCGAACAGGCGAACTTCACTCAGTGTCGCCCCGCCTGCGGTGCGGAGGACCTCTTCCACCTGTCTCGCGGCGATATTCTCATCAACGATGATAGCCAGATCTTCCAACGCCGGTGGGAAAGAGGGTACAGGCTCAACCGGGAAGCGATCTTGAATGGCATTTATAATGACCTGCAGGTTGCATTCGGCCGCCACCAAGGGCGTTTCGGGTAGTTCGTAATGTTCTCGAACCAGGGGATGCAGTGTGCCCATCGTGCCCAGGTAGCGTTCGCCCAGCATGATCCGGGCGCACTTGCCCGGGTGGAAACTGGGGTGATCGCCGGGCTCATAACGGATGCCATCCAGATGCAAGGCTGAGAAAAGCGCTTCAAGAATACCTTTCAGGTCATAGAAATCCATACTGGCCGGTTCACTGCCTTGCCAGGCGGGCAGATCGCGGTTTCCGGTCAGGGCGATCAGCAGCATGGGGATCTCGTCGGGTAGAACGCCTTCTTCCGATGCCAGGAAGATCGGTCCAATTTCGAATAAAGCGATCCGTTCCCGTAAGCGGGCATTGCGCTCAACAACCTCCAGCATGCTGGCCAACAGGCTGTGGCGCAGGACATCCCGGTCGCTGGCGATCGGATTGGCCAGGGTGATATAAGGCTTGTCATCGGCAGGAGCAGTTGCCACGAAGCGGCGCGCTTCTCGCTCCTGAGAGGTCAGGCGATAGGTAATCACTTCCTGTAGCCCTAAACCAACCAGCAGGTCTTTGACCCGTTCTTCCCGTTCGAGGTCAGTGAAACTGCGCTGCGGAGGCAATTCGGCCGAGAGCCGGGTTTCCGGAATGCGGTCATAGCCGTATATCCGGGCGACTTCTTCCATCAGGTCAGCCACACCATGAATGCCGGTATCGATATCGAGGCGATGGTCGGGTGTTGTGGCGCGGATCTTCCCCTCTACTGATTCAACCTTGAAGCCGAGCCGGCTCAGGATTTCAGCAATCTGGCCGGCAGACAGATCGATTCCCAGCCAACGTCGTACGTCTGCCGGTGTGATTTCGACGGTAGAGTCTTCCGGCGGGAGTGGATATTCATCCACCAGCCCTTGCGAGACAATGCCATCGGACCATTGGCGCATTAACTCCAGGCAGCGGCTGACGCCGCGCTTGGCCATGGCTGGATGGACGCCACGCGAAAACCGGTAAGCGGCCTCCGATTGCAGGCGCTGAGCTGCGACCGTCTGGCGGATATTGATGAAATTCCAGGCGGCTCCCTCCAGCAGAATGTTACGGGTTTGCGGTCCTACCTCCGATTCAGCCCCACCCATCACACCGGCGATGGAGAGGGCTCCGGCCGTATCGCAAACGAGCACGGTGAAATCATCCAGGGGGCGGTCGATGTCGTCCAGGGTCGTTAACCGTTCTCCAGGCTGTGCCCGGCGAGTGATGATGGTCGGGGTTTGGCCATCGGCCCTTTGAACTAGCACATCATAGTCAAACGCGTGCAGTGGCTCACCGACCTCCAGCATCACATAGTTGGTTGTATCCACGATGTTGTTAATCGGGCGCATACCGGCCAGACGCAACCTGCGCTGAACCCAGTACGGGCTTGGCCGGATTTCTACATCCTGAATCAGACCCAAGACAAAGCGCGGATTGAACTCAGGCTCCTGGATATCGATGGATACCTTTCCTTCAATGGAAGGACCGGCTGCCTGAAAGGCATAGTCTGGTTCGGAGAATTCCTGCCCGGTCAGGGCAGCTACCTCGCGGGCGACCCCCAAAATATTGGCGTCGCGGGCAATGTTAGGGGTAATAGCAATATCGAGGACAGCATCCCCCATGTAGTCGACCAGCGGCATGCCGACCGGAGCATTGTCATCCAGAATGATAATGCCCTCGTGCTCATCCGAAATGCCCAACTCCTTCTCTGAACATACCATGGAGTAGGATTCGATCCCCCGGATCTTGGCGCGTTTCAGGGTTGTGAGTACCTGTCCGGGTTGATGTCCGTCGTAAATACGCGCTCCTTCTTTGGCATAAGCCACTTTGAGCGGCTTTTCCAACGGGCCAGCGCCTTTGTATTCGAACAGGTTTGGAGCGCCGGTCAGTACGGTCTGTTCGATCTGTCCATCATGCAGGCGGCACAGAACCAACCGGTCTGCGTTCGGATGGGGCATTACTTCCAAAATAGCTGCCACGACGAGTTTCTCGCGGTCCCATTCGAGGCCAGTGGTCTTGGTTTCGCGACTGTGAGTGGCTGAGTCGCCAATCGGCAATCCTACATAGTGTATTTCTTCAACTTCCAGGCCTGCCATGGTCAGACGGTAAGCCAGGTCTTCAACCGGCAGGTCGATGTTTACATAGTCCTTAACCCAGGATAACGGCACTTTCATTGCGTGACTCCTTGTTCTTAGTGGTCTTCTTGCTAAGTCCTTTTACTTTGAAAAGTGATTGTAATGCTCATTTTTCCTAAAGGTATTTAGCGAAAGAACCACTGAGGGTAGCAGGCGGCAGGCGAGAAAATCGATTCCTGCCGTCCGGCCCCCTTTCGAATCTTTTAGAACTGTTCCAGGAAACGGAGATCGTTACCCCAGAAATAGCGAATATCGTCAATGTGGTGACGCAGCATGGTGATCCGTTCTGGTCCCATGCCGAAGGCGAAGCCGGTGTAGATGCGCGGGTCATAACCGCCATTGCGCAGCACCGTAGGGTGGACCATGCCACAACCCAGGATTTCCAACCAGCCGGTGCCTTTACAGACTGCGCAGCCCTCGCCGCCGCACAGAAAACACTCCACATCCATCTCTGCGCTTGGCTCTGTGAATGGGAAGTGGGAGGCGCGAAAACGGGTCCGGACATTCTGCCCGAACATGCGCCGGGCGAAATCGCTCAACGTACCTTTAAGATCGCCCATGGTGATATTCTTTTCGATCGCCAGCCCTTCAACCTGGTTGAACTGCATCTCGTAGCGAGCGCTGACCTGCTCATAGCGATAACACATCCCGGGCAGAATGACGCGTACCGGTTCGGGAGCATATTCGTGCATTACGTGAATCTGGCCAGGCGAGGTATGAGTGCGCAACAGCACACCAGGGGTGGTGGTATGGAAGGTATCCCACATGTCCCGGGCCGGGTGGTGCGCCGGGATATTGAGCATTTCGAAGTTGAACTCATCGGTTTCAACTTCGCGCGAGCGATAAATCTGAAAGCCCATATCTCCAAAGATGCGGTAGATCTGGCGTAAAGTCTGGGTGGCTGGATGCAGCCTGCCGCGCGGGATTGGCCGGCCCGGCAGAGTAACGTCCAGTTTTTCGGTTTGCAGGGATTGTTCGAGTGCGGCCCGGCGCAGCATCTCGCTCTTCTCTGCGAAAGCGTTTTCCAAGGCCTGCTTGACTTCGTTGGCCCGCCGTCCGATGACTGGCCGTTCCTCTTTCGCCAGGCTGCCAAGCTTATCGAACACGCCCATCAAGGCCGAACTTCGTCCAAGATGGATGACGCGCCATTGTTGGAGTGCGGCCTCATCCCCGGTTGATTCCAATTCCACCAGGGCAGATTGTTCAATCTGTTTCAATTGTTCGAGCATTTTTCCTCCATACCATTTTCAATACCCAATGGATGGCTTTTCTGATTAGCGCCTTTGGTTACGGCAGCTGAACTACCACAGGCCACACTACCCGTTGTCAAAAAAGCCACTCAAGGTCCAAATTCATTGGGCAGGCCGGATAATGGGTTCTTTCAGAGTCTCTGTGAAAGTCCCCAGGAATTTCCAAGCTCCCGGCGTTGCGGCCAACGCAGGCGCTCCTCCGGGGGAATTAAAAAATCCCGCCCGGTAAAGGGACGGGAAATTCCCGCGGTACCACCCTTATTGGCCGAATGTACCGGCCCGCTCAGTCACCAACGGCTTGCAGTTTCATCGCGCCAACTGCCTGGCGATTGGGCCCTCCGGTAACGCTGAGGCTGCGTCCCAAACTACTGAGTCAGGCGTTCGCCTGACCGTTCCCCTGGGCAGCTCGGGAGGGAACTTCAGCCAGTTTCCACCGGGCCGGGGTTTCAGTCTGTGCCCCAGGCCTCCCTGTCGGATTCGGCGAACGCATAAAGCGTGCACCTGGCCTACTTTCCTCCGTCATCGCTTTATCAGGATAAGTCTTATTATCTCCAAAATAGAACTTCTGTCAAGTCGGATATCAGACCGAATCGGGGCTCTTTAACAAGAAAGAGAAAATGTGGTGGAAAATTGTTTTTGGTGTTCGATTTGTGCGGCCTTAGCCGCACAAATCGAACACCAAATCTATCTGAAACGCATGTTAAGTGGCTTTGCCGCCTTCGGCTTTGCCACCTTCGGCTTTGACGATAGCCAGGCTGGCGAGCTGGGCCACGAGCAATAATATGTCCATGTCGCTTTCTTTGAACGGCTCGCCTGAGCGTGTATTGACGACCTCGATCACACCGAGCACCCGTTTCTGGTCCGCCAGCGGTACGCAAATTAACGAATTCGTACGAAAACCAATGGAGCGATCCACCAGAGGAGAAAAGAGCGGCTCTTGCAGCGTATCTGGAACCAGGCGCGGTTTTTGGTTAGCGACGACCCATCCGGCAATACCTTCTTGCTCCGGCATACGATAATTTAACAAGCGGGCACGGGCGCCTCCTTGAACTTCGACAAATACAAGCTCGTGCGACTCTTCATCTACCAGTTGCAGCGAACCGTCTTGCGAATCAACTGCTTCCAGCGCGGACGACAGGATCCGGTTAATCAGTGAAAAGACATTGGTTTGGGGAGTAATGTAATCAAGATTTTGCTGGAGCTCACTCAGCGCCCGGATAGCCTGCCTTAAATGACTGAGCTCTGTGTGAAGATCCTGATTTTCATTTTTCAGGCGGGAATTCTCCTGTTGCAGGGCCCGCAAGGTTTCGGTATTTATTGGCATGGCTTCTCCTTACCGTGGTGAAAAAATCAATTTGATCCAAATAATCCTGCCGTTCCAGAAGCCAATCGCGTTGGCCCGGTTTTATGACCCAACCGATTTCGACCGCTCCAGCAGGAGTTCTTGCAGGCGCGGGTGGTCCTGGTAGACGCCGCGATAGGCAGCCGGCAGCAGGGCCGCAATCCGGCACATGATTTCATCCGCATTCCGCTGCAAATCTTCTGAACGACTCCGGCGCTCAATGGATGGCAAACAAACCGGCCGGCCGAACACGATCCGGATCTCAGGTCGGCGAAAATGCAGGAGTTCATCCAAGGCTTTTTCTGTCCCACTGATCCCAACCGGAATGACCGGTACGTTGGCTTTATCGGCCAAATAAGCGACGCCAGTCTTGGCCTCTTGGAGTTCGCCGGTTTTGCTGCGGGTGCCTTCAGGGGCAATTCCCAGAATACCTCCGGTTCTCAAATAGTCGCGGGCGGCCTTGAGCGCCTGGATATCCACTTCATCACGGTTTATCCATATTCCATTGACCTGGTTGACGATCCATCGAAAAAAGGGCCTGGTCATATATTTATCGGCCACCAGAGCTGTAAGGCGTTCGTGTTCGATCAGCGAAAAAACCAGGGGTGCGTCCAGACGGCCGAGATGGTTGACCGCCAGCATGTAGCTGCTATCGGTAGGCAGATTGTCCATTCCAACCACCTGCAGGCGGCTGAAATGGTCAAACAGAAAGCGGACAATGGTTCTCAGAGTTTTACGGTTCATAGCAAGGCTCTTTTTCGGTTTTTTAGGAAGTTCTGCGAGAAGTCCCTGATTTGGGATACCACCACGGCGATTACCAAAGCCTCTCTTTTTCTCAGCCTTACAATTTTATTGACCCTAATTGTAACTTCTTGCATGAAATGCTACAATCTATGAACGTTACAGGATGATTGCATTAACCCACCCTGAGCATGCTTTACGCTCTGAACTCGGAGCCCAGCGTTTGTGGCGGGAGGGTCAACTGCCAGCATGCAAGGGCCTGCCGCAATGGGCGATCGTCCAGAAGAACCTTGTGATTGCAGGTATAATCGGTCCAATCATGAACCGAAAATCGATCCTGTTAAAAATTTTACCTTGTTTTGGGGTAATGGTCTTGTTGGTTATTGGGCTGAATGGGTGCAGCCGTGGTGATGGCATAACACCTGCAACTGTGACGGTGACCGACTCGCCGTCGCCAACCGAAAGTCAGGCAACGCTCACACTGACCCCCTTTCAACCTTCTCCAACGCCGGAACCTTTAGCTGCGGAAGTCAATGGAGATGGTATCCCCCTGGCGGTGTTTCAGGCTGAACTGGCTCGTTATCAGGCCGGCGTTGGTGGAGAGATTACACCTGGGGTTAAGACCCAGGTGTTGGACAGTTTGATCAATGAAAGTTTGCTGGCTCAGGCAGCCCGCCAGGATGGTTTTCAGGTGGACGATGCCATGCTTGACCAGCGTATCGCTCAACTGGGCGATCACCAATCTCTGGCGAGCTGGATGTCTGAGAATGGTTACCGGAAGTCTGACTTTCGCCAGGCCTTAAAACAGGCTATCGCCGCTGCCTGGATGCGGGACAAGATCATTGCCAAAGTTCCAGAAACGATGGAGCAGGTCCATGCCCGCCAGATTCTGCTTGATAACCAGGACGATGCTCAACAAGTGCTCAGCAGCTTAAAAAGTGGAGAAGAGTTTTCCAAACTGGCAGCACAGTATGATCCAATCAATGCTGGCGATCTGGGCTGGTTCCCGCCGGGATATCTCACGGACCCGAAATTGGATCAAGCGTTGGCGGCCCTGGAACCAGGTCAAACTTCTGGTATCGTTGAGACTGCAGCCGGTTTTCACATTCTTCAGGTGATCGAACGCGATCCAAACCATCCGTTAACACCGGATGCGCGCCGGGTTTTGCAATCCAGGGCATTAAAAAACTGGCTGGATGAAAAGCGCAGCCAGAGCGACATCAACGTCATCGAACAACCATAAAAGCAATCATGGAATTGATCTGTATTGTCTAAATCTTGTACGCTTACAGCCTGCCAGGACCCGATGCAGATTCAGGTCAGGGGTGGAAAGCGTCCCATCGTGATGCGAAGAGGAACCTATGGAAGATCTTGATTTTACCGAACCGGTTGACTACCGACAACGCTCGACTTCCGGCATCATCTGGAATATTCTGACCGTGCTGGTATTGCTCAGCGTGGTTTGCCTGGGAGGTTATTTCCTGCTCATTTTCATCAACCCTCAATCCGGACTTAACCCCTTCCCACCACCGACCCTTCCGGTTGCTATGCAATTACCGACGCAGACCCCTACCCCCCGAGGTGTTTTACCGCCTACCTGGACGCCGGAGCCCACTAATCCGCCTACCGAGACCCCAACTCCTCGGCCTAGCGCAACTTTACCTCCGACCCCGACCTTCTTTTCGCTGGTTCCCGGGGAGGAAATCACCACAACGACCACCGTTGAAGCCACTGCTGGTGGCATGCCTTTCGTTCTGAAGGGCGGCAAGGTCGCCGCGATCGAAAATTTCGCTTATCCGGAAGCTGGTTGTGATTGGATGGGGGTTGCCGGGCGGGTATTCGACCTGCGTGATTCAGTGATCCTTGGCCAGCAGGTTCAGTTAGGTGGGGTTTTGCCGGGCGCTCCTGGCCCTGGTGATTTTAGCCTGACTTTGACTGGACTGGCTACCAGGTATGGGGCTGGTTTTTATGAATTTACCCTGGCAAATCGTCCCATCGAATTGAAAGGCACTCTCTGGCTGCAGGTGCTCGATCAACAGGGTTTGCCTATGTCTGACAAAGTGTACTTTGACACCTATGCCGATTGCGAACGAAACCTGATCCTGATTGATTTCGAACAGGTCCGGTAGCCGGAAATTCAGCCCAAACCGTTCAACGCCCCGATAGATCCACCGGGGCGTTGTTGATTCCCAAATCTTAAACTGGGTGCCCGCTAAAACAGCACATGGGATCGTATTTCGATTCGTTTGACAGCCTGGTCGATCATCGCCCGGTTGGCCTCGATTTGATGCCAGCGACTGGCGCCTGAGGGATGCGGTAACGGGATAATCCACCGGCCATCGATCTGTTTCTCTGTGCCGATTATTTTCGTGAGCGGCAGCGACTTTGGATAAAAGAGACCGATAGCCAGGCGCCCGACCGGGATGATAATCCCTGGATTCACAAAGCTGATTTCAGCTGCCAGGTACGGGCGGCAGAGCAGTTGTTCTTTTCGGCTGGGGACTCGATCCCCGCTGCCGCCTCCAGCTCTCCCAGGGTAACATTTGGTGACCGAGGTCATGTATTGCGTGGATCGAAACCAATCTTCCTGGATGCCTGCCTCGGCCAGCCATTGAAATAAGCGCGTCCCACTACCAGCATTAAACGGCCGGCCGGCTTCTTTCTCGGTGATACCCGGGGCCTGGCCAATTATCATCATAGTAGCAGTCTGCCGGCCTGAAAATATCGCCCGAGGATAGATTTCGTAACCGGCCTCCAGGCATAGCCTGCAGTTCTGTAAAGTGTTGTGGACCTCAGCCAGGGTTTGGAACTGTTCCCGCGCTTCGTTCAATTCAGACTCTCTCCGCTGATTTCCATCCAGGTTCGTTGCATCAACTGGGCGTCATCTTCCATCACCGGGCTTTCACATAATATCCGGCCACGGCAGTTGAAGTCTTTTAAAGCCTGCAGGATGGCGCGGAGATCAATATCCGCTTCTTCGATCGGCAAATGATTTTTCTCCCCTTTTTCCCCGTATTCAATTCCAGACATATGAATGTGCAGGCTTTGCAGCGCCTCACTGCCTAAAACTTCCCCGTAAGTTTCCAAAGCCTGAGACCATTCGTCATAAGTGTTCATCGAACCGTCGCCGGGACGAGCGTGAAGATGGGCGAAATCCAAACAAGGCAACACACCCGGGAGTTCTTTACTCATCGCCAGAGTGTCTTCCAGGGAGCCCAACATGGCAGATTTCCCCATCGTCTCAGGGCGCAGGGTGACCGGATTGTGGGCAGCTTGCAGATCTTCCAGGCAGCCGCGCAGGCGCTGGATCGCCAGTGGCAGCACGAAGCCCGGGGGTTGCTCGAAATATGAGCCGGGATGGAAAATGATATCCGTGGCGCCAGCCAGATTCCCATAGTGAGCCGCGTCCATCAACCGCTGACGTGATTTAGGCCACTCTTGCTCGTCAGCATTCAAATTGATAAAGTACGGCGCGTGTACGCTCAGATAGATATTTTCCTGCTCGCCGTTACTTTTAATTTCCCGGCAAGTTTTTTCCGAAACTCGAACGGAGCGTACCCATCCCAGTTCCAATGCTCCTAAGTTCAATTCGCGCATGCGAATAATCGCTCCTACGCTGCCACCCGGTTTCTTCGGTGTGGAGATAGGTGAACCAACGGTGCCGAAGCGAAAGGATAATGCGGACATAAAGGTTTTACCTCCCTAATAAGCCCTGTAAACGCAGCCATAAAGGTGGACCCAGAACTAAGATGCCGATCAAGGCCGCGCTGGCAGCTGCGATCAGCACGGCCGCCGCGCCAACGTCTTTACCCACTCGGGCGAGATAATGCTGTTGCGGGCTGGCCAGATCTACAACAGCCTCCAGGGCGGTATTAATGAATTCAGCCGTCCAGACCATTGCGATAGCAACCACAATCGTCGCCCAATCCTGAGCGGATAATCTAAGCCAGAAGGACACAATAACCACGCAAATGCTGATCAGGGCGTGAATCCAGGCATTGCGCTGCGTGCGGATAACGAACCACCAGCCCGCAAATGCGTACCGGAAAGATAAGGCTCGCGAACGAAAAAATGGGATCATAGTTAGCTTGTTGAGGATTTGAAAGGGAACGGATTGTGCAAATGGCTTTTACGGCGGAGAAATGTTGGCGCCGAGCTTTTGTAGGACTTCAGCTTGCATGGACCACATTGCCTGTTTTTCATCCGGTTCGACATGATCGTAGCCCAACAGGTGCAGTACACCATGGACGACCAATAAGGTCAGTTCATCCTGAAAGCTATGATCGGCCGCTTCAGCCTGAGCCGCTGCACGCTGGTATGAAATAATCACATCCCCCAGGTAAGGTGCAGATGATTCGGGATCGGTTTCATCGGAAGGGAATGAAAGCACGTCTGTCGGCGCGTCAATATCCAGAAATTGGCGGTTCAATTCGCGTAAGCGTTTGTCATTCGACAACACTAAACTCAGTTCGGTTTCCTCAGCAACCCGGCCATGGCGCAAGGTCTCCTCGGCAGCCCTTTGAAGCCAGCCAGCGATGGTTAACTGAGTTTCCGGCAGGTGCAGTTGATCATCGATGTGCACAAAAATCATAGATCGCTCAAATCAGGAGGTCGCAGAGGCATTATCAACCGGGTTGACCAGAGGCGCTTCATTGTTTTGTCGTACGACGGATGGTATCTCTCCGTTACGGGTCAATGTAGGGATATCGGCGGAGGCTGGGATTTGCTTGGCGGCGCCCTTTTCTAGCTTGGGATACTGGACGCGCGGATGGTAAATGCCTCTCAAGGTAGCCACAAAGGATTCCTGGATGCGGCTCAAATCCCGCAAGGTCAAATCCGTATCATCTAATTCGCCCAGGGATATCCGGGTATCGATCACGGATTTGACAATATCCTGGAGGATGTCTTCTTCTGTAGGCCGTTCTGCCCTGACGCGCGCTTCGCAGCCATCTGCCAGCATCAAGATGGCAGTCTCGCGTGATTGTGGGCGCGGCCCGGGATAACGGAAAGCATCCATGTCGATCAGGGCTTCATCCCCGCCGGCAGCTTCGACCGCTTTGACGTACTGGTAGCGAGTGATCATTGTGCCATGATGTTCCCGCACGAAATCCAAAATCCGGCGCGGCAAGCGGTATTTGCGGGCCATATCTAAACCATCCGTCACATGCCGGATGATTGTCGCCGAACTTGTCAGTGGGTCCAGTTCGTCGTGCGGATTGAGGTGGCCTGGAACCTGGTTTTCGATGAAAAATACGGGGTTTTCGGCTTTGCCCATATCATGGTACAACGCCCCAACCCGGGTGAGCAAGGCGTCCGCGCCGATTCGTTCGGCAGCTTGTTCTGCCAGGTTGGCGACCTGTAAGCTGTGCTGGTAAGTGCCGGGGGCTTCGCGCAATATCAATTGCAATACGGGCTGGTCGGGCCGGGAGAGTTCGGTCAGCTGCATCGGGGTGGTCATGCCCAGAACCTGGGCCAGGAAGAATTGCAATACGACAGCCAGGCTGGCTGATGCCAGGCCATTAAAAACGGCGGTGCCTAACAGAGTGGCGATTCCTACCAGGTCGGAAGTTGGCTCTGGCACGTAATAGACGATAATGATCAACGCGCCGGCAACGGCGATCGCCCCACCGGCCCAGAAGAAGGCTGTCATTCGGCGTGCCCGTCCGAGCGCCAATACCCCAAATAAGCCCCCCATAATGTAATATAGCGTTAGATCTAATTGGTTTGGCAAGCCAAAAGCAGCCATGACTGCCAGCGGCAGCGAGGAGAACAAGGCCAACTTGGTGTTGAATAAGGCAGCCACAATCAACCCAAAGGCGGCGATTGGGAAAGCATATGGAATAACCGTGTGGCCCGGTATGGCCAGGCGGGCGCCAAATAAGAAAGTCAGGAAAAGAACAGCAAGCAGAGTCAGGCTGCGTAAATCTTGACTGATCGCCGATTGCGCCTGTCGCCGCAGAAAGAACACCATAAAAACCGCCATTAGCACCGCCAGGACTGCGGCGCTGACAGGCTCTTCCCAGTTTTGCTGAGGTTGCGCCAATCCAAACCGGCGCAGGGCTTCCAGATTGGCTTCTGTCAACACCTGGCCGCGCTGTACGATCTGTTCTCCGGTGATATACGTTTGCGAAACGGGTTCCACCGCCTCCCTGGCATCCTGGCGGGCAGCATTGGTCAAATCCTCACTGAAAAGGCTGTTCGGAGCAACAAAGCCGGCTGCCAGTTCGGCCACGATGGCCGCCTGCTCTTCCGGTAGCGATAAACTGACCAGGGCCGGTACACCACTGCGATAATCCTCCAGGCGGTCTGTACGGATTGTGCTGCGCATGACTTGTTCCAGCACGACGATGGCCTCTTGCTGGACGACTTGCCAGCGCGAATCACTGAGCCCCAGAATCTGTCCAACAGTCTCCTGGCTCAGGTGGATGTCTTCAAGCGCAGCCAGATCGGCCAGTTTCTCTTTTTCGCTGGCATAAATATCGCCGCGAACACTGGTGATATATGCCAGGGCAGAGCGCAGGTGTTCCAATTGCTGCCGGGCGACGCGTGTATCTGCACGCGTATAGACCGGGACTACCGAACGTTCAGCTGCATCCCGGCGTTGTTCTGTAAGCACATCGCTTTCATAGGTGATTGAAGCTGGCGCCAGAACATCTTCAGGCGCGACCTGTCCCGCCTGAAGGGAGGGCGAAAGCAGGCGGTTAAGCAGGGGTAGCATCAGTGCAACCGCAGCCAATATCATGGTGATGAGCAATAAAACGATCAGATAGATCGAGTGGCGGCGGTTGTTCGATAACGTTTTTTCAGACATAGTAAAAAGGGCGGCGCAGTTGAACTTCAGCGTGCCGCTGGATACCTCACCTATTGCAGCAGCTTACGTACTACCTGGCTGGCTTCACTGCCAGTCGCTCGGCCTTCCAGCCGGGGGATCAAAACTTTCATGACCTGGCCCATCTCACGGGCGGAACTGGCGCCAACTTCTGCGATTACCTCGCGGGCCAGCGCTTCCAATTCCTCTGGCGTGAATTGGGCTGGTAAGTATTGCTCCAAAATTGCAATCTCAGCGATGGCCTCATCAATCAGGTCGGGCCGGTTGGCTTGTTCGGATTCGGCAATCACTTCCTGGCGAGATTTGACCTCCTTTTGCAAAATCGCCAGGACTGTTTCGTCATCCACTGGCCCGCGTTTTTCAATTTCAGCCATGCGTATGGAGGCAAGCGCCATCCGCAACGTTCGTTTGCGCTGATCGTCGCCGCTGCGCATTGCATCTTTGACAGATGTTTCGAGTTCTTCTTTTAGGCTCATAGTTTTCATTATACCGCGATCAAATCTATTGGATAGAAGCGGGTTCTTTGGGAATTCCTGTGGTGGTACACCAGATTTGGGGGTATGAGCGTGCTTGGGCACGCTCATACCCCCAAATCTGGGACCCTCCCACAGAATTTCCTGGAGAGCCTAGAAGCGGGTCGTATTTGTCGAATAAAACTTTTCTTAACATTGGGCTTGCAGCAGTGTGCGGTTTATCACTTCACGCGGTCAAAAAACAGTATGCCGGAGAGAATAATCGCCCGGGCATACTATTTGGAGAAAAATAACAACCTTTCCGAAGCCGGGAAATTTATCCCTGGTCCGTGTCAATGCTGTGGATAATTTGCGAGGCAAGTTGATCTAAAGCTTCTTGATCTGACGCCTCGATATGGCTGGCCGCCCAGAATTTGTCCAGCAATTCCAGCGGAGTCAGGCTCCCGACTGCCTGGCCGTCCGGCAGGCGGATTCGGGTCTCCATTTGGGGGCGTTTGACCAGGTGGAATTCAAACGATTGCCGGGCGTGCTCCCGCAAAGCGGCCTCATCGATGAGGGCTTCCCATTCGCGCGGATATTCCAGCACCAGGCGAACGATCGCGCCGTCCAGATCAGCCTCTGGCGGCATGGCTTTTAAAATTTGCTCGGTAACCTGATCCGGGTTGTCGATCTGCATAAACCGGTCCACAAAGGGGCGGATATTTTCGAGTTTGCGCCACTCAATCACAGTTTTTCCGCGCTCGATGTTGGCGATCACGAAGAATTTGTCATCTTTGGCTTCGCCAAAATCAACCCGCTCAATCGACCCGGGATAGATCACCGGAGGATGATCATATCCCAGAGGCGTTTCTTTGTTGGCATTTAAATTCTGAGGTTTGTGAATATGCCCGAGGGCGACGTAATCCAGACGGCGGTCTCGCACCATCGATCCGGGCAAAACCAGGTCGCCGCCCAACATAACCGTGCGCTCCCCACCATATTTGGCGCCTTGTACCGAGGCATGCGCGGTTAGAATAACCGGCAGTTCGGGATCGACCGAATCAAGCCAGCCGTTAACCAGTGCGGTGAGACGCTCTTCGAGTTCCTGATAAATGCTCGTAGAATCGTTGCCGTGCAGGTCCAACTGGGCCATAAGCCCGGAGCGTGAAATCCAGGGCAGTGCCAGTACCTGAACCGGCAGATTCAAATCCTGTGGTTTTAGAAAGACGGGTCGATCGATGACGCGCACATTAGGCACTTCCAGGGTGTCGAAAGTTTCCAGTGCATGCGCTCGTCCCAGAGCAGGAGAGAGATCATGGTTGCCTACCAGAAGCAGGGTGGGGATGCCAGCCCGCGATAAACGCATGATCCGGCGGCCCCATTCGCGCTGGAACGTTGGAGCCGGGTTGCGGTCTTTGTAGGCATCCCCGGCAAATAACACCAGATCGACTTGTTCGGCGATGGCTGTGTCAATGATAGTATCCAGCGACTTCAGAAAGTCCATTACCCGGACAGGCAGGCCTGATTCAGGGTCGTGGCGGCCAAAATTGGCCATGTCGATGTGAGCGTCAGCAAAATGTAGAAGTTTAATCATCGATCCAACCAGTCAGGTTCTTTTGGGAAACTCTGTGGAATCCATCTCCAGAAAATACCAAAGAGCTATCAATGGGAGCGCTCAAATTGTGTAGAATGTGGTGTTCGGTTTGGGCGGCTTTAGCCGCCCAAACCGAACACCACCTTTTTTCTTCTACTACATTTGCATGCTCCCCTATCAATCAAGGCGCAACCCCCAGCACATTTAACTGGTACACCGTGGGGCCAAAGTCAGGGTGGTATTTCAAACTGGTTCGGAAATCCTCAATGGCGCCGTTCGAATCACCCAGGGCGGCTTTAGCCATTGCCCGCCAGTAGTAACTCTCCTCCAGGGCCGGCTGGTCGAGGGCCGCATTAATGGCTGTGTCGGCCAGGCTGATGACGTCGTAATACCGGCCGGTGTAATAATAGGCAAAGTAGGGACCGGTCTGATACCACAGGATGCGATAAGGTCGGATGCTCTTATCTTCCGGGAGCTGGTTGTAGATAGCAAAGGCTTCATCATAGGCCGCCGCAGCTCCATTGTAGTCCTGGAGCAGCATCAAATTCGTCCCGCGATTGTACCAGGCGAAGAATTGGTCCACACCGGTTAAGGAATAAATTTCCTCGGAGGCTTTTTGTGCAGCAGTCTGGTAATCGGCTGTCTCGTCGAAAGCCGTCCCCAAAATTTGTTGAATCTCTGGCTCTTTTTCGGGTGGATAGATGACCAGATAAGCGTAGTTGAAAGAGCGCCACCCTTGCAGGAACTCATCGTAAGCGACCTCATAGTCCGGTGTGAAATACGAGTCCTGCGTGATAAATACGCTCCGGTCATCATCATAGCCGGTAACGACCTCATAGTGACCCATCCAGCTCACCACACCCGTAAAATCGCGGATGTAAGCCCCTTTTTCGACCAGTACCGGAAATCCGCCGTTTAACAAGCGTTTCAGCAGATCGAAGTCGCCGCCTACCCGATTGACAACTGCGTAATCTGTTTGGGATTGCACATACTCGGCCATCTCGTACGGCATCACGTTTTTGTCTTTGTCGTAAGGCTTGAGGATTTTACCGGTATCCAACCGATCCCCTTCCCAACCCCAGTAGGAAAGAGCCATTGCCAGATTGGATGGAGCGCAGTAATTCCATAACCCATGTTGATCCATATAGCGGATGCCGCTCAAGTTCATGGCTGCGGGCAGAGGGGTTGGGGTCTGGGTGGGGGTGGCAGATGGCAGCGGCGTGCTGGCAGGTTGGGTGGCAGTTGGCGTCAGGGTCGGCGCGGTCGTAGGGGTTGGACTGGGCTGGCTGACGCTGGCAGATAACGGCGTCGTTTGCGCCCGGGTAATAAATTCAACCTTCTCTGGGGGAGAAAGAACGGATTTAACCCGAATCTGGACCTGCTCTACCCGCCAGGCAAGGTGTTCGTGGATCGGAGGAATGTTATAGACCCCCATTGCAACCAGGCACAATGCCAGGAATGCGATGACGAGCCGTAAAATGGACTTTCTTTGCATATTTGCACCGGTAAATATCTTTAGAATTTGGGCGGTTTTCTTGCTTCATCTATTATGCATAAACGATCATCGACGAAGCCGCACAAGACGATCATTATAATCACTTTTCAGCGTAAGGCAATCTGCCTAGACCGGCTCATTGGGAAATCCTGTGGGAGAGTCACAGCCCAAATGCCTATGGATATTCAATGCCCAATCTAGTCAACTCCTGTTGGGCGGAGGTGGATCGCGGATTAATATCCACAGCTTTTTTATAGTCGTCGATAGCTTTGTCCAGGTCTCCCTGGCTTTCACGGGCCATGCCCATCCAATACAAGGTTTCTTCTAAGATAGGCTTGCCCAACAGTGACAGGGTTTGGGTCCCGAGCTGAATAACATCCTGATATCGCCCGGTGTAATAATAGGCGGGATAAGGCCCGGTCTGATACCAAAGCATCCGCCAGGGGCGGTCATCTTCAGGGATGGAAGGATAGTATCCGAAGGCCTGGTCGTAGGCCTGGGCTGCACCGGCGTAGTCTTGCAACGCCACCCGGCTGGACCCGAGGTTATACCAGGCAAAATATAGATCGCGGCCGCTTAACACGGCGATCTCTTCCTGAGCTTTTTCAGCGGCATATTGGAAGTTGGCTGCCGGATCAGCCTGCGGCCCGAGCAGCGTAATGACCTCGGTTTCGCGCTCAGGCGGATAAATGACCAGGTAGATATAATTAAAGTCCCGCCACCAGCCCCCCTCCATGTCACTGTAAGGAACCTTCACGTTGACGCCAGGCCCGGTATAACTGTCGTAGGTCAGAAAGATCTGTTTGGCATCGTCATAGGATGTGAACAGCACATAGTGTCCCATCCAGTCCTTTGGACTGTGCTGCAGGCCTTTTTCAATCACCACCGGGAAACCAGCAGCCAGAAATCGCTTGATCGTCTCCAGGTCGCCGCCTACTCGGATTTGAGCTTTCAAATTGGCCTGTGTTTCTATGTACGCTTTCAGTTCGTCCGGATTGACGTTTTTATCATCCACATTCCGGAAGTTCGGTCTCAGGTAAGCGCGTGTATCCGTCTGGTCTCCGGTCCAGCCCCAGTAAGAGAGCGCCATGGCCAGCGTGGTTGGGCCGCAATTATTCATCTGCTGCCATTCATGGCGAATGCCGGATAAAGTAATGGCAGGCGGTAAGGGTGTAGGGGTGTGGGTCGCCGTTGGGCTGGAAAACGGCGTCGCCGTGGGTCCCGGTAGTAGGGTTGCGGTCGGGCTGGCAAGAGGCGTATCGGGCAGGGTGGCGGTTGCGCTGGGCGCCAGGGCCTGCAAGGTTGCCTGGACGATGGCGTCTACCTGTTCCTGGGGAACGAATACAACCTGCTCGGGTGGGTTGGCCGCGTGCAGGATTCGCGTCTGCAGGGCCTCAATCCGCCAGGCAAGCCGTTCGTGGATAGGCGGAATCTGGTAGAGCCCGATCGCCAGCAAACACAGCACAGGCACACCGATCAATAAAATCACCCAATAACGGGGTTTCATAAAGCGCATTATAACATTGCAGCCTTGATCTCATTCCGAACAGTGGGATCCGGTTCGGTCGACAAGGCGGCTCGAAGGGCGGCAATTGCAGCCGGGTTGGCGATTTGTCCCAGCGCCCAGGCGGCATGTTGGCGCACTAAGGGCTCCGGATCTGCAGATAAATGGCGAGCTAAAACTGGCACTGCTGCCGGATCGCCGGAATTTCCCAGTGCAACTGCGATATTGCGCAAATAACCACGTCGTTTAGCCCGCTTGATTGGTGTGCCCTTGAACTTGCGGTTGAACGCCTGGGGGTCGAGGCCCAGTTCGGCGATCAGATCAGTTTGGTGAGCATCCGGGCGACTTTCGAAAACGGTTTCGTTACCCGGGGAAGCAAATCGCTGATTCCAGGGGCAAACTTGCTGGCAGATATCACACCCGAAAATCCAGTTGCCCAGCTGAGGGCGCAACTCAATGGGGATGGGGCCTTTCAATTCAATGGTCAGGTAGGAAATACAACGTCTTGCGTCGATCGTCCGGTCCGGCAGAATGCAGTCTGTCGGACAGGCCTGCAAACAGCGCGTGCAACTGCCGCAATGGTCAGGCGTAAAAGCCTGGTCTGGCTCCAGATCTAGCCCGAGCAGGATTTCAGCTAAGATAAGATAAGAACCTTGATTGGGATTGATTAAACAGGTATTTTTTCCCACCCATCCCAGTCCAGCTCGTTGGGCCAGGTCACGTTCGAGGATCGGCCCGGTGTCGGTATAGTAACGATTAGGGACCGGGCCTCCCGTTTCAGCCTCGATAAACGCGACTAAAGCCTGCAGGCGCGGCAACAGCACGTCGTGATAATCATCGCTGGCGGCATAAGCCGCCACCTGCCCATGACCGGGCCGGGGTGGTGCCGGCGGCGGGGGTGGGTAGTGGATGCCCAGTACCAGGATCGAACGACATTCGGGCAATATCTGGCGAGGATCACCGCGCCGTTGGCGGGAACGTTCGGTTTCCAGATAGGCCATCTCAGCTTGCCGTCCAGCTTGCAGCCAGGCTTCAAATACCGGGAAATGCGGCGGCGGATCCGGGCGGGTGACTCCTACCAATCCAAAACCTTGCCGGCGAGCTTCCTGTTTAATCGCTTGTTTCAAGGACATAGTAGCAAGGGAGGGTGGAAAGCGCAGCGCTTCCACCCTCCAGATAAAGTGGGTTATTGGCAGTTTAAAGTGAAAGTGACCACATTTGATTTCAGATCGACCGGGGAAGTGATATGCATGACAGCTGTGCCTGTCAGGCCAGCGGTGAACTCCATCTGGTAAGGCAGAACAGTGGTGCCAGCATTCAGCGTAGTTGTGACCGCCGGGGGCAGGGTGATCTCAAAGCCAGTGGAAGCCTCCAACTGGTAGGTGACGCGGGTCGCCTCAGCGAGGGTGATCTGGGCGGTGAAAACAAATGAATGGGGGCAGGCCCCGGTGTAGTTGGCTTCATCCACGCTTAAAGAGACTGCAGTAACGCTATTCTGCTTGGTTGGTGTGGCCGTTGCTGCTGTTGTAGCAGCCGGTGTGGTTGTACCATCCGGGGTCGATGTCACTGTCGCTGAGCTGGCGCTAGAACCTGTGACCGTGATGTCGACATAAATGGGCGTGTCGAACAATGCTCCCGAGGCATTGCTCATTTTCCAGTAGCCAATGTGTTGGCCGGCTTCTGAGGGGGCTGTCAGATTGACGGAAATGTCGATCGTCTTTCCCGGCGCCACTTCGGTTGTGAGCGGTACTTTCGCCGGGCCGCCCATTTGTGAGCCGGAGATATATTCCAGGGCGTAGGCTGTTGTCCAGGTTGATGTTCCTGAGTTGACCAGCCGCCAGGTCTTTACAAATGTCGCCCCTGGGGCAAAGTTTGTCCCGTCCGGGATTGTGATATCGGCGACATAGTCGGCCTTATCCACACCTGTCTGCGCGCCGCTGGTAGCTGTCGCTGCGGTCGTAGGCGCCGCGGTGATGACCGCCGATGTGGCTGTGGCCGGTTCGGGCGTTGGCGTTTCGGTCGCCGGGGCCGGGGAAGGCGTGCTGGCGATAATTTCAGTCAAACGGGCGTTTGCCGTCTCGGCAGCCGCAGTCATAACTGCATTTGGATCGGTTGTTGGAGTTGTTTCCGGGGCAGGAGCCTTACAACCGGCTAACAGTAAGCTGATCGTAAGGATAAATACCCCGATGGTTTTGAATTTTTTCAAGTGACTACCTCCTAGCGGTATAGATTTTCAAGTATACCTGTTTTTCTAAAGCCTCTGGTGTGGGCAGTGAGGGGTTCATCGGGAATTCCTGTGGTAGTACCCCAGATGTGGGGGTGTGAGCGTGTATCCGCACGCTCACACCCCCACATCTGGGATTATTCCACAGAGTTTTCCAAAGAACCGCAGTAAGCCAGGGGATTTGTGCCGCCCGCATGTAATAGTCACCATGCTCGTATGGGCTCGAATAGATGTCTGGTTTCAGGTCGAGCAAAGGTGATTGCTTAAATTCGATCGACAATCATGGTTCGGTTAACGATCATGGCTGCACAAACGTCAGTAGCCAGGATCCCCAATAGCGTTCTCCCCCAGTTTTTTCACATTCGAAAGCCGCCAGGTCGCTCACACTCTGCCCGGCTCCAGCCAGGCGCAGCGTATAGGTGACTCCAACGGTAATTTCAATATCGGTGTAACCGATGCCCAATTCGGGTTTTAGTCCGGTATAAAACGATTGCTCCCCCTCGGGCCAGGTAGCAATCGCCTCCACCCCGGGCACTTGTGAGCCGGCCGCATCCAGCGCCATCACCTGGATGGTTGGCTTGTCCAGATCCGGGTCACAAATTTTTTGTTGGTCTTGCAAAATATAAGGCGCTCCCGGTGTGGCGGTCGGTGTGCGGGTAGGGAGCAGGGTGCCAGTCGCCGTTGGGGCCGCGGTTGGCGTAGCGGTCCGGGTCAGTTGATTGGCACTTCCCGGTACCGTTGCCGTGCCAGCCTGGCCTGAAGTCGTACCGTTAGGAGTGGCTGTAATGCTGGCCGGGCTGGTGTCTGAAATCGTCAGGGTGGAGGTAGGCGTCAGCGGGCTGGTCGACGCCAGGGTTGGTTCGGGCACACTGGCGGTCGGGATCGTTTCAGTGACGGTAAGTGTTGGTGACGCGACCGGGGAAGCGGTTGTTCCAGCGGTTGCGGTCGAAGCGATTGGCTGGCCGGAATCTTGCGATGGCGACGGCGCTCCCTGGCCAATTGCTACAGCTAACAAGCCCAAAGCGCGAGCTTCGTCGGATGAATTCCCATCGGCGAGAGTCTGTTGCGCTTGAGCGGCCAGCGCCTGGTAAGTGTCTCCATCTTGTAACAGGGACAGCCGGCCTCGGGCGCGCACCAGGTCACCGTTGGCCGCATATGCGGCCGCGATTAAGGCCCGGTATTGATCTTTAAAATCGGCTCTGAGCGAGGCTGGAGATGTGTTGACGTATTCCACGGGACGAACTGCCCAGGAATAGACCAGACCCATGACTAGGCCAATTATCAATCCGGTTAAGAGATACCAGGGACCGCGATTTTCGTTCATCAGCCTGTCGTCTCTGTGTCGGGGGCGCGTAACTGTAAGGCCCCGGATAGCGCTCGCATCAAGATTAAATCGTTATCCGTGTAACCATTTTGTTCGGCAAACAGAATTGCCTGTACAGTGATTTCAACCGTAGGCTCTCCCAGGATTGCCAGGCGTTGGATGGCCAGATCCAGGTTTTTATCCGCGTGATAGGTTTCGGCTACCATCAATACATAATCGGTTTTATAGTCAATCCTGAGTGTGTCGGGCGTGGTGTCCACGTATTTAACCGGGTTTAGGATCCAGCCATACAGCAGACCCCCGGCAATCCCGATCACCATAACCAGTAGGAACTTGATCCAGCGTGACATAATAATCGTATTGTGCCACAGACGCCCATCCAGGACAAGAGGGTCTTTGAGATATTCTGTGGGATAGTCCAGATTTGGGGGTGTGAGCATGCGTCAGCACGCTCACACCCCCAAATCTGGGTAATCACCACTGAGATTTCGACAGGGTGCAATAAATGCTGTAGAAACGGAATTTATTGTGCGTACTTTAGTAGGGAGGTACCACAGCACTCAACCGTGGTATTCGATCGTTCACGCTTCTCATGCAAATTTCCCTCGGTGCTTCGCACCTGGGACGGAGAAGATAAAGACAAAATTTAGGGCTCGCAGGGGCAATTGCCCCTGCGAGCCCTAAATTTTGTCACTAACCCCCACCCTAGATGGAATTCCTGCATTTATCGGGTGAATTGCCAGTATAATAGGTATAATTAAACAAATGGCTGTTAACTCGGATGTATACCTGCAATTCTTGGTGAAAACTTTGGCTCTTTAGGAAACTCAGTGGAAGGGGTACCACCACAGGAATTCCCAATGAGGCCAAACATTACTTTTCATAATTTGGGGATTTGTGCGTTAACACTGATATTGCTGCTTGCTCACCAGTAAAAAATCTTGTACAATCGTAATTGAATTGTTGTTCGATTTGCACCGTCAACCCAGATACAATCCTTGCCAGGGAGGGAAACGTCCATGGATATCATCAAGGTTTCAGGTACTTCCCGCACTTCTGCTGTGGCTGGTGCCATTGCGGGTGTTTTTCGTGAGAACAAGCACGCTGAAGTGCAAGCGATTGGAGCAATCGCCGTCAATCAAGCCGTGAAAGCCCTGGCCCTCGCAAAAGGGTATCTCAAGGAAGACGGTTACAATGTTATATTTATGCCGGAATTTGTCGATGTAGAGATCGATGAGAAAATTCGCACCGCGATCAAGTTCGTCGTCGAGGAGCGTTAGTCGTTTTTCTACCTGAACAAATGGATCGTCCTGACTGATGCTCGGTTTGATTTGAGCATTGTCTGTTGGTAGCTATTACGCGCTGTGAGAAAAGACCCTCACAGCGTTTCGCTTTGTCGTAGACAGGCCGGGTGGTTCTTTGGGCATTCCTGTGGCTGAGGCTAGATGTGGGGGTAATTTTCGGGCAAAGCCCGAAAATTACCCCCACATCTTCTACCCACCACAGATATTCCGAAAGACCCTCCGGTTTTTGCATTGTCGATCTGATTTCCTATGGTAAGATCGCCTGGATTGTTGTAATTAAACCCGGCCAGGCAGCCCGAGTCTTGTTACCAGCCGGTAAAAGATGATAACCTGTAAATGTTAGCTTCCCTTAGCTTTCGGTTCACCGAATTCACCCGTATATTGGGTTGTGTGTTCATCCTCGGTTCAGGATTGACAGCCTGCCAGGGCTCTGCTCCGGCGGAACAATCCCAGGCGGTCGCTGCTTTAGCTGCTTCAACAGCCACCTTTGAGGACAATACGAATACACCTGACCCTCCAACTGTGCCGGCAGTGCAAAACAGCCCGGCATGGACAGATACAGCCGTGCCTTCAGCGACTGTTACCAGCAGATCCACTCCGACCCCACTGGCCTGTTGGCATGAGGATGGGCGTGGCGAAGCGGATAGCCTGTCAAGCAGCCTGCTGCCATTGCCCCTCGACTTCACCGTCCACCTGCCTCCCTGTTATGATGAGCAGCCCGACCGGCTTTATCCGGTCCTCTACCTGATCCACGGACAAAATTACAACCAGGATCAATGGGAGCGGTTGGGCGCTCCTGAAACAGCGAACCGCCTGATCGCAGCCGGTGAAATCGCCCCTTTTATCCTGGTGCTGCCACGTGATCGATCCTGGAGCCAGCCGACTGAAGATATGTTCGGCCAGGTACTGGCAGAGCAGCTGGTTCCCTGGATTGACAGCCATTACCGGACTCTGCCGGACCGACAGTACCGCGCGATCGGCGGATTATCGCGCGGGGCTGGTTGGGCCGTCCACCTGGGGTTATCGCATTGGGAACTGTTTGGACGTCTGGGAGCGCACAGTTTACCGGTTTTTTGGACGGATACGAATCATATCCGTACCTGGTTGGATAATATTCCAGTGGATTCGATGCCCAAAATTTTTTTGGACATCGGCGAAAAAGACCGGCCTCAGATTTTGAGATCAGCGGAATGGTTTGAACAATTGCTGAACGAGCGTAACATTCCGCACGAGTGGTATCTCTATCCAGGCTACCACGAGGAAGCTTACTGGCATGCTCATATCGAGCAATATATCCGCTGGTACGCTCAGGACTGGTAAGAATGTTATAATCACACGCATGATTCTTACGCGCCAGGAAGTCGAACACATTGCTGATTTGGCCCGTCTGGAGTTGAGTGATCAGGAGTTGGATAGATTTCGCGAGCAGCTCTCCGCCATTTTGGATTATGCAGCGCGCTTGCAGAATCTGGATACTTCAGGAATTCCACCGACATCCAGTGTACTGCCGGCCCGGAGTGTTTTACGAAAGGATGAACCTCGCCCGGGACTTTCGCTGGAGGATTTGCTGAGGAACGCTCCCGATAGCGAATCGGACCAATTCAGGGTGCCGCCAGTGCTGGAATAAAGCCGGTTAATTAGCCAAAACACTCAATCCGCAGGCTGGCTGTCACTACTCAGTGATGCCGGACTGCGGTTTGTTTTTAGCCCTCATGCGTATCTGAATCCTGGGAATGAACTTGCCAGGATTTCTCCTGGGGCGCCACCCCAGGATTTCCCAAAGAACCCTCGCCAGGGACCGTATTGCTGCCAGATGATTTTGGTAGCATAAGCGTAATTCTCCTATAAGGCAAGCAACATGTCCGAACTGATCGATCTGACCTTATCCCAAATAACCGTTGCTCTGAGAAAAGGCAAAGTGTCCAGCCGTGAGCTGACTACGGCTTACCTGGAGCGGATTGAAATGCTGGAGCCGCATCTCCGGGCATTCCTGACGATTCAACCCGAGAACGCTCTGGCGCAGGCAGATGTAGCTGATCGCCGGCTGATGCAATTACGAAAGGATGGCGATCCGGAAATCCCGCCATTTTTAGGCTTGCCGATTGCGGTCAAGGATGTTCTTTGTGTTGCTGGTATGCCCTGTACCTGCGGCTCGCGCATCCTTGAAGGCTTTGTCCCGCCATATAATGCCACCGTTGTGGAGCGACTGCTGGCCCTGGGCGTCGTGATACTGGGAAAAACCAACACAGATGAGTTTGCCATGGGGTCCTCAACTGAAAACTCAGCCTACGGCCCCACCCATAATCCGTGGAACCTGGCTCACGTTCCGGGAGGGTCAAGCGGGGGCAGTGCTGCTGCAATCGCTGCCCGGATGGCTCCGGTTGCCTTAGGTTCGGATACCGGCGGCAGCGTGCGCCAGCCGGCCTCTTTTTGTGGTGTGACCGGCATTAAGCCGACTTATGGGCGGGTTTCCCGTTATGGCCTGGTGGCCTATGGCTCATCGCTGGACGTGGTAGGCGCTTTTGGCCGCAGCGCTGTAGATGCGGCCGCAATTTTCCAGAAGATTGCAGGTTACGATCCTTTGGATGCAACCACGATGGAGCTGCCTGTAACGGAAATCGATCTGAATGAGGTTGATGCCGCCAGCTTTGTCCGTGGAGTCCGCATTGGCGTCCCGGAAGAGTATTTCATCGCAGGCATCCAGCCGGAGGTGGAGCAGGCGGTTCGCAAAGCGATCCAGGTATTGGAGCAGATGGGCGCTTCGGTTCGCCCGATCCATTTGCCTCACACGGAATATGCACTGCCGGTTTATTATCTGATCGCTCCTGCAGAGGCCTCGGCAAACCTGGCTCGTTTTGATGGCATTCGCTATGGACCGCGCCAGGCTGCGGATACAATGTGGGAGATTTTCCGCCAGACTCGCGGTGCGAAATTCGGACCGGAAGTCAAGCGCCGCATTATGTTAGGCACTTATGCCCTTTCAGCGGGCTATTACGATGCTTACTATGGGCAGGCCCAGAAAGTACGTACTCTGATCAAGCAGGATTTCGAGACCGCCTTTGAGCAAGTCGATGTGATCGCCGCACCGGTGGCTCCTACCACTGCCTTTCGGATTGGCGAACACTCGGATGACCCTTTGGCGATGTACCTGGAAGATGTCTTTACCTTGCCGGCCAATCTGGCCGGCGTCCCGGGCCTATCCTTCCCAGTTGGATTTGATGCCAACGGACTGCCGGTCGGTATGCAGTTTATGGGTCCTCATTTCCAGGAACATATCTTGTTTCAGGTCGCCCATTCCTACCAGCAGGTGACGGACTGGCACTTGCAGAAGCCGGATATCGCCTGATAGAAGGGATTATACTGGCCCCGGCCTGGTAGCGAGCCGGATCGTCTGTTCGGGAGGCTGCCCACGCCGAAATAATCTATTGATAGTCTGCATGAAAGGATGCTGCAATGTTCTCGGATTTGCCTAAAACAGTACAGGTTTTTATGGATTGGCCCTGGACGCAGATCGAGCCTTACTATCTGGCGTTGATTGAACGCCCGATTGATGCGACCAATGTGGATGCCTGGCTGGCCGATTGGAGCCGCTTGACGGACCTGATCCAGGAGACGTTTACCCGCTTGCAAATTGCCACAGCTGTGGACACCACCGATCAGGATGCGCAATCGCGTTACCAGGCATTTCTCGATCAAATCTTTCCGCCTTCGCGCGCGCTGGAGCAGAAATTAAAGGAAAAATTGCTGTCCAGTGGGTTAGAACCGGCCGGGTTTGAAATCCCGCTGCGCAACATGCAGGCTGAAGCGATTCTCTTTCGCCAGGAAAATCTGCCTTTGCTGAGCGAAGAGATGAAGCTGGGGACTGAATATGACCAGATCGTGGGCGCCCAGACCGTCACCTGGGAAGGTCAGGAACGAACGATCTCGCAATTGAGCACAGTCTATCAAGAAACCGATCGTCCCCGCCGCGAACAGGCCTGGCGGCTTGCCATGCAGCGACAATTGGACGACCGTCAATCGTTCAATGCGTTTGTGGGTGCGCCTGCTGAAACTGCGCACCCAGATTGCTGCTAATGCGGATTTGCCGGATTATCGCGAGTATATGTGGCGCAGCATGCTGCGCTTTGATTACAGCCCGGAAGATTGCCAACACTTTCACGAGGCGATCGAAGCGGTTGTCGTGCCGGCGGCGAACCAGATTTACGAAAAGCGCCGCCAGCGCCTGGGCCTCGGTAAACTCCGCCCCTGGGATTTGAATGTTGATGTGGAGGGCCGCTCCCCATTACGCCCGTTCAGTTCGGTTAAACGTCTCGAAGATGGGGTCGGGTCCATTTTTCGACATGTCGATCCGCAGTTGGGCAAATATTTTGAAATTATGCGGGCTGAGAAGCTGCTGGATCTCGATAATCGCAAAGGCAAAGCGCCAGGCGGATTTGTGTTCGGAGCTGTTCGTTCAACGCCGTCCATTCATTTTTATGAATGCAATCGGTGTCCATGATGACGTACAGACTTTGCTGCATGAAGGCGGACATGCTTTCCACGTATTTGAAACCAGCAATCTGCCCTACAATCAGCAATTGCAGTTTGGTGTGGAATTTGCCGAGGTGGCCTCGATGGCGATGGAACTGCTGGCAGCGCCTTACTTAGAGGTGGCTTATGGCGGTTTCTACACCCGCCAGCAAGCCGCACGGGCCCGGATTGAACACCTGGAGGGATCCCTCCTTTTCTGGCCTTATATGGCTGTCGTGGATGCTTTCCAGCATTGGGTTTACCAAAATCCTGAAGCCGCCATGGTCCCGGAGAACTGTGACACAACCTGGTCTGGTTTATGGGACCGGTTTATGCCGGGCGTGGATTGGAGCGGCTTAGAACAGGAAAAAGCCACTGGCTGGCACCGCAAGCTGCATATTTTCCAGATCCCGTTTTACTATGTGGAGTATGGTCTGGCACAATTGGGAGCGATGCAGGTCTGGCGCAATGCCATTTCCGATCAGGCTCAGGCGGTCGCTGATTATCGCAAAGCCCTGGCCCTGGGCGGCACTGTCCCTCTGCCGCTGCTTTTTGCGACTGCGGGGGCCAGATTTGCCTTCGATGCAAGAACTTTGCGCCAGGCGGTTGACCTGTCGATGGAAACAATTGCAGCTTTAGAGCAGGTTCAGGACAACTAACGATCATAGGTTGCTGGAATTACTGGATGCGAGGTTTGGGCGGCGGCCGCCGCCCAAACCTGGCGTACCACTCAAATTTCCAAGGACCCCCAAAAAAAGCTTATCTTAGCGGTTGTATCAGGAGTTAGCAGCGATGTTTCACGAGATTCCGGAACCGATCTGGAAACGGATGAAAGAACTTGAAGACCGGGATCAGAACGACCGGCAGGACGGAACACCGCGTCTGCAAAGGCTGCGCCAGATTTCTTCGGAGACAGGTAAGTTTCTGGCAATGCTGGCTGCCGGAGCGCCGCCCGGTCAGGTAGTTGAGATTGGCACCAGTGCGGGCTATTCAAGCTTATGGTTGGCGTTGGCTTGCCGCCAGCGCGGTGATCGTCTTATTACTTACGAAGTCTTACCTGCAAAAACCCAATTGGCCCGCCAAACCCTGGCAGAGGCGCAGGTTGAAGGATTGGTGGAATTGGTGGGAGCGGATGCTCGCACACAGCTGGACGCTATGAGTACAATTGCCTTTTGTTTCCTGGACGCGGAAAAAGAGGTCTATCAGGATTGTTATGACCTGGTGGTGCCACGCCTTGTGCCGGGCGGCTTGCTTCTGGCAGATAACTTTTTGAGCCACTCGCAGGAACTTCAACCGGTGTTGGAAACCGCTCAACGGGATAAGCGTGTAGATGCCCTGGTCGTGCCGATCGGCAAAGGGCTTTTGTTTTGTCGCAGGTATTTCGTCCAGTTATCGTAGGGCAGGGATTTAACAAGAAAGAGAAAACGTGGTGCGTGATGGGCGGTTAAGCCGCCCATCACGCACCACGCACTTTCCTTTCATGCTTTGTTGGCGGAAGGCGATCGACTTTGTTAAAGCCGTGTATCGTAGGGCTGTTGCTCTGGACAACTTTCGATATTGCCGGCACGGTCTTTGGGGTAAAAAAAACTGGGCTGTAGGCGGCGCTGACTCAAGATTGGGATAAAGCTTTCATCGCCATCGCGGCATTCGCAGTGCTGACATTTACTTCAATCAATCCGGTGTTCGTCATCATTGCAGTTGCGGCAGCTGGTTTCTTCCTGTATCGCTGAGGCCCCATGACAACCTGAATATCGAAAAGGTTTATCGTGGTTTTGAATGCAAGCACCGAGCGAATAAGGTTCTTGGGGATATCCTGTCGTGGCACCCCCAAATCTGGAACTCTCCCACAGAGTTTCCCAGAGAGCCTCGAATAAGACCGGGTAATTTTGGGATAGTGTTGCAGTGAAACACCATATTGACAGCTGGATAGGAGGTCAAAATGAAATACATCAATTTGGGCCAGTCGGGTTTGAAAGTTTCCAGGATCTGTCTGGGTATGATGACCTATGGAACGCCCGAATGGCGAAAATGGGTATTGACCGAGGAGCAAAGCCGGCCATTCATCCAGCGCGCCCTTGAGGCCGGGATCAATTATTTTGATACGGCGGATATGTATTCCCAGGGCGTCAGCGAGGAAATAACCGGTCGGGTATTGCGCGAGTTTGCCCGGCGTGACGAAGTCGTGGTTGCTACGAAAGTCTTCTTTCCGACTGGAGAAGGTCCCAATCAGCGCGGACTTTCGCGCCTGCATATCATGAACGCCATCGATGCCAGCCTGAAACGATTGGGTATGGATTATGTCGATATCTATCAGATCCATCGCTGGGATTACACTACTCCAATCGAGGAAACCCTTAAAGCGCTGCATGATGTGGTTAAAGCCGGCAAAGCGCGCTATATCGGCGCCTCCAGTATGTATGCCTGGCAGTTTGCCAAGTCTCTCTACCTGGCAGACCTGCATGGCTGGACCCGCTTTATTTCCATGCAGAATCATTACAATCTGATTTACCGTGAAGAAGAGCGTGAGATGGCCGCACTCTGCCTGGCGGAAGGAATTGGCATGGTTCCCTGGAGCCCGCTGGCGCGTGGCTTCCTGGCGGGCAACCGCAAACGTGAGGATTTCGGTGAGACTACCCGGGCAAAAACGGATGCATATGCCCAGGATATGTATTACCGCGAAAATGATTTCCAGATCGTCGATCGGGTCGTCGAGCTTGCCCAACGTCTGGGAGTTGAACCGGCCCAGGTCGCCCTGGCCTGGCTTTTGCATAAGCCGGGGGTCACCGCTCCAATTATTGGCGCCAGCAAAATGCCCCATTTGGATCAGGCCATAGCGGCTCTGGATATTGAGCTTTCAGAAGAAAATATGAAGTATCTGGAGGAACCATATCAGCCACATCCCGTTCTGGGGCATCAATAAGCTTCGAAACTAACACGTAATGATCCTTTCGCTAAATCGCTTGTAATAGGCATAAAGGTGCAAGGAGTGTCCTGGCTCTCCTTGCGCCTTTGGGGACATCCACATAGAACAGGTATAATTACTTCAACCGATCAATCTGGCTGGCTTGGAGGCTTACCGGCCGCAATGGAGGTAAATTACCCCCCAGAAGTATTTCGCGGTTTTCTCGCCGGTCGGTATATCTGAAAAGTGGAGGTACTATCTATCTTGTGTGGCTTCGCCACAAAAGCGATCAGTACACCTTCAAAGCAAAATATTGTTCCTTTGGGAAATCCTCCGGACTCTCACTGAGTTTCCCAAAGATCCCAAAAATACACTTTAGTCTAAGAGGGAAATGAATATACAATGGCTTATACTTTGAAAGTCGTCATACCCATGGCGGGGCTTGGCACTCGGCTGCGCCCGCATACCTGGAGTAAACCGAAACAACTGGTCAGCGTGGCTGGCAAAGCTGCACTCGACCATGTCCTGGATACCCTTAATACGCTGCCTGAGGATGTTGATTTGGAATTAATTAACATCGTTGGTTACCTTGGCGAACAGATCGAAACCTACATTCGAGACAATTATCCGGATATAAAATCACATTTTGTCGTTCAGGAGAATCCACGCGGGCAATCCCATGCCATCTGGTTGGCAAAGGAATATTTGCATGGACCAATGATGGTTGTTTTCGCTGACACTTTGATCGAGACCGATCTATCAAAATTGCCGGATGAGCAGGCTCAGGCGGTCGTTTGGGTAAAACCAGTCCCCGATCCGCGCCGGTTTGGCGTGGCTGAATTGGGCGATGATGGCCTGGTCAAACAGCTGATTGAAAAGCCGGACGATATGAGCAATAACCTGGCTGTGGTTGGTTTTTATTATTTTCAAGAAGCAGAAGCCCTGCTGGATGCGATTGGGGAGCAAATGCACCGGGATACTCAATTGAAAGGCGAATACTACCTGGCGGATGCGGTCAACATCATGCTGGAACGCAATCTGAAAATGCGCGCTCAGAAGGTCGATGTGTGGTTGGATGCTGGCACCCCGGAAGCTTTGTTAGAGACCAATCGCTATTTACTTTCGAACGGGCTGGATAACAGCGCAGTTGCGGCGGACCGAGACGGTCTGGTGATCCTGCCACCTGTTTTTATCCACCCCACTGCGGAAGTGACCGATTCGATTATCGGCCCGAATGTGTCTCTCGGCGCCGGTTGTAAAGTACACAGCTCCATTATTCGCGATTCAATCCTGGAAGATGACGCTCAGGCAACCGGGGTCATATTAGAGCAGTCGCTGGTGGGTCGCCGGGCGCAGCTATCCCGGCGCTACGGCGTTATTAACGCCGGTGATAATACAACCGTAGTGCTTTGATAATGGCAAAATCACCGGTAATTTGCCGTTCGGATAGCAGTTATGCGGAACGGCCAATCGGATTAATCTGGCAAGGGCGGCGACTGGATATCCTTGCGATTTTGGACCGCTGGCGGACGCCGGAAGGCAGGTGGTTCCGGGTTGTGGCCGGTGAAGACGAGATTTTTGAACTTTTCTACAATGAACAATGGAACGAGTGGTCCGTCCGTCAACCCTGATAACGATCTCTTCCGATGAGGTTCGTTTTCAAATACTGTGAAGGAGCGCCTGTGAATCAATCTTACCTAGCCCATCGGGTTGTTAACCTGAAGCCATCTGGCATTCGAAAGTTCTTCGATATTGTAGCTACCATGGATGATGTCATCTCACTGGGGATCGGAGAGCCGGACTTTGTAACCCCCGAACCGATCGTTCAGGCGGGCATCCAATCGTTGCAGGCTGGAGAGACCCATTACACATCCAATTTCGGAATGTTTGAACTGCGTCAGATCATCTCAGACTACCTGCAGCAGGTGTATGGGATGAGTTACGCTCCGGCGAATGAGCTTTTGGTGACGGTTGGCGTTTCTGAAGCTTTGTATCTGGCGATGACAGCCATTTTGAACCCTGGAGAGGAAGTGATCATTCCAACGCCTTGCTTCGTGTCTTATCAGGCGGAGGTCATTCTGGCTGGGGGAGTGCCGGTTGAATTGCCAACCTATGTTGAGGATGGATTTTTACCTCGGGCTCAAGCTCTGGAGGCCGCCATCACGCCCCGTACCAAGGCGATCTTGATCGGTTATCCGAGTAATCCCACCGGGACGGTGGCTACCCGCGAGGCGCTTTTAGAGATTGCCAGGATTGCCGAGAAGCATGATCTGCTGGTGGTTTCAGACGAGCTCTACGACCAGTTGGTTTATGGCGTTTCCCATGTATGTTTCCCGAGCTTGCCGGGTATGCGCTCACGCACGATCCTTCTGGGTGGGTTCTCCAAGAATTACGCCATGACCGGCTGGCGGATCGGTTTCGCGGCCGGGCCGGAAGCGTTAATCAAAGGGTTGGTGCGCATCCACCAGTACACAATTATGTCCGCCCCGACTACGGCCCAGGCCGGCGCCATTGCTGCGTTAAAAATTGGCGCACCTTATGTGGAGGAAATGCGCAACGAATACAATCGGCGCCGGGAGTTAATCGTTTCCGGGCTGAATCAACTCGGTCTGCCCACATTTGAGCCAAGGGGTGCCTTTTACGCTTTCCCTGCAATTAAGGTGACTGGCATGGATGATGAGACTTTTGCTCAAAAATTGCTGGATGAAGAACGGGTGGCCGTGGTACCGGGTTCAGCTTTTGGGGCCGGCGGCGAGAACTACGTGCGCTGTTCCTATGCTACAGCTTACGAAAAAATTGAGGAGGCTCTCCACCGGATTGAGCGTTTCATGCATCGGCATGGATAAACAACAACCTCTACTCATCCCGGGCTGATCGGCCTGGCGTTTGATTGGGACTATCTCACAGAGTTTCCCAAAGAACCGGCTGATTGAGCCCGGGAAGAATCTGACAATATGATGCAATCAGAAATCCAATACGAAGCAGTAATCGGCCTTGAAGTTCACGCTGAACTGGAGACCCGATCGAAAATGTTTTGTGGTTGTCGGGTGGTCGATTCGACCATTGCGGCCCCTAATATTGCGGTGTGCCCGATCTGTGCTGGTATGCCAGGCATGCTGCCGGTGGTCAACCGCCGCGCGGTTGAATACGCCCTGCGGGTTGCTCTGGCGCTGGAATGCGAAATTGCTCCTACCAGTATTTTTGCCAGGAAAAATTACTTCTATCCTGATCTCCCCAAGGGTTATCAGATCTCCCAATATGAACAGCCTCTGGCGGCCAATGGGTGTTTATCCATTCTGACCACTAAGGGCCAGCGCACCATCCGCATCCGCCGGGTCCACATGGAGGAAGATACCGGCAAACTCACGCACGTGGTCGCATCATCCCAGGATAGCGGGCCGGAAGAGACTTATTCGCTGGTCGATCTCAATCGGGCCGGCGTGCCATTGCTCGAAATTGTCTCTGAACCGGATTTGCACAACGCCGAAGAGGTGCGGGCTTACGCCACGGCTTTGCGTTCGTTGTTGGTTTATTTGAAGGTCAATTCAGGGGATCTGCAAAAAGGGGTCATGCGGATCGAACCGAATGTGTCGGTACGCCCGGTAGGTAGCCAGGAATTTGGGACCCGCACCGAAATTAAGAACTTAAACAGCTTTCGCGCTCTCGAGCGCTCGGTGGATTTTGAAATTACGCGCCAGATCGCAGTATTGCGCCAGGGTGGCCATGTGATCCAGGAGACCTTGGGTTGGGATGAGCAGCGCAATGAGACGGTCTCGCAGCGCAGCAAAGAAGATGCGCATGATTATCGCTACTTCCCGGAGCCGGACCTGCCGCCGCTGGTGGTCGAGCAGGAATGGATCGAATCTATTCGCTCTCAATTGCCCGAACTGCCGGCTGCAAAATACGAGCGCTTCGTTGATCAGTATGGTTTGAGCGCTTATGATGCTGGCGTGCTGGTGGCAGAGCCTGCCATTGCCGATTATTACGAAGTTACAACTCGGGCCGCAGCCTCCGCCAGCCCAAAAATCGTGGCCAATTGGGTCACTGGGGAGTTATTTGGATTGTTGAACCAGGCCGGCCTCACAATCGAGGCCAGCCCGGTGCAGGCTGATAACCTGGCCGATTTAATTGATTTGGTGGTCGCCGGAAATATCAATCAAAGCACCGGTAAAGCCGTCCTGGCTGAAATGTTCGCGACGGGCCAGCCAGCTGCGAGAATCGTGGCGGTGCACGGCTTGCGGCAAATTTCGGATACAGCTCAAATCCAGGCGCTGGTAGAACAGGTGCTGACCGATAACCCGCAACAGTTGCACGAATACCTGCAAGGGAAAGAAAATCTGGCCCGCTGGTTGTTCGGCCAGGTGATGCGGGCCGCCGGTGGTCAGGCCAATCCCAAGGTTGTTCAGGCAGAATTGGACAGCCAGCTAAAGGCGCTGAAGGATGTACAAACTTGAATGTGCCTTTCGTCACTTGACGCTATACTGGACATCCATTAACCTTAAGACAGTAGCTAATCCGGATGGACGGTTGACGCATGGCGCAAACCGATTTTGATCCGTCAGGTTGGATCAAACCAGGATCCGCTCTGCTGAGTGGTGTAATGACACCGATACAGGAACATCTTACTTTGTTAAAAGCGGGCACCATACCGTGGTGCCCGTTTATATTTTAAGGGTGCACGCAAATGTTGTAGAAGAAAAGATGTGGCACACAATTTGAATGCTCCCTATTTTAAGCTCTTTCTATGATTGAATAGGAGATGATACGCATGGCTGAATTGATCAACGCATTTCAAATGGCACAAAGCCAGTTTGACCACGTGTCCGGGGAACTAAACCTGGATCCGCAGGTAGCTGAAATGCTTCGCTGGCCAACCCGCGAATTTAAGTTTATGATCCCGGTTCACATGGATGATGGCTCGATCCGGGTCTTTTTTGGTTATCGGGTCCAACACAGTGACGCCCGCGGTCCATCAAAAGGCGGAATTCGTTTCCATCCTTCGGAGACCCTGGATACCGTCCGCGCCCTGGCGATGTGGATGACCTGGAAATGCGCCGTCGCCGACATTCCCCTCGGTGGTGGTAAAGGTGGTGTAGCAGTCGATTCTGCCTCCTTATCGGTGACCGAACAGGAAAAACTATGCCGGGGTTGGATCGATCAGATCTGGCGCAATATCGGCCCTCGTCAGGATGTCCCCGCCCCGGATGTGGGCACCAACCCGCGCATGATGGGTTGGATGATGGATGAATACTCCAAGGTGGTTGGTGAATATACCCCGGGTGTAATCACCGGTAAGCCGGTCGGCGGCGGCGGATCATTGGGGCGGACTGAGGCCACCGGTTATGGAGTTATTTATTCAGTGCGAGAAGCAATGAAGCACCTGAAGATCGACCCAACGAATTCGGTTGCCGCTATCCAGGGGTTTGGAAATGTGTCCCAATATGCGGCGATCGGTTTTATCGAGCATTTAGGTGGTAAAGTGGCCTGTGTTTCCTATTGGGATCGGGAGGATCGGGCGCCCTACACCGTCAGCCATACCGACGGCATCAATCCGCGCTTTTTACAATCGATCACGGATGCTTACGGCACGATTGATAAAGATAAAGCCCGCCAGGCCGGCTATGTGATTGAAGACGGCGATGCCTGGATTGCCAAGGACGCGGATGTGTTGATCCCTGCAGCGCTTGAGGGGCAGATCACTGCTGAAACCGTCAAGCGCGTCAGCGATCGCGTCCGGCTGGTTGCCGAGGGCGCCAATGGTCCAACCACGCCTGAGGCCGACGAAGTCTTCAAGCGGAACAATGTCTTCGTCATTCCGGATTTCCTGTGCAATGCCGGGGGAGTGACGGTTTCATACTTCGAGAGCGTTCAGAACGATATGAACTTCTACTGGACACGCGAGGAAGTGCTGCAACGACTGGATACCAAAATCACCCAGGCATTCAACAGCGTTTTGCAGATGGCAGCCAGCGAGAAAGTCTATATGCGCGATGCAGCTTACATGGTCGCGATTGGGCGTGTGGTCAAAGCCATGGAACTGCGAGGCTGGCTGTAAGCAGGTTGCCGCTTGCTTGGCAAGGAATTTGCCAAGGGCAAGATTGATTTCAGGACCAATAGGTGTGCGGAGCAACTGCCTGCACACCTATTGGCTTGCAAACTGTGCCCAAATACTATACAATCTAGTCACCTCACCAGCCCAGTATGTGGATCTTTGGGAATTCCTGGGGTGATACTCCAGATTTGGGGGTGCGAGCGTGCGCCAGCACGCTCGCACCCCCAAATCTGGGACTCTCCCACAGAGCTTCTCAAAGCCCCCGGTATGTATCCATTTTAAACGGGAGCTGAGACCGATGCCACTTTCGGCCAATACCATGCGAATTTTGCTGTTTATCTGTCTGCTTGGCATGTCTCTCTTGGCTGCATTTTATCTGCGCAGACGCAAATTGACTTTTCAGGAATATTTGGGTTGGGGATTGTTGGTTGTCCTGGTGCCGCTTATTGGGCCCTTCCTGGTACTTATGGCTGCTCCAGGCAAACCTGACGCCTCGGGAAACCCGGTCACGCCGGGATAACCTGTCAGCCTGCAGCACCCAACAACTTCCGCCGAGCTTGTTCCGGCGATCATCCTTTCGGCGCTACCCGGCTGCATGCGACCGAACAGATCCATAAATCCTCCCCCTCGCCTAAGTTGCAATTACGGATAGAAATGGGAGCATTCGAATGTTGTGGAAAGTGATATGTGGTGTTCTGTTTGGGCGGCGTTCACCGCCCAAACAGAACACCACATCTGCACATCTCGAATACACTCGTAAAAATTCTCTGGCTTAAGAAGGTGTTGGTTGATGTTTCGTAGATTGAGAGATTTTCGCCCCGAAGCCTTGAAGCAAGATCCATTCTTATTGGTTATCTTGCTGTTGATCGGCTGTCTGGTAGTTGCCAGCCTGGCCCTGTTTTTTATCCGCCAAACCGGTCAGGAATATCTCCCTGAAAATTCTCCCCAGGCAGTTGTTCACAATTATCTGCTGGCCCTCAATCGAGATGATCTGGAAAAGGCTTACGGATACCTGATTGACACGGCCGATAAGCCGGATTTCGAACAATTCAGGCTGACCTTTCTTACATTGCAGCCAGACCTGTCCCAGGTGTATTTGCAACTAGGAGAAGTGCGCCAGAGCGAAGATGCGGCCTCCATCGGTTTGAAAATTACCCACACCAGTGGAAATCCCTTCCGGGGAGCCTGGGATGACACCGGTCAGGCTGTTTTACTCCTGAACGATGCGGGTGAATGGAAGATCCAGAGCCTGTCTTATCCTTTCTGGGGCCTGGACTGGTATGCAGCCACTCCTAAACCGGTTCGTTAAAAGGGTCACTTTTCAAAGCAAATGAAAGCCACTCAATGATTTTCTCGCTAAGGATTTTTCTGCAGTCGGCGAGGAAAAATGGCGAAACAGGTGTGCGTGGGGGCGTACGCCCCCACGCACACCTGTTTCGCCTTATTCTATGAATTTGGCGAGAGAACCACTAAAGCACTGGCAATCATGGTATGAAAACAATTCGAAGGATTTATCTCTACGCGGTCACCTTGGTCAGCCTGGAAACGATATTGTGGGGGACAATCAATCTGGCGCGCTCGATGTCTGCCGGTCAAACGGTCACGGGCAATATATCGCAACTGGCAGGCGCCTTGTCGTTGATTCTGGTGGGTGTACCGGTTTTTGGGCTGCATTGGTGGTTTGCTCAACGCCTGGCCTCGCGGGAAAGCGAAGAGCGGACCGCCCGTACCCGAGCGATCTTTTTGTATGGCAGCGCACTTGTAACGGGGATTCCGATCGCTCAAAACTTTTTGGCGCTGATTAATCGCCTGTTTATTCTGGGTTTTGGCCTGACGGCCCGCCAGGCTTTTATCGGTGGCAATCAGACTCTCAGCGATAATCTGATTGCCATTGCAATGAACGCCATTGCAGTGGCTTACCTACTCAAAATCGCCGGAGACGACTGGCAGACGCTGGCCTATAGCGAGCCCCTGGCAGAAACCAGGCGCCTCTACCGGTATGCCTGGCTGTTGTATGGCCTGGGTTTGTTGGCCTTCGGTATTCAGCAAATCATCGTATATATACTGGGTTTGCCTCAGGCGATCGACTTCACCAGTCGGTCCTTGCTGGCTGATGGATTGGCCGCCCTGCTGGTCGGCGCACCGGTCTGGGTATATTTCCAGCGTGAAATTGACCGGTCGTTCAGCGAACCCGGGGAGCGCGACTCGCGGCTGAGGTTGGCGATTTTATTCGGGTTGTCGTTGATAGGGGTCGCACTGGTGTTGGGATCCAGCAGTTTGGTGCTTTATGGGCTATTGCGCGGCCTGTTTGGGGCCGGCTGGTCGCTAGGTGAGCTGCTGGCAGAACTCAGCTACCCGTTTTCGGTTGCTGTCGCTGCCGGAACGGTCTGGGCATATTATGGCAGGCTATTTAATCTTGAATTGAGGCAACTGGCCGACGAGTCGCATCAAGCCTTTCTGCGCCGATTGTATCGCTATCTGCTGGCCTTCATGGGCGCGGGTGCAACCTTTTTCGGGATGCAAGGCCTGCTAGCCTATATCCTGGACGCCGTTTTTGGCACCCAGGCGTTGTTTGGCCCCGGCCTAGTCACCCGCCTGGCCGCCGCGTTGGCGCTGCTGACGATCGGCATGCCCTTATGGATTTACTCCTGGGGGACGATCTCCACCCTCGCCCGGCAAGAAGGCGAAAGCGGCGACCGCGCCCGGCGCTCGTTGATTCGCAAAATCTTCCTCTTCGGTATCATCTTTGTGAGCGTGATCGGTTTGATGATCAGCACCGGGGCCATTCTGTTTCAATTGATCAGCACCCTACTGGGCGACCCGCCGGATCAAATTGCCTTGCAGGTCGCTCAACGGTCGGGCTGGCTGACACTTTTTGGGTTGTTCCTGGCTTATCACTGGCGGGCGTTGCAATCCGATAACCGGCTGGCGGAAAAGGCTCTGGCGCGACGTTACAACCTTTACCCGGTACTGGTTTTGACTTTGGATGGGGTCGATAATGATTTCAGCCTGGCTATGTTGGATGCTCTGGAGCGGCACGCGCCGTCCTTGCCAGTTGCCGTCCATCCCTATAGCCAGGGTGTGCCGGATGAAACGCTGTCGGCAGCCCGAGCCGTTGTCCTCCCGGCTGAACTCGTAGCCCGACCGAGTGAGGCATTGCGTTTATGGCTGCAAGGTTATGATGGGCAGCGGGTTGTCATCCCCACGCCGTCCCAGGGGTGGCTGTGGGTATTTGGCAGCGGGCGAACGCTCAAAAGTCTGACCAATCAGGCTGCCCTCACCATCCGGCAGCTAGCGGAAGATGAACCTGTAAGTGGTCCACGCGAAGCCTCTACCTGGATGGTGGTCATTTATTTGCTGGCCGGGTTGGCAGCAATAGAGATCATCTTTGTGGTGGTATCCTTATTAGCTTCCCTGCTGATGGGCTGAAAGCGATGCTCTCATCAACAACCAATGCTCACCTGCCAGGCTTGACCTGCCCATTGTCAAGGAAAACCGGTAAGATGATTGCATTTGCCAATCTCGGATCTACCTGGGCCATCGAAATGAGAAATAATGTGATGTGCGAGATGGATAATACCCCGCTCGCACACCACATTGCTCCCTCTCGATGGGGGCAAATCAGCCAAATGCGATTGCTCTGGGAAAACCGGTGGTAAAAACGCGGCACTCGTTGTATACTTTTCAAAGGAATATTGGTTCCGATTTATCCGAACGGAGGAAATTCTGCCCCCAGGAATTCCCAAAGACCCTTTGCGTTTCTTACGTTCAAGAAACGAAATCTTGAATATAATTAGGTCAGAATTCTACAGCCAATAAAGGACAGCCATCATGAAAGTATCCGTCTTGCAAGAGAATCTGGCTCATGGACTGAGTATCGTGGCGCGCGCGGTTTCGCCTCGCAGCACTCTTCCAGTGCTGGCAAATGTGTTGATCGCCACCGATGAAGGTCGGCTCCGCCTTTCGGCAACGAATCTGGAGTTGGGGATCACCTGCTGGATCGGGGCCAAAATCGCCGACGAAGGCTCAACGACAGTGCCTGCCCGCACTTTTTCAGATTTGGTCAGTACTCTGTCGGATAAACAGGTTGATATGGACTTGACGGTACGTACCCAGACGCTGAACGTGCGCTGTGGGGCCTCCAATACGGATCTGAAGTGTATCGATTCGCAGGAATTTCCTCCCATGCCGGTTGCCGACCCTACCCAGGGTTTCCAGATCAATGTGGCAGATATCAAAGAGATGATCCAGCAAGTCGTATTTGCGGCCTCAACTGATGAGGCCCGCCCCATCCTGACCGGAGTGCTGGTAACCGTCAACGGTACCCAGATCACCATGGCAGCCGCGGATGGTTTCCGGCTATCTGTCCGGAAGGCGGAGCTCTCGTCGCCGGTGGCCCGGCCGTTTACCGCTGTGATCCCGGCCCGAGCCCTCAGCGAGCTGGCCCGAATTTCGGGGGATGGCGACCAGGTTCTTACTGTTATTCTGCCGCCCGGGCGCGGGCAGGTAATCTTCCGCCTGAAAGATGCCGAACTCGTCTCACAGTTGATCGAGGGCAGTTTCCCGGACTACGAACAGATCATCCCGCGACGCTGTGATACTCGGGCAGTGCTTTCAACCGGCACCTTTTTAAAGGCCTGCAAGCAGGCGGAAATTTTTGCCAGAGAAGGCTCTCATATCGCCCGCATCCAGATCAACCCCGGCGGTGAACTGCAGCCAGGAACAGTGGAAATTTCCGGGCAATCCGACGAGACTGGTTACAACCAAAATGTCGTGGACGCCAGCATTGAGGGGCCGCCGCTTTTGATTGCCTTCAATGTGCGTTTTATGCGCGAAGTCCTGGATGTGGTCAAAACCCCGAACGTGGCTTTGGAAACCACCAGCGATACCAGCCCCGGGGTGATCCGCCCGGTGGGTGGTTCGGTTGGCGAAGATTCATTCCTGCATGTGATCATGCCAATGCATTTAGGCAATTGATTTTCAGTCACCCGTTTCCATAATCTACAGGTTGGCAAAGCCTCGAATCTGCCAACCTGTAACTTTAATCGTAATACCAGCTTATGACTCTGCCTCCCGCCTCTTCCGACCGGACACTGAATATCTATCTGTCTTTGGCTCAATACCCTATTTTGAGCTCCCAGATCAGAGCGCGCATGCGCCGTGAATTGTTCCGGCGCGGCATTATTTCTCCTCAGGCATTCGAAGCCGAAGTGCGCGAAAAGGCAATCCGATCCCAGGCGGTGGAGGGGTTGCACGACCCCTTTGCTGAAGAACCGAACGATGTCTGGGAAACTCGGCTAATGCGGGTCCGCGATCACCTGACCGATTTTTATTTCGCTTATAACCTGCCTTATGAATTGTTTGAGAGCATTGTGGTCGAGGCGCTGACCGAGCGAGGCGCTCACGATGATGAGTTGATGGTTTCGTTCAATCCGGAACTGGCGCCGCAGACAATGCTGTTTGAACAGGCCAACGCGATTGAGAAACTGCCATCACAGGAACGCGCCCAGGCAGACGCGCGCTTGCGCGAAATAAAAGTAGTCCTGATCCGCACCATGATCAGCGACCAGCTGGCCTATGTTAAGATCGCTAAAGACTGGTTTACGATATCGGACCTATCTGAGATCCGGAATCGCAAAATCGGGCAGGGGAAAATCGGCGGTAAGTCAGCCGGTATGCTGCTGGCCGCCCGGATTTTGATGGACGTTGGCGGCGACGAATTCGGCTCCCATCTGAATATCCCCGAATCTTACTTCATCGGGGCGGATTACACTTACACTTTTATGGCAATGAACGGCCTGATGCACTGGGGCGACCAGAAATACAAACTCGAAGAGCAGATCAGGGCCGATTATCCCACTATACAGGAAGAATTTCTGGCCGGTCAATTTCCTCCCGACATTGTGGATCGGGTGCGAAGCTTGCTCGAGCAGGTAGAACATAAGCCCTTGATTGTGCGCTCTTCGAGCCTGTTAGAGGATAATTTCGGCACATCTTTTGCAGGCAAATATGAAAGTCATTTTTGCCCGAACCAGGGTAGCCCCGAAGAGAATTTGAGGGATCTGATCCAGGCGATTAAGAAGATCTATGCCAGTATTCTCAATCCCGATGCGCTGTTATACCGGCGTGCGAAGGGTTTGCAGGATTACGACGAACGCATGGCGATCCTGATCCAGGTAGTGCAGGGACATGAATATGGCAAATATTATCTGCCTCATGCCGCCGGGGTGGCGTTCAGCCGCAATTTGTATCGCTGGTCGCCTCAGATCCGCCGGGAAGATGGATTTTTGCGCCTGGTCTGGGGCCTGGGGACCCGGGCGGTCGATCGGGTTGGCAACGATTACCCTCGCCTGGTAGCGCTCAGCCATCCTCTGCTGCATCCTGAGGCCTCTGCGAAATCGATTCGACGTTATTCCCAGCAATATGTGGACCTGATTGACCTGGAGAAAAACCGGCTCGAGACCCTGCCGGTGGAGGAAGTGCTTGACACCCGCGATCCAATCTCGCGCTATATAGCCCAGCAGGACCAGGGTGGATATCTGGTGCCGCTGCGAAGCATGTTAATAGACCGGGAAAACAACCACCTGGTACTGACATTTGACGGCCTTTTTCAACGTACCCCGCTGGCAGAACGCATGACGAAAATGCTGCAAATTCTGGAAAAGCATTATCATTCCCCGGTGGATACCGAGTTTACTGTAGAAGTGACCGATCCTCTCTCAATGCAGCCGGATGTCCGCATCACGCTCTTGCAATGCCGCCCACAGAGTCACTTGCAGGAGAACGAAGCCCGGCTGCCCCAGAATTTGAAGGAAAAAGATATCATTTTTTCAACCCACCGGATGGCGCCGGAAGGCCGGGTAAGTGGTATTCGGTATGTGGTCTTTGTATCACCGGAAGCTTATTATGCCCTCCCGGAAGCCTCCGATCGCGGCAAGTTGGGGCGCGCCATCGGCCGCTTGAACGCCGAACTGGCCGAGACGACGTTTATATGCGTCGGCCCGGGCCGCTGGGGCACCTCCAATCCCGACCTGGGGGTACGGATCGGTTATGCCGATATTTACAATACCCGCGCACTGGTTGAAGTCACCGGATCAGGGATTGGGCCGGCTCCGGAGGCCTCTTTTGGGACCCATTTCTTTCAGGATCTGGTTGAGTCGAATATCTACCCGCTGGCGATCTACATGGCAGATGAGGACGTGATTTTCAACCGAAATTTCTTTTACCGGACGCCCAACCGGCTGCTGCAGGTGCTGCCCGAGGCTGTCGGAATGGCTGATTGCCTGCGCCTGATCGAAGTGCATTCCTATCGCCCATACCATCATATCGAGCTGGTCATGGATGACGAACAGGGCCGGGCTGTGGCTTATCTGGTCCCGGATTAAAGGGTAAAAATCCTATGAAAAAATTCGTCGCTATTGCTGGAAATATTGGGGTTGGAAAATCGACTCTGGTGTCCTTGTTGAGTGAGCGCCTCGGTTGGGAACCGTTCTACGAGCCGGTGGCCGAAAATCCCTACCTGGCCGATTTTTATGAGGATATGCGAGCCTGGTCGTTCCACTCCCAGGTATTCTTCCTGACCAATCGCCTGCGAGCCCACCGGCAGCTGATTGACCACCCCACTTCAGCCATTCAAGACCGGAGCGTGTACGAGGATGCGGAAGTTTTCGCCTATAATCTTTACCAGCAGGGTTTAATCGATCCTCGCGATTACAAATCTTATTATGAATTGTACAGCGTCCTGGCCGATTTCTTGCCTCCGCCCGATCTGGTCGTCTATCTACGAGCGTCCGTGGACACTTTGATGGAAAGGATCCGGCATCGCGGCCGTGAGTACGAACGCCAAATAAACCCCGATTATCTCGACCAGCTCAACCAGCTCTATGAACGCTGGATCAATCATTTCAGCCTTTGCCCGGTTTTAACGGTGCCGGCCGACGACCTGGATTATGTCGCCAACTCACGACACCTTGATCTGGTCGTACGAAAAATTCAGGATAAGCTAACCGGCAAGGAAGAAGTGGTATTTGATCTGGAAGAAGTCAACGGCATGAAATAGTTGGCTATCCGGGACTGCCTCACATCGTTTCCCAAAGACCCAAATGATTCGCCCGCTTGCGGGCAACTACCCTGTGGTTCTATGAATGGAGCGGAAAAGCGATTATGGATTGGCGTCTGGAGAAGGGTTAAAAGTGTGCCCGCAGTACTGGCAGAACCTGGCATCCGCCGCACTTTCCTGACCACATTCGGGGCAAATCTGGGGGTTCCGGGGAGCCGGCAATGCAGCCGGTTTTTTCTTTGGCAGCTTTGGCCGGGGGAATTTGCTCATCAAATTGCGAGCCACATGCTTGCCTCTGGCAAAAGCCTGCTGGTATAACTCATTCATCTGTTTGCGGGTGACATGCCGTCCAGTCAGGTACCACTGCAGAACCACTTTACCGACCACGTACGTCCCGGCATAAGCGACGGCGACCTTAGGCAGAATTCCCCAGGCCGGGATCAAACCGATCAGGCTGCGGGCCAGCTGCCGCCAGAGAAAGCCGCCCCCAAGCACGCCGCCGAATTCTGTGACATACGCCTGCCAATCCGTTGAGAGTCCCAGGGTGAGCCCAAGCTTGTAAACCAGGAAGGCTTGAGCCTTGGTCAAGATGATCATGTCGGCGACATTCAGGGGAATATCGAAGATGGGGATGATTTCAGCCAAACCGGTGCTGATCGAGTAGGCGGCGTTTGAGAAGCTGGTCTCGTTGATCAGGGCCTGAGCGATCGGGGTGCGAAATAACGGGTGCTGGCGTCCCAGGGCAGTCAGCCTGCCGGGCAGTAATGCCATGACAGCCTGTGCGAAACCGTTCAGCAAAAAATCGGTGTCGTTGACATCCCCAAAGACGATCCGGCGGTGGGTCCAGTCCGTCCATTCGCCGAATTTGTAGCGGTCGCCCTGCTCGATTTGATTGATAAAAACCAGGACCGGCTTCTCGGCGGCGGACCATTCCTGGGCGAGTTTTTTTTGTTTTTCAAACTGATCCTGGCGGGCGTCCAACATCAATATTATCAGGTGGGCGTCCTCGGCCTGCTGGGCCTGGTCCGGTTCCAGGATTGGGGTGTCGGCCTGAATGGTGATATCGTCAGGCCGGTGTGGATCGGTGCTCATTTGGGCTGCCAGCCTGGAACGGCCCGAGTCTGGCATGCCTACGATTGCTATTTTGACGATTCGCAGAGCTTCCTGACGCAGGGGCCGCAGGTCAATCTCTTTTACATTATCCCAGATATTGGTGATACTGGTAATTCCTGCCAAAATTACCTCCTGCCTCTACAATCTCTGAATTATCCTGATTAAATCCCAAGTATACAACAACTTCGACCTGGCTCCGCCGGCCTTTTCAACAGATATAGGGCGATTGCATTTGCCAATCTCGGATCCACCCGGGCCATCGAAATGAGAAATAATGTGGTGTGCGAGCGGGGCATTACCCCCGCTCGCACACCACATTTCTCTCTCTCGGTGGAGGCAAATCAGTCAAATGCGATTACCCTGTCAACAGATATCGTATCTGTCCAGAGGCTCAATGCATATTCCCCTGTTTCCCCAGACCAGAAGGAGTGAACTGGAGGATTGCGAAAATCCCCCAAAAGAAGGAACTTATTAAGCCAGCCAGTCGTCTTATAATTAGGCTGGACGGGTTTCACGCGCCAGAGCGACCCATTCAGCCGGCCCCGTAAAAACATTACTGCTCACGGGAACCAACAAATTTAACCAAAACACGTAACTTGGGGTGAATGTTACTACCGGACTCTGGACATTCAAGCGGGTTCTGAATTCAATCCATCTAGATGGGATCCACCAAACCGACCTGGGCCCTGGAGCCTGCGGCCGGGAATCGAAAGGAGTAAGGCATGTTTGCTGGAAATAGGAACCGTTCAATCTGGGCTTACACTGCGTTGATTTTTCTGGCGCTTTCCAGCCTGATCACATCGACCGCATTGGGGGCGCGCTCCAACCAGGATACAGTCACCGGAAGCCAGGCTCCTGCTGGCGCCGGACAGTATGTTTGGAGCACGCAAAGAGTGGATGCGCCCCAATTCTTTTACAAAATGACAGACCGAATGCTGCGGCTGGATTCTGACGGTAATGCCCACCTGGCTTATGGTGCCGATCACCTGTACTACAGCTGGTACAGCGGCAGTAACTGGTACCAGGAAATCGCGGATAACAGCTTTGGGGTCGGCGAATACGCGGCACTGGCACTTGATAAATCTGGCAATCCCCACATCAGTTATTACAATTCGATCAACGGGGCCCTGAAATATGCCTATAACGATGGGCTTAACTGGCATATCCAGTTCGTTGACCGCCCTTTGACTGCCAGCCTGGCCGCGCAGACGGCCGATCTGCAACCGGAATTTCCGGAAGAGTATAATCCTGACTTGCGTCCAATCCCCTGGCAGGATACTTCTCCCCTGTTCGACGCAGGGACGGAGAGCCAAACCAATCCCTCGGCGGTGACTGCCACCTCAGACGGCGTTGGGCAGTACACTTCGATCGCCATCGACAGCAAAGGCCGCCCGCATATCAGTTACTATGATGCGATCAACGAGGATCTGAAATATGCCCGCTGGACAGGCTCGGATTGGTCTATAACCAAGGTCGACTCAACCGACAAAGTCGGAAAATTTACCTCCCTGGCGCTCAACAGTGACGATTATCCTCGCATCAGTTATTACAACGACACAACCGATAATCTGCGCTATGCGGCTTACAATGGTTCGAGTTGGAAGAAAGAAGATGTCGATTCGGACGGCTTTGTTGGGGCTTACTCTTCGCTTGCTCTGGACGACAATAACGTCTCGCATATCAGCTACTATGAGTATGACCTGGCTACTCAGGAGGGCAACTTAAAATATGCGAGCCATTCCGGTGGCGTCTGGACGACCTATCGCATCGACCAGCCCGGCGATGTTGGGTTGTACACCTCGATTGCCATCAAATCCAACAATCAGCCGGCAATCAGTTATTACGACCAGACGAATGGTAACTTGAAGTATGCCAGCTACAACGGCTCGGTCTGGTCGCTCTCTGAGCCGGCTAAGAACGGCAATGTCGGAACCTATACTTCCCTGGCCTTTAATAATAGTGACCGCGCTCGGATCGCTTATTTTGATGCCACCACCAGCTATCTGCGCTATGCCCGTTGGGATGGCAGCTCCTGGAGCCTGCAAGATGTGATCGCCGCCCGGGATGTGGGCCTGTCCACTTCGCTGAGTCTGGGCAGCGGCGACCAGCCCCAGATCAGTTATTTCAATGACTCCACCGACTTTTTGAAAATCGCCCAGGTCTCCGGGGGTTCCTGGCAGATCGGCGAAATTGCCACGGGTAACGCCCCTGGTCTTTATTCCTCCCTCAAAATCGATTCCGCCGATCATGCCCGGGTTGCTTTTTATGAAGCCACAACCGGAGATTTAATCCATGGCGCCTGGACTGGAAGCCAGTGGGTTTTTCGCATCGTTGATTCGACCGGTGATGTCGGCGCATTTCCATCCCTGGCCCTGGAACCAAACGATGTCCCGCATGTCAGCTATTATGACCGGACCAACACCCGGTTGAAGTACGCAGTCTGGAGTGGGACCGGTTGGGGCAGTCCAGTAGAGGTGGATAATAATGGCGATGTTGGCCAGTACAGTTCCCTGGCCCTGGACAGTACCGGACGGCCGCATATCAGCTATTACGACGCGACCAACAAGGATTTGAAATACGCATACATGAATGCCAGCAATAACTGGGTGATTGAGACCGTGGACAGCGGCGGCGATGTCGGTAAATTCAGCTCCCTGGCTCTGGATAGCAACGATTTCCCCCATATCAGCTATTACGACGCTACAAACGCTGATCTCAAGTACACGAACAAAGTCTTTGGCACCTGGGGCATCGCGGTGGTTGACAGCGCCGGCGACGTGGGCCAGTACACCTCCCTGGCCATAACCCACCTCTCGAATCTGCCGGCGATGAGCTATTACGATGCCACGAACGAAAACCTGAAGTACGCCGAATATACAGCTTCGGGATTTGTGATCAGCGTGCCGGATACCACCGGGAAAGTGGGCATGTTTACTTCTCTGGCGTTTACCAGCACAGATGCGCCGCGCATCAGCTACTACGATCAGACCAACGGGGATCTGAAATTTGTGTCTGGCCTCACTGCCAGCGCCTGGATCTACCTGCCGTTGATCAATAAATAAGGCGCTTTCCACCCTCCAACGTACAAAGAAATACAAGGCGCCGCCCGCAGTGCACAGCACTGCGGGCGGCAAACACTCCATTATTCCCTTCCTGTCTTCGCTATGTTGGGAAAAGACAGCCAGGACTCACACACCCAAATCTGGGCCACCACTCCAGGAATTCCCAAAGACCCAAAATTATAAATAGGGCTGCCACGCCTGGTTAGCTACGAAACTGAGAGCCAGTCAGGCGTGCAAAAATCCAGGCTACCGTCATGGTGGGTAGAAACTGCGTGCCGGGGATCAGGCTTTCAACCAGGGTGACGCCTCGCAGTGGTTGCAGGCCCAGGTAACTCAGGATGGTCCAGGCCAGTGGCGCTGACAGGAAATCGAGGCTGAAATCCAACAAATCCAACAGGATCACAACGGCGAGCGGCGTCGCCCGCAGGGCCATCAGGAAATCAGCGTCCGGAGGCAGGTTGATGCGTTTAACCCGCCAGATAATGTAACCCAATACCAGCAGAGAGAGGATCAGGCCGATAGCCAGCATTCCCAGCAGGGCGTAGAGAATATAAATTGGTTCGAAACCAGCAGGATTGTTTGTCATAGACCTCCTATCAACAGATTGGTATTATAGCTTCATCGCCGCAAGGTTTTAATCCTGGGGGATAGGTGATATTCGATTTGACCGGCATCCGCCGGCCAAATCGAATATCACCTCTACACATTTTGACTTATCCTTCCATATCAACGGGATGTACACGAATTTCATGGATGAAAGAGAGTTCTGTTGGCGAAGTCCGATCCACTGTCTCCTTTTTCCCCTAACTCGTGGAAGTGGGGCGAAATGAAGTGTTTACGGGGGCCCTGCCCCCGTAAACACTTCATTTCGCCAATATTTCCTATGCTCAGGTGTCGGAAGGGCGTGGAGAACTTCACAAAAATGAGTTCGCCAACAAACTCTGAAAGATACAGTGCCCACCCGAATTTTAAGGACAAAACAGCTCAGAAATATGATAGAATCCACCAGCCTGGGGGGGAAACATGCTGGCCTGAATACAGGAATTCAAAAAACAGCCGCCGGTAGCCCGGCGGAATTTATCTGATCAAAGATCGACTGGAGATTGAAAAATGAGCAACCCTAAAAATAAATCGATTGTCGCAAAAGACGTCGTTGTTACCCTGGATTATACGCTTAAAGTTGCAGGTGAGATTGTGGATACTTCCGAAGGCGGCGATCCCATCGTATTTTTGCAGGGTCACGGGCAGATCATTCCTGGCCTTGAAACCGCGTTATATGGCATGAGTGTCGGAGACAGCAAGAACGTGCAGGTTGCCCCTCAGGAGGGCTATGGCGACATCGATGATCAAGCTTTTTCGGTGATCCCCCGCGATGAGTTCCCCTCCGATATCCCGCTGGAACCGGGTGTGGGACTGCGGCTGCGCGATGAGGAGGGCGAAGTCATGGACGCCCAGATTGCCTCTGTGGATGATGAAAATGTCCGCCTGGATTTTAATCATCCCCTGGCTGGCAAAGACCTGCACTTTTCGGTCACTGTCGTCGATGTGCGAGAAGCAACTCAGGAAGAGCTCGAGCACGGCCACGTTCACGAAAGTGATGATGACGATGAGGAAGACTGGGAAGAAGAAGATTGGGACGAAGAGGAAGAAGACTGGGAAGAGGACAGTGACGAATTCGAAGAGGATGGGGATTGGGAGGACGACGACTTCGACGATGATGTCGACGAAGACGATGACGATGATTACGCTTGAAGATCAACAGGGCCGGCTGAAACCGGCCCTGAATGCTTAAAGGACTCTGTGAGAGCCCCCAAATCTGGAGGCTTGGGCGTGTAGACCCACGCTCAAGCCCCAACCATATAGAAACTCCCAAAGACCGGGTGCACGAAAATGTTGTAGAAAATTATTTTTGGTGCATCCCAAAGATCCATTAAGAAGAGCCTGGCGCTGATTACAATAAAATCAGCCCTTGCTGGACGCCCAGGCGGACAGCTTCAGCCCGATTGGTTGCTCCCAGCTTGGTATAGATGGACGATACGTGGAATTTCACGGTGTGTTCACTGATCCCCAGCTGGCCGGCGATCTGTTTGTTCGCCAATCCCTGGGCCAGCCACTGCAGGACCTCCAGTTCACGGTCGGTGAGCGGCTCGATGAGCGGTTCAACGAGCGTGTCGGTCGGATCCGCCTCGCCGAACAGCAGCCGGGAGACTTCCGGGCGGGACAGGCTGGGATCGCCGACCAGCAGCCCCTGGTGCAAGGCCTGGATGGCAGCGACCAGCTCCTCAACCGGACTATCTTCTCCCAGGATGCCCCAAGCCCGCAGGGGAAGGCCGGCCAGGTACCGGCCAGCCGAAGTGTCGCCTGCCAGCAGCAGCACCGCGATTTGGCCGGGATTTTCGGCCAGCAGGCGCTCGAGTTCGTGCAGCTCATCCAGCGATCCGGCCAGGATCAACACATCGATCCCGCCCGGTATGTCGCCGGCTTCGGCCAGGTTGTGAGCCTCCCAGGCCACCTCCATCGAGCCCGCTGCTTCCAGCAGGGCCCTCAGGCCGGCCCGGACCGCCAGGACTGGTGAAACCACCCCGGTCGATATCACACAATCATCTCCGATCTGGGTCCAACGGCCGGCGCAGGAGGCACCGGGTGGTGGGCCCCGGCCGCAAATTCTATGGCCAGATGAATCGGTATGGCGACCCCCAGGTCGCCGCCCACGATCATGGTATTCAGGCCGACCACCTCGCCGGCCGCGTTCACCAGCGGGCCGCCTGAATTGCCCGGGGCCAGGCGGACATCGGAGCGGATGATCTCAACCGAGCCGCGCGGGCCGCGGGTTTGAGCACGGCCCAATCCGCTGATCAGGCCGGCCGTAACCATGCCGCGCTGGCCCCAGGGATGACCGATCGCCATCACCAGCTCGCCAACCCGCAAGTGATGGGAATCGGCCAGCGGCGCGGCAGGTAATTGATCGGCTTCGATTTTTAACAGGGCCAGATCGATCTCGGGGTCGCGCTTCAAAATGCGGGCCGGGAATTGTCGGCCATCCGCCAGCTCGACCTGCAGCTGCGGGCTGACCGGGCCGAACCGCCGGTGGCCGCCCTGGATAACGTGCTGGTTGGTCAGGATCAGCCCGCTGGCATCCCAGATGATGCCGGCGCCAAATCCACGCCGGCCGGATTGAACGATTACCAGGCTGTTCTCGACAGCCGCAATCATTTCAGCCGCCGCAGTTGCCATCGCGTTCGAAAACCCGTTTGTTTTCATAGCATTTACTCGATCCTCGTGACGGATCTGGGCGCTAGCGTTCTCCCACCATCACAGATAAGGTTTGCGGCTGTCCGCCTCGCAGAACTTCCAGGCTGGCAGGCTGCCCCACCAACCGGCCGACCAGGGTTGCCAGCAGTTCATCCGGGTCGCCAATGGTCTGGCCATTCAGGGCCACCAGGATGTCGCCGACCAACAGGCCGCCCTGGGCCGCCGGGCTGCCGTCTTCCACCCAGACGATCAGAAGTCCATGATCCTGCTCGCGCCCGAGCGATTGCTGCTGAGCCGCCTGGATGGCGACCGGTTGGCTGCGAATGCCCAGATAGCCGCGTTTAACGCTGCCGTTTTCGGCCAGCGATTGGGCCACACTCCAGGCCAGGGAGGCCGGGATCGTGAGCGACATCCCGCGGCTCAAGCCGGAGGTGTTGAGGCCAAGGACCGCTCCGGACGCGTCGATCAACGGGCCGCCGGAAAATCCGGGATATGGGATGGTATCGGTGCGCAGGTAGTTTTCCAGCAGGCCGCCCCGGCCGGTTCTCACCGGGCCGCCGATCGCGCTGACCACCCCCAGGCTGGCCTGGATGCCGTCAGGCGACGGCCGTCCCAGAGCCAGGGCCAGCTGGCCGATGCGAGCGGCTTGTGCGGCCGGTTCGGCGGTTTGGGGGGCGGGCCGGTCAAGCCGCAGCACGGCCAGATCGGTCCCGGCATCCCGGCCTAGCAGGCTGGCGCTGCGCCGGCTGCCATCCGGCAGCACGATCCGCAGGTCTTCCTCCCGCTCGACTACGTGGTCGGCGGTCAGGATCAGATCAGATTGAAAGACGATCCCACTGGCCGGCAGCCGGCGGCGGGCGTCAACCATCACCGTAGCGTTGCCGGCTTTGGCGACCGCGTCGGCCATGGCGTTCGAAAAAACAACCAGGGGATTGGTTTGATTGGTTTCAGTCATCATTTACTCCTCGACGTTCCAGGTAATTTCAGGGTCTCTGGGAAATTCTGTGGGAGAGTCCCAGATTTAGGGGTATGAGTGTGCATCAGCACACTCATACCCCTAAATCTGGTATATCGCCGCAGAGTTTCCCAATGATTTTAATTTCAGGCGTAAGCCATTTCCGGTTCTCAGCAGGTCTCCACCCAGGGCCGGTTCACTTTTCAAAGCGGTGCGGCTCAAGTTGGCGCCACACGGACCGGGGGGCTCACTGGATGACTTAATGATAGCTGGTAACCGGTCCGGGCGCATCGCCTGAACGGGCAGGCCGCTACCTGGAAGTTCGTCTAGGTCAGGTCCCCCCCGGAGATGATTCTGAACATTTTGTAATGCGGTCCACTTTCAGGGGATAGAAATACTTCGCCGATCGTCTGGAAGCCCAGCCTGTGGTAAAAAGGCAGGGCCGCAACCCGGGCGTTGCACCACAGCAGGCTGCCCCCCTGAAATTGGATGTGGTCCAGGCAGTACTGGACCAGTTGGGTGCCGATCCCCATGCCGCGCGCCGGCGCCAGTACAGCCATACCCCGCAGCCTCCAGCAGGCTCCATCGCGCAGCTGCCTGGCGGCTGTATCAGGTTCCCATGGCGGCGGTTCGGGAAATATCGTCGCCACGCCGACCAGACTGCCCTCCAGCATGGCCCCGGCGTGTAAAACCCGGGGGAGGTTGTCCTCAGGGTAAATCGATTTCTCGGGCGGGTAACCGGGGCGCAGTACGACCTCACGGAGCGGGCGCGCCTGTCGGGCTGTGATCGGCAGGATGTTCAGCTGGTAACCGCCGGCCGTCACGATTTTCGGCCTCCGAAGATCGCGTGGCCGGCCTGCAGCCAGTAAACGTCCACCGCCAGAAAACCGGTTGCGCTCAGCCAGCGCAACTGGTCCAACAACCCCGAGGGTTGGTCCATTGGATCGGGATGGCGGAAGATATTCCAGCCCTCGCGCTCGAAAACTTCGAAGGCTGCCAGGTGCCCGTCCAGGGCCAGGGATTGCCGCCGTACGGCCTCATCCCAGGCCTTGGCGGCGGTTTCAAGCCCGGACGGCGAAGCCGGCTGGATCAGGTCGGCGATCAGCAGCACGCCGCCCGGGGACAGCATCGGATACAGGTCCCGGTAGAGGCTTTGCTTGCCGGGTCCGTCCAGATGATGGATGGCTAACGAGGAGAGAATCGCCTGATAAGACCCGTCCGGGCGGCGCCAATCCCGTTCAGCCAGGTCGAACTGCCGGGCGGCAAAGCGGTCGCCGAAACGCGCCAAGCGCTGCCCGGCGCGCCCCAGCATGGCCGGCGATCCGTCCAGCCCGGTCAGGTGCGCCTGTGGGCGGCGCTCCAAAACAGCTTCGGCCAACAGGCCCTCCCCGCAGCACAGCTCCAGGATCCGGGACGGGCCGGGGAAGGATGGTATCAGGCGGCAAATGGTCTCGACCTGGGCCTCCCGATCCGGGACGAAGTAGCGGCCGTAATCGAGAAAGGCCTGGCTGGTCGACTCATCCCATTTTGGTGCGGGGGTTTCCGGGTTCATACAGGTTGCGGTTAACGTCCACCGCTGGCAGGGTCTGGGTCTGGTGAAAAGAGTGGGTTGTTGAAATTTGCACCGGGGGTGGACCGCGGCGCCCCCACGTCAAATTGCCCGATAAAGGCCAGATAGGCCCGGAAGGACTGGTTGGCGATCGGGATTCCCGGCGTCCAGCCGGTCAAACCGTTGTAATTCACCGGCCACCAGTACTGACCGGTGGCGTAAACCCCGTTCAGCCCGTTCGCCCGGTCGGCGACGGTGCCCTGTCCGGCGGAGGGGACGCTCAGGATGCTCATGTAATTGCTGCCTGGCCCCAGGCGCAGATCGGCGCCGGCGGCCAGCGGGAAGGCATCCCCCGGGGCATAGGCGTTTGACAGGACGCGGGGCTGGTTAACCACCATCAGCATGCCGTTGGCCACCAGGGGTTCGAGCAGCAAGGTGTCGGCATTCCATTCGGCGCGGGGGATCTGGCCGAGATACTCGCTTTTGCCGGAGATCTCAGCGCCGTCCAGGTTGGTGGCGTTTTTAGTGCGGCAGTCGGTGAAGTTGCAGTAAGTATTGTTCACCACCTGTCCATTGACCACCATGGTCGCCGAACCGCCGCTGTCCTGGGAGACGGCGTCGGTAGCTCCCAGGCTGTTGACCAGGAAGGTCGCCAGTTCGGAATAGGAGATGCCTTCACTGACCCCCGGGTTGCGCCCGTCGGCAACCACGAAGTAGATAAAATCCGGCCCGTAAGCGATCACCGTCCGGGCATCCGGGACGTTCCCTGCTGTGGTTTGATAAGCGGAATCCTTCAGGAAATATTTGTCGCCGCCGATCCCGGCGTAAGCCTTGGTCCAGGGGTAGGTGGGAAAATTGTTGCAGCTGGTCAATTCATGCGAGATCCCAATCCGGTCGCCGACGTTCAACCGGCCCAGGATGGTATCCACCTGGGCGCCCTGGGCTGAGATGACCACATAGTCGAACGGGATCTGGGCATCGCCCTGGTTGGTGCGGATCTCCCGGACCGTGCCGACCGCCATGGCGCTCAGCGGCAGGATCAGGCTGGGGCGCTCCATCTCCACCAGTACCTCGACATCCGGCCCGCTCACATCGCTGGTGCCGGTGCTGGCAGCGTACTGGGGGGTGTAAATGATGATCGAATCGTCGGTGCGCGGCTCGTTGATCCCCTGAAATTTTTGGGTGTAAGTCCTTCATAATCCAGGTAAGTGATCACCTGCTTGGCGGCAATGTGATGAACTACATTCACCGATAAAGGCCTGGCGGTTCAGGGTCCAGACGAAGCCGTTGACGCTTTGTACGTCCGTGAACCTTTTAGCATACCAGCCGGACTGGATCTGGCCGCTCCAGGGGGTGCCGGTGGTGCCGTCGAAGAAAAAACCGTTGATGGCAACGGCCACCCGGTTGCGCCCGCCCCAGGTCTGGTTCCAGTAGTTGATGGCCCCGTCGTAACGGGCGGCCATGCCGCGCACGGTTTCGCGGCCGGCTGCCAGGCTGCCCTGGGCGATGCTGCTCTCGATGGTGGTGTTCGGGTATTTGGCGCCATCGCGATCCATGCGGGCTACAAACAGATCGATCGGGCGCGGGCTGGTCAGGTGGAACTTTTGATACTCGATCCCCTCGGCTACGGTTTGCCAGCCGTCGGTCGCGCCGCGCACGCTCAGGGTCGGGATCACCAGGAAGGAAACGATCAGGAGGATAGACAGGATTTTGTGTGTATTCATAAAGGTAAAGGGGGATGGGGTTATGGTTGGTAAGGAGTATATCAGACAGAAACGCTCTAATTGTAATCGATAATCGTAGGTTCAAGAATGAGAGATCCAAATTGGGAGCACTCAAATTGAGGTCAGATTGGGCGTACGCGGCGTCAATGACGAGCGCGGCCTGTCGGCCAGGATCGTGATAAACTTGCGGGTATTATGAGCTACCGGAGAATCGTGGTCAAAATCGGCACCTCAACCCTGACGGGAGGCTCCGACCGGATTGCCCCGCCCCGGGTGATCGACTTGATCGGCCAGATGGCTGACCTGCAGGCTGCCGGAGGCGAGCTGGTGCTGGTCTCCTCGGGGGCGATCGCGGCCGGCCGGGAGGGGCTGGGATTCCCGCAACTGCCGAAAGACATCCCAGCCAAGCAGATGCTGGCCGCGGTAGGCCAGCCGCGCCTGATGGCGCTTTACGAGCAGCTGTTCGGCTTGTATGGCCTGACCGTCGCCCAGGTGCTGCTGACCCGCACCGACCTGGCCGACCGGCGTCGCTACCTGAATTCGCGCAACACCCTGGCCGCCTTGCTGGCCCAGCGGGTGCTGCCGGTCGTGAACGAAAATGATACCGTGGCCACCGAGGAAATTCGGGTCGGCGATAACGACAACCTGTCCGCCCTGGTCGCCAACCTGATCGAGGCCGATCTGCTGGTGATGCTGACCGATCAAACCGGCCTGTATACCAGCGACCCGCGCCAGGACCCGCAGGCTGAACTGGTGCAGGAAGTGCGCACGCCTGAGATCCCCTCGGCCTACTGGCAGGCGGCGGGCGGCAGCCCGGGCGGGCTGGGCACCGGCGGAATGTTGACCAAGCTCCAGGCGGCCGACCTTGCCCGTCGTTCGGGGGCGATGGTGGTGATTGCCAACGGCTCGGCCCCCCAGATCCTGACCCGCCTGGCAGCCGGCGAAGCTGCAGGCACCCGCTTTCACCCCTTGGCGACGGTGGTCGAAAGCCGCAAGCGCTATCTGCTGGCCGGAGGCCGCTCACCGGGGCGTTTGAAGATCGATCCGGGCGCGCTGCAAGCCCTGCAGCACGGGGGCAGCCTGCTGCCGGTTGGCGTTCAGGCGGTCGAAGGCGCATTTGAGCGCGGCGATCCGGTCCGGGTGCTGGGGCCGGATGGGCGCGAGGTCGCCCGCGGCCTGGTCAATTACAACGCCACCGATCTGGGGCGCCTGTGTGGAAGACATTCGGAAGAAATTGAAGCCCTGTTGGGGTACGTCTACAGCGACGAAGTCATCCATCGCAACAACCTGGTTTTGCTGGCGGCGGAGGCGAATGGTTGACTTTCGCCCATCAAATCTACAAATATTTCGTGTCTCGGCGTATCGTGGGCAGGACGGCCTGTAAGACGTCCTGTGATTGGAGGTAACCCATGGCAGAAGTCAATACCCTGCGAACCAGCCCGGCGCCCCAGGACGCCCCTGGCGGCAGATTAGACCGGATGGGGGCCCGGGCTAAAGCGGCGGCTCAGCAGCTGGCGCGGGCAGGACGCGCCCAGAAGGATGCCGCGCTGCAGACCCTGGCGGAGCTGCTGTTGGCACAGTCGGACGTTATCTTAGCCGCTAACCGCAAGGATGTGGCCGCCGGCGCTGAGGCCGGCCTGACCCCGGCCTTGCTCGACCGGCTGACGCTCAATCCGGCCCGCCTGGAAGGGATCGCGGCGGATTTGGGCAGGGTTGCCAGCTTATCCGACCCGGTCGGCGAAGTTTTCGAATCCAATCTGCTGCCGAACGGGCTGCGGGTCCATAAACAGCGGGTGCCGATCGGGGTCCTGGGGGTGATCTATGAAGCCCGCCCGAACGTGACGATTGATGTGGCCGGTCTGGCCTTGAAGACCGGCAATGCAGCCATCCTGCGGGGCGGCAGCGAGACGATGGCGTCCAATCGGGCGCTGGTCAAGCTGGTTCACCGGGCCCTGGAGGCCAATGGCCTGCCGGCTGACGCGATCCAGTGGATCGATGATCCCGATCGGGCTTTGGTGGGCGAACTGTTGCAAATGGATCGCTACGTCGATATGATCATCCCGCGCGGCGGGGCGGCGTTGCACGCCTTTTGCCGCCAGAACAGCCGCATCCCGGTCATCACCGGCGGGATCGGGATCTGCCACCTGTTCGTGGACGAAACCGCCGACCAGCCGGCGGCCCGGCGTGTGATCCACAATGCCAAAACCCAGCGGCCTTCGGTCTGCAACGCCCTGGATACCGTTCTGGTGCACCAGGCGGTGGCCGCTGAATTTCTGCCGGCGCTGGTCGCTGATCTCAGCCGGGCGGGTGTGTCTTTCCGGGCCGACCCCCAGGCCGTTCAGGCCCTGGGTGGTCTGTCCGATCTGCCGGATGCGGTTCAACCGGCGGGCCCGCAGGATTTTGATACGGAATGGCTGGCGCTGATCCTGGGGTTGAAGGTCGTGAGTGGCCTGGAAGAAGCGATGGCGCACATTCAGCAGCACAGCACCGGCCATTCGGACGGCATCTTGACCCGGGATGACGCCAATGCCAGCCGGTTTGTGGCCGGGGTTGATTCGGCCGCGGTGTACGTCAACGCCAGCACCCGTTTTACCGACGGGTCTGAATTGGGCCTGGGTGCGGAGGTCGCCATCTCAACCCAGCGCCTGCACGCGCGGGCCGATGGCGCTGCGGGAGCTGACCACCTATAAATGGGTGATACAAGGCGATTACACGATCCGCGATTAAAGACTTGTGGGTGGCCAATTGGCCACCCACAAGTCTTTAATTCGCCCTCAAAGATTGCCTGCCGCAAAAAGGATTGTTTGAATCCAATCCAGGCGGGTGCTGGTTCAGCGCGCCTGCGAGTTCGATTCCCGCTGGAGCAACTCCCCAATTCGAGTTGTGAGCGCTTTCCAGATCGGACAACGATCGTAAACTGCGCTGAACATGACCCCGCCTCCCACCAAAGCGAGCGCCAGATAAAACCCGGCAAAATTTCCCAGATAAGCCAGAATCATGAATGCTGTGCCAGCAACCAGCCGTACCAACCGGTCGGTCCAACTCAGTCCGGCTTTGACCGGGCGTTCGCCGCTCAGGGCGGCTTCGAATAACCGCGCCAGGGCTGGTTGGGGCTGAGCGCCGGTTTGCCGGACTATTTCTTGCCCACCCTGAAACGCGATCAGGGTAGGTATGCCATATACTTTCAGCTGGCGGAGCAGGTCAGGCTGTTCGTCTGCGTTTATCCTCCAGACGTCAACCCGGCCTGCGTAGGTTTGTTCCAGCCGTTTCATGCTGGGCTCGATCGCCCGGCATGGCCCGCACCAGGGTGCCCAGAAATCGATCACCACCGGGTGATCATTCTGGACCAGTTTTTGTTGAAAAGCCTGATAGGATTCAGGCATTGTTGGTGTGGAATTTGAAGAGGGCGTACAGCGGGCACCAGCCGATCAGGCCGGTCAGCAGCAAAACTAATCCAACGATGCCCAGCACGATACCCCAAACGCCGCTCACCACGCTGCCAAATCCAACATAAAGCAGGACCAGTCCCAGTAAAGCCCGTACGATTCGATCCCAAGTTGCCTCATTGGTTTTCATTTCAAATCTCCTTTGAATCTTGTCACTGTATCAATAGTCTTTAGCTATGATCATCTTTGCTTATAACGTGTTCAGCTTACATTCTTTAGACGTAAAAAGCGTAAAAAGGTTACATGAATCGAAGATGATAGGAAAATTAGGGCTCGCAGGGGCAATTTGCCCCTGCGAGCCCTAATTTTTGTCACTAAACCCCGCCCCTTGGGGGATGTATAGACCGGACACATGGATAACAGTCGTTCGGAGACATATGTAACACTTCATTTTGTCTCACTTCTTCATTGAACAGTCCAGATCAGGAGAAGTTTTTTTGCGCTAACAGGCGTTCGACGGTTTGGGCCAGCGCCTGGGATGGGTCGCCCTCGACCAGTTCGGCAAGGTGGGGCTGGTCCATTTCCGGTGATGATCCTGGCGAGAGCTGGGCCAGTTGCTGCCTGGCTTCCTGGCGCACATTCTGGGCCGTAGCTGGATGGCTGAGACAGAGCGTCAGCAGTCGGGTCGCCTGGTCCGTCGCGCCGATCATGGCGGCCAGTTTACCCAAACCAACCAGAATCTCAAGGATCTCAGGGTAGCGTCGGGCTGCCCAGGCAGCTTGCAAGGCTTTTTGATAGCGGCTCCAGGCCTCGTTTTTCTCTCCGAGCATCAAAGCCGTCTGGGCCAGTTTTTTCATGGTTATGATATTCCCCCAGCTCAGTTCGTTCCGGCTGAAAATGGCCAGACCTTCCAGATAGCGCTGGCGGGCAAGCTGGATATCACCCTGGGCAAGGGCGATGTCTCCCAGGTTGCTCAGGGCCATGCCCTCTTCATGAGGATCGCCAGTTTCCCGACTGATCGCCAGGCTCTGGCGGTAATTTTGTTCGGCCTGCCGGTATTCTCCCAGCCGAAAGTGGACATAGCCAATGCTATCCAGCTGCCTGGAAATGATCGAGCGGTTGCCCAATTCCCTGGAATGGGTCAAGCCCTGGCGGTAATATTCAATCGCCTGTTGATAATCGCCCAGGGCGGTTGCAACGGAGCCCATGTAGAGCAGGGCGTTGACGATCCGCCAGGCGTCTTTCAATTCCTGGTAAACTTCCAGGCTCTCGCGTCCGTATGCCATTGCAAGGCTGTACTCCCCCGCTGAATAGGCGATGAACGCCAGGTCAATCAAGACCAGGGCGATCCCCCATTGGTAATCGATCCGGCGGAATATTTCCAGGCTCAGCAGGAATTTCTGGCGAGGCAATTCGGGGTTGGACAGGAACAGCTGGATATTTTCGGCAAACATAAAATGGCACATACCCACGGCCCACCAGTCCTCGATCTGCGTGAAGGTCGCCAGGCAGCGTTCGTAAAGCTGGGTCATTTCGTCGTAGCCAAGCACCCCCCGGCCGAAGCCTGCTTGCAGGTAAATCGCGGCGCTGGATTGGATATCGAGCTGGCCGGCGATTTCCAGCACCCTGTGCAAATCTGGCAGGGCTTGTTCAAATTGCTCCAGGCTAAACCTGAACATCACTTTTCCTGCCAGAGCCTTCGCCAGGGTCGCTGCCAACGTGGGGTTTTCCCCGGGCGCCTGACCGATGGTTTCCAGGCGGGTTTGCAGGCTGCTGGCGGCAAAATCAAAATCGTCCACACCTGCACTTAGTTGGCCGCGGATGGAATAGTAATGGACCAGGCTGTCGATCGAGCGTCCAATCGCGGAATAGTCGCCATGTTCGGCGGCCCAATACCAGGCCGCTCGGATATCCTCGATGACGGGCTCGATGCGGCGCAAGGCTTTGATCTGATCTTTGGCCTTGAATTCCTTTTCACAGCCGGCCAACATGGCCGTGAAATAATCCGTGTGGGCCTGGCGGGTGGACAGCAGGCGTTCCGGTTCGAGAGTCGAATTTTTCGCGGGCATATTGTTTCAAGAGTTCGTGCATTTCATAATGCCCGCTGAGATTACGATGCAAAAGCGATTTGTCAACCAGGGAGGAGAGCCTTGGCAGGCTCGCGCCAGAAATTTGTTCGGCCGCCTGGCGGGAGAATTCCCCTCGGAAAACCGAAAGGGCGCTCAGCAACTTCTGTTCCGGCGCCGGCAGCAAGCTCCAGGAGTGTTCGAAAACAGCCCGGAGACTCTGGTGCCGCAAGGGTAAATCCCGCAACGAATCGGCCAGAAAGTCCAGATTTTTCTCGATCTCAGCGCCAATTTCCTGGCAGGTGAGCAGCCTGACCCAGGCGGCTGCCAGTTCGATAGCCAGCGGGAAGCCTTCAACCAGCCGGCAGATACGGGCGATCTCTGCCTGCTCCTGAGTGGAGGGCGAAAATCCCACCTGGGCGCGCTGGGCGCTCTGTAAAAAAAGCTGGGCCGCGCTGAAATTTTCAAGCCCACCGGCCTGGCCGGCGTCGGGGAAATGCATGCCCTGGATTTCATAAGCCCATTCACCGCGTACATTCAGCCGTTCGCGTGAAGTGACCAGAATCTTTAACAGCGGCGCCTGGCGCAGCAGTTCGCTTACCAGGCTGGACCCACTGATCAGGTGCTCGAAGTTGTCCAACACCAGCAGCATCTGCCGCTGGCGCAGATAATCCGCCAGCTGCATCAGGTGATCGCGCTGCGGCTGGTCGCTGGCCTCTTCGGAGTGAAATGCGAACATCAAGGCATCCGCGATCGCAGGAGCCAGAAGGTCGGCGGTTTGCAATGGGGCCAGGGAGACAAAATACACGCCTTGCGGGAAGGCTGGACCCTGGCCTTCCAGGGATTGGCGGGCGACTTCCTGGGCCAGCCGGGTTTTACCGATCCCGCCCGGACCAAGCAAAGTGACCAGCCGGCAGGCCGGGTTATCGAACAACTGCCGGATATCGGCCAGTTCTTCGGTCCGGCCGATGAAAGGAGTTGGCTGGGTTGGGAGATTGTTGGGTATTCGGGCGGGGGTCGCCGCTTGATCGGGTTGGCTGTCCTGGACCGGCTGCCCGGCCTGAATGCGGTCGTAGAGCGCCCGAGTTTCAGCTTGTGGCGTCACATCCAGTTCGTCGTTCAAAATTTGTTCGCAGCGCTGGTATTGGCGCAGGGCGGCATTCCTCTGCCCGGCTTCAGCGTAGCAGGTCATTAACCGGCGGTGGGCGGCTTCATTCAATCGATCCAATTCCAGCCAGCGCCGGGCGGAGGCGATAGCCGCTTCCGGCTCATGCCGGCGCAGCTGGCAGCCGGAGAGTGTTTCTAACAGATCGGCCAGCTGGCGGCGCAGGTTCTCGGCCTGGATAAACTGCCAGTCGTCAAACGCAGCGCTGTCCCGCAGGCTGAACCCGGCCATGAAATCCCCGCGATAGAGGCTGGCGGCCTCCTGCATCTGGCCAATACAGGTATTGCAGTCGATCTCCCGGTTATGCTGGCGATTTACGCAGGCCGCCGTCAGCTGCTCGAAACGGGCGATATCCAGCCAGAAATTTGCTTCAGCCCGCATGGAGACCGTTTCCCGGTCGACCTCCAGCCACGCTTCCCCCAGAGTGTTGTTGAGCGTCCAGAGCTCGCGCCGCAGGTAAGCATAAGCCCGGCTCTGATCGTATTCGGGCCACAGCAGGGCAGCCAGGGATTCGCGGCTGTGAGGCTGCCCGGTGACGGCCAGATAAGCCAGTAAGGCCAGGGCTTTGTGGCGCTCCAGGCTGATGGATCGGCGATTTAGTTCCAGGCGTGGAGCGCCTGACAGGTAGAGCTTCAATGTGGTTTCAGTCATTCTGGAACGATTATATCCTTTTCGGAATGGCCTTGAGGGAGATTCTGTCGAAAAACAGGTGTGCTGGCCGGCGTTTTGCCGGCCAGCACACCTGTTTTTCGACTAACTATTTATCGGTGCATGTGCGAAATTGAATGTGATCTCAGGAAGGATTAAATTCGGATCTTCTTGCTTGATGTTCAGGCGTTGACGGTTTCAGCATTGACCACCGGGGTAAACGTCAGGCCGTCCGGCCCGCGGTCCACCCGGATGGTGTCGCCTTCCTTGAACTCACCCGACAGGATTTGTAATGCCAGTGGGTCTTGCAGTTCACGCTGGATGGCCCGCTTAAGCGGCCGGGCCCCAAAATTGGGGTCGTAACCCACCTCGGCCAGGTACTCCCGGGCAGCTTCGCTGACTTCCAGGGTGAAATTGCGGCTTGCCAGGAGTGCAGCCACCCTTCGCAGTTGAATAGTGACGATCTCGGCGATATCTTCCCGGCTGAGGGTGTGGAAGACCACGATCTCATCAATCCGGTTTAAGAATTCCGGCCGGAAATGGGCCTGTAAGGCCTGGGTGATCTCCTCACGGCTGGCCTGTCGCCCGCCTTCCCACAACTGGCTGCCCAGGTTGCTGGTCATAATCACGACCGTGTTGCGAAAATCGACGGTGCGGCCCTGACCATCGGTCAGGCGTCCATCATCCAGCAGCTGCAACAGCACGTTGAACACTTCCGGATGGGCTTTCTCAATCTCGTCGAACAAGATCACGCTGTAAGGCCGGCGGCGGACGGCTTCCGTCAGTTGCCCGCCTTCTTCGTAACCCACATATCCGGGCGGGGCGCCGACCAGGCGCGAGACAGTGTGTTTTTCCTGGTATTCGCTCATGTCGATCCGCACCATCGCCCGCTCGTCATCGAATAGAAATTCGGCCAGGGCGCGGGCCAGCTCGGTTTTACCAACCCCGGTCGGACCCAGGAAGATGAATGAGCCAATCGGACGATCGGGGTCCTGCAGGCCTGAACGAGCCCGGCGGACAGCGTTCGAGACGAAACGCAGCGCCTCGTCCTGCCCGACCACGCGCCGGTGCAGGCGCTCTTCCATGTGAACCAGCTTTTCGGTCTCGCCTTCCATCAGGCGTGAGACCGGGATGCCGGTCCAGCGCGCCACAATCTGAGCGATCTCTTCGGCGTCAACCTCTTCTTTAAGCAAGGCGCCTTCCGTTTGCAGGGTTTTGATCCGGCGTTCACCCTCTGCCAGCTTATTTTCCAGCTCGCGCAGGGTGCTGTAGCGCAGGCGGGCAGCGGTCTCCAGGTCCGAGTTGCGCTCGGCTTTTTCGATATCCACCCGGGTCTGCTCGATCTGCTCTTTGGTCGATTGCAGCTCGGTGATGGCCTGTTTCTCGGTTTGCCAGCGGGCGTGCAGCTCGGTGGCCCGCTCGCGCTGGTCGGCCAGGTCGCGTTCCAGGCGTTCCAACCGTTCTTTGGAAGCTTTATCTTTCTCTTTGCTCAATGCCTGGCGTTCAATTTCCATTTGCATGATCTGGCGGTCAACAATGTCCAGAGCCTGTGGCTTGGAGTTGATCTCGGTCCGCAGGCGAGCGGCGGCCTCGTCGATCAAGTCGATGGCCTTGTCGGGCAGGTGCCGGTCGGTGATATAGCGGTTGGAAAGCGTGGCGGCTGCGATCACAGCCGGATCAGTGATGCGGACGCCGTGATGGACTTCGTAGCGCTCTTTCAGGCCCCGCAGGATGCTGATCGTCTCCTCGACGCTTGGTTCGTCCACCAGCACCGGCTGGAAGCGGCGCTCGAGCGCCGGGTCTTTTTCGACATGTTTGCGGTATTCGTCGATGGTCGTGGCGCCGATCATGTGCAGCTCGCCGCGCGCCAGCATCGGCTTGAGCATATTGCCGGCGTCCATGGCGCCTTCGGCAGCTCCGGCGCCGACCACTGTATGCATTTCATCCACGAACAGGATCACTTCACCGGCCGAATCGGTGATCTCTTTCAACACGGCTTTCAGCCGCTCTTCGAACTCACCGCGATATTTGGCCCCTGCGACCAGGGCGCCCATATCGAGCTGGACCAGGCGCTTATTCTTCAAGCCTTCCGGCACATCGCCGTTCACCATGCGCTGGGCCAGGCCTTCAACAATGGCGGTCTTGCCCACGCCGGGATCGCCGATCAGAGCCGGGTTGTTTTTGGTCCGCCGGGAAAGGATTTGAATGGTGCGGCGGATCTCTTCATCCCGCCCGATCACCGGATCCATCTTACCCTGGCGGGCCAGGGCGGTCAGATCGCGCCCGTATTTTTCCAGCGCCTGGTAGGTGTCTTCCGGGTTTTGGGAACTGACCCGTTGGGTGCCGCGAATGCCGGCCAGGGCTTTTAAGATCGCATCTTTGCCCAGGCCGTATTGGTTCAGCCGTTTGCCCTCGCTGCTCTCGGTCAGCCCGAGCAGAATGTGTTCGGCGGACACATATTCATCCTGCATACCTTTGGCATAACGCTCTGCAGCCGCAAGAACATTCGAGGCCGGCTGTGAAAGACCAACCTCCCCGCCTGCCCCGTACACACGCGGCCGTCCGGCCAGCTCCTTCTCGAGTTCTTCCCGGATGGCGACCGTGCTTCCGGCGACTTTCGTGACGACTGCCGGCACGACCCCTTGATCCTGGCGCAACAGCGCCAGCAACAGGTGAGCGGGCTCGATCGACTGGTGGTTATACTCAACCGCCAGTCGTTGAGCGCTCAGGATGGCTTCCTGTGATTTTTGTGTGTATTTATCTAGATTCATCGTAGCTTCATTCTCCATTCTTTCGCCCCGGGGCTTGCTCAACAATAAATGTGCCCGAGTACAAGAATTTGATTAAGAACAACCATTCCTAACCTATTGAGTGTACCGTATGAATATTGGAATCCTGTATACAATCTATTAACCCAGTATTGGAGGTTGCGAGCGATCTCCCTTTTGTTTTGTCCGGAATTTGAGACGAGATGGGTGTGCATGGGGGCGTACGCTCCCATGCACACCCATCTCGTCTTATCCCTGGGCCAACCCCGGCTTCTGCTGTTATACTTCCGCCATGGCTCAAATCTGTTGGGTGCATCGCCTGGGAAGAATCGCCTATAAGCCAGCCTGGGAGTTACAAGACCGACTGGCGGAAGAAATCGCCCGCGGGGATCGACCGCCGACCCTGTTGCTGTTGGAACACCCTCATACTTATACCTTTGGCCGCCGAGGCCAGGTGGAAAATCTGCTGTGGGAAGAAGCCGAGCTGGATCGGCGGGGCGTGAGCCTGCATTGGGTGGATCGCGGGGGCGATATCACCTATCATGGCCCCGGACAACTGGTGGGTTATCCATTACTGCCGCTGGCAATAGACGGCTTACGCCGGGACGAGCAAAACGATCGAATCCCTCGGGCAGATTACATCGGTTACTTGAGGCGGCTGGAGACGGCCCTGATCCGTTCCCTGGAAGTTCTCGGCATCAAGGCTGTCCAAATCGAGGGCCTGACCGGGGTTTGGGTCCAGCCGCAGACCGCCAGGCTGGGTGCAGGCCATTCACCCGAGCCACAGCCAGCCGCCAAGATCGCCGCAATCGGGGTCAAGGTGGATGCGCGCGGCATTACCCGCCACGGATTTGCTTTGAATATCGATACTGATCCAACCTACTGGCAGGGAATAGTCCCGTGTGGGATCGCCGATCACCCGGTGATCAATCTGTCGGAGTTGATCGACCCACCCGCTATGTCCCGGGTTATGGATGTGGTGGTCGCGAGTTTTGGGACTGTGTTTGGCTATGACATGCAGGAGACATCGATCGCATGACGACCTCGGACTTCATATTCCGTGCCAGACGATTGAAGCGCCTGGCCCTGGGGTTACTGATTGGACTCCTGGTTGTGCTCCCGTTGGGAAAGGCTTCTGCCCAGGCGATTCCCGATTCTCCCCCGGCTTTGACAAGCACCGTCGAAGCCAGCCCGATTATTCAGGCAATCCTCAATCAAGTGGATCCGAACCTGGTGAGCAGTTACGATGGCGATTTGAGTGGGGAATGGCCGGTGATGATCGGCGGCAGTCCTTTCCAGTTCACCAATCGTTACTGTTTGAATTCCATCTCCATGGAAAAAGCGACCCAGTACGCCTATGAACGCTTCCAATCGCTTGGCCTGAATGTCGCCTACCAGTCTTATCCCTTCTATAACACCACCCTGCGTAACGTGATTGCCGAGCAGCCCGGCCGGGTTCACCCCGAGCAGATCTATCTGATCACCGCCCACCTCGATTCGATTGCCACCTCGCCGGAAAGCAGTTACCTGAACCCGGATGCCCCCGCGCCGGGGGCCGATGATAATGGCAGCGGGTCCAGTGCGGTCTTGATCGCTGCCCAATTACTCAGCCAATTCGATTTTGATGCCACCCTCCGTTATGTTCTGTTCACCGGCGAAGAGCGCGGCCTGGGCGGCAGCTACGCCTACGCTTTTGACAGCGCTGCGAAAGAGGAGGATATCCGCGGGGTGCTGAACCTGGATATGATCGCTCACAACGCTGACGGCCAGCCGATTCTGGACCTGCACACCCGCTATAGCGAACCGGGCGATATCGCCATTGCCAACCTGTTTGTAGATGTGATCCAGGCCTATAATTTGGGTCTGGTGCCGGAAATCTTCAATGACAATATGGGACGCAGCGACCACGAATCTTTCTGGCAATTCGGCTTCCCGGCGATCCTGGCGATCGAAGACGATGATGATTTTACGCCCTATTACCATTCCGCTTATGATCAGCTCTCGAGCCTGAACCTGGATTATTTCACCGAATTCGTGCGGGCGGGTGTGGGGAGCATGGCTCATCTGGGAGGATTGCAAGTGGGCGAGGCGATTGGAATTATACGAGATGCGCCCTCCAGCCAACCACTGGCAAACGCGATCATCTCGGCTCAGTACAATGGCAGCTTGCTGCTCTCGACGAGCAGCGATGCCAACGGGGATTTCAGCCTGTCGCTGCCGCCGGACAGTTATACAGTTCAGGCTACAGCGCCGAATCACGTTCCCCTGGATGTTCCAGGTGTGGATATTCTGGCCAGCCAAACGACCAGCCTGGACATTGCTCTGGATACCTGCCAGCAATTGAGTGGGATCGATTTCAGTTTCAGCCCGGATGAGCCTGTGGTTGGACAAACGGTAACCCTGACAGCCAGCCTGACGGCCCCGTTCCCTTCACCGGTGGAATATACCTGGGATTTCAATGATGGCTCTCCATTGGTCAGCGGGCAGGATCTGACCAGCATTGTGCATATTTTTACGCCTCAGGCCCACGATCAGGTATACCAGGTGAATGTATCGGCTTTCAACAATTGTTATATCCCGGTTGAAGCGTCCAGACCGGTAGCAGTTACGGCTTATAAACTGTATCTGCCTATGAGCCGTAATTAGTTTGTTTAAAAAGGATACCCAAATTTTGATGTGAGTGGCGGGCGGCTTAGCTGCCCTTGACTGACATCGAATTCCTCAAGATTAGGACTTTGTTGAAGCTGTGAAACGGATCCAAAGTCCGTTGACAGGCAATCTAAAACTCAGTACACTATATGTGTTTAGGATCACTTTAGGCGCTCATCGATTGCGGCACGATCCGTGTACTGTGTACCTGGCGAGCGTATTTTGATGGTGTGTGTCTGGCTGGGGTAAGGCTAATTCTTTAAGACGACGGATCATTGGGGTGATGGTTGACTTCGGGATGGTTGAGCGCCGAAGATTTGGTTAAGCCGAAGCGTCCTCGTTCGACGATAACTAAAACCGGAAGCCGGTACAGGATTGAGGTTTTCGGGTGCCGTTTTAAAATCATCAGGCGTACCACTTCAAGGAGGAAACATGGCTGCACAGACCTATCAGTTGGTGATGCGTTCCGGCCCAAACCCCGGACAGACTTTTGAATTATCCCAAAATGAGATCACAATCGGCCGCGACATCGGGAATACCATCGTCATCAATGACGCCGAAATATCGCGCAAGCATGCCCGCTTGTTTGCCCAATCTGGTGGGTACGTGATAGAAGATACCGGCTCGACCAATGGCACTTTTGTCAACGGTCAGCGGCTGATGGGGCCGCATTTACTGCGCCCGGGCGAGGTGATTTTCTTCGGCGAGACGGTCAGCCTGGCCTTCGAAACGCAACAATTTGATCCAAATGCCACGATGGTGGCTGGCGCTCGCCCGGCGGCTCCGGCGGCTCAGATGGCCCCGCGGGAGACCTATATCCCACCTGGCCCACAGCCGGTCCAGGAGTCCAGGTACAGCGGTCAGATTCCGCCAGGGCCTGATTATGAAGCGCCGATGGAACCGGAAAAAAGCAACCGTAATCTGATCATTGCGGGATGTGGGTGCCTTTTAGTGCTGGTATGCGTGGTGGTTGTGGCAGCGTTTGCCTTCGACACGCTTAATCTGTATTGTACGCCACCGTTCAACGCCCTGTTTGCTTGCCCTTGATAGTTCGATTGGTCGAAATCAATCCATACCCTTTCTCCAATATCGCCGGAGAAAGGGTACTTTTTCTGTATTTAATTTTCGCTATTCATCGGTTCTTTGGGAATTCCCGGGATGGTATCCCAGAGCCCCATTTCATTGAGCTTATTGAGCCGAATGGAGGTTGTGGGGGTAATTTGCAAGGATATCCAGGCTGGTATTGGCGGCCGCCAGGATGGATTTCACCCGGGCATAATCGCCTGCCAGGAGTTCCTGGTCCGCTGCAGCCAGCAGGTTTTCAAGCGCCAGGTTGGGGGGCGATTCGGGGCGGCGCAGTAAATCGGCGACAATCCCCTTTTCTCGCATCTGGTCTTCATTAGGAAGCCAGGCATTCAGGAAATAGGCCGAGGGGTCCAGGATTTGTTGGTAACGGCGGACCGTATCGTAATAGGATACGGTCTGTTGTACATCTTCGACATCTGCGGGGGAGATTTGAATCTGGCGTAACGCGGACAGGTATTTGTCTTCCAGGGTCTCCAGTCCAAACCCGAAATGCGTCTGCAGGGCGGCATCGATGGCGGCTGCCTGGCTGTGACTTTCAGCCGGATGAATATCACGGTAGAAAGCGGAATATCGATCCCAGCCCCAGGTATCAACCATGAACTGGATCAGAGAACCGGCCTCCAGATAGCCAATCTCGTGTTGTGAAAAGTAAAAATCATCGACCAGTTCAGGCAGGGAAAGATACCAGTCCAGGCTACAAACGGGCTGGCCGGCGCCGGTTTGCGCACCGGCGAACTCCGCCAAAATGCAATTGGGTTGGGGCGGCAGCAGGGCGGCAGCGCGCTCCATCAAAGGTTCTTGTTTGAAATGTCCGCCCGTCAAATAAACGGCCAGCCCTTCCACTAAAAGCGTCGGCCGCAGGTCGCCTCCCAGCCGGGCATCCAGGATATGGATCATCTCATGGTGGACAACCATGGCGGAATTGCTGCCGGCGTAGTTGCGATCGAGGTAGGATACCGATATCTGGTCGCTGGCGAAGCCGCCATGACCCAGAACCCTGGGGAGCAGATTGATCGTGATCGGCTGGCTGAAATCCGTGCGCAGGCTTTGGCTGGCTGAAGCGGCTTGGGTATCCAGCATGGTTAAAATCACATCAAGGTCGCGTCCTGCGGCAGTGCCGGTAATGTAGTGAACGATGCAGCAATCATTTTCCGCGGTAGCCCAATGGGAATCAGCCTGGGGCCGCTGGCTGGCTGGAAGAAGTTGGACCTGGAGACTGGCTTGTGGCCCATCCGGTTGGACCCGATACGTGAGGGTATAGTTCCCGGGTTTCAGGCCGCTCGTATCCCAGGCCCACATTAAGGTCGCCTGCCGACGGCCCCCGATCCCATACTGGCCGAAATCAGCCTGCCCCAATGTGGCACTCAGGGGGGATGTTACCTGGACGATAGCCGAATCGCCTTCGGCTCGCTGCTGGTCCAAAGCGATCACCTCCACGCTCACCTGATCGCCCACGTATAAAGCTCCGTCAGGGTGGAGCCGGACGGCGAAACTCTGGATGGCTGAACTGGCCTTGGGCGCTGGCGAGGTTGTGAGGCTGGGGACAGCCGTCAGGGTTGGGGCCGGCGTCGCCTGAACGGTAGGAGCGCTCTGCAAAGGCAAGGGCGTAAAAACCCGGCAGGCCAGCAATACCAGGATCATAAGCGGGAATATCCGTCGCATAGGCAAATATTATAGCAGTGTAGGAGCCCACTCATCAAATTCTAAGATCCGAGTCATTGATATCTCCTGTCCAGAGGTTATGGCGAAATAAGGTGTCGACGTGAGGCCTCACGTCGACACCTTATTTCGCCTCAGTTTTCCTTGGCGTATCACCCCGGAATCTCCCAAAGAGCCCGGAATGAGAGCAGGCGACATATCTGGTTTGATGCTGGTAAAATTAAGCCGCGCATGGGGAGAACACGGGCTCAAAGCCCGCGTTGGCTTAAATCCGGGATCAAAATCTTAACATTAAGCCGGAAGTTAGCTACCCGGGAAGTATTGCTGCTACAATGCCCAGCGCTGCCAACAATCCAGGAACGCAGGTGCAGTCAGGGGGTAACGCACTGATAAGGTCGGTTGCAATGACAATTCGCTACAGGAGGTATCTATGTCCCATATGTTCGTACCAGGGCCGGTCGATGTCGACCCGGAGGTGTTAAACGCTCAGGCCAGGCCTATGCTGCCGCATCGCAGTAAAGAATTTGAGACGATTTTCCAGCGCGCCTCGGATAAGGCCCGCCAACTTTTTTACACGCAATACCGGGTTTACCTGAGCACTTCTTCAGGGACCGGACTGCAAGAAGCAGCCATCCGCAATCTGGCCAAAGAGAATGTGCTTGCTTGCGTCAATGGCGCCTTTTCGAATCGCTGGTATGAAGTGGCCGTAACCAACGGCAAATCGGTCGATAGGCTGGAATTCCCCTGGGAGCAGCCAGTGTCCCCGGAAAGAGTCGCCGATCAACTGCGCACCCGGCATTACGAGCTGGTTACCCTGGTGCACAATGAGACCTCAACCGGGTTGGAGAACCCGGTTCAAGCGATCGCAGCGGCGGTCCGGGAAACCAGCCCGGATACCCTGATTTGCGTCGACGCGGTGTCATCGTTGGGAGGAACAAAAATTGATATGGATGCCTGGGGGCTGGACATGGTTCTGACTTCCTCGCAAAAGAGTCTGGCGCTGCCGCCCGGATTGGCCCTGGGCGCCGTATCGGATCGCGCCCTGGAGTTTGCCGCCCAGGTGCCGAACCGGGGCTGGTATTTTGACCTGCTACGCCTGGAAAAGCACCGTTTGAAGGATTCTACCCCGGCCACCCCGGCGATCGCTCTGGTTTATGCCCTGGATCTGCAGCTGGACCGGATCCTGAATGAAGGGCTTGAAGCGCGCTTTGCACGCCATGCGGCTATGGCAGAACGGGTCCGTTCCTGGGCGCTCTCGATGGGATTTGGTCTGTTTGCTCCGGAAGGGTACCGGTCGAAAACGGTCACGACTGTAGAAAACCGGCACAATCTGGATATTTCGGATCTCAACAAATACCTGCTGCAACGTGACATGCGGATTGCCAACGGTTATGGGGCGTTAAAAGGTAAGACATTCCGGATCGCCCATATGGGAGAGACCACGCTGGAGGATGTGGAAAGCTTGTTATCAGCCATGACAGCTTATATGAACGTGAGCCAGGAATGACCACACCGGTGACTTACGATGTCAACTTAACCGTACTGGCTTATGGGGGAGAAGCAATGGGCCGGCTGCCAGATGGGCGGGCGGTGTTCGTTCCGTTTGCTCTGCCGGGAGAAATCGCCCGCGTCCGGCTGGTTGAAGAACGCCGGGGCTTCGCCCGGGCTGATCTGGTGGAAATCCTGGCCCCTTCACCCGAGCGAACCGAACCACGCTGCCGGCATTTCGGCCGCTGTGGAGGCTGCCATTACCAGCATATGCCTTATCCGGTTCAGTTACGGGCCAAAACTGCAGTATTGCAGGACCAGTTAGAGCGGATCGGGAAAATGGAAAACGTATCCGTCCAGCCAATCGTGCCTTCCCCAGAACCATTCTATTATCGTAACTATATTCAATTCCATCTGACCAAAGACGGGAAACTGGGATTCTATGGTGTGGGATCGAACGAGGTCATGGCGATCCAGGAATGCCACCTGCCGGAGGAAGCGCTGAATACGGTTTGGCCGCAACTCGAGTTCGACCCCTTGGAAGACCTGGAAAGGATCGGCTTGCGGGCCGGACTTGAGGATGTCCAGCTGATTCTGGAAAGCGAAGAACTGCAAGCCCCGGAAATGAGCGTGGAGGAATTGACCCTGTCGGCCGTTCATCTCAGCCCGGCCGGCCCGCTGGTGATGGCCGGCAGCGATCACGTCATCATCCAGGTGCTGGACCGGGAGTTTCGGGTATCGGCCGGCTCATTTTTTCAGGTGAATACGGCCATGGCAGCGGCGATGGTCAATCACTTGCTCGAAAATCTGGATTTGCAGCCGGAAATGACCGTGCTGGATGTGTACTGTGGGGTGGGATTGTTCAGTGCTTTTCTGGCCCCGCGGATTGGCCAATTGATCGGGATCGAAAGCGAACCAAGCGCCTGCGATGATTTCGTCGAAAATCTGGATGAGTTTGAGAATGTCAGTCTGTACGAAGCGGCTGCCGAAGATGTTTTGCCGGTCATTGATGTAAAACCGGACCTGGTCCTGGTAGACCCGCCTCGCAGTGGCCTCGATCCGAAAGCTTTGGATGGAGTGCTGGCATTACAGCCACCCCAGCTGGTTTATATTTCTTGCGATCCAGCCACTTTGGGCCGGGATGCCCGCCGCCTGGTGGCAGGCGGCTACCATCTGCAGCAGATCACCCCGTTCGACCTGTTCCCACAGACTTACCACATTGAGAGCATCAGCTTTTGGTCTCTTCAAGCTGGCTCAGGAAAGCATAAACTTTCCGGTTCGCAGATATAAGCAAACCTAATAAGATATTCGAAAACGGTGCATGTGAGCTTTACAGTCCACACGCACCTTTCTTCTTAATAAAGCCTCGTGGATGGTCAGGGCTTTCATAAGAAAGGGGTTTGGTGCTGGGGGTGGGCGGCTATGCCGCCCACCCCCAGCACCAAATTCATCATTTTTGAAATTTTGTGAAAACCCTGCGGAGATGGTTCACGGCTTTAACAAAGTCGATCGCCTTTCCGCCAACAAGGTATGAAAGGAAAGTACGTGGTGCGTGATGGGCGGCTAAGCCACCCATCACGCACCACGTTTTCTCTTTCTTGATAAAGCCCTGGGAGGTGGTTAGAAAAATCTATTGACATTTGAGCTGATTTTTGCTAAAATAGAACATAAGTTCTATTCGAAAGCAAGTGATTGAAAGATAGGAGCCAGGATGCTCACCTCAGATGAACGATTTGAAATCGGGATGAAATTTTTACAAAGGTTTAAGCCCGTCTCGGTCAGTCCAGACAGATCAAATCTAAGGCCAGATGGAGCCAGATATTCACAATTCCCTCATGCAGCGACGGTTTCCGAATCCGCTGAACTGATCGACGAACTTGAACAGCCTGATCTGTCTTCACCCGAGGACCGGGATATCCCACAATTCGGTTTGGCGGAAATACTGAAACAAACCGGCCCACTTCCGCCCCTCTCGGTCATCCTTGGGGTCTGTGAAGATAAACTCCCGTTCTTGTTTGATTTGACCAATCCTGCACCGGGGTCATTGTTGATCGTTGGTGATCCAGGCAGTGGTAAGACTCGCTTGGTGAAAGCCATATTGGCTTCCGCAAGGCAGTTGAGCAAGCCCCAGCAATTGACCTTCAGTATCATTACACCAAACGCCAGCCTGTTTCAAGATGAGATGCTGTCGATCGAGTACTGCCAGCATTTTGTCAGCCCTGATGAGGCCTCCTCAGCGAGATTGATCGAAAACCTCGCCCATCAAGCCGAGAATCGCCGCCGATCTGCCACCCCTGACCAGATGGTTATTTTGTTGATCGATGACCTGGCTGCCTGCTTGCAGAACCTGGATGATGAGCAATTTCGGCGGCTTTATTGGTTGATTAAGCATGGACCACGATCCAGGATTTGGGTTCTGGCGACATTCGATCCTGCCAGTCTGGACTGGATGGATGAACGAATGATTGATGCCTTTCGCACGCGTTTAATCGGGTCCATGCTGGACACTCGGTTGGCAGCTATGCTGGCGGGTGAAGATGAATTTAATCTTGACGAGCTCGAAGCAGGCCAGCAGTTCTGCGTGCCATTTGGTGATGAATGGATCCGATTTTGGATCTGTGACCCGAGTTGAATAAGACCCCTGAGCGAAAGTACCATCAAAGGAGGAACCAAAATGTATGTAGGAATGCTTTGGTTCGATAATGATTCAAAGACGGAGTTGAAGGTAAAAGTGACGCGCGCAGCCGATTATTACCGGCGAAAATACGGCAAAGCCCCCAACATGTGCTACGTTCATCCAAGCATGTTATCCCGCAATACAAGCGCCCTGGAGGCCGCACTACAGGCAGGGAGTGTCGAAGTACGCGGCCTTTCGACGGTGCTGCCCAACCACTTCTGGATTGGAATCAGCGCCCAGGAAAATTGAGAGAACCTTCACATCTTCTAGTCACCAAGGAAATACCGAAAGACCCTAACAGTACGATCCAGAAATCGCCTGCCAGGCTCAAGAATTTTTATTGCCAGCAGGCGATTTTCAATTTATCAGTAGTTCGGGAAAACGCCAACTTATCCTGGTGTGTTTTCGCTGGTGATTAGGATGAATGGGTTCCAAAAACGTGACCATTCGAGTATGGCATTCGTGTACTGCCAGATTCAAGTTTACGATGCCGCGGCGGTTGTAAAAGCAGCAATGAAAGTATCCAGGCCGATTTCCGCCTCGATCAGGCCGGTTTTGATGGCTTCATCCAAATCCAACAGGCGATGATAGACGGTTTCCAGATCAGCCAGTTGAAACCGCTGGGCCTGGGCGCTGACTTTCTTGGCGACAAAAGGATGGAGGTGGAGTTCGGGGACCACATTGCCCCCATGATCCAACACTTCGCGGGCTAACAATAACAGGCGAAACTGGCGTACGATCATGCCGAACAGCGATAAGGGATCCTGGGTCTCCAACAGCCGGTGCAGCATGTTGACGGCCGTGCGGCTGTCCTGCAAGCCAATAGCGTCGACCATGGCGAAAATATCTCCCTGGTTGTTGTCCGCTGTCAGGTTTTGAACATCGTCAGGCTCAACCGGCCGGCGGTAGTTGACATAAGCCAGTAGTTTTTGGATTTCCTGATTGGCCAGTCGCGGATCTTCATTGACCAGATTGACCAGGAGATCGGCTGCCTGAGGTGTGAGCTGTCCGCCGGCTTCCCGGGCCTGTTCCTGAACCCATTCAATCATTGCCCGGCCCTTGGGAAGCGAAAACTCTTTAAGATAGACCAGGTCTGAGTGGGCGGCTGCCCATTTCTCCAACCAGTTTTGTTTGCCTTTTTTGCGATCGCGCCATTCGGTGAGCGGCTGCTTTTCGACCAGCACCAGGGCAGTGGTCGCCGGGATCTTTTCCAGGGTGCCGGTGAACGCTTCACGCTGTGATTTGGAGCTCAGCCGGCCGATAAACTCCGAAAGGATCACTAAACGACGGCGGGCTAAGAAGGGCATGGCGCCGGCGACGCTCAGGAGCTGGTCGAGGTTATACGACCGCCCATCCAGGCGGCTGATATTCATTGCGGCAGTACCAGGATCATCAAGCTTGGCTTCCATATCGGCGACAAATTGGGAAATCGCAAATTCATCATCGCCATGCAGCAAGTAGATGATCGGGGTAGATGCCATCGTTAACCCCTGGTGATTACCCGGTAGGCATTGATTTGACCGCGAGGAGAATGGCTGATTTCGCCGACTTCCAGGTCACCTGGGACACCGGAAGTTGTGAAACGTTCTTGCAGGTATAGTCCCAGGGGTTGGGCCGCAATCAAGGCCAGGGTAGCCAGGCTGGCTGCCAATGGAACCCGCTCCAATTTATCGCGCATGCGCTTGCCGGCTCCAAACATGGCCATCGAGGCCGCAATGCCTGCCAGCGTACCGGAAGTAACGAAGTTGGTCCCACAATTCGGATGGACCGCCAGCTCGGCTTCGCCTTTTTGCAATCTTTCCAGCGCGGAGGTGACGGCACTCTGGACAGCATCCATGGGAATATCGCCCAGTATCCAAAAGCCGCCCGTATCGGAGTGACCTGCCAGGCTGGTGCGCGGAAAGCGTTCGGCCAGGATGTGTAAAGTCGCGTGTTCCAGGCCGTGATTGCGGCGGATACGTGAGATCGGCTCAAAATCCAAAATGGAACTTAACCTGCCGTTCGTTGAAGTATTCATATATGGCTCCAATAATATTCAATCCATTTACCTGCTTAAGCAATGGCTCAGTCGAAGAAATCTCCCAAAATTTGGGTATTCTGTTTATTAATGTGGCATTGTCAAAGTAGATACAAGTTTTCTTTACTATATTTGATTCTACCATCGAAAGGTGCTGTGAATTTCATGGTGACATTCCGATACTGTATCCTTTTCTCATGAAATAACCAGAGGTTCTGGCAAAATAAGGCATCAGCCTGGGCGTTCACCCGCGGGTACCACAGCACTTATCGTGGTATCCGATCGTTAACGCTTCTCTAGCAAATTTCCCTCGGTGCTTCGCACCTGGGACAGAGAAGATAAAGCCAAAATGTAGGGCTCGCAGGGGCAATTTGCCCCTGCGAGCCCTACATTTTGGCACTAACCCCTGCCGCTTGGTGGACGTGGCGGGTTGATGGGAGTCAACTAAGGTTCACTGCAGTCGTGCCCGCCCGCACTGACGCCTTATCCGCCATATATCTAAGTATCCATGAATGATGGACACAATTGTTGATGGGTCCCTGGCAGATACCTCCTAGGTGGGTTTTGAGGCGGGGATGGCGGCGGGTTTTTCCGCCGGTTTGCTGGCCGTGGCTTGCAAAAAGCCAATATACATCAATACCACGCCAAGGAACTCGCTGAGGTATAGCAGATCAACCAATCCGGCCTTTACAAAGGACCCAGCCATCGCCGGCATTAAGGCCCCGCCGGCGATAAAAATGTTGCCCAGCAAGCGATTGATCAGTACTTTCTTGCGCCAGAAAAGGAAGGCTGAATACAACGCACCGCCGACCAGCGTAAGGGTGCCGTAAATGTTCAGCAAAATGGTGAGCAGTGTTATCAATGAACTGCGGACCAGGATATCTTTGTATTGAGCCGATATCGCTTGCGTGACTTGGTAAGAGCTGGCAGCCGGGGTGATTGGAGCAGCCAGAATTAGGCCGGCCGCTAAGAGGGAAACGATTCCCAGTCCCCACGCCATTGCCGAGGCGACGCCACGCTTGCGGATCAACAGGAATACAGTGCCCTGGCCTAACCAGGCTGCAGTCAGCATCGCTCCACTTAAGTACCATACTTTTAGGGCCAATGGGTTGAAGCTGAAAGAGAGCACAACCTCGGTCAACGTGCCCAGGCCGTAGAAGATCAGCCCGATGCCCCAGAATAATAAATGCGGGCCCTTTTTATATTGGTAGCGTCGAAACACAGCGATGGCGAAAATAAAGGTCACCAATGTAGAAAGGTAGGGTATGTAATGCATCAAAAGACCTCCAGAAAAGAATAGAGTATGCCGGGAGATGCGGCTAAGCTACAACTAGCGGCTACGTGGTTGCCAGTTGAATCTGTCATCCAGCAGATCGAATTCAGACGCCTGGCGTTAATCCAAACATCGCCAGGGCAACAATCAAAATCGTTACAATCAGCCCGAGCAAGATAATCACCAGCAAAATCGGGACCAGTCGTTCGGACCATTTCGTAGGCTCAAATCGCTTACTTTTTTTGCTCATCGATTGGCTCGTTGATATACTTCGTAGGTTTCCAGGATCGTCAGCATGATCTGATCGGTAAATTCGCTAACTTTTTTGAACATATCGGCCCAGGCTTTTGGAGAGCGAACCGCGGCCGATTTGTAGACGGCGAGCATGGATTCCATCAGTACATTTCGGAAGAAAAGAAAAGCATGCGTGGCTTCTACCGTGTTGAGACCGCAACGCCGGCCTCGAGAGGCATATTCGTACCCAAGAGCTTCCGCTTCTGTAATGGGGGCCATGCCTTCTGAAGTCAGATAACTGATCAGACCCTGAAGCAGGGATCGACCGCTCATACGATACTGGAGACGGGTTTCATCGTCCAGCTTGTTGTACCAATCCTCTTCTTTTAGCCTGCCTTCGCTGATCTGGAAGCGAGTATTCTTGAGGGCGTTTTGGACGACCAGATGAGCCTCGCTGTTTCCGTCAGTCTTCTGCGATTCCATCCACAGGTCAATTTCGCTGCGCAGGTAGCGCCGGTGCCCTCCTTTGGTGCGATGAACGGGTAATACACCCTGGTCCGACCAATTACGGACTGTACTGGGATGCACTCCCAGTATCGAGGCAACTTTGCTCAAACTTAACCATTCAGGCCGCATCTGATTCTCCCGAAGAAGTTCGGTTCAAACCGACGTGAAACTGCATGTCCGTGCTCCTCCTAAAAGATTATCCTGCCTCGCTGGCGATCGCCGCCCTTTCCACGACCGAAACTTTGGCGGCCTGGCGTTTGAACAAACTGACGTCAATCCGGCGGAGCAGGGCCAGTGAGATCAACAGCATGGCTGCTTCGAGTCCAAAAACGATCACATAGCCGGTTACAGGGCTGTCGGCAAGCCGGCTGACCAAATCGCGGACGAATCCGCTCAGGATTGAACCGGTGAGGCGGGCCAGCGCATCGGCCATACCCCAGGCGCCGATAAACATGCCAACCTGTCCGGCAACCGTCATGTCCAACATAAGCGACAGGTTCGATACGGTGGACACTCCTGTGGCCAATCCTAGGATCACGACCCCGGTGTAAAACAGGCTCTTATTCACGATCGTCCCGCTCACTGCGATTACTATAAAGGCGATCACACCTGCGACGGCCCCGCTTTTAACCACAGTTTGTTTGGCCACCCGACCTTCCAGGAGGCCTGCCACAAGTAGTGAAAGTAATACACAGGTACCCCAGATCGATGTAATCCGGGTGGTCGCCTCCACCGATAGTCCGAAAGCTTCCCCGGCAAAGGGCTCAAGCAAAATATCCTGGCCCAGGATCGCGGCCAGCAGCAAGATTAAATACCAGAAAAATAACGTGACCTGCCGGTTCGAAAACACAATCCGGATCAGGCTGCGCAGCCCATAACGCGCCTCGCCTTGAACGGTGATTATTTTTGGGCTACGCGGTTCCAGACCCAACAACCCGATCGTTCCAACTACCAGCGCCGTCAGCCCGACAATCCGAAATGCACGCTCCAAAATGGCCGGAGAATAGGGATCCAGCAAACGCCCGAGGCCGATTGAGGTGATGATGATCGCAGAGATCATCATGAAGAACATGATTGCTATTGTACGGGAACGACCCTTTTCGCCTGAAATTTCCGATGCCAGTGAAAAATAAGATACAGTGGCAAAATTGAAACCCATTCCCCAGGCGCCAAAGACCAGGATGCCCAGGCCAAGACCCATCCAGAAATTGTTTGCCATTAGAAAAGCCACCTGAGGAGATAGGATCACCCCGGTTACGGTCAGCAGCAAGCCCAGGGCAATATAGGGGCTGCGCCGCAGGCCTAATATTGGGTGACGATCAGAGAATGAACCAATCGCCACCTGGATGGGCGAAAAAAGATAGGGCAGAGATGCCATCGCAGCCACCAGGGTTGCAGAAAGCGCCAGTTCCTTAATCATGACGCGATTCAGGGTGCTGTTGATCGGTACAAGCGTCATGGCGACCGCCATGTGGATCAGGCCAAGTTGGAGGCGTCTGCGGAACATACCTGTACTCCTTGGGACAAATTCAGGCTCGATTAACGTAAAGATAAGGCGGAATCCCGATGGATAGATGACCGTAAGTGGAGGAAATGTGATGAAACCTCTGCTAATTTATCAGAGAATAACCATAGGTCAATGTAGATTTACGTAGATTTTCTATAAAAGAAATTAAGTAAATCTACAATTATGGTAACTACTCAGCCATGGCAGGAATAAATGGCGTAATGAGGTCCGGGAGGAGCCCGAAATCGACCTGGAGGAATTGGCAATAGGGTACCTTCTCAGGCCAGCTGGAGAATCGAGTCCAGGAAGAACAAAAAGTCATCTGGCTTATCAGCGGTCAGAAGCTGCTGACGTTGTTCGCGCCTCAATCTGGATTGACTCAAATAACGGCTGGCATGCTTGCGAAAGAGCACCAATCCATAGTCCCCCTCATAAAAGTTCAGCATCGCATTTAAGTGTTCCAGCATAGTAGCGCGTACCTGGTCAGGGGTAACTTGCCAGCGATCCAGCCTCGCAAAGATCCAAGGATTTCCGATCGCCGCTCGGCCAATCATGACGGCATCACAGCCGGTGAGATCTTGCATGCGTTGGATATCGGCCACCGTGCGTATGTCCCCATTCCCAATTACAGGGATCGAGACGGTTTGTTTGATCTCTGCGATAGCCTGCCAATCAGCCTGGCCTCCATAGCCTTGGGTTTTGGTGCGTCCGTGAACTGCCACCAGGGCGCCGCCGTTCTCCTCGATAATACGGGCGATCAGGAGATAGTTGCGTTGGGCGTCGTCCCATCCCAGGCGGATTTTACCGGAAATCGGAACCTCCAGATGACGGCTCAGGAGGCGAAAAATTCGCGCGATTTTGATTGGAGTGCGAAGTAAACCGGCACCAGCTCCGCGGCCAGAAACCGAACTGACCGAACAACCCATGTTGATATCGATAATGTCCGGTCTTAATTCTTGCACTCGCAGGGCGGTTTCCAGCAATCGCTGGGGGTCGTTGTCGAAGATTTGAAAAACGACCGGGCGCTCGCTTTCTCGATAGGCGAATTTTTGGGCGAGATGAGGATGACCTTGCAGAACATCCAGAGCGTTGATGAATTCTGTATAACTCATCGCCGATCCAAGCCGGCGGCAGAGGGAGCGGAAAGGTTGGTCCGAAAATCCATCCATTGGCGAAAGGATCAAATCGCCGTAAACCGGGATGGAGCCCACAGAGAAAGATGGTTGGGTAAAATGCGAACTTGCTGCAAATAGATTCATACCAGTAAGCTGAAGTTCATGATTCTTGCGAGATCAGGGCCATGTCCAGAGCCTGGCGTAGCGAACGCACTTCCAGCACTTCGATGCCGTCTGGCCAGGGTTCACCCTTTCTGAGGCGACGGGGCACAATCGCAGTCTTAAAACCCAGTTTTGCGGCTTCCCGCAAGCGGGCCTGCATCTGTCCGACCATCCGGAGTTCACCTGATAGGCCGATCTCGCCGATCAGAACGGATTCGACCCGCACCGGCAGGTTACGAACTGAGGAGGCAATCGCGGCGGCAACTGCCAAATCAGCGGCCGGCTCATTGACCGCCAGCCCTCCGACTACATTGACAAAAATGTCCTGCTCGCCCAATCGTATACCAACCCGCCGGTTTAGCACAGCAACTGTCAGCAGCAAGCGGTTAAAATCGACTCCGTTTGGTGTGCGGCGCGGGTTGCCAAATGAGGTCGGACTGGCCAGCCCTTGAATTTCAACCAGCAAGGGCCGGGTGCCTTCCATGGTTACGGCAATTGCCGATCCGGGTGCGTTGATCAGGCGCTCCGCCAGGAACGCCTCGGAAGGGTTACTCACTTCGACCATGCCGCGTTCGCGCATCTCAAACACACCTACCTCTGAGGTGGCCCCAAAACGATTTTTAACGGAGCGCAGCAGCCGGTAGGATTGGAAGCGATCGCCTTCCAGATAGAGTACCGTATCTACAATGTGTTCGAGCACACGCGGGCCGGCAATCGCGCCTTCCTTGGTGACATGACCAATCAAAAACACCGCGACCCCCGAAGATTTGGCCATTTCCCGCAGCCGGGAAGAGCATTCGCGCACCTGAGAGACCGAACCGGCGGATGAGTCCATTTCGGACAGGTAGATTGTCTGGATCGAATCGATAATTAACAATCGCGGCTGAAATTCAGTGACGTGTTCAAGAATCACCGCCAGATTTGTCTCAGTTACCAGAAATAATTCCTCCGGGATGGAAAGATCGGATTCGTCCAGCTCTTTCCCGTCGGCCGCATCCCTTTGGGCATTGCGTAGCAGGCGTAAGGCCCGCATTTTGATCTGTCGCTCCGACTCTTCGCCAGAGACATACAGCACAGACTGGTGATGCGCCATTTCCAAAGCAACCTGCAACACCAGGGTGGATTTTCCGATTCCGGGGTCGCCGCCGATGAGCACGACGGATCCGGGGACCACACCACCTCCCAATACCCGCGAAAACTCGCCGATTGTTAAAGGCAGTCTCTCCTCGACATCCCCGCTGATCTCTCCTAACCTGCGTGGGGTCGATTTTGGGACCGCCAGCCCGGAGCGACCCCGGCTGGCAGCCGCGGATCCAACCGTAACGATCTCCTCGATCATGCTGTTCCAGGCGCCGCACTGTGGACAGCGTCCCATTTGGCGAGCTGTTTTGCGCCCGCATTGCTGACATACATATTGGGTTCTTGTTTTGACCATACCGCTATTATAAAAGGAAAAATTGGACCTTTGGGAAACGGTTCTTTGGGAAACCCTGAGACCGAACATCTCCTACCCACCACAAAGATTCCGGAAAGGCCCGTTGGGAAACTCTGTGAAAGAGGGTGCACGAAAATGTTGTCGATAATTATTTTTGGAGTTCGATTTGTGTGGGTGAGGCCGCACAAATCGAACTCCAAAAATCCGCTTTACCATCCCGGAACTTCCCAAGGACAAGAAAGAGATCGCAGAATGAACTCGAGATGATGACAGAGTTCATTCTGCGATCTGCAATTTCAGTATGAGCTTTACGGACCGGGTCGATCAGGCGGTAGCCATAGGCTCCGGCGACTTGGCGATGATCTCATCGCCGCGCCGCAGTACAACTTCGCCATCCACGACATCGACCAGGATCGTATCTCCGTTGGCAAAGTCTCCAGAGAGCAGCGCATCGGATAGGGGATCCTCAACTTTTTGTTGGATGACCCGGCGAAGCGGACGTGCACCCATGTCGGGATCGTATCCCAGATCAGCCAACGTGGCCAGAGCTTCGGTTGTGGCGCTCAGGCTGATGGCGTTGTCTTCAAGGCGTACCCCAACTTTGTTGATCTCCAGCTGGACGATCTGTTCGATATCTTGCTTATTCAGTGAGCGGAACACGATCACCGAGTCAAGCCGGTTGATGAACTCTGGGCGGAACACCCGCTTGAGCGAGTTGGTCAGTTTCTTGCGCATCTCGTCGTAAGCCAATCGTTCTTCGGTTTCCTCGTCTTTCTTAAGTGCGAAACCGAGGGACCCCTGGCGCTTGATCATATCGGCGCCCACATTGGAGGTCATCACGATAATTGCGTTACGGAAATCAACTTTGCGACCGCGCGCATCCGAGAGGTGGCCCTCTTCCATAATTTGCAGCAGCATATTATGGGCTTCCGGGTGGGCCTTTTCAATTTCATCAAAAACAACGATTGAATAAGGCCGCCGGCGCAAGGCTTCGGTCAACTGGCCGGATTCTTCATAGCCCACATATCCTGGAGGGGCGCCAACCAGCCGACTGACTGTGTGGCGTTCCATGAACTCAGACATGTCGAGCTGGATCAGAGCGTCTTCACTGCCGAACAGGAAACGTGCCAGGGCTTTGGTGAGCTCGGTTTTGCCGACGCCGGTTGGTCCCAGGAAGATAAAAGAGCCAATCGGCCGGCGGGGGTCTTTTAGACCGGCACGGGCCCGGCGAACAGCTTTCGAAATCGATTCAATGGCTTCTTCCTGACCGATGATCTGCTCCCGGAGTTCATCCTCCATCTGCAGCAAGCGCAGCGACTCCTCCTGGGCAATTTGCATCACCGGCACGCCCGTCCACATAGAGACCACTTCGGCGATATCGTCAGCGGTGACGGTGGGACTGTTGCTGCGGTCCCAGCCAGTTCGCAGGCGTTCCAGTTGCAGTTCCAGACCTTCCAGATCTTCCTGGATCTCCTGGGCATCGTCGTTGCGACCGTCCTCCAGCGCCAGGGCATGGTTGTGGCGCATTTCTCTCAGCTGGCTCACCAGTTCCCGGGATGTTTTCGCAGCCGGGCTTTTGTACATTCGCACTCGTGAGGAAGACTCATCGATCAAGTCGATGGCTTTATCCGGTAAGAACCGTTCCGTTACATAGCGAGAAGAAAGGTGGGCGGCTGCATCCAGGGCCTCATCGGAGATGGTCAGGCGATGATGCTCTTCATAGGCGCTGCGTACACCCCGCAGGATCTCAATCGTTTCATCAACCGTAGGTTCATCAACGATGACGGGTTGAAAACGTCGTTCAAGGGCCGCATCGCTTTCAATATGCTTGCGATATTCGTCCAGCGTGGTCGCACCAATGACCTGAAGCTCGCCACGTGACAGTGCGGGTTTCAGAATATTGGCAGCATCAACCGATGAGCCGGCCGAACCGGCGCCTACCAGCATGTGAACTTCGTCGATGAAAAGGATTGCAGCCGAGGCTTTTAATTCATCGATCACGCGTTTAAGGCGTTCTTCAAACTGGCCCCGGTACATCGTTCCAGCTACGAGCGAACCGACGTCAAGCTGGAGGACGCGCTTATCGAGCAGCGGTCCGGGAACATCCCCTTCGATGATCCGCTGGGCCAGACCTTCAACGATGGCCGTCTTGCCGACACCCGGTTCGCCGATCAAGGCGGGATTGTTCTTGGTGCGCCGGGCGAGAATTTGAATGACACGTTCAATTTCCATCTGCCGGCCAATGACCGGATCCAGTTTGCCTTCTTCCGCCAGGGCGGTCAGATCCGTGGCAAGTTGATCAACCATCGGTGTCTTTGGACGGGCCTGCTCTTGTTTGGTCGTGCGGGTCAATTCGCTGCCAGTCGATGTGCGCCGCGAACTGGCACTTTCCTGCAGAACGCGCCGGGTCTGGCGTCGGATTTGCTCGGGGGTGACACCCAGTTTGCGGAGCACATCCAGGGCAATCCCTTCGCCATAGCGTACCAATCCCAGCAGTAAATGCTCGGTGCCAATATAATGATGCCCCATTCGACGGGCTTCTTCTACAGCGTATTCCAGGACCTGTTGCGTTCCAGGAGATAGATCCAGCTTGCCTCCCCGGTATTGGCCGGGACCAGTCAAGCGTTCTACGATCTCCTGCACCCGGCTGGCTTCCAACCCCAATTCTCTCAAAACGCGTCCGGCTACGCCGCCTTCTTCGCGGATCAAGCCCAGCAGAAGGTGCTCAGTCCCTATGTAGTTATGCCGCATGCGTTCAGCTTCTTGGTGTGCAAGGCTGAGTACACGCCGCGCTCGTTGTGTAAATCGTTCCATACCAGACATGGTACTACCTCCTACTAGACTTATTCAGTACCATAAACCTTCATTGTGTAATGTTAACATCTCATGGCTATCTTGAAAATCCGGCTAAGTTTTTTTCCTCCGGATGGAAGCTGTCCATGATCGCTCAACGGGAATAACTATGATGTGGCCGATCAATTCGCCATTTCATAGCAAACCCAGGAGAACAAGTCCCATTAAATTTGATTATGAGACTTTTTGTCCGATTGGATTCTACCAGAGAAACCCGGCATTTCCGGATTTCGCAGCTTAAAAGTCTCTTAAGTTAACGTATTTCTTAGGCAAATCAGTATGCCTTGAACCTGAAGTGAGTTGCCAGGCCCAGCCCCGAAGATGTTCTGGTGGATCCATTTCTCCCCTGAAATAGAGCTGGATGGTCACTTGGTGTATAAAAGGCGCACCAATTTCTGGTGCGCCTATCAAATATCCAGGTTATGCCCGGCTTACGAACCGGATTACACGCCACTACTCTGAAGCTGCTTCTTCTTCACTCGCTACGGGTTCTTCTGCCTTAACCTCAAATTCTACCGGGGTCTCTTCGACAGGCGCTTCTTCAACGAGCGCTTCTTCAACGGGTGCTTCTTCAACGAGGCGCTTCTTCAATGGGTGCTTCTTCAACAGGTGCTTCTTCAACGAGGCGCTTCTTCAACAGGTGCTTCTTCAACGAGCGCATTCTTCAACGGGCGCTTCTTCAACGGGCGCTTCTTCTTCGGTCTCGTCCTCATTCACTCTGCCAACCTCTTCGGCAAGCGCCATCTTCCAATCGAAATCGGCATAGGCTGGCGAGTCTACTTTGCGGAGACTGAGACCAATGCGGCGCCGGTCCGGATCGACCTTGATGACCCGCAAGGTGACGACATCGCCTTCGTGAACGACCTCTTTGGGGTGACCGACACGCTGTTCACTCAACTCGGAAACATGGATCAGGCCTTCCAGATCCTCGTCCAGGCGAGCAAAAGCGCCAAACTTAGTCAGGTGAGTGATCGTACCCTGAACCAGCATGCCCTCTTTCAGGGCTTCGACTTTGTCCAACCAGGGGTCTTTGAGCAGTTGTCGAATGGAAAGGCCGATTCGCTTTCGTTCCTGATCAACACTGATCACTTTGACTTTGACTTCCTGTCCAACCTTCAAAACCTCAGACGGGTGTTGAATCCGGTCCCATGAGATTTCTGACAGATGGACCAGACCATCCGCGCCTTCGATGTTGACGAAAGCGCCGAAATCGGCCAGGCTGGTAACGCGCCCGGTGCGAATATCGCCTTCGTTCAATTCATCCAGCAAGCGGTCTTTCAGCGTTTCGCGTGTCTCTTGCAGGGCCATGCGCTCAGACAGGATCAAGCGGCGCCGCTCACGGTCAACCTCGATAATCCGGACATGAATCTCTTCGCCAACCATTTTGCCCCAACGCTGTTCCGGCGTATCACCGGTCGCAGTTGTGCGGCGCACCAGGCTGACCTGAGAAGCAGGCACAAACCCACGCAATCCACCCACAGGAACGATCAGGCCCCCTTTATTGTAGCCAATGATCTTGCTATCATAAACGGTTTCGGAGCTTTTGAGTTCTTCAACCATTTCCCAGTCGCGCTCTTCACGCGCCCGGGTGTACGACAGCACGACATTGCCGTTCGAAATCTTCAGGGGCTACTACGTAAACCAGTATCTCCTGGCCGACTTTAAAGGCTTCTCGTTCTTCTGATGGGATTGCCTCCAGCTCGCGGCCGGAAAGCACACCTTCTGATTTCGTGCCAACACTGACCAGTATCTCGTTGTCACGAATGGTGGCGATCATTCCTTCACGAATTTCGCCTTGGCGGGGGAAATCCAGGCTGAGACCCTGTTCCTCCAAAAGGGATTCCATTGATGTCATTTCTTGAGCAAATTGCTCGTCTGACTGGTCTTCGGTAGGACTGGTTACAGGTTCAACCTCTTGCCCGGTAAGGGCGCCATTTTGTTCCATATGTATTCGTACTCCAATTTGGATAAGATATAGAGCGTATTATAAATGTGAACCGAAAACTTGACAACCTTTGTGATAAGATTAGAATTTGGATAGAAAGGGTCATATGTGCCTAAATGCTCCTGGAATTGGACCATTTGCGCAGGCCGAGAAAGGAAGCTACGAGGATAGGAAATGCCACCTATTTACCCATTTACAGCCATTGTTGGACAGGAGCGTATGAAGCGGGCCCTGGTATTGAATGCAGTCGACCCCCGCATTGGTGGGGTGCTGATCCGGGGTGAACGCGGTACTGCAAAATCCACTGCTGCCCGAGCGATGGCTGCTTTACTGCCCTTGATTGAAGTCTTCGAAGATTCGCCTTTTAACGATGATCCCTCTGCGCCGAATACCTGGTCAGATTGGGTGAAGGAGGAAATGGCTCAGGGCAAAGAATTGAAGACTGAGAAACGCCAGATACGATTCGTCGACCTGCCCGTCAGCGCTACCGAAGATCGTGTTGTTGGTACGCTGGATATCGAAAAAGCCATCAAGCAGGGCGAACGTCATTTTGAGCCCGGCGTCCTGGCCGCGGCGAATCGCGGCCTGTTATATATTGATGAAGTAAACCTTTTGGACGATCATGTGGTCGACTTATTGTTGGATTCGGCTGCCATGGGCGTTAATATCGTTGAACGTGAAGGGATTTCTTTCGCCCACCCGGCTCGTTTTATTCTGGTTGGGACGATGAATCCGGAAGAAGGCGACTTGCGCCCGCAGTTGTTGGATCGGTTCGCGTTGTCGGTTGAAATTCATGGTATTCGGGACGCTCGGGAACGGGTTTTGATCATGCAGCGTAACCTGGAATATGAGTCTGACCCAGACCAATTTCGCGAAAAATGGTTGGATCGTGAACAGGAGCTGTCCCACCAAATTGAGAAGGCGCGCGAGCTGGTTGGCTCAGTCAGTTACGGCAACCGGGACCTGCTCTCAATCGCCGCTTTGACGTCTTCTCTTAATGTTGATGGGCACCGGGGCGACCTGGTTATTCTAAAAACGGCCAGGGCTCACGCTGCGTTCGAAAACCGCGATTCAATTACAGACCGAGATATTGCTCTGGCAGCCGAACTGGCTTTGCCTCACCGCATCAAGCGCGGTCCTTTCCACCAGGCGGAAATGACGATGGAAGACCTGCAAGAGCGCATCGAGCAGCTGCAGGGCTCGATGGATAGTACGGGTGAACCTGAACCTATGCCTCGCGACGAGCAGGAGCAGTTGAGCGAAAAAAAAAGGCGTGAGTCAGACGCTCGAGGTCGAGGAATCTAGCCAAAGCCCGGCAGAACCTGCCCAGCAGAATGTGTTTGAAACCGGCACAGCCAACTGGTGGGATGGCGGGGAAAAAGTCAAGATCGGTCAGACTTTCTCACCTCGTAAGATCGACAACCCACTGGATAGAATTACTCGCCGCCATGGTGGGCGCCGTTCTCAAACCCGAACCGAGCGCAAGCGCGGCCGCTATATCCAGGCTCGTCCGGCTAATGGCAAAACCAACGATCTGGCTTTTGACGCCACCCTGCGCGCGGCAGCCCCTTTCCAAAAAGATCGCAAGGAGCAGCGCAAGCGGGTGGCGTTTGCCATTCAATCCAGCGATTTTCAACGCAAAATCCGGGTGAAAAAGGCTGCCAATCTGGTTTTGTTCGTTGTAGATGCATCCTGGTCGATGGCAGTCGCAGAACGGATGGCCGCGACAAAAGGCGCCATTCTTTCCTTGTTGACGGATGCATATCAGCGCCGAGATCGGGTTGGTCTGGTCGTGTTTCAGAAGGACCGGGCTACCTTGATCCTGCACCCGACCAATTCGATCCAGCTGGCCCAGCGGGCGCTCGCCGATATACCTGTCGGTGGCAAGACCCCGCTCTCGGCTGGGCTTTTCCTCGCACACCAGGTGATCCAACGGGAACGATTGACTTACCCGGATGTGATGCCATTAATTATCCTGCTCACGGATGGGGCCGGCAATGTTTCTATGAGCAATCTGCCCCCACAAAAGGAAGCCCATTTCCTGGCCGAGCAGATCGCAGAAGATGAGATTCGCACAGTTGTGATCAATATGGAGCATGCGGCCTTCGATCAAGGGTTGGCCCAGAGCCTGGCGGAACACTTGGGCGCGCCATGTTACACGCTCAGCGAACTTAAAGCCGAAACGCTCTATCAAGCGGTTCGGGAGGAAATGCGCCTCTAAGGGCCCGCCGGTATGACAATTGCCACGACAACATCCTTGCTGTCTTCGGAAAAATGCCACAAACTGCGCGCCGCCTGAACCAATTTACCGAATCGGTGATCCGCGAGATGACCCGGGTCGCTGACCTTTATGGCGCCATCAACCTTTCCCAGGGATATCCTGATTTTGATCCGCCCGAGGCGTTGCTGGAGGCTGCCGAACAGGCGCTGCGTTCTGGTTATAACCAGTATTCCGTCACCTGGGGCTCGCCGCGCTTTCGGCAGGCGTTAGCGGAAAAACAATCGCATTTCATGGGGTTAGAACTTGATCCGGATGTCAACATCACCGTAACCTGCGGCAGCACAGAGGCGATGATGGCCTCCCTTCTGGCTGTATTGAATCCGGGCGATCGCATCATTGCGTTTTCGCCATATTATGAGAACTATGGCGCGGATGCAATTCTTAGCGGGGCCGATCCCATTTTCGTGCCCCTTTACCCGCCTGACTTTCACTTTGATCCGGATGAATTGCGTCGGGCTTTTCTGGCTGGAGCCCGGGGGCTGGTTTTATGTAATCCTTCGAATCCAACCGGTAAAGTGTTCTCGCTGGGGGAATTAACAACCATTGCGGCGTTGGCGCAAGAGTTCGACGCCTTTGTGATCACAGATGAAGTTTACGAGCACATCGTCTATCCGCCTCATGAACACACTTACATCGCCAGCCTGCCAGGAATGTTTGACCGCACGATCTCCTGCAGCTCGCTTTCAAAAACCTATGCCATCACTGGCTGGCGTTTGGGTTATGCGATCGCAGGGCCGCAGGTCAGTGATGCTATTCGGAAAGTGCATGACTATCTGGCGCTGGCTGCCCCGGCTCCTTTGCAGGAAGCGGCTGTGACGGCGCTTAAATTCCCCGCTGGTTATTATCAACAATTGCTGGCGGATTACATTGCTCGCCGGGATATTTTTTTGCGTTATCTGGATCAGACAGGCCTGGTATATACCCGGCCTGAGGGCGCTTATTATGTTATGGTAGATATTTCGCCGTTTGGTTATGCCGACGATACGGATTTCTGCCTTTGGCTGGCTAAAGAGATCGGCGTGGCGGCCGTCCCCGGTTCTTCTTTCTTTGCAGAGCCGGTCCAGCATTTGATCCGGTTGAACTTCGCCAAACAAGAGCAAACACTGCATGCAGCCGGCGAGCGCTTGCTGCAATTGAAGGGGTATATCCGGGGAAATCTCGATTCATGACGACAGAAATGTGGATCGCTCTGGCAATTCTGGGGGGCGCCATCCTGTTTTTTATCACGGAATGGTTGCGGGTTGATGTCGTGGCAATCGGCGTGATGGTGGCTTTAACCCTGACTGGGTTGCTGACCGCTTCCGAGGCGATCTCGGGCTTTTCCAACCCGGCTGTGTTGACGATAGCCTCACTCTTTATCATTGGTGGGGCTGTCTTGCAAACTGGCCTGGCGGGAGCGATCGGAAGGCGAATTTTACAGATCGCTGGCACACAGGAAGGGCGGCTGACGGTCGTAATTATGGCGACGGTCGCCCTGCTTTCCGGATTCATGAGCGATACTGGGACTGTGGCGGTGTTGCTGCCGGCGATCGTCAGCCTGGCGCTGGGGGCCAAAGTATCCACTTCCAGGCTGCTCATTCCAATGTCTTACGGAGCGTTGTTAGGCGGCGCTACTACCTTGATCGGCACGCCACCCAACATCATCGTGAGCGATCTTTTGCGTGAACAGGGCCTGCGCCCGTTTGCATTTTTTGACTATACACCAATCGGTCTGATAATGCTTGCTGCTGGGGTTGGTTTTATGCTGTTGATAGGTCGTCGCATTTTACCTGATTATCAGCCGAAGCAGGATTTACAGCGGGTTGAAACCCCAGAGGAGTTACTGGATCTGTACCGCTTGCCTGACAACTTGTTCCGGCTGCGAGTACGCCGCGGTTCCGATCTGATCGGCCGGACGGTGGCCGAAGTGAATCTGCGCCAGGTCTACAATGTGTCCATCCTGGATATTTTGCGCCCGGTGGAACCTCGACCGGTTGCCCGGTTTGGGGAGACCCGGCTGGTGCTGCAATCTACCGGCAAGGCCTCTGTTCCACCTGATCGCGAAACAGTGCTTAAGACGGACGATATCTTAATCGCTCAAGGGAATCCGAATGATATTTCTCATGCGGCTGCGTTGTTGAAACTGGGCGTCCAGCCAGTGGGGCAGGAGGATGGCGGCTCCTTGATCTCGAACGAAGTCGGTGTGGCCGAAGTGCTGCTGCCGCCGCGTTCATCGCTGGTAGGAAAGACCCTGGTGGAAACACGCTTTGGAACGATCTTCCGTCTGACGGTATTGGGTATCCACCGGCCTGGCGTGGAGGGTAATTTACCGCTCAAGCAGACCGAACTGCGCTTTGGCGATTCCCTGCTGGTGCAGGGCCCCTGGCAAAATATCCTGGCGCTGCGCAAGAACCGGCGAGATTTTGTGGTGATCGGCCAGCCCGAAGAAATGCTCGGCGCTCCAACCCGCAGCAAAGCGCCGGTGGCCTTGTTGATCCTGGCAGGTATGCTGCTTGTGATGATCACTAATTTATTGCCGTTGGTGACTGTCAGCATGTTGGCTGCTCTGGCTATGATCCTCAGCGGCTGCCTGACGATCGACGATGCCTACGAGGCCGTCGATTGGAAAAGCATTGTGCTGGTGGCCGGTATGCTGCCGATGAGTATTGCCCTCGAGCGGGTGGGGCTGGTCGATCTGGTGGCGCAAGGCCTGGCCGACAGCCTGGGCAACTTCAGCCCAATTGCTGTGTTGGGCGGTCTGTTCTTGCTGACTTCCATATTTACCCAGGTGCTGTCAAACACGGCCACGGCAGTATTGGTGGCCCCGATTGCGCTGGTGTCAGCTCAAAAACTGGGTGTCCAGCCGCAGGCCTTTTTGATGTCGGTCGCGATCGCAGCCTCAATGGCCTTTGCCTCGCCGGTTGCTTCCCCCGTCAACACACTGGTGATGGGCGCCGGGCATTATCGCTTCAATGATTACATCAAAGTTGGCGTGCCTTTGATCCTGATCTTAATGCTGATCTCGCTCTTGATGTTGCCTATATTGTGGCCTTTATAGGGGACATGCTTGCCCGGCCAACAGGTCTCATCCCGAGATGATTATTTGGCCTGAAACAGCGTCGTAATTCGGAGGCTGTCTAAAAAGAAAAAATAAAGAAATCGACCAGCACACATGGATGTTGCCGGTACCGGCAACTCCCACGTGTGCTGGTCGTTATCTCTTCTTCGTTACTTTGAGACAGCCCCATCTAGTTGTTCGCTGGACTCAAGCCACCTCTAGACAGCGAATCAACACCTGACGTGTATGGCCGTGAGCCCTGTGTTCGAACAGGTAAATTCCCTGCCAGGTACCGAGATTAAGCTGGCCATCGTCGATTGGGATTGTCAGGCTGGGCATAGTGAGCATGGCGCGCATATGGGACGGGGAGTCATCGGCTCCCTCCAGGGTATGGCGGTACCAGCGCTGGTCTTCCGGAACCAATCGTTCCATAAACCCTTCCAGGTCCTGCCTGGCGGTCGGATCCCAGTTTTCGCTCAATACCAGCGAAGCGCTGGTATGTTGCAAAAACAGGTAGCACATCCCTTCCTGAACCCCCCATTCGGATAGTCGGCTGGCCACTTTTTGGGTAAAGTCATACAAGCCCTTGCCGCGGGTCTGGATTGTCAGCGTAGCCTTGTACCAGTTCACACAGGTTCAGCCTTCAAATACTTGTCGAACCAGCGCAGAATATGGTTCAGTCTCACAATCCTGCGGTCGGTCCGGCCTGTCCGGGATAGGCCGTGGAATTCATCCGGAAAGCGCACCAGCTCACTGTCGACCCCTTGCTTTTTGAGCCCCACAAAGACCTGTTCACCTTGCTCAATGGGACAGCGCAGGTCATTTTCGCTGTGGATCACCAGCGTGGGCGTTTTGGCATTGCCGATGTATTTCATTGGGGAGTGATCCCAAAACTTTTGCAGAGCCTCGTAAGGCGGCCGGTTGCTCAATTCCTGTTGGAATACCCAGTTGAAATCGCTGGAGCCCCACATGCTGATCAGGTTGCTGACACAGCGCTGGGCGACTGCCGCCCGGTAACGCTGGGTATGACCGATGATCCAGGCCGTCATATAACCACCGTAACTGCCGCCTGTAACCCCCATTCGATCCGGGTCGATATAATCCTTGTTGGCAATAAAGTCGGTCCAGGCCATGATATCGTCATAGTCGGCGCCGCCCCAATCGCCCCAGATCGCTTTGGCGTGTTCCTCGCCATAGCCACGCCCACCGCGCGGGTTGCAGAAATGGACCACATACCCTTGAGCAGCCAGATCATAAAACTCGTGCATGAAATAGTAACCGTACTGCGTCAATGGGCCGCCGTGAATTTCCAGAATGGAAGGATAGCTTTGGGCCGGATCAAATCCGGGGGGTTTCAATATCCAGCCCTGAATATCGTTGCCAACAATGCCCTGGATCCAGACGGTTTCCACTTGTCCCAGATCAATTTCGGCCAGCAAAGATTGGTTGACCTGGGTGAGTTGATGGGATTGCCCTTGCTCATCTTTGAAGAAAACCTGACCGGGATCATCTATGGTCCCAAAGAAATAGCCCAGTTTCTGCTGGCTGCGGTCGAAGTTAAAACTGCCGACCACTCCTTCTTTGTCGATGATCGTTTCCAGATTGGCGCCATCAATTGACACGCTCAACAAAACCGAACGACCATGGCGCGTGACCGGAAAGCAGATCGTCTGGCTGTCAGATGACCAGGTAGGCGGCATCGTCTCCGGCTTTCCCAGATCGTTGATTGTCCAGGCATCGACATGCAGATCGTAGGCTTCCGTCAGATTGTGCGGCGCTTGCTGGCCGTCGACGGGAACTACCCACAGACTGTTGTTTTTGAACGATTGGGCTTTGCCTTCCATGCCATAGTACGCGATCCATTGCCCATCCGGAGAGAAAACCGGGTGGCTTTTTTCGCCCATCGGGGTCGGGATGCGCCGCATTTCTCCCCCGGAGGCCGGCATGACGTACAGATCGAGAGCATCCGGGTTGAAATCGGGATTATCGCTGCGATTGGAGATGAACGCGATCCATCGTCCATCCGGCGACCAGGCGGGGAAGTCTTCATCAAAGACAGGATGGTCTGTCAGTTGAGCGGCTTTTCCGCTGCGTGCATCGATGGCCCACAAGTGGGTGCGTTCTTTGGGCAGGTAGCCATAGCCGTCCAGCTTATAGAAAACGCGTTCGTAGTGCCGGGCGACCACGCCGAGTTTCTTTTTTTCTTCGTTATCCCGGCGTTCTACGGCATCCGGATCGGTCTTGCGGATCGTGCATAACAGCCGGCTGCCATCCGGTGACCAGGCCAAACTGTTGATCTCACCTTCAATCTCGCTGAGCGGCCGGGCCTCGCCGCCGTGAAAAGGGATCAGGTAAATCTGGGCGGGGCGATCTGGATTTCCCCGATTGGAGAGAAAAGCAATTTGCCGGCCATCCGGCGACCATTCAGGGGAGGAATCGTTTTGCTTGCCATAGGTAAAGCGCTGCGGCCGATCCGTCTCTGCGCCTGAGGTGGCGACCACCCATAAATTCTGGTATTTCTTTTCCGTTTCTCGATCAACCCATTGCTGGCTGTAGACAATGTGCTTGCCATCTGGAGCAAGGCGTGGATTGAAGATGAGTTCAAATTTGTAAAGATCTTCTGCAGTAATTGGCCGCTTCACTTTAGCTGTCATTGGTTATCCTCGCTGAATTATTCTGGTGGAATGGACATTCTCTAGTTCGATGGTTGAACAGGCCATCAATGTCTGGGCCCTGGGGTTATTGTATCCTTATTTCCCGTTGAATAAAATGGCTTTAGACCGATCTGTTGAGCTTTCAACTGAATGCTGCAACGAAATTGTATGGATAGCGTAGATAGTTTTAGTGATTTTCTCGCTAAGTATTTTTCTGCAGTCGGCGAAGGAGAACGGCGAAAAAGGTGTGCGTGGGGGCGTACGCCCCCACGCACACCTTTTTCGCCCTATTCTACGAATTTGGCGAGAGAAGCATTTAGCATGCTTACTTGCTGGCTATTGTCGGTGAAATACCAGCACGGGACGCATGAAAGAAGGAACTGCTCCAGGGATGCAACTCCCGGAGAAATATTGGAAGGAGATCGGTATGTTTGCCTTGATTAAACTCATTGTCGGGATCGTCGGCGGCATTTTCGGCCTGGTGGTCGGCCTGCTCGGTGGTATTTTTGGTTTGGTGGTTGGCATTTTAGGTGGAGCGCTGGGGCTTGTAGTTACCGTGTTGGTGCTAGGCCTGTTAGTCGCCCCATTGGTGCTGTTATTGGCGCTGATCTTTTAGATGAGCTCATTTGTCAGCGGATGATGATTGAAGTGCCCGCGCCTCCTGGGCTGGCGCGAACGATTGCGTCGCCTTTGGTCAGGCTGCCCTGATACGCCTTTTCGCCCGCATGGGCCACCCAGCCGCCCAATTCGAAAGGTACAGGCCCATCGGCGGGAATCCATTCGCCATTGTACTTACGAGCAATATGCATGTGCGTGCCAGTTGCATTGCCGCCCTCGCATGAGGGGTGGCCGATTGGATCATCCACGTTGACTCGCATACCCGCAGGGATATGATCCTGGTCGGCAATGTGGAAGTAAAACAGCACCCAGCCGGTCTGTTCGAAACCATCGCCATCCAGATCGATGATGACCATGTTGTTTGCCGATCGGACGATCAGCCCGGATGCGCTGGCAGTTGCCCAGGCTCGGGAGACCTTGCAAGGAGACTCACCTGTGACGGGAGCGAAGTCGAGCGCTCCCAAAGGAGTGCCGGTGTTCCAGGCCAGATGCGGTCCGGCTGTCAGGCTCCAGCGTTCTCCAGGTTGAAAAGGTAATTCAAGGGGGGGCTGTTGCAGGCTGGCGGGTAACAGGGGCCCGAATTGGGCAGACCTGCTCCAGGCATCTCCAAACATTTGCTGGTAAAGCAAGATGAAAGATGCCTGCCCGTAGAGTGTATTCTGCCAGTCTGGTTGTTTCAGTAGCCGGCTAAATAGATATTGAAGGGCGACACTTCCGGCATTCAGCGTCGGACTTAATCGGACGTGGGTGTGGTCGGTGAATGTAATTTCGGTCAATTCTCCCGAGCGCCAGCCATAATAACCGATATTAAGCAGTTTGCCAATCAGGGAAAGCTCTTTATACAATCCCTGATAGCCCGGGACATTCAGCAGCAAGGGAAAACGCAGGTCTTGTCCTGCGGCCGGTTGGCCAAGCACCCATCCAGAACGGGATTCCAAAATCACAAGCAGCACACGGGGATTCGTCGAGGTTTCCTGGGCGACGCGTTGTACGATCTCGGCGCCGCTGTATTCTACGCCGTCGATAGTTTCATGATAGCTGGCGAGAAAACCGCTGGCATTTTGAATGGTTTCTGCGATCGAAAAATCTACTGTGGCAGGGGAATATACCACGGCGCTATCTGGCAGCAGAGCATCGGGGTAGGGTGGTGCCGGCATGGTCTTGGGGATGGTCAGGGCCAGCCCCGGTGGTAAATAGGTCCGTTCTTGTAAAGGTTGGGGCGCTATAATTTGACTCGTAGCGACTCCAAACCGCAAGGCCAGGGACGCGAGTGTATCACCGGATCTGGTTTGATAATGGTAATTGTTCGGGTCGAAGTCTTCCCCTGGTTGATTTTGGCCAGTGATAACCGTCGCTGTGGGTTGCATAGGCCCAGGGGCCGGGGTCTCATCTTCGGATGGTTGTCCAGATCCCGATCCCTGGCTGCTATCCTGGGCGCTTAACGTCAGGCGCAGGGAGTTCGGACTGATTCCAGTGGAAACTTGATTGACCGAAGGATAGTTGCAGGCCAAAGCTGGAAGAAGCCATAGGATCAGGCAAAGAAATACTATTTGTCGTCGATAACGCATGGGAATTGGAATACGGGGTAAGATTACCCACCACTCGTCGACCTTACCCGGACTAAAGAGATCATTAGTCTGTCGTTCGGGCAGATTGGACTAAACCATCGCGTAATCGGGTAAGCAAACGCTCAAGTTCGGTTTTCTGATCGTCTGAAAATATGTCCCAGGCCTGAAAGAACAGATTATTTGTGTTATCTTCAACCTGATCACGATAGGCCTGTCCTGTCGGGGTTAATCGCAAAGCCGTACGGGCCCCGGCGACATAACCATTATGGCGTAACTCGGATAGCGCTACCGAGTATGTTTTGGGATCGTGGCCTCGCCGGGCGAGTTTTCTGACGATCCCATTCAGTGAGGTTGCCTCCCCACACCACAATACGGTAAGGGCCTCAAAGGTGGTGGCGCTCAAATTGCTACTGCGCCAGGCCGCCAGATGGGCGTCATCCCGGTACGCGTCCAGGCATGTGAAGGCCTGCTCGATAAAAGGCAGCGGAGGGCTCTTTTCTGGCATGATCTGATAACTGAGTTGAATCGACCAGGGATTGGGAGGCGGGGGGTGATTCAGGCAGCTTTCCACCAGGGATTCCAGTAAATCAGATAAGCGGCTTGAATTGGCTGGCTCGAGAGGGTCCGCCTGCGTCATTGCAAACCTGGCCCGGTCAATAAACCGTTTGACAGCCTGGCGGCCAATGGCCGTCAGACGAAATTTACCTGGATGGACTTCCGCCAGGTATCCGGACGAGGCAATGCTTTTTAGCTGGTACAGGTAATATTCAGCTGATGTATAAGGAGAGCGAACCAGTAAATGTCCAGGAGTAACTTCTTCCGGCTCAAAATTTAGGGCAGCCAGTAACAGGCCCCAGGAGCGGGGTTCCAGTTGAGCAGCTTCCATAACTTTCTGAATGGCCGGTTCGAAATGAGGATTCATCGCTCTCCAGGCGTCGCGCATCAACTGCCAAAGAGCCAGATTATCCATGCTTCTATCCTCCTTTTGGATCGCCAGACTGTCGGTACGTAAATGGCGGGCCATCCCTTCTGGCAATACCCTATTATCTCAGAAATTTCGCAGATTCTAAGTAGACTTTGAGACGGCTCTCCAGAAAATTCTGTGGGAAGGTCTCAGATTTGGGGGGTGAGTGTGCTCAAGCACGCTCCCCCCCAAATCTGGTATATCACCACAGGAATTCCCAAGGAACCATTTGAGGGGAGCATGCAAATGTTGTAGAAGAAAAAATGTGGTGTTCGGCTTGGGCGGATTTAGCCGCCCAAACCGAACACCACTTTCTACACAATTTGAGCGCTCCCCATTAGAGGGGCTTCATGAAATTCAAGCCCGGTATCCTCAGAATCGATCTGAGGGTTAATTGAGCCGGGCCATTCTTTTAACAGCTGCATTCATATAAACCTTGATCGACTCCGCATCTGGTGCATTGGGTGCTGATTGAAGATATTGTTCGTAATGGTAGGCAGCTAACCGGAGGGACCCGCGGCGGTGATGGATGACGCCAAGATCGCGCTGTAATTCAACTAACTGGGGTTGCAATATCTGCAAGTGCTCGATGGTCGCCTGGGCTAAAGTCCAGGCCTGTTCTTGTAAGTAAATTCCACGCAAATTATTCAGCATCCGTGTGAGAATTGCCCTGGCAGATACAGGTTTTAACCAGTCATCTTGTAAGGGCCCACGATAACCTACTGTTTGCTCAACCAGCCGGGTACAATCATCCAGCGACAGCCGCCGGCCAGCGTGAAAAGGATCGATAAACCCGGCACCCTCCTCTGCCGGAACTTTGACGATGAAATGGCCTGGCAATCCAATCCCTTCCGCTGGGATTTCCAGGCGATTAGCAATGGCTATGAAGATTACCGAGAGACTGATCGGGATGCCCAACCGCCGGGCGATGACTTCATTGAGATAACTGTTGCGTGGATCGGTGTAATTCTGGCGGTTGCCTTGAAATCCAATCTGATTAAATAAGGTTTCAGCCAGTGCTTTAGCCTGGGCAGCCGCGGTCCGAAAAGGAGATATATTGACCCAGATCGATTCGGCCATCCGGTCCAGTTTCTGCAGGTATGTTTGAATATCCAGTTCCGGATAAGCGATTTCGCGGGCAAAGATTAAAGCTGCTTTGGGTATATCGATCGGTGACCGGTTAATTTCGGCCTCAAAACTTATGGCTGCCATGGAGATATTGTAAACCATTTGAGAGATGCTCAGGAGCAGTGCGTTCTCTCTTCAGGCGAATTGCGTTGGGCGGCTTGGCCGCCCAAACCCAGCACAATGTTCATCAGACGATTGGATTTTGTTAAATTCTGTGGAATTCCCAATGAACTTAGGATTACCAGTTGACTATCTGGCCAATAGCAGCCTCTAGCGATATGCTTAACTTTCTCTTAGGCATTTGATGATTGGGGCTTAATACACTGCTCGTTATAATGAATAAAATCGTGTTCTTATTCCAATCAACAGGCAGGAAACAATGAAAAGAAATATACGGTCCCTTGGTAGCATCACTTGCATAGCAGCTGTCATTTTCTTGGTTACGATCAGTTGTTCATTAACCAGCGGTTTACAGGGAGGTGGGGAACCTGCCCAAACCGTTCAGGAAACCGCCACGACTCAAGCTAGTTCGCAGCCTCAACCTGACCAGGCCACTGCAGTTCCCGATCAAACTGGTCAAGAACCTGCGCCTACTCAGACAGTTGCCCCGACCGAGGCCGCGCCTGGCGGCAACCAGCAAGGAGCTTCCAATCTACCCGAACAAACCTGTCAGGAAGATGTCTGCATTCAAGATGGCTACTTCCTCCTTGACCGGCCGGTTGGCGGGAATGGCAGGAAAACCATTGACCATGCTAATCGTTTTGGTTCCTATCGACGGGCATCGGGTGATTCGTACCATGGCGTTTTTTTCCTTAATTCAACCGGCACACCTGTGGTTGCCGCAGCGGACGGACAGGTTGTTGTGGCAGGCGATGACCTGAAAACTGTCTACGGCAGTTTCACCAATATGTATGGCAATTTGGTGATCCTGAAACACAATCTACCGGGAATCTCTGAGCCGGTGTATACATTGTATGCACAGCTTTCCCAGGTATCCGTCAAAGTAGACGATTCTGTCCAAGCCGGACAGGAGATAGGCCAGGTTGGCAGCAGTGGGAGTGTAACCGGAAGCACGCTATATTTTGAGGTCCGGGTTGGCGAAAACGCTTATGGCGCAGTGCGCAACCCCGAGTTATGGTTGAAGCCGCTGGAAAACGAGGACGGCCAGACCTACGGCGCCATAGCCGGACGGATCCTGGACAGCGACGGTAAACCGGTATCGATCAATAATATTGTCCTGGAGCAACTGGCTGGCCAGGGACAACCCGCTATTGATCAGATCTACATAAAGACCTATGCCGAAAAACGCCTGTCGGGGCTGCCACCCTATGATGAGAATTTTGCCGTCAGCGGCCTGACACCCGGGAACTATCAGGTTTCCTTTTGGTTGAATGGAATGCAGCAGCAGGAGGTTGAGGTTCAGCCGGGCAAGTTGACCTTTGTGAATTTCCAGGTCCCATAAATTGAACTGATCTGGTGGGTGAGTTCTGAAGCAGGTTTTACGAACTCACCCACCTTTTCATTTAATTTCCCCCATAAATCCTCTTTAGTTTTCACGCACTCTACCCTGAAAACGGTTAAGGGGTTTCCTCGCCAGGTTTCCTTCAACTGTCGGCGGGAATGGATGGCGAAAATCCAGTTTAGTGAAGATACGAAGAAAATTAAATTCCAAGGATGTAATGACTTACGATAAAAAAAATCTATTGTTTGCCAGTTTAGTCAGTATGTGGTTATTGGTGGTTGGCTGTCAGCCGGTCACACCAGAACCAATTCCAACGGTGACCTCTACACTAACCCTGCAACCGACGATTAGCCCGACGGCCAGTGCGACGGCTACACCCACCTCTACGAACACGGCAACGGCTACATCTTCGCCAACGGTGACGAGTATCCCCACGGATACGGCTACCCCGACCCCAGATGTCCCCCGGGTGACGGCTCAAATGCAGGCATTTTGCCGCTATGGCCCGGGAAAGGCTTATTTATATTCCCATGGTCTGTATGAGGGCGATCGTGGTCTGATTGATGGGCGTAATTATTCTGGAACCTGGTTGTGGATCAAACCAGAAAACTTAGAACGCCATTGTTGGGTCTCTGCGTCAGTTGTTGAAGTTCAGGGCGATATCAAACAAGCGCCGGTCGTTCAAACGAAACTGCCGCGCGCAAATAACTTATACGGACCGCCCCAGAATATTCGAGCCGAGCGCGACGGCGATCAGGTGACCATCAGCTGGCAGCGTGTAAAAATGACTGTTGATGATGATCGCGGTTATCTGATCGAGGCGACAATTTGTCAGGGTGGCAGCCTGGTAACGGTAGCCATTCATACAGATAATAACTCGATTGAATTGACTGATGAGCGAGGGTGCGGCGGCCAATCCAAAGGCCAGATTTATACGGTTGAAAAACACGGGTACGTTGATCCGGTGCCGATTCCCTGGCCATAATTCTTGGATCTTTCGGAAATTCTGTGACATGCACCAGAATTGGGGGTGTGAGCGTGCGTCCGCACGCTCACACCCCTAATTCTGGGGAACCACCACAGAAAATCCCAAAGAGCCCAATTCTTGCCTGGCCATTCCTGCGTAAAAGTTAAAAACTCCCGTCCAAAAGCCTGTATGGACGGGAGTTTGTGGAATCGCCAGGTCGCTGGTTTACATATATTCGCGAAATTGCAGACCATAACGTTTACGAGCTTCCAGCCAGGCTTTTCGAATGGTTTCGTAGACTTCTTCCGGATTGGAAATATTGCGTAAAACAACCGTGGGCTTGGAAGCATCCTGGCCGCGCAAGGTTATGTCGCCGACTCCGAAAATGCGTTCGCTTACGCCCTGGGATATATCGATATCCTGAACGCGGATTAATTCGAAGTTCTCGATATCGCGCGAGAATAAGCCCTTGACAATTTTGAGGCGTTCGGTCGTCAATACATAAGACTCAACCAGAGATAAGAAGGGCCGCCCTTGCCAGAGGGTTTTCTCATCGGGCTCATTTTCAGGCTCGGCAACCAATCCGGATGGAATCTCATCCAGCAGATCATTCATGGTCACCATCAAGGTATCGGCAATTTTGTTGACCAGCTTGTCCTGCTCGGCCTGGGGTATCGCTGAAAGGTCAACCTCGCTTTGAGCAATTGCCTGCCAGATGTTGGCCACGATCTTAGAACGGGTTTGTTCAATCGCCATAGCTACCTCCAATCTCTCTATGATCTGATTTGAATGCCCTGAAAATCCACCTTCCAAGGCTGGTTCGCGGATCTGCCCAGAGTTCAGGGAAATCCCGCATTAATTCAAACTAAGGATCCTAAATCTGTAAAGAAGCCTCGATTCATCCTACTCTCTGGTTTTACGATAAATCCTGTACATATTTTACACCAGGATTTAAAGGCGGCCAGGAAATGACTTTTCCGGAATCTTTGTAGGGGGTAGCTCAGCCCAGGCAATAGGTCTTGCGGGGAGCGTTAAATGTTGTGGGGAATTACACCAAATCCACAAACATTCAGCGTAGCCGTTTTGGGGTATTTCTGTCGGTCGGTTAACTGTGTAGTCGTAACTCTAATCTTTGCGAGATTTCCTCAGCTTTTCCGAACTCGATGAAAATGTTACGAACCTCAGGATGATGTTCTTGAATATCTTTTTCAATGCGATCGATGGTTGTAGCTGTTTCATCACTGGACAATCCTTCTTGAAATTCGACGTCGAGATTTAAGAGCACCTCTTGGGGCCCAAAGTGCATGCTCAATAAGCGATAAACCTGCTTGACGCCCGGATCTTTTGCTACGATCTCCCGGATGCTGTTCACCCGTTCTGATTGCATGCCTTCGCCCAGCAATAATTCGCGACTCTCATAGGCAAGGAGGATCGCCATTACCGCCAGAATCAGCCCAATGACCAGGGATGCGCCGCCATCAAAATAATGGTTATCCAGCTGGTGGCCTAAAAACACCCCCAGAAAGGCGACAAACAAGCCGGCCAGGGCGGCAGAATCCTCAAACAAAACCACAAAAATTGACGGATCCTTGCTTTGATGAATGGCTTGCCAGATATTTTCTTCCCCCTTCTTACGCAGCAGCTCTCTCAGCGCTATGCTGAAGGAAATGCCCTCAAAAATGGCCGCCGCGCCAAGAACGACATAATTCCAGGTGGGATTTTCTAATTTGCTTGGATTCAAGATGTGGGTGATGCCTTCATAAAAGGACATCCCCGCCCCGATGGCGAATAAGATAATCGCAACGATTAAGCTCCAAAAATATCTTTCCTTGCCATAGCCAAAAGGGTGAGAGTCATCCGGCGGCCTTTGGCTAAGTTTTATGCCTAATAATAACAGGGCCTGGTTGCCGGTATCCGCCACGGAATGGATCCCCTCGGAGAGCATAGCTGAACTACCGGAAAAGTAGGCTACGATGAATTTGATGACGGCAATGGACAGATTGGCTATGATCGCGCCATAGACAGTGATAGGTTTTTCTTGGGAGGATGGCATGAATAGATAGTTACGTGAGAAGTTTAACGTTCAAAGGAAATTTACAGCATAAGCAGTGATGCGACTGGCAAAGCAAAGAATGTCCCCTCACATAAGCGTAGAGCGGAAGCAATCAAAAATCGAAGTTTTATTCAGTGGTAACCAATTCTGGAGGGAAACTCTAAGGTCAACTGCCCTCATGAGAATATTTTAGCGCTTCTAGTGCGAGCGAATCTGTGGTGCCGATCTTTGCTGTCTGAGTATAACCTTTTCAATCGCCAGAAACTATTAGGGAAAACCCTACCCCTAATTAGATAGACCCACCAGTTATTAGCTGCCCAGCTTTGATCCAGGTTATGTGGGTTTTATCTCTCATTAATTATTTTTTATCACAAACCGACCAGATTACTTGGGGGATCGCTGTTGTTTAATAAAATAATAAGGATTTGATTAAAGTTATTTAGAGATTATTAATATCTGAATTGCTATGCTGTAAAAGCATACAAAAAAGATCTAATTTAGTGATTATAGAACGTGAAAACAGATTGGTGATTTCTCTGGCATCACTATCCAAGCAAATCTAATAGCCTTTATAACGCCAAAACTTTAGGTTACGTCTGCCTGCGACATCCCACATTCATCAGTTAATGGCTTGTCAATCTTTGTCACGAAAGGAGCGTGAGATATGACCACCACCAGTGCAAACTGGGATAAGCTCACGGAGCGATTTGGTTCCGCGTGAGATCGGAGCTCATCCGTTGGTGAGGCTGTTCAGGAACACGCCGATCAAGCTACGCGTACCTGGCTATACAGCGCAATTGTCTGGTTGACCATCGTAGATCTTTTTGGCCTGATCCTGGCGTTGGAACTGATCAGCCCAAATCTGTTTGAAGGCATACCTTATCTATTATTCAGCAGAATCCGCCCGCTGCACGTGAATGGAGTCATTTTTGCCTGGTTGTCAATGATGTACTGGGGGGCGTTATTTTACTTTGTGCCCAGGCTCACCGGGCTGCGCTCGATGTGGAGTGAAAAGCTGGCCATATGGACGGCCTGGGGATGGAATATCTGGTTTGTCTTAGGGATCATCACGATCCTGACTGGCCATACTCAAGGCCGTGAATACGCAGAATTTATCTGGCCGTTAGACATTGCGTTGCTTATTTTATGGATCAGTAATATCTTCAATATCTTGATGACCGTTGCTAACCGGCGTGTTCGCCCTCTGTATGTGACGACATGGTGGGCCATGGCTTCACCGCTGTGGTTGGGAGCTGACTATTTCATCGGCAACGTGGTTTGGCGTCCAGGCTCGATCTGGGGGACAGGTGTAAGTGGTGCCTTGCCAACCAGTATGGCGGATGGAATCTTAAACTGGTGGTACGCTCACAACCTGTTTGGGCTCTGGTTAACACCAATGCTGCTGGCCGGGTTGTATTATCTGGTTCCAAGAATCACCAAAACTCCTCTTTACAGCCATACGTTAAGTTTGATTTCATTCTGGGGGATGGCATTTTTCTATACCGGTGTTGGGCACCACCATTTATTACAAACGCCGAGCCCTGGCTGGTTGAAATCCATAGCTATTCTGTCCAGTATGAGCCTATTGATCCCGGTATTTGCATTTACGGTGAACATACTGATGACGATGCGCGGACACTGGGAGAAATTCTTCACCAATTTGCCGCTGCGATTTGGCTTAACCGGCTTTATTTTTTACTTCTTAGTCAATGTTCAGGGGAGTTTTCAGGCGATTTAAAGTTTCAACCGGCTTACCCATTTCACGAATTTTGTTGTCGCTCATGCTCATCTGGCTCTGTTGGGGGCGTTTACTTTCCTGGGAATGGGTATTATCGATTACATCATCCCACAGGTTCTTAAAAAGCCAATATACAGCAGCAAGCTTTCGGAATGGCAGTACTGGCTGATTGTGATCGGCTTCCTGGGTTTCTTCTGGGCCCTGACGATTGCGGGTTTTGTGCAAGGCCAGGCCTGGCTGCGGGGGATACCGGAAGTCAACGTGATCCCTTACTTGCGCCCATACTACATGGCGCGAGCAATTTTCGGGGCCATGATTGTTCTTTCAGGTATTGTGCAGGCCTATAACATCTATAAGACAGTCACTACCGATACAAGCCACTCAACCCGAATGGAATTGTTGGAGGCTTTGCCTGATCAGGATATGGAGGTGGCAGCATGAGCAAGATTCCTGAAATTCCCAGCGAGCCTAAACACCCTGGAGAGTGGCCATCTCATCCTCGTAAAAAGATGTTGATGTCTCCGTTGATGATTACGGTTGGCAGTATGCTGGCCTTCTTTACGGTCGTGTTTATGGTAGTGTTTTTGCCTACGACTACTTTCGAGCCGCCGCCATCTGAGAACTGGCGACCGCTTACAGCCGAAGAGTTACGTGGACGGGATGTGTTCCTTGAAAATGGTTGTATTTACTGCCATAGCGGGTTCACTCGTCCCGAGGACGTGTTTGCCAGCCAGTATTACGTCTATTCAAGAGTATCTGAGCCAGGCGATTACATGGGGGACGGAGAGACCCCCAATCTCTTCGGCACCATTCGAACTGGCCCAGATCTTTCGCAGGCCGGCGGCTATCATCCCGATGACTGGCATCTGGCTCATTATGCCAATGCCCGCTATACCACGCCCTTTTCGATCATGCCTTCATTCAAATTCTTGTCGCAGGATGATCTGGTAGCCCTGATCGCATTTACCCAATCACGTGGCGGCAAACTGGCTGATTTGCGCAGCCACCACCAGACGGATATGAAGACCATGGGGATGGCTTCGATGATGAATGTCACAGCTCCAGGTGAAAATGGTGATCGAAGCGATGGCTATCCGGCAGCCAGCGCCATCAAGAATCTGACCATGATTGAGCGTGGTTACTGGTTTGCGGATAATCCTTTGCCTGTCAACTCAGCCAATTTGGTGAGGGGACGACAGGTTTTTCAAGAACGTTGTGTAGGGTGTCACGGCAGCCAAGGAGACGGGCAGGGCCCAGCAGGCTTTTATATGAACCCGACTCCTGCCGATTTTACCGGTGCAGATGACCAGGCTCATGGATCTGACACAGCTCCCGGAGCTTATTACTGGCGGATATTGCGAGGCATCCCAGGTACAGCAATGGAAAACTTTGGCACCCGTTTGAGCGTGGATGATATTTGGAAGGTTGTGCTCTTTCTCAAAACGATTCCCAATGGTGGATTGACTGCAGATTTACCAACACCGGATATGTACATTCACTGGCAAGGCTACTCCGGCCTGTATACCTGGGCAGACTGCTTTTATCCACCCGAATTCCAGGGTGAAAACGGCAACTTGTTCGCCAGTGCTCCAGACGAGGCTGGTGATGTACCAGGGATTGTTGCCGAGGGTGAGGTTAATCCGTTGTATGCGGTTACCTTATGGGAACTCAACAACAATGCCCGCCCCTGTGGTACGAAGGGGTTCGAAAATGTCAGCATCCAGGATATCCTAGACGAAGTCGGAAAACGAACAGACGGCTTTGCTGTCCAGGGGGTCGACCAGACTCAATTTGTGCCGGACTCTATGAAACACCCAGACATGATGCCTGCTGGTATGCTGACGAAAGTTTGGGGTAAACCGAACCCTCAAGCTGGGCCAAATTCCGGTAATCGATAGAATGGTTTGTGTGAAAGGAAATCATCATGAAAAAGTATAGAACGATTCTTATAAGAACAATGATGATATTGGTGGTTACCTGGGCGCTTGCATTGGTTTTTCCACACCTGGCGTTGGCCGCGCCGGCGACGCATGAGGCCCCGCCAGGAAGTGAATGGGTTATGGCAGACTGGATGTTCCTCTCCTTTGCGATTTTTGCTGGTGTATCTGTCATCGCCTTTCTGCTGGCATTGAAGACCGGATTGCTGAGCAATCTCGAAGATGCTAAATATCATATCCTTGAAATCGAAGAGGAGGATTATTACACCCCCGATTGGGCTAAAGAGCAGGGAGATGAGTTATGAACCCGAATGTCCCAACAGGAAACACGACCGAGGCAGTTCGCCAGTACTTCAATTATCTGTTTCAGCATTATTTGAGCAGGATTAACCAGAACTATTACATCCATTGGGATACCCTGCTGTGGGTTGCTTTGTGGCTGTTTATTCTAAGCGCCGGGTTTTTCGCTTACACTCGCTGGCAGCGAACGACTCGTGGCGAGAAAGAACCATACCCGGTCGAATCCTACAATGGCTATATTCAAGAAGAGAACGGCCCGGTTGGAATATTTTTAACCCTGTTTTTTATCGCGATGTTCGTGTGGGTGCTGGCAATGACGATTTCCAACCTTATGGTTGGTCAGATTTACTAGGAGAGAGGCTGATGAGTTCTGTTGTAGCTTATTCACAGGTAGTTGATGCTGTCATGCAACGGGAAGTTTGGGACGAGGCGTATTTCTCCTTACTCTCTTTGAAAGCGCATATCCAATCTTTGCCAGGATGGCAGCGCTTCGATTTATGGGCGACTGATCTGGACAGTGGGGAAATTAAAAGTAATGGTGGTGACGAATTGGGATTATCCAGAACAGCTAGAACTCTGGCTGAAAAAAGGGGTTACGGTTGACGCCGTATTAAGGTCGTTGGAACCGCCCGTGACTTCCTTAAACGTTAATCTTTATGAAGAAATCGCCTGAATGCAACGATAGGAGTAAACCATGAGTACGATGCCTGAGCCTGACAATAAGATCCCAAATCCCGGTGAAGAATGGGCCGGTGAGCACCCGGAGACGGGCCATGGTCGCGCAGATGAGCGCTGGAGCGCCAAAGAACAACTGCGCGATTGGGGGATACTGCTGGTGATGATTGTGGCCTATTTAATCTGGACTGGAATACTGTATTTGCTTGAACCTGGTATTCGCTGAAAACTGAAAAGCAATGAGCAACTCGTTGCCGATTACGTAAAGTTGAAGAGTTGAATGCAAGATTTTGGTGCCGCTTACGAACCAGATGAAGGAGTACTCCGATGTTTTTATTGGAATGGACCGCAAGCGATTTATTGTTGATCGCCCTGGCTGCTGTTGCGATGATTGGTACAGTGATCTGGCTGGTACCCAGCGCCAAAGTGGAGCGAAAACAATATTACTCGCAGGAAGAAATTTCCGCTTACGACCATCAAATACCGCGTTATTTCATCGCGGCTGCTATCGCCCTGGTGTTAGGCAGTGTTCACATGGTCGTAAAAAGCACACCCGGATTTTGGCAGTGGTTGTGGGAAGCGGGTTATGGCGGGCACCTGTTTCGAGATCTGTCGAACTCTCACATAATTATTGTTGGTGGGGGTACGGTTTTGCTGACAGGACTGACCTGGTATGTATTACCTCGCTTTACGAATCGCCCACTTTTCAGTAATGCGCTGGCAGGAGCGTCATTTTGGTTTACGGTCATTGGTGTTTTTGGATTTTACCTTGCCTGGTTGGTATTGGGATTAGTCGAAGGCAATCTGGTCCGCCACGGGATGGATTACATGGCGGCGAAGGAAGTCTTAGGTGCCTGGCACCGGGTACCCACTCGCTTTACTTCGAGCATCATGGGAGTTGGATACTGGACATATGTATTGAATGTGGTTTTGACCATCTGGGCAGCTCGTTTTGTGACGAAGAAACCTTTGGGTTACTTAACAAAATTTATCGCAGTATCTGCAGCGGCTTTATTTGTGGGGACTGTGCAAGGTGTTTTGCAGGTGCTGCCAGCTAATGCCGATTGGATTCATTATGCTGGGAAATTCGGCCAATATGTAGATCCGATCAGTCATGCTCATGTCAATCTGGTTACAGGAATGATGGTCGCCCTATCTGGATTTCTGGTGTACTTCAGCCAACGTTTGGGTGGAAAACAACTTGGAGAGCGCGAAGCTAATCGGGTATTCTGGACCCTGGTGCCAGGCTCATTGATTTTTTATCTTACCTTTCTATTCTCGGGTCTAATTCTCGGCGGCGCAGTCAACGGCTATGGTGGTCTCCAGGTACCGGCTCTGGTTCCTCTAGTCAGCCGTTACCTGCCAATGTTGATCGCTGCGGCCGGCACTTTGATGCTGGTTGGATTCTGGTTCTATTTTGGGACGCTTTGGAAAACATTGAACTTAAGATCCCTTCGCAAGCATATCCGCCAGGCAACCCCAGCGGCATTCTGGCTGGTGTCGAGCCTGGCATTGGTTGTGGGGACATTTCAGGGTTTATTGCAGGCTTTTCCGTCAACGTCTCAAATCCTGACCGCGCCTGAAGAAGTGCCCAACATTCATGCCCAGTTGAATATGATTGGTGGCGTGATGCTGGCTCTCATTGGTTTGGTATTTCTGTTAACACCAGACCTGCTTGACCGACAGATAGACCGCAAATTAGCGCGTATCAGTCTATATGGGATTTCTGGCGGGATTGGCGCCTATTATCTGGCAACCATAATTACGGGTTTTATGCGAATCGCTTTCCTGAACATGGGTTATACCCAGGCCCAGGGTTCAGCGATGTTAGGGTGGGCCGGCCCGGCAGCCCTGATGATTACGGCTATTCCGGTACTGATAGGATTTAGCGCATTTGCCAGGGCAATTTTTAAAGTGACTCGTGAGTATCGCACCGAATTGTCCCAACAGTTGCGCAACTCGCCGCAAAGGTTTACTGGGCCGGTTCCTGAAAAACTCCGTAAAATACCCTCGGCTTACGTGATGGGGATGGAGTTTGTTGGCGGCTTATTCGGTTGGCCTGGCATTGGTTGGTTATTTGCTGGACAGGCGTTACCCGGCATTACCTTGATGATGATTGGCCCATCGATCTCTTGGGCTTTACTGCCAATGTTGTTTTCTCCCTTTACGGAAACGGTTTTTTCTCAATGGGGATGGCAGGTGTTACTTGTCTGGTTACCAGGGACGGCCCTGCTAAGCAGCACATTTTTAGGTTTGTATCTTCGGAGGCTACAGCCCGCCCACACACCCCAAAAATCTTTGAAAATTGACGCCAGTCTTCGATCTGTCACAACAGGAGGGTTTCACCTGCTCAAGAAAGTTATCCGGCCCAATAACCAACCCGGCTTGGGTTTGCGGAAGGCCGGTACACCAATCCCTAAAGGATTGTTCTTCGGTTTTGGCATGATTATCCTCTTGCTGTTAAGTATTCCATTTACACCTTTGGTGTTCGGAATTCCGGAAGGATCCACCCAACAATCTATGATGAGCGAACTTCCAGATCGAGCTAATGGAGCTTATCTTACTTTAAGTGATGGCAGTCAAACCGGGTTGATTAAATTGTTCGCGTGGAGTTTTCCAGTTGATGATTTTCCGGCTGAATCGCCCGCGATTAGCCCCCAGCAATTTCAAAACATTCTGATCAGTCAAAAAGGATTGGATACTCCAGACCAGTATCAACTTTTCCACCTCGCTGACGGTGATCCAATCCCGCTGCAAGCGCAAGAGATATCTTTTCAGCGGAAAATGCAAATTAAACCCAAGGAGGAACTGGAAGATGGTGAATATCTGTTAGACATACCTACCGGCGGCATGTTCGCAGGTAGGGAATACTACTATTTCCGTATCGATTCAGCCATCAGCGAACTGCCTGCCCTTGTGATGGTATCCGATCCGTCTGGCATTGCGCCGACCGGCAGCATGGAAACAAATGGGAAAAAGTTAGCCTGGATTGAGATCTTCCCGATCAGCGCTGCCCTTATCAGTGCTGGAATGGCGGCCATTATGCTGCGAAGAACCTTTATGAAGATTTGCCCTCAAGAAATCGTTTGGATGTTGGCGTTCACCATGTTCTCCATCGCGGCTGGTTGTCAGGTGATTGGGGACTTGGTTGGATGGACAAGTTTGTTGGTTCGAATATATTATGTATTTGGCGCAACTCTGGTAGTCGGTTGGCTGGGTTTAGGTACCTGGTTGGTCATAGTTCGGCGACAGTGGCTGCGTAGAGCCGGCCTGTGGGTGATGATATTGGCCTCCGGCTATGGATTGGGCTTGGTCAATTTGGCTGAGGTTGACACGGCCAAATTAACGACCGATGGTTGGCATGCTTTGGTGAGTTCAACCCCTCTGACCATATTGACGATCACAGTCAACAGCCTGGGTACGTTGGTTCTGGTTGGGGGCGCGTTGTGGTCCGCCTGGATATTTTGGCGTAAAGGGATTATGCGTCAACGGATGATCGGGTTAATCCTGCTGGCGGCTGGCGCATTGACAGTTGCTGCTGGAGGCGGACTGACCCGATTGGGGCACCAGCAGTATCTGTATCTTGCGATGAGCGTCGGTGTAGGTATGATGTTTTGGGGATATTTAAAAACTATCCTTCCAGTAGCACAACCATCCAGGGTGCCTGGAACGCGTCAGTTAGATGAGACGCGCCCGGTTGAAGCACTTCCCTGAATAATTTGCTTTTTAATTGCCAGGGTTGGCTGCGGGTGGATCTTTCCATCCGCAGCCAACCCTGGTTTTGTTTGCTCCAATATGGATTCCAGGACTTTCATAAGTCTCGTTAGCCCAAAGACTTTCGACTTTGTGGACGCCCCGACAGGGATTCCGAGATACTGGCTTCTTTTCTCATGAAATAACCTTCCTTACCAGCGAGATGTAAATGAATATCATGGACGAAGGAGAGTTTGTTGGCGAACTCATTTTTGAAAGTTTTCCACGCCCTTCCGACACCTGAGCATAGGAAATTTTGGCGAAATGAAGTGTTTACGGGGGCCGAGCCCCCGTAAACACTTCATTTCGCCCCACTTCTACGAGTCAGGGGGAAAAGGAGACAGTGTATCAGACTTCGCCAACAAACTCCGAAGGATACAGTGCCGGGTGAACCAATTGTTTGTGGATTTGGTGTTCAATTTGTGCGACCTCAGCCGCACGCTCATATCCCCAAATCTGGAGTACCTCCACGTATAGCCTCAACCACAGGATTTCCCAAAGAATTGACCCCATAATTGTTCATGATTAATAGTATACTTTTACTTGCGATTGAAGGGGAAATCTTGCGTTGCTTTAAGACGCCAACAGATATCCCTCTGAACATACTTTACACTCCTGTACATCATAGCAGACTGATTGCATACTATATTGGAGAATACCAATCTTTAGGAGCTTTTACCCGTCAGTGCCTCAATCGAGATATCCGAAGAGGCTGCTTTCTTGCGCCAGATTGTTGACAGCGTGATTATTTGTCGTTTCATCGAGAATATATCGCACAGTTTGATTGCCTTTTGGTGACATCAAATGGCTAAAGTCAATACATTAGAGGTGTCCTTTTACTTTGAAAAGTGATTTAATGTTCGTTTTTGTGCGGCTTTGCCGCACAAAAACGAACATTAAATTTGCTCTTCTTCCAAGAGGTATTTAGCGAGGGAACCATTTAGTCTTCTCAATTAATCGCCCAAGTTCGTTCGTGTTTCATAATAAGATAAGGTTGATCTATGGCAGGACATATATTGATCGTTGATGATGATGCTTTGATGCGCCGCAGCCTCGGTTTGAGCCTTGAGCAAGCCGGATATCGCGCCAGCAACGCTGCCAATGCCGAAGACGCATTGATGTTGGCGCGCAGGGATCCCCCTGATCTGGTTCTGCTAGACATAGGTTTGCCTGGAATGGATGGATTAGACGCGCTCAGCCAATTTAAGAATAAAATGGGGCTGCCTGTCATCTTCCTGACTGCCAGAAGGCGTAATCTCGACGAGGTTCTTGGGTTGGAGCTTGGAGCGGACGATTACATCACCAAACCATTTGATGTTGATGTGCTCTTAGCCCATATTAAAGCTGTGTTGCGCCGGGCTGGCGATTCTCGCGAGCTCTTTGAGGCCTCGGAACCCCTGGTCGTCGGCGACATATTGATCGATGTCGGTGCTCATCAGGTGACTGTCGGTGGGCATGAAATCGACCTGAGACCGCGTGAATTTGACTTATTGCACGCTCTGGCCATGCAACCGGGCAAAGTCGTCCCGGTGCGTGATCTCTTAGCCAATGTATGGGGTGCGGAATTTATCGGTGAACCGCAGGTGATCTATGTCCACATTCGCTGGTTGCGCAAGAAAATTGAGGCTGATCCGGATAATCCTCAGCGCATCCAAACTGTCCATGGCGTAGGGTATAAATTAGAACCGCAGGGAGCTTGATGTTTCGCTCATTGCGGGGACAATTAACCCTGAGCCATATTATCCCCTCGATCATAATTATCCCTCTGATGGGAATTGCCCTGGTGTATATCCTGGGCAATCGGTTTTTTGTGCCTAACCTGGTCAATCAACTGGCGGATGACGCGCTGGTTATCAGTGAGATTGCCCGGCAGCAGACGCTTTTATTTCAGGACACAGAATTAGCCCAGCAAGTCCTTTCCTATGGCAAGCCAGACACTACCACCCGGGTGATGATCCTTGATCAGCAGGGAAGAATTTTGGGTTCAAGCGACCAGGCGGACGCAAATCGCTTGGGAACAATACTGAATGAACCCTGGATTGCAGAGGCTTTGACAGGAAGAACGATCAAACGGGTTGATTTCAGCCAGGCCATGCAAGGCGAGGTTGTCGATGTGCTCGTGCCGGTCTTTGACGATAAGAATCAGGTCATCGGGATTGTACGGATGACCTACCGATTTGCAACAGTGATCGATTTATTGTTGCGTCTCCGCTACTTGATCTTTGCCATTTTATCCATAGGGATTGTGTTCAGTGCTTTGCTGGGTTTATTCCTGGCATTTTACATCAGTCGACCAATTCAGAATGTTACCCGCGCGATCCGTGAATTATCCACCGGTTATCGAACGGATAGTCTGCCTGAACAGGGACCGGCAGAGATCGAATCTTTGCAAAAGTCAGCCAATTATTTAGTTGCCCGTCTGCATGACCTGGAAACAGACCGGCGCCAGTTGCTGGCGAATTTGGTCCATGAGTTGGGCAGACCGTTAGGGGGCTTAAGAACTGGCATACAGGTTCTTCGCCGAGGGGCCAAGGATGACCCAGCCGTTCTGGATGAATTATTGGAAGGAATGGAAGAAGAAACTTCCATTCTTCAGGATTTGTTGGAAGACCTTTCGCAATTGCACGACCAGGTTTTAGGTGTGCTTGAATTGGATCGAGAACCGGTTCGATTATCCGAGTGGATCGACAGCCGGTTGGGGCAATTCCGTTTGAGCGCCGCTCAAAAAGGGTTGCACTGGCGCGAGCAAATTCCTGCCGACATGCCAGAAATAAGTATCGATCCCTTGCGTATGGGACAGGTGATCGGCAATTTGCTCAATAATGCCATCAAATATACTCCTCGTGGAGGGACGGTGACGATCTCTGCAGGGGATGACACCCGAGAAGTTTGGATCCGAATTGAGGATACCGGACCGGGGATTTCCGATGAAGACCTGGAAAATATCTTTGTTCCCTTCTTCCGAGGTGCCCAGAAAAAGCGTATTAAGCAGGGGATGGGGCTTGGTCTGACGATTGCCAAGAATCTGACACTTGCTCATCAAGGTCGCCTTACGGTTGAAAGCCAGGTGGGCACCGGTAGCCAGTTTACGATCTGGCTACCAAAAGATGGCCAGGTAGATGGGGGTCTAAAAGCTCAGGTTTGATCCAGGTTCGAAAGATTTCACATTCGAGCTTGTTCCGCTTCCAATTAGTAGGGTGCATCGCATGTGGTGAAAACCACATTTTCTTCTCCCCCAAAAGAATTTCCAAAGAGCGATCATGGGCGCAGTTCACCCGCAAGCATGAAAATCTGCCCTATTTCCAAGGCTGCCAAGAATTTCACTGGAGAAGTTTATAAGCAAAATTTAAGGCTGGTTTAATATTTTATTATGATAGCTGGCAATTGCGCGGTGTTACCATAGTAGTCTGGTTTACTTTCGTATCGAGACAAACTATTCCTACGTCTGCTCCACACCGGATTGAGGTCAGTTCCCTCACGCAATGTCCCGTAACTGTTTCCCTTTCACACCTTTTATTTTATTACTGGCTGCAGTGATTGCGGTAGGCGCGATGTTTGCAATACGGGTTAATCGCAAACAATTCGGAGATAAAGGGTTCAATTCCTTGGGCGGATTGCTGGTTAGTTTGCTGCTGTTGGGTATATTCAGTATGGGGGTGTTTATCATTTACTCATTGGCGAATATTTACCCCTGTTAGTGGCTCTCTGGCTAATTACTCCAAAAAAATAAGGCAGAAGCTTTTCTTCTTTTTAGGTAGTTGTAAATACTCAGCGAATGCCTGGGATTTATTGCCGAAATAGGTATGCGTGGGAGTGTACACTCCCACGCATACCTATTTCGCTTTCAGGAAACATCATTTTTGAATGAGCTGGCTGAGCTGATTGCTGAAAAGAAGACCAGCGGCCAATAACAAACCGGCGATCAATTGCAGTTGAATTGTGACAGCGTTGGCCCGGACCAGCGTCCTTTGATCGTATTCCTGTAATGCGATCCGACCGGCGTTCCAGGCGAGAGGCAATCCACCCAGAATCAGAATCGCGCCGAGGGGTAATACCCCACTTACGAGCCAATACAAAGTCAGCCCAAAAGCAGCTGCCAGCAGGAATAAGAAACCCCAGCGGGCTCTTTTTTTGCCGAGGACAACGACCAGGTTGATTTTGCCCATTTGGCGATCTGATTCGGCATCCGGGAACTGGTTGATCCACAGAATTGCGGTTGTCAGCAGCCCGATGGGTACACCAACCAGAAAATCGCCCAGGCTGACCTGGCCGGTCAGAGCGTAAACTGCTCCGGCGGTCGCCAGAGGGCCAAAATTCAAACCAATGAGTAGTTCTCCCAAACCACGCCGTGCAGCTAACCGCAGCGGCGGCGCTGTGTAGAAATAAGCTGAAAATGCGCCGAAAATGCCAAAAAGCAAAATACCAACCCCGCTGGCGGCAGCCAGATAAAGGCCCAGGCAGGCTGAAATCAATAGAGAGGTGAGCGCAACTCGAAACAGAGATTTTTCGTTGATCAGGCCCAACTCAATTGAACGACTGCCGCCGGAATAGGGCTGGAAATAATTATTGTTGGCTTTATCCGTCCCACTGGCCCAATCAAAATAATCGTTAAACGTGTTGGCTGAAATATGGAGGAAGACACCTGCAAATAAGGTGGCCCAAAACAGGCCGGCGGGGAATGGTTTGACGACTCCGTTATATGCGACCCAGGCGGCCCCAACAAGGATGGGGATGAGGATTGCGGTCAAGAAGGGTGCCCGGGTGATAACCAGCCAGGCGAAAATGCGCGTGGAAAGACTGATGTGCGGGGCGACTTGAGACGGATCGGTATCTTCCAATTCTTCGGTGACGCCACAGTAACCAATCTGCTGGCCGTTGCGGAATGTGGGGGTAATCCGGACTCGGGCTGGGATCGGGGTGCCATCCCGGTTAATGAACACAGTGGTGGATTTGAACTCTCCCTCTTCACGGGCGATTTTAAGCCAATTGGGCACGTGTTCCAGGACAGTCAGACCAGGGGAGAAAAGTGAAACCCTTTTTTTGCCAATGATTTCTTCGGGTTTATAACCAAACAGGCGTTCAGCGCCCTGGTTATAAGTCTCAATCCGGCCTTCCATATCACAGGTGATAACAGATTTCAATTTTTTGGGTGAATTTGGGCTTGCCATAGTGCCTGCCTTCTAAATCTGGAAAAAATTAATTGACATTCAATACTGGTAAATTATATCATTTTTATCCAGTATGCATTTCTTGGTTCTTTGGGCTCATTGGGAATTCCTCTGGGAGAGTCCCAAAGAAACTTCTTTGGAATTTAGCAAGGTGCAGTCAAAATATGTAGATGTGGTGTTCGGTTTAGCCGGCAATTTGCCGGCTAAACCGAACACCACATTTCATTTTCTACAACTTTTGAGTATACCTCTTCGGCGCTCATGGGACTTTTTGAGGTAGCCCCTCGCAAGAGCCCAGATATCGACCCGTCTCTGGACCATAATGTTTCACGCGATCGGGAGTTCAGGCCTGACTTGCAGCCGTTTGCGATAGCTCAATAGGAGGACCAGTAATACAACTAACACAGGTACATTGATCCAGTTTAGTATTGCCCAGTTATAACGGTATAAAATGGTGCCCGCCGATAAAGACGCCAGTGCCTGTAAACCGAAGATCGTGAAATCATTAAATGCCTGAGCACGGAATCGCTCCGAATTATGGTAGCTATGGGATAACAGCACTGTTCCTCCAACGAATAAAAAATTCCATCCGATACCCAGCAGGACCAGAGCGCCCCAATACTGGAGCAAATCGACGCTGATGATCGCGAGCAGAACACAAGCCGCCAGACTGATAAGCCCGGTGACCATGAGTTCGTAATAATCCCAGACGTTCAATGAGAAAGCCAGTGAAAAGGGATGGGATATACATGGCAATGATGTGACTCTGGATCACCAGGGTCGTATCATGCAGGGAAAATCCGCTCATCGTATGCATCTGGAGCGGGGTAGCTGTCATGATGAAACTCATTACGCCATATCCGATTGCTGCTGAAAGCACCGCCAGGATATAAAAAGGTTGCGTAATGATTTGAAGCAATGGACGACTTTCTTCCTGTACATCGATAAGCGAAGTGGGGATATCCTTGAACAGCGCAGCCATGAGAAGGGCCACGATGAAATATAAACTGGCCAAAACGATGAATGAGCCAGCATAAGCAGTAGGTAGTATCCAATCACGGCTCCAGCTGGCAATTTGAGGCCCGAGAAAGCCGGCAACAATGCCTCCAACCAGGATAAAAGAAACTGCTCTTCCAGCCAGGTCGGTTGAGACTGATTCTGCAGCCGCAAAACGATATTGTTGGACAAAGGCCCCGGTCGATCCAATCATCGCAACTGCGAAACAGAACCACCCAAAACTCCCCCAGCCAATTGCGAATGTTGCCAGCAGGGAGGACAACCCCGCTAGAACAGCGCCCAATACAAAGCCCTTCCGTCGACCAATCCTGCGCATCAGCAAGGCCGCCGGTATGGTCGCTACAGCCAGACCGACCACCATGAGAGAGATTGGCAAGGTAGCCAGGCCGGGTGATGGGGCTAATTCGACACCTAACAGCCCGCCTACTAAAACAATCATCGGTGGACCACTCATCGAGAGGGCCTGGCTTAAGCCTAAGATCGTAACGTTGCGGTTAAGCAAACTTTTTTCCTGGAGAAGCACTCGGGTCGCTGATCACGCCTGGACAAATGTCCCGTTACGCAAATCACTTAATGCCTGCTGAATCTCAGCCTGGGTATTCATAACAAAAGGCCCGTAAGGAAAAATCGGCTCCTTAAAAGGCGCCCCTGCCATGAGCATAAAACGGAGGTTTGAGCCTGGTCCTGCCTGTGCATTGAAATGGTCTCCGGCTTCCATCACCAGCATACGTACCGATTCTACGAATTCACCGGGCTCTGTATCTCGTGAGCCGAATAATCCTTCACCTTCAAAAACATAAACGATCAGTGTATGTTCCTCAGGAACAGCGAGGCTGAAAGTTGCGCCAGGTTCCAGATCTACATCCATGTATAACGGGCGAGCGGCGATCTCCGTGACGGGTCCTTTGATCCCGCCATATTCCCCGGCGACCACGCGCACCTTGATGCCATTTTCTTCGACAGCAGGGATTGTGTCGGCAGTGACTTCTTGATAGCGAGGTTGGCTCATTTTCTGAGCAGCTGGCAGATTGACCCATAATTGAAACCCGCTGATCAAGCCGCTTGGGCCGCGGCGGGGTAATTCCTCATGCATGATGCCACGCCCGCTGGTCATCCATTGCACATCGCCCGGGCCGATGACGCCCATGTTACCCAGGCTGTCACGATGACGAACATTGCCCTCCAGCATGTAGGTGACTGTTTCAATCCCCCGGTGTGGGTGCGTTGGAAAGCCCACGATCGGACCTTCGATTGGGTTGTTGAAAGCGAAGTGGTCGAAGAGTAGAAACGGGTCATACAGGTTTTCGCGCCGCGGGCCAAATGAGCGGCGTAAGAGCACGTCGGCACCTTCAATGACGTATTGGGGTTCAATGATCTGTTTAATCGCACGGTAAGCTAATTCCATGTGGGTTAAATCCTTAAAATCTTTATTGAAAAATGAGCGGTCGAAGGCGATGGAGAAGAGGAAATCCCCAAAGCCTAAAAAACACGCCTTAGTCGGTATATATGATTGTAATTGTCCGTATTATATCAGGTATGCAATTTTAGGATTCTGTGAGGAGTATTGGCTGTCTTGGAAATAGGTCAGATTTTCATGCTTGCGGGTGGGCTGCGCCCATGATTGCTCTTTGGGAATTTCTGGGTTGGGTTATTTTATGATTTTTCAAATGCTATTCGGAAATTTAGCGGTGCTTTAACCATGGCTTGAAATAAATGAATGTGAGGGCGTCTAGAAAGAATCCTCAGATGGCCTCAAATCCATAAACATTTGGTATCTATCCGAAAATTCGAAAGGGTATGTGGTTGTTGATGCGTGCGGAGCACGCATCAACAACCACAATAACAATTTTCGGATAGGTTCTTGGTACATTCGTGCGCCTGTATTCGGTGTTAGCATTCTGATAATCTTCTTAAAGGCTATCCAACTACTCGATGCGCAGGCAAAAGTTCCCGCTGTGCTTTTGCAAAGCATTGTACGTGATTATCTGCCGTCAAACTTAACGTTAGCTTTTAATGGGCGGATCTCTGAACCGGGTATCTTCCCTCTACGACTTTTTCGTACTATAGTTAATTTGTGGAATTTATGCACACGTTGAGAATAGCTTTTTCAGAAAGGCATGTGGATTATGACGGAAGAGATTTTGAGGAAACTGCTTTTGCAGTTGGATTGCGATAAATATCCTAGCACTTTCGACACTATCACTGCTTATGAAGCCGGGGTCGATCATGTACTGAGTTATGGCGAGGTTACACCCCAGGATGTACGTGGCCTGCTCCAAGGCGTGATGTTTACCCGTCCCAGGGAAGACTTGCGCCAGACCGCCATCTTTGTTGGTGGCAAGCAAGTTGACGCCTGCGAGGAGATTCTCCAGGCGGCTAAAAATGTCATGTTTGAACCCTACTGTCTATCTGTCATGCTCGATTCAAACGGTTGCAACACAGCTTCGGCTGCCGTAGTGGCATTAATCGAGCGTACGATTTCCCTGAGAGATGCTAGGGCGGTCATTCTAAGCGGCTTTGGACCGGTGGGATTGCGCGCCGCCAAGCTGCTTGCCAGTGATGGGGCCAGGGTGTTGGTCACCAGCTTGCCACGTGAAATATTCGCCCAGACCTGGAACGAAGAACGGGCTCGCCACGATCTCACCTTAGCCCAGCAATTAGGCGATGAGGCAGGATTCGAGATTCAAGCAGTGGATACGTTAGTTGAGATGCTGGATACTTTGAACGGTGCACAGGTGATCCTGGCAACCGGTCCATCCGGCGTACAATTGTTGCGTCAATCGGACTTGGCCGATCACCCAAGCATCAAGGTGCTGGCTGACCTGAATGTTGCGCCGCCCTACGGGATTGAGGGTGTCGAACCCCACTGGCGCGGCCACGCGAAAGACGGGATGGTTTTCTTCGGGGGATTGGGTATCGGCCATCTGAAAATGAAGGTGCACAAAGCGGCCATCATGAGCCTGTTTAAAGCCGATGTGATTCTGGATACCAAGGAAATCTACGCTCTGGCTAAAACATTACGAGAATAGCAAATTTCTTGAGGGTCGTCATCGGATCGGGGGTATGTAGCCAAGATAACGAACGATGCGGCCTGACCGTTTTTTAGAGGTTCCGTTGGAATTGGTCGAGCGAGATACCTGTTTACCCCACCATCCTCCACGGCCTGTGCTGCAAGGCCTCAGCCAGGCGCTGCGGCCCAATCACGTCATTGTCTGGTGCGCGCCAGCCTGAAGATGCGGTGATGGGTTCTCGCTGAGAGCTGCAGCTGGCTTATGACGGTGCGCATCAGCAAGCGGCCGGTCTCGTCCTGCTGGCAGAAGGTGTGCGCCTCGGCCGGGCGCATATCGGCGTTGCGACTGATCCCGCTGGCAATCAGCCTGATGCCATCTTCTCCATCAGCTTAAACAAGGTTGGTTTTCGGTCAGTGACATTCACAAATTCAATTTATTAAAACGGTATTGGGTTGCTAACCAGATTGGAGGTATGGCCAGATATAGCCATAGAAGTAATGGGAAAATGAAAGCCCACCCCCAATGAGGTCCAAAGGCGAAACTAACGATCCAAGGTATCAGACCAAAAATGTAAAAGATAGATGGTAGCCCCATCACCAGTAAGGCTAGCTGACTGTATATAGGAGAATATGGGGCGACCAGTAAATTCGTTGCAAGCAGCAAAACAAGTTTGTCTTTTCTCTCAAGCCTGATTGCAAAAGACAAAAGAACGAACGGAATTGAAATCGTCAAAGGCAAGCCAAGTGAGGTATTAGCTCTGATATTTGCTTCCCGGCTTAGAAAAGTTGACCATTGACTCTGGATAACATCAAATACCCAGGTTGGCCAAATCGCCAGCGATGCGAGCCCAATCAGGATAGCTACCAAAACGGTTTTCTTTTTATCCGGCGACCACCAGAACAGGATTAAGGCGGGTAACAAGCTTATCTGAGGTTTGATCAAAGCGACCATCAAAGCTATGCCTAAAAAGTAAGGTTTTGAGTTCCGTACTGCCCAAAAGCCAAAGATAATGCCAAAAATCACGTAAGGATCGATCTGACCATGGAACACAACCCAGTTAAATTGGTAGGAGATAAGGAAAAGCCAAATGGGTGTATTAAGATAGCGCGCTACCAGGAAAAGCAGGATTATTCCCACACCTATCCAAAGCCCGAAACCAAATGGCTCCGGTAATTGTGCGGGAATCCAGCTTAAAAATAAGCCCCAGTATGGGATTACCATATACTGGAAGTTCCCTAATGAGGCCTGCCTGAACGATTCTAACCAATCGATCCCGTGGACAGGATATAAAAAAGTGTATGAAAACCAAATACCGAAGGCAATCGCGGCTGCAAATATATCGATGTGTTTTTTGATGAAAGTCTGCAATACGTATCACCCCACGAAAATCGTGTTTGGGAACAGCGCTGCCTTGAAAATAATCAAAATGTAATCCCCCTCGGCCGATACTGCAAGGCTTCCGCCAGGTGCTGCGGACCGATCCCATCGCTGTCCGCCAGGTCGGCGATGGTACGCGCCAACTTGAGAATACGATGATAGGCTCGGGCAGAGAGCTGTAGCTGGCTCATGGCGGTGCGCATCAGCGAGCGGCCGGTTTCGTCCAGCTGGCAGAAAACCCGCACCTCGGCCGGGCGCATGTCGGCGTTGCAACTGATCCCGCTGGCAATCAGTCTTTCCGTGTTGAAGCGCTCACGCTGGCGTTGGCGGGCAGCCTCGACCCTGGATTGAACAACAAAGGATGTTTCACCCACTCGTTGGTCGCTCAGTTTTTCATATTCCACCCTGGGGACTTCGATATGGATGTCGATCCGGTCCAGCAGCGGCCCCGAGATGCGTTTCTGGTACTTGGTGATGGTGCTGTTCGAGCAAGTGCAGGGCTTGAGCGAATCGCCGTAATAGCCACACGGGCAGGGGTTCATTGCGCCAATCAACTGGAAGTTAGCTGGAAAAGAGAGCGAGCCATGGGCCCGGCTGATCGTGACGACCTTGTCTTCGATTGGCTGGCGCAGCACTTCCAGAACCCTGGGGCCGAATTCGGGCAATTCGTCCAGGAAGAGCACCCCGCGATGGGCCAGGGAGATCTCGCCAGGGCGGGGAATGTTGCCGCCGCCCACCAGGCCGGCGTGCGAGATGGTGTGATGCGGGGCCCGAAAAGGGCGGTTGCTGATCAGGGGCAGGTCCGGGGGGAGTTGGTCGGCGATCGAATAGATGCGGGTCACGTCCAGGGCTTCGTCGATCGACATTTTGGGCAAAATGCTGGGGATGGCCCGCGCCAGCAGGGTCTTACCGGCGCCGGGGGGTCCGATCATCAATACATTATGAGAGCCAGCCGCTGACACTTCAAGCGCTCTTTTGACGTGTTCCTGGCCTTTGATCTCGCTGAAGTCCGTCTGAACGCTGACCGGCAGTTCATCAGCCTCAATAGGGCTTTGAGAAGGGATTGGATTTCGCCCGGTAAGGTGCTCGTATAAATCGGCCAGGGATGCCACTGGGACGACATCCAAATCGGGGATAAGAGCCGCTTCGGGCGCATCAGAAGCCGGACAATAAATGCGCTTAAAGTTTTGCTGGCGCGCCAGAGCAGCCATTGGAAGCACACCGCGCACATGCCGCACGCTGCCGTCCAGAGAAAGCTCTCCGATCACCAGAGCTTCGTCCACACAATGGGGGCTGATAAGCCCGTTGGCAATTAAGGCGCCAACCGCGATCGGCAGATCGTAAGCTGGACCTTCCTTGCGGACAGCGGCCGGGGCTAGATTGACGGTGACTGAATGGCGGGGAAATTGCAGGCCTGAATTTTTAACGGCCGATTGTACGCGCTCGCGACTTTCCTGTACAGCCGCGTCGGGTAACCCAACGATGATGACTTTGGGTAAGCCCTGGCTGGTGTCCACTTCGACTTCGACGATGACCCCATCCAGTCCAATAACGGCGCAAGAGTAGACCCTGGCAAGCATAAAGTTAGTGTAGATGGATCATACGGAAAAGTCAAGCATACTTGTCGAAAAAGCGAGGTAACTGAGGATTATGAACAGTTCTCCTGCCGTCTGCTCACCCGGCGCTTTTGCGATTTTTTCGTTTATATAATTCTCGGTCTGCAGCGCCCAATAATTCTTCGATGGATAGGTTGCTATGAGGCTCGAAGCGCGCTGTTCCGATACTGATAGACAATGGATAAGGGTTGAGATTTTTTTGGTTAAAGGATTTGAGATTGTCTTTAAGGCGATCTGCCATACCGATCGCATCGCCGTCGGCGTCGATAGCCAGAATAGCGAACTCGTCGCCGCCATAACGGGCGATAACATCCGAGCATCGGAAAGTGGATGTGAGCATTTTGGCAGTATTCCTCAATGCCTGATCTCCTTCAAGGTGTCCATAGCGATCGTTTACAGTTTTTAGATCGTCTAAATCGGCGAAGAACAGCAAAAGATTACGTTGGGCCCGACGAGCAATGCCAACATGGCGTTCGCCGGCATTCAGAAAGCCGCGCCGGTTCAGTAAGCCTGTTAATTCATCGATCATCGATAGACGTTGCATTTCGGCGAATGTGCGGTTTCTTTCAATGGCATAGCGTAATGAGCGCACCAGCGTTGCCCCATCGGGGACGCCTTTAATTAGATAATCCTGGGCGCCTTCTTTGATGGCCTGGTTGACAATTTTGTTGTCGGTAAGCGCCGTCATCACGACAATAGGCGTATTCGGCGCATGCGCGTGGGCCCGGGTGATCGTCTCCAAACCATCGCTGTCAGGGAGGGTCAGGTCAAGCAGTATGATGTCAAAGTTTTGATCAGCTAATACCGTATTTGCTTGCATCAGGCTGGATACGTGCCGAATTTCAAATTCTCCCGGGCTGTGTGTACGGAGAATGAGCTGCAAAATACTGGCATAGTCGTAGTTGTCTTCAACCAGCAGTAATTGATGTTTATTTTCGCTCACGATGAAGGCGCTCCAAAATGGCCGGATAATTGAACGATTGTAGCATGACGATTTGAAGTGGTCAACGTTCAGGCCTGGTTCATGCCGCGGTTTCACCTTTTCCGCCAATATTTCCAACGCAAGCCTGAGTAGATACAAATTCATTTATATATCATTGTTTTGGATATAGATGACTTTATGGGTATTTTCATGAGAGAACGAGAGTTTGTTGGCGAAGTCCAAATCAATTTTCTCCCGGGTAATCCGGGCCGCAATAATGGCCGAAATGATGTGTTGTCGGGGGTAGCTGCCCCCGACAACACATCATTTCGCCGTTTCTTCCCGTTCCTGTGAGTGGGATAGAAGAGTATGAACTTCACAAAAATGATTTCGCCAACAAACTCAGAAGGATACAGTACCGTTCTGTTCTCATCGAATAAGGTTCTTTGGGAAATCCTGTGGCCGAGGCTATATGTGGGGCTGATTTTCGGGCTTGACCCGCAAATCAGCCCCACATCTTCTACCCACCACAGAGATTCCGGAAGACCCTCGAATAAGCAAACTAAATCCGTGTTAAAATATATTTTATGAGTGAATATCAACCCTCTACCTTGCCCGAACGTAATCCGGTTACCCACCGCGCTCATCGCCGGGAGGTATTGCTTCAGGTTACCATTCCTTTTGTCATCGGCCTGGTGATTTTTTTGCTTGGGTCGGTGCTGGTTACGCTGGGCCCGGATGATGCCGTGAGTCGCTGGGGTGATACTTCTCTAATCTGGTTAATCGTTCCACAACTTTTTCTATGTTTGCTGTTTTTGATCCTGATGGCGGCGCTCGCCTATGGCGTCATTTGGTTGATTCAAACCTTGCCAGGATATGCCCGCCAGTTACAGGATTTTATTAATCTGATCGGTTTCCGAACTCGGAAAATCACCGATTCCATCGTTGAACCGGTATTGCGTATTCAAAGCTTTACTGCAAAGATAAAAGCAGTTCGTAAATCGAAAGGCTTGCGGCGGCAATAGCTTTTTATTGCAGGATAAATCTTGAGGTTGGCACTACACCATCATCAACCGTTTCTCTGCTGGGGCGCTGATCAATTTCCTAGCGGCTGATAACTTCCTACCAGCTACTATTTGAAAGGACCTTTTATGACAACGGAGCACATGTCATTGACAACTGATGAGATTGAGAACTGGAAACCAAAAGTCCTGCTGATTGGAGCGGCGCTTGGGGCGGCTGTAGGTGTCGGAGCGGCTTATTTATTCGTTCAACAGGCTGAAAGAGATGGAACCAAGCCCTCGATGTCGGCAGGCGAAGGCGTTCGATTAGGGTTATTGGTTTTGGGATTATTGCGGTCGGTCGCTGCTTTGGGAGAAGGGGACAAATAGATTTTTGGTAACTACTCAGCCATGGCAAGAATAACTGGCGAAACGGGTGGGCGTGGTGGGCGTACGACCACCACGCCCACCCATTTCGCCCACACTTTTACATCGGACTGAGTAAATACGGTTTTTCTTTGTAGATTTGAATTGAACGTTGGAGGAACACGATGGCTGACTTGGTGAAAATGGAATGTATTCCCTGTAAGGGCGATTCACCGCAGGTGACCGAAGATGAAATGAAGGAATACCTGCCACAAATTCCGGAATGGCAGATTATTACCATCGACGGCGAGCGCCGCTTGAAACGCGTGTATAAGTTCAAGAATTTTGCTCGCCCCTTGGCCTTTACCAATCAAGTCGGCGAAATTGCCGAGGAACAGGACCATCATCCTAAAATTGTGCTGGAATGGGGGCAAGTTACCATTTTTTGGTGGACCCATGCGATTGGTGGACTGCATCGCAATGATTTTGTGATGGCTGCCAGATGCGACAGCCTGTTTGCCAAAATGATGGTCTGAAGTGATTACGAAAGGTTTACCCCCGGCGGTTGCAACTGCCGGGGGTTTTTGATTTAAGGTCTTGGGCCTAAAAATATGGTGTTCCTCCCGGAATTCCCAAAAGACCTGAAAACTGTCCTTGGGTGGATTGACATTTTTGTAAAACGGTGTATGATGTAGTTGTGCCGTGAACGAACGTTCGTTCATATTTCGGAGGTTGTATGGAATTGAATAAGGATGAGAGTCTCAGTCGGGGCGAACTCACCCGTGAACAGATCATCGTAGCCGCCCAAGATTTGTTTATCAGCCAGGGATATCATGGTACCTCAATGCGTCAGATCGCTGGTCAGGTTGGGATTGCTTTAGGAGGCCTGTATAACCACTTCTCCAGCAAAGAGGCTGTTTTTGAAGCTGTATTCGAGCGTTATCACCCTTACCGGGAAGTAATTCCAGCATTATTGGAGGCCCAGGGCGACACGATCGAAGATGTAATCCGTAATGCGGCCGATGAGATGCTTGCTGCAATCAATCGGCGGCCAAAATTCTTGAATTTGATGTTTATTGAGATTGTTGAATTTAATAGTGTTCACGTCCAGGCGCTGTTTACGCGTATCTTTCCGATGGCAGTGCAGGTGGCCCAACGTTTTCAGGGTATGGCTCCTGACCGCATGCGGTCCATCCCAATTGCACTGATTATCCGGTCATTTTTTGGCTTTCTGTTCGCCTTCCTGATTAGTGAATATATATTTGCTTCCAAGGCTCCACCAGAGTTTACTGAAAACGGAATGGAAGCCATGTTGGATATTTATTTGCACGGAATATTGAACCCTAAATCGATGGAGGGGCAATGATCAATCGACGGTTAGTCTCATTAATCCGGAAGGAATTCATTCAAATTCTGCGGGATCCGCGCACTTTGGTTTTGATTCTGGTCATGCCGGTCATGCAACTTTTTTTGCTGGGATATTCAGCCACGAATGATGTTCGCAATGTGCCTATGGCAGTTTTGGACCAGGATCGTTCCCCATCGGCGCGGGCCTTATTGGATGCCTATCGGGCAGCCGATTACTTTGATATCGGATACGAGATTGATTCAGAGCAGGAGCTGCGTGATCTGGTCGATCGCGGTGTGGTCCGGGCCGGGTTGATTATTCCACCCGATTACGGCGATCAGCTGGAAACGAACGGAATTGCCCGGGTAGCCTTTATATTGGATGGCAGCGACCCCACTGTGGCGTCCACAGCCCTTTCTGCCGCTCAACTGATCGGGCAATCCTTAGGGGCGGATGTGATGGCCGAACGGCTGGCGCGGCGCGGCCAGCCGGGCGGATTGGCCTTGCCGTTGGATGTGCGCACCCAGGTCTGGTATAACCCCGACCTGGTCAGTGCATATTTTATGGTTCCGGGCGTGATCGGCATGATCCTTTTTGCACTGACTTCAATATTGACGGCAACTGCCATTGTGCGAGAGAGGGAGCGCGGCACGATCGAGCAGCTGATCGTCACGCCGATCCGCCCCTGGGAGTTGATCGTTGGCAAGATGCTCCCTTATGTCCTTCTGGCGTTTTTCAATACGCTGGAGGTGCTCGCCATTGGTTCCTGGTGGTTTCATGTCCCCATTCGCGGCGATCTAGCTTTGATCCTGCTTCTATCCGGCCTGTTCCTGTTCTCCGGGCTGGGGATCGGCTTGCTGGCTTCCACAGTTGCCAACACGCAGCAAGAAGCAATGTTGATCGTCTGGATGACCTTGCTTCCCAGCATTTTCCTGTCCGGCTTTTTCTTCCCCATCGAGGCCATGCCCAAGCTTTTGCAGTGGATCTCTGCAGTGATGCCTCTGCGCTACTATCTGGTCATTATTCGCTCGTTGATGCTGAAAGGTGTCGGTGTAAGCGCGCTTATGAATGAAATTATTGCTCTGACGATCTTTGGACTGGCCATTATGGCCATCGCGGCCCTGCGCTTCCGCAAGCGTTTGGATTAATTGGTTGAGGTTTTTCGATGGGAGAATCTGGAATTACACAAAATGGAAGCTAAAGAACGCTCGACTTGTTTGCGATAAGGAGTAAAAAATGCACCCCAATCCCAAAAGAATAATTCCTGTTTTGCTGGTTGCTATCCTGGCAGTTTCCGCCTGGTGGTACTTCGATCGTCAACAAATACAAGCCCAGGCAAGCGGATTGGCCTCATCTGGGACAATTGAAGCGACCCAGGTTCAGATCGCTCCAGAGTTAGGCGGCAATGTGGCGGAAGTATTCGTCAGCGAAGGCCAGGCCACCAAACGGGGTCAACTGTTGGTGCAGTTGAATGAGTCTTTGCTGCAGGCCCAGCTTTCCCAGGCTGAAGCCGCTTTGGCAGTGGCTCAGGCCAATTTTAATTTGGTGGCTGCCGGGCCAACCGACGAGCAACGCCAGCAAGGTGTATCGGCAGCGAAACTGGAACTCACCAATGCCCAGCAGGCGTTGGATAACCTTTATGATCAGGCCGATTTGGCAGCCGCACAGGCGCAAAAAGTTATGGCGGATATCGATAAGGGGCGGGATTTGGCCCAACAGACACTCGATAATATGCTTGCCAATGCAGACCAGGTGGACGTGGATGCGGCTCATGCTTCGATGATCCTGGCTGAGGACCGATTGGACAAAGCGAAAGACAAGTTTGAGCCTTTTGAGAAGCGTTCTGAGGATAACGTTATGCGGGCAGCATTACAGGCTAAGCTGGCAGCCGCGCAGCGAGATTATGATAATGCGGTGACACGCTACAACAATATCATTGGTACTTCCAATCAATATGATATGGCGGTCGCCCAGTCCAATCTGGCCTTGTACGAGCAACAACTTGCCGATGCGAAGCGGAACTACCAGGATGTGAAGGATGGACCTGATCCGGATCTTTTGCAGCTTGCCCAGGAAAGAGTTCGCGTTGGCGCAGGCTCAACTGGCGCTTGCCCAGGCTGATCCCAGCACCGTGCAACTGGCAGTGGCCCAGGCGCAGGTCGATTCGGCCCAGGCCGCCGTCGAGGTTATCCAATCCCAATTGGAAAAGCTCAAGATCCTCGCCCCGATGGATGGGGTCGTCCTCAACCGTTCGATCGAACCGGGTGAGGTCGCTCAGCCAGGCACGCCCCTGATCACTCTCGCTCGTCTGGATAACCTGACGATCACCATTTATTTGCCGGAAGATCGTTACGGAGAAATCGAACTCAACCAGACTGCCCAGGTCCAGGTGGATTCATTTCCGGGCGAGATTTTCAAAGCCAGTGTAACAAATATAGCCGATCAGGCTGAGTATACCCCCCGCAACGTGCAGACGGCGGAAGGCCGCCGCACCACGGTATTTGCCGTCAAGCTATCCATAGAAAATCCTGATGGCAAACTCAAGCCCGGAATGCCGGCCGATGTAAGCTTTGGGAATTAACGCATTCAATGATTCAAGCATTTGAGGTTTGGTATGGCATTGATGATCGACGCTCAGAATCTGGTCAAAACATTCGGCGAAGTGACCGCGGTCGAGCAGGTCCATCTCCAAATTGAAGGCGGCCAGATTTATGGTTTAGTTGGACCGGATGGGGCAGGTAAAACAACAACTTTGCGGTTGTTATGCGGGGCCCTGCTCCCGGACCGTAATCGGGAAAAACCGGCAACGATCTTGATTCACGGTCTGAATATGCTTCAACAGACAGAAAAAGCCCGTAGTCAGATTGGATATCTGCCCCAACGGTTTTCGCTGTATGAAGACCTGACCGTCCTTGAAAATATCCGGTTTTTTGCAGAGGTCCGGGGATTGTCTGCTGTAGATTGGCGGCCGAGGAGTATGGAAATTCTGAAATTCGTTGGGTTGGACGAATTTGCCAGTCGACGGGCAGGACAGCTCTCGGGTGGTATGAAACAAAAATTGGGTCTGGCTGCTGCGTTAGTGCATCGTCCCAATGTGTTGTTATTAGATGAACCGACGACTGGCGTTGATCCGGTAACGCGCCAGGATTTTTGGCAATTGATTTTCCAGTTGGTATCTGAAGAAGATCAGAACGGCCAGCGTCCAGCAGTTATGGTCAGTACGCCGTATATGGATGAAGCAGCTCGCTGCAGCCGGGTGGGATTTATGCAGCGTGGGCGGATCATTGTGGAGGATACACCGGCTCAATTACGGGCTCAACTGGAAGGGCAGGTCCTTGAACTGGCCGGCAAGCCATTGTTTTTACTGCGTAAACTCTTAGAAACGGATCCTAACGTTCAAGATCTCCAAATGTTTGGCGACCGAATGCATCTACGGGTCGCTGAGGGCGACGCTGCCCGGGTCATTGCCTATTTAGAGGAATTGATCCCCACTCAGGGAGGACAAATAGAGCGGCTGCGACAGATCCCAGCCCAATTGGAAGATGTATTCATGCAATTGTTGGAGGTCGGTCGATGAGGTTAATTAATGCAAACGATCATTTGTCTGATCCAGAATATGGCGAACATGTGATCCGGACGCAAAACCTTACCAAGCGCTTTGGAGATTTTGTGGCGGTCGATCGGGTTACCTTCACCATTCAACCTGGCGAAGTGGTTGGCTATTTAGGTCCAAATGGATCAGGCAAAACCACGACGATCCGAATGCTATTGGGACTGCTAATCCCGTCTGACGGAACAGCTCAGGTTTTGGGCTTTGACGTCCTTCGCCAGGCCGAACAGGTGCGGGAGCGAGTGGGGTACATGTCTCAAAAATTTGCTCTATATTATGATCTGTCTGTTCAGGAAAATCTTGAGTTTTATGCCGGCGTTTATGGCGTCACAGACCGATCACGGTTGCAAGAAGTACTAACACTGGTGGGCTTATCTGGCCAGGAAAAAGTGCGGGCAGGAGCGCTGTCGGTGGGGTGGAAGCAACGGCTGGCGTTAGGGACAGCGATCGTGCACCGGCCAAGATTATTGTTCCTGGATGAACCTACCAGTGGGGTAGACCCGATTGCCCGGCGCTCTTTCTGGGACCTGATCTATCGGCTGGTTGAAGATGGCGTTACCGCTCTGGTCACCACGCATTACATGGATGAGGCTGAATACTGCAACCGGGTTGGGATTATGCGCGCCGGGCATCTGTTGGCTTTAGACACGCCCTATGCATTAAAGCAGAACGCATTGCCCGGTGCAGCCTGGGATGTCGTTGCCGAACCGCTGATGCCGGCCTTGAAATCGCTGGAAAGTTGCCCGTGTGTATTGCGAGCCGGTCTGGCCGGGGACCACTTGCGGGCGATCACTCCCATCGAAACAGAAGCTGAGGATCTTCGCAAGCAGCTTAACCGAGATGGGATTGACATTGTTCGCCTGGAACAGGTCGAACCGACTTTGGAAGATGTATTCCTGGCGCTGGCCGCACGTAAGCAGGAATGACCCAGAGGGCTTCAATTTGGCAGGGGGGCATTCGCACATCTCACTTTCTACAACATTCGAATGCTGCTTTCGGCAGGAAATTTTCGGTTCATTGGGAATTCCTGTGGTGGTACCCCAAATTTTCCCATTTCAACAATCATGACGTATAATTTTTGCAATGGAACGCGCTTTGCCACGTTACTTGTTTGCCGGACAACTCAACCGGAATTACATTATCCTGCCATCTGGGAAACTCAACTTAGATAGGCCGGGCGGAAATGCGTTATACGCTGCGGTTGGATTGGCCGTCTGGGAACCGGATCCCCCACCCGGATTGATCGCTCGAGTAGGTGAAGATTTTCCTCGAGATTGGCTGGATACGATTGCCCGTCACAAAATGGATACGCGCGGGGTGCGGATTTTGCCCGAACCCGTTGATGTGCGTACCTTTATTGCTTACAATGAGAATCGGAAGCGTTCCAAGGATGATCCGGTTACCCAGTTTGCGAGATTGGGAGAGCCTTTCCCGAGATCACTGCTCGGTTATCGGGACCAATCCAATAACCTGGCCAGTCGAACCAGATTACTACCGACCTCGTTGCGCCAGGTTGATATCCCTCCAGATTTTCTAGATGCAACCGCGGCTCATTTATGCCCGCTGGACTACTTGACCCATTCCGTTTTACCGGCGGTTTTGCGGCAGGCAGAATTTACAACGGTCACGTTGGATCCATCAGGCGGCTATATGAATCCGATTTATTGGGGGGATGTACCGGCGCTGGTTACAGGACTTACGGCTTTTTTGCCTTCAGAAGAAGAAATTCGTTCGCTGTTTGAAGGGCGAAGCTCGGATTTGTGGGAAATGGCCGAAGCGCTGGCGGCCTACGGTTGTGAGATCATCGTCATTAAGCGCGGAGAGAGCGGCCAATTTCTTTATGATGCAGCCACGAGGGGCCGTTGGGAGATACCCTCCTACCCGGTTCGGGCGATTGATCCGACTGGGGTTGGAGATGCTTTCTGCGGAGGATTTCTGGCTGGTTACCGCAAGACCTACGATCCATTGAGAGCGGTTCTTTACGGTAGTATCTCAGCCTCTCTGGCATTGGAAGGGGACACACCATTTTACCCGCTGGATGCGCTGCCCGGTTTGGCGGAAGCCCGGTTGGAAGCATTACAGCAATCCATTCGAAAGGTATAAAATGCACCCTGCACTGGTAGATCGGACACTCGACCTGGCGATTAAAATTCAGCAAATTCCAGCTCCAACGTTTGCGGAACAGGAACGCGCAGCTTTTATCCAGCAGCAATTTATCCAGGCTGGTTTGGATGATGTGTGCCAGGATTCTACCGGTAATGTCTATGCCCGGTTGCCGGGTAAAGCTAACGTGCGCCCGTTGGTGGTTTCAGCTCATATCGACACAGTTTTTTTGGCGGGGTCAAATCTGGCGATGCGCCGGACATCTGACAAGATCTTTGGCCCTGGGATTGGTGATAATAGTCTGGGTGTAGCCGGTTTATTTGGTTTGCTGTGGGCAATACGCGAAAAACATGCCGGCGAGCCTCGCAGCCTGCCAGGTGACCTGTGGCTGGTGGCCAATGTCGGCGAAGAAGGCCTGGGAGATCTGGTCGGAATGCGGGCAGTTGTCGACCGTTTCGGCGAGCAAGCCAGTGCTTACCTCATACTGGAAGGAATGGCTTTAGGCCAGATTTATCACCGCGGTTTGGGCGTGCAACGCTATCGGATTGTGGCTCAAACCATGGGCGGGCATTCTTGGGTCGATTACGGGCGTCCGTCTGCAATTCATGTCCTGGCTGAATTAACCACCCAATTAACCCATCTGAAACTCCCGGAAGATCCGCGCACCACGGTAAATGTCGGGGTCATCTCTGGGGGAACGACCGTCAACACGATCGCAGCCCGAGCTGAACTGGAATTGGATCTGCGTTCGGAAGGCGTTGAAGAGCTTTTAGAGTTGACCCGTCGAGTGGAATCAAGTGTTGAAAAAGCCAATACGTCGGATGTGAGTGTGGTAGCTCGGGTGATTGGCAAGCGCCCGGCTGGCGAACTTTCTCCAAATCACACGCTTGTGAAGTTGGCCAAAAATGCGTTACGGGAAATTGGGATTGAGCCGCGCCTGGGGGTGGGTTCAACAGACGCGAACATACCTCTTAGCCTTGGCTATCCTGCCATCTGTATCGGGCTCACCCAAGGAGGCGGAGCCCACACGCTGGATGAGTATATCCTGACACGGCCTGTAGAACGTGGCATTCAGCAATTATTAACTGTCGTGGAAGGGGCCTTTCATTGAACTTGCAAGTCTACGGCAGTTTAACCCAGGCGTATACGTGCGTCTACGGCGTAAGCTCCCTGCCCGTCTTTTAATACTCGTAAGGGGTTAATCTCGATTTCGGTCAACTGGGGGAAATCAGCGGCCAATTGCGCCAGCCGTAAAAGTATGTCCAGAGTAGTTTCACGGTCGGCCGGAGGCAGATTGCGGTAGCCAGCCATTTTACGCCCGGCCCAGGTGCTGGAAAGCATTTGCTCTGCTTCCTGAAGCGGTAGTGGAGCTAAGCCAAAGGCTACATCTTTAAGCCCCTCAACTTCTGTCCCCCCTGAACCAAACATTGCCAGAGCCCCAAATTGGGCGTCCTGCACCGCCCCGATGATGACCTCCTGACCGGTGGGAATCATTTGTTGTAAATGAGCTCCAAGAATTTCCGCCTCAGGTCGCGCCCGGTGGGCGTTTTCGATCACCTGGCGGAAACCGGTTAAGACGGCCTGTTCATCCATTAAGTTAAGCAGAACGCCATTGACATCCGACTTGTGAGGAATATCCGGTGAAGCCACTTTCAAGGCCAGTGGAAAGCCTAAGCGTCGCGCCTGCTCCTGGGCCTGCTTTTCCGTGCGGACAAGGACAGTTTCTGGGGCTGGAATACCGTAGGCAGCCAGAATTTGCTGAACCGTTTCCTGGGGCAGGAAACCATCCTCGGTTGAAACGTGTTCACCAATCAGGGCTTTAACGATCTCCGGTCGTAGATCGGCAGCCTGGTAAGCTGTTTCGTCGAGATTTTGGGCGTGCGCCAGAGACTCGGCCCGTTCCACCAGGATTGCCAGGGCGGCTGCAGCTCGTTCGGGGAACCGATAGTCGGGTACCCGGGCAGCCCGGAAATGTTCGACAGCCTCCTGGATCAGCCGTTCGCCCATCAAGGCAATCACCACTGGCTTATCGGCCGTGTAAATCACGGGAATAACCGCTTTAGCGACACCGCCGGCTGTATGCATCGGCGGAGGCGGCAGGATTACCATGGCGCTGTCCACCTGAGGATCCGACAGGAGAATTCGCAAACAATTGGCATAATCTTGGGGCGCGGCTGAGGCCAGCATGTCGACCGGATTTTGAAAACTGGCCGAAGGAGGGAGCATCTGGCGCAGGGCGTTGACGGTATCCGGCGATAGTTCGGCCAGTTTCAACCCATTAGCTTCCAGGGCGTCGGCGGCAGTGACACCCGGGCCGCCTGAATTTGTCAGCACGGCTACATTTCGACCGGACGGCAGAGGACACCAGGCCAGCGCCCGCGCCCAATCGAATAACTCCTCGCTGGTTTCCACCCGGATCACTCCTGCCCGGCGAAAGGCTGCATTGAACGCATTTTCCTGCCCGGCCAGTGCGCCGGTATGGGAAGCGACTGCCCGCCGCCCACTGGCAAAACGACCCACTTTGAGGGCAATGATTGGTTTCTGGCGAGTGACATTGCGCGCTTCTTCAACAAACCGCCGCCCATCGCTGACTCCCTCCAGATACAGCGTCAATACGCTGGTATGCGGATCGGATGCAACTGGTGCCAGCACATCGGTCTCATTGACATCCACCTGGTTGCCCAAACTCACCAGGCGGGAGATACCAAAGCCCTGGCCTCGGGCCCAATCAATCACGGCCGCACAAATCGCACCTGAATGCGAGATAAAAGCCACGTCTCCGGGCGTAGGCCCTGGAGGTGAAAGGAAGGTTGTATCGATCGGCAGGTGTGTATCCAACAACCCGATACAATTGGGGCCGATCAACCGGATGCCATAGGATTGGGCGATTGTGAGGCATTTTTCTTCTAAGGCCTGCCCCTTTGGGCCTGTTTCTCGGAACCCCCCTGCTGCAACAATGGCAGCGTGGATGCCGCGCTCGCCGCATTCGCGAATGGCCTGGGGCATGAACTGCGCAGGGATAAGCAATACTGCCAGATCGACTGGGTCGGGGACCTGGGCCAGGCTATGATACACTGTCCGGCCAAGCAGGGTACCTCCTTTAACATTGACCAGATGGATGGTGCCTCGGTAACCACTCTGAACCAGGTTACGGGAAAGTCCGTAACCCAGCTTGGTTGGGTCGTGTGAGGCGCCTACGATGGCGACGCCGGTCGGATTGAAAAACGGAGCCAGGGTTGGATCAGGAGCATGCATGGGTTTATCCTTTTTCCGCATGGAATCTTGCGAATGCCTGCATTAAGGGCAAGTCCCAGGCCAGCGGTTAATATGCCAGGTTTAGTTTCGCGGTTTTATTGAAATCGAGGTAGAAATTATAGCGTCCTTCGCCGCCCGGATGACAGGAAATCTGGCGGCCGTTCAGAGTAGCGCCTTTAGGAGGCATTGGCAGGTAGATCTCAATCGTTCCCTGGCAGGTTCCCGGCCGCTCTAATTGAACTTGCAGATTGTGGACGCCGGGGTTCCAGGAAGAAACTTCCAGCCCCTGAGATATATGTAGATTGCTGCCAAGATAGCACGCCTGGCTGTTCGAGGCAGTACGCACTGCCAGCAACCGGACACCATGAGGGGCGGTGTTGGTTAATGCGAGTCCCGTGGTGTCATCTTGAGACAGGTAATGCGTTTCGGGGGCCCAAAATTCGCGCAGCCAGTAAGCTTGCTTGGGGTCTAATCCGAATTCGACCGGGCGCAGGGCTAAGTCACGTGGTTCATCTTGCCAGTTAAATACTGCCAATAAAGACCAGGATCCGGTTTGATTATTCAGATCCAGGCGCAGGCAAGCCGGCCTGGCCGCATCAAACCAGTCGATCACTTGCATTCGGCCTGGAAGCAGCGGCAGCAAGCTGGCTGCCAACATGATGCGGTTTTCCGGCAGCGCAGCTAAATCATCTGAAAGGAAAAGCGATCCGCCGCTCAGACTGATCGCAGTCGCAAGGCTTTGAATTTCCGCGAGCGATAGCTTTGAGTTGGGCCGAACGAGCAAACAATCTGGATCGTTGACCCACCAACGCTGGTGCATGCCTGTCCGAGTGATTATGTTTTGCAGTGCATTGCGGGTGGATGGGTAATCCGGTTCAGCTTCAAAGAAGAACTCGATTCCTGCAAATGCAGGCTTCCAGCGATCGCTGACATCGGCTCCAATTCGCATTGCATCAACCAGCCCGATAGCCGGTCCGAGGGGGCATCCGCATCCCAAAATGGTAACCTCGTGACCCACGCAATCCCGCAGACCCTGCAGGCCATGGCGCAAGATCTGGGCTCGAGTGCGAGTTGGATCGCGATGTTTGCCCGGTAACGCCCCTGCGTAAAGAAAATCGAGTTTCAGATAAGGGAAACCCCATTTATTGGCCGCGGTTTGTACGACCTCCTGGGCATAACAGAGCGCCTCTGGATGGGTCAGATCAAGGGCTGTGCTGAACTCTCCCCATGAACTGTATCCAGCATTGACCGGGCGGTTCAGACGACCCCGTAGCAGCCAATCGGGATGGTTGGCTGCGATCTTAGACCCAGGCAGCACGGTAAAAGGCGCCAACCAGATCCCTGGGGTAAACCCGGCGGCTCGAATTTCTTTGGCCAGCGGCGCCGGGCCATTCGGGAAAGTTGGCTGAAATGAATACCAATCGCCCACCTTGGTTTGAAAGCCATCATCAATTTGGATCATTTCCAGAGGCAGCCGGTCTGCTAATTGGCGGGCCTGCACTAAATTTGTGCGTACATCGTTCGCGGTGACCTGCCCATAATAATAGTACCAGGAACACCAACCGACCGGTGTGGCCGTCCAGTGATTGCTTGAGCTGGCGGCCATGTTTTCGGACATAGGTGGTAATAGCCCGTGCTGACGCGCCACGGAGTCAAAATAATCGCCCAGCGGGTCAGGATCATCCAGATTAATGAATGAAAGGTAAGCCCAGTCGGTCGTCATGCGTCGCCCTGGGTCCAGCCGGGCAGCATCTCCATCAGCCCATAGACGTAAATCGGGCCGGGGGCCTTGCAGGTGCGTTTCGATAGTCCCAAAGTTCTCTTGCTGTGAAAGGAATCCGATCAAAGCGCCCAGACGGCTCTTGCGATCTCCAAGGACCCCAAACATGTCACTGACGATATGCCCGGGTGTTTTTGGACGGGGCCTGCCGGCGTTAACCCGCATTGGCGTAGTGAATGGCCCCAAACGCGTCGAACGATACTGCTCGGAGGAGCTATAGGTTCCGGTGTAATTCCAGGATTGCCAGCCATTCGAAAAGAAAGCCAGATCAACGTCTGGCCTGGTGGCAGGCCCGAAGCAGAAAGGCAAGGGATCACCCGGCTTTAAGGACTTGGTGGCAGCCAGACGCAATAACTCGATTTTACCCAGGTACATGGGTACATTGCTTATGTTTTCAATGTCCACTTTCCAAAGCAGGCAGGAGGCTCGCTGAGGCAAAGCGAAAGTCAGGGTTAAGCGAAGCTGCCTGTCTTGGCTCAGGGAAATCCAGGATGCCTGTTCCAAATGGCCGAGCGGCGATCCCGTTACAGATCGATGTGGCTGGCCAGAACCCTGGAAATGATCGGTCGTCCATTGACGAGCATCGCTCGACCGGTATGTAAATTTCATCCGGGCATTGATAAAGCAGGTTTTTGGATATTTGCGGCTGTAGATCGACCAGGAGAAATCGGCTGGTTCCGGGATGGCAATTTGTAGATGCGGGTTTTCGAGTGAGAACGTCATGGGCGGCGGGTGGTTTCAGGTCAGGTGAGATTGGTAGGATCTGGCTGGTATCTGATCGCTTTGAATTTTCACAGTGGTTGGCCAGATCGCCATTTAGCCTCCAAAGAAGGTAATCACTGCTTCTGGTACCCAGAACTGTCCCAACCCAATCAGCGAGAACGCGACTGACAATCCAAAGATAAATACGGCTAATCCGATCAGGAAATAATCTCGTCGCCGGTAGTGTAGTTGTTCCAGCCAGGTGCGTGGGCCAATACCAAAGGCGCGCAGATCCATTGCATCGATGATATCTTCGCTGGCGATAATGGCATGTATGGTGACGGGGATAATTAATGGGGCCATCTTACGGACCTGGGCAATTGGCCCGCCGCGTAAATTTTCCAGTTCATAGCCTCGAGCGCGTTGAGCGTCGAGCGTTAGTTGAAAATCACGGCCGAAGGAGGGGATAAAGCGCATGGTCAAATCCATGGCGTAGGCGATTTTATCTGGCAGTCCGAGGCCACGAAAGGCGATGCCGTAATGGGCTGGATTAAGTGAATATGGAATCAGGATGGTCATGCTGGCGATGCTGAAAACTCTTACGAATTGGCTGACCGCAAAAAAAGCGCGCTCAATCGTGATATCCAGGGTAGGCCGCCAGCCTAATATCGTGAAGGGTGCGGTGATTTGCCGAATGAGATGTTCCTGCTGATAAACTTCCATGCCCCCTCTGCCGGTGAGAAATGTGAGCAGCGCAAAGAAAGTGATAAACCCTCCGATGAATATCCAGGCGCGCGACATTTCCTGCCATTTAATCCCGGAGGTGAAAACGGTCAGTAAGGCAATCGCCAGAAAAAAACTAAGATAACGCACATCCCAGAACAGCAGGGTAGAGGCCAGGAAACTGATAAAAAAAATAATCCAGGCGCGAGGATCGAAACTCTGGATCAAAGAATCGCGTTTTCTATACCGCCAGGTAACCAGCACGGCAGCCTCACTTTTTCGTAAACCCTAACAGTCAATCGAATATAGTTATTGTAACTGCTCAGGCAATGCCTGGAAATTGTGGCGAAACAGGTGTGCTTGGGGGCGTAGCCCCCAAGCACACCTGTTTCGCCCATATTTTGTAATCAAGCCTGAGTAATTACTTTTTATTCTAAGCCAATCCTTTGAATGGCTTTGAGGATCGCCCGTGCGCCAAATTCCAGGGCATCAACCGGGATGCGCTCATCGGCAGCATGGATCGTGGCCGAGAAATTAAAATCTGGCGGCAGCTGCATGGGGAGAAATCCATAGGTCTGGATGCCCAGTTTACCGAAGAAACGGCCGTCAGTGACCCCACTCAAGAGCAAAGGAATTGGGATGCCATCCGGGTCCGCCTCACGCAGAATATCCGCCAATACATCAAACTTTTCCCAATCCGGATCGGGCGGTCCGGGGTCATATCGAACGACCTCTATTTCAACCTGCCTGCCGGTTATTGCTCCCAGTTCTGCGAGCATATCGTCCGGCTTAAAGCCTGGCAGCAGTCGGCCGTCTAATCCCAATTCAATCTCAGAAGGGATCACATTGATTTTATTGCCGCCCTGAACAATCGTCGGGGTGACGGTATTGTGCAACAAGGGATCAAAGGCGCGAGTACGTTCTCCAAGTAGGCCCAGCACACGATCCGTCAGGGATGGATTGAGCAACAAATGAAAAATCATATCGGCGGGTGCGGTTTGATGAGCGGCAACCATCTCGAACATGCGCTGAACGACCGGGGTAATATGGACCGGCATGCGGCGTTTCTCTAACCGGTAGAGCAGGCTGGACAATCTGGACATTGCTCCACCACGCAGCGGCATAGAACCGTGTCCGCCCGGTCCATGTATCCTGGCTTTTAAAGCGCAAATTTGTTTTTCCGCAACCATGATTGGGTAGAAGCGCTGCTTTCCAAATGTCATACTGAAGGCGCCGAATTCACCCAAGGCGTAATGGACTTCATTAAAATACTCGGGATGATTTTCCACCAGAAATCTGGCGCCATCATCTCCGCCATCTTCCTCATCACTGACTACTGCCAGAACGATATCGCCTGGAAGGGGCAGATCTTCGAAGCGGGCGCGCAGCAAAGCGGCTACCATCATCGCCAGACCACCCTTCATATCGAGTGCTCCGCGTCCCCACAGATAGCCGTCACTGATTTCAGCCTCGAAGGGTGGGTGGCTCCACTCCTGCCCGGACGTTGTGACCACATCCAGATGCCCGTAAAGCAGCAAGGGTGGCGCGTTTCCCTGTCCTTGCAAGCGGGCGATCAGATTGGGCCTCCCTTGCGTACGACTTAAAATCGTAGTCGTGATGCCCGCCTGGGAGCACAATTCCTCAATGTATTGAATTCCCTCTGCTTCATTGCCTGGCGGATTGGTTGTGTCAAACCGTATCAGGTGCTGGAGCAGCTCTACCGGATTGTAAGCCAGGCGAGCAGCTTCGCCAGTATGGATCTGATCCATTGATAGCCTTCTATTTCTCGGGAGCATTCAAAATATGTGGATTGTGGTGAAAGCACGCAAATTTTCAACAATCACTATTCAGCGATTGGTTTTCATCGCTTGCTGGAGCTTGTCCAGTTCTTCCCACTCTTCGTCTGCTGCCAGTCTGGCCTGTTCAATCCATGTGGTTGGATCGAGCAGCCGGTAATTGGCTTTTTCCAGCAGTTCTTTAACTTCTTGAATGCTTGTATCAGCCAGTTCCTGGTATGATGAAATGCCCGCTTGTTGGAGAATATGTGCGGTTTTTGGACCGATACCTTTGATGCGAGTTAGATCATCGGGTTTGGACGCCGACCTATGGACAACCGTGGTCTGGCTTGAAAGAGTAGAAGTTTCGGCCGGTCTTCTTTCTGGCAGATCCTCGTCTTTCAATTCGATCGGTTGAGCGGGTCCCTGTTCTTGTTCTTCCTGATAGCGCAACCATAGCCATAATAAAAGTACCAACAGACTGACCCGGGTAAGCGACCAGATCCAATAAAGCCAGCCTCGTGTTCTTCGCATACTTTTCCTCCTTACTTGATCCAGGCCTTTACATAGAAACGGCCGGCGCTGCCGCCGATTTCTCTCGCGTTCTACCTGGAGTTACCAAAACTGCCGGATTTTCAAGTCTGGCGGTTAAATTATAAAGGTAATCCAGGATATTGACTGCGCCAACTGGATTATTCTTCAGGAAATTCTGCGAAAAATCCCAGATTTGAAGATGTGAACGTGCGTCCGCACACTCACACCTTCAAATCTGAGGTACCGCCATAGAAATTACCAAAGACCCAACTGGATTGAGTCAGAATATTTGCTTGTTTTGGTGGGCCGTTATCCCCGCATCAACGCCCTGACTGGCGTCTGACTGCGGCGTAGGCGCTGACGAGCAGCGGCACCAAAATCGCGGCAAAGATCAGGTTCGGTCCAGCCGAAGGTAAGAATTCACCCACAATCGCCACTGAGGGTGAAAACCCATTAATCCAGATGTCCGATATCGCCGCAAAGCCAATCCCGATGAAGTTGCCTAGCATGCCCCATGTGACTGCAGCGGCCATATCAATATTTTGGCTGAATCCGAAACGGACGGCTAACACCAGAATGAACCCGACCAGGGCTGACAGGCCCGCAAACAGAGTGATCTGCTGATCCCCAAAAATGTTTTGTTCAGGAGCAAAATACAGCATGTTTTCGATCGTAGGATTGAGCAGGTAAATGATCGAAGCCAGTACAGCCAGTACGGCACTGATGATTAAAACTGTGTTCATACTGCGCTTCTTATCTTTGAACAGGAAGACCATTCCGGCAATCATGCCAACCAGTCCATTGCCAATGCTCCATTGAGGCGACAGTCCGAAACCGGTCAGCGCATCTCCGAACATATTGCCCACGGCCCCCGTGAAAAAACCGACGACAGGCCCGAAGGTATAACCGAAGAACATAGGAATCGCGATCGCAGGGCGTAATGCCACCTGACTGACAGAAGGCACGGCGAAGACGGTCCCATTGAAGATGTAGGAGAAAATTGCATAGAGTGCGGCTCCAATCGACATGTAAACCACCTCGCGGGTCCCCACCTCCCAGATTTTGCTTTCCCTGGTAAACCAATAAACCAGGAAAACAATCAGCAACCCGATCCCGACGAAGACAAAGCGCAGGGCGGCGGTTTCATCCAATTGCAGGCTCTCGTTGATGGAGCCGCCAATCCAGACTACCAGCAGAAAAACTGCGAAAACAGACACAAGCGCGAGTATGACAGAAAGAAGTTTGCGATCCATCGGATTCCTCCTTACATGTGGAACCTGTAGCAGCCAGTTACAGGTTGCTCCAATCTATTGACTGGTGGGGTCTTTACTGGAATTTCCTGTGAGAGAACGCGTTTAAGTGAAATCATTTGGAGAAATGGGCCAGTGCTTCCGCCCGCATGAATTCGCCGGTTTGAGAAAGATACTCAAGATTCGATTTTAACAACGAGGTGGGTACCAGGCGATGTCTGCGAAGCAGCTCCTGGTCCTTCAAAACCTCTTCAGGCGGGCCATCCAGGATAATGGCGCCTTCATCAACCAGGAGAACCCGGTTGGCATAAATCACTGCCAGATCGATATCGTGGGTGATGAACAGAATGGCCTCAAAGCTGGGCAGCTGCAAGATGGAATCCATGAAGCTCATGTAATTGTGGTAATCCTGACCGGCGGTCGGCTCATCCATGACCAGTATTTTGGATTGCATTGCCAGAATAGCTGCAATACTGACCCGTTTTTGCTGGCCGAAAGAAAGCGCCAGAGGCGGATCCTGTTCTCTGCCCTTCAGGTTCACTATTTCAATCGCTTTTTGCACCTCCTCCTCAATCACATCCGGTTTATGCTTCAAATTCGTTGGCCCGAAAGCTAATTCATCGTGAACGGATGGAGCAAACAGCATATGGCTGGGGCTTTGGAAGACATATCCGAGCGTATTGGCAATCTGGGCGATGCTCATCTGGCGGGTATCGATCTGATTGACCAACACCTGTCCTTGTTTCGGTTTGAGCAGGCCAATTGCATGTTTGACCAGGGTCGTTTTTCCAGCGCCATTCGGCCCCAGAACAGCGATGACATCCCCACGCTGGATCTTCAAATCGACTGCTTGTAAGACAGGTTTGCCGCGTTCATAATAAAAACTCACATTTTGGAACGCGACCAGTGGCTGGCTTTCAGCTTGTTTTGCGGGTTGGACCCCTGGCAGAATATCCAGGTGGGGAGGGGCAGGCTCCTTGGATGCCCTTTCCAAAATCACTGGAGCAGGCATCTTGATTTCATGATAATCAACTACCTCATTTAACCCCTCAACCGGGCCCAGGTAACGCATTTCGCCCGCTTCCATGAATAGTACCCGGTCCGGGTTAATTTTTAAAACATCCTCAACCCGATGTTCAACCATCACAACCGCCATGCCTTCATCAACCATTTTGCGAACGAGCTTCAGGGTTTCTTGGGCGCTGGCTGGATCCAGACTCGCCAAAGGCTCATCCAGCAAAACGATGCTCGGGTTCATCGCCAGCACACCGGCTAAAGCCACTTTCTGTTTCTCACCGCCTGACAGGCTGAAGGTTTCACGATCTTTGAGTTGTGATATCCGCAAGTATTCAAGGGCCTCAGCGACCTTTTGGACGATCTCAGATCTTGGTAAGCCCAGGTTTTCCAGCCCGAAAGCCACTTCATTGCGAACGCGCGATCCAAGGATCTGCCGTTCAGGGTCCTGTAAAACCGTGCCAACGATTTGAGAAATCCGCGCCAGGGTAAGATCGGTGATATCTTGTCCATGCAGATGGATTTGGCCGGTGAGTTCGCCTTTGTAACTGCGAGGAATGAGCCCATTCACGCAGCGGATGAAAGTCGTTTTTCCACTGCCGGAAGCCCCTGCGACCAATAAGAGTTCACCTGGCGCAACCTCAAAGGCGATGTCTTTGAGCGAAAGCTCCTGGCGGTCACGGTAGCGAAAAGAAAGCGCCTCAACCTGCAGGGCGGGTGCTGGAGCCATAATTTATTGCTCGGGAGTATCGGTCAGGTATTCTACTTTGATAGGATCGCCGATTTTGGCATGCAGCCTTTTGGCAGCGCTTCCATTGACTTCTGAAATAATCAGGCTGCCAGTGCTGCCGTAAAGCGCCATCAGTTCTCCGGGAGGAAGTTCGCCAAAAGTACGGAACAGGCCGGGTACTTTTACGCCGTTTACTTCGAGCTGAATTTTTTCTACCATGCCCATATCTTCAATGCGGATGCTGGTAGAGACGTTTCCAAAGTGGTCGATGTGGACGACTTCGCTTTGAAACCCGTTTTGGGTTGGTTGCGGGCGAGGAAACACTATCCGAACCGGGTCGTCGAGCGGCGTGCCCATGGCTACCATTGGTACGCCGGCTGCGAGGTGCGCGCCGGTGGGGGCAAAGATATCTCTACCATGAAAAACGTGGCTTACATCCGGGCGCCAAAATCGGGGGATATTGAGGTGAATAAACTCGACTGCCTCACCTTTTTTCTCAGCTTGTTCGATGAGCAAAGTCAGAACGCCGTTATCAGGCGCGATATATTTTTGATTTCCGAGCCGGGCAGCGATTGGACGCCGCTCTGTACCTACACCAGGATCAACGACGACCACATGGACCGTGTCTCTGGGGAAATAAGGGGCGGAACGGAACAAAATCAAAGCGGCTTCTTGTACGTTCTGTGGGCTGATTTCGTGACTAATATCTGCAATCAGGCAGTGAGGCGCAATACCCCAGATAACGCCTTTCATGACCCCGACATTACCATCTTTGAGGCCAAAGTCGGTCGTTAAAGTTAAAGAATTCAATCCAGCCTCCAATCGTGAGCATCTATGCCTGTTGACTGCTTTTGTTCTTTGGAAAACTCTGTAAGATGGCCCCAGATTTGAAGATGCCACCTCAGGAATTCCCGAAGATCCCTGCTATTGAGGCAGGTGAACCGCTCAGGCTTTTGGCAAAATTGCAGGCTGTCATGTTTCCAAGTCTGAACAGTGAAAACCTTGACTGCCCGGGTATCATCCCCTGAATTGTGCCATCGTTCTCCCCGGCAGTTTCTAAAAGAGACTACATGGACAAAATCCACCCGCAAGCATGAAAATCTGCTCTATTTCCAAAACAGACTATAGCACGCTGGGCGGTGAGCGTCAAGCTTGGGGTCTTTTGATTTTTTATGATCAAGTTCTAATCCGGCTCGTCCAAAATTTCCCAGAGTCCGCTAATCTGGTATTGTATCTTTCAGAGCTTGTTGGCGAACTCATTTTTGCAAGTTCTCCACGCCCTTCCGACACTTGAGCATAGGAATTATTGGCAAAATAAGGTGTCAGCGTGGGCAAACGCCCACGCTGACACCTTATTTTGCCAGAACCTGTGGTTATTTCATGAGAAAAGGGTACAGTATCGCTAATCTCGTGTGTTAGAATCGGACAAGATAGTGTTTATTTGTCTGGTAACCTTTTTGCCCAGGATGCATCTAATGAGTAGTGAAACAAAACAAAATCAAGAAGACTTTTCCCTTGAGGCTTTGCAGGCTGGAGACCGGGCCGAATTCGCCAGATTAGTCGATGCTTATTACACGGTCATTTATCGGCTGGCTTTAAAAATACTAGGAAACCCTCAGGATGCTGAGGATGTTTTACAAGAAACATTTATAAAAGCTTACAACCATATCTCTGGTTTCAACGGCCGTTCCAAAATCTCTACCTGGCTCTACCGAATAGCCACCAACGAAGCGCTGATGCTTATCCGTCGCCAGAAACCCGGGTTTGTGTCTATCGATGAGCCTGTAGAAACCTCGGATGCTGAACAAGGCCCGTTGCAGATTGAAGATTGGTGCTGTCTGCCGGAAAAAGAACTGCTTTCAAGCGAAGCCCAGCTTTATCTGGATAAGGCAGTTGAGAAACTGCCAACCAGTCTGAGGGTAGTGTTTGTTTTGCGGGATATCCAGGGATTATCTACCCTGGAAACTGCCGAAGTACTGGATCTCAGTGAAACAGCGGTAAAGACCCGGCTCTCGCGAGCCAGGTTGCGACTGAGGGAAGATCTTACGAATTATTATGGCGAGCATTATTTGCGTCGTCCCGTTCCTGAAGGAGAGCGTGACTGATGGAACACGAAAACTGCAAACACATTTTGCATTCCTTATCTGGTTATCTGGATGGGGATTTAGAAGCTGAACTCTGCGCCGAAATCGAACGACATTTGAGCGGCTGTGAAGATTGCCAGGTTGTCGTCGATTCACTAAAGAAAACTATTTACCTTTATCACGTCACGGCGGAGAAAGAGCAGGTACCGAATGGATTGCGTGAGCGGCTGTTTGACAGCCTGGAATTGAACGATTTTCTGAAGCATTAATTTGGATCAAGTAAGTATCTGCTGAAATCCAGAGAATACCTGGTTGTGAGCGGGTGCGCTGTATCCACCCACAACCATATCAAATCTTTTTCGGACAGGTTCGATATCAGGGACAAATTCACATCGTGAGGACATGCTTTGCCTGTTTCCACCATCGCATGCCACTGCATGGCTATTATTGGGATCTACCTTGACAATTTCATCTCCCAAAATTGGGCGCTACTTGATTTTGGGGTATTGTCAAACGACTTGGACAATGGCGCATTGAAAAATGATTCTGAATTTCAGGTGTGTGGCGGCGGTTGCCCGCCACACATCTGAAATTCGGGCTAACCTTAATAAATGGGCTATTGTCAAGCGACTCAGGCGTGTGTGTGAACGAATTCTGGGCGCAAGCTGAGTTGTTACCGGATAAATATCTCAGGAGCTGGTGTTTTATGCACGAGCTCCTTTTTATTACCTGACTGAACAACGAGTCTGGGGAGTTCTTCAAGTGGGACAGGCGGACCTGATCGTTAAATTTGTATCAGTGTTTCGTTAACCAATGTAACCTTTTACGCAATTAATGCATCTGAAGAAATGAAATGGAAGACAAAGAGAACAAAATTTCCTTTGAACTGGATTCGGCTCCCTTCGTCATAACAATGACGGAAAGTCTGCAGCGCAAATCATCCGAAGCATCTCCACGTGTAGGTGATCTGTGTCCAAAGTGCCATTCAGGTGAGCTGGATTATGATGGAATGTTGAATCTTGCCTGCCCGGTATGCGGTTATGCTCTGGGCGGTTGTTTTACCTGATAACGAAAAGATATGCCTCGTAGGGGCAAAGGAGACAAAAAATGACAGCTCAATTATTGAATGATGATATCAAGAAACAGGTCCGTGAAGTGTTCACTCAGTTGAAAAATCCGGTCCAGGTGTTGTTCTTCGGGGACAAGATCAATTGCCAGTATTGCGATGACACCCTGGCGTTGGTTCAGGAAGTAGTGGAACTTTCGGATAAGCTGAGCCTGGCTGTTTATGACGTACAAGATGACGCCGCGATGGCCTCACAGTATAAAGTTGATAAGACCCCCGGATTGGTTCTGGCGGGTCTGGAGGGTGAACAAATCCTGGATTTCGGCATCCGCTATGCGGGGATACCCTCGGGGCACGAGTTCAGCTCTCTGATTTATGACCTGGTCCTGGTTTCAGGTAGAGATTCAGGCCTGAACGTAAAAACCCGTGAATTCTTGAAAAAACTGGAAAAACCGGTTCACTTACAGGTTTTCGTAACTCCGACTTGCCCATACTGCCCGCAAGCAGTTGTATTGGCGCACCAGATGGCCCTGGAAAGTCCCATGGTAGAAGCCGAGATGATCGAAGCCACGGAGTTCCCAGAACTTTCCAACCGGTTTAAAGTAAGCGGAGTGCCCCAAACAACCATTAATGCCGGGGCTGGGACTGCAATTGGAGCAATGCCCGAAGATAACCTGGTCGCTGAAATTATGCGAGCGCTGAATTAACGAAGGGATAGGACCAGGAGAAAAACATTATGACGAAAGACAAGAAATTTCCACGTGTGATCTTGTTTACAACCCCCTCTTGCTCTTATTGCCGGATGGCAAAGAAATATTTTCGCGAACAGGGCGTACGTTTCAAAGATGTCGATGTTTCCCGTGATCAGGCGGCTGCCCGAGACATGGTTAAGCGCAGTGGCCAGCAAGGCGTGCCTGTGATTGATATCGGCGGTAAAATTATAGTTGGTTTTGACCGGCCTAAAATTGATAAATACCTGGGCTTGCGCTGATCATCAGGTTTCAATTACTGGATAAATATCTATGGCGCCAAGAAGAAAAAAGAAGCATACCACGCATCGAAACAACCCCCAGATTTTAGCTATGGCTCTGATAGGAGCGGGTTTGCTGATCCTGGGTGGGTTGGCTTTCTTCCTGCTTCCCAAAGAGACTACGGCAGAATCGCCTGGCAGCGGCTCCGCTTCGACAGTGCCTGTGGCAGTCGATTATCCTTCACCCGAATTGACGCTGGGCAATATCACCGGCGGCCAAAGTTCTTTGAAGGATTATCAGGATCGCGTGATTTTGGTAAACAACTGGGCAACCTGGTGTCCCCCTTGCCGGGCAGAAATGCCAACTTTAAAACAATATTTTGAAGATCACCAAGAGCAAGGTTTTACGGTGATTGCGATCGAGGCTGGCGAAACAGTTTCAGAGGTCTCTAAGTTTGCCGAGCAGTATGGATTGACATTTCCAGTGTGGGCAGACCCTGATCAGAAATCCATCGCGGCATTTCGTAACATGGCCCTGCCAAATTCGTATGTCATTGATCGCCGGGGACAGGTGCGATTGACCTGGACCGGGGCAATCAGCCGTGAAATGCTTGAAAAATATGTAACCCCCCTGTTGGAGGAATGACTGTGGACGCAAAAGTAACCTGGAACGGCCGGATGAGCTTCGATGGAACCGCAGATACCGGCTATCATCTGCCTTTGGACAGCGCCCCTGCAGTTGGCGGAGATAACGGCGGCTTTCGTCCCATGGAGCTGCTGGCAACCGGCCTGGCAGGCTGCACTGCTATGGATGTGATTTCGATCCTGACCAAGAAGCGCCAGGATGTCACCGATTTCGAAGTGCGGGTACATCTCGAACGCGCTGCAGAGCATCCAAAAATCTTTACGAGCGCAACCATCTATTATGAGGTCAGCGGTCACGCCATTGACGAAGCAGCCGTTCGCAGGGCTATCGAGTTATCTGCTGTTCGATACTGCCCGGCGCAAGCCATGTTTGGGCAGCTGATGCCAATTCAATTGCGCTATGAAATTTATGAGTTGGCTGAGGATGGCAGCCGGATGCTGGCTATCAGGGGTGAGTTCCTGACGCTTGAGGAGCAAGTTTGAAAAACAGCTTACCCTTTTGGTGGCGCTTGCCTTTAGGTCCGGTCCAGGAGATCGATCCAGACACTTTCCATCAATGGTTGGAAGAAAATCGGGCCATTCAGGTCATCGATGCTCGGACGGGCCTGGAATACAAACAGGGCACGATTGCAGAAGCCCAATTTGCCCCCCTGACCGATACACCCCACTCGATTGAACAGCTTGATCTCGATCCTTCTATTCCGGTGGTGCTTCTGTGCAGAACCGGTCATCGCAGCCGCCCTGGGACGCGCTGGCTGCGGTCAAAAGGCTACGAGGCTTACAGCTTAAAAGGCGGGATCACAAACTGGTTGCAGGCTGGATACAGCATTCAAAAATAAGCTTGAAGTTCGAGAAAAAAAGGCGTGCCTGGTATTTCTATCGGGCATGCCTTTTCATTTATCTATTGATTCCGAATAAGGATTTTTACATGCGAGAAGGGTTCTTTCGAAAATTCTGTGAGCGTTCTTGGATTTGAGGTATCACCACAGGAATTCCTAATGATCAATCATGGGCACAACCCACCTGCATGCATGAAAATCTGACCTGTTTTTTAAGGCAGCCAATCAAGGTGTTGATTCCGGGGGTGAGCCTTTCAGTGCCTGTAAACCTTCTTCGGCGGATAATTCTCCTCGGGCAACGCTTGCCAGAACATCATGTTGATTGGGTTCTGAATTGAAAGCTCCATCGGTTTCCCCATGAAATTGGTCCAGGGTCGTCAGATGCAGATCACCGGAAATTGTCTCAAATCGCACCTTTGGTCCGCCGCCCTGGACGCTCAGATCTTTTGGAGCTGGCTGGCTGGACACTCCCTCAGCATGGTGCATGTGCATTTTCCCACTTAAACTCTGCATTTTCACAGAAACCCCCTGATCCTCCGCTAGAACCAGGGTCAGATCGCCCGAAACCGAATGAAAATTGTAGCCATCTGTCTGCCCCTTGGCCTGTACAATGATCTCGCCGCTGACGGCTTTGGCTTTCAATGCTGGAATTTCGGATTCTGTCAGGTAAATATCCCCAGAAACATTTTCGCAATTTAGCCGACCTTTCAGGGAGGTGCCACGGATCTGTCCACTGACGCTCTGGGCTTTCAAGTCGCCGTCCAGATCACGAAGATCAATGTTGCCGCTCACCGACCTGACTTCAAATTCGCCGTCTAAATTTCGTAATTCAATCGAACTGCTGACTGTCTCGATTCCTAAGCGACTGTTCTGTGGTACCTGCACGGTATAAACGACTTTACAGGGCCGGCGTTTCAGATTTTGTAGTCCTGGAAGTTCCAAACCATTAAACGAGTTTTGACGACCACCTGGCCATCTTCTCGTTGGACCATCTCGATTTCAGTTAATTCATTATCGCCGCTGTCAAGATCTTTCACCGCTTTGACGGCAATTGTTCTGGCTTCCTGCGTTGAATCCTGCGGGATGATTTGTACACTACCGCGGATATTGCTCAGGTCAAGGCTGGCAGGTTCGCCGACTTGAAAAATCTGTTCGTGAATTTCTTCGGACATCGTAAACTCCTCATGGATCTAACCAAACGCGCCGCCGATGAGGCCAGTGCAGGATTGTCTTCAGGGTTTTGCGGCTACAGTTTCCTGCCACGGGTATTGTTACTATCGAGAGCCCGTGCCAGCCCGGATGAACTGCCCGCGACCGTGCTTTTAAAGCAGTTGTTTGAATGCTTAACTATCTTGACAATTCCACATTTATTGATTTTAGACCATTTTTGATGTGATATTGTCCAGCTATTTACTGGCTCTTTGGGAATTCCTGTGGTGCTACCCCAGATTTGGGGGTGTGAGCGTGCATCAGCACGCTCACACCCCCAAATCTGGGGCATCCTACAGAGATTCCGGCAGAATCTATTTACTCGATAAAAATCTCAACGTGCTCGCCGTCTTCTTCATCCAGTACATCGATAATCTTGCCCTCAGCGCCCTCGTTGATTGCTTCCAAGAGCTGGTCGAAAGCAATGTCGGGAGCATATTGGGAGGCAATGTTCAACCCGGCATCCACCAGCCCTAAAGGCAAATTGACCGTGGCCTTTGCCCGTCCCGTGCGCATATCCGTAACTCGCACACGCAGCCAGCGTGCTCCGCCCGCCTTGCGCAGGGAGACCTTGGGCTGGGTTTTACGGCTGTCTCCTAAGGTACTCAAGAGTTTAGCGCCTTCCTCGGCTGTGATTTTGCCTTCGTCGATCATTTTTAAGATCTTCATTCGTTCTTCAGTTGTAGCCATTCGCGTGGCCTCCTTCAAAATAGAAGCACCGGGCGCATAGGATTACCCGATGAATATTTGTACATTTTCGCCCTCGTCTTCATCATCAATCGAGATAAAGATGGGATTCTCCGGGGTGGCCGACTGGTCCAGAGCCAATATGATCTCGTCGATCGAAGTGTTCTGTATGCCGGGAATGTGGCCCCGGAAAGTCCGGAAAAACCAGGCTGTCAGCCGGATAGGCAGCGGAAAGCTTAACGCAATTCTTTCCGGCGTATGCCCAGGACGTTGCTGGATACGCAGGTGCAGCCATCGGGCTGTGCGCGATTGCCAGGCCATGATCATCAGGATGAGCCCGAGTGTAAATAGCAGGCCCGCGCACACGAACCAGAATCCTATACCGGATGACTGCAAGGCAGTGTACATCAATATGCCGCCCATCACAGTGATCCCCACCCCGATCCATAGCGGGATGATCCACCAACTGCGCCATTTGGCTGCGTCTGGAGGAAGTCCAGTTGGTTCCGATCCAGACGGATGGGAGTATACCTCTCCAACTACCGGTTCCGGTGTCTCGGATTGCTTTCCGTTCGATTCCCGGCCGTCTATGGCCGCTGTTTGAGTATCTCCAGGCAGCCAGACTGGCTCAGGTTCATCTTCTAACAGCTTCTGGTCCGAAGATTGGCGGCCCTGGTCTTGTGCCATGATGGATTGGAGCAGCTGCATCCCTTCAGAGGCTGAAATTTGGCCACTTTCGATCATCTCCAGGATCTGCATACGTTCATCTTCGTAAGCCATCCGGCCTCCTTGTCATTTTTCCAATGCGCTCAGCAGTTGTTCGGCCTCTTCCAGGCTGATTTTCTTCTGTTCCAGCATGTGCAGGATCATCAGGCGTTCTTCATCCGAAACCTGGGATTTTTCAGGCGCCGGTTGCGGTTTTGCCCAGTCAAAATTCCAGGAACGCTTGCGCGATTGAGAGCGCCTTTCAGCGGCCTGCGCTTTCTGTTCGGTGCGCCGGCGGGCGGCCTCGAGTTTCTGCTCCATTTTTTCCTGAGCGCGCCGCATCCGTTCCTGGGCACGCTCAGTCGCTTTTTCACTTTCTTTCCGCGTCCGCTCCATAATCCTTTCAATTTCGTCTTCGGAAAGGCCTGACCTCCCCATGCTGGAGGAAAGCTTCTCCATTTGCTCATTGAGTTCTTGGCCAAGAGCTTCCATCTGGCTTTCAATCTGCGTCTCGATTTGCTGGGCGATTTGTTCGCTGAAGTGCTCGGAAATACCGCCAAATTCCTCGCCGAAATCATAACCGAAATCCCTTTCCTCATCACCCGTTTCTTCTTGTACCAGATAAAGATTGCCACGCGCCGAGATCGTCATTTCAGCTTCGCCACTGCCGAGCACCAGATCCAGTTCGCTGGCCTGGAGGTGTCTGGGTTGGTCAGGCAGCTTCAGTGACAGGTTGTTCGATCCGCACTCAAGATGCAGGCTAAGGTTTGCGTCCGAAGGAATGCGGATATGGGCATTGCCTTGGGCTTTGATCTGGTAAACTTTCCCACCCAGATAAGGTAGCCGGACCCGGACATTTCCCTGCGAGGAGACCTGGATATCGCCCTCAACGGAACGAAGCTCCAGATTTCCTGCAATGTCATTGATCACGCAATCCCCCTGTACTTCCCGGATATAAGCGTTCCCAAGTACCCGATCGGCATGTAAATTGCCGGACAGGTATTTGGCAAACAGGTCGCCATGGCAATTCTGGATGGTCGTTTCAGCCACATGGCGTAAAGTGACCGGGCCGAGCGCTTCGCCAATCGAAAGCTGGTCCTCGAGCAGCTTAAAGCGGGTTTCGCCGTGAATCTTATCCGCATGGACTGTAGCCCCCTGGGGTAAGTAGAGCGTGCAGTTGCCCTGGCAACCGATTTGCAGCAGGTCATCTTGCTCTTCTGTCAGCGACAGATCGTCCGGATTGGCGCGGATGGACACTTCCGGCCGGTCCCAGCCCTTTACTTGCAAGTTGCCCATGATCGATTCGATCCCGATTTCGGGAGCCATACCGGTATTAATTGTGTGTTTGTCCATTTGCCAGACCTCAACTTTCTTGCAGCAAAACCATCGCTTTTTCAGCGCTGATCAAGCCTTTATCCAGATCTTCGAGAATGCGCTGTCTTTCTTCATCCGTCAGGCCTTCGGGTTCATCGGCGCCGCCCGGTTCGTAACCCAGGGCACGAATGACTTCATGCAGTCGATTGCGGATTGTGGGGTAGGAGAGCCCCAACTCGCCTTCCATGCGGGTGATTTTGCCTTCGTGGCGAATAAACGTCTCGACGAATTCCAACTGCTCCTGGGTGAGCTGGCTAAAAGGACCGCCTTCGAACCGGCCTTCGATGGTTGTGTCGCAATCCCGGCAGTAGATACGCGTTACGGTTATTTCTCCGCCGCAGAGCGGGCATTTTGTAGGGAGTGTATTCATATGCTGACCCTTTTTACTCTTCTGGATGAGTGAACCAAATTTTAATTTCCTACATTTATTATACGAGTGTTAATTAATAATGTCAAGAATAACATTAAAAAAATGAATATATACTTTTGATAATTTAAATATTATCGAAAGCCATTCAATTTAATGGTGTGAAAAAGGGTAGCGATTGATAGTCGCAGGGTGGCCCTGCGACTATCAATCGCTACAAGTATTATCTTTCTATGAACGTCGCCTTGAATCTAATGGGGCTCGGCCTGGATAAAACTGGCCTGGTTGGAACATTCGCAAGCGGTAACAGTTTGTGAGAAACGGGTCAGCGTGCCGGTATAGACGCGCACGCCATTATGGGCAATCCATCCGTCAAGATTGAAACCCAATACACCATCCGCTGGAATCCATTCGCCGTTATACTTTCGAGCGATGTGCACGTGAGTGCCTGTGCTGGTGCCACCTTCGCAAGATGGATGCCCAATCGGATCGCCTTTTTTCAGCAGGGTTCCGACCTGGGCGCGTCCTTCGGTGCCCAGGTGCAAATAAAATATGTTCCAACCGGTACGCTCGTCGCCATCTTCATCCAGATCGAGCACGACAACCCCTGTTTCAGAGCGAACAACGAGTCCATCTGCAATTGCGGTGGCCCATTCTGAGGTCGGGCTGCATCCACCGGCAACCGATGGAGGCGCGAAGTCCAGGGCTGCGTAAGGTTCTGCGTTACCCCAGGCAGTATGCGGTCCGCCGGTAAAAGCCCAGGTCTGGCCAGGTTCAAACGGTAAGCTCAACGCGGGTTGTGCCAGGCTGCCGGGTATATGAGGCTGGTCAGCTTGCCAGGGATCGCCGAACAGGCTCTGATAGGTTTTAGCCAGTCCGTTTTCGGAAATCGCCAGATCGTAATTCGAACCAATATAGACCTGGTTGAAATAATTGTGAAGACTTACGGTCGCGGCGTTGAGCCACGGATCGAAACGCTCCAATAAGCCATCCGCCCTTTCGATGGATGTCAATCGCCCGGTTCGCCAGCCCGCCAGGCCATGGTTGAGCAGGTTGGCCGCCCAGGTGAGTTGCAGATAAAGTCCTTTGTGGTCCCAACTGCGATTCCCCAATGGATAATCCGCCAGACTGGGATCAACCTGGAGCTGGCTTAATGCACCTGCCTGGTATTCCAATAGGGCCAGCAGGAGGCGCGGGCTGACGCTAAAATTCAAGGCTACCAGATCCACAATTTGGGCGCCATCGCGGGTCGCGCCGGAAACGAAATTGGTGTAATTATTTAGCCAGCCAGGGTGTTCGGCCACAAATTTGCTGGTGTCGAATCCAATTTGAGCCGGGCCATTGACAAGCAGGCTGTCGGGTAAAATCCGGTAGGAAGACCCCCATAAAGGCAGATAGTAGATCGGAATTTTCATTGGCATGCCCGGAGGCATGGTTGTAGCCGTTTGGGGGATGAAAGAATTGGCCTGGCGGATTTCGGAAACGGAGGTATTAAAACGAATAGCCAGGGCAGGTAAAGTGTCACCGGTCTGAGCCGTATAGTCAACCAGCTCGCCGGGAGCATAGTGGGGGCGCGTCGGTTGAGGCGCAGGCACCTCGACCGGCGGGTTGGCAGAATTATCTGCCGGCGGAATCTGGGCTTCAACTTCGGGCAATCCTGCCGAAAGCGATGATACCTGGGTTTGACAGGCGCTGAGCAGCAGGGCCAGGATTACCAGGTAAAAAAATCCGGAAGTGAGAGAAGTCTTTGTCTGCATCTTAAGGAACGGAATTATATCATTCGGAGATAAATAGAAACTTAGAACAAGTCTTACCAGAGTTCTGTGAGAGTTTCTCGATTTGGTGGTGAGCGTGTGCAGATGCACGCGCTCACCACCAAATCGAGGACACGAACTCAGGTAAACTTTCTGGACTGAGCTGATCGCCTGATAGCCTATCTGGCCTGCGATCAGCGAGCCGGACCCAGGCTTGAATTGTGGTGATTAATTCCTAAGGATCATCATCGGTACGGATAATACGGGTATCGTAAGATGCACAAGTGCAGGCTGGAATGGTCTTGCCATCCCGAGTCAGGCTGCCTTTATAGGCAACCTCGCCGGCATGGGCCACCCAACCCCCTAGATTGAATGGGAGCGGCCCATCCGCCGGGATCCATTCCCCGTTATACTTGCGAGCCAGGTGCAGGTGAGTGCCGGTTGATACCCCCCCTTCGCAGGATGGATGTCCGAGCGGATCGCCGGCATCTACCCACACGCCAACCGGGATGCGCCCATCGGTGGATACATGCAAATAAAGCAATACCCAACCGGTTTGTTCATGCCCATCCCCATCTAAATCCAGCACCACGACCCCGTAGCCGGAGCGCACAACCAGACCAGACGCGGCCGCGAGAACCCAGGCATTGGATTTGACACAACCTGATTTGGTGCTGCCGGGGGCAAAATCCAGGGCGGCGTAAGCGCCATCATGTTCCCAGGCCCCGTGAGGCCCCCCGGTATAGCTCCAGATCCAATTGCGAATAAAGGGTAAAGTCAGCGGTGGTTGGCTGATTGCAGCTGGAAATAGAGGTTCAACCGTTTGGGCTCTTTCCCAGGGATTGCCAAACATTTGTTCATGTATGGCGGGAAAGCCGGTCGCCGGATCGAGCGCATTCAACCAGTCCTGTCCCTGGTAAAGCTGGGCAAAATAGTATTGCAATGCAGCTGTGCCGGCATTCAAGTCTGGCGCCAACCGGGCCGTGACCCCGTCGGCAAAACGGATTTCGGTCAGGCGGCCTTCCCGGTAGGCATAATATCCGGTGGACAGTTGATTAACGGCCCAGACCAGCTGGTGATAAAGACCTTTCTGGCTTAAATCGATTTTTCCCATGGGATAATCGGTTTCTGCCAGGTTCTGTGGTTCACCGTAGATCCAGTGGCTTTGATATTCCAGCAACGCCAGCAATAAGCGTGGGTTTATGGAATTTTCAAGCGCTACTCGCAGGACAACTTCTGCTCCTGATAAAGTGCTGGTGGTTTTGAGCCATTCGCTCGTGCGACTGAGGTGACCGCCTGCTTGATCTACGAAGGCATCGATATCGAAATCAATCGCAGAAGGCGAAAAAACGACTTCGCTGTCAGGGATAAGGTGGGTTGATGAAGTGGTGTTTGCTAACCGGCGGGGGATAACCAGCAACTGGCCGGGATTCAGGAAATCGGTCTCCGAAATGGGGTCTGGCGAGCTTATTTCATCTGGTTCAACCCCGAAACGAATGGCAACCGTTCGCAAGGTGTCGGCAGCCTGAACGTAATACAGGATTGGATTGTTGTTGATCGCAGGCGGTTCGAAAGTTGGGGATGGGAGCTGCTGCTCTGGGTCGATGATTGTGGGGGCGGCCGCCTCGGTCGGTGTACTCTGAGGTACGAGATTCGGAATTTCAGTCTCGTTCAACATGGCCACTGCCTGGGCAGATGGCTGTTCGGTGGCCTCATGGGGAGGCACCCAATAACCTCCACTGGTAGAACAGGAAATCGTAAGCAATGCAATTGCCAGGGTAATTGCCAGGATGCGGGTTGTCTGTCTCATTGAAACTTACCAATCAAGCTATTCAGCGTTGAATACCATTGTTGTCCGATCGTCCTGCATAGGCTTCGATGGTGCGGCCATTTTTTTCCAGAAAACCGTCATAAACATCTCCGGTGCCTCTGGAGACCCAACCATCTAAAATAAAGGGCAGAGTTTGATCAGCGGCAATCCATTCCCCATTATAACGGCGAGCGAGATGCACGTGGGTACCAGTTGAAACGCCGCCCTCGCAGGATGGATGCCCGATCCGGTCGCCGGCTTTCGCGTAAGTGCCGGGTACGATCCGGTCGCGGGTTTCGATGTGCATATATAGCACCGTCCAGCCGGTTTGCTCCAGGCCATCTCCAGGCTGGCCGGCAGCCAGATCCAGGTCCTGTACTACGGCGCCATTCCCGGTCCGCACGATCATGCCATCGGCCACTGCCACCACCCAATCATTGCTAAGCACGCAGCCCAACTCATTGCCGGGCGGCGCGAAGTCCAGGGCGGCCCAGGCGGAGCCATCTCCCCAGCCTCCGTGTGGTCCACCCGTAAATGCCCATTCTTTACCAGGTTCGAAAGGCAATTGCATGATTGGCTGGCGCAGATTATCCGGAAGGACGGGCTCGAAAGCTCGATCAAATGGATAGCCGAATAATTCGACATAAGATTGGAAAACGCCCTGCAGCGTGACTGCCTGTTGCCATTCCGGGTAGTCAAGCAGCGAGGCAAACATGTTCTGTACCCCGGCTGTGCCGGCGTTGATCGTCGCAGAGATCGGGACTACGTTGCCATCTGGCAATATCCAGCTGGCGACGCCATTTACGCGCCATAAATAATACCCGCGGTTGAGGTTGTCTGCCGCCCAGGCCAGCTGGCGGTAGAGGCCTTTTCGACGGGTGTCTTTTAAGCCCAGTGGATATTCAAGCGTAGCTGGGGTCGGATTAAGTTGGCTCACCCAATGGCTCTGGTATTCGAGCACGGCCAGTAGAATCCGAGGATTGACGGAGTAGTCCGTTGCAATCCGATCCACAATTTGAGGCCCGGTCATCACGACTGGGTCAAGTCTTTCCGTATACTGAGCCAGATATCCGCCACGTTCCTGAATAAATGAATACAGATCAAAATTAACTGCGGCCGGGCCATTGGTCAGTTCAGAATCCGGAATGATCTTGAAATCTGGACCAGCAGCCGATGGAGTGGGGACTGGAATGTTCAGCAACTGACCGATTTCCAGGATATCCGGATTGGCGACCTGGTTGGCATCGATAATCTGCTGAAGGCTGACGCCATAATCGCGGGCAATCTGCCCCAGGGTTTCGCCAGCCTGGACGACATGCTGGCGCGGTTCCGTGCGTACCGCCGGCAGCGGATGGGGTTGGTCTGGTGTCGGTGAGGCAATCGGGGCACCGGGAAGTCTGGTCGGCACGAATCCGACCGGTTGACTTTCCGGTGCAGATACAGTGGCTTCTGTGGTTGGCACACTCTGGCCGGAAATGCTCCAGATAGAGGGGTCATCAGTTTGGATGGTGCGCGCACAGGCCAGAGTCAGCCCAAAAAGCACGGAGAAGGCCAACAGTACCAGGGTCATTTTGGGGCGCAGAGGTTCAGCGTTCATAAAGTTGGGCCGCCGATTCGACAAATAGTCTCAGGTTTGTTTTAGCAGCAGTTGTCTATCCGGTTGAGATAGGTCTCATAGCAGCGATCGTTTTCTGACTGCCACGTACAATTCTTCCCACCCGGCTTGATGGTCGTGGTTTCATTCTACCCCGAATAAGTTCGAAGCGGCAAGGTACCACGACCGTCGAGGTCAAGCTCTTTCAAAAATGATATTTTTCTAACAGACGGTTCTGTATCCTTCTGATTTTGTTGGCATAGTCCGATTAACAATCTTCTAATTTACCTGGGCGGCTTCGCCGCCGGGATGGGGAATTTATCAGGTGCATGGCTGAGATTGAATAGTACACCAGGAAAGATTAAATTCGGGGTAAACCATGTTTCGCCGATTATTTCCGAAACGATGGTAAATAAATCAATTTCATGAATGATAGATGCAATATCTAACTGACGGCAGTTGACTGCCCGGATGGGATTGTGAGTATAATTGGCCCATTGACCGATAATACAATCGCCGCCGTGCCGCCAAACAGGCATGCAAAAGGAGTAAAAACTGACAATGCCCAGCCCTCTGGTTGAATGTATCGCTAACTTTTCGGATGCCCGCCGGCCGGAAGTGATTGAAGCCATTATCCAGTCTATTCGGACGGTTCCATCGGTCAGTCTGCTGGATCGGCACTCTGATATGGACCATAACCGCACTGTACTGACCTTTGTCGGCCCGCCTGATAGGATTGGGGAAGCGGCATTTCAGGCGATTGCACGGGCGGCTGAATTGATCGATCTGAACGAGCATACCGGCGAACATCCCCGGATCGGCGCCAGCGATGTCGTGCCCTTTGTGCCGATCTCCGGTGTGACCATGCAGGACTGTATCGAAATCGCCAATCAGGTTGGGCGACGAGTGGGCGAAGAATTACAGATCCCGGTGTACCTGTACGAAGATGCGGCTACCAGGCCGGATCGAAAGAATCTCGAAGATATCCGCCGAGGGCAATATGAGGGTTTGAAGAAGGAGATTGGCGTCAGGCCTGAGCGCCAACCCGATTATGGCCCGGCCCGTCTGGGTCCTGCCGGGGCTACCGTCATCGGGGCTCGACAGCCATTGATTGCATTTAACGTTTATCTGACCACCGATGACGTGTCGATTGCCAACCAGATTGCAAAAGCTATCCGGCACTCCTCGGGCGGCTTGCGCTATGTTAAAGGATTGGGCTTATTGGTGGAAGGCCAGGCTCAGGTCTCGATGAACCTGACCAATTTTCATCGAACGCCGGTCGCACGGGTGGTAGAAACGATCCGGCGAGAAGCACAACGGTATGGGGTGGGGATTCACCACAGTGAGCTTGTCGGCCTGATCCCTCAGGAGGCCCTGGTTGAGGCGGCCCGCTGGTATTTGCAACTGGATCAGTTCGAGCAGGAACAAATCCTGGAACAGCGCTTGGCTCAGGTACTGGCGGAAGAGCAGGAGCCCGATTTCCTGGAGGCGCTTGCGGATGGAACTCCGACGCCTGGCGGCGGATCGGCTGCTGCCCATACGGCTGCGGCTGCGGCTGGTCTGGTTGAAATGGTTGCCAGGTTGACGATCGGTAAAAAGAAATATGCTCAAGTTGAAGCCGAGATGCAGTCTGTTCTGGATGAAGCGGAACAGTTAAGAGCTTATCTGACTGAGGCAGTGCAAGAAGATGCCGCAGCGTTTGAAGCCGTCATGGCGGCCTTTCGATTGCCTAAGGATACCCACGAAGAGCAAGCCCGGAGGAATACCACCATCCAGCAAGCGATGCAGGCCGCCGCCGAAGCTCCCATGCAGGTCGCTACAAAAGCCGTCCGCGTCATGGAATTGGCGGAACAGGTGGTCAGGGTGGGTAATCTGAACGCTATCAGCGATGGCGCGACCGCGGCTGCACTGGCTCAGGCGGCCTTAACGGGCTCTGGTTACAATGTGAGGATCAACGCAGTCGAACTTCAGGATAAGACTGCAGCACAGGATCTGATTGACCAGGTCGCGGCTCTGGATCGACAAGCCGAGGCGTTGAACCTGAATCTGCGGGCCCTGCTTTCGGAACGAGGGAGCATGCCGCTGGCATGAAGCAATCCCGGAAAGTGGCCCTGTCAGGCCTGTTGATTCTGTTTCTTTTGGCTGGCTGTCATCCTGCTTCGGCTTCAGGTCTGGCGCAGTCGGCTACGCCAACTCCTACGGAGCAGGTTGGGTCATTCACGCCAACCGGAGCGCCAACCCGGGTCTCCCTTACACCGACTGCGCCGGCCAGCCCAACACCACAGCGCGAGACGCCGGCTGCAATGCAGCCAAGCCCCACGCCTACCCCTTGCGATCCGGAGATGTGTAGTTATCAAGGACGCCTGGTTTTGCAGCATCCGATTGCTCCACCGGGCCGGGATACCATCGACAGCACCTACCGGTTCGGAACAACCCAGGGAGGCTTGCGGGATCCGCATCACGGGGTTGAGTTCTTGAATTCACTTGGCACCCCGGTTCTGGCAACTGCAGATGGGTTGGTCGTTGTGGCCGGTGATGATCGCCGGATTTTTTACGGACCTTACTCCTATTTCTATGGTAATCTGGTTGTGCTGCAGCACCAGCTTCCAGGCATTACGGAAACCGTATACACGCTGTATGGCCATCTCTCGGAAGTGTCCGTCAGGGAAGGCGAAGTCGTTCAGTCTGGCCAGACGATTGGCAAAGTAGGAATGACGGGTGTGGCCACCGGCAGTCACTTGCATTTCGAAGTACGTCTGGGGGAAAATTCCTATTCAAATTCACGCAACCCTGAGTTATATCTGGCTCCCCACCTGGATGACAACGGCCAGCCAGGCGGAGCGCTGGCTGGGAGGATCCTGGACCCCCAGGGTAACCCTTTAAGGGTTGAATCGATCGTGTTAGAACATCTCGTGACCCGGGATGGGCCGGCCGATGGCCGGATTTATCTGGAAACATATGCAGAGAAGGCACTGATCGGTCGTTCACCATACGATGAGAGTTTTGCCGCCGGAGATTTACAGGCAGGTTGGTATCGGATCTCTTTTGTACAGAACGGTATGCAAGAGCGCCTGGTGGAAATTCTACCGGGCCAGCTGACCGTAGAGACATTTCGCCCCAGCCAACCTTAATCGGTCCGTGGTTTGATAGTAACAGGCAGGGTCTCCAGGAAACCCAGAGGGATACCATCATTAGATCAGGTGAAAGGTTGGTCAAAAGGGAGCATGCAAATGTTGTAGAAGAAAAATGTGGTGTTCGGTTTGGGCGGCTTTAGCCGCCCAAACCGAACACCACAATCTACACAATTTGAGTGCTCCCGGTCAAAAGGTGATGCAATTGCAGAAAACGTTTCGTTCCTTAAGGTTCATCCAGATGTGTTGCCTGGTTTGTATCATCTTCCTGGCTGGTTGCTTACCGGCTGAGCCGGTTACACAGCCGGCCAGCCTTCCATCTGCACAACCGGTAAATCAAATTCAACCGTCAACAAAGACGCCTTTCCAGCCACTGCCGCCTGATACGCCTACCCCGACCCCTGATCCAAAAATCGCCTTATGGATCGATCCCAATCTGCCGGTTGAATTGAAGACCCGGATTTCGCTGGCAGATGAATTTGTGATTGCCGCTCAGCCAGGATCTGGCTTGGATGTAGTTGTTGCTCCAGGAACCGTTTTAAGCCGCTGGGTCTATGCTCTGGTTGCCCCCTTTCCTACCCGCATGGACGGTGTCAGTTTGAACGATCTGCGCCGGTATTGGCAAGCTGAGGGGGATGGGCTATTCGGCGGACGGCCTTTTTTGCTGGACCAGAGTACAAAAGTGGTTTTCAGCAATTTATGGGGAGAACCAAACAACAAGTCGATCCAAATTGTGGGGTCAGACATATTGCTTCAACAAGCCTGGGATCTGAAGCCGGCTTATGGATTGGTTCCTTTTGAAGATCTGGAACCACGCTGGAAAGTCCTGGAGGTGGATGGGCAATCCCCATTACAAAACACATTCTCTCTGGACACGTATGGGCTGGCCATCCCGATCGGGCTGCGGGGCGATCCCGCCCTGGTGAGCGCCGCCTGGAGCCAATATGGGCCTGGTACAGCTAAACCGCTGCTCCCCCCCGGCAATCGTGATCCGGGAAAACTGACCGTCGTAGCAATGACCGGGGTCACTGCGCTTGTACGGGCAACTGCTTTCACGATGGAACAGAAAGGGATCACCTATCCGGGCCGCGATGTTCGTGAATGGCTGCAAGAGGCTGATATCACGCATATCAGCAACGAGGTCCCCTTTGCGGAGGATTGCCCTTATCCTAACCCGGTTCAAGAGGGTATGCGATTTTGCAGCGACCCTCGTTATATTGGTCTGCTGGAAGATGTGGGCACGGATGTGGTCGAATTGACCGGCGATCACTTTCAGGATTGGGGTACAGCTGCCATGAATTACACTTTGGAGCTGTATCAAGCGCGCGGTTGGCAATATTATGGCGGTGGGGCTAATCTTGAAGAAGGCCGCCGCCCGCTGTTGCTGGAACATAACGGCAATCGATTGGCGTTTATCGGTTGCAACGGTAAAGGCGGTTCCTTTGCCCAGGCATCGAGCAACCATCCTGGTGCAGCAGTTTGCGATTATAGTTGGATGCAATCAGAGATTGCCCGGTTGAGCCGGGATGGATATCTCCCCATAGCCACGTTCCAGCATTTCGAGTACTACACGTATCAAGCCCAACCCAACCAGATCAAAGATTTCCGCGGCGTGGCAGAGGCCGGCGCGGTGGTTGTCAGCGGCTCCCAAGCTCATCAGCCTCAGGCGATGGAGTTTCTGGGTGATCATTTTATTCACTACGGCCTGGGCAACCTGTTTTTTGATCAATACGATATCAGCCTGGCCACTCGCCAGGCTTTTATCGACCGGCACATATTTTACAATGGCCGCTATATTGGTACCGAGCTGCTGCCGATCATGTTCGTGGATTACGCCCGGCCTCGGCCAATGACCGCGGCCGAAAAGGATGATCTTTACCGGGCGGTGTTTAAAGCCAGTGGTTGGTAATTGGGCGGGAATTCCGAGACAACCCATCAAAAAAGATCTTTAGGAAATTCTGTGAGAAGTGCCAGATTTGGGGCGTGAGCGTACGGACGCTCACGCCCCAAATCTGGTTTTCTACTACAGAGATTACCAAAGAACCTATCGAAATACATCCGATAGGAGGGACAGTTTAGGGTAAAATCAGGCGTCGGAGGCGATTGCCCCACACCCCAAATTGGGGGAATTTTTCGAATAGGATATTGTCAAGCTAGGCAGAGTAGGTAAAATGCTCGTGGAGGAGTGGATATGGGTCTGAAGCCTGATCACTGGATTCGCAAAATGGCGCTGGAAAACGGAATGATTGAACCCTTTGAAGACAACCGGGTGAGAAAAGGGGTAATTTCTTACGGCGTGTCATCCTATGGGTATGATATCCGGGTAGCCGATGAATTTAAGATCTTCACCAATGTTTTTTCGGCTGTTGTGGATCCAAAAAACTTCGACCCGCAATCGATGGTTGATTACAAGGGCGATGTCTGTGTCATTCCCCCTAATTCGTTTGCCCTGGCGCGCACGGTCGAATACTTTCGCATCCCTCGGAGTGTTTTAACAGTCTGTCTTGGGAAAAGCACGTACGCTCGTTGCGGGATTATCGTCAATGTCACTCCCTTCGAACCGGAATGGGAGGGCTTTGTCACCTTGGAAATCTCGAATACCACGCCGCTGCCGGCTCGCATCTACGCCAATGAAGGCATCGCTCAAGTGCTCTTTTTTGAGGCGGACGAGGATTGTGAAATCTCGTATGCGGATAAAAAGGGCAAATACCAGGGTCAGCAGTCGATCGTATTGCCCAAATTGTAGAGACCATTCGGAAATCAGAGACGGATCGAGGAGGACGATTGGCGACGTTTGCCAATCGTTCTCCTCGATTGTTGTTCCCTTAATTTCTTATCCTTCCAGCGTGCTGGTATCGCCTTCCGGCTCGCCCAGGGCGCGTGCCCGCAGCAAACGACGCATGATTTTCCCACTACGGGTTTTCGGCAGGCTATCCACGAAAGTAATCGATTTGGGTTTGGCAATTGGCCCCATCTCGTGAGAAACGTGATTGCGCAGTTCCTCGGCCAGTTTTTCACTTTTGTCTACGCCGGCTCGCAAGATGACGAACGCGTAGATGGCATTGCCCTTAAGTTCGTGGGGTAAGCCGATGGCTGCTGCCTCTGACACAGCCTGGTGACTGACCAGGGCGCTTTCAACTTCCGCGGTTCCAAGCCGGTAGCCGCTGACTTTAATGACGTCGTCCATACGGCCGATAACCCAGATATAACCATCACCGTCTTTACGGGCTGAGTCGCCGGTCTGGTATAAACCCTTGAACTTGCTCCAGTATTGTTTCTTGTAACGATCGGGATCGCGGTAAACGGTTCGCAGCATTCCGGGCCAGGGTTTCTTGATCACAAGGTAACCCTCTTCGCCGGGCTTCGCCGACTGGCCTTCCTCATTGATGACATCGACATCGACGCCAAAGAAAGGCCTGGTAGCCGATCCGGGTTTGAGCGGGGTAATGGGTAAGGGTGTAATCATAAAGCCCCCGGTTTCCGTCTGCCACCAGGTGTCCATGATTGGACAGCGGCCTTTACCGATCACGGAATGATACCATTTCCAGGCTTCCGGATTGATAGGTTCACCGACGCTTCCCAATAAGCGCAGGCTGCTCAAATCGTGGCGGTTCGCCCACGCATCCCCGAAACGCATCAGGCCGCGAATAGCAGTCGGCGCAGTGTACAGAATCGTGATGCCGTAATTCTCAATCATCCGCCACCAGCGATTAGGGTAAGGGTGGTTCGGGGCGCCTTCATACATGAAACTGGTCGCTCCGTTGAGCAAGGGCGCATAAACGATATAGCTGTGTCCGGTGATCCAACCCGGGTCCGCCGCGCACCACCAACGGTCTTCATCTTTGATATCGAATACGTACCGGAGGGTGGTGTAGGTATAAACCATATACCCGCCGTGGGTGTGGAGCACCCCTTTGGGACGACCGGTCGTCCCCGAGGTGTACAGGATGAACAAGGGATCTTCGGCATCCATCGGTTCGGTATAACATAACGGGCTGGAGATCGGCAAAGTCATGAGTTCGTGATACCAATAATCACGGCCCGGCTCCATGTAAATGTCTTGCCCGGTTCGCTTCACAACAATACAGCTCTCGATTGTCGGCTGGCGGGCGATGGCCTCATCGGCGATATCTTTCAAGGCCACAATTTTTCCTCTCAACCAGCCTCCGTCGGCGGTGATCAGCACCCGGCTTTGGGCATCTTCAATCCGCTCGGCCAGGGCTTCGACGCTGAAACCGCCGTAGACCACACTGTGAGGCGCGCCGATCTTGGCACAGGCCAGCATCGCAATCACCTGTTCGGGTATGCGTGGCAAATAAATGGTTACAATATCGCCTTTTTTTACCCCCATGCTGCGCAGCACGTTGGCGAATTTGCAAACTTCTCGATTAAGGGCATAATAAGAAAATGTACGGGTATCTCCCGGCTCGCCTTCCCAGATTAGGGCCAGCTTGTTCTTGCGGTAAGTTTTCAGATGGCGATCAAGAGCATTGTGAACAATGTTTGTCTTACCGCCGACAAACCATTTGAAAAAAGGAGGATCGCTGTCGTCCAGCACTTTGTCCCAAGGCTCATACCATTCAAGCTCGGCTGCACGTTCGGCCCAAAAGCCCTCAGGGTCATCTAATGAGCGCCGGTAAGTCGCTTGGTATTCCTTCACATTTGCGGCTTCGGTAATTGATGGTGGCGGATCGTAAATTTCATCTTCGTTCCCGGCTTGGTCGACCAATTGCTGATCCATACATGCCTCCTTTTAGAAAAACGGCAAGAACGATGAAAAATATCAAATACACCCCTTTAAGTGAAATGATTGTAAAATCATGTTCGCGGCTTGTCAACCCAAAAGAGATGAATTTTGCAAAGCTTGCACAAGAAAGGGGTTTGGTGTTGGGTTTGGGCGGCTTGGCCGCCCAAACCCAATACCAAATTGCTCATTTTTGGAGTTATGTAAAAGCCCGAGAGGTATTTGGAGGTTCGAATGCGCCTGGCTGTACTTTCCGATATTCATGGCAACTTGATTGCCCTCGATACGGTACTTGAAGAACTCGCCAACCAATCGATCGATCGATATCTTTGCCTGGGCGACGTCGCCAGTTCTGGCCCCCAACCTCATGCGGTTTTGGAAAGGTTGGCTGGATTGGATTGGCTCATTGTGCAAGGCAATACGGACGACTGGCTTCTCAATCCGCAAAGCTACCCTGGGGACGATCCTTTCTATACGATTGTTTACGAGATTGCCGGATGGTGTGCCTCACAGTTGACGTGGAAGGATAAAATTTTCCTGAAAACATTTAAACCAGTGATTGAATTATCAATCGGGGAGGCCGGCCAGCTGCTTGCCTATCATGGTTCACCGCGCTCTTATGAAGATTATATCGGCGCAAATACTTCTGAGCAAACTATTGATGAAATATATGGTAGCCTGCCACAACAAATTTTTGTTGGGGGGCATACTCACCAGCAAATGCTGCGGCGGTATCATGACGCATTGCTGATCAACCCGGGCAGCGTTGGGTTAGCTTACGAAACATTGCGCCCTGACGCCTCGAAACGAAATGTTCCCTGGGCAGAATACGCCATCCTGCATTGGGAAGCCGGTAAATTGGGAGTTGAATTATGCCGGTTGCCGCTTGAAAGTAATGCAGTTAAACAGGCCGCTCTAGACAGCGCTATGCCGCATGCTGACTGGTGGGTGAAACAATGGGCTTAGCCGATTTCTACACAATTTGAGCGCTCCTAATGCGCTCATCGACGATCGTAAAAAAGGATATAATCCCTTCAACATCAAACCGGATAGGAGGAGCGGAATGGAAGTATTAGGAATCGACATCGGTGGCTCAGGAATCAAGGGTGCGCCTGTGGATACCGAAACGGGAAGTTTACTGGCGCCTCGTTTCCGAATACCAACCCCTTACCCGGCCAAGCCAAACCCTATGACCGACGTTGTAGCAGAGATCGTCCGCCACTTTGAGTGGCAGGGTCTGGTTGGCTGCGGTTTTCCGGCGGCTTTGCATAGCGGCGAAATATTGACAGCGGCAAATATTCACCACAAATGGTTGGGCGTGAATGCTGCCACAAAGTTCTCCGAAGCCGTTGGCTGCCCGGTCTGGGTGACGAATGACGCTGATGCAGCCGGGATTGCTGAAATGAGTTTCGGGGCCGGGGCAGGTCGCCGGGGGGTTGTCTTGATCGTTACCATCGGCACGGGGTTGGGAACCGCAGTGTTCATCGATGGACAACTGCTGCCCAACAGTGAATTTGGACATATTGAGATCGATGGCGAAGATGCAGAGCGAATGGCATCGGATGCCGCTCGCAAGCGCGAAAAACTTTCCTGGAAAAAGTGGGCCCGTCGTTTCAACCGGTATCTCCAGACCATGGAAAAATTGATTTGGCCGGATCTCATCATTTTAGGGGGCGGGGTGAGCAAGAAGCATGAAAAATTCATGCCTTACCTCGACTTGAAAGCTGAAGTTGTCCCTGCCCAACTTTTAAATGAAGCCGGAATTGTCGGGGCTGCTTTAGCTGCTAACTTGCAAATGGAGCGAGGTGGGATTGAGTAATGGCAGGCGGACTGCATTTTGTGTCGGGACTGTCCACTGAGGATCAGTTGGAATCGGCCGTGAATGACCTGGTGGCTCAGGTTGAAGCCCAGAGGATTGCCCACGGGCTCAATTCAGGGTTCGACCTGGCTTTTGTATTCATGACGCCCCATTTCACCTACTTAGTTCGAGAGCTATCATCGACACTCAAGCGACAGCTGAATATCGAAATATTGATCGGTTGTACCGCAGAAAGTGTGGTTGGCCGTGATCAGGAGGTTGAAGATCGAGCCGGTATCTCTCTGGTTGCCGCCCAGCTGGCGAACGTTCAGTCGTCACCCTTTATTTTGCAATCCGATAATTGGCCGGTGATGCTGCTTCAACCTGAAGAATTCGCCCGGGTTGTCGATGCTCCCCCCGATACGCAACTGATCCTGCTGCTGTGTGATCCATTTACCGCGCCGGTGGACGATATTTTGCATGCATTTAACCAGGTCTATCCCGAAATTCCAGTCGCCGGCGGTTTGGCATCTGGGGCGCTGCGTCCCTTTGGTAATGCGCTGTTGATCAATGATCAAGTTGCCGACCGGGGTGCGGTCGGGGTAGCTCTATCGGGTCATTTGGATGTGGATGTGGTCGTATCGCAAGGCTGCCGTCCGATCTGGAGGCCACTCAAAGTTATCCATGCCCTGAAGAACAAGATCTATAATCTGGATGGACGCGCCCCCCTGGCCTGGCTTCAGGATTTGATCCCGGAACTTTCTGAAAGCGATCGGGCTTTGCTTCAGCATGGGCTCTTTATCGGCCGCGCTATCAAACCGGATCCAGACAATTTAGGCCGGGGCGATTTTTTGATTCGAGGCGTTATTGGGATCGACCAGCAATCCGGTGCGATTTCGATCGGCGATCAGGTCACCGATGGCGAATATATCCAGTTTCACCTGCGCGATGCGTTGACCGCGCGCGAAGATCTTGAAATGATGTTGATCCCCCAAACTTTCCGCCCGCCGCCTGCCGGGGCGATGCTGTTTACTTGCAACGGCAGAGGACGGCGATTGTATGATGTTCCCAACGGCGATATTTCAACCATCCAACAAAATTTAGGCGGTACCCCTCTGGCAGGTTTCTTCTGCTCAGGCGAGATTGGGCCGATTGGCGGGGTTAACTTTCTGCACGGACACACAGCCAGCCTGATCTTATTCCGTGAGTGAACTGCCTTTTGTGTTTTGCCGCGGCTCAAACCATGGGCCTGGCTTAGGCTGAAATTTTGGTTGATGTTGGCTGTAATCCCACCAGGAGAAACTTTAAGTTCTTTGGGAATTCCTGAGGTAATACTCCTTCACAGAGTTACCCAGAGACCCAAATTTTGGAATACCCGGGCAAGAACCACTTATGACTTCATTTGACTTGCCAAAAATCATTTTGCTACTGGTCGGTATTTTTTCGATCCTTATATTTATCGTTGCTTTGATCCGTCGAAGGGCGCACCCACAGGCTGCCAGGGCTCTGATCGGTTACACCCTGGCGATGGTATTGTGGGTTGGCTGGCTGGCAGGCTGGCAACTGGGTTTACTCGATTTTCTAGATGCCGGCTTCTTGAACAAAGCCCCGTTTTATGGTTTGTTCTTATTAAGTGTGGGTTTTTTCTATTTGACCCGTGGCTTTCTGGGGGTCTCCCGCCACTGGTTGTTTTGGATGTCTCTGGCTCTGATCTGGCTGGGATCAGTAACGATCCTGGATGGAAACTGGGTAGGGCTGGCAGAAGTGTGGTTTACCGGCGATGGCTGGGCCATCATTCGCCAGCGAGTTGTTGTTGCTTCCATCGTCGTTGGCTGGGCTATCTATACTGGGGCAGCCGCGATCTTAATTTTGCGCACCTACCGCAAAGTCAAGCCATCCTTTTATCGCAATCGGATCACTTACTGGGTGCTCGTGCTGCTTTTGATTGTTTGCGGGGATGCTTTGATCCTGGCTGGAAGCCTGGTTCCCGGGGTCAGTATTCACGTACTTGGGGGAATGCTGGCTGTGTATGCGCTGTTAACCCCGGCTTTGCCGAATATCCCCTCCCTGGTTTTTCGGATGACCAGCTCGACCTTGATGGCAGGGATCAGTCTGGGTTTCTATCTGGCGGCATTTTTGGTCATCGATGCTTTGCTGGGCAATAATCCATTCTTCCAGCCTGTCTGGGTAGGATTGGCGTTGGCCCTTGTTTTGATTTTTGTCGTCAATCCCATCCTGCAAACCATTCGAACACAGATCGAACGAACGGCAGAAGGCGATGAGCTGGATGTCACCCATATCCTCAGCCGCTATAGCCAGAGCATCACCAATATACTTGATCTCGAACTGCTGGCGTCGGTAGTCGTAACCAGCGTGGGAGACGTGTTAGATTTACAGGGCGGGTACCTTTTCCTGGTCGATTATGAGAAAGATAGCACTGGCAGGGCTCATTACCGTTTGCGCGGTGAAGGCAGCCATACAGAAGATAAACCTGTATCGATTGAATTGGCGACTAACAGCCCAATCACGACTTATTTCAGGCAGGAGAATTGGCCTCTGTCTGAGTATGATCTGGAAATCCAGCCACGGTTTGCTTCAGCATCCTGGGACGAGCGGGTGTGGTTCAGCCAGCTGGGCATGGATGTTTATATTCCCATCCATAGCAAAAATGAATGGATCGGTATCCTGGCGCTGGGACCAAAAACCTCCGGCGAGCCATACTGGGAATCCCAATGGGACTTGCTCAGCGCTCTGGCCGATCAGACGGCAATTGCATTGGAAAACGTGCGCCTGGTAGAAGGCCTTATGCGCCTTAATAGTGAATTTCAGCGGGCTTACGCGGCCCTCGATCAAGCCAACCGCCACCTGGAGCGCCTGGAACGCACCAAGTCGGATTTTATCAGTATCGCTTCGCACGAAATCCGAACCCCATTAACCTTGATCAGCGGCTCAGCTCAGATGCTGTACGACGAGCAAGCCTTGCATGGAGACGAGTATTACAAAACTCTGTTAGAGAAAATCCAAAGCGGTTCCCATCGCCTGCAGGAGATTGTTGATAGCATGTTCGATATGGCGAAGGTGGATGCTCGCGATCTCCAACTGGACCCTCAACCGATCGCATTGGGAAGCCTGTTCCGGACACTGGCTTCGAAATTGGAGAAAGCGTTGGAAGATCGTGAACTAACTTTTGAGCTCTCCGATAATCTGAACAACCTGCCTCCAATCGAGGCGGATTTCGAATCGTTAACCAAGGCATTCCGGCATTTATTGGTTAACGCCATCAAATACACGCCAGATGGGGGCAAGATCCGTGTGTTTGGCAAGGAATTGAGCCCGGATGAAAGTGAAACCGCTGGAACAAGTGTAGAAATCGTCGTTGAAGATAATGGGATTGGCATTTCCCCCGAATTCCATGAATTGATTTTTACCAAATTTTATCAAACAGGCGAGCTGGCTTATCACTCGTCGGGCCAGACCAAATTTAAAGGTGGAGGACCCGGTTTAGGGTTGGCCATAACAAAAGGTATTGTCGAGGCCCATCGAGGTAGAATATGGGTTGAGAGTCCGGGATATAACGAAGAGACTCGTCCTGGCAGCCAGTTCCATGTGGTCCTGCCAGTGCACCAACAACCAGCCGCCAAACCACCAGAAGCGATCTTCCATTAAACCAAAACCGTGCCTGAGGGATGGCTGCCATCCATACCCTGGAGCACGGTTTTTAGTGAGGAGAATGTACCTTTATTATAGCTAGCCACTTGAAAAGAGCATGAAGACAAGCTGAGTGTTGTATGAGAAAAGCAGGGATGAAGTTATTGTGTACCGGATTTTAGATACTTCAATTTGAAAAGGGTTTCATCGGAATGCATCGTAGTACGATGACATGGATTTGTTAACGAAACCACGCCCTGAACTGTGGTCTGGCTCCCACATGAAAGGGCGTGGTTTTGTGTAAGGAGAATGCAACTTTTATTATACGAAGTTTTATAAAAAGGGCATGAGATCAAGTTAAGGACTATATTAGAATAATAAGATAGTATTTGTATAAATAGTCCCTTCATCAAAGTTTGGCCCAAGATTGAACCTGAAGTGGGCGAAACTATGGGATTTCCTGAAGTGGTGCCCCCAAATCTGGGAACTCTGACAGAGTTTCCGACAGAACCAGCGGGCTGCTACCCTCGATCTTGATCTTACAAAATGGCACGGATTTCTTCCAACGAAATCGGGCCGGAGCGCAAAATGGCGGGTTCGGGGCTGGTGCAGTCCACTACGGTAGATGGCTCTCCGCCCGGCGTTGTTCCGCCATCCAGGATCAAAGGGATTCTGCCTGCCAGTTGAGCATAGACCTGGGCGGCGTTCGTGGTATTTTCCTGTCCGGAAAGATTGGCGGAAGTGACAGCCAAAGGCCCGCAGCTTTCCAGCAAAGCCAGGGCGTCCGGGTGATTTGGCATGCGCACCCCAACGGTCGGCAGCGGTGAAAGGTTTTTGGGTAGGCGTGGATGGACGGGTACGACCAGGGTCAGAGGCCCAGGCCAGAATGCTTCGGCCAGCTTATGGGCCAGCGCGTTCATGTTGGAAGTAATCTGGCCGAGCGCCGCCGGAACTGCTTAACAACACTGGAATGGCTTTCAGGTGGGCCCTTTCTTTGACCTGATATAGTTTTTCAATCGCTGTCCGGATTGAATAAATCCGCGCCGAGACCGTAAACCGTGTCGGTTGGAAAAGCCACCAGTTGACCGGATCGGATGTGCTGGAGGGCTATCGGCATACAGTCAGGTTGATCCGTTTTAATCAGTCTGGTTTCCATCAATTATCTCTTACCTGAGATGTAGCGAACGAATCCTGGTCCGATTTTTAAGGCAGTCTGTGAAACATGCAAACCGGCGGCTTTGAACAAGGTTCGGCTCTGGCTTTCGGTCCAGCGCTGGTTTTTCTCGGCGCGATCCGCCCACCCAATGAATGAACTGCGGGCCAGACCTACCAATCCACGCTGGTCGGCAAATTCGGCAGCCGCCGATACCGACAGATACTCTGAGGGATTTAGGATACAAATCTGCCCATCTTGAACGGTCACACGGGCCATTTCCTTCAGCACAGGTAATGGTTCTTCCAGAAAGAATAGCAGATTGCTGGCGGTGACGATTTGAAAACTGCTGTCTTCGAACGGCAGCCTGGCGGCGTCAGCGATTGCGAGTTCAGGATGGAGCATGCCGGCCGAAAGAGCGTTGGGATCCAGGTCCACGCCGTAAGCCTGGCAGCCCAATTGCTTGAAAATAGCCGGCAACAATCCGGGGCCACAGCCTGCATCCAGGACGCGCCAGCCAGGTAGGGGGTTGCACCAATTCGCAAATTGTACCAGGGTATTGCCCCAACCGGTCTGTGTCTGAATACGAAAAAAGTCTCCCCTTTCTTCTAAAAAGCCTTTGAGATTGCCATGGTATGCCATGCAGATTTTATGTTCCCCCATTTAAATCCCAAATGATCCGCAAGCCATCCAGCGTCAGCCAGGGGGCAATGATTTGGATCACGCTGGTTTCGCGTGCCACAATCTCTGCCAGGCCGCCGGTGCCGATGACTTTGGTTTCCGGGCCAAGCTCAGTGCGAAAGCGGGCTACCATGCCTTCAACCAGAGCAACGTAACCGAATAATAGCCCGGACTGCATGGCATGGACGGTGTTGCGTCCAATCGCCGCCGGAGGTCGCTGCAAGTCTACCCTGGGAAGTTTGGCTGTGCGTAAGAAGAGCGCCTCGGCAGCTATCCCGATCCCTGGGGCAATCGCTCCACCCAGATAATCACCAGAGCTCGAGATGGCGTCAAAAGTGGTGGCTGTTCCAAAATCCACCACGCAGGCTGGCCCGCCATACAGCTTCTGGACTGCGGCAGCATCCACAATTCGATCTGCGCCAACAGCTTTTGGATCTTCGTAGCGAATCCGAACCCCGGTACGGACGCCGGTATCCACCACCAACGGTTCCTGGCTAAGATATTGACGGCAGGCCTCGACCACTTTGCCAGTTAATGGAGGTACGACTGAGGCCAGACAAATGCCGGTAATATCGGTGGCGGAAAAGCCGGCATGCTGCAGCAAGCCGGTAAACTGCAATCCATATTCATCTGGCATACGTTCATGCACAGTCGCCAGGCGCCAGCGAGGCCCGGGATTCTGGCCTTGATAAATCCCCAGAGTTAAATTTGTATTCCCTACATCAATTGTTAACAGCATTATCGATCCTGTCTCCTTTTTTTGCGAGATACTTCGCACCTTTTTCGCCGAAATACTACGCCTGGTTTCCTATAATCCGGTTATCGATCAGCCGGGTTTTTCCAACGAAAACCGCCATCGAAAGCAACGCTTGAGAGACCTGTCCTTCAATCTCCTCCAGGGTTTCCAGATCGGCGCAGGAAACGTATTGCATGTGGGCCAGCGGCTCGGATTCGATAATCGCAACCATCATCGTTCGCAGCGCCTCGGCGTCTCGCTGTCCAGCGCTGAAAGCCTGACTGGCAGCAGTTAAAGCCCGGTTCAATACGGTGGCAGCCTGGCGCTGGGCCGGGTCCAAATAGCTGTTCCGGCTGGACATGGCCAGGCCATCCGGTTCCCGGACGATCGGGCAAATCTTGATTTCGATCGGGTAGCTCAGGTCTCTGGTCATGCGCCGTATGACGGCGGCTTGTTGGGCATCTTTCTGGCCAAAGTAAGCCCGATCTGGCCGGGTGGCGTTAAATAACTTGGCGACTACGGTTGTAACGCCTTTGAAATGCCCGGGGCGTCGAGCCCCTTCCAGCCGGCGGGTAATTTCATCGACAGCCACCCAGGTCTGGTAACCGGGGGGATACATGACCTCAGCTGTAGGTGTCCAAACCAGGTCGACGCCAGCTTCTTCTAATAAGGCCAGATCACGGGGCAGGTCGCGAGGGTAGGTCGACAGGTCTTCACCGGGACCGAATTGAGTTGGATTTACGAAGATGCTGACGATCACGGAACGACATTCCCGCCGGGCTGCCCGCACCAGGGAGATATGCCCCGGGTGCAAGTAGCCCATCGTTGGCACCAAACCGATCGGTCCAGGAAGCTCGGAGCGGGTCATGAAAAGTTCTGGTAATGTAGTAACTGTTTTCATTGTCTTCACTTTCTGCGGATTGGATTAGCTTGAACTGGCTTCTACAGCGGCTCGAACCAACTGCCACAGGCTGCGATTCACGGGTGTGGATATGCCAGTTCGATCGCCGGCTTGAACGATAGCTCCATTAATCGCATCAATTTCGGTTTGAGCTCCGCGACGAAGATCCTGTAACATGGAAGAGAAATTACCGCCCGTTTGGCGAGCGATTGCTTCGGTTGCAACCACTGGATCCGGGTACGGCAAGCGTATGCCCTGAGCGACAGCGACTGAGGCCGCTTCGCGAGCAGTGGCAGCCAGCAAGGCCCGGGCGTCGGGCAGCGCCAGCAGCGCGCCGTTGGAGACGTTCAGCAGGGCTGTCAGGGGGTTGATGGCGGCATTGATCACCAACTTGCCCCAGATCAAGGAACTGGTATCCGCGCTGGTCTCGACCGTGAAACCGGCAGCCCGCAGCAAATCTGCCAGTCCTTCCAGGCGGGAATGAACACCAAGTGTGATCATTCCCTCACCCGCTGGTTGAACACAACCTGGCCCGACCAGATTAGCTCCAGAAGTGGATACACCCAGGGCCACGCGCTGGGAGCCCAGCACCTGAGCGAGCATCTCCCGATTACTGATACCGTTTTGAAGGCTGAGCGCCAGGCCGGCCGGGTCAAGGCATTGAGCCAGCTGGTGGGCGGCCTGACCGGTCTGCCAGGATTTCACCAATACCAGAGCGTAATGAATACCCCGGCAGTCCTGAGGATTGTCGAACACCTGGACAGCATAAGACCGAACCCGGCCATCTGGTTCAACCAGGCGTACTCCTTCATTCCGTAAAGCTTTTAAGCCGGATGACCAACTGCCAAGCATACTCACCGGGTACCCACTCGCGGCCAGTCGACTGGCAAACAGGCAGGCCATTGCTCCGGTCCCCACGATCAAAATTCCTTGAGATGGGTCCATCAGCGTGTCCTCGCGCTTTCCTTATCGCTCGCGTCTGGCCTCGAGTTCCAGGAAGGCTTGCCATTCATCGTCAGCCATGTTCAGGCTGTGTTCTTCGCCTGGGAATTGAAGCGATTCGACTTCCAGGCGATAATTTGAGAAGGCTTGCAGGATCACCTCCTGCAGATTGGTGTACTGTTTTACAAAACGGGGGGTAAATCTTTCAAACAATCCCAGCAGGTCATGGCTGACCAATACCTGGCCATCACAACCCTTTCCGGCGCCAATACCTATGGTGGGAATGTCGAGTTTGGCCGTTATCCACCGGGCTAACTGGCTGGGGATCGATTCGAGCACAAGGCTGAAGCAACCTGCTTGTTGTAATAGGATCGCATCTTCGGCCAACCGCCAGGCGGCTTCAGCGTCCCTGCCTTGTGGCCGGAAGCCGCCGAATTGGTGCACACTTTGGGGTGTAAGGCCCAGATGTCCCATAACCGGGATGCCGGCAGCGGTTATCGCTCGGATGGTATCCACTCGCTCTCGGCCGCCTTCCAGTTTGACCGCATCCATACCGGCTTCCTGTAAAAAACGCCCGGCGTTACGGACAGCCTCCTGGATGGATATTTGATAAGACATGAAGGGCATATCACCTACCAGCAGGGCAGCGGATGAGCCCCGAGCAACAGCCCGGCAATGGTGGAGCATATCTTCCATCGTAACGGCCAGGGTATCAGGATAACCCAATACCACCATACCGAGAGAATCACCAACTAACACTACCTCGATGCCAGCCTGATCTGCGATCAACGCGGTGGGATAATCGTAAGCAGTGAGCATTGAAATGATCTGCCCGCGCTGCTTTTTCTTCAACATAGACAGGGTGGTGAATTTTTTGTGCTGGTCAGCCCTGTTCTGATCTGGTTTGGATTGATTAAGCGATGGGGAAGTTGTGGACATGGTACTCTCCTTGTACGGTAGAGGCCAGAAAACGTGAAGATCTTGAGAATATGACCGTCCCGGTCGTTAAGATCCAGGCGGAAAGGGTTTGGTTGGCTTAAAATCACTGAGGTTGTTCACCTGCAAGGGATTTCAACCGATAGGTTAATTATCCCGCGGAAGCTGAAATTTGGCAATTCGGTTCTTTTGGGATACTGTATCCTTTTGAGTTTGTTGGCGAAGTCCGATACACTGTCTTTTTCCCCCTGATTTGTGGAAGTGGGGCGTAATGATGTGTTGTCGGGGGCAGCTGCCCCCGACAACACATCATTACGCCGTTTCTTCCCGTTCGTGTGGGCGGGATAGAAGAGTATGAACTTCGCTAAATGATTTTGCCAACAAACTCTGAAAGTTACAGTACCTCTTTTGGAAATTATGTGAGAGTTCCCAAATCTGAGGCACTACCACAAAAATTACTGAAGACCCGTAAACTTTTTTCAATCTCCGGACAGACGAGATTGTGAAACTACCCGTGAATTGACAGAAAAAACCTAAAGCTCGTACCCGAGGCGCTCCAGATAGGGGCCGAATTTTTCGATCAGAATTTGTTGCTGTTCGGGAGACATTTTCTTGCGAAATCTTCCCGCGATCCCTTTGTTAAAATGCAACCCCTTTTGGTCGGAGCGTGCCTGTTCCGGACGATACTGGTCGATGACGCTCTGGATGGCATCGGATTGACGATCCAGGTTGAGGAACTTCACCAACCGGTCGGCTTCCAGCTCGTAATCGTTGACCAGGTATTCATAGCGAGTATGCAAGGCCTGATCGCAATCCAACCAGGCTTTTGAGATCTTGACGTAATCCTGCATGAAGGCAACCGATGTTTCGAAATCAACCAGATGCGAAAAGGCGTTCGGGCGGCCCTTCGCCAGGGCCTTCTGCCCGTTATCGAATGCGGACTGCATGGCATCGCGCGGATCGCGGTAGATGTATGCAGGCCGCAACCATCCAGCTTTTATCAGGCGGAGCGCAAATGGTGTTGGTCCGGCATGAGCTTTAATTACAAAGGTGTTTCCCAGCAGGGCAGGCACCAGGACAGCGGAAAGCCGGCGGATAGTCAGAGCGCCGATATTGCAATTGACCTCGGTGAGAATCTTTTGAAGGTGATAGCGCTGTCGAATTTGGCGTGCATTCTGTCCACCGCCTGCCGTGACCAGATCGTGGGTGAGGTTGTAATACCAGCCCGAGCCTGCTCGAGGCATTCCTACGGATAAGATAATCATGAAAACAAAAAATCTCCTGGCTAAGGCTCGTTTTAGTCGGCGAAAATAGCAACAACGTTCCAGACAACCTGAGACCGGCCCCTATTATACAGCAAGCCAGGCAACCTGCCCCAGCCTATTGGGTGTCTCATTGGGAATTCCTGTGGTGCTACCCCCAAATCTGGGACCCTTCTGAGATTCCGGAAGAGGCTATAGGGTGTCTCTTTGATATTTTCTGGGGTAGGACCCCACAGGGTTTCCCGATGGCGTCCAATTGGTACTGTATCCCCTTCACTCATGAAATACCCAAAGGTAATGGCAAAACAAGACGTCAGCGTGGGTGTTCGCCCACGCTGACGTCTTATTTTGCCTTTTACTTACGGATCAATGGGATGCAAATGAATTTCATAAATAGATGATAAAGCATCCCAATTTCTTACAGATACCGTGCAGATTAATCCAGTATAATTGATTAAAGAGGGATGAAGCAAAGGAGAATACTATGAGAGGCTTGATGAACTTCTTGTCGGGTTTGGTCACAGGGGCATTGGTCGGGGCCACGCTGGCTATCATGCTGGCACCAAGTTCTGGTGAAGATCTCCGCAACCAGCTGCAATCGCGAGTAGATACCATCCAGTCAGATGTGAAGCTGGCAGCTGAAAATCGGCGGGCCGAACTTGAAAAGCAACTTGCTGAGATGCGAGCACCTCGTTCTGCGAACTGATTACGCCAGTGAACCTTTGGTTTTGTCTTTGCCCGGTTTATTGCACGATCGAATGAACCGTCTTTAGGGTCGGTTTGCGTTTCCCCTGGCTTACATTGATCAATAAAAAAGTGTGGGTGAGAGCGATCGCTCTCACCCACACTTTTTGTGTTAAAGCAAAAATAAAACGATGATCTACCGATCAGGGTTGAATGCTGAAGCGATAGGCGGCTTTCTGGGTTGTGAAGCGAGTTGTCCCAGAGACCACCAGGATGACCTCATCGGTTCCATTGCCGATCTCAATGGGGATATCCGCAACATTATCTCCGGATAAGCTGTACTGGTCAACCGTGGTGTTCTGCCCGAGATGGATAACTGACAGGCGATAAGTCTGCGGAAGTACGTTTTGGATACGAACGAACCCATCAGCCACCCAACCGCTATCGCCTGACTCAAAATCTGTGAAATAACCGGTTTCGGGAATGGAGACGTCATCCAGTAAGAACCCCTGACCATTCACCGCCGCGTCGGTGACATATTCAAAACGCAGTTCCACTTTTTGGCCGGCGAATTGAGATATATCGACGCTCTCCTGGATCCAGGTTGGGCCATTGCCACTTTCCCCGTTATAGCCCCAGCCATAGCTATTGCCTGAAGGATCCTCAGAAGTGCCGGATGGTGTAGTCAGGATCTGCCAGTTTTCACCATCGGTGGAGGCTGTCAGGTACAGGTAATCGTAATCTTTTTCCAGATCGTACCAGGTCCAGTAAGAGAACGTAATCGGTCCGGAGACAGCGTTGAAATCAAAGGTGTGGGTCAGGGTCATATCTGATTCATCACCCCGGTTTGACCAGAAGGCGTACGATCCTGAAAATGGATCGACTGGAACAACACTGGTTTGGACTGATCCTTCGAAGTGGAGATCATAATTGCCAGAGCAATCAATCCGGATGTAATCCACGCCATACTGATGCACATCCCGAGTGAGATTATCTTGCGGGCATGAGCTGATCGTTTCGGTTTCGGATGGTCGGGGAGCTCCCGGGTAATTTTCATAAGTAAAGCGCCCGTCTCCAACCCGGCTATCCTGTAAATAAGACGCCACAACCCAGTCAGCAAAAACGTCATCGGCTTGAATTTGTTTTCCAGTGAGTGGATCGACAGCCTCCTGGCTGCTCAAAACCTGATCGATGGATACCATGCCGTTCGCCGGGTCGGCAACCACGGCTTTGGTAGCATCTTCCCCAAAACGGTTGAGGAAATAATCCAGGAACAGGAATGCAGCCCCATAGTGAGGCCCGGTATTGTTATTGCCATTGGGCCAATCTGTCAATTGAATATCCGGATCCATTGTGTAAAGGAAATCTGTACCGCCGACATCGTAATTATTCAGGAACATGGCCAGTTCCGAAAATCCTTCATTCATCCAGGTTTCTTCGTTGCGATCGCGGTACCAATGGATCATGTGTTGAAATTCGTGCGCCAGCACACCATATGCGAATTCTTCATCCAGGCTGACATTGTCAGAATTCAACAAGAACATCTCGTGGGCATTGGAATATTCGTGGGCTTCGGGGGAGTATTCATCGGCGGAGGAGAAATAACCAGCCAGGGAATTTCCCAGCCCGCTGGCGTACAAGATATACAGATGAGGATCACCATCTACTCCAGGGGACCACTCGCTGCCGAAGAATTCACGGTCCGTTGGATAAATTTTTTGTTCGAAAGTGTCTGCCAGCTTCTTAAGATCTACATTGCGGTAGTTAACACCGTCTTCGATCCAGAAATAGACGTGATCCGTGATGTATTGTAAGGTGGCATCGATCTGAAAGTTGTCATTGCTGTCCACATTGGAAACCCAAAAACTTTGCTGGTCGCCAACCTGCAATGGACTGGCAGGCGGCGCGAGGGTGGTCGGGATATTCTGTTTCCCCTCCAGACGGCGCGCCAAATCGGGCAAACTGTTGATCGGCACGACCGTGTTTTCCAGGATACTCAATGTTTCCGTAATTGTGGAATAACCAGATGGCAGAGCTGGCGGCATGGTAGCCTGGGTGCCCTGGGTTGGCTGGAGGCCTTGAGTTGTGGGCGGTACATTAGTGGGCCGAATGACTTGCGGAGTAGGCCCGGAGGTTTCCACAGAATACGATGTGGTTGCATTTGAGCTGCGGAAAAAGAAGACCCCTCCAATAAGCACCAGACATAGACAGCAAATCACTAACAGGATAGCCAGGCCTACGACGATCAATATGATTGTGTTTGAACGATCCATATTTAACGGTCTCCGAAATTCATTAAAGGTTGAGTACATCCTGGCGCTGGTAGATTGCGGCGGCGGCAGTCGTCAATCCCAGGATAACCCACATATTGGGCAGCGCCAGAGAATCGAAAGAAAAGGCAGACAATGCGAAGGCCAGCATCCCCAAGAGCCCAGCCGTGCCCCAAAAACTAAGCTCCCGCGTGGGAGACAACCAGAGATACACTGCGCACCCACCTACCGCTGCCAGGAAAGCGAAAAAGGCTGCGGTTCCTACCAGGCCGGTCTCTGACAGCAGGCGCAAATAGAAATTCTTCACGGTGATTAAGCGATTACGGCCTTCTTCCGGGGTGATTAACCTTAAGACTTCCGGAGTCAGGGTTATCGGACGTTCAGGCAACATTTCATCGAAGAAAAAGGCGAAATTACCCAGGCCGACACCAAAAACCGGAAAAGCGGTGTAGGTATTGAAGGCTGTTTCGCTATAAGTAAAGCGCGCCCCAAAGCCCAGATATTTGACATAGCCGGCAATGGTTGGATTACTCTTGGTGAACCAGTAACTCCAAATTCGGCTGAAGAATTCATTCCGTGATCCGGCCACAAAAATCGTCCCGAAAATCAGTACAATCGCCAGACCTGCTTCCAACCCAAGGCGGACCCACCGTTTGCGTTTGTCAGAAGCGGATTCGACGGACTCGGATTTCTTTTTGTCAGGGCGGAAACGGAAGAAAAATATACCCACAAAGGCCAGCCCAACCAGGTTCAATACGCCCGCTCGTGAGTAGGTAAATGGCAGCAAACCGATCGCCCAGATCAGCAGGATCCATTCAACTGTAACTTTATGCCAACGCCATTTAAACGCCGAATAACCATTCAAAACCGAGGCTAACAACCAGGGCAGGAGTAAAAACCCGATCTGTTCAGCAAACCAGTTTGGTTCATAGGTCAATCCGGAAATGCGATTATTGATTAACCTGCGGGTTGAAACGTATTTTTGGATTTCATTCATCAGTTTAAACCAGCCGGGTATAAAGTGGATAATATACAGGGTCTGGAGAGAGCCAACGAACATAGCAATCCCCATACCGGTATAGATCCAGCGCAGGGTTGCTTTCAAATCTTCGGGCGTGAGCGGCATGAGAACCACCGTCAGGTAGATCGCGCCGCCGACACCCAGGGTGACGACAGCTCTGGCAACTCGTTCGACAACAGAGATGCCCAACGCAGGTTCGATATTGCGCAACAGCGATATGGCCGAGCTGGCGATTGCAACCAGTGCAAATGGCAGCAATGACAGGATCGTTTTTGGCAATGGGCGAGTAAACAGGCGAGGAATCGTGACCAGGACCAGAAGAATCAACAGAGGATACAGCGATAGAGGTCGTACCAGCGCTCCGCCGCCAAACGTGGGCGGGAAATATGGGAAACTGGTCACCGGCAAAGCCACCAGAAAAAGGATCCAGGCGATCTTTTCGATGCGACTGAGTATGGGGATAAATCGCTGGGTGTTCATCTGCGAGCCTTCATTTGCCAGCCTTCATTTGCCAGCCATCAATTGCGAGCTTTCTTTGCCAGCCTTCAGTGCCAGCCAGCCGGCCCAGGAAAGCGCCCAGGCAACCAGCCCCAACAGGCCTCCAATCAACGCCAGGGTGCTGGTTGGGCGGATCTGAACCGGAGGCGCGATCGAATCGGAAATCTTTTCGACCTGCAGGGTTGGTGAAACACCCCGGCTACCTTGCGAAGCCTGGATAAAAGACTCTTCAGTCTGGTTCCATTCATCTTCAAGCCGGGTCAAGGTTTGTTGTGATTGGCGAATCTCTTCCTGGAGAAGCGCCCGCCCGTCTGTGATCCAGCTCTGAAAGGCGGCGGGGCGCGAACCTGCAGGGGGCAGCTGATCCAGCAAAGCGGCCCAACCTGGTGCTTGGCTGGCATTGGCTGCCGCAATGGCCTGGATTTGTGACCGTTGAACCTCTGTCACCGGTTGATCGGTCTCCATTTGGGATAACTGCCCCTGCCACTGATCGAGTTGCTGCAGAGCTTCTTGTTGTGCGGTCAGAGTCGTGTTGGTTTGGGTTTGTTGGGCAGCAATGGATTGTAATTGAATATCGAACAACATGGTATTGCGGGCATGGAAGATGGAAGTCTGGATCAACTCGATTGCGACCTGCTGCCAGATTTCGACCGCCTGGAGAGCATACTTAGGTTCCGGATTGTTAATGACAAGCCGCCATTTTCCCGCATTTCGCCAATAAACATCCATCATGTCACTGAGTTGTTCCCGGTTTACATCCGACCAGTAAGAATCGCGTTCTCGCAAACGCCGCAGGACTTCTTTTTTGACGTCATCTGTCAGGATAATTACATTCAGGTTTGCCATTTGCCAGTTTTTGTAATCATCCGGATAATTAAAAGCGACGCCTCCTGTAAATCTGAGTACGTTTGGATCTTGGGCCCAACGATAGACGTCAAGCCCTACATACAACTCTGAAGTTGCCTGGAATGGGGATCGCCATAATCGTGAGGCCCCCCATCCGACCAGGCTGCCAGCCAGAATAAACAATACGATGATCGGCCAGCGGTGGGTTATTGAAAGTATTTCGGTCCGCAGTGACCATTGGTTCATGAAACCGATCTCCACAGCGGCGTTCAACCGCTCAAAATTTATATACGAGGTACTGCCCTGACAAGGTCACAATTGAAGAATTTTTCCTCATGATTACTTGGGACAGCGTGAAACGATTTTCGGCTTAGCTCCAACGTTGCTTGCTATCCAACAGGAGCAAAGCAAACAGGCTTAACAATACCACAAATATAAAGACAATGTTTGTGATCAAGGGCGGCTGATTCAGGATAACAACGGCCAGACATCCGAGGGTCAGAGAGACCACCTGCATGATCAGAACGGCCCTGGTTGGTCCAAGCCCAAGAGCCAGCAGGCGATGATAAGTGTGATCGCGCGCGGCGGTGTAAATAGATCGCTTGCGTCTCAACCGGGAGATGACAACTAACACCATGTCGAAAATTGGAACGCCTAGGATCATGATCGGAACAACGTAAGATGATGACTGGTTTGCACCCAGTGGGCGATAGATGATCGCCAGGACGGCCAGGATGAAGCCCAACGTTTGCGAACCGGAATCGCCCAGGAACATTTTGGCGGGGGGAGAATTGAAAAAATACAGCCCAACACAAATCCCGATAATAACGGCGCTGAATGCAGACAGCGTAAACTGGCGGGCATCCAAGGTCACTAACATAAAAAAGGCTGCGGCAGTGCCTCCCAGACCAACAGCCAGGCCATCCATGCTATCGACAAAGTTGAAGGCGTTAGTAATACCCGTTACCCAGACAATTGTCAGTAGCCAATCCAGGTAAATATCGATGCGACTGTTCAAATGGAGAAAAAATTCGGGGGATTCAAAGATCTGAATAGAAATACCCAGACGGATCAAAAGCACAGCTGCGATCACCTGGCCGATCAATTTAACCAGGGGCGGGATATCCTTGATATCATCCCACAAACCGAAAGCAAAAACAATAAACCCTGCAGCAAAGGTTCCCCATACATAAGGGATATCCAGTAAACCAGCTATACCGGTCGAGAATACAATTGCTGCGAATAAGGCCAGGCCACCTGCCAGGGGTGTGGGATAGGTGTGTTGTTTGTGAGGCGCGCTTCCAGGTTCATCGATCCAGCCCCATAGGATAGCTAATTGGATACTGATCAGGCTGGTCGCCACAGCGGTCGCCAGTGAGATAAGAACAGCCTCAAAAAGAAAGGCGGATGAAAGAATGTCTGTAGGCATGTTCGATCAGATCATCGTTGCCAGGTTCGTGGCGGGGCGGCTTGTGTCTGAGCGACCAGAGTAGATGAACTCACTGCTTCGAAATGGCATCCTAAAAAGCCCCCGAGCATTCCGGTAACCATCAAGGTTTGCGAGAACCAGCAAATTTTTCCTTGCGGATGAAGTTTCGGATTAAAGCGCCCCCCAGTTTAAACAGCATAGCACCATAATAAAGCCAATTGAACAGAAAAAAATAATCTTTGGCCAAATTTTTGCGATAATAGCGGAAATAGGATTTGTGCCACTCAAGGATCGACCGGTAAGGTTCAACTCGTGAACCACCCATGCTGCCAAAATGAATGATTTGGGCGCTGGGAACGTAATATACCTGCCAGCCGGCCTGGCGAGCGCGGAAGCAGAAGTCGGCATCCTCCTGGTAAGCGAAAAAGCGTTCGTCCAGATAGCCGATTTGATCGATAACTTCCCGGCGAATCAGCATGCAAGAACCGGCAACTCCCGCAACCGGATGCGTCTCGTCGGGATCTTTATAGCTCATCAGGTATTCCCCAAAAAACTTACTCTTGGGAAAGAGCGCCGCAAGCCCGGTAAAATAGCTGATAACCGCCCAAGGACGCGACTCGCCGCGCCGGCATGGACTTTGCAGGGTGCGGTCGCGATTGAGCACCTTCGGTCCACAGATTCCCACGCCGGGATGGTTTTGTAGAAAATCGACCAGCCGGTCGATTGCGCCTGGTAAAATCAGCGTATCCGGGTTTAACTGCATCAGAAACTGTCCCGAACCGACTTTCAGTGCTCGATTCATCGGCTGGGTATAACCCATATTGCGATTGTTTTCGATAAATTGAACCTGCGGAAACTCCGCTGCCAGCATCTCCCCCACGCCATCTTTTGAGCCGTTGTCCACAACAATAATCTCTGGATCGAGATCGATGTTTTTATAAAGAGAATTCAGACAATCGCGCAACAAATCACGTGCGTGATAAGTAACAATGCAAATGGAAACGGTTAAATCTGTCAACCGCTTTGCAGTACTTTCTCGTACACTTGTAGTGTTTCGCGTGCTGTTCGTGTCCATGTAAATTGTGCGGCTTGTTGGGGACCTAGAATCGACAGCCGGCTTTTCAACTCCTGGTCATTGAGCAAACGGATGATTGCCTGTGTCAGCGCATCTTCATCGTCAGGTGGAACCAGTAGCCCGGCTTGACCGACATGTTCCGGCATGGATGAAACCGCGGTGGTGATGACCGGCGTGCCACAGGCCAGTGCTTCCAATGGAGGTAATCCGAACCCTTCGTAAAGTGATGGATAGATAAAAATATCTGCTAGATTATAAACGATCGGCAGGTCATCGGGAGGAACATACCCTGTCATGAGGATTTGCTCCTTCAGCCCCCAATTGGCGATCATATCCAGTACTTGCTCGTACATCCAGCCTTTCCGTCCGACGAGCACCAATGGAATCGGATTGTTCTGTTGGATCACCCGTCGATAGGATCGCAGCAACAGTGGCAGGTTTTTTCTGGGTTCGATCAGCCCAACGAACAGCAGAAAATGATCAGGCAAGTTATAACGGGCTCTGACAGCCGATTTCAACACCTGATCCTGGTTTGGCGCGAACTCGGGACGAACACCCAGCGGAACGGTTCTGATTTTTTTGGGATCCAGACCCAGGATATGGATTGCGTCCTGGCGAGTGCTTTCGGAGTCGGCGATCAAGGCATCGGCGGTTTTGGCGCTGTAGCGAATCATCCAGGGGAAAAAGATGCGTTTGGAACGGGTATGCAGATGAGGAAATAAGAAAAAGGTCATATCGTGAAAAGTCACAACGGACCGGCAATTTACTCTCAAGGGTCTGGTGTAATGCAGGGAATGTAGCAGGTCAATACCATGTTCGCGGAGTAGGTTCGGAAATGCGGTTTGTTCCCAGACCAGGCGGCGAGCCGGGCTGAGGTCAGGCAGGCTGACCCACTGAAAACCAGGCCGGGCGGGCACATCGATTAATGCCCGGCCATGTCGCTGGGTGAATATGACCAGTTCGAACTGATGGTCCGAGGCATGTAACGCCCGGATGAGCTCTATGATGTAATTGCCTGCACCAACTGGTTTATTGGGTAAGGCAGTGGCATCTATTCCGATTCTCATCGATCTTAAGGCTTTCCCTGGGTTGGAAGTACACTTGCCGGACTGGCAAGGCTTAACTATTCTGTTTTTGGGAACCGCTAACTCTTAATTGCTTAAGAAATCCCATCACGAAATCGATTGGCTGCTGTTCACCGGGCGCTGCCAGTGTTGGCGTTGAATGCCAGTAAGACAGATTGGGATTGAAATAAGGATCGCCATTACGTAAAGTAGGTAAATAGTGGGTATAAGCCACCCGGAAATCTTGAACTGGAATATCCGCTGTCCATCCGGGGGTTTGTTGGATGCTTAATCGAGCGAATGGATTATAAACGATCCGTTGACCCGCCCGGGCCGCTCGCAGGCAGATTTCCACATCATTTCCAAACTGGATGAGCGTTTCGTCAAACCCGCCAATCTGTTCGAATAATTGGCGAGAAATCATCATACAGGCCCCAGAAATGGCTTTGAAATCACGGTACCACTCTGCTGGCCCAAATCGCGTCCATTGATGTTCAGGTTGATCCGCAAAGAGATGACCGGCAAAACCGGTCATCCCGATGATGATCCCGGCATGTTGAATAGCGCCATCCGGGCTTAACAGTTTAGCGCCGACCAGGCCGACTTGCTCACGCCCTATCCACATTACCAATTCATCCAGCCAATCCTGAGCAATAATGATCGTTTGGCTGTTCAGGAAAAGGAAAATGTTACCACTGGCTTGCCGGGCGCCAAGATTGTTGGCGGCAGAATAATTTAATGGCCGGTCAGCGTGGATGACGCGAATCTGCTCATTCTGGCTGATCTTCCGGAAATAGGCAAATTCTTCGGGGCGTTTACGCCCATGGTTGACGATGATAATTTCAAAATTGGGATAGTCCGTGACTTTTAGGATTGAATCAACGCAGGCTTCCAGCGCCGGGTCAGCGTTCGCAGATGGAATGATGATCGAGACTGTTTGGTTTCGATCGAATTTCCATCGTACCCGGATGACACCGAATCGGTCGCGATATGCCTGAGCGCCTGGCAGCCCGAGACGGCTCAGATGGGCCTGGATGGGGCTTATTGGGTTTGAAGGAAGTTTCTTTTCTGGCTTGTTTCCGCTGGTTGTATCGTGGTTGCTGCTGCGAGAATGATACAAGATTTTTGGAATATGGGCGATATTTGCAGTTCGTTCGCTGACTTTCAAAAAAAGATCCCAATCCTGAGTGTTGCCATAATCAGGGATAAACCCTCCTGCGGTTTGGGCCAGGCTCGTACGAAGTACCACCGTCGGCCCGATGTAATTGCTTGAGAGCATAAGATCTGGTGACCAATCCGGCTTAAAGAGAGGCATTTTCCGCCGGTTTGTATCGAATTCGATCAGATCATGATCGGAATAGATGAGATCCAGGCCGCGATCCCGGTTGAGCGCCCAGGCAATTTCGAATAGAGCAAATGGCGCTAACAAATCCTGCTGAGCCAGGAAAACTGAGTATTCTCCTTGAGCGATCTGTAAGCTCAGGTTGTAGCTGGCAGACAGGTCCCGACCATCATCCATAAATTCCAGGCGAACCCGTTTATCGAGATTAGCGAAGCGAAAAAGTAGATCGCTCAGACCGGGAAAACCAGGATCAATGGCTGTCAGACATAGCTCCCAGAAAGGGTAGGATTGACCCATAACAGATAGAATCGTTTGCTCCAGGTCGGCCAGGGGTGGATGGAATACCGGAACGATGATCGAGATCAAAGGCGTATATCCCAGGAGCGCAGCGTTGCGTTCTTGCTGGAGAAGTTCGTCAGGGTCTGGCTCGTTCTGTTCGATCCATTGCGAATAGTCTGGCTCCGCCGGCTGTGCAGGCGGGTCGGAAGTTTGTCCCCGGTCCTCCCGATGCCTGTGTCTGGGCCGAAAATTTGAAATAAATTTCCGCCTGGCTGATCTGGAAGCCGCCTGGCCGATTTCACGCTGGAGACGTTGGATAAAATTGGAAAATGGCTCTTTCATTGACTCGATTGGGTTGGTTAAATAAAACGTGGGTGGTTGCAGGACCGGTCCTGACAAACACCCAGCGTTTACCGTTTAGAAATTCGGCAAGAAATTGTGTGTGAGGATGACTGATCGGTACAGCTAACTCACTGCAGATCGTTGGGCGGGCTTTCACTCCGTACGATTTCGCTCCGATAGATAAATCTCCGGGGGCTATTCTCATCCTGATCGAAATAATTTGCGGTGAATGGTACAACAACCTCCCCGATTATACCCCAAGGCCGTCTTGGTATTCTTTGTAAATTCCTGGCTCATGGGAATTCCTGAAGTGGTACCCCAGAATTCAGAACGACTGCGTGTTTCTATTACATTACGGCTGGGCCCGGCGCCATTGAATGGCGCGATAAAGACGGTAAAGTGCCATAGGAACACCTTCAAGCTGGATGATTTGCCTGATACGTTTCCTTCTTCCCGCCAGCTGAGGGATTGAAACCCGGTCAACGTCCGCAAATTCCGGTAACTTTATGGTTTTTCCGGAAAGAATCAGCGGCTGGTAAACAGATTGGATGATATCCCAGGTTAGCAGCGGTAAACCATGCCAGATCAGCGGCGCTGGAAGTTCTTTCTGCAATGCAAATAAAGCCTCGTCATTTATCTGGCGACAGGCTTGAACGGAACTGCGAGCCTGCTCGCGATGTTCCGATCGCCGGAATTGCGTCCATCCCTGCCAGATGGCTTTGACTTGCGACCCACGCAGCCGTATCAAGGCAAATAAGAGCCTGAGACTATCCTCCACGAAGTAGTTCAGGCTGAATCGACGGCGGTAGGGGGGGGCCAAAAGCTTGTTGGCGAAACGCAGTCGTCCGTAGATTACCCTTTCAAGCTTGGTGGATGAAATTTCCACATGCTGGCTGTTGGCGGAATGACTGCTAAAAGCATGATAGACAGTCGAACCCGGAGCGGCCAGGATCGAATAACCGCAAATGCGAGCCCGGTAACACCATTCAACATCTTCGTAGTACAGAGGGAATCCGGTGTCAAGTGGGCCTACTTGTTGCCAGGCTGTTCGCGGTATGAGCGCCGCGGCAAAACAGGCTGAGGGGAGCTGTTCCAGGCGATCAAATTGCCCCAGATCTAAATGCCCCAGACCAATATCTGATCCAAAGCCCGCTATGCCAACCAGATTCCCAAGCCCGTTGAGAAAACCGGGCGCCCATAATAATTTTAGTTTAGCAGCTACTGCAGCACAATTTTGGGCCGATTCGGCCCTGCGCACCATTTCTGCCACTGCGCCGGGTTCCAGGCGGACATCCGGGTTGAGTAATAAGAAGTAAGCGCCTTGAGCAGCCTCTACACCTGTATTGATAGCCTCGGACAGCGATACAGTTTCAGATAACTGCACCAGGTTAGTCTCGGGAAAATGATCATCCAACCACCGGAGGGTATCATCGCTGGAGTGGTTGTCGACCAGGATGATTTCCAGTGGAGAATAACTCTGATTGGCCAGAGAGACCAGGCAATCCTCCAACCAAACCTGGCTGTTATAAGCAACAATGATGACCGATATCAACGGCCCATCAATGGCAGACGGGGTTACTGGCGCCTGTGTGTGGGGAATCCTTTCCAGCAGCCCTGCCTGGGATAAGCATGCCAGGGCAGTGCGAAGCTCTAATTCGTTATGCCCGGCAGCGGATCGAGTATGTAAAAGCGTATCAAGATCCTGATGGCGGGCTTTCTCCCAGAGCGCCAATACATACGGGTCGACGAGGATGTGCCCGCCTTGCGTAGTGGTGAGTGAAAGATACCGGCCCTGTCGAGAAGTTTGAACCCCTGCGGGGGCGTGGTAACGAATATTCATTCGACCCTGGATTGTTTATTCTTCACGATTGGATGTATCCCGTGCGATGAAGCGCTGCAGGCGCCGGGTGCTGCGGCCAAGCAGATAAGGGCTGAGCAAACCATGATCCATTTTGCTGACAACCTGACCAGGCCTGACATTTCGTTGGCTTTGGACGCGCTTCCGTTTTTGAAGAGCTTTGCCCATGCCGCGCAGTGCGTCCCATTTGGATTTCAGATAGGATTTTCCCAGGTGATGGTTAACATAATAGATCAGAAAGATCAGGGTGCTCAACAAATGAGCAGGCAAGTAGAGCCAGAAGTAACCGCCGGGCATATTGACAAGATAACACCAAACCAGATTCCGGTGCACATGATAAACAGTGAAACCACTTTCGATCCCTGCCGTTGCGGAACCAACATGGCGAACTATCGCGTCCGGCACATACAGGGTTGGCTTGTTTATCAGGCGCAGGCGAAACCCCAGATCAATGTCTTCCATGTAAGCAAAATAATCTTCATCAAAGCCGCCGCACGCGTTGAAGTCGCCCCGGCGGATTAAAGCTGCCGCCGCACAGGCACTGAAGGTCTCGCCGAAGGCTGGGGAGTATTGCTCCGCTAATTGCCGATAACCGCGATGCCAGGCATTCCCACTGATGTGGTAAACATCCCCGGCTGAATCGAGCAGCTCTGGCGGATTTGTGAGCAAGATTCGGGAGGCAAAGAAGGCGTGCTCCGGGTATTTCCAGGCCGCTGTCATAAGTGCAGCCAGCCAGCCAGGTTCGGGGTAGGCATCGTTATTCAGAAATGCGATCCATTCACTTTCCGCCTGCTGTGCTCCGAGGTTGTTCGCGGCTGCAAATCCACGATTTGCAGCCAGCTGAATCAGCCGGACATCCGGCCAATCGTTCTTCAGAATCGCGATCAACTCGTCGGTGGAGCCGTTATCGATAACCAATATCTCAAAATCGGTGTATGTCTGGCGCGCAAGCGCCTCCAGGCAGGTGGGCAGGAATTTGGCGCCATTCCAGTTGGTTATGATTACGGTGACCGGATGCATCGATTATGATGGGGCTGCCGGCGAAACACCTCCGGCAGTTTTTCCATATTCATCAAGAACCTGTCGGTAGATCGTTTCAATCTTTTGGACATGTTCCTCGGTAGTGAGGCAGGATTCTGTCCCAGGAAACGAAAATTTTTCAATCAATTCGGGCTCAGATACAAGAGATCTGATGTGTTCTGCCAATTGGCGATCATTTCCAGGTTCGAATAAATAGCCATTCACGCCATCGCGAATAACATTTGCTAAAGCTCCAATGCGAGTCGCCAGAACTGGTTTTCCCAAGGCTAAAGCTTCATGGGCGGCCAGTGAAAAGGTCTCTGGTACGGGCGAAGGTACGATCAAAACATCGATTGTGTCAAAAATAGCATCTCGATCTTTTGGGTTGAACGGTCCCTTTAATGAGACGCGCTGGTCAGCTTGTGCCAACTTGAATACCCGTTGAACGTAATCGCGAGGAAATACGTCATAACGACCGTATATATTTAGGCTCAGATGGTCACCAGGTACTTTGTTGAATGCTTTGATGGCAATGTCCATGCCTTTGATCGGTTGTAAGGGACCAATCGCAGCAAAATTCAACCGGTGTGGATCCTGTTTACGGGATTGGCGGCCCGATTTTACTGTAACCCCTAAGGGTACGATCGTGAAGATATGGCGTGGGAAACCGTTGTTGCAAAATTGTGCTCTCACGTAATCAGAGGGAATTAACAGTCGCTGGCTTGCCAGCAGCGCATCGGTGAATAACTCCAGCCGTTCATCGAAAATCTGGGGTGTGGATATAAGGGTTGGGGGTTGACTCTCGCCGGCTGGCAACTTTCCTCGGATAGACCTTCGCCAGTGGACCGGCAGTATGCGCTTCACAATTTGAGCCAAATTCCCCAGAAGAGGGGACAATTTTTGAGTTACTGGCCCACCCGCCACACAGACTGAGCAATCAACCCCATGACGAGGGCCCGGACAAATTTGTCCACGCCAATCCATTAGCTTTACTCGTTGGCAGATTGGCCAAAAGTCATGTAGTGTGATTACAGAAGGTATGCCCTGTTCAGAAGCAATCAGGGGCAGGCGAGCGGACAATCCGATCAGGTGATTAAAATGAATCAGATTGGGACGCTCTCTCGCAATGTGATTGCTAAAAATTTGCTCCAGTTGCAGGTCGGCAAATATCTGGCGGAAAGTGCTGGCTTGTTTGTGATCGTTGACCACTCGAATTACTTCGACCCCATCCAGATATTCTGTGCTGATTCCATAATCAGAGCTGGTCAAATCCGAATGGCGACAAAAAATTTTTACCGTATGTCCTCTATGTGTCAGAGAACGGGCAAGCTCGGCAGTATAGGTTTCAACACCGCCGACATCAGAAGGCGGATAACCGTTGGAGACTATCAGAATATTCATTCTACTGGAGTTGTTTGGATCAGGCAGCATTACCGGCTGCGCTAGTAGTTAAAACCTGACGGTAGATGGCCAATACATGTTCGGCATGCTCAACAGAATTCAAAATTTCAACCGGACCAGGGATTGACATGCGTGATATGAGGTCCGGTTCAGTGCTGAATGTGGTCAGGATTTTGATTAATGGCTGGATTTCGCCAGGAGGAAATAAGAATCCATTGATCCCGTTCTGGATGATCTCGGGTAAAGCCCCAATGCGGGCCGCAATCACCGGTTTCCCCAATTGAAGTGCTTCGCGGGTCACAAAGGAGAAAGTTTCAGGAGCGCGAGATGGAACGATCAGGACATCAAAAGAAGCATAGACAGCAGCCCGGTCGGCTGGGTCAAATGGCCCCATGATGCTGATGCGATAATCGGCTTGAGCCAATTCGATGACCCTGCGGGGATGATTGCGGGGAAATAGATCCGTACGACCGAAAATCTTCAGGCGAAGGTGGTCCCCCGGGACTTGCCTGAAAGCTTTGACAGCGATATCCATACCCTTGATTGGTTGTAAAGGACCGATCGCTGCAAAAGTCAGGAATTCTGAGTGCGCCTGAGGTGTTGGAATATTTTTCATTTGTTCAATTCCCAATGCCAAAACATCGATCCGATCAAAAGGAATACCGTTGCTGGAATATTGTTCTCGGACGTATTCTGAAGGCACCAGGATTCTTTGTGATGAGAGGGTCGCCTGGGTAAAAATCGCTAATCTTTCAGAAAAGATTTCCGGCGAAGAAGCCAGAGCCGGCGGCTGATCTTCATCTTCCAGGAATCTCGATCTCAACATCTTCCTTAACCCGGGAGAGAGGAAACGTTTTACCAATCGAACGGTTTTTCCGAGTATCCGAGAGACTTTTTGCCGCAGTGTGCCTCCGACAACGCAAACTGCACAATTCACCCCGTGCAGTGGCCCTGGGCAGATACGCCCGCGCCAATCGATCAGATTCACACGATGACAGATCGCCCAAAAATCGTGCAGCGTGCTGATGGTGGGAATTTGACGTTGCGCGGCAATCAAAGGCAGACGGGCAGACAAAGCAATCAGATGATTGAAGTGGATCAGGTCAGGCAGTTCGGTTTGGAGCAGGTCCTCAAAGATTTGCTCCAGACGCTCGTCTACAATTGTTTGGCGAAAAGAGTGGGCCTGTTTGTAATCGTTGACAACCCGGATAATCTTGACCTGGTCTACAATTTCGGTTGTGGTTTCATAATCCGGTCGAGTGAAATCCGACTCTGCGGCAAAAAACCGTTACCTGGTGTCCTTGACGAGCCAGGTAACGGGATAATTGGGCCGAATAAGTTTCTACACCACCCACTGCGGTAGGCGGGTAGCCATTCGCTACGATCAGGATATGCACTTTACGATTAGCCTGCTCCGATCATTCGGAGCGGCGATGAAATCTCCGCTCTAATGCCCTTGCAATATGGAAGGCAGAAAAGATATGCTCATGGGAGGCGTCCCAGGCAACAGGACGATCGTCGGTGTGGTGTCTTGCCAGACTTCGCCATTTTCGTCCAACCGGAACCAGATGGTCGCCTGGGTGGGGTATGTCGTGACAGTGACCAGGTAGTATCCCGGCTGGGCATCTTTCGTGTTGAGACCAAAACTCACGCTGCCCAATTCGTTTGTCTTGAGAGCAGGTGTCGGATGATAAACACTATTGACATAGATTTGTGCAACTTGATTCAAAATGAAATCCTCACCTATGATGGAAAAGGTACTCCCTGGACTCCCTATCCCCTGGTGATCGATAAGCAGTTTAGGGGTGGGATAGGCGGTGAAGAGCAGATTATCTGCATTGCCGTAGGTAATATCAGCATTGATACTTTCCGGCAAGAAGACAAATTGGTTCAATTCAGGTGTGAGGGTATAAACGCCGGCAGGCAGATTTGTGATTTGAAATGCGCCGGAGGCATTGGCCTTTACGCTGCCCTGGACCTTACCATTGGCGGATACGTATGCGATGTTCACATCAGCCACCGGTTGGGCAAATTGGTCCTGAACAAATCCAGAGATCGAATAGGTTTGATAGACGGTCACCTGGATCGTAACCAAATCGACGCCATTGCCAGTCACTACCACTGGATAGGTGCCTGGAGGCGTTGATGTGCTGGTGTTAATCGTCAGGGTGGTTTCCCCATAAGGGGCCGGGAGTGTGGACAGACTGAAACTACCCGTGATCTGGCTGCCGCTGGGAACGCGGAAGGCCAGACTTTCGGCATTGGTATAACCAATCCCCGTGATGTCGTGAACGGATTTTTCTCCCGGCTTGAGCGTGACTGCGGCCGGCGTGGCAATAAACTGGGGGCCAGAAGTCTGGCAATAGGTGGTGGGAGGCGTAGCTGCTTGAAGTCCGGGAAGCGTCTCGGTATATATTGGATTTGATATGGCATTTCGGTAGGCATCTGTCCAGGTATTGGATCCTTCCGGTAAGGGGAAAACGCCGCCGTTGGCGGATGTGCCGGAGGTTACCCGGAAATCGGCCTGGCTGGAACTGGCATATGCGAAATCATTGAACCAGTAAACACCCCGTACGAATGGGAAGTTGGGTAATTTGCTGTACATATCGGTTATCCAACTCGCTTTTGAGCCTGGTCCGTCCACCGAAGCGATCTCAGTGATGAGTTGAGGCTTGGGGTACCGACAGGCAAAATCTTTCAGCACATAATCGTAAGTAGCCGAATCATAAATTTCGCTGAAGGTGTCCCAACGCGGGCGACCCCAGTTATATCCATCCACGCCTACCCAATCGACATAGTCGTCACCGGGATAGTAATTGTTGCGATCATTCCAGTCGTCGAGGGGATTGCTCTCATAATTTGGGGCCCAAACCCATTCAACATTGGTCACATTCTCTTCAGAGAACACGTCGTGAACGTGACGCCAGGCTGCGACGAAGGCAGTCGCGTCCTGGCCTGTATGTCCGGGCCACCAGGCGCTCTCGCGGAGATTCATTTCATGGGCAAACCGGAGAAGGAAGCGCAACGGCAGGGCTTTTAATTCACGCGCAAAACCGCGAATGTAGGTATCGCAGCTTCCTGAAATGATGTCATTTAACGGGATTCGATCATCATAATTGCGGGCACAGCCCGGTACGCTGCCATTTGCAGGTTGCCAGCTAAGCATGACGGAGGGGCTATTACTGCCAAAAGTGTTGATGATGGTCCGTGGCAGCCAGTTATCGAAGAATTCTCCGGGCGCCAGGTTAGCGGTGTTCCAATCCATAAAGTACATGACCGAGGCCAGGTCTTTGCCTACAAGCGAGTTAAACGCAGCCACTTCCTGACCGTAATAAACCGCAGGGCGCAGGTGCGCGCCATGAGCAATTCCCAGCGGTTGGGGCGTGTCAGGCGTGTCGGTGGCAGTCTGACCAGGTTGGTAAGTACTGGTAAGTAAAAAGATTACGAGTGCTAGAGTAACAATAATTTTTTTCACGTACGCTTGATCCTTTCCTGTCGGGATACAATGCCTTTAAGCCAGTCGGGCATGCTCTCGATGTGAGCCCCAAACCAACTCCCGGACATTGTTGCAAAATGCCATGCAGGACTTGCAAAACATGTAAGAATCTTCTTATACAATAATACCTGCTTAAAAGTTAAAATCTGACATTACAAATTTGCAATCTTGCCATACCTGCAGAGGCAGTCCGGCAAATAACTTCAGCCAGACTCTGTTATCCCGATAAAAAGGCGGGTGAAATAACCGGTTCATTGCATAGGCATGATCTACATTCTGCCTGAATTGTTCAACCAGAGTGTAATTGTGCGAATGCATAATTACGGAGTCCGGTTCAAATACGATCTTGTAACCAGCGCGCAGCACTTGTTCAGCCCAAATGGCGTCTTCGGCAAAATCTGCCTTAGGGAACGGATAGTCCTGCCAGACTGACTTTCGTAAGACTGAACTGGTATTTGAGAAAAACACGTAAAAGAATTTTTTCTCCTGAAATTCCGCCTCGGAGGGCGGCATCTGCTTCACCAATCGCTCTCTCCCTCCCGATTGGGTGAGCTGGACCAGCTGGCGAACAACCGAGATGTTCGCACCTGGACGAGGCACGTGTCGGCTAAAAGCCCCAGCCACACTTGTATCTGCGATCAGCGGCTTGACCAGATTTGCCAGCCAGTATGCATTGTTGGGCTGAGCATCGTGGCTTAAAAATACGACAAATTGGCTGTCAGGATCGGCCGAGCGGGCGCCCAGGTTGCGCGTTTCTCCGTGGTTGAAGTGTTCGGGAGGAATTCGGATAACCCGCACCGGATACTGGCTTAGCAGTTTTAAACTGCCATCACTCGAGCCAGAGTTTATTGCCAGCACCTCATACTCGAAATCAACCTGCTGATTGAAAATTGCAGGTAGAGTCTCGGGCAAGAAAACTGCCGCGTTCTTGGTCAATATGATAATAGATACCAGGGGCATGGGAAGTTAAAAATGCGCTAAGGCTAAAGAAATCGAAGGGTCACCACCAGCACCCCCAGGAGAGCCAGCCGGAGATCTTTTTTCAACAGATGATAGGCGATTAACAGTGTTCCCATAAAGCCGAAGAGCAGTAACAGCGGATCAATCGGAAAGTGGAAGCGTGGATCACCACCGAATAAGAGTACCGTCAGGAAATGGGCCGCAATCAACGGGATAAACCAGCCCAGCCCAACCTTGATTGGCCGGCCGGAATCCCCGTAGGGATGTAAAAGAGCTGTCAATCCCATCAGGCTCCAGACCAGCAATATATTCCAAAAAGGCCGGGTTTCGGCCATCCAGAATAACAGTAAACACAATCCGAGTTGTAATCCCAATACCTGCGATGAACTCAGGCTGGGCATCATCACGATAGACTGGCGTAGTTTACGGTAACCAAGACCAACCAAAAGAAATCCGATACCAAGCAGATAGATCAAGCCATCGTTATACCATAAACCAGAGCGTAATTTGACATAAAATAAATCGGGCAGCTTTTTTGGGTTAGATAGCCAAAACTGGAGACCTTTGATCCAACCATTTTCACCGGCCCTGGCAGCATTGGCGTTGGTTACGATCAGTTCGCCATCCGCACCCTGGATAAAACCAGGCTGCCAGCCGCCCTGATTGATCCTGTCCGGGCCAAAACCGGTAATGACATCTTGATTGTTGAAGCGTGGAAAATCCAGGCTCCCCTGAGTGGTCAGCAGTACGAAAGAGTGACGCGTCACCGAGGCGTAAGCCGACCAGGCAATTACAGGCAGGAAAAGAATGATTGCAGCGATAAGAACAGGTTTCCATTGCCGCGTGTAGAAATAAACCACAACCAGATAGAGCGGCAATGCAGTAAGAAAATTGGCCCTGGTCAATACGACCCCTGCCAACGTTAAACAGGCCAGGTACAAAAACGCCAGCCGCCTTTTTTGCAGGTACAGCACGCTGAAGGAGGCAAATAAAGCCACCAGGAATGCCGTTAATGGTTCGGAAAGGACCCTCCCGGTGTAAAAACTTTCTGGGCCTCTCACCAACAGACTGACATTCAACAGATAATAGCCTGCCAGACCGGCTGCCAGACTGCCCACCCAGCCTGCCAAACGGTCGCCAATCCACAGGATCAGGACTGCGGTAAGCCAGATGAGTGAGCCAATCATCAGGCGGGCTGCCAGGGTGGACTTACCGGTGATCGCATAGATGCCAGCCAGAAGGAATGCAAAACCAGGGGCCCGGTAAAATGAATAAACGTTTTTGGATTCAAAGCGCGCCTCGTCCCTCTGGGTTTGATAGGCTTCGATCGGCATCTGAAGCGTTTCCGTATAACCATAACCATGCAACAAATTAATGGCTAAAGCCTGATAGTCTGAGTCATCCCAACGGGCAATCTTTTGATCAGACAGCTTGTCGAAATGCCGGGCAGTCCATACCATGTTAGGAAGCCAAGAAAGCAAGTAGAAAAATACCAGCGCCAGGACGCCTACACGTAACCAGGGTTGATCGATGGCTGGCAGAGCCAGGCCGTGATTTCTATGAGTTGGCATTGTTTTGAAAACGAGGCGTTTTAGCTCCTCAAAAGAACGTGCTCAACGCGTCTTTCCAGTTACCCCCGGACTGGCTTAGTATACGTTGGCGGTAGAGATCCTGAATAGCCTGGCTGGTCATCTGAAAACGCAATTGGGGATCAGCGAGCAGCGATTCGATGGCTGATTCCCAGGCCTCGGGTGTGTTATCAACGAGCAGACCATTTTGGAGCGGCTGGATGCTGGTAGCGTAAGCTGGATGCTGGCTAAAGATGCCTGGGGCAGCGATGGCGGCATAATCCAAAAACTTGATATCTGATTTGGAGCGCGTGAAGACCGAATCGCGGAGAGGGGCCAGAGCAATGTCCCAGTATACCTGGCCTGTAAACCACAACATAAAGAAGGGATATTCTGTTCCATAGGAATCCGGGCTCAGCCAGCGTATGGGTAGATCGTTGGCCAGCGCCAACGTCTCCGGCGAAGATGTCACGCCGATCAACTCCAGGATCACGCGCCCTGCGTGCCGTTTTAAAACGGAGCGGACGGCCGGCAAAATCAGGCGAAAATCTTCATCGTGAGTTTGCGTGCCCATATAGCCAATCACCAGTCGGTGGTTTACCTGCTCGTCAGGTGAGACGGGGCGGGGGATTAACAATTGTTCGTCTAAAGCATTTGGGATTGTGGATATTCTGGGGTTGTAATACTGCAAACGCTCCTGTAGCTGGGGCGTACTTACCATAACGCCGTCGGCCTGTCCTAGCCAATAACGGATGATCGCCAGATGCTCCGGGCGCGGCCAATCCAACCGTTCGAGCGGCAAATCGAGCAGGTTATCGTCCAGGCTGTAGATAAATTTAGCCCCGGTCTGATGGATCTGGGTCAGCAGTTTTTCCGCCAACTGCAAACTGATATCCGGCCGCCACAGACGATCTACAATTACCAAATCCGTTCCAGGCGGAATATATTCACGTCCGAAGCTGAACCGCGCCCAGGTCCGGGCTGTGGGATGGCTGAGCGGTCGCAGCAAGCGAATAAACGAACTGGCATGCGGGCGGAAGTCAACGCCATATTCATAGATGACATGGATTTTGGGGAGATGAGCGAGGGGAGAATCAGGCATCAAACAGAGCTTTCAGTATATAGAAAGCAGCTTGCTCGGGGTAAAACTGGCAAACATCCTGGATGGCCTGGGCCCGGATACGAGACAGAAGAGGTGCATCTTCGATCAGGCGCTGCAAGCCTTGCCAGCAGGCTACCGCTGAACTGGTATCGACAACCAGCCCATTTTGACCGTCATGGACGAATTCGATCGCGCCGCCATTCTGTGGCACGATAACACCTGCCCCACAGGCCATCGCTTCCAACGCTGATAGGCCCATGGCCTGGTGTTGAGAGAAATCGACAAAGATATCGATCTCATTCATCAGCCGGGCAACCTGCCAGGGGCTGAGCAGGCCGGTTGAACGCCAGGCAAATTCTATCGGCAGCCTGAGGAATTGAGGGTCGTGAGGTTCGATACCAAACAGAAAGATATCAACTTCCCGGCCATAGCGCCAGCTGGCTTTTTGGAGCGTTTCCATGGTCAGGCGCGGAGAGCGGTAGCTGGAATTAGCCCTCACCATGGCCGCAATTCTCACAGGCATATTGGATTGTTTGGGCCAGATTGGCGGGCGGGGGCGGTATAGGTCGATATCGACGCTTGGCCCAACCAGCTGGCAAACTGCGCCGGTGTGATCCTGAACTTGCCGGCGCGTCCAGTCCGTTTTGGTAAAAAGGATCAACTTGGGTAAAAAGGTATAGGATTGCAAGGCAGTTTGGTAATTCGAACTCCCCTCAATGTACATGAGTGGTTCATAACCCTGGACATAGTAGCCAAGCCTGACCTGGGGCTGGGCCTCGGGTAATGCTTGCAGCCAGGCCACGCTGTCGTTGGCGGTTGCTATGACAGCATCGAAACCGGCAGCCAGATGGGGCAAAAAACGTTGGGCAGCATAGATGACCGGAATTTCCAATTCGGGATAACTCTGTTGAAAGGCGCGGCGGTGCTCTGGCAAGTTCAACAGGCTTACTTCGACACCCATCGCTCGCAAGGCACGCGCCTCGGAGATGATGACATTGCCGCCTCCGCCCGCATGCATGATCGGCAACAGGAAGAGCACCCGCTTCCCGGTAAACTGTTCTCGTCCGGATGCGATCAGGTCACTGCGGGCGATCCATCCCTGGCTGCGGGCGCGAATGCCTTGCAGGACCGGGTTGTTCAGACTGGCTTCGACGCTCTCCTGGATTACCTGCTGACCATGTTTTTCAACCAGCTTTTTCCCGGAGCGCTCGTATAATTGGCGTCGTCGTTCGGTAGAGTAACTTTTCGATTGGGCATGATAGATGTAAACATCATCTGCCAAAGCAAGTTGCCATCCGGCTGCCCGCACCCGCAGGCAAAAATCATCTTCTTCACCATAACCTGCCCCGAATGTGTCTTCATCGAAAAGCCCAACCCGCTCCAGGACTTCCCGGCGAATGAACAGGCAAAAACCATTGAGCAATTTCATCTCCGGGTAGAGACGAGACGATCCTCTGGCGACCAGAGCGCCCATTTCGTTCACCGTCACCTCAGCAGGTAAGGAATTCGTAGCCCAATCGTCGCCCTCTTCAATCCGGGGAATAGACTGCCAGGAAGCTGTATTGGAGAGCGGCCCAACGACTCCAATCCGGTCGTTAGAAAGAGCGCAGGCCGTCAGGCGATCCAGCCAGCCTGGCGTGACAATCGTGTCACTATTGAGCAACAGCACGAAATCACCCTGGGAGGCGCGCATGCCCTGGTTGGCAGCCCGGGTGTAGCCCCTTGCTTCTTCGTTCCGCAGCAGCAAGCAATTGTGCTGGCCGGCGAATTTTTCCAGGAAAGTACGGGTCTCTTCCTGGCTGCCATCATCGACAAGAATCAGGTTATAAGGCGGATTCGAACAGGTAAGTACAGAGTCCAGGCAGCGTTCAACATCAGCCAGGGCATTATGCACGCAGATAATGATGTCGATCTGGCCTGTGTGGGAATCAGGCACAGGCCGATCTTCCACCGGCGGGACGGTGAAAGATCGGCTTTGGAGATAATCGGCTGATTGGAAGTGCTTTTTCTGGATGCGCGCCCGCAGCCACCAGGAAATCCCCCGGTATGCCCGTTTTAATCCTGGTGAAAGCCCATCTGAGCGAATCAAAGCGAAATTTCTGAGCCAGGAACCGAGTACCCGTTCACGCTGGCTGCCAGGCGGGAACAACCGGTGGCGAATCCGGTGCAAACGTTGCATCAACTGCCAGCTTTCGCTGGTATAGATCTCCATGTACTCTTGATAGAGATCATCGTTGGCCTGGCGAAGCTGGTCGATGAGCTTTGCATTCTCGATACCGCTCATCGACAATTCGTCACGCAGCTGCGCCAAAAGAGCGCGGCGGGCGGTATTTTCGGAATGCAATTGCCAGATCTCGCGCTCGTAATACGCCGCCAGGCTGGCAATCGATGGTTGGGCCGATTTGCTCAGCAAGACAGTGTGATGGTTGTCGAGACGCGGATATTGGATACGTTCAGGGTAGAAGTCCTGCTCACTGAACCAGGTAAGCCAGGCATCCTGTTTCTCGGAAACCCGGCTCGGATCCACCAGCTGTAACGTTGCCCAAATGAGCAAGACGCGGCTGGTCGTCTGGCAAAGTCTGGCCAGAGTCGCTCCCGGCGGGGGCTGAGGATTGAGGCAGACAACTAAATCAACCGTCGTTCCCGGATCGAATTTTCCCACAGTCCATTGGGTTGCATCAGGCCGGTGGAATATTCCCGCCGGGGATTGGTCCTCGCCCTGGTAGACGATGACCCGTTCAGCCTGAAACGCTTCCGTAAGATATCGTTCAATTTCAGCGGGGAAGCCGGATATTGGAGTAGAGAGCCGGTCAGGATCTTGTGGTTGGGGCAAGGTTGGATTGCTGGACATGTGCAAATCTATTCGTGCGGTTGATGGGACCATTCACCTGCCAGGGTGATCAATCCGTACGTTTCCTGGATTTTTCCACCGTGGTTGATCACTCGGAATGGATAAACCCGGTCATGGTAGTCATACATTTCGGTCTGATCCTGGCTGACCGCGGCCACCGAAAAGAAATACAAGCCTTCTAACACCGGGAGGAATGGGATTTTGTAAGTGACCGTGCCCTGGCCTTTTACCGAGGGGATCTCATAATGGGCCACAGAAGTGTTCGGACCAGTAATGTGAGTGCCATCTTGCTTGTGTATGGCGATCCCGAATACGGGTGTTGGAATTTCTGTGGGGGCAGAATAATCCATTTTTAAAATGAGCGTATCACCGGTCTGAAAGATGGTTTGTTCCTGGCCGGTTTGATCCAGGAGACATACATTCGAAAGGGTAATCCTCTGGTCGCCCCAATGGTTCGAAGGCTTGAGAGTCTGTTTGCTGATTGTTCGGATCCGTTCCCGTTCGGCAGCAGTTACCTGTTGGAGATAGTGATCGACAACTGTATCGGCCGGTCCGCTGGTTATGATTTCTCCGTGGTCCAACCAGACTGCTCGGGCGCACAACTCCTTGACGCGATCCATGCTATGAGACACGAGCAGTATCGTTGTGCCTTCACCCTGGAATTTCTGAATACGCTCGTAGGATTTGGCTTGAAATTCGGCATCGCCAACCCCCAGGATCTCATCGACGATCAAGATTTCCGGCCTTTTCATCGTGGCCACTGAAAACCCCAGCCTGGCGTACATACCACTTGAATACGTTCGGACCGGAGCGTCGATAAATTCAGGTAAGCTGGCAAACTCAACAATTTGGTCGAAACATTCATCGATTTCGGCTACCGAATAGCCCAGGATGGCCCCGTTGAGATAGATATTTTCGCGCCCGGTCAGTTCGGGGTCAAATCCGGCGCCTAGCTCGAGCAGTGGCGAGATGCGGCCGCGCACGCGCAAATCGCCTTCTGTGGGCCGGAGCACACGTGACACAACCTTTAACAAGGTGCTTTTACCTGCCCCATTTGGCCCGATGATGCCAAACACTTCGCCGCGCCTGACTTCCAGGTTAACGCTGCGCAGCGCCCAAAAACTCGAGTAGCTAATCTGGCCTTTGAGCCAACGAATGGCGTATTCTTTCAGAGATGGTATCCGTTCCTGGGGGGCGCGATAGCGGACCGAGACGTTGTTCAATTCGATCGCGGTCCGGTCGGTTTGCTCGTTGGTCATGGAATTAAAGGCGGTATGCAAATTCATCAACTCGCTTGGTGAATACCCACCAGCCAACGACCAGGGAACTGATCGACAGCCCGAATGCTGCCAGAAAAAGGCCAGCCGAAGGCACCTGTCCGTTGTATATCAGAGCGCGGAATAATTCAACCATAATCGACATGGGATTAAGCTGGATAAAGCGGGCAAATCGCTCGGGGATGATATCCAGGGGGTAGATAATGGGTGTAAGGTAAAAAAGGGCTTGCAGCAGGATCGCATAAATATCCACCACATCAACGAAAAAAACGGCCAGGGAGGAAATGAACAACGCCAGACCCAGCGTAAACATGGCCATCAGCAGGATCGCGAACGGCAATAGCAGTAAAGTCCAATAAAAGGGATGTCGCATGAACAGCATGATGACTGCCAGGGGGATCAACGACAACAGAAAATTGATCAACCCATTCCCCATAACTGAGACAGCAAAAATCGTACGGGGAACGTAGATACGCTTCAGTAAATTGCTGCCCCAGATCAAGGTATTCATGGCCTGGGTGGTGGTCTGGGAGAAAAAGGTCCAGAACAGCAAGCCAACCAACAGGTAGACTGTATAGTACTCGACACTGAACCGCATGATTGCCTGGAAGGCAATCGTCAGAACCAGGGTGCTCAATAAGGGATTCAGCAACGTCCAAACCACGCCCAGGGTCGAACGTTTATAGCGCGTCTTGATGCTGTTGGTCACCAGCAATTTGAGCAGATCCCGGTAATGCCATAGCTCGACCAGCTCCCCGATGAAGGGCGAGCGGGTTTCGGCTGAATTATATTCAATGCTCAATTTGGGCCTTCCATTAATCCACTGCCATACTGAGCTGTAGCGCTGTCTGCCAATCGGGCAGGTTCAAGCCGAATGTTTGCTGGAAGAGTTCGCAATTCAAAGCTGAAAATAGTGGTCGTTGGGCCGGCGTTGGGAAGTCGGCAGTCAGGGCTGGCTCAACCCTTTGCACCCTCTGTTCCTGCGGTTGGGGGTCGTTTCGCAGGATTGCTTGCGCCCATTCCATCCGGCTGGCGATCCCGCTGCCGGCTAGATGGTAGATCCCCCGGTGTTCTTTCAGCCAGTCGAATGCTGCTGGTAAGCTCCGGGCCAACAGTTGAGCGGTGACTTCGGACAGCATTCTCGCAGAGGTGGGATTGGCTACCTGGTCCGTCACCATGCGCAGAACCGGCTGCTGGCGGGACCATCCCAGAACCTTGGTGACGAAACTGGGACGTCGTAAACTATAAACCCAACTGGTGCGTAAAATCAAATAGGCTCCACCTACCTGGGTAATGGCTTGTTCACCGGCCAGTTTGCTGCTGCCATAAACGCCCAATGGGTTGGTCGCATCAGTTTCAACATAGGTGGAGCCTTTGCGTCCATCGAAAACATAATCAGTTGAATAATGGATCAGGGCCGCCTTGATCCGCTGGGCTTCTTCCGCCAGGATGCCGGGCGCTTGACCGTTGACAGCCAGGGCAATCTCAGGCTCGCTTTCTGCCCGGTCAACCGCAGTATAGGCGGTGGCATTGACAACCAATTGTGGCAGATGTTCCTTAAAGAGATGCTGGATCGATTGCGTCTGTGTCAAATCGATCTCGGGATAATCCAGGCCGATAACTTCCCCCAAGGGGGCTAACGTCCGCTGCAGCTCCCAGCCAACCTGTCCTGTATTGCCTAATAATAGAATTTTCATTTGATACTACCCACGCCGCGATGGAAGGGCAATATTTCTTCTGCCAGGCGCAACAGATAATCTCCGTACAGATTGTTGCTCATCATCAGGGCTTGCTCCCGGAGCTCTTGTGAACCGATGTAGCCCATGCGATATGCGATCTCTTCCGGACAGGAAATCATCATGCCTTGCCGGTCTTCAACCGCCTGGACAAAGTTAGCTGCCTGCAAAAGCGATTCGTGTGTGCCGGCATCCAGCCAGGCGACCCCGCGACCCATCACCTGCACTTTTAACTGTCCATTTTGCAGGTAAATACGATTCAGATCGGTAATTTCCAGTTCGCCCCGCTCCGACGGTTTGAGGTTTGAGGCGAAATCGTAAACCTGGTGATCATAAAAATACAGCCCCGGAACTGCGTAGTGGGAGCGCGGTTGGGCCGGTTTTTCCTCGATACTCAAAGCCTTTCCGTTTTCATCGAAATCAACCACACCGTATCGCTGCGGATCCCGAACCGGGTAAGCGAAGATCAGGGCGCCTGTTTGAATTTGGGCTGCGGTTCGCAATTGGCCCGGCAAACCATGGCCAAAGAAGATATTGTCACCCAGGATCAGGCAAACCGGTTGGCGGTCGACAAATTCAGGATTGACGAGAAAAGCATCCGCCAGGCCGCGCGGCTCATTCTGTTCGGTGTAAGTGAACTGCAGTCCCCACTGGCCTCCATCTCGCAGCAAGGCTCGGAAAGACGGCAGCGCCTCCGGCGTGCTGATGACCAGGATCTCGCGGATGCCGGCTAACATCAGCATGGATAAAGGGTAGTAGATCATGGGTTTATCGTAAACGGGCAGCATTTGCTTGCTGGTGCCCATTGTCAGGGGATACAGGCGACTGCCTCGCCCGCCTGCCAGGATAATGCCTTTCATAGATTTAACCTCCGCCCTTAACAGAATCTTGCCGTTGGTCGTAATTCCTAGCCAACCAGCCCTGGTAATCCTGCTGTTTGCGAATGGCTTCAATCCAATCAGGGTGATCGAGATACCATTGGACCGTTTTAAGCAGGCCGGTATTGAGCGACTGGCGAGGCTGCCAATCAAGTTCTCGCTTGATCTTGCTGATATTGATGTCATAGCGGCGGTCGTGGCCTGGGCGATCTTTAACGTACTGGATCAGTGTTTCATGCGGCGTAAAGGATGATCCGGGCAAACATTCGTCCAGGATCTCGCAGATGGTCCGGACGACCGTCAGGTTTGGCGGCTGGTTATCTCCACCGACGCAGTAAGTTTCGCCGGGCGTACCGTGTTTGATAACCGTCAGGATCGCTTCACAATGGTCTTCCACATAAAGCCAATCCCGAATTTGTTGCCCATCGCCATAGATTGGAAGCGGCCGGCCTTCGGTTGCATTCAGAATCATCAAAGGAATAAGTTTCTCGGGAAATTGATTGGGTCCGTAGTTATTCGAACAGTTGGTAATCGTATAAGGCAGGCCGTAGGTTGTACCGTAAGCCCTTACCAAGTGATCGCTGGCTGCTTTCGAGGCTGCATAGGGTGAGCGAGGGGCGTAAGGCGTTGTCTCTGCAAAGGCTGGATCTTCGGGATTCAGGGTGCCAAAGACTTCATCGGTGGAAACATGCTGAAAGCGGACTTGATCCGGCGGCAGCGATGCCTCATCTAACCAATAATGACGGCTGGACTCCAGCAAGGTGAAGGTGCCGACGATGTTGGTTCGAATGAACTGGTCCGGCCCCAGGATTGAGCGATCTACATGGGTTTCAGCTGCAAAATGTGCAATAGTATCAATCTGGTAACGCCTTAAAAGATCATCAACCAGCGCTTGATCACATATGTCTCCCTGGATAAAGGTATGTCGGTCAGGATCTGGTAGACTATTCAGATTTTCAAGACTGCCGGCATAAGTCAGAGCATCCAGATTAACGATGCGGGCGTCCGGTTCGTGCTCTAATAGGTATCGGACAAAATTCGATCCGATAAAGCCAGCCCCGCCTGTGACCAAAATATTACGCATGCTTGCTCCTGGTTTTAAGAAAATTACCGAAAGAAAGATTTCCTGATTCTCTCGCCCAATCTATAAAATCGGGCACACACCTTTTTCGCCATTCATTCCTGTTAATGGCTGTAAATAATCTTAGCAATCGAACCACCACATCCTGGCAGAATTTCCGGAACAATGACAAAATAGTAGGTCAAAATAAGTCCGCCTCAGCGAATGACTGCCCTTGAGCGTCCTTGGCTGAGAGGATTGGCGTTTGAGTGTGGATCAGCGGCCAGTCGATGGCCAGTTGGGGATCATCCCAGCGGATGGTGCGTTCCCATTGAGGGGCATAGTAGTCCGTGGTTTTATAAATCAATTCAGCCCATTCGCTCAACACATAAAACCCGTGGGCAAATCCTGGTGGGACCCAGAACTGCAGCTTGTTTTCAGCCGATAAGGTTGCGCTGGTCCACTTCCCAAAAGTTGGAGAATCGCGGCGCAGATCGACGGCCACATCGAATATCTGTCCGGAGATCACCCGCAGGAGTTTGCCCTGGGGTTGTTGGATCTGATAGTGAAGCCCGCGCAGTGTGCCCTGGCGAGAGCCCGAGTGATTGTCCTGAACAAAGTTGGCGGGTATACCGGCGGCCGCAAATTCATTAGCCTGGTAGCTCTCAAAGAAAAACCCTCGTTCGTCGCCGAAAACCCTTGGTTCTACTAGAATGACATCTGGAATGACAGTGGGAATGAATTTCATCGATCCTTCGCATTGATACTGCCCGATAGCGTAAAACCGGTCTGGTGGCCTCGATCCTGGAGCGCCGTGGCTGTCACATTGTATCGTAAGATCGCGGGGAGCGCCAAAAGATCAGCGCCTGAACATCAAATCAGGCACACCAACCCGAAATGACCTGTGCCCCTCAAGCCCGCTATAGGGCATGTGCGTGTTTATATCAATTTCCTCAACCATAACCGTAACCGCAGAGGCAGCCAGCCGTAAATCATGGGGCGGATTTTGGCTTTAAATACCAGCGGGGAAAACCAGGAGCCGCCCTCCCGGAAATGCACCCGCAGCATTTCCGGCCAGCAGCGGTCATCGGAAATAACTGATTTTCCGGAAGCATGCAGGCGGAAGTTTGCCCACAAGCGGGGATGGTAATGTAGCGGAGCCAGGCTGGCGAGCCGGACCCATAGATCATAATCCATGGCGAAATAAAAACTTGGGTCGAGCGGTCCAACCTGTTGCCAGAGTTTGGCCCGGAAGAAGGCGGATTGCTGGGGAATATGCACAAATCCATTTCGCAGACGGCGGTAATCTGTCTGGCGGGCCGGAAAACGGCCGATCACTTCCCCGTGTTGATTGATCAGATTCGCATCACCATAGACCATGCCTGTCTCAGGATGACTGCGCAAATATGCGGCTGCTTCGGCGACTGCATTGGGCAGGTAAGTGTCATCTGAGTTCAGCCAGGCTAAAATCTCACCCTGGGCGCGCCCAAATCCCTTATTGATTGCCTCGGTTTGGCCCCTGTCCGGTTCGGAGACCCAGTATGCCAGATGCCCGGCATACTTCTGAATGATATCCAGGCTGCCGTCAGTTGAACCTCCGTCGATGATAATATATTCCAGGTTCGGGTAATTCTGATTTAAGACGGATTGAATCGTTTCTTCCAGGAAAGGCGCCTGATTATAGGAAGGTGTAATGATTGAGACCAGGGGCAGATCGGACTTGCCTTGAGCGAGATCGTTATTGGATGACAAACATTTACTCCCAATCAAAATCCGGATAGAAACGGGTTGCCTGATCCTGGGTCAAACTGCGAATCCGATCGATTTCTTCCGGCTGCAGGCGCCGTTTCCAGTTTTCCAGGTTGGCGCGGCTGTCCAGGCGGACTGCATGGACGGTTTGTTTGGAGACTTCACTCGGGTTTTCTGTGCTGCTGGAGCGCTGGATTGAAGCGGCTACTGCAGGTGTATACGCTAAACCTAATCGATCATATAACTGGTGAAAGCCTGACTGTGGATCGAGCGACAGGTCTTCGTGCCGAACCAGGATGAAATCAGGGTGGGTTTCCTGGTAGCTGGCTATCGTCTGGTAAATGATGCGCCATAACAGGCTGGCCTGGCCGATAAGGTCTTGCGGTGTGCTGAGCATCTCCTCCATTTCTTCGCGATAAGGTTCCGGCAATAAATCCATGAGGAGCGGCTGCGCCAGCAAATCGGAAAAATCAAAATCCCACTTCAATCGTTTAAGACTGCTGGCGAAAGCGACCGGATGCCGCACTGTGATCACGACCTGGCAGTTTAAACGCTCAGCAAACCAGGGAGTGGAAAAAACCGCGAAGGGATCTTTTAAGAGCGGCTGCCGGTTGAATAAACGACCCCTGGCGAAGATGCTCCAATCACGGAGCATCCGCCCAATGTCTTTGCGGGAGCGCAGTGACTTTAACTCGGCGAGAAAATGGTAGCGAAATGCCAGGATATCCTGCAGCCCAGGCAGATAATCATCCTGGTTGGCGGGACAGATGTACGTGTACCAGTGTTTTATGGGCGTTCGCAGAACGCCGGGACGGTGGAGTACATTCAGCGGTTCGCTGATATATGCCAGTTCAGGACTGGCAGCCAGCATTTTGCCAACCCAGGTTGTCCCTGAGCGATGGGCACCTGTGACCAGGACCGGGCGTTTTTCAGGCATCAACGGGGTTGCTCCAGATCCAGGCCGGGCCAATCATTCAATGCTGACATGCTGGACAGGCGCGGATCGAGAATCTTGCGGGCGCGGGACAGGTGAAAATACCAGTTTGAAAGCTTCTTTAAGCCGATCAGGCTGAGCCCGGCATAGAGCATCCGATGCCAGTGCTTGATGGCGAAGTTGGGACTGGCCTGTAAAGCCCGTCCATACATTTTGAGGGATTGCCACGGGCGATCGCCGTCCAGCAGATAGCGGGCTGTCAGCCGGTAGGCGCCGCCTTCAACCGTGCGGCGGTTCTGTTTCACCAGGGGCGCCAGATTGGGTTCGTTTTGCATCCAGGCCAGCAAGCGCCGGGTCTCATCGCCAAAACCTGTGGATTGGGCAACATTCTTGGCATTTGGATGATGCCGGGCTGCAGCCCAGAGGGAGGGTATGTGCCGAATCGGTGCGAGGCTGGCCATCCGGATCCATAATTGGTGATCCAGCATAAAATGGTAACTGGGGTCAAGCAGACCGGCCTGTTGCAGGATTGAGCGGCGCATAAAGACCGCCGGCTGGCAAATGATTCGGAAATTCATCAATTCGGTTAGCCCCCAATCCCCAAAGGCCAGCGTGTTCAGATAATGGCCCTCGGCGTCGATCGTGATCGCATCGCCGTACACCATCCCCAGGTCCGGCTCAGCTCGAAGAGCCGCAACAGCTTCGGCCAATGCACCCGGCAGGTAAAGATCGTCTGAATTCAGCCAGGCTACAATTTCGCCCTGGGCTCGCTGGAGGCCCTTGTTGATCGCTTCAGCCTGGCCCGAGTCGGGTTCGGAAACCCACCAGGCGAGTCGCTCGCGATAGCGTTGGATGATCTCCAGGCTGCCGTCACGCGAGCCGCCGTCCACGACCAGGTATTCGATAGGTCCGAAATCCTGGGCTAACACGGATTGCAGCGTATACTCCAGATAAGCAGCCTGCTGGTAGGAGGGGGTGACAATAGTGATCGGATAGGCAGTCATTCCGCGACGGCGCTCAGGGACTTAATGGGTGGACGAGGTCGAAGATGAGATAACCGCCCCCTTCTGCGTACACCGGATAATGTTGATTTAAATATTTTTTCAAGTCCGGCTGATCGTTGAATTGATTAAAGGATGTGATCAGGAAATAATTCATCCCCGCACTTTTCTTGGCAAAATAGGTTTCAAAATCCTTATCTTCGCCGCGCAGTTCGGACAGGTTCAGCTCGCCGCGATTGGGCCACAAGATGACTTTGCGCCAGCCGTAGTACATCAGCCGGTAGCCATAATCCTGGGTCAGGGCCAGAATTTTACCGTCAGTAGGTAAAAGCTCACCGACTTGTTTCCAATAAGCTGGCTCGTGGCGATAATCGTCCCGGTATTGGGGCAGAATGGCGGCCCAGCTCATATAACTGGCGCCAACCAGGGCGACCACAACCACCAGGGCCTGCCAGGGCCAGGCCTGTTGAGTTACCCTTTGAAGGATTAATTGCAAGATGGGAATCAGTGAAATCGCCAAAATCGGAATCAACTGTTCATGGTAATAGTTATGGGTGTACATCTGGTAGGGTAAAAACAGCCCATAAATCAAATACCCGCTCCAGCAGCCCAATAAGATTGCCCGGTTGCGCGGTCTGGCGATGAAGAGCCCGATCAGCGCCAGCAGGATCACGGTCAGCCCCATTAAGTCTTGAAGCATGCTGAACCAACGAACGTAAGTGGATGGTTCCAACAAGAGATGCGAGAGTGAAACAGTCCAACCGCTAAAATATTCCGAGGCCCTGCCACCGCGCCCAACCACATAATAAATAAAAGAAGGCGCAATCATCAAAAAGGCCATCACCCAGACCTGGGCGTTTCGCAGGCTGCGTTTAAGGCCAAGACTGTAAAGTACAACGCCAATAGCCGCCCCGGCGACGATATAAGCGATGACGATTTTTACCAGCACGGCCATCCCCCCAAAAAGTCCTGCCAGAATGGCCCATAACCAGTTTCGAGTTTGCCCCCAGCGATATAGGCTGTAAAGGGAAAATACCATCCACATGACCATGAATGGGTCTGGCTGGAATGAGCGGCTGGCCTGCACCCCAAATGGCAGCAGCAGGTAATAACCAGTCGCGACAAAAGCGGCAACGCCTGCCAGGATAGTCACTCGCTTGCCGGTTTGCATTTCTTCCCATGCCATCCGCCTGGAGAGGAAGAACACCGCCAGCCCGCCGATCACCCAAAACAGGCTGGTGTAAAGCCTGGCAACCCAGAGCTGTTCACTCCCGATCAGCAGATAAGTGGTTGCAACGATTTTTTCCAGGATGGAGGGTTCATATTGACCTGTGGAGTTACCGAAAGCGATGGCATCTTCCCGCAGTTGAGGATCAGCATTGGGCAGCATTTCATAATACATACCCCGGGCAATCAGCGCGCCGCGCAGCTGGCGAGTGGGATGGAAATCGATCGGCGGGTCGGTAAGATCATACAGGCGCAGCCCGATCCCAAGCGCAAATAACAGCAAAACACCTATCCAGAGGAACAGTTTTGAGGCGCTCCCTGATCGAGCGGTATCGGAAGTCACGGGCGTGTTGGTTTCAATTGAATTTATTACTGGAGTTTGTTCAGTCATAAAAAATAAAGCAACAACTTAGCCAAGTTTGATGACTGTAAATGCTGATCCTTCCAATGCAGATTAGAAAAGGCTGAGATAATCGACTTTTGGGAAGATCGTCAGTTGGCCATCGATGGTGGCATCAAGCACCTGTCTGCCGGCGCGTTCGTAAGCTTCCCGCGCCAGGTGATAGCCACGTTCGGAAGTGTCCAGATCGGGAAGCTGCCAGCGGAAACCTTTGCCGAAATAACCGGCATGGAAATGGTTCGGGTCGTCGCCTTGTGAGACCACGGTAGTATTCGGCTTCCCGCGAGTGCTATAGCTGTGATCCACGCCGATCAGAACGGCGGTTTCAAAACCCATATGGTAGGCTAATTGAAGCGCGACATTCGTGACAGTGGCTCCTTCCCAAATCCGGCCTCGCGCATCGGTGGCAAATTTTGGCCCACTGTAGGTTGTATGCAAAAAAGCCATATCGTCGGTGGGACGGATCAGGTTGTGCGATCGCCAGGACAGAAATTTAGGCACCGGCAGAGCCCGAATATCATCCGCACATTGTTCAATCACCAGGCTGTTGACAGACAGATAATAAGTCGTTGGAAAACCGAGTTCGGGGAACATCAGGTAGATGCGGTTTACCCCGAAAGTGACCTCGTTTCGCAGGAGGGACAGGTCGGTTTTCTTGAGACTGGGCCCATTGCCGATGATAAAGCAGCGCTGGCCGCGGTGCTTATCTTTTAGATCCGCCAACAGAGCCACGCTGGCCTTCCGGAGAGGGTGGAACGTAGCGCTTGGCCACAAAATGGCGCGGTAAAACCAGTACCAGCTTGCGCGTCCAAATTGCCAGATCGGCCTGGGCGTGATCGATTTAATTTTCTCTCGCAATGGGGTCATTCTGTGCTCAATCGAGCCGTAGCGCCGCCGTCTACGATGAGGGCCTGACCGGTCATGAATGAGGACTGCTGTTCATCTGCCAGGAAATAGATCGCGGAGGCAATCTCGGTGGGTCTCCCCACCCGACCATTGACGGTTCTGTTAGCCAGGTTCTCCAGCCGTTGATGCAGGTCGCCGGCGCCTGCATGACCGCGCCCTAAACCTGCATGCAGCATTGGTGTATCGACTGCGCCCGGTAAAATGGCGTTCACTCGGACGTTATCCGGGGCAAATTCAATTGCCATGGCGCGGGTCAATGCCAGCAACCCGCCCTTGCTGGCTGCATAACTGGCGATGTTGGCCGATGTTTGGACGGCGTGAACCGACGAGACATTGACGATTGCGCCACCGCCAGCTTCTTTGAGCAGTGGGTGGGCCAGCTTGGTGCCCAGAAACACCGAACGCAAATTTGAGGCCAACACCAGGTCCCATTCCTCCACGCTGGTTTCCAGTAAAGGCTTGATGATCTGGACGGCGGCATTATTGATCAGTGCGTCAAGGGTATTGGTGAATTGCTTGACTGTAGCGAAGATGGCTTCCAATTCATCCTGGCGGGAGATATCTGCCTGGATGAATTGGCCACTTTTGGGAAACGAGCCCACGAATGGAGCCCGATCGACGCCAATCACGCGCCAGCCTGCATTCGTGAACCAATCCACTGTGGCCTGGCCAATGCCGCCGCCAGCGCCGGTGATTAAAGCAGTTCGAGATGAGTTCATATAGGTAATTTTCTTTCGTATCGACTCAGACATGGCGGATTTCAGTTCCAGGCTGAGTTGTTAATTTCTTTCTTCCAAAACTAGCGTTTGTTGTATCAAACAGTGCGAGGTACATCTCCCTATAATTCGTCAGAAGGGAATGTCCAATCCTTCCAGCAGATTGGATATGGTATTCCAGTGGACTCTTTCCCAGGCCGCCGGGCTTGAGTTGGCGTTATGCGGCGCCAGCATAACCTGGTCCATTTTCAACAAAGGGCTATCCAAAGGCAGGGGCTCATTTTCAAAGACATCCAAAGCTGCGCCGCCGATTGTCCCAGCTTGTAATGCCTGGATCAAGGCCGACTCATCGACGACCGGGCCACGGGAGGTATTGATGAGGACCGCACCTGGTTTCATCATTGCCAGGGTCGTAGCGTTCATCAAGTGATAGCTGGTCGGATTTAGGTCGGTATTTAAACTTACAAAGTCTGCACTTTCCAGCAGCTCGTCCAGGGAGGTCATTTCGACCCTGTTTTCCAGCAAGAAATCTGGCGCAATTTCAACAATATCGTTGCCCAGCAAGCGCATTCCAAAGGCACTGGCCCGCCGCAGAACAGCTTTACCACAGTTGCCCACACCCACGACGCCCAGCGTGCATTCGCTCAAGGAGCGGCCAGGTATTTTGTCCCATTCCCCGGATTTCATCGCCAAATCCATCCAGGGCTGGCGGCGGGCGAAGGCCAGGATATAGCCCATTACAGTGTCCGCGACCGGAAGGGTGAAGGCATTTGGTGTACGCCCAATTTTGATGTGGAATCGGGCGGCAGCCTGCTGGTCAATCGAGTCGATGCCGGTGCCCCATTTTGAGATGACTTTCAAACGAGGCGCACAGGCTTCCAGGACCCTGGCTGTATAGCGATCATCGCCACAAATGGCGCCATCGAATTGCCCGGCGTATAGAAGCAAATCTTCTTCGCTCATGCGCTCGTTGACATCCGGAACGATTAAATCCAGACCGTGTTCCTCAAAAACGGACTGGAAGCGGTCCAAAACCGGGATCATATAGGGAGCGGAAAGTAGTATGGTTGGCATAATTTAATCGGATGGGTGGTCGGCAATATTGCCGATCAGAAAATCAGTGATCAGAAAATCTAGCTCGTTATCAATATCCCAGGCTTCAGCAGCGTCAATCTCATACATCATGGGGCGCTCGCCAAGCCGGTTACGGCGCTCAAGCAGATTTTGCCGGGTGAAGATGTACAAACAAGAGTTTTCTTCGAATACAGGTGGAAGATCCTGAGTTTGCAGGAGAATCGCAGGATTGTGGTTGATTGCTCGCCCAAGCTGATCCCAGAGGCGGGTTTGCAGGCGAGTGACGGAGAAGAGCAAATCATAAGCCGGATAATTCGCCAGAAATTGCTTGATCGCCAGCGATACGGTGACCGCCCGCAGCAGTGGATTTGTGCTGTGTGTCTGCAGATAAAAATCTGCTTGCACCTGCTCGGTGTCGTGGGTCAGGATCTCGTTCATGGCAATCTCGTCAGCCCGCAGGTGGTCCGGGCGTTCGAGGATGGTCACGGTAGGATAGTTTTCTCGCATCCCTTCAACAATTTCAAGGCTATCGGTATCGACGACGACCTCGTCGATCTCCTGGCAGGCCAGCAGGGTGGTGATAATATGCTGGTAGAGCGGCCGTCCTGCCAGTCGGCGATAGTTCTTTCCCGGCACACGTTGTGAATGGTGGCGCATAGGGACCAACGCCACGATCCTGGGTCTTTGGGTCTGAGCTTCGGTCATTTTTTCTCCATGAGGTCATTATACTGGATCGGCTCGACCTTGCGAGAATGGTTTTGATCCGTCGATTTGAGGTCGTTTGGATAATAGAAAGTCTGGCGCAACTGCCAGGTCAAAGGGCCAGTCTGGCGATAACCCTGGTAAGTGCCCCAAAACTGCATACTTCGGAACCAGAAGATACTGGTGAAATGTGCGCCAAGCTTTTTTGAACGGGCTGCATGCCACAAGTCGCTGAGGATATTACTGGTCGTCAGCCGAAAGAAATCGAATATCCCAAATTTTTCCTGCGGATAAATATGCTTAAAAGCCATCGCTTCTCGCCGGTAGCGATTATAGACGCCGCGGGGCGTTTCGTTGTGGATATGGACGATCTCTGCTTCGGCAACATAACTGATCAGGTAGTCTTGATTCATGGCCCAATGGGCCCAATCCAGATCTTCCAGGCCACTTAAGCGCTCATCGTAAGGGTATTGCTCCCATAAACTACGGCGAATTGCGGCATTGGCATTGTTACAAAATGGGGTGGTTTGGTGAGGCTGGGATTGTTCAGGATACCAGCGGGCAAAAATCTGTTGTTCGGAAAATCGGGCCTGGCTACCGCCCCGTTGTTTTCCGTAGGCAAGCGCTATTCGGGGATCGGAAAATGGAGCCAGAAGGCGTTCGAGCCAGTCCGGGTAAACTGGATAGACGTGAGCGCTGGCGATAACGATCAGTTCGCCGGCTGCGCGTTGTATGCCCAGATTTAAAGAGCGGCCAAAGGTGAATTCTTCCGGCTTGATGTGAACAATTTTGATCGGGAAGGCAGCCTTGAAGTTGGAAGCGATGCTGACGGTCTGATCTGTTGAACCTGAATCGACTAAAACGACTTCGATGTTCACCAGGTTTTGCTGAGCAATGCCGGTTAACAGCCGTCCAATATGGGCTTCTTCGTTATAAGCGCGGATGACAAGGGAACAAAGCGGCGTCTGGTGAGAACTACCAGTCATTGTCTGCCTCATATTCCAGACGGATCAATAAGTCCCCGCATACCTGTTTGAATAGATCCTTGTGAGCTGGTGTAAAACTGGATTGCCAGCCGCCCACTTTGCCGCTTCGAAACGTGGGCGATCGTTGTGGGTCGATGCTGGCTATCAGCCTCTCTAAAGCCTGCGAGCGATCGACATACAGGGGAAAACCTCGTTGTAAGGCATGCTGCAACACCTGTTCGACTGCCCGCTGGCGATCGAGAACGAAATCCTCGAAACGCAGCATCAGCACTTCAGCTTGGCCTAACCAATCCAGATAAGGCTCAAACCGATCACGAATATTCGGGAAAGAGGCTTCCAAATCAGGTCGGCCTAAAATGCTGGCTCGTAATCTGGCATTGAAATCGGGCAATTCGTTCTGGTAATAATCGTGATGAATATGCTCCGGTTCCATTTCGGTGACGTAATGCACGTGTGACACGGCCACATCCCGTGGATCGCGCAAAATAAAGTAGGGCGCCACCCCAGGCCGGCACAGCTCCGCGATTGCCTCCGGTAAGGCGTGAACATGGCCATAAGCTATATCCCCGGGTTTCAATCGTTTCAGATCGCGGGCAATCTCAGGCGCGGAGCGCGCCCGCCCGGTATCCCCTTCAAAGGTGACGACTGCCGGCAAGCCGCTGTCTACTGCCGGCCCAATCCCGGAAAAACCCTGCAGGATCTGGGTCAACAGGTGTGTGCCGCTTTTTGGGAAAGAATTAGCAAATAAAACCGGTACGCCAGAAAGGCCGAACCGGCGATAATGAGCCATTTGTTGCAGCCGCCGGATAGAGCGGCGTGCCAGGCGGGCCTGTAATTCAAGCCCGCCTGGCAGGATAGAACTGATCGTTGATTTCATAAGCGTAATTGGGCTGCAAGGAGCTACGCAGGCTCACCAGTTCTGGTCGGTTTCATATCCGAGCTGAATGAGCAGATCGCCGGTCGCCTGTTTGAACAGGGTTTTATTATCTGCAGTGAAATGGTCTTGCCAGTTCCCCGGCTTACCCTTGCGAAAGGTGCCCGACTTGCGCGGTGCAATCGCATCCAGTAATACGTTCACCGCTTGCGGGCGCGGTGCCTGGGGAACGAATCCGAAATGGGCAAGGTAATCCAGAATCTGTCCCATGGCCGCTTCACGTTCGAGGATTAGCTTTTCGAAACGCATGCTGAGGACTTCGGGCTGTTTTAACCAATCGAGATAGCCATCGTAGCGAGCCCGGATCGGCGTGAGCTCGGATCCCGGAGCTTCAACGCCACTGATCGCGGCGTTGATCCGCTCTTCCATTGTGTGTAACTCTTCTGTGTAGTAATGGTGCATCCAGTGACCGGGGTGCATCTGGGTAGCGTAGAAGATATGGGAAATGATCATATCACGCGGGTCACGATACACAAATATCGTTGCCCGGTCAGGTTGTTTCAAGGTTGACAGAAAAGGTTCTCTGGCGCTGATATAGCCATAGGCGATATCGCCCGGTCGCATGGCCTGAATATTCACCAGAACTTCCTGGTCTGAGAGCTTGTGGTTATCCTCGCCCCGGTTTACCGGGGGAAATCCGGGGTTGACGAATGGCCCCAGGCGAGTCAACCCTTGTAACACTTGAATGATCAGGTGGGAGCCGGATTTTGGCATAGCATTGCCGAGCACAGCCGGCATGCGTGACAGTTGAGCCGGGCCATGTCGCAAAGCAACCGCTGCGCGCCGAATTTGCCAGCGGCCCTGTTTGATCCAGTGTTTTAATTCATAGCCTGGTTGCATTTTATGGATTCGCTTCTTCGGTTGGGGGTTCTGGGGTCGCCCACACGTTATAGCTGGATTCCCAGGGATAGAGCTTGGCGGGGTAACCCAGGAAATATAATTCCATGATACGCCGGGTGATCGGGGCTGCCCACTCGGACCCCTCCCCGCCATTTTCTGCGATCACGGCCACGGCGATGTCCGGGCGGTTGGGGTAGTTCGCATCGGAGTAAGCCGCAAACCAGGCATGCGGGGCGACGCCGGTCTGGGCCGTACCGGTCTTGCCGTGGACGGGGATTTTGAACCCACGGAAGACGTAATAGGCTGTGCCTACCGGTTTAGTGCTCGAAACAACATCGCCCATCGCCTGTTGGATCAACGCCAGATTCTCCGGTTTTAACGGAAGTGTCCCTCGAACCTGTGGTTCAAACACCCGGCTGGGTTCGCCACCGGGCGGGCCCATCTTTTCCACGATTTGAGGCGTATAGAGGGTACCGCCATTGCCGACGGCTGCGACAAAGCTGGCTACTTGTAAGGGTGTAACCTGCAGGTCCGATTGGCCGATTGCCAGATAAAGCGCATCTTCAAGTGATTGAGGGTCGGGTACGTTGCCGGGCAACTCGTTGACACCCTGCAGCCCGGTTGGACTCCCCAGGCCAAAGGCGCGGGCCATGTCAGAAATGGCAGTTGTCATCCCGGCTTCGTAGAGCACCTGCCCAATGTGATAGAAAAATGGATTGCAGGAGCGAATCAAACCCTGCGGCAGGGTCAGGTGACCGCTTGGTTGCGTTTTGCCATCCTCTTGAAAATGATCCCAGGTCCAATCGTACAGGCGAATCCCGGGCACATCGGTGAAAACGTAGCCGCATTCGTAAGTTGAGTCGGCTGTAAATAAGCCACTCTCCAGGGCGGCAGCCATGGTGACGATCTTGAAAACCGAGCCAAGCGGATAGACGCCCTGAGTGGCCCGGTTGTACAGCGGGCGAAGCGGGCTGTTCAAATCGGATAGTTCAGTAAAAGAGTTCAGGCTGGCCGAATTAAATGCATTTGGGTCAAATGTGGGGGAGGAGGCCATGGCCAGAATGCGGCCCGTGTTCCGCTCGATGACGACCGCCGCGCCAGGCAGCCCACTTAATGCCTGCTGGACGCCAATCTGAAGGTCCATATCCAGGGTGGTGGTGATGTTTTGGGACGGGACCGCGGTAGCTTCTGCCAGGGTCTGGATCACTTGATAGTTGCCATCCCGAACGGATAGCATTCCGCCTCGTTGCCCCAACAGCTCATTTTCCCCCCATTTTTCCAGCCCGACCTGGCCGATCATCTCATCTTTGCGATAACCCAGCCGCCGGTAATTATCCAATTGGTCGGCGCTAATCTGGCCGACATAGCCCAGCGCGTGTGGGGCCGATCCGAAGAAAGGCGAGCCGTAGTAATAGCGTGAACGGAATTGATTCCACTCAACAGCGGGCAGGCTGTTTAATGCCCCCAACCAGCTGGAGGCTTTTTTAGAACTGTACTCGCCAAAGGCGAGATAGGATTGGGCGTTTGCAACGCCATCTTCAATTCGGGTCTGCACGACTTCAGCGGGTGTCCCGCTCATGCGCGCCAGGGTGTTGACGATCAATTCGGCCATCTCCGGGTCGTAAGCCAGCAAGTTTAGACCAACAGCATAGACATCATCTTCGCCGACCATCAAATTGCCGTTGCGGTCGAATATCTGGCCGCGCGGGGGAGTGTAATCGCCATCCCGGTTCATGCTCAGGTAATTCGAACCACTGAGATAGGACATGACGATCGTGTCTTCCCATACGATTCGCCATTCTCCTGCTTCCATGACCAGCTTCATGCTGGTTTCGTCTTGAACGTCTGGAACCAGATTGGAGTGGAAGGTTACCCGGTAATGGGCTACAGCCTCCCCGGTCCCTTCATCGATCGAAAGGATTTCATAGTCGATCCCTTTTAATGCGGCCTCGATGGCAATGCCCCGAAAATGGTTGATGAAGTCTTCTAATGTGATCGATGCGCGGCTGCCAGAAGACAGCAACGCATACATGCCTTCGTAGTTATCCGCTTTCCATTCATCCAGAAAAGCCGTTGCCTGGGCGCGCGGATCGGGCGGGGCCGGGGTTGAGGTCGCTGTGGGGGTCGGCGGCACCGCGGTGGAAGGGGTTACTGCGGGTAGTACTGTTGGCGATGGGACTGACTGAGGGGTATCGGTTGTCTGGCAAGCAGTCAGGATCGCAAGCAGGATCAGAATCCAAATTAATTTTTTCATAGCGTTCGACAGGCTGGACCGGTTATCGATGAGGATCCGTTGGTTCTGGTGTACGACTCAGCCTGACCAAGTCTTTAGATTTTAACAAATCTACCACTTCCCAAACGGAATGGAAGGAAATCGAAAGTTCGGCAGCGATATCGGCTATTGTGCGCGTTCCGTCACAGCGCTCCATGATCTCAAACAAACGCCGGTGGCCATCTGGATTTACCCGGTAATCAACCCAGATACCATAGCCCGAACAAAACACTTCCCCTTTAAACTGATTGATGACATACAGGTTGTTTTCCCAGGCATCGATCAGGTCCAATACAAGCTGCCTGGATGCTTGCAGACGTTCTTCGGTGACAATTGCTGGAGTATCCAGGCTGGAATGGTATTCGCGATAGGGTCGGGTGGGGGAATCGGCGGGCTCGACCCGAGATATGGAGAGCATAGGAACCCGCACACCAGGGGCGTTAAACTGTCGTTCGTCATTGGCAATCACCGTCCGGTAAGGGGCAGTATAACCTTCCGGATCGAGACTCCTCAAGGCGCTCGCCAGGCAGCGGTCGATCTGGCTATCGGGCTGAAAAGATCCCTGCAGCGCATGCGGTGAGTCATTGCCCAGCATCTCCAGGAACAGGCCTGCCGCCATCCGGGGGATCAGATCCTCGTGTTGGCTCAAGTAAACGACCGAGCCGATCGTCTCAGGCAGGATCAACAAGCGATAGGTGAAATAGGGCTGCCTGCCTTGCGAACTGCGCTCTAATAATGTCCGGGCGACCTCCATGCCTACCATGACTCCGGTCAAGTCGTCATTGACCATGGCGGGGTGACATAGATGGGCGACCAGCATGACGGTTTGTTCGCTTTGCCCTGGAATAATTACCTCTCCGATCTTCAAGTGACCCGGCTCGAACCGGGTGCGGATCGTTACCCGGTAGCGATCATCTTGCAGACTGTCGCGCAGCTCTTGAGAAGCGCACAGCCCCCAATCACGGTCGTAATACTTGAAGATAAAGGGAATGGCCAGGGGCAGGCGGGGATGGCTGTGAAGGTGCTTTAAGAGTTCCTCACGCTCGACAACGCCTTCAAATGGCAGGGAGTAGGAAATGACGTGCAAAGGATGGTCAGCATAATCGAGCAATCGCTGTCCATCCAGGCTCTCCAAATAAGCTTCCTGGCAGGTCCATTTTTCGGGAACGACCCAGGTCCAACACTGTTTTCCGCTGGGGTATTCCAGAATGGTCATTGGAATTTCCTCGGCCAAACGAGCCAGGGCCTGATCGAAATCATCCGATACGATGTCGCGTTTCAAATACCATAGTTCATTAATGAGGTTGATCATGCTTGTTTTGTCGATTTACTTCACGCTGTTCTTTCGCCGGTAGCGGCTCTGGGCCTCCTGGCGATTGCCAACTAGTGCCCAGGGATCTTCAGACAGAAGTCGATCGGCTGCGGCGACAAAGTCGGCCAGGCGGCAATAAGCAATCCGCCCATAGTTTAAGGAAACGGTTTGCCAGAGCCCCTGAGCGTTGAGAGCGGCCTGGATAGGCCTCAGGTCCAAATTAGGATTAATCTCCATATCCCGGACAAACATCCGATAACTGGATTGTTGCCAGGCTCCGTCCGGACGTTGTACCTGTCCCCGGAAATCCTTCCAAAAGCGGTATGGGACCTCAGCGCGTTGTTCGCTATAATGGACGATCGATACTGCCTGGATATCTGCTCCCAGGAGCAACAAACCGAAGTCCAATTCTATCAGGCGTTCGAACGCAGAACCAGGATCAAAAGCGGATGGGGTATCTATACGGGCCAATTCGCCGGCATGCAAACCATGGATGGCCAGGGATTGCATGGGATGGAGCGTGCGCTGGCTGCCGGGAAGTTGGCGCACAAACTCGGAAAATACACCCATCCCGGCTGACGGGGTCTTATCCGGCGAAAATCCCTCCCCACGAGCGAATGCAAAATTGAAGGCTGGTACGGCCAATGTGCCTTTGCCAGCCGGTCGCTCCTTGCGGGGTAAGTCAAGGCTTTGCTGTAACGCCTGGAAATACATTCCGGTGCCGCCAACCGGACGCCCGAGGAACTGGATAGCGGAGTGGACCAGCAAGCCCATTCCTGGTCGTACACCCAGTATTTCGAGGCAGCCCTGCACCTGTTCAAGGTTTACTTCACGCATTATTGCGCTCTTTCAATAACCGGACCTGGCGAAGTTCCGGTTGGAAACCAAGTTTATCAAACAATTCGCAGCTTGGCTGATTGCCGTCAAGGATTTGAGCTTCAACCGAATGAACGTCTTGTTCCATCAGCCATTCGATCGCCATCCGGGTGAGTTTTTCCCCAAGTCCAAACCTGCGGGCCTGCGGTTCTACCCAGATATCGCTGATCTCTCCAACAAGTACGCCCCCTCTGTGAGGCGGCGTTCGTTTTATCCGGCCCAGGGTAAAACCCATCAATTGACCGTCTTGTTCAGCTACCGTCAGTACACTGAAACGTCCCAGCGTGCGGCGGAAAGATTCAAGCCAGGCCTGTCCAATTTGCTCTACCTTGGGAAAATAATATGAGAAATCGCGATAAGCTGCATCGACCTGCTCGTATAAACCGGCAACCGCGGGTAAATCGCTTTCAACAGCCAGACGACAAATCGGTTCAGACATTCAGGGCCTCGCGCACGCTGGCAGGCCAAAACGCCTGATCCAGCCCGTATTGTGCCAGAAAAGCGAAAGCGATTCTTTCCAGTCCGAATGCGACACAACCTGTATGGGCAGGAGACCCATCCGGAAGACTGATGTTCAGGCTGCGGCCAAAGAAATCCTGGTGGTAATTGTAGGATCCAACGGCCAGGGTTGAATTTTTAAAAGGCAGGCTGGCTCGAATCTCGAACTTTAACTGAAAGGCGCTCTGAAAAGCCGCCTGTTTGCGAAACTCGCCGATAAAAAAGGGATCATTGGCGCTTTCCACCCGATATGCCAGGCCAATTTTTTCGAAAGTTGTTTGCATGCGCTGGCGGGCGATCTCGCGATTCTCCAGGACATAATCTTTTGAACCAACGAAGATTACTTCCCTCATGGTGAAGTTCCATAGACGCTCGAGGGAATTGAGATTGATCGCCTCGTATCGAAAACAATTTCCAACCGCAGTTGCAGCAAGCTGACCGTTGGGTAGGGTCTTATCAGCCAAAGCGAAATACAGGTGATAGCATACTGCCGGTGACAGCAGGGCCTGAATTTTTGCAAAAGATTCGGGCGGCGTGTTGAGGCCATCTGCGTCACAGACAGCGTGTTGAGCGAAGTGGTCGATCGCATCCAGGTCTTCGCGCAAGTGGGTGGCGAAGGTTAACGAGTGTGGGAATGCCCGGAAATAATTTACCCGTTCGAGATAATTGGCCGGGATCAACGTTGGGAAGCGATACGGCGGAGCTTCGAAAGAATCGGCCAGGTCAACGAAATGGTCTTCGAAAAATTGGATGATGCGGGCCAACAGCGGGCCCAGGCTGTAGATACCGTTTGCTTCCTGGCTGACTTCGCCTCGATCGATTAATTCGGGCATGGGGTCTGTGTGGTTAGGCACCGGACGATCGAGGTGGTCCTCCAGTACCTGGACCTTTGGCTTGAATGCGCCTTTTACCATTGTTGTTACCACGCGCTGTACTTTTTCGGCTAATTCTGCCTGGCGCTCCGGCTCCGCAGGCCGGTTCAATTGCAAGGTAATCTGATCCCCGCGCTCTGCCACCATGGCATTGACAATCGTTTCATCCACATAGGCCAGCTTGGACTGCACCTCGCCAACCAGGTGGCTGGGGATGGCAACTGCAGGGGTCAGAACGAGATCAGTTTTTGCCATGGTCGTTCTCCTTCAGGTATTGAATGATGGCTGGCACTGAAACCAATTCGGCAATCGTTTCGGTGCTGATTTCGACGCCGAACTGTTCTTCCAGGAGCATCATAAGCTCCATGTGGCCCATTGAGTCCCACTGAGGCAGATCGCCAAAAGCCAGGTCCGGGGAAATATTGTCTTGGGGAACCTGGAAAGCATCAGCCAATAGCAGCGGAACCCTTTGTTCCAGGCTGTTGGCCTGGTTGTCATTCATCATAAGGTATGATCTCCTTTATAGAGATTCTTTGGGAATTGCTGGGGTGCATTCGAATTTTGTAGATGTGGTGTTCTGGTTAGGCCGGTTTGATTTTACAAACGCCAACCGGAGAGTACTGTGGCTCCCATTTTCCCCAGGGCATGCCGTTATTTCCGGTTTGAAAATAAAAACGGGCCAGGCCATCTCGTAATTCAGCACAATTGGCTATCTCGGAAAGTATTTCGTTGAAACGATCGTAATTGGAAGGGGTTTCCGGGGGGAGTTGAAACAGTCTCCGTAAGCTTGTATCGGTATAACACCACCCGCTTGACGGTTCATGCCACCAGTCGTCGGGATGACCGGCCGTTAGCGTAGCCAGCAGTGGGGCGCCCGGTTTCAATACTCGCAGCAATTCGTCTACAACCAGGGCCAGGTCTTCTGGTTGGTTGTGCTCAAGAGCAGATACCGCCACAATAGCATCGATTGAATTGTCGGGAATATCAGCCAGGTTTTTTAAATCCTGATTATAAATGGTGACCTTCCCTGAACTGCGCCGGATGGAGGCAATCCCAACCAGATCGCGGGTCTGACGGATGATGATGTTGCTCAGGCTTGCACCACCGCTGAAGTTGCTGCGAAATACCTTGCCGGAAGGCGCCAGATCGATTGCACGTAAACCCTGGACTTTAAAACGATTTCGGAAGCGGAGCGCCAAATGCGAACGGCTGAGGCGATCGACACTTAGAACTTCGGCGCCATGGTCCGCGAGGTACCATTGTAATACGCCTGTTCCTGCACCGGCATCCATAATGCGCTTGCCGTGGACAGGCCCCAACTGCCGGAGGATCCAGGTCAGGTCCAATAAATAATGCCAGCCGAACTCCAGTCCCAAGGATTTTGCCAGCTTCTTCAAAGCCACGACTTGTGGTCTATTCTGATTGAGTAAATCAGCTGAAAGGATCTCGATGCGGTCTTCGAGGCGGTCTTCAAGGCGTTCTTCAAATGGTTTGGTTGTCATGACTCATCCGCTCCCGAGAAAAAATATTTGATCAGGGACTCCCCTGGCATAGGGCAGTGATTATGGGAATCTGTAGGATTCTTTGGGAAATCCTGCGGCCGAACCTGTATGTGGGCGTCGCCAGCCACACCTCATAATCCAAAGCCTCATTATTGACGAGGCTTTGTCGAAGTATTCAAGAATGGCGTTTGATTCAAAACACCATCCAGCAAGATCTGCATCGTGGCGGAATTCTCCGGCAGAAGGGCCTGCCAGGGAAATTCCTTTAACAATACAAATCCTTGCCGCGGCCCAACTTCGAGAAATTCGTCAAAGGATAATGAAGCCCGGTAAAGCTGGTAGTAAAGAAAGCGTCGGGCATTTTTCTGGTATAGGCGTGGCGCACCAATTGGATCTGGTTCCTGTTCATCTGAGCCTGCAGCCAAAAAAGTTTCAGCCTGTTGGCGATATTCTTGTGGCGATGATGGAAAATGTACAATCGGATACTGGGTGTAGCGGGCTTTGCCGCCGCACAGTACAGCAGAACCCATCAGGGTCGCCTCCAACCCGATGGAGGAGTTATAGACCATGACGAACTTCGAAAGCTGGATCAGTTCGTAAGAGCTGATATATTCCTGAGAGTCGATAAAAATCGCATTGTCGAGATGATCAACCTGATTCCGATGGACCCAATCCCTGACGCTCTCCCGGCTGAGTTTGGCGCTGTTCGGGCGCATTTCGTCTGGATGGGCCCGGATGATAAACAGGGTTTCGGGGTGAGAATGGATAATCTCCAACACCAGATCCAGCCAGGCAAACATATGGGGAAAAACCACGTTGGCATGCATCTGGCTGGTGTCGTAAACTACGTTGGTAAAAACTGGAACGATCTGCCGAAACCGGCTGGCCTTTTGAAGAAATGCTTCATCCAATCCACGCATTTCAGGCCAGAACTTGATGCCAGCCATGGTGAACTGCCCCTGAAATCGTTTTTCAAGATAGTCATCCAATTGCTGGTTTTGGGCCGGATTGAGTTCGAAATCATCCGGGATGGTCATTGGATAAGCCGTTGGCTGTCCGAATGTAAAGAAAGCGGACAGGCGTTGAAAGCCGACTTCATGGGCTACGACAGGCAGCCCATGTTGGTGGGCGACCCAACGAGCAGTGGCTTCAGGATACATGGCGGCATTAAAAACCAGCACAGAGCCCGGTTGAACCTGCTTCAAGAAGGTGTTGAACTCTTTGGCAAGATGGTACGCTGAGCGGATATATTCGGAAAGCAAAAAGCGGTGATCTGAGTCGTCTTCCAGATGGTGCCGTCGCAGCGCCCACCGAATGGAGGGCAGCACCAGCCGCCCTAAGGGGATCCGGATCTGATCCTCAGACAAATCAACCGTAAATGGGTATTCGAATTCGCTGAGCTGTTCGATATTCAGACCATCCAGCGCCTCCCCCAGGGCAGCATCCGGTTCGTATTTAAATCCCGTCACAGCTGTCCCTGTGTACAGGCGTTCGGACTGAGCCATGCAGGTTTGGCACGGCGGTGGATTGCTGAAATCATCACGGTCGGTGCCAAGAACGCAGCGGCTAAGGCCTGCCTGGCAGACAAACTGAACTACCGGAATCCCTGCCAGGCGCAGGCTCCAGGTGGTCAGTAATTGAAAGGCAGCATTGAGGCTCAGCCCGGTCAGACGGGTGGAGGCGTTGAAGGCTACGATGGGTTTTTGGCCTTCTTTGGCGACAGCATGCTTTGCTACCTGGAGCGCCGTTCGCTGAATGCGCTGTTTGTTCTGCCAACCTGCCATGCGTAACTGCAAGCCGTTGGAAATCCTATTCAAACCAGCCATCACTTAATCCAGCTGCGCTTTGCGATAGGCTTCTGACAGGCGTTGGATAGCGATCAAAAAGCCCTCGCCTTCCCGTTGGTGGCCGCGCCAGATCTCCGGGATCATTGTGCCCCGGTAGTTGCCAATCACTTCAAAGAAATGGACCCAATCGATCGTGCCTTCCCCGATCTGCAGGCCTTCACCGTCCAGGCCTGCGCCGTCTGAAAGATGCAGGTGACGGATATAAGGCAGTAAGATGGCTACCTGTTCGTAAAAATCGACATGGGCCCAGTTACAGTAAAGTTTATGATGGGATGTGTCGTAACACATGTTCAGCCCCATCGAAGTGATGAAATCCCGGATTTCAAAGGCATCCATAAAAGCGTTCGTCAGCCATTGACCCCCGAAATACCAGGGGTGCGGTGGCAGGTTCTCCAGTAAAAGCTCAACCCCGGCAAAGTCGATGCTCTCCACCGATCGCCGCAATTGCTCGTAAAGTTGATCTCGATTTTCAATCGGATGGTCCAGGCTCATCGCCCCAGGATGCACAATCACTTTTGGGGTTCCTTTGAAGTGGGGCGCCATTTCCCGGGTCAGATTGATGGCCTTTTGCATAAGCTGGATGGATCCCTGGCGCTGGCGTTCATCCAGAGAGCATAGATCTACCAGGGTTCGGTCCCAAAACTCGGGGGCGTGCACAACCAGCCTTAGATCCAGGTCCTCACCGGGGTAATGCTCGTCCAGATCCTGATCGGTAAAATGGAATTCGAGCATCTTAGGTTTGTAAACCAACATTTCAGGATAATCCCGGAAACGTACGGTGAAACCATATTCCATCGGCAGCACATGATCCGTGTCCAGATCGATACGAATCCCCAGGTCCCTGTCCAGAAAGGGCTCATCCTCTTCGATCACTCGTTCGGCTACACGGCCGATCAGTTTGGGGTAATTTTGAGGCGAAATACCCAAAGCTGGACCCTTCACCGCGATCATCTTGGAGGTTATCCGTTCTCCCGGCTGGATGGTACGGTTCGCAACCAGACTTTTCCCCAGAACCTCGCGATTTAAAATCTCGCCGCGGGAAATGAATTTTTCTTCCCCGGTCCCAAGCGATTGGGATACCTGGCGAATATCACGAACCAGCTTCTTGAAGCCCTGTGGTTCAAGACTGGCCGCGTGATCCGGTCCATCCATGGTGCGATCCAGGGTGATGTGGCGCTCGATGATGCTGGCTCCCAGCGCTGATGCGACCGTTGAGACGGCAATGCCGCGCTCGTGGCCGGAATAACCCACCGGCACGTCGAACTTACGCAGTTTGTTCATGAAAAGCAAATTGATATCTTCAAAGGCCGCCGGATAGGTACTGTTGCAATGCAGCAAGGCAAACTCGGCGCCTTTTTCTTTGAGAAAGTCAACCGTAACTTCCACCTCTTCCATGCGCGACATACCCGTCGAAAGGATCATGGGCTTGTTCATCTGAGCGACATGGTCAAGCAAAGGTAAATTGGTCAAGTCAGCGGAGGCTATCTTGAAGGCTGGCACACCTAAACGATCGAGAAAATCAGCGCTTTCGACGTCGAAAGGTGAGCATAAAAAGGTGATATTACGTTTTTGGCAGTGCTCAATAATCTTGTAATAGGCGTGGTCTGGCAGTTCGACCTGCTGCAGGATCGGCAGCATATATCGGAGCGTTTTCTCGCCGGCATTGGCATTATCGAGGTATTTCTTGGCGTAGAGATGCCTTAGGCTGCGTTTTTGGAACTTAACCGCGTCTGCGCCAGCCTCGACGGCTACATCAATGAGCTCCAACGCCAACGCCAGGATGCCATTGTGATTGACGCCTATTTCGGCAATGATATAGGTTGGTTCGCCATCGCCAATCCGGCGATCGCCTATCTTTAATCCAGGCATTTATTCCTCCAGGAGGGTGAATCCCAGGTCGGTTAATGAAATTTCACCGCTTTCCAGCAAGCGTTCAGCTCGACGCCAATCATCGGGCGAATCGATATCGATCCACTCGCTGGGATCGATGACCAGTGGCAGGATATTACGCCCCGTCATTGAACCTTGACCCAGGATTGTGTCTGTCCAGGCGGCGTCCACGTAGCCCGTTTGCCAGTAGACCTGCGGCAATGCCTGGCGCGGCATATTGTAAGGTTCGTCGAATTCGGTGTCCAACAATGGTCGCATAAGCCCATTTGGACCGATCCGCCACATTTTATAAGGATTCTGAAAGGGTATACATACGGTTCGGACAGCGTCGGCATCCGGACGTTCCAACAAACGATACACAGCCTGATCGATGTGAGCGACGCGCCTGAAAGGTGAAGTCGGTCGCAATTGAACAATTATTTCAGGCCGGTAGCCTTCATTATCATCCAGCCATTGAATGGCATGTTGGAAAACCGGAAGATCGGGCGTTTGGTCCTGGGCGTAATCTTCCGGACGTACAAAGGGCGTTTCGGCGCCGTAGCGCCGCGAAACTTCCATAATTTCGGGATCGTCGCTGGAAACGATCACACGGGTAACGGTTTCGGCTGCCAATCCGGCGGCGATGCTGTAGGCGATTAAAGGATGACCTGCAAACAACCGGATATTTTTGTGGGGGATGCTTTTCGAGCCGCCTCGGGCGGGGATTAAGGCTAATACTTCCGTCATCGGATCACCAGGCGGTCCAACCGCCATCCACAACCAGATTCGCGCCGGTCATGTAAGCGGAGGCATCGGATGCCAGGAATAAAAGTGCTCCATTCATATCATCCTTAGCCGCCATCCGGCCCAAAACTGCCCGGGCCGAATAGGCCTGAACAAAGTCCTGATCATGGCCGTTGTACACCCCCCCCGGAGTGAGGCTGTTGGCGCGAATATTCTTGCCGGCATAATACGTCGCCAGGTAGCGAGTGAGCCCTAACACCCCCGCCTTGGTCACCGAGTAATAAACCGGTTTATATTGAGGCGCTTGACCAGGCCGTTGGTACAGGCGTTGATCGGGCCCTGCCAGCCCGTAAATCGAGCTGAGGTTAATCATAACTCCACTACCCTGTGAAAGCATCGGTTGCGCAGCTGCCTGGCAGCAAAGAAACATCCCGGTCAGATTGACGTGAATGGCCTGGTTCCAAAGATCGAGTGGATAGTGTTCAAAATCGGCCTGGTTGACCGAGGTTGCGGTCTGATCTTCAAGATGGCCAGGGTCGTATTTTGGGTCCAGCGCTGCACTGTTGACCAGAATATCGAGTCTTCCGTAGGATTCCAGGCTGGCCGTAACCAGTTGGCGAACCGATTGAGGTTCGGTTACATCAACTTGCCTGGCGATCGCCTGAATCTTGTCCGCGTTGAGCAGATCTGCCACTGCACTGGCTGCTTCGAAATTCAGATCGGCAACAACTACCTTGGCACCGGCTTCGCCCAGGGTATGGCAAAATTCTGCCCCTAACAATCCGGCCCCGCCGGTAATGATCGCGGCACGGCCGCTCAGATCAAAGAGTTTTGAAACATCTGTCATAAGCAGCTACTTGGGGGTCTTTCGGTATTTCTGTGGTAGTACCCTCCCACAGAATTTTCCAGAGAACCTACTGGGAGATGGTCGAAATCGGGGGAAACTGCGGCGCGGGCAGAACCGCCCACGCCGCAGTGGCAATTTAGTTTATCCGTTCGATCGGTTAAGCGGCCTGGCTGGCAACTTCTTCACTTTTATCTTCCGATTCCTTGCCGTTGATGGCTCCATCAGGCAAGATGAGACCCTGGGCTTCGAGATAATCTACAATCTTGCGAGCATTTTCTTCCGGCGAGAACTTAACCGTGTTGAGCGTGATCTCTGGGTTAACCGGTTCTTCGTAGGGATCGTCGACGCCTGTAAAACCGGTAATTTGCCCGCGGCGGGCGCGAGCATACAGACCCTTGACATCCCGCTCTTCGCAGACTTCGATCGGCGTATCGACAAAAACCTCGATAAACGAGTCCTCGCCAACCATCTTGCGGGCTTCGTTGCGGGTGGCGCGATAAGGACTGATTGCAGCACAAATGACCGAGCCGCCCTGGCGGGTTAATTCACCGGCCACAAAGCCAATCCGCAAGATATTGGTATCGCGGTCTTCCCGCGAGAAACCCAGGCCTTTGGAGAGGTGGGTGCGGACGACATCGCCATCCAGCACGGTAATCTGCCGGCCGCGCTCGAGCAGCAGCGAGGTCAGCACCTCGGCCGTTGTCGACTTGCCCGATCCGCTCAGCCCTGTAAACCAGATGCAAAAGCCTTGCTTGTGGCGCGGTGGATACATTTGCTGCAAAATTTCTGCGGTTTCTGGCCGGGTAAACCAGGCGGGCAATGTCTTGCCTTTGGCAAGATAATCATCGCGCACCTGGGTGCCGGAAATGCTGAAAACGCGGGCCTCTTCTGGGACCTTGGTCACTTCTTCGTAGCGATCTTCATCCGCCAGGTAGGCGAGCGCTTTGAATTCGACCGGCTGAACGCCAATCTCATCTGCATATTGGCCTAACAGCGCCTGGGCCTCATAGGGCCCGTAGAATGGGCGTCCCTGGCTGTCATTCCCGGGGCCGGCGTGATCGCGGCCGATAATGAAATGCGTGGCGCCGTAATTGCGGCGGATGATGGCATGCCACAACGCCTCGCGTGGGCCAGCCATGCGCATGGCCAGCGGCAGCAAACTGAGCAGGGTGCGATTTGATTCGTAATAATTATCCACCAGGGCTTTGTACACGCGCACCCGGGTGTAATGATCGACGTCGCCAGGACGGGTCATGCCGACCACCGGATGGATCAGCAGGCTGCCGCCAACCTCTTCAGCTGCCCGTTTAGTGAGTTCCTCATGAATGCGGTGCATGGGATTGCGGGTCTGAAATGCGACCACGTTGGCGTTGCCCATATCTTCCAGTCGGGCCCGTACCTCGGCCGGCGTGCGGCGCAGATTGACGAAATCATAATATCGTGGCAGGCCGATGACCTTCAACTGGCCCGATACGTACACTTTGCCCCAACGCACCATCTCGGAAATCAGCGGATGCCGTGGATCCGTAGTGCCCAGGACCAGACGAGCCTCCCGCTGGGGGTCCCAGTGATAAACCTCTTCGATTTGCATCACGGCAATGGTGTTGTTGCGAGAATCGCTCAACGTGATCTCTTCGCCATAGCTCGGCAGCGCGCTTTCGTCGATCGGCAGGGTGATCGGGATGGGAAAAAGCGTGCCATCGCTGGTCCGCATTTCGGTCAATACCCGTTCATAATCCGCTTTTGTCATAAACCGGTCCAGGGGTGAGAAAGCGCCGGTTGCCAACAATTCCAGGTCGCACATGGCGCGAGCCGAGATCTGGACGGATGGAATGTGGCTGGAGCGTTCCAGCAATTCCTCGCGTTCGTCACCGGTTACCATCAGGTTGACCAGCTTGCCGCCATAGGGGCTGATCAAGTGATTTTCGTTTTTCTTACTAGCCATTTGTTGAACTCTCCTTGATAAATAGATTACGAGTATTTGCTCGATATTTGATCAGATTGGTTGTCACGATGACAGTGTTTATTTACGGCGCAAGCGCTGGCGAGCTTTCATCTCGCTCTCGTAGACGCGCTTGACGCCATCTCCGAGGGCCTGTTCGATCACCCGAATATCGCGCACCAGACGCATCAGGCCCCAGGGTTCCACCGAGGCGGCCTGGTCGCTGCCCCACATCGCCCGATCCAGGGTGATATGCCGTTCGATGAACGCAGCTCCCAGCGTGACGGCTGCATAAGTGGTCTGCAGGCCGACTTCATGTCCTGAATATCCGACGGGACAATTAAACCGGGATTGTAAGGTATGAATCATGCGCAGGTTGAGTTCTTCGGGAGGACAGGGATAGGTGCTGGTACTGTGCGCCAACAGTAAACTATCGCTGCCGATCAGTTCAACCGCCTGCTCGATTTCGTCAAAGGTGGACATCCCGGTTGAAACGATCATCGGTTTCCCCGTTTTGCGGATTTGCTTGAGTAAAGCGTGATCGGTCAGTGAGGCGGAGGCGATTTTATAGCAGGGCGGCGAAAATTGCTCAATGAAATCGACTGATTCTTCATCCCAACAGGATGCAAACCAGTGAATGCCCTTCTCATGGCAATATTGGTCGATTGCCCGATATTCCTGTTCGCCAAATTCCACTCTGCGGCGATAATCGAGGTATGTCATTAATCCCCAGGGCGTTTCACGCATGACCTCGCGATACTCGGGCGGAACCGCTTTCTCGGGGGTGCGTTTTTGGAATTTTACGGCATCACAGCCGGCCATAACGGCCACGTCGATCAGACGCCTGGCAATGCCGAGATCGCCGTTGTGATTGATCCCGATCTCAGCTGTTATGTAAGTCGGGTATCCCTCCCCAACCAGCTTGTTGCCAATTTGAATTGCTTTGGTCATTCGAGCTCCAATTTCATCCTTTTCTTCTATCTACTTGGACAATGTCACATCTAAAACGACTCCGAATTTTGGGCCTGTGTGGCGGGTAATCGCCTGCCGCACAGGCTTAAAATTCGTGCTAACCTTCATAAATGGGATAGGGTCAAGCTACTTGAGCTTGGTCCAGATCTGGGCGGTAATGAGTTGGTTCATTTACTCATTTTTTAAACCGGGATCACTATTAAGGATCAGCTCACAAACTTCGCGCAGGGCGCCATCCCCACCCACGTTGTCAAGCACCAGGACTGCCTGTTGGATTACCTGAGGGTGTGCATCTGCAACCGCTACCGGCCCTCCTACCAATTCCAGACAGGCCAAATCGTTGAGGTCGTTGCCGACATAAACTGTATGAGCAGGATCCAGACCTTTGGAACTGAGCCAGGCTTGTAAGGCTCGGCCTTTGTCCTGGATGCCGTGCACACACGGGATCCCCAGTTTGTCGGCTCGAGCCTGCACGACCGGGTTCATCTCAGTCGAAAGGATCAGTATGGGCAGACCTGTTCTTTTTAGTTGCGCGATTCCCCAACCGTCGCCACGATCGCAGATAACCGCTTCCTGGCCATCTTGAAAGACGATCACCTTATTATCCGTGAACACGCCATCGAAGTCCAGAACCAGGGCATTGACCGGCCTGGGCAGGACGGACTGCCGCCGGTTCTCGTTCTGGGCCCGAAGCAAAACCTCGGCTACCTGGAAGTCGACTGGTTCATCGATCTCTAACCGCCGTTCGGCCGGCATCACATATAGGGCGGTCTTGCCAAAAAAACGGTGGCGAGCCTGTTCGAAGCCGGCTACCTTCATCACGTAAACTGCACCGGTCTCCAGGTACTGGGGTTCACGTTCCTGGCGCAAAGGGCGAACCGATTTATCATGGTTGATTCCGGAAGCGTTGGTTCCACCATTGTTATCCGATTCGATTCGCCATAGAAAGTAGTGGAAAGGGATGACTGCCAGGGCGGTATCACTGCCCTGATCCTCCAAGGCCTGGATCGTCCCGTCGATATCCTCAGCCAATGTGAGTGGTGAGGTGCATTGCAGAAACGCCACCAGGTCAGGTTGGTAGTTATCCGCCTGGCGCAAACTCTCCAGAACATGCAGCAGGGCTGCCTCGGACGAGGCGGTATCCCCACTGATCTCAGCCGGGCGCCAGACGATCTCAGCGCCGTAGTCCTGGGCTATTGCTGCGATCTCGGGATCATCCGTGGATACGACGACCCGGTTTACCTTATGAGCCTGGCGGGCCTGTTCGATATTATGTGCAATCAGCGGTTTGCCCCCCAGCGGCAGTACATTCTTACGGGGGATACCTTTGGATCCGCCGCGGGCAGGGATGATCGCTAAACATTCCATTTAATTACCTGTTCGATTTTGCCTTATGGTCTAAATTGCTTCGAAAGCTTTTTAGGGCGAACCAGCTGTTGATTTTTTGCGGAATACAAGGCAGCCAACGCCAGTTGCAGGCTTCCAAGCCCATCTTCCAGGTCGCAAACCGGTTCAACTTCTCCCCGGCAGACGGCCATAAAATGATCCATCTCGCCCAGGAAAAGATCATTACGCTCAAATGCGGGCGGTGCAGGCAGGGTGACCCAGGATCCCTGGCTGGCATTGAAGAGCATCACCGCTCCATCGGCATTATTCCAGCGCAACGTCCCTTGACTGCCGATGATCTCCAGATGATGGGCAGACGGTCGCTGATTATAATCCAAATGCAGGCTACCCAGCACACCGCTTGTAAAGCGCACGCCGATCTCAGCCGTGTCTTCCACCCCCAGCGAAAGATCGCCGAGCTGCCCGGCAAAGGCCCACAGAGCCTCGACTTCGCCCATCAACCAGCGCAGATAATCGAGCGGATGCGAGAGCGTCAGAATGACCCCGCCTCCCAGGTCGGCCCGGGCGCTGTAGCTTTGACGGTAATCTTCCCAGGGATGCCAGCCGGGCAAGTACTCACCCCAATGGGCGCGCACGGAAAGTGGGCGCCCAATCGCGTGCCCTGCGAGCGACCTGGCTATTTGCTGCAGGCCCGGGTGAAAGCGAAACTGGTAACCAACCAGCACCTTGCCCCTGCCGTGTTGTACGGCGGCCTGGAGTTCGCGGGTACCTGCCAGTGAATGGGCAACCGGTTTCTCTAAGAATAGATGGCAGCCTGCCCTGGCGGCCGGGATGGCTACATCCAGATGAAGCGAAGTGGGATTGGATATGATAACGCCATCTGGTTTGTGAGCCAGGGCTTTATCCAGTTCTGTTTCGACCGGGAATTGCTTTAGTTCGTCATCTGGCAGGGTGCTGTGGCCGGTGCGATAGAGCAGGATGTCGCTCTCTCCCAGGGCCAATAAATTGCGTAAATGGCGCCGCCCGATCGAGCCCAGGCCGGCAATTAAGAACTTCATCTGGAATTTACCAGTCCAAATCCTTTTCGTAGCCCCAGTCGATCAGGGTTTCGCCGGCGATCTGTTTGAACATTTGACGGTCACGGTCTGTGAACAATTCGCTCCAGGTCCCACGCCGGCCTTTTTGGAGCGATGAAGCGATTTCGGCTGATTTTTGCTGCTGCCATTCGGCGTCCGGATTTTGCTGCAGCTCATTTTCCAGAGCCGTTCGCAGGCCGTTGGCCTCCGGCTCAACCCCCAAAAAGGCCCACAATTTACGCATGCTTTCCCATGGATGAGCGAGCATCTCCTCATAACGCAAAGCGTGATAGCGATCCCCCAGAAGCTCGCCAGCCGTCCGGTCGGTCTCCACTACGTTGTGAACCCAACCTTCCGCGGCCACGCGGAGATCTTTCTCGGTGAAAATGGAGCGCTGGCCGGTCAAGAAAGGTTCGGGATCGTTCGAGAAGTCCTCGCGAATGCGCAATCCTTCAGCGGAAAGGTGCTGAGGACGATCGATAAACGCCTGGAAGCGATGGGATACAGCTGCGTCGCGCCCGTCCCGTACGATGAAAACCAGCCGGGCTTCCGGATAAACCTTGATCATCAGGCGTACAGCCTCGCCGTCCAACAGACTGTTTGGGCTCTTATCTCCCACCACGCAGCCAGGAGTGCCCTTCCCCGCCAGACGGGCGTCGCGTTCCATGATGAAGTCACTGGCGGCCCGCAGCACAACCGGTGACAGGTCGCGACCACGATTCCAGCGATTGCTGCGCCGGGCCAGCCAGTTCTCGATATCTTCTCCGGCCGCCAAACCCTCCAGCAGGGGCGCCCGGGTAAAGAAATGAGCCTGGTAGTTGCAATGCACCTGTGGATGCAATCGCACCAGGCGGGTTAACAGGGTTGTCCCAGAGCGGGCGTGCCCAAAAATAAAATATTTGTCCAGTGGGAAAAATGCTTTTGCTTCAGCAACTTCCTCGAGCGTGATGGGCGGAATTTCCCGGCGGGCAGGAGCCGGCGTTCTTCCGGTCAGCAGCAGGCGCGCAGCCGATTTGAGACGTTGGGTGAAGTCAGCCGCCATGGCCAGCCTCCAACAAGCTCAGGAAAAACTGACCGGTTCTGCGCCCCGAGCTCCCGTCGGTGTAGGTACATTCCTGGACCAGAAAGCGGCGTTGGGCCTCGAGGTCTGCCTGAGGGTTTTGTAGATATCCGTTGATGGCCGCGCCCAGTTCATCCTGGTTCAAGGCAATCTGGCCTGCGCCTGAATTCCGGAAGCGTGAGTGCGTTGGCCAAACCCCAATCTGGGACATTGGCACCCAATATTTACCGGGCCAGCCGGTTACTGAATCAATGCAAACGCTGACGATTGGGCGCTCCTGGAAGGAGGCTTCCACACACATGGTGGAGTAAACCGTCAGGAAGATATCGGAATGAGCCATCATGGAGGTTTTTTCGGCCATATCTTCACCTGAATAATGTCCCAGGTCCCCGAGCGGGACCGGCTCGACAACATGGACGTGAGGGTTTTCCTGGGCAAGTTGGCGGATCCGGTTGGCCTCTGTGACGTAATGCCCATCCATATGGATGGGATGCAGGCGGATCAGGAGTTGAGCCGGCTCAATCAGCTGGTCTGAACTGACCAGCTCCACCAGGGCTTCAACATTTTGCAAATTCGGCGACCAGCTGACGAAGCTGCTGGCATACGACAGGAGCTTACGTTCTGGATCGAGCCCGTGTAGTTTGAAGTATTCCTGGCGAGGCATCAGCCATTCCTGGCGCACATAACCATCGTATGGCGGCATGCCGCCCACATTGACCCGGGCGGGATCCCAGTCAGCGCCGAGGATCAGTTCCTGTTTTTGGATTTCAGACCAGCAGGTGATCCAGTCAACCTCGGCGCCGGACAGGCCGTAGCTGCTGGAACTATCCCAACTGATAATAGCAGCGGCGGTCGGTACCCCATGAGCTTTGGCCGCTCGCAGCAGGTAACGATCCTGGCGAAAGCCCGGTGAAGCTGCGATCACCAGGTCAGGCTGATATCTGGCAAACAGGTCGTCGTAAATTGCGGGGGTGAATCGGCTCTGGTAACGTACCAGCCTCCGGCGGAGCGTCCGCGAGCTGCGCATTAACCGGGCGGCGGTTTCCATCAGGGGGAACAAGCGCCTGCGGCGGGCATGCGCTTCACTCTTGACCTGTTGAATATAGCTGTCGACGACCGCCAGATTGCCACGACCGCCGGCGCCGGCTCTCCGTAGAAAATCCAACCACCACTGGGCGGTAGGGGATACCCGGCGGGTGTATTGCTGGATTTTATCCAATCGCAGACCCTCTACTACCAGCCCGGGGCGGCCAAAGCGGCTTTCGATCAGTTCTTTTGAATGATCTTCAGTCAGGACCACAATCTCGATACCAGCATCCAGCAAGGTTTTAATGACATCACTTTGCAGGAAATAAAAAACGGCCAGTCCGTGATCGGCGCTGATAAATACTCGCTTGGAGGTCATAAAGAAAGTGTGTTACTCCTCGTTTTGATCGTATTATTGGGTACATTCGAATTGTGTAGATGTGGTGTTCTGTTTGGGCGACGACTGCCGCCCAAACAGAACACCACAATTCATTTTCTACAACATTCGAATACCCCCTATTGTTGGATTGCTCCGCTCATTGGGAATTACTGTGGTAGTTCCCCAGATCTGGAACTGTCCAAAGAGTTTCCCAGAGGCCCGGTTGCCCGGTCAAATCTTCCAGTGAGATCCGGCCAAGACCACTTAGATTTTTCGATAGACCAACTGGTAGCCGGTGGGCGCCAGGCTGCGAACGTTGCCCGGCGATTGCGCCCGCCCGGGACCAACCAGCCGGCTTAATCCTCCGGCCAGGATTTGGAAACCGCCCAGTAAGGCGCGGGCGATAACTCGTTTGCCTTTGCTCAAACCGGGGAGATAAGCATGACGGAGATTGCCGGTCCCTTCTGCCAGGAAGAAGATCGGATCGTAGTAGCCCTGCAGTTCATCCAGCTCCATTTGGTGATCCGGTCCCAATCGTTGCAGGCTGAATTCTGTCAGGCGGACGTAATCAACCGGCACCTGGTGCATTTTCACCATGAAAGGGATCGCGATAATCAAAAGCCCGCCCGGTTTAAGCAGTTCGGACAGGGAAGCCATCATCGCCTGGGTATCGTAAACATGTTCCAGGACATTCAATAATAAAATGGCATCGAAACTGCCCGGCTTGAAGGGATTTATCCGGGTGAGATCGCAAACGATATCGATCTCCGGATAGGGGTAAATATCCAGTGAGATCACCTTACGGCCAGAAAGCAGGGCGTCAAAATCGCCTCGACCTGCGCCCACATCCAGCACCTGAGCCTGGCTGATCCAATCTGGCCAGCTGGCGTTCGAGAAAGCGCCAGTTTGCCTGTCGCCAGGGTGTACCCTTGTCAGGCCCGCGGACGATTTTTTCGCTGGGCTGGATGCCGGCGGGCGGCTTTGTAAATAACGGGATCTCGCCGTTCACAGGGGTTTTGGCGCCGCAAGCCCGGCAAATCAATTCGCTGGCCTGCTCCTGCAATTCGCCCTGGCATTGTGGGCAGCGGATGGTATCGAGAATAAATGCGTTCATTACGAATAGTGGCAATCTGTCGACAGATCTCTTGGAAAGAAGTTATGCTGCAATTCAGTTTAAGGTCTCTGGAAAACTCTGTGGGGTGCCACCCCAGGAATTCCCAATAAACACCGGTTTATCCTTCGGTGTAAAGCGCCTGAAAGAGAAAATTGTAGATCCGCAGAAACAGCCGGTTGAGGCGCGGGTTTCTCGCCAGCCCGGCTACCAACCGTTGGGATCGGGTCTTGGGACGGGGACCTTTAGCATGCCGGAGCTTGTTTTGGGGCTGCATCCTTCAAGATTCCGTTTAACTCTTTTCGTAGGCGATCGTTGACCGTATTGCCCATATGAAAAACGTATGGTTTCAGGGTTGAGAGATGCAGGTAACCCAGGGCATCCATTTTGTAGTCCAATGACATCGTCTCGGATCGCAATAACCCTTTCGTGGATGGTAAGGGTACCAGCTGGCGGGCCACTTCACGCCTGGTCAAAAACTGCATGTGGGATGCGCCAATCACTGCCCGGATACGTTTTTCACGGTGCAAGATAGATGGCAGCGGGTTGGCATAGAATGGGGCTGCCAGTTCAGCGTCGGCGCCAATCCCGAAACAATATTCATCAATTGCGGACTTTTCTGGCCAGTAGTCTTCCAATGTAAAATGAGGATCCCCTTCCAGGCTTAGATGGGCTTTTCCCTCACCTTGCATGACATCAAAGAAATTCGGTTGGGCGGCTACCATGCCCGCCTGTGGGAATGCCTCCAGCACCTCCAGGCTGGATTCCAACCAGCCTGGACGGAAAAGTACGTCTGAATCGGCGTAACAGATCAAGCGGTTGGGCATCGCCGCGAAGATCCAATTCCAGGCCCCCGCTTTTCCCAGATTGTGCTGGGAAAGGACCAGCCAATCGATCGTTTTCTGATCATAAAGCTGTTGCAGTTGAGCCACTGCTTCAGGACAGCTGCCGTTGTCGAAGATCAGAAGATCATAGGATTGGGGCGTGGTCGCCCGGATCGATTCGATTTGGTAATGCAAAATTTCCAGTGAATGTTCAAAATAACCCTCGGTGAAAGGGATGTAAACAATCAGCGCCACCCCCAATTCCTGGGGCTGGTAAGCCGGGATGCCGGCTTTAGCGGGGTTTTTACCGGTTCTCATTGAAGTCCCTTGCTGGTTCGCCAGTCCTCACGACTGTCCTGGGCGCTGGTTCCAAAGGCTTATCGTCTGTGATGCCGAGTGAGAAATACCTGCTCATTGATCTTCCTGTTCCGCACGTTGAGCCTGGGTATCGTAATACAGCCGGAAGATCCGATCGTAAATACCCAACAAAGTCCGCCGCACGAAGGGAAATTTCCAGATCCCAACCGGCCCCGGTGCAGAATCGGTATTCCGGCTATCAGGCAGACTTTCTGCCAGACGATTCCCCATGTGTTTGACAAGCGGGTCGAGTGTAGTCAGGCGAAGTAGCCCGGCCTCGTTGAGCTGCTCGTCCAGAGAACGGACCTGGCCCATCGGACGATCCATGTGAAAAGGCAGAAATGGCTGGATGCGCGCTTTCAACAGAGTAAATTGGAAATGAGCGGCGCCGATCAGCGCCTGCACCTCTCGATAAGTTATCCGCCAATCCAGCCGCGAATCATACCATTCACGCGCCTGCCTCTTCGGAGGTGCCCAGGCTGAGCACATGCTCGCGGTAGACTTCCCAGGGAATGTGGCGTAATTTTTCAATTTCTACATCCTGAGCCTGCTGGGCCCACGCCAGGGTGCTGGTGTAGAAAATTTCCGGGGTGCGCATCGGCCGGGCAGTAACCATGCCGACATTTGGAAAGGTATCCAGGATTTCTAGGGTTTTCGTCAACCAGCCGGGGTAAAAACGGACGTCGCTGTCGGCGTAAGCGATCACTTCCCCAGGCGCTCCCTGGAAAATCATGTTCCAGGCGCCGCCTTTGCCGACATTCCGGTCGGACAATATCAGGTACTGGATTTTCCCCTGATCCTGGGCGCCGGTCAAATAGGTGCGAACCTCCGGGCAGCTGGCATTATCGAAAACCAGCAGGTCATACGGCTCGGATGTGCTGGCCCACAGACTTTCCAGGCAGGCGCGCAGTACCTCCAGGCTGTGGGTGTAGTAGCCGCCGAGAAATGGGATATAAGAAACAATGGCTACGGTGACCCGCTGGGGCTGTGGGACGTGGGTGATGGCTTTGGCAGGATTCTGGCCGATTCTCATACTGTTCGCTCAGGTCAGGGAACCGGAAATCCGCCGGCGCAAGCGTCGCACGCGCCGTGCCAGAGATTTTTGCAACCGGTTCCCCTGGCTCTCTGTTGGCGTTAGCCGGACCTCAGCCCAACGTAAAGTGCGAATTAAGGTCGTATGTGGTTTGCGGATGCGCCCATCGATCAGTTGTTTGTCGCTATCCAGGACCATAAACAAGTTGCCGGAACCGCCAGCAAGCGCTTCATTCTGGCGGGATTCAGCCTGGTCATAATGGGGTTTTCCGCCGGGTAGATGACTGTAATCATGATTCTGATGGATGATCATCAGTGATGGGGTTGCATCGACTACGGGAAGCCCCTGGCGACGGGCGTGATAAATCATCCAGTTATCCCAGCCTGCCCGGCCGATGGCGAATTCCGGCATTCCGATAAATTGCGAACGCGGGAAAATAAAATAGTCACTGCCCGCGGGTGCATGCAGCTGTCCCTCCCGGCGAGTGCGTTCGACCAGATCTCGATCCCATCCTGGCCCAAAATCCAGCGCCTGTCGAACTTCCAGATCCCAGCGCTGGCCGATGACGAGAAACCGGTCTACCTGGCTGGCGACCTGTCGAGTGGCCGGCAACGTTTCAGGCAAAAGCAGGATATCAGCATTGACGTAAGCCAGAAAGGGGCTGTCGCTGGCCTCACGGGCCAGGGCGAAAATTGAGTTGACGAGGGGCGTTCCGGCTTCATTGCGCGTAACATCTGGAAGCTGCCGGATGTGAAATTCTTCGGCCACTTCGGTCATGCCGGGCTCATCACCCACCAGCAAGACTTCAACCTCAGGGTCGAGATGCAGCCAGGATTGGATGGCGTTGCGTTGGATCGTGGCAATATGCGGATCATTGAATGATTTGGGTGCACTAAAAATCGTCAGATAAGCCATATCGATTCAATCTTCAGTCTGCTTGATCTCAACCCAGGCCTTTTTGGGCGAAATCCGGGTCAGGAGCTGGCGGTGCACCAACCCCAGACGTCGCCGCCGCTCCACATTGCGTTCCGGTTCGATCTGGAAAGGCTTCGCGACGGTGGATGGCCGAGCCAGAGCCGTCAGGTAAAGCTGGATGATTTCCGAGCGCGGCAGGCCATGTTGTTTCAGATGAACCATTTGAAAACCGGCTTTTTCAAGCACCTGGGTCAGCGTATGGGCGCTGTATGAAACCAGGTGGGCAACTTCAAAACTGTCATGTGCGTAAAGATTGGGAACCTCAATCAAGATCCAACCCTGGTTGGCAAGATAATTCTGGCGCAGATTGGCGAGGTAATCAACTGGATCGCCAATGTGTTCTAAAACGTGCGCCATACTGATCAGGTCAAACGCAGGCTCACCTGCCTGGGTTAATGCCTCCAGCGAAGGGTATACCTGCAGACCCTGCTGCCGGGCAAAGGAGCGGTAGGCCTGCCCGGGTTCGACCCCTGCCGATGTGCAGTTGAATTCGGCTTGCATGCGTTGCAACAGCAGACCGGCTGAACAGCCAATATCCAGATGGCGAGTAATCCTCGCTATCTGACGGCGGGCGAAATTCCCTAAAGCTTCCGCCCGGCCGCGTTGAATGGCGAGATCTTTCGGGTTTGGACCTTCACTACCCTGGTAAAGCTGGCGGTATTCATGCCGGTAAAAATCGTCCAGCTCCTGGTCGGACATGCGCGGCGATTGGTAAACCAATCCGCAATTGGCGCAGATACGATTGGTCACATTCAAGCCGCGGAAATTACGTTGATCAAAAATGCGGCTTTGCAGGCTGTTGCACAGAGGGCAGGGAGGTGTAATTGGGCTCATGGAAGATCGATCCGGTAAATGACAAAATTCTGCTCGCGGTAAATCTCCTGGGTAAAGCCGCAATCCAGGGAGGCATCTTTGCTTTTGAAGATGACACGGTTGACGCCTGCCCGTTGGTTGAAGTCTGCCAGCATCTGGCACTGTGTGGCTGGATCGGCCTGGTAGAAATCCCCTGCGACCTGGACCCGGTGATACCATTCCACCAGTTCAGTATCCTTATAGGGATGTGATTTCCAATTGATATACAGCGGCACACCGGTATAGATCCGGAAATCATCAAAGTCGGGCTCTCTGGGCGGCACCAGGTAAACCTGGCCCTCGGCGCGCTGTGAAATGACGAAATCCATCAGCGCGACGACTTTTTGATATTTATAGCTCGAGTCATAAGACTGCTGCAGTTGAATGCCGCCGTAGGTGTACACGATGACCCCGGTCAGTGCCAGGGGGATCAAGATGATCTGCAGCTGAGGCGCCCAGCGGTCTTGCAGGGTAAAGATTATTTTGACCAGCCAGCCTATCATCAGGGCGGTCGAGATCGGGACCAGCAGGACCGATACCCGCCAGGGCGCCAGGGCAGCCAGGCTGTCGTTGGCGGTCAGGATCTGGACCAGTGTCAGCGCCATTCCCCCCGTAAATAGGGCCAATAACACCGGGAACAGGCGTGACTTCCAGCTTAATACCAGGCCAGCCAGGATGATGCCCAGCTGGATGTAGGCGGTTTTTCCAAGCCAGACTTCAGGGAGTGAATGATGGGGGATCCGGTAGTGCACCAGAATGTGCATGGATTGGCTCCACAACTCGGAGGATGTTGAGCCTAGCTCGATCTGGCTATATGCCAGAACCGGTATTACGAAGGCCAGCGCCAGCAGGCCGAGCAGAAACGGTCCCACGGCTGTCCGGATCCATGTGGATATTTCAAAGCGCCTGGCTGCCTCGGTTGCGCGGAGTTTCTCCCACCAGATCATCAATAAATAAGCCAGGGTCATCAACCCGGCGCTGAATAAATAAGCCGAGTGAAACACGTTGGCGATCGAAAGCGCAATGATCGACCAGAAATAGCTGCGCCGCAGGAACAGCAGCATGGAGAGCAGCAAAAACACCCCAAAAGCGCTGTTTTGGAATTCGAGCCCGAGCAAATATTGACCGGCGACTCCGCTGTGCAAAAACTCCAGGTCGAGCCCCCGCTGGTTCAGGGTGGTGACCAGGAACCAGCGCGAATGGACAATCAGCAAGATGGCAAAGATGTACAGTCTGGTTGAAAATTTCTCAATCCTGAAAAGGTGAGAAACAATCCCCAGGAGGCTGTAGATGTAAACCCCCATCAGCAGAATGTAATACACGTAGAAGAGATTCTGGCTGATGGGATAAGTCAGCTTGATCAAGTAGGTGAAAGCTGGCAGCGGATCGATGGTGCGCGCCAGCCAGTCGTCTTTCAGATAGCCAATATAACCTGCCAGACCGTGCAAAAATTTGGTGTTCTGATTGCCTTCATACAGAACGCTTTGGGTGTAGGCAATCCCGAAGCTAAGGGTTGCCAGTCCCCAAATGGCAAAAGCCTGCAATGTTTTGGCCAGGTGCCCCGCTGAGGTTTGAGCGTGATTTTCAGTTTCAAACCGAGGCAGTAATGTATCGGTCATTTCTGGCTGTCCTGCTGGCCGATATGGCTGCGCGCATCAGTGGCCCGGTAATCTTTGTGCTGGATACTGGCATTGATTTGCCCCAGTTCGTCATGATTCTGAAAGACTTGCAGCACATCCTGCCAGGAAAAATCGGGCCGGTCTTTCAGAAAACGATACAGCTGCCGTACCATTGCCAGGTCTTGTGGGGTATCCACCGTCCAGCGCAAATCGCCATGATCTTGCCTGTAATTCAGCAGCACAAACCGGAACCGCCCGGGCTGATCGTACAGGTAAGGCATTACATGTTCACGCTCGTGGGGCAGACTGGCTTCCTGCCAGGCGCGTTCCAGGGCGGCAAAAGTGCAAACTTCCACGTCCAGCCCAATCGGATAAGTGCGCCCCCAGGGGGGCGGCAGGCGATTGGCTGCGAAATCATAAGGAAAATCAGCCGCACTCCTCCGACTGTCCTCGCTTTCGCTGACAACCAATCTCTGGTCCGCAGAGACTGGTTGTCCCAGGAGGGCGTCTACAGTCTGGTCAATCAACGCCGGGTCGATCAGAGGACAATCGGCGGTGACCCGTACCAGCACATCACAGGGATATTGGCTGGCTGCCTGGTAATATCGATCGAGCACGTCGTGCTGGCTGCCCCGATAGTGTGCATAGCCGCGCCGGGCGCATAATGCCGCGACCGGGTCATCGTCTGCCTCAACTGTCGTAGCGACGATTACCTGATCTACATTGACGGCCAGGCGGGTCCTGTCCACCACGTGGGCGAGCATCGATTTATCGCCTATGTCTAACAACACTTTGCCAGGAAGGCGGCTGGAGCCCATGCGGGCCTGGATGATGGCGTTGATCCTTGGTGTTTTCATTGATTATCATTCGGATACTGGACTTAAGCCTTCAGCTCTGCCATCCATAGCAAACTGGTAGGCGGCCAGCAGTTTTTGAAAATTCTCGGGCCAATCCGCACGGTTTTCGGCGGTCTGGCGGGCAGCCAGGCTTATCGCTGGGAGCAGATGGTGGTTTTCCCGGGCGGTTAAGATGGCCTGGGCAAGCGCATCCGCATCGCCATCCGGGAACAACCAGCCCTGTTTCCCCGGTTCGACCCAGGGCCGGTTGCCGGGAATATCCGAAACCAGGACCGGGCGACCACTGGCCATCGCTTCGAGCAGGGAAATGGAGGTGCCATCGCTGTGAGAGGCGCTGACATACAGGTCGGCGGTCCGGAAATACATGGGTAATTCGGTCTGATTCACCTGACCGGGAAAGTGAACCTGTTGGATCACCTCGCCGTCCGTGAAGATCTTGCGCAACAGAGAGGCTTGCGAGCCATTGCCCAACATCAATAGTTGTAATTCCGGGCGCTGGCGGGCGGCCTTTACAAAGGCCCTGGCAATGACATCAACGCCGTAGATGGGCTCCCAACCCCGGGTGGAAAGCAAAATAAATGGTGTTCCGCTAAACTCGGGCTGGTCGGCCGTTCGTTTGGAAGGTCCCTGCGGGCTGTAATGGGCTAAGTCGACCCCCCACGGGAAAGTGATAATCCGATCGTCGGGCAGGCCGAAGGAAATGGCTTTACTGCGCACAGGAGCGCAGTCGCCAATCATCACCTGGCTACGGCGCAACGTATAGCGGGTTGCCCAACGATACCAGGCATTGCTGTCTGCGTCACGCAGCAGGTCCGATCCCCAGGACATGCTGACCAGGGGCTGGAAGCCACTCAAAGCTGCCAGCAACCCGGCGGTCTGGATCGGCCCTGCGTGAAGCAAGTCGGGTTGCAGCCTTCGCAGGATACGTTTCAGGTCGGTTAACAGGCGAGGTAAATCTCGCCAGCGGAAGGGTTTCTGGCCGCCAGCCCAGGGGATTTGCTCGATTTTGGCAGGCAGCGCCCGGTCTTCCAGGGGATGACCGCGCCGCTCCAGTCGCAAGAAATACACCTGGTGGGATGTGTCTGCCAGGGCGGAGAGGAAGCGGCGGTCATGGGTGGTATAGTCGCGCGAGAAATACAGGATGCGAGCCAAACTGAAGCCTCGTTTATGAACCCGAGACCAGGTCTGTCCAGCGTAGTTCCTTGCCGGCGGGAATATTCACGGCTGCTTTGGCGCCTAGCACGGCTTCAATTTCGTAAGGCATAATCGAACCGGGAGTTGCCGGGCGCAGGACGTCGATCATTTCGCGTGAAATCGTTTCGCCGGCAGCAATCTCGCGCCCGGCTCGCAAACAACGCCGCTGTACGATCACGGTTTGTCGCTCGTTGTCGGCGACTACTTTGTTGGTAGACCCAAGGGCGCGCTCCAGTTCGCGCGTGCGCGCCACCATATCGGCCCAGGTCTGGGGCGTCATGGAGAAAGGATGGTCTGGACCAACCCGTTTATTGTCATCCGTAAAGTGTTTCTCGATCACGCGCGCTCCCAGGGCAATCGCGCCCAGGACGGTAGCATGTCCAAAGGTATGGTCGGATAGCCCCAGTATGACTCCCGGGAACAGGGTCTTGTAGGCCTCCAGAACGCGCAGATGGATATGGTCAAAATTTTCCAGACTGGCTGTGTAATTGGTGTTGCACTGCAGTAGCACGAGTTGAGGATTGATCCCCAGGAGCAAATCGACGGCCTGCTGCACTTCTCCGATATTCGAGGCCCCGGTGGAAAGGATCACCGGTTTGCTCTTGCGGGCCATTTTTTCCAGTATCTCTGGCCAGGTGATATCTCCGGAACCGATCTTATACGCCGGCACGTAAGGCTCCAACATGTCAACGGAGGCGAAATCGTAGGGCGAAGAGAAATAATCGATCCCAACCCGGTCGCATTCCGCCTTCAGGACTGGCGTCCATTCAAAGGGGATGGACGCGTCCTGATAGACCTCGAAGACGGTTTTTTTCCAACCGGACTGGTGGGATAGCTGGCCGCCCAGTGATTTGAAGCCGTAATCGGAGACGATTTCAGGGGCGCGGAAGTTCTGGAATTTAGCCGCATCCGCCCCAGCTTCCTTGGCCAAACGAATCAGGAGTTTGGCCCGATCCAGATCGCCATCATGGTTGGCTGATATATCGGCGATGAAATAGGTCGGGTCGTTTTCACTGATGGAGTGGGCGCCAATTTGGATTTTCATAGCATCTCCTGCAACTTTTGTGGAAAACCCTGTTGATAAAGTGTATAAAACTGCCGCAATCCTGTAGAGAGGTTGGGGATATCCCTGTTCAGGGCCTGGACCAGCTTGTCGTTGCGCAGCGTCAGGTTGGGGGAGCGAGCAGCTTCTAGCCCGGATTCAGACACGGAGGCTGGCGAGATCAGTTTTTCGTCCAGATCAAACTGGCGAGCCAGGGCCACTCCAAAATCATATTTTGTGATGCACTCACTGCCGACGACGTGGAAAAGTCCGCTTAATCGGCGAGCCAGCATTTCCAATAATATTTGTGCCAGATGGTTGGCCAGAAGCGGGCAGAAATACACATCCGTAAAACCCATGACCGTTTTACCTGCGGAGAGGTTATTGAAAAACCATTCTGCCAGGCTGCGTTTTCCGGTCAGGCTCCAGCCGAACAGGTTTACCCGGGCGATAATAGCGGTGGGATCAACCTCAAGGACCGCCTGTTCCGCCTCCAGTTTGGTGTGGGCGTAAACACTGAGCGGATTGGGGCGATCCGTTTCGCTATAATTGCCCCGCTGTCCGTCGAAGACTGCGTCCGTGGAAATATGCAGCAGGCGCGCTCCGCCCCTGGCGACATGCAGAGCCAGTTTGCGGGGTACTTCGGTATTGATTTGGGCTGCCAGGGCTGGGGCACGTTCACAGGCTTCCAGGTTGGCAAGCGCTGCACAGTGGATCACCCAATCTGGTTGGATGTCATCGAGCAAGCGGTCGATGATACCAGCTTTCAGCAAGTCTGCGGTTCGGATCTCGAAAGGGGCTTCCCGCAGATTGAGGGTGTTTACCAGCCCGATTACGGTGTGGTCCTGCCTCGCCTCCAGAGCTACATTAATGCCCAGCAAACCGCTGGCTCCGGTGACAAGTACGCGCATGACCTCTTCTCCGTCAGGTGGCGGCTTATTGATTTGTTTGTTTCCCAGTCTGCAGGAAAAGCTCGCAGCCCGGCAAACACTTTGACGGCGTCTACTTCAACGCTGCCAGTTTATCCGACGATCTGTTCGAACGGAGCGACAATCTCGTGAATCTGGTTTTCACTTAACCAAACCGGGTTTTCATCGCTGCTGTAACGAAATCCTTCCGGCAGGCGTCGACCTTCTTTTTCCCATTCCTTGCCAAACCATAAAGCGGCTACCGGTTGGACGACAAACATATCCTCCAGTTCGACTGTGGAACGGGCTTCTTCCTCGTGCAGGAGCACTTCATGCAGTTTCTCGCCGGGCCGGATACCGATCACTTCGAGTTCGGCCTCAGGAGCAATTACACGTGCCAGATCAACGATCCGGGTGGAAGGAATCTTGGGGATAAATACCTCGCCGCCATACATGGCTTCGGTGCAGCGGATCACAAAACGGACGCCTTGATCCAGTGTAAGCCAAAAACGGGTCATGCGCTCGTCCGTGACAGTCAGCTTGCCGTTATTGCGTTGCTGGATGAAGATCGGAACCACGCTGCCCCGGCTGCCAACCACATTTCCGTAGCGGACGCAGCTAAACCGGGTTGAGGAGCCAGCCGCATAGCTGTTACTTTGAACGAACAGTTTTTCGGCTGCCAGTTTTGTCGCGCCGTACAGGTTGACAGGATTGACGGCTTTATCCGTGCTTAAGGCCAGGACTTTTTCAACCCCCGCATCCAGGGCGGCTTCAATCACATTACTGCTGCCCAAAATGTTGGTCTTGATGGCCTCCATCGGGTTATATTCACAGGCCGGGACTTGCTTGAGTGCGGCTGCATGGATGACAATATCCACACCGTTCATCGCCCGGCGTAGCCGAAGCTGATCGCGCACATCGCCAATGAAATAGCGTAGATTCGGGTGGTCGAAGCCGTGAACGCGCATTTCATGCTGTTTTAACTCATCGCGGCTGAAGACGATCAATTTCGCTGGATGATATTCCTCCAGCATGATCTCGACAAATTTTTTCCCAAATGAACCGGTGCCGCCAGTTACTAAAACAATTTTATCTGTCCAATCCATTATGTTCTCCTGGGCCATCACTCTCTTTAGTAGCTCCTCGGTAATTGGCCCTGTGATCAGGCATCTATTCCAGTTGGTTGCAACGCTTTGCGTATGACGATCAGAGGATACTGTCCATTTTCTCCAAAATAATGCGGATAGCGCTCCTCAAGCCAGTACAACAGGCGCAGCCATAGATGGCCTCCCAGGGAGGGATGGATGAGGTTGCGCAAAAATTTCACGCTCACACTGCGCCAGACCAGGATCTCGACCGCCATATGATCGCCGACCTCCGTCTTGACCCAGGCGACATCGTGCCGGTTGGTAAACGTTCCCTTGGGCGAGTTTTTCGAGGAGCTCTTTTTGGATTTCGCGCGCCCGGCACTGCGCTTGTTGGGATTGCGTACCAGCAGGCGATTTTTAAGATTGCGGCCGCGATTGATCAGCTTGAAGACCGGATTAAACCAGCCCATCAATTTCGAGCTGGGCCATCCGTTGACCACTGCACCCGTTCGGCCGGGTTTCAATACCCGGTACAATTCGTCATAGGCTTTGAGATGTTCATCTTCCGGGAGATGATGGATCGTGTGCAGCGATACGAATCCGTCAAACACTTCGGGTTTGAACGGCAGGTTAGCCACATCTGTGACCACGAATAAGCCATGATCGCCAATTCGGCTGCGGGCCTCTTGAAGCGCTGTAATCGAGATGTCCGCACATACCCGGCGCTGATAACCACGCGAGTATTCCAGATACTCCGGATATTGGATTGGTCCCGATCCGGCATCCAGCAGGTATCGGCCCTGGGGCAATAAATGGCGGGCAACGCGCAAATGGCAGCGGTGGATGTATTCATGAGATACCGGGCGCAAATCTTCATAGTGAGCATTCTGGTAAACGTCCTCACCTACCAGCTGCCAACCAACCTGGTCATAGAATTCGCGCACTTTTTGTTTTACATCAGTTTCGGCAGACATAGTCACTCTCTATCCAGGGCTCCAATCCCGCTGGCGACCAAGCAGGGCTTCAAAGGAAGGCCCGAACTGCGCTTGCCCCTCGGGCGCAAGGACTTTTTCAACCGGCCAATGGTCCAGTTCGTTCCAAAAATGCAATAAATGCCAGGGGAAAGGAACCGGATATTCGAAGAAGAACCGGTAAGCATAGTTCCAGGCCTGCTCGACCTGCTGGCGAGTTAACTTGAAACCCTCCGGATCGGTCAAGACCTGCTCAAGCTGGTGATAATAGGCCTCCCAGGTCGATGGGTCATGAGTGAACCCCCGGTCACGGTAGTGAGTTTGGCCTGCCACGATCACCGGGACGCCGCTCATCGCCATTTCCATCCCGACCGTGGTGGTGTAAACCAGACCCAGATCGGCTATTTCGACCAGATCGTAGGTGTTGATTGGATCGTCGGCCGCGACCAGGTGAATATGTTCCGGTAACTCTGGCAATACAGCCTGGACAACATTGGCCACCGAGGGGCCTTTGGTGAAACGCTCGCCCGGATGAATGCGGATCACCAGTTGAACGTTCGGATTGGCTGCCAGGTGAGTGACCGTGCGCTCTAACCATTCGGTCATGCTTTGACTGAACATTTGACGGCCCAGGGTAAGGCTGTCACCGATGACGTTGGCAGCCAGCAAAATGACCGGCCTGCTATCCAGGCCCAACGCTTGCCGGACTTGATCGCCGCCCACATTCGGTTGGCCTTGCCAGCGCCGTGAAAAGTTTTCCCACAGGCTGGCTCGCTGCCGGGAAGCGAACAAAGCTCGCACCTGCTCCCATTGGTTTTTGTCCAGCGGAAGCTGGCGGCGTTCAGCCCACAGGGCATCGGTTTCCTGGCGCATGACTTCGGCGTCGCGAGCCAGCCAAATCCGGTCGCGCTGTTCGCCAAACTCGTAGGTTACCACCGGGATTTCAAGGTGGCGGGCGACCTGGTAGATAGCTCCCATCTCGAGGATGCTGCCATTTGGGGTGAGAACAACATCCGGGTGGTTGGCTTGCATCCAGGCCAGGCCGGCTTTGGCGGCCTGTATGTTTCGCTCCAGGCGGAGTTGATAAAGCCGGGCCGAATTGCTGGCGCCTGCCAGTTCTATGTTTTCGACCTGCAGCGTGTATTGGGCGTCGCGCAGCGACACCTCTTCGATGGCGGTTTTCAGGGTTGCCGGCAGGGTTAAATTGTCTGTCCTGATGTCCAGCAAATTGACCGGATTCAACAGTGGCTCACCAGAAGCCAGCACACTATGCAGATAAGCGCTCTGGCGGCGAAGATCGAAGCGGTTAAGCGGTTTACGCCAATTGGTAAAGGGCAGGTAGGCGTGCGTGACGCGATGCCCGAGGCCTGCGAATGCGAAGCCCAGGAGCGTGCTGTACTCGATCCAATAACGTAACGTGCTGAACAACATCACATGTTGTCCGGACGAACCTGCCTGGCGAGCTGCCGCTTCGGCCTGGGCGCGCCAGGTCGGCAGCCACTTTTGGGTGCGGCGCAGGGAGGCGCTCTTGCTGAGCGGCTTGCCTTGCTGGCGCAGATGCCAGTAAAGTTCAGCCGTCAGGGGCAGATCGCCTAGGATCGCTTTGATCGCTTGTTTGCCCGGTAACGTCACTGGGAAATCTCCTGAATTTGCCAATCGAGGCGCGGGCGGATCGGGCCAAGTCGGGGCTCCAGCCAGTGCATGCCAGGCGCTCCAGTCGCGTCTACGGTAAAAGCCAATGCATATTCGTCCTGGAAATAACGGCGTACCCGGAATGAACTGGCGTTGACGCCCAGCACATAGCGACCATCATTCAAGAGGTCGCCCGGAATCTCGCAGCGACTGATGAAATGTCCGGATGGCCGGGTGGCAAACCGTTCATACTTTTTAGGTTCATCCGTATCAAAGGAAGTGAAAATATGCTCGCCATGCGTTGTCAGCAGGTATAGACCGGTTCGCAGACCCGTGATCGGTTGGTCCAGCTGGTATTCGAATTCGATCGTTACCGGTTCGGTGGATCGGACCGTATCTACGATGATCCCCTGAGGACTGCGCAGTCGCAGAGCGATGGGTCGGAACGGTCCGGTATCGCTGGGGATTTCATCGCTGAGCCAGCGCCGTTCCCCGGTCTGGGCAAACCCCGAGGTCAGGTAGTAATCGATCGCCTGCGGAGAAGGCGCCCGGTAGATCATTTTCCCTTTTTCGAGCACGATGGTCTCCTGGGTCAGGCGTAAAATGGCCGACATATTATGGCTGACAAATAAGACCGTCCGGCCCTGCTGGGCGACATCGCTCATTTTTCCGAGGCATTTGCGTTGGAACTCGGCATCACCAACCGCCAGCACTTCATCCACCACCAGGATCTCGGGCTCCATGTGGGCTGCAACCGCAAAGGCGAGCCGAAGATACATCCCGCTGGAGTAGCGTTTTACCGGCGTATCGATGAATTTTTCCACACCGGAGAAGTCGACGATCTCGTCAAATTTACGGTCAATTTCGGCGCGTTTCATCCCCAGGATGGCTCCATTCAGGGCAATATTCTCGCGCCCGGTCAATTCCGGATGGAAACCCGTTCCGACTTCCAACAGCGATCCCACTCGCCCGTGAATCTCGGCATAGCCCTGAGAAGGTTCCGTTACGCGCGAGAGAATCTTGAGCAGGGTGCTTTTCCCGGCGCCGTTGCGCCCAACTACGCCTAATACTTCGCCCTTATGGACCTCAAAGGAAACGCCATCCAGGGCCATGATGGTCTCTTTATGAGAAGCCAACTCGCCGCGTAGAAGGCGCACCGGCCATCTGGCAGCGTCAACGATACTGTCCCGCAGCGTGCGATACCGATCCGGAGAAGAGCCGATCACGTATTTTTTGCCTAAATTTTCAACTCGTATGGCTAATTCACTCATGACTTAAGATCATTTCTTTGCATGTTCTCTTAGATAATTGAAACTGGCAGCTTCTACACCATATCGGCGAAAGTTCGTTCCATCCGGCGAAAGTAATACATGCCGCTGATCAATAACAATATGGAAATGGCGGATGACACAAACAACATCGGCCCGGGGGCGCTGGAGGAGCCCAACAACGCCCAGCGGAATCCCTCGACCACACCGGCCATCGGGTTGAGAGCATAAATCAGGCGCCATTGTTCCGGCACTTCACTGGCCGAATAAGCGACCGGGGTAAGCAGCAGCCAGAGCTGGGTGAGAAATGGCAGAATGTATCCCACATCCCGGTAGAGCACATTCAGCGCGGATAGCCACAGGCCAAAGCCCAGGGCAGTGATCAGTGAAAGCAACAGGAAGAAAGGCAGCGTCCAGATATTAATGGTGGGTGTGAACCGGTAATAGATCATCATCCCAATCAGCACAATAAACTGGATCCCAAAATCCACCACGCCGCTCATCACAGATGACAGCGGGATAATCAAGCGTGGGAAATAAATCTTTGTGATCATGCTGCGATTCGATAGCATTGAGCGCCCCGCATCCGACAGGGCTTTGCTGAACAGCCCCCAGGGCAGCAGGGCGGTGAAGGTGAAGATCGGGCGGGGGATACCATCCGTGGACATGTTTGCAAACTTGCCGAAGATGATCGTCAACACGACCATGTTGACCACCGGCTGGATCACCGCCCAGGAAGCGCCCAGGATGGTTTGTTTGTAGCGAACCTTGATGTCCCGCCAGGTCAGGAAGTAGATCAACTCGCGATATTTCCAGAGATCACGTAAATTCAATGCCGACCAACCGCTGGTCGGCCGCAGGTACAGCACTTCTTCTGGTTGAGCTTTTGTTGTCAGGGTAGTTTCTGCCATAAGGTTACCGAATTATTTCACCTGTTCCGTTTTTTCTCGATACCAGGCGATCGTACGCTTTAGCCCTTGTTCGAAGGGCATTTTTGCGCGGAAGCCAAAGTATTTTTCAGCCCGGCTGACATCCAGCCCGCGGCGGGGTTGGCCATTCGGCTTGCTGGTATCCCAGACTAACTCGCCTTCAAAACCGGTCAAGTCGGCCACCAACTGGGCCAGATCTTTGATGGCGATTTCGTTCCCGGCGCCCAGATTGACCGGCTCATTTCCGTTATAGCGTTCGGCTGCCAGCAAGATGCCTTCGGCGGCGTCTTCAACGTACAGGAATTCGCGGGTCGGTGATCCATCGCCCCACAGGATCACCTGTTGGTCCCCTCGCTCTTGCGCCTCGATGCACTTGCGAATCAGGGCCGGGATGACATGTGAGGTTTCCAAGTCGAAATTGTCCCGCGGGCCGTATAAATTGACCGGTAATAAGTAAATTGCATTGAAACCATACTGTTCGCGATAAGCCTGGGCCTGAACGAGCAGCATCTTCTTGGCCAGACCGTATGGGGCATTGGTTTCTTCCGGATAGCCGTCCCAAAGATTTTCTTCCTTGAATGGAACCGGTGTAAATTTCGGATAAGCGCAGATCGTTCCGATGGCAACGAATTTTTCAATCTGGCGTTGCCAGGCCGCGTGCATCAATTGGACGCCCATCATCAGATTCAAATAGAAAAACTCAGCCGGTCGGGCCCGGTTGGCGCCGATCCCGCCTGCCAGGGCAGCCAGATGGATGACGATCGTTTCCAGGTCTGAATTGGCATCCAGGCTGTCATCGAATAATCGCTGGATAGCCTCTTCGCGAGTTAAGTCATACTGCTCGACCCGTGGGACGATGATCTCAGCCGCATGGCGTTCCTGGAGCTTTTCAACCACAAATGAACCCAGGAAGCCGGCGCCGCCGGTTACAATCACGCGTTTGTTTTCCCAAAACGTGGGAGCGTCAGATTTTGAATTAGCTTCGGTCATTTCCATTTCCTTTTCATCAGAGATCTGTTGAACGGATTAGCCCCAGGAGGCCAGCATCTGGAATTCCGCCGGGTTAATTACCCATTTCACTGGACGATAAATTGCGCATTCCGGTACTGTTGATCCTGTGGATTACGGATGATGCCAGAACGCAAGGCCTGTAAGACTTCCCGAATACCGTCATCCACATTCAGGCGTGTCTTAAAGCCGAGCACACGCTCAATCTTATTAAAATCGACCGAAATATCGCGCATGTCGCCGCCAAAAGTCATATCTTTGTAGCGCACAACTGTTTCCGGCAGCCGTTTCAGGATCCTGGCTACGATTTGATCCTTGGTGTAATTGCCTTCCTGGGAGCCCAGGTTGAATACCTGGCCTCGGATCTTATCCAGGCTGCTTTGCAAGCCCAGGATAATACCGGCGATCGCATCCTGTACGTGAGCGAATGAGCGGGAGTAGCCGCGCTGATAAATGAGCAGTTCCCGGCGGGTATATGCTTCCAAAACGAATTGGTTGACGATCAGGTCGAAACGTGTCCGGGGCGATAGCCCGTACAAGGTGGCAATGCGGAAGATCAATGGGGCGCAGGCGGCGTCAGGCTGGTTGAGCAGCAGGCGTTCGGCTGCAATTTTGGTTTCCGCATACAAGGATTGAGGGTTAAGCAGGGTTTCTTCGGTGACGGGTTTGCCATCGGAGGATAATCCGTAATTGCTATAGGTAGAAGCATAGATAAAACGCTCTACCCCAAGCGCTTCGGCCTGTTCAAAAACGGCCTGGGTTGCTTCGACGTTGTAGCGCCAGGCAACCTGGCGCCCCACCGCCTGGCAGGCCGGAAAACCAACGATCCCGGCCAGGTGAACGATCGCCTGCGGGCGGGGCCATTCCGAGCGCAAGGCTGAGCGGATTGCCCGCGAAATCGCAGACGTTCGATTTCACGAAGTGGAAATCGGGATTAGGGAAATAGGCCAGCAGGGATTCGCCGCCAAACAACAAATCATCTACCACAGTAACTTTATAGTCCTGGCGCAACAATTCTCCGGCCAGAAGTGAGCCAATGTAACCCGCGCCACCTGTAATCAAAACATGTTGGGGATATGAGACGGAGTTCATGCTTTCTTCTCCATTCGCAGGTGGACACGCATACCGCGTACTTCCAGGGTCGGGCCAGTTTCTTCTTCAACGATCAAGAAATTCTGTTCCAGGCAGGTAAGCCGGCAGATATCGGCTATATCGCCTTCACCATCGATGCTTATCTGGTTGATCCCGGATGCTTTTAGCTCGGACAACAATTCCCGTACTCGTTGGCGGGTCTTGCGGTACAGGCGCATTGAAGTTTCGATATAGTTGACCGTCAGCCTGGCCCGAAAGGCGATCCCTTCCGGTGTGATAATGTAACGCAGTTTGCGACGTTGAGCTCGCTTGACCTTAACATAGCCTTTGGCGATCAACCGCTTGATGTGCCAGTTGACCGTTCCAACCGCCACACCAAGTTGGGCTGCCAAAGACGCCTGGGTGATATCCGGGTCTCGTTCTATTTGTTCGAGCAGGATCAGCTCGCGATCGGGATCAGCTTGAGTTTCCATATGTTATATCTATTCGCCCAGGCGATAGCTTTCGCTTCGTGCCAGTAGTGATCTCCATTCTAAAATTCAGCCGTTGAATTATAACCTGAGATAGGTATAGGTCAAGTTAAGGCCTACATTTTCTCATGGTTTTAACAAGGAAGTGTTTTTGATGTTGGGTTTGGGCGGCTTGGCCGCCCAAACCCAACACCAAGCTCCTCATTGTTAGGGACTTTGTGAAAGCTGAGCACATTTTCTACGCTTGCGAAAGCCCGGTCGAACGCCTTTTGAGCAATCTCGGCGGATTGCCAGGACTTTCAACAGACCATTCTATTGGCAACCTGGTCCGCTGGGCTCTTTTTTGGGGACAAGGATTTGCAAGGATGTCGCTCGTAGAAAGCGAGCCGATTCATAGTAACACAGCACCGGTTTAGAAACCTGCTCCACCCAGGCATCGTTCTCCTCACCGAATGGCTCAGCCGATCCTTTGGCGGTGATGAAAAGAGGTTCGCTGACAATCATTGAAAAACGATGGTTCTTCAGGTCGGAATGGAACTGCTCCAAGTAGTCTGTGTTGCCCGCCATAGCCATCTCCATCAGGAATACCTTTTCATAATCGGGCACCAGTTTGACGCCTTTAATGGTCTGAAAAGTTATCAGTTGCCGTTCGTCGATAAAGAGCACGTGTTCGCCGGCAGGGTCCAGCCGTTCAATGAAACGTTCGATTTTCGAAAGCGCGTCGAGCGTATCGGCCTGGCTGGGCATTTTATATGGCGCGCCAAACAATATGGCTGAGTAAATCGGGATGAGGATGGTCAGGACCAGCCAGGCTTTGCGGACAGGGGGCTGGTAGATTGCCAACGGCTCAGTCTGCCCGGCTTGAACCCCTGCGGGGAATTCTTCCCAGGCGATCCGGTCGAAAACAGCGTAAGCGGATACCACCAAGAAAACAGACAAAAAGGCATCCAGATTGTGCAGGTTGCTGCCGCCGCCAATTTTCGTACTGACAACCAGCCCACCGCCGAATAAAACCAGCAGGATGGCAGCCACGCCTGCCAGGCGGAGCGGCTGGATCAGTTTCCAATGCCCGGCCAGCCGAGCCAGGATTAACGCCAGCATCGGCAGGATCACGATCAAGGCTGAGATCAAGACGCCTTCGGGATAGGTGGGATTCGGCAATAAACGATACCAAAGCAGGTCAGATGTCAGGCTGGAGGTAAATTCCCCTGGAGGATTACCGGAGAGTACTGCATAGGCCGCCTGGGCGCCAAACGCGGCTGCAGTTCCGAGCAAAGTCCAGAGCACTGGTTTGGTCCAGTAACGCCAGAAAGAGCGCTGGCTAGCAGGTTCTTCCAGGATATACAGAATTGCGGCCAGCATGCCCGGGACCGGGAACCAGTTTATCCGGCTGACTCCAGCCCAGGCGGAAGCAACCAGCACCAGCAGTAAATTGCGCCACATTTTTTGGTGGTTGTAACCCCACAGGATCAGGATTAATGGAACAAGAAGATGGTAATAAACGGGCCCAACTAATAAGAAAAGAAAAGCCCAGCAAATCAAAGCCCAGCGTTTAACCGGGTCGGCAATCTTCAACCGCCTTGCCAGCATGTAGCTGGCTGTGCCGGTGAAAACTACCCACAACAGCACCTGCCAGAGACGATGAAACCAGAGTGGTGTGCCGGAAATCAGGAATGGCAGGGACTGCATTAAATAACGGGTGGGGTGGAGCACAGTAGGGGGAACCGTGAAACCATAAATTTTGTTGGAAAAATAAAGCGAGGCGTAATAGTAGCGACTCGCCTCCGACCAGCCGAGCGAGAGTGGATGGGTTGAGATATCTGGCAGATAAGCCAAAATCCGGTAGAAAAAAGCGGCGGTCAGCAGCGATATCACCAGAGCGCCCGTCCAACTCCGCTGCCAGCCTGCGCCTAGCAGTAAGATGACCCCGAGCAGGGCCAGCACCCAGAACGAAAATAAGCGCAGGAGATTGTTGCCCAGCGGTCCGCTGGCAAAGTCCAGAACCAGAAAAGCGAAGGCTGCGATCGCGAATCCGAATACCACCAGATTGAATTTTCCAAGTTGCCGTAAGAGTTGCAAACCAGCATCCAGGCGCATCTCGAGGTTCGCCTGCCTGCCAGTCTGGCTGATCCACAACAGGGCTGCCTCAATGAGCATTATTACAACTGCTAAGCCTAAACCGGCCATCCAGCGGCGTGAACGGAAAAGGATCCCGGCTTCGTAAGGAGATCGGAAGATCTGTAGGGTGGTTGCCAGGCTGAAAAGTAAGGTGCCGGCCAGCAATATCTGGTAAAGGGTTAAATGTTTTTTGGGTGCAATCATAAGTTTTTGCGGTAATCCAGCCGGTCTACTCGGCCAGGATTGACGGCGGGGGTTCATTGCCGGCCATCATAGCTGGAACGAAAAGAGCTCCCGGCAGACTGGCAATCATCATCAGGGTGCGGAAAATGAGGGCCGCGGCGAGCGCAGCGCTCATCGAAATACCCATGACGCTGGTGAAAATAAAGGTCATGGAGACTTCCTGTAATCCATAGCCATTGATCGATATCGGCAGTAAGGTGATGAAATAGACCAGGCTGTATAAACCGCCCAGCAATAAAAAGTTGACCGGATCCCCCATCCCGGTGAATAACAGGGTCAAAATACCAAACAGGCACAGCATGTGGACCCAGGAAAGGAGCAGCGAAAGCAGGATTGCGCGGGGCTGTTTGAGCCAGAGCGCCAGCGCTTTCAGGAGCCGAACGAGCAGGCGTTTGCCCTCCGCCCACAGTTTTTGAAACCGCCCGGATTCCAGGGTTGTCGCCAGGCCAGGGGCCAAAAACCAGGAACGATCGAAATCCTTAAACCCACCCGCTTGTAAAAAGGCTGGCAGACCTAACGGCAGGGCCATTGCCATACCTGCCATCCCGATCAGCCGATCGGCGACCAGCGAAGCGGCGCAAATGGCGCTATCGAATTTAAGGCGAATAGCGCCTGCCAGGCGGATGACATCGCCGCCGATCGTTGTGGGCAGAAAGTTCGATGCAAACAGCCCGGCGAAAGTGATCCTGATACTTTCTCCCAGGCTGATATTGACATCTGCAGCTCGCAGCAAGATATGCCAGCGGACCGAGACAGCCAGGCGCGAAAGCATCATCAAGCCAAACGCAAGCACTAACCGGCCAATAGAGATTTGGCGCAGTGCTTCCCAAATCTCTGCCCAACCTTGTTGGGATAATAAATAAACCAACAAAGCCAGGGCCAGGAGGGTGCCGGCAACGCGCAAATACGTTGAGCGCTTTGCAGCGGTGGTTTGAACTTTACGCATTCTCTTCCGATTCGGGCTGGATGACTTTCAGAATTGTGTAAGTTGGTTTTGCCTGGGATTCGTGATAGGTGCGGACCAGTAATTCTGCGATCAAGCCCATCAAAATGGATTGAAAGCCAAGGATTGTAAACATGGTGCTCATCTGGAAGAACGGTGAAGTGAGCACTTCTACCTGGAAAAAGATGCGCCGGATCATTAATAGTGCAAAAACTAGGGCGCTGATGATGATCAGCGCCAGACCGGTGCCTCCAAACAGGTAGATGGGCTTGTTGGCATAACTGAGCAGAAACTTTACCGTGAATAGATCGAGTACCACCTTCAGGGTGCGGGTCAGTCCATATTTTGTTTTGCCATACTTGCGGGCATGATGATGGACTGGCATTTCAATCATGCTGGCGCCGACTGAGTAAGCGTAAGCTGGAATGAAACGGTGCATTTCACCATATAGCCGGAATCCCGTTAGCACTTCTCGGCGATAGGCTTTCAAAGTACAACCGTAGTCATGCAAGTGAACTCCGGTGACCTGTGAGATCAGCCAGTTTGCCATTTTAGAGGGCAGGACTCGGGTGATGAAGGTATCTTGTCTGTTTTTGCGCCAGCCACTGACGACGTCATATCCCTGTTCGATTTTTTCGACCATTGTGGGGATATCGGCAGGGTCATTTTGTAAATCTGCGTCTGAGAGTACAATCACGTCGCCTGTCGAGTGATCGATCCCGGCGGCGATGGCAGCCGTCTGGCCAAAATTGCGACGTAACGCTACCACGGTGACGTGCCGGGGATCTTCTTCAGCGGTCCTTTCCAGCACGGGTAAGCTTTGGTCTGTACTGCCATCGTTCACGTAAATGACTTCCCAATCAAAAGACTGGCCGTCTAATGCCTTGTGGATCGCTGCGTGCAAGTGCGGCAGGCTCTCTTCTTCATTGTAAACAGGTAGGATGAGTGAGAGTTTCAAGGAATTCTCCTAAAAATTCGGATCAGAGAGTTCTGGTTGGCAGGCTGCGGTCAAACCCGTGGACGGAAGTTCCTGATAAGCGCCGCGGGTGACCACTTCCTTTAACCAGTCCCGGTAGAACCGTTGTTGGATCAATATATAATCGGCCTGGTGCACCCAGGCATCCGCCAGCTCTTGATTCCAAAATCCATAACGTTCTAATGCGTCAGAATCGGTACCCAGGTTAAAGCTGTAATTGCCATTAATTTGTGGCGGGTAAATTTTAACCCCATCCAGATATAAAAGGGGCACGGCCGACAAACCGCCATACCAGTAGACCCGGGCTCCGGGGGGAATCGCGCTGGCGAGTTGTTCTCCGGCAGATTCATAGGAAGCGATAACATTACCGCTGCACTCATAAAAACGATAGCCACCCGATAGGGGCAAGCTGGGGCTCAGGAGCAAGCCAACCAGCAGAAAAGTGCTTTGAGCCACGGCGCCGTAGGAAATCCGGTGCTCTGTTGAGCGGCGATTGAGCCACCTGGTCAGGAAAACTGCGAGCAAACATATCGCCAGACCTGCTCCGAACCCGGCTAACAGAGGTAATAACCTTCGCAAATCTCGAGTTGGGAGCTGGTAGATCGATTTTAGAAATTCGCCCAGCCTGACCGGTTCTGCGCCTGGTCCCAGGCCTAAGATAAATTTAGGGATCGTCAGAGCCAATAGCTGGTTGCCCAATTCTTCAAAAGCCCCAAACCCAATCCCGGCTGAAAGCAGCAAGATGGACACAATAATGATCGCCTGGATCCAGACGGATACCTGCCTGCGCCAGGAAGGCAATGAAATTACCAGTAACGCCAGGCCGGTAATTTCAAAGAAAGTAACATAGCCGGACAGGCAATAGACACAATAGCTTTTCCCCAGCGTAGCCCACATGTGGATCAATAATAACGAGAGAAAAACGAGCGAAAGAAAGATTGCGCTGATCCGATCGGATTTTAGTTTCCAGTCCCGTTTTTTTGGCCATAGCAACCAGGCGCTCAAGGCCCCGATCATGGCAACAAAATTGACCCGGATGCTCATAAAGAAGCTGGCCAGGCGTCCCGAAAGATCAATGCTTGGTTCCCAGAAGGGCGTTGATCCCACAGGTGGGCGCCAGGCAGCGAGAAACGGAGCCAATCCTTCCGGCAGCCAGTAAGCCCACATACGCAAAATGCCGGGCCAGAAGAGGGCATGGCCGACCAATACAACCATCCCGCCGGTCAAAGCGGCGGTCAGGCCCGCTTTCCAACCGTGCTGCCAAAGCACGTAAAGGATAAAGAGCGGCAAAACTGGCAACGTGTTGATGCGGGTCATCAGTGCAATGCCAGCCAGCGCTGCGGCCAGACCGATCTGCCATAACTTGCGCGGTTTGCCAAGTCCAAAGACCAGTATCCAGACGAGCAAGCAGGCCACCAGGACCTGTGTCACCATAACGGAATACATCTTGATCATGGCGACATTGATGGCAATAACCCATACGGCGGCTGCAGCCCACCATCGACCCCCTAATCGTCTGAACAGGACCCAGACGCCCAGCAGCCCCAACATTCCCAGGAAAATTGCCAGGTACCGTCCGGTTCTTAAGCCTGGCCCAAAGAGTAATTGCGCATACCCTGGGATATAAAACGAGAGCGGCATGTGATTGCTCCAGAAACCATAATCCTGGTATAGCTGATATTGGCCAGTGACGACAGCATATCCCTTCAATAAGTACGCGCCTTCATCCAGGATTGACTGGCGGGTATGGGCATATGTCCAGGTTTGGAGCAGGTAAGCTAACCCAGCCAGGAGCGCGACAAATTCTGCCGCGTACGGCGCAGCCCTCCAGTTTTCAAATCTGGCTTTAAGCGACACTAAGCAATCTCCATAGCGACCCGTTTCAGGTCGGCATCCACCATCATTTTGATTAAACCCTGGAAGTCAACCGTTGGCTGCCAATTCAGCTCCTGGTTGGCCCGGTCAGGGTTGGAAACCAGCAAGTCCACCTCGGCAGGCCGGTAAAATCGCTCGTCCTGAACGACATATTTTTGATAATCCAAACCCACAGATCCGAAAGCAATTTCGCAGAACTCGCGCACCGAGTGGGTTTTGCCTGTGCCGATGACGTAATCCTGGGGGGTATCCTGTTGCAACATCAACCACATGGCTTTGACGTAATCACCGGCGTACCCCCAATCACGGCGTGATTCCAGATTGCCCAGGCGCAATTCCTTGGCGCGTCCCAACTTGATGCGGGCGACGCCATAGGTGATCTTGCGGGTGACAAATTCCAAACCTCGCCTTGGGCTCTCGTGATTAAATAAAATCCCGGAAGATGCAAACAGGTTATATGACTCGCGGTAATTCACCGTGATCCAGTGAGCGTACACTTTTGCGACGCCATACGGGCTGCGGGGGTAAAAAGGGGTCGCCTCGGTTTGAGGCACTTCCCGGACTTTGCCGAACATTTCACTGGAAGAGGCCTGATAAAAGCGAGAGTTGGGATTGACCAGCCGGATAGCCTCCAACAAACGTGTCACCCCCAAAGCGGTTACTTCGCCGGTCAGCACCGGCTGCTTCCAGGAGGTTGGAACGAAGGATTGGGCTGCAAGGTTGTACACTTCATCCGGCTGATAGGTTTCGATCACATCAACCAGTGAACTCTGGTCGTGAAGGTCGCCTTGAATGATGGAGATATCATCCTGGATATGGCTGATCCGCTCAAAGGTCACGGTGCTGGATCTGCGCACCATGCCGACGACATGGTATCCCTGGCTCAATAAAAATTCAGCCAGGTATGAGCCATCTTGTCCGGTAATCCCTGTGATGATTGCAGTTGGCATGTGCATCTCCCTTAAGTAAAATTCAATCGCTGAATTATAACCTTTGTGACCTGTAGGTCAAGATGAAAAGCTCACACCCCCAAATCCGGGACTCTCCCACAGAGCTTCCCAAAGAACCAGATGAAAGCTTCCCAAAACTCAGGAGGGAGTGTATGCGCTCACACTCCCTCCTGAATTTTGGGAAGCACTTTTTAACCCGCACCTGGTCAGCTCAGCCGGAACTCCGTGCCCAATCCCAGATCCAATAGAGGATCGTACAGGCGACTCCCAACCCTATGGTTTTAAAGAGATCAACCACAGGCCAGGCGAAACCGGTATAGCGCCGCACATACCAGGGCAGAAACCAGACCAAAATCCAGATCGGCAATGCCAGGGCGCGCCGGAACCAGACATCGTTGGACTGCCGCTGCTCGACCCATGCCCAGGCAACCAGCGCAATTTGTAAGCCGGCAAATGCGGCCCGGTAGCGGGGATTATCATCCTGATCGCCCCCGCCCCGGAATGAGGCGATGATAAGGATCAACCAAACGATCAGGCTCAATATGCGCGCCAATCGATCCGGAGGCTGTTTACGTAGTGCTTGAACAGGCGCATAAACCAGCATAACCAGTACAAATGTCCAACCCAGAGCGCGCCAGATGGTGATCCCAGTCCATAAAGCCGAGGCGCTGCTGGCCACCAGGGCGGCAGGTAGGAAGGGCCGGGTAATGCCATAAAGGATCATTAAAGGGGCATGCAGCCAGACAGGGGTATTGTCGAAAACTTTCTGCGTCCAGCCGGAGGCCTGTTCATTCAAATGAGCCTGCCATTCGGCCGATTTCCGCACCCACCAACTGATCAATGCAATTGGATTGGTAACACTTTCCGGCGCAAACTGGCGCCAGGAAAGCAGTAAGCCGGCCGCGATGAGCGCTACCACGACGATGAGCAGCAGCCAGACCTGGCGCCGATTGAGCACCTGGCTGCCCAAAAATTGACGCCTCAATCCGAAAGCCGTCAACAGGAGCGCTGCCAACAGTAAGGCCGCAAATGGGGGCGAGAAGGGTAAATACAGCAACAAGGATCCAAGGATCCAAAGCAGGCTGGTCCAATGATGGTCCTGGCTAAAACGAATCAGGCCGTAAAAAGCCGCCATGGTGAGTGAAATTGTAAAGGCTTCTCGCATTTGCGAACTGCCTAAAAGGATTGCTTCCGGGTAAAGCGCCAGCAGCCAGGCGGCAATCTGTGCGGTGCGTTCCCCCCAGGCCCGGCGGCTGAAAGCCCAGGTAAACAGCACTGCCAGGGCAGAGAAGGCGGCAGTCAGGGTCACGATCAGTAGCGGTTGATGGACATCGCCGCCAATCGTTCGGTAGATCATTGCACTTAAAAAGAGCAGTCCACCGTACTGGTCAGCTTTTCGGTATCCCTGGAATGCCCGCATCAATGGTTTTTCAGATTGGCTTAATTCCCAGGCGGTCTGGTCACGCTCATATGCGTCTGCCATCACATAACCCGCTTGTTGTTCCTTGAAATCATGACCCATCACCGGCAGTGCAGTGAACCAGAGCACACCTGCCAGCAGCCGCAGCACGGCTGCCCCAATCAACAACCAGGCCAGCCAGTTGGGCAGTGATTTCTTTTCGCTGACCCGAACCGCATACCAGCCCCCAATCAGGATCAGACCGCCCAGCAAACAGCCTCCCAGGAAAACTTGCCAGCCGATGACGGATTGGTAACCGGAGGCAGCCCAGGCTAAGAACAGCGCCAGCCCCGCAGCGCCGGCGAGCCCAGGCAAGCTAAAGCGTAGGATGGCTATGGATCGGGAAGGAGATTGAATGTTCGTCATGAAATACTTCCAAACGGGGCAGAATTATAGCACGTTCTGATTAAAGGCTCATCGGGAACCTGTGGGAGACATTTTTCTTCTACAACATTTGCATGCTCCCTCCTGTGGTACTACCCCAGAAGTTTCCCAGAGACCCTGATTAAAGCCCGGCGATAATCCGGCTGGCGCGGGCTGCCCAGGTATAGTTTTGAGCTTCCAGGTGAGCTTGCGTTGCAAGTTGGCTCAAGCGGGCGGGTTCGTTTCGTAAAGCGCGAAGCGCCTGAGCCCATGCCCGTGGATCATCCGGGGGCAATAAAACTGCATTTTTTTCGTTTAAAACCTCGCGCAATACCGGTAAATCGCTGGAAAGAATCGCCCGACCAGTCGCCAGGTATTCAAACAGTTTCATGGGGCTGAGGTAGGGAGCGATATTGCCACCGGATGAGGCCGCTACTTGAGTTTGGTAAGGCATCAAAAGGGCTTCGCAAGCCGCCTGGTATCGGGGTAGATCTGCGTTGGGAATAAAACCAGTCAGCACCAGGTTGTGCAGATCTTTGGCCTTCGCCATGAGCCGCGCACGTTCCACTTCGGGAGGCTCGCCTCCGACTACGAGAAAATGTATGTCCCTCTCGAGTTCTGCTATCTCGAGCAGCAGCTCGACGCCTCGCCCCGAGTAAAGGTGACCGGTGTAGCCGGCTGTAAATCTCTCCGGCCAATCCCGGGGCGTATGCGGCAGGATGAGACTCTTTCGAGCGCTGGGCGGCTCCGGGAGGTTTTGGTATCGGGCTAGATCAACTCCATCTGGTTCGATCGTCAAGAAACCGGGCGAGGATAGAATCGGATAAGTATGCTTCAGATCATCGCTCAAAGCACGGGTGATGACAACCAATCTGCGGGCTCCCCGACCAGCCAGAAACCGGCGCAGCAACCAGGGACCGGCTTGCCCCGCAGGCATATCGTGCACTTCAAGGATGGTTGGCAGACCGCTCAAGCTGGCTAAAGCTGCAGCTTGAGGCAGACGAGTATAAATCAATTCCGCCTGGATGCGCCGGGCCCAACGGATTGAGCGCCAGCCAAAATCATAGCGGCGTAGTTCTGGCCTGGAAGCCAGCCATTCGATGGGGAATGAACAGTGTAGACCGTAATGGCTCCGCAATTCATCCCAACTGGGAACCAGGAGAGAATCTTCTAAAGCCGGATCGGCGCGTTCGGTTGGGACAGCCAGATGAATATCGTGTCCCAGGTCACAGAAGGCCTGGCACATTTTCATGACCTGGACAGTGTTGGCCCGCCTGGCCGGTAAATAGGTAGGAGCGATCACCGCGATCTTCATGGGTTTTGATCGATCAATGCCTGGTAAGCCTGCAGATACTGGGAGGCATTGCGCTCCCAGGTAAGTGTTTCGGCCCAATTGCGATTGGCCCGGCCCATCTGCGAAGCCAGTTCAGAGTCGCTCAGTAGATGAGCGATCGCCAGGGCAATGCCATCAATATCGTTCGAATCAGCTAAAAAGCCGGTTTCGCCATCCAGGACGGCATCAGCCACACCCCCGCTGCGGGTTGCAACGACTGGAAGCCCAAAAGCACCGGCTTCAAGGTATACCAGGCCAAAACCCTCAAAGTTTAAACCCTCTTCTTGAGGTGTTAGCACAAAAACCGAAGCCTGGCGGAAACAATCCCGTAATTTGGCCTCGGATACTGCCCCTAAAAGCTCTACATCGGACAAGTGATGTGCATCGATAAAGTCTTTTATCTGCCCGAAATAGTCGTTAGTGGATGAGTAATCGCCCACGATAAGGTAGCGCAGCCGTGGGAATTTATCTTTCAGGCGCGCAAAGGCTTGCAGGCTGGTCAGCTGGCCCTTGCGCGGCTTGATGTCGCCAACCGAGAGCAAACAGGGCGGCTCGGCCGGACTACGGCGGAGCGCTTCCTGGCGGGGGACCTGGGTCACGAAGTCATTACCGTTCAGGATGGGATGCAAACGGGCTGGATCGATCGATTTTCCAAAATATTGTCTCATCAGTCTGGCAGTTCCTTGCGAAACCGGGCAAATCAGGCTTGCATGGCGTAATACCGTTCGATAGATTGGGCGGTCGATCTTGGACCGGTGCCAGATCACGCCATAAGTACCGTGGGTGGTGATGAGATGTGGTCGCCCAAGTTTTTTGGCTAACCAGCTGCCAACCAGCCCGGTCGGGTAAGCTTCCAATGAATGAATCAGATCGACCGGAGGGTAATTGGCGCGGGCGATTGTCCAGCGAGTGTGTAATAATTGACCGGCGCCCGTAAAGCTGCTCATCGAAGCCATTTGGGTTACCGGAAGGGTCTGGATTGGCAGATTGGGAAAAAGATCCCTGGCGATCGCGGCTTCATTTTGAGCCACCCAGATGAAAGGCTCGACCTGGCCAGAAATTGCCTGCAAAAAAGCTAAGGTATGGTTGCGCCAGCCGGAAGGTTTGCTGAGGAAGGGGAGCACATAGGCAACTCGCATGACGGTTCTACACCTGGTCAATGATCTGCTGTTGTTGCTTGACGATTGTGCGGACTTTGAACGCCGAAATACTGACGCCCAGGATATAGGATCCAGCCAGTAAGCCGGCGCTCGCCAGATAGCCGAAGCGGGGCACGAGCAAGAACATGCCGGCCAGTTTTAAAATGGCCAGACCGAGGTTGATCTTGGTGGGAAAATCAGGCCGGCCCAGTGCCAGCAACGCGGTCCGATTCCAGTAAAAGGTATTGGCGATCAGGAAACCGGCCAGCAAAATGAGCAAAGCAGGATAGGCGGGTGAGAATTCAGGAGTATACAGCAGGCGGATGACGGGTTGTCCAAGTACCAACAGAAACAGGCTGGCTGCCAGGGTATAGCCTCCTGCCATCATTGAACCCTGGCGTAGAACGTAACGAACATTGTCCCAGTTCTTGCGCGCCACCTCGCGTGACAATTCGGGATAGGTGGCCTGTGGCAGAGGGCTGATCGGCATTTGAACCAGGTTCGCTAAGGTCAGCGCCAGGCGATAATACCCGGTTTCGACCGGATCGCGGAAGAATGAAATCCACAGGAGCTCACTGTCTTTATTGACCAGGCTTAATGAAGCGCTGATGTTGGTGCTGACCGCGAACGATGTTAGCTCGCGAGCCTGCGGTTTTAATAATTGCAGTGGCGCCCGCCACCAGCCAGAACCCCAATGCCGGTTAGCTTCAACGATCGCTGCGATGGTTAATCCCAGGGCGCCGACGATTTTTCCGGCCAGATAAGCCAGCAAAATTTGCAGCAAGCCGCCATGAGTCAGAAAAGCTATGGTCACGATGGTCAGGGTGACAATACTCTGAATCACGCTCAAGGCAGCCATGCGCCGGAACCGGTCGAAGATTTGCAGCAATCCGGTTGAGCTTTCCGAGATCAGGTTGGCCAGTACGATTAAACCATACAGGCTGAACCAGTTGGCCAGGGTGACATCTTTGGCCAGGTAGCGAGCTCCAAGCGGCGCCAGAACCCAGATCAGGCCATAGGCGAAAAAAGAGGCCAGCATCTCAACCAGCGCTGCAGCTTTAAAAACCGCGGCGGCGCGCTGGTGATCACCGGCCTCGCTGAACTGCCCGATATATTTGATGATCAGTTCGCTCATCCGAAAGGAAGCGAACTTGTTCACCACACTGGTGAAAGTTATGATCGCGCCAAGAATGCCATAATTCGCGACCCCCAACAGGCGCGCCGTGAGTATGCCCTGCACCATGCTCAGACCAGCTGAGATCCCCGTGGCGCTGAATAAATAGCCGGAATTTTTTACCAGACGGCGGATAATTTCGCTCTGGAAGAGACGATGAAAACGCTGCCGCAGCCTGGTAAGAACGGCGTCGATCATATGCCTCGTCAGGCGGTTTCAATCTGGCTGGCCCAGTCGCGCTCAGCGTTGTACCAGGCCACTAAATCCGCCACGCCTTCCTGCAATGAAATCTGTGGCTCCCAGTTGAGTAATCGCCTGGCTTTGTCAATTTTGGCCAGGTTGGTCAGCATATCGGCTGGGTGGCGGGGGAGATGTTCGACCTGGCCTTTCTTACCGATCAATTCTTCCATCATTTGAATTAAGGCGTTGATGGTAATACTTTCATGGCCACCCAGATTGATAATCTCAAATCCTAATGGTTTCAGACCAAGAATGGTGCCGCGAGCGATATCATCCAGGTGTGTGAAGCCACGCGATTGCTCGCCATCTCCATTAAGGCGCACTGGCCGGCCTTCGCTGATCCATTGAATGAACCGGAACATCACCATATCCGGCCTGGCTGCACGCCCATAGACCGTGAAGTATCGAAAAATCGTCACGTCGATATCGTACAAGAAATGGTACGCATGGCACATCGCTTCCGCCCCCTTTTTGCTGGCAGCATAAGGTTGTAGTGGGTGATCGCTGTCAGCATCTTCTGGGGTAGGGATGGGAGCATTGTCGCCATAAATACTGGACGTGGATGCCAGAATGAATTTAGGGACCCGGTAGTTCCTGGCAATCTCCAGTAGATTGAGCGTGCCGGTCGTGTTGGTATCGACATAAACCCAGGGGTTCTGCACCGACTGGCGCACACCAGCTCGAGCTGCCAGATTAATAATCCCATCATAGCCTGGTTGGCCCATTTGCAGGCGCGAGCTGGCTTCGTTGGAGACAAGCTCTTCTAATTCAGCTTTATCGCTGATGTCGAGCTTTTTAAATTTGAAACGCTCTTGTTGCTGTAAAATGTTCAAGCGCCAGTGTTTCATGCGGACATCGTAAGCATCATTCAGATTGTCGACGCCGAGTACGGCATGACCATCTTCCAGGAGCATTTCAGCTACTCGGGAACCAATGAAACCTGCGGCCCCTGTGACCAGATAATTGGACATGGATGTTCTCCAGTTTAGAGTGGTGGATTTATCCTGACAATGTCGCCTTTGTAGATATTTCTCGAATTGGGGGTGTGCGGCTTCGCCGCACAAAAATGAACATTACAATCACTTTTCAAAGTTTAAGGACTTAGCGAGAAGACCACTAAAGTTTGACGACATTCGGGTGATTGGGCGCAATCTTACCGAGGGCGTTGCGCGTATCAATGATCAATTTTGCGGATTGCAGAATGGAAGCATAATCGTAAACCTTGTGGTTGGTGATGATTACCACGCAATCGGCTTCCCGAACGGCAGTATCAAGATCCTGAATACTTTCGCGTTCCCAGGTATCATGCTTAATGCGCGGCACGTATGGATCGTGGTAGGAAACGAGGGCGCCTTTTTGCTCCAGCAGGCCAATTACATCCAGGGCAGGCGATTCGCGTAAATCATCGATATCCGGTTTGTAAGCTGCGCCCAACACCAGCACATTGCTGCCTTTGATCGCCAGGCCTCGGTCGTTTAAGGCATCCTGAACCATTCCAACGACATGGCGAGGCATGCCGGTATTGATCTCGGAGGCCAGTTCAATAAAGCGAGCCGTGTAATTCAATGCGCGCAACTTCCAGGAAAGGTATAACGGATCGATCGGGATGCAGTGGCCACCCAGGCCAGGTCCGGGTGTAAATTTCATGAAACCGAAAGGCTTGGTAGCCGCCGCGTCAATGACTTCCCAAACATCCACGCCCAGCCGGTCGCACATCAGAGCCATTTCGTTTACCAGCCCGATATTGATCATCCGGAAGGTGTTCTCGAGCAGCTTGGCCATTTCAGCAACTTCGGCAGATGATACCTGCACAACGGATTGAAGCGCCTGGCTGTACCAAATGGAAGAAACTTCACTGCAGTCAGGTGTAATTCCGCCGATCACCTTGGGAGTATTCAAGGTGGTCCAGTCTTCTCTGCCTGGGTCAACCCGTTCGGGAGAAAAAGCGAGGAAGAAATCTTCACCAGCCTTCAGATCACGATCATCGCCCAGTTTGGGCAGCAAAATTTCGCGGGTAGTACCCGGATAGGTGGTTGATTCCAGGACCACGACCATACCCGGATGCATATATTTGGCCAGGTCAGAAGTTGCATCCAGGATAAAGGATAGATCAGGATCCCCGGTCTTGCGGAGTGGCGTCGGTACGCAGATGCTCACCGCGTCCGCATTTTTTAGTACACCAAAATCCGTGGTGGCATGAAGCTTACCAGTGGCAACGAGCCGGGCTACCTGTTCCGCCGGCACATCCTGGATATGGCTGTCACCTCGTTGGACCGTATCCACTTTGCGTTTGTCGGGATCGATCCCAGTTACATTGAAGCCGGCTTCAGCGAAAACCACTGCCAGCGGCAGGCCGACATATCCTAAACCGAGAATAGCGACTTCCGCCGACTTGTTTCGCAGTTTTTGTATGAGCTGATCTTTTGTATTGGTTGACATTGCTTTTTGAGTTCCTTATATTGTTGTAAATGCTCAAACCTGGGCATAAAAATGTGTCTTTGGGAAACTCTCTGGGGTATCACCCTTGAGAATACCAAAGAGTGGTAAAAATATGGCGGAACCGGCCTATCAGAACATGGATAATTGAGTGGCCTGGTCATCGCCGCCATTATCATTCAATTCACCCTCATCGTATTCTGGAATCTGGCCGGCCTGTTCGATCAGTTCAGGCAGGCGTGCAAAATCTTCTTCGATCGCAGACATAAGCGAGTGTTGATGCAGGCCGGCTGCCGGATGGTACATCGGTACGATCAACCGCCCGCGCACTTTCATTGCCTGTCCATGGATAACGCTGATCTTTATATTGGGCAAGAAACGCGCCATTGAATAACGGCCAAGCGTCACGATTACCCTTGGATTGATTGCTTGGATCTGGCGCTCGAGATATGGATCGCATGCTTCGATCTCCTCTGGCTCCGGATCCCGGTTGCCAGGAGGCCGGCATTTGACGATATTGGTGATGAAAACATCGCTGCGCTTCATCCCGATTTTGCTTAACAATTCGTCCAGGAGTTTGCCGGCGGCCCCGACAAACGGACGCCCTTGTTCATTTTCATGGAAGCCGGGGCCCTCACCGATGAACAGAATGTCAGCGTTTACGGGCCCTTCACCTGGCACAGCTTTTTTACGTGAATAGTGCAACTTGCACTTGGTGCAGGTTGATGCTTCATCAGCAACTTGTTTCAATTCTTCTGCCGGATTCACCTGGTTCACCTCCAAGTAGGAAGGCTCATGGATCGACCTGCGAGTCTTTTTTCCACTTTTCTTGATCTAACCACTTCAGATACTCAGGCCCTAGGTCATTAACCGTCATGATCAAGGCGTCTTCATTATTATCGCGGTAATAACGTACCCGTTTGCCGATCGTTTCAAATTTAAATCGCCTGTACAGTCGCTGTGCGATCAAATTTTGGGCCCGAACCTCCAATGTGGCTAACTGGGAACCCTTTTGGATAGCCCCACGTAAAGCTGTGATCAACAGCTGTTGAGCGATGCCTTGTGAGCGATAGTCCGGGTGGACAGCGATAGAGGCGATATGAGCTTCATCCAGAATGAGCCAGACGACAATGATTCCCACTACCCTGGGAGCCTCCCCTGCCGGAGAGATTTCCGCTACCCATAACAGCGAGTAAGGATTTTCATTGAGCTCATATTCATACGCGCTGGCCGGCCAGGGCATGCTGAATGAACGCTGATCGATTGCATGCACCTGGGCAAGGTCGCCTATATGCATCGGACGGATGTCCACCCGGTTGGTCATACGGTCGGATCAGCCCGGTATCGGTTCACTCTGATGTAGATAGATGGGAGCCAGTGTAGCTGGGTCATCCACCTTCCCTGCTCGCCAACGCCGCCAGCCAATCTCTGCCAGATAACCTGGGCGACGCAGGGAACGGGCCGGAGAGAGAAGGTGAACCACCTTCCGTTTTCGTCCAAGCAAACGTCGGTCATCTTCCGTAAGTTCACCGCATACCAGGGTCGGTTCCTGGATGCGATCAGCGAGATCCGGTGCGGTGAGCACCTCTATCTTCTGAGATGATCGCCAGCCTGTGCGCTCAGCCTGGTACCATCCTACCGCCAGGCGACCTCGGCCGACGCGCAGTACAGCCGCCAGAGCGCTCCCCGGCATTACAGGCGTTGCTAACGCCACGATATCCAGGGTCGGTACACCAAGGATAGGAATATGGCGGGCCAGGGCAATACCTTTTGCTACCGCCAGACCTATTCGCAGGCCTGTGAATGAGCCTGGGCCAATCGCCACCGCGATGACTTCAAGATCTGCGATCTCGACACCGGATTTTTGGAGGACATCCTGAATACCGGGGGCCAGTTCAACGGTGTGATAATCCTGGCTGGTCCAGGTAGTTTCATTCCAAATTTGATCCCCATCATACAGGGCCACACCAACTGAACGGGTTGATGTGTCAATTGCTAATAACATCACGATACTCCATATACCTGCCGTCGAAAAGCGTGCAGGAGGGTTTCATAACGTTCGCCATGAGCGGAGATGACCATATCCCGCTGCCCTTCATCCACCCATTTCATATGCACTTGCAGGCATTCGGCGGGTAAAGCTGCTTTGATGCGATCAGCCCATTCGATCACCAGTGGACCGGAAGTAAGCAGCGCGTCTAAATCCAGATCTTCCGCTTCCAAAGCGCCGCTTAATCGGTACGCGTCTAAATGGTAGAGTCGCTGCCCGTTCGGGCGGCGGTATACGTTTACAAGGACAAAAGTTGGGCTTGAGACCGGGTCGAGTGAGCCCCATCCATTGGCCATGCCCTGGACCAAGGTGGTCTTGCCAGCTCCTAAATCCCCAATCAAGTGGATTGTGTCCCCTGGTTCTAATAAAGAACCTAAACGCATACCAGCCCGGCGAGTTTGCTCGGGGCTGCGACTGATAAATTCCAGCGAATGGGGATCAAGGATTGGCATATTGGTAGAAATTATACGCTGTAGTGTGGCTCGCGTGAAGCGTGATCCCGGACATGCATGCAAACAATACAGGTTAGGTGAGCATTTGCATGCACACTCCGGATATTAACCATAATTTTCGTTTATGAGATGATATCCAATTTAGCTAGTGAAGCCGCCACACGCTTTAAACCCACGTCTTCGAAAAAGATATCTACGATTTCGTCATCATCCTGAATGCGGCTGTTCAATACCATGCCTTCATTCCAGATAGGATGATTGACCCGCATACCGGGATGGAAGCGTTGTTCAATGATAGGCGCTGCGTTCCGGTTTGAACTCAATTGAGCTGTAGGCCAGCGTTCAATTCGGCCCGCGCCGCCCGAATTGCGCCGCACGCTGCGGGTTAGTTGATCGCTATCAATCATTTCTTCTGGAAGATCATTCAGAAAGCGCGAGGGTTCGGCTGATTTCGGAGTAGCCGCCATACATGCTTCGGTTCTGAGAATAAACCATATAAAGGCGGTCTTTGGCGCGGGTGATGCCTACATACAAAAGCCTGCGCTCCTCCATCATCTCTTCGGGATCATCAAAAGATCGGCTGTGAGGCAAAACGCTGTCGTTCAAACCAACGATAAAAACAACCGGGAATTCCAGTCCTTTGGCAGCATGCAATGTCAGAAGGGTAGGGACGTTGGCGTCGGCATCAAGGGTATCCTGGTCGGAGACCAGGGCGATTTGTTCAAGAAAATCTGAGAGACTTTTGTCCTGATACTCTGATGCCAGCCGGCGTAGTTCCATCACGTTTTCCCAACGATCGTTTCCTTCGTCCGTACCATCATCAATATAAGCGTGGTACTCAATATCATCCAGAATCTGATCCATCAGATCCAGCGGCGAGCGAACGCCGGTTAATTGCGACCACTTCAGCAGCAGAGTCCCAAATTTGGAAAGCGCTGTCCCACTACGGCCGCTAAAACCATCCTGGTAAATCGATTGCTCACCTTTGCCTAAGTCAAGTAGGACCTGGCCAGCAGTTTTGTTGACTTGCTGGGCAAACGTACGCAAGGAGAGCAGGGTTTTGTCACCGATGCCGCGCGGCGGTACGCTAATCACGCGCGCCAGACTTAAGTCATCATTGGGATTGTGCACTAACCTCAGGTAAGCGATAACATCTTTAATTTCTCTGCGTCCATAGAAGCGTTGGGCGCCCACCAGCTTGTAAGGAAGATTGGCATGTAGGAAGGCTTCTTCCAGCAGGCGGGATTGGGCGTTGGTGCGATACATAACCGCAAAATCGCCCGGTTGAGCCTGCTTCAGAGCGATTTGAGAAGCGATGGTCGTGATCACATAATCTGCCTCAGCCCGGTCGTCGTAGGCTTCGAACACAGTGATTTTGTTCCCCTGGCCGCGGTCCGTGAACAACTGTTTGGGCGTGCGATAAGGATTGCGGTCGATGATCGCCATGGCTGCATCTAAAATGGATTGGGTGGAACGATAATTCTGCTCCAGCATGATCTTTTGGGTGTCGGGGTAATCTTCCTCGAAGCGAATCACATTGCGATAATCGGCCCCCCGCCAGCGGTAGATGGACTGATCGGTATCGCCAACGACAAAAATGTTCCGGTGAAAAGATGCCAGATGTTTCAATAAATGATATTGGGCCAGATTCGTATCTTGAAATTCATCTACCAAGACATGCTCATAGCGGCGTGCATATCGTTCCCGTACAGATGGATTGTCTTCCAGCAGGTAAGCGGTCCACAACAGCAAATCGTCGAAGTCCAGGGCATTATTGGCCAGCAGCATTTCCTGATAGCGTTGGTAAACCCGCTGGGTGACCTCGGCGCGATAATCGTTGGTCGGGAAGGATTCCGGTAATAAAAGTTCGTTCTTGGCGCGGGAGATAGCGGCATGCACGGTTAAAGGACGGAATATTTTATCGTCCAGGTTGAATTCAGCAATGGCTCGCTTGACCAGGCTGACTTGATCGTCCGAGTTGAAGATCACAAAGTTGGCATTGAAGGGCAGGTGTTCAGCCTCGCGGCGTAAAATACGGGCGCAAATCGAGTGGAAGGTCCCCAGGGTTACCCCGCGGGCCGTGTCGCCCAATAAATCGATCACCCGGTGCTCCATTTCGCGAGCCGCTTTGTTGGTAAAGGTTACTGCCAAAATATGATATGGCCTTACTCCCATATTGCCGATAAGATAGGCGATTCTTTGAGTCAGGACTTCGAGTTTTACCTGAGCCGGGTCCGGCCAGCACCAGGACAGGTCCCAGTCCGGCCATCACGGCTTGCTGTTGTTGCAGATTAAGGCCTTTGGTGAAATCCAAGGGAAATACTCCTGAATGGCGATGGCTGGAATTGGGTGGAAATCCGCCAGCCGCAAACACAATTGACGGTTCATTCTACCGTTTGCGCAGGGCCATGTCAACCGGACGGTTTATTCATCAGGACAATCGCATTTGGCCGATTTGCCCCCACATCTTCTACCCACCCCAGAGATTCTGGAAGATCCCGTGAGATTTGATCTTTGTTGATCGCATTAACCTAAAATCCTGAATACTCAGTTGCCAATCCTTTCGCTCTGGACTAAAATCATCGCATGAATTGGAATCTACTTGGACACGAATGGGCAGTGCATCTGTTGCAATCCCACGTCGCTCAGGGCAGGCTCCGGCACGCCTACCTTTTCACCGGTCCGCCGGGGGTTGGCCGGCGAACGCTTGCCATGCGGTTGGCCCAGGCGATTAATTGCTTGCAGCCACCAGAGCCCGGCGTTCCTTGCCTGGCTTGTTCTGCCTGCCTGCAAATCGGTCGGTTGCAGCATCCGGACCTTGCGGTTGTGGAAGCGGAGAAGGTGGGCGGGACCCTGAAGGTGGATCAGGTGCGAGAATTACAGCGTGGCCTATCTTTAGCGCCATACACAGCTTTTTACCGGGTCGCCTTGCTGCTTAGGTTTGAAGAAGCTCATGCTAGTGCAGCCAATGCACTGCTGAAAACCCTGGAAGAACCACCTCCAAAGGTGGTGATTATGCTTGTGGCCAGCAGCCCCGAAGAGTTACTGCCAACCATTGTGTCTCGCTGTGAAATCCTGAGATTGCGGCCACTTCCCATCGATGATGTGGCTGTCGGTTTGCAAGAACGTTGGGGGTTAGCGCCTGATCAGGCCAAACTATTGGCGCATATCTCTGGAGGACGCCCGGGCTATGCCGTACAACTGCATCAAAATCAGGAACAAGTTTTGCAACGTCAAGTATGGTTGGATGATCACTTGCAGTTGTTGAACGCCAACCGGGTGAAAAGATTTGATTATGCTGAGAATCTGGCCAAAGATAAGCAAAACTTGCGGGAGGGCTTGCAGTTCTGGATTAGTCTTTGGCGGGATGTGTTACTTCGGGCAGCGGGCACTGACCTGCCGCTGACCAATCCGGACCGAACAACCGAAATCGATCAACTTGCGAGTCGATTTGGATTAGATACTGCCCGGCGGGCAATTTCGGCGATGGAGAGAACCTTAGAATTGGTGGATCAGAATGTGAATACACGATTGGCGACCGAAGTGCTCATGTTAGATCTGCCTGGTGGAAATTAATCAAGCGAGCACCACATTTACACATCTTAAGTGCATCCGGCCGCAGGGCTCATTGGGAATTCCTGTGGTGCTACCCCAGAGTTTCCCAGTGAGACGGCCGCAGATTTACCTGTTTGAAATGGCACCTGTGCTATACTCTAAGCAGCATTTCCGCTAACGATAGCATGACGGACTGCTCCCTGAACGGGAGGCTGTGTGAGGATGAAGTTTCGATCGAAAAAGGAGGCTAACCCGATCACCGAATCGGCACAGACTCGACTGGAGCTGTTGTACCATGTCAGCCGGGAGTTCGCCGCGGCGCTGGATCTGCACACGGTGTTGCAGCGGATCCTTTTCCTCTCGGTCAAAAACGTTGGTGCCATCAGCGGCAGCGTGATTGTATTGGATGACCAAGGTGAACCAATCGAATCGGCCTTGATTTTCCGGGACACTTATCATCAGCACACTACCCAGCAGTTAAGAGAAACGCTGGATCAAGGCCTGGCTGGTTGGGTAGCTCAAAATCGACAGGCGGTCCTGGTAGACGATACCAGCAAAGACGAGCGCTGGGTGCAGCGTCCGGATGATGCGCCAAATCGAACGGGATCCAAATCGGCGGTCAGTTCTCCTATCCTGGCGCGCGATCACCTGGTGGGAGTCGTCACCCTGGTCAACTCCCAACCCGGCTATTTCACAGAAGAACATTTTGTTTTAGTTCAGGCAATCGCTGATCTGGCTGGGATTGCTATTCTAAATGCACGCCTGTACGAGGAAAGCCAGCGTCAGGTACGTGTAATGACGGCTGTTGCTGAAAGTACGGCTGTCATTACCGCCTCGCTGAATTTAGACGATGTTTTTCAGCGCATTCTTGTGCAGGTCAACCATGCCCTACAAGTGGAGGCGGTTTCACTGGCCTTAATCGATCACCAACGCCAGGAATTGGTATTCCGCGCTTCAACCGGTTCGGGCAGGCAAAATATAGTTGGTTTGCACCTTTCGCTTGGTAAAGGGATTGCGGGATGGGTCGCCCAGCAAGGGCAAGCACTGATCGTAGCGAATGCTTATGATGATCCTCGGTTTTATCCCGAAATTGATCAAAAAACCGGTTTTATTACCAAATCGATCGCATGCTCACCGATCATTTCCCGAGGACAGGTAATTGGGATTTTAGAAGCGATCAACCCACGGCGAGGCGCTTTCGATCAGGATGCGCTGCTATTATTGAATGGCGTCAGTAACCTGGCGGGGACAGCAATCCATCACGCTCAGCTTTTCGAGGCCTTGCAGGCTGCTCATCAACGCTATCGAGAATTATTTGAAGACAGCATTGATCCAATTGTCGTTACCGATTGGGATGGGCATATTCTGGAAGCCAACCGGCAGGCTAAATTAACGATTGGGCGGTCTGACGAAGATTTGCACAATATGCTGATCGGCGAGATTCATAAGGTCGATCAAGATAAGATCGGCACCAACTACGAAGCGCTGGCCTCAGGAAAAACCATTACGTACGAATCTGCCTTGCGTTCGCGTGACCGTCAGGATATCCCCGTCCAGGTCTATGCCCGGAAGGTCCAAATAGAAGGCGTTTCACATTTGCAGTGGATTTTGCGCGATATCACCGAGCGAAAGGATCTTGACAATTTGCGAGAGGAATTGCTCTCGATGATCTATCATGATCTTAGGTCTCCACTCGGCAATATTGTGTCCAGCCTGGATGTATTGGAAACATTACTCCCGGAAAGCAACGATGATACCCCGCGCTCCTTGTTGAACATCGCTATGCGATCCACCGAGAGAATTCAGCGGTTGATCAATTCCCTTCTCGATATCAACCGGCTTGAGGCTGGGCAGCCGGTTGTCAACCTGCATTTGACCTCGGTCTCAGGGTTGATTACCGATGCAACCGACGCTGTTTTTCCGATTTCTCAGACGAAAGAACAGCAAATTTCTGTCATCATGACAGATGGAATCCCTGAAGTGCCTATCGATGCGGATATGATCCGGCGGGTCTTGATCAATCTCCTCGAGAACGCAGTGAAATATTCCCCCTCCCATGGGATTATCCGCCTAGGCGCTGATTCAACAGTTGATCAGGTGACGATTTGGGTGCAAGATGATGGACCGGGCATCCCAACTCATGAGCGCGAACGTATCTTTGAGAAATTTACCCGGCTGCGGGCTATAGATGATCCCAAGGGCTTGGGATTGGGTTTGGCGTATTGTCGTCTGGCAGTATTGGCGCATGGTGGGCACATCTGGGCTGAAAGCGCTCCCGGAAATGGTTCGACCTTTAAATTTACACTGCCTGTAGCTGGCCGTAATGGCTCTCAAACACCAGGGTAGAATGAAAATCGACGGATTTCCTTTTCGGTTCTTTGGGATTTACTGGAGTGGTACCTTAGATTTGGATGGGTGTGCGTGCGTCAACACGATCCCCTAAAAAACTGGGACTCTCCCACATAGTTTTCTAAGGACCATCTTTTTTTCTATCTGTTCTTTACGAACACTCCTGGTATACAATTCAAAATAGTGGCTGGACAGGCCTTCCACAGGTTGAACGTCTCGCCGCTAAATCAAAAACAGTTTTGGTGAAATATGCAGCAAATCGAGCGCGGAATTTATTATGAAGATAGTTATTTGGGCGTGACTCTGGGGGGGCTGGTTTTTTCGCATGGCACGATAATGATCGATGCGCCTTTGCGTACTGATGAAGCCAGATCGTGGCGTTCCGCTTTACTCAATCAGCGCGGTGGTTCCAACCGGTTGTTAATCAATCTTGATGCCCACCCGGATCGCACATTGGGCGCTCGATCGATGGAGTGTACGATTGTCGCTCATCAGAAAACAGCCCAGGTTTTTCGTAATCGACCAACGATATTTAAAGGACAAAATGCCGAGACCGGTTCAATCTGGGAAAGCTACACAGATGCCATTGGGGTGCGTTGGGCTAATCCGGACATCACTTTTACCGACCGGATGTCATTACATTGGGGTGGACCTGAAATCGTAATCGAGCACCATCCCGGTCCAGCTGTTGGAGCGACCTGGGTTTTGATCCCAGAAGCAAAAGTGATCTTTATCGGCGATGCAGTCCTGCTCGACCAGCCGCCATTTTTGGCAAATGCTGAACTGCCTGCCTGGTTGGAAACGCTCGATTTACTGAAAAATTCCTATAAAAATTACATGATAATCAGCAGCCGCGGCGGGCCAGTTCCAATTGAAGCAGTCAGGGCGCAAATCAAATATCTGGAAAAGATAAATAAAAACCTGGAACGCCTGGCTGGCAAAAATGCCCTGCCCGAAGAAACCGAAGGCCTGGTTGCTTCCCTGTTGTCGGATTTCTTGCCTCCATCGGCTGAACTGAAAGAAAAATACGCCCAGCGCTTGCGGTATGGTTTGATGCAATACTACCTGCGCTCGTACCGATCCGATGGCATCCAGGAAGAAATGGAAGAAGAAGGCGATTAGCTCCTTCGATCTTTCAAGACAGGTGGTTCGTTCACCAGCGAGTATTTCCGCTGCCTGGCATCCATGCGTTCGTAAATGATATGCTTGGTCATGGAAATTCACTGCTGATAAAACCTGGTCCCGTAAAAAAAACGCCCTTATTGTGGGGCAGTCATTAAAACTCAAATGGAATTTTTCGAATGACCAAATCCAGTTTTCAACCTATTTATGAATTTACTCGTGGCAACACTGTAGAATCCGTTCATTTTGGCGCGATCGCGGTGGTGGACGCGGCAGGCAAGCTGATCGCATCCTATGGCGATCCAAAAGCGGTCACTTATTTGCGTTCGAGTGCCAAGCCTTTCCAGGCCTTACCGTTTCTGGAACATGGCGGCCAGAGCAGATTTAATTTAACCCCGCGTGAAGTGGCACTCATGTGCGCCTCCCATTCAGGAACGGACGAGCATGTTGCCGTGGCTCAAGCCATGCAGGTTAAAACCGGGGTTACGGAAGCAGATTTGCTGTGTGGTGTGCATTATCCCATCGATGAAAACACAGCCGAAAAGATGAAGGAACAGAAACTGCAGCCAACCCCAAATCGTCACAATTGTTCCGGCAAGCACACCGGTATGCTGGCTTTTGTACATCTGAAAGAATTGGCAGGAGATTCGCTCGATGATGGACTGGCATACATCGATCCAGCGAATCCGATCCAGCGGGAAATTTTAAGTACATTCGCTGAAATGTGCGGCTTGAAAACGGACGAGGTGGCGGTAGGCGTCGATGGTTGCTCGGCTCCCAATTTCGCTGTTCCATTACAGAATGCCGCTTTCGGATATGCGCGCTTAAGTGATCCTGATCTGGGTAAGGTCAATCCGCCAGAACGCGCCGCGGCATGTCAAGTGATTACCTCTGCCATGACGTTCAACCCTGATATGGTGGGAGGCCCTGGTCGTTTTGACACTCGGTTAATGGAGACTGTTCAGGGCAGGCTGTTTGCCAAGGGCGGTGCAGAAGGTTACCAGGGGATTGGGCTGTTGCCGGGCGCGTTGGGAGAAGGTTCGCCCGCTTTGGGGATCGCTTTGAAAATCTCAGATGGCGATTTGAAGACCAGAGCTGTACCGGCTGTCGCCCTGGAAGTGCTGCGCCAATTGGACGTGCTTTCAGAACCGGAGCTGGACGTCTTATCTGATTTTGGTCCCGAAAAGCCTGTATTTAACTGGCGCAAACTGGTTGTAGGACAAGGGCGACCGTGCTTCCAACTAATATTTGAAAGCTAGACCTGCATCGAGATCTCATGACGAATCTAGTTAAAAAGGCTCATTCTGTAACGCATAAGCTCGATGACTTTTATGGGACTCCGGAATGGCGGAATCCATTACCACCGCTGGATGAGTTAATATCAACGATTCTTTCCCAAAACACCAACGACGTAAACCGCGATCGGGCTTTTGAAGCTCTGTGCGAGCGTTTCCCAAGCTGGGAAGCAGTCCGCGACGCCGATGAAAATGATGTGGTCGCTACAATTCGACCGGCGGGATTGGCGAACCAAAAAGGTCCGCGTATACAGAAGGTACTGAAAGAAATCACAGCCGAGCGCGGCGAACTGGATATCACCTTTTTGAAAGACCTTGAGCCGCAAAAAGCCAAAGATTGGTTGACGAAATTCAAAGGCGTTGGTCCAAAAACAGCTGCTATTGTGCTCCAATTTTCGTTAGGGAAACCGGCCTTCCCGGTGGATACGCATGTTCACAGGGTTACCGGCCGAATTGGGTTGCGTCCGCAAGGCATGAGCGCCGAGAAAGCCCACGATCATCTGGCTAACCTGTTTTCTCCGGAAGACTACTACGCCGTTCATTTGAATATCATTCGTTTGGGGCGGGAGATCTGCCATGCTCGCAAGCCTGAGTGTCCACGCTGCCCCTTGACCGAGCTTTGCGATTATTATCAAACCGAATATTTGCCGGGGAAAAGCGACTAATTATCCTCAATCCTATCGATCTCATTGATTGACTGCAATCAAATCATAGCTTTATCCCGGTATCACAGGCCTCCACTATGCAAAATGTTCCCCAGAAGAACCAGATAAATTTGCTCCAGGATCTGTTGCGCCAGCTGTCATCACAAGCTTTACCAGTTCAGACAAAGGCGGCTATTCACGATGCCAGCCGACAATTAGACGAGTTGGCTGAAAGTTTGCTGTCAAATCCGGAGGAGTCTCGCCTGGCGGCCTTATATCGAGTTTCCAATATTTTGGGCCGTTCGCTGGATCTGGACGATGTCCTCACCCAGGTGATGGATGCAGTGATCGGGTTAACCGGTGCAGAGCGTGGTTTTTTAATGTTGAAAAATCAGGACTTAGACGATTGGCAGTTGCGCGCCGCCCGCAATTTCAGTCAGGAGTCGCTTGCACAGAAGGATCTGGAAGTTAGCCAGACTGTTTTAAATACCGTTATGAACAGCAGCCAGGGCATAGTCACCACAGATGCTCAATCGGACCCCCGATTTTCCGGGCAGGATTCGGTGGTATTTTATTCCCTGCGCTCGATTATGTGTTCTCCTTTGATTGCTCGAGGCCAGATGATTGGAGCGGTTTATGTTGACAACCGGATAAAAAAGGCGCTCTTTAAGCAGCCTGACCTGGATCTCTTAAATGCGTTTTCATCCCAAGCTGCGATTGCAATTGACAACGCCCGTTTGTACACTCGCACCGACCAGGCATTGGCTCGCCGGGTGGCTGAGCTGGAAACCCTGACCCAGATTGATCGGGAACTTAACGCCTCTCTCGATCTCGAAAAAGTGGTTGAGATCGCCCGAAAATGGGCTGTTACTGGGACGGAAGGCCGTCGGGCCTGGTTGCTTTTGATCCAAGACGTTGATCCGTACGAACAACCTGCAACCAACGACAATAATCCTAACCTCGAAGATTTCCTTGTTAAAGAGGCGATAAAAACTCGCTTGCCTCAGGCTACCAACCAGGGTCAGGGTGAATATGCTAGGATTGCAGTCCCAATGATCCAATCCGGAAAGCCGCTTGGGGTGATCGTTGTGGAGAGAGAACATCTATTTGGTGAAACAGCCACCCAATTCCTGATTCGGCTGGCCGCGAGAGCTGCTACCGCGATTGAAAACACGAATTTATACCTGGCTGTTCAACAAGCGGACCTGGCAAAATCAAAATTCGTTTCCGTCGTGTCGCATGAATTGCGCATCCCAATGACCTCCATCAAGGGCTACACCGATTTGCTTCGTAAGCAAATGGTTGGGCCAATCAATGAGCAACAGGCGAATTTTCTGGATGTAATCCAGAACAATGTTGAACGAATGTCTATCCTGGTTTCGGATTTATCCGATATCTCTCGGATCGAGACCGGACGTCTTAAATTAGCGCCTTCCCTGGTTTCGATCAGTAACTCGATCGATGAAGTGGTCCAAAGTTTGCAACCTAAATTAGAAGAGAAAAAGCAGCGCTTGACCATTGATCTCAGCCTGAATTTGCCACAAATCAAGGTTGACCCGACCCGTTTGAACCAGATTTTGACGAATTTGTTGAGCAACGCCATGAAATACACTCCGGAAGGTGGCGAGATTAAAATTGCCGCCCATCGCGAAACCGACCGAGTGCGGATAGAAGTACGTGATACCGGAATCGGGATCCGTTCGGACGAACATAATCTGATTTTCAGCCAGTTCTTTCGATCTGAGTTTGATACGGTTCGTGAGCAACCAGGCTGGGGTTTAGGGTTAAATGTGACCAAGCGTTTGGTTGAATTGATGGATGGAACTATCGGCTTTGACAGCGTTGTGGATCAGGGCAGCACCTTCTGGTTCACGTTACCCACCATTACCAGAATAGATTAATGTTGACGACAGGACCATATGGCTTTATCGTTCCATTGGGCAGATACATTAGCCTGTCGCGATTCGGTATGCTAAAGGGAGCGTGCAAATGTTGTGGAAGAAAAAATGTGGTGTTCGGTTTGGGCAGCTAGAGCCGCCCAAACCGAACACCACTTTCTACACAATTTGAGCGCTTCTATGTTAAACATAAAGGATCTTGGAGTATTCTTGACAAGGTATCCCACAGCGTTTCCCCTGAGTTCTCATAATAAGGACTGGCTGGAGATAAATGCTGGAATGAGGAGCGTCGACCATGAAAGCCAGGAAGGCTGGTAAGCGGCACCCCCTTTTAATTTATAAACGGATGATGAATTGGCTGTGGGGGGCTACGTTCTTTTTGGGATTGATTCTGTTGGTGGTCTGGGGGGCAATCCGTATCCGGAAGATGGCTGTTCTGGAAACCGAACCTACCGTCTGGTTGTTGGCCGGCGCAGCCGTCTGCCTTGCTTTCGGGTTGTTCGCTTTTTTAGCGCGGAATATGGCTTACGTGCAACCGCGACGCGATCACCTGCGCTTGGTGACGCCTTTCTTGCGTCTGAATATATCCTATAGCCGGATTCGCAGTACACATCCCTCAAGCTTTTATCAGTTGTTTCCACCCCAAAATGCCAGTTGGGGTACCAGGAAATTCCTGGAACCCTTTTATGGCAAAACCGTGGTGGTAGTCTCGTTGACTGGTTATCCTGTCAACCCGACATTTTTACGCTTGTTTTTACCCGCCCAGATGTTTTCTCGCCAATCGAAGGGGTTTGTGTTGATCGTGCCCGATTGGATGGAATTTTCTACTGAGTTGGAATCTTTTCGAGGTAACTGGCTGCAGGCACAAAAAAGGGGGCCCAAAAAACCAATCAGCCCTTGGATTCGATAAACTTAAGGCTCATTTTTAATTCGTGACATTGTCTGACTGCGAAGTGATCACGATGTATCATACTGCGTGTCACATCTGTTCGTGTAAAATATCACATATAAATCGTGATCTTTGGCAATGACTGTTTTGATGCTACTCAGGTATCATAAAGGCATCAAGTCAGTATTCAGGATTTCCTGATTGCTCATCGCTGTTTCCTCCTTTGGCGAAAGCCTCCGCTGGGTTAACCTCACCGTCCTGGCGGAGGCTGCTTTTAATGCGACGAAGAGAAAATTTTGGTGAAAGAGAAAGGGGGACTATAGTGTAACCTTGTCAGGCCTGAGTGTAGAAATGCTGAAGGAATCTACAAATACGCAAATTCGGGATAAGCAGCTCTAAACTCGAAACCTTTTGAATCGTCGGGTTTGAGTAATCCCGAACTCAGGTTACAAATCGTTGTCGACGACCGGTAAGACAACCGTAAAGGTCGAACCTCTTCCAGGAGATGAATCGACCCAAATTCTGCCATGATGATTTTCGATGATCGATTTTACAATTGCCAATCCCAAGCCGGTCCCGGGGGTGTCGGCGAGTACATTGCTGCCCCGGTAAAATTTGTCGAAGATATATGGTTGATCCGAAGAAGGTATTCCCGGCCCATTGTCGGAAACTTGTAAGATAATCTGTTGGCCTTGCAAACAGCCGCTCACCTGAATCAGCCCTCCTTCAGGAGTATATTTGATTGCATTTCCAATCAGGTTATTGATCATCTGCCGCAGGCGAATTGGATTGCCGAGAATTTCTGGAAGGTTCTCATCGATCCTGGCCACGAGTTGCTGGTCTTTTTCTGCTGCTCGGGAGGTCAGGCCTTCAACTGCATAGTGGATGATAGCCATCAATGGGACCAACTCGTTTCTGGTATCGAATCCGGCTTCTATCCGGCCCAAGTCCAGCAAATCGTTAATCAGGGAAGTGATGGAATGGACGCTGACTTGTACTCGTTGAATAAATTCACTTTGCTGCTGATTGATTGGCCCGACCCGATCGAGCAATTCGATGTAACCCAAAATCGCTGTTAATGGTGAACGCAAATCGTGAGATACGGTATTGACAAAATCGGTTTTAATGCGATCCAGTTCCTTCAAGTGGGTAATATCCTGCATGGTTATGACTAACCCCACTTCGCTGATGGGCGAAAGTTGAGCGTAGTAGGTACGTCCATCCTCCAATGACACTTCTGTCCGGATGGGCGCGCTGCGTTTTTCGTTTGTCAGCAGTTCGACTAAATCATTATTTTGGAATACCTCTTGAGCCGGTTTCCCGCTGATATCCCCTCTGCCCAGACCGAAAATGTCCCGAACCTGACGATTTACCAGTAAGAGTCGCTGATCGTGATCCGTAATGATTACACCATCTTCGATCTTGGTCAGCAAAGTTTCCAATTTCGCTCGTTCCAGCTCGATACGTTGGTACGCCTGTGCATTTACGAGCGCGACAGCAGCGTACCCCGCCAGAGTGGAAACCAGAGCCAGGTGTTCGGGCGTGAATTTATGCCCAATCTGGCGATTGGCAACTCCCAACGCACCGATAACCCGATCTTGAATGATCAGCGGGACATAGATGATTGAGTAGACCAGGTAAGAGGTCAGTATTTTTTGAGGCGTTGACCTGTTTATCAGGACAGGCTCACCGGTTTGAATGACCGATCCAAGCAGGGTGTCCTGGACAGGAAGCCGGAAAGTACGCACGAATTCTTCCTGTAAATTTCGTTGTGCTCGCATATAGAGTTCGCCTGTCTCTTCATCAAGCAGTAACAGGCTGCCTTCTTCAGCCTGGGTCAGTGCGACTGCAGCTTCTACAACTGCTGCCAGCACCTCATCTACATTGAGAAGCGAAGTGACTTTCCTGCCTACGCCTTCCAGCAACTCTAAACTGGTGAGACGTTCTTGTAAACTTTTTGTATTTCTTTTGGCCTGCAAATGGACAAATTCTTTTAATCGGTGACCGCGTTCAACAACCCGATTGACAGTTCGCAGAACCTCTTGAGCTTTGACTGGAGGTTGAAAATAGTCGCTGAAACCAGCATGCATGGCCTGAAGCAGGAGGGCTTCAGAATGAGCGTGGGGAAGTAATACGAGTGGAACTTCGGGATGGCGATGGATGAGCTGGCTGCCAAACCATAGTGTGTCCGTCCCATCCATAAGTGGATCAGTCAGAATAATTAATTCAGGCAGTCCAAGTTGAAGCTGTTCTTCGGCTGACTGGCGATCGTTGGCCACATGGACTTTATAACCAGCAGGACCCAAGATCGACTTCTCCATCAAATGGGCCGTACCGGAATTTGAGCAAATTAAGAGGATATTTTCGTTTGGCATACTTACCAGGAGGCCAGGCTTTCGGGCAGGTAACTTTTATGGTTCTCTGGGTACCACCACAGGAATTCACAATGAGCGACTTTTATTTGTCCGGGGGGCGCTCAAATGCTTAGCGGATTATTCGCGAGGGACTTACTGCTCCAAGCTGGTGTCTCATTTGTTCAAGCTTCTCCTGGACGGACCGTAAGACTTCTTTTTGGGATGCATTCAGACGAGCCTGTTCGCTGGCAACGAAGGCGCTTAGCGTTTGGGCGGCATCGGACAGGGGCTCTATCAATTCGTCTCGGAATTTGTCGATCTGTTCGCTTGAGCTGCGTTCGTTGTTTTGCGCATTCTCAACCGCCTGTTGCAAAATGCGGGCGCGCTCTTCAATTGCCCTGAATAGCCTGGCATTCATTAAAGAGATGGAGGCATAATCTGCAACCGCCTCAAGCAAAGTTTGATTACTGGGGCTGAATGGTTGAGAAGATTTCCTGACGACGACCAAAAGCCCAACAACTTCTTTTTTTAACTTAATGGGTACAACCAGAACAGATTTGCCCAGCTTGGAGACTTTAAAACGCTTTAGCGGCTCACCATGAATTGATAATGTTTCGCCGGATAAAGCAACCAGGCTGCTGATGCCATCATCCCAAGGCTGATTCAACTTGGCGCTGACCGTTTTGGGCAAGTTCCGCTCTGCACCAAGGACATAATCTTTTGTTTGTTCTGAGCGGATTAGCAGCCAGCCAGATTCAGCATCTGAAATATAGATAGCGCCCTCAACGATTTTTTCAAACAGGCTGCTCTGATCAGTGATCGAAGTTACTGCTTTGCCAATTGCAAATATTGTGGTCAGTTCCCTGACGCGGCGATGTAATTCATCATTGGTCTGTTTCAGCTGGGAGGCCAGAGTTTCCCGTTCACGGCGGGACCGCACCTGTTTTAAAACTCGCTCTACGGCCGAAACGACCTCGGCTTCCCGGCTTGGCCAGAGTATATAATCGGAAGCGCCCAGGCGAAATGCCTGTATTACGTCGCTTTCCATCCCCTTTTGAGCGATAACGATCACTGGAACATCCAGTCCCTGGGAATTTAATGCAACGAGCAGATCTTTTCCACTTAATCCTGGTAGATGGAGGTTGGCTATGATAACATCCGGAGCAAAATGGGCAGATTGCTGGATAGCATTAGCTGCAGCACGAGCGACTTCGACCCGGTAACCCAAAGTTTGCAAAGTTTGCCTGGCAATCAGATCACTGACTTCAGGGTCACTCTCTACAACCAGAATGCGCTCGCGGGGATTTTTCATAAAGCTATCATAGCACGATTAGGGTTAAAACCGCAATAAGACTTGTTTTTTTTGTAAGGGAACAGTCTCTTTTGGGCGATTATGGATATAGTCCACCGCAATCATGAAAATCTACACAATTTGAGTGCTCACTATCTGACTTCGCCGGAGGTTAGAATTCCATAAATATTGTCGAAGATGCTTGACTCTGTATGCCTGCCTCGCATACAATCAATAAAGGAACTGGTCAGCCGGGAGTGCCAAAATGAGTGTCAGATTGCTAGGACTGGGCAGTTGCCTTTTTCAAAAGTGATATGGGTGATCAATGGAATATAAAGATTATTACAAAATACTTGGGGTTGACCGAAAAGCATCCAGCGAGGATATAAAACGTGCCTATCGAAAATTAGCTTTGAAATATCATCCCGACCGCAATCCTGATGATCAGGAAGCGGAGGAGAAATTCAAAGAAATCAATGAAGCTTATCAGGTATTGAGTGACACCGACAAACGTAACCGATACGATCAGTTAGGCGATTCATATACACGCTACCAGCAGCGCGGTGGTGTACCGGGTGGTTTTAACTGGGAAGATTGGTTTACACAGTCGCCAGGTGGCGCCTCAAGCGGTAATGTGCGCGTAGAAATGGGCGACCTGGATGATTTAATGGGCGGGGGATTTTCGGAATTTTTTAGCCGTATTTTTGGGGGAGCCCCGGATATGGGCCAATCAACAACAGGCCGGACCAGAACCGTGAGGCGTGGCCGATCGGCGTCCCCTTCTTATCAGCAAGACATCGAAATTAGTTTGCACGAAGCTTATCAAGGCACCACCCGCATGTTTGAGATGGACGGGCGCCGGATTGAGGTTAAGATTCCGGCCGGCGCTCGCACCGGCACAAAGGTGCGGGTTGCCGATGCAATCTCTACAGGCGCCGGAAATCAAAAAGGGGATCTGTATTTGAATATCAAGGTGGCTGATGATCCTCGTTTTGAGCGTAAAGATAGTGATCTTTATACTGATGCTAGCGTGGATTTGTATACGGCTGTCCTTGGGGGGGAAGTGACCGTGGATACCATGAGCGGTAAAGTTGTCCTGACAGTACCGCCAGGTACGCAGCCTGGCCAATCATTTCGATTGGCGGGCCGAGGGATGCCCCACTTAAGAGACCCCCAAAAACATGGTGATATCCTTGTGCGAGTTAAAGTGAATATCCCCCGAAAGCTGACTCCGGAACAGAAAAAGTTGTTCGAGCAGCTGGCGAAACAGAAATAGTGGATCTTTGGGAACTTTTAGTACCCTTTCATAGAGTTCCCCGAAGAACCGCATTAAAGCTTCAGAAGTTATCCGGATTTAGAAGTCATATCAGAGGAAAGAGCTTAGGAGTTGGTGATGAGGCAACTTAAACCCATCTTATTTCTCATAATCATATTAGCCCTTAGCGGGCTTGCCTGCCAGGCCATGGTCGGAGGTTCTCCCGGTCCATCCACCCCGGTATCTTCAATACCGCCAGTTGTCACACAGGTGGTGGTTCCGGATGCGCCTGTTATTCAATCTCCGCCTGTGGATCTAATCTCCTCACAGGATACACTGATCCAACTTTACAAAAAGGTCAATTCAGGTGTAGTTTCAATTCAGGTGTTGACCGATCAGGGTGGCGGGCTTGGCTCGGGCTTTGTGATTGACGATCAGGGACATATTCTCACCAACTATCACGTTATCGAGGGTGAAACAGATCTGGAGGTAGCATTTTCATCCGGATATAAAGTCCGTGGCGAGGTTATCGGCACTGATTTGGATTCGGATTTGGCAGTTGTAAAGGTTGACGCGCCAGCGGAGGAACTCACCCCGTTGCCTTTTGGCGATTCAGATTTGGTTCAGGTTGGCCAAACTGTCATTGCTATTGGAAATCCGTTCGGACTCAGTGGCACCATGACCGTGGGGATTGTTTCGGGTCTCGGTCGTACGCTGCGCTCGATGCATTCAACTGCGGATGGGGGCACATTCTCGGCTGGTGATATCATCCAAACAGATGCAGCGATCAATCCGGGCAACTCGGGGGGACCGCTGATTAATTTGAATGGAGAGGTAATTGGAATCAATCAGGCGATCCGCACCAACAATGTATCTGCCAGTGGCGACCCGCTTAATTCAGGCGTTGGATTTGCCATACCAGTTAACATCGTCAAGCGAGTGACGCCATCCCTGATCGCTAACGGTTCTTATGATTATCCTTACCTTGGGATTACCAGCACAAATGAGCTCAGCTTGCTCGAACAGGAAGCCCTTGGCCTTTCCACCTCGAATGGGGTTTATATCACGGGGGTGACGCCAGGTACTCCTGCTGATCGGGCTGGCCTGAAAGCCGGTAACCGGGATACTTCCATCCTTGGTTTGCAGGCTGGGGGAGACCTGATTACCGCGATTGATGGGCAACCAGTGAGGAATTTCAATGATCTGATTACCTATCTCACAAAATATAAAGGACCAGGAGATACCGTGACTTTGACAGTCCAGAGAGGAGATCAAGAAGTAAAGGTCGATGTCGTTCTGGACAAACGACCTGAACCGTAGCAGCCGGTCAAACCGGTTTGTTATTGAGTGGCCAATCCTATCCATCACTGACCCAAAAACAGGAGGTTAACATGTTAACTGATACTGATCTAAGGGAATTGTTGAGTTATAAGGCTAACGGCCCCGTGCTCAGCATTTACCTGAATACAGATCCGGCCGAGGGCAGTGCCGAGGTACATAAACTTCATTTGCGAAGTTTACTCAAAGAGATTGATTTGCCAGATGACGTATTTGCTGTGACGCGTTATTTTGATCACGAGCATGATTGGTCGGGGCGCAGTGTGGCGATTTTTTCTTGCGCCGCAGATGACTATTTCCGCGCTTATACGCTAGCTGTTCCGGTTCGCAATCGCGCCCGCGTAATGAGCCAACCATATGTAAAACCATTAGCCGATTTGCTCAATTCATATGGTGGTTATGGGGTTGTGCTGGTTGACAAACAAGGCGCTCGTCTCTTTTCCTTTCACTTAGGAGAATTAAGTGAGCAGGATGGTGTGGTAGGTGAAAATATCCGACGGACAAAACGTGGCGGTGGGTCCTCAGCTGGGCGGCGTGGTGGGGTCGCAGGCCAAACAGATTATGTAGATGAGCTGGCCGATCGGAATATGAAAGACGCAGTTGAATTCGCGACCCAGTTCTTTGCGGAAAATAATGTCCGCAGGGTGTTGATCGGAGGAACCGATGACAACATCGCTCTGTTCAGGTCCCAGCTTCCCAAAGCCTGGCAGAGTCTCGTTGTTGGCAGTTTTCCAATGAGTATGACCGCTTCGGAAAACGATATTCTGGAGCGCACTATTGAAATCGGAGCGGCAGCTGAACACCGCCGGGAGATCCAATTGGTCAATACATTGGTTACCAGCGCTGCGAAGGGCCGCGGGGGCGTCGTTGATCTGGATGATACCCTGGGCGCAGTGAGAGCAGGGCGCGTCCAGACCCTGCTCATTCGAGATGGTTTTCGGGCCCCCGGGGCTCGTTGCCAAGGATGTGGTTATATCACCGCCCAGACCCTGGAACTCTGTCCATTCTGTGGCGGAAAATTTGAGACGATACCCGATGCAGTCGAAGAGGCTGTCCGGCAGGTCATGCAGTCCGGGGGTGACGTGGAAGTGCTGCACCAACTGCCGAATACAACCTTTGAAAATATCGGCGCTTTGCTCAGATATTAGCCCGATCGAATACGGCAGATACACGCCACAAGATTGATCTATAAACGATCAGGTCGCTCAATTACGAGCGACCTGATTTTTTAGATGTCCTTCATTTTAGCGAAGGGGCCGAAAGGGTTTGATTACCGCATGTTGCTTTCTTGTGCGCCCATCGCGCTCGGGAGAGATAAGGCAGACCAGGCTTCTAAGACCGCAATAACGATACCAACAATGATGGCGTTCCATAACGCCGCGGTAACACCGGTGAACCCGAGAATAAAGGGAGCCACGATCAACCACAAACCAATAATAGCGGTTATCCAATCTAATGCTCTGGAAGTACCAAGATTATTGGAGAGAGCTGACCAGACTGCGAATACAATTACAGCTATCCCGACGATCACTGCATTCCAAACAGCTGCTGTGACGGCGGAATAACCTAATATAAAGGGAGCTAGAACTTCCCATACGCCCACAATGGCGACTACCCAATTAAGACGATTTGAAGTATCCATGATAATCTCCTTTCCATAAATTGGAGCGGAGAGGCTTTGGATGCCTACGGCGCCCATATCACTTGTTTAATTTCATTATAGGACGCAAATCGGATCGATAAAATGGGGGAAATGTAGTACTGTCAAGTAGGGATTTCCCTACCTTTTGTTTCGTTCTTTCGGAAACTCTGTGAGAAACTCCCATATTTTGGGGACGAACTTGCGCCAGCAGACTCGCCCCCAAAATCTGAGGATCCATCCCGGAATTCCCGAAGACTCTTTTGTTTAGGCTCTGCTACGTGGGAAATGGGTATTCCAGGTTATTCGCTGGCAACGTGAACTGCCAGTAACACAAACATACCGATTACTATGATCTGGGCGCTACTGCCGTTCCCTATATAAAGCAGGTAATGTTGTATTGCCAATAGTACGAAAAAAGATACCATTAAGAACTGACTGCCGTTCTTAACCCCATTCTGCGCTGGGCCAGAGTGCACGGTCTCCAGAGCGTTGATGATCCGAAGCTTTTGAAAATCATCCATACGGACCGAGTTTTGCACGACTTTCGTTAACCATAATGCGGTTTGGGGCAGCACGAACCAAAATAAAGCAATCCCAACAACCGCAGCCCCAAAGGATATTTGCAATAACATCATAAACGTCGATTTTCCTTGTCAGAAGTTCACCATCTTACGGATAAGTCCCGCCGTGAATATCACGCCGGATAAGTTCCGCCGATTATACCGCGATAAATACTCGGGTCAAGTTTCCGCCTGGTTCGGGAGCATTCTAAAGTTGTAGAAAGTGATTGTGGTGTGTGATGGGCGGATCAACCGCCCATCACACACCACATATCCTTATTTCAGGCCCTGTTAGCGCAAATGCCTGCGACTATTTTGAAGCCTTTGACGACGCAGGGTGAGCACATTCTGCGATGAAACTCTGATCGAATGGCGGGCGCGCCTCATTAGTTGGCAATCTTTGCAACCTAAGGTTGTGAAAACAACGTATTCTCGAGTTTGATCAAATCATTATAGAGAACATCCAGATCTGACTGGGCAGCATAATTGTTGGTATCAATGCCATTGACAGCCAGGTCCAGGCGATTTTTCATGGTGGCAACAACTTCCCTTTGGTTCGGCGCGAGCATATTGCTGATCGTGTCGAGGACTTTGGGCGTTTGGCTCAGTGCCAGGCTGGCTGAATTTGTATCCTCTTTTTCAAGAGCGAGCTGAGCAGAGATGACATCATTCTGGGCGCTGAGGATGGCCACATGCAATTCGGCCTGGTTTAGTTGAGCCTGCAAATCCTTGTTCTTGCTCTCAAAAGTTTTCAGGCGGTCGATTTCGGCCTGCAAATCGTTCTGCTCTTGTTGAGCCTGGGATTGAATATCGCTGATTTGCTGTTGAGCGTTCTGCAATTCCTGATTGGTATCGCGATAATTCTGCTGGGCAGGTAATAAACCGAAATAAATCACCGTGACTGCCCCCAGGCCGAATACGATCAGAATGCCCAAAACCCAGCGCAAGGATTTGATTAAGAAGCCGGGAGACCGCTTTTCTGGTTTTTGGGGCTCCTCTTCAGGCGATTTTTCCGGGCCGGTCACAAGGTCCGGTTTTTCGGGTGTTTGGGATTTGGCTGTTTGTGAAGATTTTCGGATGATTTGTCGCCTGACTTGACATCGAGGGGCGGAAAATCATCTGTTGATGTTGCTCGATTGGTATCCTGATTTTTATCTTCCATGGGCGGGCCTCCATTCACTACGTTCACCGTTCCAGTTGAAAGTTTGATGGTGCTGAATCCGCCGGCCATTTTGAGGCCGTAAGTTGCCTGTCTTTCTCACAGCCTCGAAATTTTACCGTGGGCGGTTGTTGCTGGCCAGGTGGTTTAGATTAAATTATTATAGCGAATAACCATAATGCATGGGTCTTCAGGAAGTCCTGTGGTCAAGGCTATAGGTGGAGTGATTTTCGGGCGAAGCCCGAAAATCACTCCACATCTTCTAATCATGGCAGAGATTCCGGAAGACCAAAACTCATGGTGTAGGCGTTGGGGTAATTGTAATGGTAGGTGTGGCAGTGCCTGTACTCTCAGGGCCAGGCGTTGCCTCCCCCGACGAGCCCGCCGGAGTGCTGTTTACTTCCGCAGTAGCCGTTTGAGATTGATCCGGTAATCCGGGCAGCAGTAACTGCCAGGCAATTTCCAAATCATCTGAAGCGAGGATTGGCCGGTTCGGTAAGTTGCTGCTGGCCTTGTCAAGCCGGTCGATAATCTCTCCGAGGTCTCCTTTTTGATTGTCGGGCAAGCTGGCTTGCAACTCATTCAAAAGGTCCGAGGCGGACTGTAAATCTTTCTGGGCCAGGCCAAGGTTATTTGCAACCAGCAACAGACGAGCGCGGGTCAGTAATTCCATCGCTTTCACGATCTGTAATTCATTATGAATGGCTTGCAATGGCGTGCCTTCTATCTGGAGTTTGTCATCCAGACCAGCCAGCTGCTCCTGGTTTTGGTCAACACTCGTATTCAATGATTGGATGTCTTGATTTACAGTGGTAATCTTGTCTTCCAGGCCGCTTATCGCCCGGTCGAGATCATCTAATCGCGAAGTTGCAGTGGCCTGGGCGTTTTGGAGCGGCATCAAACTCTCGGCTTGTGTGCTGACGGCATCAGATAGCTGGGTTTGCAGCTCGGTAATGGTCTGTTTATCACTGTCCGATTGAACCTCAAGGGTATTGATCCTGGAAGACAAATCGTCTACTCTGGTCGAGAGTTGTTGGATGGCTTGTTCCTGATCCGCCTGGGTAACTTGCAGGCTGCTGACGTCCATCTGAATGGGTTGAACGTACCGGTCATAGAGCGCCGGTGCCCCATAATAGATGGCAGCGCCGATCGCTGCTGCCAGAAAGGCAATGATCAACAGGATAAGCAGGGCGCGCAGAAATGCGACCACAGCGATCCCGAGCCTTTCACCAAACGAGGTATTGTCCGATGATGGATTATTATTGGCCATTGTTCAAAAGCTCCCTTAAACCATCCAGGAAATTCTGGAACCTATCGGAAACACTCTTTAAATCTGTAACATCGGTCTGAAGACCACTTACACTCTGATTCAACTGCTCTACCTGCGTGGAGGCTGCATCCAGATCGCTGCGAAGCGTTTTGGCCGTCTCTTCAACAGTGCTGACCCGTCCACTCAGGCCCTCCAGATTATCAACTCGAGTGCGCAAACCGTCCAGGTCCTGTTGCAAAATAGACGCCTGAGAGCTCAGGCCATCCACCTGGCGGCTGACTGAACTGAGCTGGGCCGGACTGACATAACGCAAGCCGTTGTTGATCAGGGCCAGGCCCCCCAATGTCAATCCGATAGCCAGGATAAACGCCAGGAAGGAGCTTCCGAACGAGATCCAGAACGCGTCAGAGCGAGATGCATACCGCGGTTGTTTCTCAGTCGCCGGCTTGGAATCGGGAATAATCACCTGTGGCCCGGGTTCTGGCCTGGTTTCTGCCTGTTCAGGCTCTTTTTCTTCGTCTTCAACGTCATTTTCTGCCAGCAAAATTTCCGGCTCTGGCTGTTCGTTCGATGGGCCTATTTCTTCGGCGCCTTCGGGCATATCTTCTCTCATTTCGCCTTCGGCGAGGCTTGCCTCCTGATCAGGGACCGGCAGAGCAATCACTTCTGCCTCATAGAGTTGATCATCAGGCGACAAAGTCTCTTCTTCGGCTTGATCTTGAGGGGGCTCACTGACATGTGGCTGACCATTGTTGCCGCCCTCCAAAAAGAAATATGACCGGATCTTCTCCAGGGCAACTTCCCCAATACCCGGGACATTCATCAATTGATCTACGGATTGGTAGGGTCTTCTGGCTTGAATGCGGGCTGCGATTGTTGGTCCAATACCTGGTACGTTAGCCATTTCATCGAGGGAAGCTGAGTTTAAATCGATGGGCTTGGGCTGGTCGCTCATATTTGCCTCCTTTATCATGAGCTCTTTATTCACTTGTTGCGGATTCCATTCCAGATGGCGCTTATTTTTATAATGGCAGGAACGCGATTGCCATAGTTGGCATAAAATAGAATGTAAATGGTATCAAATCCTGGCATTGGACTTCGTGGTAACCCCTATTCGAATATTCAACGTGCAGTCAGTTCCATACTCAGGGTAGATGCAAAAACCTTTATCTTGTTCTATACTATTCTAACAGCAGTCTGGATTAAACTAAACCGAGTCTTCGCGGGCAAGATCCAATCTTGGACATACACCCAATCAATGGTTTCGGAAAACAGGTGTGCTGGCCGGCTTTTGCCGGCCAGCACACCTGTTTTCCGACATTCTGCTCCCCTTCCAGCGCCGAAGGCGCCAGGGAGGGGCTGGGGGGTGGGCCTTATGAGGCCGATTCAGACCGAAGATTAAATTCGGGATGAGTTATATTACCCCCACATATTCTATTCAGCACAGATATTCTGGAAGAACCACAAAACCAGTTCTTTGGGAATTCCAGTGAGAGTCCCCAGATTTGGGGATGCTGCTATCATTCCCGAATATTTCGTCTACCAACCTCCAAAGTTGTCTGGAAACTGGGCTGGAAAATTCTTGCGAATGCGGGGGATGAACAGGCGAAAAAACAAGATGCCAAAGATAAACCCACCAATATGGGCCCACCAGGCTACACCGCCAATTGCCTGATTGACCAAATTTAACGACGAAAGACCGGAAAAAAGCTGGGATAAGAACCAGAACCCAAGGTAAAAAATTGCCGGTATTTCCACGAACCAGGGGAAGAAGAAAATTGGAATCAGCGTAAGCACACGCGCCCGTGGAAACATGATGAAGTATGCTCCCAGCACGCCGGCGATTGCTCCGCTTGCACCTACAGCCGGCGTTGTGCTGGCCGGGTCAATTAATACCTGAGCCAGGCCGGCAACCAGGCCGCTGGCCAGATAAAAAATCAGAAACCGTCCTCTGCCCATCCGATCTTCGACATTGTCACCGAAGATGAACAGGATCCACATATTCGAAATCAAATGGAACCAGCCGCCATGCAAAAACATGTGGGTAAGAAAACTAAACAGAGGCTGGGGATCCTGGAGCAGACTGGCCGGGTGAGTGAGATTGAGATGAGCCGGAACCAGTCCATAGGTCAGGACAAGCTGGTTGAGGGAACTGGCTGAAAGGCTGATTTCAAATAAAAATACCAGGGTATTTAGACCAATCAGCACCCAGGTAACCAGTGGGAATTTGGAGGACCGGATGGTATCTCGCAGTGGAAGCATAACCCGCCTCAAAAGGTGAATAGATTTTCGAAAAACAGGCGTGAAGGCCGGTAAAGGCCGCTTTCACGCCTGTCTTTTGATCCAAATCAGCTTCTTTGAAAAAATCTGTGGTTGTTGACGGTTTTTTATTTCATTCAATGACCACAGATCATCGGAAGTCTGAATAGATAAGGCTGTCTTGGAAACAGGGCAGATTTTCATGCTTACGGGTGGACTGCGCCCATGATCACTCTTTGGGAAACTTTGTGAGAGGTCTCAGATTTGGGGATGTGAGCGTGGACCTGCACCCTCACATCCCCAAATTTGAATTCCCCCCAGAATATACCAAAGTACGATAGATATGGTGTTAGTTCAGATTAATCTTAATGGACTTGGGGCGATGCGCTTCGGCTTTGGGAACCCGCAAGGTGAGCACGCCGTCCTTCAGGTTGGCCTCGGTTTTGGAAGAGTCGACTGCAACCGGTAAAGCAATGACACGTGCGAAACGGCCTTCGGGGAGCTCGCAGGTGAGAAACTTGGCGTTTTCTATTTCTTCGTTTTTAAATTCGCCCCGAATCGTGACCGTGTTGTTCAAAATCTCGATGTTCAGATCTTCGGCTTGAAGACCCGGCACCAGGGCTCGAATAACAAAATCATCGTCAGCAGTGCGCACATCAACGGCCAGAGTCATTTCTCGTTCGGTGGGTTTGGCGTCGGCCATACTTTCTTCGATCAATCGATCCATTGTCTCACGTAGATTGGACAAGCGGCGGTAAGGCGAAATATACATGTTCATGGTTAATCTCCTTCTGAATTATTAACTTAGACCAGCAAGTTCGGTACAGCATTATTTTCAGGTTGATCAGATAATAACTGGTCAATATCAGAAGAATGAATAAAAATTGTTATCATTTTGTTAGAAATCAGGCGTATGTCCGGCGTTAAGATCGGATTGTGAATCGAGATCAGTCACAGGGACTAACATTCAACACTGAACTCCTCATTTTCTAGCTTTTGTTAACCCTGACCTGGGGGATTACGCTCGTGGTGTCGCCACCATGATCATGTGGGGCGAGTCGACGTTGAAATCTGAGCGGTCGAAATCACCATACAGGGCAGTCAGTGAAAGGTTGGCCGAATCCAGCTCGTCAAGGTAGATTTGCGCTGGGGTAAGATGATGCCGGGCGACAGCACTGTACCGGTGGGTAGTGCCGTCCGGTTGCAAATGGTCATAATGCCAGGTGAGGATGAAATGGCTTTTCGTCCGCTTCCATTCGCTGCTGACCTGGACAGGTTCTCCATCATTGGGATGAGGGAAAATATCTTCGATTTCAGGCTCACCATGAGCGGGCAAATCCTGGAATACCTGTGGATTAGGCGCGCTGGCTACGAAGCGTCCTCCTGGTAAGAGGTGCTGTCGGACAAGCTGCAGCATTTGCCCGCGGAGCGCTGGCTCCAGGGTGCTCAGTGTATTACACGGCAGGATGATCAGCCCAAAGCGACACCCAAAATGGAACGCTCCCATATCTGCCTGGATCAGGTTAAGGTCCGAAAGTTGAGACTTGGCTGCATTTGCCTGTAATTCGAACAGCATGGAATGGTCATGATCTAAACCGATTGATGAATAACCCGCTTGAAGGAGGGGCAGTAGTACCCGTCCGGTGCCGGTTCCCAGTTCCAGTATTGGGCCTGGTTGCCCAGCTGCCTGAGCTAGCCAGAATGGAATATCCTCTGACTGGCGGGCATGGTGAGCGTGATAGATTTGTGCGAAGGCATTGCGTTTCAAAGCGTTTCCTTTACCTTGACGGTTAAGCCCCATTCGGATTATACTCAGCGCACTCGGGGCGTAGCGCAGTCCGGTAGCGCACCGCGTTTGGGACGCGGGGGTCGGCGGTTCGAGTCCGCCCGCCCCGACAGGTTAAGGACTTTTGTGAAGCGAAGGCAACAGGCGCTTCACTTTTGTTTGGCAGGAGGATGTTATGGCACCAAAATTTGATGGTGTTGTGGTAGCGGTCCATTATAAACCCGATGGCGAGGTCGATTGGGTCCGCACCTTTCTGCGTCGAGGATCCGTTTTCTCGGATTATATTATGCTTGATCGCCAAACCCTGATCGAGCATATAAATGCAGGCAAGAAATATTTTACGGGTCAGCGCCGAAAATATTATGGCGCTCAATTTGATTTAGGCGAGCCTGTAAAAGTGGTTAAAAAAGATGGCAAAGAAATCTTGGTGGTAGGCGATAAGCAGGCCGAATATGATGATCTGGCGCCAGTGGGGGTCATTTAGCCAAAGGATTGCCGGCAGCTTAAACCCTTCGAACAATGAAAGCATTTCGAAAATCACCCTGCAAGGTTGGGGTGATTTTTTATTGGGAGCATTCGAATATTGGAGAAAGAAATGTGTGGTGTTCTGTTTGGGCGGCATTTGCCGCCCAAACAGAACACCACATCTTCAAATCTCGAATGCAACTTTTTATTCCCCCCTGTCTATGAGATTCTTGGGTTGTGAGTGGTGCGACGCCGCTCCACTCACAACCCATCTGTCTCTCTGATTAATGCCCTGACAACTATGTTGGGCAAACTTGCCAGAATGGATAACTGTCATATAATTCTGATGTGCCAACACCTTTCTATCACCTCAGTGTTGCAGAAGAGCTTCTCACCCGGCCTGAATTGACGGCCAGGATACAGCGGTTCTTGCAAGAAAATCGCCCGGCATTCCTACTTGGTAATACTGCCCCGGACGTGCAGACTGTCTCTGGTCAACTGCGCCGAGAAACACATTTTTTCGATCTGCCTCTTCATGGCGGTATGCTCACAGCCTGGGATCAGATGTTATTCGATTATCCGGCCCTGGCTGATTCGGCCAGAATGCTTGAGCCTCAGGCAGCTTTTCTGGCTGGTTATCTCTGTCACCTGCAAGCGGATTGGTTCTGGATAGAGCAAATCTATGAACCTGTTTTCGGGCCTGCCTGCCGGTGGGAGACGTTCAAGCAGCGGCTCTACTTGCACAATGTCTTGCGATCCTATCTCGATCAACGCATCTTACCAGCCTTACCTGCCAGAACAGGCGCCGAACTGGCCAGGGCAACTCCCGTCAATTGGCTGCCGTTTACATCCGATTTTTACCTGGTTCAATGGCGAGATTTCCTGGCATACCAATTGCACCCAGGTTCTACAATCAAAACGGTCGAGGTTTTTGCTGCCCGTCAGGGCATACCGGTTGAAGATTATTATCGCTTGTTATCATCTGATGATTTAATGGGCGACTTGATTTTCAAACGCGTTTCGGCATTGGATCTGGAAAATTATCGTCAGCAGTTAGTGCGAGAGAATATATTCCTGTTGCAGCGCTATCTGGCCTGTTAGAGCGAGCAATGGATCCCAAACGGCAGGTTTGACTGGAGCGCTACCCAACGCTGTTGCAATGGATCTGGTTTCGGGCAGAGTTCAAGGCTCATGGAGGAATGAAAAATGAGAGTGATTAACCTCTCCGCCAAAGTTACATCTGATCGCCGTATGGATATTTCCGGCGTATTCCGCAAAGCATTAAAGTTTGATGATTCAACCAGCGATCCAGCTGCTGAGAACGTGGTGATTGAAACCCTCCAGCGCTTGTTAGACAACCAATACGTGATGTTGCGTTCAGTGCCGTTGGACGATCCCGAAGTCCCCGTTCCTCTTGTTTTGGTTGGACCGCCAGGTGTGCGTGTAATCTATGCCAGTTCGATCAAGGGCGTTTATCGGGCCAAGGAAGAATCCTGGGAACAAATGGATGACCGCACTCAGAACTTTAAGCTCGCCAGGCCGAACTTGCTCCAGCGCACTTCATTGATGGCAAAAGCTGTGCAAGCCTATCTGGCAGCCCGAAATTTCGAGCAGGCAGACGTCGACGCTGTTCTGATATTTACTGATCCTGGTATTCATGTCGATACGATTCGCCCCGCCGTCCGGGTCGTCCAGGCGGATGCACTCGATCGGTTTGGCGCTGGATTGGCTCAATCTCCTGCATTTTTTGATAAAGAAACGACCCAGCGCATTGTCAATGTCCTGGGAGGGGAGCAGTTAGCAGAGCGAGAGGCAGCAAAAACGGCAGCTCAGATGCAAGATGCGTTCTCTTTTCAGGATGTTCCTTCGAAAAAGGTACGTAGAACGCCAGATGTGGTTTATCAATCTGGTGAAGCGCCATTATTTAAGAGAATACCTTTTAATAAACGTCAACTGATTGTGCTCGGATTGATGGTTTTGGTCAATATCATCATTCTCTCGGCTTTTGTTTTCCTCATCTTGTTGACATCCTGACCTTTGAGCGTGACCTTGCCGGAACCATTCCTCTCAATCATTATCCCTGCACATAATGAAGAACGCCGCCTGCCCAAAACATTGGAGCAGGCGTTTGTTTTTTACGGGAACAGACTTATCCGATTGAAGTCCTGGTCGTGGAAAATGTCAGCCAGGATCGTACCCTGGAGATTACAGGTCAATTTACTGCCCGCCATTCGGGTTTACGTGTGCTTCAAGAGGAGCAACGTGGCAAGGGAATGGCTGTCCGCCGCGGCATGTTGGCTGCTCGCGGCGCGTACCGGTTTATGTGCGATGCCGACTTTTCAATGCCCATCGAGCAGATCAACCGTTTTCTTCCACCTCAACTGAATGATTTCGAAATCGCGGATCGCGTCACGGGAGGCACCTGGCGCGATCCGTTATAATGAGCCTGCTTACCGGCATATCGTTGGATGTTTGTTCAACCTGTTGATTTGAGTGGTCGCATTACCCATTTTTCACGACACTCAATGCGGGTTCAAGTGCTGGAAGGCAGAGGCTGCGGAAGTCCTGTTTGCACAGCAAACCTTAACGGGTTGGGCCTTCGATGTAGAAATCTTATTTATCGCTCGCCAATGGGGCTATAGGATTGTTGAGTTGCCTGTTCCCTGGTACTTCAATCCCGATAGTAAAGTGAGTGTGTTGAGGGATTCGTTCCAAATGGCGATTGATTTGCTAAAATCTGCTTAAATGCGATACAAGGTCGTTATCATGCGAAAATTTGATCTGGCGCAATTGCCTGAATCGCCCGATCTGAGCTTTGAAAGTGAACTCTGGACCAAAGGAAAACAGCTTGTGGCTGGGATCGACGAAGCCGGGCGCGGCGCGTTGGCCGGACCGGTCGTGGCTGGAGCGGTCATTCTACCGCCAGATGGCAACATCGCGGACCGCTTAGCAGGAGTTCGGGATTCCAAACAAATGACGCCCAGCCAGCGAGAAGAATGGGCCGTCCAGATTCAAGCCCTGGCATTAGGCTGGGGGGTGGGTTATGCCTCCCACTTGGAGGTGGACGCAATAGGAATCGTCTCGGCAACTTTACTGGCGGCCAGCCGAGCTATGGCTGCGCTGTCGATTGCCCCGCAGCACCTGCTGTTGGATTTCTTGCGTCTACCCGGGTCTATTGTGCCCCAAACTTCATTGGTTAAGGGTGATGCTCGCAGTTTGAGCATCGCTGCAGCGTCGGTCTTGGCGAAGACTTCCCGTGATCACTGGCTGGAAAGTATGGATGCTATCTACCCGGGTTATGGTTTCCGTACTCATAAAGGATATGGCACCAAAGCCCACCGGTTGGCGATCGAGCGACAGGGGATGTGCGCGATCCATCGACGTAGTTTTCAATTCAAACAAGTAGAGATTAAACTTGCCGATCTTTCGGAATTGTAGTTTGTCAATGTCACATTCAGCCAAGCAGGTATACTGCGAAATTTTGATGTGTGTGTGGCGGCCGCCGCCACCCACACATCAAAATTTGGCGAGATTTCTTCGAATGTGACATTGCCAAGGTAAATATGTGGGTAGAATGACAGGCGAGTAAACGATCAAGAAAGTGAGCTTATACGAATGTCAAAGAAAAAGCGACGTCAGTTTGGTTTATGGAGCAGCCCCATCAGTCCAATCAGTTTGGCCCATGGTCTGCGTATTACGGATATGGCCTGGGATGAGAACGGGCAACTATTCTGGCATGAAGGGCGATCCGGTCGCAGTGTTGTGGTTGTTAACCCGGCGGATGGTCAGGCGCCGCGCGATCTGAACAGCGACTATTCTGCTCGAGCCAGGGTGGGTTATGGGGGAGGTGATTTTGGAGTTGGACGGCATGCAGTTTATTTTATTGATGCTGAGTTGGGAAATATTCTTCGCCAACCATCGGGATATGGACAGCCAGTGCCCATTACGCCTGCATTTGGCATGGCCGCGGCTCCAAGCAAATCGCCAGACGGACGTTGGTTGCTCTATGTTCACAGTTATCAGGGAGAGGATAGCCTGGCGATTGTTGATACGGCCGGCAAATATTGGCCCCAGAAACTGGTTTCTGGCAATGATTTTTATATGCAGCCGGCCTGGTGCCCGGTTGCAACGGCGTCGAATGGCTGGCAAATTGCCTGGATCGCCTGGGATCATCCCAATATGCCCTGGGATGGCACCTGTTTAAATTTGGGCCATCTGCAGATCATGGCAAACGGGCTGCCAATTATCACGGATATCCGGACTTTGGCAGGCAACGAAAACATCTCGATTTTCCAACCGCAATTTTCTCCGGATGGAAAGCGGCTGGCTTATATTTCCGACGTCAGCGGTTGGTGGCAGATTTATCTACTGGATCTGGAAGATGGAAGCACCCGCCAGCTTACCAAAACTTTAGCCGAACACGGTCTGCCGGCCTGGGTACAGGGTTTGCGGACTTATCAATTCAGCCCAGCAGGCGACCGTATTTTCTTCCTGCGCAACCAGGATGGAATCAGCCAGTTATGGCAGTTGAATCTTGAGAGTGGCAGTGAAGAACGTTTGCAGTTGGACCCAGCTTATACCAGCCTCGAACAAATAGCAGTAACGCCCAGTCCGCTCGAACCGCCGGTATTAGCTTTGCTGGCTTCTGGCGATCAGATCCCCTTAAGATTGATCACTGTACCAGTCGATGAGCGGGTCAATCAGGCTGCGCCGGAGGCCAGACCCGTTCATGTGATGAAAAGAACCCAGGCTGAGGAGATTTCCCCGGAAGCCTATGCGCGTGCTGAAGCCATTCGTTGGGCGGGGATGGACGGAGGCCAGGTGCACGGCTTGTTCTATGCCCCCATCAGTGAGCAGTTTGAAGGGATTGGGAAACCGCCTTTAATGGTTTTGGTTCACGGCGGTCCAACCAGCCAGCGGGGCGCTTCGTTCAACCCCCAGGTTCAATTCTTTACCAGCCGCGGCTATGCTGTTCTGGATGTTAATTATCGCGGCAGCACTGGTTATGGGCGTCCTTATCGAGATGCTCTCAAAGGAGCGTGGGGCATTTATGATGTCCAGGATTCGGCTTCTGGAGCAAAATACCTGGCAGAACAAGACCTCGTTGATCCTGAGAAGATGGTCATCATGGGGGGCAGCGCTGGTGGTTTCACAGCCTTGAAAGCGCTGGAAGATTTTCCGGGACTCTTCAAAGCCGGTGTTTGCTTATATGCGGTGTCCAATCAGTTTACGCTGGCAGCAGAAACACACAAGTTTGAGGCTCACTATTCTGACTCGCTGATCGGTGAGCTGCCCGAGGCAGCCTCATTGTATTACCAGCGCTCGCCAATTTTCTTTGTCGATAAAATTCAAGATCCCGTGGCAATTTTCCAGGGTGAAGATGACCAGGTGGTCCCTCGAAAACAATCCGACGAGGTGGTTGCATCTTTGAAACAACGTAATGTGCCTCATATTTACCATGTTTATCCAGGTGAAGGTCATGGCTTTCGCAAGCCCGAAACGATTGAACACTTTTACAAGACGCTGGAGCAATTTCTCCGCCAGTATGTCATCTACGCCTGACAGAAATTTGCATACTTTGACAACACCACAATTCATTTTCCACAACATTCGAATACTCCCCGCCCCACCTCCCCAAATCTGGGGTACCACCACAGGAATTCCCAAGGAGACTTTATTTGGCTTGATTTGACCGCAGACTGGCGATATATTTGGTGATTTCAGCCGCGATCGAGGGGATCAGCAACAGCGGTAAAACCAATTCCCATTGAGCCCAACCTAAAGATGTGGTGTTAAAGATAGGCTGTAGGAAAGGGATGTAAATGACAGCCAGCAGCAGAGCCAGTGATGAAATCACGGCCAGATTCATGTTCCTGTTGCTGAATACCCCAATTTTTAACAGCGGATAGCGTTCTGAACGCGCAGTATAAGCGCGCACCAGTTCCGAAAATGAAAGGGTAACGAAAGCCATCGTTTCTGCAAATTCAGGCGCTTCAGGATGAAGCCTGAGCCCAACGATATAAGCGATCAGGGTTACCGTGGTGATCGCAATGGTCTGCACAGCAATCCCAATTTGCATGAAGCGGTTGATGATTGGCTCGGACGGCGGCCGTGGCGGCTGATTCATAATATCCGGATCGCCTTTCTCGGTCCCCAGGGCCAGTGCCGGCGCCCCATCAGTAATCAGGTTAAGCCACAGTAGTTGAATGGCGGTCAGTGGAGAACTGCGGGTAAACAAAGTTCCCAGAAAGATGATCGCGATTTCCGCCAGATTGCAGGATAGCAAGTAATAAACGAATTTCCTGATGTTGCTGTAAATGACCCGACCCTGTTCGACGGCCGAAACGATACTGGCATAATTGTCGTCGGTCAGCACCATATCAGCGCTTTCCTTGGCAACATCGGTGCCCGTAATACCCATCGCCACACCGATGTCAGCGCGCTTGATAGAGGGCGCGTCGTTGACGCCATCTCCTGTCATCGCTACCACTTCACCGTTGGCCCGCAGGGCCTCGACGATGCGCATTTTGTGTTCGGGCGAGACCCGGGCAAATACATCGGTGTTCTCGACCTTGCTTTGAAGCTCTGTATCATCCATTTGATTCAGGTCGCTGCCAGTCAACACCAGGTGTCCAGACTGCAGCAATCCGATCAATTCTGCAATCGCCCGGGCTGTATTAGGATAATCGCCTGTAATCATAACGGTTCGGATGCCTGCTTTGCGTCCAAGTTCCAGGGCAGGTGGCACTTCTTGCCTTGGAGGATCGATCATCCCGATCAGGCCCACGAATACCAGATCGCTCTCTACATCCGCATGGTTTTCCATATCCGGAACGTCCTGCCGGAGGCGATAGGCTAACCCTAACACTCGCAGGGCATTTTGGGTCATGACATCATTGGCTGCCATGATTTTTTGTCGATAGGCGTCATCCAACACAGCTGTATGGTCATCCATGCGCTGGTAATACGTGCATAAGCCGAGCACCATGTCCGGGGCGCCTTTTACCGTGATCGCTAACCATTCTCGATTCTGGTCATCATAAAATGGAGAAATATCTTCAGCCCGTGGATCGCTGACGCTATGGATGGTGACCATCCGTTTCCGTTCCAGAGTCAAAAGGGATTTCCTGTACACGCGGATAAGCGCCGTGCAAATCGCCCAGATAAGCGCCAGCCTTGACAACCGCTACAACCATTGCGCCTTCGGTCGGATCGCCTACCATCCGGTAGGTTTGTTGCGGGCCCGAAGTCCCACTCATTTCAAGATTGGCATCATTGTTCAGGGCCGCAATCCATAAGGTTGTCAGGGCCGCAGGGTAATCCGTCAGCTTTACAGTATTCCCAGCGATCTTAAATTCACCGAAAGGGATGTATCCACTCCCCGTTACATCGACAAATTGATTGTCAACCCACATTTGGGTGACCGTCATTTCATTTTGGGTCAGCGTCCCGGTTTTGTCGGAGCAAATAACGGTTGCTGAGCCGAGGGTTTCAACTGATGATAAGCGGCGGATCAGGGCGTGGCGCTTGATCATTTCACGCATACCCAGCGCCAGGCTGATGGTAACAACGGCCGGCAAACCTTCCGGGACAGCCGCAATGGCGAGGCTGACTGCCAGAATGAACATTTCCAGAATCGGTGTCCCGCGCAAAGCGCCGACGATAAAGACCAGCCCGCAAACGGCCAGAGATGCCCAACCCAGGGTTCTCCCGAGCTGATCTAACCTGCGCTGGAGCGGCGTTGGTTCTTGCTGGACTGATTGCAGCATCTCGGCGATCATGCCAATTTGGGTCCGCATTCCGGTCGCCACAACAATAGCTTTGCCGCGGCCATAATTGACCAGGGTGCCCATAAAAGCGGTATTCTTGCGGTCGCCGATCGGGATGTCGGTCTCCAAATGGGCCGAGGCGTCTTTTTGCACGGGAATTGATTCGCCCGTCAGGGCGGCTTCTTCCACCCGCAAATTGATCGCTTCCATCAGGCGCACATCGGCGGGAATATAATTGCCGGCTTCCAGCAGCACCAGATCACCGGGCACCAGTTCCCGCGCAGCAACAACCTGCCGAGATCCGTCGCGGATAACGTGGGCCTCAGGAGCGGCCAGCTGACGCAAGGCCGCTAAAGCCTGTTCAGCCCTGCGTTCCTGCACGATCCCAAGGCCAGCATTCAGAATAACGATCGCCATAATGGCAGCCGCTTCAATATAATCGCCCAACACGGCCGAAATAATGGCTGCAACGATGAGCAATATCACTACGAAATTATTAAATTGCTCCCACAACAATTGCCAAAATGTTGTGGGAGGCGCTTCGGTCAACATGTTGGGACCGTATTGTTCCAATCGGATTTCGACCTCTTCCGATGATAGTCCACGGTCTTCTGAGGTTTGCAAGTGTTGAAGGATTTCTTCTGCTCTCAGAGTGTGCCAGTTCGATCCATCTGGAGCCGATGTAGTAAATTGTGGTGAAAATTTATCGATGGTCATAAGGTGTTTGTACCAGCTGGAATTTATAGGTAGTGGATGCCCCCTCATCTAATTTTCTACCACATTCGAATACTTCCCGTTCAATGGGGAGCACTCAAATTGTGTAGATTGTGGTATTCGGTTTGGGCGGCTTTAGCCGCCCAAACCGAATACCACATTTATCTTCTACAACATTTGCATGCTCCCGTTCAATGGACTGTGACTCCGAACTCATGTAGATCAGATATAATCACTTTGCAGCCTGCCACATCGGTGCAATGTGTGAAAATTTGAGCAGACGTCACATCGGAATCGATTATAGCATGTTGTTATCTGTAACCGTTGGCGCAATTTTGCATCCAATGAGGGAAACCGGTTTTATGTAATTGGTCAACCATAACGCTGTCAATTCAAGCAGCGTTAACCAAGCTGACCATTCTATTCGAAACAAGCAGTTGCTGACGGATAGGAACCGAAACAATCCAATTTTTACAAGGGAGAGCTAGTAATGACGTATGAAAATGTTGAAATCCCAGCGGGTGGGGAGAAAATTACCATAAAAAATGGGCATCTTCGGGTGCCAGATAATCCGATCATCCCATTCGTGGAGGGTGATGGTACTGGACGGGATATCTGGAGCGCCTCTGTGCGTGTGCTGGATGCTGCTGTCGAAAAGGCTTACAAAGGCCAGCGGAAGATCCACTGGATGGAAGTTTTCGCCGGCCAAAAGGCTTATGATCAATTTGGCTCATGGCTGCCTGATGAGACAGTCGCAGCTTTTCGCGAATTCCTGGTGGGTATCAAGGGCCCATTGACTACCCCGATCGGCGGCGGTATCCGCTCGTTAAATGTGGCTTTACGCAAAGCCTTAGACTTATTCGTCTGCCAGCGTCCGGTTCGTTATTATGCCGGGGTGCCTTCTCCCGTCAAACACCCTGAATATGTCGATATGGTTGTTTTTCGAGAAAATACTGAAGATATCTATGCCGGGATTGAGTTTGAATATGGCACGCCTGAAAATGAGCAGTTCCTGGCTGTGTTGAAGGAGCAATTTCCGGCAGAATATGCCAAGATGCGTTTTCCAGAAACATCTGGGATTGGAATTAAACCGGTTTCAAAAGAAGGCAGCCAGCGACTGGTGCGAGCTGCTATTCAATGGTCTTTGGAAAACAATCGTAGCAGTGTTACCCTGGTACATAAAGGCAATATTATGAAGTATACCGAGGGCGCCTTTAGAAACTGGGGTTATGAAGTGGCGGAGAGCGATTTTGCAGATCGGGTGTACACCTGGTCCCAATGGGAACGCACCCGCGCGGAGAAAGGTGAGGCAGCTGCCAATGCGGAGCAGGATGCAGCGCTCAAAGCCGGCAAGCTGCTTGTCAAAGATGTGATTGCCGATATCGTCTTCCAGCAAACGATTACGCGGGCGCGCGAATTTGATGTCCTGGCAACCATGAACTTGAATGGCGATTATCTATCGGATGCCCTGGCCGCCCAGGTTGGCGGGATCGGTATTGCGCCAGGAGGCAATATCAATTACACGACTGGACATGCCGTTTTCGAGGCCACGCACGGCACAGCGCCTAAATATGCCGATAAGGATGTCGTAAATCCCGGTTCTGTCATCCTTTCGGGCGAGATGATGTTCCGTTATATGGGTTGGGACGAAGCTGCGGACCTGATTGTCAAAGGTATGGAAGGCGCGATTGCCGCCAAAACGGTTACCTACGACTTTCACCGGCTCATGGAAGGGGCTACCAAATTGAGCACCAGTCAATTTGGCGAGGCCATGATTGCCAAGATGGACTGATGGATTGATAGAATTTGATCCGGGGCGTGTTTGTCCCTGGGTAAATGCCTGAGAAAATAACAGGAGGCTGCGCTTGCTATTTCTGCGCAGCCTCCTGTTGTTTGTCAAAGTGACTTGGTGAGGTCAGATCTATGGGGTGGCTGTTGGGGCCGGTTCCGGCGTTGTCGCTGGCGTCTCTGCGCCGGTGGGTGAGACGGCCGCCGCGTCTGCAGCCGTATTCGGTGCACCACCCGCTACCCAACGTTCAAAGAGGGTCACATATTCTTCTGGCAGGGCCTTGGTGGGCGGCATCGGTCCGCCAGCATCAATATCTTCGCGATGGATCATGCGAATAAGATTTGAGTTCAGATCACCGGGAATAACGTTCGGGGCGTTATCGCCACTGTTCATGATTTCATCGTAGTTGCCCATCAAGTAATTGTTATTCTCCTTGCCGGGCCGGTGACAGGAAATGCAGTAGCGTTTTATGATCGGCTGGATGTGGACTTCATAAGACGGCACCTCGTTCGGAGCCAGCGTGGGGATTGCGGATGCTGCGGCGGCCTCAACAGGAATCTCAGCCCGGTCATCCCAGGTGTAGCGCATGAAAGTCACAATCGCATCAATATCCGCCCGGGACAGTTCTCCGCCATACCCCAACCCAAAGGGCGGCATGCCCAGGTCAGGCTGGCCATAATCAATAATATTGAAGAAAGTCTGGTCTGTCCGGGTATACATCTCATCCGTGCTGCTGATCGACTTCAAGACCACCCCTTCCAGGCCTTCTACCCCTTGAATTTCACCACCTTCGCCATCCGGTCCATGACATTCAACGCATTGAACCGAATAGAGGTCCTGCCCCTGGACGATTTTTTCGCTGATCGTATTGGCGACGTTGGTCTCCTCTTGGGGTGGGGTGGTCGCCGCCGCGATGATCGTCAGCGCCACCATACCAATGACGACAACTGTCATCACGGCTACGGCAAATTTCCGGCTGGACCAGTGCCGTTTTGGATTACGATCGTAGAATGGCAGCAGCAGCAAGGCTGCTACCGCAAGGCCCGGAATAATCGCGGTCCCTACCCATTCGATCTGCCCCGGGAAGTACTTGAGCATCTGGAACAGGAACAGGAAGTACCATTCGGGTCGAGGAATATAAGCTGAATCACTGGGATCGGCGGGCGGTTCAGCCTTTACACCGATAAAGATTGCCAGCATGACCAGCAGGATAAAAATCCCAAAGGAGACGATCAGGTCTTTATAAAGCGATTCGGGGAAGAATTTTTCACCGCGCTGTTTGGCTTGTTTGTATTTTGCCAGATAGCTTTTCTTTTGTTCTTCATTCATTGCAGGGCTCTCCTGGGCCTAATCTTCGTTGCTGGGTACAGCACTGATGCCAATCCGGATCACCATGTAAAGGTGGACGCCGATCAGTGAGATGATGATGGCAGGCAGGAACCAGATATGTACCGAGAAGAATTGGGCCAGTGTGACCGCGCTAAGATCGTTGCCTCCCCGCAAGACTGATTCGATGAAAGTACCAATGAACGGGACCGTACCGGCAATTTCAGTTCCGACCGTCGTCGCCCAGTAGGCTTTTTGATTCCAGGGCAGCAAGTAGCCTGTAAAACCCATCCCGAGCGTAGACAGGAGCAGGAATACACCGGTCAGCCAGGTCAGTTCGCGAGGGAATTTATAGGCGCCAAAGTAAAACGTTCGCAGCATGTGCAGGAACACAGTAATAACCATCAAAGTGGCGCCCCAGTGATGGATGCCGCGAATCAACCATCCGAAGGCAACCCCATTCATGATGTATTGGATGCTGTCGTAGGCATGGTCAGGCGATGGTACATAGTACACTGTCAGGAAGATGCCGGTGACCGCCTGCATGGTAAACAAAAAAAGTGTGGCGCTCCCCAGGGTATAGAACCAGTTTACTTTGGGAACATTGCGATCGAAAACGGTGTCATAGATTGTTCCAAGGCCCAGCCGTTCATCCAGCCATTCGTATAGTCTTGATGCCATGTCAACCCTCCACGAAGTGAATGAACAGGTTGCCCTCTTCGAGTTTGGTCTCATACTCGATCAGGGGCTTTGGTGGCGGCCCGGAGACTACGTCGCCCTGGGCATCGAAATGCCCATCATGGCAGGGACAGACATACTCTTGAATGTCTGCGGTCCACTTCACTCGACAGGCCAGATGGGTGCACATATTTGAAAAGACGGTAATCGAGTTATCGCTTTTCCGTACAACGTAGGCACCATAACTGTTGACTGTTTTTTCCCAACCATTCACCTGAGAGCGAGTGAAGCTAAAGAGGGTGGGGGTATCGACCGGATAATTTTCTAATGGGCCTAACGGAATCCAGGCTTCGGATGTCTGGGTTTTCGTGGCAGGTGAAATCAGGTAGCCGATGGCAGGCAACCCCACAATGCCTCCAATGACTGTGCCCACAAAAGCCACCACAATTTTGACAAAGTCGCGGCGTTCTAGGTGGTGCGAATCAGACACAAATTCCTCCTTTGATCGACGAATTTTCTGGTTTTATGTGCATCTGCCCTTACGCCAGTGATACAATGGGCATTGAGAATGCCCGGAGTTAAACTGCCAGAATTTTAACAAATTCTAACACCGGATGCTGTACTTTGAGAATAAAAGGTTTATCGTTTATCGGGAATTACCAGTCTGCAGCCTGGATTAACCCATCTATTGCTCAAAGGAACAGATCAATTGGTAATCTTGATGAGAGGGGTGTACACGCACCAGGAAGATCTGTAACTCCCAATTCTCACCTTTATTGTAGAATAAAAGGCAGACCTTGATAAGGATATTTGAGACTATTAAGGGATGAGCAATGTCACTATTCTAAGGTGAATTTCAAATGGAATAATTGAAATTGGACCAACCGGTTATCCTGGACTATACTTCATTGTGGTCCTGAACCTTTTGCTTATTTCGAGAAAATATATCAAAGGAGGCACCCATGGGTTTGAATCGCAGGGTAGGATTATTGACTGGTTTGAAGTACCGGGGTGGCGGCCCCATGCTGGCCTGGATTCTTCATCGCATCACCGGTTTAAGCATTTTGCTATTTGTTGGGCTGCATGTCATCGCTTCTTTTTTCATGCAACAGATGGGCAGTGACTGGGCTATCGCCGTAAACACGGTTTATAAATCCTGGATTTTTCAAATTTTTGTAGTGTTTTTTGTGTTGTTTCATGCCATTAATGGCTTTCGGATCATCATCCTCGACTTCTGGCCGAAATTTTTACAATACCAGCGCGAGGCCCTATGGTTCGAATGGTTGGTTTTTCTTCCGATCTATAGCCTGACAATTTTTATTATTATCCGGCGTGGATTAGGCGGCGGGTAAAGCGGACAGGAGACGGCAGATGCGTTCACAAGTAGTTCAACGTGGCTTAACCTTTGAATACATAATGTGGATTTTTACGCGCCTTTCTGGGTTGGCGTTAATTGTTTTGGCCTTTGTGGGCCTGGTTGCAGCCCTGATTATGGGAGCTCGTACCCAGATGGACCTGGGTACCCTGATGCGCTGGACATTTTTCCCCAACCCGAATCACGTGATCAGCAGTAATATCCCTGACGTCACACTGGGTTGGGCGAATGGTTTTTGGCAGGTGATGGAGATGCTGCTAATTGTCTTTGGGGTTACGCATGGATTCAACGGCCTGCGGGTTGTGGTTGAAGATTTCACTGGCCCTTCTTTCTGGCAACCTGTTATACGCGGCCTGGTTTTCCTGCTCTGGCTGTTTGTAATGATTGTTGCCATCTATGTCATCCTAAATTCCTGAAGACTAAATGGTTCTCCCGCTAAATACTTTAGGAAAATGAACATTACAATCACTTTCCAAAGTAAAAGGACTTAGCGAGAAGACCACTAAAGAGTGAGACACCTCACATCAAAAACCATCGCGCGTGTGTTAGAGGAGTAGCTACATGAAAAAACATCAGTTTGATGTTATCGTTGTTGGCGCAGGGGGAGCGGGCTTAATGGCAGCCCTATATGCCTCACGTACGGCCAACACTGCAGTGCTCAGTAAGTTATACCCATCTCGCTCCCACACCGGAGCTGCCCAGGGTGGTGTTGGAGCCGCCTTAGGCAATACCGAAGAAGATCATCCTGAGTGGCATACTTATGATACGGTCAAGGGCAGCGATTATCTTGGCGATCAGGATGCCATTGAGTTCATGTGCAGCGAGGCTGTCCAGGCAGTTTTTGAGATGGAACACCTTGGCTTGCCTTTTTCGCGGAATCCAGATGGCACTATAGCGCAGCGCCCTTTTGGTGGTCATACCAACAATATTACCGGTAAGCCAGTTCGACGAGCCTGCTATGCAGCCGACCGCACCGGGCACATGATCCTGCAGACCTTATACCAACAGTGCATCAAGAATAACGTGAATTTTTTCGATGAATATCATGTAGTCGATTTTAATTCTGTCGGATGGCCGAGCTGCCGGTGTGGTAGCCTTGGAGCTGGCAACCGGTGAGTTTCATATTTTTCACGCCAAAGCGGTGATCTTCGCTACAGGTGGCCACGGCCGAATTTGGGAAATTACTTCGAATGCTTATGCCTACACCGGAGACGGCATTGCGATTGCCTTACGGCGTGGTATTCCTGCTGAAGATATGGAATTTTTCCAATTTCACCCCACTGGAATCTACCGGCTGGGTATTTTGATCACTGAAGGCGTGCGAGGTGAAGGCGGCGTGCTGATCAACGATAAGGGCGAGCGTTTCATGGATGAATACGCTCCGCATGTCAAAGATTTGGCCTCCCGGGACGTGGTCAGCCGGGCAATGTATCTGGAGATGCAGGCCGGCCGCGGGATTGGCGGCAAGCGCTATCTTTACCTGGATGCCAGGCCCGAGACAATCAATAAATATGCGGCCTTAGACGGACGCAAACGCCCGGATGGCTCCCCTTATGTCGTGACGGCTGAAGAAATCCTGGGAAAACTGCCAGACATTATTGATTTTGCCAGGACTTACCTGGGTGTGGACCCGGTGATGCAACCAATGCCGGTCCAGCCAACCGCTCATTATGCGATGGGTGGAATCCCCACCAATAAATTCGGGGAGGTCGTCATTGATGATAAGCACACCGTACTACCAGGGATGTTTGCTGCCGGAGAGGTTGCTTGTGTCTCCGTGCACGGGGCGAACCGCCTGGGGACCAATTCATTATTGGATTTATTGGTCTTTGGGAAACACTCCGGGTTGAGGGCTGCTGAATATGTTAAAACGGCTACCTTCCCACCGCTGCCTGCAGATGCCGATGATTTCGCCAGGTCTCAATTTGCATCCCTGTTGGGGGGCGACGGAACTGAGCGGGCAGCCGATATCGCTTTAGACATGAAGAGCGTTATGAATGACGATGTGGGTGTTTTCCGCACCGAGGAAGGCATGCAGAAAGCAGTTGAGACTATTCGTGAATTACAGGAGCGGTTCAAATTTGTGAAAGTTGACGATAAGGGCAAAATTTACAATACCGACGTTTTGAACACCTGGGAATTGGGTAATTTGCTGGAACTGGCTGAAGTGACGGCTGTCTCTGCACTCGCTCGTAAAGAGAGTCGAGGGGCCCATGCCCGCGAGGATTTTCCGAAACGCGATGATAAGAATTGGATGAAGCATACCCTGGCCTGGCAAATCGATGGAAAAATCAAGCTGGGATATAAGCCTGTGGTGAAAACAAAATTTGAGCCCAAGGAAAGAGTGTACTAAGCAAACACAAAGACCAGCCTGAGGCAAATGGCGCTTCAGTTGAAAGGTTACCAGGAAAGGAAATCATCTATGCAAGTTACACTCAAAATTTACCGCTACAACCCTGAAAAGGATAAAAAGCCTCATTATGAGTCTTATACCGTGGATGCAGAACCAACCGAGCGCATCCTTGATATTTTGGAATATATCAAGGGCCACATTGACGGCACGCTTTCTTTCCGCCGGTCGTGTGCCCATGGGGTATGTGGCTCGGATGCCATGCGGATCAATGGACGTAATTACCTGGCGTGCAAGGCCCTGGTAAAGGATATTCCAGGGACGCATTTCACGGTGGAGCCACTGCTTGGTTTGCAGGTTCTGAAAGATCTAATCGTAGACATGGATCCATTCTTCGAGCATTATCGTTCCGTCTTGCCATACTTTATTAACGATGAAAAGCCTCCCGCGACCGAACGGCTGCAGAGCCAGGAAGAACGTGAACGCTTCGATGATACGACCAAGTGCATCCTGTGCGCGGCTTGCACCACTTCCTGCCCATCATACTGGTCCAATGAGAAGTACGTTGGCCCGGCTGCAATCGTCAATGCCCATCGCTTTATCTTCGATAGCCGGGACCGAGGCGCAGCCGAAAGGCTGAAAATCTTGAACAGCCAGTTTGGCGTTTTTCGCTGCCACACTATTTTTAATTGCACGATTGCCTGCCCGCGTGAGATAGAGATCACGAAAGCCATTGGTGAAGTAAAAGCGGCCATCGCAACAGGCAAAGTGGATTGATCGGAACCGTTGTTGTTGTCGCTGCCTGTGGTTTTACGCCAATCCACCACCATATCCGACCGATCACTCATTGGGAATTGTTAGGATGGTATCCGGTTAATTCCCGAGAGAGTCATCCGATTGTTCGACCGTGACGGCTTGGAGTGTTATAATTCTGGGGACCTGCCCCAGTAGCTCAATGGATAGAGCGAGGCTCTCCTAAGGCCGAGGTTGTGGGTTCAACTCCCGCCTGGGGCACCTGATAAGCCGCATGGAATATCTCCAGGCGGCTTTTTTAGCGGACGATGCGGATGATTGCATTATTTCGTAGTTGTGTTGGAAAAAGCAAAATGGTTCTTTGAGATTTCCTGAGTGGTACCCAGATTTAGGGTTGTGAGCGTGCGGACACACGCTCGTCCCCCAAAAACCTGGGAACTCTCACAGAGTTTCCGAAAGAGCTGGCAATATTTAGGGGAGGAATGAGAAGATAAATGATGGAAGAAGAGATGATTGACCATTCAGTAGAGTTGGCCGAGCCGCAAGACGCACTGCCTCCCGTAGGGATCGATCACTTGCCGGGCGTGATGAAAGATGCTATCGCCCGGGCTGGCTGGACGGAACTTATGCCGGTGCAGGCCAGGGCAATCCCCTATCTGCGGGTCGGACGAGATTTGATGGTGCAGGCGCGTACTGGCAGCGGTAAAACCGGGGCCTTTGTGCTGCCAATTCTTGAGCAGGTGGATATTCACCAGAAAACCTGTCAAGCTCTGGTGTTGGCGCCTACTCGCGAACTGGCCCAGCAGGTGACGGCCGACGCAGCTTTGCTGGCTGGCGACAGTGGTTTGCGAACGGTGGCGGTTTATGGAGGGACAAGTTATAAACCCCAGATCAAGGCGTTTAAAGAGGGCGCCCACCTGGTTGTCGGCACCCCCGGTCGCATCCTGGATCACCTGATCAAACGCAATCTGTCACTGGAACATTTGAAGATCATTGTATTTGATGAGGCCGATCGCATGATGTCGATGGGTTTTTATCCGGATATGGTCCGTATTCAGGATTTTCTGCCCCGAAGGGACATCAACGGGTACATGTTTTCAGCCACCATACCGGCTCATGTGATCCGGTTAGCCAGGCAGTTCCTGAATGAGCCGGGCTTCCTGAGCCTGAGCCGCGATCATGTACACGTCGAAGACATGGAGCATGTCTACTACATGACGCCCGGGATGGATAAAGACCGTTCCCTGGTGAGAATTATCGAGATGGAGTTGCCTCATCAAGCGATTATTTTCTGCAATACGAAAATGAGAGTTAACTATGTGACGGCAGTATTACAGCGTTTTGGGTATAACGCCGACCAGATCAGTTCTGATCTTTCGCAGGACGCGCGCGAAAGGGTATTGAAGCGTCTGCGAGACGGTAAGTTGAGGTTTCTGGTCGCCACGGACGTTGCGGCCCGCGGGCTGGATATCCCGGATCTTTCACATGTCATCCAATACGAACCTCCGGACGATCTGGAAGCTTATATTCACAGGGCTGGTCGTACGGGGCGGGCCGGCGCCAGCGGGACGGCAATCACGTTGATCAATTTTCAGGAAAAGCGCCAGTTGACCCACATTGCTGCCCATTACAACATTGAGTTTGAAGAGCGTCCCTTGCCGCAGGATGAAGACGTCGAAAACCTGGTATCCCAACGGTTGATTGGTCAGTTGGAAGCGCGCCTGCGCGAACGCGACCGTCTGCAGATTGAGCGCATGCAGCGCTTTTTGCCGCTAGTAAAGGAACTGGCTGATGATGAGGACGGCCAGGCTCTGTTGGCGATGTTGCTCGATGATACATACCACGAATGGATGCACCAGCCACCGGAACTGCCTCCTATCAGCACGCCTGCAGCGCCTAAAAAGGATCAGAGCAGCAAGCAGAAATCTCGCCGAGGAGGAAAACGGCGCAAGCGGTAATTCCTCGGTGCCTGGTTAATTTGCCATTGTCGCACGAAAAAGGATACCCAAATCCTGATGTGTGTGGCGGGGAGCATGCAAATGTTGTAGAAGAAAAATGTGGTGTTCGGTTTGGGCGGTTAAAGCCGCCCAAACCGAACACCACAATCTACACAATTTGAGTGCCCCCGTGTGACGGACGGCCCGCATATCAGAATTTGGGAGATTTCTTCGAATGTGATATGGTTAAGTTAATAATGATTTTGCAACGAAAATGCATCGTTACCTCTGGCACAATCCGGTATCATATCACTATCAAGCAGCTGGGTGCCCCCCTCACCCAGCTGCTTGATCTTTAAGCCCCCGGGCAAGTCATGGATGCAGTCAAATCTCGAATGCACTCAATCTGGTGGGTGCATGCAAATGTTGTAGATAATTATTTTTGGTGCTCGATTTGTGCGGCTGAGGCCGCACAAATCGAGCACCAAATCCACAAACATTTAGCGCACCCTATCCGGTAAATTATCGGACAAGTATTGAGGTTTGCGATAAACTTGCAATGGAATCGTTGTATTGTTTAGATGTAAATTGAGTAAACTATGGGGTAGCAGACGCTTGGGTGCCCCCCTCACTCAGGCGTCTGCTGCTTAATCGGATATAAAGGTCTGACCGCAATTGCGACCAGGCCTTTTTTGCCTTTGGTAACCCTGATGCCGAGCAGATGGGGAGAACTCAAAAATTGTAGCAAATGAGATGAACGTGGAGGATGTGAAATGAGCGGGTTAAGAAGCTTGTCCCAAATAAAATTGCTCATGTTACTGATCGGCATCTATATCCTGGCGGCAGTGGTTTTTATCTTTGTGCCCGGTGGCTCTTTGGATATGAGCGCAGCTTTCACCAATGTTACTGAGGTGACTATGCCGGCCTGGCAGATGGCTCTGGGCAACGCCGTTCTTATCCTGGTGATCTATACCGGCCTGGGCTTGATCGGCCTGCTGCTGGCGCGCCGGCTGGGCTGGCCCGGTATTTATCGGGTGGACGCCAGCGGCCGCGATCTGTTCCTGCGGCCAATCCTTTTTGGCGCGGCAGTCGGGTTGATCCTGGTCGTGGTCGATTTATTGACCCAACGATTCACCAGCTTTGTGGGATTTGCCCATCCTGCTTTTCCAGCCTCGATCCTGGCCTCCCTGACGGCTGGCATTGGTGAAGAGGTTATGTTCCGTCTGTTTGTAACGAGCTTGTGGGCCGCAATCCTGACCTGGTTATCTCGTAAGCTATTACCTGGACGGCAGAATGATCAAGTGATCTTCTGGATCGCCAATCTGGTTGGAGCGCTGGCATTCGCAGCCGGTCATTTGGGAACGGCGATGGTGTTAGCAGGTGTCAGCACTCCTGCAGCCTTGTCGCCAGCGTTATTGGTTGAGCTTGTTACCCTGAATGGCCTGCTCGGGTTGGTGGCCGGGATAGCGTTCCGGCGGGATGGTTTGCTGGCGGCGAGCGGTGTGCATTTCTGGGCAGATATCGTGTGGCATGTTGTCTATGGATTAATGATCTGAACATCTCATTGCTTTGATGATTGATCAAGATGATAGCGGCTGCCCTTTTGGGGATTGGTTATGCAACTTCTCCCCGTTCACCGGTTTCAAAATCGAGCATGAAATGCTTGCCTCCCAGGCGTATATCGTACCAGTCTGCTCCAAATTCGGCCTGCAAATAGGGATTCTCGTAACGCGGGTAGTCATCAAGGGGAACAATTCGGCCTTCCTGGCGTAAAGGACCTTGCCAGCCGAATTCCAACCGGCCGCGAGATGGGGACGGATAGACGACTTGTAGCCCATCATATTCCGGTTGCGATTGGCTGATGCGGCGAACGAAATTTTCAAAGGGACCATCGATCGCCTCTCGTCCCAGTTCGCAAATCCAGATATTCTGCCGCCCATCGGCGATGATCTCGCGTTGGTAATCCTCGCCAGGCATATCTTGCCAGCGATAAGGTTGCTGCGAGCGTAACGCCAGGAAACCCTGATCCCGACGAGCAAAGATCCATCCGTCTTGCTCTATTACCTGATCGAACTGGTCGCGCGGCAGCCAGGCATGGGTGAAGAAGTATTGATTGGGTACATACAGGGCCGGTGCTTTCGAAATCTTGTAGACCGCGATCACTACATTTTTGATTTGAGCGGCACGCGGCAGATTCCCGGAGCCAGTCCAATAATTGGGGCTGGCCCCTTCTCGTTTAGGTGGGTGGGTTGTAAAGCAGACGGCGTTAGGGCCAAGGGTAGCCTGCCAGATATGCTGCTGATCGCCGCCATAGCCGGCCCGATAATCCTGGGCGCAGCTCAGCATGTAATCCGGTGTGCGGTAGGTATAGAGATTAACCTGTTCCCGAGTATTGCGGCACAGATCCTTTTCAAACAGACGGGTGACCAATGGCAGGGTATGCGTCTGTCGTAAAAACGTCAATAGTCCCTGGTATTTCTGAAAAGGTGCAAAGAAATCATTCTGCCACCAGTTATATGCGTCGAACATTCGCATCACCAGGGACGCGGTTTTTGGATGCGCATAGGCTTCCAGGCTTAAAAAGACCATCCCATCCTCAAATTGATCGAAGGACAGGCCCCAGCGATCCGCTTGTTCAATTTGTAATCCCATGCGCTGGCGATTGATGATCTCAGGCCGGTCGAGATCCTGGGCAATTGCTTCCAGGACCGGAGGTAGATGATAATTTTTACTGAGGGCAAAGGCAGGCGCGCTCATACTGTCGAATGCTGAAAATTCACCCATCCCGAACAGGAGTTTCATCGTATCACTGGTGCCTTCATTCGAGGCCCATTTTTTGGTGTTTTCGTAACTGCGCCCGTGAGTGCTTCCAAATACCCCTTTGAAGCTGTTGACCGCCATATCCAGCAACAGCAGATCGATTACCTGTTGAGCTTTCAGGCGTATTTCTTGATCCTGGCAAAAGTCGAGCAAGCTGAGCAAGGCGGTTAAATCCTCATCGTAATAAACGTGCGATAGCCATTCGCTGAATCCGGTTTTGGCGCGCAAATCCAGCCAACGCAGGATGCGGGCGCGGTTAAGCTGGATCTTTTCGTGCCCGGTCTGCCCGCTGTTCGTAAAAACCTTCTCCGGAAAGAGCTGTCCGGCCAGCGTGGCAGCCGACGCATACAGAATCTGGTGGTTTTCGGTCCAGGTGCAGAGTGAATCGATCCCGGGCTCGTCCGGCCAGTATTTGAATGCCAGAACGGTTTGCCTGGCTTGCGACAAGAGCTCGGGGTTGAGGGCAGGGTGGTCACTGTACTGGTAAAGCAGCCTTAAAATGCTGTGAAGCGTGAAATCCGAGCAATCTTTGCGTCCATCAATGAAATCCAAAGCGGCCCGGATCAAACCCTCATATGGCAAGCCGCCAGCCTCGATCCGGGCCAGTTCATAATAAACACCCTTAGTGTTGAGCGGGGATGGATTGCGCAGACAATGCTCGAGATAAATCTGGCGGCGGGCGGCATAATCCGGCGCAAATGGCTGGCTGCTGAAATCGTCCGGCTGGCGCTCAGTGGGATAGCCGGGCGGGGGCGGTTGGTTGACCTTTAACAGGTATTCGGGTTGGGCGTGGACGGTCATTGCATTAGCTGCCGATCAGGATGCGGCGCAGTTCAGCTGCTTCAATTTGCTGCTCGCTGGTAAGCGGCGTTTCCTTGCGTTGAATTGCCAGAATGCGGTTCAAACGCATATGATTCTTAGAAGTGAGCGGATAACGGGCGGCAAAGACCAGGGCGACCAGCAGTAATCCGATTGGAACGATAGCGAATATCGCTCGCAGCACCAGAATAAAGGTGGTCGATTGGGGTTGTTCTACCAGACGGGTGATACCGCCGCTGGTCTCTTCCACCGGGGTGACATAGCCGGCCCAGGCGATGGCGTTGGAGACTGCAAAAATGGCGATCGCTGAGCTCAACTTGCGAACAAAGGTTACCAGGGCGGCGTAAATGCCTTCCCGCCGCTGGCCGGTGCTCAATTCATCCACATCCGGGATATCCGGGAAGATGGCGTAGATCATAACCACGATCCCACCGGTGCCCAGCCCGACCACCGTCGCAAACGCATAAATGATAAACGATGGGTTGTCTGGGGTAAGCAAGAAACTGGTCAGCATCGCAGCGATCCAGATCAATGCCCCGGTTATGTAGCCCGTGCGTTTATTGGTGCGCCGGCTGAGGGCGGTGAAGAAAGGCAAGGAGATCACCTGGGCGATTAACAAAGTGCCGTTGACGAAGCTGGTTTCGCCACCGCGTCCCAGGTAATATTTCATGTAATAGACGACAATACTGCTGACCGTGTCCATCGCTACAAAGGCCAGCAGGTACATCAACAGTGTATAGACGAAGGTGCGCATCTTGAAGGGTTCGATGAAAGCCTGTCGCCAGTTAAACTTTTCGAGCGGCTTTTGAAATTCCGGGCGTTCCCTGGTGGCTGAAACGGTTGCGATGAACGGCAAGGCGAACAAAGCCCCAAAGATCAATCCCATAACGATGTAACCCTGGTGCACGCTGGGAAACAGTTTGACGATTTCGAGCGGCAGCAGCGCGGCCAGGACTGAAGCTAACGTGGAGAAGAAAATCCGGATCGAGCTCAGGCTGGTGCGTTCGTGATAATCCAGGGTAAGTTCGGATTGCAATGCGTTGTAATTCAGCATCACGATGCTGACCACAGTCGAGAAGAACAGGTAGGTACAAACTACAAACAGGAAGCGTTGGGTCTCCTGTTCCAGATCGATCGGATAGAACAGGGCGAAGAATGATAGGAACACCAGTGGAATGCCGGCCAGCAGATAAGGCCTGCGTCGGCCAAGGCGGGTGCGGGTACGGTCGGCGATCAGCCCTTCGAAGGGGTCGGTGATCGAATCATAGACTTTACTGATCAGGATGACGGTCCCGGCCAGGGCGGGGTTGATGCGGACCACATCGGTCAGGAACACCAGGTAATAAAAACTGATCACCACCCCCGACCCGCCCCCATAGATATCCCCCAACCCGTAACCGATTTTTTGCCACAGGCTCAATTTTTCGGAACGCTGGCTGACCTGCTCTGCAGATACTGACATCGTTATTCTCCCAAGTGAATGGATTCCCGGCAGCCGGTTTGGGCTGAGCGATAGATTGCCTCCACGACGGCCAGGACAGGGATCGCCTCCCGGGCGGGGGTCAGGTAAGGCCGGTCCTCCATGACCCAGGCACGGAATCCTTCCAGGCTGCGTTGCAAGGCATGCAGTCCAAAGATTGGAGGCGCGGTGCTCTTGATCCTGCGACCTTTAAAATGGACATGGGGCCAGGGCCGGTCGGAGTAACGCGCGGTGGCCTGGTCGCCATAAAGTTCGATGGTCAGGGCTTGCTCGGGTTTCGCAATCATCGAACTGCTGATCTGCACCAGCGCGCCGTCTTGCATTTGTACCAGCCCATGAGCCAGGTCTTCGACCTCGACCTGTTTGAATTTGCGCCGGGCGATAGCGCCGATTGCATTGGCGGGCCGGCAGCCAAGCGCCCACACGACGATGTCCAGCAGGTGGCTGCCTTGGGTCAGCAGAGTCCCGCCCCCGGCGGTTTCTAAACGGGCATGCCATCCGGCTTGTTGAAAATAATCCGCCTCCCGTCGCCAGGGGATGTTGCAGCGGGCAGCATGGATGACTCCCAAATCGCCGCGCTGGGCGGCCTGGGCCAGCGCATGACAGCCGGTATCATAGCGGTACTGGTAATTGACTCCCAGGCGAATATGAGATCGCTCTGCCAGGTCAGCCAGGGAAATCGCTTCTGGAAGAGTCCGGGTGATGGGTTTTTCCATGAAAATATGCACACCTGCTTGAACGGCAGCCTGAGCCATTGGATAGTGCAGGTGATGCGGTACGGCCAGATATACCGCGTCCAGTCGTTGATTTTCCAACATTTCGGCGTAATCCGTGTAATAGGCAGGGATTTTGTGGCGCCTGGCGAAAGCCTGGGCACTCTCGGCCGAGATGTCGCAGCAAGCCGGCAGGCTGATATGGCGATTGAGCCGGGCAAATATGGCAGTGTAGCCGGCGATATCTCCACAGCCGACAATCCCAAGCCGCAGTGGGGCGGTCACAGACCCGTTGCCCCGGTCGTGTCAGAGCGGCACACCCAGTTCAGGCCTCGTTGCAGGATTTCTCGCACGACCGGATGGCGCATGGCGGCTGATCGGTGACCTGGCAGGCAATAACATACCCGGCCCTGTCCAAAATGGTGTGTCCACACCACTGGCAGGCGCTGGTCATCTGCCGGGTTTTGAGGGTGAGGGGCATCGAAATGAACCGTGCAGTTCGGGTTCATTTCATGTTCGTATGGTTCTTCATATAAGGGAAAGGGATTGATGCCTGCGAAAAGCCCTTCGGACGCCTGGGTTGGCCGAATTTCCAATTTGCACAGGGCCTCATGCCTGATGAAACGCCCGCCCAGGATATCAAAATAATGGGACTCGTTTTTGAAACAGGCCGTCGCCGAATGAATCGCCAGCAATCCCCCGCCCTGGCTGACAAATTGATCCAACGCCGCCAGCGCAGCCGGGGTAATCTTTTGTTGGTGGATATACAGCACGATGGCCTGAAATTCCTGGGGATTAATCGCCGGCAGTGCCTCGAGTGTTGAGATCTGCCTCGAGCGAGTCCCGGGTAATGCTTGCAAGGTCTGGCGTAACCAGAAACGCCCCAACCAGGGCGGGTGGAAGAAACCAGCAGAGACGAGCAGGATGTTGGTTGTCAATGAAATCCTCGTTGGTGATCTGGATATTTCCAAAAATCCTGAAAGCATTATTACAGGCATGCTTTTGAGCTTGATCTTTTGTATCGAATCTGGCGGGGATTGTCAAGCATGATTTCAATCAAATCCCCCCATATCTAACCTTGACCACAGAATTTCCAAAAGAACCAATCAAATGCCTGGATAGAAACGATATAATTTGTTTAATCTCAAACACCAATCAAGGAGCAAAGATATGTCACTCGACCTTGCGAGCATCCGTTCCCAATTCCCCGCGTTAACTCGTGACGCCATCTTTTTGGACAACCCGGCCGGCACCCAGGTAGCACAAACCGTGCTTAAACGTATTCGGGAATACCTGGTGGAGAACAATGCTAACCATGATGGCGCTTTCAGAACCAGCCGGGAATCGGACGCAATGATCGATGAAGCCCGGGCGGCGATGGCCAATTTCTATAATGCTGCCAGCCCGCAGGAGATCGTCTTTGGTCCGAATATGACCAGCCTGACCTTTAACCTCAGCCGGTCGATTGCCCGGACCTGGCAGGCTGGAGATGAGATTGTGGTCACGAACCTGGATCACGATGCCAATATTACACCCTGGGTGATGGCGGCTGAAGAGCGCGGCGTAAACGTACGCCGGGTGGATTTCAAACCCCAGGATGGCACCCTTGACCTTGAAGATCTGGCAAGGGCGCTGGAAAACCGGCCGCGTTTGGTGGCGGTCGGATATGCTTCCAATGCTCTTGGCACGATCAACCCGGTCGCTAAAATCGTTCAAATGGCCCATGAAGCCGGGGCGTGGGTCTATATTGATGCAGTCCAGTACGCTCCACATGGACCGATCGACGTACAGGCATTAGATTGCGATTTCTTGGTGGCTTCGAGCTACAAATTCTTTGGCCCGCATGTTGGTGCGCTGTATGGGAAATATGAACGGCTGGACGAGCTAACCGCTTACAAGGTGCGCCCTGCGCCGGTCAATCCCCCCGGTAAATTCGAAACCGGGACGGGCAATTTCGAGGGTTTTGCCGGAGTTTTAGGCGCATTGGAGTATATCGAATGGGTCGGTGAACGGTTCGGTGATGCTTATGCTGAAAAATATGGGGAGCTAACTTCACGCCAGGCTCAAAATTTAAAGAAAGGTATAACGGCTATCCGGGCTTATGAATACGAACTCAGCCGCGCGCTGCTGGATGTTCTGGAAGAAACCCCAGGTGTAAAAATCTTTGGCCTGACAGATCGGCGCCGATTGGAAGAGCGAGTCCCTACAGTCAGCTTCACATTGGAAGGCAGGTCGCCCCGCCAGGTAGCTGAGGCGCTGGATAAAGACAATATCTATGTGTGGGATGGGAATTACTACGCCCTGGCGGTCACGACTCGCCTGGGACTGGAAGAAAGCGGTGGTATGGTCAGGGTTGGACCGGTACACTACAACACGGTCGAAGAGATCCGCCAATTTGGGGAGGCGCTGGGGAGAATTGTCACGAGCTTGAGCCAGTAAGAAAGAAATTTCACAATCTTGACTTCTGTATCAGGATTGTATATTCTTTAAAGCAGAATTCCAACCCAGGTACGTAAAACTTGATGTGAGTTTGGGATATCTCGGACTGATTGCCGATATGATGCCTTTTGTTGAGAATTGGCACTTTGCGCTAATCTCTTAACAAAACATTCGATGTAACTTGTCGGCGGTGGATGAATTGCCTTATCTCGGGACTTCACATGTGTACTGGGCTGGGTGCTTGTCCAGCCCACATGATTTGGCCATCATCGAGAGCTCACTGTGGCAAGGGGAGGCGCTCATTTGGCATACACACTGGCGCTCGTGATCAATTTCGGTGGATTGATCTTTTCAATCTGGCTTGGTGTTTATATCGTCACCCACAGCCGCCGGTCTCTGATTGCATGGTTATCTGGTTTTACTCTGTGGGCTTTGGCCGGATTATTTGCAAATATCTTATTAGCCATGTTTACCAGCCCTGCACCTGCCTCGCAGCCATTATGGCTGCGTTTGATTTTTCCATTTTGGCCTCAAACCATTGATGACAGTAGTCTGGCTGCCTGGAATCAAGGCTGGGCTGGTTGTTTAGGCGTGATGCTCTGGTATCACACCACGGTATTGATTTTGGATCGTAAACCCCGAGGGTTACTTCGTTGGAGTATCTATTTGGGTTATGGGCTGGGAATCCTGGCCGTTTTTCTGCAGTTGAATACCCCCTTTCTGTTCAGGCTAGTTCGCTCAGACCCATTGTTGATTGACACCCTTCAGATTGGCTGGCTTTATCCGGTGTTCGCGTTGGTATTGATTGGGTATTCCTTTCTGTCTTTGCGAAACCTGTTGTTGGCGAAACGCTCGAATTCTTCTACGATCGTCAAACAGCAATTCAATATTCTCAGTATCGCTTCGGGTATTACCAGCATAGCTCTGATCGGGTCGATTATCGGATCCATACCGGGAATCTCGATCCCGATTTTTTGGATCTCAATTTTATTGTTTGGAGCTGCGTGCATATTTGGCTACGGTGTTGTACGGTACAGCGCTTTGTTAGGGCATCGCATTCTCCGGCGGGATATCGCCTACAGCGCAGTATCTACGGCTATCGTTATCCTGCTTTACCTGGCGCTGTATCTGTGGTTAAGGGTAACGTATGATGTCCCCGAGGGGGTGGTGGTATTTCTTATTCCTCTGGTGATTCTCAGCCATTCCGTGGCGGAGGAGTTACGTCGGGTGCTTGAACATTTAACCTACGACCAGAAAATCCGCAGCCAGCGTGCCAGCCTGCGTGAACTGAGCCGCCTGGCAGTTGAACAAACTGACTTGAATGAAATGGTCTCCCGATCCCTGGAAACGATCTGTAGCCCGGTGCGAGCGACCTATGGGGTGGTGCTAACCTTTGATGGGGATCAAGCTATTTTAACCGGCAGTTATCGCTGGCAGGATCAAAATCAGCCGCTATCACAGCAGGCCTTTCTGGCTGATGACACGATCCATCTTAGCCCAGGCAGTCTGCCTGATCCTTTTGTTGAAACAACCTTGCTTTTGCCCTTATATTCAGGTGAAGTGCAAATTGGTGCGCTTCTGTTGGGACGCCCGGAAAACGGGCTCCATTATTCCAGTGAAGATTTGCAGCTGGTGCAGGGCCCCAGCGAACGCATCGCCGGTTTGATTGTTCGTACAAGAAGGCTCGCTGCTTATCTGGATCATTTTGTGAATATCCCCTTAGAAACCGACGCATCAGAGACTGAACTGGTCCCCGTTCAATGGGTTGAAGACGCCTTGCAGAATATGTATGATTATGCCTACCTGGGGGGAAGCCCGCTGGCAAACCTGAAACAAGTGCAGGCACTGCTACCGTCCCAGAGCATTACACATCTTGATAAAGGCAAGGCTGTGTATCAGGTTTTGTCCCTGGCGGTAGAGAAATTGCGCCCAATGGCAAATCTGCCTTCTGGCCCCATCTCACGCAAATGGTTTCCTTACATCATCTTGCACGATGCGTATTTTGAAGGCTCGCCGAACAGAGATATTATTGCTCGATTGTATATCTCTGAAGGAACCTTTAACCGTACGCGCCGTTCAGCTTTGCGTTCGGTGGCCCAGGTGCTAAGTGAGTTGGAAGCAGCCTGAACAAGCTGATTCATGATGAGTCACTGGGGGACTTGGTACATCTTTCCATATGTTTTTTTGAAAATTGATACTTTTTGGCAGTTAACTGGCTTGCTTTGGCACCTCTCACTCGTTATTCTATAACCAGGTAACCGCGATGATGTAACTGCACTCCCTATGCCGGGATTTCTGGCGAAATGGGTGTGCCTAGAATATCATCCCCGGGCGTACGCTCCCCACGCACAACTGCTTCGAATCCGGTTCATTCCCAAGCCTGAGTAGTTGGATAATGTCACATTACAAAATTTGGGCAAATCGTAATAAATAGGACATTGAAAAGGTAGATACAGGAGTAATTATGAACAACATCTGTTGGTTCCGGGAAGTTGGATTGTCTGATTCGAGCCAGGTGGGCGGTAAGGGAGCCAATCTGGGCGAGCTAACTCAAGCGGGACTGCCCGTTCCGCCGGGTTTTTGCATCACTTCTGCAGCCTACCAGAAGTTTATGCAATCCACTGGTTTGAATAGGCGGATTCTCACACTGCTGGCTGGGATTGATCTCGATGACCGGCAAGCGTTGGCTCACGCCTCCGAAAAAATTCGTGGTTTGATTCAGCAAGAAACTATTCCTGCCGACATTTGTGCTGAAATCGACCGCGCCAGAACGGAGCTAAACAATGACAAGTTCCTGAGTTCTGATCAGGAATTGCCGTTAGCTGTGCGCTCCTCAGCGACTGCGGAAGATCAGGCGAATGCATCTTTTGCCGGTCAACTGGAAACTTTTCTGAATATTCGTGGGCTGCCTGCTCTACTGGAACACGTTCAGCGCTGTTGGGCATCCTTATGGTCTGAGAGGGTGCTGTCCTACATCACCAATCAAGGGCTGAATTATCAGGACGTGTCCATGTGCGTTGTAGTACAGTGCATGATCCCGTCGGAAATTTCCGGGGTCCTGTTTACGGCCAATCCTGTGAGCGGCAAGCGTGATGAAGTGGTAATCAATGCCAGCTGGGGACTCGGCGAAGCGATCGTATCTGGATTGGTATCACCGGATACGATCACCGCTGCCAAGTTAGATGGGCAAATAATCCAACGCCAGACAAGTTTAAAAGAAATGATGGTCATTTATGGTACGAATACTGGCACAGACGAGGTTCCGGTCCCCGATAATTTGCGTTCTGCTGTAACGCTGACCGATCTTCAAGTGCGAGAACTCACTGCATTGGCCAGTCAAATTGAGCGGTACTATGGCAAACCTCAGGACATTGAGTGGGGCTACTACCACGGACAATGGTATCTGCTGCAATCGCGTCCGATCACGACCTTGCCAGCCATCGATCTGCCTGCTTACCCGCCTGGCGAGTACAACCGCAGTATGTTTATTGAGATTTTCCCCGAACCATTGAGCCCAGTGTTCCTGTCCGTGATTGCGCCACTTTTCAAGGGCATGTTGGACTTTACTTTTCAATCGTTAGGGTTTCAACCCCCAAAAGATATCCAGGCAATCGGTGTGTTCCACAACCAGCCTTATTTCAATCGTAATTACATTGAAGGTGCTTTTCAGCCTCTTTCCGCTAAGGTGCGCACTCCGCTTGTGGCCCAAATGGTGAATCCATTCAGTGATCAGGAGGAAGTATCCGGCGTTGAGCTCTCTATTCCTTATTTGCGCATGGCAATTAATATATTGCGGTTTATGGTTTTATTTCCAAGACAGCTTCCTGGAATACTGGAAAATTACCGGGGAGAGATTAAAGCTGCATCAGCATTTCCGTACCAAACCGCTTCGGATGAAGAAATCTGTGAATTGATTCATCGCCTGCCCTTCGAGTATGCCAGTAAACTGCTCAACTACGATTTTCTGATGATCGCTGTGATTGGTCGTACTTACCGGCTGCTTGGAGCACTGCTGAAACGCTACTATGGAGCAGACACGGAAGAGGTTGTTGCGAAGTTGATCTCTGGTGTGACCGGCAATATCACAATGGAGACGAATAAACGTCTTTGGGAGCTGTCCCTGGCTGCCCGAATAGAGCCCGAAGTCGAGAAGGTGCTGCGCCAGGTAACGCCGTCACAGATACGCCCGGCATTGTCGGAATTTCCAGAGGGCCGTGGTTTTTTGAAGGCAGTGGATCGTTTTCTGGACGAATTTGGTCACCGAGAAGTACATATGGACATCCTCTACCCGACCTGGGGAGAAGATCCGGAGCCAGTGCTCGCTATAATTGCCAGCTACCTGGATGTTGATGAGACGCAAAGTCCTTTCCAACAGCAGGAACGCCTGGTTCGTGAACGTGAACATCTGACCGGGATGGTTGTGGGGGAAGTGAAAAAAGGGATAATAGGTCGCCTGTTTATAGAGCCACTTTTTCGCTGGATACTCCGCCAAACCCAGGTTCACACTCGCGAGCGGGATACGATGCATTTCGAAATGACAAGGTTATTCCCCCCGATCCGTTGTTTGATGCAAGAACTGGGAAAACGCTGGTCGGCAGCCGGTTTATTCGATCAACCGGAGGATATCTTTTTCCTTGGCGTTGATGAGATGACCGAACTGGCTAAAAAGAAGCAATCTGTTCTTGAGAAAGTAAACGCACGTAAAGCTGCCCTGGCGAACAGCCAGAAGAATCCTGGTCCGCCTGTTATTCGGGATGGTGAAGAGCTTTTCACCCAAGAGGTTAGCTATCAAGATCGTGAATCTGGGTGGCATGGTGTAGCCGGTAGCCCGGGAAAGGCTATAGGTACAACCTGTGTCATCATGGGGCCGGAGGAGTTCAGTAAACTGAAAAAAGGGGATATCCTTGTGGCTCCAATCACGAATCCCGTTTGGACCCCCCTATTTGCCATTGCAGGCGGCATCGTTACTGAGGTTGGGGGGATTTTATCCCACGGTGCGATCGTTGCCCGGGAATATGGTATTCCGGCTGTCATGTCTGTGCCAGGTGCTACCAAGCAACTTTGGGATGGGCAAAATGTCACCGTGGACGGCACTAAAGGGGTTGTTCACCTGGAAAAGGAGGCCTGAAATGTATTTGGGTATCGCCGCGATCTTTTACCTTATTGGCTCGCTCCCAATTGCCTGGATTTTGGGCAGCCTGTTCGCCTGGGAAGATATCAGGAAGATCGGGAGTGGTAACGCCGGTGTGATGAATATTGCCCTCAGTGTGTCCAGACGGGTTGGCTTGCTGGCTTTCCTGGGAGAGGCCGCTAAGGGAGCATTGGCTGTCAGCCTGGCTCGCAGCTGGGAATTGAATGACATAGCGATAGCCCTGGCGGTGGTTATGGCAGTGGTGGGCACGCGCTGGTCGATATGGATCCGTGGAGCTGGCGGAAGAGGAAATACGCTTGGGGTAGCGGCATTGCTGGTGCTGGCCTGGCCTTCTGTCGTTATCAGCCTGGGACTCTGGGCGGTTATCCGGTTCATATCCCGAAATTCGTTCATTGCAACCCGTGTCTGGATAATCTCTATCCCTTTCATCGTCGGACTGGTGACCTTTTCCTGGGTCTATGCGATGATGGGTGTAGTTCTCAGCATCATTTACCTCTCGGGACATAAAGTTACGACTGACGATCACACGATTCTCAAAGAAACCTGGCCCAGCCTGTGGTCATTCCTTACATCGCCAGGTCGGAACAAAGATTTATCGGGTTAGTAGATTCGGGATAGTTACCCATTTAATGGTGGGTAAATTCATTTTGCTGACCTATTTACTGCTTCCGTGAATTTCCTTCCTGCATTGAAATCAGATAAAAAGCGATGTGCAGCTATGCGTAAATTTCTTCTTCTCTGTACTGTGATCTTGCTGGCAGCAGGCTTTTTATTGCTCTTGCCAGCCATGCCCGGCAGGCTGGTTTCTCAAGCAAACCCCGCGGTAAATTATTCAGAGGCAGTGGATCGGATTGATTCTATCCGGCAGAGCGAAGGGGTTTCATTTAACCCACTTTGCCGGGTGCAATTCATGGATCAGGGTAATAAGACCAAAAAGGCTATCCTGCTGGTTCATGGTTACACCAGTTGCCCGGAACAGTTTCGCTTGCTGGGTGAGGCATTTTATGAACAAGGTTATAACGTCCTGATCGCGCCGCTACCGCATCACGGGCTGGCAAACCGCATGACGACCGAACAGGAACGCCTGACCGCCGAAGAATTAGTGACTTATGCAGATCAGATGATCGATATCACTCGGGGGCTTGGAGACCAGGTGACGATCATGGGATTATCTGGCGGGGGTGTGATCGCCGCCTGGGCAGCTCAAATGCGGGGGGACATTGACCAGGCGGTGATCATTTCTCCCGGCTTTGGCTATTATCAGATCCCAACCCCCCTTACGATTCCGGCCATGAATTTCTTCCGGAAATGGCCTAATTATTATCAATGGTGGGATCCAACGCAAAAGGAAGCCAGTCCGCCGATGTATGCCTATCCGCGTTACGCTTCCCGTGCTTTGGCAGAGATACTCGCTCTGGGCTCTGCAGTTAAAGTGAGTGCGTGCCGAACAGCTCCCGCAAGCAAGGCGATCCTGGTCATCACCAATGCCAACGATACAACAGTGAATAATGAATTGACCGACCAGGTGGTTCACTGCTGGCAGGAGCATGGCGCAACTCGCCTGGAGACCCATGTGTTGGATGCTGGTTTGAAATTAGGTCATGACATCATCTCACCTGACCAGCCCGGACAGCGGATCGATGTGGTCTACCCATTGCTCATCGAGCTGGTTACGAAATAATGCCAAAAAACATATGAGAGGGGAAATAAATTTATAGTAACTATTCAGCCAATGCCTGGAGTTTGTGAGGCTGTCAGGACGCCCTTTCCAGACAGCCTCTCATTGTTTCGCCATGAATTTAAGACACAGGCTACGAATTTTGATTTTCCATGAAACGATCAGGGCAAGCTGCTGACTTCGGCCAGACGCTCGGCTCGTTCTTTGATACCTTTCAACATACCGCGCTCCATGATAAAAACGCCCGGATGGATGACCGTCCAGATACCGCCCACTGCCATCGTGCGGGTGCGCAAGATCAGTCGAGAACTGCCATCCACCTGGGGGAGGATAACGAACTGATACAGGTCGACCCACTCACCGTTTTCTTGATGCCCTAATACGATTGCCTGGTTGGGATGGATTTGAGCCACTTCGTACGGTGGGGGAACGGGCTGGTCGGGGCACATGTAGACTTCATCCCCAACTTCAAGGTTCTGCCATTCCTCATGGATGCGATCAGCATTGACGATTGGGCAGCGCAGCAGATTGGTTTCCAGCCAGGAATAACTATACCAACCGCCTTTATTCGCATCCAATTGGACGATCCAGGGATAAATTTCTTCAGGCGAAGCGTTGATCGTGATGGCGCGATTGACGAAGCTGGCCGGCGCGGGGACCAATTCATCGCCTGGGAAGGTCGCGGTGATCTCTGCCCCCGTCGCTCCCCAGCGATCCATCCAGGGGGTCAGCAGAGCGATAACTACCACAGCCAGGGCAACCAGCCCCAAAAGTATTCCAATAAATTTTAGAAATTTTTTCATCTTATGCTCCTCTTGTAACGTTGTAAGCAGCATTGTTCTTTTCTTCTCGAACTTCTGAAAATCGGATTGTGCTATGTCTATCATAGCCTGAAGAAAGCGAAAACTCCCCCGACTGTGGGGGAGTTGATAACTGGTCAGGTGGTCAGTTTTCCCAGTCGCGGATCCATGGCTCGAGCAGGTCGAATTCGGTAAACCCAACCGAGGCGTACAGAGCATGAGCAGCGTCGCCATAGGAACTGACGGTCGCAAGGGTTGCGCCCAGTTTTCTTGCCCTGCGCAGGCCTTCTGTCATTACAGCCTTTCCCAGGCCGCGTCTTTGATGGTCGGGGTGGGTGCCAACCGGCTCAAAAACGGCTGTCCGGGTGACATCGTCGAACCAGACCGTGCAAAAGGCGACCAATTCGCCATCCGGGGCGACCGCCACAAGATCGAGGTCCCGGCGGTACAGGGGAATACGCTGGATATTCCGGTACCATTCCCAGCCTTGATAAGCTTGATCGGGCTCGTTCGGGTGGAAAGCCTTCCAGGATACCCAACTGCGAGCAGGAAGCTCATTTTCATCCCCCAAGGCTCGAACGGTGTATCCTGCCGCGGGCGAGATTGTTGGAACCGCTACATCCAGATTACGGCGGCGCATGTGTTCTGCACGATAGCGCGACCGGACATAGCCTCGTTCGCTGTAAGCCTGCTTGCTGGTAAAGTCTTCTGCATTGACCCAGACGATAAGTTCCTGTCTGCCGTCAGCGCGGGTCCTGGCAAGGCTCTGTTCGGCGACGTCCAGCATCTCAAGAGGGTTGACCTTCAAGCCCAGGATAGGGTGAACCTGGAAGAAGGCTTCGCCGGGTGAGTCTACATTGAGCACGGCGGCAATCTCTCCATCCAACTCCCACAGGTAAACCACATCCGGCAAAGGCATCTGGTAGATGTTTTCATTCACATGCCAGCGCCAGTAATCCCAGCGCAGGAGCGACCAGGCGAAATCGCGCCGGTCATTGAGCAGGCTGACACTTCTCAAGAATTGGCGGATACGCCAGTAATCTTCTTCGGTTTGGTATGGACGGACTTTTGGTTCCATAAGGTTTTGTATGTCCCTGATTGGATTCCTCGCGTTAAGTTTTTTATCTGCCAAAGCAAGAAAATTGGCAAAAAGGTGTACGTGGAGGTGTACACTGGACTTGACCCGATTTAGTGGACACGATTACTGGCATCGGTAGGCGACGGGGTTCACGCAGACTCTTCTTTGTCAATAAGCGGCGGCAGGACGCTTTTAGACTTTTTCGGCTACATATAAATGTACGCTGCCAACTCCTCCGACCTCGAATTCCTGGTATGGGATGCCGGCTGACTGGAACAGGCTGTCCATATCTCGCAAGATATCGCCTGCCAAATGCCAGAAACGGGCCAGGCCCATTCCCAGCCAATTCCGGTCGGAAGGGAAGTTAATATCCAGGATAATCAGCCGGCCTCCAGGCCTTAGGACCCGCAACAGTTCGTGCATCGCACGGATTCCATTGGGATAACCGGTGAATGCCATGGTGTTAAGGACCGAATCGAAACTTTCGGAGGCGTACGGCAAATAATTGACATCCGCCTGTTGGATATCTACATGTAAATGCTGGGATGCCAGATTCCTGCGAGTGGTCTCGATCATGGTCCGGTTATACTCTGCACCCCAGACGCGGTAACGGTTGGCATACTGAGTGAGAAGGTATCCGGTGCCAAACGAGACTTCCAGAATCCGGGGTCCCTGCAGATAAGGTAAAGCTTTTTTCAGCCAGTTACGCCAGGTAGGCAGCAATTTGACCAGCAGATCGTATGGCCGCGCCAAAAGGGTATAGTAACGATCGTTACCGGCAGTATATTCTGCCGGTCGGTCGGGTTCTCGAGGGTATTGGGGCTGGCTCATTTTATATCCTTAAGCCGTCGTAGGCGACTTCATAACCATGCCGGGCGGCGAATTCGACCAGTTCCGGATGAACCGGATTGCCTTCATGGGCGATATGGGTGGCAATGGCGCGCCCGTTTGATGCCAGCAGTTTTTCTTCTTTCAAACGCTCCAGGTGTTCGATAAATTGGTGGGCGCTTAAATGGTCGCTCCCCCGTTCATCTGCGCCATAGGTGTGATCCAGGATAACCACATCAAAGCGAAGCTTATATTGGTGGAATGCCGTCCAGGTGTCTTCAAAAAAGGTAGCTGTGTCCGTGCCGTAGAAAATCGTCCGATCAGCGGATTGGATAGCATACAGCAGCGGTTCAATAGCTGGATCGTGATTTGCCGGGAAGGTGATTATCCGGTAGCTGCCCATCGTGAAGGTTTGCAAGGGCTCGATGGGATGAATTTCGAGATTTAGGCTTTGACTGATTTCCGGATCGAGAAAACTGGCGGGCGCAAAATCCCTTTCCAGAGTTTGGGCCGTCAGGTTTAAAGTGGCCGGGGAGGCGTAAAAATTCAGATGTGGCGCTCCCACAACGCCGTAATCCGGGCTGCGTGAGAGAAAGTGTGAAGGGTCCAGATGATCCGCATGGGCGTGGGTTTGCAGACAATAACGTACCCCGGTCAGGGAACAGCGATGGATCTGAGCGGATGCCATAATATCCGGCCCCAGATCGATCAGCAAGTCATCATTAATCAAGATGGATGACCGCTTCCGCAAGCTAGGGCCGCCCAGCGAACGAGCTTTTTGACAGTGCTCGCACAGGCAAAAGGCTTCAGGGTAAGCATTGGCTGCCGAAGTCCCTAAAAAAGTAATTTGCATAATGGACTCATTTCAGCACTCCAATAAGGGTGTTGGGCATCTGGTTGAATAAGGCGGTCATAGAATCCTACCCGATAATTGTGGATTTGGATCAACCCATTTAGGTTGGTAGTGTGTATCCTTCATTCATGAAATTCATTTATATCCCGCTCGCCAGGAAGGATATAGCAAAATAAGGCGTCAGTGTGGGCGTTCGCCCACACTGACGCCTTATTTTGCCAGAACCCCTCGGTTAGGACGGCCTCCGCCCAAATCGAACACCGCATTTCGGTTCCGCGATTTTTGAATGGTCCCGTAGGTTCGTTGCTAGACTCCGGGAACTCAACTGGCGCGCATCAAGGCTGGGCTTGCGTCCACCTCGAATGAAACACCTCATGCAGATTGTGCTTATAAACTGAAACGGCGGTATTTTTCTTGCAATCTGCTCATGGCGCGCCGCATGGCTCGCTGGCGGTCCATTTCTTTATATTTGTTGTCGTCTTTCATCAATGGATATAACACCAGCATCAGGACGGCAATAATGAGAAAATCGATCATCGCTATAACTCCTCCCTGCAAGACTTCGCTAATGATAGGCCAACCCCGTTCAAAGATGATCCGAAAATGCTTGAGCCTACCTTTTGGGTTGCAATATCTATGCCAGGTAGCCTGAAACGAACCTTTCATTGACAGTCGAGGTTGCTGAAAACAATGCCTGGATCGGGGGCCATTGGGAAACTCTGTGAGATACCATCACAGGAACTCCCTACAAGCCTGGCTCGGCCCTCCAGCCTGCGCAAATTGATGGTGGTATATTAAGGTATCGTTATGAACTCTGGGGGAATGTAACAACTTAAGCCCGAATTCGTTATAATAGAAAACAGGTCATTTATGTTTTGATTGTTGGATGGGGGATTTTCGATGTTGTGCTAGTCCGATAATGCATTATTTATTTATCTGGAGTTTTTGATTTTATGAGAAATGACAAAAAAGATCCTATCAAAGGGAATTTAATTCAGGAGCATCCGGATAACGATAATCCAGCGCGATTTGGGTGGCTGCGATCACGTTGGGCTATCATTATCGGTTTTGTGCTCCTCGTGACTCTGTTGGTTGTGTTTGGGAATGGAAATTCTCAGGCTTCTTTGGGCCAGAGTATGTCGGCCGTCCGGCAACAAAAAGATCTCTCGTCGCCTCAGGAATATCAGTTCACCGGGCAGGGAGAACTCACGGCAGGTTCGGCGGAAGCCTGGGTTGTGGGGGGCGTGCCCGTTGTCATTTCAGATCAAACCCAAATAGAAGGGAAAATCCACCCGGGGGATTCGGTCTCCCTGGTTGGGCATATTCTCGAGGATGGGAGTTGGCTGGCTGAGCGGGTTGTCCCCATATCTGAACGAAGAATCCTATTTTAGTTTCGCTGGACCTCTCGAAACGAAAGGGAAAACAAGCTGGCAGGTGGCAGGGGTAAATCTGGTGGTGGATAAGCATACCCAACTCGGTGATGCAATTCCGATTGGTGAACTCGTGCTGGCCATTTTTCAGGTACAGCCGAATGGTTCCCGGTTAGCGCTTCAAATCCAGGCGGTGTCCGCGTTGGAGAAAGAACGTACTCCGACGGCCACACCTACCGCAACGCCCACGCCAACATCGACGACCGGGCCGACCATTGAGCAGCCCAGAGGACAAATTCAGAATCTCGCACCGGATAAAGGTTCGAGCAGCCAATCGGGTATGGTAACGGTTTGCCATAAACCGAATAAAAAGAAGGGCGGTAAAACACAGGTCGTGGAACTCTCGGCTCTAAACGGCCATCTAAAGCATGGCGATACACTGGGTGCTTGCCATTAACCCACAGCTACGACTGGGTCAGACATCGTTTGGTTTGGCTCATTCAAAATCCCTGTGGTGGGTAGAAGCTGTGGGGGGATTTTTCGGGCAAAGCCCGAAAAATCCCCCCACATATAGCCTTGGCCACAGGATTTCCCAAAGAACCTTTGGTTTTTATGATCGCGAAATTGATTGGCCGCTATAAAATAACCGGTGAAATCGGTTTTGGGGGAATGGGAGCCGTTTATCAGGCTGAAGATCCAACAACCGGCGATCTTGTAGCCGTTAAACTGCTGTCCCAGGAATATTTGAACGATCTTGGGTTACGCACTGCCTTTGAGCGTGAGGCGCAAATTGTGACCAGCCTTGAGCATGAGGCGATCGTACCCGTGTATGAATTTGGCCAAGATAGCGGGCAGCCCTATTTGGTCATGGAATATATGTCAAATGGTTCACTGGCAGAAAAGCTGCTTCTCGGGGTCCTGTCGCCAGAAGAATTAGCGCCAATGTTGGATCGGCTTTGCCGGGCGATCGATTATGCCCATACGCGTGGCATCATCCACAGGGATTTAAAACCCAGCAACATCCTATTTGATGAAGACGATCAGGCCTGTTTGGCCGACTTCGGAATAGCACGGCGAACGACTGCTCATCAGGCAGCCACGCCATTCAACGGGACCCCGGCGTATCTGAGTCCTGAACAGGCGCTTGGAGAAAAAGAGATCGATGGTCGCTGTGATATTTATGCCCTCGGGGTTATTCTCTTTGAAACCTTAACGGGGCAATTGCCTTTTGATGGTCAAGTACCTCTGGCTGTTATTGTTAAAACATATCCACGATCAGCCGCCGTCATTAAAGTCCGTAGACTGGAATTTGCCCACTGCAATCGATGACGTAATCCAGAGAGCGTTGGCTAAAGACCCAAATGATCGTTTCGCAACTGCAGGAGAATTGTCCAGAGCCTACCGGCTGGCCCTATTCGGTGACAGTGATGGTGAAGCCGCGGTTCCAAACCAGCCTCACTATAGTCTGGATCAGCAGCGGGCAGAAACCTCGCCAAAATCAGGGGGCGGCGCACAAGAAACGGATGCCACGTCCGATCCTCAAACGCCCTCCAGTGAAGGTGCTCAACAGCCCTTGGGACTGTCGAAACCGGATCCGATTGATTTCTTCAGAAACTGGCAGGCTACTAGCAAGGGTGGATGGCGCTGGACCCATCTTTTCTCTTTAGCTCTGGTAACTTTTGTGGGCATTTTGATAGCAGCCGGCTTGACGGCTTTTATCTATTTTCCCCAGCGGTTTGCCCTGCTACCGACCAGGAATATTGGGTTCCAATTATCGTACGATCGCGGCTCGCTGGTGTTGACCAATCACTCCCGCAGGCCCCTGGATCTCGCTCAACTTTCATTCCAAAGTATCCTGCCCGATGGAAAAACCTCTGCCATATTTATGGCTTCCCGCTGGGGTAAGTCCTTGAACTCAGAACAGTCGACCTTTAAGCCGGGAGACTGTTATCAATTGTTGTTACCGGATGCAAACAGCTTCTCGATTAAGCCTGGAAAACCTTTACCGGACCTGCCAGACTGTAACCACTTACAAGGGTGGCTGGTCGTTTCCGAGCCGCAATCGTGGTTCTGGATTTCATCCAAAGAGCGCAATACGTTCGAAGTCCTTCTGGATGGTAAGACCATCCAGACTTGCGAAATAGAGGCCGGAAGCTGCCGGTTTACGGTCGAGGATAGCGCAGAGCCGTGAAGCAATGGAGACTGAAGATCAGGTCAATAAACGGATGAACCACTTTAGAAATTTATGAAATCCTACGGCGTTGATCTATTCGAGATATTCGATTTTCCATTCAGCCGGCAAGATATAACTCACCAAACGATTGGTTTCGGTTTCGCCGATTTGAATATGTACGGCCGCTTTACGTGGGATGTCAAGGTCAGGCGAAGCCTGGATCTGTTGAGCGTTCAAGTCGATGATGAGCAACGAACATTCGTGAAACCGCCGCGACTCTGAGCGAGTCATTTCATCGATTACCTGAAAAGTTCTTTTGAGGGGCTGCCCGGTCTGCCGGGCCTGGGCGATTTCTTGATGGATAAAGTCCGCCCCCTGAAGATGAATGGCTTTATCAAATTCCATTAAATCCGCCATCAATGTGGCTGCCAGGCCGCGTTGGTAGATGTCAGTAGCAATTAGTAGTTCTTCCAGGCTGGCGGGATTGATAGAACAACCGGCGATAAAACGCATGACTGTAGGCAGTTCGGTGAGAAAACTAATAGCCTCATTAATGTCCTTGATCGTAACTCGAATCACCCGATTGCCTCCGATCAATGTAATAGAATACTTGAATTATAAAGATCAACGATGGAAATCGTCAGCGGTCGAATTGTCGATTTCCGTCGATTAGAAAGGCTTTGATTTGATGAAAAAACAATTATTCGTCCTGCTGATTGCCGGGACGCTGGTTTGCTTCGTATGGATTACTTTGGGTAGCACTGGCTCTACTCAGGCCCAGGCGTCTGGCTACCTGCATACCGATGGGGCCAGAATTGTGGACGCCAATGGCAACCAGGTGATTTTAACCGGAATCAGTTGGTTTGGATTGGAAACTGAAAATTTCGCGCCCCATGGACTGTGGGCCCGTAATTGGGAAAGCATCCTGGATCAGATCAAGGAACTGGGATTTAACACCATCCGCTTGCCGTACAGCAACGAACTCTTTGACCCTGGCAGCCAACCGAATGGCATCAATGAGGAACTTAACCCGGATCTCAAAGGATTATCCGGCCTGGAGATACTGGATAAGCTCATCCAAGGTTCAGGTGAGCGTGGTATTAAGGTAATCCTGGACAGGCATCGGCCGGATAGCCATGCCCAATCTGCCCTATGGTACACGTCTCAATACAGTGAGGAACGCTGGATTCAAGATTGGGTGATGCTGGCTGAACGCTATAAGGGTAATGATACTGTTATCGGTTTTGATTTGCATAATGAGCCTCACGGCTCTGCAACCTGGGGAAGCGGTGATCCGGCTACAGACTGGCGTTTAGCAGCAGAGAAAGCTGGCAATGCGGTCCTGGCGGTCAATCCGAATCTTTTGATCATCGTAGAAGGTGTAGAGAAAGTAGAGGACGATTGGTACTGGTGGGGCGGCAATTTAATGGCTGCCAGCCAGGCGCCAGTCCGATTAGCCGTACCCAACCAGCTGGTTTACAGCACCCACGTCTATGGACCGGGCGTTTATCCGCAACCCTGGTTTTCGGCTCCTGATTTTCCGGATAATCTGCCAGGAATTTGGGATGCACATTGGGGATACCTCGCCCGGGAAGGGATTGCGCCGGTCCTGCTGGGTGAATTCGGTGGTCGTTCGGTTGGTGAAGATCGTGAAGGTGTCTGGCAGCGAAAGCTGGTCTCTTATTTACGGGAAAATGACATCAGTTATATCTATTGGACGATCAATCCAGATTCGGGTGATACCGGCGGCTTACTTCTGGATGATTGGCAATCCATCGATCCGGCCAAACAAGCCTTGTTATCGGGCTACCAGTTTTCGATTATCGGTATCGAGCAATCCGGAACTCAGCCAGCGCCCGCTGTGACCTCTGCTCCAACGGGGGAGCCGCCGAAGCCGACCTCCTCCCTTGATCTATTGGTACCAGTACTGGAATTGTCCGCTCGAAGCGCCAATCAATCCGGTCAGAAGTCAGGACGCTAAACCTGAATTCATCCTGACGAACTCAGGCGATGCTCCTGTCCCGCTGGAGAGGGTTGAAATTCGTTATTGGTTTCAAGATGAGTCGGGCCAGTCATTCAATTTTCATTGTGACTGGGCCCAAATAGGTTGTGCCAATATTAAAGGCGAATTTGATCGTGCCACAGGCAGCGAGCAGTATCTGAGCCTGGATTTCTTACCATCCGCTGGCGCTTTAAACGCGGGAGAAGATACTGGAGAAATCAAGATTCGTTTTAATCGGGCTAACTGGTCGCCGTTTGATCCGAGCAAACATTACAGTTTCGCTCCGCAAAGTGAATATGGTCAATGGCAGAAGGTTACGGTTTATTTCGATGGGCAGCTTGTGTGGGGAACCGAACCGGATGGCGGCAGCGCCCTCGCGCAAGCGTCGCCGACCAACCCGGCTACCCAAACTTCTCTACCACCTGCAACCTCAACTGTAGAACCACTGCCCACCCAATTGAGCCAACCGCTCCCGCCGGCGACTGTCCTAGAAACGGAAGGCGCCGCTCAGGCGGATCCTCCTGACGGCCGGAGTATTTCTTCGGCGGCTTTATTGGTGGTCGGCCTGCTGGTTGGTTTGGGTCTTGGGATACTGGGAATGCGTTTTATCCGGCCATCCGATCACTGAGTTGATTGGGACTCCCCCAAAAATAAAGCTTTACGTTCTGGACCATATGGGCAGATTGTCCTGTCGCTGGCTCGTAATCCAGTCTTCTTTTGCATGTTATTATGGCGATGGGGCCAATAAAAGGAAACGAATTTGCTGGAGATTTTAAATTACCTGATTGTGGCGACTTTGATCAGTTTCACTGCGCTGATCCTTTCCGGCCATCGCCCGCAGGGTGAGCGCAGGCTTTGGGGCGCTCTTTACCTTGTGGGCATAGTATTACTGACCACCTTAATCTATGGCTTGTGGCGAAGAATGCCAACGCTGGCATTCCTGTTTGGTGCGATCAATGGCTTGCTTATTATCTTTACCTGGGTGGGTCTGCCCGATTGGAATACGCGCGGACACGCTTTTTTGGTCGCTTTTACCACCGTTCAGATTGTTTTTCTGGCCCGTATTCTGTCAGCGATCTTATTTAGTGATTTGTCGCGGTTGGGTTTGGTGATTTCTCTGATACTTTTCAGCGCTGAGATTACGGTTGTTCTGCTGACGATTTATTTCGCCTTTGAGGTGCTGGATGTGACCAGCCGGATCCGCTGGAAACGCTATTTTCCGCCCTATTCGGAGCCGAACGATTTCTGGCCCAAGGTTTCGATTCATGTGCCGGCCCACGCTGAGCCATCGGAGATGGTCATCCAAACATTATCGGCACTGCGCAATCTGGATTACCCCAGTTATGAGGTGATCATGGTTGATGACAATACCGATGAAGATGAATTGTGGCAGCCGGTGCTGGAATACTGTCATCAAAACGGCATCAAGGTGTTCCATTTGCAAAACTATCCCGGATTTAAATCCGGGGCGTTGAATTTTGCTTTGACTCAAACTGCGCCAGATACTGAAATTATTGCTGTGGTTGATTCTGACTATGTTGTCGAGCCTGATTTTCTGCGCGCCACCGCGCCTTATTTTCAAGACCCTCAGGTGGCTTTTCTGCAAACCCCGCAAGCTTTTCGGAATAGCGAGAGCAACTTGTTTGCCCGATATTCAGCGCTCGCCCAGCGATTCTTCTTCGAAATCAGTATGCGTTCTCGGAACGAGCGCAATGCCATCATCTTCGCAGGCACGATGGGGTTGATCCGCAAGCGGGTACTGGAGCGAATTGGGGGTTGGGATGAATGGTGTATTACCGAGGATGCAGAGGCCAGTCTGCGTATTTTACGAAAGGGTTATCGGAGTGTTTATATTAACCACTCCTTCGGACATGGACTTCTACCAACCGCATTTGATGATACCAAAAAGCAACGTTTCCGCTGGGCGTTTGGAGGTATGCAGATTCTCAAGCATTATTGGCGCGATCTGCTGCCGTTTCCGCAACATTTATCAGGGGAGGGTCTTTCTTTTCGACAGCGGCTGGCTTACTTAATGGGATTGTTGGGTTGGTTCAATGATCTTTTAGTGCTGGTGTTCACGGTATTTTTGTTTATAACCGTACTGGCATTCACGTATGGGTGGCAGTTGCCAGTGCGCCAGCTGACAGAATGGATCCTGTTCGTGCCTGTACTTTCGATTATCACCGGGGTTCTGCGCGTGGCCTGGGCTCTTCGTATCAGCACTGGATGTGGATGGCGCGATGGTATTGGAACATTCAGTACGATGCTGGCGATGAGCCTGACAGTTGCGCGGGCTTGTATCTCTGCCTTATGGAATGACCAGGGGAAATTCATGAGGACGCCTAAGTTTGGCGCCGAATCCAGCCTGACCCGGGCACTGAAAGCGGCTTCCTGGGAGGCTGCCTTGGGCATCCTCCTGGTCGCCGCTGCTCCCTTGGCGCTCTATGCACGCACAAACCGCGAGGGGCTGCTGCTGGCAATTTTATTGGGATGGCATGCGGTGGTATACCTGTCTGCGCTTCGATCAAGCCTGATCGAAGCGCTACCGTCCACATCGCTTGAGAAGGGGGCTTGAATTGCAGGCGTCAGTTTCCAAAACGTTAAAACGCAGCCTCAAGCCTGCTTTAAGACAAATTGCAATCACCCGGACACAATTGGCGTTGTTCGCGTTGACGGCTACAGGGGCCCTTATGCGCTTTATGCTCATTGGCAAACAGAGCATCTGGTTGGATGAAGCATACAGCATCGCCATAACCCAACGCAGCCTGGTCGATTTGTTAAAGATGGTCGTCCGGACAGATACGCACCCACCTCTTTATTATCTGTTCTTGAAGTTTTGGGTTCTATTTTCGCACACTGAAGCCTGGGTACGCTCGCTCTCAGCATTCTTTAGCATTTTATCGATCCCAATGATGTATTTGCTCGTGTATGAACTTTATCAGGATCGGAAGGCTGGTTTGATTGGTGCAGGAATTCTCGCGTTTTCACCATTTCATATCTGGTATGCTCAAGAAACCCGCATGTATGCGATGCTTACATTTTTTGTCCTGGTTTCAGCCTGGTTTTTCTTCCGAGCATTGCGGTCAGGTGCAAAGAGTGATTGGCTGGGTTATATTATTTCCACCGTTTTCGCGCTTTACACTGATAATGGTGCAATCTGGTACCTAGCAACCCTGATCCTATTTTCTCTTTTAATGATACACCGCTACCGGGGGCGAGCAGTTGGTTGGCTCATCAGCCACCTGACTATTGGCTTTTTCTATGCCTTCTGGCTGCCTTTCTTGTATTTGCAGGCCCGCCAGGTGACGGAAAATTTCTGGCTGCCTCCTCCTTCCTTCCAAACAGTGATAAATACGTTTCTGGATTTCCAAAGTTATAACTTCCCTTGGATCGAAATCAGCCTGCTGTTTATGGCTACGATCTTTGTCTTTGCTTATATCGTGCCGGGGAAAAGCACCCGACGCAGGTTGGCCAGCTTATGGCTGTTTGTGCCGCTGGCAATATCGCTGCTGTTAAGCCTGCGCCAGCCGATATTTTTAAGCCGGAATTTAATTGCTGCTTCGCTGGGTTATTATCTGCTGGTTACAGACACGATCTGGAAATTCGAGCATACGAAAGCCATATTAATTTTTTTAATCCCTCTATTGGTGATCAATCTACTGTCTATTGGACGCGATACCTGGTTTGAGGAGAAGGAAAATTGGCGTGATGCGGCCGCTTTGGTCGCACGCTTATCAGATCATAAGCCGGATGGCCTGGTCGTTTTTATCCCTGGCTTTGCCGAACTGCCGTTCAGCTATTATTTCAGCAAGTATCAACGCCCGGCTCAAACCCAGGGTTATCCTGGCGATGAATTGTTAATACATCCTGAGCCCAGGCAAGCTCCCAGTGCCCAGGAATTACTGGATGGTTATCCTTACGTCTGGTTGGTCGTACGGCAGGGAGAATCCCTGGATCAAGATTGGGTGAATCTCAAAATCTGGTTGGATAGCCATGGGTATGTAAGTTACCCAGGTTTTGAACAGGACAACGTGGTTGTATATTCATATTTCCGCTGGGACAAGGTAAAAGCCCGTCAGGTTCGCAATCGAGTCCAATCGACCTATCAATTGTTCTTGCCCGCCAGCCTGAATCAGCGCACAATCCGCCACGAGATCAAGGAGGGAGAGACTTTGCTTGAAATTGCGATCCGTTTCCATACCACGGTTCAAGAATTAACGGATGCCAACGAGCTCGGGAATCCTAATAAGCTTTCCCCCGGAAAGATATTGATTATCCCTTGATCTGATTGAAGCAATTAAGCGAGGATCAAGAGAAATTGACCATGGGTAAGAAACGATGTCATCCGCTGTAATCTCAAATCGAACGCACCCCCCAATGTTTACGCGCCTGGAAGAAAAATACCTGATCAAACAGGAGATTGGACGCAGCCAGGCTGCTTCGCTCTATCGGGCTGTTGAGCTTGCAAGCGGACGTTCCATCGCCCTTAAAGTGTTCCGGCGAAAATTCAGTGCTGACCCTCGGTTTGCATTGAAGTTCCGCAATCATATGCGTAAGATATTTGAACTCGAGAGTGAGTATCTGGTGTCCGTTAGGGATTATGGCATGGTGGATGGGGTTTACTATATCGCTTCAGAGTGGGTCAGCGGTCAAAATCTGGACGTTTATCTGAGTAAAAATAGCTCGTTGGGCGAATTACAAGCCATCGCACTTGCGAGTCAGGTGTGCCAGGGACTGGCGTATATTCATAAACATGAATTGCTGCATCAAAATTTGAAGCCGGAAAATATTCTGATCACTTCGAAAGGTAAGATCAAACTCAGCGACGTCGGCTTGAACGGTTTGATCTCCGAATCTGGACTATCCCGGACGCATGTCATGGAAGGGAGATATCATTATATTGCCCCGGAACAGGTAAACGGGCAAGAGCCAGGACCTGCATCTGATATTTACAGCCTGGGTGTGATTTTGTATGAAATGCTAACCGGACATTTTCCATTTGAATCGCACGATATCTGGGATGTGGTGCGTATGCATGTTGAGATTGAGCCGCCCTCTCTCAACCAGAATCAAAATAAGATTTCGGGCATGCTGGCGCAAATCGTACAACAGGCGCTTCAAAAATCGCCTGACAAGCGTTTCCATTCAGCCGGCGCCATGAATACTGCCTTGACTTCTATTTTATTGGATCATGTCCCAATGAACGTTGATGGAAGGGCCTCGGCTGCTTCTGGTATCTGGCTTTCATTACAACAGCTCTGGGATCGGATGATCGGTTTTTTGCGGCGGCCGGCACCCATTCGAATCATGGGGAAATCGTTTCCGTTCGGTTGGGTTCTGCTCGTCCAGTTTGTAATCAGTTGTATGATTGCCTTTTTGTTTTTCAGCGCTGCAGTCAACTTCAACAAGCAATACCAGCAAAATCGGGGCCAGTTTCTGCCAACGCTGAATCCATCCCCTGGTATTCAGCTTTTGCAGAAATCGATCGATAACACCGGTTTACCAAAAGGGTCAGGCAAACCGGACTAGCTTTGGGGGAATCTTATGAGAATGCAAGTCGTTGGAGATCAGTACGCCAATTTGAACAGACTTTTATCTGCGAAGTATCTCAGGATGCACTCAAGCGTTGGATGAGCTCAGGTTGGAGCAGGATGGCCTCGGCGGTTGCAGCTTCGCTTTTGGTTTTAATTGCTTCGAGCAGCTTTTGAACCGCCTGCCAGCCTAATTGATGTAAATCCTGACGTATGGTTGTCAACGGAGGATTGAAATAAGCGGCTTCGGCCAGGTCGTCAAACCCGATTACAGCCAGGTCTTGTGGAATCTGCAGCCCCTGCTGTTGGGCCAGATTCAGGACGGCCAATGCCATCTGGTCATTGGCAGCAAACACCGCATCCATCTCAGGATATTGTTTCAGCAGTTGGGCGAAAGCCGCCTCGCCTGAAGCGGAGGACCAGTTGCCAGCTGCCCAATGGGATTCTTGCGGAGAGATGCCCGCTGTCTGCAGCGCATCCCGCCAACCCGCCAGCCTTTGCCGGGCTTCCCACCAATCCTGAGGGCCGGCGAGATGGGCGATATGGCGGCGGCCGGATGCCAATAAATGGTCGGTGGCGCACTGGGCCCCCATAAAATTGTCGATCGAAATCGTTGTGTATCCAGGTTGGGCTTCCCCTTTGAGAAAGACCAGGGGTGGATGCGGCTTCGGTAGAACTCGCTGGACGTGCTGCCAATTATCGCCAACTTGAGGCGCGGCGTATAAGATCCCCTCAACCTGATGGGCCAGCAAGTCCTGGATCGGTGGGCCTACATCGGTCAGGTCAAAGCGCGGCAGTTCTTTGAGCAGTAATGAATAACCGGCGGCTTCAGCAGCTTCGGTTATGCCATTCAACGTAAGCGAAACGCCCACGTAACGTAGTCCGGCGATGATCACACCCAGGGTGTAGCTGCGCTGCTGGATCAGGCTGCGGGCCAGTTGGCTCGGGCGATAATCCAGTTGATCGATAACCTTTTGCACTCGCTGCCGAGTTTCCGGCGAAACATCCGGCCGGTCGTTCAGGACGCGTGAAACCGTCTGGGTGGAAACACCCGCGGCAGCGGCTACATCTTTAATCGTGACACGGCGATTGGTCGGTCTAGAGCTCATGTGAGATACAAATACAATTTGGATTTATTCAAGGTATTTTCGATGGATGATTTGGGTGTTTAATCCATAAACATCCATCGAGTTTATTCTGACAGGCTACCTGGTTTGGATCATTAATGAAGTCCACGCGCTAACAGATAATACATGTCATTCCAGCGGATCTCCTTTTTGAAATGGTTTAGATCCGTTTTTTGGTCGATCAGCAGGAATTCTAGTTCGGCGATTTCCGCAAAATCCTGCAGGTGGGCGGAAGTTAGTGCCTGGCTAAAACCGGTATGGTGGGCGCCGCCAGCCAGGATCCAGGCTGCTGCGGCCACCTTGAGATTCGGCTTGGGGTCCCAAAGCGCTCTGGCTACAGGCAGCTTCGGTAAATCTTCCTCGGTGGGAACGACTTCAACTTCATTGACCACCATCCGGAAACGATTACCCATATCCATAATGGAAGCGTTGACCGCCGGTCCGGTTTTGGTGTCAAACACCAGCCGGGCGGGATCTGCTTTACCGCCGATCGAGAGTTGATGAATTTCAAGGTGAGGTTGATTGGCAGCAATGCTGGAGCACACTTCCAGCATATGGGCGCCAAGGACCCGATCCCCATTCGGGCTGAAATGATACGTGTAATCTTCCATGAAGGATACGCCGCCCTCCAGACCGCTGGCCATCACTTTCATCGCCCGTACCAGGGCTGAGGTCTTCCAGTCGCCTTCGGCTCCAAATCCATATCCATCCGCCATTAATCTTTGAACGGCCAATCCGGGAAGTTGGGCAAGACCATGCAGATCTTCAAAAGTTGTGGTGAACGCTTTAAAACCGCCCGCGGTTAGAAATTGGCGCATGCCGGTTTCGATACGGGCGGCCTCGCGCAGTGAATCGTGTTGAGCACCACTTGCTCGAAGTTCCGGGGCAAGGATATACTGCTGGTAATATTTATCGAGCAGTTCATCGATTTGCTTTGAGCCAACCTGCTTGACGGCATTGACCAAATCACCGACTCCATAGCCATATACATCGTAACCGAATTGCTTCTGGGCTTCTACTTTATCGCCTTCGGTCACAGCAACTTCGCGCATGTTGTCGCCAAACCGGGCGATTTTAGCGCCCTGCCAATCATGCCAGGCGCTGGCGGCGCGAGTCCAGATTCCCAGGTTGGCAATTACTTCTGGATCTGCCCAGTGGCCCACGATCACTTTGCGGTTCAATCTCATCCGGCTGTTAATGAAGCCGAATTCTCGGTCGCCATGAGCTGACTGATTGAGATTCATGAAATTCATGTCGATATCGGCCCAGGGGATCTCGGCGTTGTACTGGGTGTGCAAATGCACGAAAGGTTTTTTTAGGGCCGAAAGCCCGGCGATCCACATTTTGGCGGGCGAGAAAGTATGCATCCAGGTGATCAAACCGACGCATTTTGCAGCAGAATTGGCTTCTAAACAGAGATTATGGATCGCTTCTGGCGTGGTGAGAACAGGTTTATAAATGATTTTTACGGGGATACCATCGGCTGCATCGAGTTCGGACGCTATTTTCCGTGAATGAGTCGCAACCTGTTCAAGCGTCTCGGGTCCGTAAAGGTGCTGGCTGCCGGTCACAAACCAGACTTCAAATTGTTTCAGATCGATCATTGGGCTATCTCCATTTCTTTTTCAATAAGAACATTGATGCGGAGAGAAGATCGGCGATCATACGATGATCATACATCTGCGCTGATGGTAATCCGCGCCATAATCGCTCTGGTCTCGCCGATAGATGCTAAAAAGTTATGGTTGGTGACGCGCCCCCTAACGCAGTGACAACCCAAAATATGCTAGCGTTGATTACTGGCCGTAAACATGGGTATAACGGTGATGCAGCCTGGCGACATCTTCGGCAGCGATCTCATCTGGCACCCCAATCTGCATGGCCAGCCAGACCGTGCGGGCGTTGTCTTCTGTCATTACCGCAGCTTTTACTGCTGAACGTGCAGTTTCGCCAATTGTGAAAACACCATGATTTTTCAACAGAACGGCGGGTGACTGGCCGATGCTTTCGAGAACCACTGCACCGATCGCTTCATCGCCGATCAATGCGAACCCACCACATGGGATTGGACCGCCAAATTCATCGGCAATGGCGGTTAAGACCACCGGGATCGGCTGGCCTACTGCTGCAAAAGCTGTTGCATAAGGGGAATGAGTGTGAACGACCCCGCCCACATCAGGCCGGTGGCGATAAATATAGAGATGGCTGGGCGTGTCGGAGGAAGGTTTCAGGTTGCCTTCGATAATATTGCCATCCACGTCCAAAATGACCATGTGCTCCGGTCGAAGTTCTTCATAGCGCACCCCGGATGGTTTGATGGCGATCAAACCCGACTCAGGATCACGAGCACTCACATTCCCACCTGTCCAGGCAACCAGATTGTTCCTGGGGAGCTCTAAGTGAAGCTCCAGCAATTCTTCCCTTAACTTCTCAAGCATGGGACCGACCTCCCTTAAAAGCCCTGTCGTGATCGTTCCCGTTATCGATAACGGTTGATATAAATATAGCGGAATAAAAGGCGCGTGTCAATACCTTTTTGATGGGATTTCCAGGGCTTTCACAAAGTCCAAAAACGAGGAATTTGGTGTTGGGATTGGGCGGCTATGCCGCCCAATCCCAACACCAAAACCCTTTCTTGTGAAGGCCCTTGATGGGATTTTATGATTGGCGGCTCTCCACCGTAACGATTTCGGAACGGCCTCTGAGCATAATGGAAGCAACCAAGCCCAGATATATTCCTGATGAGGAGGATCTAGCAAATGCTGTTTAATATAATCGTTGTATTGATTTTAGGATTTTTGGCGTTTCTGTTGGGATGGCTGGCCTGGCGCGCCTGGCATGCCAAACGGGGCTGGCTAAAATGGATCGGGGGCATTCTTTCAAGCCTTGTTACGCTGCTCCTGGTCTTATTACTGGGAGTCATCCTGTTGGGATTTTACCGAATGAATGTTCCACCCTATAAATATACCGACACTAGCTTCGCGAGTGATTTGACCCCGGAACAGATCGCTTTGGGAGAGCGTTATGTGAATGGCTGCGCCGATTGTCATTCCACTACAGGCAGCCCACCGTTGGATGGCAGTAGCGCCAATTTCCTGGAAGATGGTCCGCCTTTAGGTGTGATCTACGCCCCAAATCTGACGCCGGCTGGCAAATTAAAAGATTGGTCCGATGTGGAGATCGCTCGCGCCATCCGGGAAGGGGTCGATAAAGATGGGCGTCCTTTATACATTATGCCCAGCCAGGCGTTCCATGCCTTGAGTGATGCGGATGTAGCCGCGATTGTGGCTTACATTCGCTCACAGCCGGCTGTGGAACACCCCACTCCGGAACGCAACTTAAACTTCCTGGCTGCTCTCATGATTGGGGCAGGGATGGTGCCATCTTCGGCTCAGCCGCCGATTACGGGACCGATGGTCGCTCCTGAAACCGGCACAGCTGCTTATGGCGAATATATCAGCATGTCTGCAGGTTGCCGCGGCTGCCACGGCCCCAACCTTGAGGGTGGGCAGCCTGGGATGGGTCCCATCGGACCTAATCTGACGCTGATCGTTCCCTCCTGGACGGAAGAGAATTTCATCAATGTGTTCCGTCAGGGAGTCGGACCCGGGGGCAGCCCGATTAGCGATGATATGCCCTGGAAATCTTACAGCAAGATGTTCACCGATGATCAACTAAAGGATCTGTACACTTATCTGCATGGGTTACAGCCACTGACATCCCTGCAGCCCTAATCTGTACGAATATTTCCAGGAAAGCACAATTGGTGGCTACTGCAAGCAATACTTGTAGTAGCCACCATGCTCGTTTACGGGCTCTTGGGGAATTTCCGTGAGAAGTCCCAGATTTTGGGGGTGGCGCCTCAAAAGAACCGAATTCAAGATTGACTGGCAGTCTTATCGGATTCGGTCGAAAGCGAGGAACAGCTGGCTCAAATGATCGTTACCATGTTGATCCAAGTAAATGGTGCTTATTTGTAAACTGTGATGCGGGGAGAGCAGGGGGCCATCAGTAATCGTTGCGATCTTCGTACCCCCCAGAATTCGATTGGTGACGGTCAGATATAGGCGATCTAGAACGTCGGCGGCCAGCAGCGTGTGTAAAATTTTTGGACCTGCGGCCGAGTAAACCAACCGGTAACCCAGGTCTTGCAATTCTTTAACCACCACACGTCCATCGACGGCTCCATCGCCGGTTATGAAGACTTGCCCACCATTAGATTCTATCTCTTTAACGCGCTGCTGATCCGGTTTCCCGGCAGTAAAAACGATCATCCTGCGACCTTCTGCCGTCAGAACTTTGGGCAGAGGAAATTCAAGACTTTGACTGAGGATAGCAATGTCAGGATGTGCGGGCAATCCATGTTGCTGTCGCCATCGACGTAAATCAACAAAGCGCGGGTCATCAACCTGCAGGATTTCCTGAGCCTCGCCAGCAGCCCAGTCACGCAGGTAGCGGCCGCTGCTGATGATAATGTCTGCCTGGGCCGCCAGTTCTTGAAACAGGCGCCAGTCTCTTTCATTGGCGACATTCTTGGGAATAGTCAGGCTCGAGCTGTTTTCAGGCGTGATGGCAATGCGACCGTCGAGACTTGTTACGAAATTGGCATACACATACGTTCCGGTCGAAGCCGCTAGCTGGCGGATATGATGGGAAAGATAGAGGTTCTTGAGGGGCAGGTCGCGCAACGGCGCGGGATACAGTTGTTGCACGCTTGCTTCCACGGTTGGAATCATTCCTTTCGCCATTGGCTGTTGGGATTTTGAAGTTTGTTCTTCCGTAAACGTAATACCAGGCAGCTGGTTCTTAGTTCCAGTCTAATTGGCTGCGCTTACTCCAGTAATCCTCGGCGGATTCCTGCAATCCCTGAAGGCTTTCCATCAGATTCGCATTCCAGGGGACCTGGAGGGCCTTGAGATTGGAATCAAGGTGTTCTACTTGTGCCGCGCCGCTCAGTACCAGGTCTACAAACGGCTGATTCAGGCAGGCTGCCAATGCCAGTGCATCAACGCTGGTGTGATAGCGTTCGGCCTGTTGCTGTAATAAAGCCATTTGTGATTGGAATTTGGGCGATTGGTTGCGGGGCGTTAACCGGCCATTCGCCAGGGCCTCTTTAATGATTACCCCAACCCCAGCCTGGTGCGCAGCTCGTAAGGCTTCAGTTGTGGATGTTTCCAACAAATTCCAGGTAACCTGGACAGTGGCGAACAGCAGCCGGCCGTCAAATGAAATTTCCAGAGCTTTCCAGATCGTTTCCGCCTGTTGCTCTCCACTAACGGTGAATCCAATCGCCAATCCTGTATCCCGCAAACGGGCCAGTTCTGTAAGGACGGGCTCGTTCTCCAAAACTTTGCTTTCCAGGGTGGCTGAATGGATCTGGTAGATGTTCAGATAACCATCCAGGAATGAACGGCTTTCGTCGATTTGACGCTGTAATACTTTTAGGGAATGTTCTTTAACTTCGTGTTTTTGCCCATCCGGTAAATTCACCTGCCAGTTGGCCGTGTAGGTATAGCCCCATTTGGAGCCTACTGTGACCTGACCGGGATCAATGTCCCGTGAGGTAAGCCAGGAACCGAGAAAGGCTTCCGCTTTGCCATATGAACGGGCAGCATCGAAATAACGTATGCCAGCGCGCCAGGCTTCATCCAACATCGCGTGGGCATGGGCCTCCATCGCTGCGACGCTGGTATCCTCCAGGTCCGTGGCGTGCCCCAGGTTAATATAGCCCGGCCGGCCAAGGGCCGCCAAACCCAACCCGAGAGGAGTCACTTTCAGCCCGCTGGTACCAAGAGGATGCCGCTCCATGCGGATAAAGTTGTTGTCGTCCATAGTTGTCCTCGTTCAAATAAGGGAGGCTAGTTGATACATTTATGATAACATCAAATGGTTGCAGCGAAATTGGGCGTCGAAGATTGCTTAGCAATCTTCGACGCCCAATTTCGCTCTCCCCTCTCGCAGGTTGCCGCACTCAGGATTGGCCTGTCGTGTCCCGTTTCGACCGCGTGTAAGCGTCCAATGTGACCGCCAGCAAAAGAACAATACCTGTAACGATGAATTGGATTGAGGAAGCCAGCGCCAGCAAGTTCATACCGTTGGCGATCGAACCGATCACCAGGGCACCCAACAGCGCCGACCAGGTACTGCCGCGGCCGCCGAAGAGGCTTGTACCACCGATAACGGCTGCAGCGATTGCGTTTAACAACACGTCTCCGCCGCCGGATGATTGGTTAACAGCGTACAGGCGGGAGCCAGCTAAAATTCCGCCACAGGCGGCCAGCGTGGATCCGAGAATAAAAACAGCAATCCGAATCCAGTCAACATTAATGCCCGCTCTGCGAGCTGCTTCCGCATTTCCACCGACAGCAAAGATGTAGCGCCCAAACTTTGTCCGCCGGATAATGAAATCCATCAACACAATGAAGCCGATGAAAAACAGCACAGCTGAAGGGACTCCCTGAATGGCAATCCCACCTTGCCGGGGATTGCGATTAATGCTCATCAGTCCGATGGTAGCCAGGATTGCCAGGCCTACGAATACGATCCGAACGATGATCAGGCTGTATGGCTGCACGGTCAGACCGGCTTTGTCTCGCTTACGCTGCTCCCCGATGAGGTTGAAGGTATAAACCCCAACGAACACGAAACCCAGCACCCAGCCCAGCCAGACAGGCAAATTGGTATTGGCAATGCCGACGATGATGGGGTCGGTTAAATTAATGGTGCCGGTGCTGCCAAGTATATACAGCAGGGCTCCCTGCCAACCCAGGAAGCCGGCCAGTGTCACCACAAACGAGGGAACCTTCATTTTTGCCGTCCACCAGCCCTGCAGCAGGCCAATGGCGGCTCCGGTTAAGACGCCTGCGCCAATTGCAATCCAGGCCGGCATAGCTTGTTTGACCGAAAGAACTGCCATGATACCGGCTGTAAATCCGCTGACCGTTCCAATCGAGAGGTCAATCTCGCCCAGCAGCAGGACGAGTACGACCCCGACCGATATGGTGCCAACCGCTGAGATCTGAACCAATAAGTTAGCCAGATTCAGCGGGGTTAAGAAATTGGGATTCGCAATTTGGAAAATGATCGCGATCAGGATCAACCCCAGGATGACTGGTAGTGATCCGATATCTGCCTGCGTCATGCGGCGGATCAGGCTTCTGAACTCGGAGGAAGAACCCCCCTGATCATTGTCAGATGAAGCCGACTCCTGGGCGTTTTGGGTTGATTGCTTCATGATGTTGGCCTTTTACTAAAGATTTCGGGCGATTTACGAAGTTCGGTTCGGGTGATCGGTTGTAAGGTTGCCAGGTGTGCGATCAGGCCCGATTGAATTATTTACATAGAATATCAATGTTCGCCATTGTCCCCACCGAATTCTGCCCCTGTAATTGCCCCTACAACCCGTTCCGCATCAACATCGCGGGTTTCAAACGTGGCTACTCTTCGACCGAGACGCAAAACAATAATCCGATCCGATACGTCAAATACGTCCGCCAGGTTATGGCTGATGACGACAACACCCAGGCCTTTCTTGCGTAACTGACTGATCAGATCTTTTACTTGCTGGGTTTGTTCGACTCCCAGGGCGGCAGTGGGCTCATCCAATAAAACTACTTTTGAATTCCACATGACTGCCCGGGCAACCGCCACTGACTGGCGCTGCCCGCCGGATAACGCCGCAACTTTTGATCGAAGGGATGGAATTCTGACATGCAAGTCAGTCGTCACCTTGCGGGCTTCCTGTTCCATTTGGACTTCGTTCATGACCTGGATGCCAGGCAGCATCGCTTCCATGTCTTCGCGTCCCAGGTATAAGTTTGCGACGATATCGAGGTTGTCGCATAATGCCAGGTCCTGGTAAACCGTTTCGATCCCGAGCGCGTTGGCTTCACCAGGAGTATTTACCGTCACCGGCTTACCCTCAAAAATATATTCCCCTGAATCGGCCGTATACACACCGGAGATGACCTTGACTAAGGTTGATTTTCCGGCCCCATTGTCGCCAACCAGCCCGATGACTTCGTTTAAGTAAACCTCGAAATCTACTTCGGAAAGCGCCTGGACAGCCCCAAACCGCTTGCTAATTTTGCGAAGCTCGAGGATAGGTTTGCGTTCTGTATCATTCATGGTTGGCTCCTCCGGTAAAAGCGTTCGATTCTGATTTGAGGACTCAAGCTCTCTGAAGACCGGACTTTTGCCCTTTGGCCGTTTGTTGGGGATGGATGCTTTGTTTTTATCGAACTGGATCTGATATTAAGGTGTTGCTTCCACTCCGTCAAGCAAGGATCACGGTCTGTATCAGGAGTAACCAGGGGATCCCCTGGTTACTCCTGAAATTTCCTTCCATGCAATCAGATATGAGGATTGATTCGTCGTTATTGCAAGCCGGCAGCCTGGCAGGCACTGGCGTAATCAGCCGTGCAAATCTGATCAACCGTCCAGAAACCATCGGCTACAACGGTATCCTTGATGTTATCCTTGGTAACCGCGACCGGGGTCAGGAGCACGGATGGCACATCGATTGTTGCATTGTTGACGGTTTTGCCCTGTGTCATTGAAGCGGGTACCGGCGTGTTGGTCAACAAATCATAGGCTAATTCGGCAGCCGCTTCTGCCTCAGGCTTGATGGCTTTATAAACTGTCATGTATTGTTCGCCAACCAAAATGCGCTGGATTGCAGCCAGTTCAGCATCCTGTCCCGTGACAGGTGGTAACGGATCAATGTTCGCCGATTTCATGGCTGCGATTGCACCGCTGGCGGTGCCGTCGTTCGCGCAGTATACGCCATCTACCTGGTTGCTGAGAGCAGTCAGAGCCTGCTGCATTTCATTTTGGGCCTGGTCTGGGCTCCAGTCTGGCGTGTCGTATTCTTTTGCAATCGTGAGCTTTCCACTTGAGACGAGCGGGTCAAAAACACTGTGGGCACCGGCTTTAAAGAGCGAGGCATTATTGTCGGTTGGCGAACCGTTGATCATCACGATCGTTGGGTCGGTTATATTCATCGAGTTCAATTTGTCAACCAGACTTTGAGCCTGCAGCTTACCGACTTCTTCGTTGTCGAAGGAGATGTAGTAGTTTACCCCGTCCGAGTTTTTAATCAAGCGGTCGTAGGCAATAACCGGAACGCCCTGAGCTTTCGCCTGATCGGCAATCGCGCCAGCGGCATCCGAGTCAACAGGATCAAGAACCAGGACCTGAGCGCCATTTGCCAGAGCCGCCTGAGCCTGCGATAGCTGTTGACTGGCATCTTGATTGGCGTTACTGTAAATAATTTCACAGTCGGGGCAAAGTTCTTTCATCTTTGCCTCAAAATCAGGGCGATCAGCGGTTTCGTAGCGGGTTGTTTTGGTCTCTGGTAGCAACAAAGCAATTTTTCCACCCGTGGCGGCTGCAGTGGGCGCCTCAGTGGCCATGGCTGTAGGCGCTTCGGTTGTCATTGCAGTAGGCGCTTCAGTGGCGGCTGGTGAGGTCGCAGTAGGGTTCTGGGCCCCACCTCCTGCACAGGCAGCCAATACGGTTGCCAGGACAACACTAATGATGAAGAGCTTGGACTTAAACATAAATCTTCTCCTGTGCTTTTAGGTCAATCCCAATCTTTGAGGACATCGTTCTCTGACGGGCATATGGTTTAGACAACTAAGAAATTTCAAGTGAACCAATCATTCTGTCCTATAATAGAGATATGGGTTGAGATACAAACAAATAGTTCAAGTGAGAATTTTCCTCCAGATCGGTCAGACGAAACTCCGCCCTTGTTGTAGATCGTTTGCCGATGATGGATTTGGGGCGTTGATCTTCTGGTGAACTGGTGGATGGGTATTCCAAGAAATCATTACGTACGGTGAACACTGAGCTATACGATTTCCCCTTCCTTTCTATGTTAGGTTCCCATTTTGACGATTGATCCCCCTTTTTCGGCTCGAGGTTGTCTTGCCCCGACACTTTTATTATGTTAGAAATAGGTCAAAATGACCTTACGATTGCATAAATAGATGCTTATGGCAAGTTTAAGCGACTAATGTCCAGGTGGAATACACCGAAAAGATAGATCAAAGCGGGAGCGTTTACAGATATATTTCAATCTATACCCTGTTTCTATATCGCAAGGTACATGCGAGTGATAGAAGGAACTGTTATCCTTGTATTCAGGATTGGGGGCCAGCGACCCATTGGCTGTGAGGAGGACAGCCATATCAGGGGAAGAATTTCAATCAAAATCTTATGAAACGAGAGTTGAACGACCAAGCAATGCCTAAACAATTAATTAAACCCAATTTGAAGCATTTACGCAATAAAATTGATTACACCAAAGTCCCGTTCAGCGATCGCGGATCGCGATTGCTCGTATTCTTAACTCCGTTCAAAAGTAAGTATTACATCAAGCTTGCCGAACGATTAACCAATATCGATCCTGGAATCGAGACATATCTAAACCGTCCTCCGTTTATCCATAACCTTTCACTGGTGGATGAAAACGGTGAGATCCTGGAGTTTGAGGCCACGACTTTCCCCCATATTATTTATATGGATACCCGGCTAGGGGACTTTGCGCTCCTTTTTGCCAATAATCAGACGGTCGCATTCGGCATTCCCCCGGGAATTACGGCGGGGATTAAGTTTCATGTGACCCCTCAGATGTGGAAAAATTTTGAAAACGGGGGTGAATTCCGGGCCATCCGTGACCTTACTTACTTGACCAATGGACGGGTCGTTGTAAACCAGGTAAAACCTGAGCGGGCCGGTTATTCTGTGGAATTCATCGTCGAGGCTAAAGATGATTGCACGATCAGTATCGTCATTGGGGCCGATTTAAAGCCGGTCAAAGAAGTCCATCCCTTTTCCGAGCTTGACGAAGCCGCAGAGAAACGCTGGCAGGAGTGGTTTCAAAATGTTCCGCCAGTCGAAGAACGTTTCTTGCGGACCTATACTTATGCCTGGTGGGTGATGGGAAATAACCTGATCAAGCCGCATGGATCGGTTGCTTATGAAGCCATGATGCCCTCAAAGGTGAACTATGTTGGCTTGTGGTTATGGGACAGCGCCATGCATGCGCTGGCCTACCGGCATGTTGACGCGGAGCTGGCGCGCAACCAGATCCGTGCCATGTTAACTTGCCAGCTGGCGGATGGGATGCTCCCGGATGCGATCTACGATGAAGGTGTGATTTCTGAGATCGATCATCCTTTTGTGGCGAAAGTGACCAAGCCGCCAATTCTGGCCTGGTGTGCGCTCAAATTGCATGAGACCTCCCCTGATCTGGATTTTTTGCGAGAGATTTACATCCCATTGGTGCGTTGGAACGCCTGGTGGTTCAGCATGAACGATGACGATGTGGATGGCCTGGCGCAGTATAACCATCCTTATTCATCCGGATTAGACAATAATCCCTTGTGGGATTATGGTATGCCGGTCGAATCACCGGACCTCAACACCTATTTATGCGTGCAGATGGGCTCTCTGGCAATGATGGCAGAGTTGATGGGGATTAATGCCGAGGCGGCCATGTGGCGTCGCAGGGCCGAGGCGATCGTCCGTCGGATGATTAAAGATTTTTGGGACCAGGACGCGGGCGTCTTTCGGGCTACGCATAATGACGAACCCATTCCCGTCATTACACCTTTCAACCTGTACCCGTTGTGGACGGGCCAGTTACCACATCCGATCAAAAACCGCTTGCTGGATCATTTGAAGAATCCGGACGAGTTTTGGGGCGAGCTTCCAATTCCCTCGGTCGCCCGTAATGACTCGCACTTTGACCCCGACGTCATGTGGCGCGGCCCGGTATGGGCCAATATCAATTACTTTTTTGTCGAGGCGCTCCTGCAATTGGGAGAAAAGGAGCTGGCCAACACACTACGTGAGAAGACCCTGGCCATGATTATGAATCAACCCACCATGGTGGAATATTACAATGCCGAAACGGGCCAACCAGGCACCAAAGCGGCGGATGCCTTTGGGTGGACAGCAGCTGTATTCATCGACCTGGCAATTTCGGCCAGCCAGGATACCGATGAGGATTGATTTTTCGTGTTCTGGGGTGGGTGAAGCAGGGCTTAACCAAAACGATGTTGCGCCCGCAAGGTCATCCATGTCCAAAAAGGTTCCTTTCAGCGGGAGAAGTGATCATGGACGAGCAAGAAACGAATGATTTATCCCTGCCCCGCCCGGTAATTATTGCCTCAAACCGGGGGCCGGTTTCATTGAAGCGAAAAGATGATGGGGAAATCGTAATGCAGCGGGGCAGTGGCGGGTTGGTCAGCGCGTTATCGGGCCTGGCTCGCCAGATTGACGCTACCTGGATTTCTTGCGCTCAGACGGACGAAGATAGAGACTGGCTGACGGGCGATGTCTCCCTATCCGAAAGCGGGAATACGATTAAGGTCAGGTTCATCTCGCCGGACGAAAAGGCATATGATGGTTATTACAATGAGATTTCGAATCCATTGTTGTGGTTTTTACAGCATTCGATGTGGGATGTGCCGCGCGCTCCGGTCATAAACAAGCAAACCTGGACAGCCTGGGAGCAAGGTTATCTGGCGGTCAACCGACTGTTTGCGCGCGAAATCGCCGCCCAGGTCAAACAATCGGGCGTCTCAAATTTGATTATGCTGCAGGATTACCATCTTTACCTGACGGCCAGATATTTGCAGGAAGCTCAACTTAAACCTCGTCCGACAATTCTGCATTTCGTCCATATTCCCTGGCCCGGACCGGAATACTGGGGCATATTACCCCCAACAATGCGCCAGGCGATCCTGGATGGGTTATGCGGCGTTGATTTGCTTGGTTTCCAGACCAGAGAAGACAGTCTGAACTTCATCCGGACGATAGAGACCTATTTGCCAACAGCCAGCGTTAAGTATAAACGCGGCCGAGTTTGGTATCGCAACCATGCCACGCATGTGAGGGATTTCCCGATTTCAATTGATATCAAAGCCCTGCAGAGCCGGGCAGCTTCCGATGAGGTCTCCGACTACTATGAAGAGATCAATAATCTGGTCGCTGATAAGAAGCTAATCCTGCGAATTGACCGGATCGAACCCAGCAAAAACATCGTCCGCGGATTCAAAGCTTTCGATGAAATGCTGGAAATCTACCCGGAACATCGGGGTAAGGTGATATTCCTGGCATTGTTAGTCCCATCTCGCATGGATGTGGGCGAATATCAATTATACCTGGACGAATTGATGGCAGCTGCGGGTCAAGTCAATGCTCGCTACGGCGATGAAGAATGGGAACCAATCCGGCTTTTGGTGGGTGAAAACTACAGCCGGGCCGTGGCTGCTCTGCAGCAATATGATGTATTGCTGGTCAATGCCATTGCAGATGGCATGAACCTGGTCGCTAAAGAAGGCCCAATGGTCAATCGCAAGAATGGGGTTTTGATCTTATCCGAACGCGCCGGCGCTCGCCAGCAGTTGGAATCGGGCGCAATGATTATTTCACCCTGCGATATCTACGCGACTGCCAATGCTATGCATCAGGGCATCACGATGGATGCTGAGGTCAAAGAAGAGTGGTCCAGCAGGCTGCATTGGCTGATCGAGCAAGAAGATATTGACGCCTGGCTCTACCACCAGTTTGAAACCATCGAAGCGTTGAACATCTGAATCAGGTCTCCGTTCAAAAGAGAGATTTTATGAACCAGCACCAGGCCACTGGCATTTTGCACTATTCCCTTCCCCCGGTTACAGGAGGGGTAGAAGCGGTTATTCTGGCCCAGGCCAGAAATTTAAATCGCAGGAATATCCCTCTGGTCTTAATTGGCGGGCGAGGCAATCAAGCCGCTTTGCCGGCTCAATCAGAATTCGTCCAACTCGAACAAATCGATACGCAATATCCCGGCATTTTGGAAATGAATGATCAGCTCGAGACGGGGGAGCTTCCTGAAAATTTTGAAAACTATGTCGAGTTGATCATGGATGCGCTCAAACCGGTCGTTCAGCGTGTTGATCATCTGATTGTCCATAATGTCCTGACCAAGCATTTCAACCTGCCGTTGACCGTAGCCATTCATCGCTTGCTGGATGATGGGGCAATCCGGCACTTAATTGCCTGGTGCCATGATATTACCTGGACCAGCCCCAACTCGAGGCATAAAGTACACCCTGGTTATCCATGGGATTTGCTGCGTACGTATCGATCCGACGTGGATTATGTGGCGGTTTCCGAGCAGCGCCAACGCGATCTGGCGGAGTTATTTGGAGTCTCCAGTGATGTAATCCGGGTTATTTATAATGGAGTCGATCCCAATCGATTGCTTGGGTTATCTCCAGAAGGGGCGGCGCTGGTTGAGCGCCTATCTTTGTTGGAAAGTGATCTGCTTGTTTTGATGCCGGTTCGAGTGACGCAAGCAAAGAATGTCGAATATGCATTGAAACTTATGGTTGTGCTAAAAGAACAGCTGGAGGATCCTCGCTTAATCTTAACCGGGCCCCCCGATCCACATGAAGCAGAGAGCATGGCTTACTACCAATCATTGCGCGCATTGCGACAACAACTAGGCGTTGATGGGAATATGCGTTTTATTTACGAATCTGGCCCAAATCCGGACGAGCCTTATTTGATCAACGAACTGGTGGTCGGTGATCTATTTCGGGTCAGCGACCTGATCTTCATGCCGAGCCACCGGGAGGGATTTGGCATGCCGGTTTTGGAAGCTGGCCTGGCAGGCATCCCGGTTGTTTCGACCTCAATTCCAGCCACCCAGGAAATCGGCAGGGAAGCAGTCTTGGCGTTCGATGCCAATCAACCGCCAGCCGCGTTGGCCGATCAGATCCTGGACATGATTGAAAGTAATCCGATCAGCCGGCTCAAACGACGGGTACGCCTGGAATATACCTGGGACGCGATTCTGCGGCGTAAATTACTGCCTCTTTTATCGAAAAAAAAGGGGGAGAGTTGACCGCGCTTCAAAAGCGAATTCGGGATCATCTCGGCCATGGCATGCCTGTATGGTTATTCCTGGATTATGATGGAACTCTGGCAGATTTCGCCGCTACTCCGGATATCGTTACACCGGATTCCCAATTAATTGATTTGTTGGAGCGCCTCATCCAACGGCCCGATCTCCGACTGGCGATTATCAGTGGTCGAAGGCTGGAGCACATACGGAAATTGGTGCCTGTCCCAGGGCTCTGGTTGGCGGGTACTTATGGTCTGGAATTACAGGCGCCTTCTGGCGTACAGACCGAAGGACTGGACTATGCTTCCGTCCGGCCCACTCTGGATATCATTAAACCCGTATGGGAGGGCATCATAGGGGATGCAACTGGTTTTTTCCTGGAAGATAAAGGCTGGACGCTGGCAATCCATGCGAAGAACGCGGAAAATGAGTTGGCGAATCAGGTTCTAAAGTCCGCCAGGAGGGTGGCGGAAAGTCAGATGAACGGGACAGATTTCAAAATTCAGGGGGGGCATCGTTTTCTGGAGATCAGCCCCAGGCTGGCTGATAAGGGCCTGGCAGTTGACCGCTTGCTGGCGACGGATACCCGCCAGGATATCCTCCCGGTGTACATCGGCGATGACGATAAAGATATCCGTGCATTTCCGGTGGTCCAGGCTCGAGGAGGAATAGCATTGCTGGTAGGCAGGCAGCACCAGGCTCCAGATGCAGATGACCGGCTTGCTTCGCCGGTAGAAGTACGAGCCTGGTTGTCGGCAACATTTCTCTATTAATCAATATTCATATTACGACAGCGACAATCGATTAAAATAGACAACGTAACGGGTTCAGAATTATTGTGATCCGATGGTCATTGGTTGGATTCGGCCGATCGGCACTTCTGGAACATCAGAAGACGATCATAGGTAGAGTCGGCTTGCGAGTATGTAAAACGGCTGTGAATTCAAGACAGCTGTAAAAAGGGGTAAAGTAGCGACAATCGCCCGGGAGAATTCTTGGAATGGGAAACTTTTGAGCTGGCTTTTTTATCGGGTCTCCAGGAAACTCTATGGGAGAGTCCCAAATCTGGGGTATCACCACAGGATTTCCCAATGAGCTTTTTTTATCTTTATGGTTAGCTGTCTTTCAGAACCTCCATACGGTGAGAATCATGATGATAAGAGTTTTTCTTGTTCATGAAATTAAACTAATGTGCAATATCGTTAGCGCCGCCCTGGAAGATGAAGCGGATATCCAGGTTGTGGGCACGGCTACAACGATCGATGAAGCATTCCGCAAGATCCCTCAAACTGAGATCGATGTCATTCTCGTCAGCACCCGATTGCCCGGCGACGGAGCGATCCGCCTGACCCGATCGATTGTCGAAGAATCAGATGCCATCCAGATTTTGGCGTTTGGCGTGATCGATTCAAAAGAACAGGTACTTCAATACATTGAGGCGGGCGCAGTCGGTTATGTATTGAAAAATGATTCATTGGATGATCTTCTGGCCGCTATTCGAGCTGCTGAGAAAGGCAAGGCCTTGGTATCGCCCACAATCGCTGCAGCGCTGATCGAGCGGGTCAACGAACTGGCTCGCCTGTTCTCGGACATCGACCCGGATCTGGCTGGTTCAGCTTCCTTAACAGAGAGGGAAATGGAAGTGTTGGAACTCATCGGTCAGGACATGACCAATCAGGAAATCGCAGAGCAGCTGGTCATTGAGGTGGGGACGGTAAAGAATCATGTCCATAATATTCTGAAAAAGCTCAACGTGAACAATCGCGAAGAAGCCGCGACCTATCTTGCCATTCTTAAGTGACTGTTGTTGCTTTTCACAAGGCCGGTATTAAGTCAGCTTTCTTTATGGGGGTGCATTCGAGATGTGTAGATGTGGTTTTCTGTTTGTGCGGCAATTGCCGCACAAACAGAAAACCACATTCCCTTTCCACAACATTCAAATGCTCCTTTTGATGGGGGAGTGTATATCCAAATATATATCTTCTGGTTATATCTTGATACATGGATTTTCAAACCCGATCCTGATATCCTAATAATGGTTCCTTACACCGACACAATCCTATTTGAATGGGGTTGTATCGGTCATTGGAAAACCTATCATTATGCCGGTAACTTTTAGATCGGGAGGACCATTCATGTCACTAAAGCGAATCATACTGGCCAGCGATTATCGACTGGTTCGGGAGATGTTAAAACGCGCAATCGACCGCGTGGATGGTTTAATGGTTGTAGATGAAGTTGACCAGCTCAGTGAAATTGGTGAAAGCCTGGAAAAGACACCTGCCGATTGGGTTGTGGTTTCTCTGCCGCCGGATCAAGGACTCCCGGATTATCTGGAAAAATTATCCATCGATTATCCCGAATTGCGTTTTATGGCGGTTGCCAGTGATGGTAGCCAGGTAATCCTGCGCTGGCTTGAACCACATCAGGCCGCGTTAAATAATTCTTCCCTGATCGAGCTGTTATCCGTGCTCAGCAGTGAGAATATGCATTACCAAACCTCTTCCCAATAATTCCACGGTTTGTTTCCACAGTTCTATTTTTCTACCGGTAAGCCTAAGGATTCAGGTTCAACCTCCCCATAACGTTGTGCAAAATACTCACTTGTTTGCTCTATTAATTTTAATAAGCGATCCGCCAGGTTGGTAAACTCGGGTTGGTCGCCTTCCTTCTCTGCCATCTGGCTTCTGATTTGAACCAGTTTTTGTTGTAAACCCGTCAATCGCTGCCGTGGTTGCCCAAAGTGAGCGGAGGTTGGCGAATAAAACAGGTTGCGGAGTAATATTTGGGTGGCTGCGGCTAAGGGTGGGGCGATGATCATGCCAATCAGTCCATAGGATTGAGCTAAAATCAACATAAAGATGACGATGCCTAAAGAACTGTATTGGCGATGATCGAATATCCGAGGCTCAATAATAAATTCGAGCAATATTAAAACCCCGATTGTATAAGCGCAGGCGATGCTTGTGAGAAGCAAACCGCTGTTCAAGCCGGCGATGATCGGTAATGCCACGGTTAATACCGCTCCCAGCCAGGGGATCAACCAGAATAATGCCCCCGTGAGCGCCAGGAGGATTGGATATGGCAGTCCCATCAACCAGTAACCCAGGCCGAGCAGTACAATGACCAGGATACTTTGGATTAATTCACTGCGCAGGTAGGCCCCGGTTCCGTTTTCGATCTCGTGCCAGATCTTGCGCGCGCGCACCCGCTTCTCAACTGGTAACCAGGACAGCCATAACTGCTCAAAATGTAGCCGGTCGATCGCCCAGTAAACGCTGAGAATCAACGCCATTGAAAACCCGGCTAAAATCCCCATAAATCCTTGCGCAATCCCAAGCACGTTTTGGAACAACATGGTGCCACGCTCTCCGGCGATGGCCTGATAAAGATTGACCGGCTTGGGCAATTGTCCCGCCAGTTGTTGTTGTAATGGCGTGCCTTTAGGCCATGTGACGATCATACGCTCGTAAGCGGTGGCCATCTGATCGGAAAGTTCCTGGAGCTCCCGGGTCAAGGAGCCCGAAACCAGATAAATGAGGCCGCCCAGCAATCCCAACCCGAGCGCATAGACCAGGATGATAGAGAGCGCTCTGGAGAAGCCTCGAGCTTCGATTCTTGTGACAATCGGTCGCACCATGGAAGCCAGCGCCAGTGAAAACATCGCCAGGATCACAGCAGTTCGGAACTGCCAAAGCAGTAATAACCCTAAGATCGTTCCCAACATAACCAGAATATTGATAAAAAAATGTTTCATCAGCATCATTCCTGCTGTTGTAATATCTGAACCAACTCGTCGGCCAGAGCTTCAACCTCTTCCTGGAAAGGGCTGCCCGCTTCTGTTTCATCTTCTAATTTGCTGTTTTGCAACCTCAAATCTTGGGTCAGCTCAGTCGCTTGCAAGTGCAGATAACTGCCATAGTCTCTTCCTTCAGCGGCCAGGTTGGGTTCCCGGAGAGGCTGGATAACGAACCTGTTGATGAGCAATTGAAAAATAGCTGCCATTGGAACGGCCAGTAAAGCTCCTCCGATCCCAAAAATGGAGGAGAACATGGCCAGGGAGAGTAAGGTAAGAAAGGGGTGAACACCAACCGTGCGGTTCATCACCCGGGGAACCAGTAAATTGTTTTCCAAAAGCTGGACAATGGCGGTGGCCAGCAAAACCAGGATAACTGTCTCTGAGTTCAAGGTAACCGCGATCGCCAGAGCTGGCACAGCCCCCAGCGCCGGGCCAACTACCGGTACGGCCTCCAGAACGCCGGCAATGATTGCCAGAACAAAAGCGTTGGGCAGACCAATCAAAAGATAAGCCACCAGGGACAATCCGCCGATAACCAGACAGAGCAAAAATTGCCCCATTAAAAAGCCGCTAAGTTTAGCCTCGATCGTGGTGATAATTTCCTGGAAAAATTCGCGTTTATTGACCGGTATCAGAAGGAGTAAGGAACGGACAACCCGCTCTCCTTCGATGGTCCAATAGAAAGCTATCAAGAAGATAGCCAGGAATGCCAGAATCCCATTAAACATCAGGCTGGCAGAATGGAAAGAACTGGCGACCAGGTTGACCGTATCCTGAGTTGTACTCTGTCCGTTTTGGGAGGAGGATTCTTGCTGCGAAGGCGGAACCAGGTTTTCTGTTTCCAACCGGGCCGAAAGGCGTAAACCAATCCCCCGCATGATTTCGCTGGGAGAATTAACCATCATGGCTCGCAGGTCCGTGTAATACTCGGCCAGTTGATCGGATAAATTGGTGGCCTGGTTGACGACGATTGGAAAAGTCAGGCCAAGCAGGGTGACGATCAAGCCAAGGATCAATAGAAAGATGAGTGCTTTGCTTAAGACGGCCGAGACGCCACGGTCTGTCAACCAGTTCAAAACCGGTTTAAGGCCAATCCCAACGATGACGCCCACCAACAAAATAATCCCGGCCGAACGGAATCGGTAAAACACCCACAGGCTGGCTAAGACCCCACAGGTGAATAGGGTGGCGATGAAAACTTGCCGGTGGGTCCATTCCAGGCGATTGGCGGGTGGATAGGATGACTTATCTTGATTGTGGATAGAAGATTTGGAATCCATGCTTGTTCTTATGAGAATGAACCTGCAGTGCCGGCTCACCGGGTGGAGGTTGAGCCGCGCTGTTGACTTCTACTGACTTTCGTTCTTCCGGAAATCAACCAGAATACCAGCGATAAACGAAGCCAGGATCATACCTAACACGATCAGGCCCGGGTGAGATACTATAGTGCTCATAGCTTCGTCTGTTGGCGCAGCTTTTCGAAGTTCCCGGTATCGTTGCTCCAGGACTCGTCCTGGTCGAAGAGTTGGATCTTGAGAAGCGCTTTCCGTGGTGCTTAATTCCGCGGTCTCATCGGGCACAATTTTTGATCCAAATTGATTGGCATAGACTTGAGTAAATTCAGCTCCAAAAAAGATAATCTGGGCGGAATAATAGATCCAGAGCAGCAATAGCGCCAGAGAACCGGCTGCCCCAAAGGCGGAACTGGTCGCGCTGTTCCCCAGGTAAAGTCCAACCAGATACTTTCCAATCGTAAATAAAATAGCTGTGACGCCAGCGCCCAACCACACATCCTGCCAGACGATTTCTGCATCCGGCAGGATTTTGTAGATCATGGCAAACAATAGCGTCATAAGAACGGATGAGATTAGAAAGTCCAGGGCTTGCAACGCCGGGCTGGGGATAGGCAGGCCGCCAATAACTGTGCTGGCGACCAAAGAGATCAACAGTAACAAGCCGATCCCTAAGATCAACCCAAATGAGGAGAGCCGGTCAATTAGAACATTCTTCAGTGTTGCAGCAATACCCTGAGATGGTTCAGGTTCAATTTTCCAAATGAAGTTAAGCGAGCTTTGGAGTTCACCAAAAACGCCAATCGCACCCAGAATTAATGTGATTCCACCAATCAAGCTCGCCAACAAACCGCCGCCAGATCGACTGGTAGCCTCCAGCAGGCTTTGGATTAACTTGGCGCCGCTATCGCCTAACATGGTTTGTGCTTGCGTGATGATTTGAGAACGTACCCCGGCCTGGCCCCAAATGAAGCCAACCACCGCGATGAGGATGAGCAGCAAAGGAGCCAACGAAAAGATGGTGTAATAGGCCAGGGCTGCTGCCAGCCTTGAGGCCTGATCCTTCTGCCACTCAGTAAAGCTTTGTTTTAGCAATTGGATGATTTTCTGCATTGCTTCCCGGTTTACAGGTAATTTCATACAAGCAGGCCTTCTCTCTCCCCGGAATGCGACCCCTGCCCGGTTAAGAGAAGGCCCAATAGTTGTGCTGCTGCTATACGAGGCGATCCATCAAGAAGTTATAGCTTGCTTTGCTTCTTCCACGCCTTCGTTTATGATTTTTCGTTCGCGGTTCATGACCTTGTTGCCTACTTTTTTCAGCTTATTCGTTCGCTGGGTCAGCTCATTATTGACTTCATTGACCATAGCTTCGGCCTGATCGCGTTTATCCTGGTAGCTGTTGGCCACCATATCCAGGGTCTCTTTGCTTTTTTCGTTCAGAATAGAGCGAGTTTTGGAGCCAGATTGCGGCGCAGTGAGATAACCAATTGCCGCTCCGATCGCGCCACCCAGTAAGAAACCAGCCATTTGATCCATAAAACGCTTACTCATGTTTTTACTCCTTCCAGACTTTGAGTTTGGCTCAATCAGGTCGCCTTGATTTGATCGCTCCCTGAGGAGCCAAGCTTTCATTTCATGTTGATACAGGGGTGGGTTCACTGGGTTGCCGACCTTTCATACAACCCTCCTGACTGTTTTTTCACCCCTAAATCTATTTTAGGATATTGGCCGACCAGGGACAATGGGGAAATATCCTACGGAGGGGTAGGAGAATCCCTAAGGCTACTAGGCATGCAATTATGCCTTGAATCTTCTTGCGTGGGATGGTTATCCGCTTTCTACAACTTTTGAGTGCCCCCAATCAGCGTTTTTGGTTAAATTTTATACCCAGGCAAACCGTCCATCTGCTATACTGGATCATCGGGTCGGTGGGGTGATCGAGTAGTTGGACGATGTCACAATAAAAAATGATCCCGAATTTTGGGCTAACCTTAATAACTGGGATATTGTCAAGGTAGTTAGCGGTGTGAGGTCTTAAGAAACCAGCCTGTTCTCGATTCTTCAAGTATTCCTGGGGTGGTATCCCCCAGAGTTTCCGAAAGAACCTTGTTTTCTCCTCAGGAGAGCAGTTATGTGGTCAAAATATTTGCGATGGTTTTTCGCGCTGGCTCTGATTGCTGGATTTCTCACTCCCGGCGCAGCCCGAACGCAAGCCGCTGAAACTGGAGGCTATAAACCGGGGGAACTGCTGGTCAAATTCGGTCCGTCCGCGCCAGCCAAAACATTTGAGCAATTCAGGCAGGCGGCTGGAGCCCGCTACGACCGGACCATTGCCGGCAGCGAGATCGAAATCTGGCAAGTGCCGGTTGGCAGCGAACTGGCGACCAGCCTGTGGCTGTCCGGCCAGCCGGAGGTGCTCCTGGCCGAGCCCAATTATGAATTTCACGCGCTGGATACAATTCCCAATGATCCCAGCTATTATCGCCAGTGGGCATACCAAAACATACACTCCGAGACCGCTTGGGATTACACCACAGGCAGCAGCAGCGTGACGATCGCCATCCTGGACACCGGCATCGATGAGACGCACCCTGACCTGGCCTCCAAGATCGTGGCTGGTCATGATTTTTACTACAAAGATGGCAATCCCCACGACCTCAATGGGCACGGCACCCACGTGGCCGGGATTGCAGCCGCGGCGTCTGACAATAATATTGGCGTGGCCGGGATGAGCTGGGGGGCGCGCCTGATGCCGGTGCAGGTTCTGAACGAACTGGGTGTTGGTTATACCAGTGATCTTATTGACGGAATCCTGTGGGCCAGCCAGAACGGGGCCAGGATCATCAATTTCAGCCTGGGGGGATATTCTTATTCGCAGCCTTTACAGGAGGCTGTCAATAGCGCACATAATGCCGGGTTATTATTTGTAGCAGCTATGGGGAATGAAGGATCGTCGAACACTTATTACCCTGCAGCCATGAATAATGTCCTGGCTGTCGCCGCCACTGGCTTTTACGATGAAAGAGCCTCCTATTCTAATTATGGCAACCATTGCGATCTGGCTGCGCCAGGCGGTGGATTTTTGGACCCTGGCATCTACAGCACCATGCCGACGTATGACGTCGATTTGACATTATCGGAGGGTTATTCAAAGAATTACGATTATCTCGAAGGCACTTCCATGGCCACCCCCTTTGTGGCCGGTCTGGCGGCATTGATCTGGTCGCGTGATCCATCTTTACGCGCCGATGAGGTCCAGCAAATTATGCAGGACACTGCCGAAGACCTTGGGCCATCGGGTTGGGATCCCTATTTTGGCTGGGGACGGATCGATGCAGCCGCGGCGATTCTGGCGACTGTCCCGCTCGTCCCGCCCGATCTGCACCCCATTGCCAACGCCGACGTAGACGGCAATTACCGGGTCGAGTGGGGCAGCGTCCCCAATGCCGTCCAATACAGCCTGCAGGAAGACGAGGATGCCAGCTTCGCCTCGCCGAAGCTGGTCTACCAGGGCGCCGCAACTCAGATCGATATCAGCGGGCAGCCAGCCGGTTATTACTACTACCGGGTGCGGGCTGAAAACGTGGAGATACTGAGCGAGTGGTCCCAGACGCGCGCGGCGGGGGTGGCGCCTGCCACGCCCGCTTTGCAATTAACCCCGGATGGGGCCGATCTGGATGCCTACCGGCTTTCCTGGTCTCAGGTGACCGGCGCCGAGACTTATATTTTGCAGGAATCCCAGGCTGCGGGTTTTGCGTCGCCGGTCACCCGTTACCTGGGAACCTCATTGAGCTATGCCGTGACGGGGCAAGAAGGCGGCGATTGGTATTACCGTGTCGCCGCGTCCAATCAGGCCGGCGCCAGCGCCTGGAGCACCTCCGAAATTTCCGTCACAGTGCCCGCTCCGGCGCTCGAACCCCCGGTTCTGGCCCCGATCAGTAATCCGGATAATGAGGATACCTTCGCGTTGAATTGGTCGGCCGTGCCAACAGTCACCGCCTATAGCCTGGAAGCCAGCCAGGATATGTACTTCAGCCAGCCTGCCCCAGTTTACACCGGGGCGCTCACTTCGTTTCAAATGAAGACCGACACCGGGGGCAACTGGTACTTCCGAGTCCGGGCGATAGCATTGGATGGACGGAGCGCCTGGAGCCTGCCGCGATCCACCCAGGTTTTTTACCGGATTCGGTTGCCGGTCATTTTGAAACTAATCCCATAACGCTTTTCATGCAAATTTCCCTCGGTGCTTCACACCTGGGATGGAGAAGTAAAGACAAAATTTAGGGCTCGGCGGGGCAATTGCCCCGCCGAGCCCTAAATTTTGTCTCTTGCCTCCGTCCCTTGGGGGTGTATAGACCGGGGTGGAAGGAGCCAACCACGGTTCACTGTATTCGTACCGCTGGCTTCACGCCTTTTCTTTGACCTTAATTGTTTTATCTTCTGTGGATTAATCCGGAAGAATGTCATACCGTATCTGTGACATCCTTTCCGCAGTGCAAGCCGTTTATGAGAGAGAATCGTGATATGATAAAGTGTCGAAAGTTTTTATCTATTCCGATAAAAACCAAATAAACGGTTGGTAAGCTGTTGGTAGTATGCCCGAAATCAAATCAAAAAGTAAAAAAAACCGGGTCTCAAACAACACAAAAACCAAACGACGTAGTAAGAAAAGGAAGCAAAGATGTATACATTAAACCTCACTCACGAACAGCAGCAGGCTTTGCAGGCGCTCCTGGAAAACTCCATCTCGGATATCCACACTCAAATTGTCCGGGCTGACAGCCATGGTTTCAAGCAGGCGCTGAAGGATCGTAAGGAGATTTTGACCGGTATGCTGAACGCAGTTAAGCAAGTCCAGACTGCTACGGTATAACGACGTCTGGGTAAAACTTTTATCGGTAGGTACAATTAAATCATCCGACCATCACCGTGTACCGGAGCATTTGTCGTCCGTGGAGTTGCCATCTCCACGGACAGCTTTTTTAAGGGTTCTTTGGGAAATCCTGTGGCCGAGGCTATATGTGGCGAGTAGATGCTGCAGGGATTTTTTATAACTCTGGGTTCTGTAGGGCGATCTGCTCTGCCTGTGTAAACTCTTCCGGGGTATTGACATTCCAGTAGGCCAGTCGTTGAGGATCATAACGCTCGGTCTCATCCGGAGAAATCCAGCGGATCTCAACTTTGGAAAACCAGGCATCTACCCGCCATTTATCCGCTTCAATGGCCGAAAGAACCGCGGGCAGGCAGGTCGAGCGCCGGTAGATGGCGTGAAAGGGCTCTGTTCCACCTGGCGTGCGAGGTATCGCCGCATCAATTGTGGGATCGGCCAGCATCTTGTGCTGGGCAGCAAGCAGTCGTGAGCTTACAAAAGGCATATCGCAAGCTACAATCGCAACCAGCTCGCCTTGAGCTGCCTGGAGGGCTGTATAGATGCCTCCAAGGGCGCCGCGGCCAGGGATCAGGTCAGGTACCAGGGACAAATCCAGAAATTTGTATGGATCCGGGGCGTTGGTAGTGATCAAAAGCTCATCTGCCAGAGGCTGCACTCTTGCAATCACGCGTTGTATCAGAGGTCGCCCTAAAAAGGGCCGCAAGGCCTTATCCTCGCCCATCCTGCGCGATTCGCCGCCAGCCTGGATAACTATCGATAGCATAGTGTGACACCTTGATCCGATTTGCTCCAAATAATGATCGACAAAGGACGCCTTTTGGGGTAATGGCTGGTTTAAGAAGGTAGTTCCTGGCGGTTTTGTGTCCGGCAACTTTCTACGACATTTGATAGCTCCACCTGGCTGTCTTGGAAATTGGGATCCTCTCACAAAGATTCCGGAAGAGCCCTCCACCTGACGAGATTATAAACTGAAATTGTGCTATGATCATAGATAGCTGAGGCTATGAGTGCAGGGCAGGCTGACCGGGGAGGGTATACCCGGCGGTCGATCCGCTTGCAACGGTAATATTCCCATAGAAAATGCGTTTTGCCCGGATCATTTGAAGTCGAGCTGTATCTGCTCAGGCCTGAGTATAAAATATAAGCGAATTCCAGGCGTGGGCTGAGTAAATACGTCAGGCTTTTAACAATTACCGGTGTTCAAGCGAGTGCCTCTCCCAGGTTTGTGGCAGGCGCTCGAGGAGTTACTTATGGTTTCGAAAAGTTTAAGTCAGTTTTTGGATGGTATGACGGTTGAAGGGGAACTGTACGAACAGTTGCCGGATGAGGCCGTCCGTTGTTATGCCTGCGGGCATCGCTGCCTGATCAGAGAAGGCCGGCGAGGCATCTGCCAGGTGCGGTTTAATCAAGGTGGTAAATTGTATGTGCCCTGGGGGTATGTAGCTGCGCTGCAGGCCGATCCTATTGAGAAAAAACCATTTTTCCATATTCTACCGGGGACAGATGCGCTGACGTTTGGTATGTTGGGCTGTGATTTTCACTGTTCCTATTGCCAAAACAGCCTGACATCTCAGGCCATGCGCGATCCGGCCTCCGATATGGCAGGCTCATTGGTCCGACAGGTAACCCCGGATCAGATGGTCAGTCTCGCCAAAAAGGCAGGCGCAGGCGTGATCGCATCTTCCTACAATGAGCCGCTGATCACTTCCGAATGGGCAGTTGGGATCTTCCAAAAGGCTCGCCAGGCCGGATTGAAATGCGTGTATATCTCAAATGGGAATGCTACCCCGGAGGTGTTGGCGTACTTGCGCCCATACCTGGTCGGTTATAAGATTGATCTTAAGACGATGCAGGATAAACAATACCGTCGTCTGGGTGGGGTGCTTGAGCATGTCCTGAAGAGCATCCGCATGGCTCACGAGTTGGGTTTGTGGGTGGAGGTAGTTACCCTGGTGATACCGGGGTTTAACGACAGCACAGACGAACTGATGGATGCTGCTCGCTATATCGCCTCGGTTTCAGCAAATATCCCCTGGCATGTTACAGCTTTCCATCCCGATTATAAGATGCAAAATACCGACCCTACCTCCGTCAAGACAATCTTACGAGCGGCAGAGATCGGCCAGGAAGCTGGGCTGAACTTTGTCTATGCGGGTAATATCCCTGGCCGGGTGAATGAATACGAACATACCTTTTGCCCCCAATGCCATACCGTCCTGATTGAACGTTACAGTTACATCATTCAGGATTATAAAATCACCAGCGAGGGAACCTGCCCGAATTGCCATACCCGGATTCCCGGTATCTGGACCGATCAACCCGATAGTGTTCGTTTGAACGGTGTGGGAATGCCCAGATTGATCATGCGCTGAGGTTCTCAAAGCGTTCCCCAACCAGCCATTGCCTTGAAATGATCAAAGCAATAATGCTGCATCCAGTTTTGGGGATGGGGCGGGCGACCGCCAGGTCCCCCCGAGATCGGGTGAAATTCGTTGAATGGGACATTGCCGGAGCAGTTGCCAGGATTTAAATTTAGGAAGAGGTTTGGTTGTGGCGGATGGTTGCCCGCAGGACGAAACGATCGGTAGCTCCGAAGCGGTATTTGTAGTCCTCATCACCACGCATGAAATCAAAAGCCTGGCGGCCATTTTCGTTGGCCCACTGAAGTAAATAGCCCAGCAAGACCCAACCGGGGGAGAGTTCCCCAAATGTGTAGTTCAGTCCTGAGTTGTATACCCAAATATGGCCGCCAAAATCGAAGTTCAGGTAACCCGCGGCTTTCTGGCCGTCAATTTCGATGAAAGCAAGTTGCAACCAGCCGGCTTGAAAAGCCGCGTGGATCGAGGCTTGCAATTGAGAGCGCATTACATCCGTTAAGAAGCGTTCTTTTTCAGCATCCTGAGCCATTAATGCAATGAAAGCGTCAATTTCATCATCTAAATCTTTCTCGTCATTGACAATGTACCAGTAAGTGGGAAGCTCCTGGTTCTCCAACCGGCGGATTTTGCGCCTGATTTCGTGGCGTTGTTTTTTGTGGATGCTGGCCAGATACGTTTCCCAATCACCTGGCAGTGTGATGTAGGGACAATGCTGCAGCCTCTCAACGGAATACGACCAGCCTGGACGATCCGCCTCGGCCTCAATTGCTGGCAGGCTGGGCGAGGCCTCCAGTAAATTATAGAAGTCGATTACTTGCCAGTCGGGGCCCGTATCACGATGCAGATAGTCCATGACTTCCTTGATAAACACGGGTAAATCGTCTGGGCGGGCGATAAAATCGAGATAATCAGCGATCTCAAAGCTGCCCAACAGCATCAAGGCGCGCTCGCCCTCTTGGTTAAGGGTCAAAAAAAAAGGCGCAATCCCAATGAGCTTATCTTGCTCGTCTCGTCCGAGCAAAACCCATAACTGGCCCTTCGGCCATTCTCCCCCACCCAGAGTCTGCCACCAGGTGCTGATAAATTCGTGGCGAAGAAATGGCACACGACTTGCACTGGAATCCAATAAGGTGTTCCATTCATCCTTAAGCTGCGCCAATGCTTCCCGGGTTTGAACAACGTTGATGTGCATGTTTTTTTCCAAATCTGATAGCTTTCTTGATGAGTTGTTTAACCGGCTGTCGCGGCTGCCACTCTCCGGTTGAGGTTTTCAGGTTGACCAGCCGACTTTCCAACCCGGATTTTACCAGTATAATGGGTTGAACCATGCTGGAGTTCTACTCGCTTTTTGGGCCGCGGGCTGATCCGGTAAGATTGATCCCCCGGAATCCATTGGAGAACCAGCTTAAAGGTTATCGTTAAGCATCCCATCCGGATACAATCAGAGAATACTCCTCAGGAACGATCAAACGATCTCTCATGTCAGATAATCTGGATCTAAACCTTCTTACCCTATCACGACAAGCCGGACATGATCTATCTGATCTGGCCGGTCTCCATATCCCCGAGCCACCACGCAGACCAGCTCGCAGTCGTAAGTCCGATCATTTGATCCTGTTTTTGGCCCAGGCGGGCAATGCCTCGCTCTCTCCCGCCCATGTGGATCAGCTGCTCGCGAAACTGGGCCAGGCCTATTATCAAACCTCGGGTTCGGTGACTTCAGCGATGCGATCCCTGGCAGAAGCGCTCAACAAGTTCCTGCTGGATCGGAATTTGCGTAACGCCAGCTCAGGCAGACAGGCGATTGGATTCTTGATGCAGGTTGTTGTGCGCGGTCGGCAGTTGTACCTGGCCCAATCCGGCCCGTCGCATGCATTCTTGCTTAAGGCCGACAAAGTTGAGCACCTTTATGATCCGGATACCGCTGGCCGCGGATTGGGGTTGAGCCGCACGACTGCGTTGAAGTATTCCCAGGCCAGTCTGGAACCAAACGATACCCTGGTTTTGGCTTCACAACCGGACCATACCTGGACTGAAAACACCCTGGTAGGTTTGCATGGACAGGGACCGGAAAGCATCAGGCGCCGTTTGATGGGAGGGGCCAGTTCGGATCTGAATGCGGTCCTGATCCAGGTTAAGCCTGGTAAAGGGCAGGTTCAACTGTTGCAAGCCAAACCTTTGACAGCCTCGATTGAGAAAGCAGCCACACAAAGCCAGCCAACCAGCCTCGACCTGGAATCGGAAGTCCACCTGGCAGCATCCGGTACCTCGGCGCTTGCTCAAGCGGAACCCAAGGCTGGCGGTGAAACTGAATCTGAGGTGGTTGCAGCCGATAATGAATCTGCAGCCGTCGCAGAGGTTGAAGCTCCTATCTCACCGGATGAAGCTGTTCCCAGCGGCGAATTGGGCGAAATTCCTCCCTGGGAAGAACAAGGGGAACCGGAGGGGATAAAGCAGCCGCCTCCTCAGGCGCCTGTTACCCAGGCTGTACGACAGACCGAAGCGATTTCGCCCCCGCGCGCGGTTTCCCAACCAGCTGCAGAGGCGGAGGCTAAAAACCCACCGGAGGCTCAGGCAGTCGGAGCACAATCTGAGGAACCACCTCGTTCGAATCCCCTGGCAGGTGTGGTTACCCGGTTACGGTCGTTATTGGGATTGTTGGGGCGGGGTTTACGAGGGCTGCTGGTCAAAGTATTGCCCAGTGAAACTACCTTTAACCTGCCTGCTCCTGTAATGGCATTCATCGCGGTTGCCGTTCCCGTTCTGGTTGTGACGGTAGCCAGCATTGTATTTGCTCAGCTTGGAAAAGCAGCTCAATTCCAGGAGCTCTATACCCAGGCTTTGGAGCAGGCGACTCAGACCCAGGGGCAGACCGACCCCGTTACCCTCCGTAATGGATGGTCGCGCACGCTTGAATTACTGGATCAAGCTGAAAAATACGGAACTACCACGGAAACCCGCCAATTGCGCGATTATGCTCAGCAGGCTTTGGATGAAATGGATAATATCCAGCGGCCAGATTATCAACCGGCGATCATTGGCGGCCTGCCCGACACAGTCAAAATTACCCGCATGCAAATCGTCGATGGCGATTTGTATATGCTGGATGCTAATTCAGGCAATGTGTTGCGCGGACTGGTCACCAGCAATGGATATGAGATCGATCACTCCTTCCAGTGCGGGCCGGATCAATCTCTGATCTATCAGATCGGCCCGCTGATCGATATTGCGCCCTCGCCTTATAGCGCACCGCAATCTGTCGTGTTGGGTATGGATGCAAACGGCGGCATGTTGAATTGCTTCCTTAACCAGCCGCCTGAGGCTTATGTCCTGGCGTTGCCGGATCGATTGAACGCCGGTGAGTTGACCGGTTTAGCCGAAGGATTGGGCGACGTGTATGTATTGGATCCTCAATCATCAGCGGTCTGGATTTATTTTGGCAGCGCGTTTGAAGAGCAGCCCGTGTTCTTCTTCGGCGATCAAGTTCCCCCGATGCAAGATGTGATTGACCTGGCTGTGGAAAAGGATGATCTTTACTTGCTCCACGCTGATGGACATATGACCATTTGCACCTATAGCAGCCTGAGTGTCTCGCCTACTCGCTGCAGCGATCCGGTGCCTTACATGGATTTTCGGGTTGCCCCGGTTGGAGAGCCTTTTGAGTGGCCGAATCCTTATACACAGGTGATCACCACCCAACCGCCGGATCCATCCCTATACGTGTTCGACCCTGCCAACCAGGCGATCTTACACTTTACGCTTCGTAATCTGGCCTTTCAACGGATGTATTTCCCGAAAACAGGTTTGGGACCTTTGCCGGCTACTGCTTTTACGGTCAATCCGTTGGACCGGACTATTTACCTTGCGATTAACGAACGAGTGTATTACGCCAACCTGCCCTGAGTGTTGTTCGATCGACGCCATTCGGTCATTCGCTCGGGAATAACGCTTGTCTTTACGAAGACCCAATCGGAAGTGTTCAAACTGTGTCAAATCTGGTGTTCGGTTTGGGCGGCTAGCCGCCCAAACCGAACACCAGATTCGATTTACAACAATTGCACGCGCCCATCCCACCGGTTGTTAGGGGCTGGTGGTATTGGTTGGCCAGGGAGTCAAGGTTGTTATTAGAGCGGTTGGTGAGGGAGGAAATGTGGCTGTGTTAGCTGGTCGAAGCGTTTCGGTGGGTCGGAGCATATCTGTCGCGGTGACTTGAACGAAATCCGTGGGAATAACAGCTGGCCGGGAGGTAGCAGATGGGATCGTCCAGGTTAATGTGGGGGATGGGGAGTCATCGAGGATAGGCTTTGGCAGATTGAGAATTAAGAATATCCCAATCAAACCGGCGAGCCCTAATATGGCCAACGCCCCGATGCCAAGGCAGGCTGGTCGGAGCAGCCTGTTACGTTTTGGTTCTGGAACAGGTTTGGCTGGATGAATGTTTGTGGGGACCTGTAAAGACACCACGGTTATATTGTCATGGCCGCCGCGCTGGTTGGCGAGGTTAATCAATACCCGAACAGCCTGATCCTGGCCGTGATTTTTTAAGATGCCCAGGATTTCATCGGGCTCTACCAGGTCGGTTAGCCCGTCGCTGCATAAAAGCAGCAAGTCTCCTGACAGCAATTGCAGGCCCTGATTTGCCAGGGCCTGACTGTCTGACTCCTGGGAATTTAACCGCAGGCGGTGATCCGCTTCAACCGGCTGGCGGGAGCCCAGGTAGCGGCGAATAACGTGGGCGTTTGGGTGGCCGCGGGCTTGATCGGGGGTTAGTGCGCCGTGATCGAGCGCTTCCTGAATCCAGGTGTGGTCGGTAGAAATCTGGCGTATGCCGCCGTTACGGAGTAAATAGATCCGGGAGTTGCCGACATTGGCTGTGTACAGTCGGCTGCCAATGACCCAGCAGCAGGCGCACGTCGCCCCCATACCTTTTTGATCAATTTGTTGTTCGGCTTGTTGGAAAATATTCTCGCTGGCAACACCGATCGCTTCATCCAGCGTCTGGTTGGGCTGACTTCCGTCACTGGCGGCTACAACCTGGCTGATGGTTTCAACTGCTATCTCAGCCGCAACTTCGCCTGCCCGGTGACCACCAATCCCGTCCGAAACAATCGCCAAAACGCTCTGAACTGCAGGCGAACCTTCGATCTCGAAGGCAGAGATCGCATAGCGGTCTTCGTTATTTTTGCCGCTCATGCCGGGATGGCTGTCGGCGGCAATATGCAGGTGGGCTCGCTCGACCGGTTTCAAGATGACTTGTTCTCCTTGGAATGGAGCAGGTCTTCATCAATGATGATCACCGGTTTGCGCACCTGGCCTGGTTTGCGCAGCGTGTACCGAAATCCGACCCGACCAATGTGGATCAGATCACCATGCTGGAGGGTGGCGCCTTCCGATGATACCGGCGTGTAATTGATCCAGGTGCCCGCAACCGAGCCTTCATCTACAACTCGAAAATCATTGTGTTCTTTCCGCACAATCCGGGCATGCAGCCCCTCGACCGATGGATCTTCCAAAACCAGGGTCGCAAGGATCGGATCACGCCCGATGGTAATCTCCTCAGTGCTGATGGGAATTGGCTTTTCTTTAGCTTTTTCGGGATCATCCGATATGGGTTGTAAAAAGGCGAACACTTGTGGCTTAACTCGCCTGGTTGGCCATTGTAGACGATTAGCCCAGGATGGCAATCGCCTTGGTTCGGAATCTTTATTGATCGGGACGGGTTGGGTAACAGGGTCTGAATTGCGGCGCAGGCGCTGGCGGACATTGAAGCTGGCAGGTGTGAGGCGTCCACCCAGGATCAACACCAACATCAGAATGGCCCCAGCCATTAAAACGACCAGGCCGGTGATAGCCGGTGCATTCCGCGACAGGAGCATCCCGATGTCCAGTGTCTGGCGTTGGGCTTTCAACTGGACGACGGTCTCGATGCTGCTCCCGGTGAGTCCCAATGAATCTTGAGCCTCAACCCGCAAGCTGTGTGACCCACTGGGCGGCAGGTTGCTGAGATCCCAGGTGAACTGGTCAAATGGTGGGCTTGTATTCTCAGCGACCAGCTCCCCGTCGACAAAAAGGGAAGTTCGCTTAATTTCTCGGGTCAGGCCATCGGGAAAGTCGACAACTACTTGAAGAGTTTGACTGTCGGGTAATAAAACGCTCGAATTTTCTTCATTGCCCTGGACGTCTGAGGCTGGCTCCCGCTGGATTTCCAATGGCGGGGAGATAAACATCGGGTTAGGGGGTTGGATATCCAGATTGAACCCTTGCGTATTGCTGGTGATGCTCCCTTCAGGCGTAGTTATTTCAACAGATAGCTGGTGAGAGGCTCCGGAGTTCATCTGGCTCTGGTATGCAAACAGGTAAATCGAACGCAGCGGCCCAAGATATGCCTCGAGATCAGGTAAAGTTTCCTCGCCGCTGAAGCTAAAAACCTGCCCTCCGGTCGAATCGGCCAGTGACAATAATTGTTGAGTTGTGACAGTCACCGGGGCAGCCGGAGGGACAACCAACCAGATAAAAATATGCACCTCCAGTTGGTTCGCCTGGGCAGCAATATTTTGGATTGGAACTTCCAAATCACCCACTAACGGTGCTGTAACGAATAATACGGCCCTGCCCATGCCGGGACGAGCTGCCGGGTCGCCGGCTAATTCCACGGCGCGGGATAATACACTCAGGTCTGGCGTGGCATTTTCGACATCAATACCGCTGGCTTGTAGTGCGGTCAGCCAGCGGGTTGGATTGGATATGTGACTGCTTTCGGCATTGCCCGGGGTAACGACGCTCAGGTCGTCGATGTTCGACCCCATTCGGCTGGCTGCCCAGGTTTCCAGGTGCTTCATGATCAGATCAAAACGAGATGTTCCCTGGTTGTTGCGCACACTGAAAGTCTGGCCGGGGTTAATTGCCAGAACAAGCTGGGCGCCGGCTTCAATCTCTTCCAGATCGCTCAGTTGAATAGAGCGTTCATCCTCAATGACGCGCAAATCGGACGCTTGAAGACCTCGTGCGAATTGCCCCTGGTCATTTCGCACACGTAGATAAGCAGTAATGCGTGGAAAATCTTCAAGCTCGGGAGGACTCAGTTTTGCACTGGCGGCAGTTTGTGCTTTTGCAGCAAGCGGAAACACCCATACTATCAAGATCAGCACGAAAAAGCCGCAGATGCGCTTCACCATGCTTTGAATTTTAGCACAAGTTTCCTTGCCAACTGCTATCCAGAGCGTGGGTCTCTGGCAAATCCTGTGGTGGTACTCCAAAACATGACTTATCCCGAATTAAATATTCAGCCTGAAACGGCCGCTTTAAGCCCGCTCCCCCAAAAAAATCTGGGACTTTCCCACAGAATATCCCAGAGACCCTATTAATTAGGTGTATGTCCGAGACTGGATCTGGCCCCAGGAAAGATTAAATTGGGGTTTACCATGACTGTCAGGGCATTTGTATTTGTCTACCTGGATTCTTTCCTCAAGTCCAAAGTGAGACATGCCAGTTGGGGAGGGGAAATCGCCCACTTGCGGAGAATACTTGCCTGAGCGGGAAAATCAATTCGAGCGATCATGGGCGCAGCCCACCCATAAGCATGAAAATCTGAACTATTTCCAAGCCAGTATATACTGGAAATATGAACAAGAGTAGGGCTGCTACAAAAACATTGTCAGCAGCCCCACTCAGTCAGGTTATTCAGTTGAACGGACTGGATATACCAGCATATGACCCTGGCCCAAGATTACGCTACCGGTTCGTTGATGATTTCTACTGCGGGGTGTTTCCCGGTCAGGCGCAGGTAAGTGAGCGTCCACGCCGAACGAATATAGCTTTGCAGGACGCCGTTTGCGACAATCAGCACCGGCAGGTAGGCTACCAGGCAGAGACCTGTCACCAACAAACCACCGCCCAGCGCGTTTTGATTCCCGCTGATCGCGCCGATGACGGCTGGACCGATGATGAAGAAGACTGGCAGGCCGATGATCAATCCGCCAACCAGGCTGAAGCCAACGCCCAGGATCAGCCACATGAGGATCATCGGGCCCAGGTTTGCGGTTAATACCTGGTAACCGCGCTTGAGTCCGTCAATGATGCCCAGATTTTCGGTGACGATCGCGATGTTAGCCTGTTCCGTCAGCACGCTGATGAACCAGCCTATCGGGACCAGCAGGCAGATCAAAGGGATGATACAAACCAGGCCGACGACCGTAACCGCCAGCGGGACGACGATGATGATGACCGCCATGGCAAAGGCCAACCCGACCAGCAGATTTAATCCAAAGACTCGCCAGAAATAAGGCAGACTGCCGCTGAACAATTCGCTAAAGGTCACTCGCTCGGCCCCACGATCGCCCTGAACAGTGCCGCGAATCATGCCAACCCGGCCGATTGTGCTCAGGAAGATTGCCAGGACAACCAGGACGAAGATAACCAGCAAGACAATCGCAATGATCAAAGCGATCTGCCATTCTGGAATATTATTGACCATCGGCTGGAAGTTCCAGTTGTTTTTTTCAACTGAGGTGCGCCAACCTGAATTGCTTGAAGCCGAACTGCCGCCGCCACAACTGGTCAAAATCCCAAATATCCACAGGACTTTGTGCTTCCAAATAATTTGCCAGGCTTTCGATAGTACTTCTCCGTAATCCATGGGTATTCTCCTTTCAGTTTCATTGATGAACATATCGGCAGGCTCTTTAGGAATTCCTGGGGTGGATCCCTCTCACAGAGTTTCCGAAAGACCCCTTCGGTATGACTTACTCAAAATAGTTGATCCAAGATACGGCCGCTATTCCCATTCGATCGTTGCCGGTGGTTTGCTGGTGATATCGTATACAACCCGGTTGATGCCGTCAACTTCATTCACAATGCGGTTGGCGATCCGGGCCAGTAAATCGTGAGGTAAGCGAGCCCAGTCAGCCGTCATGAAATCTTCCGTGGTTACTGCCCGGATCGCGATTACCTCTTGATAAGTGCGCTGGTCTCCCATCACGCCAACTGACTGGACCGGCAGCAAGACTGCAAATGCCTGGGCCGTACCTTGCAGGCCGTCTTCATGCAGACCCATCCGCAGTAAGCCAGCGGCAGACAGTTCCTCGGTCAAAATTGCATCCGAGGCGCGCAGGCGCGCGATCCGCTCCGGTGTGATTTCGCCCAAACAACGGACCGCCAATCCTGGCCCCGGAAACGGTTGCCGCCAGACCAGGGCCGCTGGCAGCCCGAGCGCTTCGCCCACCGCTCTGACTTCATCTTTGAAAAGGTAGCGTAATGGCTCAACCAGTTGGAAGGCCATTTCGTCGGGCAGGCCGCCTACGTTGTGATGGGTTTTTATGCGCTGCGCCTTGGACCGGTCCGGAGCGCTGGATTCGACGACATCCGGGTAAATCGTTCCCTGTACCAGAAATCGAGGCGAGCCGATCTTGCGAGCTTGTTGTTCAAAAATTCGGATAAATAATTCTCCGATGATCTGCCTTTTTTTCTCGGGATCTGTGACGGCGCGCAGAGCGTTCATATATGTATCTACGGCGTTTACGACAAAAAGTTCCATGCCCAGGTTCTTGTTTAGAGCCTGAACTACCTGGCGTCCTTCTCCTGCTCGTAACAAACCGGTATCGACGAAGATGGCGGTTAGCTGATCGCCAACGGCCCGCTGGACCATGGCTGTTGCGACACTTGAGTTGACCCCGCCGCTGACGGCTGAAATGACAGCTCGGTTGCCTACCTGCTGCTGGATGCGCGCCACGGATGCGGCGACAATCGAAGCTGGGGTCCAATCGGTCCTGGCATCACAGATTTCCACTACAAATTGCTGCAGGATTTGCCTGCCGGAGGGAGTATGATGGACTTCGGGGTGGAATTGGACGCCGAAATATTTCCGGGTAAGGTCGCCGATAACCGCTACGGGAGAGTTTTGGCTGCTGGCAAGCACCTCGAAATCCGGCGGTGGAACTTCAATGCGATCGCCATGTGACATCCAGACCGACCAGGTACCCTCTGGTACCAGCGGATTTGGAACAACGCTGGTTATCTCGGCCGGGCCATACTCCCGTTCGGTTGATGCCGCCACCTTTCCTCCCAGGGCGTGGGTTAACGCCTGCATACCATAGCAAATGCCTAGAACCGGTAATTGGCTATCCAGGATATAGTCCAGGATATAAGGCGCATCGGGAGCATAAACGGACGCCGGCCCCCCAGAGAGGATAAAGCCCCTGGGTTCAATCCTCAGCACCTCGGCCGGATCGGCATCCCAGGGGAACAGCTCGCAGTAAACCTGGATTTCCCGAACCCGGCGGGCGATCAATTGGGCATATTGTGAACCGAAATCTAAAATCGCAATTGAATCGATCATCGCTACGGGTCGCTGTTTTCGAACAGGATCTGGTCGCCTTGCATCGATTTGATCCGGGCAAGTGCATGGACAGGTATACCCAGATGACTGAGCGCCTGGCGCCCGCCTTCAAAAGTTTTTTCGACCAGGGCGCCAATGCCCACAATTTGAGCGCCAGCCGATTGAGCCAGACGAACCAATCCCAGGATAGTCGCTCCGGTTGCCAAAAAGTCATCGATAATCAGGACCCGTTCTCCGCCAGCCAGATACTCGGGGGAAATGATTAACTCTACCGTCCGGCCCTTGGTGTGAGAAGGCGTCAGGGTGAGGAAAACCTGATCTGGCATGGTTATCGGCTTATGCTTCCGGGCATAGACAACCGGCAGTTTCATGTGGATGCCTGTGGTTAAGGCGGGGGCGATCCCCGAAATTTCGGCTGTCAGGATCTTTGTGGCTCTAATGGAATGGAAGAATTGCGCAAAGGCTTCGCCGCAGGCGTTCATCAATTCCGGGTCAACTTGATGGTTGATAAAACCATCCACTTTCAAAATCCCATCGCCAAGGTTCGTGCCGTCTCTTAAGATGCGATCGACCAGTGCCTTCATCAGATCTCCTTCTGGCGCTTAGCTTATTAAGAAGTGCGTAATTTCAGGGCATGTGTGCCCTGGGCGCTTTCTTTTCGTTATGGATTGATAGTTTCTTATCACTGTCGATGGCCCTGCTCCCCCCTAATTGTCTATACCTGTCTTATTCTACAATGAGTTGGGAGAAGATGCCAGACTTGAGAGTGATCAAAACAAGGCTTTAACAAGAAAGAGAAAATGTGGTGCGTGATGGGCGGCTTAGCTGCCCATCACGCACCACATTTAGCCTCGGCCACAGGGTTTCCCAAAGAGCTCGAAAATGAGTTAATTAGGAATGTGTTAGAATCCACAAAGTGGAAATATTGTTAGCTTCAAACTCCCCCCGGCGCAAGCAGCTTCTGGCATTGGGGGGATGGACTTTTACGGTGTGGCCGGCAGATATTGATGAACGACTTTTGCCGGATGAACGACCCTGGGATTACGTTTTGCGTCTTGCACAGACCAAAGCGAGTGTTGTTGCCGAACTTGCTCCCCATGATGCATTAATCATTGCAGCCGATACGACGGTTGTCGATTCAATTCAGGATCCAGCCGGACGGGATACCTCGATCATCCTGGGCAAACCTGCAAACACGCAGCAGGCCCGGGCTATGTTGCAGCAGTTACGCGCCAGGATACATCAGGTTTATACTGCCCTGTCAGTCTACCGGAAGTCCGATCAAATGCAACTCAACGAATTGTGCGTCACCAACGTCCCGATGCGGAACTATACCGATGCTGAAATCGAGGCATACATTGCCACCGGTGACCCATTTGATAAAGCTGGCGGGTATGCCATTCAACATGCCGGTTTTCATCCCGCGGAACAGCTGTCCGGTTGCTATGCTAATGTCGTTGGCTTGCCTCTTTGCCACCTGACTCGCTGCTTAAGGCGCTTTGGCGTTCAACCCCAAAAAGATTTACCCCAGGCCTGTCAGGCTACCTTGAAATATGATTGCCCGGTTTTCACCGAGATATTAAAATGAAAATTCGATCCTGGTTCCTCTTATTCGTAACCTTTTTCCTGGTGGGTTGCACTGCTCCACCGATAACAAACCTGACGCCGACTGTGCAGCCTACCAGTACGTTGGGCGCACCTGGTGTCTATAAAACCAGTGTGCCGGATGTTAAGCTAACCGCTCGTACTTATCTGGACGCCTGGAAAGCTGAAGATTACAGCACCATGTATTCATTGTTGACCGCGGTCAGTAAGGATGCGATCAGTGAGGATGAATTTACCAAACACTACCGCGGGATTGCAGCTGAAGCAGCCCTTAAAAGTGTTAATTACGAAATACTCTCTTCTCTGACAAATCCTGATACCGCTCAGGTGAGTTATCGAGTTACGCTGACAAGTATGCTGGTTGGTGACATCCAGGCGGATACTTTGATGAATTTGGGGTTGGACCAGGGACAATGGCGGGTAAAATGGGACGATACGCTGATCTTACCCCAGCTCGCCGGCGGCAATTACCTGGCGATGGATCTGGATATCCCTGCCCGGGCGAATATCTACGATAAAGAAGGGCATGCTTTGGTCGCCCAGGCGGATGCGACTGCAATCGGGCTCTACCCGGATAATATCGATCCGGAGCAAGCGGATGACCTGTTTAGCTGGTTGGTGCGTCTGACTGGATTGCGCGCCGACACAATTCAGGCCATGTACGAAAATTTTCCGGCAGGCGCCGGGTGGTATCTGCCCTTGGCTGAAGTTTCTGCTGACCAGGTGGCCCGCGATTATGAGGCCCTTTCAGGGTTCAGCGGGTTGGTTCTCAGTTCCTATAAATCCCGCTATTATTTTGATGGCGGGATCGCTCCACATGTGGTTGGTTATGTCAGCGCAATCCAGCCTGAAGAAGTGGAAACCTACAAGCGGCTTGGGTATCGACAGGATGAACGCGTGGGTCGCGACGGCCTGGAAAAATGGGGTGAGCAGTATCTGGCGGGCCAACGCGGGGGCACCTTATACGTATTCAATCCGCAAGGACAACCTGTGACCCGGCTGGCTGAATTGGCCGCCCAACCTTCCCAGGCCATTTATACAACCCTGGAACGCGATTTCCAGCAGGGCGTTCAGGAATCCCTGGGGAATTTTCGGGGAGCGGCTGTCGTGTTGGAACGCGATACCGGCCGGGTTTTGGCAATGGCCTCCTCCCCAAGTTTCGATCCGAATGCCTTTGAGCCGGTGAATTACAACAGTTTCACTTTGTTGAATGATATGGCTAACCAGGACCAGCCATTATTCAACCGGGCAACGATGGGGCAATATCCCCTGGGTTCGGTGTTTAAGATTATCACCATGGCGGCTGGGCTTGAGAGTGGGGCTTTCACGGTCGATTCCACGTACAACTGCGGCTATACCTTTGATGAACTCCAGGGCGTGACCCTGTATGACTGGACCTACGAGTATAATTTTCCACCCAGTGGTCTGCTGACTTTACCCCAAGGATTGATTCGATCCTGCAATCCATTTTTTTACCACATCGGCTTGAGCCTGTACGATCAGGGCTTAAAAACCGCGGTTTCGGACATGGCTCGTGGCTTTGGCTTGGGCGCTCCAACCGGGATTGAAGGTGTTAACGAGATGGCCGGCCAGGTGCCTGACCCGGAGAGTGAGCTGGATGCGACCAACGGCGCGATCGGCCAGGGGGCGCTGTTAGTCACCCCGCTGCAGGTCGCTGACTTTATTGCCGCGCTGGGAAATGGCGGAACGCTTTACCGTCCCCAGGTGGTGGAGCGCATTTCCCCGCCTGATGGCGAGGCTACCCTTGTGTTTAAACCGGAAAAGCGCGGCGAACTGCCGATCAGCCAGGACACCATGCAAATCATTAAGGATGCCATGATCGGGGTCGTAGCCAGCGCACAACCGCGCGGGACGGCTTATCATGTCTTCAGTGGTTTGAATATCAATGTGGCCGGCAAAACTGGCACGGCTCAATCCGGTTCGGGGCTGCCGCATGCCTGGTTCGCAGGTTATACTTTTGAAGGCCGCCAGGACCTCCCTGATATTGCGGTTGCAGTCGTGGTCGAAAACGTTGGCGAGGGGTCCGATTATGCCGCGCCCATCTTCCGCAGGATTGTTGAACTCTACTTCCGCGGCAATCCGGGACGTTTATATCCCTGGGAGTTGGCTTATAACGTGACCCGTACTCCAACCCTGGAGAATTTGGATGAAACCCCTACCCCGTAGGCAGAGCGCCAGGCGGGAAGCTGGCATGGATAAGCGATTTGTGAGCGCCTTGAATCAGACTCAACAAAAAGGATTGATTATCCGGACCCAATCAGGGTTCTTTACGGTTAAAACGGATGGCGGTTTTTACGTCTGCCAGTTACGCGGCCGCCTGAAGCAAGGCCCGCGCGAGGGTGATGTGGCCGCCCTGGGTGATTGGGTCTGGTTCACGCCGATCGATGCGGAGACGGGCGTCATCGAAGAAATTGAACCGCGCCACAGCATGATCTCACGCCTGGCGCCGCAGCCACAGGGCGAGTACCAACAGATCATTATTGCCAATCCGGATCAGGCATTTTTTGTTTTCGCCTGTGCCGAACCCGCCCCGCGCTTGGGGATGTTAGATCGATTTCTGGTGATTGCCGAAAAGCAGCACCTGCCTGCTATCATCGTGGCTAATAAAGTCGATCTGGTTGGGTTGGACCGGGCCAAAACTTTGTTTGGGCACTATGAACCGCTTGGATATGAAGTGGTTTATACTTCAGCGAAGACAGGCCTGGGTGTGGAAACTGTTCGGGCTAGCCTGGTCGAAAAAATCTCCGTGTTTGCCGGGCCATCAGGTGTGGGGAAATCCAGCTTGTTGAACGCCATCCAGCCCGGGCTCGGCCTGGCCGCCAAAGCGATCAGCCAGGCAACCAGTAAGGGCCGCCATACCACGGTCGTGCGGGAGTTGTTCCCAGTGGAAGGTGGCGGCTATGTGGCAGACACGCCCGGATTAAAGGCTCTGGCGTTATGGGATATCGAGCCGGAAGAAATCGATGCTTATTTCCCCGAATTGCGCACCCGGGTAAAGGAATGCCAATTCAGTGATTGCACCCACGTGCATGAACCGGGATGTGCGGTATTGGAGGCGGTCGCAGCCGGCGATATTCATCCGGACCGGTATCAATCCTATTTACGGATGCGATTTGACGAGGACGACTAAAACAGAATTGACATTCTGCCGGTTCGCCAATATAATTTTCCGCGCGGTTTCGCAGCGGATCGAAAAGTTTCAAAGGGAACCGTAAATGTATCTACTCAGCCCGATGTAAAAATGTGGGCAAAATGGGTGTGCGTGGTGGGCGTACACCCACCACGCACACCCATTTTGCCATTTATTCCTGTTATGGCTGAGTAGCTTGACAATGTCACATTAATAAACGGGATACCCAAATTTTGATGTGTGTGGCGGGCGGCCGCCCGCCACACACATCAAAATTTGGGAGATTTCTTCGAATGTGACATTGTCAAGGTAGTTACCCGTAAATAATATGAATTTAGCGTAGGGAAATGGACAATTTCAATTTCGTACTACCTGGGGCACAGCCTGTGCCCGTTTTCGAAATTATTTGCCTGATAATAACCAGCGAACCAAGAGATGTGGAATATTTGGGGGTGATCGATTGAACTTTATTCCCTGCCAAATAGTAATTAAAAGTGGATTGGTGCTATTTTTGTCAGGTTTATTGGTGTACAGTTTCTATTTCAGTTCTTTCGGAAATTCTGAGAAGAAACAAAATCCGGGGACGGGTGCAGGCGCCCCAATCTGTGGTCACGCACTGCGATACCGGCAATGGGTGCACGAAAATGTTGTAGATAATTATTTTTGATGTTTGATTTGTGCGGCTGAGCCGCACAAATCAAACATCAAATCTACAAACAGTTAGAGCACCCCCGATGATCTCAATTTGAGTAGTGAACTAGGTTTGCGTTATAATAGACGACCACGACTGTTTGTGAAACAACTGCATTGCAGCTTTAGAGGAGAAACTCACTGAATGACATCTCAAAACGGCCGTCCCCCTATCCTGGAAGTTGAAGATTTGGTGACGCGCTTTCATACGCCGGAAGGTACCGTATTTGCGGTCAACGGTGTCAGCTTTTCGCTGCGCGAGGGAGAGACCCTTGGCGTTGTAGGCGAGAGCGGCTGTGGAAAAAGCGTGACCATGCTTTCGATCCTTCAATTGATCCCCCGGCCACCCGGGCAAATTGTGCGTGGCCGGGCTCTTTTTCATGACAACGACCTGATCCAATTGGGTGCGGAAGAAATTCGACACGTGCGCGGAGCACAGATCGGGATGGTCTTTCAAGATGCCATGACCTCGCTCAACCCGGTGATCACGATTGGCAAACAGGTCGCCGAGCCGTTGATGCTGCATATGGGGATGAATAAAAGTGAAGCTTTCCAACGGGTGGTTGAGCTGCTGCAGCTGGTGGGTATCCCTGAAGCTGAAAAACGCCTGGATCAATATCCTCACCAGTTCTCCGGTGGGATGCGCCAGCGTGTGATGATCGCGATGGCGCTGGCCTGCAACCCCCAAATTTTGATCGCCGACGAACCGACCACCGCCCTGGATGTCACCATTCAGGCCCAGATCGTCGATCTGGTCAAGAAGCTCCGCGATGAAATCGGTATGTCGATCATCTGGATCACGCACGACCTGGGGATCGTGGCCGGGTTGGCCCAGCGGGTCCTGGTGATGTATGCCGGTTACGTGATTGAAGAAGCTGATGTCAAGGACGTATACGCTGATCCGCAGCATCCTTATACCCTGGGTTTGTTGAGAAGTCTGCCACGTTTGGATTCTTCTGAAAAGCATCGGCTGGCGACCATTCAAGGCCAACCGCCGTTGTTGTTCCAGGAACCGGTCGGCTGCCCGTTTGCGCCACGCTGCCCGTTTGTATTTGATCGCTGTGCCGAAAATCCACCCCTCCTGGATGTTGGTATCAATCACCGCGCCGCTTGTTGGTGGAATGTTGATGAAGGGAAACCGCGCAATGCCTGAAGATAACATCATTCTCCGCGTGGATAATCTTGTCAAGCACTTTCCGATTTTACGGGGTGTATTTCAGCGGCAGGTAGGGGTCGTGCACGCTGTTGACGGTATTACTTTCGATCTGCGCCAGTCGGAGACCTTCGGGCTGGTGGGTGAGTCGGGCTGCGGTAAGTCAACCGCCGGGCGCACCATTCTCCAGCTCTATCGCCCGACCGCCGGCAGTGTGTATTTCGAGGGCCAAGATCTATCCAAACTCAGCAATGAAGAGGTTCGACAAAAACGCCGCCGGATGCAGATGATCTTTCAGGACCCGTATGCCAGCCTGAATCCCAGGATGACCGTCTACGATATTCTGAGCGAGCCCATGAAGGTTCACGGTATTGGCACTGGCGACGAGATCAAAGAGCGGGTAACCGAGTTGTTGAATATTGTGGGCTTGAGCCCGACCCTGGAGAACCGCTACCCGCACGAATTTTCTGGCGGTCAGCGCCAGCGGATCGGGGTTGCCCGGGCCCTGGCATTACAACCCGATTTTATTGTCTGCGACGAGCCAATTTCGGCCCTGGATGTTTCGATCCAGGCCCAGGTCATTAACCTGCTGGAAGATCTGCAGGAAAAATTCCACATGGCTTACCTGTTCATCGCCCACGACCTGTCGGTGGTGCGCCACATCAGCCAGCGTGTAGCCGTCATGTATCTTGGCAAGCTGATGGAATTGGCGGATCGCGATGAATTGTACAACCACCCGCTGCATCCCTATACCCAGGCGCTTTTATCGGCGGTGCCGATCCCGGACCCGGTTCTGGAGGAGAAGCGTCAGCGAATTATTCTGGAGGGGGATGTACCCAGTCCTGTCAATCCGCCTTCGGGCTGCCGGTTCCGTACCCGCTGTCCGCTGGCAGAGAAAATTTGTGCTGAACAGGTGCCGGAATGGCGCGAAGTGGCTTCCGATCACTGGGTAGCCTGCCATCTGGTCTAGCCTTACGCTGTAAAGGGAAAAGCCTTTGCAAATCGCGTAAACCTTTGTGAATGTACGTTCAAGCACAGTACCGGTTTAGAATTTCTAGGAAGGAGGTGAGGCTCTGCAAGTAATAAAAACAAAAGCAAGTTTTGATCGATTTAGACGACCAAACCCATTTAATCCAATTGTGTTATCTCTAGGAGGAGAAACATGCGTAATAAGTTGTTTATCGTCGGCACGCTGCTGATCGTAGCCTCCATGATCCTTGGAGCTTGCGCTCAGGCGCCTGCCACCCCCGGTGAAGTTCAGGTCACGGAAGTTGTCAAGACCGTTGAAGTCATGGTCGAAGGCACGCCTATGGTTATCACCGCGACCCCCGAACCGACTGCACCGCCTGCTGAGTTCAAGTCGGCTGACCCAAATACATTCGTGAATACGACCTTCGGTGAGCCCGAAACCCTCGACCCGGCCCTCGATTACGAAACCGCCGGTGGTGGGATCAACCAGAATATCTATGACCGACTGATTGACTACAATAGGGATCAGCCATCTGAGTTCGTACCCATGTTGGCGACCGACTGGACTATCTCGGACGATGGCACAGTCTACACCTTCAATATCCGCCAGGGTGTGAAGTTCCACAACGGCGCGGATTTGACCCCGTCTGACGTGGCCTATACCTTCCAGCGCGGCCTGCTGCAGGGCGGTTATGCTTCCCCGCAGTGGCTGCTGGCTGAACCTTTCTTTGGTATTGGCCTCGATGATATCTCGCTGCTGGTCGATGAGACCGGCGCACTGGCGGATGATCCCGCCGGCATGCAGGCTGCCGATCCGGCCCTGCTGCAGGCCGCCTGCCAGAAGGTCAAGGACGTCATCGTGGCGGACGATTCGGCCGGCACCGTGACCATGACCCTGGCACAGTCTTGGGGTCCCTTCCTCGCCACCATTGCCAACAACTGGGGCTCCATCATGAACCAGGCCTGGGTAACGGAGAACGGCGGCTGGGACGGCTCCTGCGATACCTGGGTGAACTACTATGGTATGACCTCTGAAAACGACCCGTTCACCGATATCGCCAACGGGACCGGACCCTTCATGCTCGACCAGTGGATCAAGGGCCAGGAAATCGACCTGGTTCGCAATGACAACTACTGGCGCACCGAGCCCGCCTGGGAAGGCGGCCCGAGCGGCCCCGCTGCCTTCGAGCGCGTGATCGTCAAGCAAGTTGATGAATGGGGCACCCGCTTTGCCATGCTGCAAGCCGGCGACACCGATTTCGTCGCTGTCAACCGCCAGGATTCCAGCCAGGTCGATCCGCTGGTCGGCGAAAAATGCGTTTACAACGCAGATACCAACAGCTTCGATCCCTGCCAGCCCACCGAGAATCCCGACGCCCCGCTGCGCCTGTGGATCGGCGCTCCGAGCGTTACCCGCACCGATGTGTTCTTCAACTTCAACATCGCTAACCCCGATAACAGCAACACCTTGATCGGCAGCGGCAAGTTGGACGGCAACGGCATCCCGGTTGACTTCTTCTCGGACATCCACATCCGCAAAGCTTTCAATTACTGCTTCGACTGGGATACCTACATCCAGGACGCCCTGGTTGGCGAGGCGATCCAGTCGGTCGGCATTGAGCTGCCCGGTATGCCCGGCTACGATGTCAATGGACCGAAGTACAGCTACGATCCTGAGAAGTGCGCCGAAGAGTTCCAGGCCTCCACCCTGACCAACGATCAGGGCCAATCGGTCTGGGATGTCGGCTTCCGCTTGCAGGCCGCTTACAACATCGGCAACACCACCCGCCAGACCGTGGCCGAAATCCTCGGCACCACCCTGTCCGAGGTCAACGACAAGTTCCAGGTCGAGGTGATTGGTTTGCCCTGGCCGACCTTCCTGCGCAACCAGCGCGCTCAGACCCTGCCGCTCTTCATCAGCGGCTGGTTGGAAGACATCCACGATCCGCACAACTGGTTCCAGCCTTATCTGATCGGCACTTATGGCCGCCGCCAGAGCCTGCCGGAAGATCTAACCGCCCAGTTCCAGGATCTGGTCAATCAAGGCATTGCCGCATCGGATCCTGCCAAGCGGGCTGAGATCTACACGGAACTCAACCAGGCCGTTTACGATTCGGCCGCCCACATCATTCTGGCGATCCCAACTACTCGCCACTATGAACAGCGCTGGGTGAATGGTTACTACTACAACCCGATTTACTCGAATTTCTATTACTACGTACTTTCGAAGAATTAATCCAACGAGAGTATCCACTTCAGGCGGGGGCCATCCGGCCCCCGCCTGCCCTCTCACTCGGTTGGTTAAACTGGTTCGCTGAATGAGGCGAAGTTTCGTTTGAAGCCTCGCCTGTGTGGGCAAAGCCCTTCGCTTCATTCAGGGTGACAGTCCCAGTAAAAAAGAGGAGTAAGTGATTATGGTTGCCTATATTATTCGTCGCCTTTTGCTGCTGCCGGTGTTGTTGGCCGGGGTCACGGTCATCATTTTTGGCCTGCTCCAGTTCCTGACGCCGGTCGAGCGCTCGGCCCTGTACGTACGTGACATCCCCAAAACGGAAGGGCAGGTAGCCGGCATCATCAAGAAATACGGCCTGGATCAGCCTCTGCCGGTCCAGTACTGGCGCTGGCTGGTCGGGCACACTGACCCGGTTACCGGCAACCGCGAAGGCGGGATTCTGTTCGGTGATTTCGGTTACTCGCGGGTAGGCTCTCAGCCGGTCGCGGATTTGATCAAACAGCGCTTTCCGGCCACATTGGAGCTGGCCTTGTGGTCTGTTTTCCCCATCATCGGGATTGGTCTGTGGCTGGGGGTGCAGGCCGCCGTGCATCATAACGGCTTCATCGATCAGGTCGCACGGGTGTTCGCCATCGTCGGTTGGTCATTCCCGACCTTTGTGTTTGGCCTGTTGGTTTTGATGATCTTTTATGCCAACCTGCAGTGGTTTCCGCCGGGACGCTTGTCGGACTGGGCCAACGTGGTGGTTCGCAGCCCGGATTTCCGCAGCTTTACCAGCCTGATCACGATCGATTCGTTGTTGAATGGGCGTTTTGATATCTTTTTGGACGCTTTGCGGCATCTGATACTGCCGATCATCACCCTGTCGTATATCAGTTGGGCCCAGTTCCTGCGGGTAACCCGCTCTTCGATGCTGGAAACCCTGCGGCAGGAGTATGTCACCACCGCCCGGGCGAAAGGCGTGCCCGAACGGGACGTGATCAATAAACACGCCCGGCCGAATGCCCTGATCCCGGTCATCACGATCGCCGGTTTCCAGATCGTCGGCTTGCTGGGCGGGGTTGTGATCACAGAAACCGTGTTTACTTATCCCGGAATTGGCTCCGCGGCCGCCGCGGCCGCCGCTCAACTGGATGTGGTCACCGTGCTGGGCTTTGCCCTGTTTACCGGTTTCATTTTGATTGTGGCCAATCTGGCCGTTGATGTGATGTATGCTGTAATCGATCCTCGGGTTCGATTATCCTAGGAAGGTGAACCATGAGTACTGCAACCGCACCGGAAAAAGCCTTTAACGAGCGCGAACTGCTGCCCGAAACCTTATCCACCCGCAAAATCGGGCGGGCTGAGAAATTCCTGGGGCCGGAAAATTACCGGATCATCAAGGGCATGCTGACCACGCCCACTTCGGTGATTGGTCTGGTCATGATCGCGTTTTTTGTCCTGGTCGCGTTATTCGCGCCCGTGATTGCGCCGCCCAGAACCAACGATCCGTACGAGATCCCACGCGATGGCTTCAGCCCTGACCCGCGCCCGATGGGCTCGGAATGGAAAGTTCGCCAACCCCCGCTGCCGGTCTGGTGGGAGCCGATCATGGGAACGAACGAGTGGACCCATCTGATGGGGACCGCTTCCGGGCAATGGGATATCTTTTATGGCGTAATCTGGGGGACTCGCACCGCTTTTAAAACCGGCTTCCTGATCACGCTGACTGTTTTGATCATTGGCCTGACGATCGGTTCTGTTTCGGCCTATTATGGCGGCCTGCTCGATAATATCTTGATGCGGATCGTGGACATCTTTATGACTCTGCCTTTCATCATGGCGGCCCTGATCACCGCCTCGGTGCTGACCCCCAGATTGGGGCGCAGCATCTTGCCAGCCATGTTGGCCCTGATCGCTTTTGGCTGGATGGGCTATGCCCGCCTGATCCGGGGGGACATCCTGGCGGTCCGCGAGCGCGATTATGTTCTGGCTGCCAAAGTGGTCGGAGTCAAGGATCGCAATATTTTACTGAAGCACATCCTGCCCAACGCAGTATTCCCCACCCTGGTCGTGGCTTCCATGGACATCGGCGGTTACGTGATCAGCTTTGCTGCGCTGAGTTTCCTGGGCATTGGCACTGAGGTGGGCTATGCAGACTGGGGTCAGTTGCTGGCTTTCGCCCGCTCCTGGATCACCAGCCTGGGTACTTACTGGTATATCGTCGTCTGGCCTGGCGTCGCGCTGGTGTTGTTTGTGCTGGGCTGGAACCTGGTCGGGGATGCCTTGCGGGATGTTTTGGATCCCAAGATGCGAGGCAATATTTAGGTTCTATGCAAAAATCTCGGGCCGGAGTTTCCGGCCTTGTAATCCTGCTGGGCGTGCTTGTCTTTGCCCTGACTGGATTTACGACAGTAGATTCCATGGGCGTGGCGGTAGATCCTACCGCCACGCCTGTCTCTAGTATGCCGTCCAGTATGCCATCTGTAGATGACAGGCTGGCCAGGCCAACCCTGCCGGCCCAGCCCAACCAGGCCGATGAGGGCAGCCAGGTTTATTATTATGTCTGTATGGCCTGCCATGGCGATCAAGGCCAGGGCCTGACGCCGGAATGGGTTGCCAGTTGGGATATTGGCCCCCGGGCCTGCTGGCAGTCGAAGTGCCATGCTTCCAATCATCCGCCCGAGGGGTTTAAGCTGCCGGAGACTATTCCGGCGGTTGTCAGCCCGGCCGTGGTGGGCGCGTTTGCCAATGCCCTGGAGTTGCATGACTATATCGCCGCGAACATGCCCTGGCAGGCGCCCGGTTCGCTGAATCCGGAGGAATACTGGCAGTTAACTGCATTTCTGGTCCGTGAAAATGGGATTGATCCCGGGCCATTACCCTTGAATGCGGATAACGCCGCTCGGGTAAGGATGCGACCGGTAACGCCAACACCTGAGACGCCGCTTGGCGCCCAACCAGCCGGAGCTGCATTCTGGTATGCAGGCGGAGCGCTGTTGGCCATTACCTGTGCAGTAATCCTGGTGAAATATATTTCTCGAATTTTGTCTGGCGCTTAATGGTATGATATGGGTAAATTCTTTGACAATGTCACATTAATAAACTGGAGATTTCTTCGGATGTGACATTGTCAAGCTACTCAGCTATATCAGGAATAAATGTTACATTGGGCTGAGTAGATACTGATATGGATAGGAATTGTGCAAAGTAAATGCTTTGGCACTGAACCTTTTCGCTTTATTGTCGGTAAATAGTATGAAACCAACAGAACAGGCAAACATGGCAGATGCCAACGATCGAAAATTGATACTTGAGCTTCAGGGTGGCAGTCTGGAGGCCCTGGGAGAATTGTACGATCGCTATCGGCAGATGGTGTACCGGACTGCGTTGGCGATTACTGGCGATCCGGACGCGGCCAGTGATTTGCTCCAGGATGTGTTCTTACGCTTGCATCGCTTTTCAGTCCGGATCGATCCCCAGCGACCGCTGGAACCCTGGCTCTATCGTATGACCGCCAACCTGTCTTACACCTGGGTGAAACGCAGAAATCGGTGGATCCGGCCCTTGGAAGATCTGGCAGAATGGCTGGTGGGGACCAGCCGCAATCAGCCGTATGAAGTGGTTGAAAGAAATGACGAGTGGCAGCAGGTCCAACATGCGGTTTCCAATCTGCCATTGGCCCAGCGCGTCGTGGTAGTACTTTATTATTTGAATGATTTATCGTTGCAAGAGATTTCTGAAATTTTAGATGTGCCGGTTGGAACCGTGAAATCCCGGCTTCATTATGGACGGAATTCTTTAAGACAAATCCTTGGCCTGCAAGGCGAGACCTTGCCAGGCTTCAATTACGAACAATCATAGACATCCTAGACAATACCGGGTAACTCTTCTATATTACCGGATTTTATGTGCGACCATAGTGATAAACTGGTATTGTGAAATAAAGGCTACAATGGACTCATTTATCAGTCGAAGTTTGAAGAATTGGGCGGCTCATCACGCTCCACCTGCCAATGGTAAAGCGCGCCTGCTGGAGGCGGCCACGAATCCACCGCCGCCGGCCAAGCATTTTATTGGAAGAGTTTGGCTCGATAAATTATTCGCGTACTCAATGCCCCAACGATCATTTGAAATTGATGTCATGACAGTGCCATTTACGCAATCACGGATATGGTCATTTCATATCACGACAGCCATCCGCTTTGTGGCATAATTGATCGTTTTTATGTCGAAAATCACGCGAATATTCTGCATTGCTGCACTGTCGTTAATTTTCTTAACTGGTTGTCGAACGGATAATCCAATCCTGACGCCAACAGTGGAGCAAGCCACTTCGCTCCCAGCAACCCCCACCAACTCACCTACTCCAACTACTGAACCGCCGCGTGCCTTGACCATCTGCATGGGGCAAGAACCTAATTCATTATTTCTTTATAATGATGGATCGGCGGCAGCCCGCAGCATTCGTCAGGCAATTTATGACGGTCCTGTAGATCGACTGGACTACCAATACGAACCGGTCATTTTGGAGCGTATCCCCAGTCTGGCAAATCAGGATGTGCAGATAGCAGCAGTTACCGTGACAGCCGGAGACGTAGTTGTGGACGCCCAGGGCGGGTTGGTGACCCTGGCGCAGGATACTGCTTATTTCCCGGCTGGTTGTAGGGAGGCCAGTTGTATTCAAACCTATTCTGGGCAGGGTGACATCCAGCTCGATCAAATGTCGGTCAGGTTTCGTTTACTTCCCGGCCTGCTCTGGTCGGATGGCGCCCAACTGACCGCCGATGACTCGGTCTATTCATTTGAAATCGCACACCATTACTATCCGCGGGTTCGGGCCAATTTACTGGCGCGCACGAAATCTTATCAAGCCACGGATCCGCTGACCCTTGAATGGAGTGGCCTGCCTGGTTACCTGGATCCTGATTATGCCAGTTTTTTCTTTACCCCACTGCCGCGCCATGCCTGGAGTATGTTTCCTGTCCAGGAATTATTGACTTCTGAGCCGGTCAACCGCGCGCCGTTGGGCTGGGGGCCGTATGTCATTGATGAATGGGTCGCTGGCGATCATATTAGTTTGAGCCGTAATCCGAATTATTTCCGGCTTAATGAAGGGTTGCCAAAATTCGATCATCTGGTTTATCGTTTCATACCCGATGGGGAACAGGCTTTAGCTGCCTTACAGGCGGGTGAGTGTGATTACGTTGGTGAGACCGCCCGTTTGGAAACCAGGCGAGACCAGGTGCTGGCATTGGAACAAGCGGGCAAACTAAAATCGGCGACATCCAATGCCACCGCCTGGGAACATTTGGATTTTGGTATCCAGGCCTATCAGGATCCAACCAGCAGTCAGGCGCTGCCAATTCCCTGGTTTAGCTTGAGAGAGACGCGCCAGGCGGTTGCCCAATGCATCGATCGCCAGGCGATCATCGCCGCGCTTGCTCCGGGCGAAACCCAAATACCGGATAGCTATATACCTGCCGACCATCCTCAATACGCGACCGGGGTGGAAACTTACCGGTATGACCCCGCCGCTGCGGCCAATTTATTGGATTCGGTTGGCTGGCTGGATGAGGACGGGAATCCGAACACTCCCAGGGTTGCCCGGGGTATCGCCGGGATTCAGGATGGGACCCCATTTGCGCCATCTTTAACCATCGCGGACGATGCTGAGAAACAACAACTGGCAGGCTTGCTGAGAGATTCCCTGTCAAATTGTGGCATCCAGCTTGAGATTCAAACGGGCAGTTGGGATACGTTGTTTGCTCCTGGGCCGGACGGGCCAGTGTTTGGGCGTCGATTTGATCTGGCCCAATTTGCCTGGATCTCTTCGCTTGAACCGCCCTGTTTTCTGTACACCTCTTCTGAAATTCCTGGACCTTACCCGGAGTTTCCTAAAGGCTGGGGCGGCGCAAATGCCAGCGGGTACGCCAATCCGGAATTTGACCAGGCCTGTGCGCTGGCTCGCCAGACCCTGCCCGAGATGCCTGAATATCAGCAGGCGAACGAGCAAGCCCAAATCCTGTTTAGCCAGGATCTACCGGCATTACCCTTGTACTGGCGGCAGAAAATGGTGGCGATGAGGCCGGATTTCTGCGGCGCGAGGTTAGATCCTTCTGCAGACAGCGCCCTGTGGAATGTAGAGTTGTTCGATTACGGAGAAGATTGTCAGTAAGGCTATTTTGGGGGCAAGGACAAACTCTGTGGGTGAGGTTAAATGTGGTGGGTATTTTCGAGCTTCGCCCGAAAATACCCACCACATTTTCTGCCTGCCATAGAGAGATTCTGAAAGACCCTTATTTGGGCCTGATGCGGGGATGGTTGATGATGCCCCAAATGCCGATGATCATCCCCAACACGGATGCGCCATGCGCCAGGAAGCTGAGCGGGAAAGTCGGTTCAATGACTTGCGTGACCATCAGGAAAGGAATAATGACTCCCAACAGCAACAGGAAGCCTCCCAGGATGATCATCTTTAGGGGAGTCACTTATTCTTCCTCCTTGAATAACCAGCATGCAGCCTGGTGTTTCGGTTCGATCGTGAATTCTGGTGGGCGCTCTACGTCGCATAAACCTGGCATGGCGAACTTACAGCGCGGGTGGAAACGACACCCACTTGGAGGTTTAACCAAGCTGGGCGGTTCGCCCGGCGGGACCTCCTGGAACTCATTCACATTTTTGGCGTCTGGGTCTGAAGTAGCAGCCAGCAGCGCCAGGGTATACGGGTGTTTGGGGTGCATGATTAAATCATCCACCCGCGCTTTCTCGATAATTTCACCGGCGTACATCACAAAGATATACTCTGAAAAGTAGCGTACGGTTGAGAGATCATGGGTGATGTAAATCACTGCCAGGTTGTACTCTTCCTGCAACCCACGCAGCAACTTCAGGATTTCGACCCGTACCGAGGCGTCCAACATCGAAACCGGCTCGTCCGCCACCAGCAGTCTGGGGTTTAGGATCATTGCCCGTGCAATGACGACCCGTTGTTGCTGTCCCCCGCTGATCATATGGGGGTACTTGGGTAAGTATTCATCCACTGGCGTCATCTTGACTTCTTCCAGGGCCTTGTAGATGCGATCAAGACGCTCTTTCTTATCCTTGACGCCATTGATAATGAGTGGCTCCTCGAGGATGGTCTGAATGTTCATAAAAGGGGGCAAAGCGCCATAGGGGTCTTGCTGGACGTAGCCAACCTGGGATCGATACCACTTAAGATCCGCCCGGCTGAACTCGCTGAGCGGTTTGCCGTCAAAAACGATATCCCCTTTGGTGGGGATATTGATCCTTAAGATCGTTTTCATTAAGCTGGATTTACCACAGCCACTTTCGCCGACGACTGCCACCGCTTCGCCATTCTCCAGTTCGAAACTTACCCCGTCCACTGCCCGCACATACCCGGCGTGACCAAAGCCAAACCGCCGCAGCTCAAACCAGACGTGCAGGTCTTGAATAGAAAGCAGGGGTCGATCCTGGCTGGCTGAATTGATTGGTCGTGTTCCGATATCTTGTGTTGTCGCTTGCATGAATTATTCTCCCTGCCTCAAGTATATAACCAGCATTTTACCTCGCGTCCATATTGTTTGATCATGGGTGGTTCCTGGACACAGCGATCAAATGCTTTTGGACAGCGATCAGCAAATCGGCAACCGGTGGGCGGGTTAATCAAACTGGGCGGCTGCCCACTGATGAATTCGAGTTCGACAGTGCTGCGCAACCGCGGGACAGACGACATCAGCGCAACTGAGTAAGGGTGCAGGGGCTTGGTGAAGAAGTTGTAATTATCGCTGATTTCAACAATCTGTCCGGCGTACATCACGGCCACTCGATCCGCCAGCTCGCTGGAAGTAGAGACGTCGTGGGTGATCAAAATAAAGCTGGTGGCGATTTCTTTCTTAACATGCTTGAGCAGGTTCATAATATTGGCCTGGGTTAACACATCCAGGGCGGAGGTAGGCTCATCCAGAATGACGAGATCCGGCACTGCGACCAGCGACATGGCGATTGCCACGCGTTGGCGCATCCCCCCGCTCAACTCAAACGCATAGCGATTTACAAAATCTACCGGTACGCCCACGCGCTGGAACAGCGTTTTGGCATGTTCCAGGGCATCCTCTTTGTTGACCCCGTGATGGATCATCATCGGTTCAGCAACCTGATCGCCTACTCGCAGGACTGGATTGAGCGAGTTCATTGCCGCCTGTGGTACCATCGCCATTTTAGACCAACGAACTTCGCGGCGAAAGTTTTCTTCATCCAACTGCATGATATCATCACCATCCAGGTAAATGCTCCCGGAGTAGGTGTCAACGTTGCGGGGCAGCAAGCGTAACAGGGCTTTTGCCATGGAGGTTTTACCGCAACCTGATTCGCCAATAATCACCATAGCTTCGTTGGGGGCCAGGGTTAAGTTAACCCCATCCACTGCCTGTACAATCCCTTTTGAAGCTTTAAAATATAATTTTAAATTTTCTACACGTAATAAAGTTCTTTCTGCCATAATGATTACAAACTCCGCAAGCGGGGATTGAAGATCCGGTCGAGTGCAAAACCTAAAGATGCAAAACCCAGACCAGTGATCATCAATAGGACCGCTGGCTCCAGGATCCAATAATACCAGCCTCGGTATAGCGCAGCGTTGGTATAGGCTTCATTAATCGTCTTACCCCAGGTCGGTAAAACCGGATCGCCAAGGCCAAGCAGCGCCAGCGAGGCTTCCAGGAAAACAAAGGAGGGTACAGCTGAAACCAGGCCTGGAATGAGCAGCGGAATAATGCGCGGGATCAGGTATTTGAAGATGATTCTGGTATCACTGGCTCCATATGCCCGGGCAGCCTCGATGTAAGTAGATTCTTTAACCTGCATGAAGATCGCCCGATAGGATTTGATGCCGCCTGTAAAGATACTCAGCGCGACCGTTGCACCTAGAATGGTCCAGATACTTCTGTCGTAGAACGTACCGATCATGATCAAAATCGATAGGAAGGGCAGCACCAGATTGATCTCCGTGATACGCTGGATGACTCCATCCACAGCTCCTGCATACCAGGTGCCAATCGCGGCAATGATCATGGTTAACAGGGAAGTGCCTACTGCAGCCAACAAACCAAACGCCAGAGCAATCGGAATGCCCCATAAGATCGGCAGGATCAAATCGCGGCGCAGATGGTCCGTACCCGCCAAACCAAACACCTGTCCGCTCATCACCAGTTCTGAATTTACCGTAGAATCCGGCTCGAAGGTAATGGCTTCAACGTTAAGCTGATATTTCCCTTGGAGCGGCAGCTGGTCCTCACTTTCAGGGTCGGCGAAAAGCCCGATGACTGGGACTAAGCCGCCGAGCCGTTTTTTAAGCTTTTCATCTTGATTCAAAGGAAACGTGTCCGTCTGGCCAATTGCAAAACCCCCGACTTTGATATCGCGCCCGTCCGGTGTGACCCAATTAATGGTCACAAAAGGCTGCTTCTCGTCATATTCTGAAGTGAAGTAAAGCACGAGATCTTGTGGGAAGGTGTTGTACTGAAAGTCAATCTCAAAGGTGGTCGTTTTGATCGGGGTGCCACCTTCCGTGACTTCCTCGGTAACCGTGACGCCTTTATCGCCTTCAACCATATCCATGGAGGAGACCAGCTTATCTTTGCGAAACCAGTTCACCCAGGTTGGCGGAACGTTCCTGGGATTCTTACCCCAGATTGCTTCGCCGCCGCGCCAGGTGTTGATCGCTTCGCTGTACGGGATTTTAATCACCACTACAATCGCGGATACAACCAGAGCGGAGACGATCAAAGCTCCAAATACAGCTGAGGGGTATTGCAGAAAATCTTGCAGGATACTTTTAAGCTGTTTCATTTGGCCGCGCCTCCCCCACCGATTTTCACCCTTGGGTCAACCAATGCATAGATGAAATCCAGTAGAAACACAGTAATCGCCAGTAAGTACGCAAAGATGATCGTGGTGCCGACAATCACCGGAACATCATACAATCCGATCGCTTTGTAAGTGATCCGGCCTAACCCGGGCCATTGGAAAACGGTTTCTGTAATAATAGCGCCGGTCCACAAGCCAATCAACAGTAGGGCAAAGGAAGTAATGATGGTTGGCAGGGTTGGACGCAGGATATACCGGCGTTCAATATCACGGGAGGGCAATCCCTTGGCTTTGGCCATTTCGACATAATCTTCACTGGAATAGATGAGGAAAAAAGTGCGCCAGTTATAAATGCTTAAAAAGAACGAGGCCAGGATCAGTGAGCTGGCAGGCAGGATCAAATGTCTCAAAACGCTCAAGCTGCGGCTGACGAAATCCTTGGGAACCGGCGCATCGATCACCCCCCCAAACGGCAGGATCTTAAACACAGCTGCAAAAATGAGGATCAGGAAAATGCCATAAAACCAGGGCGGGACCGACGAGGTGGGTGAGAGCGTGATCACTAATTTATCCACCAGGCTGCCGTACTGCCGGGATAACGCCAGAGCGATAAAGATTGTACTGAAGAATAAAATCAAGTTGGCTGTGCCCATCAACAGCAAGGTGTATGGGATGCGCTCCAAAATAATGGCCCGGACGTTACGGGAACCACTATCGCTTGACATTAACTGAGCCCGTCCAAGATTTAACGTCAAAGCGTTTTTTAGATAACGGATACTGCGCAGCACCAATGGCTGATCCAGGTTAAGGCGCGTCAATTTCGCTTTGAATTTTATCCTGGGTAAGCTTATCCTTGGTGGCCGGATCCATGGATTTGTAAGCCGGATTCATTCCAATTTCCATGGTGATTCGTTCCTGGATCTCAGCCTTCATCATTGAATCGACATAGCCACCCATATTGGCGATCATGATCGTCAGGTAGACGCCAATCACAACGGTAACAAACAGGGATAGTAACCTGACGCCGGAGTATTTTAACAACCCGGGACAGGGTGTTAACCGTGACAGATTTAGGTTCTGCTTCATTGGAAGAGATCGTTTCGACGGCTGAGCCCATGCGGCTTAACCTCCTCTATTTGTTTGTCCTGGAAATATATCGGATTTCCATGTTGCGGATGGACTAGGCCCATGCTCGCTGTTTGGGTAATTCTGCCGAGTTATTCCAGATTTGGGAGTGTGAGTATGCAGCTATGCACCCACACTCCCAAATCTGGGTATTCGTACAGGATTTCCGACAAACCTTTTTTTGCTGAACAGGGGCAAGGAGATTGATCACCTTGCCCCTGCCTTAGCATCGTACTATGCTTGATTTGTTGACCTGGCTTACTTGACGGTCACAAATTCAAACGCTGTGAAGGATGGGATAGCAACTACGGTCGGTACTACGACGGCTTCGATCTTGCTGGAGCCGGCCTCCATGGTTGCAGCCACATCCGCAGGTACAGTGAGGGTATAGTGGCCATCTTCAACCAGTTCGCCATCCAGTACTTTGACGATCTGGTTGGTGGCGTCGTATAGCAGCCCTTTGACTTCCTTGATTTCATCGGCCGGGTAAGGCTCGCCCTGGAAGGTGACGTAGACATCAAAGCTGAACTCGCCGCTCAGGATTACGCTGGAGTCGCCATCCACTTCGACCTCGGCGACCTTTGGCACACCAAACTGGCTCCATTTATCCGCCAGATCGGGGAAATTGGGGTTGTTGATCAAGGTGGCAACTTTTTCGGTCAGGAAGACTTCGCTCAGGATGTAAGGGCCAGATCCGATCGAATAGTGACCGTACGTATCGAAGAAGGCTTTGGCGTTCTCGTAGCGGGCTACGGCTTCATCCGGAGTGATGTACTGGCTCAGCACAGGGGCGTAAGGGATGTATTGATCGGCAATAGCCTGATCGAAGTAGCGTCCCAGGACCTCGAGGCTGGGCCCACCGATGAGGCTGAGCCACTCGACGGTCTTGGTATCGGTGGAGCTGGCTTCGGCTTTATCGGCCGAGAAGGCTACTTCGCCAGCCGCATCTGCCAGAGCGCCAACCGCCATGACATGCCAGGGGGCTTCACCATAGCTGTAGGATGGCCACATGCTGACGAGCGTATCGAGGGCATTGAGCTCTGCATCGGTTTGATAGGCATCGCTGTAGAATTCCATCGTCAGGGGATCTTCGGACAGGATCCGGAAGCCCTTGAAGTTGGCCAGCAGGGCTTCGGCGTTGGCGGCATAAGCCTCATCATAGATGGGAGATTCCGGTTTGCCCATATCCAGCTTCAGGATCCATGTATAGAGGATGTCAGCCATGGAGAATGAAGAGCCATCGTGGAATTTCACCGTGTCAAATAGATCGGCCGGGAAGTAAACTACGCTCTTCACATTGGCGGTCGTACCCTCTGGGAATTTCTCGGCGGCGGTGACAAAAGCCTGGTTGGCGGCATCCCAGTCGACGATCGCGTCTTCAGGAACGATGATCTCGGGGGCAAAGTCGAGGCTTACCCAATCGAGGGACTTGCCTACCGGCAAACCTTCCCGGACGGTGACCTCGGCCCGCTCGAAGCGCTGCGGCCAGTACAGGCCGGTGTAGGGGTCGATCATATAAGCATCAGACCAGGTAGCGCGGCCTATCGCCTGGTCAAAAGCCCAGTTAGAGCCCGCAATCGGGTTCCAGGGATCAACGAACAGATCCGGGGCGCCCCACTTCAAGCTGCCGCCTTCCTGGTCGGCCAGGCGCAGGGTGTAGGGCCAGATCATCGAGCCATCGACGCCGGCAGCCAGGTCGTAGGTCACGTCCAGGCCGTCGCGATAGGGGGTGAAGTTCTTGCCATCGATCAGCCAGACGTGGATGGATTCAGTCAGGGCCATCTCGAGCATTTGGGCCATGGCTGCATCGCGCTCTGCCAGAGTTTCGAACTTGTTGTAGGCCAGCTTATCAGCCAATTCACCATAAGGTGTATCAAGCCCAGTTGGGAAGGCCTGCCAGGTGGACGAGAAACCGTAGGCGGACTGGGGGGTGTCGAAGAATTCGAAGTTGTCGCCTTCATCGCGATCGATGATCGTCGCCGACCAGGCGCCAGTATAGATGTTCCACAGGCCGTCCTCAACATTGCCGCCGACCCAGAGCGGAGAGGCTTCGGAGGAGGTCTTGTACTGGCGATCGACCGCGAAACCGATGCTTTCCAGTTGGTTGGCGACATAGTCGCCGATCGGCACGCGGGTGCCGTCCGAGTCGTTGCGGATGAGGAAGATCAAGCTGACCTGTTCGCCATCGTACATGTACTTGCCATCTTCCTTGGTCACGCCATCGATGCCCAGCATAACCTCATCCATCTGAGCTTCGGCCTTGGCGGGATCGTAGGCGTACTTGGCTTCCAACCGGCGAACAGTTTCGGCCATCTTGGTGTAGTCCGGCATGTTGGTGATGATGGACCAGAACTTGGGCAGCGCGCCGCCATTATAGACCTCACGGTTAATATAATCGCGGTCGATCAGCCAGTTCATAGCTTCACGCGCTTTGGCAAAGCTGAAGGGGTTGACTTTACCGGTGGACTGATCAAAAGTAGGCCCGTAGGTGTTGAAGGTCAGCTCATAGTACAGCCCGTTGCTCTGGGCATAATCCAGGCCAGCGGCTTCAATCTCAGGCAGCGCATCCGAAGACAGACCTGCGGCGAAGATATCAATCGCGCCTGCCTGAATTTGGGTCACGGCCGAGGCTGCGTCAACTACAGAAACCACAATCTCATCCAGCCAGCCACCTTTGCGGGTAGTCGCGGGGGCAGGCTCTTCTGTGGGTACTGCAGTTGGCTCCTCCGTAGGGGCCTCGGTTGCGGCGGGTTGAGCCGGGGCTTCGGTTGGAGCTGCCGGGGCTTCGGTCGTTACCGGCTCGGCTGGCGCCTCCGTCACCTCGGGTGTGGCGGGTGCACAGGCGGCCAGCACCATACTCGCCACGATCAGAATACTTAAAACTACGAATATCGATCGCTTCATTTGGTTTTTCTCCTCCTTAAAATTGGAAATTAATTTGCCTATGGTAAGGCCACAAGGCTTATTAAACTCCCTATCATTTGTTTGCTTGGCCGGGGCCTACCCGTTCCCCGGCCAGCGAATGTTCGATCGCCTGCCTTACCATATCAAAACGCCCCCATGGAAGGGGTATATGAGCAATATAGCATAAGTGAATTGAAACGTCAATAAAAGGGCTTATTGATTTGTGAAGAAAAAGATAAACGGACTATTCAGATGAACTTTGGTATTTTAGGGATGAAGCACCCTTAGGCGCCATTCTGTCGGTGCTTGGATGTGTCGCCTGATGCAGGCTTTTCGATTACAATCTGAATGTTCCCATCGTTTTTGTTAAGAAGTGGCCACAGCCAGGATGATATACTGAAGCCATGTTGATGTCCATGACCAACTTGTTTTCAAAGCTCTGCTTATTCTTGGTTTTCAGCGTGCTGCTCGTTGCCTGCCAATCCCCCTCTCCAACCCCGCCTTCACCTACGGAAACGGTGCCTTTCGAGACCACAACTCCGGTTCCGGCGACGGCCACTGTTATGCCAACCCCCACCCCTCAACAATTGATGAAGGACAGCTTGAGCTTTGCAGTGCTGGCGGATATCACCTCCACCAATGTTTGGGCGCTTTATGATTATAAGGAATCAAGTTATTGGAATTACGCGGTCCAGGATAGTTACTGGCCGGTTTTGTTCTCCCAATCGGACCAACGGTTTGATTTTATCCCATCTCTGGCTGCTGATTTTCCCTCAGAGCTAACCCAGGAAAGTAACCTGTGGGTAGGCGCTGTGACAATGAAGGATGGCCCAATCTGGAGCGACGGCACACCGATCACAGCTGAGGATGTGGCCTTTACAGCGAATACCGCATTGACATTTCAACTGGGTTTGAATTGGAACAAAGCCTACAACCCTGATTTCTTGGACCACGTTGAGGCTGATGGGCCGCAAATCGTCAAGTTCTATTTCAAGCAAAAACCGGGCCTCTCTCGCTGGCAATATGGCGCTTTGCAGGGCAAAATCGTCAATAAAGCTTACTGGGAGCCGAAAATTGCTGACGCCTTGGGGATCATGGAAGATATCAAGGATCTTGATCCTGAAAGTGAAGACTATCTCGCCCAGGCGGCCGAAGCGGTCGATATGCTGTTTGGCCTGGATAATACCGCTGAGCCAACCGCCGGGGCCTTCGGGTTCAACCGCTGGGAAGCTGGCGCGTTTGCTGAAAACATCCGCAACCCCAATTTTTATTTTTCCGGTAAGCACGTGGAAGAATTCGCGAACGGCGCATACCGCGAGTCGATCGAGGGGAAATATGAGTTCTCGGCTTACGGCAGCCCTACCGGTCGAAAGGTTTTGGAATTCACCGCCGGCCCGTACTTCGAAAGCGCCCTATACTCGCTCTACGACCAGGACGCGGCTGTCCTGGCCCTCCGTAATGACGATGTCGACTTCATTCTTTCACCTTTGGGCCTGTCGCGTGGCTTCCTGACCCAGCTGCAGGAAGATCCGGCCATCCAGATTGTGGAAAATCAGCAGAATGGCTTCCGTTATTTGGCCTTCAATCACGACCGCCCATATCTGGCGGACCCGGTTCTGCACCAGGCGATTGCCTGTATGGTCGACCTTGAATTCCTGACTCAACAGCTGCTGCAAGGTCAGGCGTTTCCTGTTTACGGTCCTATCTTGCCAGGGAACGCATTCTGGTATAACCAGGATGTTACGAAATTCTGTGACGGCATGGATACCAGAAATCGAATGGAGGCAGCGGTTCGAATGCTGAAAGAAGCTGGCTATTCCTGGGAAACTGAACCCACCTGGAATTCAGACCAGGGCGGTTCGGTAGATCTTGGCGAAGGACTGAAAACACCGGATGGCAAGTTGTTCCCAGATGTCGATCTGCTGGCGCCTGACCCGGGCTATGACCCTTTAAGAGCGACTACGGCCCTTTTTGTGGAGCAATGGATGCGGCAACTGGGCATCCCGGTGACTGCTGAGCTTACAAATTTCAATAATATCCGCACGATCGTTTACGGCAGTGGTGATTATGACATGTTTATTCTAGGATGGGGGTTTGATACTTATGCCATTCCAGATCAGGCCTGCGGCCTCTTTGTAGCCGGCAATCCATATCATTATATCAACCCGGATTTGGATGAATTGTGTAACCGTTTTAATGGGGAGACCGATTTAGAAGAAGCACGCCAGCAGATGTTTGCTGTTCAGGAAATATTGGCAAATGATTTGCCGTATATCTATTTATTTACAACCCCAGTTTACGACGCTTATCGAAATGTAGAATATCCTTATCAGGATGTTTTAGGTGGGATCGGTGCCGGTTTTTATGGTTTACCAGCTTTAGCAATGCCAGCGGAGCAGTAGCCAATTCTGAAATTCCTGGGTTATTGGGAATTCCTGTGGTGGTATACCAGATTGGGGGGTGTGAGCGCGCTGCTGTACGCTCACACCCCCCAATCTGGGACTCTCCCACCGAGTTTTCCAGAGACCCGTTAAGTTGACTATTTCCTAAATTGAGTATGATAAATAAAATAGGATAAACCGGTTCAACGAACCCTACTCGGGAGCACGTTGACCATTGAGCGCGTTCCTCTTCTCCCACGGTGCAACTTTAATGCTCCTCGGCGGAAGCCTTTGGAGGCGGTTATGTGGAAGTACCTGTTTAGCAGGCTTGGGCAGATTGTCATTACCATGTTGATCTTTCTGGCTCTGCAGTATTTTATCCTTGATGCACAGCCTGGCGATATCACCACCCAATATTTGCAAAACCCCAGGTTTACACCTGACCAGAGGGCTGCCTTACAGGCCCAGCTCGGTCTGGATCGCCCTCCCCTCGAGCGCTTCTTGAAATGGATGGGCAATGCCTTGACCGGCAATCTGGGCACATCCTACCTTCATAGCCCCAGGACCGTGATGGACATTATGATGGAACGAGCCCCACGGACAATCTTTCTGTTTTTAACCTCCACGCTGATATCATTTTTTATTGGATTTTTCCTGGGGAAGATTCTGGCCTGGCAAAGGGGATCGTTGATTGAGTACAGCGTGACTGTGGTCGGCGCGGTGCTCTATACTGTTTTTACGCCCTGGTTCGGGTTGATGATGATCTGGTTGTTTGGCTTTTACCTGAAATGGCTGCCATTGGGGAAATTCCTGGACCCTGGATTATGGCGAGCCGCTCCGGTAGATGCCAACCATGTGTTTAACCGTTTGCTGTTGACGGCGACAATCTATGTTGTGTTGATTTTGGGTCTGGTATGGGTCACTCGTAAAATGAACGTGATCGTAAGGGAACGGTTGCGTTGGGCTGGAGCGATTGTCCTGATCCTGGCAGCCATTGGTATTTGGGGATCGTCTCAGGTGGGTATATTTGCTGCAGATATCATTAAGCACATGATCCTCCCGATCCTGGTGATGACGGCGGTTAATTTTGGTGGGATGATGCTGTTTACCCGCACAATGATGCTCGAAACGCTACGAGAAGACTATATTATGGCAGCCAAAGCCAAGGGTTTGCCAAATAATGTCATTCGTGATAAACATGCGGCTCGAAACGCTATCTTACCTGTTTTTACAAGCCTGATCATCAATTTGCCATTCATTTTGGGCGGTGGCATCATCACCGAGACGATTTTCTCCTGGCCCGGGATGGGTTTGACCCTGCTGGAGGCTTCGACCAGCGGGGACATTCCCCTGATGATGGGTGCATTTTTATTCATCGGTAGCCTGGCGCTAATCGCTCACCTGATCGCGGATCTCTCTTATGGCTTCCTGGATCCCCGCATCCGTCAAGCCTGAGCCTGTTGAGAGAGGAGTTTTCAAATGACTGAAAACGCAGGGTCCAGACACCCAACAGTTCTGAGTATAGGCGCTCTGTGGCAGATGCGTTTGCGAGCCAGTATTAGGTCACTGCGTCAGAACTGGGCGTTGTTTGCTGAAAATAAAATCGGTTTGTTCGGGTTGGGGATTATCCTTTTCTTTGGGTTAATGGCTAGCGCTCATCCGATCCTGATGAACACGATTTGGGAACCGCGTATTTATGATCCGATTATCGGATACGATACTGAGATTTTATTACATCCCTCCAGCCCTTCTGTCCGGCATCTCCTGGGAACTGACCCGCTCGGCCGGGATGTGTTAAGCCAGTTGATGTATAGTACGCGCTCCGAATTTGCTTTGGGCTTGTTGGCGGCGCTGATAACGGTCTTAATCGCTACTTCGATCGGGGCTTACACCGCGTATTATGGCGGCGTGCTGGATATGCTTTTTATGCGTCTGGCCGATCTCATCAATATTTTGCCGTTTATCGCCTTATTGGTTGTGTTGAGTGCGCTGTTTGATTTTGGTTTGATCCATCTGGCGGTTGCCATCGGAGTCCTGTCGGGCTTCGGGGGCACAACGATTATCTTTAAGGCTCAGGCTCTGACAATTAAAGTGAAGCCATACATCCAGGCAGCTCGAGTCGCTGGAGGGGGAGATTTCCACATCATCTTCAAACATATCATACCGAATTTGATGCCTTTGGCATTCTTGAATATGATGTTTATCGTTACCGGAGCGATCTTCTCAGAGGCTGTGTTGTCCTATTTCGGCTTGCTGAATTTGCGGATGAGTTGGGGCATCATGATCAATACCACTCAATCGGCCGGGTATTTACTTTCGGGAATTAAATACTGGTATCTGCTCATACCGGCGGGTCTATCGATCAGCCTGCTGTGTACAGCCTTTTATCTGGTGGGAAGGGCCTTGGATGAGGTGATCAATCCCAGGTTGCGAAAACGGTAAATGTTTGTGCTTATGGCGCCAGCTTGGCTTTCGTTGGGTAGTTATCTCATTTGAACTAAGAGTACATCCATGACAGAGAAACCGGTTTTATCCGTAAAAGGATTGACAATGAATTACACCACACGCAAGGGAAATATCTCTGCAGTGGATAATGTTTCCTTTGACCTCGCCAGGGGTGAATCGCTCGGGCTGGTAGGAGAATCGGGCTGTGGGAAGACCTCGCTAGCGCTGACATTATTGAAATTATTGCCGGATAATGCCCACATCAAATCCGGACAAATCTTCCTGAACGATATTGACATCGTCCCGCTGACCGACGAACAGATGCGAAAATTTCGCTGGCAGCATGTTGCCATGGTATTTCAGGCTGCGATGAATTCACTCGACCCGGTCTACCGGGTGGGCGATCAGATCATTGAAGCGATTGAGGAACACTGGAAGCATTACACGCCGGAACAGGCTCGCAGGCGCGTTCAGGGTCTGTTTGCTTTAGTGGGATTGGATGCGACCCTGATGGATCGCTATCCGCACGAATTTAGCGGCGGTATGCGCCAGCGGGCGGTGATTGCCATGGCATTGGCCTGCGATCCGGATCTGATCATCGCCGATGAGCCCACGACCGCCCTGGATGTGATCGTACAGGACCAGGTGCTGCGAGAACTGCTCCGCCTCCAGAAACAGCTTGACATGAGTATGATCTACATCTCGCATGATATCGCGGTGATCGCCGAGGTATCGGATAGGATTGGGGTCATGTATGCTGGACGAATGGCGGAGATGGCAGCTTCTTTAGATATTTTCAAACGACCCTTACATCCTTATACGTTTGCGCTCATGTCATCTTTTCCCAGTATTCAAGGAGAGCGCCAGGAATTGATTGCGCTGGATGGAGAATCGCCCGATCTTATTATTCCCGCCATCCGGATGTCGTTTTCATCCCCGTTGCCCAAATGCGACTGAGCAATGTAAGGCTGAACAGCCTGATTTTGTGGATGTTGGCGGCAATCATCTGGTTGCCTGCTGGCATCCGATCGAGGCGCCATCATGATGGATAGCTCTCGATACCCTCCTTTGTTGAAAGTTGAGAATTTGACCAAGCACTATCCGGTTGGTGGTGGGTTCTTCACCAGAGCCAATAGCTTCATTCAGGCAGTGGATGGGATTAATTTCAGCATATACCCTGGAAAATCGCTGGCGCTTGTGGGCGAATCCGGCTGTGGAAAAACGACGACCGGGAAGCTATTGGTGCGCTTGTTTGAGCCTACCAGTGGGCATATTTTTCTCAAAAATCCCCAAGGCGAACTGGAAGATATCGCGACTCTGAAAGGTAAAGAGATTGAAGGGATTTCGCAGCCGGGCCCAAATGATTTTTCAGGATCCGTACGAATCGCTCAACCCGCGCATGACGGTATTTGATACAGTCTCAGAACCATTGGTTGTTCAGGGAATTGGAAATCTGGCTGAGCGTGAGATGCGGGTAGCTAACCTGCTGGAGCAGGTCGGGGTCACGCCCGCAACCAGCTTTATGTTTCGCTACCCTCACGAATTATCCGGGGGCCAGCGCCAGCGAGTGGCTATAGCCCGCGCGCTCGTGGTTGTCCCGGAATTTATCGTGTGTGATGAGCCCACCTCGATGCTGGATGTATCTATCCGGACGGGGGTGATGAAGCTGATGAACGAGATGGCCCGCAAACTTGAAGTCAGCTATCTGTATATCACCCATGATCTGGCAGTCGCTCGTTATCAGGCGGATGATATTGCGGTAATGTATATGGGCAAAATCGTTGAACGCGGCGAAATGGAGGCGGTATTGCATCACGCTACTCATCCCTATACGCTGGCTTTACTTTCAGCCGTCCCAATTCCGGATCCTTCCATTAAACGCGATTTGCCTCAGATTAGAGGCAGTATCAGTAAACCGATCGACCCACCGCCATGCTGTCGATTTTATGAACGCTGCCCGCTGGCCGATTTGTTTTGCAGGGATAATCCTCATCCGCCCTTGGAGGAAAAAAAGCCCGGTCATTTTGTGGCCTGTTACAAGGTCTGAAATTTGGCTGTGCAGGCGAACGAATGTATAATTGGGGAAACCGGCTAATTAATCCGTTCATCAAACCGCTCCCCCGGGAGGCATTTTGTGACTGATCAAAATCCTGCTGCATTACTCGAGATATCTGGCCTGAAAACATACTTTTATACCGAGGATGGGGTTGTTAAAGCCGTTGACGGTGTGGATCTTGTCGTAAAACGGGGTGAAATCGTCGGCCTGGTTGGCGAATCGGGGTGCGGGAAAAGCGTCACATCCCTGTCGGTCCTGCGTTTGATTGCCTCCCCGGGTAAGATTGTAGAAGGCCAGGTCATGTTTAATGATCAGGATTTGTTAGCCTTATCCGAAGCTGAAATGACCCGGATTCGAGGCGATCAAATTTCGATGATCTTTCAGGAACCAACCAGCAGCCTGAATCCGATATTTAAAGTCGGCGTTCAAGTGGCGGAAGTGCTGCAAGTCCATCAAAAATATTCCAAAGAGGCTGCCTGGAAACAGGCCATCGAATTGTTGCGTGCTGTCGGAATACCAGACCCCGAACAAAAAGCCAATGCTTATCCCTTCGAGCTCTCGGGTGGGCAGGCTCAGCGGGTGATGATCGCCATGGCGCTGGCGCTTAACCCTGACCTGTTGATCGCGGATGAACCGACTACCGCGCTTGACGTCACGATCCAGGCCCAGATTCTCGATCTGATTCGGAATTTAAGGTTAAACATGAATACTGCGGTGATTTTGATCACTCATGATCTGGGCGTCATTGCCGAAATGGCAGACCGGGTGGCTGTGATGTATGCCGGCCAGATTGTGGAAGAGGCATTCGTCAATTCATTATTTGCGCATCCTTTGCATCCATATACCCAGGGCTTGATTGCATCAATCCCCGTCCTGGGAGAGGTGAAGGATAGGTTGGATGTAATCCCAGGCACGGTGCCGGACTTGATCGATTTGCCCTCGGGTTGTCGCTTCGCTGACCGTTGCCAGGCCAGGGAACAATACCAGCTTGACATCTGCAGGCAAATTGAACCTGGATTGATTCCAGTGATCAGCGACCATTCCGTCCGCTGTTGGCTGTATTTGGATCATCAAGACCATCGGGCGCCACTCAGTGGTTCGCTTGCCAGAGCCTATGAATAAGGGCGACGCATGTGTCTGCGCGGTTTTCTCGCTAAGTCTCTTCTTTCAGGACAAAGTAGAAAGATTGATGAATAGTGAGAAAATCAGACTGGATCGTTTTTAACCGTCATCAAACAAGGCTCTTTGAGAATTCCTGAGGCGGTACCCCCAATATAGGGACTCTCACAGAGTTTCGAAGGACCATCAAACGAGGTTTGTTGTGAATCAACCCATTGAGACCCAACTTGAAGATACCAGGCCCCATCGAATTCTGCCGTTGGATCAAGATGATCATACCCTGGTCAACGTGAAGGATTTGGTTAAATATTTCCCGGTACGAGGTGGTTTACTCCAACAGGTTGTTGCCCATGTTCAGGCCGTTGACGGGGTAAGTTTCAGCATCCGCAAGGGTGAGACCCTCGGTCTGGTGGGCGAGTCGGGCTGTGGCAAAACGACAGTTGGGCGCACAATGTTACGATTGATCGAGCCTACCTCCGGGGAAGTCAGCTTTCAGGGTGTGAATATCCTCAAGTTGAAAGGGCGGGCTTTGAAAGATATGCGCCGCAATATTCAAATCATATTTCAGGATCCCTATGCCTCACTGGATCCTCGTCTGCCAGTTGGCAAATCTATCGCTGAAGGGTTGAAAATCCATCATATTGGCAGCGCGGCTGAGCGCAAGGCCAAAGTGATGGAAACGCTTAAAAAAGTAGGCCTGGAAGAATATCATGCCCAAAGGTATCCGCATGAATTCTCAGGGGGGCAAAGGCAACGGATCGGCATTGCCAGAGCGCTTGCATTGCAGCCAAAATTTATTGTGGCTGACGAGCCCGTTTCTGCACTGGATGTCTCCATCCAATCTCAAGTATTGAATGTTTTGAAAGATTTGCAATCCGAGTTCGACCTTACATATTTGTTTATTGCCCACAATCTAAGTGTGGTAGAACATATTTCAGATCGCGTGGCAGTCATGTATCTGGGTAAAATAGTTGAGATTGCGCCTAGAGATGAGTTGTATCGAAACCCTTTACACCCTTATACCAAAGCCTTGATGTCTGCAATCCCTATTCCAAATCCCAAGATCAAAAGGGAGCGGATCATATTGCAAGGTGATGTTCCCAGCCCGCTTAACCCTCCTAAGGGCTGTCGTTTTCACCCCCGTTGTCCAATTGCGGCGTTAGCCTGCTCGCACATTGAACCGAAACTGGAAGAATATTCACCTGGGCATTTTGCAGCTTGCTTGCGAATTCAAGAGGTGCACTGAATGTTTGTAGATTTGGTGTTCGATCTGTGGGACTGAGGTCCCACAGATCGAACACCAAAAATAATTTTCTACAACATTTTCGTGCACCCTGTTCAAGAGCACACTACCAAAACCGGCTAAATTCGGGGTTTCTGGGAAACTCTGTGAGAGAGCACCATGGGAATTCCCGATGGGCCTAAATTCGATTGAATAGAAGGTATCATGGCAAAATATTCTATCCTGATCGTTGATGATCAACGGGATATACGGCGGGTGTTGAGCGCTGGCTTGGCGACGATAGGCCTGGATTTAGAGGTGATTGACGTTCCCTCTGGGGAAGAAGCCTTGCTGGTTCTCTCGAATCAGTCTGTGGATGTGCTGGTGACGGATGTGCGCTTGCCAGGGATTTCCGGTCTTGAGTTGAAGGAACGCGCCAGGCAGCGTAATCCCGGTGTGGATTTGATCCTGATTACTGGATTATCTGATCCTGGCATCCGGCAAAGTATTGAGACATCTGGCGTGGCGGCATTTTTTTACAAGCCGGTCGAAATGGGTGAATTCCTCGATGCTGTCAAACGCTGCCTGGAACGATCAGAACCTAACTCGAATCAATCAAAAGCTTTCGATAAAGATTCTGGCGATCGCCCCGATCAGAAGGAACCGCTCAGTCTGGCCGATGAGCTGGCCGAATTGCGCCAGACGATGAATGCCCATGCCGTTTTGCTGTTGGATGAAAGGGGACGGAGTGTCGTTCAGGCTGGAGAGATTCCGGATGTGATGAATGGCGGACCTTTTGTGTCAGCTCTGTTAGCAGCCTCTCATGCGGGTGCTGAGATTTCGAGCCAGCTCGGAATGCTGGTCCCCGAAAGCTTCTCGGCTGTCAGGGGGTTGCGAGCCGATTTCCTTCTGGCGCACGTTGGGCCGACAGCCACACTCCTGATCAGCATACCGGCCGGGTTTACGGCCAGAACGCTTGGCGAGCGGTTTGTGTTGATGGATAAAAGTGTTCAAAAAATTTTAAAATTATTACAGGCTGATGTGGAAAGACCTGCTCCCGAGCCAGTCGCGTCGCCCATTCCTGAAACTGACGAATCGGATGAATTGGATGTGGAAGAAGAACCGGTTTTGGATGAAATCTTTAGCCAGGCTGGTCGTGAAACATATAAGCCGGAAGAAGTAGATGCATTTTGGGATTCCCTGGTAGAAGGCGACAAAGCTGAGGGGGTCATCAATGCCAACGCGATTTCGTACGATCAGGCCCGCCAGTTGGGCCTGGCGCCCGACCGCGATCGAGAATAAAAGGGTCCGGAGTTGGCGTTTGATTTGTGCGGCTGATGCCGCACAAATCGAACGCCAAGCCCCTTTCTTGTGAAAGCCCTGTCGCCATTCCCAGGAGTCTATTGCCAGCTTTGCAAGCCTTATGTTACAATTCAGATCGCTCGGTTCCCGGGCGTTTTTGGGCGAAATGTTGGGGCGTGGTGCAATGGTAGCACAGCGGACTTTGAATCCGTATATCCTGGTTCGAATCCGGGCGCCCCAGCCTACCCGCTCGATATGGATTGATTAGTGCTCGACGAAGATTCGGATTTAGCTCAAAATAGTTTGGAAATTTTCCCAAGACGGGTTTCACGTTGCGTGATTGGCAGCGTGGCGCTCGTCCTTTTTTATTTATCGCCCCATTTTTCGATCTACCCATGCGAGGAGTGTTTATGAAAACGACCGCGGTGATATTAGCGGCCGGCCATGGCACCAGGATGCGTTCCAAATTGCCAAAGGTGCTGCATCCCATACTTGGACGGCCGATGCTTCAATACGCTCTGGATGCGGTCCAGCCGGTAGTCAATGATCCACCGGTGGTGATTATTGGTCATGGTGCCCAGGAAATTCAAGCTACTTTCCTGGAACGGGCTCGCTTTGTACTCCAGGAGCCTCAATTGGGCACTGGCCATGCTGTCCAACAGGCCCAGGATCTTCTGGCTGGCCAAACAGATCAGGTGCTGGTAACGACCGCGGATATGCCCTTGTTGACCTCTGATACGGTCAAAGCATTACTGGACGCCCAGATTGGCCATAACGGGCCGATCACGATGCTGACTTTGGAAGTTGATGACCCACGCGGCTTTGGGCGCATCGTGCGGGATCAGGCAGGACGAGTCCAGGCGATCGTTGAGGAGGCTCAAGCCACATCGGCGCAACTTGCTCTCCGGGAATTGAACGCCAGTGTGTATTGTTTTCGGGCTGACTGGTTATGGCCGGCGCTGGCCCGCATTCCCCTTTCCCCGAAAGGGGAATACTACCTGACTGATCTGGTGGGCATCGCAGTCAGTGATGGACTGCCAGTACAGGCACTCAAAGTCTCTGACCCCAGCGAGACGATCGGGGTTAATACCCGGATCCATCTGGCCGAGGCAGAAGCGATCCTGCGCCAGCGCATAAACCGTCAGATGATGTTGGCAGGTGTGAGTATTATTGATCCGGCCAATACGTATATTGAGCCTGGTGTGACCATTGGCATGGATAGCGTGATTTGGCCAAACACTTATATCCAGGGCGATACAACGATCGGTGAAGGTTGTGTGATCGGACCAAACTCGATCATCCAGAACACTCAAATTGGGAATAGTTGTAAAGTGCTTGCTTCGGTTCTGGAGCATGCCAGGTTAGAGGATGGCGTTGATATGGGGCCGTTCGGGCACCTGCGCAAAGGCGCTCACCTGGGCGAAGGTGTTCACATGGGTAATTTTGGTGAAGTGAAAGATTCTTACCTGGGTCCGGGGACAAAAATAGGGCATTTTTCTTATATCGGAAACGCGACCATCGGCGCGGACGTTAATATTGGCGCAGGGACGATTACCTGCAATTATGATGGCAGGCAAAAACATAAGACCGAGATCGGTGACGGTGTGTTCATTGGCAGTGATACAATGCTGGTGGCCCCGGTAAGTTTGGGGGAAGGCGCCCGAACTGGGGCCGGGTCGGTGGTCACGAAAAATATACCGCCACATTCTCTGGCAGTTGGTTTGCCTGCCCGAGTGATTCGGAAATTGGAGTGAAGTGAACGATTTATTCCTTGCTATACTGGGTTTGGCAGCCTTACTGACGATCGATTATTTGGCTATTTCTGCCCGGGCGGCCTACGCACAAACCAATCATGCTCGCCTGCTGGCTCTGCGGGAGCAGATGGAAGCCAAAGTAAATACAGCCATTGGCTTGCTTTACAGCTTGCCGCGGCTGAGAGCCAGTTTGAATTTGACGTTATTGCTGGTGCGCTTCTTTATCCTGGGTATGATCCTGCTGTATCTAAACAGTCTTCCAGCGGATCTACTGTCGTGGGTGTTTCTGGTAGTGCTGGCCGCTTCCGCAATTTTGTTATTCTGGTTCGAATGGGCAGTTGAAAGTCGGGTCAGCCGTAATCCGGAAATCTGGGCAATCAGGCTTTCTTCATATGGAAAGATCTGGATGGCTCTAACAAAGCCATTGCTCCTGCCCTTAAACTTCGGTGGTGCGGATCAGATCCTGCCGGAAGGGATAGGCTCTGTCACCGAAGATGAATTGAAAACGCTGGTAGACGCCGGGCAAGAAGAAGGGATCTTCGAACAGGGTGAACGGCAGATGATCTTCTCTATCTTCCAGTTGCGCGATACGCTGGCCAGAGAAATTATGGTTCCCCGGATCGACATGCTGGCGTTGGATGTGTCGACTCCGTTAACGGATGCGGTCGATGCTTTGCTCCAATCTGGTCATTCGCGAGTGCCCGTATTCGAAGAAACAGTTGATAACACCCTGGGGTTGTTGTACGCCAAAGATTTGTTGCGAGTATGGCGCATGGGCGACCAACTAAACTCTTTACGTGATCTTTTACGTCCAGCCTATTTTGTGCCTGAAGCGAAAAAGGTAGATGAACTGCTCACTGAACTGCAGGCTCAAAGGATTCACATGGCAATCGTTGTGGATGAATACGGGGGAGTGGCTGGATTGGTTACTTTGGAAGATATTGTGGAAGAGATTGTTGGCGAAATCCTGGATGAATATGATCAAGGTGAAGAAGCGCCTTATCAGGTGTTGAAAACCGGGGAATATGTCTTTTTAGGTCGGGTCGATCTCGATGATTTCAATGAGGTTATGTCCAGTCATTTACCAGTGGAAGAAGCGGATACAATCGGTGGTTTTATGTACAGCCGGATTGGCCGAGTTCCTGAGGTAGGTGAAAAGGTACTGGAGGATTCTTTGCTCCTGACGGTGGAGCAGGTCAGCGGTCGTCAGGATTCGCAAGATCCGGGCCCAATGGTTGTTGTCTGAGGCTGACGGAGGAGAAGATAAACAACATGCCAGCGAACGAAACTCGCGAACGATTGATACAAATAGCTATTGAAGCTCGTAAATGGGCTTATGCACCGTACTCCCAATACGCGGTGGGGGCAGCACTTTTAACTGCCTCTGGAAAAGTGTATGACGGTGTCAATATTGAAAACGCAGCCTATCCCACAGGTATTTGCGCTGAAAGAGTGGCTGTATTTAAAGCAGTGTCGGAAGGTGAACGCCAGTTTGATGCCATTGCAGTTGTGACGGCCAATGCCGGTACTCCGTGCGGTTCTTGTCGCCAGGTATTGGCTGAATTCGGATTGGATACCGTGGTCTATATCGCGGACACAGATGGCAACCTGAAAACCGAAACCACCGTTGCCGATTTGCTGCCTGGATCTTTCGGGCCGGAAGATCTTGTGACTGGAGAAGCCTGAACTCGTTTGCTTCGACCAGGCTCGGGCAAAAATATGTAAAGTATGCAAAAGTCCGCCTGGATGCGTATGCTCACAGGTGGACCTTTTCTTTGGCGCTAATTTTCGCGAAATTTTACCAGTCTGGCGCCGGGGTGGCAATTTGAAGCAGGGATTGTAACATCCAGCCCTCGGTCCCATCAGGTGCAATGACATGCACCCAGATCCCTGCATCAGTCTCAACATTGTCGGGCAGGATTTGCATCAACGTGTTATTTACCAGGCTGCCGATAATCTGCCCTCCTGGTTCCGCCCGAATGAGCGCTCCCAGGCCATCCTCTGCCTGAATGATCGCCAGAATTGGAGTTGGGGTAAGGGTGGGGGTAATCGTTGGCGTGATTGTCGCCGTCAAAGACGGCGTCAGCGTGGGCGTGATCGTAGGGGGCACCGGAGTCAAGGTTGGTGTCACCGTCAGGGTTATTGTTGGCGTCGGGCTGGGTATGGGCGTTGGTAGGGCTATTTGAGCGCCGAATGCCGCCCCGGCTCCACTGATCCCGATCAACAGAATAATTCCCATCAGCGTAACCACACCACCCAAGGTATATCCAAAAATGGTCAGGGGGCGAAAACCCAGGATTGCCAGAGTCAGGGCGCCCAGCAAAGCGCCCCAGGCCAGATGTACCGCAAATACAACCAATCCATCTGGCCACAGGTGAGGCACGCCGCTGCCCAGGCCGAAGCCAGCCGCCGCCAGCGGCAGGTAGAGTTCGTAGGCCAGCGCTACACTGGGTAAGAGGGAATGAACTTTTGTTCTTGAAAAGCCTGCCGCCGTCAATATTGCTCCTACGGCCAGAACCAGAAAGTCAGTCCAGATCAATTGTGTATGGCTGTGTGCCTGGTTCAATGAGAGCGGCAGCCAGGCCCGGGCGACCAGGCCGGCCAGTACACCTGTCAGGCTGACCAGCGCTCCACCAATGACCAATCCAACCAGGCTGCGCAGAAAGACCCGGATGGACCCAACCACGGTCCCGAAGGAGACGCCCACTGCTGGCGCCATCACAGGCGCCAGCACTGCCCCTAGAACCAGCAAAGCCGGAGAATCAAGCAGAAATCCAATGCTGATGACTGCCCCAGAAAATAAAGAGAACAGGAAGAAATCGAATGAGGGCGCGGCCCGGTGAGCCAGTTCGTCTAGAAAATCCGCTCGTTCGTCGGCATCCAGTGGCGCAAGCAGCCTGCCCGCACGTCTCCGTCGTGCAGGGGGTAAATTATTGGGATCGTCAGGAGTTTGTTCAAGCTGGCTAAGATTCATTTTCGTAAACTGGCAACGATGCGGAGTGGTTTCTCCATGAGTGCTAACGCTGAAAAAATATCCGGGATGATTAAGTCGGCTGCCATCAGTGTTGCAAGGGCCGTGCCTTCTTCGGACAGGATACATACGCCCAATCCGGCTGCTTTCAGCATCTCGGCATCGTTAGCGCCCTGTCCAATCGCGATAACGCGCTCGGCTCCCAGCATCTCAACATATTCGGCTTTCTGGCGGGCTTCATTTCCTGGCTGAATCCGGACGGCTTTCAGGCCAAGTTGAAAATCGATACGTTCCTGGCGGCCATGTGTGTCGGCAGTCAGCAGATGAATGTTAAGCCGGTCTCGCAGGCTGTTCAAGGCTCGCGGTAATCCTTCCGGCAGGATGCCATCCACGGCCAGAGTGCCGTTTACATCGCTTACCAGGTGCTCAAGGTGTAAGGTTCCCCGACCGGGGATTTTTAGCTCAATCATGCGGCTATTATACAAGAGTTTATGAGCGCCTCGCCCACAGGATTTCCCAAAGGACCTCGTCATTGGGCCTCCGGGAATTCTGTGGGAGGGTCCCAGATTTGGGGGTGTGAGCGTGCTCATGCACGCTCACACCCCCAAATCTGGGGTAGCACCACAGAGAGTTTCCCAGAGAGCCTCGTCATTGCAACCAACTTATCGGGCCTATTATAGTAAAATGGATGGGTTTTAGTTTGAAAAATTGTTCATCATACTGGAATGTGGATTCGGTTTAGCTTAAATTTTTGGGAATTTGTTTCTCCGACTGATGAGCGATTGAAGTCCAATTGGCCCCTAAATCAACAGGAGTGAAGTCGGTGCGCAGAACTGTTTTACGGACGGCAAGTACCTGGTTCTTGATATTGACCATCGGCATAATACTGGCTGCCTGCAAGAGCAGCCCCACGGTTCAATCGACGGCTACACCACAGATACCGGTTGATGCGACGACCACCATTCCTTCAGTTACGGCCACCTCATCGCCTTCGCCCACTTCGGCGCCGGAACAACGTAAACTGATCTTAATCGGTTCGGCCGATCAAGCGGGGGATATTCCGTTTGCGTCCATTCATTCTTTTTTTCAAGAGCAGGCGGGTCAGGAAAATTTAGTGTTTGAAAATGTACCGTCTTTAGGGCCGGGTGAACTCAGCGATGATATGGCGGTTGTTATTGCTCTACCTCCTGATCCCGGCGTTGCTTCTCTGGCGGCATCTGGCGACGACACCCAGTTTCTGGCAGTTGGTATCCCCGGACTCCAACCAGCCGATAACCTGAGCGTCATTGATGGAGATGCCGTTGCTGAGGATCAATGGGGTTTTGTTGCCGGGTATTTGGCAGCTGTTATCAGTAAAGAGTGGCGGGTCGGCATGATCGGGATTTCTGATTCACCCCAGAGTCAGCTCGCCCGCCAGGGTTTCACGAATGGAGTGACCTATTACTGTGGACTTTGCAGGTCACCATACCCGCCTTTCTATATATATCCGATTATGGCTGATTTGACCTCCACAGCGAGTTCAACGGAGGCGCAGGCTGCGGCAGATACCATTATTTCACAGGCCGTGAACACAGTCTTCGTTTATCCGGGAGCAGGCGATCAAGCGATGCTGGATAAGCTGGCTGAGGCCGGTGTGGCGATAATTGGCGCTTTCCAACCGCCACCCGGCCTAAGTAAAAACTGGGTAGCGACCATTGAAGTCGATCCCATGCCTGCAATCAGGGAACTCTGGCCAGAATTGTTGGACGGCCAGGGTAATTTGGAATGGTCTTTGGCGATTTCTTTAGTCGATCGCAACGAGCAACTATTTAGCCCGGGACGCCAGCACCTGGTTGATGAATTGCTCGCCGATCTCAAGGCTGGTTTTATCGATACTGGCGTGACGCAACCGTCGCCCTAATCCAGCCCTTGCTTGGAAATACTGGCGAAAAGGGTGTGCATGGGGCAAACGCTCGCATGCACACCCTTTTCGCCTTCTGCGCTACTTATGCCTGAGTGATCGTAATTCGGAAAAAGATCTGATAATCGCGAATATATGAAGAATGACACATTGCAGCAATTCCATCTATATGCTAAACTGATATATCTGAAATTCCTCACACGATCCAAAAACGGATGGTATGAGCGGTTTTGAGATGGACAAATTTTTTTCCCATTCTCTCAGGAGGAGAAACCACATGACCAAAAAAATCTATTCGCTTGTAGCTGTCCTGGTTGTAGCCGCGATGCTTTTAGCGGCCTGCGCACCGGCTACCACAGTTGCGACTGAAGCGCCTGCACAGACTGAGGCACCGGCCGCTACCGAGGCGCCGGCTGCCACCGAGGCGCCGGCTGCCACCGAAGCGCCAGCAGCAGCGCAGTTCAAAGTCTGCCAGGTGACCGACACTGGCGGCATTGATGATCGGTCGTTCAACGCCACCGCTTGGAAGGGCGTCGAAGATGCTATTGCGCAGCTGGGCGTTCAGGGACAGTATCTCGAGTCGCAGCAGCAGACCGATTATGAGAAGAACATCAACGCATTCATCAACGAAGGCTGCGATCTGATCATCACCGTCGGCTTCCTGTTGGGCGACGCTACCCAGGCGGCAGCTGAAGCCAACCCGGACCAGAAGTTCGCTATCGTTGATGTCACCTACGATCCAGCGATCGCGAACGTGCGCGGCAGCGCATACGCCGTCGATCAACCTGGCTTCCTGAATGGTTATTTGGCTGCATCTGTCTCCGAGACCGGCAAGGTGGGCACCTATGGCGGCATCCAATTCCCCGCCGTAACGGCTTTCATGGACGGTTTTTATGCTGGTGTGCAGCACTATAACCAGGTAAAAGGCACAAACGTTGAGGTTCTGGGATGGGATCCTACCACTCAGACCGGCCTGTTTGCAGGCAACTTCGACAGCACTGATGACGGTCGTCGCCTGGGCGAAAGCCTGCTGGACGAGGGTGCGGACGTGATCATGCCAGTCGCTGGTCCTGTAGGCCAGGGAACACTGGCAGTCTTGAAAGAGCGCGGCACCGGTTTGCTGATCGGTGTTGACACCGATTGGACCGTGATGTTCCCCGAATCGGCTGATTATATCCTCTCCAGCGTCCTGAAAAATATGGATGTATTCGTACTGGATACGATCCAGAAAGCGCTGGACGGCACATTCCAGGGCGAGAATTACCTGGGTACACTGGAAAATGGCGGCGTGGGAATCGGCGTCAATCCAACCTGGGTCGACAAGCTCCCGGCTGAAACGATGACCGAGGTTGATCAACTAACGAATGACATCATCTCAGGCAAGATTTCAACCTCGCCGATCAAGATCACCGCACCCGAAGGCTTCCTGGCATGCCAGGTAACAGACACCGGTGGTATCGATGATAAATCCTTCAATGCTACTGCCTGGAAGGGCTTTACAGACGCCCAGGCGATCTATGGGGGCGAGATCAAATACCTCGAATCGCAGCAGCAGACAGACTACGAGAAGAACATCAATGCTTTCATGAGCGAAGGCTGTGACCTGATTGTGACCGTCGGCTTCTTGCTGGGTGATGCCACCAAAGCAGCCGCCGAAGCTAATCCGACGCAGAAATTCGCCACCGTCGACCAGACCTACGACCCGATTATCCCGAACGTGCGTGGCAGCGCTTATGCTGTGGACGAGTCAGGTTACTTGAATGGTTACCTGGCGGCAGCGATGACCAAGACGGGCATCGTTGGCACGTATGGCGGCATCCAATTCCCCGCAGTAACCGCTTTTATGGATGGCTTCGCCATGGGCGTGAAAGCTTACAATGATGCCCACGGCGCCTCGGTCGAAGTCCTGGGTTGGGACACGGCCACACAGACCGGCCTGTTCGCCGGTAACTTTGACAGCACCGATGACGGCCGCCGGTTGGGTGAGAGCCTGCTGGATGAAGGCGCCGACATCATCATGCCCGTGGCGGGCCCGGTCGGCCAGGGAACCCTGGCAGCGATGAAAGATCGCGGCACCGGTATGGTGATAGGCGTGGACACGGATTGGTCGGTGTTGTACCCCGAGTACAGCGACTACATTCTCTCCAGTGTCCTCAAGAACATGGACGTGTTTGTAGCCAGCACCTACCGCGCTGTGATCACCGGCAGCTTTGTGGGCGAGAACTACCTCGGTACATTGAAGAATGGCGGCGTAGGGATTGGCATCAATCCTGCCATGCAAAACTCAATCCCGGCTGATATCCTGGCAGAGATTGACACCCTGACAAAGGGTATCATTGCCGGCGAAGTTCAAACGATGCCGTAACCTCAAATAGTCCATGATAAGATGGAGCTGGTGTTTAACCAGCTCCATCTTTTACAATTTTACAGTTCCACTTCAAAGTTTTCGTGGCTGGCTTGCCTGGCTGCGAAAAGCCAGAAAATTCCAAGGAAAGAGCGCTATGGCCACTGTACTTGAACTCCGCGGAATTACCAAGCAATTTCCAGGCGTGCTCGCAAATGATCATATTGATCTGACCGTCGAGAAGGGTGAGATTCATGCCCTTTTGGGGGAAAATGGGGCCGGTAAAACCACATTGATGAATATTTTATATGGCCTCTACCAACCGGACGAGGGCGAGATCATTGTTAACGGCAAGCCGGTTAAAATCCAATCCCCCATCGACGCCATCGCGGCGGGGATTGGGATGGTGCACCAGCATTTTATGTTGGTGCCGGTTTTTACGGTAACTGAGAATGTGATCCTCGGTGATGAGGATGTGCGCTACGGCCAGATCCTGGATCGCCGCAGCGCCTCCGCCAAAATCAGGCAGCTCTCTGAGCAATATAGCCTGGAAGTGGATCCAAATTCGTATATCAGGGATATTCCGGTTGGCGTCCAGCAGCGTGTAGAAATTATTAAGTTGTTATATCGTGAGGCAAACATCCTGATCCTGGATGAGCCCAGCGCTGTGCTCACTCCGCAGGAAATCGATGGCTTATTCCGCATTATGCGCACCCTGGTTGAGCAGGGAAAGTCAATTATCTTTATTACGCATAAGCTCAAGGAAGTGCTTGAGATTGCCGACCGGATTACAGTGATCCGGCGCGGAAAAGTGATTGGCTCGACGACTCCCCAGGAGGCGGATGAGCTCAAGCTGGCTCAGATGATGGTTGGACGCGCCGTGCGGTTAGAGGTAGAAAAAGAGACAGCTAATCCGGGAGATACGATCCTGCAGGTCGAGAATCTGACCGTATTGGACGATCTGTTCAACGTGGCGGTTGATGAGGTTTCTTTCGATGTGCACAGCGGCGAAATCCTGGGTATCGCAGGCGTCCAGGGCAATGGGCAGACCGAGCTGGTAGAAGCTCTGACCGGATTACGGTCTGCGTCATCTGGGAAGATCAGATTGTTAGAGCATGAAATCACCAATGCTTCACCCCGAAAAATTACAGAGCTGGGTAGCGCACATGTGCCCGAGGATCGCCAGGAAGATGGATTACTGCTGGATTTCCCGATTGCCGACAATCTGGTGATGAACACCTATTACAAACCGCCCTTTTCCAAGGGACCGGTGTTGCAAGAGAAGGTCATTCAGGAGACTGCCGACCAGCTGATTCAGCAATTCGATATTCGCACGCCCAATGCCTTTGTGGAAGCCGGATCGCTCTCGGGGGGCAACCAGCAAAAAGTCATTGTAGCGCGGGAGTTCTCCCGCCCGATAAAATTCCTGGTAGCCTCCCAACCCACGCGCGGGTTAGATGTCGGTTCGATTGAGTATATCCACAAGCGCATTATCCAAAAACGCGATGAAGGTTGTGCAGTCCTGCTGGTCTCGACCGAGCTGGATGAAATCATGGGCCTGGCAGACCGGATCGCGGTCATGTACCGCGGCAAAATAATTTCCATTTTGCCAGCCAAGGGAGCAACCAAAGAAGGCGTAGGCTTGCTGATGGCCGGTATCCAGTCCGAGTCGGCTTGACGTAGGTGTCTATCTAGCGTACTTTTCCAAGAGGTGATACGCGCATGAGCGACGAACAAAATAACTCCGTGAACAACTCACCCGACCAACCTGAACCAGGTCAGCCATCACCAACCCCTCCCTCTGGGCAGGCTGCCAAGAAGGACACCACCCAAATTCTCGTGGAAGAATTAGCTCCTGATTTGTCGGGCGCCTCACGCCGCCAGCGTATCGTCCAAACGATGGCAGTCCCTTTGCTGGCTATATTGTCCGGCTTGATCCTGGGTGGCGTGTTTATTATGCTCACAAGTGCTGAATTCTATACAGCACTGAGCCAATCCCTTTGGCTTGGGATTAAAACTGGGCTAGGCATCGTTGGACAAACTTATGCAGCCTGGTGGGATGGCATGTTCGGCAATGTGGCGGACCTTTCAGCTTATTTCCAGAGCGGCGACATTAAGGACTTGTACCAGTTTTTCTACCCGATTTCCGATGGACTGACCACTTCAACGCCCTACATTTTCGGTGGATTGTCCGTAGCCCTGGCTTTTCGCGCTGGTATGTTCAATATCGGTGCAGAAGGCCAGATCTATCTTGGGGCGGCTTTCGCAGCCTTTGTGGGATATTCCATCACCGGGCTGCCCTGGTTTATCCATATACCCCTGGCGGTCTTAGCAGGCGCTTTGGGCGGCTTCTTGTGGGGTTTTATTCCCGGTTTCTTAAAGGCGCGCACCGGAGCGCATGAGGTGATTACCACCATCATGCTCAATTACACAGCCTTTCGGCTGGTCGAATGGCTTTTAAACGCCCCGATGAAGCGTCCCGGATCGATTAACCCGATCAGCCCGTTCATGCAAGAATCTGCCAAGCTGCCGCGATTATTTCCAGAGCCGTTGCGCCTGCACTGGGGCTTCTTTATCGCATTGGGAGTCGCTTATCTGGTGTACTGGTTCTTATGGAAGACCAAGTGGGGCTTTGATTTCCGGGCTGTGGGTTCTAACCCCCGCGCATCGCGCTACGCTGGCATGAAAGTAACGCTGGTGATGACGCTTTCGATGGCATTTGCGGGCGCGTTGGCCGGTATGGCAGGCGGAAACGAAGTGCTGGGCGTGAATTATACCCTGGCGCCAGCTTTCTCTTCCGGCTATGGCTTTGACAGCATCGCGATCGCTTTATTGGGCAACAATCACCCGCTGGGAGTGGTGCTGTCAGCCTTGTTATTTGGCTTTATGCGCAGCGGGGCGACCAGTATGATGCTGGCAACGGGTATTCCCATCGATATTGTCTCGATCCTGCAGGCGCTCATCCTGGCCTTCGTGGCTGCCCCGGGTATCATCCGCACAATTTACCGGCTAAAGGGGATTGAGGCCAAAGGTCTCACCCTGGCTGGTGGTTGGGGAGGCAAATAATTTATGGCAACGATCGCTGTACGACGGCATGTTGAGGTTGTCTCGCCAGTTCGCCAGTACACAATGGCTGCTATCTTTGGCGGGTTGGGCCTTCTGATCTGGTGGCTTTTTGCCCGGAATGTAGCTGCGGATGTAACCACCAAGTTTGTGATGACACCCAGTGGCTCTGATGCCACTTTCCCGGATTTGATTATCCCGACGCGGCTGACCCTTTATATCTTGGTTGTCCTTCCCCTGATATTGGCATTCTTGCAGGCGTTTTTAAAAGGAGGTTTTCGCTCCCGCACCACCCTGGTATTATTCCTGGTCGCTGCCATGTTTATCTTAGCCTTCTTGACCTGGGCTGCTTCCGGAAAATCGCTCAACCTGGGCGGGCTGTTGAAAACATCCTTAGTTAAGGCTGTGCCGCTTACCCTGGGGGCTATGTCGGGTATCTTGTGTGAGCGGGCTGGCGTGATCAATATCGCTATTGAAGGGATGATGTTGGCCGGCGCTTTTTCGGGGGCTTTCATCGGCAGCGTCACGCACAACCTGTGGATCGGTCTTGCAGCTGCTGTCGGAACCGGCGTTCTGATGGGCGTGCTTCATGGGGTATTGAGCATTAACTATAAATCCAATCAGATCATATCAGGCACGGTGATCAACATCCTGGCTACTGGTATGACTTCATATTTGTCAGCCAGGTATTTACAAACAAATGAAGCCTTGAACAATCCGGGTATCTTTGCACCGCTTAAGCTTCCTATCCTATCCAAGATACCACTGCTTGGGGGGATCGTGTTCGAGAATAACATGTTTGTTTATGCGATGTTCATCTTTTTGTTCCTGTTGCAGTTTGGCCTGTTTTACACCCGTTGGGGTTTGCGTCACCGTTCAGTGGGTGAGCACCCGCGCGCTGCTGATACTTTGGGCATCAACGTCATCCGGACGCGCTGGCTCGCAGTACTGCTTGGCTCAGCAATGGCCGGGTTTGCAGGCGGTTACTTCACCCTGGGATCTGTAGGCCGCTTCGATGAGGTGATGACTGCCGGGCGGGGCTTTATCGCCCTGGCAGCTATGATCTTCGGTAACTATATGCCGTCTGGCGCATTGGGCGCCTCGCTGCTGTTCGGCTTCTTTGATTCACTGGCTTCCAAGCTGGCCATTCTGGGTATCCAAATTCCATCACAGTTCTTGCTGATGCTGCCTTACCTGATCACGATTGTAGTGCTGGCGGGTGTGGTTGGCCGAGGCCAGATCCCGGCTGCGGATGGCGAGCCCTACGAAAAGGAATAGCTCTTCACGGCCCTGAAAATTCCATTTCGGAAAATAACCGGCGGTGTTTTATGAGCCTGGCTCATAAAACACCGCCGGGTTGATTCTTTCAGGCAGACTGACTTGCAGGCGCCTGCCTGGATCTGTCTTACTGGATGGGGTATTTCCCAAATTCCACCGCGGCGTCTACCATTGCCAGAATGTTCTCCGGCGGCACTTCATCCATGATGGTGTGGACCGATGAGAGCATATAGCCTCCACCGGGAGCGAGAATCTCAATGACACGCTTAACTTCTTGCCGGACCTCATCAGGGGTACCAAACGGCAGTATTTTCTGTGTATCGATTGCCCCGCAGAATGTCAATTGATCACCATAGCGTTTCTTTAATTCGGGCAAGTTCGACATTTTGCCGGCCGAGGTCTGGATTGGATTAAGAATATCGACCCCGATTTCAATAAAATCATCGATCAGATTGAAGACATCTCCATCAGTGTGGAAAAATACGCTGGCTTTCGTGCGCTCTTTGATAAAGGCTATATAATCGGCGTGGATGGGTTTCAAGATGCTGCGATACATTCGGGGTGACATCAGCAGGCTTTCCTGGGTGCCAATATCATCCCCTATCTTGATGATATCAACATTGTCCCCAAGCGCCTCCAGAAAATGCCCCATTAATGTCTTGCATAGGCTGGCGATTTTTTGCAGCAGGGCTGTAGCGAAATCCGGATTGATTGCCAGGTTGAGTAAAAATTTGTCCATGCCTTGCATTGCGAATGCTCTTTCCAGAGGAAAAAGCAGCCAGGGAGTCGCGATGATGGCGTATTCATTTTCATCCGCTAATTTGCGAGCCTGATCGCGCACGTGGGCAACCCGGTAGGGATCATCCATGTCGGGCCAGGGATAATTTTCTATCGCGTCCAGGGTTTCAGCTTCGGACATGGGATGGATTCCCGGGTACCACAGACCCGGCTCAATTTCTTTTTGGCCACTGCCCCAATCATCGATGAAGGGACTGTGAGCAGGTCGGGTCTGATTCCGTTGATAAGTTTCCTTCGGGAAGCGATCAAGAACCCCGCGCACATCACTGTGCAATCTTTGCAGGGTGGCTTCATCCGGTAAAGCTGAACCGAGTTCCGGCCAATCGTAGATGTAACGATCTTCGGCCTGGATTCCCAGGTGTTGTTTGAGCGCTTGATAGGGCTTCATTTTGAGGGTGGTGGTATTGCTTGAACCAATTACAATCGGGACACGGTCAGGTTGCTCGTGTTGGAGAGTGGTTAAAACACGTTGGCGTGACGTCATGGACATTGCATTTCTCCTGAATAATGGTTCTTTGGGAATTCCTGGAGTGGTACCCCAAATCTGGGATTCTCCCACGGAGTTTTCCAGAAAGGGTGCATTCGTTTTGTAGGTGTGGTGTTCTGTTTAGGCGGCGACCGCCGTCCAAACAGAACACCACAATTCATTTTCTACAACATTCGAATACTCTCTCCAGAAACCAAAACTGGATTTGTGTCTTGCAAGTATAATGCAGATAGAATGGTAGGTGAATATGACAACACTTTCAAAACTTGAAGTGCCCGTAGAAGGTATGGATTGCACCGAATGCACCCTGCATGTACGCAAAGCAATTGCCGCGATCCCTGGAGTTGATTCGGTTGACGTTTTTTTGACATCCGAAAAAGCCGTTGTCCAACTGGATGAAAGCCTGGTTAATCTCACCATGATCCGGCAGGCCGTCTCGCAGGCGGGATATTCCGTGCCAGAAAACTCCACTGAGCCGGATCAACAAGCCGCCGGTGCAGGTCAATACACCCGCGCGGTTCTGAGCCTGATCGGGGTGGTGTTCGGGGTTGTGCTCTTTGTGGTGGTGATCGGTGAATGGTTTGGGCTGTTCGAAGCTATTACGGCCAGGGTACCCTGGCCAGTGGGGCTGGCGATTGTACTGCTCAGCGGATACCCGGTTTTTCGCAATGTACTTCGGGCAACGCTTAAGGGCCAGATTATTTCACATACGCTGATGACTCTGGGCGTGATCGCGGCGTTAGCTGTTGGCGAGTGGGCTACAGCTGCAGTGGTGGTGTTTTTTATGCGGGTGGGGGATTACGCGGAACATTTCACGGCCGAACGGGCCCGTAAGGCTGTCCGGGACCTGACTGCGCTGGCGCCTCAAACCGCTCGCGTGCTGCGGGAGGGTGCGGAAAGCCTGGTCGCTTTGGATCAGGTCAGGCTGGGCGACCGGATTATCGTTCGACCGGGCGAACAAATCCCGGTGGACGGCGAGGTGCTCCAAGGTCAGGCAACAATTGATCAGGCTACCATTACCGGCGAGTCGATGCCGGTTGAAGCGGGACCCGGCAGCCGGGTATTTGCCTCGACCTTTGCCCGGCTGGGAAGCCTGCAAATCCGGGCTGACGGCATTGGCGCCGACACCACATTTGGGCGAGTAATCAAATTGGTAGAAGAAGCTGAAGCCCACCGGGCCGATGTCCAGCGGGTTGCGGACCGTTTTTCTGCCTATTATTTACCCATTGTGGCCGGGGTGGCTGCCCTGACCTATTTACTGAGGCGGGATCCGCTTGCTACGGCTGCTGTCCTGGTGGTGGCCTGTTCCTGTTCGTTTGCCCTGGCTACTCCGATCGCCATGCTGGCCTCGATAGGCGCTGCCGCCCGGCGGGGATTGATGATCAAAGGTGGAAAATACCTGGAGACTCTGGCCCAGGCGGATGTGCTCCTGATTGACAAAACCGGCACGTTGACGCTTGGCCAGCCACAGATTGAAGCCATTGAAGTATCTGATGGAGATGCCAGCCAGGAGAAAATCCTGGAATGGGTGGCATGCGCCGAGCGCTATTCCGAACATCCTCTGGCCGAGGCGGTGCGTGAACTCGCCCGGCGGCGCGGGCTGACCGTTCCAGATCCGGAAGAGTTTGTGGCCTTACCCGGAATGGGTGTGCGGGCAAAGATCGACGGTCACCTGGTCCAGGTGGGCAGCCGCAAACTTGTGGTCGCCCAACAGTCTGATGGGCATAACGCCTCTCTGGCTCGGGCGGTGGAAGCGTTCGAACAGCAAGGAAGAACCCTTTTGTATGTCAGTGTGGATCAACGCTGGGTCGCCATCCTGGCGGCGGCCGATACCTTGCGAAGTGAAGTTCCGGATGCCATCCGGGCAATTCGAGAAACCGGCGTAAAGCACCTGGAATTGTTGACCGGTGATAACGAGCGGACTGCCGCCGAACTGGCTGGACGCATAGGGATCAATTATCGGGCTAATCTGCTGCCCGAAGATAAAATTCGGATTGTGAAAGAATATCAGGCCCAAGGCCGGCTGGTGATTATGGTCGGCGATGGGGTCAATGATGCGCCGGCTTTGGCTCAAGCCGATGTGGGCATTGCCATGGGTGCGGCCCGCAGGGGGGCTTCTGGTAACGGTATCGCCATGGAAGCGGCTCATATTGCCTTGATGCGCGAAGATTGGACTCTGGTGCCCCAGGTCATCGAGATCGCTCAACGCACCATGCGGGTTGTCAAGATGAATATCGGCTTTACGGCAATATATAACCTAGTTGGATTATCGCTGGCGGCGTTTGGTTTTCTGCCGCCTATTTTTGCCGCTGCTGCCCAGTCATTGCCGGACCTTGGAATCCTGGCGAACTCCTCCAGGCTGCTGCGTCAGAAATAACCCGAATTAAATCTTTACAGAAAACATCCACTGGCCCGGACATAAACCTGGAGAAGAACGATAGATATTCAAAAAATGGGCCTGAAGGCCAGCCTGGGCTGGCCTTCAGGCCCATTTTTCGACCTCATTCCCATCCCAACGCCTAGGGCGCCTGATATTTAACCATTGGAAAATAGGTTGGCAGCTGGTAAAACGCTCGGTCTGTATTGCTCACTTTTATGCTGGGATTTACGATACAGCTGGCTGTCAGGGTAGATTCTTCCAGGCTGCCAACGGACGCATTGTCGGGGACATCTACACGGACCGCTAATTGTATTTGACCGGCAGCTGGCAGGGTCGCCGTAAGCGGTATTGTGGCGCTGGCCCAACCCAGTGTGCTGGTATGTGCAAGCGCTACCGTACTGGTGGTTACACCATTGTTTTGCAGAGTATGGGTAAAAGTGATTGCTTGGCCGGGGACGACAATGGCAGACTGATCCTGAAGTAAGGTGAAGGTGAATGGGTTGGTTACAGGCGTGAGCACGGCCGGACCGAAGATCGTTTGCGGGATCTGGTCGCTTTTGACTCCATACGTGGTATTTTCAACCGGGCTGCAATTGCCTGCGGCGACCTGGACAACCAGATCAACCGAGGCGCCGGCCTTGCCTGCCAGGCTGGCGAGCGACCAGGCTACCTGATTGCCATTCAAAACGTATGAATCACTGGCTGAGATAAAACTGGTGTTGGCAGGGAGTGTATCGGTCAGGACGATCCCGGTAGCAGGCGGACTCACCTGGGTATTCGTTACAGTCAATGTATAGGTCAGCGGATCGCCAGGGCTAACGATAGCCGGGAAAGCGGTTATCTTTATTTCCAATCCGGGTTGTAAAGCCTGATAGCCCGCCCAGGCGTCAATCCGGCCCCAGCCATAATAATTGTTGGGCAGAACATCGGCGGGTATATTGGTGCAAGTCCCGGATAGGCTGACGGGCGCGGCCGTGGCATTGATGACATTTTCCAGCGCGGCCGGTTGCCCTTGCAGTTCTTGTTTACTGGAAATCAATAGAGCCGCTAAACCGGCCACATGGGGCGCCGCCATACTGGTGCCGCTTTTCGACCCGTAACCGGAAAGACTGAAAGTGGTCGGCACGCTGGAAATGATCCCTGTGCCCGGAGCGGAGATGTCTGGCTTAATTCGATAGCTGCCGTCTACTGCGACCGGCCCGCGGCTGCTGGAGGGGGCAAGTCCATCCGAACTGGTCGTGTTGCCAACAGTGTAGGACGAGTTGTAGATCCCTGCCGGCGCATTGATGGTGTAGCAGCTCGGCCCACTGTTGCCGGCGGATTGTACGGTCAGGATGCCGGCCGCCCGCACATTGTCGACGACTGTCAGGAGCACAGTCGGATCCGTGCAACCTTCTGAAGGCGGGCAGCTCCAGGAATTGTTGATCACATCCGGCGCCATCGCGGGATCTGGGTTCTGATCATTTAAGTCGGTTGGAGCAATGAACCATTCGAAGCATTCGCTATAAGTGGCTGGCGTGCCGATGCCGTTATCCATGTTGCGGCAGCCAATCCAGCGCGCCCCAGGCGCCATGCCGATCTGGTGGGTGGCGCCGTCGTCGCCCACCATGATCCCCATGGTATGGGTGCCGTGGGAGTTGTCATCGCAGGGGTACGGTGAGTCGTGGCCACACAGGTTGCTCGTCAGATTGGTGTGGATGGCGTCGTGCCAGCTGTAATTGTGATCGGCGCGGCTGCCATCCCAGCCGCGATACTGGTTGATCAAAGCCGGGTGATCCCATTGGTAACCGGTGTCCTGACCGCCAATGACCACGCCCTGCCCGGTAAAACCGGCCGCCCAGACCTGGTCCGCATTGACCTGCAGGATGTTCCATTCGATCGTATCGGTCGCAGACAGGTTGGTTTTTGTATCATTGAGCGGGTCATCCAGGTGAACGGAGGGGTTGGCGTACAGATGGGCAACATCGGCTCGCTGCGCCAGCGACTGCACCAGCGATTGGTCGCCTTGCACCCAGATCATGTTGGCGATCCAATAAGGGCGGTAAGCCACGCCCTGTGATTCCAGCCCTCGAATAATAGGCGCCTGCGTCCGATTGGCCAGGCGGCTGAGTGTCGTAAACACATAAGTGGTTTTTTCGAGCTTGGTGCTTAGCTGGCTGGCATGGCTGAGATCAGCCTGCTCGTTCAGATAAACTAAAAATTCAGCCTGTCCGCTGCTGGATGTCTGCAGGATCCAGGGATCCACTTTTGCTTGCCAATTTGGCGCAGCTGCCAGTGAAAATCCTGGCTGGATATTGAAAAGAGGTAAAAGAAGAATCCCAATGACAACCAAACGGCCGAATTTAGCCATGCCGGACTACCTCCTTAAGATAACCAATTCTGTGGTTCTTTGTGTATCACTCCAGAAATTCCCATAAATCCAACCCTGTATGACCGGAGTGCGTTCACAAGTTGATCAAAATCCGGACTTCTGGCCAGATGAAGGGCAGCATTGCCACGCCACTGATGGCCAGAGCTGCGACCGCCAGGATCAGTTCGGGAAATGGCAGCTGCAACAGCCCCAGAACCAGTAAGCCACCAACGATGGCAGTCAGTCCAACTCGTCCCAGGGTTGGCAGAACCCGCAGCATACCGGGGTGGCTGCGGTTGAGCAAAAACAGCAGCAAAAGCGCCTCACTGGTGAAAGCCAACGAATTCGCCAATGCGATCCCGCTGGAGCCTAGAGTGCGTGCCAGGTTTACAGCCAGCACAATGTAAAGACCGGCGTTCAGAGCTGCAGCAAACAGAGGTGTGCGGGCATCTTGTTGGGCATAAAATGAACGGGCCGATATCTCGAGCAAAGAATGGCCGGTCAGACCGAACAGGTAGGCCCGGGACGCCCATACGACCATGGCTGTTCCGGCTTCATCAAAGCCGAACACAACCCGCACCAACGGCGGCAAGCCAGCGGCCAGCAGCGCCGCGGCCGGAAGGGTTAAAGCCAGGATCACCTGGATGCCGCGATTGACCGTCTCTGTAAAGGCGCGCTCTTCACCCCGGGCGATTTGCTCAGAGAGGGTGGGCAGGAGCGCGATCGCCAGGGCCGTACCAATTAAAGTCTCGGGGACTTGCATGATAAACCAGCCATAATTCAGGGCAGTAACAGCCCCTTCTCCCAATCCGGAAGCCAGGTTATCGCGGGCGATAAAGAACATCTGCAAAAATAACATGGTCAGGACCCGTGGCCCCAGCAGGCGCAGAACCTGCCGTACGCCGGGATCACGCAGGTTGATGGCAGGCCGCCAGCGGAACTTGAAGTGAATCAGGCCGGGTATCTGGATCGCCAGGTGCAGCAAGGCCCCGAGAATGACGCCATATACCAGGCCGTGAATCCCCAAATTAAATGCGGGCAAACGGATTGGGCCGAAGCTGAGCCCGGTCTCGGGCGCCAGGATGGCAATGCCGAAAATCTGGCCGATATTGTAAAGCGCCGGGGCCATGGCTGGCAGCAGGAAATGCTGGTTGGCCTGCAGTCCGGCCATAACCAGGCCGCTGATCGAAAATATCAAGATCGCGATCAAATCCAGGCGCATCAATTCGACTGTCAGAGCCTGTTGGGCCGGGGGAAACCCCGGGACGATGATATACCGGACAAAAGGATCTGCAAACAAGCCAATCAGGATCGACAGGGCAGCTGTAACCAGGAATGCGAAATTAAGAATGCGGGCGAAAAGGTCCCAGGCCTGGGGCCTGCCACGCTGTTCGAGATATTCCGATATTACCGGGATAAGCGCCACCCCTAATGCGCCGCCCGAGATCAAGGCTGAAAGCAGGTCAGGGATATTGTTGGCGGCATTGAAGACGTCGATATTGTAGGTCAAAGCGAACTGACGCGCGATCAGGATCTGGCGGATAAAACCCAGAACTTTATCGAAACCAAAAAAGACTGCAACGATCAGAGTCGAGCGGGCGATATGTTTCATAACCATGGTCCGCCTTGAGTACAAAATATGGTTAGCTCGGCGAGGCGAAAAGACTGCCAGGGATCAGCGTTTTTCATCAGATTGGAGAAGTATAGCATACTCCCCGTTTTCCTTTTGACGTGTAAAAATGGGTCCTATGGGAATTTCTGTGGAGGTATCCAGATTGGTGGGCGTGAGTGTGCATCCGCACGCTCACGCCCCAAATCTGGAACTATTCCAACAGTTTCCCAAAGACCCTGGGTTTGCGTGTTGCATGTCGCCTTTAGATGTGGTAGAATTTTTCCGCCCGGGAGGGATTCCCAGCAAACCGGAGGGATGGCCGAGCGGTCTAAGGCGACTGTCTTGAAAACAGTTGTGGGTTAACGCCCACCGGGGGTTCGAATCCCTCTCCCTCCGCCTAAAACCTGGCGGAGCCGGGTTGAAGCATGAAATAGGGGAGGTGCCAGAGTGGTTGAATGGGGCCGCCTGCTAAGTGGTTGTCGGGGCAATAACCTCGACCGCGGGTTCGAATCCCGCCCTCCCCGCAGATAGTTACACTTAAGATTGCGCCGGTGGCGCTCCACCAGTGGAAAATCAGGCGCAAAAGATCTAAAGCTGTATACCGGAATCGCTCAGTTCCAACTGGGCGATTTTGCGTTTAACGATCTTGGTTTGGGGTATTTGGGAAACTCTCTGGGGTACCACCACAGGAATTCCCAACGAACTTCGGTTTGCGATGCTGCCCTTCAGCAGGTTTATAATACAACTTACTGGAGCGAGACGTTTGTTGACGCTCATGAAAACCATAAAACCTGTGACATAATTGCTAAGAAAAGAGGCCAAACAGGATATGATTTACGATTTCGACCAGATCATTGACCGGAGAAATACAGGCAGTACGAAATGGGACCGTTACGGCGAAGATATTTTGCCGATGTGGGTGGCCGATATGGATTTTATGTCGCCCCAGCCAGTGATTGAAGCCCTACGCAGACGGGTCGCTCACGGCGTGTTTGGCTACCCGGGCGAGAACGAGGCCTTGAAGTGCGCCATCCAGGATTGGCTACTCATGCGTTTCGGTTGGGAAGTGAGCCTGGATGCAGTCATCCTGATCCCAGGTGTAGTCACGGGCTTTAATCAGGCTGCCCATGCCTTGCGGGACCCGAACGGAGGTGGTTTGCTGGTACAAACGCCGGTCTATTTCCCTTTCCTCAGCGCACCGGAGAATGCCGGCATGCAGCGCCAGGAAATGCAATTGACACGTCGCCCGGACGGCAGTTATGAGATCGATTTTGAGGCCTTCGAAGCCAGTATTACCGGCGATACCCGCATGTTTCTTTTGTGCAATCCCCATAATCCCGTCGGCCGCGTCTTCCGGAAAGATGAATTGGCGCGTATGGCTGAAATTTGCCTCAAACATCATGTCACGATTTGCTCGGATGAAATTCATGGCGATTTAATTTTCTCAGGCCATGAGCACATCCCGATGGCCAGTCTTGATCCGGACATTGCGGCTCATACCATCACTTTGATGGCTCCCAGTAAGACTTTTAATCTGGCCGGGTTAGAAAGCTCGTTCGCGATCATCGAGAATCCGGAACTGCGCCAAACATTTTTAAGTGCTAAGCAGGGTCTGGTCGGATGGGTGAACTTGATGGGGCAGACGGCCGCTTTGGCAGCCTATCAGGGTGGCATGGAATGGCTTGACCAGTTGTTGGTTTACCTGGAGGCCAACCGGGATTACATGTACGAGTTTGTAAACAATCAATTGCCTGGGGTCACTATGGCGAAGCCTGAAGGGACCTATCTGGCCTGGTTGGATTGCAGCCAGTCAGGAATTGAGGGGAATCCGCAGAAATTCTTCCTGGAAAATGCTAAAGTTGCATTGAATGATGGCGCGCCGTTTGGACAGGGTGGCGAAGGTTTCGTGCGGTTGAATTTTGGCTGCCCGCGCGCGTTGCTGATGGAGGGGTTGGCGCGAATGAAAGCCGCGTTGTATGAACACAACGCCGTGGTGACGGGCTAGTCTTACGAAACAGCAGCCAACCATCCCATGAGGTTCTCTTTCCGCATCGGAACGACATCTTATATCAAACCGGATAATCTGGTCGCCAACGCGAATTTTCTGGCAGATAAAGTAAAGGATATGGAACTGGTCCTGTTCGATCTGGAGGATGGGACCAGTAACCTGCCTTCCATGAAAACAATTGAACAACTAAACGCATTAGCGACCAGGTATGATCTTAGTTATACCGTGCACCTGCCGCAAGACATCTGCCCGAACCGGATTGGCGAGCAGCTTCACGCTTCAATGCTCAAAGCGTATAAGACGATCACGGCCACACGTGCACTGAAACCCTGGGCTTACATCGTCCACCTGGATGGCCGGATCGTGCGCGACCGGCCTGCGCCATCCGAACTGAGTAATTGGCAGGCTGATATGGTCCGGGCGATCCAATTACTTGGAGACTGGGCCGGGGGTTTGGAAAATTTAGCAGTCGAGAATCTGGAAGGCTATCCGCCCGATTTCGTCCGGCCGGTAGTAGAGCAGGTTGGCGTGGCCCGCTGCGTGGATTTAGGTCATTATTGGTTGGATGGGATTGACCCGCTGCCGTATTTACAAGCAGCATTACCTCGAACGCGGGTTATCCATCTGCATGGCATCAACGGCCGGGATCACCAATCGTTGGCCTATATTCCGTTGGAAAGGCTTGAACCGGTTCTGGAGCTGTTGTTGGTGGAAAAGTATACCGGGGTACTTACCATGGAAATATTCGGCGAACAGGATTTTCTTTCTTCAATCCAGTATTTGCAGGCTGTTTTGGGACAGTATTGATGGCGTCAATAGACGATCGCTATGACTGGGCCAGGTTTCTGATCGCAAAACTAGAGCGCTTGTCAGCCGATTCGGTTTGGGCGCATCGCGCCAGCGGTTTGAGAGGAGCTTTACTGCGGGCTATCGACGATTATGATCGCAGGCACAAGCCAGGTGAATCTCCTGCCAGTGACCTGGAAGACCAAAAGGCGGCGCAATTGGATCGCTTAATCCCGGCAGCCTTTGATATCCTGGAGAAGGCAGCCAGAGAAATCCCGGTCCCTGAGGATTGGCTCAAAGATTAAGCCTGATAACGCACAACAGTCATCCGGTCGACGCGATGCGTGTGATGGGAATTGTCCGGTTGGGTGGAGGAATATCCATCGCAACGTCAAAAATTTAGGCTGTTTCCGTAGAGCGGTACTTTTGATGATAGACGCTTAGGGCGATAGCATAGATCTCTTTTATTGGGACCCGATGCTGGTCGGCCAACCGGCGGCAATCCTCAAATTCCGGAGCGATCGTCACAGCCTGTTCGCCAAGATGGGCCACTTTGACTTGCACCGTTCCAAAAGGGGTCTCGACCGGTATGCTTTCACGCTGCAGCATATGCTTGATCACCGGGTAACTGCGCACGCCAATGGTAGTCGATTCCTTGAAGATGATCTGGAGCAATTCATCCCTGGAGGTTGGATAAGCCAGCACCTGGAGCAAAACGCCCGGGCGACCTTTCTTCATTTGCACAGGCATCAAAGTCACATCCAGAGCGCCGGATGCCAACAAATGATTAACCAAAGGATCGAAGAATTGGGGATTCATATCATCCAGATTGGCTTCGATCATGACCGCCGGGCTTTCGTGATAGCCTGCAGCCTGGCGGGAGCCGGCATGTTGTTCTGGATAAGGGTTTCGGCCGGGGATTGGTTCGCCTGAAACTTCTCGCTCGATATCGATCGTTTCCCCTAAAAAGGCGCGCAATACATTTGGGAATTCCCGCTGGCGAGTGCCGGAGCCATAGCCGATTCCCGTCACCCACATTTGGGGCATAGGTCCGAAGTGTTTCGCCAGCGTGGTGATAATCGCCGCTCCGGTTGGCGTGACCAGTTCTCCTGGACCGGGGCCGCTGTAGACCGGCACATTCTTTAAAAGCGCCGCGGTGGCAGGCGCGGGAACCGGCAGCACGCCGTGCGCACTGCGCACAAAACCTGAGCCTAAGGGCAGTGGTGAAGCGATCACTTCGTCAATGCCAAGCTGCTCAAGGCCAATCACTGTACCGACGATATCGATGATTGCGTCCACGCCTCCGACTTCATGCAGGTGAACCTGGTCTGGCGGCAAGCCATGGACCAGCGCTTCAGCTTCGCCCAGTCGCTTGAAGATTGCAGTCGCTTTCGCTTGAACGGTCTCTGGCAGCCCGCTTTGGGCGATCATAGCCAGAATATTGCTCAAATGACGCTGAGGTGTCGCGCCATGCTGATGAGTATCAGAATCCTCAGGTTGGGATGTGATTGCCTCAGCAGTAGTCACTTCTTGAAATTCCGAATCGGCCAGGCGCTTACTTTCGCCTTCAAACAAATTAACCTGGAATTGGGTAGCATGGATGCCGTTCTTATGAACCGGAAAAGCCTGCAGCTCATACCCGCTGATTGGCAAGCTGCTCAAGGCATCTTTAAGTATTTCCAGTGGCAGGCCCAGATCGAGCAATGCCCCCAACGTCATATCTCCGCTGATGCCGGCAAAACAATCCAGGTAAAGGGTTTTCAACTTAGAGTTGCTCCAGGGTAGCAACGATGCCTTCATTCAGGCTGCCGCGCCGGTAGCCGGTCAGGTCCATGGCGACATATTTAAATCCCAATCTTTTCAGATGGGTATTGACTTGGGAGGCCTCGTCAAGCAATTGAATCATTTGGTCTGGATCGAGTTCTAGTCTGGCAATTTCGCCATGGTGCCGCACCCGGAACTGGCGAAAACCCAGTTCCCACAGGTAATTTTCGGCTGCCTCAATCTGGGCTAATTTTTCTGGCGTGACCGGTTGGCCATAGGGGATCCGGGAAGCCAGGCAGGCGCTGGCCGGTTTGTCCCAGATGGGCAACCCCAAAAAACGGGCCAGTCCACGCACATCACTTTTATCAAACCCGGCTTCCTTTAGCGGCGCGCGCACTCGATGCTCCTGGGCTGCGATACCCCCGGGGCGGTAGTCGCCGCGATCATCCAGATTCTCCCCATAGCAAACCCAGTGGTAATCCTGATCGGACAGCAGTTGATCCAGATGGTTGAAGAGCTCATCTTTGCAAAAATAGCAGCGATTGGTAGGGTTGGCGATATAGCGTTCATCCTGGAACTCTTGGGTTTGGATAACCCGGTGGTGGATATTGAAATCCCGGGCCAATTCCAGGGTTTCATTTAACTCGCGCCTCGGCAACGATGGAGAATCGGCTGTTACAGCCAGGGCTCGTTCTCCCAGGACATCGCAAGCCACTTTGGCCATGACAACGCTGTCAACGCCGCCGGACATGGCTATCAGAGCGCTGCCCATTTCGCAAAAGATATTCTGCAGATGGTCGTACTTTAACTGTAATTCAGCGGACAATGTTTTCATTATTCAACTCTCTTAACTGATTGATCTTGCTGGCTGCAAAACCGGCGCCGAAACCATTGTCTATGTTGACCACGGTAATACCTGCAGCGCAGCTGTTCAACATACCTAATAAAGCTGATAAACCATTAAAACTGGCGCCATAACCGACGCTGGTGGGAACTGCAATCACGGGTCGATTGACCAGGCCGCCCACCACACTTGGCAAAGCGCCCTCCATGCCGGCTACTACGATCAGGACAGTGGCGCTCTGAATGCGCTCAATATGAGCCAACAACCGGTGCAGACCAGCCACTCCGACATCAAACAAACGGTCGACCTGGTTGCCCATAATATCGGCGGTCAGGGCTGCTTCTTCTGCTACCGGTATATCAGCGGTGCCGGCTGTAATAACCAGAATGCTACCGCTACGCTTGGCGAGCGGGGTCGGCGCGTAGATCATGGCTCGTGCCAGGTCATTGTACTCCACCATCGGGAGCCTGCTATGGACGGCCTCGAATATCTCCGGTGAGGCCCTGGTAGCCAGCACCGGCCCGGGACCGGCACAGCTGGCTTCCATAATCGTAACAATGTGATCCAGCCGCTTGCCTTCACATAAAATGACTTCGGGGAAACCGTTGCGCAGGCTGCGGTGGTGGTCCAACCGGGCGATGTCCAGGTCCTGAAATGGTAATTCCCGCAGCGTTTTGAGCGCCTCGTCAACTGGAAGGTTGCCTTGACGCACTCGAGTTAATAGGTCGCGCAAATGCGCTTCATGCATGAAAATCACCTCAAACGATAAGATCGATCCAATTATAACCCCCTGAAGGAATCGGATTGGTCTCCAGATTCTGGTTCTTTGGGAAATCCTGTGAAAGAGTCCCAGATTTGGGGATGGGAGCTTGCACTAGCAAGCTCCCATCCCCAAATCTGGTGTATCGCCCCAAAATTCCTGGCAGATGATGCTTTCTATCCACCAGGCCCTTTGGATAAAGCTCAAGCCTTTATTTTCCTGCTCGGATGCTGACCAGCAGTTCGACCAAAACGATCAGGGCAACCAACGAATCCAGCAGTTTCCGTTGTCGTAAATACTCCAGGAATGCTAATCCAACCCGAATGCCCGGCAAAATAGCCAATAAAATGATCCCGGCGCTCATCGAGACGCTGCTAAAGGGGCGGTTGGTAAAAGTCGTTAGTTTGGGCAAAGTGAGCGCAGACGCCCCAGGTGGACTGAGCGTCATGCCGCCAAAAATCATGCTGGCAAATCCAGCAAGCATCAGCCCCAGGCCTAAAAGTGAAACGACCCGGGAGACAGTTTGCATGATTTTTTCGAGGTTGTATCTTGGTTTAGTTGATATTTGTGTTTCTTTCATGTTTTATCGTTTAATGTCTCATTTTGCGATGAATTGTGAGCGGCGGCTGGTTTTTTATCGATAATTGGATCGGTTCACTGCAGCCATCTCTGGGGATTTTGGTTTGAAGGCGATTTATGCCTGTAAGCCTTGCAGCAGCATTTGGATGCCCATGAAAAGTAATAACCCGACCAGCGCTGTTCGGAGCCAATTTGCTCTTAATCTGGGCAGGAGATATACACCGATCATGGCGCCGCTGAAGATGCCCAGAGCGGTCGGAATGACCACCAGAGGATGGATGTCCCCGCGCCCATAATATACAAATACACTGGCGGCAGCTGTGATTCCGACCATAAAGCTGCTGGTCGCAGTTGCAATCCCAAGGGGTACGTCCATCACCGCGTACATCAATGGAACTTTGATAAATCCCCCGGAGATCCCCAACAGGCCGGCTAAACTACCAGCGATCGATGCAAGGCTCAGTCCGGCTAACCAGCGTTTGGGTCGGTACTCGCGCGGGAAGAGCTCCTCGTGCCGCATTTTGCTTTTGGAGCGGCTTTTTAAGTAAACATACAAGGCGGTGATAAAAACGACCACCGCAAATAAAATGTTTAATGTTTTGGGCGTTAATTTGCCTGCCACCCAACTACCGAAAATCGCACCGGCCGTTGTCGCCACTTCCAGGCGCAGCGCTAATCCAACATCGCCCCCACGGCCTCGCGGAGCGACGGCGCCTACCCCTGCAGATGTGGCTATGATACCGACCAGGCTGGTTCCGACCGCAACACGGACGGGGAGCTTAAAGATCAACGTCAATGCTGGCACCAGAAAAATGCCACCGCCTAAGCCCAACAAAGCGCTGAATATTCCGGCGACCAGCCCCATAACTAGTAAACCAAGCACAAAGGTCATAATGCCTCATTATCCCAAAGCTAAGAAACGATACCAATCCGCCAGATCGAGCTTCAAATCTTCGTAGCTGGCCTGCAGAGCTTCATACAGACGTGCATTCTCGATTGCCAGGGCTACTAATCCGGCGATCGAGGTCAGAAAATCAATCCCAACTTCGCTAAAACGCCGCGGGTGGGCAGAGTAAACTCGCATCACTCCCAGGATGCGATCTTTTAATTGGAGCGGTACGATCAGCATGGATTTAATTCCTTCTTGAGTGAGTTCTTTGGGATATTCAAGCCCTTTTTCAGCGGATACATCATAGAGCACAAGTTTTTCACCTTTCAGCACCTGCTGGTCGATCGGACTGCGGCTGACATGCACATCCCCTTTGGTCCGGTAAGATTCGCTCAGCCCATGCGTGCTCACCAATCGGAGCAGTTGTTCTTTTTCATCCAATAAGCGGATCGAGGCAGCTTTAAGTTGCATCTCTTTTACAGTTGCCGCCAATACCCGTTCCAACATCGAATTTAAACCCAGGGTGGAATTGAGCGCCTCCGCAATTCGGTATAAACTCTGCATCAGGCGGATTTTCTCGATGGCCGCAGCGCTCATATCTGCCAGAATACGCAGCATCATCATTTCATCGCCTGTGATCTCGGTCTCATCGGTGACATACACGCGCAATATGCCGGTTGCGTGATCGCGTACGAACAGGGGGATCGAAATTTGATTGATTTTTTTCTCGCTGCCAACTTCAGAGGCCGGCACTGCAGTGACCATTGGCTCACCGTTTAATACCTGTTGGTCGATCGCATTGATGATGACTGGCGAGTCGGGATCACGAAATTTTTCGGCGAGCCCCAATGTCTTGATCGGATGGAGATGCTTTTCTTCGGGCCCTAACAGATCTAATGAAGAACCGACCGCGTCGATAGCGGCCGTGGCTTGTTCTAATAAAATCTGAACCACCTCTGCCTCTTTCAACTTGCCACTCAGGGTGTAGTTAATCTTTTGCAAGATATCCAGACAGGTGCCAGGGGGTAGTTGGTTTTCCATGTGGTTCTCCTCCAGATCATCTCACGATCTGCGCCAAACCTTGATCGGTTGCTGAAACCTTCCAGGCTATGCAAGAGTTACTTTAACCATAACCTGCGCGGTGAACTTAAGTCCTTATGCGGTTTTATCCAATTTCATAACAATACATTAAAGTTGGTGATAATGAAAAGATGTCTTTGGGAATTCCTGCGGCGGGGCCATACGCTTCGAAAGGATCAGGGTTGAATTATTGGCGTCATGGTTCATTGTGATGAGGCTATCTGTGTAGTTGTGCATGAATAAAAACAGGATAGAGGCCTTGGGGCGGACGGTCTTCTATCCTGTTTATCCGATTGAGGTTGTAAGGAAGCTAACTGTTGTCGGCTTTCTCCTCGATGTTTGGGTCGCTTGGTGGTTCATTGTCAGCGTTCAATCCTTCTTTGAAACTGCGTATTCCTTTTCCAAGCTCACCACTTAAGCTGGCAATTCTGCCGGGACCAAACAACAGGATCACAATAACCAATACAATGATTAATTCTGGTGCGCCGAAATCCATTTCAAATCTCCATAGTCCGGTATTTGCCGGTAATAAAATTGGACTTGTGAGCAGGTGAATTAGTGATCATACAATCACATTGGACGGTATAGCGCCCACTTTGTACGATTGACCTCCCCACAGTTTAACCTTGTTCAAGAGTGCAGACCTTATGATGGCCTTATCTGAACCTTATGGCAACTTTAAGGCGTGTTGAGTACTGGCTTTTGATATAAGCCTGGGATAACCCAAATAGAAACAAGTAATGTTTGTTGTGTTCAGATTATTTACGCTTTGCGAAAATAATCTGAACACAACACTTCTATTTAGCCTCCGTTCAAAACCTGGATGGCCTGTAAGAGTTGAGTATCCTGGCTGGCGGACAGTTGGGCAGGGGTCATGCCTTGTTCCGCTTCTGGGATTAATGGGGTTGCATCGGTGGGAAGATCAACTTTCTGATCCGGTGATATACCCTTGTGCCAGATCTGGCGCCCTTGCGGTGTCAGCCACTCCTGGGTGGCCAGGAGTAAAGCTGATCCATCGGACAATGGGAAAGGCGTCAAAACAGTACCCGTACCGAAAGTGGTCTCGCCAATCAGCGTTGCCCGTCCGGCGTCCTGCAGAGCTCCCGAGACGATCTCGGATGCGCTGGCTGTACCTTGGTTGATCAGGACCACCATGGGAATATTGGTGGCAGAGCCACCTTTGATTACGGGAACGGCTTTGGTATTTCCCTGGGCATCTTTTTCAAGCAGCACATTGCCACTGCTTAAGAACTGGGAAGCGACGCCAACGGCCTCATCCAGGAGTCCTCCCGGATCATTGCGAAGATCCAATACCAGTCCAGTGGCGTTCTGAGCCTTTACCTCTGCGAGGGTTTTTTTAAGGTCATCGGTGACGCCATTGCTAAAACCGGCAATCCGCACATGTGCGATTGTGGTGCCAGGCAGCATTTGCCAGGAAACATTGTTCACCTGGATATGGCCACGGGTTATCGTGACTGTTCGCTGTTCTCCCGTTTGCGGGTTCAGCAAAGTCAGGCTGACCTGAGTGCCCGCGGGGCCCAGGATCAGGCTGACAACCTGGGACAGTGAGGTATAGTTGCTTACATCGGTGCCATCCACTCCGAGAATGATGTCGCCAGGCTTGATGCCAGCCTTCTGGGCCGGGGAGTTGTCTAAAGGCGCAACGATGACGACATGGCCATCCTTCATTTGGACTTCAGCGCCAATGCCGTCAAATTGGCCTTTGAGATAATCATTTTGCGACTGCAACATATCCGGACTTAAAAATGAGCTGTGACCGGTATCCCCCAGCGAATTCACCATGCCGCTGATCGCAGCGTAAGTCATTTGCGTTGGCTGAATCGCCTGTTGATCGACATATTGTTTCTGGATCGTTTGCCAGGCCTGGGCGATTAAGTTAAAATCCTGGGCCGCTCCGGCCGGGGGCACAACTACCTGTTCTTTGGGAAGTAGGATCTGGCGATCAATAAAGACGCCGCCAGCCAGTCCTGTGCTCAAGATCAGTAAGATAAGTGCGAGGGAGAAAAAAACTTTTAGCGTGGTTTTCATAAGATGTCTATCGGGTACCCTGTGCCTTTGGTCGGGCGGGTAAAGGAGTGCCGGCAGTTTATGCCGGCACTCGTGAAACTGTAAAATTGGGATTGGCCGCTATTGGGCAGCTAAGGTGACGTCTAGCTGCATCTGGCTGCCATTGCGCAGAATGGTCAGTTGTACATTGTCGCCGGGTTGGTATTGTTGAAGGGCATTGGCTAAATCCGTTACCTGAGTTACTGTCTGGTTATCGATCTTGAGGATGATATCCCCACCAACCAGAATTTCCTGACCCTGAATCGTGGCTGGCTGAGTACTGCCCTGGATGCCAGCCTGTTCCGCTGGGCTGTTGGCAGCCACTCTTTCAACCAGGATGCCCTGCAGATCGGCCGGCAGGCCCATGGATTGTGCGACCAGGCTGTCAACGGGCAGTCCAACGATTCCGAGTCGGACTTGGTTGTTGCTGGTCTGGGTCGTCGAAGTGATATTGCTTTGTGAAGGCCGGGCTTGCAAGGTGACGTCTACCGACATCTGTTTACCATTGCGCAGGATCGTGAGCGTTACAGTCTGGCCTACTTCGGTATGATCGGTCAGATAGGCGATGACATCATCCATCGTTTTGACGGTTTGACCGTCCACGGCAGTTATCACGTCTCCGCCAACCGGAACAGTCATGCCGTTAATCGTTACCTGTTGGTTGCTGCCCTGTAAACCGGCCTTGTCTGCGGGCCCGTTCGGAACAATCTGTTCAACCAGGGCGCCTCGCTGGTCCGAGTTCAGTTTCATCGCTTTGGCCAGGTCTAAGGTCAGCGTGGTGCCACTGATGCCGAGATAGGGATGGTCGTAATGGCCGGTCTTGATTAAGGCTGGGATCACCTTCTGGACGATTTCAGATGGAATGGCATAGCCGATACCTGCATTGGCCTGGGTGGGCAACTCGATTGCCGCAGTTACACCGACAACCTGGCCTTGATCGTTCAGTAAGACGCCGCCCGAGTTGCCCGGGTTAATCGGCGCATCGGTCTGAATGACGTCTGGAATAGTATAGCTGGCGCCCGATGCCGTGGTTTGATTGACGGGCAACGAACGGCCGATAGCGCTGATGATCCCAACCGTCATGGTGCCCTGATTGCCAAAGGGACTGCCGATTGCGATTGCGAGCTGTCCGACCCGAGTCTGGCTTAAATCGGCCATTTGGACGGGCTGCAGCAGACTGGTGGGTACATCAACCTTGATAACGGCCAGGTCGCTATTCACATCTGTGCCTACAACGGTTGCCGGAACGGTGGTGCCGTCTGAGAAGCTGACCTGGATCTGGGTGGCGCCATCGATCACGTGATTATTGGTAACAATGTCCCCTTGTGTGTCCCAGACAAAACCGGATCCCAACGCCTGGCTAAACTGCGGCGTGTTCTGCTGCTGGCCCGGGAATCCGAAGAAAGGCGAGTTGAGGCTGGGGCCCGTTTGCTGGTCCACAACCTGGATATTGACAACCGAGGGATTGACCTGGGTGTAAATATTCTCCAATGTACCTTCGTAGGAGGCCAACAGGCCTGATTGTACGGCGACTGGGGCTGCCGGAGTAGGATTGGCCGCTGGTGCAGCAGCCTGAGCCGGCGCCGGCGCAAGCGCGTTAGTGCTTTGCTTGGCCAGCGCGGATGTGCCGCTACAGGCCGGTAGAATGATCATCGAAAGGATGACCAAAAAAGTAAGTGGAGTTATTTTTTGCGTTTTCATAGCTTCCTCCTGGATAGCTTAGTTGTAAATTGCTTCTACAAACCAGTTATGATTGCGTTGGTGTTCAGACCACCTCGGCCAGCTTAATCTTTTGAGGGATCTGTTGCTGGTTGCGAGGGCCTAAGATCTCGACCAGCATAGGCTGATCGATGGTCTCTTCTTGTAATAATGCTTGGGCGAGTTGATCGAGCTTCGGGCGGGCATCACCTCGCAGAAGGTTCCGGACGTACTGATGACGTTCTTCCAATAATTGTTGAACATCCTTGTCGATCCGAGCAGCTGTTTCTTCGCTGTATTCCCTTCCCTGGGAGAGCTCGTATCCGAGGAAAGGCTGTTCTTCGTCGGTTGAAAGCGCCATGGATCCCAGGCTGCCCATGCCCCAGCGAGTTACCATTCTGCGCGCCAGGCGGGTTGCTTCAATCAGGTCGTTTTCTGCCCCGGTTGTGATGTCTTCCATGGCCTCTTCTTCGGCCGACCGGCCGCCGAGCATCACTGCAAGACGGGCAAGTAATTCATCGCGACTGTAGTTGTAGTGGTCGTCACCGGGCAGCTGCTCGGTGACCCCGAGAGCCCGCCCGCGCGGGATGATCGTAACTTTATGAACCGGGTCGGCATGAGGAGTTAACCAGGCGACTAATGCATGGCCGGCTTCGTGGTAGGCCACGGTGAGACGCTCATTGTCGTCCAGCAGTAAGGAACGAGCGGAGCCGAGTAAGATCCTATCCAAAGCCTCTTCAAAATCGGCCATCTGGATCTTTTCATGATTCTGGCGAGCTGCAATCAGAGCAGCTTCGTTGCATAAATTGGCCAGGTCAGCTCCGCTGAATCCGGGGGTTGTCCGCGCCAACAGAGGGATATTGACGCTGGTTGCTAAGTTGAGTTGGCGAGTGTGGATGCGCAAGATTCCTTCGCGACCCCTGCGGTCGGGCAAGCCAACAGTAATCTGGCGGTCAAATCGCCCAGGGCGCAGCAGAGCTGGATCGAGGACATCCGGACGATTGGTGGCTGCGATCACGATAGTTTCATGATGCTCGTCAAAGCCATCCATTTCGACCAGTAACTGGTTCAGGGTTTGTTCACGCTCATCGTTGACATTGCCAACCCCGGCGCCTCGTCGCCGTCCGACTGCATCAAGTTCGTCGATGAAGACAATACCCGGAGCGGCTGCTTTGGCCTGTGTGAACAGATCGCGCACCCGGCTGGCACCAACGCCGACGAACATTTCAACAAACTCTGAGGCGCTGATGCTGAAAAATGGCACACCAGCTTCTCCGGCAACCGCCCGAGCTAATAAAGTCTTCCCTGTGCCAGGGTGGCCCACGAGAAGGACGCCGCGGGGAATCCTGGCTCCGAGATCGTGATATTTTTGTGGGCTGCGCAAGAAGTCAACCACCTCTTTAATTCGGCTTTAGCTTCATCCACCCCGGCAACGTCTTCAAAAGTGACCACGGGGTTTTCGCCGGTCATCCGGCGGGCCTGTGACTGGCCGATTTTGAAGATGCCGGATTGGTTGCGGGTGGCCTGCCGGCCCATCCAGATCATGACGCCGACCAGAAGCAGGAGCGGCAATCCATCCGTCAACAAGATCGCAAACCAGGGACTGGGTGGCGGGGAAACATTGACCTCAACTTGATGTTGGTTGAGCAAACCCATCAGGGTGTTGTCGCCAACCACTTCAGGGAATGTTGTTTGAAAATTTGTGTAGCTCACAGGCTGGCTGGCGCTGCTTGCCCCGGCAGCCGCCGAGGATTGCGTGGACGCTGGTGTAGCCTGGGCTGTGCCGGTATCGGTCGCAGGCGGCGTGTAGGCGTTTATGAAACTGCCAGTGATGGCGCTGCCGGTGATTTTTACGCTGGCGACATTGCCGGATTTAACCTGTTCCAAAAAAGTGCTGTACGGTAAGCTTACCTCTGGGGCTGAGTGAGGTAGAAAGGCGTAAATATTCCAGGCCATGAGTGCTAACAAAATTAACCACCAACCCCAATGCATACGAGGGGTAGGGGGAGTATCTTGAGGGTTAGGGGATTGTGGGTCCATAATTTCTCCACACTTTCTCACTGTTATTCGTGAAAATATATTGACAGCAAAGTTGAATTTTTGCAGATCAGCAGATAGTTGATTCCAAATTTATATTCTGATCATAAACTGCAAGTGATAGTTTCGTCTTTATCAATGTTATAAGTCCACCTTAAGTGAACCTTATTTTTGGGGCTCTTGGAAGTTGAGCAAATGATCATGATCGCGGTTGACAATGCCTGTAAAAGAGCAGGCGTGCTCTCTGTTGCCAGCACGCCTGCTCTTCTGAGATGATGTCTTATTGTTGCAGCTTGCGCTTACCCACGATTGAACATTTGGTAACGATCCCGTAATTGCACCGTAGGAAGTGCGCCGACTTCGTCTTTGGTAAGTTTCAAATGAACAGCATCTTCTTCGATCCTGTCAATTTGCTCGACAGGTATGGTCACATCCTTTTTGTCCCAGAGATGCCCCTCTAAAAGGATCAGGTGGGTGATGGTTTTATTCAGCGGGTCGATCAAAAAATCATCGACTCGCCCCACAAAGCCATCTGTTGCCAGGACTTGTAAACCACGTTGGATAGCCAGTTCGCCGGGTGGAGTGCGCTCGTGATGAAGCGTGATGACTTCTGATTCAGGGGCAGTGTATGGCCACAGCATAAAAGCAGCTCCGCCTGGGCCGGCCAGATCGGAGGGGATGAATTCTGTGTCCACAAAAGCCTGCAGCTCTCCCAGTTGTCCTTTTGTGCAGCGCAGCCTAACATGCTCGGGTGTGCTTTCGATGATCAGATCAATCGGCACCAGGCGTTCCTGGTAGGGGAATTGGTTCTCCTTCACCACCAGGTGAGTAATCACCTCGGTGTTCGGATTCAGGATGATGTGGCTGGTTTTTCCAGCGGGACCATCCATACAGAGTATTTGAGCATTAATCGAGATATCCATGAGATTGCCTCCTGCGCGAACCGATTTAGTTCAGAGAACCGGTTTGGCAAATTCCTATCTCCGGCCACGCTTAAAAGGTCGGCTGATCAAAGCGATTTTTCTTCAGATTCCGTAAGAAGCGCACAATATTCTCGCGACTCAGGAGGCCCATAAAACTGCCATCCGACATCACGGGTAGCTGGTTCACCCCGTCCAGATCCATTTCCTTAATTGCATCCCACAAATCGGTCTCAGGGTGCACAATGTGGACCTTTTCTAATGGGATCATGATCTGATCAAGACGGGTAGAAGCCCAGGTTTCCCTTGGGGCTTGCTTTAATTGTGCGGCTGTTAGAAAGCCTGCCAGGCGGCCGTTATCTTCAACAATAAAATACTTTCGACCCTGGATTAAGTAAGGTTGAGAAATAAGTTGTTGAAGAGTGGTGTCGGGAGTCAGGATCACATAATCCCTGCTCATCGCTTGTGAGGCGGTAAACCCAACCAACATTTGCTGTAGATTTTGCTGTTGTAGCTGGGAAGAGGCGGCGCTATCCAGGAACCAACCGATGAAAGCTATCCATAAACCACTACCCAGGTTGCCGGTGAAGATCTGGAATACGCCGAATAAGATAAAGCCAAAGGCAATGACCCGTCCAATTGTGGCGGATATCCGGGTTGCTTTCTGGAAATTATGACTGGTTCCCCAAAGGATCGCGCGCAGAACCCTGCCGCCGTCGAGTGGAAAACCAGGGATAAGGTTAAATAATCCCAGACTTCCATTGAGCAGGGTCAGGTACTGAGCGATGGCGAGCAAGGGAGAAAACCCTGCCGTGACCAACTGGAGCAGGCCAAAAATCCCGGCTAACAGGAAGCTCACGATGGGGCCGGCGATTGCAATCCAAAATTCAGAGGCTGCGGTCGGCGGTTCGCTTCCTATCTGGGCTACTCCACCGAAGATGAACAGAGTAATACTCTTGACCGGGACTTTGTAACGCAGTGCAATCACCGAGTGGCCCAATTCATGGAGCAGCACACTCACGAAAAGCATGCCGGAAGTGATTGCCCCAATTGCCCAGTATTGAACGACCGGCCAGTTCTTAAATTCTGCGGGGAAATAACTTGACGCCAACGACCAGGTAACCAATGCAAAGATTAAGAACCAGGAATAATCAAGACCAATCGGAATATTAAAAATACGGCCTAATGGTATAGATGATTTGCTTGTCATGTTCTATCCTTTCGGACTTAATCGATCCAACTGATGATCGTTAAGCCCAGCAACCATATCTATAAAGTACAATACCCGGCTCCTGAACCGGTGGTTTTTCGTAAAGTAAACACCATAATCTCGCTGAGTGCCACCGGTTGGAGTCCGGATATTCGTATCGTTTTGCGATCTGGCCATTTATTTGGCCTTGTTGGGGTCGCCTCTCTTATTAAGATTCTGTAAAGCTGCTTCGGCGGCCCAGGGGACATCCATCTCGGCGGCCGGGCCTTCCAACGCTTCAAACACGTGTATTTCTGCGGGTAAAAGACGCTCCCGGATTTTTAATTGGTGCAGAACGTGATGGGCCCCTTCCCGTAACCAAACCGAGTAAAAGTGCTTGGTGAGAGCCGTTAGAAGTGGTTGTAATCCTTCCCGATCCAGACCGATCAACCCTTCCATTGCGGTCCAACGAACATTAATATCATCATCTTCGAGTGCTTTAACAAGTTCGGGAGCGGCCTGGGGGTCTTCGATCCTGCTCAGCACCTGGACTACTTCCCAACGAAGGTGGGCGTTGCCGTTCTGTAAAGCTTCAAGCAGCGCGGGCACTGCTGGGGAGCCTAGTTCAACAAGCTGCATCCGGATCTTTTGACTCTCTGGGCCGCTGTGCTTGGCAAGTTTTTTAACTAACTCAGAGATATCGATACCAGAATTAAAATTATATGAAGTCTCAATCATTCTCTTTCACCACCAATTATTTATTTTGATTTGTTATTCGTGATGATGGAATAAGCCCTCCAAAATCAGGTAAAGATGCACCCTCCTGATAAGTGAGCCTACATCCTGACATCATGTTTGTATCTATAGGATACCTCGCAGGCCTACCAGATGTCCTTATCAGAATCTAGCGATAACCCTAAGACAACGTTAAAAATTTGGGGCTTTGGAAATTTCTGAGAGAGTACCACACGCTCGCAGATTTCCCGAAGGATCCATAAATTTGGGAGCATGCAAATGTTGTAGAAGAAAAATGCGGTGTTCGGTTTGGGCGGCTTTAGCCGCCCAAACCGAGTAACACAAACTACACAATTTGAGTGCTCCCATAAATTTTATAGGGTAGACCAGCGAAATGTTCGTTTCGATAGATTGTTGAGGAAATGTCTGGCCGACGTTTCTCGCGCCTAAGTCAGAAAACAGCCGGGTTAGGATCAGGTCTCTGACTGCCGCTAAAACCCTACCGGCTTTAAAAAGGTGAAATAAAAGAAGGCGATGATACTAAGGATCGCTATGCATAGTAATCCCATTAAAAACCAGGCGCTTTGATCGATATCACCCGGTTTAGATTGTCGAGTTTGAGTCCACAATGCAAATCCGCATAAAGCAAACCCACTGATCAATAGTGCGCCGAGATAAGGCAGCGGGGATGTAAGCCAATTCATGAATCAGTATCCAGTCGTATGATCCTCTTTCGGTAGTGATAAAGCTTACTTTTAGGCTATCCTGAAAATCAGTCAGATTTCCATACTCGCGGGTGGACTATGTCCATGATCGCTGATTGGGAATTACTTGCCAACCAGAATACTTCCGAAAGAGCCTTCTTTTGATCATAGCTGCACTGGAAAGGTTTTGACTTTAGTATGAGCTTATCTTAACCTTAACCCGTAATTAAGTCGGCTTCCGGGGTTTCTGAGGTGAAACCATCAACATCCCCGGAAGCGATTCATTGGGTCTTTGGAAACTTCTGTGTTGATATCCCCAGATCTGGGAACTCTCCCAGAATTTCCTGAAGAAGCGATACGTTTGGGTTTGGGCCCGTTCAGTCCCTTGAAAATAACCAAACAGGCGATCCCTTTAAAGATCGCCTGCTGGCCAGAATTCAGCGCCTTTTATGTTTAGAGAACTAATCCGTTACTGGTTTGAACACCTGCTTGACCGGAATAACCAGCTTTATTGTGGTTCCTATGCCCGGTGCGCTATCCAGTTCGATTTGCCCACCATGAGCATCCATGATATCTCGCGTGATGCTCAAGCCCAATCCCATGCCTTGAGGAAAGCGTCGCCCCTGGTTCCCCCGGAAAAATGGTTTAAATATTTTCTCTTGTTCTTCGGATGATATCCCCGGCCCGGTGTCATGCACACTCAACCATACGCTGTCAGTTTCCTGACCGGCTGAGACAGTAATGATCCCATTCGTGGGGGTGAATTTGATCGCGTTGCTGATGATATTGCCGACGGCCTGTCCCAGCCGAATCGGGTCGGCATAAATTGCTGGAAGTTCTTTGGGGACGCGTTCTTCCCAGCGTAAGTATTTGCTTAGGGCGGCTTCTCGCCAGGTAGGCAACAGCCGGTTCAGCCACTCAGTAAAATTGAATTCCTTCCGATCAAGTTCCAAGGTGCCTAAAACCTGGCCATGGAGATGTGAAAGATCTTCGACCAATTTTTGCAGGCGTTCCGTTTCATCATCAAGTCCCGTTATCAGGTCGTTCTTAAGTTGGGGGTCCCGGTCGGCGCCCTGAGCGAGGGCCATGATGGCTGACCGGACTGCACCCAGTGGGCGCCCCAGTTCGTGCACCAGATTGGCAAGTAACTGGCGGCGGGATTGTTCCATGCTTTGTAAGCGGCCGGTGAGAAAATTGACCGCTTTGAGTAAGGAACGGATTTCTTCCGGCCCCTGCTCTGGCAAACGATCCCCCCTCTCGCCATACGACAAATCTACAACCGCCTGAGTGGCCTGTTGAATAGGCTTGTCGATGCTGACGGCCAGAACATACCCCATTGCGGCGCCAGCCAGCAGGCCCAGCACTACTACCGCGAAGACCAGATAACGCAGTTGGAAGAAGTCCTGGGCTACCGTGTCAAAATGATACGACATTTGTACGATGCCCACAAACACATTGTTGGAAGTAATAACTGGAGCCAGGACATTGATGATTTCTGCTTTTTGTTGCTGCGAGTAATTGATATGAGTGACGACCTCACCGGTTTGCAGGGTGTTTAGATCGTTTGCACTGATACTGCTGGATTGCAATCCTTCCGGTTGGCTCGCAGCTAATAAGCTGCCATTACTGGATAATAATAAAACCCTCGCTCTGAAATTGGGGCTGGCTTGATTAAGCAGCGCCTGAGCAATCAGTGGATTTTGCCAGATCTCAACCTGTTCGCTGGCAATATCCGCAAATAGCTGTGCGTCCCCTTCCAGTTCGTTTGCCAGGCCAGGCAGCAGGACGCGCGCTTCCAGGATATAGATCAGGGCGATTCCGATGAGAGGAATGATCACCAACATCGGCAGCACATGGCTGAGGATAAGACGATTGCGTAAGGTTTTGATCATTATTCTAAAGATTGGGGTTCCAATTTATAGCCGACGCCGCGGACCGTGACGATCCTGTGAGGTCTGTTGGGATCCTTTTCGATTTTCTCCCGTAGCCAGCGAATGTGAACATAGACAACCTGCGGCTCGCCAACAAACTCTGCCCCCCAAACCTGAGCGAGCAGATCGCTGGTGGAAACAACGCGCCCAGCGTTCAAGGCCAGCGTGTAAAGCAGATCGAATTCGCGCGGGGTCAGCTCAATGGGATGTCCGCCGATTGTGGCAGTGTGGGCTGCCGGATCGATCATCAAATCTTCGACGATGACCGGCGCGGTCTCTGTAGGCGGCATGTTCGTAGTTTGGGAGCGCCTCAGAACCGCCTTAATATGGGCAACAACGACATCCAGATTGAATGGTTTAGTGATGTAGTCATCGGCGCCCAGCTCAAGTCCCAGAACCTCATCCAGCTCCCGGCGCCTGGCGGTCAAGAAAATTACCGGAACGCCGATCTTGTCTTTGAAGATACGAAGCGCATCCAGCCCGTCCATCCCCGGCAGGCCGATATCCAAAAGCACCAGATCGGGTGCATCTCGCCTGGCAAGGGCCAAAGCATCTTCGGCATTCGCGGCCGTATTCACCCGAAAGCCATTTTGTTCGAGATTGAAGGATAAACTGCGACGCATAAGGGCATCATCGTCTACGAGTAGGATATGTTTTGTCATTTTAATTCCCCATCCCATTTCATTGAGCGGTTTTTTGCAAAGTCGCTGACAATGAGAAAGTTTGATTGTTCTGTGCAAAATCGCCGCACAAAAACACCATTCCATACACTGCGTTCCAGCTTGGTTTTTACATTGTTGCACGGTAAACAACAGGCAGTGTAACCGCTGATTATATTGTAAGCCCAAGGATTGAAATATGGCAATCGTTTGGCTCTTTCGAAATCTCCGTCGTACCCCAGATCTGGGACCTTCCCACAAGAGTTTCCCAGAGACCCATCACTTCGGGTCTTTGATAAGACCTGCAGTGATGCCCTAAATCTGGGAACTCTCATGAAGATTCCGAAAGGATTTGCTTTTTTAACGAGGGTTTTTACAAATTGGAGGTGTATCATTAGGCAGTGCCATATGAATAAAGGGTAAATTCGAATCAACTCAGGCTTGAGCGCCAAAATCATGTTGAAATGGGCGTATGCCTCACGCATTCTCATCTCGCTATGATTTCCAGGCAGAGGTTGAGTTAGGACGAACATCTTCGAAATATGGCATCTTCAAGTCCATCAGCTTGCCAATGATTCGCGAGCAGTTTGGTTCAAAATTCGTGCCAGAGGCGATTCTTTATGTCAGTCGATCATTATGCCGACTCCGAAAGCTTGGTTGAGTTGGAGCCCACGAATGTTCAGAAATTGCAAGGCTTGCGCTGGAGCCTTTCCTTTGATGTAAGCAACCAGTTTTTCGTTCAACTGACCTTTTGGGGATCCATTTACGTTTTGTTCTTGAATGAACTGGGTTTGAACAAAACCCAGATTGGTTTTTTATTATCTTTATTTCCTTTTTTTGGATTGGTAGCCTTGTTCCTGGCGCCCTGGACTGCCCAGGTGGGTTACAAACGGATTTTTAAGATCTTCTGGAGCGCGAGGACTGTGGCTGCATTTGGCCTGGTCGGGACTCCCTGGATCTACGGCCGTTTTGGCACACGCGGCGTCTTGATCTATGTGGCTGGAATAATGATCTCTTTCGCATTGTTTCGTTCGACCGCCATGACGGCTTACCTGCCCTGGCAGCATGAATTTATTCCCCCTGGAATTCGCGGCAAGTATTCTGCCACCAGCAATATCCTCATCAGCCTGGCTGGCTTGATAGCCGTTTCGGTTTCGGGTTTTGTTGTTGGCCAACCTCTCGGGCTTGAACGTTACACCGTCTTATTTGCGGCCGGTGTGATGTTCGGTTTCTTGTCTGTCTGGCTCCAGTCACACGTTCCGGGCGGAAATCCACATTCTGTTGCTGCCAGTCGGCGGGCGCGGCGATCTGATTTATGGTCGCCGCTGCGTGATCGCAATTTTATTGCCTACCTGGCAGGTGCCGGGTTGATTGTACTTGCGAACGGCGCCCTGGGAACTTTTATCCCATTGTATATGCGGGAAAAAGTCGGGCTGAGTACCGCCAACGTCATCCTGCTGCAGAACGGCACCTTATTGGGAGGCCTGCTATCCAGTTACCTGTGGGGTTGGGCAGCGGACCGGTATGGCGCCAAGCCGGTTGCCCTGCTGGGCTTGCTCCTGACTGCCACACTACCGGTCTGGTGGTTGTTGATGCCTCGTCAAACCGGTATCAGCCTGTATGTGGCTCTGGCAATTGCCTGGCTGCAGGGGACGGCCAACCTCGGTTGGGCTATCGGCTCGGCTCGTCTGCTATATGTAGGTATTGTCCGGCCCGAAAAGAATACGGCTTACATGGCCCAATATAACGCCTGGATGGGTGTCATCGGGGGGATCAGCCAGCTGGGAGGTGGTCGCATTCTGGATATCTTTTCAGGCGTGCAGACGGAATTTCTTGGGATCGAGATTGATTCATATGGGGTTTTGTTTTTTATCGCCTTCGGGCTGCTGGTATTGAGCGCCCTGGTGTTGAGGCGAATTCGAGCAGAAGGGAAGTTAAGTGTGGGGGAGTTCGCCGGCTTATTCTTCCACGGAAATCCACTCCTGGCGGTTGAGTCGCTCATCCGTTTTCATCTTGCCAAAGATGAACCTGCGATTGTTTCGGTGACAGAGCGCCTGGGTCAGTCGAAAAGTCCCCTCACAGTTGATGAACTTTTAGATGCGCTGGCAGATCCACGCTTTTATGTCCGCTTCGAAGCGATTGTTTCGATTGCCCGTCGGGGTCCGGATGAGCGTTTGTTGCAGGCCCTGGCGCGTGTCCTGGAGGGTAATGATCCGGCCTTGTCCGTGATCGCGGCCTGGGCGTTGGGCAGAATCGGCGATCCCCGAGCCGTGGAGCCGCTCCGGCAGGGATTGCATGCACCCTATCGCTCGGTGAAAGCTCATGCCGCCCGGTCTCTGGCCACCCTGGGTGATTACGAGTTCGATCGGTCTTCTCAAGCGTCAATTGGAGACTGAGACGGATATTGGATTGCAGATCGCTTATGCGTCCTCTTTGGGCAGGCTACAAGATCGACAGGCAATTCCGGAGCTGTTAAGTTTGTTGAGAAAGAGCAATGATGAAGACAGCCAGATGGAACTGTCGCTATCTCTGGCGCGCATCCTTGGCGAGGAGGCTCGATTTATTCAGATGCTGCGCGGCTCCAGATCAGATGCCGGGACCAGCCTTTCTCAGGCTGTGTCCGGATTGCAAGATCGATTGGGTGATTTGCGGGTCGCAGAGGAGCCCGATCTTGTACTGGTCAGCGCCTGCGCCGAAGCTCTGGCGCACGATGATTTGAAGAAAGGGGCAAACTTCCTGGCAGCTTTGATTCGTGCTGTCCCACACGACAAGCTGGAGCCCTATCAGATTTTGATCTTGAATGAGTGTGCGGATTGGATTGAGGAGCATCAGGATGAAAGAATCGCATATCTGATCCTGGCGATCCTCGCCCTGGGTACGCTACCATGCTGAATTCACCCTCATTCCGATCGGACGGGACTTTGGTGTTTTATGGGAACTCTCCTGGAGTTTCCCATAGACTTGTTCAGATGGATCAAGGAGCGTGGAGATGTTTACGCCTGGAACTTCGTTGATTGCGATCGTCATACGAACGATCCTGGTTTATGCTGCTGTATTAGTCGGCTTACGTTTGTCAGGCAAGCGAGAGATCGGCCAATTGACCGTGTTCGATCTGGTTGTGCTGCTATTATTGGCGAATGCGGTTCAAAATGCAATGGTTGGGCCAGATACATCTCTCACGGGCGGGCTGTTGGCAGCCGCGGTGCTGTTAGGTTTGAATTTTATTATTGCTCGATTGGGGTTGCGTTGGCCTAAAATGCGCCGGCTGGTGGAAGGCTCGCCGACATTGCTCGTTTTGCATGGCAAGGTAATCCAGGAGCATTTGCGACGCGAAGGCATCGATATGGAGACGCTTGAATTGGCCTTGCGTGAGCATGGAGTTTCCGACCTCAGCCAGGTGGAAATGGCAGTTCTGGAAATCGATGGTTCGATCAGTATTGTCCCTGTTGGAGCAGATACCAAACGGGTAAAGCATCCGATCAAGAATTTACGTCACCAGTGAACAAATAGCCATTTAATCCTTGGGCACGACCCCAGGAAGATACTGTATCCTCTGGCTATTCACGAGAAAAGGATACAGTATCCCCAGGAATTCCCAAAGACACAAATAAATTTCTGGTCTACAATAGGTATAAATGGAACAATGGGTCATCCCGATGTTCGCGATCGTACTGTCATGACCTGGGAGGATGCCTATGAAGCGGCGCTGGATTTTGTGGCTATTAGTGATAGCCTTTATTTGGATTATTGTAACCCGCTTTTCCGATATCCAAAATTTGGCAAAGACTCTCTCTGAGGGCCAATGGCAGTGGTTGTTGGGAGCGGCGCTCATCCAGGTTTTATACTACCTCGCTTTTTCAGCCTCCTATCAGTCTGCCTTAAAAACAGTGGAGGTTGAGAGCCGCTTGCGAGATTTGATCCCGGTGGTATTTGGATCTTTGTTTGTCAATGTAGTCGCTCCGGCGGGTGGAACTGCCGGGGCGGCGCTTTTTGTGGATGATGCTGTGAGAAGGGGGCAATCTGGGGCCCGGGCTGCTGCTGGAACCTTGTTGCAACTGATCGCCGACTTCAGCGCGTTTACGATCATCCTGCTGGTTGGTATGGGTTATTTACTCCTGCAGCACGATTTACAGCTGTTCGAAGTGGTCGGAGCGATCCTGTTGCTATTCATGACTCTGGCATTGAGTGGGATTTTGTTGCTTGGATTGTGGCGTCCTGCATCGATCGGGCGATTGTTTACCTGGATTCAAGGCCTCATTAATCGCCTGGCGCTCCGTGTTCGGAAAGATCCTATTCTTAAGGATAGCTGGGCGGTGGAGAATTCCGCGGAATTTACCGGTGCAGCGGTAGCGATTCGTCAACGACCAATCCAAATCTTCAGCACGATCGGTTATACATTAATCGCCCATATCCTGGCTCTTTCCGTTCTATACCTGCTGTTCAGAGCGTTCCGTCAGCCGGTGCAATTCGGACCGCTGGTCGCCGGTTATGCCATGGGCATCCTTTTCTGGATTGTGTCCATAACTCCGCAGGGCATTGGGGTCGTCGAGGGGGTCATGGCCCTGGTGTATACATCTCTGGGAATCCCAGGCGCGGTAGCGACAACGGTTTCCCTGGTTTTTCGCGGACTGTCATTTTGGATTCCGCTTGGATTAGGTTTTGTTTTGCTGCGGCGGGTGAAATCATTTCGGGCGGGATCGCGCTCGCTGGCGGAGATCTGGAGTGTACGGATTGTCGCTATCTTAACTGCAGTGATGGGCGTCATCAATGTCTTTTCAGCGGTCACTCCATCCTTGCGCGACCGGGTGATGCTGATTGAAGGATTGTTCCCGTTGGTTGTGCGCCAGGGCGGCCACCTTACAGCTGCTTTGGCCGGTTTCGCCCTGCTCTTGTTAGCCGGGAACCTGTGGCGACGCAAACAAACTGCCTGGATGATGGCAATTGTGGTACTTGTGATTTCTGCTGTCAGCCACCTGGTTAAAGGCCTGGATTATGAGGAAGCGGCCCTGGCAAGTGGGCTGGCCATTTGGCTGTTTACCTTGCGCTCTCATTTTCACGCCCGTTCCGATACTCCCTCGATCTGGCAGGGTTTTCGCGTCCTGGCGATCGCACTTTTGTTCACCCTGGCATATGGGGTAGCCGGTTTTTATCTGCTGGACCGGCACTACAGCGTGAATTTTGGCTTCTGGGCAGCTCTGCGGCAGACGGTTGCTATGTTTACTGCATTTTATGACCCTGGTTTGCAACCCATCACTGGATTTGGACGTTTTTTCGCCGGCTCGATTTATATTATTGGCGCGGTTTCACTCGGATATGCATTGATGATGATTCTTCGCCCCGTGCTTTTTCAACCGGCTGGTTCGGAAACTGAGCGAGTGAAGGCGGAAGGGATTGTGAGCCGTTACGGGCGCTCCTCCCTGGCCCATTTGTTGTTATTGGATGACAAAGCTTACTTTTTTACTCCCGGGGGATCCTTAATCGGCTATACGGTTAAAGGACGGATGGCAGTTGCTTTGGGAGACCCGATTGGACCGGTCGAGGATCTTTTGCCTGCTATCGAAGCTTTTCGCGTTTTTTGTTCCAGAAATGACTGGCGAGCGTCATTCTATCAAACAGTGCCGGATACTTTTGAAGCCTATCAATTGTCAGGCTTCGATTCGATCTATATCGGCCAGGAGGCCATCGTCGAATTGGATGTTTTCAGTCTGGATGGTCGGGTGAATAAGGGCATGCGCGTCCCATATAACCATGTTCTGAAATTGGGGTATCAAATGGTCGTTCACGAACCGCCGCATTCGGCCAGCTTGATAGCGGAACTACGCTCAATAAGCGACGAATGGCTGACGACGATGCATGGAAGAGAGAAACGTTTCTCGTTAGGTTGGTTTGATGAGCGTTATCTTCAAAGCGTTCGAATAGCGGCTGTACATGCACCTGTCGTTCAAACCGATGTAATCCTAAAAGGCTCTGCTTTGTTCTCGGACGGGACCGCGGCTCGAGGGGATATCGTGGCCTTTGCCAGCCTGCTGCCTGAATATCAACTTAATGAGGTCTCGATTGATCTCATGCGCCGAAGAGATGAAATCGAATCGGGCGCTATGGAATTTTTGTTTGTATCTCTGTTCTTGTGGGCGAAAGCTTGTGGCTACAGCACCTTCAACCTGGGTCTAAGCGCCCTGTCGGGTGTGGGGGAAAAGTCGGATGATCCAGCAATCGAGCGAATGATGCATTTCATCTTTGAGAATGTGAACCAATTTTACAATTTTAAAGGGTTGCACGCTTTTAAAGAAAAATTTCACCCGAATTGGTCGCCACGATTTTTGATTTATGACGGCGTTGCAAATTTGCCGACAGCCTGGCTGGCCGTTGTTCAGGCTAATTCAGGTGAAAGTGAATTTCCACTGGGGATTTTCCGTAAGCCATGAGGCTGCCGAAGTTGTACTAGTCCGGCTGAGGGTTGAAGAAATCTGCGATTTTGCCCAGCAACCCGGTTGAAGGTTTAATCAATTTGAGTACCTGCCGAGGAAGTGGTTCGATCAGTACGATGCCGCTAGGGAGGACCACAGTCGGGACAGATAGATTCCCATCAGTTAACGCTTTGAGTTCATCCTGATAGATCGGATCACCGGAGCGGATATCGCGCCATTCGTAGATGATCTGGTTTTGGTCCAGGGTCTCTCGTAATAGATTGGCCTGAGCGCAATAGCGGTGTCCATAGATGATCAGCGGTTTTTCATTTTTTGCGGCTTTGTTTTCCATAAAATCACCTGCCAATTCGAGCTACCGGGTATGCGCGTTCGCACACTGACCCAATTTCAAATATTGTAATCGGTTTGAGCGGACAACCTGTCGAGAGATGTCAGGTTCTTTAGGAAACTTTATGGGAGAGCTCCCACAGGAATTCCCAATGAGGCAGAAATCCAAACTTACGTACATATAATATATATATAACCTTGACAATATATATACAATTGGGTAAAATGTGAGTGTGTTGTTAATCGTCGGTTGAAGATATTGCCAGGGCATGTCTCCGAGATCATTGGAGCAGGAGATCGATATGAAAAAAGTTGTCGTTATTGGAGCAGGGATGGGTGGGCTGGCTACCGGTTTGCGGCTGCGCTATCTTGGCTTTGACGTGACGATCCTGGAGAAACAATCCCGACCGGGTGGGCGCAGCAATATCATTGAAGACGCCGGTTTTCGAGTCGATATCGGTCCAACCATCCTGGTGATGAAAGCGGCTTTTGAAGAAGCCTATCGATCTTTCGGCCAGGACATCAACCAGCGAATTGATTTTGTCCAGTTGGATCCCAATTACCGGATCTATTATCACGACGGTGATACGTTGGATCTTTACAGCAATATGGCTCGCTTAGCAGGCGAGGTTGAGAAAATTGAACCCGGCTCGGCGGAGCGGTTGTTCCGTTTTATTGGGGAAAGCGCCAAAAAATACGCGCTTGGGATGGATTTCGTTGATCGAAACTTCGATCATCTGTCAGATATTGCCAATCCGATTGCCGGCCTGCGCTTATTGCAGACGAATGCCCATCAGAATCTTTATCGGCAGGTGGCTCATTTCTTCAACCAAAATGACAAGCTGACCAAAGCATTTTCTTTTCATTCGATGTTTTTGGGATTATCCCCGTTTGAAGCCCTGGCCATGTACAGCCTGATCACCTATGCTGACCTGGCGCTTGGTATGTGGTACCCGCGTGGTGGCATCTACAAAATTGTGGAAGACATGGTTGCATTGGGCGATGAAATGGGCCTTAAACTGCGCACCGATGCGCCAGTGGCGGAAATCTGCATCGAAAATGGCCGGACGCAGGGGGTGATGTTGCAGTCAGGCGAATTTGTTCCAGCAGAGATTGTCATCTCCAATGCCGACTTGCCCTATACCTACCGCAAGTTAATCCCAAGTGCATATCGCGGCCGCTTCAGCGATGACCAATTGGATCGGATGGATTATGCTTGTTCGGGATTTCTGCTCTATCTTGGCGTTGATCGAACGTACGATCACATCCAACACCAATCCCTCTACTTTTCCGAAGATTACAAGGCCAATTTGGATGCGATTTTTAAGACCAAACGCCTTCCTGAAGATCCATCTTTTCATATGAACATTCCCACTGTGACTGACCCCGACCTGGCTCCGCCTGGGCACAGCTTAATCTATCTGCTCGCGCCTGTGCCTAATCTTTCGGCAAATATTGACTGGGATCAGGCCGCCCCGTTGCTGCGCACAAAACTTCTGGACCGATTGGAACAAATCGTTGATCCGGATATACGCCGGCACATCGTTTGGGAACGCCAATATCGTCCTACAGATTGGCTCGCGGATGTCAACGCCCCGCTTGGGACGGCTTTTGGGTCACTTTCACAGGGCTTTTTTCAATCCGCTTATTTTAGACCGCACAATAAAGCAGACAATATCCACGGAATGTATTTTGTTGGCCAGGGCACCTATCCTGGAATTGGTATGCCGATGGTTATGATCTCTTCTCGACTGGTTACAGAAAGGGTAATTGCAGAATGGATGTAAATCACTCATTTACAAATATTGGGCGACTGTCTGTTGGTCTGGTTGATCCGAAAATTGCCTCACCTGAAGATTATATGCTTTGTCGCCAGGTGATGCTCCGGGCCAGTAAGAATTATTCATTCGCAAGCGGCGTCCTGCCTGCGGATCGTCTGCAGCATGTTGAAGCTTTATATGCGTTAATGCGAGTGGGTGATGACCGGGTTGATGTGTCCTTCGACGGCTTCAGTTCGCCTTTGGCGGCTATCGAAGATTGGGAATCAACTTACTATCATGCATTTGAGCGCGGTGACAGCGTTGATCCGGTTATGCGGGCTTACCTTGATACTGCAGTAAAATTTAATATCCCTAAAGAAACTATGGCGGCCTATTTCCGGGCGATGAAAGAAGATTTGACCATCACTCGCTTTGGCACTTTTGACGATTTGATCCATTACATGGAAGGCAGCGCCATTCCTGTTGGCCGGGCTATGACCCACATTCTGGGGGTCCGGCGTGATTCCCTGATCGAAGATGCCTTGCCAGGTGCAGACAGCCTTTCTATTGCCATGCAGTTGAGTAATTTCTGGCGGGATATCGGCGAGGATTGGCGAATTGGAAGGGTTTATTTACCGCAGGAAGACCTGGAGCGATTCGGCTACAGTGAGACTGACCTGGCCGCCAGCCGCATTACACCGGCCTTTACTGATTTGTTGGAGTATGAATTCGAGCGGACGGAGCGTTATTATCTCCAGGCGCGGCAAAGCGTGAAACTGCTTGCTACGGGCCAGTGGGGTGTGATGAGCGCACTAGAGATTTATCGGGCTATACTCGCCAACATCCGTCGGAATCGCTACAATGTTTTCAGCCAGCGGGCGAGCGCAAGCACGCTCCAAAAAACCGGGCTGGCGATCAAATCGATCCTGCAGCTTATTTGAACTGGGTAATTTGATGCGAGTGTCTTGACAATGACCTATTTTGGCATTTTGGCGATTTTTTTGCTGCCCCCCTTGTTGATCTTGATCGGTTGGGCAGTTTTACGAACGGGCTTGCGACGCGAAGAGTACCTGGCGGTTTTTGCGCATGTCTTAATCGCAGTGATCTACACTACGCCTTGGGATAATTTCCTGGTCGCGACCGGTGTGTGGTGGTATGATCCCAATCTGGTCAGTGGATTGACCATTGGCTGGGTGCCGATCGAAGAGTATACATTTTTCGTTTTACAGACTTTGCTCACCGGATTCTGGCTGTCGCGGGTTCGTAGGATTTTCCCGGATCACAAAACAGAGACGTCGCGCGGGGCCCAGGCAGGCCGACTGGTCTTGATTTTGGGGGCGATGTCTGTATGGTTGGTGTCAACGCTGGGGTTATTCTTTGGCCAACAATCTCTCAATTACCTGACCCTGATTCTTTCCTGGGCCTTGATACCGGTCCTGATCCAGGTCGCCATTGGAGGGGATGTGCTGCTGGCGAACTGGCCGGCGCTTCTGGCAGGTCTGTTGCCTCCTACGTTTTATCTATGGCTGGCGGATGCTGTTGCGATCCAGAGCGGTACCTGGACCATCAGTCCTCAGCAGACAACCGGCTTGATGCTAGGGCAACTGCCGATTGAAGAAATGATCTTCTTCTTTATGACGAATTTGCTGATCGTCAATGGGATGCTCTTAATCTTTTCTCCCATCGTTCGGGAAAGGGTTAAGCTTGGTTGGTCGCATCTCCTGATTCGACTGGCGGATTAACCTGCTGAGGCGCGAGTTTGAGCGCGGGGGAAAATTTATCAACTGCGACCATGTCAAATTAGAGATAGATCCGAGGAATAAAACGAATCATGCCCCAAAGAACTCAATGGCAACAAAATCATACGCCGGCCGCTCGGGAAATTTCTGGGCGGCCTTTGCCTGTGCCAGATGCGAAGACCAGTTTTCAAGCCTTGAAAGCCATGCTGAGCCAACGACATCCCCTGGCCGCCATGCAGGTTTTCCATCGTAAGCTTGGCGACATATTTCAGATTCCTCTGCCGGGCTTCTCTCCGGTGGTTATGGTTGGGCCCCAGGCAGCCCGCTTTGTGCTGGTTGAAAGCCGGGAAGCACTTCGCTGGCGCAATGAAAGTGATCCGGTTACCGAGCTGTTGAGACATGGCGTTTTGGTTGAAGACGGCGACAGTCATGATCAGCTTCGCCAGTTAATGAACCCTGTGTTGCATCGCCGCATGCTGGACGGCTATGTTGACACGATGGTCAGGCGGACGGATCAGATCGTTGCTGGCTGGCAGGACCGGGAAGTCGTCGATATGCTGGTGGAAATGCGAAAAATTGCATTATTGATTCTAGTTGAGACAATGTTCCAGGTGGACTTGACCCCTGAAATGGACCGGTTGTGGCAGGCTGTGTTGGATACCATCCGCTTCATTTCGCCAGGCATTTGGATGATCTGGCGAGGCGTCCCGCGGCCTCAATACCAACGCTCACTCGAGCAAATGAACAGCTACCTGTATCGCCTGATCGCAGAACGGAGACGTGTGTGGGAGAAGTCTAGCGATGAGCCCAGCGATCTATTGGGCGTATTGATCGCCTCTGGAATGGAGGCTGATCTGATCCGTGACCAACTGCTAACCATGTTGATAGCCGGTCACGATACCAGTACAGCTTTACTGGCCTGGGCGCTTTACCTGTTGGGGGAACATCCCTGGGCTTTGAATTGGGCAGAAGAAGAGGTTCACACGGTATTGCATGATTCTCGCCCTGAGCTTAGTCATTACAATCAACTTCCTTTTTTAGGGCAGGTTGTTGATGAGGCTTTGCGCTTATACCCACCAATCCATCTTGGCTCCCGATTGGCTGCTCGTGATCTGGTTTATCAAGGCTACAGGATTCCATCCGGACAGCGGGTCATTTATTCGATTTATTTAACCCAACGTCATCCCGATGAATGGCCAGAGCCGGACCGTTTCGATCCGGGCCGCCACACGTCGGGAGCTCACAAACCGGCCTATGCCTGGCTGCCTTTTGGCGGCGGACCAAGGAACTGCATCGGCTCGGCATTTGGGCAGGTCGAAGCCAGGTTGGTGCTTGCTCGGATTTTGCAGCAAGTGAAGCTCGAACTGGTCGAATCACACGTGCATCCTCATATGGGCGCTACCCTGGAGCCCAGCCCGGGCGTGCGAATGGTTGTGCGTCGAATACCGGGAACGACTTAGATCGTTCATCTTCTCTCTCTGCTTCATGTTGTGGCGAGATCGTTTTCTTTTACTCATCCCTGAGTAAAAAGCAAATAAGGTGTCAGCGTGGGCGATCGCCCACGCTGACACCTTATTTTGTCAATACATCTGGTTAATTCATGAGAGAAGGATACAGGACTGTGTTCGCTTTAGAGGGCCCGATTTGCCCGGTTGCGATAGAATTGTAGTGCGTGAAGCGCTACCGTAAAGTGTTCTGGATTGGGTGCCTTCTGTCAGGAGTTACAGGATGAACTCAACATCGTACGATGTAGTAATTTGTGGGGCGGGTATCGCGGGGATCGCGGCGGCCTATTACCTGTCCAATCACTTTGGGATCAAGAATATTGCCCTGGTGGACGAACGCCAGCCACTGACCCTGACCAGTGATAAATCGACGGAATGTTATCGCAACTGGTGGCCAGGCCCCGGTCATGCCATGGTCGGATTGATGAATTGCAGCCTCGATCTGATGGAAGAACTGGGTCGCCAAAGTCACAATTCCTTTCGGATGAACCGGCGTGGCTATCTCTATATGACGGCTGATCCGGCTCGGTTGACCTCCTTCGAACAGGAGGCGCGTGAAACCAGCGAGATGGGAGCCGGGCCACTGCGGATCCATCGCGGGATGGTCTCAGATCCGGAGTATCAGCCCAGTGGGGATTGGAGCCCGGATCAAGGATATTCCGGCCTGGATGGGGCTGATTTATTCCTGGATGCAGCCAAGATCAGGCGCTGGTTTCCTTATCTTTCTCCGGAAGTCAAAGCGATTCTGCACGTTCGTCGGGCAGGTTGGCTCAGCGCCCAACAGTTTGGCCTGTATATGTTGAATTAAGCGAAGAAGGCCGGTGTAGCTTTCATTCGCGCTCAGGTAACGGCGATCCATCACCTTCCCGGTAAGTATTCGCGGTTGCGAGTGGAGGGGGAAGGGCTAAGCGAGATGTATGCTGAGATCGTGGTGCTGGCGGCTGGACCAAAGATGCCTGCTATCAGCAGACTGCTGGGCATTGATTTGCCTCTTTATTCTGAGTTGCATTTAAAGGTCGCCGTCAACGATCCTTTGGAAGTCGTGCCGCGGGAGGCTCCCCTTTTAATTTGGACTGATCCTCAACAACTCGTGTTTTCGGAGGATGAGCGCCAGGTGCTGGCCGAAGATTTGGAAACCCGCTGGTTATTGGATGAACTACCAGCCGGGCTGCACACCCGGCCGGAAGGTGGGGAAGGAAGTCAGACGATCTTGATGCTATGGCCATACCATACGCCGGTAGTTGAGCCAAGCTGGCCGATCCCTGCAGATCCTTATTACCCCGAAGTTTTGGTGCGGGGATTGATTTGTATGTTGCCGCGTATGCAGTCTTATCTTGGCAGGCTGCCACGGCCGGCCTTAGATGGCGGCTATTACACCAGGACGCGCGAGAATCGCCCGTTGATCGGTCCTCTTCCGGTGGATGGGGTTTATATGATTGGTGGCCTGTCCGGCTTTGGAATAATGGCTGCCTGTGCCAGCGGAGAGCTGCTCGCCCGGCATGTCAGTGGGAGCCAGCTTCCGGAATATGCTCCTGCTTTTCTATTGGAACGATATCAGGATCCCGCATATCTCGCGATGCTGGCGTCTCAGCTGAACTCGGGGCAATTATAAATCCAGCGCCTGGTTTAAGACGCCAATTGTGAATCCCTGGGTTGGTACCCAAGAATTGGGGCGTGAGCGTGCGCACGCTCACGCCCCAATTCTTGGGACTCTCGCAGCATTTCCGAAAGAACCTGGGCGCAGATCGTTAGCATGAGTTTCAAGAGCTAATCTGAATGCTTAGGGTACGTAATCGAGGGGGTTCAGTTTAGCGCCATTCAGGCTCAATTCAAAGTGCAAATGCGGGCCGCTGGAGTTGCCGGTGCTTCCCAATGCGCCGATCAAGTAGCCCTGATACACGCTCTGTCCACAGCCGACTCCAACCCCGCTCAAGTGAGCATAGGCGGATTGCCAGCCATTGCCGTGATCGATGACAATCAGGTTGCCGTAACCGTAATCGCTCCAGCCAGCGTAAACGACCACACCACTGTCGGTGGCGAAAATGGCATTGCCAAGTGAACCGCCGATATCGATAGCTGGATGCACAGGAGGAGCATAATTGTAACCGGATATAAAATGCTCGGTCGTCGGCCAGACAAATGTGCCAGTTCCGACTGCCCCGGTGTAGACCGTGCCGCAGTAGCCGGCGCCATAATAACGAGCTGAAGCCGGGTTGCTTCGGGTAATTGTGGGCGGTGACCAATCGACCAGCGCCCGCTTTCCACCCGGGATGATCAGCCAGGTGCCATCGGCGATCCCGGGTTTCCCGGACGAAATCGCGGCCAGGTCAATTGGATTGCCTGGATAATCGATAATATCCTGGACATCGACCCCAAATTGGGATGCGATGGCGTTCAAATCCTCCCCCTCGTGGTACTGGTAATAAGTCCCATTGGTGGGCAGAATGTTCAGTACCTGACCGGGCTTGATCAAATGCGGATTATCCTGAAGGGTATCGAAATTTCCCCACAGAATGGTTTCCGGTTCGATGCCAAAGGAATTCTGCTATGCTGAAAAGACTGTTGCCGGTCTCCACAGTATAAGTGACTACATCTACCTCTGGACGTTTCGGAATGTGCGTGTCCAGTTCAATCTGGCGGGTGATCCCTTCTGTAAAACTGGCCGGCTGGTCGTTCAACGGGGATAGCGCAACAGCTGCATCCACTTTAGGAGAGTCATTGTTCGGATCAGCAACAACGGCTGCAAGTTCTTGCGTGACTGAACTGCCCGGTTCCTGAACTTTGAGATAACGATCCCAGGCCAGGTATCCGGCTGTAACCAGAAGGCCGAAGGCGACCAGATTGGCGATGATGACCATTGCCCGCTCTCGGGTCGAGCGCTTCTCCGGTCGGTTCGAGTTCTCAGTAGTTGATCCCTGCTTATTATCTGTATTGTCCATCATAAGTTATAAATTTATCCAGTAACCTGGAACGAATACCTGCGGTCGCGTCCAACAACCTACCTGAAGAACCGCAAGGAGCTATTTTGTCGGAACAGACCACATTTTACCTCTTTTTGTGGTTCTCGTCGTGCGGTTATGGATATATTTAAACTGAATCGGATAAGAAAACCCAAACTCACAAGGACCTTTCTTTCATCAAATTTGAGTTATTCCCCCGTTTTATTTAGGATAAACTAAAAATAAAATTAGTTTATTGACATATCTGATTTTGTTTGATAATATAATTTGTAAAGTAAGCCCAATGTATTCGTCGAGATAGTCTGAAGTAAATTTGAGACGGCTGACTGGTGGCTTTTTCTACTCAAACTTAGTTGGAATTTGGGAAAACCTGGAAGGTGGATTAATATGCCCGACCCAATTTTTGCATTGTTAGCCGGATTGCTAATCCTTGTTATTATTTTTGTTCTATTTCGACCCAAACAAGGTTTGATTTTTCGCTGGCAGCGCATGCGAAAAATGTCAATGCGAGTTTTGAACGAGGATGCGCTCAAGCATATCCATAATATGGAGTTGAAACACCAGCCGCCAACCCTGGAGAGCGTTGCCGGCGCTTTGCAAATCAGTGTGGATCAGGCCGCGGATTTGTTAGCTGATATGGAGCAGCAGGAATTGATAACCTGGCAAAACGGGCGTTCCCATCTTTCTCCTGCTGGGAGAGCTTATGCTTTGCAAGTCATTCGATCCCACCGGCTTTGGGAGCGATATTTGGCTGAAGAGACCGGCTACCACGAAGCGGAGTGGCATGATCTGGCAGAGGTTTACGAACATACCAGTTCGCCTGAAGCAATCAATGAATTGGCAGCCAGACTTGGCCATCCGAGATATGACCCGCATGGCGACCCAATTCCTACTACCGATGGGCAACTTGTCGTCAAAGACGAACAACCGTTAACAGCTATAGAGTTGGATCAGGTGGCCCGTATTGTCCAGTTGGAGGATGAGCCCGAAGCCGTCTTTGCCCAATTGGTTGCCGAAGGTTTATATCCGGGGACACTGATCCGGGTCACAGGAAAATCCCCTCAGCGGATCCAATTTTGGGCGAATGGCGACGAGCATGTGCTGGCACCGATTGTCGCCGCCAATATTTCTGTTCAGGCTATGCCGGAAGCAGAATTGGAGCAATTGGTTGAATATGAAACGCTGTCCAGCTTAAAGCCAGGGCAGCAAGCCCAAATCAAGGCGCTCTCCCCACGCTTGCGTGGCGCTGAACGGCGCCGGATGATGGATCTCGGTCTGCTTCCGGGCACACATATCGAGGCTGCCATGATTAGTCCGAGCGGTGATCCAACTGCTTATCGTGTGCGCGGCGCATTGATTGCTTTACGAAAAGAACAGGCTGCATTGATTGATATCAACCGAGAGATGGAGATGGTGAAATGACAGAGAAACAAGTGACTTTAGATTCACAGGCTGGTTGTACGACCTGTCCGGTCCATAACGCTGCCAATCTATTGAAGTTGGGCGTGAATATGGACGACTGGGATTTTGTGGTCGCATTGGCGGGCAACCCTAATGTAGGTAAGAGCACCGTATTTAATGCCCTGACAGGTTTACGCCAGCATACTGGCAACTGGCCGGGCAAAACGGTCGCGCGCGCAGAGGGCGGGTTTGAATATGGCGAGCATCGTTATAAGCTGGTCGATCTGCCAGGTACTTATTCATTACTGGCTACCAGTCTCGATGAAGAAGTTGCTCGAGATTTTATTCTTTTCGGCCAACCCGACGTGACTGTTGTGGTAGTGGATGCAACCCGCCTGGAGCGGAACTTGAATCTGGTTTTGCAGGTTGCAGAAATAACCGATCGTGTTGTCGTTTGCTTGAACTTGATGGATGAGGCCCGTCGTAATCATTTGCTGGTGGATGAACGCCGTTTGGGGCGCGACCTGGGTGTGCCGGTGGTGCCAACCTCTGCTCGCTACAATCAGGGTTTCCCGGAGTTGCTGCAAGCCATCAGCGAAGTAGCCACCGGGCAGGTTGCCAACCGGCCTTATCGAGTTCAAAATGAGCCACCAGAGTTGAAACGATTGATTAGCCAGCTCGTTGACCAGATTACGCAAGTATTTCCTGACCTTCCCAATGCCCGTTGGGTAGCGCTTCGCTTGCTGGATGGCGATGAACGTATCATTGAAGCGATCCAGAAAGGTGAATTAGGTGACTTGAGTCATGGCAGTTCTGCCGACCCAGCCAATAATTTGGAATTGAGATTGGAGGCGACCCGATGAACGTTGGCGCCAATGCTGGAATGAATCCTGATGCTCGGGCCCAAAGAACTCACCCCGATCTGAGGCCCGAGGATGTACTAAGCACTGCGGAGTCCTTGCGATGGGAGGCAGGAGGCAGCTTTCACGAAAAGTTGATGGAAACGATCTATGCCGATGCAGCCCGTATCGCCGATCGAGCCGTCACCCGACCGGGAGAAAAACCCCAATTTGACTTAGATCGGACCATTGATAAGATTGTCACCAGCCGCGTCTGGGGTTTCCCGATGATGCTTTTGCTATTCACTATTATCTTCTGGTTGACAATTACCGGCGCCAATATCCCCTCAAGCTGGCTGGCGACACTTTTCCTGGACAAAATTTACCCGGCGTTGCATGCTGGTGCGGATGCGCTGCGCCTGCCCTGGTGGTTGAGCGGCTTTTTTATCGATGGAGTTCTATCTTGCGACCGCCTGGGTAATGAGTGTGATGCTGCCGCCGATGGCAATCTTCTTCCCGCTATTCACTTTATTAGAAGATTTTGGGTATTTGCCTCGGGTTGCATTCAACCTGGACAATATCTTCCGAAAGTCCGGCGCCCATGGGAAACAGTCCTTGAGCATGATGATGGGGTTTGGCTGTAACGCTGCCGGGATTGTATCGACGCGTATCATTGATAGCCCGCGCGAACGGTTGATAGCCATGATCACCAATAATTTTGCCCTTTGCAATGGGCGCTGGCCAACGCAGATCTTAATCGCAACGATATTTATTGGCACCCTGGTGCCGGCCTCGCTGGCGGGCTTGATCTCTGCTGGAGCGGTTCTAAGTGTGGCCCTGCTGGGTGTACTGCTGACATTCATTGTTTCCTGGAGTCTTTCCCGTACGGTTTTGAAGGGCGAAGTCTCGACGTTCAGTCTCGAACTGCCTCCCTATCGACCGCCGCGGGTGCTGCAAACGATCTATACTTCGGTCATTGATCGCACCATCCTGGTGCTGTGGCGGGCGGTTACGTTTGCAGCTCCGGCTGGAGCTGTCATATGGCTGGTTGCGAATGTCCAGTTTGGTGGCATCAGCCTGGCAGAACACTTGATTAATCTGCTCAACCCCTTGGGCATCTTGATTGGTTTGAATGGGGTCATTTTGCTGGCATACGTGATCGCCATCCCGGCCAACGAAATCGTAATTCCGACTGTGCTTATGCTCACTGTACTGGTCGCTCACCTGGGCGGGGCTGGCGGCGGTGCGGGTGTGATGTTTCAAGGTGGGGATGCCACCACGCTGTCCATCTTGCAGGCTGGTGGTTGGACCCTGTTGACTGGCATAAACTTAATGCTTTTCAGCCTGATCCATAATCCTTGCAGCACGACGATCTACACCATGTACAAGGAGAGCGGCAGTTTGAAATGGACAGCGGTGGCCGCGTTGCTTCCGTTGGGAATGGGTTTTGGGGTGACCTTTTTCGTGGCCCAAATCTGGCGCTTGTTTATCCATTAATCAAAGCACACTTTATGTGATTCCGCCTGGGCGTTTGTACTGCCCGGGCGGAATCATAAACCACTTTTCAAAGTAAAAGGACTTAGCGAAAATACCACTTAAGTGATATCAACCTGGTTGCATTCAAGGGGTTCTTCATGTAATTCTGTGAAAGATACCAGAGATTCGCAAAGAGGCTCTTCCGGAATCTCTGTGGGAGGGGTAGCACCACAGGAATCCCCAAAGAGACATCATGGACAAAGTCCACCCGCAAGCATGAAAATCTACCCTATTTCCAAGACAGCCCCCAAAGACCCATTCAAGTCGCACAATTCATCGTGGTATAAATAGGATGTATTGGCCGGTTCGGCCCTTGATGGGACCTGCCTGAAAACACGAAACTGGAAATTAAACATGGCAAAAATGAAATTATCTCAGCCAGTTGAGGATTACCTGAAATGTATTTATGAGTTGGGCGGCAACCAGGAGCGAGTCAGTACCAACCAGCTGGCTGACTGCCTGGGGATAACGGCAGCCTCTGTGACGGGTATGTTAAAGAAACTGGCAGAATATCAGCCAGCCCTGGTTGATTATCAGAAACATCATGGAGCCATGTTGACAGAAGAAGGTAAGCACGCGGCTCTGGAAATTCTGCGACATCATCGTTTATTAGAGATGTTTTTACACCAGATTTTAGGATTTGAATGGGATGAAGTCCATGATGAAGCGGATCGATTAGAGCACGTCATTTCCGAGGCTTTTGAGGAGCGAATTGCGCAAGTCATGGGAGAACCTCAGATCGACCCGCACGGTGATCCGATACCGACGCGCGATTTCCAAATGCCGGAGTTAAGCGGGCAACCCCTGGCAGATTTGCGTCCCAGACAGGCGGGCACCGTTCAGCGAGTAGCTGACGAGAATCCCGAATTATTGCGTTATTTAAGCCAGATTGGCCTGGTACCAGAATCGCGGTTGGAAATACTGGCTTACTCTCCCCTGGATGGCAATCTCAGCTTGCAAGTGGAAGGGTATCCAGCTCCAGTTGTGTTAGGTCCTGGGATAACTCGTGAGGTCTTTGTGAAAGTTGACTGAGAGTAACTGATCTCCCGAATTCTCAATCCAAAGTGCCCCAAATTTTTGGGGACTCTGGGAAGATTTCGCTCAAGGAATGGCACGAACTTCAGCCTCAACCGACATTTGTCCGGCTTTTTCAAATGTCAGGGTCAGATTCACTTTTTCCCCGACTGCTAATTCCCGCTTGAGGCCGATCAACATCACGTGATAGCCACCCGGTTGTAGTACTGCTTCGCCGCCGGCCGGGATCTCCACACCATCGACCTGGCGCATGGTCATAACATCATCTTTCATTTCGCTGAGATGGATTTCAACCGCATCCGCTACATCGCTGTCTACACTCACCAATCGATCCGCAGCTTTCCCGTTATTCTTGATCGTCATAAACGCGGCGCCTGTACTGCCGATCATGCTGCCGGTGGGCTGCTCGGCAGGCATTTGATTGGCATCGGGGATCATCGTGCCCATGTCCATAGCGTTGTTTTCGGTCGCCCCCACGGCTCTTATCCATGGCTCTTGGACTTCGATTCCGCCGCCGGAACCGCTCCCGCAGGCTGCCATGACGATCAGAGAAACCAGGCCGGCAAGGGTGGATATTCGTAATTTCATGCGGATGCTCCTTAGGACACTCAACTTTTAACCATTTAATGATGCAGGCTTTTCTGGAAATTCTGTGGTGGATACCATATCAGATCGCGCCAAGAAGCCCAGTTTGACAAATTCATGATAAATTGTGATAATATTACCATAAATTATCTTATTGGCAGAGATTCATTGTAGATTAACTCGGGAATTAACAACAAAGATGAATGTGGTTTGTGACGTCCGGCCAGGCCCTTTCTAGAACAGGCAGGTAGTGCATGGCAATGATGAACGTTCGACAGCAGGCAATTTTGGAGATGCTCTCGCAACAAGACAAACTGACGGCTCAGGATTTGATGACCCATTTTGATATTTCGATTGCGACAGCTTACCGAGATATGAACCAGCTGGTCAATTCAGGATCGGCGATGCGCATACAGGGTGGGATTGCATGGGCGCCTGCTCAGGAAAGAATTGTGGCGGCCAGGCGGTGCAATCAGTGCGGCCATTCGATTGAGAGCCGTACTTCTTTCACAATCCAGCTCCCTGGAGGTGGACAACTGGTGGCCTGCTGCCCTCACTGCGGCTTGCTGCTACTCGGGCAGCACCCAGAAGCCCTGAATGCCTTGGCAACTGATTTTCTATATGTGAAAAAAATCAATGTGTCTCAGGCAGTTTTTCTGGTGAATAGTGATGTCACAGTCTGTTGTTCTCCATCCGTGTTATGTTTTAGTCACCGGAACGAAGCGGAAAGTTTTCAGAAAGGTTTTGGGGGGGAAGCGCTGCGCTACGAGGCAGCCCTGGAGCAAATCATCGCGTTGATGTCATTGCAACCGGGCCACGCGAACCATTGAACGATTATTATTTTAATACCTTGACAATATCACGTTCGAAGAAGTCTCCCAAATTTCGATGTGTGTGTGGCGGCCGCCACACACACATCGAAATTTAAGTAACCCTTTTTAATGTGACATTGTCAAACTACTCAGCCATAACCTGGAGTTTGTGGCGAAACAGTTGTGATCGCGTGCTAATCTCAAGGATAGGAATTTCTCATGCCCTCAGCCTGGCCCTTGCCGCTTTTTTCGCTTTGCGATAGGATTGGGTGAAATGCCACAAGGAAAGCTTTCTTCTAAAACGATGAGTCTTCTGATCGGCGACCTGGTCGTATTGACCCTGGTTACTGTGGTCGGTTTTGCATCTCATGGCGAAGCGACCACGGCAGGTCTGCGCATGTTAACAACCTGGTTTCCATTGACTGTGGCCTGGTTCCTCATTGCCCCATTCTACGGCGTGTATGAACCTGTAATAGCCAGCCAGTATCGGCAGTTATGGCGCCCACTCTGGGCCATGGTCATAGCTGGCCCCATGGCGGCCTGGTTGCGAAGTGTTATTTTAGGCCTGGTCAATCATAATGGACTGAACACCCCGATCCTGCCCATATTTGTTGTAGTATTGGGGGGATTTTCGGCACTGGCGATTTTAGCCTGGCGAGCGATCGCTGTTGCCTTTTTACGAAAGAACCGTGCCCATGGATGAAGCTGGCTTAATCCAAGACGCTCAGGCTGGCGACCTGGCTGCATTCAATCGTCTGGTTTTGGCCTATCAGGATCTGGTTTACAGCCAGGCTTTTCGCATGATGGGTGAATCCCAGTCGGCAGAAGATGCTACTCAGGAAGCTTTTATTTCCGCCTATCGGAGTTTGAAATCTTACCGGGGTGGATCGTTTAAATCCTGGCTATTGCGGATTGTCACGAATGCCTGTTATGACGAGTTGCGCTGGCGCAAACGCCGGCCGACCACGCCTTTAGAGCCGGTGGACGAAGATGACGAAACGATTGAATCGCCTCGCTGGTTGGCTGATCCTGGCGAATCGCCTGAAGAATCGGCAGAACGAGCAGAGCTAAGTCTGGCGCTCCAGCGGTGTCTGGATGAGTTGGCCGAAGATTTTCGGACCGTTGTCATCCTGGTTGATATTCAGGGATTTGATTATTCGGATGCTTCAGATGTCATCCAAAAACCGCTTGGAACGGTGAAAAGTCGCCTGGCCAGAGCCAGAGTACGGATGAGGGATTGTTTGCAAGGATTTTGGGAACTTTTACCGGCTGCTTTTCGTCTGGTAGATGAGAGTGAACCATGACGAAGAATATTTCTTCCCGAGAATGGGAAAACTTATCGGCTTATTTAGATGGGTATCTATCCCAAAAAGAGCGCCAGCGGCTGGAGGAACGTTTACAGCATAGCCCGGAGCTTCAAAATGGGTTGGAGGAATTGCGCCGTACCCGCCGGGTGCTGCGAAGTCAGCCGAAGATGAAGGCTCCGCGGAATTTTACCCTGACGGCTGATATGGTCGGCGCCAGGGCTAAAGGTCGTTCAACCCCACGGATTTTCCCGGTTTTGCGTCTGGCCTCGGTGTTGGCCAGTATTTTATTGGTGTTCGTGGTTGTTGGCGATTTATTGACTGTACCGGCCGTTCAAACAGCTCAATTCGGTGCAGCAAATCGGATCGTTGAGGAGGCGGCGCCCCAGGCGCCTGAATCTGGTGAGGTCGAAATGCCCGCGGCCGTACCTGAAGCTCAAGAATACAGTGAAAAGGGGCTCGAGCCGCAAGGGACTCCTCCCGGGATAATGATGATGGCGGCTCCAACCCAAACAACAGAAGGTATTCAGGCTGAGCCGCCGGCAGCACTGACCGCGCCTTCCGGTGGCGGTGGGCAACCTTCCGCCGATCAGGCTACCGACACCGCCGCGGCTGCAGCTGCGGGCGCAGCCGAAGCCATTGCTCCTACGGAAACACCGCTTCCCGCGCCGGAATTGATACCCGCCCCAACGGAGAGCCCGGTTGAAGCGCCTCCGCCTTCCGGGCGGATTTACTGGCGAGCCGCTGAGATTTTCCTGGCCTTGATTGCGATCGGAAGCGGATTACTGGCAGTATTATTACGCCGGTCATCATCTGGCTAAGGACCGAATAGCCGCCTTTCAGGTTGGATCGTCGGCAAATCATTTTGCAGGGATTATGCGTCAAGGACGCTCAATCTCTACGACAAAATCCGTTTCATGTTCTAAGCTATTTACCTTGATAATGTCGCATTCTAAGATTTCTCCCAAAATTTGATGTGTGTGACGGGCGATCGCCCGTCACACACATCAAATTTTGGTTACCTTTTTACGTGTCATTGTCAACTTTCTCAAAGAATCCTAAAGTGAACGAATCTGATGGCGTTAGTAACTGAAGAGATCCAATATTGCCCGCGCTGCGGGACTAAATTGACGCAGGCAGACCGCTTTGGTGGCCTGCGTAAAGTTTGTCCCCAATGTGATTGGGTATATTTTGCAGACCCTAAAGTGGCAGCTGCAGTTTTAGTCGAACGAGATGGGGCTGTACTGTTGGTGCGCCGGGCGAATGACCCTCAACGCGGCCTGTGGACACTGCCGGCAGGATTCGTAGACGCCGGAGAGGACCCTGCCAGAGCAGCAGAGCGAGAATGTCTCGAAGAAACCGGATTGCAGGTCAGGGTTGTAGAACTGCTCGATGTTCTTTATGGCCAGGAACACCCACGCGGCGCGCATATCATCATCTTTTATCGGGCTGAGATCATTGGGGGAATTCTAGCCGCCCAGGATGACGTGGATCGCTCGGGCTTTTTCCCTCGCAACCACTTGCCTCCTCTGGCTTTTTCAACGACTGCCAAAATATTGGCACCCAATAACCAATAGTGATGTGATGAACCTCTACAGGGAGCATGCAAATGTTGTAGAAGACAATCTACACAATTTTAGTGCTCCCCCTCTACAGGCCGTCAACTGGCTAACAGAATGGAAAAGTTCCGTTGTTTTAAACGGTTTTTTTACTGCAAGATTCACAACAAATGATAAACTTGGATAATCTGCTATGGATGGTCCAGTTTCAAGATAATTCCCCATCAGATAACCGTTTTCATCAGCGAGGAGAATGAACGATGGATTCCAAGATTCTAAAACCCATCTTGTGGGTCGTCATATTTGTGATGCTTGTCAGCCTGGCCTGTATGGCGCCTTCCGGAGGTGATACGACCCCGACCGAAGCGCCAGTTCAACCCTCACCGGCACCACCTACGGAAGCTGTTGTCGAGCCGTCTGCCACTCCCGAACCGGCTTCTCAAGCGGTGAACAGCCTGCAAGACGTCAAATCGGCCGTCATCCAGATCGAATCTCAGGGAACGTTTATCGATCCGGAGTTCGGACTGGTTTTGAACGGGGCCGGTCGTGGGTCCGGATTCATTATCGATCCCTCCGGTATTGCTGTGACAAATAACCACGTGGTTACCGGATCAGCGTTGCTGAAAGTCTGGGTTGGCGGAGAAACTGAGCCGCATAACGCCCGGGTATTGGGCGTTTCGGAGTGCTCGGATCTGGCAGTCATCGACATTGACGGTGACGGCTACCCTTACCTGGATTGGTTTGGGGGACCGATTGACGTTGGGATGGATATTTATGTGGCCGGTTTCCCGCTCGGAGATCCAGAATTCACTTTAACTAAAGGCGTTATTTCGAAAGCCAAAGCAAATGGAGAGACCAGCTGGTCATCGGTCGATTCTGTAATTGAATATGATGCCTCTTCCAACCCCGGCAACTCGGGTGGTCCGGTGATCAATTCCGATGGGCAGGTTTTGGGCGTGCATTACGCCGGCAACGCCACGACCCGCCAGGCGTTTGGTATTTCCAAAGATATCGCAGTAGATGTGATCGATCAGCTGCAAACTGGGAAGGATATCGATACCATCGGCGTCAACGGACAGGCAGTTGGAACAGAAGACGGCAGCCTGACCGGTGTCTGGGTCTCGTCCGTGAAATCCGGTTCCCCGGCTGATCAGGCCGGCGTCCAGCCCGGCGATATCATCACCATGATGGAGAATCTGGTGCTGGCAACCGACGGGACGATGTCTGATTACTGCGATATCCTGCGCAGCCACCAGCCCACCGATACGCTTTCCGTAGAAGTTTTGCGCTGGGCGAATGGGGAAGTGTTAGATGGTCAGCTCAACGGACGGTCGTTGGAAGTGAGCGCCACTTTCAATCCGGGCGATGGCGGCAATGAGAATGGCGGTTCAACCAGCACAGAGACGGTCAATCCGAACGCTTCAGCGTCTGGCGATATTTATTATGCAACAGATTTCGATGGCGGATTGGGTGATTGGTTATATTTCCTGACCAATGGATCGGATGACGGCTTTGTTGCTCAAACGGTCGATAGTAATCTGAAATTCCAGATCGATCAGCAGAACACCTGGGTCTATTTTTATAATGACGCGGTCTCCATGGCTGACGTACGCATCGATACGGTTGCAGCGAACCTGGGGAGAAACAACAATAATGTCAGTTTGCTGTGCCGCTACTCGGATGCCGGCTGGTACGAATTCAACATCGCCAATAATGGAGAGTACACCATCCTGTATTTCGATGGAAGCATTAATGATTACCGGTTGCTCTTTTCAGGCGGCTCAACATTGATCAAGATGGGTAAAGATGTCAATGAGTACACTGCCGTCTGCCAGGGAAATAATCTGACCCTCGGCATCAACGGTACCGAGGTGAGGACAGTCACTGACAAGAATTTGAAATCGGGTTACGCCGGGTTGTCGGTGTCTTCTTTCAATGTAACGCCCATTGATGTCGAGTTTGATTACTTCGTTTTGAGCGTACCGTAAGGTTTTTCCAAGCATTAACGAAAAAGCGCCAGCCTCCAGGCTGGCGCTTTTTATTAATTCTGTGAATTTATGGTGCAATGGGTGTGCGTGGGGTCGTTCACCCCCACGCACCCCAACGCACCACGATGATTTAGGTTCACCGTTTGACGCTAAATTGAATCTCGGTTTCCGTTGTATTGCCAGCCAGATCAGTGGCTTTAAGCCTGAGCGTATGAGAACCGGGCGATGTTTGCCAGACGGCGGCGAAGGGCGCTTGAGTCAATGAGCTGACCAGGCGGCCATCGACCAGAAAGCTGACTTCCTTGATGTTCAGATTGTCCGCGGCGTCAGCCTGGAATGTGATTTGTTTCTCTGAGAGCACCTGACCATCAGCCGGGTAAAGGATGCTGGCTTCTGGTGGTTGATTGTCGATCGTAACCTGAATGACATCACTGTCTACTCGCTGGTCAGTGCGCACGACTAACAGTTGAACTGCATAAAGTCCACTGAGATCGCTGGTATCCCAACTGGCTAACGCGCCGTTCTCCACTGGCTTGGCGATATCATCGCCTACCTGGAACCAGGCCTGGGGGTTAAGTCCCTTTCCGACCTGGATGCGATAATACGCAAATTGATCTCCCTTAGCGCTGCCTTTGATTATGACCTGTTTGCTGACATGTGCAAACATGGCAGGCTCATCGATGTGAGCCGAAGGGGATGGATTGCCTGGATCCGCAATAACATCGTAGGTCTCAGGTGGCGTCTCAATGCCTGCGTTTCTCGCCCAGGTTTGCGCTTCCGGAGGGACCATCATGAATACTTTATCAACGATGGATGCTGCCGGCGTAAATACAGTCGCCAGCCGTCCCGTCTCGCGATTGATCTGGACTGATTGGAAGAGACTGTCGCTTTGAGTTGGCTCGCTGCCGGCTAAGAATACCTCGCTTACCACAGACGGGCAGTCGACGGTGGGGAGCATACCGGACGGATCACAAACTTCGACGGTCGTAACGCCAGCTGGTTGAACCCAGTTTTCGGTGGGTAAATCCTGGTGAGCGTACTGCATGATGGCGTGCCAGATCGCAGCTGCAATCGATGGATCGGCTCCTACAGACTGTTCGCTGGTAGCAGAAGCGGGATCTGATGAACCAACCCAAACACCGGTAACCAGTTGGGGGGTATAACCAATCGTCCAGGTGTCCTCCCCAACAATCGCTCGGCCAAGTTTGACTGCAGCCGGACGACCAATTTCCAGCGCATTGGGGTGCCCGAGGCTGGGCCAGCGAGCAGCCTCGTCGCTAAGTACGTTGGTGACCAGATAGGCCAGCTGAGGTGTGATCACGGGCCTGGATTGGCTGATGTTCCAATCCAGCCAGATCTGTCCACCGGCGTCTTGCATTTCCAGCGTGGCTAATGGGATCAGGGTTGCAGCTTGCTGGATCTGGTCGGTTCTATTCTCGACGGGTGTTGCAATCGAATTGCGGGCAGGTAAATCTTCTGGCCGGCCACTGATCGAACCCTGGTTGGAGATAATGCCAAAGGCACGGGTCAATTCCAACAAGGTTGCCTGGCTGTCCTGCAGGCTGGATGGTTCGCCTGTAAGATATTCAGTGTCCAAAGATGCTAATCCCAGCTGTTTGGCGGTGCGGAACACGTTCTCAGGGCCGAGGCGCTCAAATAGCTGGGCGGCTGGATTTATGTAGTCGTTTGCAAATGCGGAACGAAGGCGCATCGGGCCATGATATTGCCCATCGAAATTTTGATAGGCAACCTGGTCAGTTTGCGGAGGTATATCCCAAAGCAGACTGGCCGGGCTCAAACCGCGCGTGAAGGCAGTCAAGTAGATAAAGGGAGTCAGCATGCTGCCGGGCGAATGATTGTTCTGGATGGCAGGATCGCCTGCCAATGCCAGGATTTCACCCGTTTTTGGGTCCAGGATGACCGCGCCTGCTGTCAGGTTCTGCGTCGTGGGGAATGAATTGAAAGCCAGGGTTGGCAGCAGTCGAGCTGCAACGCAATCCATTTCGCCGGCTGAGCTGATGGACTGGCTGCCCAATTTAGCCAGTTGGGCATTAATGGTGCAAGCAGCCTGGATTTGAAGCTCGTAGTCGAGGCTGGTCACGATCTGCAAGCCACCACGCTCAAGCCGGGTGCGATCAATAGTTTTGTCAAGCTCGGCGAGTACATAACGAGTAAAAGCCCCGGCGGGATTCAGGTTATCCGCAGGGTAGACTTGAGTGGCTGGCCGGACCCGCCTGGCCTGAGCCGCCTGTTGGGCATCGATCAACCTCTGATCGAGCATGGTTTGAAGTACTTCGGCTTGTTGTTCAGCATCCGGCGGTAGCATCGGGCTGCGAGAAATTGCCGCCAGCCAGGCGGATTCGCCCAGGTTGAGTTCGGTAGCTGATTTCCCAAAATATACTCGCGCGGCGGCGTCAGCGCCATATACCAGGTGGCCGTATTTGGCGCTATTCAGGTACCATTCTAAAACTTTGATTTTCCCGTAGCGAGCTGTAATTTGTGCTGCGAGAAGGCGCTCACGTAAAGTGCGCCGTAAACCTGCCGGTTCATTCCATAGCAGTAGATCGGAAACGACTTTCTGGGCGATGGTTGATTGCCCGCCACGGACGATCCCGGCCAATGGGAAGCCAGGTGCTGACCAAAAACCGGGTTCAACTGAAGCGATGGTGGCTGCAATCAGGCTGGCAGGCAGATACCCCCCTTCGGATAGAGAGGGTTCTGAATTATTGCTGTCTGCGAGCGGGTCGGCAGCGGCGATCGATGGCGGCACGAGTAAGTACTGGCTGCCTTGTGCTGCTGGATCCTGCAACGTAAGCAATACGTGTTCGCGGCTGCGGTCGTAGATCCGGGTGGGGTGTAAAAGCTGTCCATCGGATGGATTGAGCAGCACGGGCAGCGCCTCTAAGGACGGCAAATCTTGAACCAGATTGGTATAAAAGATCGCCGAAGTAATTATAGCGATTGAGGCCAGCAAGCTCAGGAGGAGACTACACCCGATGCCCAGCCGGCGTTCAGGATTGCGCTTCTGACGTTTTCGACGCTGCTCGCGCATAGCGATAATTTCGTTAACAGTGGGCATGGTGAAATTGTACAACAAATTTCGCAATGGGCCCAAAAAAGTTAACAGTCTCTCTGGGAAATTCTGTGGGAGCCCCCAGATTTGGGGTAACATCACAGCAATTCCCAATGAGCGCTCATGGGCCCAGGCCACCCGCACGCATGAAAATCTGGCCTATTTCCAAGACGGCCAGTTAACAGGTTCTTTGGGACACTCTGTGATGGTACTCGAAGAACCAGTTAAAAGAAAATCCGGCGGAAGTTTTATCCCCGTAACTTCTGCCGGATCCTAACTTTGTGCAGGTCCCCTGTATGGCTCCCCGATGCTGCCTGCAGCCCAGGTTTCATCTACTCAGAGGCCTTGAGGAAATTGTGATCTGTTTGCAATCAAATCCTTAATGTGCCAGTATGTTTGATACAAGTATACCAGAGGGTTTAATAGGGAGCACGCATAAGCTATAGAAAATGAAATGTGGTGTTCAGTTTGGCCGGTGGATGCCGGCCAAACTGAACACCACATCTACACATCTCGAAAGCCCACACCAGTATCTTCGTAGGAGGAGGTGGAGGGCGCTTATTGGGAGGGCGAAGTTCGCCGGCCCACAGCCTGTAAAATTTCGCGGGCGGACCGCAAGGTGCCATCACTGACCTCGCCCATCATTTGGGCAAGTTCAACCAGGCGAGGCTCACCCTCGAGAGGAATCACCTGGGTGCTGGTCCGGCCGTCATGGATCTCCTTTTGCACCCGGAAATGCTGATCCCCATAAGCGGCCAGTTGCGGCAGGTGAGTGATGCAAAGCACCTGGTGTTCTTGCGCCAGTGACCAGAGTTTTTTGCCAACCACCGCGCCGACCCGACCACCTATCCCCTGATCGATCTCATCGAAAATCAGGGTTGGAATCTGGTCAGCCCGCGCGAGTACATTTTTCAAGGCCAGCATCAAGCGCGAGGTTTCACCGCCTGAGGCGATTTTGGCGAGCGGCTTGAACCCTTCTCCTGGATTAGGCGCGATCAGGAATTCCACGCGTTCCAACCCATTGGCATCGAATGCAACCCGCTCTCCGGCAGAAAATGGGGCGCCGTGGGGATCGGGCTGGTGTTGAAAATCTACCATGAACCGGGCTCCCGACATTTGCAGATCGTCCAGTTCTGTTTCGAGCGCGCCAGCCAATCGTTCGGCTGCAACCCGGCGAACCTGCGAGAGTTCACTGCCAAGCAGCCCAATTTGAGAGAGAAGCTTTTCCTGCTCCTGGGTCAGCACCTCAATCCGCTCTTCAGCGTGGGTGATCTCGTCCAGTTGTTGTTGAGCTCGAATGCCAAATTCTAAAATTTCCGGGATAGAACCGCCGTATTTACGCTTTAAGATGTAGATCGCCCCAAGGCGTTCTTCGACCTGATTCAGACGCTTTGGATTGAATTCAATGTTTTCCTGATAATCGCGAAGATTGGCAGCCAGATCACTCAGGCTTTCAAAAACGGCCTGGGACTGTTCGGCCAGGTTGGCTTGAGATGGATCTAAACGGGCCAGGCTTTGAAGCGCAGCGACGACCTGCCCCAATAAATCGGTAGCCGCCTGCGATTCCGGACCGCCTTCATCCAGCGCAAGCAGGGCTTCCTGTGAAAGTGACGCCAATCCTTCAGCGTTAGCCAGCCGGTTGCGTTCTTCTTTCAGGTCTTCCTCTTCGCCAGGTCGTAAGCGGGCCGTTTCGATTTCGTTGATTTGAAAATTCAGCATGTCCGCTCGACGGGCGGCGTCTTGCTCGGATTGATGGAGCTTTTCCAGTTCGCGCTGAACGCTGACCCACTGGCGATAGATCTGATGGTATCTATCCAGCAGGTCTTTGACCGGTGAAGCAGATTGGATCGTTTGATTGGCCATGGCATACGCATCAAGCAGCCCCAGGTGCTGGTTAACCCGTAACAAGGAGAGGTGTTCTGACTGTCCATGAACATCAATCAGGAATTCGCCCAGTTCCCGGAGGAGGGAGGCATTCACGCTGCGCCCGTTAACCCGGGCTATGTTTCGTCCCGATGATCGAATTTCCCTGCTCAGCGAAAGGTAATCAGGATCGTCGTGCAAATCTTCCCGGTCCAGAATCAGATGAATGGCTGTACGATTCGCCTCCGGAATCCGAAAGATGGCCTCCAGACTTGCCCGTTCTGAACCGCTGCGTATAAAGGTCGTATCGGCGCGCCCTCCCAGGATCGTTTCAACTGCGTCGATAATAATGGATTTTCCTGCTCCGGTTTCGCCGGTAAAGGTAATCAGGTTTGGCCGGAAATGAAGTTCTAACCGGTCGATAATGGCGAAATTTTCGATGCGAAGCTCGGTCAGCATAGCGGTTTATGTTCCTGGTTCGTAAAGGATCGTAAAGGGCCTTTGGTAATCTCTGGGGCGGCGCCCACAGAGTTTCCTCAAGCGCCATCCAAAAACTTATAAACGGATGCCCGATAGCCGGTAATAGATGGTCGTGATGATCGTAAACGTATAGACGCCTTGCCACACAAGCCCCAACAGCAGCCCGAATCCGCCGCCTGCAAGCATACCGAATAATATCATTAAGAGAGGTGGGGCGCTGCCAACACCAGCGGCCACGGTTGCTGTGAGAAATAGACGTTTCGAACGACGCCTGCGGACGACCATCCGGATCGCTTCCGCGATTATGACGCCGGCGACAGGCGCTAAAAAGATCGTAAAGAATCCTATAAATGAAACGATTTGGCTGCCAATAAAGGCAAGCAAAGCGGATATCACGATCGTCAAGGGATAATCCAGCCACGTCGCGGTATCAAATTGCTTTTGCTGCCCTCGGACACATTCTTTGCAGCGATAGCCGGTGGGGGTAAGGACGGCGCAGCGAGCACAAATCGGTTTTTCGCAACGATTGCAGCGCAGCGTGGTTTCAACATTGGGATGATTAGCACAATAGAGGGTTTCGGGATTTTCACTCATCTTGAATTACCTGCAGATGGATTTTGATTCATATGGGGCGTCAGATTCCGATAAAAATATCCAGGATCTTGAAAGCGAACAAATTGGACGGTATGTTCGCTCGATCGGGCATCCACCCGATCGCCGTCCTTTAATTCTATCGGCGTTTGCCCATCGACACTCATTACAGCCATGTGGTCTGTTTTGACGACAATGCTGACAGAAGAGCCTTCTGCCAAAACAATGGCGCGGTCAATCGATAAATGTGGGGCGACCGGTACTAATAAGATGTTGCGTAATTCTGGTGGCAAAATTGGGCCACCTGCAGCCAGGGCGTAAGCGGTTGATCCAGTTGGGGTTGCGGCGATCAGTGCATCGGCCACGTAGGTTGTCAGAAAGCGTCCGTCCACTTCAGCGGTGAGCTGGATCGGACGCAAAATTTGCCCCCGGCTGACAGCGACTTCATTTAAGACCTCCCAAAAACCCAGCCTGACATCCTTTCGCCACTGCTCGGCCATCAGCATCATCCGCTTTTCCAGCCAATAATTGCCGGCCAGCAAGTTGTCCAGGCACTCCTGCCACTGGGTATAACGGATTTCGATCAGGAAACCAAAGCGTCCCAGGTTGATACCCAGGATCGGTACATTGGAAGGTCCGCAGATATGGCCGGCTCTTAACATCGTGCCGTCCCCGCCCAGGGCGATCAGAAGATCGAATTTGCCATTTAAAACATCGTTTTGCAAGCTGTCATCGTAAAGCATGCCCTGTTCAGCCGCGACACCACGCCGGTTTAAATAATTTGCGATGTCAATCGCGGCCTGAGCGGCTTCGGGAACCTGGGGATGGGCTGCGATGGCTATGTGTTGAAAAGGGGCACTCTTTTTGACCATGGCGAGACAATTATAGTTGGAATTCTGTTAAAAGTGAAATTGATCGAAATGGGTCTATGGAAAGCTCTGTGTGAGCGTGATGTACCACCCCTGAGATTCCCATACACCCATTTCGTCCAGATTTTGTGCTCAGGCCTGGTAGCTTGACAACGTCACACTCGAAGAAATTTGGTGTCCTTTTTTTAATATGACGTTGTCAAAGCAGATACTTGAAATCAATCATTCATAGATTTGTTGATCGCAAATATTGCGATAACCGCAGGCCAGGCAGCGCGCCGCCGCGTTATGCGACCGGTCAACTTCTTTGCGGCGGTCCTGTCTTCGAATTTCTTCTAAAAGATCCAGCAGGCTGTCTTCAAGCCTGGGTGTGTAATCAACTGCATATGTTCGATTAGGGTAGTGGATGATCCCATAGGCCGGGCGTTTACCGTATGTTCGATCAACCAGCAAGCAGTAGGCAGCCAGTTGGTAGATGTGCGAATCATAGGGCCCATCTTTTACCCGGCTGGATTTTACTTCTACCGGAATGATCTGGTTGCCCTGGTCGACGAGATAATCAGGCTTGCCGGTCAAACCGCTGGCTGGATCATAGAGCGGTTTTTCTACCGCACCCCAGGCCTGCGTATCGGTGTAGATAATGCGACCACCGGGTATGCCGGCAGATTTTCGGCTGCGGCTGGCTTGCCAGAATAACCACAACGCTGCAAATAAAAGCAGTACAGCTAAGAACAACATCTTTGCATACCGGCTTTAAATAAGCTGTTTGGTGAAATAGACGGCCAACAATATCAGCGCGGCCAAAAGCAGCCCATATGCCAGAACGCGCAAGCAGCCGGCCGTGTAAACCGCCCTGCCATGCCGGAAGTGCAGTTCGTTTCCGCTGTGCATTTCCCCCATATTTTCAGAGGGTTCACCGCGTTTCTGGTACCACCAGGAACGCTGGCAATACAGGTAGGTGCCGATTTCGGATGCCCGAATAGTGCGCATAGGTTATTGGGGTGGATCGTTCAGACGAACGTTCATTTACCCGGCTGAAAACTCACTGAGTTGATTCTCAACTCGCTGAAGACTTTGTTCCAGCTGGTGCTGCCGCAAGCTGATAGCCATATCGCCTCGGGTCCGCTCGGTTACACCGCGCACGATATCTGTCAGGCGGCGCAACCCACCTGTAATGGCGTCCGGATAGTCCATCGTGACCAGGATCGCGTAAATGTCGTCCATCTGGCTGAGCAAACGTTCAGCTTCTTGGGAATGGCCGTGGCGAAGGATATCCAAACAGCGGCGGCGCAGCTCTCCTGCCGCTTCGGCCAACCCTTTCAGATAAGTGGCGTATTCCAGCCCCAGATCTTCAGGGGTTGGTAAGGCTCTGTTCTTCAATAATGCGAAGACGATGCTGGCCTCGGCATACTCTTTTAAGGCGTCCTGGGTATAGCCGGCGAAATACAGGTCGGGATGATCGGCCAGATCTGTTCGTAAGGTATTGACGATTTTCTTGGCTTCGCCGAGATTCTCAAGTGCCAGATCGCCTTCCTCGCGATGGGCCGCCCGGATGGCGTGCGCGCAGTAACGGATCAGGGTCCGGGATTGGGCAAGCGCCCGGTCGCGAGCGGCGTTTTGGACATCGAATGAACTGCGGATTCGTTCAGCTATTTCCTCAATTTGTTCCATAGCTATTTATCTACTCCATAAGATAGGCCAGCTCGGCATCTCTTCCACCCGAAACGCTTATTTTTTGTCCGGTGAGTCAGGTGGATTGTTTGGTTTGAACAGATGCTCTGCTAAGGAAGAACTGCCTGGAAGCTGGATTTCTCCGAAAGCAGCTTCATATTTCGATAGATTTTCTGCCAGCGCCCGGAAGAAAAGTTTAGCGCCTAAAGGCGACATAATGATGCGTGATCGCACCTGTCCAGGCAGCGAGCCTGGCAAAAGGCGGGCAAAGTCAAAAACCAGCTCCGATGGTGTGTGGGAAATCCGCACCAGATTGATATATTGCTCTTCCAGATCGGATGGGATTTCCAGAGGTGGAAACTGTCCTGGTTGCGGGCGCGAGGATGCTTCAGACATCGGGCCTCCTGTTAATAGGACGGACACAGCCAGCCCACCAGGTCTGAAGGAGAACTGGCGCGCCGGCTGCATCTGCCATGATTATCGTTTGGTAACTTAGAATGGAATGTCGTCGTTGGAAGACGTCGATTTGCTGTAGCCTCCATCGCCGCTTGAATAGCTTTCATCTTCGCTGCGACTGGATAAGAAGCGAACCGTTCCGGCAGTCACTTCAAACGAAGCGCCTGGGCCACTTTGACCTTGCCAGACGCGCGGCCCACCCGTTTGAGGGTCGGCATTCAGACGGCCTTCCACCAGCACTTTGCTGCCTTTGCGCAGGTACTGGTTGCAAACTTCGGCCGTCTTGCCCCAGGTGGATACCCTGAACCAAATGGTCTCCTTGACCTGGGTTCCGTCAGAAGCGGTATACTGCCGGTTGGTGGCAACACTGAAATTGGTCACGGCCTGGCCCGAAGGAGTGTAACGCATTTCGGGATCGCGTCCGAGGTTGCCGGCGATAATTATTGTGTGATACATCTTGCCTCCATCAGTTCAGTGAGTGGTCTGTCTTCAGTTCCGAATGAACGCCATTCGGGGCAGATCTAAAGGGGGCACTCACCGTATACAGAACAATTGTACACTAAATGATGGCCAATGGGAAGGATGATTTTTGGGCTTTTAGGTTCTTTTCGGGGGCGTCGTCCCGAAAAAAAACCTAAAAGCCCATTCTTGAGTTTTTCGGTCGTTGAACGAATTCTTCGTCTTCAAATAGAGGCGGTCCGCAAATGCTACCGTAAAATACAGCCGCCCCAGTTCCAGGAGTTTACCCTCAATGTTTACCTCTGGTTAACTTCGGGCCGGATGCTCAAGATGCGCTCCTTTCAATGGGAAGTACCTCAGAACGCCTCCCAATTTAGGTTATGACAGCTGGGCAACGCGCTGGGTTTCCAGGTTGATTTCCAGGAAAACGGCGCCAGGCTGCCAATCTGGTGTCGTGAAAATACGTTCACCTCCCGGGGCGAATACGAAGGCTCCGCCGGGGAAATCCTCATCCCGTGTCGCTCCGGCCTGGGTGGCAACAACAATCCAGGTGTTGAAATCGCGGGCATAGCCGGACAGATAGTTTTGGCATTCCGACTGCCACCAATCATACCCCGCCTGCCAGTTGCGTGGATGCCGCTCCCCGTACAAACCCGGAGCGGCCAGTTCGAAGATTATCCTGGCGCCCTGCCGATTGGCCTCAAAAAACACGTCCCGGTTGGTCAGGTCGGCGCAGATAGCTATGCCATAAGGCAGGCCGTCATGCTGGAAGATAGGGACTTGTCCGCCGGGGGAAAACCACAGGACCTCTTCATCCTTGATCGTTAACTTACGGTAATAGCCCAGGAGCTGCCCACGCCGGGCAGCAATCTGGGTGATGAAGGGCTTACCATCCGGATTGGCTTCGACCAGCCCAGCCAGTACGGTGCCTGGAAATGGGCGAGTCGCCTGCAGCAGTTGGGAGATCTCAGGGCCATCCAGTTTGAGCACTGCTTCTGGGGCGTTGGTCGGATCGACATAACCGGTCAGGCTCATCTCAGGAAAGCCGACGATATCGATGTCCAGCCGGGCGGCTTCTTCCAGATAGCCAGCAATACCTGACAGGTTCTCGGCGATGGCTGCCTTCTCACAGCGCATCTGGATTAAACCAACCCGAAGAAGGTTCGATCGTTCTGTTGAAGACTTTTTGGAAATTTCAGGCATAGGATGAATAGTTTGACAAATGTCACAGAATTAAGGCAGCCCGAATTTTGGGTGCGTGGCAGGCGCCCGCCTGCCACGCACCCAAAATTCGGGGTCATTTTATGATATGACGTTGTCCAAATAGTTGCCTTTCAGGTCTATTTTTCAGGAGAGAATTATTGGACCGGAAGACCTACCGCTGTGCCCGTCGAAATAACTGCCGCCGACAAGATACCAGTCGAGACTTTCCAGGATCGTTTTGGCGGATTCAACGGACAGTGAAGTGCTCTGTTTGGTTGTAATCGGTCCAAGAAACCAGCGGCCAGAATTACTGAAGGCTTCGAGTTCATAATGATATCTGAGCCAAATTTGGCCGCATACCCGACAAGCGAGGATAGAGACATCGGCCAGGTGGCTGTCCATGCCAAGTTCTCGGATCGTTTCGAGCTGGGTGAATGGGGTAATAAAACAGTTACAAGCAGGTAGTTCCATTGGCGTATACAAATGGTAGTAAATTGTCGTCCGAAAAGGGTTAGGTTCTTTGGGAGGATACACGAAACTGTTTTAGAAAATTATTTTGTAACTACTCAGGCAATGCCTTGAAATCGTGGCGAAACAGGTGTGCGTGGGGGCGTACGCCCCCACGCACACCTGTTTCGCCCGTATTTTGTAATCAAGCCTGAGTAGTTACATTATTTTTTGGTGTTCGATCGGAGATTTCCAAAAAGCTAAGACTTCCAGCTATGTTTAGCGGTCGAAATAGGGTAATGAGCTGGCGCTGTTTAGCAGCGTTATCGCCATGGCAATGCGCTGCTCGTGTCCATAAGACATGGCCGGCAAATGGTTCACATCGAAGAAACCTACGTCTAGCGCTTCAGCCAGCGGCGAATTATCACCGCTGATATCCGGATGCAGGGCGGGGTTACCGTTGGTATGGACAAGAAATTGAGCCGTGCAAAGATGCATGCGGGTTCGCATTGGCCATTGGTGGGAATCGTAAATAGCCACTAATTTAGCGACTTTACCCTGTAAACCGGCTTCTTCCCAGAGTTCACGCTCGGCCGCCTGGGCGATCAATTCGCCTATTTCAGCCAAGCCACCCGGTACTGCCCACAAGCGATCGTCCTGGCGCTGGATCAACAGTAGCTTGCCGTCTCTGAACACCAACGCCTCAACTGCCAGCAGGGGGCTGAGATGGGCCAAATTATCCCGGTATTGGGCAGCGACATCTTCCGGCGAGCCGTTCTCGATACTGGCAACCAGGCGAGCGCTCAGTTTGAGCACCCGTTCGTAGCGTTCCCGGTCGTAGCCGCTTTCTGAGAAGTTCAATCCGGCTGAGGCGATCGCCCGCAGTTCGTCCGCAATTTGATAGAAATCTTCATTCATAAGAACGCCTGGCTCTCATTTGCTTCAGAATTTGTTCCGATAGTTTGACCTGACCAAAAATAAGGGATTTCCGGATTCTCTGTGATGGGTAGAAAATGTGGGGTGAATTTTCGGGCTTGCCCGAAATTGCCCCCACCCATAGCCTCGGCTACAGGACTTCCCAATGAACTAAAAAATAGGTCTGTTGCTTGGGAGAACAGCCGCATTAACACAATCCTATTATCTTATCAATCATTCCTGAACTGCAAACAGTAATGGTGAAATGTATTGCTGACCCAGGCGTTGCCCATACCATAGGGCGCCAGACGGATGTTGTCTTGCACCCAGATTTTTTCGTCTTTCAATGTATACGTCTGCCCTAGCAGGCGAGCCAGATCCCAGGCCAGTGGGTAGATTTTGCCGCCTTTTTTGACGTTTTTGACGATGATGGTCAGGTAGGCCTTTGGTCGCAAGAAAGGCTTCAGCCCGATGTAGATGGCACTCAACCGTTCGATGAATTGATCGTAGTCCGAGATATTACCCAGGTCGAGCGGGTCATCGGAATAGAAGACGTCCAGCTCGGGGCTGCCGCGACGGCTTTTTTGAGTCATGGCGCCGTGGGCGCGCAGCATGTCCCAGTAAGGCGGAGAGGTCAGAACGTAATCAATAGGGGGAATATGATGGTCGGCGGCAAATTCAGCAAATTGCCCTGCGTTGCCGGTAATTATTTCGGCAACCAACGCTTGGGTCGCAGCGCCCACCACGGATCGCTCGTCTGCGATCACCTGGCGAGCGATCTCCGCATAAGCCGGATTGAGTTCAATCCCATAGCTGTGACGCCCGGAGCGTAATGCGGCGACCAGGCTGCTGCCGGTGCCTGCCATTGGATCGAGCACAGTCTGCCCGCTTTTGGTGAAAAATTCGATAAATTCCTGGGCCAGAGTCTCCGGAAATTTGGCCGGATGGCGCAGTACGTCTTTGCGGCGGGGAGGTGGGTTATGGATAAACCAGGATTTCTGAAACTTGAGCCAGCTCTTGCGGTCGAGATCGTTGAGACGGTTTTGGTATTTGCGTTTTGCCATAAGGTTGGATTCCGCCGTTTAGGGTTGGTAGACTTCCAGCTCTGAAAAACTCACTGTAACAGCGGTGTCATTAGCCGAACGGGCAAAGAAACCCAGGCTGCCACCGCTTAAAGATGGATCTTGAACACTAAATTGAAACTGGCCATTGACAAAAAACTGGAGCGTTTTCCCCTGGGCCTCCACACCAATGCGGGATGAACTGGGCGCACCCGGGGGAACAGCCCCACTCAGTGACCAGGGTTGAGGCGAAGATGCGACCTGTTGGAAGTATTTATCCAGCCGGACTTCGCCGTCACAGGATAAAGAAAAGCGATAAAATTCCAGGCTGGGTGAGACTCGCAGCAACAGCCCATACTCATCTTTGCCCCTGCACAGGCTGGGACTGGCGGTGACTTCCAGATAAAAATTGTTCGGAACAGCCTGGCGATAAAGGGTATACAGATATCCGCCAGGTTGGGAGATGGCCAGGGATAGCTCATTCTTGCCGAGGGCTGCACTCATCTGGTTGGCGCGCCCGAGCGTCCAGTTGTCTGGGTTGGAAAAATCTTCCGAAATGACCAGATTTCCCTGGTCGGGCTGAATATCGACGGTTGGGGTGATCACGGGGGTTGGAAAAGGAGTATAAGTCGGCGTTGGCGGAAACCAGACAATCGTCGCGGTGGCAGTTGCGGTAGCTGGCGGCCTGGTATTGGTGGGTAGCGGCGGAAGCGGCGTTGCGGCAGGCAAACAGGAAACCAGGCCGATTGACATGATGATAGCCATAGCGGCCGCAAGCCGGGCCCAAGAGTAACGAGTTCTAAATGGATATGGGTGTCGATCCATGACTGTTTATGATCTTTTAGGGAGCGGGCCAAATCACCGGGCCCCGGATGTCAAGCTGGAGTAAAATACCTTCTGAAAGATGAATGTGATATTTTGAGCAAGTTTGCTCAGGAAATTAGACTTGGACAAATCTCGCCCATTCTAGCATACTCCCATCGGGTTGGCGAAGCCAGCCTGTCGGAGCGTTCGACATTCCATCTGATTATAAAGGAGAACCGCATGCGGAAGAAAGGCATCTTGATCACCGGCGCTGCCGGGGAAATTGGCGATGCTCTGGTTAAGAATTTGGCCCAGCAGCAGTCCAATCGAATTATCACGCTGGATATAAGACCTCTACCTGCCGACACAGACCGGTTGGTCACCCATATTCAAGGGGATATTATGGATCAATCACTCCTTTCGCGTTTGGTGAGTGAATATGAGATCGGGACGATTTTTCATCTGGCAGCCTTGCTTTCCACCCGAGCCGAATTTACACCCGAAGCTGCCCACCGGGTCAATGTTGAAGGGACGCTCCGCCTTTTGCAGCTCGCATCCGATCAATCCCAATGGCGAGGCGAGCCGGTGTTGTTCATCTTCCCAAGTTCAATTGCGGCCTACGGGATGCCCGATCTGGAGACCAAGGCGGATTGTCCCGCAGTGCAGGAATGGGAATGGAACTATCCCCGCACCATGTATGGCTGCAATAAACTTTATTGCGAAATGCTGGGGACCTACTACAGTGATAATTATCGCCAGTTAGCCGTAGATCGGCCTGTGATGTTGGACTTTCGAGCTGTCCGGTTTCCGGGCTTAATCAGCGCCTTTACCGTTCCGAGCGGAGGAACCAGCGACTACGGCCCAGAAATGTTGCATGCAGCCGCAAAGGGTGAACCCTATGCCTGTTTTGTGCGTGAAGATACAGTCATTCCATTTATGGCGATGCCGGATGCGGTGACAGCTTTACTTGATCTGGCCTCAGCGCCCATCAGTGCTTTAAGTCACCGGGTTTACAATGTTACCAGTTTCAGCCTGACGGCAAGCGAATTTCGTCGCCAAGTATTATCCTATTTTCCACAAGCCGAAATCAGTTTTGATCCCGATTTAAAGCGCCAGGCAATTGTTGATAGCTGGCCGGCCGACCTGGATGATCACGATGCCCGCCGGGATTGGGGCTGGTCGCCTGCATTTGGAATGCAGCGGGCCTTCGATGAGTATCTGGTGCCTAACATTCGCGAACGCTACCGGGTAAAATGATCGAGGTACGCTAAAATATTGTCGAAAAGGATTTTCTGGGCGGTTTGTAATTGCTCCGCCGAACGATGGAATGGATGACCGATAAAGGGAACCCTGGGAATTCGGACAGAGTTTCCCAAAGGCTCGGATCAGGTGCACGAAAATGTTGTGGAAAATTATTTTTGGCGTTCGATTTGTGCGGCTGAGGCCGCACAAATCGAACGCCAAATCCACAAACTGTTAGTGCACTCCTCGGATCAAAGGATTGTTTGGGATAAGTGATTAATGGTGGATAACGAATTGAAACAGCAAAGTACTCCCGGCCCGATTGTCTTTTTTGGATCTGGAGAAACTTCTCCAGCCGGGCGGAAAGTGTTCGATACGGTGTTTCAGAAGTTGCCGGCTTCACCCAAGGTGGCTCTGCTTGAGACGCCGGCAGGTTTTGAATTGAACTCGGCTCAGGTTATTGGGCGGGTGGCTGACTTCCTTGCCCATAGCCTGCAAAACTATAACCCCCAACTGACCGTGATTCCCGCTCGAAAGCGCGGTACGGCATTTAGCCCGGACGACCCTGACCTGGTCGCGCCTTTGCTGGATGCCGATATGATTTTTATGGGGCCGGGCAGTCCCACCTATGCCGTCCGCCAATTGCGTGGCAGCCTGGCCTGGGAAATGATCATGGCTCGTCATCGTCTGGGCGCTGCCCTGGTGATGGCTAGCGCAGCTACCATTGCAGTCAGTGCTTTTGCCCTGCCGGTTTATGAAATCTACAAGGTCGGTGAAGACCTGCACTGGAAAGATGGTTTGGATTTTTTCAGTTTGTATGGATTCCCACTGGTCTTCATTCCCCATTGGAACAATAATGACGGCGGGGATGAGTTGGATACCAGCCGTTGTTTTATGGGCCAGCCGCGTTTTGCCCAATTAATGGAGATGCTGCCCTCCCACCTGACGGTTTTCGGGATTGATGAAAAAACAGCTCTGGTTATGGATATGGAAACAGGGTTGTGCCAGGTTCAGGGCCTGGGCGGGGTGACGCTGATCCATACGGATCATGACCATTCCAGTAGTGATGGGCCCATCAATCCAGCTTTGGGCGAAGATCTTGCTGCAAGCCAGCTGCATGAAGTAGCCCGGAAACGGGAGGGGCATCTCCATGCCTATGCGAGTGGGCAGGAGTTTAAGCTGGGGGAATGCTGCCCCTTCGTGATGCCGTCGGGTGGTGAGGGGTTGCGGGTAGAGGTCTGGGCGCAGGCTTTGGATATCCTCCGGCAGGCGGAAAAGAAAACGGACCCTGGTGTGCCGCCAGAAGTTCAGCATCTGGTCGATAGCCGGCAAGCAGCGCGTGCTCGTAAAGACTGGTCCGAAGCCGACCGGTATAGGGACGAAATCGCTGCACTGGGTTGGCAAGTGAAAGATACCCCGGAGGGTCCTCAAGTTGAGCGGTTAAGTTGAATGGTTGACAAAGGAGAATACATGCCAGAACAATTAAAAATCGGATATATTGGCCTGGGGCTGATGGGAAAGTCCATGGCCCGCAATATCTTAAAAGCCGGTTTTCCACTGGTGGTGCATAACCGCAGCCAGGCAGCAGTAGCTGAGCTGGTTGCGGAAGGCGCCGTCGCAGCGCATACACCGGCCGAGGTTGCAGCTCAGGTCGATGTCATCTTCACCAATTTACCAGACTCACCGGATGTCGAACAGGTGGCATTAGGCCCACAAGGGGTGATTGAAGGCGCCCATCCGGGGTTGATTTTTGTTGATAATTCCACCATTAAACCCGCTAGCGCCAGGCTGATCAGCCAAAAATTGGGCGAGGTTGGTGTGAGCTGTCTGGATGCACCGGTAAGCGGCGGTGATATCGGGGCCCGACAGGCTACCCTGACAATTATGGTCGGCGGCCCGGCTGACGCGCTCCAACGCGTCCAGACCGTGCTGGAAGCGGTTGGCAAGACGATCACCCACGTCGGCGAAAGTGGCGCGGGCCAGATCGCTAAAGCCGCTAACCAGATCATGGTGGCGGCTCAAATGGTCGCCATGGGTGAACTGCTTGTATTCGCAAAAAAGGCCGGCGCAGATCCACAGAAGGTGGTGGCTGCGATTCGGGCCGGCGCCGCTCAATGCTGGACGCTGGATGTTAAGCCGCCGCGCCTGTTTGCGGGCAATCGCCAGCCAGGTTTTAAGGCTTATATGCAGGCGAAAGATTTGGGGATCGTGATGGACAGCGCCCGGGAATATGGGATCCCACTGCCCGCCGCAGCGGTGCATACGCAATTGTTCAACGCGATGCTGGAAATGGATATGCCAGATCTGGATAATTCAGCAGTGATTGGTGTACTTGAAACGCTTTCCGGCGTCAGGTTGTTGGATGAAGAAGTCGACGAGACTAAAGGCCCAGTGGGGTCCAGTGATTGACGGATTTCAAACAAACCTCGTAACTACTCAGCGATGGCAGGAATAAAGGGCGAAATGGGCGTACGCTCATCACGCACGCCCATTTCGCCCACATTTTTACATCGAGCTGAGTAGATTCCTAACCTCATGTTAGAATCCGAATTGCCTGCAACCTGCAGGCGATTTGTGCGTATACCATTGTAAGCAAGCACCACCGAATGAGATCAACAGGCAAACCGGAGATTCGATTTGTCGATCAGGAGCAATATTGTGCAGGACCAGGAAGCCGAATGGCTCGCTCAAGCACAGAAAGGCGACCAGTTGGCATTTACAAATCTGGTAGAGACCTACCAGCGGCCGGTATATAACCTGTGTTACCGGATGTTAAATAATGCTGAAGATGCTGAAGATGCTGCCCAGGAAACTTTCCTGCGCGCATACCGTTCCATGAAACGCTACGACCGCAACCGTCCATTTTCAACTTGGATCTTGTCGATTGCGGCCCATTATTGTATCGACCAGATTCGTAAGCGGCGAATGGCGATCATTTCTATTGAGGATCTACCGGTCCCTGATTTGCCTGACAGACAACCGGGGCCTGAGTTTACAGTTGGGCAAAGGCAGGAATTAACCAGAATCCGGTCTTTATTGGAAGTGCTCGATGGTACTGACCGGTCCGCAGTGATTCTGTATTATTGGTACGATTTTTCTTACCAGGAAATTAGCGAAGCACTTTCACTTACAGTTAGTGCTGTGAAGAGCCGTCTGCATCGAGCACGACGCTCGATGGCTCAGCAGTGGCTGGAAAATCAAAAAAGACCTCAGTCTCTGATGGCAGAAAGGGTTCAACATGAATCATCCTTATTTTGAAGATTTACTTTTCGCAGAACAGCCGTTGACGCCTCAGGAAAGCGCCGCACTTCAAGAACATCTGCAGGATTGCGAGTCCTGCCAGTTGTTGGCGAATGCCTGGCAGGATGTGGAAAACCAATTGCACCGGTCAGCCATGCTCGAGCCAGCTCCCGGTTTTGCTGACCGCTGGCAAATGCGCCTGGAGCTTGATAGTCAACGTGTTCAACGCAAGCAAAGCATGCTGCTGCTTGGCTTTAGCATCGGGGGAGCGACCTTGTTACTGGCGTCTCTGACCGTATTGTTGCTCCCATTGGCAGATTCTCCGATTGTCTTTGTGGCAGCCTGGCTTTCGCGCCTGGCTGAAATGATCACCGTGATCACAAGCACCGGCGGCATAGTCAGCAGTTTGTCCCAGGCGATGGGTGGGTCCATATCTTTAATCTGGGTGATCCTGGGAACCGGGATGGTCAGTCTGCTGGCGGTGTTGTGGCTGGTGTCTTACCAGGTGCTGAGAGCACCGAGGAGAGAATCCAAATGACTCCAAAACGCTTAAGTTTGTTAATGCTCATCGTGCTGCTGGCTGCTCTGCTGCTACCGCAGACTGCATTGGCTCAAGGATCCATCGGTGATAAATTCGTGATGGGCGGCAGCTTTATCCTGAAGGACGGAGATGTATTAACCGGCAATCTGGTTGTGCTTGGCGGGACGGCCATGTTGGAAGATGGTTCGACCGTTCAGGGGGATGTGGTGCTGGCAGGGGGATCGGTTCAGGTTGCAGGGCAGGTCGACGGCAGCATCGTTGTGGCTGGCGGTTTAATCAGCTTGCAAGATACCGCTCTGGTTCAGGGCGATATTACGGTCGTGGGCGGCAACATCGATCGGGCCCCAGGTGCCCAAGTCAATGGCAGTGTCAGCAATGGCGCAGTCAGCCCGTTTGAACTGTTCTCATCCGGCGGGGTTGTCCCCAACGTTCAGGTTGGGTTTAACCCTTTGCTGGATACACTCTGGTATTTCTTCCGATCCTTCATGTGGGCTGCGTTGGCAGTGCTGGTCGTGTTATTCCTGCAAACCCAGATCGAGCGAGCGGCTCAAGCTGCAGTTACCCAACCGCTTATTGCCGGTGGCCTGGGAATGCTGACTGCGATCGTTGTCCCTTTGCTGGCTGTGACAATTTCACTGACGATCATCCTGATTCCGGTTGGATTGGTGGCTTTTCTGGCCCTGGTGATCAGCTGGGCGTTTGGGGTGATTGTCATTGGTGCAGAGGTGGGCAAGCGAATTGCTGAACTGCTCAAACAGGAATGGGCACTGGCGGTCTCGGCTGGTATTGGCACCTTTATACTGACCCTGGTCGCAAATGGATTGGGTTGGTTAATCCCCTGCGTAGGCTGGATTGTGCCGGCCTTGGTGGGCATTGTGGGTTTAGGCGCAGTGCTACTGACGCGTTACGGCACCCAGGATTACCCAATCTATGTGGCTGATCGCCCTGTTTTGCAAACTGGTCCGGAACCACCGGCAGAATCTGAATAGTTCGACAACGTCACAGTAATAAAGGATACCCAAATTTTGATGTGTGTGGCGGGTGGCCACCCGCCACACACATCAAAATTTGGGAGATTTCTTCGAACGTGAAATTGTCAAGGTAGTTGGAAAATGTCACACTAAAAAATGCCCCCGAATTTTGGGGGCAGCATCGGTCCGTTGGTAAACCGTATATTGGTAAGAACTTAAGTAAAAATCGAGTGGTCATTTGTGTGGCCGCTCGATTTTGTCTTCCGGATTGGATCGTATTACCCCAAGAAGTGTAAAGCCGCGCCCAGCACGATTAATATTTGGCCGAGGTGGTACGTCACGATGACCCGCAATTTTCCATACGGCAGCGGTGCGACAAACTTGTTCCAACCCAGAAAGGAATCCGACAGGAAAAAGAGCAGCGCCCCGCTGCTGGCAAGCAATGCTGGACCTTCAGCCCATGTGGGGCGCACCAGAGTGAATAATGCTGAAACCAACATCAGGCTGATAACGATGCTGTAAGCCAGCACCGGAATTTTTAATTGGCTGTGACCGGAAGCTCGTAAGCCGCCTGCCAACCGTCGGTAAAGTTGTTGGGCAGTGATGCCCACCAGCAACATCAGCAGCAGGCTGACCAGATTGATTGGCGGCAAGCTTTGGTTGAACCCAACCAGGTATGCCAGGTGAGCCAGCAGGAAAGCTACCAAACCTAGGATAAATTGTTCTCTGGGAAGCATCAGAGATATATCGCCAGCCATCGAAAAAAACAATCCCAATCCGAACCAAAACAGCGGTCCTTGCAAGGAGCTGACCTGCCACAGCCATACCAGCAATACGATCATGACGCCGGGTTTGGCGATGTACTCAACCGGTTTATTGCGCAGTTGTACGGCTGCCCAATCGACGACGGCGATGATCAAAGCCAGCCAGATAAGCGTGTAGGACATCCGTGGCTTCCTTAGAACCCAAACCAGCGCAGCACTTTTTCGTCATTGCGCCAGTTTTTACGGACCTTCACTCTCAAGCGCAGGAAAACTTTGCGCCCGCTCATCTTTTCGATCTCTTTGCGGGCTGCAGAACCAATTTTCTTTAACATCGAACCGCCCTGTCCGATCACGATTCCCTTGTGAGAATCACGCTCGACGAAAACGGTCGCCTCGATATAGGCTCCATGCTCTTCGCGTTCAATGTACTGGTCTATTCGCACCGCAATCCCGTGAGGCACTTCCTCCCTTAATAGCAGCAGGCAGGCCTCCCGGATCAGGTCTGCAGCGATTTCGCGTTCATACAGGTCGGTCACCTGACCTTCCGGGTAGAAAGGAAAGCCTTCAGGCAGGCGCTCGATGATCATCTGGGTCAGATCGTCTAAATGGATTCTTCCGGTTGCCGAAATCGGGCAGATCGTCGCTCCCGGGGCCAGTTCCTGGTAAGCTTCGCTACGCTCAGCCAGGGTTTGTTCATCGATCTGGTCGATCTTATTCAGTACCAGGAGCACATCGATCTTGCGCAGCATGGCTGCCAGGTGATCGGCTAAAATCCGATCCTCTTCGTCCGGAGGCTGGCTGGCATCAACCACAAATAAGATCAGATCGCTATCCTCCAGGGTATCGATCGCTTCCTGGTTCATATTTTCGCCGAGTTTGTGTTTTGCCTGGTGCACACCCGGCGTATCGACAAAGATCGCCTGAGCATTTTCCAGAGTCAGGATGCCCAGCTGTCGCTTGCGCGTCGTTTGAGGGCGGGGCGAGACGGCCGCGATCTTTTGGCCCATTAAAGCGTTGATTAAGGTGGATTTCCCAACATTGGGGCGGCCCATCACGGCAATAAAGCCGGCTTTGTAATTGGAAACGGGAGTTTCAGACATAATTCGATTCTAACAGAGTTCTTAACTTTGAGCGAACCACCCAGGTGGATTTTGCGTATGCCCTGACGGACAACCGGTTAAACCAGATATGCCTGAAAGGAAATAAAGCATTGTAGGTTTTCGATTAGGGTAAAAGTTTTGTCAAAATGGGTCTTCTGGATCTCTGTGATGGGTAGAAGATGTGGGTGTGATTTTCGGGCGAAGCCCGAAAATCACACCCACATCTAGTCTCGTCTACAGAATTTCCCAAAAATCGCCGAATTGGTTATTGACTCAACTGCCAAAAGTTAGTATAATGTATTTTCGTCATATCGGGCCCAGGTATGCAACTTTTGATTAAATCTATGCTTGTTGGGGCAACGATAAACAATCGAATGCGTAAAGCGTAGTGGATTTATTAATCCCGATACGTTTTACGCTTTCCGTATGTAAGCCATAAGAAGTGACACTTATTAAGCTAAGTCAGGAGAGACCGCATGGCAACTGTATTGCCTAGCAAATCTTACGCGCGTATTAATGTCCAATTCCCCTTACCCGACTTGATCGAAGTCCAGTTGGAGTTGTTCGAGCGGTTGAAAAAAGAGGGTTTGGCTGATCTCTTCCACGAAATAACCCCGATTGAATCCTATAACAAAGGCATGAAATTGTACTTCCCCAGCCAGACGCCAGAGTCCCAGGAATTCGGTCTGACCTACTGGTTTGGGGACCCCAAGCATTCTATTGAGGAATGCGTTGAGCGGGATTTGACCTATGCCCGTCCCCTGTATGTATCGGTATTGCTGACCGGGCAGGATGTTCCCGAGCCGATGAAGCAGGATATCTTTCTGGGCGATTTCCCGGAGATGACTGAGAAGGGAACCTTCATTATTAATGGTACTGAACGAGTGGTCGTTTCTCAGTTGATCCGTTCGCCAGGGGTCTATTTTGAAGCCCCGGTCGACCGGGCTACCGGTCGCGCCCTGGCCCTGGCCAAATTAATTCCGGATCGTGGGGCCTGGATGGAGTTCGAGACCCGCAAAAGTGATTACCTGACCTTGCGCTTCAATCGCAAGCGCACCGTCCCGGTGACCATTTTCTTGCGAGCCCTGGCTGCCGTCAACGATGGCCTGGACGAATCGCCGCTGGAAACTGGTTCGGACGAAGAGCTGCTTGAGCTGTTCGGGGATGTGGACAACAATCCCGACCGTATGTTCATCGCTTCAACGTTGTACCAGGAGCCGGAGTGGGATCTTTCGCATGGCGCCACGATTGCGGAAGCCGCGTTGATCGAATTCTTTAAAAGGATGCGCCCTGGCGATCCGGCCACGCTGGAAAATGCGCGTGATTTCCTGGAAGAGCAACTGTTTGACCAGCGCCACTATGACCTGGAACGGGTTGGACGTTATAAGCTCAACCAGAAACTCGAATTGTATGAGCATGTGCCGATCAGCCATCGCACCGTCACCAAGTGGGATGTCGTCCGCCTGGTTCGCCGGATGATCATGATTAATAACGGCACTCAATCCGCCGATGACATTGACCACCTTGGCAACCGTCGCGCTAAGACGGTTGGTGAATTAATTCAAAATAAACTTCGCATCGGCTTACGCCGGATGGAGCGGGTGATCAAAGAGCGTATGTCGATCCGTGATCAGGATCAGCTCTCGCCGGTTACCCTGATCAATATCCGACCGGTCGTGGCTGCGCTGCGTGAATTCTTCGGTTCGAGCCAGCTTTCTCAGTTCATGGATCAGACCAACCCACTGGCCGAGTTGCGTCATAAGCGTACCTTATCGGCCCTTGGCCCCGGCGGCCTGCGGCGTGAGCGCGCCGGCTTTGACGTGCGTGATGTTCACCATTCTCACTATGGCCGCATCTGCCCGATTGAAACCCCAGAAGGTCCAAACATCGGTTTGATCGGCCGCCTGGCTTCGTTCGCGCGGGTCAACGAATACGGGTTCATTGAAACTCCTTACCGCAGGGTGCGCAAATCTCTGGCGCCGGATGATCCCCGTCTGGTTGGCAGGGCGCTGCGTGAAAACGTGACCGACCCGGAAACCGACAAAGTAATTGCTGAAGAAGGAACCAGGATCGACAGTAAACTGGCGGAGAAGATCCGCAAGCTGAAACTCCAGCAGGTGCTGGTTGTCCCCTTCGTGTCGACTGAAATGGAATATCTGTCTGCGGATGTCGAAGACCGATTTGTGATCGCCCAGGCAAATACACCCCTTGACGGCAACAATGAATTTGTACGCCATCGTGTGTCCTCTCGCTATCACTCTACATTCACATTCTCTGCTGCCACCAATATCGACTATATGGATGTTGCTCCCCACCAGATCGTTGGGATCAGTGCTGCATTGATCCCCTTCCTGGAGCATGATGATGCCAACCGGGCCTTGATGGGCTCGAACATGCAGGCCCAGGCAGTTCCCCTGCTGCGCCCGGATGTCCCGCAAGTATCAACCGGAATGGAATATTACGCCGCGGTCAACTCGGGCCAGGTTGTGCTGGCTGAAGATGATGGCGAAGTGGTATCCGTTACCGGCAGCAGCATCGTCATTCGTAATTCGGATGGCAAGCTGCGAACCTACGGCCTGCGGAAATACCAACGCTCGAACCAGAGCACCTGCATCGATCAGCGCCCGGCGGTAGTGAAAGGCCAACGAGTCAAGAAGAACGAGGTGATCGCAGATTCTTCATCAACCGATTCAGGCCAGCTGGCGCTTGGACAGAATGTGGTGGTGGCTTTCATCTCTTGGGAAGGTGGCAACTTCGAAGACGCGATTTTGATCTCGGAGAGGCTGGTACAGGAAGATGAATTTACATCCGTCCATATCGAAAAATATGAGGTTGAATCGCGTGATACCCGGCTCGGCCCGGAAGAGATTACCCGCGATATCCCCAACGTAGGTGAAGAAGCTATTAAGGATCTGGATGATCATGGCATCATCCGGATTGGAGCGGAAGTCGGCCCGAACGATATCCTGGTCGGTAAAATCTCGCCCAAAGGTGAAAAAGAATTAACCCCGGAAGAACGCTTACTGCGAGCGATTTTCGGTGAGAAATCCCGGGATGTTAAAGACACCTCGCTGCGCATGCCCCATGGCGAACGCGGTAAAGTGGTTGAAGTGAAAGTTTTTACCCGCGAAGATAATTCTGACCTATCGGCCGGCGTCGATATGATGGTGCGAGTCTCTGTGGCCCAGCACCGCAAAATCACGGCTGGCGACAAGATGGCTGGCCGCCACGGTAACAAAGGCGTGGTGTCGAAAGTTGTGCCCGTCGAAGATATGCCTTTCCTGGAAGAGGGCACTCCAGTCGATATCATTCTCAACCCTCTGGGCGTTCCCGGCCGTATGAACATCGGCCAGGTATTGGAAGCTCATCTCGGTTGGGCTGCCCGTCGGCTTGGTTTCCGGGCAGTTTCACCCGTATTCGATGGGGCCAGCGAGGCGGAGATCGAAGCCGAACTGGCGCGAGCCTGGATGATTGACACGGCCTGGCAGGAGACTGCTGAGAAGGCCTGGGATTGGTTTGCACAGGATGAATACGATCCAGAAATGATCCAGGATGACGACGAAGTGCGTCGGTTGTATCTGGAAGCCTGGCTGGGTGAACGCGGCTACGATGTTTACCAGCTCATCTCCGATCCAACTTATGCTCGTCGCTCCACACTGCGCGAATGGCTGCGCGACGAAGACTATGAACCAGATCAAATCCTGGCATTTGAAGATGTAGAAATCCCGGTCGCGGATCGCGAGGCTCAGGACGAACGAGCCGTCGACGCCAGTTTGCGCCTGTGGTTGGTCCGTATGGAAAAAGACATAGAAGGCAAGACAACTGACGAATTGCGCAAGATGAGCCTGGAAGTGACCCTGGAGACCAATATCCCCGTGCCGATCCTGGGCAAACAATTGTTGCGAGACGGTAAGACGGGTGAACCTTACGATCAGCCGGTGACGGTGGGCGTTATGACTATGCTCAAGCTACACCACCTGGTGGAAGATAAGGTGCATGCCCGCTCAACCGGGCCGTACAGCCTTGTCTCCCAGCAACCTTTGGGTGGTAAAGCCCAATTTGGCGGCCAGCGTTTCGGCGAAATGGAAGTCTGGGCCCTGGAGGCTTACGGCGCAGCCTATACATTGCAGGAAATGCTGACGGTGAAATCTGATGATGTCCAGGGTCGGGTGAAGACCTATGAGGCGATCGTCAAAGGCGAGCCGATCGAAGAGCCCAGCATCCCGGCCTCGTTCCGGGTGCTGGTGAAGGAATTGCAGAGTCTTGGTCTGGCTGTTGAGGCAGTATCCGATGCAGGCGAATTGATCCGGTTTGGTAAAGATGAAGAACGGGCTCGCCCGCCTCGTCTGAGCACAGGTTTGTTGGGCCTGGGAGATGGATTGTAAAAAAGTCTGACATTTCCCCCGAATTGATCGGGTGATAGCCTTGACGCTCGTTTGGGCGCATGGTAAAATCACAATTCGTTGAACTACATTTACATATAGGCGGCAATACCCCCGTCCTGTCAACTTAAATCGTCATCCGGTGAGGCCATCATGCACGACCGATGGCCTCACTTAATGGGTAAATTTAGAACGTAAGCAATTTTAGTCTGGAGGCGAATGTGCCAACCATCAATCAATTGGTCCGCAAAGGCCGCAAGTCGAAGAAAGTAAAGAGCAAGGCTCCTGCTTTGCTGTACACCTACAACTCGATGAAGCAGAACCGCACCCGGCAGGATAAGGGCGCGCCGCAGAAGCGCGGCGTTTGCACCGTTGTGCGTACCATGACCCCGAAGAAACCGAATTCGGCGCTCCGCAAAATTGCCCGTGTTCGCCTGACAAATATGATCGAGGTCACGGCTTACATCCCGGGTGAGGGCCATACTCTTCAGGAGCACTCCGTCGTCTTGGTGCGTGGTGGTCGTGTTAAGGATTTACCAGGTGTGCGCTACCATATTGTTCGGGGAACCCTGGACACCGGTGGAGTCAACGATCGGCGCCAGGGACGCTCCAAGTACGGGACCAAGCGCCCACGCGAATAAATTTCTTTGGAATTGCCGGCAAATCATAGTGAGCCGGCGATTCTTACCGCAGAGTAGGAGATCGAATGTCTCGACGCAATAGACCCGAAAAACCAGAAATTCAGCCCGATCCTCGCTACAACAGCGTACAGTTGCAGTCGTTTATCAATCGGGTGATGAAAAGGGGCAAGAAGAGCACCGCTACCACGCTGGTATATGATGCCTTCGAGCTGATTGAACAGCGCTCCAAACGTAACGGCCTGGAAGTTTTTGAACAGGCGCTGAAGAACGTTTCACCAGTTGTGGAAGTAAAGCCACGTCGTGTGGGTGGTGCTACTTACCAGGTACCCATGGAAGTGCCGCCGTACCGGCGTTTTGCACTGGCAACCCGCTGGTTGCTGGCTGCGGCGCGCTCGCGCTCAGGCAAAAGCTTCGCCGAAAAACTGGCGGGTGAATTGATGGATGCGGCCAATAATACTGGTTCGGCTATCCGCAAGCGTGAGGAAACTCACAAGATGGCTGAGGCCAATCGGGCGTTCTCTCACTACCGCGTGTAGGCGGCGAGAGACGTTCATTTACAGGTAAAGGTTTCGAACCGTATGGCACGCAATTTTCCATTAGAAAGATACCGTAACATCGGGATCATTGCTCACATTGACGCGGGCAAGACCACCACGACGGAACGGATTTTGTTTTACACCGGTAAAACACATCGGATCGGTTCTGTTGATGATGGTACAACCGTGACTGACTGGATGGAGCAAGAACGCGAACGCGGTATCACAATCGTCTCCGCGGCAGTTTCGGCCGAGTGGAAGGGTTATCAGATCAACATTATTGATACGCCCGGTCATATCGACTTCACGGCTGAGGTGCAGCGCTCCTTGCGCGTGCTTGACGGTGGAATTGTCGTTTTTGATGCAGTTCAAGGTGTTGAGCCCCAAAGTGAAACGGTCTGGCGTCAGGCCGACCGCTATCGTGTTCCGCGCATCTGTTTTGTCAATAAAATGGATCGTGTCGGGGCCTCATTTGATCATACGATTGATATGATCCGCCAGCGTTTAGGCGCTAATCCTGTGGCGGTGCAGATGCCGATTGGTAACGAGTTTTCCTTTAAAGGGATTGTTGACCTGATCACGGAGCAGGCGATTATCTGGGAAGATGACCTGGGTCGTGAACCGCGTGAGGCGGAAGTTCCCCACGATTTACGGGCCGATGTGGCTGAAGCGCGCGCACGGTTAATCGAACAGATCGCCGAGACCGACGATGACCTCACGATCAAATATCTGGAAGGTGAGGATATTACGATCGATGAACTCAAAGTCGCTCTGCGCAAAGCCGTCCTTGAGTTGAAAGCCTTCCCAGTGTTCTGCGGCAGTTCCTTGCGGAACAAAGGGGTCCAACCGGTGCTGGATGCTGTGATTGATTATCTGCCCTCGCCGGGCGATATCCCGCCGGTAGCGGGCACCAACCCGAAGACCGAAGAACCAGTCCTGCGCCCGCCTGAAGATGATGCGCCTTTAAGCGCTCTGGTCTTCAAAATTGTGACCGATCCTTATGTTGGTCGTTTGGCGTATGTGCGCGTTTACTCGGGCAAGCTATCTCAAGGTTCAACGGTGTATAACTCCACCAAGGATAGCCGTGAACGGATAGGCCGCCTGATCCGGATGTATGCGGATCGCCGTGAAGATATCGGCGAGGTATTGGCCGGTGATATTGGCGCCGTGCTTGGGATGAAGCAGTCTTTTACAGGGGATACCCTGTGCGATGCTGCCAACCAGGTTATCCTGGAGAGCATTGCCTTCCCTGAACCGGTGATTTCGGTTGCCATCGAGCCCAAAACGACTGTCGATCAAGATAAGATGGCTGAGGCCCTGCGTAAACTGGCCGAGGAAGATCCGACATTCAGAGTTCAGAGCAATGAGGAAACCGGCCAAACCGTTATTTCGGGTATGGGCGAATTACACCTCGAAGTTCTGGTCGACCGTATGCTCAGAGAGTTCCGGGTTCAAGCTCGGGTTGGCCGCCCGCAAGTTGCCTATCGCGAGTCGATCACCCGACCGGTTCCAAAAGCTGAATACCGCTATGTCAAGCAGACCGGTGGACATGGCCAATATGGGCATGTCGTATTCGAGCTGACTCCGGGCGAGCCGGGTAGCGGGATTGTATTTGAGAATGATATTGTTGGTGGCGTAATCCCTCGAGAATATTTCTCAGGGATTGAGAAGGGCGTTCGTGAAGCTGCGCTGGCTGGCGTGGTAGCTGGATACCCGGTTGTAGATATCAAAGTTCGCCTCTATGATGGTTCTTACCACGAAGTGGACTCAAGTGAAATGGCCTTCAAGATGGCCGCCTCGATGGCTTTCAAAGAAGGCATCCAAAAAGGCGCTCCAGTTCTGCAAGAACCGATCATGAAGGTTGAAGTTGTTGTCCCGGAAGAATTTTTAGGCGACGTAATTGGACAGATGAACGCCCGCCGGGGTGAAATCCAGGGAATGGAAATGCGACCTGGAAACGCACAAGCGGTGCGATCGATGGTGCCTTTGGCCGAAATGTTTGGTTATGCCACAGATTTGCGATCTGCAACTCAAGGCCGGGGCGTTTTCACTATGGAATTCGACCATTATGCTCGCGTTTCGGAAAACGTTATGCGAGAAATCATGAGTGGCAGATAGTTCGCCAACGGAAAAATACTGACTTGTAAATAAATCATCAAGGAGAGTCTTTATGGCTAAGCAAACGTATCAGCGCACGAAGCCGCATATGAATGTCGGTACGATGGGACATATTGACCACGGGAAGACGACCCTGACCGCGGCGATCACGAAGTACTGCGCGTTGAAAGGCGAGGGCGAATTCCGCGCCTTTGACTCGATCGACAATGCGCCGGAAGAGCGCGAGCGAGGTATTACGATCAACATTGCGCACGTGGAGTATGAGACCGACAAGCGGCACTATGCTCACGTGGACATGCCGGGGCACCGTGACTACATCAAGAACATGATCACGGGGGCGGCGCAGGTAGACGGGGCGATCCTGGTAGTGGCGGCGCCGGATGGGCCGATGCCGCAGACGCGGGAGCACGTGCTGTTGGCGCGGCAGGTAGAAGTTCCGGCGATCGTGGTATACCTGAACAAAGTGGACATGATGGATGATCCGGAGCTGTTAGAGCTGGTGGAGCTGGAGTTGCGGGAACTGTTGAACGAATACGGATTTCCTGGGGACGAGACGCCGATTGTGCGGGGCAGCGCCCTGCAGGCGTTGGAGAGCACCAGCCAGGATCCGGATGCGCCGGAATATGCCAGCATCAAAGAACTGCTGCGGGTAGTGGACGAGTACATCCCGGAGCCGGTGCGGGATATCGACAAGCCGTTCATGATGCCGATCGAAGACGTATTCTCGATCAAGGGACGTGGGACGGTGGTGACCGGGCGTATCGACCGGGGCGTGGTCAAAGTAGGCGACCCGGTGGAGATCGTTGGGCTGCGCGAGAAGAGCATGAACTCGGTGGTGACCGGGGTGGAGATGTTCCACAAATCGCTGCAGCAGGGCATGGCAGGTGACAACGCCGGCTTGCTGCTGCGGGGTATTGACCGGACGGATGTGGAGCGCGGCCAGGTAGTGGCGGCGCCCAAGAGCATCACCCCGCACACCAAATTCATGAGCGAAGTGTACGTGCTGCGCCGGGAAGAAGGTGGGCGGCACAAAGCCTTCTTCAGCGGCTATCGTCCGCAGTTCTACATCCGGACGATGGATGTGACCGGGAACATCAAACTGCCGGAAGGCGTGGAGATGGTGATGCCGGGCGACAACGTCAACCTGGAAGTCGAACTGATCGTCCCCGTGGCGCTCGAGCAGGGTTCCAAATTCGCGATCCGCGAAGGCGGCCTGACCGTAGGCGCCGGCGTGATCACTAAGATCATCGAATAAGGTGAAGCATGGCTAAGCAAAAGATCCGTATCCGATTAAAAGCATATGATCACCGTGTGCTCGATCAGTCCGCCAAACGAATTGTCGAAACGGCTGAACGAACCGGGGCGCGCGTAGTTGGCCCTGTACCCTTGCCAACTCGCATAGAACGGTTTACAATACGCCGCTCGACTTTCATCGATAAAGATTCCCACGAGCATTTTGAAATCCGGACACATAATCGTCTCATCGATGTGTTGGAACCAGATTCAAAGACCATCGATATGTTGATGCGTCTCAACTTGCCTGCGGGCGTGGATATTGAGATTAAGATTTAGCAAGTTTAAAAATTGAGTGATGCGTTGAGTTTGGCCTTATTCCTTGAGGCGGGCAGGGAAAAGTTGCCAGGCCGGGAATAGGCCAGACTCGATGTTGAACAGGCATCGTAAGAGTTACTCTGCGTGTGAACACAAAAACCCGTTGTTGTTTGCAACAGGTTGATTGACTGCGATGCGTTCAGGGATGATGCAGCTTAAGCCCAAGTGACAGTCCCGAATATCTTTGTCTTAGGAGAAAATTGAAATGTTGAAAGGGCTGATTGGCAAGAAAGTCGGCATGACCCAGATTTTCGACGATGCCGGATCTGCAATACCGGTTACGCTCATCGAAGCTGGGCCATGCTATGTAACCCAGGTGCGTTTACCCGAAAGTGATGGGTATTCCGCTATCCAGTTAGGGTTTGAAGAAACCAAGCCAAAGCGTCTCACCGGTGGTCAGCTCGGGCACCTCAAGCGCAATAATTTACCTCCATTGCGCTTTTTGCGTGAATTCCGACAGAAAAACCCGGAGGTGCAGGAAGGCGATAAGCTGACTGTTGAATTGTTCGCAGTGGGAGAGAACGTTGACATTGTAGGAACCAGCAAAGGAAAAGGTTTCCAGGGCGGTGTTAAACGCTACCACTTCCGCGGCGGCCCGAAGACCCACGGTCAGTCAGACCGTCAGCGTGCTCCCGGTTCGCGTGGATCTACCACCACTCCGGGCCGTGTCTATAAAGGGGCCCGTGGCCCCGGGCATATGGGCGACGATCGTGTCACCGCTCAGAATCTGAATGTGGTGCTGGTAGATGTTGAGCGCAACCTGCTGGGTGTGCGCGGTTCGGTGCCCGGCCCCAAAGGCGGCCTGGTAATCATTAAAGGCGCGCGCAAGCAGTAAAACGGGATGCGTCTGCTCAGCTTTGTGGAAAGACCGGAAGGTAATCAACGCAAGGCGACAGCCCGAATTGGAGTGAAGCGACCATGGAAGTAGATGTCTTAAACATGGAAGGCAAGAAAGTTAGCACGGTGGAACTGCCGGCTGCTATTTTCGAAGCCCCCGTAAATGTGGATTTGATGCACCAGGCCTATACACGCCAGATGGCGAACGCTCGGCTTGGTACGCATAAAACCAAAGGCCGGAGTGAAGTTTCTGGCGGTGGCCGTAAGCCGTGGCGCCAGAAAGGCACCGGCCGGGCCCGTCAGGGTTCTATCCGTGCAGCACAGTGGGTTGGCGGTGGCAAGATCCACACACCGAAACCACGTGATTATTCCCAGGATATGCCTCGCAAGATGCGCCGGGCGGCCCTGAGATCTGCTCTCTCAGCTAAAGCAGCTGCGAATGAGATCGTGCTGGTGGATGCAATGACCCTGGAAGAAGGCAAAACTCGCCTGATGGCAAATGCTTTGGATGTTTTGGTCGGAGATAACACTGCTTTGATCCTCATCGCCGATAAATCTGTCGACAGTGATCTCGTGGTGCGATCGACCAACAACCTGCCATATGCCAAAACCCTGATGGCGAACTACCTAAACATTCGTGACCTGTTAGGGTTCGACAAGCTCGTCATGCCCGTTCAGGCGTTAGATGTATTGACATCGTATTTAGGATAAGGAGGAGGAGCCATGACAACCCTATATGACGTACTCCGCCGTCCGCTGATTACAGAGAAGTCGAATTACCTGAACGGCGAATTGCACCAATATGTTTTTGAAGTAGCCAATGACGCAACCAAAAGCATGATTAAAGATGCTGTTGAAACTCTGTTTGACGTAAGCGTTACGCGGGTGAATGTGATTAACGTCCCTGCCAAACGCACCCGGCGGGCGCGTAGCCGCCAGTTGAAGATCCGCCGCAGCGGATATAAGAAAGCCCTTGTCACGCTGGCTCCCGGCGATACGATCGATGTATTTGAAGGAGTAAAGTAATGGCTGTCAAAAAATATAAACCCATTACTCCCGGACAAAGGGGCATGACGGGTTATACCTTTGAAGAGATTACCAAAAGTAAGCCAGAGCGCTCTCTGCTCAAGCCGCTGCGCAAGAGCGGTGGACGCAACCTGTATGGGCGTGTCACCGTTCGCCATCGCGGCGGCGGGCATCGCCGCCACATCCGGGTCGTGGACTTCAAGCGCGATAAGCGTAACATCCCGGCCCGCGTGGCAGCAATCGAATATGATCCTAACCGGACCGCTCGACTGGCTTTGCTGTTCTACGCGGATGGTGAAAAACGCTACATTATCGCTCCGCTGGATCTGGGAGTCGGTGACGCAGTCATGTCGGGCCCTGAGGCTGAATTGCGCCCGGGGAACAGCCTGCCGATTTCGAATATCCCGGTTGGTACGATGGTCCACAATGTGGAATTGCAGGAAGGCCGGGGTGGTCAGCTGGTGCGCGCCGCAGGCGGCGCAGCCCAATTGCTGGCTAAAGAAGGCGACTATGCCCAGGTTCGGCTGCCATCGGGCGAGGTCCGCTTGATCCGCCAGAATTGCTACGCGACCATTGGTCAGGTTGGCAATGTCGATCACGGCAACATCAAGCTGGGTAAAGCTGGCCGAAAACGCCACATGGGCATTCGTCCTACGGTGCGTGGTTCCGCTATGAGCCCTCGCGACCATCCCCATGGCGGTGGTGAAGGACGTCAGCCTATTGGTATGCCGGGACCCAAGAGCCCGTGGGGTAAACCCACCCTGGGTAAAAAGACCCGGCGCAATAAGCGGACTGATCAGTACATTGTCCGGCGCCGTGGGAAGAAACGCCGCTAGCCTTTGGAAATCAGATTGTTTGATCGGCTGTGGATCGATCCAGGTTTGATCAAGCGGTTCTGACTTCCAAGTGAATTGTTGGAGAGATATAAAATGGGACGATCTTTGAAAAAAGGGCCCTTTATAGCGCCTAATTTGCTCAAAAAAATTGAGTCCATGAACGAGCGTGGCGAGAAAAAGGTCATTCGGACCTGGAGTTGAGCCAGCACCATCTTCCCCCAGATGGTGGGGCACACGATTGCGGTTCATGATGGCCGCCGGCACGTGCCGATCTATATTACCGAGAATATGGTTGGTCACCGTCTGGGTGAGTTCGCTCCGACCCGTACTTTCCGCGGTCACCTGGCGGAAAGAAAAACTGTCCGGAAAGGGAATTAAGCCATGGAGACCGATATCCGTGCACATGTTCGCTTTGTCCCGATTTCCGCTCAGAAGGTTCGCCTCGTAATCGACCTGGTACGTGGTAAGGACGTGGTTGAAGCGCTCAATATTTTGAAGTTCACGCCGAACCGGGCCTCGCAACCTGTCTCGAAGGTTGTAGCTTCTGCAATGGCCAATGGCGAGGAGAATTTCGGCGTCAGCCGGGATGATATGTATGTTTACCGCATTTTTGCAGACGAAGCGCCTACCCGCAAATGGCGGCGCTTCGGTGCACGCGGCCGTTTCAAACCCTGGCTGCGGCGTTCCTCGCACATTACGGTTATCCTGCGGGAGCGGGAAGAGTGATTGATTTCGATGCACTGGCGGTCTGAGCGTCAACTCGATTTTGCTGGTGTATCCAAGGAGATAATATGGGTCGTAAAGTACATCCAACCGGTTTTCGTCTGGGAGTGAACAAGACCTGGGAAGGTCGCTGGTACGCTGAGGGCGAAGATTATGTCAATAATCTGCACCAGGATCTTGAACTGCGAGAACTTGTGCGCAATGAGGCTCCGCGTGCAGGTGTTTCTCGGATCGAGATCGAACGATTTCCTGGTAAGGCCAAAATCGTTGTTCACACTGCCAAACCCGGCATTTTGATCGGACGCAAAGGCGAAAATGTTAAGAAATTACGCGTGAACCTGGAAGAACTGGTCGGTAAAAAGATCGATTTGGAAATCAAAGAGATCAAGTCGCCTGATCTGGATGCCTATCTGGTCGCTCAGAATATTGCCGATCAGCTCGAGCGCCGCATCAGCTATCAGCGGGCGATGAAACGAGCTATTCAACAGGCGATGCGCCAGGGAGCTAAGGGTATTCGTGTCGAAGTCTCCGGACGTTTGAGCGGTGCCGAAATGGCTCGCGGCATCAATATGCGCGAAGGCCAGGTGCCGCGCCAAACCCTGCGAGCAGACATTGATTATGCTCTGGCAGAAGCTCTGACCAGTTACGGTCGGATTGGCGTAAAAGTTTGGATCTATAAAGGTGAAGTGCTGCCAGAGGTGGAAGACAAAGCCGAATCCACTGAAGGTGTCTACGTCAGCGAATAATGGAACCGTAGCCTGCGTGGGGCCCGTGAAACCGGAAAATCGGTGAAACCAATCCCGCTACGCTACATCCCAGTGAGGTTGTCATTATGTTAATGCCAAAGCGTGTAAAATGGCGCAAGCAAATGCGTGGCCGTATGAAGAGGTAAAGCCTTTCGAGGTTCGGAAGTCGCCTTCGGTGATCTCGGTTTAAAGGCAATGGAACCCGGATGGGTTTCCGCTCGCCAAATAGAGGCTGCCCGTCGTGCAATCGTGCGTGCAATGCGCCGCCGTGGTAAGTTTTGGATCCGTATCTTCCCCGATAAACCGGTTACCAAGAAAGCCGCCGAAACCCGGATGGGTAAAGGTAAAGGGAATGTTGAGTACTGGGTGGCTGTCGTCAAACCAGGACGGATCATGTTTGAAGTTGGTGGTGGTCTGCCAGAAGAGATTTCCCGCGAAGCTTTACGGCTGGCCCAATACAAACTCTCGATCAAGACCAAGATCGTCAGTCGCGAAGTGGCAGGAGGCGAATAATGGCTAAGCTAGATATTCAAACCCTGGCTGTTGGAGAAATCCAAGCACGGCTGAATGATGCCCGCGAGGAACTGATGAAGCTGCGTTTTCAACAGGCGACCGGTGAGCTCACCGATTTCAACCGTCTGCGCCAGACTCTGTCGGATGATCGCACGTCTGATAACGGCCTTGAATGAGCGTGCAGCACGGGAAGGTGAAGAATGAACACACGTCGTCGAATGACCGGTGTGGTGACAAGCAATAAAATGGACAAGACGGTTGTGGTAGAAACCAGCCGTACTTACCGTCACCGGCTTTATAAAAAAGTTGTCCACTTACGCAAGCGTGTAATGGCTCATGATGAGCTGGGTTGCCAGATTGGCGACCAGGTTCGGATCGTAGAGAGCCGCCCGATTTCCAGAAATAAGAAATGGGTGGTTGAAGAAATCCTCCGCCACGATATTGCGGCTGGGGCACCCGAGCCTGAGTTGGAGGCTTAGCCATGATTCAGCACGAAACTCGTTTAAAAGTCGCCGATAATACCGGCGCGCGCGAGTTATTGGTAATTCACGTGATGGGCGGTTCGACCCGGCGTTACGGGCGGGTTGGTGATGTGGTGGTTGCCACTGTGAAAGTTGCCACGCCCCAGGGTTCCGTCAAAAAGAGCGATGTCGTCCGGGCAGTTATCGTACGCTGTGCGAAAGAATGGCGCCGTGAAGACGGCTCCTCGATCCGGTTTGATGATAATGCAGCCGTGATCCTGGATACGGACGGCAAGAATCCGAAAGGCACTCGCATCTTTGGGCCGGTCGCTCGTGAATTGCGCGAAAAAGGATTTATGAAAATCGTCTCGCTGGCTCCTGAGGTTCTCTAGAGCTGGTGATGCAGGAGCGAAAACCGTGAGAGCAAAGATTTGCAAAGGTGATACTGTTGAGGTCATCAGCGGCCGGCTGGAAGATAAAGGCAAGCGGGGTGAAGTGATTAAGGTTCTACCTGACGAAGGTCGTGTGGTTGTGCAGGGTGTTAACCTGCGCAAGAAGCACAAAAGCCAGATGCAGACCCAGGGCCGCACCATCACTCCCGGTATTATCGAGTTTGAAGCGCCCGTGCACATTTCGAATGTCATGCTGGTTTGCCCCAAGTGCAGTGAGACTGCACGGGTAGCAATTCGGCGTGAAGAAGGCGAAGTGCAGCGGATTTGCAAAAACTGCCAATCGATCATTGATTAGCCGGCGACTGGGAGCAATTACTATGAGTTAAGTATTGAAAGAACGTTATCAGAATGAGGTTGCACCGGCCTTATATAAGTCACTCGGTCTGACCAATGTGATGCAAATTCCGCGTGTCAAGAAAGTGGTGGTCAATATTGGGGTGGGCGAAGCTTTGGACAACGCCAAAGCTTTGGACGCTGCAGTGGCTGACATGGTCCAAATTACGGGCCAGAAGCCGGTGATTACCAAGGCGCGCAAGAGCATTGCTAACTTCAAGCTGCGTGAGGGCCGTGCGATTGGTGTCAAAGTCACATTGCGTGGAGAACGCATGTGGTCTTTCCTGGATCGTTTGATGAACATTGCCTTGCCACGCGTGAGGGATTTCCGTGGCATTACGCCAAACGCCTTCGATGGGCGCGGGAATTTCACACTGGGCCTGCGTGAGCAGCTGGTGTTCCCGGAAATCGACTACGACAAAATCGATAAGCTTCGCGGCCTTGAGATCACGATTGTGACCTCGGCTACGACCGATCATGAAGGCAGGGAGTTGTTGCAAATGCTCGGCATGCCGTTCACGAAGGAAGGTTAGAAAATGGCGAAAAAGAGTATGATTATTCGCGAAACACGGCGGAAATACCCGACCCGGGTTCGCAATCGCTGCAAAGTCTGTGGGCGGCCGCGAGGTTATATGCGACGCTTTGGTTTATGTCGAATTTGCTTCCGTGAGCTTGCTCTGGAAGGAAAAATCCCTGGCGTTGTTAAATCTTCCTGGTAGCCGGGCGGAGGATATAAAAAAATGAGTTCAGTTGATCCCATCAGTGATATGTTGACCCGTGTCCGCAATGCCGTTATGGCTGGGCATAATCTGGTCGCCTTGCCAAGCTCCAAGATCAAAGTGTCTATCGCCAAGATCTTGAAGGAAGAAGGCTTCATCAGCGGCTACGAAGTGGTTGATGGAAAGATAATTGGGCAGAAGATCCTTCGCATTCGCCTGAAATATGTTGGTGAACGGCGCGATCGCCGGCCGGTAATTACCGGATTGGAACGGATCAGCCGTCCAGGACGCCGGGTATATACCGGTAAGACGGAGATTCCCTGGGTGTTGTCGGGAATGGGTGTCGCCATCCTTTCCACTCCGAAGGGTGTCATGACAGGGCAGCGCGCTCGCCAGCTCGGTGTTGGTGGCGAGGTCCTCTGCAAAGTTTGGTAATCTTTGTTGTAGCGGGCTTTCTTGGCCACTTGGCCTTCCTTGGAGAAGGTCGACATACCGAGAAACAAGCTACGGGAGGTTGGTAACAGTGTCTAGAATTGGTCGCATGCCAGTGACGCTTCCGAAGGGTGTCGAGGTGGAAGTTAAAGGCTCATCTATCCGGGTTAAAGGCCCGAGAGGCGAGATGAGCCACACTTTCCCCGCTTCCATGACGATTATGGTTGAAGATGGGGCCGTCCAGGTAACCCGCCCATCTGACGAGAGCACCCACCGGGCTCTGCACGGTATGACTCGTGCTCTCATTAACAACATGGTCGTTGGCGTCAGCACTGGTTTTGAAAAAATCCTGGAAGTCAATGGCGTGGGTTATCGCGCTGAAATGAATGGCAAAAACCTGGTTTTGAACGTTGGCTACTCTCACCCGGTGGTGATTGAACCAGCGGAAGGAATTTCCTTTGAAGTCGATACCCGCACCCGTCAGATTAAAGTGATGGGTTACGATAAGCAGCAAGTTGGCCAGGTCGCTGCTGATATTCGCAAGGTCAGACCGCCGGAGCCTTATAAGGGCAAAGGGATTAAGTACCTCGACGAGAAGATCCGCCGCAAGGCTGGTAAAGCTGGTAAGGTGTAAGCGTATGGCTACAAACAAATCACGTTCTATAGCTCGTAATCGACGGCATGCTCGTGTGCGTAAAAACGTACATGGCACTCCGGAACGCCCTCGCCTGAATGTTTTCCGCAGCCTGTCGGAAATTTATGCTCAGGTGATCGACGATGAAGCCGGCCGCACGTTGGCGTCTGCCTCTACCATTGATCACGACTTGCGTGCGAAGATGAAGAGCCTGAAGAAGTCTGAGCAGGCCCGTCTGGTTGGTCAGGCGGTAGCTGAACGCGCCAAAGCGTTGGGCATCCAGCAGGTTGTATTTGATCGCGGTGGTTATCGCTACCAGGGACGCGTGAAGGCGCTGGCAGATGCTGCCCGCGAAGGCGGCCTGGAGTTCTAGTAGAGGCCAGGCAAAGACCACCTCTACAGGGAGAAGAAAATGTCAGACTACGAGTATTCGGAATTTCAACAAGAATTTGACGAGCGCGTTGTAGATATTGCCCGAGTTGCCAAAGTTGTCAAAGGTGGACGCCGATTTTCCTTCCGTGTAACGGTTGTCGTCGGTGATCACAAAGGCAATGTTGGGGTAGGGATTGGTAAAGCCAATGCGGTCCCAGATGCCATGCGCAAGGCAACTGAGCAAGCTCATCGCAATTTGCACAAAGTCGCGCTCTTTAAGACCACGATTCCTCATGAAGTGCTGGGGACTGTGGCCGGCGCAAGAGTGCTGCTCAAGCCCGCTTCAGCCGGTACCGGTGTTATCGCCGGCGGCGGCGTGCGTGCGGTATTAGAGGCAGCCGGTGTGTCGGATATCCTCACTAAGTCTTTGGGGAGCAATAATATCCTTAACGTTGTTTCGGCCACGGTGGACGCGCTCGATCAATTGAAATCGCCCGCCGAAGAGGCAGCCAAGCGTGGGAAATCCCCCAAGGACCTCATGCCTTTCTGGGAGCGCAAGTAATGATGGCACGCAAGGCAAAAACTGAAACCAAAGCAATTCGCGTCACATTGGTGAGAAGCCCAATTGGCTACACCGAGCGACAAAAAGCCACTGTGCGTGCACTCGGTTTGCGCCGGATGCATCAGACGGTTGAACATCTGGATTCGCCCAGCCTGCGCGGCATGTTGGCTAAGGTCAGCCATCTGGTTGACGTTGAAGAGTTATAGGGTTGTAACATGAAACTACACGATCTCAAACCGCAAGACGGATCGAAGAAGAACCGTAAACGCGTTGGACGTGGTATTTCGGCCGGTCAGGGTAAAACCGCCGGGCGGGGCACCAAAGGCCAGGGCGCCCGGGCTGGCGGCGGCACACGCCTCTACCACCAGGGCGGCAATTTGCCCTTCTTCCGCAGACTGCCATTCGTACGTGGTAAAGGGTTCACTCCGCTCAATCAGGTTGAATACAACGAAGTCAACCTGGATCAGCTGGCCGACTTCAAGGCTGGCAGCGAGGTTTCCCCCGCCACGTTGGAAGAAGCTCGTTTGCTGCGCGATCCTCGCAATCCGGTTGTTGTTTTGGGCCGAGGAGAACTCGAAGTGGCCCTCAAAGTGCGCGCCCATCGTGTCACTAAAGGTGCCCAGGCTAAGATCGAAGCGGCCGGGGGCAGTGTCGAAATCGTTGAGCTCTAAAGAAGAGGAGCAAATGATATGAAGCGGTCTGCCTGGCGCTACCTATGGTCCGCACAAGATATTCGCCGAAAATTGCTGATCACTCTGGGCCTGTTGGCTCTCTATCGATTGGCGGCTCACGTTCCTGTTCCTGGAGCTGACCGCCAGGCGATCGCCAACATTCTTTCAAGTGGCGGTGCTGCGGGAACGTTGGTCGGCCTCCTGGATTTGCTTTCGGGTGGGACGGTTTCCAACTTCTCCGTGCTGGCGATGGGCGTATATCCTTATATTACGGCCCAAATTATCTTGCAATTGTTGGTCCCGATCATCCCTGCCCTCCAGAAGCGTATGGAAGATGACCCTCGGGAAGGTCAGAAGTGGATGGAGAAGTGGACTTACATCCTGGCAATTCCGATGGCGCTGCTACAGGCAATCGGTCAGATCAATCTGTTTTCTACATTTGCTGGGCAACAGATTATTAAAAACTTTGGTTTTTCCGGTGCCTCCCTGTTGCCATCGGTGACGCTGATCATCAGTATGACGGCTGGGACAATGTTCGCGATCTGGCTGGGTGAATTGATCTCGGAATTTGGTATCCGCAATCAAGGTCTGTCCTTGATTATCTTCGCCGGCATTGTCGCTCAAATCCCTTCAAACTTTGCAGGAATTTGGGCCGACCAACAAAGGCGCTGGTTCTTGCTGGCCTTCTTGCTGGTCGTCATGACTTTGACCATTTTCGCGATTGTCTTCGTACAACAGGGCCGGCGGAATGTCCCCGTTATGTATCCTGGCCGGCGCGTGGGTAATCGGATGTCGATGCCCGTCAAAGGGACCTTGCCACTGATGGTTAATATGGCCGGTATGATCCCGCTGATCTTCGCCCAGGCTTTGCTTAGCTTCCCGGCCATTCTGGCGTCTTTCTTTACCCAGTCTTCCGTGAGTTGGATTGCTAGCTTTGCTGCCAGTGTCCAAGGCATGTTTGGCGGGCAAAGCGCCTTCTACTGGATTATGTATTTCCTGATGGTTGTAGGGTTTACATTCTTTTACACGAATGTGCTCTTCACGCAACAAAACTATGGCGAGAATTTGAAACGAGTGGGCGCCCAGATCCCGGGCGTCAGCCGGGGCGCGCCTACCCAAAAGTACCTGAACAAAGTCCTGTCACGCATCACTTTCCCCGGGGCCCTGTTCCTGGGTTTAGTGGCAATCCTGCCCTGGCTGCTTGGCTTGCTGGTCCCGTTAGGGAATAATTCAAGCCTGTTGCTCGTCTCATCGGCCGGTTTGCTGATCGTGGTTGGTGTAGTTCGGGATGCGTTCTTTAACATCGAGGCTGAATTAAAGTTACACGGCTACGACGATACCTTGCTGGTTCGCTAAGGAGCGTAAGATGCCGACGTATATCGTTTTGCTCGGTCCTCCCGGTGCCGGTAAAGGGACTCAGGCTCAGATCGTATCTGAAAAGCTTGACCTACCGCATATCTCTTCTGGAGATATTTTCCGGGATAATCTTAAAAATGAGACCGCGCTGGGTCAACAAGCTGCCGGGTTCATCAATCGCGGCGAGCTGGTGCCCGATGATTTGACCATTGCAATGATCCGAGAGCGCCTGACCCGACCGGATTGTGCGAATGGGGCCCTGTTAGATGGCTTCCCACGTACACCGGCTCAGGCCGAGGCTCTGGATAACATCTTGGCTGATTTTCACGGCAAAGTCGATGCTGTACCTTATATCAATGTGCCTGAAAATGTGCTGGTTGAGCGTCTGACAGGACGCTGGACCTGCCGGGCGGCTGGACATGTGTTTCATGAAAAGTTCAACCCACCCGAGCAGCCGGGTGTTTGCGACTACGATGGCTCTGAGCTTTATCAGCGCGAAGACGATAAGGCTGAAACGGTCATCCGGCGTATCCGGGTATATCTGGAACAAACCGCACCCCTGATCGATTACTATCGTCGGGCCGGCGTATTGATTGAAGTGGATGGAACGAAACCGATCGAGCAGGTCAGCGTGAGTTTGCTGGCTGCCCTGTCGGCGGTGGAGTAACTATGAGTTGGGAACGAAGTATTATCGTAAAAAGCTCGCACGAACTTGATTTAATGCGGGCTGCAGGGAAGGTAAACGCCGAAGCGCTGGCAGCCGTCCGATCGTTGGTGCGGCCGGGTGTAACGACCGCTGAGTTGGATGAAGCCGCCGCAAGTGTTATCCGTAAACATGGTGGCAAACCGGCTTTTCTAGGCGTGATGGGAGCTTACCCGTACCCTGCTACCACCACCATCAGTGTGAATGACGAAATGGTGCATGGCATCCCGGGAAAGCGCAAACTGGTGGAAGGCGATATCGTCTCTGTCGATTGTGGTACGATCCTGGAAGGGTTTGTAGCCGACTCTGCCTTTTCGATGGGGGTCGGAGAGATATCAGATGAAGCACAGCGCTTGTTGGATGTGACCGAAAAAGCGCTTTATATCGGCATCGATAAATTGAGAGCCGGTAATCGGGTTGGGGATGTTGGCTTTGCCATCCAGAAATTTGTCGAAGGCCAGGGCTATCATCTGACTCGTGAATACACTGGGCATGGCGTTGGGCGTTCGATGTGGGAAGGACCCCAGGTTCCGAATTACGGAACCCCCGGACGTGGAGTCGCCTTCCGTCCCGGCATGGCGATTGCTGTGGAACCGATGGTGCTGATTGGCACCCCGCGCACTCGTGTGCTGCCGGATCAGTGGACTGTGTCTTCCGCAGATGGTTCCCTGACCTGCCACTTTGAACACAGCGTGGCAATTACCGAAGGTGATCCGATCATCCTGACCGTGCCTTAGATTGGTGACGAGAGAAAGTCATACTTTTGTTGGGAATCTGGTCTGGACGAAAAAGGCGAGCTCAGGTATAATCGAGACTTTGGCTGACAAAAACCGGAAGAGCAAGATCCCGGCAGTTGATTGCCGGAAACCGGTTCAAAGGAGAAAGAAATCATGAAAGTGTCTTCTTCAATCAAGAAGCGCTGTGCCAAGTGCAAAATTGTAAAACGCAAGGGCATTTTGTATGTCATTTGTGAGAACCCAAAGCATAAGCAGCGACAAGGATAGTAGATATGGCTCGTATTGAAGGCGTTGACTTACCTCGCAATAAGCGAATCGAAATTGGGCTGACCTATATTTTCGGGATTGGCCTGCCGCGTGCACATCAGGTCCTGGATGCAACTGGCGTTAACCCGGATACCCGGGTGAAAGATCTGACAGATGCTGAAGTGAATCAGCTGCGTGACTATATTTCCCAAAGCTATAAAGTCGAGGGAGATTTACGCCGCGAGGTGCAATTAAATATCAAACGATTAATCGAAATCGGCAGCTATCGTGGTCTGCGCCATCGCCGCAATTTACCGGCGCGTGGTCAGCGGACCCGTACCAACGCTCGCACCGTCAAAGGCCCCAAGAAGACTGTGGCCGGGCGCGGTCGCCGGCGTGGCGCAAAGAAGAAATAATAACTAGCGAGTCATCCCCGTTATATTGCGCACGGCTGGATTGGGTACCTTCCTCCCAGCGGCTGTCTGGCCAGCGAGTATGACGATGGGTCCGAGACTTGGATCCTGGAAGGGCTGCTAACTTAGGAAATAAGTGAGGTTTTATGGCTCAGAGTGTACGTTCGACACGCCGAAAAGGTGCACGCAAAGTAAAGCGGACCCTGTCATCCGGACAGGTGCATATTTTCGCAACTTTCAACAACACCATCGTAACGATTACCGACAGCCAGGGCAACACAGTTGCCTGGGGTAGCGCTGGCTCGGTTGGCTTCAAAGGATCGCGCAAAAGCACACCCTTTGCAGCCCGCCTGGCCGCCGAACAGGCTGTCAAAGCCGCAATGGCGATGGGGATTCAGGAAGTGGACTTGATTATCAAGGGACCCGGACCGGGACGTGAATTGGCGATTCGCGCTGTCCAATCTCAGGGATTGAAGGTTACCTCGATCAAGGACATTACGCCGGTGCCGCACAATGGTTGCCGCCCCCCCAAGAAACGCCGCGTTTAATATTATTCAGGAAGGAATTAGGAATAGATCGATATGGCTAAGTATCGTGGCCCAGTTTGTAAATTGTGCCGGCGAGAAGGTGAAAAGCTGTTCCTGAAAGGGGAGCGCTGCTTTACGCCCAAATGCGCTTTTGAACGCCGTGGGTATGCCCCAGGTGATCATGGTAAAGGCGCTCAATTCCGCCGCCGCCGTGAATCGGACTATAATCGCCAGTTGCGCGCCAAGCAGAAAGCCCGCCGCATTTATGGCATTTATGAGCGACAGTTCCATCGCTATTATGAAGTTTCCCTGTCCCGCCGCGGCCTGACAGGCTTGAATCTGTTGCAGATTTTGGAATCTCGTTTAGACAACGTCGTTTATCGCCTGGGATTTGCCGATAGCCGTGCGCAGGCCCGCCTGCTGGTTACGCATGGGCACTTCTCGGTCAATGGACGCCGGACGGATATCCCCTCGATGCTTGTATCACCGGGCGATGAGATTTCCGTTCGCGATGGTTCTCGCAAGCGTAAATATTTCAAAGAACTTTCATCAGTTGCTGAAGACAAAACCGTCTTGGGCTGGCTGAGCCGCGATCTAAACGCAATGTCTGGATCGGTAATTCGTTTGCCAGAACGAGCCGAGATCGATGGCAATTTGAACGAACAACTTATCGTTGAGTATTACTCACGGTAATCAGTGAGAGACGATATGGCAGGCCTTCCCGCCGTTGGTGAGGAGCGCCTGTATATCGCCATGTAAAACTCTATCCGTACGAAGCTCGACCGCAATCGCTGGGTTGAAGCTCATTTGAACGGATGGATCCAAAGGATTTATACCCATTTGGGATGAGGTGAACCGTGATTGGTTTGACAAATATGGTAACGCCGAAGATTGAACGCAAAGCTGAGGCGCGCAATTACGGCAAGTTTATCATCAGCCCGCTGGAGCGTGGCTATGGGGTCACGCTGGGTAATGCCCTTCGCCGGGTATTGCTCTCCTCCCTGGATGGTGCGGCGGTCACCTCTATTCGCATTGCTGATGTTCAACATGAATTCAGCGATATCCCCGGCGTCCGTGAGGATGTCATCCGGGTGATGTTGCAAATCAAGCAATTGCGGATGAAGTTGTATGATGTGGATACCACTCGCCTGCACCTCGAAGTGCGTGGGGGTGGTGTGGTTACAGCTGCCGATATTATCGCTCCACCTGAAGTTGAGATCATGAATCCCGATCTCTATCTTTTCACAGTGGACGATAAGAATGCACACCTGGAAATCGAAATGACTGTGGAGCGCGGTCGGGGCTATTCTCCGGCCGATGATCGCACCGGCCGTTTGCCCATCGGTGAATTGCCCGTCGATGCTATCTACAGCCCTGTTCGCCGGGTGAACTGGGAAGTCGGTTATGCCCGTGTTGGGCAGAGCACCAACTATGATCGTCTGGTCATCGAAGTCTGGACGGACGGCACCATCGGTCCTGAAGAATCCCTGAGCACCAGCGCCAAGATCTTGATCGATCACCTGCGCCATCTGGCCGGTGTCAGTGAAGAATCCCTGGCTGCGATTGCAATGGATGAAGAAGAGACCAGCCGCCTGACCAGCGAAATGATCGAAACGCCGATCGAAAATCTGGACCTGTCGGTTCGGGTTTTTAACTCGCTCAAGCGAACTGGCATAACGACGGTTGGTGAAGTGATCGAGTTGCTTGAAAAAGGCGACGAAGCTGTAATGTCCATCCGCAACTTTGGTGAAAAGAGCCTGGACGAACTGCGTCAGAAAATGCGCGAGAAAGGCTATCTCCAGGATGAAAATGAAAACGAAGCGGAGTAATTAGAGATGCGACATAGAATGGCTGGACGCAAATTAAGTCGAGACAAAGATACTCGCGCAGCGCTGCGGCGAATATTGATAAAGCAATTATTCGAACATGAACGCATCCGCACCACCCGCGCCAAGGCTGAAGCTGTGCGTGGCCAGGCTGAACGCCTGATCACCCTGGCAAAGCGCGGCAATGCGGCTGGCGAAAGCCAGATGGTGCACGCTCGCAGGCTGGCAGCTGCCCGCCTGGGCGACCCGGATGCAGTCCGCAAGCTGTTTGATGATATCGCACCCCGCTATCAAGATCGCTTGGGCGGTTATACCCGGATGATTAAAATGGGTCCTCGCCAGGGTGATGCGGCGGAAATGGTGCTTCTAGAGTTGGTTGAGGATTAGTTGTTGGGCAGACGGCGGCGCTTCAATGCCGCCGGCTGCTTCACAAAATGGCACGTTACCAGGTTATTCTCGTCTACGACGGCACTGAGTTTTTTGGCTTTCAGAGACAGGCGCGTGAACGAACTGTCCAGGGTGTTGTGGAAGATGCACTTCGCCGGATAGGCTGGCAGGGCAGCACAATTCTGGCTGCCGGCCGCACGGACACAGGTGTGCATGCCTCGGGCCAGGTGATTGCATTTGATCTCAACTGGTCCCACACGACGGATGATCTTCGGAATGGTTTGAACGCTAACCTGCCGATGGATGTATCGGCCCAACGGGTCACCCAGACCCGGCCAGATTTTCATCCGCGTTATGAGGCCCTTGCACGCCGGTACCGCTACCGGATTTTCTGCCAGCCGGATCGTGATCCGCTGAGAGAACGGTACGCCTGGCGGGTTTGGCCGGCCCTGCAGCCTGAAATACTGCAGCAAGCTGCCCGCTATTTACCTGGACGGCATGATTTCGGCGCCTTCGGAACCCCGCCCCGGACCGGAGGAACAACCGAGCGGATCGTTTCAGAGGCTGGCTGGCTGGCCGTTGGAGATCAATTGACCTTTGAAGTCGTGGCGAATGCTTTCCTGTATCGGATGGTGCGCAGATTAGTCAGCACCCAGGTTGCAGTTGCCCAGGGCAAAATTGCTTTAGAATCAATGGCAGCTTTCCTGTCGGGTAAAAACGATGGGTTGATACAGGGCCTGGCGCCGCCGCAAGGACTTTTTCTGGTTGAGGTGATTTATCCGCCTGTACCGGATCAGAGTAGCTCGGTCGGTTGAATACCTGGGTGAAGGTCGGCGATAGTTAGCCTGGTTGCCGTAACATCGTATGAAGTGGAGATATGAGCGTGGATAAGACTTACGTTCCAAAAGCGAATGAGATTTCACAGGACTGGTATTTGGTGGACGCCAATGACCAGAACCTGGGCCGTCTGGCTACACAAATTGCCAGCATATTGCTGGGGAAGCACAAGCCGAGCTATACCCCTGGTGTGGATACGGGCGACTTTGTTGTTGTCGTCAACTGCGAACGGGTGCGGGTGACCGGTAATAAACTGGATGATAAAAAGTATTACCGCCACTCACTTTATCCGGGTGGGTTGAAAGAGATCACCCTGCGCAAGCAACTGCAGGTTCATCCGGACCGGGTGCTTCGCAGTGCAGTTTGGGGTATGCTGCCGAAGAATAAGCTCGGCCGCCAATTGATCAAGAAGGTCAAGATCTATGCCGGACCCGATCATCCCCATGAAGCTCAACAACCCAAACCCTGGGTTATCCGGTAGTTAGATCAATCAAGGAGTTCAAAGAATGGCAGTTCAATATTATGAGGGCATTGGCCGGCGTAAAGAAAGCACTGCACGCGTGCGTGTCATGGCTGGGTCGGGTCAATTTACTGTCAATGAAAAACCCGCCGAAGCCTATTTCACCCGCTTAGGCGATATGCAGACCATCCTGGCGCCGATCGAGGCTGTGGGCGAGAATCCTGCCCAGTTAGATTTGACTGTATTGGTCAAGGGTGGTGGCGTGACCGGCCAGACAGATGCAGTTCAGCTGGGTGTCGCCCGGGCGTTGATCAAACTCAACCCCGATTACCAGCCGACCCTGCGCAAAGGCGGCTTCTTGACGCGGGATGCCCGCATCAAGGAACGTAAGAAACCGGGTCTCAAGCGCGCCCGCAAGGCCCCCACTTACACCAAGCGTTAATTTTTTTTACTGAAGCGAGCGTAATGCGTAAAAATTGCACCGCAATTGTGGGTCCAGCCCATATCGGTGCAATGATTACGCATTACGTTTTGTATTTAATGGTAATGGCTCAAATCTGCCCATAAAAATGGGGTTGTTAGGGCAATTGTTCGAAACCCCCTGATATCGAGAAGACTCATGCAAACTCAAACAAACGGTATTATCTTACTGGGTCTGGGCCCGGGAGATCCAAATTTACTTACCCGTCAGGCCTGGGAAATCCTGACAGTCAGCCAGGAAATTTATCTGCGGACTCGTCAGCATCCGGTGGTTGGCCATTTGCCTACCCAGCTTATGGTGCATAGCTTTGACTCTTTTTACGAACAGGGCGACCGTTTTGAAGATGTTTATGCCCGGATCATCGAAACAGTGCTTGAACTGGGGCAGAGACCCGAGGGCGTACTGTATGCGGTACCGGGCCACCCATTCGTGGCTGAGACCACCGGACCCGAAATTGTCCGGCGGGCGGAGGCTGCCGGCATACCGGTTCGGGTTGTCGAGGGTCTGAGCTTTTTGGAGCCTGTTTTTTCAGCGATTGGCGTGGATCCTTTGGATGGTATCACCCTGGCCGATGCGATGGAACTGGCTGTGGCCCACGTTCCGCCATTTCCAACGGATAAACCTGCTCTGATCGCCCAGATCCATTCCCGGGAAATGGCGTCTGAGGTGAAACTGACCCTGATGTCGCTCTATCCGGACGAACATCCGGTCCAGCTCATTCATTCAGCCGGCTCGGCTAAACAGGTAGTAGAAAATCTCTCTCTCTATGAGATTGACCGTAGTCCCTATACGGGTTTATTGACCAGCCTTTACCTGCCAGCGCTCAGCCCGGAAAGCTCCTTTGAGTCTTTTCTGGAAATCATCGCCCATCTACGCGCTCCGGATGGCTGTCCATGGGATCGAAAACAAACTCACCAGACCTTGCGCCCGCATTTAATTGAAGAAACCTATGAATTACTGGATGCATTAGATGCAGATAATCCCGACATGATGCGGGAAGAATTCGGGGATTTGCTGCTTCAAATTGTTTTGCACGCTCAAATTGCTTCGGAATTCGGTGAGTTCAATATCGCTGACATTCTGACCGGAATTCATAAAAAGATTGTTTATCGCCACCCGCATGTTTTTGGCGATCTTAATCTCGGCGATGAAGAAAGTGTGCTGGTAAACTGGGAAAAATTAAAAGCCCGGGAACGGGCTTCGAATGGCAAATCGGAGGCCGGATTGCTGGATGGCGTTTCCCGGGCTTTACCGGCCTTGATCCAGGCTCAGGAGTACCAGGCCAGAGTTGCTCGAGTTGGATTTGATTGGTCCGATCTGCCCGGCGTTCTGGACAAGCTGAGCGAGGAATTGCTAGAAGTTCAACAGGCTGAAAGATCAAGCTGAATTTTCAGCCGAAATTGGCGACTTGCTTTTCTCAATCGTCAATTTGGCACGATGGAAGAAAATCGACGCAGAAAGCGCATTGCGGGCTGCGAACAATCGATTCCGTCAGCGATTTGCCTACCTGGAACGAGAGGCCCGCACGCAGGGGCGCTCTGTGAGCGATCTTAGCCTGGAAGAAATGAATGACTTATGGGAGGCGGCTAAGAAGCAGGCAGCCTCGGATTAGAAATTGCGGTCGCCACCCAATAAGCCTCCCAGAATATCTCCGCCGACTCCGGCAACGCCGGATTTTTGATCGACCTGGCGGAATTTGGCCGCAGCCAGGACGCGATCGGCGAGTCTTGAGAATGGCAGGCTCTGCAGGTATACTTTGCCCGGTCCGGTAAGCTTTGCCAGGAATATTCCCTCGCCTCCGAACATGGCGTTCTTAAAGCCTCCCACAAACTGGATATCATAGTCAACGCTGGTGGCAAAGGCAACCAGGCAGCCGGTATCCACCCGTAAGCTTTGCCCGGCCTGTAAATCCTTTTCGATGATGGTTCCGCCAGCATGGACGAAAGCCAGGCCGTCCCCTTCTAACCTTTCCAGGATAAACCCCTCACCACCGAAGACGCCCGCCCCAAGCCGCTTCGTAAACGCCACTTCTATCTCGATACCCTCAGCAGCGCACAGGAAGGAGTCTTTCTGGCACAGGAATTTTCGACCGAATTGGGTCAGGTCGATGGGGATGACTTTGCCTGGATATGGAGCTGCGAAAGCCACGTGGCTTTTTGACTGAGCAGTGTTCAAGAAGGAGGTGATAAAGAAGCTTTCGCCGGCAATCATCCGTTTAAGGCCTTTAAATAGGCCCCCACCGGTCCCGGTCTGCATCTGAATTCCGTCCTCCATATAGGTTAATGCGCCTGCTTCAGCCCGAACGCCCTCGCCAGGGTCGAGCTCAATTTCCACCAGTTGTAGATCATCACCAATGATCGTGTAATCAATTACATCTGCCATGGATAGCTCTCCTTTCAATTTGAATCACAGAAGGTGTTTAAGGGATCTATCGGACTCTGTGTGAGTTCCCAGATTTGGGGCACCCCCCCTGGAATTCCAAAAGGCCAATTTTAAGTGATCCTGGCTTTCGATGCGGCCAGGAAGTTTTCCCGAATCTTGCGCGGTAATTGTCCGGTGAATTGAGATCAGGCCGGCGTAACCTGGGCATTCTGGTTAACCAGGAAGTATACATAGCCTACCAGGAGCAATACATAGACGCTCACGGTGACCCAGCCGGCCAGGGAGGACCAGAAAGCCGATTGTTGCACCAATGCAACAAACGCCCCCATTGCGTTGGCTAGCAGCAGGCTAAAGATGATGCCGCGCCGACTCTCGGGACTGGTTGACGGCTGCATGACCACACCTTTAATCGCCCAGAGTAGAAAGCCGAAACCAAATAAAGCCGCACCGTACATCCGGGCAAAAGATACGACCAGCCAATACAGGCCGACCGTCCCACCCGGTGTTTCTGGTACATTGAAGAAAGCCATCATAATTGGCCCGTAAATTCCAAAAGCGATTCCAAATGCAATTGCCAGAATTGCGTTTACTGTGATCAGTTGGGTTAATTTCATGCAGTTTGCTCCAGAGATGAAAGCTTGTACTTAAATTTTAACTGGCCGATCGTGCCGGTCGGCTCAGCGATAAAAGTCAGATTATCTATTTCCATTTCCCAGTCATAAGTGGTAAATGCCAGGTGGGTCATAATGCTGGCGATGTTGTGGATATCCACGTCGGTATACGCCAGGCTGATGTGCGGCATCCAGTGATCGGGATCATAGTATGGGCTGGGTGAAGCATCCAGTGCGGTTGGCGCGGCTAAGGCCCATACCCGGGCATGGAATTCAATCAGGGCCTGGTTTTTGACGACCGGGATATAGATCACTGGCTGAGGGCCACTAAAGATCCCCAGACCGCTGGTGCGGATTGAAAATCGGTGCTCCTCAGCAGCGAGCCGGCGGATTTCCTGTTCGAGCCAGGGTTGGTCGTAACTTTCAGCGATTTGCCATGAGAAATGTGGGTAGGGAGTAACCCGAATACCTGACAATTTGAATTTGTCTTCTAAATTATCCCAGATCGATTGGACTTGCTGGTAATATGGTTCGGGCAAGATCGAAACTAAACCATCCATGTTTTACTTGTCCTGTTGTTTTCAAGAAATCGCTATGTTATTCTTTGCGTGTTCGCTTGGGAGCCTGAACCCATGGCACACTTATTTTGCCTGTATTTTGTGCCAGCGAGCAAATAATGCAGTCGATAACAATCGGTTGGCACTGCTATCCTGGAGGGCCAGTTCACCACAGCTGAGTTCGCCACCCAGATCAGAGACAATCTCCTCCAGAGGATAATAGATTGTCAAGGCTGAACCCTGGATTGCATAGGCTGTAACGAGCATGAACAGAGGCCGGTCACTGAAAATGTCCCGGCAGGCTTTTAAAAGATCCGGGAAGGCTTTAAAGAATTCCCAGACCTGCCCGCCTGGCCCGCGCCCGAATTTTGGTGGATCCAGGATAAAGCCTTCATATCTTGAGTCGCGCCGGCCTTCCCGCTGCACAAACTTATAGGCATCGTCGACAATCCAACGAATTGGTTGATCTTCTAACCCGGATAGTTTCTGGTTTTTCTGAGCAGTTTTTACAGCTCGCCTGGCCGCATCTACGTGAGTGACCTGGGCCCCGGCTTGGGCAGCTGCCAGGCTGGCGAGCCCTGTGTAAGCAAACAGATTCAGCACCCGAACAGGCCGGCCAGCGGCCTGGATTTGTTCACTCAGCCAGTCCCAATGAGTGGCCTGTTCGGGAAAGAAACCCAAATGCCTGGCATTGCTGGCCTGCACCTGGAAGCGAAGATTTTTATAACTCATGGTCCAGGAGCGCTCAACCGGTTTTTGGAACTGCCAGCGCCCGCCGCTTTCTTTGCCGGTTGGTGTGAAAACCGCATGGGCTTGTTCCCAGGCTGATGCAGGTCCAGCTGGCGACCAGGCGGCGCGATGTTCCGGACGGACGAACGTGTAGGCGCCATAACGTTCAAGCTTTTGGCCGTCTCCGCTGTCCAGCAATTCATAGTCGCGCCAGCCGGGGCTGGTGAGTATCTCCAGTTTGGGATGGTTTTTGCTGTTGTTTGAAGCGGTTCTCAAGATGGTTGCTCCCGAATGCCGTGCTCGAATAAGTTGCCCTCGGCCTTCTGAATAGTTTGTTCAAACTGGTTCAAAACGGGCGGTGAAGTGCCGCAACAATTCGGGGGCGTAAGTGAACCGAAATCCGCTTACCTGTTCCCGATCTTTGACAATTTGCGCCAGTGTATCGGCCACATAATCCAGGTGACTCTGGGTATACACACGCCTTGGGAGCGCCAATCGAACCAGCTCCAACTTTGGGTATTGCATTACCCCGGTATCAGGATCCGGATGAGCGAACATCACAGAGCCAATTTCCACTGCCCGGATACCTCCCTGGCGAAACATTTCAACAACCAGGGCCTGGCCGGGAAATTCTGCCTGAGGTATGTGCGGAAAAAGGTCGCCCGCATCGATATAAACAGCATGGCCACCGGATGGCTGGATGATCGCTATGCCAGCTTCCAGTAATCGGTCGGATAAATAAGCGGTTTGGCCAAGCCGGTAAGCCAGGTAAGATTCATCCAAGCCTTCCCGCAAGCCGACTGCCATGGCTTCCAGGTCGCGTCCGGCCAAACCGCCATAAGTGGGAAATCCCTCCCTTAAGATGAGTTCATTGCGGGCCTTTTGGAATAATTCTTCATCATTCATCGCCAGGAATCCACCAATATTGACAATGGCATCTTTTTTGGCGCTCATGGTGGCGCCATCTGCCAGGGAGAAGATCTCCTGGGCGATTTCCAGGATCGTTTTATTTCGATAACCCGGCTCTCGTTGCTTAATAAAGAACGCATTTTCGGCAAAACGGCAGGCATCGATAAAAAATGGCAGGCCGAATCCGTGGTAAATTTCAGACACCGCTTTCAAATTCTCCATGGATACAGGTTGGCCTCCACCGGCGTTATTCGTGATGGTGATCATGCCAAAGGGAATATTTTCCTCCCCGGTTTCTTGAATGAAATCCCGCAGCTTAACGAGATCCATGTTGCCTTTGAAAGGATGGCGAATCGAGGGTTCGTAAGCCTCTTCAATGACCAGGTTGGTTGGCCGTCCGCCTCGGGCAAGAATGTTGGCTTCGGTGGTGTCGAAGTGCATGTTGGACGGCACATATTGACCGGGCTTGACCAGTAGAGCGCTTAAAATATTCTCTGCCGCCCGCCCCTGGTGGGTAGGAACAAAGTGTTTGAAACCGGTGATCTCTTGCATAACTTCTGCCAGTCTGAAGAAAGAGCGGGCCCCAGCATAGGATTCATCGCCTTCCATTATTGCTGCCCATTGATGCTGGCTCATTGCACCCGTCCCCAAATCGGTCAGCAGATCGATGAAGACATCTTCAGCGCGCAAACCAAACACGTTATAGCCCGCCTGGCGCAGAGCATCTTCTCGGGACTGCTTATCAATCAGTCGAATCGGCTCGACCATTTTGATACGAAACGGTTCAGGTAGGTATGTTGCCATTCTTTCGCCTCCTAGCGATGTTAAACGGGATGAATAAATCAGGTCGGTTTTAAAAGTGTAGCATGCTTTTGATGGATTTCCAAGGTTGGGTTCTTTGGGAAATCCTGTGGCCGAGGCTATATGTGGGGGTAATTTTCAGGCTTTGCCCGAAAATTACCCCCACAGCTTCTACCCACCACAGAGCTTCTACCCACCACAGGGATTCCGAAAGACCCTAAGGTTGCCGGCTCTGTTGATATAATAACTGACATGGACCTGAAATCGATGCGAAGAACGGTTGGGATCTTGATAGTTCTCATCTCCCTGGCATTGTTGATTTGGGCATTCTGGCCAATGGAACAAACCAATCTGACAGTGCCGATACCGGTTGAAAATATGCAAATGCCCACGCCAACGGGCCTGCTGTTGGCGCTTTGGTTTTGATGATGGGTGAACTGGCAGTCATGAAATGGCCTGGCATTCTCCGGAAGATTCTGGCCATAGGGTTTGGCATCATCTTTCTGGCAGGCTGTTCGGCAGCTGGCGCGCCTGGGCCTGGCGGAGAGGAGGCCGCCCCCGCCGCGGCTGAACCGACCGAGGGTGTAGCGATTGTACCGGAAGCCACCCTTGCTCCGACGCCAGCGCCCACGGCAATCCCGGTTTTGACCGAATCGCGGCGGCTCAACCTGGAATGGCCGCCAAAATTGCGGGAGGGCGACAGCGGCATCGTCAAAATGACGCTGGAAGTGGACGATCAGGGCAATCTGACACCGACCGCTGAATTTGAAGGCAATGTGGTGAGCGGGCAGACCGTCGTCATTCAAAACCTGTACGACACCCATAATGTTGTCGCGGAAGCTCGCTTAGATATGGCCGGCGTCGAAGTGTCTCCAGCAGGCGAGGTCGCCGAACCCTTGCGCCCTGGCCAATCGGCGACCTTCTTCTGGAATATTCATGCGGCTCAGGTAGGAAATTATAAAGGTACGGTCTGGTTGCACCTGCGTTTCATCCCGTTGGATGGGAATGAGCCCGAAAGTCGGACCATGGTTTCTGCCCAGGTGATCGATGTGAATATTGTTAACTTTTTGGGGTTGGGCGGGACACCAGCCCGTTGGGTTGGGGGATTGGGCACCCTGTTTGGTTCCATTTTGGGATTGGACAACGTGATTCCCTGGATTTGGGGGCGGCTGCGCAAGCGGTCACACGCCTCCGTCGGCCGGTGATCGGATATCTCTTTACGCAAGTGCCAACGAGGTTATACCATTCGTGGAAATTGAGAAGATGCAATGTTAGCGATTGAAACTTTTGTGCTGGGACCTGTTCAAACCAACGCGTACCTGCTGGCTGATCCTGAAACCGGCGAGGCCGCTGTTATCGATCCGGCTTGGGATGGGCATCTGCTGGTCGAAGCTGCCAGCAAAAAGGGCTGGCGGATTGCGAATATATGGCTGACCCACGCACATTTTGATCACCTGGGCGGCGCCGGCGAGGTGGCGGATTTATCCAGCCCGCCCCCGCCTGTAGCCCTTCACCCGGCGGATTACACCCTGTGGCGTATGGATGGAGGCGCCCGCTTATTTGGGATGCAGATCGATCCTGGCCCGGAACCGACGATCGATCTCCATCATGGGCAAATCCTTCATCTGGGCAGCAATATCCTCGAAGTGCGGCACGCACCCGGACATACCCGCGGCCACGTGATGTTTTATTGCGAGGCGGAGGGGTTGCTTTTTTGCGGCGATGTGATTTTTGGGGGCAGTATTGGTCGGACCGATTTGCCCGGCGGGGACTACGATACGCTGATCGTGAGTATCCAATCCCAGGTGTTTACCTTGCCGGATGAAACTCGCCTGCTTTCGGGCCACGGGCCCGAGACCACGGTTGGCACTGAACGAATGGACAATCCTTTTGTTGGCAAAGGGGCACGGCGCTTCTGGTAAACGGGTGATTTTGCAAAAAAAGTGTGCTGGATGTTAGTCCAGCACACTTTTTCTTTATAGATGGGATAAGGCAACCGCTTATTTGGCGTAGTCGACCGAGCGGGTTTCACGGATCACAGTCACTTTGATCTGGCCCGGGTACTGCATCGTCTCTTCGATCTCGCGAGCGACGTCACGCGCCAACCGGACTGATTCGAGATCATCGATATCTTCCGGGCGAACAAAGATGCGAACCTCACGCCCGGCCTGCAATGCAAAGCTCTGGGTGACGCCTTTGTGAGAGTTGGCGATGTCTTCCAATGCCTTTACGCGTTTGATGTACTGTTCCAGGCTTTCCCGCCGAGCGCCTGGACGGGCGCCTGAAATTGCGTCGGCGGCCTCAACGATCGCAGCCTCGAGAGTCTCTTGCTCGACTTCATGATGATGGGAGGCGATCGCATTTACGACTTTGGCGTTAACGCCATACCGTTTGGCATATTCGGCGCCGATCGAGGCGTGGGTGCCTTCAACATTATGGTCAAGCGCTTTGCCCAGATCGTGCAGCAGGGCGCCGGCTTTAGCAATTTCAACGTCCGCGCCCAGTTCTGCGGCAATGACGGAGGCCAGCTTGGCCGTTTCAACGGCATGTGAGAGTTGATTCTGGCCGTAGGAAGTCCGGTACTTCAAGCGGCCAAATACTTTAATGATCTCCGGATGCAAGCCCGATACGCCGGCCTCATAGGCCGCTTCCTCGCCTGCCTCGATAATATCTCGCTCAACTTCCTTCTGTTCGGTTTTGAGCACTTTTTCGATGTGGGCCGGGTGTATCCGACCATCCAGGATGAGTTTTGAGAGTGCTCTACGGGCAATTTCCCGCCGGACTGAATCAAAGCAGGAGATCGTGACCGCTTCCGGGGTGTCGTCTACGATGACATCAACGCCGGCAGCCTGTTCGAACGCGTGGATATTGCGACCATTACGGCCGATAATTCGGCCTTTCATGTCGTCGGATGGCAGCGGGACAACCGATGTGGTTACATCGACCACGTGCTCGGAGGCCACCCGCTGGATCGCCGAAGTGATCAATTTGCGGGCTCGAACTTCACCTTCTTCTTTTGCCTCTGCTTCCACCTGCCGGATGATGCGGGCCATGTCTGAACGCGCGTCTTTCTCGACCTCATCCAGTAAAATCTGGCGCGCGTCTTCGGTTGTTAGCTGAGAAATTCGCTGCAGTTCAGCCACCTGTTCTGCATGCAGGCTCTCAATCTCATTGGCCCGTTTGTCAATTGCACTCTGGCGTTTATTGAGGGTTTGCTCGCGTTTTTCAATCCTGTCGAAGCGATTGTCAAGTTCGTCGCGTCGCTTTTGAATGCGATCCTCTTCACGGCTGAGTTCGGTCCGTCTCCGGGCCAGTTCATTCTCAGCTTTCTGCTTGATTTCGATGGCTGCATCCCTGGCCTGCAGTTCGATTTCTCTCGCTTTTTCCTGGGTAACCTCCAGTATGCGATTGGCCTCGTCCTTCTGCAGGCGTTGGGCTTTCTCAACCTGATTTTGTTTTAAGTAATAACCGACTGCAACGCCGATTATCAGGGCGATAGGTATCAACAAAAGTAATACCCAGCTTAATATACCGTTCATGAGTTAACCTCTTCATCTTCAGATTCTAAGTAGTTTTGGTAGGGCTCATTGGGCAGTTCATCATCGGATTGGCTGCTATGATTTTCTTCCCAAACCTGGGTCGCAGCCGTGGTGCTGACCTCATAATTGAATCCCCGCCGTCCTAAAAAGCCGTACATTTTCTGGCGATAAGATTGCCAGTCAAGATGGCTGTATTTTCGATATTGCTTATTGGCTGCCTGATAAGCCAACTCGTAATCATCGATCTCTTCCAGGCTTGTTTCGATTATCTCAGGGGCGATGCCGCGTTTCTTAAGTTCGTGAGCCAGGGCAAACCGGCTGCGGGGTCGCAAATCGCTGCGATTTTCGACCCAGTTTTCAGCAAATCGGCGGTCATTAATCAGGCCGGTTTGCTGGAGACGTTCCAGGATATAGGCTATGTTTGCCTCTGAAACCTCGTTTTTGCGTAGATTTTGGCGGATTTCAGCCTGCGTACGCGGTCGATATTGGATGAACTTTAGCGCTCGCTGATAAGCAACCTCGCGCCCATCTTCGGCTTGCAGTTGGCTGATCCTGTCTGGGCTGAGCGTTTGACCGATCTGAAGCCACGCTGCCACAATCCGGGCCAGTCCAAACGCGAACTCACCATCCAGGTAAACATTGACCCTGTTGGGATTGCGTTTTTGTATCCGCAGAGCGGTAATCTTCCGTTCCATAATCCTAAGTTTGTTCAGTTGCAGCCAGGTGGCTCAATTCTGCCTGTAGTTATACAAACAGCCGTGGATCTGCCTTCACAGACCACGGCTGTTTTTGCACACGAAATCTCAGAGTTTGGCTACGGTTACAGTTGCAGACACCTGGAAGATATCCAACCAGGGCAGCAAAAAATCAAGCGTCCAATGTACCGGTTACCGGATTAGGCGATTGATGCTGGCGATTATGTCTCGGGGTAATCCATCAAATGAATATCCCTGATATAGCTCGTAATTCGCTACAAGCAGTCATTACACCACAAACAATCACATTGCTGAGATCGGTTATTTTGCCGTGGCCGCGTGACCAAATGAATAACAAAAATAAACTTATTACGCGGCGCTCTCTTTTGAGAAAGTCTTCGATCGAAGTCACTTTCTTTCCACCATTGGTATTGGTGGAAGCAATCTCTGTCTTAACGCCTTTTCTAGTTCTATTAAAAGATCGGTAAATTCGCTAAGCCTATCCAGGCTGCTTTTACGATCCCCGCCAATCTCCAATTCCTTAAAATATTGGATGGAATCTTTTTGGATAATCAGCCCATACTGGACTGCCAGATCGTAAATTTCGCCAATCCTACCTATCCCCTGATTATACAATAGTTCTAGTTCTATGGTAGGAAAAGTTGGCACGAATTTGTTCTTATGCACATGAATTTGTACGCGTATACCCTGAAAAATGCCATTTTGTAGCACTTCAACTGGTTCTCGCAACTCCAGGCGCACTGCCGCGTGCAGCTTGAGAGTTAGTCCGGCCGTGGATGCCTGGTCCTGACCAGCGGTGATCCCCTTGCGATGCCGGAGCTGGTTGGTGAGCAGAATGGCTGTATCGGAGCTTTTGAGGGCGGTCGATAACCTTCGCAAGCCCTGGGTCATGAGTCGCTCTTGCTGCCGGTAATAGGTGCCGCCCAATTTGCCTCGAATTTCAGCTTTGGGCGCCAGGGCAGTAACCGAGTCGATGATAATGAGAGCAATAGCATTCGTGCGCAGCAGGGCCAGAGCAATGTCCAGGGCTTGTTCGCTGTTTTGTGGCTCACTGAAGAAAACCTGTCCGAGATCGATACCACAATGAGCCGCGTATTCAGGATTTAGGGCATGATCCGCATCGATCCAGGCGCATACGCCGCCTGCCTGTTGGGCCTTGGCGACAATCGACTGGCAGATTGTAGTTTTGCCGGACGATTCCGGGCCATAAATTTCAGTGATGTGGCCGCGTGGTATTCCACCGATGCCCAGGGCAATATCCAGGGCCAAGCTGCCGGTAGGGATTACTTTCAGGTAACGAGAGGTGGTTGTTTCAATGTGCGGCATGGCTCTGGGTCAAGGTGTTTCTGGAGGATTTTCCATTCATACTTAGCTTTAAACAGGCTGTCTTGGAAATAGGTCAGATTTTCATGCTTACGGGTGGGCTGCGCCCATGATCGCTCTTTAGGAAACTCTGTGGGAGAGTCCCACAGAAGCTTTAAACAGAGTTTACATGAAGTTGGGATGAAGGGCAATGGGAAAATCCACATTTTCGGTATACAATTAAACTGACTCAGGCAAGTTGTCCGTGGGATATGTGACAAAAGCTACTAGCAGGGTCTGATAAATGGCGCGAAGATCGAAATGTCGGATCCAGGCTATGACCCAAAAACACTCAAATCAAACCGAAAGGAGCACAGTATGAGCAAAATCACTCGTGAAGATGCCCTTGAGTACCATCGTCTTGGTGGAAAGCCGGGCAAGATATCGGTTACTCCGACCAAACCCATGGCGACCCAACGCGACCTTGGATTGGCTTATACGCCAGGTGTGGCAGTGCCAGTTTTAGAGATCGAGAAAGATCCACAGCTGGCCTATGAATATACCTCCAAGGGCAATCTTGTGGCGGTCGTATCTAATGGTACGGCTATCCTGGGGTTGGGCGATCGGGGCCCGCTGGCCTCCAAACCGGTGATGGAGGGCAAGGGGGTGCTGTTCAAGAAATTTGCTGATGTGGACGTGTTTGATATCGAAGTGGACTCTAAAGATCCGGATGAGATCATCAAGGTGGTCGCCGCGATCGCTCCGACATTTGGGGGCATTAACCTGGAAGACATCAAAGCTCCGGAATGTTTCTATATTGAGGAGACTTTGAAGGGGATGCTGGATATCCCAGTCTTCCATGATGACCAGCATGGTACTGCAATCATCTCCGGCGCGGCCCTGGTCAATGGATTGGAAATCGTCGGGAAAAATATAGCCGAGGTCAAAATCGCCATCTCTGGCGCGGGGGCATCGGCAATTTCCTGTGCAGAACTGATGGTACGGTTGGGGGTAACACGTTCGAATATCACCCTGGTCGATTCGCGCGGCGTCGTCTATGCCGGACGGACAGCCGGGATGAATAAGTATAAAGAACGATTCGCCCACGAAACCGATGCCCGGAAATTGGAAGATGCTGTCAGAGGCGCTGACGTATTTTATGGCCTTTCGGTTGCGGATATTCTGACTCCTGCCATGGTCAAAACGATGGCTGAGCGACCGTTAATCTTCGCTATGGCCAATCCTGACCCAGAAATCCGATATGAAGTGGCCAGAGAGGCTCGTCCTGATGCCATCGTTGCGACTGGCCGCTCGGATTATCCGAACCAGATCAATAATGTGCTCGGTTTCCCCTTTATCTTCCGCGGCGCACTGGATGTACGTGCAAGTGCGATCAATGAAGAGATGAAAGTCGCCGCATCGAAAGCTCTCGCCCAGCTGACGAAAGAAGATGTCCCTGACAGCGTCCTGCGGGCTTATGGGCTCGATAGCCTTAAGTTTGGTGAAGACTATATTATTCCCAAACCTCTTGACCCACGAGTGCTGCTGTGGGAGGCGCCCGCGGTTGCCAAGACCGGCATGGAAACAGGTGTGGCTCGCCGCCATATTGACATCGACGGCTACCGCGAAGAACTTGCCTTCCGCCAGGGCATGGGCGAGCAGGTCCGCTACTACATTCTCAATAAAGCCAAATCATGTCCGAGCAAAAAACGGATTGTATTTGCGGAAGGTGAAGAGGCCAAGATCATTCGGGCCGCCGCCCAGGTGCAGGATGAGGCGATTGGCACCGCTATACTGATCGGACGGGAAGAAGTTATTCAGGCCAAGATTGAGGTCCTGGGATTAGACTGCTGCCCGGAGATTGTCAATCCCGAATTCTTCGACAAGCGTCATGCCTATGCGGATGCTTATTACGACTTGCGTAACCGGAAAGGTGTGACCTGGCAAGATGCCTATAAACGCATGAGCGAACCCAATTACCTCGGGCCGATGATGGTCAAAATGGGCGATGCGGACGCGTTCGTCTCCGGCCTGACTTACGACTATCCGGAAGTTATCCGGCCTGCCCTCCAAATCCATCACACCCAAAGCGGGGTCAAACGGGCTGCCGGAGCTTACATCATGATCGTAGACAGCAAAACTTATCTGTTTACCGATGCCACCGTGAATATCGATCCGTCGGCCGATGATTTGGCAGAAATTGCCTGCCTGTCAGCCGATTTCGCCCGCCAGTTGGGGATGGAGCCAAGGGTTGCCATGCTGTCCTTCTCCAATTTCGGCAGCACCCCTCACCCGCTGTCTGAGAAGGTTCACAAGGCGGTCCAGTTGATCAAAGCCCGCTGCCCTGATTTTGTGGTTGAGGGCGAAATGCAAGCCGACACGGCAGTGGTACCCGAACTCGTCGAAGAGCGCTACCCGTTCTCTCAGGTCAAGGATGCCAATGTGCTGGTTTTCCCGTCGTTGGAGGCTGCCAATATTGCCTATAAGCTGTTGGCTCGCCTGGGCAACGCCCAGGCCATCGGGCCGATCCTGCTTGGTACCGGCGCTCCCGTGCACGTCCTGCAAACGGGCGATGAGGTCCGCGATATCGTCAATATCGCCGCGGTCGCCGTGATGGATTCAATGAACAGGGAAGGCGGTTGCTAATTCCCTGAGCCATCCACAAGTTTGAATAGAACAGGCGAGATAAAACGCCGGCGTGGGCAAACACCCACGCTGGCGTTTTATTGCACCATCATTTCTTGGTTCCTTGGGAATTACTGGGGTGGTACCCAGATTTGGGGGTGTGAGCGTGCGCCTGCACGCTCACACCCCCAAATCTGGGACTCTCCCACAAAGTTTCCCAGAGACCCCATTTCTCTATTCTGAATTTTGCGTTTTCATGTGGTAGGATTGTGCCGTCTGAATTTATCGCTTTGGAGGCTGAATTGGTTGCCAAAAGAAGAATTTGTTTTGTATGCCTGGGGAATATTGTGCGCAGTCCGTTGGCCGAGAATCTGTTTCTGCATCAAGCAGAACAGGCCGGCGTCTCTGATCGGTTTGAAGTGGATTCGGCCGGAACAGGCGCCTGGCATGTGGGCGAATCACCCGATCCTCGGATGCGGCGTGTGGCTGCCAGCCATGGTTTGAATTACACCGGACGCGCCCGCCAATTTCGGGCAGAAGATCTGGAGAACTTTGACTTAATCATTGCGATGGATCGTGAAAACCTGTCGGATTTACAGCGGTTGGCCCGTTCGCAAGATGCGGCCCAGAAGATCCGCCTGTTGCGCGAATTTGATCCATTTGGCAGCCCGCAAGCCGGCGTGCCGGACCCTTATTATGGCGGGATCGATGGTTTTGAGGAGGTTTATCAAATCGTCGATCGGTCAACTCAAAAATTGCTGGACGCGATCCTGGCTGGTGAACTATAGAAGAATTGGTTCGTTCAGGGCCTACCGGCCCGTCAGTCTGATTACACTTTGATCGATACCTGGAGATAAAGGCAGATATATGGTTCCGGAAGCAGTTATTGAGTGGTTGGCGCAGCAAGGGTTTGGGAAAGTTCAGTCCACCCGTCCGGTTGGCGGTGGCTGTATTAACAATGGCGTACGTCTGCTCACAGGCTCGGGGGAAATTTTTTTTCTGAAGACTAATCTGCACGCCCCCTCCGATATGTTTGCACGGGAAATCGAGGGGCTGAACGCTTTGGGCCGCGAGGATGGAAGCACTGCAGCAACTCCCCGGGTTCCAAGGCCTTATTTAAGCGGCAAGATATTTTTATTGATGGAAGATTTGAATCCGGCCCGCCGAAGGGCAGATTACTGGCCTGAATTTGGACGCCAACTGGCGGCTTTGCACAATCGAACCAGCCCAAAGTTCGGGTTTGAACATGACAATTACATCGGGAGTACGCCGCAGCCCAATCCCTGGGTCGAAGACGGGTACACCTTTTTCGCAGAACACCGGCTTGGTTTTCAAGCCCGGCTGGCTGAACGCCAGGGTTTGCTTTCGACGACGGACGTTCAGCGCGTTCATAAACTTGCGGCCAGGCTGAAGGAGCTAATCCCTGCCCAGCCGGCCTCGCTGATCCATGGCGATCTATGGAGCGGCAATGCCATTACGGATGATAACGGGGCGCCGGCGATCATCGATCCAGCCGCTCACTATGGTTGGGCGGAAGCAGAACTGGCGATGACCACCTTGTTCGGATCCTTCCCCGAAGATTTTTATCAGGCTTACCAGGAAGTCCGTCCCCTCGAAGCCGGTTATTGGGAGCGTTTCCCGATTTATAACCTGTACCACCTGATCAATCATTTAAACCTGTTTGGCAGTGGTTATTTGAGCCAGGTCCAGTCGATTCTGAGGCGTTTTGCGCTTTAGGAGACTCAGTAAGGGAACATTGACTGGTCTAGCAGTTTGGCCAAATCAAAAGTGAGCAGCGGATGAAAGTCCGCTGCTCGCTTTTGATTCGGATCATCCTTTACATCATTTCGGAACAATCTGGCTGCGTGACCGTTGCAACAACTCCGGAGTGGCAGCCGCCAGGGTTGGAAAGTTCTGGCGAGCGTAGGAGCGGTCGAGATGCACCGGGAACGGCTGGCTGTCATCCAGGGTGTCCACGGCCCCGCCGGCTTCCTGAACCAGCAACCATCCCCCGGCGATATCCCAAATCTTGGGCGTGGCTTCAAAACTGACCAGGGCGATCCCACGCGCCACCGCGCACAGTGAATAGGCAGCCGACCCTAAAATGCGGCTTTTATAAGGGATGCTCACCTGGTAGCGTTTATGAGTGCGCGAACAGCAACTGAAAAAGGTGTTTCGATTTTGGGAATCTGGCGGTTTGACCTGCAGGGATTGCCCGTTCAGGCTCGCGCCATGCCCGCGTTGGGCCACATAAAGCTCGTGGACCAATGGGAAATACATGACCGTCAGAACCGGGTAGCCTGCTTGCAGGCGGGTGAGCAGCACCCCCCAGTATTGCAGTCCGAGGCTGAAGTTTGTGGTCCCGTCTAGCGGGTCGATGATCCAGAGATTTGCACCGGTCGAACTGCCATCCCCTGTCGCCTCGGGTGATAATTCCTCACTCAACAGCAGATCGTTCGGAAAAGCTTTTTTGAGCGAGGAGGATATCAACTCATCCGCAGCGATATCAGCTTCAGTGACCACTGAGTTGTCGGCTTTCAAGCGTGTATCCAGGTCAGCGTGTTCGAAATAGGTTTTTAACAGGTCTCCGACCTGATGGGCCAGGTCAAGCGCAACGTCCAGTGGTTCAGGCATAAATCCTTCTAGAGGGGTTGTCAGCCCGTCTCAACCAGAGCCAGATAATCCTGGGCTACCATCCCTTGAGGTTCGATGCCCAGAAAACGGATCAGGTCAGAGGCGATCTCGGCTTTGAAATCCGCGTCGCGGCGGCTCCAGGTGCGGCTCTTCACTTCCAGGAAATAACCCAGATAGGGGTTGTCAACCCGATCCAGGTTGATATAGAACTCGGTGCCTTTGTAAAGCACTCTCCAGCGCAGGCGATCTTTTTCGATGAAGATCTCCGAGGCGGGTTTGAAGTATTCCCGGTAAAACCGCAGGCTGTGTGCGGCAGGAGCGATAAAGCGGCTGCGTGAGAGCAGTACGTCGCTCGGGAACTGTTTTTCCCGGGCCGGGCCAATCAGTGTCAAACGGTAGCGCACGTTATCCACCTGGTCATTCTCGTTGATGAATTCATCTTCACGGTGGCGCAGATACCCTTGCTGCGTATCCGCAAACACGAAATACGTGTCATATTCATGATAATGCCGGCGGTGCAGGATTTCAATATTAGGTTCCCGCAAAGCTTCCAGCACCGGGGTTGGATCGGTGATGCGAACTTTCGCCTGGACTTCGAAGCTTTCCTCTTGCGTGGCGCCGCCAATCGCAACCAGTTTGGACAGGATCGATTGTTCGCGATCGATCAGGAATGTGTCGATCCGATGGGCATACTCCTCGGCCTGTTTCAGGAGTTCCACTTCATCCAGGGTGGTCAGAGATCGGTCGCGCATCAACCATTTTCCATTGACCATGACATCAGAAACGTCCGTGGATTTGGATGCGTACACGATTTGAGCGTAGATCCCGTTGGGGTCGCGGTGGAAACGCGGTGAATTGTGGAGCGGGTTGATATCCACCAGAATCAGGTCAGCCCGTTTGCCGGCTTCCAACGAGCCGGTAATATCGCCAATGTGCAGCGCTTTAGCGCCCAGCCGGGTCGCCATTGCCAGAGCGGTCTCCGCCGGGATGGCGGTGGGATCGCCGCTGGAGCCCTTGGCGACAAAGGTCGCCAGGCGGATTTCTTCAAACATATCCAGATCGTTGTTCGAAGCCGGGCCATCGGTGCCGATGCCAACATTTAATCCCAGTTCCATCATTTTCGTCACCGGCGCGAACCCGGAGGCCAGTTTGAGATTTGAGGAGGGATTATGGGCAACCCCGGCTTTGTTGTGCAGCAGGGTGTGCATTTCACCTTCATCGATGTGCACACAATGGGCTGCCAGAACCTTTGCATCGAACAGGCCGTACTTCTTGACATAAGGTACGACTGGCATGCCATGATCTGAGCGTGAGTTCTCTACTTCCAGGGCGGTCTCAGCCAGGTGGGTGTGCAGTGGGACATCGAACTCAGCGGCAAGTTGAGCCGTTGACCTCAGAATCTCCTCTGTGCAGGTGTAAGGGGCATGGGGCGCCACCGATGGCACAATCAGCTGGTGCCCTTTCCAGCGCTGGATAAAATCGCGCGCTTCTGCCAGGGAATCTTCGTAGGAAGCTGCATCCGGTGAGGGGAATTTAAGCACGGTTTGCGAGCAAACGGCTCGCATCCCGGCTTCAGCTGTGGCCCGAGCTACGTGCTCTTCAAAATAATACATGTCGGCGAAACAAGTTACTCCGGATCGGATCAGTTCCACACAGGCAATCGAAGTGCCCAGGTGGACGAATTCCGGCGAAACAAATTCACGCTCGACGGGCATCATATAACCTAACAGCCACACATCCAGGCGCAGGTCGTCCGCCAGACCGCGCAGCAAAGTCATCGGCACATGCGTGTGGGCATTGACCAGCCCGGGCATCAGTACCTTTCCGCCGCAATCGATCGTTTGTGGAGCTTCGTATTCCCCATCGATATATGCGCTGGGGCCGGCAGCCAGAATTTGATCCCCTTGAATGGCTACTGCGCCGGGGTCATATTGATTCAGATCTTCATCCATCGTCAGGACAATGGCATTCGTCAGCAGCAAGTCGCAAGTTTTCTTCACTAATTATCCTTTCAAAGATGAGTCCCTTTACGGCCTTCTGGATCGTGGGTGGATGCGGGTGCGGAGGCGCCTCGAATGGATTAATTCGCAGGCGCGGATTACAGATTGCGAAGGATATCCAGACTGTGGTTGATCGCCCAGCGCGGGCCATACTTGGGTGGCCCGCCATATGGGCGGGTAAAGCTTTGAGCGCCGCTTGGCGTAACCACGGCCACGTGGATATCCTGGGTCTCCGTTCCAGGGTAGAGTGCTAACCCCAAGGCTACATCTGTCGCTCGATTCTGGCGATATTCGGCAGTGATGGCTTGAAGATCATCCGCTGCCGGGGAGACAGCCAGCACTTCGCCCCCCTGAAATGGCCCTCCGATGCTGGCCAGTTTCTGAATGATCTCACTGCAGTGTGTGTCTACAACCACGCCTAATGTCCAGCCCAGTTCGGCCAGGTGCTGCAAGGCCGTTTGTTCCAGCGTTTCCAGGTCGGACCCGTAGATCCATTCCCCCAGGCGTTCATGGATCTCCTTTTCAATCGGTGCGATCAAAGCATCCGCTTCAGCTTCGGAACCGGCTTTGGCGGTAATACGCACATCTACCTGGCCGGAGTGGGCCGCCAGACCGACCGTTGGGTTGCTGAGGGTTTCGAGGTCGCCGATCAGATCGTCGATCTGCGATTCACCGGCTCCGGCGGTATGCAGCAGGCGAGCCTTGATGATGCCGTGCAGATCATAGCGTTTGCGTAAATAGGGCAGGATGGCATGCTCCATCAGGTATTCCATTTCGCGCGGAACCCCCGGCAGGGAGATGATGGCGTGGTTTTCCGTTTCCACGATGAAAGCCGGGGCGGTGCCGACCGGATTTTCGACCGCAACCGCGTTACAAGGGACATAAGCCTGGCGTTTGTTATTTTCAGTCGGCTGACGGTTGAAGCGTCTAAACCTGGCCCGGATCTGGTTCCAGAGCTCGGGGCGGAATTCGGTTTCAACTCCCATTGCCAGGGCAACGGCTTCCCGGGTGGGATCATCGACGGTCGGTCCCAATCCACCGGTCGTGATGATGATGTCGCACCGCTCCATGGCCTGCTGGATTGCCTGGGCAATCCGGCGAGTGTTATCGCCCACAGATGTCTTACGGTACAGGTCGACCCCAACATCCCGCAGATTCCTGGCAATATAGCGGGCATTTGTATCAACGATTTCCCCAAGCAAGATTTCGGTCCCAATGGTAATAATTTCTGCAGTTGCCATAATGCCTCAATCGATCAGAAGATCGAGATTATAGTTCTGGAATTAGCACGTCCAGAAAATTAGATGCGTCGAGGTTGATGATGGCTCAATCACCAACCTCCAAAACCGATTTTTAATTAAGAGAGTTTATTGATGGTAGCGATCTGGCCCCTGGAGTTCGTTCGTTTCCCCCTCGATACAGATGCCTGTAGCTACACAACGACAACCGAAAACCACCCCCACCCCCCTTGCAGCCAGAACTGGCCGCAGCGGAGTCACTCAACGCCCAGGTAGGCTTTTTGCACCATCTCATTCTTTTGCAAGTTTGCGGCGCTGTCCTGGAGCACGATCTGGCCAGTCTGTAAGACGTAGCCGCGGTGGGCGATGGAGAGCGCCATGAGCGCATTTTGTTCAACCAGCAGGACCGTTGTACCCTCTTTGTTAATGGTCTGGATGGTGTCGAAAATGCCTTCCACCAGGATGGGGGCTAATCCCATCGAGGGCTCGTCCAGCAGCATCAAGCGCGGACGCGTCATCAGCGCCCGGCCGATGGCCAGCATCTGTTGCTCGCCGCCGGAAAGGGTCCCGGCAACCTGCTTGCGACGTTCCTTGAGCCGGGGGAAGATCGAAAACACCCTTTCCAGGTCTTTGGCGATCGCTCTCTGATCGTTCCGGCTGTAGGCGCCCAGATCCAGGTTTTCTGCCACTGATAGGCGGGCAAAGATGCCGCGCCCTTCTGGCACCATCGCGACGCGTTTATTCACGATTTCGTGGGCCTTGAAATTAACCAGATCTTCGCCTTCCAGGATCACTTTCCCCTGGCGCGGCTTATGCAGGCCGCAGATGGTTCGCAAAGTCGTGGTTTTACCTGCACCATTACCGCCGATCAGGGTGACGATTTCACCCTGATCAACCGTCAGGGAAATCCCTTTAATGGCATGAATATTTCCGTAGTAGGTATGGATATCCTGAACTTCCAGCATTGGCATGGTTGAACCCTTTATGATTGTTTCGCCGGGCATCCGCTGGGATGATCGTACGGACGGACCGATCCTGAATTGTTATCCTACGCAGCGGCCGGAGCGGTTGAAGAATCGCCCAAGCCGGAGGCGGCGCCGCGGCCCAGGTAAGCCTCAATCACCTGCGGATTACCCTGAATTTCGGCCGGGGTGCCCTCAGCGATTTTTAGACCGTAATCCAAAACGCTCACCTGTTCGCTGATTCCCATAACCACTCGCATGTCGTGTTCGATCAATAAGATCGTAAGGCCCAGCGTATCGCGCAGATTGCGGATGAACCGCATCATCTCGCCGGTTTCGTTGGGATTCATGCCGGCAGTTGGTTCATCCAAAAGCAAGAGCTTTGGACTGCTGGCCAGAGCCCGGGCAATTTCCAGCCGGCGTTGGGCGCCGTAGGGGAGATTGCGGGCGACGTGATCGCCCAGGCTGGCGAGCCCGACGAAGTTCAACAACCGGACAGCCTCATCAACCGCTTTTTCTTCTTCTTCTTTCTGGCGGCGGCTGTGGGAGATAGCCTCGATCCAGCTTGCGTGTAGGCGCGGATGCTGGCCGACCAGGATGTTCTCGATGGCAGTCATGTTGGAAAACAGGCGAATATTCTGATAGGTACGGGCGATGCCCATATGCGTGATACGGTCGGGGGCGTGTCCAACCAGTGAGTTTCCAAAAAAGAGCACATCCCCGTGTTCCGGTTGGTAAAAGCCCGTGATGCAGTTGAAAAACGTGGTTTTTCCAGCCCCATTCGGACCGATGACACTGGCAATGGTATGTTCCGGGACAACCAGGTCCACTTTATTGACCGCGGTCAGGCCGCCGAAAATCTTGGTTAAGCCGATGGTTTCGATTGCATTCGTCATCATACACCTAATCTGAGGGTGGTTTATGTTCGAGGATGGGCGCTTCGAGGTCGCCGGGGGGATACGTGATTTCCTCCACCGGCACCTCCGTTTCGGGTTCAGCAGCATGCATCTCCAGTCGGCGCCGGCTGGACGGGATCAATCCTTCGGGACGCATAATCATCATCACCACCAGCAGGGCTCCAAAAACCATGACCCGGTAATTCTCAAGCTGCCGGAGCACCTCAGGCAGGCCTTTCAGGGCGAACGCCCCTGCAATCACCCCGGGGATGCTTCCCATGCCGCCCACAATAACGACCGAAAGCACGTTGATGGAAACCATCAGGTTGTGATCCTCCGGCCCGGTGAACTGGTTGCGGGATGCGAACAAAACACCGCCCAGGCCGGCGAAGGCCGCACCGATGGCGAAAGCCAGCAGTTTGTGGCGCAGGGTGTTGATGCCCATCGCCTGGGCAACGGTTTCATCTTCGCGCATGGCTACCCAGGCGCGGCCCACCCGAGAATTTTGCAGGCGGTTGGTGACGAAGATAATCAACAACACCGCTAACAGGATCAGATAGACGTAATCGATATCGCTGTTGAACGGCTTGCCGAACAGGGTTGGGCCGGCAATGTCTGCAACTCCTTTCGGCCCACCGGAGAAATCGTTCAGCAAGTCGCTTTTACTCAGGATGCGAATGATTTCACCAAACCCAAGGGTGACGATGGCCAGGTAGTCGCCGCGCATCCGCAGCACTGGGATGCCCAGTAACAAACCCGCCAGAGCTGCCAGCACGATGCCGATCGGCAGCGCTACCCAGAAGCTCCACATCAGGTGGTGAGGCTCCGGGGCTGTCAGCAGGGCCACCGTGTAGGCTCCGATGGCGAAGAAGGCCACATAGCCCAGGTCCAGCAGCCCGGCCAGGCCGACCACGATATTCAGGCCGAGGCCCAGCAGCACATAAATCCCAACCGTACCGATGGTATAGTTCCAATATTGGCCGACTCGCAGAGGCATCAGGAACACGAATAAAAGCAGCAGCCCGTATAATATGTAGCGAGTAATAGGATTTCTGCGGGCTTTCTTGACGCTGGGAATATTTGAAAATGAAGTCCTGGCATTTTTCCAGGCGGGCGAAAGACTGGTCTTCCAGATCCCGCGGGTGAAGCCGCGTGCCAGCAGCACGCCGAGCAATGAGCTTATCAACATGAGCAGCAGATGGACCAGGCTGGCGCTGAGGGGGGGCAAATCAAATGAGAACTCGTTGATAGAAGCAGGCAGCACCAGCGGCAGATAAGCACTCAACTTGACCCCGGCCTGGTTCAGTGTCCCCAGAATCAGGGCCAGAATTGCCACAAATAATCCGGTTGTGAACCCGGAAACCAGGCCACCGGTGAGGGCGTTACTCCAGGAGTCAGGCTCGGTTTTCCTGGCGCCGCTGGTCCCGGCCCAGATCCCTAGCAGTCCAAAAAACACGACTGATCCGAAAACATTGGCCGGTAATCCCAAAATAGATGAGCCAGGATCGATCCCTAAGACCTGGTTGATTAAGCCGGCTGCAGTGATGTTGAAGCCAATCAAAACCAGGAATACGGTGATTACCCCAAAAATTGCTCCTGAACGGAGACCGTTACGTGTTTGTGCATTCATTAGACTTTTTCCTCCGTCAGAACTTCACCCAGGATGCCGGAGGGCCGGAAGATGAGCACCAGAACCAGGATGGCAAAGGCGATCACATCCTTAAGTTGGAAGCTAAGCCCTAGAATGGGCGGCCCCAAAGCCTCAACAATGCCCAGGAAAAGGCCGCCGATCATCGCCCCTGGAATATTACCAATCCCTCCCAGGACGGCTGCCGTAAATGCTTTGATGCCAGGGATGAAACCGACGAAATAATAGACCAATCCCAGGTGGATACCCCACATCACACCGGCGGCGCCTGCCAGGATACCGCTGATGATAAAAGTCCGGCTGATTACCTGATCGACATCGATCCCCATCAGAGCTGCGACCTGTTTGTTCTCAGCCACGGCTCGCATCGCCCGCCCGAACTTGGTGCGCTGCACGATGATGAATAAAACGATCATGATCAGGATCGAGAGGACGACGGTCAGGACGCCAGTATATGTCACAATGACAGTGCCTGAACCAACCGATAATTCCCAGCCAGCGCCTCGGGCCAGTAAGTCTGGATTGGCGTAATCGCGACGCTGGGCGCCGAGAAGCAATTGAAAGGCGTTTTCCAGGAATATGGAGGCGCCGATAGCGCTGATCAGCGGCACCAGCCGGGGAGCCCCACGCAGCGGGCGGTAAGCAATTCGTTCCAGGAAATACCCGCTGATTGAAGCCACAACCATTCCTACCAAAAAGGCGACGACAACCGAGATCACCGGATGCGCATTGAGGAAGTTCAGGCTGGGATCCGTGCTGCTGCCTGGAATGGCGCGGAGTGCTTCGAATACGAAATAGCCCCCGAAAGCGCCGATCATCATAATATCCCCATGGGCGAAGTTGATCATGAACAGGATGCCGTAAACCAGGGTGTAACCAATAGCGATAAGAGCATAGACAGAGCCCAAGATCAAACCGGCGATTGCAAAACGCAGCCAGGTGTCCGGCCCATAAATCGGATTGGCGAACAGCACCTGGTAGAAGCGCCAGATGAGATAAGCGCTGAAAAGTACGCCGATGATGATTTGGGCAATGCGGTAAGTGTTGATGGGCGTTCGCACGCTCTTGGAAGCAGTTGTTTCCATGGGATCTTCTTATCCTCAAATAAATGCCGGAACAATACCCAGAGCCTGGCTGGCGACCAACCAATTCCAGGCTTGTCAGCAGTGGTGGACCGGTTTGGATCCCGTTAAATCAAGGTGCCAGCTGCCCACCAAATGAAAGCTCTTGCTCGAATGGATCAATAATGTAAAAACGGGCCGTTTCGTACAGCGCCCACCCGGTCAATATCGTATGAATCGGCCGGCGTAATTGCTGACCAGAAAATATGTGCAGAATGAAAGTCGAACGTTCAGCGAAAAGGTTTAAATTAAGGTTGCGGCGTGGCAGACATTGGCGCCTGCCACGCCACAAACAAAAGACTACATCATTTCCGGTTTACTGTTCACAGGTCAGCCATGCTTACTGGGCTTCAACCCACTGGCCGCCTTGATCGACATAGAAGGTCGGGCCAGAGGATGAACATTCACCGGTCGCGTCGCAGGAAACCACACCGGAGAGCCCCTGGTAGTCCTTGATGCCGCGCACGGCATCAACCAGCGCGCCGCGGGGGATATACAGGTTGTCGCCAGACTTGATGGCAACCTCTTTGATCACAGAAATCAAGGAAGCAGCTGAGTCATAGGCGGTCCAGGTGTAGGGGGAGAGCTTTCCGGCTTCGGTGCCGAATTTTTCAAGGTACTTGGCGTCAAAGGCAGTCCTGGCGTCAGATGCGGGCGGGATAAGCGAGGTGGCATAAGAACCCTCACCATTTGCGCCGGTGCGATCCAGGAAGTCCTGGCCAAAGGTGCCGTCGTCACCGAAGAAGATTGTGTTAGTCAGGCCGGCGGTCGCCATCTGGTTGACGATCACGACTGCTTCAGCCACGTAACCACCAAAGTAGAGCGCTTCGGGGCTCTTGGCAGCCATGTCAGCCAGTGGGGCACTGTAGTCAGCTTCGCCGGGGGTGATGGCTTCAAAGCCGACAACTTCGCCGCCAAGATTGGTGAATTCATCCCGGACAACCTCCGCCAGACCCTGTCCATATGCCTGGCCATCGTGCATGATGCCCAATTTCTTAATGTTAAGGTTGTTGTAGAGATATTCGGCCGCAAATTTGCCCTGGGCAGCGTCGGTGAAGACCAGGCGGTTGAAGACTTTTGAGCCCGACTTGGTCAGGTCCGGGTTAGTGGCCGAGGGGGACATCATGGGCAGGCCCGCTTTTTCATAGATCGGGATTGCGGATGCGGTTGCACCGGAGAAAATGTGGCCGGCAATGGCAACCACGGTCGGATCGGAGACCAGTTTGTTGGCTACCGCCGCGCCGCCTTCGGGGGTGCCGCCGTCATCATCAGCGACCAGTTCGAATGAAAAGCCGTCCAACTGGCCGGCATCTTCGATTGCGATCGTGGCGCCCTGGGAAATGTCAATGCCGAATTGGGCATTGTCGCCGGTCATGGGGGCGCCCATGCCGATTTTGATGGTCTGACCCGGCTCGATGACTGCGCAGCCGAACGGGTCTGACGCGCACACGTCCGGAGCGCCGGATGCTGCCGGGGCTTCGGTCATGGCGGGTGCCTCAGTTGCCTGGGGAGCCTCGGTCGTTGGGCTCGCACAGGCAGCCAGGATCATGCTGGCAATCATGAGCACCGAAAAGAGTACTGCAAATCGCTTAGACATCTTCTTCCTCCTAAGAATGAAATTGGCGTTTGGGTTTTCTATTTGGCGTGGGAATAGATTCGATCGTCTTTGAGTTCTTTGATGATGGCATATCTCCTTTCGCCGCCTGGATGTGGCCTGGGTAAATGTTCAAACAGGCAGTATTGTGTGGCGTTTTCCGATTGTATCACGCAATAACTCATGTGTATTAATTGAAAGATTGTACCGACAAGGAGCGCTGTGGTCAAGGTCTGGGCTCTGAGTCTTGCGAAAATCTCTGAGCGAGGACGTTTACCAAAGAGATTTAGTGAAATAAGACCTCAGCGTGGCTGTTCAGCCACGCTGAGGTCTTGTTCGCCTCTACAGGGCATTAATAAGAAAGAGAAAATGTGGTGGCGGAGAGACGAGCGACTTTGTTAAAGCCGTGTTTCGCCTCTATCCTCAGCAACCAGGAAAGGCCTGCCTATGGTAAAATTAAGAACGCTATGAAAGTAGCCCTGAACAATATTGCGAACTCAGATGAACTGCCTGTACCACCCAGCCTGATGCGTTCTCTCAAGGCTGGTTTTGATGCAATTACGAACCATATCGGCCTCATCCTGTTTCCGGTTGTTCTAGATCTATTTTTATGGTTCGGCCCCAGAGTGCATCTGGAAACACTTATTCGCTCGACTTTCGTCCAGGCATTTTCGATGCCTGAACTGCAGACTGCGGATATGGCGGATATGCTGCAGGCGGGGAAAGATCTCTGGCTGCAGGTCGCGGGGCGTTTTAATCTGTTTACGGCCTTGCGATCGTATCCTATCGGCGTTTTTAGCCTGATGTCCGGCATCTCGCCGGTTGATTCGCCCCTGGGGACACCGACGGCCTGGGATCTGGCCTCCTTTGGGGGCGTCGTGATCGTGGCGGTTTTGCTTTCGCTGGTAGGCCTGGCCGCCGGCGCAGTTTATTTTTCGGGCGTATCCCAGGCGGCTTTGAACGGCAGCGTGGATTGGCCGGATACGCTTCGCCGCTGGCCTTGGACCTTTGGCCAGGTGCTTTTGCTGGCGATTTTGTGGCTGGCTCTGGCGTTGGCAATCAGCGTCCCATTCAGCTGTATGTTTTCATTGATGATGCTGGGCGGCGTCGGGCTTGGCAGGCTCTCGCTGCTGCTGTTGGGCGGCTTGCTGATCTGGTTGTTGATGCCGCTGGTTTTTTCCGGCCACGGCATTTTTATCGCCGGGCAAAAAATGTGGCCATCGTTGGTGTCTGGCGCACGCCTGACGCGTTTGACCCTGCCATCCACGGGTTTATTTTTGCTGGCAGCTCTGCTGATCAGTCAGGGATTGGACACCTTGTGGCGCGCCCCAGGTGAAACCTCATGGCTGATGGTGGTCGGGGTGGCCGGGCATGCCTTTGTGACGACCGGCCTGTTGGCTGCCAGTTTTGTGTATTACCAGGATGCTAACCGCTGGGTGAAGCAAATGTTCGAACAGATGATTGTTGCCCGGCAGGAGCGAGTCTGACTCAATTCGCCCCTTGTTCTGGGGAAAATGGGCTCTTCGGGATTTCTGGGATGATACACTCTCACAGAATCGCCCAGAGACCCGGAAACTTCCTGAACTGAGGAAAACCAAACGTAGAATCCGGTTGGTAATTCGCGAAGTGCGCATATCGAGTTCTTGAAAAGCCTTCGCCAGGCCGGTTCGGAGGAACATGTGAAAACTGTTAATACTTATTCGTATGACGCCAAAGATATCCAGGTGTTGGAAGGGTTGGAAGCTGTCCGCCGCCGCCCTGGCATGTATGTGGGCGGAACGGATATCAAGGCCCTGCATCATCTCATCAATGAAGTGGTGGATAACTCGATCGATGAGGCCCTGGCGGGCTTTTGCGACCGGATCGAGGTCATCATCCACCCGGATAGCAGTGTTACCGTGACCGACAACGGGCGCGGCATCCCGGTGGATATGCATCCCCAGATGAAAAAACCCGCCCTGGAAGTGGTGATGACTGTTTTGCACGCCGGCGGTAAATTCGGCGGCGGCGGTTATAAGGTCTCGGGTGGTCTGCATGGCGTCGGCGTTTCAGCTGTCAATGCCTTATCGGAATGGTGCGAAGTGGAGGTCAACCGGGATGGGTTGATCCACAAGCAGCGCTACGAGCGCGGCTATCCCCAGGGGCCGGTAGAAGTGATCGGCAAGGCCCCCAAAGACGACACCGGCACCAGGACGACGTTCAAGTTCGATACCGAGATATTCAAAGGTGACCTGGATTACAACTTCAACACCCTGGTGCAGCGCTTCCGGGAGATGGCTTTTGTGACCCGCGGCGTGACAATCTATTTACTGGATGAACGCTCCTATCGCGAGATGACCTTCTATTTCGAGGGTGGGATCGCATCCTTTGTGCGTTATCTTAACCGCAACCGCTCCGTCCTGCATAAAGTGGTCGAAGTCGAAAAAGAGATTGATGGGGTGACCGTGGATGCCGCCATCCAGTACACGGATGCCTACGCCGAATCGGTGTACGCATTTGCCAACACGATTAACACGATCGATGGCGGCACCCATCTGACCGGCTTGCGCGCTGCGGTGACCCGCACGATTAATGACTACGCCCGGCGGAACGGATTGTTGAAAGATTCCGATCCGAACTTCAGTGGGGATGACACCCGGGAAGGCCTGACGGCGATTGTCAGTATCAAGCACCCTGAACCTCAGTTCGAAAGCCAGACCAAGGTCAAGTTGATGAACCCCGAGGTGCAGACCTTTGCCCAACAGATCATTGGCGAGGCTTTCGGCACCTTTTTAGAGGAGAACCCCTCCGCCGGTAAGGCTATCGTCCAGAAGTGCCTGACCTCCGCCCGGGCAAGAGACGCGGCCCGCAAAGCCCGCGACCTGGTGATCCGTAAATCAGCCCTGGAAAGCCTGACCCTGCCCGGCAAACTGGCGGATTGCTCGCAGCGCGACGCCGAAAAAACCGAGCTGTACATCGTCGAGGGTGACTCGGCTGGCGGCTCCGCCAAGCAGGGCCGCGACCGCCATTTTCAGGCCATCCTGCCCCTGAGAGGCAAGATCCTCAACACCGAACGGGCCCGGCTGGATAAGATCCTGGCCAACAACGAGGTCAAGGCTTTGATTTCAGCCCTGGGGACCGGGATCGGAGAGGGCTTCGATCTGAGCGGCCTGCGCTATGGGCGGATCATTGTGATGACCGATGCCGACGTCGACGGCAGTCACATCCGTACCCTGCTGCTGACCTTCTTCTTCCGCTATATGCAGACCCTGATCGAATCCGGCCACCTGTATATCGCCCAGCCGCCGCTCTACAGGATCGCTTACCGCAGCCAGGTGAAATACGCCTATACCGAAGGCGAAAAAGAATCGATCCTGAAGGAAATGGGCGTCTCGGAAGGCAAAGCCAACCTGCAGCGCTACAAGGGGTTAGGCGAGATGAACCCCGATCAGCTCTGGGACACCACCATGGACCCCGCCAACCGTACCCTGCTGCAGGTGACGATCGATGACGCCGCCGAAGCCGACCGGACCTTTGATATGCTGATGGGCTCGGCCGTCCCGCCCCGTAAGAAATTCATCCAGACCCACGCCCGCGAGGTCCGCAATTTGGACGTCTGATCGTTTGTAGGTGTAGGATCGCGCAAAGTATGGCACTGCCCTACCGCCTGAAAATTGTGCAATAAAACCCGCCCCATCTTCAATTCGGAGATGGGGCGGGTTTTTTCGGTGTAAAAGGGACCGCCTATGCCTTCAAGCGTGGGCAAATTTAGCTAAAGTTGAATTATCCCGGAAAATCTTTTGGCAATCCCTTTGTAAAGATCAAAACCACATCTCCGTTTTCATTTTTCATTTCCAACCGATCATCCGAACATGAATAGGTTACAACGGTTTGGAAAGTCATGATATATTCTTTCTCTTGCGACATTTTTCCTTCTGGGCTTACACAAAAGGCATCGGTTACAAATATCTCATCCTTATCAAAGATGATTGAATCTTCTTTTGTTTCCACCTTTACACTATACCGATTACAACCAGCGAATCCCTCTATCCAATCGTTATTAAACCTCAGTGTTATGTTTGTGCCTTCGAATAGTTCATGTCCATTGAGCGAGATCAGAGTCCAATCAGTGCCTACTAATGGCTGGCAAGCCGTCAGTAGCCCAATTGCCAGGAATAGTAAAATCAATAGACGACTTCATTTCGTTTTCATAACATCCTCGTTACATTGTGTAATCCCCTATTGGCTGACTGCACTTGAATGATATTAAGCAACACAGATGAAGCGGATTTCTAAGCTTCATCTGGGGATGGATCTTGTTTATGGTTTCTTTCCCCCTTTTAAAGGGTCAACCCTTGCGATTAAGCTGTCTCGGAAGACCGTTTTCTGGCAGTGCTTAAGTATTTCACCAGGAAATTGACCAGGTAATTCAGGCCCCCGATCCGACCGCCCGGCGCCGGGATGCCGGCGATGGAAGGCCGATCCTGGTCGGACAGGTACTCATACAAGGTTTTGCCGCGCTGGGCCGCCTGGTTGAATTCCGGATCGCGCTGAATGGGCTGAAGCAGCAAGCTCCCAAAGATTTCGCCCATTTTATCCAACCCGCTCAGATCTTCCTCGTCTTCGAAATCGATCGCGACCGGGACCACGCCCAACGGCCGGCAGTTGGATGTTTTCTCGCGCTGCAGCCATTTGAGCGTCTCCAGGCAGGTCTGGGCTGCGGCAACCGACAGCGGGTTGGGGGTGCTGGGCACGAAAACGCCCTCGGCCGCAGCCATCGCCGCTAAATACATTGGGCTGTACATGTAGGTGGTGTCCAGGAAGATCAGGTTGTAGTTGGCCTGCTCGAGCGCTTTTTTCAACCACAGCAGTGCCATCGGGTCGGGCTCGGCGTAATCCGCCCGCGAGCGGACGTAGCGGTTGGACAGATCCAGCAACTGGCCGGTGCGGGAATGGTCGGCCCGGATGATGGATAAGTTCTCGCGCCCGGTGGGGACCGCAACTTTCTGCGGGGCATTATCGTGGCCGGGGATGAGTTCGACCAGTTCGTTGCCCTTCGGCATGCCAAGATAAGCCGCAGCGTGGCCTTCCGGATCCAGATCGATCAGCAAGACCCGCGCCCCAAGGCCGGCAAAGGCGTATGCCAGATGGACCGCCAGCGTCGTTTTTCCCACCCCATCTCGTTCTGATGCAAGGGCAATGATTCTTGGTTTCATGCAATGATCCGCGGCAGAATGCTCGAATAGCGGTGGATTGGGCCCGTACTTGCGATAATTATCTTACCACTTCCCGGGAAATTCATAAATGGACTTTTCATAGATGATAGTATCCTTCACGTATGAAGAACTTGAGGTTAAAGGCGAAATAAGGCGTCAGCGTGGGCGTTCGCCCACGCTGACGCCTTATTTCGCCTATTCTTCATCACATTGCTACTCGATTACAATACAGGCAGCAGGTCAGGAATGACCATCAGAAACGAGCCTGATTTCGAAGAATGACGGAGCCTGAAATGAAATTTGAGACCCAGGTAATTCACGCCGGGCTGCAGCCCGACCCGACCACCGGGGCGGTGATGACCCCGATTTATCAGACCTCCACTTATGCCCAGGACGGGGTTGGGAAGACCCGCGGTTACGAGTATTCCCGGACCGGCAACCCGACCCGAACTGTGCTGGAGGCCAGCCTGGCCGCCCTGGAGGGTGCTGATTACGGGCTGGCTTTCGCCTCCGGTATGGCGGCCACCGATACGATCCTGCGCTTACTGGCGCCGGGCAGCCACGTGTTGGCCGGGAATGATGTCTATGGCGGCACCTACCGTTTATTTGAGCACGGTTACCGCCAGTACGGGCTTGAATTCAGCTATGTCGATACGACTGATCTCGCCCAGGTGGCAGCCGGGATGCAGGCGAACACCCGCCTGGTCTGGCTGGAAACGCCCACCAATCCCTGGCTGAACGTCAGCGACATTCACGCCATCGCGGACTTTGTCCATGAATACCCATCCTCACCCTTGCTGGTCGTGGATAACACCTTCGCCACCCCGTATTTGCAGCGGCCGCTGACCCTGGGGGCAGACATTGTCGTCCATTCCACTACCAAGTACCTGGGCGGCCATTCAGATGTGGTCGGCGGCGGCCTGGCGACCTCGAATCGGGCTGCCTACACTCGCCTGGCGTTTTTGCAGAACGCGATTGGAGCTGTCCCGGGTCCGCTCGACTGTTTTCTGGTGTTGCGGGGGATTAAAACCCTGCCGGTCAGGATGGACCGGCATTCAGCCAACGCGGCTGTTGTGGCTGATTTTCTCGTCCAACAGCCCCAGATTGCCCAACTGCGCTATCCTTTCCACCCATCGCACCCGCAGGCTGAAATAGCCCGGCGCCAGATGAGCGCCGGCGGGGGCATGGTTTCGATCGTTCTCAAGCAGGGCGAAGCGGCTGCCAGGCGCTTTGTCGAGAGCCTGAAGCTGTTCACTTTGGCGGAATCGCTTGGCGGAGTCGAGTCGCTGGTCGAAGTGCCGGCCGCCATGACCCACGCTTCCACCGCCGGCTCAACCCTGGAGGTCGATCCTGGCCTGGTGCGTTTTTCGGTTGGGTTGGAGCATCGCGATGATTTGATAGCGGACCTGGAACAGGCTTTGGAGAAGATTTAGCCGTAGCGCCTTCGGCGTTGGAAGGAAAACGAGGTCGAAAATGGGCGCCCATTTTTGATAATGTGTTGGCCAGGATTGTGTCTACGAAAAAGAGATTTTTGGCAGCCGCGATCAACAGATTCAGATTTCCTGAGCGATGTAATCCAGGACATCGATTTTCGTCAGGATGCCGGTCGGACGGCCGGCCTCCGAGACCAGGATCACCTGGCCTTCCATCACCAGCGGCAGGGCCTCTTCCAGCAGTGAATAAGCCGGGAAGGCGGGCGGCGGCGCCTGGATGATTCCGGCGATGGTTTCTCCCGATGTGTGGGAATGGCCAGATGCCAACATATGCTTGAGCAGGTCGACTTCCGTGACCATGCCTGCCAGGCTGCCGTCCGATTGAACGACCGGCAGTTGGGAGATATCGAATTCCTTGAGCCTGGCGATCACATCCGTCATGCTGTCAGATGGCGAGACCGTGATCAGCCGCTGGCTGGCCTTGACAGCCAGCACGTCGCCCAGGGTGATTTCCCGCCAGGCTGAATCCAGGAAACCATTCTCCCGCATCCATTTATCGTCGAAGATCTTCGAGAGATACCGGGAACCCGAATCCGGCAAAATAACCACCACTACCCGCTCCGGCGGGAGCTGGCGGGCGTAGCGCACCGCCGCGGCTACAGCCGCACCAGAAGAACCGCCGCAAAAGATGCCCTCTTCCTTTACCAGCCGGCGGGTCCACAGAAAGGCCTCTTTATCCGTTGTACGGATCACATCGTCGATCACCGACAGGTCCAGGGTGGTGGGCAGAAAATCCTCCCCGATGCCTTCGACTTTATAGGCCGTGGCTTTGACGTCCGTGGGTATCTGGCCGCGCTGCCAGGTTTCCAGCAGGATCGAGCCGGTCGGGTCCACGCCGATCACCCGGATGTCAGGATTCTTTTCTTTAAGAAACGCCCGATGCCGGTAATTGTGCCTCCGGTTCCCATCCCGATCACCACATCGGTCACGCAGCCGCCGGTCTGCTCCCAGATCTCCGGCCCGGTTGTCAGGTAATGGCTGCGCGGGTTTTCCGGATTGTGGTACTGGTTGGCCAGGATGGCATTGGGGGTCTCGTCCACGATTCGACTGGCGACACTGTAGTAGGAGCGGGGATCGTCCGGTTCGACGGCGGTGGGCGTCATGATCACCCGGGCGCCGAAAGCTCGCAGAAGCTGGTTCTTTTCCTGGCTCATCTTATCCGGCATCACGAACACGGATTTATAACCCTTGATCGCGCACACGATGGCCAGACCGACTCCGGTATTGCCGGAGGTCGCTTCCACGACGGTCCCGCCGGGCTTGAGCCGCCCGGATTGTTCCGCTTCCTGGATCATGTTGAGCGCAATCCGATCTTTTACCGAACCGCCGGGATTGAAGAACTCGATCTTGGCATAAAGCGAGCAGGGCAGGTCAGGCGCCAGCCGTTTCAGATGCACCAGCGGGGTGCGCCCCACGGTTTCCAAAATATTCTCGTAGACCCGCAGTTGTTCGGAAGATGGCAGTGTTCTGGTTTGCATGGTTTACCGCCTCCCTTTCCAGCAAAAAATGTGACTCAGTTATCCTGTATCTGGAGTGAGTCTATCATAATAATCTGCCCTGTAATCATGAAAAACCGGAAGGAGGTTTGGCGAAATTGGGCAGCGAAAGCGCGTTCGCGCTTTCGCTGCCCAATTTCGCCACCACTTGAAAGGTACTGTATCTTGCATTCATAAAATTCATGTACATCCCGCTGATATAGAAGAATATGGCAAAATAAGGCGTCAGCGTGGGCAAACGCCCACGCTGACGCCTTATTTTGCCAGAACCTCTGGTTATTTCATGAGTAAAGGAAACAGTATCACTTGAAACGAGCTGCGGCTAAATGGGACAGATATGGTATACTTAAAAAACAATCCGAAAAGACAATCCGAACGTTTTTATGGATTTCTGTTGTGCAGGTTAATTCCTGCAAAAGAATTATCGGGTGCAGTAACTGGGGGCGCTTCCCGAATGTTTCATCTCCAAATTGACATGCAGCTTCTTTCTGACCGCCAGACCGGGGGACTCTCTTCCCGGTGCCGTCGCGTTCACTGCCACTCGCCATCAGATGATGCGGGTGGTTGTTTTCGTTTAATCAATCGTTGAACTGGGCGGCCAGCTTTATGAAACAAACATGGATTGAATAATTCACGAGTATAACGGAAACCAAACATTTCACTCGTTTAGAGGTTCGTTGAAATGGGTTGATCGATTTCCTGAAGGAGGAAACTATGCCGAAAGGTCCGTCTCGTCATTTTATTGTCGTAATCCCTGGATATATGGGCAGCCTGTTAAAAGACAAACAGACGGATAAGATCGTCTGGCTGGATATACCCGCCCTGTTAAGAGACCCATTCCATATCGCCCAGGGGATCGATGAAATGCTCGAAAAAATGACCTACCCGAACGAGGATATCGTCCCGGCCGGGATCATGGATCAATTGCTCTTCGTGCCTCCCTGGGTCAAGCAAGAGCAGTATGGGCGCCTGACGGAGAAATTATCGGGTTGGGGCTATGATGTGGACCCGGCTGATCCGGCCCCGGATGATCTGGTCGCTTACACCTTCCCTTATGACTGGCGGCAGGATAACCGCCTGTCCGCCCGGCAGCTTGGCGAAGCCATTCAGAAGTGGCGCGAGCGCCACGACGGGGCCAAAGCCTGGCTGATCGGACACTCTAACGGCGGGATCGTCTCACGCTGGTACGTGGAAAAGGAAGGCGGCAAAGAACACGTCGACCGGTTATTCCTGATGGGCTCGCCCTGGGATGGCGCCCCAAAATCCATGCGGGTGTTGATGTCCGGTTTCAGCGTATTGGGTATTCGCAAGTTCAATGCTTTCAACCTGGCGGAACGCATGGGCCAGGTTATCCGTTCGTTCCCTTCTTTCTACCAGCTTATCCCCCATGTCAATCCCTTTTTGCGGGATGAACAGAACGAGCTGGTTGACGTATTCGACGGCAGCGCCTGGTTAAAGACCGATCGGGATCGCCAGTACCTGGCGGATGCCCAGAAATTCAACCAGGAGCTGAGCAACAACCTGAGCGTCAGCACGGTCTGTTTCTTCGGGCGGCAGAAGCCTACGGTCACGACCGGGGTCGTGAAGAGCCAGGCCGGCAGCTGGCAGGATATCCAATGGGTGGAAACCGGCGCCGGGGATGGGACTGTCCCGGAGCGCAGCGCGGTCCACCCGCAAGCCGAGGCCAAGTACGCCTTTTCTGTGAACCACGGCAGTATTTACGTCGATCCGCAGGTCTTGCCCATGCTGCAGTGGGAGTTGATCGGCAAGTACGGCGTTGAAGAGCGGGCCGTGTTGATCACCGATAACCTGACGATCCAATTTGAGCCAGCGGAAGACGCGTATGCGCCCGGCGAGCAGATTAACCTGTGGGCGACCGTCCACAATAATGAAGATCAATCACCGCTCAGCCATTTGAACCTCCAGGTACACCTGCTGTGGCGCGAAGCCCTGCCGGGCAGCCAGGCCGCTGCCCCCGGCGGCGATGTGCCCCAGGTCGTATTGCAGGAGAAAGCCGGCGAGCCTGGACGCTACGAAGGCAGCCTGACGGCCCCGGCCACGGAAGGCTATTATCGCCTGCAGGCCACGGTCTTCACCGAGCCGAACCGGAGCCCTCTGGTCCTGAATGAATTGATCCTGGTTGAAGCCGAACCGGAATGATACGAACTCGGCTGAAAGAAATCCAATCATAGAAACGTAGCTATTGCAAGGTGGTTGAACGTGGCGAACGTCACCTTGGGATAAGGAGATGGTATGTCTGATCAAACCGCCCACCCAAAATTGACTTATCGCGATTTCCGGATTGAATTGACCGAATTGAAAGATGCGCCAGGCGCTTATCTGGCCCGCGCGGTTGAAATTCCTGATCACGATCCGATGCGCTCTGATGAAGCCGAGCCGATCCCGTATAAAGCCGGGGATCTGGACAATGCAATTGCCCGTTTGGAGGCCAGGGCGCTCAAGGCCAATAAGTTCATAGCTTTTGGCGTGACCCTGGGTAACTTGCTTTTTCCGGGTAAGGTCGGGCAGTTATTTCGGAGCAGCCTGGACCGACTCGATGATGGGGAGGGCCTGCGGCTGCGTCTGGCGATCGAACCTCTGGCCCTGGCGGCCTTGCCCTGGGAGTATGCCTTAGTCCAACGCTCCCCCGGAGAATTGACCGAAAACGATTTTCTTTGCCTGCAACCAAAAATTTCAATCACTCGTTACGAGAATGCCGGGCAAAAGCTGGACCCGCTCGGGGCAGTGACAAAATTTAAGCTGGTCGTGGCGTTTGCCGACCCGTTTGCCAAGCCGCAAGGCCTGGATCAACTTGACCTGAAGCAGGACCGTCAGGCTATCCACGCCTCCGTGGATAAGCTCAACCAGGCCGGGAATGAATTGATCGAGGCGGTCTACCTGGATCCTGCCACTCGATCAGGTCTGGAACAGGCTGTTCCAGGCGCGGCAGATCTTTCATTTCAGTGGTCATGGCGTTTTCGATGGGACAGATTTACTGCCGAATGGCAATTTCTTAAGGAAAGGCAAGATTCTGCTCGACGATGGAGATGGCGACCCGGATTTTTACGAAAGTACGACCCTGGCCAGCCTGTTAGCCCCTGCAGCCGGCGGTGCTGGCGTACGTCTGGCGGTTTTGGGCGCTTGCAACGGCGCTACCCGAGATCAAGGTGGAGCCTGGACCGGGGTCGCCCCGGCCCTGGTAAAAGAAAAAGTGCCGGCTGTGGTCGCCATGCAGTTCAAAGTCGGTGACGCCGCTGCAATCCGATTTATGCTGGCCTTCTATCCGTTGGTGCTGGCTGGCTATTCGGTCGACCAGGCTGTCAGTGAGGCCCGCCGCCAGATTTATCGCAACCCCGGGCCGGACGGGGATTGGACCACGATCCGCGATTGGGGCACGCCGGTGCTTTATCTGCGTAATCCGGATGGGGTCCTGTTCCCGGAGCCAAAAGAGCTGACTGTGGAAACCGGGCCGGATGGCCAACCGGTAGTCAATGCGTCCGTGAAGGCCAGCCGGATCGCGGGCAAGTTAACCAATGTCGATATTGGCGAAATGGGGGGCGGGACCGTTAACGCTGAAATAGACGTCGATGTAATCGAAAAAGATGCCGACGTGACAAATGTCACCATCAAAACATTGACTGGTCGCTCGAATCACACCTAGAAGAGGAGCATGAAAACAATGGCCGATTCATATCTTGCTACCGTGGAAGCTTATCAAGAAGCGATTGCCGGGCTATACGGGCTTGCCCCTGCCGCGATTCGGGAGCGCGGCGAAGGCGACATTGCCGCATTCCCCGATCTTGAAGCGCGAGCCGGGCTGGTCGTGGAACGTTCCCGGGCATTGGGGCAGGAAGCCTCTGCCAATCTGGAATCGCCCGATTCGGGGCAGCGCCAGCTGGCCCAGCTGCAATTGCTGGCAGCTGCAGCCATCGATTTGCATCTGGCCTCCGACCTGGTCCGGCGGACGGATGAGGCTCCGGGATTAGCGGTCGCCGAGCGCAGCGCCGCTGTACCGGGCGCGATTGTGCAGCTGCAAGATGTTTTAAACGCCTCGCCTGAAGGTGGGATTGCCGCTTTGATATCCGACCAGATCGAACGAGGCGGACCCGATACCCCTGAAGCGGCGCGCAAAGCCCTGCAGCAAACTGTGATGATATCCCTGGAGGATATCAGCGAAGATGCAGCCATTCTGGGTCAGGCGACCTTTGCGAACCTGATGCAGCTGCCGGCTCCGGCGGTTAAAGACGCTGCTAATATCGTGCTGGCCGAACTGCTGACTCGCCTGGGGGAAGGCGTATCCAAACTGCTCAGCAAGGCGGTGGCTCTGCTGTCACAGGCGATTGAAAAAATCCTGGCGGCGATCGGGAAAGACGCCGAAAACGAAGCCCGCCAACAGGCTGCCAAATGGATCGAGGATCTTCAGAAAGGCGATTTATTTACGGCGCTCATCGAACGCATTTATGAGACCAAGCGCATTCAGGAGGATCTGGATCAAAAACTAAAGGCTGCTGCCGCGGACTTGCCCGCCGAGCGCTTCAATCAGGCTGCCGAAAAAATCAACGAGCTGGCTAAAGCCTTCGATAAGCAAAGGAAAACCATTGAATGGCTGTTGCACGGTCTGGCCTGGGCCCGTCCCTGGATCATGGGACTGACTCCCTGGGGACCGGTTGGTTTGACCGCCGGATATGTGCTGACGATCGGGTATATTGTATATTCCGGCGGCGACTATGTGGATTGGTACCGCACCGGTGACCAGCAATGGTTGGATCAGGTGCCTGGCGTGCGAACTTTGGTCGCCCAGGCGCTGGAATCTTGAAGTGGTTTGCGGGTAAGAATTTCGGGGATCTCTGGGGAATGAATTACCTGTGGCAAACAACACAGATTTTCCAAAAGAACCCGGGAAGAATCATTGGGGGTAGTTATGTCTGCTCCTGTGCAAGACCTTTTTTATGACGAACTGGTATCCAGTTACGTTGATTCCGGGATCTATCTGGAACGCGATTGGCTGGTACAACGCGTTCGGGGCCGCTTAAATCAGCCCCAGACACGTTTCGTGTTGATTACCGGCCAGCCCGGTGCTGGTAAAAGCAGCTTCGCAGCCGGCCTGGCGCGGGATAATAAACGCTGGCTGCGGTATTTTATCCGCCGTGATCAGCGCGCTCCCCTTGGCGGGACGGGAGCCAGAGCGTTTTTGCTGCAAATCGGCTTGCAGTTCGCCGCATTGTATCCGGAAGCATTCCGGCGACCATATCTGGAAATGCGGGTGCGCAACCGGATTGGCCGCATCGTTGAAGGCGGGCGGCTAGTAGGGGCCCAGATCGATCGGGTGATTGCTTCCCCATTCTTTCAGACGGTGGTCGATATCAGCACCCAAGTGCAGGAGAACCAGGGCCAAGTGATAAATCTGCAGATCGACCAGTTGATCACGGACCCTTACCTGCTGCCGGTTGAAGAACTGGCGTATTTGGGCCTGGTGGATCCGGCGGTCAAACTGCTTGAACTCCATCCTGACACGCAGTTGGTTATCCTGGTGGACGCGCTGGATGAATTGCGCTACCGGCCGGAATCGTCTGGATTGCTCGAATGGCTGGCATCCTGCCCGGATTTACCTCCCAATTGTAAGTTCGTGCTGACCAGCCGGCCAGACCATGATCTTCTAGCGCATTTACGCCTACGGGGCGATGAACTGGCTGAACTGGAAATTGCCTCTGGAGACATCCTGGTTCAGCAAGACGCCACAGATTACGCTCGCTTCCTGGTTGAAATCGAAGCCGTGCAATCCGTCATGGACTCTCCTCAGGCGATCGATGCTTTTGTCGAGCAGACCGTGCGCAAAGCCGACGGCAATCTTGGCTACCTCGATGCCTATCGCCGGGCGATTACACACGCTGCTGGGTCAGGTGATCGGGCACGATTGTCCAGATTATTGAATTATTCAGCCTTGCCTGCCGGTCTGAGCGGCCTGTATGCCTATTTGTTGAGCCTGGTTCGCCAGTCAGTTGAAAGGACCAGTGTCGAGGTGGTGGATGGCCAGACCGGGGAGCGCCATTATCTGCGTGCCTGGCCGGCGGTTTATCACCGGATCCTATCCATCCTGGCGGTCGCTTTCGAGCCGCTCTCAGCCGACCAAATTGATCTGATGGGAAGCATAATCGCCAGCCGGGCCGATATCCTGGAGGCCTTAGCGGACCTGGCACAATTGCTCGATGGCCAGGGCCCTTACCGGCTATACCATGCTTCGCTGGCGGAATTTCTCCGGGACCCAGAAAGTGCAGACGGTCCTGACGCGGCGATTTTCGCAGTGGATGCTCCTACCTGGCACGTCCAGATCGTCAGGGCGCTTATCCGGGCATATCAGGGCCGCTGGTCTGAATGCGACACCTACGGTCTGGACTACCTGCTCCAACACTTGTTGGAAGCTGAACTCACCCAGGCTGAGTGTGCCCGCCTGTTGGATAAGATATTGACCGAACCATTTGTTCAGGCACGCGGCGAACGCTTTGGCTGGCACCGGCCTTTGATACAGGACCTGAGCCGCCTGAAAGATGTGGCGCCTTTACAGGTGATGCAGACCGGTTTGAACATCGTTACGGGTAAACATCGCAACAGTCTTGCCAACCAGGAAGTATTGCGGCTCCTTGTGGAAGTCTACGCTTCGCTGTCCCCTGACTTGAAGCTTACTGCCAGTCCGAAAGAAGGCACCACTCACCGGACCGTCTATGAGCTTGTCGCTGCCCTCGAGCAACCGGCCGAAACCGCCCTGGCGACTATTACCCCTTACCTGGATCCCGAAAAGGCTCTGGATGTGCGGATCAAAGGAGTCGTTGTTCTGGCGGTCGCCGAAACCCGAGCGCCAGAAGCCAGGAATATATTGGAGGATGTGTTGTTCCATCCGGGCGAGTTCGTAAAGAGAAAACGAGATCGTGCCCATGTTCGTTGGTGCGCGGCCGACGGTTTGCTGGCGTTAAAGGACCCATCTACGGCCAGGGATTTGCAAGCAGCTTTTTGGGAACCGCGGGCCAAACCCTGGGAACAGCATGTCATTTTGTATGTGCTTGGTCGCATGAAAGCTGATCTGCCTGTAGCCGAACTGCGCCGGATGATCGATGTAGGTATGCAAAATCCGCAACCGTTCATGCCACGCGTGGTAGATGCGATCCAACTGCTGGCGCCGAAATCGGGACCAGATCGCCAGGAATGGATCAGCCATTATCAAAACCAATTGCTAGCAGGCCTGGGGTTGGCTGGCCCCGCCGATCGGGTTCCCTGGGTGCATGTGCTCCTGATCAAACGAACGATTGTTGCGCTAGGGAGGATCGGGACTGCAGATGTGATTGGTCCGCTTCAAGCTTACCTTGAGGGTATGCCGGCGATGGAGATACCGCAAGAAAAGAAGGATAATCTGTTGAAGGCCGGTCGCCGGGCGTTGGATCAACTCAACAACCGGTATCGCGTCCCAGAATCCGGTCCAAACTGACCCGTTTGAGATGAATGCAAGCGAGCTGCCCTCGTTGCGAAGCTATTGGAGAATTGAACGATCATTGGTTCGTGTGAGCGCTTATGATTTGCCCTAACTGTAAATTGGACCCATTGCCTGAGAGCGCCAGCTTTTGTCCGCGCTGCGGACAGCCGGTAGGCATCGCGGCGCGCCTGCCACCGGCTGATAATCAGCCGGCCGCGGTAGTCAATGCGGACACGAAAGTGTCCACCAATTACGGCAACGTCATCGGGATCAAAACCAACTCGATCCATGGGACTGTTTATGGGGGGGATATTTACAATGTCCAGTTATACGTCTTAAGTGGCGAGCGGAAACCGGGTGCAGCGGACAGTTTTACCGATCGCAATGCGCCGCCGTATCAATTCTTATCCGCTTACACGGCGCGTGACCGGCTGCGGTTTCGCGGCCGGCAAACCGAGATCCGCCAGGTGCTCGACCGGATCGGCGCCAGCCCGCTGCTGGTATTGTACGGTCGATCCGGGGTCGGCAAAACCTCCTTGATCGCAGCCGGGGTCATTCCGCAGCTGATTGAAGCCGGCGCCATGGCTGTCCATATTCGTGAGTACAACCACCCGATTTCCCTGACCTTACGCGGCGCTCTCAAGCAGAATCAGGAACAGGTTCCACTGCAGTTGTCTGAGGATGCCAGCCTGGCCGAAATCATCGCCAGCCTGCAAAAAGCCACCGGCGGTACCTTGATCCTGGTATTGGATCAATTTGAGAATTTGCTGAACGGCTCGATCCCGGAGGCCCAGGCTGCAGCCCAGATCAAGGCGGTCGCCGAGGCTTACCGGACCATTGACAATCTTTACCTGCGACTGATTTTAGTCACCCGCGATTCGGAATTCGTCAGCCTGACAGAGCTCAAAGATACTTTCCCGGACGTATTTCGTTCCTTTTTGGAACTGGAACCCTTGAACTGGGATCAGGCCCTGGCGGCGGTGGTCGAACCCAACGATTACGTGGAACGCCCAATCCATTATGAAGAGGGTTTTGTTGAAGACTACCTGTTGCCTGAGCTGATCCGTCTGTCCGATTCGGGCGAAAAACGCACTATTTATCCGCCGCATCTCCAGATTGTCTGCCACCAGTTGTATAACCTGGCTGTGGCAGATAATGTACAGGTGGTGGGTAAGCGATTTTATCTGCAGGAGGCCAAAGGCGCCCAGGGTCTGTTTTACAGCTATCTGGATGAGACCTTGCAAACCCAGCTTGCCGACCAGCGCGAGTTGGCCTGGAAAGTGCTGGTGCGGATTGCGGCGGGTACTCGTGACTGGGTAACGCCCGAAACTTTAGGGCTTGAGAATGTGCCCCTGGACCAAGTGGCCGATGTGCTGGATCGTTTGCGGACGGCCGGGCTGCTGGTCGGTCGCCCGGAAGAGGATGAAATTCTCTACGGTTATACCAGTAAAGAATTGGAGGAACCCGTTCGCCGTAAGGCGGGAAGTGAAATTGAGCGTACTTCCAGCGCCGCCCGTGAACTGGATCGCGCCTGGGCGGCCTGGGCGGCTAACCGGGATCTGATCCCGGCCAGGCAATTGGCCCGCCTGGAAGAATTTGGGGCGGCTCTGACGCCGCTTCCGCTCCAATCCTTGCTGTTGCTGCGATCGGCGGTGGCCAACCGGGCAGCGCTCTCACCCTGGATGCCGGGTTTGCGCGCGCCCGAAGCGCGCGCCCTGATCCGCCGTTTGGGGGACCTGCCGGAGCCGGTTGTTGCTACTCAGGACCGGCGACAATCCGAGATTCACTTCACGCCGGATGAACTGGTTTATGCCGCCGAACTGACCGGTTTGCCGGTGGATTTGCAAGCGCCTGATTTTCGGCTGCAGGTTGATCCCGGATCGCCGCAAACGGACCCCTCCGCTTATGGGCCGCTGGCTTTATCCGCCGTGCAGAACGACCGGGCAGATGTGCGCCAGGTAGCCGCCCTGGCCTTATTGGCAGAAAATCCCCACCAGGCGGTCGACCAGACCGATTGGGCCCTGGATGAGCGACTGGAAGGGACTGCGAAACTGGCTCGCAAAGCCGAATTGCGGGGCGCCATGGCGGAGGCTGATCCCAGTGCAAACGCCGTCGACTTTCAACTTTCCTTGATCGAGCGAGTTGGCGTCTGGGGCTGGCGAGTGTTTCGCCGCCTGGCCAGTGATGGTCTGCGTTTGTGGAGCCTGATCGCTCCGGCCGGTTTGGGGGCCGGTTTGTTGTTGGCATTCTGGCGCCTGCTGGTCGCCCGCCTGGTAGGTTTGACCCCTACCTTGCACGCCTATCAAAATTTCGGCTTTGGCTGGATGCTGGCGGTCGGGCTTGTGCTGGGATTGATCTTGCCGCAGTATCTGTTGCTGCCAAAACCCGGCCGCGGGCATGCCCCTGAGCTTGCAGGTTGGTGGCCGGCTGTTCTCGGAATCGGATTAGCCAGCCTGGCTTTCTGGCAGGTAACCAGCTTTATCATGCTGATTACGGGCCGGCTGCCCGATGCAGTGTTTGTCCTCCTGGTGGCTGCTTTTGGGCTGGCGACAGCCCGGCTGGCAGGTTTGAGCCGGAAATGGACGGTGATCACTCCGGTATTGCTGGTTGGCTTCATCTTTCTATGGTTTGATGCCTGTTTGCCATTCGCCGGCTTGCCGGGTTTCTTCCCTTGCCGCGAGTTTGCCGGCAAAGAGTGGGTGGGTCTGGCAGGCTTGTTGGTGGGGCTGACTCTGTCGGCAGCGCTTTCGTTCAGCGTTTATCCTCGCTTCCGCCTGGCCGGTCGCCGTTGGGCCCTGTCCGTAGTTCTGGCCGGATTGTTGTTCGCTGTAGTCCAGGCAATTTTCATCATGTCCCGAAATGTGGACACAACTGCGGTAATCTTTTATCCGGGGATTCGCTTCTTTACCGACTTGAACGCTCTGGCTGCTACACCACCCTGGCAGGGCTGGATGGCTGCTTTGCCATGTGAGATTGCCGCGGGGCCAAAGCCCCTGGGGTTGAATTGCTGGGCCAACCTCCTGGCGGTCCTGGATGCCGGGGTTGTCGGCCTGGCTTTGAGTTTGGGGACGTTATGGGGCATGCGTTTAGGAAAACGGATGGAAAAGATGATGCGGAAGCGCTATTTGCAGGTTGAGGAAATCGAGGAGCCAACCGAATGAGTTCAGGCGATGGTCCAGTCCCAACCGGTCAAGACACAACCTCTCGCAACATGCTTTACCTGGGCGCTGGCGCAGTTCTGCTGGTGCTGGCGATCCTGGCGATTTTGCTGTTTGTCCGGCCGGGATCACAAAATGGGACAGAGACTCCCTCCACTGAAGACGGTCTGCAGTTTACGATCCAGCGCTTGTCTCCGGCCGTATTTATGGGGGCTTCAGACCCGCTGCCGGAAGTTTCTGCAGACGCCCCCCAGCCTTTCCCGTTGAATTTCCTGGCGACGACCAGCCAGGATGGGGAGGCTGTGATTAAGGGTGAGGTCGAAGGGGCCAGCTGTTCGATCTTCCTGTTTTTCGACACCCGCCTGGAACGCTCCGCCTGCAATCGGGCGGCATCAGACGGCAATACTACCTGCCTGGAAGAAGGCTCGGCCGTATTTGAAAATTGTCACAACCATCTGGTTCAAACCGCTTCTGGCGAAGTGAAGCTGTTAGGGACCTGGGCCTCGGTGACTTATTTGCCGGATCAGAAACTGACCTTATTGGCGGTCACCCAGGGTGTGACCACCGTACGGCCGGTGTTGGACGAGGCCAGCCAGACCATGGGCAGCCCGGTGGAAGTCGGCGCCGGCGAGTATCTCTATTCGGCTCCGGACCAGGAATTAAGGCCTGTAGCCGGCGTCCCTGAGCGCAAAGCACTGCCGTTGTATAAGATCGGGCCGGTCCTGGCCCAATATCCCCAGGCTTTTGATTGGATTACACGGGCGATGGAACGCAGTAAAGCGTATGGAGTCGATCCGGTTCGGTTCGAGCCGACGCCTACGGAAACGCCTAGCCCGGTTCCTATTCCAACGTTCACCCCAAGCCCTACCGATACAGCTACCCCGGTTTACACTTTTACCCCCACGGCTTTAGCAGTGGTACCTCCCACTGCCACCTATGAGCCGCTCCCTACCGTTATGCCAGTCGGCCAGGTTGTTATCCCTGAACTTGTCCGGGTCGATGCGCCGGCGTTGGATGGCTCTTGCGACGATATTGCCTACCGGCAGGCTTATGCTGGCAGTTTTGAGGTCGGCAGGCGTCAGCGGGCGAATATCTACCTGTTACAGGATGCAAACAGGCTGTATATTTGTGCCAGTTACCCGAACGGCATTCCATCGGCCGGCAGTATTTCCGTGCGGCTCGACCCTCAAGGCGATGGCAGCCTGTTCCCGTATGCGGATCTGAGCGATACGATCTTGAACCTGCGGGTCCCTTCAGGCCAGCGGGAGACCTTTACCAGATCAGGATCTGGAAGGGGCGCTTATATGGCAACCGATCTGCACAAACAGGATTGGTCCGCCGCGATCAATTGGGGCAGGGAGCTTCAACTCCTTGGTGTTGAATTTGCAATCGATATCAAACCGTTTGTCCTCGGTTCTTGCGGCCATGCCTTTGGGCTGGCATTCGTTAATGGTGAAATCCCCAATCAGGCCCAGATGGTTGGATGGCCTGATGGTATGAATAACAGCCTGCCGGCGAGCTGGCAAACGGTGATGCTGTCCCATTCTGTTTGCCCTGACCAGCCACCGGGGCGGATCGTATTCGCCTGCCAGCCGTTTGGGCGTGCCGATCGCCAGCAGGTATGTATGGTCGATTCGTATGGATCCGGGTACCGTAATTTGACGGATGCGCCCGGATTCCAGTTCAGTTATCCTTCTTTTACTCCGGATGGCACAAGCCTGATCTATATTTCCGATCGGACTGGCTCACCCGAAATCTATGCTCTCGATCTGGAGAATTTTCGGGAAACTCAATTGACCGAGAATATCGGCGATCTCGCTTCTCCGGTAATTTCACTCCGCGGCGATCGGATTGCATTCACCAATCAAAAGGACTACGCCGATCAGCCTTATGCAGGTCCCAGCATCTGGCTCATGGGACGTTCGGGTGAAAAGCCACACCGGTTGGTTGGAATGCCCTGGGGATATGCCTGGGATCCGGTCTGGTCACCTAATGGCGAGCAAATCCTGTTCGTATCCGATCGAGAGGGGACTTCACAGTTGTACGTCGTGGATGTCGCCGGCGGCGAGCCAGCTCAGCTCAACCGGATCGACAATTTGCGCGGCGTTTCGGACTGGTCGAGGTCCGGCCAGATCGCTGCCTATGTTGGTGCAGAATCGAATCAAGAAATCTTAATTATGAATTCAGATGGTTCGGAAATCCACGCGATCACCGCCGGGGGGAACAACCTGATGCCCAGCTTCTCGCCTGACGGGGACTGGATTGCCTTTACTTCCTATCGAGACCATGGGTACAAAGATGCCCAGGGTTGTGAGATCTATGTGATGCGTGCGGATGGCACGGAAGTCCATCGCCTGACGGACAACAATACCTGTGATTGGCAGCCCAATTGGAGCCCCTTTGGAGAAATTGAGCTGGCTCGCTAGAGGGGAGTGCCTGCTTTGACGGTGGCACATTAAAATAACGGATACCCGAATTTTGATGTGTGTGGCGGGCGGACGCCCGCCACACACATCAAAATTCGTTAGATTTCTTCGAATATGACTTTGTTAAGCCACTCAGGCCAATATTTCCAGGAATTCGCTGAGTAATTACAAAAGGAAGTAGAAAGATGGTAGCTTCGAAACGCTTATTGGTTATTGTGATGCTGTTTGGGATGGTATTCCTGGCTTGTAATTTACCCTCCACTACTGTGATTACACCGACAACGAAGCCAACGCCCCAACCGACCGTTGTAACCCCTCCAACTCTGACGCCTACAACTCGCCCCGATTTTTTGATCACTCGCCAGACCAGCGGCGTCCAATGGGGTTTGACTGATCCCCTGAGTTTGTTGAATACGGATGCGCCGCAACCGTTCCCCGATGAATACCGGGTTTCAACCGACGCAAGTGGTGAGGCCCTCTTGCAGGGGAATGGCCAGCTGGCAAGCTGTCGAATCTACGTTTATCTGGATTCAATATTACAAAAGAAAGCCTGTCCGAAGGCCAGCTTTCAGGGGGGGAATGCTTCCTGTGTCGAAGAAGGCTCGGTCTCTTTTCAAAATTGCAGAGATCACTTTGTTTCGACCCCGAGCGGAGAGCTCAAGCTGTTGGGAACCTGGGCTTTAGTGACTTACCTGCCCGATTCCCAGGCTACCATTGCCATGGTTAACGAAGGCTCTGTAGAGATGGCGCCGGTATTGAATACCAGCCAGGAAACTTTAGGGCCCAGGATTGAAATTGGGGCTGGAGAGTTCGTTTATACTGCGCCGGATGATGTGATGCGCGAAATCCCAGGCATGCCGGCGCGCACGCCTCAAAAAATCGAGCGTCTTTCCGGGATGCTGCCAGGCTATGATGTACTGCCCTGGTTGGGGCAAGCGGAGATCAGAGCCACCCAGGCAAATGTCCCCTTTCCAAAACCTGAAGTTTTGACCGGCGGACCGGACCTGATCGTACAGGTTGTCCGCCGCCCATTCGATGAAGGCTTACAACAAGGCATCTTTGGCCAGGATTTGCTGTATACCCCCGTCCGGATTACGATCTTCAATCAAGGTGGAGAACCTGCCGACGGGTTTAAGCTATCGGCAGACGGGCGCGCTTCGGATGGGACTTTCGAACGCTCGTTAGTGGTCCCCGGCCAGGATAACGGGTTTTATGTCTTTGTGGATCAAGGTCTGCCCCCAGGAGGGGAGGTTGTTCTGGATGGCGGAGTTGGGTTCCCGCGGGATTTTGAAGGCCAGACTGTCCAGGTTGTGATTACGGTCGATTCGTGTGCCGGGGAAGAATTCGCAGCGCCATCCTGCCGGGTTAACGAACAAAACGAAAATAACAATACCAGCGATCCACTTACTCTACAATTGGTATCGCCCCAATAGTCGCTGGCGGCTTAATGGATTGTCGGAAAACAGGCGTGAAGGCCGGAGTTTGCCGGCCTTCACGCCTGTTTTCGACTCCCCTCTGGCGTCGGGGCGCTTGCTCAGGTCGAAGATTACATTTGGAAAGAATCATGACTCAAATGTAAATCTTTTTGCCGTTTTTATCATTTTCGTAAACTCGTCATCTTCGCCTGGATACCTGATATAATTTGGGTCATTGGTAATCTCTGGGATTTCACCCAGTGCTTCCTGAAGAACCTATAATTTCCGGTTATCAAGTGATCTGATTTAGTGATTTTCTCGCTAAACACCTTTTGGAATAAGAGCAAATGTAATGTTCGTTTTTGTGCGGCGAAGCCGCACAAAAACGAACATTACAATCACTTTTCAAAGTTAATGGACTTAGCGAGAAGACCATTTAGCTATCGTTTGGATCATTTTGAAAATCTAAGGCAAAACAGCGGCATTTCAAACGGACGTTTTGAGCTCATTACCTATTTCCATGAAGGAATGCAACGATGAATAAACGTTTTGGCAAAGCCCGCCCAGCAGCGCCACGTCCTGCTCAACCAGCCAGCCAGCCGCTCCCACCGCGTCCGGCTGAAAATTTAAGAAGAGCGGAGAATCGGGCTGCCAGGAGAGCAGCAACGCAGGCAAAGGCCAACTGGGCGCCAAACACCCGACCGAGGCCCTTGGTCAAGCCAGTCTCGCCGCCGGTAAAAGTAATGCCCAAGACCGCACCGCCTGCCCCTCCGCAACTAAAGGCGATGCGGAAACCCGGCGCGCCGGTGGTGGCGCCAGCCCCCCGACCAACGATTTCGCCTGGTGCAGCCGTAGCCGTTGCGGCCGCAGGTTTCCTGGCAATCAACGCGGCAGCCGCTCACCCTGACTTATCATCCGAGACGTTTTCCCTCCAATCTTCTCTTTCTGATTTGCAGGAGCGCAGTTCCTTCAGCCGGATTTCAGAAGCTGTTAGCCGCCTGGATGCTGATCTTGATCAGGTCAGCCAGTTGCTAGAAAGCGCCAGAACCGAAGGCTACCGGTTCCAATCCGATTTAGAGCAAATTACCTATGATGCTATGAGCCGCTGGCAAAATGTGCGTCAGCAGGTCCAGAATGCGCTTAACCAGCAGAGTCGTTTATTCCAGAATCGCTTGTTGTCGGTTGATCCGAATGTGCAGCGACTGAACGGTGTGTTGGCTAACCCAAGCAGCGCTGCGCCCCTGCTGCAAGCAACCCAATCTCAGGTCAACACGCTTCTGAATGATATTTCTCTGGCGGAGAGTAATCTTGAGCGCAATTACAGTGGTATTCAAGAGCAAGTCAGAGGCTTGTCCAATCGCCTGAAGAACATTCACTGGTCAATGGATCAACTCGCGGAAGCAAAATTTCAGCTGGCCAACGGTGAAAATCTGGTGATGGCTGTTGCCAATCGTTGGGACAAGGAAGGCAAGGACGATCCTGAAGGGGTGTTATATCTTACCAATCGCAGGATCATTTTCGAGCGCAAAGAGAAGGTTGCAACCAAAAAAATTTTGTTTATCACGACGGCTTCCGAATTGGTCCAGGAAGTGCTGGTGGATCAGCCTCTGTCCGCTTTATCCAGTGTGAAAGCAGAAAACAAGGGTTTATTCGGTCACCAGGATTTCCTGATGGTGGACTTCTCGGATCGAAAACTTGGCAGCGTTGCTTTCCATATCGATGGCCAGGATTCCAAAGATTGGGTTAACCTGATTGAGCGCGCCAAATCGGGGAAGATGGACGCAGAGCGGGTAAACGCTTCGGGCGGCCTCTCGGTGCAAGATTTGACCCGGCCGCTGACCACGGCAGACATTATGGCAATCCAGAACGAGGTCGGCGAGCTTCAGGATGAGATGATGCTGAAAACGGCCCGCCAGGAATTGAGCCTGGTGGAAAATGCTATCCGGAGTGCTGAACGCAAGCTGGCCGATCTGCGCGCTCGAGGTTATGAAATCGAAAAAGATCTCGAAGCCGATATCACTATTCTGGCTGCCCAATGGGACCGGGTGAAAACTAATTCGGAGACGACCATCGACCATCAGACGACCCAATTAGGTAGCCAGATGCAATCGATCCAGCAAATGCTGGCCGAACTTGTAGGTATGTCTGCCAATTTGGCTGCCGCCCGCCCGGGTTACATGCAGTTGAAATCAGCGATTGCCTCGGCTGAGGCCCAGGCAGACGCTGCTGAAGCCACCGTTTTGGCCCAGTATGACGCCTACGCCGATGAAGTCGAAACGCTGGATGCCCATCTGGATTGGATTGGCTGGATGTTGGACGCACTTGCAACCGCTTCATTCACGCTACTGGCGACGGAATCGGGCGTGGCTGCCACCGAAGCTGTATTTTTGCACCCCAATTGGGAGCCGGAAAACGGTATTTTATTCTTGACGGATCAGCGCCTGCTTTGGGAAGATCGGGTAGACGCATACGAATTGAAAGTCAATGTGCCGATTCAGGATGTGCTGGATATTTCCAAAGAATTGGATGAGCAAACCGGGGTTGAGAATCTGGTGTTCAGGCTTGGGGCGTCCGGACCGGTGCCTGAGGCTCGCTTTCAACTGGCATTACCGGTTGGCGATGACTGGATCAAAATGGTTGGACGAGCGCGCACGGGTGGTTACGCTCACGATCGGGCGGTGGAAATCTCAAGCGATGAGCTCGAGCGCATCCGCCAGGCTCCCCAACAATGCTCGAACTGCGGAGCAGCTTTTACGGCTCCCATCTTGCGCGGCCAAACTGAGATACAATGTGAATACTGTGGTGTCGTGACCAGGATTTGAGTGAGGACTGGCTCGACCATCTGATGCCGCTCGGATTGGGTAGCGTCTCTTCTGGAGTGCAATGTTACTGGAGCGAGGAGCTCTTCTCAATAATCGATACCGGATCGTTGAAATCCTGGGCCAGGGCGGGATGGGGTCCGTTTACCGGGCAGTCGACGAAAATCTGGGTGTCGAAGTAGCCGTAAAAGATAATCTCTTTACAACGGAAGAATATGCACGCCAGTTTCGAAGAGAAGCGACGATCCTGGCCAGTTTACGCCATCCAAACTTGCCGCGGGTGACGGATCACTTTGTAATTCAAGGCCAGGGACAATACCTGGTCATGGATTACATTGAAGGTGAAGACCTGCGGCAGCGCATGGATCGGGTTGGCCTGATACCTGAAGACGATGTCATTTTGATCGGGGCTGCCATCTGTGACGCGCTCACTTACCTGGATTCATTGAATCCTCCTATCGTCCATCGCGATATTAAACCCGGCAACGTAAAAATAACCCCTCAGGGACAGATTTTCCTGGTTGATTTTGGTCTGGCGAAGATCCTGTACGGGTCCCAGGCGACCACGACCGGGGCGCGCGCCATGACCCCCGGTTACTCACCTCCCGAGCAGTACGGCACTGCCCGAACGGATCATCGTTCCGATATTTTCTCTTTAGGTGCGACGTTGTATGCGGCTTTGACCGGGGTTATCCCGGAGGACGCCCTCTCGCGTGCGATGGGGCAGGGCGATCTGACCCCCATCCGCAAACATAATCCCAGAGTCAGCAAACGGCTGGCTTCGGCAATTGAAAAATCTTTGGAGGTCATGCCGGATGATCGCTATCAGGATGCTGAGTCTTTCAAACAGACATTATTAAACGCCCGCTCTAACTCGCGCCGCCGAGCTGGAATCGATGAGTATGTGGTTGCGCCGCCTCCAGATATGGAATCCCGGCCGATTCCGCTCGAACCGGATGATGAGTTTGCCGGTTCCGGGAATGGTCCGGTACCTCGCATTGATGGGCGTTCCCCAATCCCGCTACCGATCAGTCCCGCTTCGGCGCTCGCTTCTCGCAACCGGTCGGTCCCCCGAAAGTCGGGTACGAACAGGGCGATCACGTTATTTTTGTTGGTGTTTGCCATGATTGTGGTGGCGGGGGGGATCGTTGCATATATCAGTGATCCAGCCATCCCGGCCCAGGCGATGGCTTTCATCCGGCGGGCAACCACCAGTCTGCCGGTTGCTTTTCCGGATCAGGTCACATCCACGCCGACAACGACCCTGCTGGCTTCGGCCACGCCTACCGAAGAAGTGGTTTTACCTCCGGCTGATACGCATACGCCGACCCCTACCGATACAGAAATACCGACTGCTACGGTCACCCAGACCGAAACCCCAACTCCCTCGCCGATGCCAACCTCAATGGGTGGTGGGGATGGCCAAATCGCTTTTGCCTCCGACCGCACCGGGACCGTTCAAATTTATCTGATTAACGCCGATGGCACCAATATCATTCAGGTCACCGATCAGGCTGGTGGTGCCTGCCAGCCCGATTTTTCCCCGGATGGTAAAAAACTGGTATTCATTTCCCCTTGCGACAGCAACCAGCCAAAATATAAAGGATCGGGAATGTTTATTCTTGATCTGGAGAATGATGGCGATCCCTCCCCGTTGGTGACCTCCCCGGGCGGCGATTATGACCCGGCCTGGTCGCCGGATGGTACCAGGATCGCATTTACATCCCTTCGAAAATTCGACCGGGATCAGATCTATGTCTATAACCTGGAAGATAACACGGTAACGATGCTCTCGGATCCTGAGACTTATTCATACGATCGCCAGCCCGCCTGGTCCCCGGATGGCGAGAAAATTGCTTTTATTACCACCCGACGTGGTCCTTCCCAAATCTGGTTCATGAATGCCGACGGGAGCGATCAGGAGCAGTTTTCGCGCAGCGCCAGCCTGGTCAACGCTTATCCGACCTGGTCTCCGGATGGGGAAGTGATCCTGTTCACCCAGGCTCAAAGCGAAGGGGCCATTCCGGAGCTGGTAGCTTCAACTCTCGACAGTGAAGGCTTGCGCGATTTTCCGGTTGTTCTGGAGTCGATCCCGACCCGCGAAGGACGCTATTCGCCAGACGGTCTGTGGATTGCTTTTGAGAGCTGGCCGAAGGGCAGCAATCACGACATTTATATCGCCACGGTAACCGGTGCAGGGCGCAAACAATTGACGACCGACCCACGGGTCGATTTTGATCCGGTCTGGCGACCGCTGACTCCTCCCTGACCGGTAATTCACCCCCACATGGAAGCTTGCCACTAGGATTTACACAAGACCCGAAATTACAACCCCAAGTTTTCCCCAAAGTCTCGCACAAATTTATCTCGGTTTGCCAGGCGGGCAATTTTGCCGCTGCTGGTTTTTAACAACCAGTTGCGTTCCACCACCTGGACATAGCGAACGACCACATCCGAGCCGCGGTTAATTGCCTGGCGGATATCGACCGCGATTTGAGAAGTTTGATTTTGCCAGGTCCCCGCGTCCAGAGCCGTATCCTGGTGGTCGATTTCGGCTACAATAGCTACATCCTCGGTACCGGTCCGTTGGTTGAATATTCCAAAAGCGACCACCCTCCCCGGGTGAACGCCGGCAACTTGCCCGGCCAATCTTTCGAGGTCTTGGGGATAAATATTTTTCCCGCCGACAATGATCAGGTCTTTTTTACGACCGGTGACGTACAGTTCCCCATCCGCCAGGTAGCCCAGGTCGCCGGTAAGATACCAGCCATTGGAAAATGCTTTTTCGGTCAGGTCCGGACGATTGTAGTAGCCTGTCAGCATGCAATCGCTCTGAATGGCGATCTCGCCAATCTTGCGCTCGGGCAGGATTTGCCCATTCTGATCCAGGATCCGCAGGCTGGTGTTGGCCAATGGTTTGCCGGCCGATAATAAGTGGACCGCATCCGAGCCGTCCGGATCAGCCGGTTCGGCTTCCTGCCGTTCCAGCAGGGCTTCCTGCCGGATGGAGTCGAGGGTCGGTGCGCTGTCCAGGGAACTCTGACTGACGGCAAACACGTTTTCTGCCATCGCATAGCAGGTTGCCAGGGCTGCTGGATTCAGGCCATAAGGTTGAAAGCGTTCTTGAAACATGCTGTGGCTGGACCAGTGCATCGGTTCGGAACAGTTGATCACCGCCCGCCAACTGCTTAGATCGACTGACTCCAGGTCGCGGTCGCGAATTTTCTGAGCGCAAAAGTTATAAGCAAAATTGGGCAGCCAGCTCAATGTGCCGTGGTAGCTTGAGACAGCCTGCATCAATTTATACGGAGCCCGCACCCAATCAAATGGCGACATCAACACCAACGGTATTCGATTTAAGATTGGCAAAATGAAACCGGCAATCAGTCCCATATCGTGATAGAGAGGCAGCCAGCTGACCACAACGTCTTTGGGGTGTACGTGAAGCGCCTGGCGGTAATGGTCGATCTGATTAAAGATGGCTTGATGCGCCAGCGCCACCCCTTTTTGTAAACCGGTTGTTCCGGATGAGTGCTGAAGCAGCGCGATCTCCTGGGCGGATTGTTGGATCCCTGGCATTTTACCCAGATCCGGTTGGGACTGGGGTTTAACCGCCTCCCCCAATAAAACCGTCCGAACCGAATCGGACTCCAGACAGACTTGCTGAACTTCTCCTAGAAAATCTTCGAAAGTGATCACGGCTGCAGGCGAGGTGATTTCGATCAGGGATTTCAATGAAGCGCGGTAATGTTCGGGAGAGAGCTTTTCGGTCAGGAACGGCATAATGGATGGGATCGCCCCCTGTAGGATCGCGCCAAAGAACGCTTCGATCAAATCTGTCCCATGATTCAGGATCAACACCACGACTTCGCCTGGCAAAACCCCTTGATCGTCCAATGCCCGAGCGAAACCGGCCGCGCCTTCGATCAGGGCGCGGTAAGTTACCTGCTGGTCTGGTTGTTTGCTGAACAGCAGGTTGATGGCGGTTTGATCTGGCGCCTCTTGATAAGATCGGGCCAGATTCCAGGCGATCGTTTGATCGCTCAAGATTGGCGTTGGGCGATCAGGGTCGCCAGTTGGGAGAGGCTATCGAAAGTATCCGCATTCAATTCGGTGTCGTCAATGCGGACGCCGTACGTGTCCTCGATGTATAACGCCAGGTCGACCAGGCTGAAGGAGTTGATCAGGCCGCTGGATATGAGGGCTTCATCAGGGGCGATTGAATAATTGGGCTGTTTTAACAGTTCCCGAGTGATGTATTGTTTCAGGTTGTTTAGGATTGATTCGGACATAGGCGCACTCGATAGAGAATAGGCTGTTGGTAATTACCTTGATCATGTCACATTTATTAAGGTTAGCCCGATTTTTGGGTGTGTCTGGCCGGCGCCCGCCTGCCACACACACCCAAAATTCAGGGTCATTATTTAATGTGACATGGTCCAACTACTTAGGCTCGACTTAGAATTAGGGCACAAGCACAGCCGTAAAGCAGTAACGGAATTGTTGAAAAGCATCCTCGCAGAAATCCAATTCAGGGTTGGGCCGGCGGTTGATCCGTTATGTAGCGCCAGACAGCGTCCAGGGTCTGAAGGGCGGTTAGATTTCGCACGGTCCAGGCCGTGGTCATCACTTTTGGATCGTCGAAGCGGTTTGGACCCCAGGTCAGGTGAACGCCATCCTCCTGCAGTCCGTGATCGGGCAGCGGCTGGACCGCTCGCCAAAAGTTCCACAGGGGGATTCCGTATTCGCGAGCGAGGCTGGCAATTGTGGCATTGATGCTGCCATCCTTCTCAGCGTTATCCGCTTTAGTCGCCAGAATGGGAATCACACCTTGCTCGATCGAAAGCTCGATGATCTTTCGCATTTGCGGTTCGAAGCTCTCCTGGTGGAAAACATCGTTTGAGCCAAGCGTGATGAATGCCATGATTGGGCGATTCAGGCGATATTCGCAGGCGATCGGGGTTTCATCAGCCGCGCACGCGCTGCGATCGGCCCATAAAGTCGCAAAAACGGACGAAGCGTTAAATCCCGACTTGGCTGCCAGGCTTGTCCGGCCGTACGAGCCTTGAAAAGCTGCAATGACCGGTTCCAGGTACTGAAATTCGCCAAGTTGGTAATACCGCGGACCGCGATCGAAATCGCCTAAAAACCAGGCGGGTGTGCTGCCGCAATCTCCGATTTTGGAGAAAGCCTGCGGATTGTTGCCCAATTCGAGGCCGCGCGCATAGATCGCGCGGGCAGCTTCACCGACTTCTGGAATGACCGGTAGATTCTGCCATTCGGCTGGATCTGATGTCGGGATGATCGTCGCGGTGGCTGGTGCTGTCACAGTTGGAATGGCAGACGTTCCAGGTGAGACAGAGGGGGAGGCCGTTGGTTCCGCAGTTCGTTCTGCTGCCATGGAAGTCGGTGTATCAAGATCTATTGAACCCGGGGGTGGTTGCATAACGACCGGGGAGGCTTTCTGTTGATTGGTTAACTCAGGCCGGGCCGACTCTGGCCCCGCCTGTGCAGAATGGCAACTGCTCAACACCAAAACCAATCCTATCCACAACAGGTACGATCTGAGTCTCATAATTGCTCGATTATATCCGGCTTTTGGGTCTTTTGCGTATCGTGAAGAAAAGGGTCTTTCGGTATTTCTGTGGACCCTCCCACAGAATTTCCCAGAGAAGCGAGAAAATGGGTACACGAAAATCTTGTAGAAAATTATTTTTGGTGTTCGATTTGCGCGGCTTCAGCCGCACAAATCGAACACCAAATCTACACCATTTAAGGTGCTCGCACAAGTGAGTTGTCTTTGCAAGGAGCCGAGATGAGTTAATGACGGTTGTCAAAGTTTGCCTGGATTCCGGCCGCAACAAGATCGGCCAGTTGTGCTGATCCGGCAGGGCTGAGGTGGACCGCGCTGTTGGTGAAATCGTTTCCGTCAATTGCATTCCAAAGATCCAGATAGGGCCAGCCGTTCGCCTCGCTTTGGCTGGCCAGCAGTGACCGGTAATCATCATACGCCCAGCGCGGATAATAAAAATTATAACGAATGTCGCTGTTTTCTCCCTGGCTGATGAACATGGGCTCGTTGATCAACAGGACCGGGGTCTTCCCGGCAGTATCAATCCCGGCCCGAAGGATATCGAACGCCAGATCCGAAGTCTGGAGATGAGGCGGTTGGAGATTGTGAAAACTCGGATCGGCGGGCAGGTCCTCCATCCGGGGTGTGTAGGTTGTCGGGATGTCCTGGTCGATGCCGGTTGCGGCCCACATTACACCGTAGAACTGGAGTCGCAGCAAGTCAGCCAGGGTGCGGCGTTGACCGATCAGGGTCTGACCCCAAAAGTTGGGCTCGACGAACCCCGGATCGTTCGCATCGAGGTGGAGCTGATTGGCTTGGATCAGGCTGCGAACCGCCCCCGGATTGTGCTGCAGGAGCGGCGGGAAGAGTTGTTTGTCATAAGGGAACGATTCCAGGGTTACCAACCAGATGATCAGGTCAGGTTGGTAGCTTTCCGTCCTTGAAAGGATCAGCAAATCTTTCATCAGGGACATCACCGGGTATCCCAGGTTGTAGAACCGCATTGGGCGGCCATTTGAGGCTTGCATCCCCTTGGCATTCAAGTAAGCTGCCAGGGTCTGATCTGCAGGAAGCAGATAACCCCAGGTGGATGAGTCGCCAATCAGAATCACCCGGAACTCATCTGCGGGTTTGGGTCCTGCTGCCAGGACGTGGGAGGCGAACATAGCGTCTAGCTGGAACAGACTGAGGTTATAAGCCTGCGAGGGCCTGTCCCCGTATGGCAGACGTTCTCGCCCAGGAAAAAGATGGTTGTATAAAGAGATTCGTCCCAGCCACGCTACCGGATTGAGCAATCCAAACAGCAGGTCGATGATCGTGAAAAGAATCAGGGCTTTGATCAGAACCCGAAAAGCAAATCCGGCCTGGCTGTGCTTGGAAAGAGAATTTTTTAGGTGTGTGCTCATTGAATATCCACGAAGCGTTTACGTGGCTAGGCCAAACAGGTGTCGGAAAACTTGCCATGACAGGTCGATATCTGGGAGAGCAAACCAGACCCAACCCAATACGACCCAATGAAAAGTCAGGAACCAGCTCCCGAATCGCAACGCCTGATTCGGACCGGCTTGTTTGGTCCATTCCGGGGAATGTGAGCGCAGCCAGTCAGTCCACCGGTTGTTGATGAACAGGCCCAACCCGTGCCAGATCCCCCAGATGGCAAAATTCCAGGTCAGGCCATGCCACAAACCGATCAAACCCATCGTACTGACCTGACTGAGGAAGATTATGGCGGCAACCGGCAATTTCCGTCCGCTTCGCAGGCTGCGGGTCAACGGGTTGAAGAAATAGCTCCGGAACCATTGCGCCAGGGTGATATGCCAGCTGTTCCAAAAAGCCGTCAGGCTGGTTTTGAGATAGGGGCGCTCAAAATTTTCCGGCAAACTGATCCCCATCAAGTTCCCAAGCCCCAGTGCGATATCGGTGTATCCGGAAAAATCGAAATAAATACGCAGACTATATGCATATAGCAGAACCCATAACCACCCACTGGAGGTCGTTTGGCCTGCATTTTGCGAATTGATTGCAATCAGCGCCAGGCTATCGGCCAGGACGAATTTCTTAAAAACGCCCCAAATCACCCGACTGCCGCCGGTGGCCAGGTGCTCCGGTTGCAGGCGCAGCCTGCCAGTCGTCCCATCGGCTTCATCGGTTGATAGTTCGGCCAGGAAATGCTGTGAGCGATCGATCGGCCCCGCGGTGTAAGCCGGCCAAAACAGGGCGTAGCTGACGAATTCCGATAAGGATGTCGGTTTAAGTTTGCCTTGTTGGCCGTCTCGCAGTACGTGCAGGAGGCGGAATGCCAGATAGGAATATCCCAGCCAGCGGATATCTACAGCACTGGCCAGGCTCGTTTCCTGACCACTTATGCTTCTCAGGATATGGCTGGTCCAGAGAGAAAGGGTGGGGGATTTCAATAAGAAGAAAAGGCCAATCAGAACAAGGATGGCTACAGGGACCAGCCATCCAAGTGAGCTTGCTCGCCTGACGACTGCAATGCTCACCGCGCTCGTCCCGATCGCGAGCAGGATGCTGTTTATTTCTGGCGGACGGCTGGCTGTCAGGCAGCACAGCGGTTCAAAATAGCGCCCGGCGGCAATAGCCAGGATCAGGCCGATCACGATGAGGGCTGAAACCAGGTCGTTGGATCTTCCTGCCGCGGTGCTCTTTGTCTTAATGCTGATGGTCCATACCAGGATTGTCAGTCCGATAGCTGCTGTAGGCAGCCAAAAATCCAGATTGCGGATTGGCATGGCTGGTTGCAGCCAGTAAACCGCCAACACGCTGCTGCCCATGATGAACGCGACTCTCCAGATTCTCGAGGTCAATGAGCCGATCAGAACCGCAATCGGGATGAGAACCAGGATTTGGAGCAGTGTCATAGGGTTGGTATCAGTAAGGGATTTAGAATCCCTGATAGATCCACTGGGGGGCCTGATCGGCCGTCAATATCACGATAAGGATTAAAATCAGGCACAGCAGCAGGGCATACAGATTTTCACGCGAGAAGATTTTAGGAAACATTCAGGCCTCACCCGGTTAGCGGTAGCCGCACATTCGCCATTCTCCCCCTTCGTACACCGTTTGATAGGTCCGATCTGCCAGGTTGATCTCCAATACTTCGGCCCCGTAGTTGGCTTTGATTACCCCGCTGCAATCGACCAGGCTGATATCGCCGTCTTTGCCTGCCTCCTGACAGGTTCGATCCTCAAGCTGGGTTGTAACTGCTGTAAAAGAATCCAGTTCTAAACGGGCCTGTGATTCCCATTCAGCACAGGATGCATTCACTAATTGATCGGCATTTCCCGCGATCAGAGCATCCTGATAACTCTCGACCGCCTCGACCGGGCCGGGCTGGCTGGAGGCGCTGCAGCTCGCCAAAATCAGCAGGACCATGATCGTAAGAAAGAAACCTGAAGTCGCAGCCAAACTCCTGGTTTTGACTTTTTCTGCACGCAAACGGATCGATATGTTCATTAGATTGCTTGCTCCGGCGGATAAATTTGTGGTGTTTCGTTCGCAAACCGCTGGTCTGATTCGCAAATGATGACTGCGACTGTTCGCGGCGGTAATTGTACCAAGAATGGTGGTGAGAAATCACGATTTCGAAAACGCTGTTTTTACAATAGGGGAGATTGCATGATTGTGGAAAAGCTCTTTGATATTTTCTGGGGTAACACCCCAAGGATTTACCAAGGGCCCCTAAAAGGCACTGTGTCTATATCCAGAGGTTATGGCAAAAAAAGGTGTCAGCCTGGGCGTTCGCCCAGGCTGACACCTTTTTTTGCCTTTTACTTACGGATCAATGATATGTAAATGAATTTCATGAGTGAAAGATCGCAGTAATCTCCTGAAATTTAACTTTCAAAATTTGCCAGGTTACGGTATAATCAGGTTTCGTCTGCGGGCGGTTGGCTGAAAGACGCTGTTGTGTCACGCCTGTTCTACCTGCCAACCGTAAGGAAATAGGTAAGAAGTTCGTTAGAACAGCCCAATGCTTCATCTTGGGCGATATTATTTGATAAGATAGGAAGTATTATGCCAAAACGCACATACCAACCAAAAATTCGTCGCCGGATGCGCGTCCACGGCTTTCGGTCTCGCATGTCAACCTCAGTGGGCCGTAAAGTTCTAAAAGCCCGGCGTGCTAAGGGCCGGCAGCGCTTGACTGTGAGCATGAACAATCACGTCAAGAAAGTAAACTGGAATAGTTAAACCAACGGATGCTAATCGTACGGGCGCTGGCGCAACAAGTACCTGGAATCACTCACGAGAAGCCCGAGTGAAGCGCAAGTTCCGCCTGACCAGATCAACCGATTTCCAGCGGGTGCGGCGGTTAGGAAAATCTTATGCCCACCCGCTGGTTGTGTTGATCGTACTGCCGAACGAGACTGGTGATTTGCGCTGCGGTATCGCTGCCAGCCGGTCGATCGGTAATGCGGTCAAGCGGAACCGAGCCAAACGCCAGATACGAGCCGCATTACGCCCCTTGCTGGATAGCATCCGGCCTGGGTGGGATATGGTCATATTAGCTCGCCGGCCGATCGTTGGAACAACGACCCTCAAGATTCATGAAGCGCTTTCAGGGCTGTTGAGTCGGTCACGGCTGCTGCAGGAAGTAAATGTCAACTGACATCCAGCCAGAAAATGATCATTCCGGTCACATACATTTTGAGCCGGAAATGGAAATACCCCCGGAGCCTCGCCTGCGGGACATGCCTTTCCGGATCTGGAATATCCCCCGGATGATCCTGTTAGCTTTTATTCGCCTGTATCAGGCGACGCTTTCGCGCGCCTTACCTGCCAACACCTGCCGCTTTTACCCCAGTTGTTCGCATTATGGATACCAGGCCGTGTATAAATATGGCGCGATCAAAGGCGGCCTGATGGCTGCCTGGCGCGTTTTGCGCTGCAACCCTTTCAACAAAGGCGGCTTTGACCCCGTACCTTGAAAATCGGAATGAAATACCCAAGCATGAACAAATCTCGAACTTTTCTAATTTCTCTATTCATCCTTTTGGCAGTCTTCCTCAGTTCTTGTTCGGGAGGCGGAGCGGTCGCGACCAGCTGGCCCGGTTTGATGGTCGATCCCAATGGTGAAACGGCCTACCTGGCTGATAATACCCAGATCTATGCCATCAATCTGGCCAATGGATCTGAAAAATGGCGTTACCCGGAAAAAGCGGACAACAAAATGACCTTTTTTGCCGCGCCAGTGTTGACGCCGGATGGCCAACTGATTGCGGCCTCCTATGATCACAAAATTTACAGTTTGAACCCGGAAAATGGCCAGGCTAACCAGGGCAATTGGCCGTTCTCAGGTGCACAGAATCGTTATATCGCCAGCCCCCTGGTGGCTGATAACCAGATATTTGCCCCTTCAGCCGATCAGAGCCTCTACGCTTTGGATTTTACCGGCAAGGAATTGTGGTCTTTTGCGACCGGCCATTCCCTGTGGGCCACCCCTGCAATTGAAAACGGGGTTATCTTTCAACCCTCGATGGACCATTTCCTGTATGCCCTGGATGCGAAAACAGGCAATCAGCTGTGGACATCGGCCGACCTGGGCGGGGCCCTGGTAGGCCAGCCGACGGTGGGCCCGGATGGTACTCTGTACATCGGGTCCTTTTCTAGAGAGATGCTGGCGATCGACAGCTCGAACGGTGCAGTGTTGTGGCGCAAACCGACTACCGGCTGGGTCTGGTCCGGGCCGGCCCTGGTGGACGGGACCCTGTATTTTGGCGACCTGGATGGATATTTTTACGCGATGGATGCTGCCAATGGCAACATCCAGTGGCAGATCCAGAACACCCAGGGCGCAGGTTTCGCTATTTCGGATCGTCCATTGGTGTTGAATGGTTCTGTCTATTACACCTCTGAGGACGGTACCCTGCATGTCGTGGAAGCCGCGACCGGCAACCCACTGCCGAGTATAACGGTTGGCGGTCGTTTGCTGGCCTCCCCCGTAGATGCTGGTGACCTGATCCTGGTAACCCCGATCGGCACCGACGCGCTGGTATATGCCTATAATCTCAATGGCGCCCAGCAGTGGAACTTTACCCCGGCCAAATAAGGTTTCGTTCAACAGCAATCAATTCCGGCCTTCCGGATAGATACTTAGAGAAAGATTCAACGGAAGATAACGATGTGGAATACCCTGATTATTAACCCAATGATCAACACCTTGCTGTGGATCTACAGCGTGATCGGCGATTTTGGGATTGCCATCATCCTGTTTACAATCGTGGTGCGGTTGTTGACCTACCCGCTGACGATCCAGCAAATGCGTGGCGCCCAGGCCATGCAGGATTTACAAAAGTCCAAGAAGTATCAGGACCTGATGAAGAAGTACAAGGATGATAAGCAGAAATTGCAGCAGGAACAGATGAAGCTTTACCAGGAAATGGGGATCAACCCATTGGGTTCCTGTCTGCCGACCCTGATCCAGTTCCCGATTATCATCGGTCTGTACCAGGGCATCATCCGGGCGCTGGCAGTCACCCCGATCCAGTTGATCGATCTCTCCAGCCATATCTATCCTTTTATCGATGCGGCCAAGCTGATCCCATTGGATAATCATTTCTTGTGGATGGATCTCAGCCAGCCTGAGCGCCTTTATCTACCCTTCCTTTCCTTCGGTATCCCGGTTCTGGCGATTGTTGTCGTTGTCACAACCTACCTGCAGTCCAAACTGATGACCCCGGCCGCCCAGCCCGGCGAACAGGGCGCTCAGATGACCCAGGCGATGAATTTGTATATGCCCTTCCTGATGGGCTATCTGGCGCTGACTTTCGCCTCCGGCCTGTCGCTCTATTTTGTGGCCAGTAACCTGGTGACCATCCTTCAGTATGCAGCCATGGGCAAACTGGATTGGAAGAATTTATTGCCCGGGGCCAAAAAGGCCGCCTGAGCGAAGGGATTGCGAGAAGCCGGAATCAAATCCGCACCCCAAAATCCGGGGCTTCTTACAGAATTTCCTGAACAGCCGAGTGGCTTTGTTCCTGCCGGGGTAAGGGCGATTGGGTACCTTAAGTGTTTGTACAAAAATAATTTCCGACAACATTTCGTGTACCCAGGCAGTATTATAATAACTGGTGGTGTTTCCGCTGAGTTTCTTGCGATACCAGCGCCTTGCTCGATGGTGAAAGACTTGGTGAGAGAGCCGTTTCGTACCTTTTTGATCATTTTTTGTGGTTGTGCCCGAGTTGCCCCTGGCAGCCAGCAATCATTTTGAGTTAAATGAGAGGCGAAGATGAATGATACACGTGCAAGCCTGGAGATTATCGCTCCAAGCGTGGAAGAAGCAGTCGCTAAGGGTTTGGAAGATCTCGGATTGACAGAATCGGAAGTGGATATTGAGGTGCTGGATTCAGGAAGCAAAGGTTTGTTTGGCTTGGGCTCCCGCCATGCCCGCGTTCGATTGACGATCAAAGGCAGCCAGGCGGCCAGCCCTGCGTCAGCGAAACCGGCGCCAGCCAGCGCGCCCGTTCAACCGGCTGTTGTGCCGGAAGCCCCGGCTGAAACCGCGGCGCCTTCTGAGGCAATCCTATCAACCGATGAAGTAGAAGTTGTGGAAGAAGTTGAAGACCTGGACGACGAGCAGGATGAGGAAGACGAGTTCACTCTGCAGGTTGCCCGAGAGACGGTCGAAGAACTGCTTGAAAAAATGAAAGTGCGGGCCGATGTGACCGCCTATTACGGCGAGCCGGACGACGAGCGCAGCCGTGTGCCGCTGAAAGTGGATGTGCGCGGCAAAGATCTCAGCATTCTGATCGGGCCGCGCGCCGAGACCTTGAATGCCTTGCAATATATTGCCGGGCTGATTGTCGGAAAAGAGCTGGGCCGCTCGGTGCCGCTGGTGGTCGATGTGGAGGGCTATCGCGCCCGCCGCGAGCAGCAGATCCGCCAGCTGGCCCGCCGCATGGCCGATCAAGCCGTCAAGACCGGCCGCCGCCAGGTCTTAGAGCCAATGCCCGCCAGCGAGCGCCGCCTGGTGCATATCGAGCTGCGCAGCAATCCGGCCGTAACAACCGAGAGCATCGGAGAGGACCCGCGCCGTAAGGTGACGATCATCCCGGTAGATTGATTGGACTTTTCGATCCATTAATCTGCTGAAGAATGCCCGGGCCCAACACCAAGTATTTTTCTTATGAAAGACCTGGATGAATGCTTCGAATTGCTTGACCTGCTGTGCAGGCAATGGTAAAATGCCGCACGTGATGAGCACTGCCCCCATCGTCTAGGGGACTAGGACGCAGCCCTTTCAAGGCTAAAACCAGGGTTCGAATCCCTGTGGGGGCACCAGAAAACAGCCGCAATAAACGCGGCTGTTTTGCATTAACAGATCACACGGCTGGCCTCGAACTACTCAGGGATATCTATCTCTGACCAGCCACGAAAACAGCGCGTTTGGTTCCTGCTTCATATTTCATATCCAGCGCATGCCATTTTGCACTCTCTCTCCCAATCGCTGAACCATTTGCTTGTTAAAGCGCTTGTTCTCTGGATCGGGATCGCTGAGATAGAAATAACCAAAGAAGCAAACCATACACAGTGCATCGAGCGCGAACCCCAGATCGATCATGGCTTGCCAGGTGTGCTCATCAAAATGTCTGTTTAAGTAACCTTCCAACCTGCGCCGATAATAGCCCACCGCTGCTTCCTGACCGATGGTGTCCGCGACGTAGCCGTTTTTGGTGAACCACGCCAGGTCAAAGCTCATCAACGAGCGACTGACATTTTGCCAGTCCAGCACGATTGGCCCATCGTTATATGCCAGGTTTTCTGCCCGGTAATCACCATGCAGCAGCGTGGCAGGATAGCGCTGGATCGCCTTGACAAGAGGCACAGGGTTTTCTATGAGATCCTTCATCAGCTGGCAAACTTTTACATCCAGCAGCATCTCAAGCATTTCCCAGCCGTCCCGGATCCATTTCGGAAGCACGCCAAGATCTCCATCTTTATATTTGTGGGCTTTGTTTACAATTCCAGGCAAAACAGCTGTGTCCATCAGACCAAGCGGTGGTTCCGCAAGGCGGGCATCATTCCAGAAACTGGCATGCAGCCTGGCCAATGCATCCAAAAACGCCGGCACCAGGTCTGGCGCCATTGCCTTATCCCAGCTGAAAACCAGTCCGCTTAAATCCTCCATTAGAATGGCCCAGCCGTCCCCGTCGTGGGCGCAGGCAAGGATCTTATGTTTCAGGTGCGGCAGTATCTGATCCAGCAGCCCGTACTGCCACACTCGCACCGCCCGGCATTGGGTATCGAGCGTTGAAAACATCAGCCAATCTGTGTGGATCGACATTTGTTTAAGCACCAGCCGACCTGCATTGGTGATTACATAACTTAACCTGCCGCCTGCCAGCCCGGTATGCCCGTTCATAGGCTTGCAATTTACCCGGGTTACATGTTTTGAGAGCAGTTCGCTCAACGTGTCGGCCGAGAGCATCTGTTCGACGCTCTCGAAAAGTCTGTATTTGGGTTCAATAATTGTCATGTACGTAGCCTCCTGGTGGTTTATTCGCCGTGGTCAGCGGCAACGGCCAAACCAGGGAGAAGCTGCAAGCGTTACAAACCTTGCGCGCTGCTTCATAGTGAGCATCACCGGGTTGGATTAACTCATATCGCAATTGCATGCGCAGGTCCGCGATGGATTGCTCGGATAAAGCTGAGGCCGACTGTAAATCGGTAGTTTCCACGGACGAGAGATTTCTCCTCCTGAATTAATACATTCCAAACTACTCAAAGCAATCGAAAGAATTTCGTTCTATTGAACCTCAATCCACATTCAAACAGCCATAACTATCCACGCAACCAGCAACACGAACAAGCCAAGTAAACCGGAAAGTGCCACGTGATAGGCCATCTTTTTCCATTCGCTACTGTAGTTTCGGGATAACTCGGTGTTGTAATCCCGCTGTCTTCGACCTCTTCGGAGCTTCTGATCTTGTTCAGCTTTTACAATCATCCGCATAATTGTTGGGTCCATTGCTCATCACCTCCATTTGCTGATTTTTCAGTCCGCCAGACGACAGACTGGTACGATAGCAGTCCCGTCCGGTGAAGCTATATCGATAGTACAGCAAAAGGAGCGCCTTTGTCATCGAGAAGTTGCCCGATTTATTCCGAGAATATTGATAAGAATAGGCGAATATGTCTGCGTAGTTTTACGTAGTAACAAGATGATGCTGGATCGCAAAAATGCTGGCAGCCGTGCGGTTATTGCAACCAATTTTATTCATAATATTCGTCATATGCGTGTTGACTGTGCGAACGCTGATGTGTAATACATCCGCTACCTGCTGGTTGGTGGCACCGTTTGCAACCAGCTGCAGAACTTCAACTTCACGCTCAGTCAGGCCCGCGGGGTAGGTTGGCATTTCGGGCGCTGAGTTTTGCTCCAAATCCTCGATTTGTTTGACCCATTTTGATGCCAGGAATATTTCCTGCAGAGGTGCCCCCGCCAACGATTGGCTGGTTTGGTCTATCAGCGTTCGCACCCGCCAGATCACCCCTTCTGTGGCTTTGTTTGCCTTACGAAGCACTTCCACCAAGCTCAGACGAATCTTCCAGCGTAAATAGCCGTGTTGGATGCCATCGACCAGATGGATGGCCTCTTCCAGTTGCTCCAGAGATTCGTCCAACCGAATCGACCTTGCCAGCGCCAACCCTTCATACCAGTGCGACTTGGCAACGTTTTTCACTATTCCCTTGGATTGAGCCAGACTGCGCGCCTCCTGCGCCAGCTCAATCGCCTGATCGATCTTGTCTTGTTTTAGAAAGAACTCAGACATCAACAGCTGGTAGCGGTTGAAATATCGGAAGTGACCATAATTTGTCCCTGCTTTGATCGTCTCAAATTGGGCAATGGCTTCTTGTGATTCTTCCAGGAGATCCATATGCAAATAGTCGGTAGCTTTGTTCAGCAAGCTATAACGGCGCATTTCGATACTGCGTAGTTGGTCTTCGCGGATGGCATCTAACGCTTTTTGATCCCAATAGAGCGCTTGCTGAGCATCGCCCAACTCCAGATGTAGATACCCCATCTGGTTAAGCAGCCGCGGTATTTGGTGATGTTGACTTCCGGAAGCTTCTAGCGTGTCCAGCGTGGCTCGGATGTTGTCGTAGGCTTCTTTGAATTGCCCTGATTCGATCTGTACGAACGCCAGATTTACTCGAGACCCGACAATATGCAGCGGATCACCGAATTTCTGCGCTATGTTTAATGCTTGGCGTGCAAGAGGTTCCGCCTGTGAGTATTCTCCCACCCAGGTAGCTAAATATGCTTTCTGCCGCAAAGCAGACAGCAACTGTACGGAATCACCTAAATTATCGGCGTGTTCCAGGGCATTTCGATAATGAATTTCTGCTTGTTCCAATTGACCACAAACAAGGAATATGCCGCCCAGGCAGATAAGACTCTCTGTGATCAGTTCGATATCAACACACTGTTCACCAATCTTGAGGGCTTCCTGGGCGGTTTGCTTTGCCAGTTCCAATTGGTAGCGCCTGACGCGCACTTGAGCCAGATAAACGAGGGCGCGCCCCTTCGAAATTAAGTCTTTGTTGCTCTGAGCGATATCCCGCATCCGGCTGAAGACCATCTCCGCCTCATCGATACGTTCCAGGGCCAGATAGGTGTGTCCCAGCCGATCGTAGATTTCTGAAACATCTCCCGTTTTACCCTTCTCAGGGCTATGTTCGGCTGCAGTCAGGGTTTGCTGGTACCATCCCAACGCCGAATAGTTAGCAAGCCGTCTTGTCGCCTGGTCCCCTGCTGCCATGCAGCTCGCCATGGCTTTTTCCCACACTTCGGCTTGGTAATAATGATGGGCAATCGCAAATACATTCTCCGGCTGTTGCTGCTCAAACTGCCTGGCTATCTGGGCATGGATGCGCTTCCGTCGCCTGGCTAGCTGGCTGGTATACAACACCTCCCGGAACAAGCCATGCGCAAAGCGATAGGCTTCGTCTGGGCTATCTTCTACTGTCAAGATGTTCGCTTGCAGCGCCTGCTCGATCACTTCTAGCAGAGCCTCCTCCGCCATGCCGGTCAGCGGCTCGACGATGTTTAAGGACCATGTCTCCCCCGCTACCGCTGCTATTGATAACAATTGCATAGCCGGATTGCCCAAGCGGTTGATACGCCGCGTAATCAATTGTTTGAGATAAATCGGGACAGAAACAGACTGGCTAGGCGGTAACCAGCGCCCATCCTCATCTTGCCGGAGGTTCCCCTGTGCAACCAGATCGCGCAGCAACTCCGCAGTAAAGAGGGGATGCCCTTCCGCCCGTTCGTGTAAATACCTCGCCAGTTCGGGAGTGCACTTCCCTTGATTTGCGGTGACGAAGAGTTGAATATCTTCACGAGTCAGTGGTTCAAGCTGCACAAGATCGGAAGCCCGATTGCGTTTCAGCCTGGGCAAAAACTCGTACAGTGCATGGCGCAGATGGGCTTCCTCGCTGCGGTAGGTGGCAATGAACAGGATGGGTTTCGAGATGGACTGACCAGTTAAATAGTTGAGCATTTCCAGCGAATCTACGTCCGCCCAGTGCAAGTCGTCCAGCAGGATCACAAGCGGCTGGGAGGCTGAGCAGGCAGTCAACCAGTCTGCCAGCGCCTGCTTGAGATGCTGGGGAGAAAACGCTTCTGGCCCTTTTCCGATCGGTGCGGATAATTGTTCAATAGGGAAACCTGCCGCATCAGCCGAGCGCGCCACCGCCTGCCAGACATGATAAGAATCGCGATTATGGTCAAAGCAGCGCCCCTGGATAAATTTTCCTCCCAGCCGGTGCACCCGTTCTTGAAAAGCCATCACCAGTGACGTTTTTCCAATCCCAGAGACGCCGCCAATCAGGATCAGTGCCATCTGGCCGTTAACCAGCCCGCGCAGACGCCTGTCGATACTTTTGAGGATTTCCAGGCGGCTGCCGTTCAAAATGAACAAATACATCAATTGCTGATAAATGCTCTCGTAAAGTGGATCCTCTGCCTGCAATGTTCGCGCAAAGTTCAACAGCTCAGTGTAGAACTGACGATCCTCTGAGTTGAGGTGCCTTGTAAAAACAGCTTCTTCAAGAAAAGTTGCATCTCCCCCTATGCCAGCAGCCGAAGCCCGCGTAAGCAACGCTTTGAGCAGATGAGGCTTTCTCAACATATGCTGCTCCTGGCTCGCATGCAGGCTGCCATATGCACTGATCTCCGGTTGGGCGTCCCCCTGACCACCAATAGATTGACAATAGATTCACCTTTATTTTACCTAAAAAGTCCGGTTTTAATCGCACATTCTTAATGATTCTTTGGAAATTCCTGGGGTGGTTTCCCAGAGACCCTACTAAATATTTTTGAAATTGCAGCAGCAATCAACCTGCAGATCCGATTTGTAACAAGGGCTCTGGAAGGATCCAGTCTTTTATCGACAACGAACTTGTTTTTAATTGTTTTCGTATTTCCTCAGGCAAGCGGACGAAATAATAGCAAATGGATGTGGCTGGGGCGTACGCCCCAGCCACATCCATTTCACCACAGAGCCAGGCATTGCCTGTTTTTGAAAATCTGTTCGCTGTATGCATGATCAGAAGGGAATAAAGTCCCCGAAAAGATTAAATTCGGGGTCCTTCATGTATTTATCGGGCAGAATTTTCATAAGGTCATTGTTCAATCAATTTGCATTGAATTTCTTACTGCGGTCGTCTGGAAGCAGCATTCTCCCCCTCAAAAACGCCTCCACATAGTCGTTCAGATCGATATCTGTCGTTGGCATATCCAGGTTTAGCCGCCGGAACATCTGGTTGAAAAGAATCGGGGCGATCAACACATTGACGCTGGTGAGTGGCGGCTCGCTTTTTAAACGGCCCTCTCGTTGATAGCGGGCGATAATATCAATCAATCCTCGAATATTGGCCAGCGGTGTGTGCAGCACGTCCTTCAATTCGGGATATCGCGGGATTTCCATCAGCAGGGTAGGGATAATCTCGCCATAGGCTGCATTAGTTGCTACATAAGCTTCCAGGATGGCATACAGGTCGGCTTTGAGGTCCCCAGTGTAGGCCACCTGGCTTAATGGCGTGGTGGAGAGCTGGTGTTCAATTGCCCGCGCGATCAGTTCTAACTTACTCCCATACTTGCGAAATAAAGTCGCCTCGTGCATGTTGGCGGCAGCTGCCAGTTCGCTGGTGGTGGCGCGTTCGTAGCCGCGTGTCACTAAAAGTCGGATCACGGCCTTAAATACTTCTTCTTCGTCAATAATTTTAGGCATTGGCAATCTCCTGATAAGGATTTTATCATATGCGAGTATTGACTTGCAATAAATCGGGGTTTATAATTATTGCGACCGTACACTCGCAAAAGAGATGGCTTCTTCCCACTGCTAAGAAATGTTCCCAACCAACCCGGTTGGGTATCGCCAACATCATAGAAGGCACAATATCATGTTTTTATCAGCTTTAAACCGAGTCAAACGTCGGCTCCAATTTACCGGCTGGCTGCAGTACATTCCGACTGGGCTCATAACCCTGGTATTTTTGCTCGCGGCGGCATTGGCCCGCCTGTTCGGTCATCTGGCATTTGCGATCCCAATTGCTGTGATCGGCAGTCTCCTGCTGGCGGCGTTGGTCTTCGACCTGATCACGGTCAAGCTCCGCCTGCGGCCGTCGGAAGGCCTGCCAGAACGCAAAGATGATTTGGGGTTGTTTGACCTGGTCCGGGCCAGGCGCTCCTGCCGCTCGTTCCAGACCAGAAAACTGACCTCCGCTGATCATAAAGAATTGATGGAATACGTTCATTGTCACAGCCAGGCGCCCAAAATTGGCACTGCCCCAATTCGGTTTGAATACGTGTCGGCGCCGCTCACGGTTTGGCCGGTGGTCAATGCCACCGAATTCCTGGTAGCCATCGCTCCGAGCAAGTACAACCGCCTGGCTGTGATCGACGTGGGACGAACCCTGGAAAAGATCGTGCTCGATGCTACCCGTATGGGATTGGGAACCTGTTGGATCGGGCCTGGCGCAGATCATGCCAGCATCGAGCGCCATTTAGGTGAGCGCTTCAATCCGGAGAAGGATCACATCATTTGCGTCTGCGCGGTTGGCTACTGGTCGCGTTATTGGCCATTATTCTTGCGCTTCGTGCAGCTCCAGTTCCACCGGCGGCTGCCGCTGAGCTCACTCTTTTTCGCTGATGCCAGCTTTCAAAAGCCGCTGGATGTGAGTGCCCATCCCTTCGAACGATTTGGGCGCTGCTATGAGGCCTGCCAGTGGTCGCCATCCTCGTATAACGGGCAAACCACACGCTGTGTGGCAGTATTGGACAGCGAGTCGGAAATAAATGGCCGGCAGCACACGGGCGAGTCCTGCCTGGCGAGATTTGATTTCTATGCGGCGGCCGAATCGAGTTACTACGCGCCTGTAGCGCTGGGTATCTGGTGTGCGCATTGGGAGCTGGGTTGCGAGACCTTGGGCATTCGCGGTCTTTTTGAGGTGCTGTCTGGCAGAAAGGAAAAGGTCGCGGGTTCCCAATTGCCTCATTATGATATGAGCTGGGTGCTCGACGAAAATCTGTAGATCGACCGCATTTGCCCCCTTTAATGAAATCTTGTAAGTGACCCAAATAAAAAACTGCTGTGTAAGCCCCTGGCAGGGAGCTCGCACAGCAGTTTTCGATAGTCTCCGGTTGATTGAGCAACCGGGATGGTCGCTACTTTTTTACTGTCCCATAGCCGCGAAGGAAGCGTCGAGCAAAGCCCGGGTGTAGGCCGAGTTGTGGACGCCCAGACTCTTATCTTCGTGGGCGATGTAAATCCAGTTATACAGAGCGGTTGCAACGCCTTCAGGAGCTTCGGTCACAGTCGGGTGGCCATCGGCGGTGATGTCGCTGAGCACGCCGGCATCCACCAGCATCTGGCCAAGCCGGTCCAGGTCCGCCTGGATTTCGGTCTGCACGCCGTTGATGTCGAAGTTTTCGGCATCTGCGTGGCAGGCCTGGCAGGCTTCAACGCTCGGCTCAAAGGTGTGGCTTCCATCTGCGCCCATGTGGCAGGCGACGCAGGTATCTTCCACCATCGAGTAGTGGGCGCTGGGCTGGCCTTCAGCACCGGCGCCGGCAACACCGAGCAGCATGGCGCTCTGCGGGCCGTGGTGAGGTCCCCAGTGGCTGGTGATCCCGGTGATCATACCGTCCGCATCAGCCTCGGGGAAGGCGCGGCGCGGCTGGTGGCAGTTGGCGCACAGGTTGCCCTTGCCGCCGTCGAAGGTCGAGCCTTCAATTGCAAACAGCGCCACCGGATCGGTGGTCTCCAGGGCCCAGTCGTCAGTGGTGTAAGTGCTGTGTACCTGGTGGCAGGTGCGGCAGTCCTGGCGGGTTGGATGCGGGTCTCCGCTCTCAACCTCGCTCGGGTTCTGCCCTGCTGCGATCATAGCGCTGAAGCCGCCGCCGGAATGGCAGCCGGCGCAGCTGGCTTCGGTCCCACGTACGTAAGCTTCACCGGTTCCGTGAAGGGACTCGCTCCAGGCGGTCTCCCGCCCGGTGATCAGGGTTGTGTCGTTGTGGCACTCGGCGCAGGTGATATCCGCAATCGCGCCGGCAGCGCCGGCAGGACCGGCAGGACCAGCAGGACCGGCAGGACCGGCGGGGCCGGCAGGACCCTCAGGACCAGCAGGGCCGGCAGGACCCTCGGGGCCGGCAGGACCGGCACAGGCGCCCAGGATAAGTACCAGGACCAAGAGTAAGGCCCCTAAGATCAAGTGTTTTGTCTTCATATCCATTCTCCTCTAGAGTATTGCTTATTGTTCTGTTCTGTAAGGTTTATTGATAAAAGGTTGATTTTCTGTATCGATGGCAGCGCCTCCTCTCTGGCTGTTCCCTAGGGTATTTATCGTACTGTGGCAGTTAGGGCATCACCGGCGAAATTGGGTTATTTACCCCAAGTATTGTAACTCATTTTTAAGAATTAGATTAATGACAAAGGTCACATATTACCCTGATAAAAATGTAATGTATGTGATGTGATGGGGGTGGGTGCACGAATTGTTTGTTGATTTGGTGTTCGATTTGTGCGGCTGAGGCCGCACAAATCGAACACCAAAATAATTTTCTACAACATTTTCGTACGCCCGGGGGAGGGCACTCCCTTTCCAGACCGGTAAAGTTTCAACGGAAAAGGTTTAAGTGCTTAATCGGAGGTGACAACCTCAGCAACAACAGTTTCTAAATGGAATGTCTTCCCTTGGATATTGCTGCCTGAGTTATCTCTGGGGGTAGGCGGCTGGCGGCGTTTTCGAGGATTGCGCTATCTAAACCTTGGGGTAATAAGCTGTCGGCATGGGGCAATGCTGGCGAATAACGGTAAGGTAGGGACTTACAACCAATTTATTCTGAAACGGAAACCGAAACGCGTCCGAAACGCTCAAAGAAACGAGCGGGAAACGGACAGTTTGTAAACTCAGTGCAGATCAAACGAAAGGATGTGCACGATGTTTACAACCATTCAGGCCCAGACGACAACAATCGAAACCTTTGGCAGCAAGCAGGATGAATGGACGGTTGCTCGCCGGATCGCTGGAAAGTTGTTTGACCAGGCTTACGCCCATGGCAGGCGAAATCGTTGGTTGGCGAAATTCACCCGCAGGTCGAATAATCTGGAATGCCTATCAGGCCGGACCGAGATCACTCGCAGGGTGATTGGTGCTGTGGTCGTGCCGTTAGCAAAAATTGTCGGCAGTGAAAGCCGCAGTGAAGACTTTGACGGAGACTTCCACCCATTGAAGAAGCACAACCGGGAACGCTGGATTGGCGTTGCCGCTGCCCGCTGGACTGGAGTAGTATTGCCGGCCGTCGAACTTGTTCAGTCTGGCGACAAATATTACGTGCGAGACGGTCACCACCGTATCTCAGTAGCCAAAATGTTGGGGCAATTGGAGATCGATGCCCGGATCGTCGCCTGAAACTCGGAGACAGGTTTTCGAAGCTGCACAAAGATGGCCGGACACCTTGCCGGAGGTATACGCCATCATCCTACGGACTGATTTGAACTCTTTCTAGTTTGCCGGAGTATATAGAGTGAATATTCGGACAAATGTGATCGATTAATGGGAAAAAGGAGGTCGGTAATGGCGAAATTTGTGTTGATCTATGTGGGCGGTGGTATGCCGGCAACGGAAGAGGAATCCGCAGCTGTGATGAAAGCCTGGACAGATTGGTATACCTCGCTGGGTGAAGCAGTGATCGATGCTGGCAATCCCTTCACACCGCAGGTAAAATCAGTGGCCTATGATGGCACGATTGCCAATGGCCCGGTTGGCCCAAAGGCAACTGGTTATACGATTTTACAGGCGGATTCGCTGGATGCCGCTGTGGACATGGCTAAAAATTGTCCGGTTTTGCAGTCCGGCGCCAGTGTCAGTGTTTACGAAACTTTCAATGTGATGTAAAAAAGCGATCGGAGGTGGCTCTCCGATCGATACCAGAACATAAAAACGCCCATTCCTGTTGTCGTTGGAATGGGCGTCTCGTTTCGAGCTAACGTTTGGCCGGCTGTTGCGATCCTTTACTCACCGGTGGGCACCCAGATATTCTTAACTTGAGTGGCTTCGTGCAGGAATTGGTGGCCTTCGCCCTGCTCCTGGCTGGCCCAATCGCGTGGCAGCCCATAGCCAACCCAGGTTCGTTTCATATTGGTAGCCGATTCAAATTCCACGTGATAACTGCCCTCCGCGCTCCCAAAATACCAGATGCCGTCCACGTCCTCATGTTGAACCAGGGTTTTGGTCAGATGCTCGCGGTCGCCGGTGACGATATTGACTACCCCCGCCGGGACGTCCGAAGTATCCAGGACCTGGTAAAAATCTGTGGCACTGAGCGGATATTTCGGGCTGGGGATCATCACTACAGTATTGCCGCGGGCGATTGCAGGGGCCATCAGGGATACAAAGGCCAGTAAGGGGGCTTCATCCGGGCAGGCGATCCCCAGGACGCCGAGCGGCTCGTTGACCGCGACGGTGATGCCCCGCAAGGTGGTTTCCTGAATGGTCCCACCGTACTTGTCCGCCCAGGCAGCGTAGGTGAACAGGCGATCCACTGAGAGATCGACCTCCGCCCGGGCTGACTTTTGGGATGCGCCGGTCATGGCTGCAATCCGGCGGGCGAATTCATCGGCCCGGGCGTCCAGGTTCTCGCCAATGAAATATAGAATTTGAGCCCGATTATAAGCATGGCGCATGGCCCAACCCGGTTTGGCCGTATGGGCGGCATGGGCGGCTTCAACCGCGTTGCGAATATCTTTGCGGTTGCCATCCCCAACCTGTCCCACCAGTTCACCCTTGGGGTTCAAAACGGGACGGGTGTAATTTCCGTCTGGACGTACCTGTTTGCCGCCTACATACATCTTGGGGGTCCGGTCGACCCGCAATCCGTCTTTACCGTTAACATGTTTGCTGTCCGGCAGCAAGGGGTGGGCGGGCGTATATGCGCCCCATTGAGGACCCTGCCCATTGACGGGCGGGTTGAATTGGGGCCGGGGGCGCGCCTGCCAGGCTGGCCGCAGGTATTCGAACAGGCCTTCACGACCACCTTCACGGCCGTAGCCGCTTTCCCGGTAGCCGCCGAATCCGGAAGCCGCGTCAAACAGGTTGGTGCTGTTGACCCAGACCGATCCGGCTTTGATTTTGCTGGCGACATCCAGGGCCAAATTGATGTTCTCGCTCCAGACGCTGGCAGCCAGGCCATAACGGGTATTATTCGCCAGCGCGATGGCTTCGGCCGGGTTGCGAAAAGTCAGCGAAACCAGGACCGGGCCAAAAATTTCTTCCTGGACGGTCTCGGCGGCTGGATCAAGGTTGGTGATCAAGGTCGGCGGGTAGAAAAGACCTTCTTTGGGCAGCTTGATATCCGGTTGGAAGAGTTCTCCGCCTTCTTTTACCCCGGTTTTGACCCATTGATCGACCGTGTCCCATTGGGATTGATCGACGATCGCCCCCATGTCGATACATTTGTCCAGCGGATCGCCGACCCGCAGGTTTCCCATGCGGGCCTTTAGCTTACGAATGAACCTGGGAGCAACATTTTCCTGAACGAGCAGCCGCGAACCGGCGCAGCACACCTGGCCCTGGTTGAACCAGATTGCATCGACCACGCCTTCGATCGCGCTGTCGAGGTCGGCGTCTTCAAAAACGACAAAAGGCGATTTGCCGCCCAATTCCAGGGACAGCTTCTTGCCACTGCCGGCGGTCTGCCTTCGCAGGATCCGGCCTACGTCGGTTGAGCCGGTGAAGGCGATCTTGTCGACATCCGGGTGTTGCACCAGCATTGTGCCGGCTTTGCTGCTGCCAGTGATGATGTTAATTACCCCAGGGGGCAGGCCTGCCTCGGCGACGATCTCGGCAAAAAGCAGCGCTGATAGACGGGTGTAGGAAGCCGGTTTGAGCACCACGGTATTGCCCAGCGCGATTGCCGGAGCGATTTTCCAGGCCAACATTAACAGGGGGAAGTTCCAGGGGATGATCTGGCCGACGACCCCGACCGGTTGATATTCGGCCAGTTCGGTCGCCATCAATTTGGCCCAGCCGGCATGATAGTAAAAGTGGCGGGCCAATAGCGGTACATCGATATCCCGCGACTCGCGGATTGGTTTGCCGTTGTCCAGCGATTCGAGCACTGCCAGCAGGCGGTGGTGTTTCTGGATGTTGCGGGCGATCGCATAGAGATAGCGGGCTCGCTCTTGCCCGGGCGTCTGGCTCCAGCTCTGGAAGGCCTGACGGGCCGCGGCCACAGCTGCGTCCACTTCCGCCTGTCCGGCCTGGACAGTCTCAGCCAGCAGTTCGCCGTTGGCGGGATTGTGGCTGGCATAATAGCCCGGGTTTTCGGGGAACACCCAGCGGTTATCGATAAACAGCCCAAACCTGCGCTCGTGATCGTCCAGCCAGGCCATGGCTGCCTCGGGGGATTCGGGCGCCGGACCATAATCCATCGTTTTCAAGATTTCAGCTACATTCATTGAATGCTCCAATCCTTGCCGTTCAACCCATCGGCATATGATGACGGGCGGCGTAATGCCCGGTGATGTTGTGATAAAGCTGGCGCTCCAAATCCGTCAGCAGGCTGCTGGCGCCGATCCGGAACAGGTCTGGCATCATCCACTCGACCCCCAGCTCTTCCCGCATCAGAGAGAGCCAGACTAAAGCCTGTTTGGCTTTGCTGATTCCACCGGCGGGCTTGAAGCCTACCCGGTAACTGGTGCGATCGAGATAATCGCGGATTGCACGCGTCATCACCAGGCCGAACTCCAGGGTGGCATTGACACTTTCTTTGCCGGTCGAGGTCTTGATAAAATCCGTACCAGCCATCATCGCGACCAGGCTGGCCTGGTAAACCTGTTTGAGCGTGCCCAGATCTCCGGTCGCCAGGATGGTTTTCATGTGAGCCGCCTCGCCGCAGGTTTCCCGGAATGTTTTAATCTCATCGTAGAGTGCTTGCCAATTACCCGTCAGGACATGCGTGCGGTTAATGACAACATCGATCTCAGCCGCCCCGGCTTCGATAGCCTGCTCGATTTCAGCGATCCGCTGGGGCAGGGGGGTCTGGCCAGCCGGGAAGCCGGTGGCTACCGAAGCCACCGGAATATTCGTGCCTTGCAGCGCTTCAACGGCGTCTCGGACTCGGCTGGGGTAGACACAAACAGCACCGACGGTGATGTGTTGATCGGAAACCCCAAGGCGTGCCAGCATATCCGGGCGAACTGGTTGACGAGCCTTGGCACACAGGCGTTTAACCCGGCCGGGCGTGTCATCCCCTGCCAGGGTAGTCAGGTCAATACAGGTAATCGCGCGTAATAGCCAGGCCGCCTGCCATTCTTTTTTAATTGACCTTCGAGCTGGAAGTGTGGCCGTGCGCCGTTCTACTGCGCTGCGATTGACCCGGGCATTCATCACCCAATCCAGATCGAGGGGCATTCCAGGGTTGCGTTCATTTGTGGAAGCCATGGATTAATCCTTAAGAATCTTCATTGGTTACAGATATTTGGAACGATTGGTTCTTATCTCATTTTACCAAATATGGGCAGCTTCGTTCGTGTTGGGTCTTTCGGTATTTCTGTGGTGGTACACCAGATTTGGGGATGTGAGCGTGCTCAAGCACGCTCACATCCCCAAATCTGGGACCCTCCCACAGAATTTCCAAGAGAACCCTCGTGTTGGGTCTTTTGGGATACTGTATCCTTTTCTCATGAAATAACCAGAGGTTCTGGCAAAATAAGGTGTCAGCGTGAGCAAACGCCCACGCTGACACCTTATTTTGTCATATCCTTCTATCAGTGGGATGTACATGAATTTCATGAATGAAAGATACAGTACCTCTTTCGGAATCTCTCTGTGGTAGGTAGAAGATGTGGGTGTATGTAGACCAGGTGCCATAGCCCAATCCATTCAAAAGTCCTTTTAGATCGTAAAATCTCCTTACAGAGTGTTTTTTACGCCCATCGGGGGTTGGAATTCCCGAAATTGAGCGTAAAAACACACTCAAAGCGATTATAATGCGTGTACTTGGCGGCGCATTCAGTGCGTTTCGTCAAGAAGTTCCTTTCAAACCATTCTTTACCATAGGAGGTTTTACGATGGATTTCGAAGGTTATTGCGTCAAGTGTCGCTCCAAGCGGCAGATCAAAGGTGGTAAGGTAGAAGTTAACGACAAAGGCCGGCGCATGGTCAAAGGTACTTGCCCGGTATGCGGCACCAACGTAACCCGCTTCTTACCGAAGGAAGATAAGTAGAAGGATACCTAAAAGCCCATTGGCGCTTATCGTAAGAAAACATGGCTGGGCTTTGTTTAAGAAAAGTGCGTGCTCGGGCAGTTCCATCGCCTGTAGCACGCCTTTTTATTGGCTCATCTGACATCCTTCCGGAAATTAGCCAGGCTCCCTTATCGTCGGCTTTGGGAATTTCAGGGGCTCACTCACCGAGTTTCCCAAAGAATCCTTTTCTTTGATGGATCGAGGCAGGCAGAAATGGCGAATAGATTACTCTGTCTACAAATTGATGCATTTACTCGCAGGTTGTACGCCGGGAATCCTTGTGCAGTTGTACTGGATGCGGATGGCTTGAGTGAAGCCGTTATGCAAGCCATTGCTTTGGAAATGAATCTGTCGGAGACGGCTTTTGTCATGGCTTCGAAAAAAGCCGACTATCGAGCGCGCTATTTCACGCCTTCCGAGGAAATTCCAATGGCTGGGCATCCGACGATTGCGGTCATCCACGCCCTGATTGCCAGCGGTCGCTTGCCTGCTCGCAGCGATTTATTCTTTGTCCGGTTGGAACTGCAAGCGGGCGTCATTGCAGTAGAAGTGATAACGGATTCAGAGGGGATGAACTTAATCACGATGTCACAATTGCGCCCGCAATTCATGCGAACTTATCCGCTGGAGGCTATCCTGCCTGCTTTTGGCTTGACAATGGGTGATGCTCTCCAGGATGTTCCCATTATGACGGTCAGTACGGGAACGCCCCAGTTGATGATCCCCCTGAAGAATTTGGATTGCCTGCGACGGGCCCAGTTAAATGTTGATGCCTATGCAGCTCTCAAGGCCAGCGGAGATTTTTTTAGCCCACATCTGTTTGTCCTGCAAGGCGTGACTGAGAGCGGGACGACGTTCGCCCGTCACTTCGGGTTGCCCCCAGACACGTTGGAAGATCCTTTTACCGGCTCGGCAACCGGGGGAATGGCGGCTTATTGCTGGCGGCATGGGTTGCTCAAAGAACCGGCTTTCATCGCCCAACAGGGCCATTGGATGGGTCGCCCGGGTGAAGCTTACGTCGAAGTACTTGGCCCGCCTGGAGCGATTGAGACCGTGCGAGTCGGCGGACACGCAGTCGAAGTCTTGCGAGGCCAGATAAACGTTCCTGAGCCCGCTCAGGCAAGCTGAAGATGTCTGTAGCGTCATCGCGACCTGCCGGCAGAGTTGACTGACAATTTGAGGCGAAAAAGCAGGGATTACCCGTTCCTCTAAATCCAGCGAACACCACCCATCACGATCTACAATATTCGAATGCTCCCAGAGAATTTCAGGCAGTTTGTGAGGTAGAACAATGGCAGAGTATTTCAGCCTTGAGAGAGCGAATGAGATCCTGGTGCAGATCCGACCCATGATTGCAGAGCTGTTGGGGCTGCGTAAGGAAGTGCTTGCCCGTCAACCCCAGGTCTGGCCTATCGTTGAGAAAGCGGCCGGTAATGGGGGTAGCAAAACCGCCAGCGAATTGGTGCGGGAATTTAATCGGATTGAAGCGCTTGTCAAAGCGATTAACGCGACCGGGGCTATCCTCAAGGATATAAATTCTGGCCTGGTCGATTTTCTTGCTCTGCGGGACAAACAGGAAATCTATTATTGTTGGCGTTTTGATGAGCCTGAAATTCTATACTGGCATGAAATTCAGGCCGGATTCGCCGGACGCCAACCAATTTGAGAAATTGCTCTTAAAAACCCTTGACATATATTTACTATGGCGTATAATCCGCAAGCCTTCGGGAATAACCTGGCTGACCGGTCACTCCGGAACAGAAAAACCAGGCTCCCCTTGACAGATTTTGAAAAGCGAATAGAATTTGTCGGCTTGAAGAGAACCGATCCACTCGACCCAAAAACTGGGTCGAAAAAAATCGGGAAAATCTCTTGACAAAAGTGCGAAAATCTGTATAATTGAACACGCACTTTGAATGACTGACGGTCTCGCCCGCAAGGGAAGATCGCTCAAAACCGAAAAGACGCCTCTGCGTCAGAGACCAAAGCCAGTTGCTTGTCGGTCTGACGTGCCGAAGTCCGAGTGTTGAGACTTCGGCCGTTTAGTCTCTAAAAGACCTTGACAGGCTGGGATCGGGCTGGTAAAATTCGGCCCGCTAAGTTGGCAGGACCTTAACAACTGAAGAGTGGTAGGAAGATAGAACCTCGTATAATTCCAGTAATATCCGTTAACTTTAACGTATCTTTGATACGTAAATTTTTTGCGGAGAGTTTGATCCTGGCTCAGGATGAACGCTGGCGGCGTGCTTAATACATGCAAGTCGAACGGAAAGTGTAGCAATATGCTTTTAGTGGCGAACGGGTGAGTAACGCGTTGGTGACCTGCCCCGAAGTGAGGGATAACGGCTCGAAAGGGCTGCTAATACCTCATGTGGTCGTGATGGTTAGATACTTCACGTCTAAAGGAGTAATTCGCTTCGGGAGGGGCCTGCGTCCCATCAGCTAGTTGGTAGGGTAATGGCCTACCAAGGCGACGACGGGTAGGGGGCCTGAGAGGGTGACCCCCCACACTGGCACTGAAACACGGGCCAGACACCTACGGGTGGCAGCAGTAGGGAATATTGCACAATGGGCGAAAGCCTGATGCAGCAACGCCGCGTGCGCGATGAAGGCCTTCGGGTTGTAAAGCGCTTTTCGGGGAGATGAGGAAGGACAGTATCCCCGGAATAAGTCTCGGCTAACTACGTGCCAGCAGCCGCGGTAAAACGTAGGAGGCAAGCGTTATCCGAATTTACTGGGCGTAAAGCGCGTGCAGGCGGTTCGGTAAGTTGGATGTGAAATCTCCTGGCTCAACTGGGAGAGGACGTTCAATACTGTCGGACTCGAGGACGGTAGAGGGAGGTGGAATTCCCGGTGTAGTGGTGAAATGCGTAGATATCGGGAGGAACACCAGTGGCGAAGGCGGCCTCCTGGACCGTTCCTGACGCTCAGACGCGAAAGCTAGGGGAGCAAACGGGATTAGAAACCCCGGTAGTCCTAGCCGTAAACGATGTAGACTTGGTGTTGGTGGGGTAAAAGCCATCAGTGCCGAAGCTAACGCGATAAGTCTACCGCCTGGGGACTACGGTCGCAAGGCTAAAACTCAAAGGAATTGACGGGGGCCCGCACAAGCAGCGGAGCGTGTGGTTTAATTCGATGCTACGCGAAGAACCTTACCCGGGTTTGACATATAGGTGGTAGGGAATTGAAAGAGGACCGACCCTTCGGGGAGCCTATACAGGTGCTGCATGGCTGTCGTCAGCTCGTGTCGTGAGATGTCCGGTTAAGTCCGGTAACGAGCGCAACCCTTGTCGTATGTTACATGTGTCATACGAGACTGCTGGTATAAAGCCGGAGGAAG
>CAWHJB010000001.1:0-242500 GCA_963829555.1 uncultured Chloroflexia bacterium | reverse complement strand
GGAGGTGAAAATGGCTAAGGATGATGACAAGATTCAGGTTGAAGGCATGGTAGTCGAAGCGCTGCCGGGGACCCAGTTTAAGGTGCGCCTGGATAATGGGCACGAAGTGTTGGCCTATCTTTCTGGTAAAATGCGCAAATACTATATTCGTATCCTGCTAGGCGATCGTGTGCGCGTGGAGATGTCTCCCTACGATCTCAGTCGTGGGCGGATTGTTTATCGCCACAAGAAACATGCGCCGGTGCAGGAAAGCAACGCCCTCGATTAATCTGAAGATTGATCCTAAAGCCGTGTTAAGTCTGGCCCGGAGCGGCCTGGCTTACTCTTTTCGCTGGCATCGTTCAGCTTTGTAATCCCTGCATAGAATGAATCTAAGTGGGGCTCCCTTGTAGTATCGGGAGCCCCTTTATTTTTTATCGATAAACAAAAGGGAAAAACAGGTGTACCACCCCAGAAATTCCCTGGGGCGAAAAAAAACAGGTGCCGAATTTTGTCCGGCACCTGTTTTTTTTGGTGATATCAGCGTTCGTTTTAGTACGAACTGAGTACCTTCATGTAATTGGCACGTTCAAATGCGGCGGGTTCAGCCACAGCCTTTTGGCTCATGCTGCCCTTCATTTGTTGGATGGATTCATATTCGTGGTCTACCATCCAGGTTTCCAGGTCGGCCAGGATGGATGGAACCTGTTCGAGGCCGTAACGCAGCAAAGCCGAAGCAGTCATGGCGACGCTGGCACCGGCCATCATCGCTTTGAGAACATCTCCGGCAGTATGGACCCCGCTGGTGAGCGCAAAGTCAACCGGGATCCGTCCGTAGAGGATCGCAATCCAACGCAGCGGGAGCCGCAGCTCATCCGAGTTGCTTAACACCAGATTTGGGACGACTTCCAGCTCTTCCAGGTCGAAATCGGGCTGGTAGAAACGATTGAACAGCACCAGGCCATTGGCCCCCGCCTCGCTTAAGCGCCGAGCAAAATTAGGCAAAGCTGTGATAAATGGGCTGAGTTTCACTGCCAGCGGGATGTCAATTTGTTCGGCAACGTCTTTGACCAGGGTCACATAGGTGTCTTCCAGTTCTGCGCTGGTCTGATCGGGGTCGGTGGCAAGATAGTAGAGATTCAGTTCAAGGGCATCTGCCCCGGCCTGTTCGATTTTCTTGGCATATTCTACCCAGCCGCCGGTTGACACACCGTTCAGACTGCCGATTACCGGTATCTGGACGGCCTGTTTGATTTTTTGCAAGTGTTCCAGGTAGCGTTCAGGCCCGATGCTGTACATGCCGTAATCAGGCAGGTAGCTCAATGCTTCATAAAACTGATTGGCGCCGCGGTTCAAATCCTCATGAAGCTTAATGCTTTCCTGCACGATCTGCTCTTCAAAGAGTGAATACATAACGATAGCTGAAACGCCTGCCTGCTCGAGCTCCTTAGCTGTGTCAACTTTTTTCGAGAGCGGGGAGGCAGAAGCTACCAGTGGATTTTTGAGATTCAGGCCAAGGTATTTCGTAGTTAAGTCGACCATTGTTAATTCCCTTCCTTTTAACAAGCTTACCCGGCCTGGAGGGATAGAAGTTCAGACTGCTATCCCTCCAGGCTGATCGGGATGATAGATTGGTTAGCCAGCTTCTTCTTCGTCCGCACCATCAACGCCGGTGACGGGCTCGTAATGCATTGCCGCCATTTGGCGATACAGATCCCAGCGGCCGCGGACGTCGTTCTTGGCCTGCTTCATCAGCATTTCGGCCCGTTCCTCGTCGCTTTGGAGCAACATACGATAACGGGACTCGTTGTAAGCGTATTCTTCCAGCGATATCGTCGGTTCTTTCGAGTCAATCGAAAGCGGGTTCTGTCCAGCAGCTGCCTTGGCCGGATTGAAGCGGTAGAGAGGCCAGTGACCCGACTGAACGGCCAGTTTCTGTTGATCCAGTCCCTTGCGTAGATCGTAGCCATGCGAGATACAGTGGCTGTAAGCGATGATGATGGATGGACCATCGTAAGCCTCTGCCTCCAGGAAGGCATTCAAAGTCTGTTGGTCGCTGGCGCCCATCGCTACCCGGGCAACGTAAATATAACCATAGGCCATCGCGATCATGCCGAGATCTTTCTTCGGCATATCTTTACCTTGAGCGGCGAATTTAGCGACCGCCGCCCGTGGCGTGGATTTCGAGGCCTGACCACCGGTGTTGGAATACACCTCTGTGTCCAGTACCAGAACGTTGATATTCCGTCCGGATGCCAGAACGTGGTCCAGTCCACCGTAGCCGATATCGTACGCCCAGCCATCGCCGCCTACGATCCAGATGCTCTTGCGAGCCAATACGTCCGCCAGGCTGACCATGTCGCGGGCCCGAGGATCGTCCAGATCCGCCAGACGCTGTTTGAGCAAAGCAACTCTTTCTCGCTGTGCGCGAATTCCGGCTTCGGTCGTTTGATCGGCATTGAGCAGATCGTTGACCAGCTGTTCGCTAACCTGATCGGCAAAAGTGGGTAGTAATTCGTGAGCAAATTCAATCTGCTTGTCAAGGGTCAGACGCATGCCCATGCCAAATTCGGCGTTGTCTTCGAACAGGGAATTTGACCAGGCTGGGCCGCGACCTTCTGCATTTTTCGCCCAGGGCGTTGTGGGTAGATTGCCGCCGTAAATCGAAGAACAGCCGGTTGCATTGGCGATGGTGATCCGATCGCCAAAGAGCTGGCTGAGTAGCTTGAGATAGGGCGTTTCGCCACAACCGGCGCAGGCGCCGGAGAACTCGAACAGCGGTTCGAGCAGCTGCGAATTTTTAACGGTCTTCAGGCTGATCGCAGTTCGATCGACCTCGGGTAATGACAGGAAGTAGTCCCACTTGATCGCTTCCATCTCGCGGATCGGGGGCTGCGGCGCCATGTTGATCGCCTTGCGGCCTACCTGGCTCTTATCTTTGGCCGGGCAAACTTCCACGCACAGGCCGCAGCCGGTGCAGTCTTCCGGCGCAACGGCCAGGGTGTATTTCGCCTCTGGGAATTCTTTCCAGCGAGCCTTGACCGCTTCCCAGCCTTCGGGGGCGTTATCCAGATGGGCAGCGTCATATACTTTTTCACGAATGACCGCATGGGGGCAAACGAAGGAGCACTTACCGCATTGGATACACAGATCGGGCTCCCAGACGGGGATCTCCAGCGTGATATTTCGTTTTTCCCATTGAGTTGTCCCGGTGGGATATGTGCCATCAACCGGGAACGCACTGACGGGCAGTGAATTGCCTTCCAGGGCGATCATGGGCCCGAGGACGTCCTTGACAAACTTGGGGGCAGCCTCGGGTACCGGGGCCCGCCGGCTGATTTCACTGTCGGTTTTCTCGGGCACCTTAACTTCATTGAGGTTGGCCAGGCTCTGGTCTACCGCTTCAAAGTTTGCCTTGACAACGGCTTCACCGCGTTTCCCGTAGGTTTTTTCAATGGCGTGCTTGATTTCGGAAATGGCCTGTTCGCGTGGCAGTACGCCGCTGATCGCGAAGAAGCAGGTCTGCATGATCGTATTGATACGGCCACCCATACCGGTCTTTTGAGCTACTTCATGCGCATCGATGACGTAAAAACGCAAGTTCTTGCTCAGGATAGCCTTCTGGGTCTCTACCGGCAGGTGTTGCCACACTTCTTCAGGCCCGTAGATGCTGTTGAGCAAGAAGACCGAGCCGGGCATCGCATAGCGCAGTACGTTAAAGCGCTCCAGGAAAGAAAATTGATGGCAGGCGACAAAATTGGCCTGGTTGATCGTGTAAGGCGCTTTAATCTGCTTCGGTCCAAACCGCAAGTGGGAAACGGTAACAGAGCCCGATTTCTTCGAGTCGTACACGAAATAACCCTGGGCGTAGTTATCAGTTTCTTCCCCGATGATCTTAATGGAGTTCTTGTTCGCCCCAACGGTGCCGTCGGAGCCCAGTCCCCAGAATACACAACGGACGGTTTCTTGATGTTCAATGAAGAAATCAGGATCGTAGTCCAGGCTGGTGTGGGTGACGTCATCCACAATTCCAACTGTAAAGTGATTCTTGGGTTTGGCTTTGTCCAATTCATCGAAGACGCCTTTAACCATCGCAGGCGTGAAGTCCTTCGAGCTCAGCCCATAGCGACCGCCGATGATGCGAGGCATCGGACCGCTCCAGGCTTCCATGAATGCAGTTACCACATCCTGGTAGAGTGGTTCGCCGGCTGAGCCGGGTTCTTTGGTGCGATCCAGAACGGCAATGGCTTTGGTGGTTTTAGGCAGCGCCTGGATGAAATGCTCGATCGAGAAGGGTCGATAGAGGTGAACTTTCAATACACCGACCTTCTCGTCACGCTCGGCGAGATAGAGTGCGGTTTCACCGGCAGTTTCAGCCCCAGAACCCATCAGGATGATCACTTTTTCCGCGTCGGGCGCACCGACGTAATCAAAGAGATGGTATTGACGCCCAACCACCTCGGCGAATTTGTCCATGGTTTTTTGCACAATTTCCGGGCAGGCAGCGTAGAAGGGGTTGACTGTTTCGCGCGCCTGGAAAAATGCATCCGGGTTTTGAGCTGTCCCGCGGATGAAGGGATGATCCGGCGACAAACCGCGACCGCGATGCGCCTGGACCTGCCGGTCGTCAATCATGGCGCGCAGATCTTCAACTAATAGCTGTTCGATCTTGTTGACTTCATGAGAAGTCCGAAAGCCGTCGAAGAAGTGCAAGAAAGGAACTCGTGATTCCAGGGTAGCCGCATGAGCGATGAGAGCCATGTCCTGGGCTTCCTGAACCGAGTTGGATGCGAGCAGTGCAAAACCTGTCGCCCGAGTTGCCATCACATCGGAATGGTCCCCAAAGATCGAAAGCGCCTGAGCTGCTATCGAGCGGGCCGACACATGGAAGACTGTGGAGGTCAATTCACCGGCAATTTTGTACATATTGGGGATCATCAGCAATAAGCCCTGCGAAGCAGTAAAAGTGGTTGTCAGAGCCCCACCTTGCAGTGCGCCATGTACGGCTCCAGCAGCGCCGCCTTCTGCTTGCATTTCCTGGACCAGGGGGATTGTTCCCCAAATATTGGGTTTACTTTTCGCTGACCATTCATCTGCAAACTCACCCATTGGCGAAGATGGGGTGATCGGATAAATTGCGATCACTTCGCTGAGCTTATGGGCAACGTAGGCAGTTGCTTCGTTGCCATCGATCGTAACCATTGGTCTTTTCATTTGTTTACTCCATTCTGCCTTTGCTTATTAAGTGCAATCCTGTGATGCAGTTCTCTCACAATTGATCGGTTTCCGTTCGGAATTTGGTGAGGAAACTTTCAGGTGCATAGATTTATTTTGAAAAGTGCTTTTGATTAACCTGGTTGCAAAGCGTTCATTGCAATAACAGAAAGCATCAGTCTATAAGTGTAGCCTGACTGGACAATCTTACATAGTTATATATGGCTTAAAAATCCCTGTTAACTGTCATATTTCAGATAAAACAAGTTTGGTTTGCTACTACTCAGCTATGACAGGAATAAAAGGCGAAATGGGTGTGCGTGGTGGGCGTACGCCCACCACGCACACCCATTTCGCCAACATTTATTTTACATCGGGCTGAGTAGAATCTTTAGTTTGTAATCTCCCGAATATTTGGCTTAAATCGGAGAACATGGTTAATTTTCGACTGCCGGTTTAATCATGCTCTGTGCCTGACCGATAAGGGGGAAAGATTTTTGGGTTCGCTATTTTGGGGACAATTTGCTGGTGAATTGAAGCAGTCCAGTTTAGATCAGAGTCATTGAAACGGGTGGCCCCCGTTATTCGCTTTGACGCACTGCGCAATCCCATTTAAGTATACTCCAAAAAAGCTTTCAGTTTTGGCAGTTATTTCTAAATTCCTTGACCATTGTCGTACTCAGATATAAAATCATGCAAAATTAAAGGCTTTTTTGGTAATTCCTGGAGCGATTTCCCAAATCTGGGAACTCTCATAAAGTTTCCCGAAGACCCCAATTAAAGCTCAGTGAAACTTCACCGATGAGCGATACTCGGTTGGGCCAGGAAATAAGCAAAAGTTGGCCCATTTTTTGCATCGTGAAGTTCATTGGTTTGGTTGGTTTTGGAATATAAACTGAAAACAAGTGCTTGCATTTTCTAATGACTGTTAGAACCAATTTGGATTTGTGCTATACTGTTACTATGAATTCGGACCAGCATATTTGGCGGTTATGGGCGAATAGTATCCACAGGTGGGGGGTACAAGACTGGGTAGCTGCACTCTTAGACGCAGCTGGTCCGATCACTTTCCTGGGTGCACAAATCGTTTATATTGGTCAGCCGGCCTTAAAGCATATCTTTCCTGAAAGGCAAATTATGGCTCTGGCTGATATGCTTGAAGATACAACCCATACTCGCGAATTTGTTTCCTTGCTTCGGGAGGTAGCTCCGCGTGAATCCGTCTAATTTGCTGGGGCTGGGCTTTGTGGTGATCTTCTTCCTTATAATGATCACTTATGCAACCTTAGCCCACAAACGACCAAAAGGTTCCTGGCGGGAAATTTCTGCTTTTTCACGCTTAGGTCGATCTGTTGGCCTGGCCGTTGAAGCAGGCAAGAGGTTGCATATTTCACTGGGACATGGCAGTCTCAATGGATTACAGGCTGGTTCGGCCTTCGTTGGGCTCAGCGTGCTACAACGGATTGCCCGGGTCGCATCGATTAGCGATAGCCCTCCAGTCGCCACCAGCGGGGAAGGTGTGCTGGGAATACTCTCACAAGATACCCAAAAGAGCACTTATCAAGCGATTGGCTCGGCGAATTTATACGATCCGAATTCCGGGCAAGTCACCGGTCTGACACCGTTTAGCTTTGCTGCCGGAACGCTGCCGGTCATATTTGATCAGAATGTTGCTGCTAATGTTCTGGCGGGCCATTTTGGCAGTGAAGTGGCGCTTATTACAGAAGCCGGTGAGCGCAATGGCAGCCTGACGCTGGCAGGCAGTGATAATCTGACTGCTCAAGCAGTTCTTTATGCGGCCGCTCAGGAACCTCTGATTGGTGAAGAGCTGTATGCCAGCGGCGCATACATCCAGGCGGGAAACATGCACAACGCCAGCCTCCGTGCTCAGGACTTTATGCGTTGGATCATTATTTTAGCTATTCTGGCCGGGGCGATACTCAAACTGGTGAATGTGCTATGATCCGGCGAATAAAAATCCCTCTGATGGTTGCATTGGCGTTAGTGGTCAGCCTGGTGGTGTTGTTAGGCTACTTCCTGGAAATCCCATTTCTAGTCACTTTACGGGCGCTTTTTTTGCGTTGGGCGGTCGAACTAAGCGCAGTTGCATTAATTATTGGCGTGCTTAATTTGCTTTCGGTCCACTGGCGAAAAATCACCAATGAGCAAGAAACCAGCATTTACAGTTTTGTATTGATCACTGCACTAATCTTGACGATCGCTGTCGTTGGCTATTTTGGTCCGACTGCTGATTGGTCCATATGGATATTCAATAATATTCAGCTGCCCATTGAGAGCAGTCTGATGGCTTTGCTGGCGGTCATCCTGGTATATGCCGGAGCTCGTTTATTGAACCGGCGGCTAAATTTGTTGTCCCTGGTTTTTATGGGCACCGTGTTGTTTATTCTTTTGGGAACAGCTTCGATCCCCGGAGTTGAGATACCTCTTCTGAGCGATCTCAGCGGTTGGATTTCCAGAGTGGTAGCAACTGCAGGAGCCCGTGGTATTTTGTTCGGTGTGGCTTTGGGTACGATCGCAACCGGCTTACGCATTCTGATTGGCGCCGATCGTCCATATGGGGGATAAACATGACTGACCAAAAATGCCCAATGTGTGGAAAATTGAACCCTCCAGAATTGGATGAATGCCAATTCTGCCATGCCCGTCTAAAACCACTGATCGTCAATCAGCCTGATGAAGATCAATCACCGACCTCAAAGCCGTTGCCCGATTCTGCTCCTGATGCGGAAAGCTCTCCGGATTGGCTGCGATCTCTTCGAGATCATCAGGATGATGTAAATCATGAACCGGATGAAGAAGGCTTGCCCACCTGGCCAATACACGAAGAGGATGAAAGACCGGGTTTGCCAACCGGGGATGATGCCACTGCTCCTGACTGGCTGGATAATTTGCGAGGCCCAGGTAAACCGGATGAGAGTAATTTCTCGGATACTCGCTCAGATGACACGGTTGGCGGCGATGATGGTGAAGATATCTGGACGCCTCTGGACTTGAATTCTGACGATGAGGCCGCTGTCCCGGATTGGTTGAGTGGTGTTCGAGCTGATACCAGTGATTCGGATCAGGATGCTGAATCATCTGCCGATGAAATGGGCGATGCAGGCCCGGATTGGCTTGAGCGTATCCGGGCGCGCCAGCAAGCTGAAAAACCTGAGACTGAAACAACCCCGGAACAGCCCCGGGATATGCCTGATTGGCTTCGTGCTGGTGAGCCAGCCTCGGCAGATGCGATGACAGATTGGCCGTCTTCCAGCCGGGATCGGGCTGATGAAGCCCCAACGAACCAGGAGCAGGCTGCTTCCGAATTGCCTGAGGGGCTGCCCGATTGGATGTTGAAAGAAGGAGCGCCAGCAGGACCAGCTTCTGAAGATCTGGCTGCCTGGTTGGAGCAAGAAGAAGAAACCACACCCAGCGCTGCCGATGAGGTGCCGGATTGGCTGGATGGGGAGGATGAACAAGACTCTTCACCGGATGAATTCCCGGACTGGTTGGAGACGGGTGATGATCCGAATGCTGGGCAGGAATCCGGATCTGGGCAGCTGGATTGGATGAATGAATCCTCCCAGCAACAAGAGCCTGGAAAGCCAGAGAAGTTTGATTGGTTGCCGAATGAAGAAGCTTTACCGGCAGATGATGTTCCCGACTGGCTCCAGACGACGGATGATACCGGTGATGTGCATGACGTTCCTGGCGAGACGGCTGCTGACACCTCCGCAGGAGAACCAGCCTCGGTCGAAGGATTGCCTGGCTGGTTGCAGCAGATCGATCAAGATGAGGCCGCTGCTCAACCGGATGAAATACCTGACTGGGTGTCAGAGACCTCGGATGAAACCGCTTCGCCTGAAGGTATCCCCGATTGGCTCCAACCGGAGACTGAATCGACTGGCCCGGAGGGTGAAATCCCCGATTGGCTTTCAGATGTTTCTCGCGAAGAAGAACTTCCCGAAGAAAGCCTTGAAGCGAATTCCGCAGCTGAATTACCGGACTGGTTAGCTGGTCTCGATCATGAAGTTCAAGCCGATGTGGCAGAAGCCTCCAGAGAAGAAGCTACTGCTGAACAACCATCCGAAGACCTCCCGGATTGGTTGGCTGGCAGCGCACCGGCAGCGGACGAATCGAATGAATTGCCTGAGCAAGACGCAGCAGACTCGGCGATCACCTTATTGGACGGGGCTGAAGAGGATCAAGAACTTCCAGCCTATGGCCTAGATGACGCCTTCGAGGATGAAGTTCCGGATTGGCTGGCCGATGTCAAAGTCAATCAAGAAAGGGAAGAACAGGCAGCTGAAAAGCCGGCTGGCTCGAAGGAAGCCGATCTGGCACCAGCGGAACTGCCTTCCTGGCTGGAGGCTATGCGCCCGGTGGAGGCAGAAGCCACGCCCGAAGTCCTGGATGAACGCGACCAGCAGGTTGTCAATGCCGGCCCATTAGCTGGATTGAGGGGGGTGCTGCCGGCTGAGCCAGAGATTTCAAAAGTTCAAAAGCCGCCTACTTACAGTGTCAAACTGCAGGTCTCGGACATGCAGCAAGAACGGGCTGCGATGCTGGAAGAATTGGTGCAGGCTGAAGGCGAATCGCGTCCAATTCCTAAGCGCCCGCTGGTCAGTTCGCAGCATATTCTCAGGGTGGTCTTCGCAATTATCTTGTTCCTGGCTGTCCTTTGGCCGCTTGTAGCCAAAGGTCCGGTCGCTCCGATTCCGGTGTTTTCACCCGAAACTGGCGCGGCGAATCAACTGATCGGCCAGCTGAACAGCCAGGCGCCGGTGCTCGTGGCTGTCGATTATCAGCCTGGCCTCTCCGGAGAGATGGATGCAATCGCCACGACCCTCCTGGATCACTTCATGCTGCGGGGAGCCTATCTGACCCTGGTTTCCACCACTGCTTCGGGACCGATTCAGGCTGAACATGTTTTGTCACTGGCCAATCAGGAATTTGGGCATTCGTATCTGGGCGCCAGTGAATACACAAACCTGGGTTATATTCCCGGAGGCCCGACAGGGTTGATCAGTTTTGCAGCCAACCCAAGGGCTATGATGGCCTATGCTTTAGACGACGGCCGACCTGCCTGGCAAGATTCGCCGCTAGGAAATGTTCAGAATCTTTCAGATTTTGCCCTGGTGACTGTTTTAACCGAAAATCCTGAGACGGCCCGAGCCTGGATCGAACAAGTCCAACCGGCCCTTGGCGATACGCCCCTGATCATGGCGATCAGCGCCCAGGCAGAACCGATGGTGCGCCCTTATTATGAGGCATTTCCAAAGCAGGTCCAGGGTATGGTAGTCGGCCTGGCCGGCAGCGCGGCTTACGAGAGCCTGATGGGGCATCCAGGATTGGCGCATGACTATTGGAATTCCTTCGGCATCGGGCTTCTGGTTGCACTCGTTCTGATTTTGGTGGGCGGCTTATACAATACGATCCCCATCTTCTTGCATAGCGGGCGCGACAAATCCATGGATAGGGAGGGCTCTCGATGAACCTTGCTGAGATGAACCTGCCTGATCTGATTGGTGTATTGTTAGGGTTTGTTTTTACCCTGATGATTTTTAGCTATATCTTGGGGGACAATCCCCTGTTTCGGATCGCAGTGAATATTTTCATCGGTGTGGCTGCTGGTTATGCCTCGGTGATCGTCTGGTATAACGTTTTGTGGCCAGAATTAATCTTGCCGTTGATCATCGGGAATTCGTCCGAGCGAATAGTTGCCCTGATCCCCCTTGTATTGGGGTTGCTTTTGTTGACTAAGGCTTCGACCAGGTTGTCTGGTTGGGGAACAATTCCGGTCATCTTCCTGGTTGGTGTCGGTGCAGCGACCGCCATCGGTGGCGCGGTCATTGGCACATTATTGCCTCAAATCCTGGCTTCGGCCAACTTATTTGACCAATCTACTCTGGCGGTTGCCGATACCGGTATCTTGCTCAAGCTGGCAGAAGGTGCATTGATTTTATTGGGCACCGTAACGACCCTGGCTTATTTCCAGTTCAGCACTCGGCCTCGCCCGGGTCAATCGCCAAGCCGCGGCGTGTTAGTCGATGGTATGGCCTGGGTCGGACAGTTCTTCATCGCTGTTACGTTGGGCGCGATCTTTGCCGGCGTTTATATGGCGGCTCTGAGTTCCCTCATTGAACGCAGCAAGTTTCTGGTAGATTTTTTGCTGCCACTCATTCTGCCTAAGTAGGCCTCTTATGACCACTTCATTGATTGACGCTGATTCCTTGTTGGTTATCGATGTAGGTTCGATCACCACCCGCGCCATGCTGTTTGACGTGGTTGATGGGAAATACCGTTTTCTGGCGACAGGTTCGGCGGTGACGACTGCTGCAGCGCCATTTCATGATATTAGCGAAGGCGTTCGTAATGCTTTGGAGCATTTACAAAAGATCACCGGCCGGTATTTAATTGGACCAGATGAACGGATCATCATTCCCTGCCAGGAAGATGGCTCGGGTGTAGATACCTTTGCTATGACCATGTCAGCGGGTGCACCCCTCAAAGTCGTAGCTGTCGGGTTGTTGGAAGATGTGTCCTTGGAAAGCATCAGGCGATTAGCGACGACAACCTACGCGGGGGCTGTGGAATGTATCAGTCTGAACGATCGGCGCAAACCCGAAAAAAGAATTGACGCAATCGTCCGAATGCGGCCTGATCTGGCCCTGGTGGCAGGTGGAACGGAAGGGGGGGCTTCCCAATCGGTACTCAGTCTGATGGAAGGGATCGGATTAGCTTGCTACATGCTGCCGGAAAAGCAGCGGCCAGAGGTGTTGTTTGCCGGCAACCAGGAGTTAAAGGAAGAGATCGTCAACACCCTTGGGAGGGTGGCTAATCTGCATTTTGCCGCCAACGTCCGGCCCACGCTCGAAAATGAACGCCTGGATGCAGCTCAACCCCAGCTGGCAGCGATGGTTCGCCAGAAACGTGCTCGGCAGATCAATGGGGTGGCTGAACTGAATGAACTGGCCGGCGGGGGCATGCTTCCGACCGCAACAGCCTACGGGCGGATCATCCATTTTCTTAGTAAAGCTTACGCCGGATCTAAAGGCGTCTTGGGTGTGGATATTGGGGCTTCTGCCACTACCGTCGCGGTTGCCTCTGAAAACGAACTGGCGATGGGTGTGTATCCTTATCTGGGGTTGGGCAGCGGGTTGTCAAAACTGCTTGAGCAGGTATCGTTGAAAGATATTTCACGCTGGTTGGCGGTTGATATTCCCGACAGTTATCTGCGAGATTACATCTATAATAAGGCGATTCATCCAGGCCTGATACCGCTTACCCAGGAGGATCTGGCTATCGAGCAAGCGCTGGCGCGCCAATGCTTGCAAGCTGCGATTCAACGCACTTCTTCTGGTTTTCCGGCTGGTTTGAATGGTTCAGGTAATGGTTTATTACCCTGGTTCAAATTCATCATGGCTTCCGGCAGCGTGCTGACCAAGGCGCCGGGGCTGGCGAATGCAGCTTTGATGCTACTTGATGGTTTGCAGCCCACAGGTACTACTAATTTGGGCTTGGATCAGAACCATCTGGCCAGCGCTTTGGGGGTAGCAGCCAGCCTGAATCCTATTCTGGCCGTTCAAGTTTTGGATGCTAATACCTTCATTAATTTGGGAACGGTCATCTCGCCGATCGGATTTTCCCAACTGGGCACGCCGGTACTGCGGGTAAAAATGACTGATTCTGGAGGTCGGGAAACCGCTGTTGAAGTGAAGCAAGGCGCTCTGGATGTGATCCCATTGCCCGTTGGTCAATCCGCTACCCTGGTTGTACAGCCCTTACATCGTTATGATGTCGGTATGGGAGGTCCAGGCAGAGGGGGTCGACTGGAAGTACAGGGTGGCTCTTTAGGCATAATCATCGACGCTCGCGGGCGGCCATTAAATCTATCGGAGGATCCAGCCCGCAGACGCGAATTACACAAAAAGTGGTTGTGGACACTGGGCGGATAGCAGAGCCTGGTTGACAAGTATCACCATTGGGCGCTGCGAATACCCTGAAAACCGGCACCCTTCTTGCACCCATCCAATTGCCTTCCTGAAGCAGGAAGGCGGCCTGGCTGATATCTATCAGATCTTTACAGGACAACGGCATGTTAGCATCGATTACCCATATCCTCCCTTTGACAACGATTCGCCGGGAAAGGGTTCTGCCCCTCCCTGGCAAAATTGTGGTGCGCAAAGGTCAGAAAGTAAGCGCCAGTGACCCGGTAGCAGAAGTCAATCTGGCTCCTGAACATTTGTTGCTCGACCTGGCACGCGGATTAGGGCTGCCTGCCGAGGAAGCGGATGAACATATTCAATGCAAAGTCGGCGATCTACTGGCAGAAGGCGATATCGTCGCAGGTCCAGTCGGGATTGCTCGCAGGGTGGTGCGTACTCCCAAGCGTGCTCGGGTGGTTTTACTCGGTGGCGGTCAGGCTATGCTCGAAGTGCAAAGCCAGCCATTTGAACTGAAAGCCGGTTTGTCCGGCGATGTCATCGAATTGATTTCTGACCGGGGTGTGATCATAGAAACCCAAGGCGCATTAATACAGGGTGTGTGGGGAAATGGGAAAATCGACTTCGGCCTGATGTTCGTATTGGCCCGCTCCCCTGAAGACATCCTTTCAGCCGATCAACTGGATGTCAGTATGCGTGGTTCGATCGTTTTGGCAGGACATTGTGCTGATCCGGATGTGTTGAAAACAGCCCAAGATATGCCTTTACGTGGGTTGATACTGGGCAGTCTAAGTCCGGCTTTATTGCCGGTGGCCAATAAAATGCCATACCCGATCATGTTGCTAGAAGGTTTCGGGAATATCCCGATGAATTCGGCTGCCTATAAGCTCTTATCAACCAATGAGCGGCGGGAAGTTTCTGTAAATGCTGAGCCCTGGGATCCTTACACCGGCAGCCGGCCTGAAGTAGTGATACCCTTGCCAACCTCCGGGAACGTTATCCGGCCACTTGAAGCTGGATATTTTGAGGCTGAGCAACAAGTTCGGGTTATCAGCGCTCCATATCAGGGTAAAATTGGAACGATTGCTAATTTAGATCCAGGATTGTATATGTTCCCAAACGGCATCCGTGCTCTCGCAGCGCAGGTACACCTGGAAACCGGAGAGGATGCGGTCATACCATTAGCAAATCTAGAGGTTTTGGCTTAGTTCAAAATCCTTTTGAGGAGGAGTAATATGTCTTTTGAAAACCTGGATCTCGAACCTGAAATGGATGATTTTGACGATTCGCCCCCGCCGGAAGAATCCAGTAACCGGACATTTTTAATTGCGGCTGGAATATTGGGGGGCATCGCTGTTCTGGCGCTGATCTGTATCGCTCTGTATGCGCTGGTCTTACTGCCAAACCAGCGTAACCAGCAGGCGGCGCAAGTAGCGACACTAAACGCCCAGAACACAGCAGTGGCGCTGGCAATTACGCAAACGTCTTCTGCTGCCAAAGCGATCACTTTCACGCCGACGGTTACCTCAATTCCTCCGACGGCGACCGCCAGCCCAACCGCGGTTGTAGCGATACCGACCAATACCTCACTGCCCACTCAGGATCCACGAACCGCCACGGTTGCTGCGCTGCTGACCCAGGCTGCCCAGACAACCCAGACGGTGGTACCAACGGCAACGGCTTTGCCCGATACCGGGTTGGCGGAAGATATTGGTTTGCCGATGATGCTGGGCCTCGCAGTTATATTGATTGTGGTCTTCTTCGCCGCTCGCCGGCTTCGAACTGCGTAGTATTGTGTTGATTGAAAATTCATTTGTTTAACTCTAGCGAAGCAACCTCTTTCTTGAAAAAAGGTTGCTTCGCTAGGTTATCGTTTTTATTGGTACGCTGGTTGTTTGCGGTCTTAGGTGACGTTTTCGGCGATTTGTTCCCCATAGCCCAGCAAGGCATCCACCATATCAGGGCTGCGGCCTTCGGCATAAACTCGCAGCACTGGCTCTGTCCCCGAGGGGCGGATAAGCAGCCATGAATCATCGCCCAGGATGTATTTGACACCGTCGCGGGTTAACACCTCGATTACCTTTTCCCCACCGATTGCTGTTGGGGCGTTTCGGGTCAGCATTTCGCTCATGTCCTGCTTGGCGATAGGACGGCTCAAGCGCAGATCATTGCGACGATAGTAAGCTGGGCCGACTTCCTGCAGCAGGTTAGCGACCAGCTCATGGAGCGTCATGCCGGATTGAGCGACAATTTCAACCAGCAGCAAACCCATCAGGATCCCATCGCCCTCCGGAATGTGGCCGCGAAAAGAAATTCCACCTGACTCTTCGCCGCCGATCAAGATATCTTCGTGCAGCATGTGTTCGGCGATATGGTTGAAGCCCACCGGGGTCTCATAGATGGGCAAACCGTAATGTTTGGCGAGCCGATCGATCATGCGGGTGGTTGAAACCGTCCGGACAACAGGCCCGCGCCAACCGCGTTTTTCTACCAGATAACGCAATGCCAGGGCCATAATTTTATGAGGGTCCACAAAATTGCAGCGTTCATCCATTGCGCCGATTCGATCTGCATCGCCGTCCAGAGCCAGACCGAAATCTCCCATATGCGTGCTGACTGCTCCTGCCAGGGCCCCCAAATGTTGGGCGATTGGTTCAGGATGGACGCCTCCAAAGCCGGGATTCATCTCGCCGCGAATCTCCTGAACCTCACAACCGGTGCCTTGCAAGATGCCCTTGATGACGCCTCGCCCAGAGCCATACATCGAGTTGACCACAACTTGCACCGGGCGTTCAGCGATCACATCGAAATCGATTAGAGTTCTCAAATGATCATAATAGCTGGGGATTGGGTTAAAACGTTGGATCAGTCCCTGCCGTCGGGCTTTGTCGAAGTCCATCAGGTTTGGACCACGGCCGCGGTTTTCATTATCGTTTAAATACACTTCCACCCGCCGGCTTTGTTCGCTGGTCGCTGAACCACCATAGGCGGCTTTGAGCTTAACACCATTATAGCGAGGTGCGTTGTGGGAGGCCGTGATCATCACGCCTCCGATTGCCCCCAGATTGCGGACGGTATAAGAAATAGCTGGGGTCGGAGCATCGGCTTGAGCCAGGAAAACCGTGTATCCATTGGCTGCCAGAACTCGGGCGACGTCACTGGCATAACGATCGGATAAGAAACGGGTGTCGAAGCCAACCACCATTTTGTGTGGGTCAATGGTGGAATTCAAACGGTTCCCGTTCAACCACGAATTGGAATTCACCGCGTCGGCGATTGCCTGCGCGACCAGGCGCAAATTGTGGAAAGTGAAAGTATCTGAGATAACAGCTCGCCAACCATCGGTTCCGAAATGAATGGGCATAAGGTATCCTCCATTTGCAAAGTGGCATTGATTTTATCATTGAATGAATCGTCTTGGGCTAAAAAAGAGGGCTCTTCCGGAATCTCTGTGGGAGGGTCCCAGATTTGGAGGTGTGAGCGTGTACCCGCACGCTCACACCTCCAAATCTGGGGTTGTATCACAGGATTTAGGCATGATTGTTGCATTGAATGCAAGGGAATCGTTGGGGCAACGGATTTTTGGCGTTTCCCCGGTACAACTACAGAGAGATTCCCAAAGCCCCCTGATTGTTCTTGTCCGGTTCGTGCTAAAATTAATTCTATGCCAGAAGATCTGACCCCAATCATCGCATTGTTCCAGCGCGAATACCTGTTTCAAGGTCTGGAAAACAAACAGCTTTTCGAGATAGCCAGTCGTTTTAAACGCATCGAATTTGGGCGGAATACCATCATTTTTGCCGAAGGTTCGCCGCCGGACTGTTTCTATATGATCTTGTCTGGACAGGTCCGCGTTACCCGATCAATCCGAGGGGAAGAGAAATTCTTCAATGTTCTTGGGCCGGGTGATTTTTTTGGGGAGCAAGCCTTGTTATTTGACCGGCCGCGCTCCGCCACCATCACCACGATCACCCGGGCAACCCTGCTGCGTCTGGATCAGGATCAATTTCATGATCTCGTTACGGATTTTCCGGATATTTTGCGGAATCTCTCTGCCACTGCGGAAAGCCGGGCGCTGGCGCGCCGGTTGAACTTCCCCTGGTTGGGCGCCGATGAAGTGATCTATTTCCTGACCCGCAAACACGAATTCTTCCTGTATACATCCCTGTTGCTTCCAATCATTATGCTGGTGGGGTCCATTCCGGTTCTGGTGCTTGGTTTTGTTTACCAAACCACGCCATTCTTTCAGGCGCTTATTGAGATCATTGGATTTACCATATTATTAGCCGCCATTGCCTGGGGGTTTTGGAATGCGATCGACTGGGGTAATGATTATTATATTGTGACCAATCAGCGGGTCATCTGGCTTGAAAAAGTAGTTGGATTATATGACAGCCGGCGCGAGGCCCCGCTGGAAACGATTCTAGCTGTCAATGTAACCTCCAGCCAGATTGGGCGCATCCTGGGGTATGGCAATATCACTGTGCGAACGTTTACCGGTGGCTTTACAATGCGGAATGCCAAGCAGCCCAACGTATTTGCCGGTTTTGTGAAAGGATATCAACAGCGGGTCCTGTATCTGTCCAAGCAAGAAGAATATCGCCAGAAGCAAATCGCGATTCATCAAGCCATTGAACTGCAACGGAATCCTGAACTGGCCCCCACCATCGCCGTCCAGGAGCAGGAACAACCCACTAAAAAACCAGCTCCCAAGAAAGAGGATGCAGAGACCCCACCGGCGCTTATTGCAACTTTTATGAAAGTGCGTTATGAAAAGGATGGGGTGATTACCTATCGAAAGCATTGGTTCTTGTTGCTTCAAAAAATTTGGATGCCACTGCTTGTTCTGGGCTTCCTGACGGTTATCTCAGGCTTTTATCTCTACCAGTGGGCGACCACGGGTGAACCGCTCCTGGGTCCTTTTGCGGCTTTTGTGCTGGGAGGTTTGTGTTACTGGGCCGTGTTTATCTGGCTGGGTTACCAATACCTGGACTGGAGCAACGATATTTACCGACTTACTCCCGACCAGATTCTGGATATAGAGCGCAAACCGCTTGGGGAAGAGAATAAGAAATCGGCGCCGTTAAACTCGATCCTTAGTATTGAACACGAACGCGAAAATATACTCCAGAACCTGTTGAATTTTGGCTACGTGACGATTAATGTCGGCGAAACCCGCTTTATTTTCCGGGGCGTGTATAATCCGGATCAAGTGCACCAGGACATCTCGGATTATCGGGAGGCGTTGAATCGCCGCAAACGAGATGCTGAAGCCAAGCGTGAGCGGGATCGTATGGTTCAGTGGTTTGTGGCCTATTATGAAGAGACCGGAGAACTGCCGGAAGGTTTCGATTTCGATCAAGGCGATTTTTTGGATTTCCCCCAATTCAATAAAAAGTAAGGATACAAAAGTACAGGTTCCCTTGTTTATGAAATTCCTCAGCCACAGATGAATAGGCGAAAATAGGCGTCAGCGTGGGCATTTGCCCACGCTGACGCCTATTTTCGCTTTTATCGTCAGGTTTTTCATGGGTGAAGGATACAAAATCCCGGAAAATGCCCTCTAGGACAGCGACGTTTAAGGTAAAATAATAGGACTGGTTTTGGTTACTTATTACTGCTTTAGATCACAAGTCATTGCCAGGAATTTGGTTTTATCCAGATTGCAGTAGTTTCGAATAGCGATTTTATCCATGGCGAAATAGCCTGGATAGGTTATAAAAACCGAGGTTTATTGTATGGCGTTAAGAGAAATTGTTACCCTTCCCGAACCAATTCTGCGTAACAAGGCGCGTAAGGTGACGGATTTTGGGCAGGATTTGCAAAACTTGATCGAAGATATGGTCGAGACCATGCGGGAAGCGCCCGGTGTTGGGTTAGCTGCCCCACAGGTGGATATCCCGCTGCGCGTGATCGTGGTGGAATTTGGGGATGAAGAAGATGAGGAAGCCCCCAAAAAATTGTTCGCGGTGGTCAATCCTGAAATAACCCGGATGTCGAACGATAGCATTGTGGGCACTGAAGGCTGTCTCTCAATTCCGGGTTTCCAGGGCGATGTTGAGCGCTCGTTGACGGTTACTGTGAAAGGGCAAAATCGCCACGGACAGCCCATGCGGATCAAAGCCAAAGGGTGGTTGGCGCGAATTTTCCAGCATGAGATCGATCACCTCAATGGTGTCTTGTTTATCGACCGGGCTGAGAAGGTCTGGAAATTCGAAGGCGATCCCTCCCAGGTAGCCCTTGCAGATTGATGGGGGCAGCCAGCGCCCATCCAAAAGCTGAACGAATGGATGTTGTGTCCATCTGGCGCCCATTCACAGCTGCATAGCCTTTTTAATAAGTCTCTGCCACGGTGGCATATCCGCCGTGGCATTCTTGTGAATAATGAAACTGACCCATCTTTCCCTGACGAACTTTAGGAATTTCGCCCGTCTGGATGTGAACATGCCATCCGGGCCAATCTTGCTGGTCGGCAGTAATGCCCAGGGAAAAACCAGCCTGTTGGAGGCAGTCTACTACCTGTCTACTTTTGTCTCTTTTCATGCGACCAGTGATCGCCAGCTGATCAATTTCATTGCTGGCCGTGAGGCTTTGGCTGTAGCCCGGATCGTGGCGGATTTCCGGCAAGATCGGTCGGACCATCGGTTGGAAGTCCGCATCATTCAGGAAAATGGGGGTATCAATGGGGCTGGGCGTGTGCGAAAAGAGGTTCTTCTGGATGGGGTCAAGCACAAGATTGGCGAGGTGGTGGGCGCTTTTAATGCGGTATTGTTCTTACCTCAGATGCTCAGGGTCGTAGAAGGCGCGCCCGAAGAACGCCGTCGCTATCTGAATCTGGCTCTGGCTCAAGTGCTGCCCCGCTATGCATCACTGTTGAGCGAGTATAGTCGTCTGCTCACCCAGCGCAATGCCTTGCTCAAACAGCTGGGCGAGCGTGGCGGCGATCGCCAGCAACTCGATTATTGGGACCAGCAGCTGGCTGCTACCGGGGGACAATTGATGTATGGCCGTATTCAGGCTATCCGGGAGCTGGAAAATCTGGCAGCTCGTTTTCACAGCCAGTTAACCCGCGGACAAGAAATTTTACGGCTGGATTATCAACCAGCCTATGAACCATTGCCACGCCAGCCCAATCAGTATCGGCTGCCTTTGGATACGCCTCTGGATCGATCCAGTCTTTCGCTGGAAAAAATTCAGCGGGGCTTTATGGATTGCCTGGCCCAGAAGCGTTCCGAGGAGATCGCTCGCGGCGTTACAACGATTGGCCCGCATCGGGATGAACTGCGCTTCCTGGGGAACGGTATGGATTTGGGAACCTATGGCTCCCGTGGGCAGGCGCGCAGCGCTATTCTTTCGCTGAAGCTGGCAGAGGTGGAATGGATGCGTTCAAAGACAGGGCATTGGCCCGTGCTGCTTTTGGATGAGGTCCTGGCTGAACTGGATACGGATCGAAGGCGGGACTTGCTGGATCGCCTGTCTGCCAGCGAGCAGTCTTTGTTGACTACGACCGATTTGGATTTATTCGCACCTGAATTTGTCCAGCAAGCCACGCAGTGGAAAATTCATGCGGGCCGATTGATCGAAAGCCCGGATGGGGGCTAATCCCAGGGCACATTCGCCCTGGGATTTTTGGTTAAAGGGGTTTCTTGGCCGGTAGCCCCACCCGGCGTGGATAAGCTCGAGGTGTGGCTGCGATTTTATCGATTACAACCAGGTAGCGTTCCTCGGCCACTCCAGGCAGGTGGATGGGTACCAGCCGACGGAGGTGGCCCCCTAAAACACGCGTGGCGTGTTCGGCGGCGTGGGCCTCCGCGGGCGCCTGCTCGCCTTTCATAGCCAGCATGCCGCCGCCAATCCGCACCATCGGTAGAAGATATTCTGCCAATACAGGCAATATCGCGACCGCCCGGGCGACGGCCCAATCATACCGTTCGCGATGCTCGGGCATCTGGCCGAGCGCTTCCGCTCGCTCCTGGATCACTTCCACTTTTTCCAGGCCCAGTGTGTTCACCATATGGCGGCAAAAGTCAGCCTTCTTGCCAACCGATTCCACCAGCGTCAGGCGAATATGGGGGTAAATGATTTTGAGCGGCAGTCCTGGGAATCCGGCGCCGGTGCCGACATCGATCAGCGTTTCAAAGGGCGCCTCTCGCAGCACACACAGGCAGGTAAGTGCATCGAGAAAATGCTTGATCCTCACTTTTTGAGGATCGTCAATCGCGGTCAGGTTGAATCGGGTATTCCAGTCCAACAATTCGCCCTCGTAGATATTAAGAGCTGCTAACTGATCTTTCGAGAGACGAATGCCTAGCATGGTGTGCGCGTGTTGGGCCAGTTCTTTCATACCGCTGATTATACCTGTATTTGCCCTGGCCCCGCGGCCGCCGCGAACATATCCCTGGTTCTTTCAGAATCTTTACGGGTGTTCACACCCCATGATATATCCAGAGCCTCATAACAGGGCAATCGCATATGGCCGATTTGCCCTAAGCCTCATAACCTTACATCATCCCCAGCAATCCTTCTATGCTATACTCTTCGCATGAAATCAGGGCGGTCTAGGACTGCACGTGTGTGGATACTCAGTCTGATTCTCAGTTTGCTGGGGATGATTCAGGCGCCTCTCGTTCTGGCTGGCGACTTGCCCGATGCCGCCGATATACGCGACGCCACCGGACGCAGTATCAAGGGCCATGCCCAATCCTACCTGTTATCTTGCGAATCGCGTTCGGCGGTCGATTGGGCCGCTTACTGGGGGGTATCCATTAAGGAACGAAAATTTTTGAACAAATTGCCACGTTCCGACAATCCAGATGAGGGTTTCGTTGGCCAACCGAATGGCGTTTGGGGCAATATCCCGCCCCATTCCTACGGCGTGCATGCAGGGCCGGTTGCCGGATTGCTGCGTGAATTTGGTCTGGACGCTCAGGCTCGCTCGAACATGGCCTGGGAGGACTTACAGGCTGAGGTCGTTGCCGGCCGCCCTGTGATTGTGTGGGTGGTGGGACAAATGTGGCCTGGCGCGCAGGTGAAGTACATTGCCGCGAATGGACAGGTGGCCCGCGTGGCGCGCTTCGAACATACCATGATCCTGGTCGCTTATACCCGCAAAACGGTCAAGGCGGTGGACGCTTACACCGGCCTGGCATTAACTTTTTCCAAGAGCGCCTTTTTAAAATCCTGGGGAACTTTAGGCCGGATGGCGGTTGTAATGGCCGAGCCTGAACCGGTCAAAGTCATCGACCCGGCGAGCGCGCCTTACAAATCGTATCTGGCTCTGGTTGTTTATCGCAGCAGGATATTTATACCGGATGATCTGAAAACATCCGCCGCCAAACTAAGCGGGCTGGAAACAGGTTATGGACTTTATTTACCCGCCGTGAGTTTGTCGGGCGTGCAGTCCGGGCTTTTTCAGACAGTATCGCCGTTGAGAGAAGCTCCATCGGTCGTAGACGGAGCCGCGGGTAATATTATTCTCCGGTGATTTTGCGATTAAGTAAAGAAACATGAAATCCCCCAAATTTAATGTTTCCTCGAGCAGTAGCTATTACCGGGACATATACCCAATCAATAGTTTGTCGGAAAACAGGCGTGATGGGCGGCAAACGCCGCCCATCACGCCTGTTTTCCGAACGCTTCTCCCCTTCCGGCGCCGAAGGCGCCAGGGAGGGGGCGGGGGTAGGCCTTATGAGGCCGATTCAGGCTAAAGATTAAATTCGGGATGAGTCATGTTTATGTTTGCTTGCTACCCCAAAGAATTTTTCGATAGCCTTTACAAATTGCTTAGTTCTCTGGATTTGTCGGTGGGTTTGCCTGGGATGGGGCCGCCTGGATCGCTTTGCCGCGAGCGTGCCGCCGGCGCCAGGCTTTCCAAACCAGAGACAATGGCAAAACGAAGATCAGGTACAGCACCAGCAGAACTGGAAGCACGTAGACCAGGATCCAGATCGCGGCGTTGGCCACAAACTTGAGAGTGTCGATCAGGGCTTGGATAGCGTTCTTAGCCACCCCGACAGCCTCCCAGCCGCCGATTGTCAGGGGTTGGACGGCCTCGTTAGCGATCAGCTCAACCGCAATCGCCGAAAGGGCTGCAGACTGTTCGTAGTATTTGATCTGGCCCTGGATCACTTCGATCTGTTCGCGAATGTCAACCAACCGGTTGTAAACTGAGAGCACGTCTTCGGTGCGGATGGCTTCGTCCATGATCTTCGTCAGTTGAGCCTCGGTGTTTTGCAGATTCCGCAGCCGGGATTGCAGATCGGTATAATCGCTGGTGACATCCTGGCTCTCAATTCGTTCGTTGAGTGGATCGCGGTCGCTTTGCGAGCGGATCTGGTCGAGCGCTTCGTTCAAGCGTTCTGCCGGCACCCGGATCGTGATCGAAGCGCGCGGCACCTCGGCCCCACTTTCCAGGCGGCTCTGGTAAAGATTAGCCGAAACGACAAATCCGCCCATATCATCCGCCATCCGGCTGATGACATCCATCGCGCCGCCGGGGTCAGCCACGACAATCGATAGATTGGCGTTCTTAATCACAATCCGTTCAGCCGCCTTGGCTACGTCAGCAGTCGAACTGCGCATCTCGCCTTGGGCCTGATCATATTGCGCTTCAGGCGCCATGGGAGGCGCCCCAGCAGTATTCGCTTCGTAAGCCGGAGTAGGCGCGGCCATCGAGGCGCAGGCGCTGAAGGTCAGGGCCAGAATAATCATTACAAGCAGAAATTTAATGCCCGGATGACGTTTGGATGGGGTGGGTTGGTTTTGCATGGCGACGCTCCTCCTTGACTAAGCTGTTGTCATACACTGGACGCAATCCGAATCCGAAAAGTTCCCTTACAGCCGATGAAACCTGAATTTGTCTGTGAACCGGGATCGTTCTGTCCGTTTTTTCAATGTCAGTCGTCTATTTCGCAGGTCTTTTGACCTGATTGTTGAACCAGCCCTTCCAGTACCTGCCCATGATAAAAGCCCCGCCGTTGTTTGGCGGGGCTTATTCGTAAGGATGTCACCAACCAGCGGCCAGGCGAATAATGTGTCTTTCGGGCAGCCCGGCGCTTTCCATCCGAGCCTGCACGGCTTGAATATCATAGGGTACCCGCCGGTAATCCCAGGTATGTTCATCTGGCGAGTAAATCGCAAAAGATGCCCGCGGGTCACGATCGCGCGGCTGTCCGACGCTGCCGGGATTTAAAATGGCGCGCGGGCTGAGCACCAGGCTGGTGTTGGGCTCCGGCACCACCAGGTGGGCCATGTAGCGGTCGTCTGCCAGGTAATAAACGACCGGTAAATGGGTGTGCCCGACCAGGCAGTAAGAAGTGTCGAAATGTTCGAAGCTTTGCGTGGCCGTGCGAGTATCCAGTAAATATTCCCAAACCGGGTGGCGCGGGCTGCCGTGCGACAAAGTAACATCGCCGATGACGATCTTTTCCGGGCGATTCGATAAAAATTCCAGGCTGTTGGGCGCCAGAGCCGTGCGCGTCCAGTGCAGCGCGATCCTGGCTTCAGGGTTGAAATTATCGGTTTGGATCTGTTTAAGCGCAGCTGCATCATGGTTGCCCATGATACATACCAGGTTGGGCAGCTGCCGGATGCGGGCCACGCAATCATTAGGATCGGGCCCATATCCCACGATATCACCCAGGCACCAGACGGCGTCGACCTGCCCGGCAGCATCGAGGACGGCTTCAAGGGCGATCAGGTTGGCGTGAATATCTGAGATAACCAGTATGCGCATGGGAGGAGCGGTTTCCTTCTTGTCACGAAATTGCCGCGATGATTCGGGTTTCCTGGGATGGGCCTCTCCCAGGCCAGAGACCAGGATTTCATTATACTATCGCCCGCGGCGACAGGACCAACCGATCCGATTTAATCCGTCCATTTTTCGGTAGATTTTACGCGCCAGGTTTGATACAGGCCCAGTTGTCCACCTTGCCCATCTTTGAAAAAACTCTCCGTGATTTGAAAACCGGTTTCATCAGCCAATTCAGCCAGTTCGGTTTGGTTGAAATGGTGCAGGTAGCGCAAGCCATGCCCGCCATGGCGCCAATCCAACAGATAATCGCCCGCCTCGACCCGATTTTCATCCAGATTGACGGCTTCCCAGGGCTGGATGCGAGCGCGTAACCTCTCGCTGTTTAGAAACTGCCATTCCGAGTGGATGAACCTACCTCCTGGGGCCAATAACTGGCGAACAGTGATTAAAACTTGCCGGTGAAGGCGTCTGGATGGCAGATGATGAAGAACTGCAAAAGCCAGGATGTAATCATATTGGCGGTGCGGTAAATCCGCTTCCCAGCCGGGTTCGGTTAGATCTCTCTTGTAAAAAAGGGTCTCAGAGCGGTCATTTTTCTTGCTGGCAAGATCGAGTAATTCACAGCTGAAATCCAGCCCGATATAAAAGCCGCGATGGCCATGTCGATACAGCCAATCCGCCAGTTCGCCGTTGCCGCAGCCCAGGTCTAGAATGTTGCTTTCCGGCCGGATATCCTGCAGCACCTGCTGAACGCCGGGCTGCAAGCGCTGCCGAGTTGCCGAAAATTGGAGCGCAAAGGTCTGGTAAAATTGACGATTGAGTTCGATTAAACGGTTAATGACTTCAGGTTCCACCCGCTCATTATAGCAGGAACCCGATTTAGGGCTTTCAGGAGTTTCCGGGTTCTCTGGGAAATTCTGTGGGAGGGTCCGCCATCACAGAAATATCGAAAGACCCCGTTTCCGGGACTTCTCGCAAAATTCCTGAAGGACCCCGAATACGATGATAGCTGGTAGGTTCGCAAAGGCGTAAAGGAAAGTATGGCCGCAAATGATCAGGCCTGGTTAAAGGCTCGGAAGTACACCCCTGAAAAATTGGAACTGGCTCGCCAGATATTGGAAGAGATCCGATCTGGCCGTCAGGTAATGGACGCAATGCGCCACTACCCGCTGCCGGGCGGTGGGTATCTTGGCAAGCATGTGCTGGTAGCAGCTTATCGCAATTTGATCGAAAATGGAGAATGGCAGCCGGACCCCGCCCTTCTGGCCCGGATTCGAATGAAACCGGTCCGCACTTTGTCCGGTGTGACCACCGTAACCGTGCTGACCAAGCCTTATCCTTGCCCGGGTAAGTGTGTGTTTTGCCCGACTGACGTTCGGATGCCGAAAAGTTACCTGCCGGATGAACCCGGCGCCAGGCGAGCTTTGCAGCACGATTTTGAACCATACGATCAGGTGTCGGCCCGCCTGGAAGCCTTGCGGGCTGTCGGGCACCCGACCGATAAGATCGAACTGCTGATTCTGGGAGGTACCTGGGACTCCTACCGCAAGGATTATCAGGAATGGTTTGTCAAGCGCTGCTTTGACGCTATGAATGAGGTGGATTTACCGGATTTGCCAACCGCACAGTCTCGCAACGAGACTGCCCATCATCGCAATGTCGGACTGGTTATCGAAACCCGGCCAGACCACGTCAACCCCCGCGAAATAGCCTGGCTGCGCTATCTGGGCGTCACCAAGGTGCAAATGGGCGCTCAAAGCTTCGACGATCGCTTGCTGGCCATGAATAAGCGCGGCCATACGGCCGAGGAAACCCGCCAGGCGGTCGCCTTGTTGCGGGCCGCCGGTTTTAAGATCGTTTTGCACTGGATGCCCAACTTACTCGGAGCGACGCCCGTCTCTGACCGGACGGACTTTGCCAGGATGTGGGCTGGATACTGCCCCGACGAAATAAAAATCTACCCAAATCAGCTGCTGGCGAACGCCGAGCTTTATGAATACTGGCAGCGAGGCGAGTTCGTCCCCTATACGACCGCCGAATTGGTGGAGTTGATCGCAGATATCAAGCCTTCCATTCCCCGCTACTGCCGGGTCAACCGGGTGATCCGGGATATCCCTTCAACCAATGTGGTTGAAGGCAACAAGCGCACCAGCCTGCGCCAGGATGTCCATCAGGAATTGGCCCGCCGAGGGATGGTCTGCCAATGCATCCGCTGTCGAGAAGTGCGCGCCCAGAAAATTGAGGTCGCTGATCTCCGCCAGGATGACCTGGTTTACAAAGTGGGGGATACCTGGGAGCATTTCCTGTCTTTTAATACGCCGGATGATAAATTGGCTGGATTTTTACGCCTGTCGCTTCCTGGACCTGGCTCCCCCGAATCTGGTCTGACCGATCTGCAAGACGCCGCCATCATTCGGGAAGTTCACATTTATGGTCAATCGCTGCCGGTCGGCGCCGAACGGGATGGAGCTGCCCAGCATGCCGGGTTGGGGAAACACCTGATTCGCTGGGCAGAACAAATCGCCCGGCAGCACGGTTTCGGCCGTTTGGCGGTCATCTCGGCGATCGGTACCCGGCGCTACTACACCCGGCGCGGTTTTAAGCGGGGTGAAACCTACCTGGTGAAAGCTTTGGTTTGAGGGGTAATAAAGCGCGCTGTCGCTTCAATTTGGGCTGGTAAAAAAATGGTATCTACTCATCCCGATGTGAAAATGTGGTCGAAATGGGTGTGCGAGGTAGGCGTACGCCCAGTTCGACCACATTTATTCCTGCCACCGCTGAGTTGTTACATAAAATGAAAGAATTGCGGCGCGGTCATGAATGGTTAATTCCCAGGCCTCAACATGGAGATTGATTGAATGGTTAAATGGCTGGCGTTGTTCTGGGTTTTCATAAAAATCAATTTGCTGACAACCTCCGGCCCTGCGTCGGTTGGTCTGCTTTATAAAGAAGCGGTCGGCAGACTAATGACGGAAAGCCAGTTTGTCGAAGCCGTAGGCTTTTCCAGCGTTCTTCCAGGCAGTGATGCGCTGCAGCTTGCCATGTTTGTTGGCTACGCGGCGGGTGGATTACCCGGGGCGCTGGCCGCTTTGTTTGGGTCCATTTTGCCACCGACAGTCCTGATGTTGGGCGTTGTAAGCGTCCTACAGCGTTTGCGAGGTGAGGCCTGGATCGGTAACTTCGTGCGTGGTCTGACGCCTGCGGTGGCTGTATTGATGGCTCTGGTCGCATGGCAAGTATTTCAGGGTGAAAGTGGCTCACTGGGAATGACCACCCTTCTGATTGCAGCCATCAGCTTGATCGCGTTATTACTGAAGGCTCCGCCTCCCCTGGTGCTCTTGGGGGCGGGGATCTTAGGGATCATTTTCTTCCGGTAAGTAAACTTATGGCGAATGATCAACAACGAAACGAACGGGCCTGGAAGCCTGCCCAAATCGAGACAGTCGAAGGGGTCCGGCTGTTATTATGCACCAATGGAAGCGAACAAAATCGGCCGGCCCTCGAGTATGGCATCTGGTTGGCTGAACTTTTGAAAATGCCGGTCGTATTGTTAGGGGTGATTGAAACTCCTCGTGTGCAGTCGCAAGTAGAAGCCTATGTAGCCGAAGCCTCTGCACGCCTGGCTGAAATTGGGATCCCGCATCAGGTTGAATACGATCGTGGTCGTGGGTCCGTCGTCATCGCTCGTTATACTACCCTGGGGAACTTTATCACTGTTGTGGGGCCATTGGGACGGCCAGCCTGGCGGCGAGTAGTTCAAGGCCGCTCTTTCCGGAGATTGCTGGCAAAAATTGAAACACCGATCGTCTATGTCCCCAAATCGAAGTTGCCTGTTAAGCACATCCTGTTGTGCATGGGCGGATTAGGCTATGCCCATGCAGTGCTAAACCTTGTGATTTTCCTGGCCCAGGCTGCCGGAGCGCGCCTCACCTTACTGCATGTGGTTGAACCGGTAAATCTGGAGTATCCAACTTCCAAGCGGATCGAGCAGAATTGGGAGCATATCCTGGAGACGGACACGCCACAAGCCAGAAACTTAACCCAAGCCATTGAGAAGTTGGAAGCGGCGGGTCTGACATTTGAATTCAAGGTCCGGCATGGAAATATCGTTCACGAAATCCTGAACGAATTGCACGGGGGTGATTACGATTTGATTGGCATGGGGTCCCACTACGGAGTTCACGCATTGCGCCAAATGTATCTGCCGGACATCACTTCGGAAATAGCCGAAGGGCTGGGCTGTCCGGTTGTTACCGTCCGATTGGGGCATGAATTGGTCGCGGACTGATCCCATTTAAGTTCGAAATACTTGACATCCGTTTCTGAGTATTCTATAATGATTGTATGGAAACGGTTCCAAAACGCTCGGTAACCATTCGTGATGTAGCTCGCAAGGCCGGAGTGGGGCTTGGAACGGTTTCGCGGGTGATCAATGGCAGCCCCATGGTTAGCGACGCAACTCGTAAACGCGTCTTAAATGTGATCGCCGAACTGGACTTTGTCCCCAACCCAACCGCCCGGCGACTTTCGCTTGGAAAGACCCTCACCATTGCGGTCATCGTCCCTTTTTTCACCCGCCCTGCTCACCTGGAACGTTTACGCGGCATCCAGGATTCCCTGGCTGAATCAGAATATGATTTGATCATCTACAACGTCGATACCATCCAGCGACGCGACGCCTGCTTGCAGGAGGTGCCCCGGCGTGAACGGGCCGATGGGGTGTTGGTCATCGCCTTATCGCCGCGGGATGAAGATCTCCCTTCCCTGGAAAAAGCAGACGTGCCAATTGTTCTGATTGACGCCAACCATCCCTCCCTGACTCAGTTAAATCGTGTCATCGTTGATGATGTTCAAGGTGGCTACGAAGCGACTCGCCATTTGCTGGAATTAGGTCATCGCAAGATCGGCTATATCAGCGATCCGCTCCAGACTGCTTTTAACTTTACATCCAGCCGGGACCGCTATCGGGGCTACCGCAAGGCGCTGGAAGAGGCGGGGATCGCGTTTCGGCCGGAATACCATGGACAGGGTGAGCATGGTCGCTATGAAGCTCAGCGGTTAGCGGAAGAGATGCTGGCTTTGCCGGATCCTCCCACGGCTATTTTTGCCGCCAGCGATACCCAGGCTCTAGGCGTATTGGAAGCAGCTCGCTCCTCCGGATTGGGGGTGCCGGAAGATGTATCCGTGATTGGGTACGATGATATTGAGATTGCCGAGTATCTGGGTTTGACCACGATACGCCAGTTATTATTTGAATTGGGTCAACGTGGGGTTGAGATCCTGCTGCGGGCGATCGAAGGCCCGGATTTAAAGCCGGTAACCGAAGTCTTGCCGACCGAGCTGGTGCCTCGTAAAACCACCGGTCCACTCCTGGTTGACTGAAACCAGCCAGATCCTTAATAACGATCGCACCAACTTCAGAAGCCTCGTGGTGGCGATCACAGGAATTCCTGAATAGCCTGTTGACAGGTGCATATTAATTTGCTATATTACTAACACGCGTTACTAACGTGTGTTAGGAGTTGGGTGGCTCACTATTTGAGGGCGATGATGCGACCGCCATCCAACTGGCAGCCCGTTGGCGCTAATGAAACTTTGATGACGCTTCAGGGGTTGCCAATAAGGGAGAAGTTGTAACCAACGATGCGATCGGGCGATTGATTTGTCGCCCGTGTTATCCAATTGAGGTTCCACTTGAATTTGAAACGAGTGACCAGTCAGGACGTCGCTAACCGCGCCGGAGTGTCTCGCACGACGGTTTCTTTGGTGCTGAACAATGTGAAAGAGGCCCAGATCAGTGATGAGACCCGCAAAAAAGTACTGCAAGCGGCCAGCGAATTGGATTACCACCCGGATGCTTCGGCTCGGCGGCTGGTACAGGGCCGGAGCCAGGTCATTGGTTTTGTAGAGCGACATTCTCCATTTCAGAATTTCGCGGATGCCTTTATGGCGGAAGTTTTGCGTGGCTTACACGGGGTCGCGCGCCAGCATCATTATCACATCCTGTTCGAACCGACCTCCGCAAAGCGGAACGCTGAAAATGATTTTTTACAATTAATCCGTGAACGACATGCTGATGGGATTGTGCTTTCGGGTCCGCGATTTGACGATCAACAATTTTTCCGGCAGTTGGCCGACAATGCCCCCATCGTGCTGCAAGGCCGTCTGCCCGGCTGTCAGATCCCTTCGGTCGACGTTGACAATGTCGGTGGGGCCCGGTTGGCCACCGAACACCTGTTAGGTTTGGGGCATCGCCGTATCGGCATGATAACAAACGGGCCTTTAGCCTATACTGCCGCGGCGGACCGGCGAAGTGGCTACCTGAGTGCCTTGCGGGATAGCGGTATCGAGTTTGCGCCCAGCATGATCCAAACCGGTGCGTTCAGCCCGGAAAGCGGATATCACGCCATGCAGCGCTTGCTGGATCAGGTTCCTCGACTGGAGGCAGTCTTTGTAGCCAGCGATGTGGTGGCGATCGGTGCGATCGAAGCTGCTCGCCAGGCGAATTTGCGCATTCCGGATGATCTGGCCGTGGTAGGTTTTGATGATATACCCTGGTCAGCCTACATCAATCCACCGCTGACAACGGTGCGCTTGCCGGCTTATTCTTTAGGCTGGAAAGCGGGCTACTTACTTATTCAATTGCTCAATCAGGAGGAGATTGAAGAAACCACGCAATTGCTCGAAACCCAATTAATTGTGCGTGAGTCCTGCGGCGCCCAAACAAATTGACGCTCATCGATTGCAAATAAAACTTGCGAACTGTTTAGGAATGCCCTTGATCGAATATTCAGAATCTTGCGTAAAGGAGGTGATGACTGTACCGGAAGGATCTATAAAGCGAATCAAACTCTACCAATCAAACCTTCACTTCTAAATTTAAGGAGAGAGAAAGATGCCTAGAAAGCGAATAATGTGGTTCTTGCTGTCGGCATTGTTGGTTTTGGCGATGGTTCTGGGCGCCTGTGCCCAGGCGACGCCAGCCCCAACAGAAGCCCCTCAGCAAACTGAAGCGCCTGCAATGACGGAAGCGCCAACGGAACCATCTGGCGGTGCAGCCTCCGCAGCTGATTTCGCGGTTATGCCCGGTGGTTACCTTGAGAAAGCGCTCAACGGCGAATACAGCGGCACGACGGTCACCGTCGATGGGCCGTTCACGGCGCCGGATGATGCTCGTTTTGCCGAATTGATGAAAGCCTTCGAAGATGCGACCGGGATCACCGTCAAGTACATTGGCGACAAGACTTTTGAATCCCGGATTGCGATCTCGGTGGATGCGGGCAACCCGCCTGATATCGCCGACTTCCCGCAGCCGGGTGCCGTGGCCAACTACGCCCGCCAGGGTCATATCGTCGACCCGACCACCTGGATCTCGGAAGACTGGCTGAAGCAGCAGTACAACCAGAGCTGGCTGGACATGGGTACCGTGACCGGTCCAGATGGCCCGATGACGGGTGGCGTCTGGCACCGCTTCAACGGCAAGAGCCTGGTGTGGTATCCGAAGGCCGCCTGGGACGCCGCCGGCTATCAGATCCCCACCACCTGGGACGAGTTGATGACGCTGACCCAGCAGATCGCCGATGATGGCGACACAGCCTGGTGCATCGGGATCGAGTCGCAGGCCGCCACCGGCTGGCCGGCGACGGACTGGACCGAAGACATGATGCTGCGGACCACCTCGCTGGAGAACTACGACAAATGGGTGAAGGGCGAGCTGCCCTTCGACTCACCGGAAGTCAAGACCGCCATCGAGGACTGGAGCAAGATCTGGTTCAACCCGGACTACGTGTATGGTGGGACCGATGGGATCGTATCGACCTACTTCGGGGATGCGCCTGCGCCGATGTTCGAAAATCCGCCCAAGTGCTGGATGCACCGGCAGGGCAACTTCATCACCGGTTTCTTCCCCGAGACCGCCAAGGCTGGCGTGGACTATGACTTCTTCTACTTCCCGCCGGTTGACCCGCAGTACGGCAAGCCCTTCCTGGTGGCTGGCGACATCATGTCGATGTTCAACGACCGCCCCGAAGTGCGCGCCCTGATGGAATACTTCACCACCCCGCAGTCGGCTTCTGGCTGGTTGCAGAACGGTGGCGCCCTGGCGGCGCACCTGACCGCTACTCCGGACATGTACGGTGTGGATATGGAGCGCGGCATCGCCCAACTGGTTGCTGACGCCACTTCTTTCCGCTTCGATGCTTCGGACCTGATGCCTGCTGAAGTTGGCTCCGGCTCCTTCTGGACCGGTATGGTCGACTACGTCAGCGGTGCAGCCGATCTGGATACCGTCCTCAAAGAAATCGACGCCTCCTGGCCCGCGGGCGCGGGCGGCGCAGCTTCAACCGGTGGTGAGACCTCCGGGCCCGGCTGGGCAGTTATGCCTGGTGGATTCATGGAGAAAGCGCTCAACGGCGAATATAGCGGCACGACGGTCACCGTCGATGGGCCGTTCACGGCGCCGGATGATGCTCGTTTTGCCGAATTGATGAAAGCCTTCGAAGATGCGACCGGGATCACCGTCAAGTACATTGGCGACAAGACTTTTGAATCCCGGATTGCGATCTCGGTGGATGCGGGCAACCCGCCTGATATCGCCGACTTCCCGCAGCCGGGTGCCGTGGCCAACTACGCCCGCCAGGGTCATATCGTCGACCCGACCACCTGGATCTCGGAAGACTGGCTGAAGCAGCAGTACAACCAGAGCTGGCTGGACATGGGTACCGTGACCGGTCCAGATGGCCCGATGACGGGTGGCGTCTGGCACCGCTTCAACGGCAAGAGCCTGGTGTGGTATCCGAAGGCCGCCTGGGACGCCGCCGGCTATCAGATCCCCACCACCTGGGACGAGTTGATGACGCTGACCCAGCAGATCGCCGATGATGGCGACACAGCCTGGTGCATCGGGATCGAGTTGCAGGCCGCCACCGGCTGGCCGGCGACGGACTGGACCGAAGACATGATGCTGCGGACCACCTCGCTGGAGAACTACGACAAATGGGTGAAGGGCGAGCTGCCCTTCGACTCACCGGAAGTCAAGACCGCCATCGAGGACTGGAGCAAGATCTGGTTCAACCCGGACTACGTGTATGGTGGGACCGATGGGATCGTATCGACCTACTTCGGGGATGCGCCTGCGCCGATGTTCGAAAATCCGCCCAAGTGCTGGATGCACCGGCAGGGCAACTTCATCACCGGTTTCTTCCCCGAGACCGCCAAGGCTGGCGTGGACTATGACTTCTTCTACTTCCCGCCGGTTGACCCGCAGTACGGCAAGCCCTTCCTGGTGGCTGGCGACATCATGTCGATGTTCAACGACCGCCCCGAAGTGCGCGCCCTGATGGAATACTTCACCACCCCGCAGTCGGCTTCTGGCTGGTTGCAGAACGGTGGCGCCCTGGCGGCGCACCTGACCGCTACTCCGGACATGTACGGTGTGGATATGGAGCGCGGCATCGCCCAACTGGTTGCTGATGCCACTTCTTTCCGCTTCGATGCTTCGGACCTGATGCCTGCTGAAGTTGGCTCCGGCTCCTTCTGGACCGGTATGGTCGACTACGTCAGCGGTGCAGCCGATCTGGATACCGTCCTCAAAGAAATCGACGCCTCCTGGCCTAAATAAGTTTTAGCAGTGTAGATGTGAGATGGCCGCCGGCCGCTACCGGACCGGCGGCCATCCGAGAGGAGGGAAGTGCCTCATGGCAAACCTAGTCCAACACGAAGATCCGAAGTCAAACGCTGGCAACGGGTTAATCGCCTGGCTGGGCCGTTTGTTTTTTGCAATAGTCATCCCCCTGCTGGCGTTTTTTGTGCTTTACCAGGGGTTCATCTTCCTGCGTGATAGCGCCGCACCGCGTTGGGTGATCGCTTCGGTGGCGATCATCTGGGGCGTGGGTGGAGTTGGTCTGCTCTACTGGGTGTTCAACGGGATCGTCGAACGGCTGCCTGACCTGTGGACGCACCGCTTACAGCCATTCGTTTTCGCTGGACCAGCCATTGCAATTTTGATGTGGTATCTTGCCATCCCAGTTTTGCGAACATTTTGGTTAAGTCTGTTCGGACGAGACGGCCCTCCCCGCGGCGCGAATCCGTTCCAGGCGTTGCAAAGCGATGCCTTTGTGGGCCTGGCGAACTATGTATCCCTGTTTTCAGAACGTCTGTTGCAGGAAGCGATACGCAATAACGTCATGTGGATCGTTTTTGGCAGTACGCTGTCGGTAGCTTTAGGGCTGCTGGTGGCCGTATTGGCCGACCGCAGCCGGTTCGAGCGGGTTTCGAAATCGCTCATTTTCTTGCCGATGGCCATCTCATTCGTAGGCGCCAGCGTGATCTGGAACTTCATTTACGATACTCGCCCAGCCGGAGCGGAGCAAATTGGTATATTGAATGCAATTACGGTCGCGTTGGGAGGTGCGCCCCATCCATGGGACAAATGGGTTGCGATCGCCCCCTGGAACAACCTTTTCTTGATCGTGATCGTGATCTGGCTGCAAACGGGTTACTCGATGGTGCTGTTTTCGGCCGCCTTGAAAGGCATCCCGGAAGAGATGCTGGAAGCCGCCCGGGTGGATGGAGCGACCGAGATCCAACTTTTCTTCCGCATCATGATCCCATACATTATGGGCACGATTATCACTGTCTGGACGACGGTTGTGATTTTCACCTTGAAAATCTTTGACGTCGTTTGGGTCATGACCGGCGGGCAGTTCGGCACCCATGTGATCGCCACACAATTCTATCGCCAATCATTCACTGCCCGGAATTCCGGGATAGGCTCGGCGATCGCCATCATCCTGTTGGTCGCGGTGATCCCAGTAATGATCTACAACCTGCGGCAGTTCAGACAGTCGGAGGCGTTTTAACATGAAGAGACAAAAATTAACCAGTTTACTTGTTGTGAATGGTGTGCTCCTGCTGGTTGTGATCATCTGGAGCATTCCAACCCTGGGGCTGTTGGTTTCTTCATTCCGGACGCGTTTCGACATTCAGACCACCGGTTGGTGGAAAATCCTTCCTCACAGGGAGTGGGAAACGACCGCCACCTATGATCCCAAGCAGCTGGGACTGGACCCGGATACGGTCATGACTGTTGAAGGGGTTACGGGTACTTTTGATGAGTTACGCGCCGGGATTAAATCACCAACCGGCGATACCCAGGTGACCTGGGTCGGTAATAAGCGTCTGGGTACGATTCAAGTGCAGAAAAGAATCTGGACGGTTACCTGGGATTTCACCCTGGATAATTACCGGGAAGTGATCTCAGCCAGAGATGTTACGATTAACAATCCGGATGGTACAGTAACTGTGATCCCAGGCCAGAATATGCAGCAGGCTTTTCTGAACAGCCTGGCCGTTGCGATCCCTTCGACGGTCATTCCCATCCTGATTGCAGCCTTCGCGGCCTATGCCTTCGCCTGGATGGACTTCCCCGGCCGGCGCATCCTGTTTATTATGGTCGTCGGCTTACTGGTTGTACCATTGCAGATCGCCCTGGTCCCCATCTTGCGGGACTATAACACCTTAGGCCTGAATGGCACCTTCCTATCGGTCTGGTTGGCCCATACCGGTTTTGGGTTGGCGCTGGCGACTTACCTGCTCTATAACTATATCGCCACCTTGCCGCGCGAGACCCTGGAATTGGCTTTTATCGACGGAGCTTCTCCGTTTACGGTTTTTACCCGTCTGGTCCTGCCGCTCTCGGTGCCCGCTCTGGCCTCCTTCGCTATTTTCCAGTTTCTATGGGTCTGGAATGACTATCTGGTGGCGTTAACCTTCCTGGGCGTTGATCCCTCCTACAAGGTTCTCACCCAACGGCTGGCAGATTTTAACTGGAACGTTTGGCAACGACTGGCAATTGCTGACGGCCGGTGCCTTCCTGACCATGGTCTTGCCGATGGTTGTATTCTTTGCACTGCAAAGATACTTTGTGCGCGGTCTGCTGGCCGGCTCGGTGAAAGGCTAACCAATCTCAGGGGGATATTTGCTAAAAAGTGTTCCTTCGATAAATCATAGGGCGTGGCGGCCTGGGCCCTCACGCCCTATGATGATGTTCTGTATTCATTGTTGAGGCAGAATAATTCACATGTCTGAACCAAAATTCAACGACTTTGATTGGGCTTTTTGGTTTCAATGGATCATGGCAACGACTCTGGGCTGGATTCTGGGACGTTTTTTACTGCCCAATCTGGCTTTTGCTGTGATTGGGATCGCTTTGGGGATTATGCAATGGTTTGTTTTACGGGGGCATATCCATAAAGCATGGCGCTGGATTATCGCGACTATGGTTGGGTGGACGACAGGCTCGACTTTGATTCTGTTTCTGGCTGCGGATGGGACGGAGTTTTTCGCCGGTGTTATACTCGGTATTACAGTTGGCGTTGCTCAGTGGCTGATTCTCCGCCGAGAAGTTCAGTGGAACGGCTGGTGGATTGTGATCAGCGTGGTTGCCTGGACCACCGGTATGGCGCTGCTGCCAGGACTATTGTCTACGGGGGCGATGATCGGGGCAATTTCCGGGATAGCCTTGGGATTACTTTTCCAATTCCCTAAACCGGTCCCAGTTGAGCTCATTGAGCGTAATAGTAAAGAGAAAAGGAATGATGGATAACGAACTTTGGTATAAGGATGCCGTATTTTATGAAGTATACCTGCGCGCTTTTTATGATAGTAATGGCGATGGGCATGGCGATTTAGCCGGCTTGACCCAAAAACTGGATTATATTCAATCTTTGGGGGTCACCTGTATCTGGCTCTTGCCGATCTACCCCTCACCCTTGAAAGATGATGGCTACGATATCGCTGATTACTACGGCGTCTATGAAAAATACGGCAGCCTGGAAGAATTTGAAACGCTGGTCCAGGAAATTCACCGGCGGGGGATGAAAATCATCACCGATCTGGTGTTAAATCACACCTCTGACCAGCATCCCTGGTTTCAGGCAGCCCGGCAGGATCGGACTTCTCCTTACCGGGATTATTATGTGTGGAGTGATACCGATCAAAAATACCAGGAGACGCGCATCATTTTCCTGGACACCGAAGATTCAAACTGGACCTGGGATGAAGTCGCCGGCCAGTACTACTGGCACCGATTTTACAGCTCTCAACCAGACCTGAATTTTGACAATCCAGCCGTCCAGCAGGAGATGTTAAATGTAATGAAATTCTGGCTGGATCTCGGCGTGGACGGTTTTCGGGCCGATGCAGTGCCTTATCTGTTTGAACGCGAGGGCACCAACTGCGAAAATCTGCCTGAAACCCATGACTACTTGAAAAAAGTTCGCAGTTACATCAATGAAAACTATCCTGGCAGGATCTTGCTGGCCGAAGCCAATCAATGGCCTGAAGATGTACGCCCGTATTTTGGTAATGGCCAGGACGAATTCAACATGGGGTTTCACTTTCCATTGATGCCCCGTCTCTATATGGCTTTGCGCAGAGGTGATCGGAGCGTCTTGGAATGGATCCTGGATAAAACACCGCCAATCCCGCATGCCTGCCAATGGTGCATTTTCCTTCGCAATCACGATGAACTGACTCTTGAAATGGTGACCGAAGAAGAGCGCCAATGGATGTGGCAAGAGTATGCCCCGGACCCTCGCATGCGCTTGAACCTGGGCATTCGCCGCCGTCTGGCGCCCCTGTTGGATAATGATCGTCGCAAGCTTGAACTGCTCAATTCGATCCTGTTCACGATGCCTGGTTCACCGATCATCTATTATGGTGATGAGATCGGAATGGGTGATGATATCTGGCTTTTCGATCGCAACGGGGTTCGAACGCCGATGCAATGGGATACCAGCCCCAATGCTGGATTTTCAGAGGCCCGCTCCGATCAGTTGTATGCTCCGGTGATTGCCAGTGCGGCTTATAATCCTGCTCGGGTCAACGTATCTGACCAGCAAAAAGATCCGGATTCACTCTTTCATTTGATCCGGCGGTTGTTGGAGATCCGCAAAGCCCATCCCGCTTTCGGCCGCGGGGATTTTGCCTGGGCCGAGGCACCCAAAGCCGTGGCGGCCTATTTCCGGAGCTATCAGGGTGAAAGGCTGTTGATCATCAATAACTTGAGCGCCGAAGATCAAACCGTGGCAATCACCCTGGATGGTCAGGCAGAGGACCTGCTGGGCAACGATCCGGTCCAGACGAATAGCGCTGGTCAGCTGGTGGCAAGCCTGAAGCCCTATCAGTATCGCTGGTTCAAGGTTTAGATAGGGCAGGCTGGCTAGAAAGCAACACTGTGCAGATAACGACCGGTGCAAATTGGCGTTGATATCAATATGCACCGGTCGCAGCTATTATCCTCTCATGTCTACTAGAGCCCGAGCATGAAACAGGTGTGCGTGGGAACGGATGTCCCCACGCACACCTGTTTCGCCACATAACTCCAGAAATTGGCTGAAGTTATATCTTTTTTATGATCTTAGCTGAGATGCGGACGAGACTTAAATGAACTGACCTTCGGGATTGTTCTGTCAGACGGAAGGCATCGCTGCTTTGAAAACCAGGCACCCAACAGATTTCATGTCCTGAGCATAGGATCGGCCAGTGGTCACGAGCACGACGGGGTAATTTGTGATTGACGAAAAAATCTGAGAGTTTCATCGAACCGCCGATCAGGCCCAACGGCCGGAAGCGGTCTCCCGGTTTCCGGTATCGAACAATCAGGGGCGCGGCGATCTGGTCTGCGTCCAACCAGGCCTGGTAGGGATCTGGGTTTTTGATCGCTTCCTGGCGAGTGTTCTGATCGAGTTCTCGGAACGAAGCTTGCAACTTCCAATGTGGTGAGAGCAGCAACTCGCCCGGAATGGTTAAGTGGCCCTGGGCGGCCAGGGTAAGTTGGGGCCAGTCCGGGGTGGGAAATTCAGCTTCCTGGCGGCCCAGCCAGACTTGCCCCTGCTCATAATGCATGATCAGGCCTGCAATTAAATCGATCCGATGGCTGCGAGATGGTGATTGGATAAATGCGCGAGCTCGTTCAATTGCCTCAAAATCGATATCCCGTAAGCCTGGAATCAGGTTGCCAATCGCTTTTCGTAAGAGGCCGCGTTGGATAGCTATGGGTTGCTGGTTGAACTGGGTGACCTGGAATTGGATCACAGCTTGTTGCTTATCATCGACGCATGTTTGCCAGGCTACCTCCACAGCGCTCTCGAGCACAGCCTGTTCCTCCGCGAGCACCTGGGCCGTTTTCCAAAGAGCAGTGCGAATGTTCGGATTGTAGGTTTCAAGTTGGGGAATCAGCTCATGGCGCAGGCGGTTTCTGAAAAATCGTTTATCCAGGTTGCTTTGATCCTGACTGGCCGGAAGTTCATGCCTGGTGACATATTGTTCGATTTCACTGCGCCAGGTTGAGAGAAGCGGCCGGACGATGGGGATCGTTGTGCTCCAAGGATTGGGTAACGAACGATAACGCATCCCGCTTAATCCGGTGGGACCGCTCCCCCGGATTAAGTGCATCAGGATCGTTTCGACCTGGTCATCCGCTGTATGGCCAACCGCGACTGCCTCGGCCTTACACAGTTGGGCTTGCTGAAAGAGAAATCCATACCGGATTGTTCTGGCTGCTTCTTCGAGGGATAATCCATTTTCCTGGGCGTACTGATGGGCATCCCCTTGCCCGGTGACGAACGCGATCTGCTTTTTTTCACAGAAATGGCGTACTTGCTCGACCTCCGCTACGGCTTGAGGCCTTAGGAGATGATTGAAAGTAGCTACGATGAGAGCGTAGTTTAATTGACGAAGAATATCCAGCAGGTACAGGCTGTCGGGTCCTCCAGACACGCCTATCAGAATTGAAGAACCTGCCATTAAGTGACATTCTTGTTGTAAAATATTAATTATCTTTGCAATCATTTCGCATCGATTATAGCTGAAAATGGTGTTCGTTCATGACAAATGGGTTGGGATCTCTGCTAATTCCTGAGGTGGTACCCCAGATTTGTGGCTGTGAGCGTGCAGACGTATGCTCCCCTTGCGAAGGGTTGGCCTTTGTGCTAGACTGATTTAACGTTTTTTCGCAATGGTATCTACACAGGCTACGGCTTGAAATATAGGCGAAATAGGTGTACGTAGGGGCGTACGCCCCTACGTACACCTATTTCGCCACGAACTCCAAGCATGGTTGAGCAATTACACGCAATGATCAGTCTGGATTTTAAGCGGCTGCAAAACTTCTAACCATGACCAGACCGAAGATCACGGTTCGCCTGCAGGCAGGTGAGACGAAACGTTTTTCTGTCTGAGTAAAAGAGCTGTTTTATCAAGGAGTAGTAATGGCTGAAAAAATTCTTGTCGTTGATGATGATTTGGATACCTTGCGTCTGGTTGGTATGATGCTGGAACGACAGGGATACACGATTGTCGCCGCAAGTAATGGCAATCAGGCTATTGGGATGGCTCAGAGCGAGCAACCGGATTTGATTTTATTGGATGTCATGATGCCGGATATCGATGGCGTTGAGGTAACCCGGCGGCTGCGCTCGAATGAATTGACGAAAGATGTCCCCATCATTATGTTCACGGCCAAGACCCAGGTCGAAGATAAAATTTTGGGTTTTGAGGCTGGTGCTGACGATTATCTCACCAAGCCCACCCAACCACGTGAATTGTTTGCGCACGTCAAAGCTGTTTTAACCCGCACCGGTAAAGCCAGGCCGGCAGTTCCTTCGACCCAAACTGCTGCGCAGGCTAATGAGCGCGGGCGCGTCATCGGGATCTTATCTGTGAGAGGTGGACTCGGGGTATCTACGCTGAGTTTAAATCTGGGCGTAGCGCTGCATGAAACGTACAATAAGGATGTTGTCGTCTCAGAATATCGGCCTGGCAAAGGGACCATCAGCCTTGAACTCGGCTATTTACGTCCGGATGGATTGGTACATCTGCTCCAGAAGAAACCATCTGAGATTGATGTCAGTTCGGTAGAGGCTGAACTTACCAGCCATACGGCTGGCTTGCGCCTGCTGCTGGCTTCGCCGCAACCGCGGGATGCAAAATACATTAATAATGTTGAGAATTTTGAGGTTATTACCCAGCAGCTCACGTATCTTGGCAAATATATCGTCATCGATCTAGGCACTTCGCTGACGCCTTTGGTAGAGAAAGTGATCCCATTGTGCGATACAATTATTATCGTGGTCGAACCGGTGCCCCAGACCCTGGCGCAAACGAAATCGTTGCTGGATGACCTGAACAGCATGGGGATTGGATCTGGAAAAATCAGCGTTGTGGTTGTCAATCGCATTCGAACGGGGATGCAGCTATCCTGGAGCCAGGTTCAAGAGCAACTGGGGCGTAACATTTCCGTGATTTTTACCCCTGCGCCGGAACTGGCTTACCAGGCATCTACCAACAATACGCCTATGATCTTGCAGCAGCCGGAAAGTTTGACTGCTCAACAATTTACCAAGTTGGCAGAGTTAGTCGCGCAACGCAGATGACACTGCAATACTGATTATGCCTGATTTCTCGCCTGCTACCTTAAATGGTATCCACTGTGCTGCCGATATTATCCGTAGCAGTAAGCGAGGCGCTGTGTTGACAGGTGCAGGTATATCGACACCATCGGGGATTCCAGACTTCCGTTCCACCGAAAGCGGCTTATGGGAGAAATACGATCCATTTGAAGTTGCTTCGCTGACATCCTTTCGATATCACCCTGAAAAATTTTTTGACTGGATCCGGCCACTTGCTTTACTGATGTATGGCGCTCAACCGAATGAAGCTCATTTTGGTATCACTAAGTTGCAACAGGCTGGTTATATTCAAACGGTGATAACCCAGAATATTGATGGTCTCCATCAACGAGCCGGCTCAACCAACGTACTGGAAGTACATGGATCCATGCAAACCCTGACCTGTATTCACTGTTTCCACCAGGTTGAGGGGCAAGGTTTTATTGAAACCTTTCTGAAAGTTGGAGAAATTCCGCACTGTCCTGAGTGCGGCGGCATATTAAAACCCGATCTCGTGCTTTTCGGCGAGCAGCTACCGGCTCGAACCTGGCTAAAAGCACAAGAAGCTGCCCGGCAGTGTGACTTAATGATTGTGGCTGGCTCATCCCTGGAGGTTTTGCCAGTGGCAGGTTTACCCATGCGGGCGCTTGAGAGAGGTGCCCACCTGATCCTGATCAATAAAAGCCGGACCTATATTGATGTACGCGCTGATGTGGTTTTTCCAGAAGATGTGATCGATATTGTCCCACGCATTGTAGAAGAGGTCTTGAGTGGCTGATATCAATGGTATAGGGCTACTGGAACGTTATCGTCGCTTGAGCGAGATATCGATTGAACTGGCATCTACACTCGATTTGGATGCACTGCTCAATAATATCGTGCATGCTGCGGCGGATCTCCTCGAGGCAGAGGCTGCCTCTGTGCTCTTGTATGATGAAATCAAGCAAGTGCTTTATTTTGACGCCGCCTCCAACCTGACCGAGCCGTTGATGCGCGGACTGATTGTCCCGGTGGACTCCAGCATTGCAGGCTGGATTGTTACGAATCGTAAGCCTGTCATCGTGTCGGATACTCAAAGAGATCCTCGCCACTATGGGGACATCGCCAAATCTACCCAGGTCACTACCAATTCAATGCTGGGCGTGCCCTTGATCGCTAAAGATAAGGTTGTTGGCGTTCTGGAAGCAATCAATAAACTGTCGGGCGAGTTTAATGATGAGGACCAAAATGTTTTACTGGCGCTGGGCGCCCTGGTGGCGGTGGCCATCGAAAATGCACGCCTGTTTCAGCAGACCGACTTGATCAGCGAGATGGTTCACGAAGTGCGGACGCCGCTGACTTCCCTGGGTACGGCCGCACGATTACTGCTGCGCCCCCAGATTTCGGATGATATGCGCCAACGAATGGCTGAAATTATTCTGACGGAAACATCTCGCCTGTCGGAGATGACGACCGCGTTCCTTGACCTGGCCCGTCTTGAGTCCGGGCGGGTGCAGTTCCAGCCTGAGGTCTTTGAATTGCCCGGATTGCTGGAGGAATGCTACAACCTGATGCAAAACAAAGCGGATGAACGCGACATCCGGATTGAATTGGCGGTTAATGCGCCGCCAGACGGTCGTTTGTTAGCCATCAAGGCTGATCGGGACAAAATCAAACAGGTCCTACTGAACCTGTTAAGCAACGCAATTAAGTACAATCGCCCGGGCGGTGAGATCTTTCTGATGACCCAGATAGAAGATAGCGATGTGCTCATTTCAGTCCGTGATACCGGCTTGGGTATCCCTGAAGCAAGTTTACCGCATCTGTTCGAAAAATTTTATCGTGTTCCCGGCGAGGGGCAGTCTATCCAGGGAACAGGTCTGGGCTTATCGATTTGTAAACGGATCGTTGAGGTTCATCACGGAAGGATTGAGGTAGACAGCCAGGAAAATCGGGGGACAACGTTCAAGATCTATCTGCCACTGGACTAAAGCTGGGGCTCGGGGATAAGTTCTCCCGAAAGTGCGTTGTTAAGTCTGGGACGGGTACAGCCCAATCTTCATCACGCCGGGCAGACTTGCCTTTTGGAATGCCTGTTTTCCTTCTTCAAGTGAAAAAACTTGATCAAGCAGGGGGAGAGGCTCGACCTTTTTGCTGGCTAACAGACGCAGTGCCGGCTCGAAGGGTCCACAGCGGGATCCCACAATGGTAATCTCATCGACAACCAGGCTGGAAAAATTGATTTGAGTGCTGCCCTTAAATGTGCTTTTGAGCAGGATTGTGCCGCGTGGCCGGACTGCCCGAATCGCTTGCTGCAGACCATCCGGCGATCCGGTAGCATCGATGACCAGATCATAGCGAGCCGCCTCTGGTTGATCGGTATGCAGGGTCGCAATGTTGTGAGCTGCCAGGAGCTCGACTTGATGCTGGCGCCGGGTTACCACCTGTAGTTCACAGCCCCTCAGAGCCAGGGTTTGAGCAATTAACTGGCCCAATCTCCCTGCGCCGATCAGCAGGACCTTGGAATCAGGCCGGATCGATAGCTGTTCTTGTATCTCTAGCGCAGCGGCCAGCGGCTCGGTAAATAAAGCGGCTTCATCCGCCAGGGAATCGGGAATTGCGTGCAGGTTTTCAATTGGGAGAGTCATAAACTCCGCAAATGTTCCGTGATGATCTTTTATCCCCAGAGTTCTGCGATTTTCACAGTGGGTTGGGCGACCGGCTTGACAGGTGCTGCAATGACCGCAGACGATATTAATTTCACCGACTACACGTTGTCCGATTTGTAGCCGTCCATCATTTGCCTGGGATGGTAGCTGCACGATTTCGCCCACGAATTCGTGCCCCGGTATCCCAGTGTATTCGTAATAGCCCCTCAGCATCTCCAGATCGGTTGAACAAATGCCGGCCAGTCTGAGCCTGATCAGAGCTTCTCCGGGCTCCGGAATGGGCCTGGGGAGGTCAGGTAGATAGGTTAGCTGTTGGTTTTCGAGCCACAGGGCTTGCATAGCTGTCAACGCGCTCCTTTGCGCCCAAACTGTCGTTCCAGCAGATCAACGGACAAGTGGATCATCGTCGGCCGGCCATGCGGGCAGGTTCGGGGCGATTTGCAGGCTTCCAGGCTTTGGAGCAGCGCTTTTTGTTCTTCGGAGGAAAGAACCTGGCCGGCTTTTACGGCTGCCCGTTTGCACACCCGGGCGATAATTTTTGCCTCGATCTCCGATTGTAAGGGAGTCTCATCTTCTTCAAAATCCTCTACCAGAGCGCGTAAGGCGGCGGCCGGATCGCTTCCGGCGACCAGTGCGGGAATCGACCGGATCATGAATGCATTGGGCCCAAAGTTTTCAACTTGAAAACCCAGCCGGGTCAGGATCAGTAATTGATCGTTGAGCAGCCTGGCTCCTGCGGGCGTCATTTCCACTAAAACCGGCTCGAGCAGCGCCTGACCGGGTATTTCTCCATTGCGTTGAGCCATGAATCGTTCGAACAACACCCGTTCGTGGGCAGCATGTTGGTCAATCAGGTAAAGGCCATCCGGCCCCTCGGCTACCAGATAAGTTGTTGCAATCTGTCCCACGAGCCGTAAAAGCGGTACTCGTTCGACCGGCAGGTTGGGCTGAGCAGCCGCGGCCTCCGGTTGCATGTCTTGGGCTGCATCGGAACCCCAGCCTGGGTCTTCGCTTCTGGCGGGCTGGTTTTCCATCGTTAAAGGACTCCAGCGCAACTGGCTGCCGAGCACATTTCCACTGCCTGGAATGGGGGTGTAGGCAAGCAATGCCCGCCGGATGGCTTGCTGTACCCCGCTGAATATTCGGTCTTGCTGCCGGAACCGCACCTCGGCTTTGGTTGGATGGACATTCACATCCACAACTTCGGGAGGCATATCCAGGAAGAGGATCGCCAGGGGATACCTTCCAACCATCAACAGGGTGTGATAAGCCCGCAGCAATGCCGCGGTCAAGGCTGCATCTTGAACTGGCCGGCCATTGACAAAGAAGTTGATCTCCCGCCGGTTTGAACGGGTCAACGAAGTTGGGCTGATGAAACCGCTTATCCTGAGATCTTCATCTTTTGCGATGACTTCAAGCATGGCTCGGGCGATATCAACACCGTACAGGGCCGCCAGAACTTCGCGTCGATTGCCGTTCCCGCTGGTTTGAAGGGCAGGACGCCCTTCCTGGCTGAGCTGGAAGCGAATGGATGGATAGGCAAGGGCATAGCGGGTGACCAGGTTGTCAATGTGGCGCCGTTCTGTGGTTGGGTGCTTGAGGAACTTTCGTCGTGCAGGCACATTGAAAAACAAATTCTCCACCCGCACAACTGTGCCAACCGGTGCGCCAACTTCCTGAAGTTTGCCGGCGTGTCCAGCCTCGACGACCAGGCGTGTGGCGCGATTCGACTCGGATGGGCGGGATGTAATTGTCATCCGCGAAACGGACCCAATGGAAGCCAGGGCCTCTCCACGGAAGCCCAGGGTTGCAATTTGAAAAAGCTGCTCGGCATTGACTAATTTGCTGGTGGCGTGGCGTTCTACAGACAGCGCTAATTCATCTGCGGGAATACCTTGACCATCATCGGCGATTTCGATCAGGTGTTGTCCAGCTTCTTCTACAGTTATCTGGATGTGGCTCGCACCTGCATCCAGGGCATTTTCCAGGAGTTCTTTCACCACGGAGGCAGGCCGTTCGACCACCTCGCCGGCGGCTATTTGTGATGCGACTTCTGGGCGGAGGAGGCGAATTGTCATAGGTGCAATTATAAGGGATTAAATCTAAGCTCTTGCCTTATAATTGCGATATGTCGTATACAACCCTATTCTTTGATCTCGATGATACCCTCTACCGGCGTGGAAATGGTCTGTGGGACCAAATACGCCAACGCATGAGCCAATACATGCATGAGCGCTTAGCGCTTTCCTGGGAAGAGATTCCTCTACTCCGCCAGAGCTATTATGAAAGGTATGGCACTACTTTGCGCGGTCTGCAGCAGCATTTTCCGGTCGACGCGCATGATTATCTGGCTTATGTGCACGATTTGCCCCTTGAAGATTATCTCCAATCCGACCCCGACCTCAGGGATCTATTGCTTAGCCTGCCGCAGAATCGCTGGATTTTTACCAATGCTGATGCTGATCATGCTCGCCGGGTGCTCAAGGTTCTGGGTGTGGAGGACTGTTTTCAGGGGATTATTGATGTGATAAGCTTGAAGTATGTCTGTAAACCACAGGCGGAAGCCTACAATCTGGCACTTAAACTTGCTGGAAATGCCAAACCAGAACAGAGCATCCTGCTGGATGACTCGCTTACCAACCTGGTTGGCGCCCATCAGGCAGGCATGGTAACTGTATTGGTTGGTAGTCAGGAAGTTCCATCACAAATCGATTATGCTATTCCTGATATGTTAAGCTTGCCGATAATCTTGCCCGAACTCTGGAATGGGGCCGGGACGAGTTTGGAATACACCTCCCCGGCAGAAACCTCAGGAGATCAAGATGGATCCTAACCGTGTTATCTTAGTTGTGTGTGTCACCTTATTCCTGGTTGTGGGAATCAACGCGGCGATTTATGTTTCTTTTTCCCGAAAGAATACCATCGGACAAATTGAGTTGATGCGCCGGGCGGCAAACCGCGCTCGCGATCCCTGGGGCCCTGAGGATGCCAATCTGCAGGAATTATCACGGCTGGTAGCCGACTTGAAGGATTCTCAGATGGAATCCAATGGGAGGGAAGCCAATGACGGATAAGCGCTTGTCTCTAGCCGAGGCTGCCGCCCTGATCCAGCCTGGAACGATGCTGGCATTAGGCGGTGTAACGTTATACCGCCGGCCGATCGCCTTTGTACGGGCTTTGCTTCAAAGATACCGGGATACTTCCCAACCGTCAGATCTCTCACTTCTGGCTTTTACGGCTGGCCTCGAAAGTGATCTTTTGGTTGGAGCGGGGCTGGTGAAACAGGTGCGCTCTTGTTATTTTGGGCTTGAAATCTTTGGATTGGCGCCGATGTTCAGTTACTACGCTAACCTGGGCCAACTCGAAATCCTGGAAGAAACAGAAGCCAGCCTGGCCTTCGGCTTACGAGCTCAAATGGCTGGGGTTGGCTTTATGCCCGGTAGAGCCTGGATCGGAACCGATCTGCCTCGTTTGCGTCAGGATGTAAAAACAGTCACCGATCCGTACACCGGGGAGGAGTTAATGGCTTTTCCTGCAATCCGCCCACAGGCTGCTGTGATTTACGCTTTGCGCGCGGATCCCGAGGGGAATGCGCAAATTGGAGATAATAAAGGGGTAGATGGCGAATTGGCCTTGACGGCGGAAAAGGTGATCATTACGGCTGATGAAATTGTCCCTGAACTTGAGAAGGCTGATATCGTAGCGCCATTCGTAGATGTTGTTGTGCATGCTGAGGGAGGCGCTCTCCCGACTTCCTGTCATCCCTTATATCCCTTCGATGGTGACGCATTCTTGCGTTATACGGAACAAGTCAGCAGCCCGGAGTTGTTTGAACGCTATTTAGATTATTGGTTGGATGGGATTTCGAAAAAATCCGACAGGTAAAGTTACTCCAGATTTTGGGGGTATGTGGCGGGCGTAAAACACTGCGTGCAGGCAAAACCATTGTGACAACATTCGCGTGAATACGGAAACAATTTAATGGGTCCTTCGGAAATTCTGTGTTAAGTCCCAGATTTGGGAGTGTGAGCGTGCGTCCGCACGCTCACACTCCCAAATCTGGGGTATCACAAAGAAAATACCAAAGAGCGATCATGGGCACAGCCCACCCAGAAGCATGAAAATCTGACCTATTTTCAAGACAGCCAATTTAATATTGCGCTTTATTTATAATGCTCTAATCAAAATATAACATTCATTGATTAAAATTTTCTATAGATTTTCGGCTTGCGGAAGAGATTCCCTTATCTGGGACGATGCTGGTATGAGCCTTTTCCATTTGAAGATCGAGACGGCTCGAAAAAAGGAAGTACCGCCTTGATCTATTCCATCAATGGATTGGTTGAAACTTCGGCCGGCGTAGTTCTTGGATTGGAAACTTGAATTGCGATTGGACAGCCTGGATTTGCGCGTCTTCCGGGCCGAAAATTAGGAGAGATCATGAAGTCTAGAGCATGGCTAGTTGCTTTAAGTGTTTTTATTGGGTTAATATTGATCACTGGCGCCTGTTCAGCAGGATTTATCGCCGGGCGATTTATAACCCCGGCGACGGGTGCCCCGACCGCTTTATTGCCTAACCTGGACACCAATGCCCAAAATCCTACTGACCCTTCTGCGGCCACCCCCCAGGATCTGGAAACGTTATTCAAGCCATTCTGGCAGTCCTGGGATCTGGTTCACGAGAAGTATGTGGACCAGCCGGTTGATAACGAGCAGTTGATGCAGGGCGCGATCCGGGGTATGTTGGAATCGCTTGGCGATCAACATACTTCCTACCTCGATCCGGCTCAATTTGAAATTTCGAACGCCCATCTTCAAGGTGAAGAATACGAAGGAATTGGCGCCTGGGTGGATATCAGCGGTGACTACCTGACGATTATCAGTCCGATGCCGGGCTCGCCCGCTGAACAAGCCGGCTTGAAGCCGAACGATAAGGTGATTGCGATTGACGGTGAAGACATGACTGGCATCGATGGTGAGCTTGTCCGCCAGAAAGTGATCGGCCCGCGCGGCACGACGGTTACACTGACGATTTCTCGGGCAGGAGTAGAGCCATTCGATGTCGAGGTCAATCGGTCCAGTATTATCGTGCCAACCCTGGAAAGTAAAATTCTGGATCCGAATATCGCTTATGTCCAGCTGTTCACTTTTGGCGACTCAACCTCGACCGATCTTCGAGACGCTTTGAAAGACCTGATGGCGCAAAATCCAGATGGCTTGATCCTGGATTTGCGCAATAACGGTGGTGGTTATCTGGACACTGCCATTGATGTGGTCTCCCAATTCATTGGGGATGGGGTGGTGATGTATGAACAGTATGGAGATGGTTCTCGCGTGACCTTCAGTGCTCGCAAAGGCGGTTTGGCCACCGATATACCAATGGTCGTTTTGATCAATGGCGGCAGCGCCTCGGCTTCTGAAATTGTAGCGGGTGCGATCCAGGACCGCGGACGTGGGTTGTTGGTTGGCGAAACTTCTTATGGGAAAGGCTCTGTCCAGGAATATACGCCCCTGGTAAATGATGAAGGTGCCGTACGAGTGACCATTGCTCGCTGGCTTACTCCCAACGAGCGTCAGATACATGAAATCGGGCTCGATCCGGATGTCAAGGTCGAAATTCCCGAAGTTAATCCTTCCGGCACGGACGTTCAGTTAGAAAAAGCTATTGAGCTTCTGACTCAGTAACTGGGAGTTGCGCTCAATGAAGCAGGAAATCGAGTGCACCAATGGTTCTTGGTTGAATGTTTGGCGCACTTGAGAACAGGTTGATAACCTGGAGGTTTGCAAGATGTTTTACAACTTTTCGTACTTGATTTTTATGATCCCGGCATTTCTCCTGATGATGGCGGTGCAGTGGTACGTGAATTCCGCTTACAACAAGTGGAGTAAAGTGCCGGCCAGCAGCCGTCTAAGCGGTGCTGAAGCGGCCCAACGCCTGATCAACTATGGTGGACTCTACGGCGTCCAGATCGAAGGGATCGCCGGGAAAATGACCGATCATTACGATCCCCGCAGCAAGGTTTTGCGTCTTTCCCAAGGGGTTTATCAGGGCAAATCAGTAGCTGCGCTTGCCATCGCTGCCCACGAACTGGGGCATGCACTGCAAGACCAGGAGGATTACTTCCCGCTGCGTTTGCGGGCTGCCATGGTCCCGGCGGTGAACATCGGTTCGTACCTGGGCTGGATCCTGATCATGGCTGGTTTACTGATGCAATGGATCAATCTGGCCTGGTTGGGCGTGGCAGTTTTTTCGGCCGGCGCGTTCTTCGCATTGGCTACCCTGCCGGTTGAATTAAACGCCTCGGCCCGCGCCAAACGGTTGCTGGCTGAAACTGGCATCATCATGGGTGAAGAAGAACGCCAGGGTGTGAATAATGTTCTGAACGCCGCTGCGATGACTTACGTGGCTGCATTGGTGACCGCCGTTTTACAACTGCTCTACTGGGTCATGTTGCTGACAGGTATGGGGGGGCGTCGCCGCAGTTAAGTTCCAGCTCTCGCCTCGATACTGCGGAGTAATTTCCGATGACATTCAAAAGATTTCTCTACATCCTTGTGATTCTGGTGGTTGCAGCAGTCTCCGGTTTCAGCGGGGTGATTGCGGGCAGCGTGCTGGTATTAAAAACGGTCCGCTCGAATACCTCCCAGGCCAGCCAGGTTGTGCCGAGCCAGGAAGCCGTACAGGCGCCTGCTCCCCAAACGGTTCAGGTTTCCAACCTCGATATTCAGACCAATATCACGGAGGCAGTCCAAAAAGTTGGCCCTGCAGTTGTGACGGTAGTCGGCACGGTGCCCGGGCAGCAAACCTTTTTTGGGCGGACTGGTGATCAGCGGGTCAGTGGGAGCGGTGTTTTTATCTCCGATCAAGGCTACATTCTTACCAACAACCATGTCGTTCAAGACACCAATAAGGTTGTTGTCATCCTTGCGGATGGCACCGAACTGCCGGCCACACTGGTAGGCACCGATCCATATGCTGATCTGGCGGTTTTGCAGGCTCAGGGCACTGTCCCTGCAGTGGCCACCCTGGGCGACTCAACTACCCTGCAGCCGGGAGAAACCGTAATCGCGATCGGCTCTCCTCTGGGTGAATTCGCCAATACCGTGACGGTTGGTGTGGTCAGCGCTACCGGGCGAATGATCACCTCGAGTGAAGGTTATCAGATCGAAAATCTGATTCAAACAGACGCGGCCATTAATAGCGGCAACTCCGGCGGCCCGCTGGTTAATCTGGCCGGCGAGGTGATTGGGATCAATACCCTGGTGGTCCGGGGCAGTGGTCTGGGCAGCGCGCCGGCGGAAGGCCTGGGGTTTGCGATCCCATCGAATATCACTCAACAGATTTCCACCCAGATCATCGCCCAGGGATACTTTGCCCGGCCGTATTTGGGGATCCGCTGGCAGCCAATCTCGCCAGATATCTCGGCGGCTTATGATTTGCCGGTCGATTGGGGCGTTTACGTCACCGACGTGACACCTGGAAGCCCGGCCGCTCAGGCTAAATTACAACAAGGCGATATCATCACCCAAATCGGAGACGTTCAAATAAGCTCAGACAATCGCTTCTTGAATGCTTTATTTGCCTATCAGCCTGGCGATAAAGTGAATCTGGAAGTGATACGCAACGGCAATCAGGTTGAATTGCAGGTTACCCTGGGTGAAACCCAGGGATAAATGGTTATTGCTTGAGAGCAGTAAACAGCACCTAAAATCGGGTGCAGCCAAAATAAGTAAATGTGGTGATCGGTTTGGGCGGCGTTCGTTGCCCAAACCGATCACCACATTTCATTTCCCCAACTTTTCCGCTCCATCCTGAAGTCCGTTTCATCCCCGAGGCTCAGATTAATCCAGTATAATCGCAGGCATGCGCAAATTCATCGTCGCCATCGCACTGCTGCTTGGCATCGTATTTATTTTTACACGTTTCGCCGAGGTGCAGGCTGTAGCGGAAACCCTTCAACGTGGAGACTGGCGATTTGTACTTTTGGCCTTCGGCGTTGAATTGGTTTGGATGTTCAATGTAGCTGCTTCTTATCAGACCATCTACAAAACGATGGGATTAGGGGAAAAGCTGGAGAAGCTGGTCTTGATGGTTGTCGCCGCGAACTTTGTCAATGTAGTCGCACCCAGCGGGGGAATGGGCGGAGTGGCTGTCTTCATCTCCCAGGCGCGTCGCCGGGGGTACTCGGCCGCAAAAGTAACCATGGCAGGAGTGGTGTTCGTTTTATTTGAATATCTTGGCTTTCTGGTTATTTTGACGTTCGGGTTAATCGTACTTTTTCGCCGTAATAATCTAAATTTACCAGAAATCACAGCCTCGGCGATCCTGGTTGGAATCGCTATGGTTTTAGCCATATTGATTTATCTTGGCATGCGATCGGCGGATGCGTTGGGTAGGGCCCTGGCCTGGATGGCGAGATCAGTGAACCGGCTGCTACGCCCTTTTTTGCATCGCGACTATTTATCGGAGCAGCGCGCCCATGAATTTGCCCACGATGGCGCCGAAGGCTTGCATGCCCTGCGCAAAAAGCCGCGAAGCCTGCTGCTGCTGGCTGGTCTGGGACTCAGCAGTAAACTGCTGATGATCATGGTGCTGTTGTTGATGTTTTTTGCTTTTAAAGTGGAGTTCACGCCGGGGACAGTGATCGCAGGTTTTAGTGTGGGCTACTTGTTTTGGATCGTTTCTCCTACACCGGCCGGGATTGGCTTTGTAGAAGGGGCCATGACTCTGGCCTTAAGCTCGTTGAATGTTCCTTTAGGCGCAGCTACCGTGCTGGCGCTCTCCTATCGGGGTGTGATCTTTTGGTTGCCGCTGCTGTTTGGCCTGTTTGCCTTACGCTGGCTGGAGAAGAACGATGAAGATATCCAAACAGCTGCCTGATTCCACCTTGACGACTTTGCCAAGCTCATGTATCATGTTTTGCTTGCCGGTTGCGGTTTTGGCTGCCATAAAACTTTTCATTCTTTGGGAATTCCTGGGGTGGTATCCTGGGTTTGGGGTGTGAGCGTGCGTTGGCACGCTCACACCCCAAATCCAAGACACTCCCACAGAGTTTTCTAGAGACCCCAAACTATTCATATCAATCATTTCTTGGTATAAACAGGAGTATGGATGTGAAGGCGGTTTGTTCCTGACAGTCGCTCAGCCCGCGTTGATCGAGCTGGATCTGGTAAACAATAGTATTTCCGGTATGGAGCGAACGCGATCACTGGAAATTTACTTGCCTGAAGTGTAGATACATGCGTAAACATACGACCGGGTGACTTCCTGCCGGATAACAAATCGGATCACACTCTCGGCAGGTTGAAGCAAGGTTATTTTTATGGACGCTGGGCGATCGTCGCGATGGGTGATCGTTGGGCGTCATTTTTATGGATGGATAGTAGAGAATGGACGATTTTACTACAGAAAATGGTTCGAGCAAGTGGCGGCGAGTGGTTGCCGACTTGCCCCAACGTTCCTGGCGAACCTGGTTGATTGGGAGGCCGCTCCCAACCGCGGATGCACCGCATCAGACGATTGGTAAAGCGATTGGCCTGGCCGTTTTCGCTTCGGATGCACTGTCATCGACTGCCTATGCCACTCAGGAAATCCTGGTTATCCTGGCTGCCGCCGGTACGGCAGCCTTCGGATATTCCATTCCGATTTCGATCGCGATCGTCGCTTTGCTGGCGATTGTTGCCCTTTCCTATGAGCAAACGATCCATGCTTATCCCAGCGGAGGTGGAGCTTATATTGTGGCTCGCGACAACCTGGGCGAGTTGCCCGCCCAGACTGCCGGAGCCGCTTTGCTGACCGATTACATCCTTACAGTGGCCGTGTCGGTATCATCTGGCGTCGCCCAGCTTACTTCGGCATACCCGGCGCTAAACCCTTATAAAGTCTGGATTGCGGTAGCGCTGGTTGGTTTTATTATGTTGATCAATTTGCGCGGCGTTAAGGAATCGGGTTTTGTTTTCGCGATTCCCACCTATTTCTTTGTCGTTACCATGGTCGTCACCCTGGGATACGGCCTGTTGCGGCATTTTACCGGAACCCTTGGTGTGGTTGTTGATCCACCTGAATTGGAAATGCTGCAAACCGCCGCGGCAATTACCCCGTTTTTGATCCTGCATGCTTTTTCAAGCGGAACGGCCGCGCTGACCGGGGTCGAAGCCATCTCGAACGGCATTACCGCTTTCAAGGAACCGCGCAGCCGGAATGCCGGCCTGACTCTGGTTGCCATGACGATCATCCTGGGCAGCCTGTTCCTGGCGGTAACCTTCCTGTCCAGGTATATCAATGCCATTCCTTCCGAAGCGGAGACGGTTATTTCCCAGCTTGGACGGACGATTTATGACGGCCGGGGTGTGCTCTACCTGGCCTTGATCGGCGCCACAACCGTGATTCTGATCATGGCAGCCAACACCTCCTTCGCAGACTTTCCTCGGCTGAGTGCTTTGCTCGCTGCCGATGGTTTTTTGCCTCGCCAGCTCGCCTTCCGGGGCAGCCGCCTGGTTTACTCGCGTGGGATTGTCGCCTTGTCGGCATTCGCCTGTTTCCTGATCATCATTTTCAACGCCAGCGTCACCAATCTGATCCCGTTGTATGCCATCGGGGTATTCTTATCCTTCACGCTCTCACAAGGCGGCATGGCTCGCCGCTGGCATAAGATCGGCGGTTTAAAACCTGGTGAGGAGATTAAGGAACGCGGTTCAACCCTGCGTTATGACCCGAAATGGGCTGTAAAAATGTTCATCAATGGGTTAGGGTCGGTCTTAACCTTCATCGTGATGATGGTGTTTGCCATCACCAAGTTCGTTGACGGCGCCTGGGTGGTCTTGATCATCATCCCGTTCCTGGTCTACGTCCTGGCAAAGATCCACCAACATTATCGCCAGCTGGCCGCGGACCTTTCGCTCGAAAACTATGGCGCCCCACCACTGATGAAGCGGCACCGGGTGATCCTGCCGATCAGTGGTGTGCATCAGGGTTCCATGGCGGCTTTACGGTATGCCAAATCGCTCTCGGATGATGTAACTGCTGTGCATGTTTCGCTGGACCCCGAAGAGACTGAAAAATTGCTCGCTAAATGGGATACCTGGGGCGAAGGGGTGCGTATGATCACTCTGGATTCGCAATACCGGTTGTTATTGGAGCCCTTGCTCGAGTATATTGACGAGGTCGCTGACCAGCGCCAACCCAATGAAACCATTACGATCGTGGTGCCCCAGTTTGTGCCCAAGCACTGGTATCACAATCTATTGCATACCAATACGGCACTGATGCTCAGGATGGCCCTGTTGTTTAAGCCTGGAATTGTGGTCACCGACGTGCCATACCAGGTGGGCTGAGGCATCAGCAAGATCGACTTACAGCGTGAAAGGCCTGTTTGGGCCAAACGCTCCAGGCGGATAGAGAGGAATTTCAATGAATATCATTGTCATTGGCTGTGGCAGAGTTGGATCGGAGCTGGCATTCCGACTCTTCCAGAAAAATCATAAGGTAACCGTGGTGGACAGCCGGCCGGCTGCGTTTCATAATCTTCACCCGGATTTTCGCGGCCGCACGGTCGAAGGTGAAGCGCTCAATCAGGAAGTTCTTCGCCGGGCTGGGATCGAGGAATCGGACGGCCTGGCTACCGTCACCAGTTCCGATACTTTAAATGCAGTGGTCGCCCATGTAGCTCGCCATGTCTATCATGTCCTCAACGTGGTTGTACGGAATTACGATCCTTCTTGGCGCTCATTGCACGAAGCGTTCGGTTTGCAGATCGTTGGTTCCACCAGTTGGGGCGCCCAGCGAATCGAAGAGCTCCTGTATCATCGTGAAATGCGGACGGTTTTCTCCGCCGGCAACGGCGAAGTTGAAGTGTACGAATTTACCGTCCCGCTAACCTGGGACAGTCGGCCGTTGGGTGATCTACTGCCCAAAGCGGATTGCGCCCCGGTGGGCTTAACTCGCGCCGGGCGCGCCTTGTTGCCGGAAGGAACTACGACCTTGCAGCAAGGCGACGTGGTTCTGGTGAGCGCCACTTTGAATGGCATCACGGCTTTGCGCCAGCAATTAAAATTTGAGTAGTTGTGCAATCTCACATCAAAATTTGGAAAGTTTCTTCGAATGTGATATTGTCAAGGTAGGAAGATCATTCGGGGCTGGTTAACCAGTCTTGGAATTGGAGGTCGGAGATGTTTGTATTAGTCGCTGGAAGCGGACGGACTGGTACACAATTGGCGCAACTGTTATTGGCGCAGGGCTATCGGGTCCGGGTGGTGGAGCATCGCCGGGAGGTGTTGGCCCGGGTGCATCGGGAGCTGCCCACAGAAGTGATTTATGAAGGCAACCCAACCGAGCCCGAAACGCTGAAAAACGCCGGGATCGGTGAAGCGGAAGTCCTGGCCGCCTGCGAAGCGAACGACGAGGATAACCTGGCGATCTGTTACGTTGCCCGCCAGATATTCAATGTGCCGCGCACGATTGCACGGATCAACAACCCGCGCAATGCCTGGCTCTTTGACGAAAAATTTCACGTGGATGTGGCTCTCAATCATTCCGAAGTGATGGCCCGCCTGATCGAGGAAGAAATGTCACTGGGCGACATGGTTACCCTGGTCAAACTGCGCCGTGGGGATTATTCGCTGGTCGAGGAAAAAATACCGGTCGGAGCGAAGGCCATTGGTGTGGCGATCAAAGATATGCAAATCCCGGCTGAATGTGTGATCGCAGCCATTATCCGGGAAGGGAAAGTTGTCATGCCGCATGGTAATACCACCTTCCAGGCCGGTGATGAAGTCCTGGCAGTGACCAATCGTCATGGCGCCGATGGGCTGGCTGAGCTGTTTGCCTCCCCATCCCGGCCGAGAGCTGCTACTGGTTAATCGAGTACCAGCTTCCGGAGACCGGCATTCAATCCTAAAAAGGGTAAAAAAACTACACGGACTTCGGTAATCTCAACTCTTTGTATCCCTGCGGTGCTACCCTCCCACAGAGTTTGCCAGAGTGACTAAATGGTGCTCTCGCTAAATAAAAGTGATCTGTTGTGTTGGTTTTTGAGCGGCAACGCCGCTCAAAAACCAACACAACTACCTTCTTTTCAATACTAGAGACTTATCGAGAAAACCATTAAATCTCTGGGGGGATATCTTTCAGAATTTTCTGAACAACAAAAACACAGCCCATCCCGATCCGGATGGGCTGTGACAGTCTTAAAGGTTGCAGCACTGGATTATTGTTTCGGCAAGATATCAATCGGATCGATCCCTGCCGGAGTGCCGGCGCGGGTCTCCAGCTCGAGTTCATGAGTAATCTCCGGCTTGCTGTAAGGTTTGCGTCCCGCTTTATGATAGGATTCGCGGTTCGTGTTCTCGTTGTTCACCGTCGCAGTCATATTCTCCTCCGCTTTCGAATTTCCTTCCTTGAGGAACCTTGCCTTGATTGTCTTGACAGGGTCACATATATTAAGGTTAGCCCGAATTTTGGGTGTGTGTGGCAGGCATTTGCCTGCCACACACACCCAAAATTCGGGGCCATTTTTATTATGGCATTGTCCAAGTATAGACCCAAATCGAACCGGAAAGCAATAAGCCCGCCCTTTTCATTGGGACTAAAAAAGATCTATTTTTGGATCTGCTCTGACGGATAAGAAAACGAGCCGGAATACGAATTTCCGGCTCGTTTACACGCAGAAAACAAAATGGTTCGTTATGGATTCATCACAACGTAAATCGGCCGGTAATCCACAGGAATAGTTTGGCCGGCAGGGAGGGCGTTTCCGCGAACATCGTATACTCCCAGCGGCGTGGACGGCAAGCTGACGGTGGACGATTCGCCAACATTGGTCCACAGCAGCCAGACCCGCCGCCCAGACGAGCGGATGTCATACCCGTGCACGGTTTCGTTGAGCGCCAGTTCGGTGAAACTGGTGGCAGCCCCCATCATCTTGTAAGCCATGCCATACGCTTCTAGGGCCGGGTTCATGCTGCCATCCGGAGCGATCAGGGACGTGCTCCGCCAGTTCGGTGTCACCGTGTACCAGACATTGACCTGTAAACCGGCCTGAATGGCGTCTGCATAAGCCCTGGCCAGGTAATTTGCTTTGGTCAGTTCGAAATCCGAATCGCAAGCATCCAGGCATAACAGGGCGACCTCGGTGTTCAACAACGGCTTGTTGCCGTAACCATACTGGTTGAGCACGCTCTTCAGGAAGTCGGCTTTGAATTTCAAGACGGTGTGATTGGTCTCGCTGGCGCCGAAGTTGATATTGCCAAATGAACCCGGTATGTGATTGTAGTAATCATAGGCATGGAAACCGACGGCGTCAATATAATCGCCCCCGCCGCCTACCAACACCCCCTCCAGATAATGGGCGGAGGAGCAGTCTTTAGGCGATCCTGACACCAACGGCGGGTTGTTGGGGTCGCAGTCCAGCAGCAGCCCACCTAAAATCACCTGGGATGCAGGATCGGCGGCTTTGACTTGCGGGTAAACCTGTTTGATCACCTTGGCATAATAGCGCCCGCCATAATAGGGGTCAGCTGGATCGCCCCAGCACCCAAAAAGGGTCGCCAGGTTGTTGACAGGGGCATCCTCTTCATTCTCGATCTCCCAATGTTTGACGTAATACGGCGCCTGGCTGTACTTGGCGACGACATCCTTGACGAAAGCGGCAAAAGCAGGAATATCCTCGTCCTGGATCGGGCCGCAAGACGACCCCGGCACGGCCTGGGCCCAGGTGGGAGTTTCTCGAATGATAGCGATTACTTCAATGCCGCGGGCGTGCATATCGATCACCATCTGCTCGAATCCGGCCAACGAACTCCAATCGCGAGCCCCGGGGTTGGGTTCGATATCCGCCCAACTGATCTGATTGATCCGGGCCCATTGCATGCCGGCATTTTGCATCTCTGGCAGGCCGGTGGTGCTGTTAACAAATTCACCCCCGAAAATGGATCGGAAAGGGAAGTTTTGCGCTAGAAGTGGTAAGTAGACGCGTTGGACGGCCTGTGTTTCCTGTGCGCCGGTCGGTGGGGGTGTTTGATCGTCAGCGCCCGAAGACGAATACGCTCGTCCCGGCGTTAACAGGCTCAGTAGCACCAGTACCAGACTGAATGAAATGATTTTTTTCATAAAAAGTTCCTTATTGGGCTGCCTACCGTTCTTGCGTATTCGCGTAGCAACTCTCAGCCAACGTCGCTGTTTACGCCAAGGGGTTAGAATTTCAGGCTAGATCGTCATCCGATCCGGCTTGTCCACATGGACGCTGGATTTTATTCCCACGTCCATAGGCTTGCCGGAGCCCCTTATTCTATCATCGAGCCTCCGGTAGTTACTTTAAGATTTGGTTATAAGGGTTTAACTTTAATCCTTTTCAGTGCCTGGCCGCCGGCCGGCCGGCGGCCTCAAATTGTATAGATTGTGGTGTTCGGTTTGGGCGGCTTTACCCGCCCAAACCGAGCACCACATTTTTTCTTCTACAACATTTGCATGCTCCCCCCGGAATTCGGCTCTCCAGGAAACTCTGTGGGGTACCACCATAGGAATTCCCAATGAGCGCGGAATTCTCATGGATGAGATAAGATGTAGGGATGATAAAATTAGTTCCTGCCATTGTCAATCCAATTGCTTTTATCCAGTTTTTACATCCCCGGCAGGTATTTAGCGGTAACCTTATGTCAACCGTGGTAAGGGAAATACCATTCGTTTCTATTTCCGGCGGAAGAATGCTGATGCAGGCGTAGCCCGCTGGTTGCATATTCCCTTCACCGGAACCGGCGCCAGCAGGCTGACAAATTGCATCGCAGAGGTGAAAGCACCCGCGATGGTATTTGTTTTTATATGAACTTGCCTGCCTGTAACGGAGCGGCGCTGGCGAGCATGTTTCGCAAAATCATTGTACGATGACCCTGGCGCTTGCAAAGAAAATAAGATCCAATCCACAACCATCCTTGCAATCGATCATCCAACCCGAATAGCCCGGAAAGTCCAGTTGGTTGGGAAAGGGGAAACTGAAGGTGAAAGAAAACAGACGCATTTTTTTACCTGACCCGGAGGGGCCATCCGAGACCGCTCAGACGGCCCGGTTTCTACACGCTCGCCAGATTGCTATGATCGAGGAAGCCCTGGCTTCCCTGGGCGCCTTCGGCGAAGTACGCCTGGTGGTGGAGAACGGTCGCTTGCGCTTCGTGGTTACCTCCAAGAGTTTTGACGCCTTGCGCTATTATCCAGGCCAGATCCAAAAGTCCGAGTAAGCACTTATCCGAAAATACTTGCTGTGGTTACCTGCGTGGCGCCGCCCTCGCATCCAGCCACCTGCAGCATATGAATACCCTGCCAGCCGCGCTCCCGTGTCGGAAGGGCGGAGCGCGGTTGCCTGAACACCATAACACAACTGATGACCAACGTTGAACTGACCGAAACAATTCGCCAGGAGATCGTCAGCGATCTGGGACACTTGCTTTCCGATCAACCGAACCAGATTGCCTGGGAGACCTGCACGCCTGAAAAATGGCACTGGCTGGAAGAGGTCGCGCTTGCCCACGGCGTAGCTCCGTTGCTGGCGCGAAAACTGCGGGCTTTGGATGGAGAACTATATCCGGTCCCGGACCTGGTGCTGCGTGACCTGGAGCAGGATTATTACCGCTCCTTGGCAGCCAACCAGCTCTTTTTCCGGGAATTGGAGCGCATCCTGACTGCTTTGTCTGGCGCTGGCCTGAATGTGGTCGTGCTCAAAGGCGCTGCTCTGGCGGCTGGCCTGTATAGCGATATCGGTTTGCGCCCGATGAGTGATCTGGATCTATGGGTCGCTGAAGCTGATTTGGGCCAGGTAAGCGGGCTGCTGCAATCGCTCGGTTACCATTGGCAGAAAAGCACCTACCATCTCGTTTTTTCCGGGCCGCATGGGGTGGCGGTCGAAGTGCACTGGCAGTTGATATACTCACGCCAAAAATCCAGCCACAATCCGGACCAGTGGTTGCTGCAGCACACCCGGGCTTACCCCGGTCTGGACGTACCGGGCGCGCGAGTCCTTGAGCCGCTTGCCAACCTGCTCTATCTGGTCGCCCACCTGGAGGCCAATCATAACTACGATGGGGGCTTGCGCCTGATCTGGCTGCAGGATATCCACCGCCTGGTGATTGCCTACGGCGACGCCCTGGATTGGGACGATCTGATCCGGGTGGCCGAACTGGCGGGCCTGCGACCTACCCTGGCGGAGGTGCTCTACTGGGCCCACCGGTTTTATGGTACTCCGTGCGACGAACGCCTGGCGAATGGCCGGCCCGGAAACTGGTCCTCCCCGGTATGGGGGGCCAGCAGGCAGGTCAACCCGGATGCCAGCGGGCGGATCTGGAGTTCGTTGCTGGCGCTGACACCTCGCCATCGCGTCCGGGTGGCCCTGGGTTTACTCTTCCCGGATTCCACTTACGTCAAAAGCCGCTACCCCCAGCCTTGGAAATGGCTCTGGCCCCTGGGTTATCTCCAGCGGGCCATCGAACTGATCTCGATCGGCATCCCGGTGTTGGTGGCGAAGAAGAAAGAGTGAATACGAGTTGGCGTAACAGCTTACATGTTCAAGCTTTGGAAACCAATCACTGAAAATAGTAAATATTCAAGGATTATTCGCTCGAGTTGGCCGGCGCTTGCGTTGTTGGTTTTATTGGTATTTAGATATCCACAACTTGAATCCTTAACCCAAAAGAATTTTGCCTTGCTGAAACTCATGCGTCTTTGGGATATCCAGGCGAAAACGTATTTTGATCCTCCTTGCATCGTACAGGGCGATTATAAAAATTTGATTCATGACCTAACACTCGGTGGTCAAACCTCAACTCCCAGTTCAAATGTTCAGACACATTTGGGGCGTTATCTTTGGTTGGAGGGTGAATGTAACCAGGCTATTACGGTATGGCAAAATGCCGGTGTGGAACAAAATGAGGCGGCTTTATTTGAATTATTCCGGATTGGACGTTTTGGTACCCTAACCTTAGACCAAAGGCACGATTTAGCTGATTACGCCTATCGTCGAGCTATCGACTTATATCAGGATCAGCAAAACCACCATGCTTATCAATGGTTTGTCCGGGCTTTTGATTTGATGCCTGAACGAAGAAACGCTGATATGGTGGTTGTTCTCGGTGATGAAAGTAGTAACGATTTTAATGCTTCTAAAATATGGCAGCGAATGATTGATGGATTGCCGGATACAAATGAAGATTACTGGTGGGCAGTTGGCAGGTTGGCCGCCTTGGAACAAGCATGGGGACAAGCCGCCTCGGCCTATGCACGCGGAGCCATGATTTCTTCGGACCCCAATGCATTTTGGATTGAGGCAGGACGGGCGTGGGAGAATGTCGGTAATTGGAAACAGGCTTTGATAGCTTACCAAAGTGCGAATGATGCACTTCCAGAAGACCCACGCGCGTATTGGGGGCTTGGTAATGCATATCTCGGGTTACAGAATTATCCGGACGCTTTACACTGGTTCCACCGAGGAATCGAGAAATGCCAACAATGTTCGATCGGTTATTATTATTTGGGAGTAACGCATTTCTTTGCTCACAACTATGATTTGGCCAAATTGAATCTTGAAAAGTCCCTTGACCTTCAGCCCAATCATTCAGCCAGTATGTATTACCTGGCAAAGATAGAGAATGCTGAAGGTCAGGCTGATTTGGCTGAACGCTGGATGGTCAGAGCGATCCAGAATGAACAGCATGTGCCTGCAGCTTGGTGGCTGTTGCTAGGCGATTGGAGAATGGCCATCGGGGATTGCTTGGGCTCGAGTGCAGCTTATACGAATGCACTTAATGCTGGCACAACAGTGCAGGTCATTCAATCGAAAATGAATGCCTTGGAACAGGTTTGTAATCAATAATATTTTGGATTGTTCTGTGTTCCCTTGTAAACACATTTTTGCTGAGTAAATATCTCATTGATAAATAAATGGCGAATAGCCCCTGAAATTATTTTTCAGCAGAATCATCTGCAGGATGATTTGTCAGGAAAATCCGTGCGTGGCGGCATGGCAACTCTGTTTGGCCAGTCTGGCCAATTTGTGATATCCACGCTAGGCACCGTTGTCCTCGCGCGCCTCCTTACCCCGGATGACTATGGCTTAGTGGGTATGGTCGCGGTCTTAACTGGTTTTGCAGCGATGTTTAAAAATGCTGGTTTGTCAATGGCTACGATCCAGAGTGAAAGCATCCATCCTGAGCAAATCAGTGCCTTATTCTGGGTCAATTTTGGGATCAGCTTGGGTTTGGGGATAATCTTAATAGTCTGCGCACCGCTAGTTGCCAGATTTTATGGTCGCTCAGAGCTGACCGGTATTACGATTGCATTATCCTTGGCATTCTTGATCAATGGACTTTCTATACAACATCAGGCCTTACTTTATCGTCATATGCGTTTCAGCACTTTAACGATTATTTTAATCATTTCACAATCGATTTCTATTCTTTTATCGATCAGTATGGCATGGTTTGGGTGGCGTTATTGGTCACTGGTGGTAGCGAATATTATCAGCACAATGATTACAACCTCATTATCTTTTTATTTTTGTCCCTGGATCCCCGGTAAGTTAAGAAGGAATAGCGGTGCCCGGCAGATGCTCGCCTTTGGTGGGCATCTTACTGTAAGCAATGTGGCGAATTATTTGTCAGGAAATTTTGACAACCTTCTAATTGGAAAATTTATTGGAGCGGATGGACTGGGGATTTATAGTAAAGCATATCAACTTTTTTTTATGCTTATTCGTCAGTTTAAAGACCCTTTACAGAATACAGCACTGCCTGCATTAAGTACTCTCGGTAATCAGCCGGAAAGGTTCCGTAATTATTATAAACATTTCATTGATCTTCTGGCCACCTTAACCATACCAACTGCGCTTTACTGCCTTATCGAAGCTGACTTTATCATTAGCTTTTTACTTGGCCCTCAGTGGGGCGAGGCCATCCCCGTTTTTAGGATTTTCGCTATTGCAGCAATCATTTATCCTTTGACTGGCACGCAATCGTTAGTTCTTGTTAGCCTGGGTAAATCCCGTCGGTTTTTGTGGTGGGGGATTATGAGCGCCGCTTTACTGGTTGGGTCATATTCCGTAGGCCTTGCATATGGCATTCAAGGGGTGGCAGCCGCTTTTACGATTATGAACTATCTCTTTCTCATACCTTCCCTTTTTTTTTGTTTTCATCAAACGCCAATCTCAGTCGCTTTATTCTTGAAGGCGGTGATTTACCCCTTGACAATTGGCCTAATTGCAATGTCTGGTGCAGCTCTCGTCAAAATGGCTTTGCCTCAATCTTTGATCACCAGCCACTTGCTTGTATTTCTTGTATTCATGGGGTTGTATATCGGGTTGTCGAGTTTCAGGAAGTCTTTGCGTGCTTCGATCAATCAAATCCTTAACGATTTACAAATTCCCGATGGTAAAGACATGGTCGAACAATTGCGCTCATTATGGGGCGAACGCTGATTAATAATGTTTAGTAAATTACCCGAATGAGAGAAAATTCGAATACTTTGCCCAAGATAAGTTATCCGATACTTGAAGCTGCAACTTCCTCACAATCAATGGATACTCCATTTAAGGTTATATCGCTTGATGCAATTCGGAGTGGCTTAAAACGTCCATCACTTGGGATGGCGTTGTTCTTGATAGGTCTGAATTGTTTGTTCTTTTTGCCGCTTCTATATCCAAAAGCGTTGTATCAAGGTGCTCAGGCGGGGACTTACCGGTATTATTTTCTGTCCTGGTTGTTGATCAGCGCCGGTGGGATTATGGAAACAGTAAAGCACGGATTCTGGTTGATCCGGCGAAAACCTTTCTGGGCGCTGGTGGTGGTTACTTCACTGGCATTAATGACGACCCAAGGTCTTCTGGAAGGCGAACCACTTTATTCGATCTTATATAAAACTTTCCCATTTTACTGGCTCCTTTTTGTGCCTGCGATTGGTGTTCATGAACGGAATTGGTCCTGGATTTGGCTGACCTTCTTCCTGCACGTAACGATCAGTATTTTATATTCGTTCAATGCCTTTTTCATTCAAGGCGCCACTTCCCGGATTGCGATTGTCCAACTGTCAGGACAGAATTTTCTTGCCGAAAGCTTTTACATGAGTGCAGTTTTGTTTTTGATGCTGCCGGTAATGCGTGGACGCATAATAAAAGGGGTGACGCTCGCTTTGCTGGGAGCACATTTGCTGCTTTCGTTGTTCTTTTTCAGCCGGTTGGCCTGGTTTCTTCTGCCGGTTCAGCTATGCATGCTGCTATATATATCTTTTCGAGAGCGTAAATTGTTATTAACTTTGCCCAAGACCATTTTTAGTTTGTTATTGCTTGGAATAGCATTTGGCGTGATTTGGGTTGCTTTCAATGATTCATCTATATTTCTACAGATAGTTTCATCAATTAATAATGCTTTTGCCGGTTTGACTGGTCGCTTTCTGGAAAAAGGGACGTTGCTTGACACGGTCCTGCAGAATGAGCGCTGGTATGAAAGCCGGGTCGTTATTACATCGATGAAGAATACGGAATGGCTGTTTGGCAAAGGTTTGGCTGCCCGGTGGAGCGCAGCCGGCTTCGCTCAAGGTGAAATCCGCTATATGGTTCACAATACTTGGCTTAATGCTTTCTACTGGGGAGGAATACCATTATTCTTAGCTATTACTATTCCGCTAATTTGGACATTTCGTGTTTTATTGCGGTTTTCTAATGTGGAAGCGCTTTGTTGTGCAGCCTATTTGCTTGTAACCTATCTTACTTTTCCTTTTTATTTGAGAACAACTATATCACTCGAGTGGGTGCCTTTTTGCCTATTTCTTGGAGTTTGTGTTTGGTATGATTCATCCGCCAGATATCTTAATATGAGTGGCACTAGTAGATTGTCCAACATGATCCATTAGTCTGTTATACTTCTTGCACTCAGCCAAAATGGGAGGGCAAGAAGGATGAACCAAAAGTATCCTGTCGAATTGACCGAAGCAGAACGTTACCAACTGAAGCAAATCCTGGCGTCAGGGACGCACAGTGTGCGTAAAGTGCGCCGGGCGCAAATCTTGTTAAAAGTCTGACAGCAGCCAAGAGGGGCCAAATTGGTCCTATCAAGCAATCTGCCAGGCATTCGATGTTTCGCAGCCGACCATCTCTGAAGTACGACGGGCGTATGTCGAAGACGGTCTGGAGGCAGCGATCAATCGCAAAAAGCCCGAACGGGTGTATGAGCGGCGTCTCGATGGGGAAGCCGAGGCCCATCTGATTGCCTTGGCTTGCGGTGAACCGCCCGAAGGGTATGAGCGCTGGACCTTGCGCCTACTCAAAGCACGCATGATCAAGCTCTCATACGTGGAGAACATCTCGCATGAGACGATCCGCACCACGCTCAAAAAAATGAACTTAAGCCTTGGTTGAAAGAGCAGTGGTGCATTCCGAAGAAGTCCAATGCCGAGTTTGCGAGTTGCATGGAAGATGTGTTAGACGTGTACCAACGTGCGTACGATCCCAAACGACCGCAGGTGTGCATGGATGAGACCAGCAAACAGTTGTTAGCGGATGTGCAGGCGTCCATTCCGGCCAAACCCGGTCAGCCAGAACGCTATGACTATGAGTATCAGCGGGAAGGGGTGGCCAACCTGTTCATGTTTGTGGAACCGCTGGCGGGCAAACGGCACGTCAAGGTCACGGACCGGCGGACGAAAGTGGATTGGGCGGAAGCCATGCGAGAACTGTCTGATGTGTACTATCCAGAGGCGGAGTTGATTGTTGTTGTCCTAGATAACCTCAATACCCATTCCCCCGCTTCGTTCTATGAAGCTTTCGAACCGGAAGAGGCCCATCGTTTGGCCAATCGCTTTGAGTTCCATTACACCCCCAAACATGGCAGTTGGCTCAACATGGCCGAAATTGAATTTAGTGCTTTAGGGCGTCAGTGCCTGGCTCGCCGCATTCCGGATAAAACCCACCTGACCACAGAAGTGGGTGCATGGGAGGAAGAACGCAATGCTTCGGTTGTTAAAGTGCTGTGGCGGTTTACCACCGCAGATGCACGGATCAAGTTAGCCCACCTGTATCCTAGGATTTAGGTTTGACACACTACTAGAGGATAATTCTAATGAAGGTGCTATGGTTTGTGAATGTCCCTTTACCAGAAATGATCGGAAATAAAATCGGGGAACATTCCGGTTCTGGCGGATGGATGATTGCATTATTGGAGCAACTTCGACATTCCCCTGATATTGAGATTGCAGTCGCTTGCGTAAAGCCTGGATTGACACAAAATGTTATTGAACTTGCGGAAAATGTAAAGTACTATTCTATATCCCAAGGACCTGCTCGGCGTATATTTGCTTTTCGAGATTTGGATAATGACCCACGCTACTTAAAAAGTGTATAGAAATTGTTCAGCATTTTAATCCTGATATTATTCATATTCATGGAACTGAAAGGTTTTATGGTCTACTAGGGTCACGGAATCTTGTTTCTTTGCCTGTTGTAATTTCATTCCAAGGCATCCTTCACGAAATTGTGAAGTATCATAATTATTTCGGTACGATGTCACCAAAAGACATCATTACTATGCATGATCCAATTCATCTGCTAAGAGGAATTGGACCATTATTCAGCTACATACAATTAAGACGCTCGGCGATTCGCGAAGTTGAAATAATTAAACAATGTAATGCGTTTATTGGTCGGACATATTGGGACCATGCGCATCTAGCAGCAATAAATCCAGAAGCCCATTATTTTAAAATTTCAGAAATATTACGTCCATCTTTTTACATAAATAGATGGATGATCGAGGCATGCCAACGTCATCGGATAATTTTTACTAACGCAAATAGTTTTTGGCGTGGTGTAGAAACGTTAATCGAAGCCGTGGCAATTCTTAAGAAATCTTATCCTGATATTAGCTTAGCCTTAGCCGGAGGGGTGGAATTATTGCCTTATGGAGAGATACTTCAAAAACGAATTACCGCTCTGGATATCCAAAATGAAGTGGATTTCCTTGGTCGGCTTAATGAAGTTCAATTGGTAGAGCAACTAAAAAAAGCACATGTATTTGTAATAACTTCGCTAATAGAAAACAGTCCAAACAGTTTATGCGAAGCGCAGGCCTTAGGATTGCCTTGCATCGCTACATATACTGGTGGAATAACAAGTTTGATAGATGACGGTCACTCAGGATTGTTTTGTCCGCCCAGAGATTCTTCTGTTCTTGCTGAACGAATTCGTGAAGTTTTTGAGAATGATGATTTAGCACAACAGCTTGGCACGCAGGCAAGACGTACCGCTTTAAATAGACATGACCCAACAAAAAATACAAAATTGACTATCGATGCCTATCGTGAAGTTATGAACAATAATCAGATACAAATTCTAAATTCGGCAGTCATCCACACATAGATGATGCAAATCAAGAATAAAAGACATGTTGATTTCGGATTTTACAATTCGTGCATCATAATAAACTGGTAGATAGATTTCAAAAATATGTATCCAAAGGTCTTAGTTATTAATGCTGAACCTTTCTGGCAAGGCTCAGCAACCGGTTTGACAATGAGTCGATTATTCAAGGGTTGGCCTTCAGACAAACTCGCCTGTCTTTATACAACGGAAATTATTCCTGACTTAACATCTTGTGACAAGTATTGGAAATTAACAGCAAAGAATTTGCGTTGTGTCAGTAATTTGATGGGCCCAAATTATATGAAGTCTGAAGTAAATAGAAATACTGATGAAATCACCACAATTAAGGAAGAAGAACAAGAAAATGATTCGGTAATAGTCGAAAAGATAAAAAGATTGCGCAAAAAATTTGCCGGTCAAGCGGTCAGGGAATTGGATATCTATAATATCCCTGAATATATTTTGAACGAAATTGACGAATTTTCCCCTGAAGTTATTTACAGTCTCTTAGGTAGTAATTCTATAATGCATTTGGTTACAACCCTGGCTGATCGTTTTTCTGTCGCGATCGTTCCACATTTTATGGATGATTGGCCTACTACTCTTTATCACTCTTCTATATTTAAGGGATTTTTGCGAAGAATAATGGACCACAGATTGGCAGATGTGCTCCAACGTTCGTCTCAAAGATTAGTTATTGGAGATGAAATGGCCAACGAGTTTTCTCGAAGGTATGGGGGCAAGTTTGAGCAATTTATGAATGCTGTGGAAGTGGATGACAATGTAAAACTGGAAAATCAAAACGAGCATCGAGAGATCATTCGATTAGTTTATATTGGTGGCCTTCACTTGAATCGCTGGCGATCATTGATGGAAGTGGGTTTTGCTTTGCATGATCTGTGGAATGATGGGATTAAGGCCGAAGCTTTGATCTATTGCCAACCCAGATTTAACGAGCTTGCAAGAAAATTAAATAATCCACCTGTCATAAGGTTTGCCGGCAATTTATTGCCATCTGAAGTTGAATCTGTTCTACATGATGCTGATATTCTCCTTCATGTTGAGAGCTTTGATCGTACTAGTCGGACTTATGCAAAGTATTCGATTTCGACGAAGATACCAGAAAGCATGTTCGCAGCCAGACCAATTCTGGCGTATGGTCCCGAAGAATTGGCCTCTATACAATATGTAGAGAATGTTAAGGCAGAAATCGTTGTAGGATCACCAAACAAAGAAATTTTACTGGGTGCATTAAAGAGATTGATTAATTCCAGAGAACTTCGCAATTCTCTCGGATCGAATGGTTTTGCAATGGCTTTGCAAAGACACAATGCTGCAATTCAACGCGAAAGATTTCTTTCAATCTTCTTAGATGCTACAATTACTGCTACACAAGCGATGGATTAAATCAAATCAGTATCATGTTTAAAAGAATTAGAAAAATAAATCGGCAATTTTGGCATTTAATATCTTCTAAGATTGATCCAAATGGTTATGCAAAGTCTCTAGGCGTAAAACTTGGGAACAACGTTGTTTTCTATGGCATGAAACCAGAAATGTTCAGTACTGAGCCATGGTTGATAACAATTGGCAGCAATGTATATATTACAGCTGGGTGCCAGTTTGTCACTCATGATGGCGGAACCTTAATTTTACGTGATTTAGTTCCCGATTTAGAACTAACTGCTCCTATCATTGTAGGAGACAATGTTTATATTGGTTTAAATTGTTTGATTATGCCAGGGGTGAGGATTGGAAATAGGGTGATTATTGGAGCTGGTTCAGTTGTAACTAAAGATATACCTGACAATTCCGTAGCAACTGGAGTCCCAGCTAGAGTTATTAAGTCAATCGATCAATACTTAGAGAGTGCTAAATTACGCTCTTTGCATTTTGGCAATCTATCACCCAGTCAGAAGGAAAAAGCATTAAAAAGTTATTTCAATGTGAAATAAGATGTGATTATTTAATTTATAGTAACTTGTGATAGCACTTATCATATGAAAATATCTTCTCAAGAAAAAAACGTGATCGCATATGTTGGTCCGTTTAAATTCCCGTCAGCTAGTGCCAGTTCACGAAGAGTCCTTGGTCTTGCGTTTACGTTAATCGATATCCGAAAAGAAGTTTATATCGGAACTGGACAACGCATATCACAAGCACAAGCAATACCATCAAGTTATCCAGAGTTATTACATATTTATTCGTTAAACGAATTACCAAGGAGCTCGTCTACATACATTTCGTAAAATAATTCGTGCATTTTTGTGGGGGAAAAATACCGTTCAATGGTTAGAAAAACTAAGACCACAGCCAGATTTTGTTATTCTATATGGAGGGTATTTACAATATGTGGCACGAATTTTGCCCTGGTGTAAACAAAAAGGAATACCATTGATCGTTGATGTTGTCGAATGGTATCAGCCCTCACATTTACCTGGAGGATGGTTAGGCCCTTTACATTGGAACGTAGAGAGTACGATTTGCTATTTTTATCCACAAACGGGTAATGTGATTGCAATAAGTAAATATCTAGAAAATTATTTCAATAATAGAGGTTGTCATACTGTCCGAATACCACCCACGTTAGATGTTAAGAATATTGAACCGAACTTATCAATTAAAGATGAGCCATTAAGGCTTGTGTATGCCGGATATCCTGGCAAAAAGGATTTGCTAAAAAATATCATAGATGCTGTAATTAAATTTGATACAAGTGGTAAACGGGTTCGGTTATTTATTGCGGGACCAACGACTGCCGAAGTCTTGCAATACTCTTCGCTTATTTCTTATAAAAACAATCAGTTGCCAGATTCCGTTAGAGTACTTGGGCCATTAGCGCATGAAAAGGTGATTGATTTAATTAAGAATGCTGATTTTGTCCCCTTACTTCGTCCACAATTGCGATATGCTCAGGCAGGTTTTCCAACAAAAGTCCCGGAAAGTCTTTCACTTGGTACCCCAATAATTTGTAACCTAACCAGTGATTTAGGTGACTTTATTCGTGACAAAAGCGAAGGAATAATTTGTAGAGATTACTCAATCGATGCTTTTGTCGAAGCGTTGGAAAGCGCGTTGACCCTTAGCCCTACTAATCGGAAAAATATGCGCAAAGCCGCACGGGCTGAAGCTGAGAAATCCTTTGATTATCGAAAATATTCAGTTCCTCTAAACACATTTTTGGAGAAGATCGCTAACTAACGGGCAATATAAATATCTCAGTAGACTTATGTAGTCCCGTTCTTAGATCGTAACGAGCAAAAATTTATTCATTTCGTTTGAGCTAAAATCCCTATACAGGACCAATTAAACAATTGACAAATCAAAAATACAGGTGTGTTTAGTTTCTCCTCTACCACCTCCTTATGGTGGCATTTCCCGTTGGACCGAACTAATTCACACTTTCGCGAAGTTCCAGAATAATCTGGAGATTATCCAAATAGACACAGCTCCTCGTTGGCGTTCTATAAACGATTTGAGAAAAAGAGTACGGATAATTGGTGGAACATTACAATTTTTTAGAGACTTTTATTTATATTTTAAAGTACTCCATAGAAAGCCAGGCATTGTGCATATAACTACCTCAGGTAGTTTAGGGCTTTTTCACAACTTAATTTTTTGCTTGTTCGCTCGTTTAACAAAAATACCTGTAATACTTCACATTCGATTTGGCAGAGTTCCCGAGATTGCTGCTCAAAACACACTTGAATGGCGGTTATTAAAAATTATTGGCCAATTATCAACCAAAATAATTGCGATTACACCACAAACAGCTGAGACACTTAATAGAAATCTGCGTGATGTTTCAGTAATTTACATTCCTAACCCAATTGATATATCGGCGCTTCCGGCAAAATTGAATACTAACCAAAAGCGAAAAGTTGCATTGTTTCTAGGTTGGGTGCTACCATCTAAGGGGGTGAGTGAATTAGTCCAGGCTTGGTCAGAGCTTAATCCGTCTAATTGGGACTTGTTTATTGTTGGTCCTGGATCATTAAATTATCGCCAACAGCTGATAGAAAAATTTAATCCTACGCACCTATATTTTGTGGGTGAAGTTAACCATAAAAAAGCGCTTCAAATGATCGCTGATTGTGACCTGTTTATATTGCCTAGTTATACGGAAGGTTTTCCAAATGTAATTTTAGAAGCTATGGGTTTAGGGAAGGCGATTATAGCCACAAATGTAGGAGCAATTCCTGAAATGCTATCGAATAACTGCGGACTAGTTATTCCAGCGAAGAATATAGAGATATTAAAGAATGGCGTTGCAACCTTGATTGTGAATGATGAATTAAGATTAACTTATGGAAATAAAGCACAAGAAAAGGTTCGAAATAAATATGATGTTCAAGTTGTTTTCGATGAATATTTCAATTTGTGGCAAAATCTTTCGTCTACGAATAGTTTAAGTGGTTGAATAATTACGAAATCAACCATCAAAATAGTCAATGCAGATATTGTTGATTACACTCTACTATTCCCCAGAACCTGTTGCCAGACCGCACGACTTAGCCACTATCTTAAAAAACTCAGGTCATTCAGTTACCGTCATAACCGGGTTTCCAAACTATCCTGGCGGTAAAATATATGCCGGATATCGGGGCAAAGCTGTCTTCAAAGAAGAAATCGATCAGGTTACAGTAATTCGTGTGCCTCACTATATTGATCGTAGCCATTCATCTATTCGCAGAGTCTTCTCCTATCTATCTTTTGCATTATCCGCTTTGTTCTTCGGCTTAAAGATCCAAAAACCAGACGTGATTTGGACCTATCAGATTGGATTGCCTGGAGCGTTGCTGAGTAAATTACGAGGCGTGCCACTGGTTCATGAGGTCCAAGATCTCTGGCCTGATTGGGGGAAATCTTCTGGATTGCGAGGGCGAGAGTGGCTTTACCGTCTTCTGGCCTGGCAGGAAAGCTTTATTTATAAGAATTCACAAAAAGTAGTGACCATCACCAATGGTTTCAAGAACAAGTTAATTCAAAAAGGAATTAACCCTGAGAAGGTAGCGATCATTTCGAACTGGGCTAATGAAACTGTATTTCATCCCGAGACTTATGATCGCACCTTCGCCCAAAACGAGGGGTTCGAAAATTATTTCAATATTACCTATATCGGTAATATCGGTGCTGCTCAGGCACTTGAAGTGATTATTGATGCCGCTAAATTACTGCAGGATATTCCTGATATTCGCTTTGTTATCATCGGGAACGGAATAGAACGGCCCTATTTAGAAGCGAAAGTCCAGGAAGAAGGCCTTGACAATGTACGTTTCTTGGGAAGCCGCGAGCAAGATCAGGCAGCCAGTTTCATGGCGATCTCGGATGTGATGTTGTTGCATTTAAAGCGAGATCCAATCTATGCCATAACGGTACCATCAAAAACGTTCGGTTATCTCACTTCGGGTAAACCCATCCTGGCGGCCGCCGAGGGTGAAGTGGCTGAACTGATTACCCAGATAGGGGCGGGAATAACCTGCCCGCCTGAAAATGCAAAGGCATTGGCCGGTGCGGTTCGCGCGCTCAGGTCCATGCCGGTTGCGCAGCGAGAGGCTATGGGAAACAGGGGATCTCAGGCTGTTTCCAGCACCTACTCAATCGAGAAACTGGGCAGGCAGTACATTGCTTTATTCGAACACGTAATCAAAGAATATATGGAGAAGCGGTGATGAAGGTTTTGGTTACGGGCGGTGCAGGTTTTATTGGCTCGAATATTGTAGAAAGATTACTGGAGCTGGGGCATGAGCCTGCGGTCATCGATAACCTCTCGAGCGGATATGAGGAAAACTTGGTCCCTGGTGTGCCCTTTTTCGAGGGCGACGTTCGCAATCAAGAGCTTATTGAACTGGCAGCCAGGAATTGTAAATTAATTCTGCATTTGGCTGCCAGCGTTGGTAATACACGCTCGATCGAACATCCCATTCTTGACTTGCAGGTTAACCTGATTGGGACATTGAATGTACTCGAAGTCGCCCGCAAAATGGGCATTGGCCGGGTTATATTTTCGTCCTCGGCCGGTATATTTGGAGAATTAACGACTTTGCCTATCTCGGAAGATCACCCCCAGGATCCTGATTCTCCCTATGGGACCAGCAAGCTGGCAGCAGAAAAAATGTGCTTGGTTTATAACAAGTTATATGGCATGCAAAATATTTGTTTGCGATATTTCAACGTATTTGGTCCACATCAGCGTTATGATGCTTATGGCAATGTAATCCCAATATTCGCAAATCGGATTTTGAGGCATGAGGTGATCACGATCTTTGGAGATGGTGAGCAAACGCGCGATTTCATCTATGTTCATGATGTGGCGGATGCCAATATCAAAGCAGGGCTGGCTGGAGAGAGCGTGAAAGGCGCCTTTAATATTGGCAGTGGAACTCGAATTTCGATCAATACACTGGCTGACCAGATGCAGGAGATTGCAGGAATTTTGGTGGGTATTCAGCATGGACCGTCTCGTCCGGGCGATGTTCGGCATAGTTTGGCAGATATTCAATCAGCCCAGGCTGCTTTTCAGTTTGAACCTCAAATTACCCTTGAACGAGGCCTTCAAATGTACTGGCAATGGCTACAACAAGATACGATTACCCTCAATAGCCTGGAGAAATCAATATGAAGATCTTAATTCTCGGCGGATCGGGTATGCTAGGACATCGTTTATGGATGGATCTTCGAAAGGAACACGAAGTATGGGTAACCATACGGGGTGAACATAATCCATTTCCACATTTAGCCGAATTCCCAGAGGAGTTTATTCGGTATCGGGTTGATGGGTTTATGTTTGAAGAAGTGACCCGCGCGATAGCCTCGATCCAGCCAGACCTGGTCATTAATTGCATTGGTTTGATCAAGCAGATGGGTCATCTTGCCCGTGACCCTTTGTTTTCGATCCAGTTGAATGCATTGCTTCCCCATAGGATATCTTTGATATGTAGAACGGCAAATATCCGTATGATCCATGTTAGTACGGATTGTGTCTTTTCTGGTAAAAAGGGCAATTACACGGAAAACGATCAATCCGATGCCGAAGATCTATATGGAAGAACAAAATTTTTAGGAGAAGTCCACTATCCTCACACGATCACATTAAGAACCTCAATCATCGGGCGCGAATTGAAATCACATCTGGGCCTGATCGAATGGTTTCTGTCCCAGACCGGTTCAATCAGGGGTTATAAGAAGGCAATATTTTCCGGTTTTACAACTGACGAGATAGCCCGGATTATCATGGATTACGTAATCCCAAACCGGGAATTGCGGGGCTTATATCATGTATCCAGTGATCCGATTTCAAAATTTGATCTTTTGATGCTGGCCAGAGAAGCGTTTCAAAAAGAAATCGAGATCTTGCCGGATTATGATTTTGAAATCGATCGAAGTTTAAACTCGAGCCGTTTTCGGGAAGCTACAGGATATGAACCTAAGCCTTGGAATGAAATGATCCAGGATTTGGTTCTATATTCATCTATTTATAGAAACGTGAAGGAGGCTCGCTAGATGCTGGATAATAGATGTGTATTGGTAACTGGTGGGACCGGCTCTTTAGGCAAAACATTAAATGGAATGTATGAACTCTTGGAGAAAAATAATCTTCTCCTGACAGAAAAGGCACTTCAGGAAAGAGAATTGTTACGATGAAGGTTATGACGCTTTTTGGAACAAGGCCCGAAATTATCCGCCTTAGTCAGGTGATCAAACATTTGGATAATTTCTGTGAACAAATCCTGGTTCACACCGGCCAAAATTTTGATCCTAATCTAAGCGATATATTTTTTCAAGAGTTAGAGATCAGGCCGCCAGATCTTAATTTCAATATCCAATCAGCCTCATTTGCAGATCAAGTAGGACAGATTCTTTCTCGCACCGGTGAAGCAATTGCTAAGATAAAGCCAGATCGTTTGTTGATTTTAGGTGATACAAATAGCGCGTTGGCTGCGATCATCGCTGCCAGATTGGGTATCGTGATTTTTCATATGGAGGCAGGCAATCGCTGCTATGATGACCGCGTACCAGAGGAAATAAATCGACGGATAATTGATCATTCCAGTAATGTGTTAATGCCCTATACCCATAGAAGTAAGGAAAACCTGCTTCGAGAAGGCATTGAGAGACAGCGAATATTCGTAATTGGAAATCCAATTTACGAGGTATTAAACTATTATTCTGCGCAAATTGAGCGTAGTAAAGCGCTTGAGCGCCTGGCAGTAACTGCGGGGAGTTATTTTCTCGTTACGTTACATCGTGCCGAAAATGTTGATGATCCGTCCCGTTTAGAGAAACTACTGAAAGGTCTGGCGTTAATTGCAGAGACTTACCAGGAGCCTCTGGTTATCAGTCTTCATCCGAGAACGGCTGATAAGATGCGAAGTTATTCATTGAAGATGAATTCTGATCTGATAAAAGTTCTTAATCCCTTAGGATTTTTCGATTTTGTCAAATTAGAAAAGAACGCTCATTGCGTTATCAGTGATAGTGGGACGGTTCAGGAGGAATGTTGTATCTTTCACGTCCCGAACGTCACCATAAGAGATGTGACCGAACGGGCTGAAACAATCGAGTGCGGCAGCAATATCTTAAGCGGAGCTGAGCCGGAAGATATTCTAAATGCGGTCAATCTGGTATTGCGATCTTCCTGTGATTGGTTTCCACCTGGTGAATACCTGGAAGAAAGTGTGTCAACTGCAGTTTCAAAAATCTTATTAGGTTATCATTGGAAATCGTAACGTCTCCAATTCGAAAAATGGTAATCGATGACCTCCATCCTGTTGTGGATGTACATTTACGTTCTTTTGATGGGTTTTTCCTGACATTTCTTGGCGGATCGTTTCTTCACGAACTTTACTTAAGCATCTTAGATGATCCTGCTGGGATAAGTTACATATACGATGATTTTGGCACGATTCAAGGATTTGTGGTTGGAACTTCGCATCCTTGGGGGTTCTACCGTAGGATCCTCATAAAGCGCTGGTGGCGGTTTGGCCTGGCCTCCATAAAACCGTTAATTCGAAATCCCGCCATTTTACCGCGTTTGATGCGCGCTTTTACCAAGCCATCTGAAGTCGCGGATGACGATCAATATTGTGAATTGATGTCGTTAGCGGTCCTACCAGAACATCGCGGGAAAGGGGTGGGCAAGGCTCTGGTAAATACATTTATAAGTGACGCCTACCATCAAGGAATACAAACGGTCAAGTTAACAACAGATCGAATGAATAATGACGCTGTGAATAACTTTTACCAGAAAATTGGCTTCACTTGCTCCCGTACATTCACGACCCCTGAGGGCAGATCAATGAATGAGTACAGGATTGATCTCTAACGCTCGGTATAATTCTTGGTTCTTTGGGAATTCCTGGGATGGCACCCCAAATCTGAGACTCTCCCACAAAATCTCCCAAAGACTCTCATTCTTAATATCTATCCGAAAATTCGAAAGGGTATGTGGTTGTTGATGCGTCCTCAGCACGCATCAACAACCACAATAACAATTTTCGGATAGGTTCTTAATATATTGTCCGCTTGTGTTAGGATTTTAGGGCAATATTTGGGTATTGTATTTTATTAAGGTAAATTTGCCTCATGGCCGAAAGAGCAACCTCGATACCATCTCCGACCCAGGAGCATATCTCTATCTGGCGCCTTATCCGGCGAGGTTTGAGCGCGGCTTTCAAGCGCCTGTTTGATATCTTCGTCGCCGTACTGGGAATGCTGCTACTGGCCCCGTTGTTCCTGTACTTGGCCTGGCGCATCCGGCGCGACTCGCCCGGGCCGGTTTTCTTTCGCGGGCTGCGGATGGGCCGCGGCGAGAAAATCTTTCACATCATCAAATTCCGCACGATGTACGAGAGCCCTGAATCCTACACTGGACCGCGCGTCACCGCCCGGGATGACCCGCGCATCACCCCGCAGGGAAAATGGCTCCGGGATACCAAGCTCAATGAATTGCCTCAGCTCTGGAACGTCCTGATCGGCGAGATGAGCCTGGTGGGTCCCCGTCCTGAAGATCCTGAGATTTGTAAATCCTGGCCGCCTGAGATCCGGCGGGAGATCCTTTCCATACGGCCGGGGATTACCAGCCCGGCCTCCGTCCAGTTCCGCAACGAGGAGGGGCTGCTCTCCTCGAAACAGGTCATGAACGCTTATCTGGAATATATTGCGCCCTCCAAGCTGCGCCTGGATCAGCTCTACGTGCGCCATCGCTCTTTCTGGCTGGACCTGGACACCTTGTTTTGGACCTTCATGGTGCTGCTGCCGAAGCTGGGCAATTACGCGCCGCCGGAAGATATGCTGCTGCTCGGGCCGGTCACCCGCCTGGTGCGGCGCTACCTGAGCTGGTTCATGATCGACAGCCTGATCAGCTTTGCGGCTATGGCCCTGGTGGGGCTGTTCTGGCGCTCAATTGCGCCGCTCAATGTCGGGCTGGCCAAAGCGGCTGCGATCACCCTGGGCTTTGCGGTGCTGTTCAACCTGGTGGCGGCGATTTTAGGCACCAATCGCATCGAGTGGTCCCGCGCCCGCCCGGAAGACGCCTATGATCTGATCGCGCCCACCCTGCTGGCGACTTTGTTGGCCCTGACGGTCAATTATCTTTTGCCCAGGGCAAATCTTCTCTTCTCCCCGGTCACCGGCTTTCCGCCGCAAACGGTGCTGCCGCCTGGCATGATCCTGATCGCTTCGGCCATATCGCTGATTGGTTTTGTGGCCGCGCGCTTTCGCTTGCGGATCCTGAGTGGCCTGACCCGGGGCTGGATCAGCCGCAGCGACCTGTCCCCGGCCCAGGAGCGGGTCCTGATCGTAGGGGGTGGGGAAAGCGGCCAGTTTGCCGCCTGGCTTTTGGGTAACCGTCAAAAAGGCAAGGCGGTGTCGGTAATCGGTTTTGTCGACGATGATCTTTTCAAGCAGGGCGTGCGCCTGAACGGCGTTCAGGTGATTGGGAAACGGGCGGATATCCCCCAGTTAGTCGAACAGCACGATATCGGCGTCCTGGTCTTTGCCATCCATAATATCGCCGAATCCGAGCGCCAGGAGATCCTGGCGATTTGCCAGTCCACCCCGGCCCGCCTGGTGATGGTGCCCGATATCCTGGGCGGTTTTAACGCTATCTTGCATGGGCTGAATGAGGTTGACGGAGAGCCGTCCGAGCTGCCGGGCTCGCCGATCAGCGCCCAGATGGTTGATGGCTGGCTGGCCGATCTGGAATCGATCGCTCAATCCGGCGATTTGGAGCTCTTAAAGACCGAAATCAAGCTCTTGCGCCGGCGTCTGCCTTAACCGGTCTGCCGCCGCGGTATTAAGCTCAGTCTGTGGTTGAGACTGGCATGGCTTGCTCGCTGGACAGTCTCACCAAGCATCATTTAGGAAATCATTTGTCCCCATCATCTGACAACCTTTTTTGGTCCGGCCGCACGGTGCTCGTTACCGGGGCAGGGGGGTTCATCGCCAGCCACCTGGTGGAAGCCCTGGTCGCCCAGGGTGCCAGGGTGCGCGCCTTTGTGCGCTATAACTCGCGCGCCGACCCCGGTTTGCTGGCCATGCTGCCGCCGGAGATTTCCAACCAGCTTGAGGTTATTCCGGGCGATTTGCGCGATCTGCCGGCGCTTCAAACCGCCATGCGCGGTGTGCAAACGGTCCTGCATTTAGGCGCTTTGATTTCGATCCCTTATTCCTACGTCCACCCCGCTGAAGTGGTTGAAACCAACGTGATCGGCACGCTCAACGTGCTGCTGGCCGGGCGAGAAACCGGGGTCGAGCGGATCGTGCATACCTCCACCAGCGAAGTCTATGGCACTGCTGTGCGAGTGCCGATCGATGAGGCTCACCCGCTGCAGGGCCAATCGCCTTATTCGGCCAGCAAGATCGGCGCTGATAAGCTGGCCGAGAGCTTTTTTCGTTCTTATGATCTGCCGGTGGTGACTTTGCGGCCGTTCAACACCTACGGCCCACGCCAGTCCGCCCGGGCGGTGATCCCGACGATTATCACCCAGGCCTTGACCCAGGATGTGATTCACCTGGGCAATCTGGATGCTCGCCGCGATCTGACCTATGTGGCGGATACGGTGGCTGGTTTCCTGCGTGTGGCTGAAGTCCCGGGTGTTGAGGGCGAGACCTTCAATCTGGGCACAGGTACGGAGGTGCGGATTGGCGACCTGGCCGAGGAGATTGCTCGTCAGGTGAACCGACCAGTGCAAATTGAGGTCGACCCGGCCCGGCTGAGGCCGGAAAAGAGCGAGGTCCAGCGTCTGCTCTCCGATAATACTCTGGCAGCCAGGCGCCTGGGTTGGAGCCCACAGGTTGATTTGAAAACCGGCCTGGCGCGCACGCTCACCTGGATTCGGGCGCATCTCGATCATTATCACCCATCGCAATACCAATTGTGATCCTACTTGGTGCATTCGATTGTTGTAGAACATGGTGTGTGGCGGGCAGCGACTTATTGCCACCAAATCTGGGACTTCTCACTGAATTTCCTGAAGAATTCTGTTTTAGCGAGAGAACCATTTAGGAGTATGTGATGAAAGCTGTTGTTTTAGCTGGTGGCAAAGGGGCCCGCCTGGCTCCTTACACCAAGATCCTCCCCAAGCCCCTGCTGCCCATCGGCGATATGCCCATCCTGGAAATTTTGCTGCGCCAGATGCGGCGCAGCGGGGTAAAGGAAGTTGTGCTCGCGGTTGGGCACCTGGCGCATTTGCTTGAAACTTTTTTCCAGGATGGCCGCCGCCTGGGACTTGATATTCGCTATAGCTTTGAAGATGAGCCTTTGGGCACCGCCGGACCACTGGCCTTGATCGATGGACTGGACGACACCTTCATCGTGACGAACGGGGATGTGCTCACCACATTGGATATGGCGGACCTGGTCGCCAGCCACCGCAGTTCCGGCGCGATCGCCACGATCGCCACGCACAACCGCAAGGTTAAAGTGGACCTGGGTGTGGTCCAGTTCAACGGTGGCCAGGAGATCGTTGGCTATTCAGAAAAACCATCTTTTGATTTTCAGGTCAGCATGGGTATCTACGTTTTTGAGCCCGCCGTTTTGAACTTTATCCAGCCCAACAGCTATTTGGATTTCCCGGACCTGGTATTGCGCTTGATCGCTGACGGTCAAAAAGTTCTGGGTTACCCTTTTGATGGTTACTGGCAGGACTTGGGTCGTCCCGATGATTACGAGCAGGCTGTCGAAGAGTTTGAATCCCTGCGGGCGACCATCCTGGGCGAATGATCGAAGGAAAGAGACTGCATGCACTGGAATGTCCCCCTCGCTGATCTGGATTACGGGCTGGAAGAAGAGAACGCCGTTCTGGAAGTGCTGCGCAGCCGTTGGCTGACCATGGGGGCCGTGACGCAGCAGTTCGAGAGCGAGTTTGCCGCAATGACCGGCGCCCACCACGCGCTGGCGGTTTCGAACGGGACTATGGCGCTCCATCTGGCCTGCCTGGCTCTGGGAATCGGCCCGGGCGATGAGGTCATTGTGCCCTCGCTTACATTTGTTGCCAGCGTCAGCGCAGTGCTTTACACGGGGGCGGAGGTGCGCTTCGCTGATATCCTCGGCCCGCAAGATCTCAATATTTCACCCGAGTCGATTGAGCGCCAGGTCAACCCTCGCACCCGGGCGATCCTGGTCGTGCATTATGGCGGCTATCCTTGCCGGATGCCGGAGATCGTTGACCTGGCCCGGCGCCATGGCCTGGCGATCATCGAAGATGCTGCCCATGCGCCTGGGGCCTGGCTGCAGAGTCGTCACCTGGGGACCTGGGGGGATGTCGGTTGTTTCAGCTTCTTCTCCAATAAAAACCTGTCCACGGGTGAGGGCGGCATGCTCGTCACCAATCGTCAGGATGTGGCCGATAAGGCCCACCTGCTGCGCTCCCATGCGATGACCAGCCTGACCTGGGATCGCCATCAAGGCCATGCCTATTCCTACGATGTGCTGGATCTGGGGTACAACTACCGGATCGATGAGCTTCGCTCCGCCCTCGGGTTGGCCCAGCTGCTCAAACTGGAGCACAACAACGCCCTCCGGGCAGAGCTCACGCGGGCCTATTGGCAGGCTTTCTCACCATTTGATGAAATCGCCCCCGGCCTGGAACTGCCTTTTCAGCAACTCGTAAATGCGTCTTCTGGCGAGGGCTCCAATCAGTACCGGCCTGCCTATCACATTTTCCCGCTGCTGCTGCCGCCGGGCAGCGACCGGATCGCCTTTATCGATCGTATGCGCCAGGCCAGGGTCCAGACCAGCATTCATTATCCGCCGGTGCATGCGTTTGCTTATTACCGGGAACGTTACCCCGGTGTCGTCCTCCCGGAGACTGAAGCGGCAGCCGTTCGCCAGGTCACGCTGCCGCTCTACCCTGGGATGAGCGCCAAGCAGTTTAGCCTGGTCGTGGAGACCGTCCGTCAGGCGCTTGTCGCAGCAAGCCGCCGTTCCCATTAAAACGTTTGGGGGTTCCCAGTCTGGGGGTGCACGAAATCCTTGTAGATTTGGCGTTCGATTTGTGCGGCGGACATACCCAAACACCTGCCAAAAAGGTACTTTGAGGAAAGTTATGGAAACAACCAATTTTTCGGATGAATTACGCGCATACCTTTTCATGTTCTGGCGTTGGGCCTGGCTGCTGGTTTTAGCCACAGTGGTCGCTGCCGTTGGGACTTATTTCATCAGCAAGCGCATGACCCCAGTGTATGAGGCTACCACCACTTTGTTGATCAGCCAGCCCACCAATAACTCGAACACGGATTACACTGCGATCTTGACCAGCGAGCGTTTGGCTAGCACCTACGCCCAGATGATCACGCAGCGGCCGGTTTTGGAGTCTGTCATCCAGAGACTTAATCTGCCGCTCGAACCCGCTGCGTTGGGCAAGATGGCCAACGTACAACCGGTCAGCAATACCCAGTTGATCGAGATCAAGGTTGAGGACACCAACCCGGGACGAGCAGCCGAGATTGCCAACGCCCTGTACGCGGTGTTTTCGGAGCAGAATCAGGCCTTGCAGTCCGCCCGCTTTGCCAGTTCGAAGGAAAGCCTTTCGTCGCAATTGGCGCAAGTCGACCAGCAGATCCAGGATACCAGTGGCAGGATTGCGGCCCTGGATAGCGGTGAGGCCAGCCAGGCGGAACGCGACCGGCTGGAGACCGCCCTGGCCCAATACCGCCAGACGTACGCCTCCCTGCTGCAATCCTTCGAACAAGTGCGGGTAGCCGAAGCCCAGGCCACCTCCAATGTAGTCCAGGTTGACCCGGCGGTTACTCCGGAAGTTCCCGTTCGCCCGCGTACCCTCATCAACACGGTCCTGGCCGGGATTGTCGGCCTGATGCTGGCGGTCGGGCTCGTATTCCTGGTCGAAGCCCTGGATGATACCCTTAATCCCGATCAGATTACCCGCCAACTGGGCTTGCCGGTGTTAGGCATCATTGCCCGGCACAATTCCGAAGATGGCCAGCCAATAGTATCTGCCCAGCCGCGTTCGCCGGTGGCTGAGGCGTTTCGTTCGCTGCGCACCAATATCCAGTTCGCCAGCGTGGACCGTGAGCTGCGAACGCTGTTGATTACCAGCCCTTCTCCTTCAGAGGGCAAATCGACTGTGGTAGCCAATCTGGCGGCAGCGCTGGCCCAGAGCGGCCGCAAAGTTGCAGTGGTGGAAGCGGATCTGCGCCGCCCGGTGGTGCACAAGCGCCTCGGCCTGTCCAATCGTCAGGGCCTGAGCGCCCTGTTCGTCCAGTCTCAGGTAAATCTGAACGGGAGCCTGCAGGAAACCGGCATCGAGAACCTGCGCGCCCTGACAGCCGGATCGATCCCGCCCAACCCGGCTGAGCTGCTCGGTTCGGAAAAGATGAGCCAGATCCTGGCGGATATTGGTGAACTGGTGGATACGATCGTATTGGATACCCCGCCCGTACTGGCTGTCACCGACTCGACCGTTTTGGCCACCCGCGTGGATGGCGTCTTGCTGGTGGTCAAGCCCGGCGTCACCAAGCTGGCGGCGGCCCGGTTGGCAGTGGATCAGCTGGAACATGTCGGCGCCCGGGTGCTGGGGATTGTACTCAACGAGGTGGAGCTTGGCCGCTCGCGCTACGGCTATTATCGTAACCGGGGCTATTACACTTATTATGATTATTACAGCGAGGACGATGGCCCGGGCGGCTCCAGAAAGCACACCAAGCGCGATGGGCAGCCGCTGGCGGCCTCGGATGCGGCTGTTTCCACCGGGACGGGGAAAAATTCGGTTTGATTTCCGGTCCTTTGCGCATTCGCTCACTCGCCCGCCGCCTGGCTGAACAGGAAATCTGGTTCGTCGCCCTGGCGGTTGCGGCGAGCTTTTTGTCTACTCGCTTTTTGCCCCTGGCCGTGGGGATCGCAGCCGTTTTCTGGCCGCTGCGCTGGCTGGCCTGTGGCCGGCTGAGCCGGCCCACGCCAGCTGACTGGGGCATGGCTGGATTGTTTTTGATGGTCCCGGTCACGTTGTGGGTGACGATTGTGCCTGAGACTACCTGGCTGCAGGTCTATCGTTTGCTGACCGGTCTGGCCTTGTTCTATGCGATCGTGAATTGGGCCGTGACGCCCGCCCGTTTGTACGGAGTCTTGGCCGGACTGGCTTTGGTAAGTCTGTCCATGGCCGCTTTGGCGCCGTTCAGCGTGATGTGGCCGTCCGGAAAGCTGCCTTTCCTGCCGGCTGGCTTATTTGAATCTTTCCGCGTGCTGGTGTCCGATAGCGTCCATCCCAATGTGCTGGCCGGCAGCCTGGCGATCTTGATGCCCTTTCCACTGGCGATCGTGCTTTTTGGCTGGCCCTGGCCGGCCTGGCGGTTGGATTCGCGGCGCCTGCGGCTGCTGGCCGGGTTGATCGTTGTTGTGTCTGCTCTGGTGCTGGTACTGACCCAATCGCGCGGTGCCTGGCTGGGGTTTGGGCTGGCGGCCATGCTGATGGCGGTCTTGCGCTGGCGGCGAGGCTGGCTCCTGATGCTGCTGGGTCTGGTTGCCGGTGGGGCGGCGATCTATCTGCTCGGGTTAAAATCTGTATTTGAGATGCTGGTCGCCAGCAGTTCTGTCACTACCCTGGATGGGCGCCAGGAGATTTGGTCCCGGGCGATCTACATGATCCAGGATTTTCCCCTGACCGGAGTCGGCATGGGCACTTTCGGTCATGTGGCTGATTTGTTGTATCCCTTTTTCTTCGCTGCCCCGGGCCTGATCGCCCATGCGCATAACATATTCTTACAGGTAGCCGTCGATCTGGGCCTGCCCGGGTTGATCGCCTGGTTGTCGGTCTTTGGCCTGGCCATCGTAGCTGCCGGGAAACTATACCGTGCTGGGCACAGCCACAGCCAAACCTGGGCGCTTGGACTTGGCGCTGCCCTGATCTGCAGCCAGTTGGCGCTGGTCACACATGGCATGGTGGATGCAGTCGTCTGGGGCATGGTCAAACCTGCACCCCTGGTTTGGGCGATTTGGGGTCTGGCGATAGCTGGATGGATGGTTATCTCGCGCCCGGACCATGCTACGATGTAAGTGCTGGACTCGAGAAAAAGCGAAAAACAGGATCTGCCAGGGGTAAATTTTGCCCTGGCAGATCCTGTTTTCTCGTCTCAAACTCCCCCGGTTCCTTCTGGAGCCGGGGGAGTTGCTTTTATCTGTCAGGGCGCTTCACCACTTCACCGACTTGAACCGTAATCGGACATGTTTGGTATAAATAATAGCTATGTACACTGGATATCAAGAGACTCTGTTATATTCAAGCGCCACAGTCATTATTGGCTCCTTCCGCTGCGCTCCCTGGTATTTTTACTTTGAGGAAGCGGGGCCAATCGAGCAAGGCAACACGATTGTATTTCCACGCACCAGTGTTATCATTAACCAAGAAGGCCGCCGGCCCTTTCTGTCCGATCCCAATCAGGTAGTTTTCTATAATCTGCGCCAGCCATATCAGCGCCGTAGTGCTTCGGAAGAAGGCGACAAGTGCGAGTATTTTGCCTTTGATCCTGCCCTGGTGGTTTCTGCCATGCTGCCTTATGACTTGAGCGCACAGGATCGCAGAGACCGGCCTTTTGATTTTTCACATAGCCCGGCTGATGCCGCTACCTACCTGCTGCAACGCTGCCTGGTTGAACGCCTGCGGGCGGATCCTGATTGCGATCCACTGTATGTGGAAGAAATCAGCCTGGAAATTCTCAACCGGACGATCGCAGCGGCTCACCGCTTGCGTCCGCGGGATGACCGCCTCGCTCCAACGCGCACCCGCACACAACGCGAGCACCGGGACCTGGTTCAGCAGACACAGGCAATCCTGAATGACCGTTTCTGTGAGACATTCACCCTTCAAGAACTGGCCAAGGAATTGTACGTTTCCCCTTACCATCTTTGCCGCATCTTCCGGCGGGAGACCGGTAGTACCATCCATCAATATCTGGAGCAGATTCGCTTGCGAGCTGCTCTGGCGTATGTGCTGCCCGGTGGGTGCGATCTCTCCAGCGTAGCCCATAAGCTGGGGTTCTCGAGTCACAGCCATTTCACTCAGGCAATTCGGAGGACCTATGGGCGCCCGCCCACCGCCTTGCAGGAGTTGCTGACAGATTTACCGGTCTCTTAATTTGAATTTGAGCAAGATTTTGATAGCCGCTCGACCGTTCCTCCGCTATGATCATGGGGTCAAGATTCGATAGTAAAGGAGGAACCCATGAATCGAAAACCAATATTTATCACCAGCACTGTTCTGACGATTGCCGGATTGCTGGTCGGTCTGTTTTCATCGTCCGCCCAGGCCAGCGGTCCTGGAATGGATCCAAATGGAAATCGTGAAACGGACGGCTCCGGTCTGACCGCCAGGCAAGGGTTGAACCGCCATGACGTCCAACAGCCTGCGCCGTTCAAGGAGAAAAACGTCCGCGTCTTGTTTACGATGGACGGGGAAAACATCGGGGATGGTTTCGGTTGGTTAGGTGCCAAATTGGGTGATCTGGATGGCGACGGTGTCAATGATTTCCTGGTGACGGCCCCATTCTACAATGGCGGCTTTGGCAAGGTTTATATCTATTCCGGTGGGAATGGCGATCTGATCGATACAATCACTGCTCCAGACGCTTACTATTTCGGTTACTCAGCTCGGGCAGTGGGCGATGTCAATCATGACGGTGTGTCGGATTTCATCGTCGGTGGTCCGGCGGGGAATCTGGCAGTCGTTTATTCCGGAGCGGATCGATCGATCCTGCATCAATTCCAGGATGCGCCTGGCAATGGTTTTGGCGCATCTGTCTCAGGCGCTGGCGATTTAAATGGTGATGGAACGATTGACCTGATCGTCGGGGCCACGCGTTTTTCCCCACACCCTTCCTTGCCGCAAGCTGGTCGGGTAGATGCTTATTCGGGGAAAGATGGCGCATTGTTATGGTCTTATCCCGGCAGTTATGCCAATGGCCGCCTGGGCGGTGGGGTTGGCGCGCTGGGTGATGTTAATGGCGATGGTGTTCCGGATGTGGTTGCCGCCGCAGCTGGTGGCGGGCCCGACGGTAATGGTGAGGCCTACGTACTATCGGGCGCGGACGGCACGCCGATCTACACTTTCCATCCTCAGGGCGCTCCCGGGACTCCCAAAACGTATGGGACCTTCTTCTGCCTTGGCGCAGGCGACATCAATCAGGATGGTTATCCAGATATCTTTGTCGGTGATTACAATGCTGAAAATGGCAATGGAGCACTCTATATCTACTCGGGAAAAGACGGCTCAACGCTGTATAGCTTCATGGGCGAGCCGGGTGAAGGGCTTGGACCAGGAAGAGGTATCTCTGACCTCAACCTGGATCGAAATCCGGACCTGATCGTCGCGGGTTATACCGCTGGCTCAACCGCTGAGGGCAAGATCTACTTCTACTCCGGAGCCGATGGCTCGCTCATGCGCACGATCACGGGCAATATTCCCGGCGATAATCTGGGGGTGGATGCACTGGGCCTGGGCGACTTGAATAATGACCAACGGGAAGATTTCATGCTTACTGCCGTCGGTTTGGACTTCGCCGGTCAGGACGTTGGACATGTATACGTGGTTTCCTTACAACCATTCCACCCAAATCTGGGAAACCAGGATAAATCCCCAAAATAATCCGGTCTGGGTTATATTAAAAATGATCGCCGGCATTGCTGGATAAGCAATGCCGGCGATTTGATTTCATGGGCGATGGCGTTGAATACTTCAGGTTGGTTCATCAGGCCGACTTGATACTGGGCAAGAATGCCTGGCATATCAAAAAGAAAAACTCCTGGTCATTCACCAGGAGTCCCGAGTGGGCGCGGAGGGGCTCGAACCCCCGAACCTCACGGATGTGAACCGTGCGCTCTAACCAGCTGAGCTACGCGCCCTGAGGTGCGGGCCAAATTATAACCGATCCAGGGCCGGAGTGCAAGTCATTTGTTGTCTATTGGATTCTTCCGATTCTTTGGCGAAGTCCGATACACAGTCTTCCTTCTTCCCTGACGCGTGGAAGTCGGGCGAAATGACATGGTAGCCGGGCGAGCCCCGGCTACCATGTCATTTCGCCAATAATTCCATTCTTTTGGCGTCAGAAGGATGTGGAGGACTCCCACAGGAACAGAATTTTCCAGGGACCCAAAAGGTAAGCTCTCCAGGAAACTCTGTGGGATACCATCACAGGAATTCTCAATAAGCCAAAACGTATATATCTGCCTGGATGTGATAAACTGTTAATCAGCGGAGAGACGGATAATTCCGCCTTTCACGCGGGTGGGGTCAGGTTAATCTAATCAGGTTAAGAAAAGAGAATTGGCTTTCTATGAGTTCAGAACATTCTTCAATTAAAACAGCAAGCCGCGGCCGCGGCTTTAGATGAAGTGAGTGATGGAATGGTAATGGGCCTGGGTTCCGGTTCTACGACAGCAATCTTTGTCGAAATGTTGGGACAGCGGATCCAGCGAGGAGAGTTGAAGGATATTGTTGCAGTTCCAACCTCCGAAAAAACAGTCCAGCGGGCACGCGAATTAGGGATCACCCTGACGAATCTCGCTCAAAATCCAGTGTTGGACCTGGCGGTGGACGGCGCGGACGAAGTGGATCCAGCGTTGAATTTGATCAAAGGGCTGGGCAGGGCATTGATGCGGGAAAAAGTGGTCGAGATTCATGCGCATCGCCTTGTAATCATTGTGGATGATACCAAAATTGTCCCCCGGTTAGGGACCCATGTGCCTCTGCCGGTAGAAATCCTGACTTTTGAGGCGGAATCGCACTTGCAATGGCTGCGGACACTGGGCTGCCGGGTTGAGTACGACCTCGATTTAAATGGAAAACCTGCAATCACGGATAACGGCAATTACCTGGCGCATTGCTGGTTTGATGTTGATGGGGGTATCCAGGATTATTACGGGCTTGCTCGCACTCTGGCGGATAGGCCCGGCATCCTGGAGCATGGCCTTTTTCTTGATCTTGCTGATGAAGTTATTGTGGCCAGCCCAGGTGGGATCCGGATTGAGAAAAAAAGAACCTTCTGAACCCTGGAGACCAGGAGCAAAGTAGGAGCAATATCATGGGTGTAAAAATCGCAGCTTCGATACTTTCTGCTGACTTTTCGCGCCTGGGTGAGCAAGTCCAAGAGGCGATCGCAGGCGGAGCGGATATGATTCACGTGGATGTGATGGACGGGCACTTTGTGCCTAACATGACCATTGGGCCACTGGTCTTAAAAGCTATCAAGCCGATCGTTCACCGGGCTGGATTGCCTTTGGACGTTCACTTGATGATCGAGAAACCGGAACGGTTAATTCCGGCCTTTGCCGAAGCGGGGGCTGATACCCTGACGGTGCATGTGGAGACCTGCCCCCATTTGCATCGCACGCTGCAACAAATTCGCGAGTTGGGTGTGCGTCCGAGCGTTACCCTGAATCCAGCCACACCGCTGGTCAGCCTGGAAGAGATCCTGCCCGATGTGGAACAGGTTTTGATTATGTCGGTGAATCCTGGCTTTGGGGGGCAATCCTATATTCCGGAAACGACCCGCAAAATTGCCCGATTGCGAAAAATGCTGGCAGACCGCGCTCTGGAGGGGGTCGAAATCGAAGTGGATGGGGGGATTAAACCGGATAATGCCGGGGAAGTCACCAGAGCTGGCGCTGATATCCTGGTCGTTGGTTCGGGCATTTTCAATCGTAACGCCAGCGTCGCCGACAATATTGCCGCGTTACGGAATGGCGCCTCAATCTGACCTTCCATTGACCGGTCTTCAAGCGCAAGTTATAATTGTAACAAATCGTACAAGAAATACACTTGTCAAGTGTATTGGTTCATTGGTAATTCCTGTGGTGGTATCCCACAGAATATCCCAGAGACCCAAGTGTATTGAAAATACCTTCGGGGCAGGGTGAAAGGCAATCTTGCCTGATTCCCGACCGGCGGTAAAGCCCGCGAGCCCCTGCTTATTCAACGCAGGAGCATGATTCGGTGAGATTCCGAGGCCGACGGTATAGTCCGGATGGAAGAAGGTAGTGCTTTCCGTTGAAGATAATTTTACACGTCCCTTTCAAGCTGTTACCATGCTTGAGCCCGGGTGTGTGCTTCAACGTAGATTGAACTTTGCCCCGATCGAGTGTGTAATCGGGGTTTTTTCTTAATTATGTATACGGATGGAAAGAAACAAAAATCCTACCTGGCTCGTCTCGCTGGTCGAAGATCGTCCTCGTTACTGGCTGTGATTTCCTTGGTCCTGGGGATTGGCCTGTGGGCCTTGATCGTCCGCATGGCCAATATCCCGCCTGTCATCCTGCCAGGTCCAGGGTTAGTTTGGCGGCGCTTCTTACAGGTTCTGATGGATGGCAGCTTGCTGCGCCATAGCCTGTATACGCTTTTCGAGGTGCTGGCGGGTCTTTTTCTGGGGGGCGGCATGGCCAGCATCCTGGGATATTTATTGGCGAAATCGATCGCGATTGAACGCATTATGGCGCCATATATCGTTGCCAGCCAATCCGTCCCCACGGTTGCAATTGCGCCTCTATTAATTATCTGGTTTGGGTCCGGCCTTTTTTCTAAAGTTTTGATTTGTGCGTTGATTGTGTTTTTTCCTATCCTGGTCAATACGATCGTTGGTGTACGCACTGTACCGGAAGATCTCAGGGATTTAATGCGGTCGCTGCTTGCCACCCGCTGGCAGACCTTTACGCGCCTGGAAGTGCCGGCGGCTTTGCCTGTATTTCTGGGCGGTTTAAAGGTGGGGGCTACCTTGTCCGTGATTGGCGCAGTGGTCGGGGAATTTGTGGGCTCTGATCGTGGGCTTGGTTATTTGATCAACCGCAGTCGCGGGCAATATGATACCGCCCTGGTGTTTGTTGCAGTGCTTGCGCTGGTGGTTATGGCGATGGCTTTGTATGCTTCGGTTGTCTGGCTGGAATCCAGGCTGCTGGCCTGGAGTAAAAAACCCGAAAAACTAATTGTTTCTGAAAGATAGGCAGGAGTTCAATGAAATCACGCCCCAACCTATTCGGAATTTTCCTGATCGTCGCCCTGTTGGCCTTGGTTGCCTGCAGTGGACAGCCTCAAGTGTCTTCATCCGGTTTAACGAAAATACGCTTGCCGATGGGATATATACCCAATGTGCAGTATGCGTCATTCTATGTTTCTGTCGATAAAGGCTATTTTCGGGATGCAGGCATCGAGATCGATTTTGACTATAGCACCGAAACAGATGGCGTTTCCCTGGTGGGGGCTGGGGAATTGCAGTTTGCGATTGCCTCTGCTGAACAGGTTCTATTAGCGCGGGCTCAGGGCCTTCCGGTTGTCTATGTCATGACCTGGTGGCAAGATTCGCCCGTCGCTATCACCTCCATGGCTTCCAGCGGCATCCAGGTTCCCCAGGATCTGGCAGGTAAGAAAATTGGTTTGCCTGGTCTGTATGGCGCCAGTTATATCGGATTGCAGGCCTTGCTATCGGCAGCCAATTTGCAGGAGAGCGATGTAACCCTCGATTCAATCGGCTTTAACCAGGTCGAAGCTTTGATCGCCGGCCAGGAGCAGGCGGTAGTAGTATATGCCAATAACGAACCCCTCCAATTGCAGGCCAGAGGCTATGATATCGATACGATGCGGGTGGCCGATTATGTCCATCTGGCTTCCAACGGGTTGATTACGAATGAACAAACAATCAAGGAGCATCCGGAATTGATCCGGAGCATGGTCCAGGCCAGTTTGAAGGGGATTACGGATGCGGTCAACAATCCTGACGAGGCCTACACGATCAGTAAGAAGTACGTTGAAGGGCTGGATCAGGATCAGAACCAGATCCAAAGGCAAGTACTGGCTGCAACGATTGAGTTTTGGAAAACAGACCGGCCGGGATTCGCCTCTCCCGAGGCCTGGTCCAACATGCAAGATGTTCTTCTGAATATGGGATTGTTGAAGACGCCATTGGATTTGCAGGCGGCTTTCAGCAACCAGTTTGTTCAACCTTAAATCGATGTCATGGATGAGCAGAAAGATCCGATATTAAAAGTACAGGAACTGAGCGCGATTTTCCAAAACGAAAATGGCGGCTTGCACGCGCTGAATGAGGTTACTTTTTCAATTGCCTCGCAAGCGTTTGTTTGCCTGCTTGGACCATCAGGCAGCGGGAAGAGCACTTTGCTCCGGATTATGGCAGGATTGCTGCCTACCACGCATGGCAGTGTGTTTTATAAGGGCCAGTTGGTTAACGGTCCGAGCCGTGGGCTGGGAGTGGTCTTTCAAAAAGCCAATTTGATGCCCTGGCGGACCGTTTTTGAAAATATCTTGCTCCCATTGGAATTGTCTGGCCTGGAAGCCAGTTCAGCCCGGAAGCAGGCGCAGGCGATGATAGAATTAGTAGGCTTGGAAGGTTTCGAGCAGTCTCTGCCCAGGGATTTGTCTGGTGGTATGGCCCAAAGGGTTACAATGGCCCGGGCCCTGATTCACGACCCGGATGTGCTTTTGATGGATGAACCATTTGGCGCTCTGGATGCGATGACGAGAGAGCGGATGGGGCTCGAGTTACTCCGAATCTGGCAGGCCCGTAAGAAAACGATATTCATGGTGACCCACTCAATCTCGGAAGCCTTGTTCCTTTCAGATCGAGTTTTGGTTATGAGTCCCCGCCCTGGTCAGTTGCGACTTGATTTGCCGGTTTTATTTGACCGTCCACGGCAGGAAGATATCCGGTATACTCCAGAATTCGGAGAACTGGCACATCAGATTCGATCTGCTATTGGAGATGCTTAATGCCGGCTCTTGAGGAAACTCTGTGGGAGAGTCCAGATCTGGGGTATCACCCCAGGAATTCCCGATAAGGTTTAATGCTGGTTCTTTGGGAATTCTGAGATGTTCCCCCAGAAATTTCCAGGAATCATTCTTTCAGGAGAAAGAAAAAAATGACAAAAAAAATCCTCGCCCTCTGCCTGATTCTGCTTTCATCCTTGTGGGGATTGAGCGCCCGGGCCCAGGGGAATGTAACCCTGGCATCGGCCGAAGTTGATCTTTGGCCGGAGTATGATCGTCCGAATATGCTGGTCATTTATCATCTGACCCTGGCAGCTCAGGTCTCACCGCCGGTGGAACTTTCCGTTCAGATCCCGGCCAGAGTGGGCGACCCGCATGCGGTGGCGGTCAGGCAGGCCGATGGCGCCTTGTTTTCCGTTGTTTACGACCGAGAGGTGCAAGGTGACTGGGCGGCAATTACGTTTACGGCCACTTCGCCGGATGTCCAGTTGGAGTATTATGACCCAAATCTGGTAAAACAAGACAATGCCCGCCATTTTGAATATCAGTGGCCGGGCGATTATGCTGTCGACTCGCTGGTTATTTCGGTTCAGCAACCTCTTGGCGCTACGGATATGCGAATTTCCCCGGGGATGGGGGGTGGGCAAACCCGAGCAGATGGCCTGGTTTACTATACAGCCGAAGTAGGAGCTTTACGGGCAGGCGAACAATTTTCAGTGACAATTGATTATCAGAAATCAACGGATGAATTGAGCGCGTCGACTTTGACGGTTGAACCCAGCGCTCCGATCACGGAAACGACTGCTGGCCGGACATCGATGATGCAGGCATTACCCTGGGTGCTTGGCGGGCTTGGGCTCGTGCTCATTCTTGGTGGAGGGATCTGGTACTGGCAGTCCGGAAGGCAATCTTCGTCTCGGGAAAGCGATAAGCGCCGGCGCCGTAAGACGAGTTCAACCATTTCGACACCGGCAGTTGCAGGGAACGAATCGCCCGAAAGCGAGTTTATTTACTGCCATCAATGTGGCAAGCGAGCCGGCCCAAATGATCGGTTCTGTCGGGCTTGCGGCGCAAGGCTGCGGGTGGAATAAAGGTATTCAACAAACTGTGAATTCGTAAGGAAATTAAACGGGCGCTGCTTTTTGGCAGCGCCCGTTTTTATTACGGTGAAATCCAGGTCAAATTCCGTGTTCCGGGTTTAAGTTTATTGGCCGGCCAGTGGAGGGCGGGTCATTCCGTTGGTGCTCCCACCGACAGCCTGGATACTGTCGAACAGGATCTGCATGATGTAATCACCATTGTGCGCAAATGCGCCCGGATCCTTGGTTACCCATTGATAGTTGTAAGCTGCCCGCAGTAGATTCGGCGTCCAGGAAACGAACCGATCGGTTTCATCGGGATCAGCCACGCCGTCGCCGTTTGTATCGACGAAGTAATACGGGTAGATGGCGCCGTTGTAAAGGATGCCCGTGCCAGTTGTATTGGTGGCGTAAGCCTGCATGGCGGCGTATAGGGCTTCCTGCATCCCGGCCACTTCCATGGCGATGCCTTCGGTTGTATCACCGTTGCCGTTGTAGTCAATTGCATCGCCTTTATCCAGGCGGATATTGTGGAGGTCGGCTTCGCTTTGGACGTTGGTATGGCAGGCACTGCACGATTTAACCTTCACTGTCAGGGCGTGAGCGTCGTGACACTCTGCACAAGTGTCGAACATTTCGGTGTGCATGAAACGTCCGTTGTATTCCTTACCGGTGAATTCATAAGCGCCTTTGGCTTCCGTCCCAAACAGGGTCGCTCCAGCCGCAAAGTAGTGCGGGTTACGGAAACTGAGTGCGTCTGAAACCTCGTTGTCACCAACGCCGGCGTTTGCAATAGCTGCATTGACGCTGACCGTAGATTCACGGCCCTGGTGGCAATTGATGCACAAATTGCTGTCCAGACTGCCTGTATCCAGAACCGCTCCACTTGGGAATGTAACTTCAGACGTTTCATAGCGGGTGAAAGTCGTCAGGTCATTATGGCAGGTCGCGCAGTTCAACCCGTTGGTTGGATCCATGGCGATGGTAACACCATTGGTCAGGTAGAAGGGTAAACCGCCGCCGTCGTGGCATTTGACGCAGGTCGCTGGAACTTCGCCTTCAGCATCCCAATGGCGGAAGGCTTCCTGCGATCCGGCGAAGTGCCCGGCATCGATACGATGAGCCTGGGACAGGTCCACAGGGTTTGAGACAACCGAGTTCAAATCTTCGATCGAGTCATAGAGCAGTTCGATTATGTACTTGCCGCCGTGTGCAAAGGCCCCGGGGTCCTTGACAGCAGTCTGATAATTGTAGGCTGCCTTGAGCAGACGGCCGGTCCAGGAAGCGTAGGCATTGCCAGATTGGGCTTCGTCCTCGCTGGTCTGGCCATCCTCATTGGTGTCAATGAAGAAGTAAGGGTAAGTGGCCTGGTCGTAGGTGATCGCTGAGCCGGCTATTTCGCTGCCGTAGGTTTGGATAGCCTGAAGGAGCATAGCCTCAAGGCCTTCAACTTCGTAAGCGATCCCTTCGCTGATATCACCATCGCCATCGTAATCTACCAATGAACCCTGCATACGAATGTCTTTCAGTTCTTCGAGCCCGGTGACATCCTGGTGGCAGGCTTTGCATTCATCGACTTTGGGGATCAGGGAGTGCGAGTTATGACAGCCAATGCAGGTGTCGTAGCCAGCGACATGATCGTTCTTGGCGTCATAGGATTTCCCTTCATACTCGTAACCGCCCTTGGTTTCGGTCCCATACAAGGTCGCCGCTGCTGCAAAATAATGGATATTGATGAACCCGAGTTCAGGCGTGGGGGTATCCAGGTTCTCGGTAATGCCCAACTCATTCAAAGCAGAGTTGATTTGAACTTTCGAGGCGCGGCCCTGGTGGCAGACCATGCAGCGCGCTTCAGCGCCGAGATCGGTGATCTCCGCGCCCGATGGGAATGTGACGCTGGTGAGTACGGCAGTGCCGGCGTTGTGGCAGGCAACGCATTCAACCGTTGAACCGATCGGGGCGTTATTCTCAACGGTGCCAACCGCGCTGCCGTCTGCCCCGACATAAGCCTGATAGCCAGAGGTGCTGTGGCAGCGGGCGCAGCTCGCCGGAATTTCAGCCGGATCATCTTCATTCCAGTGGATGAATGCTTCAGCTGCCTGATCTGCATGGGCTGAATTTACCCACAAATCCTGGAAAGGTACATCTTTCACGACCGGTTCCGGGCAGGGTTCCGGGGTCGGAGGGGTAGGACATTCCGGACATGGGGGCGCCGTTGGACAGGGGGTTGTCTCTACGGTTGGGACCGGCTGGTTCGCACAGGCTGCCAGCAGGAGCCCGAAGACCAGGATCAAGGCCCCGATGACGATATATTTAAATTTCATGCAATTCTCCTCTCAGTACAATGTGCATTTGTTTCCTGTGTTTGTAATGTGGCATATTTCCGGTTCTCTGGTTACCACCCCAGGAATTCCCAAAGAACCGTATTTTCAGAAATGTAATTTGATAACGTGCTCTTACCTCCTTGACATGCTTGGTGGGCGTTATGCCTACATTTAGTGATATATGTCACAATCAAAAAATAGGGAACTGTTGGGTATTATAGCCCATTTATGAGAATAAAATGAGTGGCAAATGACCTATTTCTATGTGACAAATGTTCGTTTGGTACAAGCAAAACGAAAGGCATCTTTGACGAAGATGCCTTTCGTTTTGCATTGCGGATGGGTGTTTAGATCGAGCCTGATAGACCCTCTTTGTCAACACATTGTAGGCAGAGAATCCTTTATATACATTATTCAGGTTAATTATCCTGGGCCCCAGCAGCGATCCAATCAATGACTTTCTGGATCTCGGAGTCGGGCAGTTTGTTGTTTGGCGGCATCATCGAGCCTTCTGCCTGGATACCTTCCAATTTCTGGACGAGCAAGCTATTTTCCGGATTTCCCGGGATCACGACCGGGGCATTGATACCGCTCGTCATGACGGCTTCATAACTGGATGAGTCCCAGCCTCCCATGCTGCCATGACAGTTTCCGCATTCCGACTCGAAAATTGGTTGAACATCGGCTGCAAAGGAGACGGGCGCTGCTGTTGGCGTTGGGCCAGGGGCTGCTTCGCTCAATTTCAGTTCACGGATATAAATAACCAGTTGTTGGATCTGATCGGACGATAGAATCTCACCCCAGGCGATCATGGATGTGGCATTGTGGCCGTTGTTGATCGTATCAAAAATAGCCTGGTCGGTGTTGGATGCCTGGAATTGCGGGTCGTTTAATGCCGGTCCAACCCCACCCTCGCCTTTTAATCCATGGCATTGAGCGCATAATTCTTGATAAATCTCTGGACCCTTGACAGATAACTGCTGAGCATTGATTTCTGGAGGCAGTTCAACAGGTGGATTCGCTTCCCAGCTGCGGATATAATCGACGATCGCACTGATTTCATCGTCGCTCAGTGGGCCACCATTGCTGGAGCCGAAAGGCGACATCCCGAAATTCGGTTGACCCTGGGAAATGATGGCTTTGAGGGTGAAGTCGTCGCGGGTGCTCAAATATTCCGCAGTACTGATGGGGGCGATGATATCGCCTTGGCGGGTGGGATTGGCGCCGCCCTCTCCAAAGTCGCCATGACAACCTGAGCAATTATCGGCGAATAGTTTTTGACCGAGGTCAACGGATGTTCCCTGGGAAGTACTGAACGTATAACTGACGAGCGCATCCAATTGCTCGTTGGTTAATATTTTTCCCCAAACAGGCATGGTTTCGTGCGGCCCGCCTGTGCTGATGGTTTGTCGGGCTTGATCGATATTGTCCTGGGATGGTACGCGTTGTCCATGACAGCTAGAACAATTCTGCTCGAATAAGGCCTGGCCTTCTGGGACCGCCTGGGGGTCAACGGTGTATGCTGCCAGCGTATCCAGTTCAGATGAGCTTAGTTTTTCCTGCCAGGGTGGCATTTCCAGGTGCAAACCGCCCTTACTGATGATCTCCCTCAAAGTTTCTTCATCTCCGCTAAAGCTGACTGAACGTCCATGGCAAGATGAACAGTTGGTCACATAGAGCCGCTGGCCATCTGGCGCTACCATGAAGTTTAACAACGCTGTCTGGCTTTGCTTGTCCAGTACTGTGGTCCAATCCGGAATATCCAACCCATCATGCGGTGGATAGCTGGTGCCGGTTTCAATCGCTTCCTTAAGTTGGATCGGATTTCCAGACACCAGTTCAGTAACCTGATGGCATTCGCCGCAGGTTTCGGTGAACAACTTGCTGCCAGACGGTGAGAGTATGAAGCCAGCCAGGGCGTCGATTTGCTCGTTTGTAAGATCGCCGCTCCAGGCAGGCATGCCCTCATGACCTCCTTGAGCGATGATGTCGTGCAGGTTGCTGCCGGGCTGCACCGCAATCGAAGGGCCATGACAGCCTGCACAATTCTTGGCATATAGCGCGGCGGTCTCATCCCCTTGGGTTGCCTCTGCGGGAGGAGGGGCTTCGCGATACGATTGGACGGACAGGAAGATAACGCCAATCACGCCTATAAGGGTGATCGAAGTCACCCAAGGGCGGCTTTTAAAGTAGCGTTTTTCACTGTGATCCAAAATCGGTAGCAGGAAGAGCAGTACGATGGCGATGGTGGGGATAACCACCACCCCCACGACCTCCAGGCTCCCTGGGAAATACTTTAGTAATTGAAATAGAAACAGGAAATACCATTCAGGGCGCGGGGTATACGATGTGTCCGCTGGATTGGCCCGGGCTTCGAGCGGAGCCCCTACAAAATACGCCAATCCTACCAGCACTAGAAAGATGATTAGGGAGACAACCGCATCTTTGAAAATGATATCTGGGAAAAAGGGTACCCCCTTTTCCTTGTCCTTCTTATACTGTTTTAGATAAGCTTGCTTCTCTTTTTCGTTCATCGGTTAATCTTCCCGCCTTGGAATAGCGCTAATTCCAATTCGAATGACCAGATACAGATGGATAGAAATGAGCAGCAGAAGGATGGTGGGCAGCACCCAGACATGGACGCCAAAGAAGCGCGCCAGCGTGAGAGCAGTTAATTCCTCGCCACCGCGTACAACTCGCAAGATGAAATCGCCTATCAGCGGTGGAGTGCCGGCAATGCGAGTGCCAACAGTGGTTGCCCAATAAGCCTTTTGATCCCAGGGTAACAGGTAGCCTGTAAAACCAAACCCAATCACCACGATGAGAAGAAAAATCCCGCTAAACCAGGTAACTTCCCTTGGGAACTTATATGCTCCGTAGAAGATCACTCGCAACATATGTAACACGACCAGAACCACCATTGCACTGGCGCCCCAATGGTGCAGTCCTCGAATCAACCAGCCCATCGGTAGCTGGGTGGTGATATATTGGACGCTATCATAGGCGTGATCTGGAGTAGGGACGTAGTATAAGGTCAGCAGGATTCCAGTGACAATCTGATTTACTGCAACGAAAAGCGAGGCGCTTCCCAAGGTATACAGCCAGTTGACTTTCGGGATCTTGCGCAGGAAAATAGCTTGCCATACCTGGCGCCAGGACAAACGTTCATCCAACCAGTTACCAATTCTTGAGCTCATATTAACCTACCAAAACATAAAGTTGGTCGTCTTCAACCTTGACTTCATAATGATCCAAAGGTCGAGGCGGTGGTCCGGATACAACATTGCCTTGCTTATCAAATACCCCGTTATGGCATGGACAAAAGAATTCGTTTTGGTCTGAAACCCAACGAACCCGGCAACCAAGATGGGTGCATATATTCGATAAAACGACAAAATCACGCCCATTCTCAGTATAAGCATATAAAGAAAGTTCTTCTTTGTTAACGATCCAACCGGATTTTCGCTCAAGATTAATCTTGAACAGGGTTGGCGTGCCCAGCTCGATTTTCGTAACCGAACCGAGAAGCATCCAATCTTTGGCGCTCTCAGATTTCAGCGCTGGGCCAACAATGTAGGCGATGGCCGGTATTGCCAGCCCAGCGCTGATTAAACCTCCGATCGTCCAGGTCGCGGTTGCTAAAAAGGAGCGTCTGCTAATCGTTTTATCTTCGCTCATGGTTTACCTCTGATAATATGGATCATAGCGCTTTATCCTGACGGACGATGTTGGTGAAGCATTTTACGGTTAATTTTCAGGCGCGCCTGCGTTGATCCAATCGATAACAAGACCTAATTCATCAGGATCCAGTTGTCCGAAATGGGGTTGTGACTGGCTCTGTTTTTGCACCAAAAGACTTCCATCTGAGTCGCCAGGAACGATCACAGGGCCATTGGCGCTGCCCTGCATGACGCTGGTATAGGTGGTCAGATCCAGGCCCTGGATCCCATTTTGCCCGTGGCAGCTGCCGCAGCGCGCCTGGAACAAGGGCCCAATCGTCTCGATATAGTTCAGTGCGCCCTGAGCAGGCAGCGGCTGGGGCGTTGGGGTTGGCGGTAGCTGTTTTAGAACGATCTCGCGCAATCCGGGAGCATCAAATCCGGCATACTCCCAGACATTCCCGTGGCAGGCGCTGTTAGAGCAGAAGGATGTATTGCTAACGCCACCTGGATCGCCGGTGGTATGGCAGTTTTCACAGGTGTTATCGAAAGCTGAGTGGTGCTGGTTGATCCAATTCGGATTGAAGTGTGTTTCGGGCTCTGGCCCACGACTGATCTCAATGTCGGCGACGATCTCGTCCGGGCCGGCAACAACGGGAACTGAATGGCATAAGTTACACTCCAGCCGGATCGCCTCATTTTCTGCATTTAGATGCTTGCCATCATGGCAACGGAAACATCCTGGCAAATCCTTGTGGCCGACATTGTTCGGATGAGAGGTCCAGTCTGAATTTTGTTCAGGGTAGACGCTCTCCTGGTAGGCATTTTGTAATGCCAGGATGGCACTGTCAACCTTGTCCTGGTTAGCTTGATAATAGTCTTTATAGTAAGCGGAATAGTAATTGACTAATCCCCCGATCCCATTGACGCCCATGCCGTTTGTGTCATAGCGTTGGCTGTAGACTTCTACAGCTTTTTGGTGGATATCAGGGATATCTGATGAGATGATGCCGGTTTCCATCAGCTGGTCAACCGTATCTTCCGGTGGAGGAACCAGGTGGGTGATGCGATTATGGCAGGTGATGCAGTCCATTTCAACGAGTTCGTCTGGATTGATGGACTCGGGAGAGATGTTCGAATCGATGGATACATATTCAGTGATTGAGTTGTCATCCTCGGTCACCCGCACATAAGGGATTGTTTGTTGGGAGTCGTCTGTAGCCAGGAACTCAACTTTATTCATGATGTGCCAGTGAATCCCTCGGCCCAATCCCAGTCGCTCACTCCCGCCACCAGTCTTCAGTACAAGATAGATCGAATGAGGTGTATTGGCAGTGTCATCGCCAAACCGTTTGATTTCGCGTAAGCTGTCATCTGAAAATTTATCTGGAGAATGGCAGAGTTCGCAGGTCTCACGAGCCGGGCGTAGATCATGCGCTTTTATTGGGAACTCATAAGCATGAAAAGCTGTGGCAAAAACATGCTTCAGGTCGCCCGCTTTACGCGTTATGCGGGTTGCGATGAAACCTTTACCAATATGGCAATCGACACAATCGATACGAGCGTGAGGAGAAGTCAGGTAGGCGGTATATTCGGGCGGCATCGTATGGCAGGCTGTGCCGCAGAATTCAGGGGAGTTTGTATATTCCCAGCCATAGGCCGCCCCAATTAACACAAACAAGGTCAGGCCACCCAGAACAGCGTATGGTAATACCCTTACCCACCTTGGCGAACCAGACGGTGGGAAGAAAAATCTCTTCAACTTTTGTAGCAAGACCTTCATAAACGCCTCCTTACACAATAAAAACAAAATGGGTCGTAAGCAATCAAATGTTGAGATTTAACTATTTAATTGTTTTGCTGGATGTTCTGAACCAGACGATTAGGAAAAGCTTCAAACATTCATGAACTATGCTTACCTGCCAGTAGTGAGCATTGCCAGAAATAAGTTCATACCGTCTTAGCCTGTGAGTAGTTTGGTTTTCTCGTCGATCGGCTTCACTTTGAAGGGCGGATGGGTTGTGGGTAGGGTACGGCTGTACAATCTTTAGCGCACAACTCAGATTACCTGGAGAAGCGTAGTAACCAAACGAGAGTACCATCTGGGTCGATCACCCTAGGTATTTTACCCCAATAATTAATGGTAGATGAACATATTTATAGAATGTTTATCTTCCTGATGGAGTTGGAAGGTAATCAATGGTGTCTCTAGGAAACTCTCTGTGAGAGGTACAAAGATCGGGAGGCAGATCACCATGAGGATGAAAATCCACTGATTCGTTGAGCGGTTTTACGAACACCACATCGACACAACTCGAATGTACCCTGATTGGGGATTGACGCCTGCAGTTGTTTGGCCTATGATAAATCTTGCGAATGGCCTGTATGCTCAATTTCAACGTATATGCCACTTTTGCACTGTTGATGCATCTATCTTATTATGGATGGGGTAATCCTGGTTCGCTGAAGCAATTGATGAACATTTCAAGTTTGGAAATATCTGCATGGCAGAGATATGCTGTGTAGTATTTTTGTTGTATCAAGGTGTTTACAAATCAACTTTAAGCAAATATAGCCTCATGTATGCCGGAGAACAGGTCTTTGCTGTAGGTCTTTGACAAATCAGGTGGGATGATCCCAATTTTGGGGGTGTGAGGTTGCACCAGCCCGCCCGCACAAAAATCTGGGATGCCATCCCGGAAAAACACTAAAGAACCTTTGTATTGGTCCCATAGTATTCAGGACAAACAAAATGAGCGGAAAAATCAAAGATTGTCTCGCTCAAATGAATAAATTGATGAAGGAGTTAAAAAGATGGAATATCGACGTTTAGGGAAGTCAGGCTTGCGCGTCTCGGCGCTTTCATTAGGGGCGTGGGTTACTTATGGGGAACAGGTTGGCGAGGATATCGCTTATCGCTGTATGACTGCGGCCTATGACTCCGGTGTGAATTTTTTCGACAACGCCGAAGCTTATGCAGATGGCAATGCCGAGATTGTAATGGGCAAGGTCATCAAAAAAACGGGTTGGAAACGTTCCGATCTGGTTCTCTCTACGAAAATCTTTTGGGGAGGCGAAGGACCCAATAACTCGGGCTTATCCTATAAGCATATTATGGAAGGCGCGAATGCAGCGCTCAAACGTTTGCAAACCGACTATGTTGATCTGATCTTTTGCCACCGTCCGGACGTTACCACGCCAATTGAGGAGACCGTCTGGGCGATGAACCAGGTGCTCAAAGAGGGCAAGGCATTCTACTGGGGGACCAGTGAGTGGAGCGCCCAGCAAATTATGGAAGCCTACAGCGTTGCCCGCCGTGAACATCTTATCCCGCCGACAATGGAACAACCTCAATACCATATGTTCCACCGTGAGAGGGTCGAGTATGAATATGCACGTTTATATTCCGAAATTGGCCTGGGAACTACCACCTGGAGTCCGCTTGCGAGCGGTTTGCTGACAGGGAAATATAACGATGGCATCCCGGAAGGGAGCCGGTTGGCTTTGGAAGGATATGAATGGCTGCGTGACCGCTATGATAGTGAAGAAGGCCAGCGAATGATCGAAAAAGTTCGGCAGCTCAGCTCGGTCGCTGATCAGTTGGGGTGCAGCCTGGCGCAGTTGGCGCTTGCCTGGTGTTTGAAGAATCCAAATGTCAGCACTGTAATTACAGGAGCCTCTAAAGCTGAGCAGGTCGTTGAAAATATGAAAGCGCTCCAGGTAGTCGATCAGTTGAACGATGAAGTCATGGAGCAGATTGAGACTGTTCTGGATAACAAACCGGCTGAAGTGCCCAATTTCCGGGATTAATTGGACTGGCCAAGACAGTGGAAAATATTTTGGTCCGGAAGCTAACCTGCAAAGGGAGGCTGACTTCCGGACCATTTTGATTGGACGTTCAAATCTCGGGACGGATCGAAGAACCCGGTCAAGTTATATTCGCAGGATTGCTCAATTTCCATCAGCCATCTACCTGGCTTTCTGGATCGGTTGCCGGATGATTGTTTTTAATTTGTCCGGCGCGGTTCGGCGCGGATCGTTCAAATAGATTTCATGGTGCTTGCCCGCCAGCGAATAGCCCTTTTGGTGAGCAAATTCGTGCATACGAGCAATTGTTGGGCCTTCATCGACATAGGCTCCTAAATAAAATATTTGGACGGATAGACCTTCGCGGTACGGTTCGAACCGTACTTCACTGAGATGGGCTGGTTTCTTCTTGCGGGCGACTGTGTCGACCGCTTCGTCAACCTGTGCTTTGGTTACAAAGGGCGGCTGCATGATCATCATCGTCCATTGCCAAAAATCCTTTGTGGCAAGGCTGAACTGGGTCATATCCTCCAGCCACCAAAGCCCTTCCAGAGGGGGGACACTGTATTCCAGGCCAAGTGGTTTCAATTGGAATTTGATTGCATAAGCCAGGCTATAGATAACTTCTACAGCTTCAGTGTAACGTTCGGACGTGTTGGGGTTGCCTTGCCCGTCGATCATCAGGAAGTTCATCTCTGGGACATCAATGATTGAAAATTCTTTTTGAGAGGGTTGGTAAAGGGCTTTCAAAGCTTTTTTTGCATCAAATTTTTCCATCCCCATTTTCTCCTGTTGTAAGACATCATCGAGTCGATCTTATGTGAATTGTCAAGATAGATGGTTAGCGGCTTCAGGGCTTTCACAAGAAAGGGAGGTGGTGTCGGGATGGGACGGCTTTGCCGCCCAATCCCAATACCAAATTCCTCAGTTCTGGGGCTTTGTGAAAGCCCTGTTAGCTGCTTGGGCTTTATTCGGGCATCTGAGCGAACTCTAGTAGAAAATTCGTGAGCCATTGGATTTCGGATTCAATCATCGCCAGGCTGAGCCCAAACATTGCCATGGCTTGATACGGTAAGGGAATCTCCTGCCCCATTCGGCTGGCAGTCAATTCTGCCCGGATTGTCTCTAATTTCTTCAGATAGGATTGGAGTGCAAGCAAAGCTTGATCTTTTGGAAGCAAAGGCAGGTTGGAGAGCCCAATCTGGACCGGTTGATAGCAGGGCTCGGGATTTGATAGGGCATCCAGAGCTGCGTTTTGCCAGGCATTCCGGCCGGCGTTTGTCAATCGATATACTTTACGAGATGGTCCTTTTCCTTGCGAAGCTTCTAATCGGCTTTGAATAAGTCCTGATTGTTCCAGCTTATTTAACAAGTAATAAATAGACGAGAAGCCGATTTCGGTCCAATTGCGCATTCCGCGCTGTTCAATGGTTTGTTCAATCTCATAACCATGCCGGGGTCTTTCAGCCAGCAAGCTTAATATGGCGAGTTCTGAATTGGTAGCCATTACTTTTTATCCTTGTACGATAATATTATAGTACTATAATATTATCAAATGAGTTAAATGTCAAGATGGGATTGGTTTGGTAAAATAAGTGGCTGGACCATCCTAAAGTTTTTGCATCGCAGTTGCTGTTCGTGCTGGCGATGTTTTGCCCAAATGGCATAGTCTGTGCATCTCATGTTTCTATAGGTCTATGAACATTCGTACCTTGATCCTTCTGGGACTTTTCACAGAATTTCCTGTGGAAACCGCAGCGTGAGCATTCGAATGTCGTAAAAAGTGATGTGAGCTGTTCTGTTTGGAGTATTTACCGCCCAAACAGAACAGCACTACATCTACACATCCGAATACACCTCCCGCAACCATGTTTGCTGTATAATTGTTTAGATGATTTACAATTTAGGTTCTATTGGTGTTGTTCGTGCTGGCTTTGCCCGGTTAATCAACTCCAGCCTTAAACCAAATAAATGCGAATGGTTTCTGGAATCGAGGCGAAAACAGTGTCGTTAGGAGAATGTGAGGAATAGGCTTGGATACCCATCGAATCACTCAAAATCTTGATCCAAATGATAATAACGAACCGGGGCAACACTTGCATTCCGGCGCGACTCTAGGAGAACGTTATTTGATTCAGGGAGTGATCGGTGTTGGTGGGATGGGAGCTGTTTACCGCGCTCGCGATATGCACTTTCCCAATGTCGTAAAACCGGTGGCAGTCAAGGAGATGATTAACCAGGCGCGCGATCCCCTGGTGCGCAAAACGATCGTTCGAAATTTCGAGCGTGAAGCGAATCTCCTTGCGACTCTGGATCATCGCGGTATTCCACGGATCTATGATTACTTCACGATCAATGAACGCTCTTACCTGGTGTTGGAGTTGATCAGCGGGCAGGATCTGGAAGCGATTATCACGGATCAGGATAGTTTCCTGGCGGAAGACCGGGTTGTTGGCTGGGCGATTGAATTATGTGATGTGCTCCATTACCTCCACACTCATGAACCAGAAGCGATCATTTTCCGTGACATGAAGCCGTCCAATATCATGATCAATGCCCAGGATCACGTTGTTCTGATTGATTTTGGGATTGCCAAGACCTTTGAGACTGGCCAAAAGGGGACGATGATTGGCACCGAGGGGTATTCACCTCCAGAACAATATCGTGGTGAAGCTACCCCTCTGGCTGATATCTATGCGTTAGGGGCTTCCTTGCATCATGCCCTCACCCGCCGGGACCCGCGGTTAGAACCGCCTTTTTCTTTCGGAGAACGCCCGGTCGTTCAGATCAACCCTAATGTTTCCAATCAATTGGAATCTGTCATTCAGAAAGCCTTACAATACAATCCCGAAGATCGTTTCCAAAGCGCCATGGAGATGAAAGATGCTCTGTTAAAGGTTGCAAAAGAAACTGGCCTGTTATCGCATCTTTCCATACCTACTTCAATATCCGGAGTATCTGGAAATACCAGCAAACCGATTTGGACCTTTCAATGCGAGGATGAAATTAGAGGCACGCCAACCCACCATAATGGCCGGATTTATGTGGGTTCTTATGATAATAATTTGTATGCAATCAATGCGGCAGATGGTGAATTCCTTTGGAAGTATCCGACTGATGCAGGTGTGGTGAGCACGGCGCTTGTTTATGAAGGCAATATCTATATTGGTTCGGAAGATAACCGTTTGCATGTAGTCTCAGCCGCCAGCCATCAAGTAGTCTGGACTTATTTCACTTATGGCCCCATCCGATCATCACCTTATATTGCTGAAGGGCACGTCTTTATCGGCTCGGATGACGCAAACCTGCACGCTGTCAATACAATCTCCGGCAGGCGCGCCTGGAGCATGGACGCTGGAGCGATGATTCGTTCCACCCCCCTGGTTCATCAGGACGCAGTTTATTTTGGGACTGAGAGCGGAGATTTATTCTGTTTAGATTTCACCGGGAAAGTTAGATGGCGATTTAAAGCTCGACGCGCCATTACATCCTCTCCGGTCATTGCGATGGGCGTCTTATATTTTGGATCTGTTGACGGCACATTTTATGCCCTTGAAGCGAAAACCGGTTGGGTAATCTGGCGTTTTCGAATTGGAAAACCGACCATCTCTACCCCCTGCCTGGCTGATCGTTATGTGTTCACCGGGGCAGTAGATGGGAATATCTACTGTATGGAAACGAGTTCTGCCAAAGAGATCTGGCGGTTTACAACCAACCATCAAGTGACCGGATCTCCGATTATTTACAAAGATTCCCTTTATTGTGGTTCTGTGGACGGAAACATCTATTGTCTTGAATACAGAACCGGAAGACTGCGCTGGAAGTACGAAACTCAGGGTCCTATTACGGGCAGTCCGGTTGCTCATGATGACATCATTTATATAGGCTCTACCGATCACCGTATTTATGCCTTGATGGCATGAATTGGGAGTGTCCGGGGAGGACATATCTATGGCAGGTTTTTTTCAGAAGATATTTGGTCAGTCTCAGCCCAAGAAATCATCCGAGATCCCTACTGAGCCTATCGAGTATGATAAGCCCAGGCACCAAGAAGTAGCCCTCAGGCCGAAAAAATACCCCATGGACCCGCCTCAGTTGATTGTGGGATGCGCCCAATCCGTCGGTATGCAGCGGGATCACAACGAAGATTCACTCTTCACCTTGACCACGACATTGTCATCGGATGATACCAATATGCCTTTCGGCCTCTATATTGTGGCGGATGGCATGGGGGGGCATCAGCATGGAGAATTAGCCAGCGCAGCGGCTGTTCGCGTATTGGGAACACACACAATTGGGGAGCTGTATGCGCCTTTGTTCAGTCCCACTCCTACGCCCCCTTCTGCTTCCATCCAGGAGATTATGGATGATGGCGTGCAGGCAGCCCACCGCCAAATCTTGCGTGACGTTCAGGGTGGAGGAACAACCCTGACGGCGGTATTAATTCGTGGCGAGCAAATGACGATTGCGCATGTGGGCGATTCGCGGGCGTATGCGGTCTCGGAAGATGGTCATATGGAAGTGCTTACACGGGATCACTCGTTGGTACAACGCCTGGTTGAACTTGGGCAAATTACGGATGAGGAGGCGGCTGTCCATCCTCAGAAAAACGTGCTCTACCGGGCTTTGGGGCAGGGCGAACCATTTACTCCAGATATCAGCACTTTGCCCACGCCTATCGGTGGTTACCTGTTGATTTGCTCTGACGGATTATGGGGAGTTGTATCGGAGGATCAGATCTCCAAGATTATTCTCGAATCGGCCAACCCGCAAGAAGCCTGTTCGGCGCTTGTAGCTGCTGCGAATGAAGCCGGAGGGCCAGATAATATAACGGCAATACTGGTGCACTTGCCCGATTAAGGGTTGACTTGATGGAGTCACAACCCAATTATTATGAGCTGTTAAACTTGCCTTCGGATGCTACTCAGGAGGAAATTCGGCGCGCTTATCATGAAGCCGCCCGGCAATTGCATCCGGATGTTTCAAAAGACCCCAAGGCTACCGAGCTTTTTATTCAAGTTCAGAAAGCTTATGAGATATTAGCTGATCCCAAGGCGCGGACAAAATACGACAACACACTTCCGAATCCGGTCGATGCCGAAAAAACGATCAGTGATAAAGAAGTACGGATCGTTGGGGATGAAGTGAATGTCAAGATCACTTACGGCCGTTCAAATCTACCTAAAATCGAAGAAAGTCAGCTGGTTTATGTGCTGTTGGATATCGTCTCCTCGGTTGACCTTAATTCGCAGATTGCTGCACCACTCAATGTTTGCCTGGTAATCGACCGCTCAACCTCCATGAGTGGCATTCGCATGGACACAGTCAAAGCAACCGCGATTGAATTACTACGCCAGCTTCGCCCGCAAGATATATTGTCGGTAGTGTCATTCAGTGACCGGGCCGAGATTGTATTGCCGGCAAATCGCGGCTATCGCCGCAACGAGCTTGAAGCTAAAATAAGCAAAGTTCAGCCCAGCGGCGGCACGGAAATATTCCAGGGCCTGGAAGCCGGGTATTTCGAAATTCGCCGTTACCTGAACAATCAGCAGATTAACCACATCATTCTCCTGACAGATGGACGTACGTATGGAGATGAAGAAAATTGTCTTGAATTGGCTGAAAAAATGGCTTCCAATGGCGTCAGTCTCAGCACTTTGGGCATTGGTGATGAATGGAATGATGGTTTTCTGGATCGACTGGCGAATTGGACTGGCGGGAGTTCCGTCTATGTAGCTAATCCCGGCGATATTTCGGAATTTTTACAGGAAAAATTCCGTGGCTTAAACCAAACCTTCGCTGAACAATTAACCCTCAAATTAGAGACTTCTCCCGGTATATTGCTCCAGTATGTCCTTCGGTTACAGCCGGATACATTACCTCTTCCGGTAGAATCGCTGATCCGGTTGGGCGGGCTACCTCACAATAACGGCGTCCGTCTGTTGTTGGAGTTTGTCGTTGCACCGATAAACTCAAGAGATCAACGCTTCAGCCTGGCAAATTGTGCGTTAACGATGGATATTCCATCAATGAATAAGACTGGTCATAAGATTCGTTTCCGTTTGCGGCGCCCGATCAGCCCGGTATTCCAGCCGGAGGGCCCTCCGAAAATCGTCATTCAATCCGTTTCTCAGATGACTTTATATCGTATGCAGGACCGGATCAACCAAGAAGTTGTAGAAGGCAACCTGTTTGACGCAAATGAATTGATGCAACATCTTGCCACGCAATTATTGGCTCGAGGAAAGCGAGACCTCGCCAGTATTGTCATTAAGGAGGCTGAACGTGTTCAGCACACTCGACACATCAGCGAGGCAGGCAAAAAACAAATCAAATATGGTACTCGGGCTTTGATGCTCCCGGTAAACTTGCGCGAAGAAAATTAATGCTTACTTGTCCCAATTGCCAGAAAAAAAATATGCTTGGCGCTATTTTTTGCCAAGACTGCGGCGTCCAACTGGTGTTTGGCAATGGTGAAATGATTGGCCGCGACACTGAACGATCGGATTCTTCGTCCGTTTATGAACCAGTTCATGCCGCTCCACAAACATCGGATTCGCCGATCTTGCCACCTGACTCGCCAATCGCTTTGTATTTTCAGGAGACCGGTCAGATTCTACCGCTAGGCGATCGAGAAGAAATTACATTGGGAAGAGCGATTGAAGGCCAGCCAATTATTCCTGATTTAGACCTGACACCTTATAATGGGTATGAAAAAGGCGTGTCGCGATTGCATGTATCAATTAGAATAGATGGGAACTTGGTAACAGTTACTGATTTGGGGTCAGCCAATGGAACCCGAGTCAATGGGAGAAAACTTATCCCCAATCAACCCCAACCAGTTGCCCATGGAGATATTCTTGTCTTGGGTAAATTAATCACTCAAGTTTTGATCCGTTCCTGAGGATTGGAGGTTGCTTTGCCATTTACGATCGTTTTACACATTCAGAATGAATCCCCGGTAGTTGGGGAGATCGAAGAGTTACCTGCTTTAACCGATCAGTTGATCGCGATTAACAATCCTCGGACCAAAGAGGGCAAGGATCTGCAATACCTGGACGAGGGAGTGGTAACCGTCTATTGGCCGGTCAGCCGGATTAACTTCATTGAAATTGTCAGCGGCCGCGAAGAAGAGGAGATTATTAGCTTTGTCCGAGAGTAGTTCCATGACAGATATTCGCTTGAAAGACCGGCGTATCCTGGTTGTCGATGATGAAGAACGGATGGTCCGATTTATTCGTCTGAATCTGGAACATGACGGCTTTCGGGTAATCGAAGCCTTTAACGGCACCCAGGCGATTAATAAAGTCCGCAGTTCCATGCCGGATCTGGTATTGTTGGACGTGATGATGCCGGATATTGACGGCTTTGAAGTGCTGAGAATTATCAGGGAAGTTAGTAATATCCCAGTGATCATGCTGACTGCAAAAGGTGAGGAAGATGACCGTGTTCGTGGATTAGAACTGGGAGCGGATGATTATGTGACGAAACCTTTCAGTCCGCGTGAACTTGTCAGCCGGGTTAGAGCTGTCCTGCGCCGTACCGAGACAACCGGAGGCGGCTCGCATGGCCTGATTGAAGTTGATGATCGCTTAAAATTGGACTTCGATCGGCGGGAAGTCTGGGTGGATGGCGAACTGGTAAAGCTGCGGCCGACCGAATACCGATTGCTTTACCACCTGGTACAAAATGCCGGGTGGGTTATCTCGCACGACCAGCTGCTGGCGAAGGTATGGGGTTACGAATACCGGGATGAACCTCATTATGTCCGGTTGTATATCAATTACCTGCGTAAAAAGCTGGAAGAAGATCCATCCAATCCCAAATATATCCTTACCGAACGCGGCGTAGGGTATCGATTTGTTGATTTCCGCCGTCAAAAATCGGACGAAGCGGATGATTGAGGTTGACTGCTCCCGTCTACCAGGGCGATGGAATCAATTCAGCAATCCTGAAGGTGAATGAATGAGTAATAATAAACAGAGAATCTTATTGGTTGACGATCATGAAGTGGTCCGTCTAGGTTTGAAGGCTCTCCTGGAGCGTCACCCGAACTTCGAAGTTGTTGCGGAAGCCGCTACAGCTCGGGAGGCTGTTGAGCGGGTGGCGGCATATACACCTGATGTAGTCGTCATGGATATCCGCTTGCCGGGAGGATCTGGGATAGAAGCCTGCGAAGAAATCGCTGAAAAATATCCAGAATTGAAAGTGATTATGCTGACTTCCTATGCTGAGGATGAGATGCTATTTTCAGCCATCCGTGCAGGAGCTGCGGGTTATGTATTGAAGCAGATCGGTGGTGAAGATCTGGTCCGCGCAATCGAGGCGGTCGGGCGGGGGGAAGCCTTGTTAGACCCTGCAGTGACTCAGCGAATCTTCCAGGAAGTTCGGAAAGCCGCAAAGGAGGAAGAAGCCTCTGCGTTTTCTGCGCTGACCCAACAAGAAAAACATGTTTTATTATTGGTGTCGGAGGGTAAAACGAACCGTGAGATTGCCAAAGCGCTTTTTTTGGGCGAAGGCACGGTCCGCAACTACGTCAGCAGCATTCTCTCCAAGTTGGGTGTCAGCAACCGGGCAGAAGCTGCAGCTTATGCAGTTGAACATAATTTGAGAGACTACCTTTAGTCTCGAGCAGGGTTATTCGATCTGGGCCGTCCAAAATATATGAAAACCAATAAACATGACTTCAGACCGAATTTAATATTCGGTCTGAATCGGCATCCTAAAACCCATCCCAGCCCCTGCCTGGCGCCGCAGGCACCAGAGGGGAGAGAATGTCGGAAAACAGGCGTGATGGCCGGCAAACGCCGGCCATCACGCCTGTTTTCCGATTTGGGCGGCTCGTATTGAATTTCATGCAGGGGCGTTCGGGATGCCTTGAACAGAGCGCCGGAAGTGAAGAAAGTCCTCAATCATTCTGCCCCTGGCACTCTGGGCATGGGCAAAGCTTCCGCAAGTAGTTCCAATTGTAGATTCCAAAATGATGGCCATCTTCCCATTCAATGGTCATGGCATAGGCGCCGACTGCCTCAACATTGCGCATGCGCGTGGCTCGGGAATCTTCCACGGGCAGAAGAAACACACCCGGGTCAGGTTCGGCGGACATGTTATCATGCCCGCCGCGGCATTCTGCGCATGGGCAGGCATGCCGTAACAGGGAGAAGGAATAGGTGCTTTCATGACCATCGTTCCAGACGATTGTCAGCTGACTGGTCTCCCGATTGGCTGTGATGGATGCAGGTCGTAATGGGCTCATCGAAATCGTCTCACTTTCGTTTTTGGTAGGGTTTGGATCGTTAGGTTAATTCGTTCCTGTGTAAAACAGGACAATCCCCTTTTGTTGGGGGGCACTTTCCTATGGTTGGTACAGAGCCAGGAAATTGGAGGCGGCCCAGCCTTGGCGTGATTCGTCATAAAGGCCAACTAAATGCCACCACGTGTATCCGTCAGCATCTTGAGGGCCATCGTCCACACGGAAAACTTCAGATTCGGCGCCGACTACAAGCGTTTGGCCGCTCAATCCAGGCTGGCTGCGCAGTCGCAGCCCATCTCCACCGGTACCAGAGATTTGAACATATGCGCCCACACTGAGTAAGCCAGGTAGTGGAGATGGAGGTATCTCCTGCGTTGGTGTGGCCGTCCCGGATGGTGTTGGGGTAGGAATTGGCCTTGTGGCTGTCGGCGCGGGGATTACGTTCAGGATTGCAGTGGTATCGCCGCTGGCTGCAGGCCCAGGGCGTGAATACCATAAAAGGAGCAGCGTAATGCCTGCCAGCAGCAAACCTACCATCAGGGCCGATAACAGGAGCCAGGGATTTAAAATTCGTCGCATACTGATTTAATCGCTCAACGCAAAACTTGACAAACTGGTACTTGCGGAATTAGCGGGGTGCATCCCAGAAGCCCAGAAAGCCGGCAAATGTCAGGCTGGTAAAAGAAAGAAAGCCAAACTCAGGATCAGGTAAACAGCCAGGAGCTCAACCCCTTCCAGCCAGTTCGATTCTCCGTCTGCAGAGACCAGGGCCGCAATTAATACACCTGCTATCAAGGCCAGGAGTTCGAATTCGTTAAAAATTAATGTAAGCGGGTTGCCCATGGCAAGACTGATAAAAACCAGGACGGGCGCCACAAACAGGGCAATCTGAAGGCTGGAAGCGATCGAGATTTCGACACTCAGGTCCATGTGATTTTCGAGCGCCACTTTAACGGCAACCAGATGTTCAGCAACATTACCGACAATCGGAATTAAGATGACGCCCAGGAAAAATTCTGATACGCCCAGGCCGGTGACAACGGGTTCTACGGCTCCAACCAGGAGCTCACTCAGATAGGCAACTCCTGCGGTCGAAACGCCCAGGACGATCAAGGAAGTCCGGATGGACCAGCCGGTTTGATGATCTTTTAAGATTTGTTTTGATTTCATTCCAGCTTGCTTGCGTTCGTCGGTAGTAATCGGTCCGAGCGGGCCATTTTCGGCTTTGAAGCTGAAAATGATGCCCAGGGCATACAATACGATCATAACACCAGCGACGCCCAGGCTGAGCGCTTCAACCTGCAGGCTGCCTTCCTCGCCGATGGAATTGCTCAGCAAGGATGGGATCAATAGAGCAACAACTGCCAAAGTCAATAAAATAGCATTCCGGCTGGCCTGGCGCCGTTCAAATTTTTGAATGCCGTGGCGAATACCGCCTAGTACCATCGACATTCCGAGCACCAGTAGTAAGTTCCCTAAAATGGAACCCGTGATGGAGGCTTTTACCAGTTCCAACAGGCCTTCTCGAATGGCTACGATTGTGATGATCAATTCGGCGGCATTCCCAAGCGTGGCGTTCAGGAGGCCACCAACCTTTGGTCCGGTGAATACCACCAGCGATTCCGTGGCTTCGCCGATATACCCGGCCATTGGGATGACCCCCAGCGCAGAAAGGATGAAAACCCAAAGTTCTCCCCATCCAGCGTAATGAGCCAGGATAGCTAACGGTAAAGCGAGCAGTAAAGCGGCCAATGGTTCCGAACGAATATAGTTGATTAACTTCATGTTGACAAATCCCTTTGATCAGTTTGGTAGATGATTTCAAGACGGGTTCTATCTACACAGCTTATGCCTGGAATTCTTGGCGAAAAAGGCGTGCGTGGGCGCGCGCCCCACGCACGCCTTTTTCGCCAAGATATCAAACGCTAGCCTGAGTAGCTTGACAATGTCACAATCGAAGAAATCTACCAAATTTCGATATGTGTGGCGGGCAGCTGCCCGCCACACATATCGAAATTTGGGTATCCTTTTTAATGTGACTTTGTCAAAGCAGATACGATTTAAGTACCAAACAGTTGGTGCGGAGTATGGTCAGGGACCAATACTTTTAAGGCTTGAGGATTGACCCGGATCTGTAAAGATTGGTCCGCTTCAACCGGTTCACCATCGACCTGAACATATAAATTCGATTTGGATTTTAGCATGAGGGACTTAAATGGGACCAGGGTCACCTGGTCGGATTTTTTATGGTTGCCAGATAATAATTCAAGCACACGCTGGACTGTATCGCCCAGTGTATCCCCTTTGAATATCCATAGGTCCATCAAGCCATCGTCCAGCCGCGCCCCGGGTGACAGGCGGGCGTAGCCGCCTGCATAAAGATGAATGTTGTTGACGACTGCCAGCACATAGTGATCGCCAATGGTTTCACCATCTACCTCAATTTCCAGATCAATGCCTCGCCAGAAGCCAGCATTCCAGATCGCTGAAGCCATATAATGTACAACGGCGAAGTGTTTTTCCCAACGCTGGCGTGGTTCGATCCGATGGACGATAAAGGCATCCAAGCCAATGCCGGCCCACAGTAAAAATGGTTTTTCATTGCAAAGTCCAACATCTACCTTGCGAATCTGGCCATGAGCCAGTAGTCGGGCGCTTTCTTCCAGGGCCATAATACGGGTCCAGGTCAGGCCTGGCAGACCAAGTTCTTGGGCCCAGACGTTGGCGGTGCCTGCAGGCAGCACGCCTAGAGCAGTATCAGAATTGATCAATGCGGGTAGTGCTGTGTTAATTGAGCCATCTCCTCCAACGATAAACAGCACATCGGCCGAGTCGGCCGCGGCTCGCTCAGCTAATTTGATCAGATGCTCTGTCGATTGAGTTTGCTCGAGTTGAATCTCCCAACCTTCTCTGCGCAGAACATCGGCTGCGCGCTCGGTTAATATCCAGGAAGGATATCGCCCGGCGATCGGGTTGTAGATAACGTAAGCACTAGGCATTTTGGGACAGTGGTCTCCTCATTCAAGGATTTTACTTGATTTTGAAAGGTTATTGGTTTGTAGATTTGGTGTTCGATTTGTGCGGCTGAGGCTGCACAAATCGAACACCAAATCTACACATCTCGAATGCACCCCTGCCATGACATCAGAATTGTGCCATGCCTAAGCAGTGGTACAATTCAAACGATGCTGTTGAGAAAAGATAAAATATGTCTGCGCCAATTGTTCTGAGCAATCGATATCAGTTAGAGGAGCGCCTGGGTTCGGGAGGCATGGCGATGGTGTTTCGCGCCCAGGACCGCATGCTGGAGCGCACTGTTGCGATTAAGCTTTTGCGTACAGACTTTTCGCGCGATGCTGATTTCCGCGAACGTTTCCGGCAGGAAGCAAAAGCAGTCGCAAATCTTTCTCATCCGAACATTGTAACCGTGCACGATTTTGGTTTGGATGGCGGCCGGTTATTCATCGTTATGGAGTATGTTCCGGGCACCGATTTGAAAACAATGTTGAGCCAACACGGCCGTTTCAGCGAAGAGGAAGCAATCGCTTTGATGATCCAGGCCTGTGCTGGGATCGGTTATGCCCATCGGGCTGGCCTCGTCCATTGTGACGTAAAGCCCCAGAATATGCTGGTGACACCCGATAAGCGCTTGAAAGTGGTCGATTTTGGCATTGCGCGCGCATTGGCGACGATTGCGCCGGATGAAAAAGCAGAGATTGTCTGGGGTTCACCTCAATACTTTTCTCCAGAACAGGCTGCCGGTGAAGCGCCCTCGCCCGCTTCGGATGTTTATTCCTTAGGCGTCGTCATGTTTGAAATGCTGACGGCTCGGTTGCCATTTGAAGATTCTTCGGCAGAAGAATTATCTCGTATGCATCGAGAGCTTCCGCCCCCCTCTATTCGCAAGTATAACCCTGCGGTCAGTTCATCCTTGGAGCAAATTTTGCTCAAAGTGCTTTCTAAAGAACCATCCAGTCGTTATCGCACTGCTGACCAGTTGGGCAGAGTCCTGGTGACGTTTACACAGCAGGCCGCCGCGGCAACAGTCGCCCAACCAGCCAAGCTCTCCCCGCCAGGTCGTGAAACAGTTTTTGCTCCGGCCCAGCGAACCTGGAATAATCAAGCCCACTCTGCGCCGGTTTACAATCAACCTGCCCGCCAGAATCAAGAAACTGGACCCAGCCTGGCATCTAATCCTTTGGATATCGATTGGGTGACGCTATTACTTGGATTGTTCACATTAATTGCAGTCGGTGGGCTGATCCCCTTTTGTTTATGGGTGTATTACGTATTAACCCGCCGATTTAAACGTTTATGAATTTCCTGGGCATGATTTCAGGGCTTTCACAAGAAAGAGATTTGGTGTTGGGATTGGGCAGCATAGCCGCCCAATCCCAACACCAAATTCATCAGCTTTTGAACTTTGTGAAGCCCTGGGCATGATTACCCTTGCAATTACCGAAACCCCCGAGTATGATTGCTTGCCGCATAGTGACATCGTCAAGGTAGTTGCCGGTTAAATAGAAAATCACGGTAAATACCGCGATTTTCAGTTTGAAACGTATCGGATTTTATTTATCGGTCTTTACCAAAGTTCGAATACACTTGGTGCACAGAACTTTTCGAACTTTTCGCCCATCTTCATAGACGCTGATGGTTTGAAGATTTGGGCGGAAGGTGCGTTGGGTCGCTTTCTTGGACCATGGACGATTACGACCGAAAGTGGTTTTTTTGCCACAATGTTCACATTTCGCCATCTTACTAATCCTTTCCTGCACAATGATTGCTTGCGAGCTATTGGTTCGTACCATAGTTCAAAGGATGCCAGGTCCCGGATGCCGGCGCCATCCCATCACCGTGTACGTTGAACTTCGATTGTCAATGCCGGGATCAGTAGATGTTGTTGCCCGGCTTTAAGCCGGGTAATCATACCACAAACAGCATTTGAGAGCAAGCGTGGAGTGAAAATGAGATGCACGAAAATGTTGTAGAAAATTATTTTTGGTGTTTGATTCGGGCGGCTGAGGTCGCACAAATCGAACACCACATCTACAAACATTTAGTGCATCCGTAAAAATAAGGGCACAATCAAAATGTTCTTGCTGACGAAGGCTTAAAACACGAAAACATTTGCGTGCTCATTGAACAAGATAGAAGCAAAAATCGTAAGGATGTAAAAGTCGAGGAAGACTATGACTGATGAGACCACCCCAATCGGCAGTATCCATGTATCCCAACAGGCGATCGCCAGCATTGCATATCACGCTGCCCTACAATCTTATGGTGTAGTGGGTATGGCCCCCAAAAATTTGGTTGATGGCTTGTCCCATGTCCTTGTTCAGGACCCAACTCATGGGGTCGAAGTCCACTATGACGGGCAAAACATTAGCATTGAACTCTATATTGTGATCGAATACGGCACACGGATCAAGACCGTTGCAAATAGCGTGAGCAATACCGTACGTTTTAATGTGGAAAAAGCATTGGGCACGCCAGTGAAAGATATCAATGTGCATGTCAGGGGATTACGAGTCAGTGATGTGGATTAACTTTTTCGGATGTTTGGCCCAAAGAAGCAAGTTTTGATTCATGAGACTTTATCGCCTCAATAAATCCTCTTTGGGAATTCCTGGGAACTCTCACCACGTTTCCGAAAGATCCTAAATCAATCCTGACTTCGATTTGGAGGAGCCTGGTTAATGTTAGTAGATCCGCCTGAAAAACGGCAAGAATATTTTCGTAAAACCCCCATCGATGGGCAAATCCTGAAAAGCTTCATCGCGGCGAGCCTGGCGTGGTTGAGAACCAATCAGCAAATCGTGAACTCATTAAATGTTTTTCCGGTGCCAGATGGTGATACAGGCACCAATATGGTGCTAACCATGCAGGCTGCCTTTGACGAAATCAGTAGTTCCGCCGAGCATAATGTGGGGAAAATGGCTCATTCCATCGCCCATGGAGCCTTGATGGGAGCCCGGGGCAACTCCGGGGTTATCCTTTCCCAATTATGGCGTGGATTTGCGCCGCGCACTTGATAATCAGATGACCATGAACGGTGACAACCTGGTCCGAGCATTGATCACAGCCCGGGACACAGCTTACAAAGGGGTGGTGCGGCCGGTCGAAGGAACGATTTTGACTGTGGCGAAAGACAGCGCCCTGGCAGCCGAGAATGCTCTCAAGCTATCCGACGATCCAGTGGATATTCTGGAAGCAGTCGTCACAGCTGCTGATGAATCCGTTCAGCGTACCCCTGATCTATTGCCTGTGCTGAAAGAAGCCGGCGTTGTAGATTCCGGAGGCAAAGGCCTCTTTTTTATTTTTGAAGGTATGCTGCGTTATATCAACGGTTTATCGTTAGATACAGCCTTATTGAGCGTCCAACCTTTATCTGCTTTAAACCTCGAAAATACGATGGAAACCATTGAGCCAGGCCAGGATTTTGAAGTTGTGGTTGATTTTCGTCCAAAAGAGCCGTTAGACCTTGTCAGCTTCTATGAAGAGTTAGAAGAAATGGGGACCTCCATCCAGGTAGGAGAAGGGGATGGAATCTATCGGCTGCACATCCATGTGCCCACAGAAAAGCGCTATTTTCCAATTGATTACACTATGTCTCTCGGGACCATCACGAAAGTTGCAATCGAGAATTTGATAGCTCAAATGGAAGAAATTGAAGAGCATTGTGGAGAAGCCAAGCCAAACCTGGCGCCGGTAGAGCCCGGACAAAATGCGGTGGTCGCGGTGGCCCCCGGTTCAGGGATAGCCAGGGTGTTTGCCAGTCTGGGAGTATCCGAAATCATCGAAGGTGGCCAAACGATGAATCCGAGCACCCAGGAAATTATTCATGCGTTTGAGAATTTGCCAACGGATCAAATTATTATTTTACCGAACAATAAAAATATTATTTTAGCTGCACAATCGGCTGCAGAGCTGACGGTGAAAAAAGTGGCGGTTATCCCAAGCAAGACTGTCCCGCAGGGCCTGGCTGCAATGCTCCGGCTGGCGCCAGATGGAGATTTCGATTCGGTTGTGAAAGAAATGACAGCTGCACTGGACGATGTGGAGACAGGCGAAATTACGATTGCTACCCGCAGTGTAGAGATAGACGGCGTGCAGGTTCAAGAAGGGCAGATCATCGCTTTGCTGAATGGGAAACTGGTATACGCCTCGTACGATCTGGAAGAGGCCTGTCTGAACCTGCTTCAAAAAGCGCACGCTGATCATTTTGAATTGATCACACTGTTTTATGGCGATAATATACCCAAGCCAGAAGTGATCCGGATTTCGGATTCGATTCGCAGGGCATTTCCTGAACAGGAAATTGAAGTTCAAGAAGGCTGCCAGCCACATTACCAGTTTATTATAGCGATTGAATAACGATCAATGAGTATTGCGATAGTCACCGATAGCACTTCCGACATCCCGGAAGAATTGGCGGAACAATACCGGATCAAGGTCGTACCTAACGTCATGGTAATTGATGGTCAGAGTTTGTTGGATGGTGAAGGCATTACCCGGGAAGAGTTCTATCGCCGCTTACCGCAAATGACCAACCCGCCGACCACTGCGACATCATCGTCAGGGATTTATCAAGATACTTACGAAGCTCTATTCAAACAAGGGGCAACCCAGATTCTATCCATTCATGCTTCCAGTTTGCTGAGCGGCATTTACAATGCCGCCAGCATCGCGGCGCAGGCTTTTGGCTATCGCGTCCGCGTGATCGACGGTGAACAGATAACCTTGGGCCTGGGTTTTCAAGTCCTGGCGGCTGCTCAAGCAGTTGCGCGTGGATTGGGTATGGATGAAATTATCGACATCATCAAAAATGTGCGCCGGCGAGTGCGAGTGATTGCTATGTTGGACACCTTAGAATATGTACGCCGTAGTGGGCGTGTTTCTTGGGCCCGGGCGCGCCTGGGTAATTTGCTACGCATCAAGCCATTTGTTGAAGTGGAAGGGGGCCGTGTGTTCAGCCTGGGAGAGACCCGCACCCGTCGCAAGGGCATTGAGCGGTTAAGACAAATGCTTCGGGAGCTTGGGCCATTGGAACGTTTAGCCGTGCTGCACACCAACGCGGAGCAAGATGCGAGAGAACTCTTGGCTTCACTGGAAGATGTCCCTTCCCAACCTTTGATCGTCAATGTAACCACGATCATTGGTACCCATGTTGGACCTAATGGCTTGGGTTTCGCAGTAGTTACTCGACAATAATCTGTATCTATCCTTCCCCGACTGGCGTAAACAAGCTTAATCCGCGTTCTTTCGGAATTTCTGGGTAGTACCCATGATTTGGGGTGTGAGCGTGCGGCTCCACGCAATCCCCCCAAAATCTGGAACTCTCCCACAGAGTTTCTCAAAGAACCTCTTTAAGCCACACATCAGTTGGATCAATCCTTGGTAAAATAACTTGATATGAAGCCTTCTATTCACAAATTGCAAAAGTATATTAATCTGGAAGCCGAACGCGGATATGATAATCGTGCTGTTATGGGCGGATTGGATCGTATTCTGGATCGGTGGCAGGCTGAGGCCCGGATGGACGGGCTCCCTGAGGAATTAATCGAAGCTGTTGCGGCCCGGATACGGGATTATTCACGGTTGGTGGAAAGTTCCCGCGCGGAAGTGCTGGACGGTCTGATGCGGCGATTGCAGCGTGAACTGGATATTCCAATTGAAACTCCTGTCCAGAAACCCGCTCCGGCTCATCCAAAGCCGGAAGATGCTCCAAAACCTGCCCCGGCGGCGGCTCAGGCTACGTCACAGGAACAGAGTCGTTCGATAAAAGGCCGCCCAAGCGACTCGGATGAGACGGCTCAGCTGTATGGCGCTCCCGCAGCCTTGAACGCTTCGGTTACCGTTTTGCCCAATGTTGGACCTCGCCACGCTCAGACCTTGGGCCGGCTTGGCCTGAATAACCTGGGCGACATGTTATATCACTTCCCGCGCCGCTACGATGATTATTCCCAGCTCAAACCGATCAACCGGTTGTGGTATGGTGAAGAGGTTACCGTTATTGGGACGGTGCAGAGCGTCAGAACACGTCCAATCCGGAGTGGGAAGGCTCAGCTGGTCGAAGCGGTGGTAAGTGATGGAAGCGGGGCCTTGCGGGTAACCTGGTTCAATCAGGCCTATATCGCCAAGCGTCTGCATAAAGATACTCAGGTCGTTCTTTCTGGTAAAGTTGAACAATATCTGGGCAGGCTGGTGATGAACAATCCTGAAATGGAGCAGCTCGAGCAACAGCAACTGCATACCAACCGGATTGTTCCAGTTTATCCTCTAACTGCAAATATTACCCAACGCTGGCTGCGTCGCTTGATGAATCAGGTCGTTACTTATTGGGCTCCCCGGGTCCAGGATTATCTTCCTTTAGAGCTTCGCAAATCGGCCGATCTCTTCGATCTTTCGCGAGCGTTGGTTCAAATCCACTTCCCTGATTCCTGGGATGATCTCCACGCGGCCAGACATCGCCTGGCCTTCGATGAGATTTTTATGCTGCAGCTGGGCGTCCTTCGCCAAAAGCGAGCCTGGCAGAATCGCGCCGCGCGAACATTTGAGGTTGGAACAGATTGGTTGAAAGGCCAAACCAGCCGCTTGCCCTTCCCTTTGACGGGGGCTCAAGAGCGGGTATTGGCGGATATTGTCCGGGATCTGGGCTCTGGACAGCCCATGAATTGACTTATCCAGGGTGATGTTGGTTCTGGAAAAACTATTGTCGCCGCATTGGCAATCGCTATGGTGACTCGCACAGGCGCTCAGGCGGCATTGATGGCCCCCACCAGTATTCTGGCTGAACAACACTATAAGAGCTTGCTCAAGGTGCTGACGGGAACAGCCTCCAATTGGGATGAGTTTGAGAGCGAGCCAGTCTCTTTCGTTGAAGAAGCAGTGTTGCGTCCCGAAGCTGTTCGGTTGATGGTTGGCGCCACATCTGAATCGGAAAAAGCCGAGATCCGAGCAGGCCTTGAGAATGGAACGATCAAGGTCGTTGTCGGTACACATGCGCTGATCGAGGATCCGGTCGTATTTCAGGATTTGCAATTGGCCATCGTGGATGAGCAGCATCGATTTGGGGTCGAGCAGCGTGGCGCACTGCGTGCGAAAGGCAATTCAGTTCACCTGCTGGTTATGACAGCCACCCCGATACCGCGCTCGCTGTCGTTGACTGTCTATGGCGATCTGGATTTATCGGTTATTGATGAAATGCCGCCTGGACGACAGCCGGTGGCTACCTACGTTCTGCCTCCGCGCGAAACAGAGCGGGCTTACAATCTTATCCGCACTCAGGTTAATGATGGGCGCCAGGCGTTTGTGATTTATCCTCTGGTCGAGGAGTTTGAAAAGAGCGACTCGAAAGCAGCCGTTGAAGAGCACGAACGCTTACAAAAGGAAATTTTCCCAAGATTGAAAGTTGGCTTACTGCACGGACGGATGAAGCCCGAAGAAAAAGATGAAATCATGACGGGTTTTCGCGATCGCAAATTTGACATCCTGGTGTCAACCTCTGTGATTGAGGTTGGTGTGGATGTTCCAAACGCGACAGTGATGTTAATCGAAGGCGCAAATCGATTTGGCCTGGCTCAACTGCACCAGTTTCGTGGGCGGGTTGGCCGGGGCTCGGACCAGTCCTATTGCCTGCTCATACCGGAGAGCGCTGACGATATCGAAAACGAGCGATTGAAGGTGATGGCGGCTACGAATGACGGATTTGTTTTAGCCGAAAAGGATCTTGAGCAACGTGGCCCCGGACAATTCCTGGGCACTCGTCAGTCTGGGTTCGCCGAGCTTCAGCTGGCCAGCCTCACTGATGTTTCGCTGATAGAGAAAGCGCGTTATCATGCCCGGCGACTTTTTGAAGACGACCCGGAACTGGATCAAGCCAAACATCGACTGCTCAAAAATGCCTTACAGCATTTTTGGGGGGAAGCCGATTGGGGCGGTGTCGATGATGGCCAATTGCCGAAAGGCGACATCAGTTGAAAATCTGATTGAAACCTAATAGGTTCTGTGCAATTTTGCCGAATCATCGCGGTTGAGCCGGCATGATTGTGAAAAAGATATTTCGAACTGGCATCGTTCTTGCTACAATCTAAATTGCTGAATGAAGAGGTGTCATGATCCGTGCGGTTTTTCCCGGTACTTTTGACCCGATCCACTATGGGCATATCGATATTGCCCGTCGGGCATCCCGATTATTCAATGAGTTGGTGATTGCGGTTTATGATCGTCCATTAAAAAACTTGCTGTTTTCGCCTGAACAGAGAATCGAAATGGTCCGCCAGACTTTTCTTGAAGACGAGAATATTAAAGTCATGGGATATAGCGGATTGACAGTTGATTTCTGTCATGCGATTGGGGCGGAGGTGATCGTGCGAGGCCTGCGGGTATTCTCGGATTTTGAATATGAATTCCGGATGGCCCTGGCCAACCATCGCCTGGCTGCTGATATTGAAGTGATTGCCTTAATCACTGCTGAAGAGCACACTTTCTTGTCCGGCAGTACGGTCCGGGAGATTGCTTCTTTGAATGGCGATGTCCATAGTATGGTGCCTCTGCATGTGGAAGCAGCCCTCCACCACCGTTTTGGTGAATTAGGTGATGGCCAGCAGGTCGTACCAACCTCATCAATGCGAGATTAATAGCATGATTAGCGGGCCTTTGTTGAAAAGCAAATCGTTTATGTAGTTCATGGGCATAATCTGATTTGATGTTGACGAAATCGTAGTTTGCGAGTAATCTAATAAATATTGATTTTGGATAACATTCAGCCCCTTTTGTTGCAGTCTGATCGCATTTCAACCATTCTGCCCGGGGAGGAGCGTCATGGATATATTGCACTTAGTCGATCGTCTCGAAGAAGTTTTGAATCAAAGCCGGTCATTTTGGTTCACCAGCCAGGTCGTTGTAGATGAGGACCGTATCTTGGACTTGATCGACCAGATGCGGGTCGCTATTCCAGACGAAGTAAAAAAGGCCCAACAGCTGCTGGCCCAACGCGACCGCATTTTGGCTCAGGCTCAAGAAGAGGCCAATCGCACACTGGCAATTGCCAGAGAAAAGAGCGAACAACTGGTTGAACGGGATGCGATCGTTCAGGCTGCCCAGGCGCGCTCGGAACAAATTATTGTCCAGGCCAGAGCCCAGGCAGAAACCACCCGGCGTGATGCGGATGAATATGTTTTAGATACCCTGATGCGGCTGGAAATGGAGCTCGACCGCTCTTTGACGCAAGCCAGAAATGGGATCCGGACGCTCCAGGCCGAGCTGGATAAAACAAGTTCTCCAGTGGTAGAGCCGCAAGAGGTTCAGAGCTAGTTGAGTGTTGAGAATTTACCGATATGTATGCCAGAGCCCCCGTCGACCGGGGGCTTTATTCTTGATACCGGGCATTTGCATATGCTGATCTTGGTTCTACCGGGGGCCATCGTGGTGAGAACAAATTTCTATCCAAGGATGGATTAATAAATACCTTTTTCCAACTCCAGGAACTTCCAAAGCCCCTCAAATAAACGCTCATCGGGGATTCCTGTGGCGCCACCCCCAAATCCGCCCCCCCCACATATAACCTCGGCTACATGATTTCCCAAAGATCCAAACGGATGGCTGCTGAGATGGTTCAAAACCTTTCCGGGATGACAAAGCGCGCCTCGATCAAGCGGTCCACCAGCCCGGGAAACAGGCTGTTCATCCAAACGACAATCCACATTATCCGTGGCAGCACCAGGCTGCGCTTGGGCCGTTTCGTAAGTTGGAACACCTCCTGAGCGACCTGTTCTGCGCTCAAACGCAGGCGGGGGGGGGTGGTGGCGCCGGTTTTGCGGTTGATTTTGGCATGCTGATTAAACTCGGTCGCAACGCCCCCAGGATAAACGCCGGTCACCTTAATGCCATAAACGCTTGTTTCTCGACGTAGCGCCTGAGTGAATCCGCGTAAGCCAAACTTACTGGCAGCATAGACTGTATACGTTGGTGTGCCGATCAGGCTGGCGAGCGATCCCATATTGATGATCTGCCCCTGTTTATGTGCAATCATGTGCGGCAATAGTTCCCGGGTGAGTTGAATGCTGCCAATCAAATTAGTCTGGATCTGGGTTTCAATATCCTTCATGGCTTCTAGATTTTCAAGCCAATCCAACCGGCCAAATCCGGCGTTATTAAATAAGATATCGATTTGAGAAAACTTTTCGAGACTGGCAGCCGCCAGATGACGAATATCCTCAAAGTGGCCCATATCGGTGGGGACAACCAGCGTTTCCGTGCCATAGGCGTTAATTTCATTTGCCAGGCTGTTCAACCGCTCCTGCCGGCGGGCGGCCAGAATCACGCGATAGCCTGCTCGCCCAAATCTTCGGGCAGTTGCCGCGCCTATCCCTGAAGAAGCCCCGGTAATTAAAATAACTCCGTTTGGTCCCATCTTTTAATCCTTGGTCGATGCATTGGTGAGCTGGTAAATGCAATAATTGTAAAGAGGGGGGTACTTCCAGATTATCCTAAAAAACAAGCCGTTGGTCAACAATCATTGTGATAATAGTGTGCCACAAGACGGGCAGGGCCTTCACAGACAAGGCGGGGGAAAAATCTTGACATTCCCGAGGAACCGCGATAGAATGTAAACAAGTTTGTATCGCAAACCAGTTTGCGTGTTAGGAGAACCGATGAGAGACCAAATTGAAGATACCATTCGGCACACACGTCGATATTGGAATATCGATGGCCTGGCAGAGCTTGGTTTAGGTCTGCTCTGCCTGATCATGGCGGCCTATTTTACGCTCCAATCTTTCCTGGAGCCGGGAACGTTGCTTTCGCAACTTCTCAATCTATTCCTCATTCTGCTGGTCATGGGCGGCGGCCTGGCTTCGAATCGTTTGATAACCTATTTCAAGAAGAAGATAACTTATCCGCGCACTGGCTATGTAAAGTATCGTAGCTCTGCCCGTTATCGTCGGATCTTGCTCGGATTGGCAGCGGTAATCATTGCTGCGGCTCTGGTAATTGTTCTGTCCTTTACCGACATGAAATCCTTCTGGATGCCTTTGTTGACGGCGTTAATATTTTCAATCGTATTCACTTACGTTGCTAATCAAGGATTTACACCTCGCTATTATGTTTTCGCTCTCATTTCCCTTGGCCTGGGAGTGAGGCGCAGCCCTGGTAGGCTTGAAAGATTTTCAGGGCCTGGCGGTGTATTATGGCGGGATCGGGCTGGTTTTATCGATATCCGGTGTGATCGTCCTTCGGCATTTTTTGGCCAATAACAAGCTGGCGGATGAGGAAGAAACATGACCAATAACCTGAGCGGGATGACGGATATTGATCGCTTAATTCATGAGCCGGCTCGATTGGTAATCATGGCGATCCTTTATACTGTGGAAAGTGCGGATTTCCTGTATTTGAAACGTGAAGCCGGCCTGACCAAGGGCAATCTGTCTTCGCATTTGTCCAAATTGGAAGCAGCCAAGTATGTAACGATCGAAAAAACTTACGATGGCAAAATTCCACTTACAGTTTGTCGGCTGACCGATGTGGGCCGGGCTGCATTTGAAACTTATCGGGCCCAGATAAAACATTTTGTTGACCAAACTCAGTAACGAGTTTGCTTATCGAGCGCTGCAGTCTGGTCAGATGACCAGGAAAAAATCCATCCATATGTAGAGTGACAATCCGTTTGCGTTCCGCTAAACTTAGAAGAAAAATATCCGGTTTCCTGCGCCTACCAGTCATCTGCCTTTTTTTGTAAACGATGAAAATAGGACTCTAAGGATATTCTATGAGAACTCCCCGATTTGGGGTGCGTGCGTGTGGACGCTCGCTTATAACCTTAAATCTGGAAAATCACCACAAAAATCCCTAAATACCCTGAATTCAACTCAAGCTGACAAAATGACTCAGGGAGAATTTTGGAGAATGAAATGAATGGTTATGCAATTCGAACGAGAGAACTTACCCGCGATTTCAAGACAGTTCGAGCCGTGGATCAACTGACACTTGAAATCCCTGCCGGCATTGTATTCGGATTTTTAGGCCCGAACGGTTCAGGCAAAACCACTACGATCCGGTTGTTATTAGGATTATTGGAGCCTTCCGCAGGCAATTCAGAGGTGCTCGGCTTCAACACTCAAACCGAACCGGATGAAATCCGTAAGCGCAGCGGTGCCCTGCTTGAGCACAATGGCCTATATGAGCGCATGAGCGCTGAAGACAACCTTGAGTTCTACGGCAGAATCTGGCGGATGCCCGCCCAGGAACGCCGGGCACGGATTAAGGAACTGTTGACTTCGGTTGGATTGTGGGAACGCCGGGCTGAAACTGTGGGCGGTTGGAGCCGAGGGATGAAACAAAAACTGGCCGTTGTGCGTACCTTGTTACATCGCCCTGAGCTGGTCTTTTTAGACGAGCCGACTGCCGGATTGGATCCGGTCGCAGCGGCGGCCCTGCACGATGAGTTGGAGGCGCTGGCGGAACGGGAGGGGGTAACGGTTTTTCTCACCACCCATAATATGGCTGAAGCGGAAAAGCTCTGCCAGCAAGTAGGCATCATTCGCAGCGGCAAATTACTGGCAGTTGGCCGGTTGGACCAACTCCGCGCTCAAGCAGGGGGACAGAGGCTGGAAGTCAGCGGCAGCGGCTTTTCCCCGGCGATCATCGATGCGCTGAAAGCAAGAGCGGATGTCTCCGGGCTAGAGCGGCACAACAGTCACTTGACGATCCGTTTGAAGGAAGCGGTTGATACAGCGCCTTTGGTCAGCCTTCTGGTTGGAGCTGGCGTCCAGGTTGAAGAGGTTCGAAAAGGCACGCCGAGCCTGGAAGAAGCTTTCCTGGCCCTGGTTGAAGAAGCCTGAGTTTATTGCTGGAGTTCCCAGGCTAGAAAGGTAAGAATTTCGGAGGGTAAAACAATGATAGCTGACATCACGACGATCATCTGGAAAGAAGCCAGAGAGATGTTTCACCAGGGGGGCAGATTCAGGGGGGGCTGGTTGGGTATGCTCATTTTTGTGGGTGTGTTTGGTATATTTATGCCGTTACAGTCTGGACGATTGTGGGTTGAATCGCCGATTGGACTGGCTTATTGGGCCTGGGTCCCCTTTCTGCTTGTTAGCAGTGTAATTGCCGATGCATTCGCAGGTGAGCGAGAACGCCATACGTTAGAAACTTTGTTGGCCAGTCGCTTATCAGACCGGGCGATTCTGTTTGGAAAGATAGCTGCAGCGATCAGCTATGGTTGGGGTTTCACCATGTTGAGTATGTTGTTGAGTTTGGTTACAATCAATCTGGTACACGGTCAGGGTGAACTGCTGCTTTACCCGCTTCCGATCGGGATCGGCATCGTTGGGATCAGTTTTCTGATCGCCTGGCTGGCCTCGGGCTTGGGAACATTGATCTCTCTCAGGGCCGCAACCGTTCGCCAGGCACAACAAACCTTCAGCACCGGCTTTTTCGTCATATTTATCCCACTCTTGCTGATTCCCATGCTGCCGGATGCCTGGAAACAACGTTTAGCTCAATGGCTTATGGCTGCACCGGATATCACGAGTATTTTGCTTGTCCTGGGTATGATTTTACTTGTGCTGAACATTGCCCTGCTGTCCCTGGCGATGGCCCGTTTTCAGCGGGCTCGCCTGATCCTGGATTAGGAACACTTTGATCAGCTTGATCATGGATTGGTAACAAGGATGTGGATTGCAACACGGGGTGGGCGCCAGATTGACGCCCACCCCGTGTTCATTGGATGGTTAGTTGTAATAGCAGCGCCTGGTTGCCTCAATCCGGTACTCCATCTGTGGACAGCCATTTCTTCACGATACCGCGATTTTTGACTTCCCAGACTTGTGTAGCAAATCCTTCGATAAAAAAACGGTCGTGAACGACGGCCAGAACAGTGCCTTGAAAACTTGACAGTGCAGTTTCAAAACGCCCACGCGAAGGAATATCAAGGTGGTTGATCGGCTCATCCAATAACAGGAAATTGCAGCCCTGGACAACCTGACAGGCTAATGTAAGCCGGGCGCGTTCACCATAAGATAAACGCCCAACGGGTATAAACACATCATCACCACCGAACAGGTATTGGTGTAAAAACGATCTTGTCTCGGTCTCGGTAAATGGGGCCAGCTTTCGGATCGTTGAAAACGCATCCAGTTCAGGATCCAGGTTTTCCTGTTCCTGAGCCATGTATCCGATGCGGACATTGGCGCCAATTTGAACCCGGCCGGCTAAGGGGGGGAGAAAACCCGCAATGGTACGGATGAGCGTGGTTTTCCCTGCTCCATTGGGACCGATTAAAGCAATCCGGTCACCATAACGGATGCTTAGATTCAAGCCGGCCAGAAGCGGATTGTCATCATACCCGGCGTCCAATTCTTCGAGATTGATGACCTCCCGTCCACTAACTGGAACTTCACCAAAATCTAATTTCATTTGCCAGGAGGTTCTTGGCTTCTCGATCCTGTCTTCGGTCAGCAAGCGCTCCAGCCGTTGTTCAAGCATCTTTGCCCGCCGGATTGTCCCTGCGCTTCGGTTACCAAAGAAACCCTTTGCGAATTTATCTCCGCTATCTCCTTTACCGCCGACCCGAAACCGGGCCTGCCTGCGAACCTGTGTGGCGGCTTTTTGTAATTGCTTGATTTCCGCCTGTTGTTCGTTATATTCCTGTTGTTGTCGTTCTTTCTCATTGATTTTGGTCTCCAGATAGAAAGAATAGTTACCTGGATAGGCCTGGATGGTATGGGCATGAGGCTCGATCTCCAGGATGCTGGTAGCAGTCGCGTCCAGAAATGCCCGGTCGTGTGAGACGATTAATATCCCTGCGGAGCGGCACTGCGGTGAGCGCACCAACCAATCCTCTAACCATTCCAGCATTTCAATATCAAGATGATTGGTGGGTTCGTCCAACAATATCAGCTGAGGGTTTGCGAGCAGGATGCCGGCGAGAGCCAGGCGGGTTTTTTGTCCTCCACTCAGAAACTCCACCGGCGTATCAGGAGGGAAGGCATCCAGACCCAGGGCCGATAGGATGACCGAGGTTTGGCCTTCTTCACTGGAGAGCATTTCAATCTGGAACAATAGTTGATCGTATTGTTGTTGTAGACCAGATTGCTGCGGATTCTGGGCCAGCTCGGCCGCGAGTCGTTCCAATTCCTGGATCAGGGTATCAAGATCGCCGCGAATGCTCGCCAGGTATTCGCCAATTTGAATGCCGGCAGGCAAAGATAACCCTTGAGCCAGATAGCCGATCCGCAGTCCCGGGGGATTGAACTGGAGACTGCCCTGGTCTGGATGTTCCAAACCGGCAATTATCCGGATTAGGGTGGATTTCCCACACCCATTTGGGCCAACCAGTCCAATTCGCTCAGAGCGGTTCAGACTGAAGGTGATATCGTTTAAGATCGTTTCGATACCGTAGGATTTAGATAGATGGTGGACTGTAAGCATAAAATGACAACCTCGGGATAAAACCAAAAACCGAGAGCAGTTGCTCTCGGTTAAAGTGATTAAAACCATACCGGAACTACTACTCGAAAAAAGTTTTAATTTAGAGGTCGCTGTCTGTCATTCGATCGCTCCGGCAATTTCTCTGATAGCTCTTGCGCCAAATTCCTGATTCCCAGACTATATGGACCTGGCGGTAAGGCCGTTTGGCTTTCGGCCGCAACTGGTTTAGATTATATCATGCGGCTTCGATACCCGGCGAAAATTTTCGGGCGCTCCCACAGAATTCCCGAAGAACCTGTTTGGTCGGCATTTGCCGCCCAAACAGAACACCGCATCTACACAACTCGAATGCACTCCCGGCTTTTGAATAGTTGCACCGCAGGCCATTCGCGGATAGAATACATCTTAATTGCGAGAATACGGGATATGACACCCAAAACATAACAAACCTATTTAGCAAATGGGTTGGATAATCCCAAACTCACATTTTATCTGCTAAACCAATATCTGTTTAATCTGTTAATGGAAAAGCTCTCGATGGGAGGTCAACTGATGAGCGATCTATTTGAGTTTGGGGGTGAGATAGTCTGGCGACCAACACAGGAAATCATCGATGAAGCCAATCTCACCCATTTCATGAAACGCAACCATATCCGTGATTATGACGAGTTGATGCAGCGGTCCACGACCGATGTTGCCTGGTTTACCGGGGTGCTTTTAGAATATCTGGAAATTCAGTTCTATCATCCTTACGAACAGGTAGTCGATCTGTCGGGTGGGATTGCCTGGCCAAAATGGTGTGTGGGGGGCAGCCTGAATATCGTTCATAATTGTCTCGATAAATATATCGGTACACCGGTCGAAAATCAAACAGCCTTCATCTGGGAAGGAGAAGCGGGTAAAACCCGGTCTTTGACCTACGGCGAGCTTTACCGTGAGGTCAATCAGACGGCCAATGGGCTACGCTCGCTGGGGTTAGGCAAAGGGGATGCGATTGGCCTCTATATGCCGATGGTCCCTGAAGTTGTGATCGCTTTACTCGCAATTGTAAAAATCGGAGGGATCATTCTGCCGCTTTTTTCCGGGTATGGTGTCGATGCGATCGTGTCGCGGCTGGATGATGCCCGGGCCAGGGCGGTCTTTACCTGCGATGGATTCAGCCGCCGTGGAAAACCGATCGCTATGAAGCCTGTGGTAGACGAAGCGGCCGAGCAATTACCTGCCTTGAAAACCGTGATTGTGCGAAAATCTCTCGGCTTGAAGATCGAGATGCAACCGGATCGAGATGTCTGGTGGCAAGATCTGATCTCGGGCCAGGATGAGAGTTCAGAAACCGAGCATACCAGCGCTGAAGATACGCTGATGATTATTTATACATCTGGGACTACCGGCCAACCGAAAGGGGCTGTCCATACTCATTGCGGGTTTCCAATCAAGGCGGCTCAGGATATGGCCTTTGGTACGGATCTGCATCCGGGGCAGGTAATGTATTGGATGACAGATATGGGCTGGATGATGGGGCCCTGGGAAGTTTTCGGGACTTTGATCCTGGGTGGTACTTTCTTGATCTACGACGGCGCACCCGATTATCCGGAGCCGGACCGGTTATGGCAACTGGTTGAGCGCCATCAGGTTGCTGCCCTGGGAATTTCACCGACTTTGATCCGGGTATTGGCCTCCCAGGGTGATTTTATTGCTCAGGGTCACGATCTTTCATCGCTGAAGCTTTTCGCTTCAACCGGCGAGCCCTGGAATCCGGATCCGTGGATGTGGCTGTTCAAACAGGTCGGCGGTCGCAAACTGCCGATCATCAATTATTCGGGCGGAACAGAGATTTCCGGAGGCATTGTTATGGGCAATCCGATTTTACCGGTTAAGCCCTGTGCTTTTTCCGCGGCTTGCCCCGGTATAGCTGCGGACGTATTCAATGAAAAAGGGGAATCTGTCCGCAACCAGGTTGGTGAATTGGTGATCAAAGCTCCCTGGATAGGTATGACCCGCGGCTTCTGGAAGGATCCGCAGCGTTACGAGTCCACATACTGGTCGCGCTGGCCAGACGTCTGGGTGCATGGTGATTTTGCCGCGATTGATTCGGATGGACAATGGTATATTCTGGGCCGATCCGATGACACCATCAAAGTTGCTGGCAAACGACTTGGTCCGGCGGAGGTTGAGTCCATTCTGGTCAACCATCCTGATGTGGTTGAGGCCGCCGCGATCGGTGTTCCCGATGAAATCAAAGGCAATGAAGTAGTGGTGTTTGTTGTTTTGCGCGAGGGCCTGTCCCCTGGAGATGCGCTCAGGCTGCAATTATGGGAAATGGTCGTCAAGGCGCTTGGCAAACCTCTGGCTCCGCGCGAAGTCCGTTTTGTTAGTGATTTGCCCAAAACCCGGAACGCTAAAGTCATGCGTCGTATGATCAGGGCTGCCTATCTTGGGATGCCCGCTGGTGATACGTCTTCATTGTTAAATCCTGAAGCAGTCGAGGAGATTCGTCAGTCAAGATAAATTCGTAGTGTCGGATAAATAAAACAGCGACCGTAATTGGGATGTGTGGCGGGGAGCCATCCGCCTTCCCCTCAAAGATAATTGGGAGAAATCTTCGAAGGTGATCTTATCATGGTAGTTTCGAATATTGGATGCTCGAATGACAGCAATGCTCAAGGTTAATCAAAACATTCATATCGATGAAGACGAAATCCAGTTCGAATTTGTGCGTTCATCCGGACCGGGCGGTCAGAATGTAAATAAGGTTGCTACCGCAGTCCAGCTACGTTTTGATGTTGCCGGTTCGCCTTCACTGTCTGAACCGATCAAGGATAGATTGACCCATTTAGCTGGCAGCCGGATGACGTATGAGGGTGTGCTTATCCTGGAAGGGCATGAGTACCGCACGCAGGAGCAAAACAAGGCTGCGGTTGTGGAGCGCTTGCTAAACCTGATCCGTAAAGCCGCGGAGAAACCCAGGGTTCGAAAACCAACCAGGCCAAGTGCGGCTGCCCGTGCTCGGCGGCTGGAAGAAAAGCGGAGACGAAGTCAGATTAAGCGCAACCGCCGGTCCGATGGCGTCGATTGGTGAGCGATGCCGAAAACAAATAGACAAAGGAGATCAAAATGTCCGTAAAGCGAATGAAATTAGCGAACCTCGATGAAGCAAGTTTAGCCAGGATACAAAAAATGGAAGAGCAGATGGGGACATTAATCCTGGCGCTGGAACCTCACCATCCCCTGGCAAAGTTGGATGACCCCCAGTTAAAACGGCTGCGAGAGTTGGAGCAAGAATTGGGTGTAGTTTTATTGGCTTACCAACCTCAATAATTACCCGGATACACGGTCACGCCAAGCCAGGGTTTTCCGGAATTCCTGTGGCGGACAGATGATGTTTGGGGATTGAATATCGCGATACAAATGGTTACTTTTGAACCTGGTTATACCGGTGCCTTGCAGGCTGGCAGGAGGAAATTATGAATTTCGATCTGACCCAGGAGCAGCGTATGTGGCAGGAGGCTGTCCACGACTTTGTCGCTCGGGAGGTGAAACCTAAAGCTCGCCAGGTCGATGAAGAGTCTCGATTTAATCAAGAAGCTGTCCAAAAAATGGGTCCATTGGGACTGCTGGGCATGAATGTGCCGGAAGAATATGGGGGCGCCGGGGTCGATGCCGTCAGCGCAGCCCTGGCGATTGAAGAATTAGGCTGGGGCTGCGGCAGCACCGCCCTGGCAATTGCCGCTCATAATGGCTTGGGCTGCGCGCCAATTGCTCTCTATGGTTCTCAAGCTTTGAAAGAACGCTTTTTACCTCCGGCGGCCAGCGGTGATGGCAAGCTGGCTGCATTGGCGCTGACCGAGCCGGGGGCCGGTTCAGATCTCAAAGGCGGCGTCAGGACGCGGGCGGTCTTGCAGGGCGATCATTGGTTGATCTCCGGCAGTAAAATGTGGTGCACCAATGCCAGCATCGCTGATTTCATCGTCACCCTCGTGCGAACTGATCCGGCAGGCGGATCGCATTCGCTCAGCCTGATCGTTGTCCCAACCAGTTCACAAGGTTTACACATCGGTCCCCCAGAAAAGAAAATGGGTCTGAAAGGATCGCCCACCCACGCAGTCGCTTATGAAGATGTACGGGTTCCACGCGAATATCTGCTGGGGAAACCGGGTGAAGGTCTGCCACAAACCCTGGCTGTGCTGGATGGCGGCAGGATTGGGATCGGGGCTCTTTCTGTGGGCTTGGCCCGAGCAGCCCTGGAGGAAGCCATCCTATATGCTAAGGAGCGCCGGACATTTGGTGTGCAGCTTGCCGATCATCAGGCCATTCAATGGATGCTGGCCGATGCCGCCACAGAAATACAGACCGCACACTGGATGGTGATGTACGCGGCCTGGTTGAAAGCTGAAGGGCGCGCCGTTCACCCAGGCCGCGGCCATGGCCAAGTTATTCGCCACGGAGATGTCAGAGCGAGTTTGCCGTAATGCGATCCAGGTCCATGGGGGGTATGGTTACAGTAGAGAATACCCGGTTGAACGGATTTACCGGGACGCTCGGCTGATGACGATTGGTGAGGGAACCAGCGAGATCCAGCGCCTGGTTATCGCCCGAAGTATTTTGCCAATAAACTTTTGATGTGAGCGTGTGGAACGTCACATTTCACATCGGGTTGAGTGTTTGACAATGTCATATTAAACAGGAGATTTCTTCAATGTGACATTGTCAAGGTAGATACAAACGATTTATATGCCCTGGTCAACTGACCAGGGCAAAGATTACCTTTCCGTCCAGTTAATTTTTGGACTATCCGCCGATGCGGACAACACTTCCCTTCGCTATACTATATTCAAGGTAGCATGGAGGTGAAGTGATGTTCCAATTTATCGCCGGATCCAATATACGGACATCTAATCAAGCCCTGGAATTGCAGGGCTTGGATGCCAGGATTTACCATAAAGCTGCCGGTATATTCAATTCACTCCGCCGCAAGGCAAGTTTGAAGCAGTATTGGTACGGTTTGAGACGGCAGGCCGGCAAGTTGTTAGACCTAGAATCGGTCAATGATAGCTGCCGGATCGCGGCTCAATATGATCTGGGTTCAGAGAGTGTTGCCCTGGATCGTATTGTTGGCAGCGCCTCACGCAGTCAGGATTATGACGCAGACTTCCGTCCTTTGCGCGCTCATCTGCGCCAACGCTGGGTGAAGATCGCTGCCCTACGCTTAATGAATGTAAGCCTGCCCGATGTAGAGCTGATCAAGATTGGTGAGGCCTATTTTGTGATCGATGGCCATCACCGCGTCTCCGTTGCCCGGGCGTTGGGTCAGAAATATATCGATGCTCAGGTTATCGTGTGGCACCTGGAAATCAAGCCCAGCCCTGAGTTAGTCGAATCGGGTGCAGTTGCCCGGCAATTCTACCCTTCCGGATTGAGACTGGCTAAGGGCGGATGACCAGAAATTGTGAAACGATCCAGCCGGTTCTCCCGAGCGAATCCCTGATCTCGATCCAGTCAAGGTTGTTTTCGGTGACCCGCTGGTAAAGGATCAGGACGGGCGCGCCTTCCGGTAAGGAGCCCATGATCTTCCCCGCAGGTTCATCTCGTAAATAAATACCGTTACCGCCGGTGTTGGCAATATACGCCAGCACCGGTGTTGGTGTATAAGTCTGCGTCGGCGTGGACGTTTCGGTGGGCGTCGCCGTGATGGTTGGGGTGGCGGTGGCAGGGATGGCCGTAGAAGTTGGTGTGGGTGTAATCGTGGGGGTTGCGCTTGGCCCAGGTGTGGCGGTCGGGGTGAATGTCGGGGGGATCAGAGGATCAAGCCGGATCATAGGCACCACGATCAATTCCAGCTCAATGGTTCGCTGAAGCCGGCTGGCAACCGCTTCTTGTAAAGCGACTACGGATTGATGTGGGGGCTGTTGGGAGGCGCGTACGGTCACTACAAGCTTGAGAGTCGAATCGATGGTGCTGATTTCAACAGCGACGAGCTGTCCGGGCATCAGCGTGGTCAGTTCTGCTTGGACGGTGTTCCGAATCAACTGTTCATAAGCGTTCTGTTCGAGTTCCTGGTGGGCCTGGCTGACGAATCGTAGCGTGAGCGCCACCAGGGGGATGGTCACGAGTAATACCAATCCGGTGGATACATACAGACTGCGGGGTAGTCCGCGGATGGTAGCCTCCATATCGACTGGCCGGAATCCAAGCGCAGCAAAGACTAATATTCCAGCGAAGGATATGGTCACCAGGTTCGTGAGGAATAAAAGAAATGCTCCCAGGGCAATTTCAGGACTTTTAAGCGAGATTCCAATTCCGACCGTGCATAATGGCGGCATCAGGGCGGTGGCGATGGCTACGCCAGGCAAGGCAGCGGACAATTGGGGCTGGGCCAGTGCATAAGCGGCCGCTGCCCCGCCTGCCAGGGCAATGCCGAGATCGATCGGTGATGGTCGGGTCCGAGCGATCACCTCGCTTGGTAAGGTTGCCAGGAGATCAAAAGGTAGCAGTTGTGAGAGCCAACTGATCAAGGTCGCCAAAACAACGGCCAGCAACACGCCTCGTAGCAAAGCGCCAATAGCCCGTTCGAACATATTCCGTTTACCGGCCACGGAGGCCAGTGAGAGCCCCAGTATCGGCGACATTAGCGGCGCAACCAGCATGGCTCCGATAATGACTGCTGTTGAGTCTGTGATCAATCCAAAGGTTGCGATAGCAGCTGAAAGTGTGACCATCAGGAAGAAATCGAAATTGGGAGAAGAAGAGGCTGAAAGCTGGTCCAGCACCTCCTGGCGGCGTTCGTAAGTCAGGAAGCGAACATATTTTCTCAGAAGGCGCTGAAGCTGAAACATCAAGTGCCCTGTTCCGGGTGGTTAAGCGCAGATTTCACTGCTTCACTGCAATTCTGCTCACACAATGCGGTAATGACATCACCGGCCTGTAACTCGGTGTCCCCGTGCGGAATGATTAATTGACTCCCCCTTCGGATGGAAACCAGCACTGCGTCGCGGGGTAGCTCGAGTTTGGCGATCGTTTTACCATTGGCGAAGGCCTCGTTCGTCAGGGCAACATCGATAAATTCAGCATGATCAACACTGACCTCTTCGTGCATGCTGGCCCGCCTGCGAGCTTCTTCTCGGCGCAAAACGCCAAATTCATACGCCCGAACAATATCGTTGCGCCTGACCAGACCTACCAGGTGTTTGGGATTATCCCGGGCAACGACAGGCAGGCGAGAGATATCGCGAGGGGCCATCCGTTGTAACGCCCTGCCTACGGTCTCATCGGGATATACAGTGACAGGATTACGGGTGGCGATATCCAGTACGGTCAGATTGTCTGGAGCGCCCTTATTACCCGTGGTCGCCCGACGGTAATCTTCCAAGGAGACGACACCGAATAGGCTGCCATCTTCATTGAGGACCGGGAAACCGTGACGACCGGTGCGTAAAAACTCATTCGCCAGCAACGTGGCGGGCATATGGACGGGGACCGTTTCAGGGGGTGACATCATCACCTCTTCGACCCGGACCGCTTCCATCACATCCACATCCTGGCCGCGTTTCAGTCGAATACCGCGCCGGGTCAGTTTCAGGGTGTAGATCGAATCGCGGTGCAGATGATCTGCTACGATCATGCTGATGATCACGCCTGCCATGAGTGGAATAATCAGGCTGTAGTCATCGGTCATCTCAAAAACGATCAGGATTGCCGTGAAAGGCGCTCGGGCGGCGCCGGCAAAAACGGCCGCCATGCCCACCACTGCAAATGCTCCTGGGCCGGCGGTTGCCCCTGGAAATACAGTATCGACCAGATGTCCAAACGCACCACCTAACGCAGCACCGGTAAATAAAGCCGGCGCAAATACTCCGCCTGAATTTCCCGATCCAAGGGTCAGAGATGTGGCCAGCGGCTTCAAGATGCTCAATGCTAAAAGCAGCCCAAATGACAATTGACTCAATAATGTGCTTTCAATCACGGGGAATCCGGCGCCAAATACATGCGGGATGTTGGCAGCCAGCGGGATCCCAAGTAAAGCTTCTTCGGATGGCACAAATCCAAGTCCCAGGATCATCGGGTATGCAAAGGCTAAAGTCCCGAGTATTAAGCCGCCTACAGCTGGTTTGAATGCATCTGGAAAACGCCAGGCATCGAACAGATCTTCAAACCAGTACAGCAGTCGGATGAAACCGATAGCGAGTAGAGCGGAAAGCAAGCCTAACACGGCATATAGGATAATCTCCCAGGGGGTCTGCACACCATAATTCGGGATGGCAAACGCCGGCCGCTCGCCTAAAAAGATACGAGCTAAGGTGCTGGCCGTTACTGCTGAAAGCACCACGCTACCTAAATCCCCCAGGTGAAGCTCGCCCAGGATGATTTCCATGGAAAAGATCACCCCCGCGATTGGGGCGTTGAAAGTCGCCGATATTCCAGCTGCTGCCCCACAGGCAACCAGATTTCGAATGCGCGCTTCCGAGAGATGCAGCCATTGACCAATCGTCGATCCAAGTGCAGCACCAACCTGGACGATTGGTCCCTCTCGTCCGGCAGACCCCCCACTGCCGATACAGAGCGCAGAGGCCGCGATTTTCGCAACTACCACTCTGGGGCGGATCCGCCCGCCGTGCAGGGCGATTGCTTGCATCACTTCAGGAACGCCGTGACCTTTAGCTTCTTTGGCGAAGTAGGCGATGATAGGGCCCCCCAGTAAACCGCCAATGGCAGGAATGATGATAAACAGCCAGCGTCCTGGATTATGGAAAAGTGATGGAAGCCCCTCGAAGAAAATCTTTTGGATAAAGCCGATCAGCTCGATAAACAGGACGGCCCCAATCCCCGTCCCCGCTCCGACTACGATTGCCGTGCCCAGCAGAACTGCCGTTCCGGTTGGTTGTAAATAATCCAGTAAATTCGGTAAACGTGGCTTGAGTGTTGCCATCAACCATCCGCCTTGGCTGTCTCTGCAATTGTCGCTGTACACAGGCGATTGATGGCTGCGTGATCGTGACCTTCTGCCACAATGACCAATACATCTCCGGCTTTAACGACTGTGTCGCCATGGGGCACCAGTACACGCCGACCGCGGCGGAGGGAGGCCAGAACGCAGCTGCGCGGCCATTGCGTCTCACTGATACGCTTGCCCGCACAGGGGGCTCCCGCTTCGACAATTATCTCGGTAACATCCATCCGTTCATCACTGATTGCACCCAGGCGAACCTGGTGGGCGCGATGTCGCAAGGCTGCCCGGCGGGTTAAGGCAATATCGTAGGCTCTGACCATATCCGAGCGGCGCAGCAGGCCGACCAGCTCGTTTTCATTCTCACGCGAGACTACCGGGAGCCGGCCAATATCCCTGGCCCCCATTTTGCGCAGGGCGCTCCCGATGGTTTCGTCAGGGTAAGCAACCAGCAGATCTTTGGTACAGGCTTCGCCGACTGTGATATGTTCTTTTTGCGGCTTATCTTTGGCGCGATCAATATCTTGAATGGTAAGAATACCGACCAAATTGCCATTGTCGTTAATGACTGGCAGCCCGTGATGGCGGGTTTTTAATAATGTGTCTGCTGCTGAAATCAGGGTTTCGCTGGCGTTAAAGGTCATAACGTCCGTTTGCATGACTTCTTCAACTGTGAGCGCCTCTAAAACTTCCACATCTTTGCCGCGCTCTAATCGGATCCCGTGGCGGGCCAGCCCGAGCGTATAGACTGAGTCACTTTGCATTCTTTGTGAAATATACAGGCTGATGGCTACTGCAAACATCAAAGGGAGAATGATGCGGTAATCATTTGTCATTTCGAACAATAGGATAATGGCTGTGAGGGGAGAATGGACCGCTCCAGCCAGAACTGCCGCCATCCCGACCATCGCAAATGCCGCCGGATTGAGCGCTAAATTTGGGAAAATAAGCTCGGCGATATAACCATAAGCTGCGCCCAAGGTAGCTCCCAGGTACAACGCGGGCGCAAAGACGCCTCCCATAAAGCCGCCGGCTATGCTTAAGGATGTCAGCAACATCTTGCCTGCCAGAAGAGCCAGCAACAGCCAGATTGCGATCTTGCCTCCAGCTAAGATTTTCTCAATGGTGTCGTAGCCGACGCCAAACAGCTGGGGTAGAAATATACCCGTAATACCAACAGCAATCCCAACTACAGCTGGCTTAATCCAGCGGGGGATTGGCCATTGATGCAGAATATCCTGGGCTCTGTAGAGCATGCGAATGTATAACGCCGCGACTGGCCCAGCTAACAGTCCAAGAACCAGGTAAAAGGGCAATTCAGAGGCGGTCTTGAAAGCGTAAGCGGGCACTGCGAAAGCTGGTTGCGTTCCTGAAAGCGCCTGGGTCACGACTGCTGAAGAGACAGAAGCCACAACTACTACCCAAAAGGCGCTGCCTGCGATTTCCCCCAGAACGATCTCGAGCGCAAAGAAGACCCCGGCAATTGGGGCGTTGAATGCAGCGGAAATTCCGGCCGCGGCGCCGGCTGCTACCAGAGCGCGGACACGATCATCCGACATGCGCAAACTTTGACCCAGGAAGGAACCCAGGTTAGCCCCAATTTGAACGGAAGGATCTTCTGGCCCTACGGATGCGCCTGCGCCAATCGAGATGGCGGAAACCAGGGCTTTAGCCGGTACGCGTTTGTAGCGCAAACGCCCACTCGCTAAAGCCACGGCTTCCATAATGCCGGCTACGCCATGGTGTCGCTCAACCCCAACTGCAAAATGTACAATAAGTCCTACGACTAAACCGCCAATAATTGGAATAAGTGCGATCGTCCAGGTTCCAAAATTTGAGAGCCATCCGTAAAGATCCGTAAAATAGAGCGTGTGAAAGATATCAATCAACTTTTTGAACAACCAGATGCCGGCTCCGCTGGACACCCCAACCACGACCGCGGCTACCGACAGGATCACGGATTCATTTGACCTCCAGTTGGTCAAGCGAGTTGCATACTTATTAATTATTTTCGTTCTCATGAGACTGGATGTAAATGTTCACCTTTCTTTAAGGGATGAATGATGATGCGATGCGTAATTTATCGATATACTGTTTGGACGGCCCTTGATAGCAGCGAGACAGCGCGAACAACCTGCTCAGCCAATGCCTGAAATCAATGGCGAAACAGGTGTGCATGGGGGCGTGCACCCCCGCGCACACCTGTTTCGCCATTTCGTTCTCACGTCCGAGTAGATACGATTAAGTAGTAAATTCGCATAGCATTTGTATGACATTTAATTGATAGCTCTATTATAGCAGGGTGTCGTGAACCTGGCAGTAAAACTTGCGTTAGAGGGAGCACTCAAATTGTGTAGATTGTGGTGTTCGGTTTGGGCGGCTTTAGCCGCCCAAACCGAACACCACATTTTTCTTCTACAACATTTGCATGCTCCCGCGTTAGATGCGCAGGCAATCATCCGTTTGCAGACCAGGTAAGTTAAGGAACAAGGAGCCGTCCATTGGACGGCTCCTTGCCGCGCTGCAGCTCCCTAATCAGTTACGAGGAGGGGTGCCGCAGCGCTGCGTATGGTACTACTATCAGACATCAGCAACACCTCCTCTTTTTTAAGGATGGCGTATTTGGGGAGGCCTAGCCTCCGTTGAGGGTTGTAGTATCACACGATTTGTTCGAAATGTCAATGGAGATAGAGTAGCTCCAAATTACGTTTTTGCTGTTGGGTAGTAAGGAGCATCATTTTTCGAGATTTTCATGCCGCGAAGCCTCGATTGTTAGCTTATTGAAGTGTCCACCAGAGTAATCCGACCAGCAGGATTAAAAGCATCAACCATCCGAGCATGCGATCCAATCCTGCTGCCGGCCCTTGGTTATTCGGGTGGTTACCTCGGAGCGTCTGGCGCAGGATTTGGGTTTCCTGCTGGTAACGCCGTCTGGCGATATGTTCCCGGTAGGCCCAGCGCAAGGATAAGATATTGATCAAGATCGAAATGCTCAGGGTCAGAGCCAGGGTTGTGTCCATAAGCTTAGGCCTTTTTCAGGGTTTTTTGGGAAATCCTGAAGTACCACTCCAGGATTTCCCGGAGACCCTTTTCCAGGTTCCCGTTCCTGGCATTGTGTTGAGATAGCTACAGGTTAAAGTTCTTTCAACACGGGCCACCGGGACAGGGGATCGCTGCTGTGTACCAGGTGCATACCAGATTTTTCGAATTTGCGGAAGGCGGCGGTAGCCGAATCGGTGAAATCAACCACATCTGGGATTACGACCGGTGAGGTGCAATCTTCCAGCAAAAATATTTTATTGGTCAGACCTGGATCGATGGGCTGCAGTTCGCTTAATAGATCCTCGACCGTCCAGGTCACGCAATGACTTTTCGCTTGCCCAGCAACGATAAGCGCATCTGTTTGCATTAAGAGGGAAAGCAGCTGGTTGTTTTTTTCTCCCAATGGCCTGCCCTGGCTGTCTTCTAATACCTCTGGGCCGATCGCGGAATAACTCTCAGTGAATGGATTTGAACCCTTGAGGATAAAGCTGGCCTGGCTATTGCGGGCGATGGTGTGGAAAAAGACGGCCTCTTCGATTGCTGGGACTAACGCGTGTCCAATGCCGCCCAACATGGCATGGTAAGGCCAGATGGTCAGGTCGTATTTTTGATGCCCTTGAAGCTGACGGGTGTAGTCTAAAAGCTGCTCCTGGCCATATTCCGGGCTGATTTTCAGACTGTTGGCGATGGCTGGATTAAACCGCCAACGCCGGCTGGTGACATCCTCTACGGAGATCATGGTCAATGGATCAGGATGGCGGCCCTGTTCATCTACCAGGTAAATCGCGTGAAAGATTTGTACCGCCTGGTGGGTATCCATGGTCAGGCTGATATCACTGATCCGGTGTAAATTCCGGTAGATAAACCCAGCCAATCTGGCGTTATCATCAATTGCGCCGCGACCTGAGCGCCCCGCAACATAGAGTTCGAAGTCGGGCAGGCAAAAGGTGTTTTGCACATCGACTAAAAGCAAAGATATCTTAAAGCTGTCCTGACTGGCAGATTGAACCTGATGCTCTTCTGCCCAGGCTTTGGCCTCGTTTGCTCGTTGCTGGTAGGGTACTCGAAAGATTTGTCCAACACGATCCGGATCAAAATGAGATGGGATTGGTAATTCTTTTGTATTTGTATCAGCTGACACGATCGTCCTCCTACCGGTACCTTGTAAGGATATATAGTGTAATATATACACTATTATACGCCAGACTTGGTTTCTGTCAAGCCCACCTCCAAATTCCTCATTTTTTTGACTTTGTGAAAGCCCTGCAAATCTGGGCGCCACCCTAAAGTTTCCAAAAGACCCGAGAACTATATTGACTATTCTGCTTATATTTGGAATTCTTGGGGAAGTGGCTGTAAACTCATTTCGCTAATATTCTTTGTTTATACTTGAGTAGTTTACGAGCTTAAATTGAAAAAGGTTAACCAATTTTTGGGTGTGCGGCGGGTATCGCACACCCAAAAATTGGGAGTATGCTTCGAATGTGTTCATGCCAGGGTAGGCCGAAAATATTTAAGGGGCAGCTTTTTGTTGAACCGTAGATGGATCTGTACTCAGTCTCAGGCCTACCAGTATGGTAACAAAATAAGCGCCATATGCCAGGACTTCAGCCAGTGAAGGATTGCCATTATAGCCAAACAGCGAGGACAACAATTGACCCAACGAAGAGGTCTCTGGCAGGTATGAATTGATATCCCAGACATGTTCAATGATGGCAGGCAACCAGCCTATTTCGGTGAATTCATGCACACCATGAGCGACCAGGCCGGCCGCGAACAATATGAGCATCACCCCTGTTACCTGGAAAAACATGCTCAGATTAAGCCGGATTGTGCTGGCGAAGATCAACCAGCCGATCAAGGCCGCGGCCAGCAAGCCTAGGATCGCACCAAACAGTGTAGCCTGGGTGCTGGATGCCATCGCTGTCGCTGTGAGAAATATCGCCAGTTCCACGCCTTCGCGGACTACTGCGAAAAAAGGCAGCATAAACATTGCTCGCTTTCCAGTGCTCAAGCTGGCAATCCGCACATTATTCTCGATTTCTCCTTTTATACTGCGAGACTGCCGCTGCATCCAAAAAATCATCCAGGTAAGTAAACTGGCTGCCAGGAGCATCGTAAACCCTTCAAAAAGAATTTCTGTCTGACCCTCGAACGATGCGCCTAACTGCTGTAAAACAATTGCGCTTAAAAAACTGACCGCAAACGCGCTCAGGGTTCCAATCCATACGATTGGGCGCAAGTCATTACGCTTCATTTTGCGAATGGCCCCCAGGACGATACCGATAATGAGAGCCGCTTCGATGCCTTCTCGCAGGGATAACAGGAAACTCGGGAGCATGTATACCTCCAATAAAATTTGATTATTATCCGTGGATAGAGCAGGAAAATACACGACCAGATGTTTTGGCTAACGATATCTCCAAAGTTCATCCTCCAGACAGATGAGACCGAGCACAGAGCCGGGTAGATTTGGGCCTGGGCTGAAAGTACTAATTGAACTTGCCGGGGTATTTTACCATTTATTAGATATTTATCAATATAATTAAATATGGAGGGGGAGCATTCGAATGGTGTAGAATGGAAAATGTGGTGTTCTGTTTGGGCAGTATATACCACCCAAGCAGAACACCACATCTACACATCTCGAATGCATCCATACGGGGAATCTCCGGGAAGTTCTGTGAGAGTTTCCGTGCCACCTCGGGAATCTCTAAAGACCCTGAAAAACCTGGGCGCCGGAGCAGAATTTTCCAAAGAGCTCAGGAGTTTACATTAATCTTTGCCTGCTATAATTCCCTGTATGGAACAGGTCACGATCGATCCTGACCGCCAGGAGCAGGCCCGGCGTTATGCCCGCATTCAGCGCCGTCTGTTCCTGGTTGAATTGGGCCTGGGACTAATCGTTGTGTTGGCCTGGCTCGTTTTGGGTTGGTCACTGGCTCTCCAATCCACCCTGGCCCAATGGACGAATAACCCTTGGTTGCTGGTGGCTGGCTTCGGAGCAATATTTGCATTCGGATTCGGCCTCCTGGATTTGCCGCTTTCATTTTATAGTGGTTTCATTCTTCCGCACCGGTTCGACCTTTCCACCCAGAGCTTACAAAGCTGGATCAGCGACCAGCTAAAAAACGCCGCGATCGCGGCAGTTTTTGGTGGCCTCGTCCTGGAAGTCATCTATTGGTTCTTACGGCTTTTTCCGGAATCCTGGTGGTTGTGGGTGGCGGTATTTCTGCTGGTGTTCAACGTGATTTTATCGAATTTGGCTCCAGTAATATTGCTGCCGATTTTCTACAAATTCGTCCCGCTGGGTGAGGATCGCCAGGAACTGGCTCAGCGCCTGCTTAACCTGGCGGAGCGGGCTGGCACCCAGGTGCGCGGGGTTTATCAATTCGACATGTCAAGCCGCACCAAGGCTGCCAATGCCGCCCTAACTGGGCTGGGGAATACGCGCCGGATTATCCTGGGTGATACACTGTTAAATGAATTCAGCGATGACGAAATCGAGACTGTGCTGGCCCACGAGTTGGGGCATCACGTGCATCATGATATCCCGGTGGGGATTCTGGTAGAAAGCGTAACGACCCTGGTCGGTTTGTATTTGGCGGGGTTGGGCCTGCAGTGGGGAGTTTCTCTATTTGGGTTTGCCAGCCCGGCGGATGTCGCTACCTTGCCGCTGCTGATGCTGGTTCTTGGCGCATATAGTCTGGTAACCATGCCGCTCGGCAATGCATTTTCACGTTGGCGGGAACGAAAAGCGGATGAATTTGCCTTGCAGACCACCCATAAACCGGGCGCGTTCGCATCCGCCATGACCCGCCTGGCGAATCAAAATCTGGCGGAATTGGATCCGGAACCCTGGGTGGTGTGGTTGCTATATTCTCACCCACCTTTACGAGAGCGGATCGAACGAGCGAATCAGGGGGTTTAATCAGTCTGCCTGGTTGTGCGCAGGAAGATTTTCTGTTGTGAATATAAGAGGTTGATATGCCAGAAAAAATCAAGGAAGTCAAGCCACCTTCCGGATTGGCCAGGCTGGCTTTTCGGATGCCCATTCTGCTCTACCGCATCGGGTTAGGTGGATTGTTAGGGCACCGGTTTTTATTACTGACGCATACAGGTCGAAAATCGGGTTTGGCCAGACAAACTGTTTTGGAAGTGGTCCGCTACGACCCACAAACTGAGAACTATGTGATCGCGGTGGGTTTCGGAAAACATTCCGACTGGTATAAAAATATCCTGGCCAATCCTGATGTGACCGTTCAATCGGCCGGCAAACGGGTTCAGGCGGTCGCCGAGCAGTTGGGACCGGACGAGGCCGGGGATGAGCTTGTCAGGTATGCCCGGGAACATCCCACCACCTTCCGCGAGCTGGTTACGTTTATGGGCTACCGCGTCGATGGGACAGAAGCAGACATCCACGCCTTGGGTGAGTATCTGAGGATGTTCGTTCTGAAACCAAAGCCTGCCGGTTAGGCTCCACACCTTCCACCCACCTCAGAAAATACCCAAAAGCGAGCATCACCACAGGATTTCCCAATGAGCTAATTGGAAGCAGCCTTCACCTCAGATCGGTTGGTGATACAATTTGGTTTGCCATCAAGTTTAATGTTCAGCCAGCTTATTGAATTTGGCCAACCCCATATATAGAAAGTAACCTTATCGTGAAGCCTTTTCAACTCATCTTTCATTACACACGCAGATACCGGTTACCACTCTTTCTGACTACCTTAAGCATGTTGCTGCTGGTAGGCGGGCAGTTATTGATTCCCTGGATTGTCAAAAACCTGATTGCCGCGGTCACTGCCGATCCGCCCGATCCCGGCGTGCTGCCTTACATCACCCGCTTAAGTCTGCTGGCCCTGGCAATTTACCTGGCTCGGGCCGGATTTCAGTTCCTGCGCAGTTATATGGCCCATGTAGCCGGTTGGGGCGTGGTTGCGGATGTTCGTAAGCACATCTACGAGCATATGCAGCGGTTGTCGCTGCGCTTTTATGAAGATAAGCAAACCGGACAGCTGATGTCGCGGATCATCAATGACACGGATTTGTTCGAGCAATTTATCGCACACGCAGTCCCCGATGTGCTGGTTAATTTCATCACTTTGATCGGAGTCAGCGCAGTGCTGTTCAGTATCAACTGGCAGCTGGCGTTATTCAGCCTGACGCCGATTCCCCTGGTGGTGTACTCTTTGCGTGTATATGCCCGCCGCGTGCGTCCCGCATTTCGCCAGCGACAGGTGGAATTGGGTGAGTTGAACGCGACCTTAAATGACAGCATCTCCGGCATCCGGGAGATTAAAGCATTTGCCCGCGAAGAAGACGAAAAGAACCGGGTGAGTTATCGGGTCGACCGCTACCTGTATTCCAACCTGGCAGCGCTCAAGTTGATGGCAATCTTTCAACCCTTTGTTGAATTTACTTCATCTTTGGGTTTATTGATCGTCATTTACTTTGGTGGGCGACTCGTGCTGGGGCAGGTACTACCGGTTGCTGACCTGGTGGCGTATTTCCTCTACCTGGAGATGTTCTACCAGCCGGTACGGAATCTGAGCAATGCCTGGGAACAGGTTCAAAGTTCCCTGGCGGGCGCAGATCGAGTTGCTGGCCTGCTGGCCGAGGAGGTCGAGATTAGAGCCCAGCCTGGGGCAATCGCTTTGAACTCGCGGGCTGAAGGCGCCTTGATGTTTACCGATGTGGCATTTGAATACGTGCCCGGAAACCCGGTTCTGGAGGATATCCAGCTTCTGATCCCGGCCCATTCAGTGACCGCCCTGGTTGGGCCGACCGGTGTTGGCAAGACGACCCTGGTGAGTTTGATCCCACGCCTTTACGACGTCAATCAGGGATCGATCACGTTGGATGGACGTGACCTGCGAATGTACACCCTGGAAAGCCTGCGCCAACAGGTCAGCATTGTTTTACAAGACGTCTTTTTATTTCATGGCACGGTCCGCGAGAATATCCTGTTTGGGCGTCCAGAAGCCAGCCATGAAGAGATCGTCGCCGCCGCCCGGGCGGCCAATGCGCATGGCTTCATCATGGAACTGCCGGATGGCTATGATACTTTGATCGGTGAGCGCGGCGTAAAGCTCTCCGGTGGGCAAAAGCAACGCCTTTCGATCGCAAGAGCGGTTCTTAAGGATGCGCCGATCTTGATCCTGGATGAGGCCACCTCGTCGGTTGATACAGAGACGGAAGCTTTGATCCAGCAGGCTCTCGATCGCCTGGTCGTTGGCCGAACGACCATAATCATCGCTCACCGCTTATCTACAGTCCGCAATGCTGACCAGATTGTCGTCTTGGAAGGCAGGCACATTCATGAAGTCGGTACGCACCAGGAACTGATCAATAAGAAGGGTCTCTATTGGCGCCTCTTTACGGTTCAACAACAACTCGAGCCTATCCACAATCCTTTCGCTATTCGGAATTCCGTTCAATAAATTCCATTCGAACATCAAAGAGGTCGATGGGCATTCGTTCGATCTAATCCTGCAGCATACCAGGGAAGAGATTGCCCGGCAGGTCGACGCGCTCGTGCGAGCATACCGGCAGGTGTACTTGCCGCCGGCGCCTTTCTATTCGATGTTGATGGAGGGTCCCCTTGAAGCCGGGCGCGATCTTTCCAAAGGATTGAAATATAACAACTTTGGTATCCACGGCGCCTGTTCCGCCAACGCTGCCGATGCGCTGGCCGCGGTGCAATCCCTGGTGTACGAAAAGGGCCACATCCATCCCCAGGAACTTCTGGCCGGTCTTGAGGCTGATTTCTCCGACAGCCAGGATTTACTCGCCGCGCTTCAAGATGGCCCAAAGGTGGGCAAAAACAGCCAACAGACCGATGCCTTGCTCGTTTGTTTGTTCGACGCCCTGGCGCAAGCCTGCGAGAGCTACCCCGAAAATGGCCGCGGCGGCCTCATTCGCCCGGGCTCGGGCTCGGCGATGTACTATATCTGGCTGGCTCAAGGGCATGCGGGGATGTGTGAGCCGGTAATGGGCGCGACCGCGGATGGGCGCAAGCGTGGTGAGCCGTTCAGCGCGAACCTGGCCCCCTCGCCTGCGCTGCAGGCTGATGGGCCGATCAGTGTTTTCCAAGACTTCACGAAAATAGATTATAAGAAGATCTGCAATGGCGGCCCGATCACCATCGAGCTCTCTGACTCGGTCTTTCGAACGCCAGAGTCGATTCGCAAGGTGGCCATGCTGGTGCGGACCTTTGCCCAGCTAGGCGGGCAGCAACTGCAATTGAACAGTCTCAATGCTGAAACGCTTCTGGATGCGCGTGAAAATCCGGAACGGCACAAATATCTGATCGTCCGAGTAAGGGTCTGGAGCGGGTATTTTTGTGAATTGAGCCCTGAATATCAGGATCATATTATCCAGCGGACTTTGTACAGTTCAGCCAGCTGATCCTCGGTGCTTTCGGTAAATCTGCAGAGGCAGAGGGTGCATTCGAGATGTCAAACCTCACTATCTTCAGCCTTCGATGGCTCCCAAGGCAAAGGTGTTTTCGGATAGATACTTAAAGAATTTAGCCCCCGTTCTCCGGAAAACGGGGGGCAAGCAAGCAGAGCCTGGGTTACGCACTGGGGACGATAATCCACAGCAGAAGGTAAACGAGTATTCCGGGCACACCGCCTGGGATCAGGGCGATCAGGAAAGCCAGCCGAAACCAGAACGAGCTGATGCCAAAAAACTCTGCCAGGCCGCCACAGACACCTGCAATGATACGATTACGGCGCGAACGGCGCAAAGATGAACGAGGATTGGACATTGGGTTTCTCCTGTAGTTTAATGCGGTGGTCGCTGACCACTGCATCTATTCGTAGTTTACGAACAAGCCAAGATAGCGTTCGGAATAGTTGCTTCCGGTTCCCATCTCTCATTAAGATTTACGTTATTAACTGAAAAAAGTTGCGCCCAGGCAGTCATATTGACTGGTGTCAGGCGATTCTGACCGCGATCAGGGTACCGTCTCCAGCCGGATAAATGGAACTGATAACCCTGAAATCACTGGCAACCTGCTGGTTAAAGGTGCGAAGTGCGCTGGCCGTGCTGTCCTGAGAATCTGGATCGTAGACAGAGCCACCCCGCAGGGCATTGTGCGCTGCGATCATTCCCCCAATTCGCAAGTGGTCGATCGCCCAACCGTAATAATCCAGGTAACCGCTCTTTTCAGCATCGATAAAAATGAAGTCGAAAGGAGCTTCTCCAGCCAGGGTCGAGAGAGAAGCATGGGCGTCGCCCAGGCGTATGTCTACCAGGTCGGAAACTCCGGCGCGGTGAAAGTGGTCCTGAGCTATGGCCGCATGTTGGGGATCTTTCTCCAAGGTAAACAATTTTCCTCCGGGAGCCAGTCCTCGCGCAATCCAGATGCCGCTGTAGCCCCCTAAGGTGCCGATTTCCAGCGCTTTGGTCCCGCCGCTGGCTCTCACCATCAACTGGATAAAGCGACCTTCCTCAGGATTGATATTGATCTCCGGCAACCCCTTTTGACGGGAATCTTTTAAAGCGTAAATCTGGGCCTGGTCCTGTTGGGCAAACAGATTTTGTATATACTGGCTGGCCCGTTCACGATCGATAGGCATGTTGGGTCCTTTCTACAGCTAATTGAATGGTTTGAAAGTGGATGTCAACAATATCCTCAATGTTTGGGCTGTAACCACCACCCATGGTGATCGCCACTGGCAGACCGGCGTCCTGGCAGGCTGTAAATACCATGCGATCGCGTTCCAACAATCCAGCTTTGCTGAGTGATATCCTGCCCAGACGATCATGCCGGTAGGGATCAGCGCCGGCGATATAGATCGCCAGTTCGGCCCCGGCTTTGCTCAGGCTGTTTTTAAGGCTTTCCGCAAGCAACTGTAAATAGATTTCATCCTGGCAACCATCGGGCAGGGCAATGTCGAGATCGCCGGTTTCCTTGTGATAAGGGAAATTTTTTGCTCCGTGGATGGAAAAAGTAAACACTGTTTCATCACCGGCGAAGATGGCGGCGGTGCCGTTACCCTGGTGGACGTCGCAGTCAATGATCAGAACTCGCTCTGCCCGCTTTTCAGCTTGCATGGCCATAGCGGCCACGGCAACGTCGTTAAACACGCAAAAACCCTCGCCGTGGTCAGGGTAAGCGTGGTGCGTGCCTCCAGACAGGTTGGCGGCGAGGCCGGATTGCAGGGCAATGCGGCAGGCTGCCACGGTAGCGCCGACTGAGCGGCGGGATCTTTCAACCAGTCCAGGCGACCAGGGGAAGCCAATCCGGCGGACCTCTTTTTCACTTAACTCGCCTGTGATGACTTTGTCCAGGTATTCGGAAGTGTGTACTCGCAGTAGCTGTTCATCGCTGGCTGGTTCTGCTTGCTGGAGATCATCTTCACCGATTAAGCCGGAGGACCGGACACGGTCAAGCAGCCGGGAGTATTTTTCGATTGGAAAACGATGTCCGTCCGGTAACGGGAGGGCAAAAGTATCAGCATAAAAAGCTTTCATAGCAAAGATTTAACAGAACAGTTAATTCCCAACCTCAATCGACCGTATTTACCACTTTTCCCAATGGATGACTTCATCCGGTTCCCGGCGCCCGCCTTTGCGCGGCGGCGCAGTCAATTTTTGCGCTTCTAACGGATAGCCAAAGGAAAGTGCGATCCGAATGTGCAGATCATCCGGGAAACCCAACAGCTGGCGGGCTTCATCCGGTTGGTATATCGTTGCCGGACAGGAACCGATCCCCAACTCCCAGGCAGCCAGCTGCATGTAAGCCGCACTCTGGCCGGCATCTAACATAATGCTGAAGCGTACATCCGGATGAGGGGTGATAATCGCCACCCCCAGGGCAGCTCCGGCAAGATGGCCGGCAAATTGGCCCATCTCAGACAAGGCTTTTAGCGTGGCGCGCTCCTGGATGGCGATAAAATGCCAGGGCTGCATATTTTTGGCCGATTGTGCCCGCCGTCCGGCGTAAAGGATCGTGTCAATTTCGTCCGGGCGGAGCGTTTGGTCTTTAAACTCTCGCACGGCGCGCTTGGTGTGGATTGCATCCAGGACATCCATAGGAATTTTGCCTTCCATTAATTGTGTTGATTCATCTCTTCGCTGGGTTGTCAGTGATGTGGGAACTTTTAAACTTCTATCCCATGCACTTGAACTTTGAGAACCGGGTTCTTTCGGGAATTCTGAGAGAATTCTCGAAAATCCCAAAGCCCGGATCGTGTTCGGATTATAGTTCGATAACCTGGGGGGTGTGCCCGGTTATTGCGAGGAATTTTTCAATCCCTTGTTTGGAAATCACAAGCGTGGCGGTGTTGACCAGGGGATGCGCTTGCATGGATTCCATCTCCCAAATCTGCTGCTCGATTAACAACTCAACTTGCTGGCGCTCGTCATTGATCAAAGCCAAAATCGAAACGCTGCCGGGGTCTATTTTCAGATAGGCGTTCAGACGTTCTGGAGATGCCAGAGAAAGTTTGGTTACCCCCACCTGTTGAGCCAGCCTGTCCAGATCAACCGGCTGGTCATCGCAGGATACCAACAAGAAATGCCGCCTGCCTTTACGATCGCGTAGAAATAGATTTTTGGTAGCCGCCCCTGGGAGATCCAGCAGCAGTGCATTCGCCTGGGCTACCGTATAGACAGGCGCGTGATCGTAGCGTTGGTAAGGAATGGCATTATATTCCAGGCTGCGAATTAAGTTTTCGATCCCGTGATCGGCCTTTTCTTCGGCGCTCACTCGATCTCCAGAGCTGCATACAAACGCTTGAAATCTACGTGTTCTTCCATGAGCGCCTGAAAACGCGATAGTTTGGCTGGCAGCCCCAGGCGGGTTTTGCCATAGACGCCTTCGATGATTTCCACGGTTTCCATCGTATTGGAGGGCACCAACAGAACGGCGACCCCAAAACTCTTGGCCTGATTGACGATCAATGGGCTCGGCCGCAAATTGCCGGTTAAGATCAGGCAGGTTGTCGAAGTTTCCAACGCCGCCAGTTGGATATCGGTCCGGTCGCCGCCGGTGATCACAGCTTTATTGCTTTGCTTGCGGAAGCGGCTCAGGGCTGCTTCCGCAGTCATCGCTCCGACCGTTAAATTCTCGACCAGGGCCTCTGGTCTGCTGGCTTTCGCCAATACCTCAGCGTCCAGAATATCTACCAGTTCATCGACGGAAAGAGCTGCAAGCGACCGGACTTCGGGCAAACTGCCTATCATCGCAATACCTTTTTGTTCCAGGTAAGGGACGACCGATTTGTTGACAAACCGGGCAGCCTCGTCCGGCACGCGGTTGATGATCATACCGGCTAGAGATTTCCCGAGCCGGGTTTGCGCGGCCAGAGCATCATCCAGGACGCGCACATCATCCCGGTATTTGACCACGGCCAGCACCTGGCTGTTCATCGCTTCGGCCACGGTTGGCGTCGGCAGACCAACGGAATAGCCTTCACGCAGGCTGCCGCCACCTTCCAAAATCAAGATGTCCTGGCCCATGCTGACTTTTTGGGCCGCGGCCTTGACGGTTTCCAGCAGATCGGGCTGCTCGCGGCTGCCAAGACGTTTATGAAGCATTTCGGGTGTCACAACCACCGGTGAAAGCTCCCAGGGTTCGGTCGGCAAACCCAGGATTTCCTTGACAAAAGCAGCATCCTCATCGGCAATATGCCCTCTGACCATCCACGGCTGCAGGCTGAGGGGTTTGAGATAGCCAACTTGATAACCATCTGCCTGGAAGCGTTTGCCCAATCCCAGGCAAAAAGCCGTTTTTCCGGAATATCTTTCGATCGAGGTCACATATAATGATTTCATGGCAGGTCTCCTACCTTTCTGCTCCCAGGAGGCGGTTGGACTTATGATTTATTGCGCCGTCATCCAGGGTATCTTTGGCATCAGTTTAATAAACTCAGAGGATTCGTGCGGGCATTCTATCATGATGTGTAGAAATGCTTTCTATTCATTATTCTTTCAAAATCACGCGCATATCGATGGCAATTACGCCCTGTTTACTTGGATAGGCAACCAGTGGGTTTATATCCAAGTTCTGTAATTTCTGGGAAATCCTGAACCAGTTGGCCGATCCGCAGCAGGGCATCCACGATCGCTTCTTTATCGACTGCCTTTTGCCCACGCACGCCATCCAGCAGCGCATGGGCTCGGATTTCACTCAACATGGCTTTAGCTTCCTCTTGCGAAAATGGCGCGATCCGGAAGGTGACATCTTTCAAGATTTCAACATAGATACCGCCCAGCCCGAAGGTGACCAGAGGTCCAAACTGCGGATCACAATTCATCCCTAAAAGCACTTCCGTGCCTCCAGAAGGCACCATCTCCTGGACGAGACAACCCCAGACCCGCGCTTCAGGGATATAGCGATTGGCGCGATAGACCATCAGTTCGAATGCATCCCGCACCGCTTCGGCATTTTCCAAGCCAACTTTGACGCCGCCGACATCCGTCTTATGCAAGATATCCGGAGATGCGATTTTCAGCACCACCGGGAAACCGATTTCAGCGGCGATTTCGGCGGCCTTATCGGGGGTATCGGCAATCTCGGACCGGGGAATGCTCAGGCCGTAGGCTTCCAGGACTGAACGAGCCTCGAAGTCGCCGATCGAAAAGCGGCCCTCATTCCGTACCCGATCAAATAGTTCTCGAACGGATTTTTTATCAACCTCGAAGTTGACGTATTCGGGTTTGGGCCTTGACTTGATGCGCCGGTAATCTGCCATTGCTCGGAACGCAACCGCTGCTCTTTCCGGAAATGGGTAATTGGGTACGCCGTGAGCGGTCAGGATATCGATGCCCGGCTTGATTTTCGCCTCACCCATGAAACTGGTTAGAATTGGTTTTTTACTTTCGGTCTCCAGGGTTCCAACAGCTTCGGCTGTCGCTTCGATCTCCGTCATGGCTTGCGGTGTGACGACCACCAGGATGCCGTCAACATTTGGATCTTTGGCGACTTGTTCAAGGGCAAAACGATACCGATCTGCCCTGGCGTCGCCCAATACATCCACCGGATTGGCGGCGCTGGCGGCGTCTGGCAAAAACTTTTCCAACGACCGGATCGTTTCCAGTTCGAAGCGCGCCATCGTCAGGCCGGCGCGCTCCAGGGCATCTGTCGCCAGGATGCCAGGGCCGCCGGCATTGGTTACGATCGCGATGCGATCGCCCTCCAGGCTGGGCTGGTAGCCAATCGCCAGGGCCATATCGAACAGGGATTCCATCGAAGTTGCTCGCAGCACGCCTGCTTGTTGGAACGCGGCCTGATAAGCTTGTTCTGAGCCGGCCAGGGAGCCGGTATGCGAAGAAACCGCGCGGGATCCAGATTGAGTGACGCCTGATTTGATCGCTACAACCGGTTTTTTGGCCGTCACCTGGCGAGCCACCCGGATGAATTCCTGGCCGTTCGGCATACCTTCACTGTAGATCAGGATAACCCGGGTATTTGGATCGTCCTGCCATACATTTAGTAAGTCGATTTCGCTGACATCAGCCTTATTCCCCAGGCTGACGAATTTGGATAATCCCAGGCGGCCGCCCAGGGCGATATCGAGCACCGCGGTGCCCAAAGCCCCCGATTGAGACATAAATGCCATCGGACCCTTGGGTGGTGTGCCAGCCGCAAACGAAGCATTCAGAGGCGTGAAGGTATCGATCACGCCCAGGCAGTTCGGACCGACCAGACGAATTTTATATTGTTGGGCGATCTTGATGAGATCTAACTCGCGCTCTAACCCCTCTGAGCCGGCCTCCCGGAAACCGGCGCTGATTACAACTGCAGCCGGGATAGCTTTCTGGCCGCACTCTTCCAGCGCTGCCGGGACATGGCGGTAAGGGATGACGATCACGGCCAGATCGATTGTGCCAGGCACATCGAGTACCGAAGGGTAGGCAGGTAAATCCAGGATCGATTCAGCAGATGGGTTGATTGGATAGACCTTGCCGCGTTTACTATAGCCTCCGGTTACCAGATTCTCAAGGACTGCATAGCCGAGTTTTTCGGGATTGGTTGAGGCTCCGATTACGGCCACTGAGTTGGGTTTGAAAAACTTTTCGAGCATCACTTCCCCTTCCTGCTGGTTTGGCGAACTGCTCCTGTCGAACGGAATATTTACTTACCAGTGATGATGATCAGTACGACCGTCGTATTATTTGAGACACTCAATGTTATCGTTGCATGACGATCGACTTTATCGTACTGTAAAACGGCTGTGTCCGCGGTTTGAAAGGTTTTGGTTAAATCGGCTTCCCACCCATTGGCCGGCATTTCTTGTTGATAATAACTTAAAACACTCTGAAACTCCATCGGCGTGAAATACGAGACCGTATCCTGGGTGGCAAATAGATTTTCAGTTGTCCCGCTGACGATAGGGATATCATCCGGGGGCGATTGGCTTGATTCGGCAAAGGCAGTCGCCATAGCCTGAGCCGTTTCAACCAGCCCGGGGCCTTCCTCAGTTGCAAGGGATTGGGCAGTTTCAACCAGCCCCGGTCCCTGATCGGTGGCAAATGCCTGGGCGGTAGCGATCATACCCGGACCTTGTTCCGTTGCAAAAGCCTGAGCCGTGGCGATTATGCCCGGACCTTGCTCGGTGGCAACCGCTTCTACGGTCTTAGCCAGACCGCTGCCCATCACCTCCGTCGCAGCCGATTGGACCGTGGCGATCACATCCTGCCCTTTTTGGACAGCCGTGGCGGCGCCCTCAACGGTGGCCTTGACGCCTCCGACTCGTTCCGAAATCCCTGAGAAAAGGCTGCAGGCCAGAGACCCGCCTAGAAGCAGGATGGTTATCAGTATTAATCGGGATATTTGTTTTGTCATTGTTCCCTCCTGACCAGATATCTGGAACAACCTGAGAATTCAATTCATAATCCATGGATGATCGAAAAAGGCGGCACGCAAAATAAACTTGGCTTTATGGTGTTGGTGCATTTTGTGTTTTTGATGCAGATAAATCAAACGTCGGGCAGAAATCAGACCTGCAAGCCCCCTCAACCGCCTTATCCTGCCATACTATCCAGATGGCTTGAATGGGTTCCACCTTTGTAAAAACCAGAGTGAACCTACCCTATTTTAGCACGCATCAGGCTGTCGCGGGATAGGGAGAGTCCCTAAGGGAGCTCTCAAATTGTGCGAATTGTGATGTTCGGTTTGGGCGGCTTTAGCCGCCCAAACCGAACACCACATTTTTCCTTCAACCACAGTTGCATGCTCCTATCCCTTATAGTGAATAATGCCGCCATTAATGATGGATCACATCAGCTGCCAGGCCCTCTAATCCGTCTATATCATCCAGATCGAGCCATTGCAACATCACACGTTGTACCCCTTCATCCTCGAGCCGGCCGATCTGCTCGACAATTTCCGGACCGGTCCCCACAATCATTCCATTCTGGCGGAGCTCTTCCGGAGTCCTGGCATCCCCTTTGGCCTGGAGTTTTTGTTTTAACAATGACGAAGTCCGCCCATAAATGCAAGTGGTCATCAACGAACGGCGGATCTCCGCCGGTTTACGGCCGGCCTCTGCCAACATTTCATCCAGTTGGGAATTCAGCCTGGCGAATTTTTCAGGCGTGCAAAAGACGGAATTCCATTCATCCGCAAATTTTACGACCAGCGGAAGGGTGTAGCGCGGGCCGTTGCCCCCGATCAATAAGGGCGGCCCGCCTGGCCGGTTTGGCCGTGGCAACAATGTGGCTTCATGTAGTCGATAATACCGTCCCTCAAAATCTACCGGATCGGAGTTGTTCAGCAAACGGCTGATAATTTCCAATCCTTCTTCAAACCGGTCAAAACGCTCGGGTAGTTTGAGCAGATCAAATCCGTAATGCTCGTGCTCGCGGTGTTGCCAGCCGGCGCCTAAACCCAGGATCAGACGACCGCCTGACAGATCATCGACCGCGGTCGCCATCCTGGCGGTTAGGGTGGGATGGCGGAAAGAAACGGGGGATACTAAGGGACCGAAGCTAATTCTGCTGGTATGGCTTGCCAGCCAGGTGAGTGAGGTCCACAATTCCAACGAATCCAGGTCTGGCGGGTTGGCGTTGGTGAAATGGTCCGAGCGATGGAGACCGGCAAATCCTAACTGCTCGGCTGCTCTGGCAATCTGCATCCAGCGTTCCCAGTTCAGACCGTTTTGTCCTTCGACCATCAAGGCGATTTCAATCATGAATCATATTCCCGGATAAATTCTTCCGCTTTTTCAACCAGGTTGCGGTTCCCGATGAAAAGAGGGGTCCGTTCGTGAAGACCAGTTGGTTGGATCTCCATAATAGCTTGCTTGCCATTGGATGCATACCCGCCGGCCTGTTCTGCGATGAAGGCCAGAGGCGCGGCTTCATAGGCCAACCGCAGCTTGCCGTGAGGTTTCTTCGGATCGCGGTTGTCCGCTGGATAATAGAAGACTCCGCCCGAGAGCAGATTGCGATGAAAATCGGCTACCAGCGAGCCCACATAACGCAAAGACAGGTCTGTGGGGCCATCATGAGCGCCCTGTAAATAGCGGGTATATTCCTGAACGCCCTTGCTCCAATACATATTGTAGCCATGGTTGGCGCTGAAATAAGCCGGTTTTTCGGGGATGGTGATGTAAGGATGCGAACGCAGGAATTCCCCAACGGATGGATCCAGCGTGAAGCCATGGACGCCCATGCCGGTTGTGTAAACCAGCATTGTGCTGGAGCCGTACAGGATGTAACCGGCAGCGATCATGTTCTTGCCCGGCTGCAGGCAATCCTCGATCGTGCCTCGTTCTGTGTCCGGGCTCAAACGTTGATAGATGGCGAAAATGGTCCCAATCGGGATATTGAAATCGATATTCGAGGAGCCGTCCAACGGGTCGTAAAGAATGACATACTTACCGGTTGGGTATTGGTCCGGAATCGGTAAAATCCCGGGATGCTCCTCAGAAGCCATAACTGCAACCCGGCCGGTGTGGTCGTTCAGACGATAAATCGTCAGGTCCGCCAGTCGGTCCAACTTCATAACCCGCTCGCCCTGGACATTAACGTCGTCCGTGCGGCCTAAGATTTCGGCCAGGCCCGCCCGGGTCGTTTTGCTGGCAATCACTTTACCTGCCAGGGCGATATCGTACAGCAGGTTGGTCAGTATCCCGGTTGCTTCCGGATGGCTGCGTTGCTCTTCCAGAATATGGCGCTCGATCGTAATGATTGGGACATGATCCGCATCTTCGATTCGCATTTGACCTCCCAAGTTGAACTAAAAAACGGATTGGCTTTAAACGATCTTCTGTCGATTGATATTCGACCGGTAGTCCATCTGGCTGATGCCAGGGCCCGGATTTCGAAAGTACTTCTTCCCCCAGACAATGCTTAGCTGTTTGTGGACGCCTAAAGTTATTTCCCGAATGTAGCCAGAGTGTATTGATTCCCGGCGATAGCAGGAAGCCCCAGCTTGCTTTCATTATACAGCAAACTTGATGTATACCTCCGCCTGGGCTTGTGAGAATGCCGATACTGTACCCTTTTGAGTTTGTTGGCGAAGACCGAACCAATTTTCTCCCAAGTCATCCAGGCATCATTTCGCCTTTTCTTCCCGTTCCTGTGGGTGGGATAGAGGAGTGTGAACTTCACCAAAATGATTTCGCCAACAAACTCTGAAAGATACAGTACCAGAGTGCCCGAGATAGCGCCCCAAATCTGGAAATTCTCACAGCGGATCCGATGTATGGGCAGTCCTGACGGATTATTCGGCTGGTTGTCCCAGAATCCAGCCCTCCATGTCACGGATAAAGGTTTCGCTTGGTTCGTACACAGGTTGAGTCTCATTCAGCGTCAGGTTGACGAAACCGCATGTGCCGACAAAGGCATCAAATGGGTCCTCGCCAGCAGCCAAAGGGCCGAATCCGGATTCGATCTGGCGGCTTAATTCAGAAGAGAATGCGACGTCAAGGCTCGAGGCCCAGCGATACAGACGTTCAGCGTTCGCAGCCCGAGTGGGTTGAGATCGCTTGCCGAATCTCTGCTGCCCTGCTACTTTGCCAAGATCAAGATCAAGATGCCGGTAGAACTCAGCCGGGTAGGCTTCCGCGACAACCGTCGTCCCAGGGGATAACAGGTTAGCCAGCATCCCGTCAAAAGGCCAGATTAAGCTGGCAGGCTGTTGCTGATACCGGGCCGGGGTGAGCACTTCTTGCCAGCCAGTGATCGCTGCTTTGCCGACTTGCTGCCCTCCCAGCGTCCAGAAAAGCGGGGCGGCAGCATGCCGGTTTCTGGTGCGCCGTTCACAACGCCGGCGCAGTTGGTCGATGTTCTCCAACCCCAAGGCCCCCAATAACTGCCGCTGGCGGCTGCCCCCGGGCTTATCCGGGTAAAACGGGCGCCGGAGCGAAATTTGTTCAGCATGTGAGGCCGGCAGGAAGAACTCAGGCCAGTCTGGTCCACCAAGCTTTGGCAGTAACTCTAAAAAATGGTCGTGGCCGATCCGACGGGCATAATCCCAGGGGAGCCCAATGGGAAAATCAAATCCGATCAATATGGCAGCCTGCGGGCCAGCATCTCTCCGCAGGGATGGCAATAAATCCATAGCATTTGTCACCTGCCGCGGATCCTGGATGAGATAACCGCCGGTTGGAACCTTGTGGGCGACGCACACCCAGCGCTTTCTGCTTGATGTGCTCCAGTCCGCATGTGCGATCCAATCGGGATGTCGGTTTAAGGCCATCTGGCTTTCTCACCCAACGAATTCACTCAAAGCCCACCATTCTCCCTGCTGGCCTTCGATGTGAAAATTTGGCTTTAGAAAACCTGATTGGACAAGCTGGTTGGCTATTTTGCCAGCCAGTTTGATTTTCCAACCAAACAATTTAGCGATATCCCTAATCTGGGCAGCCCCAACGGAACGAAAGTAAGCTTCGGTGAGTTTTAGGCGCGCCTCGGATTCGGTAATGAAATGAGCCCTCTCGATCAGATCGGGGTAGTAACGCCCGGTAATTTCATAGATAAAAGCATAATTCCAGCCCCCTGCTCGGGCTACCCCGGTCGGTAATATTTTGAAGTCGGTCTGAAGTTCGGTCAGGGCTCGATTGAAGCGATAATCGCTTTCACGGCTGGTCAAATGCGTTGCCCGGCGCAAGGCTACGGTATCCAATGGCCCTTCGTCCAGCAGCGCTTCATAGATGCGCCTGGCTTCCTGGGTCATCCGGCCCTGTTCGTAAAGCGTCAGGTAATCATCCTCGAAAGAACCATAATTTTCGGACAGGGCGTAAAAATAAGGAGCGAAATCCAGGTCAATCATCGTCGCTTTCTTGCGGAGCACCTTGGCGTAATACCAGCGGCGCTGGTCCAGCATCGAATCTTTCCAACCCCAGGTCACGTGACCCGGGTCGTCGTGTGCGTCGGCAACCGGACGTTCCCCTGCGACCGCTGCCCATAAACTGGGCAATTGAATGCCTGAGATGGGCCAAAAGAAAATAAAGCTCCGCTCTTGCACAAAATTTACCGCTGATTCGATATCTTTAACTCGAACTGCCGGCGCTAAATGATAGGTTTTTTCTCGATAGGCTTTTAATCTTTCCAGTTCGAGCCTGGACATATCTTCATTCCCCTGGTTGATTTTTGGATCTGAATGGATCTAGTTATACCATGATCGATCGCGAATTCCAGTCAATGCGATCTGGCTCTTTAGGATGTCTGTGGAAGAGTCCCAGGTTTGGGGGTGTGAACGTGCATCCGCACGCTCACACCCCAACCCCGGGGTATCACCACAGAAATACCGAAAGACTCTGTGAGCTTTGAGGGTGATTGAAAAATCACCCTTCCGGATTAGGAAATTTCGCTCGTTTACCCAATGGATGGTGGATGACAAATTGGAGTGGATTTGGTAAATTAAGCACAATAGAAAAATCTGGCTTGCCAGAGCCTGAAAAGGAATCCCTTGGAAATGCCCATAACCAACCCAAAAAAACGCCGGGTTCTGATCGCATCCAGCCATCCGTTGTTTGGACAGGGCTTGCGCGGCCTGCTGAAAAAACGACCGGAGGCAGATGTTGAAGTGGTTGGTATGGTCTCTAACTTAAACGAAGCGATTGCAGCTCTCGAAAAACTCACTCCGGATTTGATTATTGTTGATTATGACGATATTAATTTAAACCGCGACGAGTTTTTGGCGCGGTTCGTAGAGGGTGAGCAGAAACTCAGGGTTGTTTTGTTGTCGCTACAAAGTGCGGGGAATGCAATTGTTTACGATCGCAGGACACTGGCAGCTTCCCAGATTGATGACTGGTTGGATGAATGGACTTATGTAGATGAAGTGCAGGTGCGCCCACAAGGCAGCCTGATGGCGGCCCTCGAAGTCGACCAAAACGTTCACAAAGGGAGAACGGATATGAAACATCTTGTCGTTGCTGGTATTCTCGTCCTTGTGATTACCGCGCTTTTGATCGTTGGCTTGAACAATGTGCAATTACTGCCAACGCAAGCCAGCGCCCAGGCTTTACCGATTGATGGCCTGTTCCACAAGGAATTTATGGTCATCGCCTTCCTGTTTTCGCTGATTGTTGTGTTCATGCTGTATAGCATGATCGTTTTTCGGCGCAAACGCGGCGACACAACCGATGGTCCCCATATCGAAGGTAATACCCGCCTGGAAGTGCTTTGGACGGTTGCACCGTTGCTGACGGTGCTTTACTTTGCTTATCTTGGCGGCCAGTCGCTGGCAGACACCGTTCGCCCTGATCCACAAGCGTTGGAAATCAAGGTGGTGGCGCAGCAGTGGTCATGGCGATTTGAATATCCGGATTACGGGATTGTTTCAACTGACTTAATGATGCCGGTCAACAAGCAGGCCCTTTTGCGGCTGACTTCGAACGATGTCATTCACTCCTTCTGGGTACCCGAATTCCGGGTCAAGCAAGATGCCTTGCCTGGCGGCAGTGAATTCATCCGTGATCTCCGGATCACGCCAACTGAAATTGGTGAATATAAAGTCCGTTGTGCTGAGTTGTGCGGTCAACAGCATGCGTATATGCTGGCGCCGGTCAAAGTTATCAGCCAGCAAGATTTTGATGCCTGGGTTGCTGAACAAACCCAACCAGCGGGCACGCCGGAAGAACGCGGCGCTCAACTGGCCCAACAGTATGGCTGCGTGGCGTGCCACAGCACAGATGGCAGCATCCTGGTTGGCCCGAGTTGGAAGGGTGTCTTTGGGCACGAAGTTACGCTGGCAGATGGTTCCACGGTCACTGCGGACGAGGCTTATTTGCGAGAATTCGATCCTCAACCCGGGCGCTAAGATTGTTCAGGGTTTCCCGGATGTCATGCCTAAGAATTTCGGCGAGCAACTGACGGACGCGCAGATTTCCGATCTGATCGCATACATCAAAACAATCCAGTAGGTATTGATACGTTGAAGAAGAATGGATCTGCAAGGTCACATTTAGACCGCCGTTCCATCATTCTCGGAGGAAGATATGAGTGAACAAACGCAGAAAGTGAAGATCGGCTCGTTCGGTCTTATCAGAGGTTTGATTTGGTATGTGATTGGCGCCCTGGCTGGTATGCTCTTGGTCACCCTGATTCGATTGGCATTGGGGCTCACAACCTGGAATTCAGGCACCTTTGGCTTCACCGAACCAGCCTGGGTGGTTGGCGCACTGCTCGGCTTTATGAGCTTCATGATCGGGACGGGGGTCGCCAGTGACTGGCTCAAGTGGGCGCGCGGCGAACAAACCGAACAGCATCCCAAGGACGCTTATGAGTCTGGTTGGGCTCGCTATCTTTCCGTATCGTTCGATCACAAGGTGATCGGCATTCAATATGGCGTGACCTCCCTGATCATGCTTTCCATAGCAGGTCTGTTCGCCCTGACGTTCCGCACCGAACTGGCAGCTCCCGGGATGCAATTTTTGCAGCTCAATACCTATAATACAATCATGAGCCTGCATGGCATCGTGATGATCTTCGGGATCTTGCTGGGTGTGGCCGCGATGTCGAACTATCTGGTGCCGTTGATGATTGGCGCGAACGATATGGCTTTCCCTCGCCTGAATGCGTTTGCGTATTGGATCAACGTTCCGGCTGGGATCATTCTGTTAAGCAGCCTCTTCCTGGGTGGATTTGATACAGGGTGGACCGGTTATCCACCACTCAGTGCGCGGGCTCCGCTGGGCATGCAAATGTTCTTCCTGGGTGTTTATCTATTCGGGTTGTCCTCCATCCTGGGGTCGCTCAATATCATTACAACGATCATTCGCATGCGAGCTAAAGGCATGAATTATTTTCGCATGCCGATCTTTGTCTGGACATCATTTGCCACCTCGATCATCAGCCTGACCGCCACACAGCTCATTGCTCTGGCCTTTCAGCTGGTGATGTTCGAGCGCCTGTTCGGAATGAGCTTTTTCGACCCGACCATGGGCGGTGATCCGATTCTGTTCCAGCACTTGTTCTGGTTCTACTCGCACCCGGCTGTGTACGTCTTCATTCTTACCGGCCTGGGTGTCATCAGTGAGCTGCTGCCCGTCTTTGTGCGCAAGCCCTTGTTTGGCTATCGCTGGGTGGCGCTTTCATCCTTTGCGATTGCCCTGGTCGGTTTCCTGGTCTGGGCTCATCACATGTTTACGTCCGGTATGGCTTCTTATCTGAGGGTCCCGTTTATGTACAGTACCCTGTTGGTGGCCGTTCCGACCGGTGTGAAATTTTTCAGCTGGGTCGCGACGATCTGGCAGGGCAAGATCTCTTTTGAGACGCCCTCCCTGTTTGTTTTGGGGGCGATCTCAATCTTCTTGCTGGGAGGTTTGAGCGGCCCGCCTAACGGGACCGTTTCAACCGACCTCCATTTACAAGATACCTATTGGATCGTCGGGCACTTCCATGCGACTATGTTCGGGGGATTTGTCTTCCCCTTCTTCGCAGCAATCTACTACTGGTTCCCGAAATATACCGGGAGAATGTATAACGAAAAGCTTGGCAAGCTGCATTTCTACCTGATGTTGCCGGCCTTCTACTTGCAGTCGCTTGGTCAAATGGAGGTTGGATTGTTGGGTATGCGCCGCCGGATTGCTGACTATGACCCGGCCTTGGGAATCCAATTTACCCATATTCTCATCACGATTGCCGGATTTGTGATCGGTATATCCGTGCTCATTGCCATCGTCAACATTATTTACAGTGCAGCGCGTGGGCCGGTGGCCGAAGCTAACCCCTGGCGCTCCCGCTCGCCGGAGTTCCAATTGCCATCCCCGATCCCGGTTCATAACTATGACGAGCCGTTCGAGGTCGTAGGCGAGCCTTATGATTATGGTTTAGCGGGTTCGGCTTATGTCAGTATTGATAAGGAGCGATATATCGGCCCGCAAACTGAGCCTCCAGTTGCTCCCGCGCCTGCGCCTGCGGCAGCCGATTGACAGGCGGCATACAATGAAACGGGACTGTGAGAGACTAACCGGTAAAGGAGACCGTACCGATGGAAGTAGATATCGAACTCGAAGAAAGTAAGAAAAAAGCATTATCAATTGGGCTGGTTGTCCTGATGATGTTGGGGGTGCTTACGGTGGGTGAATTTATGATTGGCTCAGTGGCCAGCACCTGGTTTGCCCCGCTCATGTTGGTTGCGCTGATTAAAGCTTTTTTCATCATCAGAGATTACATGCACCTTTCGAGAGTTTTCGAAGGTGACGAGGAGGTCCACTAATGGCGACCGAACCAATATCGTTATCAGATTATCGCAATAAGGTAGTTACCAACCGGCTTGGGCTTTGGTTGTTCATCGTTTCGGACATGTTTTTGTTTGGCGGGTTGTTCATTGCCCGGTTTTATCTGCTGGGAACCGCCGAACGGCCGGATGTTTCTCAGGTGGTCGGGGTGATTGTGACTTCGGTGTTGCTGGTCAGCAGCTTCTTTATGAATCGAGGAGAGATTGCGATTGCTCACGGCGACCATAAGAAATTTAGCCAGAGTATTTTGGTGACTCTGGTTTTAGGAACTTTGTTTCTGCTCGGAGTGGTTGGCGTGGAATGGCAGATCGCTCCCGGCGGTCCAGCGGATGGCGCCGCATGGTCGTTGTTCTATGCGATGACCGGTTTTCACGCCTTGCATGTACTGTCGGGGGTGATTTTTTTGGCGATTATCTATCGCAACGGCCGTAAAGGCCTGTACACCCAGGAAAGACATTGGCCGGTTGAGGCCGCAGCGGTTTACTGGCATTTCGTTGATGTCGTCTGGGTGTTTTTCTACCCGGCCCTGTACCTGATCGGTACTGCCGTACATTAGACTCAGGACAAAAACAGGATCCAATTCAAAAAGGCGTGCATCCGGGCGCACGCCCAGCTGTACGCCTTTTTGAAACCTCTTTGCCTCGAGTTTGGCAAATTAAAGAAAGAAGAATTTCAAATGAAAACAAAATATGGCCTGCTGGGGATTGGGATTGTACTGGGACTGGCGTTGATGCTGGTGGGGTGGAAAGTTCTGGCCCAGCCCTATACCTACCAGGGGTCTTTAATCGATCCGCCAGTTCCTGCTGCAGATTTTCAACTCAACGATCAACATGGGAAACCGTTCAAGCTAAGCGAGCAACGCGGCAAGACCGTCCTGATCTTTTTTGGTTATACCCATTGCCCGGATGTCTGTCCCGTGTCTCTTTCAGAATTCAAGCAAATAAAAAAGCAACTTGGTGATCAGGCGGATCAAGTGGAATTTGTCTTCATCACCGTAGATCCCGAAAGGGATACAGCGGATGTTCTCGGACAGTACCTGGCTAATTTTGACCCTGCGTTTATTGGATTATCCGGCACGCCTGATCAGATGGAACCGGTTTATAAAAGCTATGGGGTCTATCATGAAAAAACGGAAGCCGGTAGCGCCTCAGGCTATTTGGTGAATCATACCGCCCGGATGTATGTGATTGACTCCCAGGGCAACTGGCGTTTAACCTACCCGTTTGGTATGGAAGTCGAAAAACAGGTGGAAGATCTGGTTCACTTGCTTCAAGAAAGCTGAGGCTTGAGGCCGACAAACAATGAATAAAAAGAATACTGTTCGTCCCTATATCAACCGCCTGATCATTGTATTTCTGATTTCTGTGGTATTGGTTACCATCTTCAACGAAGGTGCCTACATGTTGCAGAAAGAGAAATACGATCGGGCGCCGCAAACGATCAACCTGACCATTCCAGCGGGCACTGCCGCCCGGGTCGAAGCCGGAGAAGATGTGCCCACAATTCCGCAGGAAATGGTCTTTGTGCTTGGCGATACCCTGCAAGTAACCAACAATGACGAGGTAAGCCACCAGTTGGGGCCGGTGTGGGTCCCAGCGGGGGGAACCGCCAGCCTGGTCATGAAACAGGCTGAGAAATTTGCTTACTCCTGTTCATTTGCCACAAGCCGCTATTTGGGCCTGGATGTGCGGCAACCGACGACATTGAGTACCCGGTTAACTGCCCTGGGCCTGGCCGCGCCTACGATGACAGCCTTATTTTTCATCTACAGTGTTCTGATCTTTCCTGTCAAAACGCCCGATCAGCTTAAGCCTGTAAGCGAGGCGGGACAGCAATAAATGTCTGTGAAGATTGTTTTACGCGCGTTTAGCCGCCGCTGGCTGCTTACCACCATTCTGGTTGTCCTGGCCATGGGAGTGATGGCCCGGCTTGGTATCTGGCAGCTGGATCGGCTCGCCCAACGGCGGGCATTTAACGCCCGGGTTCAGACCCAATTGGATCAGCCGGTTTTGGACCTGACAGGGGAAAACCTCCAGGCCAACCTGTCCGGCATGGAATATCGGTCTGTCCGGGTGGTCGGGGAGTACGACCTTAGCCAGCAAATTGCATTACGGAATCAATACTGGCAGAACCAATGGGGAGTTCATCTGGTAACCCCTTTGCACATTATGAACAGCGACCAGGTCGTGCTTGTTGATCGGGGCTGGATCCCCGCAGATGATTTTGAGTCGGGTGATTGGTCTAAATACGATGAACCTGGCCAGGTGGTTGTCAATGGCATGATTCGGGTGTCCCAGTCGAAAGCGGATTTTGGTATTCGGCGGGATGCAACGCCGCTGCCTGGGGATGGACCGTTATTGGCCTGGAATTTCGTCAATATCGATCAATTAAAGGATCAGGTTACCGGCCCGCTCTTGCCGATCTACGTTCAGGAGGGCCCTGATCCTGCCTGGACCGGATTGCCTTATCGCAACCTGCCTGAACTTGAGTTGACGGAAGGGCCCCACATGGGCTATGCCATTCAATGGTTTGCCTTTGCAGCCATCCTGGGATTGGGTTATCCGTTTTTTATCCAACACCAGGAAGCGAAAGTCGCCGAAGATGAGAAAAAACAAACGGGGGATAAACCCATTCATCCGAGTGTATCTCATCCTGGATGATGAGGATCAGCTAAGCGTATGATCCTTTGGGAATTCCTGGGGTGGTGCCCCGAAATCTGGAAACGCTCACAGCGTTTCTGAAAGAACCAATAGAAAGATCCACTTATTCGGGGTGTTTGAAGAACAATGAGGGTTAGCGATGAATAAAGAAAAGAATAAAAGAAAGCTGCATTTACCCGATGGCTTCGGCAAATTAACCCTATCAGGGGCAATCGTAGTCTATCTGGTGATCGTATTGGGCGGGATTTCACGGGCGACGAACGCCGGTCAAACATGCGTTGGTTGGCCCCTTTGCGGGGGGCAGTGGGGGTTGCCTTACGAGCCTCTGGCAATGATCAGTTATTTGCACCGTTTTGCCACCCTCCTGGCCATCCCGTTGATCATCGCGGCTTTCATTTGGGCTGTGGCAAAATTTCGTCAGGAGCGGCTGATCAGCCTTTCCTTGCTTTTAGCCGGGGTCATCTTGACGCTCCAGATCCTGGTTGGCCGGTTCATGGTTTTACGGGGGTTGCCGGAATTAGAGACAGCCATCCATCTTGGGCTTTCACTGGTGTTGGAAATGCTGATCATTCTCCCAACCGTGGTGGCGTTCTATAAAAGCGCCAACCCGCTGGCTGTCACAGCGCCACGAATGCTTTTTCGGACGCCTTTTGCGCGCCTGGCTTTGATCAGTCTGGCGGCTGTTTTTGTCTTGCTTACCAGTGGCGCCTTTGTCAGCGCCAGTGGCGCTGCTACAGCTTGCAGTGGATGGCCGCTGTGTAACGGAAGCTTGCTGCCGGTCACGTATGCTGGTTGGATCAACATGATCCATCGATTTATCGTACTGGTTACGGGGGGAATCCTTGCAGCCCTGCTGTTCAAGGCCTGGAGGACGCAGCGCACTCAGGCTCCGATCCTGGTATCGACCACTGCCGGGGTCGTGTTATTTTTTGCCCAGGCTTTATTAGGGGGTGTGAAGGTTGCCAGCAATTATCCCCCTTATTTGATGGCTCTGCATGAAGCCACTGCCGCAGCGGTCTGGTCCGTTTTCGTTGTGTTGATTGTGGCCGTAGGCATGGCTGCCCGAACAGAGGAAGATGAACGGATTGAAGCGGTAGCCGCCAGTCAGCGGGAACATCTCGCCAAGGATTTTCTGGCACTCACCAAGCCGATCGTGGTGCTGTTACTGTTAGTGACCACCTATGCGGGTATGGTTATTGGAGCCCGCTCCTGGCCATCTTTATCGCTTACCTTCTGGACTCTGCTGGGCGGATTTATGGCCGCGGGCGGATCTGGGGCAATTAATCAGTATATCGATCGTTACGATGACATCAAGATGCAGCGCACGCAAAAACGCCCGATCCCATCCGGACGGATGACCCCGGCCGAAGGCTTGGCTTTTGGCGTTGCTATGACGTTGGGCTCTTTCTTCTTGATGATTGCGCTGGTGAATCTACTGGCTGCTCTACTGACTCTGGCTGGAATCATCTATTATGTCCTGCTTTACAGTGTCATCTTGAAGAAAACAACGGTTCAGAATATTGTCATTGGCGGTGGGGCCGGGGCAATTCCGCCTCTGGTCGGTTGGGCAGCTGCAACGGGCAGTTTGAATATTCCCTCGTTATTTTTGTTCGTGGTCGTTTTTATGTGGACGCCACCCCATTTCTGGGCTCTGGCACTGGTGCGCCGAAAGGATTACGCTAGAGCTGGAGTCCCGATGCTGCCGGTAATTCGTGGCGAAAAAGAAACTCGTTGGCAGATCTTCCTGTATACGGTAGAACTGGTCGGCCTGACGTTGCTGTTGCCCTTGTTCGGGCTGGGTGGGAGCGTCTATTTTGTCAGCGCCCTGGCCTTGGGAGCTTTTCTGCTGCACGCAGCCTGGAAAGTGTGGAAGCAGGAGGGTAACAAAGTTGCCTGGAAAATGTATCGCTATTCCAGTATGTATCTGGCGTTTATTTTCGTGGCTTTAATGGTGGACGCCTTGCTGTAAGAAAGAAGACGATCCATTCAACCTGGGCGGAGAAAGTGCCAGGCTTAGTAAATGACCCCCTGGAGATTGTTGCCGGGGGGTCACGTGACTCTGACGATGGTTCCGGTTCCTACACGATTCCAATCGCTGGCTTTAGCGAAAGGAGCGCTCCAACGGTACAGCCATTTGGCATCCTGGTTGCGCATATTGACGCAGCCATGGCTCATCATCCGTCCGTAATTGTCATGCCAATAGGTCCCATGGAAAGCTACCCCATCCTTATGGAAGAAAGAGACCCATGGTACTCCGATCAATTCATAAGCATCCAGGTCGGATGATAAGGTGCCATCACCCATGTGCTTGGAAGGCATTTTAACGCCCACCCTGAACCGGCCATGAGGCGTCTCGGTGGGGATACCGTTGGGCGGCAGTTCCTTACTGGGGATCCCCGAAGAAATCTTGGTTTCAAATACAGGTTGTTTGCCTTCATAAGCGACTAAATATTGATCGCTGAGGGAGACTTCGATCCTCTTTTCTTCGTCAGGGACCTCCGGTGCGATCGGGGTAAGTTCATTGGGATGGACCGGCCGGACGTGAGCTGCCGGAACACTATACGCGACGTGGAGCAATTCATCGGTGAGGTTGTACCATGGCTCTCCGTCCGGCCCTTCAACGATATCTGTTATCCAATGCACCGAATTAAAATACAGACGATACAGTTTCATCCATCCGGACCTGACCGTTTTGCGGAGCGATTGTGAGTATGGGACCGTGATTTCCCCCAACCGCCCATTCCTGGGGATCCAACGCAGCGGTTCGTTTAGATGGGCATGCTCCACTCGCTGCGTATAAGCGCTGTGGATATATCCATTGGCCAGCCGGTACCAACGCGGATTATGGCGAGGCCCATTCGGTGAAATGATCTCTTCCGGTATGTGCAGGATTTGATCGCGTTGGATTGTGCCGATACGGGGGCTGCGGAAATCGGGCTCTTGATAAACGTAAACGCTTCGGATCGTGATACGCACCACAATTTCAGGTGTGCGTTCAGACTGACCTTCTTCGGGGGGCCATATACTGGTTGCAGGCGTAAGTGGGTGAAAAGCTGCCACTCCTAAGGAGAGACCACTGATCTTTAAGAAATCACGCCTGGTTATTGGTCGAGGCATTTCTTCACTCACTGACAAAACGTTTTTTGGGGTCTCTGGGAAACTCTGTGGGAATATCCCAGATTTGGTGGTGTACCGTCCCAGGAATTTCCACAGACACTATTATTGCCAAGCCATATTTATTTATAACATGAGTGCGATGTTCATTTTATACGGCTTCACCGCGGGACACGAACATTCATTATTCGCTTCGTTTGCGCAAGGTATTCCACTAAACATACCACTAAACGATGTTGACGGCAGTGCCATTGCCGGTTTTCTCCCAATCGGAATGGCTGTTAACCTCATCCGTAAAGACAGGGGTGGTCCAGCGAAAAAGCCATTTAGCGTCCTGGTTACGCATATTGATACAACCGTGGCTCATCTGCAGCCCGAAATTATTGTGCCAATAGGTGCCATGGAAAGCGTAACCACCATTTGGCTCGAAGAAACATGTCCAGGGAACTCCAGGCAAGGAGAAGCTATCCCCTTCCAGGGCATCCGGGTTGCCGGTTACAAGCCCCATATGTTTATTGGGTAGCTTTGAGTAGATTCGGAATTTTCCACGTGGGGTTGCGGTAGGGAGGCTGTCTCGGGTGACCGGCCGGCTGGGAATCCCCGACGAGATCTTAGCTTCATACACCTGCTGGTCATATTCGTAAGCCCGCAGCATCTGTTGTTCTATCGAAACTTCAATCCGTTTTTGCTCCGGAGGGACGTTGGGGGAAAGTGGGGCAATTTCTTTGGCATCGATCATGCGCATGTGGGCCGCAGGCACATAGTATTTCAGATAATCATCAATCTCCGAGGTGAGTTGATACCAGGGTTTGCCATCCGGCCCATCTTCCACTCCGGTAGCCCAATGGGTAGTTTCATAGTATAGCCTGGATCCTTCCCAGGGATGCCAACCCTGCCACTGGTCGTTCTGATACGCGACTGTGTAGGGTACGGTCACCTCGCAGAGTATGCCGCTTTCAGGTACACGCTCGATTGGGGGGTTGGTCTGTATCTTAACGATCTGCAACCACTTGCTGTGCAGATATCCGCCCCAGACACGATACCACAGGGGATTATAAAATTCAGGAGCATCTTTGGGGATCAGATCATAGTAAATATGAACCAGTTGATCGCGATAGCGTTTACCTATAATGGGTGCATCGTCGCGGGGCTCGGAGCGCAAATCGATTTCATTGATGGTCACGCGTCCGATTGTCCCCTGGTCGCGTTCTTCCTGCTGCGGAAAAACCGGGGTGAACGCCAGGCTGGTGAGCGCCAGGCCGCCAAGTTTCAAGAAATCCCGTCTTGTTAGTTTATCCTTCATTATCCTGGGATTTTAACCGACCAGCAAGGAGAAATCAAGCACGCGGGGATTGAGCTCATCGGCTATTAATCAGCAGGAGGGTTGGATCCATGCAGGCTGTCTTAGGCCATTGGGAATTCCTGAGATGGTCCACATCTACAACTAATGAATGTTCCTAACCGATATCTTGTCAGCCAATCGTTCCTGTTGTATGATGAAGGCGGTTTTTCAGCGGTGGAATGACATCGTGCGTTTAGCTTTTATCGCGTGAACCATTAATGTCTCCAAGGGATTTATTCGCTCTTTGATATTTTCTGTGGCGGTACCCAGATTTGGGGTTGTGAGCGTGCATCCATACCCTCACCCCTCAAAATCTGGGACATATCACAGAATTTCAGAAAGAGCTAAATTATTGAGGTGTTGAAATGTATTGGGCGGAAGTGGATTGGGATCTTTGCCAGGGATGCAACCCATGCCAGGCCCGTCTGGTTTGCAACGTGCGGGCGATTGTCAAGTTCAGTGCGGATGAACTAGCATTCATTGATCAAGGACGGTGCCACGGTTGTGGCAAATGTCTGCCCGCCTGTTCGTTTGCAGCGATCCTATTGCGAAATCAAAAAGGTGATGTGTCAGTCTATCAGCCTGGTTCGGATCAACCGGCCTAATTAAGTTCTCCAGGGGTGGCGTACACAAGGTAAGCGAGCGGATAGGAAATTGCATAGTTCTCAGGAAGATGAAACAATGACAGCACCAAACATCCTCATCGAAACAAAAAACCTGGTCAAGCGTTATGGCGATAAGACTGCTGTGGATGATGTGAGCTTTACCGTCCAGAGTGGTGAGATATTTGGTTTTTTAGGGCCAAATGGCGCTGGGAAGACGACAACCATTAAGATGATCGTCGGTTTATTACAGCCAACCTCAGGCACTGTAAATGTAGCAGGGTATGATGTGCAGCAAGAACCCATGAAAGCTAAAGCCTCAAACGGGTACGTTCCAGATGAACCCAACTTGTATGCCAAGCTAACCGGAAAAGAACTTTTGCAGTTTGTGGGTGATTTATATGGAATCGATAAAGGGCACATCCAAAGGCGAACGGAAGAGTTGCTGCGTTTGTTTGATCTGACCCCGGCCGCTGACGAGACAATCAATTCGTATAGCCACGGTATGCAACAAAAGACTGCCCTGGCAGCGGCTTTGGTTCACGACCCAAAGGTTTTGGTGCTGGATGAACCGACCGTTGGTCTGGATCCTAAATCGGCCCGCTTGATAAAGGATATTCTGCGCCAGCTGGCGGACCGCGGCTCAGCCGTTTTTCTGTCTACCCATATTCTTGAGATAGCCGAACGGATGTGTGACCGGATTGGGATTATTTCTAAAGGGAAATTAATCGCTGTCGGCACAATGGATGAACTGCGCTCGCTTGGTGAGGGGGAAGGCAGCCTGGAAGATATTTTCCTGAATTTGACGGGCGGCGCCGAGTACGCGGAGATCACTGAGGTGCTTAAATGAGGTCCCAGATCAATGCGGATGACCCGGTCATCGGGTTGTGGCCGGCGGTTGGCAAGTTAATTCGCCTGCGAGTGTTGTTGTTTTTGAGCAGTTTCCGCCATGCAAATCGGAGGCGGAAATTTGGAATTATTGTTCTAAGCCTGCTGTTTCTCGGATTTTTAGGTTTTGTATTTTTCTTAAGCTGGGTACTCTTGCGTTTTTTACGCTCGCCTGAACTGGTTCAATATATCGGCGATTTAAAACCCCTGATCGACAGTGTTCCAGTGCTGCTCCTGGGGGGGGCCTTTGTGGGCATCCTGTTTACCAGTTTTGGCGTTCTGCTTCAGGCCTTATACCTGGCAGGTGATATGGATTTTTTGCTCAGCACGCCTTTGCCAATCCGGGCCGTTTTCTTAACCAAGCTCTTGCAGGCGATACTCCCAAATCTTGGTCTGATCAGTTTATTCGCTTTGCCCGTGATGTTCGGGCTCGGGGCTTCCAGTCAGTACAACTTGTTGTATTATCCGATGGTCATCGTTGTACTGATCGGGCTAGCCCTGGCTGCTTCGGGGTTATCCAGTCTGCTGGTGCTGTTGATCGTGAAGGTATTTCCAGCCCGGCGTGTGGCTGAGGTGCTTGGCTTTTTAGGGGCAATTTTTTCGTTTATCTGTTCGCAATCGGGCCAGCTGGCCCAGTTTGACAACGTCTCCCAGGATCAAGCCGCGCAACTTGCAGCCTTGGTCACTCGCCTCAATACCCCTTGGTCGCCATTGACCTGGGCAGGGCGAGGGTTGGTCAGCCTTGGGGAGGGGCATTGGTTGGCGGCCGGCGGTTTTCTGGCGATAACCCTGGGATTGTCAGCCCTGGTCTTCGGGTTTGCATTGAAAACTGCCGAAAAACTTTATTATTCTGGGTGGGCTAATATTCAGGGCAAGCCCAGCAAGAAGAAAACTCGCCCGGCGCGGAAAGTTTCAACACAGGAGAGACGGGTCACTGGCTTTTTGGAGGCCAAAATACCCGCAGCCATCCGGGCGATTATGCTGAAAGATTATTTCGTGTTACGCCGGGATTTGCGTAATATGTCCCAACTGGTCACGCCGATCATTCTTGGGGTTGTTTATGCCTTCTTATTGGTTCGGGATGGGAGTGGGATTTCCAGAGGCGGCGGTAATGCTCCAGCCGTAATCAGCCAGATCATGCAAAACGCACAACTCTATCTCAATGTCGGGATTTCGTTATTTGTGAGTTGGATGCTGATCGCCCGGTTGGGCGGGATTGGATTCTCTCAAGAAGGGCGAAGTTACTGGCTGCTGAAAACTGCGCCGGTTAAGGTGAGCAGCATGCTGGTTGCTAAGTTTTTCGTGGCCTTTTTGCCGGCCACCTTGTTGGGATGGTTGTTTCTATTGGCCCTGGCGTTCATTCGCTCCCAGGGATTAAGCCTGTTGTGGTTCTCCATGCCGGTTGTGGCGCTTAATATTGCCGGCAATACCGGCTTGAACTTAATGTTTGGCGTCCTGGGGGTCAATTTGGAATGGGATGATCCCCGCCATATGATGCGCGGCGGCGTTGGCTGTTTTGGTTCCCTGGCCAGCCTGGCTTATTTGCCGTTCAGCTTGTTGTTTTTCTTTGGGCCGCCCTTGGGGCTGGCATTGCTCGGTGTGCCTGATTTCATTGGACAATTGATCGGACTGGCGATAGGCGCCCTGGTCAGCTTGGGGTTTGCAATTGTACCCCTGTGGGCGGTACGAGGCAGGGTCGAACGGATGGGCGAACCGAAACCGGCCTGAAGCATCTGAAAGGCCATAGCTAAGAATTGACCGTTAAGAAAAACTCCCCGCCCAAACGGCGGGGAGTTTTTGTGGTTGTTGTAGGCGTCCTGCTGCGTGTGGACAATACTCTAATGCCCACATGCAAGCAAGAGACGATTTAGGCTCCCTTATGCTTGAGGGCTGCGTGGGCAGCTGCCAGGCGGGCAACCGGCACGCGGAAGGGAGAGCAGCTCACGTAGTTGTTGCCAATCATATGGCAGAACTCAACCGAAGCCGGATCGCCACCATGCTCACCGCAGATACCGACTTCCAAACTCACCCGGCTCTGGCGACCGTCATCAACTGCCATCTTCATCAACCGGCCAACACCCTCACGATCCAGAGTCTGGAAAGGATTCTTGGGCAGAATGCCCTGGTCAACGTAGGTGACCAGGAAGTTGCGTTCGGCGTCATCACGGCTGTAACCAAAGGTCATCTGGGTCAGGTCATTGGTGCCGAAGGAGAAGAATTCGGCCACTTTAGCGATCTCGGCGGCAGTCACGGCAGCGCGCGGGATCTCGATCATTGTGCCGAATTTATATTCAAAGTCAACTTTCTTTTCCTTCATGACCTCGGCTGCGATCCGGACCAGGCGGGGCTGGATCCAGTTCAATTCATTGACGGTGCCCGTCAGCGGGATCATCACTTCCGGTTTGACCGTGAAGCCGCGATTCGTGACATCAGCGGCGGCTTCGAAGATCGCCCGAACTTGCATCTCCACGATCTCGGGCATGGCAATGCTCAAGCGAACGCCACGCAGACCCATCATCGGGTTGGACTCGTGCATGGCTTGGACGCTGGCAAGTAACTTTTCTTTTTCGTCCAGGCCTTTCGTTTCGCCCTTAACTCGCATGGTGATGACTTCTTCCAGCAGTTCTTCTTCGGAAGGCAGGAACTCATGCAAGGGCGGGTCGATCAGCCGGATGATGACGGGTAGGCCATCCATGGCTTCAAATAGACCGTCAAAATCTGCGCGCTGGAACGGCAGGAGTTCGTTCAGTGCGGTAGTTCGCTCCTCGGAGCTTTCAGCCAGGATCATGCGCTGAACAATCGGCAGCCGCTCAGGCTCGAAGAACATATGCTCCGTGCGGCACAGGCCGATACCCTGGGCGCCATAAGAGCGGGCCCGGCGGGCATCTGCCGGATAATCGGCGTTGGCCCAGACTTGCAGACCGCGAGTCGGCCAGCCTTCGGGGGCCTGGCGAATGCCATCGGTCGCACAAATCGCATCAGCCCAGGTCAGCAGCGTCAGCAGATCGGTTTGTTCGTCCAGCGATGGCGCGGAAGTGGGGATCTGCCCAAGAAATACTTCGCCGCTGGTGCCGTCAACGGAGATCCAATCGCCCTCTTTGACGGTAGTCCCGCCGGATTTCATGGTGCGGTTCTCGAGGTCAATGCGGATCTCTGAGGCGCCAACCACGCAAGGCACACCGAACTGGCGAGCCACCACTGCGGCGTGTGAGGTCGCGCCGCCTTCGCTGGTCAGGATCCCTTTCGCAGCCAGCATACCGTGGACATCGTCTGGCTTGGTGAAGGGCCGGACCATGATCACCTGCTGGTGCTCTTCTTTCGACATTCGTTCGGCGGTGTCGGCGTCAAAATAAACCTGTCCAACCGCTGCGCCCGGTGAAGCATTTACGCCTTTAGCGTACATCCGGCCTTCACTTTCGGCGCTCGTCTTTTCATTTGAATCGAACTGGGGGTGCAGCAAGGTGTCGACCTGTTCAGGGGTCACGCGCTTGATGGCCTCTTCTTTTGAGATCAGGCCCTCATTGACCATGTCAACAGCGATGGTGACTGCAGCTTTGGCAGTTCGTTTGCCGTTACGGGTTTGCAGCATCCAGAGTTTACCGTGTTCGATGGTAAACTCCACATCCTGCATTTCAGTGTAATGGTTTTCCAGGTTGTCCACAATATCGATGAACTGGTTGTAGGCTTCAGGAAGTTCATTCTTCATATTGGCGATCGGCTCGGTGTTGCGGATACCGGCTACCACGTCTTCACCCTGGGCGTTCAAGAGATAATCGCCATACAGCTTCTTCTCGCCGGTGGCAGGGTTGCGGGTGAACGCTACGCCCGTGCCGGAATCCCAGCCCATATTGCCAAAGACCATGGTGACAATGTTGACCGCAGTGCCAAGGTCATGGGAGATATTCGCAGCATTGCGGTAGTCAATCGCACGCTTGCCATTCCAGGATTTGAAAACGGCTTCTGTTGCCAGCCGAAGTTGTTCGATTGGGTCCTGGGGAAAATCAAAGCCCTTGTGCTCGCGAACGATTTTCTTGAATTCGCCTGTCAGAGTCTTCCAGTCATCAGCGGTCAGATCGGTGTCGCTTTTGACGCCTTTCTTGTTTTTATAAGCTTCCAGAACATGTTCGAAAGCTTCGTCTTCAATCCCAAGCACAACCGATCCGAACATTTGGACCAGCCGGCGGTAGGAATCGTAAACAAAACGCTCGTCATTCGTAAGCTTGACCATGCCTTCGGCTGTCTTATCATTCAGGCCGAGGTTGAGAACGGTATCCATCATACCGGGCATCGAAAACTTTGCGCCCGATCGGCAAGATACCAGCAGGGGATTGTTGGCATCTCCGAATTTTTTGCCAGTCTCTTTTTCTACCTCTTTAAGGGCTTCCAGTTCCTGCTCCCACATACCGTCTGGGAACTTTTCTCCGGCTTCCAGATACGCATTGCAGCCTTCCGTGGTCACTGTGAACCCGGGCGGGACCGGAGCACCGATGCGGGTCATATCGGCCAGGTTTGCACCTTTCCCACCTAACAATGCCCGAACTTCTTCCCAGTCGCCGCCAACCGAGGCTTCTGCTTGTTCTACCTCTTTAAAGAGATAAACCCATTTCTTTTCTGCCATTCCTTGCCTCCTGTAACAAATTTGAATGTTTAATAGCTTTTGAGTGAATCCTGGGAACTAAAACACAGTCAGGATTGCATGTTTTTCTGTGCAGTGGCGGTACCAGCGATTGATCGTTTTGGGGTTTTTGCACCGCTTCCCAATCGATAGCGACCAACCAACTGCGCCCAACTAATAAGTTTACCACAAGGGTGGTGATATTTATGATTTGGGCGCGGCGGTTCTTTGGGAAATCCTGTGAGAACGCTCCCAAGCACATCTGTTTCGCCATTATTGCGTTCTTATGCCATTTGCCAATCAGAGATTTCCCTGCTGGCCCTGGTATTGGTACTGGAGTACCAAAAGACTTGCTAATCCCAGTGACTATTTGCAATATATATTGTATAACGAGAAAATAATAAATAATGTATTGACTTTTGTGCCACATTTTGCTATAATTCAGCCAGTTCGAAAAGGCAAATCCAGTGAAAACTGGAGACGCAAAGCCATTGGGTCTAACGCCGGTTGCGAGCCCCCGAGTTGACATATTCGGCGGCTGAAATTGAACAGGTTATGACTGCCAGGCTGCCGAAGACGATGCGCCCTCGCAGAAATCCGATGTCGGCAAGCCTGGAAATAGATGGGCTTGCCGACGTCAGATTTTGGAGGATGCTATGGTTACCCCGCTACCATTGAGAATACACCGTCTGATCAGCCAGGTAATCTTGTCCGCAATGTTGGCTGGTCTAGTGCTTGCAGGCGTCAGCCAGAAATCGATAGAGGCGGTGACCGATTCCTATATTGTCCAGGGTAACAACATTGACCAGGTCACTGCAGTGGTTGAGGCTCATGGCGGCAAAATCACATCTCGATTGGAGATCATTCAGGGAGTTGGCGCATTGCTTGATGATGCGATGATTTCCGGCTTATTGTCTGAACCGAGTATCACGTCAGTGATTGCCAATCATGCCATGACTATCGATGGTACCCAGGCTCAGCCTGTATCAAAAGGTTCATTGGAAAACAGGCCTTTGGTAACCAATTACCCCAATGTTGTGGGGGCTGATGCTGTCTGGCAAGCGGGCGTAACGGGTGAAGGTGTAACTGTTGCGGTGATTGACAGTGGGCTGGATAACCACACAGGCTTGTCGAAGGATATCGGGGGTAAAAAGAAGGATCGGATTATCGGTTGGATTGATTTGGTAGATGGAAAAAAGAAACCATTCGACCCAAACGGGCACGGCACGCATGTTGCCGGGATTATTGCCAATTCCGAAGTTCTCGATGATGGGGAGTGGGGTGGCATTGCGCCCGGTGTGCAGCTGGTCGGTGTCAGGGTGGCTGATGAATTTGGCGCGGCGACCTACGAGCGCGTTATTCAAGGGATTCAGTGGTTGGTTGAAAATCAATCTCGCTACAATATCCAGGTAGTTAATTTCTCGATGTCGGCGGGGGTGCTATCGCCCTACTGGGCCGACCCGGTCAACCAGGCTTTAATGAGGGCCTGGTCATCTGGAATGGTGGTGATTACTGCGGCTGGCAATCGTGGTCCGCAAGCGCTAAGCGTTGGAGTCCCGGGTAACAACCCTTACCTGATTACTGTTGGTGCCTTTACCGATGCTTATACGCCTTCTGACTGGTCCGATGACTATATTCCGTCATTCTCCTCGGCCGGCCCAACAAAGGATGGATTTGTGAAACCAGATCTGGTTGCTCCTGGAGGCCATATGGTGTCGATTATGAATCCTTCCAGTTACACTGCTCGCAATTACCGTGATCATCGGATCGGTTCGCAGTATTTTTCTATGGCAGGTACTTCTCAATCTGCAGCTGTCGTTTCTGGCATTGCCGCATTGATGCTTTCGTATCATCCTGAATGGAGTCCTGATCAGGTAAAGTCTCGACTGATGGCCTCAGCCATACCCCAATTCAATCCAGATACACTGGAGGCCGGTTATAGTGTCTGGCAACAGGGTTCAGGTCGTGTCTATGCACCTTTGGCGGTTTATGCCGGTATCGATGGAGAATGGGCTGTCAACAGCATGGATATTAATGCTGATTTAGCAGGAACGACCCATTATGTTGGCCTGAGTTACCTGGACGAGGCAGGAATGTATCGCTTGTTTGGCGATAGCTATGACTGGGCAGGTGGGGCCGGCATCTGGGATGGGATTTCCATTCAAGAAACAGGCGGTTTCTGGGGTGACGGCGGTTTCTGGGGCGATGGTGGTTTCTGGGGAGACGGCGGTTTCTGGGGCGATGGTGGTTTCTGGGGAGACGGCGGTTTTTGGGGTGACGGCGGTTTCTGGGGCGATGGTGGTTTCTGGGGAGACGGCGGTTTTTGGGGCGATGGCGGCTTCTGGGGTGACGGCGGCTTTTGGAATGATAGTGGCTATTGGGTAGACGGCGCTTTCTGGGGCGGCGCCCACTTGTGGATTGGCAATTTAGTAGACAATAATCAATAAACTGTTGCAGAGATTGGGTAATCGAAAGAGGCAGTCGTCGACGACTGCCTCTTTCGATTTAAACTCTCTCAACGGTGATTAAAACGGGCAGCATTGGCTTGGGTTTCATACAGGCGTGCGCCAACACTTTGGAATTGCAATGCGGCTTCCCGGTATTTTAATTGGGCCCCGCGCCAATCACCTTGGGCCTGGGCTAAAATGCCCATTTGAAAAGCAACACGCCCAAGATAAAAACGACTTCTGAGTCCCTGAAAGGTTGCTTCACTCTCTTTCAAGTAGCGGTGCGCTTCGTTCCAATGCTCTCTGAAAATTTCCAACATTCCCTGAAAACGCTGCCATTCACCGCGTTGAATCGACGGAAGCTCCTGGTATTTATCATCCAGATCTGCGATGAGATGTTTTGCTTTTCGGTCCCATGCAAGGGCTGCATCCAGATCATTTGCTCCTAAGGACGCTTCGCCTAAAAGGCGGTAGGTGTCCAATAATTGGTCCGGGACATTTAGTTCGATTAATTCGGGGACAGTCTGTTGAAGAGCTTCGATCGCTGATTGCCAGTGATGGTTTGCCAGATGCAGCTCACCAAAGTTCTTTAAAATTTGGTGATGCAAAGATGTATATCCAATCTGTTCAGCCAGTTCAAGAGCAGATTGCAAGTTCTGGCGGGCTTCATCCAGTTCGCCGCGTTGCAGGCGCAGCCAGCCCAGGTTATTCAAAGCCATAGCTATTCCTTCAGCCTGTCCTAACTGGTGCTTAAGTTCGTAGCTATGCGTAAGATTATCCAGAGCATTGTCAAATGCTCCCATTTCCACTTCCAGCAATCCCAGGTTATTGAATGATGTGGCCAGCCCGACCGCATCATGGATTGCTTCACGAATGGCAATACTCTTGCGCAAGTACCCGGCGGCCAGATCCCAATCGCCCTCGTTGTAAGCAATCCCCCCCAGCCGGTTGAAGATCGACGCAATGGCATCGTAAGCGTCTGTATTTTCAACCAGTTCGAGTGACTCCAGCAGAAGTCGTTTGGCCTCGGGCAAATTCCCGAGGCGGAAATGGATCCAGGCGATATCGTTTAATATCCTGGCGCGTTCTACCGGCATGTTCCGCCCCGCTGACTGTAGAATAGCCTCTGCAAGTTGAAGATCGCGCAGCGATTCATCATATTCACCCTGTCGCTCCTGGGTTTTGGCGATCTTGCGATATAACGCACATTGGTCTTCAAGATAAGTAGAAGTGCTGGCCTGACCAGTAATGATCGCCAGTGCGGATTGGTAATGCTGGCGGGCAGCTGGATAATCCCCAAAAAAGACCAGGACATCGCCAATCCCCATATGCAAGCTAATAGCCTGGGATGGTTGATAAGTGACTTTCGTTAAGATTTCAAGCCCGGCTTCGAAGTGTTGCAGAGCCTGTTCATTGATATTGTTACGAGCAGCCTTTTGGCCTGCCAGGATCAGGTAATGCAGGGCCCGGTCAAGATCTGTACTGAAACGGTAGTGATTGGCAAGCAACTCGATCTGGCCTTCAAGACGGTCAGCATAGATCGTTTCGATCACCCGGGCTACCTGTCCATGTAACCGGCTGCTTTCACGTCTGAGCAAGGTGCTGTAGATTGCATCCGACATCAAAATGTGGCGGAAAGTAAAAGTTTGATCTGGATGGCTCTGTAAGGTTTGGATAAAGTCTCTAGACTCCAGGGTTGCCAGTTCATTATCAAGCTCATTTGGACTCATATTTTGTAACACGGAACCCAAAACAGTCCGGCTGAAATTTTTTCCGATGACGGAGGCGATTTGCAAGATCCGGCGTTGGTGGTTGTTAAGGCGATCAAACCGCGCCAAAATCAATCCTTCGAGGTTTTCGGGCACGCCCATAGAAACGACATCAGTCCCTGGAATCAACTGCCAGCGGCCGTTTACACGTTGAATTGCTTCTGCATCGATCAACATCCGTAAAATTTCTTCTAAATAGAAGGGGATACCAGACGCCCGTTGGAGGATTTGTTTCTGAACGTCCCGGGGAAGCTTGGGTATATCCAACAGCTGGATCAATAAGCGTTCACTTTGGTCATCAGACAGGCTTTGCAGGTCGATCTGGTGATAGCGTTTTCCCAGGTGGTCTTTGGCCCAATCAACCAGATCCAGCAGGGCTTTATTTTCAATTCGCCGGGATATCCCAACAATCAGGAATGGCGCCTGCGGGATCGCTTCGATCAAATAACGCAACAGCCCGAGGGAGGCTTCGTCAGCCCAATGCAGATCTTCTAAGATAAAGATGACAGGTTGCCGGTAGGCCTCGGCCAGGAATAGGTTGCGCACCCCGATGAAAGTCTGTTGGCGAAGTTGCCCGGCGTCCAGATAGCTTAACCGTTCAGCTGCAGCCGGGTCTGAATGAGGCAGCGAAAGAAGATGCTCAATAAACGGTAAAAATTCAGCTGCTTTGGTATCCAAAGCCCGGTAAACCAGTTGAATGAGCCGCTCCCTAACCTGTGACGATGGAGTGGCTTGGGTTGCTCCCAGATAATGGTAGATCAGATCCAGAAACATCCAGTAGGAGATCGAACGACGATAAGCCAGGCTCTGCCCCTCGAGGATGACCGGATTTTGCGCCTCGAGCAGGGCTTTAAATTCAGAAGTCAGGCGACTTTTTCCCAGGCCGGCCTCTCCCGTGATCAGGACGAACTGACCTTGATCCTTTCTGTATAAATCGTCTGCTATAGACATCAACCGGGTCAGTTCTTTATCTCGGCCGGTCAGAGGCGCTCGCAGGCCATCCAGGCCGCGCAGCAGTCCGGGTTGAATTTTTGGACCAACGACCCTGAAAGCGGTGACCGGGTAAGCAATCCCCTTCGGATTTAATACTGAGATTTGCTGGCAATCGAATAAGGCGTGAGTTTGCCGGTACACACTCTCACTGATCAGGATGGAGCCTGGCGGAGCGGCTTCTTCAATCCGGTGGGCTAAATTGACGGTGTCGCCAATTGCAGTGTAATCCATCATTAAATTGGAGCCAACCCCACCGACCACAACTAATCCAGAGTGAAGCCCAACTCTCATGCTGAGCTCTGCCCCCATGCTCACTTTCAGGTCCCGGCTGAGTTGGGTAACATCCACTTGCATATCCAGTGCTGCCCGTACTGCTCGCTCGGCGTTGTTTTCGTGGGAAATGGGCGCGCCGAAAAGGGCCATGATCCCATCGCCTGTCAACTTGTCGATAATGCCTTCGTACTTGTATACGCTTTTGATCAACAAGTTGACATAGCGCTGCACGATTTCAAACAAATCTTCACTATCAATTCGGCCGGATAGAGCGGTATAACCGGTAAGATCGGCGAATAAAACGGTCACATTACGCCGTTGCCCCGCAGCTTCGATGCCTGCGGTTTGCAGCCTTTGGATCAAGTCCACGCCCATCAACACCCCCAGCTGTTCGGGCGCGTCAGCGTTGAATGACCCCGCACCAACGGCGTCGTCAAGGCGCGTTCCACAGTTTCCGCAAAAACGCATACCAGGCGGGTTAGTAAACCCGCAATTTTTACAGAGAGCCTCTGCCATGGAAGAATCTTACTATCAATGGATTTGCTCTGGCTTGACATTTTTGTTGGCTGCCTTGGAAATAGGTCAGATTTTCATGCGTGCGGGTGGGGTGCGTCCATGATCGCTCGTTGGGACTCTCCCACAAAGTTTCCCAGAGATACTTCTTGTAGGACGCGGGCGCCGTTTTAAGGGATGCATAGATTGGAATCTCATAAGAACCACAATCGAACTTTGGGTTTTTATTGACATCCAATCACAACCCCGGTATAATACCTTCCGCACTGCCCCGGCGGATCGTTGCTGGGGCTATCTCTTGTATCCCAAACTTACCCTTTTATCGGCGCTCTCAGAAAGACTGACATGTGACCCGAAGGCGCGGAGACTTAGGCGAAGTGAAGCTTGGAGAATAAAATGAAATATGCTATTGTTGAAGATGGTGGCAAGCAATATAAAGCCATCGAAGGTGGAATGATTGAGGTCGACCACTTTGCATCCGAACCTGGTGAACAGGTAGATCTGGAACGAGTTCTTCTGGTCGCGGATGGCGATACCGTTACGGTTGGGACACCTTTAGTGACGGGCGCCAAGATCCAGGCAACCGTAGTTGCCCAGGTCAAAGGTCCAAAGGTCATTGTTTTCAAGTACAAACCCAAGAAACGTTACCGTGTGAAAACAGGCCACCGCCAGAAATACACCCGTTTACAAATAGACTCAATTACTTTGGAATAGAGAGGGTTAAGCCATGGCTCATAAAAAAGGTGGCGGCTCGAGCCGCAATGGTCGTGATAGTAAAGCCCAGCGTTTGGGTGTGAAGAAATTCGGCGGCGAATCAGTTCTTTCCGGAAATATTTTGGTGCGCCAGCGCGGCACTCGGATTAAACCTGGCCGAAACGTCGGCATAGGGAGCGACGACACATTGTTCGCGACTGCGGATGGCGTGGTAGTCTACGAGACCATCCGCGATGATAGAAAGCGTGTCAGCGTTATTCCTGCGGAAGAGTAAGATTACGCTGTTTTGCCGCATCTGAACTATAAGAAAGTTTTTTGAATTTAAGATAGGTCGTCAGGCAGCAGCCTGCGAGAGGATTTACTGGAAATGAGACAAGATATTCATCCCACCTATTACCCCGACGCTGAGGTGATTTGCGCGTGTGGAAACACCTGGCACACCGGTTCCACCAAGAAAGTTATTCATACCGATGTGTGCTCGAAATGCCACCCATTTTACACGGGTGAACAGCGTATTGTCGATACTGAAGGTCAGGTTGACCGCTTCTACAAGAAGCTTCAGGCTCGCCAGCAATATCTGGATGAAATTGAAGCCCGCGAAGCCGCCCGCACATCGATGGACCGCCCGATTACAGAGCTGGATTTGGGCACCCGCCCCACCGATGCCCTGGCTAAGGCTGGAATCACCAACGTTGGCGAAGCGCTTGAGAAATTAGCTTCCGGAGAGGCCGCCGTTTTGGCAATCGATGGTTTTGGTCGCAAGTCTTTAGCTGACCTGAAAAAACGGCTGCGGCAATTCGGGTACGAATTGCCGGAAGCGGCTGAGGAAATCACCGTTTAGCTGGGTTTATGTTCGTATATGAATTCAAAGGCGGCCAGTTCAAATCCGAACTGACCGCTTTTTGATTTAAAGTTCAAATCTGGGACTCCCCCACATCTTCTACCCACCACAGAGACTCCGGAAGAGCCACCTAATTCCTTGCCTGGCGTAACTTGCAGGCGGTACAATAGAGAAATCTTGTAATCAGGGAACAGTCCCAACCCGGCTCGCAAAAAATTACAGATCACGCCACGCAAAGAGGAGAATAGATGAAACATCATACCGGATCTGTCGAGGTGATCACTGGTTCTATGTTTAGCGGCAAAACTGATGAACTTATCCGGCGTCTGCGCCGCGCAACCATTGCTCGCCAAAAAGTTCAGGTTTTCAAGCCCGCCGTAGATAATCGTTATGCGGTAGAAAAAGTCACTTCCCATGCCGGTAGTGTCTATGACGCCCAACCAGTCGAAAGCGCGGCCGAGATCCCCCAAAGGCTTGAACCGGGCACAACAGTAGTGGCAGTAGACGAAGCGCAATTTTTTGACGGCAATATTGTCAACATATGCCAGGCTCTGGCGGATCGCGGTTTGCGTGTGATTGTTGCTGGTTTGGATACAGATTTTCGTGGTGAGCCTTTTGGTCCTATGCCGCTTCTGATGGCAAAAGCCGAAGTTGTGGATAAGCTTCATGCGATCTGTATGATTTGTGGAGAAAATGCCAGCCGTACGCAACGCTTAGTCAATGGCAAGCCGGCCAACTATGATGATCCAGTGGTCATTGTGGGGGCATCGGAGCTGTACGAAGCCCGTTGCCGCAAGCACCACGACGTGCCAGGTAAATAATTCTGGGAGGAGCAGCCATGCAGGACTACCGGGAATTCCTTGATGAAATATTGATTTCTGAGGAACAACTCCAACATCGGATCGCTGAGCTGGGCGAGCAGATCAGTCGAGATTACCGGGATGATAATCCTCATCTGATTTGTATCTTGAGAGGCGGGATCCTGTTTTTGACGGATCTCATGCGCCGTATTTCTGTGCCGAATACGATTGATTTTATGGCGGTTTCATCTTATGGCGTAGAACGACAAAGCACTGGCCAGGTGCGCATCACACTCGATCTTAAAGATGATATTCAGGATCGGAATGTTGTGCTGGTCGAGGACATCGTTGACAGCGGTTATACCATTGCTTCCGTCCTTAGTTTTTTGAATATGCGCCATCCAAAGAGTTTAAAGGTCTGTGCTTTGTTGGATAAACCCGAGCGGCGAGAAGTCGAAGTTCCGATCGACTATCTTGGATTTACCATTCCGAATAAGTTTGTCTTCGGTTATGGCCTGGATATGGATGAATATTACCGTAACCTGCCATTTATTGCGACTGTTGATCTGGATCACTATCATCCAGGGGCTTAACGGTCATTCTGGCAGGGTTGAGAGAATATTTAGGAGCGATTCAGGTTTGATCTCCTGTCAAAACCTTCTAACGATCAAGATATGAATTATGACACCAGATGAAGACCCAGATCGAAAAACAGATCAGCCGGACCCGTATGCAGGGCGTTGGGTAGCCAGATTAGGCGATCGGGTCGTCGGCCAAGGTGGGAGCCCAAATCAAGCCTTACGAGCTGCATGGGCGGCCCGTTATAAAGAAACGCCTGTTATTACGTATATGCCAACGACAAATCCTTTTGAGTTTCCCGATATTTTCGATCGTGTTCGCGCCGAAATCCCTTCAGGGTTGAAGGTTTATCTGGTTGGAGGCGCAGTTCGAGATGTTCTGTTGTCCCGGCCAATCCATGACCTGGATTTTGCTTTCTCCGGTAATGTGCTTAAGTTGAGCCGCCGTTTGGCCGATACCCTGGATGGCGCTTACTTCCCCCTTGATGTCGATCGCGGTACTGCCCGTATCGTATTATTTTTGCCAGACGGATACCGGCAAATCCTGGACTTCGCCGCCTTACGCGGACCTGATATTGAAGCCGATTTGAGGGGGCGCGATTTCACAATCAACGCTATGGCAATCGCTCTGGATGAGCCGCACGAGTTGTACGATCCATTAGGCGGCGCCGCCGATCTGCGCGCCAGGTTGCTGCGCGCTTGCTCCCCGTCCAGCTTGAAGGATGATCCTTTGCGAATATTGCGCGGCGTTCGGCTGGCGGCCGCTTTTAACCTGAAAATAGTTCCGGAAACCCGCCAGTTGATGAAAAAGGCCTCGGATCTATTACCCGGCGTCTCTGCGGAACGCCTGCGTGATGAACTATTTCATATTCTCGCAACTGCCAGACCGGCAGCCTCGATCCGGGCTTTGAAAATTCTGGGCAGCCTGCCTTACCTGCTACCGGAATTGCAGGCTTTAGAGGGTGTTAAACAATCGCCGCCGCATATGTGGGATGTGTGGGAGCATACCCTTAACGTACTCAATAATCTGGAATTATTATTCTCTGTGCTGGCTGTGCTGCCCGATCAGGATAAATCTGCTAACTGGACCATGGGTTTGGTGTCAATGCGCCTGGGACGCTATCGCGCTCAGCTGGCGGAGCATTTCAGTGATTCTGGATTGAATCTGGACCGTTCAGTGGTCGGTTTGTTAATGCTGGCCGCTCTCTACCATGACATTGGGAAACCATCGACGCGCCTGGTGGAGGCTGATGGGCGGATCCGATTTATAGAGCACGAACAGGTTGGCGCTAAAATTGCCCTGCAAAGAGGCAAGGAATTACGCCTGAGCAATCCCGAGTTAGAAAGACTGCGTTTGATTGTGCAGCATCACATGCGCCCTTTGTTCTTGGCGAACACCGGCCAAACTCCCAGCCGAAAGGCGATTTATCGTTTTTTCCGAGACACAGGTGCAGCCGGAGTCGATATCTGTCTGCTCTCGCTGGCCGATACCCTGGCGACGTATGGGCCTGGACTGCCGCAGGATCGCTGGGCCGCCCAACTGGAGGTTGTTCGTACGTTATTGGAGGCCTGGTGGGACCATCCTCAGGAAAGCGTATCGCCTGCCCCATTGGTGGATGGACACGTCTTGATCAGTGAATTTGGTTTGCAGCCTGGCCCTCAAATTGGCGCACTGCTGGAATTAATTCGTGAAGCCCAGGCCGTTGGAGAAATTGGTGACCCGGATGCAGCCCGGGCTTTCATCAGAGAACAGTTGTCTAATCGGGGATCATCATAGTCTCGTCGCCGATACCAGCTTACGGGTCCTTTCGGCATCCCTGTGGTGATTAGAAGTCCTGTGGCGGACTATTCCACAGAGAGTTTCCCAAAGACCCGAAAAAACAAGTGGCGTTTTCCGCCCACAGTGTTACGCACTGCGAGCGGCAAACGCCACTTGATCATCTCCAATTATTTCTCAATCTGTTGGCCCGGGTGGATTAGTGATTGAAAAGTGTGATCACCCTGGGCTGAAAGTTTTTAATCTGGCTATGGATAGACTTCTGTCAGGAATGGCTGGTAAAAACAGCGACAACCGAGGTTATGGGAGCAACCCTCTACAGGGAGATGGGGTACTTCATTTTTGTCGTATGCCCCTTCCACCTCCCGGCAAGCCGGACAGCAATTGTTGGCCACTACGATCCGAACGTACTTAACTCTGGAGTTAGTTTGAAAGCGTTGAAGGGCAACCGCAGTGGTTGAATAAGTGCTTAAATCCGCCTGACAATTTGTGCATTGACTGGCAGTGTCGGGTGATTCGGCGTGACACTTTGAACAAATTTGCACGACTTGCCTCCTGTGAGAAATTTCATCATTGAATTCCCCCTATTCTAATCTAAGAGCGTCCAACTTCAAAGGGAAATCGGGCCGCGGTGAGTCTGCAAATGTTGTAGAATTGAACATCACAATCCACACATTTTGATTGCTCACATTTTGCCGGGAGTGGTAATGAGAATTTATGGCTAAATCAAAAACCGGCCAGTCGATTGCTGGCCGGTTTTGTGATTTAGGCATAATAGCCGAGACGGGATTTTGACGATCCCTGTTCGGCGCGGGCGCGCCTGGCCAGTTTCTTGATATGAGCCGTTAACACACTTCCGGGCATCGGTTTAAGCAGAAAATCGTCGGCCCCTTCATCGAGGGCTCGCGCCACCATCCCAGGCTTACTGATCGCCGAAAGAACCAGAATAGGGACCTGGCTGAAAGTTCGAATTTCCTTGCAAACCTGCCAACCATCCATATCCGGCATCAACAGATCCAATAGCACAACATCTGGGTTCTGTTCTTTAAGAACAGGGATACCTTCCTGACCCGAGTTTGCGGTAATTACCTCAAAAGTATTTGGCTCAAGTATAACCTTGAGCAATTCTGTCATTTCTTTGTCATCATCAATGACCAAAACTTTGGTCAGCACAGCAACCTCCAGGCTCGGCAAAATCATCTGACTACCAATGATTGTCATCTATAACGGTATCTGCTCAGCCAGCCTATGAGCTCGAGTAGGTACCAGGGAAGAAAGGTTCTCACAAAATCGTTGTGGATCACAGGCAGGATCCACAGGCTAATCGACTTGGTATATCGGATGTTCTACCCCCGTGTGTATGGCGTAATTATGCAACAAAATAACCGGAGTTTACCTTACAAACACTTTACAATGGAAATGAATATTTCGGCTCTTCCGGAATTTCTGTGGGAGGGTCACAGATATGGGGGTGTGAGCGTGCATCCGCACGCTCACACCCCCAAATCTTCCAGCCATTACAGAGATTCCGTAAGACCCAATAATTCCTCACTTTGAATTGTATAATTATGCGATAGTCAATTGCTATTGCAACTATTGGCTGGAGAAGATATGATATGATTAGTCCATATTAGGGCGTCATTTATGGCCAATGTTATTTCCTGTCCACACTGTTTACAGCCTGTTGATCCACAAGCCAGATTTTGCGATCACTGTGGCGTCGACCTCGCTCTTGCCGCCGCAGTGGTTGAACAAACAATGCACAATCCTGCTCAGATTCCTCCAGGCGTACAGTTGGCACCTGAAATCTTGGTGCCGAAAATGGGGGAAACCATGATTGAAAAGGGCTTGTTAAGTGAGGCACAACTTGAAGAAGCGCTGATATACCAGAGATCGCGGGCGCAAGCTGGCGCTTCGATTTTACTGGGCCAGGCTTTACTCGAATTGGGTTTTACCAATCGGGAGACCCTGGATGAAGTGATCACCATGCAGATTCTTCAATTGCAAAAGGCGCTGGAAGATGGTAATCGCCGTCTTGAGCAGCGCGTGCAAGCACGAACCAAAGATCTGCAGGATGCACTCGAGCGCCTGACTGAGCTTAACCAGCTAAAATCAAACTTTATCGCCAATATCTCTCATGAATTGCGGACGCCACTGACCCATCTCAAGGGTTATTTGGATCTATTAGCAGCTAAAGCCTTGGGGCCATTATCTTCCGAGCAAGCAGAAGCATTGCGAGTTTTACTGAAATCTGAAGATAGATTGGAACGGTTGATTGAAGATCTGATTCTCTTCTCGCTGGCTTCACGTGGTGAGATGGCCCTTTCCTTAGAGAAAGTTTCAATCAGTGAACTGCTACAAGCCACCGTCATCGGTTCAAAACAAAAAGCCAAAGCCAAGGGCATAATGTTAGAGAGCAATTTACCCGAAGGTTTGCCATCTTTGCAAATCGACCGTGAAAAAATCAGTTGGGTGCTTGTTCAGTTATTGGATAATGCGATCAAGTTTACCCCAGAGGGAGGTACCGTTCGGGTAAAATCCTGGCACGAAACTGGCACCCTATACCTAGCAGTTGAAGATACCGGTATTGGTATTCCGGCTGATCGTATTGGAGAAGTATTCGAATCTTTCCACCAGTTGGACGGTTCTACTACCCGTCGATTTGGTGGAACCGGGTTAGGGCTTACATTGGTGAGCCGAATTCTGGATGCTCATGGTGCTCGAATTCATGTTACCTCACAGGTTAACAAAGGCTCCCAGTTCGTAATCTCTTTCCCTGACATGGAAAATCAATTTCGCCAGCTAAGCGGGGTTTAGCCGATGTTTGAACAGGACCCAGCCTCATTGCGCCCACAAGAACTGGAAGCGGTCTATGCGATTAGCCGGGCAGTTGCCAGAGCTGTTGACACCGAGCCTATACTGGATGAAATCATTCGGTTGGTACGCTCGGTGTTTATCTTTGACAACATGGTTGTTTACGTGGCTCGTCAGGATCACACCCTAGAACCCACGTATGCCCGCGCAATCGGACGCGGCCGGTTTCGAGAGGCCGAACTGGCCTGGGGCGAATCGATTGCGAATGAAGCTTATCAATCGCGCCAGACAATCATTCGCCAGGAGATCATACCGCAAGCCGGAAAAGAGGATGATGATCGCACCAGCTTACGTTTTTTTCTGGGTTTGCCATTAAACCTGGGAGAAGAAGTGGTCGGCGCTCTGGTCTTTATCCGCTTCGGTGGGCCGATTTATTCGCCTGATCATATTCACCTGGCTGAGTTCATCGCCACCCATGTTGCCCAACTGGTTGGGCGCCGTCAACTGGTTGAACGAGTAGCGAATCTGGAAGCCCAGCGTAAGCTGGACAATTTACAAGATGGCTTTATTGCCATGATCACTCACGAATTACTGACCCCGCTTGGTTTTATAAAGGGCTACGCGACGACGCTTTTACGTGATGATACCAACTGGGACGATGCTACTCGCCGGGAATTCTTAACGATTATTGATGAGGAATCTGACCGGCTGCGAGAATTGATCGATAATTTGATGGATTCTTCAAGATTGCAGGCTGGAACCTTGCGAATGACCTTCCAACCGGTTCGTTTGGATACCTTTCTGCGCGATATCGCTTTGCGAGCCAAAACGAGGTCGGAACCGATCAATGTCAATTTGGAATTAAGGGAGACCGGCCTTCAGATCCAGGCCGACCCAACCCGCTTGGCTCAAATATTCGATAATTTGATGGGCAATGCTGCCAAATATGCTCCAGGATCGGTGATTGATTTGATCCTGGACATGCAAGCTCAGATGGCTCGAATTCGCGTACGTGATCATGGCCCTGGGATCGAACAGGAACATCTGGAACATTTGTTTAAACGTTTTTACCGGGTGCCCGGGAAATCTACTTCCCTGCGCGGCACTGGCCTGGGCTTATTCATTTGCCGGCAGATCACCCAGGCCCATCATGGAGAAATCGATGTAGAGTCGAAAGTTGGCGAGGGGACTACTTTCACAATCCTTTTGCCAGTTAATGAAAACCACGGAGAAGATACTTCAGTTGCGAGGGAGGCCCAAGCATGACTACAACCATTTTGATCGTCGATGATGAGCCGCGCTATTTGCGCTTGATGGAAGCCAATTTGATAACCGAAGGCTATCGGGTGCTTCAGGCAACGAACGGGCAGGAAGCTGTCGATGTTGTTGTCGAAAAGCACCCCGACCTGGTTTTCCTGGATATCATGATGCCGGTTCTCGATGGTTTTGGTGCTTTGGAACGCATTCGGGAGTTTTCCAATGTTCCGGTCATCATGGTGACTGCCCGGGGGAGTGAAAATGACCGGGTGCGTGGTTTGGATTTGGGAGCTGATGATTATATTGTCAAGCCGTTCTCGGCGACCGAAGTATTAGCCCGGGCAAGAGCCGTTCTTCGCCGGGCTCAGGTATCAGGTGGTGATTTTCAGCAGTCTATTTTTACTCATGGCAACTTGAGGATTGATTTTGCGCGCGCTGAAGTGTACCGGGGCGATAAAATGATTTTCCTCTCCGCGACTGAATACAGATTGCTGCTTCAATTTGCCCATAACCTGGGCAGCGTACTGACGTCCGAGCAGCTTCTTATGGATGTGTGGGGTCCGGAGTACCGGGATGATAAGGAAATTCTGTGGGTAAGTATTTCTCGATTGCGCCAAAAACTGGAAGATGACCCCAGAAAATCCTCAACACATCGTAACTCGGTCTGGCCTGGGATATACGATGCCGCAGCTATAAATTTCTCTGGTTGCCAAAGGCAAATCTGAGTGTCTGCTCTTAGATTGGGAAGAATGAACGGATTGATAAGGAACGATTGGGTTGGCGCCTCACTTCTGGGAACTTTCACACCTTTTTCGCCCAATTCTATGAATTTGGCGAGAGAACCAATTTGCATGCTTACTAGTATTGCATAGAAATGTGGCAGAGTGACGATTCGATTCGCCAGTCTGGTCGAGGGCAATAACTATTTATCCTGAGGGTATGATAATGACAAACACAACTACGCAAAATTTCCGAGCCCAGAAACTGGGGAAATTAATCCAGGACGCACGTTCTACGGCAGAGAAAAGCATTTCAGATTGCGCACAGGCGCTCGGCGTATCCGATGCAACTTTTGAGAATTATGAAAATGGCGAACAATCGCCCTCATTGCCACAACTTGAGCTTCTGGCCTACACGCTGCGAGTGCCGCTTGATTATTTCTGGGGCGAAGAGAAACGGTCCCGGATTGTTGAGCGACAGTCGGCTATCGATTTTATGCGCCTCAACGCCGTCCGCCAACGCATGATTGGAGCAAAACTGCGCAAAGCGCGTTTAGAAGCAGGCTACTCGTTGGAAGATCTGTCGGAAGGTCTTGGTATCTCAAAGGAAACGCTGGAAGGATATGAATTAGGTTTGGCGTCCATCCCCCTACCTGAACTCGAGCGGCTGGGCGATATGTTGCAACAACCGATTAAATATTTTGAAGATCAGCATGGCCCGGTGGGGGTATGGTCAGCTCAACAACGTGCGTTGGAAGAATTTAAGGAATTACCTCCTGAACTGCAAATATTTGTTTCCAAACCGATCAACCGGCCTTATTTAGAACTTGCTCAACGGCTTTCAGAAATGTCGGTGGAAAAGTTGAGAGCTGTTGCGGAGGGTTTGTTGGAAATCACCTTATAATAGTTGCACCGCAAACCAGCGGTTTGCGCTGGGCGGATATGGATCAGTAATATCTGATGATCGGTCCGGCAATTGATTGGTTTCAACGAGCCGGATGGAAACATTGGAGGCCTATTTCTATGACGCAACTGACCCCGGAACAATTAGTGAAAGAAGGTAATAGCGCTTATCGCCGTGGTGATTACCCATCTGCAGCGCGGGCTTTTACAGCAGCATCGGAGAGTTACACCACTTCTGGCGAGACGTTAAAAGCGGCCGAAAGTGCCAATAATGCCAGTGTCGCCTATTTACAAGCAGGCGATTCGCTTGCAAGCCTGCAGGCAGTAGAAGGCACCCCGCAAATATTTGCTCAATGCGGCGATCTTCGGCGCCAGGGATTGGCGCTAGGGAATCAGGCTTCCGCTTTAGAGGCCTGTGATCGTTTGGAAGAAGCAGCTGACCTCTATCAGCAATCTGCGGATGTTCTTAAACAGGCTGGTGAGGATCAATTGAGGGCGAATGTACTGCAATCGCTTTCAGCATTGCAATTGCGTACAGGCCGCCAGCTGGAAGCGCTTGCCTCCATGTCAGCCGGGCTTGAAGATATTAAACACCCAAATCCAAAACAAAGTCTCTTGAAACGTTTGTTACGTGTCCCCTTTCGGATGATCGATCGCTAATCATTCATCTGTCGGCGATACGCAATCAGTATTGTTCGAACTTAACATTTATCAAATTGTCGATTAAGTGTACAGGTGGAGTTTCCGTTACGATGAAATCCCCATCGATGCCGGAAAATATTTGGCGTAAGAGGAAGTTAATTCAACCTGAGTCCGGGTATATACCGGCTTTGAGAGTGACATTCTTCTACATCATATTTTCTGGTTTGTGGATTTTACTTTCGGATCAGTTATTGGTTTCATTTGTTTCCGAACCCACAATTTTAACTAAGCTCCAAACTTATAAAGGCGAGTTCTTTGTCGTAACCAGCGCAGCTTTGATCTATTTTCTGCTGAGCAAAGAAATTCGTCGCCGCGATACAATCGAGCGTTCCTGGAGACAAAGTGAACAGAAATATCGACAGTTAGTTGAACAAGCCTCCGATGGGATTTTTATCAGTGATGAAGCGGGGCATTATGTTGATGTCAATCCCAGTGGTTGTAAGCTGTTGGGGTATGAATGTGACGAATTGATCGGGATGAGTTTTTCCGATTTGCTGCCCGATGATGAATTGAAGCGAAACCCTCTGCGTTTAACCGAGTTAAAAAAGGGGAGACAATTACTGATCGAACGAAAAATGCTCCGGAAAGATGGATCGCCTGTCTTTGTGGAGATCAGCGCCAAAGCCCTGGATGACGGCTATCTGCAAGGGATCGTGCGGGATATAACCCCTCGCATCGATGCCGAAGCCAGGATGAGAAAATGGGCAGACATATTCGAGCATACCCGCATGGGGATCGCGATTAGTGATCCGGTGAGCAATCGGCTCGATTTGGTCAATCCGGCTTATGCTGAAATGCATGGCTATACTGTGAGTGAGTTATCAGGCAAGTCCGTCGACAGGCTTTATACACCAGAATTTCAGAGTGCAATGCGGGAAAATTTGCTTCAGGCCAATCAAAAGGGACACCACATTTTTGAGACGACCCATGTGCGTAAGGATGGGACCCAATTTCCTGTGCTGATTGACTCGACAGCTGTTTCAGGCTCTGACGGTGAAAAACTCTATATTATTGCCTCGGTCCAGGATATTAGCGAGCGAAAAAAAACTGAACAACGCATCCAGCGCCAGCTAGAACGATTGAACGCGTTGCGTAAAATTGATCTGGCGATCAGTGCCAGGTTGAGACTGCCCGAGACTCTCAATGTGCTGATCAGTCAACTGATAGACCGGGTTCAGGTTGATGTGGTCCAGGTTTATCTGGTAGAAGAGCATAATGAATGCCTCAGGTTAATGGCCGGATATGGGATTGACGTTAGCGATACAGAGCTGCCTATCCCGATCAGCGAAAAGGCCTACGCGAGACAGATCATAGATGAACGCCGGCCTTTGACGATCGAAGGAATCACGCCTGCTGCGCTCACCTTCAATTGGTTTGAACAGGTTCAAGGCAATCTGGTATATCATGGCAATCCTTTAATCATTCAGAGCAAAGTCATTGGTATATTAGACACCTATCATGAACCGCCCTGCCGTCACGACCAGGAATTGTTTGAATTTCTTGAAGCGCTGGCCGGACAGGCAGCCATTGCAATCGATAACGCCAATCTGTATGAAGATTTGCAGCGAACCAGCCGACAGCTGGCTGAAGCCTACGATGCTACTCTGGAAGGCTGGTCCAGAGCTTTGGAGCTGCGCGATCAAGAAACGGAGGGCCATTCCCATCGCGTTACTCAACTAACTGTAAAACTTGCTCGGTTTATGGGGCTTCCCGATGAACGCCTGGTTGATATTCGCAGAGGTACCCTGCTACATGATATTGGAAAAATGGGTGTACCCGACAGTATTTTGCTTAAACCGGGCCCATTAACTACGGCGGAATGGCAGACCATGCGTATGCATCCCGAGTATGCCTATCGGATGTTGAGATCGGTTGATTACTTAAGACCTGCTTTGGACATTCCTTATTGTCATCATGAGTGGTGGAATGGCACAGGTTATCCACGCGGGTTGGTTGGAGAAGAAATTCCTCTGGCAGCGCGTATTTTTGCAGTTGTTGATGTATGGGATGCACTCAGATCGGATCGTTCCTATCGATCTGCCTGGTCAGACTCTGAGGTGCGAAAATATATCATTGAGAAATCAGGGATTCAATTTGATCCCGTGGTTGTAAAACGGTTCTTGGAAATCATCTCTGATGAGAAAGAAACGAAAGGATAACAGTGTTTGGTCAAAAAGGTAAAGGCCTTTCTATCCATTCAGAAAACCGGACCGAATCATTGTTGAATCATCAACGTCCAATCATAGTTCGTCAAGCAACAGAAGAAGACCGTCAAAAGCTGGCCATGCTGGTCCATTTTGAGGTCTATGTACATCGCCATCTTGACTGGCGCTCACCATTGGATTGGTTGGGATACCAGCCATATCTGATCGCCGAAAAAGATGAGCGCGTTGTGGCTGCACTGGCCTGCCCACCGGATCCTCCCAATGTCAGTTGGTTACGCTTGTTTGCGGTCTCTTCTCAGATTTCTTTGGAAAAGGCCTGGAAGGTTTTGTGGCCCGCTGCACGCGATGCCTGTTTGGAGATGAAATCGATTGAGCGGATTGCAGTGATCCCACTGCAACGCTGGTTCCGAGCACTCCTGCGTGAGAGCGAATTTTCGCTAACACACCGGGTTGTTATGTTGAACTGGGTGCACCGCCACAACATGCCCGATACCAAACCGGAATTCGGCGATATAATCGTCAGACCGATGAATTTTGATGATTTGCCAGTTGTCCATGAGGTGGATTCGGCTGCATTTAAGCACGAGTGGAAAAACTCCCAATCATCTTTGGAACTTGCCTTCAGACAGGCGTCCATTGCTACCGTTGCCGAATTGAATGGCGTGTTGGTTGGTTATCAAATTAGCACCGCCTCGCCGGTTGGTGGTCATCTTGCCAGGTTGGCGGTCGTACCTGGTTTCCAACGGAAGGGAATAGGTTCCGCATTGGTTCAGGATATGTTATGGCAGTTTGAAAGACGTGGGGCGGAAAAAGTGACGGTAAATACCCAGGAAGATAATCAGGCTTCTTTATCGTTATATCAAAAAGCAGGTTTTGAATTAACCGGTGAAGCATATCCGGTTTTTCAGTATTTTGTAAACCCTGAAATTGAAAATAGGTGATGGGTGAAGGCATTTCAGACGTTCCTGCCTGCCCCGCGGTTAGTCAAACCCATAGAAATTCCTGGGATACCGGCGAAGATGATTTTTGGGGACCCTCGGTAGTGCGCAATCTGGGGATTTTTTTACAGAGTATCCGAAAGAACCAGCAAAGGGAGCATTCGAATGTTAGAGAAAGAGATGAGTTCTGTTTTGGCGGCATTGGCCGCCTAAACAGAACACCATATCTACACATCTCGAATGCACCCACCCGTGAAGAAACTGCAAACAATCAGGGCATCCGTGTTATCGTGGGAGGGTTATGAGATACTTTGATACAGATTGGCAAACTTGGGATGGCGCCCAACTGTTCGCACAGGGGTGGGAACCGGATGAAAAGCCTGTAGCTGTTATTTGTATGGTGCACGGACTTGGGGAACACCTTGGTCGTTATCGCCATCTGGCCAAGTTTTTAACCGATCACCGTTTTGCATATATTGGCATTGATTTGCGTGGCCATGGGAAAACGCCCGGACAAAAAGGTTATGTGCCATCTTTTGAGGCTTTTATGCAAGATATCAGCTTGCTGTTGGATCAGGCTGGTATCCGTAATCCGGGTCTGCCAAAATTTTTATACGGGCACAGTCTGGGCGGGATTTTGGTATTAAATTATTGCTTGCGGAGAAAACCAGACCTGGCAGGAGTGATTGTCACGAGCCCTGGTTTGCGAACCGCTCTGGAGGAGCAAAAAGCAAAGATTCTCTTTGCGAAAATCGCCGGCGCGATTTTACCCAGGGTCAGCCTCCCAACCGGTTTGGATGCGAATGATCTATCGCACGATCCTGATGTAGCCAGGGATTACCTGGCCGATCCTCTAGTTCACGACCGGGCGACCTTGCGTATGGCGAAAGAGACATTAGAAGCAATTCCGTTCGTTTTCGACCATGCAGTAGAATTTTGTTACCCGACGTTACTTATGCACGGAAAGGAAGATCGCCTTGCATATGCCCGCGGGAGTTTGGAATTTGCCCGCCTGGCGACACGGGCTGAGATCGACTTAAAAATTTGGGAAGGCGCGTATCACGAATTACATAATGAAGTAAATCAAGATCAGGTGTTTAATTATCTCCTGCGTTGGCTGCAAAATCAGGTAAACATCCATCCAAGTGGGGAATAAAGCACGGGCGGAAACCATCTGCACCCGTGAAAAGCGCCGGGGTGTTCCTTATTTACCCGGAATGGATAACCAATCTTTGCATAAAGATAAATCCAGGCTTAATATTTTCTGGTTGGGGTAGACAAACTTTGCCTGATATGGCAAAATTTCACACTAATATCCGCCGAAGGAGAGCAAATGGCTAAAAAACAAGGAACTCCCAGCAAAAGACAGGCAATTCGTGAGCAGCGGGAACGGAAGCAACGGCAACAGCGGGTCACAACCATATTGATACTGGCCGGCGTAGCGATCCTGATCGCAGCATTTTTAATTATCCCCTCGATCCAGAGATCACTGGCGCCAGTCGGCGATATTGTGACCGCGGTGCCAAAAGACCGTCCCATGGTCGACGGCACGGCGATGGGAGATCCAAATGCACCGGTTCTTATCCAGGTTTTCGAGGATTTTCAGTGCCCATCCTGCCGGCAATATTCTCAGGATGTCGAACCAGCCGTAGTAGAGACTTATGTGGCAACGGGAAAGGTGAGGTATGAATTTCACCAGTACCCATTCCTGGATGACCGGTCTGCTACCAAAGAATCGGATCAGGCGGCCAACGCCAGTATGTGCGCCGCCGAGCAAAACAGATTCTGGGACTATCACGATATTCTATTTGCAAACTGGAATGGTGAAAATCAGGGATCATTCGCCGATAAACGTCTGGTCGCATTCGCGGAAACCATTGGTTTGGACATGAATAAGTTCAATTCTTGCTTTGACAGCAATAAGTATAAAGACCAGATCACTGCTGATTTGAATCTAGGAACTCAGATGGGGGTTACGGGCACGCCCAGTGTCTTTGTCAATGGGCAAATTGTTAAGCCGGGTTATATCCCATCATTCCAGGATATTCAACAGGCTGTGGAAGCCGCGCTGGCTGGTGGATAATAGCAGGCCTGACTGCAATGATTTTAAAGAAGCGCATCGAAAGATGCGCTTCTTTATTGTTCTTTGAGAATCCCTGGGAGTACGACCACAGTAATTCCCTTTGAGCCACAAATTTGAGGTACTGCATCTTTCATTCATGAAATTCATGTACATCCCGCTGATACGGAAGGAGATGGCAAAATAAGGCGGCAGCGTGGGCAAACGCCCACGCTGCCGCCTTATTTTGCCAGAACCTCTGGTTAGTTCATGAGAAAAGGATACAGTATCACTGATTTGAGCGGAAATCGCCGTTATATATGTGCGAACAATTGGGTATCAAAGTATCCCAAGTACATTCAAAATGGCGATAATCAGGGGAGTGAATATCAGGGCGGGCAGAAAATTACCAACTCGGATTTTTTTGATTTCCAGCAGGCTGCTGATAGCCAGGCCAAGCAACAAGATGCCACCAGTAGCAGTCATCTCATTCATCATAATAGGTGTGATCAATGCCTGCGCCTGGGCTGCCAGCAGACTTATGCCCCCCTGATAAAGGAAAATAACAGCTATAGAAAACAGCACTCCCATTCCCAGGGTCGAGGCAAAGGCCAATGCGGCAAAACCGTCCATAATGGCTTTGACTGCCAATAAATTGTAATCGCCCGTCAAGCCATCCTGGATAGCCCCCAGTATGGTCATTGGGCCGATGCAGAAAAGTAAAGACGCGGTCAAGAAGCCTCGAATAAAGCGGCTGCTTTCCAGGTCGGAAATATCAGTCTTGACCTCAGCTGCTGGAAACCCAGAGTCGATCGTCGCCTTCGTTCCATTAGCAAAACGCTGCTCCAGCCAGCCGCCAAAACCACTTAATTTTTCTTCAATCCGCCACCACTCGCCCAGGAGACCCCCGATAAGCAAGCCCCCCAGCACAGCCAGGGGTTGACGCATTTCAAGAGCCATTTGTAGCCCAATAGCCAGCGTGAATAGGCCCAGCCCAGCTACAACAGTTTGCCGGATTCGCTCTGGAAAGCGGGCCCCAAACAACATACCCAAGGATCCACCGATCAAAACGGTGATCATATTGATGATTGTTCCAGTCAAGTTATCGATTTCCTTGATTTGATAGTGGATAAATCGTTAAATTCCCCCCTACTTTTCATGGGTGATCACTGTCCTGAGGCGCTTTAGCCAGAGTTGGTTGCGCCTGTCCGTTGACCTGATTCTCGAGTAGTTCCAGCACAAAACACATCGATGAAAGGCGGTTGAGATATTGTAGCAGGTATGGATTTTCGATGAGTTGATCATGTAACAAATGGGCTACCTGGCGTTCAGCTCTGCGAATAATGGTCCGTGCCAGTGCCAGGGCTGCTCCAGCCGGGGAATCACCCGGCAAAATGAATTCATTGGGTACTTCAATGATTGTGCTCAAAGCATCAATCTGATTTTCCAGCCAGGCTATTCTCTTCTCATCGATGGCGCGGAAGCGGGCTGCATTTTCCAATGTGGCCGAAATTTCAGCCATGACATGATAGAGATCTCGTTGAGCAGCTAAAATAAGGGATCCGCTCTGACTTGCCTGGCAGGCGGCCCTGGCGATGCCCAACGCAGCTGTGGCTTCATCGATTGCGCCAACGGCTTCAGTTCGCGGATGATATTTAGGCACTCGTCCCTCGCCTAAAAGCCCAGTATAACCATCGTCCCCGGTACGGGTGAAAAATTCAGTCATCATTAATCAATTATAACCTGCCTTTGTCCGAATAACGGGTATAATCAGGACAATCGCACAGGGGATGGACCCCTGCCCAAACGGGAAAATGGTGCGTACGGCGGCGGGGTTACCCTGGCGCCATGCACGCCTGATCCCAAGTAGTGTTAATGCATCTGCCCAGACAGGGTAAATACACCCGCCTGGCGGGTAGATGGATATTGGGGCGTACAACAAAAGTCCAGTAGTTTCGGCCTGGACACCCAATATGTAAGGTGGTCGGTAGTATCCTGAGGGGGGTAAAAGCAGGTGGATGCGTCTGTGACCAGTTGTGTCGTGATTGTTCTCATAGCAGCATCCAAGTGGAGTACAAAAAAGGAGGCTTGACATGCAGATCCGTTGTAGTAATTGCCATAAACCATTTGCGATTGGTAAAGCGACAGTTCATGCTGCTTTAGACCAGATGTCAGCAGAAGATATGCATCACTTCAACGCTCAATGCCCACACTGCCGGCGTGCGAACCGGATATCTTTTGAAGAATTAAAGCACGCTGCTCCAGATTGGGAACCAAAGCCAAAGGAAGAAAAGACTGGATGAGTGAAACCTTCCAATTTGCATCGCCTCTTGAGTTGAAAACAGCTCTTGGAAATCAGAAATACATTGCCAGTGACGAGATAGCGACGATCATGTATTTAAGTCAGCAATTGGGGAAACCCTTGCTGACGGAGGGCCCTGCCGGGGTCGGGAAAACTGAACTGGCGAAAGCAATCGCGGGCGCTACAGGCAGAGAACTCATTCGGTTGCAGTGCTATGAGGGCCTGGATGAGACCAAAGCTCTTTACGAGTGGGAATACGCCAAGCAACTGCTTTATACACAACTTTTGCGTGATAAGCTGCAAGAAACGCTTTCTAATGCTACCAGTCTGGGGGAAGCTGCTGATCGCCTGGCAGACGAAGAAGATGTGTTTTTTTCAATGCGTTTCTTATTGCAGCGTCCGCTCCTTAAGGCGATTTTAAGCGACAAGCCAACCGTATTATTGATCGATGAGATTGACCGGTCTGATGCTGAGTTCGAAGCCTTCCTGTTAGAAGTGTTATCCGATTTTCAGGTCAGCGTACCTGAGTTGGGAACGTTAAGCGCCGTCCATCGACCGCTTGTGTTGCTCACCAGCAACAATACCCGTGAATTAAGCGAAGCGCTTAAGCGACGCTGCTTATATCTGTTTATCGATTATCCTTCGATCGATCAGGAAATGGCGGTCGTACGTTTGAAAGTTCCAGAACTATCGCCAAAGATGGCTCGCCAGGCTGTCGAGCTTGTGCAAAGCCTGCGGTCGATGGATTTGCGTAAATCGCCCAGCATTAGCGAGACCCTCGATTGGGCCAAAGCCCTCGTAACCTTAAACGCAAAGAATCTGGACAAATCGACACTGGAGACAACTTTAAGCGTTTTGCTTAAGCATGAAAGCGATCTGACCCGTGCTAAACAATGGCTCCAACGCCCGCCTCCCAGTAACCGGTTTGATGACTCAGATCAGGATGCTGCTCGGCGCTGGCGAAACTAAAATCTTCTTGATCGACGCTGCCTGTATTGGTTAGCGCCAGGCGAGGCGAAGCTTAACGCAATCTCATATCGTATCAGTATGAAAACTCAGACCTGGCAATTTGTTCATTGGTGTTCTCTGAGATGCGAGAACTCCCCACAGAGTTTCTCAAAAGAGCCTGTTGGATTTGATCGTAAAGAATTGGAATGTTTATTGGGCACGAGCGCTCTCTAAAGCGCGTTTCAATCCTTTATGACGGCGCGCTTGGATGTTAGCTTATCGGTGAGGAGTGATCGATGGAAGATCGAATGGTTAAGTTTATCGCCGCTTTGCGAACTGCGGGCGTCCGGATCAGCCTGGCGGAAAGCGCCGACGCGTTTCTGGCTGTGGAGGAACTGGGCATTAAGAACAGGGAGAATTTTAGGCTAAGCTTACGATCGACTCTCATAAAGGACGCCGGGCACCTGCCGATATTCGAAGAACTTTTCCCGCTTTTCTTTGGCGGCCAGGAGAATGCTCCGATGATGAATCTGGAGGATGACCTGACGCCTGAGGAAGCTGAGATGCTGGCTAAAGCCCTGCGCCAGTTCAACCAAAAACTGCGCGAAATGTTGGAAAAATTGATGCAGGGGGATAAGTTTAACCAGGAGGATCTGGACCGTCTCTCAAAAATGGTAGGTCTTAACCAGGCTGACAACCTTCGTTATCGGGAATGGATGGCCCAGCGTATGCAAAAAGCCATGCGTTTCAGCCAGGTCCGCGAGGCAATTCAAGAATTGGCTGAGTTGCTCGCCCAAATGGGCATGGACAAACAGCGAGTCGAACAATTGCGCCAGTTGTTACAGGCCAATCAGAGAGGCCTGGAAGATCAGTTGCGGAACTATGCCGGGCAGAAGATTGCTGAGAATATGAGCGCACAGCAGCCTCATGAGGGGATTGACGGCTTGATGAATCGCCCATTCAATTCACTGTCTGACCGTGATATGGATCGATTGCGCAATGAGGTTCACCGTTTGGCGCGCATGCTTCGTACCCGAGTGGCGTTGCGGCAAAAACGAGCCAAAAATGGCCAGCTGGATGCCAAGGCAACAATCCGCGCCAATCTAAAGCACGGCAGCGTTCCGATTGAGATAAAACACCGGGAACGGGCTCAAAAACCAAAGCTGGTGGTTTTATGCGACGTGAGCACTTCGATGCGGCCTTGCTCGGAGCTGATGTTGAGTTTGTTATATGCCATGCAGGATCAGATCAGCAAGACATTCGCCTTCGCATTTATCGATCACCTGGAATATATTTCCCCCGATTTTCAGCATCGATCGGCCTCTGAGGCTGTTGGTTACGTTCTGGATCATATGCCTTCAGGTTATTACAATACTGATCTGGGAAACAGCCTGGTGAACTTTGAACAAGACCATATGCATATGATCGATCGTCGGACAACATTAATCATGGTTGGCGATGGCCGCAACAACTATAATAATCCTCGTCTCGACCTGTTCCGGAAGCTGGCGCGCCGGAGCCGCCGGACGATCTGGCTCACTCCGGAACTGCCTGCGCTTTGGGGTACCGGCGACAGTGACATGATGCAGTATGCCCCCGAATGTGACATTATCCTGAAGGCCAGCACGCTGGCGGAACTTACTCAGGCGGTCGATAAATTATTGGTCGTCTGAAGCAGGTTTTAACGAAGGAACGATACGAACGAGAAGCATAGCAGTAGCTCGGGATGATCATTCTCAAATATGAGAATCTAAGGCCCGTTATGTTATAGCGATTGGGAGACCAAAATGCGTCTGGGTACTTTAAAAAGTTTTGTTATGGTCATTCTGGCTGTTCTGGTGGTTGCCTGTAATCGTCCTGGGTTGACGGTGAGTGTGCCGACAAACCAGGCCACCTCGCAACCTCTGATCCCGACGATTACCGCGCCCAGCCAAACGGATCAGGAAAAAGCTTTCCTGCCGGTGATCAGCAACGAAGGTGAAACTCAGAATGGCGTTCAGGTGGACCCTCACGTTGAGATCCTGGCAAGCCCGACGGAATTAAAAGTTGGCGATATACTGACGGTAATTGGACGCCCGGTTGAATTAGGGCTGCCTTACTATAATTTGACCGTCAGGGATGATGGCGTCCAACAGGTGGAACCGATCGTTCAGGTCACCTATGATAATCAAGTCAAGGCAATGGGCGGCACCAGTCAGGTGCTGGAATTCGTATCGGCTGAAGGTGAGATGAACCAGGCGACTTTCCAGCTCAAAGCAATTGCTGCAGGAGAGACAACGGTCACTATCTCGGCGACCGGAGAGGTGAATGTTGGCTCGTCTGGCTCTTCCATGTGGAGTGGGGCAGGTTCGGGGGATGTATTGATCACCGTGCAGCCTTGATCTTGTTCAGCGCCTGCCAGATTGATAGGAAGTCGGGGCGCATGAAAATGCTGTAGAAAATTATTTTTGGTGTTCGATTTGTACAGCCTCAGCCGTACAAATCGAACACCAAATTTACACATATTTAGTACACGCTGGAAGAATAAAAGTGCCTCGAGTAAATGCTCGGGGCACTTTTTCGTCTGGAAAGATATAGATCGATATGGGACCCGCTGACTCGGGTCATTCTATTGATATTGCGATTGGCTTGTCTCAAGCTCCAAGTCCGGCAGGCGTCCAAATACGTAATTGAGTTCTTTTAGCCGGGCAGCCAGTTCTGAGCTGGCGCTGTCCGCTGGCATCCGCCAGGTCCAGTTTCCACTTGGTTTGCCAGGAAAATTCATGCGAGCTTCAGTGCCCAGATTGAGCAAATCTTGCATGGTTGTCAGGGACAGGCTGGCTACCGAGCCCCAGATTGCGCGGATCATGTGCCAGACAATATGTTGGTCATCCCTGGCAAGATACCGGCGGCAGTAATCTCGCTCTGAATCGGGGGCAGATTGAAACCATCCCAGAGTTGTGTCGTTATCATGCGTGCCGGTATAGACCACGCAGTTTTGGGGGTAGTTATGGGGCAGGAACTTATCGGTTGGGCCGCTGCCGAAAGCAAACTGGAAAATCTTCATGCCTGGCAGGTTGAATTCCTCCCGTAGGGCTACCACATCATCCGTGATGACTCCCAGGTCTTCGGCGATCAGGGGCAATTCCCCTAAATTGTTTTTCACTTTTCGGAAAAAGTCAGCCCCGGGACCGGGTACCCAACGCCCGATTTCGGCGGTCGGCATACCGGCCGGAATTTCCCAATAGCCGGCAAAACCACGGAAGTGATCCATTCGAATGATATCTACCGATTGAAGGACGGTCGATATACGGTCTAACCACCACTTATATCCGCTGATTTTATGGACTTCCCAACGGTAGAGTGGATTTCCCCATAGCTGGCCTGTGGGTGAAAAGTAATCCGGTGGCACACCGGCAACAACCTTCGGATTACCTTCTTCGTCCATGAAGAACAGGTCCGGATGGGCCCAGACATCGGCGCTATCATGGGCGACAAAAATTGGAATGTCTCCAATGATACTGATATTTCGTTTTTCAGCATAAGATCGTAACTCCGACCATTGGCGCGAGAAAAGGAACTGACGGAATTTTTGCCGCTCAACGTCATTGGCATATTGCTGCCAGGCTGCTTGCAAAGCTTCGGGTTCTCTGTGGCGAAGAGGAACTTCCCAACTTGGCCAGGGCGCCCCGCCATGGGCCTCTTTGAGAGCCATGAACAGGGCAAAATCATCCAGCCAATTTACCTGCGCCGCCTGAAACGCGTTGTAAGCGGATTTCAATTTGGGCGAATCCATCTGCACAAAGTGGTTATAAGCTCGATCGAGAACACCCAATTTCCAGGGAATGACGGCCCCAAAATCCACTTTGCCATCCGGGAATTGAGGATGATCAACCAGATCATCTGAATGAAGTAGCCCTTCTTCAATCAGCCTGTCAGGACTGATCAGGTATGGGTTTCCGGCAAAGGCTGAAAAACACTGGTAGGGGGAATCGCCGTAACCGGTTGGCCCGAGGGGCAGCACCTGCCACAAAGTACAGCCTGATTCCGCCAGAAAATCCAGCCAATCGAAGGCCGCCGGGCCGATATCTCCGATGCCGTAAGACCCTGGCAAGCTGGTGGGGTGAAGTAGAATGCCTGCTGCACGGTTATACTTCATAAGGCAACCTCTTGGTCTGGATATAGGCATTTTTACGGATCAGAGTGTCGGGATAATCCTCTGGTATAACGTCGGTAGCAATCAAAGCACCGGCTTCAATCACAATCCCGGCAGGGACGATGGAATTTTTCCCTACCATGGCAATGGCAGGTTCGGGGCCGGGTTCCATGGCTCCAATGTGTGCATTCTCCTGAATAATGGAGCGTTTGTCGATGATGGTTCGTTCCACAACTGCCCCTGATTCAATGATTGCATCCGTCAGGATCACTGAGTCTCTGACAACGGCGCCTGATTTTACCTGGACACCGGGGGATAGAATGCTATGGTCGATCGTTGCGCCGGAAGCTATGAAACAGCCATCTGTGATTAAGCTATCTATAATGGTGGCGCCTTTGGCAATCCTGACCGGTGGGCGCTCTTCCGTGCGGGTATGGATAATCCAGGAACGGTCGTTCAGGTTGATCGAGGGTGGGTCGTCCAACAAATCCATATGGGCCTGCCAGTAAGAACTGATGGTTCCCACATCTACCCAGTAACCCGTGTAAGGGTAGGCAAACACCCGTTTGCCGGAAGCGATCATGGCCGGCAGAATGTCTTTACCGAAATCATGGCTGGAATCCTCTTTTTGGTGATCTTCCCAGAGAACTTTATCCAAGACATCGAGATTGAACACATAAACCCCCATATTGGCCAGGGTTGAGGGAGGCTGGGCGGGTTTCTCAATGAAGGATCTGACTCGATAGGCGTCATCTACATCGACAATCCCAAACCGGGGCGCCTCTTCGATCGGCACTCGAATAGTCGCCATGGTAAGATCGGCGGCTTGATCGCGATGGAAAGTAACCATCGCATCGTAGTTCATTTCGTAAATATGATCTCCAGAAAGGATCAGCACTTGATCAGGTTCAGTATTTTTAATGAATCGGAAATTTTGTTGCACTGCATCGGCCGTACCGAGATACCAATCAGAAGCGCCACGGGCCTTATAGGGTGTATACATCCTGGCTCCCCCGGTGAAGTCACGGTTGAGATCCCAGGGGCCGCCAGCGCCGATATGTTCGATAAGTGAATGTGGCCGATATTGCGCCAGGATCATTACATCAAAGATGCCAGAGTTGACGCAATTGGATAAGGTGTAGTCAATAATTCGATATTTGCCGGCGAATGGTACGGCTGGTTTGGTTCGTTTGGCGGTTAGTACACCTAACCGGGAGCCTTCACCGCCAGCCAGAATAATGGCTCTAGTTTTATTCATAATTGCCTCCCTGATGGCGAGTTCGTATCGGTATCCTCCGCCTGGGCAAGATCGATGTCCGGCAAAGTATTCGAATAGATGCTTGTTGCTACGAGTGCGGTATTCGAACTGGGTTGGATCGTTTGAAAATAATGTGGGCTTATTCTTCAATAAATTTTGGAAGCTGCCAGCATACCGGCCCGCGCGTTGGTATTTACATGCGATTATATCCTATGTAATTCGTCCGGATGGAAGTGATCCCTGGGGTCTTTGGGAAACTCTGAGGAATAGCCCCAGATTTGGAGGTGTGAGCGTGCGTCCGCACGCTCGCACCCCCACATCTGGGGTACCAACACAGGATTTCCCAAAGAACCGATCCCTGAAGGCTGGGGATTTCTCAAGTGTTTTCGAAAGAGTCGATCCCTTATCCGTCTGGTAGAAGGGTCTTATATACCTGTAAATATTTCTGAGCGGAGCGCTCCCAGGAGAAGTCCTGACGCATTCCATTCTGCTGCAGGGATTGCCAGTCCTTTTTGCTCGCAAAACGCTCTAGAACCCGGCTGAGCGCTTCTGCCAGCGCTTCTGAAGTGGCCTCATCAAATAAAAAGCCAGTGTCAGCTGCTACAGAGCCCGTATCAACAATGGTATCGGCCAGGCCGCCGGTGGCTCTGGCGACGGGCACACAACCATATCGCATCGCAATCATTTGGGTCAGGCCACATGGTTCATAGCGTGATGGGATTAACAAGGCATCTGCGCCGCCGTAAATCTGCCTGCTTAAGGCAGCATCGAACCGGATAGCAGACCGCACCCGCTCTGGAAATTCTGCCTCCAGACGTCTGGCGGCGGCCTCAAGCGCTGGATCACCCGTCCCCAGGATAATGGCCTGCCAGGAATGGTCGGCGACCTGACGCAGAGCATTTGGTACCAGATCTACCCCTTTTTGGTAATCCATGCGATTGACCATGGCAAACAACGGCGTTTTTAAGTCTTCTTTAAACCGAATTCTTTTTGGAGCACGGTCTTGTTCTTCTTGCGGAGGGGAAGAGTTTCAAGATCATAGTGATAGGCCAGAACGGAATCAGTGGCAGGATTCCAGCGGGCACCATCCAATCCATTAAGTATTCCGGAAATTTTTTCGCGGTGTGCTCGCAGGTAGTCATACAACCCCGAACCGAACTCTGGCGTTAAGATTTCCTCGGCATAATGGGGCGAAACAGCAATGATTCTGTCTGCGCTGATCAGGCCCAGTGCCATTGGAACATGGCGCGCCCAGTCGGGCAGTTCATTGCCAGTGGCTGGCGGGAGTCCAAATGACCACATGGCCTGGCCGGCGCCAATTCCAAGATAGGGAAGATTATGAAGCCCCAATATTGAAGCCGTATTATGGTAAAAGCTGTCATTGGGGCGTGATCGCGCTAAAGCATAAACCGCTGGTGCAGTGTGCCAGTCGTTGGCGTGTAGAATATCCGGTGCCCAGTCCAGCTGCCGCGCCAATTCCAGGGCCGCCATCGAGAAAAAGGTAAACTTAAAGCCATCGACGGCTGTATCCGAGGTATATACGGGGGCTTCTGAACTGATCGGATCACCGTTGATCAGATAAATCGGTACGCCCTCCGATTCAATTTGGTAGACATCGACTCTTAATTTACCGTTTGCATGGCTGATCGGAAACGTCGCTGCAGGCCGAAAGGGAAAATCCTGCTGTTGGATGGCTTGGTAGAACGGCAGCACGACGCGAACATCGACTTTAAGGTCAGGTGTGCTCAATGCACGCAATGCGGGTGGCAGCGATCCAGCCACATCCCCCAGGCCACCAATCTTTATGAATGGATCGGCTTCTGCAGCCAGAAACAGAACTCTCAGATCGGTTTTCATCAGCATATTCTCCCCAATTCGCAGAACTTTAGTAAATTGTTGGTTTTATTTTACACGATTATTATGGTTCAACCCGAGAGGAAATGCAAAAATATTAATAGAATTTCCGGATAGTGCCAGGAATTTTGCGTAACGAATGCGTCCGATGTGGGTTTGTTAGGAAGGGTGCTTGATTGAATGAAGGATTCGATGATGATCCCCATCCCTGGGACTCTCCCAAAGAGAGATTCCGAAAGACCCTGGAATTATTTAATACACAAAACGAATTAATTCGGTAAAATATCCCTATCACCAATGTTATCGGAGACAGAATGGTAACCCAATATTTTAGCGTGCACGCTCACTTCTACCAGCCGCCGCGCGAGGACCCTCTTACAGGTATCATTCCCCGCGAAGTTGGCGCCTCACCATTCCCCAATTGGAATGAAAAAATTCATGCTGAGTGCTATCGTCCAAATGCTGAACTGAGAAATTTTGAACAAATCAGCTTCAATCTCGGTCCAACTCTCAGCGCCTGGATGGAAAATCATGATCCGATCACTTGCCGGAAGATCGTACAACAGGATCAGGTCAATTACAGGCGGTATGGAGTTGGCAATGCGATCGCACAGGCCTATAATCACACCATTTTACCTTTAGCCTCTTACCATGATAAAGTCACTCAGGTACGTTGGGGCATCGCTGACTTTGAATATCGGTTTGGGCGCAAACCGCGTGGAATGTGGCTGCCAGAGACAGCCGTCGACATGGAGACTCTGAATGTTTTGTCGGAAAATGGCATCCAATTTACAATACTGGCGCCCTGGCAGGCAGATCAACCGGATTTGGATGTCACGGAACCTTATTGGGTCAACCTGCCTGATCGAAAACAGTTGGCGGTTTTCTTTTATCACAGCGAGCTCAGTTCCAGAGTGAGCTTCGATTCGGGTTCGACCATTAATGCAGATACATTTGCACAATACATGCTGCTTTCGCATTTCAGGCATGAAAAGTCTAAGAAAGGCGAGCCGCAGTTTGTTTTGCTGGCCTCAGATGGCGAACTCTATGGTCACCACCAGTATCTGCGCGATCGCTTTTTAGCCAGGCTGGTCGATGGAGCAACCAGCCAACTTGGCGTCCGGCCAACTTATCCCGGTTTATGGTTGCAAAATCATCCTCCCCGGCAGTCCATCGCGATTCGGGAGAATACATCCTGGAGCTGCCACCATGGCGTCAGTCGCTGGAAGGAAAAATGTGATTGCGTTAAGGGGACCAGTGATTGGAAAAAGCAAATGCGCCAGGGGTTTGAGCACTTATCCCGCGAGCTGAATGCGATCTACCTGGATGTAGTCAGCCCGCTCATCCCTGACCCATGGGAATTACGCAATCGCTATGTCTGGGTGCTGTTGGGCCAGACCAGCGCGGATCAATTGATCCGGGGTATGGCGGATAAACCACTGCGCGAAGAACAGATTCAACGGGTCCATCTGATGTTAGAAGCTCAGCGTGAAAGCCAGCGTATGTATACTTCATGTGGGTGGTTTTTCGAAGATTTCGATCGGATCGAGCCGCGCAATAATATGGCTTATGCAGCCCAGGCAGTCCTGCTTGTACGACAGGCAACCGGAGTAGATCTGGAATCCATGTTAGTTCCTGAGCTTAAACTGGTAAAAAGTGAACGCAGCAATTTATCCGCTGATCGAGTATTTCAGCGGCACCTGATAAGGGCTGAGAGCCTGAATTCTGAACGTGTTGGATTTGCTGACTGAACCAGACAGCATTGGGGGGCTATCCTAAAAGTAACGAAGAAGAGATAACAACCGGCGCATATGGGAGTTGACGGTACCGTCAACTCCCATATGCGCCGGTCGATTCCTTTATTTTCTTCTTGGACAGCCTGTATTGTTTAGACAGGTTACGCTTTGGCGGCAGCCAAAAGTTTCTCAACCTGATAATCGGATTGCTGTTCTGCTTTCAACAGGCGAGAAATCAGGTCGTGACAGGCAACAATTTCTTTCGCAACCGGACTCGGATCGGAAGATTCTATTTCTTCCTTGTCTGCCATGTCGATCACCGCTGAGGTATAGAACCACCACAGCAGGTCTCCAAAAGCTTCTTTTTGGAACCACAGGATCCCCTGATAGCGATTGACGCCCAGGTAACGCTGGATTTCACCATCTCGCAACCAGTCTTGAAGAATCAGCAGGGCCTTATCTTTGCCCGCCAGGTGCTCTGACCACCAATTCTGATGGCTCGTGAGCAATCGAATGATCCCAACGCTCTGCCAGGCTTCCTGTTCTTCTAATCCCAGGTCCTGGAGCGTGAGAGCGATCATTTTACCCAACAACCATTCATCGATCCAGGTCCGGCTCTGGCTGGCGGCTTCAACATCATCTTCATATTGGAGCCTGCCAAGGTCGCGCGTGAACAGCCAGGCCAACAACGTTCCCCAGGTGGTCAAGTCACCAGCGCTCAAAAGGTTATCCCGATTAAGCCAGGTCAGGGCTTTCTTGTATTTCCTTGATCTGGCCCAGGGATATTTTTCGGCCAGCACCCCGATTTCTAATGCGCTGGCTATAGCGTGGCGAACTTTCGCTGCCAGTGCATCCACGTCTGTCTGGACGCCGATCAAATCCTGGGTTTGTTGGTATAAGTGCCGGGCTTTGGCTTCGACTTCATCAAGCGCCTGCTGGCGATAAGGGTCCTCGTCAGCATCCGCTGAATTGCGCCGATCGATAAGCCAGCGGAATGAACCCACGTTGACCAGTTCGCGGTAGGCATTATGAATGGGTTGGAGGAAGATCTCTTTGAGCGCTTCTTCGATGTCAGGTACGCCCCGGCCATTCAAATAGGATGCCAATTGGGCGTATTGGCGCCATTCATTGTCCGGGATTTCGCGGAAATCCAGAAAAACCTGGAACTGGTAAGCATTCAATTCTGCATACAAGCCTTGTTCGTAGATTTCACGATTGTTTCGGATGTACTCAAGGCCATTGATGTGATCTCGGAATATGACGAAAATATTGGGATCATTGGCCAGGCCGAGACCATCCCCCAAAGATTTTTGGACAAGGACTCGTTCTTCACCCTGGCCCGTTTTTACTGAATAACTGGCCGAGGTCTTGATCCAGCCGCGGGTGGAATTGAACTTGTTGTGATAGATCACCAGGCCGCGCTCGCCGCCCACCTCATTGCTGTAGGCAAAAACATCCTCGTTGACCGAACCATCGTTCGTGAAAAAATCATACAGCAGAAATTGATCTACTCCGGCGAACAGGTAGCGTTTACGGAGCAATGGGAAAATCTCGCGTTCATGACGATCGACAAGATAGGCGTCCGGCCGTTCGTCCCAGTAAGCTCGCCGGTATTCCATCCCATATTTTTCGGTATATCCTTCGATTTGACCATGGCCAAACATGGGCAAGCCCGGCATAGTCGCCATCATGGCGCAAATGCCGAAATATTTATCACCTTTGCCAAATTGATCGACGGCTGTTCGCTCATCCGGATTATTCATAAAGTTGACGTAGCGCTTGAGGATCTCCGGATCAAATTCCAGGGTATTTTTAATCACCAGCCGGTATTCCAGATTTTTTTCATCCCGCAGCATGTTCATAAAGGCGCTGTTATATACACGATGCATGCCAAGGGTCCGGACAAAGTAGCCTTCCATCAGCCAGAATGCTTCGGCCAGCAATAATGTGTCTGGCACCTCCTGCGCCACACGGTCAACCACCTCGCGCCAGAACTCAACCGGTATGGCGGCATCAAATTGTTCTTTCGTCAAGCCGTGTTCGGCTCTGGAAGGGATATCGCCTCCGCTGCCGGGTTCAGGGAACCACAACCGCTGGTAATGTTTTTTCGCCAGGGTCATGGCAGCATCGAACCGAATGACAGGGAATTTTCTGGCAACATGCAGGATCGTCTGGATAACGGCCTCACGCACTTCAGGCAGCAAGTAGTTGAGTTGGGCTGTGTCATTCCAGGGCATCGAGGTGCCATCGTTCCCATGATAGACATATTTTTCACTACCTGTCCAGAAATCGACCCGTTTGAAAACTACTGCTGCATCGGTGTTATTGTAATAATGGTCTTCCAGGAAAATCCCCACGCGTTCGTTCCAGGATAGATTTGGTCCGTTAAAGGTGTACGATGGGAATGGGCTGTAATCCAGTGAAATAAACCAATCAGGTTGTTCGACCAACCACTGCGAATCAATCCCCATGTGATTTGGGACCATATCGGACGAAAGCCGGATTCCCCGCTTCCAGGCTCGATCACGCAGATTCTGATAGGCCTCATCTCCACCCAGATCGCTGGCAATATCATAATTGTATAAAGAATAGGCGGACGCGACGGCATCGGGATTACCGCGCAGCTGTTTTATCCGTTTGGAGGCTTCGCTGCGTTCCCATAGGCCGATCAGCCACAGTCCTGTAAATCCCCACCGGGAAAGGGTATCCAATTCTTCATCTGGGATTTCATCTAAACGAGTGATGGAGCGCTTGTATTTCTTCGAAAGTTGATCCAACCACACATAGGAATTTTTAGCCATTAAAACCAGCTTCGGCATCCACTCTTTGTCCTGACTGAACCTTTCTACTTCCAGTTCCTGACCGGAAAAGTCGACGACCCGGGCCGGTCCAGGCCCCAGAAAGATCGCTTTCTCTTCCTCTTTGATGAGATCGAGGCTGCTCAACAATTTATACAGGTATTTCCCCAGCAACAGTTTCCAGCGGGTGCGGATATACTCCAGTTGGCCGGTCAATGAATGTGGCACAGCTATCGCAGGAGCCCGCAGCATATCCAGAATATTTTGATTGTCAGGCCCGAAGAAAGGCTTGGTTTCAAAGAAATCATGCATACTGGCTATCAAGGTTGGATAGGCGCTTGATTTCTCCATGGTGGAATCATCAAACAATTCCATGTAGGGGGAGAATGCCGGGTTTTTATTCGCTACCCATAGCATAATCAGCTCTTCGAGAATGATCTGCCGATTAGGTACCAGCCTGCCATCGGGAAGCGCCGACTTACCTTCCAGGTAATCTTCCAGAGTGGTCGCGCGCTGGTAGACTGCCGTGGGGGGATATTCATTGGCGAATAAAGCCAGCGTCGCATCTACTTCTTGCTGTCCCAGGGTCTGATAGAGCCATGCGAGGGCTTCTTCCATGACCGTCGGCTCGCGTTCCTGGCGGTACAGCTCAATCACATAATGCATGATCTCATCGATCAAACCCATCGCGTTGATCTGCCCGGCACGCACTGCCTGTTCCGGGAAAGCGATCAGGTCCCGACGGGCATTCATCTTCTGGGCAAATTGTCGCGTCGCATGAAAATTGGTAAAGATCACGTTGCCGTTAAATGAATAAATGGATTGATCGAATTTGTATTTATCGCGGACCTGCCGAGAAATATGAAATTCCATCCTGTAGGGATAAGCGATGCTCATAATACTCCCTCTATTGAATTGACATTCTACAACCGAAAATTCGGCCTGGTCTTCGGATAGCTATCGATTTACCACCCAAGATCGAACGCTTGGGCACAATCGTTTTGGAAATAATTTCCCCTGAATTGTTGCTGGAGCCAGTGTACAACCTGATTATATCGCGGCCTGTCCGATAAATGAGCCCGGGGAGCACCAAATCTGGTGTATCACTTGAGAAATTTCCAATAACCAGCAACCACGGCTTTAACCAGAGTTCCCAAGAATGAGGAATCTGGCGTTCTGTTTGGGCGGCTTGGGCAATCGGAAGCTTCATCGTAACCTGTTAACCGCCCTTTTGGCTTAACTGTACCCCGCAGCTATTCCAGGTTACGTATGTATTCCAGTGATGCCCGGGCTTCAGCCGTGCTAAGTTCAAAAATGATGGGGCCGGTAAAGTCGGCTGAACTTAACCGCTTCAGCAGGCGGGCGACATCCAGATCGCCACGGCCCAGTGATTGGTGATCTTTGCCATAGCCGATTTCTCTGTTGGGACCCTGCCATGGCCCGTCGTGCAGGTGAACTTCACCCAGACGGGGCAGACAACGCTCCAGGGCGTCAAAGAGATCAACCGCACCGGAGAAGCCAACCAGCACATGCCCGGTATCGAAACAAATGGACAAATCCAAAGCCTCGGCCATTTCCAACGTCAAGTCAAATGGGAATTCGATGGTTTCGATCGCCAAATGTTGGCCAGGCAGGCCGGTTTCTTTGAGAATGCGCTTCAGGCTTTCCAAGGCTGCCTGTTGGAATTGCCGCATCAACAAGGCCCGGGCCAATTCTGGGATATTCATCCGGTAAAATTCGGCCGCCAGGGCGCCGGTGGCATGCAACACATACATTTCGGGTTGAAGCGGTAGGGTTGCCTGGATGCAGTCAATGACGGCTTTCACCGAACCTTCTCGGACTGGCTTCAGTAATGTTGATGGCTCCACCGACCATAAAGGCAGGTGAACTGTATAGTTCAAGCCAAGTTCGGTTTTTAGGTCAAGCAGGCGGTTGATGGAGACGGGCTGAAATGTGTGCGGAAGTAATGTACCCAGGTCGCCTCCAAGTTCGATTAATTTGAAACCCTGATCCGCCAGATTGTGAACCAACTGGGCTTGGTCGAATGTGGTGATGTGAGCCAGGGCCTGCTCCGGGGCCAATCCGGCAGGAATTAGCGAATCAAGTTGCATGGCCATTATGCCAAAGCGCATAGTTATCTTCATCCTCCTGAAAATATCTTTCGGGGCACTACACCAGGAATTTCCAAAGACCCTATCGCTCGGATGAGATTCTTCGAGGAATTCTGTGAGTTACCGCCACTGAGATTACCAAAGACGGGAGCATTCGAATGTTGTAGAAAGTGAGGTGTGGTGTAAAATCTATTTATGTCTTTCACAACCCTCATCTCCCCCCCAATTTTAGCAGAACATATCGGTGAATCAGGCTGGGCTATTTTTGACTGCCGGTTCTCATTGGCAGATAAAGAACGTGGTCGAACCGAGTACCGGCATGCCCATATTCCAGGTGCAGTCTATGTACACCTTGAGAAAGACTTATCTGCCCCGATAATTCCCGGCCAGACTGGCAGGCACCCTTTACCTCAACCCGGCCAGGTAGCCAGCACATTCTCACGCCTGGGAATCTCCAATGACATGCAGATCGTGACATATGACTCTGCAGGAGGGGCTTTGGCGGCTGCCCGGCTGTGGTGGATGCTGCGTTGGATGGGTGTGCAGAACTGCGCCGTTTTGGATGGCGGCTGGCAAGCCTGGCAGCAGGCTGGTTTGCCTGTACGGGGTGGTGAGGAATGGCTGCCCCCGACTGATTTTCACGCTGAAATCCATCCCGAGCTGATCGCAACTGCTGCCGATGTTGATAAAGTCAGGCTCGATCCGGATTGGAAAGTGCTGGATGCTCGTAGTTCAGATCGGTATCGGGGCGAAAATGAGACAATCGATCCGGTAGCAGGACATATACCAGGCGCTGTCAGCGCTCCTTATGCAGATAACCTTACCCCGGACGGCCGTTTGCGATCAGAAGCGGCGCTTCATCGGGCTTATAGGATACTGCTCGGCCAGGTGCCTGCCAGCCATACAATCGTGTATTGCGGTTCAGGCGTCACTGCTGCGCATAACCTGCTGGCTCTACTGCACTCCGGGCTTGGAGAGGCGCGACTGTACGTAGGTTCGTGGAGTGATTGGATTACCGATCCTGACCATCCGGTCGAATCTGGCTAGATATCCGGGCCTGACCAGGTGAACTGGACAGTGTCTGACCAGGTGAACTGGTCGTGGCTGGTCGTATACTGTGCCGGTTAATGGCGAAATTGCTATGATCAGCCCTGTAAATAGTGATGAAAGTCAAATGGAGCGTTTCCATCATCCATTTGACCGATTTTTATCGGTTCTCCGGATATGCTCGCCAGATACAGGGTTGCCCCATTCTCTGATGCTTGCATAAACAAATATCGCTCACCATCGATCCAGGTTAATCGATAGACTGAATCCGACATATTGTCCCCAGGTTGATACGGGGTGTCCAGACTCCCAAGTTCCAGGTTTTGATTTTCTCCAGATGTCATCGCAAAATGCAGCGAATTGGTTGCCCAACCAGCAAAGTTCAATAAGGCTTCCGCATGGTAAGTTTGATCGCCTGTTCCGTCCGGGTTCACGAAATGCAGCTCGTGGATGTTTTGAGTGGGGTCACCGGTTTCAATCAGATATCCAATTTTCATCAAATCAGGTGAAAAGACCGCACTATTGGCGAAGAATGGCATGGTTACGATTTCACCGGTCTTAACTGCCGGGCTGCCATCGATTGGAATCTCCCATAGCGTTGTCGGTGGGCGTGGATCTGAAAGTGCATCCACGGGTGGAATGATGACTTTCAATCCGCTCGAGTCGCCTGACCATTGGGGTTGAGCGTAGTACTGGTATTCACTATAGGTCAGCACTGGTTCGTAACGCAACACAGTTGGGCGAAAATTGCTTCCGTCCGAGTTTACCAGGCTGATAGTGGATGGCGTGGAAATTGCGATCTGGCTGCCATCCGGGGAATAATTAAACCCTCCACCCTGTCCCGGGGTAAGGAGCGTCGACTGGGTCATTGTATCGGCGTCGACCAGGCGCAAGTCTTCATACAGACCCGGTCTGGGTCCTTCGAACACTTGATTCGTGTTATAGGCCAGGATGTGTGAGTCTGGCACCCAGCTGAAATGGTAGGGAACGACAGCCAGTGCATCTGGATCGAAGGTACTGAAATCAGCCTCGCTCACCAGAACGCGTTCATCGCTGCCGTCGATGTTTACTGCCCATAATTCGGCCTGGATGTCGCCGACATAACGGGTAAATGCGACCAGCTGGCCGTCATCGGATAAATCCAGGCTGTAGATTGGGCCGCCGGAACTTGTGATTCCTTTAGGCTGTTCGCCTTCTCGCCATCGATAGATAATCCCATTTTGAGCGTAAACTACTTGCAGCCCGGCAGGTTCTGGGGTAATTTCAGGCATCTCCGTTGGAGGCTCGACACTCTCGGTGGGTTTGGCGGTCGAAGATGGCTCACCCGGGGCAATCGCTGTGAATGTGGCTGCTACGCTTGTCTCCACAGCCCCAGTATCAGGTGCTGTTGATGGCTGAAGGGCACTGCAGGCGAGACTAACACTAAAAACCAACAAAACAAGTGCGATTGGCCTGTAAGTTCTCATCGGTTGCCTGACCTCCACATCCGCGTTTGAATTTGACTTATGCTATCACATAAATCCAATATGGGGGCGTGTATTGTTTGACGATGTCACATTAAAAAGGATATCCAAATTTTGATGTGTGTGACGGGCGCCCGTCACACACATCAAAATTTGTGAAATTTCTTCGAATATGACATTGTCAAGATAGTTTAGATGGGTGCATTCGAGAGGTGTACATGTGGGGTTCTGTTTGGACGGCGGACGTCGTCCCAAACCAGACGCCAGATCTACGAATTTTGACTGTCCCTGCCAAGAACCTTTGGTAAATTCTGGGTTCGAGGCGATATATGGGCAGCAGATACGTTTAATCGTGTGGAGCCGGCTAGAGCAATCTACAAGTCCTGATAGCGAGAGTTTTCCAACTCTTTCCGCAATCTTTCCTCTTCGCTCATTTCCTGTAGCTGACCTGCGGTATCTGAATTTTCAAGCTCTGCCTGTTCGGCTGCTCGCAGTACACTGATAGGCTGGGCTCGAACGATGCTCCACTTCCCGCAATGGGGGCAGCGGTCCAGTTTCCCGACTCCAAGATTCAATCCCCAGACATGTCGGGAGAATGGTCTTCCACATTTGGGGCAAATCGATCCACCAAAGACGCCATAATTCCGTGGAGTACCTAACGGCATATTGCCTGTTTTGCCACGTCCAGTGATCAAGGGAATCAGAGTTGTCAGTAAGATAATGCCGCCAATAACCACTGCCAGGGGGATGATAATTTTTGCGATTGTTTCCATAGCTGCTGATGCAGGCACAAATTCAGCAGTAATTTCGTTGGATTTAAGCTCGCTGCCGTCAGATGTATACCCGATTGCACTCATGGTATGCGAACCAAGATCAAACTGTCCAGTGTCAAACCGCAAGTTGAACGGGGCGGCAGTGGCTTCGCCAATAACCTTGCCATCTATCAGGAATTCGACCCGGCTCAGATTCTCGGGCCCACTGACCTTCATGCTGAAAGTGCCCTGAATTTTACCGGTTCCGGAAGAGTAACCGAAGTCACGTGAGAGGCTCAACTTCAGTTGGTTGGCATCCTGGGCAAACGCAGGAGTAAATGCGATTATCAAGCTTGACACCACCAGGGAAAACTGGATCAGGTGGGTGATCATTCGAGTTCGCAGCTCAGCTTGGAGCGGTCCAGATAAATAAGCGGATTGAGATTTCATGATGTTCTTCCTGCAGATCCAGAGACGGGATGACGTAAGGATGGATGAAGGTGCATTTGAGTTAGCCGTTCGTCAGCATTTGTTCGCGGCACGCGGCTAATCGTGATGTCCAGGGATGAATTATTTCCAGCGCGTCAGAATATTTTCGCGCTGGAACAAACGAACTGCCAGGTAAACCATTAAGATATCCAATAAAAACAGAAACACGGCAGTCGCAAAGACCAGGCTGCTATTAACAAAGAATAGCCCTGCGATTTGACCGAAAAAGACGCCCAGCAATGGCAGAATAACGATTGTTGAAAGCTGCTCGGCAACACGCGGATCGTTTACCCGAGAGGAAACCATGATACTGAAATTTACGGAAAGCACGGCTAACAATGGTCCAACCAGAAATACCGATGCAAGCCACATCGGATCCAGTAAGGCAGCAATCACAATCCGATTTTGCACAATGATCGTAGCACCGATTGCATAAACCAAAAAACCTGCCCAGGTGGCAACTACCGCCGGTATCACAGCTGCCAGGTTTTTGCCGGCCAACAATTCGGCTGTCGTGATCGGGGTCGCGAGTAAAGGTTCCAAACTGCGGGTTGTTTTTTCCCCAACGATCGAGTAGGCCGCGATATTGACCGGGATGATCAATGGCATCATCATGAAGAGCAGAATGAATTGGCTGACGATATACACCTGAAAACACTCACCTGCATTCAAGCCCTCCGGACAGATATTCATGAATTGGGGCGGCAAATCAGTTGTGAGATTGCTGGTGCCGGTGCTGCCGGTTGCATACAGGACAATCAAGGGCAAGGCAGTAAATAACAATGGCAGGAAGATGACCGTAAAGAGGACCATCTTGTTCTTGAAAACCTCGGCCCACTCTTTGTAAATAATGGTTCGAATTTTATTCATAAGATTATCTCAATGTGTGTCAGGGTAGCTTAATTGTTTTTGACCAGTTTCAAGTAGACATCTTCCAATGAATGACGCAACTCTCCAACGAACTGGATGTCGGCGCCAGCACTCACGAGCGTTCGTATGATTTCGGGATTTTGGTCATCCGGATTGTCCAAGGTAACGACCAGCTTAGCATCTATGATTTGGGCAGCTTGAACGAAAGGCAGCCTCTTGATGTCATTGACCATTGATTCCTGGGCGCTCTTCAGATGAAAGACAACCTTGCGGCCAAACAATTGGGAACGGAGTTGGTTTGGCGTGCCCATTACCAAAAGATGGGTTTTAAAAACGCCAATCCGACCACATAAACGGTCGGCTTCGTCCAGGTTATGAGTACACAAAAAAATTGTGCGACCCTCTTTGCTCAGTTCGGCAATAAAATCGCGCACCAACCGGGCCGCTTCCGGATCCAAGGCAGAAGTGGGTTCATCCAGGAAAAGGATGCGCGGTTCATGCAGGAGTGCCCGGGCAATGGCGAGTTTTTGTTTCATGCCTTTGGAAAAAGTGCCGGCTGCATCGTTGCGCCTTTCCCATAGGCCCAGCATACGCAGATATTTTTCGACCTGTCCGTTGACATCTTTCACTTCGTAAAGATTGGCGTAGATTTTTAAATTACGCTCAGCGCTAAGGTTGTCATACATTCCCGGGGTTTCGGTCAGAATGCCAACGGTTCGGCGGATATCCGTGTTTTGCTCGCCAACCTTATAACCATTTACGATCGCCGTACCCTGCGTTGGCGCAATCAAGCTGGTCAGCATCCGTACCGTGGTCGTTTTGCCCGCTCCATTGGGCCCTAAAAAGCCAAAGACTTCGCCCTCACGGACTTCCAGGTTCAGTCGGTCAACTGCCAGCGTTTCTTCAAATTTTTTCGTCAGATTTTGTGTTTCGATCATTTTGTTTTCTCAAGGGATGTATTCATGTGAGTGGTCCGATCCTGGTATGGCAAGCAATATTGGCCTGATCGAATGATCAGGATTGATAACGAGTGCTGTCCAAAGTGTCGGGGGTAATCTCGATTTTTGGCAGGTCAGGGATCGTGTGCGGGTCCGGCAGCGGAGATTCTGGAGACGAAGCAGGCTCTATTGGCTCTGGCTGCCGCAGGATAAAGATCAGACCAAGGTTTAGAATGGTAAAACCGGCCAGAGCTACTTCCGACCATACGAACCCCCATTGACCGGCTGTATAAACGGTGACTGCATCCAGAAGAGTGTGCCAGATCACTGCCAGCCAGAGCCAGTACTTTTGGCCGCGGGTGAAGACCTGCAGCACCAGCAGCGACAGGGCCAGATGGGCAAACAGTGTAAAAAATCGTTCAACCGCTCCCAGCAAACTCACGTACCAGGGCGCCGACCAGTAAGCCGTTATTTGAGCCTGAGCTAATTCAAGTTGGTCGGCTGGGAATACAGCGCTCAGATCAACTCCTTGTAATGAAACGATCCGGATGAAGGTATAAAGCACCAACCCACCCAGAACGATGGCTTCGATTCCACCATGCCCTGCTCCCAGCAGCAGCCCTCTACGCCATGAGCGGGCCTCTTTGGCCCACCAGCGATAAGTTGCATAGCGAGCCAGTTCTTCCCACAAACCGGCGCTTAAACCAAGCACGATAGCATTAAAGGCTAGATGATAATTTGCGGGTGGACTGGGGAGGATCCCTTGCGAGAAAAGTGCCGTCAAACCGGCATTGAAAGGGATGTGACCAACCTGGGAGAGGATGAATGTGGCTGCGCCGATCCACCAAAGCCGCCAGTTGAGGTGAAATTTATTCGTCAACCAGAGGCCCAGCCCAACCGCCAGGCCGATCATTAAGATACCATCAAGGGGATAGGTAAAGTAAAGGATGTTCATGGATGTAGACTGCGATTATACAATATCGGCTACTGTTTGCCGAGACAAATCATCTGGTTCATTGGGAATTCCTGGGGTTATTCCACAAAGTTCCACAAAGACCCGTTCATCTTTCTGGGACTGTTAACCCACAACGTTCACCACCCCGGGTCACTCATCGCTCCACGACCAGTATTTCACTTGGCACCCCAAGCTGGACGACTACTTCCCGGTTGGCGGTGTGAAACCCGGCTTGTTCGGCTAAAGACCTTAACTCCAACGGGCGACAGCCGGCGCAAACGAACGGGCTTACAGCATAGGCAAACTTCCAGGCTGATACAAAGACCTTGCTTGGCAGATTGACCCCTTCAGTCATCGAAAGAACCACAGCCCGGCCTCCTGGTTTGAGCACCCGTCGATAACTCTTCAAAATCGATAGCAGATCCGAGGCTGCGATCAGATCTAAAACATACGAACTGTAAAGCCGGTCAAAACTTTGATCGGCATAGGGAAGGTGATGGACATCAGCTTCACAAATTGGCGCGTCGGTCCGCTGGCGGGCAAGGCTTGCCATGAGCGGCGCTAGGTCGAATCCAAAAGCAATCCCGTTGGGGCGGATCTGGGCTTGAATGTCCAGATGCTGTTTGCCGGTGCCCAGGCCCACATTGAGGACGTGCTGCCCAGGTTTCAATTGGAGCAGTTCAAGGGCGCGCGACTTTGCCCGACCTTCATAGAATTCAAACCAGTCGTAACGCGCCCCGATGGTATTGTAGATTTTTTTAGCCGATTTGGATGGAATAGTTTGATCGATCATCGCAATCCCCTCGCAGAGCTTTGAGGTACATTTTTCAATCCTCAGACTGAACGGATCGTGAACAAATTAAGTATACTCCTATCCCCCCAGGAATTTCCAATGAACCAGCTGGTTCTTTGGGAAATCCTGTGGCCGAGGCTTTATGTGGGGGTGTGAACGTGCATCAGCACGCTCCCACCCCCACATCCGGGGTCGTCGCTATTTCAGGATGATTAGTCCGTGATGGGAGAGAAACTCACGGCAGGCGGAATGGAGCCTCGTTTAATTTGCTCTAATGAACTTGACGGTGAAGGTACTGGTAGAATCCAAGATGCGAGCAGTTCGCATGCTCGAAGTTTATCTGAGCAGATATGTTTGAAAGGTATTGTCGGTGCAACGAACCGGATCGATCGATGGATAATCCAATCCCCGAATTATCACCAGATCTTGAATGGATGTTAGAGAGTGGTCAGGCCAGTTCAGAAATGCTGGCTGATGCACTGGCGCGCGAATATTTCCAACCTGTCTATCGTTTAGGACTGGCATTGTTCAATGATCCAAAGCAGGCGGAATGGTTGGCTGTTGACAGCTTAAGTGCTGCCTTGATGCAATCCTATAGTTACCATGGCGGTAGCGTTCAAGCCTGGCTTTTTCGGATCGTTTTAGATAGATACCGAAGAAATCGTCGCAAGTTTTCCCATCGCAATGAGGCCCACAATTGGAAGCCTGATGATGGGTCGGCTGCGGTTGTGCCATTTGTGGAGAATACTGATGAACGTCTTTGGGGGGCGATTAGGAAGATTAACCGTAAGAAACACCTGCCATTCTTGCTAACTTACCTGTATCAGTGGCCGAATGAACTGGTGGCGGATATTCTCGAAGTTGAGCCTAAAACAATCATTGGTCAGTTGAAGCTGGTGCGTCACAGACTGATTGAAGTTTTGAGCGCGCCAGATTATCCTACCGAGGGATTAGCATACGAGCGACTGGATGCCAGCATCCACGAATTATTGGAACGCCGTTGGCCAGGAATGAGTCTTGATGCGGATAAATTCCAAGCGATTATGGAAGACGTAATCGCCGGAGCCGAGCAGCAACGCAGCCGCCATCTGAATCTTGGCCTCGGTCAAAGAGTTCATTTTAGTCGCGATTGTCATCGTATTGGCGGCCGGGTTTATTTATGGCGGCAACATGTTGTTTCCGGAACCCGAACCAACCGGATTAACGGAATCTACCGCGCCTGCAACCCGCCTGGCCGAAGTGGTACCTACGTTCATTCCCACCTTCACGCCTCAACCTGCTGCGACGACGACGCCAACGCCTCTGCCTTTGCCAGCCACGCCTCAACCTTTAACATTGGGATCATCATCCAACGATATTCATGACCGTTTATTTTTTGGCCAGTTCTATTACCAGAAACTTTGGCTGGACGCCTTGCTGACGTATTATGGGGCGGAAGGTTTTGCCGACAGCCCACAATTTTACCGGACCCAGATATGGCTCGATAATACGCTTCAAGCCAGCCTCATCCTGGGGGGCGATCCTGGTACTAAGGCCGAAGAGATCGTCCTCAATCGGACCGGGGTTGGTTATTCGACAGAAATCGATGGCTTGCCGCCTTTCAAGCTCAGCGTAATCGACGGCAGCCAATCCTCCCGCAGCGTTTATAACGCCCGGCTGGCGCTTTATCCGCTGTCCAGGACAGATGAATCGGTCACTTATCGGGTGACAGGCAGAGAAGAGATATTGGGCAGAGAGACCCTGATCGTAGATGATGTGAATCTGGCAGGACAACGGATCGCTACGCTCTGGCTTGATTCAATCACCGGATTGCCTCTGCGCCAGCGCTATTATGAGCCCTCCCAAGACAACCTGCTTTTTGAGGTCAGGCTGCTTGACCTGGCATTCGATCCGGATATCCCCGTTGATTTGTTCAACCCCGAGTATCCCTGGACAGGCGCATTTGCTAAAAATGCTACCAACCAACCACTCGGTCCTGGAAGAATTGCTCCGAATTTTTATGTACATGCGCTCGCCGAAATGAAGCCACTACCCTTTGTGCTTGCTCCAGCAGATTTTAATCCCCATGACAGCCAATTATATTTCCAGTTTTCTCAGATGGTTTACGCCAATCCACCACAAGAACTACCGCTCGTGCTTTATAAAGCTTCCGTGTTTTCAGAAAGCTATTATCTGGGCCAATTGGATTTTGAAAATCCCTGGACGATGGTTTGTGATCGATCTCCAGATGGTCTTCGGCTGGCAATCGCTAATAGCGAATTGCCGGTTCGCAGTCCATTACGCTGGGTCGATTTGACGGATATTCCTGAGACTAATGGAAAAACTCATTTCGATGTCGTAACACAATTCGCCTTCGCTCCGGATAACCACCGGTTAGCGGTTTTTGCAGCGCATGAACCCTATGGGTCGATCTATATCCTGGATACGGATAACGATCAGATCACCCATCTGATTGATCTACCGGATGCTCGCAGTTTTGTCTGGAGCCCGGATGGCGAATACCTGGCGATGATCGGCAGGGTCACTCAACCTGTCGCCGGAGACGAGGTGATCGTCGTAAGAACGAGCGATGGCGAGATCACTTACCGCAAGTCGGTGGATTATGGCGGTGGCAATCTTGGGGATTGGCCTCCCTTGGAGTGGGGGGTCGAATTTCCAGTTGAAATGAAAAGTCTGTCCCAATGCGCATCGCCATAGGGCATCGATCCGGTCTGTCAAATGGTTTTGTTGGGCTATAAACCGAACACCACGATCTACACACATTGAATGCTCCCACTGACTTCGCCGTGAGGGTCTCTGAGAAACTCTATAGTAGAGTCCCAGATTTGGGGGCGCGAGTGTGCCCCAGCGCGCCCCTAACCCCAAATCTGGGGTATCACCTCCAGGAATTCCCAAAGAACAGGCCGTGATCCGGCTGAACATTAACAGTCTTTGGGGTATAATCAGGACAGAAAAACCGGATGGTTCTTGTACACTTTGATCGCAAGGGACCCAACTGATTTTTGTGAAATTCAATCTTTACAAGTGATTGCTCCCCATCGGATAGGGCGTCACTCACAGATAGATTTGCTGCGATCAAAGTTGGTTTTCAGTTGTTGCTTAAATGATCTGATGATAGCCAGAGGACAGCGTTTGGCAATCCGCCGGGCGTTGTCATTAAACTGGTAAGCGGGCAGATCACATGTAATAATAAATTCAGCAATCGCCAGATACCACAACGAAAACCAAAATGGCACGGTTTTGAATTGGGTCTTTGGGAAGATTCCTGCGGGTACCCCCAAATCTGAGTCTCTCTCAGTGTTTTCCAAAGATCCTTAGAATTCCAACGAAAATAGTATGTCCAGCAACATTGATGATTGGATGAGCAATCCATTCATCGGTGTGGATGCTACCAGGCGGGTTTTGAATACTCTGATTGGGATCAATCTTCGCCTGATAGTGCAAGCTCATTTATCTAAGGTCGGGAATTAATATCGGTCGCTGATATCTTTGGGCGGCCGAAGAAATCGGATGGGGTGCAAAAGAAAATAATCAGGCCTGTACCCCGCCAAACGCAAAGGAATCAGCAATGGAGAAACAAGAATATTTAGATCTATACTATCAAATGGTGACAATCCGCCTTGTTGAAGAGCATGCAGCTCAACTCTATCAACAAGGCAAGGTTGGCGGTTTCTTGCACCTGTACATTGGACAGGAAGCTGTCAGCACAGGATTAATCTCCGCTCGTAAACCACAGGATCGTGTGATCACTGCTTATCGAGATCATGGGGTCGCGATCAATTGCGGTCTGGGAGCGGATGCGGTGTTGGCCGAGCTGCTGGGTAAAGAGACCGGTGTTTCTAAAGGCAAAGGCGGCTCGATGCACATGGCCGATGTCGACAAGAACTTTTGGGGCGGGCACGCTATCGTTGGCGCTCATCTGCCAATCGCAGCCGGGCTTGCCTTAGGAGATCTCTACAGCGATAGGGATAATGTCACCATTTGTATGTTTGGTGACGGAGCGACCAATATTGGCTATTTCCACGAAGCTGTAAATCTTTCGAAGGTCTGGAAACTCCCCGTTTTGTGGGTTTGTGAGAATAATCAGTATGGCATGGGCACTGCTGTCGACCGTGCTTCTGCCGTCTCAGAAATCCGTCAAAAAGCTGAAGGTTATAACATACCCAACGATCGGATCGATGGAATGAATGTTATGGAAGTACGTGAAAAAGCCCTGGAAGTGATCGAAAAGGTCCGCAGTGGTGATGGCCCGTATTTCCTGGAGGTTGTGACTTATCGCTATCGGGGGCATTCCATGGGTGATCCCGAACGCTACCGCCAGTCGGATGAGGTCAAGCGCTGGCAGGAGAATGACCCGATCGGTATTTATCACAAATATTTGCTTGAAAAAGAGATTGCCACGCAGGATGAGCTGGATGATTTAGACAAGAAAGTCGAAGCTGACGTCGAAGAAGCTGTCCAGTTTGCTGAAAGCAGTCCTGAACCGGCTCCGGAAGCACTTTTTGAGCATATTTATGTAGATGAAGACTGATTCACCTTGCGGCGGGTGATGGCTGCCGGCTGGATCAGATCGCAGCCATCCGTTGCTTGTACTACGAACGAGGATAAGGACAATAGAATGGCACGAATAACCATGCGTGAAGCGATCTCCCAGGCACTTTGGGAGGAAATGGAGCGAGACCCGGATGTATTCATCCTGGGTGAAGAAGTAGGCGTCTGGGGGGGCACCTACGCAGTGACAAAAGGTTTCTATGATCACTTTGGGGCGAGGCGAGTGCGCGATACTCCTATTTCAGAAGCCGCCATCATTGGAGCAGGGATTGGCGCTGCTTTGACCGGCTTACGGCCGGTTGCGGAATTGATGACCATCAATTTTGCTTTTTCCGCCATGGATCATATTGTTAACGAAGCGGCCAAACTGCATTACATGTTTGGTGGACAATTCACCGTACCATTGGTCATTCGCACAGTGGGTGGTGGAGGGCGCCAGCTTGGCGCGACGCACTCACAAACTCCGGATGCAATTTTTGCGCATTTCCCCGGCCTTACAGTTGTTGCCCCCGGTACGCCGGCTGACGCCAAGGGGTTACTGAAATCGGCGATTCGCTCAAACAATCCGATATTTTTCATCGAACATGCCACCCTTTACCAGGTGCGCGACGAGGTCCCGGATGAGGAATACCTTACCCCAATCGGCAAGTCAAAAATTCAGCGCGAGGGCAAAGACGTCACGATCGTGACTTATAGCAAGATGCTGGAAGCTTCCCTGAAAGCGGCTGACCAGTTGGCTAAGGAAGGGATTGAGGCCGAGATTGTTGATCTGCGGACTCTCCGCCCGCTGGACATGGAACCGGTGCTCGAATCATTCCGAAAGACCAATCGTGCTGTGATTGCAGAAGAAGGTTGGCGTTCCTATGGTGTGGGCTCAGAAATAGCGTCCAGAATTTATGAAGAGGCTTTTGATTACGTTGATGCGCCCATTCGGCGCGTCGCGCAGAAGGAAGTTCCCCTTCCTTATAACCGAACGTTGGAACAGATGGCTCTGCCTCAGGTTGATGACATCGTCCAGGCTGTAAAGGAGGTGTTGTAATGGCAGATATTGTTGATATGCCCAAACTGGGCTTTGATATGGCTGAAGGCACTCTGGTACGCTGGGTGATCGCCGAGGGTGAAGAAGTAGCCAAAGGCGCGGTTCTGGCAGAAATTGAAACCGATAAAGCTACCGTTGAAGTTGAATCGAACTATAGTGGGACGGTATTACGGCATCTGGTGAAAGAAGGTACACCTGTTCCCGTCGGTGATCCAATTGCTGTGATTGGAGAAGCCGGGGAAGAAGTAGATGTGGATGCCATCACCGGTGGAGCTGAGGCCGCTAAAGAAGAAGCTCCTCCGGCAGAAGAAACCCAAGAAGAAGCGCCTGAAGAGCAGCCCGAAAAGAAATCCGAACCGGCGGAAGAAGCCGGCGCGCAATTACCGGATGGTGTCCGCGCCTCGCCCCTGGCCCGGAAGATGGCCGAAGACCGGGGCATCGACCTTAAGCAGGTGCAGGGAAGCGGTCCCAAAGGGCGGATCGTGAAAAAGGATGTGGAGTCCTACCAGCCTGCTGCTCAACCCGCAGCTGCACCTGAACAAGCCGCGGCTGCTCCGCAGCCCGAAAAGAAACCGGCTATGCCACTTCCGACATTCACCCCGGTTGGGCCGCCACCGCCAGATGAGCGCATCCCGTTAAAGCGCTTACGAGCCGCCATCGGCCGCAGAATGCAGGAATCAAAACAGCAGGTGCCGCATTTCTATGTGACCTCGGAATATAACATGGAACCGGTCATGCTTCTGCGGAAGCAAATAAACGATATGCTGCCTGAAGGCGAAAAGTTGTCGGTTAATGATTTTATTCTCAAAGCCACCGCTTTGACTTTAAGACAGTTCCCTAACATCAACGCTTCTCTGGATGGTGATGCCATTATCCGTCATGGCCAGGTAAATGTTGGCGTTGCAGTCGCTGTGGAAGGCGGGCTGTTGACGGTGGTCTCACGGGACACCGATCGTAAATCGCTGCGCCAGATCTCATTGGAGGTTCGCAGCATGGTGGCCCGGGCACGAGATGGTAAAGTCAAGTCGGAGGATATCGAGGGCTCAACTTTCTCTGTCAGTAATCTGGGAATGTATGGCGTTGAACACTTTATTGCAATCATCAACCCTCCGGAGGCAGGTATCCTGGCTGTTGGCTCCGCTCGGGAGGTGCCAGTAGTTCGCAATGGTGAAATTGTACCGGGCATGATGATGAAAGCTACGATCTCAATTGATCATCGTGTCAGCGACGGGGCCGAAGCTGCTCAGTTTATGCAGGCCCTGGCAGCTTATCTGCATGAGCCGTTGCGATTATTGGTATAACGAACGCATTATAAGAGAATGAGACGATTCCCCATTGGGCCGCACAGAAGTAAATAAACTGGGCGGCCCAATGATTAACGCTTCTTTCGGAAATTCTGTGAGAAAGTCCCAGATTTGGGGATGGATTCTCCAGGTTTCGCTTTAACATGATGAACGATAGGAGGCAATCCGATGAGTGATGCTGAATATGATCTCCGTTATCTCAGGGCCGGAATCGACATGCTGGAAGATTATATCCAATCCAGTGAACTCTACTGGTCAATCGGTATTAACGCTGACGCTGGCCAGACTCCTTACCCGGAAATGACCCTTGGCGGGATGCTATTATTTCTCCAGCGCGCAAAGGCTCGCAATCTTACCCCCCAACAGCAGTCGGAATTTTCAAAAATCGCGACCAAACAAAATGCAATTCGCTCACGGTGGCGGGCAGTCTGGGGGAAAAAGGCAACCCAGGCATTCAGAGCGCGACTCAAACTGTGGTCGAATTTCCTCGAGGACTATCGTCAGAAACCCGGCTTGAACATGGATCGCTATCACTATGAAGTCACGCGCCGGGTTCAGCTGTATCTGCTGCAGCCGGATGCCGATGATCGTTATGAAGCCGAAGATCAATTGTTAATCGGGCTGGATGAATTTCTGAAAGCTGTTTTCATTTCAGACAGTTTCATCTGGGAACCTGAATTATCTTCCGGGTTCCCCCCCGATCCGTATTGGTATCTTTATGGGCATCTGAAGGTTTGAAGCGCTGACCACGCTGCTTCGCCCGACCTCCATGGGTTACTTCATGGAGGTCTGATTTTGTATGCTGAAATCGGCGAATATGAACCTTACTGAGTCCCATCAACAAGGCTAATGGCGGGCTCTTAATAGGTTAATTCTGAGAACTTGATTAAAGCTCTTCCGAGATACGATCACATCATGGTAGCATTAGGGTGACAGATCACCGATTTCCCTTCACAAGCTGAGGGGATTTTGTTGGAGAGAGGTCGATGATTGATTTCGAGCATACCCTGTTTATGCTGCTGTTGCTGGTTGCGTTATTCAACGCAAGATTGCCACAACGCAGGTTGACTTTATTTCTTATTCTGGGCGGGACAGGCCTGGCCTTGTTACCCCCTTTTGTCAAATTTCCAATCCCCTGGAAATTGATCTTAAATTTGACTTTACCGTTATTGTTCTGGCAAAATGCCCGAAGATGGCTTCATGCCAGTTGGCGGTTAAGCTGGCATGAACTGGCTCTTTGGTTCGTGACGTTGGGTAGTTTGGCTGCCATCTTCACCATAACGGGTTATCTTTCTTTACCGGGAGCCTTGCTTTTCGGGTTGATGGCTGCCAGCATGCTTTGGCGAGCGATTGAACCTGTTGGTCATTCTACTCAAATAAGTCAGATTGGACCTCTGGCCCTGGTTTTCTTGTTAACCGAAGTTGCTCCAGCCGTTGAAACGCCAAACCGCTATTTGGGAGGCTTATTCAGTGGCGCAGCCGTGGGCGTTGTGGTCGGATTGCTGGCGATTGTGCTGGCACAGCGGCTGGCTCCGGAACGTCGTGGATGGGTTGCTTTGATCCAAATATACCTGGCGTACTGGTTGGCTTTAGCCATCGGTGTATCGGCGATAGTTTCGGCCTTGCTCAGTATCGCGGTTTTTGTGGAGGGCAGCCTGCGACGTGGGGTGGTTCAGGAAAATGTGAACTTGCCGGCGCCAACCAATAACTGGCTGGGCTTTACGTTCTTGCTGTTGATATTTGTGGTTTTGGGCTGGCAAGGCCACCAACCGCTTTCATTGACTTTGCTGATCGAATCTATGCTTGGCTTGGTGATTGGGATTGGAATTGCCTGGTTGGGGCGCAAAGCCCAGGTGGTAGGCCTGGATCAAACGGCGAACATCTGGTGGGCTGGGCTGCGGGTTGGGCTTTTCTTATTTGCGGCGATGCTGCTCTGGCCCCGCGATCTGTTACTCGATCCACTCTATCTTTTTGTCGCCCTCCTAATTGCATTCATCACTACTTTGCTGGCGATTACGATTCTCAACGCAACCCTGAGTTTACAGGGCGAGCCCTAAAAATAGCAGCCCTGATCGCAGGTCAAAAATTCTTATCCGGGTGAGCAACACCATAATCTACACAATTTGAGTGCTCCCAAAAATAGGTTCTTCCGGAATCTCTCTGTGGTGGGTAGAAGATGTGGGGGTAATTTTCGGGCAAAGCCCGAAAATTACCCCCACATATAGCCTCAGCCACAGGATTTTCCAAAGAACCCAGAAATACGGATAGGAAGAACAGGTTTGGAGGTACTTCCGAATGACACCTTTTCTACAATTGTCGCTAGCACTGGCGATTATCATAGCATTCGCTAAGGTTGGCGGCTATATCAGTTACCGGATTGGTCAACCGTCCGTATTGGGAGAGTTGATCGTCGGCATTCTGCTGGGGCCGTCCGTCATAAATCTATTGCATTTGCCACTATTCACGGACGAACATTTGCCAGAAGTTATTCATATGTTCGCCGAATTAGGCGTAATGCTGCTGATGTTTATCGCCGGCTTAGATCTTCATCTTGAGGATCTGGCCCGCTCCGGGAAGACTGCCGCAGTCGCCGGCGTTCTGGGGGTAATTTTTCCTCTGGCATTGGGTCTGGGAGTAGGCTTGTTATTCGATAAAGCCCTGCTGCCAGCTCTATTCATCGGTCTGGTGTTGGCAGCTACCAGCGTCAGCATTTCAGCCCAGACATTAATGGAGTTGGGTGTGCTGCGCAGCCGGGTGGGTATCACCTTGTTGGGCGCCGCCGTATTTGACGATATTCTGGTCGTTTTGGGACTGTCTGTGTTCGTGGCCGTCACCCAATCGGGTGATCAAACTGGATTGATGACGGTGCTTATCATCGCCGGACGGATGATTCTCTATTTGGGTATTGCCAGCGTGCTAGGTTTCTGGCTTTTACCCAGGTTGAGCGGCCGGATCGCCAATTTACAGATCAGCCAGGGCGTGATTGCATTTGCTGTTGTGATAATTTTACTTTACGGTTGGGCGGCTGAATCGTTAGGTAGTATGGCTGCCATAACCGGGGCATTTCTTGCTGGCCTTGTGCTGGCTCGCAGCCCGGTCAAGGACCGGATCAATGCGGGTGTTTCTTCCCTGGCATATGCTGTGTTTGTGCCGGTTTTCTTCATCAATGTTGGTTTACGCGCAGATGCCCGGGCTTTAACTGGTCCGACCATTTGGTTATTCCTGACGATGACGATTGTAGCGATCATTGGCAAGGTTGGCGGCGCCGGACTTGGTGCTGCCCTTACCGGCTTTAAACTGCGGGAATCCCTGCAACTGGGAGTTGGGATGATGTCGCGGGGTGAAGTCGGTCTGATTGTGGCAACAGTTGGCATTGCGGAAGGCATGATCCGGCAGGATACTTTTGCAGCAGTGGTAGGGGTCGTCATCATCACGACCTTACTCACACCGCCCTTTTTACGCAGTTTATTCACGAAATCTTCAAAGAAGAAGGATATTGAGACACAAACTCCGGAGGGAGAAAAAGCATGAGCTATCTGGTTGTATTGATTGCCGATAACCCAAGTGACTGCCCTTATATCCTGGATGCCTGGGAAGAAATAGGCGTTACCGGGGTCACGATTTTAGAAAGTACCGGCCTGGGCCGATTCCGCCGGGCAGGATTGCGAGATGACCTGCCTCTGATGCCGAGCTTGCGTGAGCTGTTTCAGAGTGATGAAGTCCGCCACCGCACGCTGCTTTCGGTTGTGGATGACCAGACGAAAGTCGATGAAATGGTTTCAGCGGCTCAACAAGTCATCGGCGATTTGGACGGCCCGCACACCGGTTTCCTGTTTGTAGTGCCTGTCGTTCAGGCTTATGGGCTTGGGAAAAAGACAAGTGGTTCAGAGTGATCCCGGAGAGGATCACGGGTTGTAACGCGCTTGAAGGGTGGGTTGGCCTGGGCCGTGCTGAAGACATGCCAGAAGTGTGCGAACCTGATCATCTGGTTCACCAGGGGATAGTGCCAGGAGCGGCTTTTCCAGTGACGATCTTAACGCCATTGGTACCGGTATCGACTTTACCCGGGGATCGGTCCAGGCCTGGGGAAGATAGCCAATTGCATCTGGATCATTGGCGATTGCCTCCAACATGAGACTGGGGCTGGGGGCCAGAAACGCTTGATCGGAAATTGTTTGGTTGGCCAGTAAGTTTTGATCCACAATCTGGCGGGCTTCATCTTCAGGCGGCAATACCCAGACTTGTATTGGTAGATCCTGGCCACCAACCTGGCCCCAGGATTGAAATTGGCCGCTGAAGATGGATTGGATCTCTTCCAGATCGAGTGAGCGGGTTTGATTTTTAGGATTAACCACCAGAACGATCTTTTCAGCAGCCAGTTGTACCGCGTAGCCCCCCCAATTATTTGGGACATCCAGCCTCAACCATAGATCCGTCCGGGACTGATCCATGACGGATACGGGGATTTCATCCGCCAGTAGAGCCAGTTCCGGTTGCGCATCGGCGCATTGCTTGAATGCTGCTAGCGCCGGGTGGCTATCCGGTGAGTACGCCAGACGAAGCGCCTGTAAATTGGGCGTCGCAACCGGGGTTTCCTGATTGGTCGAACAGGCCGTGATCAGGACAGTCAGGATGAAGAGGGCAATCCGTTTCAGCAAATTAATAGCCAAGGAAGAAAAAAACAATCGCCACTGTTCCAAGCAACGCACAATAAATCGAAAATATGGTCAGCGAGTGATGGGTAAGATAACCGATCAACCAGCGGATGGCAATGTAGCCAACGATCGCGGCGGTAATAAAACCTGGAATAAAAACCGGTAGAGCGCTGGCCAAATGAGGTATGCTGAATAGATCTACGGAGGCGGATAGACCGGCCGCCAGCATGATCGGAATCGACATCAGAAAAGAGAAACGGGCTGAACTGGGGCGTTCCAGACCGCGGATCATCGCGCCGGTCATGGTTGAACCCGATCGCGGAACTTCCGGGAAAATGGCAAGCGCCTGAAAAAGTCCAATCCAGATTGCATCAACCCAGTTCAGGCCATCCATTTTTCGATCCCGGCGGCCAAGGCGTTCGGCCAACAGCAACAAGACAGCTGTGAGCAGCAGGAAAAAACCAGCTGCGGCCAGGCTGTTGAAAGCCTTTTCAACCAAATCCTTGATTGTCAAGCCAATTAATCCGGCAGGAATTGTGGCCAGGATGAGATACCATCCCAGCCTTGAGAATGGATCTTCGAATGGTTTTCGCCTGAATAAACCTGTGATAAATGCCTTGATAATTGTCAGCAACTCCTGCCAGAAGTAAGCGACCACCGCCAGGAGTGTAGCTACCTGTACGAGAACGTCAAAAACAAACGCCTCCTGGGCAGGAATTTGCCATCCCAAAAGCCTGGGGATGATGACCAGATGGCCTGAACTCGAGACCGGTAAGAATTCTGTCAGCCCCTGGATGATGCCGAGCACAATGGATTGAATGAGAGTCATGGATTGGTTTCCTGGAAGAGTATTACCGTGATTGAGGTTGCCTGTCTGCGAAAAACTGGCTGGCAAACTGGTCGAAGCGATCCTCCTGAATAGCCTGGCGCATGTCACCGGCCAACTGAATCAACGTGTGCAGGTTATGGATGGAAAGCAGGGTGGCGGATAACATTTCTTTAGCTACAATCAGGTGGCGTAAGTAAGCGCGAGTAAAGTTTTGGCAGGTGTAACAATTGCAGGCAGCATCGATAGGCTGCTTATCTTGCGCATAGGTTGCATTGACCAGATTTAATCGGCCGGTGCGGGTCATGGCCGCGTTATGGCGAGCCAGGCGGGTGGGCAGCACGCAGTCAAAGAAATCGATGCCTCGCTGGACGCCATTGACCAGGTCCTCAGGTGAACCCACGCCCATCAGGTAGCGTGGTTTATCTTCCGGCAGTAGAGGGTCGACGACCTCCAGGATGTTGTGCATATCCTGTTTGCTTTCTCCAACCGACAATCCGCCGATTGCGTATCCCGGAAGATCCAATGAGCGGATAAAGTTCGCTGATTCAGTCCGCAGATCCGGGAAAATGCCCCCCTGAACAATTCCAAACAACGCCTGATCATCTCTGGATTTGGCGGCAACACACCGTTTCGCCCAGGCGTGGGTGCGTGCCATGGCTTGTTCATTATAGGCGCGATCATCGGGTGGGGCGCATTCATCAAATGCCATGATAATGTCAGCTCCCAGATTTTCCTGGATGGAGATGGATCGTTCAGGCGTAAATCGGTGCTTTGAACCATCGATATGGCTTCTAAAAGTGACTCCGTCCTCGTCAATACTTCGAGTTCCCGAGAGCGAAAATACTTGAAACCCACCCGAGTCGGTCAATATGGGGCCATCCCATTGCATAAATCGATGCAGACCACCCATTTCGGCGACCAGCTCATCGCCCGGACGCAAGTAGAGATGGTAAGTATTCGCCAAAATCAGGTTGGCATTGATTTCAGTTAACTGCGCAGGTGTGATGGCTTTGACTGTGGCCTGCGTGCCAACGGGAGCAAATACAGGTGTATAGATCTCGCCATGCGGTGTCTTGAAGATTCCAGCCCGAGCCCTTCCTTGCCGGGCAATCAATTCAAAGGAAAAAGATTTCATGAGTTCATTTCAAATCAGGGTTGCATTCGAGATGTGTTGATGTGATGTTCGGTTTGGGCAGCAAATACCGTCAAACCGAACACCACATATCCCTTTCTACTACATCCGAATGTTCCCAAATCAGGTGACGCACCCAGCCTTGAGCGTCCAATGGTAAATTGTGACTGAAGAATTTCCCCAGTATTTGGGAATTATTTCGCCGAACGATTACAGATCGGTAGAAGACCGGCTGGCAGCCACGGAAGAAGATTATACCTTTTTATCTCGATGTT